>NZ_JBYQOW010000002.1:0-341496 GCF_057838985.1 Pseudomonas sp. KH_046_2 | reverse complement strand
GGCCAAGGCGGTGGCCAGGTGTGTCTAGCAAGTTCCAGGCCCGCCGATGAACACGACATTCTGCCCGGTTCTGTGAACTCCAGGTTGGACAGATCCCTGACCAAGCGGGCATCTGCGCTGGAAACGCTAAAGTCGAAGCCTGCCAAATCACGATGCATGGGGAGTTTGGCCATGTTCATCTGATGATTCACAGACCGTACGGCACGATCTGCTTGTTCTTGTTGAAGCAGATGTTCGAGCAGCCATTTCGACGACGCCGTCGAGGTACGCCAGGCGCGTTTCCACATGAGCCACAGCAAGACAGCAAGACAGCAAGACAGCAAGACAGCAAGACAGCAAGACAGCAAGACAGCAAGACAGCAATCGTGACCGCCACTACGACCTTGGTGTCGCCGAGCTCTGTGATGGCGATCATCACCGCATCGCCTGGTGTTGTGCGAAGATCCTGGAGCGCGCGGTATATCGCGCTATCTGCAAGCAGCAACGGGTCACCGTTGACGACGTCCTCAAGGACACCGAAAAAAAGCCAGGCGGCACCGACGAGAAGGACCGTCGGCAGTGCGAGAGCCCGAGCTTCGGGCCGTGAAGGATCGAGCAAGCTGCTGAGACTGCGGCTCAGCCAGCTGTCGTGGGCACCGGCCCAGCTGCGCAGCCGCTGCACTGCGACGATGAGGTAGGGTATATACCGCGACGCAGTGTCCAGCGCACGATATGCAGGACCACCCAGCCCGCCGCGACTAGTACGACTAGCAGGATCGCGAGCGGTTTTGCAGCCGCACCGAGAATGCTGAACGTCGCACCGACAAGCACGCCGGGCAGGATGTGCGACGGAGCCCAAGTGAGTGCCGACGCGACATTGACGGCATAGAACCGACTGACTGCCATTCCCAGGGTGCCGGCGAGGAGCGGAATGAAGGCGCGGACGCCCGGCGTGAAGCGCGCGAGAAAGACACTTTTGTCGCCGTGACGCGTGAAAAAGGCTTCGCTGCGCTGAATCAGTTCGGGGTGTCGGTTCAGCGGCCAGAGGCCAAGAATCTCGCGGTGGTATCGGTGCCCGAGCCAGAACGAAAGACCATCACCCGCGATGGCGCCTGACGTGGCGGCGACCAGCAACGGCCAGAGCAATAAGACGCCGCTCGGCACCAAGGTGCTGAGCGCGAGGATCACGGCTGTGCCGGGAACGACGACACCGATGATCGGGATTGACTCGGAAAGTTCCAGGAGAAACACCGCCAGATAGGCGACATGCGGGTGCGCCGTCAGGAACGCGATGACCGATGAGACCAAAACGTGCGGCAATCTTTCGCAGAGTTTCAGCAGTACTCCACGGGTACGGACGGCAGCTAGCTTAATGCTCCAGAAAATCTGAGTGTAATGAGGGCTCTGCCAAGGCGCGCGGCAGTTGAGCGAACTTCCTGAGCAAGCCTAAATTCTTGATCAAATCGGGACTGAACATTTCTTCAGTGACAATGGCCCAATCAACGTGTTGACCATCCCAGAAACGTTTTTCGACCGCAAGTTTTTCCAGCGTTCTACTGGCTTGTTTGCCTTCGAGGTCGCAGCGGTATTTGATAGTTCGGGCTACGGACTTAAAGCTGCCATCGGGCTTTTTTATTGTTAATAAAAAATCCGTGGTCATAACATAAGGAAGCACTGTCTTCGGATACTTGGGGTATCGCACTCCGATAGAGCTAGCGATTGCTTGAGCACTTTCTCGCGGCAGCAATGGATACTGCTCGCGTATATCCACAACATTTTCCGAAAACTCACATACCAAAAAATAGGTGCGTTCTAGGTCAGAAAGTAGGTGATGGAGGCGATCGATCTTCACAACCTGGATCTTGTGGGAGTGTCCTCTGGAAGGCACATCTTGGACGCGCAGCCACGGCAGATAACTGGCACCAGCTCCGCTACCGAAGCCATTTGTAATGTGCCGTTGAATGTCTGTCTCTGACGAAAACCTACGACCGCGCAATGCTTCCTCCTTCCTCCTTCCTCCTTCGTCCGCCGGGATCGCCTCTCCTCGCCCTGAAAAAATAGTTATAGGAAAAAATCGTTCACCATCTGCCGATGGCATAGCGCTTTTTAGCCTACTCCCGGAGCGAAACGAAGCGGAAATTCTAGACCGATGGCTCAGCCCAGAAATGAAAACCCCCATAAATACAGGGGTTTAGGCTTTGTGTCAATCTATGTTGTGTCGTGTCAACCTTTATTGTTTTGTGTCAATCTTTATTGTTAGAAACCAGAGCAATGAGCACGTAACCATTACCTGGTCTTTCATGGCGTCTTTTCCTATCATTCGCTTTGGTCAACGTCGCCAACAACTTTTGGCCTCAAATGGGCCTGTTTTTTGACCACGCGGAAGTAGTAGATCAGCGTCAACGGGGAGGCGATAACTACACTCATTATCAAAGCTGCTGGTAACGCGAGCACAAGCCTACTCGGGAAATCGAACTGCCTGCCAACCACCATCGCCATGAAAATGGCAACATAAAAAGCTACCTTCCCGAAGTAATCCCGTAACCACCATCCTTTAGTATCTTTGCGACCAAACCGCAGAACGAACCAACCAAAACCGAAAATCACTGCTGTCGCCAGAACTGTTGCAATCATTCTCCCCGCTCCTTTTCCTTGGTTATTCAAAGAGTGCTTGGACACGGGCCAGCACATCGTCAATCACTACCTCAGGAGCCGACTCGATGCGCTTTGCGCCACGGGCCTCAAGGTCAACGGTGCGAATCTGGTTACACAGAACAACCCCCTGCGTCTCGGTGCCTGAACCGCTCAACGGCACCGCGAAACCGGCGTACCGGGCAAAATCGCCGCCCTGCGTGATCGGCGCAATGACCGCGAGGCCAGATGCGTTATAAGCCGCAGGTGTGAGGATCAGCGCCGGCCGAAAATCACCTTGCTGTTCGCGGCCAGCGGTTGGATTCAGGTTCAAGCGCACAATATCCGCCCGGTTGAATTTGGCCCGCTTCAAACTTCACGTCCTACTGGCTGCATTGCGTTCCACTCGGCGAGTTCCGCAGGCTCAGGCGCATTCAAATCACACTTGGCCATCAGATCAGCCAGCCGATAATGCAGCTTGGCTTTTGCCGGTTTGAGCGTCATCACTTCTGCGGACGCATCAAGCAACAGTACATCACCGCTAACCAGGCTCATTTGCTTGAGCACTGTTGCTGGCAGACGAATCGCCGCGCTATTGCCCCACTGCTGAATTTTCACTTCCATAAAACACCTCATAAAGTAGATACATTGTATATACAGTGCGCAGAAAACTCCAGCTCGTTGTTTAAACATAGTATCTACAATGCCAGTTCGTAAGCCCGTCGTATAGTGGCCTGATCGACGGTCAAATAGGGCTTGCTGTGGTCAAGGCAGACATGGCCGAGGATGGTCTGCGAACACGTCGTTAGTGTTGTCTGTCATGACTATTTTCCGTGTTAACTAGGTGGGTCAAGCGAGGCGTTCGCCAAGCAATTGGTTTGCAACCGACCGAGGCCCGCGCAGCACCTGGGCACCGTGCGCTACCGCGTCGTTGAACCAGTTCGCCGTCTCCGGTGACTCGGTGAAACAGCCACCACCGACAATCCCATCATCACCTACAGCGAGGTATGCCTCGTCGCTCTGTAGCGGTTTGGAATGGGTGGTGACGTCGGAGAAACCTTGTGGCAAAGACAATTGAATTTGCTGTGTACCCATGGTCTGTTCCTAGATTCGATCAGCGGCAATGACGATGTAATAGACATCACCGCCCGTGAAGATCGAAAAGCTGGTTTTCGATGTGGACGGCGTTTTGCGATTAAACGCCAATCTGTGCTGAATAACCTGGCTGTCGCGCCAAGGCCGCGAAAATTCCCACGACCCCATGTCATTTACGAAAACCGATTTGATCGGCGCTCCATCAGGGGTGCAAAAGTTTGCTTTTTCAACTTCGCTCGATTGAAAGCTATTAACCGCGTCTTTCGACACATTCAAGCAAGGTCGGTCAAAAGAAGCTTTTGGCCAGTCAGCGATTGGCTCAGCGTCTTTAAGACCTGATGCAGCTTTTCCCCATCCGAATTGAACAGCAAGAGAGACGCAACTAATAACTATGGCTGCTAGGGCCAAGGGTTTGGAATTCATCTATGTTTCCTGCTCGATCCCGAGGGCCGAAAGTGCCCTATTCCTACGTCCTCGGCCCCAGCTTTTGGGCCAGGGCTTGGGGTGCAGCGGGCAACCTTTCCTAACTGTTCGCTACTGGCGCAGCGCACCATTTGCAGGTCCGTTGCCCGTCTACTTGGTGGAACCGTTGGGCATGATCGGTGAACCCGACAGAGTGGTTCACGTCGATAGCGCACCGGCCTACTTGCTTGTACAGGTCCCAAAAGTTCTCCACTTCGATCAACGACGGCGCATCACCGGCAAGACATACCCGAGTCGCGCTGGGGCCGTTGCACAGCACCCCCATCAGCAGCACACCAGAAAAGTCAGTATCGCCGCAGTAATCGGCATATGGCTGGCCGAGGAACAGTGTTCCAGCACCGTAGACCCTGGCCAACTTACCACCGGCATCAAGACGGTAAACGGTGTCTCCTACTCGCCCATGGCTTCGCATCCAACGATGCAGGTTGGCCGAGAACGCCGGGGAGTTCTTTGGGGCAATCGCGCTCAATAGATCGCCAATCCCAAAACCTGGAGCGAAGTTAATGCCGGCGTTTTTCTCTGCTGTGGTCATAGCAACGTCCTTGTACTGAACCTTTTGCACCTGAGTTTCTTTCAATGTCGCCACAATGGTTTCCCTACGTTGTTCCGCCGTATGCCCGCAGTGCCTTCTCAAGCGCATCGCTGGGACCGAAATCACGGATGTTCGCACGCAGGTCTTCTGCGCTCATCCAAAGGAGGCCTTGCGACTCTCCATCCTCAATCACACGGACTTTTGCAGCATCCGCGTTCCGAGCATAACGGACGCTATTGAACTCAATCAGTTCGAAGGTTGGGTTGGGTTTTAGCATCTGAATTTCCCTTAACTCGACCAGTGGCAGGCGGTTGTCGGTGAGCCCTGTTCGTCAGTCATGTGCGGTTGCCACCTCGAAAAATCCGAGCCGACCTTTAAGCGGCATGAACGTCAGTGGCTGGGGGTCGCGCAGCACAAAGGCCTTGGGCCCCATGAACCATGGAGAGTCGCTGTGATCGAGGACGTCCACCAGCTCAACCGAACCAATCACACCGCCCCGCTTCAGTTCCTTATACGCCGGGATCTCTAACGCGCCACAGGCATAAGCCCACGCCTTAGCCTCGTCGTACTCTTGGCGGGTCATTCCTTTTGCTGCATGCACCAGGAAACGGCCACGGTAGTGAGAACGCCAGCTGCGGTTTTCGATGTTTTTCCCAGCATGAACAATCAGCCAAGCCCAAGGCTGTCGAATACTCAGCGCTTTCATGCTCGCGCTGCCTTGTATTTCTCAAAGAAGAAAACGACCGGGGCCGCCGTTTCCACAACCAACCCGTACGCTTTCGCCATGCGATAAATGCCGTGATATTCGTTGAGGCTGTTCACATGCCCTGCCAGCCACTTGCGCCACCCTTCCAGTTCCTGGCGCCCCTTACTTCGGTTACACGGGGCGCACGCTGGCATCATGTTGTCGAGGCGATGGTTTTCCGGGCGCTCGGTGGGTTTATCAACTTGGCGAATGATCGGATCAAGGTGATCCTCATGCCACTTGTTGCCAACGAGCTCCACCCCACAATAGGCGCAGTGACCGTCATATTTGCCACGCAGTTGCTCGCGTTCAGCTTTTTTCAGGCGCATTGTTCAGCACCTCCTGATCCATGCTCGGTGCGCTCATACAGCGCGAGTACTCGACGCAGGGCTTGAACGCAGGTCTCCTCGGCGGTATGGCATACAGCGCAGCGCGGGCAATGAGCCTGCCCACTGGTGTTGGTCAGCGCGGCCGGCGAGCCTAAAGTCTTGCTGCTGCTGAAGGTGAGCATTCGCAACCACCAAGGTCGCTTGGCGTCCTGGCGCAGTTCCTCAAGCTCGAAAATCATTTCCCCCAGCGCCTTGATCGACGCCGCATCGCCGTAGAAGGTATACATACGGCTTTCATCGCCATAGCCACACCGTGTGGCGGTCTTGGCCTTCAGCTCTTCGTTCTCGGCGATCAATGCCGGAACCTGTTCACGAATGCACATCCCCGCCTCGTCGAAGTGCTTCGGATCGCACGTCTCTACCAGGCACCCATGACACAGAAAAGATGGTGTCGCGAGAATTGCCCGCAATTTCATGAGCCCCCCAGCGATCACTTCATTGGCCTTTGGGGAGAACTCACGAGCCTGCCGCCAGGTTTGTTCGATCGTTTCCAGCAGCTCCAGCAGCACCCCGTCAATCGTTCTGTTTTTGCTCATTGGCGAGACTCCCCGGCCGCGTTCATGTCACTCAGCAGATCACACAGCTTCATGTTCATGACGTGGCTCCCTCTGTTGCCGACTTGCGTACCAGGAACCTCGCGTAATACAGCCGGTGAAAAATGGCGCAGATGGGGTCCTCGTGTTCGTCGCCACCCTGCTCGTCAACACCGTCAATGCTGCCCGAATGGACGCTGGCCAGCCGGTAGCAACCCTCGACAACGTCGATGTACTTGGCCATGTCCGCGTTGCGCTTGTCAGTCAGAGACGCCAGCGCGGCACGGAACTGCTCGATGTACTTCTCTTTGGAGGATCCCCAGCAGTTCACAAGGCAAACGTCTTCGGGCTCGCAGCCTTCGTCCTCCGGTTCGCCGCTAGGCTCGCCGGGGACCATGAGGAACTCACTCTCGATGGCGTGCAGCAGGTCGGCAAACCGGATGATGTTCTTGAAGTTCACCAGCAGCACAGACACCGGCTGACTGTAGGAAAGGCCGATCAGATCATAAACCTGTCTCAAAGCAGCGGTGTCGCCATGGCTCACCGGCGGCTTGCGATACAGCGGTCCTTGCTCGGCAATAGCTCGAACTACATCACCAGCAGACCAATTCAGGCGAAGCATGCTGGCTAAAGCAAGCTCCGCCGGCTCGCCCTGGTGCTGACTCGCTCGCAAAGCTTTGAGCTTGCCGATGGCTTCGCGCAGGGCCTTGCCCGCATCCATGTTCTTCAGGCGCTCGGCGCTGTCACGACTGGTATGCGCCTCACGCACAACTTCCAGTTGAAGCAAGGCTTCAGACCATTCGGCACCGCCCGAATGCTGATTGTCGCAATAGCGGGTCTGTACCTGGGCCGGCGGCGTGGCCAGAACTGAGGTCAGCCGTACAAGATCAAGCCATGGGTGATCACTTGCCGTATTTTGTACATCGCAGTCAGACGCGTGGACAAACTTTTCACTGCCCTTGCTCGCCAGCTGCCCAGCCTTGCAGTGGCGGCAGCGGTACAGATCCCCATCGATCTCCCAGGTGCGGTGATGCAGCTCAAGGTCGCTATCCATTTTTCGTAACACACTGTCAGTCATTTCGATGCTCATTGCTCGCCCTTATAAGTGCCGAGTTCTGCCACCTGCTGGAAGGCTGACCCGGGATTTGATGGATCGCGTACGGCGAGCCGGCCTTTCCATGCTTCAATCATCAGCGTGTGCTGGGTGATTGGTAGCGTCGGTAACCGGAAGCATTACACGTCTACACCATAGAATAATACATAACACGTAGCTATACGGCTATGGAGCATCAAATACACACCACCTTGAGGGCACATTGCATGAAACAGCAGAAAGTCACCCTGGCCGATCAATGCTCCGATATCGGCTGGTCGCTGACGGAGGTCCTGGCGCAGAAGCACGACAAACGCCTCTGGTCGTTGGATGGAGGCCCGGCCGGGCTACCAGAGGAAGTTGTTAGCCAGATGCTCGCCAGCGGTGGCGGCAGCGTCAGTTATTGCGAAGGCGGGTCTGCCCTTTTACTCATGAAGGCCGCAGCGTTGGAAGCGTTGGCCACACGGAATCCTTTCGGCGATCGGGTTGACGCGATTAACCGGTACCTGGAAGCGCAGATGACGATTCTGGCGGAGCACACTGCCGAGATCGTAGACACCGTCAGGAACATTTCACCGGACGCCCTGGCGCGGAACGTGAACGAGTTGGCCACAAGCACGACACTCGCTTCATTCTTCCCGAGGGTGAAGCAAGCGTTCATGCTGAAACTGTTCGAGCACCTGGGCAGGGACAAACTGGCGGACATCCTGCTGGCGTTCTCCGCGGCCCCGTACGACTACCGTGCAGGGTGGCCAGACCTGATCGTGATCAGGGACGGGACCATGAAGCTGGTCGAGGTCAAAACCAGCGACAAGCTGCTGGATTCCCAACTGCGTTTTGCAAGGGGGATAGGAACACCTATGGGTTTTGACTGTGGTGTCGTTCGCCTCAAGGTGGCAAAAGTGTGAGGTATCAAGCAGGGGTTCGTCACACAGTGGCACCAGCCTCTCTGAACAGGCCGCTGTGCTGCGACTTTTCGATACTCAAATTAGTAGCCGAGCCAAACCAACAAGTCGCGAGCTTGATACTCTGCATGGTCACCAAGTTCCGCCACCATGTCAGCCATGTTGGCGGCGTGGCTTTTGCACTCACGCTCAGCTACGGCACGCGAGACGGTCGGATTCTCGTTTATCGCTTCTTCGTAGGTCATTTCCATCGTTTTTCCTTAGATGCCCGAGGCACCGCGCTCCTCTCTTAGTTTTGCGGACAGGCAATCGCATACTTAGTCAACGATGACCCCTATCGCTACACCGGCTGCAACGCGAGATGAGTTGTGCCATCGTTAGGGCTACACCTCAAAATCCGGATCGACGATCAACGCGCCCCAAACGCATGCAATCGCTATGGGACGATACTTCAGCGCGTGCTTGTATCCGCACCAGGAGAGATCACTCCTCAGGAAATACTCGGTTGCGGACAGCACGTAGCGAACAGAGTGGCGAGCCCGACTCATGCGGCGGAGCGTTTTCAGCCATACAACCCGAGCCGGTCGTTTGATGTTCATAGTCCCCCCTGATGTTCGTAAAGGCCCACAAGGGCCGGTGGTATGTAGCGATCTGTTCCGTTATTCGGGTTCGTTGGTGGTCAGCTCGACGCCGCCGTCCCATTCGGCCTGTACTTCAGCACCGCACGCGGAGCAGGCCGTTGTCACCTCGGGGGACGATTCAGGTAGATGCAGCTTGCCTGAATGGCCACAAACGGTGCAGCGGTACACATACAGCACAAGCGGGGTATTGGTGGTCGGCATGGTCGGAATTTCCTATCTCTCGACGCTGTTCGTACAGGTCGGGTAATTCTTCATGGAATCAGTACTGGAGAGGTCGCTAATTGCACTGAGTGCCTCCGCCAAACTCACAACCTTGGCTCCAGCAAATTCAGTCGGAACCTGTGATACGAGTGCCATTAGCAGAACCTGCCCTTTTGATTCGGCAAGGAGGTTCAACGGCCCCTTCTCACCAGCCTTGGTTTTGCCGGGAGCATCTGGACGAAACCAGTTGATGCGGATCTGCTTGGGGTCAATCGAGAAACTCTGTAGCAGTTGCCCATGAGTATTCTGAATGACCCATTTTTCAGTGTTGTTCATCGCATTTTTCCTATGCGTTAACGTAGGTACGCCATTGCATGTTCGTGTGACAATCCATCATTCCGACGTTGGTAGTACGCCTTCACATCCTCCATTCTTTTGATTTGCACGTCCCCAAGGTTCTGCATGATTGCCTCGGCCTTTGCTCCATGAAGCTTCAAGAACGACTGTGTGCACATCTGCAATTCGTCGCTTCGGCCCATGTCAAAAGTGTTCATCATTGGGTGTGGTTTGTCCTCCCCCCAACTCATGGAGACCTGCACAAATACAGTACCGTCTGCACGGAACCCAAGGGCTTCGTAGTAGGGAACCTTATCGGGATGGCAGCTCAAGCCGATAAATGAGTACTTCGACTTGATGCTTTCCAGCATTACTCTCAGAACGCCTTGCCGGCGGAAATCTTTTCGCACTGCGGCATAGTTCAACCCGCAGTCAGTAGAGCCAGGAGCGCTTAATGCGATTGCGAACCCTACGACG
Organism: Pseudomonas sp. KH_046_2; assembly: GCF_057838985.1. NCBI lineage: Bacteria > Pseudomonadati > Pseudomonadota > Gammaproteobacteria > Pseudomonadales > Pseudomonadaceae > Pseudomonas > Pseudomonas sp. KH_046_2. The sequence goes on along the minus strand of NZ_JBYQOW010000002.1, from coordinate 331,456 downwards.
TCGTTCGTTGAAACCTCTTTGGCAACCAGAGCCTCAACGCATAGGCCATGAAACCCTGTTAATGCCTCCTCCAGATAGGCCCGCACCTCAATTTCCACCTGCGAGCTGCACAGGCTGCTAGTGGGCCCATACGGCTTGACCAATTTCTGAATCAAATCCGTGTAGTACAGCTTTGAAAGCCTCACAGCCTGGTCAATATCTCTCTGGGTTAACGAGTATGTGATGCTAAACAGTTGTTGGGCCATGCTTACTCCATTGTTCGTGGATCTGGTGGTGGGCAGGGTGACTTGTTGCCCTGGATATCAGCAGCCAGCAAGCCCAAAGGCGGCGGTAGTCGCATTTCCCTTCAGTCATCAACAACGACAGGACAATGCCTGAAGGCCTAAGGCGGTTGAGTAGTCCGCCCCTATCAGCTTGTCCCGCCACTCCTTGCATGTGCGCGAATTGTTTGCAAGTCAGGTGACGCTGAACGCCCGAAGTACCTGTGCTTCCTCGATCACCGGGCTTGTGGCGGAATTTCATCCTGAATGAACAGATGCTGCACATCACCACCCGGCTTTTGTAGATCTCCTGAGTCATCCGAATTCAGCGCTTCGCGGATACTGGAGAGTACCGAACGACCTAGAGTTTCAAGCGCACGCTGGTCTTGGCCACTAGGGTCGAGCATCTGGCACTCGGATACATGGTAGGCATAGTCGCCGGTCTGCGCTCCTGCGGGAGAAAGCTCAAGAAGGGTCGGCCACTCGTTGCACAAACGGTTTCCACACAGAACGCAATCCGTCGGGTCTCCCCGCCCTGCCGCTATCAGGTAGAGGCCGTTGTACCCGTCCGGATCTTGGTCCTCAAGGCGTACCACCTCACCAGTTCTCCGACGCTTGCACGAAAGCGAGTGCAACATGCTGGTAGTAACGTCCGCCACCAGCTTCGACACTGCTTCCGCAGGCATGCTGACCAGTGCATGCTGTAGCGCCACTTCCAGCAATGACTTTGGGTCGTAAATCGTGCCGTCAGATGAGAACGGACCTTCGACGGTCACTCTAGCCTCGAACTTTGTAAAGATTTCATCACTCATTTGCAGTGCTTCCCGTGAGAATCGTAAGTCGTTGAAAAGTATTGTGACCTTGCTCACCCAGGCTGCGCTTCCTGGTCGACGCGAAAACCGCTCCTCTCCTACTACTGCAAAGCCCGCGACAATGGCGGGCTGATGGTGCAACTGCTTTTCCGTTAACGATTCGAATTGTGGGCCGAGGGCTCATAGTGATAATCGCGGTACGACACCGCGGCGACGAACACAAAAGTGAAAACACCGGCGATCGCGGCTGCGTTGCGACCGACTCCGATCGGATCGATCGAATATCCGATGTCGAAAAGAAACCCTGCGCACAGTGTTCCCGCCACACCAAAAAATAGAACGCTGACGATCGTCATACCCACTGTCGCAAGGACATACGCTGATGGTGTTCCTGCCATGTCGGACTCCTTGTTGATTATCACTCGGACGCGAGAATGGCGCCCTTACGCCGGCCCACCCTCCCACTATGGCGGGGCACCGGTTTGCATGGTCATGTTCCGTATCTATCGCTTGTGGTCCAGGAAATTGCGGCCCTTCTGGCGCACCCTTTTAACGTGCGAAACCACAATAAAGCCGACCCAAAAAATGATCGAAATCCACGAGGCTACGCGCTTCCATTGAACTGTAAACACGTCACCACCAAGCAAATCGAAGATCCCGACGATCGCGAAAACAAACCAACCCATCGATACCGTCATGGCGACAGGACCACTGAAACTTCTCAGTAGCATTAACGCCAAGAGCTTGAGTCCGACCAAATACTCCTGAACAGCGGATTGATCACCGCCATCAGTGGCGGCCGCGTTTGTTTGCTCCAGGGTGACTTGAGCGTCGGGCTCAGAAGGTTCGGCCTTTTTGCCATTGAAAAGGTACATGAACGCACCAAACATCATGACCACAACCAAAACCGTTCCTGCCCATGGGGATAATGAAATATCCATCGCTGCTCCTAACTTTTCGGGCGGGAAAAGCCCCATCCCTCTACTGACCGGCCCCGCATAATGGCGAGGCTGGGGTGACCTGGTGGACTGCTATGCAGATAGGATCGGATTTCCTTTATGCATGTATACCTGCACGAGAAGCGGATGTTCTTGCTCCATCGTTTTGACAGTTATGCGGGCTTGTCGATACGACTTCAGCAGCTGTTCATTTTTTTCTTTCCAATCAGCCGTTGGCCCCTTCCACAACTTCCACCCGCGAAGATTTGCGTGCTTGATACATGCGTCATTTGAAGCGGCCGCAGCGTATCGTGCAGCTTGATAGTCGGCATAAAACTGGCGACGCTGATCTTCTGTGTATAACTCGCGGCTTAGCTCCAGGTTGGTCATTGCTGCCGTCGCTAATTTGGACATACCTTTTTTCCCGTTTTCGATTTTTACCGTGCCCGCCCCCACGAAATTTGCTTCGCTTGGGGTGTATCGGACTGTTGAAAGCCGACTTGAGAAAATAGGCTTTCAGCAGGGCCAGCGAACTGGCCGCGGGGTAAGTCACTCAACGCGACTCAACCACTCCTGCACTACCGCTGGCACATCTGGATCTTCAGTCGCCATGAGCGACTCAGCGAGGCTGCCCTCGCCGATTTTCTCGAGGAGCTCGAACCACACGCAGCCATCCCAATCATCACCTTCGTCTTGATGCTGCAACGCAACTTCTGTTGCAGCGGCTTCGGCCAATGCCAAGAGGTTGGCGTACCCCGCTGCGACCAGAGACTGGTCCCGTTCTTCCTCATTGGCTTCGACATAGCGAATGAGCGAGTGAAACAGCACACCAACATCTTCTAAATCTTTGCTGCGATCGTTCGACTCAATCATGAAGGCTTTCCCAGTAAGTGATTACGGGGAAATTATAGGTGCGTTTAACGCACCTCGACAAGTCCTATTGGCGTCAAATCGCAAAAGATTTGCCAATGATCTGACTCACGCCCAGAAAGGTTCTATGGCTGGGGTTTCGTACTCCTGGATCGCCGCTTTGTGCTGCTGGTTGTGAGCTCGGTACCGCTCGATGTGCTGCTGACAAAAAACTTCGAGCGACTGCTCGTCGAGTCGCGGCGAATACACGGCGACCGGGGTGCAGTCCTGGTCAGCAAACTGCAAGGTCCCGTCGGGATACATCGCCCGGCCGATCCCACCCAGCAGCATTTCGACCTCGGTGGTGAATGGAAACTCGCCGGCCTGGTCCGGACGGAAGTGGTTCGCGTCGTTCATTGGGGTAATCCTGCTATGCGGTTGACTTGACGAACGACACAGATCGTTCATGGGGTTGTTCGGTACGTCGTTTCGGGTGGCCCGGGCTCACCGGCGCCGGGACCGCCCGGCGGTGTTGAAATGTGCCATCGTTAGTGAAGGACTTTTAACACCACTGCGACCCCTGAATTCAGGGGAGTTGCCGTTTCCCAGATGTGCCATCGTTAGTGCTCGATGGTTCGGATGGCACAATTGGTCAAGTCGGCGCTGTTTTTTGCTCCCTCACCAGTGGCGAATCATTACTCCGTAAACAGAGGTTTTCGGCTTTGCCAGTAATTTGCGTAATCAGGTTCCGCAAGATTGCGAATCCAGGGAATGGTCCCTACGCGTCCACTGACCTTCATCAGGACCGATGTAAATTGGCAGTAGTCGCCTGCATGGACTCTGACCTTAGCTCCAGACAGCAAGCCTTCGGTCACATAACGCCGTTCGATAACCACCGCATCACCCAGCACAGCATCGAACCATTCCTCGTCCATTCCCTTTGACGGGACAGCTTTGTCTGGCCACAACCGACGCGGATCGTCTGAAGTGTCTTCAAACCAGATGGCCAATTCGACGTACACAGGCGGGCGATACCGCTCTTCCCTGATCGGTGCTGCTGATCCTTGCTCAAGTGCCGCTTGGCCCGTTTCTGCCGATGCAGGTAGAAAAATGCCGGTCAAATGCCGCAAAAATGGAAAAGAGAACATTTGTACTCCACCCGTGAAAATGAATCCTTGGCCACAAAAGCCAAAGCCGGATTACAGAAATACGGACTGGGAAGCCAGCGGCGCCGGCTCAGCAGTTCGGGCGCCCTTCCGACCAGACTTCTTGCCCCGGCCTGGAGTACTCAGGCTCACGCCGTACAGCTCACACAAACTCGCCAGATGCTCACCGTTCAGAAGGCGGTGGGTTTGGCTCAAGCGCAGCAAGATCGCTTTAGGCGTGCGCCGGTGTGCTTTGGCCAACGCAGCAACGTCAGATCCATCCTGATACGCCGCTACGAGCCGCTGATCCTCGTCATCCGTCCACTTGCTGCCTTGTGCGGTTGACTCGGCTGCCGCCGGAGATTCGGCCGGTACCGCCGCTGGCGCCTGAGGGACATTTCCTGCCTCTGGTACCGGTGGCAGCTCGGCGTCGATGACGGTCGAGAGCATGGCCAGCCACCGGGTTCGATCGGAATCCCGCGCATGGTGAAAGTTCACGCTGCCGATGATCGCCATGGGATTCACATTCAACGCAGTGGCGACCTGCCAGGCGTGGTAGTTGTCGAGCAGGTCCTTGCCGGTGCGCCAGCGTGAAAACTGGGTTGGGCTCACGCCCAGGAACTCCGCCGCCGTCACATCGCCATGGAACCCTTTGGCCTGTTTGAGCTGATCGAGCCAACCCGCCGCCGACTTGACTAACTTCACATTCGGGCTACCGGTGTCGTTGGCGAACGGCGTGGAGCGCTTTGAGCGCTGGGACAATGCGGCGGCGCCAGCGGCGGCAGCCAATCGCAAGTTGGCAGTCAGCTGCACCCGGTCGTCATCACACTCGCGACCGGTTTCATCGAGCCCGGCGGACAGGTTGACCAGAATGCCGATCGAGCGGTTTGTCAAAGCCTCGTTGCTTGCCATCTCTCCTACCTCCTCGGTACAGGTATCGCCATTGCGTCAAGGCGTGCCATACACAGGCAGGCCGGTGACACGAATGTCCCGGCCCTACCCTGGCGCAGATCTACAGCTTCAGGTCCTTGCGGATCTGGGCCGCCGCCGGCATGTTCTTGTAGCGGATCACCGCTACCCCCACCGCCTTCATCAGGTCGTCGCGACGACGATCCTTGGAGCGGGCCTTGAAGTTGTTGTGAGTCGAGTCGTCGACCTCCACCAACGCCACAGGCTTGAGCTTCTTGTCGCAGAGCAAAAAATCGCACCGGTTGTGGGCGACCACATGCCGGGCGTGGTTCTTGTCAGTCAGTGCTGTGGCCTTCACCTTGATGAACGCCCCGAACACCACTTGGGGAGCAATGACCAGGTCATCGCGCACCGCTTCCCTGAGCCGCCAGAAAAAATCCTGCTCCCGCTCAGTCAGCAGCGGGATGCACTGGTAATGCTTGGTCGAGTACTTCCTGCGGTTGCCCAGCTGGAAATACACGAAGGCCGCTACTGCGCAGGCGAACACCACGATTACGGTGTTGCCATCCAAAACGTCTGCAAGTGCCATCTTAGCTCCTTTTTCTAAATCTATACACGTACCAATACGTGTTATTGGCAGTATCTGGCGAATGGTTCGCCTGTGTGTTTGGTCAAGTCAGAATTACTTTTTGCAGCGACTACAGCGCCCGGCTCAGGACAACGCCTGTTCCTGTTCGGTTGCTTCATGCAGTTGATCCGCCACCGCAACAGGCTGCGGTTGCTGACTGAGCACGGAACGGATAGAGTCAGCGAACTCCAGCGGCACGCTCGTGCTGCTTCGCAACGCCCCATCCAACTCCGACAAATCGCGCACAGAACGCCCAACTGCAACTTTGCGTGCCGATTTGACCAACTTCACAAACCGTTCTTCGTAGCCTCCCAACCCCAACGCATTCTCACGCTGCGCCTGCACCAGGATCAGCTGCACCACCGTGACTGGTTCAACGGCGGTTACCGCCGTACACGCCCGGGCCAGTGCCAAAATCTCGTTGGTGTGCATCCACTGGGCGAGTAACGGCGCTCGCCGGTGGCCATTGATACGGACCAGCATCGCCTTGCCCCGCTCCGACAGGGTGAACACCTTCGCGCCCCGGTGTGCCTCGCAACAGGTGCGCGGCTCACTCTCCACCAACCCCGCACGCTCAAGATCCCAACACGCGCCCAGCGCCTCAACCGAATGCTCGCGGCTGTGAGACCAATGGCGAGAGACTTTCCAGAGGGGCGCATTGCCCTCGGCCCAACTGCCCTCCCGGCCCAGGGACCGGAGCATGACAAATTGTGCCATCGTTAGTGGTGGGCGGACCGCAGCAACGCCCGGGCCTGAATGATCAATCATGTTCCACCTCCAGGTGACCGGTCACCGCCGGCAATTGCTGCGACCCCTCGCCGCCATCCACCGAAACGGTGGCCCCGGCGCCGCGACTTTTCCCCTTCCCGCCCTTTGGCTGATTCAATTTTCGGGCGGCGATCCCCAACTTGACCGCCTCGAGGATCTCCACCGACATCCGCTGCTGAACCAGCCGCGAGTTACCGATCCGCCAGTTGGCCTCGGTGCGATCGGCGTCCGCCTCCATTGCCCACACCTTCAGCACGGCGCGGGCTTCGGAGATACCCCCTCGCACCTGACTGAAGATTTCGAACATCATTGGGTCAATCGAGACCGAGGTCCGCTTCGATTTCCCGCCGACTTCGCGCCTGTACACGATGCGTATGAAGTCATCCGCCATGGCAGCCTCCATCACCGATCAGTGATCGACGCATATCAGGCCGCCTCCAACTGGATGTTGGTGACCAGGCGTTGAGTGACCGCCTCGCAGTCGAGGAACAACACCGCCGACAGCCGGCCGCAACGCACCATCGTGGCCACCGCATCGGCGACCTCAGCCACCGAACCGCCCAAGGCGCCCGCCAGACCGGCCGCCGTCAGCAGACCCTGGCGCAGAATGGCCAGTTCGATGCGCGATTCCAGTTCATCACCGTCGAACAAGAGCGCCGCATCCGCGCCCACCAGCTCGGCCACGTTGGCGAACGCGCCCACGCCGTACTCAACCGCGACGAAGCCACCCTCTGGTTCACCCGCAACAACCAGAGCAGCCCCCCCGCCTTGTACGGTGCTGTTCGAAGCCGCCAAAGCCGCAGTACCGACTCGGCCGGCGGTTTCGCAGTAGCGCACGATCGCCAGGATTTGCTCATTCAGCTCAATGGCCGACTTCGCCCGGGTCAATGCCACGTACAGCAGGTGCAGTTCCTGACGCAGCTCAGGGGTGTCCAGCACCAGCGGCAGGCCGCCGTCGGTGATCAGGTTGTGGAAGTCGCTGAGCAGAACCAGCTGCGGGAATTCCAAGCCCTTGGAGCGGTGGGCAGTCAGCAGCGCAACGTCGGCGTCTTCGATCTTGCTGACGCAGGCGGCCTTGATCTGGCTGACCAGCGACGGGATCTGATCGCCGTACTGTTTGGCGACGCTGATCAGGGAGTGGATCTCCTTGTCGTCGGTATCCTGGGCGTACGCCTCCAGCTGGGCGAACGAAGCAAAGGCACTGATCAGAGGATCGCGCAGCTGAGCACCGGTGTTGGCACGCAGGTGGTGAACCTCAACCAGTTTGTCGAATGGGTACTCGTCGACCCCACCCACGAAGTGCAGGCGCTTGGTGCCCAGCAGGGCTACGGCGCTGGCAAACAGTCGGGCGTTGGTACGACCGATGATTGCGTATGGCTGGGTACGGTCAACCTCGAAGCGAGTAGTGAGATCCAACCGCGACGAACGCACAGGTTCCTGCTCGCCGGCGAACTCACGCAGCAGCATGGTCGCCAGTTGGGCGATCGCTGGGCCGAAGCGATGGCTTTCGGAAATCGTGACCACCTGATCGAAGTGCGCTGGGTCGAAGGCGTTGTATGCCCCGCGGAAGCCGAAGATGCTCTGGAAGTCATCACCGGCCAAACGCACCGGGATGGTCTGGCGCAGGATCACCGCAGCAAAGACTGGGTTGGTGTCCTGGTACTCGTCCAGCAGGATCTCGTTGTAACGGTGGCTCAGGTCAGGCTCGGTCATCGCCCACAGCTTGAGGTAGCCATCGTGCGGCATGCGCAGCGGTGTGGTGTCGAGGAACTCGGCACGTTGAGCCTGGCTTTCGCCGCAGCCCCGGGACCACTGACGCAGGCGTTGCAGATCCGACCACACCAGCTCAGCCCACTGCACGGCTTTGGGCTTATCGGCGGTGGAGATCATCGAAGGTACGTGCGACGGCAAGATCTCGTTGTCGGCGGACACCATGAAATTGTGCAGGGTCTCACGCAGATGCCGGGCAAAGGCCATCGGGATGTTGTAGGCCTTGGCCAACTGGGACGGAAACAACTCGCCGTGCTTGCCGGTCTTCTTGAACTGACCGCCGACCTCCCACGCCAGACCATGGCTGGTTTTGGTGACGACGTTGGACGGAAAGCGGGCAGCTGCGTCCTCCTGGTTGGCCTTGCCGAAGGTGACGTACAGAAGTTTCAGCTGCGGCTTGCGCACCGCGTGCTCGATCAACAGGGCGGTCTTGCCGGTACCGGCTTTGGCACGAACGAGCAAACGGTGCGCGGTGCTCGCCAGAGCAACAGCCTGCTCAGTGTTTGGGGTGAATGCTATTGCGGCCATTGCCGGCCTCCTTGTGGTTTGGGTTTTAGTTGCGATCGTCGTCGTCGCGATGCCATGGGCTGAACAGGTCATCCCATTCGTCTTCTTGCTTGCTGAATTCAAAGCGTTTGCCTGGAGCTTTAGAGCTGCTGTCGCGGAACAGGTTGAAGAACAACACCGCCGGTACGGAGCCAGCCACGACCAGCAGCAGCGACAGGGCAAACGCCCAGCCCGGCATATGGTGCTTGGCGTAGGTAGCAAACAGGGCACACACCAGTGGCAGAGCAATGCAACCCAGCGCCTTCCCAATCCATTTGATCAATCCGAACTTGGCCATTTGCGGCTCCTAGTGCACAACCATTTATGTCTCAACGATACACATAGGTTTATATCGCCGCAAGCCATTTTATAGGTACGTGTTATAAATTATTTGCACAACCATTTATGCCCAATGCCCGACAAAAGCCGTCGGGTGATTGTCCAACCATTTATGCCCGAGCGCTGACAAAAAGCCCAGATCCCGGCGTAACCATTTATGCCATGGCTGGACCATAAAAGCCGGTCACCGGCGCCGGTCATTGCGCCAGCCACCTGCAACCCGGATTCGGGATGAACCGCTGATCACCGGCAAAGGAGCCCAAATGAGGGAAAGGGCTAAAGCAGCGAGACCGGCATTCCGCCGCTGGCACCGCCGACAAGCAAGCCGCCCACCGACGACACGCAACCGCTACAGGCAGCCACATCCCCACAGCGCCCGCTGCAAGCCCGCGCTCAATCAGCCCGCCACCGCCAGACCGCAACACCGAAGGCACCGACCAGAAAGAAGCCGACTCAGGACTGACCCGGGGCCAAGCCGCAAGCCGACTCCGCCCACCACCGCACGCCGCCGGAACGAAGGTGCGCAACGCAAAGCCGCCGGTCGACCAGCACCATGCCCGACCGCGGCCAGCACCAGGTGCGACATCGCCCGTCACCGCTAGCAGCGTTCCTGACGTGCCGCATCCGACACCGCGCTCCTGCTCAGCGCCCCTGCCCTGCCCCACCGCTCTTTCACCCCGTCGCATCCGTCTCAGCCCGCCTGCTCTTCCACCCCGTCAGATCCCACCTGGTGGTCACCACCGAGAAGCCGGTGAATCGCTTGGCATCCGCGTAGGGATCACTCAGCCGACCAGCGGGCTCACCGCCGACGGAGCTCTACCGGACCTGCCCGGGAACGGACGTAGGAGCGTGAACGACACAAATGGTTATGCTTACGCTGACAGAAAAGCGCGTATCTCAGCGCCAGCAAAAGATGCGGTGGAACCAGAGAGAAAGAACGACCAATCCAAACCGAAGAAGGCACAAGTGGCAGATGCACCGGAAGTACGTGCCAGTGCCGGAGAAAGAACTTACTCCCGCAGTTCCAAGCAGGCTATCAGTCCAATCGGAATGAGGGAGAACTACCAGAGATGAATCGGCAAGTGGAAAAAGAGAATGGATAAAGCAGAAGCAGCAGAGGCGACGCATCGAGCAGCGGTAGAACTACCGAAGTGAGAACCCGCAGAGAGAAAAGAGAGTGTGACAGAAGTGTATCTGCAACAAGTGGCGGCGGAACAACAAGCGGTGCCGCGGAGAAGTGGAACAACCAGAGGAAGTACCAGCACGCGCAAAAGAGATTTCGACACAAGTGCCGGGCGCACAAGTGCCGGAAGAACGACGACGCCAAAGGAGAAAAAGAAATTAAATTAATTGAAGGGATGGGCGCGGGTGGCGTGCAGCCATAGAAGGGAAATGCCGGTCACATAATCAAACTCGGCCTGCCATCGATCAGCAGAAAGTAATTCTCGGCAATCAGGTTTGATTTCGCCTCAGGTAAAGCCTCAGGTCAGTTCGGCATATTACCGTCAGGATTCTGATTGGACTTAGCCAAAGCCTCAGGTCTAACTTCGCATATCACCGTCAGGCTTCTGGTTCGTCTTTACCAAAGCCCGGTTCTGACTTGGCCCACCACCGTTAGGCTTCTGGTCCCACTTGGCAACAAAAAAGCCCCAACACCATTACGCGTTGAGGCTTTCGGTTAACCGCCCTGGGTGATTACTCCACTTCCATCTTCCCTTCGAATTGCATTTCAACCCGATCAAGCATTCCGTTGACCAAGGCCTCAAGTTCATCAAGTTCAGTGCCACGCTTGCTGACCGCAAGAGATACGCCATGCATCAAATAGCGAAGGCGATCATGCATTTGCCCACGCAATTCAAAGAGTTTCGTGATCCGCTCGCACAAGACCAGCATGAGTTTGTGGTTGGGCTCGAACTCACGGGATCGCTTGACTCTCTTTGTCAGGCCTTGATGGCTGACGTTGGTAGAGGTCCATTTTCCCTTGCCTGCCCTGAGCTTTCTGTACACCCGGATGAAGGGTTTCGCCTGGCCCCGGTGCAGGTTGAAATCAATCGCGATTCTGCCGGACTGGAAGGGCTGCATGACGTAGAGCAGTTCGCCCATGCGCATAAGCAGGTTGTCGATCCGAATCAGGTAGTCGACGGCGGTATCCACCGACTCCTTGGCAAGCCTCCGAAGGTCCTCGAAATCGTCGATGCTGGGGGGGTTGTGTATAGCCATTGTTTAAGCGTTGCTCGGGGGGTTGTGTATAGCCGCACCAGGGGGGTGCGCTCGGGGCGGATTTTCTTTGGATTCTGTCTGTATTGTCAATACGTGTTATGTATCTTAAACTTCAACCAATGCGCAGTATGAAGTACACACTTCTGATTTCCCCCTGGGTAGTGAGCAATGCGCAGTGCGCATTGCAATCCACCTTTAAGCAATTGATTTAACGAGGTTTTTAAGAATGCAAAGTCGCACAGTTGTCGGTCTAGATGCGGGTCGTAGCGCCATTAAAGTGGTTGCTTACGCCGAAGGAACCCGTTTTCCTATCATGTACCCTACCCTGGCGGTTCCCGCGGTCGAATTGACGGACCCAACGACAGCCGAGCGAGCGAAAGCGGAAACCGAAATAGTCGACGGTAAAGCCTATTTCACTGGCGACACCGCCCGACTTCAAGGCAATCTCACCTCCTCGATCGGTTTGAATGATGACTGGACCGACACCCCGGAATACCTGGCACTTGTGAAGTCCGCATTCAGCCGACTGCACAAAGCCGGCGTTCCTAATCTGGACAGTGCTTATGTCGTAATTGGCACTCCCTCGAAACTTTACGGCACCCGCCAAGAGCGCTTGGTTGAGAAAACCAGACAGGCACTTCCGAAAGGTGTTGAGATCAAAGCCCTTCCACAACCGATGGGTGCTTATTGCGATTACGTGCTCGATAAGTCCGGCATGCCAATCAAAGACAAGTTGATTGGCTCCGGTGGTCGCACCAAATCCTATGGCGTCATTGAGGGCGGTCACTTCTCAACTGACTTTCTTCTGATGAAAGAAGGCCAATATATTGAACGTGGTGCTGACTCCTGCTCCGGAATGAGTGCGGCAGCTGAACAATTGCGACGCGTGCTCGCAAAAAGAGATTTGACTGCGAGCCTGGTGGAATGTGAGGAAGCGTTTCGTACGAAGACGCTCTTCCAATTCGGTGAAGAGATTCCTATTGCAAGTGAAGTCCTGGAAGCACAGAGCCATGTTGTTCAAGAAATTATTTCTAAGGGTAATTCGCTGTTTGCTGACGACGCCCGATCCTTGAACGGTATTTTAATCGCCGGCGGCAGTGCTGAGGCAATCCATGCAATTACCTCTCAAACCTGGAAACACAGTTTTCTGATGGAAAACTCCCGCTGGTCGGTGGCGGAAGGTTTTGCACGATATGCACTGGGCCAACTTATACGGGCATCCGTTGGCGCCAAACAACAGGTAGCCGCGAATGGCTAAGCTCGTACGGGTATACGATCCAGACGAAACAGAACGGCGAATTAACTTAATTCTCCCGGATGCAGTGTGCCCGGGCTTACTCGAGTTCATGTCAGAACTTCCATACGGTAATGACACACCATTAATCAGAGGTGTTTTTTATCAGTGGTTTATTCAGCACAGTGAAGCCGGCACTCTCGACGATGCGTTGAACAAAGTTTTGTCTGGCCCCGGCGGATTGATTTCAGTTGGCTCCAAAGGGGCCCGAGAGCCTCTCAGTGCGAGACCTCGCAAACGCGTACCCAAGCAGCGATCTGTAACGGCAAAAGCTGGTGGTCGCCAGCCAGTTACAGGCCATTCAGATGAACCTGCTTTGTCTTATTCGACTGTGGCGCAGGATCTTCAACCTGCCTTACAGCCGCCGGCTCAACCGCAACCTCCTGAGCCTCACCAACAAACCGAGACCGATCTGCCCTTACCAGGAATACCTGCCGCCCAAGCAACGGTAGTTCCAGCTTCCCCCCTTCCGGCATTGCAACCGGCTGATCAGCATCCACTACCCGTGGCACAAATGGGCGTCGTCGTTGACGGCGGCCAGTTGCCAGATGCCGAGCAGGTAGCACTTCTTAATTCCATGGGCGCGATGTTCCCCTAACCCTCTCCGCGGCAGCCTCTGCCGCGGCCATTCAAGGCTCAGATAATGAATACTCTGCTGAACACCGTGTTTGTCATTCGACGGCTTCTGGCCACCGCGATCGACGGGCTCCTGGTCACTGCGTTTACGCTCGTCTTGTTGGCGGTTACCGCTTTAATTGCCGCCCACACCTCCCCCGCACTTTCAGTTCCAGAAGGTATGCCGCTTGATCGGTGGTACGAGGGAATTGCCTTGAGTTTGGCGCCCTATTTTATAATCACTTTGCCGCTCGTTTGGTTGCTGTACGAAGCGACTCTGATCAAGGTCTGGAACGGTACGACCCTGGGGAAATTTCTACTCCGGGTCCGGACGGTCTCCCTGGTTGGCAACATCTCGTTCTGGCAAAGCCTGTTCCGCACCACCCTCAAGATCCTGTCCATGTTTCTGCTGTTGAGTATTGCGAACCCTTATGCCCTGGGCGCAGTGCTGGTCGCCTTCATGGCCATCCCTGTTTTCACCGTGAAAAACCAGTGTCTTTTTGACTTGCTGGCATCGACCACCGTCACTCGTCGTTTCATCTCAAAGGCTGGTTGACGCCAGTTAATCGGCAGCCCCGCCCCACGTCGAAGTTTACGGCCCTGGTCGACCCGATCGCAGGGTACGGACCGTGAAAGGTGGCCACTCCAAGTATGCCCCCTTGTGCATCATCACTCAGCGTAAGGCCTATGACCCACTAACTGGGACGCATAGCCGCCCCCCTCAATACCAAGACTGGAACTAACGAATGAAACTGATTCTTGCTGGCCAACCTCTTTTCACCAAAGACGGGCGTGTGATGGGAAACGCTCGTGTAACAGGGGCTTTCGACCTTAATGGTGTGTCGTGCTACAACATCGTCACTGACTTCGGAAATGCTGCCAAGTTGAATGCTCGTGAGATTCACAACGCCTTTTATCTCCAACGCCCCCACGAAAATGATCAGTTGCCCATGGTTGAACAACTGCCACACGGCATGCGACATCTACACCTCACCGAAAGTCATGGCATGAACGTCGTGGGGATGGCCGAGATGGATGGCATAACCATTCAACACGATGGCTGCCAAGGAATGATGATTTTGCAAATTCCTGCCGAAAGCTGGGAAGGCGTATCGAAAGCTTTATTCATTCCCGATACTGTCTAAACCGTGTCACCACCGACCTCTTTCTGAGGTCGGTTTTTTTTTGCCTGGCCTATCAAGGAAGGCGAGTGAGTGAATGCCTTCACCGATTACAAAGCGCTGATATGCATCACCAGATACAAAGTTTACGGATACTCCCACTGGAGAAGCCAGTCAGGTCCGAGGTTGCGAAGCCTCCTTTGTAGTCAACACGGTAACGGGTAAGCGCATCACCCACATACCGCCTGATAGTATCGCTCCCTAATGCATCCCTTGTGTCTTGCTTCTGTGTTCTCAACTCGGTGATGCACCGCCAGTTTCGAGATCAGACAATAGTCGTGCATCGGGCTTCTCCCGATAGCAGACAACACATGCTTGGATGAATAGGTTGTAGCGATACTCCCTCAGGTCGTTCACCCCTAAGTGAACAGCGCAAATGACTTTCCCCGGACACCACGTCCTATACATAGCAGCCAGGTGCAACTGGTGGGGATTTCGCTAGGCTAGCCGAGCCGTGAACGTCGTACTGCTATCGACAGATCCAAAAGGCGCTCAAAGAGGTGAGCCCAGTCTTGGTAATGGTGGATTTTCCATCTACAGAGCCGCGGCTTCTGTGATTACCGAGGCTGGGCTCTTTTGTATATCAAAAGACCCAGCTTTTTTTTGCATTTTTTCCATCACTCCCCTTTTCGCACCTAGGTTATAAGGAGACCACCGATTTGGAGTACCTCCATGGCGAAGACAGACCGCAATAACCCTCGCACCCTAGCTTGCGTCCGCGAGCAACTGAGCACCCTGGTGGCCGAGACAACCCAGGCCGATTCATCCCATGACTACGGCTATTTCAAGGGGTGGGTGGGGGCGCTGTACTGGGCTGACTTGATCGACCATCCCACCTGTGAGGCGCTGAAGTCCGAGGCACACGCGGCATTTGAACAGGCGCTCAGTCAGATCGGCGCCGGTACTGCCCCGTCCAACAGCCGGATCCACTGAAAGAAATCATGCGCGATGCCCATCCTACGCCCGTTTTTTGTTCCGCTACCGTCGTTGAGCGCTGCCCAGGTGGAGGCTGGCGCGAGGCCCGGAGAGAGCTGGGAGCAGGCATGCCAGCGTCTGGAAGCAGCGAACTATGCGCTGCCACCAGAGCATTACGATCTTGACCCAGGTGCCGATTTCACCAGCGCCGGGCCGCACGATGAGTGTGAAGGTGTCGAGTGGCAACCGGGCGAGCTGGGCAACAACTGAACTGATAGAGGAAACCGGATCGTGAGTATCGAAGATATGAAAGAAGCCGTCGCGAAATGGGCCAGCACACAGCCACTTATTCGCAAGGCGTATCTCTTCGGCAGCCGGGTTCGCGGCACGCACAAACCAAACAGCGATCTTGATGTTGCGGTCGAGATTTACACCTTGCAAGGCGATGAAAACCCATTAACCACCTGGACCTGTGAAGCCCAGCGGCTCAAAGCGTCTACAGCCGGAGTCGTCCCCGTGATCATCGATCTAAATTGGTACGGAGGCCCAATTGAAACGCCATGCGTTCACGCCGGCCTCCAAGATGGCAGTATCGTGGCTTTCGATGCTGATAAAACCTGTTCGAACCAATAGACAAACTGAACACGGAAAGCTCATGTCAGGCCTCAATCCCGGCCACGAGAACTCAAATCGCCTACGCTTTAACTTTTTTTTCGATGCCACATTGCCACTAACTCAGATACATCAGTATTATAGTTACATGTTATTCCAAGGAGGCCCCAACATGTTCAAGATGCTGTCCGCTGCCATCCCCGTCTCACTCATTTTTGCCACCCTCGTCGGCTGCGCTGAAAAGCCTGTGCTCGTCGATAATGGGCCAGTCCGCATTCAATCGTCGTTGATCAATGCTCGGTTACAGGAAGGTTGGAAAGGTACGGTCAAAGCTGTATCGACCGACACGCATACCGAAATGGCCGACTTCGTGAACGAGTCGCTGAAGAACGCGAAATACAACGTCGTGCACGGCGATTCAGACCTCACCTATTCGATTCGTGAGATCTACGCTGGGCCAGCTTCTGAGTACAAGGAAGCCCATACCGGTGCCGGCGCTGTTCTGGCCACCGGCGCATCTGTGGCCTTAACGGTAGTTACCTGTGCAGCCCTGAACTCTTGCACGTCACCTGGTGTGCTCGGAAACGGCGTGGCCATGAACATGACGGCGGCCACAAACGCTGCCAATAACACCAACGGTCAGTCAGTCGAAAACCTGAATAAGACCAACCTCGTCATACACAGCATTTGCCTGGGCGGTCATAGCTGTGCGAGTTCGGCAGCAGCAACCTCTGATCCTGCACTATCCCTGGATGATCTCCGCAAGGAAAATGCACAGTTAGGTCTTACCACCGCCATGCGACTGAAGAACAATTACTGAAGGCAAAAAAAACCCGGCTGTCACGAATGACGGCCGGGTGTGGTTTTTTAAGCAGCGAGCCATGCTCGCGATGTGACATTCGCTGCAACAGCGCAACGCGTTAGCAAAATCCGGTCTTCACCTGCGTCGCTCCAAAAGCCTTCGACGCTCAAATACCCATCTCCGTGACTCAGTACCCTCGTCCGCTTCGGTAGCTGGCTTTCAAGCCCAGGTACACAAACTGCGTTCTCTCCGCGCACCAAGAGCTGTGCATCGGGAATGGTCCAGACGTCCGCATTGCCCGAATGACTCTCCGCAAGCCTGATCTTCCTAGACTTGACTGAGGAAAAGAGACCGCGATCAAAGTTTTCAATCAATGCCACCGCATGGACCGGGTCCATACGGTGAAGCCTGTACCCTCGAGCGCACAAACGTGTCGTTGCCGGCACCGCAAAAATGCCAATCCTCGCCAGACCATGCCTCAAGTCATTCATCGAATCGTTCACTGAACTGTTCATAGGTTTAAGCCCTCAGGGATTGTCTTGTCACCCGGAGATGCCGAACACCAGGTGAGAAATTGAAAATCCGTGAAGGCGTTAAACATCTCTACCTATCAGGGCAACCCACAGGCAAACCGCCTGAGGCCCGCTTTCATTTGTGGAGAGCAAAAACATGGCGATGCAGATCGTTACGGGACCAGCTACAAAGCAAAACTCGCCGGAGTGGCTCGCCTGGCGCGAGGGCGGAATTGGTGCCAGTGAAGCCCCAATAATCACGGGTACCTCGAAGTTCAGAACTGCTTACGAGTTGTTTCGCATCCGCCGAGGAATCGGCCCTCCCCCGCCTCCCAATCCATTCGTGGATCGGATTAGAGAACGCGGGCACCGCCTCGAACCCGTGGCACGAGTAGCATACGAAAGGCACACCGGATCCACGGTGACGCCTCTCATCGCGGTAAGCGCGGCGTTTCCTTTCATCAGAGCTTCGTTAGATGGCTACAACGGCTTCGACGCTATACCGGTCGAAATTAAATGCCCTGGAGATACAGCACACTCCCTTGCACTCAAAGGAGTTGTTCCTCCGGAGTACGTCGACCAGCTCCAGCAGCAGATGTTTGTCACTGAAGCCACGTATGCGCACTACTACTCCTTTGATGGGGTAAAGGGTGTGCTGTTGAAGGTCCCTCGCGATCAAAATCGGATAAATCAAATTTTGGTAGCGGTTCAGGATTTTTGGAATCGACTGCAAACCGGTAAGTGGGGAACAGATGAGTGGACCGCGGCAGCCGCAGCTTGGCTATCTGCAAACCACAACATGCTGCTCGCCCAGGAGCGCGAAGAAGCAGCAAGGGCGTTGCTTGTTTCTCTAATGCCGAAAGGGTTGAAGCGTCATGAAGGAAATGGCGTTTCCGTATCATTGAGCTCAAGAAAGGGAAATATTGACTGGCGAAAACTCTTTGCCGATCACGGGATAACAATGACAGAGGATCAACTCAATCAGTACAGGAGGGCTACCTCGGACAGCGTAACCATTCGTGATCTGCAAGGAACGCCACTGAGCAGCAACGCGTCGCCGCACATCCGATCCGTTAACTCTTCAATGTCGAACCAAATGGTCACGGTACCTGCGTTACCAAAGCCATCTGCCCATGACGTACCGGTCGTACGCGATACAGGCCGGGAGTTCATTTTCTAAAGACCCACCGCCCCCCAATTTTTTGGGGGGCTTTTTTTTGCGTGGGTGCCCAGGTTCCGACAGGTGAACCATTAGGTCCACCTGTAAACCATCCCCAAGCACGAGGACTATTTATTGGAGCGGGTATGCGCAAAATCAAACTCTCGGCAAGTCAATCGGTTTGCCTGGCTTTAGCTGCCATTGGTTTAACTTTAGCGGTGTGCGGAGGTCGTACTTACCTGTGGATCTTAATTCCAATCAGCATTGGAATTAGCATGCCTTTTTACTCTCTGGTGAATACGGGATATTTCACGTATTACCCTCCAGAAAAAAGTATCGAAGTTACTACCCAAAAAACAAAGCAATTAACGTCGCCGACTAAACCAGATAGAGAAGTAAAGACATCGGATACCAAACAAAAAGACTACGATCTCCGTGATATTCCATACCCACCTAAAAGAAAGGGTGAGCAACCGATAACAAGTCTTCCATATGGGAAAGGACTGTCTCCACAGAAACAAACAACCAAGGTCTCTAATCCGAGGTGTGCCCTACTAGGTCCCAAGCCGTCAACTCTATCTGGAGCCCGCAGTCCAGAGCCCCCAATCGGGACAACGCTTTCGCTTTTCACCAACGCTGACTCCCCTTCTACACAAGAGCCTGAAGAGATTTTTGTGAAGCCAGACTGCATTTTTTTGTGAAACCCACCAAAAACCGTCGCCATTTTTTTGGCGACGGTTTTTTTTCCTATATTTTTTGTTTACATTAGCCCTAACGAGCAATATTCAAGTTTTGGTCTACAAAAAAGACGCATACCAATTTTTGCACGCACTAAAGTGTAAGGAAACGGTAACATTTATGGCGCCTTTTTATTGACCACGCGTTTAACAGTTACCTATAATTTCCATCGTGGATCCAACCTAACGGAATTCGATGGATATTATGGTTACTTATATGTCATATGGCTTTGACAACAATCACGGCGCAACGGAAATCGGGCTTACTTCGCTTGGCTGTCTTTCCGTCGATGGAACGCCCCGCTGCCCCAGGTACCAAAAAGACTGCAATGTCCCATGCACAACTCATTGCATGGTTACCGCAATGAGTGACTTCCCTGAAGCCAAAGCGGAAATCCTGCTGGCCGGAATCTTGATTGCTTCGACTCATGCCGCATCGCTGGCAGAAATGCATGGCGCTTTGTCCAGTTTCGAAAACGCGATTCAGGCCACCTGTATCTAACAGCTGGCACGGTCCACCCTTCTAGTTTCACACCCTCGCGCTGCACGGAAACAGTTTTTCGAACCGATTGCATCTTCTACTTACGCGTTATGGATTCGATTGACGCAATCTGTCACGTACGTATAATCAACTTCAGCAGCCCACAGTGGTCGCTACCAGAGGTAATGCTTCATGAACCACGAATACACCCCAATCGAGATTGGCTTGGATGCTCTCGGTGTTGTGCTTGGTCAGGCCCCGCTTATTGAAGCCGGGATTAACGGACGTCTACTGACAAGCCAGGTGCAGGAGGTGAATGAACGCATTGAACGCTCCATGCTTGAATACCCAGAGATCCGAACTGAGATCCTGGCAGCAGGCATGAAAGTCCTACTTGAGGTGTCCAGTTCCTTGGAGCATTTCAGAGAGGTTGTTCTCCCCCGTCTGGATCGAACTGTGGACAACGTGGCTGCGTAGGATTTTCTGAATCAACGAGCCCCTCTATGGCAGCAGAACAAGCAAAAGCTCCGGAGTTGGAACTGAATCCGGAGCAAGATAGAAACACCAGCGATATCCCTGACTCCCTCCTGAGCCCCCCTGGGAAAAAGTCGCCATTCGAAAAACTGTGCGAGAAGTACATTTTGGATGGCGATCGCTCCCCTCTCCTCGTCAATCGAATCGCCTATGCGATGAATCAAGACGAGCGCGTTCGCAAAATCTGCCGCGTAAAAGCCAAAAAGAACGGCTGTGACCTCAATGATTTTGATGAGGTATTGCAACGCGTTATGGAGGTGTTCTTTCACTCCCAGCTCCCCAAGACTGTCGACACCGACGCTGTCTATGCTGTCGTTTACGCCGTCGCCAACAATGTGACCCGTGAGGTTTTTCGAGACCGCCAGAAACTGGTCGTGAATCACAGTTCTATTGAGGACATGCTGGAAAGGGGTGAGGAGATAGGGCAATCGACTCTGGTGGATCATGAAGAAATCGATCACGATCGTGAAATAGACACTCAAACTGCCACAAAGCGGATGGCAGAGGCACTTCAACGGGTGATAAGCGGAGAACAGACTGTGGCAGATTCCGGAGTATTCCAGATGGAACAAGACCCCCTAGTGCGTCTTGTACTTCAAAAACAAGAAACCGATGACGAAATTGAAACACCGGCATCCACCGCCCAGCGCAATTCACAACCCACTACTGGGGAAAAGAAAGCACGCGGGCGCACCGAGCTATCTGTCGATCAGCAAGAATTGGTCGACATCGGCAACAAGCTGGGCCTTCGTAACCAGGACTATGCTTTTGCACTCGGCATTGGTCTCCCGCGGCTTTCCTCCTACATCTATGGGCGAACAGCTTCGGTACCAGACGACGTAATGAACAAGGCCCGGGCGCTGTTTGCAGAAGAGCCGCTTCGCGTCGAGCGGTTGAAGCGATTCAACCGGCCGATGAGCCAGATTTTCAAAGAATGGGAAACACGCCTCAATCCCAAGAACGATGAAGATCTCGCCACCATGCTGGGCGTGACCAAAATGACGATCTACCGCTGGCGCAACGACGAAACCAAACCTGACCCTACGGCACTGGCCAGGTACGAACAGTGGATCGATGAATACGAGAAGCGGTTTTCCCACATGCTCGAGCAGCGGTTAGCCAAATAACCCAAAACCCCCGCCTCAGAAGCGGGGTTTTTTTTCATCGTTGAAAGCTCGGCTCGGTACGGAACGTACACCATGATTTGTCTTTATGATGCATACGCAGCTTCTGGCCACCACCACCATATCGCGACATTGGGACCTGGTATGGCGTTTCATGGTCTCTACGTAATTACCAGCCCTCCCACGGTTCTCACCCGGGGTAGTGAAGAGTTCTACTCGTTTATCGTGTCGGACTTAACGGGACGTATGCCCTGCTTGATTCCAGTGCACAGAACTCACTGGCAGCAAACCCCGGAATTTGAATCACAGCGAGTTCTGATCGAGGGGAATACTGTCCTTATACAAGAGAACTTGACGGCCCTCGTCCGAGACCTGGAGCCGGTGAAAATAATCTGGTGAGCAAAAAAAAACCTTCTGGACTTGGTCCAGAAGGTTTCTCTTATGTCAGCGCCCTGATGCAGGCCTGACTCAATGCAACGCGGGTGAAGCTGGCCATCGTGAGAACCTGATAGGCAGCGGCAACCCTCCCCTCCTCCAGCGCCACAGTCGCCAACGCATAAAGCGCGTCGGCCGGCACAAGCTCAGTCTCTAAGCTTCTGGAATCCTCGAACACGATCGTGATCTCATCATCGGACGTCAGTGATTGGCCTGAACACAGCCCATCAAAAACACCCGGAGCCTGGGACAGCACGAGGTCGAAGAACTCAACGAAGGCGCGAAGCTCGGCAGACTTCTCGTCAGACCAAGAGGTGCGCCCAGTGTCGAGGGAAGTTTGAACTGTGTGAAGCACGTACTCAACAGCATCCACCTCACGCAGAAGATCCTGATCCGCGGAAAGAAGCGCCTCAGTGAGCTGAGCGCCTGTACGCGCATCGGCCACACGGATGACTTCAAGATCACCGCCGGCGTCGCTGTAACGGCACTGGGAGATGACACGGATCATGGCTTCATAGGAGGTGTCAGCGTCCACCACATCACTGAAGGCTTCCCCACTAGGGAAAAGACCTGAAATGCGCAGGGACCGAGAATTGAGTTGAGTAGTTTGTGATTGCTGAATCATGGGGAATCTCCTGAAAGAGTATGCAGTTGAGGCGTTCCGCCTAACGGCCTTGCAACAGGAGATGGTCAACAGGAAGTTATAATCGTGCTCACACGGAACAGTACTCATGGATACTGTCAAGGCTATTTTGAATCCTCGTCGAGTGCTGTTATGCGTTATGGGTGATTATAGTGGCCCTTGGGAATTACCATACGGACTAGGATATTGCGGCCAATTTCTGCGAGAGCCACCCGAATCGTTGGGGTCACCCTGCACCCAACGCTACAATTCGCACCGCGAATCGACCTAACCTGCGAGAGACTATGAGAAACCTGGAGCGGATATTCAAACGACCCGCAGCACTGCCAACGATCTCGACTGTTGTCATGGACCTGTACGAGATGACAAAGGACTCCGCGGTTCCTCTGTCGAACATCGTGAAAAATATAAGCGCTGACCAGGTCTTGGCAGCGAAGGTGCTGAGAACAGCCAACTCCGCTTATTTTGGCCGTAGCGGGTCAGTGTCGCGTCTCGAGGATGCAATTTCGACCATCGGGATACACACGCTGCGAACCACTATCATTACGAACGGTCTGATGAAAGCGATTCCAGAAGTGCAAGGCATCGATATGCCCGCCTATTGGAAAATGGGGCTTCATACTGCGTTCATGGCTTCTCACCTGGCCGCAAAAACAGACCATGACCGTGATGAGGCATTCACGACAGGATTGATGCAGGGTTTAGGCGTGCTATTGATTCACCTTGTCATGCCGGATGAGGCGTCGGAAGTAATTCAACACGTAGGCCCTTTGGACTTTATGAAACGCCGAGAAGTTGAAATGGATCTACTAGACTTTGACAACGCGGAGGTGGCCGCTGAGCTCCTCAAACGTTGGAAATTCCCGGTGGCTATCCAAAAAGCGTTGCTCACGTATTCCAATGTTGAGCCACTACCCGATAAGCTTGGCCAATTGCTATCAGTATCCTCGGCCTTCGCTTTTAGTGTTGTCTCGGGGTTGGATGAATCTTCTGTTACCGAACGTGTTGATCCCAATGTCATTTTCGGATTCGGCTTAGCTCAAGATTGGTGGGCTGTCAGCCGAGATAGGGTATCCGCTTCGGTGAATTTGATGATTGTATGAAAACGAAAAGGATTCGTCGTGCTTAAAGGGCTCCGCCTTTATCAGGCCATAATTGACAGAAGCGATCTGCTATCTGTCCCGTTCGCAGTCGCCAGTAATCAGTGTGGATTCACTGCGGACTCTCTTGCCAGTTGCTTCGGCGATGTGTCGAGGTCCAAGCCGCATGTGTTACTCGATGTTCTGGATCGCAAACGTATCGATAAAATTGCCGCATTCTTAGGCTGCTCCGGGTTTCGTGTGCTGCAAATGGCAGACGTGTTCTGCTGGTCGGATTATTGCTTGATCCAGTCCTCCGCTGTGTTCAAGTCATCTTCAAATGCACAAGACAGCCGAGAAGCCGCGGACTACTTTGACTCCGTCACGAAATCGAACGTCGCCGGCTCAGCTGAATTCATCATTGATGAACTGATTGCCGCAACGTGGTCTACCGATCTGAGGGAGGCAGCGGAAAAGACGCAGATACCATTATTGAAGCTTCGGTCCTGGCGTGTTGGTAAACCCATGCCGACGTTGAAGGATTTGGAGGCCATTCGAGTCCTCGCAAAACACCTGGATATGGGGACGCCATTGGTGATGATGGCCCTTGGTGTGATCAAGCCAAACGACTTCATGATTGATGGTATTGCGGTCGACATTGAGTCCGAGCTGAACCATGCTTTGGACGTAGAGATACTGTAAAAAATCGCCCACGATTACCCGCGTAAAATGCACGGAAATAACACGTATTGATAAGATACTGGATGATTGCTAAGATCTGAGCCAGGCCTACTGGTTGGATCTTCCTTTTGCCCAGGACTTGAAAAATGTTCAATGCACGCGTGACCACCTCTGACCTCCTCCGCCTAAAAATACCGGCCCCCTCGATAGAGGTGCTGGAGGAGATACACACTCTCGAGGGCAGCACCCTCACCTCCTCGATTGAACGCGCAAACGCTGGCGACGCTCAATCGATTGCTTATCTCCAAGGCATCTTTTTCTCAGTTCTCCCCGTGGTTACCGACCGCCTGGCCACCGCGAAATTAACTGCGCCAAGCATTCCTTTGCTTGTTGCCATCGGCCGTGAAGAGGGGCCTGTATTTGCAAAGGCACTGAAGCGCTGGGTAGATAGCGGTTGCCCAGAAAACGGCGACGGCGGGTACCTGCGTAGGACCTACGCCAAGGCATTACATGCCGATTTCAATAGGCCTGCGGGCAGAGATGTGGTCGAAGCGGCCAACGACGTTTCCAATGGCTCTGTCGATGTTGGTGTAGCGGTTGGCCAACCTGATGAGCCGCAGAAGCAGCAATCCGGAAAAAACTATGTGAACCGGCACGTGTATGGCGGGAAGGTTGCAGTTTGCTTCTCTGCCGATCAGACCCGGACCGAAGAGCACACCATTCGGATTGAAGCGGCTTTGGCGTCTGGTACCCGCACCTACAACTGGGAAGACAAGATCGCGATTCAGCTGTCGACACGGGAGCTACCCTCGGTGCTGGCAACTTTGCTTCAAATCCAGAGCAAGTTCGATGGCAAAGGCCACGGTGCGCAGAACGAAAAATGGTTCTCTCTGGAAAACCAGCCAGGCAAAGTGTTTTTATCGGTGAATGCTAAGGGTCTGGCCTCGAGGTCGTTACCGATCGGACCAGGTGATTGCTATTCGGTTATCACGTTGGTGATGGAGCAAATGTTGAAAAATGCCCCTTTCCTCACTGCTGAATCGCTGCTGGCCCTGATCAAACGAACCGGCCTCATGGCATCCTCGCAGGGTTGAACCCCTCACCTTCTATGCTTAGACGCCTGCATTCGCGGATAGCAGGAATTGCAACAGCTGGTCTGATGTTGGGGCTTCCTTGAAGCGATCTTCAAAAATGATCGCCACTAGGCAATTCAGCACCATTGGACTCAAGCCCTTCGACTTGTATTGCTTGTAAGCCAGATCGTCCTTCTTCAGCTGCGGCTCGTACTTCGCCAACAGCAATTGCAGCTCTTCCGGGCTCTGCGCATTGATCTCGTCGCGGATTGTTGTGCGCTGTGCAGCACCCCATTGCTCGAGAAGGACATTCATTTGATTCGCCGGTGCAGTCTGCGTAGCGGCCGCAGGCTTTTTGACAGTCTTTGGCGGTTTCGGTGCAGGAGCCGGGGCATCCGTTGAGACTGCCGGTTTCTGCTTGCTTGGCGCCTTAGCGTAGTTGTTGGTTACGGCTGCTTTGAAGTAAGCAGCAGGACTGGCGACAGAGTCCTTTTTCTTCATCTGCGCTTCGGTGTAGTCCGCTTGTGCCAGCAGGTACTCCTCATCATGACTCATTCCCAGCTCTTCGATGTCCTTGGCACTCAAGGACAGAGCCTTCAGCCGCTTAGAAACCTCAGCGCCTACGATCTCTGGTGCTGGCGATAGCCCAAGCTCAGGTTGCATCAGGGGCTCAAGCTTGAACCATAGCTTGTCGTACTTGCGGTTGTTTTTGGTCATGACGACTTCGATTTTGAAACGCCCTTCAATACTGTTGACCTGGTCGACTGCACGGCCAAGCATTTTATTGAAGTCTCGAAATTCCTCATGCGGGGTTGCTGAACCTGATAGCAGGACGCTCCAGGCGGTCCAATGCTCGCGAAAGGTTTCTTTCTGAGAGAACCCGTAGTATCGGGATACGAGCTCGTGCAGAGAGAGCGCGGAGTAGCTTGTGAAGTGATACTGCATTCGCAGATCAATCAGATTGAAAATTGTCGGATCGAGTAACCGGCGTTTCAATTCTGCGGGGAATGAGTAGCGGATTGTCTGATTGTCATCAAGGATATAGGCTTCAGCGATCAAGTTTGCGACGCCCCACCCACTTTTTCGACCTGGGCTTTCGCCTTTGTAATCGAACTCCACTTGTACCTGGGTCATGCCCTTTAGGACTTTTTTCAGGTGGTCCCTGCTATTCGAGGTCGTATGACCCACGTGTTCCTCAACCAACTTGATTGGGATATCGTGGACCATCTCAGTGTCTGGCCTCTGTTGGGCGAACTGAGTTAGTGTGTTGTACAGCTTGCGTTGCAGGAATGTGAAATCACTGGTCGTTGAAACGTTTCGCATCGCCAGGGCTTCAACAGCTTTCTTCAGCTCAACAGCTTTTGAGGGTTCAATCTCCCTGACCACCAGAATTTTCGGAGCACGCTTTCGCTTCGTGGGAGTTTTGTCCTCACCAGTCGGCGCATCAGGTGTCCGTTTAGTTCGTGGTCGTGTTGAAGAGGTGTCCATCTCAAATGTGCCATTGGGTGACTGTGGTGGCACATTACCCGAACGTTTGAGATGGGGTCAATCTTTTCTCGGTGCCATCTTCAGGGTCGAATTGTTCCATGGTTAGTGTTCAGCTTGAACGGTCAGCTTTTCCGCTTTTGCTTCTCGCCTGGTCAGTCCAAAAAAACTAACAACAGCTTGTTTCTGTTTTTACTGCTTTTTAGAAGCTTTGTTAGTGGACCCCGCAAAGCCACGGTTTATAAGGCCTCCAGCGCTTTTTGTGTGCCATCGTTAGGGCCTATAGTGCCAGCGCTCGTGCCATTTGTGCCCTCGTTAGAGCAGTGCTGTGCCAGGCTTAGTGAAATGTGCCTCCATTAGGGCATTCATGTGCCATCGTTAGATCCATCCTCCAATTGTGCCCCGCTTAGTGAAATTACCCACTAGCGATGGCACATCATCTGTAACCCGCGTATTTAAAGGCTTCCATCAAATTGGGGTGAGATGATTTTCACTTGTGCCTATCTAACCGTGGCACATCACAGCCAGAACGATGGAACTGCTGGGAGCCATTTCTGGCGGTTTACTTTAGCAATGCTCTAGCGATGGCACATTTGGGTTTTGCTAAGTAGATCAAGGGGCTATGAGCGTCGACGGTCCCCTATAGATGGCACATTAAGTAGGCTCATCGTCCCTTAGTCCCAGAAACCCCTTCCGGTCCCCCCTATATGGCCCTGTAGCAACGCTGTGCCTGCGCTCTGAATCGATCACGTCAGCAACTGTTTTCACAGTGAAAAGCGTCTGTAATCGTGTCTGGCTATAACCCCTAACGCTGGCACATTTCAGAAAAGAGCAACTCAGCGCAAAATCTAACGATGGCACATTTCCTGATGGATCGAGGTTTATGGTCTCTAACGATGGCACATTTGCCTGTATGGCCCCGTGTTTTAGGGCTGTAGGTCTATTCTCGTGATTCTGCCGATTCCCGAATGGAGCTCAACTAACCGTGGCACATTTGAGGCCGACGACTTCGCCGGTGATTGTGAAAACCCGTTCGCACCAGGCTGAGCAGTGTGGATAGCCAACTGTGCCATGGCAAAGACCACTCGCCTGGGGTGTGTTTTGTCCGCCTGGCACGCTCGCGCAACCGTGTGCACCCGGCCAGAGGGCGCCGGCGTGCAGGTATCGGCAAATTGGACGTGTGCCTGATCGAAGGATCCGCCTTCACTTCATTGTGGGGGATGGGCATGTACGTCAGCCCAGGATCAGCGTAACTAAGAGGGCATTCCTTTGGTTTGCCGTAGTGCCCGATGCCGCTGTAGGTGGTGTTGACGGTGATGTGCTCCTTGCCAGCTATATATAGAAGTAGCGCCTGCCTGGAATCTGGCAAAAAAAACCCCGCACGTGCGTGCAGGGTCGGGGGGGTTATCTGGATCCTAGAACTGAAACGCTGGATCACCAGTGTCTACAGGCTGCGGGGTTTGTGCATTTACCGGCGATTGCGCTGGGGATGGAGTTGATGCCGTGTTCTGCTGTGGTGCAGCTTGGGAAGCATTCTTCACCCTGGGTGAAATGGCAAGGCTGATGTAATCCTTGGCGCCGTTGACGCCGAGCTTCTTCCAGCCTGCGATGCGCATTTCATGGTTGAAGCCAAAACTACCTGCGTAGTCAGGGCCGTCACCCACCTTTTCGCTCTCTTTGAACAGGCTGGCATTGATGCCTCCGATCGAGAGTGAATAAAACTTCTCTTCCGAATTGGCTTTT
The DNA here is from genome assembly GCF_057838985.1 of Pseudomonas sp. KH_046_2. Taxonomy (NCBI): domain Bacteria; kingdom Pseudomonadati; phylum Pseudomonadota; class Gammaproteobacteria; order Pseudomonadales; family Pseudomonadaceae; genus Pseudomonas; species Pseudomonas sp. KH_046_2. The sequence continues at coordinate 303,167 of NZ_JBYQOW010000002.1, read as the reverse complement.
TGCTTCACCCAGACTGCGACGTCGAGTTTGAGCTTTTGGCTTTTTTCCTTATTAAGTAAGAACTCGACATACCCGATAAACAGCGGGGCTCGCTCAGACGACCGATCGGTGTTTTCGAAAATGGTTCCAGAGCCGTCAGCGAGTACCAGTGCAATAGAAGTCATGTGCATCTCCGAGGTATTTAGGGTTGGCTTAAATTGAGCCTTTGGGTGTAACTCGGTATGAATCACACGGCATTGTAATCGACTGCTAACACGTAGCTATATGTATTCGGTATTAAATAACGCCATTCGGTTGGCAGTAGCGCTCCGCCCTGTCCGGTGCCGGCGCTGGCATGAAACAGGTGCGTTTAACTATTTTCACAGTGAAAATTGCTCATTGCCTTGGCTTCGGCTTGCAGGCTCAGGAACGTGACATTTCACAGTGAAAACCTACGGCGCCCTATCATCGATGCCTTTTCCACGATTTGGACATTGATGGTAAACCCGAAAAAATCCCGCCATCGCCGTAGAGCAGGTTTTCACGGTGAAAACCTCTAGCTACGTGTCTTAAGTACGGTGCCTCTGTCTTTAGGTTTTCACTGTGAAAACATTCTGGTCGATAAGCCTGCGACGGCCTCACGGGGTCTTCTGGCGTTCAGTCTGTGCGCCCATCGTTTGGGCGACGCCGGCAGACAGATGGCCAGAGTTAAGTCGCGTGAGTCTTTCACAGTGAAAACCTGTATCTGCTCGCGTAACGCCAGACTCCACTATCTGCCTGTTTTCATAGAGAAAAGGTTCTGCCCGAAGATCTGGTAACGGAGTCGTGGCTCAGCCCGTTAAATCCTTGGGAAGTTCATAAGGTTAACCAGAAGGTCTACGGTTCGAGTACGCATGTCGCGGCAGGGTTTTCACAGTGAAAACGAGCTGTAGACCGGTGTTGCTTTTTCAGGAGGCTCGCAGGGACGGATCAGGGCTGACCTGGTGTAAGGGCATGGTTAGTGGAAATAACCTTTTCACAGTGAAAACCTGTGGTGAACAGGTAGCTGTTCATCAGCAGCGCGACGTACCGGTCGGAGGCGCCTATGGATCGCTAACAACATGCACAGCTGCATGGTCGGTAATTTCACTGTGAAAACGAGAGCTGGCGAAATCTGGTTGAGCCTAAGCGCTGAATGCGACCGAGCTATTTTCACGGTGAAAAATAGAAGCGAGAATTTTCACTGTGAAAACCCGCTCGAAACAGATCTGACGCTGATTAGAGCAAATCGAGGGGGGTAGGTTTTCACAGTGAAAAACAAGGGGTAGACGCCCTGGGCTGCCGAAAGAAAGCTTACCCATTCTTAGCTCAGGCGGCTGTAATACACTCCCTTAATGGGGCACTCAGTGGGTAGTTCGCACTGCGCAGTAGGCAATGCACACTACGTAGTGCGCAGTGCGCAGTGCGCTGTGGATAGTGCATAGCTCCCACTGCTAGGAGTATATGGGTACGGCTTACGGGGCAAAGGCTTCGATTGATAAGGTGCCGCAAGTGTTTGCGCCTGCGAGTTTGAATAGCCGAAAGGGAGGACAGTTGGATATGAAGAAAGGGGGTTTTTCACAGTGAAAAACAGACAGCGCTTTGAAGGTTTTTCACAGTGAAAAAGACCAGATCTACCGATATTTCACAGTGAAAATGAGTGAGCCAGAAATCCACCCTTTAAAAATCAACAGGTTGGGAGCATTTTAGGGCTTTAAAGTAGGGGGGGCTAGGTCAGGCCCAGGATGCTCAAAGCTATGGGCCTAGTGTCGAGGGTGTGATCCAGAGGGGAGTGACCTCGCGATGTGCCGGCGGTAGCGAGAGACCGCCGCCGTTCGAGTCGTCCTGGAGGATACCCGAACAAGGTTGAGATACTGCCCTTAGTACTTCTCGTGATTCATCAACATACACAAGTGCCGCGTTTCGTTGGCGTAGCTTCTCGCTCGATTCACGTCGTCTGCCAAGGCTTCAATGGCACGCTGTGCTGCTGGATCGGCCAGAGACTTCTCCGCTAGTTGCACAATCTTAAAGAGCGCCCAAGCAGCGATCAGGACAAGATCCTGAAATGGCTCCTGAATATAGGCATCGCCAACAGGCTTGTTCCGCTTCACATCGTGCCAGCCAGGATTCTTCATAAATGACGGTGTACTGTCAGCGCCAAACGAAAGCAGATAGCCATGAACGAGGCTGTTACGGTAATCGTTCAAATCCTCCGCGACTTGCGCGGCAACCTTCAGCACGGCGTTGCACTTATCGCTGAGCTTGGGGTTCCCTTCACCAAGCATCTTGAATTGCTCTTCAGACTTTAGTTTTTCGGTAAAGGGCCGTATGCCCGCCACGTCAGTTTCCGAGAGAGTCCAAAGTGCACGCTCCAGTGTTGTCTCGAAAAGCCCATACGCAACGACAAACGACCCAATCAGCATCAGGTGGTTCGGCTTCAGACCAAAACCGTGCAAGCGAGCTTGAATATCGAGCGATTCCGCGGGGTAGTTGTGCATACGGCATATCCAGTCGTCTTGGCTTTATGGTGATCAAGATACCGTCTGCACAGCAGTTAATGCACGCAATAGCTGGGCAAGACCGCTGACAAGTGGCGTGGGCGCCCATACGGCACCGGCGGAAAGCTTCGCGTGAGGTAAAGAATGCTGTTCGACAGGTATGCAGCTGAGAGGGGGACCGCGGGGGAGGAGATACAAATCGAAATCACGCCACCGTCTCCAGTGGCGATTTCTGATTGCGGCGCAGTTGCTACGAAGGGTCTTTGAGCATCTCCTCCAGGTACTTTAGGACCTCTTCTGGATTGACACCTTTTGGTGGTGTCAGGATCACTTTACGCCCGTCAATGCGCGCATCCAGCTGGGTGCGCTCCTTGTAAGCAATGTGCTTGGGAGGCGATGGAGTGTGCGGATGCTCCTTTTTACGGACTTCGCTCTTGGCCCAGTTGATTGAGCTGTCCTGGGAGGAGCCGTCGCGAATTCTCGAGGCGGCAGCAATGACCGTTTCTGTATGGCCTTGGTCAGAAAGCGCGACCAGGTCAGCCACGACCCTGTTACCGATGAGTTCCGGATTTTCCTCAAGCATTCCAATGACTGGCGCGGGCAGCTTGAAGTACGCCAGGCATCGGCTGATGGTGGCCATGCTGCGACCGACCCGACGGGACAGCTCAGTCTGGTTCTGAACGATCTTGTCGTCGAGCAGCTGCTTGTAGCTGACGCCTCGTTCAAAATCGGTAAGGTCTTCGCGAGCGTCGTTATCCGCAACGGACAGTACGGCCGCTTCTTCATCAGTGAGGTGACGGACAAGGGCGTAGATGGTGTGTTTGCGCAACAGCTCGTGCGCCAGGAAGCGACGTTCGCCAGCAATCAGCTCGAAGTTCCCATCTGGCAGAGGCCGAACAACGATCGCGTTGTTGAGTCCGCCGTTGTCTTCGATGGTATTCGCGAGTAGGGCAAGCTTCTCCTGGTCAAACACTCGGCGGGGCTGGTACTTCCCCTTGCGAATGAGCGACATCTGAAGAAACATCACTTCGCCTGGAAGCTTCTCCGTGGCCAACACGACATCCGCAGGACCTGGCTCAAAGTGACGTGCAGCGGATACCAACGCACCGTTCGGAGGTGACGGAGTTTCAGCGGCTGGATCATCAGACAGGCCCATCTGCCGAAGAACCTCTTCCATCGGTTTCAGATGTGCCTCAGGCATAGTTTTTGGGACTGAGACGCCCTGAATGCTACTGCCCTCGGTAGCGATGACCGAGGGTTTGCCGATAGGACTGGTTCTCCTCATTTGGATTTCTCCAGCACGGACTTAGCGCGTTCCATGACTTCGTCGAATACCTTACGGAAGGCGCCGAGGGAGTTTTCGGTACCTTGTTTCCAGAGCACCAGCGGGATGCCATCCTCCAGGCTCTTCGAATAGTCCTCGGAATGGATCAACTGCTGCTCGGTCACCTTACCCGGGAACAGCGAAGAAAGCCTAGCCAAGTTGGCTTGAATACGAGGACGGTTCCTGATGTACATCGTCGGAATCGCGATGATTTCAGGGGCCCGCCCGAAATCCGCGCTCATGTCATTGATCTTGAAAGCCAGTCGCGACAATGCTCGAAACGAAAATTTGTCCATGCGTATTGGGCACAACAAGAAATCCGCAGCGGCGAGGCTGTTACGCGAAAGCATGGTGCCAGATGGGGCGTTGTCCATGATGATCACGTCGTAGCTGGACAGGTCGCAATGCGGGACCTTGCCTTGCCGAGCCCGCTCAATGAACAACGAATACCGAAAGTCAGCGCCTTGCGCGTTTCGAAGGACCACATCCATGTCGTCAAGCGAATCGAATGCGGGAATCAGGTGAGGGCCATCCTCGCCGAAAGGTTTCTTGATCACCTGATCCAGATCCATGGGCGGGAAGGTTGACCCGAGGCGCATCAAGTTGCCCAAATGGCCTTCAACCGCACGGTCCACCGGTAGACCAAGCTCGGCAAGTTCCTCAGTCGTCTGATCTGGGTCATAGCCCAACATGCTGGAAACGTCTGCCTGAGGATCGTTGTCGATGATCAGCGTTTTATAGCCTGCCAGCGCTGACAAAATCCCCGTGTTGCAAGTGGTGGTGGTTTTTGCAGTGCCGCCTTTTTGTACGTAGGTGCTGATCGTGATTTGTCGACCAAGGCCTTTGGTATTGCCGTTCTGGCGGCGGATTGCAGCAATGCGGAACATATCAATCAGTGAGTAACTACGAACACCGACAGGCCCACGAATTCGGTCGATTGTGAGGTCGTTATCCTTCTCGATCGCTTTCAGGGTTTGCGAGCTGATCTGCAAGCTTTCCGCTACGAATTTCGGGCTGTATCTCAAGGAAGTGAAGTCGGTGAACGTGTATTGATCGAGTTGTTCTGTAGCTGCATTCATGTGCGGCACCGGCGAGTGAAAGTACGAATGGGGCCATTCTGTACCGGATGTATCAGCTGATACAAGACAAAATGGGGTGATACCCGCATAGAAATCGTCATTTGCACTGTAGCTTCATATAGTAAAAAGGCAAATTAATGATCAATACCCTATGGATTGCGAATAATCAGCTAAGTATCTAATGCCGCACGTTGAAACAGACAATGGCTAATCACTGGCTTGGTGTACGTGCCAAGTACGAGCACCTAGGGCAGCAGGGAAGGGGTCTTTCGCACAGGGGGGGCGCTCGATGACCTGCCGGCATCTTCCGTGAACGTCACGATGGGCTGGCTGATATTCTTGTCAGGAGGCCGCGACTCGCTCTCCGAAATGCACACGACTTGCTGTCGTGACGGCAAGCTGGCTTCATTAATAACCACATGAGCACGTAGGCAATGAGCGCAGCAGTTGAGTTTTCAACCGTAATTGACGGTGAGCAGGTCCAGGGTTGGATAGTTAAGGGTGGGAAGTCATACCGTGCGTATGCGGAATTTCGCGGGGAGCGAATAGATGTCCGCGGTACTACCAAGTCAAGCGCTGAAAGCAAGTGGCGCGAAGAAGCGAACCACAAGGCAAACGAGTAGGAAAAGCCGAGCAACCGCTACACACAAGCACGCCGTGAGGGGTTCGGCAGTACCAGGGCGCGGGTTTCGCGCCTGTTCACCCGGAGCGCAGAGCATGAAAAGTTTCAACGAATGGCTGCACCACAACGACGGTGAGCATTATGAAGCGTTACGAGAAGAGTTTTTTGAGGGCGGTGGAGAACCCGGCGGCTTCTTGGACTGGGCCGAGGCAAAGTACGAGGTCGAGGTTGCCGAAGTTGAGCGCAAGGCAGCGCAGTCGGATGCGCCGAATCACTTAAATGACCCTGCGCACACCACCGACGTTGGGGACATAGCACCACCACCAATACTGACTGAGCCGCTGACGATCGTCCTGGAAGGCGGTGGACTGGATGTTCTGAATAACTCCATGAAGGCTTTCCATGCGCTCCTGAGGGGCGCCGGCTTGCCCTTGGACGAATTCAAGAGGCTTGAAAAAGCCAGCCATGATGCCGATGGGAAACTGGCATTCTGGATTGGCGTCGAAGCCCTTAAATACTTGGATGCCCAAAAAGCGTCCCGGGGTGCGCCAAAGCAATAACTGAGCTATTTGAGCCGCGGCGTGCTCAGTGTCTGAACCACTCTGGCATGCAGGTTATCGTTTTCGGTGTGCAGGTAACGGCTAGTGGTTTCGATCTTGCTGTGGCCAGCCAACGATTTGATCATCACCAGATCGCCCGTGGCTTTTGCCAGATGGCTGAAGCAGGAGTGACGAAGCCAGTGGGTTGTCGCTTCCGATAGTCGGTCGGCCAGTTCAAATTGTTCGCGCTGAATGGCCAGGCCCGCCGCCCGGGTCATGATCTCGATGATGGCTTTGAGCACTGTGCTGGTGTGCGCCCTTTTGAGTTTCGAATTGGCGGCTAGGAGGAGGGGGGTTGGATCTTTCGCAGGTATATCCGGCGGCAAACCGAAGGTCTCTCTATATAGCCGCAGGTCCTGGTACAGCTCCTCGGAAATGGGTACTTCACGGACTTTGTTGCGTTTACCGAGAACAGTCAGCCACCAGGTCCCATTGGCCGAGCATTTGAGGCTGCTCATGTTGGAGGTGGTCGCCTCAAAGGTTCGCACACCGGTCAGGTAATACAGGCTGAACATAAAGTGATCCCGCGCTCGCTTGCGTGGGCTTTTGGTCAGGCTGATTGCTTCAAAGGCGAGGGCAATGCCTTCTTCAGGCAGTAAGCGCTTGATCGTGTTGTCCTCCGGCGCATGCGGCTTGCGTACTAGGCCGACCGGGTTACCTTTGAGTCTACCGCCCTTGACCATCCATGCGTACATGCTACCAATTTGCATCAGGGCATAGCGCTGCGAGCTTAGGCTGAGCGGTCCTGCAAACGGGCGCCACTGCTCGTGTTTACGCGGATACTTGGTTTCACTGACCCACAACTCGCGGGGCTGAGGATCGGCCAGGAAAGTGGCGTAGTCGTTCACGTCCATGACGTTGATCTGAGACAGTTGCTTCCCGCGAGTGTACTGGGACCAGAAGATGAATCGCTCCACCTCCTTGCGCATGACCCGGCGAGACTTCGGATTGGTGGCGGTGGTATTCACCCATATCGCCGCCGCCTCGATGTCGCTGTTGGCTTGGATCAAGTCGGGATGTTGACTCGGTTCCACCACTACATCGGAATCGAGCAGAGCGATCACGGCGTTGGACTGGAAATCTAACCGACTGAGCATGCTTGTAACTGATTTTGTCATCGTAGATCTCGCATTTTTCCGTTGGACACCAGCCAATCGTCAATCTGATCCGGTGCAAACCACCGCCGATCACCCGTCGCTGACTCGCATTGGTACTCTTCCTGTGCTCCGCCGGCGGGGTCGACGCCGACCCGGGTAGCGGTTACGACCAGGATGGCATGCTCGCGGGCAAAGCCATCGATCTCCTGCACGACCACCAGTTCTGAGCCCCGCGACAGATAGCTGCGGTAACGGAAGCCGTCGACGCCCGGCGAGAACGCTTCATCCTCGCCCTCGTCGTCGCCATGCTCCCACTTGAACGGTGGATCAGTTTGCACTACGGCGCCGGCCGACTCAGGGTCTACCGATTGGACCGGTTCGACAATGGGCTGCCCTTTGCGTCTGCGGGTTTTTGGCGGAATGATGGAAAGCCTAGCCGCTGTCACACACGATCGCTCGAAGGCGCTCAATGCCGGCAGCGATCGCACCAGGTCATCCCATTTCAGATCACGGTCCTCGTCCGCCGCAATCCTGCTCAAGTGCTCCGGCCGGATTGACCACCGGCAAGCCACGTCGGCCATTCGCCAGCCACGCTGTTCAATGAACGCTTTGAAGGCCTCTCGAGAAAGCTTCGCTGGGCGTAAGAAGGGCGAACCCTTTTCCACTTTGCGTGATTTGGCTTGATCCACAGCGCAAGTCTTTTTAATTAAAAACCCGATTCTAAAGGGTTTTATCGAAACGGCAACCCATTCCGCACAAATGTGAGCTACTGCTAGATTGATCTAACGGCCACCCCTCCTTATGAAAAGTCGTGATAATTATGGTTATCACGAATTATCGTATTTCCTAATAGGAATCGTATTGGTTTCAGTATGAAATGTTGTAGAATTCTACGGAGACCACTTCCGAGCGTCCATGGCGTTGCCGTTTACATACGTAACGCGTTGTTTTTTCTGGAATTTTTCGGCCAGTCGTTCGTCCGTGATGAACCGAATGAGCCAGAAGTAAATCGTTGAATTCAGCACCACACACCCCGTACCGGTAATTGATACAACAGTCAGGATTCGAGCCGTCGGCTGAATCAGCTCGTTCAATATTCAGCGTAAGCCTGAATCATTGACCTCGGCGCAGAGCCTGATAAGTGGCTTGCTCGAGTCTCGTGAACTCCTAGCAAAAAAGCGGTATGGAAAAACCGAACTACCACTAGCGCAAACCTTTCAATGACGGAGCCCTGATAGCCATGACAAAGCAGTCACCCAATGCTCAGCTGAAAAGCACACGGCTGTTGGTGCATCAATACGCGGAACGGCTGCTTGGCCTTGGCGAGGAGGTTCGGCAGTCAACCATCCGGGAGATGATCGCCGCAGAGCACGGCATCTCGGCATCCCCCAACTTGGTCAACGATGAGGTCAAGAAATTTTGGGTGCAGGCCGGACCAGCACTGAGTGCTCGGCTACGGCGACCAAGCATTCCCGATGACGTGTGTGCGAGTTTCGACAAAATCTGGGATGTCGCACTCAACGCCGCTGTTGCCGGGCATGAAATTGAACGGCAGCAGCTACAGGCTCAGGCAGACAACGCGGTAGCAGCGATGGAAACTGCCCAAGCCAATGAACTGGCTGCCATCGAGCGGTTCGACGGTCAGACACGCGAGATTGAGGGGTTGCGGGCAGACAAGCTCAGGTTCACGGAGCTGCTACAGGCCAATGAGGCTGAACGTAAAGCGTTGGCGGCGGAGCTGAAGGACCAGACAGAGAAAACAGCGGCTCAGCTGGCCGTGAATATGCAGGAACAGCAGCGCCTTCAAGGGCACGTGGATAGCCTGCAACAGCAGTTGACGGATCTGCGGGCAAGCTCCCAGAGGGATCTGACCACCTTGGCTGAAAGCCACCAGGTTGAACTGGTCAAGACACAAGACTTCTTGATGCGAGAAACGGCCAGGGTACGTGATGAGGAGAAGACCAAAACCGACAAGCTGACCAAAGAGCTTGAGCGGGAGCGGAATGAGAAGGATCAGCTGCGGCAATTGCGATCAAAAGCCAGTGATGAGGCGGCGCAACTCCGCGGGCGACTTGAGGTCACGGATCGTAACTTGGAGAAGCTGGAGCAACGGAACGCCCAACTCAGCGAACAGAATGACAAGCTGCAAACGGCCTTGCTCGAAAGCGTCAAACCCCAAGTGATTGCGCCTGAGCAGAGGGATGAAGATCTGCCGACGACTCCTGTCAACAAATAAAGAGGCCGGCAGTTGACGGGAAGGTTTTCAATCGCTGCGCCTGCCGCCGATCAAGTTCCCCAGCCTGCATCGCGCTGGCCAGGGAGTTTTGATCGCGTTTCGCTTTACCAGTCGCGGCTCAAACGCTCTGTTACGACTGGAAATCCGACCATCGTGCAACCGGGTTTTGGCGTCACAGTGGGTAGCTTCTCCGCCTTGATTAGGGCTTTGAGGTCCAGATCCGCATCAAAGGCAACAATGTCCGCTTCCAGCAAATATTCGAACCCATCCCTACTCCCGCACACAGGTATCACCTGATGTGCGATGGCCTCACGAATGCGGGTCATGTTGTTCAACACCGATTTCTTTTTTTTGCGTGGCTGAACGAATGCGGTGAAATCCGGGGTGGCGTCGCCCAAGGCCTTCAACGCTGCGGCCTCAGTTGCCGGGCTGAGTTTACGCCTGGATGACTGTGCATCAGGATCAGGTATCGCTACGGCTATCGGTGCGGCGGATGCTGTTTCGGAGCTGATTGCCGCTGGCGATTCTTCCGGTTTGGTTTGCTGTTCAAACTGGTTCTCAGGTACCGACGCTGTTTCCGGTTTGTTCATGGGAACAGGTTGAGGGGTGGCCACCTCCTCGCCGAAGTCGGCGAACGCGTCCCCGAAGCCGTCGTCGTCTTCTGAAGAGGTACCGACAAACGCCATGAATTCGTCATCGTCGTTATCATCGGCGGATACTTGCTCAAGCAGCCCCGCCATTTCAAGTTGCAGCTCGTCCGGGTGCAACTCCTCTTCCTCCGCCGGCACTTCAACGGCTTCCAATGGAGGCTCGCTGATCTCAAGCGTGTTGGGGGGCGTCGTTTGCACCAGGCGCAACGCCGGTTTGATACTGACCAGTTGCTGGGGTTCAGCATCTACGGTTTGTTCAATCGGCGTAGTCGGCTGGTCCAGGGCAACACCCGATGTGGCCGGTTGTTCCACTTCAGCTGGTGTCACCACACCGGTGGACGGGCCAGAGCCGGTATCCGCCGGCGACTGAGCATTGGGGGCATTCAGTGGCTGCGGGTTCTGAGCCGTGACTTGTGGTGCTGAGGCCTGGGCCTTCGCTTGTTTGCCGGCTATGTTCGCCTTGGCGGCAATTTCGGTACCAAAGCCCAGAGCGATCAGCGCACGGAGGCCGTCGACCTCTTGAATGCCAAGGTTGTGAGTGAAGAGCGGGCGTTCGACGTCCAGTTTTGAGCCCAGATTCGGTAGACCGGTCAGGCCTGCCAATTCAGGCGTCGTGGAGACAGGTCGGATAATGATGACGGGCTCCCACGTTGTCATGTGGGCCCCTGTCTGTGAGTCCCTGAAGGATGCCGAATACATTGGGAGAAAGCGGCTCATGTCTGCATGGTTGTGGGTCGTGTACAGCACACCCTTCTCTTGCAGGGTCGACATCAGATTGAGTGTGACCCGGTAGCGGCCGTCGCCCTCGTCCAAAGACCAGCCCATCTTGGCAAGGATGAGCATGCGGAGGTCTTTTTCCTTCACCACAATCAGCCCGTCATGCTTCTGTGCAATTTTCAGCGTGGAGTCCCGGGCTTTATCTCCTGTGCCGTTGACGCGTCCGAATTCGGTGATGATGTCCACGAAACAGTGGTAGATCGAGCTCGACTCTTCCTCGGTGATTTCGAGTTCATTCAAACTGTCGGTGATGTTCGATTCAGCCATGCCGGTCTTCTTGTCGACCAGGATCAAATACTCCATCAGCGCGGTCATCCGGTCATCGAGGCTCAGGCCATTACGATCGACGGGGAACTGACTTGGATGATGGTAGTGACCAATGACCAGGTTGATCGCTGTTCTGTCGCGCCCAGGTAGTGCCCAGTATTCTGGAAACCGCGCCAGAATGCGGGCGCCCAATGAATCGTGGGAAATGCGGTTGTCATCCTGGGGGGTAAGTGCACTGCCCTCTTCCTTGGTTTTGACTGATCCATCTGGCTCGAGGACATAAGCCTCCAGCTTGCCGATGTCATGTGCCAGTGCCAGGATCGGGATCAGTGGGTCCTGAGGGTCGAATCGAAACTCCTTGTTCTTGAGGTCGATGATTTTGAACTTGGGTTTGCCCCGAGCTTTTACGTAGACCCCATCAAACACATAGGTGCCGGCATCAGCCAGGGCCGTATCAGCAACGGCCAGACAGTGTTCCCATAGGCGCCGGTTACCATGGCCACCTTTGCGATGCGACGCTGGGAAGTGCTGGTGTGCCGAGTATGTGTCCCAGATTGCCCAAAAGAATTTTACGTGCTGCGGATACTTCTTTTCGTTGGCCGCTACCCAGGCATTCACCAGCGCACTGCCAATGGGGAGTCTTTTGGCCAGGCTGTCGACTCGCTTGGGCGCCCGGGCCGGCATTGGCACGTCGCCAAGCGTTGAACGAGCGCCATTGAGCCGATTGCCCAACTTGCCTTTGAACAAACGGCTCATCGCTGTTACTCGACCGAACCAGATGTACCAAACACCCATTATCAAACCGGCAACAACACCCAGCACCCATCGAGAAACCGTATTCCCCACATATTGCCAGTTCTCCAACACCTCTAACGGCTGACCACCGAATTCGACCAGCGTGAACACCAGCCACCAAAACCCAAAAACAAGAAAGGCCGCTCGGATGATTCTGTTGTTTGCGTTCACAGGAACACCTCGGAAGCCGCCGGCTGGGATTGGGATGGTTGATCTGCCTGTGGGGACGCGGGCGCCGGCGATGGTGCCGACTTAGGCACAGGTGTTCCGTTATTGTCCTTTAGTGTGTTGTTGCAACCGCCGCCGCCCTTAACGAAGCCGCTGCATCCCCAGAACGGCGATTTATCAGCGTTTCGCAAGTACATGGGTTTTCCGCACTCTGGGCATTCATGTGCCTTTGGCCGCTCGACAGGATCGCCGTTGCGATCGTTCATGGTGTGCTTGCACTCATCTCGGTCTGAGCATCCCCAGAAATGGCCGGTAGCGGTTTTGATCCGCCGCATAGGGCCCTGACATTTCGGGCAAGTCACCACGTTGCCCTTTGAATCTTTGGTATTGGCGGTCGGATCGAAGTAAAACTCCAACTTGCCGTCATCCAGCAGCCGCAGGCCCGTTTCGAATTTTTTCCCTGAAGTTGTGCTGACAAAGCCTTTGAGGCCGAGCGCCAATTTCTCTGTGAGCAAGGTTTCCGCTTCGGATACCTTTAGGGTGCGCTTGGCAATTTCACGCCAGATCGAAAAGCCGCACTGCCCCGCACACGCGAACGTCTTGGCTTGGATTTCAACAGCCCCACCGCATGTCGGACACGGGGCTTTGAGCACCTTGACGGTGATGCCGGCATACTTCTCTTTGATGGTGTCGAGAATCTGGATCGTCAGCTCGGACAGCTCCTGTTTGAAGGTCGCCCGACTGTATTGGCCCTTTTCCATCAATCGCAGTTTCTGCTCCCATTCACCGGTGAGGATCGGTGAGGTCAGAGCCTGGATGTTGTTCTCCAGCAGGAACCGGTAGACCGTCATGCCCTTGGCGCTGGGCGCGAGGTACTTTTTGTCTCGCACCATGTAGGGGTCTTTCTTCCGGTTAGATCCATCCTTAGCCGCCAATAGCGATTCGATCATGGCCGAGCGAGTAACCGGCGTACCGAGCCCGCGGTCCTTCATCGCCTCCCGCTGCTCTTCGTCGTCAATGAGGCGGCCTGCGGTTTCCATGGCACCGAGCAACGTGTCTTCGGTGTACCGCTGAGGGGGCTTTGTTTTGAGCATCTTCAGATCAAGGCCGGCGGCGCTTACGTGCTCGCCCTTCACGTAAGGGACCAACTCTTTTTTGTCTTCAGCATCCCCTTCACGGTCGTCGGCATCGTCAGCGTCTGCGGCGCCCGGACCGTACACCTGCATCCAGCCAGGTGAAACCAACACCCGTCCGGTAGTGCGGAACACTTCATTTTCAACGGTGGTTAGCCGCACGGTAACGGAATACTCGGCCGCCGGATGGAAGACCGCGATGAATCGACGCACGATCATGTCGTAAATTCTATGCAGGTCTTCGGTCAGCTCTCCCGGGCGCTTACCGGTGGGCACGATCGCATAGTGGTCAGATACTTTTTTCGAGTCGAAGATCTTTTTGTTCGGTTTGACCCATCCAGCATCCAAAACGCGCTGGGCATGCTCCTCATATGGGCTGCCCCCGAAGGTGCTCATGAGCTTTTTGGCTTCACCAACGAAGTCATCTGGCAGGTAGGCGGAATCGGTTCTCGGGTAGGTGGTCAGGCCGAGATCAAGGTAGAGTTTCTGGGCCAGCTCCAGGGTGTAAGCCGCCGAGAAGCCAAGCTTGCGGTTCGCCTCCCTCTGTAGCCCGGTCAGGTCGTACAGCTTGCCAGCGCCCTTTTGTGCCGGCTTCACCTCTTCTTCCACACTGGTCGGTACCGCACCGGAGCACTTGGCGATAATTCCGTCTGCGATTGCTCGGTTCAGTATTCGGTGTGGGGGGTTGTCCTTTTCAGTGCCGGCGGTATCCGCAGTCCGAGGTGCTTGCCATTTTCCGACATAGTTGCCGGCGCCAACACCGAACGTACCGTGCACTTCCCAGTAAGGCACCGGCCGGAAAGTCAGAATGCTCAGCTCCAGGGCACAGACCAAGGAAAGCGTCGGGGTCTGGACCCGGCCCAACGGAAAGGTTTCGGCTTTAGCGGTCTGGCGCTCATAAAGCCGGGTGATACCGCGAGAGGCATTGATCCCGACGATGAAATCGCCTTCGCTTCGAATCTCAGCCGCCTCTGCAAGGTTGTCGTAGTCCGCCCCGGGGCGCATTCCTGCATAGGCTGATTGAATGGCTTCGTCTGTGGTTGAGGTCATCCAGAGGCGAAGCATTGGCTTCGTGCACCCGGCTCTTTTGTAGATCAGACGGAAAATCAGTTCCCCTTCTCGACCGGCGTCGCAGGCGTTGGCGATAGCCGTAACATCCGATCGGCGCATGAGGCGATCGAGCACCTGGTAGAATTTTTTCTTTTCCTCAATGAGGCGCAGTTCGAATTGATCCGGAATCACCGGCAGGTTACTGATATCCCGGCCAGCCTTGGCCATCTCCTCTGAATGGATCTCCACCAGGTGTCCAGCAGCGGGGGCAAGAATGGCGTCTTCACTCTCGAGCCAGTTTTCTACCCTGCTAAACCCGCCGATCGCTTTAGCGATGGTGGCTGCGACAGTCGATTTTTCAGTGATGATGAGAGTCTTGCCCATTGCTGACCATGCCTTCAGTTTTATAGGGGTTGAAGCCGACCGCCTGTAATGGTCGGGGCTGCTGTGAGTTACTACTGCCACCAAAACGGAAAAAGCCATCGACAGTGGTCAAGGACCTCGATGGCTTTTTTCACTTCGTTTGGCGTTGCCGTTTAATTACGCGCCAGGCTGTTCATCCAATTGGCCTTCTTGTGGAGCGAAAGCAGCGCCGAACAGTGCGGCTCGATCTTGGTCGGCAGGTTGTTCGGTCTGGGCCGTGCCGTGGCCTTTGAAGAGCTCGGCCGCCCAGCCTGGAACGATTTTGATGTGTCCGGAATCCGGGGAGACTGGTGCGGGCATGTCCTTCGCCTGGATGAAGGGGGTCTTCGAGACTGGGGCAACTTGAGTCTCAGGGTCCGGCATCCCGAGGGCTTTCACGTCGATACGGAACTCACCCGACACGACGATGGGCATCCCGCGGGCCAGTTTCTCGGCGAGGGGCTGAAGGTTGCGCCCATACCAGCGGACCGGGATTGATTGATCCGAATCCTTGCTCTGCCGGATCAGAACCACCAGTCGGTCATTGATCGGGGTGCCATCAGTCGGATGTTTACGATTGCGTTCCAGTGACTTGGCCTGAATGAAGCCGGCGATGCGAATCTGGTTCGATGCGTTCTTGTTCAGCTCCATCGCTTTCCAGTCGAACGAGTCACGACGTGCATCGTTGTCATCGCCCGGCATCGCCTGCAATTCCTCGACGGACTTCGGTGTTCCGGAATCGACGGCTGCGGCATGAACCGCTGCGCCCCACTTCTTCATGAAGTCATCACGAAAGCGCGTACCCATGTGCATGAAGTTTGGGGCTTCAAAGCGGATGCTTTTGAGCTTTGCAATCCGGTTTTCGCCCTCTACTGCACCGTCGGTATGGACGTACGCCATGATCAGGTCCCACTCTTTGATTTCGCGGGGAATCGGCGACTTTTTCGGGTCGTAATGGATCGGAAGCATGTGGTTTTCACTGCGGGTCTGCTGGATGAAGCAGATCCCTTTTACTGGGTCGTTGTTCCGCAGGACGCCGGCGATATAGCCTGAGTTGAGCATCCCGTTTGGATACGAGTAGGAATCCGGATTGCGCTTTGCGTCCTGGGGGAGCATGGAGTACCTCATTTTTTGCTGGAGTTGGTTCGGTCGAGGATACTCAACACGTACCAATAATACAACATCAGCAAAATGATACTGAATGAATCTGCTGCCAGCGTTATCCCGGCCAACCCAGCTCATGCGCCGATCGCCTGGTTGGCCTTTAGGAGGGAGCACAACGGTATCAATTCGGGAAGTAGCCTCGCTGATCATGCGAGTGGCAGATGCCAGGGTAGAGAAAAAGTTTGGGAACTTGTCGATGGTGGGTCGGCTCTATCCTCTGGTTTGAGGCTCTTTTTACGCACAAAATTCACGCTAAAGCTGTCTGCTTTTGGCCTAATCCGTCTCTATGCAGAGCCTTGAAAAACGGGCGCTCCGCCTCTTGTTCCACATGAACAAGAGATTGAATCTTGTTGTTAACTGTGTAGAATTAATTTTACAGATAATGGCATTTCCCTGCTTTATTTATACAAGGGGCGCCCCTTCTTCTTCGACCCCACGCGAACAACCTGGAGCCGTAACCATGACAAAACCTAGTGACAAGAAACCAAGTGGCTCTACGCAAGGGCGGTCTCGCGCTTCAGCAAAAAATGTAGATACGACACCTGCTACTGCAACTGAAACTAAGAAGCCGCAGAGCAAGGCTCGTACCTCAGCAAAAAAACCAGCAGCTGCTAGTACTGCAAAGTCCTCACCACCTAAAGCTGCCCCGGCTGCTACTAAGGCTCCGAGAGTGCGTTCTTCCGCTGCTGCAAAGAAACCAGCTTCTACTCCAGCTCCAGCCGAGACCCCAGCCGCAGCTGTTACGCCGGAGCCCGCCAAAGCTGCACCGAAAAATAGTAGGCAGAAAATTTCAGCATTAGCTAAGCAGGCGTTAGAACAAGCTCAGTTGGCGCGAGAAGCGCAAGCGGTAGCTGATGCAGGGTCGCCGACTGAAGATGAAACGTCGACTCGTGATAGAAACAAAATCGAAGGTGCTCGTCTGATTAAGATGATCAAAAAGGCCATTGTTGAACGTGGCCTTCAAGATCGCGCCATCGCCGATATAGTCGGTGTGACTCAGATCTACTGGAACTCCCTGGCGAATGGCAACCGCCAAATTAAGTCACTGGGTAAAGAGAAGCTTCAAAAAATTGCTGAGTTTTTAGGACTGCCTCTCATACAGGTCTACTTACTCGCAGAGCATTTTACTGCTGAAGATTTTTTCAACTCCAAAGACCTAAACGAGCAGCTTTGGCTTTCTATCAGGAAGATGCAGGAAGATCCCCAGTGGGCCGGATACGCACCGAGCTCTGAAGAGTGGGAGCAGACACCGATCAACGTGCGGATTACGCTGGTCTCTTTGTATGAGCGCGAATCGAAACGCTACCTGATGGCCAAAGCCGAAGTGGAAGTACCAGGTAACAACTTTACTGAGTAACAACCCTCGCCGCGGTTACCAAGAAATGAAGAAGCCCCGATCAATGATCGGGGCTTTTTTTGTGGGTTAGAAAATGAACGACTGGACTGGGTCCTGCTGTTCGGGTTCAGACACTGGGGCAGCGGGTTCGATTGCTACGGCGTCATGCTCTACATCGAAGAAGATGTTCGCATGGGCCTCGCGATCAGTGGGCAGAGGTGGAACGATGGACACGCTTGTTTCAGGTTGTGTTGTATTTGGTGCTGTCGTTGTCGGAGTCACTTGGAGAGCTTCACCGAAGAAGACGTTACTGGTGGTATCTGGTGCACCTGTGACGGTCTGATCAGTGACATCGAGAGGATCGAAAGCAGTGGCTTGGTCGCCAATGATTTTCTCGGGATCCATGCAGAACGAGAGCAAGCTCGAAACTTGGATGAAGGCGACACCTTCGATGTTTTGTCCTGTTGGTACGGCAGCTAGAACTTCACCGCACAGCTTAGCCAGATTTCCGAACTTGCTCGAAAGCACGCTCATGGCTTCTGCCTTGTCCTGGACACGGCGCACCAGCCCCAAAACACGAGAGGTTGTGTGGCCTTTCTGCGATCCCGACCAGGACTTACGAACATCCTCGGAGATCTCAAAAGCGGCCTGACCAACCAGCCCCTTTACTTCCTGTTGCAGTGCATCTTCTTCACCAAAGTAGTTGGTGTCGTTGATACGAATCGCGGAGATGTCGAACGTCAACATCTTTTCAAGAACACCGTGCTGCGGAGCGTGCTGACGAATCAGTTCAGCCCGGGTTCTACCACCTGGCTTTGATACGCTAGCGTTCTCCGGGGCGTTAGCCCATTCTTCAACCTTGCCGGGCAGTTCAGCCAAGAAGATCTTCTTCTCTGCCAGGTATTTTTCCTTGATTTGCTTCAGTGCCTGGGCCAGCCCTTGGGCATGTGCTGTTGGTACAAAGTAGCCTCGCACGCGGTTGTTGACCCGCCTAGAGACCCCCACCTTCAAGATTTCGCGCTTTGCTTCTGCTCGGTATTTGTTAACCCAGGCAAAGGTGCCACTCGGGAGTGTTTTGCCAACTTCACGAATGAAGTCATCAGCCTCTACCGTCTTCTCACCGGTGCTGCCGCCGATGATGTAGTCGAACAGCACAACGTCCTGAAGGATCTGAACGCTTACGTCGGCGGTGGATTGGATTGTGCTCATGTGCTTCTCCTGAAATTCACTGAAATGCAGGTCTCTTGCGAAGACCCAGTGACAGGAGATGGCGCACAGCCCCCCATAAATTGAAGGCAAAAAAAACCCCGGCAAGCCGGGGTGTGATGGAGCGTTTAACGATTAGTTGGAAGGCCCAACAATCGTCGACCAAGTTGAGAGAATCGCAGCTGCTTCGTCTTTCGGTGCAAAGTCGAGCACTGTCATCCGTAGCGCTTCGACGTATGCCTCTTCGACCTTTTTCCCCATTTGGGTGAGCAGGTTGAAGTTCATCGACCAGTTGAGGACGTTCCGTGTGGTGATCGTAAACTGGAAAGCCATGCCACCGGCGCCGGCGTCTTCATTCAAGCCAATAAAATTGGCCCGAATTTTTGCAGCAAGGCTGGCCATGGCTTTTGCGGCCACCGGATTTGCCTTGGTCTCACTTACGAGGAGATCAGCTTCATCCGCCTCAGGGAGATAAGTTTCAAACATGACGTTGAAGCGGTCCTGGTTGGCAAAGTTCATTTTCTGCGTGCCTTTGTAGACAGCAGCACTACCACCTTGACCGCCAGCAGAACCGCGACCATTGGTGTTACCGGTGGCCATGATCATGCAACCAGGTGCGATCTTAATGATTTCCCCTGTCTGATCCAGATGAATTGGAGCACCATCTAGAACACCGTTAAGGCCCATAGCGACGTCAGCTGGTACTTGGTCCCACTCATCCAACAGCAGGATGGAGTTAGGTTGCATAGCCCACAGGCAAACCTTGCCATACACCCATTTCATGCCTTCATCTTTTCCGCATAGCTTCCAGCTGCCGAACAGGTCGGATAGGGTGGTTTCTTTTGAGCATTGCTCCCTGAAAACCGAACGTCCAGTTCGAGCAGCAAATGCCTCGACCAGTCGTGTTTTACCGCATCCGGAAGGGCCATAGGTATACATATTGCGTTTCATCTCGGCGCCGAAAAAACCGGCTGGAAGATTTGCCGCCGCCGCCCAGAGGATCAAACGAGTGAGGCTGCTTTCTTTGAATTTGAACCGCCCTACGACCGGAGTGTGTTGGGTTGCCGGGAAAATCTTGGTTTGCATCTTGTCGAAGAACGGCGACGTGGTTTCAAAAACCTCTTTAGCGTTTTTAACAGCGATCGGAGCGGAGGTGTCGATGAATTCCATGGTATTCCCCATTGTGCAGGTTGGGGCCTCTTGCGAAGGCCTGGTACACGGAAATGCGTAACAGGGGACTAGAAGTGGAAAGGATCGCAAAAAAAAACCGAGCTCTGTGAAGAGCTCGGTGGGTGGGTTGGTTTATGACTAGGCAACTGCCTGTTTAAGGGCGCCAAATACCGCTTTTGCCAGTTCGTTTTCCGTGAGAGCAACACCAAAGTTCAAGCCAGCGCTTGCGTATTGGCCCTTGTATCGGTCACCGATCAGAACAAATCGAACCTCGATGTCGAGGCTCGACGATTCTGCGATCGCCGCTTTCAGTACATCGCTGTCACCTGGATCGCCATCGGTTGCCACAATCAAGATCTTCCGGGCCTCAGGCCGATCTATCAGTTTCTTCAGAGCCCAGACCACCGCGAGGTGAGTCTTGGTTCCATTTGCTGCTGTTGGAGCATAGCGTTGCAGCGTACTCGCCCAGCTTTCATCAAACGCATGCCACTCCCTGACGACGGTGTTGTAAGTAGCTATTCCCACCGGAATCGAAAGGTTGTGAAGCACTTCCCCTACCGCAATGGAGACGCGCTTACAGGCCTCGTGAGCGGTGATTCGTGCATCCACTTCACGTGGACCAGGTGCCGGACCGAACTTGCTGTCCATTGAGGAGCTTTCGTCACCCAGGAGATAGAAGCAGGTGTCGATCGACTCCCCTTCTGTCGTCTTGGTGAAAAGCTTCTCTTCGCCCAGCGGGTACCGCCACAGTGACCGTGTATTGAGCTTGCCTTCGGTTGTGCGTCGGGTTTCACTTTTGGTCACCGTTTCGATCATGTCCTCGAACGTCAAGGACAACATCGCGGCGGTCTTTTGAGCACCCGCTCGAAGGCGTGTACGGTTCTCAATAGAGCCACCCGTTTTCGATAGGCGCTGTTCCTGCATTTCGCTAGCGTTGTCGGGTTGATAGCCCCCTCCAGACTTGGTTAGTGCTTTGGTGTTCGCGGTGAGGATTTCCTCCAGACCTTTACCGAATGGACCCAAATCCTTCGAGGAAGCGTTCAGGATTTGATCTATCGCGCTGCTCAGGTCGCCCTTTGCCGGCGTTGGATGTCCAGCCTGCCCGTTTGGATTGCCCTGTGCCGGCGATGGATTACCACCCTGCTCGTTCGCGCTACCCGGGGAAGGTTTCCCTTCACCGCTACCACTAGCGCCTGAGTTTTCATTGGGTTTCCCTTTAGCTGCCGGGTTGTCTTTTGCCAGTTTCAGCAAAGCGACAATTCGGTCAGCGGCATCAGAGGCACCCTGTGTATCTTTCGCGTGGCAGCCGTCCAGTGCGATCTGCTTGACCTGGCCAACAAGATCGGACCCGAAGGTACTGACCGCGAGAGCTCGGTAAGCTTTAGCGAATTCCGAAAGGCAGTCTTGTTTGAGCAACTCACTACGAAGCTCAGTGACAAGCCAGCTGGCCAGAATCGACGGCGGCGTTTCGCGAGTTAGATCTGGACCACGGAACACCCCATTAGCCTTCAGGATGCGTAATGCAGCGTGGATCTTCTGGTTAGCCCCCGGGTATTTGGGAATACCTAAGAGTTCGCCACGTGGATCTTCCAGAATGTTGCACAGATCGCCAGTGATGCCGGGTTTTAATGGAACAGAAAAGTCAGTGTGCAGTCCGTGGCAAACGATCTCGTGCGAGATCAGCCCTTCAATCAGCACAACGTCTTCTTCCGTGCCCAGCGCCGCCATCTTTGGCAACGTCATCAGCAATCCACCAGGGATCATTGGATCAGGACCGATTGAAGCTGTGCTGATGTTGTCCCAAACGATGCGTACCTTTCGACCATTCACGTTCGCTTGCGCGATAAGCATGTGCGTGTACAGGTACAGGTGGCGCATAGAGATTTTTGACGCGGATGGCAGTTGTGCTTCGAAGTGGCCCATGTTGAATCCCCTTGCAATGAAATTGCGGCATCCAGGATGCGAATGCCTTACATGGGGGGATGCGTGACACGGGTTTAGAAACGGGGATTCAGTTCGACTTGATCGGTTTCAAACCGTGGTGTTCGAGTTGTAGGCGGACAGCGTGCAGCACGTCAGCAAGCAATGCCTCGGTGTCGATGCTCGGTAGAGGTGTGTGGGCCTCTTGTGTAGCCTGCGGGGAGGCTAACGCGGTTGTTGAACGGTTGGTGCGTTGTTGCGCGACATAATCTTCAACGAGCTCCCTGAGCAGTGCCGAGGATGTCAGGCCGGGCCGGTGCCCTTCCGCCAGCGATGAGACAATCTGCAAAAACTCTTCTTCAGTGGACCTGCTCACCCGGGTGGATAACGGTTGGTCGGCACTTTCGCGGCCGGCGAAATTGATTGATTCCGCCCGAACCAGATAGGGTTGCAGAATTGGCGCCATTAGTGCCCGAACTTCATCGTCGCCAGGGTACTGGAAGCACTGCATTTTGAGCTTTCTACTCAGAAAGCCGAGCAGCACTGGCGAAGCCTCGACGTCACTTACTCGTCGCAATTCGTCCACTGCGTCGTTAGCATATTTCAGAACTGTGGGCTGGCTAAGCACATACGAACGGCCGATTTCTCGGGACATTTGACCCGATAGAAGTCGTTCATAAATCGCTACCTTGATAGCCAGTGGTGTTGATTTGGCGCCCAACCTGTTCCCCTTTTATTGCTTTGTTGGGATGAGACCTGCATCTATTGCGCCCTGCTCTATTTCCGACCTCCCAAGGGTAACACCCCAGAAAAGCATCCTAGAAGAACCTGATTGCCTTTCTCCATCGATATCGAGATCACCGAATCCACGAGCGTCAGCATCCATTTCCGCTAACTGGAACCCATCGGTGCAGGACGACAAGCGCCGTAACCGTTCTGATGCCTGCTGCTGGATAGGCTCTGGTAGGTACATAATAAAATGGCCCAGGCCCCCTTTGCGTGCAAGCCTTCCACGGAGTTGGTGCAGCTGGGAAACGCCAAAATTTTCTGCGTTAACCGCAACGAGCAAATGCAGATAGGGAAACGTTACCCCGACCTCGATGACTGTCGAGGCCACGAGCAGCTTGATTTTCCCATCCTTCATTGCCCGAATTGTCTTTGTTTTGACGTCTTCAGGAAGGCCACCGTGAATCATACCGACACTGTCGCCCAAGACACGTCTGAAACGCTCGTAGGCCGCTTCAACAGAGTGACGTGAAGTATCGGAGTTACCGTTGACCACCGGGTAAATGAAAGCCGCCTGCCGTCCTCCATGGATGACCTCCATGACAAAATCGTTCAACTTCTCCCGCGCTTTTAAAGTGATTATTCGAGAGATGATTTCTCGCTCAACAGGCGCCTGCTGGAGAATCGAAATGGGCATCCCGCCGAGCTTTACCAACGCAACGGTGCGTGGGATGGCGGTAGCTGTCGCTTCAAGAAAATTGGTGTGCGGAGCCAATAGTTTTTTTCGCTGTGAAACGGAAAATTTATGCTGCTCGTCGGCGATCACCAGGTCAAACACAATGCCTTCTTTCTTCGCCGCTGTGAGCACCGCCGTGGTACCGACGATAATCCCCTTCGAGATGTCTCCTTTGGCTTTGCTGACATACTGGGTGACAGGAATCTCGTAGAAAAGTGACGAAAGCTCGCTGGCCAGCTGATCCACCAAAATTTGGCTCGGTGCGATTATCGCCACGCGTGCACCGGCCAAGTAGCTCGCGGCGGCGGGAACCATAAACGTGAAGGTTTTTCCCGTCCCCACATCACCGCTCAACAGGCGGTCCATTGGGAACGGAGATCTGAGGTCCCCCACGATTTCATCAATGGCTCTGAGTTGGTCGACGGTGGGCTCAAATGGTGCCCTCTGGAGAAGGTCGGCGACCTGGTCACGATTAATACGTAACAGCGAGCCTTTCACCGCCGGTCTCGATCGATTGGCGATGACCTTGTTTACCAGCGCTTTGACAGAGAGAGATTTGGCCACCTCAATAGCCGCGAGCCCTTCTCGAACAGAAAGTGGCGTGTGCAAGGTACGCAGCAAGGTAGCCGGGTCAGCGAATCCGGTGAGCTTGGCAAATTCGTCTTCGTGCATTAGCGCCTGTTCGAGCAGCAGGCAGGCTGCTTCATTGATCTGTGGGAGCGCTCTGCCAATACTCTCGGTAAGGAGATCTGCGCTGACCTGGTTGGTCTTCCCTTGGTAAATGGGGACCACCCGCCCAATTTGCGCTTCACCGACCACGGTGGGGTTTGCCAAGCCTAAGCGGCCGTCGAAGGTGGTTAACTGGCCGTAAAGGTTAACGACAGATCCAAGTTCCGGTTGAAGCCAGCTCTCGATCGCGGGCTTGCCGATCGCATTGATCTGAACACGGTCCCCCCGGCCGTCGACAGCCCGCATGACTGCACGAAAGGCGCCCTTTAACTCGCCGATCATCTTTCCTTCCCGGGTGAAAATCGAACGCTCGACCAGCGTCAACGCAAGGTAGTGAAACTCCCCTGTGTTAGGAATCGGGAGGATTTCGATCGGGTCGTGATAATCACGGTACCCCTTCGGCACAGTGAGGAGGCACTCGGGGAGCGTCGAGAACCCCAATCTGGATAGCCTGCCGATGTCTTCGTTCATGCTGGATATTCGCTGGTTTAATGTTCAAATGTTATTTCACGCGTAGCAATAAGACAACCAGTGGCTATTTCAAATCTCGCGCTCGTACACTTAAATTTTTCCCCCAAAAAAAACCCCAGGCAGTGTATGCCTGAGGTCTGTGTGGGTTTGTGTTCAATGAGACACACGGGAAGAACCGTTCTGATCGGTGATAACGCGTACGTTGTCGCCTTTTACGAACGGCTCGTTAGAGTCTTTAGCTTGCGTTACCGCTTGCAAGTCGTTACCTGCCAGTTTGACGGTGATCTCGACGCCATCAGAGTCATGGACCTTTTTGTCCATGATGCTGCCGACGGCTGCACCAACGGCTCCTGCAACAACCATTACTGCTAATTGGCCCAATCCGCCACCGCCGTTGCTACCAGCGATCGCACCGAGTGCACCACCAGCCATACCGCCCAGAGGAGTGGCTTTGCCGTTGATCTTGACGTCGCGAATCGATTCGACGACGCCGAGCTCAACCTTCATTTTTTTACCAGCTGTGGCTTCGTTGTAGTCTCGACTGGTCATGTTGCTTGCGCAACCGCCCATAACAACGGTAGAGATGATCAAAGCAATAGCTACGATGCGTTTCATGATGGGTACTCTCACATTCAATTGGATTAGTGTTTGGTGTTTTTAAAGCTTGCGCAGAGTCGCGTTAGCCCGAGTGTCACAAGTAGTGCAATGCCCACGCAGACAGTCAGCAATGACAAAAACCATTCCGAGTCGTACTGGATGGAGCCGCCTACCATTGCCATTAGGTACAGAAGAATTTCCATTTTTGGTTCCTGACGAACTACCGGCCACTTGGGGGTAAGTGATTTACCTTTCACTTCCGATATGACGGACACGCGTGTGTAATTTCGTCCCGACAAGAAATCGCCCCTAGCATTACAGAGACCTGTGCGACATCTCCCTGCTCTATGGAAAACCTACAAGGGGCGGGGTTATGAAAAGGCTGATTGGCGGGCAACCGCTGTACACCAAAGATGCACTCGTGTTTTCAAATGCCTCGGTTATTTGCGTAGGCAACAGTGGGAAAACCATTACCTATCAGATCCGAAGCGAGTACGGAAACATCGGAATTCTCAAAGAGAATGACGTTGCGGAATGGTTTGACCTGCATCGCCAAGAAGCGAAAGAGGAATTTCCTCGAGTCAGTGGTATGCCTGGAGGTGGTTTTACGTTAACGGTTGGCGAAGCTCATGCTGCTAACATAAAGACGATAGTTCCGCCTGAACTGTACAGTATCGAAATCAACGACCTAAATGTTTGCTCATTCATTGTCCAAGGCAAGCATTGGACATGCTTCTCCGAGTTACTTTGTTTGAGTAACAGCTATTAACGAAGTATCGACCGACCTTCTTGGTCGGTTTTTTTTGGCAAAAAAAAAGCCTCATGGCTGAGGCTTTTCTTTATTACAAAATTTAATTTTCCTTTTTGCCATCCATCATGGTTTTCACTGAATTCTGGAGGCCATCCACATTTGGCAATACAGAAGCAGCCATGATGTCAGCGGTAAACTCGGTAAGGTCTAGTTTTGAAAAATCGACACGCTGGAATTCATCAACTGTGAACCCCCCACAACTTGGACTTTTGGGAGTGCCCCAACCTTTCCCAATTTGGGGTTTCCCTTGTTCATTAATGATTTTTGCCAGCTTAGAGTTGTAGCAGCAGTAGGACTCCGTAGTTTCCACGCAAGCTCCAAATACCTTTTTCGAGCAATAGCTTCCAACCAAATGGCAAAGATTTGCTCCACGGTGCATACCTAATTTCTGCTCTTCTGGTTCGCAGGATCTTAATTCCATGACGACCTGAATAGCGACGGCAATGGCAAAGCTATATGGGTCAAAATAGAATCCCCCACCTAAACCGTATACAGGCCCGCCTAACAACCCTGTTGCTGGAACGGCACCAAACGTATAAGTGAGGCCATACATCCCGATCTGGAAGTCTGCACCCGCAGCGTGCTCAAGGCCGAATGCTTTAGAACCACTTTGAATCCATGCTGAATTGTCATAGGCGAAGTCATACATGTATTTTGCGCCGTACTGTACAGCCCCCATTGCGGTGCTCGACGCCAGCGACCCCATAATCGAGTTGTTTGACTGTGCCCCACCGCTCTTCTCGCAGCAGTTCTTGATGCCGCCATACCCCTTAGCGCAGGTTTCCGCTACACCATCAAAGAGTGCTCCATTGGCTCCATAAACACCTGCCTCACGGGCCGCTTCTTGGGCAGCTACAGCTTTAGCGAAATCGGTGTCATTAGGATAACCAGTGTCCCAGCAGACGCCCTGGTAGCACGAAGTTTTGGTACTACAGTCTTCCGTCGTTGTGGTCGTGCCTTTTTGAGTAATGCAGCTATATGTCACCTGTTTCATCACGCAGCCAATTGGGTCCGTGCTTTCGAGGCAGGCCTCATCAATTTTTTTGCATCCTTTATCGATGAATTGTTGGCAGTCGTTTTGTTTGCTCGGATTGATACAGGAGTAGTCATCCTTGTACCTCCAGCAGGCTTTATAAACAGGAAGACCGTTTATAACACGTGTTTCTGGGCCTTCCACACAAGTGTGGGATGCCAAGTAACAAAGCGGGTTATCGGTATATGATGTGCATTGGCTAGTGTCGAGTTGATCTTTAGTGATGGTGTAGGTGTTACCCAGTTTTACTGTATTTGATGGCGTAGGCAACGATGGGTCGCTGCATCGGAATGTCCGTTGCTCTGTCAGACAAGTTCCGTCCCATGCAGCTGAAATGCAAGAGGTGCCAGTTTGCCAGCAACCGGCGATTTTAGAAATTGCCGCACAATAGTCAATTGAGTTCGGCTGAATGCACTCGTATGTATCTTTATAATCCCAGCACCCCCCAACTTGAGCAATCGTCACATTAACGCCAGATATATTTTTTGATGGTGTGGTATCAACGCAAACGGAACCAGTCTTTCTGCATGATGCTGCGACGACAGGATCTAATATGCATGGAAACAAAAGCAAGAATAGAAGTGCTTTTATCAGTTTCATCGCGACTTCGCCTCTAGGTCAATACACCCGTTAGATATAACAGACCCAACAACAATAGGCGTCGAGGCGACACCTTGAATACTAATAGAACAAGGGCCAATTTTTCTTGCATTGATGCAAACCAAAGTTATTTGATTATTACCTTCGTGAAGATACCCTGTAATATCAATGTTAGGTGCCACGCCTCGGCATCCAGCGTTGCAGCCGTCATCGTAGAAGTCGCCAATATAATTGTTAGATTGATCCATAAGAGACGCATTGCCGTTATCGGAATCAAATGTCACGCGGCTATTTCGTAGATCACGGCCCGCCCACTCACCGAAAATATTTTGGTATACGACCGCGCCGTTAATCAACAATTGGCCATTATTATCTATCTGGTAACCGGTTAGAGTAAAACTTTGTGGTGTCCCCTGGATGGATAGGTTCATGTTAAAGGTCTGTGAAGTCCAGGTTGGGACATTGTTTCCTTGGTCGACTGCGTAGTTGAATGGCTGTGGTGACTGTAGAATCGTGGGCATTGCGCCGCGATGGCAATCAAGCGACTGAAGTGCGTTATGGGTCGTGTTACATAGATAGTTCGAATCTGCGTCCACTTCGACTACTTGCCCCATGGTGCAAGCCTTGGCCTCGGACAAGTTGTATTCATTGCAGACTTCGGTCGCATAAATGTCTGGGGTTGTTGTTGTTTTTGTGGTGCACTGCTGTGTGACGTTCCCACCAGTCGCATTGTTAATCGTGTTACCAATGCCCTTGACGATCGGATCATTAGGGCTAACAGGGAATTTAACTTTGTCTTCCGGGTTTTTGGCGAGGAAGTTAACAGCATCACACTCCTGGTTCGCCACTTTGTCGGATCCCGCCACAGCCGTTTTGCATGTGGTGATTCGGGTCGCACCCACGTTAAATAATGACGATGAACCAAAATTCTGTGATTGGGGAGGATTATTCGTGTAGTGCGGCATGCCTTGCGCGTTGTTGTTGTTCACTTTCGACGACAACTTGTTGAGGTTGCTTTTCCCCAGCGCCAGGCCGTCCGAGTGTGGATCAGCAGTGACCTGACCTGATGAAATCGCCATGGCCAGGAATCCTGCGAGCGAAAATATTTTCCTTGTCAGTTTCATTCGCCAGACACCTTGTTGATCTTTACCTCAGGCTGGGGAGATTTCGACCAGTCAACCGATTCCGCTGGAGGAAGTCCATCCGAGCAGAGATTCATCCCCCAGCCGACCTCGAGGGGGCCAGTGCCGCCCTCTTTCTTTGGTACCTTGGCCTGTGTCATCTTCACACCCAGTTTTGCGCAATCTGGCTGTTTAAACCGGCTGAGAACCTTGGCCTCGACCAGAATGGGTTCGTTAGACCCAGTCTTTTTTTTCCACGCTTCAGCCTGTTCGCCGGTTAGCTCGGCGGATGCATGCCCTTGTTTGATAGCGGCGAACAGAATGTCTTTTGCCTGATCAGCTTGAGCCGTACCGCACACAAAAAAGAGGGTTGCTACGAGCCCGGCAGTGGAAAGGCGAGGAAAAAAAATTGGCGAGATCATGATCGCTCCTTGGGTGCTGGAATCAATAACGCGTATGTATATTACACGTGGATCAAAAAGCAATCTATCAGAATCCTATTTCTGTTTTGGGCCTGGCCAATGACTGAATACCTGAATTCAAATTTGCTGTTCGCAAACCCGTATTGCTACCTAGCCCCTTCGGTGTTGCTTGGGGTGTTCATGGCGTTTCAACGGCGAGCCTGGACAGCCATGAAATGCCTGCAATTTACCGGCGTGCTTGTGCATGAAATGCTGCATTTCATAGTGGGACTTGTGACCATGGCTCGACCGAGCTCTATGTCTCTAGTGCCCAGGACTGATCGGGGAAGGTTGGTGCTGGGGTCTGTTGGGTTCGTAGGGCTGAACTGGATGAATGCCTGGATAACCGCCCTTGCACCCTTGCTGGCCTTGCCGATTGTTTACGGGTTGGCCAGCTGGCGTTTGGCCCAAGGACCGCAGCATTTCCAATGGGGGGACATTTTGATTTGGTTGGCGTTTGCCCCCCAATGCCTCAACTGTTGGCCATCGCGAGCAGATTGGAAGCTGGTGCTCATTTCATGGCCGCTGATTGTCCTGCTTGTAGCGTCCATTGCCGTCTGGATCTGGGGGCATGGTTAATCCGACCTGCTTGCCTGAAGAATTGTTGCTTCGTAATTCGGGCGAACCATGTTCTCGTGTGACGAAAGCCAGTTGGTAGCGAAATGGGTCGCCTCATTCTCCTCTTTGGTGGACAGTCCGAACGTCCCTAAGCCACTGGCGTTTAGGCCAACCTTGTTTCGATTAAGGCCTGCATAAATTAACCACCACGAAGCGGCCATCTTGCGGTTTTCGTCCATCCCCTGCCCGTTCTTGTACATCGCAGACAAGATCGCTGGTGAGTTCGGTTCACTTGCCTGGGCGGCTTTGGTCAGCCATCCAAAAGCCTCTGAAAATTCTTTGCGTTCGTAGAGGATGCGGCCCAGCAAGTAATAGGCGGTGACGTTGCCCCGGTTGGCACCTTCATTGGCCCATTTCCATGCAAGGTCCTTGTCCCTCTTTTTGAGGTAATACAAAGACAAGCGCACTGCCGCCAAATCCACGCCAGCAGACTTAACTGCGTCCTCAAACATCAGCATCGCTTTCGCTTCGTTTTTGGGTACCCCTCGGCCTAGTAGGGTCAGAACAGCCAAGTTATACCGGGCAAGGGGAAAGCTTTCGCTGGCGGCTGAAAAATATGCGGCTGCGCCAGCGCTGTCTTGGCGTACGCCTTCACCGCGATCGAGCAAATAGCCCACAATGTTCTGTGCCCTGCTGTTGCCGCCTTTCGCCAGTTCGAATAGCTTCGGCAGGGCCTGTTTGTCACCGCCTTTCCAAGCCGCCCATGTGCGCAACACTTCCCCTCCGCCCCGTGCATTGGACAGCAGGCCTTTCATGGCGCTTGAAATGTCTGTACCGATGTCGGATGCCGGCTGCGCGGAGTCGAATACTTCAGCGGCCGATGTCGAGCTGCCCGTATTGGCCGATTCAGCGGCAACGGCTACCGAGCAAGCAAGGGCCAGGGGGAGCGCCCAGAATACCGCGTGTCGATTCTGAGATAACATGTATTGATACACCTTGTTTATTGGTACGCGTAATGTATTCTTTGCGGCATGAAAAGACTATCCCTCTTATCACTGCTTGTAGCCTTTGTGGTCGGGCCCGGTAGCGCTGATGCGACCTGCTTCGCTGAGGCCGCTGCTCGCTACAAGGTCAGCGAAAGTCTGCTGCGCAGCATCCAGGTTACGGAAAACGTTTCTGGAAAGGCCGACATCATCAACACCTCGAACTCGGATGGCTCAAGGGACATCGGGTTAATGCAGATCAATTCCTGGTGGCTGCCGAAGCTGGCCAGTTATGGAATTGGTGAGAAGGATCTACTGAACGGCTGCGTCAGCGTTAACGTCGCTGCTTGGATAATTGCAAAAAACATCGTGACGTATGGCCACACTTGGAAAGCTGTTGGTGCGTATAACAGCCCATACGTAGAAAGTCAGCGCATATATATTCAAAAAATCATGAACAATTACGGACGCTCTTTATGAAGCAGATGTTAAGCGGTTGTTTTTCCCTGATGTTAGCCGGGTGGATCCTTTACACCATTGCCCCGGAAGCCCCGTGCGAGCGCGTTGAGCGCGGGGCTTTACCTGTGCGGGTCGCCTTTGATGGCGTTAGGTGGGCAGGGAGAAACTACCTTAGTACTGATGCCAGAATCGACCTCCTATCATGGAGTTTAGACGCTGATGCAGCAACTCAAAGTTTCATCTCGCGTTTGTTTTACGGACCAACCTTGAACTGTAAAGCCTAATTAATGGTAGGAGGTTAAAATGATTAAAGAACCCCCGTTATTTATTTACAGTGGGCCTCACGATAAGGTTGGCGCCGACTATCTGAATACGTTGTTTGAAACAGCGGCAAAGTTAAAAGCACCTGACATTCACATGCAATGGTTCAGTGATCGCGTTGTTATACAAATGCGAATCGGTGATTTCATGCAGCACGTCGAAACCATCAGTGCCAGCCTTGGCAGAATGCTCGATGACAAGATCCGCGCTCGCGCCAACATGGACCTCTCACAACGGCATGCAACCATTGATGGTCGCATGTCACTTCAGTATCCGGATCGTGCGATTGATGTCCGTGTGAACGTTCTGCCTGTTCACGGGGGGCAGAAAATCGTGTGCCGGTTGCTGGACCAGTCGAACGCCAGCATGACGTTGAACGATATTCACATGCCGGTGCTGGTGAAGCACCACTTCTTGGAAATGCTGAAAGAACCACAAGGGCTTATTTTAGTCACCGGCCCTACTGGTTCAGGGAAGACCACGACGCTGTACGCTGCACTCAACGAACTGAATGATGGGACGTTGAACATCTGCACCCTTGAGAACCCTGTTGAATATGTAATCCCACAGTTCGTTCAGGTTAACGTAACCCCTTACATCACATTTCCCCTTGGGCTTCGTGCCTTGCTGCGACAAGACCCTGATGTGATTCTGGTGGGTGAAATTCGTGACGCCGAAACTGCCGAAATCGCGATGCAAGCCGCGAATACGGGGCACCTTGTTCTGGCGACATTGCACACCAACAACGCGGCGCAAGCTATTCCTCGGCTTCTCGATTTTGGAGTCGACAAGCAGGCTCTGGCTTCAACACTTCTTGGCGTGATCGCTCAGCGCCTGGTTCAAACCCTCAACAACGACGTACAGCACCAGTGGACTGATGTAACAGACGCTGAAGCGTATTGGTTGAAGTCCAACGGTTTACCGCTGATCCAGGGGCAAGTGCCGCGTGCGACGGCTAAAGAGTCATTCTCTGGCAAACGACCGATCATTGAGATGATCAAGTCCGACAAGCACGTTCGTGCGGCAATTCTCAGCAACGGCGGTGAGATGGGGGTGCTCAATGCCGCTACACGTCAACCTCAATTCGATACCTTGGGGCAGGCCGGGATTCGAATGGTTTCCGCAGGCGCCACGACGATGGAGCTTGTTCAGCGGCTGATCAAGGACGACTCAGTAGCCCCCAGTGTCCGACGGATAGGAGATGTCCTCCTCTCGCAAGGGTTAGTCAGTTTTGCCGAAGTGAATGAGGCTGCTGAATCGCAGCTTGCCCTGTTGGTAGAAGGCAAGATCCGCAAGGTTGGGCAAATCCTGGTTGATCAAGGGTTGGTTACCCAGGAACAAGTGGCCAGGGCAATGGGCTATACCGAAGGCGCTGTTGATTTCTTAAATGAACTGGCGGCACGTAGGCTTTTGCCCTATGGCGAGGTGCAATCGGCGGTTCGGAATTGGCGCACGGAGCGTCATCAGGAATCACTTTTCGATTTGGTCATTGAGCTGAAGCTCATCACACAGGAAAAATTGGATGAAGAAGTTTATCGCTCGGATGGCCGTCGTTACGTCGCTGATGTCGCCCCTGTTCACGATGGCTCAGGAGCCGGGGCCGTCGTTGCCGTATAGAGAAGTCACCGTGCAGAACCAAGATGCCCGCAAGGTCATCGTGTTCTTCTCATTCAGTTGTCCGGTTTGTGCAAGCTACGACCAGATGCTGAGGCGCTGGTCACAAACCATGCCTGATGGGTGGAGTGTTGAGTTCATTCCCGTGGCTGTACCCGACAAGGGAAACTACATGGCTGCGCGGGCATTCTACGCAGTTCAGGATGCCGATCCCGCTCGTTTGGCGGCGTTCATGTCGGCCGCCTACGCTCAAATCCATGAGGGCGGTATGGAAATGGAAAATCCCCAGACCTGGGCAAAGGCAGTAGCCGCGGCGAAGGTACAGGGGTTTGAAAAGGCGTGGGCAAAGGTCACGCAGGCCCGCCTCGAGAGCGCATTCGCGAAGCTGCTGACGTACGGCGTTGATGCGACCCCTTCGTTGGCGATCGGTGGGCGTTACGTGATTAATCCAGATGATACCGCCGGCGGGGATAACGGGATGTTTATCCAGCTTGCCAACGGGATGGTGAGTAAGGTGATTCAAAACCGCTGATGCATTGGGGCGGGAGACGACAGCAATAAAAAAGCCCTGCTTCAGCAGGGCTTTTTTGTGCCTCGTGTTGTTTACCGGGAACCGCGGACACCTGGTCCTGAATCCTTGGTATCACCACCGCGACCGCCTGGTGCCGGCGTGGAACTGCTGGTGCCTTCATCCGGGGTTGGGTTGTGGTTCACGCGAGGTGCTGGTCGTTGACCTTCGTTGGAACCGAACGGGGAGCCCGAGTCCGCACCTGTTGCGCCCATGAGCCCATCACCAAACGTGCTTTCATTCCCACCTCCTACCGCTCGCAAATCGCCTGAATGACCGCCGAGTGGCGCAAGTGGATCGGCCGCCGGCGCCGGCGACATGGGCATCATCAGAGGCTGTTGTGATTGGCCATGATTCGACTCTTGGTGCATCGAATGTAGAACGGAACCAGGATTCAATGGTGCCTCAGCACCTGAATTGGCGCTGGTCTCTGCTCTGTGGGTATCCGCCATATGATCAGCGGTAATCATAAAGGCAGGTTCAACCGATGTTTTAGCCGCGAGTTTGGTGGCGTCCTTCGCTTCTCGGCCCGCGGACGCTAAAGCTTTGCCAGCCGATTTTGCGGTTTCGGAGGCTTCTGCGACGTGCTCAGCGTTAACGATACGGGATGCTTGCCCTTGCGAGCGAAGGACCGCGGGTATTTCATGCCCGGCGGCATTCGCCACCCTACCGGCGTGAGCAACCTCTGCACCTGCTTCAGCCACTCTAAGCGCCTTCTCGGCCTTATACGCAGTTGCTCCAGCCCTGGCGAACATAACCCCCCGTGTAGCCGCTCCACCCCACCCTAGTCCTGGGATCGCAAGGGTTGCAACGTTAGCTGCTACTGCCGTCTTGGGATTTTCCGCTTCCCATTGTTGCTCTTTATTGCCTACGGCGGTCACGGTATTGGCGATCGGCTTCGACGACATTACGCCAGTCATGGTTTCAGCCGAGATCGATGTGTCTCCATTGGCAACCTGACGTTTAGCGCCCCGGACCATATCCTTGGCGTTCTCAACACCAGCCGGCATTTGGGAACTTACATACGTCTCGCGATCTTCATAACGCTTCCATTCATCCAAGCCACTTGAGAGCTTATCGAGTGTCTGCTTCTGTGGGGCGCCGGTTGGCCCAACCTGATCGGCGTTTACGCCCGGAACGTTAGTCGACGGTGTGCCGACACTTGCATTTGCGACATTGCCGCCAGGATTGTCGGATACCTGCTGTGCGCGTTGGCCGACGCCTTGGGCTCGTGCGGCATTTCCGTCGGTTGGACCGCTGATAGATCCGCTTTGCATGGCCGATACGACGTTCGCAAACGCTGTATTGTCGACAGAATTTAGCGCCCACAGCTGGGCCGCTTCGCGTTTGCCCTGCATTCCGATGGAGCGTTGCCCATAACGGGTTTCAAGTTCTGGGAATTTTTTGTTGAATGCTTCGCGTTGAGTGCTGTCGAGGTTCGAAATGGCGCTGTTGAGAGCTTGCATTGCTTCTGGCGAGCGGATCAGGTTACCACCCGTTGTATCTTCACTAATTTGTACGCCCGAACTGACACTTGCTTCAGCAGAGGTCGCCTTTTGGAAGCGCTGGAAGGAAGACTGTGTATCTGCTGTTGTGGAACTGAGACGACGGCTCAGGCCATTTTCGCTCGCAGCTTCCCTGCCAGTGCTATGAGCAAACGCCGAGGATGCCGCCGCTTTCCAGCCTTTCATATCACTTTCGTTTTTTGCAATCTCAGTACCAAACTCAGAGCTAATTTTCGTCGCTTGGTCTTTCGACATTTCCTTACCTGTGGAGGATGCAACGCCGGCACTTACGCCACCAAAAATGCCTCGGAAGCCAACCTCAGCATTAAAGTTTTGCTTAAAAGAATCACGTTGGTTGCCTGTCATGCCAAGCGAATCGGCAATTTTATCGCCCATTTTCATAGCCTGCTGGGTCATGCTGGTGTGGGATTGCTCCAACGATTGCATTTGTGAGTTCGACCAGGAATCCCCTGATTTATAGGACATGACCTGGCGCATACTCGCTTCAACTGCGGATGCGGATTCTGAGCGTTTTGTATGGTCCTCACCCATTGCGCTCTGAGTCGACGTTCCGAGAGTTTGTTTGAGTTCGGCCTTATTCCACGCAGCGTCAGCCTGGGCGAGACCAGATTTTGCGGAGCCCTTATTTTCAGCGCTGTATTGATTTCGCGAGGCAACATCGACATGCGCACCGTTCTTCAGAATGTCAGGTGACTGGAGCTTTTCATCGTTGTGATCTCGACCAGACCAGCGGCTGGCCAAGGACACCATCCCGTAACCCGTCACGCCGAGCATGGCGGCAGAAATTAATGGGGTTGCAGCCAGCATGTCCGACGCAATGCCTAGTCGAGTAGCCAGCACATCGTAATAGACTGCCTGTAAATTGCTGGGTACGAGCCCCTTCTCTGTGAATTGCGCCAGTTTGTCGGCGACGTCATTCTGGATGTACATCTGAATAACGGCGGAGAACGGTAACCATGAGGAGGTCCAAACACCGAACCCTAGGTATTTGACATACGCCATGAGCGCGCCGGCCCCTTTGAACAGGCCGTAGATGATCACAATTGGCGCGAAACCAAAGAACAACAGTTGCAAGAAAATCATGGTCGGCATCATGATCTTGGCAAAGAAGCTACCAGACGCCGCCGCATCAGAGCGGAACTGTTCATCTTGTTGAGTCAGTGAAACCATGCACAAGTTAAAACTGTTCTGATCCTGGACGCTATCGAGGCAGTTGTAAGTACCCCAGACCGAGTTGAAAAACAACGCGTTCGTCATGAATTGATCAGAGCTTTGCGCCGCCGACCAAAGGGTTGGGACCAAATTGGTGATTGCGTCGTCCACGTTGGTAGTAGTGTAGGCGCCACCCATGGGGTTTTTGTCTTTCATGCCAGCGTTAATCAGCTTCTTCAAGTTGGCGCTGGCCGGGAATGCAGAGACGACGGTGTTGATCTTGGCGCTAGCATCTTGGCAAGCCATGGATGTTCCTGCCGCATTGAGGTTATCCCAATAGGTGGTAAGTCCATTTGGCCTTGAATATGACAAGACATAATTGACCATGTCCGGGCTGGCTTGGAAGTTGTTCATATTGAACGTCGTTGACCCTGGAACACAATCAATGATGAATTGCTTCAAGCTGGAGACCAGATAAGGGTCCACATTTTCCACGCCTTTGCGCAACGTCATTAAAAGCTTCAACGGAGTGATAAAGCCATTTTGGCTAACGCCCATGTAACTACCGCTGGTACTTTGGAAGGCTGTATTGACTTTGTCGAATATGCTGTACGACGCAGTTGTGAACAAGCTTGCCGGTGCAGCGATAATCAGTGGAACATGGTCAACCTTTGCGATATTCCCGGTGTAAATATCCTCAATGGTTACCGAAGCCTGTATGGAGCAACATGCGACCACCATACCAAACCCAAATAGTCCACCAATCGGACCGTTAGCAGGGATGAACTGTTCACCACCGCCCTTCTGA
This sequence comes from Pseudomonas sp. KH_046_2, assembly GCF_057838985.1. NCBI lineage: Bacteria > Pseudomonadati > Pseudomonadota > Gammaproteobacteria > Pseudomonadales > Pseudomonadaceae > Pseudomonas > Pseudomonas sp. KH_046_2. The sequence goes on along the minus strand of NZ_JBYQOW010000002.1, from coordinate 266,403 downwards.
ATCATGAACATGATTCCGGACATCAGGGCGACAAAACCGCCGACCAGATAAACACCATTCATGAAGCCGCCTGATCTGAAGATCATGGCGAGGCCATTAATCGTTGAGTAAAAAGAGCTTACATCACCGAGTACGTAAATCGTAAAATCCATATCTCGTCACCTTAATTAGATACGACCGGGCTTTACAAACACAGCCGGGTTGCTTGAAAGGATAATTTTGACGAGCTCTTTGGCAGCCACAATCTTGGGTTGCAACTTTTCATGCTCGGCTCGGATTTCGGCCAGTTCAACAGTCAATTTACGAATGTTCGGCTCCACGAAGTCAGGTTTCATGCCGCGCACCCCGTTAAAAGACTGGTTGGCAGCATAAATAGCAGCTTCACCGTATTTAACGGCGAGTTCGTTGGCAATCAGCGGTGCAAGTTGTTCGGCAATGGACTGAATCGCACCTGGAGACTGCTGGACTTGCTTGATAAGAGCCAGTACAGGGGTTTGGATAGCGTTAATAAAGCCAATTTGGGCCGCGGTGAAACCGCAGGAACCTGCCTGGCAGTATGTGAGCTTGCCAACAATCGAGTCCGAGGTAGTGCCAGTTGTCGCGCCCTGGGTATAGCCAAAAAGCATTTTGTTGGTGTAGCCGAGCGTGCCATCGAAGCTCAATGCATTATTTGGGTCGATCGAAGAGCACTGATTACGGCCGTACCCATTGTTACAGTGCAAAACCTTGAGTGGTGTGCTGTTGCCGGCGGAGCCATTTTTGAAGTTCATCAAGGTCAACGTTGGACTGAAAATTTGCCCTACTTTCACCTTTGGAGAGCCGTCAGGGTTGTTTCCGGCGGCAGTATCGGGGCTTGTCATGATGACGGCGCCGATCATGCTCATGACAACTTCGTTGGCACGATTCGCATTGGCTTCACCCGTGTCAGGGTTGCCCAGGTATTGACCGGCGCTTGTGTCCGTCAGGGCCTTCCAAACTGGGTTACCGCACTCCTCGCAACTGCCATCATTGGTTGATTTGTCGTTGTTAGTGTTGGGAGAGCTGAACAGATCGGTGAATCCCGAGAACAAGTCCGAGAATGCGCCTTTCGCGGTCTGGGCCGCGGTGGAAGCTGTGTCGGCCATTTCTTTACGAGCTGATGGGTCCGTAAATGACTTGACGATGGAGTTTGCGACTGCGCAAGTGTTCTTCATCATCTGGTTGAGGGCTTGCAGTTTGTTTTGGAAATCCTGCATTAATTTGCCGAGCGCCGGGTTAATTGCATCAATCGCGGCTTTGAATGCGACCCCGACGGCGTTAGCAGCGATCTGGCGAAACAAAGCTACCAACTGGTCAGCATTGATAAATGAGAACGAACCACCAAATAAATCGATACCGCCGCAGCCGGCAGATAACCGGGGTGGGTCGAACGCCACCAGATTGATGTTCCGTACCGGGCTGCGCAATGCGGCGCCACCGGCTACGAAGCCACCGCGACTTTGACTGGCAAAGCCGCCCGGGGCAGTGCTGTTTGACAGGAACATGCCGTCAAGAGCATCTTGTAAGCCCGCGGAGGCAGGCAGCGACGCGGTAATCATGACCGTAGTCACAACTAACGCTATAAAGCGCTTAAATTTACTGTGCATGGTTGCTATCTCCTTCGTAACGCCCTTCCAGTTTGTTTTTCAGATACTGAACCCACTTTTTCGGATCGTTACTCGCACCCTGTTTCGTATCTTCGTTCGTTAATACACCGCGGTCATAAGTGTGAATCTTCAGAGCAATGTCTTTTGGCAGAAGATCGTTGCTGTCGGCTGCGGCGATAATTCGCTCGGCAAGTTGGTCTTGCGCCATCATGCCTTGAGACACGATGAAGTAATTATTGGGAGGAACTACCAGAACAGTTGTAGGCGTTATGCGAAGGTTCAAAATGCTGGCTTGACCACTGTTGGCAACAAACTCAGGTACGTTCGGGAGTGTTTTACCGTCCATGGAAATGAACTTAGTAACGAACCCGTACTGCTTTGCAATCTCTTGCACGGTATTAACCTGGGGCTGGCAGAAGCTACATTTCGAATCGAAAAAGACCCATAGGCCGCCCACTTTTGCCACATGCTTCAGGGCGTCCGATATACCTGCTTGAGCGTTCCTCAGGAAAAACGGTTTGGTGTACGTCGCGATTGGAACTCGGTTGTTTTCGTCGAGGAACGGATCTGCTGCGACCACGCGAGTCGTCATTTCCGCATAGCGCTGGGATTTATCCATCGCCACGCGCTGGGCGTACATGTAGGCCTCAACGTTTTCTTTCGTTGGGTCGTCGATTGCTGCGTCGAGCAGTTTTGGCATGTTTTCACGTAGCCATGAAACCGAAAACGGCTCCTGCTGGTCCTTCTCCGGGGCTTTTTTTGCTGTCTCTACCGGTTTGGGAGGGAGAATAATCGGCGGCGGTGGAGGAGGCAGCTCTTTCGGATCTTTGTAGAAGAACCAGCCTTCAGATTTCCTTTCAATGAAGCGGGTGGGTTCTTCGCTGGCGTGAGCGTTGACGGCCCCGAGGGCCGTTGCACCTAGCAGCATGGCTAATACTAGCTTCATTGTTTTAATCCTATACGCGTACGCATACACGGTTCATAGAGCTTAATCATCAGATTATTGGCCCTACCCTGCCGATAATTAGCTTTTGATCCAGGAAGCCCCAATACCGCCCGTCATAGCTGCGTGGTTCAGTGCCGACCACCAATACCTTTCCGGGTGGCACAACCTCAACCCGATCAAAGTCGCCCGGTTTCTTTCCGAGTTTATCTGTCAGGTCCAGCTCACCGATCAGGCGCCCACCGATGTACGCGATGTTGCCTTTGACTACGAGCTTGTCACCCGGGAGACCTGCGATCATTTTGCCGACTGTTTTGCCCTCAAAATGGGTCCCCATCAGCCCGCCTACTGGCACAAACGCGACGTAATCACCAATCTTCAGGTCTTGCGGTAGGCCGTAAGTGATGAAGTACAGCCGCCACGGCAGGCACCGAACGGAAGCGAGATCTACGCCGATGCGGTAATCCTGGCGAAAGGCAGTGACACTCGCGATAGCGACGATGAATGTGACGGTGATGCCGATCAGTGAATTGCGCAGAAACAGTAGGCGTGGCTTGTCATTGCGCAGCAGCACAAAGGGCGCCGTCAGACGTGCTCTGAAAGTTTTTCCTTTCATGATCACTCCAGGGTCAGGCCCAGTCGTTGAGCTACCTGTTTCGTGATGTTGAGACCATCAGGAATATTCATCACCACCGACGAATTGACGACCAGTACTCCAGCTTCGCTGTATGGCTTCAGGGCGTCTTGCAGCTCATTTACGAACGCGAGGCCATCAGCTTGTGCTTGCTCGGGAGTCATGCCTGGCTTGTCCAGCGTTTGCTTCATCTGGGCGTTGGCGAGCTTGGAGCCATCCACCAGAACAATTTGCGCGGAAGCCGGCTGGTTCACAGTGGCGTAGTGGTAGGACAGAAAGCTGCTGAAAGCGGAAAAGGCCATGGCGATGACGGCTGCGGTCAGGAACGAAACACCGCCCTGCCCTATGCTTGCATTCTTCGCGGGCTCAGGCTTGCTGCGAATATCCTCAGGCTCCACGTTGACGTGCTCACTCGAATTGTCTGGGGTTGGGTGTTTTGCATCTGTCATTTGGGCGGCCTCTGGTCGCTGCTATGTAATTTGGATGTATTGCTGCAAGATATTAAAGCATAACACGTGACAATAATCCTGTGAGAATCTGAGACGAATTTGCGGGCAAAAAAAGGCCCGGTTATTCCCGGGCCAAATCGAGCGTGTGAAGGGGGAATGGCAGCAACGTTTACGCGTACGCCGCCTCACGCTCAATGAAGTTGTTCACGGCATCAACGGCATCAACGCCTTGGTCAAGCTGGTCGAGAATTTCGTTTCGAGCAGGCCCTTTGGTGGAGAACATCACGTTGTGGAATTGGTCCACCACGAGTCGGACAATCCCCCAGTCGGTATCACTGCGTTTCACCATGATCTCACTGTACTTACCGGGCATCGTGTGGACGGACTTCAGCATGTGCTGGCCATACGCTTCGATCTTGAATTGCTTGCTGTCGATTGCCGAATCGATGGATTCCGATTTCTGCTGGAGGATGAACTGCCATGCCGAGTTCGCCGCAATGGCTTCGCAGTTTTTCGATGCGTAAACGTCACCGATCGATTGAGTAACAACGAGCACCGCGCCATCTTCTTTTCGGGCTTTCCGGTATGCCGCGATCATAGCTTTCGCCATCATGGGGTCATCGAGCAGCTCCCACGCCTCGTCGACGATCAGGATTTTCTTGCGGCCCCGCTCCCCCATCTGCGACTTGTACATATCGTGGTTGATCCGGGAGATCAGTTGCAGCAAGACCACCTGCTGAAGCGCTGGCCGACCCTTCAGGTCGCTCAGCTCCATGCAGATGAATGCGTTGCTCATGTCGAGGTTGTTTTCACCTTCAAACCACCGTGTGAACTGACCGCCAGCGAACGGGAACAGCTGGCGGCCAAGGCGCAGGCATTCGGGGTCGTCGGACTGCGAGATGAACCATTCGGCGACAGCCCGAATATTGGCGCTGTTACCAAACTTGGTGTAAACGCTGTGGATCGCCTGCTCGATGCGGGACAGTTGGTAATCGTCCAGGATGTCTTCAGGCGCTGCCATCTTGGCGATGGTTGCCTTCAGGATGTCCATTTCCTCTTCGAGATCTTCGATGTGAGTAAATGGGTTGAGACAAACATCCGATTCAGGACGAAACTCGATGAACTCGCCCCCGACACTCTTGCACAGTTTGAGGTAACTGCGGCCCGCGTCGATTACCCAAACCTTCGCACCTGACGCGAGGTAGTCGGCCACAATTTTTTGGGTAAGGAAGGACTTGCCGGCACCGGCCTCAGCAAAGACGATTCCGCTGAAGTTCGTTGTGGAATCGTACAGGTCAATCAGGGCTGGCTGGCCACGACGAGTGAGTAGGAGCATGGCGCCACTCATTCCGCTACCGGTCCATTCACCAAGGATTGGCAGAAACTGCACAGCATGACGAACACCCATTGTGTGGAAGCGGAATAGGTTCTTCGTGCCTTCACGCGTGGTGTTCAGCGGCAGCAGGTTGTTCCACAGGGCCTCGAGGATCCGTCGGTCTTCCCGGAGCTCAAATGCGAGGGATGTGTAGTAGGCCTGAAGCCCTGATGACAGTTTGTTCAGGCGCTCGAGACTGCGCGAGAACAAGAAAATGGTGAAGTTTACCTCTACGACGATGGCTCCTTTGCCTTCGATCTCATGGACAAGCGTATCCACGCCCTTCTTCTTGTAGCCCAGGACTGGAATGAGGTGCGCGGTCGGACCGAATACCTGGTGGTTGATGATCGAAGACGTGTTTTTGACTTCGTCGACCTTTACCACTTGGTCTGGATAGTGAAGGGTCAGAACCATGTAATACGGATCGGTGATCTGGTTGGAGAGGCCACCAGGGTCGCCGATCATATGGTTCATGATCGCCAGGCTCGTACGCTGGGGGAAAAATTTCACGCTCAACGCTTTAGCGTAATGCTCGCCTTCGTTGAATTTTATGGTGGAAGGGTCGTCATAGTTGATCGAGTCACCCGGGTAGTAGATTTGGTCCTTGAGCAACTTGGCTTCGTCGTAGTGGGACCGCGGTGCATCCCATAGCTTGGTGATGATGCGCATGATCACCAAGTAGGCGACGGCATCCAACTGAAACAAATTCAGCGATGCAGCCTTGAGTGCTTCTGTGATTCGGTCGGCGGTTTCTTTCGTGTTGGCGATATCAACGTCTTCAGGCCGCTCGTTACGGCATGGGAATTTGACGGTGACAATTACGCGTTGACGATTGAGCATGACACCACTGCGTTGGACCAACGGGGTATCGACCCCACTGCTGATCAAGTTCGCGTGTTGCTTAGTCAGGGCTCTCAGGATCGGTGTGGAGTTAGGCTTGTTGTTGACGTAGGCGTCGATGTACTCGCCGACATCCGGGCTTGCCAGCATGCCGATCTGGATGAATGTGCCTGGCGGAAAACTCATACTCAACGCGGATTGCAGTTTGTCCACGGTCGACGCACTTGCACCGGTCAAAGCGTCGGAGACAAAACACGCCCCGAGATAGTGTTCAGTTCCATCAGAGCAGAAAAATACTTTGGTGTCGGTGTCGACCGCCCGAACTGTGAGTTTCGCGTGAGGGACGGTAGTCCGATTACCTTTAATCGTTGCTTTGGAGGCTGCCATAGCACTGTTCGCCTTGGAGTGTGGTTGAGTAGGCTTTGGAAGGCCTGGAGGGCAACCCGCAGGCAGAGCCAGTTAAAAAGGCGCACTGGAGGCCAGTGCGCCTTTGATGGACTTACAGAGTGGCGGTGAAGATGTTGGTCAGAACACCCGGGCCCACACTTGCGGACAGGGCAACGGCAACGCCGGTTACTACCGACATTACTGACTGCTTCACGACGCCGATCGCCAGACCGGTACCCAGTGCGCCCAGAGCAAAAACTTTACCCAGAGAGCCGGTCATCCAGTCGTCCAGATTGGTCACGATCGTGGTGAAGGTCGAGTCGGAACCAGCGGTGACGTCTACAGCGGCGGCCAGGCCGATTACGGCCACTACCAGCAAGGATTTTTTGTCGATTTTGGCGAAAGGTGCTGCCAGTTTGCTTTCGACTTGAGTGGTGGTTTGTACGTTCATAGTGAAGCTCCCAGTTGTGTTCAGTTCAGGTTGATGTCGGTGGTTGCAGGGATTGCGGCCGTTGTTTCCGGACCATAATCCTGGGGTTGTTTTTCCTCGGGTTGACGTGCCGGGACTGTGGCGTTGACAGCCGGTACGGCGGCGAGCTCGCGGTGAGGCACAACCATCCCCTGGCCTGCGAATTCGGCTTTGCCGAATGTCCAGGTGCGCGGTTGTACCTCGGTAAACAGGTACGACGGAAAGTGGAGATCGTCTTTGCTATCGATCCACGGAGCGATCCAAATGCGCATGACCTGTGCAGGCACGCGTACAGGGCGAGCAAGATCGGCAACTTTTGGCCCTGGCATACCGTTTGAAGCTTTCAGGCTATGCTCAGAGCTCGCAGTCTTTCCCACATCGTTACCGTATTTGACGTTTGGTACTTTCTGACCAATCGGCATGTCACTGTCGGTCAGGGCCGGCATTTGATTGGTGGATTTATAAACTGCCATCGGCGATTTGCAGATGATTCCTTGGGGCATGCCCGGGCATGAAAATTCATCGTCGCCGGCGGTGTTCAACCACGATGAACATCCACTGAGCAATGCGATAGGTAACAATGCCCCGATAATTGCAATACGTTTCATATAATTCCCCTTATTCATTTCAGCTCGAATCCTTTAACCAACATAATGGTTACCTTGCGACCAGCATCGACTTCTACGACAGGAGTCATTTCACGGGCCATTTCCATGTAGAACTTGGCAACTTCGTTTGCAGATGTTGTGAAGCCTTTTGCTACACCGGTTTGCAGAATGCTGGAAGTATCGGCTGTTTGAGTTGAAACTGTTCCGCCGGGATTAAGGTTAAGTTGTGGAACGTTTTGAGGCGTCATAGCTTGAGCAAAACCGGACAATCCACCAGCAACTAAGGTTTTGGCGATCATTTGCCCCTGTTTGGAAACGAGGCGGCCTCGCATACCAGCACGGCCATCTTCACCGACGATATAACCTTCGACTTTCGACTCAATGATTTTGCCGTCTTTACGAACGCACGAAATAGACTCGGTTCGCAGAATCGCCCGCTCGCTAGAAAGAGAGCCATAACCCGAAGCAAGTACGAAACATTCTTTGATATCAACCCGGTACTTGTTGGGTAGCATTGCCTCAGTTTTGATACGCAATGTTGTTGGAACTGGATTTTTCTGTGTGGTGGCGCTGGTTGGAGCGTCCATACCGTTCAGCAAAATAGCTTCAAAAAAGGAGCCAGCAGACAAAGCAGGCACAGGCTTTTCGTCACGCTTTGGTGCTTCTCGTTTGTTCTGGAGGTTATCACCTGTAACGCGTAACTTCGGGCCTTCCGGTTTCACTTCTGGAGCGGGGACGCCGGTGCCTGCCGAAGCTTCATAACCTGGAAGCGGGGAATTCAGCGCTGGAGCGGAACCGCTTGGTGGCCCACGTTTTTCGAGATCGTCAAGCCGTTGAGTCACCCGCTTCAGTTCAACCAAAGCATCTTGGGTAACGGAATCATTTTTATTCCGTTGTTGCTCTTCCAGTTCGCGAAGCTTATCAGCGTTACGGGCGTCCTTTTCCTGTTGTAATTGAGCAGCCAGAGCTTTTGTCTCTTTTTCTTGTGCTTCAATTTTAGCGTACAGCTGTTCTGGCGTGTTGTTGTTCCCTTTAGGCAACATCAAATTCGTTTCATTGAGTGGTTCGAGTTTCTTGCGAACGGAGGGCTTGCTTCCGCCTACCAGAACTGAGCCGACCAACATTAACGCTATTAACAGGCCGCCGATGGCTATTACTTGACGCCAACGCGGGTTCAGGTCCTGCCACCAAGTATTGAGATTGTCTTTAAGTGCCATTGTTAATCCCCAGTTGCCGATTTATCAGAGACGATGAAAACTTCGGTGGTTTTCCCGTTTCTTAAAGTGGCAGTTGGGAAGAACGAAACTGCTCGTACTCCCTCGCTATAAAAAGTTCCTTCATCCAGATCAACGTCATTTGGGGTAGTGCCCAGGATCGTATAACGATAGATATCGTACGTCGGGCCGGAATAACGGACTTTCGGGTACGCAATCACGTTGCCGATATTTGCTGCGGCGGATGGCAGCAGGCCTTCACTGAAACCTTCAGGCGTTTTGCCGAGTGCAGCTTCACGCAAGATGTATCGGATGTTGTCGGTGTAAACGTTGCTGTCCGGAGCATGGTCTGCCTCGGACTTGCCGCCAGTGTCAGCCTGGGCCTTGTCCAATTGCAGAACGATCGTTTGCGGCGGCATTTCTTTCGGGACGAGCGTCAGCGAAATCACCGGGTCATTCGGATTCGAGCCTGTGATGTAGAGCGCAACCGACTTACCGGTTGGCTTCATGGTTACATACAGCGATTGACCAACCGGCGAGATGTCGACGTCATCTTTCTGCTGGTCGACCGAACGGGGTTCTGCGAATGGCGTAGAAATACGGTTCGGCAGGACGCTCGAAACATAGACAATTTCATTTCGATCGGAGCCGACGCGAACTACGTTTGTACGGAGTTCTTCCTTGCTGCCAGGCATAAGGCCAAGGCCCGGCAAAGGTTGGGCTTCGACAGGTTTGCTTCGTTTCTCGGCCGTCGGTACCGGCGGCAGTTTGAGGTTGGACATCCCATCAGCAACAGCAACCGTCGCTTGAAGGGAGACCAGCGCAATGAGAGCAATGGCTGAGCGTTTCACTGAATCGTCTCCTTGATTGGTTCTGCGGGCTTGGGTGGGTGTGCTTGGATCCACTTGAGGGTTTTAGGGTTGGAGCCGGGGTAGGTATCGAACGCCTCAATAACCGGGCGGCCGTCTCTAATTTTCATGACGTACTCAACTACGGCGACTTCCGGTTTGACTTGACCGGTTGCGCTGCGGGACTCCATCGTTCCGACGATGAAAACCTTCGAAGTCTCTTTTTCGTAGCTGGTCTTCGACGCTGACCAGGTGACCGAACCAGCGTTGGTGTTGAACACCGGGTCGTTGGCAAGAACGAACATTTTCTTGCGCACTTCCGGGTAGATTTGAGGATCGACGAAGGCGCTGACCGAATCGGCAACGAAGTTCACGTTTTTAGGCGTGACGTTACCCATCAAAACTGAGGCATACAGGCCGAAGGACTTCAGATACTCCTCGTCCGCATTGCTCCAGCCGATTTTTACTTCTTTGTCCAGGGTAGGCGGGATCAGGCGCGTGGTTTCATGCTGACCCAGCTGATTGATTGCCAGAACGCACACCGCCACGGCTAAAAAAGTGTTTGCAGAGGCATTCAATTTGGCGAATGACGACAGCCCTTCCATCGTGCCGATAAGGCTTTTAAGCTTCATTTTTAAACCCTTGGGTCCTAGACGGATTCATAACACGTACGCATATTCATCAAACAAATCTTCTTAGAGAAAGAAGTCTCGTTTAGAGGAGTCCTGGTAGTGCTTATTAAGCGGCATGACCCCGGCCCAGTAGCACAGGTGCTGCAAAATGCCGTCGAGTGCGCCATTTTTGAACCGCTTGAAGCGCTTGACTGCGTACCACCCGCACATCAGAGAAGCGATTGTTGCCCAGCCACCGATTGCGATACCTGCACCTAAGCAGCCAATGAAAATTACAGCTTCGTCGATTTCCCAGAAAAGTAGTTGCGTCTGACTATCGACGTAGCGCGGGATGTCGATCTCTTTCAAAGTGTTTTCCCCGCAGCTTTAACAACATCCACTTCCACGCGACGGTTCATCGAACTGTCAACGATGGAAACCGGGTCCCGTTTACCCCGGCCGGCGACTTTGATGTTCTTTTTGCTAACGCCGCGCTTGATCAAATAGCGGGCGACGGAGATTGCTCGATTTTCCGACAGCCGCTGGTTGTAGGCATCGCTGCCGACATCATCCGCATGTCCGACCAGCTTCACGATACTGCCTGTACGCAGGGCATCACCGATCGCGCTCTCGAGAGCTGCCCATTCACCTGGGCTGCTCTTGTTGAAGCCAAACAAGAGCGTGGTCCTCACGTGTCGCGCTTCTTCGGCTGCCTCCGCGTCGATTGCATCCAGTCGAGCTTCTTCTTCTGGCATCAGAGCGCGAGTACGCGATGGCTCGGTAACGATCCAGATGGTGGGCGTGCGCTTGACCTGGCTATCACGGATAGCTTCACCAAGGACATGTGCCTGATGTGCAGGTTCTACCGCTACGCCCACTGAATCCGGAATCACTACTTCGCGCACGTCAACGGCGCCGGCAGTGCTGGCAGCAAGGGCGAGCGAAGCAACCATAAAGGCTCGGATTTTGGTGGTCATAGGGATACTCGTTGGTTGTTATTGCGACGTAACACGTAGCGATAATACAGCCAGTCGCCTTTTTGTTGCAATAGGTACTCTTGATACCTAAAATATAGTGACGTGTTAAGTATTGCAAATCTTGCTTGGCGAGCTCCCTAGAGCCTGCCCCTACCTTATTAGCTGCTGTGCGTCATACCCCTGCATTAGGTATTCACTCTTTGCAGCGTCGTAGGAGTTTAAAAATGCAATCCACATCAGAAGCAGTATCCACCGCGGGTCCGGCAAGCAACGAATGCAAGCCATCGGAGCCTGGTGCTCCCGCGGCTACGATCGGTCTGGAAGTGTGGAACCAGGTACAAGAAACGCATCCGGACTTAACAAAGTCTTTCAACAAAGGTGGCTTTCAGGGCACCGCCGTATCACCGACCTATCAAGCCATGAGGGCTACCCAGATTTTTGGGCCACATGGGCTTGGATGGGGAACTGAACTCATCAGTGAAAGTTACGTTGAGGGTGGCCCGTTGGGCTTTGATAAAGACGGCCGCATGCTCGGTCGCGAAATCATTCACAAGGTCTACCTTGAGCTCTGGTACATCTACGGAGGCAAACGCGGTTCGATCAAGCAGTTCGGCGCAACTACCTTCCTCTCCCGGGATGCCTACGGGACCATCTCGAGTGACGAAGACCACGCAAAGAAAAGCATTACTGACGCTACGTCAAAATGCCTTTCGTTGTTGGGGTTCAGTGCCGATGTCTACATGGGCAAATTCGACGACCATAAATACGTCGCTGGCCTAAAGGCAAAAATGGAAGCCGCGGGCAACCCGGCTACCGGTATGACATCGACGGAAAACCCTACGTCTAGTGCCCCTCAGCCGCAGCAGAACGAATCAGGCCCGTCTCCAACTGGATCGGATTATTCCCAGCGTTATCTGAGTTACAAGGCCCGTTTTAAAGAGCTTCAAGATAACAACCAACAGGTAAAGGACATTCCGGGTGTGCGTGCACAGATCCAACAGGATCCCGCACTTACCAAGATGGAGATCCAAACGCTGTTGCAATCGCCATTGCTGCGGATTGCTGACGCATCGCAGGAACCAGCTCAGGCTGGGGCCGGTGAGAACGCAGCATCTAAGAGCATTTTTTTATAACCCCCACAACCCGGTCACCTTTTGGTGGTCGGGTTTTTTTATGCGCAGCTAAAGGTTGTCCTCGATGAGCATGGAAAAGATTTTACGATCGAAAATCGGAGGGTCATTAGACACCCTGGCCCTGAGTGCAATGGGTGCAGGTGGGATATTGACCTCTCCGTATTTTGGATCGGTCCCCTCCAGCATGCCGCTCGCGTTGGGGGCGGCAGGCGGTGCCTACATCGGCAACAGGTTGTTCCAGTTTTGGAAGGACCAGCTACTACTCGATTCCAAAATCAACATCAGGTCAGCGACTGATCTGGTGCGACCGGATGGAATGCTGGTGGGTTACACGACCGACACGGGCAGTCCGGTACACATCCCAGATGAAGACCTGATGCGTCACGGTTTTATCCTGGGCCAGTCCGGTGTGGGGAAGACCGTGCTGGGCAAATTGTTGATGTTCCAGCAGATCCAGCGTGGCGGGGGCCTGACGTTTATCGACGGCAAAATGAATGCCGAAGACATTCAGACCATCTATCAGTACTGCTGCTGGGCTGGGCGTGAACAAGACCTGCTCATTCTCAATCCGGGTAACCCCGATATGAGCAACTCATACAACCCCATTCTCAGGGGCGATCCCGATGAAGTCGCTGCACGGATTTTGTCGATCATCCCATCGACGGAAAACAACCCGGGTGCAGACCACTATAAGCAGTCGGCGAACCAAGGCATCGCGACGTTAGTTGCTGCATTTCAAGCTGCGGGTCTTGCCTACAACTTTATCGATTTCACGATCCTGCTGATGAACCACAAAGCGATCGAGGAGCTCGAGACCCGCCTGAAGAAATCTCAGCCTCACAACCCGGCCACCAAAAATCTTTCACTGTTCCTCGAACAATACAAGGTTGGCGGCATGAACAAGCCGGGCCTCGAAAACATGGTCGACATTAAACGGATGAAGGAAACATTCGGTGGTCTTGCCGGCCGGATGTACATGTTCGGCACCGGCAAATTCGGTGAGGTATTGAACACCTATACCCCCGACATCGACCTATTCGAAGCCATCCGAGCGAAGAAGATCATCTACGTCGCTCTACCCACCATGGGTAAGAACGAAGCAGCGTCCAACTTCGGCAAGATGTTTCTCGGGGACTTCCGAACAGCGATTTCCTGGGTGCAGGCATTGCCGGAAGAGGAGCGTCCGAATCCCCCGCACTTGAACTTCATGGATGAGCTCGGCAGTTACGCCGTTCATTCGTTGGCACGGCCTTTTGAGCAAGGTCGATCCGCGCAAATGGCCTTGCTTCCCGCTGCCCAGACGCTGGCCAACCTTGATGTTGTGTCACCTGACTTCAAGGAGATGATCATCGGTAACACGTGGACCAAGATTTTTTTCAAGATCGGGACCCAGGCCACCGCCGTAGAGTGCGCCGACCTGATCGGTATGAAAATTGGGATTACCAAATCGCTCAGTGGCACGCAGAACGAGAGCAGCAGCACTCCACTTCTGAATGTGACACCGGAGGGCGGCACAGGCGCCGCCGCCGGCATCTCCGAAGGCGAGCGCGAGCAGGAAGAATACAAGGTCAGCCCCGACGACCTGAAGGCTCTCGGCAAAGGCGAATGCATCATCCAGTACGGCGGCGACCAGATCTTCAACGTCCGGGTACCGATGATCACCATCGATAAAAAGCTACAAAAAGAGATTGGCCGTATCCGCATCAACCATTTCCGGAAAGCGCCTGTTGAAGGCGCGGACTACTTCAAAAACAGCGACAAATACCTCGGTGGTAGCGGAAAGCCTACTGGCGGTCGCAAAGCCGTAAAGGAGCTAGCAGATGAATAACGAAAACCCGATGGCAGACGTGGCCACCGGCGGGCATGTGCTCGTCCTTGATGAGCGAAGCACCGGTCAGGAACAGCTGATCGCCGGTATGCTGGGCAAACAGATCTCAGCAGGTGGCGCGGTGATTGTTTTGGGCTCCTCGATTGAAGAGCCAATGCTCGCGACTTTGCTCAACGCATGCAATGAGGTCGGTCGCGAGGCCGATCTGTTGGTGGTCAACCCTGCCAAACCTGCAACCAGCCACACCTACAACCCTGTGCTTTACAGCTCTCCCGCGAATATCGCCAGCCAGGTGATGAACTTCATCGCTAACCAGGACGACTTAGCCGACACGAACGACGCCGGCACGGCCTGGCTGCTGGAGGCGATTATTGCGTGTCTTCAGCTCGGCAATATCCCCTACTCGTTCCTTGATCTCGGGATGTTCGTCATGAAGCCCGACGCCATAGCCGCCCTAGGAGGCTTCATTGGCGAGGCGCACCCCGGTTCCGAGGAGTTGCGAGCGCTGGAAGCAGCGCTACTGAGCTTCCGTGATGCTGAGGGCAATATTTGCCCATCCCTGCTGAAAGCGCAGTACTCAGGGCTTGCCGGGAGCATGTGCATGCTCGGCACCGGCCGGATGGGGGAAATATTCAATAGCTACAAGCCTGATCTGGTTCTTCATGAGGCGATCGCATCCGGAAAGGTCATCTACCTTGCCGCTCCCTACATCGGCCGGGGGGCCGCGGCCTCAAATCTCCGTCGAATCGTGATCGCGAACTTGGCTGACGCAGTTGGCCGGCTTGCTGATCGTGAGCCGGCTCCAAAAGTGCCCGCTCTTGCGGTGTTCACCGATGCGGGTGGCTGTAACGACCCATGCGTTGAGCGCTTGTTGGCGGCTGAAAGCGAACGGTTTCTGAGGGTTTGGATCTCGTCGCCCTCGTTGGACGACCTTGGCCGGGAGTCGATTGACCTTCGCGAAGTCTGCCTTAGCCGGGCTCGGAGCCTTGTTTTTTTCAGACCTAACACCGAGGCCACTGCACAGTTGTACCTGAAGTTTTTGAATCAGGACGGCGGCGCCGGAACGGGGGCAATGGCCGAGCGGATGTTGGCGTTCAGTGCCACGCAATACGTCGCTGTGACAGATGGCAGCCATGTGCAATGGGGCGATGCACGTGCAGCACAATCGGAGACCAAGTGGTCAGCGGCCGAGCTGCCCCGCCCTCAGCGCTTCTTCCACGACCCCCTGACTGGGGCGGACCAATTTACCCAGACTGTGCCAGTTTGAGGGCTCTCGAATGAATGATCTAACTATGCAGCACAACGGGGTTGAGGAAGCGGACTATGAGTACGGACCTGAAGTTCATACTGGCGATGGTAGCGATATTTCTGATCCTGGGGATGTTCGTAACTGGCTTGAGAGCTTTGATAGCGCCAATATTTTCGAAGGTCTTGACGCCTTCGATTTTGGCGACAGCCTCAACGATGCTCAAGTGGATTTTCTGGGTGGTGACGAAGCTGTGGTCGAGCCACGTCCTTTTGCTCAAGAACTTGCTCTCACCGCACTCAATAATCTACCGAACCTTGGATCGCAAAGACGAACAGTAAAAGAAGAGACCCTGCGTCGCCTGGACGAAGAGGACTTCGAAGCTGGTGTTCCGCGGCTGGCGTTCCGTATCGTCAAAGCAAACGTAGAGGCGCTCTTTGCCAAAAAAATGAAGCCTGACGACTACGCGAAGGCGGCTCAATGGGTCTTTGGCCCAACCCTGGGTGAGTGGTCATTCGACCGATGCTGCGAAGTCCTGGGGGCGCGAAAAGACGTTATCAGGTTGCGTATTCACTATGAGTTCTGGCGCCGCTGGTACGTCTTCCCTGTGGAGTTCCCGTTCTTGATTGATCCGGTTCCAGAAGCGGTTGCTGATGAGATCTACATCATGAGCGGTGATGAAGGCTACGATCTGGCCCGGGCGGCGTGGAATCAGCCGGGAATTCGATCGAAGGATTTGATGGTACAAGCCTCGAAGGGACAGAGCACGGAAAAATACCGCGTTGCACTGGAGCGTCTTGCTGATCGCTACATGCTGTCTCAGCAAAATGACTGTTGGTACCTCACCGGCCGTAACCCTGCCCTGCGAGCGGTCGACATGGCGATAATTCCTAATCGACCTTCGACCAACCAGGTGTCATGGTCGAATATGTTTTGACGTTGTGATTGCCAGGCCTCCTCGAGGGGGTCTGGCCCGCGTTTTTAACCCCTACCCTTCTTCGCTGTTCCCCGCCAGGTCCGCAGTTTTCCGTCGTCGACATGGATGAAGCCTGCATCCGGATAGACGCCGACGCCGCCACCCTGAAGATACAGTGCCAGTTGCTTCAGATACTCCACCGGTACGCCCTGAACATACAGATCACAAGCCCCGCCACGCAGGTGAGCGGAGTCGCGAACGCCACCGGCATCCTCGTTGGTTTTTTCGCTGCGATAACCGGATGTAACGATGATCGGGAGGTGAATCCCGTGCATTGCGAACCAGCCCTGGATCCCGCAGAGGATGTCCAACAGCGTATGACTCATCTGCACCGCGGTACCGGTATGAACGTCACGCAGAATGCGGCATACACGCTCGTAACCGGACCACTGTAGGTGGCCGTTTTGGTGGTAGATCTCGTTTACCTCTTCCCACACCCCTCGGCGCACTTCGCGCTTCAACCATAGGCGCCTTGGCTGATCCCAGAACGTGCTGGTGCTCGCGGAGGCGGGTTGTATGCCGGTGGATAAAAGGCCGAGGGAGTAGAGAAGTAGCTGTCTTCGGTTCACGTGGGTCGAGCCTAGCGCGGTGATGGGATCATGATACCAGCGGTGTAATGGTATGTGTACGTGTTATGAATTAAACTGTTGGCACAAAAAAGCCCGGGGGTTAGCCGGGCTGTAGGGGGTTATTTGGAGAGTCCTCGCATTGCTTTGAGTTGATCGTTTAAGTCCCCTACCCTGTTGGGTGGGTTGAAGATTCCTGTCTTGGCTTCAAAAGCTGCCAAAACGGGCATCAGTTTTTCCAGTGCGGCATAGCCTGGCTTGTCAGGGTCAAGTGCCATGAGCACGTTTCTATCGGCCATCATTTGAAACCAGTTTGCTTCCCAGTTTTCGCATCCTGGGAGGGCGAAGATAGTTCTTTTTGATCCCATCTCAACAGCGGAAAGCATGTCGATCGGGCCTTCAACAATCATGAACTCGTCAGGTGTTTGCCCTTCCCAGATCCATGGAGACTTGCCACCGTAACGCATGGCTTTCTTCTCCCCTTCTTTGGGTTCACGCATCAGTCTGAATTCCGCTGCGCAGTGAGACTGCGAACGAAACCACAGTGGCCTGAATGCACAGGCTGGCGCCTTTTTATCTGGTTTCCAGAGTCCCGCTCTTTCCATCAGTTCCTGTCCCGCCACTTCAGTCAAAAATGCTTTTGCTTGAAATGGGTCGTTGGGGATGGTGATTAGAATGCCTCGCTCGCAAGCCTCACGTGCAACACGTTCCGATATGCCTCGGCCACCCAGATACTCCAAAGCTGGCTTTGAAGGATACGGTGCAGCTTCAGCAACTTTTTGTAGAACAAGCGCCAAGGCGCTGTCGTCGCGTTGAATCGCAGTTTCGGGTTTAGGCGGCATGTAATGCTTCAGCATGTCGATATCGGCCCTCATCAGCTCAAGGCCAGCTTCCCGGTGGGTTTTACCCCAGTAGAAGGCAGCAGCTTCCACGACATCACCATGCTCCCCACAACTGAAGCACTTCCAGCTGTCGTCTTTTACGCAAACTTTGACCGAGTGAACGGACGAAGCCTGGCAGCTTGGGTTTGGACAAACACCGTACCGGATGGCACCGCTCATTGGTTTGGGTTTTCCATCGAGCATGTGCTCGAAGAACCAGTTGAGAGGCACGTGAGTACGGACATAATTGAAGTCGACTTCGTAAACGTTGCCATTGGCATCGCGTTTGAAGTGGTCTTGATTACCTGCCATTACTGGTTCTCCAGATGAAATCTTGATGCTAGGGAATGCTTTACGTCGGCCTGTAATCTTCAGCTCGCAAGGGCAGCTAGCAGCATCGTTTCGTCCCAGACCGGGATGCCGAGATTCTGTGCTGCTTCAAGTTTTGATCCGGCGGACTCGCCGGCAACGACGACACTGGTTTTGCTGGATACTGAGCCGGATACCTTGCCGCCGGCATCTTCGACCAGCGCCTTGGCCTGCTCGCGGTTCAAGGTGGGAAATGTACCGGTCAGAACGAAGACTTTGCCCGACAGGGAACTCCCGGTGGTTTTCAGCGAATCCTGCGGAGAAGTGATCGCGGCGAGGCGATCGGCTTCGAGACCCAGGGAGTCATCGGCAAAGAACCGCTGAATGTTTGCAGTGGTGTCGGGGCCGACGTCGGGGGTTTGAATTAGTTCGTCATAGGTGGCAACCCTAAACCGCGACCAGGCGCCAAATTGTTTGGCCAAGGCTTTGCTCGTCGCCTCCCCCACACCTTCGATACCCAGCGAGTAGATGAACCGCGCCAAATCCGGCTGCATTGAGGCGACGATGCTCTTCGTCAACTTTGCCGCGGAAACACGCCCAAAGCCTGGCAGGGAGACCACATCAGTAGCCTGAAGAGTAAACAGGTCAGATGGCATGCTTATCAGCTGAGCCTCGATCAGGGCAGTGATCGACTTATCTCCCAGACCATCGATATTCATGCCCAGCTTGGAAGCGAAGTGGCATAGCTTGCCCAGCTTCTGTGCGGGACACTTCAGGCCGCCGGGGCAGTATGAGCCCACCATGCCGGGCTGGCGCTCGAGGCGGGAGTCGCAGGATGGGCAGTTGAGGGGCATGACAAAGCATTGCAGGGATTCGTCAGCAGAAGATGGCACGACTCGGACCACCTCTGGCACCACATCGCCCGCCCGGCGGACAATGACAGTGCTTCCGAACTTCACACCTTTTGCGTTGACCTGGTCCGCATTGTGAAGTGATGCGCTTGAGACCATTACGCCCCCAACCCGGACCGGGTCAATTTTGGCCACGGGGGTCGCGGCGCCGGTCCGGCCAATCTGTACGACAATATCCCGAACGGTGGAAATGGCCTCTTCTGCTGGGTATTTGTAGGCGATCGCGAACCGAGGCGTGCGGTTAGTCCAGCCAAGCTCTTGTTGGCCATGTAAAGCGTTGACCTTGAACACCACTCCATCGATGTCAAAAGGGAGCGCTGCCCTGCCCTCGCCGACGCGCTCAAAAAAGCTTTCCACTCCAGCCCGACCCCGCACTACTGCGGTCTCTGGGGCAATTGCAAACCCCAAATTCAGCAGGCCTTGAATCAGCTCCCATTGAGTGGTGGCGTTGAACGGTGTTTCTCCGTTCAGTTCCGAAGCGCCATAGGCATAAAAGCTCAGGCGGCGAGAGGCTGTGATTTTCGGGTCCAGTTGCCGCATGCTGCCGGCCGCCCCGTTACGCGTGTTGGCCAAAGGCTTCTCTCCGCGGCCCAACAACTGTTCGTTGACCAGCTCGAAGTCACTTTTCCGCATTACCACTTCACCACGGACTTCCAGGTCTATCGGAATTGGCAGTCGAAGAGGCAGGTTCCGGATGGTCCGCGCCTGAGATGTCACGTTTTCACCGGTAAAGCCGTCACCCCGGGTGGCGGCACGGAAAAGGACGCCGCCGATGTACCTGGCAGCGAGCGCAAGCCCGTCGTACTTCAATTCGCCGGTGAGTTCCAGAGCCTCTGGCTCGACGCCAAGGCCTGCTGCCGCCGCGGTGACGAATGCCATGGCTTCGGTATCGTCCATTGCATCTTTGAGCGAAAGCATGGGCTGGTCATGGGGAGCCGGCTCGAATCCATCAAGGATCGCACCCCCTACTCTCTGGGTCGGGGAGTCAAGCGTGACCAGGTGCGGATGTTGAGCCTCAAGGTCTTGTAGCTCACGAAAAAGAAGGTCGTACGCCCCATCGGTGATCTGGGGCGCATCGTTCGTATGGTACTGGTCCGCGTGGGCGGTTACAGCCGTGCGCAGCTGCTGGATTCGTTGTTCAACAGGAAGAAGAGCAGACATGGTTTTCTCGCTGACAGGACGGATGTACTCATCATAATAAATCAAACAGTATTATGCGCACGTGTTGTGATTTATTATCTTGCTACAGCCAGTCCTCCTCAGGTCGCCGCCATGTTTTCAAACCTACACCTTTATCGGATCACCGAGCCATGGACCCTCTCGCCGACGGAGCTGGCCAAGAAGCTTGAGAAGAAGGCGTTCAAGCCTTGCACTGAAAAAATGATTCGCTCAAGTGGCTGGATTGCCCCCCGGGCTGGCGGTGGACTGGTATACGAGGTGCAGAAGCAGTATTTGATCGCGGTGTGCTTCGAAGAAAAAAAGGTTCCTGAGCCTGTTTTGCAACGGCTGACGATCAAAAAGGCCGCAAAGATCGAGGCCGACAAGGGCTACAAGCCCAGCCGCAAACAGATGAAGGAACTCAAGGAAGAAGCACTCATTGAACTGCTACCCAGGGCATTCGAGCACCAGGTAACTATTCAGATATGGGTGAATGCTGCTGCCGGGCTGATTGCGATCGACACTGGAACCCCCGCTAAAGCCGACGATGTGATGACATTGCTTCAGGAGGTCATCGCAATTCCGGCGTCGTTAATCCGCACCAGCATGGACCCCGGATCTGCAATGGCCACCTGGTTGATGAACAACGAGGCGCCTGATGAGTTCACCGTCGACAGAGAGGTGTATCTGCAAGGACTCGACATCGAAAAATCCAAGGTCCATTACGCACAGCTCAGCCTCGAGCGCGATGAAGTGCGGCAACACATTCTTGAGGGGCGCCGCCCCACAAAACTCGCGATGACCTGGGATGAACGGGTAGCGTTTTTTCTGACCGACAAATCGCAGGTCAAGAAAATTACTTTCCTGGATAGCGTCAAGGGCGAGATACCCGACGAGGAAGATGAGGAAGCGGCATTTTCCGCAATGTTCTTGGTCTACACCGCACAGCTGACAAAACTGGTGCCGTCGTTGCTTGAGGCGTTGGGCGGAGAGGAGGCAAGCGAAGGTTAACGAAGGCGTGTTGATTGTAAGAGCGTGATGCGCATTACCGGTTACTAGGCATACGCAAGGCTTAGCACACACTCCGGGAGAATGACCATGAAACTGACTTTTGACACTGCCGTATTCCAACGTAAAGCCCAGTCCCTCAGCCTGAAGCTGAACCTGAAATCCCAGGCTGTAATGAAGCAGGCCAAGCTGATTGGCGAACTTGTTTTTCTGTTGGGGAAAGCCTGCTATTTGAAAATGTTCCACGCTCAGATCGTGACTACGACCACCGTCGATGTTGATGGGTTTATGAACGTGTACGAGCTGGAAGGTGTTCCGAGTGTGACCGCTGGTTTGGTCCGCTTGAATTACCGCCAGACCGTTAATGGGTACGTCAAAGCTCGTAGCAGTGTGCTTGTAACCGATGCTCAATGGGATCGTCTGAGCCGGCGAGCTGCGTTTGGCGCTGGTAGACTGGCTCAGATTGTTTAACGATGTACAAAACCCGGACACAGTGTCCGGGTTTTTTTTTCGCCTTTCGATTGACCTACCAGTAAAGGCCCTGCGCCTTCACAGCTATGAGGGGGTGTAAGCACCGCGGGATCCACGAAGTAGACGGTGGCAAGGTGTACCGTAAGCGCCACAGCGCAGAGTAGGAATTGTCTCAACGATTGCACAAAAAACAGGAGTTCAAGAGTTACCACAAACAGAACCGTTCCCCCGCCTACGGAGATTTTGTCCAGCACCCAGGCGGTGTTTGTTAGAACTGAGTGAGACACGTCGCTGGCCACGGTGCTGGATGGTGCATAGGTGATTTGGAAATAGATCAGCACTATGTCAATGCAGACGATGGCCAACACGGGCAACAGGAGTATCACAGCTAATGCCCAATGCCGGTTTACAGGCGGGGTTGGATGCTCGGCGACCAGGGGCTCATTCATCACAGTACTCCTCGTCCTCTTCTCCCTCTCCGTAGAGGTCGCGATAAGCCTCAGCTACAGCTTCGCTGGATGCCCTACTGAGTTCACTTAAGTCCTGTTTGTCGAAGCCTGACGCGATAAGCAAGATGTCCGCATCAAAACTCGACAATGTTGCGCAGATCGCGTGAATTTTGCAGGCGAAGCCGTAGTTCCATGCTTCAAATACCTGGGCGTTCCAGGTGATTGATTTGGAAACCTCTTCAGCAACGTCGCCGGCGTTAACCCATGCACCGTCCCGGTAGATGCAACCGTCGCGAGCAATGCTCATCAGCTCGCCAGATGTAGCACCTTTTTTGAATTTTGCGCAGGTGAGTTCACGCCAGGTGCTCAGGTTGAGACCCAGCCCGTGGAGCCACTCGTGGTCCTCTTTGGTTAGCAGATTTTGCATTTTGTTGTCGTCCAAAAAAATGCCTCACAAGGAGGCATTAAAGTCAGGATTGATTAGTTCTATCGAGTGCGAACAATCAAACAACTGTTCAGCCTACAAAGTTACTCAGTTGCTATTTAGGCAGCTGCCGCTGACTCACATTCAACCCCGCACAACGTCAAGTCGCCTTTTGCTGGAACCTTGAGCAGGCTTCGGATCAACCGTTCCTTGCGAGCGTTGAATTTGTTTTCGTAGTTCAGGTGCGTAAATCCGAATCCAGCCGAAGCAAATACTACTAACACTGCTGCACCTAAAGCCCCAATTACCCACCCGATATAAAGCTGGGCCGGGTTTGTGGTGATAGCAGTGGTGAACCCTTCTGGATCAGAGCAAGCAAAGCCAAATGCCCATGTCATCAGCGCCAATGGCGTGATGTGGATTGCTTGGGTCATTGCGCTCCAGATGATGTAGATGAGGTTTACAAACTGCGCGAGGTACAGTCGTCTGTCCTGTTGAACAGCTTTGTCGATCTGGCTGAGTTCATTTTCACTTAGGGAACCGACAGTTACGCCATTAATGATGACTTCCCATTTGTACTTATCGGACATAGCACTGTTCCTTTCGGTATGAGTTTCACGAACGGTATTTCGGAATGCCCTACTGCGTAGGGCATAAGGCCAAAGTTACTGAACCGATCCTGGTGCGTTTCGCTGGCGAATCTGTGCCAGCTTGTTCTCTGCCATTTTTGCGATCGTTGGTTGGCCACGAAGGCGTATCGTGTCCAATGCCAACTGGGCAGAGATGTTGCCGGTCACCGAGGTGTACGTCGCATCGGGTGAACAACCAGTGTCGAGGACTGACTCGGCCTCGGCGCTTGCAACAACGAACGTTGGAACCGCCTCAACCTTGAACGCCTTGAACAGCTCAGGGTTGACCTCCCAAGGAACGCCCGCTTTGTTCACGTCCAATGCGGCTTGTTTGGTCTGCATCATGGAGCCGTTGACGAAGCCGCGGACCACCAGCACAGCACCCGTTTCTTTAGCCTGGCGGGTGAGATCCATGAGGATGTCCTTCGGCATCGAGAACGAGACGAAGATGATGAAGTCACTCTGGCCGGGCTTAGCTTTCGATTCGTTTTTCGCGTTGTTATAACGCGCAACAACGTCGTCCAGCGTCTCCGTCTTGGTCGGCGGCGGAGCGTTGATCACCGGCACGGTAGTTTTGAAGGTCCCTGCTTTCACGGGATCGATCTTGCCACCCAGGGTGGCGGCCCTTGCCGCTGACTGCTCGCCCATCAGCTTTTGCAGCTCTGCATCGGACGGCATTGCCAGCGATTGGGCGCCGACGCCCAGGCTCATAACGCTAGTTGCCAAGAGTAACGCCGCCGCAGCAGTCGCGTTTACGGAAAATGCCATAGCCAAAGTCCTTGTAACCGGGAATTGGAAACTCTGTATTCGATTCGGTCAGAATGGTGGAGCGCCCAATGGGGCCACAGCATTTGCCATCGATCTTTGCTGTTTCGGGTTTTGGGTACAGACGTGTGAACTTGTACTGGCGCTTGTCCATGATGATCTGTGGGTAATAGCCACACATGGCACCGCTGCCCATTGCTGCCCACTGCGTTCCCGCCGCGTGCAATTTGGCGAGGATTCGGGTCGTCTGTAACCGGGCGGTCTGCTCCATGCTCAAATGCGCTTCGTTATGACCGGTCAGGGGGTACATGTGGCCGTACGAGCCGGCAGCCCAGAAGATGGTCGAGAGCGGGAACCCTGCCGCCGCTGCCACCGCGTCGGCGGACATTGCCCCGATCGCTACCATGCTGCCGAACGGGAAGGCATACGGTGTGAGGATCCCGGCGAGCTCGTCATCGTTATGCGTGGGGTCGGCAAACGAGACCCAAGGGACGTCCATGCCGCGCTGGTCCATGCAGGTGTCATCCAGAATCGCCCCCATCACATACATGGCAGGGTTGAGGTAAAAGTTGACCTGCATGAACGAGTCGCGAGTGCTGGAGATGCCGCCACCCTGATCATCGGAAATTTGCCCGAATGCGTCCGAGTTCACACCGACGTTTACCCGGACACCGCCGAGCAGCGGAAAGCAACCAGGTACCGTGGTGACGTCCGTCATCATGTCGAATTCCCAGAATGACGTTGGGATCCCCACCTTGGGCGGGTTGCCGCAAAAGCAGAACGGACTTGAGCCGCCGCCGCTGTCAAAGTCTTCCTGGCCATCCGAAACCAGGTTGGTCGAGCCGAAAAGCTTGATCGGAAACATGCAGGACCAGCAGACGTCAGTGATGAGATTTGGAAACTTGCCGGTACAGATCTCGTCGGCGTTGACGCTGAGAGAGCTGAGAAGCCCGGTGATCAAGAAGCCAAAAGCCATAAAAGTCTTTTTCATAGCTTGAGCTCCTCGATCTGGAGTTGCCGGCCCTGCTGGGTGATCACGGCTGGCACACGCTCAATGCCGAACTTCTTGGTCAGGATGCCCCGCTGGTCGAAGTAGACCGGGCGCCCCCACTCGCGATTCAGCTTCAGAAAGGACCCCGCCACGAGTATTACCTTGTCCCGTGGGTGCTCATCGGTGCGCTTCTTGGCGTAGGCGAGTTGTTTGGGGTCGCGGCCGTCAATAAAGATGATTGCTTTGCTCAGTGAGATGTAATCGAGCGGGTTGATCTTGGTACCGGCCGGGACCAGCACGTTACCGAGATGGTCTTTAACGGTCTCGGCATAGGTGTAGGTCGGGTCGTACATGCGAATTTGCGGTTCGACCACCTCTTCGATTCCGGCGAGGGGTTTGGGGTTTTCTAGCCCGGACAGCTGCTGGTCCCGGTAGTTGTTCCAGTATTTCGACAGGTCCCCTTTCTTCTCCATGTCACCCAACCGACCTTTGATCATGTCGATTGCATCCTGCTCTTGGACATCCCAGGTGTTGCCATATTGGCCCAGCTGTTCAGCATGCAGGTTGAATGAGGTGAGATAGAGAGCGGGAACGAAGGCAATGGCACAAAGGCGGCGTAGCTTCATCGCAACTCCAGATAGGTTCGCCCGTGGGCGTCCCAAGGTGAGATCTGAGGTGTCCAAAAACAACGTGGCCATCGAGATGGCCACGAGAGGATCAAGTGCTGGGTTCCGGCTTATGCGCCACCCTTCAGCCACGACTCCAGGCGTTCAAGCGTGCCCAATCCCGGCATCTTTCGACCGTCTTCGCTGAACATGGTTGGGGTGCCGTTGACGCCGAGGCTTTCTGCCAGGCCGATGTTGCGTTCGATGGGGTTGGCGCATTTGGACGGTGCCGGCATGACGCCTTTCATCATAGTGTCCCAGGCGGCGGCGCGGTCTGCTTCAGGCAAGCACCAGATGGATTCGGCTTTCGCCTTGGCCTGAGGGTGCAGCGACTCGATCGGGAACATGAAGGTGTAGATCGTCACGTTGTCGAGCTGGGTGAAGACCTTGTTCTCGAGGTCGTGGCAGTAAGGGCAGTCGGGGTCGGTAAACAGGTAGATTTTGCGGGAGCCATCGCCCTTAACGCGGGTAAATGCGTCGGCGAGCGGGAACTTGGTCACATCAACCTTTTCCGCCGCTGCTCGTTTTGGGGCGGTCAGGTCCTGCCGGGTTTGCATGTCGTACAGGCTTCCGAACATCAGGTAGCGGCCTTCGGCGTCCGTGTAGGCGATGTTTTTGCCCATGGTGATTTCGAAAATACCGGCCAGAGGTGCTTTGACGACGCTGGTAAAGTTGGTTGCGGGATACTTCTGACGCAGACCGTTGAGAACGGCCAGGGTTTCGAGGTCGGCCGGTGCTGGCGCCGCCGCGGCAACCGGAGCTGCTGGGGTTGCTGGAGCGGCGACTTGTGGTGCAGCGGTCGGGGCAACCTGGGCAACGGTGGTCGTAGCGACGGCGGCGGCTGGCGCTTGGGTTGGGGCGGCTTCGTCAGCGAAAACAGCCAGCGAACAGCTGGCGAGGGCGATTGCGAGTGCAAGCTTCTTCATCGAGTACCTCAGATTTGAATTGGTCTGTTACAGGATTATGCGTACGTGTGATGCCATACTAACAATACGAATAACACAAGACAATACGCAGCCAGTATTATTTACAATTCTGATCTGGGTTCGAGGAGCCTAAACACACACTACTTAGGGTGAGCACCTATGGCTGAACCCAGATCAGCAGTTGCCCAATCGGTTTCACCGCGCAAAGAAAAACCCCCGCACCAGAATTGGTGACGGGGGTGTGAATAGCGTTAAACCGTCGACGGGCGAATGTTCGTGAGATTCTGAGGGTCGATTGGAATGCCGTAGTTCGAGGCGTCAGTGAAGACACCGCTTTTGGAATCGATGAAGCTCAGGTCATCGACCACCCAGCGCTGGTTAGGTCCATCCAGCAGACAGCAGCGAGTGCCGGCTGGAACATGAACCTCATGCTTGGTACGGCCGACGCAGAAGGAAACGGTAACGGCATTGATGGTGTTGCCCAGTTGGGTGTACGGGGTCCGGTTGGATTTCATGTCAAATTTTTTCCTGAAAGTTGGTGCCAAACCACTCTTGCGAAAGTGATTGGTGACGTGGTGCGTCGGCATTAGTAAGTGAACAGGTTTCCGCTTGAGCCATGCCCGTTGTTGAACTGGGTGCCGCGGGGTACCTCGAACCAGCTGTATCCATTCCAAACTTCAAGGTTGTCGCCGGACACGCGGGCTTTGAAGTAGCGTTCGCCAAGGGCGGTTGGGTGAGTGGCATAAATGCCCGCGCCCTTCTCCAGGTGCTTAAGTATTTTGTTGCGCATTTCTGCTGCGCTGTGTTGGGTCGACATGTGGATTGTCCAATTGAAAGGCTGGTTGATGCGTCGTCAGGTCCGGCCTGAAGTACGCGTTGACTTGCCAACGGATATGAAAATCAAGCGGCTGTAATTTCTGGGCGAAAAAAAGCCCGGGCTGTGCCGGGCGTGTGGATCGGTTTGTGTCAGGCTTGCTGCTGGTAGCAGCCAGTCACTTTTGCGCGGCTGCGTTCCTGGTAGTAGTTGATGCGATCGTTGAAGGGGTGGTGTTTGAGTTCCGTAGAGCTGAAACCTGAACAGGTCCGAACGAGCTCAAGTGTGTCACCGGTGGAAAGCTCCCACAGAAAGATCGTCGTCGCATTTGCATGAATGGCGGCCTTCCTTGTGATCTGAGCGTTGTTCATCAGTCTGGACGCGGCGATGATTGGGTGCATTCACACACCTCACTCGCCAAACACGTTGCTTGTTGCCGCATGGGTCGCGTCCAGAAACGACGGGGTGCCACCGAAACAGGTAAGGCCGACAGAGTCCTTCGGAGCGATCTGCCAGTGCCCTGTGTTAGAGGGGTCCAGTTTGAGCGAGAACTCGATCTGAAAATTCATCTCGCCGAGGTGATTTTTGTAAATGGCTTCAGGTGTTATATCGGCAGACAGATCCGTCCAGTATTCGCCGTTGTGCACGCGGGTCGAGCGCCAGCCCTGGTTGTTCATCTGGTCGACCAATCGTGTGAATGCCGCCTTGTGAGGCGATGTCCAGTCGATGAAGTCCTGTACCTGGTCAAGCTCAGTACCGAAGTTGACGGTCTCGCAGAGATCGCCAATTTCATCAGCGGACAGGGGCAGAACAGCTCCGCTGTCAGTTGCGATCTCGATAAACTCGGTTAAGCCAGGTCGGTTGCTGAGCAGCGCTTGCTGATAGTGACGTAGTGCGGCGAGGATGGTTGCTTGCTCACGGTTTTCGACCAGCAAAACAGTTTGAGCTTGAACAGTTTTCGGGTTGGTCATGGTGCGTCTCCTGAGGGTTAGCAGGTCTTGCGTGGACCTGGTATTCGGAGATGTCGCGCACCAAACGATAAGGATGAGCCATGGCACGTGTCCTACTGACACGTGCACCCTTCAGCGCTATGAAAAAAGGTTTCCAAGGAAGCCTTTCCATACGAACTGTCCAACCAATTTCACACAGATTAGGCCGATGATTATTTCGGCACCGAGAGCGGCCACAATTTCGATGGTCCCCATTGGGTCCGCGGGCGTGAAAGGAACCACAACCCCGGTAATGCTTTTGGCGTAGTAGAGAAATGCGGCCGCAACCGCCAGCAACAGTAAGGCTCTCAGCCTCCCGATTTTGATCCCGTACCTGCTTGACGTTGGCAAAATTCCGATAAAGGTACCGACCCACCAATCGCCACAAATTTCGTGACCGGCGGGCCCGCCAACCAAAAGGCCAATAACCGTGGTAAGAACGTAATAGAGAACCACGAAGGCAAGCATTGCCAAATAGGGTGAGCCCCCTTGAGGCTCAGAAAATTTGTCGGAATAGAAAAGCTTCATGTGATGATCCTCATGTAGAAAAGGCGACGGGTTGGGAATACCGGTACGTGTTATTTCGGATTCTGCCTTTTCTTTTTCTTTTTGAATACTGAGAGAATCTATTTGACGCTTCCTAGGATTGGTGTGAGCGGTTTTGTGGTGGGTGCCGTGGGGGGAATCCAGGCTTAAACCCCGTATAGCCTGTATAAATGGCGCAGGGACTGGATGCGCGAGTGAGAAAATATTTTATAGATGCGTGTTGCATCAGCCATAAATTCTGTGTTTAATAGGCCCCAAGCAGGCGGAAACGCCTCAAACGACCCAATCTCCTGAAAGGCTGGGAAATCAACCGAAAGGTTGAACTTGCGACCACAAGGCCCGCTACATGTAGTGGGCCTTGTGGTTTCTGGCGTTTGAGAAAAACAGTTGGCCCGGACTGAATTTGGTATGCGTACCTGTTATGCTTCAAATTCAGCACAGCCGGCAATCGACCATGCTTTTACCTGCTTACCTTCCCTCGGCTGTGCCGGTAGCCACTACCCTGCCCGGTCTACCCCATACGGTTTCTACAAATCAGTTGCTGCCGGTACAGGGCGCTGCTGTTCACCGGTGCTGCGGTCAGTATTCCGCTTATCAATCTCGAAGAACTCACGCATGAAGCTAAGCAAACTTGCTGTCGGGCTTTCGGCCCTTGTAATGCTGTCGGCTGGCGCAGCCGAAGCTCGCGGTTTGATGGATTTCATCAAGCTGCCCAATGCCCAGGAAGAAAAGGGCAGCTACCGTTCGGGGACTATCGGCCAGAGCGAGGCGCTCGCGCTCTACTCCAGTCAGCAGAAACAGGCCTCATTCGACGGTTGTGCCGATCTGTTCCCGGCCGCCAGGCCGATCAACGTGGCCAGCGTGCCCGCGGCCATGAAGCCAATGGCACTGTGCTCCGATAGCTTCGCCGTTGTTTACTCGCAAACGAGTAAGACGCCACTGGTTGTGGTCGAGCGGCTTGATGCTGCGCAGCTACGAGATGCCAAGGGTGAAGAACGGACTAACCAATTCTACCCTGACCCTCGTATCCCCAAGAATGGCCGGGCGGAGCTGAGCGATTACCGCGGCACAGGGCTGGATCGAGGGCATCAAAGCCCAGCTGGAGACGCACCAGATCACCGCTCAATGGCTCAGTCTTTTGCGCTGTCGAATATGGTCGCGCAGAACTCCAGCAATAACAGAACGGCCTGGTCGAAATTAGAATCCGACGTGCGCAAGTTCGCCCAGCGTGCTGGTGGTAGTGTCTATGTGTTCACAGGCCCGCTCTTCGACCCTGGGTACACGACTATCGGCGATAACAAGGTCTGGGTCCCGACGCGCTTGTTCAAGCTGGTTTACGACGCTTCGTCTAAACGTGCCTGGGCGTACGTGCTCCCGAATGCTGAAACTCGGGTTGAACGGCCGATGGACTACGCCACCTTCGTAAAAACCACCGGGCTCAACTTGCTGGGGGATCTGCCGGTCACCGGTTCGGCCGGGAGATCGTGATCTTCGGGGATGGGCTGGCTTGAGGGAGTGGCCGTTTGGGGGCGCCGATCGCCCCCTTCACCCGAATTGCGTAGCCAAACCGCCTAGCTGATCGTGAACACCCGCTTGGATTTTCCGTAAATGCAGATTTTTTCCATCGTACTGTTGAGATGCGCCAGCTCGACGACGTGTGCCAGCTTGCTCATACTGGCCACTTTATGAATAACGCCCGCGTGCTGGTGTCTTCTTATCTCCGCAGACGTGCAGGCACTGTATGCGCGTTGCAGAATGCCGTTTTTGCGCAAAAGCTCGGTTTTCTCAGGTGAAATGAGGGTAATTAATTCCTCAATTTTTCTGATTTTTTCAACCAGGTGGGCAAGAGCGTTGGCTTCGTTGAGTACCCCGAAGCGTTTCCATGCCGGTTCATGATGGAACAACCTGTTCCGGAACTCCCTGACGGTTGTCACCAGGTCTTTCAGGTACGTGAGTGTCGTCGACGCTTGTTGCGACGGCCAAGGCCCAGTGAAAACCTTACCGAGATTCTTTGGCCAGATAAGATTGTTCCCCATGAACTCGGCATCAAGGATGAACTCCCAGGTGGAGAATTCTGTTTTTGAAACGACTTCGTGGTGCAGCGGCGTATGACGGTTTCGGTTGTGTCGGACTCTTGCTTCCCTGATCACCGCCCCGGCAGCAGTATCAAAATTCCCGTAGAGAAAATTAACCGGATAGGGAGCATTGGTGTTGGGAACAAATGATTTGTAGTGGAGTTTCGTCTTTTTCCACCAAAATCGGCCCAAATCTCCCGTAAGCGCCGCGTCGATCGCATTGCGAAGCGTCACTTCCGCGGAGCTAACGAGTGGATACAATGCCGCACACACGCTCAAGTTCCACAGGTAGACGCCCATCAACTCAAGGTCGTTCCGGGTATTAAAGACCCGTGCATAGCTGCCGATGCGGTGGTTGGTTATCAGGCCGTCGATAAGGACTGGACGATAGATCAAGCTTTTGGGCATTCTGGTCCCTTAGGAATTTCCTATACCTGCTGTGGGTTGACACGTGCGTCAACCATGAATATCCTGATGCCTAAGGTTGGTGTGGGGCTCCAATGGGCTTGCCTACGACCCTTCACAAAGACCTACGAAACATCCGCACCGGCCTAGAGCCGGTGTTTTCGTTTCTGCGCCATCATAACTTCCCTTCGCGACACTGGCACCCTTCTATAGCACTCGGTTTGGGGCTGCTGCATTACTGCTTTTCCTCTGTATTGTGCTCTTCAGCTGTTGCGCCACATCTGCCAGGATGCGAACAACCGTTCAGCTGAGACGATTTGAACAAAGCCCATTAGATGGGCGACATGCGCCGGCGACTCTCCCTGTTCAAACATTTCCGCCGCGTACGAGTTACGCAACGTTTGCGGGCTGGCGCGATGCTCATCTCCTCGTAACGCTTTGACCCCCGACTCTTCGATCACCGACTCTGTGATGCGCACGATTGTGGACGGGTGAATGCTGGTGACGGGCTTGCCATTTTTGATGATGGTTTTGATGTCCGAGGGAAACAGCAAATTCCCTTCAGTGGCCATCCTCTCCCGATGATGCAACCAGGTGGTGAGTGCCTGAACGGCATAGTCGAACGGCCGAGTCTTGTGGGAAAACTGCGATCGTTTGTCGCGCAGGGTAATCCAATGGTCTCCACGCAAGTCGATGCAATTAACAGTCAGAGCCACGATTTCAGCGACCTTGAGCCCAGCCCCCACGCACGAACCAACGATCGCCCGATCCCGCGCTTCACGCCATTGATCACGCTCTTTCTCCGCGGTGATCGGCGAAATCAGGTGATTGGCCAGCAAAGCTCGCTCAGCCTGATTGAGAAAGCTCGTAGGCAGGTTTCCATCCGCTTCCTTCCATTTTGCTCCTTCTTCACGCATTGCCTGTGCGGCCGGGTTCAGGAAGCCCACTTCGGCGGTGTTCTTGATCAAGTCGGCCAGCACCCGCTGGATCAACTTGCGGTACCGGTCACGCTGCGGCCGATTGTTGTCCAAGCTTTCCAGGAACGCGCTGATGGCGACTGAATCCACTTCGCTCAATTTAATGCCCTTTTGCTCAATCCAGGCGACAAAGCGACCCCATTGAGCTCGATAGACCTCGGCGGATGAGATTCTGATGTGAGCGCGTGAGGTGCCGCGGCCTGGCTGCTGGCTCATCCACTGCTCAAACGTGGCCTTGGGATCGGTATCCCAGGCAGTTGGGTCGGTTTTGAACAGGTCGTCGTGCGCACTCATGGTTCACTCCGCAGGTCCAGGCCTCGGTCAGGAAGATGAAGCTCTGACTGTTAATTGCATGTGGCTGAAATGGGATTCTAGCGGAGGTTTTGGCACCCTGCATGCCTGTTTTAACACTGGAAAAGGTGAGCAATGCTGCTGTGTTAGGCGCTGGCCAGCGACGTGGCCAAGTCGCAACTGGTGCCAAAGCAAAAGCCAAGGCACCGAACAGAAAGGAGGCACCTCCCCCGCTACACGCCCCTGTGATGCATCCCTGAGGTGCACGTTCAACTTTCTTTCAGGGGCTACACATGACTCACTCGAATAAGCGCAACAGCTTCATCCGCATCGCCGCCGCGGCTTGTCACGTACGTCTGACATTGAAATCGGGGCACACTGAGTGCTGCTCAGTGCAGCTGGATGCCCCGGAACCTCTGGTTGATGACCTGGTGCTGCAATTGATCTGGGGTAACCAAGGACGCTGTCATACCATCATCACGGAAAAAGGCATCGCCGACGGCAATTGGGTTGGCGACTCGTTTCACTGCAACAACAGCTGGGGCGAATCGGTGATACTCCAGTTCATCCAGATGAAAGTCCTCACGCCGGAAGACGCACCGTCGGCGGTGATCGAATCGGCCCTTCAGCAGGTGTTCGCACTGGCTGCTGGCAACCCGGATCTGATCGAGGAAAAAGCGGTGGTTGCCAGCCTCTCGGCAGTCGTCGCGCAAGGTCCAAAAGCGTTAATGCACTTCTTGTTTCCGGCGCAGTACAACGCTCTGCGAACGCTGCATAAATTGAATCAGCAGTCCGACGAAGATGAAGGCTATGACTGGGAAACCTTGACGCCGGCACTCAACGCCGTCAGCGAGGGTTTGAACGCTGGCTACGGAGCACAACTGTCGATCGGCGACGATGCAGCAGATGAAGATCTCGGTTTGATTCCGTGGACTGGGGAGATCCTGGATTTCCTCAAGGACTACGTTAACCGCACCGACAACCTGGAAAACGAAGCTGAGCTGGCCTTCAGGCTGCTGATGATTTCCATCAAGCTGCATACCCGCACTCAACTCGACGCCTACCTGGACACCTTGCGTGCCCGGTTGCTCGATGACAACGATGATCTAAAAACCCTGTCGAGCATGCCGCTCGAGGACATTCTGGAACAGATCACTAAACCTGTGGCGGCATAAGCTGCACAGATTCCTTTAAACGCTCCACCAGCCCTGACTTCGGTCGGGGCTTTTTTGTGATCGCCGAGAACGACCAGGTGATCGTTCCCGGGTTCAGATGGCCAGGTCGACCACAACCCAACATTTGGCACCGTTTCGGTCATCGCCACCCTCTGCAATGAATACGTGACCGGCCTCATCCACTGCGTAGGCCCCGGGACGTTCGTGGACCGCGTCCCGTAGTTTATTCTTCATCCATACACCTCACCCTGCCAAACCAGCACCACACCACCATGGCGATCCGGATTGCGGATTCGCCACTGTTCGACAGTGGTGAGTAACGTTCCGAGAAGCTGACTCATTTGTCGAGGTCCTGTGTTTCCATGAATGGCTGCGGTGAACTCAAAGGTAAACAGGGTGCTCAATGATCACTGCTTTGTGGCCGATACGGTATAAATATACGTAACCCCGTTCTCGATGGATTTGTATTCCTGCTTTCCACCGTTAGGAATGGTATCCGTGTGAGCAAACCTAACGCCTTCCGTTTTCGGTTGGTCGATGTACGTACCCCCGAGGTTGGCTGTGGGCAT
Organism: Pseudomonas sp. KH_046_2; assembly: GCF_057838985.1. Classification (NCBI taxonomy): domain Bacteria; kingdom Pseudomonadati; phylum Pseudomonadota; class Gammaproteobacteria; order Pseudomonadales; family Pseudomonadaceae; genus Pseudomonas; species Pseudomonas sp. KH_046_2. Next base: position 232,246 of record NZ_JBYQOW010000002.1, on the reverse strand, counting down.
CTCATCCAGGCGAACGTAGTTCATGTCGAACACCACCTGAATACTTCCGTCGCTGGTGACAACCGGCGTGATGGATGCCGTGGTGCCAACCTCCAACTGCGCCATTACTACCTTGCCTTTTACGATGCCGTCTCTGTACTTGATGACCTCGACATTGCGGTGTGGCTGTGTGAAGCCGCCAGTGGTGAGACCGGCAAAATTATCGACAGTCACACCGTTACGCGTCAGCTCAGTGTTGATGTAGATGGAATCAGCCGCCAAGGCGTGACTAGACAGGGTTGCTACTACTGCGAAAAGCATTGCTCTCATGAGGCTTCCATTGTTCATGCGTACGGAATTTTGGTGTGCTCGACGTCAGCCCGAATGCCCTTGACCGGTTCGCGCTGAGTTGCGGCATTAATCCATAGTGGCAATCAATAGCCTTGGACACAATCCTCGCCGACCACCCCGCTCTGCCAAAAAAAAACCGCCAGCCAAAAGGCCAGCGGTCGTGGGGTTATTGTGCATGCGACGCCTGGAGGACGTAGCGTTTTTCAGGAACCATGATCGTTTCTTCAACCACGTCCATTTCCAGCATGTCCAGAAAGGCCACACGAATGTCATCACAGGCGCTGTCAAACGCCTCAACGACATTGACGCGAGCCTTCAACTGCTCCATCGACCAGTCTTCGAAATCCAGATCGTCGTCGATGCCGGCAGAAGAGACACTGAGTTGGCGGGGCGGTGTTGCGTAGTTCACTCGTCCTTGGTCACCGGTTGCGCGACATGCGCCACAGGTATTGTCACCGTCGGTGTTGCCGCAGGCTTGATAGTTGCGCTGGTAACAGGTACGGCAATAGGACTTGTAGCCCGTCGATTTCCATTCGCTACTGTAAAGCACCAGGTACCCACTTGAACGGCCATTGGTTCCGATCGTGTAAGCCCCGTGCATCTGGGTGACGAAGTCCTGGATCTGAACATCGAGTTCATCCCAGATATCGGTGCGGATTACGTCGTATGCCTTGTCCAGTTGCTCGGCCGTAAGCCCCAGGTTATGCAGCTTGATGCAGTGCGCATAACTGGTCGAACCGTTCCAACTGTTCATGGTGTTGTAGCGAAAATGGTCTTTGAGAAACTGAACCATCGACTCTTTACTGCGTCGATCGATTTTCTTCTGGAAGTGGGACATTTGGGATCTCCTGTTAGCTGTGTAGCTGGAGATGGGCAACATGGGTTTGGAAAATGAAAAAGCCCGGCATAAGAGCCGGGCTTAGGGTGGGTTATGCGGTCTGCTTGAACTGCGGCGGCGCCAACAGCGTTTCTACGTACTGACGATCACTCGCCACCATCCTGCCGGCGATTTCTTGGGTGAGCTTGGCAAAGTCATTGCTGACTCGATTCTGGCTCCCGGCATTACCGTTAGCTTGCTCCTGCCAGCACCGCTCATACGCAGCGACAAGGGCACGCGCATCAGCGAGGCGAATGCGCAAAACGATTGCCATCAATACCGCGCCAACCTGATAGGTCGGTTGGGTTTGGGGTTCGGTGCGCACCTGGTTAATGGTGATCGTTTCAGCGCAACTCGCCTCCTCTGGGGAAGCCGAGCCGGCATCGTTGATCAATGCACTCAGTTTGGCGACGGACATGTTGTAGATGTCGTTGTAATCATCACCTTCTGGGGGACGCTCAGCCTCATCGAGTTCATCGTTGTGCGCAATGAGAGCCGACAGCAGGTCTTGAAGGTGGGTTACTGAGACATAGCCTTTGGGAGTTTTCATTCTGGGGGAGCTTCCTGATTGATTGAACTTGCAATCAGGTATGACGAACAGGCGATTACACGTCGCCCGGGGCCACTCAGGTTTGTACGCGCATGTGTTGCATCTCGATGGGTAACGCAAACCTTTCAGGAGATGAACCATGAAGTTTCAGAACGCCTTTGATCGCATGACCGCCATCGTTGAATCCGAGCAGTGCATCCTCACCGGCTACCGCCAGGACTTCTATCAGTTCGATCGCGATCACCTGGCCAACACTGGCACGGTGGGTGGTCGCTACGTCTGGGTCCTCCGCGAGAACGGTACGCATCTCGCCTCGATCGGTCTGCATCCGCGGACTACCGAGTTTGTTGAATGCGCACTCAACTCGTTCGAGAAGGTGCAAACCTATGAAATCACTTTGCTGCCTGACGGCGATGCGGATATCAAACCCATCACCGCGGCGAAGGCCCGAGAGCTGATAAAGACATGTGCCTTCGAATTCCAAGGCCGGCACATCAAGCAGAAAGGAAAGCTGTTGGCCACCGTCGACATCCAGCCGCAGTACAACCAAGGCAAGTACGGTGGCAAAGTCTGTTTTACCTTCGACGATACCCCCTCATCTGATACCGAGGTACGCTTTAAACAGATCGCTCTGCACCTGTTTCAGGAACGCGTGGGCACCCTCTTTGCTTGCATGGATGAGGTAACGTTCCATACACACAGCGCTCGTAGCTGAATAACGTTGTACCCACCGCTGGCCTTTCGGTCAGCGGTTTTTTTGTGCCAAATACAAAGGAACAATCAAACAATTCTGCGCAGGATGCGGTCTATGCTGTGAACGACACAAGAAAGGATCCCCTATATGTGCTCCCACTACGAGGCACCAGAGAACGAGCGCTTGCTGGCCGGCTTCGGCGTGGCCCCCGATTCACAATTGCCAATAGACTTGTGGCCAACCTACATGGGGCCCTTCATCCGCCTGCGTCCTGAGGAGGCGCGCGAGGACGATCTGCCCGAGCTTGAAGCCCTCACTGGCCAGTTCGGCTTGCTACCGTTTTGGGCGAAGGATCGCAAACTAGGACGTCAGACCTACAACTGCCGTTCAGAAACGGCAAGTACCAAACCATCGTTCAAGTCAGCCTGGAAAAAGGGACAAAAGTGCATCATCCCCATTTCCGCCTTTTTTGAGCCGGACTGGCGAAGCGGTAAAGCAGTTCCTACCAGGATCACCCGTACCGATGGCGGTGTTATGGCGGTCGCGGGTCTCTGGGAGAGGTGGAAAGACCAAGATGGGCAAGTCGTCCACTCCTACACAATGCTGACGATAAACGCTGACGCACACCCCTTCATGAACGCGTTTCACAAACCGAATGATGAAAAGCGTTCCATCGTTATTTTGCCCAATGGGCTGATCACGGACTGGCTCAATTCAAGCGTCGAGCAAACCATGAGTTTCATGCAGCCCTACCCGGCTGACCGGTTGATGGTTGATAACCGCCCTGGGTGAGCTGTCGGCCTACGGCAAATCCCGCGCAGAAAAAAACCCACTCAAGAAGTGGGTTTCGGTAATGCGTTCAGATCCTTCGAACATTGGTGTTCGATTTCCAGTGTGATGCGCCTGGACACATTTATGATTCTTCCTTATCGACCACCACAGCGTCTACAGTGATGGGCTCGTCTTGTAGATCCCATTCAGCGTCGCCGGTGATTTTGGATTCGACCAACGCTGCTGCTATGGCGCTTTCCTCATTTTCAGCTTCGACCTCTATATCCATCGTCCGCAGTTTCGTCTCAGTCAATCGAATCTTAAATGTCGTTGTCATGGGTCTCTCCTGAAAGGTTTGAACTTGCTCGAGGAGATGACTCACATCGGTGTATAGCTTTCTGCGCCGGCAATTAGGGCATCGGTTGGCTGTGAGATTCCAGATCTCTCGGGCAAGCGGCCAATCGCCACCATTCAGTACTTAGCAATAGAGCGGTTATCCTGCCCCCAGCTATGACATGGAAAGGAAAGCGGAGCATGACATTATGGATTTGTCCTACAGCTTGCGCTAATGCTTCCAAGTAACGTCATTCTGCCCCAGCTATAGGCTGGATTCCCCAAGGATGAAAAGGAAGCTCAAATGAGCGGATACGTACCCAACCCGCCGAAGGGCTACCGCAATAGCGGCGTTGAACCTGTTGATATCCACGCCCAACGTTGGGCGGAATACAAAGACCTCCCACCGACGGATGACGCAAAGCCCAAAACCGTGGGCTGTGTGTTCGCAAAGAGCTGTGACCTCTCTGATGGTGTAATCGATTACAAGAAACCCGCCGGGTTTATCCCTGTTGAGAAAGTGGCCAACTACGGCGAGTTCGCCATTCTTGGAGGTCGTGAAACAGACGCAGACGGGAATATTCCCCTCAAAAAGATCGGTGGTAGCGCCGTACCGACTGCCCTGGGAACACTTCTATTAGGCGGAACTGCTACTGCTGCTAGTTTGACCTGTGGTGGCCTCTGCCCCGCCGGAACAACTGTTGCCGCTGGGACGGGGGCGAGCGCTGCGGGCGGTGCTGGGGTTGTTACTGCTGGTGTTGCTGCTGGAGCTCTAGGGGGACTGGCTATGTTGCTGTGGTCTTCGAGCTTGGGCGATAGCAGCCTATACACGGAAGAACAGCTCCAGTCACTCAAGCAAGCCCGAACGCGTGTCCGCCTGCACATTGAACAGCAGGCCGATGGAACCTTGAAAGGCTACGGGTATAACACCCAGAAGCGCAGCGAATGGGAAATGATTCCTGTAGTGCAGTTCGTTGCTCAAGGCTCTAAGCAAGTGGCCGACTTTGGCAACGGCGTGACGCTTATATGGACGCCGGCCGTTGACCCGTCCAGCATCTCGGGGATTCCACCGTTAGAGGGTGCACCTCAAGCACCTCAGATTTGGATTTATCCACCCACCGAACAGGCTGACAACATCATTGTCAGCCCGATTTACCCGGACGCCTATAACGACTATATCCTGGTGTTCCCAGCCGGCTCTGGCGTGCAGCCGTTGTACATTGTTGTCAGCGCCCGTCATGAATCCGGCGAGGTCACGGGGCAGGGTCAAGACGTTTCCGGCATCTGGCTTGGTGGCGCTGGCACAGGACTTGGCGCACCAATACCAACGAGAATTGCCGATCAGTTGCGGGGGCAAAAATTTAAGAGCTTTGACGACTTCCGGGCTGCACTCTGGACTGCCGTAGGCAACGATCCTGAACTACTCAGCCAGTTCAAACCCACCAACCAAGACTGGCTTGCAAAAGGCAATTCTCCGTTCGCACCGAAAGCAGAACGCAACGGCGGAAATGGTCGTTACGAGATCCACCACATAGAGCACATACAACATGGCGGCGCCGTTTACGATGTTGATAACCTCTCCGTAGCCACTCCAAAACGTCACGCTGAAATTCACAAGGAAGACCGGCAAAAATTATGAAAAATACATTCAGTGAATACACAGAAAGCGAATTCGTCGCCCTGCTACAGCGCATCAAAAGCCACGATGGCACGGAGCCAGAAGTGGATAAGCTGGTGTTCCACTTTGAAGAGGTGAGCGAGCACCCTGATGGTTCTGACCTGATCTTCTACCCGGAAGATGAGGCGGATGATTCAGCCGAAGGTATCACCCAAACAGTCAAGGAATGGCGTGCGGCTCAGGGTTTGCCGGGGTTTAAAGTCGAGTAACCGCGCCGATAAAAAAAAGCCCACTCAATGAGTGGGCTCGGGTGAAACGTTTTAAGGACGAAGCAGATAGTCGCCCTGAATGGCAGCGTTGGAAGACACCGCGTTGTTGGTTGTGGCTTGGGGTAAACGGCGAGTACCGTCGTCAACGAGATCCTCGAGGACTTCGGCCAACTTGCGAACATTGACTTTTTCGACGGTAACGCGAGCAATCGACGTACCTTCATCCTGCAAAAGCAGTTTGAAACCACGATCGTCAGCATCGTATCCGAGCACCACAAATCCGCGGTGTTTGCAGGTATTGACCCGAACCTGAATCGCCGGACGGCGGCCATTTTGAACATCATCGTCACAGTCGCGCATGAGGATGTAGTCCGGGTTAGCCCCTGCGTCCAGCAGCAGCTGCCACATGGTCCGTTGGTTATCAGGTGTTCTGAGGACCTCGACCAGTTCAATCATGCGCAGTAGCCGGCGAGAGCGAATGGAATCGCGATCGATCGGAAGCTTTGACTGATCGAAGCCGTCCAGCACTTCTTGATGGCTTACCAATGTTTTGATTGCGTTTTGCATCGTGACTCTCCTGAAAGTTGGGCCAGACGTTGCGAAGGCCTGGTACAGCAGGGATGCGTCACATGGGCGTGTAGAGGGTGGGAATGCATGACACGAGCGCATAGATGGAGTTTTTGATCAAAAAAAACCCCACCATTAATTGGTAGGGTCGGTGAAGCGTTATCTATGTTTGCCACATACGCTTTTCAGAGCTCTGTCGACCAGGTCCCCGTCATAGCTGATGATGACTTCAACGTTTTTACAATCGGTCCTCAAGCCACCCAGGATACGGGCTGAAATGAGGTAACCGTTCGAGTCTGTCTGACTCGCTTCTCCAAACAGGATCGAGTTGCTGACCACCGCGGCGAGAACAGCCCGGCCACCATCTTCTTCGGTCCAACTGGGGGAAACAGTGTTGCGCGGGATTACCTGGTTGTCACACACACGAAAGTGCTCGTAGCGATCTGACGCATGTTGAATTGCGACAGAGTCACAGACATCAACCTGGCCCACGTAAATCACAGGAACGTTTTGCCCGTTGACACGTACAACCGTCGACATCCGGGTAGCGGCTACTTCCATCACTGCATCGGTGGCTTCAGAAGCCTGACCAATCAGCGGTAAAAAACCACAAAGCCCCATCAGCACTACCAATACATTGCGGATTTTCATGAGGTTCTCTCGATTCAGAGTTGGAATTATGAAGCCAAAGCCAGACGCCGGGGGGAACTGGCGTGCAGGATCACCTGTTTGTTTTCGGAGCTTGCGAGGGTGTTGCCTTGAACGATCAGGATTTCTCCTATTTCAACTCTGTGCACTGCACAGTTGGCGGCGAGCTGTATGGCTGTCATCCGTGCGCAAATCGCGTCCAGATCGCAGCCGTAAAACTTCCACCGGAACAACTCTTCTGGTCCATGGTTTTCGAGAATTTGATTAGCCCTGGCCAGCAGCATTACGCCACTGCCACACGCAGGATCGGAGAGTACCTTTCGGCCTTGAGCCATTGATACCGGCTCGGGATCAAAGTTGGCCATCATCACTGCAATGTTCCAGGGCGTGAAGAACTGCCCCAAAAGCTGTTTGCCACCTTTGCTGCTGAGCTCGGCGTAAACCGCCCCAAGGATGTCTTTGAAAGGCTCCTCCTTGGCCACCACGTCGTCATAGCAACCAATTGCGATGATCACCCGTTCTCTAGCCTCTACGGGAGTTGGGTACCAGGGCTGGAATCCCCAAACCTCCATCACCGCGCTGAGAAAATAGCGAAACATTTCTGCTGGCGAGTACCGGTATCCATCACCGAGCGCATCGACCAGCGGTTTCGCATAAGACGGAACATTTTGAGAAAGCTTGTTAGCCATGAAGCGCACTCCAGAGTGATTGAACGTATGGCCTGTGATGTTTCACATGAGCCAGCAATCGACCTTGGAGCGTTTGCAAGTAGGCAGAAAAAAGCCGCCCTCACGAATGAGGACGGCTGGGGGGTTAAACGCCTTCTTCGGCGTCATCTGGTGGCGCCGGCAAATTTCGGAACGGCACCCATATTCTGGCCTGGACGAACGCCCCGCCCTCACACAGAGACACGGAAGCCTGCTCATCAAACTCCAGATCATCATTTGCCAGGTTCTCTTGCGCCCACACGCGGTACCGATTCTTCAAAGCCTCGGGGGACTCAAGTTTGAGCTCTTCAGGGCAAAACGGGTTTTCGCACGCGTTTTGGTGGCCAGCTTCATTGGACGACGGGACAGCTGCGAGCTCGCAGTGGGCGAGATCGTTGCCTTCGGCATCGCTAACTGAGATCACGCACTCGCGCCAATCCTGTGGATCTGCGATGTAGATCCCATCCTGCGTGAGGTACAAGACGCGACCTTCGGTATGAGGACGCATCAGCGCCATGCACCCACCGCCGGTGTGATATTCAACGAACCCGTAAGCCGAGACAGGGTTTACCAGGGTGCGACCATCTGGCGAAACGTAAGGATTTCGGATTTCCGTTCCTTCGTGAATGAAGGCCAGCAATGCCGGATCGTAAGGTGCAGGCACATGTTCACCCGCTGCATCCGTCAGAACCATTGGAGTAGCATTCAGCTCCTTGGCGGCTTCAGAAGTGTTTTGGGACAAGGTTTGATCATTGTTTTGCATTGTGAAGCTCCAGTTCGTTGTCATTTCAAAATGGAGATGGACAACACGGCCCCACAAGAAAAGAAGCCGTCCTCTGCGAAAGAGAACGGCTGTGTGCATCATTTATCAGTTGCAGATTTAGACTGAGTTGAGCGCAACCATCCCACGGGGGCGGCTCCATCTCACTAAGCGCTGCACGCCACGAATTTTGGTGACGTGATCCACGCCATCATCGCCGAAGTCGAGTCATCGCAATCCCAACAGCCGCGGGAGGTATCAAACGCGCTGACGTCAAAGTCAAACGCGCTCCCGTTCTCTACTTGGCCAGATTTGTCGAGGTATACGCCAACAAGATGCCCATCTTGAAGCCTGCAAGCCATGTCCTGGCCAATCAGTAAAGCTTGCCCGGGTTTACCAGCCAGAAGAGCCTGATAGGCAGCCAGAGTGTCTGTGTACGTCATGTCGTCGATCTCCTAGAAGGTTTTCATTGCCTACGGTGATGGTGCACAGGCGCGAGCAAACTGGAGGCGAAAAAAAACCGCTCCGAAGGAGCGGCTGATACTGCATTGTTCACACGTAAGCCGATACTTGCAGGCCCTTTCCATCTTCTTCTTGAGAGACGCCACCCTCGTTCGAGATTGTCACATCGACCAATCCGGTTTCACGGAACATCTGGGCCACTTTCTCAGCCACCTGCCGCTGATCGAAAGGCACTACCGTGAACCACGCCTTAGAGGCCGCACACCAGCGACATCCATAGCCACCAAACCAGCCATTAGCCTGGTTGCCGACGGCGGGTGGTTCGTAGCCGATGATCTTGCTGATGCGTTGCGCAAAAGCCTCTGGAAACTGCACCAGGTTCTCCGACATGTCGAACTCCTTGATCAGGCAGCCTGATGGTTGGATTCACGGATGCCCAGACTGGACATCTGCTTCAGCTTTGCCATGAAGCGTTCACTGGCAGTGGTGCTGGCCAGGTCGGGCACGCCGATGTAGTGGTTCATCCCCCCGCAGTAGTCTTTTCGGCCTTTGCAGGTTCGGTACATCACCCGCAACTCACCAGTCGCGACGTGAACCATCAAGTACAGGTCATCCGAATGAAGTGTCACCTCGCCCATCACCCCATTTCCGCCTTTGTTAGAGCGAACGTCATAGGACTCCGGCGACAGCTGGAGAGCCCCCGCGATTTCCAACAACAGACGCTTACCAGAACGATGCAGCGTTTCTTTTTTGACACGAGTTTCCAGCAGAGCTTTTGGGACGTTCAGCATGTTTGTTCTCCTCAGGGGGTAGCGGTCACTTGCGGTGGCCTTGAGCCTGGTGATGCCGAACAGGGTTGCATATTCGATACTGACAGAATCTTAAGTCCTTCGAAAACCGAGGAGTAATAAAGCGAAAACCTGCTATCGCCCCACGTTTAAACCGTTTCATTTACCTGATTTTATTGGGCTTTTTGGTTGTGGCTGGCCGAATTTAAAAATACCATTGATTTGATATCAAATCTGCCAGTATTATAAATCCATGTTATCGAGTTTTTTTTCGGAACGCCCCCAAAATCCCAGGACGAATTACTCCATGCACGACAAGAACAATCGCTTCAACCCACGCCTCTCCCTGCTGGTTGCCGCTATCGGTTTGGGCCTGAGCACCCCTTCCGCCCAAGCCGCTAACTATGGCATTGATGTCTTCGCCCCTACCCTGGGTACCTCGATCAATGGTTACAACAGCCGCTTGGGTGGATCGGGCGACGGTGAGATGCTTGTAGGTGGCCAGACCAACAGCTCTACCGGCATCACCAGTGCTTTCCAATGGACGCTGCTGGGCGGCAAGCAATACCTGGCAAGCCTCGGCAACGAAGCGACAGCCAATGCGGCGTCGAATGATGGCAGTGTCATCGTGGGCAGCTCGCTGGATAGCGTGAGCGGTAAAGTAATTGCTGTTAGTTGGAACAGCACCGGCATTCATGCGATGGAACTGCTCAACAACGGCTTCACCTCTGAGGCCCTCGGGGTTTCGGCAGACGGCAGCGTGATTGCCGGTTATGCAAATGATGGTCTGACGGGTAACTTCACCGCGGTAACCTGGAACTCCGCCGGCAATCTCACCAACCTGGGCTATCTGAGCGACGGCACCTACAGCTTTGCCTTGGGTGTCTCCGCCGACGGTCATGTGGTCGTCGGTTATGCAGAAAACGGCAACATGGGCGGCGACATGGCAACCCGCTGGATCAATGGTGCCAGTGCCGAAAGTTTGGGCACTCTGGTCGGCGGTATCAGCTCCCGCGCCAAAGCAGCAAGCGCAGACGGCACCTATATCGTCGGCTTTGGCGATTCGTCGGATTCTGCTACCGAAGCTTTCATCTGGTCTCAAGCTTCCGGCATAAAGGGGCTGGGGATGCTCTCCAACGGCACCCTCTCTGCCGCCAACGGCATTTCTTCAAATGGAGCAGTGGTAGTTGGCGTTGCAGACACCACCGGCAGCGTATTTACCGGTTTCCGCTGGACAGCAGAAACTGGCATGCAGTCGCTGGTGCAATGGCTGCAAGACAATGACCCGTCCTATGCCCTGCTGCCCGGTAACTCCCTTGACACTGCCACCGCAGTTTCGGCTGACGGCAATACCGTGTTCGGCATGGGCACCCTGAACGGCCGCGACCAACCTTTCGTTGCGCGCTCTTACGGTCCAATTTCAGTACCGGCTCCGGTCGTGACTCCGCCTGTTGTTACCCCACCAGTCGTTACTCCCCCGCCATCTGGTTCCGGCGGTACCACTCCACCGACATCTGGTTCGGGCAACTCCACCCCACCGACTTCGGGCGCCGGCGGTGGCACCACTGGTGGTTCTGGCACCCCGACAGCCGGCGGTAGCGACACCGACACTGCTTACCCAGTACCACCGACTGGCGTCATCGGCCTGTATGACCTCGGCGACTCGCTGAACAATGCCAGCCTGTACGCCGAAGCCATGCAAAACCAATTGCAGGGCTTCGTTCAAGATCAACTGAACTGCACGACTTTCGACACCAAAGGCATCTGCGTCAATGTCAGCGCCCAAATGACCCACCACAATGGCACCGTACAGGGTGACAACACTTACGGCGGCCTCACTATCGCCTACCGCATTACGCCGGATCTCGTGGCGGGCATCGGCTACCAAGGCCCGAGTTCGTCGTTGAAAATCCACGATGACCGCGTAGAAGGTGACACCAATACCGTCGGTGCCTTCGTTGAATACGGCAACCGTCTGAAGCAAGGTGTCTTCGCTCGAGGCGCCGTCGCAATCTCCGAGGGCGACGCAACTATCAAACGCTCCTACCTGACCGGTGCCGGCACCTCGGCATCCAAGGGCAAATCCGACATCAGCCAACGCGCCGTATCGGGTCAGGCCGGCTATGTGTTCATCGTTAAAGACAACACCGCGGTAATGCCGTATGTCGGTCTCGATTACCTGGACACCAAGCTGGACGGGTATACCGAAACCAGTGGCCCATACCCGGTCCAATTCGACAGCCGTACTCAAAACAACGTCTACGGCACTGCTGGCGTAACCGGTAGCCTGAACCTGGGCAACAAGGCAATCCTGTCGGCCAACCTCAAACACGTCGAGCGCCTGAACAACTCGAACGATGATCTGAGCGGTGAAGTGCTGGGCGTTTCGACCTTCGACCTGAAGCAAGACACGACTGAGCGCTGGGACGAAGTTGGGCTGGGCGTGCAGTTGGCGGGCCCGGTGAAAGCGTCACGTGTTGGTGTGTCCTACGGGCACCGCTTCAACAGTGATAAGGCTGTGGCAAGCGATGTAGCTACAGTGTCCTTCTCTGTGGGCTTCTGACCCTCGCTGGATGACAAAACGCTCCGCAAGTGCGGGGCGTTTTTTGTCCATCCAAAATAGATTTCAAAAACTGCGGACATAAAAAAGCCACTGACATGCAGTGGCTTGGGTGAAACGTTAGTTTACGGTCGGCGCAGGTTTGTTCACCAGCTCCCACCATTCGATGAAATCAGCAGCAATGCCTGGCTCACTCAGCGGAAAGTCGAGAACGACCTTGTTGAGATGATCGATGGTGTGCGAAGGCTCACCGTCCCCTGTGCAGTACAGCAGTTCAAACTTCTTGCGACTGGCGAGTTGGAAACAAAGCAACCGTTTTTTCGGGTCAGTGTAGTAGACGCGGCAATTACCCGAATCAACCATCTTGAACTTCAGTTCAAGTTTAGGAATGGACGGTTTTACACGAAGCAGTTCACGATTGGCGGTTACCAGCGTGCGCAGCACCTCGAGGTCGATATCAAATCGAACACCATCCGGAAACAGCTCAGCTGCAAACAGCTCGGATAGATCCCACTTCAGTGAATCCGATACGAGTGAACACTCCATTGAGTCCGCGGCACGCTCGGCGATCCACGCCTCACGATCAGCCTCGTCCTCGAATGCCTGATAACTACCTTCGGATTCCTCCTCGCGAGCCTCGGCCATTATCCGTGCGGTCAGAACACATGCTTCCCAGGGATCGGTGGCATGTACATTTTGAGAGAAGGAACCCTCATCGTTATTTGGCCAGCGAAGGGTCACGTAGTACAGCTGAGCAGCGGTTGCAGTCAAAGTAGCTTGTTGAGTCATTTTGTTCACCATTCAAATAGTTGATTCGAGTGAGCAGCGATTGCAATCGAGAGCTAGTGTTTGTGCACCGGCATGGAAGGCATTCATCAGATCTGGAACGTCATTGAAAAATGCGGACGGCTCAGAAGAAGCGCCCCACCCGTACGCCCAGGCACGATCGCGAGCTTCCTGAAATTTAATTTCGGCGGACTCTTTCCCAGCGGTTTCCCGGGACAAGAGGACACCTAACGCCCAATCAGCACGTGCAGAGAAAGCGAGTTGAAATAGGGTGTTCATAGGGGCTCCAAGTGCGTTTGCTTTACACTTGGGTGATGTTGCACAGGCAGCCATAATGAAATTTGAGCAGCGCGGGCCTATGGGAAAAATAGCGACTCTCCAGACGCATGTTTTCCTTGTAGGAAGCAGAGCGATGCTAAAGAATCATGGCTTATTGATATCGGGGACAAAACAGCTATGTTGCTGACCATCGGGATGTTCATCGCGGCCTTTGCTGTTATCTGGCTGATGCTCGTTTTCTTGTTACTCATACACGAATCAGGTCACTTGATACCGATGCAGAAGATGGGCATCAAGCCCGACAAATTGATCATCGGCGGGGTGAAACTCTTTTCATTCCGGAAGTCAGGGATCATTCACGAGGTCGGCTTGATACCGCTTTGGGCCTACGTGGTAAGCACGGACTACGAAAAGGCGTCTTCTCGCCAGAGAGCGATCATTGCGGCCGGCGGCCCTCTGATCTCGGCCCTCACCGGCATTCTGTTTTTTGGCGTTTATTACTTGTTTCCTAACTGGCAGACGCTGGTTGCCGCACAGGGTTCGATTCTTCTGGCGGTCACAAACATCATCCCCCTGCCTCCACTGGATGGTTGGACCATTGCGGAACACTTTCTAAAGCAGCGCGGGATCCACATCGGCGACCGCAACCGCAAAGTGCTCCTGGGCATCGGGATTTCGACGATTGTTTTGATTACCCTGGTGCTCTAACCAATTACATTCCGCTGTGCGACCTCTCCTGTGGCAAGTAACCCCTCAGGAGATCGACAAATGAACACCCCTTCCGCAGCACTATCCCCCCAAAAACCACGCCCTGGCTTCTTCGAGGAAGCCTTTCGCGATGCTGTATTACCGCAACAACTTCGCACCTTTGCGGAAGCCTTCTGCACTCGCTTCGAGGTTCGTGGAATTTGTGATCCCATGTACTGCGCCAACGTCGCCGCCTTTGAAACAGGACTCGGGGATGGCCGCGGAAATTTCAACACTGTCAAAACGCCCACGGAAGCAGACATCGCCAATGTGGCCGACCGATTGCTTTTCGCATATTCAACCTGCATTTCCTCCGCCTCCACCGGCACAACGCAAGAGACCATCGCGACAATGCTGCGTAATGCCCTAAATGGTTCCAGCCTCGAAGAACTGCTGCCGGCCCCTGCGATAGCCCTGCAATCCCATTAACCATCAACCAGCCGCCTGCATCCGCAGGCGGTTTTTTTTTGCACCAAACATACTGTTTAATCGATTCGGATACTGATCGCGTATTGTTGAGTGTTAATATTCGGAAATATTCTGACAAGGAGTTGACCATGCTCAGCCCGCAGCACATTCCTACCCTCGACACTCAGCAGCCCAGTGTTTGCGAGAGCGGCGTAGCCTGGCTACCACAGGTGGTCATCGATCTTTCTTTTTGGCATGGCGGGCGCAAGTTAAAGGACCTGGAGCGTTTCGAATGGCCCGGGGATATCGTCGAGGCGCCGGCGCTGGAGCATGCTCAAAAAAATTGCGCAATTTTCGGCATTGAGCAGTCATCCACTCTCGAAATGTGGGCGTTCCGCTCGGACTGGATCATCGCCAACACACGCTCGGAGATCGATCACCATTGGTCCTCGGTAGCGCCTAATCCACGCGCAGCACACAAAATCTTGGTGAGTCATCGGCCGGTATGGTCGTCGAAACAAGGTGCGCTGCCGCCGTTACCACAGTGGCGAAAGTTCGAGGCCGGGTTCATGAAATTTGTATCCGTGAAAAGCACCTTGTCCCCCGATGATGATTGGACGGATCAGATCACCGCTCTACTCGTCGAGCCGGCGCTGATGGCTGGCCTGCAAGACCTGGCGCTCGTCGATGGGCGGATCACCGACCTCAAGGTAGTTCATCGTGGCAATTGCGACGGTGGTTCCCAGCTCATCCTGGTGACGGGTACCGTGCGGGTGGCCATCGGCCCGCATGCAAACCGGTCAAGTGAGCCAGACGTTGAGCAGGCGGTAAACAGCTTCTTGGATGTTCAACTGTTACCAACCACCGAGCTCCTCGAGCTGGATACGAGCGATACCGTCTTGAGGCCAACGGCCTGGCGCATAGCGATTATCCCAGAATCGATTTAAAGGATACATAACACGTAGCAATACTTCTGTTATGATCAGCGCGCCGTTGAATCTTTCTGCTCAATGCCCACCATCGTGGCCGGGGGCAAGACACCGCTTACATGCTCCTGTCTAGCATCACCGAAAGCAAGTTCAACGATTTTTGACTTTTGGAGATATTCCGATGGACGCTATCACCGTGCAACAAACTGAAGCTGAGCATCAGATGGACCTGGACTTCCGGCTGCAAATTTTCCCGGGCAGTATCAAGAAAGCGATGGCCAACGGAAATCGGGATGTTGTTGAAGCAGAAGAGGTTCCGATACTTAAATTCGGCTCCAGCGACCTCTGGAACATCGACCCACGGTGCATAGAGGTAATCCCCGGCTACAACGTTCGGGTTAAGAACGCTAAGTACTACGAGAAGGTGGAGATTCTCAAACAAAACATGATGGAATTTGGGTTTTCCAAAGACAGCCCATTGAGTGTCTTCGTTACTGATGAAGGTGATGGAAAAACCTCGTTCAAATTGAAACGTGGCCACCGACGCCTCGAAGCTGTTCTAGCAGTTATTGCTGCCGGAAAACCGATCAAGACTGTTCCATGTATAGTCGTAAAAGACGCGATATCCGAGCAGGATTTGACTGAAGATCTGGCAACCGGAAATAGCGGGGATCCTCTCTCCTCATACGAAAATGCCATCGTGTGTAAGCGTATGAGCCGCTGGCACCCTGACGATCACGCCATGATTGGTTTGAGGCTTGAACTCTGGCCATCGCAAGTGAGTGATTGTTTGCTTTTGATGAACGGCCCGGCCGAAATCGCGAACTGTGTTCGCGACGACCTTATTTCTTTCACGCACGCTATAGAACTGCTGAAAGAACACGGCCCTAAAGCCTTGGATGTCATCGAACAATCGCTGGCACGATCGAGAGCCGCCGGCAAGACAAAGCTAATGCCACGCTTTGTTCCGGGGAAGGTGATCAAGAAGGCTGTTACTGCTGCGGCGCCGGCGATGAAAGCGGCGATCGACGATATCAAAAAAGACAAGGCGTTCAGCCAGCTGTCCCCTGAGAACCAACAGAAACTAGAAGCGATCTTGGAGCAGTTCAAGAAAGCGGAAGAAGCTGAGGCTCAGTTGAACGCAGAAAATCCAACGGATGAACCTGAGCTCAACCTCAACCAAGCAGAGGTATAAGTGTTGTTGCAGCCCCTACAGTAACCACTGTAGGGGCTTTTTCATGTCCGCCTGGAAAGCCAGGCAGCCAGTCTCGTCAACCAGGTAGCCCTGACCTGTGTCCGCTCAACCCTGCCGCCCTTCTTCCATTCCACAGTGACCACGCCATCCGTTCCCGAACACAAAAACGAAAAACGTGTGAAGCTGCGGCACTGATCGCACGCTGCCAGGCCTTTGAGCCTGTAGGTATCTGCCATGACCATGCAGACCATACCTCGCTGATGCTGTGCACGCAGAACCCGGGCGCAGTTGGCGCAATCAATTTCTAAGTGATCAAGGCGTGTGCCATCTGCGAACCGTAGGGGCAGCACCTTACTCATGGGCTTCTCGGATTTCCATTGCGCAACTGCATTGATGACCGCTTCGTCAGGCACTGCTGCTCTCCGTACTGTGCTCTCTATTCCACCCATCGTTGACTGCCTGAAGATAGACCAACACCCAACCTGGTGCTCGCCGCCCTCCTCGCTCCCATTGCCCGACCGCCGCGTATGCGCGATCAAGCTCTGCGGCAAGCTGTTGCTGAGTCCACTTCAGGATCTGGGTTCGGATACGGCGAATATCATCGCCTGTAATTTCAGCAGTGGGGCAAACGACCTGTTGCGACAGCAAGGCGCCGGCTAACGACAGCACGGCACCAGGCACTGCCCCACGTTCCCATTTGGCAATTTGCGAACTGGACACACGAAGGATCTGGGCGAGATCGCGCTGAGTCTGACCAGCACCGCGACGCAACACTGCCAGATCGCCATTGCTTGCGGCCGTGAGGACGATGCTGTGCTCCTTGGCCATATCGTCGCGGTAACAGCGTGCGGCCTTCTTGGCACGCTGTGGGCCGCCGTAAGCCTGGTCGCGGAAATGGCGATCGGCGACGAATTGGCTGTCCTTCATCAACCGAACACGCCAACCAGCATCTGATGGGGCGGCGGCCCGGTGATCCCGCGTGATTCCCTGGAGCTCAGGATCGGTAATACGACGTGCGGCTCGTGCCGACCGAGTGGCTGTTCGAGGAGCTGCATTCAACGGGAGATCAGTCGACATAATTCGTCCTGGTAAGGTCGATCACTCCAAACCGCCGTCAACCGTGCTGCCGGCGAGCTCGCTGCCCTGGTCATCAGCTGCGTAAAACATCCCACCTCCCAATAGGATTGACGTCATTCCCAGATCAGGCAGGGTCAGCTTCGAAGCGTCATCGGCATTGGCGCCTTTGGGCTGCACCTTCGCTGGCATGGGGATGGTTGCTGCTTGAAGATGGATTGGCTCCAATGAGCTCAATGCATCTTGTGGGCGTGACTGAGGCTTCGGCCGTGGCAATGGATTGGAACGTCGTGGCATCAGCAATGGTTCACTGCCCTCCTCACTCTCCGGCACTGCGGTCGTCATTGAGGTGTCAAGGATGTCGAACAACTCATCAGACCGGGACATCAACTTGCGGAATATTGAATCTGGGAGGTCCTGATGTCGGCGCAGATTACCGATTGCTCGGACGGTATCTGTAGATATCGCGTCCAGAGCATGTCGAAGTTCTGTCCTGGTCGCGTGTGTCAGGTAGTTGCTCTTGAACAACGTGCGTTCAGCCTCTTCGATGCGAATTGCAAGCTTTTCCATCGCCCTCAGCTGCCGCTGCTCTCGTTGTTCCTGAGATTTGGAGAAACGCCGGACGCGTTGAACCCAGTAATACCCGCCGGCCAGCAGGGCGATGGCCATGCCCGAAGCGAGCAACGGGGATGCACCAGATTGAGTGCTCTCAGGGAACAGAGAAAAACCGTACGATGTCGACGCCAAAAGAGGCGCTGACAACACCCCTGTTACCACTGCCAAGACCATTGGTTTGTGCATATGAGCTCCAACCCCAAGCTTGTTTATTAGGATGTTTGTTTAGATACATAACGCGTAAACGTACGCAGCGTGCATTACACCCTTTCAACGCTTTCTTGTCACGCTGAAACAACTGAGCTTGAGGTGAAAAGTCTGTCGCAGGAGAAGATTTAAGTCTGTCGAGCACGTTGTACTTTGAACATCAGGGTGGATTCAGGTTGCTTGCAAGTGAGTTGTCTAGCGAACCCAAGCCAACCTCGATGGACGCTGGCCAGCCACCTGTTACGGGAACCTGAGGAGCAGGCCTACCAGGCCGTTGCGGCGGGATGAACGGAAAAACTGGTGTTTAAAAGAAAAGACGCGATCAAATCCAGAGGATCTGACCGCGCCTACGAGCCGGCTTTGGTGCGGTGCGGTTGTGGCAATTGCACCTTCGTAAGCGCGCTTTCTACACTGAACGAGTGTTCGCGACAGACTTAGTTCTTCCGAATGAAAAACTACATCTGGTCCAATTTGAACGATCCAGCCTTGGCGCCGGCGATAACGTCTGACTTCAAATTGCTCAGTACCGTTTCGCTCTCCTGAGCAACACCGTGGCCACGAATGCCCCCGGTTGGCACCCAATATGGCTTACCTGTACCTGACTCAATCACCTTCCGGTGAAGGGTCACCGAGTAACTGTAGAGCCGCTGCCCAGGCATGTAGTCGCCGGTCTCGACGATGGCGAACAACTGGTAGTCACTCCCGAGCTGAGAAACGGCTGTAGGCAAGTTTGAAATGATCGCGTCCTTAATCTGGCCCTGGGGAATTTCGGTCGCGTTCGACGACAAGGTCATTTCAACCGCTTGAGCGTTCGCCCAGAACAGGCAACCCCATAGGATGGCTGACCACTGAAGCTGTTTAGTCATCATGAAATCTCAAGATTGAAGTTAGGCTTCACAGGCAACCGGGGCGAGCTCAATGCACTCCCCGCGTTGTTGAAGCATCATGCTAAAAATGCCGATATCGATCGGATCGCCCTTTTCCACGTGCTCCCGCAGCATGCGACTCAAGGTTGCGGATGAGCACTGATCCTTCCGGTGCCACCCATCACGGCCCTTTGCGCGAGACTTGGCCATCTTGACCTTCAGCTGCACTGCAAACTCATTAATGGCCTCCTCGTCCTTTTCGGACTCAGCAGCGGCCTCAGGCGCGTTATAACGGCGAATCAGCGAATTCCCCTCACCTTTCACCGGAATCAACACGTCGACAGCGCCTATCGCTTCCAGAGCGCGTAATACCTGATCAGCGTTCGCTCGGTACGCAGTGCTCAACGCATCGAGCCAAACGCGCTCGACCGTGATTCCGTCGGTACCGGTCAACGCGAGGGAGCCCGCCTCGTTTCTGGCGTCCATCAACCACAACATGGTGTTGCAGCATGGGCATGGCTTAGCATGTTCTGGAGACATAACGGTGTATTTGGGGTCGGAGAGGAATCCACTACCGTCGCATTGCCGCACACCGTCGTGATAACGGCACGGGTGGTCTTGAGCCGCGGACTCGCCCAGGTTGAATTCATCTTCTGCCAAGACAGTGGCATCCGCTGTCCGTGCTATGCGGGCGAGTTCGCGGGCTGCTTCATCTGGTGGGAAGTCAGCAAGATCACGAATCAAACGGTTGAGTTTCCGCTTGAGGTAATCCATGTCGAGCCCAAACCGATTTTTCCCCGCGCTGGCCGGGCGGACTTGAGCCAGTCCATCGATAACCGCTTGGCTGATACGTGTGAGGTACACGAAGTCTGGATTCGGTCCTTCCGCATGCCCCGCGGCGTAAAACCACTCGTCACCGAACAGGTCAGTCATGAGAGTTGAGGGCAGCGATTCAAAAGCCACATAACCACGCAAGCTTTCGCAAGCGTTGTAGAGCCGGCGAGCTTCATCCTTCTCTAGAGAATCGTAATCGAGGCTGATGCCGAGACGCCGCTCCACGACGACACGTTTGGCATAGGCCACAAGCAGAGACCCGTCGTATACCGTCTGCCTCATCATCGGTGCCAGTGCTGATGCCAAATGTTCAGCGTTCTGCCAGGCAACGAACTCAGCGATTGAGTTGGCACCGGTGTTGTTCCAGTGATGGGTCCAGCTTCGCCCAAAGCAGGTAACTGTGAGGCTACCGCGGTACCGCCCTAAGTCTTGCAAGATACACGTCACAGGATCGAGGGCATCCGCGTCTGTAATCTCGAGTTTTTGGATCGTTGATGCCTCAACCTGCATAGTGAGCCTCCGAGTGATGGTGAGTGTTAAAGAAAAATGGATTGAGCTGTAGCTGGCTGCGAGGGGGCCTGAGCTTCAAAAACAGCTTGGGCTGCTGGTACGACGTCAACGTCTATTACCGCGCTAGCCGCTACCTTGGCGGCGGCAATAACCGAGTGATCCGCCTGGGACCAGTACACAAACGCGGAGCTACCGCTCAGGCGCACGGTGCTCGTCGGGCGAGGCCGCATCAGGTGCTCCACTTCAAATACAACCCATGCGCAATCGAACGGAAATTCGCGGTTTTCAATCCAAAAAAGGGCAGTTGGAATCTTGAAGAGCATTTCGAAGGTCGCAAGAGCCGCTGTCGCCAGAGGATCCTGACTCTTCTTGAGCTGGGCCATTACTGGCCCCAATTTCCTCAAAAGCTTGAGCCGGATGTCTTTCGCCCAGCAGACCGCGTTTTCACGCCCGGCGAGCGCTGGAAGGGCTAGCGGGAAGAAGCCTGCATCAGGATTCGCGATCAAACCGCCAAGCCTGGCTCGACACTCGCCACAGACAGTGGCGGTTGCGTACAAGGTGTCACTACGGCGCCCACTGCGGCCTTTGCTGCTGAAGCTGTACATGTCGATGTGACCGCACAGCCTTTTCGTCATCGCAGAGATATGGGCGTTGTTCATCAAAATCTCCTTTCACACCAGAGTGCTCATGGTTCGATACGCGTCTTGCATTGCAAGGATTCATAACACGTATACTTAATCTGTGATCGAAAGAAGTCAATCAGCAAAGCGTGTTCAAGCAGTTGGGAGCAGGGAAAGTATCAAAGGCCCCATGTCTTGTGCGGCGAACGATTCGGTGATGGACACCTTCACCAGAAAAGGAATAGGCCTACGCCCATCGCGTAGATCAGTCAGTTCGGTCAGTGACAGCCCCAAACGCTCCGCCAGACAGACCAGGTCAACGCCGGCTATCGTCGCAAGGCCATCAAAAAAACCAGCAACGACGTCTGCGTCCTCTCCGGCATCGAGGCGATCAAAGAAGCCGTAGATCAGCGTTCGGCGCACGAAGGAAGATTGGCCGTCAGCTGCTACAACGGCTTCCTTGACAGCAGTTGGCAGCGCTGCAATGAGGGATGATCGAGTCATTTCGACGCCCATTGCGGCAAGGATGCGTACTTTTGCCGCCGGTGGCAGGGGGCGCATCTGGATCCGGCACTGCCGGATCATGGAGATGCTGATGCCGATATGTTTACCCAGTTGGGTATCGGTCCACCCCTGTTCCACGCGAAGCAAATCCATCAGCTCAGCCCACTGGGCATTGCTTAACCCAGTGGGTGCAAGCGAGAAAAACTTGCTCCTGGAGGATAGGTAGCGAACGGGCTCTTTGGCTACCGCCACCACCTCGCTGAGACCGAACATTTCAATTTCTCCCTTCTGGCCCAGCAGCCATCGAATCGTCTTGTGGGCTGGTGCTGTCGCTTGAGATGAAGGCCTGCACCATGTTCAGCAGGGCGCCGCCGACGATCAGCACAAACATCCCCATGAAAATGTTTTTCGGAGAGAGATCGATCAATCCTGCGCGGGTGGCCATCAGAGCGATGAGGGCAGCAACCAGCACCACAAGGGCGGTAACAACTTTCATGATCAAACGGCGAGATGCATTGCTATCCATCGGATTAAGCCTTTTATGATTCGTAACGTGTACCAATATACACCCCACCATTCAAGCGGTAAAAACAAACCTTTCAGAATCCGCAATCAGGCACGCTGCAAGCCATCAGTTTTCACCAGCCTGCCGTTTGCCCAGTTTGAGCATCAGCACTTCTGTGCTGCCCACCCACTGGCCGCCCAAGTCCCCATCGGCGCCGCAGCGGGTGATCGCTTCATGCTGTACTGCAACAGCCATAAGCAGCTCATGCGTCCAGCCAGTGGAAGGTGCATTGACGGCTTTGAGTGCTTCGCCGTCGAGGGAGCGGATCTCGAACACCGCATGCATCACCTTGCGCAAAATGTCCGGTTCACCTGGTCGTTGATCGATTACGAGTTTCAGCATGGTGCTTTCCTTTCGCCCAAAAAAAACCACCCTCGCTATGCAAGGGTGGTCGATGTTGCAGTTACAGGATTGGCAGACAGGCGTGGGTCCCGAGTTGAGTGCCAATGAAGAAACCGCCCGAGCTGTTTTCGCTGCTGAGGCTTGTCGTCGTTTGAATCACTACCGAAGCGAGGCAACCGGTCTCCGCACTGGCGATGCCGATTGTGCGTTGCTCCAGGTGCGTTAGGCCTACCGGGGGACGATAGAGAACACGGAAAAAATCGTACGCTAAGCATTCGACCTGTCAGGTTGAGGCCAAAGAGGTTGACTCCTCTGCGTCAGCAAATGCAGAAAGCGGCCGTACTCTGACACGGGGCGAGTGATCCATCTGAGGGGTCATGCCGAGATAAGGGAAAATTAGGACATCAGGCCTGTAACTTAATGATTTTATTATCTTTTTATGGATCGTCATTTCACACAAACAAAACGCAAGCTTCGGCCCCTTCTGCAATGGTTATAGGCCCTTCTTGAGGTCCGCCGTCAATGCATAAGATTTTCCGGATGCTACTCCCTGACGTAGCCTGCATAGGCTTGGAGCTGGTTCACCAATACCCCAGTTAGCATGGATTGAGTCCAAGGTTTTGCCGGCATGTCACCTTGGATTGAGTGCCTTAGAACGCCAATACTCCAACCAGGTCTAATCGAACCTCCAACCCAGCGCCCTCAAGATCGAGGGCTAGATTAATGGTTTACGCCGTAAGAGCGAGCCGGCGGCGTTTTCTTCGAAGGCTCTAGCCTCCTCGATATAGCCGTGTACGGTGCCATCGTGCCGCCAGCCACCCTGGCGCTTGATCTCGAGAAAGTCAGCCCCAGCCCGGTAAGCGCTGGTGGCCAACCCTCGGCGCAGGCTGTGGCTGCTCATTTCGGGTACAGACAACAGTCCCGCGGCTTCGGCACGTACCGCCAGGATGGTATTCACGCTGCCCTCGTGCAGCGCCACCTCGCCGATCACGCCCCAGCGACTGACTCGCCGGAACAGTGGCCCCTGCTCGATCTGAGCGGCATCCAACCAACACCGTAGCGCCTTTGCCGGGCAGCAGACGCAGTCGCCGAACGGGATCGCCTTGTCCAGTCCCTCGCCCTTCTGATCGGTCTTGGAGCGCGGCAGCGTGATCCGCAGACCTTCCCGCTCCCACTGAAGGTACTGCACCTCCAACGTGACCAGCTCGCTGCGGCGGAATGCTCCGAAGTACCCCAGCTGTAGCAGCGCACTGTCGCGCCGCGCGGCAAGCCCTTCGACTGTGTCCAGGTGCGAAACGATGAGCTCGAGATCCTCCAGCAGCAGCGCCTTGGCTTTGTGTCGCGGCCGCCCGTTTACTCGCTCAATCCCGCGCATGGTCTTGCGGACGGTGGCGCTGGCGGCCGGATCGGGAAAGCCCTGATAGCGGTGCCATTGCGCCAGCGCGGTGAGGCGCAGCGCCAGGGTCCGCGGGTTCAACACGCCCGCGAAGGCCAGCAGGTAGCGAATCAGCGCGGCTTCATCGCACGGCAGCACGCCGCCCCAGGCCTGAAAGTGGCGGATGGCCGAGCGATAGGTGCGCCGAGTGTTGTCGGAAGTGGCTGCCGCGAGAAAGCTTTGATGTTGCTGGGCCCATTGCTCGGGCGTGGCAAGCGTACCGCGGGTACGGCCAAGCGCCGTTGGCTCGTTGGACCGGACTGGCGGCAGATTTTCGTCGTGATTGCGGGTCGTCATCCCAAAACGCCTGTTTAGGCCTCGTGTACCGCCGAGTATAGAGGCCAATGCCGAATTTGTGCGTATAACCCACGATAACCGCGCTTATCGTGGGTGAATTGGCAGTCTCACCGGGCTTAACTATTCTGTACTTAAATCGATGTATTACGTTCTTCATAATACGGTACGAAAAAATCCGAGGTAACAATGGCCCGTTCCGGCGTCCTCTATGTGCATGTCGCCCAGGCGGCAACCCGTCTCGTGGCCGAGGGCCACAATCCGACGATCGACGGTATCCGGGCCGCCCTGGGTGGGACCGGCAGCAAAAGCACGATTGCCCCCTTGTTGAAACGCTGGAAAAGCGCGCATCTCGGAACGGTCGCTCAGGCCGAACTGGGATTGCCCGCGGAGCTGGTCCTGGCGCTGAAAGGACTGTGCGAAAAAGTACAGGCAGAGGCGGCGCAGCAAGTCGAGCAGGCTGAGCAGGCTCATCAGGCCGCCACCGCCGTGTTGCAGGAGCAGTTGCAGCAAGCTTGCGTGGAGCGCGATGCGTTACTCACCGTTCAGGAACAGCAGGCCCAAGCGCTGGCCGCCGCCACTACGCACAGCCAAGGGCTGACTGAAAGCGTGCAGCGTCAGGCGATCGCCCTGGCCGGTCTGGGCAGCGAAAAGCTCGGGCTCGAACAGCGCCTGGTGGACCGCGCCGCCGAGGTGGCCTCACTGACCCAGCAGTTGCAGCAAGCACGGCTGCAGTTCGAGCATTACCAGGAGTCGGCTGCTCAACAACGCTCCGACGAACGCCAGGCAGTGGAACAACACCGCCAGCGCCTGGCGCTCGAACTGACTGAACTCCGGCAACGCCTGCTCGCCCAGCAAACTCGCCTGGGCGAACTGCAGGCTCAGGAACAACACCTGGCGCAGGGCAATGAACATTTACAAAACACCCTGCGCACAACCCAAGAGGCGCTCACCCAGCACCGCAGCGCGCATGAGCACGTGGTACTTCAACTCTCCGAGCTGAAACAGATTCATCAGGCACTGGAACAGCGACATAGCCACGGAAAGCAGTCTTTGGCTGAGGCGCAGACGAACCTGGCCGTGATCGCGCGGGAGCGAAGCCTACTGGCGCAACGTTTAACTCAAACTGAAACCCAACTGACCGAACTGGCCACAGTAAAGCAGCTCCTCCTGCAAGACAAAGCGGTGCTATCCAGTCAACTCGCGGAATGTCGGACTGAGGGTGACCGGCCCTGACCCTTGGGATCAATGAGAATCATCCCTAGGCGACCTGCATGTGTGTTGCCGTACTGTTCAGCACGAGCTGACGCAAATGTAATTTCGGCCTCAGCTACCTGTCAGGGATGAGTGTCTAGTTTGACATCAGGAGCGCTGCACTAGCGTTCCTCCCGGCCACCGAGCATTAACCCCAGAGTGCCGGGTAATCTGTACCCGCTTGAGGAGAATGTCTCATGAAACTTCTGAAACCTGTGCTTCTGATTGGCTCGATCCTGTTGTCGTCTGCGGTGTGGGCCGAAGGCGGCAGTGACCGAGCTTTGGCACGCCACGCCGCGCAACGCGATACGGTCGGAACCGTGATGCTGCAAGCTGAGCAAGCGCAGCCCGACCAGCGTCTCGGGCAGATGGTTGCGTGCAAATAAGTGTCTCGGTGCTATCTGATCGCTTTGTGGGTCGTAGCGGCGGTTTCAGCGGTACCCCTATGACCCTGCGGAGCGATTGGCGTCACTGGTTCCGCACTTGCCCTTAGTGTTGAGGAGCTTATCCATGCGTGTACGACCAGCTCATCGTTTCCCTGAGAAGCTGCGCATTGCTGTAATCGAGTCATGCACCGAACGGTCATGCTCTGACAGTGACACAGACGAGCTTTTGAGCTAGCCTCAAGGCGTGCTCTGCAAAAGTTGAGGGAGCGATATGTTGTGATGACTCGAAAGCTGGATAAAACGTTGATCAAGCTTGTTATGGTGCTGCTGCTATTTTTCGTGGCCGCACAGAGCGGAGTTTTGATGTTTAAATCCGAGGCTTCGAGTGTTTCCCTCAATTGTGTTGCTGCGGAAAGTATGCAGACCGAGTACAGTCAGGCCGATACCTGTTGCCCAGACATCCAGAGCCAAGTAGCTTGCTCGATAAGCTGTGCAACTCCTTACGCTGGGCCTATCGCATATCCTACTGAATCCTCTCTAATCTTAGTTTCTCCTCAGAACTTCTGCTATACGCCCTTCCTCGGCCGCATGGCGGTTGCTCCTGATCCTTTCCCACCCAAGATCACCAGCCTGTCCTGATCAGGACCTGAGTATGCTCGCTTGTTCTTCCAGCTAGTACAGCCAAAAGAACATCGAGATACAAACATGGTACCTGCAACTAAGACGTCTGTCGCCAATGGAAAAGGATTGGGTATTCACCATGAACAAGTCATTCACGCTTTTGGGTGGGATGTTACTGGCATTCGCCTCCCTTGCGATGCCGATCGCCCATGCTGCTTCTGGAGAAGCCGCTCTTTATAAGAATCCAAGCTGCAAGTGCTGCGATAAATATGCCGAGTACCTGCGCGAAGGTGGCTTCAAGGTTTCGGTTATCGCGGATTCCGCACAGTTTCAGCGCGTCAATACGGCGTCTGGCGTCCCCCCATCCTTGGCAGGCTGCCATGCCATGACGGTTGATGGCTACGTCGTTGGCGGTCACGTCCCGCTTGCGGCCGTTAATAAGTTGTTGACGGAGCGCCCAGCAATTCGCGGTATCACCCTGGCAGGTATGCCTGCGGGCTCGCCCGGCATGAACGGCACTCAACAGAAACCGTTTGAAATTTACGCCTTTGACGGAGCTAAAGCCTGGCTCTACATGACCCAGTAGGTATGTGCTGATCTATAGCTCGGCGACTGGAGTATGGAAGGCAATAAATGCTTAAACAAACTTTGAGGATTACCCCATGATCAAGAACATGACGCTGTACCTACAGGGCCTATTGCAACGTCACCCGCTGCTTGCGGGACTTGCTGTTGCAATAACGTTCACCTTGCTCTTTAACCTGCACAGCCTGTTTGCAGCAGCAACTCTGCCTGTTCTGTTTTGCCTGTTAATGATCGGGCTCTGCATGAAAAGTATGGTCGGAGAAACCGCCTGCGAGCAAAAAACTCCGGGTCAACCGTTATCTGCCCGGAGCCTGTCAGAAACCAAGGTCGTTGATCAGGAGAACCGCCATGCGTAACTCAAAAACTTGCACAACTGTACTTGCCGCTCTCATAACTCTTGGCGCCGTTTCCACGGGCTTTGCCGAGCAGTCTAAGAACACTGCAAAGGACAGTTCCGACATGATGAAAGGAGAGGATATGCACATGATGGAAGGCAATAAAATGCCGATGATGGACATGATGCAGGAGATGTCCTCAATGATGAAGGACTGCAGCAAAATGATGCAGAGTATGAGCATGATGAATATGGGGGATAAGGGACCTCAAGGCGACAGTAAGGCGCAATAGAGGTCAGATCTCTTGTCGCCAGTCTCTGTACCCCTCAGGTAGAGGGACATAAGAAATAAGCTCTGGGTAGCGGTACCGCATTAGCAGTGTCGCTACTCAGATGCTCCCATGTTGGTTCCAGGTGTCGGCGCTGCATGCCGATCCTCTGCTGATCTAGAAGGAGCCTGACCATGAATGACTTTGCCATGCACTATGGACACTGGAGTTGGGTGCTCATCACTGTGCTGATCGCATCCTGGCTTCTCTATCGCTTCGTCGCCCCACGCAGTTGGCGTGAGTGGATGGGCGCCGGCTTGGTGCAAGCGTTCATCATCGCGTTATACGCCGAGATGTATGGCTTCCCGCTGACTATTTATCTGCTGACTGGTTTTCTGGGCATTGATCTTCCGCTGACGGGCTTCTCCGGCCATCTCTGGGCCACCCTGCTGGGCTACGGCAGCACCGGGGCCATGCTGGAAATGCTGTTGGGCGGAGTATTTATCGTCATTGGTCTGGTGCTATTGATCCGCGGCTGGGTCCAGGTCTATCGCGCCAGTCTGGAAGGCCGACTGGCCACACAGGGAGTCTACGGTCTGATCCGACACCCGCA
The DNA here is from genome assembly GCF_057838985.1 of Pseudomonas sp. KH_046_2. Lineage (NCBI taxonomy): Bacteria > Pseudomonadati > Pseudomonadota > Gammaproteobacteria > Pseudomonadales > Pseudomonadaceae > Pseudomonas > Pseudomonas sp. KH_046_2. Next base: position 204,040 of record NZ_JBYQOW010000002.1, on the reverse strand, counting down.
ATACACCGGGATCATGCTGGCTGTTTTCGGTCAGATCATTCACTGGCCGACCCTCATTACGCTGCTGTTGTTTCCCGTGATCATCTACGCCTATGTTCGCCTGGCCAGGCGGGAAGAATCGGCGTTGGCCGCGCGCTTCGGGGAAGCGTATCAGACCTATCGGCAGCGCCTGCCGATGTTCTTTCCGCGTCGGCAGGATTGGCGTGGTTTTTCCCGCGCACTATTCTCCCCTCATCCGGAATAGTGGGGCGCCACTGAAGCACTTTGCCTTGTCCCGCCCCAGAGCGGGACAAGGCTGCCATACTGAAGCCTATGTCCTATGTGTCGGTTTCTTCGTTTTGAAGGCTGATGCACGTCGTTATACACAACTATCTGAAACGCTGAGGTTGATCTGACCGCAGTGACCATCAAAATGGCCCACGGTCAGATCAAGGTTAAGCGTCTATCGCGGACGAGCCGCTTGGCAGCAGTTAACCGGCTGCCGATCCGGTTGGTCAGGCTTTCAATGCCAGGATTCGGCGCGCGCCATTCAGTACGATGAGGCCAACCACCGTACCAATCACCAAATCTGGGTAGGGAGAACCTGTCCACGCAACCAATGCACCTGCTGCGATGACGCCAATATTCGCGAGCACATCGTTGGCCGAAAAAATCCAACTCGCTTTCATGTGTGCACCACCTTCGCGGTGGCCATAGATCATCAAGAGACAGCTGACGTTGGCAACCAGTGCGACTGCGCCAATCCCCATCATCAGCATCGACTCAGGTTCGCTGCCGTAGAGAAAGCGTCTCGCCACTTCCACGAGTACACCCAGAGCCAACACGATCTGAAAGAAACCCGCCAGGTGCGCAGCGCGAACCTGCAGCCGTGCACTCCGGCCGACTGCATAGAGAGCCAGGCCATAGACGGCAGCATCAGCAAACATGTCCAGTGAGTCGGCCACTAGGCCAGCCGATTGGGCGATCAAACCTGCGCCCATCTCGATGACAAACATCGCAGCATTGATACCGAGTAGGATTTTGAGCGTGCTTGCCTCCTTGGAAGCAGTCAGCTCTTCACTGGCACTATTGGCCGAGGCTGCTTCCTGACTGGCCGATTGAGTATCCAGTAACGTTGCGCCCAGGCCAAGTGACTCCAGTTTTGTAGTGATCAGATCAACAGGTCCGTCATGGAAAGCACGTACCTGCCTGCTGGTCAGATCAAAGGACAATGAATTGAGCTCAGACAAGCCATTCAATACGAGCCGAATCATCCGTTCTTCTGACGGACAATCCATCTTGGGCACAGAAAAACTGCTGACCCATGTTCCTTCATTCGACGACGCGGTTGCCGCTTCAGTGGTTGCCGACACTGGGCCACAGCCACAGGATTTCTCACAAGAACTCATGATCCGTTGCTCCTATTGGACTTGATTCTGCCGATTGAAAACCATATAGCAGGTATAGGGTCAAGCGTGGATATACTGGCTTTTTTACCAAGGGGCAGATAATGCGCATTGGCCAACTTGCACAGCTGGCGGGGGTGGACATTCAGACGATCCGTTTTTATGAACGCCAGGGACTGCTTCCCCCTCCTAATCGCCAGGACAACGGCTACCGAACCTATAAAGCAGACCATGCGGAAAAACTGCTGTTCATTCGCCGATGCCGCTCTTTTGGCATGTCACTGGAAGAAATTGGTGTTTTGCAGAGCTATCAGGAACAGCCGCAGCAACCCTGCACGGCGATCAATGCGCTCCTTGATAGACATATCGCCCAGGTAAGGACTCAGATCGCATCCCTGCACACCCTCGAAAACCAGATGGTGACGTTGCGGGGCTGTTGCGATAACGAGCGGCAAAGCCTGGACTGCGGAATACTTTCGGGTTTGGAGGGCGGCAAACCTCATTCGTAACTCACGGCTTAACGTCATTTTTCGCTTCGCCCCAATCCATAGCGCTTGACCCTGTAGCGGCTATAGGGTGTTCACTCGCCCATCTGTTGCGCAAGTGAGATCCAGATGAATACCACCCTTCGCATTGCCATCGATGAGGCCTTCTTTCGGGCAAGGAAAGCACTCGATAAAGAGGAGCCAACCGAGGCTTTCCCTTGGCTGGAACGAGTCCACATTTTGAGCCAGCGACTGCCTGTTCTTCATGCTCAGAGCCATTGGCTGATGCTGAGGGCTGGCTGGCAGTTGCGCGACTTTCGGGAGGTGCTCAGCCAAACACCGCGAATCATGGCGGCCCTGCTGTTCTCAAAGATCTGGGTGCCGCTCGGTAACACCGGGCGCGCTAGTGTCAGTGCTTTCGCGCCAATGCCCCTCTCACAGGAGTTGCAGCGACTTCTTGAAGGAGAGGAACCATGAAGTCGCCTCTTGGAATGGCACACTTTATTGCTCCATGGCTTTGGTGGACGCTATCGCTGGGCATTGCCTCGGCCGACCAAGCGTTCAAGAGTGCAATTGAGGGCTCGCTCCCGGTTGGCACCGTAATTCCTCTCGCCCCGTTCTTCAATCTGGTTCATTTCTGGAATACCGGTGCAGCGTTCAGCTTCCTGGCTGACGCGGGTGGTTGGCAGCGTTACTTTTTCATCGTCATCGCCTTGATCGTTTCGATGGTGCTGGCTCTGATATTGCGTAAACCCAGAGCCAACAGCGAAGCCCTGGGTTATAGCCTCATCTTGGGCGGGGCAGTTGGGAATCTGATCGATCGCGCATTTCGAGGCCATGTAATCGACTACCTGGATTTTTCCTGGCAGTCCTGGTATTGGCCTGCGTTTAACCTGGCGAATATTGGTATCGTCGGTGGCGCCGCCATGTTGATCCTGAGCAGTTTGCTGAGCCCGAATGCGGAAGCCGGCCGAGCCAGAGAATGAAAAGCTCGTCTTCAACGGACACGGTGCGCTGGGCAGGCCATGCATGGGTCGGGCCCGGCATCGGAGTCTTTCATGGCCGTGCCGGCCACCAGGACTGGCACCACCATCAGGCGCATCAGATTTCAGTGGGCCTCGATTCACCTGTATCGGTTGAAACCCCGTTGGGCATTCAAACAGGATCAGCCATCTTCATTCCGGCCGGCTTGAAACACCGGCTCAACGCAAGTCGAATTCTGTCGATCTATGTGGATGCGCTATCCGATGAAGCGCGTGCTTTACGGGGTACTGAAAAAGCGAGGGTGATCGAGATCACGCCGGGGGACATCGCACCGATTCTCGACGCGCTGCGCGAGACAGGGCATACCGCTCTCCAGGTTAGGGCGGGGGTGCGCCAGGCGCTACGGCTTCCCGATCCACCGCCCCCAGATCCTCGATTGACCAAGGTGGTAGAGGCGCTGCGTAGAGGTCAAATGGGACGCGACGAAATGGCCGCGTTGGTGCATTTGTCCCCCACACGCTTTTCCCATTGGTTCGTGGAACAGACCGGCCTGCCACTGCGCAGCTATGCGAAATGGCTACGCCTCACGCAGGCCCTCCAGCACTTGGCCAAAGGAGTACGGCTGACCGAAGCGGCTCATGAGGCGGGCTTTTCTGACTCGGCGCATTTCTCCCGGACATTCCGGACGCTGCTGGGTATTGATCCTTCCTCTGCCCTGGCTGAAGTCGATCTTCAGGAGTCGTAGCTCTTTCATTCAAGTCGAAAACGGGCCTCCCCACATACAGTCATGGCTCCCTATTCAGGAGCTGAGCGATGCCTATTTCCCTGCGATTCGCCATACGGTGGCTGAGCTATCCACTTGTGTTTGGCTGCTGTGCCGCCTTCATGATCTGGGCGCTGTATGCGGGAGTGCCGTATTGGCCCACCACACCCATAGTCGCCGCGGCGGGGCTGTTACTCATTGCTGGCTTGGAGCGCATCCAGCCTTTTCGCAAAGCCTGGCTTGAGGATCATCAAGACACCGCGACCGACCTGCTGCACCTGCTGGTGAACCTTTCTGTCATTCAACTCACCGCTGAAATTCTGGCCAGGCTTGGCGATGCGGTGCCGGCCTCGGTTCGACTCTTTCCGATCGAGAGTCCACTGTGGCTGCAGTTGTTCCTGGTTGCCGCCGTGCTCGATCTGGGCCTGTATTCCATGCATCGAATTAGTCACCGAGTGCGCTGGCTGTGGCGTTTCCACATGATTCATCACAGCGCCGAGCGGCTGTACTGGATCAACGGAGAGCGCCGACATCCCCTGCACGCCGCGCTCATGGCCGGTCCCGGGCTGGTGGTACTGGTTGCATCTGGCGCGCCGTCTGCAATGGTCGCCACCTGGTTTGGCATTCTGACCGTGCACTTGGCCTTCCAACATTCGAACCTGGACTACCGGCTGGGATGGCTGCGTCACATCATCGGGGTTGCTGAAATTCATCGTTGGCATCACAAGCGCGATTTTGAAGATGCCCAGGTCAATTTTGGTGAATTTATGATGGTGTGGGATCGACTGTTTGGCACGTTCTACGACGGTGCGGGGAAGCTGGGTGATGCCGAGGTCGGATTGCATGAAAAGGACTATCCAAAAGACTACCTTGGACAGTTCGCCAAACCCTTTGGGCGAGACCGTACAAGCAAAGGCTAACGGATTCTCTTGCAGTGCGGCCGCAACCAGACACGGCACGATGCCTCTGGAGAGTGGCTCTGGTTAGTTGCAAAAGCGTGAGCCCATTGAGATTGAATGCAAGCCGATGCCGCTGAATACAAGCTCGCTCGCAGTGAAGCGGCTGTTTTCAAACGTGAGCCGTTACACCTAGGGCTTCTTTCAGATTCGCAGTCGCCCGCGATACCCTTGCCTTCGGCTAACACTTCCCCTCGCCGGGTGTGTAGAGGACTTTCACCTCCAAGTCACCAGCGTGGCCACCACAGCCAAGCTGGTTGCGCTTACGCGCAACGCGCCATGCCTGGCGCACCAAAAAAAGGCGCCTAACTCAGGCGCCTAAAACCATCCTCCAAACCAAAGGAGCAAAACAAGAGGACGGTGGAGCAATCAACTCTTCATTACACAGCTTGGCTGCAAGACTTTCGCGAGCCAATGCGCCGATGAATGGCGGATGGCTGGTCCGGTATCAGCTTGTGAATGTCGAACCGGCCAGCCATGCCATTGCTACTTCAGAGTCTTGATAGATACGACGGTGGCTGCCATTCCCTCGGCGCGAAACTCAAACGCTACTCGATCCCCAACCTTCAGGCCTGCCTGTTGCTTGGCTGTTGCGTTGAATGCCATGGTCATGGCAGGCCACTGCACGGACGGCACAGCGCCATGGGCGATAGTCACCGTGTGTTTCGCGGTATCGACGGCCTTGATCGTACCCTCGGCTTTGGCCACTGGAGCCTGCTTTGTTTCCTGCTTCATCTGCATGCCTTCCATGGGCATATCGTCCATTTTCATACCCGGCATGTCCTCTGCCTGAGCAGAAAGGGACAATGCGACAAGGGTGCTTGCAACGGCGATCAGGGTCAGTTTCATACTACTTTTCCTTGAGGGTTGGTGGGTACAACCGGGAGGTGCCGGCGGCGCATCAAGCGGTAGGCCGCCGGAATGACGAACAGGGACAGTAAGGGGGCGGTGATCATGCCGCCGACCATGGGCGCGGCGATGCGACTCATCACTTCGCTACCGGTACCGCTGCCCCAAAGGATGGGTAACAGGCCAGCGATGATGACGGCCACGGTCATGGCCTTGGGTCGAACCCGCTGCACCGCACCTTCACGAATCGCGGCGATCAACCCACGCTCAGTGTTATCACCGACGTCTTCACGTTCGGTCCAGGCGTTCTTCAGGTAAAGCAGCATGATCACGCCAAATTCGGCAGACACGCCGGCCAATGCGATAAAGCCGACTCCGGTGGCCACCGACAGGTTGAATCCCAACAGATACAGGAACCATGCCCCGCCAGTGAGGGCGAAGGGCAAGGTAGCCATGATCAGCAAAGCCTCGTCGAAGCGGGCGAACGTCAGGTACAGCAGCACGAAAATGATCAGCAACGTGGCCGGCACTACCAGTTTGAGCCGTGCGTTGGCTCGTTCGAGAAACTCGAACTGTCCTGAGTAGTTCAGGCTCATGCCTGGCTGCAGCTTGACCTGCTCACTGACGACCCGGCGCAAGTCAGCAACCACTGAGGCAATGTCCCGGCCGCGCACGTCGATATACACCCAGCCGGAAGGTCGGGCATTTTCGCTCTTGAGCATCGGCGGGCCTTCACTGACCTTGACCTTCGCCACCGTGCCCAGGGTGATCTGGCTCCCCAGCGGGGTGTAGATCGGCAGTTGCTCCAGAGCGCCAAGCGAATCACGCCACTCTCGGGGATAACGCACGTTGATCGGGAAGCGTGCGAGCCCTTCAATGGTCTCGCCGACGTTTTCACCGCCGATAGCGCCGGCCACGATCGACTGCACATCGGCGATATTCAGCCCGTAGCGGGCAGCAGCCTTACGATCAATATCCACATCGATATAACGCCCACCCGTCAATCGCTCGGCCAGGGCCGAACTGACCCCGGGCACGTCCTTGGCCACCCGCTCGACCGCCTGAGTAACCGCATCGATCTCCGTCAGGTTGGTGCCGGCAACTTTCACCCCGATCGGACTCTTGATCCCGGTGGCGAGCATGTCGATGCGGTTGCGGATCGGTGGTATCCAGATATTGGTCAGGCCAGGGACGCGTACCACTCGATCCAGTTCTTCTACCAGCTTTTCCTGGGTCATCCCTGGACGCCATTGCTCGTGCGGTTTGAACTGGATGGTGGTTTCGAACATCTCCAGCGGGGCCGGGTCGGTGGCGGTTTCGGCGCGGCCAGCTTTACCGAAGACGTGTTCGACTTCGGGCACTGTCTTGATCAGGCGATCAGTCTGTTGCAACAGTTGCGACGCTTTCTGTGCTGACAACCCCGGCAGAGCCGAGGGCATATAGAGCAGATCGCCCTCGTCCAGCGCAGGGAGGAATTCGCCACCCAAGCGAGAGATCGGCCATAGCGTGCTGAGAAAAATCAGTAGCGCGACCAGCAGGGTGATTTTGGGGCGACGCAGCACTGCGTCCAGGGCCGGTTGATAGATCCTGATCAACCAACGGTTCAATGGGTTCTGTTGCTCATTGGGAATCCGTCCGCGAATCCAGTAACCCATCAACACCGGCACCAGGGTCACCGACAGTCCGGCCGCCGCGGCCATGGCGTAGGTCTTGGTGAAGGCCAGTGGGCCGAACAGACGGCCCTCCTGCGCCTCTAGGGTGAACACCGGAATGAACGACAGGGTGATAATCAGCAGGCAGAAGAACAGCGCCGGCCCCACCTCGGTCGCCGCTTCGGTCATCACATGCCAGTGATGTTCGCCCTTCAGCTCTTCCCCTGGATGGGCCGCGTGCCAGGCCTCGACCTTTTTGTGGGCGTTTTCGATCATCACCACGGCGGCATCGACCATGGCGCCGATGGCGATAGCGATCCCGCCCAGGGACATGATGTTGGCGTTGATCCCTTGGTAACGCATGACGATGAAAGCAATCAGTATCCCCACCGGTAGCGAGATAATGGCCACCAGAGATGAGCGCAGATGCCAAAGGAAGATCGCGCAGACCAGCGCGACGACGATGAACTCCTCGAACAGCTTGTGGCTGAGGTTTTCCACGGCGCGGTCGATCAGCTTGCTGCGGTCATAGGTGGTGACGATTTCCACCCCGGCCGGCAGACTGCTTTTCAAGTCGTCGAGTTTGGCCTTGACCGCCGCGATGGTCTCGCGGGCGTTCTTGCCACTGCGCAGAATCACCACGCCACCAACGGTCTCGCCTTCGCCGTCGAGTTCGGTGATGCCGCGACGCATTTCCGGCCCCAGTTGGATCGTGGCTACATCGCCAAGGGTCACCGGTACGCCAGCAGCACCGAGCTTGAGTGGAATCGCGCGAAAGTCATTGAGGGTCCTCAGGTAGCCGGAGGCGCGCACCATGAACTCGGTCTCCGCCAGCTCCAGCACAGCACCACCGGTTTCCTGATTGGCCTTGCCGATAGCTTCGGTCACTTCAGCCTGAGTGATACCCAGGCTGGCCAGTTTGAGCGGATCAAGCTGCACCTGGTACTGCTTGACCATGCCGCCGACGGTGGCCACCTCCGCAACGTTCGCCAGGGTCTTGAGTTCGAACTTGAGGAACCAGTCCTGCAGGGCCCGCAGTTGCGCCAGGTCGTGTCCGCCGCTGCGATCCACCAGGGCGTACTGATAGATCCAGCCCACCCCGGTGGCATCCGGGCCCAGCGCCGGTTTGGCGCTGGCCGGCAAGCGGCTTTGTATCTGGCTCAGGTATTCCAGGACCCGTGAACGCGCCCAATACATATCGGTACCGTCTTCGAACAGCACGTAAACGAAGCTGTCGCCGAAAAATGAATAGCCGCGCACGGTCTTCGCCCCCGGTACCGAAAGCATGGTGGTGGCTAACGGATAGGTCACCTGGTTCTCAACGATCTGCGGCGCTTGTCCCGGATAAGGGGTGCGAATGATCACCTGAACATCGGAAAGGTCTGGCAATGCATCGATCGGAGTGCTCTGAACCGACCAAATGCCCCAGGCGGTGACAAAGAGCGTCGCCAGCAGCACCAGGAAGCGGTTGGCTACTGACCAGCGGATAAGGGCCGCGATCATGGCTGGCCCCCTAGTTTTTCCAGGCGCTCAATGCGCAAACCATCATCGGTTTGACTGGCTGATACACGAACCTTGTCGCCCGACTTGAGCCCTTGCATGAGCGTAGGGTCGGCTAACGGAAAGGTCATGGTCATGCCTGGCATACCCAATGTCTTGAAGGGGCCGTGGGCGAGCGTCACGTCTTTACTATTGATCTCGACGATTTGCCCCTCTGCCTCATGTAAGGCGGAGGCTGTGGCGGCAGGTGGTGATGTTTCCAGCGTGCTGGCGATGATGCCCTTGAGGCTGGCCTCGGAGTCGAGCAGGAACTGGCCGGAGCTGACCACCTGTTGACCTTCTTGCAAGCCTTTCAATACCGCCGTCTTGCCGTCGTTTTCCTGCCCAAGTTGCACTTCTACCGGACGGTAGCGACCCGCATCTTCAGCGAGCATGACCAGCGTGCGCCGGCCGGTGCGGATGACCGCCTCGCTCGGCACCCACAACACACTTTGCTCGGTCGTATGGTTCAGGCGCACCTGAGCCGTCAATCCGGGTCTGAGGCGCCCGTCAGGGTTGGGTAGTTCGACGCGTACGCGAAGGGTGCGACTGTCCGGATTGGTTTCGGGAAGAATCGCGCTGACCGTGCCGTTGAGCACAGTCCCAGGGAAGGCTGGCAGGCGTGCTTCGACCGTTTGACCGACGACGATCGATCCCGTCTGCGACTCTGGAACCGCTACAGCTAGCCAGACGCTGCTCAAACCATTGACACGGGCCAGCGTCTCGCCGGTGGCCACGGTCATACCCGAACGTACATCCAACGCTTGCAGCACACCACCAATGGGACTGGTGAGCGTCAGGTTCGGCTGAACCTTGCCGCTGCGCTCTACCTGAGTAATCAGAGCCGTTGGCATCCCCGTGAGGCGTAGCCGTTGGCGTGCCGCCGCCAACAAGTCGGCATCGCCATTACGCTTCAGTGCGAGGAATTCTTCCTGAGCAGCCGCCCATTCCGGTACCAGGATATCCGCCAATGGCGCATTGGCTTTGAGCACATCGCCTGGAGCATGGGCATACACCCGTTCCACAAAACCCGCGGTACGCGCCTGAATCACGGCGACATTCCGCTCGTTGAACGCCAGCACACCGACCACGTCCAGGCTGGAGGCGAGGACTCCGCGAGTGACGGTTGCAAGGCGCAGGCCGAGATTCTGGGTCAGGCTGGGGTCGATACTCATGGCTGCACCGTCTGCCGCTGCATCAGCGTATCGGGGCACCAACTCCATATCCATGAAGGGCGATTTGCCCGGTTTATCGAACTTCTGCTGCGGGACCATCGGATCGTACCAATACAGCACCTTGCGTTCGTCTTGCGTCTTGGGACTCTGCTCGGCGGCCGCATCAGGCATTGCGTTCATGCGCTGCTGAGCGAACCAGTAACCGCCGCCAAGGCCTACGGCTACCGAGAGGCCTGCGAGCAAAGCCCCTTTCCAGATTCGAGTGCTCATTGGCTGGTTTCCCCGTAAGTGAAATACAGGCGCGCACTGGTCAGTGCTCGCTGTTCTTCGAAGTCAATCTGTTTGAGGCGGGCCTCGATGAGTTCACGCCGGGCAGCGATGACCGGTGCTAGCTCACCTTTACCGGCGCGGTAGCTGGCCATGCTCAGCCCGACCTTTTCCTTGGCCAGGGGCAACAGGCTGTCGTGGCTGCGGCGTACGGCGCGGTTCAGGCGTTCGTATTCGGCCAGATCCGCCTCCAGTTGCTCGGTATGCTCGCGTGTCAGGGCTTCGCGCTCGGCCTCCAATTGATTCAACTCGGCGTATTTGGCGGCGATCTTCGGGTTCTGTCGAGAGCCGGGGAACAGTGGCAGGTCGAAGGTGAATTGCACGCTGACCATGTCGCCAAATTCCCGCCCGCGGCGCTGGTAATCGAGTTCCCAGCTCCAGTCGGACTGTTTTTCCGCTTGCGCCTCACGCACCTTGGCCTGCGCTTCACGGGTCATCGGGGCGAAGGCCGTCAGCGCAGGATGATGTTGCAGCTTATGGGCGTACCCCGAAGTATCGATGGGCCACTCCGGCAGATTGCCTACTGGTTGGTCATTGGCGGCCGGACCAATCCAGCGTTTGAGCGCGGCTCGGGCTTGCGCACGCAGGCGAATCAGTTCGTCCTGTTGCTCCGCCAACTGAGCGGCTTCCTGTTTCGGCGTGACAGCATCGGCTGGCTGAGCACGGCCGCCGGCGATCTGTGCCCGGACGGTATCGGCCAACAGACGGTTCTCTCGATAGAAGTCCTGGAACAGTGCCTCTTTACGCTCGACTGAATAGCTGCTGATCCAGGCCAATGCGGTGGCCTGGCGGACATTCAGGCGCTCCACACGGCCTTCAGCCGCAGCTCGATCGACGGCCGCCTCGGCGACCTCAACACGTGCTTTACGTTTGTCGCGGTTGGGCACTTCCTGCATGACCCCGACCATTTGCATGGTCATGAAGTCCTGGTCTATGCGCCAGCGATCGGGACCGCCAATGGGGTAATTCTGCACGCCCAGCAGTAATTTCGGATCGGGTAATTCGCCGGCTGGAATGGCCGCGCTGCTGGCGGCTTGCAGTTTGGCCGCTTGGGCCGTCAGTGATGGGGCGTTGTTTTCGGCCAGCCGCAAGGCTTCATCGAGTGTCAGCGGGGCGGCGACGCTCGGCAATGCCAGTACGCTTGCCACCAGGCCGGCCACGAGGGACCAGCCTGTGCAATAGCACTTGGAGTTCATGCTCACGATTCCTGTGATGAATAACTGCGCGCCTCTTAGACATGCACGCAGAAATGCCATCCCGCCAGGGCGGGATGAGACTCAGTGTGGTACAGGAATCAAGCGCGAGGCGGTCGCCACACCCCGGAAGGGCTCTGGGCAGGCAGGAAGTCGCTGGAGAAGGAAAGCACTACGGGGCTGGACAAGGTGACAGGAGGCTTGATGATCGAGACTTGCAGCATGCCACCAGTCTTGCATTCCTGGCCAGGCTTGCAGGGTTTGCCATGATCGGAGGGGCTTTTCATGTCGTGGCAACAGTCCTGGGCCATATCCCCCATCATCGCCATGCCCATGGTTTCCATCGGGCAAGGTTCTGTCGGTGCCTGGACGCCCGCCATCCCGCTGAGGGGAAGCACCAAGCTAATCAGAAAAATGAGGCAGCACCGCAGGTAGCGTTTCATGTGGGGGAGTCTAGCCGCTGGTCGCGGGCCACACAACTACTGTTATGTGAAGCTTGCATGCAGGACAGTCATGATGAAGCACCGCTCGTTAAGGCGTATTTGTCAGTCAAGCGGGCCGCCCGTGTCACGATTGAATGCAGGCGGAGATGCTCCTCATGCATAAGGATGCGCCCGTTTCTGTGAGGCCCCGCGCGGCCTCTGCGTCTGAAAGCCTGCATGCTCATTAGGCGCTGGCACATAACCGGAGGAGTGGGAACTAGAGAGACGAGCCTGGACGTTCAAGCGTACCCTCGCTGATCCACTGCTTAAGCCAAGTGGCGGCCTGTAGCGGCGCGGCATCGCTATAGGCGGTCAGTACGACACACAGCTCGCCGAAGTTCCAGCCGTCGACGGCCATGCCGTGCAGCGCCTTGGTCTCCGCCGCGCCCAGGCTGCGGTAGCGGCTGACCAGGCCCTGGCGCCAGATCAGGCAGACCTCTCCCTGCTCCAGCGCCAGGCTGGCTGGAAAGTCTTGCGCCTCGGCTTCGGCCTTGCCCGCGCGCCAGAGCGCCAGGCTGTTGTAGCGGCAGACCTGCCACTGCACGCTGGGCACCAGGCGTACCTGCAGGCTGGGCCATTCGGCGGGCGGCAGGCTGGCCATGATTTCCAGGGTCAGGGGCACGCCCTCAGGCGCGTCGAAGGCCAGGGTGAAGGCCCATTCCAGGCGCGCCAACTCGGCGAGGGGCGCGCTCTGCTCGGCCACCAGGTAGCCTTCGATGAAGGCTGGCAGTCGCGCTCCAAGCCAGCGCAGGCTGTAGTGCTGCGAGGGGTGGACGCGCAGGTAGGCACTCGCCAGACGCTCGAATTCGTCGTCGCCGAGCCAGTGACACAGCGAGGGGTAGTCCTCGCGAAGGGTTTCCAGCAGACGTGCACGGTACGCGTTGTGGTAGATCGCCAAGCCTTCCTCGACGCTCAGGACGGGGCTGCCGAGCAGGCTGTCGCGCAGCGCCGCGGCAGGCAAAGGCTGATCGCCGAGCAGGAAGGCCTCGAGCTCAAGCTGCCAGTCAATCAGGCGCATATGGCCTCCGCCTTGAGGGCCGCGGCACCGAGGGTGCGGGCCTTGTCCAGCTCGACGAGCAGCTCGGCCAGCGGAGGGAAGTGGTCGTCGCGCTCCAACAGCGTGGCGACCGGGCCCAGATGGCGCAGTGTGCGCTGGTAGAGCTGCCAGACCGGATCACTGATCGGGTGGTCATGGGTGTCGATCAGGTAATGCCCATAGTCGCTGTGCCCGGCCAGGTGCAGCTGACGGATACGCCCGGCCGGCAGGGCGCTGATGAAGGTCCAGGGGTCGAAATCGTGGTTGCGCGCGCTGACGTAAACGTTATTGACGTCCAGCAGCAGCTCGCAGCCGCTGAGGTCGCTGAGGGCAGTGAGGAACTCCCACTCGCTGAAGTCGGCATCCGCCGTGCGCACATAGCTGGATACGTTCTCCAACACCAACGGGCGCTGCAGCGTGTCCTGCACTTGGCGCACGCGGGCGGCCACATGCTGCAGACTCTCCTCGCTGTAGGGCAGCGGCAGTAGGTCGTGCAGCTGGTGAGCGTTGCCGCGACTCCAGCACAGGTGGTCGGAGATCCATGCCGGTTGTACCCGCTCGGCCAGCTGCTTGAGCCGTTGTAAGTAGTCGCGATCCAGCGGGTGCGGGCCGCCGATGGACAGCGAGACGCCGTGCATCACCAGTGGATAGCGCTCGCCGATGGCGTCCAGGTAATAGAGCGCCTTACCGCCGTCGACCATATAGTTTTCCGAGACTATTTCGAACCAATCCACCGTTGGGTGCTGCTCGAGTATCTCGCTGTAGTAGGTGCTGCGCAGCCCCAGGCCGTAGCCGAGGCAGGGAGTAGCTGAAGACATACCGGGCTCCTTCGCCAAAGAGATCGGGGCGCCCCGCAAGGGCCGCCCCGCGCCCACTTAATTGCCGACCTTGCCACCGGAGTTGTTGCACTCGGCCTTGGTCATCTTCAGAAAACCTTTGCCTTTACAGGTGCCTTGTCCTTTACAGGCGTTTTTCGCGGTCATGCAGTCGTTCTTCCCTTTACAGGCGTTGATACCGTAACAGTGTATCGTCTGGGCTTCCTCGGCGACGACCGGGGTCGGGATGCTGGAGAACAGGCCAGCGGCGGCGAGAGCCAGGGCGGCACCGGTCATGGCAATTTTAGTGGTCATTTGTTTGTTCCTCAATTGATGTGGGGGTTTCGGCCGTGGACGGCTCACTCAGGCTCGACACAGCCAAAAGTAGACCACCACGGCGATACAACGGCCGAAGGTACATTTCGCTTAAAGCGGGACGTTTCGCTCGCCGTGCGTAATCCTTTGCGTACCGCTCAGATACGCACGGGCAAACCATCCCGCCAATGCAAGTGGAGATCAGTTTGATGCAGGAATCAAACGCGGGGCGGTCGCCATACCTCTGAAGGTGCTTGGGCGAGAAGGAAGTCGTGGAAGAAGGAAACGACAAGGGGGGCCGACCGTATGACGGGGATTTTCACGATCGACACTTGCAGCACGCTGCCGGTCTTGCATTCCTGGCCGGTTTTGCAGGGCTTGCCAGGATTGGAAAAGCTGTTCATATCGTGACAACAGTTCTGCCCCATCTTTCCCATACCCGCAGTTTTCATCGGGCATCGGTCTGCCTGCAGCTGAATGCCCGCCATCCCGCTGAGGGGAAGCGCCAGACTGAGCAGGAAAACGAGGTAAAGCCGCAGGTAGCGTTTCATGCGAGGAGTCTAGTCGCCAGTAACGAAGCACACAATTATCGATACACAAAATAGAACCCGTATGGATGTGTTCGCTGACCAAGAGATCGCGTCCTCGCCTCGAGCAAATGCAGGCAGGCATAGAAGTGCACCTCTGCCCTCAGTCAGCTTGTGGGCCATGAAAGCGGTTACAGATCACGGTTCATCGTTGGGGTTGCGCTCTGTCCGCTTGGCCTTCTGGGTGTCGTCGGCAGCGGGCGCATCCTTGTGCATGCCGCCCATGAACAGCATCGACAGCGGACAGAGCAGCAACAGCAAGATCAGCCCGTTCGCCACGATCCAGGTTTGAAAAGCCGGGAACAAGACATAGGCAGCCACCAGGATAATGGCGGCACCGATGCCCAGCCGAGTCATGGTGGATTTATTGCAAGTCATGATGTTCTCCTTTCAGATAGGTATTGGGGGGCCGGATCATCCAGAATCGGCCCAGGTGGTCGCTCAGAGTCGTCGCAATGCTCGGCCAGGTAAGACAGGGCCTCGCGCATGACCTGCAGCGTAGCAATACGCGTATTCAACGCCTCGAGGTAACTTCGGGCGACGGCATCAACCTCAACGTCTGGACGCGTACGGTACCGCCATAATGCCAACACGCTACGCACCTGCGCGACCGAGAAGCCCAGATCTCGCGCATTGTGAATGAAACGCAAAACCTGTATGTCGTTCTCGCGGTAGACGCGATAGCCGGCCTGCGTGCGTTGTGAGGACGGGATCAGGTCAATGCGTTCGTAGTAACGGATCATCTTGGCGGACAAACCACTTTCACTTGCCGCTTCGCCAATGTTCATCGATTCCTCCTCCTCGGTAAGCCACCGAGTCAGTCCAGCTCTCCCAGTGCCGGCCGCCAACGCTTCAGCAGCAGGGCGTAAGTGACCACCGACACGCTGGACAACGCCATCGCCGCGCCGGCCACCACCGGATTCAATAGACCGAATGCGGCCAGTGGAATGCCGACCAGGTTGTAAACGGAGGCCCAGAACAGGCTCTTCAGAATCCGCCCGTAGGTGCGACGGGACAGCATCAACGCATCCGCCACCAGCGCCGGGTCGCCGCGCATCAGGGTGATGCCGGCAGTGTGCATGGCCACATCGGTGCCGGTCGACATGGCGATGCCGACGTCGGCTGCCGCCAGCGCCGGCGCATCGTTGATGCCGTCACCGACCATCGCCACCACTGCGCCATCGGCCTTCAGCGCCTGCACCACCGCCGCCTTGTCGCCGGGCAGCACCTCGGCGCGCACTTCGTCGAGGCCAAGCTGCGCGGCCACGCTGGCGGCCGCGCCACGGTTGTCGCCGGTGATCATCACGGTGCGGATACCCAGTTCGCGCAACCGCGCCACCGCCTGCCGTGCGGAGGGCTTCAGCGCATCGCCGAAGGCGATCAGGCCTACCAATAGTGGCTGCTCGGATAGGTCGGCAAGCCAGGACACGCTATTGCCGGCCTGGGCCAACGTCGCCGCGCAAGCCGCGAGCGGCGACAGGTCCACGCCGAGTTCCTGCATCAACCGCGTGCTGCCCAGGCGCAACTCACAGCCTGCGACCGTGGCCGCCAGACCGCGCCCCGGCAACGCCGTGACCCTGGATGCCGGTAATAAGTCAGCGCCCTCTTGCTGGGCTCTGTCCAGTAGCGCATGCGCCAGAGGGTGCTCGCTGCCGACCTGCGCCGATGCGGCGAGTTGCAGCAAGCGCACGGGATTGCCATCCGCCGCCTCTAGTGCCGTCACCTGGGGTTTGCCCAGTGTCAGCGTGCCGGTCTTGTCAAAGGCCACCACGCTCACCCGGCGTGCGATCTCCAGCGCTTGCGCATCCTTGATCAGGATGCCGTGGCGCGCGCCAACCCCGGTACCGGCCATGATCACGGTCGGCGTGGCGAGGCCCAGCGCGCAGGGGCAGGCGATCACCAGCACCGCTACCGCGTTGATCAGCGGGCCGGCCACCTCGCCGGTCACCCACCAGCCGATCAACAGGGCCATGGCCGCGATCACCAGCACCACCGGTACGAAGACGGCGCTGACCCGATCCACCAAGCGCTGGATCGGCGCCTTGGTAGCCTGGGCGTTTTCGACCAGACGGATGATCCGCGCCAGGGTGCTTTCCGCGCCGACCGCCGTGGTCACGATCAGCAGCAGCCCCTCACCGTTGATCGCGCCGCCGGTCACCGGGTCGCCTTCACCTTTCGCCACCGGCAGGCTCTCGCCGGTCAACAGCGACTCGTCGAGATGGCTGCGCCCTTCGTGCACCACGCCGTCCGCCGGTACCCGCTCGCCCGGCCGCACCACTGCCAGGTCGCCGACGATCAACGTACTTGCCGGCACCTCATACTCCACCCCATCGCGGCGCACGCGGGCGGTGTCCGGCCGAAGCGCCTGCAGCGCGCGAATGGCGTCTCCCGTGTGGCGCTTGGCGCGTGCTTCCAGCCACTTGCCGAGCAGGATCAGGGTGATCACTATCGCGGACGCCTCGAAATAGAGATCCGGGACACCGGGACCGGCATGGGTCGCCAGCAGGTAGACCGACAGCCCGTAGCCCGCACTGGTGCCGAGCGCCACCAGGAGGTCCATATTGCCGCTGCCGACGCGCAAGGCCCTCCAACCGGCCCGATAGAAACGCGCGCCCAGCCAGAACTGCACCGGCGTGGCCAGTAGCAGCTGCACCCAGCCCGGCAGGCTCCACCGCGCCCCCAACAACACGGCGAGCATCTGCACCACCAGCGGCAAGGACAGCGCGGCGGCCACAGCCACCGGCCACCAGTCGCGGTGAGGCGGCGCGGAGACAGCCACTTTCGCAGCCGGGACGCTAGCCTCGTAGCCGGCGGCCGCTACCGCCTGGATCAGCGCCGCCAGCGATACCACGCCGGACACCACCCGGACCCGGGCCGCCTCGCTGGCCAGATTCACCGTGGTCGCCAGCACACCCGGCACCTTCAGCAGGGCCTTTTCGACGCGCCCGACGCATGAGGCGCAGGTCATGCCGCCGATGGCCAAGTCCAGTTCGTCTTCCTTCACGCGATAGCCCGCGCCCACTATCGCCTGGAGCAGAGGCGTCAGCGCGACGTCGGCATCCACTTCAATCGTGGCCGCTTCGCTGATCAAGTTGACGCTGGCGGCAGCAACACCGGGCACTCGGGTCAATGCCTTCTCGACACGTGCCACGCAGGATGCGCAGGTCATGCCATCTACGCCGAGCGTCCATTGCTGGACTGAACCGGCGGGCAAGGCAGGGGTGGTTTCGGGGAGCGCGTTGGTCATCACCAACCTCCGGAAGTATCTCTCTGTCGTAAGGTTGGACCTTGCCATTGCGGCAATGTCAAGCAGCAACGCGATTGCTGGACGAGTCCGCGAAAAGAGGATTGAGGCGGGTCTGTCGACTGAGTCACCAGCTCAATGCTGATGACGCCGCAAGATTCGCTAATTCAAGGACTTACAGAGTGAACAGCCTGGTTTGCGCCTTGTCTTGGTGTGTCTCCTATACTGATTCGCGCCGACAGGTTCAACGCAGACACTCGAACGCCGTCGCAACAGCCGTCAGTGTGCTGACAGCTACCCTTCCAGTCACTGTAAGGAGATCGAACATGGCAATCCGTATTGGCGACGAAGCACCGGATTTCACCGCCGAAAGCACCGAAGGAACCCTCCACTTCCACGAGTGGATCGGCGACAAATGGGCCATCCTGTTTTCGCATCCGAAGGACTTCACGCCTGTCTGTACCACCGAACTCGGTTATATGGCCGGGCTCAAGCCGGAGTTCGACAAACGCAACACCAGGATAGTCGGGCTCAGCATCGACCCGGTCAGTGACCACCGGGCCTGGATCGGCGACATCAAGGAGACCCAGGGGCATGCGGTCAACTATCCGATGATCGGCGACGAGAATCTGGTGGTGGCGAAGCTCTACGACATGATTCACCCGAATGCCGGTGGCGGCCCACGGACTGCGGTGGACAACGCTACGGTGCGCTCGGTGTTCATCGTCGGCCCGGACAAGAAGGTCAAGGCGATGCTGATCTACCCGATGAGTGCCGGGCGCAACTTCGACGAAGTGTTGCGCCTGCTCGATTCGCTGCAATTAAACGCCAAACACGCGGTCGCCACCCCAGTGAATTGGCGGCCGGGCGAGGACGTCATCATTCCCACTTCGGTGTCCGACGAAGAGGCCAGGAAGAAATACCCGCAGGGCTTCAAGACGTTGAAGCCCTATCTGCGTACCGTGGAGCAGCCGAAGTAACAACCGCGGCTATGAAAGAGGGAGCACCTTGCAGCGCTCCCTTCTTCATAGCGCCACCCTAGTGATGCCTCTGGCTCGTGTTTAGAGTGGGGGCCATCAAACGAAGGCGTTTGATCGAGTTGGCCACGGTTGATGCCCACCCGAATGGCGCCGCCGATACCCATAAGGAGCCGCAGGTTGGAGATGCGACTGTGCGACTGCAGATAAGCGGGCTCGTTCTCAAGCAACAGTGCAGACATACCCTTTCCTTCGTTATGGGGTTTGCAGAGTAACGGAACAGAAAGTGCACTTAAGCCCTGCCATCTCCTCTCAGCGCAATAGTCCAGGTACTCCAGCTCTATCCTCTGCTTGATTCCGTACTTAACTACGGAGATAGAGTCGACTCGTGGGTAGAAAACCCGAGAGGAGGCTGTTATGAAATACCTAAGACTGCTACTGATAGTGGGTTCGACTCTGCTGTCATCCACCATATGGGCCGAGGGCGGGAGCGATCGTTCGATTGAGCGGGCCGCTTCTATGCACGACAAGGCTGAGGCGGCCTTGGTGGTGAAGATTGAGCAACGAGGGGCCACGGCGGCTAGCCGTGTCGAAGAGCAGCCCGCCTGTTCACCTGCAAGGTAGTACATGAGCGACCGCTCCACGCTCCGCTCGACCAGACTCAGCGTGAGTTTGTCCTGATAAGGCGTGAGCGTAAATGTCAGATTACCCATCTGTGGCCTCTGCAAGTGCTCCTTTGGCCATTCAGCGGTGCTCATTGAGCGCCGCTTTTTTTTAAGCTCCAGCCGACAAACAGGGGCGCCTTACGAAACTGCTGATCGTAGGTCAGCGCGGCTCTTTGTTCCTATGCAGCGAAACGATCAGCGGACAGGAAACAGTCCCGTGGCTCGCACAACAGTCGTGAACCAGTTGCTCCAAAACTGACTCGATCCGTCGCAGATCTGTGAGCTTGCCGCGCACGTCCTCGAGCTTCTGCTCGGCGAGCACGCGCGCTTCATCACAGTGAGCGCCGTCATCCAGCCTCAATAGCCCGGCCACTTCTTCGAGGCTAAAGCCTAGCCGTTGCGCGGATTTTACGAATTTCACCCGTGCGACATCCGCCTCGCCGTAGCGGCGAATGCTGCCGTAGGGCTTGTCCGGTTCGGGCAACAGCTCCTTGCGTTGATAGAACCGGATGGTTTCCACGTTGACCCCGGCCACCTTGGCGAAAGCGCCGATGGTCAGGCTTTCCAAATTGTTTTTCATACCGCTTGATTCCGTACATGACTACGGGATTAACCTTAAACCATCGATCAAATGCTCGAAAGGAGAAATGCATGTCTGAACCATCAAACGGGCGCGCCCCTCTTGTCGTCGGGGGGCTTGCTGCGATTCTCGCCTCGACTTGCTGTCTTGGGCCGTTGGTACTGATCGCACTGGGATTCAGCGGGGCCTGGATCGGCAACCTGACCGTGCTGGAACCTTATCGCCCGATCTTTATCGGCGGGGCGTTGATCGCGCTTTTTTTTGCCTACCGGCGCATTTTTCGCCCGGCTCAAGTCTGCAAACCCGGGGAAGCCTGCGCGACTCCTCAGGTACGCACCACCTACAAGCTGCTGTTCTGGGTGGTTGCGGCATTGGCGCTGGTCGCGCTCGGCTTCCCTTACATCCTTCCCTTGTTCTACTGATCAGGAGTTCGCCATGAAAAAACTGCTCGCATCCTTCGCCCTTGCCACTCTCGTCGCCACACCTGTCTGGGCGGCCATCCAGACCGTTACCCTGTCGGTGCCCGGCATGACCTGCGCCGCCTGCCCGATTACGGTGAAGAAGGCGTTGACCAAGGTCGATGGCGTGACCAAGGCTGAGGTGAGCTTCGAAAACCGCGAGGCCACCGTCACCTTCGACGATACCAAGACCAATGCCCCGGCGCTGACCAAGGCGACTGAGGACGCCGGCTACCCATCCAGCGTCAAGCAATAGGCGGGCATTCCGATGGCAAATTCTTTCAATCTGTTCACGCGGATCGGTGACAAAGCCGGTTCTGTCGGCGTGCTGGTTTCCGCCATAGGTTGCGCCTCGTGTTTTCCCGCCCTTGCCAGCCTGGGGGCCGCGATCGGTCTGGGCTTTTTGAGCCAGTGGGAAGGCCTGTTCATCACCACGCTGCTGCCTCTTTTTGCTGGACTGGCTCTGCTCGTTAATGCCCTTGGCTGGCTCAATCATCGGCAGTGGCGACGGACTGCGCTCAGTCTGATCGGTCCAGTCCTGGTGCTGGCAGCGGTGTTTTTGATGCTGGCTTACGGCTGGCGGAGCGGCTGGCTGCTCTATATCGGCCTGGCCCTCATGTTTGGGGTGTCGATATGGGATCTGGTGTCGCCCGCCAACCGCCGTTGCGGGCCGGATTCCTGTCCGACTCCGCAGAAACAGTAATACCGACAAGAGACCCATCTGAGGAATAACGCTATGACCAAACTGCAAATCGTCGGCATGACCTGCGCCTCCTGTGTCGAGCATGTGAAAGATGCCCTGGAGCAAATTCCGGGCGTGCACCAGGCGGATGTTTCCTACGCCAGCGGGAAGGCCGAATTGAAGGCCGACGAGGGCGTAAGCCGAGAGCAAATGCAGGCCGCCGTCGAGGCTCTGGGGTATCGAGCGGCGTTCGAAGATTCCACGATACAAGCCCGTCCTGGTCTGCTCGACAAGGCGCGGGGCTGGTTGAGCGGCAGCACTGGCGCCGGGAAAGAAGACGGTAGGCTCCACATTGCGGTCATCGGCAGCGGTGGCGCGGCGATGGCGGCCGCGCTCAAGGCGGTGGAAGGCGGTGCCCGCGTCACCCTGATCGAGCGCGGCATCATCGGCGGCACCTGCGTCAACGTGGGCTGCGTGCCCTCCAAGATCATGATTCGTGCCGCGCATGTGGCCCATCTGCGCCGCGAGAGTCCGTTCGATACTGGATTGTCCGCCACGACACCGACGGTCCTGCGCGAGCGACTGCTCGCGCAGCAGCAAGGCCGTGTCGACGAACTGCGCCACGCTAAATACGAAGGTATTCTGGAGAGCACCCCAGCCATCAGCGTGCTGCGTGGCACCGCCCGTTTCCAGGACGGCCACACGCTCAGCGTGGAACTAGCCGAGGGCGGCGAGCGCATCGTTGCCTTCGACCGCTGCCTGATCGCCACCGGCGCGAGCGCGGCCGTTCCGCCGATTCCCGGTCTCAAGGACACGCCCTACTGGACCTCGGACGAGGCGCTGGCGAGCGATACAGTCCCTAAGCGGCTCGCCGTGATCGGCGCCTCCGTAGTGGCGGTGGAACTGGCGCAGGCCTTCGCCCGGCTGGGTAGCGAGGTCACGATCCTGGCACGCAGTGCGATGTTCTTCCACGAAGACCCGGCCATCGGCGCGGCGGTGACGGAGGCCTTCCGTATGGAGGGCATCGAAGTGCTGGAGCAAACGCAAGCCAGCCAGGTGTCCCACGCCAACGGCGAGTTCGTACTGGCCACCAACCATGGTGAGTTACGTGCCGACAAACTGCTGATTGCCACCGGGCGCTTGCCGAACACCCAGGGCATGAATCTGGACGGCGCCGGCGTGAAGCTGGACGAGCGCGGTGGAATCCAGATCGATCAGGGTATGCGCACCAGCGCAGCGGATATCTATGCGGCCGGCGACTGCACCGACCAACCACAGTTCGTCTATGTGGCGGCGGCGGCGGGCACCCGCGCGGCAATCAACATGACCGGCGGCGAGGCAAAGCTCAATCTCGACGTCATGCCGGCCGTGGTGTTCACCGATCCGCAAGTGGCCACCGTCGGCTACAGCGAAGCCGAAGCGCAGCACGCCGGCCTCGAAACCGACAGCCGCACCTTGACCCTGGACAACGTGCCACGAGCGTTGGCTAACTTCGACACGCGGGGTTTCATCAAGTTGGTCGCCGAAGCGGGCTCCGGCCGGCTGCTGGGCGTGCAGGCGGTGACTCCGGAAGCGGGGGAAATCATCCAGACCGCCGCCATTGCCATCCGCGCCCGGATGACGGTGCAGGAACTGGCCGATCAGTTGTTCCCCTACCTGACGATGGTCGAGGGGCTGAAGCTCGCCGCACAGACCTTTAACAAGGACGTCAAACAATTGTCCTGCTGCGCCGGGTAATGAGCGAGGGAGGTTGAAACATGAGCAACACGGCAGGCGAACTCGGTAGGTGCGACAGCCTACGCAAGACATGGCAGGTGGTCAGCTTCTGGGGGCTGCCTGCCGTCGTGGCGACGATAGCGATTGTTCTGTCAGATCGACGCCCCGCGTTGTTCCTGGCAGTGGGCGCCACGCTGGCCGTGATGGGCGGCGCCTGCCTGGTCAACGCCACGCGTTGTCACCGCCTTCACTGCTACATCACGGGGCCTTACTTCCTGTTGCTCGCGGTTGGTGCGCTACTGGCTTATGTGTTTGACCAAAACGGCGAGCATCTCTCCAGGCTTTGGCTGCTACTGGCTCTGGGTGCTGCACCGTTGCTCATCTGGCTACCTGAGCGCCTAGCCGGAAGGAAATATCTGAGCGCCCCAGTTTGCGGTGAAGATCGGGTGTGTCGGCGATGAATGCCTACTCCATATCCAGATTGGCCGAGGACGCGGGCGTTAGTGTCCATATCGTCCGAGATTATGTGCTGCGCGGCTTGCTGCACCCCGCGCGGCGCACGGAAAGCGGTTACGGCATTTTCGATGAGCGGTCCCTGGCGCGGCTGTGCTTCGTGCGTGCCGCCTTCGAGTCCGGTATCGGGCTCGACGAATTGGCGCGGCTCTGTCGAGCGCTCGATGCGCACGATAGTACCGATGTGATCGGGTGTATCGAGCGCTTGCTTCGGCAAATCGCGACACGGCAGGCGGCTTTAGCCGCAGTGAAAACGGAGTTGGCCGGGCTGACCCATTGCGCCGTCGAAGGTCACGCCCATGCGTAACACCAACCAATCCGAATCAATCAAGATACCCCGCTGGCGCGCCTACACGTGGGGTGTGCTCGCCGCGCTCACTTGCCCCTGCCATTTGCCGGTGCTGGCATTGCTGCTTTCGGGGACTGCGGCCGGGGCCTTCGTCAGCGAACATTGGGGCCTCGCTGCGCTCGTGCTGGCGGTTCTCTTCATCCTCTTCCTGAGAGCGGCACTGCCGGCCTTTCGGGAGCGGCAGTGACCAGCTCAGACACTGCGCGGTCTCCGCTGCAGAATTGTGGCAGGCTCGGGAGCGTCGGGAATTTCTACTGCACTACCAGCCGCAGGTCGATCTGTGCACAGGTTCAATCACGGGTGCGGAAGCGTTACTAGTTCTTGGACGATGGAGGAACCCCATCATGAACGCAAACAACACCCCTACCATCAGCTGCTGCGAATGGTGCAAGGACATTCCCCTTGACGCCGCGCTTACGCCGGAAGGTTCCGAGTACGTCGTGCACTTCTGTGGCCTGGAGTGCTATCAACGCTTTATGCAGGGTGATAAAGCCGACCAACGACGCCACCGACAACGATATTCCCGCCAGCCACATGGCGATCACGCTACCGATCAGCACCATCGGAATATTGCCCATAATCATGGCGGCCAATATCGCCGATTTATAGCGGCTGTAGAGCACCATAAAAATTAGCGAAAGAGAGATCAGCGACAACCCGGCGATCAACTGACTGGCGGCTTCTTGGGCCTGAAACTGCCCTTCCAAGCTGACAAAGTAGCCTTCGGGCATTTTCTGATCGGCCAGTACCGCGCAAATCTGCGCAATGATGGCGGCCATGTCCGAGCCGTCGCTGTTGGCGGCCATCACGATGCGCCGGCGGCTGTTCTCGCGGCCGATTTGATTGGGACCATCGGACTCCTCGATGCTGGCGACTTGCGACAACGGCACCTTGCCTTTTGGCGTATCGGATCACGCGCCGAGTCAGGCAGGCGCACCACCAGATTGAAGCGCTTGTCCGGACAGAACACAGCCAAAGCTGCACCTCCCTCCTTCGGGCCTTTCGAGAGCAGATGCGGCCAGTTCATCACGCAGACTTAGCTCTGATAGTCAGGAGTTAGCTCCACTAAAGCGCTCAGTTGCTCGTAAGTAGCGTTCAAGCAGGAACTTAAAGCTACGAGTTCATCCTGTAGCCGCTCGGCTTCCTCCCAAATACTGTCCACATCGGCTGTGGGGATAGTTAGAGGAGCACCATCCAGCACCGTCAGTGCCATGGCGTGCAGGCGTAAGAGATCATCTCTAATGCTACCGATCCCTCCGATTTCAGCGAGGCAGGCATCCAGCCGGTCCACCACGTTAATCAATTGAGAAGTCTCGTAGCTCGCGCGTAGGGAATCAAGTGCCTTGGCATCGACTTCCCCGTAGGGTGTCACTCGAAACGAAGCGGGTGGAATGTGCATCAGTTCGCCTCAACTTTGCTATTGGGCATCTGTTGCGCACGCATTGAACCCGCAGCGTGCTGGAAAATGGAATCCTTGATCCAGGGTTCTGGTGGACGCTTGAGGCTGAGATTGAATTCCCCAAAGCGTTTGACGTTGCTGGTCAGGTAGGGACTGAGAAACGATACGTCTTCGTCGGTAAAATGCCAGCCATCACGGGCGAGCTTCTGCAGGATCCGCATCATGTCGACGGTGTTCTGCAAGATCACCGAGGAAGCGATCATATCGCTGTAACGCAAGCGCTTCTGTTGCTCATCTGGATCGTTCTCGGCGATGACATCGCCGCCGAAGGACAGCCACTTCGAGAAACCGTTGTAGGACTCGATCTTGTTGGTATTGGCGGTTACTTCTTGGCGCAATTCTCGGTTGCCGATCCATTTGAGCAGGAAAATGGTCCGGATCACACATCCCAGCTCCTGCGCTGCATGGTAGAGCTTGTTGCGCCGACTGTAAGAGCCGAGTTTACGCAGCAGCATTGGCGAGGATATTTTGCCGGCCTGAATCGACAGCGCCACCTGCATCAGATCCTGCCAATGGGTCTCTATCTGGCTCCAGCTGACGGTATCAGTGAAGAAGCTGTTGATGTGCTTGTACTTGGCCGAGCGATCGGGCCGATACATGACCAGGTTGCGCCAGTTGCGGATGCGAGGCATTAGATTGATACCCAACAAATGGGTGAATGCAAACACTGTTGCGGACTGGCCTTGAGTGTCTGAATAAACCGTATCGACTTCAACGCTATGATCCGCTTTCAGCAGGCCCTCGATGACATAGATAGCCTCCCAGATACCCGGAGGGATGAAGTGCTGAAAGACCGCGATGTAGTTATTTGCCACATGTCGGTAGGCGACCGCGCCCATCTTGCGATAACGAAAATGGTAGCCGGCGAGTAAGTTTTCATCGTAGAAGTCAAATTGTGTCCCGTCGGCCGCGACCGCCTTGCCGTCGCCCCAGAGCTTGGGCAGATCGAGCTGGAGATAAAGCTCGACCAACTCCCGGTTAGCCTTATCCAGCTTGTCGAGTGGCAGGTGCCGACGATTGGTGTAAGACAGCATGTGTGGGGTCACGTTACCCGCCAGATGGCGAGCGGCCTGGTTCGGCCCTAAATTGCAGCCCATGGCGAAGATCGTCATCAGGTAGCGCTCGGCCGGATCTTTCAGTTTGGGATCGCTGCCGGACATCGGCCCGAAATGACGGGTGAACTGAATCCAGTGTTCGATGTTGGCCATAATGTCAAGCACATGCCTGGCAGGCATACGCTGTGTGATAGCCGTTTGTAGCGAGATTGCTGAAGGCGGGATGTCACGGGCGACCACTCGGCGCAACACAGGATCACCGGCCTCATTAATTGACACGTCACTGCGGCAACTGGGAAATTGGTCATCCAACTGCTGAGCAGTATTCTCAAGTTGCTCCTTCAAGCTGGCGACAAACTCTGTGGCCGTACTCGGCAGGCCGACCTTTTCGCAGTATTCCGGTAGACGAGCCAGACACTCATCCCAAGGCAATAACTGTTTGCGGTAGTCAGCAAACGACTCCGAACCAAGCACACAGATATCGCCAGAGCGAAGCTCATTGGCCAGATGGGAAAAAACTCAGACTTCCAGGAAGCGCCGGTTGGTCGGCGGCCCTTCGCTGGCGGCGCGACGGACAACTTTGATCCAGCGATCCGAGCCGAACGACAGGTTCACATGCTCGCCGATCCATTCCCTATGCAGGTTCTCATTGTTCTGGACCAACTGCAGAGCCTCGATAAGCGAGCGATCCTGGGTTGTTGGCTTCAGTTGCAGCAGATGGCTCAAGCGGAACAGCAGTGATCGATGGGATTTGAAGTGCTTCCAGAGTAGCGGGAGATAGTTACTGCCGCCTGTGGCCTGGACTTCGGCGCAGGCCTCGCGAAGGTGATCAAGACTCCCTTCGGGAGACAGATACTCGCGAATCAAGCTACCGGCTTCCTGGTTACTTGGTTCTTGGCTGAGAATTTGAATCACGCCATCCAAGGTGGCCACGAGCAACTCTAGCTTTTTCCGCTGACATAGCTGGATTTGCTCCAACTCATCCTTGGCTCGTTTGTGAATCGTCGCGATTCGCTTGATGAACATCTCAGCAAGGTGATCCCGTGCTCGTACACGCATGAGGTAGATCAGAGCCAGCATCAATGTGTAGCGCTTTGGAAGCGAACAATCCTTAAGCTCTGAAATATCCGCTTTCTCCGCTTGATTCGCAAAAAACCAAATCTTGGTATCAACGATCCCCTCAAAGATGGCGTTGAGATCACCGAACCCCTCCAACCAGCCTAAGTGGTCGATCAGTATCTCCAAGTGTTTGCGAGAGGGTTTCTTGGGGATCTGCTTCAGGCCATTGAAGTCGCTTTGGCGACGACCGAAATCGGTGTCAAGAAGCTCTCTGAGACGGTAGATCACATCAATTGGAGCTCTATCGACGACTCGATTGAAAATCTTTTCCTGGAAAGCAACTTGGGCGTCTTCAGCCGCGTCATTGAGCGTCGAGTAGGCCGGGAGTTCGTAGCCTCGCTCAAGCAGCTCACCAATCAGGACATTGATGACATCAACGCGCTGATCAAGGACCTCCGCCGCTTCGTGGGCAGTTTTCTCGGCAATTTTCAGAGCATCGCTCCCATAAAACGGGGTGATCTGTAGATATTGACGGATAGCTGTTTGATGGCGATACAAGGTTCGGGGGTTCGCATAGCGAGGCGCTATGCGAACCCCGTAACGGAGGCAAGACCTGACATGATTGACAATTTCAGTTGGAATCTCTTCAAGACTGGGGAAGTAATGAAGTTGTTGGAATGTTTTCAGCAGAACGGCTAAGCCAATGGTAAGAGCAGGGCTTTTAGCCGTTCTAGAGAGCCATTCAAGCTCAGATTCTGAGAGCGAATAGTACTGATGAAGTTCTTTCGTCGACAGGTGCGCCGGCACCTTCGGATAGGCTGTCCGCTCCAGAGAGGCCATAGGGTTCGTCCCTCAAGGAAAAGCAAATGCTTCAGCATAGACGGCTAAACTTAGGCGAGGTCAGGCATCACATTATAAAATTTAAACTTTAGCTATATCATAATGTTACGGAACGAATGTCCTAATTTTCCCTTATCTCGGCATGACCCCTCTGACGCCCGGTTGAGGCATACTTAACCTGGACGGATGCAGCGGGCTTTCGTGGGTTTTGGGTTCCATTGCCCCCCGTTTACGAGAGCCGTTTCGGCGAAGCCCCAACACGCACAGCGGTCATAATCAGCTTCCGTTCTGCTCATCCGGTGCCTGTGCATGTTGCGCAATGTAGTTCCGAATGTACTCCAGTATGCGATTCGCACCCTCGACAGACTCAGCGAGCTCAATCGGTCGCTTGCCATCCAGATAAGGATTGGGCTGCTCCATCCATTTGAATGCTGCCGCCTTGCTCCCACGCACCGGAATAGCTAAATCCAGGATCTCTTGCAGCAGTTCAGGTTGCCCGTACCAAGATTCCGGTTTGATGGTCGGCTTCCTACTCTGGATGACGCGGGGCAACTGGCAAGCTGCGAGTTCGCTTGCGTTGACATACTCCCGCTTCCAATGCGCGAGCTTCACGAGATCAGTGTTCGGCGGGCGTGTGTGATCAGTGGTTGGCACAACCACGCCGATCAGCACATTGGTATGGACTCTGATCATTTCTAGCGCCGGTGCAATGTCCGTGTCGTTAGTGACAATGACAGCATGGTCGATCTGCCCGGTGATCGCGTCGTGGTAGGCCTGCAGGGCCAGGTTCACGTCACTCTGTTTCTCCTCGACCTTCCAGGCTTGGATTTCCTGGCATTCGCGGGGCGCCCTGTCGGGATGCTCGGCGTCGACGATCTTCACCTTCATTTTGTTGACAGCGTAGTAGCCTTCGATCAGCTCGATTCGACCGTCATGCAGCTTGCGCAACGCGGTGTGATAACGCGCCTGAGACGATACAGAGTCGGGAGCTCGGGCAACGGATTCGATGATTTTCGCGGTGAAGAACTTGATCGAGGGGGAGGTAAGAAGGGTCGATTGCCGGATACGGCCATCGCCATCCTTGACTAGCGCGGATGGCAGGATGTGTTTTTCGAAGAGGGGCAGCAGATCCAGCCACTTGTGGGGAGTGCCACGCAAGCAGCCGTAGTAGAAGTTGTATCCGTCGATGTAGATTCGAGTGCGCAGAGGCTCTAGCTCAGGCGTTCCCTGCATTTCTCGTACTCCAGAAACGAAAAAACCGGCTAGCGCCGGCTTTTTCCCCCTCCAACCAGATGGTCAAGCCACGCCGGTCATGAGGGTTAGTTGTTGCGCGAAGTATCGCGCAATGGCGGTCGTAATGCAAGGGAACACAAGGGGATGCAAGGTGATTTGGCATTAACAGGCTTAAGCGCATTTTCTGTTCCGTTGCTCCCCAACCCCCTTGATTGCGAGCATGGCGGTTTTCGATGCAAGCCGCTACAGCTACGGCAGGTCAGAAAACCTTAGCGTACGATTTTTTCCGAATTCTGCACGCTCCCCTACCGGGTGAAAATCTGCGCCCATGTCCCGCTGAAGGTCAGCATTTATCGCGTTGCACATTTCACCGGCGGTGGTCTCAGCCAATGCCATCGCGGATATCGCGTCGAAACACACACCCTTCACGGTCACTTCAGTACCTGCTGCACCGTCTTCAAGACCAACGACAACATGCGCGGTCAGCGGCGTGCCTTGGCCAACGACCAGGTCAGTGATAACGGCCGAGCGATTCATCTCCTCGATCATAACCATGACCTCATCTCGCACGGAGCCAGCCGGAAAGTCACCAACACCACCCAGCAAACAGCCACGGGTATCTACCGGTGCGGATGCGACTTTTGCGTACAGCAATGCCAAATTATGAAAGCTCATGTTCATTCTCCTGATAGGTGGATGCAAGGCTCTTGCGTAAGCCTTGCTTCAGGTAATGAGATTCATGGGTACATAATTGAACGTCTTCCATCATTCACCTTCCTTGATGCACGTCTGTCAGTTTGAGAGCCGCTGCAACTTAAAACCCAATTTACCCATCGAGACCGAGTACAGTGCGCGACCAATGATGTCGTTTCTTGGTACAAACCCCCAATAACGACTATCGAGGCTGTTTCCACGATTATCGCCAAGTACAAAAAAAGAGTCGTTAGGAACTAAGCACTTCAAGCCCTCAGCATTCCGGTCACAACCCGGTATATCGGGAAAATCAGAACCTCTGCCAAGTTCCTGGGCCTGTGAGTCATGTAATATTTTGAATCGGTATCCCGCCAACTCTTCAGTCATTGCCTCACTTAGTTTGGCCTGCCCTGAACGCTCATCGATATACTCATAGTGCTCAGTGCTTTCTTCCAACACTTTCACATTATTCACGTAAAGGTCCCCTGCCCTATATTCAATCAGGTCACCAGGAATCCCAATTACTCGCTTAATGTAGGGCTTGCTTCTGTCCAAGGGAAAGCGGAACACAAGTACATCGGCACGTCGCGGCGAGGTAACGTCCAGAAGCAACTTGTTAGATAACGGAATTCGAAGCCCATAAGTGATCTTGTCGACCAACACAAAATTACCAACGGCAAGATTTGGACGCATCGAAGAAGAAGGCACAACGTAGGCCTCTGCAATGAACGATCTAATCACAAGCAACAGCAAGGCAACCGGCACAAGCTCTACTGCAAATCCGATGACACCGACGGTAAGACGGCTCTTGCTGCGGGCTTTCCGAATGCGCTCGGCCATCCAAAATGGGGCTCCGACTGCTGCACACAGTAAAAGGACGATGTGCATCTCGACGAAGGTGCAAAGCAGGAAATAGGGCCCCAGGACAGCAGCGATGCATCCCAAGGTATACGCCCACTGAGGACCGCCAGCTGCAATGGTTTTACGACACAGAACAGGGGCGACGGCAGTGAGACCA
Organism: Pseudomonas sp. KH_046_2; assembly: GCF_057838985.1. Classification (NCBI taxonomy): domain Bacteria; kingdom Pseudomonadati; phylum Pseudomonadota; class Gammaproteobacteria; order Pseudomonadales; family Pseudomonadaceae; genus Pseudomonas; species Pseudomonas sp. KH_046_2. The sequence continues at coordinate 172,956 of NZ_JBYQOW010000002.1, read as the reverse complement.
AGCCCTGAAAGAAAAAGGCTCACAGGAATTTACCCGAACGCCTTGCATGAAGGTATTTCCCCATTAATAGCAGAAATATAACGAGCGAAACTAACCCGCCCCCCCACCCGGCGTAAACAATATAGACGCCTACTCGATTAATCCAGCCATCAACAATACCGCCTGGAACAGATTGCAGCCCAGACCCAATACACCACATCAAGGCCGACAACACCCAGCCATTTAAGAGGACCTGCACGTTGTATCTAACCCCCTTTATCGGGGTAGGACCTGTAAGCATATTCACTCCGAAAGTACGACTGTCCAACCAAACCGATCAATATTGAGCTGCCATCCTGAGAATGCGTTGATAAGTAGCCCCTCGTCTACCGAAGCGCTCTTGCAGTCAAACTCGTAGCAGTAAAAATTAGATATCTTTTCTACATCCGCGCGAAACGATTCCCAGAACGCTTCATATTCCGGACTATCCGCATCGGGCTCGCAATATTCATATTGCAAGGGGAATGGGTGAAGTGCGTAGAGTGCAAGTTTAAACTGTTTATTAACGCGTTCGGTAATCGAGGTAAAAAACCTGTGGCTTATGCCAAGATGATTATAATCGGTTCTTACCTCCAACCGATTGAGTACAAGTATTCCTCCGCTAGAAACCACACCGAACAAATCTTCAACGCACGTCTTGGATAAGTCGTTGACAACCTTATTGAGTGACTCACTCAGGAGCTCGCATGATTCAGAAACCCCCATCCCTCGCCCGGTGCCTCTCGAAAGAACAGTCGCATCCAAAACAGCGACAGGAACAGCGTCCCCAGGCCTGCAAAGCAATGCAGAAAGCGCCCGGCCTTCGCAGGCAGATCCACTGTTGAAGACGTCTTCAGACAAGCAGAAGCGAGCCGTAAGCCCTTCTCCGACCGGGACTGACTGAACGGCACTATGAAGCAAAGGGATTCCGTTAAAAAACCCGCTTTCATCACGGTCTCTGCGCATAAAACCAGGCAGCGCTTGCGGGGTCGCCATGTAGGTTCCTCAACTCAAGCCCGAACCAGCACGACGAGGATCAACCGCCTTGGCACCGCGGCGATAGAAGCGCTTAAGCACTTGGCAATACACGATCGCCACCAACAGCAACAAAATGCTCGGCACCACAGCAAGCAGACCGATGTAACCGATCTTGAACCATACGAACACAAACGCAGCCAATGCCAACGCGGCCGATGGCTGGCCGATTAGCCACAACGTACGATTTGCCCAATACAAAAGCTTCATCGAATGTTCCTCATAGGTTTTTGATGCACAACACGTACGCCCAGGATTCTGACGCTGGCGTTCATCACTTTAGGATCGAAGGGCTCCAACCGACCGGCAAGCCCCCCCCTGGCAGGCCGAACTGTTTATCAGGCTGCGACCATGATCGAGTAAATGCAGTACGCCAATGCGAAGGAACCGAGCCCGCCGCACAGCCACAGCTGAAGGGTTGTATCCCGGATCTCGCGGGTTACGAAGCCCTGGAGAAGAGCAGCCTGTGCTTCACGCGCTGTGTTTTTCACAGTGAAAAGGGCCTTGCGACGCTTGAAAGCAATCGAAAAGATAATCGCGAGCACAACAACGGTAATGCGAGCAACAATGTCAATGGTAAGGGTCATAGCGCAGTCCTTGAGTAACATGTGGGTTATTGATTCGTATCACGTACGCATAACTTACTTGCGCGGTTACGGTGACGTTCGATCCATATTGTCGATGCTCACCGAGTCATTCATCTGCTTGATCGCTGACAACATGGGATCGGTCGGCGCAGCCTCCTCCCCGTCGCAATGAGGTCGCCGCTCACCGGGCTTGATCAGGCAATACCGGCCGACCACCTTGACGTCCTGGCCGGCGAACTGTGGTGCAGCTTTTGGTAGCGGCAAAAGAAAACCCGCACCGACAGCCAATGCACTGACGGACAACGTGGCCAGACCCGCAATCAAGCGGGAATTCAGCAGGCGGGAAGTCCCGGCTCTAAGCAAGCTCCACCCCCGTCGCGAGCACCGTCATAATAACTGCCAGGTTGGGGTTGATCACGCCCTTTGCCGCCAGCCCTTTGATTTGCCCCGAAAGAAACTGAACGAAAAACCGATGCGAGGCGTCGACAGCATCATCAGCACTGCTGTGGCCAGCGACCAGAGTGCGTTGCTCATTTGCGGCGGCTGCCGATGACACCACGGCAGTCATCAGATCCGCAAACGTCGTTTCACCTGTCTTTGTGAGCTTCTGAATGCTCAACTGCGAAACGATTTCAGCGGGGAGGTGCACGGTGGATACCCCACTGTCGTACGCGCCGTCGTACACTCGAACGCCCCCATCCTCCAGGGCAACCACCGTGAAAAAACGGCCGAGCTGGTGATGAGGTTCACCAGGTTGCATTTCGAGGATCGGAGGGTTGGACACCTCGTACCCCTCCCCGACTACAAGATCAGTCATGCTCATGAATTTCTCCTGAATGAAACCGCGGCACAGCGCCGGAGGTATTCTAATAATACATAACACGTAGGTATATTTAACAGAATTTTTTTCGATACAAGCGGTAGCTTGGCGGTATTCGACGTCATGCGGCATGGGGCGCCCACCCTCTCCCCCATGCTGCGACAGATTTCCCGAGCACAAAAAAACCCACCAGCACTGAAAGTGATGGTGGGTCAGATGAAGCGTTTGCTTAAAGCTGCTCTTTAGGTAGAGCTTTTATTTTGTTTGTATCTGCTCGATGTTACGGCGAGCACCACGCTGAACGCGCTGGAACTCATTCCTGACAGCGTTAATTGCTCCAACAAGTGGTGCAAAAAATAAACGTGGTGCTTGCTTTGCCGCACTTACGAACTCGGATCCAAACGTATTATTCATTCGCCAACTCCTTCAGAGCACGATAAATGCCCAGGGCAAGGTATATGAGAAACAACAGTCCGTCTGTAACGGTTAGAGCGACCTCAAGGAAAGTAAGAACTCCAATCGTCACAGAGCTCACACCAATCGATTCTAGGTAATGAACCAGAAACGAGAGCCCGACAGCCGGAAGGCCGATAATGATAAAAATGATAGAGCCGACAAAGCAGTGTGCAGCAAAGTGAGCGATGGGGCTCCACCAAGGTTGGTTTACGGTTTTTGACATAGTTACTCCTGAAAGGACCTGATCGGTCGTTGAGTGAATGCATAGGCCATACTTGCGCGTAGTCCTAGCGATTGGAGATGCTTAACGCGGTCGTGTAATTTCAGACAAAAAAAAGCCAGACCGAAGCCTGGCTGCATTACATTTCGAACCGAATCACTTCGGACGTGGGTGACGAACTCGCCCAGGGGTGAATTGCCCAGAAAAAGAGAACCCCTTTTCTCGAACCAGCTCACGCACCTTGATCTTGTTCGGTGTCGAGCCGTTCTCCTTGTGTAAAGCGACATGTTCCGCTTCAACTTTCAGCAGAAATTCAATGTCTTTCTGGCTCAACTCAAGTTTTGTCTCGAGTTTCTTGCGATCCGAAAACCGCTTTCCGATTAACGCCGCACATACCGCGGCCGTCACGGTGCTGAATACAGCTGCACCAGCCTGAATCAAAGCGGATTGCACTGCCGGGTCATTGAGGGCCAATGCCATGTTCATTCTCCTGAAAGTTGTACTTGCTCAGGGAGATGTTCGACGCGGGACTGTATTCTGCCACCGAATGAACAGATACAAAAAACCCGCCAGAAGGCGGGTTTAGGTGGCTGCAAAATTTTATTGCTTCGCGGAGGGAGCCAGCGGTGCCTGGCCAACGGATTCATCTTCAACCCGACGGAACTCAGCCTTGATTGCCTTGGCAGCCCCCATCAACGGTACAAAATAGAGCCGTGGAGCTACTTTTGCAGCGCTCATGAATTCAGAAAAAAATGTCGTTTTCATAGAAGTAACTCCTTTGTTACCTGAAACCGAAAATCTCATTCATGTATAGCAAACCCAGTCGTAACCGGCAAGCGAATCCCCCACAGGTCATCATGTGGCGATAAAAAAACCCGATGCGCAGTGCGCACCGGGTTGGGTATTGCTTTTACCGTCATGACGGCATGTTGGATTAGTGAAAAAGGGCCATAGTCCCTGTTTGGGCAACAACTGGTTCAGGAGTTTCTACAACAAATGCTGGCTCAGGAACAGTGCGGCGTTTTTGGAATTTCAGAATGTTACTGCGAGACCTCATCAAAAAACTGCCGATTTCTTCACCAACAGAATCAAATTGGTCGTAGCAAACGGATTGCCCTGCAATTTCATGCCCGGTTGTTTCTGATACACCCTCAAGCATAACTTGAGGAATACCTTTGATCCTTGCATGTTCAGCTTTTGTAAAAAGCCGACTTAGAGCCGGATTTATTGGATGAATTAGGAACGGTTCTGTTGAACGACCCTTTTTATAGCCTTTTCCAAGTACACCGCAGCCGTCTTCGGAGCCGGTCAAAAGTTGCCGACCAAATCCTTTACCAGCAGCCTTGTCACGCGCCTCCTTTTCTGCCAAGTAGTCGTACGATTTCCAACTATCATCTTCAAGGGCTACATGGTCAAGAATATCGTTGATGCACGATTCCCGGACCTTGTTTACTTTGAGGTTGTCAAACGAAAAGGTGTCGCCTAGTCCCTGGGTAATTGCGACTACCACCATGCGTTTACGTCGCTCAAGCGACCCGAAGTCCCATCCATCCAAGACTGTTTCGTGTACGTCGTAGCCCAAATGCTTGAATACGCTGCGAATCGCAGACATTGAAGCGGTGTTAGCATATTCGCCAACATTTTCTATGATCGCTATTGCCGGGTTAGTTGCACGAAGCCAATTAAGATAATCAATGTACAAAGCGCCTGCTTCATCATGATCTTCTGCAAACTCAAGCGAGTTCTTAGAGCGACCGCTCTTACTAGCCCCAGCACATGGAATACCCCCGATTAATATCGATGCTTGCGGCGTTGTATCACTTAAGTGCACATCTCGTATATCTGAGCATATGGCAATTGAGTCATTTGTCCAGATTTGAGGGTTGTTACGAAGCGAGGCGTCGAGGTACTCGCTTTCAAGCTCAACACCGACTTGAACGAACGAGCCAACGCCCGATCGCAGCATGCCTGAGTGAATTGCACGGTCAAGCACGCCGCCACCGTGAAAAAGGCTTACAACATCAAGCTTCTCGCCACGATCAAGCTTTTCCTTGATGCGCTTGAGTCGTTCGCGGATCTTGGTTTGGATCTGAAGTGCCGTAATGACGATACGGCCGCGGCGCAATGCAATCCGCACCTTGTCGTCTTCTGCAAACACTTCACGGATTTGCTCACTACGTATTTCGATCAGCGGGTGAACTACCCCGTTGCGTTCCCGCTTTGAAACGGTGACGTGCTTACCAGAAAAATCAAAAGGCACTTCGATCAGCTCCAGCCGCTTGGCAGCAACATCAGCTTTGATTGAGTATTTCTTCCCGATCTGGACACCGCCATGGTGCAATTTTTGGCCTTCCATCCAGACACGCGGTAGACCTTTCGATTCACCTATTTTCGCGTTGATAATTGTCGTCATGGTATTGCTCCTATTTGACGACACAGTTCCCCTGACGGGGTCTGTGCCCAGTCGGGGGAAAAGAGATTTGGTTTGCTTCGTGCCTGGGAATGCTGAACAGGAGCTGATACTTTCTCCGGACGAAAAAAAGCCCCCGGCATGCGGAGGCTTGATTCAACGATTGATGTGAGTGGGGGCTACCCCTGGCCGTTGTAAGCGCGGTTGGAACGTCTAGTTACACCGAAGACCACAACTCACCAGGGAGTCACCCCATATCTGAATCAACATTTCCTACTGGCTCCTGGCCAGGCTGTAGCTCTCCTTCGCCCGCGCTAATTCAGCTCTTTGCGAGTCCAGGAGTGCTCTCAATTCTTCTGCATGCATTAATAAAAACGGACTGGAATGGAAGGAGTCAGGCACAAAATAGCCAGTGCCCTTTAAATTTTTGCGTACATCTGCGTACCAGGGAGTCAGTTTTTCATGGCCATTTTCACTCGTCGGGTCCTGGTACATTGGTAGCGTTCCGGCCGTGTCGAGAGAAAGCATTTCCCTGCACTCTCGCCCTTCGTAGCTGAAGCAGCCGATCTTGGCAGTTCCATCGATTACAGCCGAACGAAATAGAGCTGCGTCGTTGGAATAAACGAGCATGCAAACCCCGATTGGTACCATCGCGAGGCCAGTTATTAATCCACGACCCGTAACGGCCAATAGAATGCCAATACCGATGACGAATGCCGCAAACACTTGCGGCAAACATTGCCCGAAATAGTGCTCGTTCGTATAGCTGAGCCAAGAGGCAGATCGAAGATCTTCGTACGACACCGGCACCTCGCGATCTAACTCAATGCTTGAATAAGCACAGAGGCCAAGGTAAGCCAAATAGGCGGTAAAGAACGCTACCTCCGCCCATTTGGTCCACCGCGACTGGTTGGGTGGCGGCATCGTTTTTTCAGTTTTTGCATTGGGCATATAAACTCCTCAACAGGGTTCAGATCTGACTGGCATCAACCACCGAAGGGCCTGTCAGGCCCCTTGCGGTTATTCTTCCCCGCCCAATGCGTCGAAGAGCTCCGGTAAGAATTCCTTAAAGGTGAGCATCATCAGGGTGAAGCTGGCGTCCAGTTGGCCAAGGGCGTCTTCGCCCCCATCGGCCGCCGCCTGATCCTCCAAAAGGTCTTCGAAACGCAGACGTTTGATGATCATTTTGTCGTCGAGCACAAACGACAGCTTGTCTTGCCACGCCAACGACAGCTGCGTTGCAACCTTACCAATGCCCAAGTGGGTCGCGATCTCTTCCGTTGTCAGGTCCTGGCGCTTGCAACGCACAATGCCGCCATCTTCGTGGGTGTCCCGCAGTTCGCATTCGTCCAGGACGAAGAAGCCCTCGGCGGCTTTCTGCGTTTTCAACCATTCGGTCATCGTTGCGCTCGGCGAAACCTTCACAGTGAGCGGTCGAACTGGCAGCGACCCCATGACCTCGCGTAGCGTCGACAGCAAGTCTTCAGCTCGCTTCGGGCTCGCGCCGTTCACCAGGATCAACCCGAGCTTGGGTGCGATCGCTGCGAAGGTGGAGCTGCGGCGAACAAATGCTCGAGGCAGGAACGCTTGAATGATTTCATCTTTGATCTGATCACGTTCTTTCTTGTAGACCTTGCGACTCTGCTCGGTCTCGATTTCTTCGATCTTTTCCTTCACGGCATCGCGGACAACAGAGCCCGGTAAAATGCGCTCTTCTTTGCGGGTGGCCAGCAGGAGAAATTCACCGCTTTGATGGAGCAAGGGTGCATCTTCGCCTTTGCCGAATGGGGCAATGAACCCGTACGTTTGCACCTCCTGGCTAGCACACGCCCGAGCAGGCTTGCTCTTGAGCGCCAATTCCAACGCCGCGGCATCGAATGGAATGTCCTGGGTCAGTCGGTACACCAAAAGATTTCTGAACCACATATCGATTTTTCTCCAGTGAGGAACGCCATACCGACCTCAAGAAGAGGTCGGATGGAAATTGAATTTTGGTTTTAACGCAGAAGCTGAACTGGAGGGCGCCAACGGGCTCACCCTTTCTAACCCGCTTTGCTGGCCGGCGAGGGAATCAAATTGCCTGCCTCGATCTCTGAATGGGCGTCAGGCTTTTGTACATGGGCCCACCAGCCGCCCCACTGTGCACAGCTCACAGCTTTAGCCAGCCCCAATTGCCCTTCGCTGACACTGAAACCACCCGCTGCCGCATCCCTGCGCACCAGGACAAGATCGGCTTCGACGCCCGGCTGCCCACCCCAGTTCCAGTAATGACCCGGGCGATCAGGGAGCGACCGGGTCCAGACGTGCGTGCTCAGAGCCACTGGGGCCATTTGGGGGGGCATCTGGTCCGTGCCTATGGGTAAGTCGCCATCTACCTCATTGGCCGCCTTGATGGCTTTGGCGTGGCCAATACAGACTTGAGTCGGACTGCCGCGCTGATCCAGGTTCTCGTGACACATGAACTTCTGGCTGCCGCACGCGCTATACACGGCGTCCTCGGTGGTCACAGGCGACTGATTGGCGTGTGTGCCGTGCCGGTAGACGCACCCAGAGCAGGTTCCCCGAGGATCAATCCCCGCTGCCAGAATCGAACCGGACATCGCACCGGCCAGCGTGGGCAGGTTGATGTCCTCAGCGACATGGGGATGCAGCCCGCCCTCGGTGATGAGCAGGCCGACTGCGCCAACTCGGCAATTTTCTATCACGGCATTGGCGCACCCGATCACCTGGGAAAGCAGCCTGATTGCATCACCGAGCCCCGCCGAATTGGCGTAGCGTGAAAGCAGCCCTTCCCGTTCATGGGTAGAGGCCTGCACAACCTTGAGCAAAAACTCGGCCTCGACAGATGTCAGCTCGTAAGCGAGGGCGGCCGCCGGCGCCACGAAGTCGAAGGGAATGGCAGGAAGGGGCCACTTGGACATCGCATCGTCGACCTCGACATCGAGCTCGAATCCACCCAGCGGGTCGCCCATGCCCAGGCGGACCATCGGCACATTGGCATGTCCAGTGCGCAGTGCCTGCTCGCGCAGCCAAAAGTAACGCTGTGCCGCGGCGAGATAGGCTGCTCCTTGGTCAGCCTGAGAACTGACGTAAATGGCGCTTACGGGTTGTGGTTGCATGCCCATACCGGCCTCCTGATGGCAGTTATCCGCGAGCAGCAATTTTCAGTTGGGCTCCGGGAGCCCGAGCTTCAAGCTCTTCACAGCGCCGAGTGACTTGTTCAAGCGCCCGCTTGAGCAAGCTAACGGTAGGCTGGTCTTGCAACTGTTCCAACCGGGCCTCGAGCTCTTTGCAGCGATTGCTCAGTTGGTCCATCAGGTCCACGTTCAGAATGCCCGTAGCGTCTTCGAGCAACGTGCGCTCCATGCGCTTGATGATTTCACTGTTCATGGAGCGATGATTCTTGGCTGCTACTTCGTTAATCTGGTCACGCATACCGTCAGGCAAACGAACCACAAATTTATCGGCATCGCGGGAGGAAGTGGACATGGATTACCCTCAGAGTTTTGGGCCGAAGGGTGGCCCGAATAGAGTTTAAAGATCAGGCTGCCCGCTGATGCCGGGCTTGGTTTTCGCGCCGCTGCTTCGCTTCGACTGTCAGCAACGAACGAGGGTTGGACAGCAGACGGGCGAGGCCGATTTTTTCACCCGTGTCAGCGCACCAGCCGTACTCATCGGCGTCGATCGCATCAAGAGCCGACTTGATGTCACGCAGGTTTTGATTCTCGCGGTCGATACCGCCGAGCAGTGCTTGTCGTTCCTGCTCGTTGAGTGCGACATCCACCTCGTCGGCGGCTTTTTCAAGACCAGCCATGTCCCCGCGCAATGTTTCGATCCGCGCAATCGCATCGCGACGCTGGGACAGCAACAGGTCACGGAAAAAAGAGGTCTGCTCAGGCCCCATGTACTGGTCATCAGGTTGATCGATCAATTGTTGCGGCGTCATCTGTGCGGGCCCTCGTAAAGTCGTTAACTGAACCTGCGCCCGGTCAGGGCAGCAGCAGTTCAGCCAGGATTGAACACGGATCGATAATACTGGCGGAGTCACATCATAGCAATAATAAATTATGCGTACGTGTTACGTTTTCAGAATGATGTGCCTCGACCCTATAGCCAGCGGCGGCGCCCACAACCTTCCACCGAGCGACGAACGGCAGCGCTTACGAACAGTATCCAGTGTGGCGGTTCTCAATCACACCCGGTTAGGCTAAGCGGGGGATCACCACATTCATCGGAGAGCTACAGGCATGACCTTGAAGAAAATGACGGCGCTGATGATCGAGGCCGGGCTATTACAGCTGGAGCATCGAGCGAGATCCGATGCATCGGTGGCGCCATGGCGTGATGCCCTGCTCCACTTGAAGTCTGGCGATGTTGAGTCAGCGTCTGAGATTGCGGCCAGGGCATACGGCAGCGGTGCCAGCCTCGAAGTCCGGCGCGAAGTGATCGACACAATTTCCATGGTTGCGGTTGAGAAAGGTGAACATGGCCACTGGTATGAATCGCTGCTACTGCTCGCTGCCGAAGGTGGGCTCAGCCATTGCGCTTACGACGTCGGGAACCTGATCAGCCAACGGGCTTCGACACTTGCCGAGCATGTCCTCGCCCACCGCTACTACACCCAGGCAGCAAAGAACTCTACCGATCCTGCAACCAAGGCCTCTGCCCTGGTCAACTCTTGCGACCCCATTCGTGACGGGCTGCTCACCGGCGAGCCCGACTGGGAAAAGGCTGTTGAAATTTACGAACAGGCAGCTGAGTTGAACCTAGCCGTTGGCATGTTCAACGCCGGCAATGTTTCCTGCTGGCTCAAGGACAATGGCCAGTATGCATTCGCTGCCCGTGCCGTGAAGTGGTTCACTCGGCTGATCCAGGCCGTCGATGAAGGCAGGCCGTTCGTAGATATCGGTGGTTACTCCGAAATCCTGCCGGTATATCGAAGCGCCAAAAGCCGGCTGGCTGAGCTGCATGCAATGAATCAAGTCGAAGTGGTGGACGTGGATTTAATACTGTCCGCAGCCCTGGACGATCCAGACCCGCGGCGTCGAGCATGGTTGCGAAACCGTGGCTACGATCACCGGCTTCGAAGTACCCCCGTCCAGGCCAAACCAGCCGCATGGGAGAACTGGTTGTCTGTACTGTCCATCATGGGTTGGGAACTTGACAGCACACCAGTCGAGTTGAATCTAGGGCCGGACACTGGTGACTCAAGGCTTCTCAGTTTCAAGCGTACCTCAGGCGCCCCCCTAGCCTTGGCCGTAGTTGACCTGGATGAGCTTGAGAGCAATGGCGGTGTTTACAGACTTGCCGAACTTGCCAATGACATTCAGGAAACTCATGCAGGCCCCTGTCTAGCCATTGGAGCGAAGGGTCTTTTCGTCCAAGTTAACGCGGCCGACAGTTACAACTCCTACTCAGTGCTCGTATCGACCGACGCCGACAAGATTTCCTTAATCCCGATCTGGCCCGGCGCCACACCAGATGCTGTAGCCAAGCTGGTCGAGGGTGACGCGCCGCTGTACACCGAAGAGAATGCTGACCTTGGCAACACCATCCCGATACTGATCAATGCGCTCGGCGCCGGTGAGTCGCTTAGCGGTGACAGCTTCCCCGTTGCGATCTATGTCAATGTCGGAGGGGTCATCAACAGCCCTGTGTTCTCGGTAGAGCAAGGGCTGAGCCTGAGCCATCACCTCATCCAACCTCTGAAAGCCGAAGCCATAGCGGAGGAACTTGCCGGCGTGAAGGCTCACTTCGCAGATTTGGAAGCGAGAAGGCAGCGGTTTCTTGGCAATCCGTAGCACCGTACACCTTCACCATACGCACCCCATTATCCTTTACCTTGAAGTGCGAGTGCAGTCGACAGATTCATGCCGGCTGTCGCAGGGGCGACGCATTGTTTTAAGGTCTGCTAGTTTTACAGAACAGGAATAATGAGCATTTCCTAACTGGGGCTTTTTATATGGAACAAGTATCCATAGGCGATCTAGATCAATTATTACTTGGTCATAAGGTAGGAGATATAAAAACTGACCCGCTCGAGCGAGAGAGGCTATCTGGGCGCGGGTATCTATTTGTTAGTGATGATGAAGCAATGAGGGATTCTGCAATAAGTCGCCTCAGAAAAATTATTGCAGTTCGGTATCTTGATTTCAATGTGGAACCTCAGGGAAAGAAAATCTCAGAGATGTGCTTAAACGCTTTTGGAACCTCATATCATTCACAAAAGGAATATGGATTTGATGTTTCAACACTGGCAAGGAAAAATTTTGAAGGTATCGGCTTAATCGTTGATAATTTTCAGGATATAGGCTTACTTTCGGCTCGAGATGTGAAACTTTCACTCGCATTTTTAAGATCACTTGGACGGCATCCCTACGACATACCTGTCATAGGAATTGGTTCAAAAGAATCATTAGACCTAATTAAGCAAGATGCTCAGCTGAAATACAATTGGGCAGCATACGCCCTTGTCAAAGACTGAATTCAAATCCAAGAAGGCAAAAAAAGACCCCGTCGCAGTGCGATGAGGTCTGGGGTAACGCGTTAGCCAATCGCCGGCAATGACAGTCCGTGCGTAACGCTTCGGACGTCGAGGTAGAGCGATGAAACACTTTTGTAGTGTTGCGGATAGCAATCGGCGAAACAGGTCAATGCAGCACCTGGGCTTCCACCGCCAGTTCGAAACAAGCGGAGCTGACCGGAGTCAACTGATCGATACACGATGACGAAAGCTGCGTCCTCCGGATAAGAGTTAAACGCATAGTCTTCAGACACGCCCGTAAGCCCCATCATCTCGACGACCCACTGCATGGTGCTCGATTTCGCTTGTAGTTCAGCAGCAGCTTCTTTGCTGTCCAACGCAAATGAAGTGGCTGAAAAGTCACCGATCATGTAGGCATGGGCCTGCTTTTCAAAATCACGCAAGAACAAATGCGCGAGGTCGCCAAACTTGAGCACCAGCCTGGCTTTCTCAAGATCCAGCTCCCGGTAAAACGGAGGAGCCTTCCAATCGTCGGCAACGCCGGTCACTTGGGTTTCGAGAGATGTTTGTACTTGAGTAATTGCATTCATTTGTGTGCTCCCCTGAGCGTTATGATCGTACTCGGGGATGTCGGACATCGTGCTGTAATCGGCGACTGGTCAGGCCCTGCCAGCCCTGACCTTTCGCACAATCACGCCTCGCTGCTCGAAGGCTGTGGCCACCCTCTGCTGCCGCTCGATTTGGCGATCGCCAAAGATTATTGCATGCGTTACTCCGCCCGGGAGAGTGCCTGGGTTTGGGTGCCGAGCCACCGCGGCAGCCGAAACCTTCAAGGCCTTCCCCAACTTCTGAAGCTTTGCACCGGACGTCATCAGCGGATCTGCCACCAGCGCGAGGACCTGGTGATCTATGATCATCGAGGCGATTTGAAGGATGTGCGCTTCACTCAGAGGCGCATCGGCTGTGCTGACAAAGAGTTTCGGGATGACGTTGACGTTGGCATCGACTGGCGTCTCTTCTTTTTTAAAAATTAGCGGTTTGCTACAGGCCCTGCACCTGTATCCGTATCCTCTCAATATTTTGTTGTGCTTCGTCTTTGTAAGGGGATGCTCTCTGCAACCACAGGTGTATATGAAAGCCCGCTTCGCAGCGCTCGACGTATCCATTTGATGACAGCGTGCTGGCTGTAAATTGTAGACGTCGATCATTACTGCCTTCCACTCGGAACCATGGGGCTTGATTCTTTTTCCCCACAGATTCATAGAGATGTAATGAGCTACTTCGTGCGGACAAATTTGGTCAAGGTACTCCTTCAAGTTTTCTCGCACCAAAACCCGGTTGAATCGGAAGTATCCGATGTGCTTCCCGGTATCAGGACACTCGTCGTAGCAATAGTACCCACCGACTCTCCCCGTCAGGTCAAACTTGACGGGAATTTCCGGGAACGTTTTGCCAAAATGTGCGGAGGCCAAATGCAGGCACTCAGTCACCCGCACCTTGATCGCCTTGAATTCGTCAACGGGCGCCATGCTCAGGCCTCTGTTGCCCGCTTGAGTTGCTCCAGCAACTGCGTCGGGAGACTACGAATCAGCAAAGTGCCGTTCTGTTCGTCAAACTCAAGCTTGTTCCCCAGCAGGTGCTGCTCGAAGCTGATGGACAACCCTTCTGCCCGCCCGGTAAAGCGCCTGAATTTGTTCAAGACCTTTTTGTCAGCGGGGAACTCCTCGCTCAGGCCATAATCCTGGGTACGCAAGTGCTCAATGAACGCTTGTGGTCTGTCTTCATCGAGCAGCTCCGACAGTTCAGTCAGGCCGACGGCCTGACCCATTTTGGCTTGGCTGCTGGCGTACTGGACCAGTGTCTGGGTCTTTTCACGAGCGGACTCTTCAGGAAGATCCTCGGTCTCGACGAAGTCGCTGAAGGCTTTCAAGAGCGTTCGCGTTTCTCCCGCGGAATCGACGCCCTCTTGGCAGCCGATGAAGTCGCGGAAGTACTCACTGACTCTGCGTCCCTGCTTTGCCTTCAAAAAAGACACATATTGTTTGGATGCGGGGTTACTTTGCCATTCCGAGATATTCACTCGGGCCGCCAGGTGGACATGGCCAAAGTCCAGATGCGGTGCCGCCACCACATTCATCTCTTGGTCCAGGCTCACGCCGGTGCTCTGGTGCAGCAGCGCGATCGCAAGGTAATCGGTCAGCCCTTGTTGGTAGTGCACGAACATCGCGTGCCCGCCGACGGACAAGTTCGATTCTTCCATCAGCTTGGTGAGGTGCTCCACCGAATCCCGGCTGAACTGCATGAAGTCGGTCTTCCCATCAAAATAGGCCTTCAGCCAGCCGCTGAAGGGATGTGCGCCCGATTCAGCATGGAAAAGGCCCCACCCCTTCGACTGCTTGCCGTTGTAGGCGTCATTGAAGTCGCTCAACAAATTCTCGAGGACGTCCGTTTGCGGCAGCTCAGTGTCACGTAGATGCAGAATTGCGGGGTTTCCATCTGGCTTTTTGTCGATCGTGTGGATGACGCAGCTTTTTAAGGGCATACCGATTCTCGCGGGCTCATGGGATGAGCCGATATTACACTTACGCGTTAAGAATCTAAATGGCATTTCACGGCAAAAAAAAAGACCCCTGCCGATTGGCTGAGGTCTGTGGTGTCGCGTGTAGAACAGGGCTGAGTGCCGATGACTATCGTGGCACCCATGTTATGGCGGCCAAAATGATCCGGTCGTAGCGTTTGTTCAATTGAATGAGCCGGCTGCTTGTTACGTTGTCATCAGAGCAAGCCCTGACCACCATGCGCTCATGACGTGACAATGCACGGCGCAGCCGTTGACCTTTTTCGCCTCGCCAAACAGCAAGGGGCATCGCGCCAGCGCTGGCGGGTATCGAGGTGAGGCTTCCCATTATGCAATCCATCCTGAAGTTGCGTTTACGTGTCGTCAGGTGATGGCCAGCAGGCACTTGTAAATCGTTCCGGGCCGTAGGGCGCACTTCCTGCACGTTGCTAAATCAGTTCCATCCAAGGGACAAGGTATGTGCCACCCACTCCCAGTACCCACTGAGCGTGTATTCTTGAGCAACTGCTTCACGCCAATCAGAACGCGTGTAGTCCGGATGTTCGCCGCCTCCGTCAGGATTGTATTTTTCATCGAGTTGAGAGGGTGTCAATTCGTCATCCGCAGAGACCTGGGTAGAGTTGCACTGCTCGGCGTTGATTGTCGGTTGTGTGGTGTTCATTGGGATAACTCTCCAGAAGGGGTAGAACTTGCTTATGGAGATGACCAACAGTGAGTGTGAATTGCAGGCATAAAAAACCCCGGAGGTACCGGGGGTGATGAAGCAGTTACACAAGAGGCCAGTGACCTGGGTAATTGATAGAGGGTGTATCAATGTCCGCAGGGTACTTCGGCTCATTGACCCCGAAGCCGACCAGCAAGATTTCGAGCAACTCAGCATCGCCAGCTGGCAACGCTTGCCATTTACCACGAATGCTATTCGCCTGACTGAACTCGTCCCATAGCCGTTCGAGGTCGAGTTCAAACGCCATGTAGCCTCCACCGGCGAGTACAGCACGCATTCTGCGGACATCCTCTGGGTAAATCAGCTTTGGTGTGTGGTATTGAAGGAACTGCATTGGTTGGGCGGCGTTATCCATGGAACTCTCCGGAAGGTTTGATCTGGTACCAAGGGAATGGCTAACACAGAACAGGAAACAGCAGCGACTGCTGTCGATTGACCTTCTGCAAATCGCAGCCATCGGCATAGGGGACGGCCTTCATAGGCCGCTCCCCTGCCACACCACCCGGCATGCGGGTCCGCACCGGGCGGTTCGAGAGATTGAGGTTATGAGAGGCGCGCCAATCCCAGCCTGTCGAACCACGCAATATTCAGCACACGATTCAACTCAAAACGGCTATTACGCCACCAGCGATGAGAGTTACTGGCCACCCTCTGCGCCACCTGCTGGCTCGCCCCCAGTGTCCGCAGCTCTCGATAGATCGTAGGGCCACGCTTCCACTGCCTGAGCTGGATCGCTCTCAGTCGATGTCGTATCCATTCGTCCAGCTTGCGCCAGACTGCCGGTGTTTGCGA
This sequence comes from Pseudomonas sp. KH_046_2, assembly GCF_057838985.1. Lineage (NCBI taxonomy): Bacteria > Pseudomonadati > Pseudomonadota > Gammaproteobacteria > Pseudomonadales > Pseudomonadaceae > Pseudomonas > Pseudomonas sp. KH_046_2. Next base: position 156,832 of record NZ_JBYQOW010000002.1, on the reverse strand, counting down.
CAACGTGAAGTAGGCTTTCCAGCCCAAAAGATAAGGCCGAAGATTATCTGCGACCTGTTGCAAGCTACGCCCGCAGGAGCGCCGGGTAAGCCAGCGGATACGCTGCTTGAACTGTTTCTGCGCCTTATAAGAGACCGCGCGCTTGACTTCACTTCGGGCTGACCACAACTCATAGCCCAGAAACTTGCGACCAAACGCGCTCGTCACTGCACTCTTGCTCTCGTTGACGCTCAAGTGCAGCTTTTCGTACAGCCGCCTCAGCAGGGCCATTACCCGCTGCCCCGCCTTCTGACTGCGCACATACACGTTCGCATCGTCGGCATAGCGCACGAAACAATGGCCTCGGCGTTCAAGCTCCCGATCCACTTCGTCCAGCAGCACGTTCGCCAACAACGGCGACAGTGGGCCGCCTTGCGGCGCCCCGCAGCGGCTTTTCTCGACCACGCCATTGATCAGCGTTCCCGCATCCAGATAGGCGCGAATCAGCCGGATAACCGCCTGATCCGTAATCCGTTTGCGCAAACGATCCATCAAGATTTCGTGATCGACCCGGTCGAAGAACTTCTCCAGATCAACATCCACCACCACTTTACGTCCTGAAGAGACATAGCGCTGAGCCGCTAAAACGGCGTCCTGCGCACAGCGTCCCGGACGGAAGCCGTAGCTGTGTTCACTGAAGGTCGGATCGAGTAATGGCTGCAAGGCTTGCAGCAACGCTTGTTGGATCAAACGGTCGGTGACCGTTGGGATACCCAACTCGCGTTGACCGCCGTCAGGTTTGGGAATGACCACACGCCGTACCGGACTGGGCCGGTAGACTCCTGAAAGAAGCTGTTCACGAATCCCCGCCCATTGGGTCAGCAGGTACTCGGCCGTCTGATCAATATCCAGACCGTCGACTCCCGCTGCACCTTTGTTGGCCTTGACCCGTTTCCACGCCCGTTTCAGGTTTTCTCTCGCAAAGGCCCGTTCCAGCAGCCCTTGTCCTGCGTTATCGGGTTCATTTTGCGGGCGATTGACCTCGTCGCTGACAGGATTTCTCACGGTTTCACCGCTCGTTATCTCCGTCCGCCCCGCGTTTGGCAGGCATCTGACTTCCGGTCTTTCGCATCAACATGGCCTATGACGCTTTCTCTCGTTCGGCCCTTCGTCAAAAAAAAAAGACTACTACGGCCTCTGCTGACTTCTCGCTCCGACTCGCGCCGTCGCCCTTTCAGGCACAAGGCGAGATCTCCCCAGGTAAGAACGCAATCCTTCACCGCACAACCGCCGGATTTACGCTGCCTGACCCTTGACCACAAGAGCTTCGCGGTTTTATGCCCGCTCGCCCTGGTCGGCTTCGCCTTGTATCCGGTTCTTGTACATCGGCTCGCGGTTTCGATTCACGCTTCCTCCCCACACTCGGTCGCCCTCATGCAGTTGCGCTTCACTTCGTTCGCTGTGGTCAGCTTACGGCGGGACTTTCACCCACAAGATTGCGCCCATGCTGGGCGCACATAAAAAAGCCCGCTGGACGGCGGGCTGGTGTGTAGCGTTTTTTCTCTAGCTGAGCTCCCAGCTGTGAAGAGTGATTTCGGCCATTTCATAGCCGTTGCCCGTAGCCTCATCGAACCACCCGGATACGGTGGCCGAACGACCGGACAAAATCGTTTTAATGTCCGGCTCTGCAACCATGCCAGAAATATCGCCAAGCGCTTCAACCTCCTCGCGCTCTTTCCAACCAGTGATTTTCACGAATTTGTTGATGGTTGCCATCGTTTTGCTCTCGTTTCGTGGCTGATGATCAGGCTGGCTCATAGCGACCATGGTCGTAGGCCTCCATGACGTTTTTTTCTGTCAGTGAGCTGACGCGTACCAAGCCGTCGATCATCCTGCTGCGGTCTTTGAAGTACACAACTTTGACTGGCCATTCGGGGATCGATTGGTCGATGGCAACGACCCATGCCTCCAAGGTCTGGCCTTCTGGGGTGTACTGACGACCTGTGTTGAACTCGATCGAGTTCAATTGAGCATCAGGACCGGGTTTGCTGATGATGTCGCCAAACTCGGCGACCAGAGCGGCGTAATGATCATCCGTGGTGGCATCACCTCGCAGCTCATACACGTGGTTTTCGCTTTTCGCTTCCACCAGGAAGACTGGCTTGTCACTGAATCGACTTTGCCCCACATAGATCTGGGCCGTGTTGCGCAGCAAGGCGATGACAGTCGGTTTTGAGTTGTTCATTGTGAGGCTCCGATGCGGGTTGTCTGTATGCATCGGTGATGCCGAACAAGTGCCGATAACCAGGTGCGCCTTGCGCCGGAATTTCTAGACCCTATTTTGGCTGGCGACGAAATCTGACGGCCGGCATGCTGTCGGTTATACCCATAACCGAGTAACGCCTGCATGCACCAAAAATTCATTTGCCTGTTCGTCCTCGCGGCAGCCTTCAATACATCCATGGCGGCCAGCTCAGGCGACGTCGCTCCGACCTTGACCGTTCGCAAAACGGCTGACGGCTTGATCGTCGACGCTGTTCGTCAGCACGCCGGCCAAAATCAGCGGGACACTACTGGCTTGATCCCTGGAGCCACCGCTCTCGGGGCCCAGTTGTTCAAGCTTCGTTTTCAGGGGTGTGGTGAGGTCAAATTCATCGACCGGGAGAACGATCACGTCGATGGCGTTGCCGCCGGCCGTGGTACTACCCCCCAGTGCCAGATAACTAATTGGGATGTTCAGTGGAAGGTGCAGCACGCAGACGGGTAACAGGAGAAACAAGCAATCAAAGACCCGAAAATGTGCGCCCTTCTTCTGAATTAGCCCCAGCGTGTGTAGACAGAGCTTGGGGCTTCTGGGGGGCTATACCTTAGGCCAAGCCCACAAACTCCTACTCGATGGATTTTTCCGCTCAGCAGCTGATTCAACGGCATACGCTTCGATCTTCGCAGCAAGAATTTCTTTGTGCCGCATACACTCACCCTCATCATGCTGCCATGGCTTTTTGACCCACCCTGATTGCAGATCCATGTTCCCGCGATTCAGCTTTCGTAAATCCGCCATGTACTGCTTGTTGCACCGATTATTGATCACCGGAACAACAAGCAGAACGAACCCAAATTCAACCAGAAGCGCTACTGCGATAATCCAATAATTTCCCGTCGCCAATGAAGCAGCAGCAGCCAGGGCGAGAAATAACAGCAGCTTGCGACCCATGGCTATTTCCCTTCACCGAGTACCCAACGATCGCAAACGAAAGAGACAATCAGCGCCGCCACTATGCCGGTAGCCATCCGCGTCAAAAACGGTTGCTCGTACCAAAACCAGTTTGCCGCGATAGCAGCAATGATCATCAGCAGAATCTTCAATGACATTATTCCTACTCTCCGAAGCAACACCCTGAGCAATCTATACCCAGGATGCCGACCACTACTCACTGACTAATGGAATGCGAATGGCGCTCTGAACCAGGAGGAGTGCTTTATCACCGACATCGCTTGTTTTCAGACCTATTCCTCCCGTGCTATCGACGAGTGCACCGGGCACATCGGTTGCGACAACAGCCCCGTCTTGCTGCATACAAGCAATGGTGACGATTCCATCTTTCGGGTCAATTCGCCCGGCAGCATTACGAACAATACCGAAGTGAACAGCGCATTTGTGAGCATGAAGCTGATCAACGGCTCGATTGCTCGCTGAGGTGAAGGTGCCGTTTTCCGCACTCAGGGAGCCCCAGTTTTTAAAGTACCCACTGGTCATGTCACCCGCGTTATTTACAACAAAGGGAAGTGTCGTCAAATTCGGGACGACAATCGAATCATCATCCGCTAAGACCGGGGAAGCCAGCGCCATCATTGCCAGTGCTACTAGAGCCTTATTCATCGCCGCTCCGTGGATTTTCGTTGATCAGTATGTTGAAAGGTTTGTGTTTCATTGTGCAATGAACCTGGGTAGGACAAATGACTGCCCGCAGCAGGTTGGCGCCAAGATAATTCCGTCAGCAGCAATTGCCTTACCGGCCTCGAGGTGAATCGATGTTTTGACGTTTGCAAGGATCTCGTTGACGGCGGATTGGGACATGTTCAGTAGATCGGTTGTATCGGTAGTGACAATCACTTTTTCGTTGGCCATCGTTGTTCCTCATCATTCTTCAAATTCGGCGTATTTGCGAGGCGTCAGCATCGTCGCGTGTATTTTCCGTCATCTGTAACCCCCTACGTGGGTGAGAATCGAATGCCCTGCAATTGCGATCAGCTCGTTTTATGCTTGGCGGCGGCCTTGTTGAGCTTCACCCAGTTCGACGTGTCGTATTCGTTCACAGATTTGGCAGTTGCAAAGACGTCCAAGCCGGTGTGTTTCACCGTCTTGGTGTAAAACTGCTCCCATAAACCTTCACGTGTCCTGGGCCCAAACAATGTCTCCACTTCCAGCAGGAAACGTTGTCCGAGCAACGGCCACGCGATGGTGAAAGCGAACCATGAGTAAAAGACAAAAACGGCAACAGCAATGCCTATGGCATCAATCTTTTCCATTCCATCCGCCAACAGAAACTTGCAGAGAAGCAATGCTCCAACGAATAGGGCAATGCTCGGTAGAACAAAGTGCAGAAGCTTCCGCTTCGTGGTGTGGTAAGCAATTGCCGTATAGAGCAGCTGCCTTCTCTGCTTAGGGGTTTCCTCTTCCCCTGGTACCTTTGGCTTCGAGGTATCGAGTGGGGTCTTTTTGCTCATACATTCCCTTCGTTTTGCGGTCGCGGTTTAAGTGGCGAACTGCGGTAATGCCGCTGTTGATGCCACTGACAATTCAAGCATTCACCGATACCACCCCTTGAATGCCATTGTGGCGACGACGATGGGAGCGGCTTTACACCTCGTGACATCAGATACAGCGTGTATCCGTGAAAAGGTATGCTTACGTGTTATAGATTCTGAAGATAGCCAAAAATAACCCCTCACGCAATGGCAAGGGGTCGAGCAACTGGTGCTGCTGGGGATAAAAACTGTCACGGGGGAATAGAGTCTGTCGTAACTCTCGCCGTACTAGAACCGGCTTTTCGGCCTACTGCTACCCAGCAGCGCCGAGGCCAGCCTGTGCACCAGGGCGTGCATAGTTCGGCCGGGGCCGGCAATCAAGATTCGTGCTGGCGCGGACCATCGCAACCCGGATAGCTGGCCATGAAAACCCTGTTGTGGGCCTGGATGAGCTGTGCGGCGTGCTCCGAAAGCCCCCAGTGCGAAGGGTCGCAAAGCTCGCCCATCATCGTCGAGTAGGGATCAACCAGACCTTCGTCCAGCTGCACTTCTTCATTGCTGAAGCACACAAGAATTTCCGGGGCATCGACTTCGGCATACTGGTCGTAATCTCCAAGAGGGTATTCGCCCCACTGGAGTTCAGGGTGCAGTTGCTGTAGTGCAGCGATGAGGGCTTTGCGTGTGGCAGCCATCAAATTTTCCGGATCGTCCGGACTTGAAGGCAGCGATTCAATACCAAGTACCTCCTGGCAATCAGAGTTGGGGGCCATGGATGAAAGCAGTAGTTGCCGTTGGGGAACATCTGACATGGCCGACTCCTCGCCATCAGAGAGCCGCTCTGCCATCCGCTGCATCTTCGCCTGGATGGCGCTGTATTTCTTTTGCGCCGTCGCGGTGAACACCGTCTGCTTGCCACTGAAAAAAGCCTTGCTGCCACCAATCACATTGGAGGCGCACATCTCCATCCCTTCCAGAGCTTCGGAGCAGGCGCTGTAGGTCATCAGATTCCCAAGGGCAACATCGGTGTGTTTCAGTGGTTTGGTAGCCATGTCAGCGTTTCCAAGTAGGTGTCTACGTGGAATTATAGGTGCGTTTAACGCACCTGTCAAAACTCTTTGAACGTCACCGATAAGCTGGTGCTGATTTCTTGGTGACAACGAAAAAACCCCGCCAGCGTAAGCTGTGCGGGGCGTGGTGGGACATTTTCGATCACTGCAACGCATGAGTGCGTCAGTTGAGCTTTCCACCCTGAATCAGCCTCAGAGCTGGCCTGATGGGTTGTTGGAGCGCCGCTTTCGCAGCATTTATCATTGCGTAAGCCTCGATGCGCTGGTCAGCCGCCGCGAGACGTTCGGTTACAGCGGCAACGGCATGCCTGTGTGCACCAAGATCCTCGGGGGATGCTCGACCACATTTGAGGGAGGATACTTCGTCCAGGAGCGCTTGGGTAACACGCTTCCAGGTGCGAACCTCATCAGCAGAACAGCACGCGTGGTAGTCGCTCAGCTTGCGGTAGAGGTGTTCGTAACGCTGGCGAAACTCGCCAACTTTGACGGTGTTTTGATTGGACTGCGACATGGTCAAATTCCTTTTCGGTTAGTCGTCGAGCGATTCGATTCGTTGTTTTTCGGCCTGTACTTTTGCCATCTGCTCAGCGGCATTCGCCGCTTCGATCAGGCTTTTGTGCACGTGGTCTGATACGCCCGAAAGGTCCATCTCACCGCAGCTCCAGCCAGCGAGGTACCCACCATTGTCTGGAAGGCTAAAGACCAGCCCCCAAACTTGAGTGCAGTCCTCTGGCGGTTCGCTTGCGTAGTACGGTCCCGAGCAGTCGACTCCAGCAATATCGTTGGACCACTGATACGGGTACGGAGGCATACCTGGTTGTTCGAGAACAAATTCACGTTCATTACCGGTCATAGATTTCTCCCTATACGCCGCGACGTTCCAGTTCGATGGCAAGAGCAGCCAACACTTCCGGCACGCGATGCTTATTAGCGGTGTAGGCATCGAGCTTTTCGCCAAAAGGCTTGTGGCCACCGACGATCACGCCGCCGAAGGACGCTCGAAACATTTCAGTTTGGGTGCTCGTCACTTTGTCGCAGAGGCACAGGCGGCCAGCTGAAAGCACGTCGTTGATGTCTTGTGTGTGCATACCTTCGATGTTCATAGTCATGTCCTTGAAAGGCGTTGTGCCGAAGGCGATCGCCCCGGAATTGAATTACTTGCTTCAGGGAATGCTGAACACGAAACGGTAATTGCCTTCAACGCTGTACGGTCGCGCCCTTCTGTGTGCCATGGCAAAGTTGAACGAACCCACCCATCAAGGCGCTGGCTTGTGTAGACACATCGATCGCGTACATCGATTGACGTTGATCGTCGTAACGGAAGCGCACCCCAACTGACCTGGCACGCTGCATCTCCACCAACTGCTCTGCCCTGGGTGGGAAGTCAGACATTGCCGTTCGGCCCATCATTTGAACCGGCTGCCTGAGTTCGACCGCGGACGTTCGACCATCAACCAACAGATCCACACTGCGGACTCGCCCTTTCCCGTCGGCGTCGACCATCACAGCAACGGAAACGTCTTGCTGAGCGGTGCATGCCAGTTGAATTTCAACAGTGCTGCTGATGGTGCTTTGCACACCTTTCAGGACAAGAGCACCCTGCTCACTCTCGATACCCCAGACGGCAACTTCTTTCCCCGCATTCACCAAACCGAGGTTGACTTGATCGGCCACCGACAGCTTCTGCATCGCACTGGCCGGAGTTGCCGCCATCAAACTGAAGAGCTGAGTACTAACACCCATGTCGCGGAGGAAATTGACCGTTGCGGCCGAGAAGATCTGCGCATCGGCCATTGCCTGCTGTGAGGTAGCTTGGTCAGCTGCGGCGAACTGGTGAACGCCCACCACCGAGTCTGGCTGAATCAGCCTGAAGCGCCCGCCGGCAAGCAACATGACGCATGCACTCTCGCAAATGCCCGCTTCATCACTTATCGACGACACCCCCTTCACGCCAACCTGGGTCGAAAACCCGAGTTCACGAATGCGACGGCCGAGCGCAAGCCCTGCCCGCATGCTGCCGCCAAAGGAGTTGAGGTGAACGATCACACCGTTGCGGCCCTTGAGGTATGCGAAGGTGTTCAGCCGCTCCATTACATCTGCATCTATGCGTCCATCCAAAAAGAGATCCACCACACCTGACAGGTCTGGATTCGAACTCATGGTGACGGTTGCGGACGCGACGCGAGGGGCATTGCGCTCCCCGGCATTTACGTTCGCAGTGATTGCCAACCCAAACACCCAACAGAGGGTGCTATGAAATAGCGCCTGGAAGAATCTTGAAGTGTTCATGCGATCGCCCTTATGCGGTTAAGTAGTGTTCTGAAATGCTAAACACCTCTCCGTAAGACGTAATGGCCCTGGCGATCGGAGTCAGGCCAGCAACGAGTAGTACGCCTCTTGCTGCAATACGTTCCTGACGGCACGGGTCCGCTTTGTGTCGCCAAGCCCGCTCGAGCGATCGGGCGCCAAGCTACTCGCTTCGATGCTGATTTTTCGTGTCCTGGCGCGAAGCCAGTTCGCGTCCGCCGTGTAATTAGCCTCAGGATTGTTGGCCTTCAGGGCGTCGATTTTTTGAATTAGCACGTCCGTCATCACCACCCTGCCAAGGATATGGAAATCCGTATGGTGGAGGGTCGAGCAATCGTCAGCCGACATAGCTTCGAGGTTGCTAGGTACGCCGACACAGAATCGATCGGAACCGAACGTGTCCTTGGCCAATGCGAGCATTTGAGCGGCATCAAGGACCCCACGTTGCAGCGGGACAATTACGCGAACGCCCTTCGCGATCCAGCTTTTTACCCGCTCCGCGTGCTCGGTCCAGAGCTTCAATGTCGCTACCTGATCACCGATTACATCCGGAGCTACGATGCTCAGCCCTTGCGGTTTGGCAGTCATCAGGATCACGGACTCGTATTTTTGAAACACCCGCTCCCAAATGATGGTTTCACCCTTTTGGAAGGCCGCAAAGGCGCCGGAGTCAATAAAGACTGATCCCCCGGAATCAAGGTGTCTCGGCAGCGCGAGAAAGACTTTGGAGAGGCTCAGCAAGGGGGCCACGACCCCGATGGGAACACCAACATCCACAGCAGCGCGTAGATCGCTGCTTGCGGACATCCCCGAATGGAAAGCCAGGTGCCAACGGTGAGACATACGAAAACCCTGTTTGATACTGTCAGTATCTTTTATCGTATGCGTACGTGTTATGCAATGCCAGGCAGCCAATGAATGCAGTCTTGATCAGATGCAGGGGGTGTCTACAAAAATGTCAGGGGCGTAGCATGTTGACGAAGGCGCAGCGTCCAACAACGGACGATTTCACCGTCACCGAACTGGCGAGTAAGCGACTTACTCCGATGGGAAAAGAATGATCAATCGTGAAGCACTCGAAAGAATAGCTGCATCATGCCGCTTCGGCCTTCTCAGCCTTGCTGAGAAAAACAGCTCTATGTTCCATAAGTTCCCAAGGGGGGCATGTGGCCCAGCCTCTGAGGTGCTGGGCCGAATATTGAAAGAAGAATTTCAAATCGAAGGTATGTACGTTTGCGCCAGCGACCATTCGCAGCTCAACCAAGAGCAATCTCACGCATGGGTTGAAGTAGGCGAATTCATCATCGACATCACCCACGACCAGTTTCAAGGAACTGGCCTCAGCGGTTGGGTATTCGAGCGAGGGACGGGATGGCACGCTCAATTTTCCGAGATAGATCTGCGCCGCAATGTGTTCTGTACGCCAGAGAACTGGCCGTTTTATCCCCATGATGGGTACCACGCAGCTTTGGAAAAGGTTTTGAGCGAAGTCCAGAATTAACGACGTGCGCTTCGATGGCAATTAGCGCCCAATTCGATGCTCTCCAAATATTCCACCAGCAGGACAAGGTATGCGCCAGGTGCAAAAGATCGGTGTGACAAGTGAAAACATCTGCGGAAAGTCTGTATTTACGTTCGATAGCCACCATGAAGCCCTTCTTCCCTGGGCGCAATGTGCGCGTGACTTGGGTTTCGCTCCGCGCCTATTGACGCTGGATTATCACAGCGATACACGCCCTGCCTTCGTAGGCCACAGCTCCGTGGACATAACCGTGGGTATGGACGATGAGGGGTGGGAGGAACGCGCCGCGGCTGAGGTTGCCAAAATCGATTTTCGTGTCGAGGAAACGGTTCGAGACGCGATCCTGAATCTTCGCTTTGACGAACACATAAGTGCTGCCGTGCAATCACGCACTATCGACATTGCGTTTGCGATTGTTGGGGGTCTGATCACCAACGAATACCAAAGCAACGAACAACTTGCGGCTGAATCAGAGTGGCGTGAGAGGGCACATGATACGCCAGGGGTATCCAAGCCTAAGGCCCCGCCGCCCTACACGTACTCCATTCCAGCAGAGCGAATCGTCGAATTACCTCGTCAGAAGGTGCGGTCTAATGACCAACCCCGATCCAAGGGGTACGCCAACCAAGCGTTGGAGTCCGACTTTCTTCGCCGACACCTTGATTTTATCGAGAGTATTTCTCAGTCCAGCGGGATCCCCGGACTGTTTGAAGCACCGTTTATTCTCGATATCGACCTTGATTACTTCAACACCAGGCAGTCGATTCAACCTGTCGACCACGAGCTCTTCCATGAGCTTATTCGTCGAGCCGACATCATCACCATTGCGCGTGAGCCGAAGTGCGTGATTGCCTGTCAGAAACCCGGTGAGAAGCTGGCCAGCGATTGGCTGGAGACTGAGTTGAAACGACATATCAGAGAGGCGCTCAGCACATCGCCGAGCGAGGACGACCTGACAACTCCGAAACAAACGAGCGCCTGATGACAGACCTACTCACCAAGTTGCAATCACTCAACAAAGAACAAGGGGCGAAGGTCCTTCTGTACTGTGACCTGCGGGGCATGCAGCGGGACCTGGTCGTCCGGGGCGCCTGGGGACTGGCATTCCTTGGTCTGGCAATGATCGTGCTGAAATCATTGGGCCGATCGGATAATTCCTTGCTGGCCCCTTACCTCGACTGGATGGGTATCGGGATATGTTTCGTCGCACTGCTTTACGGCGGTATATCGCTCTTCATGGTCTGGAGTATTCGGGCTACCCGCCACTCACTTTCCGAAATGGGGGTCAGACCCGAGCTTGTTGAGCAGCTTGACGCCCTCCCCTCTAAATCCCTCGCCCGTCGTCGCATAGAGCAATAACAGGCGCCGACACCTGAAATTCATCTGTTCCCCATTACTGGCATTTCACCGATTTCAGTTGATTGAAATCGGTGGTGAAACTGGCCGACAGGTAATCACGCTTCATTGCCCAATGTGCCACCGGCGGTTCCAGCGCCAGCCGGAGGCTGCCCCTCCCATACCGGGCGTTGACCTGGTCAATGACGCCCATGAGCGCATCTGCATTGCGCCGCGGTGTTGGAGCAAACAAGTCAGATTGGTAGCTGTGCGGCGAGCAAAATTGCGACAGCACAATGCCGGCCTTCGCATACCGGTACCCTGGCACATAGATGCGCTGGAGTCCCGCCAAGGCGGCGGCGACGAAGTCGCGAGTGTCGGCGCTGGGCACCTCGAGCCCACAAATGGCAGTTCGACTATAAGGGTGATCATCGAAGCGGCTTGTTTGGATGAAAACCTGAAGACACGACGCCAGTTGCCCCTCGCTACGCAGCTTCACGCATGCCCTGGACACGTAGGTGGCCACCGCTTCGCGCAGCCCTTCAATCGTAGTGACCCTCTCGCCGAAGGAACGGGTCGACGCGATGGTCTGCTTGGGGCCCACGCTCTCGTCGAATCTGAAACAAGAGACACCGGCGAGTTCCAGGGCAGTTTTTTCAATATTTACGTTGAAAGAGCGGCGTAGGGTCTTGGGGTCGAATTGCTGGAGGTCGAAGGCTGTATTTATCCCCATGACCTTCATCTGGGCAGAAAGCTTCCTCCCAACACCCCACACATCTTCACTTGGCATAAGACTCAAGAGCCGGTCCCGACGGGCATCATCCAAAGGCCCAACCACCCCACCAGTCTTTTTATAGGTTTTCGCGGCGCGATTTGCAGCCTTAGCCAAGGTCTTAGTTGTACCGAATCCGACCCCAACACCTATGCCGATTTGTTTCCTCACGTCAGCCTGGATCTTACGGCCCAGAGTTTCGTAGCAGGTATTCATGCCAGTGGCATCAAGCCAACATTCATCGATGTAAAGGAAAGATTTCAAGCTATGGACATGGTTCCGCACCTTGCGACCCGGTGGTTCAAGCACGGCCTACAGCTGTCCATGGCAACAAGACATTTTCTGTCAATCCTGCCCAGTTATGTCCATAGCTGCTAGCCCCAATGCAACAGGACGGTCGGACATATAAGACGCTCAGGTTACTCAATTAGCGCGTTTGGTATTGAGTTCTGCCCTGTATCGCATTGCTTTGGCTTCGATGCCTTCAACCGTCCAACCGAACTTTAACCATAGGGGTTCAAGGATGGCTGTTAATGCAACATCAGTTTCGTGGAATAGATTGATGTCTTCATTCAGACTGGTCACGATTTCGTTGAAGCCACCAGAGTAAAGTGAATTGACACCAGATTCGTAGACATCTTCGAGCGGTTGATCGTGGCCGATTTCTGCCGTTCGTGATGGGCAGCAATCGGCCAATAGTAGTTCACAAGCGGCAGCTCCCGGCCCCAAGCTTTGGAATAACAGGCAGGGTTTGAAGTCTGCTCTGCTACATAAAGCAATCAGCTTTGTAGGCCCTTCGCAGTACTTGGTGACCGGAGTAAGCCACAACCCGCCAGTCGGAAATTTTGACTAAACCATAGGCAAATGTCCGATTTTCCGTCCATTTGGCCAAAAAAACGCACTTTCTACTATGCTCAATTGGTTGAAGTAAACGTCGCTTACGACACAGCCAGGGCCGACTGCATCGCGAGCACAATGCGGAGGCAGAAATGGCATCGATATCCAGAAGACTCTTCCTGAAAGTAGGAGGTGGGGTTGCGGCAAGCGTGGCGATAGGTTTGCCCGAACTCACGCAAGCCGCGACACCAAAGCCAACGGCGGAGGGTCGAGTCAATCTTCCCTACCAAATGCAGGCGCTCTCCAAAGCTCAGAAATTGCAGGTCAACACACCAGTCCTATTTTCCTATCCCGACGCGGCCTCACCTTGCGCATTGATCAAGATGGGCACGCCCGTTCCAGGCGGTGTCGGCCCAGATCGAGACATTGTGGCCTACAGCACGCTATGCACGCATATGGGCTGTCCGGTTGCCTATGACCCTGGGCAAAAGGTGTTCAAATGTCCCTGCCATTTCAGCATTTTCGACCCTGAGAATATTGGCCAAATGGTTTCCGGCCAAGCCACTGAGAATCTGCCGATCATAGTTCTTGAGTACAACCCCAATGACGATTCGGTCCGTGCTGTAGCCGTCGAAGGGTTGATCTACGGACGTCAGTCCAACCTCCTTTGATAAGGAGATTCAAATTGGCAACGAACAAAGATCGTGTGGCACTGCCTCCGACAGATGCCCAAAAGACCAACCTGACATGCCACTTCTGCATCGTGGGTTGTGGCTATCACGTGTACAAGTGGCCGGAAAATCGAGAGGGGGGACGGGCACCCGAAGAGAACGCACTGGGGCTCGACTTCCGCAAACAGTTGCCTCCGTTGGCTATCATCATGACGCCGGCAATGCAGAACACGATCACCGACAAGGACGGCAAGCGCTACAACATCATGATCGTGCCGGACAAACAGTGCGAAGTTAATAAAGGGCTTTCGTCCACACGAGGCGGACAACTGGCCAAGGTCATGTACAGCCCCGATGGGGTAGGCAGGGAGCGTTTACGCAGCCCACGTGTTTATGTAGCTGACCAGTGGGTGGACACCAGCTGGGATGATGCGCTGGCGCTTTACGCCGGGGTGACCAAGAAGATTCTGGACAATGACGGGCCTGCCTCACTCGCCTTTGACTGCTTCGATCACGGAGGCGCCGGAGGCGGATTCGAGAATACCTGGGGCACCGGCAAACTGATGTTCACCGCCCTGCAAACCCCATTGGTGCGAATCCACAACCGCCCTGCCTATAACTCCGAGTGCCACGCCACACGCGAGATGGGCATTAGCGAACTCAACAACAGCTACGAAGACGCCGAATTGGCCGACGTCATTGTTGCTATCGGCTGCAATTCATACGAAACCCAGACCAACTACTTCTTGGCGCATTGGCTTCCCAACTTGCAGGGGCAGACAGTCGACAAGCGTAAACAGCGTTTTCCTGGGGAAACCGTTGCTCCAGCCAAGGTGATTTTTGTAGACCCTCGCAGGACGCCGACCATCGCTATAGCGGAGCAAGCAGCAGGTAAAGACAACGTGCTGCACTTGGATATCGAACCGGGAACGGATATCGCTCTGTTCAATGGTCTGCTGACTTACGTGGTCGACCAAAAATGGCATGACCAGGAATTTATCGCGGCCCATACCAAAGCGTTTGAGCAGGCACTTCAAGCCAATCGAATGTCGCTTGAGGAAACCAGTCGCGTTACCGGGGTATCGGTGGACAAGCTCAAGCAAGCAGCCGAATGGGCTTACAAACCCAAAACCTCTGGCCACCGTCCCCACACCATGCACGCCTACGAAAAAGGAATCATCTGGGGCAATGACAACTACCTCATCCAGTCTGCATTGGTCGACTTGGTGCTGGCCACTCACAACGTCGGACGACGAGGTACGGGGGTGGTGCGGATGGGTGGGCACCAAGAGGGGTACACACGCCCCCCTTATCCAGGCAATACCAAGATCTATGTGGATCAGGAGATCATCAACGGCAAAGGCATGATGTACACGGCATGGGGGGCCAATCCCTTCCAGACCACACTCAATGCTGAGCAACATCGTGCGGTCATTCTAAAACGCGCGAACATTGTCAGGGAGGCCATGGCCAATGTTCGCGGCGGTACAACTGCGCAGATGGTGGACGCAATCTACGACGCGGTGAAAAACAAAGGCGGTCTCTTTTTCGCCAACATCAACCTCTACCCTACCAAACTGGCAGAAGCCGCCCATGTGATGCTGCCGGCGACCCATCCAGGCGAAATGAATCTCACCTCAATGAATGGCGAGCGCCGGATGCGCCTTTCACAAAAATTCATGGATCCCCCTGGTTCGGCGAAAGCCGATTGCCTCATCGCAGCGGCTATCGCTAACACCCTTCGGCAGATGTATACGGACGAAGGGAAACAGGACATGGCGGCGCGTTTTGCAGGGTTCGACTGGAAAAGCGAGGAGGACGCCTTCAACGACGGCTTCCGTATGGCTGGCCAACCCGGTGCTGGCCCAATCGACAGTCAGGGAGGCACCACGGGCAATCTCGTCACTTACGAGCGGCTGAAAGCCATGGGCAACAATGGCGTCCAGTTACCCACTAAAGAATACCGAGAAGGCAAGCTGATCGGCACCGAGATGCTCTACACCGATTACAAATTTGACACTCCGGACGGCAAGGCTGAGTTCAAGCCAGCGACATGGCCCGGATTGCCAAAACCGGTGGCAGAACAGAAGGAGAAACACCAGTTCTGGGTCAACAACGGGCGCATCAACGAAGTGTGGCAAACGCTCTACCACGATCAATACAACGACTTCGTGCAACGGCGTGTGCCGATGGCCTATCTGGAAATTAACCCCGACGATGCCCAAGTCTTGGCTATTACATCTGGGGACGTGGTCGAGGTGTTTAACGACTACGGTTCATCCTACGCGCTGGCCTACCTGGAGCCGGATATCAAGCGTAACCAGACGTTTATGCAGTTCGGCCATTTCAACGGTGTGATGGGCGATCTGACCACGCCATGGACAGATCGAAACGTAATCCCATATTACAAAGGGACGTGGGCGAGCATTCGCCGCATTGGGAAAGTGGAGGAATTCAAAGAGAAGATCAGCTTCAAGACGCGCAGGTTTACTACGTAAGAAAGTCGTCTAGTACTAGCGTGACGCTTTTCACGAGTGCGTTAATCCAAGCCCCCCGCCTATGTAAGCCATATCGCGGGGGGCTTCGTTGTGAATGCCAGATTTCCAAGCTCTACCCAGGGATTGCACACCCCGTAGGAGACTCCCCTCTCGATATGAGCTGGATCAGTTGGAGTCAAAATTGAATCGCTATACTGGACCGTCTTGCATCGATCTAAGGTTCGTCCAATGACTGATTCGCTCAGCGCTCAACTAGACGTAGTCATTATCGGCGGGGGTCAATCAGCCTTGGCTGTAGCGTATTTCCTGCGCCGCACACCTCTTTCGTTCGTAATCCTCGACTCAGAGGAAGAACCCGGTGGTGCCTGGCGACATGGCTGGAACTCGCTGCGTCTATTCTCGCCCGCCACCTGGAGTTCGATACCTGGCTGGATGATGCCCCCTACGCAAGATGGCTATCCTTCACGAAATCATGTGATCGAATACCTCAACCAATACGAACAGCGCTACCATTTCCCGGTCGAGCGCCCAGTTCGGGTCACTTCTGTTGAGCGAACGGAATCTGGCCTGCGTGTACGTTCTGAAGACAAGCATTGGGATGCCAAGGTTGTTGTCAGCGCTACAGGCACCTGGAGCAATCCCTACGTACCTCACTATCCCAATGCAGAGCTATTCGAGGGTCAGCAGTTGCACTCCGCGAATTATGTCGAAGCGTGGCCGTTCGCGGACAAAAAGGTGTTGGTGGTGGGTGGAGGGTGGAGGTAACTCAGGGGCACAAATTCTTGCCGAAGTTTCAAAGGTCGCTGCGACCACGTGGGTAACCCCAGTAGAACCGATGTTCTTGCCTGACGATGTGGATGGGCGGGTATTGTTCGAGCGTGCAACTGATCGCTGGAAAGCCCAGCTGGAGGGGCGCGTCATTGAGCAGCCGGTTGGTGGGCTGGGCGATATCGTCATGGTTCCACCCGTTGCCGAAGCCCGAGAGCGCAATGTTCTCAAGTCTCTACGATCTTTCGAAAGTTTTACTCCTAATGGGGTTGTTTGGGTCGATGGTTCCGAGTCTGCGGTGGACTCGGTGATTTGGTGCACCGGATTTCGGCCAGCCCTTCAGCATCTGGATTCACTGGGGGTGGTCAACACCGAGGGCCGCGTTG
The DNA here is from genome assembly GCF_057838985.1 of Pseudomonas sp. KH_046_2. NCBI lineage: Bacteria > Pseudomonadati > Pseudomonadota > Gammaproteobacteria > Pseudomonadales > Pseudomonadaceae > Pseudomonas > Pseudomonas sp. KH_046_2. The sequence continues at coordinate 139,941 of NZ_JBYQOW010000002.1, read as the reverse complement.
AGGTCGAAGGCACCCACTCGATCAAAGAGCCAGGGCTGTGGCTGGTCGGTTACGGCGAGTGGACAGGTTCAGCTTCCGCCACACTGATCGGTGTAACACGGACAGCACGGAGCACAGTCAATGAGATCGTAACTTTTCTTGCCGATCAGTCCACCTGAAGTGGCCGGCAGCCGACCTTGAAATACACCGCTGATTGTTGAGGAGAACCTTGCCTGACATCTTCCGCAGAAGCGTAAAGCTCGACACTGGCCATGCACTCGTTTATGCGCTGAAGGAGGATGTCCTTCAGCCGTCCTTGGCTGCTGGCTGGACAGTCGCTACCCTCTTTTACCACCAGGGATGCTCGCTTTTCGTCGCGGCTAATCAGGCTGCCAAACTCCGCCGTACAATCACCCCATTGCAGACTGTCGGCGGAAAGCCGAAACGACGGTAGCGCCAAAGCATCCCTCTGGTTATTGCGCCACTCACCTATAAACCATGTCCCCTCAATCGTCTTGTCCATACCGGACGGATGCTTGGCAGGTGTCTCACCTTGATCACAAGCGGTCAATGCCAACGCTGTAATCACCACAAAGGACAGTGTGGGGATGCTGATTGATTTACTCATGGCGTGCCTCCGACATGTGCTGATTCAGGCTCTGCCAATTCCTCCACACGCACGTAGCGCGAAGAGGTTCACTCCGTCCTGTCTGACGGATTCATATCGCCTCGGCATGCCTAGGTAAGGCGATAGAAATCAGTGCTGCGAGCAGCACAAAGGCGCTCGATATCCACAAGCATGCTTCCAGCCCATACACCTGATAAACCCAGCCGGACAGCACCGTGCCGATCAGCCGTCCCATGGCGTTGGACATGTAATAAAAACCCACATCCAGCGACACGCCATCTTCCTTGGCGTAGGACACGATCAGGTAGCTGTGCAGCGACGAATTCACCGCGAATAGCGCGCCAAAGACCATCAGTCCGCCGAGCAACACCACCTGTTGTGACCACCCGGTGCTCAGCCCAAGAGCAATGGCCGCGGGCAACCCTGCCAGTGCTAGTGCCCACAAAAATGCCGCACGACCATCCGGTACGTGCCCACGTTTCTTGCCGGTGATGTTGGGCGCGAAGGATTGCACGATGCCGTAGCCAATCACCCAAGCCGCAAGGAAGCCGCCAACCTGCCAGAAGTCCCAGCCGAACACGCTGCTCAGGTACACCGGCAAGGCCACCACAAACCAGACATCGCGGGCACCGAACAGGAACATCCGCGCCGCCGAGAGGATATTGATCGCCTTGCTCTTGGACAGAATGTCGCGAAACTTGGGCTTGGCTTTCGCTTTGCCCAGGTCCTTCTTCAGCAGTATCAAGCTGCTGATCCAGATCAGCGCCAGAACACCCGCCATGGCCAGCAATGCACCTTTGAAGCCGATCAATGCCAGCAAGGCTCCGCCGAGAAAGAAGCCGACTCCCTTGAGTGCGTTCTTCGAGCCGGTGAGGATCGCCACCCACTGGTAGAGCTTGCCCTGCTGCCCATCAGGAACCAGAAGCTTGATGGAGCTTTTGGCACTCATCTTGTTCAGGTCTTTGGCAATCCCCGACAACGCCTGTGCGCCCATCACCCATGGAATGGTTAGCCAAGCCACAGGAACGGTCAGCATCAGCAGCGCCGCGACCTGGATGCCCAGCCCGATGTTCATGGTTCGGTTCAGCCCCAGTCGGGCGCCGAGATAGCCACCCACCAGGTTGGTGATCACGCCAAAAAGCTCATAGAACAGAAACAACGCGGCGATTTGAAGTGGGCTGTAGCCCAACGCGTGAAAGTGCAGCACCACCAACATGCGCAAGGCGCCGTCGGTGAGGGTGAAGGCCCAGTAGTTGCCCGTCACGAGCAGGTACTGCCGCACTTCCGGAGCGAGGGCTGACAACGCTTTCATGACCGCTCCTTAGACTGCCAGACCGACCATTTTGGCCAGCTCAACGGTACGGTTGGCATAGCCCCATTCGTTGTCGTACCAGGCATAGAGTTTGACCTGGGTGCCGTTGATGACCATGGTCGACAGCGCATCGATGATCGATGAACGAGGGTCGGTACGGTAGTCGATGGACACCAGTGGACGCTCCTCGAAACCGAGGATGTCTTTCAGCTCGTTCTCGGAAGCGTCCTTGAGCAGTTGGTTCACCTCTTCGACCGTTGTGGCTCGCTCAACTTCAAAGACACAGTCGGTCAGCGAAGCGTTGGCCAGCGGCACGCGTACGGCATGACCATTCAGGCGTCCACGTAGCTCCGGGAAAATTTCGGCAATGGCCGTGGCAGAGCCGGTGCTGGTCGGAATCAGGCTCATGCCGGAAGCACGCGCACGGCGCAGATCCTTGTGTGGCTGATCGAGAATGCTTTGGGTGTTAGTCAGGTCGTGGATGGTAGTGATCGAGCCGTGACGAATGCCCAGCTTCTCGTGGATGACTTTCACCACGGGCGCCAGACAGTTGGTGGTGCACGAAGCGGCGGTGACGATGCGATGTTCCGCCGCATTGAACAGCTGATGATTGACGCCCATGACGACGTTCAGCGCGCCTTTTTCCTTGACCGGAGCGCAGACCACCACACGCTTCACGCCTTGGTCGAGGTAAGCCTGCAACACCGCCACGGTTTTCATCTTGCCGCTGGCCTCGATCACCAGATCGCAACCCGACCAGTCGGTGTCCGCAATCGCTTTGTTCGCGGTGACCTTGATGCGCTTGCCGCCAATCACCACCTGATCGCCTTCAGCGCTGGCTTCGTTGTGCCAACGACCATGCACGGAGTCGAAGTTGATCAGGTGCGCATGGGTTACTGCGTCGCCTGCCGGATCGTTGATCTGAACGAACTCAAATTCTGGCCAGCTCCAGGCTGCTCGTAGCGCGAGGCGACCGATCCGACCAAAACCATTGATACCAACTTTGATAGTCATATTGTTGTGCTCTGTATCTGCTGTCAGTGGGCATTCGACTGGGTGTCGAACTGGCCGATGTATTCGATATGGGCGGGATGCTGAATGGCGCGTGGACGCAACGACTGAACATCGCGGATGGCATCGCTGAAGGGCACACCGCTCTCGATCAACAGTTGAGCCGCGATCAAACCGGTACGGCCCGAGCCGCCTTTGCAATGGATGGCGATGGTTTTACCTTCGGTCAGCAATTGCTTGAGACGCGGATGGTGCTGCTCCCAGGCGGCTTTGAAAGCGTCGCCAGGCGCTTGATCGTCTTCAACTGGCAGGTGAAACCACTCGATGCCGAGCATTTGGCACTCTTCGGGCAGCAGATCGACCTCGTTCTGAAGCAGCTCCTCGGTCGGCATTAGCGTCAGCAACGCCGATGCCCCCGCATCCTTGAGGGTTTGCAGCGCCTCGAACGGTCGGGTGCCCTTCGTGCCTGGGCACGGGGTGAAGATCAATTGGCCATTGAACTGTGCCAAGGGAAGTACGGAGTATGGGTGTTGTTGCACGGTGAAAAATCCTCAGATGGAGCGCTGATTGACACGTTTCATGAGTTCTTCCGCCGACTCCTTGCGCTCGGAATAACGATCGACCAGATAGTCCTGACGGTCGCGAAGCAGCAGCGTGAATTTCACCAACTCTTCCATTACATCAACGACACGGTCGTAGAACGGAGAAGGTTTCATCCGGCCGCTATCGTCGAATTCCATATAGGCCTTCGGCACGGAGGATTGGTTGGGGATGGTGAACATGCGCATCCAACGTCCCAACACTCGCAGCTGATTGACCACGTTGAACGACTGCGAGCCACCGCACACCTGCATGACGGCAAGGGTTTTGCCTTGGGTCGGGCGTACCGCGCCCATGGCCAGTGGCACCCAGTCGATCTGAGCTTTGAAGACCGCGCTCATGGAACCGTGACGTTCTGGAGAACACCAGACCTGCCCCTCGGACCACAGCATCAGCTCGCGCAATTCCTTCACTCGAGGATGATCGTCGGGGGCGTCATCTGGCAGCGGCAAACCGGACGGATTGAAAATCCGCGCCTCGGCGCCGAAGTGCTCCAGCAGCCGAGCGGCTTCTTCTACCAACAGGCGGCTGAAGGAACGCTCACGGGTTGATCCGTACAGCAGCAAAATGCGCGGCTTATGGATAGAGGTCTTTTCAATACCGAGTTTGTCTGCCGATGGGAGGTCAACCAGTCCGGTATCGAGCTGGGGGATAGGGTCATCAAACATAGTCTTTGTCCTGCGCAACGGCGCTCTTGGATTCATCGAACCAGCGGCGTTTCAACCAGAGAGCAGCACCGACCAGAGAAATCAGTACCGGCACTTCCACCAGCGGACCAATCACCGTGGCGAAAGCGACCGGGGAAGCCAGGCCGAAGGTGGCAATGGCCACGGCAATCGCCAGTTCGAAGTTGTTGCTCGCGGCGGTAAAGGCCAGCGCCGTGGTGCGTGGATAGTCAGCTTTGAGCAATTTGCCCATCCAGAAACTGATGAAGAACATCACCACGAAATAAATGGTCAGGGGGATCGCGATACGCAACACATCCAGCGGCAATTGCAGCACCACGTCACCCTTGAGGCTGAACATGGCCACGATGGTCAACAGCAGCGCCACCAGCGTCAGCGGGCTGATCTTTGGAATGAAGCGCTCCTGGAACCACGCTTCGCCTTTACGGGCGATGAGAATCTTGCGGGTCAGGAAGCCCGCCAGGAACGGCAGACCCAGGTAGATCAGGACCGACTCGGCAATGCTGACAAAGCTGGTCTCGATCACACTGCTTTCCAGCCCGAACAGCGGCGGCAACAGCCCAAGGAAGACCCAGGCATACAGACTGAAAAACAGGATCTGGAAGATGCTGTTGAACGCCACCAGCCCGGCGACGTACTGATTGTTGCCACCCGCAATCTGATTCCAGACCAGCACCATCGCGATGCAGCGAGCCAAGCCGATCAGGATCAGACCCGTCATGTATTCCGGCTGGTCCCGCAAGAAGATGATCGCCAGTGCGAACATCAACACCGGGCCGATGACCCAGTTCTGGACCAAAGACAAAACGAGGATGCGTTTGTCCTTGAAGACCTCCGGTAGTTCCTCATAGCGAACCTTGGCCAGAGGCGGATACATCATCACGATTAAACCGATAGCGATAGGGATGTTGGTTGTGCCCACAGAAAGACTGTTGAGCCACTGTGGCCAGCCTTCGAACAGGCTTCCCAAACCGATGCCCAAGGCCATGGCGAGAAAAATCCACAGCGTCAGGTAACGGTCCAGAAATGAAAGGCGGCTTTTAATCATGATCATTGCTCCTGTGGTTACAGCGTGCCAATCAGGGCCAGCTCTGCCTTGAGCTGTTCGGCACTCAGTTGGGAAAGCGGTAAAGCCAGGAAGGCTTGGATACGGGTTTTGATCTGCTCCAAGGTGGCTTCAAAAGCCGCCTCGATCTCTTCTTGCGTCCCTTGGTATTCCGAAGGGTCGGCCAGCCCCCAGTGCGCCTTGGTAGCTGGCCCGAAAAATACCGGACAGGCCTCACCGGCAGCCTTGTCACATACCGTGATGACGAAATCAGGAGCCAGGTTCACATGGACATCGCTGGACTTACTGGACAGCCCGAACGTCGAAATACCAGAATTCCCCAATGTTTTGAGGCTCAGCGGATGCACTTCACCTTTGGGCTGACTGCCCGCGCTGTAGGCTTTCATGCCTTCCGGTGCCAAGTGATTGAAGATCGCTTCACAGAGGATGCTGCGGCAGCTATTAGCAGTGCAGAGAAACAGGATTTTCATCGAGCGGTCTCGTAGTCGAAGGCGGAATCAGGCGATTTTGCTTTCACAGCACACGGCTGCCCGTTCAGGACGGTCACCCATTTCATCAAGGCGTTTGGCATCAGGGCTTAACCAGTGCTTGTTGCTTTCGAGCGTAGTGGTCAGCACTTGATGAACCCAATTAGGGAGATTCGGGTGCAGTCGGTAATAAACCCATTGGCCTTGCCGACGGTCCGACAGCAAACCGCAAGTGCGCAACTGCGCCAGGTGCCTGGAGATTTTTGGCTGACTCTCGTTCAACGCGCAGGTCAGCTCGCAAACACATAGCTCTCCTTCACGGGTGATGAGCAGCATCGTGCGGACACGGGTGTCGTCAGCCAGGCATTTGAATACAGTGGTCGGTGTCAGATGGTCAGCCATATCGATTCTCAGCGTTTGCTTTTCACCAAGACGAACATCTTGATGCGCTCATGAATTTCGTGAAGGGTGTGACGGAATGCATCGGGTTTAGTGCTGGTGGCCGGATCTTCAAAATTCCAGGCCAATGCCTCGCCGGCTCCAGGTAGCGACTGGCATTCCGCTGCGGCTTTATCGCACAAGGTGATGACGTAATCGAAACGCTCACCTCGGAATTCTTCGATCGACTTACTACGCAATCCTTCGGTATTCACCCCAAGGTGGGAAAGTGCGTCAAAGGTGCGCGGATCGACCTGAGTTGGGACAGTGCCGGCGCTGAACGCCTCGAAATGCTCCGAATCGGTATGCCTCAGCAGCGCTTGGGCCAACTGTGAGCGGGCAGCGTTGGCGGTACAAACGAACAGAACACGGGCTTTGCTGGTCATTGTGCAATCTCAGCTGATATACGGTTAAACGAATATATGTTTTTTCGCATGCAAGGTAAAGACCCTGCGACGGAGTAATTTGGAAAAGACCAGCTCCTGGCTAACGGACTCACCTACAAGCCCGTAATATAGGGGGCGTAGGATATTCACTCAGCGGAACGCTTCAGAAACATTTGGAAAAATGTATATGCGAATACTGTAATAAGTTTGTCATCCGTCAGGGGATAGCCTCTGCTCCGATCCAACCAATCAGGAGCCAGGAAAATGAAAAAACTGACGATCACCGCCGCCTTGCTGACCAGCTTGTTTGCGAGCGTTAGCTTCGCGAGCCAGTACGACAAGCCAGGTTTCTTTACCAAAGTAGAAGACGGACGCCTTTGGGTCTTTCGTGAAGGCTCTGAACAACTGAAAGAATTCAAGGCACACGGCGAACCGGCCAAGCAATACACGGAAATCGGCACCGGCCCAGACGGGATGACCGTTAAGTCGGGTGACGAGAAGGCGCTCAAGGACTATCTGAGCACGCTTAAAAAGTAAAACAGTGAGATTTGATCCGCCCCTATCGCAGGGGCGGATATCGGTTGTTGGTACTAGCCTTTGCAACAACCTGGAGAGGTACGAGGTGCAACCTCAGGGATTGCGCCGCCAGCACCGCAACAAGACGCCTGACTGGTCGAAGCCTTAAAACGGTCATCGACTTCATCGAAATCCGAGTTGCATATGCCAGTCTCCGGGAGAACCAGTTCAACCCTCTTCGCTGCATCCCAATCACCCGCCAATGCCGCGACGACAGACCGTACCTGCTCATACCCTGTCATCAACAAGAACGTAGGCGCCCGGCCATAGCTCTTCATCCCCACAATGAACAAACCTTCCTCAGGATGGGCTAGTTCTACCGCACCGTGGGGCCTGACCGTACCGCAACTGTGCTCATTGGGATCAATCATTGGAGCGAGCAACACGGCGCTTTGGGTCGCGTGATCAAGCGCGATACGTAGCTCGGCTAGCAGCCGTATGTCTGGGCGGAATCCAGTCGCCACAATGAGCTCGTCCACAGGTGGAAGTACCTGCTCTCCCGCCTTCACGACCAACCCTTGGCCATTGCCTACAACCTGATCGATAGCGACGTTTTTGAACAACTCGATCACGCCATCATTCAGCAACCGACGAATTTTCAGGCCGAGCTTTCCGCGCTCTTCCAATTGATCATTCGCACCACCACCCAGAATGCGCTCAAGAGAATTACCCCGGATCGCCCATAGCGCTTTGGTATGCGGTGCCTCCTGAATTAGACGCACCAGATCCTGGAGGGCGTTAAACGCGGAGTGACCACCCCCCACTACCAGCACTCTTTTGTTGGCATAGCGATTCCGGGCACGGCCCAGTACATCCGGAATGCCGTACGCAATGTGCGCTGCATGCTCGATCTCGCCCAATGCAGGGATGCCATGGGCACCCATCCAGTTCGGTGTCAGGTAAGTGCCCGAGGCATCAATGACAGCACTGGCCAGCACATCCTGTTCACCCGTTGGCCCTACGACACGCAGTAAAAAAGGAGCTGCCGATCTGCCCTGGGTCTTCATCACATCCTGCCCGACGCGAGTGGCCGCTAGAACACGGGTATTGAGCTGCAAGTGACGCTTGATCTGTTCGAGGTCCGCGAGAGGTCGAACAAACTGGTCCAGCAGTTCACGACCTGTTGGATACTCGTTCTCCGGCGGTGGAGTCCAACCATCGACCAGCAGAAGTTTGGCCGCCTCCTTGTCCACGTTGAACTGCCATGGAGAGAACATCTTCACATGCGCCCATTCTTCAATACTGGACCCAGCTTTCGGACCAGCTTCCAGAATCAGCGGAGTGATACCTCTGGCCAGCAAATGGGCAGCTGCGGCGAGACCCACTGGGCCTGCTCCAATGATGGCCACGGGAAGATGATTGTTTTCCATGATCGATTCCTTCTTCAGGCTGGCTGATTGATCGGAAACAGGAGCTCGACAATCGCGCAGTCGAGCCAACGCCCTTCCAGGCAGGCGTGTTTTTCATACACCCCCACTTGGCGGAAACCGGAGGCTTCGCACAATGCGAGGCTGGCGTGATTGAAGGTAAAAATACGTGAAAGGACTTTCCAGAATCCGCGAGCTTCGGCTTCTGTCAGCAGTGACTGAAGTAACTGCTTGCCGAGCCCCTGGCCGCGAACACTGCGGTCCAGGTAAATGGAAAAATCCGCAATGCCGTCGTAACAGGCACGAGCGCGATAGCTACTGAGTCCTGCCCATCCAACAACCTGATCCGTTTTATCGATCATGACCAATACTGGATAACGCTCCATTGAGTTGATGCGATCAAGCATGTCTGCCGGGCTTCGAGGAGTCGTTTCAAACGTAGAGCTACGCTCCTCGATCCCCTGGTTGTAGATGGCAGCTATTGAAACAGTGTCTTTCGGTTCAGCTAAACGAACTCGCATTGTTGGAGCCCTATTACGTTGGTAGTAACAACATTATTCACAAAAAAAGGGCGTTTTTCCCTTTCAATCCTTGCTCTTCACGGCTGGGCAGCACTCACTCACGAGCCCGCAGCGAATCTCCGTGGCCCGCGTAATCTGCCTGAGCAAACTCAGCGCTCCCTGCCTAGCTTCAGCCGACAGGTTCTCAATCATCGCTCGCTCCTCAGCAATCAGATCAGCTCTGATTTTCGCGTATAGCTCACGTCCAGCATCCGTTGCCTGAATTCGCACCGCACGCCGATCTTCATTATCTTCAACGCGGGACACATACCCTTTGCGCTCCAGGGTATCGATCACTCGACTCGCCGTGCTCTTGTCCAAGAACATTTCTTCCGCCAAGACCTGAAGGCGTAGCGCGCCCCTTTTGACCAGTGTTTCGACGGCATAGCACTGGGTTACAGACACGTCGTAACAGCAGATCCGATCTCGATCACGGAACTGATGGACGCGAACCAGCTGGTTCAACGCCTCGTACAAGTCCTCGGAATCCTGAGTCAGCTGATCGTTTTTACCCTTCGTCATACCCGTCACAATTTAGTTGTTAGCTGCAACAGTAATCCCGGTATCTCGGAATCGTCAACACCGATCTCTGGTTGACGGTAGCCAGACGAAGACGCTAGCTTGTTGTTACTGACAACTAAAAGACGAGTGCGCCGGTCGTGACACTTCCAGAGCAGATTCATCCCCCGATCAATCGCTCCAGGCTCGTATGGGCCATGGGTTTCACTCAGATTCTTGCCTGGGGGACGACCTATTACTTGCCTGCTGTGCTTGCGTCTCCGATAGCCAAAGAGACGGGGTGGTCCATTACCAGCGTAGTGGGCGGCCTGTCTTGGGGATTGCTGGTAGCCGGAGCTGCCTCGCCGGCAGTTGGTCGTAAGATTGATCGTCATGGCGGACGCTCTGTCCTAGCCGCCAGTTCACTGCTGCTGGCTCTCGGCATGCTACTGATGGGGCTGGCGGACAACACTGCCAATTACTATCTCGCCTGGACCCTGATCGGCGTTGCCATGGCAGCGGGTTTATACGACGCAGCCTTCTCAACCCTAGGACGTCTTTTCGGCGAGGGGGCTCGAACGTCAATTACCGGGCTGACCCTGTTAGGTGGGTTCGCCAGCACCATAGGCTGGCCGGTGATAGCGGGACTGGAGAGTTGGATCGGTTGGCGAAGCGCCTGCTTTGTCATCGCAACTGTTCACTTGCTAATAGGATTCCCTATTCATGCCCTGTTGATTCCCGGAAGCACAAAACAACCGCCTCACCCCGTCATTACAGAAGCGCCCAATGCATCAGAGCTTCGCCCCGACACTACCAACCATCTGTTCTTGCTGATTGGCGCGATGCTGACGATTCTGGCGCTGGTGGTATCAGGCATCTCAGTGCACCTGCTCAATGTCCTTAATCAGCTGGGGATTGCGACTGCTGTGGCCTTGGCCGTCGGCATGGTAATTGGCCCTTCGCAAGTCGTGGCACGGGTGGCAGAGTTTTCCATAGGCAGAAACCTCCACCCAACTTGGTCCGCACGAGCTGGTGTGTTGCTTTGTTTGATAGGACTTGGACTGCTGATCTCAGGCCTGCCTTGGCTGGCCTTCGCGGCGATTGCACTTTACGGAGCAGGTAACGGCATCCTTACCATTGCTCGCGGCACTCTTCCATTGGCACTGTTTGGACCTCAAGGATATGGCGCACGAATGGGACTGCTCGCAAGGCCCGTCCTTGTTGCCCAAGCCTGCGGCCCCATTGCCGCAGCTTTTGTTTTGGAACGCTTCGGAGCATCGGCATTACTCGGTGTTATGTGCGGGTGTCTATTGGTTTGTTTAATCGCCACTTCGTGCCTGCCAATAACGCAAAAAGAAAAATAATCACGATGTCCGCTAGACGCAGGATAGAGTTTGCCTAAGAGCAGGCTAAATTCAGCAGCATCGTGTTCACGACAGGGGATCGATTCGGTTTTCTCGCAAAAGAGCCTCGGTGTGGATTTCTACTCTTGGCGTCAAAACGCGCAACCTTTTAGCAGCGATATCAAGATAGCCTTCTAGTGTGCCGCGTAGTAGCGTTGCGCCATGCTTGAGGAGTAGTATGAATCATATTGTGCCTAAAAAACGATTACTGCCAAGAGAGCGTTTCTAAAAAATGGATATTAAAATTGAAGTCGCCCTGCCAAGCTCGGCCTCAACTAAAGAGAAAGGCGATCTGCTGGAAAAGTTGACGGCACAACTCTTATCTGCCCAATCATATGAAGTTATAAATGAAATTCGTTTCACGGCAGTCGAGCTTGACCTCCTCTGCAAACACAAAATAAGCGGAAAGGAAATTTACGTAGAGTGTAAGGCATACAGGGATAAGCCTATAGACGCGAATATACTTAAAAATCTAGCCGGCACACGAGCTTTGATGGAGTACTCAGAAGCATGGTTAGTCAGCACCGCTGAATATGGCAAAGAAGCCAAAGGCTTTATGGAGACATGGCAAAACAAACCCACCGCTCAAGCCACGACCCTAAGCTTTTATGAGCCTAAAGATGTAATAAATGCATTAATAGCTGCAAATGTGATTAAAGAACCTCCACAGCCAAAAGCACTTGATTATTGCAACAGCCAGAATCTTTTAGGTGGCTGGGTGTTGTTAGTCACCCCCTATGGGAATCTATGGGCTGTAACAATCCTGGCAGGGGGCATCCCTAATAAAGTTATTTTCTACTACGCCTCTAACAACGAGCCAGTAACAGACTCTAAATTGATAGCGAACTTATTGGGAACTGACACATCGCTTGGATCACTGGAATTTGAAGCTCAAACTGCCAGCACAGTCAAGCCGATTCTACCAGTAGCTGAAGATGTTGGAGAGGTAGCTCAAGTACAAACAGGCGTTGAGTGGAGCGATTATCGCCCCGCTAGACCTCAAGACTTTGTAGGACGCGCTAAAGATATAAATTTTGTTTTTGATTTTTTCAAGCTGGTGCTCTCCCAGTCGACTACAACAAGAATATTTGCTCTCACCGGAGACTCCGGCATGGGCAAAAGCTCACTGGTAGCGAAGCTTTCTGACAAGTCGAGGAATGTCCAGAATAGGAACAAATACTTCATATTCCCTGTGGACGTCCGAGCAGCCACAGGTCCATCCTATATTTATTCAGCACTGCTAAAATGTCTATCTGCGGCACAAACTCAAGGCTATGGCGACGCGTCGATTGAACTCGTCGTTTCTGACGTAAGCAACCCGCTAAACTCAACATCATTAAAAAACTACTTAGCTAGTGTCGCCGCGCAAAAAAAATTAATTGTTCTAATTTTCGATCAGTTCGAAGAACTATATTCGAAACCAGAGCTTTTTGAAGTTTTCAATAGAGCCAAATCATTACTACTCAACGCGGCGAGCGTATGTAGCTGCCTGTGCTTAGGATTTGCTTGGAAAAGTGACAGCACCACCCAGGGTGACCATCCGGCTTACTTTTTTTGGCATCAACTATCAGACTATAGAGTTACCAGAAAGCTTTCACCATTTTCTGATAGTGAATCTAACGCCGCAATTAATATTTTTGAAAAAGAACTCGGACAGAAACTTCAAAACGATTTGAGACACAACTTAATTGTGAGTAGCCAAGGTTACCCATGGCTATTGAAAAAATTATGCATACATATTTATGAAAAAATTCAGTCTGGCGCTGACCAAGAAAAACTTTTAGCAAACAAATTGGACATTGCAAGTTTGTTTGACACTGATCTAAATCAACTTAGCAAAGCAGATCGTACATGCCTGAATATAGTCGCGCAAAGGGCTCCGGTAGACTGGTTTGAGGTAATAGAGTCTTCAAGCGCTGAAGCATTAGATTCTCTGATGCATCGCAGACTTGTAATTAAAAGTGGTGACAGATTAAACGTATACTGGGATATCTTCCGAGAGTATCTGCTAACACAAAAGGTTCCTGTAATCCCGTTACGCTATCTACCATCAACAGAACCGGCGTCCGTAATAAAAGTCGCCAAACTGCTGCAAGCAAACAAACCACTTTCCACGCACGACCTCGTGACAATTTCGGGATTGACAGAAGGCTCAATTCAAAACACAGGCACAGATATTAATATGTTTGGTGTGGCCACGCGAGAAGGCGGAACCTACCAGCTAAATCCAGGCCTAGTCCAAGGCGATGAAGTAGCGATACTTCAAGCCGTTAGAGAAAAATTCAAAAAACATGCATTCACGCTTGCAATCCAGGATCGCACATCAAATTCGATAATGACGCTCAGCGATGCAATTGCTATTCTTCAAGAAATTTTTCCTAACAGCACCTATGCCGAAAAAACCTGGCATGTGTACACGCTGAGGATATGCAAATGGCTTGAACTCTGTGGCTTCCTTGTTAGCTCTTTAAATGGCTGGATATATCGAGACCAAGGCGGAGTTCTTAAAGACGGCATTAAAACATCCAGAAGACGCCGATCCACCAAAATTTTCTCTCCGCTTGCCTCACCTCTTGTAACAATTGAGTGCTTAAAATGGCTTGAAGCTAATAAGAGCATCAAGAAAGCTGATAAATATCCGGCTGGCTATGTTAACGCTTTACGCATCCTAGCTAGATTTGAACTAGCGGCACAAGATACTACTAGCTTTAGCTTGAACAACGGAAAAGCCGCAAAATACGCCTCACATTTTGATGCTGTTCTATCTATAGCTTCCTCCGAGCCAATAATGTTGGAAGTGGACAAAATAATTAAAACTACGCCAAATATTCATGCAAAGGATTTGGGTGCGCTTCTCACGACCAAATACGTATTAAACTGGGGGGAAGCATCAGCACTGCGTAGCGGTAGAGAGATTTTGTCTTGGGCAAAATGGATTATACAGAGCAAAAAGAATATTAAGGACGCAATGCTCGGCCTTGCAGAAGCCCAAAGTACATAACTGAGTATGGGCTCTACATAGTTCCATGGTTTTCAGAGCGCTGTCGTACTTTGCTGGTTTCAGGCGTCAATGCTTGGACCAGCGGTTTGCGAAATAGGAACGAGCTCCATGGACATCAAACTGATTTTTTGTCCATATATTCCTCTATAGGGCATGGACATCCTCAATACGACTGAAACAGTTGTATTTAGGGCGCTGAAGAAGATGTCCATGGAAAGCTTGACGAGTGTGCCCCTGTCATTACGTAAGATTATTTTGCTGGCAGGTGTCCGCACGCCCCAATGATAGTGAGGGATTTCGATCCACGAGTCATCGCGACATAACCGGCACTTGGGGTGCACTACCCCCAAACATAAATGGCCGTCATGGCCTAGCCTCCACTTCAGACGAGCTCAAAATGAGAGGTTACTATGGAATTGAAATTGTGCAGATTGGCAATCAATCACTCGTTACGCGCGAAAAAAACTTAAAAGAAGTTAAATTAGGTAAGTGACTGATTTATGGAAGATAAAACACATGTAACAGTTAGCAAGGCTCCAGAACTTATGCGCGAGGTGTTAGCGAACAGTTCAGGAAGAACCGTTGCTTTAAGCGAAGCGGCCGTTACAGCAGCCGACACACCCTGCGAGCCCACGTGCGCCACTGGGCGATCTGTAATCGACTCTTCTAAGGCCATTGAAGGTTCCTGTTGTCATCTGGTTGTCGATAGAAGGGTTCCCTGCCAACCGAAATCATCGGCGGGGAATTTTCGCGAAGCATAACACGCACGTATATTTTGTGAAGGCCAAGTGACGGCCTTTTTAAATGTCGTGGTATCACCTGGAGAGATACCGAATCGAGAAGGCGGAAGTGTCGGGGGAAAGAGAGGTCTTATTTTGCGAGGGGATTCCCCGCGATCGCGCATCCGAAGGCCCGGGCAGTGGGGCCGTCGAATGCTTCACCTGGTCAGAGGGGAGGTAAAACGAAAGAATCGAGGGTTACTCGTTATTCGGGGGGCACTCAATCTGGACCTGATCCGGGGGCTTTTTCTTGAACCCGAAACCGTGCCCAGTGAAGTGGTACACAAACGGTAGGAGCCCCCAGTACCCAATCACGAACGATACGACCTTAGGCGTCAATCCGTGTAGCTGGTAAAGAGCTCCGGAACCGGCAACCGCAAGTGCGCAACCAACTCCGATCAGGATATTTTTTACTACGATGGGTTTGTGAGCGGGATCCACGGGGTGCTCGTGCATGTGTCATTTGTCCTCGCCGTAAGCATTGGCAAGACCCGGTATGTCGAGGCCCAGGCTCTCCACTTCTTTAGTCTCAGCGAAAGCCTTGTAGACCCCCTGGCTAGTCCGAGGACCATAGTCTTTCTCAATCGCGCCGAGAATTCGCTTGCCGTTGATCACCAAGTAAAAATACATCAGCACGAGGGCCAATATGAGAGAACCGACAACAAAGACTGAAAATACTAGCAGGCCGGGCATGTCCTCTTTGAACTGCTTGAGCGTTAACCCGACCACCAGAAGCGAAACCATATAGGGGACGCCGAAATTGCCAATTGGATTGCCTAGTGTCATGGCTATGCTGCGCAGAACTTGAATCGATTGCTTCATTGGTCTACCTCTATCGGTGCCCTCCTCCGCAAAGGTTCGGGCTTTGACGTCACCGGGCTCGTTGATGCATGTGTAAAAAGTGGGGTTGTTCGGCGACGGCCGGGCGGTCAACGCTTGGCTGTGTCAAATGCTGCTGACTGAAGATCAATCTTCACGCAACGATCTTGAACCGATCCAATGTCTCTTCGCGAAATCTCGCGTGACATGCGGTTAGCATCGGTGAGCATTTGTTTCACGCACGGCGAACCGCCAGCGATCGCCGCCTGGATCTCCTCCACGGAAGCGGGCTCAAAGTCATGAGCAAGGTGATTGCCTGCGATGACACACACCAGCACCGCAACGGCACCGGCGAGAATTGGAATCGGTTTCATTTTTTACCTGTCAGTTGATCGCGCACGGCTTCGCAAATGTTGATTCCTAACGCGTACGCATACTATACGATCGAAACGAATACAGGGAAGTTGCTCTTTGCAGTTTGTGGTTGGGGGCCCGGGTGCGCATCAGCCTGAGGAAACGTCTTGCTACTGCTCAGTAGTCAGGCGTCTTTTTTCCAAACCGTAGCTGACCATCTTCAAAACATCGGTCGGGTCTTGTCCTTCCTCGACCATCCTGAATGCCGCATCGACAAGGCCTTCCAGGTGTTTCGGAACTGTCGCATATGCATCCGCCAGTTCGTCTTTGCCTTCTTTTTTCTGAGACATTGGGGTCTCACCTCAGCGGAACTTCGATGGTTTCGGCCCGGCCACTCAATGTCTGGAAATCACAGAGGCCAAATTGCACGGCGCCTGGCTGGTGGTGTGCAGCAGCCACCGCCACCTGTTCAGTAAAGGCCGATATTTCCCTGGGCAACACCTCCCGGCCGGTGGCGATCCTGATCTTGTCTCTGAATTGCCTCAACGCTTCTTCCATAGGTGCTGTCCTTCTACTCCGGGATGGCCCGCGGTGGCCACGTTAGGGTACCTGTAGGGTGCTTGTGGTCTTGATCATCCGCCCACCGATGCCGGGGAGTGAGTAAACAAGGGGGCCTTCGAGGTTTTCGCCACGCTGGCCAATAACCGCCCTCACCTCTTGGCTCTGGAGCTGAGGTAAATGCGAGGAAACCTCCACGCTTGCCTTACCAGACGGCAAGGGGCGCTCTCCGTCGACGCTAAACCGTGTAGACGCAAACCGGCCATTCACCACCTCGACGTTCTGCATGCCACCGTACTGGCCGGGAATTCTGAGCGTTACGGTGAGAAGGGTTCCGTCCGGCATATTGGTCTTGCCATAGATGATGGGGTAGCCACCTCGATCGGCCTGGATGGTGACCTCCGGCACAAGCGCCCAGGTCTGTGCTGCGATTCCGAACAAGATCAGAAATGCAGATCCGCCGACAAGAGATAGCCGCCCCTTCATCTGTTCGCCCCTTGATGGATCGAGCCGGCTGGTGTAGCCGAGACAGATTTACTTTAGCTGCTTTATTGGCTCGTTCTTGCTCAGCGATTCTGTGGCCAGAACAGAACTCGGAAAAAGTTTGCCAAGCCCCTTCAACACCAGGATGACCGCCGCTACGCCCAGCACCAGACCAAGCACCATACGAATCAGCATGGTCATGTCGTTGGGACCATTCAGCTGATCACCGGCGGACAGGACGCTCGTAACCCCCAACAACATGTTGAGTTCGGTCGGGTAACCAAACACGCAGAGGTACCACACGCTCCAGAATGCGAGCACCCCGAGAAATTTCCTGGCTTTCGACATCAACTGTGGAAGTGTCACGGTTTGTCTCTCCAACTCTCTTCTCGACGCAGTATCGGCATTGACCTCTCTCGCAGCTGTCGTGAGCCTCGCGAAGTACAGATGGGGAAAGCCAATTACTTCGTCGAAGTGGAAAAGTTTTTCCGGTTAAGTGCAAAGTTTTTCGAGTGAGCGCAAACACGCAATCAATCGACTTGAAGTTCAACCTGCCAACGACAATTGTGAGTGCTGCCCGGGTAACGCCAGCCCGCCCCTACAATCAAGGTGATGCCCTCGGTGGCGTCCTCGTATACGCGGCAAGATAGCTCTGCGACGTCACCCGCTGGTTGCGAGGTCGCGGTACCTTTGAAGAGGGACCCCTGATGCCGCTTGAGAGCTACCGTGTAGCGATAGCCATCGGAGTGCGACAGGTCAAACGCGATCTCGTTTCCATCATTGCGCGAGACGACTGCCGTGATGTCCTCACCGTCGTCCAGATCGTAAAACCGTCCAGTCAAATTCATTTCGAAGTGTCCTTGATCACTCAGTTGAGGTTTGGAATTCCGATCGCATCCCAATCACCAGGTTGCGGGTGGTAGCCAAGAATCCAGGGCCATTCCACCGTGAATTCATGGTCTTCGGACGCGAAGGTAGCAGTTTCGGTGTCGAGGTAGTCAAGCACCCACATATGCGTCTTGTGGCCATCTTCCAGCGTGACTGGCGTCAGAATGGCAACCAGATGGCGATAGCCAGGTGGTGGCGCGGGCGCCGTCCAGCCGGGCACCAATTTGGCATGGTGGGGTGGATGAGTTGTGTCGACCCCTTTGAAGATCTCAGCATCTTTTTGAGTGAGCAAGTTAAAACCCCTTCGATTTACGCAGCTGCTTGGGCGGGACGAAAAACACATTTGCAATCGTCGAAATGAGCGATCGTGGCCCCCTCCTCATCGAAGTACTTCACGTTCCAGGTCGGGTGGCAGTTGTGAAGATGGTCGCCATGCTTCAACTGGTTGGTAAAACGAACGTCAAGATTGGCACTGCCGTTAATGCCTTCGATAGTGCCCATGTCACCATTGACCTCAACCATCATGCCGAGTCGAGCAAACTCGATACCGCGGCAGCGGATCATCTCCTCTTGGAACTGCTCCGCCTTACTTTTCTTTGCTGATGTGGCCATGGTCACTTCCTAGTTTTGAGGGTGCATCTGAGCAATATTCCTACTTAATACGCTTCTGACGGTTACGCGCCTTCTCGCCCTTACTCCGCATGGCTGGAGTAAAGGGGTCGAGCTTTCTCTTCTGGTTCTCCATGTGAAATTTCTTCCAGAACCCAGATACGGTTTCAATGGCTACGAAAACCTCAGACACGGCGCGGATAACTGCGCTGTGGCTGATGAATGACATTCCTGAACCTTCTCTCATGCTCGATTCCGTTAACAAATTGGTTGTTGTGGCCGAATGCCTTTAGAAGCATTAAATCATAACGCGTACGCTTAATACCACGACAGTACAAGGAGAACCCTTGGTCATAGCTCTGGCGAATCAGCGCCACCGCCTGCAATTTCCACCGGTACCACTGCCTCATCGATAACCGCCGGCGCCGGCGTGTAAGCCAGCGTACCGTCGAGGATTGCTGCCTTGATCGCTTCAAACTCCCAGGCGTGATACTGCGACTCCGCATAAACGCGCATTTCACCGTAGTCATGCTTCTTGCGCCGGATGAACGCCTCGGCGGCATCCTTGGTGAAATGGCTGTTCACGATCTCCCAGCGCGTGTTCCAGCCGGTAACGGTGTGGTCTTCAAGCTCGCTGAGGATCTCCCATTGATCATCTTGATCCGCACGCATGAACTTGCACTGACAGTGGGCTTGGGCCTTTCTGTTGATGCTGGCTTTCTCATTCCGATCGAGGTGTGCCCAGTATTCTTTGGGGCTGAACCATGACCGATCCTCAAGGCAGACGACGCGACCTTTGGCATAGTCCACCTCAAAGCCGTAATCGATCTTCTTGACCTGGACGGTGAACAGGGCTGCCGCGGTTCCGTGGGAACGAACACCCAGCCCCACACAGTCATGCCGCAGGCGCTGAACGAAATCAGCCCACGTTGCTGCGTTGAGATCTGCGCCGGTGGCCAGGCTCGGTGCTGGCTCAACTTCAGTACTCATGGGGCCAGTCATCACACCGCCTCCGTCGACAACAGGTCATGAGCACTCACAACCGTCATCCCAAGGCGTTCGGCGATGATCACTTCAAGACGGGCGCCCTTCGAATGCTCCCAACCCGATAGCGTGGCCAGGGTGTAACACTCCATCAGGGCGACGATGTCGCGGCGCAAGCAGTCGCTCCAGTCCTTGGTTGGGTGGTCGAGTTCGGCCGGGTTGACAACGGCATGGCCGGCTGCCCGTAGGCGAGCAGCCATCGCATGGAAAGCCGGAAAGTTCAGGTCGGCCAACCCGGTCATGGGCCCTGATAGGTAGATTGGCTTTTGCGGTGTGGCATCGTGCCAAGTGGCGACCTCGAACTCCCCGGGTTTCAGCCCCAGCCGCTGCCCGTCGGGCATAACCGCCGAAACAGCGCCGTAGCTATTCGTCCACACCCGGAAGGTTTGACTGATCACCGCCGTAGGCACTTCACCTTTGATGTAGGCAAAGCCAATCCCCGGCATAGGGTCTGCGGTCACGGTCTTGACCATGCGCACTGTGCGCGGGACACGATCACCGAACGGGTAGCCCTGGGCCCGATGGTGCAGCGCCGGGCAGTCGATTTCGGGTTCAATGATCATGCGGCCTCCTGGGCTTGCCGGAATACCGGCAAGGCGCCGGCTTGTTCGCGCACCTTCTGCATTTCATCCTCGGCGTAACCCCAGATGTTTTCGCCCCCGAAGCGCTCAGGCCCGAGATAAAACGGACTCAGCGGCTTGCCGGTGAGAATGAAGTCTCGGAATCCTTCAACCACATTGCGCAACGTGCCGCCGCTTGTGAAGCCGCGCCACTTGTTCCAGGGCGTCGGGTGTGTGTAGATGCGCTTGAGGCTGTAGTAGTCGATGAACCAGACGCGTCCGCGGTCGTCCACTTCCATGCTTGCATAGGTCTGCTTGCTGGCGCTGTAGAAGAACCGGCGACCATGGGCGGCAATGATTTGAATAGCCTGGTTCACCTGTTCGCAGCGCTGCCGCTTCAAGGCGAGTTTGTTCTCTTTGGGCATGACGGGTCCTGTGCCGGGACAAGCCCGGCAGTTGAGGGGTGGATTACGCGGCTATTGATCGGCGATCGACTGACCGCCAAGGGTCGTTCGCCCGGGCGAGGGCTGCCATCGGTGGCGGGCTAACGCTGTTCCCGCACATATGCACTTGTTTTGTGATGGTGAATGGCTTGCCGTCGGCACCGTGAGTAATGTTGTAGTCCGCGGGGAAACCCTGGGCCTTGTACAGTTCAGCTGGTTTGAGCATCCGCAGGCAGATATCGACGATCACGTACGGCGTGCCTTGCACCATCACCGTGACCATCGCCAGTCGATCTTTGGTGGTGATGGTCGGTGCCGGGGCATCGCAGCCGCTGGTGTTATCGGCGCCGTAATAACTGATCAAGAAAGCGGCGACCCGCAGCGCACCAGCCTCGTGCTCCGGGGAAAGCTTCAGCGATATCAGCGAACTCTTACCACCACCGCCGGCGGTGATTGTCGGTGCCGGATCTTCTACCCCAGCCCCTACGCTGGCGCCAAACTGACGCTCCAAAAATGCAGAAACAAGCCCGTGGTGCTGGCCACCGGCGCTGATGGTGTGCAGCGGGTCATCGACATCACGAGCATCACAGTTGCCGCGCATGTGCACCAAACTGGCCGCGACCAGCTGCTGCTGGCTGCCCGTGTTGGTTACCGTGGTCATTGGCTCGTCAATGCCCTTGGCGTCGGTCGTGTTGAAACCACCGTTCATCTGGGCCATGAACACTGAAGAAATCCCCATGGCATGGGCAGCGCCAGCCGGGCGCTTATAGTTGCCACCGCTGGTAATGGTTGGCACTGGCTCGTCGAGCGGTTTGCCTTCATCGTTGAAGCGAAACTTCACCAGGTGTGCAGCTGCAAGGGCCCGGTGATTCTGGGTCATCAGCGTTCCCGCCGGTTGATCAATGGCCACTGGCTTGCCCGAGTACTCAGGACCGCCAGCACCAACCATTACTGCGCTGGCGAGAGCATGCTTTACACCGCCGGCAACAACTGTTCCCAGCGGGTTGTCCAATCCCGGTACCCGAGGTTGCTGGCCTTCGCGCTCGCCGTAGCCGGACTGGATCAGGGTAGGACTGATCAGCGTCAGTTCACCACGATTTGCACAGGTCACAGTCGGCATCGGCGCTAATGGATCATTGATTCGATCGCTACCTTGGTGGGTGGCCGGGGCGATGACCGGGCTGACAACGCTGAAGGCTCCACCCTTCGGATATGAAGTGATAGTGCGCAGCGGCTCGTCACCGGACTGAACTGTCTCGCCGGACCAGTTCGCAATCGGCACGATGAAAGGGTTGGCGTTATCGATGACGAATTTCTTCATGCCTTTGGCTACACGGCGCAGGGTCGCCGGGGCCAGATCCTTCTTGCGCCCGAAGATGCTTTTGCCGAGGTCGCTAAAGTCGATGCAGTCGGCGGCAGTGCGCCACGGCAGCTGGCCTTTCGAGGGAGTCTTGGCGTGGGTCGGCTCTGGCCACACGATAGGCTGCCCGTCGCAACGCGCAATCATGAACAGCCGCTCCCGGCTGGTCGGTGCGCCGAAGTCGCAGGCCTTGATCACACGCCACTCGACCTGATAGCCCATCCCTTCGAGCAGGGCGACGAATCGCTTCCAGGTACGGCCGCGGCGTTTTGGGTCCGGAATAAGGAACTGCTGACTCACTGGCACCACCTCACCAGGTGCGGCAACTTCGCCACCCAGTTTCACAACGCGCCCCGTTGCCTTGTCGCGCTTCGCAATCAATGGGCCCCACTGCAAAATCTGCTTTACGTTTTCGAGGCTGATCACTCGAGGGCGCTTCTTCCCGCCCCACTTCAAGCCGATCCACGACAGGTTGCGAATCTCGCGTTTGCGCGGCTGTCCGCCGGCGGCCTGGCTGTGGTGCGTGCAGTCCGGTGACATGTGGAACCAGCCGACGGCCTTGCCGCCGCACTCCGTATCCGGATCACCTTCGAAAACGTCGGTTGTGTAGTGCACGGCACTTGGATGATTGGCGCTGTGCATGCTGATGGCGTCGGGGCTGTGGTTCTTCGCGACATTGACCGGCCGACCCAAGCCCATCTCGAGCCCGGTACCCGCCCCGCCACCGCCGCAGAAGAAGTCCACCAAAATTTCATCGTCCTGAGGGTTGAAGCTGAGACCGTATTGAGTTTTGAAATCCAGCGAATGTTTCTTCTGTAAAGCAGACATAGATGACCCTCGTCGGCGGGTGTGATTCGTATGAGTGGGCGGGGTCTTAACTGGAAATAATACCAGACAAGGCCGTATTGATTCATAACACGTACGTATACGACCGAGAATAATAGAACCATCTGCAAATTTTCAACAGGTACTTTCGCGTTGTTTAATTTATTTGCGAGAGTGCAAAAATGGCTTTGACAGGTGCCTTTAACGCACCTATGATCTTGAATTGAACCGCATAGGAATTGCCCGGAGGAAACGACTATGGGTGTCATCGACGACCAGGAAATCATCCAAATTGGGCGCACCCCAAACATGATGGGAAGCTCCCTTGCTATGTTCCTGACCTTCGATGGTCGCTGGTACCGCGTCCGCACCCGGCTCGAAACCCTGGGCAAGTACAAACGTCGCGAGCGGGCTGAGTTCCTGTTCCAGAGCTGCGAGGTGGCGGCTTGAGCCGTCACCATTGCCAAGTTGTACTGCTGATAGGTAAAGCCATCGACAGTAGCGGTTGGCCTGCCGAGCAAGGCGCTGTTTGTGACAATTGCCAAGGGTGCGAAAGCTATTCGGCAAACATGGGCTTGGCCGCTGCTGGAGTTGAGTTGGTGGCATCTGATGCAGGAAAAGGACTCGCCTTGATTTGGCGTTGCCCAGGCTGCGGCATCTCGGTCAGCGAATCGACAACACCACTGGATTCAATTGAGACCGCCAGGATCGTGCAAAAAGACCCGCTCTGCTGGCGCTGCCGAAAGTAATCGAGGAATGCATTCATGACCGAACAAGACGAAGAAAAGTACATAGCGATCATGGCGGGGGTCGATTCTGCCATGTTGGCTCATGAAAGCCGCCGGCCTGAGCCCATGTGTCACTTCAAAGCCATGACAGCACTGGGACGACTCGCATCCAGCGTCTGATGATGTTTGGTACGAGTGTGACCATTGTGGCCACACCGAGGACAGCACCGTTGCATGGTCGGAGGTCAGGGCCCGCGAAGCAGTCAGTGCGAAAACCGGTAGCTCGCTATGACGGCAATCGTGAATAATTGCGGATGTTGAGGTCCGGCAATAGGAAGCAAGGGAATTTATGAAACAACGATGTAAAGAGTCGAACCACCGTTGGAAGAACAACGGGGAAGAATTCATCAAAATCGACTTGATGACCCAACCACAGATTTGCATGCGGTGTGATGCCACACGGGATTACGTTGCGTCGATGTCAAGCGATGAGAAGAAAAAAGCGCCTTGGGTATGGATTGCAATAGCCGCGTTAATTTTGACCCCAATTCTCTACCTGATTTTGCACAAATAGTCATCTAGTCAGTGCATTGAGCAGCTCCTGCCCAATGCACCACACATACCAAAGTCGCACCCTATCTTGGACAGTTCTCGCCACCCTCACAGAGGCTGAGATGGTGATTTCCCATCAGTAACCTTGGCATACGCTGCGATCAGGCATCAGTTCGCCTGCACGGTGCTTCTGGGCACATACGGAAACCTCCACACCATATGGCAGCGGCAGGTGCACGACCTCCCCGTAGGCCACCTCGATCCTCTTCGCAATCACCTGGTTAGCTTGCAAAGCCTGCACATCCGCCGGCACCTCCTGCTTGTATTGCTGGCCCTTGGCGTTGAACGAATAACTGCGTCCAACCTGGAAGTTCAGGTTGATTGCCACAATTGCGCTGGTTGCGTTCTGCGAGATGATTTCGGCGGTGCCTTTGATCACCCCAATGCCCAACGAACATTCTGTTTTAGATGGGTTACAAGCACGCAACTCCATCGCAGGAAAGCTGAGGCGTGTCGCCTCTCCCGAGGACTCTCGAACATCCAATCGCCCCCCGACACCATGCTCGTGCTGGCCGGAAATATCCGGACCGTATGCGGACACCGTAACTACGGCTGCGTCTTTCGGCGTAGTTGTACCACCTGCACAACCAGCAACCATGACGACGGCGAACAAAGCGGCGAATCGAAAACCCATTTGCATATAGCGACATCCCTAAATTAATTGGTCACGTCTGCCGTGATGGCCGGCGCTCAGCAACCATATAGCTACGTTTCCCCGATTTCATCCGAATAGCGTGTAAATTCGAAGCCCAAAAAAACCCGACCTTGGCCGGGTTTACAATCGTCAAAACTTTCAACGAGTCAGGCGATTTCCTGTCCATACACACGACGCATCAGATGGTTACGCCTGCACAAATCAGAGATAAGGGGGGCAGGTAAAAACGTCGAGTGTGAGTTTTTACTGGCGTGACCAGCGCAACCGTGAGATCGCCTTGAACTGAGATATTCCGACTGATCCCCTCTCATTCCGTGCTTTTGAGCCAGGCCTGGTCAACAACTCTTCTATCGCAGGTCGTTCTGCCTCATAGATCGCGAATGCATTCAGGTCGGAATCCAGCAGAACCAACTGAACAACGTCGAACGGCTGCCTGAGATCGATAGAGCCGACCCTGCCAACAACTCTCTTCAAGTTGGTAATCACGCGCCCCTTGATTTGCACCTGGACAGGAATGCCATCCCTTATTTCCGTGGCATCGTACCCGGCTGTACGCGCCGCATGCAGATCCAAACCAAGGATCGCGGCAGCCTCACATTCGGCAATTTCACCGGTGATACCTAACGGCTTCCCAGTCAGCTGCTGATATCGGGTGGCTAGGCGTTTTGCCTGTTTCAAAAGCTCTAGCAACTCAGCACGATCAGATTCAGGCGGTATCTGTACATCGGGTTGGGTCATGGTGAATTGCCCTTAATGGCGTGCTGGTTAGGCAAAAAAAAACCGCTCCAGCGAGGCTGAAGCGGCCACCTGTGGACCTTAAAGGTCGTCTAAGTGATCCCGCAGGAACTGGTACAAGCGAAACGCTTGAAACACCCTCCATGCGGAGTCCAACGTACGTCGTGCAAACTTGTACATACTGGGCCCTCCCATTGGTTGGGCCAATCTCCAGTGCGCTTACCGGAACACGCGCACCTTCGGGAAAACTTGCACCAAGTGTTCCCTGTGAAATGGCTGGATTTGAGGCCTCCCGAGTCGATCCGGCACGGGTTCCTAATCCGTGTCGAGAGGGCCAAACTTAATGCGTAATTTGTGGCGAATCATGCCGCGCTGCGAGATCAATGGCCGAGCAACCACCAGCACCGCTAGTCGCTAATATTGCGCGTAGTGGTACCACCTGTGTAAGCTTGACGACGCACCAAGTGTTCCCTGTGAACAAGCAAGCCGGCTTCCTACCGTGACTTGCTACGAAGAAACCGCCCTCCTACGGCGGTTTTTTTGTGCCTCTCGTTGGCGTTTGAAATCCAGTCAACTCGCGGTGCTGAGGTTGTACTTCAGTGCCTGTAGTGGCTGCGCTGAATATGGCGCAATTATATGGATGTTTTTCAGCCGGTGGTGGGGCGAATCCGCGCATGGAGCGGACGAGACGGAGGGTTTTTCGGTCGGAGCGAGGGTTTACAGGGCTTTGGCTGAATGTCGCGGGTGCAGATTTTTTTTCATAAATTTTTACGGGCAGTTTTTTTGTTCAAAAAACAACCAAAAATGGCATATTTACACTACATGTTGTGTTTCAAGGATGGCGTCAGGTTTCAAATGCCTCTCAGCCGCTTCTAACACTCGGCGGCCGCACGCGTGCCCCTCCTTAACCAAGCACCAGCATGAAAAAACCCCGGCCATCTCAAGACGGTCGGGGTGGGTGTCGCGTTCAAAAAAAGTTGAATTCCGGTCACCTGAAGTTTTGCGGGAACAGCAGTTACTCGTGCCCTATGGAATAGCCATGATCCAGCGATGGCCACCCTCTACGGGTCAGGATTCCATTGACGTCAATGTACCCTCCCGATTCGTTCTGCCACCGTACTGAGTAATACCGCTCACTCGAAGGCAGTTCAGCATCCATCGTGTACACGGTGAGTTTCCAACCCTCGACAGCCTTGGCGAACCCGGCATCATCAAGGCGTTGAAGCGCATAACGAGCCAAGCGAAAGGCCAACCCCTGAGTTATTACCTTGTCGGTGATATGCAGGTGATCTGGAAGCTTTTGCCCCACCATGGTGAAACGCGATTCGCCACGCTGGTAGACCTCAGTGACAACACTATTCATACGTCCTCCTGGGAGGCCGGGTGCTCTGAGTCCATCATGCTTTTGAAGTCGGCGGCTTTTTTCTTCGATGAAAAATGGTAGAGAACAGGATCCTCTGACGGATCCGCTTTGGTGTCTTCAACCATCCACGGTTTTTTCGGGCTGGAACTTGGGCGAAGCTGGAATCGCTCGTTTTGCATGGTCACATCTCCCTGAGAATTAACTTCGTACCAGAGAGATGCGCAACACTGGCTCAGAAATGGGCCGAGCCTCTTCCTGTACCGCCGGAAGAAGTCTCACGAGGTCAACGCAGAAGAGCCTCTTCGACGTACCGCGACACGCAGGCGTTTGCTACCCTTGCAAGTCATCGCCTGAGAGGAAATCGACTACATGAGCAGAACAAACGACTACGTTCACCAGGCGAGCGACCTACTGGCACGCATTGGTGTTTACCAGCCTTCAGAGGGCGTGTGGGCCTTCACTGACGTGGACACTGCCAGCCAGGCTTACATCCATCACTCCGCACAACCAGCTGCACTCGTCGCATACGCAGCCGTGAACCCTACGTTCGCTGCGGGACGATTTCCGGGCTGGACACTGGTAGATATGGTCGACAAGGTCCCCTGCATGGATGCCATCGAACATTCTGCCCTGGCGATGGTATGCGGCACTCCTGCACCGACCTTCCCTAGCGCCGAGGTGCGAGGGGAGATTTTCGGTCGCACGGCCTGGGGCATCGTTGAGAATTACGCGCTTGAAGGGTGTTTTGAGTGTGTTCGCGAATACGGTAGTGAGGGTAGCCACTTTACCCTGCGACCCCGTGGTTTCGACTGGGCAGGCGGGCTAGGCCCTATTCCTGAAGCACTGAAAGCTATGCGCAAGAGCTATCGGGCGATGACGCCACTGCAACAAGTGATGGTTCTGACAATCCTGCACTTGTTTCACCAGGGCAAGGATAAAGACTTTTTGATCGGAGGTTGCCCGACACGCGTCCTCGCCGCGGACGCTATGAGTATTCTGCGTGACAATGGATCAGCACTACCTACTTGGGGGCGGCTGGTGTCGCATTACGCGGGATGGTGATGAGGGTAACCGCCCTGGGTAACGCGGCTCCGTAAGTGATTCCTGAGTGGCTGGTGCGAGCCCGTATTGCCAGTGCTGCAAGAGGCACTTCAGGACCTGAGTTTATTCAACGCATCAGCGGCAAACAGCGATTCGCCCGAGCGGTAGAACGGCCAAAACATAAACCCGCATCGGTAGCGCATCGGTTGCTGGGCATCTTTCCCGGGTGCAACCTCGAGCCAATCACCCGCTGAACAATTCACATCGGCGATTCGGGCGTTGGCCAAATTTATTCTGCCCACGACCTGGTCAACCCATACCATGCGATCCGCCAACAATCCAACTGCCACGACAGCAGCCAGGCCGATCTTCACGACCGTGGCAAGGTTCGACTTTTTTTCCACTGTAACCATCGGCATTCCATTTTTCTGCGGATGAACCATGAGTGCCCGGAGCGCCAGCATTGAAAGGCAATCCTGAGCAGATTCAGGTCGCGATTCTACATTGATTCAGGCACCGGCGTGAGCATCAGCATGCTGCACGCTGATAGGTAGAGTTCGTCGCTGACCGCGCCTGCATGCAAACCTTTTTTAGGGAATGGGAACTGGGCGAATTTTCCGCCGCTGTGCGTGATGTGAATTACGCGCATCGACCCAGCACCAACCCGGCGTCCTTTTACCGTTTCCACTGCAAGTAATGGGTGATGCTCTTGCAGCGTGGCCAGGAGCCTCCGAGCAAAATGCGCTTCGCTATGAGTGGTCACCGCTGGGGGCTCCTATGATCGACTGTATGAGGGCGATATATGGCTCATCAGTTCATCGATTTCGCCAGCAGTAGGAGTGTATGCAGGCTCAAATCGGCCACTTTCACCGGCGAACACGTACTTTGAACAGAGGCATTCATCATGCGACTGGTCACAGTTCAAGCAAGGGGGGTTGCAGAGTTCGATCATTTGATCGATCGCCGTTGATGGGTCAAAGGGATCGTAGATATCAAGGTACGACGAGCTCTCCGCAACGATGTATTCGCCCCTAGCGAAACTCACAACGTCGTCTGTGCCTTCAAATTCCCAGTTCGACAAGGCTCTCAGGGCGGGCAAGAGCACCACACGACAGTAGTCGAATCGGTACTCCTCAAGGTGACACAAAACGCGCCCCTCCTCCTCCACCAAACTCTGAAACGAAATCTGCCCGTAGCGTTCGCCCAGACCTTTGTACCGGGCCGGGTTGATTCGAATATGCTTGAGCGCGTTGTTGATCCCGTCGACCAGTTCCATCTTCCGATTAGCAAGATAAGCTCCTGGAACTGAGAACTTTGCATCGAACGTCGCGACCAGATCTCTGCGGGTTTCTGTTATCCCGTCGGCCGCTCGCACTGCCTGCAAGTAATCAACGCTGTGAGCCAAGATCAGATTTGCACCGAACGCCTGGTGGAGCTTGGTCTCATTTTTTCTGACCATTGCCTCCAAATCGTCCTTCGCAGGCTCAAGGATGTAATTGATGAAATGTTGGAAATCTTCACATGCCTGTTCAAGGGTCGAGGTTTGCTGGACAGCCGCTGGCTCGACTTTTAACGAAGAGACCACACTTTGGGGGTTGTTGGATTTCTCGGCAGCTTTCAAATCTACCGACGCACCCGTAGCAGGTTCTGGGGGCCGCCATTCCAGCCCTCCACCAAACAATTTGGCAGCAGCGGACTTCGCACCTCGAAGGGTTTGATCGTGGCGTGGCAACTCCAAGTAAGCCGGACTACCACGGCGATCCAGATTGCAGTCAAGGGTGAATGGTTTGTCGAAGCGGTTAGCTACCCTGATGTACAAATTATCTCCGCCGATCGCCGCAACAAACATCACGTCACTCATGACAACACTCCTCAATGAAAAGTAGGACTCAGGCGCACTTGAACATGGTTGGGAGCGCCAACAGGTAGGCGATACCGGTGATTACCGCGGCCATGAGAGACAGAACGAAGTTCAACTGGTCTTTTCTACTCCACGTTCTGAAGCCGGTAGACACGTATTGATCGGTTGTCAGCTGGCCAGAAAACAACAGGATCGAGAAAAAAGTACTAAAGGCGCCTACGCCAAGAGCCGGGTTATGCCAACCAACCCAGAGAGAGACGAAAACGCAGAACGCCGCGACCGGCCAGAAAAAATGCCGAACGGCCGATTTACCCATTTCCTGATTACTCACTTATCTAGTTCCCCACCATGCGGGCGCAGAAAGTAGCGCCCCTCTACTGACTCAACCCCGCACGGGCAGGGATATCGGCGGGCTCTTGAACGGCGGCGCCAGGCACATCTGCTTATCCAGCGAAATACCGCTACCAGATCACCCCGCTGGCGCGACTAACGCCCCCGCAAGAACCATTTTTGCTCCTGCACGTTTAATAATTGGACCCCAGTCTTCTAGCGTATAAACCGGGCCGGTCTTTGATATCTGGACCCCCGCCTGCTCGCCAGCCTGGATAATTAGATTGGAGACCGTCTTCTTATCGATGCCGGTTCTTTCAACGAGTTTCACCAACGTCGCATCAGGAATGGCGTCGATCGCAGCTAGCACAGAAAGCATGCGCCGCAGGTCACCTTTTGGATAGCTCACAACATTGGTCATTGAACTGCTCTGAGGTGCGATTAATGCACCTATTCTAGACAGTGATAGTTGCCGTTGTCACGCTCAAAACTCGAGCGCAAACACGCGTCAGAACGGATCTTGAGGGGGGTATGCTTTCGACTCGGTTTCGTCCGGCGAATCATCCAGCCCGACGTTCATGAGGAGATGGAAGTACTCGTCGGCAGTTACCCTCGCCAAGGCTTCGTCTTCATGCCGGTCCATGAACCAGGGAAAATCGATGACTTCCTCATTGACCTCATCGGCGGGTACTCCAAGTTCGATAAGGCGATCGGCAACGACTGCAATCCATTGGTTGTACTGCATGGGTACTCCTGGCGCCATTGGCGGCATTACGCAACGGGTTAAAGCATCGTGGTACTGGCCTGCAATGTAAGCCACCTCTTGCGCTTCGCAAGCGCGTCTCCGCCGACCACACGAGCATCCCACTTCTAACCCGCGTTCGACGCCCAGGCAGCGGTACAGGAGCCCTCAAGAATCATTTGTTCAATCGTCACTGGTGTTTCCATGTGTCTGTAGCTCCGTGATCAGTTTGGGGGAGCAATCGCCACTGCCGGGGGCCGCGATAGGATCACTTACGAACCTATGTGAAATCAGTTGGGCTTACTGAGGCCTATCAACGTCATGCCGGGTTGCTGATTCACCAAATGCAGCTGCTGCTTATCGGCCTCATTCAGTTCCGAGCAATCCAGTCCCTGAAAACCAGCTTGGCCAAGCATCTTTGCAGCCAGGTTTGGATCGCCCAGCCGGGACGCCGCGGCGGCGGCGACAACGAATCCATGCTCAAAATCACTGAGCGGTTTGAGTGATGCCATCGTGAATCAGTCCTAAGTCTGGGTTGGTCATCTACGGTCGCAGCCCCGCAATCGCGGAGCTCGGTGCTGTAGGGTCAAGAAATGTGGATCTACACTGCTCTCTTGTGAGCATCGAGCCGCAAAAGGATCTGGCAAGCCGGGCATTCATCGTCACGGACCATTTCGCCTTCAACCTGATCAGGACACGAGCCGTTGAACGCGTGTGCAGTGCGGCCGACCGCAATGCCCTCCAGATCATGTACCAATTCCGCCGGCACAAGTGACGTAGTGGTACGTGGCAAGGCAAGCGCAGCACGCAACTCATCACGAACAGGCTTGGCAGCTTTGAATGCAGACGCCGAATGGATCATCTGTTGGTAAGCACGCTCAACCAATGCGCGAGCCAGGGTGATGGTATCGGGGGCCATTGTGTTTTTCCATTGTCGAAATGACTGTAGAAAGCAGACTTTAGAAAATCTGCTTTCGACAGGCCCCGGCGCACCAGGGCGTATTGAGTTCAGACAGTTTGACTGTCCTCCGTCATCACCACCTTTAGAGCTTCATCGAAAGGCAGGTCCAGCTCCTCGATGAGGTGGACGGCCTCACCGAAAATATATTCCTGCTCGCAGGAGCAGTCGAATTCCTCGAAGTCCTTGTACTCCATGTGCTCGACGCCTTCTGCCAGGTTGCGATTGACCTCGCGAACGGCTCGCTGGCCCACTGTCTCGGCAGCCCTCTTGATGGCCTTGATCTTCTGCGCCCACGTCGGTAGCGAAGCCTGAACTCCAATGGTCTCATTGGCCATTACTGACTCGCTGACAACGTTCGGTCCTGCCTGTGCAGACACCTGCGCCCCCTCGCTCGGTGCCTTTTGGACAATGTCGTTCCGGGTTTCAGATGTTGCGAGGATCCGCCCGCTTTTATGCCACTTATCAGCCGTCCCGCATGCCACGTAGGAGCCGACACAGCCATAGTCATGCCGGGTTGATGCACGATCGATCATGACGCGGTCGCCGCCACGGGTGAGGTACTCACCTGGCGCATCGATGATATCCGGGAGTGTGAACAGGGGGATGAAGTAGACGCTCATGTGTGCTTCCAAAAAGGTGGCTTTGGCGAAATCATAGGTGCGTTAAACGCACCTGTAAAGCCATTTCAGGCCCCAATATCAAATTCCAGGCCGGACCCCGACCGGCAGTGGGCACACCTGAAATTGGACGCGCAACCCCGACAGGCTCCAGTCACGGTGAAGCGGCATGAGTACGTTCATAGCAGGGGGTGACGGTGGCAGGGTTCAAAACCATCGATATCTGATAAAATGGCTACGCGCTTACAGAAAGCGCCCCGCTCGCACTGGGGAAGCCGCAATGGCGCTGTGAGTCTAGATTCGACCCTATTTGTAACTCCTTACGGGTTCAAGGGGCATGCGGGCAGCTCCTTGAATTACGGAGGAGTCACCATGAAAGTTATCCCAGCAAACCTGCCGACTACCAAAAGTTTGGCGAAGTCGCTATTTGAAAATCTCGTTGATTTCCTCGATCTAGATATTAGTTTACAACAAGGTTACGAGTTGTACGCTAAAGCTCTCGGCTATAACAATTGGCATGAGCTTTCGAAAGTTGTTCAGAAAGCTCATATACCTATGTACTTGGATCTATTACCCGAAAGTGAACAAGAAGATGCTCAAATTGTTATCTGTACTAGATTAGCAGCAGAATTAGGGTTCGATTATCTTCACGGGCGTGTCTTCAACGCCGCGGAAGCATCCGGACTTGGTTACAGCCCTAAAAAAGCATCTTCACTCAAAGAGATGGTAACTCCTTGGGGAATTTACTCTGAAAAGGATATTGTAGCACCAGGTATCATCTGGTATGAGACACCAAGCCATGGTGGATATTGGTTGTCACCGGAACGCCAAGTGCAAATGGAGAAAATCGCGGGCACAACCCAGGAATGGTTCGAAGAGGACTGTGAAGCCGCAAAAGTAGAGGCTGTCTTTAAAGAATTCTTCGATCAAAAATCGGCCGCTGCTAGGTTGAGGAAAACCTTTCCAGAACTCATGAAAAGGCTGTTCAATCTTTCCCCCGAGGAATATGACGCTCAGAGGCATTCCGATGCCCTCAAAGCTTTCAGAAGCCAACCTGATATTTGGTTTGTCGTCGACCGCCTGGGCTACATGAACAAAATCCGCGAATATTCAGCGTTTGGATATTTCGCCATGAAAGGCAGCGACGCTACTCTCTGGTTTGAAGATGGCAACAAGGATGCGGTAACAAGAGGAGCATATTTTGTTACCGCACCCTCAGATTTTGAATTAATGGCTGTAGGTGAGCCACTACCAACTTCATGCCTACCTGTTCCAGTAGAGAATGACCAAAATACAGATTCAAAATCATATTTCGGCGGTCGTCTTCACACGTTGGAAGACTTCATGATTAATCGACAACGCATTGTGTGAATTAAAGATCACAGTTCTTACGCGCAATGCATCATGTCTGGCGCACATAAAAAAACCCCGGCCTAGGCCGGGGCGGATACTACGTTAACACTGAAACAAATGTCATTTCGTTGCGCATGCCCTGAATGTGTTCTAACACCTTCAGGCGCGTTCGCTGCACAGTTGCTCGTAATCCACATAGTCGAGCAGCTTGCGCAATCGCTGAAGCTCGTTCAATTCGGACCACTCAACGCCACTGAAAAACAAACCCGCAACGTCCCCAGTTTCTATGAAGCAAGTGTCCTGGACGGCTCTGACGGCATCGTCAATGTCGTCAATCACTGCGGACGCAGCAAGAAGCTGAGCAGAGGCTTTATTGATGTCGAATTTCATGCAGGAACCCCTTGCTTAACCGCCAAGTTGCGCTTTGCAAGACACGCTCGAGCCTGCTCTTTCGCTTCTGCCAACCCTTCAGAATCCGAAGGATCTTCATCCAACCAATTTTCAGCGTCTAAGGCCTCAAGTGCACTGATGCCCTCAATTGGCGTGCCCGCCTCCTGTGACAAGTTGAAGCCAGCCGGGACAATGAGTTTCCCCGTCCGCTGCGGCGTTTTAAAGTCGAGCACTACCAACGTGCCCTCCTCGATCAGTTCCTGGACCGCAAGGCGCACCTCCAAAAACATTTGGCCTCGTTCCATCGGTGACATTTGCGCTTGAAGATCGTTAAGGAACTCGCCGTACCGGTAAGGCAACCCATCAAGTAGCAGCAATGCGGATTGCTTGATGCTGGTTTTAATCCGGTCAGGGGTATCGCCTTGAGTTTGCATAGTGGTCATCGTGAACATCTCCGTTGGGATTTAACTTCGTGGCAGGAGATGGCCAACAGCGACGCAGAAATTTGCCGGCTCGTCGTACTCAGGGAGCCTTCTTCGTCGGTGAAACATCCAGGGGTGTTACTGGCTTGGGGAAAGCCAGTGAAAAAAAACCGGCTTCAAGGGGCGGTTTTTGTGGTCAGGACAATCTGTCTATTGGTTCGCTCATATCGTTGCCAATTGTCACCTTGAAGGGGTTGTATTCCTCCGGCCGTAAGGCTTCAGCTGGCTCGTAGTCCTCGGGATACAACTCGGCACCGGTGGTGCTGCTTTTGGTGCCGGCGAGCTGACTAAGGAATGATCCGGCCATAAAAGCAATTGCGCAAACCAGAAGAGCCAGGAAGCCGATACTCGGAGCGTACGCTGTGTTGAGCACACAAAAGACTCCCAGCCCGCCGAGCGTGAAAGCAGGCACCTTCATCTCCGCGTTCTTGCTGTGCGTCAGGTGCAATGCCCCCGAGGCAATAATCAAGGCCAAGGCGATATAAGCAAACATCTCGTAGCCGAAGGTCAAGGTTTTGGTGCTGCCTACAAGGACGCCAGCGAACGCCAGTACGATCGTCACCAGGTGCTTCAGCGTCCAGAGTCCGCCAGCATTGCGAATGCCCTCCTCCACCGTCCACAGTTTCTGGATGGGAGCAGGCAGTTTCTGCCCTTGCGCGAGTTCAGCAATTAGGTCAACCGCGCTCACCGCGTAGGCCACATCGGCTTGCGAAGGATTATTTTTAACTGCTATTTGGCGCAATGCGGTGATAGCGCGTCCAAAGTCGGCGGGAGCCCTGCGCAATGCATCAGCGTTGAAGCTGAACAGATCTATCGTCTCTGGCGGCAGGCCCATGTAGTGCTCAACCAGCACTTCAGCTCTTTTGACTTCTGACTCGATGATCATCTTCATTGCGAACTCTCCTTTCGACTGAGGATATCCTACCGCACCAGGTGGAAATGCAATCTGCCCGTGCAGGCTGGCAGTTGGAGCGCATTTCACAGCAGCACTACCCGATCGGCTTGATCGATACCACATCGAAAAAACGGTACTTGTCCTTTTTGGCCAACGTTTTGGCCTCCTGCTCGGCATCGAACTGGCTCAACGTATCGGCATCATGAGTGAACTCGACGGTTTCACCCTCAAATTCCTTGCTGACAAGTAACGTCACCCGGAGCTTGGGGGACCGGGGTTTATGCTTGCTACCGACAACCCGGGGTTCCGACTTCACTTTTGTCGCCGGCGCGGGTGCCTGAGGAGTGGAAGGACTGACATGTGTCTCGGTCAGGCCTAGGGCCCGACGCATTTCGTCCTCGGTGAATCCGCTGCTCATTGTCAGGGCTCCCATAACTGAGTGGTGGCTGTCGCTCGATGTTGCCAGCGAGTGAGGCCTCAAGGTGAGCACGGACGCCCACCATTCTTTCAAACGAAATTTTGTGTTGCCGACCCACGTGGAAGACGGCACCGATTGGGTAGAGCCTCCAGGTGCACGTGCCAACTGGCCTTGAAACAGAAACCACTCGCCTTGTTCTGTTTGCTCGGGACCACATGCGACATCACGGATATGTCATCGACGGATGCAGGCACTGGTGCCGGTACCAACTTAACCAGGGATCGCTGACACAACTTGCAAGTAACCCGACCAGAATCGGTAGTGCAACTGAGATTGTGATTGTTGCGTCCACAGGCGACATCGCTGCCACCAGTTGAGTAGTGAATAACCAAACCGTAAAACTCCAACCTTTGAAAATTGCCATTTTATTTTCGCACACGTTTGTAGAGAGTGCAGATCCCTTCACCGGTCAATGGGGACAAATACTTCAAATCCGACGCATCTCGAAACTCATGTAGGTGTGGCAAGATACATACATGCGGAGTGGTTGTGCTGGCAGGGAGCTTTGTCAGCTTATTCAGGGTGACAGCTTAATCGGGCTGACTTTTCGCCCCACCATCACAACCACTCTGCACTGTCCAACCGCGGCGCCAGCGTGCAACGACCGCCGACCATAACGAAGCAACTGGAAGCCCAGGGCTAAGACTCTTTTATACCCCCCAAACAATGAAAAACCCCCAGCCTCGGCCGGGGGGTAGTGTTGCGTTAAAGCTGCGAAACGAGATGCTGATCAGTAGAATTCGACTTTGCAGCACGGACCGCTATCGCCACTGACAACCAGGTGATGCCTGAAGAGCCGGGCATTGCATGACATGGACGTTCGACCATTGGCGTTCAGAAGGACACGAAGCCTTACTTCACGCACAGGCGGCACTTTGAGCTCGTTCGCGTACCAGGCCGCCAGCGACTTTTCCAAAGTGCCTAACCATTTTGTGCCCGACTTGCTGCTCTCTCCATGGTAGATGTTGAAGTTCTCGCCGCGGCGGATGTTGAGGGGGACGCAGGCGCGACGCAGAGTTGGATGTCCGATCACGTCGTAATCGCGAAAGCCATATGCGGAGCGGTGAAGTCTAGTTTGGAACTGCTCGATGTTCGTAGATGGGGTCATCGTGTTTTCTCCGAGGAAATTGAACTGGTGCTCGGAGATGTCGAACAAGAAACAAGAACACGCCCTGTATTCGATATCAGAAAGGCTTTCGCAATTCATCAGCTAAAAGGCTGCTCGTAGCCTAAGACTCTGCCGCCATCCGGGAGTGCACGAACTTTCGAAAATGGAGTCCCGGCTGCTCGCTTTCTGGATTAACCGGTGGGCGGCTGGCCGCGATGCGAACGTATGGTCAGCTAGAATGAAAACAGGTGGTCAAGTCCCTGCATTTGCTCACCAATCATTGGATGGGATCTCAAAATATCAAATCGCTACCTGCGGAATCCATTGCGGGCATTGCACCCAACGATGATGTCGAATCAGTAGGAGGTCTGGCCATGCCTGTAAGCGAAATATCAAGTAGCGCTACAACGAGGCGCCCGATCCGTTTTGATACCCCAGACGATCGCGCTCGGGGTGCATACGCTATGCGTCAGAACGGATGTACATACTGCCAAATCGCTTCGTTCTTAGGTGTGAGCACCACGCGTGCACAGCAACTCTCTAGAAAAGGGGGGTGGCTACCTGATCAACCTGTTTGGTATGACGGCTTAGACAAGCCTTTGCCGACTCTTCTTCTCAGTGCCAATTTTACGGGGCGAGATCAGGTGTATCAGGCCGTTGAAAGCGGGGAAATTAAAATTCCAGGACTAGGACCGAGGCGTTACCAAGCGTTGCGAAAATGGCTTGGAATGGAGCCAGTTCAACCTGTTTGGTATGACGGTTTAGACAAGTCTTTGCCGACTCTTCTTCTCAGTGCCAATTTTACGGGGCGAGATCAGGTGTATCAGGCCGTTGAAAGCGGGGAAATCAAAATTCCAGGACTAGGACCGAGGCGTTACCAAGCGTTGCGAGAATGGCTTGGAATGGAACCAGTTCAACCTGTTTGGTATGCCGGCTTAGACAAGGCTTTGGCGAATCTTCTTCTTAGTGCCAATTATACGGGGCGAGATCAGGTGTATCAGGCCGTTGAAAGCGGGGAAATCAAAATTCCAGGACTAACGCAGCGCCGTTACCAAGCGTTGCGGAAATGGCTTGGAATGGAACCAGTTCAACCTGTTTGGTATGACGGCTTAGACAAACCTTTAGCGAAGCTTCTTCTCAGTGCGAATTTTACGGGGCGCGATCAGGTGTCTCAGGCCGTTGAAAGCGGTGAAATCAAAATTCCAGGACTAGGGCGGGGCCGTTACCAAAGTTTGCGGAGATGGCTTTCAAAGAAAGCGAGGATCGATTACGAATTGAAAAACGAAAATGAAAGCTCTGAAAAGGCAACACTGACATTGTTTGCCTTGCTGACTGGGGAAGGCTCTCTCTAGAGCACCGCCCGGAAAAAACAGGAAAGAAG
Source organism: Pseudomonas sp. KH_046_2 (assembly GCF_057838985.1). Taxonomy (NCBI): domain Bacteria; kingdom Pseudomonadati; phylum Pseudomonadota; class Gammaproteobacteria; order Pseudomonadales; family Pseudomonadaceae; genus Pseudomonas; species Pseudomonas sp. KH_046_2. The sequence goes on along the minus strand of NZ_JBYQOW010000002.1, from coordinate 101,509 downwards.
AACACGCTTGCCTTGCAGGCATAGCTTGAGATAGCGGAGTTTCACATCAAAATCACCAGCGTAGCCAGCTGGTTGTACTCACCGGCAACGCGCCATATCGGGCAAAAAAAAACCACCCCGAGAGGTGGTTCACATCATTCAAAACAGATCCATAGTGCGACCTGGATCTCCTGCCTTTAGGGCCTCAGTTTTCAGCGACTGAAGGATTGCATCGTGCTCAGCGTTGCTGATCGATAAATGACGAATGTACGAACGCAGATCGATACCACCAAGATCGCGTTCCATCCGCTGCCAGAATTGCGCCCGGCGTGCCATCTCGTCGTAGTCAGCAGCCTTGCCCCTGGCCAACTTAACCATGCCTCTGTTCAGGTAGAACTTGGCACTGTCGGTTGGCGCAAGACCTTTGGCCATCTCATAAAACGCTTCATCGAACTCGTCCACGAAACAAATTGCATCCGCCGGGTCGATATCCATCTCGTCAGATTCTTCGTAGTAAACGATGTTTCGTTCCTTGCCTTCGAAGCGGTCACGGATCGTGCGCATCGCCGGGCGTTCAGGGTAGCGGTCCTTGTTGGTGGCTTCGAGGTAGGGGTCTTGCAGACCCAGTTCCAACGCAGGGCTTTGCCAGTCATCAAGCTTGAACCATCTCTGCTCTGGAATGATGTCTTTCTCCACAGGAGCGACATCCTCGATCAGATAGCGTTTGCCAAGGACACGGATCTCGTACCACTCAGTCAGCGCCGGAAAGGCGTGATCGAAGCCGTAGCTCAGTGACCAGGCGAAGTCGATGGCCAGAAGGTTCTTTGGCGTGATGAATTGGAAGGTGATCCCACGAAGTGTCTCGTTGGATTCCGTCTTCTCCAGTTCGCCGCGGAACATGCGCGCATCGTGCTCCTCTGCCCGCTCCTCTTCCAGCACATCCAGGGTCAGCAGGTACCGCAACAGCTCACGACGCATCGCTGCGCTGTAGGCCGTCCCTGTGACGTTGATGTAGCCGGCTTCAGAGTAGGTTCGCCCGATCCAATCTCGACGCCCCATGTCCCAGCGGGTGTTGATGAGATGGTTCCTGAAACGGTTGATCCCTGTCATGTGCCCGTGCTTCTCGGGGGCCGAGGCGATCAGTGCCTCCATGGACTTGTCTCTATCACCGGTGACCGTGCACCACGCACAACCGAAGCGAGATCCGCATGCCGCCTTGTTACCACCGTCGCCGGTGATGATCGCGCACACGCCTTCATTTGCCTCTTTGTAGAGCTCCAGACACCAGTTGAAGTTGTCGACGTACGTCCGATACGGACCACCGCGCTTCGCATCGCATGCCATCAGCAGTTCCCAGACCTCTTCCATCTCCCAGTCAGCGATGATCGAGCAGTTGTAAGAACCGTGCTCATTCAGCGCCAGCCGTCCGGCCTCATCTTCGCCCCGCACACGCATGTTGGTTGCACGGGTTGTCGACTCCGATAGGCGGGTGCCCACGAACGTAACCAGCTCACCAGGATTTTGAAGTGTTGAGAGCAGCTGCTTGAGGGCCTTCTGCTGCGGACGCAGCTTCCAGTCCACGGAGCAGCTTCGGGATGCGCCGGCGAAAACCGGAAGCTTTCCACGGCCAAGGGTGGCGTAGGCAAACGACGAGGTCATCGAAGGCTGTACCTTGATCACCGTAATCGGCAGGTTGTGCCGGGCACAGTACATTTCCAGTTCGGAGATCATAGCGTCGGCATAGACGTCCATGGCCGGATTCTCGGTACCAGTGTTCGCCGTGGTTACAAATGCCGGCGGCACGTATACCCCAGCCTCCACTCGGCGTCGGATAGCCTCCAGCATCAGAATCAACACGACGCTACTGTCTTTCCCGAAGGAAACTGCCGAACAGCAGGTGTAACTCTGGTCGATCAGCTCGCCAATTCGCGCGATGCACGCTTCAGCCCGTGCCACGATCCGGGAGAAACGACCAGCACTGATCATTGTCGGGACTGGATGAAGCTCCCTGGCGGGTATGATTTGAACTGCTTGCATGGTGGATCTCCTGAGGAAGTTGGCGTTGTGCAGAGAGATGTCCAACATTCGTCAGGAAAAACGTAGGTACATTGCCAGCTCCTTGTTAGCGCGTTACCAGAAAGAAAAAACCCCGGCCAAAGAGATGGCCAGGGTGGGTGCTGCGTTTTGGGAGATTGTCCAGCAAGCTGTGCAGTTGAGCTTCAAAGGTCTTTGAGGTATTGGGAAACGGAGATCTTCTTGCCGCAGTTCACAAAGTTCTCAAGGTGGCGAGTCGCCTCCTCCTTCGTCCAACCCTTGTCAGCCATGATGCGCTTCATGAACAGACCGTTCAGATAGTTTTTGATGACTCTGGAACCATTCATAGTCGATGTCCTTGGATTGCCCAGGGTACCGGCCGTAGCAGGTAGTCGTTACGAGTAGAGGTGTTTGATGTTGTGGCAAGGGATCTCATGGAATTTCCGGCCACAAGCATCGTGAGCAACGAAACAGCCACTGTCGTCATCAGTGAAATCTATTCCCAGCCTACCGCGATCTTCAGACCTGATTGTCCCTTTTGCTCCAACCGTTGCGATCAGTTCACCGTGCAAGTTTCGGTAGTCCTGCTGAATCATGACTCTCGTGAAATTAGCCATTTACATGCTCCTAAGGGCAGGCAAGGCCGGCCTCTGGTTGCGGGTTGAAAATCAATTCGAGTCCAATCCACCTGCACGGTCGATCGCGAGCATTTCAGTGCAAAGAGCCCTGAGATCTTCAAGCTGCGTCGTCGGATCGTCCTCCACCGGGTCATAACCCACGTTGCGCTGGTACCACGCGGCCAGGTCTTTCAAGTCCATGGTGGTGAAATCAGCGTCCTCGAATTCACCGACAGGCCTATCCACCGGGTCGGCGAGTAGACTTTCTCTGTCAATCTTGACGGCAAACTCGTACTCATCACCTGGCAGCGGTGTTACCTGGAAAAACGCGGACACCAACACCAGCTTCGTGGCGAGTGCTGTAGCCTCTTGAGTGCCTGTAACCATTTTGAAAGCGAGTTGGGGGTATTTGCTCATTGCGTGCATCTCCTGAAGAAGTTGGCGTTATGTAGAGAGATGCCCAACATCCGTCAGGAAGAAATTGTGGAGTAGCATCCGATCGCACTGTGTTGTTGTCGGGGTACGAGAAAGAAAAAACCCCGGCCAAAGAGATGGCCAGGGTGGGTGCTGCGTTTACTGAAAGCTCACCACGCAACACGAACACTCATCGGAGCTGCGTGCGGTGATGGCTAACCGGAAAAGACCCCGGACATCTGTCAGTCGGGGTTTACCCTTGATCGAAACCAGAACCAACAGCCGAGGCCTCATTGGTGCGACACCAATTCAGCGGCACGGGCAGCCGGCGATGGGGTTTCTTTTATCAGTCGTGCGAGGAAAGCAACGTAACTTGCCTCCTCGTTGACATGCATGATGCAGGCGATGAACTCACGGCGTTTTTTCTCCAGCCATTGTTCCGCTTTGGCAGCGCCTTCACAGGGCACACGCCCTTCAAAAATCTTGAAGTCATCAAAAGCGACCTGTTCTGGCCAGGTGAGTTCGGTAGCGGTGAGCAGGTTCATGTTGGCGTCTCCGGGAGGATGTAGGCTTTGTATCCGGGAGATGCGCAACACCGAGCATGAAAAGCCGTCAAGGATTCCGCTCGGTGCGGCCAATGGCGTACACGCGGCGATGGCCACCGCCGTTGCAGTTCACCTCGACGACGAAACCCGAACAGATTGCTTATTCATCTGCCAACTTCAGAGCCTGCGCTATCACTTCACGCCGCTTGCTTGAGCGCTGAGCTTTGCGAGCCTTGTCCAGCAGGCGGTTCACCACCCCCATCCGAGTTGGCGTCCTACTACTTCGCACCTAGCCCCACGTTTGACGGCGGGGCTTGGGGTACCTGATGCAAGGTCCTACCTGGAGGGACCGCCCGAGGGCATCACACTGGTAATAAAAGCCGCACCCTTTAACGCCTCGGTCCAGATTTGGAGTGTTTCGACGGCTTGGGGCTGGGAGAGAATTTCGGCCCGCCGTCCATCCAAATTGCGCTGTACTTCATCCAGACACTGGGCGGGTGTAATTTTCAAGTCCAAGCTTAAGTAGTCTTTGATGGCTGATTGCATATCTGCCAAGAGACTGGATGCCTGATTTCGACGCCATTGGGTTACCGTAATGTTGGACCAACGCGGCGGTTCCTCTTGCATCACTTTGCGCAGCTGCGGGTAGCCCTTCAGATAGACCGCTGGCCCCAACACCACCCGTGCTACCAGGTACAGTTCCAGTAAACACAATTGTTCGGCCACCGTGTCCGCTGGTAGGGAGAAGTGCGTTTTGACCAGTTGCTCGGCTTCTCGCTCCCACTGCTGGCGTTGTTTGGCCACGGCTTTCTCGTCGCGGGCCTTGCGCTCTTTTGCATGCTCGACGTTGTACTTGACCGAATCCAAAAGCGTTGCGGCGTTGGTAAGCAACTCGCGTTGCTCGATAGAAAGTTTCTCGCCCAGGCGGCCAAGTAGCGAGCCGTGCTGGGTCAGAGCACGGAGTTCACGGGCAGCAGTGGTAAGGCCGGTCTGCACCTGGCGCATGTCCTTGGCGCTGTAATAGGTGCCTAGCTCCGACACCACGTCAGCCGTGATGCCTGATGCCTTGGTCAGACTGTTGGGTTTATCTGTCATGGCTCGATTACCTTTGACTCGTAACTGCATTGGTAGAGCGGCCCGGCCTGACGTTTGATTACCTTCTGACGACATGGTCATCCCAGGCAATCGGTACTCCGGGCAGCTCTCCGATGCCGCCCCGTGCGGCAGTCGGATTTTCCCGCAACAGTATAATGATCAGTTGTCTTCGGCGCCGTGCATCCGCCGGTATGCTGCCCTGGGATCACGTCCCGCCAGTTCGGCGAGCTCGGGCGCCAAAGCGTTGAGAACATCCCACGCGTGTGCAATCGCTTTGTGTTCCTCTCGGAAATACTGAATCGACACCAACTCTTCCAAAGCACGCTTGAGTCGGGCATCGGTAAGTTCAGGCACCTCTGCGCGAGGCACGTATTCGATACCGTCAATCAGAACAGTGGGCATTACTAATTTCCTACATCGGTTCAGGGACTGGTGTGAGCTGCAACATACCTCAGCGGCATTTCCTAGCGGCGTATTCGCGAAAGCACCTTGCCAAGCGCATCGCCTACTTCCATTGATATGGCTCGGTACCAAAGAGATAGCTTGGCCCGTCTAACGCGCTCAAATCCTCCCGTAAGGTCGTTTGTAATGTCTCGACCCTGCCAATGGACTTATCGAACATTTCCGTAACGTCGAGAAACTCGTTCCGTATTTGTTGAACCTCAGCAACGGTATATTCGACGTCATGACGTTTTTTTAGTACCTCGGCGGCCCCCTCCGGCGTAACCCGCTTACCTATTTGATACGGAGCTTGAGAAGTTTGTCTTGCTGGCTGTCACAGGTAGCCCCCACTGCTGTGGTTACCGCCCATGCTAACGGCTCTTCGCCCAGCTTAAGCTCGATGATTTTTTCCGAAACTTTCGTCGCCAGCTCTTCAGGGGAGAGCTTGTTGCGGCAGGTCGCCCACTCGCTGTCAGCTAAAGGCGGCTTGCTCATCTTGGCGGATACAGCCTCCGAAATTTCGCGCTGATCTGCGATCCCTTTGAGATACCAAATCATGGCCGATTTATAGGCGCTGCCGCTGTGAGGATTCAGTGCGGTGACAAAGTCCAGACCTTGCGGGTCGGAGGCCGCATGGCTTGAGAGTGAAGCGGTTAGAGCGATGAAGCACAAAGCAACAGCAAACGCATTTCGTCGCGGGTTCATAGTTTTCAAGATTATTTTCCTTCACATTTCGAGGGGGCGACGGGGGCCATCGATCCCGCTTTCGAGGTCGAACGCTTTCACCAGCATGGCTTTTGGTGCGTCGAAGTTCGGGGCCGACTCCGCATGGCACGTTGCGCCGTAGTTGTGGAAGCCGTCGCTGAAAAATACTGGACGGTCGCCGTACAGCTTGATGCTCTCTTGCAGGACTCGAACCAGTTCGGAAGCTTTCAGGGTTTCGCGTGCCATGGTCATTCCCTCGATCAGTGGACGCGAAAACCGCGCCCTGGTACTGCAAAAGGCCCTTTCGGGCTGATGGTGTGCAGCGATCTTTTCCTTGAACAGTTGCGTTGTTCGATACAACACCGCCTATTTGAGATTTGCCGTCATCGAATACCCATAAAAGGGAAGATCGCCGAGTGTTTGGTCGGCTCGAAAGATCTCCTCCCAAACGGTACAAATCTGGTGAAGAAATTGCAGCAGATCGACTTTCTCGTCATTGCTGAGAACGATTTCGAAGGATGGGTGAGACCGTTCTGAGCCTTCGATTGGCCCAAAAGGACCCAGCGCGACTCTCGTTTCAAGAACGTCGGTCAATACGGCTATCTTCTTTCGAGACTCGAAATGCTTAATCACATTGGCCATATCTGCGCATTCACCAAAATAGCCTTTGGCACCTGATCGCCATTTTTCGAAAGCTACTGATCTTTTAAGGTGCCCCTGGTGCTGCAATACCCAGTCTCTGAGAGCAGAGTTCGTTATGCAAAAATTTAGCAGGTGATCCGCCGCAGACTCGGCATCCTCAGCCGTCCAAGCTCTTCCTGCTTCGCGAAACAGTTTGAGTGCCATATCTCTAGGGGTATTCAAAGCTGCGATAGTCATACTTGAATTCCATTTCCTTGAAAGACATTTCGATCTTTCCTACCTACGGTTGAAGGAGCGAGTTTGCTAAATGCTCCCTGCGTTCTGACCAATAGAGCTGCATGCCCACATCACTGATCTGATCCAGCTCAATAATGTCAGTTTCGTTGAACATCCCGTGACCAGCCCCGGAGTCTATCAGCGCCTGAATCCGTGCTCGACGCTGGTTAAGCAGCTCAACACACGCTGCCTTGATAGTGATAGGTACGCCGATCACACACATGGTTTCGGCAAGAAGAAAGGTGACGATCATAAAAATACGCAGACGGTTTTTACTGCGAAAACGATCATCAGCCAACCCGACAATAGCGTGAGCACCAGAAGGGCTGTAACACACCTCATTGACTAGCTGTTGGTCATGACACTGGGCTTTCAACTCAGCAGCAACCCGTGCCAGAAGTGCGCGTCGTTTCAAATAGTTGAAAAACAGCATTCGTTTCCCTTGTCTTGAGCTTCACGGACGCAAAACCACGCCCTGGTACTGCATTTCTGCCGAAGCCCGCAACATTGGCGGGCAGAAGGGCAGAAGGGCAGCGGCTTTTCCGTTGCACATCGGAGAGCCCCTACTTCATGCAGTCGCGGCGAGATTCCGGGCTTACCTCGCAAATTTCCTTACCGTCTTTGCTCAGTTTCAAGAAGTACTCTACCCGTCCCTCTGCTTCGACGATCTTGGTACGTGAGACGACCACATCGCCAGGACCGTTGCTGATCGTTCCGAAGTAATGGCCATCTACGTAAACCACTCGACCGTTCGCGAAAAACTTTGCTCTCGGCGTCTCGCCATGCAGAAGGGCCACCATATCGAGAGTATAGATCGAGGACGAGTTCGCGCCGGTATGCGCCTCTATGTACGCCAAATTGCGCAGCTCGTCGTATCCTCCGATATGGAAGTCCTCGACCTTAAGCTCAGGGTCCATCGCAGTCGATACCAGGACGAGCCTTTGGATAGCATTTCCTTCTGCCTTGATCAGAACAATCGCTGCTTCTGGTTCTCCGCCGTCCGAGCGCGGCTTGTTTGCGGCAATCAGCGCGACGTTGCTCAGGGGATGAATACCGGATGTCATCGTCAGGCCTTGGCCGGCAGCCGCCTGGGACACGTCTTCTCCGAGGTAGCAGAGTCGGTCCCGGTATGTATTCAGGATATCAGCGGCAGGTCCGTGGAGCGGCATGTTGAGGCTTAGGCGACCCATGCGATCCAAGTGCTGATAGATAGAGGCACAATTCAGCGCCACCTTATCCGGCGAAGCCAAAAGTGGTCCAGGTGCTAGGACGGCGGCAGGGAGCAGGCAACAGGCGAGTGCTTTGAGCATGATTTTCCCTTAGAACGGCTCGCAGGTTCCGAAGAACACTCCGTCATTAATCATGAAGTTGAATGGCTTTCTTTTGCCCTCAACGAACTCCATCACATTCAATGCTGTTACCGACGTCCCAGGCATCCCCTGATCAGCGCTAAACACCGACACGACCTTGAAGGAATTCGCACTGTTTCCTCGATCAATAACAGTGGGCTTCGAATCAGTTGAGTTTTTCAGTGCACCTACGGTGATCCCAGATGCGCGGTCAACTGTGAATTGCTTCCCCACGATGTTATCGCTGAGCATTTTGTAGGATGGCCCGTCATCGCCTTGAGCCTGAGAGAAGCGCTCGATGGTGCATCGGTAGTCGTCACCGCCTTGCGAAGCATTGACGTTGCTCATAACCAGCAGGAGCATGGTTACCAACAACATAGTTTGACACAGCCCCTCTCGTAAATCGGGGCCTGTAGGATGATCCGGGATCCACACGACAGCAACATAGACTGACACAGACGGGTCGCACTTCAAATACGGGGCTCGATTGGTAACAACATAGATTGACACAACAGCGAGAGCGTTCATTCAGGCCGAAATATTATGTGAGCGCGACCGGTCACTCACCTGTGCGGAAATAGTCTTTTTTCAGCACAGGCTCAGTGCGATGTCTAAATCCGTGCGCAACCTTCGACCAGTCCCCATCAGCACATAAACTGTGTTTTTTGTTCGAAATAAGCAGTCATGGGTGAAGGAAACACCCAGCGTTGTTCGGACCCAATCACCAGGCGGGAAGCGGCCTTTACTGTCTTGGATAACGGTCAAAGCGTAAACGAGAGCAGGAATTAGCTGTCTATCCGTAATGGCTTTTCGCTGACGTGTTGGAATGTCGAGATCCAATATTGCCCAATCAGCAACAAGACAATAGGCATGGGAAGGAAAATGCAGACTGGCGAGGGCCACAGCATCTGAGGTGGTGAGTTGGCACCCATCTATTTTCTCACCCGCAGAAAGCACTGAGACAAAATCTGCCAGATTCATCTGTACCTCCGGCCGATCAAAAAAACGATTCGAACGAGAAGCATAAATCAGCTTAGCTCCCATCGACACACGAGGTTCCGATGCCGAAGACTGGGCCATTTCACAGCTGGTCCGTCTTCTCCCCTCATCCCACTGAACGGGATGATTTCTATCTAGCTGTCACCGGATAAAGTGGGTTTTCGCCAGTACCCAGCTATGCCATTGCCGTGCGTGAACCCTACCTAGCGGTAGGTGCCAATGTGGGTGAAACCTAGTGCTTCATGGATGCCCGTGCATGTCGTATTCGGCAAGGCGACGCCGGTATAGGCGCATGAAATCCATGTTACTCAAGGAGCGGTAGAAGCCGTTTGGCTGCGGCTGAATCAAAATGACATGCCCTCAGACACTTGAATCAGCATTTCTTCGACTAGATGTGTGCCAAAGGTTGTAGTGACCATCGCCGATGGGCTTTCTCCCAAAAAACGGGCTTTGGGTTTGGAAAGCCATTGTTTGGCCTTCCCTTTGTCACCGAAGATCACCTCGGCCATGGCGGTAATATGTGCAAACCGGAACAGGCGATCGCTCTCATGCAACGTTAAAAGCTGATTGGCTGACAGTTTTGTTTTGAGCGTTTTGGGTTGAATGATTCTGTCGCGTTCTTCGTCGCTGAGGGTTCCATCATCACAAAGCATTTTGATCAGGCTGACCGAGAAGCCAGCTACTATCATGTCGTGAATGTCCAGATCCGAAGCATTGACAGAGATATGAAGAAGCGTCTCCAGACGCATGCGGTAAGCATGATAGACATCCTGACGCAGGACGCCAGCAAACATGGGCCGCACTGATGTTGCGTTGCTCACGGGCGTCAGGACTAATGTGCCATTCACTACCGTTAGCTCCATGTCGTCCCCAACACCTAACCTCATTTGGTCAAGCAACTCTTGAGGCAGATCAATGATGATGTCGCCAGTACCGTCCTCAGTTTTCTGGCATTTTACTATCCAGCGCTCAGTTTCACTCATGATCGTCCGGCCCTCATCCGCCATCAGAGAATGACACACATCATTATGCTTGGGCCCAGAGCTGACCAAAGGAACGCGCAATCCGCTGGTAGACAGGCACTGCCGCTGCTCGAACGCCGGATAGCGAGTGAAACAGCAAAAAATGGGGCAATGACTATACCTGCCTTTCCACCTTCACATGGCTAAGAGCCTGAGCGTGATCAGGTAACTACACTAAAGGATATGACATGCACCCTGATGAGCTTTATGTTTCCGTCGACGTCGAGACTTCTGGGCCTATACCAGGCGAATACAGTCTGCTTTCCATTGGAGCCTGTCTTGTAGCCCAACCTGTAACGTCCATCTATCTTGAACTACGACCTGACAGTCCAAAACACGACCCGGAAGCACTGGCAGTATCGGGGCTGAGTCTGGAGAAGCTGGAGCGCGAGGGCCTCGCTCCGCAACAGGCGATGCTGACATTTGATCAATGGCTGAAATCGTCCTGCCAACCGGGGCAAAAGGTCATTTTCGTAGGACTCAATGCACCGTTTGACTGGTCATTCGTCAATTACTACTTCCACAAATACCTGGAAACCAACCCCTTTGGTTTTACCGCTATCGACATGAAGGCCTACTTTATGGGCGCTGTAGGTTGCAGCTGGCAGGAAACAAAATCATCCAAAATGACCGCTGCGCTGAAGCCACTCAGCGAACCGAACCATAACGCATTGGATGATGCCCGCTTTCAGGCAGAGCTCTTCGCACTAATGCTAGCGGGTAAAGGTAAACGCTGACCTACCTTCCACCGCACTGACTCGAAGCTCATCTGACCCAGGTTGCCTCAACATATCTGCCGTCCCTGAACGACCACGCCTTGATACCTTCTGGTTTTTCGGACTTGCCGACAATAACGGCTATTGGGTGCGGCAGATCCTGCGTGTAACGTGCAGCAAATTTGGAGAAACTTCCGATGTCTGCCGGAGAGATCACCGGAACGGATTGGGGATGCGTATGCCAATAGCCCACCAGACGTAACCCTTGTTCGTTGGCAGCCTGGATTTCCTGACGGCACCGCTCCGCATCCAACTCTAGCCAAGACCAGCCTGACCGATCGGCGCGATGAGGCAACGTGGCCAAGGCCAGCAGCAACCCTTTCGGATCAACCGGGTTGACAAATAACTGTCCCCCTCGCTCCACGCCAAAAAGGCCCTGCCGATGACTATCCAAGATGTCCGCGACAGCTTGGGACACCAATAGCTCGGAATTCACCTCCGGCCATCGCCAGCGCCATGCGATATCCGTCATACCGTTTCGTCCTTATCTTCCGGCCATCCGCGCTCGAGTAAGATTTGCTGCGCTCCCTCTGGCAGTTTGGGACCATGGTATTGGCCTCCTAGGCTCAGAACATCTTCAGGCCTGTAGATACTGCTGACCCAAGATGCAGTGGCGATGTTGCCGGTCAATGCGCGTAAGGCCGTGTGCGACACCATAGAGGCGATATTGGTCATTCCCAGCGAGCCGCCTGGGATAAAGCTCTCGCCACACGCGGGCAGTGGAACAACACCGCCTCCCGGCCACTCTGTAAATCTATGCAGAAAATCGCCGACGTCCGTGAACAACTGACGGCCATCAAAGGTGCCGGCTGGTGCGAATAGCGCATGGCCTACCTGGGTATACGGTTCGCTCCAGGCTTGTAAAAGCCCCCAAGGAGCGCCGCTTGATTTGGCTCGCCATACAGTGACCTCCGACAGCCAGTCTGCTGTCGTGATCACCACCAGATCTGCGTTATCAAACACTTCTGGTTTGCTGCTCATCACCACTTCGGCAAAAGTCGCATAAGCGGTGCATTCTGTCGTCGGAAGATCTAACAGAATCTTGTCCCTCAACGCGGAGGCTTTCAGTCTACCTAGGCTATCCGCTCCCAGAACGTGCCTCCCCAGATTGGCTGACACCAAAGTGTCAGGATCGATGAGGGTAAGGTGGCCGACACCGGATCGTGCCAATTGTATTGCCACCGCACTGCCTAACGAGCCAACGCCAACACAAACGACTCGAGCATTTTCAAGGTGCTGTGCAGTACCGCTTATATCGCGGGACAGAATGGACGCTCGATCAAGCACGTCCAGGGCAGTTGCTCGGACGAGCGCCGGAGGATGTGCATTTGCGATAGCTGGCCGACGGCGCGCTGTACGCAAGCCAAACTTTGCCCCCCGCTCCTGCTGTACGCCGAGCGAGCGCACATTGAGGCAATATGTTGGAGCATCTGCCCCTCCTGGAAGCTCCAGAACAATCCATCGACTCGCCAACGTTCCATGCAGCTCAAACCATGCCAGCAATTGCTCGGCATCGTCTGGTTGAAGGTGTGGCGTGAGCCACAGCAATAAATCTTCCGGATCCGGGGTGCGGATATCCGGATAAGTCTGAAGCTTTACGTAAAAACCGGGAGTTTCGGCCGCGCGAATGACAGCGGAGCGCCCGACAACCCGTCGGTAATGCCCTTTGAGTGCAGCTACGTTCGATGCTAACCAAACCGTTTCCTGACCGGATGGCACAGCTCGGCGCGGATCGCTGAGCGCAAACAACTGCGAGGCAGCCTGAGGTCGATCCAACAGTAAGAGGTTCTGGAATGACTGACCGTGCTGAAACGACCAGTAGGTAGTGATCTCATTCTGAAATTCAATATCGCGCGTTGCCTGGCTTGATCCCTTCTTGGACAACGAAACGATCTGGGCCAAGCGAGCAAGGCTGTCCTCTACCACGACCTCCGGGGAGCCCATGATGGGGCGTTCCTGAAAGCCATGAAGGCAAAGCCCCGACTTGGTGGCATGCGGCCAAACCAGCCATGGAGAGGGTTCGACGTTCAGCCGCAAGAGCCCACGGGGAAAGTTGGAGGGGAAACCAATGCGCAGTCGCCGCTCCTGCCCCGTGTAATCGATGGGCAAGGGGAAGTGAAAGCACGCCGCTTCGTCAGCCCGCATGGGTGCGGGCTGGAGCAATGCATCGGCAGCATCCTGACCTAGGGTGTTTCGCAGTGCGGCGATTCCGCGCTGCAATGGCGTCTTAATAGGATCAGCCAAGGCGTCCAACTGGCTTTACGCTCGACTGAGAGGTTCCGCCACCGCTGGCCCCTCCGAAGAGCGAACCCATCGAAGCAGAGTTTCGAGTAGTGCCATCCGGTCGGCCGGGCATCGTCCAATTCGCAGGGATTTCATTGTTCACTGCCGTGATGAACGCCGGCGCAATACCGAAATTCTTTTTCACTGCCTCGGCAAAGGAATCATTGGACTCAAAACTTTCCAAACCTAATGACACAGATGCACTGGCGTCCGCATGCCACTTGGCGAATGCCTGACGATAGCCTTGCCCCTCGCTCGGTCGATTCCACTTTTCTGCAAAGTTTTCGCCGTTATCGGCAGGGTTGCAGACAAAGCAATCGTTACCTCTATGCGCGATGTGCTGCGGCATTCTGCGGACGATTTCCAAAATTGCATCGAGCGGAGCCAAAGGCTTGGACTGCGATTCCTTCACGACATCCAGGTATGCGTGAGTGGCCAGGGTGGTGATGACCGCAGATATGGGGCGAGTATCAGAGCTCCTTGTGTTGATGGCCCATTCATCGCGATGCCGCTTGAGCAGCTTTATGGTCGCACGCAGGGGATCTTGATCGATGTAATCCTGATAATGCGGCAATGGATCTTGTGTCGCGGCATCGAGCATCCGCTGGCTTTTGGCAACTACCAAGCTTTCCAGAGAGATTTCCTGGGCAGAAGCAACCTGTAACCAATTCGAGTAAGGGATAGGGCTGCTTGCTTTCCACCCTGTGACCCGATCCGGAACCTCCAGCTTACCTTCGCCGTTTGCTTCGCCATTTCCGTTGATCGCGCGGGCAGGCGTGACATCGATGTGGAAACCTGGATTTTCGTCGGCATAAACGATCCGGATGCCACGACGTAATTGCTTAACTTCTTCTTGAACGCGGGAGCCTTCCCTAAAACGCTGCTCAATCGCTTCTAGAACTTCCTTTGCACCAGCGCCCTGAGCGTGAGGAAGCCAAATAATTGCGTCCGCATCAATGGTGTCAAGATCCGCAGGCGCGCCGGGGATTGGCTTGATGGTCGTTTTCAGCCGCATCGAGCCTTGAACGAAAATATGGGCTTCAGCGAGCAGCGGGTTGTCGGAAGCCGAGAGGATTTTTTCCAGTTGGGAGTAGCGGTCATTGATTTTTTCGTACTGCGCTTCCGACAGCGAGATTTCCCGCGCGGCGCGAAGCAGAAAATATTCCCAACTGCTGCGCTTGGTCTGTTCGTTGCTCAAAAGCATTACATAGCCTCCTGGGCCACGGGACCCAATTGCAGTGTTTGCGTAAACCGATCTTGGTTTTCTTTGTCCCGATCGAAGATCAGGTATGTATGTTGATGCTGTGTTGTGAGCAACGCGCCAAACTCGATGGCCAATGCCGCAGGAATGGCGGCGAAGACGTGGATAGGGTCAGGAGTCAGAGCCTCAAGCTGGCTCAGTCGTATTTGAAGTGCGTCGCGAAAGGCATGAATCACCCGACGGTTCTGTACCATCGCGTAGCTTGGTTCTGGGATCGACAGCTCTGCAATACGTGCACCGGGTAGAGCGTCGGTCACGTCGCGAACTGGAACTTGCGCAGAAATGGAGAGCACCAACGCCAGTGGGCCATCGCCGTTGGGTGGAGGCGTAAACAGAAAACTAGGCGGCTCAGCAGACTGATCGGGCCAGCGCAAAAGATGCTCGCGGTGAAAAGAGAAGATCAAGCGTTTGGAACGGTCGCCGATACTCTGGCCCAACATCATCAAGGCCGGAATGTCGGCCAAGCCGACTACTGCTAGCGCGGGCGAATCGCCATAAGTGCCGCCACGACGCTTGAGTTGCTGCTCCAGCTCATACTGGACGCTGTCTTTGACGTTCTGCCAATAGGTAGTGTCCCTGCCACGTGGTCCGGGTGCAGCGAAGGCGATTTTGATGCCTTGATCGAAGGCGGTTAATCCCTCGGCGGACATCGCAGTCAATAGATCGCGAACGGGGATATCGTTGATCGTCTGAAAATGCTGACTCTGGACGATGAGAGGAATGGCTCTGCCACCATCGGGGGTCGTTGCGGCGAGTCGGATGCGTTCCAGGTACGCTTGGTGTAAACCACTCAAATCATTTTCAGGATACCCATCTGCGTCACGATCAATTTTGTCATGACAACCTGGGCACAGGAGCATCAGATTAGCGGTATCGTTTGTGTGCGCCTCAGCATCATGATCCGCGCGTCCCCGAGGGCCTTTGGGACTGGCGGGCAGGATATGCGCCACTTCGCCCCATTTCATTGGCTTGCCGGCACGATAATCGAACGTCAGATCCGTGCCGCACAGTTCACAATGACCAGCGGTCTGTGTCCATACGATCCGCTTCGTCTCATCATTTGTGTTGAAGCGCCCGCTTGCGGGCTTAGCGTCTTCTTGTTCTGCCATTCCGACCTACCCCCGAGAAACATCCATGATTGAAAACGATGATGGCAAGATAAGATCATATTAGGGTCATTTGCCTCGATTTCAAGAGAGATCTAAGGGTGACGAATGCTGAGTCGGCTATAAGCAGGATGCTGTTTGTGGCTCATCGAAACGGAGTGGTCGCAGCGTTCGTTTTTCTGGCAAGTGCTGGTGGGTAATGGCACTGGCCACAGCGTATGTATCGAAATTAGCGAGTTTATGCAAAAGACATAAACTTGCTAATTTCGATACATACCGCGCGTAGGACTGATGAAAACGGGCTGTGCAGCTCAAACGAGGCTGCAAGCGCAGCCCCTTTTGTATGCATTTTTACGCGTCAGTGCTTGCCAGGCTCAACGGACAAGTGTCGACGACGCATGAGGTGATAGGCCGCCGGGATCACAAACAGCGATAGCAAGGGCGCCGTAACCATACCTCCAATCATCGGGGCGGCAATGCGGCTCATCACCTCGCTGCCGGTACCGCTTCCCAAAAGTATTGGTAACAAACCAGCGATAACCACCGCAACGGTCATGGCCTTGGGTCGAACGCGCTGCACAGCGCCTTCACGAATCGCCGCGACCAGACCGCGCTCAGTGCTGTCGCCGAGGTCTTCACGTTCGGCCCAGGCGTTCTTCAGGTAGAGCAGCATGATCACGCCAAACTCGGCGGAAACACCGGCCAAGGCAATAAAGCCGACCCCGGTGGCGACCGACAGGTTGAACCCCAACAGATAGAGGAACCATGCCCCGCCAGTCAGGGCGAATGGCAGAGTGGCCATGATCAGCAGGGCCTCGTCGAAGCGGGCAAAAGTCAGGTAAAGCAACACGAAGATGATCAACAGCGTGGCAGGCACCACCAGTTTGAGTCGTGCGTTCGCCCTTTCGAGAAACTCGAACTGCCCCGAGTAGCTCAGGCTCATGCCGGGCTGCAACTTGACCTGCTCGTTGACCACCCTGCGTAGATCGGCGACTACCGAGGCAATGTCCCGGCCACGCACGTCGATGTAAACCCAACCAGAGGGTCGTGCGTTCTCGCTCTTGAGCATCGGTGGACCGTCCGTGACTTTGACCTTCGCCACTGTGCCGAGGGTGATCTGGCTACCTAGCGGGGTATAGATCGGCAATTGCTCCAAGGCACCGAGCGAGTCACGCCACTCCCGTGGATAACGCACGTTGATCGGGAAGCGTGCGAGCCCTTCAATGGTCTCACCGACATTTTCACCGCCGATAGCGCCGGCCACGATCGACTGCACATCGGCGATATTCAGTCCGTAGCGGGCGGCGGCTTTGCGGTCGATATCCACATCGATATAGCGACCACCGGTCAGTCGCTCGGCCAGAGCCGAACTGACACCGGGTACGCCCTTGGCCACTCGCTCGACCGCCTGAGTCGCGGCATCGATCTCCGTCAGGTTGGTGCCGGCAACTTTCACCCCAATAGGACTCTTGATCCCCGTAGCCAGCATGTCGATTCGGTTGCGAATCGGTGGTATCCAGATATTGGTCAGCCCAGGAACTCGCACTACTCGATCCAGCTCTTCCACTAGCTTTTCCTGAGTCATGCCTGGGCGCCATTGCTCCTGTGGCTTGAACTGGATGGTGGTTTCGAACATCTCCAACGGCGCCGGGTCGGTGGCAGTTTCAGCACGACCGGCTTTACCAAAGACATGTTCGACCTCCGGCACGGTCTTGATCAGGCGGTCGGTCTGTTGCAGCAGTTGCGCGGCCTTCTGCGCCGACAATCCCGGCAGAGCCGAAGGCATATAGAGCAGGTCGCCCTCGTCCAACGGCGGAAGAAACTCGCCACCCAAGCGCGACATTGGCCAAAGTGCGCTGATAAAAACCAGCAACGCGACCAGCAGCGTGATCTTCGGTCGTCTCAAGACTGCATCCAGAGCCGGCTGATAGATCCGGATGAGCCAGCGGTTCAACGGGTTCTGTTGTTCACTGGGAATTCGTCCCCGAATCCAGTAGCCCATCAACACCGGCACCAAGGTCACTGACAATCCCGCCGCTGCGGCCATGGCGTAGGTCTTGGTGAAAGCCAGCGGGCCGAATAGCCGCCCCTCTTGCGCTTGCAGGGTGAACACCGGAATGAACGATAGGGTGATGATCAACAAACAGAAGAACAGTGCTGGTCCTACCTCCGCTGCCGCTTCAGTCATCACGTGCCAATGACGTTCACCTTTCAGTTCCTCCCCAGGATTGGCCACGTGCCAGGCCTCAACCTTCTTGTGCGCGTTTTCAATCATCACCACGGCAGCGTCGACCATGGCGCCGATGGCGATGGCTATCCCGCCCAGGGACATGATGTTGGCGTTGATCCCTTGATAGCGCATCACGATGAAGGCGATCAGCACCCCCACCGGCAGGGAGATGATTGCCACCAGAGATGAACGCAGGTGCCAGAGGAAGATGCCACACACCAACGCCACGACGATGAACTCTTCGATTAGCTTGTGGCTGAGATTTTCCACCGCGCGGTCGATCAGCTTGCTGCGGTCGTAGGTGGTGACGATTTCCACTCCCGCCGGCAAGCTGCTTTTCAACTCGTCGAGTTTGGTCTTGACCGCCGCAATGGTTTCGCGAGCGTTCTTGCCGCTGCGCAGAATTACCACACCGCCAACCGTCTCGCCTTCGCCGTCGAGTTCGGTGATGCCACGCCGCATTTCCGGACCCAACTGGATCGTGGCGACATCGCCAAGGGTCACCGGCACACCGCCCGATCCCAGCTTGAGTGGGATCGCCCGAAAATCATTGAGCGTTTTCAAGTAGCCGGAAGCCCGCACAATGAACTCGGTCTCTGCCATCTCTAGGACGGCGCCGCCGGTTTCCTGATTGGCCTTGCCGATCGCTTCGGTCACCTCGGCCTGCGTGATACCGAGGCTGGCCAATTTGAGTGGATCAAGCTGCACCTGGTACTGCTTGACCATCCCACCCACGGTGGCCACCTCGGCAACGTTGGGCAGAGTCTTGAGTTCGAACTTGAGGAACCAATCCTGAAGTGCACGAAGTTGCGCCAGATCGTGTCCGCCACTGCGATCTACCAGCGCGTACTGGAAAATCCAGCCAACGCCTGTCGCATCTGGCCCCAACGCCGGTTTGGCGCTGGCCGGCAAGCGACTTTGTATTTGGCTCAGGTACTCCAACACCCGCGAGCGGGCCCAATACAAGTCAGTACCGTCTTCGAACAGGACATAGACAAAGCTGTCACCAAAGAAGGAGTAACCGCGCACCGTCTTGGCGCCAGGCACCGAAAGCATGGTGGTGGCCAACGGATAGGTCACCTGGTTCTCGACGATCTGCGGTGCCTGTCCCGGATACGGGGTGCGAATGATCACCTGAACATCGGAGAGATCCGGCAGCGCATCGATGGGCGTGCTCTGCACCGACCAGATGCCCCAAGCCGTGACAAACAGTGTCGCCAGTAGCACCAGGAATCGGTTGGCTACTGACCAACGAATCAGGGCAGCAATCATAGCTGGCCCCCTGATTTCTCTAGACGCTCAACACGCAAGCCATCGTCGGTTTGACTCACTGCAATCCGGACCTTGTCGCCCGTTTTGAGGCCCTGCATCAGCTCCGGATTGGCGAGCGGGAACGTCATCGTCATGCCAGGCATGCCCAGCGTTTTGAAGGGGCCATGGGCGAGTGTGACTTCTTTGTCGTTGATCTCAACGATCTGCCCATCCGCCTCATGAAAACTGGAGGCTGCTGCATTGGTTGGTGACTGTTCCTCTGAGTTTGCAACGATGCCCTTAAGACTGGCCTCCGAGTCGAGCAGGAACTGGCCAGAGGTAACCACCTTCTGGCCCTCTTCCAGACCTTTCAAGATCGCCGTCTTGCCATCGTTTTCCTGCCCGATCAACACTTCAACAGGACGATAGCGGCCAGCGTCTTCAGCGAGCATCACCAGAGCACGTCGACCGGTGCGAATGACGGCCTCGCTCGGCACCCACAACACACTTTGCTCCGTTGAACGATTGAGGCTCACTCGTGCGGTCATACCCGGCCTGAGACGGCCTTCTGGGTTAGGTAACTCGACGCGTACGCGAAGGGTGCGGCTATCCGGATTGGTTTCCGGAAGAATCGCGCTGACGACGCCCTTGAGCACAACCCCAGGGAACGCGGGCAAACGCGCCTCTGCCGCTTGCCCCATGAGGATCGATCCAGATTCCGTCTCCGGAACGGCCAGGGCCAGCCAGACGCTACTCAAACCATTAACGCGTGCCAGTGTCTCGCCGGCGGCCACCGTCATACCCTCGCGCACATTGAGCTCTTGCAGCACACCACTAATAGGGCTGGTGAGGGTCAGGTTTGTTTGGACTTTGCCACTGCGCTCTACTTGAGCAATTGATGCCGCCGGCATCCCGGTAAGCCGCAAGCGCTGGCGAGCCGCTGCCAGCAAGCCCGCATCGCCACTGCGCTTGAGTGCGAGAAACTCCTCCTGAGCCGCAGCCCACTCAGGTACAAGGATATCCGCCATGGCGGCATTGGCTTTGATCACGTCGCCAGGAGCATGGGCATACACGCGCTCGACGAAACCCGCCGTACGGGCTTGAATGACGGCGACGTCCCGTTCGTTGAAAGCCAACACACCGACAACGTCCAGACTCGAAGCAAACACACCTCGACTGACGGTAGCCAGTCGCACACCGAGATTCTGAGTCAGGCTTGGATCAATGCGAACGACTGCGCTGTCCCCTTTGATGTCGGCGTACTGAGGGACCAACTGCATGTCCATGAAGGGCGACTTACCCGGCTTATCGAACTTTTGCTGCGGGGACATAGGGTCGTACCAATACAGCACTTTGCGTTCGTCCAGAGAGGGTAGGCTCTGCTCCGGGGCTGCACCGGGTACTTCGCTCATGCCCTGCTGAGCGAACCAGTAACCACCGGCAACACCCAATACCAGCGAGAGGCCTACCGGCAATGCCCCGTTCCACTTTCTAAGGTTCATTGGCTGGACTCCCCGTAAGCAAAATACAGACGCGCACTGGTCAGCGCTCGCTGCTCTTCCACGTCGATCTGTTTGAGGCGGGCTTCGATGAGCTCACGTCGAGCGGCCACGACGGAGCTCAAATCGCCTTTGCCGGCGCGGTAGCTGGCCATGCTGAGCTCGACCTTTTCCTTGGCCAAGGGCAACAGACTGTCCTGGGTTCGATGGACGGCACGATTCAAGCGTTCATAGTCGGCCAGCTCGTCCTCCAGTTGCTGGGTGTGCTCGCGTGACAGGGCTTCCCGCTCGGCCTCTAGCTGGTTGAGTTCAGCGTGCTTGGCCGCAATTTTGGGGTTTTGCCGAGAGTCAGGAAACAGTGGTAGATCCCAGGAAAATTGCACGCTGACCATGTCGCCGAACTGTCGGCCGCGATTCTGATAGTCGACTTCCCAGCTCCAATCCGACTGTTTTTCCGCTTCGGCTTCACGGACCTTGGCTTGCGCTTCGCGGGTCATTGGCGCAAACGCTGCCAATTCTGGGTGATGTTGCAGCTTATGAGAGTAACCAGATGCGTCGACAGGCCATTCAGGCAAGCTACCCACAGGTTTGTCGTTGGCGGCTGGTCCAATCCAGCGCTTCAGGGCCGCTCGGGCCTGCGCTCTCTGGCGAATCAGATCGTCCTGCTGCTCTTCCAGTTGTGCCGCTTCCTGTTTGGGCGTTACTGCATCAGCAGGTTGAGCGCGGCCGCCGGCAATTTGTGCCCGGACGGTATCGGCCAGCAGACGGTTTTCTTTGTAGAAGTCCTGAAACAGCGTGTCTTTGCGCTCAACCGAGTAGCTGTTGATCCAGGCCAACGCCGTGGCCTGACGAACCTTTAGACGTTCGACCCGGCGCTCAGCGGCTGCGCGGTCAATGGCCGCATCAGCGACCTCGACTCGGGCTTTGCGCTTGGCGCTGTTGGGCATCTCCTGACTGACTCCGACCATTCGCATAGTCATGAAGTCCTGGTCGATGCTCCAGCGATCCGGGCCCCCAATGGGGTAGTTCTGTACGCCTAGCAGCAACTTGGGATCGGGTAGTTCACCAGCGGGGATGGCCGCACTACTGGCAGCCTGAATTTTCGCGTCTTGTGCAGTCAGCGACGGCGCATTGTTTTCAGCCAGCTGCAAAGCTTCATCGAGTGTCAATGCGGCAGCGAGACTCGGCAATGCCAGTACGCTTGCCGCCAGGCCGGCCACGAGGGACCACCCTGTGCAATAGCACTTGGAGTTCATGTTCACGATTCCTGTGATGATCCACTGCGCGCTTCTTCAGACATGCACGCAGATATGCCATCCCGCTAACGCGGAATGAGGCTCAGTGTGGTACAGGAATCAAGTGCGGGGCGGTCGCCATACCCCTGACGGGGTTTGT
Organism: Pseudomonas sp. KH_046_2; assembly: GCF_057838985.1. Taxonomy (NCBI): domain Bacteria; kingdom Pseudomonadati; phylum Pseudomonadota; class Gammaproteobacteria; order Pseudomonadales; family Pseudomonadaceae; genus Pseudomonas; species Pseudomonas sp. KH_046_2. Next base: position 79,590 of record NZ_JBYQOW010000002.1, on the reverse strand, counting down.
ACTGGATGGGAATCTAGGGAGAAGGACAGTACGAGGGGGCTGGATAAGGTGATAGGAGGCTTGATGATGGAGACTTGCAGCATGCCACCTGTCTTGCACTCCTGGCCTGGCTTGCAGGGTTTGCCGTGCTCGGTGGGACTTTTCATGTCATGGCAGCAGTCTTGACCCATGCCATCCATCATCGCCATGCCCATGGTTTTCATGGGGCAGGGCTCAGTCGGCGCCTGGACACCCGCCATCCCGCTGAGGGGAAGCGCCAGGCTAATCAGGAAAATCAGGCAAAACCGTAGGTAGCGTTTCATGGGCTGGAGTGTAGCCGGTGGAAATGGCCCTTACAATTCACCTTCGAGACTCCTTAGTCGGCTGTCACCAACCTCTATTCCGAGCTCATTTCCATTTCCGGACTTAAAGTGCCTAACCATGCGACAAGACAAATTATGACGACTGCCATTAAAAACTCGAGTGTCATGCTGCGGCGCAAGGCATTGACTGCGGCAGAGTATTCTCCATTTCGAACTGACCGCTCCAATACCGGACTTAGGTGAAAGCGGTTCAGTGTGGCTAAAACGATCATCACAGCAAAGAGCAATATTTTCAAAAACAGCAGCTGGCCATAAGTACTGAGCATCACTTCATCAAGGTTTGGGCCAACGATAAACAGGTAATTTACTACGCCCGTAACGCTTATGATCGCAACAATCACTCCGCCGGCCGACTCAAAACCAGTTAGTACCCGTGCAAGAATTTGAGCTTCTTGTTCGCCCTTCAGCGATTTCAACCGCAGCAGTAGAGCGAATGCCAATAGAGCACCCAACCAGCCACCTGCGGCTAAAAGATGGAATATATCGGTAATGAAATGCCAGTAGCGTCGGCTGCCTTCATCCATGGCGCCGTGCCCTGTCCAAGCCAACGTCGCCAACGCAATTGCTCCGCATACGGTGACGATCCAGAGACTGGGTGTCGGAAATCGCTTGTTCAACGCGACGCCAATAATTGCCATCACCAAGGCAGCTATTCGGACCATCCAGGTCAACCCGACGTCGGTCCCCATGAGGACCATTTCAAAAATATGGCGATGTAGCTCCATAAGCTCCGACACACCGCTCATTGCTTTCGCAAGCAACAACATGGCGACAAGGGATAGAGCTACACCTGCAACAGAAGTACCGTAAAGAAGCGACTCAAAATTCAAGACCGTGCCCGATACTCTTTCCTTTCCCCTGAGGCTGTACAAGCCGAAAATTGCCAATCCGAATAACAACATCAGGTCGAAATAAAGAGCAAAGCGAACCACAATATTTATTGAGTCGCTCATAAATCATTTCACTTTAAATGAGAAGTTGCCGGTGATCGGGTGAGTGTCCGAGGAGACAGCACGCCATTCGACTTTGTAGGTACCGGTGGTCAAAGGTGCTGCCGGTGTAATCACCATCGTTTTCGGATCACCGCCACCAGCGACGGCGGCCTTAACACCCATTGGGGAGTTCGGCATGCCAGGCATATCGGTCATGATCAGTTTTGCACCGGAAAACTGAGTGGTGAGATTCTCAGAAAAGTGCAGTTCAATTTTCGAAGGGGCCGCCGCATTCGAGCCTTCTGCCGGAGTGGAAGAAAGGAGCTTTGGATGTGCTTGAGCAACGGCACTCAGAAGCAAACCAGCGGTAAGTGCAACAGCTACGGTCGTAGTTTTAAGGAATGACATGCAAGACTCCTCACAGCAAGAGCTGTTGATTCGAGGTTTGTTTGGGAACATCTAATTTTTACTTTTCGATTCTTGTTAAAACCACTGATGATTAGCTAGTAGCCTCCGTGTTCTAGGTCAGGTTGAACACGAGAAACTCACTAGGCCCCAACGTCACAGTGCAAGAACACGATGCCACACGAACGCAAACTGTTCGATTACATTTCAGTCAGCTTGACGCGGTGTTTGGCCTCGAATTGGCGGGCGTAGCGAGACTTAAAGACGAGACCGCGTGCCCAGATACTAGGGTTTTCACTCATTCTAAAATAACGAAAGTGGACGCTGGGCGCAGGCTGAGAGATCGCCGTTGATCACAAATGCGCCGTTGTTCAGCTGACCTTCAAGTCAACACTAGGAAACTCTAGATGAAAGGCCGTTTTCCCGTCACATGACGTACACCAGATCTTGCCATCATGCGCTTCAATAATTGATCGGGTAATCGACAAACCTAACCCTGCGTTGCTTGGACTCCCTTCTCGCCGCGCTGGGTCCACGCGATAAAAACGATCGAAAAGCTTTTCAAGATGTTCGGGGGCAATGGGTTCTCCGTGGTTCTCCACGACGACCAATACCGACATCTCCTTCTGGAGGATTTCGACACTGATCGTCTTCCCTTCAGAGGTGTAGCGAAGCGCGTTAGAGAGCAGGTTAGAAATGGCTCTGTGGAGCATAAGGACATCGCCTCGGACGCTGCCCCTTCCTGAAACCTTGAGTTCAATCCCTCGCTCATCAGCCAAAAGGCGGTAGTACTCAAGCAATTTTTCCACGACTTCCACGAGGTCTATTGGTTTGTTCTCGTGTGTGATCAGACCGTTGTCAGATTTCGCCAGAAATAGCATGTCATCAATCATCCGACTCATACGCTTCAAGTCATCAAGATTTGAGTACAGGTTGTCTTCGTAGTCCTCAATATTCCTTTTTCTTGAAAGCACCACTTCGGTGTGGGTCATCAAGTTGCTCACGGGGGTCCGTAGTTCGTGGGCAATGTCTGCGGAAAAGTTTGATAACCGGACAAATGCATCGTCGAGCCTGGACAACATTGCGTTAAACGACAGCACCATTTGCTGAAGTTCTTTGGGAACGGGTGCTAAGGGGATGCGCTCTTTGAGTGATTTTGCTGACATTGAGGCAGCGACCCGCGTGACCTGGCGAATAGGCCGCATGCCACTGCTTGCTACCATCCAACCGAGTCCAGCACTGACCAATGCGCTGATCACCAACCCTATCCAAAACCAGCGCTCAAGCGTCTCGAAAAAGGACATATGCTGAGTAACGTCAAAGATTAAAATGACTGTCAACGGCTTGTCTTGCCCCGTCACTACGGCTTGTGCTGTCACGCCACGGAACATCTGCTCTTGCTCCCGCCACTCCCAGACGTTGTTGTTTGTGGTTGTGCGGAACTCCTTCGGAATATCTACCGGACCGGGATCAGCAAACAGCAGCTTGCCGTCACCATCGATTATTAGGGCAGTCAAATCACGGTGAGCCCCCAGCAGCGCCTCCAGCTCAGGCTTAAACTCGCTGAATTGATCGATGCTGTTCAACCCGGACAAAATTTTCTGGGTCGAGTGGAGCTTTTCGTTCAATGCCTGCTGATCCAGCATCTTAAAATGATGCCGGCTGAGGTTATTGAAACTGAGTCCGGCGACCGTGAGCACGGCCGTTACCGCGAGCATGAACATCAGACTCATGCGGGTCGTCAGGGACATTCGGTTCATTCCGACTCCGAATCAGGTGCATCAAGCATGTAACCCATTCCCCTTGCGGTATGAATCAACTTGACCTCAAAGTCGTCATCTATCTTGGCCCTCAACCTCCTCACTGCAACCTCGATAACGTTGGTATCGCTGTCGAAGTTCATATCCCAAACCTGGGAGGCGATAAGTGACTTTGGCAGCACCTCTCCTCGACGTCGTAGCAACAGCTCAAGCAACGCAAACTCTTTGGCCGTAAGGTCTATGCGCTTGCCTCCACGAATGGCCCGACGCTTGAGCAGGTCTACCTCCAGATCAGCCAATTTCATGTAGGTTTGCGAGGGAGCGCCGTTACCCCGACGCAGCAACGTTCTGACACGGGCCAGCAATTCAGAAAATGCGAAGGGTTTAATCAGGTAATCATCTGCTCCGAGTTCAAGTCCTTTTACTCGATCCTCAACACGGTCTCGCGCCGTGAGAAAGAGCACGGGAACGTCTTTCCCCGATGCACGAACCTTCTGAAGCACTTCCCAACCATCCAGCCCGGGCATCATGACGTCGAGAATCAGCAGATCATAGGCCTCGCTCAAAGCGTGCTGAAGCGCCACTTTGCCATTAGTAAAGCGATCAACATTGAACCCTGCCTCGGTGAGTCCTTGCTGCAAATAGATACCTATTTTTGGTTCGTCTTCAGCGACAAGAAGTCTCATGAGGGTCGTTCTCAGATAATGGTGAAGCGGAGTCTGCAACGAAAACCGGCAGCCAACCAGCAACTGACAGAAAAGTAATATTGGCTTCAGGTAGATGTCAGCAAGCGCTGTCTAGGGTTCAAGCATGAGTACTTCCTGGTGCTCGACCGACTCTTCAGCATGAAACGTTTGGGAGCCGGAAAACAATTCCATAAGGAGTTGCCCCATGAATCGCCTGAAAATGCTGTTTTTTGTGAGCTCGATACTCGTCTCAGCTTCTGTATGGGCTGAAAGTGGCGGAGACCGGGTGATAGAGCGTATGAAAGGCCTGCGCGACAAGGCTGAAGCCGTACTGATTCAAGCTGAAAATGCCCCTGAAGGACAGCGTCATGCCCACATGGCCGAGCATATGAAGATGCTCGGCGACATCATGAGCCAACTCCATAAAGATCATCCAGACGCCTCAATGTCACCCCAGCAGCACGTAGCCTGGATGGAAAAGCACGACAAAATTGTCGACGACGTTTTGAGCCAAATGCAACGTGAGCACAAGCTGATGCTTTCAGAGAACCACCAGTGAGCAACTCGCTGAAAAGAGCTTTTTGAACAGTCTTGTTGAATGCGGCGTCATCTGGACGCCGTATTTATTTCGAAAACTGACAGAAATGTAGTGTTCAGGTCAGTTAACTGGCAGCTCCGTGTCTTTAGCATAGCCAGTACTCCCACTCTTACTCTCGAGGTCACCATGAAAGCTAAGCTCGTTACCCCTGTCATCGCAGCAATCACTCTACTCTTCGGTGCTACGGCTATGGCCAGCGCAGGGCATGGGAAAGAGGACATCGGCCAACCTGGGGTCGCCTCTGAGGTTACCCGGACGGTGGAGGTCGAGATGGGCGATATTTTCTTCAAACCTGAAAGCATCGACGTAAAGCCTGGTGAAACTATTCGATTTGTCCTTCGCAATGAGGGTTCGCTGCTGCACGAGTTCAACATCGGCAAAGCCGCTGCTCATGCAGCACACCAAAAAGAAATGGCAAGCATGTTCCAGAACGGGACGCTTAACCCCACCGGTACCGGGAAAACGATGAGCGGTATGAGCCACAGCATGGGTGGAATGAAGATGGTCGGAATGGAGCACAACGACCCGAACAGCATCCTGATTGAGCCTGGCGCAACCCAAGAGCTGATCTGGACCTTCAACAACAGCACAGGCCTTCAGTTTGCCTGCAACGTGCCGGGGCATTATCAGTCAGGGATGGTTGGTCCGTTTGACCTGAAGTAAGCCGGAGCTGGCTGCTAACACCGCTTCGCCGCACGAGTTGGCTACGCTCTGTCGCAGAGATCACAGCAACGCTCACACAGTGGGGTTTAGATCATGAATAACCATCAGCATCCGGAAGGAAACACCACCGCACCATTTTGGAGGCGCAAAACAGGCGTTGTACTGATCATGCTCATTGCGATTGGTGCCTTTTACGTTTTGCGGGAGCATTTCAGCCACGTTTATCCATTTTGGCCTTATCTGATTCTGTTGATCTGTCCATTGATGCATTTTTTTGGACATGGCCATGGCGGACATAGCCATGGCGATCAGGAAGCAACCCACAAGGACGAAAAAGGGAAATAGCCATGCCTACCATATCGAGCCACCACGACCACAGTCACGCCCATGCTGCTCCGCTCAATGACGATGATCTACGTGACCCGGTGTGCGGGATGGCAGTCACTTCATCAAGTAAATTCGGTGAGTCTTATCAGGGACGGACGTATCGATTTTGTAGCCTGAAATGCCAGGAGAAGTTTCGAGCTGATCCTGAACGCTACGGCGGTAATGTTTCGAGCGCCGAGTCCCGTGTCACCACTTCAGAGTCTGCGGTACAAACAGGCACTGAGTTTACCTGTCCGATGCACCCGGAAATACGCCAGCCCGGACCCGGTAACTGCCCTAAATGTGGCATGACATTAGAGCCGGTCATGCCCGCGCTCGATGAAGAAGAAAATCCTGAACTCCGGGATTTCGCCCGACGCTTTTGGTGGTCGCTGCCATTAACCATTATAGTGACCGTGCTCGCCATGGCGGGACACTCGTTACAACTCCTCCATGGCTCGATCCAAAACTGGATCGAGCTCGCTCTGGCGACACCGGTGACCTTATGGGCAGGTTGGCCCTTTTTTGTAAGGGGCATAGCCTCTATTAGAAATCGCAGTCCAAACATGTGGACTTTGATTGGTTTAGGTACCGCCGCAGCCTACCTTTACAGCGTCATGGCAACGCTCTTACCCCAAAGCTTTCCCGCCACCTTCATGCAAGATGGACGTATCGGCGTCTACTTCGAAGCCGCCGCGGTCATCATCTCGCTCACCTTGCTTGGGCAGATTCTTGAGCTCAAAGCCCGATCGCAAACCTCCGCCGCCATTAAGTCCCTTCTCGGTCTATCGCCCAAGACCGCACGCCGGATCAATGCCGATGGACAGGAGGAAGACATTCCTCTCACCCATGTTCACCTTGGAGACCATCTGCGGGTCAGGCCTGGTGAAAAGGTGCCAGTTGATGGCTCAGTACTGGAGGGTGAAAGTGCGGTGGATGAGTCCATGCTCACTGGTGAGCCAGTGCCGGTAATGAAGAGAGCTGGAGATAGCCTGATCGGCGCCACGCTGAATACACATGGCAGCTTGGTAGTGGAGGCGCAGAAGGTCGGCGCCGAGACCATGCTGTCACAAATCGTACAGATGGTCGCTCGGGCTCAGCGCTCCAAAGCACCAATGCAACGAATGGCCGACTCTATTGCTGGCTACTTTGTGATGGGTGTTATCGCGATTGCGATACTGACATTTGTCGGCTGGGGGCTTTTTGGCCCTGAGCCCAGTTGGGTGTTTGGTCTGATCAACGCTGTCGCCGTACTGATCATCGCTTGTCCCTGTGCGCTAGGTCTTGCTACGCCGATGTCGATCATGGTTTCGACGGGTAAAGCAGCCAGCATGGGTGTGCTGTTCAGGGATGCCAGTGCCATCGAAAACCTTTGCAAGATCGACACGCTGATTGTCGATAAGACAGGCACCCTGACAGAGGGACGGCCAGTGTTTCACAGTGTGGAGGCCACACCCAGATTCAATCCCCACGATGTTCTTCAGCTGGCTGCCAGCCTCGATCAGGGCAGCGAACATCCCTTGGCTCATGCAATCGTCGATCACGCCCGAACCGAGAACATTAAGCTCACCAAGCCAGAATCCTTTGAGTCTGGTTCAGGTATCGGGGTCAGTGGCATCGTTGATGGCAAGAAGATCCAGCTGGGGAACACCGCGCTGATGGAAGCCGCAGGCGTAAACACCAAGCCCCTACAAGTTCGTGCAGAGTTGTTGCGTCTTGACGGCATCAGCATCATCTACCTCGCAGTCGACGGGGTATTGGCAGGGTTGTTGGCAGTATCAGATCCAATTAAGCCGACCTCCAAAGAAGCAGTCACCAAGCTTAAGGCTGATGACATCAAAATCATCATGGCTACTGGCGACGGGCTCACCACCGCTCGGGCTGTCGCCAGGGAGATGGGGATTGAAGAAGTCCACGGTGAAGTGAAACCTCAGGACAAGGAGCGTCTGGTCGCAGATCTCCAGCAATACGGCCGGAAGGTCGCCATGGCTGGTGACGGTATCAACGATGCACCGGCCCTGGCGCGAGCAGATGTGGGCATTGCCATGGGGACAGGGACTGACGTTGCGATGAATAGTGCGCAACTCACGCTGGTAAAAGGCGACCTGATGGGGATTTTACGAGCAAGGGCTCTTTCGGTCGCAACAGTAAAAAACATGCGGCAAAACTTGGGTTTCGCCTTTCTTTACAACTCGATGGGTATTCCCCTTGCCGCAGGCTTGCTCTATCCACTGACGGGACACCTCCTGTCGCCAATGATCGCTGCCATAGCCATGAGCGTCAGTTCTGCATCTGTAGTTTTCAATGCATTGAGACTGAGGAATGCCCGAATTGACTGAGCTTCAATGACGCTCACAACCCGAAACAGATAACTGTTGACCTTGCCATCGTGTCAACGTTGATGCTGTCTGTGCGGTGAAACGAGACCGCTCAGCACGAGAGGAATAACCATGTTCGTCTTAGATGTATCAGGCATTGGATGCGGCAGTTGCGTCAGCAAAATCACCAAAGCGATTCAGTCACTGGACACCGAAGCTACGGTTTCCGTGGATCGGTCAGCCGGTAAGGTGAGTGTTGAAAGCAGCGAAAGCCCAGAGCAGATTCGTAAAGCTGTCGAGGCGTTAGGTTTTCCTTCCCAGATCAGCGCTTGAATGCTGACACCTGCCCCTGGTCAGAGCCCCATATGCAAAGGGCTCCCCTTGGTGAACCCTCAGGGAATACCGAAGCAGCCGGTCACAATTACCGCTCGCAAGCCCCTGCGCTACTAATCACCTCGCAGAGCTTTGAGCAAACCTTTGAATGCTCCATTCAAGCGAGTAAAAGCGGCGTCGAAACGTATTCCATTTTCTGCGTACTTTGCGACCTCGATCTGCTGATCGACAGTATTTTGATCAATGGCAGGTTGAGCCGGTGTGCTGTAAAGCAAGCCACCTCCATAAATATCACTTGCTGATTCTTTTCCGGCAATGTGTTTTATATTTGTTGTTTCCAAAGAAAACGGAGTAGTAGGTGTTTCTTTTGTCTGGCTTGCAAGCACAGTAGAAAAATCTAAATCTCGGGCCTTGAAGTTCGGCGTATCAGCGTTTGCGATATTGTTACTCAGGATCTCAGCTCTTTGACTACGATAAATTAACGCTCTTTCTGCGGAGCCAAGCGCTTTCTCAAAATTAATACTCACACTCAATCACCCTCAGCAGCGCTACTTTTTTCAAGAACATCGAACACTTAAGTGTTGACACGGTGCATCCAGATTCACATAAGCAATTCCAGTGTAGAAACTAAAAAAACGTCTTCACCTTGGAAATTAACGAAAACTTACAAAGTTCGCACCTCAAACTGATACTCAGTAAAATTGCGGTGTGACGTTGGAAGATCGAGACCTTACGGATTAAATAGCGTGTTCCTCAAGAGATATATCGCAACCTGACACAACTGTAATATTCACCTAAGGTTCCTGACAGGGGATGAGCCTTATAGTCCTATTGAGCCTTAAGCTCTTCCCTAAGAATCATCACTTGATGTGGATTCGGGGATTACCAATACTCATCAGAGGAAATTCAAATGAACCCCATCAAAACTTTGTTCGTCATCGCAGCCCTGACCGTCTCTTCTTTGGCAATGGCTGAAGGCGGTGGTGACCGGGCGTTCGCACGTATGGAAGCGGCTAGGAATAATTCAATGGAATCGTATCAAGTAGCCCAAAAGCAAAGCACCCAACCTCCCATCGCAGAAAGCCAAGCCAAAGCGATGGACCACAAGAATTGCTGAATAGTTGCTGCGTTCCCAAGCTGACAGAAATGTAATCACTGTGGTGGTTCAAATGTGGCAATTTCAGAGCTCGCTTGCCGTAAGAACTCGTTTTTAGTGACGGCGAGCGAGCTCATTCGGGCTCATTACCCCCCCGAAAGAGTGCCTTCACCTGTTTGAGCAACTCATTGGTTGTTTCGCACGGCTTCCCTTTTGACTGATCGGACATAAACGGCATGCATTCCAAAACCTCTAGGCGGACATTCGTTAAAGGCCTGGCCGCTGGTGGCATTCTCGGCGGCCTTGGTCTGTGGCGCACTCCTGTATGGGCAGTGACCAGTCCTGGTCTGCCAAGCGTTCTCACCGGTAACGAATTTGATCTGTTTATTGGTGAAACCCCTGTAAACATAACTGGCTCGCCGCGCACAGCCATGACCATCAATGGTTCGTTGCCCGGACCTTTGCTGCGCTGGCGCGAAGGCGAGACGGTCACACTGCGTGTGAAAAATCGCCTAGACCAAGACACCTCCATTCATTGGCACGGGATCATTCTGCCCGCCAACATGGACGGTGTACCGGGTTTGAGTTTCCATGGCATCGCGCCCGATGGCATGTACGAGTACAAATTCAAGGTGCATCAGAACGGTACGTACTGGTACCACAGCCACTCTGGTTTGCAGGAGCAGGCAGGCGTTTACGGTCCAATCGTCATCGACTCGAAAGAGCCTGAACCTTTTCAATACAACCGCGACTATGTAGTGATGTTGACTGACTGGACCGATGAAGATCCTAGTCGCGTCATGGCCAAGCTCAAGAAGCAATCGGACTATTACAACCACCACAAACGTACCGTGGGCGACTTTATCGACGACGTCAGCAAGCAAGGTTGGTCTGCTGCCGTGGCCGACCGGAAGATGTGGGCTGAAATGAAAATGAACCCCACTGATCTCGCAGACGTCAGTGGGGATACTTACACCTATCTCATGAATGGCCAGGCGCCTAACGGAAACTGGACCGGTATTTTCAAGCCGGGCGAGAAGCTGCGCCTGCGCTTTATCAACGGCTCAGCTATGAGCTATTTCGACGTCCGCATCCCTGGTTTGAAAATGACCGTAGTGGCGGCTGATGGCCAACATGTCAAACCAGTCAGCGTCGATGAATTCCGCATCGCCGTGGCAGAAACGTATGACGTGATCGTAGAACCTGCCAGCGAAGAGGCTTACACAATCTTCGCCCAGTCCATGGATAGAACCGGTTATGCACGTGGGACCTTGGCAGTTCGCGAAGGATTAAAGGCACAGGTACCGGCGATCGATCCTCGCCCGCTTTTGACCATGGATGACATGGGTATGGGCGGTATGGCGGGCATGGACCATGGCAGCATGGCTGGTATGGGCGGCGGCGATATGAAACAAGGTGACATGTCAGGCATGGCTGGCATGGACCACAGCAAGATGGCGGGAATGGACCAAAGTGACATGACCGGGATGACCGGCATGGACAGCGGCGACATGACTAACATGGCCGGTATGGACCACAGCAAGATGGCGGGAATGGACAAAGGCGACATGTCCAACATGGCCGGCATGGACCACAGCAAGATGGCAGGGATGGGCGGTATGGATGGCGAAATGCAGACTCACCCAGCGTCCGAAACCAACAACCCCTTGGTTGACATGCAAGCCATGAACCCTACGCCAAAGCTAAACGATCCAGGCATCGGTTTGCGGAACAATGGTCGTCGAGTACTCACCTACTCAGATCTGAAAAGCACTTTCCAAGACCCTGACGGTCGCGAACCCAATCGCACCATTGAGCTTCATCTGACCGGTCACATGGAGAAATTTTCGTGGTCCTTCAACGGAATCAAATTTTCTGACGCCGAGCCACTTCGTCTGAAGTATGGGGAGCGTCTTCGAATCACCCTGGTGAACGACACCATGATGACCCATCCCATCCATCTTCACGGCATGTGGAGCGACCTTGAGGATGAGAACGGCAAGTTCATGGTGCGCAAGCACACAATCGACATGCCACCAGGTACCAAGCGCAGCTATCGAGTCACCGCTGATGCCTTAGGTCGCTGGGCTTATCACTGCCACCTGCTTTTCCATATGGAAATGGGCATGTTCCGTGAAGTACGGGTTGATGAGTAAAGGAGACGATCTGTGAGCACATACCTAAATCGTAAATCGCTGGTCGGTTGCCTCTTTGCCATCGGCTTGATGGGTGGACTCTCGTCCGTGGCGCGGGCAGTCGAAGATAGTAGTGATCATTCACCTGCTACTCCTGCAAAAGCAACGAGCAAGCCTGCAACTACGACAAACGAGTCAAAGCCCGATCACGGGTCAATGGACCACAGCAAGATGAGCCATGAGTCGATGGATCATGACCAAAAAACCAAAAAGGCAGATTGAGATCATGACCAGTAAGTTTTTACGCCCAACGTTGATGGCACTGGCAGTCTCTACCAGTCCTGCTTTCTTTGTCGTGGCTCACGCCGCTGAAGAGATGGATCACTCCAAGATGGACCACGGCTCAATGGGAGCTATGGACCATAGCAAGATGGGGGCTATGGATCACAGTAAGATGAGTTTGGATGATGACGGGCAAATGGACGGAATGGAAAGTATGGATGGAGGGGCGACTACCACCAGTCGAACCCCAGTCCCCGTACTTACCGACGCTGACCGTGCAGCCGCCTTTCCAGATGTTGCTGGTCATGGTGTCCACGACAAAAAACTCAACTCCTTCATGCTGCTGGATAAGTTTGAGTACCAGGATGCTGACAACGGTAGTGCATTGGCCTGGGATGCAAAAGGATGGATCGGCGGTGACGTTGACCGACTGTGGTTGCGTTCGGAAGGCGAACGTACCAATGGCGTAACGGAAAACGCTGAACTCTCAGCACTTTGGGGGCACTCCATCGGTCCATGGTGGGATGTCGTCACCGGCGTACGACAAGACTTCAAGCCCGGGTCACCACAAACTTGGGGAGCGCTCGGTATTCAGGGCATGGCCCTCTATAACTTTGAAGCCGAAGCGACTGCCTACATCGGTGAGAACGGTCAAACCGCTGCTCGATTGGAAGGCGACTACGACATTCTGCTGACCAATCGCCTGATCTTGCAGCCGACGGCCGAAGCCAATTTTTACGGAAAAAATGATCCTCAGCGCGGCATTGGGTCTGGATTGGCAAACACCGAAGTCGGGCTCCGATTGCGTTATGAGATTGTTCGCCAATTTGCCCCTTATATTGGGGTTAGCTGGAGCCGCTCCTACGGCAATACGGCAGACCTGGCCCGCGATGAAGGAGAGGATGCGAATGAGGCGCGATTTGTCGCCGGTATTCGGATGTGGTTTTGAGGGCCTGACATGAAAAGGACATTGAAAACATTGACTGCTGCCGGGGTGGTCGCCGCAATAGTAGGTGCCGGCGTGGTGTATTTTGGTGTGATCAATGTTGGGGCGGATGATCCACATTCCGATCCCGTTTTAGCCCTACTTTCCACCGCTCGGGATCGCTCGATCGAAGTGCGCTCACGCGACATTAAAGTCCCCGACCTGAGCGAAGAAGCTCTCATCCGCGCAGGTGCTGGCAACTACAACTCTATGTGCATCGGTTGCCATCTGGCTCCGGGTATTGCAGGAACCGAGTTAAGTAATAGCCTTTACCCTGCACCTCCAAATCTTTCAAAACTGGGCGTTGATGGAAACCCTGGCGCAGCTTTCTGGATCATCAAGCATGGAATCAAATCCACAGGCATGCCCGCTTGGGGTAAAAGCATGGCCGATCCCTACATGTAACGGCCTGCATTTGAAAACTCCCCGGCCTGCAATCAAGGCGTTTTCCGACCAGGATTAACTGCGATTGTCCGGTCCTGCAAACCAGCATTAACTGCGAATGAACCTGCATTGATCCGCGTTGACCTGCATTCCATCGTCGCCAACCAGCATTAACTGCAAATGACGGGGCTCAGATCGGCAAGCCCGCTGCCAGCATCTTGTCGCGTAATTCGACGGCCCGAGTCGGGTCGAGCGTGTTGCTGAACAACGCCTTGATCTCGGTGGGCCTGGCATCGAACTGTTCCACCAGGTCCTTGATGCGGTAACCGTGACGCGTGAGGGTCGGCTCCAGGTCATCCAGTTGGCGCGACAGCACCGAGAGCACGAGATCTGCCGACACGGGTTTCTCGCCGGTCAGGTAGCCCGCTTCCAAGGCTAAACTGAGATGCAGTTGGATTTGCAGTGGCGTGCGCAGCTTAGTGGCGAGCAGGTCAACGGCGTCTTCGGTCAGGATCGACTCGGGTTCGACCTTTCCCTCGGTGCAGGTTTCCAGCAGCCAATGAATGTATTCCCTCTGACTGCCGGTGATGCCGTCGAGCGAGAAGATGTCGGTGCGGTAGCCGATTTCCTCCATCGTTGGTCGGCGCAGGTCGTTACGTAGCTTGGGGTGCCCGGCCAACACAATCGACAGCCGCCCGTTGCCATCCTCGACCAGCTCCATCAAGCGTTTCAAGCCGGTCAGGGTATGACCGTTGAGGTCATGGGCCTCATCGACGAACAGAGCGACTGGACGCTTGTTCTTCCTTACCAACTCGCGCAGGTCACGCTCACGCTTTTCGCCTAGGGTGGGGATGCGTACCTGCTTCTCGGTGGAGAGGTCATAGAATAGCGCTGCGATGAAAGTAGCCAGCTTGATGCTGTGCTTTTCAATGGCGAGAGACTTGGAGACAGTGATCTTCTTTTCCTCTTCCATCGCTTGTTGCAGTCGGCGCAGCATCACGGTCTTGCCGCTGCCGATGACGCCACACAGTGCAATCAGCCGTCCTTCGAAGATCGCTCCCTTGATATCCTTGATCAACTGCTGATGGTGGGCGGTTTCAAAGTAGCCGGCCTGGTTCAGTGGCAACGACAGTCCGTAGTGCTGCATCACTTCAGCCCGCATGTTCTTCTCCTGCTTTCTTGTGGCGGAAGTAGTCCCGCACGCGCTCCAACACAATACGGCGTGTCAGGGTTTCGCTCAGCACCTGGTGGATGAAGGCCTGATCGTCGGGTGAAAGCTTAGCCAACGGCTGCGCCAAATCATCGGCAATGGCGAGCTTGGCGGCGATGGTGCTGGGAAACCGATATTCGTGCGCCTCGGCATTGAAGGGTTGGCGCAGCAGTGCCATAGGCGTGGCGGGAGGTGTCAGCCGTACATCGTTACCGGCCAATGCGGCGATGGGCAGGCCAAGCTGGTCGGCCAGCGAGCGGATGCGATCAGAACGCTCGTCCGCCTTACCGCGTTTGAAAGCGCGGTAACGATGCAATGGAATTGGTCCGGAGACAGGGTAGTAAGGTCCGAAGCGCTGCCCCTCGAACTCGGCATAGAGTTCATCATCGAACAAGCCCCAGAGCAACATCACAGTTTCGCCCGCCATGTCGGGCTCCACCTCGTAGGCTGTGCCCTCGATGGTGACGCGCGCATCGACGCCGACCTTGCGCCGTTCTGGCTCACGGGCGAAGCGGCAAAATTGCTCCCAGGTGCACATCTCGCGCAGACCTTCGGTCGACAAGTTAGCCAGCCAGTCCTCGATCCGCGAATGCGGTTCGGATCGGTGATCCTGGGTGTTGTAGGTGCGCACCAAATAGCGCAGCAACCACTCATTGGCCTGAGCTTCGGTTTCCGGTTTATGGAAGTGATACAGCGTCTCGTGGGCTTCCTTCACGGTGCGGAAGGGCCGCTCCACCTTGCCTTTCGAGCGAGCCGTGGTACGGGTGCCATCCTTGCCGGCCGGGATGTGTGTCTGCCATTCGATACCCAGTGCCTGCATGACGTTCTGGAAGACGCGGCGCTTGGCCACCGGGCCGTTGTCCAGGTAGAGCATCTTGGGGCGGCCCTGAAACGGAAAGGTCGGGTCCGCCTTCGGTGACATGGCTTTGAACAGGAAGCGCAGCGCCGACTCGGCGTCTTCGCCATACACGCAGTGGTATTCCTGATAGGCCACGCCACTGCGGTCGTCCACCACGCTGAACAGCATCAGCGTTGGCTCACCCCTGGCCGGGTCGATCCAGTCCGGTTTGTCGAGGTGTTTGAGGTCGGAGGGCGACAGGTCGAACTGCCAGCAGTCGTTGCTATGCTCCGCCTGAAAGCGCGTGGCTGGCGGTTGCCGCAACAACCGTGACTGATCCAGATGCCAGCGGCTGAGGTATTCGTTCACCGTGCTGCGGGTCAGCACCCCTTGGGGAGCCTTGACCAAGCCTTGCTCGGTCTCCACCCCGTAGTCTTCCAGCAGCTCGATGGCGCGGCGGGTGGACAGGTGCCGCCCTTGCTTGTTGGTGGTGCGCAGTTTCAGCGCGGCGATCAGTTCGCAGTAGCGTTCCAACTCGGCATGCTGCAACACGCGCGGCTTGCCGTGGTCGGCGCGATGGGCCGCGTGGGGTTTATGGATAAAGTTCAACGCCCTATACACGGTGCTTGGGGACACGCCGTACAACTCGGCTATCGCGGCCACCTGGGTAGTTCGTTCCGGGCTTTTCTTCGGCAGGCGGTCGAGCCGCTGCCGCAATTGAATCAGCGAATCGGTCGGAATGATTTTACGCCGCCCGCTGGGCATCACGCTCGGCCTCGGTCAGGTAGTTGTAGAGCGTCGAGCGGCCGATGCCCATCATCCGACAGATTTCCGCCACCGTGTGTTGCCGCTCGTGATAGAGGCGTAGGGCCATCTTCTGTTTGGCCGGATCAAGCCGCTTCTTACGGCCGCCCTTGCGGCCGCGAGCCCGCGCGGCGGACAAACCGGCTTGGGTACGTTCGCGGATCAGGTTGCGCTCGAATTCGGCCAAGGCGCCGAAAAGGTTAAACACCAGGCGGCCACCAATCGAGGCGGTGTCGATATTCTCCTGCAAGCTGCGTAAGCCGACGCCGGCGGCGTCCAGTTGCTCGACCAGCCGGATCAAATCCTTCAGCGAGCGGCCGAGACGATCCAGGCGCCAAATCACCACGGTGTCGCCACGGCGAAGCGTGGCCAGCAAGGCTGTCAGCCCGACCCGCTCGGCCTTGGCGCCGCTGGCGGTATCCTCGAACAGGCGCTCGCAACCGACTTTCGCCAGCGCATCGCGTTGCAGATCGAGGAGTTGGTCGTCGGTCGAGACGCGGGCGTATCCAATCAACATGACGATGTCCAACTATTCAGCGATAACTCAGTGTAGTCGGATGCTGAAAGATGGAGACTGTAGTTGGATATCAGCAACGCGGGGTTGGGTGAGAATTGTGTCGTTTTCAGAAGCGAAATGCACCGTAAGCGATCCATCGCCTACACATTCAAAGCCGCCAGTTGAAGCCTGATGCTGTGTTGCGCACAAGCGCAACCAGCTTGGCTGTGGTGGCCTCGCTGGTGACTTGGAGGTGAAAGTCCTCTACACACCCGGCAAGGGGTAGCCAGAGGCAAGGGCTACTGTGGATGTCTTCAACCAGTCCGCCAATAGGTCTGGTGGTAGCGGTTGGGAGAATAGGTAGCCTTGCCCCACCTTGCAACCTTGAGCATCAAGCAAAAAGCGTTGCGCCTCGGTCTCCACGCCCTCAGCGATCACTGTCAGGTTCAGGCTGTCTCCGATGCGGATCACCGCATGTGTGAGAGCCTGCGCGGCGACGTCGTGCTCCATGCCATTCACGAAACTTTTGTCCAGTTTCAGCGCGCTGAGCGGAATACGCCTCAGGTAACCGAGACTCGAATAGCCGGTGCCAAAGTCGTCCATGGCTAGGCCGATGCCCAGAGCATGCACCTCGTGTAAGTTGCGCATCGTGCTGAGGTTGGTGTCCATCATCACGCTTTCAGTGATTTCCAAGATCAGGTCACCCGGCAGCAGGGCGTGTTGCTCGAGCGTCTCGATGAGGTATCGCGCCAGATCGAGGTTGTGAAAGTTGGTCGACGACACGTTTACCGAGACGGTTGGTATATTCAGTCCCTGACGCCGCCATTCTGCGAGCTGGCGACAGCTTTCGTTGAGCGCCCAATGGCTGATCTCGTCGATTAGGCCGCACTCTTCAGCCAGAGGGATAAAGCGCGTCGGCGAGATGTGGCCGAGCACCGGGTCGTGCCAGCGAGCCAACGCTTCGATGCCATGGATCTGCCCGCTCTTCAGGTCAACCTGAGGCTGATAGTGCAGGTACAGGCATTGCGCGCGTACCGCCTCGCGTAGCGCCGCCTCGAGGGCCAAGCGTTCCTGGGCGAGCACGTTCATTTCACTGCTAAAGAAACTGAAACGCTCGCGTCCATTGGTCTTGGCGTGGTACATGGCGAGGTCGGCGTGATGTAGCAGGGTCTCCAAATCTTGACCGTTATCCGGGTACAGGCTGATGCCGATGCAGGCTGACGGCGTCAAGGTGATTCCGGCGATCTGGCAGGGTATGGACAGCAGTTCCTGCAGGCACTTCACGGTGTCGGCTGCCTGGACGTGAGTACAGGAGTTGAGTACGACGATGAATTCGTCTCCGGACAGGCGCCCGAGGAGATCGGTATCACTAATTTGCTCGCGCAAGCGTTCGGTGACCACGCACAACAACTCGTCTCCGGCCGTGCGACCGAGTGAATCGTTAACCTGCTTGAAACGGTCGAGATCGATGTAGAGCACTGCGAGCGACTGGTTGTGGTGCTTGGCGCTAGCGATCGCCTGATCGGCTTGTGCCAGCAGCAGGTTGCGGTTGGGCAGGCTGGTGAGGCTGTCGTAAAAGGCCAACTGGCGAATCTGCAGGCGCGCGCTCTCGCGCCCCAGGGCCAGGGCGCACAGGTGCGTGCACATCTGCACCAGGCGCAGGTGGAAGTTGTTCGGACTGCGGTTCTCGCGGTAGTAGAAAGCGAATGTGCCGATTACCTGGTCGTTGCTGGCTTTAATCGGGGTTGACCAGCAGGAGCGTAAGCCTAGGGGCAGGGCTAGGTTCTTGTAGTCAGCCCACAGCGGGTCGCTGCCAATATCACTAACCATTACCGACGTGCCGCGAAAGGCGGCAGTGCCGCAGGATCCAACATTCGGGCCAATTGCGATGCCATCGAGTGCCTGAGAGTAACTTTGCGGTAAGCTCGGACTAGCGAGAGGCCTGAGGCGACCTTGCTCATCGACGCGCAATATCGAGGCAATTACGTCGGGTGCGATGCGCTCGACCTCTTGGCAGATCAGTGTCATCACTTCCGTCAGGGGCGCATCTCGGGCCATGGCTTCCAAGGCTTTCTGCTGTAGAACCTCATGTATCTTGTTGTCGGTGATGTCGGTGATAACACTGAGGGTATGGCTCAGCGCGCCCTGTGCATCGAAGATCGGACTGACGCCCAAGGCGCACAGCAGCGGTTGCTGGAACTTGCTGTAGATCAACTCTTCGCCGCGGTAGGGGTGGCCGCTGCTTAAGTGCTGGCGGATGTAAGTCAGCAGGTTGCGCTCGGGATATACCATATTGAGCATCAGCGCGACAGGCTGGCCGAGCACTTCCTCGGGCTGGTAGCCGAGCAGATGGGTGACTGCTTCGTTGATATAGACCACTACACCTTTGGCGTTGGTTATCACCAAGGAGTTGTGAGTGCGCTCGGCGATCTGGGTGAACAGCCGCGTACGCTCGTTATCGCAGCGTTCCGCCTTGACCCGAGTGCTGACATCCGAGGCGAACTGGATGATCTTGAGTAGTTGACCATCGGCTGCGAACACCGGGTTGTAACTCGCTTCCAGCCACACCAGACAACCCTCAGCGCTGACGTACAGATACTGCCCGCTGATGGACTGGCCCTCTTGCAGCCTGCACCAAAAGTTATTGAAGGCCGACGAGTTAGCGTAGTCGGCCTGGCAGAGCGCGCGGTGGTGAAGGCCACGGATCTGCTGCTCCTGGTAGCCGAAAATTTTCAGGTAGTTGCGGTTGGCGCGCAACACAGTGCCATCGGGGGTGAACTCGATGATAGCCATGGAGCGGTCGAGGGCACTGAGCAGCTCCATCTGTTCAGAGGTTGTATTCGATCGATCGTCTGAGGGCAGGGGCATGATTGAACTTCCTGTTCTCTCGCCACAGCGATGGCAATGAGATTTTTGAATCTTATAAGCTGAGACTGGCGAGCTACTCTATCAATTCTGGGAGCAGCCTGAATCGAATTTTCTGCAAAAAGTCGTACAAGCTCTGATACTGAGCGTCATCAATCAGTTCAGCATCATTGAGGGCTTGGAGATAGCCATCGGCAAGACACATATACCTATGCGCCTGTTCTGAGGTGGGGCTGTCATAGACGGCTTGAACCATTTGCCGCCAGCTGACTCGCGTACGGCCATTTACACGCTCAGGCAGTAGAGGAACAACAAGCATATACAGGCTCTCCATGCGTAAGGATTGGTGAAATATGTATCTTCTGCGGATTCCACGCCATCCAGATACTCAGTCCACTAACATCCGGACAGCTGTTCCACGATCATCCGGACAGGCAGTCGTCGCGAAGAACGCAGGTTTGCATTGTTAGTCTGAAGTCCCCGCCGACGTCAATTTCGGCGATCGCCTGCACATCGACTTACCCTTCAATTCGATGTGGTCAGTGTAGTGCACCAGCCGAACCAGGATTGCGTAGGCCAGGGTCGGCCCGCCGATCAGGTCGTGCCATTTGTCCACCGGCATCTGGCCGGTCACCAGCGTTGAGCGCTGGCCATAGCGGTCGTCCAACAGCTCAAGCATGTCGCGCCGTTGTTCGGCGGTAAGGTGCGTTTTCGAGGGCTAATGAAGAACGCCGCGCAACTGGTGACGCTATTCGCCCCGTTGAACCTGTGGATGGCGCGCCGGCATTTGCTGGCTACCACAAGTATAGGTGCGCCTGGAATGCGGGAAATGGTCGCCGCGAGGTGCCCGCTGCGGCTAAAAACATAGGGAAAAGCGGATGATCTGAGCGTTCTGGATCGATTTTCCGCATTCAAAAATTGGCAGAGCTGAAGTCAGCCAAAAGGGGGTCATGCCGAGATAAGGGAAAATTCACTCATTTGGTCTGCAACTACTTGTTGGGATTGAAAATTCCTGAGACAACGCGACAGGCGTGCGAGGAAAAGTCGAGTCCTGCGCCCATCCATCAGTGAAACGTAGAGTACGTTTACTATAAAATTTTTATAGATCATCCACTTGCGACGAAAATATCCTGATTTTTGCCTTATCTCGGCATGCCCCCTAAAACACTTGCCAAAGTCTGCGAGATTTCTGAAAGTGGATCACATCATCGAGCAGACGCTGGAAGTTTTGTCAGGTTGGCAAAGGCTATGTCGTGATCTTGAAATCAACCCACAGCAGGCTGGTGAGGTGCGGGGGGCGCTTGATCTGATCAGAAAGCTACACCTTGCTGCGTAGCAGATAATTTCCCCTCCACGCTGCGAAAGTGTAGTTCTCGCAGCGGGTCATCTCCGAAGGCTGCGGGCGAAAAGCCCCGCCAGCACTCTTGCTGACGTTCCCAGTGGCACGCCTCGCAAGCTCAGGATTCCGAGTGACATAGGTGGCGGCAGGGGAGTGACGGAGAGCTGCTGCAGTCCGGCACCAAATAAGGAATCGCCGAGCAAGGCTGTTGGTCCGAAGCCTATGTGGTCAGTGCGGCGCATCAGTTCAAGCATCAAGGTCAGCGAGGCGCAGCACACCATGTTCGCTGGAGCGTCGATGCCGTTGGCTGCGAGCCACCGCACTAGGTGATTGCCCAAGCTCCCGTCAGAGAGGTTCAGCACCCAACTCGCATTCTTCAATTCTGCCCATGTCTGCGCATTCGCTAGCGGGTGACCGTGGCGGCCGGTGGGCGCTGCATGAACCTCGATCAACAGCTCAAAATTCACCTCATAGGGTAGATCCCGCGGGTTAGCCAGCGCGACCGCGAAATCGAGCCTGCCTTCTAGGAGGCCCGGTATGGCGTGCGTTAACAGTCCTTCCTCGAGACTTAGCGCTGCGTCGGGATAAATACTGCGGAATTCAGTCAGGACCGGCGGGAGGATCGTTGCCGCTACCAGCGGCGTCAAGGCGATGGCTACTCGAGCGCCAGCACCGCCGCGCAACAGCCGAATCTCCTCGCGCGCCTTGTCAAGCGTCGAATGAGCAAGGCGCGCGCGAACCAACAGCGCGTTGCCCGCTGGAGTGAACTCGATGCCCTTGTAGCTACGCATGAGTAGTTCCGCGCTGACGTCATCCTCGAGCTCGCGCAGGGCTTTCGTTAGCGCACTCTGGCTGAGGTTCATTGCCCGCGCGGCAGCGCGGATTGAGCCGGATTCGGCGACCTGAATCAGAGCTTTGAGCTGATGGTCCTTCATGGCAATTAGTGATTCCTTTTAGTTGTCATCTCGGAAAAAGTAATGCCTTCCAATAAGCACTGCAAGTTTTATGATCAGCGCATGAATACATTCGATTTGTTTCCCCCTAACGAAGCCGCGATGAAGTCATGGCGGCATACGATCCATCAGCATCCTGAACTCGGCTTCAGCGAGTTCGCGACAAGCCGGCTGGTGTCTGACTGCCTGGCGCAGTGGGGCTACGAGGTGCATTCCGGAATCGCGACTACCGGTGTAGTAGGCACCTTGCGCTGGGGCGAGGGCGGGCCGAGGCTTGGTCTCCGCGCTGATATGGACGCGCTGCCGATTCAGGAACTGACCGGCCTGCCCTGGGCGAGCCGCACGCAGGGTCAAATGCATGCATGTGGTCACGACGGACACACCGCGATGCTACTAGGAGCCGCGGAAGTGTTCGGGCGCATGCACCGAGAGGGACGCCTGACGGGCAGAGGTACGTTGAATCTGATTTTTCAGCCGGCCGAAGAGCTGGGCGGTGGTGGCGGGGCGCGGCGTATGCTCGACGAGGGGCTGCTAGAACGCTTTCCTTGCGATGCGGTCTTCGCAATGCACAATTACCCAGGAGTCCCGACAGGCCATTTCTGCTTTCGCTCGGGGTCCTTCATGGCCTCGTCCGATAGGGTGCTGATCCGCTTCAACGGTAAGGGTGGGCACGGTGCACTGCCGCACTTGGCCGTTGATCCGATGCTGCCCGCCGCAACGACAGTACTCGCTTTGCAGACCATCGTTGGTCGCAACGTCGATCCGATCGACGCTGCGGTCATCAGCGTGGGGCGTATCGTCGCGGGTAATACCTACAACGTGATCCCGGAAATGGCCGAGATCGAACTGAGCGTGCGTGCCCTGCGGCCCGAAGTACGTGATCTTCTCGAAGCGCGCATCCGGGGGCTGGTCGAAGGGCAGGCTGCAGCCTTCGGCGTTGCTAGCGAAGTGCATTACGAGCGCGGTTATCCGGTCCTGGTGAACAGCGTGCATGAAACTCGCCTCGCGGTCGAGGTCGCGCGCGAACTGGTAGGCGAGGCGCGGGTAGTGGATGACTCCCCGCCTTTGAGCGGTAGCGAAGATTTTGCCTTCATCTTGCAGCAGGTCCCGGGTTGTTACCTGCTCATTGGCAACGGCGACAACGGTTTCGGCGCTGGCGAGCACCTCGGCCCTTGCAGTGTGCACAACCCTCATTACGACTTCAATGATGCCTGTTTGGCACCTGGCGCGGCCTTCTGGGTGGCGCTTGGTGAGCGGTTCTTCAGCGAATAAATCGTTTTCATCACTCACATTTATAACAACAAACAATGTCTATTGTGGAGATGGCAGCATGAGCAAACAAAACGCAGCGCCCCCCAAGCGCCAGATTGTTGCGGCCGTTATCGGTAACGCGCTGGAATGGTACGACTTCATCGTCTTTGGCTTTCTCGCAGTGGTTATTTCGCGGCTGTTCTTTCCCGCCGAAAGCGAATACAGCTCGTTACTCATGACAACGGCGACATTCGGTGTCGGCTTTTTCATGCGTCCAGTCGGCGGCGTTCTACTCGGTATCTACGCCGACCGCAGGGGGCGCAAGGCCGCACTGCAGCTGATCATCGGCATGATGACAGTGGCCATCGCGCTGATCGCATTTGCCCCGCCGTACGCTGCGATCGGTGTCGCCGCGCCACTTCTCATCGTGTTCGCGCGGTTGCTGCAGGGGTTCGCTACCGGTGGAGAGTTCGCAAGTGCCACTTCCTTCCTGATCGAGAGTGCACCGCCCAATCGCCGCGGACTCTATGGTTCTTGGCAGATGTTCGGCCAGGGCTTAGCGGTGTTCTGTGGTGCCGCGATTACCGCACTGGTTACGCGTGGATTATCGCCGGAGGCGCTTGACGCCTGGGGCTGGCGCATTCCCTTCATTATCGGTCTCATCATCGGCCCGGTCGGTTTGTGGATACGCCGTCATCTGTCGGAAACCAATGCCTTCCTAGAAGCTCGTCAAGCGCCGAAGGAAAAACAGTCGCTCGTTCGTATGCTGCGTAATCATATGCGCGAGGTGATTACCGTTATGGCGCTCACCGTGTGCGGCACCGTTAGCTTCTACGTGATTCTTGTCTACATGCCGACCTTTGCAAATCAGCAATTAAATTTGCCGCTGACCGAAGCCTTTACCGCTCAGGTTATTGCCGTCGCGCTACTGACGCTCCTGATGCCGGTATTCGGGGCTCTGTCCGACCGCGTTGGTCGGAGGATGTTGATCATTGCCGCGACGGCCGGACTCCTCGTCGTCTTGTATCCATTGTTCAGTTGGGTACATGCAGCACCGTCGTTCGGTCGACTCATGACTATGCAGGTGGTGTTGTGCACGCTGCTCGCCGTGTTTTTCGGACCGTTCTCCGCTGCGGTGGCGGAGCAATTCCCCGCCGGCGTGCGCTCCACTGGTCTCGCGCTCGCATACAACCTTGCGGTGATGGTTTTCGGTGGTTTTGCCCAGTTCATCGTGACCTGGCTGATTCACACGACTGGCCTTCCCATTGCACCGGTGTTCTACGTGATGTTTGCCGTGGTCCTTGGCTTGGTAGCGGCCTTTTTCCTGACCGATCGTACGCACAAGGTACATCTTGAGGTCGTCGATGATGGAGGCTCAGTGGAACCAGCGGTGCAACCGGCGAATGCCGCCGTGCCCCGCAGCCGTGCGGCCACTCAAGGCCTGTAGGCGAAGGCCATCGACTATACCGGTGGTGGAAGCTGATCTTGTGCGCACCTCGAAGGGGCTGAAGACAGTGAGTCGCCATCGTTAGTCTGCATTAATCGTAAGGCCCTTCGATGCCGAACTGTCGCGTGTCCACTACTCGCGCAGTTCATAAGCTCAATGACTGTAATCGGTGCAGCCGGGGCCGCCCGCACTAAGCATTGCCCCTTCTTAAAAAATCATGTCGAGAATAAAAACAATGAACCACATCCAATTGATTGGATCGCGCCCACTCGCGTGCTTGTTCGCCGCCCCCTATCTGTTTATGGCTTCTGCGGCCATGGCGGCCGGCTTCATCGATGATAGCAAGGCCCGGATTGAAATGCGCAACTTCTACCTCAACCGCGATTTCCGTCAGGACAATGCACGGCAGGCCATGGCCGCTGAATGGGCCCAGGGCTTCACGGCGCGGGTCGAGTCTGGCTACACTGATGGCGCGCTCGGATTTGGCCTCGATGCCCTCGGGAAATTGGGGGTCAAGCTCGACTCCAGCCCTGACCGGCGGGGAACCGGTCTGCTGCCATATGGCCCCGACAGCCACGAACCGGCCGACGAGTTCAGCACGCTGGGCTTGACTGCTAAGCTACGCGTCTCCAAGAGCGTGCTGCGTCTGGGCACCTTGCAGCCATTGCTGCCGATTGCCATCTACAACGACACCCGCTTGCTCCCCTCGACTTTCCAGGGCGGCATGTTTACTTCCCTGGACGTGGAGGGTCTGACTGTCGACGGCGGCCGCTTGACCCGCACCAATCTGCGCGACTCGTCGAGCAATGACGACATCGGTTACGGCGCTGCCAGCAGCGATCACTTCGACTTTGCCGGGGGCAGCTACGCAATCAGTCCGCAGCTCGCCATCAGCTACTATTATGGTCAACTCGATCAGATTTACCGTCAGCATTACATCGGTCTGGTGCATAGCCAATCGCTGCCCGGTGGTTTCAGCCTGCGCAGCGATATCCGTTACTTCGACAGCAGCGGCGATGGAAGACAGCGCGCGGGTGAGATCGACAACCAAAATCTCAACGGCATATTCAGTCTCAGCCACGGCGCCCATAAGGTCAGCGCGGCCTGGCAATCCTTATCCGGCGATAGTGCCTTCCCCTTCCTCAACGGCGGAGCGGCCTACGTGGTCAACCTGGTGACCCTAAACGACTTCACTCGAGCCGAGGAGGACTCCTGGCAACTACGGTATGACTACGACTTCGTCGCCCAAGGTATTCCCGGACTAACTTTCATGACCCGCTACGTCGACGGCCGTAATGTCAGGACAGCGACGACTCGCAGCGGCGAGGAGTGGGAACGCGATACTGACCTCGCCTACGTCGTGCAGAGTGGTAGCCTAAAGGGGCTGAACCTACGCTGGCGTAACGTGACTTTTAGATCTGGTAATGGCCTCACAACGGATATTGACGAGAATCGCCTGATTCTGGGCTACACCTTAGCGCTCTGGTAAGGCCCACCGCTCGCCAGAGCCAATAGCGAGCTAGCTGCATTCTCTGGACAACGGTGCTCCATCTGTTGCGACTGCTGAGCACTTTGCTGCTGGGCCACACCGGCGTTATCTCGCAGATACGCTGCCGCCAGCCCCAGTGATTGGGCAGAGCCGAGCATCTCCCCGATCAAGTGGCGCACTTTTCCGGTAAACGTATTGAAGTCCTGAGCTAAAAGACTTAGCTCGTCACGACCAGACACCTTTAACTGACAGGTCAAATCCCCTTCGCTACTGGCGATAGGTACCGTCGATGAATGCCCACTCAAAGTCGGGCTCCTCGACCAAGGCGTTGAAGGGGGCGTGCCGAGTTAAGGCAAAAATTAGGACATTTGCTTCGCAAACGGTTGTTCCGTGCAATCCTCCTCAAGTCCTCCTGAATGGAGGGCCACCTCGGACAAGCCGCGCACGCAAATCGCGTTGTCTCAGGAATTTTCAATCCCAACAAGTAGTTGCAGACCAAATGAGTGAATTTTCCCTTATCTCGGCATGACCCCAAAAGCACACATGGCTATTTCAGACCATCCCTAGAGAGGCGCCGCTGGATAGCGATAGAAGCCCTCGATGATGTCGGTCTTTCATCAGAAACTTGTCTTTATATTGACGCCAATATTACGCCCCCCCCAGTTTGATGCTAAAATGCCACTTCTTGGGGGGGCCTGAAAAGCCCGCTGTACCTGGTGATATAGCATGTCCTCCGAATCGAACTGTGGAACCTATGAAGCAGATGTCCTTTCCGACGTCGAGTACGCTGGCAAGCGTAAGCAGACCCGCCGCGAACGTTTCCTGATTGAAATGGATCGGGTTGGGCCATGGCTTGATTGCGTTGATCGAGTCGCATTATCCGAGGGCAAAGGAACTTTGCAGAGGGTTGGTTAGAGCACCACGAAACTGACCACGATGTTTGCTCTATCAAGCCCTATGGATGGCTCAAAATCAGTTTTTGATCGCAGGAGAGGTGCGCCTGTGAGACGGAAAACTTCTCTTAAAGGCGCTGGTCGTTGAAAAAAATTGATGTGAATCTTGAAAAAATGCCGTTTTCCGTGGGGCCATCGTTCGATGAAGAGGCCCTGCTATGGACCTGGATAGACTGCTCTACTTCAGAGTTCTATAGGGGGTTTTTATGTGGAATCTAAACTCAAAAATTATTATTCTTGGATTGATCATACAAGCATTAGTACTCGTAGCGGTGTTTTTTACAAAAAATACTATTGTGTGGTGCTCTGAGAAAAATCATGGACATTCAAGCAGTACATTAGAAATTAACCATGCTGAAGATGCCTCTTTAAGAACACTGCTAAGCCAGAAATTTGGCGATCTACAAAGCAATCTAGGAACTCTCACCTCATCTAAATTTACGGATTTAGAAAATACATCAGATAACGCTGACTTTCGAGATATAAATTCCATGACTGTTTGGTTACGGTACCTGCTGGTAGCAGGAGGATTTATAGGGTTGGCGGGATTGCTAGTGATGTTTTTTCGCAGAAAAAAATCGGCTAGCAATGTATCGGAAAAACCGTTTCATCTCTGCTCTCTCAGACCGGTTTTAACGCCGCTATCGTATCAGTTATGCTTTCAATGCAGCGCATTAATAAAGCATTCAAAGAATAAAAATCGCTTAACCGAAATCGCCGCCATTTGGGTGATAGAAATTACGCTATCTAGCGCGTTAACCCGTAAAAAATCTGCTGCAGCGATTAAGATAATGCACTTACCAACAATTCGATTGGAAAACGATTTTATTGTCGTTGGACCTTACAAAAGCAAATCAGAAGCCGCAAAAATAGTTAGTAAGCTGCACGAAGATTACAATGTGAGAGGCTGGATAACACCAGGAAATTGACAATTAAAACGATACTTAAAAAATAAACGATTATCATTAATGCGTCAGTTTTGTTATCCGGGATAGCTTGAAGAAAATACAGGGACTAAGGCGCAAATCGACGGGATTTTACAATCAGTTTGATCAGCTTAAATTAGCAAAACATAAAATCGTGCTTCACCACAATCAGGGCAGAAAAACCGCCTTATATTAAATGTCGAAGACAGAAGAAGGTCACAACCCTAAGTGACTAAGAGGTAAGAGAAATGAACCGCATGCATCCAGTGCAGGTCATTGCTGTGACAGGTGGCAAAGGTGGTGTCGGTAAGACCAATGTAGCAATAAACCTGTCCCTGGCATTGGCTGAGCGTGGCCGAAAAGTCATGCTGCTTGATGCTGATCTCGGTCTGGCAAATGTAGATGTTTTACTCGGATTAGCCCCCAAAAAAAACCTTGCCAACGTAATCAAGGGCCAGTGCGAACTGCAGGATGTGCTTCTGCGAGGGCCTCGCGGAATCAGCATCGCTCCTGCAGCTTCGGGCTGCCAAAGCATGAGTCATCTAACGTCTGCTCAGCACGCCGGAATAATTCAAGCCTTTGGTGATGTCGACGAGAAGCTCGAGGTGCTGGTCATCGACACGGCCTCCGGTATAGGTGGTTCAGTTATCAGTTGTATTCGTGCATCCCGCGAAGTGTTGATGGTCGTATGTGACGAGCCAACGTCACTTACCAACACCTATGCGCTGATTAAAATACTCAGTCATTCTTACGGCATCAATCGTTTCCGCATACTCGTCAACATGACACAAAGCCCCCAAGAAGGGGTCAACCTTTTTGCTAGGTTGATCCGTGCTACGAATCTTTTTCTTGATGTAATCTTACAATATGTTGGTGCCGTGCCTTATGATGAATGCATGCGCAAGGCTGTGAGAAAACAACGTGCTGTATACGATGCTTTTCCTCGTTCTCAGTGCTCCCTGGCATTCAAATATATAGCGCATAAAATAGATGCTTGGCCATTACCGGTGAGTCCGTGCGGGCACTTGAAGTTTTTTGATGAGCGATTGTTAACATCGCCAATGCGGCGAGACAGCCGTGCGTTTTGTGATTTAAGTTGAAAAGTGCGTTCAATTGATGTAAATAGTGAAAATTATTTAGAGGTTACATTGAATAAAAACATGAAAATCCTCATCGTTGATGACTTTTCAACGATGCGACGGATCATAAAAAACCTGTTGCGTGATCTTGGATTCACTAACACGTATGAAGCAGATGACGGAACGACTGCGCTACCGATGCTGAAAAACGGCAGTTTCGATTTTCTAATCACTGACTGGAATATGCCTGGTATGTCCGGTATCGATCTTTTGAGTTATGTGCGTGCTGACGATCGTATAAAACACCTTCCGGTTTTAATAGTGACCGCCGAAGCTAAACGTGAACAGATCATCAAAGCCGCCCAAGCTGGAGTGAACGGTTACGTAATCAAGCCCTTTACTGCGCAAGTATTAAAAGAAAAAATTGAAAAAATTTTTGAACGCATTAATAATTAGGTGGTTTCGCTTAGTGAATTTAAATAATAGATTTTTTAATCTATTGGTCAAAAAGAATTTAGGCTAAATAATTAAACTACAGGACATTCTCAATTTAGGTAAATTGAGTCTTCCGGAAATGGTATTCAGCCGCGAACTCTACGTAGCTGCTGCCTCGATCATACCGACCGGTTCCGGGTTGTTGTGCAAAGCGGAACAGTGCCGCTCGTTAGACGATGTAAACACGCCAGACGAAATGGACATTTGAGGATTATCAGCATGGACGAACGCAAAGAACGAGAGCTGAAAAATTACCTCGACCTGCTGTTCTGGATGGAAACGGCATCGTCGGCTGAGATCCAAGGGACATTGGCGGTCGCGTCTGGTGTGACTAAGGAAGACCTTCATTTGGCCGTAAAGTGCATGATGGAATCATACCGGCCTGGCCTGGCGCGTTACTTTCCCCATTTGAAGCCGAACAGATCATTTCTAGCAGAATTGCGCTACCAACACGCAGCGCTGGCCGAAGCGATGCAGCTACTAGAGGACTCGTTGACGCAGCGCAAGCACGACCCGTCTTTATCACATGAAGGGATGACCCCGCCTTGCTCTGAGGTGTGACTCGGCGGGCGCGACCGTTGCCCGTGGTAGGGCGGAGCCCTACGACTTTGATTTAGGGGACAGACAATATGCTTCCGTGTCTGCGGCTTGCAGCTCCTGTGCGCTTGCCATATAAACGCGCTTTTTCACCGATGGAGTGCTGACCATGAGCAGCGGATTGACCGAGGATGACATGCGTCAAGCGCTGGGCCTGGATGTCGCGCCTCTTTCCCCTTCACCCTCGCCTCAGCCAACGGCGGTGGCCGCCACGCCAAAACCGCGCCCCCCGGCCAAGGCGAAAGCGCGCACGCCCAAGCTGCGGGTCACGTTGTGTGTCAGCCAAGAGTTTGAAGGCGAAACCACGCTGTTGACCCATGAGGCCGATACCTTGAGCCGCTTCGACGCCGAGCAGCAAGCCAGGACACTGGCCAAGCAAGCCAAGTACCGGTACGTCGAGCTGGTGGCGATCACGCCCATCGAGTAGGGCTGTAGCATTTTCCGTGACCTTTGCTCTGGATATTTGGCAAAAAGCCACCATATCGAATGAGCAGCCAATCGCGGCTGTTCATTTGGAGAAACACCATGGCACTGCCAGCAGGAACCACAGCAAACACCGGTGAAAGCTGTCCACAAGGTGGTATTTGGCACCCAATCGGCAAGCAAGGTGCTTTGACCACGGTGTTCACCTTGAATAAAGCGCTTCATGGGCGATCCCTGCGATGAAATCCTCAGAAATCATAGCAAGGGTTCGCGGAGGCGTTTTTATACACTCTGGGCCGTAGTGAGCCATTCGCCTCCAGGTCAAGATCAGCCCCGTGAAAGCAACTTCAGGCCATCTGGACGCAACTCGCCCTGTGGCGAGACGTGCCGGTACAATGTCTGTCGAGTGACGCCGAGTTCCTCACACAGACCGCCAACCACGGTTTCCGGCTGCCCCATCGACGCCATGGCCAATCGCAGTTTCGCTGCGGTCATCTTGAACGGCCGCCCGCCGTTCCTGCCGCGTGCTCGTGCCGATGCCAATCCTGCCATCGTGCGCTCGGAAATCAACTCCCGCTCGAACTCGGCCAGCGCAGCAAAAATACCGAATACAAGCTTGCCCGCGGCAGTCGTCGTGTCGACCGCCGCACCGTGACCGGTCAGGACTTTCAATCCCACGCTACGCGCAGTCAGGGCGTGCACGGTGTTGATCAGATGGCGTAGATCGCGGCCGAGCCGATCGAGCTTCCACACGAGCAGCGTGTCGCCTTCACGGAGGGCCTTCAGGCAAGCAGCCAACCCCGGTCGATCATCGCGTCGGCCTGAAGCCAGATCCTCGTAGAGATGTGAAGGACTCACCCCGGCGCCGATCAGTGCATCGCGCTGCAGATCGGTGGATTGGGATCCGTCCGCTTTTGACACTCGCATATAGCCGATCAACATCTCTTCACCTGTCACATATACGTTCGATTAAGTGACAGTTTGAGTCGGAAAGCTCTGACCGTCAAAAATTGTCACTTAACCCGTCACCTAGTCTAAGACATGTAAAGGGTTAGTAAGGATCATAATGTGACAAAAATTCCGGGGGAATCCGCTCGTTGGCAAACATGGCATTAAGTCTGTGCGGAAACCTGTGATCCCTACCCACAAGATCCTCTCACTTGCAGTTAATGCTGGTTGGCGACGATGGAATGCAGGTTGGTGCGGAACAATGCAGGTTCATTCGCAGCTAACGCTGGTTTGCCGGGCCGGACAGTCGCAGTTAATCCTGGTCGAAAACGGCGCTGATTGCAGGTCGGAACGTTTTCGTTTGCAGGTCGTTACAGATAAGGAAAGCGTGATCGTTACTTCGAAGCGCGGTCCGCAGGTGGTCAACCGTAATTATGGGGTCTTCGGACTGGATCTCCTTCCAAAGAAGATCGAGCAAGCGACGGCTAAATTTCGCAGTTGGTCCGATGACCAAATCAAGCAGTACCGAATGAGCCATGGCCACTGCGTGGCAACAGCGTACTGAAACCAACCACTCCAAAATAACTGCCCCCGCGAGGGGGTTAAACCCAGTCCCTGACGTCATGGTTCGCATGAAACTATGAGTCTGGGCACCGCACTATGCTACGCATTGACTAAGGATTCCGGCTAATGAGTACCAAAATCTACAACGGGTTAATTCTGCGTGATTGCTCGATGGAGCAGGCGTTTAAGAAACTTGTTTCTATCAAGCGTCGGTGCGTTGAAGCCGCCGAAAAAGCTGCTGCAAGCGTGTGTGCCCGTGAAATGGCTTATTCGGCTGACCTGGCGGCAAATTTCTGCAAGCTGGGGACGCGCGAGCAGCCATTCAAAGCATGGACCCTCATTGAAAAGTTCCAGACAGCTAAAATTTCGGTACTTGGAAAAGGTGTCCGGAATACTGAGTGGGATTTCACTTTCGACATTTGCCTGATGCCATCTGGCAACGATGTTTTGGCCATCTACTACGTGGAAGCGGATCTTGGCTACCGAGAGACATTGTTAAGCGTTGGATTTCTCGACTACAGCTATCAGAACTCAACGGATCGTCCGGATGACATTCCTGAGGCCCAATGGGAGCTGCGAAAAGCTGCTTGGAATGCTGCATTGCCAGGCCGAACAGCTCCTCGTGACGCGGGGCTGACCTATACCGTTGTGTCCTGGGATGACTACAGCTTGGTTTTTTACAATCCGAGCCTGATTCACAGTCAGATCCCTGATCCTGAACTCAGGAAAAAAAGAGTCGCAACACGCCTGACAGAGCTGGAAGTTTGTTCTCATCCATTAAAAGTGGCTTTGTTCGAAATCGTTGACCTGGTTCATGAGCGCGCTCCCCTACGGCAGCCCGATGTAATTCTCGGGGAAATCAGTTGTGAATACTGAGGATCCGAGCTGCGAGCAAGGGATGGTCAAAGCCCAATCTCCATCTGTCGTAAGCAACTTCATCTTCAAACACCTGCCACGCGAATGGGGCCGGTACTGATCCGCCAAGTTGCTGGCCACAGGTGCTTACGCCGTGATGGTTGAAGATGACCGCCCCAAAATTGAATGTGTTCGCCGCGCGATTCGGCGCCTGATTGCCTTCACCGCTTTTTGCATTCCTTTCGAGCTGCCTAAAAAGGTCGCTGTGATGCACAAGTCGCCATCGTTGGATGATTCTGAAAATGAGTAAACCTAGGGCTATCGCATGCTTTTAATACGTTCTCTGGCGATTTTTACGTTCTGCGCCGCAATCATCACTCCTCTGGCGGGCCTATCTGAAGAAAGGTTTCAGGGGCGAACTGTGGCGGTGCTTGATGGTGACACAATCGATGTGGTTACCGATGAGCGTGAGAAAATTCGTGTTCGTTTAGCGGGTATTGATGCGCCTGAAAAAAGCCAGGCTTACGGCCAACGATCGAAGCAAAATTTGGCTGCCATGGTCGGTGGAAAAACGGTTGAGATCGTTGAGCGCGGCAACGATCAGTATGGCCGGACGGTGGGATCGATTTCGGTTGATGGTATCGATATAAATGCCGAGCAAGTAAAATCAGGTTTTGCTTGGGTTTACTCACGGTACAACCGTGACAATGAGCTCCCTTCGCTCGAAGCGCAGGCGCGACGCGACCAATTAGGGTTGTGGCAGGACAAGAATCCAATTGCTCCGTGGCTGTTCCGTCGAAATGACTAAAAGTGAGCGGCTATCCGTTGATGGCAAACAGGAGACCAGGATAAGCGAAAATTGATTTTTTGCGGTCGTTCAACGGGAATGACCTTATTAGTTTTAACGACGATAGTACTGGTGGCGGTGGCCGCTGGGGCGGCAGCTTCATTGGCAGAGTGCTTCTAAGGCTTTTAGTAGGGTGACAGTCCAAACGAGCTGGTGAAGCATTCTGCCAATGAAATTGAAAGCGCAATAAACAACGGGCTCTTTTAGAGCCCGTGTTCGTTTCACAGATTACGGGTGGTCTAGGTCCTCTGCTCAACTCTCGACCATTTGTTCAAACAACCACCGTAGTATCTCCCTCCAAGCGATCCGGAAAATCCACTGAAGACATTTCTTAAACCTACTGCGTAATTTTGACATGCTGTTGCTCCATTCGTGACGGCACCGCGCAGCAAGGGGAGGCGGGGCCGGATCGGTGGAACCCCGATCGAATGGTCATTTACAGTTTTCATTTGGGGCTTTTTTTCAACATTATTTGGCACCTGGATTCAACAAATCAGGGTGCCGCGCGTGCAATAGGAGAAGCCAATGGGGAGTAAGAAATACCGCGACAAAACCTGCGTGTATTGCGGTAAAGAAAAGTCATCGACTACTGGTGATCACGTCATCGCTCGCGAATTTTTCCCTACGGATGCACGTCAAAACCTGCCCCAGGTGCCGTCCTGCGTAGCATGTAATAACGACAAATCGTTCATTGAGCACTACCTCCTAGCGGTGCTGCCGATCGGCGGAAGGCATGAAGGTGCGGCTACCGCGATCGCCGATCAGGTAGTGCCGCGCTTGGCAAAAAATGAGGCGTTGGTACGCCAGATCGAAGCCGGACGTCAGCAGTACTTCGTGTTGGACGAAACCCGGACTTGGTCATCGGGGATGATCACGCCGTTAGATGGAAGCAAGCTGATGAAGCTTGCATGCTTAATTGCCCAAGGACTCGCCTGGCACCACTGGAAGATCCAGCTCGCACCTGAGGCTCTTGCCGATGCAAAGCAGATGAAGGCTGAAGGGGTGCGCCACTTCAGGGGCGAGATATCGGGGCATAAGGCGGGGGAACAGGTGAAGGTCTCTTTGGGAAACGGTGTCTTCCAGTACCACGGGGCGTACCAGAGGACCAACCCAAAGAAGACAATATGGGAGATGTCGTTTTTTGGCGGAGTCGAAGTGGGCCCCATTAATATGAGAGGTGAGTCGACGCGCTCTGTTTTCGTTGTAACAAGTAACGAGAGAGAGTGGTATACGCACATACAGGGCACGAATAATCAAGGGTGATTGGTGCGAGCTTGAATGCACAAGTCGGCTTTCGAAATAATCGCGAAAACAGCGCCTCTCCTACGTCATCAGCCCCAATCAACCGGGGCTGTTGTGTTCTAGGGACGGAATTTCCTATGCTGTGCGACTCTCGGCCTGCATGCGCTTCAAGCAACGCTGCAGCGCACGTGATCCGGGTAATTGCGTAACGAGTGATTGATTGCCAAGCTGCAGTTATGTACTTTGGGCTTCTGCTAGCTGAGCATTGCGTCCTTAATATTTTTTTTGCTCTCTATAATCCATTTTGCCCAAGACAAAATCTCTCTACCGCTACGCAGTGCTGATGCTTCCCCCCAGTTTAATGCGTATTTGGTTGTGAGAAGCGCACCTAAATCCTTTGCATGAATATTTGGCGTAGCTTTAATTATTTTGTCCACTTCCAACATTATTAGCTCGGAGGAGGCTATAGATAGAATAGCATCAAAATGTGAGGCGTATTTTGCGACTTTTCCGTTGTTCAAGCTAAAACTAGTAGTATCTTGTGCGGCTAGTTCAAATCTAGCTAGGATTCGTAAAGCGTTAACATAGCCAGCCGGATATTTATCAGCTTTCTTGATGGTCTTATGAGCTTCAAGCCATTTTAGGCACTCAATTGTTACAAGGGGTGAGGCAAGCGGAGAGAAAATTTTGGTTGATCGGCGTCTTCTGGATGTTTTAATGCCGTCTTTAAGAACTCCGCCTTGGTCTCGATATATCCAACCATTTAGAGAGCTAACAAGGAAGCCGCAGAGTTCAAGCCATTTGCATATCCTCAGCGTGTACACATGCCAGGTTTTTTCGGCATAGGTGCTGTTAGGGAAAATTTCTTGAAGAATAGCAATTGCATCGCTGAGCGTCATGATCGAATTTGATGTGCGATCCTGGATTGCAAGCGTGAATGCATGTTTTTTGAATTTTTCTCTAACGGCTTGAAGTATCGCTACTTCATCGCCTTGGACTAGGCCAGGATTTAGTTGGTAGGTTCCGCCTTCTCGCGTGGCCACACCAAACATATTAATATCTGTGCCTGTGTTCTGAATGGAACCTTCTGTCAATCCTGAAATTGTCACGAGGTCGTGCGTGGACAGTGGTTTGTTTGCTTGCAGCAGTTTGGCGACTTTTATCACGGACGCCGGTTCTGTGGATGGTAGATAACGTAACGGGATTACAGGAACCTTTTGTGTTAGCAGATACTCTCGGAAGATATCCCAGTACACGTTTAATCTGTCACCACTTTTAATTACAAGTCTGCGGTGCATCAGAGAATCTAATGCTTCAGCGCTTGAAGACTCTATTACTTCAAACCAGTCTACCGGAGCCCTTTGCGCGACTATATTCAGGCATGCACGATCTGCTTTGCTAAGTTGATTTAGATCAGTGTCAAACAAACTTGCAATGTCCAATTTGTTTGCTAAAAGTTTTTCTTGGTCAGCGCCAGACTGAATTTTTTCATAAATATGTATGCATAATTTTTTCAATAACCATGGGTAACCTTGGCTACTCACAATTAAGTTGTGTCTCAAATCGTTTTGAAGTTTCTGTCCGAGTTCTTTTTCAAAAATATTAATTGCGGCGTTAGATTCATTATCAGAAAATGGTGAAAGCTTTCTGGTAACTCTATAGTCTGATAGTTGATGCCAAAAAAAGTAAGCCGGATGGTCGCCCTGGGTGGTGCTGTCACTTTTCCATGCAAATCCTAAGCACAGGCAGCTACATACGCTCGCCGCATTGAGTAGTAATGATTTAGCTCTATTGAAAACTTCAAAAAGCTCTGGTTTCGAATATAGTTCTTCGAACTGATCGAAAATTAGAACAATTAATTTTTTTTGCGCGGCGACACTAGCTAAGTAATTTTTTAATGATGTTGAGTTTAGCGGGTTACTTACGTCAGATACGACGAGCTCAATCGACGCATCGCCATAGCCTTGAGTTTGTGCCGCAGATAGACATTTTAGCAGTGCTGAATAAATATAGGATGGACCTGTGGCTGCTCGGACGTCCACAGGGAATATGAAGTATTTGTTCCTATTCTGGACATTCCTCGACTTGTCAGAAAGCTTCGCTACCAGTGAGCTTTTGCCCATGCCGGAGTCTCCGGTGAGAGCAAATATTCTTGTTGTAGTAGACTGGGAGAGCACTAGCTTGAAAAAATCAAAAACAAAATTTATATCTTTAGCGCGTCCTACAAAGTCTTGAGGTCTAGCGGGACGATAATCGCTCCACTCAACGCCTGTTTGTACTTGAGCTACCTCTCCAACATCTTCAGCCACTGGTAGAATCGGCTTGACTGTGCTGGCAGTTTGAGCTTCAAATTCCAGTGATCCAAGCGATGTGTCAGTTCCCAATAAGTTCGCTGTCAATTTGGAGTCTGTTACTGGCTCGTTGTTAGAGGCGTAGTAGAAAATAACTTTGTTAGGGATACCCCCTGCCAGGATTGTTACAGCCCATAGATTCCCATAGGGGGTGACTAACAACACCCAGCCACCTAAAAGATTCTGGCTGTTGCAATAATCAAGTGCTTTTTGCTGTGGAGGTTCTTTAATCACATTTGCAGCTATTAATGCATTTATTACGTCTTTAGGCTCATAAAAGCTTAGGGTCGTGGCTTGAGCGGTGGGTTTGTTTTGCCATGTCTCCATAAAGCCTTTGGCTTCTTTGCCATATTCAGCGGTGCTGACTAACCATGCTTCTGAGTACTCCATCAAAGCTCGTGTGCCGGCTAGATTTTTAAGTATATTCGCGTCTATTGGCTTATCCCTGTATGCCTTACACTCGACGTAAATTTCCTTTCCGCTTATTTTGTGTTTGCAGAGGAGGTCAAGCTCGACTGCCGTGAAACGAATTTCATTTATAACTTCATATGATTGGGCAGATAAGAGTTGAGCCGTCAACTTTTCCAGCAGATCGCCTTTCTCTTTAGTTGAGGCCGAGCTTGGCAGGGCGACTTCAATTTTAATATCCATTATTTAGTAACGCTCTTTTGGCAGTCAACGTTTTAGACACAATATGATTCATACTACTCCTGAAGCATGGCGCAACGCTACTACGCGGCACACTAGAAGTGCTATCTTGATATCGCTGCTAAAAGGTTGCGCGTCTTGACGCCAAGAGTAGAAATCTACACCGAGGTTCTTTTGCGGATTTCGGCCTGCTGGTTCGGGGTGAACGGCAGCGGTTCCTTTTATGCTGACCAATTATGTAAACAAATCTTGTTAGACAACGAAAAATAAGGCCCTTGGAGAGTCAAGGCTTCTAAAAAGTGGAAATTAATACCCGAGATTCGACGAGGTGTTTACAAAACTCAGAAATCGCCCCAGCCCCCCCTCATATGCCATCGGGGGAGTCGTGGCGGGAATCCGGGGCGAATCAGTGAACAGCATTACACCAAGAACGGGATTTTTATGAGGACCATCACGAATATCACGAATCGGCGACTAAAAATGTTTACTTATGATTGTGAATGATTATTATTAACGCGCATCCACCCTGAAGGATCTGCGTCAGTGATACGAACCTCTCCGGTGTTTTCCCGGTTACAAGCAGGGAACAACGTCTATGGCTTGCTCAATTCTCTACCTTCACCGATGCTCTGCGAAATGCTCGCGTTTGCGGGCTACGACTTCGTGATTCTCGATCTTGAGCACTTACTGCGCTCCGAAGAAGACATCATGCATTGTGTCCGCGCGTGTGAGGCCGCTGGCATTTCGCCTTGGTTGCGCATACCTCAAGTGGACGAAAAACTGATCGGTCGGGCACTGGATGCCGGTATCGAAGCCATCGTCCTTTCACGCACCGAAAGTGCTGCGCAAGTTCAGCGAGCCATCGAAGCGGCCTTCTTCCCCCCCCTGGGGAAACGCGGAATAACCGGTGGCCGTATTACCGGATTCGGTCGCCTGCCCTTACCCGAATACATTGATCTGGCCAATCGCCAGACGCCGATTATTCCCATGATCGAAAGCAGCGCCGGGGTCGACGCTCTCGGCGAAATCCTGCAACTGCCGGGCGTCGGCATGATTATGGAAGGCGCACTGGATCTGTCGCTCGATCTCGGTCTGGGACCCGACCCTCTCAATCCCCAAGTCTGGCAAACGCTGCAATACATGGCTGATGCCTGCCTCAGCGCCGCAATACCATTCTGCGCAAACCCCCGCACTGCTGAACAGAACACGCTGTGGCGCGCTCGCGGGGTCCAAAGCTTTCTGGCCGGTGAAGACCGGGGATTGCTGCAAAACGCATTGAAAGCCCGCCTGCATTCTCTCCAACAGTAAAAATGAGCCAACGTAGTCCACATGAAAACAACAACAAACTCCCTACATTTTTCACTCAGTCTTATCACTTTGGGCATCTGTCACAGTGCCATGGCCGCCGATCAATCCGTCGAACTGTCCACCGGACCTGCCAACGGCCTGTCACTGGCGCCCGTGGTGATTCAGGGTGACGTTCTCGGCACGGCCAGCGATCAGGAGGTGCGTACCTATGCCGGCAGCCGCAGCGTTGTCGACTCCAGCGAACTGAAAAAAGCCAGCGTCCGCGGTGTGGACGACGCGCTGCAACGGGTACCGGGCATCAAGATCTTTGACGAAACCGGCACCGGCGCCTTGCCACAGATATCGGTACGCGGTCTGTACGAGAGTCGTAGCGGCCGGATTCAAGCTTTGTCGGATGGCATTCCACTAGCACTGGCGCCGTACGGCCAGACGGGTCTGTCGCTGTTTCCAGTGACCATGGCCACTGTAGACCGTATTGATGTCGTGCGTGGGGGCGCAGCGGTGCAATACGGTCCGAACAACGTTGGCGGGGTGATCAACTTCATCAGCAAGCCGATTCCGCGCGAGTGGGAAACCACTCTGCAGGAGAAGTTGACGTTCAACGCTGGCGGGCGCCAGTTGTGGGACAACTATGTGGGCACCGGCGGCTACCTGACCGACAACTTCGGCCTGCAACTGGACCTCAATACCCTGGGGGGCGAATACGGGCGCGAGCACTCCGAGACCGATGTGCAGAACTACCGTCTGCGCGGCCAGTGGAACATCGACGACGATCGCGATCTGAGCTTCGGTATCCAGCACTACAAGGCCGATATGGACCTGGCCGGAGCACTCAGCGTGCAGGATTACAAGGATGATCCACGGCAATCGACGCGTCCGCTGGACCGCTTCGAGGGCGACACCAATCGCGTGTGGGGCACCTACACCCAGCGCCTGGGCGCCATGGGGCCGTTCGACTCAGTAGAATACAGCTGGACCAACTTCGCCCACGACAGCTACCGCAACTTCGTGGTCGGCCTGCCGTTCACTCCGGACGGTACGGCGGTGACCAAACAGGACGGCCCACGCGACTTTAAAGTCTGGGGCACGGAGCCGCGCATCAGTGCCACTATCGATGGCGACACGGTTGGCCAGACCTGGTTGCTGGGCGCCCGTTATGTCAGCGAAGACATCGACTACAAGGTCAACCGCCAGCGCGTCGCTACCGGCGTGACGACGCCGTTCCGGGACTGGAAGTTCGATGACGACGCCCGCGCGTTCTACCTCAGCAACGCCATCAGCCTGCTCGATCATCGCCTGACCATCACCCCCGGCGTGCGCTACGAAAACGCCCGCATGGATTACGCAGACGGCATCACCGGGTTCTCGCGCGAGAACAAATCCGAAGAATGGCTGCCGGGCCTGACTGTTGGTTATCAGGCGACCGACGCCTGGTACGTCTACGCCAACGCCCAGAAGTCCCTGCGTCCACCGCAAGTCACGCAGATCGTCAAGGAAGGCGATGTCGGCGCCGAACTGGCGTGGAACTACGAGACCGGCGTGC
This sequence comes from Pseudomonas sp. KH_046_2, assembly GCF_057838985.1. Taxonomy (NCBI): domain Bacteria; kingdom Pseudomonadati; phylum Pseudomonadota; class Gammaproteobacteria; order Pseudomonadales; family Pseudomonadaceae; genus Pseudomonas; species Pseudomonas sp. KH_046_2. Next base: position 38,814 of record NZ_JBYQOW010000002.1, on the reverse strand, counting down.
GCTATACGCCATGGGACGGCATGCGCGTCGACTTCAACTTGTACCGCATCGATTTCGACGACCAAATCAGCTACAACGCCACGACTGACCGCTTCAATAACCTTGGCAGCACACGTCACCAAGGTTTCGAGAGCGAGATTTTCTGGACGCCGCAAGCTCTACCTGATCTGGACCTGCACGCCAGCTATGCGTACCTCGATGCCAAGCAACGCAACGGCACGTTCAAGGACAACGAGGTGCCTTTCGCTTCGCGCAATCAGTTCACGGTTGACGGTCGTTACCGTTTCGCCGAGCACTGGACCTACAACCTCGACGGCTTGTACGTCAGCAGCGCGTACACCGATGCCGCCAACTCCGGCGATGAAAACGCCACTGCCAGCGTAGGCAAACTGCCTGCTTACTGGCTCTGGAACACCGCCCTCGAGCGTGAGTTCAAGCTGGCAGACAAGAGCGTCCTGACCGCGTCCGCGGGCATCAGCAACCTGTTCAACCGCGAGTACTACTTCCGCGGCATCGACACCAGTCCATGGGGTCGTCAACCCGCGCCCCAGCGCTCGCTCACTCTAGGCGTCAACTACCGCTTCTAAACCGCGCACTTGCGCCCCTGTAAACCAGTTGCCCGATCCCCCGGGACGGGCAACTGCTGCCCCCAGGAACCTGCCATGCAACGTCCATTCATCATCCTTGCCCATGTCGCCCACCCTGCCATTCTCGAGGGCTTCCTGCCTGCCGCGCACAAACGCGGGTTACCGATCGTGGTCATCACCGACCACGCTCAGGAACACCGGCGACTGCTCGCCACCTCGCCTATTTCGCCGGAACAGCTGCACGTCATCGAATGTGATGTGTTCAATCCGCTAGCGGTCATCGAGACACTCAACGGTCAGGGCTTGCGCCCCGTCGCCGTGTTCTCCAACAGCGATCACCTGCAGACCGCGACAGCGATGGTGGCCGAGGCCTTCGAATGCCCTGGCAAGGACTGGCGGTTGTGCTATGCAGCGAAGAACAAGGCAGCCATGCGCGAGCGCATGCAACGTCTAGGTCTGCCCGGGCCATGGTTCCAGGTGCTCACATCGAACTCCAGATTGCCGACCGATGCGCCGTGGCCAGTGGTCGCCAAGCCTCGTGAAGGCGTCGCCAGCCTGGACGTCAGACTGTGCCACGACGCCGCCGAATTGACCGCTTACTGCGAGCAGTTCTGGCAGCAGCAACCGGATCGGGCGCTGTTGCTGGAGGCGTACATGGAAGGTCCGTTATTCACACTCGAAACCCTGGGCGACGGACGCAACCTGCAAGCCATCGGAGGCTTCGACGTCACCCTTTCACCGCCGCCGCATTTCGTAGAAATCGCCGCGCGCTGGAATGGACAACTCAGCCGCGCCCAACGTGCCGCCGCGCTGGCTCAAGTGGCCGCGTTCGGGGTCAATTTCGGGGTTTGCCACAGCGAGTTCATTCTGACCGCCCAAGGCCCGGTACTGGTTGAGATCAACTACCGCAGCATCGGTGATGGTCGCGAGTTCCTGCTGGATCGGCTGCTGCCACAGGGCTGGTTCGACCGCATCATCGCTTTGCATCTGGGGGAAAAGCTGGTCGACACGCAACCCGCACAAGCCGAAGCAACCGTTCATTACCTTGTGGCCGACTGCTCGGGACGGCTGAAACAGGCCAGTGCCAGCTTCAATATCGAACGTGAGAGCCATTGGTGCGATTACCGCGCACTTCACAACACCGGCGACACCGTGACCATCAGCCATTCCAACAAGGACTACGTCGGCGTACTGAGACTGATCGCGCCGGATGAGGTGAGCCTCGAAACGCAACTGAATTCGACGCTGAACGACCTGAAGTGGGTGATGGCATGAGCCTGTATCCGGACGCCGCGGATCAGGCGTTCATTACTCGACGCATCATCGATTGCTGCCTGCGCGAGGACATCCGAGGGATCGTCAGCACAGGACAGATTTGTCGGTTGCCGGAAGAACTGAGTCAACACTTGCAGCATCAGCCCGACGCAAGCTGGCTGCGAATCGCCCATCTGGGCGCCGACGAACTATGGCTGCCGGTGGTCAAGGCGTATCCGTTGCAGGACTGGATCGGTACAGGCGACGCTTGGATCAAAGTGTCGCCGCAAAGCCACGGCGAGATTCAACGCGGCTACGGGCTCTGGCTGGGCCACCTGAGCCACGGTCTGGACGAAGAAAGTCTGGCACTGTTCGCGGCGTATCTGAAAGAAGCAGATTGCGCGAGCGAACAACGGACCCTGTGCAATCAGGCGTATCGCCAACATGCGCCCGCGCTGAGCGACGTGACCGACCTGAAGGACTGGTCGCAGAGGCTGCTGAAGATCGATCAACTGGCGAGCTACCTGGATCACCCGTTTTATCCAACGGCGCGGGCCAAAAGCGGCTTCGATGCCGCCGCGCTCAGAGGCTACGCGCCGGAGTTCGCGCCGCGCTTCGAACTCAATTGGCTGGCGATTCCCAACAACGCCCTGACCCTGACCAGCCCGCAGCCGCCGCACTGGCCGAACTTTGAGGAAGTCGGCTTGTCACCGACCTTGCAAAACAGCCATTCATTACTGCCAGTACACCCGCTGACATGGGGCGAACTGGAGCAATACGGCCTGCCTGAAGGCACGCTCAAGGCTCCACGTACCGCCATGCAGGTCGAACCTACGCTGTCCGTGCGCACGGTGGTCTGCATCAATCAACCTCAGTGGCACATCAAACTACCGTTGTTAGTCAGCACGCTCGGTGCGCGCAATTTGCGCCTGATCAAGCCCAGCACCCTATACGACGGTCACTGGTTCCAGACCACCCTGCAGGCCTTGACCGAGCGCGATCCGGCACTGGCGTCACGTTATCTGCACGTTGACGAAAAACACGGTGGTCATGCCGCCGAGAGTCGTCATCTGGCCTATATCGTGCGCCGTTATCCGACGGGGCTGGAGAACATGACACTGGTACCTGTCGCCGCGTTGGCCAGCTCGCTTGCCGACGGGCGCCTGTTCCTCGAACAACTGGCCGAGCGCTTCTACGCAGGTTCGTTGCAACACTGGCTGGATGATTATCTCGATCTGCTGCTGCAGGTCCATCTGCGACTGTGGATGCATTACGGCATCGCGCTGGAGGCCAACCAGCAGAACGCCGTATTGATGTTCGAACAAGGTCAGCCATTGCGTCTGCTGATGAAGGACAACGACGCAGCCCGCCTCTGGCCTCAGCGCTTCGCCGCTGCCTGCCCGGATCTCACTAACCTGCCGGCAGCCTTGCAGGATGAGCGCATTCGCGTCGACAGCAGCCAACCGTTGGCCGAGATGTTCTGCACCATCACCTTGCAGCTGAACATCGTGGCGATCCTGGAAGCGATAGCAACCGCAGGCCTGGCCTCTCGCTCCAGCCTGTACGGCACGCTGCGTCAGCGTCTGATGACCTGTCTGCAACAACTCGAAGCCGAAGGCATCGACTGTCACGACGCCCGCCGATGGCTACTCGACAGCCCGAAACTGCCGGTGAAATACCTGCTCAGCGCTGGCAGCCTGTTCAGCAAGGCGCATTCCGGTGCCTGCGACATCAACAAGTTCTATGGCTACAGCGCAGCGAACTTCCTGCTGGAGGAGGCTCCATGCAACGGCGTCTGATCACCAGCGTCTTGCTGGGGCATTATCTGTCGGCCTTCACGGCGCTGGGTATTCCGTTGTACCTGCCGCGCATCCTCGCCGACCTCGCACCTGACACACCAGGCTGGGCCATCGGTGTGCTGTTCGTACTGCCGACACTCTGCACCGCACTGGCGGCGCCGATCTGGGGACGCTGGGCCGATCGCAACGGTTGTCGCCTGTCGTTGCTGCGCGCCCATGTCGGGCTGTTCGCGGGCTTTCTGCTGGCAGGCTTCAGCCCCAATCTACCGGTGTTCGTCCTGGCGCTGATCATCCAGGGCACCTTCGGCGGCGCGATGGCGGCGTCCAATGCCTACCTGTCGACGCAGTTCAAAGAGGGCGATCTGTCCCGCGCCCTGAACTGGACGCAGTATTCGGCACGCCTGGCGATGATCAGTGGCCCGATCCTGTTGGGGCTGCTGACCTCGCAAGGCTTGGGATTAAGCCTGTATCGTTATCTGGCCTGGTTACCGCTGCTGGCCTTCGTGCTCATCCTGCCGCTGCCCAAGGACGCCCCCAAACATGCCTTGGCCACCAAAAAAGCCGAGCCATTGGGCGAACTGCCTGAAGACATGCCGCGACTGATGGCGGTGCAGTTTCTGTTCAGCTTCGCGATGGTCGTCACCTTTCCCTACTTCGTGCCCTTCGGCGAGCAACTGAACATTGGCAACGATGCCTTGATCGGCATGCTCTACAGCCTGCCGCATCTGGTTTATCTGCTGGCCCTGCCCTGGGTGCAGAAGCATCAGGGCAACCTGCTGTTGCCGGGACTGGCGCTGCTGGCAATCAGTAACGCGCTGCAATTCTGGAGCGTACAGGCCGAGCCGCTGTTCGCTCTGCGTCTGCTCAGCGGAGCCGGCATGTTGCTCAGTTTTGTCGGGTTGCACCGCTGCCTGAGCCAGCGCAGCCGCAAAGGCAGCGCCGGTCGCCTGTTCGGCTGGTTTGACTCCAGTGGCAAATGGGCCGGCACCGCGGCCGGTGTGACTGCCGCTCTGGTCAGTCAGACCTGCGGCATCGCGTCCCCCTTTCTCGTTGCGTGCCTGGCGGCCATAGCGGCCATGGTGCTCGCCCGCCCTCTATTGATGACTTCCCGGGAGATTCCGGCATGACGTTCGCTCTGAATACCGCATCGCTGAACACCGTATCCCAGCATGACCATGCCCTCGATGGCGAAGCCCAACGACATGCCATCGAGTGCCTGCTCAATTGCTATTTGCGCGAATACGCATTGCCCCGCAACGAAGTGAACCTGAACGATCAAGCACAGGATCTGCCGATGAGCCTGCGCCAGGCCAACAGTCGTTGCATCAGCATTCGCCTGCCCAGTGGCCGGTTGATCGTACGCATCGACCGCGCCAGTCTTCTGGGCCGCTGCCACTACATCAGCGCCCCCTACTTCAAAGGCAATAACCAGAGCTGGCGACCGTTGAACGCCCACGAACTGGCGCGCCTGCTCTGTACCCCGCTGAGTGGAGCCGACCGCGTCGGCGAGATGCTGCAACAGATCGGCAACAGCCTGCAGATCACCCGCACCTTTCTGCGGCATTCACGCCCGGCCAACCAAGCAGCCGACAGCCTGCTGGCGTCCGAGCAGCATCAGCTGTGGGGACACGCCCTGCATCCGACGCCGAAAAGTCGCGAGGGTATCTCCCATGACGATTTGCTGGCCTGCTCGCCGGAAGTTGGGGCGCGCTTTCAGTTGCACTGGTTCAAGGTTGATCCGACGCTGATTCGTCATCAGGGCGAGGATCCGCGCAGCACGCTGCGCCAACTGTCGGGGCGCGAGGACGCCTATCCGTGCCACCCTTGGGAAGTCGCCCGCGTGCTTGCCGACCCGCTGGTGCAACGGGCGCAGCAACAGGGTTTGATCACCTACCTCGGCCCCCTGGGTCAGGCCATGTACCCGACGTCGTCGGTGCGCACGCTCTACCATCCGCAGATGGCCTACTTCATGAAGTTCTCGATGCACGTGCGCCTGACCAACTGCGTGCGCAAGAACGCTTGGTATGAACTCGACAGCGCCGTCGCCCTCACTCACCTGCTCGGCCCCATCATGAGCGAGTTGGCGACGCAACAACCGGGCTTCATGTTGATGCCCGAACCCTGCGCCACCAGCCTGGACCTCAGCGCCCTGGGTACGCTGGAGGAGGCCCGCGAAGTCACCGAATGTTTCGGTATCGTTTACCGGGAAAACCTTCCCGTCGCCAAACGCGAACGTTATCAGCCGCAAGTGGCAATGGCGCTGTTTACCTGGGATCAACAAGGTCGCAGTGTCTGCCGCCCACAGGTACAGCGCTACGCCGACAACACCGGCTTGACCATTGAGCAAGCCACGTTGAACTGGCTGGATGCCTATGCCGGTCAGATGCTCGGCGGTGTGCTGTATTGCCTGTTCCGTCAGGGCGTGGCGCTGGAGCCGCATTTGCAGAACACGGTCATCGGCTTCGCTGAAAACGGCCTGCCCAGTCAGGTCTGGATTCGTGATCTGGAAGGTACCAAGCTGGTCCCTGAAATCTGGCCCGCTGAACGCCTGAGCGCGCTGGATGAACGTACCCGCAGCTCGGTGTACTACAGCGCGCAAAAGGCCTGGCAACGAGTGGGCTACTGCGCACTGGTGAACAATCTCGGCGAAGCGATCTTCCATCTGGCCAACGGCAGCGGCGCGCTGGAACAACAATTGTGGGACCGAATCGGCGACCTGCTGCACACGCAATCCACGCGTCTGGGCCATCCGACAGAACTGCGTGAGTTGTGCGCCGGTGCGCCCTTCCCAAGCAAGGAAAACTTCATGACGCGCCTGATGATGCGCGCCGACCGCGAGGCCGGTTACACCTTACTGCCCAGCCCGCTGGCGATGACTGAAAAGAGGAAACACGCATGAGCCTTCCTGCCTCCGTCGCCCGACGCATCGAGCAGCTCAAGACTGAACACGACGCACCATTGTGCGCTTACGTCTACGACCTGCCTGCCCTTGAACGGCACGTAAAGGCAATGCGTCAGGTACTGCCCGAAAACTGCGAATTGTTCTACGCCGCCAAGGCCAACCCGGAAGCCCTGGTGCTGAAAACCCTGGCGCCGTGGGTGGACGGTTTCGAGGCTGCCTCCGGCGGCGAGCTGACGTGGCTGCATGAACAGTGCCCCGACCAGCCGCTGATCTTTGGTGGCCCCGGCAAACTCGATCGCGAACTGGATATCGCCCTGCAGTACCGGATTTCGGCGTTTCACGTGGAGAGCGTGACCGAACTGCGAAGTCTGGCGCGCATCGCCCGCGAACGCGGTGTGCGGGCTCCGGTGATGCTGCGGCTGAATCTGAAGCTGGCCCAGACACCGCAGAGCCGATTGGTCATGGGCGGCAAACCCACGCCGTTCGGTCTGGATGAAGAAGGCCTTGCAAGCGCCCTGCAATTACTGCGCGAAGAGCCGTCCCTAGAGCTCAAGGGACTGCATTTTCATCTGTTGTCGCACCAGCTGGATTTCGACGCGCACCTTGAATTGATTCGCAGCTACTTCCTGACCTTCCGCCAGCTGTGCGCCGACCACGACCTGCAACTGCCGCTACTGAATGTCGGCGGCGGGATGGGCATCAACTATCAGGACGCGGCGCAGTCGTTCGACTGGCCACGGTTTTGTCAGGGCCTGAAGGGGTTGATCGATGAGTACGACATGGGCACGACTCGCGTGCGTTTCGAAATTGGCCGCTTCATCAGTGCTGCATGTGGCTACTACGTGATGCAGGTGCTGGACATCAAAAGCAGCCACGGCGAGTTTTTCGCCATCGGACGCGGCGGTACTCATCACTTTCGCACTCCTGCGGCTCAAGGCCACGACCATCCGTTCACGGTACTGCGAGGCACTCAGCCGGCACAAATCAGCGATCAGTCCGTGACGCTGGTGGGTCAGTTGTGTACGCCAAAGGACGTCCTTGCCAGACAACAACCGGTGGCGCAGCTAGCGATTGGTGACCTGCTAGTATTCACTCTCGCGGGCGCCTATGCCTGGAACATCTCGCACCAGAACTTCCTGATGCACGAACCGCCGTTGAAGGTTTTTATCGAGGGCTGACTCCACGCTATTGTCAGCCTCTGTGCTGCCATTCCCGTATCTGTGGCTGCTTGTCCGATGTGTCCTTCAAACTCTTCGGACCACTACAGTTTGCCTATCCCTTATGTTAAGGGGGGAAACGGTGTCCTGTCTTTCAGAGGGCTCGTCCAGATGGGATGATTGCAGTCCTTCAACCAAGCAAGTTGGAGGGAGCGCTCCTATCGGGCACCTATTAAGTTGAGACGGTCGTTCCGAGTCGTGCCAATGGTTTGAATCAGAATGATATGTATTTACTTACAAAAGATAATCGTTATCATCTGCGCGATAATTCATACAAAAGGTGTTCATGGTGGCTCGATCGCGCATTTACCCAGTCTCTCTGTCGTTGCTGGGCGTTCTGGTTGTACCTGATTTACAGGCAGAAACGGAGTCTGCTCTAACCCTACCGGCAACCGCTGTGAACAGTGAGTACAGCGAGCAGAGCTACATGTCGACCGAGAGCAGGAGCGCGCTGAAGATCGATGCCCCTCTACGAGATATCCCGCAAACCGTCAACGTAATTCCCCAGAGCGTTATCAAGGATCAGGGGGCTCAGTCGATGGAAGACGTGCTGAAGAATGTCCCCGGTATCGGCCTGTCCAATGGTGACGGCCAGCGCGATCAAGTCACCATCCGTGGTTTCAGCGCCATTGGCGACATGTACGTCGACGGCATTCGTGACGATGCGCTGTACTTCCGTGATCTGTCCAACGTCGAGCGGGTGGAAGTGATCAAGGGGCCGGCCGCAGTGCTCTATGGCCGCGGCTCTTCGGGCGGTCTGATCAACAGCATCAGCAAGAAGCCCAACTTCACGCCCAAGCAGGAGGTCGGTGTCAGTGTCGACAGCGAGGGCAAAAAGCGCACTCAGTTCGATGCCGGTTGGGCCGATCAGCAACAGGGCGATAAAGCCTTTCGTGTGACAGGGGCGCTGGAGAACAGCGACACCTTCCGGGATGACGGCTACATCGACCGCAAGGCCATCGCGCCTTCGGCCTACTTCAAGCTCTCCGACGATCTGGAACTGAACCTGGGCGCTTCCTATCTGTATGACAAGCGCCTGATCGACTTCGGTATCCCGGCACGAGGCGACAGTCCAGTCGATGTGGACCGCGATAAGCGTTTCGGTTCCGCTGATCCAGATGACGATTACACCCGCAGCGAAGTGTTCTCGTTCACGGCCGGCGTCGATTACAGCATCAATGACGACTTCACCCTGAGCAACACCAGCCGCTACTACCACTACGACCTGGATCGCAACAATACGCTCGCGGATTCCAGCGCTACCCGTTTCGTCACCGCCGCAAACGGCGAATTGCTGGTAAAACTCAACCGCGGCAACGTGCAGCGCAAGGAAGACGGTTGGTTCAACCAGACCGAACTCAAGCAGCGCGCCGTGCTCGCTGGGATGAACCATAACCTGCTCTATGGTGTGGAGCTGGGGCGCCAGGTGAAGGACCAGTCCGTGTTCAGCCAACCCAACGTGGCAAGGGTGCCGGTGTACCGCGATGCTTTGGTCGACGTGCCGTTCCAAGCCAACCGGCAAACCGCCAAGGGCACCAACACTCAGGACACTGCCGGGTTCTACGTGCAGGACCTGATCGAACTGGCGCCGCAGTGGAAAGCTCTGCTGGGAGTGCGTTATGACGTGTTTGACCAGGAATACGCCGATGACCTGACGAACAAGGAACTCTCCCGCACCGACACTACCTGGAGTCCGCGAGTCGGTCTGGTCTACCAGCCTGATCATGTGCAGTCCTATTACGTCTCGGTGAGCCGTTCCTACCAGCCCTCTGCCGAAATGTTCGCTCTGAGCACGACGAACCAGGACCTTGAGCCGGAGGAAACCACCAACTTCGAGATCGGCGGCAAATGGGACCTGCTCGACAATCGCCTGGCGTTGACGGCGGCGCTGTTCCGGCTGGAACGCACCAACATGAAAACCACCGATCCGGCGAACCCGACCAAACTGGTGCTTGCGGGAGAGCAGCGTACTGATGGTCTCGAACTGACCGCCAGTGGGCAGTTGAGCGAAAAATGGCAGGTATATGCCGGTTACGCCTATCTGGATGCCGAGATCACCAAGTCCAACAGCCGTACCAACGGTATCGCCAACGAAGGCCAGACTCCGACCTTGACCCCGCGCCACAGTGCCAATTTGTGGTTGGTACGTTCTTTGACACAGGAGTGGCGTGTAGGCATGGGGGCGAACTATGTCGATGACCGTTACACCGCCTTGGATAACCAAGTGGTCATGCCGGCCTACACCACCGTGGACGCAGCGTTGCTCTACAACCAGCCGAAATGGGACATGGCCCTGCGTCTGCGCAATGTCTTCGACAAGGACTATTACGCTTCGGCGCATGGCTCGGTGGATCTGATCACACCCGGCGCACCACGGACGCTGGAGCTGAGCACCAACTACCGCTTCTGAGTACGGACCTGAAGAACAAACGCCCGGCATTGTCAAGCGTTTCCTCACGGTTGGGCCTGTACTCCCAGCCGTGCAGTGGCAGCTTTCAAAAGCCCAACTAATCTTCAATGCGCGGGTTTGAGTGAGAATCTGTCGCGTTGTTAGACAAAAAATATTTTGAGGAAGAACTATGCGCAAACTCCTGTTGATTTCCCTTCTTGCAGCCACTCCTTTGGCATTCGCCGGTCCTCAATGCACGACGATCGACAAGGCGCAATGGCAGGACCAGGCCAAGTTTCAGGAAGATCTCAAGGCACAGGGTTACGATATCAAGAAGTTCAAGGTTACCAGCGGCAATTGCTACGAGATCTATGGCTGGGACAAAGACAAGCGCAAAGTGGAAGTCTACTTTGACCCAGTCACTGGCAAGGTCGTGAAGCAAGAGATTGAAAAAAGCTGATGTGAAGACTGAAACCTTGCACCTCTGGGATCCGCCCGTACGCTTTTGCCACTGGTCCCTGGTGATTGTCTTCGTCGGCGATTACTTCCTCAATGAAGAGGGAGAAGGCTGGCATCGCTGGCTCGGCTATTACGCCGTAGCGGTGGTGCTGGTACGTGGGGTATGGGGTTTCATCGGTTCGCCGGCGGCGCGTTGGTCAGACTTTTGGCCGACCCCGACGCGCCTTGTGCGCCATATCAGGGCCTTGGTTCGCGGTGAGGACTGTCACCGCTTGGGACATTCGCCAATTGGTGCGCTGGTGATGATCCTCATGCTGCTGTTGATGACCGGTCTCGGTGTCAGCGGCTTCCTGATGGTGGAAGTGGACTATTTCTGGGGTGAAGATTTACCACGTGATCTCCATGAGTGGATGGCCAACAAGCTGTTCACGCTGGTCTGCGTGCATATCGCCGCAGCGGTGGTGGAAAGCCTGCGCTTACGCGAGAACCTGCCTTTATCGATGATCACTGGCGTACGGCGTAAACGTTAGGTGTAACGGCTCGCGTTTGAAAACGGCCGGGCTCGCAATCGATGCAATTTCCAGCTCAGATTAACTGCGGCTGACGAAGCCCTCGGGCTCACATTAGCTGCGAGCGAGCTTGCATTCAAACGCGGCAAGGCCGATGAACGATCCGAGCGCATCCGCTCGCTGGCTGACCAGCTTGGTCTACCCATCGCCGCATTGGCCGGCGACGATGTGCGGCTGACACCTCCCGCAGCTCCCATGGCACTGCCGCGCCAACCCTTCGATGCCGAGGCGCATGAGTACCGGTTTCCCCGCGTCATCGCAGCCAAGCTCGCCATTGCCGATGATCTGGCACAGCCGTTGGCTAAGCACTCACCCGAAGATCAGGCATTCATCCACCAGTGCTGAGCGAAACCCTGGCGCGCCGCATCGTGTTGGAGCGCGTTCGGGGCTACTTCCGCCACAAGAAAGCAGGATAAGAACATGCGGGTTGAAGTGATGCAGCACTACGGACTGACGTTGCCGCTGAACCAGGCCGGCTACTTTGAGACCGCCCACCATCAGCAGTTGATCAAGGACATCAAGGGGACGATCTTCGAGGGGCGCCTGGTCGCACTGTGCGGCGTCTTAGGTAGTGGCAAGACCGTGATGCTGCGCCGGCTTCAGCAAGCGATGGAAGAGGAAAAGAAGATCACTGTCTCCAAGTCGCTGGCCATCGAGAAGCACAGCATCAAACTGGCCACCTTCATCGCCGCGCTCTTCTACGACCTCTCCTCCGAAAAGCAGGTACGCATCCCGACCCAGGGCGAAAAACGTGAGCGTGACCTGCGCGAGCTGGGGGGGGAAGAATAAGCGCCCGGTGGCCCTGTTCGTCGATGAGGCACGCCTGACGGACCGCCTCTGTTTCCCCCCCCAGATCCTTGAGCACCACACAAGTTTTGGCTCGGGGCGTATATAAATCCGGGGGTATTGACTCGCTAGGGTGTCTACTGTCGATTGATGATGGGCAGAGGGCGGGAAAGAAACTGTTCATCCAAGCCCCGAATGTAAGCGTTATAAGCCCAGCGCACAAACTGCTCGAGCAATCGATCATTCTCCATCCGCAGACGTTGATTCTCCGCTTCTAAACGTGCAATACGCTCGTTTACAACCTGCAATTCAGGACTGCTGACCTTTTTCACGCCAACTGAGGCTGAGAGTGTTTGCTTACGTAGTATAAATGCACGTCGAATCCGCTCATGCTTATGCAGCGTCTGGCGCGTGTAGGTCCCTCGTAGACGGCGAGCGACGCTTTGGATCAGTAGGTCCCACGTCAGTTTTCCAGACCAGCCATCAAGGATCGAAACGATCTGTTCTATAGCATCTGGGGTTAGATTTCTCGAACGAGACATTACAAGTCCTCAGTCTCTATGCATGGCACATTTGAATCTTCAGTATCTGGTCCCGGCAAATCACGTTTGTTCAATATTTTATGGTGGGCCAGTAACTGTTCCAGCCTTGACGCCGGGACGATCCCGCGCGGCTGGATAATCGCATTTGCAGCAACGGAAGAGTCCTCAAAAATGGCACATAGGTCATCCAGTCGTTTAAGGGTCAGTGTCTGGTGTTCGACCCAACGGTTGGCACCAAACTCCTCCTCGCCCAGCGCTTCTAAGGCTTTCGCGAGGAGGACCTGGGTTTCCTGACGATGCTGACGTATAGCCTGCTCTCGGACCACATCACCTTTGATGCACACATGCTCATCACAATTGATGCAATCTCGATAGAGCTGACACGGCAGCATGGAAAAATCGTGCAAGCAATAACCCAGATCCGTTGTATGGGCGGTCATGATCTTCAGCGTCGCAAACTGATCACGTGCAATCAAACTACTCGGCGGAATACTCGCCACATGCCCAGCTGACTTTTCCGGATCACCTAAAGCGGACCTGGCAAGCGCCAACACATCCCTGTCGGATTGGTGGTCATAGCACCTGTTTTGTCCAACCTTGGCGCGACCGCTCCATTTGGCGATGTCGAGTTGCGACAACCCACCCATCTGCGCCACGGTATTTAAATAATGGCGAAACTGATGCGTCGTGATATTCATTGGGCTGCCATCTAATTCACGATAGCCGAACCGATCGAAAATATTGAGAAAAGCTCGCGTACTACCTATTTGCTTCTGAACACAACCAGTATCCGGCAAGACGATTACCCCGCGGTACGTTCCCCACTTCTCGGTTAACTCATTCAGGCGCGTCAAGCAAAGCGCTTCACTGTATTTCAGATTGTTCTTCTGATCCACCAGCGGAAAGTTGACGGGCAGCATCGAAATGATCACTCGCTCAACGTCCGCGAACAAAAACCTCGGGGCATGTTTATGCTGTGGGTCATAAGGAATATGTTCCACAACCCCCTGTTTCCGGCACCACGCGGCCCCTTGCGCAGCTTGATTGCCATTGGGGGGGGGGGGCGGTAAAAACAACCTCGCCCACCTGTTCTGAACCAAGTAATGAGCACCCCCGTAGTGCCTCCAGCTCCGTTGGTAAATACATCGCATCAGGATGCTGCTCATACCACCGTGCTACGTCGCGCGCTGGCGTGGAAATGGTCCTGAGCTTACTCACAGCCTCGCGGGCGACACTGGCCATGGATTGCACTACCCATTTGACTTGCGCCTTCCCACCCTTTGAAGGCCGCCAGCGTATTCCGTACAGCTGTTGATTTGTTTTTGGATCGAACTCCTCGACTTCGCACTGGTTTGGAATGGACAGCACCTCATTAATGCGGCTCGGCGCCGACGCCAGCAACGCACACACACTGGAGGTGAAAATGTCGCCAGGGATCTCCGCGGCGCCGAAGATCTCGGCAATCGCTTCTAAAGAAGCTGACGAAGGCAGACGGGCCCGGCGCGATACATCAAACTCAGGGCCAACGCGGCGTCCTAAGCTCGCTGGCGCCCGAAGTGGATTCTGCCATTGCACAGGCACAGTGCAAAGTTGATGCTCTACTAGAAACTGCGAAATACGCTTGAGTTCTGCACCGGCAAAATAAGCGGCGGAGGTTTGGTAACGCTCACTGAGTATCGCGCACGCGCGATTAAAATGCCCCAGCCCGGCTTTGATAGGCGTGACACAATTCTCCGTTTCCTCCAGAGCTACAGCCAGGGAACGGAGCGCGGCCAATCGTGAATTGACAGTGGTATAGGCACACAACGCATAGTCATAACGGCAGTAGGCTTTGGCAAAATCTTTGTAAGGCTGAGGGAAGCAACAAGAGTCCCTTTGCCCTCGTCCACTGGGGAACCCATAAAATCGGATGCTTGAACAACAGTTACGTCGTTTCAATCGAACAAAATTGGTGACATCCCAACTGTCTGCATCAAAGATCAACTCACTGCCAAAGGACGTCAGAGACTCTCTGGCGAGAGTAATGAAGTCCCTTAGGTTGTCTTCAGCCGCCTGCTCTGCTCGGGGCTTGAACAGGATAACCCTATCGTCCATGAGCCTACGCCTTTCTGCTGCGGCATAATTGGACCACTTCTGCCACTGCGAGCAGCGTTCGATCATTGATCGTCGCAATACGAGCGTCCGAATAGCGTTTAGCATCCTCTAGCAAGAAATCGAGGACCGCCTCATGCGGTCCGTCCAACCAAGGTTGAAAACATTGGCAGGTGTAACAAGCCACGGGAGCATTCAATCCGCAGAAACTAAAGCTTCCACATGACCCCATTGGCCGTGCGCTTTGATCGATACGCAGGTCAATAATTCGGCTGGAGCGGTCTGCTCCACGAACAGCATTACCCTCATGAGCTATCAGCTGACCTTTAAAGGCTTGAGCCAGCGGCGCCATGTACAGCGCAGTCGCCTTTTCAATCCGCATCGCAAGCTCTGGTGTCGCGGCGACATAGACCCCCGCCGAGTCGGTTCGCGAATGATCAAGCAAGTCCGCAATAACCAACACCCCATGACCTTCACGCGCAAGATTCGTCCCTAACGTACGCCGAAAGCGCAAGGCACAGATGTTAACTACGGCCCCCGTGCGCTCAGAGCGGACGGACAGCTTGTCCAACGCAGCCACCAACAATTTCCGTAAATTCTCGCTGGTACGGTGATATCTGCCCCATCCTGGCCCTTCCGCCAAATACTGAAACTGCCGAGGTAAAGGAAACAGGGGCGCCTGCTGAGTGTCTGGAAACTCTCCAACAAAGCACTCACTGACGCGTTGAGCATAATCAAACAGCGGTCGGCCAATTTGATTCACCAGCGCTCGGGGTTTGAGCTCTTGACGGAGCAATGGGTTTTGTTGCTTCGCCCGCGGAATAAGCAAAAGAAAAGACTCTGTTCCATCCGCAGCCTCAGAGCGCACAACATCACAAACTTTCAAGGCTGCCAACTGAACAGGGCGGGAACCCAACGCAATAAACAACCATGCAGCAGGTATATTTCCTCACTCAAACGCCCAGCGCCGTAAGCTTCATTTAAGGCATCTTGAATACCCACTTGCTCAATTGGCGTGAAAGGACCCAACTCGGGATCCCACGTCAAAACGGCAACGCCCGTTTCTCGTTTCCGGAGTTTTTTCCTGTCCAGGACGTACACCACATCATCCTGAATACCCGGCAAGCTCATCGCATGCCATCGGCGTAAAAACGCAAAGAGATCGCGTGTTTGAAAGTTTTTGGCATCGCAATGCATCAATACGTCATTTCCGCAGATAGTTTCCAACGGTTCGACGCGCCCCTCTTGCAATCGCAAGGCAAATGCTTTTAAAGCCGCAAAGCGCCCCATCAAGGTACTTGGCGCCCTATTTTCAACAAACCAAATCAACGTAAGATGGACCGAAGCCAGGAGCACAGCGGAAAAAATGCAACTCCGAAAAATCCATGTAAACCGAATGCACACCGTCCCGGTACGACCAGTCAGAGCGGTTAGGATCAAACGCAATCCCGCTTTTGCTCCGAACTATCGATGGAAGTGAAGGACAGAATTCACTTCCTGTCATTACGAAGTCTTTCTCAGATTTTTTAATCATCGGCATGAGCCTTCACACGCAATTGTTTTTGCATTTGCAAGGACACAGCGGTGGCTTTTTTCTTGATGTGGCGCTGGTTATACACAGTCGCCATTCCGGATGTTTCGGACCACCCCATCAGCCGCGACCGCAGTTTTTGCTCAACGGTCGGCGACACGTTGTTTCTATCAACTGCTTCAGAAAAAAGATCGTTCCAGGTATGGCGAAGAAGATGGGGGCAGAGGTTTTCCGGCAATTCCGGACAGTGTTGCCGTAACGTGACGAACACTTTATTCAGCCCTGCAAGACTCAGTGGTTTTCCGGACCCTCCGGCCACCCAAAGATATTCATGCTTACGCGCGCCTTTAACATTACGACGAATGGCCATTACATACGCTCGCGTGAGCTCTGCCAGCTCTGTATCGAGCGCTAATAAACGACCGCTCGTTTTGGCATTGGGTTGTCTCAACCGAGGATCCGCAAGATCATCTGCCCTCCTGGCAATTAAAACTTCATTGGTCTGAAAGTTAATGTCCGAGATTTTCACACCAAGCAATTCACCTCGCCGTACTCCCAAGGATAGTAGCCAGCGAATCATTAAGTAGTTTCGCTGTCGGACATATTCATGAGACCACGGATTTTGCTCAAACTCTGGAGCAACCACCTGTTGCAGCATCGATAACATTTGTTCAGTTAGGCCTTCGCGAGGCGTAACATTGGAAAAGCGTTGTACTGAAGGAATGCGAGCCTTTATGGTTGTAGACACCAGTTCCCGGAGTTTTTCCAGCACAGTGAAATGTGGGTTTCCGGCCCCTGTTTTTAGTAAGTGGTCGGTCGCAATCCAATCAAGGTATCGGGCAATGTATAAAAGTCGTATGGCAATAGTGGCGGGATGAATTTTTTGCGAATTAGAGCCACTGGTAGAACATGGCCACACAAATACCCCATCCCTAGATTGCTTTCTATCGCCCGCTGCGATTGGCAATTTACACGCCCCAACGATAGCTTCTATGTCTCCTACCGTTAAAAACTGACCGTCGCGCAAACGCGCGCACAAATCTATCTTTAGTTCATCAAGAACAATGAACAGCACCATAAGCGACCGAAGCGCCTGATGAAGTGTGCTCGTTGACAAATTAGCCGTCCGTAACTCTGTCAGTACCCAAAGGGTGGCACTGTGCACGGGCATACCGTCTTGCCGAAAGCAAAGCAGGGGAAAACGCTCACCACTGTCGAACCGCACGAGCTTGATTCTGTAAGGGTTCATTGTTTACACACTCACAAGGTAAACAATAATAAACTCTAGACTACAATCCCCTTTACGCAAAAAATCACACTAATTGATTGTTTCTATTATATTTTTCTAACAAATATTTACGTTTAAGAAGAAGTCAGCCCTTCTGGCCCCGCTTTCACGGCAGGGCTTAGTGGTTTTCTCGCATGCGAGAAATGAGGATCCGGGTTGTTTCTGTTGCTCGATGAATCTGATCAGTGATTCAACGGTTGGCTCGGCAAGTCCGTGGTTCGCGTAGAAATGAAAGCCTTCTTCTTCGTCGTCCCACAGCGCCAGTTCGACAGGGCCGAACGACCAGCGCTGACCGTTAAGAGAAAACTCAGGCCAATCCTCGTGAAGCAATTTCACCCACTCTCTGCCAGCCTCATCTTTCTGCTGGCAGTCGCCACAAAGGCCGATCTGCGATTCCTCAAGGTTTGCGAAACAGCATGCGCATTGCTCGATGTCCATTTGCCCATTTCCTTAGTAATTCAGATATTGGATTTCAAAGGTTTTCACTTTGTCACGCCATGCCAACGGCTTTATCAAGCGCTGCGCTGAACAGTTCGGATACGTCGGTTCCGTCTTGAAGTGTTTCAACGAATTGGCCTTTTTCGACCTTCAAGAACACCGTAATACCGGTGACGGTGCAGGTAACAGAGTCAGGCATTTTTTTATCGTCGTAGGCCGCGCAATGGGCAGCCGAGATGAGATTCACCAACTCACCACTGTACAAACCATCCATGATGGTGAAGCCGCCTTCCGGAGCAACTGGGGCGACCTTGTTTGCAGTCAGGTCGTAGACCTCATCAGCGGTGAACGAAACTCGATATACCAACCCCTTATCGATCAGGCTGCCGAGACAGTTACGAATTTTCAGGCCGTTATTCGATTTGGTGACGTTCAGAGCGGTCACTGCTGGGACGATGCCGGTGATCCACTCGCCCTTACCAGCGGTGATAGCATCCAAGATTGCCTTGGTGATCAGCTGGTTGCGCTGAGTCGTGTTCATCTTGGTCACAGGTTTGACTGCGCGAAGGGCGTTGGCGGTGAGTGCTGGAGTGGTCATATTCAATTCCGTGATCAGTGGTTGTGATTGGCTTTGCGTATTCGGCAATCTAAGCCAACGACGCTCTGAATAAATCATTCCATGACCAGAAATAATGCAACGCTACAGATGGCTTGTTCGAGGAAACCAGCGCAACAGCTCACGCCATGCGAGCCAGAAAATCCGACATATCACTGGATGGGGTAAGCGGGTAGAAAGTGTAAAGGCGGGGGGGGGACGCTGTCCAGGTACTGAAAACGGCTCATCAAAATGCTGGCGCCGTTAGTGCACTGGCACCGCGCCAAATGCCTCAGCGCTTTGGTGTAAGGTTGGTGCTGCGCCCCCTGACCTGGTCGTTCATTGACGCATCTGAGTTGGCCCCCCTACCTGGGGGGGCGATTTAGTGATTTTCGAGGTACGTCAATTAACGGTAGCGACCGATACTTTCGCGAGAGCTTTTGCAGGATTTACCGGCTTGGCCTGAACGTTACCCACCGCATGGACGTTAAGCTCAACTCTTACCGAGTGCCAAAACGCATCTTCGACCGGATCCCGGCGCAACTTAGACGAACATAAAACCGACATCACGAAAACCGCAATGGTCGCCATAATTATGAACTGCAGAATGAAATGCATTTTCGTAGCAAATCCCTCCGCCAGGGCCTGATTAATGGTGGCTGGTTCTAAAATAATCGCTAAAACAAGAAACGCTCCGAAGCAAGCTAGGCCAGCGCCGATGGATTTCATTGCTGTTTCAACAATGCCAGTGAACAACATCCAGGCTTGCAGCAGCTTAAGACGTTTATCGCTCCGCACCTTCGCAGTTAGAGATTCCCATTTTCCTGATGAGATCGTTCCTGCGGGCACATCATTGATTCTGATATCCATACCACTAGCGTTAGGCGTAGGGATTTTGTAACCAAACATAATGCCTCCTTAGGCGTGTCTGCGGTTTACTTCCGCTGCTTCATTTTGCGGCATGACGAACTGTATATAGCCCTAGATTAGCTCCCTAAAAGGGGTATGGAATGAGCTCGAATAGTATGGAAGTCGCCTTGCGTGTCCAGACCTTGCAATATCTGGACGGGTGCGAAAATTTTTGTGGACGACACTTTCGCGTCCGCGGAAATAGAGAATTTGTTAATGGACAACCTACTTATCACGTTTGAATTACCCGATGGGTTTACCGCCGTTCAGGCGCATATTTCACCGCTTCTGAGCCAGGAGGCCTACATTGCGGTGGGTGAAGGAGGCGGCAATGTGTAGAAGAGTGATAAACTCCAATCCATGAGGCCGCAAGCCCAACAGATACCGAGGTTAACGATGTCCAAGGCCATTTCCTACATACGCTTCTCGACTGGTAAACAGGCGAAGGGTAGCAGCCATGAGCGGCAACAAGCCATGCTTGCGAGCTGGCTCGCAGCTAACCCAGATTTCACCTTGAGCAGTGAGAGCTTTAAGGACTTGGGAATCTCTGGATTCGTAAGCGGCCAGCGAACACACCTTGCACAGATCAGGCAGGCGTCCACTGATGTGGCAGCAGTTGCTCGATCTCGCTGGCCCGCTGCGTCGGCAGCCGCGTCAGTACATCCTTGAGATAAGCATACGGATCATGCCCGTTGATGCGCGCTGACTGGATCAGGCTCATGATCGCGGCCGCCCGCTTGCCGCTTCGCAACGATCCCGCAAACAACCAGTTAGACCGCCCAAGCGCCCACGGCCGGATCAAGTTCTCGATCTGGTTGTTGTCGATGGGCACAGCACCATCTGCCAGGTAGCGCGTCAGCGCTACCCAGCGTTTGAGGCTGTAATCCAGAGCCTTCGCTGTGGCCGAGCCCTCGGGCACAAGTTCACGCTGGGCCAGCATCCACTCATGCAGCTTTTCAGCGATGGGCACGGCTGTTTCCTGGCGTAATCGCCAACGGTCTTCGTCGCTCATTTCCTTGGCATGTCGCTCGACTTCGTAAAGCCCGCCAATCGAGTGAAGCGCCTGCTCCGCCAATTGGCTTTTATTGGCTACATGCAAGTCAAAGAACTTGCGGCGTGCATGGGCCATGCAGCCGATCTCGGTGATGCCCAGCTCAAAGCTGGCTTTGTAGCCGGCATTATGTGTTGCAACACATAATGCCGGTTATGTTGCGGTCTGAGTTATGTTGCGGTGGTAAGAGGCGCCGCCTCCCAATCGGGAGTTCGGCGCAAAAAGTGGCACATAAATTCATGTTACAGCCCTCGCATGAACGCCATGAGAGATGCTGAACTCGGTCGCAGGCGCACAGCCTCAGGCACATTTGTGACGTCCAAACATGCAAGCGCCTTGGCCTTCATTTCGAGATCGACTTCCGCGTAGATGTGGGTTGTGTCCAAGGAGACATGCCCCAGCCAGGCCCGAATTGTATTGATATCGACCCCGGCTCTTAACAGGTGAACGGCGGTCGTGTGTCGAATAGTGTGCGGGCTGATGCGCCTGCCTTGCATGGAATCAACCCACTTGCCGGCTGCTCGTCCATACACCGACACAACGCGATGGATGCCGAATCGAGTCATGGGATTCCCGGCACGACCTATGAATACGCGATCCTCTGTTCTGCGTTCGACGATGAGTGCCCGCAGCGCTGTAGCTGTTACTGACCACAGGGGGCAGACGCGCCATTTGTTTCCCTTACCCAGAATGCGCACGGAGGGTGAAGTCCCAAGTTGCAAATTACCAACGCTGAGGCAGGCAGCTTCGTCAGCGCGGGCGCCGGTGTTGTATAGGAACAGCAAAATCGCATAGTCCCGTGCACCCTGGCTCGTAGCCCGATTAGGTGCCCGGAGCAGAGCCTCCACTTCTGGCTTGTCGAGGTAGTGGATGACTGCCTGGGTAGTTTTTTTGAACGGGATAGAACGGATCTCTGTGCACCACGCCAAATGCTCTGGCGATCGCATAGCAATGAAACGCCCTAATGAATGAATCGCGCAGAGCCGCTGGTTGCGCGTGACGATGCCACAACCGCGCTCGTGTTCGACGTGTTCAAGGAATGCGCGCACGATGGCGGGCGATATGTCGAGCACCGTTAAATGGTCGATTGCCACCGAGGCTCGTCGACTGACAAATGGAAGCAGGAGCGTCAGCGTGTCGCGGTAACTGATCTGGGTGTTGTGGGATAGGTTGCGCTCGGCGACCAGATACTCCAACAAGAAGCGACGTACCCATGCCCCGAGGCGATTGCGGTCAATCATGATCAATCTCCTGGCCTGAATAAATGGCAAATCGGCGACTCGCTTCGT
The DNA here is from genome assembly GCF_057838985.1 of Pseudomonas sp. KH_046_2. Taxonomy (NCBI): domain Bacteria; kingdom Pseudomonadati; phylum Pseudomonadota; class Gammaproteobacteria; order Pseudomonadales; family Pseudomonadaceae; genus Pseudomonas; species Pseudomonas sp. KH_046_2. The sequence goes on along the minus strand of NZ_JBYQOW010000002.1, from coordinate 17,118 downwards.
GCAACAGTTCGGGAGTCATATGCAAATAGCGCTGGGTCGACCTTATGTCGACATGCCCCAAATACGTTGCCAATTGCGGCAATAGCCGCTGTACATCCTTACCGGCGCGATACCATCCCAGTACACGATGAACGGCGGCTGTATGCCGCAGATCATGGAGGCGCGGTGGCCGTAGCTCGCCAGTTGGGCGAGCAATACCTGCCGCCAAACGAACACGTTGGAACACAGTTATGACGTATTGGTAGTTCAGGCGATGGCCAGTACGAGTGCACAGCAGGGCAGAGTCTTGGCCCAGTGGAAGTGCCAGCGCGCAACGTTGTCCTAGATAGACTCGCAGTTTCGATGCCAGCCTGGGCCCAATCGGCACCAGTCTTGTCTTATAGAACTTCGTGTCACGAACGGTGATGATTCGCTGCTCGAGGTCGACGTCACAGAGATTTAGTCTGATCGCCTCTCCGACGCGCAACCCTGCACCGTAAAGGATCAGCAGGAGGGTTCTGTATGTCGCAGCTTGAAGGCGACTGAGCGAGGTACTCAGTATGACGGTGGCATCTAACAAGTGCTGTATTTCTGCGGTGGCATAGACATAGGGAGTCTGTGCCGGTGGAAACTGTGGTGGTCGTTCCGGCAGGGGCGAGATCGTTGTGTGACCACGTGCGATTGCGAAGCGATAAAAGCTAACAAGTAATCCTCGCTTCGTCTTCCACGTAGCGCTTAGCTCACCGTGCCCATGCAGAAATGCGGCTACTGCCTCTGGAGTAACTTCGGGCAGCGGCAGGTTTCCAGTCTCACGTGCAAACTGACGTAGTACTCTGGCACTGCTATTCAGGCCCACGCCTTGGGCACGACGGACAGCCACGTAGGCATTGACTACGTCCAAGGTTCTCATAGCAGGTCTCCCAGGTCGAAGTCACCGACTTCACGTAACGAGACCAGATCAACCTTGGTGTACGTCATTGTCGCCGACGTGCTGCGGTGGCCCAGGTGGTCGCCAATCTCCTTGAGGCTCAGCCCATTGGCGAGCAGCCTGGCCGCGCATGCATGTCGCAGCGCGTGCGGCCCCAAATGTGCGACTTGTATGTTGAGCAGACGCAATCTGCCGCTGACGATGTTGTATAGGCCAGCAGCGGAGATGGGGACTCGCGGCGCCCGAGTTCGGATGAATATCTCAGGGTGCAGTACCTTCGGACGCACTGTGTCGACGTATTGCGCTAATGCCTCAGCCACTGTGAACGCCAATGGATAAACCTGTGGCTGACGGCGCTTCAATCGCCAAATATGCAATTGGCCAGCAGCCCAGTCGATCTGATCCAACCGGAGTGCGGCAACTTCTCCCCGGCGTAAACCGTAGACGGCGAGAAGCATCAGGATGGCTCGGTCGCGCACATCGCGTTCAGAGCTTGAATTTGTAGTTGCGAGTACTCGCTGAACATCCTCCCAGCTCAGTGCATAGGGAAGTGACTCTAGGGCGTAATGTCGCGGGGCGCGGATCGAGTCGGCCAATGTACTGCTGCATGCTCCCTGCGTTGCCGCGTAGCGCAGGAATACCCGCAACATTGTTGCGACGTGCCCTGCCGAAATTCGCGACCACCGTTGCGCACCGTAGGTGATGAAGTAGGCATCAATATCCTCGGGGCTAAGCGTCGAAAATCTGCGGCCTGTGTTGAAGCACCAGCGCAAAAAGGTTGCCGTTCGACTGCGCCATTGACTGATGGTACATGGTGTCAACCCGCGTTCATCCCGCATCCACGAGACGAAAAGCTCAAGATTCTCCTCGAATGGAATTGGCTCCGCCGTTGGCTCTTGCCACCAGCCCAGGAACTTAAACCAAGGTCTTGCGGTGTTTATCAACGTCGTAGCAGTTGCAGGAGAATTGGCCGGCAATGGCCCTTCGTGAATGATCTGGCGCAGCCGTGACGAATTGATTGCATTGAGGTCGCTTGGCTGCACCCGTTCGGCGATCCAAAGCAAGCAGCACGCCTTCAAGTAAAGGGAGGCATGCGTACAGCCCTGCTCAGCACAGTGCTGTAGATATCGCTCGCGTTCAGCGGCCAGCGATCCCACACGATGGCGTTTACAGGCAGCGTTTGAAGAATAGATATTCTCGAACATGGCAGACACTCCAGGTGATGAGGGTCTACCAAGGCGCTGCAACTTATGTTGCGTCAATCACCTATCGACAACAGAGAAACTGCCTATTCGCCCGGTCGGGATCACATAACTCAGGCCGCAACATAACCGGCAAAGTCATCACAGACGAGCTTGCCGTTCCAGGTGCCCAAGAAGTTACGCGCATGTTCGCCAGCACGGCTGGGGCTGAAGTCGTAGACCACGGCCTTTAAGGCCGAGAACGGCGTAGTGCTGTAGGCCCAGACATAAGCGCGGTGGGTTTTCTTCTCGCCGGGCGCCAGCATTTGTACCGGCGTTTCATCGGCGTGAACCACGCGCTGGGCCAGCACCACTTCGCGTAGCGCATCGACCAGGGGCTGGAGCTGCACGCCGGTTTGACCCACCCACTGCGCCAGTGTCGAGCGCGGGATGGCCAGGCCGGCACGGCCGAAGATCTTTTCCTGTCGATAGAGCGGCAAGTGGTCGGCGAACTTGGCCACCATCACGTGGGCCAGCAGGCCGGCAGTGGGGATGCCTTTTTCGATTACTTGCGGCGGCACCGGCGCCTGGATCAGCGTTTCGCACTGCCGGCAGGCCCATTTCCCGCGAACGTGCTGTTCGACGGTAAACACGCCCGGTGTGTAGTCCAGCTTTTCGCTGACGTCTTCACCAATGCGCTGAAGCTGGCAGCCGCAAGCACACTGAGTGTCGTCCGGTTCGTGATGGATCACAGTGCGAGGAAACTGTGGCGGCAGCGGCGCACGCTTGGGTTGCTGGCGTGGTTCTGTCTGTGCGGGTGCTGGATGAAGGGCTTTTAACTCCGCCTCGATGGCTTCAAGGTCGGTATTGAGCAGGTCGTCGAGCAAGCTGCCTTGCGCCGGGCTGATCTGCTCACTGCGCTTGGCGAACTTGTGACGTTTAAGGAGGGCGATCTCGTGAGTGAGCTGCTCGATGATCGTTTCATCACGATGGATCTTTCTGCTTTGGGTGTCGACCTTGGACATCAACTGCGCAGCCAGTGTGCGCAGTTGTTCGTGGGTCATTTGGTCGAGAGCGGGCAAGGAAGTCATGGGGTGGATTTTACCAAAGCAGCCTGACTGCTTCAGCTAAAAGGCAACATTTAAAGCAATGTAATTGCGCCGCCCGCCCCGACTCGTTGCCAAGGTAATCCAAGTACCAGCGCCTGGAGTTGTTCTGGGTCGAGCTCGATCTCCGACCCACGATGGATGCCCGGCCAACGAAATTTGCCTTGGTTCAAGCGCCGTGCCGCCAGCCAGATACCGACGCCGTCGTGCACCAGGACTTTCATCCGATTGGCTCGACGGTTGGCAAAAAGGTAGGCGCAGTGCGGCTTCGCCGCACCGAACACCGCGACCACCCGGGCCAATGCCGTCTCGGTGCCGGCGCGCATGTCCATGGGCTCGGTGGCGAGCCAGATGGCATCGACGCGAATCATTGGGCCAGGCCACGAATGAAACACGCGCAGCCGTCCGGATCCGAGGCTGGCCATTTTACGGTGATGGATTTATCACCCAGAGGCAGCGAGATGATCACCATCTCTTCTGATGCTCGCCTTGGTACCGTTTTTACCGGAACGAAAGCCGGCAAGGTTGCAGGCGATTGATCCCGGTAACTCGGTAGCCACTTGCGGATCACGTTAGCATTGATGCCGTGATGGATGGCTACGCTGGAAATCGTCGCTCCGGGTTGCAGGCATTCCTGGACGACTTGGGCTTTGAATGGTTTGGGATAAGAGCTTCGTTGGCGCATGGAAATCCTGGCGATAAGGGCGATCGCGTCCGCTTAAAAATAAGCGGACACCATCGCCCTTAATGCTGGAGTTCGGTAGGTGACTTGGCCGGACGCTTACAATGGCGACTCATCCGCTGCTCCAAGTCGACTGAAGGTAACGGATTAAACCTGCTCGATTCAAATAAGAACGCCCTCTACGGGATCAATGCAGTAGCGAAAACGACTGTGCCGAAGGCATTCATTCCTGCGCCGGGCAGGCCACCCTGGCGCGTGACACTAAATCGTTCGTGCTGTTGCCCGCCGGGATGTGCGGCAAGATTGCGGGCGGGGCAATGAAGCCCGCCTAATCGACGAAGAGCGCAGCCATCGATCAACCATCGTGCATGGTCTAGGCAAGAAAAGGGTTTGGCCTCCTCTAACTACTCTAGCTTGACGGCATCTCGCTTAGCATTGGAGTGCTCATTGACCAAGAATCGATCGAAGGTTAGTTTCTGAAGATCATTCAGACTATTGACGCTGCAGTGACGTAGCGTCGGCCTACGGCTCAGCAAAACGGGTTGACCGCATGGTTGGTACGTTGCTTTAAACATTGCGTTTAGTGCCAGTCGTTTCTCCAACTTCCACCAAAGCGCTGAAAGCATCCATACTAAGCGGTCGACTTAGGAAATAACCTTGCCCCTCATCACACGACACTGCTTTGAGCAATTGAAGATGCTCGGCTGTTTCAATGCCCTCTGCGGTAACGGTGAGCGATAACGCGCGACCCAAGCCCACGATAGCCTGGATAATCGACATATTATCGTCGCTCTCAACGAGTTTGTTTAAAAAGCTGCGGTCTATTTTCAGCCCATCAAATGGGAAGGTGCGCAGATAGCTCAGCGAAGAGTATCCCGTTCCAAAGTCGTCCATGGATATGCGTACGCCAAGACGTTTGAGCGTACGCATTACCTTAAGCGCACCTTCGGCATCTTCGAGCATAACGCCTTCAGTAATTTCGAGCTCTACTCGGGTAGGATCGATTCCAGAGTCGAATAGTATTTTCTGGAGGCGCTCTACCAAATTGCCTCGCTTGAATTCGCTAGGCGAAAGGTTAACCGATACGAACAGACTTTCCGGCCACCGCGCGGCATATCTGCAGGCGGTATCGATTACCCAGTTGCTCAAGGAAAGAATCAACCCGCTTTCTTCAGCAATGGGGATGAAGGTGTCGGGAGGTATCAAACCACGCTCAGGATGTTGCCACCGTACCAATGCCTCGGCACCGACCATCTGCCCGTCAGCGATGCGATAGCGCGGTTGGAAATGTAGCCGCAGCTCTCCGTGTTTGATCGCGAAACGCAGGTCGCTTTCCAAACGGCGGCGCTCAATGATCTTTGCGTTCATATCGCCCGCGTAAAAGCGCCAAGTGTTACGACCTCCGGTCTTGGCCTCGTACAATGCGATATCCGCATAACGAAGCAGCTCGGTAGCCTCGCGAGCATCATTTGGCGCCATTGCGATGCCAATACTGGCGCCGACGAACACTTCCTGCTCATCGATCACTATAGGCCGCTCAATGGACTCGATTAGGCGGCGACATAGCGCCTCGACTTCTTCCTGGGCGCTTACATCGGTAAGAATCAGCACAAACTCATCACCCCCTACCCGGGCGACAAGGTCCCCGTGGCGAACACAGTCAGCCAGGCGGCTCGACACTTCGTTAAGTACCCGATCACCTGCCGCATGCCCGAGCAGATCATTCACTGGCTTGAATCGATCCAGGTCCAGACTGAGCATAACCAGAGGTTGCTTTACCGTTGGCAAAGCCTTGAGTTTGCCGTCAAGAAACTCCTGAAGCCGTGTCCTGTTGGGCAGTCCGGTAAGCGCGTCATGCTGTGAGAGGAATTCGATTCTTCGGCGGGCTTCAACTTCCTCCGTGACGTCGGTTGCAGTACCCCTACAACCTCCACCTGCCATTTCTCGCGCCGAAAGACGAGTGATTCGCTCTTGGCCTTTCGTATCGACGTAGTAGCACTGAACACTGATATCCGGGCGACGGTTCGGGATGCTGAGCCACTGAGATAACGTGCCTAATTCGGTGCTCAACAGATCATCCATCGCCGCTCCAATCCAAGCGTCCCTAGAGAGCCCTGTTACATCCTCAAATCGCTCGGATAGATAGGTGAAACGCCGATCAGCGTCTATTTCCCATACCCAGTCCGAGCTGGCTTCAACGACGTCGCGAAAGCGCGCTTCGCTGGTGGAGAGGGCAGCCTGACTGCTTTGCAGCGATTTATAGCTGGCGTCGAGCGCCTTTGCTCCCGCGTTCGTGCGACGCAAGATGGCCCAGGTCATCAGGCACACCAATAGCGCGGCAACGCCGATCAATGGCAATCCTAGCCCCAATAACCGAAGACCTGGCCTGGAGGGACTCCAGTGCAAACTGCCGGCAGTACCGTTCTCGCCCAATGGAAAGACAGACGCTTTGCCAATTTCGTCAGAAGTGGCGACGCGCAGGCCATTCACCCCGTAATCCCTACCTATCATTTCGAGTTTGGCGCTGTCCAGAATGTCGACGAACATCAATACCGACGGCGACCTGTCATCAGACATGACTGTCGGGTCAGTACCCGGCATAATCGCCGCTGCCGCGACCAAGGCGGGTACTCCTCCAATGACAATGAAGGATGTTGTTGGCGTTTCTGTTGCCGCTCCTTCACGAGCCTTTACGAGAATCGCGGTAATGGACTGCCCGAGCCATTCCTCGACTTCGACCGGTTTCAACTCACCCTTGACCACAGAATAAACAGTGCTATTGACGTCGTTGACGACAAACACTCCCGAAAATCCAAAATCCGTGTAAAGCTCAGTCCCGACGTTTTGTCGTACGTATGCCCAGTCAGCGTCCATTTCAACATGCAGGTGTTTGTAAGCATCGCCCCAAAATGCGTAATCCTTGACGGTCGACCGCAGCGATTTTTCTAGCGATTGCATTGCTTTATTCGTGTAGAAGGCACTTTCGACCTCCTCCGCTCGATCTAAATCATGCGCAAGGTAAACAAGTGAATAGCTGGCGAGGAAAAAAACGGCTGCCAAGAGACTCACAAATTTGAACAGAAAGGTGCGCGCAAGCGCCACGCCTGAAAGGTTCGACACGGTGCAAGCGATAGGTTGGTGATTGTCCATCATAAATTCCGCAGGTTCGTTGGGGCAGTTGGTTGAACAAGCTATCGGCTGCGTAGCTGAATTGAGCATTTCACTTTTTAAAGCGTTCCTCTAGATTCTAGCGCAAGTATTTATTTACCAATCAGTGAGTTATTAGCTAGGGAGCTGGGTGGAAGGTTTTAACTGTTGATACGCGTGAAAATAGTTTCTATTTTTTCTTTTAATACTTGTGCCGTGAAGGGTTTGACCACATAGCCGTTCACTCCAGCTTGGGCGGCCTTAATGACCTGTTCACGTTTGGCTTCGGCCGTTACCATTAAAACTGGTAGCTGTCTTATACGATCATCAGCACGTACACAGATTAAAAGATCGATACCTGACATGCCCGGCATATTCCAATCAGTGATAAGAAAGTCGAAACTACCCTTTTGCAGCATTGGAAGCGCAGACATTCCGTCATCCGCCTCAAACGTGTTAGTAAACCCTAGTTCACGCAAAAGGTTTTTTATTATTCTTCGCATCGTTGAAAAGTCATCAACGATTAGAATTTTCATATTCTTATTCAATTCGACCTCTCAATAAAAAATGTTATTAATTAAAATTCCCAGAACTAAGCTACAACATTTGCGGATACTCGCCGCATTGGTGTAGTTAACAATCGCTCACCAAAAAACTCCAATTGCCCGCGCGGGTTTTCCGGTGATGGCCAAGAGTCAATTTTTTGTGCGAGAGCCTTAAACGCCAAGGAACACTTAGAACGAGGAAAAGCGTCGTACACCGCACACTGCTTTTTCACAGCCTTGCGCATGCATTCATCATAAGGTACGGATCCAAGATATTGTAAACTTACATCAAGGAAAAGATTAGTAGCCCGAAGCAACCTGGCAAAAAGTTTTGGCCCTTCTTGGGGGGTCTGCGTCATGTTAACGAGTATGCGAAAACGATTCATACCATAAGACTGGCTGAGTATCTTTATTAGCGCATAGGTGTTGGTAACTGAAGTTGGCTCGTCACACACTATCATTAACACTTCGCGGGATGCGCGAATACAATTGATAACCGAGCTACCTATGCCGCCGGCCGTGTCGATGATGAGTACGTCAACCTTTTCGTCGATATCATTAAAGGCTTGAATTATTCCGGCGTACTGAGCTGGCGCTAAATGACTCATACTTTGGCAGCCAGAAGCGGCTGGAACGATGCTGATTCCGCGAGGGCCTTGTAGGACTACATCCCGCAATTCACATCTTCCCTTAATCACGTCAGCAAGGTTTTTGGAGGGGGCTAAGCCAAGTAAAACATCGACATTTGCAAGTCCGAGGTCAGCATCAAGAAGCATGACCTGTCGACCGCGCTCCGCTAATGCCACTGACAAATTTACTGCTATATTTGTCTTACCGACACCACCTTTGCCACCTGTTACTGCAATGACCTGCACGGGGTGTATGCGGCTCAATTTCTTACTCCTAGTCACTTAGTCGGTAGCCGCTTCTGTCTTCAACATTAACACAAGCCCGAAACTTGGATCTAATTTGTAGTGAAAAAAAATCATGGCTTTTTCCAGGAGACCAAGAGGCAAAAAATATGAATCGTCTTGTTGTGTCGAGCCTATAAATTGAAACCTTGGCATACAGCAAAAATCGCACCAGTGCAGTGATCTAAAAGCAGAACACTTTAAATTCTTGAGCCGATCCGCCCCAGCCATTAACAGTGGCGGGATTTTGACAACGAGAAACTATTAAAACGTGTTTTTCAGTTTCCCGGTGTTAACCAGCCTCTAACATTGTGAGCATCGCGCAGTTTGCGTACTATTTCAGATGCCTCTGACTTGCTTTTATAAGGTCCAATAATGATAAAATTATTTTCAAGCCTTATTGCTGGCAAGCTCATCCCCTTAATTGCTGCAGCAGTTTTTTTACGGTCCAATGCGCTCGATACAGTAATCTCTATCACCCATATCATCGCGCTTGAGGATAAGGGTTCTTTATTATTTTTGTGCTTGACTATTATGCTGCAATGATTGCACGACTGATAGGTTAATGGTATCAATGCCGGCATTAACGAGCAAAGATGGAATTGTTTTTTATACACACTTTTTTTTCTGCGAAAAACCATCATTATCAATCCCGACATTACCATGAAACCTCCTGCTACAAGCAGGTATTGTAACCAATCGACCATAAAATTCTCATATTGAATATCTGTATTGTCTAATGTTGTTTCGAGCCTCCGCAAATTTAATGGAATTAGCGAAACCCATTTATATTTTTCATCGGACTTGTCATCTGGCGTCGTTTTTAAAGGCCTTGCTTCAGAATTATAGCTTTCAGAATTACTAGTTGAGCTTATATTGTTTTTATCAGGGCACGACATGATAGGAGTTTTCACAAAAATAAATGCTGCCAGTACCAATACTTGTATTATCAATCCATATCTAAAAGCCACCGAATTTAACTTCATTCAAATTACGCCTTTTAAAAGTACACTCGTCTATTCAAAGCTCCTTAATACTGCTTTTTGTGACAGCCTGAAAAATATATTTTTTAGCATCAACCAACGTTCGGCCGATTTTCAATTAGTGCTTGATTCTTTGCTGAGCTGGTGTTTCCGCAGGTACGAAAGTTTAGAATCGTAGGGCATGAGAATCCGCCCCAAGTGCAATCCTGCGAATCGCACAATCGTGCTCTTCAAAAGACCCGTCTAGCATTAGAGATCGTCAGATCTACTGTGCATTGGATAACCATGGCCTTTTGTTCGCCGGATGACGGCTTTGCCCCTTGCGAAGGTGACTCGATCTTTGTAATCAATCCTTTTCAGGCTCCATTCACATCCACTTCCATCAAGAGACGTTCCCTGCGGGTCTACTTAAGCTACCCGCTAAATCGAGACCGGTAAAAACAGCTCCTTCATGGCTTCACTGTTCCATTCATGAGACGGGCACATACAGAAAAGAAAAGCTCTACTGAGCTACCCGGTGATGGCATTCTAGCATCAGATTGTAGGACAACGTAATACTGGCGCCAAAAAAACGATGGTTTCTGATGAAAGGACTATCATTGAAGGATGACCATTCCTTCTAGTTCGAGTACCCGAAGCCGAATTTCTTAGCTTCATTGACCAAGCTATGCAATGGCGACAGGATGCTTCAACGTCTATACCAGAGCGAGAGATGGCGGCACGCCTGCCGCTGCGCAGCAGCCAGGACAACTGCAAAGTGTCGAGATGGCCGAGTTATCAATACGAGACTCAATAAGGCACTGACCAGGGCTGCATTTCTTCATCTGCCTCGGTGGAATCAAGGATCGGAGCTTCAAGCCACAGCACTACCGGGCGAGTGGATCCAGCCTTTGATTGCCACGATTGTGCTTTCGAGTACCGTCTACCTGGAGCGCGCAACCTAGGGAAACTCTAAAAAAGACTTTCAGATTTGGTGAAATAGCCGCCTGATCCGAACACGACGGTTGAGCCCCGATGAAACAGATGTCCTTCCGATGCCGAGTACGCCGGCAAACGTAAACAGACCCTCCGCGAGCGTTTCCTGATCGAGATGGATCAGGTCGTGCCCTGGAAGGGTCTGATTGCGTTGATCGAGCCCCATTATCCGAAAGGTGAAAGGTGGTCGTCCGGCGTATCCGTTGATGGCGATGTTGCGGGTTCATCTAATGCGGGACTGGTTCGGCTACAGCGATCCGGCGATGGAAGAAGCACTGTACGAGACCACTATCCTGCGCCAGTTTTCGGGGCTCCATGTGGATCGGATACCCGATGAAACTACGATCCTCAACTTCCGGCGCTTGTTGGAGAAACATGAATTGGCTGGCGGGATTTTGCAGTTCATCAACGGTTATCTGGGCGACCGTGGCCTAATGTTGCGCCAGGGTGTACGGTGGTCGATGCGACGATCATTCATGCGCCGAGTTTGACCAAGAATAAAGACGGTAAACGCGACCCCGAAATGCATCAGACGAAGCAGGGGAACATGTATTTCTTCGGGATGAAAGCGCATATCAGCGTCGATGCCGAGTCGGGTTTGGTGCATAGCCTGGTGGGCACGGCGGCCAATGTGGCGAACGTGACGCAGGTCGATCAGTTGCTGCATGGCGAGGAATCATACGTGCCTAGCGATGCCGGTTACACTGGCGTGGACAAGCGTCCTGAGCATCAGAATCGCAAGATGATCTGGTCGATTGCCGCACGGCCCAGCAGCTATAAAAAACACGCGGAAAAGAGTTTGATCGGGCGCCAGCGGTGCAAAATCGAATATGCGAAAGCACAAGTCCGGGCGAAGGTTGAGCATCCATTCCGAGTGATCAAGCGTCAGTTTGACTATACGAAAGTGCGCTTTCGCGGCCTTATGAAAAACACCGCGCAACGGGCCATGCTATTTGCCCTATCGAACCTGTGGATGATGCGAAAACGGCCGCTTGTCGCGGGAGAGATGCGCCTGTAATGCAGGAAAAGCGCTTTGAAAAGGTGTCGCTCAAGGGTGAAACGATGAGTTAAGAACAGGAATGGTCTGATTTCTGACGAGCCGGCGTTTTTTTAACCTCTACCAACAAGGGCATCAAAAATCGCTGACTACTTCAGAACTTCCCTAGGCTGACTGACGCGGACAGTCGACGAATATCAACCTGACTGGTGGGGTGCGTACCGCGTTGCGACTACGGCAAAACTGGATCCAGCCTCGTCAGCACGAGCTGCTTCAATCGCCGCTTCAAGGCAAGCAGTAGGCTCCCCTCAACCAAGCTATTCAGGGGAACGATCGGGTTATCTGCTTTGTCACTAAAAAAACGACATGTTGAGATGACGGGATACATTTTCGCGAATCCTTACCTTGGAGAGCCTGTATATGCTTGTTGTTCCTTTACTGTCTGAGCGTGTAAATGGCCGTACGCGAGCCAATTGGCGGAAATTGGTTCAGGCTCTCTATGACAGCCCTAACTCAGAACGGACGTATAGATACATGTGTCTTGCCGATGGCTATCTCCAAGCCCTCAACGATGCTGAACTGATTGATGATGCCCAGTATCAGAGTTTGTACGACTTTTTGCAGAAAATATGATCAGTTGCTCCTAACATAGCTTGTTGCCAGCGGCGGAATCCTCCTCCAACCGCTTAACCGGGTTGGGTGTGGAGCCTTTTGTTTCAGTGGTCACTAACCCGACGCAGACAGCACTTCATTGCGAGGGTCCATGGCGAGTCATTCGATAACCGCTTCTTAAAAGGCGTCACCATCGCGTCCCATCCGCTGTCTCTTGAATGCTGGCTAGCGTCGCCAAGTTGACCAAGAACGACGAACTCCTCCCCACCATCCTACCGAGTCCGGACTAAAGATCACGCCGTTAGGATGCCGCGGTGCCGGTAACCGCCGTAACCGTCCGGCCAACATATCTTCCTGACACCGTCGCTTGAGGCGATGGTGTCCACCTAATTTTTGAAGTGGACACCATTTTTAGCCTTTTTAAGCAGACGCCCATGACACAAGAACGCCGTTCCTATTCCAAGTCCTTTAAGGCCCAGGTCATCGCCGAGTGCGCGCAGGCTGACACGTCGATTGCCAATGTCGCCTTGACCCACAACCTCAATGCAAACCTTGTCCATAAATGGATTCGGGTGTATGCGCAGAAATACATGGTACTGCAAACTGCCTTTATTCCGGTCAAGGCATTGTCTTCGGCAGCGGCACCTCAAGTTCTTCCGGCCACGATCCGAATCGAAGTACCTCATTCAAAAGGCGTAGTCGTGGTGAGCTGGCCGGCAGAAAATGCAGCGGCATGTTCTGCCTTTCTCCGAGACCTGCTGCGATGATCCGTGTCGATTCCATCTGGCTCGCCACCGAGCCCATGGACATGCGCGCCGGTACTGAAACCGCGCTGGCGCGAGTTGTCGCGGTGTTCGGTGCGGCGAAGCCGCACTGTGCCTATCTGTTCGCCAACCGCCGCGCCAATCGCATGAAAGTGCTGGTGCATGACGGCGTGGGGATTTGGCTTGACGCCCGGCGTTTGAATCAAGGACGCTTCTTCTGGTCGGGTGCGCGACACGGCTCCGAAGTTGAGTTGGATGCCGAGCAACTTCAGGCCCTAGTGCTCGGTTTACCTTGGCAGCGCGTCGGTGCAGGCGGAATCATCTCGATGCTTTAACACCGGTCATGGCGCGCTTGCCAGCGCAATTGGCCCATCAGTCTATCGCCGCCATGAGCCCTCTCTGGCAAAATCGGCGGCATGATTTCGCATCCCAATCTCGATCAATTAAACCCTGGAGAACTGCGCGCCTTGGCGGCGCAGTTGATCCGGCGCGTCGAGACCATGGACAAGCAAATCACCCATCACAAGTCGGTCAACGAGAAGCTGGCCCACGAGATCGCACTGCTCAAGCGATTCAAGTTTGCCAAGCGCAGCGAGCAGCTAAGTCCGGATCAAGCCAGCTTGCTCGACGACTTGATCAACACCAATATCGCGGCTATCGAAGCCGAACTTGAGGCGCTGCAACCGACAGCAGTCGAAGCCAAATTGCGCCAGCAGCCCAAACGCGCGGCGCTGCCAGCGCAATTTCCTCGCATGCTGATCCATCACGAGCCAGACAACAGCCACTGTGGGTCTGGCCTTTGTAAACGTGAATATCCTGGTCGCCGCTTCGGCTATCGGCTTGGCCACGACTGTAATGGTTACGATCGGCGTAATGCTGGGGCGCGTGCTTGGAACCGTAGTTGGCAAGCGTGCTGAAATCAACGGCGGCATCGTGCTGATGCTGGTCGGCTCGACAATCCTTTACGAGCATTTGTCGGTGGTGTGAGGGTGTAGTGCCTCAAATAACGCCTGTGCGCAACTTCCGAGTCGGAGGCTGCGCGCGAGCATTTATTGTCAAAAAATGAAAAGTCCGAGGTGTAATTTATTGATAGCAAATGAATGCTTTTGGACGCTTCCTGCCTGTCGCCGCCGCCGCCGGCATCATTGTGCAGTTTTCTCAAGTTCCATGGTTCTGATTGGTAATTGCTTCTGCTCTTTCAGCCAGGTGAAATGCCACCGATTCAAGCGCAGCGAGAATGTTGTGGGTAGGAGATACACCGGGCTGATGCGCCGTGGCTATTTTGATACAACAACCGCACACATCAGAGGCGTGTGGGGCCTCTATCAAAAAAAGCCCGGCAGTGTCGCAATACCGGGCTTTGTTCTCAGGACCGTACTCAGAATCGGTAGTTAGTGCTCAATTCCAGAGTCCGTGGTGCACCGGGCGTGATCAAATCCACGGAGCCATGCGCCGAGGCGTAATAGTCCTTGTCGAAGACGTTACGCAAACGCAGAGCCATGTCCCATTTCGGCAGGTTGTAGAGCAACGCTGCGTCCACGGTGGTGTAGGCCGGCATGACCACTTGGTTATCCAAGGCGGTGTAACGGTCATCGACATAGTTCGCCCCCATGCCTACACGCCACTCCTGTGTCAAAGAACGTACCAACCACAAATTGGCACTGTGGCGCGGGGTCAAGGTCGGAGTCTGGCCTTCGTTGGCGATACCGTTGGTACGGCTGTTGGACTTGGTGATCTCGGCATCCAGATAGGCGTAACCGGCATATACCTGCCACTTTTCGCTCAACTGCCCACTGGCGGTCAGTTCGAGACCATCAGTACGCTGCTCTCCCGCAAGCACCAGTTTGGTCGGGTTCGCCGGATCGGTGGTTTTCATGTTGGTGCGTTCCAGCCGGAACAGCGAGGCCGTCAGCGCCAGGCGATTGTCGAGCAGATCCCACTTGCCGCCGATCTCGAAGTTGGTGGTCTCTTCCGGCTCCAAGTCCTGGTTGGTCGCACTCAGGGCGAACATTTCAGCAGACGGTTGGTAGGAACGGCTTACCGAGACGTAATAGGACTGAATCTGGTCAGGCTGATAAACCAGGCCGACTCGCGGGCTCCAGGTGGTATCCGTTCGGGACAGGGTGTTATGCGTCAGATCATCAGAGTATTCCTGGTCGAACACGTCATACCGTACGCCCAGAAGGGCTTTCCACTGTGGCGCCAGTTCAATCAGATCCTGCACGTAGAATCCGGCGATATCCTGGGTGTTGGTGCCCTTGGCGGTTTGCCGGTTAGCCTGGAACGGCACATCGACCAGAGCATCGCGATACACCGGCACCCGCGCTACGTTGTTCTGGCTGAACACGGACTGGTCCTTGACCTGGCGCCCCAGTTCCACGCCATAGAGTAGGTTGTGGTTCATCCCGGCGAGCGTGGCCTGTTGCTTGAGTTCGGTCTGGTTGAACCAGCCATCTTCCTTGCGCTGCACATTGCCGCGGTTGAGCTTCACCAGCAGTTCGCCGTTGGGGGCGGTGACGAAGCGTGTCCGGCTGGAGTCGGCGAGTGTGTTGTTGCGATCCAGGTCGTAGTGGTAATAGCGACTGGTGTTGCTCAGGGTGAAATTGTCGTTGATCCGGTAGTCGACACCGGCCGTGAACGAAAATACCTCGCTGCGGGTGTAGTCGTCATCCGGGTCGGCGGAGCCGAAGCGTTTGTCGCGGTCCACATCGACCGGACGATCGCCTCGCGCCGGGATGCCGAAGTCGATCAGGCGCTTGTCATACAGATAGGTAGCGCCCAGGTTCAGTTCCAGATCGTCCGAGAGCTTGAAGTAGGCCGAAGGCGCGATGGCCTTGCGGTCGATATAGCCGTCATCGCGGAAGGTGTCGCTGTTTTCCAGCGCACCGGTCACCCGGAATGCCTTGTCGTTTTGCTGCTGATCGGCCCAACCGGCGTCGAACTGCGTGCGCTTTTTACCCTCGCTGTCGAAGCTGACACCCACTTCCTGTTTGGGAGTGAAGTTGGGCTTCTTGCTGATGCTGTTGATCAGGCCACCAGATGAGCCGCGGCCATAGAGCACCGCTGCGGGCCCCTTAATCACTTCCACGCGCTCGACATTGGACAGATCGCGGAAGTACAGGGCGTCGTCACGGATACCGTCGATGTACATGTCGCCGATTGCACTGAAGCCGCGGATGGTGACCTGATCGCGCTGGCCATCGCCATTGGACAGACCGATCCCCGGGACATTCTTCAGCACGTCTTCCATCGACTGAGCGCCCTGGTCCTTGATCACGCTCTGGGGAATCACGTTCACCGTTTGCGGGATATCACGTAGCGGGGCATCGATCTTCAGCGCACTCCTGCTCTCGGTCGACATATAGCTCTGCTCGTTGTACTCACTGTTTACAGCGGTTGCCGGCAGGGTCAGAACAGGCTCGGTTTCTGCCTGTAGATCAGGTACGACCAGAATGCCCAGCAACGACAGAGAGGCCGGGTAAATGCGCGATAGAGCCACCATGAACACCTTTTGTGTGAATTATCGCGCGAATAATAACGATTATCTTTTGTAAGTAAATACATATCATTTCGATACAGGCGGCTGGCACAAGTCAGTACAACCGTCTCAATCTCGTCTATCGGCTGTACTTTCAGAGGGATGAAGGTGCTTCGCCGCGCCACGTTTTGTTGCGACTGGCATCAGATGTCGGCGCTGATTGAAAACTGACCCACCTTGCCTATTGAAAATTGACCCAGGGCGGATTGCTGATTTTTGCATCAGCAATTGTGGATAAGCTTAGCAGTCGTGTCCCGGTGGAAGAGGCATCAAGCCCCACCGCATGTATTCATGCGGCAGGGTATTTTCGGTGCAGTTCAAAACGGCTCATCGTCCTTGACACCATCATCGTCTTTGCGCCTTCGTTCACGTTATTTGATCTTGGTCTGGGCGACCAAGCTGCTGTGTTGTAGGCGGTAGGACTCGTTGCCCGTTTCGACGATGTGGCAGTGGTGTGTCAGCCGATCCAGCAATGCAGTGGTCATCTTGGCGTCGCCAAACACACTCGACCATTCTGAGAAGCTGAGGTTGGTGGTGATGACCACGCTGGTGTGTTCGTACAGCTTGGATAGCAGGTGAAATAACAGGGCACCACCGCTCTGGCTGAAGGGCAAATACCTCAGTTCATCGAGTATCACCAAGTCTGTCCGTAGCAGCCCTTGAGCGATTCGACCCGTCTTGCCGTCGTACTTTTCGCGCTCCAGTAAATTG
The DNA here is from genome assembly GCF_057838985.1 of Pseudomonas sp. KH_046_2. Classification (NCBI taxonomy): domain Bacteria; kingdom Pseudomonadati; phylum Pseudomonadota; class Gammaproteobacteria; order Pseudomonadales; family Pseudomonadaceae; genus Pseudomonas; species Pseudomonas sp. KH_046_2. The sequence continues at coordinate 59 of NZ_JBYQOW010000002.1, read as the reverse complement.
ACCAGATCCACTGTGGAGTAGAAGCGCACGCGTTTGTTATGCGTCGTGATCCCAGACAC
>NZ_CM174480.1:5662500-6273898 GCF_057838985.1 Pseudomonas sp. KH_046_2 | reverse complement strand
GGATATCCCCTAAGTTGAAAGCCGGTGAGGCAAAAACAAGCGGCCATTGTAGCGACCAGACGCCGACTTATCCACACGAAGGTGGTTCATCGACCAAGAAGAATCACCGTTTCATACGCAAAAAAGGCGACCAGTGGTCTGTGCATAAGCTCTGTGGATAACCGGGGTTAAGGTCATTGCACAAGTGGGGGCGAAACTCGGTGGATAACCGGCCTGTGGATAAGGCGACCTTTCACACACAGGTTATCCGACACCGCAGCACAGGCTGAACACTGTTTTCCACTGTAGTTGTCATTCTCTGTACATCAGGTAAAACAAGGGCTGAATCGAGTTATCCACAGAAGGGGGCGGGCCTAGCTTTTATAAGCTTTACAAAAAAGCTTTAAATACTTTCCTTTCTTATTTTTATATCTACGTAAGGTGCAAGCGGCGAAAAACCTCTGGAGATCTATTTATAAGGAAACGCTGGTTGGAAATTGACCTGAAGGCTTGCTTTCTCTAGAATCCCCGGTCTCTTAAAACGGGGGCCATTCCGGCCCGTTGTGGACGAACCAGGTAACACGACAATGAAACGTACTTTCCAACCAAGCACTATCAAACGCGCTCGTACCCACGGTTTCCGTGCTCGCATGGCTACCAAGAACGGTCGTGCCGTCCTGTCGCGTCGTCGCGCCAAAGGTCGTGCGCGTCTGGCAGTTTGATAATCCGGCACTGGAGGTGAGTCAGGACTTCAGTCGGGAAAAGCGTCTGCTTACCCCCCGGCAATTCAAGGCAGTCTTTGACTCCCCTACCGGCAAGGTTCCGGGGAAAAATCTCCTGCTCCTTGCGCGCAACAACGATCTTGATCACCCCCGTCTCGGGTTGGTTATCGGGAAAAAGAGCGTAAAGCTCTCCGTCGAGCGCAATCGCCTCAAACGTCTGATGCGCGAATCGTTTCGCCTGAACCAGGATTCTCTGGTCGGCTGGGACATTGTTATCGTCGCGCGCAAAGGTTTGGGCGACGTAGAAAACCCCGAATTGATTCAGCATTTCGGCAAACTCTGGAAACGACTGGCTCGCAGTTCGCCGGTACCAGCAGTCAAAACCGAACCTGTAGGGGTAGACAGTCCGGATGCGTAAACTGGCACTCGTTCCGATCCAGTTTTATCGCTATGCCATTAGTCCCCTGATGGCCGATCACTGTCGTTTCTACCCCAGTTGTTCCTGCTACGCGTTAGAAGCCATCGAAAATCATGGCCTTCTTCGCGGTGGCTGGCTGACCTTTCGTCGTTTAGGTCGCTGTCATCCGTGGAATCCCGGTGGTTATGACCCGGTTCCACCTATCCCTACCTCCCGTTCTTCTTCGATGGCCGAGTAATCATGGATATCAAACGCACGATCCTGATCGTCGCCCTGGCAATCGTGTCCTACGTTATGGTTCTTAAATGGAACCAGGACTATGGCCAGGCTGCCCTGCCGACTCAGAATGTTGCCACCAATACGACTGCATCGGGCCTGCCGGATACGGCATCTGGCTCCAACGCTTCCGCCAGTGACGACATTCCACGTGCTGCAAGCGACACCAGCGCACCTGCCGAAACGCCGGTGGCTGTGAGCAAGGACCTCATCCAGATCAAAACGGATGTACTGGACCTGGCTGTCGACCCACAAGGTGGCGATGTTGCCCAGCTGACCCTGCCGCTGTATCCGCGTCGTCAGGATCACCCGGAAATTCCGTTCCAGCTGTTCGATAACGGCGGCGAACGTACTTATCTGGCGCAAAGCGGTCTGATCGGCACCAACGGTCCGGATGCAAATCCGGCCGGTCGTCCGGTTTACTCCTCGGAGAAGAAGGTTTATCAGCTGGCTGACGGTCAGGACCAATTGGTCGTGGACCTGAAGTTCAGCAAGGACGGCGTCAACTACATCAAGCGTTTCACCCTGAAACGCGGCCTGTATGACGTAACCGTTTCCTACCTGATCGACAACCAGAGCGCCCAGCCCTGGACCGGTGCGATGTTCGCCCAGTTGAAGCGCGACGCCAGCGCCGATCCTTCGTCGACCACGGCTACCGGCACCGCGACTTACCTGGGCGCCGCCCTGTGGACAAGTTCCGAGCCGTACAAGAAAGTGTCGATGAGCGACATGGACAAGGCTCAGCTGAAAGAAACCGTCAATGGCGGTTGGGTTGCCTGGTTGCAGCACTACTTCGTGACCGCATGGATTCCGGCCAAGGGCGAAAACAACGTCGTCCAGACCCGTAAAGACAGCAAAGGCAACTACATCATCGGCTACACCGGCCCATCGATGAGTGTTGCACCGGGTGCCAAGGCCGAGACCAGCGCCGTTCTGTACGCCGGTCCGAAAAGCCAGGCCGTGCTCAAAGAGTTGTCCCCAGGTCTGGAACTGACGGTCGACTACGGCATTCTGTGGTTCATCGCCCAACCGATCTTCTGGTTGCTGCAACATATCCACGCCATTGTGGGTAACTGGGGCTGGTCGATCATCTTCCTGACCATGCTGATCAAAGGGATCTTCTTCCCGCTGTCGGCTGCCAGCTACAAATCCATGGCGCGCATGCGTGCAGTGGCACCGAAACTGGCCGCGCTGAAAGAGCAACATGGCGATGACCGGCAGAAAATGTCGCAAGCCATGATGGAGCTGTACAAGAAAGAGAAGATCAATCCGCTGGGTGGTTGCTTGCCAATCCTCGTGCAGATGCCGGTTTTCCTCTCGCTGTACTGGGTTCTGCTGGAAAGCGTCGAGATGCGTCAGGCGCCGTTCATGCTGTGGATTACTGACCTGTCGATCAAGGATCCGTTCTTCATCCTGCCGATCATCATGGGTGCAACCATGTTCATCCAGCAGCAGCTGAACCCGACTCCTCCGGATCCGATGCAGGCCAAGGTGATGAAGCTGATGCCAATCATCTTCACCTTCTTCTTCCTGTGGTTCCCGGCTGGTCTGGTGCTGTACTGGGTAGTGAACAACTGCCTGTCGATCGCCCAACAGTGGTACATCACACGTAAGATCGAAGCGGCCGCTAAAGCAGCTGCCTGATTTACACTGTGGATAACCACTCAAAACGCCCCCTAGTGGGGCGTTTTGCTATCTGTCACTTTTGTCTGGATACCGGTTTATGAGCGTTCCTCGTGAAACCATCGCAGCCGTCGCCACCGCTCAAGGTCGCGGCGGTGTAGGCATCGTGCGTATTTCCGGGCCGTTGGCCAGCGTTGCGGCCAAGGCCTTCAGCGGTCGCGAGCTCAAGCCGCGATTTGCTCACTACGGTCCGTTTTTCAGTGAAAACGACGAGGTGCTGGACCAGGGCATTGCCTTGTATTTCCCCGGCCCGAACTCGTTCACAGGCGAAGATGTGCTGGAGCTGCAAGGCCATGGCGGTCCGATCGTTCTGGATATGTTGCTCAAGCGCTGCCTGGAACTGGGTTGCCGTCTCGCCCGACCGGGGGAATTCAGTGAGCGCGCCTTCCTCAACGACAAACTGGACCTCGCCCAGGCCGAAGCCATTGCCGACCTGATTGAAGCCAGTTCTGCCCAGGCTGCGCGAAACGCATTGCGCTCCCTGCAGGGGGCTTTCTCGTCACGTGTGCATAACCTCACCGAGCAATTGATCGGCCTGCGCATCTATGTCGAAGCGGCCATCGATTTTCCGGAAGAGGAAATCGACTTCCTCGCCGATGGCCACGTCCTGAGCATGCTCGACAAGGTGCGCGACGAGTTATCCACCGTCATCCGCGAAGCCGGGCAGGGCGCCTTGCTGCGTGACGGCATGACAGTGGTCATTGCCGGCCGTCCGAATGCCGGTAAATCCAGCCTGCTCAATGCCCTGGCCGGGCGTGAAGCGGCGATCGTGACCGAAATTGCCGGCACCACTCGTGACGTGCTTCGTGAACATATCCACATCGATGGCATGCCGCTGCACGTCGTGGATACCGCCGGCCTGCGCGATACCGATGATCATGTGGAAAAAATCGGCGTCGAGCGAGCCTTGAAAGCCATCGGCGAAGCGGATCGGGTATTGCTGGTGGTCGATGCCACGGCGCCGGAAGCCCTCGATCCTTTCGCGCTGTGGCCGGAGTTTCTCGAAATCCGTCCCGATCCCGCGAAAGTTACCCTGATCCGCAACAAGGCCGACCTTACTGGTGAAGCCATTGCCCTGGAGGTCAGCCAGGACGGCCATGTCACCATCAGCCTGAGCGCCAAGTCTGGTGGTGTCGGGCTGGAGCTGCTGCGTGATCACCTCAAGGCCTGCATGGGCTATGAACAAACGTCCGAAAGCAGCTTCAGCGCTCGCCGGCGACACCTTGAGGCGCTGCGTCATGCCAGTGCTGCCCTCGAGCATGGCCGTGCCCAATTGACCCTGGCCGGTGCTGGCGAGTTATTGGCCGAGGATCTGCGCCAGGCTCAGCAGTCGCTGGGTGAAATCACCGGTGCTTTCAGCTCTGACGATCTGCTGGGGCGAATTTTCTCCAGCTTCTGTATCGGTAAGTAGCCTTCCTGTTATTCACAGACAGGCCATTCGTGCCTGTCTGCTCCCTCCCTTTCTGAAAAAAACTTCCAGTGCCGAGCGGACTTCGTCTGCTTGAGCGCAATTCCTGTACCCGAATTTCGAGCAAACGGCATTTTTCTGTGGATTAAGCCCTGTGAATAACCGCGGCTAAGGTCAGTTGATAACAAGGCTCGAAAACTGAACATAACCGTCTCTGTGGATAACCACCCCTTTCATCCACAGGCTTACACCGGTTATCCAAGGGCCTCATTGGCACATGAACACAGGGTTTTGAATCTCTGTACACATTGAAAACAAAGGGCCGTATCAATCTATCCACAGAAAGGCAGGTGCATAGAAATAAACATAAAAACAAAGATTTAATAAATTTCTTTCTTTTTAATTTCTATAACTCCGACTTTTCCACAGCTGGTTAAATTTTGTGCAAAGGGTTCTTTAGGAAGGGCGAAGTCCCTATACTTGTCGACCAGGTCCAAAAACCTGAGCTCAAACTATTCCTGAATTACCTACTTAAGCAGGCACGAGGTGCGTGGTGGATTTCCCTTCCCGTTTTGAAGTGATCGTCATCGGCGGCGGTCATGCCGGTACCGAGGCAGCACTGGCCTCAGCACGTATGGGGGTTAAAACCCTGTTGCTGACGCATAACGTGGAAACCCTCGGTGCCATGAGTTGCAACCCGGCCATCGGCGGGATCGGCAAAAGCCACCTGGTCAAGGAAATCGATGCCCTCGGCGGCGCGATGGCCATGGCTACCGATAAAGGCGGTATCCAGTTTCGTGTGTTGAACAGCCGCAAAGGCCCGGCCGTGCGAGCAACCCGCGCGCAGGCAGACCGGGTTCTGTACAAGGCCGCTGTCCGCGAAATCCTGGAGAACCAGCCGAACCTGTGGATATTTCAACAAGCCGCTGACGATTTGATCGTCGAGCAGGAACAAGTCCGTGGTGTTGTCACGCAAATGGGTCTGCGTTTCCTCGCCGATTCCGTGGTGTTGACCACCGGCACGTTCCTCGGTGGACTTATCCACATCGGTTTGCAGAATTTTTCCGGCGGTCGCGCCGGTGATCCGCCATCGATCGCGCTGGCTCACCGTCTGCGTGAACTGCCATTGCGTGTGGGTCGTTTGAAAACCGGTACTCCGCCGCGTATCGACGGCCGGTCTGTGGATTTCTCTGTGATGTCCGAACAACCGGGTGATACGCCGATCCCGGTGATGTCGTTCATGGGTTCCAAAGAGCAGCATCCGAAGCAAGTCAGCTGCTGGATTACCCACACCAACGCCCGCACCCACGAAATCATTGCCGCGAACCTCGACCGTTCGCCGATGTATTCCGCTGCCGGTGAGATCGAAGGGATCGGCCCGCGTTATTGCCCGTCGATCGAAGATAAGATCCACCGCTTTGCCGACAAGGAAAGCCATCAGGTGTTTATCGAACCGGAAGGTTTGACCACCCATGAGCTGTATCCGAACGGGATATCCACAAGCTTGCCGTTCGACGTGCAATTGCAGATCGTGCAATCGATCCGCGGCATGGAAAACGCCCACATCGTGCGTCCGGGCTACGCGATCGAGTACGACTACTTCGATCCGCGCGATCTCAAATACAGCCTGGAAACCAAAGTCATCGGCGGTCTGTTCTTTGCCGGGCAAATCAACGGCACAACCGGTTACGAAGAAGCCGGTGCCCAAGGTTTGCTTGCCGGGACCAACGCTGCACTGCGTGCGCAAGGCAAAGACGCCTGGTGCCCGCGTCGCGACGAAGCCTACATCGGCGTGTTGGTCGACGACCTGATTACCCTCGGTACCCAAGAGCCGTACCGGATGTTTACCTCCCGTGCCGAGTACCGTTTGATCCTGCGCGAAGACAACGCCGACCTGCGCTTGACCGAAAAAGGTCGCGAACTGGGCCTGGTGGATGACGTGCGTTGGGCCGCTTTCTGCAAAAAACGCGAAAGCATCGAACTGGAAGAGCAGCGTCTGAAAAGCACTTGGGTACGCCCGGGCACCGAACAGGGCGATGCCATTGCCGAAAAATTCGGCACGCCACTGACCCACGAATACAACCTGCTCAATCTCTTGAGCCGTCCGGAAATCGACTACGCTGGTCTGATCGCCGTGACCGGTGGGGGCGCAGAAGATCCACAGGTTGCCGAGCAGGTCGAAATCAAGACCAAGTACGCCGGCTACATCGATCGTCAACAGGATGAAATCGCCCGCCTGCGCGCCAGCGAAGACACCAAATTGCCTGTGGATATCGATTACACGAATATTTCCGGTCTCTCCAAGGAGATCCAGAGCAAGCTCGGCGCGACCCGTCCCGAAACCCTGGGCCAGGCTTCACGCATTCCGGGCGTTACGCCGGCAGCCATTTCGCTGTTGATGATTCATTTGAAAAAACGCGGCGCGGGCCGTCAGTTGGAGCAAAGCGCTTGAGTTCGTTGGTCACTTCGCAACACGCAGAAGAGTTATCCACAGGTGCTCGCCAGCTCGGTGTCACGCTGACAGAAACCCAGCACGCACAGCTGCTGGGTTACCTGGCCCTGTTGATCAAATGGAACAAGGCTTACAACCTCACCGCCGTGCGTGATCCGGACGAAATGGTTTCCCGTCACTTGCTCGATAGCCTGAGCGTGATGTCGTTCATCGAAAACGGTCGCTGGCTCGACGTCGGCAGTGGCGGCGGCATGCCTGGCATTCCGCTGGCGATCCTGTTTCCCGAGTCCCAGGTGACCTGCCTGGACAGCAACGGCAAGAAAACCCGCTTCCTGACCCAGGTCAAACTCGAACTCAAACTGGATAACCTGCAAGTTATCCACAGTCGCGTCGAAGCGTTCCAACCTGCCCAGCCGTTCAACGGGATCATTTCCCGGGCGTTCAGCAGCATGGAAAACTTCAGCAACTGGACTCGCCACCTCGGCGATAGAGAAACACGCTGGCTGGCAATGAAGGGCGTTCATCCGGCCGATGAGCTGGTAGCATTGCCGGCAGACTTCCACCTCGATAGCGAACACGCCCTGGCCGTACCTGGTTGCCAAGGCCAACGCCATCTGCTGATACTGCGCCGCACGGCATGATTGGGAACACAAGCAAGAATGGCTAAGGTATTCGCGATTGCGAACCAAAAGGGTGGCGTGGGCAAAACCACCACCTGCATCAACCTCGCAGCATCCCTGGTCGCGACCAAGCGCCGGGTGCTGTTGATCGATCTTGATCCACAGGGCAACGCCACCATGGGTAGCGGTGTGGATAAACATGGCCTGGAAAACTCGGTCTACGACCTTTTGATCGGCGAATGTGATTTGGCCCAGGCCATGCACTTCTCCGAACACGGTGGTTACCAGCTGTTGCCGGCCAACCGCGACCTCACCGCGGCCGAAGTGGTTCTGCTGGAAATGCAGATGAAGGAAAGTCGTCTGCGCAGCGCGCTGGCGCCGATCCGGGAAAACTACGATTACATCCTGATCGACTGCCCGCCGTCGCTGTCGATGCTGACCTTGAACGCACTGGTTGCCGCCGACGGGGTCATTATCCCCATGCAGTGCGAGTACTTCGCACTCGAAGGCTTGAGCGACCTTGTGGATAACATCAAGCGTATCTCTGAACTGTTGAACCCGAACCTCAAGGTCGAAGGCCTGCTGCGTACGATGTACGACCCGCGTCTGAGCCTGATGAACGATGTCTCGGCGCAGCTCAAGGAACACTTCGGCGAGCAGCTCTACGACACCGTCATTCCGCGTAATATCCGTCTGGCCGAAGCGCCAAGCTACGGCATGCCGGCGCTGGCGTACGACAAAGCGTCGCGAGGCGCCGTTGCCTATCTGGCATTGGCGGGCGAAATGGTTCGTCGTCAACGCAAAAACTCACGCATCGCCGCTGCTCAGGCAACTTAAGGAATCCCCATGGCCGTCAAGAAACGAGGTCTCGGACGTGGACTGGATGCTCTGTTGAGTGGTCCGACTGTCAGCTTGCTTGAAGAACAAGCGACGCAAGCCGATCAGCGCGAGCTGCAACACCTGCCCCTGGATCTGCTCCAGCGTGGCAAGTACCAGCCGCGTCGTGACATGGATCCGCAGGCCCTCGAAGAGCTGGCACAATCGATCAAGGCCCAGGGCGTCATGCAGCCCATCGTGGTTCGCCCGATCGGCAGCGGCCGTTTCGAGATCATTGCCGGCGAACGTCGCTGGCGCGCCAGCCAGCAAGCCGGGCAGGAAACGATCCCGGCGATGGTGCGCGATGTACCCGATGAAACCGCGATCGCCATCGCGCTGATCGAGAACATCCAGCGCGAAGACCTGAATCCGATTGAAGAAGCAGTCGCCCTGCAGCGTTTGCAGCAGGAGTTCCAGCTGACCCAGCAACAGGTGGCCGAAGCTGTGGGCAAGTCCCGGGTGACCGTGGCTAACCTGTTGCGCCTGATTTCCTTGCCGGAAGTCATCAAGACCATGTTGTCCCACGGCGACCTGGAAATGGGTCATGCCCGTGCTTTGCTCGGTTTGCCGGAAATTCAACAGGTTGAAGGGGCGCGACATGTTGTCGCACGCGGGCTGACCGTGCGCCAAACCGAGGCACTGGTTCGCCAGTGGTTGAGTGGTAAACCGGAGCCTGTTGAAGCGGCAAAACCAGACCCGGATATCGCCCGTCTCGAACAGCGCCTGGCCGAGCGCCTAGGCTCTGCGGTGCAGATCCGCCACGGTAAGAAGGGTAAAGGGCAGTTGGTGATTGGCTACAACTCACTGGATGAGCTTCAAGGCGTACTTGCACATATCCGCTGAAACATTTCCTCATGTAGCGCGCAGTCGGAAATCACTACCTGACAGTTGAATAGGGGCAGAACCGCCCCTATACTCTGCGCGCATTTTGTCGGCACAAATTATGCCAAGTTATTGAATTTCGGCAGCCGACCATTGGAGAGTAAAAGTGATGGAAACCCGCACGCCAAACCGCCTGCCCTTCCATCGCCTGGCAGTTTTTCCGGTGTTAATGGCTCAATTTGTCGTGTTGCTGATCGCCGCTTTGGCGCTCTGGTACCGATATGGAGTCGTTGCCGGGTACTCGGGACTCTGTGGAGGCCTGATAGCCTTGCTACCCAATGTTTATTTCGCTCACAGGGCATTTCGGTTTTCCGGCGCCCGAGCAGCCCAGTCCATCGTCCGGTCTTTTTATGCCGGCGAGGCAGGCAAACTGATTTTGACGGCAGTGCTGTTTGCACTGGTGTTTGCAGGTGTGAAGCCACTGGCGCCGATTGCAGTATTCGGTGCCTTCGTGCTGACTCAGTCGGTCAGCTGGTTCGCTCCCCTGCTGATGAGAACAAGACTTTCGAGACCTTAGGGCGTTTGAGGCAACCATGGCAGAAACAACCGCTTCGGGCTATATCCAGCACCACTTGCAGAACCTGACCTTCGGTCAGCTCCCAAACGGCGGCTGGGGCTTTGCCCACACCGCAGCAGAAGCCAAGGAAATGGGCTTCTGGGCTTTCCACGTCGATACCCTCGGCTGGTCGGTCGCATTGGGTCTGATTTTCGTTCTCCTTTTCCGCATGGCGGCGAAGAAGGCGACTACCGGTGTACCTGGTGCTTTGCAGAACTTCGTTGAAGTATTGGTCGAATTCGTCGATGGCAGCGTGAAAGACAGCTTCCATGGTCGTAGCCCGGTGGTTGCACCACTGGCACTGACCATCTTCGTCTGGGTGTTCATGATGAACGCCGTCGACCTGGTACCGGTCGACTGGATTCCTCAGCTGGCCATCCTGATCTCCGGCGATGCACACATCCCGTTCCGTGCCGTGTCGACCACCGACCCGAACGCGACTCTGGCCATGGCCTTCTCGGTGTTCGCGCTGATCATTTTCTACAGCATCAAGATCAAGGGCCTCGGCGGCTTCATCGGTGAGCTGACCCTGCACCCGTTCGGCAGCAAGAACATCTTCCTTCAGGCGCTGCTGATCCCGGTGAACTTCCTGCTGGAATTCGTGACCCTGATCGCCAAGCCGATCTCCCTGGCTCTGCGTCTGTTCGGCAACATGTACGCCGGCGAGCTGGTCTTCATTCTGATTGCTGTGATGTTCGGCAGCGGTCTGCTCTGGCTTAGTGGCCTGGGCGTTGTTCTGCAGTGGGCGTGGGCTGTGTTCCACATCCTGATCATCACCCTGCAGGCGTTCATCTTCATGATGTTGACCATCGTTTACCTGTCGATGGCGCACGAAGAAAACCATTAAGACCAGTCTCGACTAGTCTGATGTCCTTCCCGGTAAAACGGGGAGGGGCTCCTTACGGGGCATCTGAAACGATTTGTTTTACCGCTTTAATCTAAAAAACCTAAACCATACGACGTAAAAGTCGGGAGGAAAGATGGAAACTGTAGTTGGTCTAACCGCTATCGCTGTTGCACTGTTGATCGGCCTGGGCGCACTGGGTACCGCAATTGGTTTCGGCCTGCTGGGCGGCAAGTTCCTGGAAGGCGCAGCGCGTCAGCCAGAAATGGTTCCAATGCTGCAAGTTAAAATGTTCATCGTTGCCGGTCTGCTCGACGCCGTAACCATGATCGGTGTTGGTATCGCTCTGTTCTTCACCTTTGCGAACCCGTTCGTTGGTCAAATCGCTGGCTAATTACTCGGATCTTCCGGGTAATTTGGTGTGATGGACAACGTAACTGCGAGGTGTTGGCGTGAACATTAATGCGACCCTGATTGGCCAGTCCGTTGCGTTCCTGATTTTTGTACTGTTCTGCATGAAGTTCGTATGGCCTCCGGTCATTGCGGCACTGCACGAACGTCAAAAGAAGATCGCTGATGGTCTGGACGCTGCCAGCCGTGCAGCTCGCGACCTGGAGTTGGCCCAAGAAAAAGCGGGTCACCAACTGCGCGAAGCGAAAGCTCAGGCAGCTGAAATCATCGAGCAAGCCAAGAAACGCGGTAACCAGATTGTTGAAGAGGCTGTTGAAAAAGCCCGTATCGACGCTGACCGTGTGAAGGTTCAGGCTCAGGCCGAGATCGAACAGGAACTGAACAGTGTCAAAGACGCGTTGCGTGCCCAAGTGGGCTTGCTGGCAGTCGGCGGCGCCGAGAAGATCCTGGGTGCCACAATCGATCAAAACGCGCACGCAGAGCTGGTTAACCAACTGGCTGCTGAAATCTAAGCGAGGGCGATCATGGCAGAACTGACCACGTTGGCCCGACCTTACGCTAAGGCGGCCTTCGAGCACGCTCAGGCCCACCAGCAACTGGCCAATTGGTCAGCCATGCTCGGCCTGGCTGCAGCGGTGTCGGAAGACGACACCATGCAGCGCGTGCTCAAGGCCCCGCGACTGACGAGCGCAGAAAAGGCCGCCACGTTCATTGACGTGTGCGGCGACAAGTTTGATGCCAAGGCACAGAACTTCATCCACGTCGTTGCCGAAAACGACCGTCTCCCGCTGTTGCCGGAGATTGCCGCTCTGTTCGACCTGTACAAGGCCGAACAAGAGAAGTCGGTAGACGTTGAAGTCACCAGTGCTTTCGCATTGAACCAAGAACAGCAAGACAAACTCGCCAAGGTTCTCAGTGCACGACTCAACCGGGAAGTGCGCCTGCAAGTTGCGGAGGACGCTGCCCTTATTGGTGGTGTCGTCATCCGCGCCGGCGACCTGGTTATCGATGGCTCGATTCGCGGCAAAATCGCGAAACTTGCCGAAGCATTGAAATCTTGAGTTTGAAGGGGCAGCAGAGCAATGCAGCAACTCAATCCTTCCGAAATAAGTGAAATTATCAAGGGCCGCATCGACAAGCTCGATGTGACCTCCCAAGCCCGTAACGAAGGCACTGTCGTCAGCGTATCTGACGGTATCGTGCGGATTCACGGTCTGGCCGACGTAATGTACGGCGAGATGATCGAGTTTCCGGGCGGCGTCTTCGGTATGGCCCTCAACCTGGAGCAAGACTCCGTAGGTGCCGTTGTATTGGGCGCATACCAGTCTCTGGCTGAAGGCATGAGCGCCAAGTGCACCGGCCGCATCCTGGAAGTTCCGGTTGGTAAGGAACTGCTGGGTCGCGTAGTCGACGCACTGGGTAACCCTGTTGACGGCAAAGGTCCACTGGGCAACACCGAGACCGACGCGGTCGAGAAAGTTGCTCCAGGCGTGATCTGGCGTAAGTCGGTAGACCAGCCTGTACAGACTGGCTACAAGGCTGTCGATGCCATGATCCCTGTCGGCCGTGGCCAGCGTGAGCTGATCATCGGTGACCGTCAGATCGGTAAAACCGCTCTGGCGATCGACGCGATCATCAACCAGAAGAACAGCGGCATTTTCTGCGTCTACGTAGCAATCGGTCAGAAACAATCGACCATCGCCAACGTGGTTCGCAAGCTGGAAGAAAACGGCGCCCTGGCCAACACGATCATCGTGGCTGCCAGTGCTTCGGAATCTCCTGCGCTGCAATTCCTGGCACCGTACTCCGGTTGCACCATGGGTGAATTCTTCCGCGACCGCGGTGAAGACGCGCTGATCGTTTATGACGATCTGTCCAAGCAAGCAGTGGCTTACCGCCAGATTTCCCTGCTGCTGCGCCGTCCACCAGGCCGTGAAGCTTACCCAGGCGACGTGTTCTATCTCCACTCCCGTCTGCTGGAGCGCGCATCCCGCGTTTCGGAAGAGTACGTAGAGAAGTTCACCAACGGCGCAGTGACCGGTAAAACCGGTTCCCTGACCGCACTGCCGATCATCGAAACCCAGGCTGGCGACGTTTCCGCGTTCGTTCCGACCAACGTGATTTCCATCACCGACGGTCAGATCTTCCTGGAATCCGCCATGTTCAACTCGGGCATCCGCCCTGCAGTGAACGCCGGTGTTTCGGTATCCCGTGTGGGTGGTGCCGCTCAGACCAAGATCATCAAGAAGCTCTCCGGTGGTATCCGTACCGCTCTGGCTCAGTACCGTGAACTGGCGGCATTCGCCCAGTTCGCTTCTGACCTGGACGAAGCGACCCGTAAGCAACTTGAGCATGGTCAGCGCGTTACCGAGCTGATGAAGCAGAAGCAATACGCACCAATGTCGATCGCTGACATGGCGCTGTCGCTGTATGCCGCTGAGCGTGGGTTCCTGACTGACGTTGAAATCGCCAAGATCGGCAGCTTCGAGCAAGCGCTGATTGCTTTCTTCAACCGCGATCACGCCGATTTGATGGCGAAGATCAACGTGAAAGGTGACTTCAATGACGAAATCGACGCTGGCATGAAAGCCGGTATCGAGAAGTTCAAGGCCACCCAAACCTGGTAAGCCGCAGCGGGAGCCGCAAGGCTCCCGCTTGCTAACCTGATAGGTGTTACATGGCAGGCGCAAAAGAGATTCGCAGTAAGATTGCGAGCATCAAAAGCACGCAAAAGATTACCAGCGCCATGGAAAAAGTGGCGGTCAGCAAAATGCGCAAGGCACAAATGCGCATGGCTGCTAGCCGTCCTTATGCGGAGCGTATCCGCCAGGTAATTGGGCATCTGGCCAACGCCAACCCGGAATACCGCCACCCGTTCATGATCGACCGCGAAATCAAGCGTGTTGGTTATGTCGTTGTGAGCAGTGACCGTGGTCTGTGCGGCGGCTTGAACACCAACCTGTTCAAGGCCCTGGTCAAGGACATGGCGGTAAACCGCGAAAACGGCGTCGAGATCGATCTGTGTGTCGTTGGTAGCAAGGGTGCGGCCTTTTTCCGCAACTTCGGCGGTAACGTCGTTGCAGCTATCAGCCACCTGGGTGAAGAGCCGTCGATCAATGATCTGATCGGCAGCGTCAAGGTGATGCTGGATGCCTACCTGGACGGCCGTATTGACCGCCTGTCCGTGGTGTCCAACAAGTTCATCAACACCATGACGCAACAGCCTACCGTGGAGCAGTTGATTCCACTGGTGGCAACCCCGGATCAAGACCTCAAGCACCACTGGGACTATCTCTACGAACCGGATGCCAAGGAGCTGCTGGACGGCTTGATGGTCCGTTACGTGGAGTCGCAGGTCTACCAGGCGGTGGTCGAGAACAACGCGGCTGAACAAGCTGCGCGGATGATCGCGATGAAGAACGCTACCGACAACGCCGGTGATTTGATCAGCGATTTGCAGCTGGTCTACAACAAGGCGCGTCAGGCTGCGATCACCCAAGAGATCTCGGAAATCGTCGGCGGCGCTGCCGCGGTTTAACGGTTCAAATATTCAGAGGATCCAGCTATGAGTAGCGGACGTATCGTTCAAATCATCGGCGCCGTTATCGACGTGGAATTTCCACGCGACAGCGTACCGAGCATCTACAACGCGCTGACAGTTCAAAGCGCGGCCGGGACCACCCTGGAAGTTCAGCAGCAGCTGGGCGACGGCGTGGTTCGTACCATTGCGATGGGTTCCACCGAAGGCTTGAAGCGCGGTCTGGACGTTGTCGACTCTGGCGCAGCCATCTCCGTACCGGTCGGTAAAGCGACTCTGGGCCGGATCATGGACGTTCTGGGCAACCCGATCGACGAAGCAGGTCCAATCGCTACTGAAGAGCGTTGGGGCATTCACCGTCCAGCGCCTTCGTTCGCTGAACAAGCAGGCGGCAACGACCTGCTGGAAACCGGCATCAAGGTTATCGACCTGGTTTGCCCGTTCGCCAAAGGCGGTAAAGTCGGTCTATTCGGTGGTGCCGGTGTAGGCAAGACCGTAAACATGATGGAACTGATCCGTAACATCGCCATCGAGCACAGCGGTTATTCCGTGTTCGCCGGTGTGGGTGAGCGTACTCGTGAGGGTAACGACTTCTACCACGAGATGAAGGACTCCAACGTTCTGGACAAAGTGGCACTGGTTTACGGTCAGATGAACGAGCCGCCGGGAAACCGTCTGCGCGTAGCACTGACTGGCCTGACCATGGCCGAGAAGTTCCGTGACGAAGGTAACGACGTTCTGCTGTTCGTCGACAACATCTACCGTTACACCCTGGCCGGTACTGAAGTATCCGCACTGCTGGGCCGTATGCCTTCGGCAGTAGGTTACCAGCCGACCCTGGCTGAAGAGATGGGCGTTCTGCAAGAACGTATCACTTCGACCAAGGAAGGTTCGATCACTTCGATCCAAGCGGTATACGTACCTGCGGATGACTTGACCGACCCGTCGCCAGCGACCACCTTCGCCCACTTGGACGCTACCGTCGTTCTGTCCCGTGACATCGCTTCCCTGGGTATCTACCCAGCGGTCGATCCACTCGACTCGACTTCGCGCCAGCTGGACCCGAACGTAATCGGCCAGGACCACTACGACACCGCTCGCGGCGTTCAGTACGTTCTGCAGCGTTACAAAGAACTGAAGGACATCATTGCGATCCTGGGTATGGACGAGCTGTCGGAAGCCGACAAGCAGTTGGTAAACCGTGCTCGTAAGATCCAGCGCTTCTTGTCGCAGCCGTTCTTCGTGGCTGAAGTCTTCACCGGTGCATCGGGTAAATACGTTTCCCTGAAAGACACCATTGCTGGCTTCAAAGGCATCCTCAACGGTGACTACGACCACCTGCCAGAACAAGCGTTCTACATGGTTGGCGGCATCGAAGAAGCGATCGAAAAAGCCAAGAAACTGTAATCCCGGCGCCCGGCAACGGGCGCTAATTTAGGTTGAGGCAATCAGATGGCTATGACAGTCCATTGCGATATCGTCAGCGCGGAAGGAGAAATCTTTTCCGGTCTGGTCGAGATGGTGATTGCGCACGGTGCACTGGGTGATCTTGGTATCGCTCTGGGTCACGCGCCGCTGATCACTAATCTGAAGCCAGGTCCGATCCGCCTGGTCAAGCAGGGCGGCGAAGAGGAGGTGTATTACATCTCCGGTGGTTTCCTCGAGGTTCAGCCGAACATGGTCAAGGTTCTTGCCGACACCGTGCAACGTGCTGCCGACCTGGATGAAGCCTCCGCTCAGGAAGCCGTCAAGGCTGCCGAGAAGGCCCTGCATGAGCGGGGCGCAGAATTCGATTACGGTTCTGCTGCCGCACGTCTGGCCGAGGCTGCAGCTCAGCTGCGCACCGTCCAGCAGATCCGCAAGAAGTTCGGCCACTAAGGCAGCACTTGTTGTGTGATTGATTAAAAAGGGTAGCCTCGGCTACCCTTTTTTCTTTTCCGATTTTTACAACCTGGTCGCAGCCGCTGACCACCCAGGATTGGTAGCCAGTCATGTCTCTTGAAATCGTTATTCTTGCTGCTGGCCAAGGCACGCGCATGCGTTCCGCGTTGCCGAAAGTCTTGCACCCGATTGCCGGCAACTCCATGCTCGGCCATGTTATCCACAGCGCCCGGCAACTTGATCCACAGCGCATCCACGTCGTGATCGGTCACGGTGCCGATGCCGTTCGCGAACGCCTGGCGGCGGATGACCTGAATTTCGTCCTGCAGGATAAACAGTTGGGTACCGGTCACGCCGTTGCTCAGGCAGTACCGTTCATTCAGTCCGACACCGTACTGGTGCTCTATGGTGATGTGCCGTTGATCGAGGTCGACACCCTGCAGCGCCTGCTCAAGCTTGTCGTGCCAGGGCAAATGGGTCTGCTCACCGTCGAGTTGGACGACGCGACCGGTTACGGCCGAATTGTTCGCGGCACTGATGGCAAGGTCTCTGCCATCGTCGAGCACAAGGACGCCACGGAAGCTCAACGAGCCATCAACGAAGGCAACACCGGTATTCTTGCAGTCCCGGCGGATCGCCTGGCTGACTGGACCGGTCGCCTGTCAAACAACAACGTTCAGGGTGAGTATTATCTGACCGACGTGATCGAAATGGCGGTCAAGGATGGTCTGGTGGTGGCCACTGAACAACCGCACGACGCGATGGAAGTGCAGGGCGCAAACGACCGCAAGCAACTTTCCGAGCTTGAGCGTCACTTTCAATTACGCGCTGGTCGCCGCTTGATGGCCCAAGGCGTAACACTGCGCGACCCGGCGCGTTTCGATGTGCGCGGTGAAGTCACCATAGGCCGCGACGTGCTGATCGATATCAACGTCATCCTCGAAGGCAAAGTCGTCATCGAAGACGACGTGGTGATCGGCCCGAACTGCGTGATCAAGGACAGCACCCTGCGCAAAGGTGTGGTCATCAAAGCCAATAGCCATATCGAAGGTGCCGTTCTGGGTGAAGGCAGCGATGCCGGCCCGTTTGCACGTCTGCGTCCAGGTACCGTGCTGGAAGCCCGTGCGCATGTGGGTAACTTCGTCGAACTGAAAAACGCTCACATGGGTGAAGGCGCCAAGGCCGGTCACCTGGCTTATCTGGGCGATGCCGAAGTGGGCGCGCGCACCAACATCGGTGCTGGCACCATCACCTGCAACTACGACGGCGCCAACAAGTGGAAAACCGTGCTGGGTGAAGACGTGTTCATCGGTTCCAACAACTCGTTGGTAGCGCCTGTGGATATCCTGGACGGTGCGACCACGGCGGCCGGCTCGACCATCACCTCGACTGTGGATAAATCCCAGTTGGCTATCGGGCGTGCTCGTCAGAAGAACATCGATGGCTGGAAGCGGCCGGAAAAGATCAAGAAGGGCTGAGTTATCCACAACTCCCTTGTAGGAGCGAGCTTGCTCGCGATGAATTCGAGAGCGGCGCATTTTTCCAGAAAGAATGCATCATCGCTCACGCCCATCGCGAGCAAGTTATCCACAGCTCTTTTTATCGCATGGCGCTTGACGAAGTTTCGCTGATAGGTTTTGATTGCTTCCGTTATCTTTCGAAACGAAACTTACCAGCTCATGTCGAAGCGCAACACACCTCAGCGTCGTCACAACATCCTCGCCTTGCTCAATGAGCAGGGCGAAGTCAGTGTGGATGAGTTGGCCAAGCGCTTCGAAACGTCGGAAGTTACGATTCGCAAGGATCTGGCGGCGCTTGAAAGCAATGGCCTGTTGCTGCGTCGTTACGGCGGGGCGATCACCATGCCTCAGGAACTGGTCGCGGACCTTGGTCAACCGGTTTCCAAGTACAAGCAAGCCATCGCCCGTGCCGCCGTCGCGCGGATTCGCGAGCATGCGCGGATCATTATCGACAGTGGCAGTACCACCGCCTCCATGATCCCGGAACTCGGACAGCAACCCGGCCTGGTGGTGATGACCAACTCGCTGCATGTCGCCAATGCCCTGAGCGAACTTGAGCACGAATCGGTGCTGTTGATGACCGGTGGTACCTGGGACCCGCATTCCGAGTCCTTTCAGGGGCAGGTTGCCGAGCAGGTACTACGCTCCTACGACTTCGACCAGCTGTTTATCGGCGCCGATGGCATCGATCTGGTTCGCGGTACAACCACCTTCAACGAACTGCTCGGGCTGAGCCGGGTCATGGCCGAAGTCGCCCGCGAAGTGGTCGTGATGGTGGAGGCCGACAAGATTGGCCGCAAGATTCCCAACCTGGAGCTGCCCTGGAGCAGTGTCCATACCCTTATTACCGATGAACGCCTGCCGCTAGAGGCTCGCGATCAGATTCAGGCCCGCGGCATCACTTTGATTTGCGCGGCTGTCAGTCAGGAGAAATAGCATGTGTGGAATTGTCGGCGCAGTCGCAGAACGTAACATCACCGCCATCCTGGTCGAAGGCCTGAAGCGCCTGGAATACCGTGGGTATGACAGCGCTGGCGTAGCGGTCTACACCAACGACGAAAAACTCGAGCGCGTGCGTCGCCCGGGCAAGGTCAGTGAGCTGGAACAAGCACTGGCTGCCGAGCCTCTGGTCGGGCGCCTGGGTATTGCCCACACCCGCTGGGCTACTCACGGTGCGCCGTGCGAGCGTAATGCCCACCCGCATTTCTCCGGCGATCTGGCGGTGGTGCATAACGGCATTATCGAAAACCACGAAGTCCTGCGTGAACAACTCAAGGCCCTGGGTTATGTGTTCACCTCGGACACCGACACCGAAGTCATCGCTCACCTGCTGAACCACAAACTCAAGGATCTGAACGACCTGACCGTGGCCCTCAAGGCAACTGTCAAAGAACTGCACGGCGCTTATGGCCTGGCAGTGATCAGCATGCAGCAGCCTGATCGCCTGGTCGCAGCCCGCAGCGGCAGCCCGCTGGTGATCGGCCTGGGCCTGGGGGAAAATTTCCTGGCGTCCGACCAGTTGGCCCTGCGTCAGGTCACCGACCGCTTCATGTACCTGGAAGAAGGCGATATCGCCGAAATCCGCCGCGACAGCGTGCAGATCTGGGACGTCAACGGCCAGGCTGTCGAGCGCGAAGCCGTGCAGTATCGCGACGGCGCCGAAGCCGCTGAAAAGGGCGAGTACCGCCACTTCATGCTCAAGGAAATCCACGAGCAACCGTCCGTGGTGCAGCGCACCCTGGAAGGTCGCCTGAGCCAGAACCAGGTGCTGGTACAGGCATTCGGCCCACAGGCTGCCGAGCTGTTCGCCAAAGTGCGTAACGTACAGATCGTCGCGTGCGGCACCAGCTACCACGCCGGCATGGTCGCGCGTTACTGGCTTGAAGAGCTGGCCGGCATTCCTTGCCAGGTCGAAGTCGCCAGCGAATTCCGCTACCGCAAGGTAGTGGTGCAGCCGGACACCTTGTTCGTGAGCATTTCCCAGTCCGGCGAAACCGCCGACACCCTGGCCGCGCTGCGCAACGCCAAGGAACTGGGCTTCCTGGCCAGCCTCGCGATCTGCAACGTCGGCATCAGCTCGCTGGTGCGTGAGTCCGATCTGACCCTGTTGACCCAGGCCGGTCGCGAAATCGGTGTGGCATCGACCAAAGCCTTCACCACGCAATTGGTTGGCCTGTTGTTGCTGACGCTTTCCCTGGGCCAGGTTCGTGGCACCTTGGCCAAAGGCGTCGAAGCGACGCTGGTCGAAGAACTGCGTCGTTTGCCGACCCGTCTGGGCGAAGCGCTGGCCATGGACACCACCGTGGAAAAAATCTCCGAGCTGTTCGCCGAGAAACACCATACGCTGTTCCTCGGCCGTGGCGCGCAGTTCCCGGTGGCGATGGAAGGGGCACTCAAGCTCAAGGAAATCTCCTACATCCACGCCGAAGCCTATCCGGCCGGCGAGCTGAAACACGGCCCGTTGGCGCTTGTGGATAACGATATGCCAGTGGTGACCGTGGCGCCGAACAACGAGCTGCTGGAGAAGTTGAAGTCCAACCTCCAGGAAGTCCGCGCCCGCGGTGGCCAGTTGATCGTCTTCGCTGACGAGAAGGCCGGCATGACCAACGGTGAAGGCACCCACGTGGTGCACATGCCGCACATCCACGACATCCTGTCGCCGATTCTCTACACCATCCCGCTGCAACTGCTGTCGTATTACGTTGCCGTACTCAAAGGCACCGATGTTGACCAGCCGCGCAACCTGGCGAAGTCGGTCACTGTGGAATAAGTTATCCACAGATGAAAAACCCCCTTGGTTTTGAAAAATAAAGATTGACACAAAACAATAAAGATTGACACAAGCCAACATAGATTGACACAAGGCCTAAACCCCCGTATTTACGGGGGGTTTACTTTTCCGGGTCGATCCTTCGGTCTGGATTCATCGCTTCGATTTTCAGCTGTAGTAGCCTAGGAATGCCTTCGAGATGGTCGCTATGCCGAACATCTTTTCCTACAACTATTTCCGGCGTGAAATGAAGCGGTTCGCACGGACTGAGGAGGCGGGGGGTTGCGAGGTCGCAGGTTTGCATCACAGCAGGACATTGAACGGCATATTGCAAATGGATTTGGCGCAGGCGCTGGAGCGAGCTACGTGCCCTGGCTACGGGTGCAGGATGTTCCGTCAAGGGGGCGTTCACACAAGATCCAAGGAGTGAAGGTTGATCGGATACACCACCTTCTGTCAGATCTTGAGCGATCTTACTACCTTGTTTGCGAATTTTCTGAAGATGTCGTGGATATCCGTGAGCAATATCCATTATTACCTCAGGAGCATGCGCAAGCTATTGCCGCTTCGATAGGTGTCCGTTATCCAAAGTACCCTGGTACCACATTGCCGTGTGTAATGACGACAGACTTTCTCTTGACCGTTCGGGAGTCGAATGGAAGTTTTAAGTCTGTTGCTAGAACGGTTAAGTATCAAAAGGATTTGGAAGGTAAAGGGGTAAAGCGAACGCTTGAAAAATTTGAAATTGAAAGGCGTTTTTGGAAAAGCCAAGGAGTTGATTGGAGCATAGTTACTGAAGAGTTCTTTACTCAGGATTTAATAAAAAATCTGGGTATGCTCAGAAAGTACTCGCAGCTACCTAGAGACTTAATGAAATCATCCCTGCATGTTGATTTTATCGATTGTTTGGAGAGTGTCAGGGCCTATCCATGGACTTTGGCTGAGTGTCTGCGAAAAATTGCTTCTCGGTTATCTATATCCTACGCCGATGCCAGAGGAATATTTTTTTATCTTGTCTGGAGTAAAGTGGTTAAGGTTGATTTGTTGAATGCTCCTCTCTTACTGACTGCCGCTCTACCGGAATTTGCAGTTCTTCAAACGGCCGGCCAGGCATTCTTGAAGGAGAATATGTGTTGGCGCTGATTGAAAACTGACCCACCCTGCCGATTGAAAATTGACCCAGGGCGGATTGCTGTTTTTTGTCCCAGCAATTGTGAATAAGCTTAGCAGCAGTGTTCCGGTTGAACGGTCATCAAGCCCCACCGCATAAAGGCATGCGGCAGGGTGTTTATGGTGCAGATCAAAACGGTTCATCGTCCTCGATACCATCTTCGTCCTTGCGCTTTCGTTCACGTGATTTGATCTTTGTCTGCGCGGCCAGAGTGCTGTGTTGCAGGCGGTAGGACTCGTTGCCCGTTTCGACGATGTGACAATGGTGTGTCAACCGATCCAGCAACGCTGTGGTCATCTTGGCGTCGCCGAACACACTCGACCATTCCGAGAAGCTGAGGTTGGTCGTGATCACAATGCTGGTGTGCTCGTATAGCTTGGACAGCAGGTGAAATAACAGCGCGCCGCCGCTCTGGCTGAAGGGCAAATACCCCAGTTCATCGAGTATCACCAGGTCTGTCCGAAGCAGCCCTTGAGCGATTCGGCCACTCTTGCCGTCGTACTTTTCACGCTCCAGCAGATTGACCAGATCCACTGTGGAAAAGAAGCGCACGCGTTTGTTATGGGTCGTGATTCCGGACACGGCCAGGGCGCTGGCCAAATGTGTTTTGCCGGTTCCGGGCCCGCCGATGAACACGACATTCTGCGCGGTCTCTGTGAACTCCAAGCTGGACAGATCTTTGACCAGACGGGCATCTGCGCTGGAAGCGCCGAAGTCGAAGCCTGCCAAGTCACGATGCATGGGCAGTTTGGCCATGTTCATCTGGTGGTTCACTGAGCGTACGGCGCGATCTGCTTGTTCTTGTTGGAGCAGATGTTCGAGCAGCCACTTCGACGACGTCGTCGAGGCTTCGCCTTGAGAAGCCAGTTCTTCCCAAGCGCTGGCCATGCCATGCAGACGCAGCTCTTTGAGTTCCGCCATTAGGTCACGCATTGCGATTCTCCTCATCGGTTGTACGGAGCCGGTCGTAGCGCGCCGTATTGGCGACAGGCGCTACCTTGAGTTGCAGGTTGGTTTCTACGGAAGGAGGTGGTGCAGTGGAGGTCAGTCGAGCTAGAACATTCAGGATGTGATCGGCGCTCAAGCTTCCCGACTCAAGCACCAGTTCTACCGCCACGAGCACCGGGTCGAGACCGGCGATGGGCACAGCAGCCAGTACCTGCGTCATGATTCGATCACCGTTGCTGTGACGTCTCAGGCCCCGCTTGAGAAGCTGCAACGGCTTAGGCAGATCGGCAAACGGCGCGCCATTGCGCAGCGCACCGGGTTTGCGTTCGATGAGTGGGATGTAATGCTGCCAGTCAAAACTGACCTGATCTCGATCAAACAGACGCTCGTGGCTGGCGATCATAGTTTCATCGGCGATGACCACGATCCGAGAAGGATACAGACGGCTGCTGACCCACTGGCCGACGCGCTCGCAAGGCACCGAATATCGATTTCGCGCCACGCTGATCAGGCAGGTGCTGGAGACCCGCACGGTGCGCTCGACGTAGCCATCAAAAGCCGTCGGCATCGGCATCATTTCGACCCGCTCTAGCTCCAAGACCTCTGCCACCGTCAGCCCGTTGTACTGCGGATGCACCAGCTCGCTCCAGAGTGCACGACAGCGTTGGCCGAGCCAGGCATTCAATTCTTCGAAGGTGTGAAACATGCAGTCTTGAGCGTCGAGCCAGATGCGTCGTCTGCTGTCTTGCACGTTCTTTTCAACGATGCCTTTTTCCCAGCCCGAGGCGACATTGCAGAAGTCCGGATCGAACAGGTAGTGCGCGCACATCACGGAAAACCGAGCATTGACCGTGCGGCCTTTGCCCTTGTTAACCTTGTCGACAGCCGTTTTCATGTTGTCGTAGATGCCTCGACGTGGCACCCCACCTAACGCACCGAACGAGCGCGTATGGGCATCGAACAGCATCTCGTGGCCTTGGCTGGGATACGCAACCAACCAGAACGCGCGACTGGCGCACAGCTTCATGTGGGAGACCTGGATGCGTCGGAACAGGCCGCCGATCAGCAGACCTTCTTCGCTCCAGTCAAATTGAAAAGCCTCACCGAGTGCAAACGTCAGCGGCACAAAGGCACGTAACGATTTGCCTTGCTCACCGCGCCACGAGCGGATGAAGGCTGTGAGCTGGCTGTAGCCGCCGTCATAACCCTGGGCTTTGATCTGCTCAAAGAGTGCTTTGGCGCTCCTGCGGTTGTGCTTTGCCCGAAACGAATCAGCCTTCAGCGCCTGCTCCAGCGTCTCGTGGAATGGGCTGAGTTTGTTGAAGGTTACGCACCGCTGGTACGCCGGCTGAGTGGCTTCGGGTGCTCTGACCCATTTTCGGATGGTGTTTCTCGACAGCCCGGTACGCTTGGCGATCTGGTGCAGCGACAGCTTGTCGCGAAAGTACATCCTCCGAATTTTCCCCAACATTTCCATGCTGATCACCCTGTGTTCTCCTGCTCGGAAAGTGAGCAGAAGTAGTTGAACACCTGGGTCAGTTTTCAGTCGGCAGAACAGCCTTTACTGGGTCAGTTTTCGGTCAGCGGCAACAGGCGGAACTGA
Source organism: Pseudomonas sp. KH_046_2 (assembly GCF_057838985.1). NCBI lineage: Bacteria > Pseudomonadati > Pseudomonadota > Gammaproteobacteria > Pseudomonadales > Pseudomonadaceae > Pseudomonas > Pseudomonas sp. KH_046_2. Next base: position 6,249,340 of record NZ_CM174480.1, on the reverse strand, counting down.
CTGACGAGATTTTCGATGTGTTGTATGAGCACACCCAAGGCGTCACAGATTTTCTCGTCAAACTGTTGGTGTTGAGTCAGCGTTATGCCGTTCAAAGTGGCTCGGAGTGTTTGACTGCCGAGATAATTGCGAAGGTGAGCAACTCGAAGATGCAGATCCTGAAGCCAGCACTGTCAGCACTGCGCAGCCGAGATCCAAAGCGGATGCGGCAGTTCGACGACCTGCTGCCGATCGAAGAGCAGCTGAACGACATGATGGCGTTCGATGGACTGGTTCGAGCAGACCGTCTTGCCCTGCTTCGGAGTGTCGTGTCGCGTGAACATCAGACAAATCTGACTCCAGCGGTCTCCGCGGGTAAACCTCAGGCACCTGCTGCTGTTGCTGTAGAGTCCTCTGAGGCTAAAGCGCTGGCTGAACACGATTCCCCACTTGTAGCGTTAAGGGCCGCAGGTTGGATAAATAACGACCTGTTTGAGTTTTCACCGACGTATCGCAAAAAGTGAGTCGGAGGTGGTGAAATGGATCTCAAATTCCATTTCTTCCCCGCAGCATTTCCCGACGAGACGCTTCACAGCGTGCTTTCTCGTTATGCACGCCTTTGCGGTGTTTGCAGCTTCAAAGTAGCTTTCGCCGGAGCAAGATCCCCAGCGGCTTTTTCGCAGAGTGTGGCTTTCCCAAGTCATTTGGACGATCTCGTCGAAGCCCTTCCTTTTGGTACGGGCTTGTCGGTGGCCGAGGTCATCAAGCGTCACACGCTGTTGCCCTACTACGCCCCCTTTCTCAGCCAGGATCAAGTGGATCAGGCCCAGGCTTTGATGGCCGGCGATGGAACAGGGCTGATGCTCAAATTGGGAGTCAATGCGAGTCGTCTCGGGTTCGCTTCCAGAATGCGTTTTTGCCCAGATTGCATAGCCCAGGATCAGGTTAGAGTCGGAGTCGCCTACTGGCATCGGGTTCACACGCTACCTGGCGTGCTGGTGTGTCCCTATCATGGCACCTTGCTGAGCGTCTTAGATCATCGCTGGTTCAGTCGCAATTCTCGGCAACTCAACCTGCCTGGCGACGACAGTGTGCAAACTCACTCGATCCCGCTTCATTTCCCATCGTTCTACCTACCAGCACTACACAACATAGCGTTGCGCTCACTACAGGTGCTCGAATCTGAGGTCAGTACTGCGTCGGCCTCCAAAGTGCGCTCTACGCTTCTGCAAGGGGCCGCAGAACTCCAACTGATCTCTAGTGCCCATCGCTTGCATCTAGAGCGCCTAGCGCAGCATATGGCCGCATTTTGTCGAACACTTCCGACTGCCTGGGAATATTCGATACTCAGCGAGACTCGTGAGGGTATCCCCGCCACATGGGTCACCAAGCTTCTGCGCAAGCCAAGAGCCTCCCACCACCCTCTCAAGTACATCCTGCTGGCCAGCGCACTGAGGGTCGAGATGGCGAGCGTGTTGGGTGTAGGGACATTATGTGAGCCACAGACATCGCCTCCCCTAATGGCTGTCACTTCACCCCCTAAGATTGTTCCACCGTTGTTTTCCATCGAAGGCTTGGGCTGCATGTCGGTCGCGGTGTGGGAACTTGCGCTCGCGGGAGCCGATGCAAGAAAGATTGCATCCGCACTAGGGGTTTCCCAGATCCACGTCTACCGGACCATCCGCAGCGTGGCCGGTGGACCAGACGCCTGGAAGGAGGCGAGGTTTCTCAGGCAGCTCCGCGAAAGACGAATGGCCTTCGATGCTGAATATCGCTTGCAGAAGGCACATGACTGCCGGGGGTATGCTTGGCTGTATCGTTGTGATCGGCCTTGGCTGTCGGAATGCATTGCGAAACGAGCTACCGACCATGCAAACAGAGCGGATAGCTCTAACATGTTCGCCGCTCTCGATGCGAAACTTGCCAAGCAAGTCGGGCAATGTGCCAGAGCACTTCGCTCTCTGCCGGGAAAACCTATCCGGATCTCACGTACCAGGATTGGCCGAGAGCTCCACGTGCTGTCCCGTTTCGAGAAACAACTCTCCAAGCTGCCCCTCTGTGCAGCAGCACTCATCGAGGCTTGTGAGTCTCTTGAAGAGTTCCACAATCGACGGTTGTGGTGGGCGCAGCAAAAGCTTCGCTCGGAGGGAAAGTCCGTCACCCAGTCGTCTCTCTACAGGGCTGCGAGTATCAGGCACAGGACCTAGTCAGATGATGATCTGGCGCATCGCCAGCGGCCAGGGTTACCTCAACGTCGGCGTGCTTCATAGAAGGACATGGCTTCGATCGTTGCTTGCGTTCACAGGGGACAATGAAGGTCTGACAGTTGCCGAGTAGTACGCTGAGCTCGGTTTAACGGGCGTAAGAGATTTTTTCGTCGGAAAAGTGGAAAACCTTTTGTGTAAGTAGCTCACTCCAAGCCGGCTTATTATTTATACGTGTTCTGTATCTAACTTAGGTGTATCACGTTAATTAACAGGAAGGTGTAAAGAGCATTGGCTAGTTGACATTGATTTTTTGAAAATCATTAAGAAAATCCTTACCTAGGTACAGGTTGGTTTGTGTTACAAGGGGGGCAATTCCGGGATATGTGTCCTTTCCGAGCCCCACCTTGTAGTCGGTAACTGATGTCTGATCTACTTTTTTTCCCTATGTCGATGCCGGACGAGATGTTGCATTCTCGTATCACTCGCTATCACTATCTGTCAGGTAACAGGACCGAAGCAGAGACCTTTCATGATCTGTTCGACTCGACTCCATTTGGCGTCGGAATGCTTCCTAAACAGATCGAGGTTCTCGCGGCGAAGCTGCCGGGTGATAGAGAGCGCAATCTCGACGAGCTAATCAGCATCAACACTACTTTTCCGGCCTATCGGCCTTTTTTGGGCATGCGCGACGATGCGGAAAAAGGAGCTGACGGGAGCATTGTTTCTGAAGTGGCACGTGTACCGCGTCGAGAAGTAACGGTTCACGGAAAGGCTAGGATCTGTCTCAGCTGCGTACAGCAGGATCTCATAGAGCTTGGCTATGCCTACTGGCATCGTTCGCACCATATGCCTGGTGTTATGGCCTGCTGGCGTCATGGCGAGCGGCTTATTCATGCCTGCCCAAAGTGCTCCCATCCATTCTATCGGAGGTACAAATTACTCCCGAGCTTAACTGAACAATGTGTATGCGGTTGGAGTCCGTTAAAAGCTGCAGAAGGGCCGAAGGCATCGGACGTTGAGATGAAGTTTGCAGTTTTCGCGTATGAAGTTCTACAGAGAAATCTTCCATCGGTGTCCAGTAAAGTTCTTTGTTCCTGCTTCGTTCGGCAAAGCAAAAAGCGCGGTTTCACTCACGGCGAACTAATCAGTACTGCAAAATTAATTGATAGCATTAGAACTAAATTTGGGGATGAGGTTCTGTCGCAGATGGACAGGGCTTTTGACCAAGGGAAGCTTCAGACCTGGATTAGATTTAGGGTTTATAAAGGCCAGATCGATATGCCGCTAGCCCGGCATTTGATTATCGCGTTTCATCTGTTCGGTAATGTCGAAAAGTTTGAACTGTCCTTGAGAAAAGAGTTGGTTCTTTTTAGCGCTGCTAATTCTGGGATTCCTTCAAAAGTTAAGCAGTGGCGGCCTAGTAAGAAGGATCTGTTGCCGCTGACGTAGGATTGACCCAGGTACCGATGCGTCACTGACCCGGTTCGACCTCTCGCCAACCATCACTCGTGGTGAGGCTGTGACGATTGGAGATTGGTCAGTCTAGAGTCGGCAGGTGGGTTAATTTGGTGTCAGCGTCAACAACCTGCCACCCCCCGCACAGATCCGTACGTGCGGAACTACCGCATACGGCTCCTGCCTCGGGTGCGTGACGCGAAGCGATCCTCAGGATACGGGTGTGCATTCTTTGGGCTCGGTATGTAGTGATCTGTGAGCAACCCGAAGCGAGACCATTGCAGCCGATTTCGCTGACTGCGTCGCCCGAGAGCCTGACGCCAATATCGGCATATGGCCTTCCTGAAGCCACTCAACAGCTTCAAGTTTCCTGGCACCGCGTGGTAATTGAAGTAACCACACACCACCCGAGTGAGCCATTGCCCTTGAGCCCGGATGGGGTGGTGACGTCGGCGCTTCAACTCATCTCGAATAGCCAGCAGCGTCGCACGCATTCGCTTCTTGACCGTCAGGCGCAGTATTTGAAACCCGCCGGCCCATCCAACAGTGCCATATCAGCCTCCCTTGCCCAAGAAGCCGATTAATGGCAAGGGGCCACATGAACGGCGGGTAGGCACTGCTATAATCCCAATAGCAGCCTTGCCTCCCCGGAAATTGTGGCCAGCCAGCGTCGGTTTGGCAGTTTAAAGCAACAGTTACTCGTGAGGTGTGCCATGACCTGCGCTTTACCTCGCGCCACGCACCGGGCCTCAGTCTGCACTGGGCAGTCCTGGTATTTACGGACCTGCTGGCTGCTGCTTTGCCTACTCCTGCCTTTGGCCAGGGCTCGTCTCTCGTTCGGCGCCGAGCCAACTGCTGAAACCAGCACTCGGGCGGGGTTGATCGTCTGGTCCGAGCCCAAACCGGTAGACAATGTGAGTTTCGTCGATGGAGAGGGAAAACTACGAAGCTTGGCTGACTTCCGGGGTAAGGTGGTTCTGCTCAACCTCTGGGCCACCTGGTGCGTCCCTTGCCGTCAGGAGATGCCGACCTTGGATCGCCTCCAGGAAAAACTGGGCGGCGACGACTTCCAGGTGGTAGCGCTCTCGCTCGATCAAGGCGGACTGCAGGTGGTACGGGACTTTTACCGGGAGATCGGTAGGTGTTCAATTGATTTTTACGATCGCGGGCGGACTCCACGTTCCTTTGCCAGGAGGCAGGACGGAAGGGTTTTCCGTCTTCGGCCAATACAGGCGCATCACCATGTAGATCAGATCGTTCGGTGCGGGCAGCCAGTTGCTTTCCTTGTCCGCGCCGGGTGAATCCTTCTGGACGTAGAGCGTCAACGAGCCGTCTGAATTCTTCTTCATGTCGGGTAGCATCGGCGAGTTTATGAGGTAGCGATTGACCGGATTCTTGATCAGCAGTTGCGACTTGCCGTCGTACATGGTCACCGACCAGAAGGCGTTGACCGGCGGGAGTTGTCCAGCGGGAAAGGTGATCGTGTAGTTGTGCTTGCTGCCGTCAAGCGGCGTCCCATCGGACAGAATCTTGGCCATCGGATACGTAGCCTCTTCGGCGTCGTTGGCATAGATGCCCGCTTGTGCGATGGCGGCACGTTTTAGCCAATCACCATTGTAGAACGCGGCATCACCGCCGGAACTCACTATGTTCCAGCCATTGATCTGCGTGCCAAGATGATTGACCGCATCCTGGACCTTCGTATGTCCAGCCTGCATGCCCTCAACCATGGCGGTCTTTTGCTCGGCGGAGAGATCTTGGAAGTTGAAGTCCTTGCCGGCGCCAATGCCCATACGGGCCAGCTTCGCGCGGATCGCCACTTCTTCCGGTGTGGCCGGGGCAAACTGCAATGCAAAGCCCAGATACTTGAAGAAGTCGGTCTTCACGAGGTCCTTGTCGAACTTCGGAAAGTTTATCGTCGGCGCGGCAGGCGGCGCAGGTTGCTTGAGAAAAGCCGATAGCGGCTGGGTCGCATAACCGGACTGGATCTTTTCGACGTTCGGCATGTCCGCCGGATTGTAGAGCTGGGTGCGAAAGATCACGAAGAGGAGTTGTGTTTGGGAACGAAACACCTTCTTGATGCCCGGCGGGGTCACGCCCTTCCAATCGGGGCCGACCAGCAGGTAATCGCCGGCTTCGCTGCCGGTGGTGCGACTGCCGATGTAACCGAAGTTGTTGGTGTTGTTATCGATGAGCTGCACCGAGTAGTACCGCGGTTTCTCCACCGTCGGCACCGATAGCACGATCGGCTCGCTACGCAGGTCCATAAACATCAAGGAATACGGGGTGTCGCTGTTCGGCGAGACGATGGCCGTGTCCTTGTAGCTAAAGACATTGTGCATGTTGTGAATGTGGTTGAACGGCGCCTTGTACTGGCCGGAGTTCTTGTCCACGGCATAGTCGTACATGGTCGCGTAGTTCATCACGATGGGCAGACCGTAGATGTAGCCTTCCTCGGCGATGGCTTTCGTTTCGGCGGGAGTGATGTCCGTTGCGTGGGTGAGGGTGGATGTAAATGAGACGAGCAATAACATCGCAAAGCCAACGGCTCTCGGTAGTGGGTTTTTCATGAACCTGTTTCTCCATTCCTTGAATCGGATAGTGAGTCGATCAACTAACCATTAATCAGGCGATATGAAGGGGCGCGCTGTTAACGACCTGATGACACATCGCGCTTTTTGTCTTCCTGTAAGTCTTTGTCTTGCCCGAAGATGTCACTCCGAACGCGACACGGTTCGAGGAGAATTCGACATGGATGGGGCTGGCAAACCCAGGCTGCTCGGTCAGTATAAGCGGCAATTCAAATAACGCTTCTGAGATGCCGGCAGCTTTTCCAGACAAAGCCAGGCACCGACGCATCATCGCCGTCCTTTCTGATATCCGAGGCTCCCCATCGAAACTTTTCCAGGCTCTCTATAGTGGAAAGGTATGACGGTACAGGTCATATGGGTGCATAGCTAAAGCGATACCCAGGCACTTTTGAATGGCTGCTTTTGGCCGTTCTCTGCCGATCATGGTTACAAAGCGTGCTGGTCAAATCCGATGCAATCGGTGGTCAGAACGAATGCAAATGACTGGTCAAGTCGAATGCAAGCGGGTGGTCAAGTGGAGTGCAATTTCGCACACATGCAGCTTCGATCTTGACATGATGGGAAGGTCAACCCCGACTGAGGTTTATTTCGGCCCCAGAAGCTCCGACATGGCCTGAGCGGGTGATAAGCCTTTCTGCATTTGCAGGCGGCCCTTTGCATCGCGATAGACGATCGTGGGCGTTGCCTCGCTGCCCAGCCCAGCCATCAGCGCAAGATTGGCATCGAGTTGCTCCTGAACATTGCTGGGCACCGTTTCCAGAGCCTTGAGTGAGCTCCCGCCACCGGCCGCCTCATGCTGTTTCAGCGCGGCTTCTGGTTGCTTGTCCGTCAACAGCGCCGCGGACTTGCCGGCACTGTCGGGACTGAGCAGGCCCACCATGATGTGGCGCAACTGAACCTTGCCGGACTCAACCCACGGGCGCGCCTGGTGCCAGAACTTATTGCAGTAGGAACAGTTCGGATCATCGAACATGTAGACGATGCGTGGGGCATCTTTGCGCCCATCGGCAATCCAGGTGCTCTTTTCCAGGCGTGCCAACACCTCCTTGGCCATCGGTTCGTAGATCAGACGCTCCAGCGTTGCACCCGTCAGATCCTCACCCTGGGCATCGAACAGGGTGCCAATCAGGACGTGCTGGCCATCGCCCGTGAGGTAAAGAGCCAGCCCTTGGCCGTTATAGCGCGCGGCATAGCCTCGCAGACCACCGGGTGCCGTGAACTCGCCCACGATGGTGGCTCCGCGAGTCTCAAACGCTTTGATGGGCGCTGGCAACTCCTCCGCCTGCGTAACCGAGACGAGCAGTGAGCTGACAAGGGCGAGCAACAGGGGGAGGTACTTGTGGCGCAACATGGCTGAGGCCTCTCTCGCGCAGAATCGCCAGGGCCCCCGCGAGTATCACGGGGGATATCTCACCAATCAGGTACGACCTGGCGACTGGTCACACCCGGTATCTTCGCGCCGCTTGCAGAGACTTGGTAGCGGACCGGTTTAGTCAATGTTAGTACGCCGCAGGCGCATGGACGACTCTCCCTGCACAAGCCCAGAGGCGCAAACGCACTTCATACCGCACAGCTCAGCGCCTTGAGAACAGCGCGAATCTCTGTGGAAAGGTGCATAAAATCTAACTCACGTTGTCGCTATCAAACCAAGGCCGGGCCGGATACCTGCTGAGAGGCCGGGATATAGCAAGTGGAAATACTGTCCAACTGCTTGATGACGAGAGATGAAATTGGGTTAGCCTTGCGCCGGTAGGGCACTTGATGAACGGAGCACGAGCGATGTCGCCGATCGAGAACACCGAGGAAAGTTATGGAGTGATCGCGATCCTGTTCCACTGGTCGATGGCTCTTCTTGTTATTGGCCTTGTAATATTGGGTCTCTACATGGTCACGCTTCCTGATGTCGGTTTTAATACGAAAAAGATCTACCTTATTTTCTACCATAAGGCGTTCGGCATATTGGTGCTAATGCTACTCGCACCGCGTTTGGCATGGCGTTTAACTCAAATACTGCCGCAACTGGCTGCACACCTGCCTGACTGGCAAAAAATCGCCGCTCAATTTGTCCATCTTTCCTTTTATGCACTGATGTTCGCCTTGCCAATGACTGGATGGCTCATGTCTTCCGCCGCTGGCTTTTCAGTATCGTTCTTTGGTCTATACACGCTGCCTGATTTGATTCGTTACGACGGCTATCTGTTACAGAGATTCATCGACATTCACAAATGGTTGGGTTACATGCTCTTTTTTTTCATATTGATCCATATGAGTGCAGCACTGTGGCATCACTTTGTTTTCAAGGACGATACCTTGCGCAGAATGCTGCCTTAATGTGCTTTCTCGACTACAAATTTGGCTAATTCCTGCAATAGTTTTCCCATGGCCTCATTGGCCGCCACGACTCCCGCATAGGGGGTCCTTTCCCGCATGGGTTCCCGAACCGCCAATTCCTTGGTAGCGATAACTTGATTCGTTGCCTCGCGGCTCAGATAGAAGCGCATCGCGAGTTGCAGCATCGCGGGGTCCGAAGTGAAGTCCTGCTTAAGCTCCAGGATTTCGGTGCGAAGCGCAAAAGTGTGGCGGCCGAAATGAGGGGACGGTAGAACCTCGCTGAAATAGTGGGTGTGCCGAAGTGTCTCGACGATTAAAGGTTGAATCATCTGCGATGGCGTTGCCCCCCATTCGTTCTGGCTGAAATATGCAATTTCATAAGCCTTTGTCGTATAGGCCATCTGCGTTATGGCATAGATAGGCTCAGTCTCGGGGGGCAAGACCAGCAGGGTCGCGGAGTGGGTCTGTTCGCTGGGTAGATTGAGCGGGATGGAGTTCAGCACATATTTCTTCGTATCAATCTTGACCGGGGAGAGCAAGGCGCAGCCCGATAGCAAGACGACGCATAATGCGATGAGAGCCGTCCTGCCCATGGAAAATTTCATTTTTTTTCCCCCGGTCCGGGTGGCGGCGGCGCGGAACCACGAATCAGGATTGAGGGGTCTCGATTGATCTTGGCCGTTACGGTAGAGAGGGAACTGATCAGATTTTCAAGGTCGGACAGGGCCTTGTGCGCTTCCGGCAAGACTTGAGTCGAGAAGGAACTGGACAGATTCTCAAGGTCGGACAAGGCCTTGTGGGTTTCCGGCAAGATTTGCATCTGGAGCGTTCTCACGGTGTCATGGCTCAATTTCAGGAGCGGTTCAAATCCATGACTGGTGCGCTCGATATTGGCAACGATAGCGTCCAGCTTCTTGGTATTTTCAGCCAGTGCCTTAGTGACTTGCTGCATGTTGTCGGCTGATTGCTTCAGCGACACAATAGTCTTCTCGTCGAATAGCGATTCCAGTACTTGGGCCAGTGCCTGGAAATTTTCGTTTACCTGATTTATCGACGTATCGAGCGTCACGATTTTTGAGGGTGCCGTCGGAATGATCGGATAAGGCTCGCCCGGCGATGCGGTCAGTTGCACCGAATTGGTGCCGACGTCTTCGAGAGCAATGTATACGTAGCCGGTAAATCCTCGTGTTGCTAGTCCTCTAGAGGTAATCGTCGCCACACTGGTCGAACTAACTGGGACAGTCTTGTCGATATTCAACACGATGGCCACTAAATGCGGATTGACCAGTCTGATGCTTTTCACCTTTCCCACATCGACGCCGTGGAACTCAATCGGGGCATCGATCATGAGGCCAGAGACCGACTCTTGGGTATAGATCTGATAGGTTGTGTATTGACTTAATGAAAAGAAATACCAGATTGCCCCGATGACAATCGAGATAAGCAGGAACGCCACAAACGCGAGCCTTGCCTTCGTGTTGATGCGGTTTTGCATTGCGCATCACCTCCAGAAGTTGGGGATTAGCATGGGTTCGTGCGAAATCCTCCTTATATGCACGTAAGCTTTAGAGGCGGTGTTGGTGCTGATGGAAAATTGACCCAGGGTGAGTTGCTGATTTTTGCCTCAACAACGGTAAACAAGCTTAGCAGTCGAGCAGTTTTTGAAGGTTTCTGAATAGCACCCCACCGGCATTCGTACATCCAGGCACTGACGCCCCAAGAGGAACCCGCAGGAAAAGGCATCCAGCTCCGCTACGGTTGCCACGGCCGGCCTAGACCCAATCGCAGCCAGGTTTGCCTCGGCACAGGCGACGGTCAAGACTCCAGGCGCCACCACCGGCCGCAACCAAGTATAGAAATATGAAGCAGAACAGGATCGCCTGCTCACCGTTATTCAGCAGCGGGAACAGCCCTTTGGGGGCGTGCCCGATGAAATAGGCGAAAGCCATTTCTCCGGACAGGATAAAGGCCATCGGGCGCGTGAAAAGGCCGAGCACTAGCAGCAGTCCGCCAACCACTTCCAGCACTCCGGCAAATCCGATCAGGGAAAACAGGCTCAACTCATCGAAAAAAGCGACATGCGGAAATCCAAACAACTTGGCGGTGCCATGCTGGAGGAACAGGAAGGCCGCGATGATCCGCAGGACACTAAGCAGGCGTGGTGCCCAAAGCGTGTTGAGTTGGGAAATGAAGGCAGACATCAACTGATCTCCTGAGCGAGGTTGAGCGCTGGATGCCACTTAGAAAGGCCGTAGTGGACTGCGTAAGACCAATTGTAGTCGCCGGGGGAAATATCTGGACCAAGTTGGGAAATCTAGCTTGTAGTAGTCAACCCATCCCGGACAGTGGGTTAAGTTTTGCTTAGGCCACCGCAGGGGGTAGCCCTTCATTGAATTGATGCGGCCTGATCCAGTTGTAGCGATGCATCAGGTAATGGCTGATGTCCCGCTTGCAGGAGGCGGACGAATAAGGGAATGGCAGCGAGGCGTCGGGAGTGAGCATTGAAATATCCATATTTCAGGCTTGTCATCAGTTGGCGTCGTTGTTGGGCAGGCGAGTACTGCTGACTGATGGTGGCCTAGTGATATCACACGTTGCGCTTGAAATATGAAGCAAATACGACCATTTCGCGGCTGGCGCTCATCGGAATTGATGTTATTCCTGTTACTTGCTTTCTGTGCATACTCAATTCGGGTCAGATAAGGATATCGACGATTGCAACCTTCCAAGCCAACCCTCATCTACCTCGATAGCTGTGATTACTCCGCCCTGAGCAAACCGCAGCTCGTTGAGTCAGAAGCGCAGCAACTAGATACCCTCAAAGCGCTCAAGCTTAGGGGGGACGCACTTTTCGTGTTCTCCGGAGCACACATCTCAGAGATGTCTCCTCTGGATCAGCAGCACTCCACAGCCGCAGTGGAGCGCACGAATTTGCTGGTAGAGCTCTGCGGTCGCAATACGGTGATCTCGTTCGATCGGCTCATGAAAGCTGAACTCTCTCGCTTGGTCGCACGAAGCCCGCAGCCCGTGGACGTCTTTGATAGAAATGGCGAGTGGTTCCCGGACATGGGGTCACTCATGAGTCCCCTCGATGAGATAGACGTTGCCGGAAAAATGCAGCAGGAGATGGACAAGCACGCGCTCAATCGAAAAATGCGGAGGATGCTTAAGGCGGGTACGACCAATAAGCGCGGCAATTTTCGTAGCGATCTGGAGCAACGCTTCGGTCAGATGGATTACAGCGAGCTGACCGATAAAGTGCCGATGCGACCTCGTGATTTTACGGTGCTCAAGAATTATGTCCTGGGTCGAGCAACTCGGGAGGAAGCCGACAAAGCCTTCTTGGAAAGCCTTCGCGACCCCAGCTACATGGCCCAATGGTTCATCCACCATCACCATCAGTTGGGCTCTATCGTGGAATGGGTGAGGCGTCCAGCCCGGCAGCTGCTGGAAAGCTGCGAAGAAACGCTCACGAAGCTACGAGAGCAATTGGCAGAATTGCCAGAAAGTGATCGTGCTGCAGTTATGAAGGGCGTAAGCGGTACACACTGGGCGAAGCTGAAGAAGCAGGGGATGATCGACATCGTAAACCGCCTGCTCACACTACTGTTGCCCGGGGCGCTGGCGTGCGATGACACCACGGCCATTGAGGAATATTGCCCTGGCATTTTCATTTGCATCAACACCTTCTACGACTCGCTCCAGAATTCCTTCGCAGAGCGTCCTCGGGCCATGAAGGCCAGCGACTTCGTGGATATCATCCATGCGCTGTACGTTCCTTACGTCTCCTATTTCAGGGCTGACAAGTACATGTGCAGTGTCATACAGCCGCTTACCAAGCGCTTCGGGACGCAGGTGGTGGCTTCTCCAGCGAAGCTGATCGCGGCGCTCGGAGTTTAGGTGTGATCCTGAAGGCTGGTGTCGCATGTGATGGATAGTTAAGTGGTGATCAAGCCAGCGTACCTCTTTGCGATTTTCCCCGAAGGCCTTGTGACAATCTTTATTGTTTGCAGCGGAACCCATTTTTGGAGAGATTTGGAGTTTTGTGACAAGCTTTATTTTCAAAGAGCTAGCGTTGTAGTGCCCTACAGTCCGCGAAATACGCAGGGTACTGTGACAATCTTTATTGTTTCGTCACACCCCTTCTAAGGGGGTTTTTCTGTTTCTAGGCGGTCGTAATTCGACGCTGGCGCCGCGTATCCAGCAGATAGACCATGACGCAGGCGTACAAAGTCACCAGTATGAACAGGCCCATGCGGATGGCGAAGGCGGTGTAGACATCCTTGCCCGCGGCACTGTCCTGCACCGATTGGCCGAGCAGAATGATCAGGGTCGCCAGGCTGTTGAGCCAGAAACTCGGTGGTTGTCGGGTCAGGGCCAGGCCATAGAGCTTTCTGGCCGCCAGCAAACCGAACAGCAACATCCACAGAAAGAACATCCACAGGTTGACGAACAGGCTCAGCGCACACCAGAAAAGGATCGCCATCAGGCCACCGAGCAGGGTCGAGCCGAGCAACTCCTGGCCGGCGGTGCGGGCGCTGGTCGCGCAGCTTTGTTGGCCGAGGCTGACGGCTTTCATGATGATCGGCAGGTAGCTGGCCGGGTCGATCATGGCCAGCAGGAAAGTCGGCAGCACCACCAGCGTGGCCCGTAGCGCCAGCCAACCGCTTTCGGTTGGAGTAAGGCTCGGGCCGGGTTTGGCCGCGGGGGCACTGGCGGGGTCGGGAAACAGCCAATGGCTGATGGTCAGCGCAGTGACCGCCAGGAACAGGCCCTTGACCAAGGCCACTATCACCTCAAGCGCCAGGGCGAATTCAGCGGTTCCGGCCGAGCTGATCAAGGTCAGGCCCACCACCAGGAAGGTCGCCACCAGCGGGTTGCCGCCGCGCAGGCCATAACCGAAGGCCAGGAACAGGCACAGTCCGACCAGCAACACGCCACTGAACGGGTAGTAACGCAGCAGGGGAATGAGCAGCAGGCCGCTCCCGGTGGTCAGCATAAGGATCAGGATCAGGCCCAGGCTGGCCTTGAACGGCAATGGCCGGTTCATCGCTGCCAGCATCATCAGCGCCAGCATCGGCGAGAGGAACGGGATGGGCAGGGCCAGACCAAAGCTCGCCGCCAGGCACAGCGCCGTGCCGAAGCTCAGGCGCAGGGCGCGCTGAACCCGGGCCGGGTGCTCAATACGCATAGGACATCCAGCTCATCACGCGCAGGAACAAGCGACCCAGGATATTCAGCGGGTTACTTTCACTCGGGAACGCCATGACTTCGGCCTGCCCGCCGGACCGAATGCCTTGCGGGCCGGTCAACTCACCGGGTTCGAACTCGATGATGACCGGAAAGCGCTGGGCAGGGCGTAGCCAATCGCGGCTGTTCTCCACCGTCGGCAGGCTGCCCGGCTGGGTGGTCTGGCCGATATCGACGCCATAGCCGACGCTGCGCACATGGCCTTTGAAAATTCTGCCCGGGTGGGCGTCGAGGATGATGGACACCGGCGTTCCGGGCTGGACACTGCCCAGGTTGTTTTCGGTCATGTCGGCGCTGATCCACACATCGTGGATAGCGATCAGGGTCATCACCGGAGCACCGGCGGCGGCGAACTGGCCGACATCGGTGCGCAGATCGGTGATCAGGCCGGCGGAGCGCGCGTGGATTTTCGTGTTGCTCAAGTCCAGCTCGGCTTTTTCAAGGTTGCTGGCGGCGCTGAGCAGTTGGGCGTTTTCGTCTTCGTTACCGCCTTGTTGTTCCCGTGCACGTTGCACTTCGGCCTTGGCCGCGGCGACCTGGCTGATGGATTCTTCCAGAGTGGCGCGGGATATCTCCAGGCGGCGCAGCGAGATGGTACCCGGGTCTTCGCGGTACAGGCGTTCAAGCCGTTGGATGTCCTGGCGTGCCTTGAGTTCGTTGGCCTGGGACGCACGCAGGGACGCCTGCTTGGAGTCGACGCCAGCGGTGTTGGCGCCCACCTGGCGACGGGTCGACTCAAGGTCGGCGCGGGCGCGATCGACGGCAATCTGGTACTGCTCTGGATTGACCTCAAACAGCAATTCGCCGGCCTTGACGTCCTGGTTGTTGCGTACATGCACCTTGGTCACCCGGCCCGATACCTCAGCCGCCACTGGCACAACGAAGGCCTGCACCCGTGCCTGTTGCGTGTAGGGCGTGTAACGGTCGGCCATCAGGTACCAGACCAGGCTCAGGATGATCAGCAGCACCACCCAGTTGATCGCTTTTTTTGCCGGGTCGGCGGCGGGTACCGGGGCTTTCTCGTCGACCGGTTGTTGGCTGTCAGTCATGGGCACTTTCCTTCGGTTCGTCGAGCAGATCGCCCCAATCGGTCCGTTCTTGCATTTGTTTGCGGGTGGCCGGGTCGACTATCGGCTGGTCGCTGTACCAGCCTCCGCCCAAGGCCTTGTACAGGGCGATCAGGCTGTTGACCGCGGTGCCACGGTTGACCAGGTAGATATCCTGTTGGGCAAACAGGGCCCGTTGGGCATCCAGCACGCGCTGGAAATCCGAATAGCCTTCGCGGTATTGGGCATTGGCCAGGGTTACGGAACGTTCGGCGGCCACCGATGCTTCGCTGAGGATCTGGTCGCGCTCCAACGCCTTGATCAGGCCGGTCGCGGCATCGTCAGCCTCGCGCGCCGCCTGGCGCACGCTGTCCTGGTAGATAACGATCAGCTGCTGCAAGCGGGCATCCTGCACGCGGACGTTGTTGGTGATCCGGCCGTGGTCGAAGATGTCCCAGCGCAGACTGGGGCCGGCCACCATGTCGAGGGTATTGGGCGCAGCGTTGAGCGAGCTGGCGGACCAGACGATGCTGCCCAGCAGGCTGATGGATGGGTACAGGTCGGTCTCGGCCACACCGATCAACGCCGACTGCGCTGCCACTTGCAGTTCGGCAGCGCGCACATCGGGGCGTCGCACCAGCAGGTTGGCCGGCACATCCTGCAAGACCGCCGTATCGAGCAGCGGCACCAAGCCGGTGTTGCGATTGAGGTCAGGGATCGAGCCGGGTGGCTGGCCGATCAGGGTGGACAACGCATTGCGCAAGCTCGCCACCTGGCTTTCGAAATCCGGGATGGTACTGAGGGTGCCCAGGTACTGGGTCTTGGCTTGTTGCAGGTCGAGTTCGGCTTCGGCCCCGCTGTTGAACAGGCGCTCGGTGATCTCGTAGCTGCGTTTTTGCAATTTGGCGTTACTGCGGGCGATGGCCAGGCGCGCCTCGGCGGTGCGCAAGGCGTAGTAGTTTTGCGCCAGTTGCGCGTGCAATAGCACCAAGGCATTTTCATAGTTGGCCTGGGCGGCAAACCAGGAGGCGTCGGCCGACTCGATGGCACGACTGAAACGCCCCCAGAAATCCAGCTCCCAACCGATATCGAAGCCGACGCTGTGTTGCCAGAAATGCGTGTCCTGGGGGTTGGCGCCGCCGGATTGCTTACGGTTCAGGTACAGGCTGTCGGCGCTGGCCTGCTGCAATTGCGGGTAGCGTCCACTCAGGGCGATACCCAATTGTGCCCGGGACTCCATGACCCGCAGGCCTGCGACGTGCAGGTCAGGGTTGTGGGCATCGGCTTCGGCCATCAAATGGTCCAGCACCGGGTCGTTGAACACGCGCCACCATTGGCGGCTATCGGGTTGCGCGTGTTGTTGGCCGGCGATCTCCAGGGCCGGGGTGTTCCAGTGGTCGACCCAGGGCTGGGCCGGTGACTGGAAATCCGGGCCCAGTTGCACGCAGCCCCCCAGGAAGACGGTGCCACAGAGCAGCAGCCGGCTGATGCGAGCAGGGCGTGGCATCAAGCGCAAACTCCTCAGACAGGATGCTGGTCGTTCGTTGCCTCTATCTTCGGTATCTCGTTCACCGCCTCGATCTCGGGTGTCTCGTTCATTACCTCGGCAGACGGTTGGTCCTGGACCCATTGCCAGAACAGTTGGTAGCCCACCGCCAGCGCAACCGGGCCGATGAACAAACCAATGAAGCCGCCGCTTACCATGCCGCCCAGGGCGCCAATCAGAATCACCGGCATCGGGACATCGACGCCTCGACCCAACATCAATGGCTTGAGAACGTTGTCGGCCATCCCGGCAATCAGGCTGTAGATGCCAAATACAACAGTGGCCAGGCTGGTCCCTTCGGTGGCGAAGACATAAGCGATCACCGGAAGAGTCACCAGCAGCACGGGCAATTGCATGATCCCCATCAACAGCGCGACCATGGCCAGCAGCCCGGCACCGGGGACGCCCATGAGCACGAAACCCACGCCGACCAGCAACATCTGAATGAACGCGATGCCCACTACGCCCTGGGCGACCGCGCGGATGGTCGCAGTGCAGAGCACGGTAATGCGTGGCCCACGCTCTGGTCCGGAAAGGCGCGAGGTGATGGCCAGGGCGCTTCTTTCGCCGTTTTCGCCATAGGCCATGAGCACACCGGCAATGATCAGGGCGCCGATGAACAACAGAAAGCCCACGCCAACGTCGGCCATTTTGCCCAACAAGGTCAGGCCGACGGACTTGATATAAGGCATCAGCTTCATGAGCACGCTGCTCATGTCGGTGGCGGCCTGCATCCAATAGCCATACAGCGGCTTGCCAATGAGCGGCAGGGAAGCGATTTTTTCGCTGGGCAGCGGAACATGCAGCGTATCGGACTTGAGGACCGCCAAGGTGCCCTGGATCGATTCACTGATCGAGGTGCCCAGCAGGTAGATCGGCACCATCAGCAACGCCAGGGCGACCACCACGATCAGGGTGGCTGCACGACCGTCCTTGTTGAGCAGCTTGCGCTTGATGAGCCCATGCAGGGGATACAGGGTGATGGCCAGAATCATTGCCCAGAGCATCAGGTTGAGGAAGGGGTGGAAGATCTGGAAGCAGAACAGTACCAGCACCGTAATCAACCCGGCGCGAATCAGTACGTCGAGCAAACCACCGGACAGTGCTCTAGCGGAAATGTTAGTGCGCAACATTGTCGAACTCCTTGCTGTGTCACACAGGTTAGCCAGGCCGTTGAAGTTCAACTCTTCCCTACTAAGTGAATCCATAAAGCAAGATCGACGGACAGCCGTCCAAGCGTTAAAAACCCACAACGCGTTACTTTAAGTAGAGAAAACTTCAACGAGGTACCTACCAAAAACCCAATAGGTAACGGGGTGGTTTGTAGTATAGGAGCAGTCGTATATTCCGCCCGCTTATGCAGGCTGGAATTCTGCTGTAGTTGATGGAGCCCGCTGACGCGGCCTTGCCTGGAAACGAGCTGGGCGCAGGGCCAGTGGCTCTTGTTCCGTGTCAGGCATTAGCCGTTGCAGTGGACCGATCCGGATAATTGCCAACAGTAGCACCCGTCGCAAGAAAAAAACCCTCAATAATTATCAATAATCGAGGTTTGTGACACGCTTGGTTTTTACGGAGCAGGCGCTAGAGTGCAGTAGCTCATTGATCTACCTGATGGTCGCGCGCTCAACTATGTTGTTGAACATTTGCGATTAAAATTCCGGTCTTCGGTTGCGATTTATCTATTTGAAATGAGGACAGGCCCATGGACCGCTTCCAGGAAATGCAGGTCTTCGCTGCTGTCGCCAAGGAGCAGGGTTTTTCGGCGGCGGCGCGGGGTTTGGGTCTGTCGGCGGCCAGTGTCACCCGGGCGGTCGCGGCGCTGGAAAAGCGAATAGGCACACAACTGCTCACGCGTTCCACGCGCAGCGTGTATTTGAGCGAGGCCGGCCAGCGATACCTGGAGGACTGTCGGAGAATTCTCGCCGAGGTGCAGGAAGCCGAGGACTCGGCAGCGGGCAGCCATATCCATCCCCGCGGGCAATTGACCATCACCGCACCGGTCTTGTTTGGCGAGCTGTTTGTCACGCCGTTGATGGTGAATTATCTGACGCAATTCCCCGAGGTCTGCATCAACGCGCTGCTGGTGGACCGGGTGGTGAGCGTGGTCGAGGAGGGCGTCGATGTGGCGATTCGCATCGGTGAACTCCCCGACAGCAATCAGCATGCGATCCGCGTGGGCGAGGTGCGGCGGGTGATCTGCGCCTCGCCACAGTTTCTGGCCAGCCATGGTCGGCCCAGGCATCCCCGGGAGCTGGCCCAGGCACCGATTATCGCGACCTCGGCTATCGGCCAACTCAGGAGTTGGCCATTCATTGAAGACGGCGAAACCTTGAGTGTCCGGGCTGAAGCGCGACTGGTGGTGACGGCCAATCAGGCGGCCATCACGGCAGCCTGCCTGGGGTTGGGATTCACGCGGGTACTGTCTTATCAAGTGGCGAGCAAGGTAGCTGCCGGTGAGCTGGAAATCATTCTGGCCGACTTCGAACTGCCGCCGTTGCCCATCCATGTGGTCTATCAGGGCGGGCGCAAGGCGCCGGCCCGGGTGCGCAGTTTTGTCGATTTCGCGGTGAAGACCCTGCGCGAGCATCCGGCGCTCACGCGTTGAATTATTTCTCTCGCTGAAATAATGGATTGCGTTGGCTGGTGATTCTGTTGGTTTGGATGTGAGTAGAAGATACGACCCATCTCTCTCCTGAACAGCACCACTTACCCCGAGGTGTCGACCATGCAAGCGATCAAACTCTACAACTTCCCACGTTCCGGCCACGCTCATCGTGTCGAGTTGATGCTGTCCCTGCTGAAACTGCCGACCGAATTGATCTTCGTCGACCTCGCCAAGGGCGAACACAAGCAACCGGCGTTTCTGGCGCTCAATGCATTCGGTCAGGTGCCGGTGATTGATGATCAGGGCGTGGTGTTGGCCGACTCCAACGCGATTCTGGTTTACCTGGCACAAAAGTACGGCAATGGTCGTTGGCTGCCGGCTGATCCGGTAGGGGCCGCCAAGGTCCAGCGCTGGTTGTCGGCGGCTGCCGGTCCGATTGCCTTCGGCCCCGCCCGGGCAAGATTGATCACTGTGTTTGGCGCGCCTTACAACGCTGCAGAAGTGATTGCCTATGCCCATACCGTGCTCAACGTGATCGATCACGAGCTGGCCAATACGCCATATCTGGCCGGCACTGAACCGACGATTGCCGACGTCGCCGCCTACAGCTACATCGCCCATGCGCCTGAGGGCAATGTGTCGCTGGACGAGTACGCCAACATTCGCGCCTGGCTGGCCCGCATCGAAGCCTTGCCGGATTTTGTCGGCATGCCGCGCACCGTCGCCGGTCTGCAAAAAACCGCCTGATGCTGGCGGCCCGGTGTTGCCGGGCCGCCCCGTTCTGCGCCAGTGGCGCAAGGGAGCAGCCGTATGGACCGTTCACCCTGGCATGCCGGTGAGAAACAACTGCAGGCGCACGTGGGCGTTGCCGAACGAATGGAGGAATTCGGTCGTAAGGTGATTCGCAGCGAGATGCCGGACCAGCACCGCACCTTCTATCAGCAATTGCCGTTCATGCTGTACGCAGCGGTGGATGCCGACGGTCATCCCTGGGCCAGCATCCTCGAAGGTCAGCCTGGTTTCGCCTACTCGCCAGAACCGGGCTTGCTGCAATTTCGCAGCCTGCCGGCCTTTGATGACCCCGCGCAGTTGAGCGACAGCTCGGCCATCGGCCTGTTGGGCATCGAGTTGCACACCCGCCGCCGCAACCGCATCAATGGCCATGTCCGCGCCATGTCCACGGACGGATTCGCGGTGACGGTGGATCAGTCCTTTGGCAATTGCCCGCAGTACATTCAGTTGCGCCAGTTTCGCTCGGTGCCGCTGGCTGATCCTTCGACGCGTGTCGCCCGGCATTTCAACGAACTGGATGATGCGGCCAAAGCCATGATCGCCGAGGCGGATACGTTCTTCGTTGCCAGTTATGTGGACGTCGACGGTGAACGCTCGGTGGATGTGTCGCACCGCGGCGGTCAGGCTGGTTTCGTACAGGTGGAAGGCAATCACCTGATCATTCCGGACTTCGCCGGCAACCTGCATTTCAACACCTTGGGCAACCTGCTGCTCAATCCCCAGGCGGGGTTGTTGTTCATCGATTTCAATACCGGTGATTTGCTGCAGCTCAGCGGGCGCACCGAAATCATCCTGGACGGCCCTCAGGTCGAGGCGTTCCAGGGGGCCGAGCGCCTGTGGACAATCGATGTCGAGCAAGTCGTGCGCCGTCCCGCCGCCCTGGCGTTGCGCTGGCGCTTCGACGGTGTTTCACCCACCAGTTTGCTTACCGGCACATGGGAGCAGGCAAAGGCGCGTTTGCAGGCCAAGGCCCTGGGCGATCAATGGCGGCCGTTACGGGTGGTGCGGATTGAAGCGCAAAGCCAAAGCATTCGCTCGATTTACCTGGAGCCCGCTGACGGAGCCGGGTTGCCACTGTTCCAGGCCGGGCAGCATTTGCCCCTGCGCTTCAACATTGACGGCGATGTGCACATCCGCACGTACAGTTTATCGAGCGCGCCGTCCGATGATTTTTTCCGCATCAGCGTGAAGCGTGACGGGCGGGTGTCTACGCATTTGCATGAGCAGATTCGTGTTGGCGACCTGTTGGAAGCGCGGGCGCCGCAAGGGCATTTCACCGTGGCGCCCCATGAGCGTCGGCCATTGGTGTTGCTGGCGGCCGGGGTCGGCATCACGCCGCTGTTGTCGATGCTGCGGGAAGTGGTTTACCAGGGATTGCGCACCCGCCGTATCCGGCCGACATGGTTCATCCAGAGTTCGCGCACGCTGGCCGACCAGCCGTTTCGCCGTGAGCTGGATCGCTTGCTTGAGGATGCCGGTGACGCGGTGCGGGTGGTGCGTTTGCTCAGTCAACCGGAAGCCGAGGCTATGCCAGGAGAGGACTTCGACCTCAGTGGACGGATCGACGTTGCGCTGCTCAAGGATCTGCTGGCAGTCGAGGACTACGATCAGCTGGATTTTGTCGTCTGTGGCCCCGGGAGTTTTACCCAGGCGCTGTACGACGGCTTGC
Organism: Pseudomonas sp. KH_046_2; assembly: GCF_057838985.1. Lineage (NCBI taxonomy): Bacteria > Pseudomonadati > Pseudomonadota > Gammaproteobacteria > Pseudomonadales > Pseudomonadaceae > Pseudomonas > Pseudomonas sp. KH_046_2. The sequence goes on along the minus strand of NZ_CM174480.1, from coordinate 6,227,869 downwards.
GCGAGTTGGACATTCGCGATTCGCGGATTCACGCCGAAACCTTCGGCCCGTCGACCTTGCGCCGGCGTCCGGACCCCGATGCGGTGGTTATCGAGCAACCGCCAGCCGCCACCACGTCCGTGCCCGTGGTGTTCCAGCGATCCGCCAAGGAGGCGCGCTGGCAACCGGAGGGCGGCAGCTTGCTGGAGTTGGCGGAAAGCCGTGGCCTGCGTCCGGAATTCAGTTGTCGCGGCGGCTCCTGCGGTACCTGCAAGACACGCTTGGTCAGCGGTCAGGTGCATTATCCATTGCCGCCAGCCGAGGTGCCGGATGACGGAGAGGTGCTGATTTGCTGTGCGATTCCGGCGCAGGGGGCGCAGCCGTTGGTACTCGATATCTGAAGGAAGATTGCTGGTGAACATTGCCCGACGGTCGATGGCTGGGTAGGGTAGTGAGCAGAACGAAAAAGGGCCGCAGAGGCCCTTTCTGCATTTCAGGAACAGGCGTTTCAATGGTTTTTTTCACTCGCTCGATGGTCTTGCTGATGGCGTTGGCGCTCACGACCGGTTGCGAAAGACAGGATGCACCGCCGCTGGATCAACAGCTTTACGTCTGGCAGCGGCAGTGGACGCCGGCCCACGATGCTGCCCTCCGGGACAGCCGCGCCGATTTTTCGACCTTGCGGGTGCTGGCCTTGCAGGCCTTCCCCTCCGCGGGCTGGAGTCGGGCGCGGATTGACCCTGCACTGCTCAAGCGCGATGGCCGGCCGGTGATTGCGGTGATTCGCCTGGATGGGCAGCTCAAGGCGTTGGATCAGGATGAGGTTACGGCGCAAATCCGGCAGCTGATCAGCGATTGGCAAGGGCAGGGGGTGAACCTCGCTGGCGTGGAAATCGACCACGACGCTGGTAACGCTCGACTACCGGCCTACCGCCAATTTCTCGCACATTTGCGCGGAGCGTTGCCGACGTCGCTGCCCCTGAGCATCACCGCGTTGCCGTCCTGGCTCGACAGCCGCGAACTGCCGGCGTTGTTATCCACAGTCGACAGCAGTGTGTTGCAGGTGCACGCGGTGAGCGATCCGCGTCGCGGCTTGTTTGATGCCGATCAGGCCCGGCAATGGGCGAAAGCCTGGAGCCGAATCACGACGAAACCCTTCTATCTGGCGCTGCCGGCCTATGGCGTGGCGTTGCTGCCGTCGGCGGGTGGCGCACCTGTTGTGGAAAGCGAAGTCACGCTGGAGCGCGAAGGCCTGCGCCGGGAGTTGCTCGCCGATCCGCAGTCGTTGCGCACCCTCGGTACCGAACTGCGGGCCGATCCACCGAAACATCTGGCGGGCCTGATCTGGTTTCGTTTGCCATTGGCCAACGACCGTCGAGCCTGGAGCTTGACCACGTTGCGCGCTGTGGCACGTGGTGATGTCCTCGACAGTCAATTGAACCTGAAACTCTCGGCCGACAATGGCCTCTATGACATCGGCATCAGCAACCAGGGCAACCTCGACAGCGCCTGGCCCGAGCGCCTGACGCTGGCAGTCAGCGGTTGTGAGGGAGCCGATGCCTTGGCCGGTTACGCGTTGCAACAGCGTCCGGATCTGCTTACCTTCACCCGCCTGCGCGATGGCCGAATTCCGGCCGGCGGACAGCGTGCCATTGGTTGGGCTCGCTGCGCACACATTGATCAAGGAGGTTCGAATGTTCACCCGTAACTGGCCGCGTCATTTGCTTTGCCTGAGCCTCAGCCTGCCGCTGGGTTCGGCGCTGGCCTGCGGCCCGGACTTCCCCATGCGCCTGCTGGATAACCGAGGCCAGTCGCTGGCGGAACTGCCGGAAGGCAACTTCAGCTTTGAAATCAGTCGCCTCGGCCACGCCATCAACGGGTTGAAGAACGTCTCTGCTGGCGCCGACAACAGCGATGAACCTGACCTTGTGGCGCTGCGGGATCAGGCCGAGCAGGCGGGACTTTCCGCCGAGCAACAGGTGTTGGTGAAACACTTGCGCAGCCTGTCGGATGCCCGTCAGGTTGAAAACGAGGGCGCGCAACTGCCGCCTGAGCTCAGGTTGTACCTGGCGGGCGCTGTGGCATTTGGCGCGGGTGATCCTGCCCTGGCCGCCGGGTATTTCAAGAAAGTGCTGGCCCTGCCCGCAGAGCAACGGGCTTCGCGCAGCACCTGGGCGGCTTACTCGCTGGGGCGCGCATTGTTCGCCATGAGCGCCGAAGCCAATGCGGCTCCGGATCTGCTCGAACAATCCCGCAAGGCCTTCGAGCAAACCCGGCAACTGAGTATCGACGGCTTCAGCGATCCACTGGAACTGGGGGTCGCCAGCCTCGGCGAAGAAGCCCGGGTCGTGCGCACCGCCGGCGACTGGAACCGCGCCATCGAGTTGTACGCCACGCAGAATCTGCACGGCTCTGCGGTGGGCTACACCTCGCTGAAGCTGTTGATGGCGGACCTGATGACGCTGCCGGAGGATCAAGTGGCCGAGTTGCTCAAGGACCAGCCAGTGCAGCAACTGGTGACTGCATCGCTGATCAGCCGGTTGGGTTGGTCGTTCGGCGATCAACCGCCCAATGAACAGAAAATGATCAAGCTGCTGCAAAACAGCACCCGTGGCAGTCTCGAAAACGCCGACCGCCTGGCGGCGATGAATTATCAACAGGGCGATTACGCCAGCGCCAAGGCTTTCCTCGAACATGCCGGCGATGGCGGGTTGGCCTGGTGGTTGCGGGCAAAACTGGCGGTGCGCGAGGGCGATAAGAGCGCGGCCGCCGCAGCCTATGCCAAAGCGGCCCAGGCCTTCCCGCAGAATGAATCCTGGGGCGAGCGACGGACCCCGGACTTCGATTACGAAACGCTCCAGCCCAAATGTCGGGTCGAGGGTGAAAGCGCGATCCTGGCCCTGCAACGGGGGGATTACCTGCAAGCCTTCGATCAGCTGTATCGCAGCCAAAGCATTTACTGGTTCGACGCCGCCACCGTTGCCGAGCGCGTGTTGACCCTCGAAGAACTCAAGCACTACGTCGACACTCAAGTGCCGGCCCCGCCGCCGCTCAGCCAGCAGGACCGCGACAACTACGTGCCCTTGCCGGTGGCGGCGAGCCTGCGCAATCTGCTGGGGCGGCGTTTGTTGCGCGAGGGGCATTATGAGCAAGCACCGGCTTACTTCGATAATGACGGCCTGCGGCACAAGGCGAAATTATATGGCGAGCAACGTCTGGCAGCTGATGCAGCCTGGTGGCCGACCCGTCGCGCCGCTGCGCTGTTCAATGCGGCCTGGACGGCACGCGAGTGGGGCATGGACATCCTGGGCTACGAAATGGCGCCGGATTACGCCACGTTCGGCGGTAACTACATGCTTGAAAACGCCGAACTCAAGGTCGGTCCGTTGGTGGCCGAGGACGAAGTGAAGCGTCAGCAGGCCAGTGCTGCCCAGCCTGATCAGCGTTACCACTATCGCTTCGTGGCCACGGTGCTGGCGAGCAAGGCCGCGGATAACTTGCCTCACACCAGTCAGGCGTTCGCGGCGGTACTGTGCGAGGCATCGGGGTGGAACAGCAGCCTCGAGGAGCAAAGTGCGATTTATCAGCGTTATGTCAAGGAAGGGCCTTACGTGGAATGGGCTGCCGATTTCGGCCACCAGTGCCCGTACCCCGACTTCGAGAACGCCGACAAGCGCTACGTGACCCAAGTCACCGACGCTGCGCGTTCGGCCTTGCGGCCCTACAAGACGCCGTTACAGATCGGTAGCTTAGTGGTGTTCGCGGCAGCCGCGCTGTTGATGTTCAAGCGTCGCCGGCGCAGGGCGCAGTGAGGTTCATGCCTGTTGCACAAAGGTCAGCCGTACTGCGAATCCGATCAACAGGCTGCCGAACAACCATTGTTGCAGGCGCTGGGCTGAAGGACTGCGTTGCAGCCAACGGCCGAGTGCCGCGCCGACCAGGGCGTAAGCGCTGTCGAACAGCAAACCGACACCAACGAGCACCACGCCCAAGGTCGCAAATTGCCCGAGCACAGGCCCAGACTGTGGGTCGATGAATTGCGGCAGTAGCACCGAGCAGAACAACAGGGCCTTGGGGTTGAGCAGGTTGGTCAGCAGTCCGCGTCGGATGGCTGCGCCCCAGCACGGTTTTTCGCCGGTTGTGTCGGCGCTGGTGAGGCTCGGCAGCATCGTGGTTCGCAGGCACTGAATGCCGATCCACAGCAAATACGCGGCGCCGGCCAGGCGCACCACATCAAATGTCCAGGGCGCAGCCTTGAACAGTGCCGCCAGCCCCAGCGCCGCTAATGCCACATGGCAACCCCGGGCGATGCCCAGCCCCACGGCCGTGGCCAGCGCAGCGCCTTTGCCCTGGCGGGCCCCGGTCTGCAACAGCAGGATCATGTCAGGCCCCGGCAACAGATAGACCACCGCCAGCGCCATGAAAAACACCCAGAGCCCTTCCACGTTGCACCCCATTCGTTGTCGATTCGGTCGTGCCAGTCTAGGGCTGAAGGGCGGGGCAGGTGCTTGCGTTGTAAGCTTCTATCGGGTCGTGTATTGGCATAATCTGCCACTTAATCAAGCTTGAACCATCAGGATCTGCCAAACAATGAAACTCGACGCCTTCGACCGCAAGATTCTCGCCGCGCTGCAACGGGATGGCCGCCTGAGCAATGTGCAACTGGCAGACGAGATCGGTCTGTCGGCATCGCCTTGCTTGCGCCGGGTGCGGATGCTTGAAGAGGCGGGGGTGATTCGCGGCTACCAGGCCAATCTGGATCGCGATGAAGTGGGGTTGGGGCTGACGGTGTTTGTCGGGGTCAAGGTCGAGCGTCATAACGATGAACAAGCCGAAGCCTTTCGCCTGGCGGTAACGGCATTGCCCGAGGTGATTTCGGCGTTTCTGGTGTCAGGGGAGTCGGATTTTCTGCTGCAGGTGGTGGTGCCGGACTTGCGTGCCTATGACCGCTTTCTCACCGGGCGTTTGCTGAAGCTGCCGGGTGTGAGCGATATTCGCAGCAACTTTGCGATTCATACGGTGAAGGCTCCGGGGGTGTTGCCGCTGGAGCATTTGCCGCTTTAGACCGCATGCACCGCTATCGCGAGCAGGCTCGCTCCCACAAGGTTTGCGCTGTACCTGTGGGAGCGAGCCTGCTCGCGATGGCGATAGATCTGTCAGCCAAGTCCTCCGGGTCTTACATCTGCGTCGCCATCCCCTCCACATTCATCGCCGCCTGGCGCAACGCCTCGGAGCGGGTCGGGTGTGGGTGGCAGGTCAGGGCAATATCTTCGGCCGAGGCGCTGAATTCCATGGCCACGCAATATTCGCCAATCATTTCACTGACGCTCGGGCCGACCAGATGCACGCCGAGGACTTCGTCCGTGCGCTCATCAGCCAGTACTTTGGCGAAGCCTTCGGTTTCGTGGTTGATCTTCGCCCGACTGTTGGCGGTGAAGGGAAACTTGCCGACCTTGTACGCCCGGCCTTCGGCCTTGAGCTGCTCTTCGGTCTTGCCGACGCTGGCCAGTTCCGGTCTGGTGTAGACCACACTGGGGATCAGGTTGTAATTGACCTCGCCGGCCTTACCGACGATCTGCTCGACGCAGGCCATGGCTTCGTCCTCGGCCTTGTGGGCGAGCATGGGGCCCGAGGTCACGTCTCCAATCACCCAGACCCCGGCGGCTTCGGTGCGATGCCCCTTGTTGGCGAGCATGCCGCGCTTGTCCGTGCCGAGGCCGACGTTCTCCAGGCCCAGGCCCTGTGTATAAGGTCGGCGCCCGATGGCCACCAGCACGTAATCGGCTTCCAGCAGCTCGGCAGCACCGCCAGCGGCAGGCTCGATGCTGAGCTGAACGCCATTGGCGGAACTGGTTGCGCTGGTCACTTTTGAACTCAATTTGAAACTCAAGCCTTGCTTGCTCAGGGAGCGCTGCAGGGTTTTGCCGGCTTCGATGTCCACGCCGGGGCAGATCCGGTCGAGAAACTCGACCACTGTCACCTGTGCCCCAAGGCGTCGCCAGACCGAACCCAGTTCCAGGCCGATCACGCCTGCGCCGATCACCACCAGATGCTTGGGCACCTCGGTCAGTGCCAGGGCGCCGGTCGAATCGAGGATGCGTTTGTTATCGATGTCTACGCCGGGCAGGGGCGTGGGCTCGGAACCGGTGGCGATGATGATGTCATTGGCGTTCAACTCTGTCTTGCCACCGGCGCTATCGGTCACCGTGACTTTGCCCGGCCCGTCGATATGGCCCCAGCCTTTGATCCAGTCGACCTTGTTCTTGCGGAAAAGAAACTCGATGCCCTTGGTCAGCCCGGTAACGCTTTCATCCTTTTGCTTCATCATCTGGGCGAGGTTGAGGCTGGGTTTGACGTCGATCCCCAGGTTGGCGAATTCCGCACCCATGGCCGCGTCGTACAGTTCGGAGGCATGCAGCAACGCCTTGGATGGCATGCAGCCGACGTTCAGGCAGGTACCGCCGAGTGTGGCGCGTCCTTCCACACAGGCGGCCTTCAGACCCAGTTGTCCGGCGCGGATCGCCGCGTTGTAACCGCCGGGGCCACCGCCGAGTATCACGACGTCATAAGTGCTCATGGATGTACTCCTGGATCGAAAGGGGAAAGGATGGGTAAAAGTAGTTCCTTGATAAAATTACGATCGTAATATGTGCGTCCTGTCGTATTTCGGTCAAGGCTTCAGCTAAGCGACAGGTTGGGAATCTTTAGATAGCGCGCTTGAAAACAGAAATTTCACCATTTTCGTTATATCGTAACGAATTGTCCTGTAAGCGAAGACACTCTGGGGTGGTATGCAAGTCGATCTCGATGTTGATGAAGCGCCGTTAGCCGGGTTGCCGCGCTTTCAGCGGGCGTTCATTCAAGGGCGGCGTTTGCGCCAGTTCGCCATCGGTGCGGGCGTACTCGCGACGGTGAGTGTGCTGCTGGCGCTGTTTGCCGGGCTGTTTTCGTCGCAAACACTGTGGCCGGCGTTGCTGTTGAACCTGAGCGCGGCGTCTGTGGTGTTGATGGCCGGTTTGCAATCGGCCTGGTGGGTAGCTCAGTGGCGTGCCCGCGCCATGAATCCCGAGGTGCCGGTGGTCGTTGTCGACGAGTCTGTCGCGCCTTCGGGGTGGTATGAGCGTTTGCTGGACCGGATCAGCCAGCAATCGCAGCACCTGCTCGGGCAAATCGGCGCGCCGACGCTGTGGCTTGCCGGCTGGGCATTGTTGGCGGTATTGGGCGTGGAACAGGCCTGGAACCTCACGTTGCCCCCGGCAGCGCTGGGCCTGTCGGCCACCGTCGGGGCTGCGTGCTTTTTGCTGTTGGCGTTCGGCCTGTTGGTGATGGAGCGCCATCTGGCGCAGGAAAACACCGCGCAATGGCCTGAAGCCGCTGCGTTGGCGCAATTGACCCGTGTGGCGATTATCAGCCTGGTGCTCGGTGCTTTTTGTCTGTTGTTTGCCGATGAAACTTCGGTATGGCCTGTACGCCTGGCGGTGTTGATCGGACTACTGCCGGGGCTGGTGGCGGCAGAACTGTTGCTGCGCGCGGTGTTGTCATTGTTCAGCCCGCGCCGCGAACGCCTTGAACCGGAGTTGTTGGCGCGCAGTTTTGTCGCCGACATGCTGCGCTGGCCACCACAGCCATTGCTGGCGTTGCAGCACGAATTGCATAACCGCTTCGGCATCGATCTGCGGCAGATCTGGGCCTTCACTTACATGCGTCGGGCGTTCCTGCCGGTGCTGGCGGTGGTGTCGCTCGTTGGCTGGTCGCTGACCGGCATTCACGAAATTTCCCTGCAAGGGCGTGGCATCTACGAACGATTCGGCAAGCCAGTGGAGGTGTTTGGCCCAGGTTTGCATATGGGCTTGCCATGGCCATTGGGCCGGGTGTTGAACGTCGAGAATGGCGTGGTTCACGAATTGGCCACCAGTGTTGGCGAAACTTCGGCCCCCGCTCAGGCTGACCCCGCCGAAGGCCCGGCCCCGGCGGTTGCCAACCGCTTGTGGGACGCCAGCCACGTGAACGACAAATCCCAGGTGATCGCCAGCAGCCGAGCCGACAAGCAGAGCTTTCAGATCGTCAACATGGACGTGCGCTTTGTCTATCGCATTGGCCTGAGCGATGAGGCGGCGTTGGCCGCGACCTATAACAGTGCCGATGTGCCGATGTTGATTCGCAGCACCGCCAGCCGAATCCTGGTTCACGACTTCGCCTCGCGTACCCTCGACGGTTTGCTGGGCGAGGACAGGGTAGGGTTGGCCGAAGAAATCGGCCGCGCCGTCCAGGCGGACTTGCGAAAGCTCGACAGCGGCGTGGAAATTCTCGCCACGGTGGTCGAGGCGATTCACCCTCCGGCCGGTGCAGCCAACGCCTATCACGGCGTGCAAGCGGCGCAGATTGGCGCGCAAGCGTTGATCGCCCGGGAACGTGGCGCTGCTGCCGAGGCCACCAATCAGGCGCAGTTGCAGGCCAGCATCGCCCGCGATCAGGCGACGGCCAGCGCCCGTGAAATCAATGCCGGCGCCCAGGCTGCGGACCTGAAATTCAACGCCGAGCAAAAAGCCTATGCCAGCGCTGGTCAGGCCTTCGTGCTGGAGCAGTATTTCAGCCAGTTGTCCCAGGGTTTGGCCAACGCCAAATTGCTGGTGCTCGATCATCGTTTGGGCGGCAGCAGCAATGCGCCGACCATCGACCTCCGTACTTTCGCGCTGCCGGTTGACCCTGCGCCGTCGCGTAAAACCGCTCAGCCAGGAGCTGCCAATTGAGCCAGTCCCATACGCACGATCACGATGACCACGCCGGCCACGATCACGGCCATGGCGGGCATCATCACCACGGCCATCACCATCATCACGGCGATCATCAGGAGGCCGGTCCATTCCCGTGGCGTCGGATGGGTTGGGCGGCATTGCTGGTGGCGTTTGCGGTCGCCGCCGCGAGCCTGGTACAGGTGCGTTCAGGTGAGGCCACGGTGATCACGCGCTTTGGCAATCCATCGCGAGTCTTGCTGGAGCCGGGACTGGGTTGGCGCTGGCCGGCACCGTTCGAGGCGGCGATCCCGGTGGATCTGCGGCTGCGCACCACGTCCAGCGGTTTGCAGGATGTCGGCACCCGGGACGGTTTGCGCATCATCGTTCAGGCCTACGTGGCGTGGCAGGTGCAGGGCGATCCGGACAATGTGCAACGTTTCATGCGCGCGGTGCAGAACCAGCCCGATGAAGCCGCGCGGCAGATTCGCACCTTTGTCGGCTCCGCACTGGAAACCACCGCCAGCAGTTTTGATCTGGCAAACCTGGTCAATACCGATGCCAGTCAGGTGCGCATCGCCGATTTCGAAGCACAACTGCGCAAGCAAATCGATCAGCAGCTGCTCACCACTTATGGTGTACGCGTGTTGCAGGTCGGTATCGAACGATTGACGCTGCCTTCGGTGACGCTCACCGCGACGGTCGACCGGATGCGCGCCGAGCGTGAAACCATCGCTACTGAGCACACGGCCATCGGCAAGCGTGAAGCCGCGCAAATTCGTTCCGCCGCCGAGCGTGATGCGCGAATTGTGCAGGCCGATGCCACAGTGAAAGCGGCAGATATCGAAGCGCAATCGCGCGTCGAAGCGGCGCAGATTTACGGTCGCGCCTACGCGGGTTCGCCGCAGCTCTACAACCTGCTGCGCTCGCTCGATACCTTGGGCACGGTGGTAACGCCGGGGACCAAGCTGATTCTGCGCACCGACGCGGCACCTTTCCGGGTGTTGGTTGACGGTCCGCCGAGCCTCGACAACAAGTCCGGATCGCAGCCATGAGTTTGGTTCCACGTGGAACAAATGAGTTGAGCAGCCCCTGGATTCAGGCCGGGCGCTTGGCGTTTCTGGCCTTGTACGCGGTGACAGTATTGGCGGCATTGGCTTGGGCGTTTTCCAATGTGCGGCAGATCGATCCGCAGAATCGCGCAGTGGTTTTGCATTTCGGCGCGCTGGATCGCATTCAGAACGCCGGGTTGTTATTGGCCTGGCCGCAACCGTTCGAGCAGGTGATTTTATTGCCGGCGGCGGAGCGGGTGATCGAGCGTCGAGTGGAAGGTCTGTTGCGCAGTGGTGCCGCGATCCAGGCAGATCGGGTGGCCAGTTTTGCCACGCCCATCAGCGATGCCCTCGCAGGCTCCGGCTATTTGTTAACGGGTGATGCCGGTGTGGTGCAACTCGATGTACGGGTTTTCTACAAAGTCACCGAACCTTACGCGTTCGTGCTTCAAGGCGAGCACGTGTTGCCGGCACTGGATCGTCTGGTGACCCGCAGCGCACTGGCGCTCACGGCCGCACGGGATCTGGACACCATCCTGGTCGCTCGCCCGGAATTGATCGGGGCTGACAGTCAGGCGGCGGAACGACGCGAGCGCTTGCGGGGTGATCTGGTGCAGGGCATCAATCAACGGCTGGCTGACCTCACCGCGACAGGGCAGGGACTGGGGATCGAAGTGGCGCGGGTCGATGTGCAATCGAGTCTGCCAGGCCCTGCGATCAATGCCTTCAACGCGGTACTCACAGCGAGCCAGCAGGCCGACAAAGCCGTAGCCAATGCGCGTACCGAAGCCGAGAAGCTGACGCAAACCGCCAACGAACAAGCCGACCGCACATTACAGGTTGCCCATGCCCAGGCCAGTGAACGACTGGCCAAAGCATCCACCGACACGGCCACGGTGTTGAGCCTGGCCAAGGCGCAACAACAGGGCACTGACCCACAAATGCTGCTGCGCATCTCTCGCGAGCGGATACCGAAAATTCTCGGCCAGGCTGGTTCGGTAACGACGGTCGATCCCAAAGACGATTCCCGTCTGATCATTCAGGGAGCTGCACAATGACCGCTCAAACCGCAGCCGTACCGAGCCTGTTGTCTTCGTCCGAACAGCGCCGCGCCGCGCGCCAGTTGACCCTGGCCATGCTCGCATTGGGCTTGCTGGCCTTGGGCTTGATCTGGCGTTGGCTGGCGCCGGAGCAGACTGGCGTCAGTCAGCTGCTGCTGGGTTTTGCCTCGCTGCTGGTCGCCGTGCCGGTCATGCGCTCGGCCTGGTACAGCCTGCGTTATCCAAGCCTGCACGGCATCACCGATCAATTGATCGCCCTGGCCATGCTGGGTGCCTGGGCCACCGGGGATCTGCTGACGGCGGCCCTGTTGCCGATCATCATGATCTTCGGCCACGTACTGGAAGAGCGCAGCGTGATCGGTTCCCAGGAGGCGATTCACGCCCTCGGCAAACTGACCCGCAGCCACGCGCGCAAGATTCAGGCGGATGGCTCCATCATCGAAGTCGACAACGGCACACTCAAAGCTGGCGATCTGGTCGAGGTGCGAGCCGGTGACCGAGTGCCGGCAGATGGCCGGGTGTTGTCCGGTCAGGCCAGTCTGGACACCGCCTCCATTACCGGCGAATCGGTACCGATGGAGGCAGGCGTCGGCATGTCGGTGTTCGGCGGGGCGATCAACCTCGACGGTCTGCTGCGAATCGAAGTGACCCGCACCGGCCAGGAATCGACCCTCGGCAAAGTCATCGCCCTGATGCAAAACGCCGAGCGCTCCAAGCCGCCAATCACGCGTCTGCTGGAGCGTTACGCGGGCAGCTATATGGTGCTGGTGTTGCTGCTGGCGGCGGTGACCTGGTTCATCACCAACAACGCTCAAGCGATGCTCGCGGTGTTGGTGGCGGCCTGTCCTTGTGCGCTGGTGTTGTCGGCACCGGCCACGGCGATTGCCGGAGTGGCAGTGGCGGCGCGTCACGGCATTTTGATCCGCAGTTCCGCGTTCCTGGAAGAGTTGGCGGACCTGACCTCGCTGGTGGTCGACAAGACCGGGACGCTGACCTTCGGCACCTTGCGCCTGCAGTCCATCGACAGTCCGCTGGAGGATCGCAGTCATGTCCTGAAGCTCGCCGCCAGCCTTGGCTCGGCCAGCAGTCACCCGGTCAGTCGTGCGCTGGCGGGGTTGGTGACCCAGGAGCATTTCCTGCTACTTTCTGACATTCATGAGCGCCAGGGCCTGGGCGTGGTGGCGATGACCGAGCAGGGCGAAGCGGCGCTCGGCCGGCCGGAGTTGTTCGCGCAACTGGGCATCAGCACAACGGCGGTTCCCGATCATGACGGTCCGATTGCAGGGCTGGCGCTCAATGGCGAATTCCTTGCCTGGCTGTTGCTGGCCGACAGCGTCAAACCCGAGGCGCAGTTTGCCTTGGGTGAGTTGCGCGAATTGGGCTTGGGCCGCCAGTTGTTACTCACCGGTGACCGGAACAGCGTCGCGCAAACACTCGCGCGGGATGTCGGGATCAGTGACGTCGAAGCGCAAGCCCTGCCCGAAGACAAGCTGAACCGTGTGCTCAAGGAAATCGACAGCGGCTTCCGGCCGATGGTGGTCGGCGATGGCATCAACGACTCCCTGGCCCTCAAGGCAGGTGTGGTGGGTGTAGCCATGGGCGCCGGTGGTGCGGACATCGCCCTGGCATCGGCGGACATCGTGCTGATCGGCAGTGACCTGCGCCGCCTCGGCACCTGCGTGCGCCTGAGTCGTCAGTGCCGCCAGACGTTGCAGGTGAATGTGATCATCGGACTGGGCTGGACCTTGGCGATCGTGGCCTTCGCCGCGTTCGGCTGGCTCGGCGCTGCCGGGGCGATGATTGCGGCGTTGTTGCATAACCTCAGCACCTTGTTGGTGTTGGGCAATGCCGGTCGTTTGTTGCGGTTCCAGGAGCCGTTGCTCAAGCTCAAGGACGAATCCTGAAGAAGAATGCTCTAAACCGGGCAATCACGGGGTTTCAACTTTTTAGAACTGTGCGCCCGGTTTGTAGTCATTGGAGATGAGGGCACATCATTTTTGTGCGTTCGCGGCGGCAGGTGTAGGCGGCGCGAATCATTGAAATCGGCTATTAATTCGATAGCCAGCTATTTTTCAAAGATGGTCTACCCTCTGTTTAGACGTCTGAAACAAGGGAGATTCTCCATGCTCGCGCATCTTCCACCGGCCTTACAGAATCTGCAATTACCGCTTCGCCTGAGACTCTGGGATGGCCATGAACTCAATCTGGGACCGGCGCCCAGCGTCACGATTGTGGTCAAGGACCCACAAATGGTCACCCAGTTTACCCATCCAAGCCTGGACGCCCTCGGTGCTGCTTTTGTCGAAGGCAAACTGGAACTCGAAGGCTCCATCAGCGAAGTGATCCGCGTCTGCGATGAATGGAGCCAGGCGTTGCTGGATGAAAACGACGACAATCAGCCGGTTCGTAGCGCCCACGACAAAGAGATGGACGCCAAGGCGATTTCCTACCACTACGACCTTTCCAACGCGTTCTATCAGCTGTGGCTCGACAGCGACATGGCGTACTCCTGCGCTTACTTCGAGACCGGCAGTGAAAGCCTCGAGCAGGCCCAGCAAGCCAAGTTCCGTCATTTGTGCCGCAAGCTGCGCCTGCAGCCCGGCGAATATCTGCTGGATGTGGGTTGCGGGTGGGGCGGATTGGCGCGTTTTGCGGCGCGGGAATTTGGCGCGAAAGTGTTCGGTATCACCCTCAGCAAGGAGCAGTTGGCCCTGGCCCGGGAACGCGTAAAAGCGGAAGGCCTGGAGGACCTGGTCGAACTGCAACTGCTCGACTATCGCGATCTGCCGCAGGATGGCCGTTTCGACAAAGTGGTCAGCGTCGGCATGTTCGAACACGTCGGCCACGCCAATCTTGCCGAGTACTGCACGACCCTGTTCGGCGCGGTGAAAGAGGGCGGCCTGGTGATGAACCACGGGATCACCGCCAAATACACCGATGGCCGTCCGGTGGGACGAGGTGCCGGAGATTTCATCGGGAAATATGTGTTCCCCAATGGCGAGCTGCCGCACCTGTCGATGATCTCTGCCGAGATCAGTGAGGCGGGGCTGGAAATCGTCGACGTCGAGAGTTTGCGCCTGCACTACGCACGTACGCTCGATCACTGGAGCGAACGCCTGGAAGACAACCTCGAAGCGGCCTCCAGACTCGTACCGGAGCAAGTCCTGCGCATTTGGCGGCTGTACCTGGCCGGTTGCGCTTACGCGTTTGCCCGGGGCTGGATCAACCTGCACCAGATTCTCGCGGTGAAGGCCCACGCCGATGGCAGTCATGAACTGCCTTGGACCCGTGACGATATCTACCTCTAGAGAATCGGCGAAATAAGCCGGGCGACCCGCATGCCGACCTGCTGCAGGCGGTGGGTCTCCCGGCTTTCTTCTTTGGCGATTTCGTGGGCGTTGGCGAAGTCATCGTTGAGCATCTGTTCCACCTCGGCGGCAAAGGCACTGTCGACGGTCAGCAACATCACTTCGAAATTCAGCCGGAACGAACGGTTGTCCAGGTTGGCGCTGCCGATGGCGCTGATTTCGCTGTCGATCAACACCACTTTCTGGTGCAGGAATCCGGGCTCGTAACGGAACACCCGCACACCGGCGCGCACGGCTTCGAAAGCGTAGAGGCTGGAGGCGGCGTAGACGATTCGATGGTCGGGTCGAGACGGCAACAGCAGTCGCACATCCACGCCCCGCAGGACCGCCAGGCGCAACGCTGCGAACACGGCTTCATCGGGGATGAAGTACGGGCTGGTGATCCAGACCCGTTCCGTCGCCGCATGGATTGCTTCGACAAAGAACAGAGAGCAGGTTTCACAGGCATCTGCCGGACCGCTGGCGAGCAACTGACACAGCACGCCGTCTTCCGGATAAACCTCGGGCAGGATCAGTGGCGGCAGGGCATGAGCCACCCAGAACCAGTCTTCAGCGAAAGACTCCTGCATGCACGCCACCACTGGCCCGCGCACTTGCACGTGGGTATCGCGCCAGGGGGCCAGGGGCGGTTTCTCGCCCATGTATTCATCACCGACGTTGTGCCCGCCAACGAAGCCGAGAATGCCGTCCACGACCACTATCTTGCGGTGGTTGCGAAAGTTCACCTGAAAGCGATTGAACCAGCCATTACGGGGGCCAAAACCCTTGACCTCGACCCCGCCATCACGCAAGGCCTGCACGTAGCCGTTAGGCAGGGAGTGGCTGCCGATTCGGTCATACAAAAGGTAGATCGCCACGCCTTCGGCGGCTTTCTTCAACAGCAAAGTCTGCAGGCGTTGGCCGAGGCGGTCGTCGTGGACGATGAAAAACTGGATCAGCACGGCTTCTTTCGCCTGGCTGATGGCATCGAATATGGCGTCGAATGTCGACTGTCCGTTGATCAACAGCCGCGTCTGGTTATTGGCCAGGCAGGGCATGTTTCCGAGCTTGGGCATCGCTCTGAGTGAGGCGTATGCAGAAGAAGCGCGGGCGGTGAGCGCTTCTTCTACCCAGGGGCGCCAGTTGAGTTCGGAAACGGCTTTGCGCATCTCCTCGTTGGCCTGCCGCCGGGCCTTGATGTAGCCATCAAAGGTACTGCGGCCGAACATCAGGTACGGGATCAGCGTGAGGTAAGGGATGAAAAACAGCGACAGGGCCCAGGCAATCGAGCCTTGGGCGGTACGGACGGTCAACACGGCGTGTATGGCCGCGATCATGCCCAGCGAGTGCAACAGGGCGATGGTATAACCGAAAATATGCGGTCCGAAATAATCCATGGGGGCTGCCTTGCTCCTGAAGATTCAGTGCTTAACAGACCATGTTCCGTGCAGAATGTCGCTAATTAATTGGCCCATGAACCGAAGCTTGCGGCTGACGTCTAACGGCCACTACTGATCAGGAGTTACTCGATGAACGTTCGTCTGCTGGGTTTGGCCATGGCACTGGGTTTGGCACTTCCTGTGGCGGCTCACGCGCAAATGCTGCAACCAGGATTGTGGGAGCTGACCACGAGCAACATGAAGGTCGACGAGCAGAATATGCCGGACCTGCAATTGATCCTCGGTCAGCTCCAGAGCCAGATGACCCCTGAGCAGCGCGCGCTAATGGAAAAGCAGGGCATCACCATGGGTGGCAAAGGAATTCGGGCGTGCCTGACCCCGGAGCAGGTCAAGACCGATAACATTCCGCTGACCGATCCACAGTCGGGCTGCAAGCAGGAAATCACCGACCGCTCTGGCAATCAGTGGAAATTCCGTTTCAGTTGCCCGAGAGCCCAGGGGGCGGGCGTGGCGACATTCCTCAGTGATCGCGAATTCACCACTAAGGTCAACGGGACGTTCAACGCCACCGGCATACAGCAGAAGGGCAGCCTCGAGTCGCGCGCCGTCTGGTTGGGGCAGGATTGCGGCACGGTGAAGCCAAGAGCTTAAAAGCTTCGTCGGATCGCCGCCCGGAGCAAGCCCGCTCCCACACTGGATCTGTGGTATTCACAAAACCAATGTGGGAGCGGGCTTGCTCGCGAAGGCGTCCTTCCAGCCTCCCTAGATCCCCGGTCGACTCAACCACTCACACGCCGCCTCGACAGCCATCCGGCCAAAATCCTCCCCCGTGCGACTGCGCACACTGACGAACCCCCCAGCCTGTTCTTTTTCGCCAACCACGACCAGGTACGGCACGGTCTGGCTGTGCTGGCGAATCTTGTAGCGGACTTTTTCGTTTCGCAGGTCGGCCTTGGCCCTCACGCCTTTTTGGCGCAAGGATTCGGTCACCGCTTGTGCATAAGTTGCCTGGCGCTCATCCATGCTCACGACGACCACATGGGGTGGAATGCGCCAGTGTTGCAGTTCCTGATGGCTGGACCAGCAGGTGCCGTAGATCCGTTGCTGTAACGTGCCGCTGATGTGATCGAGGGCAAACGCCTGCAAGACTTTGGTGGTGGGGACGTGCGGTCCGTGGCTCTGGTACTCGGTGTCCCCCAGACGGTACAGCGACACAGCTTCGCGCGCCGGTCGACGACGGATCGAGTGATTGGTCGCTGCCAGTGACTGCATGCGCGCTTCGATGAGGGGCAGGTCTGCCGGGGTCAGCGGTTGCTCGACTGCAAACTCGTAAAAGAAACCGTCGCCCAATTCCTTTCCCGCACGCAATTGCGCGTGGGGGTGGAGTTGCTTGACCGCCATGGCCAGCATCAATGCACAGGAGCGGCGCAGGATCTCCAGGCCGTCGGGCTCCCGGGGGGTGACAATGCTGACCCGGGCGTGCGCCTCGATCATGTGTTCGCAGTCCACCAGTACACCATTGACCCTTCCTGCTACGGCCGCGCTGGCCAGTTCGGAGCCGATACTGGCGGCCACCTCGTGGACGGACAGCGGCTGGTCGTACTCACGCAATGAACCATCGGGCAGGGTGATCTGGATCATGGTCGGCGTACTCACGTGCTTCTAGCGAGCGTTATCGCATAAACCGTAGGGGCAAACATTAAGACGTTTGTCGTGCCAGGCAATTTGTCCTGACACGATGGCTGTTTTTGGCCACCCGCGTCAGAACTCGTTTTGCAGGGCTTTGTAGCCGCGCACCAAGTCGACGTTGGTGCGCGCCACGTCTTCGGAAAACTCCGAGGCACTGACGCTCACCGGCGGGTATTGCGAGAGGTCGGTGTTGGGGCCGATCCGCGTGGTAGAGGGCACATAGAAGGCGTCAGGCAGGTCACGACCGTCGACCACCGAGTTGTGCCGCACCACGCAACCGTCACCGACCACGCAGTTGAACAGCACGCTGTTGAAGCCGATGAACACTCGATTGCCCACGGTGCAGGGGCCATGCACGATCGAGCGGTGGGCGATGGAGCTGAACTCGCCAATGGTCACCGCCGCACCGGATTTGGAGTGGATCACCACGCCGTCCTGGATGTTCGAGTTGGCGCCGATGGTGATCGGCTGCATGTCGCCTGAGTCATCGACTTCGTCAGCACGGATCACGGCATAGGGCCCGACGAACACGTTCTCGCCGATCACCACTTTGCCGCAGATGATCGCCGTCTTGTCGACGTAGGCCGACTCGGCAATCAGCGGTAAATCTCCGGAAGGGTTCTTGCGGATCATGGCTTGCTCAACGCGTTGTACAGGGTGTTGAGGTTGTACTCGAACAACCCGGTGAAGGTGCTGGCCGGACCGCTCGCCGCCAGGGCATCGGAGTACAGCGTGCCGCCGATTTGCGCGCCGCTTTCATCGGCGATCTGCTTGAGCAGGCGGGCGTCCTTGATGTTTTCCATGAACACCGCCTTGACCTTGGCCTGACGAATCTGGGTGATCAGTGCGGCCACTTCGGCGGCTGAAGGTTCGCGCTCGGTGGACAGGCCTTGAGGCGCCATGAACTCGATGCCGTAGGCCTGGCCGAGATAGCCGAAGGCATCATGGGACGTCACGATTTTGCGGTTACCCGGTGGCAGTGAGCCGAGCTTGGCCTTGGCTTCGGCGAGCAGGGCGTAGACCTGTTTCAGATACGCCTGGCTGTTGCACTCATAGTCGGCGGTGTTCGCCGGGTCGGCGGCAATCAGCGCCTTGGTGATGTTGGCGATGTACAGTTCGGTGTTCGCCAGGTTATGCCAGGCATGCGGGTCGGGAACGGTTTCGCCGTCTTCATCCAGGCTACGCGGTATGACGCCGCGGCTCGCGCTGATGACCGGCGCCTTGGTCTCGGTACTCGTTACCAGGCGATCCAGCCAGGGCTCGAAACCCAGGCCGTTCTTGATGATGAGCCTGGCCTTGAGCAGCGCTTTGGCGTCGTCCGGTGTCGGCTCGTAGGTATGGGCATCCGCGTCCGGGCCGACCATGTTGGTGATCTGGATATGCTCCTTGCCGACCTGCCGGGTCATATCAGCCAGGATGCTGAAGCTGGTGACCACCTGAAGTTTTTCGGCGGCAGACAGCGACATCGACACCATCAAACTGAACAGCACGAGTAAAGCGCGCATCGGGTAACACCTCATTGGGATGTGAGCAAAGGCGGGCGGCGCAGCAAGCCGTGCACCGGCCCGAACACCACGGACAACAGGTACCCACCGCCGGCCACCAGCACGATTGCCGGGCCACTGGGCAGCGAGTAATAGAACGAGATCAATAAGCCGAGCCACACCGAGAAGCAGCCGAGCAAGGCGGCGACGACGATCAGCACCGGCAGGCGGCGACTCCAGAAACGCGCCGCGGCGGCAGGCAGCATCATCAGGCCGACCACCATCAACGCGCCGATCGCCTGGAAACCAATGACCAGATTCAACACCACCAGCGTCAGGAACACGCCGTGGGCCAAGGGGCCGAGTCGGCTGACGGTTTGCAGAAAAAACGGGTCGAGGGTGTCGAGCAGCAGTGGTTTGTAGATCAATGCCATGGCAATCAGGCTCAGGCCCGAGACCCAAAGCATGCCGGTCAAGGTCGGGCCATCGACCGCCAGCGCCGAGCCAAACAACAGGTGCAACAGGTCCAGGCGTTTGCCGGCGATGCCGAGAATCAGCACGCCACCGGCCAGGGAGATCGGGTAGATCGCCGCGAGGCTGGCGTCCTCTCGCAGGCCGGTGCGCCGCGTAATCCAGGCCGCGAGGCCGGCCATGCTCAGGCCGGCGCCGAGGCCGCCGATGGTCAAGGCCGGGAGGCTCAACCCGGCAAACCAGAAACCCAGGGCCGCACCGGGAAGGATGCCGTGGGCGACGGCATCGCCGATCAGGCTCATGCGCCTGAGGATCAGAAACACCCCAAGAGGCGCCGTACTGCACGCCAGGAGCAAACCACCGAGTAGCGCCCGACGCATGAAGACGAACTCGTGGAACGGTTGCCAGAGATGCGCGGCAGCGATCATCAGGCCACCTGCACTTGGGATGTTTGGCGGATCAGTTCGGCGCTCGGGCCGAATACACAACCACTGTGTTTGATCAGCAATGTGTGCGGGATGTGCTCGCGGACAGCGGCGAGGTCATGGCACACGACCACCAGTGTGCGGCCTTCGAGGTGCCAATCGTGTATGTGCTTCCAGAGCAATGCCTGGCCGAGTTCATCGAGGGCCGCGTGGGGTTCGTCGAGCAACATCAAGGGGGCGTCGGTCAGGCTCAATCGGGCGAGCAGGGCCCGTTGCAATTCGCCGCCGGAGAGGGCCATCAAAGGTCGATCTTCCAGGCCGTTCAGGCACCAGTTTTCGAAGACGGTTTTAAGTCGTTGGCTACGGATTTCCGGTGACTGTTTGTTGCCCCAGAAACCGGCGGCGACCAATGTCTGAAGGCTGATCGGAAATTGCCTGTCCAGGTGTTGTTGCTGGGGCAGGAACGACACACCGCCCTTGAGTGGAACACTCAGTCGAACCTTTCCGGCCAAGGGTTTTTGCAAGCCGGCGATGACCTTCAACAGGCTGCTTTTCCCGGAGCCGTTCGCACCGATGATGGCAGTCAGGCTGCCCTTCGATAGTTCGAAGTCCAGCGCTGGCGTGAGTGGCTGCCCCGGTGCGCCCCAGCGCAAAGCGTGGCAAGCAATCATGCGAGCTCCCAGTTGAAACGGCTTTCGGCTACGGCGTCGTGGGCGTGCAGGCTTTCGGCGTGGATGACACGAATGTGGAAGGCGTTGATGCCTGTGGAGCGCTTCAGGGCCAGATTCAAACGGCGTGCGGCGTCCTCGCAGAACATCAGGTTCTGACCATTGGCCAGGGCGAAGGCCTGTTCGTCGGCGCGTTTTACCGCTGTTTGAACGGCGGTGCCGAGTGCGGCTTCGGCGTCATTGATGACGGCGATCAGAGGCAACTCGTCCAAAAAATCAGCCAGCCGTACGCGCAACTTTGCACTGCTGCGTTGGCTGTGAGGTGTAGCGACTATGCCGTTCGTGGAGCCGAGCCAGGCTAAAACGTCGGCGTGTTGCAGTGGCTTGTTGGCGAAATCATTGACGAACTGCTGCTGAATCAACTGTCGAGAAAGGGCCGCGGAACACGGGCAGGTTGAGGAATAAGGCACGTCTATTTTTAGTTCCACGTGGAACATTGCGTTTTTCAAACGCGCTTCGATGGTGACTGGATAGCTTTTCCAGCCAGCCAGTGGACTGATCAGCGCCGGCCTTTTCAGCAACAAATCGGCATGAATGGTTAGGTGTGCGCTGCTGGATAGCCCTTCATGACTCTCAAGAAAACGCTGCAAAACCCGCCGCAATAAAGCCGGTGAAAGGTTTTCCTGCTCCAGCAATTCAAGCGCCAGATAGAGCCGTGACATGTGAATGCCGCGCGCATTGCCATCGTCGAGGCTCACGCCGGCATCGGCCTTCGCATTCAGTCGTTGGCCATCAAACAAAACAGGAAGAGCAATGCCGCACATGCCCACCCACTCCAGTGGCAGGGCTTGGCGTGAGGCCTGCGCGGCGATATCCGGCAGAGTCAGCGCATTCATGAGCAGGTCCATCGTGGGAGTTGATTTGTAATGTTATAGTATAACAATACAATCGACGATGCCTTTTTCATGAACGGACTTTCATCATGCGCAACCACCACATGCTCAGCCTGATTTCACGCCATCAACAGAAAAACAAAGAGGCCTAACAGCCAGCGATCCGGTTGCAGGTGAACTTGGCGCTGCTGCCTCCGGAGCTGGAAAACCGGTTGATCGTGGTCCAGCCGACGCGCCTGTTGTAGCCGACCCAGGCCTCGCCATCGGAAGCGATACCGGTGAAAAACGTCAGCTGGCCGTAGCGGCTGTTGGTCTGTGCCCAATAGCGTTTTCCGGCCGTTTCGAAACCCCGCAGATAGAGGGTGCTGCCGGCAGTGTTGACGCTGTAGGCGTTGCCATCCGCATCCACGCAGGCCAGCAGGTTGGCGCTGCGGGTGCACTTGGCCAGGCTCGGGACCTGGGCCATCGCGTCGGCCGCCGCCAACAGGGAAAGCATGATCAATGCAGGTTTAAGGGCGTTGCGCATGAGCTTTCTCACAAGGGGAGCGGCGTTCAGCATCCTGTCCTTTGCCCAGCCGGGCAAGAGGGGATGGTTTATTTGTGGTGTTACAGTATAACATTATGCAAGCCCGACACAGCGACCGGGCATCCCTGTGAGGAGTATGCAGATGTCCAATCGACTTCCCGTGACCGTTCTCTCCGGCTTTCTAGGCGCCGGAAAGAGTACACTTCTTAATTACATACTACGTAATCGCGATGGTTTACGAGTTGCAGTCATCGTCAACGATATGAGCGAAATCAACGTCGATGGCACCGAAGTCCAGCGCGATGTCAGCCTAAACCGAGCCGAAGAACGGTTGGTGGAGATGAGTAACGGGTGTATTTGCTGTACGTTACGTGAAGACCTGCTGGAGGAGGTGAGTCAACTCGCCAGAGAGGGTCGCTTCGACTATCTGCTGATCGAGTCCACCGGAATTTCCGAACCGCTGCCGGTGGCGGAAACCTTCACCTTCCGCGATGAAAACGGCCAGAGCCTCAACGACATCGCACGTCTCGACACCATGGTCACGGTGGTCGATGGCATGAACTTCCTGCTCGATTACCAGGCTGCCGAAAGCCTGGCTTCCCGAGGAGAAACCCTTGGGGAGGAAGACGAACGTTCGATTACCGACCTGTTGATTGAGCAGGTCGAGTTCGCCGATGTGATTTTGCTCAGCAAGATCGACTTGATCAGCAGCCACCAGCGCGAGGAACTGATCGCCATACTTGAGCGGCTCAACGCTCGGGCGGAAATCATTCCGATGGCGATGGGCGAAATTCCCTTGAACAAGATTCTCAACACCGGTCGTTTTGACTTCGAAAAAGCTGCCCAGGCACCGGGATGGTTGCAGGAGCTGCGCGGCGAACACGTGCCGGAAACCGAAGAATACGGCATCGCGTCCAGTGCTTACCGGGCTCGCCGGCCGTTCCATCCACAGCGTTTCTTCAACTTCATCGACGGTCCTTGGGACAACGGCAAGCTGCTGCGCTCCAAGGGCTTTTTCTGGCTGGCGAGCAAGCACATGGACGCCGGCAGCTGGTCTCAGGCCGGTGGTTTGATGCGCTATGGTTTTGCCGGGCGCTGGTGGCGTTTCGTACCGAAAAACCAATGGCCGCAAGACGAAGAAAGTACCGCCGGGATCATGAAAAACTGGACCGCCGACAGCGGAGACTGTCGCCAGGAACTGGTGTTCATCGGCCAGAACATCGACTTCACGCAACTCACGGCTGAGCTGAACGCATGCCTGCTGACCGATGAGGAAATGGCGCTGGGGTTAGAGGGCTGGCGTTTGCTGCCTGATCCATTCGGCCCTTGGTACGAAGAGGCCGCCTGATCCACTACTGGCGCTTCAAGGCTTGAGCCAGGTGCCCTGGCTCTGGGCCTCGCAGTACGGCTGCAGATACGCCGCGTCGGTGGCAACGCCGTAATAGTGAATATCCTGTCGGTAGGGCATATTGGCGACTTGGGCGTTGCTGCAGATACCAAATGCGCCGCCGGGACATTGATCGACATACTGCACATCGACTTTCTGCCCCGCCAGGTTCGGTTGGCAGAAACCATCGGCGAAGAGTTTTGGCGGGATGTTGCGGTTCTGCTGGCAAACCTGGACATCAAGCCGCTGGCCCTGGCTATGAACCACGCAAGCCTGGGCCAGCGCCTCGCCTGAAACGAGTGCCAAGAGCAACGACAAGCCGATCAACCGCATCCACCACCTCCTCAGAAATCATCAACCATGCTGCAGAATATCCCCACTCATGTCATTGCCGGCCCGTTGGGCGCCGGCAAGACCAGCCTGATCAAGCACCTGCTGACCCAGCGCCCGGCTGGTGAGCGCTGGGCAGTGTTGATCAACGAGTTTGGCCAGATCGGTCTCGACGCTGCGCTACTGACCCAGGACGCCGATGGTATCGCACTGGGGGAAGTGGCCGGGGGCTGCTTGTGTTGCGTCAACGGTGCGCCGTTTCAGATTGGTCTTGGGCGTTTGTTGCGCAAGGCACAGCCGGATCGGCTGTTCATCGAGCCTTCAGGGCTGGGGCATCCGGCGCAGTTGCTCAAGCAATTGAGCGAAGCGCCGTGGCAAGGCGTGTTGGCTGTCCAGCCTTGTGTGCTGGTGTTGGATGCCCAGGCGCTCGCCGCTGGCAAACCGCTGCCGGATGTTCAGCAGCAAGCGCTGGGCCATGCGGGACTACTGCTGTTGAACAAGTCTGAAGGTCTCGAAGAAGAAAGCCGCCAGCGAATCGCCGGGCAATTGCCGCCGCTCCCCCTGTGTTGGACGCAACAGGCGGCTTTACCCTTGAGCGAGTTGCCGGGGCTGAATGCCAAAGCGCGGGCAGGTGTGGATAACTTCGTCTTGCCCAAGGGCCTGGCGCAGCTGCCGGCGGTCTGGAGCGATCCCGCATTGCCCATTTGCTTGAGTCAGGAACAGGACGGTGGCTGGAGCATCGGTTGGCGTTGGCACCCAAGCCAGGTATTTGATGCCGTTCTGGTTGGCCGGTGGCTTGAAAACCTTGTCTGGAAGCGGGCGAAGCTGGTTATCCACAGTACCCAAGGGTGGGTTTCGGCGAACGCGGTGGATAACTCGGTGCTGAACTGGCGGCCCAGTGAATGGCGGCAGGATTCACGTATCGAGCTGATTTTCAGTGAGGTGCAGAATGCAGAACGACTGCAGCGTGAGCTGGTAGCGTGCCGGTGCGGATCGGGTTAATGGCTCACGGCCGCCACTTGGTATGGTCCTGACGCCACTGGCTCAGCTCGATCACTTCCGCGCGAGGTTTTGCCACTTCGACCACTGGTTCGGTTTCGTCGAACGGGACCGGGTAGGGCGCCAGCTCGATCTGTGCGCTGTGAGCGCCGAACTGGGTGATGGTGCCGTTGTGGCGGGTTTCGCCCGTCACGGTGAATTCGAAGTTATACACACGGGCCAGGCGTCGCCGACCATTGGCATCCCTGATGAACGCGATTCTTTTCAGGGCAACGTTGCCGTCGAGCAATTCGATCCCGAGTTTGCCGCAATGCTGCTTGACCCGCTCCAGCGCGCGCTCGCGCAAGCCGTGGTTGTGCCATAGCCATGCGCCGGCAGTGGCGAACAGCATCAGCACGAATATATTTCCAAGGGTCAGCATCAACAGGGTGCTCCAACAAGATAGTGTCAGCTTAACTGCGTCGCTGGTCTGTCGTACAGGCTGCGTTTAGTCGCATACTGCGCGGCTAGAATTTCAATCGTTTTACGGAAATCCACCGCATGAAACGTACACCGCATTTGCTCGCTATCCAGTCCCACGTGGTATTCGGTCACGCCGGCAACAGTGCCGCGGTTTTCCCGATGCAACGGGTCGGGGTGAATGTCTGGCCGCTCAACACCGTGCAGTTCTCCAATCACACCCAGTACGGTCAGTGGGCCGGTGAAGTGCTGGCGCCGCACCAGATCCCCGACCTGGTCGAAGGCATTGCGGCGATCGGCGAGCTGGGCAACTGCGATGCGGTGCTCTCCGGTTACCTCGGCAGTGCGGCCCAGGGCCGGGCGATCCTGACGGGGGTGGCGCGGATCAAGTCGATGAATCCCAAGGCTCTGTACCTGTGTGACCCGGTCATGGGGCATCCGGAGAAGGGCTGCAGTGTTCCGGCGGAGGTCAGTGATTTCCTGCTGGAAGAGGCCGCCGCCGTGGCGGACTTCATGTGCCCGAACCAGCTGGAGCTGGACAGCTTCTCCGGGCGCAAGCCGCAATCGCTGTTCGATTGCCTGGCAATGGCGCGTGCATTGCTGGTGCGCGGCCCGAAAGCGGTGCTGGTCAAGCATCTGGACTACCCAGGCAAATCGCCAGAGGTCTTCGAGATGCTGCTGGTGACGGCCGAAGGCAGCTGGCATTTGCAGCGCCCGTTGCTGGCGTTCCCGCGTCAGCCGGTGGGCGTGGGCGATCTGACGTCCGGCCTGTTCCTGGCGCGTGTGCTGTTGGGCGACAGCCTGGTGGCCGCGTTCGAGTTCGCGGCGTCGGCGGTGCATGAAGTGCTGCTGGAAACCCAGGCCTGTGCCAGCTACGAGTTGGAACTGGTTCGGGCTCAGGACCGGATTGCCCATCCGCGGGTGCGGTTCGAGGCGACCTCGATCAGCCTCTGATTGAGCGTTGAAACCATTCGCGAGCAAGCCCGCTCCCACATTTGATCTTCGGTGTTGCATAGATCCAGTGTGGGAGCGGGCTTGCTCGCGAAGGCTATCTAGAAAACACCATCAGCCTGCCTGAACAACTCAGACGTCGCCCTTGATCTCCTGATAGCGCTTTTCCGACTCCTGACGAATCTGCCGGCGCTGCTGGGCCTGCATGTAACGACGCTTGTCTTCGCTATTCTGCGGTTGCAACGGTGGTACGGAGGCAGGTTTACGCTGGTCATCCACCGCAACCATGGTGAAGAAGCAGCTGTTGGTGTGACGCACCGAGCGTTCGCGGATGTTCTCGGTCACCACTTTGATACCCACCTCCATGGAGGTGTTGCCGGTGTAGTTGACCGAGGCGAGAAAGGTCACCAGTTCGCCGACATGGATCGGCTCACGGAAAATGACCTGATCCACCGACAGGGTCACCACATAGCGGCCGGCATAACGGCTGGCGCAGGCGTAGGCCACTTCGTCGAGGTATTTGAGCAGGGTGCCGCCGTGGACATTGCCAGAGAAGTTGGCCATGTCGGGGGTCATCAATACCGTCATCGACAGCTGGGCGTTTCCGGGTTCCATAGCATTCTCACGGGTCAAGGCCAGGTTTGAGGGATACACCTCTGCGGGTGCCTCGGCGGTTTTTTCAAACCAACAGTTATCGGGACGCCGGGTGCAGGGTCGCCGTCACGCCGGATCGATCTGTTTCCATATATTGCACCGCCTTTCTGCCAGAAGTCGCGGTGTTACCCTGCAAAAAGCCCTGCCTCAAGGGCATTTCTTACGTGCAATTCCGATTTTTGTCCTGCTCGATCAGGCTTTTCCTGCGTCTGGGGATCGAGCAACGCCATCCAGGGAGTCTCACGCCATGCATGCCATCAGTTTCATTCAGGATCTGGCAGTGATCATGTTGATCGCAGGTGTGGTCACCGTGGTCTTCCATCGTCTGAAGCAACCGGTGGTGCTGGGATACATCGTCGCCGGTTTCATCATTGGCCCGCACACCCCGCCATTCGGCCTGATCCACGACGAAGACACGATCAAGACCCTGGCCGAACTCGGGGTGATATTCCTGATGTTCTGCCTGGGCCTGGAATTCAGCCTGCGCAAGTTGTTCAAGGTCGGTGCCACGGCATTCATCGCGGCCTTCCTGGAAATCGTGCTGATGATCTGGATCGGCTACGAGATTGGTCGCTGGTTCGACTGGAACACCATGGATTCACTGTTCCTCGGCGCGATCCTGGCGATTTCCTCGACCACCATCATCGTCAAGGCGCTCAATGATCTGAAGTTGAAGAACGAGCGATTTGCCCAATTGATATTCGGAGTGCTGATCGTCGAAGACATTCTGGGCATCGGCATCATCGCGCTACTGTCCAGCATCGCGGTCAGCGGTACGGTCAGCTCCGGCGAAGTGTTTTCCACGGTCGGCAAACTGTCGCTGTTCATGATCGTCGCGTTGGTCATTGGCATCCTGATGGTGCCGCGGCTGCTGGCCTACGTCGCCAGATTCGAAAGCAACGAAATGCTGCTGATCACCGTGCTGGGCCTGTGTTTCGGTTTCTGCCTGCTGGTGGTCAAGCTTGAATACAGCATGGTCCTCGGGGCATTCCTGATCGGAGCGATCATGGCTGAGTCCCGGCAACTGCTGAAAATCGAACGATTGATTGAACCGGTTCGCGATCTTTTCAGTGCGATTTTCTTCGTGGCAATCGGGCTGATGCTTGATCCGGCGATTCTGCTTCAGTACGCCTGGCCAATCGCCGTAATCACCGTAGCCGTGGTGCTCGGCAAGATGTTGTCCTGCGGCCTTGGTGCATTTATCGCCGGCAATGACGGACGTACCTCGCTGCGAGTCGGGATGGGTCTTTCACAGATTGGCGAATTCTCTTTCATCATCGCGGCACTGGGCATGACCTTGCAGGTCACCAGTAACTTTTTATACCCCGTGGCTGTGGCGGTTTCGGTGATCACGACCCTGCTGACGCCGTATCTGATCCGCGCGGCCGATCCATTGTCGATCAAGCTCGCCGGCGCCATGCCAGAACGCCTGGGGCGGGTGTTGGGGATGTACGGCGAATGGCTGCGCAGCATCCAGCCTCAGGGTGAGGGCGCGTTACTGGCATCCATGATTCGCAGGATCTTGCTGCAGGTGGGCGTCAATCTGGCGCTCGTGATCGCGATCTTCTTCTCGGGGGCGTACTTCGCCGAGCGCATGTCGGCTTACCTGCAAGGCTGGATCAGCGATCCGAGCTGGCAAAAGGCGTTGATCTGGGGTGGGGCGCTGCTGTTATCGCTGCCTTTTTTGATTGCGGCGTACCGCAAGCTAAAGGCATTGTCGATGTTGCTGGCGGAAATGGGCGTGAAGCCGGAGATGGCCGGGCGCCACACGCAGCGAGTGCGCCGGGTGATCGCCGAAGTGATCCCGATCCTGTCGCTGCTGGTGATCTTTTTGCTGTTGGCAGCCTTGTCGGCCAGTATTCTGCCGACCAACAAGTTGCTGGTGCTGATCGCCGTGGTCGCAGCCGCCGTGGCGGCGCTGTTGTGGCGCTGGTTCATTCGTGTGCATACGCGGATGCAGGTGGCGTTGCTGGAAACCCTCGACAATCACAAGGAGTCGTCCGGGCACTGACCACCCAGTGGCGTTTACTGGATCAGCTTTCCAGCCAGACGTCCCGCGCCCAGTGCCACACCGACTCCCAGGTTTCTTCGGCGATCAGCTCTTCTTCGGCCTGCCAAAGCACCACGGTGCCGTCTTCTTCGACGCAATAGTAGTCATCACCGTCCTGGCAGATCGGGATCAGGCTGCGATCGACGCCGGCGTCCCAGGCGTTGGCGGCAACGTCGGGCAGGTAGGTGTGGGATTGCGGGTCGGTCACGGTGACCGGTTCCAGGCTGCCGTAGACCACGTCACTGACAGTCAGCAGAAACTCTCTGAAGACGAACGGAATGTCGATGAACAGTTGTTCCTCGATTTCGACCAGCAGGTCTTCGTCGGGCAATTCCAAGGGGACCGGTACCGGTTCGTTGGCTTCACGCAGTTGTTCGATGATTTCTTCCACGTCCGGGATCCTCTTGCTTGTATGGCGCGGTTTATATGGGGCGGTTTATACAGTAGCTTGCTATAGATGCAACCGCGAAATAGAAAACCCCGGCCTGAGCCGGGGTTTTGTTTGCAGCAAGTGAAGCGCCGGGGGAGGATCAGCCGTTCTGGCGGATACCGGCTACCAGCCAAGGCTGGTTTTCGCCCTGTGCACGTTCCATGTTCCAGCTTTCGCTGAAGACTTCGCCCTGGTCGAAACGCGAGGTTTTCGACACGCCAGTGAAGGTCAGGGTGGCGATGGTCTTGTCGGCGCGGTCGTCCACACCGTCCAGCTGTACATTGAGGTTATCGATGTAGGTGGACTGGAAACCGTCGCCCAGGTCAGCACGCTCACGCTTGAGGAACTCCAGCATTTGCGGGGTCACGAACTCGGCGATCTTGTCCATTTCGTTGGCGTCCCAGTGCTGCTGCAGGGACTGGAAGTGATTGCGTGCCGCTTCGACGAAGTTTCCTTCGTTGAACCAGGCTGGCGCGTTGATCACTGGGCGAGCGGCAACAGGCGCTGGCGAACCACCGAAGATCGAACCGCCGGCAGGCTTTTGTTCGAACGCTTCACGTTGCATCGGCGCGTGGCCGGCCGGAGCGTACTGCTCCTGCTGCTTGCGACGACGGGCGGCGATAAAGCGGAAGACCAGGAACGCAATGACGGCCATGATCAGGATGTCGAAGATCTGCATGCCCTGGAAGCCGTCACCCATGAACATGGAGGCCAGCAGGCCACCGGCCGCGATACCGGCCAGAGGGCCGAGCCAGCGCGAAGCGCCACCGGCCTTGGCAGCAGCGCCAGCGGCACCGGCAGCACCAGCGGTCGCCGCAGCGCCGCCCATGCCTGGAGAAGAAGGAGCCATCTGGCTGGTCTGGTGAGTCGGCGCAGCGCCTGCGCTTTTGCCACCACCGAAGCGCTTGGCGGCATTGACGTCGAGACTCATCGTCAGGCCGATGCACAACGCCATGGCGATGCTAAGAAAACGTTTCATAAAGGGAATTCCCATTTGTGGAAGGCACGCGCGCCATGTTGCACAGGTGAAGTGTTACTGGCTAGCGGCAGAGTGTTTCGGGCTTTTGCCTGACAGGTCGTGTTCAGCTCCAGTCAGTGCAATAAGGCCTTTTGACTTTGATCTGTCAGATGAGTGGACAGGGCTTGTAGGACGCTTGCCTAGCGTCGCAGGGCAAGCAAGACAACCCCGGCCGTGATCAGGCCGATTCCGCCCCATTGGCGCAGGTCGAGTTTTTCACCCAGCAGGACAACGCCAAGGACAGCCACCAGCACCACGCTGAGTTTGTCCACTGGGGCAACCAGTGACGCCGGACCGACCTTGAGTGCGCGGAAATAGCAGATCCACGATGCACCGGTGGCAAGGCCCGACAACAGCAGGAACAGGTAGCTCTTCGCAGAGATCGATCCCAATGACTGATATTGGCCCGTGGCGTACAAAATCAAGGCCAGGCTGACCAATACCACTATCGTACGTAGCAGGGTGGCGAAGTCGGAGTTGACGTTTTCGATGCCGACTTTCGCGAAAATGGCGGTCATTGCTGCGAATGCCGCCGATAACAGGGCCCAGAATGTCCAGGAGGAAAAAAAGCCTGAGCCCATTTTTCAGCACCTTTAGTCAGGTCAACTGTGGGAGCGAGCCTGCTCGCGAATGGGAATTTCAGGGTGTCTCTGAAACACCGCGTCATCGTTCTTCGCGAGCAGGCTCGCTCCCACAGAAAAACAGTCAGTGTGACCTTAAATAGCTTCCAGTTTGGCATACCCCAGCATCAGCCACTTGCTGCCTTCGCTGAAGTTCACCTGCACCCGGGCCTGGGCCCCGGCGCCTTCGAAGTTGAGGATCACGCCGTCACCGAAGATGGAGTGGCGTACGGTCTGGCCAAGGCTGAAACCGGTCTGTGGAATCTCGCTGCCGCTGAACAGGTTGCTACCACTCATCGACTGGTTGCCACCAAACGGACGGCTGACGCTGTTGGACAACCGCACTTCCTGAATCAGGCCTTTCGGAACCTCGCGTACGAAGCGCGACACCTTGTTGTAGGTTTCGCTGCCATAAAGGCGTCGGGTTTCGGCAAAGGTCATCACCAGGTTCTGCATGGCCCGGGTAATGCCGACGTAGGCCAGGCGACGCTCTTCCTCAAGGCGGCCGGGTTCTTCCAGGCTCATCTTGTGCGGGAACAGACCTTCTTCCATGCCCACAAGGAACACGTAAGGGAATTCCAGGCCCTTGGCGCTGTGCAGGGTCATCAGTTGAATGCTGTCTTCGTGCTCGTCGGCCTGGGTATCGCCGGCCTCCAGCGATGCGTGACCGAGGAACGCTGCCAATGGCGTCAGCTCTTCGTCTTCTTCGCTGTTTTCGAAGTTGCGCGCGGCGCTGACCAGTTCCTCAAGGTTTTCTACCCGGGCCTGGCCTTTCTCGCCTTTTTCCGCTTCGTGATAGGCGATCAGCCCTGACTGCTCGATGACGGTCTGGGTCATCAGGTGCAGTGGCATTTCCATGCACTTGGCGGCGAGGTTCTCGATCAGCTCGATAAACGCGCCAAGGGCGCCGGCCGCACGACCGGTCAGGCCTTTGTTGGCCACCAGTTGGCGCATCGCTTCCCACATCGACACATCGCTGTGGCGAGCATGGTCGCGGATCGCTTCGACGGTTTTCTCGCCAATGCCACGGGCCGGCACGTTGATCACCCGTTCCAGCGCAGCATCGTTACCGCGGCCCTCGAGCAAGCGCATGTAGGCCATGGCGTTCTTGATTTCGGCGCGTTCGAAGAAACGCTGACCGCCATAGATACGGTAGGGAATGCGCTCGCGCAGCAAGGCTTCTTCCAGAACCCGTGATTGGGCGTTGGAACGGTACAGAATCGCGATATCGCTGCGAGACAAGCCGGTTTTCAGCGCGCTTTCGATGGTTTCGACAACGTAGCGTGCTTCGTCGTGCTCGTTGAAGGCGGCGTACAGGTTGATCGCTTCGCCGTCGCCGCCGTCTGTCCACAGCTCTTTGCCCAGGCGCCCGGTGTTATTGGCGATCAAGGCGTTGGCAGCCTTCAGGATGCCGGCGGTGGAGCGATAGTTTTGCTCCAGGCGAATGGTTTCGGCGTCCGGGAAGTCTTCGGAATACTGGTAGATGTTCTCGATTTTCGCGCCGCGCCAGCCGTAGATCGACTGGTCATCGTCGCCTACGACCATCAGGCTGTCGCCACCCTTGGCCAGCAGGCGCAACCAGGCGTATTGCACGGCGTTGGTGTCCTGGAACTCGTCCACCAGGATGTGCCGGAAGCGCTTTTGATAGTGAGCGAGCAGGCCAGGGTGATCGCGCCACAGATCGAGGGCGCGCAGCAGCAATTCGGAGAAGTCGATGACGCCCGCACGCAGGCAGGCGGCCTCGTAGGCTTCATAAATACCGCGCATGGTGGCCAGGAACAAGTCACCACTGGCCTGGATGTGCTGCGGGCGCAGGCCTTCGTCTTTCTGCCCGTTGATAAACCACTGGGCCTGACGGGCCGGCCAGCGCTGTTCGTCCAGGCCGAGCTCGCGGATCACCCGCTTGACCAGACGCTGCTGGTCATCGCTGTCGAGAATCTGGAAGGTCTGACTTAGGCCCGCTTCCTGCCAGTGCGCCCGCAGGAGGCGGTGCGCCAGGCCGTGGAAGGTGCCGACCCACATGCCGGCCGGGTTGATACCCATCAGCTGCTCGATGCGTTGGCGCATCTCGGCAGCGGCCTTATTGGTGAAGGTCACCGACAGGATGGAGTGGGGCGAGGCGTTTTCGACCTGGATCAACCAGGCGATACGGTGCACCAGCACTCGGGTTTTACCGGAACCAGCACCGGCCAGGACCAACTGACGACCCACGGGGGCCGCTACGGCCTGGCGTTGGGCATCGTTGAGGGAGTTCAGCAGAAGGGAGAGATCATCGCGCATCGGGGCATTCTAGGGGGCCGCGCCACACCGGGCAAACCCCGCTTTGCTTTAACCGATGAAAGTTATGCGAAGGACGACCGGTCAGTCATCGGCTGCAGGCGTTGGCGGGGCGTGCCTTCAGCATTTTCAGTGGTGTCGGCGGCCAAAAAATTTGGCGATTTATTGATCAGCAGCAGTTTGGTCCGGGCAATTGCTTGTGTATGCTCCGAGCAGTTTCGGGCACATGCTCATCATTATAAGAACAAGAACATCGCCTATGACCCTCAGCTTCGACCTGTCGGGCCCCACTGTGGAACCCCGGGTGATCCGAAAACAGTACGCCATGGAAATGGCGGTCGAACGCACGCGCCTGTTGTATCAAGGCTCGCTATTGCCCACCTTGTTCATGCTGATCAATGGCCTGGTCTGTGCCGGGTTACTCTGGAGCCCGCAGCGCTATTTTCTGGTCAGTGTCTGGCTGGTGTGGTTGTTGTCTTTGGTGGCATTGCGAGTGATTCAGGTCGCAGCCTTCGATTCGGCCATTCCCAATCGTCAGGCCCATCCCATTTGGCGACGGATGTTCTTGCTGGGCTCCGGTCTCACCGGTCTGACACTGGCCGGTGCCGGCATCGCCCTGGTTCCCGCCGATAACTTCATTCAGCAAGCCTGGGTCTTCGGCCTCATCGGTGCCGCAGCGCTCTCGGCCAGTGTGGCTTATGCGGTCAGTTTGCCGGCCTTTCTGTCATTTACCTTGCCCTGCCTGTTGCCGGCCATCGCCTATATGTTTTGGGGGGCTGACGAACAGCAGCAAGGTTGGGGCTGGTTCGGGCTGATCCTGCTCGGTGCGTTGAGCGTGGTCGCCTGGCAAGTCAATCGATTGATCGATCGGGGCTTGATGCGACGCTTTCAGAACCAGGCACTGATCGAACATCTACAGCAAGCGCAAAGCTGCAGTGATCAGCTCAATCAGAAGCTGGCCAAGGAGATAGAGCAGCGCCGACGTGCCGAGGACGAGTTGCGAGAGATCCAGGTCGACCTGGAAAACCGTGTCGCTCAGCGCAGCCTGGAACTGGACGCCGCCAACCAGGCGCTGAGCAAGAGTGAGGCGCGTCTGGCGTTGGCATTGAAGGCCAGCGAGTTGGGGTTGTGGGACTGGAATCTGCAATCCGACGAAGTCCATCACACGCAGATTCAGGAATTGTTCGGTCTGGAACCGGAGCAGGTCACGGCATTACTGCGCCACCTC
The DNA here is from genome assembly GCF_057838985.1 of Pseudomonas sp. KH_046_2. NCBI lineage: Bacteria > Pseudomonadati > Pseudomonadota > Gammaproteobacteria > Pseudomonadales > Pseudomonadaceae > Pseudomonas > Pseudomonas sp. KH_046_2. The sequence continues at coordinate 6,193,739 of NZ_CM174480.1, read as the reverse complement.
AAGCCGCGCCTTCATCCTGAGGATCTTCCTGCGCTGAAAAGGGCGCTGGTCGAGCATTTGAAGGGGCGCACTGAGGATTATCAAATCGAGTATCGCGTGCGGCATGGCGACGGCCACTGGGTCTGGATCGAGGACCGCGGGCGGGCAGTCGAGCGTGCCGACAACGGCCGGGTGATTCGCATGGTCGGCACTCGCCGCGACATCAGTGCCAGCAAAGGCCTGGAGGAGCAGCGGCAACTGGCGGCGACCGTGTTCGAGGCGGCCAGCGAAGGGATCGTGATTTTCGATCCGAATTACGTCCTGATCGCGATCAATCAAGCCTTCAGCCGGGTGACCGGCTATGACATCGGCGACATGATCGGACGCAATGTCGTTGAGCTGCCATGCAGTCGTGATGCGCGTCGGCATTACGCCTCAATACACCAGGCGCTGGAGCAGGAAGGCAGCTGGCAGGGCGAATTGGTGGAGACCCGCAAGAACGGCGAGATGTATCCGCAATGGCTGCAACTGAATGCTGTACGCGATACTCGGGGAAATGTAAGCCATATTGTGGGCTTCTTCGCTGATCTCTCAGCCCGCCGAGAATCCGAAGAGCGCATGCGCTATCTGACCCATTACGACGAACTTACCGGTCTGGCCAACCGCGCGATGTTCCGCGAACGACTCAGCGAGGCTCATCAACGCGTGCGACAGGGCGGTTATCGCAGCCTGGCGTTGCTGCACATCAATCTCGATCGGTTCAAGCAACTCAACGACAGCCTGGGGCATGAAGTCGCCGACCAGTTGTTGCAGAAAATGGCCCGGCGACTGGTGAATGCATTGCCTGAAGCAGACACCATCGCGCGCCTTTCCGGTGATGAGTTTGCCGTGCTGTTCAATTCCTACGGCAACCTTTCGAGCCTGGCCCGGGTGGCGACTCGTCTGGCGAACAAGTTGCGCCTGCCGGTGACCATTGACGGGCATGAGCTGGTGGTCAGCGCGTCGATGGGCATCAGCCTGTTGCCGGACAGCGCGCGGGAAATATCGGCATTGGTCAGTCAGTCGAACATGGCGATGCAGCACGCCAAACACCTGGGTGGCGACAATTTCCAGTTTTACACCGACAGCTTGCAAGCCAGCACGCTGGAGCGTTTACAACTGGAAAACCACCTGCGCAAAGCCATCGAAGACAAACAGCTGAAGGTGTTTTACCAACCGAAACTATGCCTGGCCACTGGCCGGTTGAATGCCGCCGAAGCCTTGGTGCGTTGGGATCATCCGACCATGGGCCGCGTGCCGCCGGGGGATTTCATCGGTCTGGCTGAAGAAACCGGATTGATCGGCCCGATCGGTGAGTTCGTGCTGCGTCAGGCCTGCTGGCAAGCCTGTGAGTGGCAACGGCAGGGGCTTGAAGCGATTCGGGTGTCGGTCAATCTGTCGGTGCATCAATTGCGCCAGGGCAAGCTGGTCAGTCTGGTGCGTCAGGTGCTGGAGGAAACCGGGCTGGCACCGCAACTGCTGGAGCTGGAACTCACCGAAAGCCAGTTGCTGGACAGCGTCGAACATATCATCGCAACGTTCCAGCAGTTGCGTGATCTCGGGGTGAAACTGGCCATTGATGATTTTGGCACCGGTTACTCATCCCTGAGCTACCTCAAGCGGATCCCGGTGGATTACGTGAAAATTGATCAGGCGTTTATCCGTGGCCTGGGGGAGGGCAGCGAAGACGCGGCGATTACCCGGGCAATCATTGCCATGGCTCACGGCCTGAAGCTGAAGGTCGTGGCGGAAGGGGTGGAGCGGGAAGAACAGCTTGAGTTCCTGAAAGCCGAGCGCTGCGATGAAGTACAGGGCTATTTGATCAGCCGCCCGGTCGAGGCCCAGACGTTGGCAGGTTTGCTGCACGCGCAAGCCGCAAGCTGACGAGGATACGCAAGGCGCTTTTGTCCGTTAAAACGCGCACCCAGCGCACCAGGACAGGCGCCATGGGTGCTACATGAAGCGCGGGCACCTGAAATCGAGGGATTCGGTAACGCATTGAGCAGGCAAAAAGCCAATTCATGTAGTATAACTACAAGCGTGCTACATCCCCGGCACCTGCCAATAACAAAGAGTCCAGCCCCTTGAATCTGCTGCAACACATCGCCCAGTCTCGCCACCTGTTACGCAAGTCGGAGCTCAAGGTCGCCGACCACGTGCTGCTTGATCCTGCGGCCGTGATGCACAGCTCCATGGCCGACTTGGCCCACAGCGTGGGCATCAGCGAACCGACCATCGTGCGTTTTTGCCGTGCCATTGGTTGTTCCGGCTTTCAGGACCTGAAGCTGAAGCTAGCCCAGAGCCTGGCGGCAGGTGCAAGTTTCGGCCAGTTTGCGATCCATGAGGATGACTCGGTCGCCGACTATAGCCTGAAAATCTTCGACACCACCCTGCATACGCTGATGGAGGTTCGCGAGAAGCTCGATCCGCTGGAATTGCAGCGGGCGGTGACGCTGATGTCCCAGGCCCAGCGTGTCGAGTTCTATGGCTTCGGCGCCTCGGGTGCGGTTGCGGCGGATGCCCAGCACAAGTTCTTCCGCTTGCTGCTCACCGCTGCGGCGTATTCCGACCCGCACATGCAGGCGATGTCGGCCGTGACGCTCAAGCCAACCGACGTCGCGATCTGCATTTCCCAGTCCGGACGTTCCAAGGACCTGCTGATCACCGCCAACCTGGTGCGCGAAAGCGGTGCCTCGTTGATCACTTTGTGCCCGAGCCAGACGCCGTTGGCCGAACTGTCTACGGTCAATCTGGCGATCGATGTGCATGAAGACACTGAAATCTATACGCCGCTGACTTCGCGTATCGCCCACCTGGTGGTGATCGACGTGCTGGCGATGGGCGTGGCCATGGCCCGTGGCCCGAGCCTGGTCAACCACCTCAAGAGCGTCAAGCGCAGCCTGCGCAGCTTGCGGTTGTCGCCCAAGTCGGTGAAAGCGCTGGACGATTGATCTGAAGACCGACACGGACTCTGTGGCGAGGGGGCTTGCCCCCGTTGGGGCGCGCAGCGGCCCCAAGTAATTTGCGACTGCTGCGCAGTCGAACGGGGCGGTGCGGCGATCCGACAAGCCCCCTCGCCACAATTTCATCCCTTTGTAACCCTCCCGCCGCCAAACCGTCATCCCCCGCGCCTATCTTGAAACTCCCGTACTCGCCTTGGGAGACTCGAAATGGCCATGCCCTACGAAGAACGCAACAGCGCTGTCAAAACCCGTCGTCAGCAAGAAGATCAGCGCCGCATGGAATTCCGCCGCGCCATCGAAGATCGCTGCGAACGCCGTCAGCTTCTGGCCGAAATTGGCGATTTTCCGGAGTTGGAACTCAACTTCTGGCAGGCATCTCCCTCGGCGTCCCGTCGAAACGCTCAACCAGCGCGCTGATCTGAATCCGTTCGCTTCGGATAAACGCCAGGAAGGCGTGAGCCACCGGTGACAGGCGTTTCGCCTTGGCCTGCACCAGGCACCAGCTGCGAAACAGTGGCAGCTCTTCGACCGGTAGCTCGATCAGTCCACCGGTTGCCAGTTCAAGGCTCAGGGCGTGGCGCGTCAACAGCGCAACGCCCAGGCCTGCCAGTACACATTCACGCTGAGCTTCGGCAGACGAGACCTCCTGGGTCTGGTTGAAGTGCACGCGCTTCTCTTTGAAGTATTCTTCGCACGCCAGCCGCGTCCCGGAGCCTGGCTCACGCAGCAGCAGTGTGTAGGGCTCGAGATCCTGCAGGCGCAGCGGCCCCATATGACACAGCGGATGATCCGGTGGCGCCACGGCGACGATCGGGTTGTTCAGGAACGGAAGGAATTCCAGGCCCATGTCTTGAGGCACCATGGACATGATCACCAGGTCGTCGCGGTTGTCCGACAGACGCCGAATGACCTGGCCGCGATTGACCACCGTCAGTTGCAGGTTCACTTCCGGGTGCTGGCGTTTGAACGCGGCAAACAGATGCGGCACGAAGTATTTGGCGCTGGATTCAATCGCCAGTTTCAGTTGCCCCTGCAACGAGCCCTGCATGTCCGACAGCTGCATGTCGAGGTTTTCCAGGCGCCCGAAAATATCCCGACTGGCCCGCTGTAACGCTTCAGCCGCTTCGGTCATGTAGAGTTTTTTGCCGACGTAATCGAACAAAGGCTGGCCAATCAGCTCTTCAAGTTGACGAATCTGTAGGCTGACGGCAGGTTGTGTGAGCGACATTTCCTCGGCCGCGCGGCTGTAGGAGCGCAAATCACAGACCTCGTTGAAGATCTGCAATTGCCGCAAAGTCATACGCATCAATGACTTACGCATTATATGGTCGCTCTCGTCGCTGGCTGGTGAATCAACTATAAGTCTTTACTTATGCATGGCCCAATAATTATTCATTTTTGTTAATCCCTTGTGGGCGCTAGTGTGGACCTGCGACCAAATTGAAACATTTGGTCACGCGTCGACCTGGGTCTAGCAGGTCGTGGGTACCACCGGCTCAAGGGAAACTCCAAGTGATAACAAAGATCCTGATCGCCAACCGTGGTGAGATTGCCGTACGAATCGTACGTGCCTGCGCCGAAATGGGCATTCGCTCGGTCGCGATCTACTCCGATGCCGACCGTCATGCCTTGCATGTCAAGCGTGCGGACGAGGCCCACAGCATTGGTGCCGAACCGCTGGCCGGTTACCTGAACCCGCGCAAGCTGGTGAACCTGGCTGTGGAAACCGGTTGCGACGCTCTGCACCCCGGCTATGGCTTCCTTTCGGAAAACGCCGAGCTGGCGGAGATCTGCGCCGAACGCGGGATCAAATTCATTGGCCCGTCGGCTGAAGTCATTCGCCGCATGGGCGACAAGACAGAAGCTCGCCGCAGCATGATCAAGGCCGGTGTACCGGTGACCCCGGGCACTGAAGGCAACGTGTCGGGCATCGAAGAAGCCCTGACCGAAGGCGATCGCATCGGCTACCCGGTGATGCTCAAGGCCACGTCCGGTGGTGGCGGCCGCGGCATTCGTCGCTGCAACAGCCGCGAAGAACTCGAACAGGCTTTCCCGCGTGTCATTTCCGAAGCCACCAAGGCCTTCGGTTCGGCGGAAGTGTTCCTGGAGAAGTGCATCGTCAATCCGAAGCACATCGAAGCGCAGATTCTTGGCGACAGCTTCGGCAACGTGGTGCACCTGTTCGAGCGTGACTGCTCGATCCAGCGCCGTAACCAGAAGCTGATCGAGATCGCCCCGAGCCCGCAACTGACCCCGGAACAGCGCGCCTACATCGGCGACCTGTCGGTGCGCGCAGCCAAGGCCGTGGGTTACGAGAACGCCGGCACCGTGGAGTTCCTGCTCGCCGAGGGCGAGGTGTACTTCATGGAGATGAACACCCGAGTGCAGGTGGAACACACCATCACCGAAGAAATCACTGGTATCGACATTGTCCGCGAGCAGATCCGCATCGCCTCCGGCCTGCCGCTTTCGGTGAAACAGGAAGACATCCAGCACCGTGGTTTCGCCCTGCAATTCCGGATCAACGCTGAAGACCCGAAGAACAACTTCCTGCCGAGCTTCGGCAAGATCACCCGTTACTACGCACCCGGCGGCCCCGGCGTACGTACCGACACGGCGATCTACACCGGTTACACCATCCCGCCGTACTACGACTCCATGTGCCTGAAACTGGTGGTGTGGGCGCTGACCTGGGAAGAGGCGATGGACCGTGGCTTGCGCGCCCTCGACGACATGCGTCTGCAAGGGGTCAAGACCACCGCCGCGTACTACCAGGAAATCCTGCGTAACCCGGAATTCCGTAGCGGCCAGTTCAACACCAGCTTCGTTGAAAGCCATCCTGAACTGACCAACTACTCGATCAAGCGCAAACCCGAAGAGCTGGCCCTGGCCATCGCCGCCGCCATCGCCGCCCACGCAGGCCTGTGAGGAATAGAACAATGAGCAACCCCCCTGTTTCTAAAAAGATAAACGTTACCGACACGATCCTGCGCGACGCCCACCAATCGCTGCTCGCCACTCGCATGCGCACCGAAGACATGCTGCCGATCTGCGACAAGCTCGACAAAGTCGGCTACTGGTCGCTGGAATGCTGGGGCGGCGCGACGTTCGACGCCTGCGTACGTTTCCTGAAAGAAGATCCGTGGGAGCGTCTGCGCCAACTGCGCGCCGCGCTGCCTAACACCCGCCTGCAAATGCTGTTGCGCGGCCAGAACCTGCTGGGCTACCGCCACTACAGCGACGATGTGGTCAAAGCCTTCGTCGCCAAGGCCGCGGTCAACGGCATCGATGTTTTCCGCATCTTCGACGCCATGAACGATGTGCGTAACCTGCGCGTGGCCATCGAAGCGGTGAAAGCCGCCGGCAAACACGCCCAGGGCACCATTGCCTACACCACCAGCCCGGTGCACACCATCGAGGCCTTCGTGAACCAGGCCAAGCAAATGGAAGCCATGGGCTGCGACTCGGTGGCGATCAAGGACATGGCCGGCCTGTTGACCCCGTACGCAACTGGCGAACTGGTCAAGGCACTGAAAGCCGAGCAATCGCTGCCAGTGTTCATCCATTCCCATGACACCGCTGGCCTGGCCGCGATGTGCCAAATGAAGGCCATCGAAAACGGCGCCGATCACATCGACACCGCGATCTCCAGCTTCGCCTGGGGCACCAGCCACCCGGGCACAGAGTCGATGGTTGCCGCCCTTAAAGGCAGCGAGTTCGACACCGGTCTGAACCTGGAACTTCTGCAAGAGATCGGCCTGTACTTCTACGCCGTGCGCAAGAAGTACCACCAGTTCGAAAGCGAATTCACCGCCGTCGACACCCGTGTTCAAGTCAACCAGGTACCGGGCGGGATGATTTCCAACCTGGCCAACCAGTTGAAGGAGCAGGGCGCACTCAATCGCATGAGCGAAGTGCTGGCCGAAATCCCGCGGGTTCGTGAAGACCTCGGCTTCCCGCCGCTGGTGACCCCGACTTCGCAGATCGTCGGCACCCAGGCGTTCTTCAACGTGCTGGCCGGCGAGCGCTACAAGACCATCACCAACGAAGTGAAGCTGTACCTGCAAGGCGGCTACGGCAAGGCGCCGGGCACCGTGAACGAACAACTGCGTCGCCAGGCCATCGGCAGCGAAGAAGTGATCGACGTTCGCCCGGCTGACCTGCTCAAGCCGGAAATGACCAAGCTGCGTGCCGACATCGGCGCACTGGCCAAGTCCGAAGAGGACGTGCTGACCTTCGCCATGTTCCCGGACATCGGTCGCAAGTTCCTCGAAGAACGTGCTGCCGGCACCCTGACACCTGAAGTGCTGCTGCCTATTCCTGAAGCCGGCGGCGTTGCCTCGGTTGGTGGCGAAGGCGTGCCGACCGAGTTCGTCATCGACGTCCACGGCGAAACCTACCGCGTCGACATTACTGGTGTGGGCGTCAAGGCCGAAGGCAAGCGTCACTTCTACCTGTCCATCGACGGCATGCCGGAAGAAGTGGTGTTCGAACCGCTCAACGAATTCGTCGGTGGCGGCAGCAGCAAGCGCAAGCAAGCCACTGCACCGGGTCACGTCAGTACCACCATGCCGGGCAACATCGTCGACGTGCTGGTCAAGGAGGGCGACACCGTCAAGGCGGGCCAGGCCGTGTTGATCACCGAAGCGATGAAGATGGAAACCGAAGTCCAGGCAGCCATCGCCGGTAAAGTCACCGCCATTCACGTGGCCAAGGGCGACCGGGTGAACCCGGGCGAGATCCTGATCGAGATCGAAGGCTGATTTAACAGCCGCGATACAACGCTTTATACCTCGGGGGAGCATGTGCTCCCCTTTTTTTCGCCCGAAATTCAAACTGCAGCCTTCGCCGAAGGCTGCAGCTTTTGGATTCAGGACTGTTGCGTTCTGCACTCCACCAACCCTTTAACCTGACCCGAAGCGGTTTGGTTCTCATCGCTCAGCCACTTCTCGAACCCGGCGCCAATCGCCGGCCATTCCGAGTCCAGAATCGAGTACCACGCGGTGTCCCGATTTTGCCCTTTGACCACCATGTGCTGGCGGAACACACCCTCAAAGCTGAAGCCCAGGCGCTCGGCCGCGTATTTGGAGCGGGCGTTGGCGTTGTTGCATTTCCATTCCAGGCGACGGTAGCCCAGGGCAAAGGATTCCTTGGCCAACAGGTAAACTGCCTCGGTGCTTTTCGGCGAGCGCTGCATCGGGGCGCCGAAGGTGACGTGGCCGATTTCGATGCGACCCTGGGCCGGGACGATGGACATCAGGCTGAGAATGCCCTGGACCTCGCCGCTGGCGCGGTCGATCACGCTGAAGAAATACGGGTCGCTGTTGGCCGCATGGTTGTTCAGCCAGTCGTTGAAGACGCTACGCTCAGGGAAGGGGCCGTAAGGCAGGTAGTCCCACAGCTTCGGGTCGGCGCCCGGGCCTTGCAGGGCTTTGAACAGGTCGTCGCCGTGGCGCGCCGGGTCGAGTTTTTCCAGGCGGATGAAGCGCCCTTCGATCAGTTGAGTCGTGGGGGCCGGGACGCCTTTCCAGTCGGCGAGTGAAATCGACATGCTGTTCTCCTTGAACCTAGGGGGCGTTCTCAATTAGTTTCCCCACCGCGTTGTCGCCTTAAAGCTGGCCAGGCAAGGCGTAGGCCGCTGGGAATGGTTGTTCCCTTTCCAAGGCCTGCAACGCAGCATGGCCAGCTTTAAGGCACAACCCGAAGGGCCGGGCCTGCTGTTGTGCAGGGCTGTGTTGCTCGAAGCTGATTTGGAATGACCAAACTGCGCTTCTCGCGCCTTGCCCTGCACAACAGCAGACCCGGCGCGGTAGGGAAACTAATTGAGAACGCCCCCTAGATGGCTTTGCGAAACTGGATGAAGCCCGGGCGTTCGGCGATGCGCTCGTAGAGCTGGATCGCGGTGGCGTTGGTTTCGTGGGTCAGCCAGTGGACCTTGTTGCAGCCGTCGGTCTTGGCCGTGGCGTAGACGAACTCTATCAACTGGCGGCCGACGCCGGTGCCTCGGGTTTCCGGGGTCACCAGCAAGTCTTGCAGGTAGCAGGAGTTCTCGATGGCCCAGTTCGAACGATGGTAGATGAAATGCACCATGCCCACCGCTTTGCCGTCGGCCCAGGCGAGGGCGGCGTGAGTCGGTTCGCTCGGGTCGAGCATGCGCAGCCAGGTGCTTTGGGTGACGGCATCCGCCAGTTCAGTGTTGTAGAAGCGCAGGTAGGCTTGCCACAGCGGCAACCAGGCCGCGTGATCACCAGCGGTGACTTGGCGAATGTCGATCTGACTCATGGTGATTTCCTTAGCGCATCAATTGGGCGAGGGTTTGGTCGTTGACGTCGGGGCTGGCGGCCAGGCCTTCGCGCACGCCGGCGATGTCGGCGGGGCTGCGGTTCTGGCTGAGCTTGCGCTTGCCTTCCAGGCGGTCGATGGGAATGGCGAAACCGACAATGGCCTTGAGCATGCCGTCGATGTAATCGGCGGGGGCATCGGCCACTGACCACGGTTGGGCGCGGCCAGCTTCATGACGATCGGTGAGGGTGCTGACGATGTCGAGCAGCCGCCCGCCATCGCTGAAGGTTTCGGCTCGGCCATAGGCGTGTACGGCGATGTAGTTCCAGGTTGGCACGACTTTGCCGTGTTCGGCCTTGCTCGGGTAGAAGCCAGGGCTGACGTAGGCATCGGCGCCGGCAAAAATCAGCAGGGCTTCGGCGCCGTCGCGCAGGTCTTTCCACTGTGGATTGGCTTTGGCCAGATGCCCGTACAACGTGCCGTTCGAGCCTTGTTCGCAATGCAGCAGCACCGGTACATGGCTGGCTTGCAGGCCGCTTTCACCGTGGGTCACCAATATGGCGAGACGGGTGGCGAGGATCAGTTCATGCAGTTGGGACAACTCGTCGATGGCAAAAGCACGTGGCGTGTACATGGAGATATTTTCCTTGGCGAATGCCTGCATCCTAGGCAGGCTATTGGTCTGTTGTAAGAGCCATTAATGACCAATTTCATAGGTCCATTGCAATGACTAGCGAACCACTGTCCCTGACCTTCAACCCGGCGGGTATCGAACTTGATCGTCGCCAGGGGCTGAGTCGTCAGCTCTACCAGGCATTGCGCACGCGTGTGTTGGACGGGCGACTGGCCAGCGGAACGCGTCTGCCGGCCAGTCGTGATCTGGCCGCCGCGCTGGCGATTTCTCGCAACAGTGTGGTGCGCGCCTACGATCAGTTGTACGCCGAAGGGTTTATCGAAGGGCGGGTCGGCGACGGGACTTATGTCGCGCAATTGCCCCAGGCAACCTTGCCGGCAAAAAAACTATCCACAAAAGTATCCACAGGGTTTTCAACAGGCTTACCCACAGCCTTATCCACAAATTGGCTCGATTTACCTGTGGATTCATCCAGCAAAGTTATCCACAGCGGTGCCTTGACTCGCGTTGAAAAGAATCATTTACCCATGCCGCCCAGTGGTCCACCCAGGGCTTTTCGGGTCGGTGTTCCGGCGTTCGATCTGTTTCCGTTCGAGGTCTGGGCCAAGCTGAATGCGGCTTTCTGGCGTAAGCCGGATTTCCAGCAGTTGTGCTATGGCGATCCGGCAGGCGATGCGCGATTGCGCGGGATGATCGCTGCGTATCTGCGCAGTTCGCGGGGCATGCAGTGCACAGCTGAACAAATAGTGATCACCAGTGGCGCGCAGCAGGGAATCAGCCTTTGTGCACAGCTGCTGGTGGAGCCAGGTGACGGGGTGGCGATTGAAAATCCGGGGTACCGGGCGGCCGGTCATGCGTTCGCCGTGGCGGGGGCGCGGCTGCACGGAGTGGCGGTGGACAGCGAGGGCATCAATTGCAGCGAGCTGACAGGGCTCGATGATTGTCGGCTGACCTATGTCACACCGTCACACCAGTATCCCACTGGTGTGGTCATGAGCCTGGCGCGACGCCTGGAGCTGCTGGCCTGGGCCGAGCGCACCCAAGGCTGGATCGTAGAGGATGACTACGATGGCGAGTATCGATACAGCGGGGCGCCATTGGCGCCTTTGGCAGCGCTCGATCGTCACGGGCGGGTGTTGTATGTCGGCACGTTCGGCAAGGTCGCGTTTCCGGCGTTGCGTCTCGGTTATCTGGTGCTGCCGCCGGGGCTGGTGCAGGCCTTTGCGCAGCGACGTGCGGTGGACGTACGGCATTCCGAAGTCAGCACCCAGACGGTCATGGCCGAGTTCATGGCGGCCGGGCATTTCCAGCGGCACATCCGGCGCATGCGGCGTGCGGCGCTGAGTCGGCGCAATACCTTGCTCAATGGTTGGCCTGTGGATATTCCAGGCATCGGCAAGCTGCCCACCGTCGCCGCGGGACTGCACATGACCGTGCCGGTCGACAGCGTGTGTCGTGAGCGCGAGCTGATCGAGTTGGCGAGCAGTGTCGATGTCGAGATCAACGGCTTGAGCAGTTACTGGTTGCCGGAATCCGCGACCCCGATGGATCAACGCGCCGGTCTGGTGCTGGGCTTTGCCGCCGTACCTGAAAAGGCGATCGAATCCGCATTGGAGCGATTGCGCAGGGTGTGGAAGGTGCTCTGAAGCGGGCGGCCTGTTCAGTCCAATCGCGAGGGGGCATCGGTGTGCGGTTTGCGGAAAGTAAATATCGCGGGCAAAAAAAGACCTGCGCGAGCGCAGGTCCTGGTGACAGCGGGAACGAGACAGTTATCAGGTGCCGGACTTGATTTTGGTCCAGGCGCGGGTCCGCGCCCGTTCGGCATCGCGCGGCAATGGTTGCAGGGTATAGAGCGTACTCATCGCCGTTTCGGTCGGGTACAGGTTCGGGTTGTTGCGGATCGCCGGGTCGACCAGTTCCGTGGCGTCCTTGTTCGGGTTCGGATAGCCGACGAAGTCACTGACCGGCGCAATCACCTGTGGTTGCAGCAGGTAGTTGATGAAGGTGTAGGCGTCTTCGGGGTTTTTCGCCCCCTTTGGAATCGCCAACATGTCGAACCAGATCGGCGCGCCTTCCTTCGGCAAACGCATGTCGACGATCACACCGTTCTTGGCTTCCTTGGCGCGGTTGGCGGCTTGCGAGAAGCTGCCGGAATAGCCGACTGCGACACAGATGTCACCGTTGGCAATGTCGGCCATGTACTTGGACGAGTGGAAGTAGGTGATGTACGGGCGGATCCTCATCAGCAGTGCTTCAGCCTTGTCATAGTCCGCAGGCTTTTTGCTATTGGGGTCCAGGCCGAGGTGTTGCAGGGCCAGCGGCAGGATCTCCGATGGCGAGTCGAGCAGGGCGACACCGCACTGCTTGAGCTTGCTGATGTTCTCTTCCTTGAAGATCAGGTCCCAGCTGTCTACCGGCGCGTCGGCGCCAAGGGCTGCCTTGACCTTGTCCGGGTTGAAGCCGATCAGGATGGTCCCGTACATGTACGGCACGGCGAACTTGTTGCCCGGGTCGTTGGCTTCGATCAGCTTCATCAGCTTGGGATCGAGGTGGTTCCAGTTCGGCAGCTTGCTGCGGTCCAGGGGCTGGAATACCCCGGCTTCGATTTGCTTGGCGAGGAACACGTTGGACGGCACCACCACGTCGTAGCCGGAGTTGCCGGTCAGCAGCTTGGCTTCCAGTGCTTCATTGGTGTCGAAGATGTCGTAGACCAGTTTGGTCTGGGTGTTCTGGGCCTTGAAGTCTTCCAGGGCCTTGGGGGTGATGTAGTCGAACCAGTTGTAGACGCGCAACGTTCGCTCTTCAGCGTGTGCAGGCCCGCTGAGCAGCGTGGCGCACAGGGCTGGAAAAATAAAACGCTTAAGACTTTTCATTCTTCTACTTCCTCATCAAGCGCTTTCAAAACCTTCGAGAACGTTCACGGCATTGATGCCGATTTCTTCCACGGCATAGCCGCCTTCCATGACGAACAGCGTGGGTTTGCCGAGCGCCGCGATGCGCTTGCCCATGGCCAGGTAATCCGGGCTGTCGAGTTTGAATTGCGAGATCGGATCGTCCTTGAAGGTATCGACGCCCAGGGACACGACGACGATGTCGGCGCCGTAGCTTTCGATCTCTTTGCAGGCTTGTTCCAGCGCGGCGCTCCAGGTGTCCCAGCCTGAACCGGCGGCCAACGGATAGTTGAAGTTGAACCCTTCGCCAGCACCTTCGCCGCGTTCATCTTCATAGCCGAGGAAGAACGGGAATTCGGCTTCCGGGTGGCCGTGGATCGAGGTGAACAGCACGTCGCTGCGCTCGTAGAAAATCGACTGGGTGCCGTTGCCGTGGTGGTAGTCGACGTCGAGGATCGCGACTTTTTTGTGGCCCTGATCGAGGAACGCCTGGGCGGCGATGGCGGCGTTGTTGAGGTAGCAATAACCGCCCATCAAATCGCTTGCGGCGTGGTGTCCCGGTGGACGGCACAGGGCGAAAGCAGAACGGGCGCCGCGCTGGATTTCCGCTTGGGCGGTGAGCGCAACTTGTGCTGCGCTGTACGCCGCTTGCCAGGTGCCGGCGGTGATCGGGGCGCCGCCGTCGAAGCTGTAATAACCGAGCTGGCCGTGCAGGCTGGTGGGTTTGATCGGGCGCAAGGTGCGTGCAGGCCAGGTGTAGGGCAGCAGGTCACCGTCGGTGTTGAATTCGGCCCAGCGTGCCCAGGCGCCTTTGAAAAAGTCGAGGTAGTCGCGACTGTGGATGCGGGCGATCGGCTCAAGACCGAAATCCTTTGGCGCTTCGACTGGACCAAGGTTCTGGTTCTGCACGCGTTGCAGCACGTGATCGGCGCGCGATGGCATCTCGAAGCACGGCTTGAGCTGGCCGTCGATGAGTTCGCAGCGGCCATGGTGCAGGTGGTGATCGTCAGAGTAGATCGTCAGCATTTGTTGTTCTCCGCAGGGCTGATTCGGTTGCCCCCAGTGTTGCGGTGCACGGCGAATCGGAGAACGGTAGGAAAGGCCAAAAGGGGATCAATATGGCCAAAACATTTGACCGTAATTCGCCCCTTGCTCCCACAGGATTATCCGTGTGGCCGAAACTGGCTGGGCGCCACACCACTCCAGCGCACAAAGGCATGGCGAAAACTCGCGGTCTCGCTGAAGCCCAGGGCTTCGGCAATCTGATAGATCGGCAATTGATCCTCGCACAGCATTTGCTTGGCCTGCTCGAAGCGCAGTTCGTCGAGCATTTCCTGGTAGCTGCAACCCATGTCCTTGAGATGCCGACGCAAGGTTCGCGCTGAACAGTTCATTTGTTCGGCCAATCCATCCAGCCCCGGCGCCGCATTCAACTGCGCGCTGAGCAATTGGCGGATCCGCCCCAGCCAGGCCTGACGCCCGGTGAACTCGATGTTCTGTTTGCGGCAGCGTTCGGCCATGGCTTGATGGGTGATGACATCGGCCAGCGGCAATGGCTGGTCGAGCCAGCGCTTGTTGAAGGCGAAGGCGTTGTTCCGCGCGCCGAAGTGCAGCGGGCAGTTGAAGTGTTCGGCGTAGGTCGCTTCGTAGTCGGGCGCGGCATGTTCGAAGCGTGCGCCGAGCAAGGGCAAGGGATGGCCGAGCAGGTCGTCGCAGGTGACTTTCAGCGACACCAGACAGAACTCGGCATTGAACACCGCCATGGCCGGGCTCTCTCGGTAATCGGCGGCGGCGAACCAGATGCGCTCACCATCGTCTTCCAGGCTCAGTTCGAAAAGTGTTCCCAGCAGCGCCGGATAGCGCATCGCCAGACGCAAAGCGTCACCGAAGGTGGCACTGGTGAGCAGGGCGTAACCGAGCATGCCGTAGCAGGAAACGTGCATCCGCCGGCCCAGTTCCAGGCCGATGTCACGCTTGAGGGCAACGGCATTGGCACAGACCTGCATTTCCTGATTGGTGGTGATGCGCGTGTCGGCACGGTTCAGATCCGCCGCGCTGATGCCGCTTCCGGCCAGCAGCGCTTCGCTGGGCAAGCCTTGCGCCTTGAAGGCATCGAGTACCAGGGAAACCGCGTTGAGCGTGGTGAGGTGGGAGTGAAGCATGAGGACTTCCAGCCTTGGGTTGGCTGGAACGCAGCAAGTTGTATGCCGGGTGATGTTCCTTGTAGGAGCGAGCCTGCTCGCGATGACGGTGGATCAGTCACATCAATGTGAATGGTAGACCGCTATCGCGAGCAGGCTCGCTCCTACAAGGGTAGTGTGGTGTCAGCTCAGCTCAGCTCAGCTCAGCTCAGCTCGCCGCAAAGGTCGAGCTCGACGAGCCGACGGACTTCGTCTGCCTCAAGCCCTGCCCCCAACAATCCATGCAGCTTGCCGAACGCCGCCTCACGGGTCATGCCGCCACCGGACAACACGCCCACACCGCGCAAGCGACTGCCGGCTTCATAGACATCCAGTTCAACCCCGCCTTCGTGGCATTGCGTGACCGCTACCACGACCACGCCGTTGTCCCGCGCACGTGCGAGGCTGGCGAGAAACCGGGGGGTGTCGCTCGGGCCGGTGCCGCTGCCGTAGCACTCCAGCACCAGGCCCTGAATGCCGCTGTCGAGCAAACCATCCAGTACCTCGGCGCCGATGCCGGGAAACAGCGGCAGCACCGCGACGTTCGCCAATTGTTTGGGTTGGCTGTAATTCAACTGCGACGGAACCGAAGTTGCCTTCACACCGCCGCCCTGACGCTCCAATCGCTTGAACGGATGCCGACCAAAACTGCGTACCTTGGCACAACGGGTCGGGTCCAGCAGTTCGCCATGGAAGTACAGATGCACGCCCGGCGCCAGGCCCTGGTCCAGTGCAACCAGCGCACCGCCGAGGTTTTCCCAGGCGTCGCTGTCAGTCACACCGGCCGGCAGCATCGAGCCGGTGAAGCACACGCGGGCATGCAGTCCGAGCAACTGGAAACTCATGGCCGCCGCGCTGTAGGCCAGAGTGTCGGTGCCATGCAGGATCAGCACGCTGTCGCAGCCCTGAACATCCACTGCATCGACCACTGCTTCACGCAGTTGCTGCCAGTAGGCCGGGGTCATGTTGGCGCTGTCGATCAACGGCGACATCTCGCGAAAGCGCCATTGCGGAACAACGAGCTCCGGCTGGCTGTGCAGATAGTCGCGCATCCGCGCTTCGAAACCGGACGCCGGGGCCAGGCCATGGGCGCTGGCCTGCATGCCAATGGTGCCGCCGGTGTAAAGCACCATGACGTGCTGGGCGGCAGGATAGGTCGGGGCACTCATGGGAGGTTCTCCAAAAATGATGACAGCTTGTTTCCGAGCATGACGCCGGTCGCAAGCTGTGTCACGTCGGGCGCAGGGGATGCGCCCGGTTTTTTACCGATCAGCGTTGCGCTGCGGTCACGCCTGCCGGAGCCGCTTCAGCCTTGGGGGCTGGTGCTGGCGGGTTCGCCGGCCAGGCTTTCAGGTCCAGATCCAGATCCGGGAATTTGCTCGAATCGAATACCGGCGTGGTGATCCCGGCGGCGCGCTGGTCATCGTAGTCACGCAGGATGCGCATGCCGACCTTGAACAGCAGGAACAGCGCGATCAGGTTGACGAACGCGAGCATGGTCATGGTGATGTCGGCGAAGGCAAATACGGTGCCGAGGTTTTCGATGGCGCCCCAGAAAATCAGTACCAGTACCAGCGCGCGATAGCCCATCAGCGCCTTGCGGTTTTCACCGATCAAAAAGCGCAGGTTGTTCTCGCCCAGGTAGTAGTTGTAGAGGATCGAGGTGAACACGAACAACGCCAGGGCCACGGAGATGAACATCCGGCCCCAGTCACCGACCACGGCGGCGAGCGAGTTCTGGGTCAGGGCAATGCCGTCGCCTTCGAAGCCCGGGGTGTAGAAACCGGAGAGCAGGATCAGCAGCGCGGTGCAGGTGCAGATCACGAAGGTATCGAGGAACACGCTGAACGCCTGGACCACACCTTGTGCCACCGGATGCTCGACCGCCGCCACCGCCGCCACGTTTGGCGCACTGCCCAGGCCTGCTTCGTTGGCGAACACGCCACGCTTCACGCCCATGACGATGGCGCTGCCGATCAGACCGCCGAAGGCCTGGTCCAGACCGAAGGCGCTCTTGACGATGGTCATCAACATGCCTGGTACGTGGTCGAACTGCAGCACGATCACGTAGAGGGTCACGCCGATGTACACCAGGGTTTTCACCGGCACCAACAGGTCGGCGACCTTGGCGATGCGCTTGATCCCGCCGATGAACACCAGGCCCAAAAGCACAGCCAGGCCGATGCCGGTGTAAGTGGTGTCGAGGCCGAACGCGTTGTTCAACGAGTGCGTCACGGCGTGGGCTTGCAGGCCGTTGAAGGCGAAGCCGAACGTCACCAGCAACAGGAAGGCCATCAGCATGCCCAACCAGCGTTTTTGCAAACCATGCTGGATGTAATAGGACGGGCCACCACGGAACTGGCCTTCGGAATCGCAGCGCTTGTAGAGCTGGCCGAGGGAGCATTCGAAGAAGCTGCTGGACATGCCGACCAGCGCGGTCACCCACATCCAGAACACGGCACCTGGGCCGCCGAGGGTCACGGCAATGCCGACACCGGCGATGTTGCCCGCACCGACGCGGCCGGCGAGGCTAAGCATCAGGGCCTGGAACGAACTGAGTTGCCCGGCGCTGCTTTTGAGGCTGTCGCGGAACACCGCGAACATGTGGAAGAAGTGACGCAATTGAACGAAACGCGAGCGGATCGTGAAGTAGCTACCGAGCCCGACAATGAGCACGATCAGTACTTTCCCTGAGAGGAAGTCGTTAATGACTTCGAGCATGGATTATTCCTCGCTGTTTTTTGTGTAGGCAAATGCTGGCCGGACAGACACATCGAGTTACACCCCTTGGCGCACGGCACAATAGGCGGTTCGAAGTTCGTCCCGGTTTCATATCGCGGGTTTGTTATTAGTTCGGGTTTCGCATGGGTTGAGGCCTCGCTACCGACGACCGCTCACGCGAAGAGGGGCGGCACTATACCGATGACAGTGCCGTCCGTCTGCACGGTTGTGGTGCATTCGGTGAAGTGAAGCCTTTGAAACACCTGACATTTTTGCTGTCAGGCTCTTGTGGGAGCGAGCCTGCTCGCTCCCACAGAAGACGTTTGTCCTTTCAAACAGTTAAAAAAAAGGGCCTGGAGAATGATCTCCAAGCCCTCAAAAGGTGAGAGGTGTCTAGTCCCTCGACCTGGTGAGCGGTGCTACAGGTAACGCGTCGGGTTACGCCTTCAGAGGCACCAGACGCGGAGCAATCATGTTTTCCGGGCGCAGGATGTCGGCGAGCATGGCTTCGTCGAGCAGACCTTCTTCGCGCACCAGTTCCAGCACACCGCGGCCGCTTTCAAGGGCGAGGCCGGCGATGCGGGTGGCATTTTTGTAGCCGATGTACGGGTTCAGCGCAGTGACCAGGCCGATCGAGTGCTCGACCAGTTCGCGGCAGCGTGCTTCGTTGGCGGTGATGCCGACGATGCAGTGCTCGCGCAGCATGTCCATGGCGCGTTGCAGCAGGCGGATCGAGTCGAAGATCTTGAAAGCGATCAGCGGCTCCATCACGTTCAGTTGCAGCTGGCCGCCTTCGGCCGCGATGGTCAGGGCCAGGTCGTTACCGATGATCTGGAACGCCACCTGGTTGACTGCTTCCGGAATAACCGGGTTGACCTTGCCTGGCATGATCGAACTGCCTGGCTGGCGTGCCGGCAGGTTGATCTCGTTGATGCCGGTACGTGGGCCGCTGGACAGCAGGCGCAGGTCGTTGCAGATCTTCGACAGCTTGACCGCGGTACGCTTGAGCATGCCGGAGAACAGCACGAAGGCGCCCATGTCGGAGGTGGCTTCGATCAGGTCGGCGGCCGGTACCAGCGGTTGACCGCTGATCACTGCCAGACGCTGAACGGCCAGGAGCTGGTAACGCGGGTCGGCGTTGATGCCGGTGCCGATCGCGGTGCCGCCCAGGTTCACTTCGGTCAGCACTTCCGGAGCCAGGGTTTTCAGGCGTGCCAGGTCTTCGCCAAGAGTGGTGGCGAACGCACGGAATTCCTGACCCAAGGTCATCGGTACAGCGTCTTGCAGCTGGGTACGACCCATCTTCAGGACGTGGTTGAATTCTTCACCCTTGGCCGCGAATGCCTGAATCAGGCTGTCGAGGCTGGCGAGCAGGGCGTCGTGACCGAGCAGCAGGCCCAGACGGATTGCCGTCGGGTAGGCGTCGTTGGTCGACTGCGCCATGTTCACGTCGTCGTTCGGGTGCAGGTACTGGTACTCGCCTTTCTGGTGACCCATGGCCTCCAGCGCGATGTTGGCGATGACTTCGTTGGCATTCATGTTGGTCGAAGTGCCAGCGCCGCCTTGAATCATGTCCACCACGAACTCTTCGTGGAAGTCGCCGCGGATCAAACGTGCACAGGCTTCGCTGATGGCAGCGTGCTTGGCTTCGCTCAGGTGACCCAACTCACGGTTGGCGTCTGCGGCGGCCTGTTTAACCATGGCCAGACCGACAACCAGTTTCGGGTAGTGCGAAATCGGAACGCCCGAAAGGCGGAAGTTATTCACCGCTCGCAGGGTCTGGATACCGTAATACGCTTGAGCCGGTACTTCGAGGGCGCCAAGCAGGTCATTTTCTGTGCGGAATGATGCAGCGGAGGACATGATAGAAATCATCTCAATATGGACCCGGTCTGTGCCGGAACGCTGCGAATGCTAGGCCTGTGGAGAATTTTGGGCCAATGCTGTTAAACACTAGGCTATGCATATTCGGCATAATGCCCGTGTGACGCCGGCTTGACGGCGAACGTGTGACCTAAATTGGTGCGTGTCCGGGAGGACGTGATGAATCTGGAAAGCAAATGGCTGGAGGACTTCAGTGCCCTGGCCGCCACCCGCAGTTTCTCCCAGGCCGCCGAGCGGCGTTTCGTGACGCAGCCAGCGTTCAGCCGGCGAATCCGCAGCCTTGAGGCCGCGTTGGGGCTAACCTTGGTCAACCGTTCCCGCACGCCGGTGGAACTGACGGCGGCGGGGCAATTGTTTCTGGTCACCGCGCGCACCGTGGTCGAACAGCTCGGCGAAGTGCTGCGCCATCTGCATCACCTGGAAGGCGGGCAGGGCGAAGTGATGCAAGTTGCTGCCGCGCACTCCCTGGCGCTCGGTTTCTTTCCGCGCTGGATCGCTCAGTTGCGCAACGAAGGCCTGAATATTGCCACGCGGCTGGTGGCGACCAACGTCGGCGACGCCGTGCATGCCTTGCGCGAAGGCGGCTGCGACCTGATGCTGGCGTTCTACGACCCGGACGCGGCCATGCAGATGGACCCGGAAATCTTCCCCTCGCTGCACCTTGGCCACACGGAAATGCTGCCGGTCTGCGCCGCTGACGCTGACGGCAAACCGCTGTTCGATCTGGAAGGCGAAGGTAGCGTGCCGTTGCTGGCGTACAGCGCCGGTGCGTTTCTCGGCCGTTCGGTGAACATGCTGCTGCGCCAACGGGCGCTACGCTTTACCACCATCTACGAAACCGCCATGGCCGACAGCCTGAAAAGCATGGCTCTGGAAGGCCTGGGCATCGCCTGGGTGCCGCAACTGAGTGTGCGCGCCGAACTGGCGCGCGGTGAGTTGGTGGTCTGCGGCGGGCCGCAGTGGCATGTGCCGCTGGAAATCCGTTTATATCGGTGTGCTCTGGTGCGCAAGGCGAATGTGCGGTTGTTGTGGCGCAAGCTGGAGGGTGGTGCGGCCGGCTCGGCTTCGTGAGAATGTTTGAGGCAACTATCGCAAGGCGACTGAACTTATGAAAAGCGATTTAGATATTTGCGAATATTTTCCCTGTTCTTGTCGCTGAAGCGGTAAACATTTCCACGAGCAAGAGAAAACTCATCGGTGAGCATTATTGTGTTGTGCCACCAGCCGTCATAGACAACCTCACTGTCTTCGTGGGTCGCGCCAAACATATGACCTATTTCATGTGCGGGAACTCGGTAAGAGCTGATCGACGCGATTGCGCAATGACCTTCGAACATGGCAACTCCGCCTGTCCACCCGAGAACTCCGCCGAGCTGTTCGTTGATGCTGTCTTGGGTCAGCAAGAGAAACTTGGTGAGATTCGCTTCATCACGGTCCCTGTATGAGATTTTTGAATACAGGTCGTGTAAGAGATCTCTCCAGCCATGCAATGCGGCCGAATTATCCTCATTTCTGTAGTTGTATCCGGACAGTTTTGGAACCTCGTCATGGTGGTACAATAAAATCAGGACTTTAAGTCCCGAGATGAGTTCGAGTTCGGTTTTAAGCCAAGCAAAATAATCGGCGTATAATTTGTTTTTTTGATAACCCTGTAGGTCGCTGTGAATGATGACCATTATGGTGATGGTTTTTTTCATATCTGCTGAACTCCCTGTTTGATTTAAAATTTCCTGCCGCTTGAAGCTAAATTTTCTATAGGTTTTTAACCAGTCGTAGTTTGTTTTTTAATATGTATAAGCTCAATAAGTCGGCAACTAAGTGTGATAAGAGTTGCGAAATTTATTGAAGTAAGAAATCAAGCACTTCGTGGCATGCCGGAATCTATTGGTTGACTTGATAGTCAAGAAGCATGGATTTCTCGATGGCATGACAGATGGTTGCAACAGGGGCTGTTTATCTGCTTCATTGAGGTATACTGCGCGGCCTTCGGCCGGTTACGACCGGCCATAATTCGTACAATCAAGCCACGCATCCTGCGTGGCTTGTTGTTTTTTGACGCGCCTGCGGGCGCCCAGAGAGAAGAGGCACGACGATGAGTGCACTGGTTGGCGTGATCATGGGCTCCAAGTCCGATTGGTCCACCCTTAGCCACACCGCCGATATGCTGGAAAAGCTCGGCATCCCCTACGAGGTGAAAGTGGTTTCTGCCCACCGCACCCCGGACCTGCTGTTCCAGTACGCTGAAGAAGCCGAGGCGCGTGGCATCGAGGTGATCATCGCCGGTGCCGGTGGCGCGGCGCACTTGCCTGGCATGTGTGCGGCCAAGACCCACCTGCCGGTGCTGGGCGTGCCGGTACAGTCCGCGATGCTGTCGGGCGTCGACTCGCTGCTCTCTATTGTGCAGATGCCGGCGGGCATTCCGGTCGCCACCCTGGCCATCGGCAAAGCGGGCGCGATCAACGCAGCGCTGCTGTCGGCGAGTATCCTTGGCGCCAAGCACCCGCAGTTCCACACGGTGCTGAAAACCTTCCGTGCTGAGCAGACAGACAGCGTCCTGGACAATCCAGACCCACGCATCGCCTGAGGTTGTTGACGATGAAGATCGGTGTAATCGGTGGCGGCCAGTTGGGTCGCATGTTGGCGCTGGCGGGCACTCCGCTGGGCATGAACTTCGCTTTCCTGGACCCGGCGCCGGATGCTTGCGCAGCCGCGTTGGGCGAACACCTGCGAGCCGATTACGGCGATCAGGATCACCTGCGTCAGCTGGCCGATGAAGTCGATCTGGTGACCTTCGAGTTCGAAAGTGTTCCGGCCGAGACCGTGGCCTTCCTGTCGCAATTCGTCCCGGTCTATCCGAGCGCCGAAGCGCTGCGCATCGCCCGCGATCGCTGGTTCGAGAAGAGCATGTTCAAGGACCTGGGGATTCCTACCCCGGCGTTCGCCGACATTCAGTCCCAGGCTGATCTGGACGCTGCCGTGGCTTCCATCGGTCTGCCGGCGGTGCTGAAGACCCGTACCCTGGGTTATGACGGCAAGGGTCAGAAAGTCCTGCGTACCCCTGAAGATGTGGTTGGCACCTTTGCCGAGCTGGGCAGCGTGGCCTGCCTGCTGGAAGGCTTCGTGCCGTTCACCGGTGAAGTCTCGCTGATCGCCGTGCGTGCTCGCGACGGTGAAACCCGCTTCTATCCGCTGGTGCACAACACCCACGAAAGCGGCATTCTCAAGCTGTCCGTGGCCAGCACCGATCACCCGTTGCAAGCCCTGGCTGAAGACTACTCCAGCCGTGTGCTCAAGCAGCTGGATTACGTCGGCGTGATGGCGTTCGAGTTCTTTGAAGTCGACGGTGGCCTCAAGGCCAACGAAATCGCCCCGCGGGTGCACAACTCAGGGCACTGGACCACCGAAGGCGCCGAGTGCAGCCAGTTCGAAAACCACCTGCGGGCCGTTGCCGGTCTGCCGTTG
The DNA here is from genome assembly GCF_057838985.1 of Pseudomonas sp. KH_046_2. Classification (NCBI taxonomy): domain Bacteria; kingdom Pseudomonadati; phylum Pseudomonadota; class Gammaproteobacteria; order Pseudomonadales; family Pseudomonadaceae; genus Pseudomonas; species Pseudomonas sp. KH_046_2. The sequence continues at coordinate 6,170,704 of NZ_CM174480.1, read as the reverse complement.
GGTTCGACCGCCAAGGTTGGGGAGAGCGCGATGCTCAACTTCATCGGCAAAGTGCCGGACACCGAGAAGGTCGTGGCCATCGCCGATTGCCATCTGCATCACTACGGCAAGGCCTTCAAGGTCGGCCGCAAGGTCGGTCACGCCAATCTGCGTTGTGCAGACCGCGAAACGCTGACTGCGCAGATCCTCAAGGTCGAAGCGCTGATCGCCGAATAGTTTCATGTGGCAGCGGCGGAACCATTCAGGGACCGCCGTTCTCTCATGGCAGGATGCCAAAGTCTGACTAGGCTTTCGCATAACAAACCAATCAGAGGGAAATGCCATGGGAATTATCGGAACCATCTTTATCGGCTTGATTGTCGGCCTGCTGGCGCGGTTCCTGAAACCGGGCGATGACAGCATGGGCTGGATCATGACCATCCTGCTCGGTATCGGCGGTTCGCTGGCGGCTACTTACGGCGGCCAGGCTCTGGGCATTTATCAGGCTGGCCAGGGCGCAGGCTTCATCGGTGCGCTGGTGGGCGCTGTTGTGTTGCTGGTGATCTACGGCCTGGTCAAAAAGAACTGATCCAGGCGACAAAGTCCTCTCGGCCGCACAAGCCGGGAGGGCTAGAATGCTCGGCGTTTCCTGATCCTTCCTATACCGAGCACCTTCATGCGCCGTCTTCTGCTGACTCTTCTTTTATTGGGAACGGGCCTTGCCCATGCCGGCGAACTGCCGGAAACCGACTGGCTCGAATTGATGCCAAAGTCGGATCAGAAGGCCCTCGAGGCCATGCCTGAAATCGACCACAACTCCCCTGAAGCCAATGGCACTTTCACCGACAAGGGTGGGATGAAGCAGGCCAAAGGCTTGCCGGCGGTGATGTACTCGACCAAGACCGTTGCGTCGATGAACGACAAGAACATCCGCATTGGCGGTTACCCGGTGCCGCTGGAGTCCGACGCCAAGGGCCGCAGTACCTTGTTCTTTCTCGTACCGTACCCGGGCGCGTGCATCCACGTGCCGCCACCACCGCCCAACCAATTGGTGCTGGTGCGCTATCCACAGGGCCTGAAGCTGAATGATATCTACACGCCGCTGTGGGTCACCGGTACGCTGAAAGTCGAGAAGGTCAGCAATGACCTGGCCGATGCGGCGTATGCGCTGGATGCGCTGAAGGTACGGCTAGTGAAAGAATCAGACTTGTAGAGGCTCGCTCCCACATTGGTTTTGTGGTGTTGCTTAGAGCGGCTTGCTACCGACGCTCACACCCAAAGTATGGCTCGCGCCTGGTTTCAGGTTCACCACATCGCCCATCACGTTCGCCGTCTCGATGCACAGCATGCGCTGCCAGCCATCGTCGGCCATGTCGCTGAACGCGGCGGCGCGGTCGATCCACGGGTTCCAGATCACCGCCGAACGCGAGCCCATGCTGGTCAGTTCGATGCGTCGCTCCCAGGCCGGATCGACGATGCTCAGCAGTGGCGGGGCGTCGAGATAGATGCGATCGGTCTCGCCGGTAAAACGCAAATCACCGGACTGTTGCTTGGTTTTCCAGTCTTCCAGGGTTTCGATGTAGCTCAAGCCATCCACGCCTTCGACCTGCACCTCGCGCACATCGCTGACGGCAAAGTAACTGTGCAGCGCCTGGCTGATGCTGACGGTTTCAGCGCCCCGGTTGTGGCTGGTCAGATGGATGTGCAATTGCTCGTCGAGGCGAATGCTCAGCGTCAAATCCACCTGGTGCGGCCAGCCGGGAAAGCCGCCTTCGGGATAGGGCAGGAGGAATTCGACCTTCAGGCTTTCGCCTTCGGCTTCGATGCCGCCCAGCTCCCAATCCATCGCTCGCACGAAGCCGTGAGCCGACGGCGCTTCATTGCTGGTGCGCATCGCCTGAACGCTTTGCGGGTTGCGCGCAAAGTTGCCGAACCACGGCCAGCACACCGGCACGCCAGCGCGGATGCTCTTGCCGGTCTTGAACACGGCCTCGTCGTTGAGCCAGATCAGCGGCGGCTGGCCGGCCAATTGATAGCTGAGGATATGCGCGCCTTGCTGGGCCACCAGTAATTCGGCCTGACCGTGGCGAATACGCCAGCAGTTCAGTTCATCCAGTTTTACGGCTTCAACATTGGGCGTGCTCATGGGACAGCTCTCGATCAGTAACGTGGACGACTATCGACCGCAAAACGGCTACCAGGTTTAGAAACTCTTTCAGCGAGCCCGAGGCGGAACCGAGCGCGTGCGACCGCTGCCGTCGATGGCAACGAACACAAACACCGCTTCGGTTACTTTACGCCACTCGCTGGACAGTGGATCGTCGCTCCAGACCTCGACCATCATCTTGATCGAGCTGCGGCCGATTTCCAGGGCCTGGGTATAAAAGGAGAGCTGGGCGCCCACAGCCACCGGAACCAGAAATGCCATGCGGTCGATTGCGACGGTGGCAACGCGCCCACCGGCGACCTTGCTGGCCATCGCGGTGCCTGCCAAATCCATCTGCGCCACCAGCCAGCCGCCGAAAATATCGCCAAAGCCGTTGGTTTCGCGTGGGAGCGCGGTGATTTGCAGGGCCAGGTCGCCTTGCGGGATCGGATCTTCTTGTTCGAGTTCTATCATGCCGGGGGGCCTCTGACCCGTGACTCTTCGTTGGTATTGCTGGTGGTAGCCGTCTTCGGGAAAAACGATTCAGCACCGAACATACTACGTTCGTCACGTTTTCCATCAGGCGCCTAAAGGGAAACTCTGCGAAATCGCCTATGAACCTGACAGGCGCTTTCGCACAGCAACCCCTCAAAAACCGGAGCAGGCTTTGAGTATATCGGTCGGTAGACTCCGCGACGACCGTCCGGTTCTCATTTTGACCGTCAAAAACGCACCTCTATGTGCTTTTTCGAACAATTTGCTATCGTGCCGGACCTGCCCAAACCTCAGCCAGCGTTGTTGAGGTTGCAGATCCGACTATAAGAGAAGCCCTTGCCATGACCACAGCGCCCTCGAGCATCGCGCAGACAGACCAACCCGCACGTCCGCTGACCCGCAACGACTACAAGACTCTATCGCTGTCTGCCCTGGGCGGCGCGCTGGAGTTCTACGATTTCATCATCTTCGTGTTCTTCGCCACGGTGGTGGGCAAGCTGTTCTTCCCGGCGGACATGCCCGAGTGGCTACGCCTGATGCAGACCTTCGGCATCTTCGCCGCCGGCTACCTGGCGCGGCCGCTGGGCGGCATCGTGATGGCGCACTTCGGCGACCTGCTGGGCCGCAAGAAAATGTTCACCCTGAGCATTTTCATGATGGCCGTGCCGACCTTGATCATGGGGTTGCTGCCGACTTATGCGCAGATCGGCATGTGGGCGCCGATCCTGTTGCTGTTGATGCGGGTGATCCAGGGCGCCGCCATTGGCGGTGAAGTGCCGGGGGCGTGGGTCTTCGTTTCCGAACACGTTCCGCAGCGACACATCGGCTACGCCTGCGGCACCCTGACCAGCGGCCTGACGGCGGGCATCTTGCTCGGTTCACTGGTCGCCACGGCGATCAACAGCCTCTATACCCCGGTGGAAGTAGCGGATTACGCCTGGCGAATCCCGTTCCTGCTGGGTGGCGTGTTCGGTCTGTTCTCGGTGTACCTGCGTCGCTGGCTGCACGAAACCCCGGTGTTCGCCGAACTGCAACTGCGCAAGGCCCTGGCCGAAGAAGTACCGCTGCGGGCGGTGCTGCGTGACCATCGTGGTGCGATTGCCATTTCGATGCTGCTGACCTGGTTGCTGTCGGCCGCCATCGTGGTGTTGATCCTGATGACCCCGACTGTGTTGCAGACGGTCTATCACTTCTCGCCAACCACGTCCCTGCAGGCGAACAGCGTGGCGATCGTGTTCCTGAGCTTTGGTTGCATCATTGCCGGCGCACTGGCCGATCGCTTCGGTGCGGGACGAGTCTTCGTGATTGGCTGTACTGCGTTGCTGGCCAGTTCCTGGACCTTCTACCACAGCCTGGCCGATCATCCCGACTGGCTGTTCCCGATGTATGCCCTGACCGGTTTACTGGTCGGCACCATCGGCGCGGTGCCCTATGTGATGGTCAAGGCGTTCCCGCCGGTGGTGCGCTTCAGCGGATTGTCATTTTCCTACAATGTGGCCTACGCCATCTTCGGCGGCCTGACGCCGATGATCGTCAGCCTGTTGCTCAAGGAGAGTGCGATGGGGCCTGCCTATTATGTGGCGGTGCTGTGCGGGGTCGGGATTCTGGTGGGGGCCTGGCTCTGGAAGAAGGGCCGTTGATCCGTTAGTAGTGGCAACGGTGCGCCCTGCGTTTCCGGCTAAATCCCGTCAATTCCTACATTTACAGTTACAACTGAAAGGCCAGCCTTCCGAGCGGAGTGCTGGCCTTTCATCCAATTGTCATATTTCAGCCATAGAGTGTTCACACGGCCTGCTGATACTTGGCCCCGAATAACACACCCTATCTGCTAGGAGTAAGGCATGAAACTGAAGCGTTTGATGGCGGCAATGACTTTTGTCGCTGCTGGCGTTGCGACTGCCAACGCGGTTGCCGCTGTTGACCCTGCTATCCCGAGCTACACCAAGACCACTGGTGTGTCGGGCAACCTGTCCAGCGTTGGTTCCGATACCCTGGCCAACCTCATGACCCTTTGGGCCGAGAACTACAAAAAAGAATACCCGAACGTAAACATCCAGATTCAGGCCGCTGGCTCCGCCACTGCGCCACCTGCGCTGACTGAAGGCACCTCCAACCTGGGCCCGATGAGCCGCAAGATGAAGGACACCGAACTGGCTGCCTTCGAGCAGAAGTACGGCTACAAGCCAACCGCTATCCCGGTTGCCGTGGACGCCCTGGCTGTTTTCGTACACAAGGACAACCCGATCCAGCACCTGACCATGGAACAGGTCGACGCGATCTTCTCGTCCACTCGTCTGTGCGGCGCCAAGACCGAAGTCAAAACCTGGGGTGACCTGGGCGTGACCGGCGACCTGGCCAACAAGCCGGTTCAACTGTTCGGTCGTAACTCGGTATCCGGCACCTACGGCTACTTCAAGGAAGAAGCCCTGTGCAAAGGCGACTACAAGCCAAACGTGAACGAACAACCAGGTTCGGCTTCGGTCGTGCAGTCGATCAGCTCCTCGCTGAACGGCATCGGTTACTCGGGCATCGGCTACAAGACCGCTAGCGTGAAGACAGTGGCCCTGGCCAAGAAAGGCAGCCAGGACTTCATCGAAGATACCGAAGAAAACGCCCTGAATGGCAAGTACCCGCTGTCCCGCTTCCTGTACGTGTACGTCAACAAAGCCCCGAACAAGCCTCTGGCCCCGCTGGAAGCCGAGTTCGTGAAACTGGTTCTGTCGAAACAGGGCCAGGAAGTTGTAGTGAAAGACGGCTACATCCCACTGCCAGCCAAGGTTGCTGCAAAAGCACTGGCTGACCTGGGCCTCGCGGAAGGCGGCGCTGAAGTCGCAAAAAAGTAACAAATTGAGTCCGAGGTGAACCCCTCGGACTCACATGGGGGCGGCAGGAGCCGCCCCCATACACCTCTAATTCTCTATCCGCTGCTGGTTACCGCCAGCGGCGGATTTGTTGCGTCACTGCACTGTCATCTTTCTGTCATACAGGATCGCTAGGGTGTGCGAATGAATGATCTGGCCAATTCCAACATGACTACTAATCCCCCCAAGCGAATTGATTTCAATACGCCTGAACTGCAACGCAAGCGCCGCATTCGCGCGCTCAAAGATCGCCTGACCCGCTGGTACGTCCTCGTTGGCGGCCTCGCTGTACTGGGCGCGATCACCTTGATCTTCTTCTTTCTTGCCTACGTCGTCGCGCCCCTGTTCCAGGGTGCCAGCCTGACGTCCAAGGACGCCATCACGCCAGCCTGGATGCAAGACGCCGGCAAGCCGCTGATGATCTCTCTGGAAGAGCAAAATCAGGTGGCGATGCGGGTGTCCGACAAGGGCCAGGCATTGTTCTTCGACATCGACAGTGGCGCTGAATTGAAGCGCGTCGATCTGTTGATCCCGGCCGGCACTACCGTGACCTCCATTGGTGAAGACCAGCCAGGTCACCCGCTGGTGGCGGTGGGTCTGTCCAACGGCCAGGCCCTGGTGTTCCGTCACACCTATAAAGTCAGCTACCCGGAAGGCAAGAAAACCATCACCCCGGCCATCGAGTACCCGTATGGCGAAACGCCGATCGTGGTGAACGAAGCCGGCGGTGCGCTGGAGCACGTCAGCCTCAACGCTAACGATTCGACCCTGATGCTGGTCGGCTCCACCGGTTCGCAACTCAATGTTCTGTCGCTGACCAGCGAAGAGAACATGATGACCGGCGAAGTCACCAACGAGCAGAAGCGCATCGAACTGCCGCAGATGAACGAGCCGGTGAAGAGCATCTTCGTCGACCCGCGTCAGCAGTGGTTGTACGTAATCAACGGACGTGCCCAGGCCGACGTGTTCAGCCTGCGCGACAAGAGCCTCAACGGTCGCTACAAACTGGCGGAAAATGGCGAAACCGAAGTCACCGCCAGCACCCAGCTGGTGGGCGGCATCTCGCTGATCATCGGTGACTCCAAGGGTGGTCTGGCCCAGTGGTTCATGGCGCGCGACCCCGATGGCGAGCAACGCCTGAAGCAGATCCGCACCTTCCAGATGGGCACCACGCCTATCGTTGAAATCACTGCCGAAGAACGCCGCAAGGGCTTCGTGGCCCTCGACGCTTCCGGCAAGCTCGGCGTGTTCCACAGCACCGCCCACCGCACCTTGCTAGTGGAGCCGGTCGCTGAAGACCAGGGCATTTTCGGTCTGTCGCCTCGTGCAAACCGCGTGATCGTGGAAGCCGGCGGCAAGTTGCACCCGCTGCTGCTCGACAACCCGCACCCGGAAGTCTCGTGGAGCGCGCTGTGGAGCAAGGTCTGGTACGAGAACTACGACGAGCCTAAATACGTCTGGCAATCGACCGCCGCCAACACCGACTTCGAACCCAAGTTGAGTCTGTCGCCGCTGACCTTCGGTACCCTGAAAGCCGCGTTCTACGCCATGCTGCTGGCCGCTCCACTGGCCGTTGCCGCTGCGATCTACACCGCGTACTTCATGGCCCCGGGCATGCGCCGCAAGGTCAAACCGGTGATCGAGCTGATGGAAGCGATGCCGACGGTGATCCTCGGTTTCTTCGCCGGTCTGTTCCTCGCGCCGTATGTGGAAGGGCATTTGCCGGGCATCTTCAGCCTGCTGATGTTGCTGCCGATCGGCATCCTGGTCGCCGGTTTCACCTTCAGCCGCCTGCCTGAGTCGATCCGCCTGAAAGTCCCGGATGGTTGGGAAAGTGCGCTGCTGATTCCGGTGATCCTGTTTGTGGGCTGGCTGTCGCTGTACATGAGCCCGTTCATGGAGAACTGGTTCTTCGGTGGCGACATGCGCATGTGGATCTCCCACGACCTAGGCATCACCTATGACCAGCGCAACGCTCTGGTAGTGGGCCTGGCCATGGGCTTCGCGGTCATCCCGAACATCTATTCGATCGCCGAAGACGCCGTGTTCAGCGTGCCTCGAGGCCTGACCCTGGGCTCCCTGGCCCTCGGTGCCACGCCGTGGCAGACCATGACCCGCGTGGTGATCCTCACCGCGAGCCCGGGCATCTTCTCGGCACTGATGATCGGCATGGGCCGTGCGGTCGGTGAAACCATGATCGTGTTGATGGCCACCGGTAACACCCCGGTCATGGAAATGAACCTGTTCGAAGGCCTGCGCACCCTGGCGGCCAACGTCGCGGTGGAAATGCCCGAATCGGAAGTTGGCGGCAGCCACTACCGCGTGCTGTTCCTCTCGGCGCTGGTGCTGCTGTTGTTCACCTTCGTCATGAACACCCTCGCGGAACTGATTCGTCAGCGTCTGCGCAAGAAATACTCGTCGCTTTAAGAAAGGTAGAAGTCTGTGAAACAGAACTCCCTGAAAGGATGGTTCAAGAGCGGCGCCCCCGGCGTCTGGATCAGCGGTGGCGCGGTGTCCATCGCGGTCATCATGACCATTGGCCTGCTGGCAGTGATTGCCGTGCGTGGCCTGGGTCACTTCTGGCCGGCTGACCTGGTGCATGCCAGTTACGACGTACCGGGCCAGGCCAATCACCTGGTGATCGGCGAAATCGTACAGAAGGAAGAAGTGCCACGTGCCCGTCTGAAGAGCGCCGGCCTGCCGGTGCCTGACGAAGGCCCGGAGTTCATGACCCGCGAGCTGATCAAGGTCGGCAACCGTGACCTGAACGGCAACGACTTCACCTGGATCGTCGGCGAGTGGCTGACCAAGCAGACGACGCCGCCGGAGCTGATGGCCATCGAGCGTCGCGAGTGGGGCAACTTCTACGGTTACCTGGTCAACGTAAAACAGGATGGCAAGGTTGTCGCTGAAGGCGAAGCCGCATGGCCTGAGTTGCAGGCCCGTGTCGACCGAGTGAACAAGCTGGCTGCACAGCTCAAGAACCTGGAAAAAACCGACATCGGCGCGATCAACGCCGGTCTCGAGCGCATCCGCCTGCACGGCCGCAAGCTGGAGCTGGATGGCAAGCTCGACGCCACCGCACAAGCGGACATGGAATCCGAGCGCGCCGAACTCAATGCTCGCTATCAGGATGTTGAAGCGCGCCTGAGCGATCTGCATGCGCAGTTCAACCGCGACAGCCTGACCGCCCGCGATGCGAACGGTAAGGAAATCGAAATCGGCATCGGCAAAGTGGTTCACGCCTATCAGCCGAACGCCATGAGCACGACCACCAAGATCGGCTTCTACTTCAGCAAGGTCTGGGAGTTCCTGAGCGACGACCCGCGTGAAGCGAACACCGAGGGCGGGATTTTCCCGGCCATCTTCGGCACCGTGATGATGACCCTGATCATGGCGATGATCGTGACCCCGTTCGGCGTACTGGCGGCGGTGTACCTGCGTGAATACGCCAAGCAGAACGCGCTGACCCGAGTGATCCGCATCGCGGTGAACAACCTGGCGGGTGTTCCGGCCATCGTTTACGGCGTGTTCGGCCTGGGCTTCTTCGTCTACGTGCTGGGTGGCTCGCTCGACCGTCTGTTCTTCCCGGAAGCACTGCCGGCACCGACCTTCGGTACGCCGGGTCTGCTCTGGGCTTCGCTGACCCTGGCGCTGCTGGCGGTGCCGGTGGTGATCGTGGCCACCGAAGAAGGCCTGGCGCGAATTCCTCGCACTGTGCGTGAAGGCTCGTTGGCCCTCGGTGCGACCAAGGCTGAAACCTTGTGGAAGATCGTGCTGCCGATGGCCAGCCCGGCAATGATGACCGGCATGATCCTCGCCGTGGCCCGCGCCGCGGGTGAAGTGGCGCCGCTGATGCTGGTGGGCGTGGTGAAACTGGCGCCGTCGCTGCCGGTGGACGGCAACTACCCGTACCTGCACCTGGACCAGAAGATCATGCACCTGGGCTTCCACATCTATGACGTCGGCTTCCAGAGCCCGAACGTCGAAGCCGCGCGACCGCTGGTATACGCCACGGCGCTGCTGCTGGTGCTGGTGATCGCCACCCTGAACCTGTCGGCGGTGTACATCCGTAACCACCTGCGCGAGAAGTACAAGGCGCTGGACAGCTGATAACCCTGTAGGAGCGAGCCTGCTCGCGAAGAAGGTACATCCGACACATTTTCTGTGTCTGAACGACCATCGCGAGCAGTCGAGCGTCGACCGGCTGCTCCTACAGAAAGAATTGTGTAACCGCAGGCCTTGGCCAGTGGCAACCGAACCGAATTTGTTAGCACAGGGAGCCTCCCATGCAGCACGAAGCACATACCCACGGCATCAACATGTCGGCCCTGGGTCGCGATAAACAGAGCCTGAACCTCGAGCAGGAAACCGTAGCCATCGAAGTGCCGGGCCTGAGCCTGTTCTACGGCGACAAACAAGCGCTGTACGACGTCAGCATGAACATCCCGAAACAGCGCGTGACCGCCTTCATCGGCCCGTCCGGCTGCGGCAAGTCGACGTTGCTGCGTACCTTCAACCGCATGAACGACCTGGTTGACGGCTGCCGCGTTGAAGGCGAGATCAACCTGTACGGCAACAACATCTACCGCAAGGGCGAAGACGTGGCCGAGCTGCGTCGTCGCGTCGGCATGGTGTTCCAGAAGCCCAACCCGTTCCCGAAAACCATCTACGAAAACGTGGTTTATGGCCTGCGTATCCAGGGCATCAACAAGAAGCGCGTCCTCGACGAAGCCGTCGAGTGGGCGTTGAAAGGCGCGGCGCTGTGGGACGAGGTCAAGGACCGTCTGCACGAGTCGGCACTGGGCCTGTCCGGTGGTCAGCAGCAGCGTCTGGTGATTGCCCGCACCATCGCCGTGGAGCCGGAAGTGCTGCTGCTCGACGAACCGTGCTCGGCACTCGACCCGATCTCCACGCTGAAAGTCGAAGAGCTGATCTACGAACTGAAATCCAAGTTCACCATCGTGATCGTGACCCACAACATGCAACAGGCCGCGCGGGTATCCGACTACACAGCGTTCATGTACATGGGCAAGCTGGTCGAGTTTGGCGACACCGATACCCTGTTCACCAATCCTGCGAAGAAGCAGACCGAAGACTACATCACCGGTCGCTATGGCTAGTTGAGGCAGCTACAAGCCGCAAGCTTCAAGCGGCAAGTTAGAAGCTATGCGGTTTTGAGTTCACCACAACACAGCTTGCAGCTTGTAGCTTGCAGCTCTTGGTTAAACGCTTTTGCGGAGCGAACACAATGATTTCTAAGGAAGGCCTTACACACCACATCTCCCAGCAGTTCAACGCCGAACTGGAGGAAGTGCGCAGCCACCTCCTGGCCATGGGCGGGCTGGTCGAGAAACAGGTCAACGACGCGGTCACCGCGCTGATCGAGGCCGACTCCGGCCTGGCCCAGCAGGTGCGCGAGATCGACGACCAGATCAACCAGATGGAACGCAACATCGACGAAGAATGCCTGCGCATTCTGGCCCGTCGCCAACCAGCGGCTTCCGACCTGCGCCTGATCATCAGCATTTCCAAGTCGGTGATCGATCTGGAGCGCATCGGTGACGAAGCGACCAAGATCGCCCGTCGTGCCATCCAGTTGTGCGAGGAAGGCGAAGCGCCGCGCGGTTACGTCGAAGTGCGCCACATCGGTGACCAGGTGCGCAACATGGTCCGCGACGCACTGGACGCCTTTGCCCGTTTCGACGCCGAACTGGCCTTGTCGGTAGCGCAATACGACAAGATCATCGACCGCGAATACAAGACTGCCCTGCGTGAGCTGGCCACCTACATGATGGAAGATCCGCGTTCCATTTCGCGGGTTCTGAGCATTATCTGGGTGCTGCGTTCGCTGGAGCGTATCGGCGATCACGCCCGCAATATCTCCGAGCTGGTGATCTACCTGGTACGCGGCACCGATGTGCGACATCTGGGTCTCAAGCGCATGAAGGAAGAAGTCGAAGGAACCAGTGGCGAAAGCGCTAATGTTCCGGGCAAAACTGACGATAAGTAAGGTTGCCCAAGTAAAGCGCCCGGCCTTTTGGCCGGGCGTTTTTGTTTGCGCTTCACGAATTCGAAAAGCAGCACCCCGCGAACGAAAAGTCCGGCGTGACTGAAGGTTTTTGGCAAAGTGCCATCAGTAAGGCGGTATGCTGGCCGGGATTTTTTAAAGGGGTTTTGGATGAGTAAGGTCAGTGTGTTGGTCGTGGACGACGCGTCGTTCATTCGTGACCTGGTGAAAAAGTGCCTGCGCAATTATTTCCCGGGCATGCGGATCGAAGACGCGGTCAACGGCAGAAAGGCCCAGGCCATGCTGGCCAAGGAAGCCTTCGACCTGGTCCTGTGCGACTGGGAAATGCCGGAAATGTCCGGCCTGGAACTGCTGACCTGGTGCCGCGAGCAAGACAATCTCAAAGCCATGCCCTTCGTGATGGTGACCAGCCGTGGCGACAAGGAGAACGTCGTCCAGGCCATTCAGGCCGGTGTATCCGGTTACGTCAGCAAACCGTTCACCAACGAGCAACTGATCACCAAGGTCAAGCAGGCGCTGCACAAGGTCGGCAAACTCGATGCCTTGATCAACGTAGCCGCGACCAAAACCAGCCCTGCCTTCGCTAACGACTCCCTCGCTGCGTTGACCGGTGGCAAGGCGCCCGTCGTCACGCCAACGGCTGCACCTGCTCCGTCAAAAGGCTTGCTCAACAGTCCGCCGGTCAAGGCGCCTGTGGCCTCGTCGGCACCCACCAGTGGCCGTGGCCAAGGTCAACTGCGCTTGCCCAACGGTATCGCGCAATGCGTGATCAAGGCCTTGAGCCTCAAGGAAGCCCTGTTGGTGGTCAAGCGCACCGAGGCCCTGCCGCAGATCCTCGACAGCGCCGTGCTGGATCTGGAGCAGGGCGACAACGCCGAAATCGCCCGTCTCAACGGCTACCTGCACGCCGTCGTGGCCCACGAACCGAAGCCCGACAGTGACTGGCTGCAACTGACCTTCCGCTTTGTCGATCAGGATGCACAGAAGCTCGATTACATCTCGCGCCTGATTGCGCGTGGTACGGCGCAGAAGCACTTCATTCCTGGCGCTTGATATAGCGTCGCCTGACAGTCCGCTTTCGCGAGCAGGCTCGCTCCCACATTTGGAATGCGTTTCCTTGTGGGAGCCTGCTCGCGAAGGGGCCATCACTGTTACCGCACATCTGCTGAACACCTTTTCTGAAACATCTGCCGACTACCCGGGTCCATTGCAGCTGCTAGGCTCAATCCCAGATCTCACTCGACAGAATCCTTGCTCATGTTCTCGCGCCTGCTGCTTCTATGTGGCCTGTTCATGGTCGCCAACTCGGCCATGGCCATGGCCATCTACAAATCCAAAGATGCCTATGGCGTGGTTTCCTACAGCGACCGCCCGAGCAAAGGCGCACATGTGTTCGTTTTTCGCGATGGCATGGTCGAGCACCTTGAGCGTCAGGTGCGCCTCATCGTCATGAAGAAGAACGGCGTGCACAGCGTGTACGTGCGAAATGACCTGTATGCGCCGGTAGAAGTCGAATTGAGTTTTGCCGGGGTGAAGAACGCCAACGGTGTGCCGGGCGGGACGATTCGGCGGGTGATACCGCTACGCAGCAGCGTGCGCCTGGCGCAGCTCACGGCGGCTAAAGGTGGGAGGCCCCTCGCGTACGTCCCGAAGTTCAAATACTCCCTGGGCGACCCCTCAGGGCCCACGGTGGGCTATCGGTACCCGTTGCCCTGGCGTGGCGGGCCGTTCCGGATCAGTCAGGGCGCCAATGGCCCCTACAGCCACTTCGGGCCCAAGAGCCGCTATGCCATAGACATTGCGATGCCCGAAGGCACACCGATCATTGCGGCACGAGGTGGGGTAGTGGTGAAAACCGAGAACAGACAGAGCGGTCGCGGCACCGATGCATCCGGCAATTTCGTGCGGGTGCTGCACGATGACGGGACCATGGGTGTGTACCTGCACCTGAAGAAAGGCTCGGTCTGCGTTCGGGAAGGTCAGCGTGTAAATGTGGGCAGCGCCTTGGCGCTGTCGGGCAACACCGGCAACAGCACCGGGCCGCATTTGCACTTTGTGGTGCAGCGCAATACGGGGCTGGGGCTGGTATCGATTCCGTACCAGTTCAACCAGCCGGTAGGCGCGCTGCCCAACTTTGCGTTGGGCAAGCAGTGATGCGTTGTCTGACCTGACGCCATCGCGGGCAAGTCGGATCGCCGCACCGCCGCTCCCACAGGATTGCCACTGTACCTGTGGGAGCGGGCTTGCCCGCGATGGGAGCGCCGCGAATCCGGATAAGCCAGTTAATCGAGCATCAACACCTTGGCCAGAACAATCTTCGGCCCTTTCATCTTCTTGATGATGATCCGCAGGCCTTCGACTTCCAGCACTTCTTCCTCTTCGGGAACCCGCTTGAGGCTCTCATAGACCAGCCCGGCGAGGGTTTCGGCTTCGACGTGGTCGAGGTCGATGCCCAGCAGTCGTTCAACCTTGAACAGCGGCGTATCGCCCCGCACCAGCAGCTTGCCCGGCTGATACGCGAGGATCCCGCGTTCGGCCTTGCGGTGTTCGTCCTGGATGTCGCCTACCAGCACTTCCAGCACGTCTTCCATGGTCAGGTAGCCGATGATGTTGCCGTCGGCCTCTTCGACCACGGCGAAGTGCGAGCCGCCCTTGCGGAACTGCTCCAGCAATTGCGACAGCGGCATGTGCCGCGATACGCGCTCCAGTGGGCGGGTCAGTTCGGCCAGGTTGAACGACTCGGGAATGTGGTCCAGTGCCGCCAGTTCCAGCAGCAGATCCTTGATGTGCAGCAGGCCGACGAACTCCTGGCGCTCGCTGTCGTACACCGGGTAGCGGCTGAACTTGTGGCGACGGAACATCGCCAGGATCTGCTTGAGCGGCGCGTTGAACTCCAGGGTCACCAGGTCTTCACGGGAGTTGGCCCAGTCGACCACTTCCAGTTCACCCATTTCCACCGCCGAGGCCAGCACGCGCATGCCTTGGTCGCTCGGGTCCTGGCCACGGCTGGAGTGCAGGATCAGTTTCAGTTCTTCACGGCTGTAATGGTGCTCGTGATGCGGACCGGGCTCACCTTGGCCTGCGATGCGCAGGATGGTGTTGGCGCTGGCGTTGAGCAGGTAGATGGCCGGGTACATGGCCCAGTAGAACAGGTACAGCGGCACGGCGGTCCACAGTGACAGCAATTCGGGTTTGCGGATCGCCCAGGATTTGGGGGCCAGTTCGCCGACCACGATGTGCAGGTACGAAATGATGAAGAAGGCGGTGAAGAACGAGATGCCCTTGACCACTTCGGCCGACTCGACGCCGACCGCGCTCAATACCGGCTCTAGAATGTGGGCAAACGCGGGTTCACCGACCCAGCCCAGGCCCAGGGAGGCAAGGGTGATACCGAGCTGGCAGGCCGAGAGATAGGCATCGAGCTGACTGTGCACGGTGCGCAGGATGTGCCCGCGCCAGCCGTTTTTGTCAGCGATGGCCTCGACCCGGGTCGAGCGCAATTTGACCATGGCAAATTCCGCCGCAACGAAAAATCCGTTGAGCAAAACCAGGATCAGAGCAAAAAGAATCATGCCGAAGTCGGCGAAAATTGTAGCGAGGGTCAAGCCAGGGGAAGGGTCCATGATGGAGTTTTGCGGGTTCCGTATATTCGAGAGGGAAGTAAAAAAACCGCGCCTGAAAGGCAGGCGCAAGTCAGCCAATGTAGCGGCTGACTTGGCAGTTGCCTAGTGGCGCGTGCTGACCGGTATCAGTCAGCGGTGCTGATAACCCGTGATTTGGTGACCTGGGCCGGGGCAAAGTGGCAGGTAAAGGTGCTGCCGTGGCCCGGTACGCTGCTGATTTCCATCCGTGCCCGATGTCGTAACAAGACGTGTTTGACGATCGCCAGCCCCAGGCCGGTGCCCCCGGTGTTGGAGTTGCGGCTGGAGTCGACACGATAGAAGCGTTCGGTCAGGCGCGGCAGGTGTTTGGCATCGATGCCGATCCCGGAGTCCTGCACGCTCAGGTGCGCCCCTTGGTCATCGCTCCACCAGCGGATGCGGATATTGCCCTCGGCCGGGGTGTATTTCACCGCGTTGAACACCAGGTTGGAAAACGCGCTGCGCAACTCCGCTTCGCTGCCCTTGAGCAGAATCGTCGGGTCGGCTTCCAGGGTGATTTTCTGGTTTTTCTGGCCGGACAACTGCTGCGCGTCGCTCTTGATCGATTGCAGCAAGCCGTCGATCGGCACCGGCTGGTTGTCCGACGGATAATCGGTGGCTTCCAGCTTGGCCAGCAACAACAGGTCGTTGAGCAGGGTCTGCATGCGCCCGCCTTGTTGCTGCATCTGCTGCAAGGCACGGCCCCAGCGCGGGTTCACTTCGTCGACGTTGTCGAGCAAGGTTTCCAGGTAACCGCAGATCACCGTCAACGGTGTGCGCAGTTCATGGGAAACGTTGGCGATGAAGTCTTTGCGCATTTGCTCAAGCTGATGGATGCGCGTCACATCGCGCACCAGCATCAAGTGTTCATTGTTGCCGTAGCGGGTGATGTACAGCTGAATGCGCACGCGGTCGTTGGTCGGCGAAGGGATTTCCAGCGGCTCGGCGTAGCTGTCTTGCTCGAAGTATTCCTTGAAGCGCGGATGGCGCACCAGGTTGGTCACCGGTTGGCCGCTGTCCTGTGGCGTCTTGAGGCCCAGCAGGGTTTCGGCGGCGCGGTTCCACCATTCCAGGTTGCCGTCGGTGTCGAGCATGATCACCGCATCCTTGAGCGCGGCGGTGGATTCCTGAACCCGGTCGATCACCGCTTGCAGACGTCCGCGCACGCGTTGGTCGCGGCGTTGCAGGTGGTAGATGCTGTCGAACACCTCACCCCACAGGCCGTAGCCGTCGGGTGGCGCTTCATCGGGCTTGTGCAGGCGCAGCCACTCGTGCAGACGCAGCAATTGCTTGAGGGTCCAGGCCAGGTAAAGACCCAGGCCTGCGGCGAGGCTCCAGCCGTAATAGCCGGTGATCAGGCCGATCACCAGGCAGGCGGTGACCAGTAGCAGCATGTGGCGAATCAGGGTGCCATGCCAGTTTTGGTTCACTTGACGCGCGTCCTTGTCAGCTTGTCGGGCGGTAAAGGTCCGAGTCAGGCTTTGGTAGAAAAGCGGTAACCAGTGCCGCGCACGGTTTGTACCAGATTTTCGTAAGCATCGCCGAGGGCTTTGCGCAGGCGTCGAATGTGTACGTCAACGGTACGCTCTTCGACGTAGACGTTGCCGCCCCAGACCTGATCCAGCAACTGGCCACGAGTGTAGGCGCGCTCCTGGTGGGTCATGAAGAATTGCAGCAGGCGGTATTCGGTCGGGCCCATCTCGGCAGGACGGCCGTCGATGGTCACGCGGTGGCTGATCGGGTCCAGCAGCAGGCCGCCGACTTCGATTGGCGCCTCGCCATCGGTCGGGCCGGCACGGCGCAGCACGGCCTTCAGGCGCGCCACCAGCTCACGGGGGGAAAACGGTTTGGTGATGTAGTCGTCGGCGCCGACTTCCAGGCCCTGGATCTTGTTGTCCTCTTCACCCTTGGCGGTGAGCATGATGATCGGGATGTCCCCGGTCAGTTCATCACGTTTGAGGCGACGGGCCAGCTCGATGCCGGACGTGCCGGGCAGCATCCAGTCGAGCAGGATCAGGTCCGGTTTGCGGTCGACGATAATGGCGTGGGCCTGCTGGGAGTTTTCAGCCTCCAGGCAGTCATAGCCGGCCATTTCCAACGCAACGGCGATCATTTCGCGAATAGGCGCTTCGTCGTCGACGATCAGAATGCTCCTGCCAACCATGCCCTTAATCCTCTTGTCATTTAACTGTCTTGCGCCGCATTAGATAACGGAATTATTGCAGTCGTGTGACAGTATTTTAGTCGACCGGCGATTGGCTGGATCCTGGGCTAAGCTCTAAGTCCGAATCCTGACAACCACAAAGGAAGGCTTCAAATGAATCGACACTCGCACTCCATCAAGGCCCTGCTGCTGGCCGCTGCCCTGGCATTGCCTTCGATGGCCTTCGCCGCCGAACCGGGCATGATGAAAGACGGCATGATGACCGACCACAAAGGGATGACCCTGTACACCTTCGACAAGGACACGGGCGGCAAGTCGGCCTGCACCGGTGAGTGTGCAGAGTACTGGCCACCGCTGAAGGCGGAAGCTGGCGCAAAGGCTGAAGGTAAATGGTCCGTCATCAAGCGTGACGATGGCACGATGCAATGGGCCTACGACGGCAAGCCGCTTTACTACTTCCAGAAGGACAAGGCACCCGGAGAAATGAAAGGCGACAAGATGAAAGACGTCTGGCACGTCGTTCGCGAACATATGTAATACCGCAAAAAGATCGCAGCCTTCGGGTAGGGACTGCCCAGGGCTGCGATCTTTTCAACGGTCAACGCAACGCGTAGTCCAGCACAATCCCGACGAAAATCGCCAACCCCGCCCAGTGATTGTGCAAAAACGCCTTGAAGCAACGCATGCGGTCCTTGTCGCGGGTGTACCAGAACTCCCAGGCAAAGCAGCCGGCGGCCGCCAGCAATCCGAGGTGGAACCAGCCACCAAGGTCGAACTTCGAACCCGCCAGCAACAGGCAACCCAGCGCCAGCCCTTGCAGGGTCAGGATGATTGCCCGATCCGCGTCGCCGAACAGGATTGCCGTGGATTTCACGCCGATTTTCAGGTCGTCATCGCGGTCGGTCATCGCGTAATACGTGTCGTAACCCACGGTCCACATCAGGTTGGCGATCCACAGCAGCCATGCAACTGCCGGCAGTTCACCGGTTTCTGCGGTGAACGCCATCGGCATCCCCCACGAAAATGCGGCGCCCAGCACCACTTGCGGGTAATAGGTGTAGCGCTTCATGAACGGGTAACTGAACGCCAGCGCCAGGCCGCCCAATGACAGCCAAACGGTCGCGGCATTGGTGCACAGCACCAGCAGGAAACTCACGCCCATCAGCAATGCGAAGAACACCAGCGCCTCTTTGGAACTGATCTTGCCGCTCACCAGCGGCCGCTGCTCGGTACGCTTCACATGACCATCGACCTTGCGGTCCGCCCAGTCATTGATCACGCAGCCGCCGGCGCGGGTCAGCACCACGCCAAGGACGAAAATCACAATGTTGGCCAGGGACGGCGAACCCTTGCCGGCAATCCACAGCGCCCACAGTGTTGGCCAGAGCAGCAGGTAAATGCCGATCGGCTTGTCCATGCGGGTCAGCTGAATGAAATCCCAGGCCCGAGGGTTCAAGCGGTTCAAGGACTTGAGCAGGCTTTGGTACATCAACGGTTCTCCGATTGGGCGCAGGCGGCGTCCCACAGGGAAGGCAGGAATATTTCGGCCACCAAAACGCTCAAGGCACCTCGGTCGAAGCGCGAGCGACGGCCCCACAGCCCAGGCGATTGCACCTCGGCGGGCAGCCACGCTTGCGGATAATGGCAAACCTCGATGGCCCGGCGCTGGAAGGCCTGATCGCAAAACAGCAATTCGCCCAGCGAGCGGCTGCCCAGTTCGTCCATGTGCAAGCCGTCGCCTTGCAAGGCACTGCGTGACGCCACGCTGCGCGCAAACACCCACGCCTGGCCATGACCGCGCAAATACACCTCACGCACCCAGCCCTCACTGCCATCGGCCAGGTCCAGCGCTGCGCATTCGTCGGCGCGCAGGGGTTGCCAGCCTTCGAACATCGGCGAGACGCTGAAAGCGTCATTCGACAGATGAATCAGACGTCTGGTCAGCGAGCCTTCATCGAACAGCCAGTCGAGGGTGGAGGCATCGGGGAGGGGCGCCAGTTCGCTGCGCGAGAGCCAGAGAGGAGCTGGAGAGGGGGATTCTGTGTGATGCACAATGAGTCATTATTGGCAGCAAATGAGGCGGCGAGCTTAACATGTCAGCCGCCGATATCGATTGAAATGGCCTGCCGTTGCGCCGAACAGGCTTGCATCCGACGGCCCCGATCAGTACAAAACGCGCTGAGTTGGACGGCAGTGCTGCAACCATCGACCGTCCGGCCGGCAAAACGCCTGAACCCTGAGGAAGTACCTGATGAAAAAGTGGCAATGTATCGTCTGCGGCCTGATCTACAACGAAGCCGACGGTTGGCCGGATGACGGCATTGCGCCGGGCACCCGTTGGGAAGACGTCCCGGCAGACTGGCTGTGCCCGGACTGCGGTGTGGGCAAAATGGATTTTGAAATGATCGAAATCGCTGCCTGAATAATTGAGGAGTAAGGAATGAACGCACCTGTCGTAATCATTGGCACCGGCCTGGCGGGCTACAACGTGGCCCGCGAGTTTCGCAAACTCGATAGCGAAACCCCGCTGCTGCTGATTACCGCCGATGACGGACGCTCCTACTCCAAGCCGATGCTCTCCACCGGCTTCGGCAAAAACAAGGATGCCGACGGCCTGAGCATGGCCGAACCCGGCGCCATGGCCGAGCAGCTCAAGGCCGAAATACGCACCCACACGCGCATCAGCGGCATTGACCCGGGCCACAAGCGCCTGTGGATCGGTGAAGAAGCGGTGATCTACCGCGACCTGATCCTGGCCTGGGGCGCCGAAACCGTGCGCGTGCCCATTGAAGGCGACGCGGCAGACTGCGTATTCCCGATCAACGACCTGGAAGACTACGCACGCTTCCGTGCGGCGGCGGCCGGCAAGCGCCGTGTGCTGCTTCTCGGCGCGGGCCTGATCGGCTGCGAGTTTGCCAACGACCTGACCCTGGGCGGCTACGAAGTGCAACTGGTTGCACCGTGCGAACAAGTCATGCCGACCCTGTTGCACCCGGCGGCCGCCGCTGCGGTGCAGGCTGGCCTCGAAAGCCTCGGCGCGCGCTTCCACCTCGGCCCGGTGCTCAACCGCCTGCAACGCGTGGCTGACGGCCTGGAAGCGCACCTGTCCGATGGCCAGGTGATCCCGTGTGATGTGGTGGTCTCGGCCATTGGCCTGCGCCCGCGCGTCGACCTGGCGGCTGCGGCCGGTTTGCAGGTCAATCGCGGCATCATGGTCGATCGGCAGCTGAAGACCTCCCACGCCAACATCTACGCCCTGGGCGACTGCGCCGAGGTCGACGGGCTGAACCTGCTGTACGTGATGCCCCTGATGAGCTGTGCAAGGGCGTTGGTGCAAACCCTGGCCGGCAACCCGACCGCTGTCACCTATGGCCCGATGCCAATCACCGTCAAGACCCCGGTCTGCCCGCTGGTGGTGTCCCCGCCGCCACGGGGTGCAGAGGGCATCTGGACAGTCGAAGGGCAGGGCGCCGACATCAAGGTTTTATGCCGCGATGCCGCGGGCAAGCTGCTCGGTTATGCCCTCACCGGTGCCGCCGTGATGGAAAAACTGGCCCTGAACAAAGAGCTTCCGGCCCTGTTGGCGTAAATACCGGTCGTTCTGTCGGAATCACCCCCCTTTTGCCCTAACAATGGCCGCGCCGATACTGGCGCGGGGCCTCACTGCGTGCCATCCTCACTCCCGTCTGCCGCAGAGTAGAGCACCTGCGGCGCTTTTGGCGCTGCTCCGCAGAGAGCAGCACGGACATAACAACAACAAACCGTCAAAGGGGCTTCACTCACATGCGTAAACCAGACCTCGCAGCAGCCATTGCTGAAAAAGCAGACCTCACCAAAGAACAAGCCAACCGCGTTCTCAACGCCGTTCTTGAAGAAATCACCGGTGCCCTGCACCAAGGATCAAGCGTGACGCTGGTGGGCTTCGGCACCTTCCTGCGACGCCATCGCGGTGCCCGCACCGGCAAAAACCCGCAAACCGGTGAGCCCGTCAAAATCAAGGCCAGCAACACCGTTGCGTTCAAGCCAGGCAAATCGTTGAAAGACAGCGTTAATCCGTAATCCGTGTTCACCTCCCGCGCAGCGGGGGAGTGGAATAAAAAATGGGCACGCCAACCAGGGTTGGGTGCCCATTTTTTGTGGGTGGCGAGTCAGCCAAACCCGCTTTGTTGATTGGCGAGAATCGCCGCCACTTCCGGCTCATCCAGATGATCCAGCGCCCGCTCTACCAGCAAATGCGCCCCCTCCGCCACGCGACTGATCGCCAAGGCTACTGAGCGGCGTGAGCCGTCTACGTCATCGGCCAGGTCAGCGGCGATGGCGCTGATGGACAGCAGATCTTCCGAAGCGTTGGCCAGAAGTGCTTCGGTGTTGATGTCTGGGCAGACACTGAAGAGTTGGCCGCTGCGTTTCGTTGGTGTTTGTTTTGGTGGGGCGAGATAGTGATCTAGGGCGCGTTCGGCGGCTTCGTGGAGTTTTTTGGAATCGAGGGATTCGTAGGGGGATGTGGCCGGATCTTCTGGCGGATTAGGTGTTGGCTTAATCATTGGTGTATCCCGATATGTGTAGGTAAGGGACTGACACCGTTTCGCTTGCATTCGAATGTTGGTGGCAGCCGTACGCAGGTGTGCAAGACCGGGCATATCGGACCCCGGCAGACCCCAAAGGGACCTCCCACGCACAGCCGCCATATAGCGATCCCAAAAGCATGTTTATGCTCAAAGATTTGCGAGGCAGTTGCGCGGCGATATGTACCGGACTTGCACGTCCGTGTCACCGTTTTTTGCGGTGGCTGGCAGAGGTTAGCTGCGGATGTGGAGGGTGCCTAGTTCATGGAGGGCTCGGCATTTCGAAGGAAATGTCTGAGAAGGTTGAGGGGGATTAGAGACGAAGTCGCACTCTCCTTAAACACCCATTTGCATTGAGTATCACTGGGAATCAAATCGAATTCGACCGTCATGCCCCATATTCATGATCGACAATGAGCTACACACTGCTGCAGTGATATAAACAGGCAGCAAACGGCCAGAAGCCAGCCTCCGTCTGGGGGCTAATCTCCATAAACTTCGGTCGCCCGATGTGCCTACGAAATTTTGGGTGATTCAGATCCAACACCTTTCATTGGCTAAAGCAGAGTCACCATTGCACAACCGGCCAATAACGTAAAAATTTCCGTGAGATTCACTCAGAACAACCTCAAAACGTTATCACCCTGGGGCCTCCAACTACGCGCAGCGCTCAGCGACATAACGAAGCGCAGCCCCTCCGCACGAGGCGGATCATGCCGGCCGGCGTTGACGCCTATCCGAAATGGCATAGGTGTATCCCGGTTGTTAATCCACAGTATCGTTTGCTGAGCGTGGATTATTTTGACTAACCTAAAAGGTTGGTGCGCATTCTTACTAAGTCAAATCGTAAAGATCAGTGATCGAGAGCCATGATTCATCGAGGAGGTTCGCATTGCGACGCGAGCCTCCTCTGAACAAAGCGTGATCCACGAAATTCAAGCCAAAAAACCCTACATCATGTAACAGCCCTATCCAACACGAGAGAAGCCGTACACATTTTTTACCCGCTGCGCGAAATAGCCCCCCACGGAAGATGCGGTTATCAACTCCTGGTAGACATGTTCAGGTACGTCGTAATATTCGTACATTGATCCGTTCAAGAACTCAACTTCGAGAATCTGCGATGACTCGTCATGTCCAACAGAGGCGATATTTGATGAGCTAACAGATACACGTTCCATGATTTCTCCTATTGCGTACTATCTTGGTTTCTCCACGCCCTAACGAGCTTGGAATAATCTTCGTTACTGCGCGCAGAGTTCCACTTTTCGCCAATTTTAGGATCTCCGCTATTGGGGTATTTATCATCTGGCAAAACATTGAACCTGCACCGGGTAGGGAGTTGTGCTGCTTCCCCCACTATAATGGCTTCCCCAGTTCTAAGGATGGGTAGTGAGTCAACAATCCCGGCCAAGCCATCAGACATAGCTGATTTAACTATTCCACGATCCGTCGAATTATTTATGCGTAGCGATATAATTGTTCCGCACTGAGATAAAATAGTTTCATCTATTTCGGATGGACGCTGACTAACAATCATGGCGCCGACCCCAAACTTTCGACCTTCTTTAGCAATCCGCTGTACCATTTCTTTTGAGTGTCCATTCTCTGACTTCCCAAGATAACGATGGGCTTCTTCAAGGACGATAAGAAGGGGGCGCTCACGCATCCCCTCAGTGACATTTCTCCCCCAAATGGCTGACTCAAAAATAATATCGAGGACTGCACCCAAAAGAAGCGTCAACCGTGCCGAGGGCATGCCGGACAAATCAAATATCGTTATTGGCTTATCATGCCCTAGCCAATCTTCCAATAGTCCATCTAAATCTTTATTGATCTTGCCCTCTTTGTCTGGATTCCAATCGCCTGGCTCCAGCAAGAACGAGTATTGCGTATCGAGCAGCCTTGACTTCATCAAATCAAGCTGCCTCTTCATTGCCCCAGTTCCGCCCTTCTTCGGTAGGGATGGGCCAGCCCCAGGAGGGAGAAATTTAGGGGCGATCAAATCTTCAAAAGCCCCCTCCCCGTCAGGAGAATATGCTGGCGTAGTCATGGCAAGATCACTGTAATTAACACCGTCCTCATGACAAAGGTCATACCATATCTTCTTTAATCTATAAGGAAGCGGTGTATTACTTGTTATCTTATCCACATCTATATTTGGTATATCATTCTCAACGACGCTAAGTCTTTTTTCATCAACGGTTTTATCCATGAAAAGTGATCGCTGAGAGTCGTTTGGGTTATTGCAAAGAAAATCAATAAGCTGATCAGGCGAGATGCACCAAAACGGTATGTAAAGCTGATTTTCGCCTGAGGGCATGATTGAAAAGGTCTTGGAGACATCGCTAAGTGCTGGACCATATTCGCCGTGAATGTCTATCAGCAAAACTCTCGCAGATGGTAAGGGGGATCCATCAGGCTTGATCACCATCGACCGAAGAATGCTTGCCGTGCTGGTTGACTTCCCAGATCCGGTAGACCCCAAAATTGCAGAATGGCGAGCGACAAGCTTATCCAGATCCAAGCTTATTTCAATTCCTTCCGAACTGGATAGGCGGCCAACTTGGAAGTGACTATTTAAGTGCTTTCTGAAAATTAATTTCAGGTCGCTTTCGACGACAAAATGAACATGGTCGCCGATGCTTGGGTACTCGCTTATGCCTCGATCAAAATTTCCGCCGATGGATTCTCCCACTAGCTCCACTTTGATCCATTTTCTCTCGGAAGACATTTTTGAATCGGCGTCGACAGTTGAGGTTTCGCTAGATTCGGAAATAACTCCGTAGAGGTGGTTATACCCTAAAGGAATTTTCACAAAGCTTCCGACTTGCCCGATTCGATAATTGCGTCCTTCCAGAACGACAATTCCAGACTCCACTGAGGCAGCGAGGTCAACGGCTACCGAAGAGCTTGAGACGGCGCTTACAAGGCCCAGAAACATTGGTTGGATGGTTGTCATACCATCTCCTCTTGCACTTCCTGGGATACAGGAGGAACTGCATCTTGAGATATGTCACTACCCGCAGTCGCCAGAAAACGAGCTAGTCGTAGGAAGTCACCAAGTAAGAATTTATTATCTTTATAGTATTCTGCTCGAATTTCATGCCAGTTCTTGGTTGGAGGGGTACCGATTTTCCACTTTGCTTCCACTCCATTGATCACTGCACCATCGCTACAAAAAACACTTATTCCTGGGCACTTTAGCGCCAATTCCTTGGCGGCCTTTTCATCTGCCAGACCATTAAACTGAAAAGCAAATAATGCGGCGGTGGGGTTAGCCATTAGGCACTCAAGCAGCCGCGATGAAATATGGGCATCTGCAAAAGAAAATCCGGCGCTTAAAATTAATGTGTCAGGCTCAAGGATGAAGTTCTTCAAACGTTCAAATAGAGAAGAAAATGGGGCTGCTTGTGTTTGATCGTACTTGATGTGCGATGGATAAACCATATTGGCGTTTTTTGAATCCGGCACACGTATAACCTCTCCATTAGCATTTGACTCCCAGCCAATGGAGCCATGAAGCTTCCAAAGCCTTACCCAACGCGGCGGAAGATCATTTTTTGAAATGCTTGAAGGATCAAAAAAAGCACTCTTGGATCCGCTGAACCCATCAAAATAAGGTGTTCGAGCCCGCTCCAAGGCATTTTCAATTAAAAGATCATAATTTGTTGTAAAAATTTCAACCGCATACTTTCTATTAATACCGTTAATCCACGATACAAGTTCAGAGTATGGATTTGTACCCAATGGTAAGTCCTGCGCAACCACTTCCCGAATCGAGTTGCATATAGCTTCGGATAGATCGGAAAAGTCTTTTTCCGTAAAATCAAAAACCTTACCATCGCCAATAACCTCTGCAAGCATTCTGACGCGTGACAGCACCTTCTCGAGGTTTGAGTCTGGAAATGAGGATTTTATTTGACTGTAGACTTCCCGTTGACTTCCCGACAGTTCGCTTAACACAATTTTCTCAAGGCCGGCGATATTTGGTATCAACGGTTTCCAGTTTCCTGTCCCACCTACGTTGATGCTAACAGGCGCCCCTGCACCGATCAGTAGCCCTATCCTCTTTCTTCCATTTGTAGCGAGCTGTCGAAATCCAAACATGTGCTGGTCGGGGTTGTGCGAGGTATTTTCCATTTTTTACCTAATATATTAATTCGACGATCCCGGGTTGATCGCAGAAATTTTATTTTCCCGGGCTTGCGGCGTCGCTTTTGAGATCGGAAAATTTCGCAGCCATGGTTGGGTTGCCGCGGTTAAGTTTTTTTATCGTAACATCCTGCGCCTTGTCGTTCGCTAGACGAAGGTTTCGGTCGGTACCTAGCAATGCCTCCTTCGTCTTTTGGAGATGGTCGATTGACTTATCAATTTCACTAATCGCCGTTTGAAATCGCTTTGAGGCCAGGTCATAATTTTTTGCGAATGCTGATTTAAACGTATCAAGCTCAGATTCGAAGTTTGTGATGTCGATGTTTTGCGCCTTCATAAGCGCAAGCTCAGATTTGTATTTTAGGGAGTTCATTGCTGCATTTCGCAGCAGCGTTATGATTGGAATGAAGAACTGGGGTCTGACAATGTACATTTTTGGAAAGCGGTGAAAAACATCAACGATTCCAGTGTTGTATAGCTCACTTTCAGGTTCCAGAAGCGAAACCAGCACAGCGTACTCGCACCCTTTCTCAATGCGATCTTTATCAAGCTCTTTTAGGAAATCTTCATTCTTGTTTTTAGTTGCAGTACGGTCATTCTCATTCTTCATTTCGAACATGATGGAAACTATCTCTATTCCTGTCTCATCCGAATCGCGAAATATATAGTCCCCTTTACTTCCGCTTCGTACATCATTGTCTTTTTCGAAGTATGCCTTTGGAAAGGCTGTGGCTCGAATACGATTGAACTCTGTTTCGCAGTGCTGCTCGAGGGTTTCACCAACCATCTTGGTCGATAAGCGCGCTTTCATATCTCGGAGACGTTCGATTGCATCATCACGATCTTTGATCTGAGTTTCGTATTTATCCTTGAGCGATTTTTCTGCAAGCTGTTTTTCTAGTTCGGCTTTTTCGAGGCCACTTTGCAGCTTATCTCTCTCTTTCTCGACAGAGCTAATGGCCTCCGTAATCGCAAGCTTTTTGCCGATTTCTATAGACTCGAGCTTGGATTTCAATTCCTGAATTTCAGAGTCTTTGGTCGCTGCTGTCTTCTGCAATTCATTTAGAAGCTTCGCTTCAGCCAACTTTGAAGCAGATTCTTGTTCGCGGCGTGCCTGCTCAAGCTCGTAAGCAAGCGTGTCACGCTCTTTCTCTACAGCACTTAGCGCCTCATTGACGGCGAGTTTTCGCGCGACCTCTTCAGTTTCAATCCTAGACCGCAGCTCTTGAATTTCTGCATCCT
This sequence comes from Pseudomonas sp. KH_046_2, assembly GCF_057838985.1. NCBI lineage: Bacteria > Pseudomonadati > Pseudomonadota > Gammaproteobacteria > Pseudomonadales > Pseudomonadaceae > Pseudomonas > Pseudomonas sp. KH_046_2. The sequence goes on along the minus strand of NZ_CM174480.1, from coordinate 6,143,425 downwards.
TGGTTGTCGCTGACTTCTGCATTTCGCTAGCGGCCTTGGCGATCGCTAGCTCAACGGCGTTTCGCTTTTCTTGTTCAGCCAGTTCAAGTCGCTCATGCAGCTGCTTCTCGAAATCGGTATCTCGAACCTGTTTGAGAATATCTGCGTATCCAGCCTCATCAATTTTGAATGCCTTTGCACAATGCGGACAGATAATCTCATGCATGCTTTCGCCTCCGTGCAGTTTCCTGAGTTTTCCTGACACCTACGACCCGGATTCCAGCTTCGGGCTTCGGGCTTGCGCGGTTCGCTTGTCTGCGTGTCGAAGCCCCAGGACGACCGTTACCAAGTTCCCTGAGCCCATCATCTTCCTCTCGACTGTAGCACATGGCCGCGTGCCATCAAGGCGCGCTAGGCGGAATGGTACAAGCAACCTCCGTACACCGTATTCATAGGGGAATGCAGCGGAACAGTTCGTTAGCGAGACTGTTCACTAAATAATCCAGGTCGAGTCAATGAAAGTTCTACGTACAGCTACTGCCGGCATGGAGTAATTGAGACTGGCAATATCTGCTGTGGGTCGATTTCTGCCGGCAGAAGCATCCTGCTGGAAGCGACTACATCACTCTATTTTTTCCGTGACTTGGTAGTCATCGGCGTCAAAAATAACATCATCTCCCTCTAACGATACGCAACAGTGGCGTTCTCGTTCGAAGCCGTTACACTGCGCCAGCCGTTCATTTTTCTCTTGAGGCTGTGCGCATGAAATTTCGTTTTCTGCTGTGGATGCTGGGTTTGTTGATGGGTAAGGCCAGCCGGACCAATCCGGCGTTTCAGCAGCAGTTGGGTGACAAGGATCTGGTGTTTCAGCTGCAGACCCTGGACGGGAAAGTGGCGCGGCAATTCCGCGTCAAAGACCAGCGCATCACCAGCCAATCGGGTGTGCATGCCGAGCCTGCGTTTGCGATTGCCTTTAAAGACGCCGCGTACGGCTTTGCCACGATGCAGGCGAAGAACAAGCAACTGGCGTTTATGACGGGGATTCAGGACAAGTCGATTCAGATCAAGGGCAACCCGGCGCTGGTGATCTGGTTCCAGGGGCTGACCAAGTATTTGAAGCCGAAGAAGGCGTAGGAGCGAGCTTGCTCGCGAGAAACTCAAGTACCCCGCGTTTATCCAGGATGCACGCGTCATCGTTGACGACCTTCGCGGGCAAGCCCGCTCCTACAGGATTCAGGTGATCCATGTGGGAGTGTGGCTTGCTCGCGATTGCTTTTCAGCCTTGAGTGAATTGTGAGGCGAGTTCGCGCAGCAGCACTTCGGCCTCGAGGACTTTGCTGACCACGTCGTTGGCTTTATCGCGGCTCAGGCCAAGGCGTTCGAGCAGGGCGTCGGGGATGTCTTCGTCGGGGCCGGAGCCGATGCCTCGGCTGCGCAGCAGGCGCACAGACAGGCACACCAGGTTCGGGTACTCAGCGAAGTCTCCGTCGTAGTGTGGATCGTGCTGGAAGCGCAGGGCGGTGGCCAGCTCTTCAGGCATGTCCCAGAAGCGCATCAGCCACGAGCCGATCTGTTCGCGGCTGATGCCCAGCAGGTGTTGTTCCACAAAGCTGTGGCACAGGTGCGGGTTGACCTCCAGGTGGCGGCAGATCAGCGAGAAGTGCGGCGGGAACACATGGGCCAGCAGCAGGTAACCGAAGTTGTGCAACAGACCGGCGAGATAGGTCAGGCCGGCTTCCGGGCGCTGGGCGCGCGGCATGGCGCGGGTCAGGCCTTCGATGACGGCGGCGGTGTAGATCGATTGCTGCCAGTACGGGGTGGAGTGTTGCGGGTGGTCTTTGGGCAGGCTCAGGGTTTTGCCCAGGGCCAGGCCCAGCGCCAGGTTGATCACCAGGTCGAAGCCCAGCACCCGGACGATCGCGTCTTCCACGGAGCGGATCTTGCCCGGCGAGGCGTAGTACGGCGATGCCGCCCAGCTCACGACTTGTGCGGCCAGCGCCGGGTCGGTTTCGACCACGCCGGTGATGTCGTCGATGGTGGCGTTGGGGTCGACGCGCAGCTTGATGATTTTTTGCGCGGTTTCGGCCAGCGGCGGAATTTCGATGGTCGCTTCCAGGCGCTGCTGGATGCGCCGTGCGGTGAACGCCTGGACGGCCTGGGTGATTTCCTCGCGGTCATCATCGGGGCGGTCGAGGTTGGGGCGGATGCTGGTCAGGTTTTCGCCGAAGTTGGCGGCGCTGGCCTTGGTCAGCATGGTCGCCTTGAAGTCTTCGCTGGTGATTTCCAGCAGCACGCCCGGCTCACCGGAGTTGATCAGCAACTTCGGCTCGCGCAGCAGGCTTTCGTCGTACAGGCACGGTGAACTGGTTAGTGCCGGCAGGCCTGGCAGCAAGCTGAGGTTGTGCTTGCCGAGCATTTTTTTCAGGCGTTCGATGGGTACGGCGGCGAGGCGGCGACCAGTGAGTTCAGTGAGGCGATTGAGGTCCAGCAATTGGCTCTGCGGGAACAGCACCATCAATACGCCTACGCTGTCATCCAGCAGAACGGCCTGCACTTTGCGCGCGGCATTGAGGCCGTGACGGTCAAGCACTTCTTCGTAGGCAATGCCCAACTTGCCCAGCATCAGCCGAATAACCGACGGAGCGTGCGGGGTGTCGGGTGCGAAGGCAACTTCGGTCATGGTCTGTATCCATACTTAAACAATGGCAGGAGTATAACCAGCTTGCTTGGGGCCACGCCTCAGAAACCGTGACGGTTGTCACACTTGGCCGTATTGTTGGCCATGACGCAGCCATCGGTCGAGCAGCGGGCTGACGTGGGTCGGCCAGCGCTCGAGCAATGCCTGGGCGGCATCCCGCACGGCGGGCAGCAAGTCGGCATCGCGCATCAGGTCGGCGACCTTGAATTGAAGCAGGCCGGTTTGCCGGGTACCGAGCATTTCACCGGGGCCGCGCAGCTCCAGATCCTTTTCGGCGATGACGAAACCATCGTTGGTTTCGCGCATGATGCCCAAGCGCTGGCGGCCGATCTGCGACAGTGGCGGATGGTAGAGCAGCACGCAATGGCTGACGGCGCTGCCCCGGCCGACGCGGCCGCGCAATTGGTGCAATTGCGCCAGGCCCAGGCGCTCGGGGTTCTCGATGATCATCAGGCTGGCGTTGGGCACGTCCACGCCCACTTCGATCACCGTGGTCGCGACCAGCAGTTGCAGGTTGCCGGCCTTGAACTCGGCCATCACCGCAGCTTTTTCCGCAGGCTTCATGCGGCCGTGGATCAGCCCGACTTTCAACTCACCGAGGGCGGCGGTGAGGTCCTCAAAGGTGGTTTCAGCGGCCTGGCAGGTCAGCTCTTCCGACTCTTCGATCAGCGTGCACACCCAATAGGCCTGGCGCCCTTCGGCGCAAGCGCTGCGCACCCGTTCGATGACTTCGACCCGTCGGGTGTCGGTGATCAGCACGGTGTTGACCGGGGTTCGGCCGGGAGGCAGTTCGTCGAGGATCGAGGTGTCGAGGTCGGCGTAGGCGCTCATGGCCAGCGTGCGCGGAATCGGCGTGGCGGTCATGATCAACTGGTGCGGGCACATGCGCCCGCCGACGCCTTTCTGCCGCAAGGCCAGACGCTGCTGTACGCCGAAACGGTGCTGTTCGTCGATGATCACCAGCGCCAGGTTCTTGAATTGCACTTCGTCCTGGAACAGCGCGTGGGTGCCGACCACCATCGGCGTGCCGCTGGCGATTTGCTCCAGTGCGGCGACGCGGTTCTTGCCCTTGAGCTTGCCGGCCAGCCAGGCGACTTCAATGCCCAGCGGTTCGAGCCAGCGCTTGAAGGTGATGAAGTGTTGCTCGGCGAGAATCTCGGTGGGCGCCATCAGCGCGACCTGATAACCGGCCTCCAGCGCTTGCAGCGCGGCAAGGGCGGCGACCACGGTTTTGCCGGCGCCGACGTCGCCCTGGATCAGCCGCAGCATCGGTTCGTGCTGGCTGAGGTCGTAGGCGATTTCGTTGCCGACCCGCTGCTGGGCACCGGTTGGGCTGAAGCCGAGGTTGGCCAGGTATTTGGCAGGCAGTTGCGTGGCTTTGGGCATCGCCGGCGCACGCAGGGAGCGCATGCTTTCGCGCAGTCGCTGTTGCGACAGTTGATGGGTCAGCAGTTCTTCGAAAGCCAGACGGTGCTGTGCCCAGTGATGACCGAGGGCCAGTTCATCGACATCGGCATCGGCGGGCGGGTTGTGCAGGTAGCGGATCGCATCGGCCAGCGGTGCCAGTTGGTAGTCCCGGGCCAGTTCGTTCGGCAGCCAGTCGGGCAGGCTGCTGGGGCCGAGCAGGGTGAGGGTCTGCATGCACAACTGGCGCAAGCGCTGTTGGGTCAGGCCTTCGGTAAGCGGATAGACCGGGGTCAGGGTTTCATCCACTGGCGGCGGTTCGTCGCCGGTGATGGCGCGGTACTCCGGGTGGTAGATCTCCAGCCCCGAAGCACCGGGCCGCGCCTCGCCGTAGCAGCGAATTCGCGTGCCGCGTTTGAGGCCTTCTTTCTGCGCGTTGCTGAAATGGTAGAACCGCAGGCTCAAGCCCCCGGTGCCATCCTGCAACCGGACCACCAGGCTGCGCCGCCGGCCCATGACCACATCGGCGCCGCTGACAGTGCCTTCGATGACCGCATCTTGCCCGGGCCGCAGTGCGCCGATCGGCACGACACGGGTGCGATCCTGATAGCGCAGGGGCAGGTGAAACAACACGTCCTGGAGGTTTTCCAGGCCGACCTTGGCCAGTTTCTCGGCCATGGCTTCACCGACACCCTTGAGTGCCGTCACCGACACTTGCGACAACTCGCTCATGACCGTTGCTTAGCCCGCAGCGACTTGCGTCGCTGGCTTGGCCACCGAGCACAGGCGAATGGAGTCAGCGAGGATTTCTATCGCTTTCGGGCGCGGGAAGCTGGCGCGCCAGGCAATGGCCACGGTGCGGAACGGTACGGGCGCCGACAACGGACGCACCTCGATCACACCCGGGGCGTAGTGATGGCTGTCGACTGCCGACAACGGCAGGATCGAAATCCCGAGGCCCGAGGCGACCATGTGGCGAATGGTTTCCAGCGAACTGGATTCCACAGTGGTGTGCTTGGCGCCGTCGTTGCCTTTGGTCAGGGTCGGGCAGGCTTCCAGCACCTGATCACGGAAGCAGTGGCCTTCGCCAAGCAGCAGCAGGCTCTTGTCGTTGAGCAGGCTGGCGTCGATGGACTCTTTTTGCGTCCACGGGTGCTGGGCCGGCATCAGCACGTAGAACGGCTCGTCGTAGAGTTGCAGGGTCAGCACGTCGGCTTCATTGAACGGCAGGGCGATGATGATCGCGTCGAGTTCGCCGTTACGCAGTTTGTCGCGCAGCACGTGGGTGAAGTTTTCTTCGATGTACAACGGCATCTGCGGGGCGACCCGGTGCAGTTGTGGAATCAGGTGCGGAAACAGGTACGGCCCGACGGTGTAGATCGCGCCGACCTTGAGTGGGGCGGTCAGCTGGTTCTTGCCGGCCTGGGCCAGTTCGCGGATGCCTTGGGCCTGTTCCAGTACCTTTTGGGCCTGGGCCACGATGCCTTCACCGACCGGCGTCAGGCGCACGGCGCTTTTGCTGCGCTCGAAAATCAGCACACCGAGTTCGTCTTCAAGCTTTTTCACGCCCACCGACAGGGTCGGCTGGCTGACGTGGCAACGCTCGGCCGCGTGGCCGAAGTGCTGCTCTTGGGCGAGGGTAACGATGTAGCGTAATTCTGTGAGGGTCATAGCTAGCGTCCATGTAGTTGCGGGCCAAGCATACCGGCTGCAATCGATAGACGCACGTTATCAGACGTAGGAGCGAGCTTGCTCGCGAAAAACCTGAGATCGCCCCCGGGGTGTCAGGCTTCAAGCGTTATCGTTCGTCTCATTCGCGAGCAAGCTCGCTCCTACAATGGTTCAGCGGTTTTCAGCGTCGGCGTTTTTCCAGCGAATACACAAACGGTGCAACAATTTCGATGGAGCCATTGGTCAGCATGTCGGCCGGTGGCTTGGGCAGCGGTTGAGCGCGGCGGATCATTTCCAGGGTGGCCCGGTCCAGATCGGCAGTGCCCGAGGCGCCTACCAGCTCAAACGACAACACATTGCCTTCGGCATCCACGACGAAACGCAGACGGTTCATGCCTTCCTTGCCCCGCGCCTGGGCACTTGCAGGGTACTTTTTGTACTTCTGCAGATGCGCCAGCAAGGTGCCTTGCCAGCTGGCCTTGGCCGCCAGTTGAGCCGGCGATGGGCCCGGCGCGGGCTGGGCGGATTTCTCCGTCGGTGCCTGAGTCTGCTGGGTTTCGGCCGGTTTTTCTTCAGCCGGTTTTTCCTTCGGCGGTTCGGGCTTCTTCTCTACCGGTTTGGGCGGCTGCGGCTTCGGCTTGGGTTTGACCGGCTTGGGCACGGCAATTTCGGCTTTCGGCGCTTCAGCGAGCTTGGGTATCGGCAGTTCTTCAACCGGAGCCGGTGGCTGCACAGGGGTGACGACCTTCGGCGGAGCAGGCGGTGGCGGGGCAGGAACCGGTGCCAGTTCGACCAGCATTGCCTGAGGGGGCAATTCGATGGGCGGACGGGCGGACCAGTTCAGCGCCAGCGCGATGGCCAGCGCGTGAACGCCCAGCACCACTGCCAGACTACCGCTGTAACGCGTCAGCTTATGGCGCGTCGTGATCATTTCTTGGCTGCCGTCTCGAGTCCGACCAGACCGACCTTCAGGTAACCGGCAGAGCGCAGGTTGTCCATCACGCTCATCAGGTCGCCGTAATCCACGCCTTTGTCGGCCTGGAAGAAGATCGTCGTGTCTTTCTTGCCCTGGGTCTTGGCGTCGAGGGTGGCGCCGAGTGCTTCGGCCTTCACTTCGTCTTCACCGAGGAACAGGCGTTGGTCAGCCTTGACGCTGAGGAACACCGGTTTCTCTGGCCGCGGCGCCGGTTTGGCGGTGGAGGCGGGCAGGTCGACCTTGATGTCCACGGTGGCCAGCGGAGCCGCCACCATGAAGATGATCAGCAGCACCAACATCACGTCGATGAACGGCGTGACGTTGATTTCGTGGTTTTCGGACAGATCGTCGTCTGCCCCTTCTTTCAAATGCAGGCCCATGGCCGATTACCCCACTTTCACCATGTGCGGTTGCGAGCTGCGCTCAGGCTGGTGGTCGAGGTCGCGGCTGACCAGCAGCAGGACCTGTGCCGACGCGTCGGACACCTGAGCCTTGTAACCGGCGATGGAGCGGGCGAAGACGTTGTAGATCACGACGGCAGGAATCGCTGCAACCAGGCCCAGAGCGGTAGCCAGCAGGGCTTCGGCGATGCCGGGAGCGACGACTGCGAGGTTGGTGGTCTGGGTCTTGGCGATGCCGATGAAGCTGTTCATGATGCCCCAGACGGTACCGAACAGACCGACGAACGGCGCGGTGGAACCGATGGTGGCCAGCACGCCGGTGCCGCTGCTCATGTTGCGACCGCAGGCCGCGACCAGGCGCTCAAGACGGAAGCTGACGCGTTCCTTGATGCCTTCTTTTTCGCGGCTGTTGACAGACAGGCGCATCTCTTCGAGGGCGTCATGTACCAGCAGGTTGGCCAGGGTGCCTTCCTTCGCCGCGGTGGCGCTGGCTTCCTTGAGGGAGGCGGATTTTTTCAGTTGGGCAATTTCACCGCGCAGACGACGCTTGGCGCCCATCAGCTCAAGACCCTTGGCGATCCAGATGGTCCAGGTGATGATCGAGGCGATGGCCAGGCCGATCATCACGATTTTCACGATGATGTCGGCATTCTTGTACATGCCCCACGGCGACAGGTCATGGGCCATGCCCAGGGTGTTGTCGGCTTCGAGGACTTCAGGGACGTCTTCACCCAGCGTTTCTGCCGGTGCGGCCTGGGCCGGATCGGTCGCGACCGGAGCAACGGCCGGGGCGGCGTGACCGGCCGGAGCAGGTGCGGTGGCGGCTGGTGTGGCTGGCGTCTGGGCATCGGCGAAAGCGGCGACTGGCGCGAGCATCAGGCTGAGGAGCAGGGCGGCCACCGCGCTCCAGGCGCGAGGTCGTTTGGTTGGCGAAGCGGAGAATTGATTGCGTGTCATGCTGGCCGGACCTGAGAGAAAAAACGGGTGATGTTCTTCCAGGCCTCGAAGGCCGAGAACAAAAGTGGGGAGGCATTATTGCAATTAATTCTTGTTAACTAAAGTAATAGCGTCTCTTTTTTTCCTGCATTGCTAGCCGCCTGTCTATTGCTGGCGCTAGTCTGTGGCTTTCCGATGGGAGTTTTCTGATGTCTGCGCCTACTGTTTTGATCGCCGGCTGCGGTGATGTCGGCAGCCGCCTGGCCACACAATTGCTGGCGGCGGGGTGGGAGGTCCATGGCCTGCGACGCGACGTTTCACGTCTGCCCAAGGGCGTCATCGGCGTGGCTGGTGACCTGTTCAACAAAGACTGCCCGGACACTTGGCCAATCGGCGCCGTGGATTACCTGGTGTATTGCGCGGCGGCCACCGATCACGACGAAGCCGGTTACCGCGCTGCGTATGTCCAGGGCCTGGAGCATGTGCTGGAGTGGCTGGACGACTACGGGCAGGTGCCCAATCGCCTGTTGTTCGTGTCCAGCAGCAGTGTCTACGGTCAGCAGAACGGCGAATGGGTCGACGAGGCCTCACCGGCCGTGGCGGCGGGCTATTCCGGGCGTGTGATGCTCGAAGCCGAGCAACTTGCCCTCAAGAGCGGCATTCCGGCGAGCATCGTGCGTCTGACCGGCATTTATGGTCCGGGCCGTGAGTGGCTGCTGACTCAGGTTCGTCGGGGGTATCGCGTGGTAACTGATCCGCCGTTGTATGCCAATCGGATTCATGCCGACGACGCCGCAGGATTGATGGCGTGCCTGCTTGAGGCGGATCGGCGTGGGGTGGCGCTGGATGATGTCTACATCGGCGTCGATGACGCGCCGGCAGCGCTGGCCGATGTGGTGGGCTGGTTGCGTGAGTATCTGGGTGTGACCGAGTGGGCCGATGACGACAGCGTGCGTCGCACTGGCAGCAAGCGCTGCAGTAATGCGCGGGCCAAGGCGTTGGGCTGGACGCCGAAGTATCCGAGTTTTCGCGAGGGGTATGCGGCGATCATTGAAGGGCGCTGCTGACTTACAGTCACCCTAAAGCAACTGTAGGAGCGAGCCTGCTCGCGATGAGGTCATAACATTCAACATCCTCGTTGACTGCTACATCGCCATCGCGAGCAGGCTCGCTCCTACATGGGTTACGCGTTGCTTATTGCTTTTCCAGCAACCACTTGCGATCGCCCGGCGTGTACTGGGGCATCTCGTCTGCCTGCGCCGTGTTCACGGTCTGGAAAATCTCCAGCTCTTTGCCCTTGCGTGCAAAGATCCAGGCGTTGCCCTGGCCATTTTGTTGCAGCCACATATTGTCATTGCCGCCGCTCATGGAGGCGCAGTCGCCGGCCAGGCACAACGCATAGCGGTCGCTGCCTGGCAGGCCGGTCACCTGGCCGTCGGCCTGGAATTGAACCGTGTTGCCTTCGCCCGGGCCGTTGACGATTGTCCAGCCACCGCCCATGTAGGCGGAATACAGCGCACGTTCGAAGCTGGCGCCCATCGGTGCGCCATCGGGTACCTGGATCTGTACGCGGTCGAAGACTTGCTCAGGCTCGTTGTCGCTGGCGGACTGGCTCAGTTGCTTGCCGTCACGCTTCAGCTCACTGGCCGAGCTGCCATAGAAGTCGACTTTCCAGGCGCCGGACTGTTCACCCAGCAGCTTGCCGTCGACATTTTCAAAACCGTTGGTGTAGCGGGCCTGACCGGCCTTGGTGTTGATGTCCCATTCCAGGTTCGGGCCATAGGCCTGGAGCGCTTCACGCAGGGGGACGCCTTTGGCGGCAGCATCGATCGCCACCTGGTTGATCCAGGTGCCGCTGATATCTCGGTCGGCAGGGTTGCTGGCACATCCGCCCAGGAACAGGGCGAGCAGCGAGAGAGCAAGCGCGTTGCGCATGGGTGGAATCCTTTCAAGCATTCTTTACAGCAGAGCAGTCGGCGCAGCCCGAGGCTGCGCCGTACGCATTACTCGATGACCAGGATGGCATCCATTTCAACCTGCGAACCCTTTGGCAGGGCTGCTACGCCGATGGCGGCGCGGGCAGGGTAAGGCTGGTCGAAGTACTTGCCCATGATCTCGTTGACCTTGGCAAAGTGGCTCAGGTCGGTAAGGAAGATGTTCAGCTTGACGATGTCCTTGAACGAACCGCCAGCGGCTTCAGCCACGGCCTTGAGGTTCTCGAACACCTGGACGGTCTGGGCTTCGAAGCCTTCAACCAGTTCCATGGTTTTTGGGTCCAGGGGAATCTGACCCGACATGTAAACGGTGTTGCCAGCCTTGATCGCCTGGGAGTAAGTACCGATGGCGGCCGGGGCCTTGCCGCTGGTGATAACAGTCTTGGTCATGTAGGACTCCTTGTAATGAGGGCTTAGGCACGCATGCGGGTGATGCGAATCACCCCGGTCAAGGCGCGCAGTTTCTTGATCACGCGGGCCAGGTGCACACGGTCGTGCACGCTGACCACCAACTGGACCACGCTGATGCGACCATCGCGTTCGTCCATGCTGATTTTCTCGATGTTGCCGTCAGCGGCGTTGACGCTGCTGGCGAGCAGGGCGATCAGGCCGCGCTGGTGTTCCAGCTCGACGCGTAGCTCGACGTTGAATTCGCCGGTGACATCCTTGGCCCATGAGAGCTGGATGCATTTTTCCGGGTTGTGGCGGATTTCGCTGATATTGCGGCAGTTGTCCAGGTGCACGACCATGCCTTTGCCGGCGGACAGGTGGCCGACAATCGGGTCGCCCGGGATCGGTGTGCAGCACTTGGCGTAGCTGAGCACCAGGCCTTCGGTGCCGCGAATCGCCAGCGGGCCTTCTGCACTTGGCAACTGTTCGCCTTCGCCCAGCAGTCGGCGGGCCACCACATAGGCCATGCGATTGCCCAGGCCGATGTCTTCCAGCAAATCTTCGATCAGCTCGAGGCGGTACTCGACGAGCATCGCCTTGACGCGTTCGGCCGGAATTTTCTCCAGCGTGCTGTCGAAACCGTTGAGGACCTTGTTCAGCAGGCGTTCGCCGAGGCTGATGGATTCGGAGCGGCGTTGCAGTTTCAGTGCATGGCGGATGTGCGTGCGTGCCTTGCCGGTGACGACGAAGTTGAGCCACGCCGGGTTCGGCCGCGCGCCGGGAGCACTGACGATCTCGACCGTGGAGCCGCTTTGCAGCGGTTCGGACAGCGGCGCGAGACGGCGGTTGATCCGGCAGGCAATGCAGCTGTTGCCCACGTCGGTGTGCACCGCGTAAGCGAAGTCGACCGCCGTGGAGCCCTTGGGCAGCTCCATGATCCGGCCTTTGGGCGTGAACACGTAGACCTCGTCCGGGAACAGGTCGATCTTCACGCTTTCGATGAATTCCAGCGAGTTGCCGGCGCGTTGCTGCATTTCCAGCACGCCTTTGACCCACTGGCGGGCGCGGGCATGGGTGCCTTTTGGCTGTTCATCGCCGCTGGATTTGTACAGCCAGTGGGCGGCGATGCCGTTGTTGGCCATCTCTTCCATTTCGCGGGTGCGGATCTGGATCTCGATCGGCACGCCGTGCATGCCGAACAGCGTGGTGTGCAGCGACTGATAGCCGTTGGCCTTGGGGATCGCGATGTAATCCTTGAAGCGCCCCGGCAACGGTTTGTACAAATTATGAACAGCGCCAAGCACGCGGTAGCAGGTATCGACCTTGTCGACGATGATCCGGAACGCATAGACGTCCATGATCTCGTTGAAGGCCCGACGCTTGCCGCGCATTTTCTTGTATATACCGTAGAGGTGTTTCTGCCGACCGCTGACCTCGCCCTGGATGCCGTCGATGGCCAGGCAGTGGCTGAGGGATTCTTCGATCTTGTTGACGATTTCCTTGCGGTTGCCCCGGGCGCGTTTGACCGCCTGGTAGATCCGCGCGGAACGCATCGGGTGCATGGCCTTGAAGCCGAGGTCTTCGAATTCTATGCGGATGGCGTGCATGCCCAGCCGGTTGGCGATGGGCGCATAGATTTCCAGGGTTTCCTTGGCGATGCGCCGGCGTTTTTCACCGGACAGCACTTCCAGCGTGCGCATGTTGTGCAGGCGGTCGGCCAGCTTGACCAGGATCACGCGAATGTCGCGGGCCATGGCCATGGCCATTTTCTGGAAGTTTTCGGCTTGTGCCTCGGCCTTGGTCTCGAAGTTCATCTGGGTCAGTTTGCTGACCCCGTCGACCAGTTCGGCCACGGTTTCGCCGAACTGCGCTTGCAGCGCTTCCTTGGCAATACCGGTGTCTTCGATCACGTCATGCAGCATCGCGGCCATCAGGCTCTGATGGTCCATGTGCATGTCGGCAAGAATATTCGCAACCGCGAGTGGGTGCGTGACGTACGCCTCGCCGCTACGGCGGCGTTGGCCGTCGTGGGCTTGTTCGGCGTAGAAATACGCTCGGCGGACCAGGTTGACCTGGTCCTTGCCGAGGTAGGTCGATAAGCGATCGGCGAGGGCGTCTATGCTCGGCATGATATCTCCTGCCGTAAGCTTTTATCCCGCGCCGTGCTACGTCGACCAGGCATAGGCTTAGACGGCCTCGTTGGACTCGTCCTCGAATGCAGCAAAAAGCGGTTCATCTTCAACGATTTCGGCTTCGGCGATAGCTGCGTAGTCGATCAGGCCTTCAGCGATTTCACGCAGGGCGACGACGGTAGGCTTGTCGTTTTCCCATGCTACTTTCGGCTCTTTGCCGCCGGTGGCCAGTTGACGGGCACGCTTGGTAGAGAGCATGACCAGCTCAAAGCGGTTATCCACGTGTTCTAGGCAGTCTTCAACGGTTACGCGGGCCATGGTCTTCCTCGTAGCAAATGCAATATGCGCGCTGCCCGGATGGGCGAGCGGACTCGACAGTTTAAAAAATCACCAGCGTTTAGGGAAGCGCTGATTTTTTGACCAAGCCCTTCAACGCGCTACAAGTGCCAATGTAAAGCCCTTGCAGCGGTTTTGGGAAGAGCTGATTAACCGAGCAATTCAGCCAGCAATTTGCCGTGACGCTGCTGCTGACGCTTTTGAATCAGCTGATTGGCGCGGAAAATCGCCTTCAGATCGTGCAGCGCGTGGGCGAAATCGTCGTTGATGATCAGGTAGTCGTAGTCGACGTAGTGGCTCATTTCGCTGACGGCTTCGCGCATCCTGCCGTCGATTACTTCGTCACTGTCCTGGCCGCGATTGGTCAGGCGCTGGTGCAGGGCCTGCAATGACGGCGGCAGAATGAAGATCGAGCGGGCCTGAGGCATCAGCTTGCGCACTTGCTCGGCACCTTGCCAGTCGATTTCCAGAATCAGGTCGTGGCCTTCGTCCAGGGTCTGCTGCAGGTGGCTTTGCGAAGTGCCGTAGAGATTGCCGAACACTTCGGCGCGCTCGAGGAAATCCCCGTGCTCGATCATCTTCACGAACTCGCTGCGGTCGACGAAGTGATAGTTCACGCCATTCACTTCACCGGGGCGCATGGCGCGGGTGGTGTGGGAGACCGAGACGCGGATCTCCGGATTTGCGTCGGTCAGGGCCTTGACCAGACTGCTCTTGCCCGCGCCCGAAGGGGCGGAAATGATGTACAGGGTGCCGGTGCTGTGTGTCATGTCGGGGTAGCCTTACTCAATATTCTGCACTTGTTCGCGCATCTGCTCGATCAACACCTTGAGGTTGACCGCAGCCTGGGTGCTGCGCGGGTCGAAGGCTTTGGAGCCCAGTGTATTGGCTTCGCGGTTGAGTTCCTGCATCAGGAAGTCCAGGCGCCGACCGGCGGCGCCGCCGGATTTGAGCACCCGGCGAACTTCGATGATGTGAGTGCTCAGGCGATCCAGTTCTTCGGCGACGTCACTTTTTTGCGCGAGCATGACCATTTCCTGCTCCAGGCGCTGCGGATCCATCTCGGCCTTCATGTCGGCGAAACGGTCGAGGACTTTCTGGCGCTGGGTGGCGAGCATTTGCGGAACCAGTTCGCGCAGGGTTACCACGTCTTCTTCGATGGAGCTCAGGCGCTCGTTGATCAGCCGCGCCAGCTCCGCGCCTTCGCGCTCGCGGCCGGCCTTCAGTTCCTTGAGGCCCTGGTTGAACAGGGCCAGCGCTTCGGCGTTCAAGGCTTGCGGGTCGGTGGCGTCGCCTACCAGTACGCCGGGCCAGGCCAGGACTTCCAGCGGGTTCAGCGCTGCCGGGTTCTTGATCAGGCTGGCGATGGTCTCGGCGGCGGCGACCAGTTGCGCGGCGCGCTCCTGATCGATTTGCAGCGCCTTGCCGGTGTTCTCTTCGGTGAAGCGCAGGGTGCATTCGAGCTTGCCCCGCGATACACCCTGACGCAGGGCTTCACGAACTGCGCCCTCGAGGTCGCGGAAGGATTCCGGCAGGCGCAGGTGGGGTTCCAGGTAGCGGCTGTTGACCGAGCGCAGTTCCCAGCTCAGGGTGCCCTGGACGCCGGCTTTCTCGACGCGGGCGAAGGCGGTCATGCTGTGCACCATGGAGGTACCTCGCAAGGCAGATCGGCACAGAACCGAGGTTCCGGGAATCCGATATCAATGAATTAAAGCCGACTGGCAGCAAAGGCGCAGGATTGTAGCGCAGTGACGCGGATGCGCCCAAACACACGGTGTGACAAAGAGCGGCAGGCCTGCACCGACGCGCGGTGCAGAGCCCTCGGTCGTCGGCGGATTTTTTTAGAAGTGCCCAGTGGCGGCCGTCGGCTCTATAATGCTCCGCAGTTTTCCGTCCCCAGTACAGGTATTCCCTATGATACGTCCAAGTGGTCGCGCTGCCGATCAGCTCCGCTCGATCCGCATCACCCGCAACTACACCAAACACGCCGAGGGTTCTGTGCTGGTCGAGTTCGGCGATACCAAGGTCATCTGCACCGTCAGCGTTGAACCGGGCGTACCGCGTTTCCTGAAAGGCCAGGGCCAGGGTTGGCTGACCGCCGAGTACGGCATGCTGCCGCGCGCTACCGGCGAGCGTAACCAGCGTGAAGCCAGCCGTGGCAAGCAAGGCGGCCGCACCCTGGAAATCCAGCGTCTGATCGGTCGCTCCCTGCGCGCGGCGCTGGACATGACCAAGCTGGGCGACGTGACCCTGTACGTCGACTGCGACGTGATCCAGGCCGATGGCGGCACCCGCACCGCTTCGATCACCGGCTCCATGGTTGCGCTGATCGATGCCCTGAAAGTGATCAAGAAGCGTGGCGGCCTGAAAGGCGGCGACCCGGTCAAGCAGATGATCGCTGCCGTTTCCGTGGGCATGTACAAGGGCGAGCCTGTGCTCGACCTCGACTACCTGGAAGACTCGGCCGCCGAGACTGACTTGAACGTGGTGATGACCAGCGCTGGCGGTTTCATCGAAGTCCAGGGCACTGCCGAAGGCGCGCCGTTCCAGCCTGAAGAGCTGAACGCCATGCTGGAACTGGCGAAGAAAGGCATGAACGAGATCTTCGAACTGCAAAAGGCCGCACTGGCCGACTGACCGGACTGCTCCAGGCAAGGAGGACACCATGAGTGACGAGCAACTGCCGCTGCCCACGCCGAGCCAAGAGGTGCGTCAGTGGGCCATGTTTTGCCACTTGTCCGCCTTGTTGGGGATCTGGATTCCGTTCGGCACGATCATCGGCCCGCTGATTCTTTGGCAGATGAAGCGCGAGATGGACCCGTTCATCGATGCCCAGGGCAAGGAAGCGCTGAACTTCCAGATCACTGTGGCGATCGCCTCGGCTATCTGCTTCCTGCTGATGCTGGTGATTATCGGGTTCTTCCTGTTTGGCCTGATCGCGATCGGTGCGCTGGTGCTGACGATCATTGCCGGGGTGAAGGCCAATGAAGGGCAGCCTTATCGGTATCCGTTCACCTGGCGGTTGATTAAATAAACAGCGAAGGTCCCTTGTAGGAGCGAGCCTGCTCGCGATGGTGTGTCAGTCGACATCAATGTATCTGACCGGCCATCGCGAGCAGGCTCGCTTCTACAGAAAAGCAAATCACCGCCCACAAAAAAGCCGACATTGCTGTCGGCTTTTTTGTGTCTGCGAAACGACGCTTAAATGGTCAGCGTCCAGTCGTAGTCCACGATCAGCGGCGCGTGTTGCGAGAACCGCGGCTGGCGTGGCAGGCGTGCGCTGCGTACGAAGCGGCGCAGGCCTGGGGTCAGCAGCTGATAGTCGAAGCGCCAACCGAGGTTGAGCATCTCCGCCTGTTCGTTGTCCGGCCACCAGCTGTACTGATCGCCTTCACGGCTGACTTCACGCAGGGCGTCGACATACCCCATGTTGCCGACAATCTCGTCCATCCAGGCACGTTCAGGTGCCAGAAAGCCTGGAGATTGCTGGCTGTCGCGCCAGTTCTTGATATCCAGCTTCTGTTGCGCCACGTACAGCGAGCCACAATAAATGTACTCGCGACGCTTGCGTCGCTGTTTATCCAGATAACGGGCGAAGTCGTCCATTAGCTTGAACTTCTGGTTCAAGTCTTCATCGCCGTTCTGCCCCGAAGGGAGCAGCAAGGTCGCGATGCTGACCTTGTCGAAATCGGCTTGCAGGTAGCGCCCGTAGCGGTCGGCCGTCTCGAAACCGAGACCGCTGATGACAGCCTTCGGTTGCAGCCGCGAATACAAAGCCACGCCGCCTTGGGCGGGAACTTCGGCATCGCAGGCATAAAGGAAGTAGCCATCCAGTTGGAAGGCTGGATCGTCCAGTTCAAAGGCGGAGGCGCGGGTGTCCTGCAGGCAGATGACGTCGGCATTCTGTGCTTGCAGCCAACTGAGCAAACCACGCTCGACTGCAGCCTGAATACCATTGACGTTCACACTGATGATCCGCATAAATGGCCCCAAAAATCGCGTGCGTGTATGATACACGGCGTCAAGCTAATTAGCTAAATCCGTGGTATTTGGGGTTTTTTTCATGCAAGCGTATCAGCGCGATTTCATTCGTTTTGCCATCGATCGCGGCGTTTTGCGCTTCGGTGAGTTCACCCTGAAGTCCGGGCGCACCAGTCCTTACTTCTTCAACGCAGGCCTGTTTAACTCGGGTTCGGCCCTGGCGCAGTTGGGGCGTTTCTACGCCGCTGCCATTGCTGAAAGCGGCATTCCCTTCGACGTGCTGTTTGGCCCGGCCTACAAGGGCATTCCATTGGCGGCGACCACCGCCGTGGCCCTGGCCGAGCATCACAACCGTGACCTGCCATGGTGCTTCAACCGCAAGGAAGCCAAGGCCCACGGCGAAGGCGGTAGCCTGGTCGGCGCACCGCTGACCGGCGACGTTCTGATCATTGACGATGTGATCACCGCTGGCACCGCGATCCGTGAAGTGATGCAGATCATCGCCTCCCAGGACGGCGCCAAGGCCGCCGGCGTGCTGATCGCCCTGAACCGTCAGGAGCGTGGCAATGGCGAGTTGTCGGCGATCCAGGAAGTCGAGCGTGATTTCGGCATTCCTGTGATCAGCATTGTTTCGCTGAACCAGGTGCTGGAATTCCTCGCGGACGATCCGCAGCTCAAGCAGCATCTGCCAGCAGTGGAAGCGTACCGCGCCCAGTTTGGCGTCTGATGGCTTTGTGAAATACCTGTGGGAGCGAGCCTGCTCGCGAAAGCGGTAGATCATTCAACATTGATGTTGACTGACACGACGCCTTCGCGAGCAGGCTCGCTCCTACAGGATCCATGGCAAAAAAAGACCCCGCTGAGCCAGGCCGAGCGGGGTCTTTTTTGTATGCGCTATCGCTTAAGGACGCTTGCGATTGCTGATCAGGGTGCCCACGCCGGTATCCGTGAAGATTTCCAGCAGGATTGCGTTCGGCACGCGACCGTCGATGATCAGCGAGCTGCCCACACCGCCCTGGACCGCTTCCAGTGCGCAACGGATCTTCGGCAGCATGCCGCCGTAGATGGTGCCGTCGGCGATCAGGTCGTCGACTTGCTGGGTTGTCAGGCCGGTCAGGACCGTGCCCGACTTGTCCATCAGGCCGGCGATGTTGGTCAGCAGCATCAACTTCTCGGCTTTCAACGCTTCGGCAACTTTACCGGCCACCAGGTCAGCGTTGATGTTGTACGACTCGCCGTTGGCACCGACGCCGATGGGCGCGATCACCGGGATGAAATCGCCCTTGACCAACAGGTTCAGCAGGTCGGTATTGATGCCGACTACTTCGCCCACGTGGCCGATGTCGATGATTTCCGGGGTGGTCATTTCCGGCGTCTGACGGGTAACGGTGAGCTTCTTCGCGCGAATCAGCTCGGCGTCTTTACCGGTCAGGCCGATGGCGCTGCCGCCATGACGGTTGATCAGGTTGACGATGTCTTTGTTGACCTGGCCGCCGAGGACCATTTCCACCACGTCCATGGTCGCGGCGTCGGTGACGCGCATGCCATCGACGAAATGGCTCTCGATCGACAGGCGCTTGAGCAGGTCACCGATTTGCGGGCCGCCACCGTGAACCACCACCGGGTTGATGCCCACGGCCTTCATCAGCACGATGTCGCGGGCGAAGCCGGTTTTCAGCTCCTCGCTTTCCATCGCGTTGCCGCCGTATTTGATCACCAGTGTCTTGCCGACATAACGGCGGATGTAAGGCAACGCTTCGGACAGGACCTTGGCGGTGTTGGCGGCGGCTTCGCGTTCGAGGGTCATTCAGGGCTCCGGGTGAATCAGAACGGTAGTTGGAGATCAGGTGCAACACGCTTCAACTGGGCGTGGAAAACGTCCTTGATGCGTTGCAATTCAGCCTCGTCATCGGCCTCGAAACGCAGCACCAGCACCGGTGTGGTGTTGGATGCGCGCACCAGGCCCCAGCCTTTGGCATAGTCGACTCGCACGCCGTCAATGGTGGTCAGGTCGGCGCCTTCGCCCCACTGCGCATCGTGCAATGCATCAATGATGCTGAATTTGCTCTCTTCGGTCACATGGATATTGATTTCCGGCGTAGAAATATCGTTCGGGAAGGTCGCGAACAACTCTTCGGCCGAGGATTTTTCCTTGCTGAGGATTTCCAGCAACCGCGCGGCGCTGTAGATGCCGTCGTCGAAACCGAACCAGCGCTCCTTGAAGAAGATGTGCCCGCTCATTTCGCCAGCCAGCAGGGCGCCGGATTGTTTCATTTTCTTTTTGATCAACGAATGACCAGTCTTCCACATTAACGATCGGCCGCCGTATTCCTTGATCAGCGGAATCAGGCGGCGGGTGCATTTGACGTCGAAGATGATTTCGGCGCCCGGGTTGCGCGCCACGACGTCGCGGGCGAACAGCATCAGCAGACGGTCCGGGTAGACGATGCTGCCGGTGTTGGTCACCACGCCGACGCGGTCGCCATCGCCGTCGAAGGCCAGGCCGATGTCAGCATTGGTTTCCTTGACCTTGGCGATCAGGTCCACGAGGTTTTCAGGCTTGCCCGGGTCCGGATGGTGGTTCGGGAAGTTGCCGTCCACTTCGCAGAACAGCGGGATGACTTCGCAGTTCAGCGCTTCGATCAGTTGCGGGGCGATCACGCCGGCCGCACCGTTGCCGCAGTCGACGACCACTTTCAGGCGACGGGCCAGCTTGATGTCCTGGACAATTTCGGTGGTGTAGCGGTCGAGGATCTCGACCTGGGCAATGCTGCCCTGGCCGCTGCTCAGGTTGTTGGTCTTGAGGCGGTCGTGCAGGGCCTGGATCTGTTCGTTGGCCAGGGTGTCGCCGGCGATGACGATCTTGAAGCCGTTGTAGTTCGACGGGTTGTGGCTGCCGGTGAGCATCACGCCGGATTTGCCGGCCAGTACGTTGGCGGCGTAGTAGAGCGCCGGAGTCGGGACCAGGCCGACATCACTGACGTGGCAGCCGCTGTCGGCGATGCCTTTGATCAGTTGCGCGACCAGCTCCGGGCCGGACAGACGGCCATCGCGACCGACGGAAACGTTTGGCTCGCCCTGGGCCAGGCTTTGGGAGCCGACGGCGCGGCCGATCCAGTAAGCGGTTTCGGCGTTCAGGAATTCCGGGACGGTGCCGCGGATGTCGTAGGCGCGGAAGATGCTGTCAGGGAACTTGGGTGCGATTTTGGCCGGGGTGTTCATCTGTGGAAATGCTCCATCTCGAAAGTGGCTGGACAGGCCGCCGATTCATTCGGTGGCAGGTTCAAACTGAAGGGTATGACGGCGTTTTCCACAGAGAGTTCGTGGTATGAAAGGGCCATGATGCTCCTGACGGCAAGGGTTTGACCGGGCAATGCCTTGATTTTCGGAGCTAAACCTTGCAGATGACAATTTGAATTTTGCGACGAGGGAGCCAGATCCCTCGCCACAAAAAGAGCGTGACCGGGTCAGCGGGTACCGGTATGACCGAAACCGCCAGTGCCGCGCTCGGTTTCAACAAACTCTTCAACCATCTCGAAATGAGCCTGCACCACCGGCACCAGCACCAGTTGCGCCAGGCGCTCGCCGACCGGCATGGTGAACTCGGTCTGGCCACGGTTCCAGCAGGAGACCATCAGTGGCCCCTGGTAATCGGAGTCGATCAGCCCCACCAGGTTGCCCAGCACGATGCCGTGCTTATGGCCCATCCCCGAGCGCGGCAGAATCAGCGCCGCCAGGTTAGGGTCACCGATATAGACCGACAGGCCGGTGGGGATCAGCACGGTTTCACCCGGCTTGATCACGGTGTCCTGTTCCAGCATGGCGCGCAGGTCGAGGCCGGCGGAGCCCGGTGTGGCGTATTGCGGCAGCGGGAATTCGGTACCGATGCGGGGGTCGAGGATCTTGGCTTGCAAAGCGTGCATGTAAATTAAACCTGGTTCAGACGTTCGGCGATAAAGGTGATCAGCTGGCGAGCAATCTTGCTCTTGCTGGTCTGGGCGAAAAGTGTGGCGTGAAGCTCGCGGTCGATGACGCTGCAGGCGTTTTCTTCGCTGTTGAAGCCAATGCTCGGGTTGGCGACGTCATTGGCGACGATCAAATCGAGGTTCTTGTCTTTCAGCTTGCGCGCAGCGTAATCGAGCAGGTGTTCGGTCTCGGCGGCGAAACCGACACTGAACGGGCGGTCGGGGCGAGTGGCGATGGTGGCCAGGATGTCCGGGTTACGCACCATCTGTAGCAACAAGCCGTCGCCGTTCGTAGGATCTTTCTTGAGTTTCTGTGGGGCGACGACTTCCGGGCGGTAATCCGCAACCGCTGCCGAGGCGATGAACAGGTCGCAAGGGATCGCCGCTTCGCAGGCAGCGAGCATGTCGCGGGCGCTGACCACGTCGATGCGGGTGACACGATCCGGAGTCGGCAGGTGCACGGGGCCGGTGATCAGGGTCACGCGGGCACCGGCTTCCACGGCGGCTTCAGCCAGGGCAAAGCCCATTTTCCCGGAGCTGTGGTTGGTGATGTAGCGCACCGGGTCGATGTTTTCCTGGGTCGGGCCGGCCGTGATCAGCACGTGTTTACCGGTCAGTGCCTGGCGCTGGAAGCAGTCGGCGGCGCACTGCGCCAGTTCAAGGGCTTCGAGCATGCGCCCCAGGCCGACGTCGCCGCAGGCCTGGCTGCCAGAGGCCGGGCCGAAGACCTTGATGTCGCGGCTTTCGAGGGTTTGCAGGTTGGCCTGGGTCGCCGGATCGCGCCACATGGCCTGGTTCATTGCCGGCGCAACGGCGACTACCGCGTCAGTGGCCAGCACCAGCGTGGTCAGCAGGTCATCGGCTATGCCTTGGGCCAGACGGGCGATCAGGTCCGCCGTGGCGGGGGCGATCAACACCAGGTCGGCCCATTTGGCCAGTTCGATATGGCCCATGGCCGCTTCAGCCGCCGGGTCCAGCAGGTCCAGGTGGACCGGGTGCCCGGACAGGGCCTGCATGGTCAGCGGCGTGATGAACTCTGCGCCGCCACGGGTCATGACCACGCGCACTTCGGCGCCCTGATCGATCAGGCGGCGAACCAGGTCGGCGCTCTTGTAGGCAGCGATACCGCCGCCGACGCCCAGAACAATGCGTTTCCGATACAGCCGCTGCATAGGCCTGCCTTTCAATTCGTTGGTGACATACGTGGCGAAACCCCCTCCCCAGGGTGAATTCGCCCGCAAAAAAGATGGGCTACGATATCACAGCGACCGCTACGGAACAGCGGTGCCCACAGACAGGGAGGTGCTATGAGTATTCGCGATTGGCCGGCGACGGAACGGCCGCGGGAGAGGTTGCTTGAACAGGGCGCGGGAAGCCTTTCGGATGCCGAACTGCTGGCGATCTTTTTACGCACGGGGGTGGTAGGCAAAAGTGCCGTAGATCTGGCGCGACACCTGTTGAATCAGTTTGGCAGTCTGCGTTTGCTGCTTGAGGCCGATCAGGAAACGTTCAGCAAGCAGTTGGGACTTGGGCCGGCGAAATTTGCACAGTTGCAGGCTGCGCAAGAAATGAGCAGGCGTCATCTGGCCGAGCGTGCGCGCCAAAAATCGGCACTGGAGAATCCGCACGCGGTTCGCGAGTACCTGAAGTCGATGCTGCGCCATGAGCCACACGAGGTGTTTGGTTGTCTGTTTCTCGATTCCAGGCATCAGGTACTGGCGTTCGAGACGCTGTTCCGCGGCTCCATCGACAACACCAGCGTTCATCCGCGAGAGGTGGTCAAGCGCGCCCTGGCAAACAACGCAGCGGCATTGATCCTCTGTCATTTTGTGGCGCGCCACAAAATGACTGTTATGTGCCCCGTTTTCTTATGTGTCCGAAGGCGGCGACACCGGCGTAGATCAAGGATTTCGGCCCAGTCGCAGGAGACATAACGGGCGAGCCGCCAAGACGGCGAATCCCCGCCCGATCGGCAGATGGATGGTTGTTGTGAGGCTGGACGATCAAGCGAAGCGAAAGCAGGTCGTCCAGCCCAGCCGCGGGTCGTGACTACAAGGACGACAGCCAGGCTAGCATTGCGGCATCGTCCTGCCACGCGGGTTTGCGCGAGCGTCCCAGGCTTGCAGTGACGGGCTCGCACAGCTCCAGAGCATCGGTCTTCATGCGGATGGTGATCTCGGCATACCGGTTGGTCGTCTCCAGCCTGACGTGCCCCAGCCAGCCCCGAATGACATTTACCTCGACGCCAGCTTCGAGCAGATGAACCGCGGTGGTATGCCGAAACACATGCGGCGTGACCCGGACCTGCGAAAAGGGCCTGGCCGAGGCCTCCCAGGCCTGCGCAAGGTGGCGGATGCGCTTGTAGATACCGAAGCGGGTCATCGGCGCTCCGCCCGTCCCGACGAACACCGACTCGGCTGGCCCCAAGGAGGCGGCGCGTTCGTCCAGCATGGCTTGCAAGGCCTTTGCTGTCTGGCTCCACAAGGGGCAGGTCCGCCACTTCAAGCCTTTGCCCAGCAATCGAACCTGGGCGGGCAACTGCAAATCGAGCTGGCCGACCGTCAACTGGGCTACTTCGGAGACTCGTGCCCCCGTGTTGTACAGCAGCATCAAGAGCGCGCGATCGCGTATCGAGAGCCTGTCCTGAGCGGGAATGCTGGCGAACAAGGCTTCGACTTCATCGCGTGCCAGAAACTTCATCTCCGGCAGAGGGCAGCGCTTCATCGGAATGGCCGCGACCTTTGCGCAGGACGGTAGCATCTCGGGGACTGTGCGGCCGATGTACTCGTAGAGCGCGTGCAGCGCCGCCAGGCGCTGGTTGCGCGTGCTGATGGCGTTGCCACGTTCTACCTCCATGTTGCGCAGGAAAGCTAGCACCGCGTGGTAGTCCAGATGTTCCAGCTCCAGTTCGCTTACGCCCCGGTGATGCGCTCTGGCGACGAAGACCAGGAACAGGCGCAGGCTGTCGCGATAACTGCGGATAGTGCTGGGCTGCAAGCCCTTGTGCCGGGGAAGGTAGTCTAGGATGTAGCCATGGATGACCGATGAAAAACTCTGGAGTTTCATGGCGCCACCTCTTCGGCAAGCAAGGGTGCAAAGACCTCGAAGCGCTGGTTGGCAGCACTGAGCAGGTCACTGGTGATGGTCAGGTACACGGCCGTGCTGGCTGGGTTGACGTGCCCGAGGAAGGTCGACAGGTGATGCAGGCGATCGGCAGGCGCAATCCCCTGGCGATACCACCTCAGCAGCGTTCGGACTGCAAACGAATGACGCAGTCCGTGGACATGCGGTCCGAAGACACCGGCTGGGACATCCAGGGCCAATTGCGGCAGCAGGTCATCGCGGAACGTATTGCGGATGCTGTTCGTGCTGATGGGGTCTCGCCCATTCCAGGAGAACAGGAAACAGGCACCCGCGCAGGCATAACCTCGGGCCTCGCGTAGGACCAAATAGCCGCGCAGCCTGGCAGCCAGCTTGGGACCGAATGGCACCAGCCTGTCCTTGCCAAACTTGGTGTTTCGGATCTCCAGGACTTCGCGCTCCGTATCTACGTCGCCCCATTGCAGGCGGGCTACCTCGCTAACCCGAAGGCCGAGGCCGGCCAGCAAGGCGAAGATCATCTCGTAGGTGGCGCCCCGCAGCGGCGCGCGCGAGTTGTCCTGCAATGCCTTGGCATGGACCAGCAGTTGTCGGATGGCCTCGGGCGGGAACAGGAAAGGTAGCCGCCGGGCCGTCTGCGGCTGCACCCTGGCTTGTACAGGGGACGCCGCGAGCAGCTGCTGACTGACGGTCCAGTCGAACAGCCGTCGCACATGGCTCAGCAAGTTGTTGTAGCTGCGTGGGTTGGTGCGATGACGAGAGACCAGGAAGGCCTGCAGGCATCCGGCATCGATCACCTCAATGCTTTCGATGCCTTGCTCATCCAGGAACCGGTCGAGCAGACGCAGCTGGCGGTCTTCGTTGGCGAACTTGCATCCCATGGCCCGCTTGGCGCGCAGATACTGTTCGATGTGAGGTGCGAGGGGGCTGTGAAAACCATTCCAGTGAGCGGTCATAACACATCCTCCGCGGTTGCGATGACCAGTTCGCGCAGCTTGTGCAGCGCCACCTTGCCGTAGATCAATGTGGAAGCCGGGCTGCGGTGGCCGACGTAGTCGCCGATGACCTTGAAGGGGACGTCGGCCTCGACGAGATGCTGCACACAGGCGTGGCGCAGGGTGTGTGATCCCGCCCGGGACACCTGGATGTTGGCGGCCCGTAGTCGGATGCCGACCATCGATGAAACCGTGGTGTGCCGCATGGGCGCGTAGGGTGACCTGGCCGTGAGAAAGGCTTGGCGATGCGCCACGTCGGTGCGTCGAACCTGCAGATACTCAATGACCGCTTCGCCGACTGTCGCCGAGAGTGGATAGCGGGTCGAGTGCCCGCCTTTGCGCATGGGAATACTGACCTGGGCGTGCTTCCAGTCGAAGTCGTCCAGGCAGAGGGCCGCGATCTCCCTGGCACGCAGCCCATAGCTGGCCAGCAGCACCAGAATGGCATAGTCGCGCTTACCCAGGTCCGAGCGCCGATCGATGCTGGCAAGCAGTCGCTTGACATCCTCCCAGCGAATGGCGCGAGGAATGGAGGCCTGCCTGTAGCTGCGCCCGCGCGGCACACTGTGCACGAGATCCGTGACCACGATGCCCTCTCGGTGCAGATAGCGGAGAAAGACGCGCAAGGCCCCTGCGCTGTTGAGCATGCCGGATTTGTGTAGGGTTTTTGCGCGCTCGCTGAGGAAATTGGTGATGCAAGCAGGCGTCAGTCCGGCCAAGGCGATACCGGCTTGCGCTAGGTACGACTCGAATGGACGCAGCGTGTAGATGTAATTGTGCAGTGTGGTACGGAGCAACCCCTTCTCCTCCACCAGAAAGGTGAAAAAGCCCGGGACGGAGACGGAAAACGGCATGGCGGGCTTATTGCTCGGTCGCGTGTAGCCGGACAAGGCCACGCACAACATCCGCTCTACGGGAATACGGCTTTGCGCGACAACTGCCGCCCT
Organism: Pseudomonas sp. KH_046_2; assembly: GCF_057838985.1. Taxonomy (NCBI): domain Bacteria; kingdom Pseudomonadati; phylum Pseudomonadota; class Gammaproteobacteria; order Pseudomonadales; family Pseudomonadaceae; genus Pseudomonas; species Pseudomonas sp. KH_046_2. The sequence goes on along the minus strand of NZ_CM174480.1, from coordinate 6,117,521 downwards.
GTCCTGGGCGTTCTTGCACCAGCCGCCATGTTCGGCCTTCCATCGTTCGACGAAAGGATCGACATGATCGGGAAGCTCCTGCAACTGCGTAGCGCCTCTTGCGATGGCGAAATCGTTGAAGTGCGCGAGCGCCCGGACATGCTGCCGAATCGTGTCATTGGATGTGTGCTGCTCGTCGAGCGACTGGACGTAACGCTCGATCTGCGGGCCCAGCCACAGGGCCTTGATGCGGTCAATCGCCTTAAACGACCGAAAGTGATGTTCCAACATGACAACCACCTCTCTAGAAAAGCGAAGGAGATGTCATGCTGCGCTTGGCCTGCGGTTATGTGCCCTGATGCTGGGCCGAAATCCTTGATCTACGCCGGTGTCGCCGCCTTCGGACACATAAGAAAACGGGGCACATAACTGCCACAACCACCCGTCGGGCAACACCGACCCCAGTCAGTCCGACCGGGTGCTGACCAAGCGCCTGCAAAAGGCGCTGGAGTTGATTGACGTGCGGGTGCTCGACCATTTCATCATTGGCGACGGCGATCCGCTGTCGATGGCTGAGTATGGGTGGATGTAGTGCATGGCCCCTGCAGGAGCGAGCTTGCTCGCGATAAACCCGAGAACGCTGCAGGGTGTCTGGCTTCCCGCGTTATCGTTCACGACCATCGCGAGCAAGCTCGCTCCTACAGGGTTTTGTGTATGGCGGGTTATTTGATATTGACCTTGGAATAGTCCTGCCGGCCGAACGGGCTGACCGAGTACCCCTCGACATCCTTGCGCGTCAGCGCGAAGGCCGTCGGGTGGGCCAGTGGTAGCCATAGCGCCTGCTGCTGGATCTGCGCCTGGGCCTGTTCGTAGAGCTTGCTGCGCACACCTTGCTCGCCGGTGGTCTTGCCGGCGCTGATCAGCTTGTCCAGGTCCTGATTGCAGTAGCGGGCGAAGTTGGTGCCGGACTTGACCGCGGCGCAGGAAAACTGCGGCGTGAGGAAGTTGTCGGGGTCGCCGTTGTCGCCTGCCCAGCCCATGAACAGCAAGTCGTGCTCACCGGCCTTGGCGCGGCGGATCAGTTCGCCCCATTCGATCACGCGGATTTCGGCCTGGATGCCGATTTCCGCGAGATCAGACTGAAGCAATTGAGCGCCAAGGCTTGGGTTGGGGTTAAGCAGGCTGCCGGAAGGGCGGGTCCAGATGGTGGTCTGGAAGCCGTCCTTGAGTCCGGCCTTGGCCATCAAGGCTTTGGCCTTGGCAATGTCGTGAGGGTAACCCGGCAGGCCTTTCGCGTAGCTCCAGGTGTTGGGCGGATACGGACCGTTGGCCGCCTCGGCGGTGTCTTCGAACACGGCTTTGACATAGTTGGCCTTGTCGAAGGCAAGGTTGATGGCCTGGCGGACTTCAGGCTTGTCCAGTGGCGGATGCTGACTGTTGATGCCGACGAATGCGGTCATGAACGCGTCAGTCTTTTCGACTTTCAGGGTCGGCTCTTTCAGCGCTTCCTGTACGTCCAGAGGTTTGGGCGACAGGGCGATCTGGCATTCGTTACGGCGCAACTTCTGCAGGCGTACGTTGGCGTCCGGCGTGATGGCGAAGATCAGCGGATCTACAGAGGGTTTGCCACCGAAGTACTCGGGGTTGGCTTTGTAGCGAACCGAGGCGTCCTTCTGGAAACGGGTGAAAACGAAGGGCCCTGTGCCGATCGGCTGACTGTTGAGCTTCTCGGGTGTGCCGGTCTTCATCAGTTTCTCGGCGTATTCGGCTGAATAGATCGAAGCGAAGCCCATGCTCAGGGTCGCCAGAAAAGTCGAATCCGGGTGATCGAGGGTGAAACGCACGGTCTGCGGATCGAGGGCGTCGATCTTCTTGATCAGCGCCGGCAACTGCATCGATTGTGCATGGGGGAAGCCGCTCTGGGCGACTTTGTGCCACGCATTGGCCGGGTCGAGCATGCGGTCGAAGCTGAAAATCACGTCTTCGGCGTTCAGGTCGCGCGTTGGGGTGAAGTACTCGGTGCGATGAAATTTCACCTGCGGGTGCAACTTGAAGACGTAGGTCAGGCCGTCGGGGCTGACTTCCCAGCTGTCGGCGAGGCTGGCGACCACTTTGCCACTGGTCGTGTCAAAGTCCACCAGGCGATTCATCAGCACATCGGCCGAGGCGTTGGTGGTGGTCAGCGAGTTGTACTGCACCACGTCGAAGCCTTCAGGGCTGGCCTCGGTGCAGACGCTCAAGGCGGCGGCAAAGGCCTGTGGGCTCAGCAGAAGCGGGGCGAGCAACAGCGGTAGGGCAGCGAGGCGCATGGTCGGCTTCCTTTACAGGTCGAAGGCCCATCTGCAAGTGCAGTCTGGAAAAGGCTTACCCTAGTGGGCTCTTTTGCAAATGACTATCCCCTTTTTCATTTTCAGGGGACTATAGGCGCCTGAATTTGCTGTGAGGCGGGCGAGCAAAATCCTGGTTTGGCCGGTTGGCCGATTCTCTGCGACGAGCGGTCGCCATCGATGATAGCCTTTGTCTAAGGCGCTCGGAGCCCGAAATATGGGGGTTTTGTGAATTCAACGCACACCGAATGTTGTTGCTCTCCAGTCTTTCTGGTATAAAGCAGCGCTCTTTTCTAGGGGCCCGGTTCCTTCACTGTAGGTGTAGCCGGTAAGACCTCTAAAGAAACGCGGCGCCTGGCGCCAAATGACTGAGAGATTAAGCGGCCAACCCATGCCGGGTTGGGCATGTGGTTTTAGAGGGCTGAGGCATGTCTAGAGTATGTCAAGTTACCGGTAAGGGTCCGGTGACTGGGAATAACATTTCCCACGCAAACAACAAAACCCGTCGTCGTTTCCTGCCGAACCTGCAGCATCACCGCTTCTGGGTTGAAGAAGAGAAACGTTTTGTGCGTCTGCGCGTATCTGCCAAAGGCATGCGTATCATCGACAAGCGTGGCATCACTGTCGTGCTGGCCGAACTTCGCCGCGATGGCAAGGTTTAAGGGAGCTAATCATGCGTGAATTGATTCGTTTGATTTCGAGCGCCGGTACTGGTCACTTCTACACTACCGACAAGAACAAGCGTACTACCCCGGACAAAATCGAGATCAAGAAATATGATCCGGTTGTTCGCAAGCACGTGATCTACAAAGAAGGCAAAATCAAGTAATTGATTTTTCCCTCTTACGAAAAAGGCCCGTATCGCGAGATACGGGCCTTTTTTGTTGTGCTTGAAAAAACGGGTAGCGCTTCAATCTGATCAAGTCACAGCACTTTAGTGCTGATTGGCGCGACGCATTGTTTAGCGTAAATCAATTGCCCATGGTGACATGGGTGATGATTTCGTTTTCAACCAGCAGATTGATCCGTGCGGGATTGTAGTCTTTGGTCATGATGAACCCGATGCCCCTCGGACGTACCGCCAGCCCGGTCTTGTTGGCGAGCTCTTCACGCAGCTCTTCGGAGTATTGGCGGCCGATGTACTGAATGGCTGTGTCCAGGTGTTGTTTCAAATCAATGGTCATTTACCGCTTCCTTGCAATTGGTGAGTGAGCGAAATTGCTCCCGACATCCGTCTTGGATGCCGTGAAGAAATACTGGAGCAGCCTCGATTATTTATCACCTGCTGTACTGTATCGCGATGTTTGCCGGGGCCCGCTCATGAAAAAGCCCGTCACAATGGACGGGCTTTCGGGTATTTCGATGATCTTGCTTCAAGCCTTCTGTTCAAACGCCACGTAGATCTTGCGGCATGGCTCCAGCACTTCCCAGGTGCCTTTGAATCCGGCGGGGATCACGAAGCGGTCGCCTGCGCGCAGGGTCTTGGCATTGCCGTCATTGTCACGCAACACCGAAACCCCCTGCTGGATCTCGCAGTATTCGTGCTCGGTGAAGTTCACTGTCCACTGCCCGACTGCACCTTCCCACACGCCAGCGTTCAGCTGGCCACAAGGGCTGTTGTAGTGGTTGTAAACGGCTTGTTCCGGGTCGCCCTTGAGCACCTTGGCTGCATCTGGGCGGTAGCGTTCGGCGGCGGTGGTGGCCTGGCTGAAGTCGACGACGTTCTGGATGTTCATTGTTGTTATCCCCCGTGATTGCTAGAAAGGTCCAAAGTCTATGTTTATTAAAATGAACATCGCAAGGCCGTTTGCCGGTGTTATGTCAAATATATTGAAACTTCATGTGCGGCTGGTTTAGGGTGGTGGATGCCTTGGGCCGAAAAGCAGGCTGGCCGGGCAGAATTCCTGACAGCGCCCGCGAAGAACGCGGGTGTCGTATCAATAAGAGGAGGACACTCGCATGACCACCCTGACCCGTGCCGACTGGGAACAACGTGCCCGCGACCTGAAAATCGAAGGCCGCGCCTACATCAATGGCGAATACACCGACGCCGTCTCTAGCGAGACTTTCGAGTGCATCAGCCCGGTCGATGGCCGTCTGCTGGGCAAGATTGCCAGCTGTGACGCCGCCGATGCCCAGCGCGCCGTGGAAAACGCTCGCGCCACTTTCAATTCCGGTGTCTGGTCGCGCCTGGCGCCGATCAAGCGCAAATCCACCATGATCCGTTTCGCCGGCCTGCTGAAACAGCACGCCGAAGAGCTGGCCCTGCTTGAAACCCTGGACATGGGCAAGCCGATCAGCGATTCCCTGTACATCGACGTTCCCGGCGCGGCGCAAGCCCTGAGCTGGAGCGGCGAAGCCATCGACAAGATCTACGACGAAGTAGCAGCCACTCCGCACGATCAACTGGGTCTTGTGACCCGTGAACCGGTGGGCGTGGTTGGCGCCATCGTGCCGTGGAACTTCCCGCTGATGATGGCGTGCTGGAAACTCGGTCCTGCGCTGTCCACCGGTAACTCGGTGATCCTCAAGCCGTCCGAAAAATCCCCGCTGACCGCCATCCGCATCGCTGAACTGGCTGTCGAAGCCGGCATCCCGAAAGGCGTGCTCAACGTGCTGCCGGGTTATGGCCACACCGTCGGCAAGGCCCTGGCCCTGCACAACGACGTCGACACCCTGGTGTTCACCGGTTCGACCAAGATCGCCAAGCAGCTGCTGATCTACTCCGGTGAGTCGAACATGAAGCGTGTCTGGCTCGAAGCCGGCGGCAAGAGCCCGAACATCGTGTTCGCCGATGCGCCGAACCTGCAAGACGCTGCCGAAGCCGCAGCCGGCGCCATCGCCTTCAACCAGGGTGAGGTTTGCACCGCCGGTTCGCGCCTGCTGGTCGAGCGTTCGATCAAGGACAAATTCCTGCCGCTGGTGATCGAGGCACTGAAAACCTGGAAGCCGGGCAATCCGCTGGATCCTGCGACCAACGTTGGTGCGCTGGTCGATACCCAGCAAATGAACACCGTGCTGTCCTACATCGAGTCCGGTCATGCCGACGGCGCCAAGTTGGTGGCCGGTGGCAAGCGTACGCTCCAGGAAACGGGCGGCACTTACGTTGAACCGACGATTTTCGACGGCGTGAGCAACGCGATGAAAATCGCCCAGGAAGAAATCTTCGGCCCGGTACTGTCGGTCATCGCATTCGACAGCGCCGAAGAAGCCATCGCGATCGCCAACGACACGCCGTACGGCCTGGCCGCTGCGGTCTGGACTGCCGACATCTCCAAGGCTCACCTCACCGCCCGCGCACTGCGTGCCGGTAGCGTGTGGGTCAACCAGTACGATGGCGGCGACATGACGGCTCCGTTCGGTGGCTTCAAGCAGTCCGGTAACGGTCGCGACAAGTCCCTGCACGCGTTCGACAAATACACCGAGCTGAAGGCGACCTGGATCAAGTTGTAAGCCGTTAAGGGAGGCCTGTTGTAGAGCAGGCCTCCCGAACGACGCAGATCCCTTGTGGGAGCGAGCCTGCTCGCGATAGCGGTGTGACAGTCGACGAAAATGTTGAATGTTGCTCCGTCATCGCGAGCAGGCTCGCTCCCACAGTGTTTTGTGCCGTCTGTAAAAACAATAATTATCCACAGGAGCGTGGAACATGCGTTGGGCGACTTATTTCGCCGTTTTGGCATCTGTCCTGAGTGTCGGCCTGGCCCTGGGTGTCAGCATGCCGCTGGTGTCGTTTCGCCTGGAAAGCTGGGGCTACGGCTCGTTTGCCATTGGCGTGATGGCAGCGATGCCGGCCATCGGCGTCCTGTTGGGGGCGAAAATCTCCAGCCATCTGGCGGCGCGATTCGGCACGGCCAATCTGATGCGCCTGTGCCTGTGGGCCGGGGCGGTTTCGATCGGTTTGCTGGCGCTGTTGCCGAGCTATCCGATCTGGCTGGTGCTGCGACTGATGATCGGGGTAATCCTGACCCTTGTGTTCATCATCGGTGAAAGCTGGATCAATCAGCTGGTGGTCGAGCAATGGCGCGGGCGGCTGGTGGCGCTGTATGGCAGCAGCTACGCCTTGAGTCAGCTGGCAGGGCCGGTGTTGCTGGGCTTCCTCGGTACCGAGCATGACTATGGCTTTTGGGTGGGAGTCGGTTTGCTTTTGGCTGCTCCGTTCCTGTTGCTGGGCCGCAGTGGCGCGCCGAGCAGCGAGGCCAGCAGCGTGACCTTCAGTGATCTGCTCGCGTTCTGTCGCGGCCTGCCGGCGATTGCCTGGGCGGTGTCGCTGTTCGCCGCGTTCGAGGCGATGATTCTGACGCTGTTGCCGGTCTATTGCCTGCGCCAGGGCTTCACCACGGAAATCGCCCTGGCGATGGTCAGTACGGTGGTGGTCGGCGATGCGGTGCTGCAACTGCCGATTGGCGCGTTGGCCGATCGCTTGTCGCGTCGGGCGTTGTTCACGGGTTGTGCGGTGGTCCTGTTGTTGTCGAGCCTGGCGATTCCGATGCTGATCGACACGCTGCTGATCTGGCCTTTGTGGGTGCTGTTCGGCGCCAGCGCTGGCGGGTTGTTCACCTTGTCACTGATCCTGATCGGCGAGCGTTATCGCGACGACGCACTGGTACGCGCCAACGCGCACATCGCCCAACTGTGGGGGATCGGTTGCCTGGTCGGGCCGCTGCTGGCAGGCGCCGGCAGCCAGTGGATCAACGGCCATGCGTTGCCGTTGCTGATGGCGGCGGGGGCCTTGGGCGTGTTGATTGTGGTGTCTCGGCAAGGGGCGTTTGGTGTGGCGCAACCGGCTTAGCGACGAGCGCGGAATCTGTGGCGAGGGGGCTTGCCCCCGTTCGGCTGCGAAGCAGTCGTAAAAGCAAGCAACCCGGTAAGTCAGACAAAATGCGATTGCAGGGTTTGGCACTGCTTCGCAGCGCAACGGGGGCAAGCCCCCTCGCCACAAAAGCCCTGCTGAATCGGGATTACAACATCTTCTCCAGGCCCACCGTATTGCTCATCCACGCATTGAAGCGCCGCCACCAACTCCCTGGCTCTTTGATCAGGGTGTGCATTTTTCCGTCGTCTTCGGTGGTCCAGACAATCTGATCGTTTTCCAGCTCCACCTGATAACTCAGGGCCGGAGCCATACCCTGTAGCGCCAGTTCGCGGACCCGTGCGGCCAACTCCGGGCTGTCCACCAGCACGCCGACTTCGGTATTCCACAGCACTGAGCGCGGATCGAAATTGAACGAGCCGATAAAGGATTTCTGCTGGTCGAAGATCATCGCCTTGCTATGCAGGCTGGAATCAGAGCCGCGATAGGAACTGCTGGAAAACAGATGCGGTCCACTACCGCTACTGCCTTCATCGCCGGGTTGGCGACGCAGCTCGTACAGCTTCACGCCATGCTCCAGCAGCGCCCTGCGATAGGGCGCGTAACCACCGTGTACCGCGGGAACATCCGTGGCTTGCAGTGAATTGGTCAGCAGACTTACCGAAACGCCGGCATCGGCGCGCCCGGTCAGGTACACCAGCCCCGGCTGGCCGGGCACAAAGTAGGCGGAGATCATGATCAGCTCTTTGCTGACGTTACTGAGTTCAGGTGCGAGTTGCGTGGTCAGCAGCAACTGCGGATCGGGCTCGCCCTTGGCCAGTACCTTGCTGGGCGCATCCCACAGTGCCTGGTTCCAGGCCCAGATCAGCTCGCGGCGCCAGATGTCCAGGCGTGGGTGCGTGGTGAAGGTCATCAAGTGTTTGTAGAGTGCGTGATTCTGTTTGCGCGTTTCCGCCAGGGACTCTTCCAGTCGGGTGCGGGTGTTTTCCAGGTCCTGGGGTGTAGGTTTGCTCGACAGGAATTCGTCGATCGGTTTGCTCAGGGCGCTGTTCCAGTACTGGTCGAAACTATGCCCGAGTTGCTCGGCAACCGGACCGACACTGAGCATGTCGATGTCAGTGAAATTCATGTTGGGCTCGGCATCGTAATACTCGTCCCCCAGATTTCGCCCGCCGACGATGGCCATGCTGTTGTCCGCCAGCCACAGCTTGTTGTGCATGCGCCGATGTTGTTGCGATAGATTGAACAGTCGGCCCACGGTACGCGTCACGCCGGTGCTGCGGCCAAGATTCAGCGGGTTGAACACGCGGATCTGGATGTTCGGGTGCGCGGCGAGGGTCGCGATGACCCGGTCCAGGCCGTCGCTGGCGGTGTCGTCGAGCAGTACCCGCACCCGCACGCCCCGGTCGGCGGCCTTGAGCAACTCTTCGATCAACATGCGCGTGCTGATGCCGTCGTGCACGATGTAGTACTGCAAGTCGAGGCTGCTTTGGGCGTTACGGATCAGTTCGGCGCGGGCAGTGAAGGCCTCGGTGCTGTCCGATAGCAGGCGAAAGCCCGATTGTCCCTTGTAAGGTGCGGCCTGTGCCTGGACCGAGCGGCCGAATGCGGAGTCTGCAGCCGGTAGCGCCTGGCTCGGCACACGCTGAACGTCGAAGCTGGAGCAACCGCCCAGGAACGAGGAGAGCAGCAGAAGTGCAAGCAGGGGCTGTCTGACTCTCACGTAGGATCGTTCCGTTTGGCGGCGCAGATAGGCATATGGACGCTGATTCCCGAAGAAAAGTCAGTCGCTGAGCTGATCGGTTTCCGCCAGCAGTTGGATCGCTGTCGCACCCACCTTGCGCACCGCGTCTTCGATCTGCGGTGTTGGCTTGGCAGCGTAGTTCATGCGCAGGCAATTGCGGTACTTTCCCGAGGCGGAAAAAATGCTGCCTACGGCAATCTGTACGCCCTGGTCGTGCAATGCACGATTCAGTTTCAGGGTGTCGAAGCCTTCGGGCAATTCCACCCACAGCATGAAGCTGCCTTGTGGGCGACTGGCGCGAGTACCGGCCGGGAAGTAGCGGGTCACCCAATCAATCATCACGTCGCGATTACGCTGGTATTGCGTGCGCATCCGCCGCAAATGCGGTTCGAAGTGGCCGCCCTTGAGAAATTCGGCGATGGCGATCTGCGGCTGTGGCGCGGTGGATCCGGTACTGATGTATTTCATGTGCAGCACCCGTTCCAGATAGCGGCCAGGCGCGACCCAGCCGATTCGCAGACCAGGCGCCAGGGTCTTGGAAAACGAGCTGCACAACAGGACGCGACCGTCCTCGTCGAAGGACTTGATCGTGCGCGGGCGCGGGTAGGTGTAGGCCAGTTCGCCATACACATCGTCCTCGATGATCGCCACGTCATAGCGCTGCGCAAGCGTCAACAACGCGCGTTTGCGCGACTCCGGCATGATGTAGCCCAACGGGTTGTTGCAGTTGGGGGTCAACTGTATGACCTTGATCGGCCACTGCTCCAGGGCCAGTTCCAAAGCTTCAAGACTGATGCCGGTCAGCGGATCGGTGGGGATTTCCAGGGCTTTCATGCCCAGGCCCTTGAGGGTCTGCATCGCGCCGTGAAAGCTCGGCGAGTCCACCGCGACAATGTCGCCGGGCTCGCAGATTGCGCGAATGCTGGTGGACAGCGCTTCATGGCAACCGGTGGTGACCACCAGTTCGCTGGCGCTCAACTGGCAGCCGGAATCGAGCATCAGGCGAGCGATCTGTTCGCGCAGTTCGAGGTTGCCGTGGATGTTGTCGTAATACAGGCCGGGCATGTCCTGCCGCCGGCTGATTCGCGCCAGGTCACGCAGCAGCGGTTTCATGGTCGGACTGGTGATGTCCGGCATGCCGCGGCCCAGTTGCACCACGTCTTTGCGCGGCACGGTGCGAATCAACTCCAGCACTTGATCCCATTGGGAAATGTCCACCGGCCGTTGCGCCGGGCGGCCGACTGCCGGCAAATCCGGCAGCTCGCGACTGGCCGGGACGAAGTACCCGGACTTGGGCCGTGGCATGGCCAGCCCGCTGTCTTCCAGCACCCGATAGGCCTGCTGCACCGTGCTCAGGCTGACACCGTGCTCGACGCTCAGCGCCCGTACCGAAGGCAGCCGGTCACCAGGGCGATAGAAGCCCTGTTCGATACGTGTGCCGAGCAATTCGGCGAGGTTGACGTAAAGGGTCATGGTGCAGCCTCGATAGGGGTGATTCGGTTAACCAGTACAGATCGGGCAAAAAATCGGGATTCAGTGTCGGAATCGGCAAAACTGTATGGAGTTAATACAGTTGCTTTGAATCTGTAATGCTTTTGCGCGCCCACGCATCATGGAACCTCTGGCTACCCAAGTAAACAGGAGCATCCAAGATGAACGGTTTGAGCGATGTGCGGCTGACGTTACACAGTCAGGAACTGGCGGCAGGTCAAACGGACAACGCACGCCATGGGTCTATGGGCAACGCGTCGTCCGGCCTGAGTCACTGGGATCTGTTCTGGCGTCGCCTGCACACGCGCAAGGCGTTGCTGGCGCTGACACCCGACCAGCTCAAGGATATCGGGCTGACGCGGGAGCAGGCGCGGGAGGAAGGGCTTAAGCCTTTCTGGCGGATCTGAGCTTTGCAGTGTTGTTTAGGCCTCTTCGCGGGCAAGCCCGCTCCCACAGGTTTAGGTGGTGAACACAAATCTTGTGAACACCAGTAATCCCTGTGAGAGCGGCGGTGCGGCGATCCGACTTGCCCGCGAAGGCGTCAGAGCTGACACCGACAATCCTTCAGACCAACTCTTTAAGCCGATGCCACAACATCCCCAACGCCAGCAACGGCGAGCGCAAATGCTTGCCGCCGGGGAAAGTGATGTGCGGCACCTTGGCAAACAAGTCGAAGCCGCCACTGTGCTGCCCGCTGATGGCTTCGGCCAGCAGCTTGCCGGCCAAGTGCGTGGCATTCACGCCATGACCGGAATAGGCCTGGGCGTAGTACACGTTCGGCTGGTCCTTGAGTCGCCCGATCTGCGGCAGGCGGTTGGCGCCGATGCCGATCATGCCGCCCCATTGGTAATCGATCTTCACCCCACCTAGTTGCGGAAAGACTTCCAGCATTTTCGGGCGCATGTACGCGGCGATGTCTTTCGGGTCGCGGCCCGAGTAATGGCAGGCGCCGCCAAACAGCAGGCGCCGGTCCGCCGAGAGCCGGTAGTAGTCCAGCGCCACTCGCTGATCACAGACAGCCATGTTCTGCGGCAGCAGGGCGTGAGCCAGTTCTTCGCTCAACGGTTCGGTGGCGATGATGTAGCTGCCGGCGGGCAGGACTTTGCCGCTGAGTTCCGGGTTGAGGTTATTGAGGTAGGCATTGCAACCCAGCACCAGGGTCTTGGCGCGCACCGAGCCCTCGGCGGTATGGACCTTGATCTCGGGGCCATAGTCGATGCGTGTCACGGCCGAGTGCTCGAACAGCCGGACCCCCAGTCGTTGTGCCGCGGCTGCTTCGCCCAAGGCCAGGTTCAGTGGATGCAGGTGCCCCGAGCCCATGTCGATCAGGCCGCCGACGTAACGCGTGGAGCCGACCACGGTGTGCATCTCGTTGGCTTGCAGCAAACGGGTTTCGTAGCGGTAGCCGAGGCTGCGCAGTTCTTCGGCGTCCTCGGCGAAGCCTTCGAGGTCACGGGGCTTGTTGGCGAGGTCGCAGTAGCCCCAGGTCAGGTCGCAGGGGATCTGGAAGCGCTCGACCCGTTGCCGGACGATTTCCACTGCTTCCAGGCCCATGAGCTTCATTTGCCGCACGCCTTCGGCACCGATGACGTTGCTGAACTGATCGAGGCCGTGGCCTACGCCGCGAATCAGCTGCCCGCCATTGCGACCACTGGCGCCCCAGCCGATTCTATGGGCTTCAAGCAACACTACGCTGAGGCCGCGTTCGGCCAGCTCAATCGCCGTGTTTAGCCCCGAAAACCCGCCGCCCACCACACATACATCGGCCAGCACTTCGCCTTTGAGCGCCGGAAGTTCGGGCTGCGGCAGGCTGCTGGCGGCGTAGTAGGACGCGGTGTGGTTCAGGGCAGGCTGTTGAGCACGGGCATTCATGTGCGTGTTCCTGATGCTTGCGTTTGGAAAACCTGACGGAGCATAAGCCGGACCTTCCCGGGGGGGCAACATTGGTCGGCTGGTGCTGTCTGGATCGGGGCTTTTGCGTCAGAATCGCGCTCTATTCCGCAATTGGTCACCGCTGCAATGAGCTGCAACAGCCAGACAATCCGCACATTGCGACAGCAGATTCCCTCGTTCGAGTGCGTTCCCGGCTGCCATGACTGCTGCGGGCCGGTGACCACCTCGCCCGAAGAAATGTCGCGTCTGCCGCGCAAGACCCGCGCCGAGCAGGATGCCGCCATGGAAGAACTCAACTGTGTGCATCTGGGGCCGAATGGTTGCACGGTGTATGACGAGCGGCCGCTGATCTGCCGTTTGTTCGGTACCACCAAGACCTTGCCGTGCCCCAATGGGCGCGGGCCGGTGGAGCTGATTCATCCGCGGGTGGAGAAGCAGGTGTTCGAGTACATGGCTTCGAACCGACAGGTGTTGGTTTAAGAAAGACCGAATCGCCTGTATTCGCGAGCAGGCTCGCTCCCACATTCGATCTTCAGTGAACACAGAGTCTGTGTTCGACACTGATCCACTGTGGGAGCGGGCTTGCTCGCGAAAGCGGCTGAACATGCATCGCGCATCTCAATCCGGAATCGGCAGAGTCAGGCTCTCTTTCACCTCTTCCATCACGATATAGCTCTTGGACTCGCGCACGTGGGGCAGCTTGAGCAGAATGTCTCCCAGCAACTTGCGGTACGAAGCCATCTCGGAAATCCGCGCCTTCACCAGGTAGTCGAAATCCCCTGACACCAGATGACACTCCAGCACATGGGGCAATTTCAGCACCGCACGTCGGAACTCCTCGAAAGTATCGCCGGATTTGTAGTCCAGGCTGATCTCGACGAACACCAGCAGACTACCCTTCAGGTGCTGCGGATTGAGCCTGGCGTTGTAGCCCATGATGATCCCTTCGCGCTCCAGACGCCGGACCCGCTCAGTACAGGGCGTGGTCGATAGCCCGACCTTTTCTCCTAGCTCCGTAAAGGAAATCCGCCCGTCCGCTTGCAGGATCCGCAGGATGTTGCGGTCAATCTTGTCCAGCTCACGTTTGGTCTGAGTGTTGGTACGCATAGGGGATGCGCCTCCGTGAAAAGGGTTTTTGCCGAGAATTGTCGCCAAATATAGGCGCTTATATAGTGAAAAGCACTGGCTAATCTTTTTTACACTGCGCGCATCTAAAGCTCTGAATAACAAACGTCAGCGGTTAGCCGCGATGAGGGATATGAAAATGCGCGTCATGGTCTTGGGTAGCGGCGTCATCGGTACCACCAGTGCTTACTATCTGGCCCGTGCCGGGTTTGAAGTGGTGGTTGTGGACCGGCAGCCAGCTGCCGCCATGGAGACCAGTTTCGCCAACGCCGGGCAGGTCTCGCCGGGTTATGCCTCGCCGTGGGCCGCGCCGGGCGTGCCGCTCAAGGCCATCAAGTGGCTGCTGCAGCGCCACGCGCCCCTGGCCATCAAGGCCACCGCCGACATCGACCAGTACCTGTGGATGGCGCAGATGCTGCGCAACTGCACCGCCAGCCGTTACGCGGTGAACAAGGAGCGCATGGTCCGTCTGTCCGAGTACAGCCGTGACTGCCTCGACGAACTGCGGGCCGAAACTGGCATCGCCTACGAAGGCCGCAGCCTTGGTACGACCCAACTGTTCCGCACCCAGGCTCAACTGGACGGCGCCGCGAAAGACATCGCCGTGCTGAAAGAATCCGGCGTGCCGTTCGAGCTGCTCGACCGCGAAGGCATCGCCCGCGTTGAGCCGGCCTTGGCCAGCGTCACCGATATCCTCGCCGGTGCCCTGCGCCTGCCGAACGACCAGACTGGCGACTGCCAGATGTTCACCACCAAGCTCGCCGAGATGGCCGCGAACCTCGGTGTGCAGTTCCGTTTCGGTCAGGACATCCAGCGCCTCGACTTCGCCGGTGATCGCATCAACGGCGTGTGGATCGACGGCAAGCTGGAAACCGCCGACCGCTACGTGCTGGCCCTCGGCAGCTACTCGCCGCAACTGCTCAAGCCGCTGGGGATCAAGGCGCCGGTGTACCCGCTCAAGGGCTACTCCCTGACCGTGCCGATCACCAACCCGGCGATGGCGCCGACTTCGACCATTCTCGACGAGACCTACAAGGTCGCGATCACCCGTTTCGACAACCGCATCCGCGTTGGCGGTATGGCTGAAATTGCCGGTTTTGACCTGTCGCTGAATCCGCGTCGCCGCGAAACCCTGGAGATGATCGTCAACGACCTTTATCCTCAGGGCGGCGATCTGGCCCAGGCCGATTTCTGGACCGGTCTGCGTCCGACTACGCCGGATGGCACGCCGATCGTTGGCGCCACCCCGTTCAAGAACCTGTTCCTGAACACCGGTCACGGCACGCTCGGCTGGACCATGGCCTGTGGCTCCGGTCGCCTGCTGGCGGACCTGATGGCGAAGAGAAAGCCGCAGATCAGCGCCGAAGGCCTCGATATTTCCCGTTATGGCAAAAAAACCCAGGAGTCTGCAAAGCATGTCAGTCCAGCGCCAGCTCACCAATGAGCGCATGAGTCAGATCGTCACCCATAACGGCACGGTGTACCTGGCCGGACAGGTCGGCGATGACATGAACGCCGGGATTGAACAGCAGACCCGTGAAACCCTGGCCAACATCGAGCGGTTGCTCGATCTGGCCGGCACCGACAAGCACAATCTGCTGTCGGTGACGATTTACCTGAAAGACATCGACGCGCATTTCGAAGGCATGAACGCGGTGTGGGACAAGTGGCTGCCAAAAGGCGTCGCCCCGGCTCGTGCCACCGTTGAATCGAAACTGTGCGAACCGCAAATCCTGGTCGAGCTGTCGGTTGTCGCCGCTCTGCCATAAGCTTTCAGACAGATCCCTCTCCCGGTGCTGCTGGCGGTTTACGCCACCAGTCAGCGCCGGTTTTTCTTCCCGATAACCCGACCAGAAGTCTGCCGCCATGCGTCCTGCCCGTGCCCTGATCGACCTTCAAGCCCTGCGCAACAACTACCGAATCGCCCGTGAACTCACGGGGGCCAAGGCCCTCGCGGTGATCAAGGCCGATGCCTATGGCCATGGCGCGGTGCGTTGCGCCCAGGCGCTGGAAGCCGAGGCGGACGGGTTTGCCGTGGCTTGTATCGAAGAGGCTCTGGAACTGCGGGCGGCGGGCATTCGCGCGCCGATCTTGCTGTTGGAAGGTTTTTTCGAGGCCGACGAGTTGTCGCTGATCGTCGAGCATGATTTCTGGTGCGTGGTGCATTCGCTGTGGCAGCTCGAAGCCATCGAGAAAGCGGCGTTGAGCAAACCGATCACCGTGTGGCTCAAGCTCGACTCGGGCATGCACCGCGTGGGTCTGCACCCGGTGGATTATCAGGCCGCCTATCAACGGCTGTTGGTCAGCGGTAAAGTCGCGAAAGTGGTGCTGATGAGTCACTTTGCGCGTGCCGACGAGCTGCACGAACAAGCCAGCGCCGATCAGGTGGCGGTATTTGAAGCGGCGCGCAAGGGCTTGTCCGCCGAGGTCAGCCTGCGCAACTCGCCGGCGGTGCTCGGTTGGCCGCAGATTCCGAGCGATTGGGTGCGCCCGGGCATCATGCTCTATGGCGCCACACCCTTCGAAGAAGCCAACGAAGTGGCATCGCGTCTGCAACCGGTCATGACCCTGGAATCGAAAGTGATCAGCGTGCGTGAATTGCCGGCCGGCGAACCTGTCGGTTACGGCGCCAAATTCATCACCCCTAAACCGATGCGCATTGGCGTCGTGGCCATGGGTTACGCCGACGGCTACCCGCGTCTGGCTCCGACCGGCACGCCCGTGCTGGTTGCCGGGCAGCGCAGCCAGTTGATCGGCCGGGTATCGATGGACATGCTCTGCATCGACCTGACCGATGTGCCGCAGGCCGGCCTCGGTTCGACCGTCGAATTGTGGGGCAAAAACATCCTCGCCAGTGATGTGGCCATGGCTGCCGGCACCATTCCTTACCAGATCTTCTGCAACCTGCGCCGAGTGCCACTGCTCTATTCCGGGGCTTAGTGAGCCGGGCTCCAGACCGGAAGTCGCCTCGCTGAGCAGGATTCAGGTCAAGGTGTTGTAAATACTGAACGCTGTCGCCATGATAACGCTCACTATTCCAACAATCTGAATCCTGGAGGCGCAAGCTTTGGACGTCGGTGAACGACTGCAATCCATCCGTAGGCTCAAAGGCCTTTCCCAGCGTGAGCTCGCCAAACGGGCGGGGGTCACCAACAGCACGATTTCGATGATCGAGAAGAACAGCGTGAGCCCCTCGATCAGTTCGCTGCGCAAAGTGCTGGGCGGAATTCCCATGTCCATGGTCGAGTTCTTTTCCGAAGAAATCCTGCAGGAAAAACCGACCCAGATCGTCTACAAGGCCAACGAGCTGATCGATATTTCCGATGGCGCCGTGACCATGAAACTGGTCGGTCGGGCGCACCCGAGCCGGGCGATCGCATTCCTCAATGAAATCTATCCGCCAGGCGCCGACACCGGTGACGAGATGCTCACCCATGAGGGCGAGGAAACCGGCATCCTGGTCGAAGGAAAACTGGAACTGGTGGTCGGTCTCGAAACTTTTGTCCTCGAAGCCGGCGATAGCTACTACTTTGAAAGTACCAAGCCACACCGTTTCCGTAATCCGTTCGATGTGCCGGCGCGACTAATCAGCGCAGCCACGCCGGCGAATTTCTAAGAAAAGAGGCGTCCTGCCAGCATCGCAGAGGCGTCCGGGCAGTTTTTCTGTCGCGGCCTAAGACCCCTCCGACTTTGGGGTTGTTTCAGTGCGACGGGCTTACCGCTATACTTGCGCCCGCCTGCGAACCGTGGCCGTAGGCGTGACTAGCCACCATTGAGGGTGAACGCGTGAACCTAATTATGAAAATGCTGGCTGCACCAGCAACCGTATTGGCCCTATGGGCTGTCAGTGTCAGCGCTCAGGCTGCGACCAACGACGATATTGCCAAACGCCTTGAGCCAGTTGGCCAGGTTTGTGTTCAGGGTAAAGAGTGCAAGGGCATGGAAGTGGCCGCTTCCGCTGGCGGCGGTGGTGGAGCGAAAACCCCGGATGAAGTGATTGCAAAACATTGCAACGCTTGCCACGGTTCAGGCCTGTTGGGCGCGCCGAAAATCGGTGATGCCGCCGCTTGGGGCGAGCGTGCCAAGAAAGAAGGTGGTGTTGACGGCTTGCTCGCCAAGGCGATCTCCGGCATCAACGCGATGCCGCCAAAAGGCACCTGCGCCGATTGTGCAGACGCCGAGCTCAAAGGCGCCATCCAGAAGATGTCCGGCCTGAAATAAGGCGCCGCATCGTTCGCAAAAAACCGTCCCAGGACGGTTTTTTTGTGCCTGCAATTCCGCGCTGACCCTTGTAGGAGCGAGCTCGCTCGCGATGGTCGTCAACGATAACGCTGGAAACCTGGCACCCCGCGATGCTCTCAGGTTCTTCGCGAGCGAGCTCGCTCCTACAAGGTTTTTGTGGCAGCCGATTGGCATTAACGGGCTGTTCATTGCAGCGAATCCCCGGCAAGCTCGGTCCAACCCCACGTCATGGAATGTAAGGGAGGACCTGATGGTGCAGCTGTGTTCAATCGAGCAAGCGGTCGATGACGTGTTGGCGAGATTGCCGGCGCATATCCACATGGGCCTGCCTCTGGGGTTGGGTAAACCCAATCACTTCGTCAACGCGCTGTATCGACGAATCGCACAGTCGCCCGAGCGACGGCTGACGATCTACACCGCGTTGTGTCTGGGCCGCCCGCCCTTGGGCGATGGTTTGCAAAAGCGCTTTCTCGAACCCTTTGTCGAAAGGGTGTTCGGCGATTATCCGGAGCTGGAGTTTCTTGCCGACCTGCGCCGCGATAGTCTGCCGGGCAACATCCACATCCAGCAGTTCTTCATGCAGCCCGGTAGCCTGCTCAGCAGCCCGACAGCCCAGCAGAATTACGTCAGCAGCAACTACAGCCACGCGGCGCGAGACATCAACGCAGCCGGATTGAATCTGGTGGCGCAACTGGTGGCCAGCCATGCCGAGTATCCCGACCGCTTGAGCCTCAGCTGCAACCCGGACATCACCCTCGACCTGTTGCCGATGATCGCCAAGCGCCGCGCCACCGGAGAAACCATACTGATGGTCGGCCAGGTGCACAACGATCTGCCTTACATGCCCGGCGATGCGGAACTCGGCATCGATGCCTTCGATCTGCTGATCGACCAGAAAGACAACACCACGCTGTTTTCCACACCGAACATGCCAGTGGGGGTTCAGGACCATTTCATCGGCCTGCACGCCAGTACCCTGGTGCGTGACGGCGGCACCTTGCAGATCGGCATTGGCTCCATGGGCGATGCGCTGACGGCGGCGCTGCTGGCGCGGCAAGCCGACAACGACGGATACAGGGCTTTGCTGGCAGACGTAAACCTCAGTCACTGGGCGCAACTGATCGAGCGCGAAGGCGGCATCGAGCCCTTCGCCAAAGGCCTGTATGGCTGCAGCGAAATGTTCGTCAACGGCTTGCTGGTGCTGGCCGATGCCGGGATTGTGCGGCGCAAGGTCTACCCGGACGTGGCGACCCAGCAGCAGGCGAATGCCGGCACCCTCGACGAGACGGCGCAAACCGATGGCATCTCGGTGCACGGCGGCTTCTTCCTCGGCCCGCGCAGCTTCTACGAGCGCTTGCGCGAATTGCCACAAAACAAGCGGCTCGAATTCAACATGACCCGCATCAGCTACATCAACGAGCTCTATGGCCAGGAAGAGCTCAAGCGCTTGCAGCGCCTGGATGCGCGCTTCATTAACACGGCGTTTACCGTGACCTTGCTCGGTGCCGCGGTGGCGGATCAGCTCGAAGACGGGCGTGTGCTCAGCGGCGTAGGCGGGCAGTACAACTTCGTGGTGCAGGGGCATGCGCTGGCAGGCGCGCGCTCGGTGTTGCTGCTGCGCAGTTGGCGCGAGTCCGGCGGCGACGTCAGCTCGAACATCGTCTGGGAGTATGGTCACTGCACGATTCCCCGGCACTTGCGGGACATCGTGGTCACCGAATATGGCATCGCCGATCTTCGCGGCAAAACCGATGCGGCGGTGATCGAGGCCTTACTCAACATCAGCGACTCGCGTTTTCAGCCGGGGTTGATCGAGCAGGCGCAGAAAGTCGGCAAACTGCCCAAGGACTTCCGTCTCGATTCGCGCTTTACCGATAACAGTCCGCAGCGTTTGCAGGAGATTCAGGCGCGGCATCCGCAGCAGTTTCCGGAGTATCCGCTGGGCTGTGATTTCACCGAGGTCGAGCGTGATCTGTTGCGGGCACTGAACTGGCTCAAGAGCAAGTTCAAGCTGAGCGAGGTGCTGGAATTGGGCAAGGCGGCGCTGGATGCGCCGGAGCCTGCGTCGTTTCCTGAGCATCTGGAGCGCATGCAGTTGGCCAAGCCGGAGGGGATGAAGGAGGATTTGTATCAGCGGTTGCTGCTCACCGGCCTCAAGGCCACTGCGCAATAACAACTCGCCCAAAAACAACTGTAGGAGTGAGCCTGCTCGCGATAGCGGTGTATCAGCCAATGACTATGTTGGCTGACACTATGCAATCGCGAGCAGGCTCGCTCCTACAGGGGTATTACTGTGTCCTGGCTTACTCGATAAAGGTCACGACACCATCGGCCAGTGACTTCACACGCGCCAGCGACTCAACGCGATAACCCTGCGAGTCCAGTTCCGCACGGCCGCCCTGGAACGACTTCTCGATCACGATGCCCAGGCCCGCCACGGTGGCGCCAGCCTGCTTGATGATCGAAATCAGTGCCTGGGACGCCTTACCGTTGGCCAGGAAGTCATCGATGATCAGCACGCGGTCGCTGCTGGTCAGGTGGCGCGGGGAGATGGCCACGGTGCTTTCGGTCTGCTTGGTGAACGAGTACACGGTCGCCGACAACAGGTTTTCGGTCAGGGTCAGGGACTGGTGCTTGCGGGCGAAAATCACCGGCACACCCAGGTTCAGACCGGTCATGATCGCCGGGGCGATGCCCGAGGCTTCGATGGTGACGATTTTGGTGATGCCCGAGTCCTTGAACAGCGTGGCGAATTCGTCGCCGATCAGCTTCATCAGGGCCGGGTCGATCTGGTGGTTCAGAAAGGCGTCGACCTTCAGGACCTGGTCGGAAAGCACGATGCCTTCTTCGCGAATTTTCTTGTGCAGTGCTTCCATGAAGCTGTCCTCTTTTGGCGCCTGTGCGCCGAAGGTCATATAAAAGTGGTCAATTCTAGCGCTTTAACATCGCGCGTATATCCGCCAATGCGTTGTTGCCTCGCACGGCTTTGACTTCGGTCGGTGTGTCGTCGTTGCCTTCCCAGGCCAGATCGTCCGGCGGCAACTCATCGAGGAAGCGGCTCGGTGCGCAATCGATGATCTCGCCGTACTGCTTGCGTTTGGCGGCGAAGGTGAAGGCCAGGGTCTGGCGCGCGCGGGTAATGCCCACGTAGGCCAGGCGACGTTCTTCCTCGATGGTGTCGGCTTCGATGCTGGAACGGTGCGGGAGGATTTCCTCCTCCATGCCCATGATGAACACGTAGGGGAATTCCAGTCCCTTGGACGCATGCAAGGTCATCATCTGCACGCCTTCGGCACCGTCTTCCTCTTCCTGCTGGCGCTCGAGCATGTCGCGCAGGACGAGTTTGCCGATGGCGTCCTCGACGGTCATTTCGCCTTCTTCGTCTTTTTCCAGGGTGTTCTTCAGCGCCTCGATCAGGAACCAGACGTTACCCATGCGGTAGTCGGCGGCCTTGTCGCTGGAACTGTTGGTGCGCAGCCAGTTCTCGTAGTCGATGTCCATGACCATGCTGCGCAGGGCCGAGATCGGGTCTTCGCCGGCGCACTGCTCGCGCACCCTGTCCATGAAGCGCTTGAAGCGCGACAGGCGATCGGTGAAGCGGCTATCCAGATGCTCGCCCAAACCCATCTCGTCGGTGGCGGCGTACATCGAGATCTTGCGCTCGGTGGCGTAGTTGCCCAGCTTCTCCAGCGTGGTCGAGCCGATCTCGCGGCGCGGCACGTTGATCACCCGCAGGAACGCGTTGTCGTCGTCCGGGTTCACGATCAGGCGGAAGTAAGCCATCAGGTCTTTCACTTCCTGACGTCCGAAAAAGCTGTTGCCGCCGGACAGGCGATACGGCACCTGGTGATGCTGCAACTTCAGTTCGATCAGCTTGGCCTGGTAGTTGCCGCGATACAGGATCGCGAAGTCGCTGTACGGGCGGTCGGTGCGCAAGTGCAGGCTTAGGATTTCCATGGCCACGCGCTCGGCCTCGGTGTCCTCGTTGCGGCAACGGATCACGCGGATCTCGTCGCCGTGGCCCATTTCACTCCACAACTGCTTTTCGAACTCGTGGGGGTTGTTCGAGATCAGTACGTTTGCGCAGCGCAGGATGCGGCTGGTGGAGCGGTAGTTCTGCTCCAGCATCACCACTTTCAAGGACGGGTAGTCTTCCTTGAGCAGCATCAGGTTTTCCGGGCGGGCACCACGCCAGGCGTAGATCGACTGGTCGTCATCGCCCACCACGGTGAACTGGTTACGCTTGCCGATGAGCATTTTCACCAGCAGGTACTGGCTGGCGTTGGTGTCCTGGTATTCGTCGACCAGCAGGTAACGGACTTTGTTCTGCCACTTTTCCAGGATGTCGGCGTGCTCTTCGAACAGCTTCACCGGCAGCAGGATCAGGTCGTCGAAGTCCACCGCATTGAACGCCTTGAGCGTGCGTTGGTAGTGGGTGTAGACGATGGCGGCAGTCTGTTCCTTGGGGTTGCGCGCGTTTTCCAGGGCCTGGGCCGGCAGGATCAGGTCGTTTTTCCAGGCACCGATCATGTTCTTGATCTCGTCGACGCCGTCGTCGCCCGAGTATTCCTTCTGCATGATGTCGGTCATCAGGGCCTTGACGTCGGTCTCGTCGAAGATCGAGAAGCCCGGCTTGTAGCCCAGCCGCACGTGCTCCTTGCGGATGATGTTCAGGCCCAGGTTGTGGAACGTGCAGACCGTCAGCCCGCGACCTTCACCGGCACGCAGCAGGGTGCCGACCCGTTCCTTCATTTCGCGGGCAGCCTTGTTGGTAAAGGTCATGGCGACGATGTACTGGGCGCGGATGCCACAGTTCTGGATCAGGTGCGCGATTTTGCGCGTGATCACGCTGGTCTTGCCGGAGCCAGCGCCGGCGAGCACCAAAAGAGGGCCGCCGACGTAGCTCACGGCTTCTTGCTGCCGGGGATTGAGTCGGGACATACGTAAATTCAGGAGTCAGTCACAAAATGGGCCGGCATTTTAACAGGCTCAGCGAATTGTGCTGCTCTGTCCGACTTGTGACGTACCACGCTATCTGTAATTGCCGGGTTTGTTACTTTCACGCAGGATGCGCAACGAATTTGCGGCTAATGTTCGTAATTCCGGATACAAAGGGCTCGTTTTGCTCACTGATGTCATTGTCATTAGTTATCGGAACGGCATAATGCCCGTCGCCTACATCTTTGCAGAGTCTAGGGAGCTAGCTTGTCTACGCCTGTCGAACCCTTGCGTTTGCTGCTACTGGCCGAAGAGCCAGCGTGGGCAGCGTTGTTGCGCGAGTGTCTGGCTCCTATGGGGAGCTCGGCCGTGCTCATCAGCGCGCCGAGTTGGGAGTCGGTCAGCAGCCTGTTCGATGACAACCGCAGCGCGGTGTTATTGACCATCCCGCAACTTCAACCGGCGCCGGGCCGTTGCAGCCTGCCGACGGTGCTGTTGCTCGACCATGAGCCGCTGACCCCGCCCGACGGCGTGAGTGACTGGCTGGTGCGCGATCTGCTCGATTCCGGCATGTTGCGCCGTTGCCTGCGCCATGTGCGCGAACGCGGCGTCCTGGAAAACACCCTGCAACGCCTGGCCGAGCAAGATCCGCTGACCGGCATCGCCAACCGCCAGGGCTTCCAGACCCTGTTGACGGCGCGACTGGCAGAAAACGACGGTCGCGGTCTGGCCCTCGGTCATCTCGACCTCGACAACTTTCGTTATGCCAACGACGCCCTCGGCCATCAGGCCGGTGACCGCCTGATCCTGCAAGTGGTGGCGCGGCTCAAGAGCCAGCTCGAGGCCGGCGATCAACTGGCACGTCTGGGCAGCGATGAATTCGCTCTGCTGATCGATACCCGTCGCGCTCCCCAGCGTGCCGAGTGGATGGCCGAGCGCATCAGCGAAGCGCTGGCCGAGCCATATTGGGTCGATGGCGAAAGCCTGTTGATCGGCTCCAGCCTGGGCATCGCCTACGCCCGGGCCCAGACCGGTGCGGACCCGCTGATGTGGCACGCGCACATCGCCATGCAGCAGGCCAAAAGCACCCAAGGCTGCACCTTTCACATTTTCAACGAGCGCATCAACCGCAATGCCCGCAGCATCGCCGACCTCGAAACCGAGCTGCGCCGGGCACTGCGTCGCGATGAGCTGGAGCTGCATTACCAGCCACGGCTGAACCTCGAAGACGGGCAGATCGTCGGCCTCGAAGCTTTAGTGCGCTGGCGGCATGCCGAGCGCGGCTTGCTGCCACCGAGCGAATTCGTGCCGCTGGCCGAGCAAAGCGGTCTGATTGTGCCGCTGGGTTACTGGGTGATTTCCCGGGCCTTGCGCGACATGCAGGCGCTGCTCGAGCTGGGTTTGCCGCCGTTGCACATGGCGATCAACCTGTCGTTCCGGCAGTTCCAGGACAGCCAGTTGCTCTCGACCCTGAGTCGCCTGATTGCCGAGCGCGGCGTTGAAGCGCAGTGGCTGGAATTCGAACTGACTGAAACCGCCGTGATGCGCCGCAGTGATCTGGTCAAGCAGACCATGGACGCTCTCGGGCGCCTCGGTGTGCGCTTCTCCCTGGACGACTTCGGCACCGGGTTCTCGTCGTTCGTGCACCTCAACAGCCTGCCGATCACCTTGCTGAAGATCGACAAGAGCTTTGTCGGCGGCATGGAACAGCGCGAAGAAAACCGCAAGCTGGTCCACGCGATGATCAATCTGGCGCACAACCTCAACCTTGAGGTGGTCGCCGAAGGTGTGGAAACGCCGGAGCAACTGGATCTGCTGCGCGGGTTTGAATGCGATCAGGTGCAGGGGTATTTGATCAGCAAGCCTTTGCCGCTGGACGAGTTGGTGGAATATCTGATGTTTGGCTCCGGCGAACAGCCGGCGCTGGAAATCGTGAGCTGATCTCGAATGATTGGTTGCCTCGGAACCTGTAGGAGCGAGCTCGCTCGCGATGGTCGTCAACGATAACGCTGGTTGGCAGGTGCCCCGCGGCGTTCTCGGGTTTATCGCGAGCAAGCTCGCTCCTACAAGGGATCTCAGTCAGTCTGAGCGACCTTGAAGCGCTGCTCCGACGGTGTGTCGCGCTTGATCATCCGCTTCATCTTCCACTCAAACCCCAGCGTCAGGCTCACCGCCGCACACGCCAGCCCCAGCGCCAGGCCCCACCAGACACCCGTTGGCCCCCAGTCCAGGTGGAACGCCATCCACCACGCCGCCGGTGCGCCAATCAGCCAGTAGCACCCCAGGCCGACGAGGAAAGTGGTCTTGGCATCCTTGAGTCCGCGAATGCAACCCATGGCAATGGTTTGCACGCCGTCGAACAGCTCGAACCATGCCGCCACTGCCAACAGGCTCACGGCCAAATTGATGACGTCGCGAAACGCCGGGTCGTTGTGGTCGAGGAACAGGCCGACCAACTGGTTTGGCAATAGCCAGAAGACCATGGCGAAACACAGCATCGCCGCCGCCCCGAACGCAATGCCGACCCGACCGGCCAGCCGCGCATCCAGCAATTGCCCGGCGCCGTAGTGCTGGCCGATGCGCATGGTGATCGCATAAGAAATCCCCGCCGGGACCATGAACGCCACCGACACGATTTGCAGGGCGATCTGGTGCGCTCCCAACTGAGTGCTGCCCATGGTGCCCATGCACAGCGCGGCGAAGGCAAACAGCCCGACTTCCACCGCGTAGGTGCCGCCGATTGGCAGGCCCAGGCGCCACAGCTCCTTCAGGTATTGGCGGTTCAGTCGCGACAGACCCTGACGCAGCGGATAGGCCTCGTAAGCCGGATGCCGACGAATGTGCCACGCCAGCGCAAGCGCCATCAGGTTGGCGACAATCGCCGTGACCAGCCCGATGCCCATCAGCCCCAGTTTCGGCAGGCCGAACATGCCGGTGATCAACGCATAGTTGAGCAAAAAGTTGGCAACCGTCCCGCCCACGCTGATCACCATTACCGGTGTTGCGCGGCCGATGGCACTGGTGAACCCCCGCAGCGCCATGAAGCTCAGGTAGCCGGGTAGGGCGAACGGCAGGAAGATCAAAAACTGCCCGGCCATCTGGACGTTGCTTTCGGTCTGGCCGAACAGCAGCAGCATCGGTTTGAGGTTCCATAGCAGCAAACCGGCGGCCAGCGCCATCAACCACGCCAACCACAGCCCGGCCTGGGTCAGGCGAGTGGCACCGACAATATCGCCGGCACCCTGACGGATCGCCACCAGTGTGCCGACCGCCGCGATCACGCCGATGCAGAAAATCGACACGAACGAATAGGTCGCCGCGCCGAGCCCGCCACCGGCCAGGGCCTCGGGACTCAGGCGCGCCATCATCAGGGTGTCGGTGAGGACCATCAGCATGTGCGCCAACTGCGAGGCAATCAGCGGCCCCGCCAGCCGCAGGATGGCCAAGAGTTCAGTACGTGCTGGATGTTGCATGGTCATCACGCTCGATTATCAAAGGGAACAGGAAAGCACCGATTCTCGGCGCTCTGCGCAGTTTGCACAAAGGGATAAAAAGGATGGGTGGCATGATTCAAACTCATGCTGGAGAGTTTCTGCTAGGGTGGGGGAACCCAGCAGTAGGAGCTTTCCCAATGTCCCGTCGTCTTCCTCCCTTGTATGCCCTGCGCGCATTCGAAGCGGCGGCGCGGCACAGCTCGTTTACCCGCGCCGCCGAAGAGCTATCGATTACCCAAAGCGCGGTCAGCCGACATATTCGTACGCTCGAAGAGCATTTTGCCTGCCGCTTGTTTCACCGCAGTGGCCGCAACCTGCAACTGACCGAGTCGGCCCGTCTGCTGTTGCCGGGCATTCGCGAAGGCTTTACCGCCCTGGAGCGCGCCTGCAATACCTTGCGTGCCGAGGACGACATCCTGCGCATGAAAGCACCGTCGACCCTGACCATGCGCTGGTTGCTGGCGCGCCTCAGTCGCTTCCGTCATCTGCAGCCGGGCAACGAGGTGCAATTGACCAGCGCGTGGATGGACGTCGATTCGGTGGATTTCAATGACGAGCCGTTCGACTGTGCGGTGTTGCTGAGCAATGGACATTTCCCACCGGACTGGGAGGCGAGTTACCTGTTCCCCGAGGAATTGATCCCGGTCGGCGCGCCCAACCTGCGGGGCGACCAACCCTGGGATGTCGAGCGCCTGACCAACACCGAGTTGCTGCACCCCACGCCAGACCGCCGCGACTGGCGCAACTGGCTGGAGCGCATGGGCCTGGCCGATCAGGTGTCGCTCAAGGGTGGACAGGTTTTCGATACCCTGGAACTGGGGATGATCGCTGCCGCGCGGGGTTATGGCGTGTCCATGGGCGATCTGCTGATGGTGGCGGAGGATGTCGCGCAGGGACGTCTGAGTTTGCCGTGGCCGACAGCCGTAGCCAGTGGTGAGAATTATTACCTGGTCTGGCCGAAAACCCGCCCGGGAGGTGAACGTTTGCGCCGACTCAGCGATTTCCTGCAAGGCGAAGTCCGGGCCATGGAATTACCGGATGTCGAACGCCTAGGCTGAATCGACTGTCGACTATCTCTTGCATTTTCCGTCGTTTTTTTGATTTTTAAGTTTGCTGAAACGTTTCTTCATGTCTATAAAAATGGCACAAATCCAAGAAAGGCTGCTGCCATGACCCCGCTCAAACTCTTTGTTGCCCTCAGCACACTGTCCGCTGCCTCCCAAGTCCTGGCATGGGATTACGTCCTGCTCGACACCGACAAAGCCGCCCAGAACTGGCAAATCACCAGCCAGCAACTCGGCGTAAAAATCGACAAACCTTTCAGCGTGACCCTGCGCACCTTGCACGGCGGTCGGCAGGAAGGCGTCAGCATCGTCGACATCGATAACGGCACGATGAAACTTTCGGTAGTTCCAACTCGCGGCATGAACGTCCTGCAGGCCTCGGTCGGTAACGTGCGCATGGGTTGGGATTCGCCAGTCAAGGAAGTGGTCAATCCGTCCTTCATCGAGCTCAACGGCCGTGGTGGCCTGGGCTGGCTGGAAGGCTTCAATGAACTGGTCACCCGCTGCGGCTACGAATGGGTCGGCCACCCCGGCATCGACAACGGCGAACTGCTGACCCTGCACGGTCGCGCTGCCAATATCCCGGCCAACAAAGTCACCCTGCACATTGATGAAAAACCGCCGTACGCCATCAGCCTGCGCGGCGAGCTGAAAGAGCAGGCTTTCAAGAAAGTCGACTTCTCGGTCGCGACCGAACTGGTTACCGAGCCCGGCAGCGTAGCGTTCGCCCTCAACGACACCCTGACCAACAACGGCGACTATCCGAAGGAATACCAGGCGCTGTATCACAGTAACTTCAGCACCCCATTCCTGGAGCAGGGCGCCCGCTTTGCTGCGCCGGTGAAACAGGTGTCGCCGTTCAACGATAAAGCCAAAAGCGATTTGCCGGACTGGCAAACCTATCGCGGACCGACCAAGGACTACGACGAAACGGTTTACAACGTAGTGCCGTACGCCGATGCCAAGGGCGATACATTGACCGTCCTGCATAACAAGGCCGGCAGCCTGGGCGTCTCGGTCGGTTTCAACACTCAAACACTGCCCGTGTTCTCCCTGTGGAAAAACACCGATACCCAAGGCCAGGGCTACGTCACGGGGCTGGAGCCGGGAACGAGCTTTTCCTACAACCGACGGTATCAGCGGCCACTGAAGCTGGTGCCGACGATTGGGCCGAAGGAACACAAGCAGTTCCGCATCAGCTACAGCTTGCTGGCGGATAAGGCGGCTGTGGATAAGGCGTTGAAGCAGGTGAACGAGATTCAGGGTGGGCGGGAGACTGAGGTGCGGCAGACACCGCTGGTTGATCTGACCAAGGGGTGATGCCGACTAAAGCGTTGTCGGTCGGTATTGCAGCGCCTCGGCCAAATGATCACGGGTGATGCCATCGGCTCGCTCAAGGTCCGCCAAGGTGCGAGCCACCTTGAGCAGTCGATGGGCTGCACGTAGCGACAAGGTCAGTCGCTCACAGGCCGTTTCCAGCCAGGTTTCGTCAACTGTGGATAACTTGCAGTGCCTGCGCAGGCCCGGTAAATCGAGGAATGCATTGGCACAGCCCTGGCGTTTTTGTTGGCGTTCTCTTGCATTGGCAACCAGCTCGGCGGCGGTGGCTGTATCGTCGCCGGGTTTTAACGCGGGATTCAACGCCGTGGCTTCCCGAGCAACCGTCAGGTGCAGGTCGATGCGATCCAGCAGCGGCCCCGACAGTTTGTTGCGATAGCGCTGCACCATGTCCGGCGTACAGGAGCAACGACCGCTAGGCTCGCCAAGATATCCACAGGGACAGGGATTCATTGCAGCGACCAGTTGAAAGCGTGCTGGAAAGTGTACGCGGTCCTTGGCGCGGGAAATCACGATGTGGCCGGATTCCAGTGGCTCCCTCAGTACCTCCAATACCTTGCGATCAAATTCCGGCAGTTCATCGAGGAACAGCACGCCATGGTGAGCGAGGGTGATTTCGCCCGGTTGTGGTTTCGAGCCACCGCCCACCAGTGCCGGTCCTGAGGCGGAATGGTGTGGTTGTCG
Source organism: Pseudomonas sp. KH_046_2 (assembly GCF_057838985.1). Classification (NCBI taxonomy): domain Bacteria; kingdom Pseudomonadati; phylum Pseudomonadota; class Gammaproteobacteria; order Pseudomonadales; family Pseudomonadaceae; genus Pseudomonas; species Pseudomonas sp. KH_046_2. The sequence continues at coordinate 6,088,392 of NZ_CM174480.1, read as the reverse complement.
GAAGGGGCGCTGTGGCCAATGGCTCAGTGGCACACAACTGACAACGGATTGAATCGCTGCGACTTCCAGTGCTTCGCTCTCGGCCAGGGGTGGCAGCAGCCCTGGCAATCGGCTCGCCAATAGCGTCTTGCCTGTACCCGGTGGCCCGCTGAACAGCAGGTTATGCGCACCCGCTGCCGCAATCAGCAGCGCGCGTTTGGCCGCCATTTGCCCCTGAACTTCATTCAAATCAGGATAGGGTTTGCTGGCGTAGAGCAACCCGTTGGAAACGTAAGGTTCGATGGGTGTGTGTCCATTGAAATGTGCCACTGCCTGCAGCAGATGGTCCACTGCAATGACCTTCAACCCCGACGCCAGACAAGCCTCCTCGGCATTCGCCTGCGGCACCATCAACCAGCGCCCGGCCTTGCGCGCCGCCAATGCCGCCGGCAGCACCCCGCGGACCGGCCGCACTGCACCGGAAAGCGCCAGCTCCCCCAGGCACTCCACGTCATCCAGTGTCAACGTCGGCACCTGCACGCTGGCCGAGAGAATCCCCAGGGCAATCGCCAGATCGAACCGCCCGCCATCCTTGGGTAAATCCGCCGGCGCCAGATTCAGCGTGATCCGTCGCGCCGGAAATTGCAGTCCCGAATTGATGATCGCACTGCGCACCCGATCCTTGCTTTCCTTTACCGCCGCCTCGGGCAGGCCGACCATGGTCAGCGATGGCAAACCATTGGCCAGATGGACTTCAACAGTGACGGCTGGCGCCTCCACGCCGACCTGGGCGCGGCTGTGGACGATGGAGAGGGACATGGTCGTTCCTTGAAATTACGGGGAGCCGCTTCCTGCGGTTTTTCAAGGGTAGTCAGGAGATGAGCATTTCGCGTGGCGTGAATGAAGGTGAATTTTCGCAGGATATTGCGAGCCATCGCCGGACGGGCGGGCAGAAAAAACCGCCATTCAGGCGGTTCTTTGGTAGACAGTTTCAGGCTCTTTTACCGGCAAGTAAGCCCGGAGGTTCAAGGTCTTTGCCGTGAGCCGCAGCGACATCAAGAAATCGTTGTTGATTGGCTGAAATCTTGCCGCCTAGCCGAAGTGCTTCAGCATGATATTGAATGATGAGTAAAAGCTTGGCTTTTCGCTTTCTGTGAATCATGGACACCTCCTGTGCCTTTGCACTTCCAGTTCGACACGTTTTCCCATGGGAAGAGTGCAGCTTCCAACCACGGGAGGCAGGCAGTAATCGCAGCTGGAGTTATTGGGTCGAACCTAACCGCCTCGGTGTTGAGTTTCCTAGCCCGAGATTTACAGTCCTTGACGAACATTTTATATGCGAGCTTTCGTGCATCTGATTTGTAAGTCTGGTTTCGAAGTTCGGTGCCTTTTCCTTTTCTTCTCATTGCTAGCGTCTATCGAGTAACAAGGCGAAAAGCGTAAAGAAAAGGGTGAGGACTGATAAATCAGGCCGGAGCGCCGCTTTTTGTAGGACCCTGCCGAGAAAGATGAAGGACATCGGTGAAAGAGCGTGGATGGCCTTGCCGGATGAAGGTTGCTGCTTATGATCTCGCTGAATGCAGCCTTAGGAGGCGTGAATGAACAGGAATGGGATGCGCCCGATTCATCCTGGCGAAATTCTCAGCGAGGAGTTTTTGAAGCCACTGGGCGTTACAACCGATGCTCTGGCTCGCTCGCTGAACGAGCCAGAGGCGGAAATAAGCGATGTTATGAATCAGCGGAGCGGTGTCAGTGTTGGTCTGGCGCGAGAGCTATCCATCCACCTGAACACCACACCCGATTTCTGGCTGAATCTGCAATCGACCTACGAGTTCTACCTACGAGTTGCGCTCAGTCCAGATCGAGCGTGGTTGAACGTTAAATATTCAAGGCGACTGCAAGACGAGTGAAACCCGCTTCCACCACGGTTTTACCGGGCGTCTTGCCTGCTCCCGCTCTGTCATCATCTGCGGCACATCCTGCAACCGAATCCACGGCTGGTTGTTCCAGTGCAGCAGGCTCAACGACATTTCCGGCCAGTTGAGCAGGCTCAGTTGCGGGCGTTCGGTTGTAGTGGGGTATTGGGCATCTCGCAGGGCGGGAACGACTTCGTGGGTGAGCCATTCGCGTAAGGCTCGGTATTCGGGGCAGTAGTGATAGACCAGCAAGGCGTAGACGCCGGATTCGCTGATCAGCAGGGTGTTTTCGATGTGACCGTGGATGAGGGTTTTGGCTGTTTGGTATTGGTCGGGATCGAGTTTTCGGAGTTGGCGGTCGTTGAGGTAGATGCGTAGCAGTCGGCCTAGGTCGCGGGCGCTGAACCAGGGTTGGTTTTGTATTAGGAGGGCGTGGAGGTGGAGTTTGTGGCGGGTGAAGACGTGAGGGATTAGATAGTTTTCGTTCATGGTGCAGTTCTCAAGGTGCGATGAAGAAAACTGCCTCTGATCGTCGCCAAACGAAGAGGGTGGCAGCCATGCGGGGGTTGGCGAACCGGTAACGCACCAAACCGGCAGACCCGAAGGTCTCCCACGCATAGCCGCCATAATTCGAGATGAGAGCAAATTTCTCGGTCGAATGCGGTCGCGATGCGTTGTGGTTTTCCAGGTCGCCAAACCCGGTGCTGAGCATTCAGCTGGGGATGAGCATAGAAACCGGAGGCATTGCGACGCAATCGGACGGCGGTGTGATGTTTGTAGGATGTTGCCGGGATTGTTGCGGGGCTGAAGATCAAAAGATCGCAGCCTTCGGCAGCTCCTACAGGTGAAGCGCAAGGTCGTTCCGACCTTCAATCGCGAGCAGGCTCACTCTCACAAGGGGACTGCATTTCACATCAGAATTTATTCGGTCGGTGGATTCAGCTTCGCTTCCAGCTCCGCCACCTTCGCCTCAAGGCTCTCCAGCCGCGCCCGGGTGCGCGCCAGTACAACCATCTGGCTATCGAATTCTTCCCGACTCACCAGATCCAGTTTGCTGAAGCCGCTCTGCAGCAACATTTTGAACTGGCTTTCGATTTCAGCTTTCGGCAGTGGCGTGTCGCCGCTGAAGAGGCGGGAGGCGGTGCCGGTGAGGGCGTCGAGGAAGTCTTTTGGCGCAAGCATGGGCAATGTCCTGGAAACAATGACGGGCAGTGTATCACGCAGTGTCTATAGTCATTTGCGCGGGCAAGGGGTGCACGCTTTTCGCGCACGGGGACGGACGCTGTCGCACCGTTGTTGTGCGTATCGCGTCGGGTGTTGTTGCGAAGTAGCAGTCATCTGCGGGTAAAGGCTTGAAAACAGTAGTTTTTGTGGAGATGGCAAGCTTTCTGCTTAGACCCTGATGACCCATGCACTGATGCAGTCACTGTGACGAACGCAGTGCGCCAAGCGAAGCGGGGGAGTGTTTCGTGAGGAGCGTCGGACGGGCAGGTCAGGGCCGACGATGCGTTACAAAGCCAGGCACTGCGCTTAGACTTGAGTCGGGTTTGTTTTCCTGGGGCAAGTCCACTAATTCGGGAGAGAGTTTTCATGAAGCTAGTCACTGCCATCATCAAGCCGTTCAAGCTGGACGACGTACGCGAGTCGCTGTCCGAGATCGGCGTGCAGGGCATTACCGTCACTGAAGTCAAAGGCTTTGGTCGGCAGAAGGGTCACACCGAGCTGTATCGCGGCGCGGAATACGTGGTCGATTTCCTGCCCAAGGTGAAGATCGACGTCGCCATCGACGACAAGGATCTGGACCGGGTAATCGAGGCCATCACCAAGGCTGCCAACACCGGCAAGATCGGTGACGGCAAGATCTTCGTGGTCAATCTGGAACAGGCGATTCGCATCCGTACCGGCGAAACCGATACCGACGCAATCTAAGCCGCCACAAACCCAACGCCCCAGGAGAAAACAATATGACTCTGCGTAAATTCGCAGGGCTAGGAGCCCTGTTGTCCATCGTAATGCCCAGCCTTGCTCTGGCGGCAGACGAAGTGGCGGCCCCAGTCCTCAACTCCGGCGACACCGCCTGGATGATGACCTCGACAGCCTTGGTGCTGTTCATGACCATTCCCGGCCTCGCGCTGTTCTACGGCGGCATGGTTCGGTCGAAAAACATTCTTTCCGTGATGATGCAGTGCTTCGCCATTACCGGTCTGATCAGCGTCCTGTGGGTCATTTATGGCTACAGCATCGCGTTCGACACCACGGGCATGGAGCAGGGCGTCGTCAACTTCAACTCGTTCTTCGGCGGCATGGGCAAGGCGTTCCTCGCCGGCATCACGCCAGCCAGCCTGACCGGCCCTGCGGCGCTGTTCCCGGAGGCGGTGTTCGTCACCTTCCAGATGACCTTCGCGATCATCACCCCGGCGCTGATCGTCGGTGCATTCGCCGAGCGGATGAAGTTCTCCGCGATGCTGGTGTTCATGGGCATCTGGTTCACCCTGGTGTATGCGCCGATCGCGCACATGGTCTGGTCCGGCAACGGTGGCCTGATGTGGGACTGGGGCGTGCTCGACTTCGCTGGCGGTACCGTGGTGCACATCAACGCCGGTGTGGCTGGCCTGGTTGCCTGCCTGGTGCTGGGCAAGCGTAAAGGCTTCCCGACCACGCCGATGGCGCCGCACAACCTCGGTTACACCCTGATGGGCGCGGCCATGCTGTGGGTCGGCTGGTTCGGTTTCAACGCCGGTTCCGCCGCTGCAGCCAACGGCACCGCCGGCATGGCGATGCTGGTGACTCAAATCGCTACCGCCGCTGCTGCGCTGGGCTGGATGTTTGCCGAGTGGCTCACCCACGGCAAGCCTAGCGCACTGGGTATCGCTTCGGGCGTGGTTGCCGGTCTGGTGGCAATCACCCCGGCTGCCGGCACTGTTGGCCCGATGGGCGCGTTGGTCATCGGTCTGGCGGCTGGCGTGGTGTGCTTCTTCTGCGCCACCACCCTCAAGCGCAAGCTCGGCTATGACGATTCCCTGGACGCCTTCGGCGTGCACGGTATCGGCGGTATCCTCGGCGCAATCCTGACGGGTGTGTTCGCTGCTCCGTCCCTGGGTGGCTTCGGCACCGTGACCGACATCGCCGCGCAAGTGTGGATTCAGTGCAAAGGCGTGGGCTTCACGGTGATCTACACCGCGATCGCTACATACATCATCCTCAAGGTGCTGGATGCGGTCATGGGCCTGCGTATCAACGAAGAAGAAGAGGCGGTCGGCATCGATCTGGCGCTTCACAACGAACGCGGCTACAACTTGTAAGCAGGCGCGTAAAAAACTGCCCGGCTTGCCGGGCATTTTTTTGTCTGGAATTTGTCGTTGAAGGCTGAGCTGAAAGGTTTTTTCCTACAGGTTTTACGATGTTTACGTCGGGTGTTTTTGTGCAGCCAAAGGCTTACAGGATTGAAGGAATATTAGGGCCTTTGTTTTTTCCCAGAGCGCGCTAGAATGCGCCCCGAACGTGCGGAGAACTGTATGTGGCAACAGACTCTGATTACCTTGCGGGCGAGGCCCCGGGGCTTTCATCTGGTAACGGACGAGTTACTCGCCGGCCTGCCTGAACTCAAGGCGTGTCGGGTCGGTCTGTTGCATTTGTGGCTGCAGCATACCTCGGCGTCGTTGACCATCAACGAGAACGCCGATCCGGCGGTACGTCGCGACTTCGAACGATTTTTCAATCGTCTGATCCCACAAGGAACAGACGGCTATGAGCATAACGACGAAGGCCTGGACGACCTCCCGGCGCACTTCAAGGCCAGCGTACTTGGCTGTCAGCTCAGTTTGCCGATTGCGGCAGGCCGGTTGGCGTTGGGGACCTGGCAAGGTGTTTATCTGGGCGAGCACCGTGATCATGGCGGTGCCCGTAAAGTCCTCGCCACCGTGCACGGTGAGGAGGCATAACCGCTGGTCAGCAGCGGCCATTGAATTTTTTCCGGCAGCCTTCGACAGAGGGCAAAGCTGGGCTATAACTAATCTGCTTTTCGCAAGTCATGAGGTAGAACATGAGCGACGATGATCTGGAAAACGACGACCTCGAAGTAGGCGACGACGACGAAACCGAAGAAGGTCTGGAAGCAGCGGCGGAAGACGTCGCTGAAGACGACGGCGGTGATGCGCCGGTTCCGGCCGCCAAAGGCAAGGCCAAGGCAGCGGTATCGGTCGATGAGCTGCCGAGTGTCGAAGCCAAGAACAAGGAACGCGATGCTCTCGCGCGGGCCATGGAGGAGTTTTTGGCCAAAGGTGGCAAGGTGCAGGAAGTGGAGGCCAATGTGGTCGCCGATCCGCCCAAGAAGCCGGACAACAAGTACGGCAGCCGGCCTATCTGAGCCTGCTACCCGCTTGCTGAAAAAGCCCGCCGTCGCTGCGGGCTTTTTCATGCCTGAAACAAAAAATATGAAACCTGTGGTGATCCCACAGGTTTTTTCGTCAGGCCGACACCGAATTCCATCGCGCCAGCAACGCCGGCAAATCGGTCAGGCTGCGAATCTCCGCATCCGGCAGCCGTTCGGCTTCCCAGACCTTGCCCGCCGGGTTGAACCAGATTGCCCGCATTCCCGCCTGTTGCGCTCCGGCAATGTCATCGCCTGGATGATCGCCAATGTGCACCGCCGATTCAGCGGTCACGCCACCGCGCTGCAAGGCCTCCTGGAACAATCGTGCGTCGGGTTTGGCGATGCCGATGTCTTCGGCGCACAGCGCAAACTTGAAGTAATCCGCCAGGCCCAGCCGACGCACATCGGCGTTGCCATTGGTGACCACGCCGAGGGCGTAATGGTTGGCGAGGATTTCCAGGGTCGGTTCGACCTCCGGAAACACTTCGATCTGATGCCGGGCATGCAGGAATACTTCAAAACTCTTGTCCGCCAGATCCGAGGCTTCTGCATGGGTGTAGCCAGACTCTTCCAGTGCATGGAACAGCACCCGTCGACGCAGGGCGCTGATGCGGTGTTTAAGGCTTGGCTCGTTGCTCAATACGCGCTCACGAATGGTCCACAGATGCTCTACCGGCACCGCCCCCAGGTTGGGTGCGTGCTCGGTCAGCCACTCACGCAAAACGGCTTCGGCGCTGACGATGACGGGGGCGGTATCCCACAGGGTGTCGTCGAGGTCGAAGGTGATCAACTGAATGCTCATGAATCGTCGCCCTTAATGCGTTTGGCCCGTGGGTGGGCGCTGTCGTAGACCGTGGCCAGGTGCTGGAAGTCCAGGTGGGTGTAGATCTGCGTGGTCTTGATGTCCGAGTGGCCGAGCAGTTCCTGCACCGCGCGCAGGTCCTGGGAGGATTCCAGCAAATGGCTGGCGAAGGAGTGCCGCAGCATGTGCGGATGCAGGTTCTGCCCCAGTTCGCGCTCGCCGGCAGCCTTGACCCGCACCTGGATCGCCCGGGGGCCGAGGCGGCGACCTTGCTGGCTGACAAACACCGCATCGTCTGCCGGGTTGGCCATGGCTCGCAAGGGCAGCCACTGCTCCAGCGCTTCGCGGGCCTTTTTGCCTACCGGCAGCAGACGGGTCTTGCTGCCTTTGCCAAGCACCTGGACCATGCCGTCAGCCAGGTCGAGCTGATCGAGATTGAGCCCCGTCAGCTCCGACAGCCGCAAGCCGGAGGAGTAGAACAACTCGAGAATCGCTTGGTCCCGGCGAGCCAGAAAGTCATCCTCCACACCACCTTCCAGCAGTTGCAGGGCGCGGTCGGTGTCGAGGGTTTTCGGCAGGCGGCGTTCGCCTTTGGGCGGCGCGAGACCATTGGCCGGATCGTGGTCGCACAGGCCTTCGCGGTTCAGGTAGTGATAGAGCCCGCGAACGGCCGACAGCAATCGCGCCAGGCTACGGGACGATTGCCCCTGGGCATGCAGGCGGGCAATCAGGCTGCGCAGGCGCTGGATGTCCAGTGCCGCCCAGCTGCCGATATTCTGTTTGACGCACCAGCTCAGCACTTTATCGAGGTCGCGGCGGTAGGCCGACAGTGTGTGCGGCGACACCTGCCGCTCACTGCGCAGGTGTTCGCAGTAAGCGTCCAGTTGTCGTTCCATGTTCAGCGTACCGAGCGCAGGGAGTTGTTGACCCGTGGCAGCACGCGACCCATGACTTCAGCGATGTAGCTCAGGAACAAGGTGCCCACCGAGCTTTTGTAGTGCTGCGGATCACGGCTGGCGATGGCCAGGATGCCGTGGATGCCCTGGTGGCTGATGGCGACGACCGCGGTGGAGCCGATCTGCTTGCGCTGTTCTTCGCCGAACAGGAAGTCCAGTTCATGTTCGCGCAGGCTGCCGCTGACGCTTTTGTCTTCCGAGAGCAAACCACCAATGGCCACTTGAGCTTCGGCGTGGGTGACCCAGCGGCCCACCGGCATGGCGTTGTCGCCGAGCAGAATGAGGCTGACGAAGGGCACCTGGAATTCCTGGCGCAGGCTGTCTTCGACGCACATCACCACGTCTTCCAGGCTGGCAGCATCCATCAATGCGAGGATCAGGCGACGGGTCTTTTCGAACAGCCGGTCGTTGTCCCGGGCCACGTCCATCAAATGCGACAGGCGATGACGCAGTTCAATGTTGCGGTCGCGCAGGATGGTCATCTGACGTTCCACCAGCGACACGGTATCGCCGCGCCGATGGGGAATACGCAGGGACGGGAGCAGTTCTTCGTGCTCGACGAAGAAGTCCGGATGAGCCTCCAGGTACGCGGCTACAGCCGCCGCCTCCAGGCTTTCGGACGGTGATTCGTCAGCTTGTCGTGCGGGTACCTGAGGCTTGTCGGTCATGGATTTAGCTCACTCAAAGACGCACTTGTCCTTCATATACGCGCACTGCCGGGCCGGTCATCATCACCGGTTGGCCAGGGCCTGCCCATTCGATGGACAAGCGCCCGCCAGGCAGGTCGATCAATAGCGGCGAATCCATCCACCCCTGGCTGATCGCGGCCACTGCGGCGGCACAGGCGCCGGTTCCGCAAGCCTGGGTTTCCCCGGCGCCACGTTCCCAGACGCGCAACTGCGCGCGGCTCCGGTCGATGACCTGGAGAAAACCGACATTGACCCGCGCCGGGAAGCGCGGGTGGTGTTCGATTTTCGGCCCCAGTTCATGCACCGGTGCATTGTTGATATCGCTGACCCGCAGCACGGCATGGGGGTTGCCCATGGACACGGCGGCCAGATCGACCGGGGTGCCGTCGACGTCGACCTGATAACTCTTGGCCTGCTCCGGCGCCTGGAACGGAATATCAGCCGGCACCAGACGCGGGGCGCCCATGTTCACGCCGATCTGGCCGTCGCTACGAACGTCCAGCTCGATGATGCCGCTTTTGGTCTCGACGCGAATCAGCCGCTTTGCGGTCAGGCGCTTGTCGAGCACGAAACGGGCGAAGCAGCGCGCACCGTTGCCGCACTGTTCCACTTCGGAACCGTCGGAGTTGAAGATCCGATAGCGGAAATCCACGTCCGGGTTGCTCGGTGCCTCGACGATCAGCAACTGGTCGAAACCGATGCCGGTGTGCCGGTCGCCCCATTGCTTGGCATGCTTGGGCAGAATGTGCGCGTGCTGGCTGACCAGGTCGAGGACCATGAAGTCATTGCCCAGGCCGTGCATCTTGGTAAAACGCAGCAGCATGGTTTTACTCCGGCAGCAGGCTTTCGCCAGCAAACAACTCGGCTACCGTTTCACGGCGACGCACTTCAAATGCCTGATCACCGTCCACTAACACTTCTGCGGTACGGCCGCGGGTGTTGTAGTTGGAACTCATGACAAACCCGTAGGCACCGGCCGAATGCACGGCCAGCAGGTCGCCTTCTTCCAGCGCCAGCTGACGATCCTTGGCCAGGAAGTCGCCGGTCTCGCAGATCGGGCCGACGATGTCGTAGGCGCGGGCAGCGGAGGTGCGGGGGCGTACGGCAGTGACGTCCATCCAGGCCTGATACAGCGCCGGGCGGATCAGGTCGTTCATGGCAGCGTCGACGATGGCGAAGTCTTTGTGTTCGGTGTGCTTGAGGTATTCGACCTGGGTCAGCAATACACCGGCATTGGCGACGATGAAGCGGCCCGGTTCGAACACCAGCGCCAGGTCACGACCGTCGAGACGCTCGCGCACTGCCTTGATGTAGTCGGCAGCCAGTGGCGGCTCCTCGTCCTTGTATCGCACGCCCAGGCCGCCACCGAGATCGATGTGGCGCAGGTAGATGCCGCAATCGCCGAGGCGGTCGACCAGGCCCAGCAGGCGGTCGAGAGCGTCGATGAACGGCGGCAGGGTGGTCAGTTGTGAACCGATGTGGCAATCGACGCCGACCACTTCCAGGTTCGGCAGCTGCGCGGCACGCACGTACACGTCTTCGGCGTCGGCGATGGCGATGCCGAACTTGTTCTCTTTGAGACCGGTGGAAATGTACGGGTGGGTGCCGGCATCGACGTCCGGGTTCACGCGCAGCGATATCGGCGCGCGAACGCCCAGTTCGGCGGCGACCACCTGCAGGCGTTCCAGCTCGTCGGTGGATTCGACGTTGAAGCAGTGCACGCCGACTTCCAGGGCGCGACGCATGTCGTCACGGGTCTTGCCGACACCGGAGAACACGATCTTGTCGGCGCTGCCGCCAGCGGCCAGTACACGTTCCAGTTCACCACGGGAGACGATGTCAAAACCGGCGCCCAGACGCGCCAGGACATTCAGTACGCCCAGGTTGGAGTTGGCCTTTACAGCAAAGCACACCAGGTGCGGCATGCCGGCCAGTGCATCGGCGAAAGCCAGGTATTGGGCTTCGATGTGCGCGCGCGAGTAAACGTAGGTCGGTGTACCAAAGCGCTCGGCGATGGCAGACAGGGCAACACCTTCCGCGAACAGTTCACCGTCACGGTAGTTAAAAGCGTCCATGAGGTTCCCTTATTATTGGTAGACGTCGTGCTTGTGTGCTTTGGAAGCAGGCTGCTGCTGCGACGACTTGGCTTGCTCGACAGGGTCCTGGTCTGCATCGGGCAGGTACAGCGGGCCTTTTTGACCGCAGGCCGACACAAGGCAGGCAACCGCGAGGAGCGCAGCAAGGGAAGAGATCAGGCGCTTCATGGCGAAATCCTTGAAAATGCATTAATTGCGCCGGAGTATACCGGCCACCCGGCAGCTTGCCTATGCAACGGACCGCCCGTCCGGCGGGGCTTGGCCGCAAGCACATCGAACCCACAGGCAGGGCAACTGGTCGTTATCCTTTGCAATCGACGGGGCTCGGTCGTATCTTGCGGCGCTTGAGCCTGATCAGACACTTTTTGAGGTTGCCGTAATGAGTTTGTCCGAAGCGCGTTTCCATGACCTTGTCGATGCCACCCAGCAAACCCTGGAGGACATCTTTGACGAGAGCGACCTGGATATCGACCTCGAAAGCTCGGCCGGTGTGCTGACCGTCAAGTTCGAGAACGGCAGCCAGTTGATCTTCAGTCGTCAGGAGCCGTTGCGTCAGCTGTGGCTGGCGGCGGTGTCCGGTGGTTTCCACTTCGACTACGACGAAGAAAGCGAGCGCTGGATGTGCGACAAGAGCGAAGAGCAACTGGGTGAAATGCTTGAGCGTATCGTCCAGCAGCAGGCCGGTGTCGAGCTCGATTTCGAAGGCCTGTGAGATCGTGACCCAGCCTGCGCCTGTCCGTGCGCCCAAGCCGCTCTACAGCAACGTCAGCCCGGCGGTGCCATCGCCCTGCAGCGGTGTGTGCCGGCTGGACGAGCAAAAAGTCTGCCTGGGCTGCTTCCGTCACGTCGAAGACATCCGCGAATGGCGTTCGGCCGATGACGAACGTCGGCGGGTGATTTGCACGCAGGCCTCGCAGCGCAAACAGGGCTCCGGGCCATGACTTGTATATTTTTTGAGCTGTGATAGTGTCCGGAAACGCCTCAACCCATCGAGGCTTATGAAAACCCCGCCTTTTTCTGGCGGGGTTTTGCTTTTTTCGTGCAGAAGAAAGGAGTCTGCCCAGATCATGACCGCACCTTCCATCACCCTTACCCGTCTGGACGTCCAGCGTCTGGAGCGTCTGATCGACAGCCTGGACGACACGCTGCCGGGCGTTATTGCGCTGCAAACCGAACTGGATCGCGCCGATACCCTGGTCGGCCACGATGAAGTGCCGGCGGATGTCGTGACCATGAATTCCCGTGTGCATTGCCGCGAAGAAGGCAGTGGCAAGGACTATCACCTGACACTGGTGTACCCCAAGGACGCCAACGCCGACGAAGGCAAGGTCTCGATCCTGGCACCGGTGGGCAGCGCATTGCTCGGCCTGAAGGTTGGCCAGCATATCGATTGGCCGGCTCCGGGCGGCAAGACCCTGAAGCTGACGCTGCTGGAAGTCGAATCGCAGCCGGCCAATGGCGGCGCGTTCCCGGAGTGACATCCCCTCAGGCCTGATCGAGCGCCTCGTTCAACGCGTGCTCCAGGTCGGCTTTGTAGCGCAGGTACAGATGGGCGGAACTCTGCCCTTCACCGAGCAGGCCTGACAGGTCGAGGTCGGTGATGTAGCAGCGGTAGCGCTCGGTTTCCCGGCGCTGCCCGACGATTTCCCGGGCGACCATGCGGAACAACTGGTCGCCATGTTCCAGCTCGGAAAACTCCCGTTGATTGCAATACAACGTCACCTGCACCTGACCCGGTGCGGCTTTGCCGACGATCGCCTGCACGTCGTAAAACGGCTTGTTCACCGGCGTCTGCGGTGCCGGCCGGGCTTCGATGCGGCGCGCCCGGCCAGGGCCTGACGGCAGCAACTGGCAATACAGGGTGTCGAGGTTCAAGGGGTGGGCCGCGTCCATCGGCAACAGGGCATCGCGGCGGTACTGGATCGATTGCAGGAAACGCTGCAGCGGCACCAACAGGCTTTGCTCATCGTGCCAGGGCAGGCGTTGCTGCCACAGGGCGTTGAATTCATCGAGCACGTACAGATCAGCCTGATCTTCGATAACCCGGTAGAACACTTGAATGCAGTCCGGCTTGCCCGTTGGCAGGAACAGCGCGAGGTCGTGGTCTTCCAGTGCCTTCGGATCGAGGTGCAGCGGGCTGTAGCTCGCCATTTCCTTACCCAGGTAATCGATCAGTGCCGGCAGAGTGGCCAGCGCGATGTGCTGGACCTGGTCCGGCACCAACTCCAGCACGTGGTAGTGCTGCTGGACCTGGATCAGGTAGCGGTGATTGAGTCGGCTCAGCAGCAGGTTCTGCGCGGTATCGAGGATTTCCTCGACCCGTTGGGCAATGAACTGCGCGCGGTTATGGCAGAAGCAACGCACCCTCAGCTTCGGCTGTTGCGGCCCCGCCGGCAGGTTGTTGAGGTAGTCGCGGATGCAGTCGAGCAGGGCGTGGGTACCGTCGTAGCGGCCGACCAGCACCTCGTTCCAGCTGTTGAGCGTGACCTGATCCAGTGTCAGCACCAGATTTTCCCGGACTCCGGCATAACTCAGGGAGTCGGTGCGCTCGGTGGTCATGAGGATGTTCAGGTCGCGATGGTGCTTGAGCGGATCGATGCCGACATTCACCAGAATCAGTACTTCACTCGGCACGCTGGCGCGCAACAGCGGCTCTTCGGCGACGGTGGGCAAGGGCAGGGCGAGGGTCTGTTGCAGGCTGCCGAGCAGGTTGAACAGTTCGAATTCGCTCAAGTCGCTGGTGCCGGGGTGCAAGGCCAGGCGGGTACTGCTGTCGATCACGCCATTGCGGTGGCACCAGGTCAGCAGCTCAAGCAAGTGACGGCTGCGTTTGATCGGTGCGAAATGCTCCCACTCCAGTGCCGTCAGGCTGCCGTTGTACAAGCCCCACTGGCCTTGCCCCGGTTCCTTCTTGTTCGGTGCGTGCACCAGCGTCAGGGTGTCTTCAGCCAGGTCCGGGGCGATGCCGGGGTTGATGAATTCGACTTTGCCGGCCTTGCGCTCGAAAGCGGCGTACAGGCGACGGCCGAGAACACTCAGGTCGCGCTTGTTGATGCGGCTGACCGTTTGTTCGTGACGGGCAAACTGAGTGAGGAAGCGATAGCTGTAGTTCAGCTCGTTGACCAGTGCCCGCCGCTCGGAGCTGACCTGGCGGACTTTCCACTGGCTACGGCTGTCGAGCAGGGTCAGCTGGCGCTGGTCCCAGTGCCATTCGTGTGCCAGGCGCTCGAGCAACGAGCGCTGCCAGCTCTGGGTGCGGCTGTTACCGGTGAGTTTGCGATTGACCTTCAGGTACAGCGCGCGACGCACCAGCTCCAGGCGTTCCGGTTCGTTGCGAGCGATCAGGTATTCCTCGATGCGCCGGTACACCACGACGTACGGATCCAGTTCGTCGAGGTCGAGCCGGTTGGCGAACACCGCTTGCTTGAAGCGCAGGCTCAGGCAATGGACCCTGGGGTGCTCACTGGCGTAAACCTCGGTCAGCAGCAGCTTGAGTACCGACTTGTAGGGCGACTCGATGCCCTTGAACAACTGCCAGAGCCCGGCACCGATAAATTCGCCAGGCGGGATGTACGCCAGGTTGCCGAGGTCGAGGGTTTCATCGGCACGGATGAAGCGTTTGGAGATCAAGGCATGGGTGTAGCGGTCGTAGCTCGACTCTTCGTAGACCGGCACCAACCACCAGATCGGTGTGCGTCCGGCGAGCCAGATCGCGGTGCGGTAAAACTCGTCCAGCAACAGGTAGTGCTGGGTGGTGCCGCAATCTTCCGAGCTCAGCTGGGTATCGCGCTCGCCACGGACGAAACGGCTCGGGTCGATCAGGAAAAAATGCGCTTCGGCGCCCTGGCTGGCGGCCCAGGCTTCCAGCAACTGGCATTTTTTGCGCAGCTCGGCGAGTTCGTTCTCGGTCAGGTCCGGCCCATGGCAAACCCACACATCCATGTCGCTCTGGTCGGCCTGCGCCAGGGTGCCGAGGCTGCCCATCAGGAACAGTCCGTGAATCGGCCTCGGCGGGTTGCTGCCGTGGCGCGGCTTGTAGGAAAACGAGCGGGTCAGGCGCTGGGCTTCAGCAAGGACATTGGCATCCGGTTCGAAATTCGACAGCCCGGCCGGCGTACTGCCCGAAACATAGCCGGGCAACAGCGGATGGTTAACGTGGAAAAACAGCGGCAGCAAGGTCAGGACCCCTTGCTGGCGGGTCGACAACCCTTCCATGGCGCGAGCCATGCGTCCTTCGTTGAGTTTCAGAAAGCGTGCGCGCAGCTGGCTGAGAACCTTGCGGTCGATTCCCTCGTCCAGATCGGGGCGGATTTCATGGGTGCGCGTCATGTCAGCTCAAACCGGCTCGCAGGGCTCGGACGTGGGGCTCTTCGGATGAGGGGCAGTTTAGCGCCTTGAGGCGAGGACTTTTAAGCTGATTTTGTTTTTCTGACGTCAGATTTCTAACGGATGGAGACGGAAATCAGGGGAGTGTGCCCGCGGAAATCCCTGGATCGGGGTCTCCGTGGGCGATGCGGCAGAATTCAGGCTGTTACTTCGGCGTTAAGAATGGTCAGCACCGTTTGCACATTTTGCGCGGCGTCACGACCCAGGCTGGTCAGGTAACCGCCATCAGGCTGGTTAGTCAGTTCTTTTTCAAAGAGGCGTTTGGCGGCGGCAATGTGTTTCGGGGCAGCGGTCTGATGAATTTTCAGACCTTCCTGGGAACTGTCCAGGTTGAAGAGTGCGAGGACTTCCAGTTCGGCAACCAACTCAGGGGTAAGCGACATAAGGACTCCAGACTTTCTAGGAATTGGACGACAGCGCCCCTAAGGTGAACCCGCTTGTCCGGCATGTCCAGTGCTCGTGACAGGGTTTTTTTCCTCTGTAGGAGCGAGCTTGCTCGCGAAGATCGTCAACGATGACGCGTAAACCAGATGCCCCGTGGCGCTCTCGGGTTTTTCGCGAGCAAGCTCGCTCCTACAGGGAGGGCGTGGGCTTACTGCTTTTCCGGCGGCAACTCAGGTAATGCGCGCAGGGCAGCTTCGTACCATTCGGTGTTGAACGCGCGGTCTTCTTCGAGGATCGCGTCGATTTCTACCGCCAGAACGTGAGCCATCAGGTTGAGGATTTCTTCGCGCTCATAACCCACCAGCGTCAGCTTGTTGAACGTCGCTTTGGCAGCCGGCGGGTTGTCGCTTTCGATCTGGTTTTCGATGGCCTGGATCAGGGTACTTTCGGTGAACTCTTCTTCGTCGTTTTCGATATCGGTTGGCTCGCTCATGGCAGGCTCCTCAGGGAAAGGCGGCCAGTTTACCCGCATTCAGTGGCGTGATGCTGCTGGCAAGAATCCCGGCAGCGTTCTATAAACAGGCACTGCCCACCCCGCATGGCCTGGAGGCTTTGTGATGATCAAGCTTTATGGATTCTCCGTCAGTAACTACTACAACATGGTCAAACTGGCGCTGCTGGAAAAAGGCCTGCCCTTCGAAGAAGTACCGTTTTACGCGGGCACCAGCCCCGAGGCACTGGCCATCAGCCCTCGCGGAAAGGTCCCGGTGCTGCAGGTAGAGCAGGGCTTCATCAATGAAACCAGCGTGATCCTCGAATACATCGAGCAAAGCCAGAAAGGCACGCCGCTGCTGCCGAGCGATCCGTTCGAGCGCGCGCAGGTGCTGGCACTGGCCAGGGAAATCGAGCTGTACATCGAACTGCCAGGCCGGGCCTGCTATCCCGAAGCCTTTTTCGGCATGACCCTGCCGGATGCGATCAAGGAAAAAACCAAAGCCGAATTGTTGCTGGGGATGGCGGCGCTGGGCCGGCACGCCAAATTCAACCCTTACGTGGCTGGCGACAGCTTGAGCGTGGCGGATTTGTATTTCCTGTTCAGCGTGCCTCTGGCGTGTGGGGTCGCCAAGAAGTTGTTTGGCATCGACCTGTTGGCCGAGATGCCAAAGGCCAAGGCGCTGCTGGAGTTTTTGGGGGGGAATCCGAACGTGCAGCGTGTGGCGGCGGACCGGGAAGCCGCGATGCCGGCGTTCATGGCGATGATTGCTGCCAAGAAGTAATTCTGTTGCGCTCTGAAGATCGCATTCGCGAGCAGGCTCGCTCCCACGAGGTGTGCGTCAGACACAGGATTTGTGTGTGACGATCAATGTGGGAGCGAGCCTGCTCGCGAAGCTTTTGGCGATTTAGCGGCTGACGAGCAACGCCTGACCACGAGCCACGGCAGCCTTCACCTGCGCCGGCGCGGTGCCGCCGATGTGGTTACGGGCATTGACCGAGCCTTCCAGGGTCAGCACGGCGAACACGTCCTGATCGATCTGGTCGCTGAACTTGCGCAGTTCTTCCAGGCTCATTTCCGCCAGGTCCTTGCCGCTGTCCACGCCGTACTTCACCGCATGGCCAACGATTTCGTGGCAGTCACGGAATGGCAGGCCGCGACGCACCAGGTAGTCAGCCAGGTCGGTGGCGGTGGAGAAGCCGCGCAGGGCCGCTTCGCGCATCATCGCGTGCTTGGGCTTGATCGCCGGCACCATGTCGGCAAAGGCCCGCAGCGAGTCGCGCAGGGTATCGGCGGCGTCGAACAGCGGTTCCTTGTCTTCCTGGTTGTCCTTGTTGTAGGCCAGAGGCTGGCCTTTCATCAGGGTCAGCAGGCCCATCAGCGCGCCGAACACGCGACCGGTCTTGCCACGCACGAGTTCCGGTACGTCGGGGTTTTTCTTTTGCGGCATGATCGAGCTGCCAGTGCAGAAACGATCCGGCAAATCGATGAACTGGAACTGCGCGCTGGTCCACAGCACCAGCTCTTCGGAGAAGCGCGACAGGTGCATCATCGCGATGCTGGCGGCCGAGCAGAATTCGATGGCGAAATCGCGATCGGAGACGTTGTCCAGCGAATTGCCGCCAACCGCGTCGAAACCTAGCAGTTGGGCGGTGTATTCGCGATCGATCGGGTAGGTAGTGCCGGCCAGCGCCGCGCTGCCCAGCGGCATGCGGTTGGTGCGCTTGCGGCAGTCGACCAGGCGTTCGTAGTCGCGGCTGAGCATTTCGAACCAGGCCAGCATGTGGTGTCCGAACGTCACCGGCTGAGCGGTCTGCAGGTGGGTGAACCCCGGCATGATGCTGGCGGCTTCGCGCTCGGCCTGCTCCAGCAGTCCTTTTTGCAGGCGGGTGATTTCGGCCAGGATCAGGTCGATCTCGTCACGCAGCCACAGACGGATGTCGGTGGCGACCTGATCGTTACGGCTGCGGCCGGTGTGCAGTTTTTTACCGGTCACGCCGATGCGGTCGGTCAGCCGCGCCTCGATGTTCATGTGGACGTCTTCGAGGTCTATGCGCCAGTCGAATTGGCCGGCTTCGATTTCACCCTGGATGGTGTTCAGGCCATCGATGATGCTGTCGCGCTCGGCATCGGTCAGCACGCCGACCTTGGCCAGCATGGTGGCGTGGGCGATCGAGCCCATGATGTCGTGGCGATACAGGCGCTGGTCGAAGGTGACGGAGGCGGTGAAGCGGGCGACGAAGGCGTCGACGGGTTCACTGAAGCGGCCGCCCCAGGACTGATTGGTCTTGTCAGTGCTCATGAATTCGCTCGTATCGGCTTGAAGTAAGAAGGCGTGGAACGCTGGCGCGGATAATAACAGGGTTGCCAATCCTGTCGCTGACACTGGTCGATACGTTTTTTTGGGGGCAGAGAGCCCAGGCCCGGGCAAGACCCGCGCATTTTTGCCGAACGATATTTTCCAATTGAGCTATATCGTCCCGCCAACCGTCTACAGTTGGACAGTAGGATCAGCGCACTTCTCGGTGCAGCCGCTGACTATAAGAAGAGTGGGGTGTTCATATTGCGTATCAGCAAACCCTGTGGCGATGTGTCGCCAACGCGGGCCTGGGCCGCCAATCGCCCGGCAGATGAAAATTTAGCCGCCGGACCAACGGCACTTTTTGACGCTCGCGCTAGTCTTAGCGTGGATCGCGGTGACGGATGTCACTTCACCTGTCTACGCTATCCTTGTGCGAGACTCACGCAGGAATCCAGCGCAATATGAATGTCCTGATCGTTGATGACGAATCCTTGGCCCGCGAGCGCCTGAGCCGAATGGTTGGCGAACTCGAGGGATACAGTGTCCTGGAGCCTAGTGCCACGAATGGCGAAGAGGCGTTAGCACTGATCGACAGCCACAAGCCGGATATCGTGCTGCTCGATATCCGCATGCCAGGCCTGGATGGCCTGCAAGTGGCTGCGCGGTTGTGTGAACGCGAAACTCCCCCCGCCGTGGTGTTCTGCGCCGGGCCCGATGAATTTGCCGTGGAAGCCTTACAGGCCAGCGCCGTAGGCTATCTGGTGAAACCTGTGAGAACTGAACAATTACATGACGCATTAAAGAGAGCCGAGCGCCCCAATCGTGCCCAGCTCGCCGCCCTGACCCGCCCTGCTGCCGAAAGCGGCAGCGGCCCGCGCAGCCATATCAGCGCCCGAACCCGTAAAGGGATCGAGCTGATTCCGCTGGATCAGGTGGTGTACTTCATCGCCGACCACAAATACGTGACCTTGCGCCACGAAAGCGGTGAAGTGCTGCTCGATGAGCCGCTCAAGGCCCTCGAGGACGAATTCGGTGACCGTTTCGTGCGAATCCATCGCAATGCACTGGTCGCCCGCGAGCGTATCGAGCGACTGCAACGCACACCCCTGGGGCACTTTCAGCTGTTCCTCAAAGGCCTCAACGGTGATGCGCTGATCGTCAGCCGTCGGCATGTGGCTGGCGTGCGCAAAATGATGCAACAGCTTTAAACAGCTGTTCGCAGGCGAATTTCACACCCGATTGCCGGACATCCGGGGCCAGGGAGGCCGAGTAGTATCTGATACAAGTCAAAGTGGATTTGGCTGAGCTGTTATTATCCGCCGTATCTATTCAGTACGGATTGATCCATGTCCTCTCGCCAGATCCGCATCGCCACCCGCAAAAGCGCTCTCGCCCTGTGGCAGGCCGAATACGTCAAAGCCCGTCTTGAAGCGGCTCATCCGGGCCTGCTGGTGACCCTCGTCCCCATGGTCAGCCGTGGTGACAAGCTGCTTGACTCGCCGCTGTCGAAAATCGGCGGCAAGGGCCTGTTCGTCAAGGAGCTCGAAACCGCACTGCTGGACAATGAAGCCGACATTGCCGTGCACTCCATGAAGGACGTGCCGATGGACTTCCCCGAAGGTCTCGGCCTGTTCTGCATCTGCGAGCGGGAAGACCCGCGCGATGCCTTCGTTTCCAACACTTACACCAGCCTGGATGAGTTGCCCAAGGGCAGCATCGTCGGCACCTCCAGCCTGCGCCGCCAGGCTCAATTGCTGACCCATCGTCCGGATCTGCAAATCCGCTTCCTGCGCGGCAACGTCAACACTCGCCTGGCCAAGCTCGATGCCGGCGAATACGACGCCATCATCCTCGCCGCCGCCGGCCTGATCCGCCTGGGATTCGAAGACCGCATCACCTCGGCCATCAGCGTCGACGACAGCCTTCCGGCCGGTGGCCAGGGCGCGGTGGGTATCGAATGCCGCAGCGCCGACAGTGAAATCCATGCGTTGCTGACGCCCCTGCATCACCAGGACACCGCCATTCGCGTGACCGCCGAACGTGCCCTCAACAAGCACCTCAATGGCGGTTGCCAAGTGCCGATTGCCTGCTACGCCGTGCTGGAAGGTGAGCAGGTCTGGTTGCGCGGATTGGTGGGCGATCCAGCCGGTGGCCTGCTGCTCAGCGCACAAGCCCGCGCCCCTCGCGGCGATGCCGAGGCGCTGGGTGTGCGAGTCGCCGAAGACCTGCTCAGCCAGGGTGCCGACGCCATCCTCAAAGCGGTCTATGGCGAGGCTGGTCACGAGTGACCGGCTGGCGCTTGCTGCTGACGCGTCCCGCCGATGAGGCGGCGGCGCTGAACAGCTTTTTGGCCGAGCAGGGGATATTCAGTAACAGTCTGCCGCTTTTGGACATCATGCCCATTGTGGCCACTGACACAATGCGCCAGGTGATTCAGGCGCTGGATCAGTTCTGCGCCGTCATCGTGGTCAGCAAGCCGGCCGCCCGGATCGGTGTCGAACTGCTCGAGCGGTATTGGCCAACGCCGCCCGGTGTGAAGTGGTTCAGCGTCGGCGCGGCGACTGCGCAGATCCTCGAGGATCACGGGCTGGACGTGAGCTTCCCGGCAGAAGGCGATGACAGTGAAGCCTTGCTCGAACTTTCCCGACTGCGCGAGGCTATCGCACAACCCGATGCGCGAGTGCTGATCTTGCGCGGGGAGGGCGGGCGCGAGTTGCTGGCTGAGCGTTTGCGTGAGCTTGGTGCTAGTGTCGAGTATCTGGAGTTGTACCGCCGGGGATTGCCGATTTACCCGCCGACACTGCTGTCGCAACGGATCCAGGCGGAACGCCTGAACGGGTTGGTGGTCAGCAGTGGACAAGGTTTTGAGCACCTGCATCAACTGGCTGGCGATGCCTGGCCGCAGTTGGCGCGGTTGCCGTTGTTTGTACCGAGCCCCAGGGTTGCCGAAATGGCGCGTGCCGCCGGGGCCAAAACAGTTGTGGATTGTCGCGGCGCCAGTGCCGCGGCCTTGCTGACGGCGTTGCGGGAGCATCCCGTACCCGTTTTCTGATGCAAAGGATGGATACGTGAGCGAAACAGCCTTGCCTAAAGATGACTCGCGACGGGTGCTTGATGCACCTGTTGATGCTCCTGTTGATGAAATGCCTCCACCGCCACCTGCTGCCGAGCAGCGTCGAGGCAATGGTCTGGCAATCATCGCGCTGCTGTTGGGTGCGGCCGGGGTCGCGGTGGGGGGTTGGGGTGTCTGGCAGGTGCGTCACCTGCAGGCCAATAATCAGCAGCAACTGAGCCAGGTGCAGGCGCTGAATGACCAAGCGCAAAGCCTCAAGCTCAATGAGGAACGCCTGAGTGCACGCCTGGCGCAATTGCCTCCCGCTGATGAACTGGAAGCCCGCAGTCGTCTGGTGATTCAGCTGCAAGGTGATCAGCAGCGATTGAACCAGCGGCTGGAAACCGTACTCGGCGCCAGTCGCAAGGACTGGCGTCTGGCCGAGGCCGAGCACCTGCTGCGTCTGGCCAGCCTGCGACTGTCCGCCTTGCAGGACATCAGCAGTGCCCAGGCGCTGGTCCAGGGTGCCGACGAGATACTGCGCGAGCAGAACGACCCGGGCTCCTTTGCCGCTCGCGAGCAGGTGGCCAAGACCCTGATCGCCTTGCGCAGCACCGAACAACCGGATCGCACCGGGCTGTTCCTGCGTCTGGGCGCGCTGCGCGATCAAGTGGCCAGCCTCACCGAGCTGGCACCGGAGTACAAGGACCGTGGCGATTCGTTGCTGGGCCTGACTGCCGATGGCGACGGTGCCAGTCGCTGGGCGCAATGGTGGGATCAGATTTCGCGCTACATCCGCATTGATTTCAATGCCGACAAAAACGTTCGTCCATTGCTGGCCGGCCAGAGCCTGAGTCAGGTACGCCTGGCCCTGAGCCTCGCACTGGAGCAAGCGCAGTGGGCCGCACTCAATGGCCAGGCGGCGGTTTACTCACAGGTGCTGGATGAAGCGCGGGACATCCTCAAGGGCAACTTCAACCCGGACAACACGCAAAGCAAAGTCATGCTTGAGCAGGTCGCCGAGTTGAGCAGGCAACCTGTCACCGTCGTCACGCCGGATCTGACCGGCACCCTGAGCGCGGTGCAGGGGTACCTGGAACGGCGCAACGTCAACGCCGAAGATTCGGTCAAGCCACTGGCCAGGCCTGCCGCGAACGCCGCGCCGGAGGCCACGCCATGAGACGCCTCTATGTGATCGTGCTCCTCGTGATCGCCGCTGCCGCTGCGCTGGGGCTGGCGATTGCCGAACACTCCGGCTATGTGCTGATTGCCTACAAGACCTTCCGTTATGAGTCGAGCCTGTGGGCCACCTTGGCGCTGGTGGCTGTGCTCTGGCTGGTGGTCTGGGGCATCAAGTCGCTGGTCGAACTGGTGATGGCTTCCAGCGGCGTGGTCAATCCTTGGTCGCGACGTAACCGCAGCCGTCGGGTGCAGGTGGCGATCGAGCACGGTCAGCTGGACCTGGCCGAAGGTCGCTGGGCCAGCGCGCAACGGCACTTGCATCGGGCTGCCGAAGCCGAGCGCCAGCCGCTGCTTTACTACCTGGGCGCTGCCCGTGCCGCGAACGAACTCGGCAATTACGAAGAAAGCGACAACTTTCTGGAGCGCGCCCTGGAGCGTCAGCCTCAGGCCGAGTTGGCGATCGCCTTGAGCCACGCTCAGTTGCAGACTGATCGCGGTGATACCGATGGCGCCCTCGCCACCCTGCAAGCCATGCGTGAACGCCATCCTCATAACGCACAGACCCTGCGCCAGTTGCAGCGCCTGCTTTCGCAGCGTGGTGACTGGTCGGCAGTGATTCGCCTGCTGCCGGAGCTGCGCAAGGACAAAATCCTGCCGGCGGCCGAACTCGCCGAACTGGAGCGTCGGGCCTGGGGGGCGAACCTGTCCCTGGCGGCGCAACGGGAAGAAGACGGAACAGTAGGGCAGCAATCGCTGGAACGTGCCTGGCAACAGTTGACTTCGGCACAGCGTCAGGAGCCGCAACTGGTGCTCGCGTATGCCGAACAACTGCGGCAACTGGGGGCTCAGGTCGAGGCCGAAGAAGTGCTGCGCACCGCGCTCAAACGCAGCTACGACAGTCATCTGGCACGACTCTACGGACTGGTTCGCGGCAGTGATCCGGCCCGTCAGCTGCAGGCCGCCGAAGGCTGGCTCAAGGACCATCCGGCTGATCCGGGCCTGCTGCTGACACTGGGTCGTCTATGCCTGCAAAACAGTTTGTGGGGCAAGGCCCGGGACTATCTGGAAAGCAGCCTGCGTGTACAACGCAATCCGGAAGCCTGTGCCGAGCTGGCACGCTTGCTGGCGCAAATGGGCGATGCCGAGCGCAGCAACCAGCTGTTTCAGGAAGGCCTTGGGTTGTTGGATGAGCGCTTGCTCGCGGCCCCTCTGCCAGTGCCAGTCCGCGCTTGAACCATTCGCTGGCGCCAGGCACTGGCGTCTGAGCGATGACCTGCGGCGAGGGAGCAATCGCCCTCGCCGCAGTGCGATGAATAGTTGAAATTCAGTCGCAAAATTTCGTCGCAGGCAAAGTCCTACAGAGGACTACCTTTTATCCTCTCGTCTGCGTCGGGTTTTCCCTACGCATGTGCTGAAGTCTCTGTGGGCACTTGCCTTGAAAGGCTGTCGCGCTTTCCTCTACCGTAATGGCCTGTCACTACTTTTACGGAAAAGCCATGTCTTTGGCCTGCTCACGTTCCTTGTTTTTCATGGCTTTCATTGCGGGTGCCCTGGCGATGGGCGTTTCCTACTACCTGGAATATGCAGTCGGCCTGCGACCTTGTGGCTTGTGTCTTGTGCAGCGGTTTTGCCTGGCGCTCCTTACTGGCGTCTGCCTGATGGCTTCGGTCCATGGCCCCGGTCGCATCGGTAACGTTCTGTATTGGCTGCTCAGTCTTTGTTGCAGCCTGGCCGGCACTGTCACGGCGTGGCGACAAGTCCTGCTGCAAACCCTTCCGGCGGAACAGGTAGCGGCATGCTCGACGCATCTGGCGGACCTGTTGGCCAATTCGCCGTGGCTATCGGTCGTACAGCAGATGTTCAAGGGTGCTGCCGATTGTGTGGAAATTTCCTGGACGCTGTTCGATCTGAGTCTCACCGAGTGGAGCCTGCTGTTCTTCGTCGCGATGATGATTCTGGCCGTTTACCAGTCGCTGCGACTGGTCTGGACCAGCTATCAGCGACCACTCGGCGGCGAGTCGTCGCACCGGGCCTTTGCGGGCGATTAAACACTTGTATGAACATTATCGCCTGCGTACCTTGAAGCCAGTGTCGTGCGGGCATAATCTGGCCCGCACGTGTCATTGGAATTATGTTGCTCGATGACGCTCTGCCTGACCGCCCACTGACGTTACAAGAGGCGAGCGGGCATAGAGCAGCTGACCCACAAGGGAAGAGAGATCACCATGCTCGAAAGTTGTCAGAATGCTCAGGAACGCTGGGGCGGAGTGCACCTGCTGATCGATCGCTGGTTGCAGGAACGACACGAACTGATCGGGGCCTATGACGCTCTCGGCGCAAAGCCTGAGGCGCTGGGTGAGAACCGCAAGCCCTTGCAGGAATTCTGCGGCGTGCTGGTCGATTATGTATCGGCCGGGCACTTCGAGATCTACGAGCAGCTGACGGGGGAGGCCAAGGCCTTCAACGACCAGCGTGGCCTGGAGCTCGCCGAGACGATCTACCCGCGTATCGACGTCATCACCGAAAAGCTGCTCGCCTTCAATGACCTGTGTGACGCAGGAAAGTGTGTCGCCGAAGAGTTCAAGACACTCGGCGGACTGTTGCATGAGCGCTTCGAGCTGGAAGACTGCCTGATCGAAGTGCTGCACACCGCCCACAAGGAAACCGACTCGGTTCAGGCCTGAAGCACTTCCCTGCAATATCCCGAAACGGCGTGCCAAGGCACGCCGTTTTTCGTTGGCGTCGTCAGCTTGTGGCACCGCGCAATTCGACTTCGAACACCAGTGGAGTGAACGGAGCGATCACGTCGCCGGCACCGTCGGCACCATAGGCCTGAGCCGATGGAATCACCAGTCGCCATTTCGCCCCGACGGGCATGTTTTGCAGCGCGCTACGCCATCCGGCGATCACGCTGTCGAGACTGAACCATTGTGGCTGACTGTTCTGATCGAACACCGTGCCGTCGGGCAAGCGACCGATGTACAGCACCTGCACCTTGCCGTTCGGTCCGGCCTTGACGCCAGCGCCTGGCGTCAACTCGGTCAGCAGCACGCCATCAGCCAGTTCGCGCACGCCGGGTTTGGCTTTCTCTGCGGCGAGAAAGCGCTGTTCTTTTTCCAGTGCCATTTCGCTTTGTGGCTCGGCTGACTGCATGGCAATTCGCGCTTCATGCTCGGTCAATATCTGCTGGATCTGCTCGTCCTTCAGTGCCAGCGGTTTGCCCTGGTAGGCCTGCTGCAATCCTTCGACCAGTGCCTGGAGTTGCAGGTCGGGAACCTCCTGGCGCAAGCGTTCGCCAAGGCTTGCACCCAGGCTGTAAGCGAGATCGTGGGCTTCATTTTCCTGCGTTGTTTCGCCGGCCTGGGCCACGGAAAAAAACACGCACAGCGATAAAAAAAGGTAGCGCGACATGAGCACTCTCCGACCTGAATTGCAGGCGATTATGCCAGCGAGAATGCGCACAACGGTGAACTGCTTTTGCGCTGATGCAGAAGTTTTTCAATCCTTTGCAACACAGCGCTTTCGATAGTGTCAACATGCCCTAGCGGCGGTTGCAGCAGAGGTCTAGTATGAGCCGCACTCACTTCAGCCAGGAGGTAAACCATGTCGGCCACCAAGAAGCCAGTAAACACTCCGTTGCACTTGCTCCAACAACTCTCGAGCAGCCTGCTCGAGCATCTGGAAACCGCTTGTTCCGAAGCCTTGGCTGATGCTGAAAAACTGCTCGCCAAACTGGAAAAGCAGCGCGGAAAAGCGCAAGAAAAACTGCACAAATCCCGCACCAAACTGCAGGACGCTGCGGCGGCCGGAAAAGCCAAGGCACAAGCCAAGGCCAAAGGCGTAGTGGCCGATCTTGAGGAGCTGCTCGATGCCCTCAAGGATCGTCAATCGGAAACCCGTGGCTACATTCTGCAACTCAAGCGCGATGCTCAGGAAAGCCTGAAACTGGCCCAGGGCGTCGGTCGTGTACAAGAGGCTGTCGGCAAGGTGTTGTCCCTGCGTGCGGCCAAGCCTGCTGCGGCACCTGCGAAGAAAGCCGCTGCCAAACCGGCTGCTGCAAAAGCACCGGCCAAGCCTGCTGCTGCAAAACCTGCAGCTGCCAAGCCAGTAGCTAAAACGGCCGCAGCCAAAACTGCTGCCAAACCGGCTGCGAGAAAACCGGCTGCTGCCAGCGCAGCAAAACCTGCGGCTAAAACCACGGCTGCCAAACCAGCCGCCGCACGACCTGCCGCTGCAAGAGCCGCTGCTGCCAAACCAGCCGTGGCTAAAACCGCCGCCGCTAAACCGGCTGCAAAACCAACTGCAAAACCAACTGCAAAACCGGCCGCTAAACCAGCTGCCCGCACCGCTACGGCGAAACCTGCTGCCAAGCCGGCTGCAAAACCCGTCGCTGCAAAACCAGCAGCTAAACCAGCAGCCAAGCCAGCGGCAAAACCTGCTGTAAAAGCGGCTGCCAAACCTGCTGCTAAACCAGCCGCCAAACCTGCTGCTAAACCAGCCGCAAAACCAGCTGCAGCGAAACCAGCCGTTGCCGCCAAGCCAGCCGCTGCCAAGCCAGTCGCCGCCAAACCGGCTGCTGCAAAACCCGCTGCAAAACCAGCAGCCAAACCTGCAGTGAAAAAGCCGGTTGCCGCCAAACCAGCCACCGCACCGGTTGCCAAGCCAGTCGCTCCGGCTGCGCCAGTAGCACCTGCTTCGGCAACAACTCCCTCGACAGCCGCGCCAGCGCCAACGCCTGCCGCAACTTCGAGTGTTGTAACCACCCCAGCCAGCGCTTCCTAAGTGCCGGTTACCGCGACGCGCAGCTGATGCAGCGCGTCGCGGTGCAGGTGGGCGGCCTCAGCCGCCGCACCTTCCAGCCAGGCCGATAGATCGGTCTCGGCATTTTGCGGCCAACTCTGCGCCGCTCTCTCCAGCCGCAACAACAGATGCCGTTCGGCTTCCAGCTCCAGTGCCTTCACTTGTTCACGCAGGGTATGCAAGTCGGCGTCTTGCGTGGCCGCGGCTTTCCACTGTGTGCGCAAGGCGCGTAACGGCCGCACGACATCGGTGTCCCAGGCGAAAGCCACGCTGCGCAATTGCTTCAAGCGCTGCTCATCGCAGGCCACGCCTCGTTGTCCCAACCACGCACCGCACAGCAACAGGCACACATTGGCCCCTGCCGATTGCAATTGCAGGCAAGCCTGCTCAACATCCGGACGGGCGTAGGTGGTCAGGGAAAAGCTCCACAGGTCAGAGGACATAGTGCTACTCGCGCCAGTTGCGAGCGAAGCTGGTAGACTCCGCCGCCATTATGATTCGACTTCAGAACCTGACTTTACAGCGTGGCCCGCAACGTCTGCTAGAAGACGCCGAGCTGACGCTGCACGCCGGCCACAAAGCCGGCCTCATCGGTGCCAACGGCGCCGGCAAATCGAGCCTGTTCGCCTTGCTTCGGGGCGAGCTGCACCCGGACTCGGGTGATTGCTTCCTGCCGGCCGACTGGCGTATCGCCCACATGCGCCAGGAGGTCGACACTCTCGAACGCCTGGCGGTCGACTACGTGCTCGATGGCGACCTGCGCCTGCGCCAGGTGCAACGCGACCTGGCGGCAGCCGAAGCGGCCCATGACGGTGCCGCTCAGGCCCGTCTGCACTCGGAACTCGACAGCGCCGATGGTTATACCGCCGACGCCCGGGCGCGCAAGTTGCTGGCCGGACTGGGGTTCACCAACGAACAGATGGATCGACAGGTCGGAGACTTCTCCGGTGGCTGGCGGATGCGTCTGAACCTGGCGCAGGCCTTGATGTGCCCATCGGACCTGCTGCTGCTCGATGAACCGACCAACCACCTCGACCTCGACGCCATCATCTGGCTCGAAGAGTGGCTCAAGAGCTATCCGGGCACCTTGATGCTGATCTCTCACGACCGGGATTTCCTCGATGCCGTGGTCGACCACGTGGCCCACGTCGATCAGCGCAAGATCACCCTGTACCGCGGTGGCTACAGCGCCTTCGAGCGCGCCCGTGCCGAACGCCTGGCCCAGCAACAGCAGGCGTACGAGAAGCAACAGGTGCAACGTGCGCACATGGAAAGCTACATTGCCCGCTTCAAGGCCCAGGCCACCAAGGCCCGTCAGGCCCAGAGCCGGATCAAGGCACTGGAGCGGATGGAAGAGCTGACCGCTGCCCACGTCGATTCGCCGTTCGACTTTGTCTTCCGTGAATCTCAGAAGATTTCCAGCCCGCTGATCGACCTGTCCGATGCCCGTCTGGGTTACGGCGACAAAGCCGTGCTGGAGAAGGTCAAGCTGCAACTGACCCCGGGTGCGCGAATCGGTCTGCTCGGCCCGAACGGCGCCGGTAAATCGACCCTGATCAAGAACCTTGCCGGTGAACTCTCGCCATTGGCCGGCCGCTTGACCCGTGGCGAGAACACCGTGGTCGGTTACTTCGCCCAGCATCAACTCGATTCTCTGGACTCCAAGGCCAGCCCGTTGCTGCACCTGCAGCGCCTGGCGCCGACCGAGCGTGAGCAGACATTGCGCGACTTCCTCGGCGGTTTCGACTTCCGTGGCGCGCGAATCGACGAGCCGGTGCTGAATTTTTCCGGTGGCGAAAAGGCGCGCCTGGCGTTGGCCTTGATCGCCTGGGACCGCCCGAACCTGTTGCTGCTCGACGAACCGACCAACCACCTGGACCTGGAAATGCGCCTGGCGCTGACCATGGCCCTGCAGGAATTCAGTGGTGCGGTACTGGTGGTCTCTCACGATCGCCATTTGCTCAAAAGCACCACCGATAATTTCTATCTGGTGGCGGACGGCAAGGTCGAAGAGTTCGACGGCGACCTCGAAGACTATACCCGTTGGCTGGTGGAGTATCGCCAGCGCAATGCCCCGGTCAGCAACACACCGGTCAACCCGGACAAGACCGACAAGAAAGCGCAGCGTCAGGCTGCGGCAGCGCTGCGTCAGCAACTGGCACCGCACAAACGCGAAGCTGACAAGCTCGAAGCCGAACTGGGCAAGCTCCACGAAAAACTGGCGAAGGTCGATACCAGCCTCGGCGACAGCGACATCTACGAGCCGGCGCGCAAGAACGAATTGCGTGATCTGCTGGCCGAACAGGCCAGGCTGAAGGTGCGTGAGGCGGAGTTGGAAGAAGCGTGGATGGAAGCCCTGGAATTGCTGGAAAGCATGCAGGCGGAGCTGGAGGCACTGTCCTGATGGATGCCTTCAAGTTGCCGCTGCCGGTGGTGTGGGTCGAGCCGATCTGGCTCGGCGTGCAAATCCTGCTGATCCTGCTCGCCGGTTACATCGCCCAGCGCTTTGTTGCCAAATGCCTGACTCGTCTCGGTGAGCGCTACCCGTTTCCGCCGCAGTTGCTGATGCCGCTGCGGGGCGGATTGCGCTGGCTGATCATGGGCAGTGCGCTGATTTTCGTTCTGGAGCGACTCGGTGTCTCGGCCACGGTGCTCTGGACCGCGTTGTCCGGTTTCGTCGCCGTGGCGGCGGTGGCGTTTTTCGCCATGTGAAGCGTGCTCTCGAACCTGCTGTGCGCGATCCTGATCTTTACCGTCGGCCCGTTTCGCATAGGTGACGTGGTCGAGTTGGTGGACACTACCGACAAACCCGGCGTCAAAGGCCGGGTGGTGGCGATCAATCTTCTTTACACCACGCTGGTCGAGGCCGAAGAACTCGGCACTGGCAGCGCCATGGTGCAGGTGCCCAACAGTTTGTTCTTCCAGCGTTCGGTACGGCGCTGGCGCGGGACAGATGTGTTTCCTTCCAGCGGGTTTGAGAAGTAAGGCTTCTGCTGCCTGACAGATTGCTTTCGCGAGCAAGCCCGCTCCCACATTTGACCCGTGTCGTTCGCAAGATTTGTGGCCACTGAAGATCAACTGTGGGAGCGGGCTTGCTCGCGAAGAGGCCCTCAAGCCGCAAACACTGGTCGGCCGTCGCCATGTCCTACAAAAAATCGGTAGTCATCCAATCAAAGCCGCATTAGCTTAGACATCTGTCACGAGTCTGAGTCGAGGTGTGCAATGGAGCTTCAAACATGGCTGGCGTTTTTTGCCGCCTGCTGGGTGATCAGCCTGTCCCCCGGTGCCGGCGCCATTGCGTCGATGTCCAGCGGCCTGCAATACGGTTTCTGGCGCGGCTACTGGAACGCCCTGGGCCTGCAACTGGGCCTGGCTTTGCAGATTGCCATCGTCGGTGCCGGTGTCGGCGCCATTCTCACGGCTTCGGCCACGGCTTTCTATGCGATCAAATGGTTCGGCGTGGCGTACCTGGTTTACCTCGCGATCAAGCAATGGCGTGCGCTGCCCAGCGATATGAGCGATGACGCGGCGCTGCGCCAGATCGGCAAGCCGATGGCCCTGGTGTTCCGTGGTTTTCTGGTGAACATCAGCAACCCCAAGGCGCTGGTGTTCATGCTTGCGGTGCTGCCGCAGTTCATCGACCCCCATGCTCCGCTGCTGATCCAGTATCTCGTGATTGGCGTGACCATGGTCTGCGTCGACCTGATCGTCATGGCCGGCTACACCGGTCTGGCGTCCAAAGTGCTGCGTCTGTTGCGCACACCGAAACAGCAAAAACGCATGAACCGCACCTTTGCCGGGCTGTTCATCGGGGCGGCGGCGTTCATGGCGACGTTGCGCAGGGCTGCCGTGTAAAACGGCGACTGACAAAAAAGGCGACCCTGGAGGTTAATGCCGATCAGTTAAGCCTTCTCGCTTGACCTTTGGCCGCAAGAAATCAAAATCCGATGCCTGTACTGGCATCGGATTTTTTTATGCGTCTCGCTCGGGCACTGGAACTGACCCACAACATCGCCTCTACCCCCAACGCCATCGAGGGATTGGATGCCTTGCTCGATCCTTCTTTGGTCGAACAGGCGCTTGAACAAGCCGGTGTGGCGACGCTGCGCAAGCGTCGTTTGCCGCTGGAAATGATGCTCTGGTGCGTGATCTCCATGGCGTTCTTCCGGCGCATGTCGGCCTGGGATGTGGTCAGTCGCATGAACATCATGTTGCCGGGCCAGCGCCCGTTGGTGGCCCCCAGCGCCGTAGTCCAGGCCCGTCAGAGATTGGGCAGCGAAGCTGTACGACAAGTCTTCGATTTGACCCAGAAAAGTTGGCATGAGGCGGCCAATCATCCGACTTGGGCCGGTCTGCGTTTGTTGGGCGTCGATGGCGTTGTCTGGCGCACGCCCGACACGCCGGAAAATCGGGCGCGCTATGACTCCGCCAGCAACCAGCACGGCGACACCGGTTTTCCTCAGGTGCGCATGGTCTGCCAAATGGAGTTGACCAGCCATTTGCTGATTGGAAGTGCGTTTGACGGCTACCGCAGCAACGAAATGAAACTGGCCGAGCAACTGATCGAAACCACCCCCGATCACTCGCTGACGCTGTTTGATCGTGGTTTTTACTCGTTAGGTTTACTGCATCAGTGGCAGCAGGCAGGCGTCGAACGCCACTGGCTGATGCCGCTGAAAAAAGGCTCGCAGTACGAGGTGATCCAGCGTTTGGGGCGCCAGGATGCGATTGTTTCGCTGAGCACTTCGCCGCAGGCCCGCAAGCAATGGCCTGGGTTGCCGGAGCGGCTGACCGCGCGACTGCTGAGCAAAACCGTGAAGGGCAAGGTGTGTCAGATTCTGACCTCAATGGCTGACCCGCTGCGTTTTCCTTCCGACGAGATCGTGGATCTGTACAGCCAGCGCTGGGAAATCGAATTAGGCTTTCGGGAAATGAAGCAGACGCTGCTCAACAGCAGTTATACGCTGCGCAGCAAGACACCCGAGATGATCGAGCAAGAGTTGTGGGGCGTGTTGTTGGGCTACAACTTGTTGCGCTATCAGATGGTGGAAATGAGTCGCCACTGTCCTGGGCATTTACCCGTGCGAAATGAGCTTTACCGCGTGTACCTGGGCGATTCTCGGGTTTATCAACAGCGTCTCGGCCGACCGTTCCGGGAACATCCCCAAGTATTTGGCCGAGCTTCATGCTTCAGCGCCGCACTACGTGCTGCCGCATCGACGTGAGGAGCGCGTTTATCCTCGGGCGATTCGGCTGAAATCACCGAAGTATCCGATCAAAAATAAAAATGCCAGTCAGCTTAACTGACTGGCATTAACCCTGGAGGTCGTCTTTTTCGTTTGGGGAGCAATTCCAGAAACCAGTGCAATTACGAAGAAGTATCAACAAAGCTTGAGCGAAACCCGTCGGGCGTTAACAATATGTAACTTCGTATTTCCAATTGAGATTCATTCATGATTGCCCCCTCCCGTTTCCTGGCCTGGCTGTTGCTGCCGCTGTTGGCTGCGTGCAGTTTTCAGCTACTGGCCGCTCCCGCCGAAGGTGCGCCGCAGGCGCTGCACTTGCTCGATTACATCGGCGCGGATTACCCGGACACGGTGCAGGCGGGCGGCATCACGGACCAGGCTGGATTTCGCGCGCAGCAAGAATCGGTCAAGACGCTGGGAAGTCTGATTGCAGCCATGCCGGCCAAGCCGGAAAAAGCCGCGCTGGAGCAAAGCCTGGCCGCGCTGGGAAATTCCATCGGCGCCCGTCAGGAGGGTACCGAGGTCACTCGCCAGGCCCGGCAACTGGGTGCGAAGCTGGCCGTGGCCTATGAGGTCAGCCAGGCCCCGGTGATTACACCGGACCCGGCGCGTGGCGCGCCGCTGTACGCTCAGCAATGTTCGGTCTGCCATGGCGATACTGGGGCCGGCGACGGCCCGGCAGGTGTCGGCATGACGCCGCCGCCCTCCGATCTGCGTGACACCACACGACTGGACCGACTGAGCCTCTACGCGATCTACAGCACCCTGGGCCTGGGCGTTGAAGGGACTGACATGCCGGCCTTTGCCGATCAACTGGATGATCGTCAGCGTTGGGACCTGGCCACCTATATCGCCACCTTCAGTGTCGACCCGGCGACGGCCAAGGCTGAAAAGACCTACAACATCGCCGACCTCGCTCGTCAGACCCCGGCCGAAGTACAGGCCGTCGAAGGCCCGCAAGCCGCCGCGACCTTCCGTGCCCAGCGAGCGCAACCGCCGCAGGTCAAGCGTGGCCCGGCACAACTGCTCGACTACACCGCAGCCACTCTGGACAAGAGCATCGCGGCGTATCGTGCCGGAGAGCATGATCAGGCTTATGACTTATCCGTGGCGGCGTATCTGGAAGGCTTCGAGCTGGTTGAGAGCTCGCTGGATAACATTGACGCCAACGTGCGTAAAGACACTGAAAAATCCCTGATGGCCTACCGTCAGTCGTTGCAGGACGGCCTGCCGGTGAGCGAGGTCGAGCAGCGCCTGGACGTGGCCAAGGACAAGTTGAAGGCATCGGCCGACCTGTTGGGCAACGAGGGTTTGAGCTGGTCGCTGAGTTACATTTCCGGCCTGCTGATTCTGCTGCGCGAAGGTCTGGAAGCGATTCTGGTGCTGGCGGCGATCCTTGCTTTCCTGCGTAACACGGATCAACAGGCAGCGGTGCGCAGCGTTAACGTCGGCTGGGGCCTGGCGTTTGTGGCGGGGCTGGGCACCTGGGCGCTGGCAGCCTATGTGATTGATGTCAGCGGTTCACAACGCGAATTGCTGGAAGGCGCGACGGCGTTGTTTGCCAGCGTCATGGTGCTGTGGCTGGGCGTGTGGATGCATGACCGTCGTCACGCCGCGGCCTGGCAGGATTACATCAAGACCAGTCTGGTGGGCGGCGGCGGGCGTTTCGGTTTTGCGACCCTGGCGTTCTTCTCGGTGTATCGCGAACTGTTCGAAGTGATCCTGTTCTACGAAACCCTGTGGTTGCAGGCAGGCCCCGCGGGGCACAACACCGTGCTGGCCGGTGGGGCCACGGCGCTGGTGCTGCTGGTCGGCCTGGCCTGGGTGATTTTGCGCGGTTCGGCAAAGTTGCCGCTGGCGCTGTTCTTCAGCATCAACGCCGGCCTTCTGTGCGCCTTGTCGGTGGTGTTTGCCGGGCATGGCGTGAAGGCGCTGCAGGAAGCCGGGATCTTCGGCACGCGGCCGGTGTCGTTCTTTGACTTCGAATGGCTGGGGATCCATGCCGATGCCTATTCGTTGAGCGCACAGGCAGTGGCGATCATTGCGATTGTCGTGTTGTACGGTCGTAGCCGGGTGGTTGAGAGGCAGCGGGTGCAAGTTTCTTAAACGGCATTCGCTTCGCTCACTTTCGCGGGCTAGCCACGCTCCCACAGGTTTAGCGTTAACCTGTGGGAGCGTGGCTTGCCCGCGATGCTTTTCAACAGAGGAAAACTCAATGCGTGTGTGGATCGATGCCGACGCCTGTCCGCGGGCGGCCAAGGATCTGGTGGTGAAGTTCGCCCTCAAGCGCCAGTTTGAAGTGGTGCTGGTGGCCGGGCAGCCGCAGACCAAACCGGGGCTGGCACTGGTCAAGCTGATCGTGGTGCCGAGCGGACCGGATGCGGCGGATGACTACTTGGTGGAACACGCGGTGCCCGGTGAGCTGGTGATCTGCAGCGATGTGCCGCTGGCCGATCGTCTGGTGAAGAAGGGCGTGGCAGCGCTCGACCCACGGGGCAAGGAGTTCGATGCGCAGAACATGGGCGAGCGGCTGGCGGTTCGCAACTTGTTCACTGATTTGCGCGAACAGGGGCAAATGGGTGGTGGACCGGCGCCGTTTGGCGACCGTGAGAAGCAGGCGTTTGCCAATGCGCTGGACCGGATTCTCACCCGGCTGGCCCGCAAACTGTAGGAGCGAGCTTGCTCCGGGCGGCGCTCCGACGATGGACGTCAACGATGACGAGTGCTGGCTGGATGAACGCGGCGCTCTCACGTCTTTCGCGAGCAAGCTCGCTCCTACAGTTCTGAACCGTGTCAGGCGTCGTTTTCGTGGGTCAGTTCGAGCACGCGGTCGACCAGTTTGTTAATGCCTGAAGCCGCCTCACTGATCGATTGCGCCAGCATGTAAGCCGGTGTGCTCACCAGTTTGCGTGCCTTGTCCTCGACGATGTCACTGACCGCGCAATCGGTATGGGTCGCGCCCATCTTGTTCATCGCGGCAGCGGTGTCGGTGTCGTTGCCAATGGTGCAGGTGACGCCAGGGCCGTAGATTTTTGCCGCCAGGGCCGGGGAGATACACATCAACCCCACCGGTTTGCCGGCCTCGGCAAAGGCTTCGGTCAGTGCCAGGACGTCCGGTTGAACGGTGCACCCGGCGCCTTCGATGGCGAAGTTGGACAGGTTCTTGGCCGAGCCGAATCCGCCGGGCACGATCAGCGCGTCGAAGTCATCGACGTTCGCATCACGGATATCCATGACGTTGCCCCGGGCAATCCGCGCCGACTCCACCAGCACGTTGCGCGATTCGGGCATTTCTTCGCCGGTCAGGTGATTGATCACATGCAACTGCGCGATGTTCGGTGCGAAACACTGCACCTGGGCACCGCGTTGATCCAGGCGCAGCAAGGTGATGACGCTCTCGTGGAGCTCGGCGCCGTCGTACACGCCACAACCGGAAAGGATCACTGCAACTTTTTTGCTCATGGGCTTTTCTCCAGATTCATGGCGTTAAATGTCCACTAATTTGTCCCGCGTTGCCATAGGGTTAATTCACGGTTGCACATAGCATCTGTCCTCAAGATTCCGATCAGGGCGCGTCATGGACTTCATTCTGTATGCGGTGCCGTTTTTCTTTTTTCTGATCGCCGTCGAGCTGTTGGCCGACCGTTGGCGCGGGGTGAGCAATTATCGGGTGGCGGACGCGATCAACAGCATCAGCACCGGTGTGCTGTCGACCACCACGGGTCTATTGACCAAGGGTGTGGGGCTGGTGACCTACGCCTTTGCCCTCCAGCATCTGGCGCTGTTCGAGCTGTCGGCCGACAGCGTCTGGACCTGGGTGTATGCCTTTATCTTCTACGATTTCTGCTACTACTGGCTGCATCGCATGGGCCACGAGCGCAACATCCTCTGGGCCGCCCATTCGGTGCATCACCAGAGCGAGGACTACAACCTGTCCACGGCGTTGCGCCAGACCAGTACCGGATTCCTGTTGAGCTGGATCTTCTATTTGCCGATGGCGGTGGTCGGCGTGCCGCTGCTGGTGTTTGTCAGCGTCGCGGCGCTGAACCTGCTGTACCAGTTTTGGGTGCACACGCGGCACATTCCCAAGCTTGGCTGGTTTGAATGGTTCTTTGTCACGCCGTCCAATCATCGGGCCCACCATGCACAGAACGCTCTCTACATGGATCGCAACTACGGCGGCGTGTTCATTATTTGGGACCGTCTGTTCGGCTCGTTCCAGGAAGAAGACGACAACGAACCAGTGATTTTCGGCGTGACAACGCCGTTGGCGAGCTGGAATCCTGTGTGGGCGAACGTTCAGTTCTACGCGCATTTGTGGGCAGATGCGCAGCGTGCCGAAAGCATCTGGGACAAGCTGCGGATCTGGTTCATGCGCACTGGCTGGCGCCCGGCGGACGTGGCGGCCAGATACCCGGTGAACAAGCCGGACCTGAGCCAGTTTCGCAAATTCGAGGTGGCGTTGGACGGGCGTCAGCAGCTCTACGTCCTCTTGCAGTTCTGCGTCTATATCGCACTGGGCAGTTACTTGATGAATCTTCAATCGAAACTGTCAGTCGCCGCCCTGGGGTTGGGCTGGGGAGCGGTGGCGTTCGGTCTGTTTGTGTTGGGCGTGGCCCTGGAGAATCGCCCGTGGGCGTTGAAGCTGGAGCTGCTGCGGCTGGCGGCGAATCTGCCATTGGTATGGCTGGCCCCGATGGTGGGGCTGTGGCCGGCCAGCGCCGTGGGCTGGGTCGGCCTGCTCAGTTACAGCCTGTTGAGTGGCCTCGGTCTCTACTGTTGCAGGAACCGCATCACTCGGCTGGCGTCGTAGGACCTTCGGTGTTGGTCCGTGCAGCTTTCAGGGCTTGTTCGTCGGCGTAGACCTGCTTGGCCAGGCGGGCATTCTTGAAGCGCCGACGCAGCCACAGCGCGAAGCCCAGGACCAGCAGCGCACCGAGCACCCATAGTTCGTACTTCTTCACACTGCCGAGCATGCCTTCGAGCACAGCGCCGAAATGGTACGCGGCCGCCGCCAGGGCTGTGGCCCAGATCGCTGCGCCAATGCCGTTGAGCAGCAGGTAACGACCCGGCGGATAGCCCGACAAGCCGATGGCCACCGGCATGACCGTGCGCAAACCGTAAACGAAGCGAAAACTCAGTACCCAGATGTCCGGATGTTTGCGAATGTGTTCCAGCGCCCGGTCGCCCATCATTTGCCAGCGCGGTTTGCGCGCCAGCAGTTTGCGGCCGTGCTTGCGTCCCAGGAAATACCACAGTTGGTCGCCGGCATAGCTACCGAAGAAGGCCACGACCACCACCAGGTTGATGTCCATGTATCCACGGAACGCGAGGAAACCCGCGAGCACCAGGATGGTTTCGCCTTCGAAGAACGTGCCTAGAAAAAGGGCAAAGTAGCCGAAGTCATGCAGAAATTGTTGGAGCATTGTCTGGGTGCTGGCGAAATGAACGCGCAGCCTAACCCTTCGGACACATTCAGGAAAGTGTCCAAATGTGTCTCGACGTGAACATTTCCTACAACGACAATGGAATGCGGCTACCTGTCACAGGGGTGCACACAACTGTAATACGTTCGTCATAATGGCCGCTTATAACTGTCACGCTCGCCCGTAAGCGCGGGCTCAGGAGTCTGCCGTGAGCTTTACCCCCGCCAACCGTTTGTTCCCCGCAACCCGCCTGCGTCGCAATCGTCGTGACGACTTCTCGCGTCGCCTGGTCCGTGAAAACGTCCTGACCGTCGATGACCTGATCCTGCCGGTGTTCGTTCTGGACGGTGAAAACCGTCGCGAAGCGGTGGCTTCGATGCCGGGCGTCGAACGCCTGACCATCGACCTGTTGCTGGAAGAAGCAGCCAAGTGGGTCGAGCTGGGGATTCCGGCGCTGGCGCTGTTCCCGGTGACACCCGCCGAACTCAAGTCCCTGGACGCCGCTGAAGCGTGGAACCCCGAAGGCATCGCCCAACGCGCGACCCGTGCGTTGCGTGCGCGATTCCCTGAGCTGGGTGTGATCACAGACGTTGCCCTGGATCCGTTCACCACCCATGGCCAGGATGGCATTCTTGATGAAGAAGGCTACGTGCAGAACGACATCACCGTCGACGCACTGGTCAGGCAAGCGCTGTCCCACGCCGAAGCCGGCGCTCAGGTCGTGGCCCCGTCGGACATGATGGACGGTCGCATCCAGGCGATCCGCGAAGCCCTCGAAGTGGCCGGTCACGTCAACGTGCGGATCATGGCCTACTCGGCCAAGTACGCCAGCGCCTATTACGGCCCGTTCCGCGATGCGGTCGGTTCGGCGCTGAACCTGGGCAAGGCCAACAAGGCCTCTTATCAGATGGACCCGGCAAACAGTAACGAAGCCCTGCACGAAGTGGCGGCGGACTTGTCAGAAGGTGCAGACATGGTCATGGTCAAGCCAGGTATGCCGTACCTGGACATCCTGTGCCGGGTAAAAGAAGAATTCAAAGTGCCGACGTTTGTTTATCAAGTCAGCGGCGAATACGCCATGCACATGGCGGCGATCCAGAATGGCTGGTTGAGCGAAGGGGTTATCCTCGAGTCCTTGACCGCTTTCAAACGTGCAGGGGCTGATGGCATCCTGACGTACTTTGCCGTTCGTGCCGCTCAATTGTTACGAGAGCAAAAATAGCCCTCCCAGGAACATTCGATGAATACCGAAGTACTCACTGAAGTTGCCGTAAAAGACGCTCAACCTGTGGTGGAGCAAGTCGACGAGACCCCGCTGGAGCTGGAGCCAGCTCCGCCCGCGGCGGTCGTCGAAACCGCCGCGACAGCGCCAGCGCCGGCGCTGGCCATTCCCGGCCTGGATGACAGCAGCCTGTACATCCACCGCGAGCTCTCGCAACTGCAGTTCAACATCCGCGTGCTGGAGCAGGCGCTGGACGAGTCCTATCCATTGCTGGAGCGGCTGAAGTTTCTGTTGATCTTCTCCAGCAACCTGGACGAGTTCTTCGAAATTCGCGTCGCCGGCCTCAAGAAGCAGATCACCTTTGCCCGTGAACAGGCCGGCGCCGATGGTCTGCAACCGCATCAGGCCCTTGCACGCATCAGCGAACTGGTCCACGGTCATGTCGACCGCCAGTACGCGATCCTCAACGACATTCTGTTGCCGGAACTGGAAAAGCATCAGGTTCGCTTCATCCGTCGCCGCAATTGGACGACCAAGCTCAAGACCTGGGTCCGCCGTTATTTCCGTGATGAAATCGCGCCGATCATCACCCCGATCGGCCTCGACCCGACGCACCCGTTCCCTTTGCTGGTGAACAAGAGCCTGAACTTCATCGTCGAGCTCGAAGGCATCGACGCCTTTGGCCGCGATTCCGGTCTGGCGATCATCCCGGCGCCACGCCTGCTGCCGCGCATCATCAAGGTGCCGGAAGAAGTCGGCGGTGCTGGCGATAACTATGTATTCCTGTCGTCGATGATCCACGCCCACGCCGATGACCTGTTCCAGGGCATGAAGGTCAAGGGCTGCTACCAGTTCCGCCTGACCCGTAACGCCGACCTGGCGCTGGACTCCGAAGACGTCGAAGACCTGGCCCGCGCCTTGCGCGGCGAACTGTTCTCTCGTCGCTACGGCGATGCGGTGCGTCTGGAAGTGGCCGACACCTGCCCGAAACACCTGTCCGACTACCTGCTCAAGCAATTCAACCTGAGCGAGACGGAGTTGTATCAGGTCAATGGTCCGGTGAACCTGACGCGGCTGTTCAGCATCACCGGCCTGGACAGTCAGCGCGAGCTGCAATACCTGCCGTTCACCCCGCAGATTCCGAAACTGCTGCAGAACAGCGAGAACATTTTCAGCGTGATCAGCAAGCAGGACATCCTGTTGCTGCACCCGTTCGAGTCGTTCACCCCGGTGGTCGACCTGCTGCGCCAGGCCGCCAAGGACCCACACGTGCTGGCGGTGCGCCAGACCCTGTACCGTTCTGGCGCCAACTCGGAAATCGTCGATGCGCTGGTGGATGCGGCGCGTAACGGTAAAGAGGTCACGGCGGTGATCGAATTGCGCGCGCGGTTCGACGAAGAGTCCAACCTGCAACTGGCCAGCCGTCTGCAAGCGGCCGGTGCGGTGGTGATCTACGGTGTGGTCGGCTTCAAGACCCACGCCAAGATGATGCTGATTTTACGGCGCGAAGCGGGTGAAATCGTGCGTTACGCGCACCTCGGTACGGGTAACTACCACGCCGGCAACGCCCGTCTGTATACCGACTACAGCCTGCTGACTTCCGACGACGCCTTGTGCGAAGACGTCGGCAAGCTGTTCAGCCAGTTGATCGGCATGGGCAAGACGCTGCGCATGAAGAAATTGCTGCACGCGCCCTTCACCCTGAAAAAGGGCATGCTCGACATGATTGCCCGGGAAACCCAGTTCGCCCTCGACGGCAAACCGGCGCACATCATCGCCAAGTTCAACTCGCTGACCGATCCGAAGATCATCCGCGCGCTGTACAAGGCCAGCCAGTCGGGCGTGCGCATCGACCTGGTGGTGCGTGGCATGTGCTGCCTGCGACCGGGCATCGCCGGGGTTTCCCACAACATCCACGTGCGCTCGATCATCGGGCGCTTCCTGGAGCACACCCGGGTCTTCTACTTCCTCAACGGTGGCGACGAGCAGATGTTCCTGTCCAGTGCCGACTGGATGGAACGCAACCTCGACAAGCGCGTCGAGACTTGCTTCCCGGTGGAGGGCAAGAAGCTGATCATGCGGGTCAAGAAAGAGCTGGAGTTGTATCTGACCGATAACACCCACAGCTGGAGCTTGCAGTCGGACGGTCGTTACATCCGTAACACACCAACCGGCAACCAGAACCCGCGCAGCGCCCAGGCGACATTGCTGGAACGTTTGGGCAGCCCGATTCTGACGGTTCGGTAACGCGGATCAGGCAGACAAAAAAAGGGCGATCCAAATGGATCGCCCTTTTTCATTCTGCACTGCCCACTGTAGGAGCGAGCTTGCTCGCGATGGACGTGAATGATTATGCGTACTGCCTGGATAAACGCGTTGCCCTCAGGCTTTTCGCGAGCAAGCTCGCTCCTACAGGGGCTCTAGCGAGCGGTCAACACGATATCGACCCGGGTTAGCCATTGCGCTTCAATTTCGAAGTCGGCCTGGGTCAGCTGGTTTTCGTCCAGCCAGTTCTCCGGAAACACCACTTCCAGGCTGTTGCCATGGGCGTTCAGCTCCACCTGGGGCATTTGCTGGGTGCCACGGATGTGGTGGAACAGGATCGCAAAGCGCAGCAGTGCGCACAGGCGAATCAGCTTGATGCCGTCATCGCCGAAATCGGCGAACTTGTCCTTGGGAATGTTGCGTCGGTGGCCGCGTACCAGCAGCGCGAGCATCAACTGGTCTTCGCGGGAGAACCCGGCGAGGTCCGAGTGCTCGATCAGGTAGGCGCCGTGCTTGTGGTACTGGTAGTGAGCGATGTCCAGGCCTACCTCATGGACCTTGGCCGCCCAGCCGAGCAGTTCGCGCCAGACGCCGTCTTCCAGATCCCAATCCTCGGCCACCTGGTCGAACGCATGTAGTGCCTTGCGCTCGACCCGTACCGCCTGTTCCTGATCGACGTGGTAGCGCTCCATCAGCGAAGTGAGGGTGCGTTCACGCACGTCTTCGTGATGATGGCGGCCCAGCAGGTCATAGAGCACGCCTTCGCGCAGGGCACCTTCGCAGTGATCCATGCGTTGCAGCTCGAGGGAGTCGAAGATCGCTTCGAGGATCGCAAGGCCCGCCGGGAAGATCGCACGGCGATCCGGCTTGATACCTTCGAAATCGATTTTTTCGACGTCGCCCATCTTGATCAGTTTGCGCTTGAGCCAGGCCAGGCCTTCGGCGTTGACCTCGCCGGTACCATGGCCGCCAGCCTTCAGCGCCAGACCGATGGCGCGGATGGTGCCCGAGGAGCCGATGGCTTCATCCCAGGTCAGGCGGTGCAGGGCGTGCTCGATGCTCATGATCTCCAGCCGCGCCGCAGTGT
Organism: Pseudomonas sp. KH_046_2; assembly: GCF_057838985.1. Classification (NCBI taxonomy): domain Bacteria; kingdom Pseudomonadati; phylum Pseudomonadota; class Gammaproteobacteria; order Pseudomonadales; family Pseudomonadaceae; genus Pseudomonas; species Pseudomonas sp. KH_046_2. The sequence goes on along the minus strand of NZ_CM174480.1, from coordinate 6,045,737 downwards.
ACGCCTGGGCGTAACGGGCCGGGGTGATCTTGCCATCCTTGAAATAGCGCTGGGTGTAGCTGACGCAACCCATCTGCAGGCTTTCGCGCAGCAGCGGTTCGAAGCGCTGGCCAATGATGAATTCGGTACTGCCGCCGCCGATGTCGGCCACCAGGCGCTTGCCCGGGGTGTCGGCGAGGGTGTGGGATACGCCGAGGTAGATCAGGCGCGCTTCTTCACGGCCGGAAATGACTTCCACCGGGTGGCCGAGAATTTCTTCGGCGCGACGGATGAATTCGGCACGGTTGCGGGCTTCACGCAAGGCGTTGGTGCCGACGATGCGAACGGCGCCGGTGGGCATACCGCTGATCAGTTGGGCGAAGCGCTTGAGGCAATCGAGCCCGCGCTGCATCGATTCTTCGCTGAGATGGCGCTCTTCGTCGATGCCGGCGGCCAGCTGAACCTTCTCCCCGAGACGCTCGAGAATACGGATCTCGCCGTTCTGGGCCTTGGCCACGACCATGTGAAAGCTGTTGGAGCCCAGGTCGATTGCGGCGATCAGGGACAGATTCTTGGCTTGGGATTGCGGCATGGTCAGGGGTCTCGGTCGTTAACCTCGACATCGTGCCACGATCAAAGGCTGGCGCCAACGCGTAGGAGCTGCCGAAGGCTGCGATCTTTCACCATGGGGCTCTAGTGGTGCAGCCACTGGCCTCTTCGCGGGCAAGCCCGCTCCCACAGGTTTTTGCGTCGAACATACAATCGTGCTTCAACTTGGACCCTGTGGGAGCGGGCTTGCCCGCGAAGGCGGCGCCAATAGCACCGAAGATCTTCAGCCCGCAGCCTCTACCGTCCCGATGAAATTCGCCAGCTCCGCCGTCTGCGGGTTGGCGAACAGTACTTTCGGATCCCCCACCTCATGCACCTTGCCCTGGTGCATGAACACCAACTTGTCCCCAACCTCCCGGGCGAAGCGCATTTCGTGGGTGACCATGATCAGCGTCATGCCTTCCCTGGCCAGTTGCCGGACCACGCTCAGCACTTCGTTGACCAGTTCCGGGTCCAGCGCCGAGGTGATTTCGTCGCATAGCAAAACTTTCGGCGACATTGCCAGTGCCCGGGCAATCGCTACCCGCTGTTGCTGCCCACCGGACAGCCGATCAGGGAAGGCATCGAACTTTTCCCCCAGCCCGACCCTTTCCAGCATCTGCCGCGCCAGTTCGGCGGCCTTGGCTTTCGGTACTTTCTGCACCACTTGCGGCGCTAGCATGACGTTCTCGCCGACGGTCAGGTGCGGGAACAGGTTGAACTGTTGGAACACCATGCCGACTTTCTGCCGCAGGCTGCGCAGATCGGCGCGGGCGGCGTCGAGGTACTCGCCGTCGACTTCGATCACGCCGTCGTTGATCGATTCCAGGCCGTTGAGGGTGCGCAGCAGGGTGGACTTGCCCGAGCCGCTGCGACCGATGATCGCCACCACCTGGCCTTCCTCTATGCTCAGGTCGATGCCTTTGAGTACATGGTGATCGCCGTAGTATTTATGCAGGGCGGAAATTCTAAGCAGAGGCATGCAGTCTCCTTTCCAGGTAGTGCGCACTGAGCGACAAGGGGTAGCAGAGCAGGAAGTAGCCGAGGGCGACGAGGCCGTAGACCATGAACGGTTCGAAAGTGGCGTTGGCGAGCATGCCGCCGGTCTTGGTCAGCTCGGTGAAACCGATGATCGAGGTCACGGCGGTGCCTTTGACCACTTGCACCGAAAACCCCACGGTCGGCGCCACGGCAATGCGCAGGGCCTGGGGCAGGATCACATGGCGCAATTGTTCCAGCGGGGTCAGCGCTAGGCTCGATGAGGCTTCCCATTGGCCGTTGGGAATCGAATCGACGCAACCGCGCCAGATCTCCGCCAGATAAGCACTGGTGAACAACGTCAGTGCAATCGCCGCCGCCATCCACGGCGAAATCTCTATCCCGGCTAGCGCGACGCCGAAAAACACCAGGAACAGCTGCATCAATAGCGGTGTGCCTTGGAACAGTTCGATGTAGGTTCGGGCGAAGCTGCGCGGCAGGGATTTGTCCGAGATGCGCATGACCATGATCAGCAAGCCAATCAGCCCGCCGCCAATGAACGCCACCAGCGACAGCGCCAGCGTCCATTGCAGACCCATGAGCAGGTTGCGCACGATGTCCCAGAAGGTGAAGTCGCTCATCGGCTGCTCCTTGCAATGAAGCGGTGGCCGATCCAGTTCAGCAACTGGCGGATCAGCAGCGCCATGCACAGGTACAGCAGCGTGGTCAGGGCATAGGTTTCAAAGGCGCGGAAGTTGCGCGACTGAATGAAGTTGGCGGCGAAGCTCAGCTCCTCCGTAGCAATCTGCGAACACACCGCCGAACCAAGCATGACGATGATGATCTGGCTGCTCAGTGCCGGCCAGACTTTGCCCAGTGCCGGCAGCAGCACCACATGGCGGAACGCTTCGAAGCGTGTCATCGCCAGTGCCGCCGCGGCTTCCAGCTGACCCCGGGGGATCGCCTGGATGCCGGCGCGGATGATCTCGGTGGAATAGGCGCCGAGGTTGATAACCATCGCCAGCACCGCCGCCTGCCATTCGGAAATCTGCACGCCCAGGGACGGCAAGCCGAAGAAGATGAAAAACAACTGCACCAGGAATGGCGTGTTGCGGATCAACTCGACGTAGATCGCGAAAACCCCTGCGAAAGGCCGGATGTTCCACGCCCGCACCAGCGCCCCGACGATGCCCAGCCCCACGCCGAGCACAGCGCCGATGGCGGTCAGCTCAAGGGTGAACAACGCACCGCGCAGCAACAGGTCGGTGTTGTTCACCACCGACAGGAAATCGAACTGATAAGCCATGAAATGTCTCCCGCGCGTCGAATCAGAGATCGGCCGGCAGTGGCTCTTTCAGCCAGGTCAGGGCGTTCTTTTCCAGCGCGCCGTCGCTCTTGGCGGTGACGAGGATCTGGTTGACCTTGTCCAGCAGCGCCGGCTCGTTCTTGTTCACGCCGACGTAGACTGGCGAATCCTTGAGCTTCACTTTCAGCGCAGGCACGCGTTTCGGGCTCTTCTCGCTGATCGCGACCATCACCACGTTGCCGCTGGCGATCAGGTCGACTTGCCCGGCCAGGTACGCGGCAATGGTCGAGTTGTTGTCTTCGAAACGCTTGATGGTCACGCCTTCGGGGGCGACCTTGGTCAGTTCGATGTCTTCGATGGCGCCACGGGTGACGCTGATGGTCTTGCCCTTGAGATCGTCCAGGCCCTTGATGTCGGCGTCTGGCGGACCGAACACGGCGAGGTAGAACGGCGCGTAGGCGCGGGAGAAGTCGATGACCTTTTCGCGCTCCGGATTCTTGCCGAGGCTGGAGATCACCAGGTCGACCTTGCCGGTGGTGAGGAAGGGGATGCGGTTGGTGCTGTTGACCGGGGTCAGTTCGAGTTTGACCTTGAGCTGGTCTGCCAGCAGTTTCGCGGTGTCGATATCGAGGCCGCGGGGTTTCATGTCCGGGCCGACCGAGCCGAAGGGCGGGAAGTCCTGGGGCACGGCGACCTTGAGGACGCCGCGCTTGACCACATCCTCCAGACCGTCGGCGTGGGCGGGTGCCTGGCTCAGCATCAGGCTGGCAAACAGGGCTGCGAGGAGGGCGCTGTAACGCTGGGTCATGGCAAATCTCCGGATCGGCAAGAAGTGATTTCTGCGGATCGACAGAGCATGGGCCATGCCAACATGGGGGTTTGAGGGCGGCAGGGCGCGGTTTTACTGGCGTCGCACGGTCTTACTGGTCTGAACAGTCAGGTTGCGTTTCGCACCCCGATGGCGCAGCCGTGAAAATCACCGAACCCCCATGGGGCACGACTTGCCGGGCGTCGCGAATAGCTTTACAACTGAGCGCACATTGGCCTGGTTCGTCTGGAAAACCATGAACTCGATCTCTCGCGCCGTACCTGAAGTGGCGCTGCAAGCCATCCGCAAACTGATTACCGAACAGGGCTTCGGGCCCGGGGATGCCTTGCCCTCGCAACGGGACCTGGCGGTGCAATTGGGGGTCAGTCGGGCATCCTTGCGCGAGGCGTTGTCATCGCTGAGTGCGCTGGGGGTCATCAGCATCCAGCCGGGCAAAGGGGTGTTCGTGCAATCGCCGGTGGAATTGCCGCGAGGCGATGCGGCGCCGGGCTGGCCGTTCGCGGCGCAGGCTTCGCCGCTGGACATCTTTCAATTGCGCTATGCGCTGGAAGGCTTTGCGGCGGGGTTGGCGGCGGTAACCTTGAGCACCGACGAACTCGATGCGCTGGAGGACAATGTCGCCGCCATGCGCAACGAGCTGAAGTCCGGCGACTTCGAAGCCGCTGCCCGCCTGGATTTCGAATTCCACCGCCGCATCCTGCTGGCCAGCGGCAATCAGGCGATGCTGAGCATCCTGACCGCCAGCGCCGACATCTTCCTGGAAAGCCAGAAGCTACCGTTCATCCGGGTCGAGCGGGCCATGGAAACCTGGCAGGAACACCGCAAAATCCTTCGTGCGCTGGCTCGCCGGGCGTCTGGCGCCGCGCAAAAGGCCATGCAAGAGCACGTACGCAATGCCGCGCTGCGTACCGGAATCGCGTTCATCGCTCCCGTCACTTCATGACCTGAGCTATACCCAAACTCATGAATCACCATAGCGAGACTCAATCATCTGCACCTTCCTGAACGAGGGAAGGACCGCTATGATGGGCCACGTTTTTTTGCTTACAACCTGGAGAATTCCATGAGCAGCGATCTTATCAAACACGTTAGCGACGCCAGCTTCGAGGCCGACGTACTCAAGGCCGAAGGCGCTGTACTGGTCGACTACTGGGCTGAATGGTGCGGCCCTTGCAAAATGATCGCTCCGGTTCTGGACGAAATTGCCGAGACTTACAAAGGCAAGCTGACCGTTGCCAAGCTGAACATCGACGAGAACCAGGAAACCCCGGCCAAGCACGGCGTGCGCGGTATCCCGACCCTGATGCTGTTCAAGAACGGCAACGTTGAAGCGACCAAGGTCGGCGCACTGTCGAAGTCGCAACTGGCTGCCTTCCTCGACGCCAACATCTAAGCGTCGCTGCAAAGTATCCTGAAAAAGCCCCGCAAATAGCGGGGCTTTTTGCGTATTCAGGGCTAGACGCTCCTAAACTCAGGTGGTACATTCGGCCCCGCACTGGTTTCTCCATTGCCCCCTGCTAGCCGTCGCCGACGCACTCCTTTTCGAATAAGTACGCGATCCTGTCGCCTTCTCTGCGGCGCGGCCTCATTAAGCCAAAAGCTTAATTTCCCCCCTCCATAAATGATTACGTCATTCCTATATGAATCTGACTGAACTCAAGCAAAAGCCGATTACCGAACTGCTCGAATTGGCCGAACAGATGGGCATAGAAAATATGGCCCGTTCGCGCAAGCAGGACGTGATTTTCTCCCTGCTCAAGAAGCACGCGAAAAGCGGTGAGGAAATCTCCGGTGATGGCGTGCTGGAGATTCTCCAGGACGGCTTCGGCTTCCTGCGCTCCGCTGACGCTTCCTATCTCGCCGGTCCAGACGATATCTACGTCTCGCCGAGCCAGATCCGTCGTTTCAACTTGCGCACCGGTGACACCATCGTTGGCAAGATCCGCCCTCCAAAGGAAGGCGAGCGTTATTTCGCGCTGCTCAAGGTCGACACGATCAACTACGACCGTCCGGAAAACGCGAAAAACAAGATTCTCTTCGAGAACCTGACCCCGCTGTTCCCGACCGTACGCATGAAGATGGAAGCCGGTAACGGTTCCACCGAGGACTTGACCGGTCGTGTCATCGACCTGTGCGCCCCGATCGGTAAAGGCCAGCGCGGCCTGATCGTTGCACCGCCGAAAGCCGGCAAGACGATCATGCTGCAGAACATTGCCGCGAACATCGCGCGCAACAACCCTGAAGTTCACCTGATCGTGCTGCTGATCGACGAACGTCCGGAAGAAGTAACCGAAATGCAGCGCACCGTGCGCGGCGAAGTGGTTGCCTCGACGTTCGACGAACCGCCAACCCGCCACGTACAGGTTGCCGAAATGGTGATCGAGAAGGCCAAGCGCCTGGTCGAACACAAGAAAGACGTGGTGATCCTGCTTGACTCCATCACCCGTCTGGCTCGCGCCTACAACACCGTGATCCCGAGCTCCGGCAAGGTACTGACCGGTGGTGTCGATGCCCACGCCCTGGAGAAACCGAAGCGTTTCTTCGGCGCCGCGCGGAACATCGAAGAAGGCGGCTCGCTGACCATCATCGCCACCGCGCTGGTTGAAACCGGCTCGAAGATGGACGAAGTGATCTACGAGGAATTCAAAGGCACCGGTAACATGGAACTGCCGCTGGATCGCCGTATCGCTGAAAAGCGCGTCTTCCCGGCCATCAACATCAACCGTTCCGGCACCCGCCGCGAAGAGTTGCTGACTGCCGACGACGAGCTGCAGCGCATGTGGATTCTGCGCAAGCTGCTGCACCCGATGGATGAAGTGGCTGCCATCGAGTTCCTGGTCGACAAGCTGAAAACGACCAAGACCAACGACGAATTCTTCCTGTCGATGAAGCGCAAGTAACATCGTCCGTTGAGTTCAAGAGAATGGCGCCCCAGTGGGGCGCCATTTTTTTGCCTGCAATTTTTTTCCCGGGCCATGGGAGGTTTTTGATTGGCCAAGGTCAGTTGGTTAGCACTTCAACCAGCCGCGTCAGCAGTCATCTCCGGGGACGATGCTCAAGCGCGCTGAAAACAACGATCTGACTGGTTTTATGTTTATGAGCACACTGGCTTATCGAAGGGATATCGACGGCTTGCGCGCGGTGGCGGTGATCGCTGTCGTGCTGTTTCATTTTGGCGTTCCAGGATTTACCGGCGGCTTTGTCGGCGTGGACGTGTTTTTCGTGATTTCCGGTTACCTGATCACGTCGATCATCTGGAATCATCGCCAGGCCGGGCAATTCAGCTTCGTCGATTTCTGGGCCCGGCGTGCGCGGCGGATTTTGCCGGCGTTGTTCGCGATGATCATCGCGGTGCTGGCGGTCGGCTGGTTTTTGCTGGCGCCGAAGGATTACGAAGAGCTGGGGCGATCGGTGCGTTACCAGGTGATGTTCGTGTCCAACATCCTGTTCATGCGCCAGGACGGCTATTTCGATGTCGCCTCCGATCTCAAACCCCTGCTGCACACCTGGTCACTGGCGGTGGAAGAGCAGTTTTATATCGTCTTCCCGTTGCTGCTGACACTGCTGTCGAGCCGTCTCAGGCATTGGCGGCCGGCGCTGTTCGGCGTATTGCTGCTGTCCTTTGGTTTGAGCGTGTGGGCCGTCGCCCATCATCCGGAAAAAGCCTTCTTCCTGTTGCCTATGCGTGCGTGGGAGCTGTTGGCCGGGGCGATGCTGGCGGTCGCGCCCAGGCATGGGTGGCGTCTCAAGCCGATGGCGGCGCAGTGGCTGAGCCTGCTCGGCATGGTGCTGATCCTGCTGGCGGTGTTCGGTTATGACAAGGCCACGCCATTCCCGGGCGTCGCGGCGTTGCTGCCTGTGCTGGGTGTGGTGCTGCTGATTTTTGCCAACGGTCATCGTGAAACCTTGGTTGGTCAGTTTTTGAGCTGTCGGGTGATGGTCGGCCTCGGCCTGATTTCTTATTCCTGGTACTTGTGGCACTGGCCGGTGTTCGTATTCTCCCGCTATGCCAGCGTCGGTGAACCGAGTGCTGTCAACAGTACCGGGTTGATTTTGCTGACGCTGTTGCTGGGTTATCTGTCCTGGAAATTCGTCGAGACCCCGTTTCGTGAGCGTCGCCTGCTCGCCGGGCGCCGGCAGATTTTGCTCGCCGGCGCCTGCGGCGTCCTGGTGCTCGGCCTGGCCGGACAAACCTTGCGCTGGACCGACGGCTTGCCGTGGCGTCTGTCTGACCAGGCCCTGCAATACGCCAAGGCTCGTGAATGGCGGCCGGAACTGATGGCCTGCCTGGCCGATGACAAGACGCCGGATGACAAGTTGTTCTGCCGTTATGGCGCACAAAATCGCCTGCCCCCAGCCCTTGTCTGGGGCGATAGCCATGCCACGGCGTTGATTCCGGTTTTCGACGAGGGTGCCAAGACCCATGGCGTCAACGTGATGCTCGCCAGTTCTCCTGGTTGTTTACCTGTCGAAGGCCTGGAGCATGATGCACGTTGTGCGCGGTTCAATCGGCGTGTTGTACAGGCCTTGAAGCCGCAAGCTGTCAGCGATGTGGTGTTGGTCGCGCACTGGAGCCTGTACCTCTACGGCGAGGGCAAAGGCGATCTGGGCCACGCACTGAAAAGCGCTGACGGGCATTACGACCGTACCAGTGCCGAACAACGTCTGGCCGATGGCTTGCGTGCACGAGTCGCGCAATTGCGTGCCGGCGGGCATCGGGTCTGGCTGGTAAAAGAGGTGCCGTTGCAGGCCTTCAGCCCTCCGTATCGCCTCACGCGTCTGGCAATGCTGGACCGTCCGGTCGACGATGTCGGGCTGGCGCTCGCAGAGCACCACAAACGCCAGGCATTCATCAGTCAATTGTTCGCACAACTGGCGCAAGACCCGGCGGTACAGGTGGTGGACCCGGCCCCAAGGCTGTGTGATGCAAACGGCCTGTGCCGCGCCGAACGCGGCGGCTACTCGTTGTACACCGATGACAATCACCTCTCGGAGGTGGGTGCGCGGTGGGTGGCGCCGATCCTCGAACCGCTGTTTGTCAGTCTGCAAGCCGGGGCAAACCCGGGGAAACCGCAGGTGAATGCATCCAGATAAGCAGCGATAAGCTGCCAGCGGCCGGCAGAGCAGGTAGGATGTACGCCTATTTTTCGGGTGCCATCATCAATGAAATTCAAGGATCTTCGGGATTTCGTGCAGCAGCTTGAGCAGCGCGGAGAGTTGAAACGCATCCAGATCCCCGTCTCTCCAGTGCTGGAGATGACCGAGGTGTGTGATCGCACGCTACGTGCCAAAGGCCCGGCGCTGTTGTTCGAAAAGCCGACAGGCTATGACATCCCGGTGCTCGGCAACCTGTTCGGCACCCCCGAGCGGGTCGCCATGGGCATGGGTGCCGAGTCGGTCAGCGAGCTGCGCGAGATCGGCAAGCTGCTGGCGTTCCTCAAGGAACCCGAGCCGCCTAAAGGCCTGAAGGATGCCTGGTCCAAGCTGCCGATCTTCCGCAAGATCATTTCGATGGCGCCGAAAGTCGTCAAGGACGCGGTGTGCCAGGAAGTGGTCATCGAAGGCGACGACGTCGACCTGGCCATGCTGCCGGTGCAGACCTGCTGGCCGGGCGACGTCGGTCCGCTGATCACCTGGGGCCTGACCGTCACCAAAGGCCCGAACAAGGATCGCCAGAACCTCGGCATCTACCGTCAGCAGGTGATTGGTCGCAACAAGGTCATCATGCGCTGGCTGAGTCACCGTGGCGGCGCGCTGGATTTTCGCGAGTGGTGCGAAAAGCACCCCGGCCAGCCGTTCCCGGTTTCCGTGGCCCTGGGCGCTGACCCGGCGACCATCCTCGGTGCCGTGACCCCGGTGCCCGACAGCCTTTCCGAATACGCCTTCGCAGGCCTCTTGCGCGGTAACCGCACCGAACTGGTGAAGTGCCGCGGCAACGACCTGCAAGTGCCGGCCACCGCCGAAATCATTCTCGAAGGCGTGATCCATCCGGGCGAGATGGCCGATGAAGGCCCGTACGGCGACCACACCGGTTACTACAACGAAGTCGACAGCTTCCCGGTGTTCACCGTCGAGCGCATCACCCACCGTATCAAGCCGATCTACCACAGCACCTACACCGGCCGTCCACCGGATGAGCCGGCGATCCTCGGCGTGGCGTTGAACGAAGTGTTCGTGCCGATCCTGCAGAAGCAGTTCCCGGAGATCACCGACTTCTACCTGCCGCCCGAAGGTTGCTCGTACCGCATGGCCATCGTGACCATGAAGAAGTCGTATCCGGGCCACGCCAAGCGGGTAATGCTGGGTGTCTGGTCGTTTTTGCGACAGTTCATGTACACCAAGTTCGTTATCGTCACCGACGACGATATCAATGCCCGGGACTGGAACGACGTGATCTGGGCCATCACCACGCGCATGGACCCCAAGCGCGACACGGTGATGATCGACAACACGCCGATCGACTACCTCGACTTCGCCTCGCCGGTGTCCGGCCTGGGGTCGAAAATGGGCCTCGATGCCACGCATAAATGGCCGGGCGAAACCACCCGCGAATGGGGCCGGGTCATCGTCAAGGACGATGCCGTGACCCAGCGGATCGATGCCATCTGGAATCAGTTAGGAATAGATTGATGCGTGTAACCTTGCAGCCCTCCGGAGCAGTGCTTGAGATGTTGCCCGGCGAGCGGATTCTCGATGGCGCACGACGTCTGGGCTACGAATGCCCGCAAAGCTGCCGCAACGGCAATTGCCACGTGTGCGCGGCGCTGCTGGTGGAAGGCCGGGTCGAGCAGGCCGGCAATGTGCGTGATCATGGCGAGTTCTACACTTGCATAGCGGAGCCGCTGGAAGACTGCATCGTGCTGTGGGATGGCGTGCTCGCGTTGGGAGAACTGCCGGTGCGCAGCGTGTCGTGTCAGGTCATTGAGTGCAAGGAGGTGGGCGGCGACACCTGGCGCGTACGTCTGCGGGCTCCGGCCGGCAAACCGCCGCGCTATCACGCCGGCCAGTACCTGATGATCGAACGGGAGAGCGGCGAAAAGTCCGCCTTCTCCCTCGCCTCGGCACCGCATGCGGGGCGCGACCTGGAAATCCACGTACTGGCGCGCGAATCCAGTGCGCTGAGCCTGATCGAACAGCTTCAGCGCAACAGCATGGTGCGGGTCGAATTGCCGTTTGGCGATACCCACCTGGAGGAGTTGCCGGACGGTTCTCTCGTGCTGATCGCCGCTGGTACCGGCATGGGCCAGATCCACAGTCTGATCGAACATTGCCGAGCCTCGGGTTTCAAGCATCCGGTGCATCTGTATTGGGGCGTGCGTCGTCCTGAAGATTTTTATCAAATCGAGCACTGGGACGAATGGCTGAAGCTGCCCAACCTGTTCCTGCACAAGGTCGTCAGTGATCAATGCGGTTGGGAAGGGCGGTGCGGCATGCTGCATGAAGCGGTCTGTGAAGACTTCCCTGACCTCAAGCCGCTGCACGTGTACGCCAGTGGCTCTCCGGCCATGGTCTACGGCACGCTGGATGCGCTGGTGGAAGCGGGGATGGACGCTCACCAGATGCGCGCCGACGTTTTTGCGTATGCGCCGCGATCTTGAGCCTGGATCCTGATGCTGCTCCTACAGGTTTATAACTCTCTATATAGCTTATCGGTATTTATAAACTTCTATAAATATCGGTAGGTTATATTTCACGCAGGCATTTATTTAAAAACTGTGCCATGGCATTTAAATTGCCTTAAAACTTATGTGCCTTATTGTTACAGCCGTGCGTTCTATTAAGTAATTCTTCACCCGCGGGGAGCTGAACGCTATTCGCCATGAGCGCCATTGAATCTGCTTTTTTGAATCTGGCTTACCCTCCGCGGCTCGATCTGGGACCGCAGCTCACTCACGAACAATTGCTCAGCTCGATGCAATCGACCATGGCGCGCCACAAGGGTGGGCCGGTCTGGTTGTTTGCGTATGGTTCGCTGATCTGGCGCCCTGAGTGCACGGCGGTTGAGCGGGTTCGGGGCCGGGTGCATGGCTACCATCGCGGGTTGTACCTGTGGTCCCACGAACATCGCGGCACACCGGAAATGCCTGGCCTGGTGTTTGGACTGGATCGCGGCGGTTCTTGCAGCGGTTTCGCCTATCGTTTGCCCGAAGAACAACTCGAAGCCTCGCTCTACGCACTTTGGCAACGCGAGATGCCTTTCCCTTCCTACCGCCCACACTGGCTCAACTGCCGTCTCGAAGATGGCAGCCAGGTACAGGCATTGGGTTTTGTGCTGGAGCGACACCTGCCCAGCTATGCCGGCAACTTGCCGGACCATGTGCTGAGCCATGTGTTCGAAAACGCCTGTGGGCGCTACGGCACCACTCGCGATTATGTCGAGCAGACCGCGCACGCCCTGCGCAGCCACGCCATGCCAGACCGGAATCTGGAGGCGCGGCTCAAGCGCTGTAAATCAAAGGACGATCAAGCGAGTGCTTCGCGGCTCTGACTGGCGATTTGTTTGTGCCGCAGGGTCGGGGCCAGGAAGGCCATCGCCAGCAGGCAGGCGCCGACCAGCAGCACGAAACCGCCGTCCCAGCCGAAATGGTCCACGGTGTAGCCCATCGCTGCACTGGCCGCGACCGAACCGCCCAAGTAACCGAACAGACCGGTAAAGCCTGCCGCTGTACCGGCCGCTTTCTTCGGTGCCAGTTCCAGCGCCTGCAGGCCGATCAGCATCACCGGGCCGTAGATCAGGAAGCCGATGGAAAGCAGCGCGATCATGTCGACCATCGGATTACCGGCCGGGTTGAGCCAGTAAACCAGCGTCGCGACCGTCACCAGCGCCATGAACACCATGCCGGTCAGGCCACGGTTGCCACGGAAGATCTTGTCCGACATCCAGCCGCACAGCAGCGTGCCCGGGATACCTGCCCACTCGTAGAAGAAGTACGCCCACGAGGTTTTATCCACAGTGAAACCCTTGGCTTCCTTGAGGTAGGTCGGCGCCCAGTCCAGCACGCCGTAGCGCAGCAGATAGACAAAGACGTTGGCCAAGGCGATGTACCAGAGCATTTTGTTGCGCAGCACGTATTTGACGAAGATTTCCTTGGCGCTGAATTCTTCTTCGTGGCTGGCGTCGTAGCCTTCCGGGTAGTCATTCTTGTATTGCTCGATCGGCGGCAGGCCAACCGATTGCGGGGTGTCGCGCATGGTCACAAAGGCAAACACCGCTACCGCCAGCGCCACGGCTGCCGGCACGTAGAACGCGGCGTGCCAGTCATTGAACAGGCCCATGCCGATCAGGAACAACGGGCCGATCAGGCCACCGCCGACGTTGTGCGCCACGTTCCATACGGACACCACGCCGCCACGTTCCTTCTGCGACCACCAGTGCACCATGGTCCGGCCACTCGGCGGCCAACCCATGCCCTGCGCCCAGCCGTTGATGAACAGCAGAATGAACATCATGGTCACACTGGACGTCGCCCAGGGCGCGAAACCGAAAACGAACATCACTCCGGCCGACACCAACAGTCCGAACGGCAGGAAGAAGCGCGGGTTGGAACGGTCGGACACCAGGCCCATCAGAAACTTCGACAGACCGTAGGCAATCGCGATGGCGGACATCGCCAGGCCCAGCTGACCACGGGAGTAGCCCTCGTCGATCAGGTACGGCATGGCCAGGGAGAAGTTTTTGCGCAGCAGGTAGTAACCGGCATAGCCAATGAAGATGCCGGCGAAAATCTGCCAGCGCAGGCGTCGATAGGTGCTGTCTATTTTTTCTTCAGGCAATGGAGCCTGATGTGCGGCAGGACGAAAGAAAGCAAACATTCAAGAGCTCCAGATTTCTTGTTTTGACTGCGGATACGAATGTTACAGTTTCGTTACCGAAAATAGCACCGGTTCTCATCGGCAAAACAGCGGAAATGTTGGATATCGCGCGTTCCTTTATGAACATGTCGCTCAGATGTAAGTGAGGGGCGTTGTAGGAAGCGTTACCTGTTTAGTTAGCAGGCGCTTGATGTGCCTGAAATAGGGCAGGTCTTTAGGAAAGATCCTTCGTTTAAAGCAGAAGTCATGGCGTTATGCCGAATGCCCCGGCGCTTTAACCTTTGTGCTGTTGCCAGGTCTGGCGTTGCAGGCGAAGGGAGAGGGACATGCGGTGGTGGATATGCGTGCTTTTGTTGATGGCGTCGTTGGATGCCAGGGCCGGGGAGGTGTTCCTTTGACGGCAAAAAAGAGCGCGGCTAGATGGCCGCGCTTTTTTTTGCAGAGGATTCAGCGAACCTGCACCACCACTTTCCCGACCGCTTTACGCTGGCCAAGATCATTGATCGCCTGCGCCGAATTGCTCAGCGGATAAACCAGCGACACCAGCGGTTTCAACTTGCCTTCGGCAAACCAGGCAAACAACTGCTGGAAGTTTGCCGCGTTGTCTTGCGGCTGGCGTTGGGCGAACGAGCCCCAGAACACGCCGAGCACCGCCGCGCCCTTGAGCAGGGCCAGGTTGACCGGCAACTCGGGAATGCGCCCGCTGGCGAAACCGACCACCAGCAGGCGGCCGTTCCAGGCGATGGCGCGGATGGCCTGGTCGAACAGGTCGCCGCCGACCGGGTCGTAGATCACGTCGGCACCCTGGCCATCGGTCAGGCGCTTGATTTCGTCCTTCAGGCTGGTTTCGCTGTAGTTGATCAGTTCGTCGGCGCCGGCGGCCTTGGCCACGGCGAGTTTCTCTGCGCTGCTGGCCGCGGCGATCACCCGGGCGCCCATGGCTTTGCCGATTTCCACCGCCGCCAGGCCTACACCGCCCGAGGCACCAAGCACCAGTAGGGTTTCGCCCGGTTGCAAGTTGCCGCGCTGCTTGAGGGCGTGCATCGAGGTGCCGTAGGTCATGCTGAAGGCGGCGGCGGTGTTGAAATCCATCGACGGCGGGATGGGCAGAACGTTGTAGCCCGGCACCGCGACCTGCTCGGCAAAGCTGCCCCAGCCGGTCAGGGCCATGACCCGGTCACCGACTTTCAGGTGGCTGACCTTTTCACCCACGGCGCTGACCACGCCGGCCGCTTCACCACCGGGCGAAAACGGGAAGGGCGGCTTGAACTGGTATTTGCCCTCGATGATCAACGTGTCGGGGAAATTCACCCCGGCGGCGTGCACGTCCAGCAGGATTTCGTTCTTCTTCGCGACAGGACTGGCGACGTCTTCCAGCACCAGCGATTCGGCAGGGCCGAAGGCTTTGCACAGCACGGCTTTCATCAGGGCTATTCCTTTGGGAGTGATGGCCGATAAGTGTAGGTGTATGGGTCGATGGGTCAACGAGCATGCCCGGCCCTGATAGTCAGCCATAAGCTTGTGCTTGCGCGGCGGGTCGTTATGCTAAGCCGCAAACCGGATAAGGAGCGAATTGTGAAAGCGTGGATCATGTTGATGCTGGCCCTGTCTCTGCCTGTGGCAGCGGTGGCCGAAGAAGCCAAAGAAGATGCTGCTCCGAAGGTCAGCTACATCACCTTGAGCCCGCCGTTCGTGGGTAACTACGGGCTGGATGGCACGCCGAAACTGAAGGTCTACAAGGCCGATGTGGCATTGCGGGTGACCGGTGACGAGGCCGCCAAGGCGGTGAAGGCCAATGAGCCGTTGATCCGTAATCAATTGGTCGCGCTGTTCGCCCAGCAGACCACCGAGACGATGAACAACGTCGAGGCCAAGGAAAAGCTGCGTCAGGAAGCGCTGAAGCAGACCCAGCAGGTGATGAACGATGAAATCGGTAAGCCGGTGGTTGAGGACTTGTTGTTCAACAACTTGATCATTCAATAAGAATTCTGCTGTCCGGACCAGCCTCTTCGCGGGCAAGCCCGCTCCCACAGGTTTCTTTGGTGTTTGCGTGATCGTGTTCCAACACAAATCCACTGTGGGAGCGGGCTTGCCCGCGAAGAGGCCAGTACAGGCAACAAATGACTCAAGGCTTTAAAGCAATCACCGCCGCCCATTGCTCCGCCGTCACCGGCATCACCGAAAGCCGCGAGCCTTTCTGCACCAGCGGCAACTCGGCCAGTGCCGTCTGCTGCTTCAGGTAATCCAGTTTCAGCACCCGGTCAAACGTCTCGACATGCGCGACATCGATCGCGCTCCAGGCGTTTTTGTCCGGGGTGGCCTTAGGGTCGAAATAATGGCTCTCTGGCTCCAGCGCCGTCGGGTCCGGGTATGCGGCTTCGATAATCCTGCCGATTCCGGCGATGCCCGGCTCAGGGCAGCTGGAATGATAGAAAAAGAACTCATCCCCCACCGCCATGGCCCGCAGGAAATTGCGTGCCTGATAGTTGCGAACCCCGTCCCAGCGCGCCTTGCCGAGTTTTTCCAGCCCCTTGATCGAGAGTTCGTCGGGCTCGGATTTCATCAGCCAATAGGCCATGTCTGTTGCTCCTTGCGTGGTGATTGAGCAGCTTGTCGGCGATTTTATGACAAACCGACAGTCGGTTGACGTCAGCGTTTGCGCAGCGGTTCGCGTTGTCGCAAAATGCCGGCCTTTAAAGCTTGACGCTGCTGCACGGCCTACAAACGGAAACCGCTGCTGTCATCGTGTTGATGTGCCTTTGGGGGGCAATCGATGAAACGCAAACCGGATTTACTATGGATTTTGGTCATTTTGTTTGGCCTTGGCGTCGTGACCACTGGCTATGCCCAAAGCCTGTGGGCCAACAAGACCGATGCGCCGGTCGAACTCGCCCAATTGCAGCAACAGTCGACCGCCTTCAAGCGCTGATCCTGTTGCCTCTGCGCCGCTGATCGAAGTGGCGCCTAGCCTGCGTAATACCAGGCCTTGTCCGTCACCGTTCCTTGCAGCGGCACATCCCAGCTCGCCTGAGCCAATCGCGCCACCTTCTGACATTCATGGGCCAGCCCCAGCAGCGTCGGCTTGCGCCAATCATTGCGTCGCGCCAGGTAGGCCAGGCTCCGGTCGTAGAAACCACCGCCCATCCCCAGGCGTCCGCCGACATCGTCAAAACCCACCAATGGCAACAGCACCAGATCCAACGCCCAGATCTTGCGCTGCCGGGCGAGATTGGCCCGTGGTTCGAGAATGCGGAAGCGGTTGGGTTTGAGTTTTTCCCCGGGACGGATGCGCTGGAACACCATTTTGGTTCGCGGCCAGGCGCTCAGCACCGGTAGATAGGTGGCTTTGCCCCGGCGTTGTGCGGCGCGCAGCAACAGGCGCGGGTCGATTTCACCGTCGGTGGGCAGGTAGAGCGAGATGTGTCTGGCGCGGCGGAACAGCGGTTGCTGGGCCAATTGCTTGTACAGCCCGCGAGCGGCCTGGCGCTGCTGACTGGGAGTCAGTGCGCGGCGGGCCTTGCGCAGCATGCGTCGAAGTTGCGGGCGGGGGAGCAGCGCAGGTTCGGTCATGTATTCGGGCTTCAACAATGCGGATACGTGAAGCGTACCCGTAAAAACGCCAATGCCGGTATCAAAACCGGCATTGGACTGAAATCAGGCTCCCCGAATGTGCCGCTGTCGACTTAGCCCTTGAACCCGAAAGTTCAAGGTGGAAGATGCAGTAGGCTTTAAGGCTTTCCGTCTAGCGGACATGCACACCAGCCCAACGTGCAACCTCCAGGGTATAGCAAATCGGCTCAGGGACATCGCCAACTGGCAAGCACCCCAGGGAGTGAGGGGATTATACCGCAAGCGGCGACGCGAATCAGCCTTTGGTGACGTCCGGATCGGTGGCGAGCGCCAGATCGACGCGATCGAGCAGGTCTCGCACCTGTTCGCGGGTCGAGCCGCTGGCCTGCACATCCGGGCGTTCTTCCTTGTGCAGCAAGTCATGCGTGATGTTCAGCGCAGCCATCACGGCGATACGGTCGGCGCCGATGACTTTGCCGCTGCTGCGGATCTCGCGCATCTTGCCGTCCAGATAACGGGCGGCGCTGACCAGATTACTGCGCTCTTCCTGAGGGCAGATGATTGAATACTCTTTGTCGAGGATCTGCACGGTTACGCTATTGCTTGAACTCATGAGTCTTGCTCCAGGGCCTTGAGGCGCGAAATCATCGATTCGACCTTACGCCGGGCGATTTCGTTTTTTTCAATGAGGTGCGCGCGTTCCTCGCGCCAGGTCTTTTCCTGAGCTAGTAAGAGTCCGTTTTGACTCTTAAGTTGCTCGACTCGGGTAATCAGCAGCTCGAGTCTGGCCATCAGCGCTTGCAGGTCGGTGTCTTCCATTGTCTTCACTGTCTGATGGGTGTTGGACTGTAGGAGCGAGCTTGCTCGCGATGAACCTGAGAACGCCGCGGGGTGTCAGGTACCCAGCGTTATCGTTGACAACCATCGCGAGCAAGCTCGCTCCTACAGGGGTAGTCGATGTAGGATACAAGGCCTTCATTCTAGACATAGCGCCGTCTGGCGCCTAGCTGCCCATGACCATTCAGAATTCCCCGTACCAAGCCTTCGCCACCCTGCTGACTTCCAGCGGTCACAACGTCTCGCCTGCTGAACTGCACGGCCTGTTGCTCGGCCGCAGCTGTGCCGGTGCCGGTTTCGACGCCGAAGGCTGGCTGATCGACGCCGCCGAACTGCTCGAAAACGAGCCGCAGGACAACGTTCGCAACGCCCTGATCGGCCTGCAAGAGATGGTAAAAGGCGAGCTCACCGGCGATGACGTGACCGTCGTTCTGCTGCTGCCGACCGACGATGCGCCGCTCACCGAACGTGCCGCCGCACTGGGCCAATGGTGCCAGGGTTTCCTCAGCGGCTTTGGCCTGAACTGCCGTGACAGCAGTGCCCTGAGCACCGAGGCCACCGAGGTGCTGCAGGATCTGGCAGCCATTTCCCAGGTGCAAGACGCCCTGGAAGAGTCCGACGACGGCGAAAACGACTACATGGAAGTCATGGAGTACCTGCGCGTCGCACCGCTGCTGCTGTTCTCCGAGACCAAAAAAGACGTGCCGGCCGCAGCCAAACCGTCGCTGCACTAATCGTTTGCCAGGGAACGCCATCTGCCCATGATCCATATCCCGAAATCGGAATACAGCCGGCGCCGCAAGGCCCTGATGGCGCAGATGGAACCCAACAGCATCGCCATCCTGCCCGCCGCCGCGGTGGCCCTCCGCAACCGCGACGTCGAACACGTCTACCGCCAGGACAGCGACTTCCAGTACCTCAGCGGGTTTCCCGAGCCCCAGGCCGTACTGGTGTTGATGCCGGGCCGCGTGCACGGCGAATACATCCTGTTCTGCCGCGAACGCAATGCCGAGCGCGAGCTGTGGGATGGCCTGCGTGCCGGGCAGGAAGGCGCGATTCGCGATTTCGGCGCCGACGACGCCTTTCCGATCACTGATATCGACGACATCCTGCCGGGCCTGATCGAAGGCCGTGACCGGGTGTATTCGGCCATGGGCAGCAACCCCGAATTCGACCGCCACCTGATGGAGTGGATCAACGTGATCCGCTCCAAGGCCAACCTCGGTGCCCAGCCGCCGAACGAATTCGTTGCCCTGGATCATCTGCTGCACGACATGCGCCTGTATAAATCGGCGGCAGAAGTGAAAGTGATGCGCGAGGCTGCGCGGATTTCCGCCCAGGCGCATGTACGGGCAATGCAGGCCTGTCGCGCCGGGTTGCACGAATTCAGCCTGGAAGCCGAGCTCGATTACGAATTCCGCAAGGGCGGGGCGAAGATGCCGGCCTACGGGTCGATCGTCGCGGCGGGGCGCAACAGCTGCATCCTGCATTACCAGCAGAACGACGCGCTGCTCAAGGACGGTGATCTGGTGCTGATCGACGCCGGTTGCGAGATCGACTGCTACGCCAGCGACATCACCCGCACCTTTCCGGTCAGCGGCAAGTATTCAGCGGAACAGAAAGCGATTTACGAATTGGTGCTGGCTTCCCAGGAAGCCGCCTTTGCCGAAATCGCCCCGAACAAGCACTGGAACCAGGCGCACGAGGCCACAGTCCGGGTCATCACGGCCGGGCTGGTCAAGCTGGGTCTGCTGCGGGGTGACGTTGACGAGCTGATCGCCGGCGAAGCCTACAAGGCGTTTTACATGCACCGCGCCGGCCATTGGCTGGGCATGGATGTGCATGACGTCGGCGAATACAAGGTCGGCGGCGAGTGGCGCGTGCTGGAAGTCGGCATGGCGCTGACCGTGGAGCCGGGGATCTATATCGCCCCGGACAACCAGAATGTTGCGAAGAAATGGCGCGGCATTGGCGTGCGCATCGAGGACGACGTAGTGGTCACCAAAACCGGCTGTGAAATATTGACGAACGGCGTGCCGAAAACCGTCGCCGAGATCGAGGCCCTGATGGCCGCCGCGCGGACACAGGCAGCATGAGTCGAGTCAACCTGGCAATCATCGGTGGCGGGCTGGTCGGTGCAAGCCTGGCGCTGGCCCTGCAAGCCGTTGCCAAGGCCCGAGGCTGGAAGATCGTGCTGATCGAGCCGTTCGCCCCTGGCGACACGTATCAACCGAGTTACGATGCCCGCTCTTCGGCGTTGTCCTTCGGCTCGCGGCAAATCTATCAACGGTTGGGCATCTGGCAGGAAGTCTCGCGCCGCGCCGAGCCGATCAAGCAGATTCATGTTTCCGACCGTGGCCGATTCTCGACGGCTCGGTTGTCGGCGATGGAAGAGGGTGTTCCAGCGCTGGGTTATGTCGTTGAAAACGCCTGGCTCGGCCAATGCCTGTGGCAAGGTCTGGACAAGGACGTGATCAGATGGCACTGCCCGGCGGAAGTCACCCGCATGGAGCCGCTGACCGATGGCTATCGCCTGACTCTGAACGATGAAACCATGCTGGAATGCGACCTCGCGGTACTCGCTGATGGCGGCCGTTCCGGCCTGCGGGAGCAACTGGGGATCGGCATCCGCAAACGTCCGTACAACCAAAGCGCGCTGATCGCCAACATCACCCCGAGCGAAGCGCACAACGGCATGGCTTTCGAGCGTTTCACCGACGAAGGCCCGATGGCGTTGCTGCCGCTGCCGGAAAACCGCTGCGCACTGGTCTGGACCCGCCTGGGCATGGACGCACAACGCCTGGCAGCCCTCGACGAGCGCAGCTTCCTCAGCGAGTTGCAGGGTGTGTTCGGTTATCGCCTTGGCACATTGAAACAGGTCGGTGCGCGGCATCTGTATCCGCTGACACTGGTCGAGGCCGAAGAACAGGTGCGCCCGCATCTGGCGGTGCTCGGCAACGCGGCGCACAGCCTGCATCCGATTGCCGGCCAGGGGTTCAACCTGTCCCTGCGCGATGCCCAGGCCCTGGCCAATGCCTTGCTCGCCAGCGAAAAACCATTGGGCGACTTCGCGACGTTGCAGGCCTATCGCGAACACCAGCGTCTCGATCAGGACCTCACCGTGGGTTTCTCTGATCAGGTCACGCGCCTGTTCGGCAGCACCCAGCCGCTGGTGTCCCTGGGGCGCAACATCGGCTTGCTCGGCCTGGATCTGCTGCCACCGGCCAAACGCTGGTTTGCCCGGCAGGCGATGGGGTTGGGTACGCGACCGGATGCGTGACTGGCTGATCCGCCGATTCGGCAAGGCGCGATTGATAAAAATACCTGCCTGCAGGTTCGACATTCATGACGGCTCCTGCCACCTGGTGGCGCGGGTCGGGAAAACCCTTTACGTGCGGCTCAAGCCGCAAGAGAGACAGGCTTAAAGCATGGAAATGCGCGCAGATCTGCTGATTGTCGGGGCCGGAATGGTCGGCAGCGCCCTGGCGCTGGCGTTGCAGGACAGCGGGCTGGAAGTCCTGCTGCTGGACGGCAGCCCCATGAGCGTCAAACCGTTCAACGCTCAGGCTGCGTTTGAGCCGCGGGTGAGCGCCTTGTCGGCCGCCAGCCAGCGGATTCTCGAGCGCCTGGGCGTGTGGGACGGCATCGCCGGGCGGCGCAGCAGCCCCTACACCGACATGCAGGTCTGGGATGGCAGCGGCACCGGGCAAATCCACTTCTCGGCGGCCAGTGTGCATGCCGAGGTGCTGGGGCATATCGTCGAGAACCGCGTGGTCCAGGATGCCTTGCTCGAGCGCCTGCACGATTGCGACCTTGGGTTGCTGGCCAATGCTCGCCTGGAGCAGATGCGTCGCTCCGGCGATGACTGGCTGCTGACCCTGGCCGACGGCCGCACCTTGCGTGCGCCGCTGGTGATCGCGGCGGATGGCGCCAACTCGGCGGTGCGACGCCTGGCCGGTGTGGCGACCCGCGAATGGGATTATCTGCACCATGCCATCGTCACCAGCGTGCGTTGCGCCAAGCCGCATCAGATGACGGCCTGGCAACGCTTCACCGACAACGGTCCGTTGGCGTTTCTGCCCCTTGAGCGCGACGGCCAACAGGATTGGTGTTCGATCGTCTGGTCGACTACACCCGGCGAAGCCGAACGCCTGATGGCGATGGATGAACAAGGTTTCTGCAAGGAGCTGGAACGGGCCTTTGAAGGTCGGCTCGGCGAAGTACTGAGCGCCGATCCGCGCCTGTGTGTGCCGCTGCGCCAGCGGCATGCCAAGCGTTATGTGGCTGAAGGCCTGGCATTGATCGGCGACGCGGCCCACACCATTCACCCGTTGGCCGGGCAGGGGGTGAATCTCGGATTCCTCGATGCCGCCGTGCTGGCTGAAGTGTTGCTGCAAGCGGCAACACGTGGCGAGCGCCTGGCGGATGTGAAGGTCCTCAGCCGTTACGAGCGTCGACGCATGCCCCACAACCTGGCGCTGATGGCGGCGATGGAGGGCTTCGAACGCTTGTTCCAGGCCGATCCGTTGCCGGTGCGCTGGTTGCGTAATACCGGGTTGAAAGTGGTTGAGAAGATGCCGGAAGCCAAGGCGCTGTTCGTGCGTGAGGCGTTGGGGTTGACCGGGGATTTGCCGGCGCTTGCCAAGGCCTGAGATCTTCGTTGTGGCAGCCGGCCTCATCGCGAGCAGGCTCGCTCCCACAAGGATTTGTGGTGAACACAAAACTCCTGGGTTCTGGAGATCCCCTGTGGGAGCGAGCCTGCTCGCGATGGCGGCGGTAAATTCACCATCATTTTCTGCCTGTGCAACATCCGGTAACTCCTCCACGGCCAGCTTCGATTGAGAAGCTAAATGTGAGTCCTTATCATTTGTCCTCATTTTTCAATCGAGAGACCGCTCCCATGTTGGCACCGAAGCGTCTACTGACAGCACTGGCCATGACCCTGATCGGCAGCACCGCCGCCCAGGCCGCTGACGAGGTGGTGGTCTACTCCTCGCGAATCGACGAGCTGATCAAGCCAGTATTCGATGCCTACACCGCCAAGACCGGCGTGAAGGTGAAGTTCATCACCGACAAGGAAGCGCCGCTGATGCAGCGGCTCAAGGCCGAGGGCGCGAATACGCCGGCCGACCTGCTGCTCACCGTCGATGCGGGCAACCTCTGGCAAGCCGAGCAGATGGGCATCCTCCAGCCGTTCACCTCGAAAACCATCGACACCAACATTCCGCTGCAATACCGGGCCGCCTCCCATGCCTGGACCGGCCTGAGCCTGCGGGCGCGGACCATTGCCTACTCCACTGATCGGGTGAAGCCGGGTGAACTGACCACCTACGAAGCGCTGGCCGACAAGCAATGGGAAGGCCGCCTGTGCCTGCGCACGGCGAAGAAGGTCTACAACCAGTCCCTGACCGCGACCATGATCGAAGTGCACGGCGCCGGGAAGACCGAGGAAATCCTCAAGGGCTGGGTCAGGAACCTCTCCACTGACGTGTTCTCCGACGACACAGCCGTGCTGGAAGCGATCAACGCCGGCCAGTGCGATGTCGGTATCGTCAACACCTACTACTACGGCCGCCTGCACAAGCAGAAGCCAGACCTGCCGGTGAAACTGTTCTGGCCGAACCAGGCTGACCGTGGCGTACACATCAACCTGTCGGGTATCGGTCTGACCCAACACGCGCCACACCCGGAAGCGGCCAAGGCCCTGGTGGAGTGGATGACCACCCCTGAAGCGCAGAAAATCTTTGCCGACGTGAACCAGGAGTTCCCGGCGAACCCGGCCGTGCAGCCATCAGCTGAAGTCGCCGCATGGGGCAAGTTCATTGCTGATACCTTGCCTGTGGAGATCGCCGGCAAGCGCCAGGCCGAGGCGATTCGCATGATGGACAAGGCTGGCTGGAACTAAGTTCATAGACGGTTGCTGGTAAAGTAAGGCCGAGCACTATCCCTGTGGCGAGGGAGCTTGCTCCCGCTTGAGTGCGCAGCACTCACAAAATCTGTGCGGGTTTTCCGCGTTTTGGGGCTGCTACGCAGCCCAGCGGGAGCAAGCTCCCTCGCCACAAACTGTATTTTCTAGAGAACTTCCTTGGCTCATCCCGCCCAACGCCGCTGGTATCCCGTCGTCTTCGCCATCGCTGCGCTGGTCCTGTTGCCCCTGAGCGTCCTGCTGCTTTCCTGGCAAACCATCGATCAACAGATCTGGTCCCACCTGTGGGATACACAGATGCCGCGGTTACTGGGCAATACCCTGACCCTGGTCCTAGGCGTCGGTGTCGGTGTGACAGTCCTGGGTGTCAGCCTGGCCTGGCTCACCAGCCTTTGCGAATTCCCCGGCCGGCGCTGGCTGGACTGGGCGCTGATGCTGCCCTTCGCGATCCCTGCCTATGTGCTGGCCTTCGTCTTCGTCGGCCTGCTGGATTTCGCCGGGCCCGTGCAAACCCTGCTGCGCGAGTGGTTTGGCAGTGGGCTGCGGCTGCCGCGCGTGCGTTCCACGGGCGGTGTGATTGTGGTGCTGGTGCTGGTTTTCTATCCCTATGTCTATCTGTTGGCCCGCACGGCCTTCCTCGCCCAGGGCAAAGGCCTGATGGAAGCCGCGCGAGTCCTTGGTCAATCGCCCTGGCAAGCGTTCTGGCGGGTGGCGTTGCCCATGGCGCGACCAGCCATTGGCGCGGGCGTGGCATTGGCGCTGATGGAAACCCTGGCGGACTTCGGCGCCGTGTCGGTGTTCAACTTCGACACCTTCACCACCGCCATCTACAAGACCTGGTACGGTTTTTTCAGCCTGTCGTCCGCCGCGCAACTGGCCAGCCTGTTGCTGCTGGTAGTGATGCTCGTGCTCTACGGCGAACGGCGTGCTCGCGGGGCCAATCGGGCGGGCAACGAGCGACCACGGGTCAAGGCGCTGTATCACCTGCGAGGCTTCAAGGCGCTGGCGGCCATGACGTGGTGCGGGCTGGTGTTTGCCTGCGCCTTCGTTATCCCGATGCTGCAATTGGCGGTGTGGTTCTGGCAGCGTGGGCGCTTTGATCTCGACGAGCGCTACACCGGGTTGATCGTCCATACCTTGTACCTGGGGGCAATGGCGGCGTTGATCACCGTCAGCGTCGCCTTGTTACTGGCGTTTGCCCGACGACTGGCGCCCACCCGGGTCATTCGTTCCGGGGTCAGTCTGGCCAACCTGGGTTACGCCTTGCCGGGTTCGGTACTGGCGGTGTCGATCATGCTGGCGTTCAGTTACCTGGACCGCGAGCTGGTGATCCCGTTCTCGAGCTGGCTCGGTGGCGCGGGCAAGCCGTTGCTGCTGGGCAGTCTGTCAGCGTTGTTGCTGGCCTATCTGGTGCGTTTCATGGCGGTGGCCTACGGGCCGCTGGAAAGCAGCCTGGCGCGTATACGGCCATCTTTGCCCGAAGCGGCACGTAGCCTGGGCGTCAGTGGGCCACGACTGTTTTTCAAAGTGTATCTACCGTTGTTGTTACCCGGCACGTTGAGCGCCGGGTTGCTGGTGTTTGTGGACGTGCTCAAGGAAATGCCCGCAACCCTGCTGATGCGCCCGTTTGGCTGGGACACACTGGCGGTGCGAATCTTCGAAATGACCAGCGAAGGCGAATGGGCCCGGGCGTCTTTGCCGGCATTGACCCTGGTGCTGGTTGGGCTGTTACCGGTCATCGGATTGATCCGGCGTTCAGCGCATCGAAACAGCTAGGTGTCAGTCCTACACCTTGCGGCTACAATGCGCGGCATTCGGTGCGGTCCGTCTGACAGACCAGGTGGCTGAAATCGGCTGAAGGCCCTTTGTATCAAGGCATTCAGTCCGTGCAGCGCTTGTCCGCACCTTCGCCACGCCCGGAAGGAGAAACCCATGGGACAGCGTACGCCTCTGTATGACCTTCATCTCGCACTCGGCGCGAAGATGGTCGATTTTGGCGGTTGGGACATGCCTCTGCATTATGGATCGCAAGTCGAGGAACACCATCAGGTGCGCCGCGATTGCGGTGTTTTCGATGTATCCCACATGACCGTAATCGATGTCGGCGGCGCCCAGGCCAAAGCCTGGCTCCAGCATTTGCTGGCCAATGATGTCGAGCGCCTGCACAGCCCCGGCCGTGCGTTGTATAGCACCATGCTCAACGAACAGGGCGGGATCGTCGACGACATGATCGTCTACCGTCTCGATGAGGGTTATCGCCTGGTGGTCAACGCCTCCACCCGCGATCAGGACATGGCCTGGATGCAAGCGCGTCTCGACGGTTTCGACGTGCAACTTCGCGAACGTTCCGAGTTGGCGATGCTGGCCATCCAGGGCCCCCACGCCCGGCAAAAAATTGCCGAACTGGTCAACCAGTCCCGCGGCAACCTGATTCAGATCCTCAAGCCTTTCGAAGGCCTGTCCGATGGTGACTGGTTCATCGCGCGCACCGGTTATACCGGCGAAGACGGCCTGGAAATCATTCTGCCGGCCGATCAGGCGCCAGGCTTTTTCAACGATCTGGTCGGTGCCGGGATTTCTCCTATCGGCCTTGGCGCACGGGATACCCTGCGGGTCGAAGCCGGCATGAACCTTTACGGCCAGGACATCCAGCAAGACATTTCACCGTTGGCCTCCAATATGACCTGGACCATCGCCTGGGAGCCCGCCACCCGGCAGTTCATCGGGCGCAAGGCGCTGGAAGCCGAGCAGGCCGCCGGCGTACAGCACAAACTGGTCGGTCTGGTCCTTGAGGAACGCGGTGTTTTACGCGCTCATCAGGTGGTTCGTATCGCTGATGTTGGCGAAGGGGAGATCACCAGTGGTAGTTTCTCTCCTACGCTAAGCAAGTCGATTGCACTGGCGCGCGTGCCGATGGCAACAGCCGACCGCGCTGAAGTGGAAATCCGTGGCAAGTGGTACCCGGTCCGGGTGGTCAAACCGACCTTCGTACGCCACGGCAAAACCTTGATCTAACCTTTTCTGGCGGGCATGCCCGCCGACCATTTCCTGAGGACACAGAACATGAGCGATATCCCTGCCGACCTGCGTTTTGCCGAAAGTCACGAATGGGCACGTCTAGACCATGATGGCGGCGTGAAAGTGGGTATTTCAGACCATGCTCAGGAAGCCTTGGGTGACGTAGTGTTCGTTGAGCTGCCGGAAATCGGCAAAGTGTTCGCTGCCGGTGAGGCCGCGGGTGTCGTCGAGTCGGTCAAGGCCGCGTCGGATATCTACTCGCCAGTTTCCGGTACAGTCATTGCCGTTAACGAAGAATTGGCCAACAGCCCGGAACTGCTCAACAGCGCGCCTTATGACAGCTGGATATTCAAACTCGAGCCAAGCGATACCTCTGAGCTGAACAACCTGCTCGACGCGATGGCCTACAAGGCCGCCATCGGCGAGTAAGCCTTAAGCGTCATCCCCAAAGCCCCGACTTGTCGGGGCTTTTCAGTTTCCGGGATCCTGATCTTCAAGGCTCTGTGGCATCGACTGCTATGCTGGTTTGACCGTGTTGCATCGACGCTGAGCGCCAGTCAAGAGAGAGCCCGTCATGTCCCAGTTGCCGTCCCTGAGCCAGTTACGCGACCCCAATGCCTTTCTGCGCCGCCACCTCGGGCCCGATGCCGCCGAGCAACAGGCGATGCTCGACAGCCTCGGCCTGGGCAGTCGGGTCGAATTGATCGAGCAGACGGTGCCGCCGGGCATCCGCCTCAACCGGGCGCTGGACCTGCCCCCGGCACTCGATGAAGAGGCCGCGCTGGCCAAGCTGCGCGGTTATGCCGAGCAGAACCAGGTCTGGACCAGCCTGATCGGCATGGGCTACCACGGCACCCTCACGCCGGCCGTCATTCTGCGGAACGTGCTGGAAAATCCCGGCTGGTACACCGCGTACACTCCCTATCAGCCAGAGATCGCACAGGGGCGGCTCGAGGCGCTGCTGAACTTCCAGCAACTGACCATCGACCTGACCGGCCTGGAACTGGCTAATGCCTCGCTGCTCGATGAAGCCACCGCCGCGGCGGAGGCCATGGCCCTGGCCAAGCGGGTCGCCAAGTCCAAAAGCAACCTGTTCTTTGTCGACGAAAACTGCCATCCGCAAACCATTTCCGTGGTGCAGACCCGCGCTGAAGGTTTCGGCTTCGAGCTGATCGTCGACGCTGTGGATAACTTGAAGCAGCACCAGGTGTTCGGCGCGCTGCTGCAGTACCCCGACACCCACGGTGAAATCCACGACCTGCGGCCGTTGATCGATCATCTGCACGCGCAACACGCACTGGCCTGTGTCGCCACGGATTTGCTGAGCCTGTTGTTGCTGACCCCGCCGGGTGAACTGGGTGCCGATGTGGTGTTCGGCTCGTCCCAGCGATTTGGCGTGCCCATGGGCTACGGCGGGCCTCACGCGGCATTTTTTGCCAGCCGCGATGAATACAAACGGGCAATTCCCGGGCGGATCATCGGTGTTTCGAAAGATGCGCGGGGCAACACCGCCCTGCGCATGGCCCTGCAAACCCGCGAGCAACACATCCGCCGGGAGAAGGCCAACTCCAACATCTGCACGGCCCAGGTGCTGCTGGCCAATATCGCCAGTTTCTATGCGGTCTACCACGGCCCCGAAGGGCTCAAGCGGATTGCCCAGCGGGTACATCGGCTGACCTGCATCCTTGCTGCCGGGCTTGAACGCAACGGTATCACCCGGGTCAACCGGCACTTCTTCGACACCCTGACGCTGGAAGTCGGCGGAGCCCAGACTGCGATCATCGAAAGTGCCCGGGCCGCGCAGATCAACCTACGCATTCTCGGGCGCGGCCAACTGGGCTTGAGCCTCGACGAGGCCTGCGACGAAGGCACCGTGGCGAAGCTGTTCGATGTGTTCCTGGGTGCCGATCACGGGCTCAGCGTCGATGACCTGGATGCCGAGGTCTTGCCTGGCGGAATTCCCGAAAGGTTGGCGCGAACTTCGCCTTATCTACGCCATCCAGTGTTCAGCGCCCATCACAGCGAAACCGAGATGTTGCGCTACCTCAAGCAACTGGAAAACAAGGACCTTGCGCTCAATCAATCGATGATCCCACTGGGCTCCTGCACCATGAAGCTCAACGCCACCAGTGAGATGATCCCGATTACCTGGCCGCAGTTCGCCAACCTGCACCCGTTCGTGCCCAAGGAACAGGCCGCCGGTTATGGGCTGATGATCGAAGAACTGGAGCGCTGGCTGTGCGCGATCACCGGTTTCGACGCGATCTGCATGCAACCCAACTCCGGCGCCCAAGGCGAATACGCCGGGCTGCTGGCGATCCGTAAATACCATGAGAGCCGGCAACAGGGCGGCCGCGATATCTGCCTGATTCCTTCGTCGGCTCACGGCACCAATCCCGCGTCGGCGCAAATGGCCGGGATGCGCGTGGTGATCGTCGAGTGCGACGAGGCGGGCAACGTCGACCTGGAGGACCTCAAGGAAAAAGCCGCGCAGGCCGCAGACAAACTCGCCTGCCTGATGGCGACCTATCCTTCGACCCATGGGGTGTATGAGGAAGGCATCAGCGAAATCTGTGAAGTGATCCACCAGCACGGCGGTCAGGTGTACATGGATGGCGCCAACCTCAACGCCCAGGTCGGGCTGGCGCGGCCGGCCGATATTGGCGCTGACGTCTCGCACATGAACCTGCACAAGACCTTCTGCATTCCCCATGGTGGCGGTGGGCCGGGCATGGGGCCGATTGGTGTTCGGGCGCATCTGGCACCGTTCGTGGCCAACCATCCGGTGGTGCCGATCGACGGGCCGCACCCGCAAAATGGCGCCGTCAGCGCCGCGCCCTGGGGCAGCGCAAGCATTCTGCCGATCAGCTGGATGTACATCGCGATGATGGGGCCGCAACTGGCGGACGCCAGCGAAGTGGCGATCCTCGCCGCGAATTACCTGGCGCGGCATTTGTCCGGTGCTTTCCCGGTTCTTTATACCGGGCGCAACGAGCGGGTGGCCCACGAATGCATCCTCGACCTGCGACCGCTCAAGGCGTTGACCGGCATTACCGAAGAGGACGTGGCCAAGCGCCTGATGGACTACGGCTTCCATGCCCCGACCATGTCGTTTCCGGTGCCGGGGACGCTGATGGTCGAACCGACCGAAAGCGAATCGAAGGCGGAACTGGACCGGTTCATCGGGGCGATGCTGAGCATCCGCGCGGAAATCAACGAGGTGCAGAACGGTAACTGGCCGGCGGAAGAAAACCCGTTGAAAGGTGCGCCGCATACGTTGGCCGATATCACCGGTGTGTGGGAGCGGCCATACAGCATCGTGCAAGCGGTCACGCCGGACGCGCACACAAAGGCGCACAAATACTGGCCGGTGGTGAACCGGGTGGACAATGTGTATGGAGACCGGAACCTGTTTTGCGCGTGTGTGCCGGTGGATGACTACCGCTGACATTTCAGGATGCACATAACCCCTGTGGGAGGCTCGGTGAAGGTGGGATTTGTAATCTCGGGGCAAAAAAATGCCGCTCAATTGAGCGGCATTTTTCATTCGCAACGCTTACTCCGAAGCCACGGCATTCTTCGCCAGGATCGCGTTCGCCAACTCCATGTCCGTGGCTTGCAGGCCGGGGTTGTCGGCACGGACTTTCTGCATGGCCGCCTCCAGGTACGGGCCGCGGATGCCGCCGTCACTGGCGACGAAGCTGCTGGCGTCGTCCTGGGCGGCGACGACCAGCTTGTTATCCTTGGATGTCAGATAGCTCGAACCGGTGGTTGCACCGGACGTAAGAACGTTACGCCAAAAAGTATCGGCCATCGCCGAACCGACAGGCAGGGACAACAGCGCGACGGTAGCGACAGCAAGTTTGAAACGCATGACAGGGTGACTCCACTGGGTTGACTACGCGGTTGGATTGCCAACCCCCAATCGAGTTCCGTGGTTGCCTATTCCTCCGTTTCGACCAGCAGGATCGCGCCTTGCTGGCCGACCACCCGCACGCGGCTGCCAATGGCGGCGTCCGGCCCGCGGGCCATCCACACGCCGTCGGCCACCCTGATCTTGCCGCGACCGTCGACAATCGCTTCATGCACCACGAAGGTTTTGCCGATCAGTTCCTGGCCGCGCAGATTCAGGTGCGGCTGATCGCTCGGGCGCGCCGCCGTGCGCTGACGCCGCCACCAGTACAACGCGGTGGTGATCGACAGCAGGGCGAATAACAGAAACTGCCATTCCCAGGACAGGTCCGGCATCAGGAAGGTCAAGACGCCCACGGCTGCCGCGGCCATGCCGATCCACAGCAGGTAACCGCCGGCGCCGAACACTTCGAGAATCAACAGCACCGTGCCCAGCGCCAACCAGTCCCAAAACGAAAGGTGCTGTAAAAATGCCCACATGGCGCGCCTCAGGCTTTCTTGTTATCGAAAGTGGCCTTGACGATTTCGCCAATGCCGCCCACCGCGCCGATCATCGAACTGGCCTCCAGCGGCATCAGGATCACCTTGCTGTTGTTGGCCGAAGCCAGCTTGCCCAGCGCATCGATGTACTTCTGCGCCACGAAGTAGTTGACCGCCTGCACGTTGCCGCTGGCGATGGCTTCGGACACCACTTTGGTCGCCTGGGCTTCCGCCGCGGCTTGCCGTTCGCGGGCTTCGGATTCCAGGAAGGCGGCCTGGCGACTGCCTTCTGCTTCGAGGATCTGTGCCTGCTTCTTGCCTTCGGCGGTCAGGATCGCTGCGGCACGCAGACCTTCGGCTTCGAGGATTTGTGCGCGCTTGATCCGTTCGGCTTTCATCTGCCCCGACATCGCGGCCATCAGGTCGGCGGGTGGGCTGATGTCCTTGATCTCGATCCGGGTGATCTTGATGCCCCACGGCGCGGTCGCCTCATCGACGGTGCGCAACAGTTTTTCATTGATCCCGTCACGCTGGCTGAGCATGGCGTCGAGTTCCATCGAGCCGAGCACGGTGCGGATGTTGGTTTGCAGCAGGTTGCGGATGGCGTGTTCGAGGTTGTTAACCTCGTAGGCCGCCTGGGCCGTGTTGACCACCTGGAAGAAGCACACGGCGTCGATCTGCACCGTGGCGTTGTCGGAGGTGATGACTTCCTGCGGCGGAATATCCAGCACGCTTTCCATCACATTCATCTTGCGGCCGATGCGGTCCATGACCGGAATGATGACATTCAGCCCCGGCTTGAGCGTGTTGGTGTAGCGACCGAAACGCTCGACGGTCCATTCAAAGCCCTGGGGCACCACCTTGAAACCCATGAACAGAATGGCGACCACCAGGCCGACAAAAAGCAAAAGCACACTACCGATCTGCATAACGATTCCTTGTTGATGTGTGGATCTGTGGAGTTGCAATCGCTGGAGTGTAGCTGTGCCGATGCCGGATAAGTACAGCCGGGCTCAGTTCTGTTCGCTCTGGGGTGTCACCCGCAGAACTTCCTCAATGGTCGTCAGCCCGGCGCCGACCTTTTGCGCTCCTGACAGCCGCAGGCTGCGCATGCCTTCCTTGAATGCCTGGCGTCGCACGGCCAGCAGATCGGTGTCGGGACTGATCAGCGCCTTGATGCCATCGCTCAGCTGCATGATTTCGTAGACCCCGGCGCGACCGCGATAACCGGTGTCGCGGCATTCCACGCAACCGATGGCGCGCTGGGCATTGGTCGGCAAGGGTGCTTGCCAGGGGCGGGTCAGGGTTTGCCAGTCGTCTTCGCCCAGCGTCAGCGGCGCCTTGCAGTGCGGGCACAGGGTTCGCACCAGTCGCTGGGCCATGACGCCGAGCACCGTGGCCTTGATCAGGTAGTGCGGCACGCCGAGTTCCAGCAGGCGGCTGATGGCGCTGGGCGCGTCGTTGGTGTGCAGGGTCGACAGCACCAGGTGCCCGGTGAGCGCCGCCTGGATCGCCATCTCCGCGGTTTCGAGGTCGCGGATCTCGCCGATCATGATGATGTCCGGGTCTTGCCGCATCAGCGCGCGCACGCCGGCGGCGAAGGTCAGGTCGATGTTGTGCTGGACCTGCATCTGGTTGAACGCCGGCTCGACCATTTCGATCGGGTCTTCGATGGTGCAGAGGTTGACCTCCGGCGTCGCCAGTTTCTTCAGGGTGGTGTAGAGGGTGGTGGTCTTGCCCGAACCCGTCGGCCCGGTAACGAGGATGATGCCGTGGGGCTGGCGGGTCATGTCTTGCCAGCGGCGCAGGTCGTCGGCGGAGAAGCCAAGCTGGTCGAAGTCCTTGAGCAATACTTCCGGATCGAAGATCCGCATGACCATTTTTTCGCCGAAGGCCGTGGGCAGTGTCGACAAGCGCAGTTCTACTTCACCGCCGTCCGGGGTCTTGGTTTTCACCCGGCCGTCCTGGGGTTTGCGTTTCTCCGCGACGTTCATGCGCCCCAGGGTTTTCAGGCGACTGACGATGGCCATGGTGACCTGGGGCGGGAATTGATAGACGTTGTGCAGCACGCCGTCGATGCGAAAGCGCACCGTGCCTTGCTCGCGCCGGGGCTCGATGTGGATGTCGCTGGCACGCTGCTGGAACGCGTACTGGAACAGCCAGTCGACGATATTGACGATGTGCGCGTCGTTGGCGTCCGGCTCCTGGTCGCTGGCGCCGAGGTTGAGCAACTGTTCGAAATTGCCGAGGGTACTGACTTGCGGGTCGCCGCTGTTCGCCCCGGTGACCGATTTGGCCAGGCGAAAGAATTCGACGCTGAAGCGCTGGATGTCCAGCGGGTTGGCGACCACACGCTTGATCGGCAACTTGAGCACGTGGGTCAGGTCAGCCTCCCAGCCGCTGACATAAGGCTGGGCGCTGGCCACGGTGACCGCCTCGCGGTCGATCGCTACCGCGAGGATCTTGTGGCGCTGGGCGAAGGCATAGGACATCAGCGGGGTCACGGCCGCGACATTGATTTTCAACGGGTCGATGCGCAGGTATGGCTGGCCGGCCTGCCGGGATAGCCACAGGGTCAGGCTCTCGAGGTCCAGCGGTTTGCCGGGGCGGCTGAGATCGTCCAGCTGTTGGCTGGCAATGAACTCCAGCGGATGCATCTGCCCAAGGGAGGCATTGCGGCGGCGGGCATTGAGCGCGTGTTCGGCCGAATCCTGGCTGATAAAGCCTTGGGCGACCAGTTCGCGCAGCAGGTCATTGAGATCCAGCCAGCGGTCCTGAAAGGCGAGATGTACGGACATGCGGGCTCCTTTTGAACGACAGTGCGCAAAGGATAGCCGTGGCCCTGCTGACCGCTGGGCCACTACCCGATGAAGCCGTTTCGGAGTTTTTCAGCCCGTCGCTTGAGCCGCTTCGGCCCATGGAGAATCAGCTTCTTGCAACTCCACCGAGCAGACGCTGATCAAGTTACGAAGTTTTTCCGCAATCACTTGCGCGCGGTGCCGGCTCAAACCGTCGATGACGATCTCGATGGTCAGCCAGTCGTCCTGGCGCTGCGCGTTGACCTGTTCCGGCGTGAGCAATTGCAGGGCGAACAGATTGAGGGCGCGACACAGCAGGTCCGGTTCTGCCTCGGCCAGCATTTGATATCGAACCCGGCAGTGGGCGTTGCCAACGTTCCAGACATCGGCGCGGGCAGGTGGGGTGTTCACGGCTTCGAGATGCGGCATGGTCTGGCTCCAAAATCATTGGAGAAATGTTTACATCCTGTACCGGGTATTTCTTCTCTATGATTGGCTGTATTGAAGAAATGAAGAATCAATCAATTCACTTGTTACTCGGTTTAGGGATTTTTTATGCAAAGTGAACTGGACAGCTACGACCGCAAGATCCTCGCCTTGCTGCAAGAGGATGCTTCGCTTTCCAGCGCGCAGATCGCCGAGCAGGTGGGTCTCTCGCAATCGCCGTGCTGGCGGCGGATTCAGCGGATGAAAGAGGAGGGCATCATTCGCGGCCAGGTGACCTTGCTCGACCGCAAGAAAATCGGCCTGAACACGCAGATCTTCGCGGAGGTGAAACTCAATGCCCACGGGCGTTCGAACTTCACCGAATTCACCGAGGCGATTCGCGGCTTTCCGGAGGTGCTGGAGTGTTACGTGCTGATGGGGGCGGTGGATTTCTTGCTGCGGATTGTCACGGCGGACATCGAGGCGTACGAGCGCTTCTTCTTCGAGAAGCTGTCGATGGTGCCGGGGATTCAGGAGGTCAATTCGATCGTGGCGTTGTCGGAGATCAAGTCGACTACCAGTTTGCCGGTCTGAAATTCTGCGGTAATTGTGCGGGCCCCATCGCCAGCAGGCTGGCTCCCACAGGGGATTTGTGGCGTACACAAAACCAATGTGGGAGCCAGCCTGCTGGCGATGGCGGTGTTACAGACGCAGCAACATCTTCCACGCACGGTTCTGATACACCGCAATCGCCTGCTGCTTGCGCGCATCCAGGACTTCGTCGGTGATCGACTCGTTGGCCAGTTGCGCCAGCTTGTTCAGCTCGCCGTACAGGCGATCCATTTCCGGGATCTCCAGCACGTTGCGCGCATGGTGCAGCCAGACCTGGATGCGTTCGATGCGCGGCAGTTGCTCGGCCAGGTCTTCCGGCTGTTGCTGATAACGCTGCAATTGCAACGAAGTGGCTTCTTCGCCCAACAGGCGCGGCAACCAGCTGCCCAGTTGCGCAGCGCCCTGGCGATTGCCACGGGTGTTGCGGTCGGCGGCCCAAGTGCGGGCCAGCAGCCAGCGCGAGGTGGTCAGGGAGAACAGGCCCCAGCGCGGGTCTTCGAGTTCTTCGAGGAACTGCTCGGGCGCGGCTTTGCGCACGTCTTCATCTTCCAGGCCTGCTTGTACCAGCGGGCGCCAGTCTTCCAGCAAGGCATCGAGGGCGATACGCAGATCGTGGGTCGACTGACGTGGTGCGGCCTGGCCCAGGCTGCTGATCAGCGCGCGCATTTCCGCGAGGCATTCGACCCAGTCCTGCAACAGGCGCCAGTGACCGTTGAAGCGATACTGCTCGGCCAGACGCTGGCTGCTGCCCAGCAAATGCCAGCTCAGCGCGGCGAACGCGTCGTCCAGCGGCGTTTCGGCGGTGATCTGCGGCGCCGGCAGACTCAACGAATAGCTGTGGGCGTCGTACAGGCGATAACCGCGCTCGGCCTTGCTGATGTCGCAGGGCATCAGGGCCAGTTTCTCGGCCAGCTCGGCGGCCAGTTCCAGCAGAGCTGCCGGCTCGCCTTCGCGCAGTTCCAGTTCCAGCTCGCAGATTTCTTCTTTCTGCTTGCCGACCACGACGTGACCCAGGTCCAGGGCGGCTTCGATGACCACTTTGGTCTTGCCGCGACCCCAGGCGATTTCCGCACGTTCGCGGACGAAGTCGGTGGTGAAGATCGGCTTCAGGGTCTTCTTGTCGAGCTCGGCCAGTTCCTCGGGCCAGCATTCGCCGTCGAGCTTCTTCAGGTCGAGCTTGGCTTTGGGCAGGTTCCAGTCGTACTCGTTACGAACGGACAGGCCGGCGATGCTCTGGCCGCGGGTCTTGAGGGTCTGAATCACTTCTTCGCCATCCTTGCGCAGGCGCAGGGCGACTTTGGCCTGGGCCAGATCGCGCTCGGGCGTGTCGAAGTACTGGTTCATCAACTCACGGCGTTCCCAGCCACTTTTGTTGCGTTTTTTCAGTAACGGGTGCTCGCGCAGGGCGGCGAGGGTTTCGCGGCTGACGCGGAGTTTGATTTCGGTTTCTTTCTGCATGGCCGGAAAATCCAGGATCGGGAGCGCAGCCGGGGGAATGTGTGGCTGCCAAGGTCGTGCAGTGTACAGGACTCAAGGTTAGTACGCGCCGAGACGGTTTATTCCTGTCACCGGATGGTTCTATGATGGATCTCAATTCGGGAGCCGGGAGTCAGCGATGCCATTGCCGTCGATGAAAGAACAATTCGCTGCGCTGATCGCTGCACCGTCCGTCAGTTGCACTCAACCCAGTCTCGATCAAACCAACCGTCCGGTCATCGATCTGCTGGCAACATGGCTCGGTGAGCTGGGTTTTACCTGCGAGATCCAGCAGGTCAGCCCCGGCAAGTTCAACCTGCTGGCCAGTTTCGGTTCCGGCCCCGGCGGCCTGGTGCTGGCCGGGCACAGCGACACCGTGCCGTTCGACGGTGCGCTGTGGCAAACCGACCCGCTGAAGCTGACTGAAGTCGACGGTCGTTGGATCGGCCTGGGCAGTTGCGACATGAAGGGCTTTTTCGCCCTGGCGATTGAGGCAGTCATACCGCTGCTCGATCAGCCGTTCAAACAGCCGTTGCTGATTCTCGCCACCTGCGATGAAGAAAGCTCGATGTCCGGTGCCCGCGCGCTGGCCGAAGCGGGGCGACCGCTGGGGCGGGCGGCGGTGATTGGTGAGCCGACCGGGCTCAAGCCGATCCGCATGCACAAAGGCATCATGATGGAGCGCATCGACATCCTCGGGCAGAGCGGTCATTCCTCCGACCCGCGCCTGGGCCACAGTGCCCTGGAAGCCATGCACGATGCCATCGGTGAACTGCGTGGCCTGCGCCTGTTGTGGCAGCGCGAATTCCGCAATCCACAGTTTGGCGTGCCGATGCCAACGATGAATTTCGGCTGCATCCATGGCGGCGACAACCCCAATCGCATCTGCGGCCAGTGTTCGCTGGAGTTCGACTTGCGGCCGCTGCCCGGCATGGACCCCAAGGTCCTGCGCGCCGAGATCCTGCAGAAGCTCAAGCCGGTTGCCGAGCGACATCAGGTCAAGATCGATTACGCGCCGCTGTTCCCCGAAGTGCCGCCGTTCGAGCAGGC
Source organism: Pseudomonas sp. KH_046_2 (assembly GCF_057838985.1). Lineage (NCBI taxonomy): Bacteria > Pseudomonadati > Pseudomonadota > Gammaproteobacteria > Pseudomonadales > Pseudomonadaceae > Pseudomonas > Pseudomonas sp. KH_046_2. The sequence continues at coordinate 6,008,139 of NZ_CM174480.1, read as the reverse complement.
CGAGGACGCCGAGCTGGTGCGCCTTGCCGAAAAGCTCACCGGTCACAGCGCCGAAGCAGTGGCGTTCGGCACCGAAGCACCTTATCTTCAGCGCCTTGGCTGTGAAACGCTGGTGCTTGGCCCGGGTGATATCGCCTGCGCCCACCAACCGGGGGAATACCTCGAAATGTCACGTTTGCAGCCTACGGTGCATCTATTAAGGCAACTGATCGAACACTATTGCCTGAAACCCCTGTAGGAGCGAGCTTGCTCGCGATGGACGTTAACGATGACGAGTATTGCCTGAATGAACGCGGCGACCTCAAATCCATCGCGAGCAGGCTCGCTCCTACAAGGTTTCGCGGTTAAATTGCCGATGTTCCAACCCGTATTCATGAGGAGAGCGCGCGTGTCGCCAAGCCTGTTCCGACGATAACCATCAGCCCGCTGTGCGTTTTTCTGTTTCGCCCTTTTTTCGGCTGCTATTTATTACAGGCCCAGGTTCATGCCCGAATACGTCAATTGGCTTCGTCACGCTTCGCCTTATATCAACGCCCACCGCGATTGCACCTTTGTCGTCATGCTGCCCGGCGACGGCGTTGAGCACCCGAATTTCGGCAATATCGTCCACGACCTGGTGCTGTTGCACAGCCTGGGTGTGCGTCTGGTGCTGGTTCACGGTTCCCGCCCGCAAATCGAAGCGCGCCTCGCGGCCCGTGGCCTGACCCCGCATTACCACCACGGCATGCGCATCACCGATGCCGCGACCCTGGAGTGCGTGATCGACGCAGTTGGCCAGTTGCGCATTGCCATTGAGGCTCGCCTGTCGATGGACATGGCTTCGTCGCCGATGCAGGGTTCGCGCCTGCGGGTGGCCAGCGGCAACCTTGTGACGGCGCGGCCGATCGGCGTGCTTGAAGGCGTCGACTATCACCACACCGGCGAAGTGCGCCGGGTCGACCGCAAGGGCATCAATCGTCTGCTGGACGAGCGCTCCATCGTGCTGCTGTCGCCGCTGGGCTATTCGCCGACCGGGGAGATTTTCAACCTGGCCTGCGAAGACGTCGCCACCCGCGCGGCCATCGACCTGGACGCGGACAAGCTGCTGCTGTTCGGCGCCGACCTGGGCCTGATCGACGAACACGGGCGCCTGGTGCGTGAACTGCGTCCGCAGCAAGTGCCGGCGCATTTGCAACGGCTGGGCAGCAATTATCAGGCGGAATTGCTGGATGCCGCGGCCGAAGCTTGCCGTGGCGGCGTGGCCCGCAGCCATATCGTCAGTTACGCCGAAGACGGTGCACTGCTGACCGAGCTGTTCACCCGCGACGGTGGCGGTACGCTGGTGGCCCAGGAGCAGTTCGAAGTGGTGCGCGAAGCGGCCATTGAAGACGTCGGCGGTTTGCTGGATTTGATCAGCCCGCTGGAAGAGCAGGGCATCCTGGTGCGCCGTTCCCGCGAGGTGCTGGAGCGCGAGATAGAACAGTTCAGCGTGGTCGAGCGCGAAGGCATGATCATCGCTTGCGCGGCGCTGTATCAGATTGCCGATTCGGATGCCGGTGAACTGGCGTGCCTGGCGGTGAACCCGGAGTATCGCCATGGCGGTCGTGGTGATGAGTTGCTGGAACGCATTGAAAACCGCGCACGGGCTCAGGGTTTGAAGACCTTGTTCGTCCTTACCACCCGCACCGCTCACTGGTTCCGCGAGCGTGGTTTTGTGCCGAGCAGCGTTGACCGCCTGCCGTCGGCACGGGCGTCGCTGTACAACTATCAGCGTAATTCGAAGATCTTCGAAAAAGCCCTTTGATGTTGAAGCAGCAGAGGTCCCTGTGGCGAGGGGGCTTGCCCCCGTTCGGTCGCGAAGCGGCCGCAAGATCATACGGCTCGGTCAGGCAGGATTGGGGCTGCTCCGCAGCCCAACGGGGGCAAGCCCCCTCGCCACAAGGTTTTACATTCACTCCTGCACAAACTTCGCGCTGACATACGGCGAATAATCCGACAGCACCGTCTCCACCTTCCCTTGCTCCTTCAAGAATTTCGCCGTCTCGCCAATGGCCTTGGCCGTGCCGCCGTCCAGCAGCGCGGTGCTCTGTTGCGCCTTGGCATCCGGGAATGCGGAACCGGCCAGTAACTCCGGCACGTCGGCAGCGTTGGCACCGGTCAGTTTGGCGATTTTCTGCACAGGCTCCGAGTCGACCGTCCAGTTGGCCTTATGCGCTGCGTAATCAGCAAAGGCGTCGAGGGTGACCCTGGCGAATTTGGCCACCACCTCCGGGTGCTTCTCGGCGTAATCCTTACGCGCCACCCATACCTCAAAGGTCGGTGCGCCCCACTGGCCCACTTGCGCAGCGTCAGTCAGGGTCTTGCCGGTCTTGCGGATTTCCCCCAGGGCAGGCGACCAGACGAACGCGCCGTCAATGTCTCCACGCTTCCAGGCTGCCGCGATTTCTGCTGGCTGCAGGTTCACCACTTTGACTTTCGAACTGTCCAGGCCCCAGTGCTTCAGCGCACCTAGCAGGCTGTAGTGGGAGGTTGAAACGAAAGGCGTGGCGATGGTCTTTCCGATCAGATCTTGCGGTTTTTCGATGCCGCTGCCATTGCGCACCACCAGCGCTTCGGCGGCATTGATCTGGGCCGAGACGATGAACGCGACAATCGGAAGGTTGCGCGAGGCGGCAGCGGCCAGCGGACTGGAGCCGAGATTGCCGATTTGCACATCGCCGGAGGCAATCGCCGTGACCACTTCCGGGCCGCTGTTGAAGCGCCGCCAGTCGATGGGCTGGCCGATGGTTTTTTCATAAAGGCCATCGGCCTGGGGGACTTTGCTGGGGTCGATTCCGGTTTGATAGCCAACGGTGAGGTTCGCCGCCTGGGCGGTGAAAGAAAATGCGAGAGATACACAAACTGTAACAATTGGTCCGGATAGTGCGCGTTTGGTCGTCATGGGGCTGCCTTTCGGTAAGGATTTGTTTCCGAATTGCGTCAGAAACTAATCGATCTAAAAAAGCAAAAATAAATACCGTTTCGGAATTAGCTTATGAGTCGAACCCTCTGTTCTGGGGGGGCTGGAAATTGAGCGCTAAATTCCTAAACGGTATTAGAAAAGAATCGGGTAATTCTTTTCAGGTTCATGACGAATTCATGACCCGGCAGGGACCAAAAAATCGGGGATTAGACAATGGTCGTAGACACACATGGTTACGATTGACTTGTGGGTCACGGTCTGGCGCTAATCGCGCATCTTAGGATTTCGGGCGACGACTCGAGACCAGGAATACAAGAATTAGAATCCAGAGGAGCTACACAATGAACAAGTCCACCTTGGCTTTGGCCGTGGCCGTAGGGGTTTTGGCGCAGCAGGCAGGCGCCGCAGGTTTCCTGGAAGACAGCAAGGCGTCCATCAGTTCCCGGACCATGTATTACAACAACGATAACCGTGAAGGCGGTGCGGATCAGAAAGAGTCCGCAGAAGGCCTGAAATTCGATTATCTTTCCGGTTTCACCCAAGGCACTGTCGGTTTCGGTATCGACGCCCAGGCACTGCTGGGTATCCACCTGGACGGCGGCAAGGGTCACCACCCAGACAACAACACCTTCTTCCCAAGCGACAGCGATGGTTCGGCCGTGTCCGAATGGAGCCGTGCAGCCGCTAACGTCAAGGCGCGCTTCTCGAAGACCGAAGCCCACCTGGGTGGCGCCCTGGCACCCAACTTGCCGATCCTGGTCGCGAACGACAGCCGTCTGCTGCCACAGACCTTTGACGGTGGCACCATCACTTCCAAAGAAATCGACAACGTGACCTTCAACGCAGGTCAGTTGGAGCATTCGGCAGGTCGCGCCTCTTCGAACTCCACCGGCCTGGCCGTGGCTGGCGGTACAGAGGACAGCAACAAGTTCTACTACGGTGGTGCTGACTGGAAGGTCACCAAGGACCTGACCCTGCAGTACTACCACTCGAATCTGAAGGACTACTACAAGCAGCACTTCCTGGGCTTGATCCACGTGTATCCGATCGATGCCAAGCAGTCCTTCAAGACTGATATTCGCTACTTCGACAGCAGCTCCGACGGCAGGAACGGTGATCCGGGTTTCCGTTTCAACAACAACAATGGTTTCGCCAAGAACCCGGGCGAGGTCGATAACAAGACCTGGAGCGCCATGTTCACCTACACCCTGGGTGGCAACGCCTTCCTGGTCGGTCATCAGCGCGTCAGCGATGACGGTGGTTTTGTCTACCTGAACCAGGGCAACGTGGTCGATAGCAATGGCCGTCCGGAAGGGAACGGCGGCGCCAGCTTCTACCTGTTCACCGACTCCATGATCAACGGCTTTGTTCGTGCCGGTGAAAACACCACCTTCGGCCAGTACTCCTATGACTTCGCCGGACTGGGCGTGCCGGGCCTGAAAACTTCGATCGCCTACCTGCATGGCGACAACATCAAGGCTACCAACGGCAGCGGCCCTGATGGCTCCGAGTGGGAACGCGACATGCGGATCGACTACACCATCCAGCAGGGCGCTCTCAAAGGTTTCGGTGTAACGCTACGTAATGGTGTCTACCGTGGCAGTGAAGTCTCCAACAACCCTGATGTTGACCAGACTCGTCTGATCTTCAACTACACCTACAGCTTCCTGTAACAAGCCTTGCGAAAAAGCCTCGCCTGCTGGCGAGGTTTTTTTGTCTGTTTTTTCATATTCCATAAAGATCTTTACTGATTATTTATTATTCTTTTTAGTTTTTAAATATCCCGCTTAAAGTGCGCCTGTCCGACACTCATCCCTGAGCTCGGATTTGGCAGTTTCGTCCCCCGATATTTGATCAGGTTCAGGAATTGGCCTTGCCGCCGATACCTCGGACCTGTCGTGGGAAGTCATATTCCTAGGCGGTATTAAAAGGCATCAAAAAATTCTTTTTGGCTTTAAGGCCATGTATCCTGCGGCCCGCCAAACGACCGGCTCAGACGGTTTGCCGCGAATTTATGCATTCAGGATCCCGGGCAATCGATTCGGGACCAGGAACATCAGAATTAGAAACGAGAGGAGCGAAACATGAACAAGTCCACCTTGGCCATCGCTGTGGCCGTCGGGGTTTTGACCCAGCAGGCAAGCGCCGCGGGTTTTATCGAAGACAGCAAGGCAACATTGGGGCTGCGTAACTTCTACATCAACACCGATTACCGTGACGGTACTGGCCCGAACAAAAACGAAGAATGGGGCCAAGGCTTCGATCTGCGTTTCATCTCCGGTTACACCCAGGGCACCGTCGGCTTCGGTATCGATGCGATCGGCCTGTTGGGCGTCAAACTGGATTCCGGTGGTGGCACCAACGGCGCGAGCAACAACTCGTACGGCGGCACCGTGTTCCCGAGCAAGTCCAACGGCGAAGCGGTTGATGACTTCTCCAGCCTGGGTTTGACTGCCAAAGCCAAGATCTCCCAGACCGAGCTGAAGCTGGGTACCTTGCAGCCAAAGCTGCCGGTGATCGTGACCAACGACGGTCGTCTGTTGCCGCAAACCTGGCAGGGTGGCCAGATCTCCTCGAACGACATCAAGGACCTGACCTTGATCGGCGGTCAGATCGAGCAGGTAAAAGGTCGTAACTCGAGCAACAACGAACAGTTGTCTATCTCCGGCGCCAACAGCCGTTCCGCTACAGGCCGCGACAGCAACAAATTCATCTATGCCGGTGGCGACTACAAGATCACCAAGGACCTGACTGCCCAGTACTACTACGGCAACCTGGAAGAGTTCTACAAGCAACACTTCCTGGGTCTGGTGCACAACTGGGCAATCGGACCTGGCGTGTTGAAGTCTGACTTGCGTTACTTCAACAGCTCCGACGACGGTGCCAACGGTCACGATCCACTGTTCTTCACCACTGGCAACTACAGCGGTGCAGCCAACGGTAAAGGCAAGGTCGACAACAACCTGTACAGCGGCCTGTTCCTGTACACCGTTGCCGGTCACACCTTCGGTGGCGGTTATCAGGTCAGCAACGGCAGCAGTGACTTTCCTTGGCTGAACCAGGGCGACGGTTCGTCGAACTACACCATCACCGACTCGCAAATCCAGAAGTTCGGCCGTGCCGGCGAGCGTACCTGGCTAGCACGCTACTCCTATGACTTCGCCAAGGTCGGCGTACCTGGCCTGACGGCGGGTCTGGTGTATCTGCACGGCGACGATATCGATACCGTTAACGCCAAGGGCGGCGAAGCGGCCAATGGTGCTTCCGAGTGGGAACGCGATCTGAGCCTGGCTTACGTCGTTCAGGAAGGTCCGCTGAAAAACCTGGGCCTGGCGTGGAAAAACGCGACCTGGCGCACCGACCTGCCGAACACCCGTTCGCAGGACGAAAACCGCGTGATCCTCAGCTACTCGATCCCGCTGTTGTAATAGCGCCCGCGTAACCGAGACAAAAAAAGCCCCGCCCGGTATTGCACCGGGCGGGGCTTTTGCATTTTCAAGACGGGTTCACCCCCGTAATCCCGCCTTGAACTTCCCTCTTTGCAGCAACTCAAGGCCTTCTCGAACCTTGGGGCCGATGTTCGGCCGGTTGTGCGGGCACGTCCAGTGAACAGAAATTTAATATTTCTTTATGATCTAAATAAATCGATATTTATTCTTTTTAATAGATAAAAAACACAGGCACAGTTGAACCCATCAAGCACTCACAAGGAGCAGCACCATGGGTCTCAGACTTGGCGATATCGCCCCCGATTTCGAACAGAACTCCAGCGCCGGCACCATCCGTTTCCATCAGTGGCTGGGCGATAGCTGGGGCGTGCTGTTTTCCCATCCAGCGGACTTCACACCGGTGTGCACCACTGAACTGGGCTTCACCGCCAGGCTCAAGGATGAATTCGCAGCGCGCGGCGTCAAGGCCATCGCTTTGTCGGTGGACCCGGTGGAGTCGCACCACAGGTGGATCGAGGACATCAACGAAACCCAGGCCACAGTGGTCAACTTTCCGATCCTGGATGACGCCGACCGCAAGGTCTCCGACCTCTACGACCTGATCCACCCCAACGCCAACGACACCCTGACCGTGCGCTCGCTGTTCGTGATCGACCCGAAGAAAAAGGTCCGGCTGACGATTACCTACCCGGCGAGCACCGGCCGCAACTTCAATGAAATCCTGCGGGTGATCGACTCGCTGCAACTCACCGACAACTACAAGGTGGCCACACCGGCCAACTGGCAGGACGGTGATGAGGTGGTGATCGTGCCGTCGCTCAAGGATGAGGATGAAATCAAGCAGCGCTTTCCCAAGGGCTATCGGGCGGTCAAGCCATACTTGCGCCTGACGCCGCAGCCGAACAGGTAAATCTTCAGCATTTTTGGCGCAGATGCGTACCCCTGTGGGAGCGAGCTTGCTCGCGATGGCGGCGGATCAGACGCAACAGAATTCAAGATGTGTACCCACAAAGCAGGGATTTCAGGCCGTTTCGACGGCCTGTTTTTTCCTGGAAGAAACCGGTTTGTATATTTCTATAACGAATAACCAAATGAATAAATATGATTTATGGATATATAAATCAGCTGTTAAGGTCACTCCATCGAAGCGAGATCGCAAGCCGCGAATCGCCAACACCGTGCAAGGAATCGTCTGAATGTTGGTTGTCTCACTCGGTGGCAGTCCCAGTCAGCGCTCTCGTTCCGGGGTGCTGCTGGATCGCTCCCGGCGTTGGTTGCAAGGGCAGGGCGTGGAAGTGGTGAGTTATCAGGTACGGGACTTCCCGGCCGAGGACTTGCTGCACGCACGCTTCGACAGCCCCAAGGTGATCGACCTGTTGCAACAGATTGAAAACGCCGATGGCCTGCTGATCGCCACACCGGTTTACAAGGCATCGTTTTCCGGAGCCCTGAAAGTCGTGCTGGATCTGCTGCCCGAACGCGCCTTGAGCCACAAGGTGGTTCTGCCGATGGCCACTGGCGGCAGCATCGCTCATATGCTGGCGGTGGATTACGCGCTCAAGCCGGTGCTGTCGGCATTGAAGGCCCAGGAAATGCTGCAAGGCATTTTCGCCGTCGACAGCCAGATCGCCTACGGCGAAGGCAGCGCACTGGCGCAGTTGGCGCCGGAGCTGGAACAACGACTGAATGAATCGCTGGAGTTGTTTTTCAGCGCCATGGCGCGACGGCCCAAGCCGCTCGATCCGAGCCTGTTGAATGATCGTTTGTTGAGTGCTCGCTGGAGCATTTGAGCCTCACCGAAAAATTGAAGTACTGGCCTTACTCGCCCGCCAACGGGCAAGCAGGTGCAGCCAAAACCCAACTGCAAAAAGGAGAGCGCCATGCGCCCTGTCATTTTGCGTCGTGGTCTGGTCGCTCTGTTTGCTGCGGCCGCCTTCGGCGTTATTACTCAAGCTCAGGCGCTTTCTACCCAGGAAGGCGTACTACGAATCGGCTATCAGAAATACGGCACCCTGGTGCTGCTCAAAGCCAAAGGCACCCTGGAAAAACGCCTCGCCGCCCAAGGCGTGGACGTGCAATGGACTGAATTCCCTGGTGGCCCGCAACTGCTCGAAGGCCTGAATGTCGGCTCCATCGACTTCGGCGTCACCGGCGAAACGCCTCCGGTGTTTGCCCAGGCAGCGGGTGCCGATCTGCTCTACGTCGCCTATGAGCCGCCAGCGCCGCACAGTGAGGCGATCCTGGTGCCGAAGGACTCGGCGATCAAATCGGTAGCAGAGCTCAAGGGCAAGAAAGTCGTGCTCAACAAGGGCTCCAACGTGCACTACCTGTTGGTGCGTGCGCTGGAAGACGCCGGCCTCAAATACACCGACATCCAGACCGTATTCCTGCCGCCAGCCGATGCCCGTGCCGCCTTCGAGCGTGGCAGCGTCGACGCCTGGGTGATCTGGGACCCGTACCAGGCCGCCGCCGAACAACAGCTGCAAGCGCGCACCCTGCGCGATGGCCAGGGCATCGTCGACAACCATCAGTTCTACCTGGCGACCAAGCCTTATGCGCAGAAAAACCCCGAGGTGATCAAGACCCTGGTGGAAGAAGTGCGCGCGGTGGGCGAGTGGTCCAGGGCTAACCCGCAAGAGGTGACCGAACAGGTTTCACCGCTGCTCGGCCTGCCAGCAGACATCACCCTGACCTCGGTGAAACGCCAGGGCTACGGCGCGCTGTTCCTCACCCCGGAAGTGGTCGTCGCACAGCAGAAAATCGCCGACAGCTTCTACCAGCTCAAGCTGATTCCCAAGCAGTTGAGCATCAAAGACGTGATCTGGACGCCGCCGGCTGCCGTTGCCCAAAGCTCAGTAACCAAAGCCCAATAAATCGACTCCCCAAGGAGACCACTCCATGAGCCTCAATATTTTCTGGTTCCTGCCTACCCACGGCGACGGCCATTACCTTGGCACCGCCGAAGGCGCTCGCGCCGTTGACCACGGTTATCTGCAACAGGTCGCGCAAGCGGCGGATCGTCTGGGCTTCGGAGGTGTGCTGATTCCGACCGGTCGCTCCTGCGAAGACTCGTGGCTGGTGGCGGCGTCGCTGATTCCGGTGACCCAGCGTCTGAAGTTCCTTGTCGCCCTGCGCCCCGGGATCATTTCCCCGACGGTGGCAGCGCGTCAGGCGGCAACCCTGGATCGACTGTCTGGTGGTCGTGCGTTGTTCAACCTGGTGACGGGCGGTGATCCGGAAGAGTTGGCGGGCGATGGCCTGTTCCTCAGCCACGAAGAACGCTATCAGGCCTCGGTGGAATTCACCCGCATCTGGCGCCGGGTGCTGGAAGGCGAAACCGTCGATTACGACGGCCAGCACATCAGCGTGAAGGGCGCGAAGTTACTCTATCCGCCGATCCAGCAACCACGTCCGCCGTTGTACTTCGGCGGTTCCTCGGAAGCCGCGCAAGACCTGGCCGCCGAGCAAGTGGAAATGGTGTTGACCTGGGGCGAGCCACCGGCCGCCGTTGCCGAGAAGATCGAACAGGTTCGCGCCAAAGCCGCCAAGCTTGGTCGCACCGTACGCTTCGGCATTCGCCTGCATGTGATCGTGCGTGAAACCAACGCCGAAGCCTGGCAAGCGGCGGACAAATTGATCTCGCATCTGGACAACGAGACCATCGCCCGTGCCCAGGCTTCGCTGGCGCGTTTCGATTCGGTCGGCCAGCAACGCATGGCTGCGCTGCATGGCGGAAGCCGCGACAACCTCGAAGTCAGCCCTAACCTGTGGGCCGGTGTCGGCCTGGTACGCGGCGGTGCCGGCACGGCGCTGGTGGGCGATGGTCCGACCGTGGCAGCACGCGTGAAGGAATACGCAGACCTCGGTATCGACACGTTTATTTTCTCCGGTTACCCACACCTGGAAGAGTCGTACCGGGTGGCCGAATTGCTGTTCCCGCACCTCGATGTCGAGCGTCCTGAACTGCCGAAGAGCGCCGGTTACGTCAGCCCGTTCGGCGAGATGGTCGCCAACGACATTCTGCCCAAAGCCGCGTCCCAGAGCTGAGGCGCGGTCATGAAGAAAATCATCCACAGCCTGGCGCCCTGGGCATTACCGGTGTTGCTGCTGGCGGTATGGCAGTTGAGTGTGTCGGCTGGATGGCTGTCGACACGGATCCTGCCGGCCCCCATCGCCGTCATCGAGGCCGGCGTGAGCCTGGTGCGCAGTGGCGAAATCTGGACGCACCTGGCGATCAGTGGCTGGCGTGCTGCGCTGGGTTTCACCATCGGTGGTGGCATCGGCTTGACCCTTGGCTTCATCACCGGCCTGTCGAAGTGGGGCGAACGCCTGCTCGACAGTTCGGTGCAGATGGTCCGTAACGTGCCGCACCTGGCGCTGATTCCACTGGTGATCCTGTGGTTCGGCATCGACGAGTCAGCGAAGATTTTCCTGGTGGCGCTGGGCACCTTGTTCCCGATCTACCTCAACACCTATCACGGCATCCGCAACGTCGACCCGGCGCTGGTGGAGATGGCGCGCAGCTATGGCCTGAGCGGTTTCAGCCTGTTCTGGCAGGTGATTCTGCCGGGGGCGCTGCCTTCGATTCTGGTCGGCGTGCGCTTCGCCCTGGGCTTCATGTGGCTGACGTTGATCGTGGCGGAAACCATTTCCGCGAGTTCCGGCATCGGCTATCTGGCAATGAATGCCCGGGAGTTCTTGCAGACCGACGTGGTGGTGCTGGCGATTCTGTTGTACGCGGTGCTCGGCAAACTGGCCGACCTCGCGGCCCGTGGGCTTGAACGAGTCTGGCTGCGTTGGCATCCGGCGTATCAGGTTGCCAAGGGAGGTGCGGCATGACGGCTCAACAACCTCCACGCCTGCTGCGCGGGACTCCGCTGGTGGTGCGCAAGTTGCAAAAAACCTTCGGTGCACGGCAGGTGCTGCGCGAGATCGACCTGCACATTCCGGCGGGCCAGTTTGTCGCCGTGGTCGGTCGCAGTGGCTGCGGCAAAAGTACCTTGCTGCGCTTGCTCGCCGGCCTCGATCAACCAACCGGCGGTGAGTTGCTCGCCGGAGCCGCGCCATTGAGTGATGCGCGGGAGGATACGCGGCTGATGTTCCAGGAAGCGCGTTTGCTGCCCTGGAAAAAGATCATCGACAACGTCGGTCTGGGCCTCAAGGGTAACTGGCGACCGCAAGCGCTTGCAGCTTTGGATGCGGTGGGCCTGGCCGATCGCGCCCACGAGTGGCCGGCCGCGCTGTCCGGTGGACAGAAGCAACGCGTGGCTCTGGCCCGTGCGTTGATTCATCAGCCGCGCCTGCTGTTGCTCGACGAACCCTTGGGTGCGCTGGATGCCCTGACCCGAATTGAAATGCAGCAACTGATCGAACGGCTCTGGCAGCAGCACGGCTTCACGGTGTTGCTGGTGACCCATGACGTCAGTGAAGCCGTGGCGATTGCCGATCGGGTGATCCTGATCGAAGACGGCGAAGTCGGCCTCGACCTGCACGTGGAACTGCCGCGCCCTCGGGTGCGCGGCTCCCATCGGCTGGCGGCGCTGGAAACCGAAGTGCTCAATCGCGTGCTGGCTTTGCCCGGCCAACCGCCGGAGCCGGAACCTGTTTCACCCTTGCCTACGCAATTGCGCTGGGCTCAATAACTCAAGTCTTACCCAACGACAGGAATCAACATCATGACTATCAAGGCCATCAACGTTCGTAACCAGTTCAAAGGCTCCATCAAGGAAATCGTCCTCGGCGACGTGCTGTCGGAAATCGACGTGCAGACCGCTTCCGGCATCGTCACTTCGGTGATCACCACGCGCTCGGTGAAAGAGCTGGAACTGGCGGTCGGCAGTGAAGTGATCGCGTTTGTGAAATCCACCGAGGTGTCGATCGCCAAGTTGTAAGCCACATGCGCAAACAACAACCCCGAAGGGTTTGAGCCCTTCGGGGTTTTTTGTGCGTGTCTATCAGCGAGATTCGCGGCGCGGCCTTCGCGAGCAAGCCCGCTCCCACATTTGGAATGCATTCCCCTGTGGGAGCGGGCTCGCGAAGAGGCCGGTGTGACCAATAAAGTTCTCAGGCTGGAATGCTGCGCTTGGGCAGATACGGTGGCAAATACAACCCGACATAAGCATCAAACACCCGCATCCCTTCTTCAGCCATGCGCGGCGTAATCTGCCCATGCTGCTGCACCGAGCGTGCATACACCCGGTCGCCCAGCTCCATGGCCAGAGCGAACACATCGACATCACTCGGCAACGTCGGCAGCTCGAAGTGATGATCGAACAGCTTGTGCATCAGGTCGCCCAGCTCGATGTCGTGCTGGCGGTCAGCCTGGGTGACTTCGGTCAGGCCGTGCTGGGCCAGAATGAGTTGGCGGGCGGCAGCGTCCTCTGCATAGATGTCGAGCATGCGCTGTTCCACCAGTCGCGACAGATCACGCCAGCCGTTCAAGGCGAGGTGATCGATGGGGGCTTGCAGGCAGGCGCGGAAGGCCGCGTGGACATCGGCGGTCAAGGCTTCGAGCAACGCCGGCACGCTGGCGAAGAAGTGGTAGACCGAGGAAGGCGGAATCTCCGCGCGCTCGGCGACGCTGTAGATCGACAGACTGGCCACGCCCTCGGCGGCCAACAGCGTGCGGGCCGCATCGAGAATCGAATCGATCCGGGCCTGGCTGCGTGCGCGGGGTTTGCGAGGTGCGGCTACGCGTGTCATTGAGGTCTCCTGCGGGGGCAGCGGGCATTGTACGCAGAGCGCACAGATGTGCCATATCCCCTGTGGCGAGGGGGCTTGCCCCCGTTGGAGTGCGCAGCACTCCATTTACGGCAAACGCGTTATGTCTGTTTCAATGAAATCGCCTGTTTTGGGGCTGCTACGCAGCCCAACGGGGGCAAGCCCCCTCGCCACAGGGGCCATAAAAAAACGCCGCTGGCGGTGAGGCCGGCGGCGTTTCTTCACTGCTGCAACCGCTTACACGGTATGCAGGTACCAGTTGTACTCGAGGTCGGAGATGGAGTGTTCGAACTCCTCCAGCTCGCTCTCTTTACAGGCCACGAAGATATCGATGTATTTCGGATCGATGTACTTGGCCATGACTTCGCTGTCGTCCAGCTCGCGCAGTGCATCACGCAGGTTGTTCGGCAGGCTCTGCTCGTTCTGCTCGTAGCTGTTGCCTTCGACCGGGGCGCCAGGCTCGATCTTGTTGGTCAGGCCGTGGTGCACGCCCGCCAATACCGAAGCCATCAGCAGGTACGGGTTGGCATCGGCGCCGGCTACACGATGCTCGATGCGCACGGCGTCGGAAGAACCGGTCGGTACGCGAATCGCAACGGTACGGTTATCCAGGCCCCAGCACGGCGAGTTCGGCACGTAGAACTGTGCGCCGAAACGGCGATACGAGTTGACGTTCGGGCAGAGGAAAGCCATCTGCGCCGGTAGGGTCTCGAGCACACCGCCGATCGCGTGACGCAGTGCGGCGTTCTGCTCGGGATCCTCACTGGCAAAAATGTTCTTGCCGTCTTTGTCGAGAATCGAGATGTGGACGTGCAGACCATTACCCGCCTGGCCTGGGTAAGGCTTGGCCATGAAGGTGGTGTCCATTTCATGGTCGTAGGCGATGTTCTTGATCAGGCGCTTGAGCAGGACCGCGTAATCGCAAGCCTTGATCGGGTCGGCCACGTGGTGCAGGTTCACTTCGAACTGCGCCGGGGCACTTTCCTTGACGATGGCGTCGGCCGGAATGCCTTGCTCTTTTGCACCTTCCAGAATGTCCTGGAGGCAGTCGACGTATTCGTCGAGGTCGTCGATCAGGTAGACCTGAGTCGAGTGCGGACGTTTGCCGGAAACCGGCGAGCGAGGTGGTTGCGGACGACCGTTCACGTTCTCCTGGTCAATCAGGTAGAACTCCAGTTCGAACGCGGCGCAGATGGTCAGGCCCATTTCGTCGAACTTGCGTACCACGTTGGCCAGCACTTCACGCGGGTCGGCGAAGAATGGCTCGCCTTCGAGTTCGTGCATGGTCATCAACAGTTGCGCGGTCGGGCGCTTCTGCCATGGCTCGTTGCATAGGGTATCGGGGATTGGATAGCAGATTCGGTCAGCATCACCGATGTCCAGGCCCAGGCCGGTGCTTTCCACCGTCGAGCCATTGATATCCAGAGCAAATAAAGAGGCCGGCAGGTTGATGCCTTTCTCGTAAACCTTGTGGAGGCTGGTGCGTTCGATGCGCTTGCCGCGCACCACACCATTCATATCCGCAATCAGAAGGTCAACGTACAGAACCTCAGGATGTTCCTTAAGGAACGCGTTCGCTTCGTTAAGCTGAACGGCACGCGGGGGTACCGACATGATGCAACACCTTTGTTGTTAAAAATATCAATCATTGATCTTTTCAGATTCCAGTCAACCCGAACGGCATGCCGAAGTCAAGCGAGGCCTTTTTTGCCCTAAAAAAGCGCCCGTGTGGCTTTTTTGAGGCACTTTGGGGCGTTTTTATGCCTTTGGCCTCTATGGCGCCCGCAGGCTTGAGCGGGCCGTGTTGTATTTTTTACGGGGGTGTTGTGTAAAAAAATGAACAAGGCTAAGCTCGAATCAAACCCATAACAGCAATAATACCGGGGTGCTTCATGTCTCGCCTGCCGATAATCGGCGTCACCGACTGCTCAAGACAGGTCGGTCGGCATGTTTATCACATCAGTGATTACACGTCCGTCCGTTCCGTGGCCTCAGCGGTTCTGGTGATCCTCTCATCCGTGACGGTTCGACCGTCCCCGTCCGATATTCTGGACGGTCGCGATGGCACCCCCATTACGGTTACTCCATTCAATATAGAACCGATTCACAATAGCGGCCTGACCATCGTTCAGGGCACCGCTCGCGATTCTGCACGCCCGGCCTCTGCAGCCGTGTCGGCAAGCACGGTAATCTGCCGCGCAAACGCTCTACAACGCGACGCCGATGCGTCAAACAACGCCTGACCTTAAAAGGGCCAGACAACTCAAGCCTAGAGGCATTTATGAGTAACAACCTCGACCAGCTCACCGATTGGTTGAAAAACCACAAGATCACAGAAGTCGAATGCATGATCGCCGACTTGACCGGGATTACCCGGGGCAAGATTTCGCCGACCAACAAATTCATTGCCGAAAAAGGCATGCGCCTGCCAGAAAGCGTGCTGTTGCAGACAGTGACCGGCGATTACGTCGAAGACGACATCTATTACGAGCTGCTCGACCCGGCCGACATCGACATGATCTGCCGTCCTGACCAGAGCGCGGTGTACCTGGTGCCGTGGGCCATCGAGCCGACCGCCATCGTCATCCACGATACCTACGACAAGCAAGGCAACCCGATCGAACTGTCGCCACGCAACGTGCTCAAGAAAGTCCTGAAACTCTATACCGACAAAGGCTGGCAGCCGATCGTGGCGCCGGAAATGGAGTTTTACCTGACCAAGCGCAGTGACGACCCGGACTACCCGTTGCAGCCACCCATCGGCCGCTCCGGTCGTCCGGAAACCGGTCGTCAGTCGTTCTCCATTGAAGCGGCGAACGAGTTCGATCCGCTGTTCGAAGACGTCTACGACTGGTGTGAACTGCAGGACCTTGACCTCGATACGCTGATTCACGAGGACGGCACGGCGCAGATGGAAATCAACTTCCGTCACGGTGATGCCCTGTCCCTGGCCGACCAGATCCTGGTGTTCAAGCGCACCATGCGCGAGGCCGCGCTCAAGCACAACGTCGCCGCGACTTTCATGGCCAAGCCGATGACCGGCGAGCCGGGTAGTGCCATGCACTTGCACCAGAGCATCATCGACATCGAGACCGGCAAGAACATCTTCTCCAATGAAGACGGGACCATGAGCCAGCTGTTCCTGCACCACATCGGTGGCTTGCAGAAACTCATTCCCGAGCTGTTGCCGCTGTTCGCGCCCAACGTCAACTCGTTCCGCCGCTTCCTGCCGGATACCTCGGCGCCGGTGAACGTGGAGTGGGGCGAAGAAAACCGCACGGTGGGCCTGCGGGTGCCGGATGCGGGGCCGCCAAACCGTCGGGTGGAAAACCGCCTGCCGGGCGCCGATGCCAACCCGTACCTGGCGATTGCCGCGAGCCTGCTCTGCGGTTACATCGGCATGGTCGAAGGCCTTAACCCGAGTGCGCCGGTGGTGGGTCGCGGCTATGAACGCCGCAACCTGCGCCTGCCGCTGACCATCGAAGACGCGCTGGAACGCATGGAAAAAAGCGCGACCATCGAGCGTTACCTGGGCAAAAATTTCATCACTGGCTACGTCGCGGTCAAGCGGGCCGAGCATGAAAACTTCAAGCGCGTGATCAGTTCGTGGGAAAGGGAATTCCTGCTCTTTGCCGTCTGATACGCCGGGCGCCGCCGCTGCCTGGCGGCGCCTTCACCTGATTTTTTTAGGAGATTCGTATGACCAGCAACAATCCGCAAACCCGTGAATGGCAAATCCTGAGCAATGACCACCACCTGGCTCCGTTCAGCGACTTCAAGCAACTGAAAGAGAAAGGCCCGCGGATCATCACCAACGCCAAGGGTGTTTACCTCTGGGACAGCGAAGGCAACAAGATCCTCGACGGTATGGCCGGCCTGTGGTGTGTCGCGATCGGTTATGGTCGCGATGAACTGGCCGATGCCGCCAGCAAACAGATGCGCGAGCTGCCTTACTACAACCTGTTCTTCCAGACCGCGCACCCGCCGGTACTGGAACTGGCCAAGGCTATCTCCGACATCGCGCCGCAAGGCATGAACCATGTGTTCTTCACCGGCTCCGGTTCTGAAGGCAACGACACCATGCTGCGCATGGTTCGTCACTACTGGGCGATCAAGGGCCAGCCGAACAAGAAAGTCATCATCAGCCGCAAGAACGGCTATCACGGTTCCACCGTGGCCGGCGCGAGCCTGGGTGGCATGACCTACATGCACGAACAGGGCGACTTGCCGATCCCGGGCATCGTCCACATTGCCCAGCCGTACTGGTTCGCCGAAGGCGGCGACATGACCCCGGAAGAATTCGGTGTATGGGCGGCCAACCAGCTGGAAGAAAAGATTCTGGAAGTCGGCGTCGACAATGTCGGTGCCTTTATTGCCGAGCCGATCCAGGGCGCCGGTGGCGTGATCATTCCGCCAGACACTTACTGGCCGCGCATCAAGGAAATCCTCGCCAAGTACGACATCCTGTTCGTGGCTGACGAAGTGATTTGCGGTTTCGGTCGTACCGGCGAGTGGTTCGGCAGCGATTTCTACGGCCTCAAGCCCGACATGATGACCATCGCCAAGGGCCTGACTTCGGGCTACATCCCGATGGGCGGCCTGATCGTGCGTGATGAAGTGGTGGACGTGCTCAACGAAGGCGGCGACTTCAACCACGGCTTCACTTACTCCGGTCACCCGGTAGCTGCCGCGGTGGCGCTGGAAAACATCCGCATCATGCGCGACGAGAAGATTATCGAGCGCGTTCATGCAGAAACGGCACCGTATTTGCAAAAGCGTCTGCGGGAACTGAACGATCACCCGCTGGTGGGTGAAGTTCGTGGGGTGGGTCTGCTGGGGGCCATCGAACTGGTCCAGGACAAGGCCACACGCAAGCGTTACGAGGGCAAGGGCGTCGGCATGATCTGCCGTCAGTTCTGCTTCGATAACGGCCTGATCATGCGCGCCGTCGGCGACACCATGATCATCGCTCCGCCACTGGTGATTACACCGGCGGAAATCGATGAACTGGTGACCAAGGCTCGCAAGTGTCTTGACCTGACCCTGAGTGCATTGCAGGGCTAAGTGCTAGGCTCTGAGCGGAAGTCCAAAGTTCTGCATATGAAGTTGGAACTTTCGCTCGGAACTGTCAGAAAGCGTGGCCGTTTCCTTGAAAGACCGATGTGGATCTTGCCAGACTAGCCGCGGTTCCAGTTGCCCGGGTTCGGCCGCTGAACAAGTGGTTCAAAAAAGAAAAATTTGGAGCATTACGCATGAAGGCACTAGGTAAAAAGCTCGCTGGCAAGACTCTGCTTGCCATGTCCGTGATGGGTTTGATGGCGGGCGCGGTTCAGGCCGATGACAAAGTACTGCACGTGTACAACTGGTCCGACTACATCGCACCGGACACCGTCAAGAAGTTTGAAGACGAGTCGGGCATCAAGGTTGTCTATGACGTCTTCGACAGCAACGAAACCCTGGAAGCCAAGTTGCTCGCAGGCAAGTCCGGTTACGACATCGTTGTACCGTCGAACAACTTCCTGGCCAAGCAGATCAAGGCTGGCGTCTACCAGAAGCTGGACAAGTCCAAGCTGCCTAACTGGAAGAACCTGAACACCGACCTGCTCAAGGCCGTTTCCGTGAGCGACCCGGGCAACGAGCACGCCTTCCCGTACATGTGGGGTTCGATCGGTATCGGCTTCAACCCCGAGAAGGTCAAGGCTGCACTGGGTGCCGACGCGCCGACCAACTCCTGGGACCTGCTGTTCAAACCTGAAAACGCCGCGAAGTTGAAGTCGTGCGGTATCAGTTTCCTCGATTCGCCAACCGAGATGATTCCGGTGGCGCTGCACTACCTGGGCTATCCAACCGACAGCCAGGACAAAAAACAACTGGCCGAAGCCGAAGCGCTGTTCCTGAAAATCCGTCCTTCGGTAGGTTACTTCCACTCGTCCAAGTACATCTCCGACCTGGCCAACGGCAACATCTGCGTGGCCGTGGGTTACTCGGGTGACATTTACCAGGCCAAGTCCCGCGCGGAAGAAGCCGGTGGCAAGGTGAAAGTCAGCTACAACATTCCCAAAGAAGGTGCCGGCAGCTTCTACGACATGGTCGCCATCCCTAAAGATGCCGAAAACGTCGAAGGCGCCTACAAGTTCATGACCTTCCTGCAGAAGCCGGAAATCATGGCTGAAATCACCAACGCTGTGCGTTTCCCGAACGGTAACGCGGCTGCAACTGCGTTGGTCGATAAAGACATCACCAGCGACCCGGGTGTTTACCCACCGGCGGACGTGCTGGCCAAGCTGTACGCGATTGCCGACTTGCCGGCCGCGACCCAGCGGATCATGACCCGCAGCTGGACCAAGATCAAATCCGGTAAATAAGCCGGTTTGATGCAACAACCTGTTGTCGTCATCCGCGCGGTGGCGACGACAGGTGCAATTAAATGACAGAAAGTTTTGCTGGAACGGTTTTTCGAGGGTAAGTTGCGCGCCGGTTTTGTTGCCGGGCAACCACGGTTGTCATGTAGCGCGGGGCAACTTGGGCCCAACTAATTTCAGAGGACCTCCACTTGCCTATTTTTTCTATGTTACGCAATGCCATGCTGGTGGGGGCCGGGCTGACAATTGCTGTCAGTGTCCAGGCCGCCGGTACCGTGCATATTTATAACTGGTCGGATTACATCGGCGAGACCACCCTGGCCGATTTCCAGAAAGCTACCGGTATCAAGCCGGTTTATGACGTTTTCGATTCCAACGAAACCCTGGAAGGCAAGCTGTTGGCCGGGCGTACCGGTTACGACGTGGTCGTGCCGTCGAACCACTTCCTCGGCAAACAGATCAAGGCCGGGGCATTCCAGAAGCTCGACAAGTCGCAGCTGCCGAACTATTCGAACCTCGACCCGGTGCTGCTCAAGCGCCTGGAGCAGAACGATCCTGGCAACCTGTACGCCGTGCCGTACCTGTGGGGCACCAACGGCATCGGTTACAACGTCGACAAGGTCAAGGCTGTGCTGGGCGTCGATACCATTGATTCGTGGGGCGTGCTGTTCGAGCCGGAGAACATCAAGAAGCTGCAAAGCTGTGGCGTCGCGTTCCTCGATTCCGCCGATGAAATGATGCCGACAGTGCTTAACTACATGGGCCTGAACGCTAACAGCACCGATCCCAAGGACTACGAAAAGGCCACCGCCAAGTTGCTTGCAGTGCGCCCTTACGTGACCTATTTCCACTCCTCCAAGTACATCGCGGATCTGGCCAACGGCGATATCTGCGTGGCGATCGGTTTCTCCGGCGACATCTTCCAGGCCAAGAACCGCGCCGAAGAAGCCAAGAAAGGCGTGAACATCGCCTACTCGATTCCGAAAGAGGGCGGCGCGCTCTGGTTCGACATGCTGGCGATTCCGAAGGACTCGGCCAACGTCAAGCAGGCCCACGCCTTCATCAACTATTTACTGAAGCCTGAGGTGATTGCCCAGGTCAGTGATTACGTCGGCTATGCCAACCCCAACCCGGGGTCGGACAAACTGATGGAACAGTCCATTCGCACCGACGAAGCGGTTTATCCACCGCAAGAGGTGCTCGACAAGACTTACGTGTCAGTCGAGTTACCGCCGAATATTCAACGTTTGATGACCCGCAGCTGGACCAAGGTCAAGACGGGTAAATAGCTTCAAGGCTCAAACTATCCAAGGTTGGCTCTCCTTGAGCGAACTGCACTCTTTTTTTCTGGGAGTTTCGTAAATGGCAGTTGCCTCCGGCGCCTATAAGAAAGCCCTCGAGGGCGACCAGCAACCTAAACAGGTGCTGGTCAAAATCGACCGGGTCACGAAGAAGTTCGACGAGACGATTGCCGTGGACGATGTGTCCCTGGAAATCAAGAAAGGCGAGATCTTCGCCCTGCTCGGCGGTTCGGGATCGGGCAAATCCACTTTGCTGCGCATGCTCGCAGGTTTCGAACGGCCCACGGAGGGGCGCATTTTCCTCGATGGCGTAGACATCACTGACATGCCGCCCTACGAGCGGCCGATCAACATGATGTTTCAGTCCTACGCCCTGTTCCCGCACATGACCGTGGCGCAGAACATTGCCTTCGGCCTCAAGCAGGACAAGATCCCGACTTCTGAAGTCGACGCCCGCGTGGCCGAAATGCTCAAGCTGGTGCAGATGAGCCAGTACGCCAAGCGCAAGCCGCATCAATTGTCCGGCGGTCAGCGTCAGCGTGTGGCCCTGGCCCGTTCCCTGGCCAAGCGTCCGAAGCTGTTGCTGCTCGACGAACCGATGGGTGCACTGGACAAGAAGCTGCGTTCGCAAATGCAGCTGGAGCTGGTGGAGATCATCGAGCGCGTCGGCGTGACCTGCGTCATGGTGACCCACGACCAGGAAGAGGCCATGACCATGGCCGAGCGCATCGCGATCATGCACCTGGGCTGGATCGCCCAGATCGGCAGCCCGATCGACATCTACGAAACCCCGACCAGCCGCCTGGTCTGCGAATTCATCGGCAACGTGAATATCTTCGAAGGCGAAGTGATCGACGACGCCGAAGGCCACGCGATCATTACCTGCAAAGACCTGGATCGTCAGATCTACGTCGGCCACGGCATCAGCACTTCGGTGCAGGACAAGTCGGTCACCTACGCGATCCGTCCGGAAAAACTGCTGGTCACCGCCGACATGCCGACCTGCCAGTACAACTGGTCCAGCGGCAAGGTCCACGACATCGCCTACCTGGGCGGGCACTCGGTGTTCTACGTCGAACTGCCAAGCGGCAAGCTGGTGCAGTCGTTCGTGGCCAACGCCGAGCGTCGCGGGCAGCGGCCGACCTGGGGTGATCAGGTCTACGTGTACTGGGAAGACGACAGCGGCGTGGTGCTCCGCTCATGAACATGCGCAAATTCAAGCGTCGTCTCAATCGAATAATTCCCGGTGGCCGTCAGATGGTCATCGGGGTTCCATTCATCTGGCTGTTCCTGTTCTTCATGCTGCCGTTCTTCATCGTTCTGAAGATCAGCTTCGCCGAAGCGGACGTGGCCATTCCGCCTTACACCGAAATCTACAGCTACGCCGAGCAGAAGCTGCAGTTGCTGCTTAACCTGGGCAACTACGCGATGCTGGCCGGTGACGAGCTGTACATCGCCGCTTACCTCGGCTCGTTGAAGATGGCGCTTTTCAGCACCATCCTCTGCCTGCTGATCGGCTACCCGATGGCCTACGGCATCTCCGTTGCCCGCAAGGAAATGCAAACGGTGCTGGTGCTGTTGATCATGATGCCGACCTGGACCGCGATCCTGATCCGCGTTTACGCGTGGATGGGCATCCTCAGCAACAACGGCCTGCTCAACGGTTTCCTGATGAGCATGGGCTGGATCGACGAGCCGCTGCAGATCCTCAACACCAACCTGGCGGTCTACATCGGCGTGGTTTATTCCTATCTGCCGTTCATGATCCTGCCGCTGTACGCCAACCTGGTGAAGCACGACCAGAGCCTGCTGGAAGCTGCATCGGACCTGGGTTCGAGCACCTTCAACAGTTTCTGGAAAATCACCGTGCCGCTGTCGAAAAACGGCATCATCGCCGGCTGCATGCTGGTGTTCATCCCGGTGGTGGGCGAGTTCGTGATCCCGGAACTGCTCGGCGGTCCGGAAACCCTGATGATCGGTAAAGTGCTCTGGCAAGAGTTCTTCAACAACCGTGACTGGCCGGTGGCGTCTGCACTGGCGGTGGTGATGCTGGCGATCCTGATTGTGCCGATCATCCTGTTCAACCGCAGTCAGGCCAAGGAAATGGAGGGTAAAGAATGAAGCGCTTCCGTTTCTCCAGCCTGATGCTGGTAGTGGGTCTGTTGTTCATCTACCTGCCGATGCTGATCCTGGTCATCTACTCGTTCAACGCCTCCAAACTGGTAACGGTGTGGGGCGGCTGGTCGATCAAGTGGTACGTCGGCCTGCTCGACAACAGCCAACTGATGGGCTCGGTGGTGCGCTCGCTGGAAATCGCCTGCTACACGGCGATTGCAGCGGTGGCGCTGGGCACATTGGCGGCGTTCGTCCTGACGCGCATTACGCGCTTCAAGGGCCGTACCCTGTTCGGTGGCCTGGTGACTGCGCCGTTGGTAATGCCTGAGGTGATCACCGGTCTGTCGCTGTTGCTGCTGTTCGTGGCCATGGCGCAGATGATCGGCTGGCCGCAGGAACGCGGCATCGTCACCATCTGGATCGCCCACACTACGTTCTGTGCGGCCTATGTGGCGGTGGTGGTTTCGGCGCGCTTGCGCGAGCTGGACCTGTCCATCGAAGAGGCGGCCATGGACCTGGGTGCACGGCCGTGGAAGGTGTTCTTCCTGATCACCATCCCGATGATCGCACCATCACTGGCAGCGGGCGGCATGATGTCCTTCGCGTTGTCCCTCGATGACCTGGTGCTGGCGAGCTTCGTGTCGGGCCCGGGTTCCACGACCCTGCCGATGGAAGTGTTCTCGGCGGTCCGTCTGGGGGTCAAACCCGAGATCAACGCCGTGGCCAGCCTGATCCTGCTGGCGGTGTCCATCGTGACCTTCCTGGTCTGGTTTTTCAGCCGTCGTGCCGAAGAAAGCCGTCGTCGTGCGATCCAGCAGGCGATCGAAGAAGCGGCAGCCGACTCGTGGAAACAGCCGGACGTGCGTCGCGCGCAGGCACCGGAAGCGGCTTGAGCAATGCCAGGTTGACCTCATGATCGAGTTCAACCCAAGTCCAAAATGTAGGAGCGAGCCTGCTCGCGATGACGGAGTGTCAGTCGACTTAATTGTTGCCTGACACACTGCTATCGCGAGCAGGCTCGCTCCTACATTGGTTTTATGCAACCCAAGGGGATTTGCGGATGACCTCGACGAAATTCATCGGCTTGAACCCTGGCTCCTGATCCATCAACACATCGGTCTTCACATTCCCGAACGTGGTCTGCGGACGATGGCGCAAGCCCTCGGCAAACGCGCAGATGATGCACTCCTTGAACCCCTCGCCCCGTGGATGCGCATGCACCACCGCTTCGCGCTGCACGCTGGAAAACGCCGCGTAGTCCATGCCCAGCACGTCCATCTCAACTCCAGCCGTGACCAGCGCCACGGTGGGTCGCAAGTGCTGAGGCACGCCCGGCGTGGTGTGCAGGGCAATCGATAGCCAGACCTGTTCGATGTCGTCTTCGCTCAATCCGTAAGGCTTGAGAAATGCGGCTGCCGCATTGGCTCCATCGACTTCGAAGCGCTCGTTGTCGCTGCGATGACCTTGCACCAGGCCCAGGTCATGGAACATCGCGCCGACGTACAGCAACTCCGGGTTGTAGGCCAGTTGCTTGCGCTCGCCGCTCAGTGCGCCGAACAGGAAGACCCGACGCGAGTGGTGGTAGAGCAGGTCGGACTCGATATCGCGGATGTATTCGGTGGTGGCCTTGGCCAACGCGCTGTCGGGGATCCTGATGCCGGCTATGGTGGTGCTCATGGAGTTTTCCTCGTCGTGATGAAGGTTCCAGTCTGTTCCGGCCCTCGAAACCGGACAATCGATCCATGGCTGCGATCCCGGCCAATGAGCGTGCATATCGCGCCAACCTCGCTTGTTGCGTGTGGATTGGCTAGGGTGCATGCAGACCCTGTAGGAGCGAGCCTGCTCGCGATGCATGTGAGGGCGCCGCGTACATCCAGGCAGCTCCCGTCATCGTTGACGTCCATCGCGAGCAAGCTCGCTCCTACAGGTGAGCGTTGCAATCGGTGCCATGAGAGGCTCTTCGAACCATGAGTAAAACCGTAGCCATCGTGGTGTTCGCCGGCGTTCAGTCGCTGGATGTCACCGGTCCCATGGATGTGTTTTCCGAGGCCAATCGCTTCCTTGCCCCGCAGGATCACTATCGTCTGGAGGTGATCGGCGTCGAGCGCGGGTCGATGGCGTGCTCCAACGGTTTGGCGCTCAATGCCCATCGGCATTTCAGCGAAGCGCTGGAGCCGTATGACCTGTTGCTGGTGGCGGGCGGGCCGCAGTTGCCGTTCATGGATTTCGGCAGGGCATTCGATGGCTGGTTGCGCGATGCCTGTGCCCGGGCCAAGCGCTTTGGCTCGATCTGCAACGGCGCGTTCATGCTCGCCAGGGCCGGATTGCTGGAGGGGCGCAGGGTCACCACGCATTGGCAGGACGCATCGGATCTGGCGGCGCTGTGTCCCTCGTCCCGGGTGGAAGCGGATCGACTGTATGTCGAGGACGGCGAGCTGTTCACCTCGGCCGGGGTCACAGCGGGGATCGATCTGTCGTTGTATCTATTGGGCCGGGATCACGGGCCGGAAGTTGCACTGAGCGTCGCCAAGCGGTTGGTGGTGTTCACCCAGCGTTCGGGCGGGCAATCGCAATTCAGCCCGTTCCTCACGCCCCACGCCGAGCCGGATTCGGCGGTGGCAATGGTCCAGCATTACGTGCTGGCCAACCTGACGGGCGACCTGACCATCGCCGACCTGGCCAATGCCGCCAACATGAGCGCGCGCAACTTCTCCCGGGTGTTCGCCAGGGAAGCGAAAATCACCCCGGCCGAGTTCGTCGAGCGGGCGCGGGTCGATGCGGCGAGGACGCTGTTGGAGAGTACCCGCGCGCCGCTCAAGACCGTGGCCTATCAATGCGGTTTTCGCGATGCCCAGCATATGCGCAGTGTGTTCAATCGCAGGTTGGGGGTAACGCCGCAGCAGTTCAGGTTGAATTTTGCGGCGATGGTTTGAGCTGATATTTTTTTTGCCTGTGAGGGCCTCTTCGCGGGCAAGCCCGCTCCCACAGGGTTCTCTGGTGTTCACACAATTTGTGTTCGACACAGATCCTTGTGGGAGCGGGCTTGCCCGCGATGAGGCCAGTCCTGCCAACGCCGAATTATGGCGCAGCCCGCGCCGGCAACAGCTTCAAGGTGCTGCGGGTATTGGCCGTGACTTCTTCGTCATTCAGATGCGCCTGGAAGTACATCCCCTCGACGTAGGCCTCGGCCTGATCGTCAAAGTGACTGTCGAACAGCACGCCGCTCTGGCCGACCGGATTGACGGTCAGGCTGTGGGCCGGGTCGGAGAAGTCGATCAGGCGCCGGGTCGAGGGGCCGTAGGTGACGGGCCAGGGTGCCGGGCCGATTTTCGCCGAGAGGTTGTTCGGCACTTCATGGCTGCCGGGTGCGGCGAAGGGGCCGACATTGAAGAACAGGTCCAGCGGCTTTTGCTGCCCCAGCGGATGGCCGTGGGTCAATGTGTGCGCGTTGCCCCACTGCCATTGCGAGGCGTCTGCGCCGAGGGTGTTCTTGAGGTGCGCGAGGCTGGATTGCCAGGCTGCCTTCACCGTATCGGCACGGGTTTCCTGGCCGAGGGTGGTGCGGTTATCCCACCACGGTGAATCGGCGCTGGCGGCCAGCCGAGGGAGCGCGGCGTCGATCACTCGGGTCGAGAGCAGCGTTTCGAAGAAGTCGTTACCCAGCTCATCGTGCATCGTCGCGTCAGCCAGGTTGAACAGGAACTGGTTGAACAGCGTAGCGCTGGTCGAGTCGAGGGGGTAATCGCCTGTCCACTGGGCCAGTTGCTCCACCAGTTTGAGTTCGGCGGAATCGCTCACCACTTGGCGCAACACCGGCAACAGCGGTGCCAAAAGGCGCGGGCCGTAGGCGGTGGTGGTGCCCAACTGCAGCTTCTGGCTGTTTTCCAGGTCCCATTTGACCGCTTTGTCGCTGAGCTGGCGATTGAGTTGCTGGCCACGATCGGCAAGGTTGTAGTAGCCAGGAATCTCCATGCCGGTGGGTGAAACCGGCTGGAAGTTCGCCGAGACGATATAGCCCCGCGCCGGGTTTTCTTCCTGAGGGTTGGCGCTGAACGGGTAGAAGCCATCCTTGTCCGCCTCGGCGGTGCTGCCGTCGAGGATGAACCACGGGCGAACCCCCGCCGGACGTTTAGGCAGTTGTGCCGCCGCCCACCAGCCGATGTCACCCTTGGCATTGGCCCAGACAACGTTGAGGCCCGGAGCCTGGATTTTTGCTGCGGCATCGCGGGCCTTGGTCAGGGTGTCGGCGCGATTGAGCTGATAGAAGCCCTCCAGAATCGGGTTCTGGCTTTCGAGAAAAGCCCACCACATGGCAATCGGTGTTTTGCCGACGCTGCTGCCCAAGGCATCGTTGACGATCGGGCCGTGGGGCGATTGGCGCAGCACCAGCGTCACCGGTGCCTGGCCCTTGACCGCGATCTGCTGCTCGCTGGTCGTCATGTCCACCCATTTGCCGCGATACCAGACCTGATTGGGGTTGTCCGGGTTGACCTTCTCGGCGATCAGGTCGAGGTCGTCATTCTGGAACATGGTGATGCTCCAGCCGAAGTCGTGGTTCATGCCCAGGGAGGCGAACGGCATCAAGGCCTGATAGTGGCCGTAGAGTTCAAAGCCCGGCGCCGAGAGTTGCGCTTCGTACCACACCGACGGTGCGGAAAAACGGACATGCGGATCACCCGCCAGCAGTGGCTTGCCGCTTTGGGTCCGGCTGCCCGCGACGACCCAGGCGTTGCTGCCCTCGAACTGTGGCAGACCGTTGTCAGCCAGGGCTTGTTCGCTCAGGCGGGCGAGAGCGTTGAGGTCTTTCCAGTCGGCGCTGGCCAGGGTGGTGCCGGTCCCGTTGAGCACGCCCTTGGGCTGCCAGTCGAGATCGAAGATGTTCAGGTATTGGGGGCCTAGTTGATCGCGTACGAAAGTCAGCAAGGGTTCGGTGCGAAATGCCGCGGCAAAGCTGTAGGCCATGTAGCCGGCGATGCTGATGGTGTCCTGGGCCGTGAATGGGCGTTTTGGAATGCCCAGTACATCGAACTCCACGGGTTTGGCGTGGCTGTCCTGATACTGGTTGATGCCGTCCAGATAGGCTTGCATGGCGATGAAGGAGGGCGACTGCTTGTCGAGGTTCGCCAGGTAGGTTTCGGCGCGTTCGCGAATGCGCAGGCTGCGCATCAGTTTGTCGGTGTCGAGCAGTTTCGGCCCGAGTACTTCGGCCAGTTCGCCACGGGCCAGGCGACGCAGGACTTCCATCTGGAACAGGCGGTCCTGGGCATGCACGTAGCCGAGGGCGCGGTACAGGTCGGTTTCGTTGTTGGCGCGGATGTGCGGGACGCCGCGCTCGTCGTAGCGCACAGTGACGGAGCCTTGCAGGTGTTGCAGTTCCACCATGCCCTGGCGTGACGGCTGCTTGCTGTAGAGGTACCAACCGGCCCCGGCGGCCAGCATGACGATCAACAGAGCGAGAGCGGTCAGGCTGCGTTTCATGGAGACTCCTTGTTGTTATTGTGATTCCTGGCGCCACTGTGTAACACGGCGCGCCGATTTGGCGCATCGCCCGTAGGAGGGATTCGTATTACCGCGTCTTTCCCTATTTAGTTGGCTCAACAGGCCACGGGCAGTAACACCCCACGGCCAGTGTGTGCGTGGCACTCACTGCACGGCCTTCATCCAGCGCTTGCAGGATCGGTTCGATAAAACTGTTGCTCGAATTGCAGGTCAGGCCTTCGCTATAGGGGCCGAAGTACGCCAGTTTGCCGCTGCGATCCCAGATCGCCACAGCCGGGCTGGCGGGGATCTGTTCGGAACCGGGCAGGATGTCGATGGTTTTCAGGCTGCTCAAGGTGCTCGGCAATTGGCCGTGGCTACCGGGTTTTTGCACGACATAGAATTCCACGCCATGGGGTACATAGCGCTCGACCAGTTCGGTCAGGTGTTGTTGATTGCCGACATTGCACGGGCAGGCCGGGTCCCAGAAATGCACCAGGCGGATGGCGCCAGGGCCGGCGAGAGATTCGGGAAGGCGCAGCGGATCGCCGGAAAACATCGCGGTGCGCTCGCTGAACGCCCGCAGGTAATGCCCCTGGAACCAGTCGTAGGCCGCCCACAGCATGCCGGCACACACCGCGGCGAGCAGGCTGGCAAACAGGGTGGCGCGAAGGGGAGGGCGCATCGGTTCAATCCTCGAAGGGCGGCTAGCTTGCCATGCTTGCCGCGACAGATGAATATCGCAGGCCTATAAAGTCCGTTTCACGTTCTGGAATCGTCCATGCCGGCTACTTTCGACCCTGATCTTCTACGTGCAAGCCTGCTGCCATTGGCGGCCGGGCAGCCGTTGTCGGCGCAGGCGCAGGCTTACCAGCGATTCTACGGGCTGGATTTTGCCCCGCGTCAGGTGCGCAGTGGCCTTGGGCGATTCGAGGTCGACGGTTATGAGCTGGTCAGCCAGTTCTGGTGGCCCGAGCGAGCAAAGGCCACGCTGTTTGTCATCCATGGTTTCTACGACCACACCGGGCTCTACCGGCATGTGATCGAATGGGCGCTGGACCAGGGTTTTGCGGTGATCGCCTGCGACTTGCCGGGGCACGGCCTGTCCAGTGGCGAACGGGCGAGCATCAAGGATTTCGCCGAGTATCAGGACACCTTGCAAGGGTTGTTCAGCGAGGCGCAGTCCCTCGACTTGCCGCAGCCGTGGCACCTGTGCGGGCAGAGTACCGGCGGGGCGATCGTGATCGATCATGTGTTGAATGCGGGGGCGGACAGCCCGGCCCAGGGCCAGGTGATTCTGCTGTCGCCGCTGGTGCGGCCGCGGGCGTGGGGTTGGTCGCAACTGAGTTACTACCTGCTCAAGCCTTTTGTCAAAGCCATCGCCCGACGTTTCAGCGAGAACTCCAACGACCCGACCTTTCTGCCGTTCCTGCAGGCCGATCCATTGCAGCCGCTGTGCCTGCCGACAGCCTGGGTGGGCGCGTTGGCGCGCTGGATCAAGCGCATCGAGGCCGCCCCCATGAGTACCCGCCGGCCGCTGATCGTGCAGGGGCAGGCCGACATGACGGTGGATTGGGAGCACAACCTGGAAGTGTTGCGGGGCAAGTTTGATCGGCCGCAGGTGCTGATGCTGCCTGAGGCGCGGCATCATCTGGCGAATGAAACGCTGGTGATGCGAGAGGAGTATTTCGGGTTTTTGACCAGGCGGATCAAGGGTCGCAATCCCTAGTGACAGTGAGGGCCTCTTCGCGAGCAGGCTCGCTCCCACATTTGGAATGCATTCCCCTGTGGGAGCGAGCCTGCTCGCGAAAGCTATCTAGAGGGCGCCGAAGATCACTGGGTCAGGTTCGAATTGCTCTGCCCCACCGCCAACCCCGCCCGAATCGCCGCCAACGCCGCTTGATAATAAGCCTGGCCTTCCGTCGATTCGGCAAAGGTCGCGAACTCTTCCAGTTCGTTGTCCGACAGGTCGCGATAGACATACAGCAGCGTATTGTTCAGATCACTGCCGATTTGGTCCATCAGGCGCTGACGCTGGCCGTTGAGCATGCCCTGGGCCTGACCGGCACCGAGCAACCCGGGGATCATCGAACTCAAGCTATCGGCGGCGACGCCGGCAATCGCCAGGCTGACTTCCGCGCCGGCTTCGCGTGCGGGCAGGGCTTGTGCCAAGTGGCCGATGATCAGCATGCGGCTGTCGCTGGCCTGCATCTTCGGCAGACCCTTGGCGTTTTTCGCCAGTTGGTCGCGACGGGTCGCCAGCAGCTCGGCGGCGACGATCTTCTTGCCCAAAGGCGATTGGAAAAACGTCAGTGCAGGTTTGGGGTCGGCGAGGTTCTTGCGCAATTGCGCTTCGGCACGCTGGTCCACCGCCTTGGCGGAAAAACGCTGATTGCTGTTACTGACCAGTGCCTGAAACACCGCCGGAGGCAGGCTGCCCTGGTAGCGTTGCTGAGCGGCCGAGAGGGCGTCGCTGAAATGCGCGCGTTGTTCCGGCCAGCCGGCGACCTTGTACAACTGGTCGTGGCCGTCTGCCCAAACGGGCAAAACGCAGAACATCAGCAGTGATAAAAGCAAACGGCGCATAGGGACTCCAGTCAGCAGGCGACTATTCTCCGTGCGGCATCCGTACTTGTCGAGAATTCGTATCAACCCGCTGCGCGGCTCTGTCGGATTTCCTGGCACAGGAATACTATGCGCGCCATGCAAATATCCTCGGATCACCCGCTGCTGTTACGAATCGTCGACGACCTGGCCGAGCACGGCTGGTCGCAGCAGAATATTTTCCTGCCCCTGGATCTGACCCGGGCGCTGGCGGGCGAGTGTCGCAAACGTGCTGCCGAGGGTGAGCTGGCTCCGGCCGCCGTGGGCCGTGGGCCGTCATCGGAGATCCGCGAAGGGATTCGTGGCGACCATATCCAGTGGATCGACCCCGGCCAGGCCGAGACTTGCGATAGCTACCTGAATTTGATGGACAGCCTGCGCGAGGCGATCAATCGCGGTCTGTTTCTCGGCCTGGAGGATTTCGAAAGTCATTTTGCGATGTACCCGCCCGGTGCGTTCTACCTGAAGCACGTCGACCGCTTTCGCGATGACGATCGGCGCATGGTTTCGGCGGTGGTTTACCTCAATGAAGCCTGGCTTCCCGAACACGGCGGCCAGTTGCGCATGTACCTCGACAATGATCGCGTCCACGACGTGCAACCTGTCGGCGGCTGCCTGGTGGTGTTTCTCTCCGGAGAGGTTCCCCACGAAGTCCTGCCCGCGACCCGTGATCGCCTGTCGTTGACCGGCTGGTTCCGCCGGCGCGGCAACGAGCCGTTCTGAACATGCAGAAAATTCTCGTCAGCCGTTGCCTGTTAGGCCACCGGGTTCGTTACGACGGCGGGGCCAGCGGGCCGTTCGATCAGCTTCAACAGTGGCTTGATGAGGGGCGGGTCGTGCCGTTGTGCCCGGAGGTGGCCGGTGGTTTGCCAACACCTCGGGCAGCGGCGGAAATTCCAGGCGGGCAGGGCACGCAAGTCCTCGATGGCCAGGCGTTGGTGATCACCACCGAGGGCGAGGACGTCAGTGAGCAGTTTCTGTCGGGGGCGTATCAGGCGCTGGAGCTGGTACAAAAGCACGGCATCCGCATCGCTGTCCTCAAGGCCAACAGCCCGTCCTGCGGCAATCTGCTGACCTATGACGGGACGTTCAGCGGCGTGAAGGTCAGTGGCGCGGGCGTGACGGCGGCGCTACTCAAGCGCCACGGGGTGCAGGTGTTCAGTGAGCTGGAGTTGCCGCAGGCGGTGCAGGCGTTGGCAACGCTGAACTGACAACCGACACAAAACCAAATGTGGGAGCGGGCTTGCTCGCGAAGGGGGAATGTCAGTCGAAAGAGATGCTGACTGACACACCGCCTTCGCGAGCAAGCCCGCTCCCACAGGTTTTGCATTCACTTGGGCTCCAAGGTGGGCTCAAGGCTTCGGCACCGCACCCGCATCCGCCCCCAACCACTTCTGCTCCAGCGCTTGCAGTCGCCCGTCATCCTTGATCCGCTGCAAGGCGTTTTCCAGGCTGGCATGGAACGCCGGATTACCCTTCTGAAACGGAATCGCCAGGCTCACGGCCGGGTTGGTTTTGGGCTTCTCTTCCGTCAGCGACTGCACCAGCAGAATGGAGCGCGGCTCTTCTTTCTGCGCGATCAATTGCGCATTGGTTTGAATGTAAGGTTCGCTGAAGTCGAAACGATCCTCGAGATCCGGGGTCACTGCAATGTGGTTGATGGCGATGTCGTATTTGCCGCTTTCAACACCTGTCAGCAGGTCGCTGCCGTCGGTGACGACAAAGTCGGCCCGGACATCGAGTTCACTTGCCAGCAGTTGGCCCAGCTCGACTTCGAAGCCGGTGAGCTTGTCGTCATCCTTGAAATTGAATGGGGGAGTGTTGGCTTCAACGGCAATGCGCAATTCGCCCCGGTCGTTGACGTCATCAATCAGTTCGGCGTGAGCCAAAGGGCTCAGAAGGGGTAGCAGGCAGATCAGGCCAGGCAGAAAGCGCATGGTCACTCCTTGAATTTATTATCGCGATCCTCTGATTCAGGCTCGCTTTGCTATGGTTGTCGAGTGCCTTCGACAACGAATGGCCATGAAGTTGTCATGGTCACGCGGATTTTACGGAAAAACTGGAGAAGAGAATGAAAACCTTTATGTCACGTGCTGCTTTGGCTGGCCTGTTGATGGGTGTTTCTGTGCTGGCCAGTGCTGCAACGCCGGCTCCGAAAGGCGCCGAAGTGTCCATCGTGTCTCCCAAGGATGGCGCGACGGTTCCACAGACAGTCGTGGTCAAGTTCGCGGTCGAGAACATTGCCTTGGCACCGGCGGGCAATACCACCAAGAACACCGGTCATCACCACTTGCTGATCGACGTCGACGAACTGCCAGCCGCCGGGTCGCCGATCCCCAAGGATGCCAACCACATGCATTTCGGCAACGCGCAGACCCAGGCTGAAGTAACGCTCACGCCGGGCGAGCACACCTTGCAGTTGGAGCTGGGCGATAGCAACCACATGCCGTTCGATCCGCCGATCGTTTCCGAGAAGATCACCGTCAATGTGAAATAAAAAAGGGAGCCCCCTTCGGAGGGACTCCCTTTTTTACAGCTGCAAGCTGCAAGCTTCAAGCTATAAGCCTCAAGTCAAAGCAAAAGCGAGCTCGACTTGCCGCTTGAAGCTTGCAGCTGCTTTTAGAACAACACACGGCTACGGATGGTGCCGTTGACGTGTTGCAGCTTCTCTTGCGCCAGGTCCGAGTACTCGGCGTCGACGTCAATTACCACGTAGCCGACT
Organism: Pseudomonas sp. KH_046_2; assembly: GCF_057838985.1. Lineage (NCBI taxonomy): Bacteria > Pseudomonadati > Pseudomonadota > Gammaproteobacteria > Pseudomonadales > Pseudomonadaceae > Pseudomonas > Pseudomonas sp. KH_046_2. The sequence goes on along the minus strand of NZ_CM174480.1, from coordinate 5,974,447 downwards.
TTCTCGTTGGTCTGCAGGAACTGACCGGAGATGTTGATGCCGTTTTCGGCGAAGACCTTGTTGATCTCGCTGAGCACGCCCGGGATGTTTTCGTGGATGTGCAGCAGGCGGTGCTTGCCAGGGTGAGCCGGCAGGGCCACTTCCGGGAAGTTCACGGACGATACCGAAGTACCGTTGTCGCTGTATTTGACCAGTTTTTCCGCCACTTCCAGACCGATGTTGGCCTGGGCTTCAGCGGTGGAGCCACCGATGTGCGGGGTCAGGATCACGTTGTCCAGGCCACGCAGCGGGCTTTCGAACTCTTCGTCGTTGGAGCGTGGCTCCACCGGGAATACGTCGATGGCCGCGCCGATCAGGTGCTTGTCCTTGATCGCGTCCGCCAGGTGGTCCAGTTCGACCACGGTGCCGCGGGCGGCGTTGATCAGGATGCCGCCTTTCTTGATGGCGCGGATTTCCTTCTCGCCCATCATCCACTGGGTGGCGGCGGTTTCCGGTACGTGCAGCGAAACGATGTCGGACATCGCCAGCAGCTCGTGCAGGTTGCCTACCTGAGTGGCGTTACCCAATGGCAGCTTGGTGATGGTGTCGTAGAAGTACACCTGCATGCCCAAGCCTTCCGCCAGGACCGACAGTTGAGTACCGATCGAGCCGTAGCCGACGATGCCCAGCTTCTTGCCGCGGATCTCGAAGGAGTTGGCCGCACTCTTGATCCAGCCGCCACGGTGGCAGGAAGCGTTCTTCTCAGGGATGCCGCGCAGCAGCAGGATCGCTTCGGCCAGCACCAGCTCCGCTACGGAACGGGTGTTGGAGTACGGTGCGTTGAACACCGCGATGCCGCGTTCGCGGGCGGCGTCCAGGTCGACCTGGTTGGTGCCGATGCAGAAACACCCTACAGCCACGAGCTTCTTCGCGTGATCGAAGATCTCTTCGGTCAGTTGAGTGCGGGAGCGAATGCCGATGAAGTGAGCATCAGCGATCTTTTCCTTGAGCTGGGCTTCCGGCAGAGAACCAGTGAGGTACTCGATGCTGGTGTAGCCCGCCGCCTTGAGGACGTCGACAGCCGATTGGTGGACGCCTTCGAGAAGAAGGAACTTGATCTTGCTCTTATCGAGAGAAGTCTTGCTCATCTGCGTAAACCTGTATCCCGGAGAAAAATGGCAGGAAAGGGAGCAGCCCGGAGCTGACCCGCACGGCAGGAAAGCCGTCACCGCAGAACAGCCCTTGGGCACTATCCTGCGGGGTCGTTATGCTAGCATATGCACCCCGCTAAACACTCATTCCTGCGACGTGAAGCGTTCTCAGGATGACCATGAATTGTTCGAGAGTTCTGTCGATGACCAATCCTGCCCTGATTGAAGAGCTGAAGACCCTGGTTGAGCCTGGCAAGGTGCTGACCGATGCCGACTCCCTGAATGCTTACGGAAAGGATTGGACCAAGCATTTCGCCCCGGCCCCGACCGCCATCGTGTTCCCCAAGACCACCGAGCAGGTCCAGGCCATTGTTCTGTGGGCCAACAAACATAAGGTGGCGCTGGTGCCTTCCGGCGGTCGCACCGGCCTTTCCGCAGCAGCGGTGGCGGCCAATGGTGAAGTCGTGGTGTCCTTCGACTACATGAACCAGGTCCTCGACGTGAACCTCACTGACCGCACGGCCGTTTGCCAGCCGGGTGTGGTCACTAAACAACTGCAGAACGTCGCTGAAGAAAAAGGCTTGTACTACCCGGTGGACTTCGCATCGTCCGGTTCGAGCCAGATTGGCGGCAATATCGGTACCAATGCCGGCGGGATCAAGGTGATTCGCTACGGCATGACCCGTAACTGGGTCGCCGGCATGAAAGTGGTCACCGGCAAGGGCGACGTGCTGGAACTGAACCGCGACCTGATCAAGAACGCCACCGGCTACGACATGCGTCAGCTGTTCATTGGCGCCGAAGGCACCCTCGGGTTCGTGGTCGAAGCGACCATGCGCCTGGACCGTGCACCGAAAAATCTCACCGCCATGGTCCTCGGCACCGCCGATTTCGACTCGATCATGCCGGTGCTGCACGCCTTCCAGAGCAAGCTTGACCTGACCGCCTTCGAATTCTTCTCTGACAAAGCCCTGGCCAAAGTCATGGCCCGTGGCGATGTGCCGGCGCCGTTCGAATCCGATTGCCCGTTCTACGCGCTGCTGGAATTCGAAGCGACCACCGAAGAAGTGGCCAACCACGCCCTGGAAACCTTCGAGCACTGCGTCGAGCAGGGCTGGGTGCTGGACGGCGTGATGAGCCAGAGCGAAACCCAGTTGCAGAACCTGTGGAAGCTGCGCGAATACATCTCCGAAACCATTTCCCACTGGACGCCGTACAAGAACGACATTTCGGTCACCGTATCGAAAGTTCCGGCATTCCTGAAGGAAATCGACGCGATCGTCGGCAAACACTACCCGGACTTCGAAATCGTCTGGTTCGGTCACATTGGTGACGGCAACCTGCACTTGAACATCCTCAAGCCGGATAACCTGAGCAAGGACGAGTTCTTCGCCAAGTGCGCCACCGTCAACAAGTGGGTGTTCGAAACCGTCGAGAAGTACAACGGCTCGATCTCCGCCGAACACGGCGTGGGCATGACCAAGCGTGACTACCTGACCTACAGCCGTTCACCGGTCGAGATCGAGTACATGAAAGCGGTCAAGGCGGTGTTCGACCCGAACGGCATCATGAACCCGGGCAAGATTTTCGCTGTTTGATTTTCGAACTTTAAGAGCCAACGAAGCAGGAGTCGGTAATGAGCTATCAGCACCAGTATGTCGACGGTACGCGCATTCACTTCCCGCTGGGGAAAGTGGTGTGCATCGGCCGTAACTACGCCGAACACGCCAAGGAACTGGACAATCCGGTGCCGACCGAGCCACTGCTGTTCATCAAGCCGGGCAGTTGCGTGGTGCCGCTGGAAGGCGGTTTCAGCATTCCGACCGAGCGCGGTTCGGTGCATTACGAGGCGGAAATCGCGGTGTTGATCGGCAAGCCGTTGTCGACCAAGCCGAGCGTTGAAGAAGTGCTCGATGCCATTTCCGGTTTCGCCCCGGCGCTGGACCTGACGCTGCGCGACAAGCAGGCTGAGCTGAAATCCAAGGGGCTGCCTTGGGAGATCGCCAAGTCGTTCGATGGCGCGGCAGTGCTTGCTCCATTCGTGTCCGGCAGCACCTTTGCCGACCTGACCGACATCGGCATCCGCCTGACCATCAACGGCGAAGTGCGCCAGGACGGCAACAGCAGCGCGATGCTCAACCCGATCGTGCCGATGATCCAGCACATGGCCAGCTGCTTCTCGTTGCAGGCCGGGGACGTGATCCTCACCGGCACGCCAGTGGGCGTTGGTCCGCTGAATGTCGGTGACGAGATCGTTCTGGAATTGCCGGGCGCCAGCAGTTTCACCAGCAGCGTTCGCTGATCTACCCCTGCCCGCTGTAGGAGCTGGCAAGCCAGCTCCTACAGCTATTACCCCTAGCCTGAATTTCTGGAACGCATTCCCCGATGGCCACTGCTCCGCTTTCCAAGCTTGAACCTGCCCGCCGCTCGCGCTTCGCCCTGCGTTGGCACACCTGGCTGCTGTTGGTGGCAGTTGTCGCCTACGGCGTTGCGTTCGCCATGCACTGGGATTCCCGGGGCGTGCTCTGGGTGAAAGAGCAATTCAAAAGCCCGGCCGAGCGTCAGGCCAGTATCTGGCTTGCGGACTATCGGGCGGTGATCGATGCCAAGCCGTTGCCGGGCATGGAGAAGGATGAAGCATCGGACGTGGCCTACGACCCTCAGACCAAGACCCTGTTTGCGGTCATGGGCAAGAACCCGTTCCTGGTCGAATTGAGCTTGCAGGGCGATGTACTGCGCAAAATGCCATTGGTCGGCTGGAGCAACCCGGAGGGCGTCACCGTGCTGGGCGACGGTCGACTGGCCATTGTCGATGAGCGCGAGCATCTGATCGCTATCGTCAAGGTCGATGCCGATACCCGCGAATTGAATATGGCCGACTTCCCGAAATACGACCTCGGGCCTTCCAAAGACCAGAACAAAGCGTTCGAGGGCGTCACCTGGGACCCGAGCAATCAGCAACTGCTGCTGGGCGAAGAGCGCCCGCCGGCATTGTTCGCCTGGAAAGGTGACGGCAAGGTCCTGACCGGCGACAAGCTGAAGCTGGCCAGCCATGCGCTGGACATGCGCAACCTGTCTGCCCTGGCCGTCGATCCACGGACTGGCCACATGCTGGTGTTGTCCGCTGACTCGCACCTGTTGCTGGAGCTGGACAAGAAGGGTGAGCAGGTCAGTTTCATCACCCTGCTGCGTGGCTTCAACGGCCTGAAAAATACCATTCCGCGCGCAGAAGGCGTGACCATGGATGAAGCGGGCACGCTGTACATGGTGAGTGAGCCGAACCTGTTTTATCGCTTTGAAAAACAGAAGTAACCAACGCCTGCGCTGATTGCCTGTACGTAAAAGGCCAGCGACCATTAAGCTTCAGTTCAGACGGGCGTGATATTTCATCCGCCTGTTTTGACCCGAGCCCACCCGAATGCGTCGATTTGCCCGCCCCAAATCCCTGATTCTGATCCTGTCGGTGGTCTTGCTGATCGCGTTGATAGCGATCGCCCAGTACATGCGCCTGTTCGAACGCACCTGGTTCAATCTGCATACGCTGTGGCAGCCGGTGAGTTCCCGGTCCATGGGCCTGGACCAGTATCAGGTCATGACCGAAGCGCAGGTGATCGATGGCCTGGCCGACAACGTTTCAGCGCTGACCTACGACCCGGTGCGCAAAAGCCTGTTCACCGTCACCAACAAACGGAGCGAGTTGGTCGAGTTGTCCCTCGACGGCAGGATCTTGCGTCGTGTGGCGCTGGTCGGTTTCGGCGATCCGGAGGCGGTGGAGTTCATCAGCGAGGACATCTACGTGGTCACTGATGAAAGCCAGCAGCGGCTGATCAAGATTCGTCTGGAGCAGGACACCACCTTCGTCGATGCGGCAGACGCCGAGCAGATGACCATTGGTGTACATATGGGCGGCAACAAGGGCTTCGAGGGCCTGGCCTACGACTCTGTGGGCAAGCGCCTGTTCGTCGCCAAGGAGCGCAACCCGATGCTGATCTACGAGGTGCACGGTTTTCCGCGCTTCAATCCTGAAGAATCCTACTCGGTGCACGTGATCAACGACCCCAAGCGTGATGCCGGGATGTTCGTGCGGGATCTGTCGAGCCTGCAATACGACGAGCGCAGCGGGCATTTGCTGGCGCTGTCGGATGAGTCGCGATTGATTCTGGAGCTGGATGTGGATGGGCGGCCGTTGAGCACAATGTCATTGAGCAAGGGGCGCCATGGCCTGCAAAAAACCGTGCCGCAAGCGGAGGGAATCGCCGTGGACGATGACGGTGCGCTGTACCTGGTGAGTGAGCCGAACCTGTTCTACGTGTTCAAGAAACCCACGCAACTTTAACCAACACCACAAAACACTGTGGGAGCGAGCTTGCTCGCGATAGCGGCGTATCAGTCGACATGGATATCAACTGACCGTCAGCAATCGCGAGCAAGCTCGCTCCCACAGGTCATTCATCTGCTCGGAAAGTCTGGGCAGTCTGGCTTATTCCGCGCGCAGGGTTTTTACACCTTCGCTCGTACCCAGCAACAACAGATCCGCCGGACGCGCCGCGAACAAACCGTTGGTGACCACGCCGACGATCGCATTGATCTGCGTTTCCAGCTCCACCGGATTGGTGATCTGCATGTTGAACACGTCGAGGATGATGTTGCCGTTATCGGTCAGCACGCCTTCACGGTAAACCGGGTCGCCGCCGAGCTTCACCAGTTCACGGGCCACGTGGCTGCGGGCCATCGGGATCACTTCCACCGGCAGCGGGAAATTACCGAGGACCGGCACCAGTTTGCTGGCGTCGGCGATGCAGATGAAGGTCTTGGCCACGGCCGCGACAATCTTCTCGCGGGTCAGGGCTGCACCGCCGCCCTTGATCAGGTTCAGGTGCTCGTCGCTTTCATCTGCGCCGTCGACATAGAACTCCAGGTCGCTGACGGTGTTCAGTTCGTACACCGGAATCCCGTGGCCCTTGAGGCGCGCGGCGGTGGCTTCGGAACTGGCGACGGCGCCGTCGAATGCGCCCTTGTGCTTGGCCAGGGCGTCGATGAAGCAGTTGGCGGTGGAGCCGGTGCCGACCCCGACGATGCTCTTGTCGTCGAGTTTCGGAAGGATGAAGTCGACGGCGGCCTGAGCCACTGCCTGTTTGAGTTGATCCTGGTTCATGCGGGCTCCGGGGTGCCGAGGAGGGGACGAAAGGCCGGCATTATAGGCTTCGGGGCAGGGAAGGTCATTGCCCGATTGGCAGGTCGACCGTTCCGTGTAGGAGCGAGCTTGCTCGCGATGGTCGTGAACGATAACGCGTGAAAATAGATGTGCAGCGGTGCCATTGCGTTTTTCGCGAGCAAGCTCGCTCCTACAACAGGTGGTCGTGCGGCCAAAATGCGGGTTAGACTCCTTGGTCTTGCCCAACCCGCTCAGTGATGCTTCCGATGCTCGAACAGTACGTCAAAAAGATCCTCACCTCGCGCGTTTATGACGTTGCCGTTGAAACCCCATTGCAGAATGCCCGCCAGCTCTCCGAGCGGCTGGGCAACGATATTTGGCTCAAGCGTGAAGACTTGCAGCCGGTGTATTCGTTCAAGATTCGCGGCGCCTATAACAAGCTGACGCAGTTGAGCGATGAAGAGCGCGCCCGCGGCGTGGTCACCGCGTCGGCAGGCAACCATGCCCAGGGCCTGGCCCTGGCGGCGAAGGTGTTGGGCGTGAAAGCGACCATCGTCATGCCCAAGACCACCCCCGAGATCAAGGTCGAAGGCGTGCGCTCCCGTGGCGGCAAAGTAGTGCTGCACGGCGATTCATTCCCGGAAGCCCTGGCCTACTCGCTGAAACTGGTCGACGAAAAAGGCTACGTCTACATTCACCCGTATGACGATCCCCACACCATTGCCGGGCAGGGTACCGTGGCGATGGAGATTCTGCGCCAGCACCCGCAACCACTGGATGCGATTTTCGTCCCGGTGGGCGGCGGTGGCCTGATTGCCGGCATCGCGGCGTACGTGAAGTATCTGCGCCCGGACATCAAGATCATTGGCGTCGAGCCGGATGACTCCAATTGCCTGCAAGCCGCCATGGCGGCGGGCGAGCGTGTGGTTTTGCCGACCGTGGGCCTCTTCGCCGACGGTGTTGCCGTGGCCCAGATCGGTCAGTACACCTTCGACATCTGCAAAGACCATGTCGACGAAGTGATCACCGTCAGCACCGACGAAATCTGCGCCGCCATCAAGGATATCTACGACGATACCCGCTCGATCACCGAACCTGCCGGCGCCTTGGGTGTGGCCGGGATCAAGAAATATGTCGAGCAGCGCGGCGTCACGGGGCAGACCTTCGTGGCCATCGACTCCGGGGCTAACGTCAACTTCGATCGCCTGCGCCATGTCGCCGAGCGTGCGGAGCTGGGCGAGGGCCGCGAAGCGATCATCGCCGTGACCATCCCTGAGAAACCGGGTAGCTTCAAGGCGTTTTGCGAGGCCATCGGCAAGCGCCAGATCACCGAATTCAACTACCGCTACAACACCGGCAGCGAAGCGCACATCTTTGTCGGCGTGCAGACTCACCCGGAAAACGACCCGCGCAGCGCACTGATCGCCAGCCTGAGCGAGCAGGGTTTCCCGGTGCTGGACCTGACCGACAACGAGCTGGCCAAGCTGCACATCCGCCACATGGTCGGCGGGCGTGCGGCGCATGTGGTCGATGAAGTAATCCTGCGTTTCGAATTCCCGGAGCGTCCGGGTGCTCTATTCAACTTCCTCAACAAGCTTGGCGGGCGCTGGAACATCTCGATGTTCCACTACCGCAACCATGGCGCGGCCGATGGCCGTGTCGTCGCGGGCCTGCAAGTGCCCCACGACGAGCGCCACCTGGTGCCGGCGGCGCTGGAAGAAATCGGTTACCCGTACTGGGACGAAAGCGACAACCCGGCCTATCAACTGTTTCTTGGCTGAACGGCTACGCTGACGGGCAAGGCAATAAGGAAATCTGACAATGGAAACGTTAACTGCCCTGAAAGCGGCGCACATGGTGGCAACTGTTGTACTGCTGGCTTGTGCGCTGGGGCTGGGAATCTGGGTTTTTCTTGCGCGGCGCAAGGGTGACGCGACGGCGGGTAGTCGCACCTTGCAGCGGCCAAGAGTGTTTGTCTGGCTGCTGATGGGTCTGGCGCTGCTGAGCATGCCGTTTACCGGCTGGTGGATGGTGCATCTGGTGGGCTGGTCGCTGGGGCAGACCTGGTTGCTGGTCTCCAGCGTGCTGTACACCGTGGCGGCACTGGCGTGGTTCTGGTTGCTGGTGCGGCTCAACAAACTGCGCAAGACGCCGGGGGGCGTGGGGAAATTCACCTTTGCCCTGGCGTTGTTCAGTTTTGTCTGTCTTGTGGCCATTGCCGGGTTGATGGGTGCCAAGCCGGTTTAGGCTTGAGGTTGCGTCGCCCCAATCGCGGGCAAGCCCGCTCCCACAGGTTCTTTGTTGTGTATGCGATTTTTGCCACACAGCAGATCCCTGTGGGAGCGGGCTTGCCCGCGATAGCGGTTTTAGCCGCGCAGACTGATTACCGGCCAACCCCGCTTCTCGGCCTCGGCACGCAAATTCGGGTCAGGATCGACCGCCACCGGATTAGTCACCTGCTCCAGCAACGGAAAATCATTCATCGAGTCGCTATAGAAGTAGCTGTCTTCCAGCGTAAACCCGGTTTCCTCCAGCCAGCGATTCAAACGCGTCACCTTGCCCTCGCGGAAGCACGGCACGTCGGTGCTACGCCCGGTGTAGCGGCCGTCGAGCATTTCGCATTCGGTGGCGATCAGGGTTTCGACTCCCAGGCGCTCGGCAATCGGCCCGGTGACGAAGCGGTTGGTCGCGGTGATGATCACCAGTTTGTCGCCGGCCGCGCGGTGCTTGGCCAGCAACTCGATGGCCTTGGGCAGCAGGATCGGTTCGATGCAGTCGCGCATGTAATCGCTGTGCCACTGGTCCAGCGTGGCCATTTCGGTGCGGCCGAGCACTTCCAGGCAGAAGTTCAGATACGCAGCGTTATCCAGTTTGCCGGCCAGGTAATCCTGGTAGAACGCATCGTTGCGTGCCTTGTAGGCAACGGCGTCGAGAAAGCCGCGCTCGCACAGGTAATCGCCCCAAGCGTGATCGCTGTCACCGCCCAGAAGGGTGTTGTCCAAATCGAATAAAGCCAGGCGCATTACAGTTACCCGCTGAAAAGTCAGTAAAAAGGCGACAAGAATACGGTCTTTTCACAAGAGTGCACATAAGGTAGGAACCTTCGTTGCCGCCTTCACAACCTTTGTGGAACAATGCGGCGACATGCGTTTGCGAGGTTGTTGCCGTGATCGACCCCGATGGTTTTCGCCCCAATGTCGGGATCATTCTGACGAATGACGCCGGCCAGGTGCTATGGGCTCGCCGAATCAATCAAGATGCCTGGCAGTTTCCGCAGGGGGGAATCAACCCCGAAGAGACGCCGGAAGACGCCTTGTACCGCGAGCTGAACGAAGAAGTGGGCCTTGAGCGCGAAGATGTTGAAATTCTCGCCTGCACCCGGGGCTGGTTGCGCTATCGTTTGCCGCAACGTCTGGTACGTACCCACAGCCAACCGCTGTGCATCGGCCAGAAACAGAAATGGTTTCTCCTGCGCCTGATCTCCAACGAGCAGCGGGTGCGGATGGATTTGACCGGTAAACCGGAATTCGATGGCTGGCGCTGGGTCAGCTATTGGTATCCGTTGGGCCAGGTGGTGACATTCAAGCGCGAGGTGTATCGACGCGCTCTCAAAGAGCTTGCCCCGCGCCTTTTAGCGCGCGACTGACGACGGAGTTCGACCCCGAGCCATGCTCAATACGCTGCGCAAGATCGTCCAGGAAGTTAACTCCGCCAAGGATCTCAAGGCGGCGTTGGGGATTATTGTGTTGCGCGTCAAAGAGGCCATGGGCAGCCAGGTCTGCTCGGTCTACCTGCTTGATCCCGAGACCAACCGTTTCGTGCTGATGGCCACCGAGGGCTTGAACAAGCGCTCGATCGGCAAAGTCAGCATGGCACCCAACGAAGGTCTGGTCGGTCTGGTCGGTACGCGCGAAGAACCCCTGAACCTCGAAAACGCCGCGGACCACCCGCGCTATCGCTACTTCGCCGAGACCGGTGAAGAACGCTTCGCCTCGTTCCTCGGTGCGCCGATCATTCACCACCGCCGCGTCGTCGGCGTGTTGGTCATCCAGCAAAAAGAACGTCGCCAGTTCGATGAAGGTGAAGAAGCCTTCCTCGTGACCATGAGTGCGCAGCTCGCCGGCGTTATCGCCCACGCCGAAGCCACCGGTTCGATCCGTGGTCTCGGCCGTCAGGGCAAAGGCATCCAGGAAGCCAAGTTCGTCGGCGTGCCGGGTTCGCCGGGTGCGGCGGTCGGTACGGCGGTGGTCATGCTGCCACCGGCCGATCTGGACGTGGTGCCGGACAAGGCCATCAGCGACATCGAGGCCGAACTCAAGCTGTTCAAGACCGCCATCGAAGGCGTACGCGCCGACATGCGCGCGTTGTCGGCCAAGCTCGCCACGCAGTTGCGCCCGGAAGAGCGGGCCTTGTTCGACGTCTACCTGATGATGCTCGACGATGCCGCGCTGGGCAGCGAAGTCACCACCGTGATCAAGACTGGCCAGTGGGCCCAAGGCGCGTTGCGCCAGGTGGTCACCGATCACGTCAACCGTTTTGAATTGATGGACGACGCTTACCTGCGTGAGCGTGCCTCGGACGTCAAGGATCTCGGCCGTCGCTTGCTGGCTTATTTGCAGGAAGAGCGCCAGCAAACCCTGGTCTACCCCGACAACACCATTCTGGTCAGCGAAGAACTGACGCCGGCGATGCTCGGCGAGGTGCCGGAAGGCAAGCTGGCCGGCCTGGTGTCGGTACTCGGCTCCGGTAACTCCCACGTCGCGATCCTGGCGCGTGCCATGGGCATCCCGACGGTGATGGGCCTGGTCGACCTGCCGTACTCCAAGGTCGACGGCATCCAGATGATCGTCGACGGCTACCACGGCGAGGTTTACACCAACCCGAGTGAAGTGCTGCGCAAGCAGTTCGCCGAGGTGGTCGAGGAAGAGAAACAATTGGCCCTCGGGCTGGATGCGCTGCGCGATCTGCCGTGTGTGACGGTCGATGGCCACCGCATGCCGCTGTGGGTCAACACCGGCCTGCTGGCGGACGTGGCGCGTGCGCAGAAGCGCGGTGCCGAAGGCGTGGGCCTGTACCGCACCGAAGTGCCGTTCATGATCAACCAGCGTTTCCCGAGCGAAAAGGAACAACTGGCGATCTACCGCGAGCAGTTGGCCGCGTTCCACCCGCAACCGGTGACCATGCGAACCCTGGACATCGGCGGCGACAAATCGCTGTCGTACTTCCCGATCAAGGAAGACAACCCCTTCCTCGGCTGGCGCGGCATTCGCGTCACCCTTGATCACCCGGAAATTTTCCTGGTGCAGACCCGCGCCATGCTCAAGGCCAGTGAAGGCTTGAACAACCTGCGCATCCTGCTGCCGATGATTTCCGGCATCCACGAGCTGGAGGAAGCCCTGCACCTGATCCACCGTGCCTGGGGCGAAGTGCGTGACGAGGGCTGCGATGTACCGATGCCGCCGATTGGCGTGATGATCGAGATTCCGGCGGCTGTGTACCAGACCAAGGAACTGGCGCGGCAGGTGGACTTTCTGTCGGTCGGCTCCAACGACCTGACCCAGTACCTGTTGGCCGTGGACCGTAACAACCCGCGGGTGGCCGACCTCTACGATTACCTGCACCCGGCAGTGCTCCAGGCGCTGCAGAACGTGGTGCGTGATGCCCACGCCGAAGGCAAGCCGGTGAGTATCTGCGGCGAAATGGCCGGTGATCCGGCGGCTGCGGTGCTGTTGATGGCAATGGGTTTCGACAGCCTGTCGATGAACGCCACCAACTTGCCGAAAGTGAAGTGGATGCTGCGCCAGATCAACCTGAGCAAGGCCAGGGAATTGCTTGCCGAGCTGATGACCATCGACAACCCGCATGTGATTCACAGCTCGCTGCAACTGGCGCTGAAGAACCTCGGGTTGGCGCGGATGATCAATCCGGCAGCAATCAAGCCTCTCTAAAACGCTGACGGCCCCTGTGGCGAGGGAGCTTGCTCCCGCTGGAGTGCGAAGCGCTCCTAATCCGGCTAATGCGGTTTTTCAGAAAAACTGTGGTAGCTGGATTGCGACTGCTTCGCAGCCGAGCGGGAGCAAGCTCCCTCGCCACAGGGCCGCGCCAGATCAAATTTTGAGTTCCACTTCCCCTAGATGCCCGCCATACGGTCCGAAACTCCTCTCGACCATATGCAGCGCCCCATCCGCCTGCACAATCAGCGCCGTACTCGCCCGGGTTCCATAACTCTGACTGGCAATGAACACGCTCGACAACAACGTTTCGGTGGCCAGCCCCACTCCGGTATCCGGCAACTCGGCAAACGGCGCGGACTGCGCATCGCTCAATAACGCCAACAGCGCCTGAGGCTGCGGATCATCCAGCACCTCGCTCAATGCAGCCTTGGCCTTGAGCAACTTCGGCCACGGCGTATCCAGCCCGGCGTTCGACACGCCGTAGACTCCCGGTTGCAGCATCACCGCTTCCGTCTCCCGGGCATTGAAGTGCCAGAGCTCGTTCCTGTTGCCAACCAACAGATTGAACCCGCCATATTCAGGCGAACGTCTGACAACGTCGGCCAAATAGTCATCAATCGAGCAATCCCCCTCCAGGAATCGTGCGACCAGCTCCCCACGAGACTTGCGCCCCGGCGGTCGATGGGGATCGCGGATGTTGGTCAGCGCCGCAAATCGTCCGTTGGCACCGACACCGAGCCAGGTGCCACCGGCCTCGAGGTCGCGCCCCGCATGCACGTGCGGCGCTTCGGGCCATGGCGCCAGCGGCAGGCTGGGGCGGGCGTAGAACTCATCGCGGTTGGCCGCCACGACCAGCGGCTGGGCATGACCCGGTCGCCAGGCAAAAACAATCAGGCACATCAGGCTGTCCTTGTGTGTTTTTTGCTCACTCTACGCAGACATCGCTCATCGATCCATCGCCTTGCGCAGTGGAGCTTGAGGCCATGCATCCGTTACCATGCCGCTCCGGTTTTGGGGATGCGGGCGGGACGACCATGGAATTTCTGCTCTATCTGGCGCTCGGCGCCTGTGCAGGTGTACTCGCCGGGCTGTTTGGCGTGGGCGGCGGGATCATCATCGTCCCGGTGCTGGTGTTCAGCTTCAAGGCCCAAGGGTTCGATCCGTCGATCCTCACGCACCTGGCAGTGGGTACCTCCCTGGCGACGATCATCTTTACCTCGGTCAACGCGGTACGCGAGCATCATCGCCGTGGCGCCGTGCGTTGGCCGATTTTCATGTGGATGACCGTCGGCATCCTGGTCGGTGCCGGGTTCGGCGCGCTGACGGCCGAAGCAATTTCCGGCCCGAACCTGCAGAAAGTCATTGGTGTATTCGCCCTGGTGATCGCCGCTCAGCTGGCGCTGGAGGTCAAGCCCAAGGCCAGCCGAACCGTGCCGGGCAAACTCGGTCTGAGCGTGGCCGGCAGCGTGATCGGCTGGGCTTCGGCGATTTTCGGCATTGGCGGTGGTTCGTTGACCGTGCCATTCCTGACCTGGCGCAGCGTGCCGATGCAGCAAGCGGTGGCCACTTCATCGGCCTGCGGTCTGCCGATTGCCCTGGCCAGTGCATTAAGTTTCATGATTCTGGGCTGGCACGATCCGTTGCTCCCGGCCCATAGTCTCGGTTTCATTTATTTGCCGGCGTTGCTGGGCATTGCCCTGACCAGCATGGTGTTCGCCCGTTTGGGCGCGCGACTGGCCCACAGGTTGTCGCCGAAGTTGCTGAAACGGCTGTTTGCCGCTTTGCTGTTCTGCGTCGGTCTGAACTTTCTAGTCTGAAGCATCTGCTCTGACGCACAGCGCAATCCTGGCTTAATCCTGAGGTGGCAGCGTCGCCCGGGAATTTTTAAGATTTGAACTCTAACGAGGAGTCGCAATGCTGCCTTACCCGCAGATCGACCCGGTGGCCCTGGCCATCGGTCCGCTGAAAATCCACTGGTACGGTCTGATGTACCTGATCGGCATCGGCGGCGCCTGGCTGCTGGCGTCCCGCCGCCTGAACCGTTTCGACCCGACCTGGAGCAAGGAGAAACTCTCCGACATGGTGTTCTGGATGTCGATGGGGGTGATCGTCGGCGGGCGACTGGGTTACGTGCTGTTCTACGATCTGAGCGCTTATCTGGCCAGCCCGACGCTGATTTTCGAAGTGTGGAAGGGCGGCATGTCGTTCCACGGCGGTTTCATCGGCGTGATGCTGGCGGCGTTGTGGTTCGGCAAGAAGAACAACAAGTCGTTCTTCCAGCTGATGGATTTTGTTGCGCCGATGGTGCCGATTGGCCTGGGTGCCGGGCGTATCGGCAATTTCATCAACGCCGAGTTGTGGGGCAAGGCAACCGATGTGCCGTGGGCGATGGTCTTTCCGACCGATCCGGCGCAACTGGCGCGTCACCCGTCGCAGCTGTACCAGTTCGCCCTCGAAGGCGTGGCGTTGTTCCTGATCCTCTGGCTGTTCTCGCGCAAGCCGCGGCCAACCATGGCGGTATCGGGGATGTTCGCGCTGTTCTATGGCATCTTCCGTTTCATCGTCGAGTTCGTCCGCGTACCGGACGCCCAGCTGGGCTATCTGGCCTGGAACTGGCTGACCATGGGCCAGGTGCTGTGCGTGCCGATGATCGTCGGCGGGCTGTTCCTGATCTGGCTGGCGTATCACCGCGCCCCGGCGACTCCAGCGGCAGCCGTATAAAATTCGAACCCCGCAGCAATGGTTGCGGGTTCAAGGACACAGGTAATTCATGAAGCAATATCTCGAACTGGTCGCCCACGTCATCAAGAACGGCACCAAACAGGCCAACCGTACCGGCGTGAACACCATCAGTTTTCCCGGTGCGATGCTGCGTTATGACCTGCAGGAAGGTTTCCCGGCGATCACCACGCGCAAGATGGCGTTCAAGTCGGCCATCGGCGAAATGTGCGGGTTCCTGCGTGGCGTGAACAACGCTGCCGAGTTCCGCGCCCTGGGCTGCAAGGTCTGGGACCAGAACGCCAACGAAAACGCCCAGTGGCTGGCCAACCCATTCCGCCAGGGCGAAGACGACCTCGGCGAAATCTACGGCGTGCAATGGCGCAAATGGCCGGCGTACAAGCAGATCCCGGTCAGCAACCCGGCCGCCATCGAGCAGACCCTCAAGCAAGGCTACCGCCAGATTGCCGAAGGCGAGGAGGATGGCCAGGCCTACGTGGTGCTGTACAAGGCCATCGACCAGGTCCGCCAGTGCGTCGATACCATCATCAAGGACCCGGGCAGCCGCCGGATCCTGTTCCACGGCTGGAACTGCGCCCAGCTCGATGAAATGGCCTTGCCGCCGTGCCACCTGCTGTACCAGTTCCACCCGAATGTCGAGACCAGGGAGATTTCCTTGACTCTCTATATCCGTTCCAACGACCTGGGCCTGGGCACGCCGTTCAACCTTACCGAAGGCGCCGCGCTGCTGAGCCTGATCGGTCGCCTGACCGGCTACACGCCGCGCTGGTTCACCTATTTCATCGGTGATGCCCACGTCTACGAAAATCACCTGGACATGCTCAACGAACAGCTCAAGCGCGAGCCGTTCCCGATGCCGAAACTGGTGATTTCCGACCGCGTGCCGGAGTTTGCCAAGACGGGTGTTTACCAGCCGGAATGGCTGGAGCTGGTGGAGCCGGGCGATTTCTCGCTGGAAGGCTACGAACATCACGCGCCGATGACCGCGCCGATGGCGGTCTGAAGCCTGACGCCGCCTCACCTGTAGGAGCGAGCTTGCTCGCGATGGACGTGAACGATGACGCGTACTGTCTGGAAGAGTGCGTCGCGTTCGAATTCATCGCGAGCAAGCTCGCTCCTATAAGGGTTTTGTGTTGTATTCAGTGGCCGTGACTACGGCCAACATGGGAATGCTCCACCTCCGTCGCCACAACCCCGCCGCTCACTTCCAGCCGCTGCAAAATCCCGCATTGATCGATATCTGGCCCCTCGCCGCAGCGTTGGCGCAGGTCGAGCAGTTGTGTCTGCAAGGCCAGCAAACCGTCGATCCGCGCCTTGACGTGGTGGATGTGTTCGTCGATCAACGCGTTGACGCTTTCGCACTGGTCCTGCGGACTGTCGCGAAACGCCAGTAGGCTGCGGATTTCTTCGAGTGTCATGTCGAGGGTGCGACAGTTGCGGATAAAGGTCAGGCGCTCGGCGTGGGCCAGGGTATAAACGCGATAATTGCCGTCACTGCGGGCTGGTTCCGGCAGAAGGCTCTCGCGCTCGTAGTAGCGGATCGTTTCCACGGCGCAGTCCGTGAGTTTCGCCAATTCTCCAATTTTCATGACGCCAATCTCCAAAACTCCAGAAAGGGTGCTTGACCCTATAGTGGCTACAGGGTCTTTACTTGGCAACAGGCACTCTTATGGACGCAACCAATGAGCGATTCCCTGCATTCCCACAAACCCGGGGCTGAGCACGAACACAGCCACAAGCTCAAACCCGTGCAAAAACATGACCATGGTGGTCACGGCGACGCCTGCTGCTCATCTAAAGCGGCAGCGCCTGCGCTGGTAAAACTGAGCGAATCGCCGACGATTGGCGCTAGGCTGAGTAGTTTCCGTATCGAGGCAATGGACTGCCCGACCGAGCAGACACTTATTCAGAACAAGCTAAGCAAACTGACCGGCGTGCACCAGTTGGAGTTCAATCTGATTAATCGGGTGCTCGGCGTGACCCACGATTTTTCCGGAGTCGAGCCGATCGTCGAGGCCATCAAGTCCTTGGGCATGCAGGCCGAACCGCTGGATCAGGGTGCTGAAGCCCCGACGCCGGCGCCTCGGAAAAAACCGTGGTGGCCCTTGGCGCTATCCGGTGTTGGTGCATTGCTGGCTGAAGTTATCCACTTCACAGCTTCCGCGCCGAACTGGGTGGTGGCGGTTATCGCGCTGGTTTCGATCCTCAGCGGTGGCCTCGGTACCTACAAAAAAGGCTGGATCGCCCTTAAAAACCGCAACCTGAACATCAACGCGCTGATGAGCATTGCCGTGACCGGCGCAGTGCTGATCGGCCAGTGGCCGGAAGCGGCAATGGTGATGTTTCTGTTCACCGTGGCCGAGTTGATCGAGGCCAAATCCCTCGACCGCGCACGCAATGCCATTGGCGGCCTGATGCAGATGACCCCGGACACTGCAACGGTGTTGCAGGCTGACGGGAGCTGGCTTGAGCAGGATGTCAAAACCATCGGGCTCGGCGCACGGGTACGGGTGCGTCCCGGTGAGCGCATCGGCCTGGACGGCGAAGTGCTGTCCGGTCGCTCGACCATCGATCAGGCGCCAATCACCGGGGAAAGCCTGCCGGTAGAGAAAACCGTCGGCGACAAAGTATTCGCCGGCACCATCAATCAGGCCGGCTCCCTGGAGTACGCGGTGACCGCCGCGGCGGATAACTCGACCCTGGCCCGCATCATCCACGCCGTCGAGCAGGCTCAGGGCGCGCGGGCGCCGACCCAGCGTTTCGTCGACAGTTTCTCGAAAATCTACACCCCGGCGGTGTTCGTCCTGGCACTGGCCGTGGCGGTGATCCCGCCATTGTTCATGAGCGAGTTGTGGTTCGACTGGATCTACCGGGCGCTGGTGCTGCTGGTGGTGGCCTGCCCGTGTGCGCTGGTGATTTCCACGCCGGTGACCATCGTCAGCGGCCTCGCGGCGGCGGCGCGCAAAGGTATTCTGGTCAAGGGCGGCGTCTATCTGGAGGGCGGTTACAAGCTCGACTACCTGGCCTTGGACAAGACCGGCACCATCACCCACGGCAAGCCGGTGCAGACCGATTACCTGTCGCTGGATCCGACCGCCGACGACTCGGCGCCCGCCATTGCCGCCGCGCTGGCCAGGCGCTCGGATCACCCGGTTTCCCAGGCCATTGCCAAAGCGGCTGTGGATAACCAGACCGCGACGCTGATTGTGGATAATTTCGAAGCCTTGGGCGGGCGCGGGGTGCGCGGTGAGATCAACGGCCAGCTCTACCATTTGGGCAACCATCGCCTGGTGGAAGACCTGGGGCTGTGTTCGCCGGCGCTGGAAGAGAAACTGTTCGCCCTGGAAAAACAGGGCAAGTCGGTGGTGCTGCTGCTTGATTCGTCCGGCCCGTTGGCGCTGTTTGCCGTGGCGGACACGGTAAAGGAATCGAGCCGCGAGGCTATCCGGCAGTTGCATGACCTGGGCATCAAGACCCTGATGCTCACCGGCGATAACGTCCACACCGCGCAGGCCATTGCCGCGCAAGTCGGCATCGACGAGGCCAAGGGAGACCTGTTGCCGGGTGACAAATTGCAAGCCATCGAGGCCCTTTATGCCCAAGGGCATCGGGTCGGCATGGTCGGCGATGGCATCAACGACGCCCCAGCGTTGGCGCGTTCCGAGATCGGTTTCGCCATGGCCGCCGCAGGCACCGATACCGCCATCGAAACCGCCGATGTCGCCCTGATGGACGACGATTTGCGCAAAATCCCGGCATTCATTGGCCTGTCGCGACAGACTTCGAGCATCCTCAAGCAGAACATCGCCCTGGCTTTGGTCATCAAGGCGATCTTTCTTGGGGTAACCTTCGCCGGGCTCGCTACCATGTGGATGGCGGTGTTCGCCGATATGGGCGTGAGTCTGCTGGTGGTGTTCAACGGTTTGCGCCTGCTGCGCAAGTAAAGGATGAGGGAAGGTTGTGCTGAGTGCCGAGCTGAAGGCGTTTTACATGGTGGCCCGCATGGGCAGCATTACCCAGGCCGCCAAAAAGCTCGGCCTGAGCCAGCCGACGGTGACGACACAGATCCGCAACCTCGAAAGCCAGTATTCGGTCGAACTGTTCTACCGTGGTGGCCGCCGCCTCAGCGTCAGCGAAGAGGGCGCGCGGCTGCTGCCGATGGTCAAGGTGCTGATGCAGCAGGAAGCCGACATCGAGTTTTTCCTGCGTAACTGCGGTCAGGTCCAGGGCACATTGCGCATTGCCGCCACGGCGCCGTATTACATCCTCGACCTGGTGAAGACCTTCCGCGAGCGTTTGCCGCAGGTGGAGGTGTCGGTGGAAATCGGCAACTCCCAGCAAGTGCTCGAAGCACTGGAGGATTACCGGGTTGATGTCGCGGCGTCCTCGCAGTTGCTCGATGACGCACGACTGGTTCGCCGGGTGCTCGGCAGCGATCCGCTGGTGTTGGCGGTGCATCGCAATCATCCGCTGGCGGTTCACGATCACGTGCCGCTCGGCGCCTTGGCCGGGCACACCCTGCTGATGCGCGAACCGGGCTCGACTACCCGTCGCCTGACCGAAGAATTGCTGGCCAGCGCCGGGGTGTGTTTCGGCCCGCTGCTGGAGATCGGCAGCCGCGAATCGATCCGCGAAGCAGTGCTGCGCAATATCGGCATCAGCATCATTGCCCGTCAGGAAGTGCCCCATGATCCGCAATTGCGGGTGCTGACCATCGAGAATGCGCCGCAGATTCCCGAATACCTGTACTGCCTCAAGGAGCGCAAAAACGCGCGGCTGCCAGCGGCGTTTCTGGGGTTGGCGCAGGAAATGGCTCCGGCCTGAGATCTTCTTTACCTGTCCTGGCCTCATCGCGAGCAGGCTCGCTCCTACAGTTGACCGCATTCCCCTGTAGGAGCGAGCCTGCTCGCGATGGCGGTAGACCAGTCAGCACAGGAATAACCAAAAATCTTGAATACCACTATCGGCAGTTTTTGCCTTACTGCCACATGACGGACTCATTACAACCCTAGGATGGCCCCATCTGCCAGATGAGGTCCGTCCATGAACAACCCGATCGCAACTGCCCTGACCAACCCCGGCGCACCGATGAAGGTGCGAGGTGTACAGAAACGTTTTGGCGCCTTCACGGCGCTGGATAACGTGTCCCTCGACGTGGCGGCCGGTGAGCTGGTGTGTCTGCTGGGCCCGTCGGGCTGTGGCAAGACCACCCTGCTGCGCTGCATCGCCGGTCTGGAGAAGCAGGACAGCGGCGAGTTGTACCTGGGTGATCGCGACGTTTCCCACCTGGCGCCCCAGGCGCGGGACTACGGCATTCTGTTCCAGTCCTACGCGTTGTTTCCCAATCTCACCGTCGAAGCGAACATTGCCTACGGCCTTGCCGGCAGCGGTCGCGACGAAGTGCGCCGTCGTGTCGGCCAGATGCTGGAACTGGTCGGCCTGACCGGCAGCGAGAAAAAGTATCCCGGTCAACTGTCCGGCGGCCAGCAGCAGCGGGTTGCGCTGGCTCGTGCCCTGGCCCCGGCGCCTTCGCTGTTGCTGCTGGACGAACCGATGTCGGCCCTCGATGCCCGGGTGCGCGAGCATCTGTGTACCGAATTGCGCCAACTGCAACGCAACCTCGGCATCACCACCCTGATGGTCACCCACAATCAGGACGAGGCCATGCTGATGGCCGACCGCATCGCCGTGATGAACAACGGCAAGGTCGAGCAGTACGCCACGCCGCAGGAAATCTACAACCGCCCGGCCACGCCATTCGTGGCAGAGTTCGTCGGCCAGGGCAACTGGTTGCCGTTCCAGCGCAGCAGCGACAACCACGCCCAGGTCGGGGGGATGAACGTGCGCCTGGCCGATGGTAGCGCCAAGACCGCGTCGGGCCGTTTGTTCTGCCGTCCGGAAGCGATCAACGTCAACCCGCTGGTGCACGAGGAAAACCTGTTCCCGGCCAAGGTTCGCGAAATCACCTTCCTCGGCAACCGCTGCCGCATGAGCTTTGAACTCGATCAATTGCCCGGGCATGCGTTGTTGGCGGAGCTGGCACCGGAAGCCATGCCACGCCTTGGCGCCCAGCAGATCATGGTCGCCTTGCCGCCGCGCAGCCTGCAGGTGTTTGCCTGATGAGCGCGAACATCGCCCTGCCGCTGCCGCACAAGCAGGTTCGGCAAGCCACCCGCGCCGAGGTCGGTGACCGGTTGTTCGTGGTCGGCGGCAAAGTCCTCATGCTGGTGTTGTTGGGCGTTGCCGTATTGATGCCGTTGCTGGCGATCTTCTGGCGGGGTTTCAGCGCCGAAGCCGGGCAGGGCGGTGGCTGGATTGCCGCCAAAGAACTGGTGACCAGCGAAAACTTCCATTGGTTGCTCGGTAACAGCCTGAAGGTTTCCCTCAGCGTTGCGGCGATAGTCGTACCGCTGGCCTATCTGTTTGCCTACGCACTGCAACGAACCTTGATTCCGGCCAAAGGCATCTGGCGTGGCATTTCCCTGCTGCCATTGATGGCGCCTTCGATGTTGCCCGGCATCGCGCTGGTTTATCTGTTCGGCAACCAGGGCATGCTGCGTGGCCTGCTCTCGGACAACATCTACGGCTTCTGGGGCATTGTGCTTGGCGAGGTCATCTACACCTTCCCGCATGCCTTGATGATTCTGTTGTCGGCCCTGTCCCTGGCCGATGCACGACTGTTCGACGCGGCCTCCAGCATGGGCGCGAGTCCTGCAAAAGCCTTTCGCAGCATCACCTGGCCGGCGACCCGTCAGGCCGTGTTCGCTGCGTTCTGCCTGGTGTTCACCCTGACCATCACCGATTTTGGCGTGCCGGTGGTGGTCGGTGGCGACTACCAAGTGCTGGCGCTGGAGGCCTACAAGGCGGTGGTCGGTCAGCAACAGTTCGGTCGCGGTGCCTTGATCGGTATGGTGCTGTTGCTGCCGGCACTGTTCAGTTTCGGAGTCGATGCCTGGTTGCGTCGACGCCACGGCGACTCCATGAGCGGTCGCGCCCAAGTGTTCAAACCCGCGCCGTCGAAACTGCGCGACAGCTGCTACCTGGCCATCGTCCTGCTGATCTGCGCCGCGTTGCTGCTGGTGTTCGGCATGGCGGTGTTCTCGTCCCTGGTGAAGTTCTGGCCGTACAACCTGTCGCTGTCGCTCAACCATTATCAGTTCAACGAAACCGCCGGCGGTGGCTGGATGGCCTACGGCAACAGCCTGAAGATGGCCCTGGGCACGGCGTTGATCGGCAGTCTGCTGATTTTCACCGGTGCCTACCTGATGGAAAAAACCAAAGGCCAGCGCGGCCTGAATCTGACACTGCGCATGCTCAGTTTCGTACCGATGGCAGTGCCGGGCCTGGTGCTTGGGTTGGGTTACGTCTTCTTCTTCAACCTCACCGGCAACCCGCTGCATGTGCTGTACGGGACCATGACCCTGCTGATCGTCTGCACCATTGCTCACTATTTGACCACCGCGCAAATGACCGCCACCACCGCGCTGCGTCAGCTCGATGCCGAGTTCGAAGCCGCCGCGCTGTCGCTCAAGGCGCCGCTGTACCGCCATTATCTGCGGGTCACCGTGCCGATCTGCCTGCCGGCGCTGCTGGACATCGTGCGCTACCTGTTCGTCTCGGCCATGACCACCGTCTCGGCGGCGATCTTCCTCTACAGCCCCGACACCATCCTCGCGGCGGTGGCGGTGTTGAACATGGACGACGCCGGCAACGTCGGCGGTGCGGCAGCGATGTCGACCCTGATCCTGATTACCTCGGCGGGCGTGTCCTTGCTGCTGGCCTGGGCTTCGCGCGGCTTGCTGCGCCGCTCACAGGCCTGGCGGCAGACCGCGCCCGGTCATTGAATCTGCACAACCCCTCAACTCAAAAAACAGGAAAAGATCATGTTCAAGCCTATGGCCCTGGCCGCTGCTGTCCTCACTGCTTTCAGCCTGAACGCCTATGCGGCGAAAACCGAGTTGACGGTGTACACCGCCCTCGAAGCCGAACAACTGAAAACCTACAAAGAGGCGTTCGAGAAGGCCAACCCGGACGTCGAAATCAAATGGGTGCGTGACTCCACTGGCATCATCACCGCCAAACTGCTGGCCGAAAAAGCCCGTCCGCAGGCTGACGCCGTGTGGGGCCTGGCTGCTTCGAGCCTGGCGATTCTTGATCAGCAAGGCATGCTGCAAAGCTATGCACCGAAAGACCTGGGCAAGATCGGCGCCAACTACCGCGACGCGGCCAACCCGCCAGCCTGGGTCGGCATGGACGTCTGGGCCGCGACCATTTGCTTCAACACCGTCGAAGCCGAGAAGCAGGGCCTGACCAAACCCGTGAGCTGGCAAGACCTGACCAAGCCTGAGTACAAGGGCAAGATCGTCATGCCGAACCCGGCCTCGTCCGGCACCGGTTTCCTCGATGTCAGCGCCTGGCTGCAAACCTTTGGCGAGAAGCAGGGCTGGGCCTACATGGACGGCCTGCACCAGAACATCGGCCAGTACGTTCACTCCGGCTCCAAGCCTTGCAAACTGGCTGCCGCCGGTGAGTTCCCGATCGGTATTTCCTTCGAGTACCCGGCTGTTCAACTCAAGCGTCAGGGCGCACCGCTGGACATCATCCTGCCGAAGGAAGGTTTGGGTTGGGAGATCGAAGCGACTGCCGTGATCAAGGGTACTGCCCACGAAGAAGCGGCGAAGAAACTGGCTGACTTCTCCGCCAGCCCTGAAGCGATGGAGCTGTACAAAGAAAACTTCGCCGTGCTCGCCCAGCCTGGCATCGCCAAGCCGCAGACCGAACTGCCGGCCGACTACGAGCAGCGCCTGATCAAGAACGACTTTGCCTGGGCCTCGAAGAACCGCGACGAGATCCTGACCGAATGGCGCAAGCGCTATGACGGCAAGTCCGAGAAAGTGGCGGCCAAGTAAGATTTTTATCGACTGACAGGGCCTCATCGCTGGCAAGCCAGCTCCCACAGGGATCTAAGGTGGATGCAGATTTTGTGAGCACCTCGAAACCTGTGGGAGCGGGCTTGCCCGCGAAGGCGGCCTCGAATTCAGGACACCTCTAGATGACACAACACAATGACATGCTGATCGTCGGCGCCGGCATCCTGGGTTTGTCCCACGCGTATGCCGCTGCCAAGCGCGGTCTGAAGGTCACGGTTTTCGAGCGCAGCGAAACGCCTGTTGGCGCTTCGGTGCGCAACTTCGGCCAGGCTCTGGTCACCGGCCAACCGCCGGGACCGATGCTGGAACTGGCCCGCGCCAGTCGTGGAATCTGGGGCGATTGGGCGCAGCTCGCCGGCCTGCAACTCAAACGCAATGGCTCGTACCTGTTCGCCCGCACCGAAGCGGAAGAACAGTTGCTGGAAGCCTTCTGCGAGGGCCGCGCCGTCGAACACGGTTACCGTGTCGACCTGCTGCGCGGCGCTGCTCTGCGCGATTTGTACGGCGGTCAGTTCCGCCATCACCGCGCTGCGTTGCACGGTATGGACGATCAGCAGCTGTATTCGCGCGAAGCGATTCCGGCGCTGATCGATTTCCTGCGCCGCGACCTGGGCGTCAAGTTTCACTTTTCTACCCTGGTGCGTGATATCGAGCCGGGCCGCCTGCACAGCACTGCCGGAAGCTTCAGTGGCGAGCAGATCATCGTCTGCTCCGGCCACGATTATCAGACGTTGCTGGCCGAACAGATCGCTGAACTCGAGCCGCAAATCTGCCGCCTGCAAATGCTCCGCGCGCGCCCGCAAATCAACCTCAACCTACAACACGCGTTGCTCACCGGCTTGAGTTGCGTGCACTACGGCGCCTTCGCCGATTTGCCGGAGGCCGCGGCGGTGCAGGCAGAAATCCTGCGGTACGCGCCGCACCTGCACAAAAACGGCATCCACCTGCTGATCAGCCCGACGCCCCATGGCGAATTGATCATTGGTGATTCGCACCATTACGGCAGCGATCCGTCACCCTTCAATGCCGAGCAGGTCGACGACTGGATGATCGAGCTGGCCGAGCAGACCCTGGGCTGCAAGGTACAAGTGGTCGAACGCTGGCAGGGGGTCTATGGTTCACGGGGGCCGGGACCGTTCTCGTTCCTGCGTCCGGCAAAGGGCCTGAGCATGGCATTGATGCACTCCGGTGTCGGCATGAGTGTCGGGCCGGCGATGGCCGAACGAAACGTCGCTACGGTGTTGGGGGAAATCTGATGGAGCGCAATGAGCAAGTCGTCGCCGAAGTATTCAGTCTGTACGAGCGTTTTGGCGACAGCGATTACATCGGTGAACCGGTGTCGCAGATCGAGCACATGTCCCAGGCAGCTGAACTGGCCATGGCCGAAGGCTTCGACGATGAAGTGGTGCTGGCGGCGTTCTTCCACGACATCGGGCATATCTGCGCCGAAAGCGCGGAAAACATGGGCGGATTCGGTGTGGTCAGCCATGAGCGTCTGGGTGCGGATTATCTGCGCCGCGCCGGTTTCAGCGAGCGCATGGCGCGGCTGGTCGAATACCACGTGCAGGCCAAGCGTTATCTGACGCTGAAAGATCCGGGGTACTACGAGCGCTTGAGTGAAGCCAGTCGCCGAACCCTGGAATATCAGGGTGGGGTGATGACGGCTGAAGAGGCGCAGGCGTTCGAGCAGGACCCGCTGTGTGCCGTGAGCTTGCGCATGCGCCAGTGGGATGAAATGGCGAAAGAGATGCATGTGCCGGTGATTGATCTGGCAGTTTTGAAAGAAAAAGCGGTGCGGTTGTTGGTGCCGTGAGCCTTTAAATCGAGTCGCTGCCATCGCGGGCAAGCCCGCTCCCACAATGATTTGTGGTGACACAGATCTTGTGTACACCAGAAACCCTGTGGGAGCGGGCTTGCCCGCGATGGCGCCGGATCAGCCCCTACAAATCTCTTGCCAGAACCTCGATCTGCTCCTGCCGCTCCGCCTGATTCAACTTCGGATGCGGATTCAACGACGACCACTGCGGATGCGCCCGCGCCTTGTTCAGCGCTTCGGGCAGTTTGCCTTCGCGCCAGCTCTTGTCCTGAGGCGTGGCCACCTGAATGCTGTCCATCGCCGCGTGCCCACGGGCATTGAGCGCTTGCAGCAATTGCCGCTGGCGCAGTGCCAACAGCCGCAGCACGTTGTCATCCACCGTCAGTTCGCGCTGGCCCTTGATCTTGCCGAGCAGGCGGCTGCCATAACTACGTGCGGTTTGCAGTGCGCCGCCGGCAATCGCCCCGGCCAATGCCGCCGCGCCCAGGGTGATGCCACCCACCAGCAAATCGACCCCGGCCCCGGCGGCGGCGCCCGCGGCGATTCCGCCACCGACGCGCACGCCCAGTTGCTTGAGGGTTTCCGGGTTGAACAGGTCATCGCCCCAGCGGCCATCGAGCAGCGGCAAATCACTGGCGGCGGCATCCTGTGGGCGGAAGGCGTACAGCTTGAGCAGTGCCTCGACGCAACGCTGCTCGCGCTGGCGCACGGCTTTGCGCAGTTCATTGATCGCCTGTTGTTCCTGCTCGGCTTCACTGACCACACTGCGTCGGAAGGCCGCGCAATCGATCAACAATTCGGCAATCAATCGCTCGGCGCTTTGTTGGCGAGCCAGACGCTGGGCATGTTGATCGGCGATCAGGCGTTCGAGTTGCGGCCGGGCAGATTCCAGCAGCAGGGCGAGACTTTCATAGAGTCGACGCCCGCCATCCTCCGGCGGCGCGACGCTGTCGAAGCGCACCAAGGCATGCAAGCCCAGCCGCGCCAGCGCTTCGCGCCATGCCGGTTCGCGGTGGTTGGTGCTGCTGACGAAATTCAGCACCGGCAGCAAGGGTTTGCCGCAACTGGCCAGCACTTCCAGCTCGTCGCGATACTTGGCCAGCACCGGCTCCCGGGCGTCGATCACGTAGAGCCCGGCGTCCGACGCCAGCAACTGGCGCAGCACCTTGGCTTCCTGTTCGAAGCGTTGCCGGGCTTCGCTGCCATCGAGGAAACGCGCCAGCCGCGCCGGACCGTCGAGGCGTTCGCCGGGACGCTCCAGGCGTTCGAGGTAGTCGAGCAGGGCGATGGCGTCTTCCAGGCCGGGGGTGTCGTAGAGATCGAGCAAGGGCTCGCCGTCCACCGACAACCGTGCGCCTTCGACGTGTCGCGTGGTGCTGGGGCGATGGGACACTTCACCGAAGCCGACATCGCGGGTCAGGGTGCGCAGCAACGAGGTTTTGCCGACGTTGGTGTGGCCGACCACGGCGAGTTTCAGAGGGTTAGTCATGACCCGCCTCCAGCCAGTTCATCGGTGCGCAATCGGCGAACGGCAGCTCCAGTTGTTGCAGCGCCACGTGCCAGTCGCCCAGGCGTTCGGCGTCCAGCGCTTCGCCGGGCGGTGCTTGCAGCAACCACACGCGGGTGGCGCTGGCGCTGCGGGCCAGTTCGGCAATCAAGGCCAGGCTGCCGCGATCCGGCGAGCGCCGTGGATCGCACGCAATGGCCAGGCGTGCCGGGGGGAAGCGGCTCAGTTGTTCGAGGAGTTTGTGTCGCGATTCGCGGCTGTCGAGAATGCCGGCGTTGCTGACGTTTTTCGGCAATTGCGGTGGCCACGGGCGGTCGTCGTCCAGCTCGATGGCGACCAATAGAGCACCATCACTTTGTTGTTCGCTGACGCCGCTTTCCACGCGATGCAGTTGCTCAGGCGCCGCATCGCTGATGCCGAGGCGTTCGCTGGTGGGCATCAAGCGCTCGCGCAGTTGCGCGTAGCCGGGCAGGTTCAAATCCAGACGCAGCGCCGTTTGCCCCGACTTCCAGCGCCACAGGCAAAACAGCGCGAGCAGCAGGCGCGGCAAAACGCCGTAGACCAGCAGCACGCCCACCAACCAGGCGGCCCAGGCCTGCCGGGCACTTTCGATGTTCAGTGCGGCGTCGCCACTGGCGCGGATCATCTCCTCGGTCGGCACGCTGAAACCGAGCAGGGCCGGTAGCGCGCCGAGGGCCTGGGTCATGGCGATAAAGGTGTCGGCACTGAGGATGGTGGTTTCCCAGACGAAGCCGTAGCGCCGGGTTGCCATCAGCGTCAGCAGGATCACCAGCGCGCTGAGCATCGCCAGCAACCACAAGCCGTTGACCAACACGCCGATCGCCCAGCGGCTGAGTTTCTGGCGTTGCAGCAACAGCAGCAAGGCTGGCGCCAGTTGTGCGGTTTTGGCGTCCCGGGCGAGTTTTTCACTTAGCCACAACCACAGTCGCCCAAGGCTGGCGCCGTGTTCGCCGGCAAACACCAGGCCCAGGGCCCAGCTCAGCAGCAGGATCAGATTGAGCCCGAGCAGGCTGCCCAAGGCCCAGAACACATTCACCGGGTGCAGGCCGTCGCCCATTGCCGCAAAGGCCAGGCCGGCGCCGCTGATCACGGCCAGCACCGCCATTGCGATCAGCGCCAATCGCGCGCCTTGCAGCCAGTGCTTCAGAGCATCGGCCAGTCCATCGCGTTCGGCCAGCCACAGGGCCCGGCGTTGAATGCGCGACGGCAAATCGCCGCCGGTGCTGCGGGCCAGTCGGTTTGCTTCAAGGTCTTCCAGAGGGCCGGCGTACTCTTCGCGCAGGCGGATGGTTTCTGTCAGCCAGAGGGTATTGAGTTCAGTCACGCGGCATCCCGTCGCTTAAATGAGCTGTGAGCATAACCGCTGTGGCGCTTATCGGCGAAAGCGCGGCTCTGGTATCCTCGCCGGCATGACTAAATCACTCCCCCTCAGCCTGATCGCAGCCCTCGGTGAAAACCGTGTGATCGGCGTCGACAACAGCATGCCCTGGCACTTGCCGGGGGACTTCAAATACTTCAAGGCCACCACCCTCGGCAAGCCGATCATCATGGGGCGCAAGACCTGGGACTCCCTCGGTCGTCCGCTGCCGGGGCGCTTGAACATCGTGGTCAGCCGTCAGGCGGATCTGCTGCTCGAAGGCGCGGAGGTTTATCCGTCGCTGGAAGCCGCCGTCGTTCGCGCCGAAGCATGGGCGAAGGAACAGGGCGTTGATGAGTTGATGCTGATTGGTGGTGCGCAGTTGTATGCGCAAGGGCTGGCGCAGGCCGATCGCTTGTACCTGACCCGCGTGGCGCTGAGCCCGGAAGGGGATGCGTGGTTTCCGGAGTTTGAATTGAACCAGTGGAAACTGGTGTCGAATGTGCCGAACCCGGCCGAAGGCGACAAACCGGCGTACAACTTCGAAGTCTGGGAAAAAGCCTAAAAGCATCGCGAGCAGGCTCGCTCCTACAGGGGATTTGTATCGATCACAGATCCAATGTAGGAGCGAGCCTGCTCGCGATAGCGGTCTGTCAGGCGCTACTTAAGCGTGCGCCAACGCCGAATGATCATCCGCAGCCAACAGCGCCTTATCAGTCTGCTGCATCACCTGACTGGTAATCGCCCCCGCCGTCATCGACCCACTGACGTTCAACGCTGTACGCCCCATATCAATCAGCGGCTCGACCGAAATCAGCAACGCCACCAGCGAAACCGGCAAGCCCATCGCCGGTAGCACGATCAACGCCGCAAACGTCGCACCGCCGCCAACCCCGGCCACGCCGGCCGAACTCAGCGTGACAATCGCCACCAGTGTCGCGATCCACAGCGGGTCCAGCGGATTGATGCCCACAGTCGGCGCCACCATCACCGCCAACATCGCCGGGTACAGGCCGGCACAACCGTTCTGGCCAATGGTTGCGCCAAACGAAGCGGCGAAACTGGCGATGGACTGCGGAATGCCCAGGCGGCTGGTCTGCGCTTCGATGCTCAACGGAATCGTCGCCGCGCTGGAGCGGCTGGTGAAGGCAAAGGTCAGCACCGGCCAGATCTTGCGGAAGAAACGCAGCGGATTGATCCCCGCCGCCGACACCAGCACACCATGCACTACGAACATCAGGCCCAGGCCGATGTAGGACACCACGACAAAACTGCCGAGCTTGATGATGTCTTGCAGGTTGGAACCGGCGACCACTTTGGTCATCAGCGCCAGCACGCCGTACGGGGTCAGCTTCATCACCAGGCGCACCAGGCGCATCACCCAGGCTTGCAGGGTGTCGATGGCGTTGATCACTTTCTGACCTTTCTCGGCATCATCCTTGAGCAATTGCAGGGCCGCGACACCCAGGAACGCCGCGAAAATCACCACGCTGATGATCGAGGTCGGCTTGGCCCGCGCCAGGTCGGCAAACGGGTTTTGCGGAATGAACGACAGCAACAGCTGCGGCACATTCAGGTCGGCGACCTTGCCGGCGTAGTCGGTCTGGATGGTTTGCAGGCGAGCCATTTCCTGGGTGCCGGCCACCAGGCCTTCGGCGGTCAGACCGAACAGGTTGGTCAGGCCGATGCCGATCAGCGCCGCAATGGCTGTGGTGAACAGCAGCGTGCCGATGGTCAGGAAACTGATCTTGCCCAGCGAAGAGGCATTGTGCAGGCGGGCCACGGCGCTGAGGATCGAGGCGAACACCAGCGGGATCACGATCATTTGCAGAAGCTGCACATAACCGTTGCCTACCAGATCGAACCAACCGATCGAGGCTTTGAGTACCGGATTGCCGGCACCGTAAACGGTGTGCAAGGCCACGCCGAACGCCACGCCCAGCACCAGTGCGAGCAAGACTTTTTTCGCCAGGCTCCATGTCGTGTGGCGGGTTTGCGCCAGGCCAAGGAGCAGGGCGAGGAACACCAGCAGATTGAGAATCAGCGGCAGATTCATGAGAACTCCGAAAGTGACTTGTGCCAGCCACCTTCCGGGGCAGCTGCGAACCGGCAAGCCTAACAGTTTGAAAACTAATGAATTAATAACGAAAACGCATGGTGTCCGTCGTTTTTGGAATAAGCGGGTGTCGCTGTCAGAAATGCAACTGGCGCGAAAGGGACGTGCGCGGTCGCTGACAGACGAGGACTGTCACACTTATTTGTTAGCGTCGATGTCTTTCACATTCAGGGAGAAACGCTAATGAAGTTCGCACCGAAATTACTGGCTGCAGCCATTTGCCTCGGCCTCGCCGGCCAGGTTCTCGCAACGGATTTGAAGCACTGGCCGGCCGATCAGGCCAAGGCACTGGACGCGATGATCGCGGCCAACGCCAACAAAGGTAACTACGCGGTGTTCGACATGGACAACACCAGTTACCGCTACGACCTTGAAGAGTCGTTGCTGCCGTTCATGGAGAACAAGGGCCTGATCACCCGCGACAAGCTCGACCCCTCCCTGAAGCTGATGCCGTTCAAGGACACCGCCGACCACAAGGAAAGCCTGTTCAGCTACTACTACCGCCTCTGCGAAGTCGACGACATGGTTTGCTACCCATGGGTCGCCCAGGTGTTCTCCGGCTTTACGCTCAAGGAACTCAAGGGCTACGTCGACGAAATGATGGCGTCCGGCAAGCCTGTCCCGGCCACGTATTACGAAGGCGACGTGGTCAAGAAGCTCGACGTCAACCCGCCGAAAATCTTCACCGGCCAGCAAGAGCTGTACAACAAGCTGATGGAGAACGGCATCGAAGTCTACGTGATGACCGCCGCCTCCGAAGAACTGGTGCGCATGGTCGCGGCCGATCCGAAGTACGGCTACAACGTCAAACCGCAGAACGTGATCGGCGTGTCGCTGCTGCTCAAGGACCCGAAGACTGGCGAGTTGACCACCGCGCGCAAGCAGATCACTGCCGGCAAGTATGACGAGAAGGCCAACCTCGGCCTCGAACTGACCCCGTACTTGTGGACCCCGGCAACCTGGATGGCCGGCAAGCAGGCGGCCATCCTGACCTACATCGATGAATGGAAAAAACCGGTGCTGGTTGGCGGCGATACCCCGACCAGTGACGGTTACATGCTGTTCCACAGTGTTGACGTGGCCAAGGGCGGCATCCACCTGTGGGTCAATCGCAAGGACAAGTACATGACCCAGATTAACGGCATGATGGCCAAGAACGCTGCGGCCCAGGCCAAGGAAGGATTGACGGTGACGGCTGACAAGAACTGGGTGATCGTCAAGCCGGAAGACATCCAGTAAGACCGCGGCGCCGCCATCGCGAGCAAGCTCGCTCCTACAGTGGATCGGCGTAAACAAAAATGCCCCGCACTTGGCGGGGCATTTTTATGTCGATGGTTAACGCTTACAGCCCGTCAAGCATCGCCTTGTTACGCACGGCACCCTTGTCGGCACTGGTGGCCAGCAGGGCGTAGGCTTTCAACGCGGTGGTCACTTTGCGTGGACGCACTTCCACCGGTTTCCAGCCTTTCTTGTCCTGCTCGACCCGGCGCGCGGCCAGTTCTTCGTCGCTGACCAACAGGTTGATCGAGCGGTTCGGAATGTCGATCAGCACTTTGTCGCCGTCCTGCACCAGGCCGATCGCACCGCCGGCAGCCGCTTCAGGCGAAGCGTGGCCGATGGACAGACCGGAAGTGCCGCCGGAGAAACGGCCGTCGGTGAGCAGGGCGCAGGCTTTGCCCAGGCCTTTGGATTTCAGGTACGAAGTCGGGTAGAGCATTTCCTGCATGCCCGGGCCGCCTTTCGGGCCTTCGTAGCGAATGATGACGATGTCGCCTTCTTTCACTTCGTCAGCAAGGATGCCGCGCACGGCGCTGTCCTGGCTTTCGAAGATCTTCGCATTGCCTTCGAACACGTGGATCGACTCGTCGACGCCAGCGGTTTTCACCACGCAGCCGTCCAGGGCGATGTTGCCGTAGAGAACGGCCAGGCCGCCTTCTTGCGAGTACGCGTGCTCGACACTGCGGATGCAGCCGTTTTCACGGTCGTCGTCCAGGGTTTCCCAACGGGTCGACTGGCTGAACGCGGTTTGCGTCGGGATGCCTGCAGGACCGGCCTTGAAGAAGTGGTGCACGGCTTCGTCGGTGGTCTGGGTGATGTCCCACTTGGCGATGGCTTCTTCCATGCTGCGGCTGTGCACGGTCGGCAACTGGGTGTGCAGCAAGCCGCCACGGGCCAGCGAGCCGAGGATGCTGAAGATCCCGCCGGCGCGGTGCACGTCTTCCATGTGGTACTTCTGGATGTTCGGCGCGACCTTGCACAGTTGCGGCACGTGACGGGACAGACGGTCGATGTCGCGCAGGTCGAAATCGATCTCGGCTTCCTGGGCAGCGGCCAGCAAGTGCAGGATGGTGTTGGTGGACCCGCCCATGGCGATGTCCAGGGTCATGGCGTTTTCGAACGCCTGGAAGTTGGCGATGTTGCGCGGCAATACCGACTCGTCGTTCTCGCCGTAGTAACGCTTGCACAGCTCGACGATGGTGCGGCCGGCCTGCAGGAACAGCTGCTCGCGGTCGCTGTGGGTGGCCAGGGTCGAACCGTTGCCCGGCAATGCCAGGCCCAGGGCTTCGACCAGGCAGTTCATCGAGTTGGCGGTGAACATGCCGGAGCACGAACCGCAGGTCGGGCAGGCGCTACGCTCGTACTCGGCGACTTTCTCGTCAGAAGCGCTGGAGTCGGCGGCGATCACCATGGCGTCGACCAGGTCGAGGCCGTGGGAGGCGAGTTTGGTCTTGCCGGCTTCCATCGGGCCGCCGGAGACGAAGATCACCGGGATGTTCAGGCGCAGGGACGCCATCAGCATGCCAGGGGTGATCTTGTCGCAGTTGGAAATGCAGACGATCGCGTCGGCGCAGTGGGCATTGACCATGTACTCGACGGAGTCGGCAATGATCTCGCGGCTCGGCAGCGAATAGAGCATGCCGTCGTGGCCCATGGCGATGCCGTCATCGACAGCGATGGTGTTGAATTCCTTCGCCACGCCGCCAGCGCGTTCAATCTCGCGGGCGACCAGTTGGCCCAGGTCCTTGAGGTGCACGTGGCCCGGTACGAACTGGGTGAACGAGTTGGCAATGGCGATGATCGGCTTCTTGAAGTCGTCATCTTTCATCCCCGTGGCGCGCCACAGTGCGCGGGCACCGGCCATATTGCGGCCGTGGGTGGATGTTTTCGAGCGGTAATCAGGCATGAAGCACTCCGGGCGGCTAATCAGGTATCAAAAGGGAAGTGAGCTTCTATTGACGTCTGGAACACTCAGAAATGGCCGCGTGTCCGGAAGTTGCCGATAACTTTGCGGGATCGCCGCGCGCTTCAGCTTGAGCTCATAAACCCGCCGGGGATGACTGGCGATGAATGTTCGCGATTCTACACGGCTGGCGGCTGGAGGGAATGGCCGTAAGCGGGGAGAGAGCGTTCACTGGACGTGTGGGCAAGCCTGCGGAACTTCACATGGAGTGAATATCTGTAGGAGCGAGCTTGCTCGCGATGAACCAGAGGGCAACGTGTTCATCCAGAATGAGCGCGTTATCGTTTACGACCATCGCGAGCGAGCTCGCTCCTACAGTTGGCTGCGTTTCAGAGCCAGATGGCGTCCCATAGCGGATATTTGCCGATATGGTCGACTAGCCCTGCTCGCAATGGGTTGGCAACGATGTATCGGGCCATCGCTTTCAGATCGTCCTCGCGACGCAACGCCCGGTCAAAATAACCTTTTTGCCACAGCGTCTCGTGACAGCCTCTCGCCTTGTTGATAGTGCGGGCGCTTCGAGACTTGGTGGCTTGCATCAGTTTCGGTAAATCACCGTTATGCAACTCGACCACCCAGTGAAAGTGATCCGGCATGACCACCCAGGCAATAGAGGAGGCTTGGCCGTCCTCAGATGCCTTCCTGAATTCGCTTACCACTATTCGACCCATATGCCAGTCCTTGAAGATGGGTTGTCGCTGGTGGGTGACAGCTGTGAGCAAATAAATCCGGCCGGTTTCCGAGCAGCGGCCGGTACGCAAACGATGGGCGTGTTGGGCATTGGACATTCCGTTGTCTTCTTCGATGACTGGAAGAGAAACGTTAGACGCAGCAGGAAAGGATGTCGTGATGACAGTGGATCTGGATATGTCGGCACCCTTGTAGGAGCGAGCTTGCTCGCGAAAAACGTCAACGATAACGCGGGTGTGTCTGGTTATCCGCGGTGTCTATACGTTCTTCGCGAGCAAGCTCGCTCCTACAGTCAGCGTCCGATCCTGGCATTTGTCAGTAACCCCCAGAAGCTGAAAGCGATGTAGCTGACAGCAATGGTCATCAGCAAGTTGTCCCCTGTTTGTGCGAGGGCGGCGCTGCTGACGGCGGCAGTAATGAACATGATGCTGTTGCCTGCGGATGCTGCCGTCCCTGCGCTGTTTGAGAACAGCAACATGGCTGCGGAAATGGCGGCAGGCCGTACCAGGGTGACCGCCAGAGCACTGATCACCATCGGTATGAGCAGGGTGATGGTTGTCATCGCCTCATAACGGATGATTAACATCAACAACAGGCCAGCGGCACCCAGTAATCCGAGGCCGATGTTGATTTGCACAGATAGGGAGATATGTTTCTGCACGGTGGTAGCAACGACTCCACCCAGGAAATAGGCGACCCCATACACCATAAGTACCCACGCGTACTGGTACTCGGACAGTTTCAACTCATCCATGAAAATCAGCGGTGTCACGCTGATTAACGCGAAATAACAAGCGAACACTAACGCGGCTATCCACCAATAGCGGATGAAGTCTCGATTTCCAGCGATGGATTTCAGTGTACGGATGACTGAAACGGGTGTTTTTTCTGGGAAGGCTGCCTTGGAAGGCAGTATCAGTTGGGCATGGATCAGCATGCCGAGCGCCATGAGCGCAAAACCATAAAAACTGCCCTGCCAATCGAAAGTGGTTTGTAGCCAAGAGCCTAACAGCGGTGCCAGTGCAACAAAGGAACCGCTTAGCGTCATGTAATAAATGCGCACCCGGGCCCTGTCCTGTTCATCGAACAAATCCTCCACCAGTGCATGACCCAGCACAAAAAAACCACACCCGATGGCTTGGACTGCTCGAAACGCCAGGAAGCTTGGGAAGTCCGTCGCCAGCGCGCAGCCTATCGAGCCGAGGGTAGAAACAACGATGCAACCAAGAAGAACTTCCTTGCGCCCCCATTTATCTGAAAGCGGGCCGGTTATTAATTGAGAAAACGCAAAAACAAGCGTGAACAGGCTGATGGAAAGGGCGATGTCAGCGGTTGAACTGTCGAACTTCGCGGCCAAGGCAGGAAAAGAAGGCAGGAGGATGTTCAGCGGGAAAAAACTGATTAGCGAGATGTTGGTAATCAGAATAAAGCGGGAGACTCGTTGGCGTTTCAGGTCGCCACTTAGAGCTGGGTAAGAGGACTCAGACATTGTTTTTGTTTTCCGGAGTGATCAAGCTTTCATGCTTGAAACCAGAAACCGATACTAGTCTGGGACGCAGGGAGTTCAATCAAATGCGTTGTAGGAGGCCTCCTGTTCTGATGCCGGAAACCTCTGTAGGAGCGAGCTTGCTCGCGATGAGCCTGAGAGCGCCGTGGGGCGTCAGGCTGCCAGCGTTATCGTTGACGACCATCGCGAGCAAGCTCGCTCCTACACTGGTGTGCGGTTTTAGCTGTTAGGCAGCAACCGGCAGGTGATGCTCTTGATATAACGAGTTTCGGCAATCGCCGGATGCACTGGATGATCCGGACCCTGACCGCCACGTTCCAAGATCTGGATATTGCGGTCCAGGTGGCGAGCGCTGGTCAGCAGGATGTTCTGCAGGTCGTCTTCCGGCAGGTGCATCGAGCACGATGCGCTGACCAGGATGCCGTCCTTGGTGAGCAGGCGCATGGCTTGCTCGTTCAGGCGGCGGTAGGCGCCTTCGCCGTTCTTCATGTCTTTCTTGCGTTTGATGAACGCCGGCGGGTCGGCCACGATCACGTCGAAGCGTTCTTCGCTGGCTTTCAGCTCTTTGAGGGCTTCGAACACGTCGCCTTCGATGCAGGTCATTTTCTCGGCGAAGCCGTTCAGCGCAGCGTTGCGCTCGACACCATCAAGGGCGAAGGCCGAGGCGTCGACGCAGAACACTTCACTGGCGCCGAATGCGGCAGCCTGCACGCCCCAGCCGCCGATGTAGCTGTACAGGTCCAGTACGCGTTTGCCCTTGGCATACGGCGCCAGGCGTGCGCGGTTCATGCGGTGGTCGTAGAACCAGCCGGTTTTCTGGCCCTGGATGACTGGTGCTTCGAATTTCACGCCGTTCTCCTCCAGCGCGACCCACTCCGGCACCAGGCCGAATACGGTTTCGACGTAGCGGGTGAGGCCTTCGGCGTCACGGGCAGCGGAGTCGTTCTTGAACAGGATGCCGCTTGGCTTGAGCACTTGGGTCAGCGCTGCAATCACGTCGTCTTTATGGGCTTCCATGGTCGCCGAGGCGATCTGCACCACCAGGATGTCGCCGAAACGGTCGACCACCAGGCCTGGCAGCAGGTCGGAGTCGCCGTAGACCAGGCGATAGAACGGCTTGTCGAACAGACGATCGCGCAGGGACTGGGCCACGTTCAGGCGGTGCACCAGCAGCGATTTGTCCAGCGGCAACTTGATGTCGCGCGACAGCAGGCGGGCGCAGATCAGGTTGTTCGGGCTCATGGCAACGATGCCCAGCGGCTTGCCGCCGGCGGCTTCGAGGATCGCCTGGTCGCCGGCCTTGAAACCGTGCAAAGGCGTCGCGGCTACATCGATTTCGTTGCTGTATACCCACAAGTGACCGTTGCGCAGACGACGGTCGGCGTTGGCTTTGAGGCGCAGGCTAGGCAGGGACATGTCGTCGCTCCGGAAAAAAGAGCGGGAGTATAGCGTGTTGGGACCCCGGATTGGCCTGCAAGTGGACATGTGGCGAGGGTTGTCTTGCGATTTGGTATGTCGGATCCAACTTCATAAAGGTTAGAATCACTGTCTGACCCAGAGTGTGCACAAATGTCCCAAGAGCTGACCTCCGAACAGATCCAACAAGCCCTGCAGGGCATCAGCGTGCCGGCCCAGCCGCAAATCATGGTGGATTTGCAGATGGAGCAGTACATGCCCGACCCGGATCTGGAAGTCATTGCCAAACTGATCTCCCAGGATCCGGGTCTTTCCGGTTCGCTGCTGAAGATCGTCAATTCGCCGTATTACGGCCTGAGTAACAAGATCGCTTCGATCCAGCGTGCGGTGAATCTGTTGGGCAGCCGCTCGGTCATCAACCTGATCAATGCGCAGTCGATCAAGGGCGAGATGAATGACGACACCATTGTCACCCTGAACCGTTTCTGGGACACCGCCCAGGACGTGGCCATGACTTGCCTGACCCTGGCCAAGCGCATCGGCGTCGAAAATGGTGACGAAGCGTATGCCCTAGGCTTGTTCCACGACTGCGGCGTGCCCTTGATGCTCCAGCGTTTCCCCGACTACATGGGCGTTCTGGAGCAGGCCTATGCCAACGCCAGTGCTGAATGCCGGGTGGTCGACACGGAGAACCAGGTGTTCAATACCAATCACTCGGTGGTCGGGTATTTCACCGCCAAGTCGTGGCGCCTGCCGGAACATGTGAGTGCTGCGATCGCCAATCACCATAATGCCCTGGCGATCTTCAGCGATGAGTCGTCGCGCAACAGTTCGCTGAAGAACCTGCTGGCGATCCTGAAGATGGCCGAGCATATTTGTGCTTCCTACCGTGTACTGGGCAACCAGACCGAAGATCACGAGTGGAACAGCATCGCGGCGTTGGTGCTCGATTATGTCGGTCTCTCGGACTACGACTTCGAGACCCTCAAGCAGACGATCCGCGACCTCGGCACTCATCGCTGAGTGTCGGAACCTTCCAGGCCATGCGCCTGAGCCGAGAGCACCATGCCTGAATTGCCAGAAGTCGAAACCACCCGTCGCGGTATCGCGCCATACCTGGAAGGCCAGCGGGTCAGCCGGGTGATCGTGCGTGAGCGTCGCTTGCGCTGGCCAATTCCCGAGGACCTCGATGTACGGTTGTCCGGGCAGCGCATCGTGCTGGTGGAGCGGCGTGCCAAGTACCTGCTGATCAATGCCGAAGTCGGCACCTTGATCAGTCATTTGGGCATGTCAGGCAATTTGCGTCTGGTGGAAGCCGGGCTGCCGGCGGCCAAGCATGAGCATGTGGACATCGAACTGGAATCGGGCCTGGCCCTGCGTTACACCGACCCGCGGCGCTTCGGCGCAATGCTCTGGAGCCTCGATCCGCTCAATCACGAATTGCTGATTCGTCTGGGGCCTGAGCCGCTGACCGACCTGTTCGACGGCGAGCGCCTGTTCCAGCAGTCCCGTAGCCGTTCGATGGCGGTCAAGCCGTTCATCATGGATAACGCGGTGGTGGTGGGCGTCGGCAATATCTACGCGACCGAAGCGTTGTTCGCCGCCGGGATCGATCCGCGCCGCGAAGCCAAGAGCATTTCCCGTGCGCGTTACTTGAAGCTGGCCATCGAGATCAAGCGCATCCTGGCGGCCGCCATCGAGCGCGGCGGTACCACACTGCGGGACTTTATCGGCGGTGACGGCCAGCCTGGTTATTTCCAGCAGGAACTGTTCGTGTACGGCCGTGGCGGTGAGCACTGCAAGGTCTGTGGCACGGGGCTGCGGGAAGTGAAACTCGGGCAGCGCGCCAGCGTTTTTTGTCCGCGCTGCCAGAGCTGATCAAGTCTTACCGGTAATCTTCCGGTACTTCTCCATCAACTGTTCTTCAGTCTCCGGATGGGCTTCGTCCAGTGGAATGCAATCCACCGGGCAGACCTGCTGGCACTGCGGTTCGTCGTAGTGGCCGACACATTGTGTGCACAGGTTCGGATCGATCACGTAGATCTCTTCGCCTTGGGAAATGGCGGCGTTCGGGCACTCGGGTTCGCAGACGTCGCAGTTGATGCAATCGTCGGTGATGATCAGGGACATGCTAACTCCAGCCGGGGCGGCAAGCCCGGGCGCAATAAACCAATGCACACAATTGTGCCGCATTGGCGCTGTAGGAGCGAGCTTGCTCGCGAAAAACCGTCTAGCGGCGCGGCCTATCCGGTTATTCGCGTCACCGTTAACGTCCATCGCGAGCAGGCTCGCTCCTACTTCTTGAAGCGTTCGGTCAGTGCGTCCGCCACCACAGGGTGCACGAACTTGGTGATATCGCCGCCCAGGGCTGCGATTTCACGGACCAGCGTCGAGGAAATGAACGAATAACGCTCGGACGGGGTCAGGAACAGGCTTTCCACATCCGGCGCCAACTGGCGGTTCATGTTGGCCAGCTGGAATTCGTATTCGAAGTCCGACACCGCACGCAAACCACGCAGGAACACATTGGCGTTCTTCTCTTTGGCGAAGTGTGCCAACAGCGTCGAAAAGCCGACGACTTCAACGTTCGGCAGATGTTTAGTGACCTCGCGCGCCAGTTCTACCCGTTGTTCCAGAGGAAACAAGGGGTTTTTCTTCGGGCTCGCGGCGACGGCGATGATCACATGATCGAACAGGCGCGAGGCGCGTTCGACCAGATCGCCATGGCCCTTGGTAATAGGGTCGAAGGTACCTGGGTACAACACTCGGTTCATCGCGTCGTCCTGGCGGGAATCCGTTGGGGAGTCGGATGGTATCGCAGCCTTCCCGGTCGGCCAAGTCGCCTGTTGGGTAAGAAAGCACTATAGACGATAGGAATAATCGTCATTTTCACGGGTTTTTTAAACGTTCGGCCAGGGAAGTCGCCAGTTGCGCCGTCAGTCCGTAGACCGACATCTGCGGATTGGCGCCAATGCTGGTGGGGAACAGCGAGCCGTCGTGAATCGACAGATTGCCCAGTTGATGATGCCGGCCGAGGCTGTCGGTCACTGCGATTGTCGGGTCTTCGCCCATGGCGCAACCGCCCATCACATGGGCGCTGCCCAGGCGTGTGCGATACAACTCCAGGCTCAGGCCGTCGATCAGCGTGCGCGCTTCGGCGAGGGTCTTCACATAGCGTGCGTCGGCGTGCATCGGCATGACGGCCTTGGCGCCACCGGCAAACTGGATCTCAGCCATGGTATGGAACGCCCGGCGCAATCCATCCCAGGCGTAGGGTGATAGCTGGTAGTCCAGCACCGGCGTGTCATCGCTGCGCAATTCGACGCTGCCACCGGGGCTGTCCGGGTGAAAACCGTCCCGCAGCAACGCCAGCATGGCGTGGGTATGGGCCAGATTGGCCATGTGCTGCGAGTTTTCCTGACCGAAACCACCGAGCAATGTCGTGGCCAGCGCCGGGTGCAGGGGCGGGACTTCCAGTTTGTAGGACATCTTGCCCGTGGTGCCGTCCTGCCATTGGAAATGGTCGGAATAGATCGACTGCGGCGCGCCGTAGAAGGGGTTGACCACTTCGTCGAACAACGCGGCGGACATGTTCACCGGGTGCAGGAACGTGCGTTTACCCAGGCGCTTGTGCGGGTCGGGCGCCCCGGAGCGCATCAGCAGGGCCGGGCTGTTGATGCCGCCGCCGGCCAGCACGAAATGCCGCGCCTTGACCGTGATGGTGCGCCCGGTCGGTGCGACGCAGCGTTCATCCATCGCCGAACATTGCAGGCCGGTGACCTTGTCACCGCTGATGTTAAGTTTTTCGGCGCGGGCCAGGTAAAGCAGTTCGCCGCCTTTTTCCAGGGTCGCTGGAATGGTGGTGACCATCATCGATTGCTTGGCGTTGGTCGGGCAGCCCATGCCGCAGTATCCGAGGTTCCAGCAGCCACGAACGTTGCGCGGGATGACGTGCCACGAGTAATTCAGTGCTTCGCAACCCTTGCGGATCACTTCGTTGTTGGCGTTGGGTGGCACCATCCAGGGCGCGACGCCCAGGCGTTGCTCCATCTTCTCGAACCACGGGGCCATTTCCGCCGGGCTGTGGCCCTTGACGTTGTGCTCTTTGGCCCAGTGTTCCAGGGTCGGCTCCGGGGTGCGGAAACTGGAAGTCCAGTTGATCAGCGTGGTGCCGCCTACCGCCCGGCCCTGGAGGATGGTAATCGCGCCGTCCTTGCTCATGCGGCCGATGCCTTCCTGGTAAAGGTTGGCGTAGGCCTGGTCTTCGAGCATCTTGAAGTCGCTGCTGGTCTTGAGCGGGCCTTCTTCGATCAGCAGCACCTTGTAGCCGGCCGCGCTGAGGATTTCGGCGGTGGTGCCGCCGCCGGCACCGCTGCCGATGATCGCCACGTCCGCTTCGAGTGTCAGGTCCTGGGTCAGTTGCGAGCCGTTGTAGGTTTTCCAGCCTCGGGCCATGCCTTCGCGGAACGGATCGGGTACGGGCATCTTTCAGGTTCTCTTTATTATTTTGGATGCGGTGGTGTGGCGACTGGCGCCATCGCGGGCAAGCCACGCTCCCACAGGTTTTGTGCAGAGTTTAAACAGTGGGCGGCCCGGGATACCCGCAATGCGCCCACGATTCCTTGCGGCCGTACCAGGCCATCATCACCAGTTGCAGCAAGGAGCTGTGGCCCATGCGCAACAGGCTCAACGAACTGTTTTCCCAGCGATCGAGAAAGGCTCGGATGTCGTTTGCACCGGCGTTTTCCCAGCTGCCCCAGATCCCGGTAAGCGGCCCGCGGGTCACGGCCATGCCCAGCACATCGAACAGTTGTTGGGTCAGCTTGAGCATTTCCGGCGACAGGTGGGCGAGGCTGTAGTCCAAGCCTTTCAGTGTGCCCTCGACAGCCTCGGGCATCCGTTCGGCGGTCACGGCACCCTCGAGCATGACCGGAATCAACGCCCGCAAAAACAGCAGGTCGCTGCTGCGTAACGTGACGAAGCCATTCGCCGAGACGCTCGACGAACAGCCGCTGAGGCTGGCTCCGAGCCCGGCGGTGGCGAGGAAAGCTGTGGCGCCGAGGCTGAATTTAAGCAGCCCGCGCCGTGACAGCGCGGGTGTATCGGACAGGCTGGGGGTCATTATTGTTATTACCCGGCTGTGATTATCGTTAGCGGATGAACAGCTTCTGGATCAGCTTCTGGATGGATTTGCCGTACGGCGGGTAGATCAGTTTCGCGGCGTTGAACCGCTGCTTGATCAACACGCCCTTGGCTTTGCTGAAGGTCAGGAACCCTTCATGACCGTGATAGTGGCCCATCCCCGAGGCACCAATGCCGCCAAACGGCATGTCGTCCTGGGCAACGTGCAGTAGTGTGTCGTTCAGGCATACGCCGCCGGAATGGGTTTCGTGCAGCACGCGCTGTTGTTCACGCTTGTCGTAGCCGAAGTAATACAGCGCCAGTGGGCGAGGGCGCTGGTTGATGTAGGCAAATGCCTGGTCCAGATCCTTGTACGGCACGATCGGCAGCAGCGGCCCGAAGATTTCGTCCTGCATCACCGTCATCTCGTCCGTGACGTTGAGCAGCAGGCTATGGCCCATGCGCCGGCCCTGGCCCTGGTCGAACAGCGGCATCAGCAGCGCACCCTTGCTGGTGGCGTCGCTGACGTAACCGTTGAGGCGCGCCAGTTGTCGCTCATTGATGATCGCGGTGTAGTCCGGGTTGTCGGCCAGCGTCGGATAAAACCCGCGGACGGCTGTGCGATAGGCTTCGACGAAACCTCCGACGCGATCCTCCGGCACCAGCACGTAGTCCGGGGCCACGCAGGTCTGGCCGGCGTTCAGGGTCTTGCCGAAGGCGATACGCTCGGCGGCGTCCTTGAGTGGCACGTCGTGAGAAACAATGGCCGGGGATTTACCGCCCAGCTCCAGGGTCACCGGGGTCAGGTTTTCCGCAGCGGCGCGCATCACATGTTTGCCGATGCTGGTGGCGCCGGTGAACAGCAGGTGATCGAACGGCAGGCGTGAAAACGCCACGCCCATATCAGCCTCGCCCAGGACCACGCAAACCAGGTCTTCGGGGAAGATTCGCGCAAGCAGTTGCTTCATCAGCAGGCCGGTCGCGGGGGTCGATTCACTGAGCTTGAGCATTACCCGATTGCCCGCCGACAGCGCGCCGACCAACGGGCCGATGGCCAGGTACAGCGGGTAGTTCCACGGCACGATGACCCCGACCACGCCCAGCGGTTGGTAAACCACTTTGGCCGAAGCGGGCTGGAAGGCTGCGCCCACCTTGCGTCGCGAGGCTCGCATCCAGCCCTTTAGATGTTTGCTGGCGTAATGGATGCCGTGCAGGCTGGGCATCAGTTCGGCGAGCAGGGTTTCATCGGCGCTGCGATGGCTGAAGTCCTGGCTGATCGCATCGATCAGGGCCTGGCGTTCATTGTTCAACAAATCCTTTAGCGCCTTGAGCCATTGCTGGCGCTGCGCGGCCGGTGGCATCGGGTTGGCGGCGTAGGCGGCACGCTGGGCGTCGAACAGGGCCTGAAGTTCCTCCAGCGGCTGCTGTAGATTCTGCAGGTAGGAAATTTCAGCGGTCATGGTCGGCTCCGGATTTATTGTAATGAGGCTATTTTTAGAGTCTATACTCTAAAAAGTCAAATGACATCCTGGAACAGCTTTGTTTTATCCGCTCGTGGATAGATCTAAGATGCCCGTCAACGCACTCTGAATTAAAGCTCAAGCCATGGCCCCACGGATCAAAACCAGCGAGCGCATCGTGCAGAACAGCCTGGAGCTGTTCAACCAGCAGGGCGA
Source organism: Pseudomonas sp. KH_046_2 (assembly GCF_057838985.1). NCBI lineage: Bacteria > Pseudomonadati > Pseudomonadota > Gammaproteobacteria > Pseudomonadales > Pseudomonadaceae > Pseudomonas > Pseudomonas sp. KH_046_2. Next base: position 5,930,071 of record NZ_CM174480.1, on the reverse strand, counting down.
GCGCAGCATCAGCACCAACCACATTGCTGCCCACATGGAAATTTCCCCGGGCAACCTGTACTACCACTTCCCGAACAAGCAGGCGATCATCGCCGTGCTGTTCAGTGAGTACGAAAGCCTGGTGGACAGCTTCCTGCGCCCGCCCCAGGGCCGTGCCGCCACGGTCGAAGACAAGCGCTTCTACCTCAAGGAGCTGCTGTCGGCGATGTGGCGCTACCGCTTCCTGCATCGCGATCTTGAACATCTGCTCGACAGCGATCCGGACCTGGCCGACCGCTATCGACGCTTCTCCCAGCGCTGCCTGATCCAGGGTTCGGCGATCTACGAAGGTTTCGTCGCCGCCGGTATCCTGAAGATGGACAAGGTGCAGATCGAGTCCCTGACCCTCAATGCCTGGATCATCCTCACGTCCTGGGTGCGCTTCCTGTGCACCACGCGGGAGAACTCCAGCCACTTGAGCGAGCAGGCCATTAAACGCGGGGTGTATCAGGTGCTGGTGCTGGAAGCCGGGTTCGTCACGGATGAGGCCCGCGATGCGGTCAGCGCCTTGTTCGAAGAGTTTTACGTGCCCCTCGCCCAGGCGCTGGAAGAAGTACAGTAGGATCAAGACCGACTTAATCACAGGAGCCCGCTATGCCCATTGCGCAACTGATCAGCCCGCAAGCCCTGGATCTGAAAAAGGACCAGCCGGGGTTGGTGATTCTGGATTGTCGTTTTGCCCTCGAAGACCCTGATTACGGTCAGCGCAGCTATGCCGAAGGACACATCGCCGGTTCGAGCTATGCCGACCTTGAGCGTGATCTGAGTGGCGCCGTGGTCAAGGGCGTGACCGGGCGTCATCCGTTACCCGAGCCGGCGCAACTGATCGAGCGCCTGCAAGCCTGGGGCATCAATGCCGATAGCGAAGTGGTTGTGTATGACGACGGTCCGGGGGCCTATGCGGCGCGGGCCTGGTGGTTGCTGGCGTGGTTGGGCAAGCGCGACGGTGTATTCATCCTTGATGGCGGCCTCAAGGCCTGGCACGCGGCCGGTTTGCCGCTGAGCCTGGATGCGCCGGTGATTACCCGTGGTTCCTTCACCGGCAGTCCTGACACGGCGTTGCTGATCAGTGCCGAGCAGCTGCAAAAGCGCCTTGCACGGCCGGAACTGACCCTGCTCGATGCCCGCGCATTGCCGCGTTTCAAGGGTGAAGTGGAGCCGATCGATCCGATTGCCGGGCACATTCCCGGTGCCCAGTGTGCGGCGTTTACCGACAACCTGGGTAGCGACGGGCACTTCCTGCCGGCCGATCAGCTCAAGCAGCGTTTCGCCGAGAAACTGGGCGATCGTTCGCCGAATGATCTGGTGGCGTACTGCGGTTCCGGCGTGACGGCGTGCCACAACCTGTTTGCATTGTGTCTGGCCGGTTATCCACTGGGTTCGTTGTATGCCGGGTCGTGGAGCGAGTGGATCAACGAGCCTGCGCGGGGCATCGCCACCGGCGAGTAAACACCACTAAAACCTGTGGGAGCGGGCTTGCTCGCGAAAGCGGTGTGACAGTCAAAGAAGATATTGACTGAACCACTGCATTCGCGAGCAAGCCCGCTCCCACATTGGATTTTCGTTGTCATCAAGATCCGGGAAACTGCCGGGCTGTGCGATACGCCCCCGGTCCAACCCCATACACCTGCTTGAACTGCCGGCTCAGATGGCTCTGGTCGGCAAACCCCAGTTGCATCGCGACTTCCAGCGGCAGACAGCCTCTTTGCAGTAACGCCCGCGCCCGGGCGATGCGCTGTTGCATCAGCCAGGTGTGCGGCGGCATGCCGGTGGCCCGGCGGAATACCCGGGCGAAATGGAATGGCGAGAGATTGACCGCCGCCGCCAGGTCCTCCAGTGAGGGCGGTGCTGCCAGCTGCGCAAGCAGCATTTCCTTGGCCAGGCTCACGGCCCGGTGTTCCTTGCCAGGTTTACCGACATCGGGCACCGCCGCATGACGCTGCAACAGCGACAGCACCAGTTCGCGCCAGACCGTTTGTTGCTGCAATGCGGTGGCGGGGCTTTCCAGCAGGTGGTGAAGCTGGCAGAAACCGTTCACCAGATCCTGGTCGCGATACAGCGTGGCGCCGAAGGCCGGCAAGTGGTGGGTCGGCAGTTCGAGTTCGGCCAGCAGCGAGGTTATCTGCCCGCTGTCCGGATAAAACGCTCGGTAAAGCCAGCCATCCTCGGTGCCTTTGTGACCGGTGTGCAGCTCATCGGGGTTGATCAGCACCAGCGTGCCGCTGCCCGCCAGGTGTTCGGCACCGCGATAGCGATAACGCTGGGCACCGGCCATGATCATGCCGATCACATAGCCGTCATGCACATGGGGGGCGAAACGATGATCGATGTAGCGGGCGGACAATAGCTCGACCCCGGCCAGAGGCGGGGTTTGCCAGAAGTGGATGGACTCGCCTTGGTCAGCGTCCATGATTCAAGCGCGCCCTGTGGCGGCCAGCCACTCGGGGATGCGCCGTTCCAGGTAGTAACCCGGTTGCCTGAGCGTACCGTCGACAAAGCCGACATGCCCGCCCCTGGCTTGCAGTTCGAATTGCGTGCAAGCGGACAGTTCATCGACGTGCGGCAGGCTGTGGGGAAACACGAAGGGGTCGTCGGCAGCCTGAATCATCAAGGTCGGCGTACGAATCTCGCCAAGGAAATAGCGGCTGGAAGCTCGGCGATAGTAATCCTCGGCATCGGCGAAACCGTGCAGTGGCGCGGTGATACGACCGTCGAAATCCCAGAACGTGCGCATGTTTTCCAGGGAGCCGAGGGCCGCCAGGGCGGCCAGGCCGTCCTCGCGTCCGTCGTGCTGGAACTGTCGCTGTTTGTTCTTGATGTAGGCGACCATCTCGCGCATGAAGTGCGCCTGGTAAACCTTGGAGAAGCCTTGGCCGATACGGTCGGCGCACTGGTCCAGGCGGAACGGTACCGACACCGCCACGGCGCCCATCAAGTCGCTGTCGTTGCCGGTTTCGCCCAAATGCTTGAGCAGGACATTACCGCCGAGGGAGTAACCCACCGCATACAGTGGCGCCAGAGGCCGTTTGGCCCGCAAGTGCCTGATGGTTTCGGCCAGGTCTTCGCTGGCGCCGGAATGGTAGCTGCGCGGCAACAGGTTGGGTTCGCCCGAACAGCCGCGCCAGTTCAGTGCGACGCTGGCCCAGCCTCGGTCACCCAGGGCTTTTTGCATGCCGGCCACGTAAGGCGAATTCGACGAGCCGGTGAGCCCGTGCAACACCAGCACCAAGGGGGCATCGGCGCTGTGCGGGCCGTGCCAGTCGAGGTCGAGAAAATCGCCGTCTTCAAGCCAGAGACGTTCGCGTTCGCGGCCGATGTGCACGGTTTTACGCCACAGCGGTCCCCACAAGGTTTGCAAGTGCGGATTGCCGATGCCGAAGGCGGGGGTAAAGGACGGCGGTGAGGCCAGTGCGGGGTGCGATTGCACAGTCATTCTCGGTGGAAGTGTTCTTGAGTCTGCCCGAAGACGCGGCGCGACAGTGCCGCGACCGCGTCATCATGGTTGTCTAACTTGCCACAATCTCGCCAGGCACGCGACACATGGCATTGGTTGCGCTTTCGCTCGGAGCCGGCAGCGGTTGTTGATCTGTCTTCGGCCCCAGGATGACAACGCGCCATTGGTCGGCGTGGTAATGCCGGTTGAGTGCGGCTTTGATTGATACCAGGTTCAGCTTCAAGGCTGCTTGCGTGGCAAAGTCGAGGTCCAGCGGCAGATTGTGAGCGCTGATGGCGTGCAACTGTCTCAGAATCTGCGCATTGGTAGCGCTGTTCAACGGCGCGCTACCGGTCAGTTGCTGTTGGATGTCTTCGAGTTCCTGTTGCGTCGGCCCTTGCGTGAGGAAGTCGCTGAACATTGTCTTGATGTGGGCCAGCACGGCATCGGACTGCTCTGGTCGGGTCTGCAGTTCAATGGTCAGCAACCCTTGTGCCTGAAGGGCAGAAAGGTCGGCTTTGACGTGGTAGGTCAGGCCTCGGCGTTCACGGAGTTCATTGGTCAGCCGGTTGGTGAAAACCCGCATGGCCATCTGTAACGTGATGTAGTCCGGACTGCTGCGCAGGACACTTGGCTGGGCAAGGCGCAGGTAAGCCTGGGTCGATGGTCGCTCAACGCGCAGCACGCTTGGGGCCGTGGGACTTGTCACTGGCTGGATCGCGGCAGTGGCCGGTCCCAGGGGCAAGGCCGCGGAGATCTGCGCACCGATGCGCTGGGCTTCTTCCTCGGTGAGGTCGCCGACCAGTGTGATCCGGGCATTGCCCGCGGCATAAGCCTCGCGATGAAAGTCGTGCGCCTGGGTGCGGGTGATGGAGGCAAGCCCGGCCCGGGTTCCGTAGAGGGACTGAACATAACCGTGGTCGGGAAACAGCTGGCCGAGGTTCGCTTGTCGGGCTTGAACGGCATGGGACTGATCTTCAAGGTCCAGAAAGTACTGCAATTGGGATTTTACTGCAGGCAGGGACTCTTCCGGCAACAGCGGCTTGCCGAGTACCTGGGCAAACAGTTCCAGGGCTGGAGTGCGCCGTGATTCGTCACTCAGGCTACGCAGGGAAAACCAGGTCCGGTCCTGGCTGATACCCATATTCATCCTTGCACCCAGATTATTGAACGTCGCCTGTATGGCATTGACGTCCTTGCCAGCCACACCCTCATTCAAAAGGCTGAAGGTCGCCGCTGCCAGGCCGGGTTGATCCGGGGTGTGGGCGCTGCCGGCGGCAAAGCTCACCAGGGCATCGAACATCGGCAGGCCAGGGGTGCGGATGAACAGGATCTTCGTTCCGCTGAGCGTTTTGTAACCCTTGATCGACAGCGTGCGTTGGGTCGCCGGAGTCTGTGGTTCATTGAGCGATTGCAGCACTGGTTTCTGGGTTGCCGTGGTGGCAGCGGCAGGGGCCTGAGCACCCAACAGCATGCCGGCCAGGATCAATCCATTGATGAGGCCTTTGAGCTTATCCATTGCTTTTCTCCGGCAAGATTTTCGCGGTACTCAGGCGCTCACGCGTCAGGTACGTCTTTGCGACCTCCTGAATATCCAGGGGAGTGACCTTGTTCAGCTCATCCGTATCCTGATCGGCCAGCCGCCAGTCCAGGCCGATGGTTTCCAGCAGGCCCAAGGTGTTGGCCTGTCCTTCCAGATCATCCTGCGCATAAACCGAGTTAGCGATCAGGAGGTTTTTCGCACGCTCCAGTTCCGTCGGTTCCGGTGCCTTGCTCTTGAGTGATTCGATCACTTGCCACATACGGGCCAGGGCTTCGTCAGCGTCATTGAGCTTGTCCGGGTTGAGCTGTGTGGTGATGGTCAGCAGTGAATCACCGCGATTGAAGGCGTCGTACTCTGAGTGGGCCTCAGTGAGTATTGCCTCGCTCAGTTGCAGTTGCTGTTTGATCCGCGCGCTACTGGATCCGGCCAGTAACATATCGAGCAAGCGCAGGGCATGGGCGGTCCGACGATCCGGTGCCGTGGCCAGGCTGGGCGCGTTGAAGCTCATGATCAGGCGCGGGGACGCTACGGGCGCGTGCAGGGTCAGTGACCTTTCACCGGCAGAAGCCAGCTCGACGGGGGCAGGCGCCACAGATGTCGCTCGCCGCTCGAGGTGGCCGAAGTGCTGCTGTGCCAGGGCCTTGATCCGCTCAGGTACAACATCGCCAACGACCACCAGCGTCGCATTGTCCGGCGAATACCAGGCCTGATACCACTGCTGCAATTGCACGGTGTTCATGCGTTGCAGATCGTGCATCCAGCCGATCGTCGGGGTGCGGTAGCCGCTGGCCGGGTGGGCGATGCTGTTCAGTCGTTCGTGAGCAGACACGGTGATTTCATCATCAACGCGCATCCGACGCTCCTCCTGAATGACCTTGAGCTCCGGTGTGAAGTCCTGTTCATTCAGCTCGGCCGTACTCATCAGGTCGGCCAGTATTTCGAAAGCGACGCCTGTGCGACCGGAAGGCAGGGTCTGGTAAAAAGCCGTGAAGTCAGTGCCGGTGAATGCGTTTTGCCTGGCGCCAAGCTTATCCAGTATCACCGCGAACTCTCCGGCGCAGGCCTTGCTGCTGCCTTTGTAGACCATGTGTTCGAGGGCGTGGGACAGGCCCGACTGGCCGGGCAGTTCGTAGCTTGAACCGACCTTGATCCAGAGTTGGGCGGTGACGATAGGGGAGCGGTGGTCCTCGCGCACGACAACCTTGAGGCCGTTATCCAATACGAAGTCTTGCGTCGCAGGGGGTGTCGCCGCGCTGGCCATGAGCGGCAGCCAGGCGATAAAGGGCAGCATAAATGTGCTGCGGGAGATGTTCATCCGTGTTCATCCTCAGTGGTTTGCAGGTAATTGCGCAAACCACTGTGGATGATCCGAGAAGACGTCAGGCGGTAACTATGTAGTGCACCCCGCAACCGGCTTGGGGGCAGTCATCTCGCCGAATGTCAGGCGCTGCGTTGCCACAACGAGTAATACACGCGCCCGGATTTCTGCTCCCGGTGCAGGCGCCAGTTCTCCGGCAGGCCCAGGGTCGAAGGCGCGGACTCGCTTTCGGTGTACACCCAGGCGTCTTCGGCCAGCCATTGGCGCTCTTCGAGTAACTTGCAGACGGCGGGCAGCAGGTTCTGGTTGAACGGCGGATCGAGGAATACCAGGTCGTAGGCCGTTGCGGTCTGGGTTTCCAGGTAGCGCAGGGCATCGGCGGTCTGGACCTGGCCGTTGGTGCATCGCAGCGTCCCCAGGTGTTCCTTCAGGCTGGACACCGCGATGCTGCTGGCGTCCAGCGCCTGGCCCATGGCCGCGCCGCGGGACAGGGCTTCGAGGAACAGCGCGCCACTGCCGGTGAACGGGTCGAGCACCTTGGCGCCCGGCACGTAAGGCGCGAGCCAGTTGAACAGGGTTTCACGCACCCGGTCCGGCGTCGGACGCAGGCCCGGGGCGTCGGGAAAGCTCAGCTTCCGGCTGCGCCATTCGCCGCCAATGATGCGCAGCTGGTTCACGCCGTTGTGGACGTTGCGGGCAGTTTTTTTCGAATGAGTAGCCATTAATGCTCCGGAACCCCGAGCGGTTGCTCGGCAGGTTTATCAGTAGGGGCCGGTAACGGCTTTTGCGGCACGGTCGGGCCAGCGCTGACGATGACCATTTTGTCCGTGCTCAGGTGTTTGTTCATGGCGGCTTTGACCTGCTCGACGGTCAAGGCCTGGGACTGTTGCATGAAGTCTTCCAGGTGACTCAACGGCAGGTTATAGAAGCCAATGGCGCCTAGCTGACCGACGATATCGGCGTTGCTGGCGGTGGACAGCGGGAAGCTGCCGGCCAGTTCGCGCTTGGCGTCGTCGAGCTCTTTTTCGGTCGGGCCGGTTTCAAGATAGTCGGCCAGTACATCCTGCACCAGTTTCAGGGTGCCTTCACTCATCTCGGCGCGGGTTTGCAGGTTGATCATGAAAGGGCCACGCGCCTGCATCGGGGTAAAGCCCGAATACACGCCGTAAGTCAGGCCACGCTTCTCGCGCACTTCGCTCATCAAGCGGGTGCCGAAGCCGCCGCCACCGAGAATCTGGTTACCCATGGACAATGCTGCATAGTCCGGGTCGTCACGGTCGATGCCCAGTTGCGCGAGCATCAGGTTGGTCTGCTTGGACGGGAACTCGATATGGCCGACGCTGGCCTTGGGCTCGACGGCTTGCGCGATTTTCGGCAGGGCCGGGCCTTTTGGCAGGGCACTGGAAACCTGGGCGGCAATCGCTTCGGCTTCCGCGCGGGACAGGTCGCCGACCAGTGCGATCACCACGTTACCGGCCGCGTAGGCTTTCTCGTGGAAGGCACGTAGTTGTGCCTGGCTGATCGTCGGTACAGTTTTCGCCGTGCCGTCGCTGGCGTGTGCGTACGGGTGATCACCATACAAGCGGTTCATCAGTTCCAGGCTCGCCAGTTTGCCGGGGTTCTGTTTCTGGTATTCGAAACCGGCAAGCATCTGGTTCTTGATGCGGGCCAGCGAATTGGCAGGGAAAGTCGGCTTGCCGATGACTTCGGCGAACAGCTTCAGGGCCGGTTCGCGTTTGTCCTTGGCACTCAGGCTGCGCAGCGAAGCGATTGCCATGTCCTTATAAGCGCCGTTGCCGAAATCGGCGCCCAGGCCTTCGAAGCCCTGGGCAATGGCACCGACGTCTTTTCCGGCCACGCCTTCGTTGAGCATGGCGTTAGTCAACACCGCCACGCCCGGTGTATCGCCGTCCTGGCTGCTGCCGGCGGCGAAGATCAGGCGCATGTCGAACATCGGCAGCTCATGGGCTTCGACAAACAGCACCTTGGTGCCTTCGGCGGTGTTCCAGGTCTGCACATCCAGCTTGCGGTGTTCCGGTGCCTTGCCGTTGAGCTCGGTCAGCGATTGCAGTTTCTGGCTGGCCTTGGCCTTGTCCAGGGCTTCGCTGGCATTGGTTTCACCGGAGCGCGACAAATAGAACGCGGCGGAGCCGATAACGGCGACGGCGACCAGGCCGATCAGGGCCAGGCGGGAGGGTTTACGCTCACTCATGAGTCGTCTCCAGAGGCAGTACATGGGTGACGCTGAGACGTTCGCGGGTGAAATACAGCTTGGCGGCTTTCTGGATATCTTCCGGCGTGACGCTTTCCAGGTCGGCCAGTTCGGTGTCCATCAGTTTCCATGACAGGCCGACGGTTTCCAGTTGGCCGATGGCGGTGGCCTGGCTGGTGATCGAGTCGCGCTCGAAGACCAGACCGGCGATGACTTGTGCACGGACCCGTTCCAGTTCTTCGGCGGTTGGCGCAGTGGTTTTCAACTGATTGAGCAGCTTCCACAAACCGGCTTGCGCCTGGGCGATGGTCTTGTGTTTCTGCGAGTTTGGCGATGCCGACAGAGTGAAGAGGCTGTCGCCACGGGTGTAGGCGTCGTAACTCGACGAGCCGCCGGACACCAGTTCTTCTCCGCGCTCCAGTTGCGTCGGGATGCGTCCGCTGTAGCCGCCGTCGAGCAATGCCGAGATCAGGCGCAGGGCATTGACCAAACGCTTGTCTTCGGCGGTGGCGATGCTCGGCACGTTGAAGGCCAGCATCAGGCTAGGCAGTTGGGTCTGCACGTGCAGAGTGATCTGGCGCTCGCCCGGTTCGGCCAGTTCCAGCGGTTTTTTCGCCGCGGGCACTTCACGCTTGGCGATCGGGCCGAAATAGCGTTGGGCCAGGGTTTTGACTTCGTCCGGGGTAACATCGCCAACCACCACCAAGGTGGCGTTGTTGGGCACGTACCAGGTTTCGTACCAGTGGCGCAGTTCTTCGACTTTCATCCGCTCAAGGTCGGCCATCCAGCCGATGGTCGGCGTGTGATAGCCGCTGGCCGGGTAGGCCATGGCCTTGAAGCGTTCGTAGGCCTTGGACATCGGCTTGTCGTCGGTGCGCAGGCGACGTTCTTCCTTGATGACCTCGATTTCCTTGGCGAACTCGTCGGCCGGCAGACGCAGGCTGGCCATGCGGTCGGCTTCCAGCTCGAAGGCCACGCCCAGGCGATCCCGGGCCAGTACCTGGTAGTACGCGGTGAAGTCGTCGCTGGTGAAGGCGTTCTCTTCGGCGCCGAGGTCGCGCAGGATCAGCGAGGCTTCGCCGGGGCCAACCTTCTCGCTACCCTTGAACATCATGTGTTCCAGAGCATGGGACAGGCCGGTATTGCCCGGTGTCTCGTAGCTGGAGCCGACCTTGTACCAGACCTGGGAAACCACCACGGGCGCACGGTGGTCTTCACGCACGACCACCTTCAAGCCATTGTCGAGAGTGAATTCGTGGGTGGGTTGCGGGTCGGCAGCCAGGGCCGAAAGGGGCAGGCAAACTGTGCTGAGCAGCAGGCCTGCGGCGCGGCGGGCAAGAGCATTCATTCGTTTTCAAACCTTTGGGGCTGCCCGCTTGTTCTTAGCGTCAGCGGGCGAGAGGGTGCTAGGATACTGATCCGTTTTAGCGGCGGCCACGCCTATCAGGCCTTTATGCTTGATCAGGTTGAATGGGTTTGCGACGGAAGGTGGGTATTTATCAACTGAATTCCGCGTTTTCGCCGATTTTGTTGCTTTAGTCCTATGAGAAATCGATTCCTTGAGGCGCCGACGAGCACCTCGACAAAATGTTGCGCGTGAACAAGCTGGGTGAAACACAGTCTGTTCTGCATCGAATATTTATTTGCCGGGGCGCCATTGGCGCGTCGCTACCGTGAGATAGCCGTCCTCCATGTTTGGTTCCAACGACGACAAGAAGACCCCAGCTGCGGCTGGCGAGAAGAAAAGCCTGTTCGGATGGCTGCGCAAAAAGCCGCAGGAACCCGTCGTCGAACAGCCACAAGCCATTCCTGAACCAGCGCCGACGCCGGTCCTGGTAATAGAAGAAGCGACCGCACCGGCTGTTCTGCCGCTTGCCGAGCCGGTGCTGCAATCGCAGGCTGAAACTGTTGTTGAGCCTGTCAGCGAAGTTATCGAAGCGCCGCTGACCCCGATTGCCGAGCCATGGCTGACCTTGCCCGTGGCAGAGGAGCCGGTGGCATTGGTCGAAAATGACCTGGCCCCCCACGTGACCCCGCCGATTCCGGCCCCGGCAGCGTTTACGCCTGCACCGGTTCATGCGCCTGTGGTCGAACCGATTGTTGAACCAGTCGTCGTGGCCGAGCCTGTGCCCGTTGTCAGCCAGCCAGAGGTTCCGGTATTCGTTGCTCCGGTTGCTCCGGTTGCTCCGGTTGCTCAAGCACCTGCGCCCGCTTCGGTTCCTGAGCCGATCGCGGCGCCCGTCGAAGCCCTGGCGGAGCCGGTACGCACCGAAGAAACCAAAGCCGGTTTCTTCGCCCGCCTCAAGCAGGGGCTGTCCAAGACCAGCGCCAGTATCGGCGAAGGCATGGCCAGCCTGTTCCTGGGCAAAAAGGTTATTGATGACGAACTGCTCGAAGACCTCGAAACCCGTTTGCTGACCGCCGACGTTGGTGTCGAAGCCACCTCGGTGATCATTCAGCGTCTGACGCAGAAGGTTGCGCGCAAGGAGCTGGCCGACGCCGACGCTCTGTACAAATCCCTGCAAGCCGAGCTGGCGGCGATGCTCAAGCCTGTCGAGCAGCCGCTGAAAATCACCTCGCAGAACAAACCGTTCGTGATTCTGGTTGTCGGCGTCAACGGTGCCGGCAAGACCACTACCATCGGTAAGCTGGCGAAGAAACTGCAGCTGGAAGGCAAGAAAGTCATGCTCGCCGCTGGCGACACTTTCCGTGCCGCGGCGGTGGAGCAATTGCAGGTCTGGGGTGAGCGCAACAAGATCCCGGTGATCGCGCAGCACACTGGCGCCGACTCGGCCTCGGTGATCTTCGATGCCGTGCAGGCCGCCAAGGCCCGTGGCATTGATGTGCTGATCGCCGACACCGCCGGCCGCCTGCACACCAAAGACAACCTGATGGAAGAGCTGAAAAAGGTTCGCCGGGTGATCGGCAAGCTCGACGCCGACGCACCTCACGAAGTGCTGTTGGTGCTTGACGCTGGCACCGGCCAGAACGCCATCAACCAGGCCAAGCAATTCAACCAGACCGTCGAACTGACTGGCCTGGCGCTGACCAAGCTCGACGGCACCGCCAAAGGCGGGGTGATTTTCGCCCTGGCCAAGCAATTCGGCCTGCCGATCCGCTACATTGGCGTCGGCGAAGGCATCGACGATTTGCGTACCTTTGAAGCAGAACCCTTTGTCCAGGCATTGTTTGCCGAGCGGGAGCGTTCATGATTCGTTTCGAACAGGTCGGTAAGCGCTACCCGAACGGTCACGTCGGCTTGCATGAGCTGAGCTTTCGAGTCCGTCGTGGCGAGTTCTTGTTTGTCACCGGCCATTCCGGCGCCGGTAAGTCCACGCTGTTGCGCCTGTTGCTGGCGATGGAGCGCCCGACCAGCGGCAAGTTGCTGCTCGCCGGGCAAGACCTGAGCACCATCAGCAATGCGCAGATTCCTTTCTTGCGTCGGCAGATCGGCGTGGTGTTCCAGAATCACCAGTTGCTGTTCGATCGCACGGTGTTCAATAACGTCGCGTTGCCTTTGCAGATCCTGGGCCTGTCCAAGGCCGAAATCGCCAAGCGCGTGGATTCGGCACTGGAGCGCGTGGCGCTGTCGGATAAAACCGACTTGTACCCGGGCGACCTGTCCACCGGTCAGCAGCAGCGCGTCGGCATCGCCCGCGCCATCGTTCACCGTCCGGCCTTGCTGCTGGCGGATGAACCGACCGGTAACCTCGACCCGCGCCTGGCCGCCGAGATCATGGGTGTGTTCGAAGACATCAATCGCCTGGGCACCAGCGTGCTGATCGCCAGTCACGACCTGGCCCTGATCGCCCGCATGCGCCACCGCATGCTGACGCTGCAACGCGGTCGATTGATCGGTGACGGGGAGGCCGCGGTATGAGTGCAACACGTAGCCCCAAGGTTTCCGAGCGTGTGGCCCCGAAGGCCGCCGATTCGCAGCCGCAAAAGAAAAAACACGATGATGACGACGGGCCGGACTTTGCCACGTTGTTCCGCGCCTGGATCGAAAGCCATCGCGCCAGTCTGGTGGACAGCCTGCGCCGCCTGGGCAAGCAGCCCATCGGCAGTTTTTTCACCTGCATGGTGATGGCGGTAGCCCTGAGTTTGCCCATGGGGCTGTCACTTTTGCTAAGTAACGTCGAGCGCCTGGGTGGTTCCTGGCAGCGCGCGGCGCAGATTTCCCTGTATCTGGACCTTGAGGCCAAACCAGCCGAAGGCGAATCGCTGCGCGATCAGATCAAGGGCATGCCTGGCGTCGCCGATGCCGAATATGTTGGCCGGGATCAGGCGCTGGAAGAGTTCCAGCAACAGTCCGGGCTGGGCGAGGCGCTCAAGGAATTGCCGGAGAACCCGCTGCCGGGCGTGGTCCTGGTGACGCCGACCGAAGTCGACAAGCCGGCCCTTGAAGCATTAAGACAAAAACTATCCGAGCTACCGAAGGTACAACAGGCGCAACTTGATTTAGTCTGGGTCGAGCGTCTGGCAGCCATCCTCAAGCTGGGTGACCGTTTTGTCTTCGGTCTGACCGTGCTTCTGGTTTCTGCATTACTTTTGGTGATAGGCAATACCATTCGTCTTCATATTGAAAACCGCCGCACAGAGATAGAAGTGATTAAACTGGTCGGCGGCACTGACAGCTATGTACGCAGGCCCTTTCTGTATATGGGCGCGCTGTATGGCTTCGGTGCGGGGATTCTGTCCTGGGGTGTACTGGCGTTCGGCCTTGATTGGCTGAACGACGCGGTGGTGGGGCTGGCCGGTTTGTACGGCAGTGATTTTGCGTTGGCTGGAGTGCCAGTTGCCGACGGTCTGTCTCTCTTGCTTGGCGCGGTGCTGTTGGGGTATATCGGTGCATGGATTGCAGTCGCACGCCACCTGAGGGAGCTTGCGCCTAAGTAGTATCATTTTGCTCGTATTGACCTTTCAGCGTTTTTGGGTTTTAGGGAACTTGTCTTTCGGTTTCCGGTCAATTTTCGCAGTGCTGAACTGCACGAGTTTGTAAGTCGGAGGTTTTTTCGTATGACCAATTCTTTGCAACCTGCATATGCTCTGGTCCCGGGTGCGAACCTGGAGGCCTATGTGCACACCGTCAACAGCATTCCATTGCTGTCGCCGGAGCAGGAGCGTGAACTGGCCGAGAGTCTCTATTATGAGCAGGATTTGGGGGCGGCTCGGCAGATGGTGCTCGCCCACCTGCGTTTTGTCGTACATATCGCCCGTAGTTATTCCGGCTACGGCCTGGCCCAGGCTGACCTGATCCAGGAAGGCAACGTCGGCCTGATGAAGGCCGTGAAGCGTTTCAACCCGGAAATGGGCGTGCGCCTGGTGTCCTTTGCCGTGCACTGGATCAAGGCGGAAATCCACGAGTTCATCCTGCGCAACTGGCGCATCGTGAAAGTCGCGACCACCAAGGCCCAGCGCAAGTTGTTCTTCAACCTGCGCGGCCAGAAGAAGCGTCTGGCCTGGCTGAACAACGAGGAAGTCCATCGCGTAGCGGAAAGCCTGGGTGTAGAGCCTCGGGAAGTGCGCGAGATGGAAAGCCGCCTGACTGGCCATGACATGGCCTTCGACCCGGCTGCCGAAGCGGACGACGACAGTGCATTCCAGTCGCCGGCCAACTATCTGGAAGACCACCGGTACGACCCGGCCCGTCAACTGGAAGATGCCGACTGGAGCGACAACTCCAACCACAACCTGCACGAAGCGCTGGAAGTGCTGGACGACCGCAGTCGTGACATCCTCTACCAGCGCTGGCTGGCGGAAGAAAAAGCCACGCTGCACGACCTGGCGCAGAAGTACAACGTATCGGCCGAGCGTATTCGTCAGCTTGAGAAGAGCGCTATGAACAAGCTCAAGGTGTCGATTGCCGCGTAAGCGCTGTACAGGCAATAAAAAACGCCGCGGTCATTGATCCTGTGGGAGCGAGCTTGCTCGCGATGAGGTCCGAACATTCAATATAAAAGTTGAATGTCAGGCCGTCATCGCGGGCAAGCCCGCTCCCACAGTGGTTTTCAGGGTCTGAAGAATTGTGATCGGTTATTGGGCCCAAGGCGCCCGGCGCGAATCGTTCAGCCCGAGCAGATAGCTGTCCCCGCCCAGTTGGCTCATCTGTCGCCGAATCCAGCCTGCACGTCGCGCCACGTAAGCGGTCGGATGGCTCGCACTCCACACACGAGGATTGGGCAATACGGCGGCCAACAAGCTCGATTGCTGGCGGCTGAGGTTCTTGGCGCTCACACCAAAATGATGCCGAGCCGCTGCTTCAGCGCCAAACACGCCGTCATCCCACTCGACACTGTTGAGGTACACCTCAAGAATCCGCTGCTTGGGCCAGAGCACTTCGATCAGTCCGGTGAACCAGGCTTCCAGGCCTTTGCGTAGCCAGCTGCGGCCAGACCACAGGAACAGGTTTTTCGAGACTTGCTGGCTGAGGGTGCTGGCGCCACGGATCGAACCGCCGCGTTCGTTATGGGCAAACGCCGCCTGAATCGCGCCGATATCGAAGCCCCAGTGCTCCGGGAATTTCTGGTCTTCGCCGGCAATTACCGCGACTTTCAGGTCATCGGAGATCTCGTCCCAGGGTTTCCAGGTCCGTTGCAGGTCGATGGGTTCGCCGTCGAACCAGGATTCGATCTTGCGCTCGACCATCAGCGTCGTCCCCGGTGGCGGCACCACGCGAAAGATCAGCACCAGCAATACGCTGCCACCCATGAACCAGAGTACGGCCTTGGTGAAAAGACGGAAATAGATACGCAGCATAGAGATGGCTTGGCCGAACCCGTTGAGCGGGCCATTATACAGACCCTTTGGATCGAAACTGACTGGAGTTCTGCATGCTGCGTGGCTTTCTGATGCTGGCCGCTTTTTTCGGCTTCACCGGTGTCGGCCTCGGGGCCTTTGCCGCCCATGGCCTGAAGAGCCGCCTGAGCGCCGAGTATCTGGCGATCTTCCATACCGGCGTCACCTATCAACTGGTGCACGCCCTGGCGTTGCTCGGTGTCGCAGCGCTGGCCACGCAAATTCCCGGTCGACTCGCCACCTGGGCCGCTGCGTCGTTTGCCATCGGTATCCTGCTGTTCTCCGGCAGCCTGTATGTATTGACGCTGACGGGCATCAGCAAGCTCGGCATCATCACTCCGTTCGGTGGCCTGGCCTTTCTGGTGGGCTGGTTTTGCCTCGGGCTTGCCGCCTGGCGCCTGAGCTGACTTAACGGTCCATTTCATGACGAATGGCTTGGGTCGGCCTGACTGATCGGGCTAGAATGCCAGCCCCTAAAAATGATGGCGGCATCCGGCATGCGCATTCAGTTGAACGGCGAATCCCTTGAACTGCCCGACGGTGAAACCGTTGCGGCCCTGCTGACCCGTCTGGACCTGACCGGACGCCGGGTGGCGGTCGAACTCAATCTGGATATCGTCCCGCGCAGTCAACATGCGGACACCGCGTTGAACGACGGCGACAACGTCGAAGTGGTGCACGCCATCGGCGGCGGCTAGCAGCCTCGGCCCAGTGGCCACAGAATTCTGCAAGTACCTCACCCCTACAGAGGATTTCCCATGAGCATCGTTCGCAGCGACAAGCCTTTCGTCCTGGCCGGTCGTACTTACCAGTCGCGTTTGCTGGTCGGTACCGGCAAGTACCGTGACATGGAAGAAACCCGCCTGGCCATCGAAGCCTCGGGCGCCGAGATCGTCACCTTCGCCGTGCGCCGCACCAACCTTGGCCAGATCGAGGGCGAGCCGAACCTGCTCGAAGTGCTGTCGCCGGATCGCTACACCTTCCTGCCGAACACCGCCGGTTGCTACGACGCCATCGAAGCCGTGCGCACCTGCCGCCTGGCCCGTGAACTGCTCGACGGCCACAACCTGGTGAAGCTGGAAGTGCTGGCTGACCAGAAAACCCTGTTCCCCAACGTGATCGAAACCCTCAAGGCCGCCGAAACGCTGGTCAAGGAAGGCTTCGACGTGATGGTCTACACCAGTGATGATCCGATCATCGCCCGTCAATTGGCGGAAATCGGCTGTATCGCGGTGATGCCGCTGGCCGGTCTGATCGGCTCCGGTCTGGGGATCTGCAATCCGTACAACCTGCAGATCATCCTCGAAGAAGCCAGGATTCCAGTATTGGTGGATGCCGGCGTCGGTACCGCTTCCGACGCCACCATCGCCATGGAACTGGGCTGCGACGCGGTGCTGATGAACTCGGCCATCGCCCATGCCCAACAGCCGGTCATGATGGCTGAAGCCATGAAACATGCGATCGTCGCAGGCCGCCTGGCTTACCTCGCCGGCCGCATGCCAAAAAAACTCTATGCCAGCGCCTCTTCGCCGCTGGATGGTCTGATCAAGTAAGAGCCATTGATGACTGAATCGAACGACACGCCAATCCAGACGGAAGAAGGCGACGAGCGCCAACACCGCCGCATCAAGAGTTTCGTGATGCGCGCCGGGCGCATGACCGAAGGCCAGCAAAAGGGCCTGGAGCAGGGCACTCCGCTGTTCGTACTGCCGCTGGCCGACGCGCCGGTGGATTTCGACCAGGTGTTCGGTCGCTCGGCGCCGCGCTCGCTGGAAATCGGTTTCGGCATGGGCCATTCGCTGCTGGAAATGGCAGCGGCTGCGCCGGATCAGGATTTCATCGGCGTCGAAGTGCACCGTCCGGGTGTCGGGGCGCTGCTCAATGGCGTGTTGACCCAGGGTTTGACCAACCTGCGGGTCTACGATTGCGATGCCATCGAAGTGCTCAACCGCTGCGTGGCCGACAACAGCCTTGATCGCCTGATGCTGTTTTTCCCGGACCCATGGCACAAGAGCCGTCACCACAAGCGTCGTATCGTTCAGGCGTCCTTCGCTGAGCTGGTGCGCAGCAAGTTGAAAGTCGGCGGCATTCTGCACATGGCCACCGACTGGGAACCGTACGCCGAGTACATGCTGGAAGTGATGAACGTTGCGCCGGGTTACCGCAACCTCGCCGAAGACGGCAAGTGCGTGCCGCGCCCAGCCGAGCGCCCGATCACCAAGTTCGAACGCCGTGGCGAGCGTCTTGGGCATGGCGTGTGGGATTTGAAGTTCGAGAAGCAGTCTTAAGACTTACACAGTAAAAAATGTGGGAGCGGGCTTGCTCGCGAAAGCGGTGTGTCATTCAGCATTTATGTCGACTGACACGGCTTCTTCGCGAGCAAGCCCGCTCCCACAGTTGTTTTAGGGTGTGGCTGAGATTAGCGGCGGTCAGCGACTACGCCAATCAACACCAGCACCACCAGCAACACCGGCGCCAGGCTGTAGTTGTTGAACTGGCTCAAGCCGCGCACGACCCACGGTGTGGCGTAGATCAGCGCCGCGCCGCTGCCGATCATGCACAGCAGGGACATCAGCGGCACGCGCAAGGCGCCGGCGATGCTGCCCAGGCGCTGCTCGACCCAGCCTTTGAAATCCGCACCAAACAGCACCAGCAGGCAGCCCACCAGGGCCAGGGCGATTTCCGAGAGGTTGCTGCGGCTCCAGCGAGACACGGTGGCAAGCAGGTCGAGTACCAAATCCATTCGATTTCCTTATGTCAGAAATTTCTGCAGCAAGTCGTTGAGGAAGAGTTGTCCGCGCATCGTGGCTACCAGACGTGACGGTTCGACCTGCAACAGGCCGCTTTGTTCGGCTTCACGGCGGCCTTCAGCAAGGCTTTCCAGCGTCATGCCGGTACGTTCCGGGTACAGCCGTGATTCGACGCCTTCAGTCAGGCGCAGCGCGTTCATCAGGAATTCGAACGGCATTTCATCGTTGCCCAGCGCTTTCTCGCCAGCCAGGAAGCTCTTCGCCGGATTCAGGTAATCCTTCGGCAGGCGGGTCTTCCAGGTGCGAATAATGCGCCCGTCCGGATGGCTGAGCTTGCCGTGGGCGCCGGCGCCGATGCCGATGAAGTCGCCAAAACTCCAGTAATTGAGGTTGTGGCGCGCCGGGCGAGCGGGCAGGGCATAGGCCGAGACTTCGTATTGCGCGTAGCCGTGTTCGGCCAGCAGCGCTTGCCCGGCTTCCTGAATGTCCCACAGCGTGTCGTCTTCCGGCAGCGTCGGCGGCTGGTTCCAGAACACCGTGTTCGGTTCCAGGGTCAGTTGATACCACGACAGGTGTGTCGGCTTCAGGGCAATGGCTGTGCGCAGGTCGGCCAGGGCATCGTCCAGGGACTGATTCGGCAAGCCATGCATCAAGTCCAGGTTGAAGTTGTCGAACCCGGCCTGCCGCGCCATGCCGGCGGCGCGTACGGCTTCGTCGCCATTGTGGATGCGGCCCAAAGCCTGGAGTTTTTCTTGCTGAAAACTCTGGATGCCGATCGACAGGCGATTGATGCCCAGTTTCCTGTAAGCCACGAACTTGTCTTGCTCGAACGTCCCCGGATTGGCTTCCAGCGTGATTTCGATGTCGCTGGCAAACGGGATGCGCTGTTCGACGCCTTTGAGCAAGCGACCCAGTGAGTCAGCGCTGAACAGGCTTGGCGTGCCGCCACCGAAGAAAATCGAGCTCAGCTCGCGACCATAGACGGCGTGCAGGTCCTGATCGAGATCGGCCAGCAATGCGTCGACATACTCTTCTTCCGGCAGCACGGGGCTGGCGGTGTGGGAGTTGAAGTCGCAATAAGGGCATTTGCGCACGCACCACGGGATGTGGATGTACAGCGCCAGGGGCGGCAGCACGGGCAGGGCCGCCCGAGGCGATTGAGCGTCGCCGCCGAAGATCAGCGGCGACGCGGATGATTCACGGGTCATTTCAAGCCCAGACGCTGGCGCAGCAGATCCATTGCACGGGCGCGGTGGCTGATCTGGTTTTTGTCGCCAGGGCTCAGTTCGGCACTGGAGCAATCGCGCTCCGGCACCCAGAACAGCGGGTCGTAGCCAAAACCGTGTTCGCCACTGGCCTGGGTCAGGATTCGCCCGTGCCACAAACCCTCACAGAGGATCGGCAGCGGATCATCGGCGTGGCGCACCAGTGCCAGCACGCACACGAACTGCGCGCCACGTTCGGCTTCAGGCACGTCTTTCAACACGTTGAGCAGCTTGGCGTTGTTCGCCGCATCGCCCTTGCCGTCTGCATAACGCGCCGAGTAGATGCCTGGCGCACCGCCAAGGAAATCCACCGCCAGCCCGGAATCGTCGGCCAGCGCCGGCAGGCCGGAAATGCGCGCGGCATTGCGGGCCTTGAGAATGGCGTTCTCGACGAACGACAAACCAGTCTCTTCGGGCTCGACGCTGCTGAACTCGCCGATCGAGCGCAGATGCACCGACTCGCCGAGCATGGCCTGGAGTTCCTTGAGTTTGCCGGCGTTATGGCTGGCCAGTACGAGTTGCGTGAAGTTGATCATTGGCCAGGGAAGAGCTCTTGGTTGAAATTGATGGTGTTGATCTTGTCGCCGGTCTGCACCTTGATGTTGAAGGTGCGGATTTCCTGCTGTGGTACCGGGTATTGGGCGATGTAGTAGATCGCTCCTTGCTCGGTGACTTGTTTGAAGTTCAGTGTATAGCTTTGGCTGGTCAGGTCTTTGACGGTGCCGCTGACCTCGGCCGCCATCGGCGTGCCGGCCTTGATCACCGAAATGTTGATCACGCCCTGATCCTTGCTGCGCGTCAGCTGGGCGGCCTTGGCAACGTCCGGTAGCAGGTAGGTGGAGTTGAAGGTGTTGTAGTGCACCGTTACGTCACCGAAGGTTTCCTTGCGTTCGCTCTTGATGGCGTCGGCAGCCATGGCGGTGACGCTCAGGCAGACAGTGAGTAGAAACAACGCTAGACGACCCATGATCGTTCTCCTTGAAATAGGGTGGATCAGACTGCGACCTTGTGGTCGGCAAGTCCCGGGCTGCTGACCCGGTAGATGCCGATCTCACCTAACAGATTAGGCCATAGCTTGCTGGCCCACCCGTGCCGATGTTGTTGATCCACGGCCAGCCGATCAATGACCTTCGCTTCACGTTCGCGACACAAGGCTTCAAAGTCGGCGAAGGTGCAGAAGTGAATGTTCGGCGTGTTGTACCAGGTGTACGGCAGGAACTCGGAAACCGGCATACGGCCCTTGCTCGCCAGGTACCAGCGGCAGCGCCAGTGGCCGAAATTCGGGAAAGTGATGATGCACTGACGGCCGACGCGCAGCATTTCCTCGAGGATCCTGTCCGGGTAGTGCACCGCTTGCAGCGCCTGGGTCATGACCACGACATCGAAACTGTTGCTGGCAAAGTTGCCCAGGCCCTTGTCCAGGTCCTGTTCGATGACGTTGATGCCCTTGGCCACGCACTCGGCGATGTTGTCGGCGTCGTTTTCCAGGCCATAACCGGTGACTTGCTTGTTGTCGCGCAGCCAGGTCAGCAGTTCGCCATCGCCGCACCCGAGGTCGAGCACGCGGCTGCCGGCGGGGATCCATTCCTGGATGATTTCCAGATCAGCTCTCATGGCTTTCTCACAACGTAATGCGGTTCATGTAATTGCCGAATGCCTGCAGGTAGCGCGGGATCGGAATCAGGAAGGCGTCGTGGCCTTGCGGAGCGTCGATCTCGAGGTAGCAGACGTTCTTGCGCGCGGCCATCAGCGCATCCACCAGTTCCCGCGATCGGGCAGGGGAGAAGCGCCAGTCGGTGGTGAACGACATCACGCAGAACTTGGCTTTGGCACCTTCAAAGGTTTTCGCCAGGTTATCGTCGAAGTTCGCCGCCGGATCGAAGTAATCGAGCGCTTTGGTCATCAACAGGTACGTGTTGGCGTCGAAGCGTCCGGAAAACTCTTCGCCCTGATAGCGCAGGTAGCTTTCCACCTGGAATTCGACGCTGTGGAAGTCGTAGTTGAGCTTCTCGCTCTTGAGCCCGCGGCCGAATTTCTCGCCCATGGAGTCGTCGGACAGGTAGGTGATGTGCCCGACCATCCGCGCCAGCATCAGGCCGCGCTTGGGGATCACGTTGTGTTCCTGGAACGAACCGCCGTGGAATTCCGGGTCGGTGAGGATCGCCTGGCGCGCCACTTCGTTGAACGCGATGTTCTGTGCCGACAGCTTGGGTGCCGAGGCGATGGCCAGACAATGACGAATGCGGTCGGGGTAGGTGATGCTCCATTGCATCGCCTGCATGCCGCCGAGGCTGCCGCCGATCACGGCCGCGAACTGGGCGATGCCGAGGCGATCGGCCAGGCGCGCCTGGCTGTGCACCCAGTCTTCCACGGTCAATACCGGAAAGTCGGCGCCGAACGGCTTGCCGGTGTCCGGATTGATGCTGCTCGGGCCGGTGGAGCCGTTGCAGCCGCCGAGGTTGTTCAGGCTGACCACGAAGAACTTGCTGGTGTCGATCGGCTTGCCGGGGCCGATGCAGCTGTCCCACCAACCGGGTTTGCGGTCGTCGGCGCTGTGGTAGCCGGCTGCGTGGTGGTGACCGGACAGGGCGTGGCAGATCAGCACGGCGTTGCTCGCCGTGGCGTTGAGCGTGCCGTAGGTTTCGTAAATCAGGTCATAGGCCGGGAGCGAACGACCGCAGGCCAACGCCAGGGGTTCGCTGAAGTGCGCCACTTGCGGCGTCACCAGACCAACAGAATCGGGGGGGAAGGCAGCTGGCATCGACCCTGCTCTCATTGAAATGAGGCGTAAGTCTAAAGACCGCTGCCAATAGCAGCAAGCGACGATCAGGGGCGGGTCAGATCAGGCAAATTCGGCAGCTTCTTCGGCGAACAGATCCGCACCCGTTTCTGTCGGTTCAACTCGCCACTGATCAGGCTGACCTGGCTCTTGGACACGCCAAAGGCCTTGGCCAGAAACGCCATCAGGTATGCGTTGGCCTTGCCCTCGACCGGTGGCGCGGTCAGGCGGATCTTCAGGCGATCGCCGTGCAGCCCGCAGAAATCATCGCTGCGGGCGGCCGGTTGAAGGTGACATTCCAGAATCAGGTCATCACCGTCCCAGCGGTAGTAGCTCATCAGATCAGGCCGAGCAGACCCTGCGGCATGAGCGCATAGTACGCAAGGCGCGGGATCAGCCAGCTTTGCAGCAACTGGATCACGATGAATGCGAAGATCGGCGAAACATCGAGGCCGCCCAGGTTCGGGATGATTCGACGGAACGGCGCGAGAACGGGCTCAGTGATCTGGCCGACCAACTCAGCCCCCGGATTGTGGCTGCCTGGGGCGACCCAGGACAGAATCACGCTGATGATCATCGCGTAGAACAGCACATTCAAAAACAGCGAGAACAGGGCGATCACCGACCATGGCGCCAACAGCAGCCAGTTCACCTCAAAGCCTTTGAGGGTGAGGATGACCGCCATCAGCAGCATCTGCACGATCAACGCCAGCACCAGCGACGACATGTCCAGTCCGAACATGCTCGGGATCACCCGGCGCAGTGGCTTGAGCAGCGGTTGGGTGGCTTTGACAATGAACTGGCAGAGCGGGTTGTAAAAATTCGCCCGGACCAGTTGCAGGATGAAGCGCAGCAGCACGATAAGCAGGTACAGGCTGCCCAAGGTTTTAATGATGAAAACGGCAGCGTCATTGAGTCCTAGCATTATTGAATCCTTTGTAAGAGCTGATTAGCGGCCAAGTTGCTCAGCCATCTCGGCCGAGCGGTGTGCGGCGGCGCCGAGTGCTTTTTCGACCAGGGCTTCAAAGCCATTGGCCTGGAACGACTTGATTGCAGCTTCCGTGGTGCCCGCGGGCGAAGTGACTCGGCGGCGCAACTCGGCCGCGTCGACGTCGCTGGAGACGGCCATGTGCGCGGCGCCCAAGGCCGTTTGCAAGGTCAGTTGCGCGGCGATGTCCGCCGGCAGACCGAGTTTCACGCCGGCGGCGGTCATGGCTTCGATCAGCAGGAAGAAATACGCCGGGCCCGAGCCGGAAACGGCGGTGACGGCATCCAGTTGCTGCTCTTCATTCAGCCACAAGGCGATACCGACCGCTGACAACAGCTCCTGGGCCTGCTGACGCTGTTCGGCTGACACTTCGGCTGTTGCGAACAGGCCGCTCGCGCCCTGACGCACCAGCGCCGGGGTGTTAGGCATGCAGCGCACGATTGGCTGGGCGCCGAGCCAGTTGTTCATGCTGGCGCAGGTGATGCCCGCGGCAATCGAAACCACCAGTTGATTGGGCTTGAGGCTTGGGCGCAGAGTTTCGCACACGGCTTTCATCGCCTGCGGCTTGACCGCCAGCACGACGACGTCGGCGCCATCGATGGCTTGGGCGTTGTCGGCAAAGGTTTCGATGCCGTGTTCAGCACTCACGCGGGCGCGGGTTTCTTCGCCCGGATCGCTGGCGCGGATCTGTGCGGCTTCCAGACCTTTGGCCCGCAGGCCACCGATCAGGCTGGCGGCCATGTTGCCGGCACCGATAAAGGCAATACGCGTCTTGCTCATGTCAGGTCCTTATAAAGAGAAGAGTCAGCCATGCCTTATGGCTGGCCATGCATTTGTGAAGAGCCGCGAGCGCCGAACAGGGCCGTACCAATACGCACCCAAGTGGCGCCTTGGGCGATGGCCGATTCGAGATCGTGGCTCATGCCCATGGAAAGTGTGTCGAGCGGCAGGTTCAGGCTGGCTTGCAGGCTTTGCACGGCCGCGAACGCGGCATCCTGGGCGGCGCGGTCTTCAGTCGGCTCCGGGATTGCCATCAACCCGCGCAGTTTCAGGCGCGGCAGGTTGCTGATGGCGTTGGCCAGGGCCGGCAGGTCGGCCGGGGTGCAGCCGGATTTGCTGGCTTCACCGCTGACATTGACCTGAATGCAGATGTTCAGGGGCGGCAAATCAGCGGGACGTTGTTCGGACAGGCGTTGTGCGATTTTCAGACGATCCACGGAATGCACCCAGTCGAAGTGCTCGGCGATAGCACGAGTCTTGTTCGATTGAATGGGGCCGATGAAGTGCCAGATCAAGGGCAGGTCGGCCAGTTCCAGCTGTTTACTCAGCGCTTCTTGCAGGTAATTCTCGCCAAAGTCGCGCAGGCCGGCGGCGTAGGCTTCACGCAGGTCTTGAGCGGGTTTGGTCTTGCTCACAGCCAGCAACTGGACGCTGTTTTCGGCGCGGTTCGCGGCAAGTGTTGCGGCATGTATGCGCGAACTAACCTGAAGAATGTTGTCTGCTATGGTGGACATCAAGAGGCGCCAGCGGTCTGAAGGTTCGCGGCATTCTACTGGAATTGAGAGGCGCTATGGATATCACTGAGCTGTTGGCATTCAGCGCCAAACAGGGGGCATCCGACCTGCACCTGTCCGCCGGCCTGCCGCCGATGATTCGCGTCGACGGCGATGTGCGGCGCATCAACCTGCCGCCCCTGGATCACCAGCAGGTGCAGGCGCTCATCCATGCGATCATGAATGACGCCCAGCGGGTGGATTTCGAAAAGTATCTGGAAACCGACTTTTCCTTCGACGTGCCCGGCGTGGCGCGCTTTCGGGTCAATGTGTTCAACCAGAACCGTGGCGCGGGTGCCGTGTTTCGCACCATCCCGTCAAAAGTGCAGAGCATGGACGAACTGGGCATGGGCGACGTGTTCCACAAGATGACCGACGCTCCCCGTGGCCTAGTGCTGGTGACCGGTCCAACCGGTTCCGGCAAATCCACCACGCTCGCGGCGATGATCGATTACCTCAATACCCATCGTCATCACCACATCCTCACCATCGAAGACCCCATCGAGTTCGTTCACGAATCGCGCAAATGCCTGATCAACCAGCGTGAAGTCCATCGCGATACCCGCAGTTTCGCCACCGCCTTGCGCTCGGCACTGCGGGAAGACCCGGATGTGATCCTGGTGGGGGAGTTGCGCGACCTGGAGACCATTCGCCTGGCGTTGACCGCGGCCGAAACCGGCAATCTGGTGTTCGGCACGCTGCACACCACGTCGGCGGCGAAAACCATCGACCGGGTGGTCGACGTGTTTCCGGGGGACGAAAAGTCGATGGTGCGCTCGATGCTCTCCGAATCGCTACTGGCGGTGGTGTCCCAGACCCTGGTGAAGAAAATCGGCGGCGGACGCATCGCGGCCCACGAGATCATGCTGGGGACGTCGGCGATCCGGAACCTGATCCGCGAGGACAAGGTGGCGCAGATGTACTCGGCGATTCAGTCGGGAGGGTCGTTGGGGATGCAGACGCTGGATATGAGCTTGAAGGACCTGGTGTCCAAGGGTTTGGTCAGTCGTGACCATGCGCAGGAGAAGGCGCGGTCACCGGATAGCTTCTGAGGATTACGATGTTACCTGTGGCGAGGGAGCTTGCTCCCGCTGGGTTGCGAAGCAGCCCCAAAAAACCGGGAGCGCTACGCACTCCAGCGGGAGCAAGCCCCCTCGCCACAAGTGCTCCCCTTCAGAGAGGGGGCACTGAAATCAGCGCTGAACAACCCGCAACGCATTCTGCTCTTTCGGCAGAACCCGCTTGGCAACCACGTAGTGGTTCTCCCAGTACGGTTTCTTCAAAGTGTCGATGCTCACCGACTTGCCACGACGTGGCGCGTGGATGAAACGGTCGTTGCCCAGATAAATGGCAACGTGATTGACCCGACGGCTCTTGATGTTGAAGAAAATCAGGTCGCCCGGCTTCAGGTCGTTGCGATCGACTTTCTCCCCATGACCGCTGGCCATGGCGTTGGAGGTGCGTGGCAGGTCGAACGTGGCGTCGTTGAACGCGTATTTCACCAGGCCGCTGCAATCGAAGCCTTTGCTTGGGCTGCTGCCGCCCCAACGATAGGGAGTGCCAAGGACGTTCACGGCGCGGCTCAGCACGTCGCTGCTTTCCTTGGTGCCCATCGGTGGAACCAGGCCGCTTTTGTTGCTGGCCAGGCTCGGAGCGTATTTGGCGGATTTTTTGTCTTTGCTCGAGGGAGCAGAAACATGGGATTTTGGGGTGTAACCATTAACGTTAGGAAGACGTTGCTCACGATTGGTGGCGTGGGCGGCCAGTGGCATCAAAAGGCAAATGGTTAGCCATGTCTTGAAAAATGAACGCATTAGGCAAGGCTCTTAATAAGTGGCGCGCAACTTTATAACAGCTTTTTTGCCGCTTCCGAGGCCGTTGGTCGATTCAACCTGGGGGGCAATGGTGGCAAAAAAGAGGCAAAATGGCGCAATTGTCGGACAGGAGTCCGGTGTTACAAGGCTTTGACGGGAGTGAAGGTAGCATCTGCCATACGTCGGGTGCCTGTAAAAAAGTCACAAAGAAATGAAGAATATTTATCTATCGTGGGAATCGAGGTCATTCATGAACCCCTATCAACAGGCTGTCCAGCAGCAAGACACCCACAGCAAAGTGATCGGGTACCTGCTGTGGATTTTCGGTTTTACCGGCGCTCACCGCTTCTATTACGGCAAGCCGGTGACCGGGACGATTTGGTTCTTCACCCTCGGTTTGCTGGGGATCGGCTGGCTGATCGACCTTTTCCTGATCCCGGCGATGGATCGCGAGGCGGACCTGCGATTTACCGCGGGCCCCATCGAATACAACGTGGCGTGGATCCTGCTGACGTTTCTTGGTGTGTTCGGCGTGCACCGGATGTATCAGGGGAAATGGATCAGTGGGTTGCTGTACCTGGTGACGGGAGGGCTGTTCTTTATTGGCGTGCTGTATGACTTCTGGACGTTGAATGACCAAGTGTCGGTGCGCAATGCGCAGAGTCGTTGATTTCTGCGGCGAGGGGGGCAGGCCCTCTCGCCGCAGGGTTTTACGTCTGGTGACTGATCCAGCTATCTGCCTGCTTGAGTTACAGCCTATGAGTGGTTACTGAAATGCTTTCAGTAATTGAAGTTGAAGCGTTAAAAATGCCATTGTGCTGAAGCTGTAGAAGATTGAAATGATGAAGTGGTTTGGGGTGGCCCAGTAATTTATGCTGTCGGCGAGAATCGCAAGCGATGCAATTGCAATTATTAATGCTGATATTTTTATTAAGGTTGAATTGGTGAGGCGGGTTTTTCTGTATAAAAATATTTGCATTAGGTGAAATATGAATAACACTAAGTCCGCAATCAGGATTGCACCTATTGGTATTCCGATTGAGTCTCGATCTATGTCGTAAATGCCTGTGCTCAAATTTTTTTCTATGGTAAATATTGCTACGCTGGAAGTGATCGCTAAAAGTAAAGGGTAGATGTAGTTCAGGTGTTTGTAGAGAGTCTTCATGTGGGCTCTTCTTGAGTGCAGTCGATAGTTGAAAACTCTAACGGATTTATCTAGTGCAGATCCGGCTGGAAGCCAGTTCCAGTTAGCCTTATTTTGTGCTCTCCTGTTATGTCGATTTCATAATCCGTTCCTGAGAATACCCTGCCTGCTGTGGTTAAAATCTCGAGTAGTGTTGATCTGTTGCTTTCGTTGAAGTCGTATAAGTCAGTATAGGCTTTTGCAGTTCCTTCAAAAATCCAGGAGCTGTTTTCTTCTCTTGTAAAATCTCCTTCGATTTTCAATGTTATTCGCCCTAGATAATGTCCTGTGATTTTGCTGTCGTCATTAGTTTCGTAAGGTACTTTTGGATCAGATAAATAGTACCTTCCGGACTCTCTGGTACTGGCGATGGTGTTGGCTAACAGCGGGATTTCACTTGCCTTTACGTTGAGACCTATGTTGTTTATGTCGACTCGCAGCTTCTCTCCATTTCCCCATAGGTAGTGAGCAAATGCTTTGACAGCGCTAAATGTTCCCCCTGATAGCTCGGTTGTTTGTGTTTCATACTTGATATTGTACAGGCTTGTCGATGCTACTTTGATCAGGGCGTCTAGGTTGCTTAGTTTTTGTTGCGCTGCGAAGGTGTCGGCAAGACTGAAATTTACGAGTTTGTTTTTGAAATAGGCATGAGTAACGATCGAAGAGCTGTTTAGTAGGTAGTTGTCACTCTCCGTGATTTTCCAAAGGTCTTGAATGGCGCCGAGGGCGTCGTTGTTAATTGCTCTGCCCACCATTTGCAACTCATAGGTAAAGGCTTTTATACCGCTTTTCATTTCTAGCCAATCATGGAACATATCCATTTCGGCTGGGGAGATGACGGGGCCGTCGCACAGTGGCAGTGAGTAAGTTTGCCCGTCGTTGGTGATGATGGCTTCACCTGCGCCCTGCCAATCTGCAGTCCCATAGGTTCCCCAAGTAAACCCAGGATTAACTGTGAAGCCGCCTGAGTTCCCCGTTGTTCCTTTCGTCACGATAGGAGGTAGAGTAAGTCCATTTTTCATGTGTTGCTCCTTATTAGTGCTTTGTGTTCATGGTGTTTGTAGTGATGTTTCCTTGTGCTGTTTTTATGCTAGATGATAGACGTTGAATCCGCATTCAATAACTTTGTAGGATGTTTCTGTGTGTTGCGAAGTTCTTTTCGCACAAATGATGATGAGTCAGAAATTTCTGTTCATTGGATAGGTTTATTCGCCATCGCTTGTAGAGATGTACTTGATGCGGATGTGCTGTTAGGGGAGAGGCAGTGGATGACGGAGGAGGGGGGAGGAGGGCTGTATGACGTCTGGATGCTTAATGATCAGGTCTCTGTTCGCAATACGCAGAACAGAGGCGCCTTCTAAGACGCCATCGTCGGAACGCCGCCCGGGGCAAGCCCGCTCCCACAGGGTTCATCTCAATCCTGTGGGAGCGGGCTTGCCCGCGAATGCAGGCGACGCGAAGTTACGCCTGGTGGCTAATGCGCCCATCCACCAGGGTGTAACGCACCACACCCGGCAGGCTGTGGCCAATGAACGGGCAGTTTTCGCCCTTGGACAGCCAGCTTTCACCCGCCACGGTCGAGGCCGCAGGGTCGAACAGCACGATGTCCGCCGCGCCACCCACCGCCAGTTTGCCTGCCGGCAGGCGCAAGGCCTCGGCAGGGCCGGCGCTCAGGCGCTTGAGCAGTGTCGGCAGGTCCAGCAAGCCGTCTTCGACCAGGGTCATCGCCAGTGGCAATAGCAGTTCAACGCTGCTGATGCCCGGCTCGGTCGCGCCGAATGGTGCCAGTTTGGCGTCACGCTCATGGGGTTGGTGATGGCTGGAGATTGCCGAGATCACGCCGGATTTCACCGCTGCGCGCAGGCCCTCGCGGTCGGCGCGGGTGCGTAGCGGCGGCTGGACGTGATACAGGCTGCTGAAGTCGATCAGGGCTTCGTCGGTCAGGATCAGCTGGTACAGGGCGACATCCGCGGTCACTTTCAGGCCCCGGGCCTGGGCCTGGGCGATCAGCTCCACACCGCGTGCGCTGGTGAGCTGGCTGAAGTGCGCGCGCACGCCGGTCTGTTCAACCAGCAACAGATCCCGGGCCAGGGCGACGGTCTCGGCACTTTCCGGAATGCCCGGCAAGCCCAGGAAGCTGGCGGTCGGCCCTTCGTGAGCCAGACCACCTTCGGCCAGGTCGTAATCCTGGGAGTTGAAAATCACCGTCAGGTCGAAAGTCGCTGCGTAGTCCAGTGCCCGGCACAGAGTGCGGGTGTTGCGGAAACTTTCCAGGCCGTTGCCGAAGGCCACGCAACCGGCATCGCGCAGAGCCACGAGCTCTGCCAGTTGTTCACCGTCCAGGCCTTTGCTCAGGGCGCCAATCGGGAAGACTTTGGTGTTACCGGCCTCACGGGCGCGGTCGAGGATCAGTTCGGCCACCGCCGAGGTGTCCAGCACCGGTTTGGTCTTTGGCGGGCAGCACAGGCTGGTCACGCCGCCAGCTGCCGCTGCGCGGGTTTCGCTGACAATCGAGCCTTTGCGGCTGTAACCCGGCTCACGCAGGGCAACGTTGAGGTCGACCAGGCCGGGAGCGGCCACCAGGCCTTTGGCGTCGATCGTGTCGACGGCGACAAAGCCGGCTGGCGCAGCGCCAAGGGCGACGACTTTGCAGGCTTCAATGTGGATATCGGTTACTTGATCCAGGCCACTGGCCGGATCGATCACGCGGGCGCCGAGAATGCTGAGCTTCACTGGGCGTTCTCCTGCTCGAATTGGCGTTGTGCAGTCTGCCCGCTCATGGCCATGGACAGTACTGCCATACGAATGGCGATCCCGTAGGTCACCTGGTTGAGGATCACCGAATGCGGGCCGTCGGCCACCGCCGATTCGATTTCCACGCCACGGTTGATCGGCCCCGGGTGCATCACGATGGCATCGGGCTTGGCGCCGGCCAGGCGCGCGGTGGTCAGGCCGAACAGGCGGTAGAACTCGCCCTCGCTCGGCAACAGGCCGCCGGTCATGCGTTCACGCTGCAGGCGCAACATGATCACCACATCGACGTCTTTCAGGCCTTCGGTCATGTCGGTGTAGACCTTCACGCCGTATTGCTCGATGCCGATCGGCAGCAGGGTCTTCGGCGCAATCACGCGGATGTCCGGGCAACCGAGGGTTTTCAGGGCCAGCATGTTTGAGCGCGCGACCCGCGAGTGCAGGATGTCGCCAACGATGGCCACCGAAAGGTTTTCGAATCCGCCCTTGTGCCGACGGATGGTCAGCATGTCGAGCATGCCTTGGGTCGGGTGCGCATGACGGCCGTCACCGCCGTTGATGATCGCCACCTGTGGGCAGACATGTTCGGCGATGAAGTGCGCGGCACCCGAATCACCGTGGCGCACGACGAACATGTCGGCGGCCATGGCTTCCAGGTTGCGCAGAGTGTCGAGCAGGGTTTCGCCCTTGCTCGCCGACGACGTGGACACGTTGAGGGTGATCACGTCCGCCGAGAGCCGCTGGGCCGCCAGTTCGAAGGTGGTGCGGGTGCGGGTCGAGTTCTCGAAGAACACGTTGCACACAGTCTTGCCGCGCAGCAGCGGGACTTTCTTCACGGCCCGGGCGCCGACTTCGAGGAAGGAATCGGCGGTGTCGAGGATTTCCGTCAACAGCTCCCGGCGCAAACCGTCGAGCGAGAGGAAATGGCGCAGCTGGCCCTGGTCATTGAGCTGCAGCGGGCGCTTGGTTTCTAGAGGCGTCATCGCAAGGGGGACTCTCAATAGGGCGAATTAAAGGGCGAGGTCTTGCAGTTCGAGCGCGAGCTCGGGGCCGGACAGCTTCACCCGTTCGTGGGCCGCCAGCGACAGGGTCGCGCCAACCACGTTCGGGCGGATCGGCAGTTCGCCGGCGTCCAGGTCCAGCAGGCACACCAGCGTCACGCTGGCCGGGCGGCCGTAGTCGAACAGTTCGTTCATGGCGGCGCGGATGGTCCGGCCGCTCATCAGCACATCGTCGATCAGCACCAGGTGCTGGCCTTCGATCTCGAACGGCAGCGCCGAAGGGCGAACCTGTGGGTGCAGGCCGTTCTGGCTGAAATCGTCGCGGTAGAAGGATACGTCCAGAGTGCCGAGGGGCTCATTGCTGCCCAGCTCCTTGAGCAGGGCCTGGGCCACCCAGACGCCGCCGGTACGGATGCCGATGAAGCGCGGGTCGCTGATGCCTCGTTTGGCCAGATAGGCGTCAAGTCGGGTCGCCATCTGGCTGATCAGTTCGGCGGGATTGGGCAGGCTCATGGTTGCTCCTTCTTGGGCCCGAGCCAGCCTGTGCGGGAAGTGGCTCGGGTTGTAGCTAAGAGAGACGCACAGCGGCTCTTCAGGATTCAAACAGTGCGGTGTTTTCGTCGAGCCAGCCTTGCAGCAGCAGGGCGGCGGCGATGGCATCGACCGGGTTGTCGCGGTAACTGCCTTTCTGGCCGCCACGAGCCAGGCGTTCGCCCTTGGCCTCGAAGGTGGTCAGGCGTTCATCGTGGGTATAAAAGGGCAGGTTGAAGCGGCCGTTCAGGCGCCGGGCGAATTTTTCTGCGCGGGCGCACATGTCACTGGGTGTGCCGTCCATGTTCAACGGCAGGCCGACCACCACGGCATCGGGTTTCCACTCTTTGATGAGGGCTTCGACCTGGTTCCAGTCGGGAATGCCGTTCTGCGCCTTCAGGGTGCACAGCTCGCGGGCCTGGCCGGTAATCACCTGGCCGACCGCGACGCCGATCTGTTTGGTGCCGTAGTCAAAACCCAGAATCAGCTTCAGGGCCATCAGGCGTGCCCCGCCTGGCTGGTCAACAGACTGAGGTTGACGCCAAGGTGCTTGGCCGCCGCTTCCAGACGCAGTTCGCTGCTGGTGTTGAACAGGATGTCCGCGTCGAACGGGCAGTTCAGCCAGGCGTTCTGCGCCAGTTCGGCTTCAAGCTGCCCGGCTTCCCAACCGGCGTAGCCGAGGGCGATCAGGCTTTTTGCCGGGCCGACGCCGTCAGCGATGGCGAACAGCACGTCCTGGGAGGTCGACAGGGCCAGCTCGTCTTCCAGATCAACGGTCGCCTGGAAGCTCAGACCTTTGGGGTGAAGGACGAAACCGCGATCGGTCTGCACCGGGCCACCGATGAAGATCGGCACATGCTGGCAGAGCGCTGGCGGTTCGATTTCCGGGCGCAATTGCTCAAGGATATCGGCCAGGCTCAGATCCTGCGGACGGTTGACCACCAGCCCCATGGCGCCATTGGCCGTGTGCTCGACGATATAGGTCAAGGTGTGCGCAAAGTTCGGGTCGGCCATGTGCGGCATGGCGATCAGGAATTGATGCTTGAGGTAGCTGGGGCTGACGTTTTTCATGACCGCTAGTGTGGCGTTCGAGGGGCGAACTGACAAGCTGGGGATGCACAGGAAATGCCCCGAATATCAGCAACGACACAGATTAAATGTGGGAGCGAGCCTGCTCGCGATGATGGCGGTACATCCAGCATTTAAGTGTCAGACAGATCGCAATCGCGAGCAGGCTCGCTCCTACAGGGGGTTTGCGGTGAATCAGTTGCTTGAGAGTCGATCACCACGGGCAAACTTCCAGGTGCGGATGATCTCCAGCCGGTCGATATCCGACAAATCCCCGGTAAACGGCGCAAACGGCGCCGCCAGCCGGACGATCCGTTGCGCCGCCTGGTCCAGCAGCGGTTGCCCGGAAGACTCCAGCACCAGCACCTCATACAGCGAACCGTCGCGGTTGATCGACACCATCAGGCGCAAGTTGCCGTAGATCTGTTTGCGCCGCGCTTCGTCGGGGTAGTTGAGGTTGCCGATGCGCTCGACTTTCTTGCGCCATTCGTCCTTGTACCAGGCGCCCTTGTCGCGCATGGTCGAGGCCGCGCTCAAGCGGTGAATGCGCGGGCGCTTGGCGTACAGCTGTTGTTCGGCGGCCAGTTCCGCTTCGAGGCTGGCGATGTCGCTGGACAGTTGCTCACTGTCGAAGGTCGGCGCCTGTACCTGGGGCTTGACCTCGGTCTTGGGCTCCTCGGTCTTGGCGGGGGCTTTTTTCGGCTTCGGCGCCACGGTGGTTACGGCAGCCTTGGGCGGGGCTTCCTGAGTTTCAGGCTTGGCGGCCGGCGGTGGCGTGACCTTTTGTACCTTGTTGTCCTGGAACGGCGCGACCTCGGTGGTTTTGGGAATCGCCTTTTTATCCAGGGTGCCGCTGCCTTGCTGATTCTCCTGGGCCAGGAAATCGGCTTTCTCGGGCTTCTTTTCGCTCTTGAAGGTAGCGAGGGTGATTTCCAGGGTTTTGCTGATCTGCTTGGGCTCGACCACTGAAAATCCGACACCCAACAGCAAGGCCAGGTGGATCAGCGCTGCCAGAAACAGGGTAAAACCGAGGCGATCGACCGGGCGCACGCCACGGTGGGCGAGTTCGGCAGGCAGATCGGACGGGAGGGTCATGACAAGGAAACCAACATCGCGTTTTCACAGGCCGCGCATGATAACGCAATGTTGGTTTGGCTAATCAACGTGCCTTGAGCTTCTGATCGATGGCATCCATCAGCATGCCGCCGATATCGGTGCCAAACGCATTATCGATCTCGCGAATGCAGGTCGGGCTGGTGACGTTGATTTCGGTCAGGTGCTCGCCGATCACGTCCAGACCCACGAACAACAGGCCTTTTTCACGCAGGGTCGGGCCGACTTGCGCGGCGATCCAGCGGTCCTTGTCGGTCAGCGGGCGGGCTTCGCCGCGACCACCGGCAGCGAGGTTGCCACGGGTTTCGCCCTGGGCCGGAATCCGCGCCAGGCAATAATCCACAGGCTCGCCGTCGATCATCAGGATGCGCTTGTCGCCATCGACGATGGCCGGCAGGTAACCCTGGATCATGATTTGCTGCTGACCATGCAGGGTCAGGGTTTCGAGAATCACCGAGAGGTTCGGGTGGCCGGCGGTGTGGCGGAAAATCGAGGAGCCGCCCATGCCGTCCAGCGGCTTGAGAATCACATCGCCATGGTGGTCCGCGAATTCGCGCAGCACGTCAGGGCGACGGCTGACGATGGTCGGCGGCGTGCACTGCGGGAACAGCGTGGCGAACAGCTTCTCGTTGCAGTCCCGCAGGCTTTGCGGCTTGTTGACCACCAGCACGCCGGCGCGCTCGGCCTGCTCCAGCAGATAAGTGGAGTAGACGAATTCCATGTCGAACGGCGGATCCTTACGCATCAGGATCACGTCCAGATCGCTCAGCAATGCATCGCTTTCGGCGCCCAGTTTGAACCATTTTTCCGGGTTGGCGAAAACCTGCAGCGGACGCATCCGGGCCCGGGCCTGGCCTTCGCCCTGATACAGGTCGCGCTGTTCCATGTAGAACAGTTCCCAGCCACGCTTTTGCGCGGCCAGCAGCATGGCCAGCGAGCTATCCTTTTTATAGGAAATGCTGGCGATAGGGTCCATGACAATCCCGACGCGAACGCTCATTGGGTTTTCCTCGAAAATTGGCTACCGGATCGGTATGAAAAAAGTGGCGTCAGAGTGGCGCTGAGTGTGTTCCCGGTCAAGGAAAAACCACCTTGCGGGTCAGCCGATAGATTGGTTTTTGAGACTGTGCTAAAAAGGCTGCCATGTCGTGCTGGCCCTTGAGCATCAAGGGTTTCGAGCCGCGTTAACCGGCAAACGGACAATTTGTTTCGCAAAGGCGACGGTAGAGCATTTTATGGAACGGCACCCCAGCGCCTTGAAGGTCATGGTGATCGACGATTCGAAGACGATCCGTCGCACCGCCGAAACGCTGCTCAAGAACGTGGGTTGTGAGGTCATCACGGCCATCGACGGTTTTGATGCCCTGGCCAAGATTGTCGACAACCACCCCGGCATCATCTTTGTCGACATCATGATGCCGCGCCTGGATGGTTATCAGACCTGCGCCCTGATCAAGAACAACAGCGCGTTCAAGTCCACGCCAGTGATTATGCTGTCGTCCAAGGACGGGCTGTTCGACAAGGCCAAGGGGCGCATCGTCGGCTCCGACCAGTTTTTGACCAAGCCTTTCAGCAAGGAAGAATTGCTTGATGCGATCCAGGCCCATGTTCCTGGCTTCGCCGCCGTTTTGCCGCAGTAGGACACGCACAGTGACGCTCGGCCATCGGGCCCGGCGTCGACCAGAATGGGGAAGACCATGGCACGTATTCTGATCGTCGATGATTCGCCGACCGAAATGTACAAACTGACCGGCATGCTGGAAAAGCACGGTCATGAAGTGTTGAAAGCCGAAAACGGCGCCGACGGCGTGGCCCTGGCCCGCCAGGAAAAGCCCGATGCGGTGCTGATGGACATCGTCATGCCCGGCCTCAACGGCTTCCAGGCGACCCGCCAACTGACCAAGGACCCGGAAACCGGGCACATCCCGGTGATCATCATCACCACCAAGGATCAGGAAACCGACAAGGTCTGGGGCACGCGCCAGGGCGCCAAGGACTACCTGACCAAGCCGGTCGATGAAGACACCCTGATCAAGACCCTGAATAACGTGCTGGCCGGTTGATCGTCAGGCCATGAACGAGTCGCTGACGGCTTTCGAGTTGCTGCTGCAAATCGACCAGCGCTGTCGTCTGCTGGCGGCGGACTTGCCGTCCCAGCCGGCCCGTCGGGACAGCTGGAGCGGCATCGGTTTCCGCCTGGGCGAACACTGGTATGTCGCGCCCATGAGCGAAGTCAGCGAAGTCCTGCACGAGCCGCGCTCCACTCAGCTGCCGGGGGTCAAACCCTGGGTCAAGGGTGTCGCCAACCTGCGCGGGCGTTTGCTGCCGGTCATGGACCTGTGCGGTTTCTTCGGGCACGAGCTTTCGGCGGCGCGCCGGCAGCGGCGGGTGTTGGTGGTGGAACATGAAGAGGTGTTTGCCGGGTTGCTGGTCGATGAAGTCTTCGGCCTCCAGCACTTTGCCCAGGACAGCCTGGAGCCAGTGCCGGCAGACGAGTTGAAGGGGCCGGTGGCGGCGTTCGTCAAAGGCCGGTTTCAGCGTGAGCAGTGCTGGCAAGTGTTCAGCCCGTTTGCGTTGACGCAGTCCCAGGGGTTCATGAACGTCGCGGTGTAAGCGCAACAACAGAGATCCAATGTGGGAGCGGGCAGTCCCGGAAATGGGTTAACAGGCGAGGACCGATGATAAAAGCAAAAGCAGGCAAGCCAATGGAAGGGTCGCGCAGCCGGTCGCAGATTATCGTGCTGTTCATCGCGCTGATCGTCTTCATCATGCTGCTGTTCGCCAATTTCGCGTACTTCAACACCCAGGCTACCTACGACAAGCAGTACATCGGCCACGCCGGCGAACTGCGCGTGCTGTCCCAGCGTATCGCCAAGAACGCCACCGAAGCCGCCGCCGGCAAGGCTGCCGCGTTCAAGTTGCTCAGTGATGCGCGCAACGATTTTGCCCGGCGCTGGGGTTATCTGAAGAAGGGTGACCCGGCCACCGGCTTGCCGCCAGCCCCCACCACTGTGCGTCCAGAGATGCGCGCGGTGCAACAGGACTGGGAGCGCCTGCTGAAAAATACCGATGCGATTCTCTCCAGCGAGCAAACCGTACTGTCGCTGCATCAGGTCGCCGCGACTTTGGCCGAAACCGTGCCGCAATTGCAGGTCGAGTACGAAAAAGTCGTCGAGATCCTGCTGCAACGGGGCGCCCCGGCGGCCCAGGTGGCGATGGCCCAGCGCCAGTCGCTGCTGGCCGAACGGATCCTCGGCGCGGTCAACACGGTGTTGGCCGGCGACGAAAATTCACAGCAGGCCGCCGATGCGTTCGGACGTGACGCGATGCAATTCGGCAAGGTGCTCAACGGCATGCTCCAGGGCGACCCGGCGCTCAAGGTCAGCCAGGTCGAAGACCGCGACGCCCGTGCGCGGCTCGCGGAAATCTCCGAGCTGTTCGAGTTCGTCTCGGGCTCGGTGGACGAGATCCTCGAAACCTCGCCGGAGCTGTTCAAGGTCCGCGAATCGGCCTCGAACATTTTCAGCCTGTCGCAAACCCTGCTCGACGAAGCCTCACACCTGGCCAGCGGTTTTGAAAACATGGTCGGCGGGCGCACCACCGACACCATAGGCGGTTATGTGCTGGGCTTGTTGGCGCTGGCTTCGATCATCCTGATCGGCCTGGTGATGGTGCGCGAAACCAATCGTCAGTTGCGCGAAACCGCCGAGAAAAACGAGCGTAACCAGAACGCCATCATGCGCCTGCTCGACGAGATCGAAGACCTGGCCGACGGCGACCTCACGGTGACGGCCTCGGTGACCGAAGACTTTACCGGCACCATCGCCGACTCGATCAATTACTCCGTCGACCAGTTGCGCGACCTGGTCGCGACCATCAACCTCACCGCCGGCCAGGTCGCCGCCGCCGTGCAGGAGACCCAAGCCACCGCCATGCACCTGGCCCAGGCGTCGGAACATCAGGCCCAGCAGATTTCCGAAGCGTCGATGGCGATCAACGACATGGCCGAGTCCATTGACCAGGTGTCGGCCAACGCGGCTGAATCTTCGGCGGTTGCCGAGCGCTCGGTGGAAATCGCCAACAAGGGCAACGAGGTGGTGCACAACACCATCCACGGCATGGACAACATTCGCGAGCAGATTCAGGACACCGCCAAACGCATCAAGCGCCTGGGTGAGTCATCACAGGAAATCGGCGACATTGTCAGCCTGATCGATGACATTGCCGACCAGACCAACATCCTGGCCCTCAACGCGGCCATCCAGGCGTCCATGGCCGGTGACGCCGGCCGCGGTTTCGCCGTGGTCGCCGATGAAGTGCAGCGCCTGGCCGAGCGCTCGTCCGCCGCCACCCGGCAGATCGAAACCCTGGTGCGGGCGATCCAGACCGACACCAACGAGGCGGTCATCTCTATGGAGCAGACGACGACCGAAGTGGTGCGCGGCGCTCGTCTGGCGCAGGATGCCGGTGTGGCCCTGGAAGAGATCGAAGGCGTGTCCAAGACACTTGCGGCGTTGATCCAGAGCATTTCCAATGCGGCGCAACAGCAGACGTCGTCGGCCGGTCAGATTTCCCTGACGATGAACGTGATCCAGCAGATCACCTCGCAGACGTCGTCGGGTTCCACCGCCACGGCCGACAGCATCGGTAACCTGGCGAAAATGGCCAGTCAGTTGCGTCGTTCGGTGTCCGGTTTCACCTTGCCGGATGCCAAGGCGCAGGTTGTGGACAAAGCTTGAACCGCCCATGGGTATCTGAATTGTGATTGGAGTGGTTATGGGTGATCGGCACGACTATGTGGCCCTCGAATGGGTCAAGGGCGAGATTGCCGAAACGCTGAAACAGGCTCATCACGCGATTGAAAACCTGCTCGATGACCCGCAGGCGACCCAAGCGCTGGATGATTGCCTGGCATGCATCCATCAGGTCCACGGCAGTTTGCAGATGGTCGAGTTCTACGGCGCGGCGTTGCTCGCCGAAGAAATGGAACAACTGGCCATGGCCTTGCAGGGCAACCGCGTCAGCCATCGCGACGAGGCGTTGCACCTGTTGATGCAGGCCCTCGGGCAGCTGCCGATCTACCTCGACCGGGTGCAAGGCGCGCGTCGCGACTTGCCATTGGTGGTGTTGCCACTGATCAACGACCTGCGCAGCGCCCGGGGCGAAAGCCTGCTGTCGGAAACCAGCCTGTTCAGCCCGCAATTGCCCGAGTTGCCAGTGTTGGACGCACAAACGCTGGTGCAACTGGAACCGGCCGAATTGCCCGGTGTGCTGCGCAAGCTGCGGCAGATGTTGCAAATGGCGCTGGTCGGATTTTTGCGTGAACAGGACAACGACACCAACCTCGATTACCTGGCCAAGGTCTTTACCCGCCTCGAAGCACTGTGCGCCAACGCCCCCCTGAGCCCGTTATGGCAGGTGGCATCGGCGCTGGTCGAAGGCATGCAAGGCGGTGCGATCGCCAACAGCCCGGCCTTGCGCAGCCTGTTCAAGGAGGCCGACAAGGAACTCAAACGCCTGCTCGAACAAAGCATGCCCGGCATCAATCAACCGGCCCCGCCGGAGCTGCTCAAGAGTTTGCTGTTCTACATTGCCAAGGCCGAACATCCCACCGGGCAGATGCTGACCATGAAAGAACGCTACTCACTGGACGACGCGCTGCCCGACAGCGCGATGGTCGATGAAGAACGCGCGCGGCTGGCCGGTCCCGACCGGGACGCCATGCGCTCGGTGCTGGCGGCTCTGTGCGAAGAGCTGGTGCGGGTCAAGGAGCGCCTGGACCTGTTCGTGCGCAGTGACCGCCAACACACCTCCGACCTCGACAGCCTGCTGGCGCCGCTGCGGCAAATCGCCGACACCCTGGCGGTGCTGGGTTTCGGCCAGCCGCGCAAGGTGATCATCGATCAATTGGCGGTGGTGCTCAGCCTCGCTCAGGGCCAGCGCGAACCCAACGATGCGATCCTCATGGACGTTGCCGGGGCCTTGCTGTACGTCGAAGCGACGCTGGCCGGCATGGTCGGAACCGTGGAGCCGGAGAGCCAGGACGACAACCGCCTGCCGACCACCGACCTGACGCAGATCCATCAGATCGTGATCAAGGAGGCCCGCATCTGTTTGCTGCAGGCCAAGGACATGATCGTCGACTACATCGACGCCGATTGGGACCGCCAGCATTTGCAGGCGCTGCCGGCCTTGCTGACCCAGGTGCGCGGCGCTCTGGCGATGATTCCCTTGAGTC
Organism: Pseudomonas sp. KH_046_2; assembly: GCF_057838985.1. Lineage (NCBI taxonomy): Bacteria > Pseudomonadati > Pseudomonadota > Gammaproteobacteria > Pseudomonadales > Pseudomonadaceae > Pseudomonas > Pseudomonas sp. KH_046_2. The sequence continues at coordinate 5,889,694 of NZ_CM174480.1, read as the reverse complement.
GGGCTGCGGGCCTGGTGGAAACCTGCAATCACTTTATCCGCGAGCACCTGTTGCTCGAGCCGGGTCAACCGGGCTGGCAGGAACTGGACAGCCTGGCCGACGTGATCACCAGCATCGAGTACTACCTTGAACGCCTCAGCGATGACCCGCAGGCGCAGGGCGAAAACCTGCTCGATGTCGCGGAAAAAAGCCTGGCGAGCCTCGGGTTTTTCCCCAGTGAGCAGCATGTGCCCGTGCTTGATGATGTACTCAACCCGAGCGAAGCGCAGGTCATGCAGATGATGCAGGAGCTGGATGATCCACAGGTCGTCCAGACCCTGGCCGATGTGCTCGCCAGCCCGGTTTCGAGCCTGAACCCGCCCGCGTTGAACACCCCGGGCAGCCTGCTGCCGCCGCCCTCGGGCGAAGAGCCGGTGGACGAAGAACTGCGCGAAGTGTTCCTCGAGGAAACCGACGAAGTCCTGGAAATCCTGCGCGAGTACTTGCCGCGCTGGTCGGTCAACCCTGACAACCGCTCGGCCCTGGGTGAACTGCGCCGCGCCTTTCATACCCTCAAGGGCAGTGGCCGCATGGTGCGTGCCCTGGTGCTGGGGGAGCTGGCCTGGGCCGTGGAAAACCTGCTCAACCGCGTCCTGGAAAACAGCGTGGAGCCGGGCGCTACGGTGCAGCAACTGATCGGCGATGTGCTGCATCTGCTGCCGGAGCTGGTGGCCGAATACGCCGCCAATGCCCAGCGTCAGCGCAACGATGTCGATCAGTTGGCAGCCCGTGCCCATGCCCTGGCCAAGGGCGATGAGCCGGTGTCCGATGAGGATACGCAAGATGTCGCCGCCCTCGACCCGTTGTTGCTGGAGATCTTCCGCAAAGAGGCCGAAACCCATTTGGGCAGCCTCAATCGCTTCCTCGATCAGGCCGCCGAACATGTACCGTTGCAGGCCAGCGACGAATTGCAGCGCGCCCTGCATACCCTCAAGGGCAGCGCTTATATGGCCGGTGTGTTGCCGATTGCCGAGTTGGCCGCGCCGCTGGATCAACTGGCCCGGGAATACAAGGCGCACCTGATCGCGCTGGATCTGGACGAAGTTGAACTGCTGCTGGAGGCAGAAGGACTGTTCCGCCTCGGCTTACGCCAGCTCAAACGCGATCCGCTAGCGGAAATTCCCGGCGCCCAGGGTTTGACCGAGCGAGCCAAGGCGTTGCTGGCCGAGCGACTGGAAAACCTCCTGAGCACACCGAACACCGGGCTGCGGATCAAGCGCGATCCGCAGCTGATCAACAACTTCCTCGCCCAGGGCATGGACATCCTGCTGGACGCCGAAAGCCTGTTGCAGCGTTGGCAGCAACACCCCGGCGAACGCCAGGAACTCAGCGCCCTGCTGGACGAATTGACCACCCTCGGCGAAGGCGCCCATCTGGCCGACCTGCACCCGGTGGATGAATTGTGCGAAGCGTTGCTCGACCTGTACGGCGCCGTGGAAGAAAGCAGCCTGGCGGTCAGCGAGCGGTTTTTCCATGAAGCACAGGGTGCCCATGAAGCGCTGATCAACATGCTCGATGAACTGGCCGCCGGTCAGGAAGTCAGCCCGCAGCCGCAACGGATCAGGGCCTTGCGCGAACTGCTCGACGAGAGCCTCGACCCGTCGGCCATGGGCCTGATCCGCAGCGATGGCAGCCGGAGCCTGAGCATCCGTGAACTGGGGACGGCCACCGCGGAGCTTGAGCAGCGTGCGACGGCGCCAGGGCTGGACGATGAAATCGTTGCGATCTTCCTTGAGGAAGCGGTGGATATCCTAGAAAGCGCCGGTCAGGCCTTGCAGCGCTGGTTGCGCGACTCTGACAACGCCGCGCCGCTGTCGTCCCTGCAACGGGATTTATACACTCTCGAAGGTGGCGCGCGCATGGCCGAGATCGGGCCGGTCGGCGATCTGGCCCATGAACTGGAAAGCCTTTACCAGGGCTTGGTGGACCGTCGTTATGCCTTCAGCGATTCACTGGCGGTGCTGCTCAAACAGAGCCATGAGCGACTGGCGTTGTACCTCGAACAGTTGCAGCTCAACCAGCCACTGGACGATTCCCGGGAGCTGATCGAAGCCATTCGTGCCTACCGTCAAGGGCATGCGGGTATCGCCGAGGCACCCCGACAGGCGACCGACAACGATTCGGTTGCGCACGATCCGGAATTGCTGGAGATCTTCCTCGAGGAAGGTTTCGACATCATCGAAAGCTCCGGGGCGGCGCTGGCGCGCTGGCAGGCCCAGCCTTCGAATCGTCAGGAAGTGGAAACCCTGCTGCGCGACCTGCACACCCTCAAGGGCGGCGCGCGCATGGTGGAAATCGCCGCGATTGGCGATCTGGCCCATGAACTGGAGTTCCTCTACGAAGGCCTGTCCACCGGTGTGCTGCAACCGACGGAGCCGTTGTTCGCGCTGTTGCAGCGCAGCCATGACCGCCTGGCGCAGATGCTCGATGCGGCCCGCGCCGGTGAGCCGATGCCACCGGCCGACCGTTTGATCGATGCGATCAAGAACTTCAGCCACCCGGCCGTGCCTGAAGCGCCCGCACCCGTTGCGACACCGGCCACGCCCAAGGTCGAGCCGCTGGCGCCGCCGTCCGAAGCCGGCGCGGACATGGTCAAGGTCTCGGCGGAGCTGCTCGACGATCTGGTCAACCTGGCCGGTGAAACCTCGATCTTCCGTGGCCGGATCGAACAGCAGGTCAACGATGCGCACATCGCCCTGAATGAGATGGAGACCACCATCGAGCGGATGCGCGACCAGTTGCGCCGCCTCGACACCGAAACCCAGGGACGGATCCTCAGCCGCCAGCAAGTCGACGCCGAACGCCTGGGCTACGAGGAATTCGACCCGCTGGAAATGGATCGCCACTCACAGTTGCAGCAACTGTCCCGGGCGCTGTTCGAATCGGCCTCAGACTTGCTCGACCTCAAGGAAACCCTCGAGCGACGAAATCAGGACACGGAAAACCTGTTGCAACAGCAGGGCCGCATCAACACCGAATTGCAGGAAGGCCTGATGCGCACGCGCATGGTGCCGTTCGAACGCATGCTCCCGCGTTTGCAGCGCATCGTCCGGCAGGTGTCCAGCGAACTGGGCAAGGACGTGGATTTCATCGTCGATAACGCCGAAGGCGAGATGGACCGCAACGTTCTTGAACGCATGGCCGCGCCGCTGGAACACATGCTGCGCAACGCCGTCGACCATGGCCTGGAGTCTGTCGACGTGCGGCTGGCGGCAGGGAAACCGGCCAAGGGCAAGATCACCCTCGATCTGCTGCGCGAAGGCGGCGACATCATTTTCGACATCCGCGACGACGGCGCCGGTGTGCCGCTGGACGCGGTGCGGCGCAAGGCGATCAAGCGCGGGCTGCTCGCCCCGGACAGCGTCATCAGTGATCACGACGTGTTGCAGTTCATCCTGCAGCCGGGGTTTTCCACTGCCGAAAAAATCACCCAGATCTCCGGGCGCGGCGTCGGCATGGACGTGGTGCACGAAGAGGTGCGGCAACTGGGCGGCACCATGAGCATCGACTCGGTGCCCGGGCAGGGCGTGCATTTCCGCATTCGCCTGCCGTTTACCGTATCGGTCAACCGGGCGTTGATGGTGCAGTGCGGTGAGGACCAATACGCGATCCCGCTCAATACCATCGACGGCATCGTGCGCGTCCTGCCCAATGAACTCGAAGGGTATTTCCGTTTCGATTCGCCGACCTACGAATACGCCGGACAGCGTTACGAGCTGTGCTACCTGGGTGAGCTGCTGAAAACCAGCCCGCGCCCGAAGCTGTTGGGCCAGAGCCTGCCATTGCCGGTGTTGCTGGTGCAGTGCAACGAGCGGCACATCGCGGTGCTGGTGGACGCCATGGCCGGCACTCGCGAAATCGTGGTCAAGAGCCTGGGGCCGCAGTTTGCGGCGGTGCAAGGGGTGTCCGGGGCGACGATTCTCGGAGACGGCCGGGTGGTGCTGATTCTGGATTTGCTGGCGCCGATCCGCGCCATGCAGGCCCGTGTACCCCAGCGTCCGGCCGGGCAAGAGATCGAGGCCGAACCGCATCGGCCGCTGCTGGTGATGGTGGTCGACGACTCGGTCACCGTGCGCAAGGTCACCAGCCGCTTGCTCGAACGCCATGGCATGAACGTGCTGACCGCCAAGGACGGAGTCGATGCCATGCTGCTGCTGGAGGAGCACATGCCCGACCTGATGCTGCTGGACATCGAGATGCCGCGCATGGATGGCTTCGAAGTCGCGACCCAGGTGCGCAACGACGAACGCCTGCAACACCTGCCGATCATCATGATCACCTCCCGTACCGGGCAGAAACACCGCGACCGCGCCATGGCCATCGGCGTCAACGACTACCTGGGCAAGCCGTACCAGGAATCGGTGCTGCTCGAAAGCATCGCCTTGTGGAGCAAGACCCATGCTTGAACACCGCACCAGCAACCTCACCGGCCTGCTGCTGCCGTTGGCCGACCGCAACCTGCTCCTGCCGAACGTCGCCGTTGCCGAGCTGATCGATTACCAGCAGCCGGGGACCTTCGACCTCGACACACCGCCGTGGTACCTGGGCCTGGTGGCGTGGCGCGACCGACAGATTCCGCTGCTGAGTTTCGAGTCGGCATGCGCGCAGAAAATCGTCATCGGCGAACGCGCGCGGATCGTCATTCTCAACGCCCTGGGCGGGCGCCCCGAGCTGAAGTTCATCGCGCTGTTGGTGCAGGGGATTCCGCGCTCCTGCAAGCTCGACAGCCAGTTGAGTTATGTGGATGTGCCGTTGTGTTCGCTGGAGCAGGCAGCGGTGCAGGTGGGCGAGCAGGTGGCCAAGGTGCCGGATCTGTTGGCGCTGGAGGACTTGTTGGTGGATGCCGGATTGGCCATCTGATCGCGGTCTTGGGTTGCCTGCACCGGTCTCTTCGCGGGCAAGCCCGCTCCCACAGTGTCCGTGTGTTGCCCAAATTCAACGGCAACCACTAACCCTGTGGGAGCGGGCTTGCCCGCGAAGAGGCCCGCATGAACGACGCAGATCTCGATCATTAACCTGAGCGTAACGATCCATCACTCTGCTTGATTGATACCCCCACCCAACACTCCTAAGGTGACCCCCACGACAGCGAACCCGTGGAGTGGTCATGACAACAACAATATCCCCCGACTCGCGATGGACGCGGCGGCGCAGCGAAAAGCAGCGGCGCCTCGAGCTGGTGCGAGGTCTTGCCGACGGTGTGGTGTTGCCCACCGACAACATCGTCGCGGCGCTCGAAGCGCTGATCCTGCCCGGCGACCGTGTGGTGCTCGAAGGCAACAACCAGAAGCAGGCGGATTTCCTTTCGCGCTCCCTGGCCAAGGCCGACCCCGCGAAGCTGCATGACCTGCACATGATCATGCCCAGCGTCGGCCGCGCCGAGCACCTGGATCTGTTCGAGCGCGGCATCGCACGCAAGCTCGACTTCTCGTTTGCCGGCACCCAGAGCTTGCGCATCAGCCAGTTGCTCGAAGACGGCCTGCTGGAAATCGGTGCGATCCACACCTACATCGAACTCTACGCACGGCTGGTGGTGGACCTGATCCCCAACGTCGTGCTTTCGGCCGGGTTCATGGCCGACCGCGCCGGCAACATCTACACCGGGCCGAGCACCGAAGACACTCCGGCACTGATCGAACCGGCGGCCTTCAGCGACGGCATCGTCATCGTCCAGGTCAACCAGTTGGTGGACGACGTCAGCGACCTGCCGCGGGTAGACATTCCAGCGTCCTGGGTCGACTTCGTGGTGGTGGCCGACAAGCCGTTCTATATCGAACCACTGTTCACCCGCGACCCTCGGCACATCAAGCCCGTGCACGTGCTGATGGCGATGATGGCGATTCGCGGGATCTACGAAAAACACAACGTGCAGTCGCTCAACCATGGCATCGGTTTCAATACCGCGGCAATCGAGCTGATCCTGCCGACTTACGGCGAATCCCTCGGCCTCAAAGGCAAAATCTGCCGCAACTGGACGCTCAACCCGCACCCGACCCTGATTCCGGCGATTGAAAGCGGCTGGGTCGAAAGCGTGCATTGCTTCGGCACCGAGCTGGGGATGGAGAATTACATTGCGGCGCGGCCGGATGTGTTCTTTACCGGGCGCGACGGCTCCCTGCGTTCGAACCGGATGTTCAGCCAACTGGCCGGGCAATACGCGGTAGACCTGTTTATCGGCGCGACTTTGCAGGTTGATGGTGACGGGCATTCTTCCACCGTGACGCGCGGGCGCCTGGCTGGTTTCGGCGGGGCACCGAACATGGGCCACGACCCGCGCGGTCGTCGCCATGGCACACCGGCCTGGCTCGACATGCGCAACACCGACGTGGCCGAGCCGATGCTCGAGCGTGGCAAAAAGCTCGTGGTGCAGATGGTCGAAACCTTCCAGGAGGGCGGCAAACCGACTTTCGTTGAAACCCTCGATGCGGTCGAAGTGGCGAAGAAAAGCGGCATGCCATTGGCGCCGATCATGGTCTACGGCGACGACGTGACCCACCTGTTGACCGAAGAAGGCATCGCCTACCTGTACAAGGCCCGGTCACTGGAAGAACGCCAGGCGATGATCGCCGCCGTCGCCGGGGTGACCGCCATCGGCCTGCGCCACAACCCCAAAGACACTGCACGCATGCGCCGTGAAGGCCTGATCGCCTTGCCCGAAGACCTCGGCATCCGCCGCACCGACGCCACTCGCGAGTTGCTCGCGGCGAAAAGCGTGGCCGATCTGGTGGAGTGGTCCGGTGGCCTCTACAACCCGCCCGCCAAGTTCAGGAGCTGGTAATGCACGCACTTAACCTGCAACCAAAAAGCCTGAGTCTGGCCGAACGGCTGGCGGACCTGGCGGTGGACGCACTGATCGATGAGGCTGATCTGTCGCCGAAACCGGCACTGGTCGACCGTCGCGGCAATGGCGCCCACACCGATTTGCACTTGGGGCTGATGCACGCATCGGCGCTGTCCTTGTGGCCGGCCTTTAAAGAAATGGCGGAAGCCGCCATCGAGTTCGGCGAAATCGGCTTGCCCCTGCGCGAAGCTGTGGGCCGCATCGGTCGCGAAGGTGAGCAAGCCATGCTCGACACCACTGGCGGGGTGAACACCCATCGCGGGGCGATCTGGGCCTTGGGCTTGTTGATCACTGCCGCGGCGCTGGAGCCTCAATCCTGCAGTGCCAATAGCGTGGCGTTACGGGCTGCGCGGCTGGCTTTGCTCGACGACCGTTTTGCACCACGCCCGCTCAGTCACGGTGCGCAAGTCGCCCAGCGCTACGGCGCTCGCGGTGCCCGTGAAGAAGCGCAACTGGGTTTTCCGGCGGTGACCCAACGTGCCCTGCCACAACTGCTGCGCAGCCGCGCCGCCGGCCATGGCGAACAGAACGCCCGGCTCGACGCGCTGCTGGCGATCATGACCAATCTGGCCGACACCTGCGTGCTTTACCGCGCCGGTGAAGAAGGCCTGAACACCATGCAACTGGGCGCCCGGGCGGTGCTCGATGCGGGTGGCAGTGCCAGCCTCGGCGGACGTCGCCGCTTGCATGAGCTGGACCAACAACTCATCGCGCTGAATGCCTCGCCCGGTGGCGCTGCCGACCTGCTCGCAGCCTGCCTGTTCATCGACCGTATCGCGTCTGGCGACGGCCTTATCCAGGGAGTGTATTGATGGAAACCTTATCCTTTGAATTCCCCGCCGGGCAGCCGCCACGCGGTCGCGCCCTGGTGGGCTGTGTCGGCTCGGGTGATCTGGAAGTGCTGATCGAACCGGGTCAGGCCGGCAAGCTGACGATCAATGTGCAGACCTCGGTCAATGGCAGCGAACAACGCTGGCAGCATCTGTTCGCACGGATGTTCGACGGTCAGACGCCACCGGCGATGGACATCGACATCCACGATTTCGGCGCGACACCCGGCGTGGTGCGCCTGCGTCTGGAGCAAGGCTTCGAGGAGATCGGCCATGACTGACAGCGCATCCCTGCTCAACAAGCACAGTTTCGTCGAACTCGGTGCGCGGCAACGGGCCAAGGCGTTGCTCGACGCCGGCACCTTCCGCGAACTGCTCGACCCCTTTCAACGGATCATGTCGCCGTGGCTGTCGCGCCAAGGCGTGGTGCCGCAAGCCGATGACGGCGTGGTGATCGCCAAGGGCAATCTCGATGGTTTGCCGGTGGTGATCGCGGCCATCGAAGGTGCGTTCCAGGGCGGCAGCCTCGGTGAAGTCGGTGGAGCAAAAATTGCCGGCGCACTGGAACTGGCCGCCGAGGACAACCGCAACGGTATCCCGACCCGCGCCGTGCTGCTGCTGGAAACCGGCGGTGTGCGCTTGCAGGAAGCCAACCTCGGCCTGGCGGCGATTGCTGACATTCACGCAGCCATTGTCGACTTGCAGCAGTACCAGCCCGTGGTCGGTGTCGTGGCGGGTAGCGTCGGTTGTTTTGGCGGCATGTCGATTGCCGCCGGGTTGTGCAGCTATCTGTTGGTGACCCGGGAGGCGCGACTCGGCCTGAACGGTCCGCAGGTAATCGAACAGGAAGCCGGACTCGAGGAATACGACTCCCGCGACCGGCCCTTCATCTGGAGCCTGACCGGTGGTGAGCAACGTTTCGCCAGTGACCTGGTGGATCGCTATGTTGCCGACGACGTGGCGCAGATCCGCCAGCAGGTGGGCGAGTTACTCCAGCAAGGTTTGCCGGCGCAACCACGTAGCCAACAGGCCGAGCTGTACCTGCAACGGTTGGCGCGTCTGGACACCGAACCGCAAATCGAACCGTCTGTGGTTCGCGATCTGTACCAAGGAGAACGCCCATGAGTTCGTATTCCCTGCGAGGCTTGAACTGGTTCAACGCCTTGAGCGCCGGGGCGAAAGCGGTCGAGGGTTTGCCGGCTTCGCTGAAGGTCGCCGACGGTTCGCTGGGCGATCAGCCTGTGCGTTTCATCGCGGTGGTGGCCGACCCGGAAAACCGCTTCGTCCGTGCACGCAACGGCGAGGTGGGTTTGCTCGAAGGCTGGGGCCTGGCCAAGGCCGTGGATGAAGTCATCGCCGCCGATCAGGACAAGGCACGCAAACGCGCCCTGATCGCCATCGTCGACGTGCCGAGCCAGGCTTACGGTCGACGCGAAGAAGCCCTCGGCATTCATCAGGCGCTGGCCGCTGCGGCGGACAGTTATGCCCGTGCCCGTCTGGCCGGTCATGCGGTGATCGGCTTGCTGGTGGGCAAGGCGATGTCCGGGGCGTTCCTGGCCCACGGCTATCAGGCCAACCGCTTGATCGCCCTGCGCGATCCGGGGGTGATGGTGCACGCCATGGGCAAGGCGTCGGCGGCGCGGGTGACCTTGCGCAGCGTCGAAGAGCTCGAAGCCCTGGCTGCCAGCGTGCCGCCGATGGCTTATGACATCGACAGCTACGCCAGCCTCGGGCTGTTGTGGGAAACCTTGTCGGTGGAACAGATCGAGCAGCCGACGGTGGCGGATCTGGCGCGGGTGACCGAGTGCCTGCATCAGGCGATTAGCGATGTGGCCGCCGCTGGCCGCGATCTGAGCGGTCGCCTGGGTGCGGCCAATCGGGCGGCGTCGAGCAAGGTTCGCCAATTGCTGAGAGCGCAGTGGTGAGCACGCTATTGGCTCACGACCTGCTGTGGGGCATGACCCCGCAGCAGTTGCCTGTGGATGCGCCTGCCTGGGTGATCGAGTTGATCAGTGCCGGCCAGCCGGTGGTGGTCCGTCGCGCCTTGAGCGCGGCGGGGCAGGTGGCGGTGGGCGTGCGCGGGCCGTTGCGCGAACAGCGATATGCGGCGGTGATGGAAGTCGCCGCCATTACGCGGCGGGTGCGGCCGGAAGAGCTGTGCCATGTTCAAGGCCAGCGCGATTTCCCGGCGCTACGGGCCTTGGCGCAACTGCGCCAACACCTCGATAACAGCGGTTGGACCTGGGGTGTCAGTGGCAGTACCGGGTTCGAGTTAGCCAGTGGATTTGCCGCATTGCACGAGGGCAGCGATCTCGATCTGATCCTGCGTATGCCGAGTCCGTTGAGTCGTGTCGACGCCCAGGCGTTGGTGGCCGTTCTTGATGCCGTCGTGTGCCGCGTGGACCTGCAATTGCAGACACCATCGGGCGCCGTTGCCTTGCGCGAATGGGCCGGTGCTTCGTCACGGGTCCTGCTGAAAAATGCCATTCAAGCCACTCTGGTTACCGACCCGTGGAATCCACAGGAGCAAGCAGCATGAGCAGCTTGCTGGTGTTCCCCGGCCAGGGCGCGCAACAACCCGGAATGCTGGCGCGTTTGCCTCGGGAAACGATGATCGAGGCGAGCGACCTGCTCGGTGAGGATGTGATGCAGCTGGATTCTGCCGAGGCGTTGCAGTCGACGAGGGCGGTTCAGCTTTGCCTGCTGATCGCCGGTGTCGCCGCTTCACGCCAGCTGGCGATGGCCCCGGACTACGTGGCCGGCTTGTCGATCGGCGCTTACCCGGCAGCGGTGGTGGCCGGTGCCCTGGGGTTCAGCGATGCATTGCATCTGGTCAGCCTGCGCGGTGAGTTGATGCAGCAGGCTTACCCACAGGGCTACGGCATGACCGCGATCATCGGTCTGGACCTGACCACGGTGGAAGGATTGCTGGCCCGGGTGCACAGCGCAGAAATGCCGGTTTATCTGGCCAATATCAACGCTGATAACCAGGTGGTGATTGCCGGTAGCGACACTGCAATGAAAGTGGTGGCGGAGTTGGCGAAAGGTTGCGGGGCCGGCTTGGCCAAGCGTCTGGCAGTGAGCGTGCCGTCCCACTGCCCATTGCTTGAGGCACCCGCGCAACGGTTGGCCGAAGCCTTCGCCAAGGTGCCGCTGCACACCCCGAAGATCGGTTACCTGAGCGGCAGTCGCGCGCGTCCGCTGATCAAGCCTGAAGCCTTGCGTGACGACCTGGCCTTCAACATGTGCCGCATCGTCGATTGGCGCGGCACGGTACAAAGCGCTTACGAGCGCGGCGTACGTCTACAGATCGAACTGCCACCAGGCTCGGTGCTGACGGGGCTGGCGCGCCGGGTGTTCGAGCAGGGCACCGTGATTGCCTTCGACGGTGCCCGGCTCGATACCTTGCAGGCGCTGATGCGAGAGGAGGGCAGTCGCCACTCCTAAAACCGACTCTGGCTTCGAACAACAAAAACAACATTCGACGATGCACTTTGAGGACTACAACAATGATTATTTACGGTGTGGCGCTGTTGGCGATCTGTACGCTGGCAGGGGTGATCATGGGTGACATGCTCGGTGTGTTGCTGGGAGTGAAGTCAAACGTCGGCGGTGTCGGGATCGCGATGATCCTGCTGATTTGCGCACGGTTGTGGATGCACAGGCGTGGCGGCATGACCAAGGATTGCGAGCTGGGCGTCGGCTTCTGGGGCGCGATGTACATCCCGGTGGTGGTGGCGATGGCCGCGCAACAAAACGTGGTCACGGCGCTGCACGGTGGTCCGGTGGCGGTGTTGGCGGCGATCGGTTCGGTGGTGATCTGCGGCTGCACCATTGCCCTGATCAGCCGGACCCACAGAGGCGAACCCTTGCCCGATGAACCGGTGGATGTAACGCCGGTTGGCGCACCGGCAGGAGCTCGCTGATATGTGGAATCTCATCAAGAACGGTCTGGAACACAACGGTCTGGTCACTGCATTTGCCTTTGTCGGCGTGATCATGTGGGTGTCAGTGGTGATCTCCAAGCGCCTGACCTTCGGGCGTATCCACGGCTCTGCGATTGCCATCGTCATCGGCCTGGTACTGGCCTGGGTCGGCGGCACGATGACCGGCGGGCAAAAAGGCCTGGCGGACCTGACGCTTTTTTCCGGCATCGGGCTGATGGGCGGCGCCATGCTGCGAGACTTCGCCATCGTCGCCACGGCATTTGAAGTGCAGGCCACGGAAGCGAAAAAGGCCGGCTTGATCGGCGTGATCGCGCTGCTGTTGGGCACAGTGCTGCCGTTTATTGTCGGCGCGTGTATGGCCTGGGTCTTCGGTTACCGTGATGCGGTTAGCATGACCACCATTGGTGCTGGCGCGGTGACCTACATCGTCGGGCCGGTGACCGGTGCGGCCATTGGCGCCAGTTCCGATGTGGTGGCGCTGTCGATTGCCACCGGGCTGATCAAGGCGATTCTGGAAATGGTGGGTACGCCGATGGCGGCGCGCTGGATGGGTCTGGATAACCCGCGCTCGGCGATGGTGTTCGGCGGGCTGGCCGGGACGGTCGGTGGCGTGACCGCCGGTTTGGCGGCGACGGATCGGCGCCTGGTGCCTTATGGTGCGTTGACCGCGACCTTCCACACCGGGCTTGGCTGCTTGCTCGGGCCTTCGCTGTTGTACTTCATTGTTCGCGGGATTGTTGGGTAAGTCGCGGGATCTTCGTTAACTATACCGACGTCATCGCGAGCAAGCTCGCTCCCACAGGGACAGCGCAGTTCCTGTGGGAGAGTGGCTTGCCCGCGATGCAGGCGACGCGGTTTCAAGCCTGCCGATTGGCATACATCCGACACTCCGCCAGCAACGCCAGCAGATTCGGATCACGCTCCTTGGCTTTCAGGAACACCACGCCAATGTGCTGCTGCAACCGGTACTTTTCCTGCAACGGGATCAGCTTCACCCGGTTCTCGTACACCGCCGCAATCCGCCCCGGCAGCAACGCATAACCCACACCCGAACTGACCATGCTCAGCAGGGTGAAGATGTCGTTGACCTGCATCGCCACCTTCGGCTCGAACCCTGCCTGCTCGAATACCCGCTTGCCGTCCTGATGGGTGGCGAAGCCCTGGGTCAGGGTGATGAAGGTTTCGTCGCGGACCTCGGCCAGGTCGACTTCGGTTCGCTGGGCAAACTTAGAGTCGGCGGGTGTGGCGAGGAAGATGTCGTCGGAAAACAGCGGGATCTGCTCGCAATCCGGATCGTTGACACTCTCGTCCAGCGACACCAGGGCCGCATCGACTTCCATGTTCTTGAGCTTGTAGAGCAGGTCGATGTTGGAGCCCAGAATCAGGTCGATGTTGAGCTCGCTGCGGCGGATCTTCAAACCCATGATCAGCTGCGGCACGGTCTTCACCGTCAGTGAATACAGCGAGCCGAGTTTGAAACGTTCGGCCGAGAACCCGGCAGCTTCGCGGGTCAGGCGTACGCTTTCGAGGACATCCTGAATCAGCTTCTGCGCCCGCTCTTCCAGCACATAAGCGCTTTCCAGCGGCGTCAGGCTGCGGCCTTCGTGCTTGAACAAGGGGCAGCGCAGGGCGCTTTCCAGGGAATGGATCGCCCGATGCACGCTGACGTTACTGGTCTGCAACTCGGCAGCGGCCCGCGCCAGGTTGCCGGTGCGCATGAAGGCCAGGAACACCTCGAGCTTTTTCAGGGTCAACTCTTCATCGATCAGCATGGGGCGGACTCTTTTTGGAATGACTTGATTGTGCCCAATTACGCCGGGCCCGTCGTACAGAAACATTGCGCTTTTACGCTTCAAGCCTGAGCCTTGCGCTCTGCGGCAATGAAATTCGAGGTGAGCAACGCATGTATCACGGGGAAAGACTGAACGCCTGGACGCATCTGCTCGGGGCAGTGGCGGCGTTTATCGGCGGGGTGTGGCTGATTGTGCTGGCCAGTCTCGACGGCAGTCCGTGGAAAATCGTCAGCATGGCGATCTACGCCTTTACCTTGCTGGTGCTTTACAGCGCATCGACCGTGTACCACAGCGTGCGCGGGCGCAAGAAAGCGATCATGCAGAAGGTCGATCACTTTTCGATCTATCTGTTGATCGCCGGCAGCTACACGCCGTTCTGCCTGGTGACCCTGCGCGGACCGTGGGGCTGGACATTGTTCGGGATTGTCTGGGGTCTGGCGCTGATCGGCATCCTGCAGGAGATCAAGCCGCGTTCGGAAGCACGGATTCTGTCGATCGTGATTTATGCGGTGATGGGCTGGATTGTGCTGGTGGCGGTCAAGCCGCTGCTCGCGGCGCTGGGCGGCGCCGGGTTTGCGTGGCTGGCATCGGGCGGGGTGCTGTACACCGTGGGGATTATCTTTTTTGCTCTCGATCATCGCCTGCGCCATGCCCACGGGATCTGGCATCTGTTCGTGATCGCCGGGAGTTTGCTGCACTTTGTGGCGATTTTCTTTTATGTCCTTTAAGGCTGTACCGGGACAAGGCGATCCAGCTGCTCCCGGGCTCGACGGCTGAATACCTGCAACAGGTCGTTCAAGGTGTGGGGCGGTGGTTCGGCGGCGCGGGTCACTGCGTACAGGGTGATGGGTAACGGTGGTGCCAGAGGGCGGATCGTTGTGGTGGCGGGAGAGGCGCCAAGGGCGGTGAACGGATCGATCACCGCCAGGCCCGCGCCGGATTCCACCATCGCCCGTGCCAGTGAGTAGGTTTGCACGGCGATGCGTACCCGGGGCGGCGGTTCGACCGCTTCCAGGTAACTGTCGAGCCGCGCGGCCAGTGGATCGGCGCTGGATAAACCGATCAGCGGCGCATCCGCCAGCGCCATCAATGGCAACGGTTTACCCACCTCTTCCTGAGGCCAGTAACCACTCGGCGCCAGCGCCACCAGCACGCCGGACGCCAGCGCCTGGGCCTTGAGCCCCGGGTGATCCGGGCGTTGCAGGGTCAGGGCGACATCCACTTCGCGCATCAACAGGTTCTGCACCAGTTCGCGACTGTGGGCGCTGGAGAGTTCGCAAGCGATGTCCGGGTAACGCCCGGTCCATTCGTGAATGGCCGGTGGCAGCAATGACAGGGCCAGCGCCGGGGTGGCACCGATGCGCAGGCTGTGGCCAGGCTCGCGGCGCAGGCTCTGCGCCAGGCGTCGCACGCCTTGCAGGCTTTCGCTGACCTTGTCCACTTCGCGCTCCAGTTCCAGTGCTTCCGGCGTCGCCTGCAACTTGCCGCGTACCCGCAGGAACAGCGGAAAACCCAATTGTTGCTCGGCGTGCTGTAACACCTTGCTCACCGCCGGCTGCGAGACGTGCAGCAATTGCGCGGCAGCGCTGATCGAACCGGTCTGGCGGATGGCCTGGAAAATCTCGATATGGCGAAGGCGCATGGCAAGTCCATAACCTTTGTTTATGGGTTTGCCATCTTTATGCATTGTTCAACGTCTGTCACCTGGCTCTAACCTTGATCTCGTCTTCACAACGGCTTTAAGGACGGACATGGCTCAGCGTGTGTGCATCATCGGTGGCGGCGTGATTGGCCTGGCAACGGCCTTTGCGCTGGTGCGCGACGGCTTCGAGGTGACGGTGGTCGAGGCGCGGGACTCGCTGGGCAGCGAAACCAGCTTCGCCAACGGCGGCCAGTTGTCCTATCGCTATGTCGCGCCCCTGGCCGACGCCGGTGTGCCTTGGCAAGCCATCGGCTGGATGCTGCGCGGCGATTCACCGCTGAAGCTGCGCCCGCGCTTCGATCCGGCCCAGTGGCGCTGGATGGCGTCGTTCCTCGGCGCATGCCGTCGCTCAGTCAACCGCGAGAACGCCGCGCACTTGTTGCGCCTGGCGCTGTTCAGCCAGGACACATTGAGATCCTGGCGCGAGGACGATGGACTGGCGGGGTTCCATTGGCGGCGCAATGGCAAACTGGTGACTTTCCGCCAGAACAGCAGCTTCGAACATGCGCGCCAAGGCCTGGCCGACCCGGAGCAACAGCAGGTGTTGTCGCCGGCCGAATGCGCGCAACTGGAACCGGCGCTGATCGATGCGTCCTTTGTCGGGGCGATCTACACCCCGGACGAAGAGGTCGGCGACTGCCACGGCTTTTGCCAGCAACTGGCCGCCCGGCTGCAAGCGTCCGGCCGTTGCGAGTTTCGTCTCGGGCAAGCGGTGACCGGCATTCGCCACAACAACGGCAGCGTCAACGCCATCGAACTGGGCGAACACGTGCTGCCAGTCGAACAACTGGTGATCGCCGCCGGTCACCGCAGTCCGCTGTTGGCGCTGCCCGGGCTGCAACTGCCGCTTTATCCGCTCAAGGGCTACAGCCTGACCGTGCCGATCGGCGCCGGTCACCGGGCGCCGGACGTGAGCATCACCGACTATGACCGTAAGATTGTCTACGCCCGCATCGGCGAGCAATTGCGAGTGGCGGCGATGGTCGACATCGTCGGCTTCGACCCCGCTTTGGACCCCAAGCGCCTGGCGCTGATCAAGCGTCAGGCCCGTGACACCTTTGCAAATGCCGGCGCCTATGACGAAGCCGTCGAGTGGGCCGGCATGCGCCCGGCCACCCCCAGCGGCGTGCCGTTGCTGGGCGCGACGGCGTATCGCAACCTGTGGCTCAACCTCGGTCACGGCGCGCTGGGGTTCACCCTGGCATGCGGCAGCGGGCGCTTGCTCAGCGAGCTGATCGGCGAGCGCCGGCCTTCCATTGACCTGAGCGGTTTCAACCACCGGGCCGCCTGAACACCGACTTCAGAAGAGGACACTGCAATGACCATTACCCGACTGCACAGCAACCCACGCCTGTCTGGCGCCGTGAAATTTGGCGACCTGGTGTTTCTTTCCGGGCAGGTGCCGGGCGATGCCCGGGATGCCAGCGGCCAGACCCGCGAAGTGCTGGCGAAAATCGATACCTTGCTGGCCGAGGCGGGCAGCGACAAGGATCATCTGCTCAGCGCGACCATTTACCTGAAGAACATCACCGAGGATTTCGCCGCGATGAACGAGGTCTGGTCGGCCTGGCTATCGCCGGGACAGGCACCGAGCCGCACCACCGTGCAGGCTGAACTGGCCCGTCCGCAGGTGCTGGTGGAAATCACCGTCATCGCTGCACGCGTCTGATAAACCAACACCCACAACGGAGAATAACAATGCAAAAAATCACGTTGCTCGCATGTACGCTTGGCCTGTTGCTCGGCAGTCAGGTTCAGGCCAATGAAGCGCCGCTGACCGGCACCCTGAGCAAGATCGCCAGCGCCAACAGCATCACCTTGGGCTATCGCGATGCTTCGGTGCCGTTCTCCTACGTGGGCGATCACAGTGGCAAGCCGATGGGTTACTCGGTGGATCTGGCGGGCAAGATCGTCGAGCGCATCCAGCAGCAACTGGCGTTGCCGGACTTGAAGGTGAAGTACAACCTGGTGACTTCGCAGACCCGCATTCCACTTGTGCAGAACGGCACCGTGGACCTGGAGTGCGGCTCTACCGGTGTGACCGCCGAGCGGCAGAAGCAGGTGGCGTTCTCCTATGGCTTCATCTACGTCAAAGGCCAGTTGCTGACCGCGAAGGACAGCGGGATCAAGAGCTTCGCTGACCTGCGCGGCAAGAACGTGGTGACTACCGCCGGCACTACCAACGAGCGCTTCCTGAAAAGCTACAACGTCGATCACAAGATCGACATGTTCGTGATCAGCGCCAAGGACCACGGCGAAGCCTTCCAGATGCTGCAATCGGGCCGGGCGGCGGCGTTCTACATGGACGACGCGCTGCTCTACGGTGAGCGCGCCAAGGCCAATGACCCGCACAAGTGGGTGGTGGTCGGAGAGGAGCAATCGCGGGAGATCTACAGCTGCATGGTGCGCAAGGACGATCCGCAGTTCCTGGCGCTGGTCAACGGCGCGTTGGCGGATCTGTACAGCTCGGGCGAGATCAATGGCATCTACAAACGCTGGTTCGAGCAGCCGATCCCGCCGAAGGGGTTAAACCTTGAGTTCCCGATGACCAGCGAACTCAAGGCGATCATTGCCAAACCGGTGAGTGATCCGGTGCAGTAGCCTAGAAATCACCCCAGAGTTGCTGGGCCACCGCCAGTGCAACAACCGGCGCGGTTTCGGTGCGCAGCACCCGTGGACCGAGGCGGGCGGCGTGGAAGCCGCCCGCCTTGGCCTGATCGACTTCGGCATCGGACAAACCACCCTCCGGACCGATCAGGAATGCCAGGCTTGAAGGTTTGGCATGGCTCACCATCGGCTCAGCCACCGGATGCAGCACCAGCTTCAATTCGGCTTCGGTCTGCTTCAACCAGTCAGACAGCAACAGCGGCGGATGAATCACCGGCACTTGCGAGCGCCCGCACTGTTCGCATGCGCTGATCGCTACCTGGCGCCAGTGCAGCAGGCGTTTGTCGGCGCGCTCGTCCTTGAGCCGGACTTCGCAGCGTTCGGTGAAGATCGGGGTGATTTCAGTAACGCCCAGTTCCGTGGCTTTCTGGATCGCCCAGTCCATGCGCTCGCCCCGGGACAGGCCCTGGCCGAGGTGGATTTGCAGCGGCGATTCGACCTGCCCGGCGAAACTTTCATCAATCT
Organism: Pseudomonas sp. KH_046_2; assembly: GCF_057838985.1. Lineage (NCBI taxonomy): Bacteria > Pseudomonadati > Pseudomonadota > Gammaproteobacteria > Pseudomonadales > Pseudomonadaceae > Pseudomonas > Pseudomonas sp. KH_046_2. The sequence goes on along the minus strand of NZ_CM174480.1, from coordinate 5,871,410 downwards.
GCACCACTACGCGCTTTTTGCCGACGTCGACCAGCCTGGCGCGAAACTCCTGGCCCGAACCGTCGAACAACTGCAATGCATCGCCCTCGGCCATGCGCAGCACGCGGCTGATGTAATGGGCCTGGGCTTCGGGCAACTCGTGCTCGCCGATGCTCAAGGGGGCGTCGATAAAGAAGCGGGACAGTCTCATGCTGGGTCTCGGTAAAAGGTGTAGATATCTGGCGGCCCCATCGCGGGCAAGCCCGCTCCCACAGGTACAGCGCAATCCTGTGGGAGCGGGCTTGCTCCGGGCGGCGATCCGACGATGACGGTAGTCCGGTCAGCGCTGAAGCTTAGGTGAAATCAATCAACCCGGATCACGGAACCCAGGATGGAAGTCCTTCGGCACCGCCACGCTGACGCTGTCACGGGTTGCAATGTCGATCCCTTCGCTGGCCACTTCGGCAAGGAAGTCGATCTGCTCCGGAGTGATCACATACGGCGGCAGGAAATACACCACGCTACCCAGTGGACGCAGTAAAGCGCCGCGCTCCAGGGCGTGCTGGAACACCTTCAGGCCGCGACGTTCCTGCCATGGGTAAGCTTCCTTGCTGGCCTTGTCCTTGACCATCTCAATGGCCAGCACCATGCCGGTCTGGCGCACTTCGGACACATTCGGGTGATCGACCAGATGCGCGGTGGAAGAAGCCATGCGCTGGGCCAGGGCCTTGTTGTTCTCGATGACGTTGTCTTCTTCGAAAATATCCAGGGTCGCCAGGGCCGCCGCGCACGCCAGCGGGTTGCCGGTGTAGCTGTGGGAGTGCAGGAAGGCGCGCAGGGTCGGGTAGTCGTCGTAGAAGGCGCTGTAGACTTCGTCTGTGGTCATGCACGCCGCCAGCGGCAGATAACCGCCGGTCAGGGCTTTGGACAGGCACAGGAAATCAGGGCGGATGCCAGCCTGTTCGCAGGCGAACATCGTCCCGGTGCGGCCGAAGCCGACGGCGATTTCGTCGTGGATCAGGTGCACGCCGTAGCGGTCGCAGGCTTCTCGCAGCAGCTTGAGGTACACCGGGTGGTACATGCGCATGCCACCGGCGCCCTGGATCAGCGGCTCGACGATCACTGCCGCGACCGTGTCGTGGTTTTCGGCCAGGGTCTGCTCCATGGCGGCGAACATGTTGCGCGAGTGCTCTTCCCAGCTCATTCCTGCGGGGCGCAGGTAGCAGTCCGGGCTCGGCACCTTGATGGTGTCCATCAACAGCGCTTTGTAGGTTTCGGTGAACAGCGGCACGTCGCCCACCGCCATCGCCGCCATGGTTTCGCCGTGGTAGCTGTTGGTCAAGGTGACGAAGCGCTTCTTGTTCGGCTGACCGCGATTGAGCCAGTAGTGAAAGCTCATTTTCAGCGCGACTTCGATGCAGGACGAGCCGTTATCGGCGTAGAAGCACCGGGTCAGGCCTTCCGGCGTCATCTTCACCAGGCGCTCGGACAACTCGATCACCGGTTGATGACTGAAGCCGGCAAGGATCACATGTTCGAGCTGGTCGACCTGGTCCTTGATGCGCTGGTTGATCCGCGGGTTGGCGTGGCCGAACACGTTGACCCACCAGGAGCTGACCGCATCGAGGTAGCGCTTGCCTTCGAAGTCTTCCAGCCACACGCCTTCCCCGCGCTTGATCGGGATCAGCGGCAGTTTTTCGTGATCTTTCATCTGGGTGCAGGGATGCCACAACACGGCGAGATCGCGTTGCATCCACTGATTATTCAGGCCCATTTTCACTCTCCTGGAGGCGGTCCGAGACAAGCGCGGACAAACAATGGCGCAAGCCTATGCAATGCGTGCCACGGGGACAACCCATTGTGTCGAATGAGCTACTTTCTACAGTCTGATAGACGTTGCTGGCAGGCGTCTGAAGGCTGACGTATCCTTCGCGGTTCTTGAGCCGTCTGGTTCGCAAAAACTGCTGTTTTCCTCGTGTGATTCCGGAGTTCGCTGAATGTCTGTCGGTTGGCTGCGCGCCTGTGCGCTGGTGATGTTGGGGCTGTTCAGCGTGTCTGCGCTGGCCAAGGATAAAACCGCGATAGTGATCGGCGGCGGCCTGTCGGGCCTGACTGCCGCGTACGAGCTGCAGAACAAAGGCTGGCAGGTCACCCTGCTGGAAGCCAAGTCGAGCCTGGGCGGCCGTTCCGGCATGGCCACCAGCGAGTGGATCGGCAACGACAAGGCCCAACCGGTACTGAACAAGTACGTCTCGAACTTCAAGCTGAGCACCACGCCGGCTCCTGAATTCGTGCGGACCCCAAGCTACCTGATCGATGGCGAGTATTTCTCCGCCGCTGACCTTGCGACCAAGCAGCCGGCCACCGCCGAGGCGCTCAAGCGCTTCGACAAGACCGTGGACGATCTGGCGCGCTCGATCGACGACCCGCAGAACCCGGCCGCCAACAACACGCTGCACGCGCTGGATCAGATCAACGTGTCGAACTGGCTCGACAAGCAGAACCTGCCGGCCACCGCTCGCCAGTTGATCAACCAGCAGATCCGCACCCGCTACGACGAACCTTCGCGCCTGTCGCTGCTGTACTTCGCGCAGCAGAGCCGCGTCTACCGTGGCGTCTCCGATCGTGACCTGCGTGCTTCGCGCCTGGTCGGCGGCAGCACGGTGCTGGGCCAGGCCTTCGTCAAGCAGCTGAAAACCATCAAGACCAGCTCCCCGGTCTCGGCGATCATTCAGGACAAGGACGGCGTGACCGTCAAAGTCGACGGTGTCGGTTATAAAGCTGACTACGTTGTATTGGCCGTGCCGTTGCGCGCCCTGAACAAGATCCAGATGACCCCGGCGCTGGACGCCCAGCACCTGGCGGCGATCAAGGGCACCAACTACGGTTGGCGCGACCAGATCATGCTCAAGTTCAAGACGCCGGTGTGGGAAAGCAAGGCGCGCATGTCCGGCGAGATCTACAGCAACACCGGCCTGGGGATGTTGTGGGTCGAGCCTGCCCTGAAGGGCGGTGCCAACGTTGTGATCAACCTGTCCGGCGACAACGCCCGCGTCATGCAGGCGTTCGGCGACAAGCAGATGGCCGATCAGGTACTGATTCGCCTGCACGCTTTTTATCCACAGGCCCGTGGCTCGTTCACCGGTTATGAAATTCGTCGCTACAGCACCGACCCGTCGATGGGTGGCGCTTACCTGGCGTTCGGCCCAGGCCAGATCAGCAAGTTCTGGCGTCTGTGGGAACGTCCGATTCAGCGTGTAGCCTTTGCTGGCGAACACACCGACACCTTGTATCCGGGCACTCTGGAAGGTGCGCTGCGCACCGGCCAGCGTGCAGCTGGCCAGGTAGAAGATTTGGCAGCGGGCAAGTCGTTCGAACCGGCGAAAGTGGTTTCGGCAGCTGCGGCGGCGGGTGCTGGCGCGGTTGCGGCGAAGAAGGGCAACTTCTTCAGCAACTTGTTCGGGGGCTCGGATGACGAGAAGAAGCCAGAGCCAGTCAAAGCACCTGAGCCGGTAGCACCTGCTCCTGTGCCAGCACCCGCCCCGGCCGTTGCAGCGGCTCCGGTCGAAGCACCGAAGCCAGCAACCCCGGCAAAAGCCGAGCCGGCCAAGAAGGCTCCGGCGAAATCGGTTGCCAGGACTGAGGCGAAAAAAGCCCCGGCCAAGGCTCCGGTGAAGAAGGCCGAGGCGGTGAAGAAGCCGGCGGCCAAACCTGCGACGGACACTGTGACCAAGGCTCAGTAACGTTCAGGTGTAAAAAAGCGCGACCCCAGGGTCGCGCTTTTTTTTGCCATCAAACATGAAGCGTCCGGTTTTTGCTGCGCGGTCCTACATGCTGCTGCGATGTATCAGAAGCCTCCCACAAATGATTCGGAACGAAATGATAGCTGGATCATGATATTTGACTTTATGTTCTTCAGATAACGGGAGGATGTATGAAAACACTAGCAGTAATAATCATGTTTATAGCACTTTCTGGCTGTGTAAGTAGTGAATGGTTTCCTAAGGGATACGGCCATGAGCTGGCCTATAAATGCCAGATAAATCCGTACGATCCTGATTGTTTACAGCCGCCTCCGGTTTTCAAAAGTTCTTAAGGGTGTAAATAGTTTGCATGGTTAAAGAGGGCCTAATGAGAATTTCCAAGTTTTAATTTCCTTGTCTTCAAATAAAATCTTGACCGGATTTGGCTTTGAAATGCGACTAGGGACGAATCCATAGCGGGCCCAGCACAGACTTCCTGTACGCTGATCGTAAATGACCAAATTCCCATCATCTTGAATAACCATACAAGTGTTGTACCAAAGCGATTTATCAATGCTATGGGTGCTTTCAGCAATCCATAAACGCCTTCTGGACGGGTCATAGAGAAAACCACTATTGCTGATTACAAACATTAGAGGCTCCCGCATTCTTTTCGGATATGTAGTTCGGTTATAAAGCTGATTGCTATCTGCAACCCAGATTACAGCTTCACCATCCTTAATGACCAGATTTCCATCAGCTTGCAATATCAATCTAAAGCGTCCGTTCGCGGACATAAGGTACTGCCCCGGTGACATCCTTTGATTGGGAGGCAGCAATGGCGAGCCATTTGCTTGAAATGGGGTGTAAGTAATAGCCATGTTTTTTCCTTAATCAATGAGTTGTTGAACCCTCATTCAATCAAGTTAAAAATCGGAAGTAGCTATACATATTTATATCTTTTCTAAAAAACCTACATCACAGGCTAGCGTGAAATAGAAAAGGCAATGGCAGCCATCAGGGGCTCTGGATCGGTGAAGGTTGCGCCGTTACTCATTGTAGGAGCGAGCTTGCTCGCGATGGTCGTTAACGATGATGCAGACCCACTGGGTACCCGCGGTGCTCTTGAGTCCATCGCGAGCAGGCTCGCTCCCACAAAATCCTTAACCGATCAGCATTCGGCTCAAGGGCCGCGCTTTTTTTGCCTGGAGAAAAACCTGGACCAGAATCGAATAAACCTTTTGATACAGGTGTTCTCTGATTTGTATTCACTTTTTCTCACAATTTCGCCTTTAATCTTTCCTTAACTCGCAGGCTTCAGACTCTTGATCGCATTTTTCGATATTTCAAAGCAAATTTTTCCGCTTTAATTCGATAGATAACTCGATAGTCTTGGGCCAGCACTTACAGGATCTAGGCAATGCAGCTACGTAACTCTACCTCCCGCTACGGCTGGGTCAGTATCGTCATTCACTGGGCGGTGGCACTGGCGGTCTTCGGTCTTTTCGCGCTTGGGTTGTGGATGGTCGGGCTCGACTACTACAGCACCTGGCGCAAAGACGCGCCGGACCTGCACAAGAGCATCGGCCTGGTGTTGCTGGGTGTGATGTTGCTGCGGGTGCTGTGGCGCTTCATCAGCCCACCGCCACCGACCCTGTCCAGCTACAGCCGCATGACGCGCCTCGGTGCCAGGTTCGGCCATGGCTTTCTGTACCTCAGTCTGTTTGCCGTGTTGATTGCCGGTTACCTGATTTCCACCGCAGAAGGTGTCGGTATCCCGGTGTTCGGCTTGTTCGAAGTCCCTGCGCTGGTATCCGGACTGCCGGACCAGGCAGATACCGCTGGCGTGATTCACCTCTATCTGGCGTGGGTACTGGTAATTTTTTCCGGACTCCATGCGTTGGCAGCATTGAAGCACCACTTTATCGATCGTGATGTGACCCTCAAGCGAATGCTGGGTCGCAACTCCTGAAGTTCAACCTCGACTCCAAAGGAAAACAAAGCATGTTGAAAAAGACTCTGGCCGCTCTGGCAATCGGTTCGGCCCTGTTGTCCGCCGGTAACGTAATGGCCGCTGACTACGTGGTCGACAAAGAAGGCCAGCACGCCTTCGTTGACTTCAAGGTCAGCCACCTGGGCTACAGCTTCATCACCGGTACTTTCAAGGACATCGACGGCAAGTTCAGCTTCGACGCTGCCAAGCCTGAAGACAGCAAGATCGAGTTCAACGTGAACACCGCCAGCGTGTTCACCAACAACGCCGAGCGCGACAAGCACATCGCCAGCAAAGACTTCCTGAACGCCAGCAAAGCCAAGTTTGTTTCCACCAGCGTCAAACCCACCGGCAAAAACGCCGCTGGCAAGGACACTGCTGACGTAGCTGGCGACCTGACGATCCTCGGCGTGACCAAGCCAATCGTGGTCAAGGCCACTTTCCTGGGCGAAGGCAAGGATCCATGGGGCGGCTACCGTGCAGGCTTTGAGGGTACTTTCAGCCTCAAGCGTTCCGATTTCGGCAAGCAGAAAGACCTGGGCCCATCGTCCGATGCGGTTGAGATGTACGTGACCTTTGAAGGTGTAAAAGCGAAGTAATGCTGAGACTGTAGGAGCGAGCCTGCTCGCGATAGACCTGAGAGCGCCGCGGAGCGTCAGGCTTCCAGCGTTATCGTTGACGACCATCGTCGGAACGCCGCCCGGAGCAGGCTCGCTCCTACAGGGTTTTACATCAGCCATAAAAAATGCCCCGGTTCTCACGAACCGGGGCATTTTTTATTACAGCGATAACTCAGCGATTGCGGGTCAGCAGCGCTGGTTTCTCACCACGAGGACGGCTTGGCAGTTGATCCAGCTGCTCAGGTGTCGGGAAGCGGTCAGCCTTCGACTCCTTGTGCATGATCTTCGGCGCAGGGCCGCGCGGGTTCTGCACGGCAGGTTCCGAACGCGGCTGTTCGTCACGGGCCGGACGGCGATTGCGCGAATCTTCGCGGCGGGCCTGGCCGTCGCGCGGTGCGCCACTGCGAGGACCGCTACGCTTGGCCGGTGGGGTGCCGGTGCTGGCGCCATCGCTGTTGCGCGGACCGTTCTGGCGACCTTGCGGCTTGCCGGAGCGTGGAGCGCCCGAACCTGCCGCAGTGCCTTGTGCCGGAGCACCCGGACGGCGTCCACGGCCTTGTGCGGGTTTCTGCTGCGGCACGTAGTCGACGCGGTTACCGAAGTTATCGATATCGTCGTCCAGGAACTCGTCCGGGGCACGGTCAGCGGCGGCACGAGGAGGCTGCGACGGACGCTGTTCGCGAGCCGGAGTGCCTTCACGTGGCTTCTGCTGACGGGCAGGGCGCTCGCCGCGTTCGCCGGCCGGTTTTTCCTTGCCCTTGTCCTTGCCTTTGTCCTTGCGACCGCCGCCACCACCGCTGCCGTTCGGACCGTCGCCGCGCGGACCACGTGGATTGCGCGGGTTGCGCATGTCCGGACGCTCGCGTACTTCAGGCTTTTCGGCCTCAATGGTGCTGGCATCGAAGCCCATCAGGTCGCCGTCGGCGATTTTCTGCTTGGTCATGCGCTCGATGCTTTTCAGCAGTTTTTCTTCGTCCGGGGCGACCAGCGAAATCGCCTCGCCCGAACGACCGGCACGGCCGGTACGGCCGATGCGGTGCACGTAGTCTTCATCGACGTTTGGCAGCTCGAAGTTGACCACGTGTGGCAACTGGTCGATGTCCAGGCCGCGAGCGGCGATGTCGGTGGCCACCAGGATGCGCACGGTGCCGGCCTTGAAGTCGGCCAGGGCTTTGGTCCGGGCGTTCTGGCTCTTGTTGCCGTGGATCGCGACGGCGCTCAGGCCGTGCTTGTCCAGGTACTCGGCCAGGCGGTTGGCGCCGTGCTTGGTGCGGGTGAACACCAGGACCTGTTCCCAGGCGCCAGCGGTGATCAGGTGGGCCAGTAAGGCACGTTTGTGGCTGGCCGGCAGACGGAATACGCGTTGTTCGATGCGCTCGACCGTGGTGTTCGGCGGCGTGACTTCGATGCGTTCCGGGTTGTGCAGCAGCTTGCCGGCGAGGTCGGTGATGTCCTTGGAGAAGGTCGCCGAGAACAGCAGGTTCTGGCGTTTGGCCGGCAGACGGGCCAGGACCTTTTTCACGTCATGGACGAAGCCCATGTCGAGCATGCGGTCGGCTTCGTCCAGCACGAGGATTTCCACGTGGGACAGATCGACGCTGCCTTGGCCGGCCAGGTCGAGCAGGCGGCCAGGGCAGGCCACCAGCACGTCTACGCCACGGGACATGGCCTGAACCTGCGGGTTCATGCCGACACCGCCGAAGATGCAGGCGCTGACGAACTTCAGGTCACGGGCATAGACCTTGAAGCTTTCGTGCACTTGGGCTGCGAGTTCGCGAGTCGGGGTCAGGACCAGTACGCGCGGTTGGCGCGGGCCGTGACGCTGGGATTTGTCCGGGTGACCGTTGGGGAACAACCGCTCCAGGATCGGAAGGGCGAAACCGCCGGTTTTACCAGTACCTGTCTGTGCCGCGACCATCAGGTCGCGACCTTGCAACACGGCGGGAATGGCCCGCTGTTGCACCGGAGTAGGCTCGGTATAGCCCGCTGCCTCGATGGCGCGGACTAAAGCCTCGGAGAGACCGAGGGAAGCAAAGGACATGAGTAATCCTGTTCTAGTTAGGGCTTGGCCCAATGGGAGTCTTGCCTGGCGCGAATGGCGTTTAAGAGGACGCAATCCCGTCCGGTCCTGCAGGGTCTCGAAGGCTCGTCTGCAAGCGCTCGCGCGGGCTGAAAGCTGCGCAGTAGCGGGGTTGAGATGCCTTTAACGATTCCGAGCGTCCGGGCGTCAGCCTGGCGGGAAGGCCGGAGTATAACAGAGCTATCACTGCGCGCCGCTTTCCTGCTGCTCAACGGTTTTTTCCGCGGCAGCCGTGGCCTTTTCAGTCTTCACGCTGGCTGCCGGTTCCGCGCCGTAGCGGGCACTCAGTTCAGCGTAGGCGGGCTCGCGTTTGAAACGCTTGAGTTCGGCGCCGAAACGCTGCACCAGCAGATCCATGCCCGCATTGCGCCGGACCGCGAGAAACTGGCTTTGCTGGCTGATGATCGTTGGGTTTTCGGTGATCTTGTCGCGGATGCCCAGTTCGTCGAGCAAATGCTGGCCGACCCGGCGGTCGGTGATCAGCAGGTCAATCCGTCCGCGTACCAGTTTGCCGAAGTTGGCTTCATGGGTCGGGGCCGGCTCGCGGGTGAACAGCGTCGAATCGCTGAAATCCTTGCTGTACAGGTAACCCGGCGAGGTGCCGATGGTCAGGCCTTGCAAGTCATCGAGGGTGCGAAACGGATGGGGGCGTTCGTTGGCGTAGAACATCACGAACTGGACTTCAGACAGTGGTTCGCTGGGGTAGAGCAGGGTCGCATCACGTTCGTCGCTGTGAAAGATGTCCAGCGCGCCGTCGGCCTGGCCTGATTCAAGCATCGACAGGCAGCGTTTCCATGGCAGGAACTGCCACTCCACTTCGATGCCCAGGCGCTTGAAGACAATGGCAGTGGTTTCGTAGTCCAGGCCCAGGGATTTGCCGTTGTTGTCTTCGTATACGTAGGGCGCCCAGGGTTCCGTGACAATGCGCAGCTTCTCGCCCCGGGCGGTGAAGCTCAGGCAAGTGAAGACAAGCATGGCGATTAACTGCGTGATCAAAGGCATGGGCTGAGATTACGACGAGAAACCGGAAAGAGCCAGAAACTCACCGCAGATGCTCTAACTCCGTGGATTGCCGCACATTAATAGTGCGTTGAAAGCAAAAGATCGCAGCCTGCGACAGTTCCTACCGGAGCTGCCGCATGCTGCGATCTTTTAAGCGTGCTTTAACGTCTTTTAACGCGGCAACTTCAGGTTGTTCCACACCGCCAGGCTCGCTTCAGCCTGGTTCAGGGTGTAGAAGTGCAGCCCTGGAGCGCCACCCTGCAGCAGTTGTTCGCACATCTCGGTGATGACCTGTTCGCCAAAGCGCTGAATGCTCTGGGTGTCGTCGCCATAGGCTTCCAGTTGCTTGCGGATCCAGCGCGGGATTTCCGCACCGCAGGCATCGGAGAAACGTGCCAGCTTGCTGTAGTTGGTGATCGGCATGATGCCCGGCACGATCGGGATGTTCACGCCCAGCGCCCGCACGCGTTCCACGAAGTAGAAGTAGCAGTCGGCGTTGAAGAAGTACTGGGTGATCGCACTGTCGGCGCCAGCCTTGGCCTTGCGCACGAAGTTGGCCACATCGTCTTCGAAATTGCGCGCTTGCGGATGCATTTCCGGGTAAGCGGCGACTTCGATGTGGAAGTGATCACCGGTTTCCTCACGAATGAATTCAACCAGGTCATTGGCGTGGCGCATTTCACCGCTGGCCATGCCCATGCCCGAAGGCAGGTCACCGCGCAGGGCGACGATACGCTTGATGCCGGCGGCCTTGTACTGGGCCAGCAGGCCGCGCAGGTCAGCTTTGCTATCGCCCACGCAGGACAGGTGCGGGGCGGCAGGGATTTTGACTTCGCTTTCGAGCTGCAACACGGTGTTCAGCGTGCGATCACGGGTCGAACCGCCGGCGCCGTAGGTGCAGGAGAAGAAATCGGGGTTGTAGGCGGCCAGCTGGCGAGCAGTGGCGAGCAGCTTTTCTTGCCCGGCATCGGTCTTCGTAGGGAAGAACTCGAAGCTGTAGCGACGATCTTGGGACATGGTCATATCCTTGGAAACTCATAAGGCGGACGCTGGCCCCCTGTAGGAGCGAGCTTGCTCGCGAAAAACATCAAGGCAACGCGTTCATCCAGACAGCACGCGTTATCGTTGACGTCCATCGCGAGCGAGCTCGCTCCTACACAGGAAAAGCCGGTCTATCAGTAGCGGTAAGCGTGCGGCTTGAACGGGCCTTCGACGGTCACGCCGATGTAGTCGGCCTGGGTCTTGGTCAGTTGAGTCACGACGCCACCGAAGCCGCGGACCATTTCCAGGGCCACTTCTTCGTCGAGTTTCTTCGGCAGTACTTCAACGGTCAGGCGCTCGGCTTTCTGGGCTGGCGACAGGTCGGCGTACTTCTGGCCGAACAGGAAGATCTGAGCCAGAACCTGGTTGGCGAACGAACCGTCCATGATGCGGCTAGGGTGGCCGGTGGCGTTACCCAGGTTAACCAGACGGCCTTCGGCCAGCAGGATCAGGTAGTCGTCGTTCTGCGGGTCGAAATCGCCAGCGCCGGTACGGTGGATCTTGTGAACCTGTGGCTTCACTTCTTCCCATGCCCAGTTCTTGCGCATGAAAGCGGTGTCGATTTCGTTGTCGAAGTGGCCGATGTTGCAGACAACAGCGCGCTTCTTCAGGGCTTTGAGCATGTTCGAGTCGCAAACATTGACGTTGCCGGTGGTGGTCACGATCAGGTCGATCTTGCCCAGCAGTGCCTTGTCGATGCTGGCTTCGGTGCCGTTGTTGATACCGTCGATGAACGGCGATACCACTTCGAAACCGTCCATGCAGGCTTGCATGGCGCAGATCGGGTCGACTTCGGAAACCTTGACGATCATGCCTTCCTGACGCAGGGACTGAGCGGAACCCTTGCCCACGTCACCGTAGCCGATGACCAGCGCTTGCTTGCCGGACAGCAGGTGGTCGGTGCCGCGCTTGATCGCATCGTTCAGGCTGTGACGGCAGCCGTACTTGTTGTCGTTCTTGCTCTTGGTCACCGAGTCGTTGACGTTGATGGCCGGGATTTTCAGCTCGCCCTTGGCCAGCATGTCCAGCAGACGGTGAACGCCGGTGGTGGTTTCTTCGGTCACGCCGTGGACGCGGTCCAGAACGGCCGGGTATTTCTTGTGCAGCAGCTCGGTCAGGTCGCCGCCGTCGTCGAGGATCATGTTGGCGTCCCAAGGCTGGCCATCCTTGAGGATGGTCTGTTCCAGGCACCACTCGTACTCTTGCTCGGTTTCACCTTTCCAGGCGAAAACCGGGATGCCGGCAGCGGCGATGGAAGCGGCGGCCTGATCCTGAGTCGAGAAAATGTTGCAGGACGACCAGCGCACTTCGGCACCAAGGGCAACCAGGGTTTCGATCAACACGGCAGTCTGAATGGTCATGTGGATGCAGCCGAGGATCTTTGCGCCCTTGAGCGGTTGCTCTTCGGAGTACTTGCGACGCAGACCCATCAGAGCCGGCATTTCGGACTCGGCGATGATGGTTTCGCGACGGCCCCAGGCAGCCAGGGACATGTCGGCGACTTTGTAATCGTTAAAATCTGCAGGCGTGATAACAGCGCTCATGAAGAGCCTCCATTCGTAATGTATGCGAATGGGCGCCGTTGTGCGTTTAGTGTCCGGTCAGTGAAGGCCAGGCAACGCCCCATCCGAGCCTGACAGGTCAAACCTGCTGCAGCGCCCCTCGGACAGGTGGCGGGAAACGGTAGCAATTGAAGATGACCGTTTTGAAACGGTGGCGATTATAGCGGGCTATGCTGATCTTCCAAAGCGTTTCTGTCGGTCAATGTCCGAACGGTAATCGAGACCATAGACGATGCTCAATAGAGCTCCAGGTCGGGCTCTGCCATGATGGTCAGCATCATTCGGCAAGACGCTCAGGAGTGAACATGAATTTCCACACCCGCAAATGGGTAAAACCCGAAGACCTCAACCCCAACGGCACGTTGTTCGGTGGCAGCCTGCTGCGCTGGATTGACGAAGAAGCGGCGATCTACGCCATCGTTCAGTTGGGCAACCAGCGTGTGGTCACCAAGTACATTTCCGAAATCAACTTCGTCAGCGCCTCGCGCCAGGGCGACATTATCGAGCTGGGCATCACGGCCACCGAGTTCGGCCGCACCTCGATCACCCTGACGTGCGAAGTGCGCAACAAGATCACCCGCAAGAGCATCCTCACCGTTGAAAAAATGGTGTTCGTGAACCTCGGTGAAGACGGCTTGCCGGCGCCTCACGGCCGGACCGAGATCAAGTACGTCAAGGACCAGTTCAAGGACCAGTTCAAGGATGATGACGCCGTTCAGTGATATTTGCGGTGCATTCATCACGAGCAGGTCGGATCGCCGCACCGTCGCTCCCACATTTAACCGAGATCCCCTGTGGGAGCATCAAGCGCAACCGCACCGCGATGCTGGCGATAGATGAAGAACAGTGCAGTGAACACAGTCAGCCCGCTGACCAGCGCGCCGGTCCAGGGCAGGTCTGCCAGATCGGCTCCGCTGGCCACCACCAGCCCGCCGATCCAGGCGCCGGCCGCGTTGCCCAGGTTGAAGGCGCTCTGGTTCAGGGTCGAACCCAGGTTCGGTGCTTCGTGGGCTTGATCGATGATCAGCAGTTGCAGGATCGGGCACAGGGCGAAGGCAAACGTCCCCCACAACACCAGCGTGATCGCCGCCGGGATCACCGAATGGCTGGTTTGCGTGAATGCCGCCAGCACCACCAGCACTGCCAGCGCCATGCCCACCAGCGAAGGCAGCAAGCGGCTGTCCGCCAGACGACCACCGAGCATGCTGCCGGCGGTCAAGCCAACGCCGAACAACAGCAGCATGATGGTGACGCCGTGGGGGCTGACACCGGTGATGTCCTGCAGGATCGGCGCAATGTAAGTGAACACACTGAACAGGCTGGTCGAGGCCAGCACACTCATGCCCAGGGCCAGCAGCACGTTGGCCTTGCCCAGCACCTTGAACTCGCTGGCCAGGTTGGCTTTATCCATCGCGATGTTTTTCGGCAGCCAGACCCATTGTGCAATCGCCGCCAGAACCCCGATCACCGACACGGCCCAGAAGGTCGAGCGCCAGCCCGCGTATTGCCCGAGTGCGGTGCCCAGTGGCACGCCGAGCACGTTGGCCAGGGTCAGGCCGGTGAACATCATGGCAATCGCCTGAGCCCGTTTGTTGGGGGCCACCAGCCCAGCGGCCACCACCGAACCGATGCCGAAAAATGCGCCGTGGCACAGTGCCGTGATTACGCGCGCGGCCATCAGCGTGGCGTAGTTCGGCGCCAGCGCGCAGAGCATGTTGCCGAGGATGAACATCAGCGTCATGCCCAGCAGGGTGGCCTTGCGCGGCATGTTGGCGGTGCCGACGGCGAGGATCGGTGCACCGAACACCACGCCCAGGGCGTAGCCGGTGATCAGCAATCCGGCATCGGGAATGCTCACGCTGAGGTCGCGGGCGACGTCGGGTAAAAGACCCATGATGACGAATTCGGTGGTGCCGATGCCGAAGGCGGCAACAGCGAGGGCAAGCAAAGCGAGTGGCATGCACAAGGTCTCTGTCGGTAGTCTTGACGCTGTGATCAGGCATACGCAGGCCGACGACCGTTCTCGATGAGAGCGGGCCGGGCAGAATTTTTATTGGAATTAGTCTGTGCGCAACTGAGTGCGGCGTGGTCGCTTGCAGTATAAACAGCCACTGAAATATGGCGAATCAATTCTCTGCCCAAACACTGTAGGAGCGAGCTTGCTCGCGAAAAACTCAAGCATGCCGCGCTTATCCAGGATGCGCGCGTCATCGTTGACGACCTTCGCGAGCAAGCTCGCTCCTACAGAGGGGCGGGACAAAATAAGGAGTGTGCCGTGCTTGCGACGGCGTTGGTGTTGGTGGCGGCGCTGTTGCATGCGGCGTGGAATACCCTGATCAAGTTCAGTGCCGAGCGACTGTTGGTGGTGGCCTGCATGGACAGCGTGGCGCTGCTCTTTGTCGTGCTGATGCTGCCGTTCCTGAGCGTGCCGCCACTGGAGATCTGGCCGTGGATCCTGGCATCGGCGGCGTTCGAGTTGCTCTATCGCTATTTGCTGATCCAGGCCTATCGGGTCGGCGACCTCGGGCTGGTCTATCCATTGATGCGCGGCTTGTCACCGTTGGTGGTGCTGGCGCTGACGCTGATCTTTGCCGGGGAGGTGCTGACCCATCAGCAGATTTTCGGCATCCTGCTGATTCCGTTCGGCATGCTGTGCCTGCTCTGGCAGGGCGGCGGCGGTGCGCGTTTGCCGTGGTCGATGTTGCCGGTGGTGGCACTGATCGGCCTGTGCATCGGTTGCTACACCTACATCGACGGGCAGGCATTGCGGCGCTGGTCCCATCCACTGGATTACCTGGTCTGGGTCACTTTGCTCAGTGCCTGGCCGTTTCCGCTGTTGGCGTTGGTGCGCAAACGACCCGCGTTCATGTTGTTCTGGCGCGAGCAGTGGCGACTGGGCCTGGCCGTCGGGTTTTGCGTGTTGTTCAGCTACGCTCTGGTGCTGTGGGCGATGCAACTGGGCTCGATTGCAGAGGCAGCGGCGTTGCGCGAGATCAGCGTAATTCTGGTGGTGCTGTTTGGCATGCGTTACCTGAAAGAGCCGTTTGGCGGGCCACGGCTACTCGCTTGTAGCCTTGTGATGATCGGGATACTGGTGATGAAGTTTTGATCGCCCCGATGGAATTCGTTTCTCAATAACTTGAAGAAAGGACGGCGTTATGACGGTGGCTCTGTGGTGCATTTTGATTGCTATTTTCCTGCCGTATGTGTGTACGTGGGTCGCCAAGATCAGTGGCGGGTTCAGGCTGAAAGACAATCATGACCCTCGGGATTTTCTCGACTCTCTGGAAGGCGTGGGCAGACGGGCGCACGCGGCGCAACTGAACAGTTTTGAAGTGATCCCGGCGTTCGCCGCGGCGGTGATCGTGGCGCATCTGGCCGGCAATGCCGAACTGGTGACGATCAATGTGCTGGCCGTGCTGTTCATTACCAGCCGCCTGCTCTACATCATTTGCTACCTGGCGGACTGGGCGACACTGCGGTCGCTGGTGTGGTTCGTGGGGATAGCGTTGATCGTGAGTTTCTTTGTGGTGTCGGTCTGACAGATCTTCAGGGTTTTCGCTGGCCTCATCGCGAGCAAGCTCGCTCCCACAGGAGTGTGCGTTCCAATGTAGGAGCGAGCCTGCTCGCGATAGCTATCTGGCAGCCACCGCTGGTTTAGGGTTTTGTCTTCTCCGCATCCGCCACCTGCGGCACTTGTGGTAGCGCCGTACCTTTGGGCCAGAGCATCCAGATCTGCCCCTGCTGTTTCATGTCCCCGGCCAGTTGCCCGGCTGCATCGCCGGTGCCCCAGAACAGATCTGCCCGAACCTCGCCGGCAATGGCGCCGCCAGTGTCCTGTGCTGCCACGGGGCGAACCAGGGCCGTGCCGTCCGGTCTGGTGGTGGACAGCCACAACAGGCTGCCCAGCGGAATCACCTTGCGATCCACGGCCGCACTGTAACCGGCGGTCAACGGTACGTTCAGCGAGCCGCGCGGACCTTCGTTGCTGTCCGGGTTGCGGGTGAAGAACACGTAGCTGGGGTTGCTGCCGAGCAGTTCGGGAATCCGCGACGGATTGGCCTTGGCCCAGGTGCTGATAGCGCCCATGGTCACGTCTTCTTTTTTCAACTCGCCCTGTTCCACCAGCCAGCGGCCGATCGGCCGATACGGATGGCCATTCTGATCGGCATAAGCAATGCGCAACTGGCGCCCATTGTCGAGCTGGATACGACCCGAACCCTGGATTTGCAGGAACTGCAGGTTCATCGGATCGGTCAGCCAGGCCACGACCGGCGCCTTGACCCCTTTGCTTTCGATGGCTGCCGCATCGTCATATGGCTTGAGCACACGACCTTCGAGTCGACCGCGCAGGCGCTTGCCCTTGAGTTCCGGGTAAATGCTGTCGAGGGCGACGATGATCATGTCCTCGGGGACGCCATAGACCGGGACATTGGCAGCGCCAGTCTGGGTCAGGCTTCCGGGATAGACCGGTTCGTAGTAGCCGGTAATCAGGCCGTTGGGGTTGTCGTTGGCGGCGCGCAGGCCAAAGACATCGAGGTTCTGTTTAAGAAAACCGCGAATGTCGCTGGCGGTTTGCGGCACATTGGCAGCCGCGGCGCAGGTACCACCCCAGACCGGGTCGGCCTTGAGTCGGGTGCAGGCGCTACGCCAGGAACCGAAACCGGCGAGCAGGTCGTTGTCTGACACCGCCGGCAGTGCTTCCCATGTGGCGCTGGAGTAAGTGGCCAGGGCGTGGGTTTTCGGTTGTTGGTTGTCGCCGCCGGTGCAGCCTGCGAGCAGGGCCGCCATCGGCAGGGTCCAGGCCAGGCTGTGACGCCATGCCTTGAAACAGCTGTTCATGGAGTGATTCCTTTGCCGGTTGCCTGAGCGCTCCATGTGCTCAAGCAACCCTTATTGATAATAGGGCTATTGGTCTTTGCCGATGACGCGAGGATACTGGCCGCCGTTTTCCGTGACTTGAAGCCACCATGACTCTTAAAAGACTTTCTGTTGTATTGCTGGCCTGCCTGACGTTGTCCGCTTGCGGCGGCATCGACCCTAACTCGCCGCTCGGCCAGCGCAAGGCCATTTTCAAGCAGATGCTCAAGACTGGTGAAGATCTGGGCGGCATGTTGCGTGGGCGCATTGCGTTCGATGGTCCGAAGTTCGCCGAAGGCGCGGTTAAGCTCGATGCGTTGTCCCGTGAGCCGTGGCAACATTTTCCGCAAGTGCGCGAGGAAGATCACACCAGCGCCAAGAGCGATGTCTGGGAGCAACAGACACGCTTTCAGGCAATGGCCCGCGACCTTGAAGGCGCCACCGGTGAATTGGTGATCGCCAGCCAGGTTCAACCCTACAAGGCCAGCAACCTGGGGCCGGCGGTGCAGAAAGTCGAAGATGCTTGCAGTGCTTGTCATAAGGCGTTTCGGGATCATTGATTCGGCGCTACGCATGACCTGTGGCGAGGGGGCTTGTCGGACCGCCGAACCGCCCCGTTCGACGGCGTAGCCGTCGTTTGTTTGAGCAGTCAGGAATATCTGATTGAGTTCGATTCGGCGATTTTGGGACTGCTTCGCAGTCCAACGGGGCGGTGCGGCGGTCCGACAAGCCCCCTCGCCACAAAAAGTTGCTGCGTTACTTATCCAGCTCATCCAATGCGCTCTGCAATTCCTTGCGGGCATCGGCGAGTTTGTCTTTGCGCTTGTTGATCTTGTCGGGGTCGCCTTTGCTCATGGCCTTGTCGAGGTCCGCCTGACGCTTGCTGACTTCGTGCTTGGCGTCGAGCACCTTGTTTTCCCGTTCCTTCTTCAGCGAGGCGTCGGTGCAGTTGGCTTCGACTTCGCTCAGGGCCTTTTCCAGGCCGGCCTGCTGGTCGGCATTGCCGTGGACCTTGGCCAATTCGATCTGGTTGACGATACCTTGCTTCTTGGCGGCGCAACCGGTCAGCCCCGGTGCTTCCTCGTCTGCCATCAACGGGGTGGCCAGCACGCTGCAAAGGGTCAACAGGGCGAGCGGTGAAAGAAGTTTCATAAAAGCTCCATGTAGGAAAGCAAGCAGGCCGGTGTGGCAATGGCTTGTTGGAGCCCAGCGGTCCCCTGGGGTTCCCGGTGGGCGCAGGGCCGACAGCTAAAAGCCGTTAATCCCCGCATCACGTAACGTTTCACTCAAGGCCAGGACCTGCGGATCGCGGAAAAAAGCGTTCAGTTGCGCCGCGCGCCCTGGCCCGATATCGGCCTCGGCTCGCCATTGCTCGATGTCGCGCTGGGCCAGTACCTGCCATGAGTCGCCGAGATGCGCCTGGCCTGTCGGCGGCAATCCCAAGGCTTTGAGCCAGTGTGCGAACGGGCGTTGCCGGGCCTGGTTGAAGCTGTCCGCAAGGCGAACCGCGCTGTGCTCGCCGAAACCGTCAATGGTAGCAAGCTCTTGGGGATCGAGGGTCAACCAATCCAGCAGACTGTTCATGCGACCTGTTGCAAGAAGTTTTTCCCAAGTCCCCGGACCCACATTGGGCAGCGCCAGACCTTGTTTACTGCTGAGCCAGGTCAGGCGCGCAAGAAACTGGCCCTCACAGCCCGGAGTCGGTTGCCAGCAACTCAATAAATGGAAGTCTGCTGCCAGCGGTACGTTCAATTCGGCGCGTTCGCTGCTGCGCAATACAACGCGATCGAGCCTGGGAATGGTCAGCCCGGCCAGGCTGATGGCGACCTGATCACCCGGACGGATGTCCAGCGCCTGCCAGCGTTGCAACGAACCGACGCTGACGTGTTTGATCTGCCGGTCATCGAGCTGCACCGGGGTCAGTTCAAGTACCGGTGTGATCCGCCCGGTCCGACCGATTTTGAAGTGAACCTGGCGGACCTCGGCCAGTGCCTGGGCGAAGGGGTATTTCCAGGCGATGGCCCAATAAGGTGACCTGGCCTGCCAGCGTTCGGCGGCTGGGCGCTGGTTCTGGCGCAGGACCACGCCGTCGCTGGCAAAGGGCAGAGGAGAGCTATACCAGTGTTCGCGCCAGCGTTCGGCATCGATGACGGAGGCGATGGGCTGGCTGTATGCCGTGGTGCCCGGGAAGCCCAGCGCAGTCAGCGCCGTGGCACGCTCGGGCACGCTCGGGCACGCTCGGGCACGCTCGCCGGCCCTTGGGGCCAGTCCCAGACAAACAAGTCAATGTTGGCGGCCTGTTCGGCGCTCAAGACCTTGCGCGCCATCAGGCCGGCCACCGAGCCACGAGCATTGAGGCTACCGGCCCGGGCCTGCACGTGGTCGGTCAGGCGCCAATACAGTTCGCCTTGCACGATCAAGTCCCGGGCCTGCGATAGCCGTTGCGGGATGGCCGGAATCTGCCGCGCAGGAACCGTCCAGTCCTGGCCGCTCTCGCCGTCACCACGGCTGATTGCCTGGGCCAACAGGCCGTTGCGGTAAACCAGGGTCACCGCCACTCCATCGATTTTAGGCTGGGCCCAGACGTCCACCCGGTCACGCAGCCATTTTTCCACAGCGGGCCGATCGTGCAGTTTGTCCAGACCGGTGTGGGCGATGGGGTGGGGCAGCGTGCCGCGTGCAGTGCGCAAGGGGTCTGCGGACGGGCTCAGGTTGAAGCAGTGGCGCCATTGGGTGAGTCGCGCGCGGGACTGGTCGTAGAGTTCATCGGCGATCAGTGAGCGTCCTTGGCGGTGATAGCTGTCGTCCCAGAGGTCGATTTGTTGTTGCAGTTTGTTGACTTCAATCAGGGCGCGTTCGGGTGGCCAGTCCGGGCACTCGGTGGCACTGGTGGTCAGACAGGTAAAGGTAAGTAGAGCGGCGAGAAACAGGCGCAGGTCGGGAAGCATCTTGAGCGTCCTTGCTCGGTGAGGTGCTTGAAGGCTAGGTCAGTATCAGTTGGCGCAGCGGGTGGGGGTTTTACCGAGTGTTTCTGGTGACTGGGCTTGCCCGCGAAGGCCGCGACGCGGTGTAAAGCGAATCCCAATAAAAAGCCCCGCAAGGCGCGAACCGTGCGGGGCTTCGGGTGTTGCGGGGAAGTCTTACAGGCCGGCAGCAGAACGCAGGGCGTCGGCGCGGTCGGTTTTTTCCCAGGTGAACGTGGTGAAGGTGTCGTCACCAACGGTCTTGGTCGCCGGGGTGCGACCGAAGTGGCCGTACGCAGCGGTTTCCTGATACATCGGGTGCAGCAGGTCGAGCATGGTGGTGATTGCGTATGGGCGCAGGTCGAACACTTCGCGGACCAGTTTGACGATCTTGTCATCGCTGATCTTGCCGGTGCCGAAGGTGTTCAGCGAGATCGACGTCGGCTGGGCAACACCGATGGCGTAGGACACCTGGATCTCGCAACGCTCGGCCAGGCCGGCAGCGACGATGTTCTTGGCCACATAACGACCGGCGTAGGCCGCCGAACGGTCAACCTTCGATGGGTCTTTACCGGAGAACGCGCCGCCGCCGTGACGGGCCATGCCGCCGTAGCTGTCGACGATGATCTTGCGACCGGTCAGACCGCAGTCACCCACCGGGCCGCCGATGATGAACTGGCCGGTCGGGTTGATGTGGAACTGGGTGTCCTTGCTCAGCAGTTCGGCAGGCAGCACGTGCTTGACGATCAGCTCCATCACGCCTTCGCGCAGGTCGTTGTACGACACTTCCGGGTTGTGCTGGGTCGACAAAACAACGGCGTCGATACCGACAACCTTGCCGTTTTCGTAACGGCAGGTCACTTGCGACTTGGCGTCCGGACGCAGCCAAGGCAGCAGGCCGGATTTACGGGCTTCTGCCTGGCGCTGTACCAGCTGGTGCGAGAAGGTGATCGGTGCAGGCATCAGCACGTCGGTTTCATTGCTGGCGTAGCCGAACATCAGGCCCTGGTCGCCGGCGCCCTGATCTTCAGGCTTGGCACGGTCGACACCCTGGTTGATGTCAGGGGACTGCTTGCCGATGATGTTCATCACGCCGCAGGTCGCGCCGTCGAAGCCAACGTCGGAGCTGGTGTAGCCGATGTTGGTGATCACGTCACGAACGATCTGCTCCAGGTCAACCCAGGCCGAAGTGGTGACTTCGCCGGCGATGATCGCCACGCCCGTTTTCACCAGAGTCTCGCACGCCACACGGGCGAACTTGTCTTCAGCAATGATGGCGTCCAGCACCGCATCAGAAATCTGGTCGGCGATTTTGTCCGGATGCCCTTCAGACACGGACTCGGAGGTGAAAAGGGAGTATTCGCTCATCTCGATGTTTTCCTGAAATTACCGATGGTGAGTGTCGCCAGCCGGTCGCTGAAAATGGCGGACCTGGATCTGGAAACCATTACGTAAGCCTACATAGAGGCTTTCCCCGGGAACGAGTCCCGCAGCGGTGGCCCAACGGGCCAGATCGTCCTGTTCAAACCCCAACCAGAGATCACCGCAGGCCTCCTTGGCCCAACTCTGGTTGTGGCTACATAACTCTGTCACTAACAGGCTACCGCCTGGTTGCAGCAAATTGGCCATGTGCTTGAGCGCATCGGCCGGCGCGGCAAAATGGTGCAGCACCATGTTCAGTACGACGCAATCGGCCTTGAGGGTGACACCGTTCAAGGCATCGGCCAGTTGCAGGCTAACGTTAGTCAGCTTGTCGCGTTCGCAGACCTGGCGCGCCAGCTCGAGCATCGCGCTGCTGTTATCCAGCGCCGTGACCTGCGCGAAGCGGCGCGCCAGTTCCGGCAGGAATGCGCCGTCTCCGGGGCCGACTTCGATGGCCGTTGCGCCTTGGCCGAAGCTCAGCTTGTCGAGCAGGGCCACCACGCTTTCGCGGTACTGCGGCAGGCCGGCGATCAGGTCTTGCTGGGCGCGAAACTTCTCCGCCACCCGTGAGAAAAAGTCCTGGCTGGCGGCCGCCCGTTGCCCATGGACCTGGGCGATGCGCGACTGTACGTCGGTCGGCAGCGTCAGGTTGTCCACTTCTTCGAGCAGTGCTGCGTGCAGTTTGCCGCCCAGCAGTTCGGTGTGGGGCAGGGCGCGACGGTAGAAAATCGCGTTGCCTTCGCGGCGCGTCGCCACCAGGTCGGCCTGGGCCAGTACCTTGAGGTGGTGGCTCATGCCTGACTGGCCGATGCCGAAGATCTGCGCCAGTTCCAGCACACCGAACGAGTCGTTGGCCAGTGCGCGCAAGACATTCAACCGCAGGGGATCGCCGCCAGCCTTGCACAAGGCTGCCAGCTCATCGCAATCGTCATGTTGAATGGAGGGCACGCGTAAATTCATAAGGCCGGCAGTCTAGTCACCGGTCGATGGCATCGCAAGAGCAATATCAAAAAGTTTTGATATTGCTCGATAGATGGCACTTCTCGACGTTAGCTTCAGTCAACAATTGGACGGCGGAAAGGTTTCATCAGGCGAATACGTCGTTATCCATTGGAAAAACGCCTCCAGATGACTATCTGTCATTGCCCCGAGGCGTCCCGGTGAGGGAAAATGCTCGCCTTTTTTCCGTTTCGTTTTATTCAAGCCCCCAGGAGAACAGCGATGCCTAGCCGTCGTGAGCGTGCCAACGCCATTCGTGCCCTCAGCATGGATGCCGTGCAAAAAGCCAACAGCGGCCATCCCGGTGCCCCGATGGGTATGGCGGATATCGCCGAGGTACTTTGGCGCGACTACCTCAAGCACAACCCGAGCAATCCATCGTTCGCCGACCGTGACCGCTTCGTGCTGTCCAACGGCCACGGCTCGATGTTGATCTACTCGCTGCTGCACCTGACCGGCTACGACCTGTCGATCGACGACCTGAAGCAGTTCCGTCAACTGCACAGCCGCACCCCGGGCCACCCGGAACTCGGCTACACCCCGGGCGTTGAAACCACCACCGGTCCACTGGGCCAGGGCCTGGCCAATGCCGTGGGTTTTGCCCTGGCTGAAAAAGTCATGGCGGCGCAGTTCAACCGTCCTGGCCACAACATCGTCGACCACCACACCTATGTGTTCCTGGGTGATGGCTGCATGATGGAAGGCATTTCCCACGAAGTCGCTTCCCTGGCCGGTACCTTGGGCCTGGGCAAACTGATCGCCTTCTACGATGACAACGGTATCTCCATCGATGGCGAAGTCGAAGGCTGGTTCACCGACGACACGCCGAAGCGTTTTGAGTCCTACAATTGGCAAGTGATCCGCAATGTTGACGGTCACGATCCGGAAGAGATCAAGACGGCGATCGACACTGCACGTAAAAGCGAGCAGCCAACTCTGATCTGCTGCAAGACCACCATCGGTTTCGGTTCGCCGAACAAGCAAGGCAAGGAAGATTGCCACGGCGCCCCACTGGGTGACGCAGAAATCGCCCTGACCCGTGCGGCGCTGAAGTGGAACCACGGCCCGTTCGAAATCCCGGCCGATATCTACGCCGAGTGGGACGCCAAGGAAGCAGGTAAAGCCGTGGAAGCCGAGTGGGATCAGCGTTTCGCTGCCTACTCCGCCGCGTTCCCGACTGAAGCCAGCGAACTGGTGCGTCGTCTGAGCGGTGACCTGCCAGCAGACTTCAGCGAAAAAGCCTCGGCCTACATCGCCGAAGTGGCCGCCAAGGGCGAAACCATTGCCAGCCGTAAAGCCAGCCAGAATGCCCTGAACGCGTTCGGCCCGTTGCTGCCTGAGTTCCTCGGCGGTTCGGCTGACCTGGCCGGTTCCAACCTGACCCTGTGGAAAGGCTGCAAAGGCGTCACCGCCGAAGACGCCAGCGGCAACTACATGTACTACGGCGTGCGCGAGTTCGGCATGACCGCGATCATGAACGGCGTCGCCCTGCACGGCGGCCTGGTGCCTTACGGCGCGACCTTCCTGATGTTCATGGAGTACGCCCGCAACGCGGTGCGCATGTCGGCCCTGATGAAGCAGCGGGTAATCCACGTCTACACCCACGACTCCATCGGGCTGGGCGAAGACGGCCCGACTCACCAGCCAATCGAGCAACTGGCCAGCCTGCGCTGCACGCCGAACCTCGATACCTGGCGCCCAGCCGACGCCGTTGAATCGGCGGTGAGCTGGAAGTACGCGCTGGAGCGCAAGGACGGTCCTTCGGCCCTGATCTTCTCGCGTCAGAACCTGCAGCACCAAACCCGTGATGCCGGCCAGATCGCCGACATCAGCCGTGGTGGCTATGTGCTCAAGGACTGTGCGGGCGAGCCTGAGCTGATCCTGATTGCCACTGGTTCCGAAGTTGGTCTGGCTGTTCAGGCCTTCGACAAGCTGACCGAGCAGGGCCGCAAGGTTCGCGTGGTTTCCATGCCGTGCACCAGCGTGTTCGATGCCCAGGACGCCGGCTACAAGCAATCGGTCCTGCCGTTGCAGGTCAGCGCCCGTATCGCTATCGAAGCCTCTCACGCGGACTACTGGTACAAGTACGTGGGCCTGGAAGGCCGCGTGATCGGCATGACCACCTACGGCGAGTCGGCGCCTGCGCCGGCCCTGTTCGAAGAGTTCGGCTTCACCCTGGAAAACATCCTGGGTCAGGCTGAAGAGTTGCTGGAAGACTAAAGCACAACGCGGTGGTTTCACGATCACCGCGTTCCTCTGTAGGAGCGAGCCTGCTCGCGATGGTCGTTAACGGTAACGCTGGCTGTCTGGATAAATGCGTTGTCCTTAAGTCCATCGCGAGCAGGCTCGCTCCTACAAGGATTGTGTTGTTAACGAGATTTCGTCTGACTGCGTCTATCGAGAACCCCATGCCTCAACCGCGTCCCTACAAAGTTGCACTCAACGGCTACGGCCGGATTGGTCGTTGCGTCTTGCGTGCGTTGTTCGAGCGAGGCGAGAAGGCCGGGTTCGAGATTGTCGCGATCAACGATCTGGCGGACATGGCCAGCATCGAATACCTGACACGCTTCGACTCCACCCATGGCCGGTTCCCCGGCGAAGTGAAGGTCGACGGCGATTGTCTGCATATCAATGGCGACTGCGTGAAGGTCCTGCGCAGTGCCACCCCCGAAGGCATCGATTGGGCGTCCCTGGGCGTCGATCTGGTGCTGGAGTGCTCCGGCGCTTATCACACGCGCGAAGACGGCCAGCGTTTCCTCGACGCCGGCGCCCCGCGCGTGCTGTTTTCCCAGCCGATGGCCAGCGAGACGGACGTCGACGCGACCATCGTCTATGGCGTGAACCAGGATTGCCTGACCGGCGACGAGTTGCTGGTGTCCAACGCATCCTGCACCACCAACTGCGGCGTGCCGCTGTTGCGTCTGCTGAATCAGGCCATTGGCCTGGATTACGTGTCGATCACCACCATTCACTCGGCCATGAACGATCAGCCGGTCATCGATGCCTATCACCACGAAGACCTGCGCCGCACCCGCTCGGCGTTCCAGTCGGTGATCCCGGTGTCCACCGGTCTGGCGCGTGGCATCGAACGCCTGCTGCCGGAACTTGCCGGCCGAATTCAGGCCAAAGCCGTGCGGGTGCCGACGGTCAACGTGTCCTGCCTCGATATCACGATGCAGACCGCCACCGCGACCGACGCCACCGAGGTCAACCGGATCCTGCGCGAAGCCGCCACCAGCGGCCCGCTCAAAGGCCTGCTGGCCTATACCGAGCTACCCCACGCAAGCTGTGATTTCAACCATGACCCACATTCGGCGATCGTCGATGCCAGTCAGACCCGAGTTTCCGGCCCACGGCTGGTGAACATCCTGGCCTGGTTCGACAACGAATGGGGTTTTGCCAACCGAATGCTGGACGTTGCAGAACACTATCTGCAAACAGCAACTTCAAAAAAACCGTAGGAAGTGCGACCCATGACCGTGTTGAAGATGTCCGACCTCGATCTGCAAGGTAAGCGCGTATTGATCCGCGAAGACCTCAACGTCCCAGTCAAGGACGGTGTTGTCACCAGCGATGCGCGTATCCTGGCCTCGCTGCCGACCATCAAGCTGGCCCTGGAAAAAGGCGCGGCCGTGATGGTCTGCTCGCACCTTGGCCGTCCGACCGAAGGCGAGTTCTCGGCCGAGAACAGCCTCAAGCCAGTCGCCGACTACCTGAGCCGTGCTCTGGGTCGTGAAGTGCCGCTGGTAGCCGATTACCTGGGCGGTGTCGACGTGAAAGCGGGCGACATCGTGCTGTTCGAAAACGTGCGCTTCAACAAAGGCGAGAAAAAGAACGCTGACGAACTGGCCCAACAATACGCCGCCCTGTGCGATGTGTTCGTGATGGACGCCTTCGGCACCGCTCACCGTGCCGAGGGTTCGACCCACGGCGTGGCCAAGTTCGCCAAGGTCGCTGCTGCCGGCCCGCTGCTGGCCGCTGAACTGGACGCACTGGGCAAAGCCCTGGGCGCCCCGGCCCAGCCAATGGCGGCCATCGTCGCCGGCTCCAAGGTGTCGACCAAACTCGACGTGCTGAATAGCCTGAGCCAGATCTGCAACCAGTTGATCGTCGGCGGCGGTATCGCCAACACCTTCCTGGCCGCTGCCGGTCACCCGGTCGGTAAATCCCTGTACGAGCCGGACCTGCTGGACACCGCTCGCGCCATCGCCGCCAAGGTCAGCGTACCGCTGCCAGTGGACGTGGTGGTTGCCAAGGAATTCGCCGAAAGCGCCGTTGCGACCGTCAAGCTGATCGCTGACGTCGCTGCCGACGACATGATCCTGGACATCGGCCCACAGACCGCTGCCAACTTCGCCGAGCTGCTGAAGTCGTCGCAAACCATCCTGTGGAACGGTCCGGTCGGCGTGTTCGAATTCGATCAGTTCGGTAATGGCACCAAAGTGCTGGCCCAGGCCATCGCGGACAGCGCGGCGTTCTCCATTGCCGGCGGTGGCGACACCCTGGCGGCCATCGACAAGTATGGCGTGGCCGAGCAGATCTCCTACATTTCTACCGGTGGCGGCGCGTTCCTCGAATTCGTCGAAGGCAAGGTCCTGCCAGCCGTTGAAGTCCTGGAAAGCCGGGCCAAGGCCTGAGGGTCGCCCGTTTGACCAGGCAAGGGAGTGTTGAAATGGTCAAGACGTTAGCGCTGTTGATCGTCGCAGGTTCGCTGGTGGCGTGCGGGAGTAACCCGAAGGCCACCCCGGAATCTGCGCTGTCCGGGTCGGACAAAGGCTGCTACCAGGCTGACTGGCAGGCGGAAACCAACCCGGTGCTCAACAAGCGTTCCGGGCCGGAAGGCCTGGACAAATACGAGACCCAGGCACCCGCCAAGGAACATGGCTGCCCTTGACGGGTCTGACTCATTACTCAGGGCTGGCAGCGTGCGCCGTCAGTCGAGGGACACGGATGAAAGGTTTTATCGCCGTTGCGGCGCTGACGTTGTTGGCCGGTTGTGCTCAGTTCAATCAGTTGAACCCGTTCCAGTCGTCCGCGCCTGTGGATAACTGGACCACCTGGACCTGCGACAGCCAGGCCAAAGTGCTGTGGCGCTACACCGACGACAGCCGCAGGGAAGTCGACGTGCGCATGGGCGGTGCTGATCAGGTCTACCGCCTGAAGCAGGAGCCGGGTGCGTCGGGTTCGCTGTACAGCAATGACATGCTGGCGTTTCACATAAAAGGTGAGGAAGGCCTGGTTTACTGGGTCGCCACCAATGATTTGATCGGCCGTGGTTGCAAGGCCAAGTAAAACGAAGAACACCGAATCCGCAGCCCGGGCCAACCCCCGATCTGCAAAAACTTGAATAGCCGCCGCCGCTCCGGCAGGCTGGCACGATTAACGACCCTCAACCGGGAGAGATACACACAATGGCACTTATCAGCATGCGCCAGATGCTGGACCACGCAGCCGAGTTCGGCTACGGCGTTCCAGCCTTCAACGTCAACAACCTTGAGCAGATGCGCGCCATCATGGAAGCCGCTGACAAGACTGACTCCCCGGTGATCGTCCAGGCTTCGGCCGGCGCCCGTAAATACGCTGGCGCGCCATTCCTGCGTCACCTGATCCTGGCCGCGATCGAAGAATTCCCGCACATTCCGGTGTGCATGCACCAGGACCACGGCACCAGCCCTGACGTCTGCCAGCGTTCCATCCAGCTGGGCTTCAGCTCGGTCATGATGGACGGTTCCCTGGGCGAAGACGGCAAGACCCCGACCGACTACGACTACAACGTCCGCGTTACCCAGCAAACCGTAGCCATGGCTCACGCCTGCGGCGTTTCGGTAGAAGGCGAGCTGGGCTGCCTGGGTTCGCTGGAAACCGGCATGGCCGGTGAAGAAGACGGCATCGGTGCCGAAGGTGTTCTGGATCACAGCCAGATGCTGACCGACCCGGAAGAAGCCGCCGACTTCGTAAAACGCACTCAAGTGGATGCCCTGGCCATCGCCATCGGCACCAGCCACGGCGCCTACAAGTTCACCAAGCCGCCTACCGGCGATGTGTTGGCGATCGACCGCATCAAAGAGATCCACAAGCGCATTCCGAACACTCACCTGGTGATGCACGGTTCGTCTTCGGTTCCGCAAGAGTGGCTGGCGATCATCAACCAGTACGGCGGCGACATCAAAGAGACCTACGGCGTTCCGGTTGAAGAAATCGTCGAAGGCATCAAGCACGGCGTGCGTAAGGTCAACATTGATACTGACCTGCGTTTGGCATCCACCGGTGCGATGCGTCGTCTGATGGCTACCAATCCGAGCGAGTTCGACCCGCGTAAATTCTTCGGCGCCACCGTTACTGCCATGCGCGACGTGTGCATCGCCCGATACGAAGCCTTCGGCACTGCCGGCAACGCTTCGAAGATCAAGGCGATCTCGCTGGAAGGCATGTATCAGCGTTACCTGAAAGGTGAGCTGAACGCCAAGGTCAACTAAGCCTGAGCGTTAAACTGCCTTGATGAAAAACCCGCCGAGAGGCGGGTTTTTTGTGGGTGATAATCCATGCCCGGAGCAAGCCCGCTCCCACAGTGTCAACGATGCCTCGGCATCATTGATTGTGATCGATATCCAGCTTGCTGAACGTCACTTTGCCGCCTTCAGTGGTGTAACCGGTGTTGTCCTGCACATAGACCCCGGCCTTGAAGTACAGCGGTTTGTCGCGCCAGGTTGTGCTGATTTGCGTATCCCATTGATAGCCTGCCGCGCTGATGCCCAAGGCGCCACCGGGGCTGAGGTGAATGAGGTAGTTGAACTCCTGGTCGAGTTTCACCCCCGTCGCGACGATGATCACCCGGCTTGTATCGTCATAGGGATGCATCCGGACCTTGGCGACGATATTGCCGGTGCCTGTACTGGTTTTGTATTGGTATTCGACCTTCACCATAGGCTTCTGGCTTTGATAGGCATGGATCTGGCCAATGACAATCTTCCCGGAACTCGGCACCTGATTCACTGCCAGAGTGGCATACAACAAATTGTCGGACTCCGGGTAATACCAGTTTTTCAACGTGCCGTTGCTGTAGGTTTCACGCAATTCGGTGCGCGGATAAATCGCGTTTTCGGTACGGGAGCCGGTCACGGGCGTCCAGAAAAACAATGTGCCGGTATCTGAATGGAAGTATTGATCCTTGAAGCCATCCACCAGTTTGGCGGTTTCGACGGTGTACGGCGGGCTGCCAACGGGAACACTGAGGTTCCAGGTTGCGAGATCGATCATGTCGGTTCTTCCACTGGGTTCATGCTGCACGGGCGTGCCAGAAGCTCTAGACCGCACCTTTGGGGCGGCCTTTATAAGCGTAGCGGGGAATTTTGTTAATGCCCGCCTGACGGGTGGTTGACGTCAACATCCTGTCGAAATGCCATCTTCCGGGTTTTCATCGGACTGAGCATTCGACCGTTAGTCGGTAAAAAGACACAATGATTAAATGATGGCTCACTGACACCTTCTGCTTTCGCAGAACCGGGTCTAGAGTGAAGGCACAGTATTTGTCCGGTTTTCACGAGAAACCGGCCTGACACACCCGCAATTAGAGAAGCAGCATGGAATGCGCGCAACCCACGCCAGTAGAAGGCGGCTCAACCCTATTAGTCGTCGACGATTACCCTGAAAACCTGATCAGCATGCGCGCGTTGTTACAGCGCCAGGGCTGGCGGGTCATTACTGCCGCCTCGGGTTTCGAGGCCCTCGGCTTGTTACTTGAACACGATATCGACCTGGTGCTGCTGGACGTGCAGATGCCGGACATGGACGGTTATGAAGTGGCGCGCCTGATGCGCGGTAGCCAGCGGACCCGTCTCACGCCGATCATTTTCCTGACCGCCAACGAACAGTCCCAGGACGCCGTGATCAAGGGCTATGCCAGTGGTGCGGTGGATTACCTGTTCAAGCCGTTCGACCCACAGGTCTTCACGCCCAAGGTCCAGGCGTTGCTCGAACACCAGCGTAACCGCCGGGCCCTGCAGCGCCTGAGTCATGATCTGGAAGCCGCTCGTGCCTTTAATGCGTCGGTGCTGGATAACGCCGCCGAAGGCATTCTGGTATTGGGTGAGGACGGCCTGATTCGGTTTGCCAATCCGGCGATGTCACGGTTGCTCAATGCCCCGGTGCAGGAACTGCAAGGCAAGGAGTTTCTGGACTACCTGCAAAAGCCGCATATCCCGATCTGGGCCGATTCCGAGTTGCTGGCCGGATACAAACGCGGCGAAACCCTGCGCCTGCACGATGCCCAGCTACGAACCGCGCCCGGCCAGCAGGTGCCGGTGGCCTTGTCCTGCGCGCCATTGCCCGCCGAGCAACACGCGATGGTCGTGACCGTGCTGGACATGTCGGTGGTGCGCCATCTGCATCAGCAGCTGGAGTTTCAGGCGGTCACCGATCCGCTGACCGGATTGCTCAATCGTCGGGGTTTCTACCAGACCGTAGAGAACCTGCTGTTGCGCGGTGAGCGTTCCAACAGCTCCTGGGTCTTGATGTACCTGGACCTCGACGGTTTCAAGCGAGTCAATGATTCGCTCGGGCATGATGCCGGCGATCGGGTGCTGCGCTGGGTCTCCGAACAGTTGAAGGCTTGCCTGCGGCCCTTCGACATTCTGGCGCGGATGGGCGGCGACGAATTCACCGCGCTGCTGGATCTGGAGGTCCCCGAGCAGGCGGCGAAGATTGCCGAGAAGCTCATCGAGCGAGTGTCGATCTGTCAGCAGATCGACGGCCTCGATATCGCCCTGGGTGCCAGCATCGGCATCGCCACGTTCCCTGATTGTGGCGCCAATCTTGACGGTATGCTGCGGGCGGCCGACATCGCCATGTACGAAGCCAAGCGTGCCGGTCGCCAGCAATATCGCTTCTACGACCACGAAATGAACGGCCGGGCGCGTACGCGGCTGATGCTGGAAGAAAGTGTGCGCACGGCCATCGAGAATCTGGATTTCAATCTGGTGTACCAGCCTCAGGTTGCGATTGCCGACGGGCGGATTCGTGGTTTCGAGGCCTTGTTGCGCTGGCAGCATCCGAGCGTTGGCGATGTCCCCCCGGGGCTGTTTTTGCCATTGCTGGAGGAGGCGCGGCTGATCAGTCGCCTGGGCAGCTGGATCTACCATCGCGGCGCCGGGCAACGCAAAGCCTGGGAGTCCCTGTTTGCCGAGGATCTGGTGCTTGGCGTCAGCTTGAGCAGTACGCAGTTCGGCATGCCCAACCTGGTCACCGAGTTGCGCCAGGTGTTGGAGCGCCATGGCCTGCAACCGCGTCATCTGGAAGTCGGGGTCACGGAAGAGGCCTTGATGCATAACCCCGAGGAAACCCGCAAGCAATTGCGCCTGCTGCACAATCTGGGGGTACGAGTGGCATTGGATGACTTCGGGGCCGGCCCCTGTTCCCTGACGCACTTGCGCGACCTGGAGCTGGATACTCTGAAGATCGACCGCCATTTGGTCGCCCGGTTGCCGGAGTCGGCAAGGGATGCGGCGCTGGTGCGCAGTGTGATCGAACTGTGCAAACAGTTCGGGATCCTGGTGATTGCCGAAGGGGTGGAAACCGTCGCGCAGTATGAATGGCTGCAAGCCAGCGGCTGTGAATATGTGCAAGGTTTTCTGGTTGCCCGGCCGCTGATGGCCGAAGATACCGGGGTCTTTGTCCAGCCGTTTGACTGGAGCGCGCTGCCCCGCTGAATTCGCTACACTGGCGACCTTTCAGTGATCTGTATTGCCGCCCCGATGACCGTGTTGAAATATCTCCAGGCTTATCCCGCTACCCTGCAGGATCAGGTGCGCCAGCTGATCGCCGACGGTCGGCTGGGCGATTACCTGAGCCAGCGTTACCCGCAAAAGCACGGGGTGCAGAGCGACAAGGCGCTGTACACCTATGCCCTGGACCTCAAGCAGGAGTACCTGCGTAATGCCCCGGCCATCGACAAGGTACTGTTCGACAACCGTCTGGACCTGACCCACCGTGCCCTTGGCCTGCACACCACGATTTCCCGGGTGCAGGGTGGCAAGCTCAAGGCCAAGAAGGAAATCCGCATCGCTTCGCTGTTCAAGGAAGCACCTTCCGAGTTCCTGAAAATGATCGTGGTGCATGAGCTGGCGCACTTCAAGGAATCGGACCACAACAAGGCCTTCTACAAACTGTGCGAACACATGCTGCCGGGTTATCACCAGGTGGAATTTGATGTGCGGGTGTACCTGACGTGGCGGGATCTGTAGGCGCTGCCGCAGGCTGCGATCTTATAAGGAGCATCAGATGGACGTGAGCAAGACCAAGAGCAGCTTCTATCGCCGGTTGTACGTGGCGTACCTGATCGACAGCGGGCTGGCCAGCAGCGTCCCGACGCTGACTGAAGTCACCGGCATGCCCCGGCGCACGGCGCAGGACACCATCGCGGCGTTGGCGGATCTGGATATCATTTGTGAGTTCGAGCAGGAAGAAGGCGCGCGCAACCATGCGGGGCGCTATCGGATTCGCGAGTGGGGGGCGATTGATCGCGGTTGGATCGAGCGTAATCTGCGGCAGATCAAGGCGGTGCTGGAATATCCCTGAAATTTTTTCAGTGGATTGACTGACGCCTTCGCGAGCAAGCCCGCTCCCACACTGGATTGTGTTCACAACTCAAATCAAATGTGGGAGCGGGCTTGCTCGCGAAGAGGCCCTTACGGACGACGCATGCCAATGTGTGGAATGCCATCCTCGACAAACTCCTCGCCCGTCACGACAAACCCGTACCGCCCGTAATACCCTTGCAAATGCGTCTGGGCCGAGAGGTAGATCGGCGTTTGCGGCCAGCGTTCTTCAATCTGCTTCAACGCCTGGTCCATCAACGCATGTCCAAGCCCCGCGCCTCGTGCTTGTGGAGCAATGATCACCCGACCGATCACTACGTCCCCGCCTTGCAGTTCCGGGTCGAGCAGCCGCAGATAGGCCACCAGTTGATTACTGTCCCAAGCCATCAAGTGACAAGTGTCACCTTCCAGGTCCTGGCCATCCACGTCTTGATAAGCGCATTGCTGCTCGACGATGAACACTTGCGCACGCAACTGCAAAATGGCGTACAGCTGTTCCTTGCCCAGGTCGCTGTGGTGTTTGCAGATCCAATCGACTGTCATGTTTTGATTCCCTGAAAACGTCGTTCCGATACTAAGCGCACTCACGCCAGAAGTCTTTATGGCGGAAGAATCTGTGACAAAGGCCAAAATGCCATCATTCATTTTTCGCGCGGATGTCTTCTTTGTGTAATCTGGATCGAAGCGCTGTGCTGTTGCTTCGATGAGCTAATGTTGAGTACCCGGGTCTTGCCGGTACAGGGGCCTTGGGGTTTTGGCTGAAAACACGTCGGGCAACCCGCCCGCTAAGGATTTTCTGGCATGCCGCGATTGCATCGAGCTTTGGCCTTGATTGGATTGCTGTTGCTGGTTCAGGGAGCGGCGGCAGAAAAACTGCGGCTGGTCGCTGATGCCTGGCCCCCCTTTACCGATTCCACGCTCGTCAACGGTGGTCTGGCCACGGACATTGTCAGTACCGCGCTCGCCAGGGCTGGCTATGCCAGTGAGTTCGAGCAGGTGCCCTGGGCACGGGCCTTGATGGGATTGGGCGAGGGTCGATACGACGTGCTGGTCAACGCCTGGTACACCGAGGAGCGGACCAGGCTTGGCCAGTTTTCCGGCGAGTACCTGCTCAATCGCGTGCGCTTTCTCAAGCGCAAAGACGCGCCCATCGAATTCAATAACCTGCAGCAATTGCACACTTATCCGATCGCCATCGTGCGTGGATACGCGTATTCGCCTCCGTTCGACAACGACGAGTCGTTGCAGAAAATCCCCGTGCACAGTTTTGCCATGGCGGTGCGCATGCTCGCGGCCGACCGGGTCAAGCTGACGCTTGAAGATGAATTCGTCGCCCGCTACTACCTGGCCCGTGAGTCACCCAAGGTGCGAAACGCCGTGGAGTTCCTGCCCAAGGCGTTGAGCGAGAACAGCCTGCATATCATGGTCAGCCTGAAGAATCCCGAGCATGCACGGATCGTCGCCGGTTTCGACCGGGAGATCGCGGCGATGAAGGCGGACGGGAGTTATGACAAGTTGATGAGACAGCACGGGATGTAAGTGCATTGATCCGGATTCTGTACTGTTGCTGATGGCCTCTTCGCGGGCAAGCCCGCTCCCACAGTGGGCGAAGGTGAACACAAATCCTGTGACCATCAGATAACCCTGTGGGAGCGGGCTTGCCCGCGAAGGGGCCGGTACATTCAGCCGGGATCTCAATCCTCACTGGTGTCCTTGATCAGATGCGCCGCCAACGTCCTCAACGGCCCCAACTGCCGGCAGATCAACGCCAGTTGCGTCTGCACCAACCGCTGCCCCTCATCGATTTCATCAGGCATCTGTTCCAGCTCATTGGCCAGTGCTTCTTCTTCATCGCTCTGAATCTCGATCGAAGACTTGCTCGCCAGCCCTTGGGCGATCGCGTCGATGCTGGCGGCCAGTTTCACCCCGGCCCCTTCGATCAAGTGCTCGCGCACGTCCGTCGGTAGTTGAGTTTCCCGGTGCGCGCCGAGGCCCGACAGGTAGCTGAGTAGCGTGTGTGACAGCACCAGGAAGCGGAAGCCCACATCCGCCTCCTTTCGGAAATGCCCCGGCTCCATCAGCATGTTGGCCAGCGTGGTCGACAGTGCCGCGTCGGCGTTGTGCGCGTTGCGGCGGGCCAGGCGGTAAGCGAGGTCGTCGCTTTTGCCCGCCGCGTATTGCTGCATGATCTGACGCAAGTAAATGCTGTTGCAGGCCAGGGTGTTGGCCAGCACTTTGTTCAGGCGTCGGCCCTGCCAGTCCGGGAGGAACAGGAACACCGCGAGGCCGGCGATCAGGCTGCCGAGCAAGGTATCGAACAACCGGGGCAGGAACAGCCCGTAACCGTCACCCACCTGGTTGAAGCAGAACAGCACCATCAGGGTGATTGCCGCCGTCGCCAGGGTGTAGCGGGTGGTGCGGTTGGTAAAGAACACCACCCCGGCAGCGATGGCGAAACACGACTGGATCAGCGGGTTCGGGAACAGGTCGAACAGCGCCCAGGCCAGGGTCAGGCCGATGGCGGTGCCGATGATCCGTTGACCGAGTTTGCGGCGGGTGGCGCCGTAGTTCGGTTGGCAGACGAACAGCGTAGTGAGGATGATCCAGTAGCCCTGGGACGGGTGAATCAAATGCACCATGGCGTAGCCGATGCTCAAGGCCAGGGGCAATCGCAGGGCATGGCGGAACAGCAGCGAGGTCGGCGTCAGTTGCGTGCGCAAGCGCAGCCACACGTCCTTGAGGCTGCGCGGCGAACGGTCGAGCAGGCTGCTGTCGGTGGCGTCGGCCAGGGCGTCGGGGTTACTGGCATCGCTGAGCAAGCGGTCGAGGGTGCCGAGGTTGGCCGCCAGTGCCCGCAGTGAACGCAGCAAGCCGCGCCAGGCCGGGTTGCTCTGAATGCGCAGGTGTTCGAGAGAGGCATCCAGGTCGCTCAGGGCCTCGGCGAAACTGGCGTCATAGGTGAACGGCTGGCGCATCTGGATCGATTCGGCCAGGGCCCGGCAGGCCTTGCCTTGCTGACGCAACAGGCGTTGGCAGCGGAACAGCACGTCGCTGTGGAAGAAGGCGTCGGCCAGGGCGTTGTAAGGGTAGTGCGAAGAACTGGCGCGCTCGTGAATGTCCTGGGCGAGGAAGTACAGCTTGAGGTAGCGGCTGACTTTCGACCCCGGGCGACCGTTGCCGACCCGGTGCAGGATGATCTCCTTGGCGGCGTTCAGTGCCGCCACCACCCGGCCGTTCTGCTGGGCCAGTTCCAGGCGCCGCGCCTCCACGTCCATTTGTCGGATCGGCTCGAACAGCGAGGATTTAAGCTTCAGGTAAAAGCCCAGCTCGCGGAACAGGCGCGCCAGGCTCTGCTGCACCGGCTGATTGGAAAACAGCGCTTGCCACAGCACCGAGAGCACGCCGTACCAGGCTGCGCCGGCCACCAACAGCAGGGGTTCGTGCCAGAAGTCGGTGACCGCGCCACCACGCTGGTCCACGCCGATCATGGTGTAGACCGACAGTATCAGCGTCGCCGAGGCAATCGCGCCATAACGTTCGCCGAGGGCGCCGAGCATGGTCAGGCAGAACGCTGCGAGGGCAAAGGCAATGATGAAGAGGTAGGGGTAGGGGAAGAGCAGTTCGACGGACAAGGCGGCAACCGCGAAACACACCAGCGTCACGGCCAGCGCGTTGAGACGGCCCTGCCAGCTGTCGTCGGTTTCGGCCAGGGCACTGGCGATAATCCCCAGGAACAACGGGATCAGCAGGCCCATTTCATCCTGATACCAACACAGCGCCATGGTGCCGGTCAGGGCAATGAATACCCGCACGCTGTAGCTGAATTTATCCAGCGCCCAAAGGCGACGCAGAGACTGGCTGAACGAAGTCGATGACATGAAATGCGAAGGCCTTCCGAGGCAATGACGCTAAATTGAGCCACTAATGACGCCGACGCAATGGCGTCGATCACATCAGACAGCAAAATCTGTTCCTTTGAGCTTTGTGATCTGGGTTGAAGCTGGCAGAGAAACCTGTGGGAGCGAGCTTGCTCGCGATGGCGGCCTGTCAGTCAACATCTCTGTTGAATGTTATGGCCTCATCGCGAGCAAGCTCGCTCCCACAGGGGTTGTGTAGATTTTTGAATCAGACGTACTGCGCAGCCGCGTAGCCCGATGCCCAGGCCCACTGGAAGTTGAACCCGCCCAGATGCCCGGTCACGTCCAGCACTTCGCCGATGAAGTACAGCCCCGGGCTTTTCAGCGATTCCATGGTCTTGGACGACACTTCATTGGTGTTGACGCCGCCCAGGGTCACCTCGGCGGTGCGATAGCCTTCGGTGCCGGCGGGCACGACTTTCCAGCTCGCCAGCTTTTCCGCGATATCGGCCAGTTCCGCGTGGGTGTACTGCTTCATCGGTTTGGAGACGAACCAGTTGTCCGCCAGCAGGTTGGCCATCTTCTTGGTGAAGATTTCACCGAGCAGGGTTTTCAACTCGCTGTTGGGGCGTTCGGCCTGTTGCTGTTGCAGCCAGTCCGGCACGTCGTGATCCGGCAGCAGGTTGATCTCGACGGTATCGCCGGATTCCCAGAACGACGAGATCTGCAAAATCGCCGGGCCGCTGAGGCCGCGGTGGGTGAACAGGATGTTCTCGCGAAAGCTCTGGTCGTTGCAGCTCACCAGGCAATCCACCGATGTACCGGACAACTCGGTGCACAAGGCCTTGAGCTGATCGGTGATGGTGAACGGCACCAGACCGGCGCGGGTCGGCAGCAGCTCATGGCCAAACTGCCTGGCGACCTGGTAACCGAAACCGGTGGCGCCCAGGGTCGGGATCGACAGGCCGCCGGTGGCGATCACCAGGGATTCGCAGGTGATTTGGTCGAGTGTCGTGTCCAGCAGGTAGCCGCTTTCGAGCTTCTCGATGGTCTGGATCGAGGTGTCCAGGTGCAGGCTGACGCCGACCTGATCGCACTCGTTGAGCAGCATTTCGAGGATGTCGCTGGATTTGTTATCGCAGAACAGCTGGCCGAGTTTTTTCTCGTGGTATGGCACGCCGTGCTTGGCCACCATGCCGATGAAATCCCACTGGGTGTAACGGGCCAGGGCGGATTTGCAGAAATGCGCGTTCTGTGAGAGGAAATTGCTCGGTTCTGTGTACATGTTGGTGAAATTGCAGCGGCCACCGCCCGACATCAGGATTTTCTTGCCGGCCTTGTTGGCATGATCGAGCAGCAGCACCTTGCGCCCGCGCCCGGCGGCGGCCAATGCACACATCAACCCTGCGGCGCCAGCGCCAATGATCACGACTTCGGTAGAGCGCAAAACGGTGTCCTCACGGTGTTTCACCACAAAACTAACTGTAGGAGCGAGCCTGCTCGCGATGGACGTCAACGATAACGCTGGCAGCCTGGCTCAACGCGGTGAGCTCAGGTTTTTCGCGAGCAGGCTCGCTCCTACAGGGGAAGTGCGTTGTTCTTACAGGATGCGAACGCGCAACGAACGGCCCTTGATCTTGCCGTCGTTCAAACGCTGCAAGGCCTGCTTGGCGACGCCGCGCTCCACGGCCACATAGGCCTGGAAGTCGAAAATCGCGATCTTGCCAACCTGGGCACCGGGGATGCCGGCGTCACCGGTCAGTGCGCCAAGAATGTCGCCCGGACGAACCTTGTCCTTGCGGCCGGCAGCGATGCACAGGGTGCTCATCTGCGGCAACAGCGGGCCACCACCCTTGGAGGTGAGGTTGTCCACCTGGTCCCAGGTCAATGGTGTCTTCTGCAATTGCTCGATAGCCTGGGCGCGCTGCGCTTCGGACGGCGCCACCAGGCTGATCGCGAGGCCTTTCTCACCGGCGCGGCCAGTACGGCCGACGCGGTGAATGTGGATTTCCGAATCACGGGCCAACTCGACGTTGATCACCATGTCCAGGGAATCGATATCGAGGCCGCGCGCAGCGACATCGGTCGCCACCAGTACCGAAGTACTGCGGTTGGCGAACATCGCCAGTACCTGGTCGCGGTCGCGCTGTTCCAGATCGCCGTGCAGGCCGACGGCGGAAATGCCTTTGGTCGTCAGGTGGTCGACGGTTTCCTGAACCTGCTGCTTGGTGTAGCAGAAGGCCACGCAGGACGCCGGGCGGAAGTGGCCAAGGACCTTGGTCACCGCACTCATGCGGTCATCCGGGGAAATCTCGTAGAAGCGCTGCTCGATCTGCGTGTCGTCGTGGAACGCCTCGGCCTTCACCTGCTGCGGGTTGCGCATGAACTTCGAGGCCAACTGCTTGATGCCTACCGGGTAGGTGGCGGAGAACAGCAGGGTCTGGCGACGCTCCGGGGCCTGCATGATGATTTCTTCGATGGAATCGTAGAAACCCATGTCGAGCATGCGGTCGGCTTCGTCGAGGATCAGGGTGTTCAGGCCGTGGAGTACCAGCGAACCCTTGCGCAGGTGCTGCTGGATGCGTCCCGGGGTGCCGACGATGATGTGCGCGCCGTGTTCCAGCGAAGCGATCTGCGGGCCGAGGGACACGCCGCCACACAGGGTCAGGACCTTGATGTTGTCTTCGGCACGGGCCAGGCGACGGATTTCCTTGGCGACCTGGTCGGCCAACTCGCGGGTCGGGCACAGTATCAGCGCCTGGCAACCGAAGTAACGCGGATTGATCGGGTTCAGCAGGCCGATGCCGAAGGCGGCGGTCTTGCCGCTGCCGGTCTTGGCCTGGGCGATCAGGTCCATCCCCTTGAGGATCACCGGCAAGCTTTGCGCCTGGATCGGCGTCATCTGGGCATAACCGAGGGAGTCGAGGTTAGCCAGCATGGCGGCGGACAGCGGCAAAGTATTAAATTCGGTGGCGATGGTGGTCACGGGACTGGCCTGCAAAACAAAATGTCGCGCAGTGTACCAGTCCAGTGGCCATTCGCCCTAAGGCTCTATGTGTTCTTCCGGACGCTTAACTCGCCGTCCGTCATTTTTTGACAGTTGCGAGAAGATCGTAGCAGCCAGCATCGCCATGATTCCCACGGTCACGAAGGTCAATTGGAATGCCCCCAGGACCGTGTCCACGCCATCATTGCCAATCTCCGCCGTGAACCCGCCGAGCAATGCACCGGCGCACGCAACGCCCAGGCTCAGGGACAATTGCGCGACCACCGACAGCAGGCTGTTGCCGCTGCTGGCGCTGGCGTCGTCGAGGTCGATCAGGGTCACGGTGTTCATCGCGGTGAACTGCAAGGAGTTGATCGCACCAAGGATCGCCAGCTGGCACAGCAGCAGCCAGTACGGCGTTTGCTCGCTGACCAGGCCCATGCTCGCCAGCATGATCCCCAGCGCCAGGGTGTTGCCGGTGAGCACGATGCGGTAACCCAGACGCTCGATCAGCGGTCGCGCCACCCACTTGGCGATCATCGCCGCCGCCGCCAGGGGCAGCATGCTCATCCCCGCCTGGGACGGCGAATAGCCCAGCGCCACTTGCAGCAGCAGCGGCACCAGAAAGGGTAGGGCGCCGCTGCCGA
Source organism: Pseudomonas sp. KH_046_2 (assembly GCF_057838985.1). Taxonomy (NCBI): domain Bacteria; kingdom Pseudomonadati; phylum Pseudomonadota; class Gammaproteobacteria; order Pseudomonadales; family Pseudomonadaceae; genus Pseudomonas; species Pseudomonas sp. KH_046_2. The sequence goes on along the minus strand of NZ_CM174480.1, from coordinate 5,831,064 downwards.
GACGGGCGAACAGGTTGCCGAGAATGCCCACGGCAAAGGTCCGGGTCTTGAACAGCGACGGCGCAAACAACGGGTTTTCGATATGCCCGGCGCGCAGCCAATACGCGGCGAGGCAAGCCATGCCGCCGAACAGCAGCAACATTACCCGCAAATGCGGCAGGTGTAGTTCGCCGAGCCCTTCCATGGCGATGGTAATCAGAATCATCGCCGCGCCGAACAGCACGAAACCCAGGCTATCGAAGCGCGTGCGCTCGGAACCGCGCAGGTCGGGGATGAATTTCCACACGGCATAGCAACCGACCAGCCCCACCGGCAGGTTGATCAGGAAGATCCAGTGCCAGGTCAGGTATTGCACCATCCAGCCGCCCATCGTTGGGCCGATCAACGGGCCAAGCAGCCCGGGAATGGTGATGAAGCCCATGATCCTGACCAGTTCCGAGCGCGGGTAGGCGCGCAACACCACCAGACGCCCGACCGGCAACATCAACGCGCCGCCCAGGCCCTGGATCACCCGGGCGCCGATCAGCAGGCTCAAGCTGGTCGACAGCGCGCAGAGCAACGAACCAAGGCTGAACAGCAGAATGGCGCCGAAGAAGATTTTCCTGGTGCCGAAGCGATCGGCGATCCAGCCCGAAGCGGGAATCAGCAAGGCGACCGTGAGCATGTAGGCGATGATCACGCCCTGCATACGCAACGGGTCTTCGGCCAGGTCACGGGCCATGGCCGGCAGGGCAGTGTTGAGAATCGTCCCGTCGAGGGACTGCATGAAGAAGGCAATGGCGACGACCCACGGCACCCAACGGGCGGTGACAGCGTCGAGAGGTGGGCGGTTGGGCATGGGACCTCAATTGGGTTGGCAAGGACCATTGTGGCGAGGGGGCTTGCCCCCGTTGGACTGCGAAGCAGTCCCAGCTCAGCAAATGCGTTTCGCCAGAAAACACGCATTCGCTGGATTTACGACGGCTTCGCCGCCGAACGGGGGCAAGCCCCCTCGCCACAAGTTTCCCGGTATACCGGGATTTTGTGTTTACAACGTAAGAGTCAATCGGTTTACGAGCGCCCCCGGCAACAACGCCGACGCCGTCGCCCGCTGGCTATAGGTACTCGCCGACAGCAACAACTCGCGCTCCTCGGTCAACGCTTCCAGCTGCGAACCGAGCAGGCTGTAAGCACTGTCATCGAAGCGCATGGTGCTGACCGGTGCCTGGATCTCGCCGTTCTCGACCCAGAACGTGGCAAAGCGGGTCATGCCGGTCAGGCGTGCGGCCGGTTGGTCCGAGAAGTTCAGGTACCACAGGTTGCTGATGTACAACCCCGTGCCCAGTTGCTTGAGGATGTCCGCGTCAGGCAATGCCCCGGCTTTCATGTTCAGCGCGCTCGGTGATTCACCGCCGCTGGCGCCATTGGCGGTCAAGCCGTATTCCGCGGCGCTGCGCGAGCTGACCAGTCGTGCCCCGGCCTTGCCGTCGACGATCAACCCCAGATCGCTGCGCGGATAACCTTCATCGGAAAACGCCGGGCTCAGCGAACCGCTGACTTTTTCATCCAGTGAGACCAGCGGGCTGAACGCGCTGTCGCCTCCGTAGAGCTTTTGCAGCGGGCTGCTTTTGCTGGCGATCGACTGTGCCGAGAAACCACCCCAGCACAGCATGCCCATGATTTCTTCCAGCGCCGCCGGTGCCAAGTAGGCGCGGTATTGGCCGGGCGGCAAAGTGCGTAGCGGCCGGCCCAGAAACTCAAGCTGCTCGCGGGCTTGCTGGAAGCGTCTGGCAAAGCCTTCGCTGTTCCAGTCGTGCCCGGCGTAGCTGGCTTTCACGGCCTGGCCGTTCTCGTGGAACAGGCTGAAGTCGAAGTTGAAACTGTTCGCCTGATGCCAGCCGAAGGCGCCCGAAGAACTGGCGAAGCCACGACTGATCGGGCCGGCAGCGTAGAAACCGACAAGATCCAGGCCTTCGGCGGCCTGGGTAATTTGCGCGACCACCTGTTCGGTGTCCGGCAGCGGATGCGACTGCACGTTGTTGCTCTGCCAGCCATTGTGGTTGAGCAGCAGGTACGGGTCCGGAGGTAGCAGCGGCAAGGTGTCACGCAGCTGTTGCAGACCTTCGCTCAGGCGCTGCGCATCCACCTGCGGATCGCCGGCCAGGGTGATGTGCAGGTCGGCATGGCGGCCTTCGTTGATCAGCTTCAGGCCGATACTCGCCTGCTGAACCTGACCGGCCTGACGCACCTTGGCGTGGTTGAAACGCACGAAAGCCGACGATTCGGCGGCGTAGCTGAGGGTGAACTGCTCGGGCTCGTGCAGCGCTTCACGCAAGCTGTTGACCAGCGCCTTGAACGACGCGGACTGGCTGATTGAAGGATTCATCAGGCGTCTCCTCCGAATACATCAACGTTGCTGAACACACAGGCCGGTGACGCGTGGCCGACGCGGATCACCTGGTTCGGTTCACCCTTGCCGCAGTTCGGCGTGCCGAGGACCTTGAGGGTACTGGCATCGCCGACGGCGCTGAGGCTTTTCCAGAACTGCGCGGAGATGCCCCTGTAATTGGGATTCTTCACCACGCCCTTGAGTTCGCCGTTTTCGATAATTTGGCCCCATTCGCAGCCAAACTGGAATTTGTTGCGGGCATCGTCGATCGACCATGAACGGTTGGTCGACATCAGCACGCCGTGTTCGATGCCGCCGATCAGTTGTTCGATGGACTGATCGCCCGGCTCGATGTTGAGGTTGGCCATGCGGTCGATGGGTGGGCGATTCCAGCCGCAGGCGCGGCTGTTGGCGACGCCTTCCATGCCCGCACGGAATTGCGACAACGCACCGCCCAGCGGGCGCAGCAGCAGGCCCTCACGGATCAGGAACTGTTTGCTGGCGGGCGTGCCGTCGTCGTCATGGCCGTAGCTGGCGAGCTCCTCGGGGATGTCCGGGTCGAAGGTCACGTTGAGCAGGCCGGAACCGTATTGCAGGTGGCCGAAATCACTGGCTTTGACGAAACTGGTGCCGGCGTAATTGCGCTCGTCGCCGAGGATGCGGTCCAGCTCCAGCGGATGGCCGATGGACTCGTGGATTTGCAGCATCATCTGGTCGGGCATCAGCAGCAGGTCACGCTTGCCTTGCGGGGTGTTCGGCGCCAGGAGCAATTGCAGGGCCTGATCGGCCACCTGGGCACCGGCACCGATCAGGCCGCAGCGGCCGATGACGTCCGCCGCACCTTGCTGGCCGAAGTTCTCACGGCCAAGGCTGCGGGTCTGGCTGTCGTTGCCGTCGTACGCCGTGACGTCCAGACCAGGGTACACAAAACGTTGGGCCTGGCGCAGTTCGGCACCGGCACTGTTGAGGTAAATCTGCTCGACGTGGGTGATGCCGAGGCTGACCTGCCAGTTTACCAGGCGCTCGTCCTTGGGCACGGCGGCCGACTCGGTGCCGAGCAACTGGTAGCAGTCGCTCAAGGACGGAAATGCCTGGTCGAGGTTGGGTGAAAAGTAATCGGCGCGGTCACTGGAAACAGCCTGCTCGCGCAGGTCCAGCAAGGCGTGGGGCTTGAGTCGACGGGCCTGGAGTTCGGCGCGTTCGAGGGCGGCCTGCAGGCCCTGTTGCGACAGGTCGTTGGTGGCCGCATAGGCCTCGACGCCATTGACCCGCACGGTCAGCATCGCCCCTTCGTCACGGCTCAGGCTCGGCGGTTCGGCGACGTTCTTGCGCACCGACAGGTACTGCCCGGACTCGCGCACATAACGCAGGGAAAAGAATTCAGCACCCGTGCGCAAGGCAGCGAAGCGCTGCTTGAGCTGGGGGTAGAAATCGAACATTCGTGAACCTCCTGGGTATGGAGTGGCGATGGCGCGGTGTTGCGAGGGGAGGGGTGAAACGATTGCGTGGCGCTAGATTAGGCCTGCGAGGGGGGGAGGATCAAGGGTGGAGCGGTCTAGAGCGGAGATACTTTGGGAGGGGTGGTGTCTGGTCGGGCCTCATCGCGAGCAGGCTCGCTCCTACATTCAACCGCATTCCCATGAGGGAGTGCGATCAACTGTAGGAGCGAGCCTGCTCGCGATTGGCCGTGACGCGGTGTAAAGCCTTACGCCGTCTGGCTCAATTCCCGCATCGGCTTGCCCTTCACCGGCGCTTCACCGGCCACATAGTATGTGGCGGTGCTGCGCGGCAACGGCTTGCGGCCACGGATCTTGTCGGCGATTTTCTCGGCCATCATGATCGTTGGGGCATTGAGGTTGCCGGTGGTGATGATCGGCATGATCGACGCATCGACCACGCGCAGGCCTTGCATGCCATGCACGCGACCTTCGCCATCGACCACGGCCATGTCGTCGGTGCCCATCTTGCACGAGCAGGACGGGTGGAACGCGGTTTCGGCGTGTTCGCGGATGAACTTGTCCAGTTGCTCATCGCTCTGCACGTCGATACCCGGGCTGATTTCGCGACCACGGAAGGCGTCCAGTGCAGGTTGCTGCATGATTTCCCGGGTCAGACGGATGCCGTCGCGGAACTCCTGCCAGTCCTGCTCGGTGGCCATGTAGTTGAACAGGATGCTCGGGTGCTGGCGCGGGTCCTTGGACTTGGCCTGGATGCGCCCGCGGCTTGGCGAACGCATGGAGCCCATGTGCGCCTGGAAACCGTGCTCTTTCACACCGTTGCTGCCGTTGTAGTTAATCGCTACCGGCAGGAAATGGTACTGGATGTTCGGCCATTCGAATTCCGGACGGGTACGGATGAAGCCGCCGGCTTCGAACTGGTTGCTGGCACCGATGCCGGTGCCGTTGAACAGCCACTCGGCACCGATGGCCGGCTGGTTGTACCAGAGCAGCGACGGGTACAGCGAAACCGGTTGGGTGCAAGCGTATTGCAGGTACAGCTCAAGGTGATCCTGCAGGTTTTCACCGACGCCCGGCAGGTCGTGGACCACCGGAATGTCGAGCTTGTTCAGCAGCTCGGCCGGGCCGACGCCGGAGCGTTGCAGGATCTGCGGCGAAGCGATGGCGCCGGAGCACAGCAGCACTTCCTTGCGCGCCTTGACCTCAACGCGCTCTTCAGCGGCGCCGACCAGGTAACGCACGCCGACCGCACGCTTGCCTTCGAACAGAATCTTGTCGGTCAGGGCGTGGGTGACGATGGTCAGGGTCGAACGCTTCTTGGCGACGTCCAGGTAACCACGGGCGGTGGAGGCACGACGACCTTTCGGGGTCACGGTGCGGTCCATCGGGCCGAAGCCTTCCTGCTGGTAGCCGTTCAAGTCTTCGGTGCGCGGGTAACCGGCCTGCACGCCGGCTTCAACCATGGCGTGGAACAGCGGGTTGTTGCCGGCTTTCGGCGTGGTCACGCTGACCGGGCCGTCGCCGCCGTGGTAGTCGTTCGGGCCGATGTCGCGGGTTTCCGCTTTACGGAAATACGGCAGGCAGTCCAGGTACGACCAGTCTTCCAGGCCTGGCAGTTTCGCCCAGCCGTCGTAGTCCATGGCGTTGCCGCGGATGTAGCACATGCCGTTGATCAGCGAGGAACCGCCCAGGCCCTTGCCGCGACCGCATTCCATGCGACGACCGTCCATGTGTGGCTCAGCATCGGTTTCGTAGGCCCAGTTGTAACGACGGCCTTGCAGCGGGAACGCCAAAGCGGCCGGCATCTGCGTGCGGAAGTCGAAACGGTAGTCCGGGCCGCCCGCTTCGAGCAGCAGGACGGTGACGCCTGCGTCTTCGGTCAGACGGGTCGCCAGGGTGTTACCGGCCGAGCCGGCACCGATGATGATGTAGTCGAATTCTTGGGACATTGAATGCACCCTCTTTGAAGTTGGTCAGGTCGCGGTCGCCTTGACGCCGGGTAACTGTGGCGAGGGGGCTTGCCCCCGTTCGGCTGCGCAGCAGTCGTAAAATCAGCGACTGCGTTTTATCTGAAAGCATGCAGCGCCTGGATGGGGCTGCTTCGCAGCCCAACGGGGGCAAGCCCCCTCGCCACAATGGCGTTCACTCCAGAGCGCGTGCGGATCAGAACACCGAGACGTAATCGCCCAGCTCGACCTGTACCGATTTGATGCGGGTGAAGTTGTTCAGCGAGCTGATGCCGTTCTCACGGCCGACACCGGACTGCTTGTAGCCGCCAACCGGCATCTTCGCGTCGGACTCGCCCCAGGCGTTGATCCAGCAGATACCGGCTTCCAGCTGATGAATCACGCGGTGGGCGCGGTTCAGGTCGCGGGTGACGATACCGGCGGCCAGGCCGAAGTCGGTGTCGTTGGCGCGGCGGATCACTTCTTCTTCGGTTTCGTAGGACAGGATCGCCATCACCGGGCCAAAGATTTCTTCACGCACGATGGTCATGTCGTCGGTGCAGTCGGTGAACACGGTCGGCGCCACGAACGCACCCTTGGCGAATTCGCCGTCGGTCAGGCGCTCACCGCCGCACAGCAGGCGGGCACCTTCTTCCTTGCCCTTGGCGATGTAGCCCAGCACACTTTCCATGTGCGCAAAGCTGACCAGCGGACCGAAGTTGGTGTTTTCGTCTTCCGGGTTGCCGATGCGGATGCGTGCAACGCGCTCAGCGATCTTGGCTTCGAAAGCGGTTTTCAGGTGGGCCGGAACGAACACACGAGTGCCGTTGGTGCAAACCTGACCGGAGCTGTAGAAGTTGGCCATCATCGCGGTGTCGGCGGCGCGATCGAGGTCGGCGTCGTCGCAGATGATCAGCGGCGACTTGCCACCCAGTTCCATGGTCACGTCCTTGAGCGAAGAGCTCGAAGCGCTGGCCATGACTTTCTTGCCGGTGTCGGTGCCGCCGGTGAACGAGACTTTCTCGATGCGCGGGTGCTCGGTCAGCCAGGTGCCGACTTCGCGGCCGCTGCCGGTCAGGACGTTGAACACGCCGTTTGGCACGCCGGCTTCGGTGTAGATCTCGGCCAGTTTCAGGGTGGTCAGCGAGGTGACTTCGCTTGGCTTGAAGATCATCGCGTTACCGGCCGCCAGGGCGGGTGCGGATTTCCACAGGGCGATCTGGATCGGGTAGTTCCACGCGCCGATACCGGCCACGACGCCCAGCGGTTCGCGACGGGTGTAGACGAACGAAGTGGTGCGCAGCGGAATCTGCTCGCCTTCGATGGCCGGTACCAGGCCTGCGTAGTACTCCAGCACGTCAGCGCCGGTGACGATGTCGACGTAGCGGGTTTCGGAGTAGGCCTTGCCGGTGTCCAGGGTTTCCAGAGCGGCCAGTTCGTCGTTGCGCTCGCGCAGGATTTCCACGGCACGACGCAGGATGCGCGAACGCTCCATGGCGGTCATGGCGGCCCAGATTTTCTGGCCCTTTTCGGCGCTCACCACAGCGCGTTCGACGTCTGACTGGGTCGCACGTTGCACTTTTGCGAGGACTTCACCGTTAGCCGGGTTGATGGCTTCGAAAGTGGCGTCGCTGCTGGCGTCGCTGTACGCGCCATCGATGTAGAGTTTTTGCAGTTCGAAACGGGCCATAAAGTCCTCGCAAGAGCATTAAGTGGCTGGCGCGTTCGGTGGTTGAGCGTTTATGTGTGCTCTAACTCACCCGCTTGGCCAGTTGGGTATCCATGTATTCGTAAGCAATCTGTTGCGCCTGCCCGGTGTCGAAAGCATCTCCCGACAGCGCGCCGCGCAACCACAAACCGTCGATCAACGCTGCCAGGCCTCGGGCGGCACTGCGCGCATCATTGAGCGGCAGCACGCGGCGGAACTGGCAGCACAGGTTGGAATACAGGCGGTGATCGTTGATCCGCTGCAACCTGTGCAAAGACGGCTGGTGCATGCTGGTGGCCCAGAAGGCCAGCCAGGTTTTCATTGCCGGGCCATTGACCTGGCTGGCGTCGAAGTTGCCTTCGATGATCACCTGCAGATGTGCCCTCGGGCTGTCATCTGTCAGCGCCTGTCGGCGCAGGGTGACGTTCTCGCTCAGAACGGTCATCAGGTACCCCATGGTGGCGGCAATCAGGCCGTTCTTGTCCTGAAAGTAGTGACTGATGATGCCATTCGAGACACCGGCCAAACGGGCGATCAGCGCAATGCTGGCGTCCCCCATTCCGACCTGATCGACGGCCTGCAAAGTGGCTTCGATCAATTGCTGGCGGCGGATGGGTTGCATACCGACCTTGGGCATCTTGCACATCTCCTTAGGCCTTCCGGTGGACGTACGACGGCTACCGGGTTGAAGGCCAGTCTATTTTGTTTTGATTGAACGTTCAATCAACAAAGAATAAGATCTGCGACAAATCGTCGCTGTCTGTGAATTTTCCTACGTGTAGCGGCGGAAAAAATGACTTCCGAAACTGCTCGAAACCTACGCGCTGCGGCGCTCCAGGGGTTTCGGGCTTTTTTCGGGCTGTCTTTATATCACCCGCTGGTCGGCTGCCCACTAACCGATTGGTCGGGTAACTCGTTTGCCTTGCGTTCTTCTCTCGCACTGCCCGGAGCATCTGTGCCATGAGTTCTGCCTCGCTAATAAAGACCCCACCCGAGAAGGTGACGGTCAACGGTTGGGTGTTCTACACCTCTACCGCGTTGATTCTGTTGTTGACCGCCATTCTGATCATCGCCCCGCAAGAGGCCGGCAGAGTGCTGGGTATGGCGCAAGCCTGGTTGTCCCGCAGCTTCGGCTGGTACTACATGGTGGTGATCGCCGCCTACCTGATTTTTGTCGTCGGCCTGGCGTTTTCGTCCTACGGCAAACTGAAACTGGGCAGCAAGGACGACACCCCGGACTTCAGCTACGGTGCCTGGGCGGGGATGCTGTTCTCCTCGGGTATCGGCATCTCGCTGCTGTATTTCGGTGCTTCGGAGCCGCTGGACCACTATTTCAACCCGCCGGAAGGCGTGGCCGGCAGCAACCTTGCCGCCCGTCAGGCCGTGCAGTTGACCTTCCTGCACTGGGGCCTGCACGGCTGGGCGATTTACGCATTGGTCGGTCTGGCCGTTGCCTACTTTGCTTACCGTCATAACCAGCCGCTGGCGTTGCGTTCGGCGTTGTATCCGCTGGTGGGTGAGCGTTGGGTCAAGGGCGCGGCCGGGCATGCGGTGGACGGCTTCGGCATGTTCGTGACCCTGCTGGGGCTGGTGACCAACCTGGGGATTGGTTCGCTGCAAGTGTCGTCGGGGCTGGAAAACCTGTTCGGCATGGAACACAGCAACACCAACCTGCTGATCGTGATCATCGTGATGAGCACCGTGGCGACCATCGCCGCAGTGTCGGGCGTGGAAAACGGCATCCGCCGTCTGTCCAACCTCAACATCGTGCTGTTCAGCGGTCTGTTGATTTTCGTCCTGTTGTTCGGCCCGACCTTGCACCTGCTCAACGGCTTCGTGCAGAACGTCGGTGACTACCTGAATGGCGTGGTGCTGAAGACTTTCGACCTCTATGTGTACGAAGGCGACAGTGAGAAGTCCGACCGCTGGCTGGGCCTGTGGACCCTGTTCTACTGGGCCTGGTGGATTTCCTGGGCGCCATTCGTGGGCATGTTCATTGCGCGTATTTCCCGTGGTCGCAGCGTGCGCGAACTGGTAGCCGGCGTGCTGCTGATTCCGCTGGGCTTCACCCTGGCGTGGTTGTCGATCTTCGGTAACTCGGCTTTGGACCTGGTGATGAACCATGGGGCGGTGGAGCTCGGGAAGACGGCGCTGGAACAGCCGTCCATGGCGATCTACCAGTTGCTTGAGCATTACCCAGCGTCGAAGATTGTGATCGGCGTGTCGATCTTTGTCGGTTTCGTGCTGTTCCTGACCCCGGCGGACTCCGGCGCGGTGATGATGGCCAACCTTTCGTGCAAGGGCGGCAACGTCGACGAAGACGCGCCTCACTGGCTGCGGATCTTCTGGTCGGCGGTGATCACCCTGGTGACCATCGGCCTGCTGTTCGCCGGCAACTTCGAAGCCATGCAAACCATGGTGGTGCTGGCCGGTCTGCCGTTCTCGGTGGTGCTGGTGTTCTTCATGTTCGGCTTGCACAAGGCCATGCGCCAGGACGTGCAGATCGAACAGGAGCAAGCGGAACTGGCGGCACGCGGTCGTCGTGGTTTCAGCGAGCGCTTGACCCAACTGGATCTGCAACCGAGCCAGTCGGTGGTGCAGCGCTTCATGGACAAGCACGTGAGCCCTGCGCTGGAAGATGCGACGGCGCAAATGCGTGCTCAAGGCCTGCAAGTGCAGACACTGCTGGGCAAGTCCAAGCGCTGCATGGGCGTACGGGTGGAGATGGAAGAGGGCAACCCTTTCGTCTACGAAGTGAGCCTGGACGGCTACCTGGCCACACCGACCGAGTCGGCGCAGTCCGATGAGGCGCGTCAGCGTTACTACCGTGCCGAGGTGTACCTGCACAACGGCAGCCAGGACTACGACTTGATGGGCTTCACCCAGGATCAGATCACCCGTGACGTGCTCGATCAGTTTGAAAGCCATCGGCAGCTCCTTGGCCGGGTTTATAGCTGAGTTGTGAAGGGGTTGCGGTGCAGTGAATGCACCGCAGTTCTAATTGTGGCGAGGGGGCTTGCCCCCGTTGGGTTGCGCAGCGACCCCAAACCCAGACTCTGCAGTAGTTCAGATAAACCGCATTATCCGGATTTACGACGGCTGCGCCGCCGAACGGGGGCAAGCCCCCTCGCCACAGGGCTCTCTGTTTGCAGCTGTATTTCTGCACTAACAAAAACGCCGCGATTATCTCGCGGCGTTTTTGTGTCTGTTGCCTTACCCCAGGTTCTTGCCGAGCAGTGCGTGATACAGCTCGCTGTCGCCAAGAATCCCCACTACATGGTTGTTATCGTGCAGCACCAGTTTGTTGCCGGTCTGATAACGAATCTGCAGCGCGTCGCGCATGCCGATGCTGGAGTCCACCAGAGTCGGCTTGCGTTCCAGGCCTTCGACGGCTTGCCCTGGCATCCAGTTCTGCAGGTCCATGTTCGAGCCGTTCTTGCGTGCGCCTTTGATAGTGTTGCCTTCGGCAAGGTCCAGCCACGAATCGCCGCCCGGATCGAGGCACACCGAACCGTTGATGCGCTTGCAGTTGTCCAGGGAGCGCATCAGGCTGCGGCCGCACAGCACGTTCAGCGGGTTGGTGTGGGCTACGAAGGTCCGCACGTAGTCGTCCGCAGGGTTGAGGACGATTTCTTCCGGTTTGCTGTACTGAATGATCCGGCCGTCTTTCATGATCGCGATGCGACTGCCCAGTTTCAGGGCCTCGTCGAGGTCGTGGCTGACGAACACGATGGTCTTGTGCAGCTTGCGTTGCAGTTCCAGCAGTTCGTCTTGCAGGCCCTGGCGGATCAGCGGGTCGAGTGCCGAGAACGGTTCGTCCATCAGCAGAATGTCGGCGTCCATCGCCAGCGCACGGGCCAGGCCCACACGTTGTTGCATACCACCGGACAGCTCGTTGGGTTTCTTGTTGCGCCACTGGGTCAGGCCCACCAGCTCAAGCTTGTCGTCCACCAGTTTGCGCCGTTCCTTCTCGGGACGACCTTGCATCTCCAGGCCGAAGCTGATGTTCTCGCGCACCGTCAGCCAAGGCATCAGGGCGAACTTCTGGAACACCATCGCGATGCGCTTGGTGCGCATCATTTTCAGTTCTGCCGGCGTGCACGAGGCAATGTCGATCTGCTTGCCTTCGTGCTCGACGAACAGCTTGCCGCGGCTGACGGTGTTGAGGCCGTTGATGCAGCGCAGCAGGCTGGACTTGCCGGAGCCGGACAGGCCCATCAGTACGCAGATTTCACCTTTTTCGACATCCAGGCTGGCCTTTTCGACCCCCACGATCTGCCCGGTCTTTTTCAGGATCTCGTTGCGGGTCATGCCCTGATCCAGCAGCTTGAGTGCCTCGCGTGGATCCTTGGAGAAGATAACGTCTACGTTTTCGAAGCGGATTATGCTCATGCGTCACCCCCTACTTTGGCGTCGGGTTGTTTGCAGATACGGTCGAGCATGATCGCCAGCAGTACGATCGCCAGGCCTGCTTCGAAGCCCAGGGCGATATCAGCTGTATTCAGTGCGTTGACCACCGGTTTGCCCAGGCCATCGGCGCCCACCAGTGCCGCAATCACCACCATCGAAAGGGACAGCATGATGCACTGGGTGATACCGGCCGCGATGCTTGGCATGGCGTGGGGCAGTTCGATTCGCGAGAGCAGCTGGCGTCGCGAGCAGCCAAAGGCCTTGCCGGCGTCCATCAATTCTTCCGGAACATCGCGGATACCCAGGTAGGTCAGGCGGATGGGCGCGGCAATCGCGAACACCACCGTGGAGATCAGGCCCGGGACCACACCCAGCCCGAAGAGGGTGAGGGTAGGAATGAGGTACACGAAGGTCGGTACGGTCTGCATCAGATCGAGTACCGGACGCATTAAAGTATAGAACATCGGCTTGTGCGCGGCGACGATGCCCAGCGGCACGCCGATGACCACGCAGACCAGGGTGGCGAACAGCACCTGGGCGAGGGTTTCCATGGTTTCCTGCCAGTACCCCAGATTGAGGATCAGCAGGAAGGAAGCAACGACAAAGGCGGTCAGGCCCCATTTGCGCTGGATGAAGTGGGCGAGCAGTGCGATCAGGCCGATCAATGCCAGCGGGTTGAACCAGGTCAGCGCAAACGTCACGCCGTGGATCATCGTTTCCAGTGTCACGGCGATGGCGTCGAAGGTGTTGGCGCCGTGTTGCGTCAACCATTCAACGAAGCCTGCGATGTACTGGCCTAGGGGTATTTTCTGATCAATCAGCATGGTAGTGAACGTCCGCATGCAAGGAAATAAACAGCCCGGGCAGGCGAACCTGCCCGGCATAAACGATTACTGCAGTTTGGCTTTCACGGCCTCCAGGCCAGGTTTACCGTCAATGGTGGTCACGCCAGCGAGCCAGGTATCGAGCACCTGTGGATTCTTTTTCAGCCAGGCCTTGGCGGCCGCGTCAGGCTTCATCTTGTCGTCCAGGATGTTGCCCATCAGTTCACTTTCCATGTCGACGGTGAACTCCAGGTTCTTCAGCAACTGGCCGACGTTGCTGCACTCCTGCGCATAACCCTTGCGGGTGTTGGTCGCCACGGTGGCGGCACCGAAGTCCGGGCCGAAGAAGTCATCACCACCGGTCAGGTATTGAATCTTGAAGCGCTTGTTCATCGGGTGCGGCGCCCAGCCGAGGAACACCACGGCAGTGTCGCGTTTCTGCGCGCGGTCGACCTGCGACAGCATGCCGGCTTCGGAGGATTCGACGACTTTGAAACCGGCGGTCTTCAGGCCGAAGGCATCCTTGTCGATCATGCTCTGGATCAGACGATTGCCGTCGTTGCCAGGCTCGATGCCGTAGATCTTGCCGTCGAGCTCTTTCTTGAATTTGGCGATGTCGGCGAAGTCATGCAGGCCCTTGTCGTACAGCGCCTGAGGAACGGCGAGGGTGTACTTGGCGCCCTTGAGGTTGGTGCGCACGGTTTCCACGGTGCCGGCATCGCGGTAGGCCTTGATGTCGTTTTCCATGGTCGGCATCCAGTTGCCCAGGAACACGTCCATGTTCTTGCCGTCGGCCAGGGACTTGTAGGTCACGGGCACGGAAATCATGGTGGTCTTGGTCTTGTAGCCGAGGGCGTTGAGCACGACGCTGGTGGTCGCGGTAGTCGCGGTGATGTCGGTCCAGCCGACATCGGAGAAGTTTACGGTACTGCACTGCGCCGGTTCTGCGGCTTGCGCCAGAACCGGCAGACTAAGCATGGCGGCCAACAACAACGACGGGGAACCTTTCATGGATGGACTCCTTGGTGTTTTTTTTGGCAGTGTTCCGACTGGACCACCGCACTTATAGGTTGCGGTTGGATGGCGTTCTGGAGACAGCTCTACCACGGCGCCTTGCAATCGAGTCGATATGATCATGTACCAGTGAAAATCTGACGCCTACAGGGTGCGTCGTATCCAGTACAGGGATGGTCGCATCCAGTGTCGGTGACGTCGTTTACAGATTTTTTCAGCCCCTTTTTCCCCGCTGAACCGCAAAAAAACGGCGAAAACACGGCGTAAAAGACACGCGGCGCTGGTGGGCATGAGTGCGTCGGTTAGAGACGTCGAACAACTGGATAAAAGCTTGATGATGCGGTCATCTCGGCGGATTGCAGCTTGAGCGTAGCAGCTCCGTCACCGTGCGCTTTTGCGTGCGCAGTGGGCCCATCCAGGAGTTCGGCAGTAATGGCTATCAGTGTTTTCGACCTGTTCAAAATCGGCATCGGTCCTTCCAGTTCACACACAGTGGGGCCCATGCGGGCGGCGGCTTTGTTTGTGCAGGACTTGCGTGAGCGCGGGTTGCTGGAGCAGGTGCGGCGTGTCGAAGTCCAGCTGTTCGGCTCGTTGTCGGCCACCGGTATCGGCCACGGCAGCGACAATGCCGTGATCATGGGCTTGATGGGCGAGTGGCCGGATGCGATCGATCCGTCGCAAATCGGCATTCGTATCGCCACCCTGCGCGAGACCGATACGCTGTTGCTCGACGGTCGCTTGCCGGTGCCCTTCATCTGGGCCCGGGACATGCGCCTGATCGACGAGAACCTGCCATTCCACCCCAACGCCATGACCCTGATTGTCGAGGGTGATGACGGTGAGTTGCATCGCGACACCTACTATTCGGTCGGCGGCGGTTTTGTCGTCGATGAGACTCAGGCCTCCAGCGGTGTCGTCGACCTCGACCGCACTGTGTTGCCTTATGACTTTTCCAGTGCGGCCGAGCTGCTGGAACTGTGTAAAAAGCACAATCTGCGCGTAGCTGAACTAATGATGGCTAACGAGAAGGTCTGGCGCAGCGAAGAGGAAATCCGTAGCGGCCTGATGAAGCTCTGGCGCGCCATGCAGGATTGCGTCGAACAGGGCCTCAAACACGAAGGCATCCTGCCCGGCGGGCTGAACGTGCGCCGCCGCGCGGCCAAGCTGCATCGCAGCCTGCAGGAACTGAACAAACCCAACGTGATCGGCTCGACCTTGAGCGCCATGGAATGGGTCAACCTGTTCGCCCTGGCGGTCAACGAAGAAAACGCCGCCGGCGGGCGCATGGTCACGGCGCCGACCAACGGCGCGGCGGGGATCATTCCGGCGGTGCTGCACTATTTCATGAAATTCAGCGAGGCCGTGACCGACGCCAATGTCGTCGACTACTTCCTCGGCGCGGCGGCGGTGGGCATCCTGTGCAAGAAAAACGCTTCGATCTCCGGTGCCGAAGTCGGTTGCCAGGGTGAAGTCGGTTCGGCCTGCGCCATGGCGGCGGCGGGGCTGGCGGAAATTCTTGGCGCCACGCCAGAGCAACTGTGCAACGCGGCGGAGATCGGTCTGGAACACAACCTCGGCCTGACCTGCGACCCGGTGGGTGGATTGGTCCAGGTGCCGTGCATCGAGCGCAACGCGATTGCCGCGGTGAAAGCAATCAACGCCGCGCAAATGGCTTTGCGCGGTGATGGCCAGCACTTTATTTCGCTGGATCGGGTGATCCGCACCATGCGCGATACC
The DNA here is from genome assembly GCF_057838985.1 of Pseudomonas sp. KH_046_2. NCBI lineage: Bacteria > Pseudomonadati > Pseudomonadota > Gammaproteobacteria > Pseudomonadales > Pseudomonadaceae > Pseudomonas > Pseudomonas sp. KH_046_2. Next base: position 5,815,600 of record NZ_CM174480.1, on the reverse strand, counting down.
GGTGCCGATATGCATGACAAATATAAGGAGACATCGCGGGGTGGGTTGGCGGTCAGTGCAGTGGAGTGCTGAGACCGAGTCGCCCCTGTGGCGAGGGGGCTTGTCGGACCGCCGCACCGCCCCGTTGGGTCGCGAAGCGGCCCTAAGATTTTTACGACTGCTTCGCAGCCGAACGGGGGCAAGCCCCCTCGCCACGGACCAGTCAAAACTGCGCGCTAAGTGAACACCAGCTCGAAAACGCGCCACCTTTTAGCGCGTCGCTCACAGATAAATCGTTTTGCCACCGATCGAGGGCCAACCGGCCTTCGACCGCTCGTCACCCGTGCCTGCGGTGACACTCCTTTCCATCGCGGCGCAACGCCGTTCCCACAAGTGCTACCGAATTGCTCACAGCTTGTGGGCCGGGGCGCTTGCCAGTCCTGATGGCCATTTAAATCCCCTGCCTTGCAAGACATAGATAGACACATTCCGACGTCGTTTTCAGGAGTTATTGAACGCGCATTCAAAAATAGGCATGGCAATTGCTCTGTCATTACAAAGCCCGTCTCCCACGCGAGAACGATGGCAATAAAAAGAGCCTCCGCCTGAGGCCATCACCCGCTTTGTGTGAGGAGATACCGCGATGACGACGTTCAACTCCGGGGCCCAACCCCAGAACCGTGCGCCTCAATCCATCGGCTTTCTGCTGCTGGACAATTTCACGCTGATTTCTCTGGCCTCCGCAGTGGAACCCCTGCGCATGGCCAACCAGTTGTCCGGTCGCGAGCTGTATCGCTGGACCACCCTCACCGTCGACGGCGGCCAGGTCTGGGCCAGTGACGGCCTGCAGATCACCCCCGACGCCTCCATGCACAAAGCCCCGCCAATGGACACCGTCATCGTCTGCGGCGGTATCGGCATCCAGCGCACTGTTACCCGCGAACACGTGTCATGGCTGCAAAGCCAGGCCCGCCAGTCCCGCCGCCTCGGCGCGGTGTGCACCGGCAGCTGGGCCCTGGCCTGCGCCGGCCTGCTCGACGGTTTTGATTGCAGCGTGCACTGGGAATGCCTGGCGGCGATGCAGGAAGCTTTCCCGCGTGTTGCGATGAGCACTCGCTTGTTCACCCTCGACCGTAACCGTTTCACCAGCTCCGGCGGCACCGCGCCGCTGGACATGATGCTGCACTTGATCAGCCGCGATCACGGTCGTGAGCTGTCGGCGGCCATTTCGGAAATGTTCGTCTACGAGCGTATCCGCAACGAGCAGGATCACCAGCGTGTGCCGCTCAAGCACATGCTCGGCACCAACCAGCCGAAGTTGCAGGAAATCGTCGCGTTGATGGAAGCCAACCTCGAAGAGCCGATCGACCTGGACGAACTGGCGGTGTATGTCGCGGTGTCCCGTCGTCAGCTCGAGCGGTTGTTCCAGAAATACCTGCATTGCTCGCCGTCGCGTTACTACCTCAAGCTGCGCCTGATCCGTGCGCGCCAGCTGCTCAAGCAAACGCCGATGTCGATCATCGAAGTGGCGTCGGTGTGCGGGTTTGTGTCCACGCCGCACTTCTCCAAGTGCTACCGCGAATACTTCGGCATTCCGCCGCGTGACGAGCGCGTAGGATCCAACACCACCCAGCAAGTAGCGATGATGCCGCTGCCACAAGCACTGGTGCTGTCGCCGTTGTCCGGGCCGTTGTCGGCGCTGAGCCAGGCGCGCAATGAGTCGACGTTTGCCAGTGTAAGGCTCTAAACCGGGTCGACTTCATTCGCGAGCAGGCTCGCTCCCACATTTGATCTGTGTTGTTCACAGAACCAGTGTGGGAGCCTGCTCGCGAAGGCGTTTTATCGGGCGGTGTGGTTTTGCTGGTACTCCGACAACGCCGGCAGCAATTGTTTGTCGATGGCCTGGCGCACTGCCGGCAGGATCGTCGCGCTGCTGGTGTACATCTCCTTGACCATCTTGCGAAGTTCATACGCTCGGGCATCGTCCAAGCCCCTTACCACGCATTCGCAAGCCTGCTCGGCGGTGGCTCCACTGGGCACGTTGAAGCCCAACGACTTGAGCTGGCCCAACAGGTCTTCCTGGTCTATCAAATCGGCGTGCATCATGACGCAATCCTTCTTCAGGGAACGGTGTCGTGGTTCGATTCTGGTAGGGGTGCCGGGTGTCGGCAAGGACGAATTGTCGCAATGGCTCAATTGGTTATGAACATGTCGTTTTCGGCTAACCCGGCGCGCGGGGGAGTGGGCACACTGGACTCAGCTCGCTTCACGAAGGTTTGGTCACCCTCGCATCGCAGCTCCTCAACAGTACCCTCTGCCTCGATCCTGTCACGGCTTGATCGGGGCTTTTTTTGCCTGTGATTCAGTGGGTTTTGTGTTGATTGATATACCGCCTTCGCGAGCAAGCCCGCGAAGAACGATGACGCGGTTTAACGTTGTAACACGAGGATCCGCGACAACAACTCATCCCGGTCCACATAGCAGCCCTGGAAGTGCCGCGCCCCGGTGGCGGGGTCGAAGGCGTTGCGGGCGTGCAGGGTGCGGCGGTTGTCAAAGCACCACAGCTCCCCGGGATTGAGCCGCTGCATCAACCTGAATCGAGGCTCGCGGGTCATTGCGATAAAGCGCCGGTAGGCGTGATAGAGCTTGGGCATCTGTTCTACCGAGGCATCGAACGGCCCGCGCAGAAAGTTCGCCATGCGGATTTCCGATACCTGCCCCAACGCATCCAAGGCGATGATCGGCGCGAGACAGCGGTAGTCGCTGTGGCGGTCCTTGTTGCGAAACTCCACGGGGATTTCGCAGAGGCTTTTGAAGGATTCGGGGTCTTCCCGGCGCAAGGCGTCGGCGATGGCAAACCCGTCGACAAAAATGCTCTCGCCACCCTCGGCGTCGTTGACCAGGCAATGCAAAAATTGCAGTCCCGGTTGCAACTCCCGGGTCGGCAGATCGCTGTGCAGCGGCAGGTTGAAAGCGGTGTAGGCGTTGCTGTCGGCGTCGGCCCTGGATTGCACGTTGAACAGCACGCCGAAATTGCTCTCGCGGATGAAGGAAATCCGTTGGGCAATCAGCTTCAGAGAACCGGGCTCGGTGGGCACTCCACGGACTTGGGTCAATCCGGTATCCCGTACCGCCAACAGCCATTGCAACAGAGCGTCGTTATCCGTCATCAGTGCTTGATATTCGAATACCGGCAGCTGCAAATCGCTGTGCCAGAGCCTGGCTTTCGGCTTGCGTGCCTGACGCTCGGCGCGGGACTCGTCGTCATAGGCGTGGGCGCGTAGCCAGCCGGGGTCGAAGCGGCTTGAGTGGCCGTCCTGCCAATCAACCGTCAAACAGCCTTCGCCGTCGATGCTTGTGTTATCGGGTATCAGATCTGGAGCCACATCGACGATTTCCAGCACTTGCTCGCGGGTCACGGTGTAGACGCACTGCGGGCACGGGCAATTGTCCCGCAGCCATTGATGGTGGAAAGGGCTGACGCGATCGTCGGCCCACTTCACCAGAACACGGTCTGCCAGGGTCTGCACACCAGTCAGCGGGCTGATCAACGGATAGGTACGAAAGTCGGCAAATGCAGCGGCGGTGTTCATGGCGATCTCCTTGTTATTTTTTTGTGGGCAATGCGATCACTCGGCCAATGTACTCGGGCGTTGGCAGGTCTGCCTGTTCGGCGACGACGGCTTGCAGCCGGCTCAAGGACAGTTCGCTGAACGGCGCCGAACGCGGTCCGGCGAGGTCGACGTGCAGCAGTATCTGTTCGTTGCCGGCAAGCTCCTGGGCTTCACCAACCAGATGCAGGCTGTGATAGAGGTGCACGCGCTTGCTGTCGTGGGCAATGATTTGGGTGTGCACTTCGACTTGGGCGTCGAGCTTCACTTCGTGCAGGTAATTGAGGTGCAATTCGAGGGTGAACAGCGAATTGCCGCTGGCTTCGCGGCTGTTGCTGTCCAGGCCCAGGCGATCCATCAGTGCATCGGTGGCGTAGCTGAAAATCAGCAGGTAGAAGGCGTCGCGCAGGTGGCCGTTGTAGTCGACCCAGTCGGGGATGATGGTGGTTTGGTAGGTGGTGAGGGTGGGCATGATGTTAGTTCCAACATTGATGGTGACTGGGCTGCCGCTATCGCGAGCAGGCTCGCTCCTACATTGGAATGCATTCCCCTGTAGGAGCGAGCCTGCTCGCGATGGGGCCAGTGCTGCTGGCCCCAAAGTCTGGGTTTACTCGCTGAAAGCCATCCCATGCTTCTCTTTGGTGGTCTTCACCGCCTCCAGCACCGCCAGCAGGCAGTCATCACGATAGCGCTCCAGCGCCGAAATGCTGTGTTTACCCAGTTGATCGCTGGTGCCATCGACCACGTCGTCGATCAGTTTGTCGGTCAGTTCCGGCGCCGGCAAGTAAGTCCACGGCAATTGCAACGCCGGGCCGAACTGTGCCATGAAGTGGCGCATGCCGGCATCGCCACCGGCCAGGGTGTAGGTCAGGAAGGTGCCCATGAACGACCAGCGCAAGCCCGCGCCGAAGCGGATGGCATCGTCGATTTCGCCGGTGGTCGCCACGCCGTCGTTGACCAGGTGCAGCGCTTCACGCCACAGCGCTTCGAGCAGGCGGTCGGCGATGAAACCCGGTACTTCCTTGCGCACATGTAGCGGGCGCATCCCCAGGGATTCATAGACCTTCATGGCCGCTTGCACTGCTTCAGGGGCGGTGTTTTTGCCGCCGACGACTTCGACCAACGGCAGCAGATAAACCGGGTTGAACGGATGCCCGACCACGCAGCGTTCCGGGTGTGTGGCGCTCTCGTAGAACTCGCTCGGCAACAGGCCGGAAGTGCTGGAACCGATCAGCGCATTGGGCTTGGCCGCCGCGCTGATTTTGCTGTGCAGGTCCAGTTTCAGCTCCAGCCGCTCCGGGGCGCTTTCCTGGATGAAATCGGCATCGCGCACGCACTCTTCGATGGTCGCGACAAAGCGCAGGCGATCCTGCGATGCACCCGGCGCCAGTCCTTGTTTCTCCAGCGCGCCCCAGGCATTGGCGACGCGTTTGCGCAGGGTGGCTTCAGCGCCGGGCGCCGGGTCCCAGGCCACTACATCCAGGCCATGGGCGAGGGCGCGGGACACCCAGCCGCTGCCGATGACACCACTGCCCAGCGCTGCGAAGGTTTTGATTTCGGTGATAAAGCTCATGGCGACTTCCTGAATTTGGCTCGGAAAAAACTTGGGGAAAAATGTGTAAGGGTCAACCGCGCTTGGTCAGGCCCATTTTTGCCCGGCCTTCAGCCGGGGTCAGGACGCGGGCGCCGAGCCGGCTGAGGATTTCGCCAGCACGTTCGACCAGTTGGCCGTTGGTCGCCAGCACGCCCTTGTCCAGCCACAGGTTGTCTTCCAGCCCGACGCGCACGTTGCCGCCGAGCAACACCGCTTGCGCCGCCATCGGCATCTGCATGCGACCGATACCGAAGCCGGCCCAGACCGCGTCGGCCGGCAGGTTGTCGACCATGGCTTTCATGGTGGTGGTGTCCGCCGGCGCGCCCCAAGGGATGCCCAGGCACAGCTGGAACAACGGGTTGTCGAGCAGGCCTTCCTTGATCATCTGCTTGGCGAACCACAGGTGGCCGGTGTCGAAGATTTCCAGCTCGGCTTTCACGCCCAGCTCTTGGATGCGTTTGGCACCAGCGCGCAGCTGGGCCGGGGTGGAGACGTAAATGGTGTCGCCGTCGCCAAAGTTCAGGGTGCCGCAGTCGAGGGTGCAGATTTCCGGCAGCAGTTCTTCGACGTGGGCCAGGCGGGTCAGCGGGCCGACCAGGTCGGTATTCGGGCCGAACTCCATCGGGTTCTCGCCGGCACCGATCTCCAGGTCGCCGCCCATGCCGGCGGTGAGGTTGACGATGATGTCGACGTCCGCCTCGCGGATGCGCTCCATCACTTCGCGATACAGCGCCACGTCACGGCTGAACTTGCCGGTTTGCGGGTCACGCACATGGCAGTGAACCACGGTGGCGCCGGCCTTGGCGGCTTCCACGGCGGCAGCGGCGATCTGTTTCGGGGTGACCGGCACGTGTGGGCTCTTGGCGGTCGTGTCGCCAGCACCGGTGAGTGCGCAGGTGATGATGACGTCGTGGTTCATGAGGCGGTTCCTTACAGGCGGGTTTTTGGTTTTGGCCAGGCGTGATGGTTCCGTTCGCAGCCCGTTGGGGCTGCGAGACGGTAGTTCGTTCGGGTTTATTTACTGGTCAGTTTCAGGTTTTCAGCGGCCGGTTTGCCGTCGAAGGTGGTGACGCCTTCAAGCCAGCGTTTTTTGTCCTGCGGGTGATCCTTGATCCATTGTTTGGCCGACTCGAAAGCGTCCTTGTGATCCAGCAGCGGCTGCATCATCCGGCTCTCGTCTTCGGCGGTGAACGTCAGGTTGCTCAGCAGACGACCGATGTTCGGGCATTGTTCGGCGTATGTCGGTGCAGTGACGGTCCACACGGTGGCCTTGCCTTCGTCCGGCCCAAGGGCGTTTTCACTGCCGGTGAGGTAGGTCATTTTTACGTTAACGTTCATCGGGTGCGGCGCCCAGCCGAAGAACACCACGGCTTCGTTGCGACGTACGGCGCGATCCACGGCGGCAAGCATGCCGGCTTCGCTGGACTCGACCAGCTGGAACTTGCCGAGGCCGAACTGGTTCTTGGAAATCATCGCCTTGATCTGGGTGTTGGCGCCCGAGCCAGGCTCGATGCCGTAGATCTTGCCGCCCAGTTCTTTTTCGAATTTGGCGATGTCAGCGAAGGTTTTCAGGCCCTTGTCGGCGAGATAGGTCGGCACGGCGAGGGTCGCGCGGGCGTCCTGCAGGCTTGGCGCTTCAAGCACCTTGACCTGCTTGGCGTCGACGAACGGGGTGATGGTCTGGGTCATCAGCGGGTTCCAGTAGCCGAGGAACAGGTCCAGACGCTGGTCGCGGATCCCGGCGAAGATGATTTGCTGGGAGGCGCTGGTTTGTTTGGTGCTGTAGCCGAGGCCATCGAGCAATACCTGGGTCATGGCGCTGGTGGCGATCACGTCGGTCCAGTTCACTACACCCATGCGCACGTTCTGGCATGCGGCGGGTTCGGCGGCCATGACACTGGCGCTCAGCAAAGCGGTACCACTGAGTGCAAGAACACAGCTGCTGATCAGTCGTTTCATTCTCAGGTTCCTCGGCAGTTCGTTTATTGTGAGTTCCGGTGTCTGATGCGCCGGTGATGCCAAGTTACGCAGCAAAGCACCGATGAAAGCGCACTGCGGCGACCAGCTCTTGCACTGCAGCGACCTGTGCTCTTGAATGCCGCTCGCAAGTGGCGTATCAACATCCCTACGCTGCCCGCCCTCTCGTTACCTGGCCTCCTGTTACCTGCTAAGCGAGTGCGCTCCATGTCCCAGGATTTCTACTTCTTGTTGATGCCGGGTTTCTCGGCCATCGGATTTATCTCGGCCATCGAGCCGTTGCGGGTCGCCAATCGCTTTCGTGGCGAGCTGTACCGCTGGCATGTGCTGAGCGCTGATGGCGGGGCGGTGCTGGCCAGTAACGGCATGTCGGTCAACGCCGATGCTGCGCTGGAGCCGTTGAAAAAAGGCGCGACGCTGCTGGTGGTCGCCGGCTTCGAGCCGCTGAAATTCACCACCCCGGCGCTGGAGCACTGGCTGCGCCGCCTGGACCACGAAGGCGTGACCCTCGGCGCCATTGACACTGGCAGCTTCATCCTCGCCGAGGCGGGGTTGCTCGAGGGGCATCGCCTGACCCTGCACTGGGAAGCCATCGACGCCTTCAAGGAATCCTATCCACAGCTCAGCGTCACCCAGGAGCTGTTCGAGATCGACCGCCGGCGCATCACCTCCGCCGGCGGCACCGCTTCCATTGACCTGATGCTGGATCTGATCGCCCAGGCCCACGGCCCCGATCTGGCGATCCAGGTCAGCGAGCAATTCGTGCTTGGCCGCATCCGCCCGCGCAAAGACCACCAGCGCATGGAAGTCGCCACCCGTTATGGCATCAGCAACAAGAAGCTGGTGCACGTGATCGGTGAGATGGAGCAGCACAGCGAACCGCCGCTGAGCACGCTGGAACTGGCGGAATCGATCAAGGTGACGCGGCGGCAGCTGGAGCGGTTGTTTCGCCTGCATCTGAACGACACACCGAGCAATTTCTATCTGCGGTTAAGGCTGGAGAAAGCCCGGCAGTTGCTGCGCCAGACCGACATGAGTGTGCTGGAAGTGAGCATCGCGTGCGGGTTTGAATCGCCGTCGTATTTCACCCGGAGTTATCGGGCGAAGTATGAGCGCTGTCCAAGAGAAGACCGGCGTACCGCGAAAGTATAAACACCCGAAAACCCTGTAGGAGTGAGCCTGCTCGCGAAGGCAGTCTGTCAGACACATTCATGTCGACTGATGCACCGCTATCGCGAGCAGGCTCACTCCTACAGTTGTACAGCGGTGCCTGAGATTACTTCTTCACCAACGCCAAACACGCCGCTTTATAGGCCTCATGCTGATACTTGTTCAGCGTCCCTGGCAGTTCGAAATTGTGCTTTTTAGCCTGGGCATTGATGGTCTGCGGAGACAGCAGGGCTACCTCGCAATTCTCCAGCAACTGGAAAACCCCTTCGATCTTGAAGGTGGTCGGCCCGCCAGCGAACTCGCCTTTCTTGCTGCGCTTCTTGATCGCAATGCGGTCGATGGAATTCTCGCGGACAAACGAAGCGACTTGAGCGGCGAACACTTTGACGTTGGCGGCTTCGTCGTCATCGTCCAGGGCAATTTTCTTGGTGGCGAGTGCGACATGGCCCAGCGCCTGACCGTCCAGCGTGGCCACGGCGATGATCGCTTCGCTGCCCTTGATTTCGATGCCGCAGACTTTCATGTTCAATCCCATTAGTGACAGAGGGTGTGCAGCTTACAGTTCAAGCTGACTGGCGGTGATGCCAAAAGCCGCAGCGATCTTCTCGCGGGTGGCCTTGCGAGGCTTGGCGACAGTCTCTTGCTGGGCGAAAGCCGGTTGAGTGATGCCCATGCGTTTGGCCACTTCTTCCTGGGTAAGGTTCAAGTGTTCGCGCCAGGCGCGGATGGGAGTAGCGCCATCGACGATTCGGCTCACCACCTCATGGGGGATCAAGTCGGGTTCGATTTTCTGCGCCACGTATTGTGCATAGGGAATGACCACGAAGGCTGGATTGCCTTCGGCGTCATTGATGATTTGGATGTCAGTAGGTGCGTTCATCGCGTTTTTTGACCTCTTGAATACTGACCACTTTGATCGCGCCATCCCAATCAAACATAACCCGATAGTTACCGACACGCAGTCGATAAGCGTAGTCATGACCGACCAGTGCTTTGACATTGCCTACATCGGGCATGCCTGCCAGCGCCGTGATGGCATCACGAACCTGACCCTGATGAACGGAATGCAATTTCAGGAGTTGCTTAACGGCCTTTCGAGTCCAGTGGATGCTGTTCATGGAAGAATATAAGTCTTTTATAAGATTTGCGAATCTTTACTTATATTTTTCAGATGGCCAATCAACAACAATTGTCAGGATGTTGCGTGAAAAACCCACAGATTGGGGCTTCCAGGCAATGCGCGTAGGCGAGATCAGAACTTGTTGTAGGAAGAAGGGAAGCCGCAGTTGAAAGCTGGATGCAGTTCCAGCTTTCACCGGAATTTTCAGGACTACTCCTGCCCAATCGACTCCAAAAACTCCGACCGCTCATCACTCATCCGCGCCACACAATCGTTCTGGGCAATGGTGAGCGCCTTGCTGCCGGCGGTGGCAGGGAAGGCTTCGATGGCGCAGTCTGCGTCGCGGGTCTTCAGCCATTGCTGTTGGGCGGCTTTGATCTTGGCGGTGATGTCGGCCAGTTGCGACGGGTTTTTGCCGTACTGCGACTGCATGCGCTCGGCCAGGCCCTGGAGGTTTTCCTTGAGCAGGTCTTCGGCGGAGGTTTTGCTGAAGGCCGAGCATTCCAGGGTCTGGACGTCGTTTTCGACTTTGTCGCACGGGTTGTCGTCGGACACCTCCGCTGCGTGTACGCCGGTCGCAATCAGTGCCATTGCCAGAATGATCGATTTCATTATCGTCGCCGCCCTTGTCCAGTGAAGCATCCAGTGATGCGGCGAATTCTGGCCCAAGCCGCGGGCCTTGAACAGGTCGGTGATTGTGCCTGGCGACGACCCTTTGTCGCGGATTGACGCTTTCGGCAATTCCCCTGTCGTTTTTGCACCCGGGTGCTTAGGCACCGAGGCATATGCTGGCCCCAAAGCGCCGGCAGACGATTCGGCGCATGAATCGCTAATAAGGGGACAGCCTGATGAGCCCAGCCGAATTGCACGCCGACAGCATCGTTATCGACGGGCTGATTATTGCCAAGTGGAACCGTGAACTGTTCGAAGACATGCGCAAGGGCGGTCTGACCGCAGCCAACTGCACCGTGTCGGTGTGGGAGGGCTTCCAGGCCACTGTCAACAACATCGCCGCGAGCCAGAAGCTGATCCGCGAGAACAGCGACCTGGTGATTCCGGTGCGCACCACCGCCGACATCCGTAAAGCCAAGGAGCAGGGCAAGACCGGCATCCTTTTCGGCTTCCAGAATGCCCACGCCTTTGAAGACCAGATAGGCTATGTCGAAGTCTTCAAGCAGCTCGGCGTTGGCATCGTGCAGATGTGCTACAACACCCAGAACCTGGTGGGCACCGGTTGCTACGAGCGTGATGGCGGCCTGTCGGGCTTCGGTCGCGAAATCGTCGCCGAGATGAACCGCGTTGGCGTGATGTGCGACCTGTCCCACGTCGGTTCCAAGACTTCCGAAGAAGTCATCCTCGAATCGAAGAAGCCGGTCTGCTACTCCCACTGCCTGCCGTCGGGGCTCAAGGAGCACCCGCGCAACAAGTCCGATGAAGAACTGAAATTCATCGCTGACCATGGCGGTTTTGTTGGCGTGACCATGTTCGCGCCGTTCCTGGCCAAGGGCATCGATTCGACCATCGACGACTACGCCGAAGCCATCGAGTACGTGATGAACATCGTCGGCGAAGACGCCATCGGCATCGGCACCGACTTCACCCAGGGCCACGGCCAGGACTTCTTCGAATACCTGACCCACGACAAGGGCTACGCCCGCCGCCTGACCAGCTTCGGCAAGATCATCAACCCGCTGGGCATCCGCACCGTGGGCGAGTTCCCGAACCTGACCGAGACCCTGCTCAAGCGCGGCCACTCCGAGCGCGTGGTGCGCAAGATCATGGGCGAGAACTGGGTCAACGTTTTGAAAGATGTCTGGGGCGAATAAGCCGCCGCACTTCTGAATCCTTTCCCGCTGCCGTCCGTGCAGCGGGCAACACAACGAATTTTCTGGAGTTAAGTTTCCATGGCCAAGATCGCCCCGCAATTGCCAATCGAAGTCGACAGCGAAACCGGTGTCTGGACCTCCGACGCCCTGCCGATGCTGTACGTGCCGCGCCATTTCTTCGTCAACAACCACATGGGCATCGAGGAAGTGCTGGGCGCTGAAGCCTATGCCGAAATCCTCTACAAGGCCGGCTACAAGTCCGCCTGGCACTGGTGTGAAAAAGAAGCCGAATGCCACGGCCTGGAAGGCGTCGCGGTGTTCGAACACTACATGAAGCGCCTGTCGCAGCGCGGCTGGGGCCTGTTCAAGATCCAGGACATCGACCTCGACAAAGGCACCGCCAGCGTCAAGCTCGAACACTCGGCATTCGTCTACGTGTACGGCAAGGTCGGACGCAAGGTCGACTACATGTTCACCGGCTGGTTTGCAGGGGCCATGGACCAGATCCTCGCCGCTCGCGGCAGCAAGATCCGCACCGTGGCCGAGCAAGTCTACGGTGGCTCCGAAGAGGGCCACGAAGACGGCTTGTTCACCGTCAAGCCGTTGTAAGTCGAGGAACCCGCCATGGCTTTCGAAGCAATGTTCCAGCCGATCCAGATCGGCAAACTGACCATCCGCAACCGCGTGCTCAGCACCGCGCACGCCGAGGTCTATGCCACCGACGGCGGCATGACCACCGACCGGTACGTCAAGTATTACGAAGAGAAAGCCAAGGGCGGGATCGGCCTGGCAATTTGCGGCGGCTCCTCCAGCGTGGCCATCGACAGCCCGCAAGGCTGGTGGAAGTCGGTGAACCTGGCGGACGACCGGATCATTCCGCACTTCCAGAACCTGGCCGATGCCATGCACAAGCATGGCGCCAAGATCATGATCCAGATTACCCACATGGGCCGACGCTCCCGTTGGGACGGCGAGCACTGGCCAACCCTGCTGTCGCCGTCGGGTATCCGTGAACCGGTGCACCGTGCGACCTGCAAGACCATCGAGCCGGAAGAAATCTGGCGGGTGATCGGCAACTACGCCAGTGCTGCGGCGCGGGCCAAGGCCGGTGGCCTGGACGGCGTCGAATTGTCGGCCGTGCACCAGCACATGATCGACCAGTTCTGGAGCCCGCGGGTCAACAAGCGTACCGACGAATGGGGCGGCAGCTTCGAGAACCGCATGCGTTTCGGCCTGGAAGTGATCAAGGCCGTGCGCAAGGAAGTCGGCCCTGATTTCTGCGTCGGCATCCGTCTGTGCGGTGATGAATTCCACCCGGATGGCTTGTCCCATGAGGACATGAAGCAGATCGCCAAGTACTACGACGACACCGGCATGATCGATTTTATTGGTGTCGTGGGTTCAGGGTGCGACACCCACAACACCCTGGCCAACGTTATCCCCAACATGAGTTATCCACCGGAGCCGTTCCTGCATCTGGCGGCCGGCATCAAGGAAGTGGTCAAGGCACCTGTGCTGCACGCGCAGAACATCAAGGACCCGAACCAGGCCACGCGTATTCTGGAGGGCGGCTACGTCGACATGGTCGGCATGACCCGCGCTCACATCGCCGACCCGCACCTGATCGCCAAGATCAAGATGGGCCAGGTCGACCAGATCAAACAGTGCGTCGGCGCCAACTACTGCATCGACCGCCAGTACCAGGGCCTGGACGTGCTGTGCATCCAGAACGCCGCGACCTCCCGTGAATACATGGGCGTGCCGCACATCATCGAGAAAACCACCGGCGTCAAACGCAAGGTGGTGGTGGTCGGTGCCGGCCCGGCCGGGATGGAAGCTGCTCGTGTATCGGCCGAACGCGGCCACGACGTGACCCTGTTCGAGAAGAAGGAATTCATCGGCGGGCAGATCACCACGGCCTCGAAAGCCCCGCAGCGGGACCAGATCGCTGGTATCACTCGCTGGTTCCAGCTGGAGCTGGCGCGGTTGAAAGTCGACCTGCGCCTGGGTACCGCGGCGGATGCGGCGACCATCCTGGACCTGCGTCCGGATGTGGTGGTGCTGGCGGTGGGCGGTCATCCGTTCCTGGAGCAGAACGAACACTGGGGCGCGGCTGAAGGCCTGGTGGTCAGCAGCTGGGACGTGCTCGACGGCAAGGTCGCGCCGGGCAAGAACGTGCTGGTCTACGACACCATTTGTGAGTTCACCGGGATGTCGACGGCTGACTTCCTCGCCGACAAGGGCAGCCAGGTCGAGATCGTCACCGACGACATCAAACCGGGCGTGGCCATCGGCGGTACGTCGTTCCCGACTTACTACCGCAGCATGTACCCCAAAGAAGTGATCATGACCGGCGACATGATGCTGGAGAAGGTCTACCGCGAAGGCGACAAGCTGGTGGCGGTGCTGGAAAACGAATACACCGGCGCCAAAGAGGAGCGGGTGGTCGACCAGGTGGTGGTGGAAAACGGCGTGCGTCCGGACGAAGAAATCTACTACGCGCTGAAGGAAGGCTCGCGCAACAAAGGCCAGATGGACATCGAAGCCTTGTTCGCGATCAAGCCGCAACCTTCGCTGAGCACCACGGGCGACGGCTACTTGCTGTTCCGTATCGGCGACTGTGTGGCTCAGCGCAATACACACGCTGCGATCTACGACGCGCTGCGGTTGTGCAAGGATTTCTAACAGCATCACCACCATCACTGTGGCGAGGGGGCTTGCCCCCGTTGGGCTGCGAAGCGGCCCCAAAATCAGTCAATGCGGTCTGTCAGTAAAAAATGCATTTGACCGATTTACGACTGCTTCGCAGCCGAACGGGGGCAAGCCCCCTCGCCACAGGTCGGTGCCAGGCCTTTAACGGCAAGCACATGAACCCTTGCAAGACCCGAGGTCTTTGGGAGCTTCACCATGTTGAACACCCTTCTTCCAATCCTGTTGTTCGCAGCCCTGGGCCTTGGTGTCCTGGGCGCGTTGCGGCGGGTGGCCATGTGGCGCCGGGGCCGGGCTTCGAAAGTCGACCTGATCGGCGGCCTGTTCGCCATGCCCAAGCGCTACATGGTCGACTTGCACCATGTGGTCGCGCGGGACAAATACATTGCCAACACCCACGTTGCCACAGCCGGCGGTGCGGTGGCGTCCATCGTGCTGGCGATTCTGGTGCATGGTTTCGGCCTGCATAACCGCTTCCTCGGCTATGCGCTGTTACTGATGACGGCGATCATGTTCGTCGGCGCGATCTTTGTTTACCTGCGTCGACGCAACCCGCCGTCGCGCCTGTCGAAAGGCCCGTGGATGCGCCTGCCGAAAAGCCTGCTGGCGTTCTCGGCTTCGTTCTTCCTGTTGACCCTGCCGGTGGCCGGGATCCTCCCGGAAAACTTCGGTGGTTGGCTGTTGGCGGCGATTCTCGGGGTTGGCGTGTTGTGGGGTGTGTCGGAACTGTTCTTCGGCATGACCTGGGGCGGGCCGATGAAGCACGCCTTCGCCGGTGCGCTGCACCTGGCCTGGCACCGTCGCGCCGAACGCTTCGGCGGTGGTCGTTCCACGGGCCTCAAGCCTCTGGACTTGAACGACCCGACCGCGCCACTGGGCGTGGAAAAACCCAAGGATTTCACCTGGAACCAGTTGCTCGGCTTCGACGCCTGCGTGCAGTGCGGTAAATGCGAAGCAGCGTGCCCGGCCTTCGCCGCCGGCCAGCCGCTGAACCCGAAAAAACTGATTCAGGACATGGTCGTCGGCCTGGCTGGTGGCACCGATGCCAAGTTCGCCGGCAGCCCGTATCCCGGCAAGCCGATTGGCGAACACGCCGGTAATCCGCATCAGCCGATCGTCAACGGCCTGGTGGATGCCGAGACCCTGTGGTCGTGCACTACCTGCCGCGCCTGCGTCGAGGAATGCCCGATGATGATCGAGCACGTCGATGCCATCGTCGACATGCGCCGTCATCTGACCCTGGAAAAAGGTGCGACCCCGAACAAGGGTGCCGAAGTCCTGGAAAACCTGATCGCTACCGACAACCCGGGCGGTTTCGCGCCGGGCGGGCGGATGAACTGGGCAGCAGACTTGAACCTCAACCTGCTCAGTGAAAAGAAATCCACCGACGTGCTGTTCTGGGTCGGCGACGGCGCCTTCGACATGCGCAACCAGCGCACCCTGCGCGCCTTCGTCAAAGTGCTCAAGGCGGCGAAAATCGACTTCGCCGTGCTCGGCCTCGAAGAACGCGACAGCGGTGACGTGGCCCGGCGCCTGGGCGACGAAGCAACCTTCCAGCTGTTGGCCAAACGCAACATCCAGACCCTGGCCAAGTACAGCTTCAACCGCATCGTCACCTGCGATCCGCACAGCTTCCACGTGCTGAAAAACGAGTACGGCGCCTTCGACGGCAACTACCTGGTGCAGCACCACAGCACCTACATGGCGGAAATCATCCAGGCCGGCGCGCTGAACCTCGGTCAGCACAAAGGCGACAGCGTGACCTACCACGATCCGTGCTACCTCGGTCGCTACAACGGCGAATACGAGGCGCCGCGTCAGGTGTTGCGCGCCCTCGGGATCGAAGTGAAAGAGATGCAACGTTCCGGCTTCCGCTCGCGCTGCTGCGGCGGTGGCGGCGGCGCGCCGATCACCGACATTCCCGGCAAGCAGCGGATTCCCGACATGCGCATGGAAGACATCCGCGAAACCGGCGCCGAACTGGTGGCCGTAGGTTGTCCACAATGCACCGCAATGCTCGAAGGCGTGGTCGAACCCCGGCCGATGATCAAGGACATTGCCGAACTGGTGGCCGACGCGTTGCTGGAAGAAGCCGCGACCAAACCTTCTACACCGGCCCAACGTGAACCCGCGGAGGTGCACTGATGAGCGACATTATCCGCCGCGACCCTCGGGCCGAATGGATTGCCCGCAACCGTCTGCACCCGTTGCACGCAGCCATGCAGCCGGCGCAACACAGCTGGATGGGGCCTAACGGCGTCATCCGCAAGAATCCCCATGGCATCGGTTTCATTGGTCCCAACGGTATCAAACGCATCGACCGCAGCGGCGCCCAGCAGGGCGGGGCGACCAAACGCTCGGCTGCTGTTGAAGTGCAGTTGCCGCTGCATCAGGTGGCCGCGCCGGCGTTTTACATCAGCGTGGTGCCGGACATGGTCGGTGGTCGCTTGAGCAGTCACGACCGCGACCTGCTGGGCCTGGCTCATCAGTTGGCCGGCAAGGACGGCGCGGTGCTGGCCGTGGTCTTCGGCGAACACAAGGAAAACGCTTTTGCCACGGCGGGCGTCGACCGGCTGCTGGTGCTGGAAGGCGAAGAGTTCAGCGGTTATGCACCGGAGCAACGGGTCCAGGGCCTGCGGGCTGTGGATAACCAGTTCAGCCCGCGTCACTGGTTGCTGCCGGACAGCCGCAGTGGCGGTGGTGAGCTCGGCCGGCGTTTCGCTGCGGCACTGGGCGAGCGCCCGGCCACGCGGGTCTGGCAGGTCAAGGATCAGGAGTGCATCGGCCGTGCTGGCGCGGGTCTGCAAGACCTTGCCCGTCCGCTGGCGCGATTGATTCTGGCGGCTGCCGAGTGCGCCGAACCGGTCAGCGAAACCCGTCACGAAGCCTTGCCGGTGGAGTTATCCACAACCGTGGCGCGCAGCCTGTCGCGGATCGAAGATCTGGGCGCGGTGCCCGTCGATCCGGCGGCAATTCCCATGGCCGAAGCCGAGTTCATTTTCTCCGGCGGTAATGGGGTCAAGGACTGGGGACTTTTCCACAGGACCGCCGAAGCCCTCGGCGCGACCGAAGGCGCCTCGCGGGTGGCGGTGGACGATGGCTTCATGGCCCGCGACCGTCAGGTCGGCGCATCCGGTACCTGGGTTACCGCACGGGTCTATGTGGCGGTGGGGATTTCCGGGGCGATCCAGCACCTGCAAGGCATTGGTGCCTGCGACAAGGTGGTGGCGATCAACCTCGACCCTGGCTGCGACATGATCAAGCGTGCGGACCTCTCGGTGATCGGTGAGAGCGCGGAGATTCTTCAAGCCTTGATCGAGGCGGTAGAGGCTTACCGCAACGACGCCAAGCGCGATGCGGCTTAAGGGAAGGAAAGGTTTATGAGCACGAAAATCATCAGCCTGGTGTCCATCGGCGCCCACCCGACGTCCGGTCGGCCGCGTCGCGCGGAGCAGGATGCGCGGGCGGTTGAACTGGGCCTGCAATTGGCTGGGGATAACTTGCAGGTGCTGCATGCCGGCGACATCGCCGAGCCTGCATTACGCGCTTACCTGGGCATGGGGCTTGAGCAACTGCATGTGCTGGAACAACCGCAAGGCGCCGACGCGCTACCGGCGCTGACCGAGTATTTGCGCGATGCCGGTGCTCAAGTGGTGTTGACCGGCAGCCAGGCGGAAACCGGTGAAGGCTCGGGCATGTTGCCCTTCCTGCTGGCCGAAAGCCTGGGCTGGCCGCTGGTGGTGGGGCTGGCGCAGGTCGAGTCCATCGATGGCGGTTCGGCGCTGGTGCTGCAAGCCTTGCCCCGCGGTCAACGCCGTCGATTGAAGGTGCGCCTGCCGTTTCTGGCGACGGTGGATAACGCCGCACCCAAGCCTCGGCAGAGCGCTTACGGCCCGGCCCGACGCGGCGTGCTGCAAGCGCAGGACGTCGAGGTCATCGACGATGAACTGCTCGCGGTCGCCACCCTGCAACCGGCCAAGCCACGGCCCAAGCGCCTGAAGGTGATCAAGGCCAAGAGCGGTGCCGACCGTATGAAAGCTGCGACGGCGAAGGCCAGTGGTGGAGGCGGGCAGGTGCTCAAGGGCGTGACGGCCCAGGCCGGGGCCGAGGCGATTCTGAAGTTGCTGGTTGAGGAAGGTGTAGTCCGCTAGGGCTGCGCTGCAAGCTGTAACAACCGGACAAACAACCGTGCCGTCGCTGCGTTGTCGCGCCTCAAGCGTTCGCGTTAAATCGGGCGCTCAAAGCCCTGTGGAGTCCAGCTAAATGGAAGTGCTGTTTCGTTCGGCCACGCGCGGCGATGCGCGTGAGATTGCTCGCCTGTTTCAGATTTCATCGGAAGGCGCTTCGGATTACATCTGGAGCCAATTGGCCGAACCCGGCCAGGCATTGCTGGATGTCGGCGCCATTCGCTATGCACGCGACGACGTGGACTTCTCCTACCAGAACTGCCTGATCGCCGAGGCCGGTGGTCAGGTCATTGGCATGATGCACAGCTACGTGATGCGCCACGACCCACTGGCGGTGCCGACGACCGACCCGGTACTGGCGCCCTACGCCGACATGGAGGTACCCGATACCCTGTACATCTCCAGCCTGGCCCTGCATGAAGGCTGGCGCAATCGGGGGTTGGGCGTACAGTTTCTCGCCCACGCTCAAGAACGCGCCGACCAACTGGGGCTCAATGGCCTGAGCCTGATCGATTACGCCGCCAACACTGGCGCCCGGCGTTTTTACGAGCGGCACGGTTTCGGGATAATCAAGACCTGCCAGGTCACCCCTCATCCCATGATCCGCGTCACCGGTGACGCCTATCTTATGCACAGGCCTTGAGCTTGCTCGAGAGGTCGACCGGCGACGGTTATCCACAACGCCACGAACCCTCGCTCTCGTCCCACGCCGACGAGGGCGGTGAGCTACAGTTCTCTGTGCGCTGATCAAGGGTGCGGCACGCTTTCGGGAGCTTTCAGACATTCAGCGCTGACTCATAACCCCCGGTTTTTATGACTGGCCTGAATATGAAGACTATCGCTCTTCTGGCACTCCTTGCATCGGCCATGTGGGTATCCACAGGCTTGATCTCTGCCGTCCAGACAAAAGCGTCTGAGGCTGACCAGGATTTTTATCGCTGGATAGACTCCGAACAGGGCCGTAGCGCGTCCCTGGAGCAACTGCGGCAACAGTGCGACAAGGTGCTGGATGCCGATAGACACCTCAGCTGTTCGGTGACGGTCTTCGCCAGATTGCTCGAAGCCAAAGTCGCCAACCAACTCCCCGAATACTATCTGGCGATCAAGGCCAGGCATGCCCGGGCGATTGCGGCCAACGCCTATCTGAAACCTCTGTTCTCCACCTTTGGCAGCAAATCACTGGCTGTCCTGGCGGCGACCGGCGATTTCTCGGTCAGCGGTTCGACGAGGCATGAGGTGCTGCCGCTCCATCCGTATGCCGACGACTTCTACATCGCTGAACAAGTGCTGCCATTTATCGAGATCGGCGCGGCCAATGGTGCCTCGGCGCGTTTTGTACTGGACACGGGCGCACCGCAAACCCGGGTCAACATCGACACGGCGAAACAGATGGGCATCAAGTTGTTGCCCGATGCTTTTTATCGCTACAGCACGTTTTATGGCGAAAAGGGCCTGGCTGCGAGGCTGGGAATTCTCCGGTCGCTGAAAGTCGGCACCCGCGAGTTCAAGAACGTCCTGGTCTTTGTCAGCGACCGGGATAACCTGTTGGGGCTGGATCTGATCAGCAAGCTGGGGCGCTTGAAGATCACCAGCAGCACACTGGAGCTGAATCCCCCGCCGGCCACACGTTGTGATGCGTCGATTGTCGTCAGCCGCCTGGATCTCAATCAACGGCTGGTGGTGGCCGCACAGCTGGATCGCCGGGTAACGCAGGCCATCATCGATACCGGAAATGTCGACTACCTGACGGCCTCGTCACCCGGCAGGCAGCTCAGCGTTGTGCAGGCGCTGACACCGGGAAGCTCGAGCGTTTCCACCAACGACAACAAGCGTTTCCAACGCTTCGACGGCGTATTGGCCCTGCAAGGCAACATCATGGCGGTCACCTACAAATACTACCCGGGCTTTACCATCCCGCCGTCGCTGATAGCAGGGCAATACGTCCCGTCGATACTGCTCGGATGGCGCGCCTTCAAAGACTTTGAATTGAACCTGGACCTGGATTCAGGTCATTCATGCCTCAATAAAGTCTGAACAACTCGGTGTTTACCCACAATCCCTGTTGGTGGTTCTGTGGATAACATGTTCGCCCCTCGCTACACCCCATACAAATCAAGCCTTGTAGGCTGACGGTTAAAAAACAACCAGTCCTGTTTGTAGTTTTTCCAAGCTTTTTCAAGGGGATAAGTGCTGTTGTGGATGCAGACTTGCTCCCAATCTCTGTTGGCGCTTCTGTGGATAAGATGTTTGCTATCGGCTGTAGGCCTTATAAACAGCGGCTTACATGGTCTCGGTTAAAAAATGATCAATTGATGGTTGTGAGCCGTAGAATTCCACGCAATCACCGGTTTCTTGCGAGTCATAGCGGTTTTCCACAGCGTCTTCGAAGTTAACCCCAAAGTCTGTTGGCGCTTCTGTGGATAAGGTGTTTGCCATCCTCTATAAGCTACGCCGTTCGTGCCTTTCAGGCTTCTGATCAAAAAACGACCAGTGCGCCCGTGGAAGCATGCTTCTGGATAAGTCACCGTTTTTCTTTGGTTTTTGTGGAGAAATTTTGCAGTCTTTCCACAGTTGTCCCCAATTGCTGTGGGTGGAGGTGTGGATAACTTGTTTGTGGAAGGCTGGGAGGTGCGGCGGGCATAGGCCTGAACGAGATAGATCATATTTCGTACAGTTCTAATGAAGAGAGGAATTACCGAGAGGACTGTGTTGATGCTGAGGGCGCCATCGCGAGCAGGCTCGCTCCCACACTCGATCTGTGTCGTTCACAAATCCACTGTGGGAGCGAGCCTGCTCGCGATGCTTTTGATGTTTAGCCGCTAACCGGGACACCCTTGAGGTACGGCGCAGGCTCGGCCCCCAGGTTGCTCAGCAACCGCTCGCTGTACCAGTCCACGAAGTTCACCACGCCGAACTCATAGGTCTTGGAGTACGGCCCAGGCTGGTACGCAGTGGAGTTGATGCCGCGCTGGTTCTCTTCGGCCAGGCGACGGTCCTGATCGTTGGTGGCGTCCCAGACCTGGCGCATGCGCTCCACGTCGTAGTCCACGCCTTCGACCGCGTCCTTATGCACGATCCACTTGGTGGTGACCATGGTTTCCTGGGCGCTGATCGGCCACACGGTGAACACGATGATGTGGTCGCCCATGCAGTGGTTCCAGGAGTGGGGCAGGTGCAGGATGCGCATCGAGCCCAGGTCCGGGTTCTGGATGCGGCCCATCAGCTTGGCGCAGCCCTGTTTGCCGTCCATGGTCATCGACACGGTGCCCTTGAGCAGCGGCATGCGCACGATGCGGTTACGCAGGCCGAAGCTGGCGTGGGCGTAAGGGATCTTCTCGGCTTCCCAGGCAGCGGCGGAGGCGGCTACGTGGTCCTTGAAGGCCTGGTCGGCGCGCGGGTCGGTAACGTCGTCCCACTCCAGCAGGGTTTTCAGCAGCTCCGGGTGCGACGCGTTGCAGTGGTAGCACTCGCGGTTGTTTTCCAGCACCAGTTTCCAGTTGGCCTTTTCCATCAAGGTGGTGGTGATCGCCACCTTGGTGTTCTCCATGTCGTACGGTTCCATGTAATGGTTGAGCGTCGACAGGAAGTCATCGATGGCCGGCGGGTTCTCCGCCAGGCTGATGAAGATGTAGCCGCCGGCGGTCTTCACGTTCACCGGCTTGAGGCCGTACTCTTTCATGTCGAAGTCGGCGCCCATTTCGGTGCCGGCGAACAGCAGGCGGCCGTCGAGTTCGTAGGTCCACTGGTGGTAGTGGCAGACCAGCTTCGCGACCTTGCCCTTGTCGCTGGTGCACAGGCGTGAGCCACGGTGGCGGCAGACGTTATGGAACGCATGGACCACGCCTTCGGCGCCACGGATCACGATGATCGGGTTCTTGCCGATCTGCAGGGTCAGGTAGTTGCCCTTGGTCGGGATCTCGCAGGTCATGCCGGCGATCAACCACTCTTTCTGAAAGATTTCCTGCATGTCGATATCAAACAGCCGCTCGTCAGAGTAAAACGGCTGCGGCAGCGAGAACGTGCGCTCGCGCTCTTGCAGCATCTGTGCGGTGGCCTTGCGTGCGGGTTCCAGCGGATCGCCCAGGCTCAGGGTAGTAGTGACGTCCATCGTTTAATCCTCAAGGCCATCTGCGTGGCCGGCGAAAGTGGCTAATCAGGTTTGCTACGCAAGGTGTAAAGGTTGTGTCTTGGTATGGAGCGAGTGTGGGGCCGGCGCAGGCCAGAACCTTATCCATGGGCGACATGGTGCAATCTGTTCCCGACGCGCAAGCCCCGGTCGTTGGGGGCTGGTCGCGATAAGCATGTCAATGTCGCAGATAGGTAAATGGATGGTTCGCGCTATACGCAGAATCGCCAACATGAAGGCCGACAGTCGGCCGTGGAGATCAGCATGTCCAACAGCTTCCTGAACCCGGTAACCACCCAGACCTGGGCCAATGGTCGACACATCGTCCGTTGCGTCAAAGTCATCCAGGAAACCTGGGATGTGCGCACCTTTTGCTTCATGGCCGACCAGCCGATCCTGTTCTTCTTCAAACCGGGGCAGTTTGTCACCCTGGAGCTGGAGATTGAAGGCCAGCCGATCATGCGTTCGTACACCATTTCCAGCTCGCCATCGGTGCCGTACAGCTTTTCGGTGACCATCAAGCGCGTGCCGGGCGGCAAAGTGTCCAACTGGTTGCACGACACCCTGCACGAAGGCCAGGAGCTGGCGGTGCACGGGCCGGTCGGGCTGTTCAATGCCATGGACTTCACCGCGCCGAAGGTGCTCTACCTCAGCGGTGGCGTTGGTATCACGCCGGTCATGTCCATGGCGCGCTGGTTCTACGACACCAACGGCAATGTCGACATGGTGTTTATCCACAGCGCCCGTTCGCCTAAAGACATCATTTACCACCGTGAGCTGGAACACATGGCGTCGCGGATCGACAACTTCAGCCTGCACCTGATCTGCGAGAAGCACGGTATGGGTGAGCCATGGGCCGGTTATCGCGGTTACCTGAACCACAGAATGCTTGAATTGATGGCGCCTGACTTCCTTGAGCGCGAAGTATTCTGCTGCGGCCCGACACCCTATATGAATGCGGTCAAGCGCTTGCTGGAAGCCGCTGGCTTCGACATGTCGCGTTATCACGAAGAATCCTTCGGTGCGACCCCGCCAGAGGCGCGCGCTGACGCCGTGGAGCACGCCGAACAAGCGGCCGAAGCACCAGAAGTCGACGTGGCGGACCTGCACCAGGTGGAGTTCACGGCGTCCGGCAAGAGCATTCGCGTGGCCCCGGGCGAGACCGTGCATGCGGCGGCGGCCAAGGTCGGCCTGATGATTCCGAAAGCGTGCGGCATGGGGATTTGCGGGACGTGCAAGGTG
Source organism: Pseudomonas sp. KH_046_2 (assembly GCF_057838985.1). Classification (NCBI taxonomy): domain Bacteria; kingdom Pseudomonadati; phylum Pseudomonadota; class Gammaproteobacteria; order Pseudomonadales; family Pseudomonadaceae; genus Pseudomonas; species Pseudomonas sp. KH_046_2. Next base: position 5,792,059 of record NZ_CM174480.1, on the reverse strand, counting down.
TTGAAGCTGGGCGGCGAAGTGGAGATGGACCACAACGGCGGGATCACCGAGGAAGACGAAGCGGAAGGGTTCATCCTGTCGTGCTGCAGCGTGCCTAAAGGCGACGTGCGCATCGAGTTCTAATGGTTGCGCAATAGTCCCTGTAGGAGCGAGCCTGCTCGCGATGGACGTCAACGATAACGCTGACAACCTGACCCCCCGCGGTGTTCTCAGGTTCATCGCGAGCAGGCTCGCTCCTACAGGGGAGGGTGTTTAGTCGATAAACAAGTCGGTCATGAGCTTGTCGCTGCTGTCCGGCGCGAACCGATAGTGCTCGAATTCCGTCACACCGCTTTCCCGCAGAATCTCCTCATCAATCAGCAGGCGCCCGGTCAGGCTGCGCCCGCTGCTGTTCAGAATGACGTGGGCGGCATCCGCCATGATCGCCGGCAGGCGCGCATGCTTGAACGATTCCCTCGACCCTAGCTGAAACTCGATGGCGGCGGTGGCAATCATCGTCTGTGGCCACAGCGAGTTGACGCTGATCCCGTAATTCCTGAATTCCTCACTCATGCCCAGGGTCAGCATGCTCATGCCGTATTTGGTGACGGTGTAGGGGCTGTATTGGGCGAACCACTTGGTGGCCAGGTTCAGCGGTGGGGACAGGTTGAGGATGTGGCCGCCGGACTTCTTCAGGTACGGCAACGCAGCCTGGCTGCACAGCAAGACGGCGCGGGTGTTGATCTGGTGCATCAGGTCGAAGCGCTTGAGTTCGAGGTGCTGCACCCCGGTCAGCTTGATCGCCCCGGCGTTGTTGATCAGCGCATCGATACTGCCGAAATGTTCATTGGCCCGGGCCAGCGCCGCACGTACGGCATCCTCTTCACGCACATCCACCTGCAAGGCCAGCGCCTTGCCACCTGCGGCTTCCACTTCCTTGGCCACACTGAAAATCGTGCCCGGCAGCTTGGGGTGGGGTTCGGCACTTTTGGCGGCGATCACAATGTTGGCCCCATCGCGTGCGGCCCGCAGCGCGATCTCGCGGCCGATGCCGCGGCTGGCGCCGGTGATGAACAGGGTTTTGCCTTGTAGGGACATGCGCACGCTCCTGATTATTGTTATGTGAGCACAGGCTCGACTGACAATGTAGACGAAGTCTTCAGGTGCGAACGATCAGGGGATGCGGATGGCTTTTGTAGGAGTGAGCCTGCTCGCGATAGCGGAGTCAGGTCCAACATCAATGTTGGCTGGTCCACCGCTATCGCGAGCAGGCTCGCTCCTACAGGGGGCTGTGTAAGCCAGAGTTTTAGTGAGACATCACTTCGCGGATGTCTTTCGCCAGTTCACGCACGCGCTCTACCTCGGTATCCCACGAGCACATGAAGCGTGCGCCGCCGTTGCCGATGAAGGTGTAGAAACGCCAGCCCTTGGCGGTCAGTGCGGCGATGGCCGGCTCCGACAGTTGCAGGAACACGCCGTTGGCCTGTACCGGGAACATCAGCTCCACGCCGGGAATGTCGCTGACCAGCTCGGCGAGCAATTGCGCGCAGTGGTTGGCGTGGTTGGCGTATTTGAGCCAGGCGTCGTTTTCCAGGATCCCGACCCACGGCGCCGACAGGAAGCGCATTTTCGACGCCAGCTGCCCGGCCTGCTTGCAGCGGTAATCGAAGTCTTCCGCCAGTTTGTGGTTGAAGAACAGAATCGCCTCGCCCACCGCCATGCCGTTTTTCGTGCCGCCAAAGCACAACACGTCGACGCCGGCCTTCCAGGTCAGGTCAGCCGGGGTGCAGCCGAGGAAAGCGCAGGCGTTGGAGAAGCGCGCGCCGTCCATGTGCAGGTTCAGGCCCAGTTCCTTGCAGGTGGCGCTGATGGCGCGGATTTCGTCCGGGGTGTAGACGCTGCCGACTTCGGTGGCCTGGGTCAGGGTCACGACGCGGGGTTTCGGGTAGTGGATGTCCTGGCGCTTGAGCGCGACCTCGCGGATCGATTCCGGGGTCAGCTTGCCGTTTTCAGTGCGGGCGATCAGCAGTTTGGAACCGTTGGAGAAGAATTCAGGGGCGCCGCATTCGTCGGTTTCGACGTGGGCGGTTTCCGAGCAGATCACGCTGTGGTAACTCTGGCACAGCGACGACAGCGCTAGCGAGTTGGCGGCGGTGCCGTTGAAGGCGAAAAACACTTCGCAGTCGGTTTCGAACAGCTTGCGGAATCCGTCGGAGGCGCGAGCGGTCCACTCGTCGTCGCCGTATGCGCGCTGGTGGCCGTGGTTGGCCTGTTCCATGGCCGCCCAGGCTTCAGGGCAGATACCGGAATAGTTGTCGCTGGCGAATTGTTGGCTCTTGTCGGTCATGGCCTGCTTCCGTGGTCGAGATGCCTATGGTGAAGCGTCCCGTGGTCAATGAGGGTGCGCACTAGACCCAAGATCGTCAGGTGGAGCGCACAGGATGTCGCTGTCGGGAAAATACAGTGTCGAAGGGCAATTATGCACGTGACAATGCACAAGACCATGCACAAGACCATGCACTTAAAGCAGCGCGACGGGGCACTGGATCTGCTCAAGTGGCTGGCGCTGTTGAGCATGGTGCTCGATCACCTGCGATATGTCGGTTATTCCGCCGATCTGTTGTATGTGCCGGGACGCCTGGCGTTTCCGTGGTTTTGCCTGGCGATGGCGGCCAATCTGGCGCGCACGCGGACTACGACGACCGGTGGTCAGTGGCGCTATCTAGGGTGGTTGTTGCTATTTAGTGCGGTGAGTGAAATTCCTTACCGGATGTACATTCCCAATCCCGATACCTTGAATGTGCTGCCAACCCTCGCCTTGGGCTTGTTGGTGGTTCGTGGCTGGCAGCAGCCGGTGCTTGCGTCGCGGTTGCTGGCGGTGGGCGCGTTGCTGTTGGCAGGGTTTTTCTCCCAGCGATTGATGTTCGGGTTCTTTGGCGTGCTGTTGCCGCTGGCGATGCTGCTGGTACTGCAACGCCCCTGGTATTTCGCACTGTTGGCGGGGGTGGTGTGCCTGGCGGCCAATCAGTGGCAGGTGCTGTATCACGCCGCTCGCCTGGGCAATGTCGCGGCGATTCCGGCCATCGTCACGTGTCTGATCGCGCCATGGCTCGGAGTGTTCTTGTTGCGACATGCCCATGACGTAAAACCACTGCCGATGCGGCGCTGGGCGTATGCGCTCTATCCCTTGCATTTCCTGGTGTTGCTCGCAGTGCGACAGCTCATCGCCTGACCCTGTAGGAGTGAGCCTGCTCGCGATGGCGGCGCCACATTCGGTAATGATGGTGGCTGACCCACCGCTATCGCGAGCAGGCTCGCTCCCACAGGGGATTCGCGCCGGATCGACGGTCGTGTTCCGCCAGCCATTTCTTCCCATGTCGTAAACGCACCTTTGCGTGGCGCCCGTAGGCATTTGACGACTCCAAGCCAGTCATACCATCGCTACCAAAGGGCACTGCCGAAACGCCAGTGCCTCACCGAGACGAATGGCGCACCGCCGCCGCTGGGAGAGACGCGATGTTCAGCAAGCAAGACCAGATCCAGGGTTACGACGATGCACTGCTGGCGGCGATGAATGCCGAGGAGCAACGTCAGGAAGATCACATCGAGCTGATCGCGTCGGAGAACTACACCAGCAAGCGCGTGATGGAAGCGCAAGGCAGCGGCCTGACCAATAAATATGCCGAAGGTTATCCGGGCAAGCGCTACTACGGTGGCTGCGAGCACGTCGACAAGGTTGAAGCACTGGCCATCGAGCGCGCCAAGCAACTGTTCGGCGCCGATTATGCCAACGTCCAGCCGCACTCCGGTTCCTCGGCCAACAGCGCCGTGTACCTGGCCCTGCTGCAAGCCGGCGACGCCATCCTTGGCATGAGCCTGGCCCACGGTGGCCACCTGACCCACGGCGCCAAAGTGTCGTCCTCGGGCAAGCTGTACAACGCCGTGCAGTACGGCATCGACACCAAGACCGGTCTGATCGATTACGACGAAGTCGAGCGCCTGGCCGTCGAGTGCAAGCCGAAGATGATCGTTGCCGGCTTCTCGGCCTACTCCAAGACCCTCGACTTCCCACGCTTCCGCCAGATTGCCGACAAGGTCGGTGCGCTGCTGTTCGTCGACATGGCCCACGTGGCCGGTCTGGTTGCTGCTGGTCTGTACCCGAACCCGCTGCCTTACGCCGATGTGGTCACCACCACTACCCACAAGACCCTGCGCGGTCCACGTGGCGGCCTGATCCTGGCCAAGTCCAACGAAGAAATCGAGAAGAAGCTCAACGCGGCAGTTTTCCCGGGTGCCCAGGGCGGCCCGCTGATGCACGTGATCGCCGGTAAGGCGGTGTGCTTCAAGGAAGCGCTGGAGCCTGGCTTCAAGGTTTATCAGCAGCAAGTGATCGACAACGCCCAGGCCATGGCCGGCGTGTTTATCAAACGCGGCTACGATGTAGTGTCCGGCGGTACCGACAACCACCTGTTCCTGGTCAGCCTGATCCGTCAGGGCCTGACCGGCAAAGAGGCGGATGCAGCACTCGGTCGCGCCCACATCACTGTGAACAAGAACGCTGTCCCGAACGATCCACAGTCGCCGTTCGTGACCTCCGGCCTGCGCATCGGCACCCCGGCGGTCACCACGCGCGGCTTCAAGGTGACCCAGTGCGTCACGCTGGCCGGCTGGATCTGCGACATCCTCGACAACCTCGGCGATGCCGATGTCGAGGCCAATGTCGCCGAGCAAGTGGCGGCCCTGTGCGCGGACTTCCCGGTTTATCGCTGAGTGCGGTTTTGGAGTAAATGACTATGCAACGCTACTCGGGCTTCGGCCTCTTCAAACACTCTCTCAGCCATCATGAAAACTGGCAGAAAATGTGGCGCACGCCGACCCCTAAAAAGGTCTACGACGTGGTCATCGTCGGCGGTGGCGGGCATGGTCTTGCAACGGCCTATTACCTGGCCAAGGAACACGGCATCACCAACGTGGCCGTGGTCGAGAAAGGCTGGCTGGGCGGCGGTAATACCGCGCGCAACACCACCATCGTTCGTTCCAACTACCTGTGGGACGAGTCGGCGCACCTGTACGAACACGCGATGAAACTGTGGGAAGGCCTGTCCCAGGACCTGAACTACAACGTGATGTTCTCCCAGCGTGGCGTCTACAACCTGTGCCACACCCTGCAGGACATCCGTGATTCCGAGCGTCGGGTCAGCGCCAACCGCCTCAACGGCGTGGACGGTGAACTGCTCGATGCCAAACAGGTTGCCGACGAGATTCCGTACCTCGACTGCTCCAAGAACACCCGCTACCCGGTGATGGGCGCGACCGTCCAGCGTCGCGGCGGCGTGGCCCGTCACGATGCCGTGGCCTGGGGCTTTGCCCGGGCCGCCGACGCCCTCGGCGTGGACCTGATCCAGCAGACCGAAGTGATCGGTTTCCGCAAGGAAAACGGCGTGTGCATCGGCGTTGAAACCAACAAGGGCTTTATCGGCGCCAAGCGCGTCGGCGTAGTGACCGCCGGTAACTCCGGGCACATGGCCAAGCTCGCCGGTTTCCGCCTGCCGATCGAATCCCACCCGCTACAGGCGCTGGTGTCCGAGCCGATCAAGCCGATTATCGACAGCGTGATCATGTCCAACGCCGTGCACGGCTACATCAGCCAGTCCGACAAGGGCGACCTGGTGATTGGCGCCGGTATCGACGGCTACAACGGCTACGGCCAGCGTGGTTCGTACCCGGTGATCGAGCACACCATCCAGGCCATCGTCGAGATGTTCCCGGTGCTGTCGCGGGTACGCATGAACCGTCAGTGGGGCGGCATCGTCGACACCACGCCGGATGCCTGCCCGATCATTTCGAAAACCCCGGTACCGAACATGTTCTTCAACTGCGGTTGGGGCACCGGCGGCTTCAAGGCCACACCTGGCTCGGGCAACGTGTTTGCCGCGAGCCTGGCCAAGGGTGAAATGCACCCATTGGCCGCACCTTTCTCCATCGACCGTTTCCACAACGGTGCGTTGATCGATGAACACGGCGCTGCTGCGGTTGCCCACTAACAGGAGAAATCCCCATGTTGCATATCTTCTGTCCTCACTGCGGCGAGTTGCGCTCCGAAGAGGAATTCCATGCATCCGGCCAGGCGCACATCCCGCGTCCACTGGATCCGAACACCTGCACCGACGAGGAGTGGGGCGACTACATGTTCTTCCGCGATAACCCGCGCGGTCTGCACCACGAGCTGTGGGATCACGTCGCCGGTTGCCGTCAGTACTTCAACGTCACCCGCGACACCGTGACCTACGAGATTCTCGAAACCTACAAGATCGGCACCAAGCCACAATTCACCGACAAGACCGATAGCCCGAAAGCGGCCAGCACGGCTCTGGGAGAGAAGGTATGAGCCAGATCAATCGCCTGTCCAACGGCGGACGGATCGACCGCAACAAAGTCTTGACCTTCACCTTCAACGGCCAGAACTACAAAGGCTTCGAAGGCGATTCCCTGGCCGCTGCACTGCTGGCCAACGGCGTCGACATCATCGGTCGCAGCTTCAAGTATTCCCGTCCGCGCGGCATCTTCGCCGCCGGTGCCGAAGAGCCGAACGCGGTGCTGCAGATCGGCGCCACCGAAGCCACGCAGATCCCTAACGTGCGCGCCACGCAACAGGCGCTGTACCAAGGCCTGGTCGCCACCAGCACCAACGGCTGGCCGAGCGTGAACAACGACATGATGGGGATTCTCGGCAAGGTCGGCGGCAAGCTGATGCCACCGGGCTTCTACTACAAAACCTTCATGTACCCGCAATCGTTCTGGATGACTTACGAGAAGTACATTCGTAAGGCTGCCGGTCTTGGCCGCTCGCCGACCGAGAACGATCCGGACACCTACGACTACATGAACCAGCACTGCGACGTGCTGATCGTCGGTGCTGGCCCAGCAGGTCTGGCCGCTGCACTGGCCGCTGCGCGCAGCGGTGCCCGGGTGATCCTGGCTGACGAACAGGAAGAGTTCGGCGGCAGCCTGCTCGATTCCCGCGAAAGCCTCGACGGCAAGCCTGCGACCGAGTGGGTCGCCAGCGTCATCGACGAACTGAAGAACACCCCGGACGTGCTGCTGTTGCCGCGCGCCACGGTCAACGGCTACCACGACCACAACTTCCTGACCATTCACGAGCGCCTGACCGATCACCTCGGCGACCGCGCACCGATTGGCCAGGTGCGTCAGCGCATCCACCGGGTCCGCGCCAATCGCGTGGTGCTGGCAACTGGCGCTCACGAGCGTCCACTGGTCTACGGCAACAACGACGTGCCGGGCAACATGCTCGCCGGCGCCATCTCGACCTACGTGCGTCGTTACGGCGTGGCACCGGGCAAGAAGCTGGTGCTGTCGACCAACAACGACCACGCCTACCGCGTTGCCCTGGATTGGCTCGATGCCAGCCTGCAAGTGGTGGCCATCGCCGACGCCCGCAGCAATCCGCGTGGTGCGCTGGTGGAAGAAGCCCGCGCCAAAGGCATCCGCATCCTCACCGGCAGTGCCGTGATCGAGGCTCGTGGCAGCAAGCACGTGACCGCTGCCCGTGTGGCCGCCATCGATGTCAAAGCCCACACCGTGACCAGCCCAGGCGAATGGCTCGACTGCGACGTGGTCGCCAGCTCCGGTGGCTACAGCCCGGTGGTTCACCTGGCTTCGCACCTGGGTGGCAAGCCGATCTGGCGCGAAGACATCCTCGGTTTCGTACCGGGTGAAGCACCGCAGAAACGCGTGTGCGTCGGTGGCATCAACGGCGTCTACGGCCTCGGCGATTCCCTGGCCGATGGTTTTGAAGGCGGCGCTCGCGCCGCTGCTGAAGCCGGGTTCCAGACTGTCGAAGGCGTACTGCCGAAAGCCCTGAGCCGTCTCGAAGAGCCGACCCTGGCGCTGTTCCAGGTGCCCCACGAAAAGAACACCGCACGGGCGCCGAAGCAATTCGTCGACCTGCAAAACGACGTCACCGCCGCCGCCATCGAACTGGCGACCCGCGAGGGCTTCGAGTCGGTCGAGCACGTCAAGCGCTACACCGCGCTGGGCTTCGGCACCGATCAGGGCAAGCTCGGCAACGTCAACGGCCTGGCCATCGCTGCCCGTTCGCTGAACGTGACCATCCCGCAGATGGGCACCACCATGTTCCGTCCGAACTACACGCCGGTGACATTCGGCGCCGTAGCCGGTCGTCACTGTGGGCACATCTTCGAGCCGGTACGTTACACCGCACTGCATCAATGGCACCTGAAAAATGGCGCCGAGTTCGAAGACGTCGGCCAGTGGAAACGTCCTTGGTACTTCCCGAAATCCGGTGAAGACCTGCATGCCGCGGTGAAGCGCGAATGCAAAGCCGTGCGCGACAGCGTCGGCCTGCTGGATGCTTCGACCCTGGGCAAGATCGACATCCAGGGCCCGGATGCGCGCGAGTTCCTCAACCGCGTCTACACCAACGCCTGGACCAAGCTCGATGTGGGCAAGGCGCGTTACGGCCTGATGTGCAAAGAAGACGGCATGGTCTTCGACGACGGCGTGACGGCTTGCCTGGCCGACAACCATTTCGTCATGACCACCACCACCGGCGGCGCGGCTCGCGTACTTCAGTGGCTGGAGTTGTACCACCAGACCGAATGGCCGGACATGAAGGTGTTCTTCACCTCCGTCACCGACCACTGGGCGACCATGACCCTGTCCGGGCCGAACAGCCGCAAGCTGCTCGCTGAAGTCACCGACATCGACCTGAGCAACGAAGCCTTCCCGTTCATGACCTGGAAAGAAGGTCTGGTGGGCGGTGTGCCGGCGCGGGTATTCCGGATTTCGTTTACCGGTGAGCTGTCGTACGAAGTCAACGTGCAAGCCGACTACGCGATGGGCGTGCTCGAGAAAATCGTCGACGCCGGCAAGAAGTACAACCTGACGCCATATGGCACCGAAACCATGCACGTGCTACGGGCCGAGAAGGGCTTCATCATCGTCGGTCAGGACACTGACAGCTCGATGACCCCGGACGACCTGAACATGGGCTGGTGTGTCGGTCGCACCAAACCGTTCTCGTGGATCGGCTGGCGTGGCATGAACCGTGAAGACTGCGTGCGTGATCAGCGCAAGCAACTGGTTGGCCTGAAGCCGATCGATCCGAACAAATGGCTGCCGGAAGGTGCGCAACTGGTGTTCAACACCAAGCAAGCCATCCCGATGACCATGGTGGGGCACGTGACTTCCAGTTACCTGCACAACTCCCTGGGCTATTCGTTCGCCATGGGCGTGGTCAAGGGCGGGTTGCAGCGGATGGGCGAGCGAGTGTTCGCACCGCTGGCCGACGGCAGCGTGATCGAGGCGGAAATCGTTTCTTCGGTGTTCTTCGATCCGAAGGGCGATCGCCAGAACGTGTGACACCACAGTACCTGTGGGAGCGTGGCTTGCCCGCGATGGCGTCAGACCAGATAGCACAACTGTGACTGACGAATCGCTATCGCGGGCAAGCCCGCTCCCACAGGGATTACGAATTCAGGAAAGGTGCTTTATGACCGCAGCCAATGTTTACCAACAACGCCCAACCTCCGGGGCCAAGGCCGAGTCGTCGCTGCATCATGCCGACCTCGCCAGCCTGGTGGGCAAGGGCCGCAAGAACGCCGGTGTGACCGTGCGTGAGAAAAAACTCCTCGGCCACCTGACCATCCGTGGCGATGGCCACGATGCCGCGTTTGCCGCCGGCGTACACAAGGCCCTCGGCATCGAATTGCCGGGTGCACTGAGCGTCATCGTCAAAGGCGAAACCAGTTTGCAATGGATGGGGCCGGATGAGTGGCTGCTGATCGTGCCGACCGGTGAAGAACTGGCCGCCGAGCAAAAACTGCGCGCAGCGCTGGGCGATTTGCACATTGCAATCGTCAACGTCAGCGGCGGCCAGCAACTCCTCGAACTGAGCGGCCCTAACGTGCGCCAGGTGCTGATGAAGTCCACCAGCTACGACGTGCACCCGAACAACTTCCCGGTGGGCAAAGCCGTCGGCACGGTGTTCGCCAAGTCGCAACTGATGATCCGTCACACTGCCGAAGACACCTGGGAACTGCTGATTCGTCGCAGCTTCTCGGATTACTGGTGGCTGTGGTTGCAGGATGCTTCTGCCGAGTACGGCCTGAGCGTACAGGGCTGATCACCACCGTCACTGTAGGAGCGAGCCTGCTCGCGATGGACTTCAAGGCAACGCGTTGAATCAGAAAGTACGCGTCATCGTTGGCCTCCATCGCGAGCAGGGCTCGCTCCTACAGTAGGCATCCACCGATTTCACAGGAGTCACCGCACTATGAGCCGCGCCCCAGACACATGGATTCTGACCGCCGACTGCCCCAGCGTGCTCGGCACCGTGGACGCGGTGACCCGCTTTCTGTTCGAGCAGGGCTGCTACGTCACCGAGCACCATTCCTTTGATGACCGGCTCTCGGGCCGTTTCTTCATTCGCGTGGAATTCCGTCAGCCCGACGGTTTCGACGAGCAGTCCTTCCGCGCGGGCCTCGCCGAGCGCGGTGAAGCCTTCGGCATGATCTTCGAACTGGTCGCGCCGAACTATCGGCCGAAAGTGGTGATCATGGTTTCCAAGGCCGATCACTGCCTCAACGACTTGCTCTATCGCCAACGCATCGGCCAGTTGTCGATGGACGTCGCCGCGGTGGTCTCCAACCATCCGGACCTCAAGCCACTGGCCGACTGGCACCAGATTCCGTACTACCACTTCCCGCTGGACCCGAACGACAAACCGTCGCAAGAGCGCCAGGTGTGGCAGGTCATCGAAGAGTCCGGCGCCGAACTGGTGATCCTTGCGCGCTACATGCAAGTGCTGTCGCCGGAACTGTGCCGCAAGCTCGATGGCAAGGCGATCAACATTCACCACTCCCTGCTGCCCGGATTCAAGGGCGCCAAGCCCTATCACCAGGCCTACAACAAGGGTGTGAAACTGGTGGGCGCCACCGCGCATTACATCAACAACGACCTGGATGAAGGCCCGATCATTGCCCAGGGTGTGGAGGCAGTGGACCACAGCCATTACCCGGAAGATCTGATCGCCAAGGGGCGGGATATCGAAGGGCTGACGCTGGCCCGGGCGGTCGGGTATCACATTGAGAGAAGAGTGTTTTTGAACGCGAACAGAACAGTCGTTCTTTAGATTGCAATCGCGAGCAGGCTCGCTCCTACAGGGGTATGCATTCCAATGTAGGAGCGAGCCTGCTCGCGATAGCGGCATAACAGACAACACAAGACACACAGGCAATAACCCGAGCATTTAACGCGCTGCCTGCCTGGGCAACGCGGTTCCATAAAAACAACAGCGAGGTGAAAGCATGTCTGGCAATCGTGGTGTGGTGTATCTCGGCGCTGGCAAGGTCGAAGTGCAGAATATTGACTATCCGAAAATGCAGGACCCGCGCGGCAGGAAGATTGAACACGCTGTCATCCTGCGTGTGGTATCCACCAACATCTGTGGTTCCGACCAGCACATGGTGCGCGGGCGTACCACGGCGCAAACCGGCCTGGTGCTGGGCCATGAGATCACCGGTGAAGTGATCGAGAAGGGCAGCGACGTCGAGAACCTGCAAATCGGCGACCTGGTATCCGTACCGTTCAACGTGGCTTGCGGGCGCTGCCGTTCCTGCAAAGAGATGCACACCGGCGTGTGCCTGAGCGTCAACCCGGCGCGTCCGGGCGGTGCTTATGGTTACGTCGACATGGGCGACTGGACCGGTGGCCAGGCCGAATACGCCATGGTGCCGTACGCCGACTTCAACCTGCTGAAACTGCCGGATCGCGACCGGGCAATGGAAAAAATCCGCGACCTGACCTGCCTCTCGGACATCCTGCCGACCGGCTATCACGGCGCCGTGACCGCTGGCGTTGGCCCGGGCAGCACCGTGTACATCGCCGGTGCCGGTCCGGTCGGTCTGGCGGCGGCCGCATCCGCTCGCCTGCTGGGTGCGGCGGTGGTGATCATCGGTGACGTCAACACCGTGCGCCTGGCTCACGCCAAGGCCCAGGGTTTCGAAATCGCCGACCTGTCCCTGGACACGCCGCTGCACGAACAGATCGCCGCACTGCTGGGCGAGCCGGAAGTGGATTGCGCCATCGACGCCGTCGGCTTCGAAGCCCGTGGCCATGGCCATGACGGCGTGAAACACGAAGCCCCGGCCACCGTGCTCAACTCGCTGATGGGCGTGGTGCGTGTGGCAGGCAAGATCGGCATCCCCGGCCTCTACGTGACCGAAGACCCGGGTGCTGTCGACGCTGCCGCGAAAATGGGCAGCCTGAGCATCCGCTTCGGTCTGGGCTGGGCCAAATCCCACAGCTTCCACACCGGCCAGACCCCGGTGATGAAGTACAACCGCCAGCTGATGCAGGCGATCATGTGGGACCGCATCAACATCGCCGAAGTGGTGGGGGTGCAGGTGATCAGCCTGGATCAGGCGCCGCAGGGGTATGGCGAGTTTGACGCGGGTGTGCCGAAGAAGTTTGTGATTGATCCGCATAAGATGTTTAGTGCGGCGTAATTACTACTGCTAAAAGAAAAGGGCGACGTGCTGTCGCCCTTTTTATCTATGTATGAATCATCAATAACTCACCGAGGTAAACCCTGCCTAACTACACTGTTGTAGGCTGATGGACTAGTCTGGCTAACTACATTGTTGTAGTCTGGTGGGCTAGAGTTAGCGGCGAGCCTGCCAGCTTCTTCGTAAGTTGGAAGGTCCGGTGGCATTGCGCGGCTCCGCTCTTTAAAGATGCGCCATTCAATGAACCATGGAGTAATCTTCTCTCTTGGAACGGATACGCCAGCGTCAATATCATCACTCAATTGGGCAAACACTTTTGCAAGATCTGGCACTCCAGAACCTTCGACTACGCCGCCTACCCAATCCCCACTTTGCGGTGAACGTGTTGCTCCGCGCGATACACTAGCGCTACTAGCTGGTGTTCTTGCTCCTAAAAAATTACCAATTCCTTTAGCAAGTCGGACTATCCAAATGGAATGACCCGATGGATCTGCGTGATTCACCGGATCCCCTACGCAATATGCATACGCATTCAACCCTCCCTCCCCAAACGGGCTCCAACTGTCCGGGCTGTTAAACCGCATCAACACCGGGTTAAACGCCCGATAACCATTCCCCAACAAATAACCCCCCGTCACCGGATCCGGCCGTTCGCCGTTGAAGCCGAGCAGGCTGAGCAAGCCGCTTTCCGCAGGGCGATGACCATAGGGTGAGTAGGCGAGGGGATGGGGGCGAGATGCGTCGAGTACATTCAATACCGAACGCTGTTGATCAGTGGCAAGCAAGCACGCTTCCACGGCCCCACTCTGACGCTGCTGTTGAGCCAGCAATTGATCGTTGTGCTGCATGATCGAACGCTGCACCACACCTTGAATCTCGGTAGCCAGGCGATCTTTCAGGTAAAAGCGTCGGGTGGGGGCCTGCGCAGAGGGAGTGCAATCAACCAGACGATCCAGCGCGTCGTAACGGTAGCGGCAGAGCAGCGTTTCTCGAGTGGGGAGCATGGCCAGGTTCCTGAATGAGTTTGTCGATCCAGGGTTTTACTGTGGTGCATTCGAGCAGCGCCGCCCACTAGCAGATCTGATAGTGCCGCAGGCTACAGGGCTGCTTTGTGACGAGTGGATGGGAATTGGGTGGAAACCTGAGGAACATGTCCGCGTTTGCCCGGTCAAATCGGCAGCTTTGCGCCCGTAAGCCGGGCGTTTTTCATGACGCAAGAGGATGTCTGAATGAAAATTTCACGCGGTTTTGCATTGGCATCACTCCTGACCCTGGCCGCCAGCCCGGCCTTTGCACAGTTCAGCCTGAGCGATGCGGCCAATGCCATTGCCGGCATGAAGGGCGGTGACGCGGCCGAAACTGCCGCACCGACGCCGCAGACAGCCGACCTGCTGAGCACCCTCAGTGAACTGGACATCACCCCACAACAAGCCGTCGGCGGTGCCGGGGCGATGCTGGGGCTGGCGAAGAACCAGTTGAGTTCGACCGACTACTCGGAACTGGCCAAAAGCGTGCCGGGCATCGACATGCTCTCGGGCGGCGGTGAGTTGGGGGCACTGGCCGGTCTACTGGGCTCGAGCGGTAAAGCAGCAGGGCTGGATAACGCCCTGGGCAACGTCAAGGACACCAGCGACCTGAACAACGCCTTCAGCGCCCTGGGCATGGACAGCGGCATGATCGGCCTGTTTACCCCGGTGCTCCTGCAATACCTCGGCCAGCAGGGCGTCGGCAGTTCGTTGCTGAGCAGCCTGGGCGGGATCTGGGGTGCCGGCACTGGTAGCTGATTCAGCCGCGCCCGGTGCGCAAGGCGTCGATTTGCCGGTCCTTCTCGATCCAGAGTTGGTTGACCCAGTTCTGGACCTTCTCTCGAAACGCAGGATCGTTTTCGTAATCGCCCTGCCACAGCGCCGGGTCGAGTTCGCGGATCTGGATATCGATGATGACCCTCGGCACATTGCCGCTGATCAAGTCCCAGAATCCCGGAATCTTCTGCTGCGGGTAAACCACCGTCACATCGAGAATCGCGTCCAGCTGTTCACCCATCGCCGCCAGCACAAAGGCCACGCCGCCGGCCTTGGGCTTGAGCAGGTGATTGAATGGTGACTGTTGCCGGGCACGTTTAACCGCCGTGAAGCGGGTGCCCTCCAGATAATTGACCACCGTCACCGGTTGGCGCTTGAACAGTTCGCAGGCCTGTCTGGTGATTTCCAGATCCTTGCCCGCCAGTTCCGGGTGTTTGGCCAGGAAGGCTTTGCTGTAGCGCTTCATGAACGGGTAATCCAGCGCCCACCACGCCAGGCCCAGGAAGGGCACCCAGATCAGTTCTTTCTTGAGGAAGAATTTGAAGAATGGCGTGCGTCGGTTCAGCGTCTGGATCAGCGCCGGGATGTCGACCCAGGATTGATGGTTGCTGATCACCAGATATGAAGTGTCGCGACGCAGATCGTCACCGCCACGGATGTCCCATTGGGTGGGGATACACCAGCGAAAAATCAGCTTGTCGACCTCGGACCAGGTTTCGGCAATCCACATCACCACCCATGAGGCGTAATCGCGAAAACGGCCGGTCAGAACCAGTTTGAGCAGGGCAAACACCATCAGCGGCCCGATCAGGACCAGGGTGTTGAGCAACAGCAGGAGGGTCACGAAACAGCCGGTGAGCAGGCGGCGCATAAGTCACTCGTGGAAGCGGTTGGGCGCGCCATGATAAGCAGCTTCGGGCAACAGGCCAAATTGGGGGTGACGAATGTTTCACTTTCGGGTCGGTAACCTTGTGGGAACGATCAGGCGCACGACGGTCTAAAATCCGACTGCTCACTCTCATGGAAACCCATTACGTGAAATCCCTCCTTGCAGTGCTTTCCCTCATCGCCCTGCCGGTCATGGCCGCCGAGCCGACCCTCTATGGTCGTTACGAATACATCGCCCTGCCGGAAATCGGCGGGCAGGTCCTCAAGGCGAAAATGGACACCGGCGCTCTGACCGCGTCGCTGTCGGCCAAGGACATCGAAACCTTTACCCGCGATGGCGAAGAGTGGGTGCGCTTCCGCCTGGCCACCAAGGACGCGAGCAACAAGGTCTACGAGCACAAGATCGCCCGCATCAGCAAGATCAAGACCCGTTCCGAAGAGGAAGAGGAGGATAGCGAAGTGATCGCACCCACCAAACGTCCGGTGGTCGATCTGGAACTGTGCCTGGGCAATGTCAAGCGCACGGTCGAGGTCAACCTGACTGACCGCAGCAGCTTCAACTATCCGTTGCTGATCGGCGCCAAGGCGTTGCGTGAGTTTGGGGCGGCGGTGAATCCGGCGAGAAGGTTTACGGCGGATAAGCCCGATTGCTGATTGACGGGGTGTGAGGCTTGGGGCACCGTTCGCCCACATCCCTGCCGGGCTCGGACGGCATGCCTCATATCCTGATTGTCGAAGACGAAGCGGCCATTGCCGATACCCTGGTTTTCGCCCTGCAAGGCGAGGGCTTCACCACCACATGGCTGAGCCTGGGCGCGGTGGCGCTGGAGTACCAGCGTCAGACCCCGGCGGATCTGATCATTCTCGATATCGGCCTGCCGGACATCAGCGGCTTCGAAACCTGCAAGCAACTGCGGCGCTTCAGCGAAGTACCGGTGATGTTCCTCAGCGCCCGGGATGGCGAAATCGATCGCGTCGTGGGCCTGGAAATAGGCGCCGACGATTACGTGGTCAAGCCGTTCAGCCCTCGGGAGGTGGCGGCGCGGGTCCGGGCGATTCTCAAGCGCATGGCGCCCCGCCCGGTGGGCGAATCGTCGACTGCGCTGTTTCGCATCGACAACGAACGCGTGCAAATCAGCTATCGCGGTCAACTGCTGACCCTGACCCGCCATGAGTTCCGTCTGTTGCAATGCCTGCTGGAGCAACCCGAGCGGGTCTTCAGTCGCGAACAGTTGCTCGATGCAGTGGGCGTGCCCGCCGACGCCGGTTACGAGCGCAGCATCGACAGCCACATCAAGAGCGTGCGCGCCAAGCTGCGATTGGTGAAGGCTGACGCCGAGCCGATCCAGACCCACCGCGGCCTCGGCTATAGCTACAACCCGGGACAAAGCTGATGCCGCTGGGAATCCGGATTTTCCTGGTCTACGCACTGTTCATCGGCCTGACGGGCTACTTTGTGCTCAACACGGTCATGCAAGAGATCCGTCCCGGCGTTCGCCAGTCCACCGAAGAAACCCTGGTCGACACCGCCAACCTGATGGCCGAGATCTTGCGCGACGACTTCAAGGCCGGCAGCCTCAACCAGAATCGCTGGCCGGAACTGCTCAAGGCCTATGGTGAGCGACAGCCGGCGGCGAATATCTGGGGACTGCCGAAGAATCAGGTCAACCACCGCATCTACGTCACCGACGCCAAGGGCATTGTCATGCTGGATTCCAGCGGGGCGGCGGTGGGGCAGGATTACTCGCGTTGGAATGACGTCTACCTGACCCTGCGCGGCGAATATGGCGCTCGCTCGACGCGCAATGACCCGAACGATCCGGGGACTTCGGTGATGCACGTCGGTGCGCCGATTCGCGACAACGGCCAGATCATCGGCGTGGTTACCGTGGCCAAGCCCAACAGCTCGTTGCAGCCGTATGTGGATCGCACGGAACGCCGGCTGCTGGCGTATGGCGCCGGGCTGGTCGGCCTCGGTTTGCTGTTCGGCGCGTTGTTGTCCTGGTGGCTGAGCCGCGCACTGCGAAGGTTGACGGCGTACGCCCAAGGGGTCAGTGAAGGCCGGCGGGTTGAAGTGCCGCATTATCGCGGAGGTGAGCTGGAGCAATTGGCCACGGCAGTGGAGCAGATGCGCACGCAGCTTGAAGGCAAGGCCTACGTCGAGCGATACGTGCACACCTTGACCCATGAATTGAAGAGTCCGTTGGCGGCGATTCGTGGTGCGGCGGAACTGTTGCAGGGCGAGATGCCTCTGGCACAGCGGCAACGGTTCGTCGGCAACATCGACAGCGAAAGTGCGCGCATGCAGCAGTTGATCGAGCGCTTGCTGAATCTGGCGCAAGTCGAGCAGCGTCAGGGCCTGGAAGAACGCGTCGATGTGCCGTTGGGCGAGTTGGTGACTGAGTTTCTGAGTGCTCAGACGGCGCGAATCGAAGGTCGTCAGTTGCAGGTGGAACAAACCATTGCAGCGGATCTGATGCTGAGTGGTGAGCCGTTTTTATTGCGGCAGGCGCTGGGCAACCTCTTGGAAAACGCACTGGATTTTACCCCGGTCCAAGGCCTGCTGCGCCTCAGTGCCCGGCGAATTGGCGAGCAGGTCGAGTTCAAACTGTTCAATCAGGCCGAGGCCATTCCAGACTATGCGTTGCCAAGGCTTAGCGAGCGTTTCTACTCGTTGCCGAGACCGGACAGCGGGCGCAAAAGCACCGGGCTTGGGCTCAATTTTGTCGAGGAAGTGGTCAAGCTGCATGGCGGTACGATGAGCATCGGGAATGTCGATGGCGGTGTGGAAGTGACATTGCACCTACCTTAGGACCGGTCCAGTCTCCACAAAGTCTCCACACTCCCTCCATTCATTCCTCACACGGCCAACCCAGACTTTCCCCATCCAAAACAGGGAGAGTCCCATGAACCGTAGCCTGACCCTAAAACTCGGGGCAATTGCCCTGTTGATCCTGTTGTTGCTGGTTCCACTGCTGATGATCAACGGCGTGATCCAGGACCGCCAGCAACTGCGCGACGGTGTGCTCGAAGACATTGCCCGCAGCTCCAGTTACAGCCAGCAGGTGAGCGGCCCGTTGATGGTGGTGCCGTATCGCAAGGTGGTGCGCACCTGGAAGACCCGTGAAAAAACCAACGAGCGTTATCAGGAAATCGGCGAAGAGCGCGGTCGTCTGTATTTCCTGCCGGAACGCTTCGAACTCGACGGCCAGGTGCAGACCGAGTTGCGCTCCCGAGGGATTTACCAGGCGCGGCTGTTTCATGCCGAGAATCGCATCAGCGGGCATTTTTCGCTGCCGGCACGGCTCGGTATCAAGGAAGACTTTGCCGATTACCGGTTCGACCAGCCGTTCATCGCCGTTGGCATCAGCGACATCCGTGGTATCGAAAATGCCTTGAAACTTGAACTCGAAGGCCAGAGCCTGGACTTCATTCCTGGTAGCCAGGTCGGCTGGCTGGGTGAGGGCGTGCACGTGGTGCTGCCGGCGTTGAATGCAGAACAGGCCACGGAGCTGGCCTTCGGTTTTGACCTGCGCCTGCAGGGTACGGGTGTATTGCAGGTATTGCCGGTGGGTAAGACCAGCACAGTCTCACTGAGCGCCGACTGGCCTCATCCAGGCTTCATCGGCAATTACCTGCCGGCCCAGCGTAAAGTCACCGATCAGGGGTTCACCGCCAATTGGCAGACGTCGTTCTTCTCCACCAATTTGCAGGAGGCCTTGAACAGTTGCGTCACCGGCGGTGACTGCGCAGCCTTCAGTGGCCGCAGTTTCGGGGTGAGCTTCATCGACCCGGTGGACCAGTACCTGAAAAGCGACCGGGCGATCAAATATGCGCTGCTGTTCATCGTCCTGACCTTCGCCGGATTCTTCCTCTTCGAAGTGCTCAAGAGCCTGGCCGTGCATCCGGTGCAATACGCGCTGGTGGGTGTGGCCCTGGCGTTCTTTTATCTGCTGTTGCTGTCGCTGTCCGAGCACATCGGTTTTGGGCCGGCGTATCTGTTGTCGGCGGTTGGCTGCGTGTCGTTGATCGGTTTTTATGTGTGTCATGTCTTGCGCAGCGTCGTAAACGGATTGAGTTTCTCCGCGGGTCTGGCGGGGTTGTACGGCCTGCTTTATGGCGTGTTGAGCGCCGAGGATTACGCGCTGCTGATGGGCTCGCTGCTGCTGTTCTGCTTGCTGGGCGTGTTCATGGTGCTGACCCGCAAGCTGGACTGGTACGGAGTTGGGCAAAAAACGCTGAAACCGTTGGACTTCGATATTGGAGCGGTGCAATGAGCCGGTCGGTGGGGTTGCGGGAAGACCAGCGGGAGGGGAGGGTGTTGGCGACGCTGATTGCCGGGTTGTTTGCGCTGGATCCGTTGTGGTGCCATCGCGAGCAGGCTCGCTCCCACATGGGACCGCAGTCAAAGGTGGGAGCGAGCCTGCTCGCGAAGGGGGCAGAGCAGTCAGCGAAGTTCTAAGCCTTCGGCATCGTCGCAATCATCGAAGGCCGCTGACTGACCTCGAAATACCACGCCGCCAACTGTGGATTCGCTGTGCGCCAATCCAGATCCGGATGGCGCAGGTCCAGGTAACCCAGTGCACAGGCCACGCTGATCGCGGCCACGTCGAAGTGGCAGGTCAGCTCGGCAATCGCGTCCTTTTCCAGCAATGCCAGGGCGCGACGGATCTTGTCGCGCTGGCCGTCGAGCCATTCGTCCCAGTGTTTTTCCGGGGCGCGCAGGGCGACTTCGTAGCGCACCAGCACGGCCGCGTCCATGATCCCGTCGGCCAGCGAAGCGAGGGTCAGGCGCCGCCAGCGGGCCGAGCCTTCGCGGGGGATCAGCGGGTTGCCGACGTGCTGGTGATCTAGGTAGTCGAGGATCACCCGGCTGTCGTGGATGATGTTGCCGTCGGCCAGGCGCAGGGCGGGGATTTTGCTCAGCGGGTTATCTTCGATCAGGGTCAGGTCCGGGTTGACCGGGGTGAGCACGCTGGTCTGCAACGCCACGCGGTTCTGTTGACCGGTTTCGTGCAACAGCACCATGACTTTGCGAACGAAGGGAGAGAGCGGGTTGTGGTACAGGGTCATGCTCGGGGCGGACATGGCAGTGTCTCGATCGGTGGCAGTGTCGGGCAGCATAGCGCGTTGGCCTGATAGCTCAAGCGTCATGGCTTGGCTCCCACAGGGATCAACGGCGTTGGAAGAGACCGCGCAGGGCCAGGGCTGCGGGGATGCCCAAGCCCAACCAGCTCAGCGAATCCCACACGCCATCCCCGAGCAACGCGGCAAACAACCCTGCCGCGCTGAGCACCGCGATGACGGTCGGGATGGCAAACACTTTCCGGAAGTTCGACTGCCGAGGCTTCATGCCACGCTCTCCGCTTTTTCAAGCACAGGTTTGGCAGCCTTGCGCCGCACCACCCACAGGTAAACCCCGCTGCCCAGAACGATGATGGTCAGCACATCCAGCGTGGCCCACAGAATTTGCATCGGCATGCCGCCGTAGTCACCGAAGTGCAGCGGTTGCGACATGCCCATGGCGTCCATGTACCACGGTCGTTCGGCCACGGCGGTGACTTGCAGGGTGCTGGCGTCGATCAGTACCGGTGTCAGCAGGTGCGAGGTCAAGTGCGTGCTGCCTTTCATGAACACCGCGTAATGGTGCTCACTGGAAAACCGCGTGCCGGGGAAAGCGATGAAGTCCGGCTGCATGCCCGGCGCAACATCTTTGGCGATATCGAGCAAACGAGTGGCTGGCGCGAGGTGCGTCAGCGGTGGCGCATCGCGGTACGGCGCGACCATCGCGCTCAGGCTGTCGTTGCGCCACGCGGCGATCAGCAGGTCGGCACAAGCGCTGATCACGCCGGTCACGCCCACCACCAATGCCCAAGTCAACGTCACCACACCGATCAGGTTATGCAGGTCGAGCCAGCGCAGACGATTGGATTTGTCCTGGCGCACGGTGGCGAACTTCAAACGGCGCATGAATGGCAGGTACAGCACCGTGCCGGAGACAATCGCTACCACGAACAGGATCCCCATGAACGCCAGCAACAACTTGCCCGGCAGTCCGGCGAACATGTCCACGTGCAGGCGCAACATGACCATCATGAAGCCGCCGTTGGCCGATGGCGTCTCCAGCGCTTCGCCGGTACGGGCGTCGAGCATGAAGGTGTGGGACGAGTTCGGCTCGGTGCCGGCGGTCGCGGCCATGATGGTCAGCACCGCGTTGGGCTCATCTTCCTCGAAGCCGAAATACTGCATGACTTCACCGGGGCGATGCTTCTCGGCCGCTTCCACCAGCTGCTGTAAATTCAGGTGCGGGGTGTCCGCCGGCATTTCCTTCACTTCAGGTGCATCGCCCAGCAAGTGGTCGATCTCGTGGTGGAAGATCAACGGCAGGCCGGTCAGTGCCAGCATCAGCAGAAACGCTGTGCAGATCAGGCTGGACCAGGTGTGGACGAAGGACCAGCGGCGAATTGTTTTACTTTTCATTTCATAGCCTTCAGAAAAACCAAAGCCGCCCACGATGGACGGCCTGGTCATTGGGCGTGTCAGCTCAAAGCTTTACCACTTGTAGGTTGCACTTGCGACGACACTGCGCTGGTCGCCGTAGTAGCAGTAGTAGCTGTCGCAAGTCGAGATGTAGTCCTTGTTGAACAGGTTGGTCGCGTTAACGGCCAGCGAAGCGCCTTTGAGGCTGTTGTCCAGGCGACCGAGGTCGTAGTGAACCACCGCGTCGAACACCGTGTAGGCGTCGGCCTTGCCCAGCCAGGTGTTGGCCTGGTCGCCATAGGTATTGCCGGTGTAGCGCGCGCCGGCACCGATGCCGAAGCCATCCAGCACGCCGTTGTGCCAGGTGTAGTCGCCCCACACCGACGCTTGCTGGTTAGGCATCAGTTGCAGGCGATTGCCCTTGTAGATGCCTTCTTGCACTTCGGATTTGGCCAGGGTGTAGGCAGCGGTGACCTTGAGGTTTTCGGTCACGTCGGAAACGGCTTCCAGCTCCAGGCCTTTGACTTTCACTTCGCCGGTCTGACTGGTGACTGTCACGTTGCCCACGTTGTTGGTGACGGAAACGTTTTTCTGGGTCAGGTCATACACAGCCGCGGTCAGCAGGGTGTTGCTGCCCGGTGGCTGGTACTTGATCCCCAGTTCCCATTGCTTGCCTTCGGTCGGCTTGAACGACTCGGTCGGCGAGGCGACGGCATTGCTGGTCGGCTGGAACGATTCGGCGTAGGACAGGTAGGGCACGAAGCCCGAGTCGAACACGTAGCTGATCGCCGCGTTGCCGCTGAAGTTCTTGTCGCGTTCGGTGTTGGTGGCATCGCCCTTGTTGAAGAACGTGGTACCGGTGTGGACCCAGTCTTCACGGCCGCCAAGGGTCAGGCGCCATTGGTCGAGGGCCATCTGGTCCTGGATGTACAGGCCGGACTGCTGGGTCTTTTGCTCGTAGTCGTAGAACGCCGTGGAGCGTGGCGGACGGGTGATCGGCAAGCCATAGACCGGGTCGTTGACGTTGATGCCCGGCGCGGTGCCGAAGATCGAGAGGTAGTTGGTGGTGTTGCGCTGGTGGTCCAGGCCGATCAGCAGGGTGTGACTGACGTCACCGGTGACGAAGTCGCCCTGGAAGTTGTTGTCCACGGCGAATTGGGCGATGTCTTCGTCGACATTGGTGGTGCCACGGCCGGTGTTGCCTTGATCGTCGACGACAAACCCGAACTCGGCAAACTCAGGGTTGTAGCTGTTGACGGTCACGGCCTGGAACGACAGCTCCGACTTGGTGTAGCGCAGGTTCTGCCGGAACTGCCAGACATCGTTCAGGCGGTGTTCGAAGGCATAACCCAGCGCGTAGTAGGTGCGGTCGTAGAAGTCGTAGTTCGGGTCACCCAGGTTCTTGTGGTGGGAGATATCGCCGAACGGCATGTCGATCTTGGTGCCCTGGATCGGATAGAACTGGCTGGTGATACCGGTATCGTCACGGGTGAATTGCGTGAGCAGGGTGAGCCTGGTGTCGTCGTCGATGTTCCAGATCAGGCTCGGCGCAATGTTGTAGCGCTTGTCATCGATGTGGTCGATGGGCGTACCGCCGTCACGCAGTACGCCGCTGAGGCTGTACAGGAACTGGCCTTCATCGTCGATCTTGCCGGCGCTGGCGAAGTTGATCTGGCGATGGTTGTCGCTGCCGTACTGCAGCTGGATCTCGCTGCTGGCTTCAGCGCTTGGGCGGCGGCTGACCATGTCCAGCAGGCCGCCCGGCGGGGTCTGGCCGTACACCGAGGAGGCCGGGCCGCGCAGCAGCGCCAGGCGGTCGAGGTTCCAGGTTTCCTGTTTCGGGTTGGAGTACACACCTTTTGGCAGTGGCAGGCCGTCGAGGAATTGAGTCGGCTCGAAACCCCGTACGCGCAACCAGTCGGAGCGGGTGTCGCTGCCGAAGCTGCTGGAGGTGATGCCCGGCAAGTAACGCACGGCATCATCGAGGGTGTGCGCGTTGCGGTCGTCCATCTGCTCACGAGTGACGACCGAAATCGAACGCGGGGCCTCGACCAGCGCGGTGTCGGTCTTGGTGCCGGCGGCGGTGCGCTTGGCCAGGTAGCCCTGTACCGGGCCCCAGGCGCTTTCAGTGTCTTGCACACCGATCACGCTGGTGGCCGGCAGATCCATCACACCCTCGGGCACGGCCACCAGGGTGTAGGTGCCCGCACTGCTCTGCTCCAGTTGCAGGCCGGTGCCACGCAGGGCTTCGCGCAGGGCGCCGGTTGCATCGAACTGGCCTTTGACCGGCGCCGAGGTCTTGCCCGCCGCCAGGGACGGATTCAACGACAGGGCCAAACCGGCCTGGCTGGCGATCTGGTTCAGGGTGTTGGCCAGTGGTGCGGCCGGCAGGTTGTAGGCGCGGACGCTGGACGCCTGTTCAGCGGCGACCAGTTGGCTGCTGGCCAAAGGGGTGCAAAAGGCAATGGCGACCAACAGCAAACTGCGGCGCAACAGGGAGTCTAGCGAACGAGGCATACAGCGGCTCCTGAATGGAAATATTTCTCAATTGCCTGTGTGCCGAACGAAAATTAAAAAGTGATAGGGCTGGATGAAAATAATTTCGATTCAGATACTGAGTCCCTATCAAAAGGCTTCAGTCGTGCGCAGATGTGGCGAGGGGGCTTGCCCCCGTCCGGCTGCGAAGCAGTCGTAAAGTCAGCGAACACAGTCTGTCAGGAAAATGCAGGGGGCCGCTTCGCGACCCAACGGGGCGGTGCGGCGTTCCGACAAGCCCCCTCGCCACAGGGTTCTGTGTGCGGGTTCAGGGCTTGGTATCAGCCTTGGCCACGACCTTCAGCCACCATGGCGTGTGCTGTTCGATCTGCACCGGCAGGGTCGGCAGCAGGGCGTTGAGTGCCAGGTCGGTGTCGCGCAGCGGAAAGCTGCCGGTGATGCGCAGGTCGGCCACTTCCGGCGCGACTCCGACGTAACCGTTTCGATAGCGGCCGATTTCCTGCACCAGATCTTCCAGCCGGGTGTTGTCCACCACCAGCATGCCGCGGGTCCAGGCATCCGCGCCGAGGTTGACCGCCAGAACCGGGCCCAGGCCGTTGTTGCGGATCAGCACCTGCTGGCCTTCGCGCAGAATCTGTTCGTCAGGGTTGGACTCAGGGTGAACCGCCACCGCCGACTGCAGGACGCTCAAGCGTGTTCCGTCTTCCTCGCGCTTGACCAAAAACCGCGTACCCAGCGCACGCATGCTGCCTTCGCGGGTTTCGACGATGAACGGCCGGGGATCGCCATGGCCGGTTTCGACCAGGATTTCGCCTTCCTGCAGCACGATGCGCCGCTGCTTTTCATCGAAACGCACGTCCAGGGCGCTGTGGGTGTTGAGATTGACCAGCGTGCCATCAGCCAGGCGCAGGGTGCGCTGCTCGCCAACGGCGGTGCGCTGGTCGGCCAGCCAATAGTCGACCGGCAGGTAACGATCCCCGGCGAACAGGGCCAGGCCGATCACGGCAACAATACTGGCGACACCGTTGCCAAGCTTGCGCACTCGCCGGCGAATGCCTTCGCGTGATTGCAGCAAGGCAGTGCGGGCCGGGCCACTGGCCACGCTGAAACGCTGGTCGAGCATGCCCAGCTGGCGCCAGGCGCGGGCGTGCTCTTCGTGGGCCGCGTGCCACTTGGCGAATTCTTCGCGCTCTACCGGGTTGGCGGAGTCCATGGACAACTGCCAGGCAATCGCCGCATCCAGCACGTTGGCCGACACCGGTTTGGAACTGAGCGGGTTCATGTCGGCTCACCATACAGCGCGATATAGCACTGGCGAATGCCTTGGGCCAGGTACTGGCGCACCCGCGGCACCGACACACCGAGGCGCTCGGCGATTTCTGCGTGGCCGAGGCCATCAAGACGGTTGTACAGGAATGCCGCCCGGGCTTTGCTGGAAAGCTTGCCGAGCAAACGGTCGATGTTTTTCAGGTCTTCGAGGATCATTTGCTGCTCTTGCGCCGACGGTTGTTCGGCTTCGGGAACCAGCATCAACTCTGTGAGGTAAGCCTGCTCCAGCGCGGCGCGCCGGAAATAATCGAACAGCAGGCCCTTGGCGATCGCCACCAGGAACGCCCGCGGCTCGCGCGGGACCTTCAGTTCCTCGCGGCCCAGCAAGCGCACGAAAGTGTCCTGACTCAGGTCTTCGGCCCGCTGCGGGCAGGCGACGTTGCGTCGAAGCCAGGCCAATAGCCAACCGCGATGGTCGCGATATAACGCACCGACGAGCTCACTTTGAGGGCTTGGGACTGACGACACGCCGCATCACCGATTGGGAAATATTAACTAACGAGAATTGTTCGCGATTGTGGCAGAGGCGAGGGAGGTAAGCAATTGGCGTTGGTCGGGTGGTTGGTGCGGTGTTATGGCGAGCTAACACCTGTGGCGAGGGGGCTTGCCCCCGCTCGGCTGCGAAGCAGTCGTCAAACCTGCGGCTGCGAACTGGCAGGAAAATGCTGAGGGTCGCTTCGCAACCCAACGGGAGCAAGCTCCCTCGCCACAGTTAATGCATACGCCCACATGATTTGAGTTGAGTCTAAAAGGACGGCGCCTGCTGCCGGCGCTTCCACTGACTCAAGCGCTGTTGCAGATTCAACGGGCTATGAATCTGCTGCAGCCGCGCACGGCTGAACAGAATCAGCATCAGTTCAGCGGTGGCCAGGGCATCGGCGCTGGCGTGGTGGCGCTCGAAGACTTCGAGCTTGAACCAGTCGATCCAGTCGTCCAGCCCGGCCTCGCGAATGTGCGCCTGAGGGCATAGCAACGGTGCAATGTCCGCCACATCCAGAAACGGATGCTGCAATTTGAAACCCAGGTGATCCTTCAGCGCACGGCCGAGCATGTGCTGGTCAAACGGTGCGTGGAAGGCCAGCACCGGACTGTCCCCGATGTACTCCATCAGGTCGAGCAGTGCTTCTGCCGGGTCGCTGCCCGCCGCAATGGCGCTGGGACCGATGCCGTGGATCAGCACGCTGGGGCCCAGTTTCACTTGCGGATATTGCAGGGTGCGTTCGAACTGCTGGCGAAAGTCGATGGCCCCGTCCTCGATCACCACCGCGCCGATGGACAACACGTGGTCCTTGTTGAGGTTCAAGCCGGTGGTTTCCAGATCGAGCACCACCCAGCGCTGTTCGCGCAGGCTGCACTGCGCCAGGTCGGCAGCCTTTGGCAAGCGTTGTAGCCGATGTTGCAGGAGAGCTGGCAGGGTGGGACTCGGCGGGCGCAGCCACGAAAACAGGCTCATAACTGATACCGCAAGGTCAGGCTGCTTTGCAGGCGTTGTGCCTGGCGCAGGGACTCACGCAGGATGCGTCGGTCCAGATGATTGAGGCTGTCGGGATCGACCCGATTCGAGTAAGGAAAATTCTCCCGGGTCTGTAGCTGATGTTGCTGCATGCGGGTTTGCTGGATGAAGTGATAGGCCTCTTCGTACGCGGCGCCGTCCAGGGGGTCGATGACCTCCTTGGCGACCAACTGGCGAAAACGCTCCAGCGTGTTGTTCGCTTCGATACCGTGGACCAGGGCCAGCAACCGGGCGCCGTCGACAAAGGGTGCCAGGCCTTGGATCTTCAGGTCCAGGGTGGCCTTCTCGCCATTTTTGCGCGCCAGCACGAAGTCGCGGAAACGCCCTACGGGCGGGCGATTGCGCAGCGCATTCTCGGCCATCATGCGCTGGAACAAACGGTTGTCGCCGACCTGCTCGAGAATGCCCCGACGCAACTGCTCGCAGCCTTGCTCGCTGCCCCAGACCACGCGCAAATCGAAGTAGATGCTCGAACCCAGCAGGTTCTCCGGGGTGGCCTCGCGGATAAACGCCGCAAAGCGCCGCGCCCATTCGGCCCTGGACAGGCACAGCTCGGGGTTGCCGGCCATGATATTGCCCTTGCACAAGGTGAAACCGCACAGCGCCAGGCTCTGGTTGATCTGCTGGGCAATGGGCAGCAGCATGCCGCGAATCTCGGCGGCATGGGCCGCGTCCCTGGCTTCGAACAGAATGCCGTTGTCCTGATCGGTGTGCAGGGTCTGCTCGCGACGGCCTTCGCTGCCGAAACACAGCCAGCTGAACGGCACGCCGGGGTCGCCTCTTTCGGCGAGGGTCAGTTCGATCACCCGGCACACGGTGTGGTCGTTGAGCAAGGTGATGATGTGGGTGATTTGCGTCGAAGACGCGCCGTGGGCCAGCATGCGCTCGACCAGTTGACCGATTTCGCCCTGCATCGCCACAAGGTTTTCCACCTTCTGCGCATTGCGGATAGTGCGGGCCAGGTGCACCAGGTCGACCCGTTGCAGGGAAAACAGATCGCGCTCGGAAACCACGCCGCACAAGCGTTGGTCCTTGACCAGGCAGACATGGGCGATGTGACGCTCGGTCATGGCAATCGCCGCGTCGAATGCACTGTGATCCGGCGACAGGAAAAACGGCGCCCGGGTCATGTGTCCTTCGATGGCCTCGTTGAAATCACTGCTGCCGTTGGCCACGGTCTGGCGCAGGTCGCGCAGGGTGAAAATCCCCAGTGGCGCCTTGTGTTCGTCGACCACCACGATGCTGCCGACCTGTTGTTCGTGCATCAACGTCACGGCTTCGCGCAACGGTGTCTGCGGGCCGCACGTTACGGGGTGACGCATGGCCAACTCGCCCAGTCGGGTATTGAGCGAATATTGGGTGCCCAGGGTTTCCACGGCTTTTTGCTGCACTTGCTGGTTGACCTGATCCAGCAGGCTGCTGACGCAGCGCAGGGCGAAGTTGCGGAAGGTGTCCGATAGCGAAAACAGGCGGATGAACGCCGGCTTGTTCAGTTGCAGGCAGAAGGTGTCCTCGCCGGCCAGGTGTTCGGTGCGGGTTGCCCGTTCACCCAGCAACGCCGCGAGGGGGAAACATTCGCCGGTGGTGATCTCGAAGACCGTTTCGGTGCCACCTTTTGCCGCATCCGGACGCTCGCCCACGACCCGACCTTGCTTGACGATATAGAAGTGCTCGACCGGTCCGTCGGCGGGTTTGATGATGCTCTCGCCGGGGGCGTAAAAACGCAGCTGACATTGCTCGACCAGATACGCCAGGTGAGCGTGTTCCATCTGGTTGAAGGGCGGGAAGCGCTGAAGGAATTGCAACGTGCCCTGGATGTTCTGCAACACCGCGGTTTTCCCTGCCTGTGTGAAGGCGTCCGCTTTACTCATAACCATTACCGCAGTCTTTTTTGAATTGTTGTAGTCGGATGACCCAGACATGGTCGACCCCTGTGGCCGGGGTGCCCATTGGACGTAAGTCTAGGTAGGCGGTTAGCACCCTGAAATGTCGGAAAAAGCCTACGCAATTGTGCGAAAAACCTCTCTGCTGCCCTATTGGACTATTCTCCGACGAGGCGCACATTGATGGTCTGCTTAGGGATGTCTCACTGCTGTGCCAGGGAATTGTATTGAACATATAGGGAAAGCCATGTCCGACCACGATATTTTGAGCGACGCCGAGCGCGAAGCGCTGAGTGCCGTCATGCTGGAACCTGACCTGCCACCGCAACGGGTGCTGATCGTCGATGACGATAAAGACGCCCGGGACCTGCTGTCAGAGATCCTGGCATTGGACGGTATTCGCTGCCTGACCGCGGCCAGTGGCGAAGCGGCACTCAAGATGCTGGAGGAGAAACCTTCGATCGGACTGATGATTACCGACCTGCGCATGGGCCACATCGACGGACTGGACCTGATACGACAGGTGCGCGAGTCGGTACGGGCGGCATTGCCGATCATCATCGTCTCGGGCGATGCCGACGTGAAAGATGCGATCGCCGCGATGCATTTGAATGTGGTGGACTTTCTGCTCAAGCCGATTGATGCCGGCAAGCTGCTGGGGTTGGTCAAGCATGAGCTTGGAGTGGAGCCATAGTCCAAGCCTGTCAGCCTTGAACTACCTCTGTGGGATCGCGGGCAGCCCACAAAGAAAAAGCCCTGATCTTTCGATCAGGGCTTTTTCATGTCCGGCGCAGACGCTCAGTTACAGGCCATTGGCAGCCTTGAACTCGCGACGACGACGGTGCAGGACCGGCTCGGTGTAGCCGTTCGGCTGCTTCGTGCCTTCGACCACCAGTTCGACCGCCGCCTGGAAGGCGATGTTGCTGTCGAAGTTCGGGGCCAGCGGACGGTACAGCGCGTCGCCGGCGTTCTGACGGTCAACCACCGGCGCCATGCGCTTGAGGCTTTCCATGACCTGCTCTTCGGTGACGATGCCGTGACGCAGCCAGTTGGCGATGTGCTGGCTGGAAATACGCAGCGTGGCACGGTCTTCCATCAGGCCGACGTCGTTGATGTCCGGCACTTTCGAACAGCCGACGCCCTGGTCGATCCAGCGCACCACGTAACCGAGAATGCCCTGGGAGTTGTTGTCCAGTTCGTTCTTGATCTGTTCGGCGGTCCACTGCGGGTTCACCGCCAGCGGGATGGTCAGGATGTCGTCCACCGACGCATGGGCACGTTTGGCCAGTTCGGCCTGACGGGCAAACACGTCAACCTTGTGGTAGTGCAGCGCGTGCAGGGCAGCTGCGGTCGGCGATGGTACCCAGGCGGTGTTGGCACCGGCCATCGGGTGAGCGATTTTCTGTTCGAGCATCGCTGCCATCAGGTCAGGCATGGCCCACATGCCTTTACCGATCTGTGCGCGACCTTGCAGGCCGGTGCTCAGACCGATATCGACATTGGAGTTCTCGTAGGCGCCGATCCATTTTTCCGCCTTCATGTCCGCCTTGCGCACCATCGGGCCGGCTTCCATGGAGGTGTGGATTTCGTCACCCGTGCGGTCGAGGAAACCGGTATTGATGAACACCACGCGCTCACTCGCCGCCTTGATGCAGGCCTTGAGGTTGATCGTGGTACGACGCTCCTCGTCCATGATCCCGACTTTCAGGGTGTTGCGCGGCAGGCCCAGCACGTCTTCGATGCGACCGAACAGCTCGTTGGTGAACGCCGCTTCTTCCGGGCCGTGCATCTTCGGTTTGACGATGTAGATCGAGCCGGTGCGGGTGTTTTTGCGCGACGTGTTGCCGTTCAGGTTGTGCATCGATGCCAGGCAAGTCACCAGGCCATCGAGAATGCCTTCCGGCACTTCGTTACCGTCTTTGTCCAGAATCGCATCGATGGTCATCAGGTGACCGACGTTACGCACGAACAGCAACGAACGACCGTGCAGGCTCAGTTCACTGCCATCAACGGCGGTGTAGGTGCGGTCGGCATTCATGGTGCGGGTAAAGGTCTGACCGCCTTTGGCGACGTCTTCCGACAGATCGCCCTTCATCAGGCCGAGCCAGTTGCGGTAGATCACCACTTTGTCATCGGCATCGACGGCGGCAACCGAGTCTTCGCAGTCCATGATGGTGGTCAGCGCGGCTTCCATCAGGATGTCTTTGACGCCGGCCGCGTCGGTCTGGCCGACTGGGGTGCTGGCGTCGACCTGGATTTCGAAATGCAGGCCGTTGTTTTTCAGCAGGATCGCGGTCGGTGCCGCAGCATCGCCCTGGAAGCCGATCAGTTGCGCGTCGTTGCGCAGGCCGGTGTTGCTGCCGCCTTTAAGGGCGACCACCAGTTTGCCGTCGACGATCTTGTAGCCGGTGGAGTCGACGTGGGAGCCGGCCGCCAAAGGCGCCGCTTCGTCGAGGAAAGCACGGGCGAAAGCGATAACCTTGTCACCGCGTACCTTGTTGTAGCCTTTGCCTTTTTCCGCGCCGTCAGCTTCGCTGATGGCGTCGGTGCCGTAGAGCGCGTCGTACAGCGAGCCCCAGCGGGCGTTCGAGGCATTGAGCGCGAAGCGGGCGTTCATGACCGGCACCACGAGCTGTGGGCCGGCCATGCGGGCGATTTCTTCATCGACGTTTTGCGTCGTTGCCTGGAAATCGGCCGCTTCTGGCAGCAGATAACCGATGTCTTGCAGGAAGGCTTTATAGGCCACGGCGTCATGCGCCTGACCGACACGCGCCTGGTGCCAGCCATCGATACGAGCCTGGAAATCATCGCGTTTGGCGAGTAGGGCTTTGTTCTTCGGCGCCAGGTCATGGATGACCTTGTCGGCACCGGCCCAGAACTTATCGGCGGTGAGGCCGGTACCGGGAATGGCTTCGTTGTTCACGAAGTCGAACAGGACTTTGGCGACCTGCAGGCCACCGACTTGAACGTGTTCAGTCATTGCTTGCCTCACTCTGCTCAGCTATTTCGCTTTTCAGCTCTTCAATTTAACAATGAAGCCTTTGGCCATTTAAACCACAAACCCCTCTACCAGTACATGCCCATGACAGGCGGCTGGGTTGGGACCAATCAACGGCTTGGGGCCTTGCTGACAGGGCTTTCAGGGTTGCGAACGTGCCTGTGGCAGACATCGATCCAACGTTATGTAGTGCGCGCTGCGGCATACTACATGATGAATTGCGGTTGTGAAAATTAGACTAATTACGTCGTTCTGCGACCCCATGACGCATTGCGGTCACGGCGCGGAGCAGGATGTTCTCAAAAAACCAGTGGATTGTTCCAGTTAAATATCAAAAGTTGTACACGATTTGTTGGGTCGGTCAGATCGGCGGCGCTTCATTCGCGAGCAAGCCCGCTCCCATAAGGACAGCGCATGACCCTGTGGGAGCGGGCTTGCCCGCGAAGAGGCCAGTCGATACACCTTTGATTCCGGATCTGCCCAGTCACCATCCATCCCTTGCCTATACTTGGTTCTCTATAACAAAAGTCATGACAAGAGGGCTGCGCCATGGACCACCTCGTACTCACTGTTTTTGCTCCGGACAAGCCCGGGCAAGTCGAGCGCATTGCCCAATGCATTGCCGAGCACGGCGGCAATTGGCTGGAAAGCCGCATGTCACGTATGGCGGGACAGTTCGCCGGGATTCTTCGAGTGGGGGTGCCGGCTGAGGCCTACGACGAACTGGTCGATGCCTTGCAGGGCTTGTCCGCCCATGGCATTCGCGTGTTGATCGCTGAAAGCGGTATCGAACAATCCTGCACCTGGAAACCGATCGCCATGGAACTGGTGGGCAATGATCGCCCGGGGATCGTGCGTGACATCACGCGCTTGCTGAGCGAGCAGGGGGTGAATCTGGAGCGGCTGGTCACCGAAGTGCGTCCGGCACCGATGAGCAGCGAGCCGTTGTTCCATGCCGAAGCGATTCTCGCGGTTCCGCTGACGCTGTCGCTGGACGTACTGCAATCGCGCCTGGAAACCCTGGCTGACGACCTGATGGTCGAATTGGTGCTGCGCAGTGAACCCTGATCAGGTTATCCAAGTTAAACGTGCACCGGCCTGTGGATAACCTGTAGAGACACCCCGCCAGGCCACGCCGACCGGGGCTCTCCAGCTTCTGATCAAAAAACCAGCAGTTTCAGATACTTGCGCACAAACGGCGGGGATCACGCTGTGGATAACCTTGGGAAGGAATGATACAGGCCACGGGAGACGTGGCCTGTAGGGTTTTGTGCGTTTTTTGATCAGCTGCGGCGGCGCAAACTTATCCACGCATCGACGCTGTAAACCGCCAGGCCGGCCCAGATAAACATGAACGCCACCAAGGTGCTGGACGACAGGTGCTCGCCAAACAGCAGGACCGCTTGCAGCAGCACCAGGGTCGGTGCCAGGTACTGGAGAAACCCCAGTGTCGTATAGGGCAAATGCCGTGCGGCAGCGTTGAAGCAGACCAGCGGCACCAGCGTGATCGGGCCGGCGGCGACCAACCACCAGGCTTGGGAGGTGGTCCAGAATTCGGCCTGGGCGCTGCTGGCCGTCGGATTGAGCAGCAACCAACCGAGGGCAATCGGTACCAGCATCCAGGTTTCCACCACCAGCCCCGGCAGCGCCTTGACTGGCGCCTGCTTGCGAATCAGGCCATAGAAACCGAAGGTCAGTGCCAGCACCAGTGAAACCCACGGCAGGCTGCCGACTTGCCAGACCTGTTGCGCCACACCGACAGCCGCCAGACCGACGGCAATCCATTGCATGCGCCGCAGCCGTTCGCCGAGGATCAGCATGCCCAGCAATACGTTCACCAACGGGTTGATGTAGTAACCCAGGCTGGCCTCCAGCATGCGTCCGTTGTTCACCGACCAGACGTAGGTCAGCCAGT
This sequence comes from Pseudomonas sp. KH_046_2, assembly GCF_057838985.1. Lineage (NCBI taxonomy): Bacteria > Pseudomonadati > Pseudomonadota > Gammaproteobacteria > Pseudomonadales > Pseudomonadaceae > Pseudomonas > Pseudomonas sp. KH_046_2. The sequence goes on along the minus strand of NZ_CM174480.1, from coordinate 5,758,228 downwards.
TGGCCGCGATCAGCGCACCGCTCAGGGCCAGGATCGCCAGCCGTCGCGGATTTTCCCGCAGCTCGCGCCACCAGCCGGGATGCTTCCAGACCATCAGCAACAAGGCGCCGAACAGCGCCGACCACAGCACCCGGTGGATGATGATTTCCACGGCGGGCACGCTGGCGATGGCTTTGAAATAGAGGGGGAAAAGCCCCCAGATGATGTAGGCACTCAGGCCTAGAATGTACCCGCGACGCGGGTTGGCGGCTTGCATGCAGAATCCTTGCTTAGGCAGCTAACAAAGAGGGGATTGTAAGGAGATTTGTTTAGCTTTGCTGCTAACCTTTGTGGGAGCGAGCCTGCTCGCGATAAGGCTTTCTATTCAGCACTTCGGTGACTGACAACCCGCCATCGCGAGCAGGCTCGCTCCCACAATTGGATCTGTGTTTGGTCAGAAGAGCTTTAGTGGCTCTTCGTTGAGCGCCGCCAATTGCTCGCGCAACGCCAACACCTGATCCCCCCAATAACGCTCTGTGCCGAACCACGGGAAACTGCGGGGGAAAGCCGGGTCTTCCCAGCGGCGGGCGAGCCAGGCGCTGTAGTGCATCAGGCGCAAGGCGCGCAACGGTTCGATCAAGGCCAGTTCACGGGGGTCGAAGTCGTGGAACTCGTTATAGCCGTCCATCAGTTCCGACAACTGGCTCAGGCAATCCTGGCGATCGCCGGCGAGCATCATCCATATGTCCTGCACCGCCGGGCCCATGCGGCAGTCGTCGAGGTCGACGATATGGAACATCTCGTCACGGCACATCATGTTGCCGGGGTGACAGTCACCGTGCATGCGGATGTTCTGGTGCGGCGTGTTGCTGTAGGCATCTTCCACACGCTTGAGCAGATCGCGGGCCACCGATTCGTAGGCCGGTAGCAGGCTGCGGGGGATGAAATTGCCGTCGAGCAACGTGGCCAGTGAGTCATGGCCGAAGTTTTTCACCGCCAGCGCTTCACGGTGCTCGAACGGCCGGGTCGAGCCGACCGCATGCAGGCGCCCGAGCAACTGGCCCAGGCGATACAGTTGATCGAGGTTGCCCGGCTCCGGTGCGCGGCCGCCACGGCGGGGGAACAGGGTGAAACGGAATCCTTTGTGTTCGTGCAGGGTTTCGCCATTGTGGATCAACGGCGCCACGACCGGCACCTCGCAGTCGGCGAGTTCGGCGGTGAACTGGTGCTCTTCCAGAATGGCTTCGTTGGTCCAACGTTGCGGCCGGTAGAACTTGGCGATCAGCGGCTCGGCGTCTTCGATACCGACTTGATAGACGCGGTTCTCGTAACTGTTGAGCGCCAGGATGCGCGCGTCGCTGAGAAAGCCGATGCTTTCGACGGCGTCGAGCACGAGGTCTGGTGTGAGGGTTTCAAACGGGTGGGCCATGCTGACTCCTGCGCGCAGCAGGCTGCTGCGTCCGGCCAGGCATGGTAGCGCAGACGGGCGCTCTTTAGGGGCAGGGTTGCGAGATGTGTTGCTCGGGCTGGCGCCTTCGCGGGCAAGCCCGCTCCCACAAGGACTACATGATTCCCTGTGGGAGCGAGCCTGCTCGCGATGGCGATTAATCAGGCGCCGACGATCCCGCCATCTTCCCGCGAAATCGCCATCACCGAAGACCGCGGCTTGCCATTGGGCAGGTGCTCAGGGAAGGTCGAACCGCCGTTTTCACCCGGATGCTGGATCCCGACAAACAGGGTTTTCTGGTCCGGCGAGAAGCTGATCCCCGTCACTTCACAACCTACCGGGCCAACCATGAAACGGCGAATCTCGCCGGTTACCGGGTCGGCACAGAGCATCTGGTTGTTGCCCATGCCGGCAAAGTCTCCGGCGTTGCTCGAATCGCCATCGGTGAGAATCCACAAGCGTCCGGCCTTGTCGAAGCCCAGCCCGTCAGGGCTGTTGAACATGTTCTGCGGCGTGATATTCGACGATCCGCCTTTGGGTGTGTCGGCGTGAACCCCCGGATTACCGGCGACGACGAACAGGTCCCAGGCAAAGGTTTTCGAGCCGTGATCGTCACGCTCGGTGCGCCAGCGCAAGATCTGCCCGTAGACGTTCTTCTCGCGCGGGTTCGGTCCGCCCACCGGTTGCCCGTCTTCGCCGCGTTTGGCGTTGTTGGTCAGCGTGCAGTAGACCTGGCCATCCTTGGGGCTGACCACGATCCATTCCGGGCGGTCCATGCGCGTGGCTTTCACAACGCTGGCGGCGAGACGGGCGTGGATCAGCACTTCGGCCTGATCGGCAAAGCCGCTGCTGGCGTCGATGCCGTTTTTGCCGTGGGTCAGTTCGATCCATTCACCCTGGCCTTTCGGGTGATCGACGTTGCCGTCGCCGGCATCGAAACGCGCCACGTACAGGGTGCCGTGGTCGAGAATGTCGCGGTTGGCCTTGGGGTTCTTGTGGTCGATCTTGTCGCGGCTGACGAATTTGTAGATGAACTCACCGCGTTCGTCGTCGCCCATGTACACCACGGCATGTCCGTCGCCGGTTTCGGCCAGGGCGGCGTTTTCGTGTTTGAAGCGTCCCAGGGCCGTGCGTTTGACCGGCGTCGATTTCGGATCGAACGGATCGATCTCCACCACCCAGCCGTGACGGTTGAGTTCGTTGGGGTTCTTCGCCATGTCGAAGCGCTCGTCGTGCTGGTGCCAGTTGATCTCTTTGCTGGTGGCCACCACACCGTAACGCTTCTGCGCCGGGTCGAATTTCTGCTCGGCGTTGCTGCTGCCGAAGCAGTCGGTGAAGTTCTCTTCACAGGTCAGATAGGTGCCCCACGGCGTCTTGCCGTTGGCGCAGTTCTGGAAGGTGCCCAGGACGTTCTTGCCGTGCGGATCGGCGCTGGTTTTGAGCAGGGCATGTCCGGCGGCCGGGCCGCTCAGGCTGATCGGTGCATTGCCGTGAATCCGGCGGTTGTAGCGCGAGCCCTGGACGAATTGCCATTGGCCGTTCTTGCGTTGCACTTCAATCACCGACACACCTTCGCAGGCCAGCGCCTTGCGCACTTCTTGCGCCGATTGCGGCATACCGCCGTGGGCGTAGAGGTAGCGGTAGTTGGTGTATTCGTTGTTGATCGCCATCAGCGCCCGGTCTTTTTCGCCCGGAAATTCGAACAGGCTCATGCCGTCGTTGTTGTCGCCGAACTGGGCTTCCTGATGTTCGGCGCTGCCATTACCGCTCGGGTCGAACGCAGGGCCGTCCTTGTGCAGAGGCTGGCCCCAGCTGATCAGCACCGAGGACTTGTAGCCCGGTGGCAGGGTGATGGCGTCGCTGGTGGCGGCGGCAATGCTGTCGAAGCCCAGCAACTGGCTGTTGCCGGCGCTGACACTGGCGGCCATCACGCTGCGGCTCAGCAGGTTGCCACCGAGGAACATCGCAGCGCCGCACAGGGCACCTGCGCTGATGAAGCCGCGACGGCTGAGGCCGACCATGTTTTCGAGGTCGGTGGACTGGTTTTCTTCTAATAGGCTCATTTCAGGCTCCCTGCGGATTTTGCAGACACCTTAAAGATGAGTAATGAACCTTTTGTTGCAGTTTGCTTAAAGCGGCGTGCCCAGTAGAACTCTGGACGGTGAGAACTCAACGCGCACCGGTTTGCCGCACGTCAACCCCGATGCTTGCAGATGACTCGGTTCGGCCAAGGCGCATAGGGTCAGACCGTTGGGCAGGGTGATGCGCAATTCGCTGGGGCCGTCGTCGGCGTCGAGAATTTTTTCGATGATGCCCTTGAAGCAATTGTTTCCAGGCGTTTCGGGGGAATCGCTTTCCAGCACGTCGAGCCAGCCGGCCTTGATCAATGCCACGACTTCGGTGCCGATTTGCAGCTCCAGGCGCTCGGTGCTGTCGTGGGTGATTTGTGCGGCGACGATCACGCCTTCGGCGACCTCGAGGCGAATCAGGTCGTTGCGCCCCTGAGGTTCAATCGCCATCACCTTGCCGTGCAACTGATTGCGCGCGCTGGTGCGCAGCATCAGGCGTCCGAGCAGATCCAGGTCGCTCGCGTCTTCAGCGGCTTCGAGCACCTGGGCCTGCAAGGCTTGCAGCTTCTGGTAAAGGCGCAACACCCGTTCACCTTCGTTGGACAGGCGCGCACCGCCGCCGCCCTTGCCACCGACAATCCGCTCCACCAGCGGCTTCTGCGCCAGGTTGTTCAGCTCATCAATCGCATCCCAGGCGGCCTTGTAGCTCAGGCCCGCGCTTTTGGCCGCGCGGGTGATCGAGCCTTGTTCGGCGATGTGCTGCAGCAGGGCAATGCGCTGCGGTCGGCGGACGATGTGCTGGGACAGCAAGGTGGGCAAAGACATGACAAGTCGCTTTGGCTGGTGACGATGGTGAGGACGTTGGCCGCTTGGGCCGCGCGAGTCAAGTCAGGGTGTCTCGCCGGGTTTGGGCGTGCGGGCCAGGCAATAGACGTCGACCCTCGCCGCACCGGCGTCCATCAGCAGGCGAGCCAGGGCCTGGGCCGTGGCACCGGTGGTCAGTACGTCATCGACCAGGGCCAGGTGCTGGCCTTTGACGACGGCGCCGGGTGCCAGGGCGAAAGCATTGCGCAGGTTCCTTCGGCGGGCTTCGGCGTTCAAGGCCTGTTGGGCGTCGGTGTCTTGGGTGCGCAGCAGCAACCGTTCGTCGCAAGGGATATCGAGACTCGCACTCAACCAGTGAGCCAGCATCGCCGCCTGATTGAACCCGCGCTGGCGCAAGCGTCGGTTGGCCAACGGCACCGGGATCAGCGCATGGGGGCGCTGCAGGTCGTCTTCGAAGCGATGTTGCAGGTATTGAGCAAGAAGTTCGGCGAGCAGGCGGCCAAACGGCCACTTGGCATTGTGTTTGAAGCGGGTGATCAGGCTGTCTACCGGAAAGCTGTAGGTCCAGGGCGCAATCACCTGTTCGAAGGCCGGTGGCTGCTTCAGGCAATGGCCGCAGGTGAGGCCGACAGCCGGAAGCGGCAGGGCGCAGGTCAGGCAGTGATCGCCGAGCCAGGGCAGCTCGATTTCGCAGGCTGTGCAGAGAGGAGGGATGCCGTCGGCCGTTTCATCGCACAAAAGGCATGATTGTTTGTTTTTTAACCAGATGTAAACCGGTCCTTCGTATCGTGGTTGACAGCGCATCGCTCTTCCTTAAATATGCCGAAACATCTGTGAAGCGACTGTGAAATTCCATTAGCCAGCCGCCTGCCAAAGCATAATTCAAAGGAAACACCCATGAGCGCCAGCACCACTGCAACCCTGCGTCATGACTGGACTTTGGCCGAAGTCAAAGCACTCTTCGTTCAGCCATTCAATGACCTGTTGTTCCAGGCGCAGACGGTGCACCGTGCGCATTTCGACGCCAACCGCGTGCAGGTGTCGACCCTGCTGTCGATCAAAACCGGCGCCTGCCCGGAAGATTGCAAATATTGTCCGCAGTCCGGTCACTACAACACCGGCCTGGAAAAAGAAAAACTGATGGAAGTGCAGAAGGTCCTCGAAGAGGCCGCTCGCGCCAAGGCCATTGGTTCGACCCGCTTCTGCATGGGCGCGGCGTGGAAGCACCCATCGGCCAAGGACATGCCTTATGTTCTGAAGATGGTTGAAGGCGTGAAAGCCCTGGGCCTGGAAACCTGCATGACCCTCGGTCGCCTGGATCAGGATCAGACTGAAGCGCTGGCCAAGGCCGGCCTCGACTACTACAACCACAACCTCGATACATCGCCTGAGTTCTACGGCAGCATCATCACCACCCGCACCTACAGCGAGCGCCTGCAAACCCTGGCGTATGTGCGTGATTCGGGGATGAAGATCTGCTCCGGCGGTATTCTCGGCATGGGCGAGTCCCTCGATGACCGCGCCAACCTGCTGATCCAGCTGGCCAACCTGCCGGAGCATCCGGAGTCGGTGCCGATCAACATGCTGGTGAAAGTCGCCGGTACACCGCTGGAAAATGCCGACGACGTCGATCCGTTCGACTTCATCCGCATGCTCGCGGTCGCGCGCATCCTGATGCCGCAATCCCACGTGCGCCTGTCCGCCGGCCGCGAAGCCATGAACGAGCAGATGCAGGCCCTGGCGTTCTTCGCCGGCGCCAACTCGATTTTCTACGGCGAAAAACTGCTGACCACCGCCAACCCGCAGGCCGACAAGGACATGCAACTGTTCTCGCGCCTGGGCATCCTGCCGGAAGCCCGCGAAGAGCACGCCGACGAGGTGCATCAGGCGGCGATCGAGCAGGCGCTGGTGGAGCAGAAGAGCAGCGAGCAGTTCTATAACGCGGCGGTTTGAAGCCTCGCCGATTGCACTGAAAAAGTACAAAACCCTGTGGGAGCGAGCCTGCTCGCGATAGCGATCTAACAGTCGGCATTAGAGTCGAATGTGAATCCCTCATCGCGAGCAGGCTCGCTCCCACAGTGGACATGTATCATTTGATAGTCGAGGCCTGCATGTCTTTCGATCTCGCCGCACGCCTTGCCGCCCGTCGTGCCGAAAACCTCTACCGCCAGCGTCCGCTGCTTGAAAGCCCCCAGGGCCCGCAAGTGGTGGTCGATGGCCAGCCGTTGCTGGCGTTCTGTAACAACGACTACCTGGGCCTGGCCAACCATCCGCAAGTGATCGAAGCCTGGCGCGCCGGCGCTTCGAAGTGGGGGGTGGGCGGAGGGGGATCACATCTGGTCATCGGCCATAGCTCCCCGCACCATGCCCTGGAAGAGGCGTTGGCCGACCTGACCGGTCGTCCGCGGGCGTTGCTGTTCACCACCGGTTACATGGCCAATCTTGGCGCGGTCACGGCGCTGGTGGGGCAGGGTGATACGGTGCTCGAAGACCGGCTCAATCATGCGTCGCTACTCGACGCGGGGCTGTTGTCCGGCGCGCGGTTCAATCGCTACCTGCACAACGACCCGGTGAGCCTGGCCAAACGCCTGGAAAAAGCCACCGGCAATACGCTGGTGGTCACCGACGGCGTGTTCAGCATGGACGGTGATATCGCCGACTTGCCTGCGCTGGCCCGAGAAGCCAAGGCCAAAGGCGCCTGGTTGATGGTCGACGATGCCCATGGTTTTGGACCGCTGGGTGCCAACGGTGGCGGTATCGTCGAACACTTCGGCTTGAGCCAGGATGACGTTCCGGTGCTGGTCGGCACTCTCGGCAAGGCGTTCGGTACGGCGGGTGCCTTTGTCGCTGGCAGCGAAGAGCTGATCGAAAGCCTGATCCAGTTCGCCCGTCCCTACATCTACACCACCAGCCAGCCACCTGCGCTGGCTTGCGCCACGTTGAAAAGCCTGGAACTGCTGCGCAGCGAACACTGGCGCCGCGAGCATTTGCAGACGCTGATCCGTCAGTTCCGCGCGGGTGCCGAACAGATTGGCCTGGAACTCATGGACAGCTTCACGCCGATCCAGCCGATCATGATCGGTGACGCGGGGCGCGCGGTGCGTCTTTCGCAGATGCTGCGCGAACGCGGGTTGATGGTGACCGCGATTCGTCCGCCGACCGTACCCGCCGGCAGCGCCCGACTGCGGGTCACGCTGACGGCTGCCCACAGCGAGGCCCAGGTACAGCTATTGTTAAACGGACTGGCCGATTGTTTTCAACAGCTGAAGCCGGAGCCAAGCCATGCGTGATCGTCTGATTTTGCTGCCCGGCTGGGGTCTTGGTGTTTCACCCTTGGAGCCCCTGGCTGCGGCCTTGCGCGGTTTGGATGAGCACCTGCACGTCGAGATCGAGCCGTTGCCGGAACTGGAGTCGAGCGATCTTGAAGAGTGGCTCGATGAGCTTGATTCGACTTTGCCGCAAGACGCCTGGCTAGGCGGTTGGTCATTGGGTGGCATGCTCGCCTGCGAGTTGGCGGCCCGGCGTGGCGATCGCTGCTGTGGCGTGTTCACCCTGGCCAGCAACGCCTCTTTTGTCGCCCGTGATCAATGGTCAAGCGCCATGTCCGGGGAAACCTTCGATGCGTTTCTGGCGGGATGTGAAGCCGATCCGCGCGCGACATTGAAACGCTTTTCACTGCTCTGCGCCCAAGGCGCCGAAGACCCGCGCGGACTGTCGCGGATGTTGATCGGCGGCGCCCCGAATACCGCCGCGCCAGTGCTGCTCAGTGGTCTGCAAGTGCTCGCGCAACTGGATACACGACAGGCTCTGCAATCGTTCCGCGGTCCGCAACTGCATCTGTTCGCCGGTCTCGACGGGCTGGTGCCGGCACAAGCGGCGGGCGAGTTGTTGGCATTGCTGCCGGATGTCGAAATTGGTCTGATTGAACAGGCCAGTCACGGGTTTCTCCTGGAAGATCCCCACGGTGTGGCGGGGGCGATCCAGGCCTTTTTGCATGAGTCCGGTGATGACTGATTTATCCCTTCCCAACCTGCCCGGCGCCTTGCCCGACAAGCGCCAGGTAGCCGCTTCATTCTCCCGCGCGGCGGCCAGCTACGACAGCGTGGCCGAGTTGCAGCGTGATGTTGGCAGCCAATTGCTCGGGCGCCTGCCGCAAGACTTCGTACCGCAGCGTTGGCTGGACCTTGGCTGTGGCACCGGGCATTTCAGTCGTGCCCTGGATGAGCAGTTTCCGGGCAGTCACGGTGTGGCGCTGGACATCGCCGAAGGCATGCTCAACCACGCCCGGCCATTGGGCGGTGCCACGCACTTCGTGGCCGGTGATGCCGAGCGTTTGCCACTGCAGGATTCGACCTGCGACCTGGTCTTCTCCAGCCTGGCGGTGCAGTGGTGCGCGGACTTCGACTCGGTGCTCAGTGAAGCCTTTCGGGTGCTGAAACCGGGTGGCATTTTCGCGTTTGCTAGTCTGTGTGTAGGGACGTTGTTTGAATTGCGCGACAGCTGGCGCGAAGTCGACGGCATGGTGCACGTCAATCGCTTCCGGGAGTTTGGTGTTTATCAGCAATTGTGTGCGGCCAGCAGCTTGAGGACGGTCAGTCTGCAAAACCTTGCGCATGTGCTGCATTACCCGGATGTGCGCAGCCTGACCCATGAACTCAAGGCGTTGGGTGCGCACAATCTCAATCCCGGGCGGCCGGGTGGCTTGACCGGTCGGGCGCGGATTTTGGGTCTGATTGAGGCTTATGAACAGTTTCGTCAGGCCCAGGGACTGCCGGCGACTTATCAAGTGGTGTACGCCGTTTTGGAGAAACCCTTATGAGCGCAGCCTATTTCATCGCCGGTACGGATACCGATGTCGGTAAAACCACGGTCGCTGCCGGGTTGCTGCATGCGGCGCGTTCGGCGGGTTTGAGCACGGCGGCGGGCAAGCCGGTAGCTTCCGGTTGCGATGTGACGCCCAAGGGCCTGCGTAACGCCGATGCACTGGCCTTGCTGGCTGAGTGTTCGCTGCCGCTGTCCTATGCACAGGTCAATCCGATGGCCTTCGAACCGGCCATTGCCCCGCATCTGGCGGCGCGAGAAGCGGGCGTGGCGCTGACGGTGCAGTCGTTGCTGACGCCGATGCGGCAGATTCTGGGCCTGCAGGCGGACTTCACCCTGATCGAAGGCGCCGGCGGCTGGCGCGTACCGTTGGCGGATCAGGACAATCTGTCGGACCTCGCCATCGCGTTGCAGTTGCCGGTGATCCTGGTGGTCGGCGTGCGACTGGGCTGTATCAGCCATGCCTTGTTGACTGCCGAAGCGATTGCCCGGGACGGTTTGCAACTGGCGGGATGGGTAGCCAACATCATCGACCCCAAGACCTCGCGGCTGGAAGAAAACCTGGCTACCCTTGCCGAGCGCCTCCCGGCGCCGTGCTTGGGGCGTGTGCCTAAACTCAAGGCCGTTACGGCCGAGGCAGTGGCCGAGCACTTGCAACTGGACCTGTTGGACTGAGGTGAGTGGCATGCGGGCTTTGCCTATGACAAGGCACTGTGCCATTAGTGTTTTTGACGGGTGTTTTGCCAGCCACTCTGCTTCAATGGCCGCTGTTGATCCTTTGAAAGGACGAGTTCTCCCATGGAAATCTCAGGAAACACCGCTTTTTATGCCGGTCTGAGCACTCTTCAGACAGGGCAGAACCGTGTCGATCAAGCCGCCGGGCAGATCGCCAACACGACGATCGAGCGTTCGGTCACCAGCCAGTCCTCTGAGGCACAGGTCGATCGTCTGCGATCGGTTGATCGCAGCCGGCAATCGGACCTGGCCAGCAGCGTGGTCGAAATGGCCCAAGGCAAGATTCAGGCGGAGCTGGGCGTGAAAGTCGCCAAGGCAGCCGACGAAGCGCTCGGAACCTTGATCGATACCTACGCCTGATTCTTTAAAGAATTTGCACCCTCCAGCGCCGCGCCTGTTCGCGGCGTTTTTCTGCGTAAGTCTTTCTTGTTCAACTAATCTTTTCGGTGCGGCGGGCTGCTTCGCAAGCGCGGCTGCGTTGTCGCGTGCCTGTGTGTCCAATCCTGCGATGACGAATGGCAAAAGATCGACGCTTGACAAGATTTGGGCGTAAACGTATGTTTCAAACAACTGTTTGATCGCAACAACAAATCCATGCGGTCGTTCATTCCCGGTTACATCAGCAGAGGTTTATCGCTATGCCTGACTACAAGGCCCCCTTGCGTGATATTCGCTTCGTTCGTGACGAGCTGCTCGGCTACGAAGCGCACTATCAGAGCCTTCCGGCTTGTGCCGACGCAACTCCGGACATGGTTGACGCCATTCTCGAGGAAGGCGCCAAGTTTTGTGAGCAGGTACTGGCTCCGCTGAACCGCGTGGGCGACATCGAGGGTTGCACCTGGAGCGAGTCCGGCGTCAAGACCCCGACTGGCTTCAAGGAAGCCTACAAGCAATTCGTCGAAGGTGGCTGGCCGAGCCTGGCTCACGACGTAGAGCACGGCGGCCAAGGCCTGCCGGAGTCCCTGGGTCTGGCCATCAGCGAAATGGTTGGCGAGTCCAACTGGTCGTGGGGCATGTACCCAGGCCTGTCGCACGGTGCGATGAACACCATCTCCGAGCACGGTACCCCTGAGCAGCAAGAGGCTTACCTGACCAAGCTGGTTTCCGGCGAGTGGACCGGCACCATGTGCCTGACCGAGCCGCACTGCGGCACCGACCTGGGCATGCTGCGCACCAAGGCCGAGCCTCAGGCCGACGGTTCCTACAAGGTTTCCGGCACCAAGATCTTCATCTCGGCCGGTGAGCACGACATGGCCGATAACATCGTCCACATCGTACTTGCCCGCCTGCCGGATGCACCGGCTGGCACCAAAGGCATCTCCCTGTTCATCGTGCCGAAGTTCATGCCGAACGCCGATGGTTCGGTTGGCGCGCGTAACGCCGTGTCCTGCGGTTCCCTGGAACACAAGATGGGCATCCACGGCAACGCCACCTGCGTGATGAACTTCGACGGTGCTACCGGTTTCCTGATCGGCCCGGCGAACAAAGGCCTGAACTGCATGTTCACCTTCATGAACACCGCACGCCTGGGTACCGCGCTGCAAGGCCTGGCCCACGCCGAAGTCGGTTTCCAGGGCGGCCTGAAATACGCTCGCGACCGCCTGCAAATGCGCTCGCTGACTGGCCCGAAAGCGCCGGACAAAGCCGCTGACCCGATCATCGTGCACCCTGACGTACGCCGCATGCTGTTGACCATGAAGGCCTTCGCCGAAGGCAACCGTGCGATGGTTTACTTCACTGCCAAGCAGGTCGACATCGTCAAGTACGGCGTGGACGAAGAAGAGAAGAAGAAAGCTGACGCACTGTTGGCGTTCATGACCCCAATCGCCAAAGCCTTCATGACCGAAGTCGGATTCGAATCGGCCAACCACGGCGTGCAGATCTACGGCGGCCACGGCTTCATCGCTGAGTGGGGCATGGAGCAGAACGTCCGCGACAGCCGCATTTCGATGTTGTACGAAGGCACCACCGGTATCCAGGCCCTCGACCTGCTGGGCCGTAAAGTGCTGATGACCCAAGGCGAAGCCCTGAAAGGCTTCACCAAGATCGTCCACAAGTTCTGCCAGACCAACGAAGGCAACGAAGCGGTTCAAGAGTTCGTCGCGCCGCTGGCTGCACTGAACAAGGAATGGGGCGAGCTGACCATGAAGGTCGGTATGGCCGCCATGAAAGATCGCGAAGAAGTCGGCGCGGCCTCCGTGGACTACCTGATGTACTCCGGTTACGCCTGCCTGGCCTACTTCTGGGCTGACATGGCGCGTCTGGCTGCCGAGAAACTGGCTGCCGGCACTTCCGAAGAGGCTTTCTACACCGCCAAGCTGCAGACTGCGCGCTTCTACTTCCAGCGTATCCTGCCGCGTACCCGCACTCACGTCGTAACCATGCTGTCGGGCGCCAACAACCTGATGGACATGAAAGAAGAGAACTTCGACCTGGGCTACTAAGCCTTAACGAAGTACTTCAAAAAGCCGCTGCTCCTTCGGGACCAGCGGCTTTTTTTGCTTTGAAGGTTGCCGGTGGAAAAATGTCTGTAACGCCCTTTGAAAAATACCTCAGTAATTCACTCAGTAACTCGGGCTTCCTGCCGTTACAGTAGTGGGCACATTGCCATCTATTGATTTGACGGGTCGGAGCTTTACCCTTGCCGCGCTCATCTGCTGTACGTTTCAGTCATTTCCTGCCGTCATTAGTACTGTTACTGGCGGGGCTTGCGGCTGCTTACATCAAGGATCTGAACGTCTTCTTCACGTCACTGTTCAACGTGCTGCCCACCCTGGTGTTGTTGCTCGGTGGTGCCTATTGCGCGGTGTACCGACGCCAGCGTGAACTGTTTCTGATGGTCACGGTGTACATCGCCTACTTCCTGCTTGACACCCAGACCGACTATTACCGCGACAACGGCAAGGTGCGTGACGATGCCGCCGTGGTCTTTCATTTGTGTTGCCTGTTGCTGCCGCTGCTGTTTGGCGTGTTCGCGGCGTGGCAGGAGCGCACCCATCTGTTCCAGGACATGGTGGCGCGCTTCGCGGTCTTGCTCGCGGTCGGCAGCGTGGCGCTCGGGCTTGAGCAAAGTTATCCACATGCGCTGCTGATCTGGCTGTCGGAGATTCGCTGGCCTGCCCTGCATGGCGCCTGGATGAGTCTGATCCAGTTGTCCTATCCGGTGTTCATCGCTGCGTTCCTGCTGCTGGCCTGGCAATACTGGCGCAACCCGCGTCCGCTGCATGCCGCGCAATGGGTGGGGCTGCTCGGGTTGTTCTGGATGTTGCCGAAAACCTTCATCCTGCCATTCACGCTGAACATCATGTGCAGCCAGGTGATGCTGATGATCGCCGCCGCCGTTGCCCACGAAGCCTATCAAATGGCCTTCCGCGACGAACTGACCGGGCTGCCGGGCCGCCGTGCGCTGAATGAACGCATGCAACGTCTGGGGCGCAACTACGTGTTGGCCATGAGCGACGTCGACCACTTCAAGAAATTCAACGACACTCACGGCCACGACGTCGGCGACCAGGTGCTGCGGCTGGTGGCCAGCAAGCTGTCGAAGATCGGCGGTGGCGGTAAGGCGTATCGCTATGGCGGCGAGGAATTTGCCTTGGTGTTTGCAGGCAAGACCCTCGAAGAGTGCATGCCGCACCTGGAAGTCATCCGCGAGTCCATCGCCACTTACAACATTCAATTGCGAAACCAGGAAAATCGTCCGCAGGACGATCATCAGGGGCGCCAGCGACGTGCCGGTTCCGGTGCGTCGAGTGTATCGGTGACGGTCAGTATCGGCGTTGCCGAACGCATCGATCAACGCACCCCGGAAGAGGTGCTCAAGTCCGCTGACCAGGCGCTCTACAGTGCCAAGGGCGCCGGGCGCAACTGCGTGATGGCGTTCGGACAGAACCGCCGTGGCGCCGTGCGCATGGACGCCGCTACGGTTGAGTGATGATGGCGCATTCAGCGAGCGCAAAGTGATTGTGAGGCGTGGTCGGCAGCAGTAGGTTGGAGAAATCTGCCGACGGAGAATGACCATGCCCGAGTACAAAGCTCCCTTGCGCGACATGCGCTTTCTGATTGATCACGTCTTCGACTTTCATAGTAACTACGCCGCGCTGGGGGCCACCGATGCCAGCCCGGACATGGTCAATGCGATCCTCGAAGAAGGCGCGAAGTTCTGCGAAAACGTGCTGTCGCCACTCAACCGCAGCGGCGATGAAGAAGGCTGCCATTTCGACAATGGCGTGGTCACCACACCGACGGGATTCAAGCAGGCTTTCGCACAATACGTGGAAGGTGGCTGGCATGGGCTGGCGGCGGATCCGGCCTACGGAGGCCAGGGCTTGCCGATCTCTCTGGGCCTGGTGATCAGTGAGATGGTCGGCTCCAGCAACACGTCCTGGGGCATGTACCCGGGCCTGACCCACGGTGCCATGTCCGCGATCCATGCCCATGGTACCGAAGAGCAGAAAAACACTTATTTGAGCAAACTCACCGCTGGCCAATGGACCGGCACCATGTGCCTGACCGAAGCTCATTGCGGCACCGATCTCGGCATCATCAAGACCCGCGCCGTACCGGCGGTCGATGGCAGCTATGCGATCTCCGGCAGCAAGATCTTCATCTCCGCCGGCGAGCACGACATGAGCTCCAATATCATTCACCTGGTGCTGGCCAAATTGCCGGACGCACCGGCCGGGACCAAAGGCATTTCGCTGTTCATCGTGCCCAAGTACCTGCCCAATGCGGCGGGCGAAGCGGGCGAGCGCAACAGCGTGTCCTGCGGCTCGATCGAACACAAGATGGGCATCAAGGCCTCGGCCACCTGCGTGCTGAACTTCGACGAGGCCAAGGGCTTCCTGATCGGCGAGCCGAACAAGGGCCTCAACTGCATGTTCACCATGATGAACCACGCGCGGCTGGGCACCGGCATGCAAGGGCTGTGTCTGGGGGAGGCGAGCTTCCAGGGCGCGATCAAATACGCCAACGACCGTTTGCAGATGCGCTCGCTGACCGGCCCGAAAGCACCGGAAAAAGCCGCCGACCCGATCATCGTGCACCCTGATGTGCGGCGGATGTTGCTGACCATGAAAGCCTTCAACGAAGGCAACCGCGCGCTGACCTACTTCACCGCGCAACTACTGGACGTGGCGCACCTGAGTCCGGATGAAACGGCGCGCCAGGACGCCGAAGACCTGTTGGCGTTCCTCACGCCGATCTGCAAAGCCTTCATGACCGACACCGGGCTGGAGGTGACCAACCACGGCATGCAGGTGTTTGGCGGTCACGGCTTCATTCGCGAGTGGGGCATGGAGCAGCTGGTCCGTGACTGCCGGATTGCGCCGATCTATGAGGGCACCAACGGCATTCAGGCGCTGGACCTGCTCGGGCGCAAGGTGCTCGGCAGCCAGGGCAAGCTGCTGCGCGGCTTCACCAAAATCGTCCACAAGTTCTGCGCGGCGAACGCCGAGCATCCACAACTGGCCGGGTATGTTGCGCAGCTCAATCAACTGAACCAGCAGTGGGGTGAGTTGACCACCAAGGTCGGCATGGCAGCGATGAAAAACCCGGACGAAGTCGGTGCCGCGTCGGTGGATTACCTGATGTACAGCGGTTACATCATCCTCGGCTACCTGTGGTTGCGCATGGCGCTGGTGGCTCAGTCGCAGCTCGATGCGGGCAGCGGCGATGGCGACTTCTGCAGGGGCAAACTGGCGACCAACGAGTTTTACTTCAAGCGTCTGTTGCCACGCACTGCCGCTCATCGGGCGGCCATCGAAGCGGGTAGCGATTGCCTGATGCAACTGCCGGCGGAGTTGTTTGCGCTTTAGTCATAAAAGTCCGTTACAAAGAAGCTCGCCTTGCGCGGGCTTTTTTGTTGATGACTAAAAATAACAAAACGGTCATGAGTTGACCCTATGTGTCGCAAAAGTTGTTGAGGTACACTCCGACCCAACGAAAACACTCTTCCTGTGAATCACCTGTATAGATCTTGCGAGGTTTGCCATGGCTGACTACAAAGCGCCCCTGCGCGATATGCGCTTCGTCCTCAATGAAGTTTTCGAGGTCGCCAAACTCTGGGCCGAACTGCCTGCACTGGCCGAGACTGTGGATGCAGAAACGGTCGAAGCCATCCTGGAAGAAGCCGGCAAAGTCACCAGCAAAAGCATCGCACCGCTGAGCCGTGCCGCTGACGAAGAAGGTTGCCATTGGGCGGACGGTGCTGTCACCACGCCGGCAGGTTTCCCACAGGCTTATCAGACCTACGCTGAAGGCGGCTGGGTCGGTGTCGGTGGCGATCCGTCCTACGGCGGCATGGGCATGCCCAAAGCCGTTTCGGCCCAGGTCGAAGAAATGGTCAACTCCGCCAGCCTGTCGTTCGGCCTGTACCCGATGCTGACCGCCGGCGCTTGCCTGTCGATCAACGCCCACGCCAGCGAAGAGCTGAAAGCCGCGTACTTGCCGAACATGTACGCGGGCATCTGGGCCGGTTCCATGTGCCTGACCGAGCCACACGCCGGTACCGACTTGGGGATCATTCGCACCAAGGCCGAGCCTCAGGCCGACGGCTCCTACAAGGTCAGCGGAACCAAGATCTTCATCACCGGTGGCGAACACGACCTGACCGAAAACATCATCCACCTGGTGCTGGCCAAGCTGCCGGATGCGCCAGCGGGGCCGAAAGGCATTTCGCTGTTCTTGGTGCCGAAATTCATGGTCAATGCCGATGGCAGCCTGGGTGCGCGCAACCCGGCCAATTGCGGTTCGATCGAGCACAAGATGGGCATCCAGGCGTCCGCGACCTGCGTGATGAACTTCGATGAAGCCGTGGGTTACCTGGTCGGCGAGCCGAACAAAGGCCTGGCGGCGATGTTCACCATGATGAACTACGAGCGTCTGGGCGTCGGTATCCAAGGCCTGGCCACTGGCGAGCGCTCGTACCAGAACGCCGTGGAATATGCCCGCGACCGTCTGCAAAGCCGTTCGCCGACCGGCGCGCAGAACAAGGACAAAGTGGCTGACCCGATCATCGTCCACCCGGACGTGCGTCGCATGTTGCTGACCATGAAAGCCTCGAACGAAGGTGGTCGTGCGTTCTCCACCTACGTGGCGATGCAACTGGACACCGCCAAGTTCAGCGAAGACGCCACGATCCGCAAGCGCGCGGAAGACCTGGTGGCATTGCTGACCCCGGTAGCCAAGGCGTTCCTGACTGACCTCGGCCTGGAAACCACCGTACACGGCCAACAGATCTTCGGCGGCCACGGTTACATCCGTGAGTGGGGCCAGGAGCAACTGGTGCGTGACGTGCGCATCACCCAGATCTACGAAGGCACCAACGGCATTCAGGCGCTGGATCTGGTCGGGCGCAAGATCGTGGGCAGCGGCGGGGCGTTCTACAACCTGTTCGCCGACGAGATTCGCCACTTCACAGCGACCGCCAGCGCGGACCTCGCCGAGTTCACCAAGCCGCTGAACGACGCAGTGACCACCCTCGATGAGCTGACCGCGTGGTTGCTTGACCGTGCGAAGAGCAATCCGAACGAAATCGGCGCGGCGTCGGTCGAGTATCTGCAAGCGTTTGGTTACACGGCCTACGCCTACATGTGGGCGCTGATGGCCAAGGCGGCTTTCGGCAAAGAAACCGAGGACGATTTCTACGCCAGCAAACTGGGCACGGCGCGCTTCTATTTCGCCCGCCTGCTGCCGCGCATTCACTCGTTGAGCGCGTCGGTGAAGGCCGGTAGCGAATCGTTGTTCCTGCTGGATGCTGGGCAGTTCTGATGAAGTAACGTTATGTAAGCATTCTCTTACACAACGTGCTGCTCTTCTCCCATAGATGCAAATTGGATCCACGGCTAATCTACTTCACATGGACGTAGCGCAGGAAGCGCAAAGCAACAACAGGGACACGTAGGATTCTGCCAGGACGGTGGAGTGAAATGGATGTCAGGGAAACAGTCTGCAAAGCCCCGCTTCGGCGGGGTTTTCTTTTGCCTGAAGAAAAGTTTTCAGCTTGTCCCATCCAGCGCCTGCGCGCTGTTCAAGCGCCCATCCGGGCCGTTTATCACCTCTTCCAGCAATGTCCGCAGCAATGCCAGCGAGGCCTGCTGCCGTTGCACATCCCGGCACACCAAACCGACTTTCAGCGGCACTCGTGGTTCGCTCAGGGGTTTACCCCAGCGCTAAATGTCAGCAACGCCAACATCGATGAAATGCTCCTGCGCCTGGCGCGCGCCTTCTCCCGAGTACGCACCATGCAATTGCAGTGCCGCAAAGGGATTGCCGTCTGATCAGACGCATCCTGCACACATTCCAGAACCGTCTCGCGGTAACACGCACGCCCTACGCCCGACACTTTTGGCGTGGGGCGTTTTTTTGTGGCCGGTTTTTTCCAAAGGCAATTTCGGCTTGAGCGGTTAGCACATCAATGGCTTTCTAGCGTGCATCGGCAGGGAGTGCCGGTGCCAGCGAAAAGGTATTGCTGTCGCGTTGGTTTTGATTTCTGTACCACTGGGTGGTATGTTTTATGGAAGGGATGCCGATGTCACCAAGGTTGTTCAAGACAAAGCGCTTCGCTATGCAGGCTGCCAAGGCCTGGATCGGTGATGACGAACTCCGGGAGGCATTCACCGAAATGCTCAATGGTCAGGCTGACAATTTGGGCGGCGGGGTCTGGAAGAAACGTTTGAATGCCAACCGCCATCGCTCGATCATCCTGGCCAAGGGCGGTGCTTACTGGATTTATCAGTTCCTGTATGCGAAGAAGGGTCAGAGCAATATCAATCAGGCTGAACTGATCGGATTTCGGAAAATGGCTAGGGCCTATGGTGGGCTGACAGAGGTGCAAGTCCAGTACTTGCTGGATACGAAGGAGTTTGTGGAGATACCTGATGAGTAAGAAATTCAAAAGTGAAGCGTTTGAGTCGATCCATGAGTCTGCCAGTGCCTTGTACGCCATCGGTGCAATCAGCAAGGCGACCATGCGTGAATTCGATGAGTCTTGTCTAGCAAGGGTGCCGGATGCGATTCCCGCGCAAGAGATCAAGGCATTGCGTGAGCGCAACAATGTCAGCCAACCGGTGTTTGCGCGCTACCTGAACACCAGTGCTTCCACGGTCAAGCAATGGGAAGCAGGGGATAAGCACCCCAGTGGCATGGCGCTGAAGTTGCTGAGTATCGTGCGCAAACACGGTCTGGATATACTGGCCTGAGGAATCGGGCTGAACCCTGACAAACGGCACAGGTCGATTAGCTGTAGGGCTCGAACGAATTCACCCCAATCAGGAGCTGTCCCATGGACTTTATTCGCATCATCATCGCCATCCTGTTGCCGCCACTGGGTGTGTTTCTGCAAGTAGGATTCGGCGGGGCGTTCTGGCTGAACATTCTGCTGACGTTGTGCGGTTACATTCCGGGGATCGTGCATGCGGTGTACATCATCGCCAAGCGCTGAGCTGAGCGTCGGCAGGTAGATCGCCTTCGCGAGCAGGCTCGCTCCCACAGGATTTGTGCACGCCACAGAGTCTGTGCGGGCTTCAGTCCACTCAGTCCATCACTCGCCGATAAAACAACCACTCCTGCTCCAGTGCATGGGCCTGATTGCCGGCCTTGCGAAAGCCATGGCGTTCATCGGCGTAGTAATGCGCTTCGACCAGGATGCCGTTTTCTTGCAACGCCGTGACCATGTCGCGAGTCTGTTGTGGGACGACAACGGCATCCAGTTCTCCTTGAAAGAAGATCATCGGCACGCGGATGTTGCCGGCATGCAGCAGCGGCGTGCGGGCGGCGTAGCGTTCGGCATCCAGTTGCGGATCGCCGATCAGCCAGTCCAGATAGTCGCTTTCGAATTTGTGGGTCGCGCGCCCCAGCGCCACCGGGTCGCTGACCCCATACAGGCTGGCGCCGGCGCGGAACACGTTGTGAAAGGCCAAGGCGCAAAGGGTGGTGTAGCCGCCGGCACTGCCGCCGCGAATGAACGCATTCTCGCCATCGATCAAGCCGCGGTTGTTGAGGTAACTGACCACGGCGCAGGCGTCTTGCACATCCACGTCGCCCCAACTCAAGTGCAGTGCCTGGCGATAGGCCCGGCCATAACCGCTGCTGCCGCGATAGTTGAGGTCGGCCACGGCGAAGCCCCGCTGTGCCCAGTACTGGATACGCGGATCGAGCATCGGGTAACACGCCGAGGTCGGGCCGCCATGGACGAACACCACCAATGGCGGTTTCGCCTCGCCAGTCATCGCCGGGTAGAAGAAACCGTGGGCTTCGCCTGAGCCACTTGGGTAGCGCAAGGTTTGCGGGCGGCTGATCTGTTCGGGAGCAAGCGGCGCGTTGCCCCCGGCCAGCACTTGCACTTGCCGGCTCTGGCGGTCAATGGCGATGACGGCGGTTGAGCTGACGGGCGACGCCGCGATGCAATAGATGAACTGCTCATCCACGGCGAGGTGGCGGAAGCGGCTGTAGTCGCCGGTGAAGTCGACGTTGGAATCGCCGCCTATGCCCAATCGGCCAAATCCGCCTTCGGTCCAACTGGCCAGATAACTGTCGTCGCTCAGCGGCAACCAGGTGCTGCCGCCGAGTTGCCAGGGCGCGGGACCATGGTCGGCACTGGCACTTGGCAATGGGCTCAAGCCTTTTTCAGATTCTTTCCATGGCTGCCAGTAACCTGCGCGATCCGTCAGGCAATACAAGCGGCCGTCGGCATCAAACCGCGGTTGCTGCACAGACTCTTGAACGCCGTCGCCCGCCACACAGCGAGCCTCGGCAAAGCCTCCGTTGGCGAGGCGTTCGGCAACCATCAAGCGGGTCGCTGTCCATGGCTGATCCGGGCGACTCCATTCGATCCAGGCCAGGCGCCGGGCATCAGGGCTCAGCGTCGGCGCTGCGTAGAAATCAGCACCTTCGGCCAGTAGGTGGCGTGCGCCATCCAACAGATCGATCGCCACCAGTCGGTGTTGATTGCGATGCTCCTCGACAGCCAGCACTTCTCCGTTGGCGAACTGTAAATCGCCAAAACGGCACGCCCCGAACGTCAGCCTTTCTGGCGCTTCGCCTTGCAGTGATTGCCGATACAACTGCTGGTCGGCCTCGTTAACGAAAACGATACCGTCGTCCGTCAGACAAAACGCGCCGCCGCCATATTCGTACACCCGACTGCGCACGCTGAACCCCGGTGGCGTCAGGCATTTCGCTGCACCGTCGCGCCAATGCCAGATCCGGCACGCCGCGTCTTCGGGGCGGTACTCGTTCCAGAACAGGCCGTGCCGGCCGACCTGCAGTTCGGCAAAGTCGATGCCGGCGGCCACGGCTTTGGCAGCGCTGAAAGGTTCAGCTTTTGGCGATGAGGCGTGAGTTTCGTTCATTGCGAAAGGCCAGTTGGTCGATGGTCTGGGTCGCGTGCCCGGCTTCTTCGCGAGCCTTGAGGATCACGCCGTGTTGTGGCGACTTGCTGCACACCGGATCGGCGTTGCTGGCATCGCCGGTGAGCATGAATGCCTGGCAGCGGCAGCCACCGAAGTCTTTTTCTTTCTCGTCACAGGAACGGCACGGCTCGGCCATCCAGTCATAGCCGCGAAAGCGGTTGAAGCCAAACGAGTCGTACCAGATGTGCTGCATGCTGTGGTCGCGCACGTTGGGAAACTGCACCTGCATCTGTCGGGCACCGTGACAGGGCAGGGCGGTTCCGTCTGGCGTGACCGTCAGAAAAATACTGCCCCAGCCGTTCATGCAGGCTTTCGGGCGCTCCTCGTAATAGTCCGGAGTGACGAAAATCAGCTTGCACGGATGCTCTTCGGCTTCCAGCTTGGCGCGGTATTCGTTGGTGATGCGTTCGGCGCGCACCAGTTGTTCTTTGGTCGGCAATAGCCCAACGCGATTGAGTTGCGCCCAGCCGTAGAACTGGCACGTGGCGAGCTCGACGAAGTCCGCTTCCAGGGCGATGCATAGCTCGATGATACGGTCGATCTGGTCGATATTGTGCCGATGGGTAACGAAGTTCAGCACCATCGGATAACCGTGGGCCTTCACCGCCCGGGCCATTTCCAGCTTCTGCGCAAAGGCCTTTTTCGAACCGGCCAGCAGATTGTTCACCTGCTCGTCGCTGGCCTGGAAACTGATCTGGATGTGATCGAGCCCGGCCTTCTTGAAGTCGCTGATTTTCTGCTCGGTGAGGCCGATGCCGGAGGTGATCAGGTTGGTGTAGAAACCCAGTTTTCGGGCTTCGGCAATCAGCTCGGCGAGGTCCTGACGCACCAGCGGTTCGCCACCGGAAAAGCCCAGTTGCGCCGCGCCCATTTCCCGTGCTTCACGAAACACCTTGATCCACTGTTCGGTGCTCAGCTCTTTGCCTTGCTCGGCGAAATCCAGCGGATTGGAGCAGTACGGGCATTGCAGCGGGCAGCGATAGGTCAGTTCGGCGAGCAGCCACAGCGGCAGGCCGACTTCAGGTTTGGGCGGCACTTGCACCGACGAGTCAGGCAAGGGTGATCCAGTGCTGCGCACGGGCAACCTCCATGAATTGCTCGATGTCGTCACCGAGCTCGGGCACGCCGGGGAACTGTCGGTCGAGCTCGGCGATGATCGCTGCGACATCCCGTTCACCATCAATCAAACCGCCGATCAGCGCGGCACTTTCGTTGAGCTTGATCATGCCTTCCGGGTACAGCAGCACATGGCCTTTTTGCGCCGGTTCGTACTGGAAACGGTAGCCAGGACGCCAGGTCGGGGTCTTGCTGCGATCGAAACTCATAAGGTGATTCCTTTGTGCCAGACCCGTTCCCCGGTCACGCTGTGATACGGCGGGCGTTTCAGTTCGTAGGCCATGCTCATGGCATCGAGCATGCTCCAAAGAATGTCCAGTTTGAACTGGAGAATTTCCAGCATGCGCTCCTGGCCTTCCCGGGTGGTGTAGTGCTGCAACGTGATCGCCAGGCCATGCTCGACATCACGCCGTGCCTGGCCCAGGCGCGTGCGGAAGTACTCGTAGCCGGCCGGGTCGATCCACGGGTAATGCTGCGGCCAGCTGTCCAGGCGCGATTGGTGGATCTGCGGGGCGAACAGTTCGGTCAGCGAGCTGCTCGCGGCTTCCTGCCAGCTGGCGCGGCGGGCGAAGTTGACGTAGGCGTCCACGGCGAAGCGTACGCCGGGCAGTACCAGCTCCTGGGAACGCAACTGGTCCGGGTCGAGGCCAACGGCCTGTCCCAGGCGCAGCCAGGCTTCGATGCCGCCGTCTTCACCGGGCGCACCGTCGTGGTCGAGCAGGCGCTGAATCCATTCGCGGCGGATCTCGCGGTCAGGGCAGTTGGCGAGGATCGCCGCGTCCTTCAGGGGGATGTTCACCTGATAGTAGAAACGGTTGGCGACCCAGCCCTGGATCTGCTCGCGGGTGGCCCGGCCTTCGTACATCGCCACGTGATAGGGGTGATGGATGTGGTAATAGGCGCCCTTGGCGCGCAGGGCTGCTTCGAATTCGGCGGGGGACATTGGGGTGTCGGTCATTGCGGTTCTCCGGTGTACAACCGTTGAAATCTTGGGTGTCTGGTCGGACGCTTTCGCGGCGGTGCGGCGATCCGACAAGCCCGCTCCCACAGGGGTTGTGTGCGCCACAGATCCAATGTGGGAGCGGGCTTGCCCGCGAAGGGGCCCTCAGCTACAACACAATACTCATTCCGTCATACGCCACTTCAACCTGGCGCCGATCCAGCTCCGCACGCTCGGGCGAATCCTCATCGAGAATCGGGTTGGTGTTGTTAATGTGGATAAGTACCTTGCGCTGGTTGGGCAATTGCTCAAGCACTTCGAGCATCCCGCCAGGACCATTCTGCGCCAGGTGCCCCATCTCGCGACCGGTGCGGGTACCGACGCCGCGACGCTGCATTTCATCGTCATCCCACAAGGTTCCATCCACCAGCAGGCAATCGCTGCCGGCCATGATTTCCAGAAGCTCTGCATCCACCTTGCCCAGGCCTGGTGCGTAGAACAGTTTGCCGCCGGTGTTGAGGTCTTCGACGATCAGGCCGATGTTGTCGCCTGGATGCGGGTCGAAGCGATGTGGCGAGTAGGGCGGCGCGGCACTGCGCAAAGGCAGCGGGGTGAAGCGCAGGTTCGGGCATGCCGATACGCTGAAGCTCTGGTCGAGCTCGATGCGATTCCAGGTCAGCCCGCCATTCCAGTGGTTGAGCATGGTGAACAGCGGGAAACCGGTACTCAGGTCTTCATGGACCATGTCGGTGCACCAGACCTGATGCGGGCAGCCTTCACGCAGCATGAGCAGGCCGGTGGTGTGGTCGATCTGGCTGTCCATCAGGATGATCGCGCCGATCCCGGTATCGCGCAGGGCGCGGCCCGGTTGCATCGGGGCGAAGCTCTGGAGTTGGGCGCGGATGTCCGGGGAGGTGTTGCACAGCACCCAGTTCACGCCGTCGTCGGAAATCGCGATGGACGATTGCGTCCGCGCCTTGGCCCGCAGGCTGCCGTTGCGAAAGCCCGCGCAGTTCACGCAGTTGCAGTTCCACTGGGGGAAGCCGCCGCCGGCAGCGGAACCTAGAATCTGGACAAACATGGACGCTCCATCATTTCAACGCTGAAAATAAAACGCCTCGGGATAACCGAGGCGTTAGCTGCAGTCTGCCAAAGCAGATTAGCGGCTGGCGAAGTACATGGTGACTTCAAAGCCGATACGCAGGTCGGTGTAGGCAGGTTTGGTCCAGGCCATGGATTGAACTCCTTCAAGTGGGTGGGACAGCGCTATCTATAGGTATAGTCCACCTCAAGTCAGAGATGTTCCAGATAGTTAGGTTGCTATGTTACTCAAAATTTCAAAGAAATTGCCCGTGAAACTTTGAGAAAGCTCCTTACAGCCCAGGTAATGATCATTTTACCGCTTGTCATGGCGCGCTTGGGGCAACGCTGTTGGCGAGGCACAGCCAGCCACCCTCGGCCTGGTTCAGGCGTTGGGCCGCAGCCAGTAGAGCGGTCCGACCAATGCGCACGATGGCTTCGGGTAATTGCGTCAGATATTCCGACGAACGGCCGGCCAGTTTGCCCTGCCAGAGCAATTCGGCCGCTTGACCCGTGGTGAGCGCAGCGCTGCAAAACTGATCCGTCAGGGCCTGGCGTTGAGCCTTGAAGGAGGTGTCGTCGAGTGCGTTTATCAGTTCCGGCAATCGATTCAGGAATTGCTCGATGTGTTGCAGCAACTCCACCGGCGCAACGCTTGGCGATTGCACACCGAATAGCAGCCCGGTTTGCCCGTGAATCTGGCGCAGGGCGCTGAACACCGCATAGCCGAGTTGCAGCTCCACCCGCAGGCGCTGGTAGAACGGTGTCTGACAGACATGCGCGAGCAAACGCCACGCGGCTTCGTCGGCCATTTCCTGGGTGGCTGTCGGACAGAACAGCAGCAACGCGTGCTCGCTGGAGGCGGTATCGACAGTGCTCCACAGATGCTGTGCAAGGATCGAAGAGGGCGGCGTCAGTTGATTGTCCGGCGTGCCGGGTATGCGGCTCAAGGCCGGGCCCATGGCCGCTTGAGTCTGAGGCGATAACCCGATGGCCAGCCCATCCCATCGCGCACTCGACCAGAGTTGCTGCACGTCGTCCGAGTTCGCGGTGTGCCCGAGGCAGTGATCGGGCAATGCCTTGAGCAGTTGTCGAATCGGTATCAACGCAACGCTGGTCGATTCGGCTTGTAAGACAGCGGCATCAGGTTTTGTCAGTTCTTTCAGCACATGCTCCAGGACGTTGGGCATCGGCTCCTGTAGCCCGTTCAGTTTGAGCAGCCATTCGTTGCCCGACGCACTGAAGGAAAAATCCACACCGGCCTGACGCGCGTCTTCGCGTAACGATTGCAGGTGGTTTTCCAGCCGTGATTGAAGGTGGCTGCCGGGAGTCGAGTCAAGACGCCAGCGCAGATAAATCGCGCCTTCAACACCATTGTCCGGGAATGCCTGGCTGAATTGCATCGGTGATCGCTCACGACGGCTGCGTGAACGATCCTGGGCAAAGGTGCGCAGGCCACGGTGGGCGCTGGTCTGGCCGCGAATCAATCCGGCGTTGGCTGCCGCTGCCTCGGAGCGCAAGAACGGGTTGGGCGTCGGCAATTGCCATGGGCCGCTGAAGTTATCCACAGCGCCGATTTGTTGGAGGATTTGCTTGAGGGCTATAACCCCCGGCTCGGATAACCCGGCTTCGCGTTGTTCGCTGTCCAGTCGGGCCAGTTGCAAGGCACTGCTGACTTGCTGCTGGCGCTGGAGCAGGGTGGCGTACTCTTCGCGCAATCGGTCCCAGTCTTGCTCGGCAAAGAAACCGAGCCAGTCCAGCAGGCGTTCGCGGATGCCTGTTGCCGAGCCGGCAGAGGGCAGGGTGAATTCGATATGCAGCAAGGCTTGCCCGGCGAACTGGTACAGCGGCTGGGCTTTCAGGTGATCAGCCAGCCCGCGCTCACGCAGGTCTGCCAACAAGCCGCCGGGTTTTGCCAGGTTCAGCCAGTAGCACAGGAATGCCAACGCTTCGGCAGAGTTGTCAGGCAGTGTTTCGAGGGCAAGCAGCAGGTCCAGACGTCGTTCGTCAGCCTGTTGATAACTTTTATCCGGGGCATCCATCAGCGGTGTAGGTGCTTGTTGCGTGACTGGTTCGCCTTTGGCAATGACGCTGCCAAAGGCTTCTGCCATCGCCTTCAATTCATCGAGGCTCTGCGGCCCGGCCAGGCTCAGGGTCATTTGCCCGGTCTGGTAATAGCGCTGATAAAAACCCTGCAGCGCCTGCTGAAACTCCGGTTGTTGTAGCGGCAGACTGTCGCGATTGCCGGCATGAAAACCCCGTAGCGGATGAGCCTCGGTCAGGCCATTGAACAGCGCAAACTGCTGCTGCGCCTCGGCATCCTGCGACCAGGCGACAAATTCCGCCTGCAACACTTCCCGTTCCCGCTGCTGGTCGTCCGGATTCATACGCGGATGGGCGAGCATGTTTGACAGACGCTCCAGCCCACCGGCAAACGCCTGGGGTGGCAGTTCGAAAAAATAGTCCGTGGTGCGTTCGCTGGTCCGCGCGTTTACCTGGCCGCCATGACTCTGGACGTAGGCCATCAACCCTTGCCCTGCGGGAAAACGCTCAGTCCCCAGAAACAGCAGATGCTCAAGAAAATGCGCAAGGCCAGGCCACGCCAGCGGCACATCATGGCTACCCGCGGCTACTCGCAACGCTGCTGCGCAGCGCTTCAAATCAGGGGCATGACGCAGCGTCACCCGCAGACCATTGGCCAAGGTTTCAGTAGGGGGGCGAGGGTGATTCAGCGCGGGCATGGGCACTTCCAGAACAGTGAAGTGCCAATGCTAGCGGATTACAGTGGACTAGCGCTTGTTCAGGTCGCCGTAAAGCTCGGGGCGACGATCGATCAGGTAGCGATTGGCGGCGCGGGAGTCGACCATCAACTGACGATCCAGCTCACCGACGATCAGTGCTTCATCAAGGCCTGCCTGAGCGATGCGGCTGCCATCCGGTGCGGCGATGCTGCTCTGGCCGCAGTAGTGGATGTCGCCTTCATGGCCGCAGTAGTTGGCGTAGGCCACATAGCATTGGTTTTCGAAGGCGCGGGAGCGCACGGTGACATCGGCGACGAAATCGAACGGAATCATGTTCGCGGTCGGCACCAGGATCAGCTCGGCACCGGCCAGGGCCAGGCGTCGGGCGTTTTCCGGGAACTCCAGGTCGTAGCAGATCAGGAAACCGAGCTTCCAGCCGTTGAGCTCAACGATGGGAAACTCGTCGGAACCTGCGCTGAACATCGAGTGATCCAGATCGCCGAACAGATGGGTCTTGCGATAGTTGCAGATGCGCTCGCCGTTAGCGTCGATCAACTGCACGGCGTTGTAGATCTGCCCGTCCTCGGTGCGCTCGGGATAGCCATACAAGATGGCGATCCCGGCAGCCTTGGCAATGCGCGCAATCTGCTGCGCCGATTCACCGTTGTACACCTCCGCCAACACACTGACGGCATCGACGCCGATGTTGTAGCCGGTCAGGAACATCTCCGGTAGCACCAGCAGGTCGGCGCCTTTGGCTTCCAGCGCCAACTGATGCAGGCGTTGCAGGTTGCCGGCGACATCCAGGGGCAGCGGCGGACATTGGTAAAGGGCTACGCGCATTTCGGATTCCTCTTACTCGGGCAGGGCGATCGGTCCGATCTCGTTGAATACATCTCCTGGACCCGGATTCTCGGCGTGAGTTGCACCGCCGAAGTGTTTCATGATGCCCCACACCGCGTTGAGCGAGGTCTGTACCGCGCCCTCAACCCAGGCCGGCGTCCACGAAACGTCGTCACCGGCGATGAAGATCCCGCGTTGCTCGGCTGGCATGTCGTCCTGCATGAAGTGCGCGTACATGCGCTGGTTGTAGCGGTAGTGGCCGGGCAGGGCGCCTTTGAACGCGCCGAGGAAATGCGGGTCGGCTTCCCACGAAACGGTGATCGGATCGCCGATGATCCGCGCGGCGATGTCGACTTTCGGATAGATCTTCTTCAACGCATCCAATGCCAGCTTCACGCGTTTTTCCACCGGCTGCGGCAGCATTTTCAGCGCGTCGCTCATCCACGAGTACGACAGGCAAATCACCCCCGGTTTATCGTCGCCGTTGTCGAACAGATAGGTACCACGGGTCAGGCGGTCGGTGAGGGTCATGCTCATCAGGTCGCGGCCGGTTTCCGGATCCTTGTCCTTCCAGAACGGGCGGTCGACCATCACGAAAGTCTTCGACGACTGCATATAGCGGGTTCGGTCCAAAGCCATCCACATCTTTTGCGAGAACAAGGTTTCGTCGCATTCGATCTGGGTGGTCAGCAGCCAACTCTGGCAGGTGGTCAGCACGGCCGCGTATTCGCGGGTGTCGCCCCAGTTGTCGGTGACGGCGAAACGGCCGCCCGGCGCGTGGGCAATCTTCTTCACGCCGGTGCGCGGCGCGCCGTTGTGCAGGGAACTGAGGCTGGTGCCGGCCGGCCAATGCGCGCAACGCTCCGGCACATGGCGCCAGATGCCCTGGGGCACCTGTTCCACGCCGCCGACCACCAGGTGCTGGTGATCATCGCAGTTGGTCATCACCACGCGGAAGATTTCCAGCATCGAGTTCGGGAAGTCCGAATCCCAGCCGCCGGTGCCGAAACCGACCTGGCCGAACACTTCGCGGTGATGGAACGAGAGCTTGGCGAACGCCTTGGAGGTGGCGACGAAATCGTAGAAAGTGCGGTCGTCCCACAGCGGCACCAGGGTGTTCCACAGCTCTTTGAGGCGCGGCACATCGCGGTCGCGAATGGCTTGCTGGATATCGGCGAACTGCGAACCGGCTTCCAGGGCATCGGCCCAGGCGTCAGCCACTTCCTGGAACAGTGCAGGAAGGTCCGACAGCTTCTGAGCGTAATGGGTCTGGCCTTCGAGGTCGATCACCGTACTGCCCGACGCGGGTGTCAGCGGGTTAGGGAAAGGTTTGGTTTCCAGACCCAGTTTGTCGACGTAGTGATAGAACGCGGTGGACGACACCGGAAATCGCATCCCGCCCAGTTCGGCAACGATGCCTTCGGCGCCATTGAACGCCTGGGAACGCAGGCGGCCACCCATTTTCGAGGCTTCGTAGACGACCGGTTTCAGGCCCAGCTTCATCAGCTCATACGCCGCCACCAGGCCGGCGATCCCGCCGCCGACGATCGCCACTTCGGCACCGTGATTATGCTCGGGAATGCTGCCCAGCCCGGCCGGGTGTTCGATCCAGTCGTCGAAGGCGAAAGGAAAGTCCGGGCCGAAAATGGTGACTGGTTTCTTACCGTCTGCAGGATGGCGATTGTTCTTGTTCATGGCTGACCTTGCTGGCGACCCGACGCGGAATGCGCATCTGAGTATAGGAAAAGATGCCAGCCATTCTAGAGAGCACGGAACACGTTAATAAGACGCAAAGTGTCGTCGTTTTGCCATTTTGTTGGTCAATATGACGTGGTGTTGAATCAAAATGACAATTAGATCCCCTGTAGGAGCGAGCCTGCTCGCGATGGCGTCAGTTCAGACACCCATGAAACCTGAATTGGAGTGTCAAACCGGCTGCCCCCGATCAATCTTGCTACTCAAGATGATCGAGGTCGTGGTCTTCTCCACCCCATCCACACTGCCAATCTGATCCAGCAACTGATCCAGCTGCTCAGGCGAATCGGTGCGCAACCACGCCACATAATCAAATTCGCCACTCACCGCACACAACTGCTGCACCTGGGCCATTGCGCTCAGGCGCCGCAATACCTCCTTGCCAGAACGCGGTTGCACGGTGATCCCCACATACGCCTGCAACCCGCCATCCACCACGCGCTGGCCGAGGCGCACGCCGTAACCGGTGATCACCTTGGCCTTTTCCAGCCGCGCCAGGCGCGAGGTGACGGTAGTACGGGCGATGCCCAGTTGCCGGGCAAGCATGGCCACGCTCTCGCGGGCGTTGATCTGCAGGGCGGCAATCAATTGGCGGTCGATTTCATCGAGAACAGGGGGGCGAGTGTCGGGCAACGGCGTGGCTCCAGAGGCGTGAATCAATGGTCCAGCATGTTACAGGCTCGTGCAACGCGACGCTTGTGGCCGAAAGAGAGTGGGCAATCGACTAAGATTGGTGCAGTCGAGGGTGCGAGGCGAAGGACATGACAACGAAGCTACCTGCTGCTGTACGGGATCGTGCCTTGCAGATCGCCCATCACGAAATGGGGCACTATGTGGTGGCCCGCGCCCTGGGGTTTGAAACGGGCGGCGTGACCCTGACAGTGACCAAGGATTTGCGGCACCAGGGAGGGGCCTCCATTACCCTGGTGTGCCCAATTTCGTCGATGGATGCCATGAAGGAACATCTGGAAGCCCGGATGATGGTGCTCCTGGCTGGCGCAATGGCGCAGACACTGCCTTCAAAACCTTCAGCCGCCAAACGCGTCGACAAGCCCAAGGCCACTGCCATCCTCAAAGGCGAGCAGGGTGCGGAACAGGATTACGCAAAAATCAGGGAGCTTCAGCATCTGCTGCGCAATATTGCCTGCCCGGATACCGATCCAGCGTCGTCTGAGCAGATAACGGCGGAGCTTAAAGCGATGACTGATCGGGTTTGGATTCGGACGCAAAAAATCATCGAGGATCAGGCCGAGACGATTGCCAAGCTGGCTGCGACGCTGGTGGATGGGATGGCTCTTGTGGAGCAATGGGGGCGAGCGGCGGATACGTATGAGGTCGTATTGACGGGGCAGATGCTGGAACGACTGCGGGCGGTGCAGGCTATTCCGTCTATAAGCATTGGAAGCCCCGAAAAATCGAGGCATGTTTTCGAGAGTTGAGCCGCCGCTAGTCTTTGGCGTTCGTCGCCGCCTGAATAGGCCTTCGCGTCAGCACCTTCACCACATCATCAATCACCGCTTTGCTCATCGTCGTCAGGTAATGCGCGGCCCAGGCGTGGCGGTCAGAGTCTTGGGCGTAGGCGGCATCGACGGTCAGGGATTTGGCGAGGAATAGCAGGTCGGAGACTTGGGTCAGGGCGTCGGCGATTGGGACGTCGCGGCAGACGTGGAACAGTGGTTGATCCGAGAGATACAGGAAAGGGGTGAAACCGACGGTTTTTAGTTCGGAAGGTGTGGATGTGCTCATGTTCAAACTCCTAATTTCAAGGATCTGTCACATTCTGTTGGCGCTGATTGAAAACTGACCCACCCTGCCGATTGAAAATTGACCCAGGGCGGATTGCTGTTTTTTGTCCCAGCAATTGTGAATAAGCTTAGCAGCAGTGTTCCGGTTGAACGGTCATCAAGCCCCACCGCATAAAGGCATGCGGCAGGGTGTTTATGGTGCAGATCAAAACGGTTCATCGTCCTCGATACCATCTTCGTCCTTGCGCTTTCGTTCACGTGATTTGATCTTTGTCTGCGCGGCCAGAGTGCTGTGTTGCAGGCGGTAGGACTCGTTGCCCGTTTCGACGATGTGACAATGGTGTGTCAACCGATCCAGCAACGCTGTGGTCATCTTGGCGTCGCCGAACACACTCGACCATTCCGAGAAGCTGAGGTTGGTCGTGATCACAATGCTGGTGTGCTCGTATAGCTTGGACAGCAGGTGAAATAACAGCGCGCCGCCGCTCTGGCTGAAGGGCAAATACCCCAGTTCATCGAGTATCACCAGGTCTGTCCGAAGCAGCCCTTGAGCGATTCGGCCACTCTTGCCGTCGTACTTTTCACGCTCCAGCAGATTGACCAGATCCACTGTGGAAAAGAAGCGCACGCGTTTGTTATGGGTCGTGATTCCGGACACGGCCAGGGCGCTGGCCAAATGTGTTTTGCCGGTTCCGGGCCCGCCGATGAACACGACATTCTGCGCGGTCTCTGTGAACTCCAAGCTGGACAGATCTTTGACCAGACGGGCATCTGCGCTGGAAGCGCCGAAGTCGAAGCCTGCCAAGTCACGATGCATGGGCAGTTTGGCCATGTTCATCTGGTGGTTCACTGAGCGTACGGCGCGATCTGCTTGTTCTTGTTGGAGCAGATGTTCGAGCAGCCACTTCGACGACGTCGTCGAGGCTTCGCCTTGAGAAGCCAGTTCTTCCCAAGCGCTGGCCATGCCATGCAGACGCAGCTCTTTGAGTTCCGCCATTAGGTCACGCATTGCGATTCTCCTCATCGGTTGTACGGAGCCGGTCGTAGCGCGCCGTATTGGCGACAGGCGCTACCTTGAGTTGCAGGTTGGTTTCTACGGAAGGAGGTGGTGCAGTGGAGGTCAGTCGAGCTAGAACATTCAGGATGTGATCGGCGCTCAAGCTTCCCGACTCAAGCACCAGTTCTACCGCCACGAGCACCGGGTCGAGACCGGCGATGGGCACAGCAGCCAGTACCTGCGTCATGATTCGATCACCGTTGCTGTGACGTCTCAGGCCCCGCTTGAGAAGCTGCAACGGCTTAGGCAGATCGGCAAACGGCGCGCCATTGCGCAGCGCACCGGGTTTGCGTTCGATGAGTGGGATGTAATGCTGCCAGTCAAAACTGACCTGATCTCGATCAAACAGACGCTCGTGGCTGGCGATCATAGTTTCATCGGCGATGACCACGATCCGAGAAGGATACAGACGGCTGCTGACCCACTGGCCGACGCGCTCGCAAGGCACCGAATATCGATTTCGCGCCACGCTGATCAGGCAGGTGCTGGAGACCCGCACGGTGCGCTCGACGTAGCCATCAAAAGCCGTCGGCATCGGCATCATTTCGACCCGCTCTAGCTCCAAGACCTCTGCCACCGTCAGCCCGTTGTACTGCGGATGCACCAGCTCGCTCCAGAGTGCACGACAGCGTTGGCCGAGCCAGGCATTCAATTCTTCGAAGGTGTGAAACATGCAGTCTTGAGCGTCGAGCCAGATGCGTCGTCTGCTGTCTTGCACGTTCTTTTCAACGATGCCTTTTTCCCAGCCCGAGGCGACATTGCAGAAGTCCGGATCGAACAGGTAGTGCGCGCACATCACGGAAAACCGAGCATTGACCGTGCGGCCTTTGCCCTTGTTAACCTTGTCGACAGCCGTTTTCATGTTGTCGTAGATGCCTCGACGTGGCACCCCACCTAACGCACCGAACGAGCGCGTATGGGCATCGAACAGCATCTCGTGGCCTTGGCTGGGATACGCAACCAACCAGAACGCGCGACTGGCGCACAGCTTCATGTGGGAGACCTGGATGCGTCGGAACAGGCCGCCGATCAGCAGACCTTCTTCGCTCCAGTCAAATTGAAAAGCCTCACCGAGTGCAAACGTCAGCGGCACAAAGGCACGTAACGATTTGCCTTGCTCACCGCGCCACGAGCGGATGAAGGCTGTGAGCTGGCTGTAGCCGCCGTCATAACCCTGGGCTTTGATCTGCTCAAAGAGTGCTTTGGCGCTCCTGCGGTTGTGCTTTGCCCGAAACGAATCAGCCTTCAGCGCCTGCTCCAGCGTCTCGTGGAATGGGCTGAGTTTGTTGAAGGTTACGCACCGCTGGTACGCCGGCTGAGTGGCTTCGGGTGCTCTGACCCATTTTCGGATGGTGTTTCTCGACAGCCCGGTACGCTTGGCGATCTGGTGCAGCGACAGCTTGTCGCGAAAGTACATCCTCCGAATTTTCCCCAACATTTCCATGCTGATCACCCTGTGTTCTCCTGCTCGGAAAGTGAGCAGAAGTAGTTGAACACCTGGGTCAGTTTTCAGTCGGCAGAACAGCCTTTACTGGGTCAGTTTTCGGTCAGCGGCAACAGTTTATTCGCTGCTGTCGCTTATAGGCAGCATCAACGACCGCGCCTGGTGAGCTACTGGAAATGCTAAATCCCGTGTTAGTGGATTCGATAGTGCAAGGCATCGGCGGGTTTGCGCTCAACCTTCCAATAACGGTACGAG
Organism: Pseudomonas sp. KH_046_2; assembly: GCF_057838985.1. Classification (NCBI taxonomy): domain Bacteria; kingdom Pseudomonadati; phylum Pseudomonadota; class Gammaproteobacteria; order Pseudomonadales; family Pseudomonadaceae; genus Pseudomonas; species Pseudomonas sp. KH_046_2. Next base: position 5,723,965 of record NZ_CM174480.1, on the reverse strand, counting down.
CAGGACGGTAAGACAGCATTATGGCTTGTTGAGCGTTGCGGAGCAGCTCGAAAAAAAATAAACCAATCTGCAAAGCAGCCACCAGCTGAAGGTTCGTCACTAGCAAGGGCTGCCCGCCATTCCTTCGCCTAACCCTTAAGCCGTCGGGCATCAAAATGTAGTCCGCGTGAGCTATCGCGTTACGGATATCATCGCGAAAGGTCATTTCGAGAAGCTTCGAAAGCCCAACCATTCCGATCTCTGAGGCTACTTCAGCAAGTCGTCTAAACATAAGGTTGGCATTAGGGCCAATCACTGCACGTGGTTCTTTGCGGATGCGGACCAAGTTCTGGAACGGCCAGAGATTGTAGGGCTTCAACTGAGCAACCTGCATCGTGTTCAGTAGGCCTTCATACACTCCGCCTGCTTCCGATAGCTGAGAGTACAGACATAGGAGCTGCCGGATTTCCGGAATATTTAAGGGCGAACCCTTGTTCGCAAGAGTGTGCAGTTCATGAAAAACCTCGTGGGCGGTCGCGACAGTGTTCCATCCGGCGTCTTGCGCGCCTCGAAACTCCCCAAACAGTGCCGCAGCCACGTCGATCTCATTAATTAGTTGTGTATAGGTGAAGAGATAGCTGAGCTGGGCATTCAGCTCCACACCGTATGCTTTAGGCTCCATCACACATTCCTTGAGATAGTTCGACGAGCGATGATATCGAAGTTTAAACCCTCAACGGTGAGAGTCCACACCCGACATCTGACCTTGTGCATCTGGATTTGCTGCCGTTGATCCAGCCCGGCAGCACCGTACCGCAGACTATTTCTGTTGAATCGACAGTGAGGGCAGGGCCTCAATTTGAATTCTGATTTCGTCCAGTTGACTATCCATCCTGGGAATATTCCCATTCAGCAAAATTTCGACTTGTTGGTTGGTCAGCTCCATATAAAGGCCGTCGGGCTTAAGGTTCATAGTAGCGAGAAGAGCTTGTGCGATTCTCTCCACGACATTTGAGTGCATCAGCGTTACGGCCAAGGCCAGCTTCCATAGTCGATTCTTTATCTCGGCAGGGGAAAAGGTTTCAGGCTCGGTGACGTGATGGATGAGGTGGATAAACTCATGGGACATAGATCTATCGCTGCCGGCCCCAGTATCTGGACCTTCGAAGATTCGGAAAGCCTCCTTTCCGTCGACTTGACCGTTAGACCCTAGGGCCTCACCGATTGCCCCAGCCATCAGAGTTATGGTTCGCCGGGTGGCATATTGCTGAACTGCAAGCAGAGAACCGCAACGCTCTGTTAAATCATGATCCGCTTTACCGTGGTAGCGCTCGGTATCCTGATAATGAATCGAGATCCGTTTTCCAACGAATCCCATAGCTTCGGCGACGGTAAAGTGGGCCGCTTCATGACGAGCAATCTTCAGAAGCTGATCCAGATGCTCGGATGGGTTCATGCTGACTCCTAGCCTATCTATGAAGTTTTTGAATTCGGCTGCAAGGTTGGCTGTTGTTTCGAGTAAAAAGCGGCAGGGGCCATCTGTTTGTTGCTATGGGCAATACTTGCCGACAAATGCGCTGCCGTAGGTCTGATTTGATCGCGCAAGACCATCCGGCTAAGTCCCCTGGAATGGTTTTTTTACGCCGGATGCTTACAAAGTGCTTACAAGTACGTCAGAAACAAAAAAGGCCAACCGCAATGGTTGGCCTAACTTGTTGATTTTATTGGTGGGCCCACACGGACTTGAACCGTGGACCAAAGGATTATGAGTCCTCTGCTCTAACCAACTGAGCTATAGGCCCTCAGTAGGTCGCGGATTATAGCGACGGTTTTGCGACTGTGCTATCCGAAAAAGCCTTTACGGTTGTACGAAGAAACGTTGCGGCAAATTCGTCGGGGGGGAGGGGCAGGCTGACGATGTAGCCCTGGATCTGTTCACAGCCCTCGGCGGCGAGGAATTGCTGTTGCGCCAGGGTCTCGACCCCTTCGGCAATCACGGTGAATTGCATGCTGCGTCCGAGGGCAATAATGGCGCGTACGATCGCTGCGTCGTGGGGATCGTCCGGCAGGCCGCGGACGAAGGACTGGTCGATCTTGAGGATGTCCAGCGGCAGGCGCTTGAGGTAACTCAAGGACGAGTAGCCGGTGCCGAAGTCATCGATGGCCAGTTGCACGCCCAGTTGTTTGAGTTGATGGAGCACCGCCAGCGCTTCTTCGGCCTGGCTCATGATGAAGTTTTCGGTGATTTCCAGTTGCAGGAAGCCGGGATTGAGGCCGTTGTCCTTGAGCAACTGTTCGATGCGGCCCACCAGGTTGGGTTGGCGCAGTTGGGCGCCGGCCAGGTTGACCGACAGCGGGCCGGGACTTTCGTACAGCCTGTGCCATTCGGCCATCTGCCGGCAGGCGGTTTCCAGGACCCAGTCGCCGATTTGCAGGATCATTCCGTTCTCTTCGGCCAGCGGGATGAAGTGTTCCCGCGGTACGTCGCCAAAGGTCGGATGGTGCCAGCGGATCAGGGCCTCGGCGCCGACCAGGCTGTAGTCTTCGAGGCTGATTTTTGGTTGGTAGCACAGGCGCAACTCATTGCGCTCGATGGCGCGGCGCAGTTCGTGTTCCAGCGCCACGCGTTCGCTGGCCTGGGCGGTGAGGTCGCGGGTGTAGCTTTCGACGCGGTTGCGGCCCTTGGCCTTGGAACGGTACATCGCGGCGTCGGCGTTCTTGATCAGTGTGGCAACGTCGCAACCATCTTTCGGATAGAGACTGGTGCCGATGCTGGCGCTGATGAAGAACTCGTGTTCGCCGGCCTGGAATGGCGCGGCGAAACAATTGAGCAGTTTGGTGGCGATGTGCTCGGCATCGCTGGATTGTTGCAGGCCCGGCAGCAGAATAATGAACTCGTCACCCCCCAGGCGCGCCACGGTGTCGATGTCACGCAGCTGCTCCTTGAGGCGTACGGCAATGCCCTTGAGCAGCAGGTCGCCGACCGGGTGGCCGAGGCTGTCGTTGATGTGCTTGAAGCGGTCAAGGTCGAGGAACAGCACCGCGCCCTGTCCGCCGTTTTCCTGTTGGTTGTTGAGCGCCGTCAGCAAGCGGCTTTCGAACAGTGTTCGGTTCGGCAGGCCGGTCAGCGGGTCGTGGTGCGCCTGGTAGTCGAGTTTGGCCTGGGCATGCTTGAGGCTGGAAATGTCAGCGAACACCGCGACAAAGTGGGTGATGAACTTTTCCCGGTTGCGCACAGCACTGATAGTCAGCCAGCTCGGGTACAGCTCGCCATTCTTGCGTCGGTTGGAAATCTCGCCTTGCCAGTGGCCTTCGGCGGTCAATTGATGCCACATGGCTGCGTAGAACGCACTGTCATGCAGGCCCGAGGCGAGCAGGCGTGGCGTGTGGCCCAGAGCTTCGCTTTCGCTATAGCCGGTGATTTCGGTGAACGCACGGTTGACCGCGCTGATGTGCTGTTGGGTATCGGTGATCAATACGCCTTCGGCGGTGCTTTCGAACACGGTGGCGGCCTGTTGCAGCTTTTCCTGCATCAGGTGTCGCTCGGTGATGTCCCGGGCGATGGTCAGCATGCAGTCCTCCTCGCCAATCGGCAGCGGACGGCTGGACACTTCACAGAGGCGGATCTGCCCGTCGCTGCGGCGGATATGGCAACTGAAGTCGCGGACAAAACCGTCGCGGTGCAGAAGGTCGAGCATTTGCTTGCGTTCATTGAGGTTGACCCAGATCCCCAGGTCCAGCGCCGAACGATCCACCGACATGGCGCTATTGAAGCCGGTGATGCGGCTGAAACCGTCGTTGACCTCCAACAGCAAGCCATCGCTTTGCCGCGACAGCAGCAAGCCGTCGGGGGAGGCGTGGAAGGCCTTGGCGAACTTTTCTTCGGATGTTTGCAGCTGTTGCTGGGTTTCCTTGAGCTGGGTGATGTCCCGCACCACGACCACCAGCGCCGGTGTCATGTCGAGGTCGAACGGTTCGGCGGAGATCAGGCCGGTAAACACCAGGCCGTTGCTGCGACGAAAGGGCATTTCCAGGTTGCGGATGCTGCCGGCCTGCAAGCGTTGCAGCAGGCCCGGCCCGACACCGGGAATCCCCCATATGTTCAGGTTGGTGGCGGTCTGGCCAATGACGTCCTCGGCCTTGAGGCCAATTTGCTCTTCGAACGCTTCGTTGACTTCCAGCAGGCAACCGTCGCTCAGGCGCGCGATCACCAGAATGTCCGGGCATTGCTGGAACACGGAGGCGAATTTCTGTTCCGACAGGCGCAGTGCTTCTTCGGTGCGCTTGGCGTCGGTGATGTCGATCATCAACCCACGCATCACCGGTTCATGCCCGTGTTCGATCAGGCTGACGATATCTCGCACCCACAGGCAGCGGCCGTCGGCGGTGATCACCCGGTAATCGAGGCGGTGGTCGCGCCCGGCCAGCACTTCGTGGTCGCAGAAGGTCTGGGCGCGGGTCAGGTCGGCGGGGTGAATGATGTTGCGCCAGAAGCCTGGAATCAGCCAATGGGACAGGGGATAACCGAGAAGGTCTTCGGCGTGGGGCGATACATAGCTGTAGGTGAAGTCAGTGACTTTTGCTTCCCAGGCGATGGCCGACAGGCTCTCCACCAAGCCACGGTAGTGGTATTCGCTGCTGCGCAGTTCCTGTTCAAGGTCGACCCGGCGGGCGATTTCCGAGCTCAAGCGGCGGTTGATGCGGATAACCACCGCCAGCACGATCGTCAGCAGCAGCAATCCGGGTAGGCCATACACCAGCAGGTCATTCCAGAAAGTTCGATGATCAAGGACGTTGCCGACCCAATGCTCCTGGATGGCGCTGATTTCAGCGGGGCTCATGTCCGTCAGGACTTTGTCGAGAATGCCGACCAGCATCTTGTTGTCGCGGGGTACGCCCATGGCCAGTTGATAGCGATAGGGCGTTTCACCGCTGACATACAACCCGTCGAGCTTGAGTTGGCGCAGGCTCCAGACGCTGGAAGCCAGATCGCCTACCACGGCATCCACTTCGTCGGTGGCCAGCGCCCGCAATGCCGAGCTGACGTTGGGCATCGCCACCAGATTCAAGTCGGGATGGTGGGTGCGCAGCAGTTCGTGGGGGGCGTAGTTTTCCACCACAGCGATTTTCAGGCCGTACAGGTCTTTCAGGTTATGGGGCTGGGGGCCCCCGACATGGGCCAGGATGACAATCGGAAAATCCAGATAGGGGCGGGTGAACGACAGGTATTTCTGGCGTTCCGGGGTCGACATGATGCCCGGCAGCAGGTCCAGCTTGCCCTTTTTGGCCTGGTCCAGGACGGCGGTCCAGCTCACCGGTTCGATGGGCGTGAGCCGGGTTGCCAGCCTTTTGCGGATGACCTCGATGTAATCCGCGGCAAGGCCCTGGTAGCGGCCCTCATCGTCACGAAACTCGAAGGGCGGCCACGACGCATCCACACCCAGGCGCAATTCCGGGTGAGCCGCCAGCCAGCTACGTTCTTCGTCTGTGAGAGTCAGCGCGCCAGCCGTTGCGGTCCAGGTCATCAGCGACAGCAAAAAAAGCACGGTCGGCAGTCTGGGCATAACGGTCTCGTTATGGCTCGGGGGAATGTTTCGAGTGTAGACGGCTACAGGGCGGAGGGGGGAAGCGGGGGGATTTAATCTGTACAAAGCAAAACCCCCGGCCTGGGCCGGGGGTTTTGTGATCACTCGTCGAGGAAGGAGCGCAGATGCTCGCTTCTCGTCGGGTGGCGCAGCTTGCGCAGCGCCTTGGCTTCGATCTGACGAATCCGCTCACGGGTCACGTCGAACTGCTTACCAACCTCTTCGAGGGTGTGGTCGGTATTCATGTCGATACCGAAGCGCATGCGCAGTACCTTGGCTTCACGGGCAGTGAGGCCGGACAGCACTTCGCGAGTCGCTTCCTTAAGGCTCTCAACGGTTGCAACATCGATTGGCGACTGCATGGTCGAGTCTTCGATGAAGTCACCCAGATGGGAGTCTTCGTCATCACCGATCGGGGTTTCCATGGAGATCGGCTCTTTAGCGATCTTCAATACCTTGCGGATCTTGTCCTCAGGCATTTCCATGCGTTCGCCCAGCTCTTCCGGGGTCGGTTCGCGACCCATTTCCTGCAACATCTGGCGGGAAATACGGTTGAGTTTGTTGATCGTCTCGATCATGTGCACCGGAATACGGATGGTGCGGGCCTGGTCGGCGATCGAGCGAGTGATCGCCTGACGGATCCACCAGGTGGCATAGGTCGAGAACTTGTAGCCGCGACGGTATTCGAACTTGTCTACCGCTTTCATCAAGCCGATGTTGCCTTCCTGGATCAGATCGAGGAATTGCAGGCCACGGTTGGTGTACTTCTTGGCGATCGAGATCACCAGACGCAAGTTGGCTTCAACCATCTCTTTCTTCGCGCGGCGGGCCTTGGCCTCACCGATCGACATGCGACGGTTGATGTCCTTGATTTCAGCGATGGTCAAACCGGTTTCGGTTTCCAGCGCGGTCAGCTTCTGCTGGCAACGGATGATGTCCGGCTGCAGACGACCAATGGCTTCAGCGTATTTGCCTTTGCCTTTGGCCAGGGCGTCACTCCAGCTTTCGTCGACTTCGTTGCCCGGGAACTGGCGCAGGAAGTCGGCACGCGGCATGCGTGCATCACGAACGCAGAGCTGCATGATTGCGCGCTCTTGCTGACGCAGGCGATCCAGGGCACTGCGAACACGCTCGACCAGGCCTTCGAATTGCTTCGGCACCAGTTTGATCGGCATGAACAGCTCGGCCAGGGCCAACAGCTCGGCAATCGTTGCCTTGTTGTTGCGACCGTGCTTTTTCAGGGCCTTGCGGGTGATTTCCATCTGATCGGCAACGGCGCCAAAACGCTGTGCAGCGATGACCGGATCCGGACCGCTTTCGGCTTCTTCTTCGTCATCGGAAGATTCGGCTTCTTCGTCGTCCTCGGCGTCGTCAGCCTTGGCGGCTTTCGCGTCGATCGGCGGCGGCACTTCTGCCGCAGGCGGCGCGATGCCGTCGTCCGGGTCGATATAACCGCTCAGGACGTCGGACAGGCGGCCACCTTCGGTGGTGACGCGGGTGTACTCGGAGAGAATATGATCAACCGTGCCAGGGAAGTGCGCGATTGCGCTCATCACCTCACGGATGCCCTCTTCAATACGCTTGGCGATTTCGATTTCGCCTTCACGCGTGAGGAGCTCCACCGTACCCATTTCGCGCATGTACATGCGCACCGGGTCGGTAGTGCGACCAATGTCGGTCTCGACCGCAGCCAACGCTGCAGCGGCCTCTTCGGCTGCGGCTTCGTCGGTATCGGCGTCGGCCAGCATAAGGGAATCCTTATCTGGCGCAACCTCGAATACGTTGATCCCCATGTCATTGATCATGCGGATGATGTCTTCCACCTGTTCCGGATCTGAAATATCCTCCGGCAGGTGGTCGTTGACCTCCGCGTAAGTCAGGTAGCCCTGCTCACGACCAAGTGTGATCAACTCTTTAATACGAGACTGCTGTTGCGCTTTTCCGGACATAACACCCTATCCACTGAAGGTCTTGGCGGGCAAAAAACAAGCCGAGGATTATACCTGAGCTATGACCTCACGCGCCAGTTGAGGTCGGGTTTGATGCGGAAACATTGCGACTCAAGAGGTCGCGCAGTTGATTTTTCTCTTCGCTGGTCAATTCGCTTTGACGCGCTTTTCGCAGAAGTTGTTCCAGATTTCGCTCGCGTTGGCGGGCTGACAAGCTAGTAATGGTGTCGAAAAACTGTTGTTCAAGGTTATCTCCATCAATCAGCCATTCCTTTTCCGCCAGGGCCTTGAGCAAACGGCCTTGTTCTGTGCCGTGCCAACGCGCAATCAGTTGAATTGAGTTTAGCTTGGGATTCTTCTGCACAGCTTCGAGCAGCGCCACCAGCAATTGCGTGTTGGTGTGATCCTCGGCGGCGAAGTGCCCGGCATCCTCGACTTTTTCGGCCAGTTGCGGGTGATGCAGCAACGTGCGCAAGGCGGCGAGGGTCGGCGGTTCTACGGCGGCGGGCACCCGTGGCGCGCGGGGTTGATCACGATCGCCACCCCGTTTGCCATTCTTGTCCCACGGTTTCTTGTCCCATTTCTTGCCTCCTGCACCGGGTTTCTTCGGCGTCCATTCCTGCTGCGGCACATACATTTCCTGTGCCTGCGGCTGATGATAGTCGCTGTAATCGGGCATCGCGTCGTAATCGATGCCCGGATCGTAGGCCGGCGGCGCTTCTTGCGGGGCGCTTTGTGCCAGCTGACTCACCGCTTCGCCGCTCAGACCGGTGATTTCGCTCAGGCGCTGACGCATCAGGGTGCGCAGGTTGGCGCCCGGGACTTTGTCGATCAGCGGCGCGGCGAGGGTTGCCATGTGGGCCTTGCCCTCAAGCGAGCGTGGGTCGGCTTCCTCCGTCAGTTGCTGGAAGAAGTAATCGGCCAGAGGCTGTGCGTGCTGGTTGATCCGTGCGCGGAAGGCGTCGGTGCCTTCGGAGCGGACCAGGGTGTCCGGATCCTCGCCTTCGGGCAGGAACAGGAAGCGTGCGCGACGACCGTCCTGCAGGCTCGAAAGAGTCGCCTCCAGCGCCCGCCATGCCGCATTGCGGCCGGCCTGGTCTCCGTCGAAGCAGAACAGCACGTTGGGCACGACGCGAAACAGCCGCTTGAGGTGTTCCTCGCTGGTGGCGGTGCCCAGGGTCGCGACGGCATTGCGCAGGCCTTGCTGGGCCAGGGCAATGACGTCCATGTAGCCCTCGACGACGATGATCTCGTCGAGATTGCGGTTGGTCTTGCGCGCTTCGTACAGGCCGTAGAGTTCCTGGCCCTTATGGAAAACCGGGGTTTCCGGGGAGTTCAGGTACTTCGGTTTGTCGTCGCCCAATACCCGGCCGCCGAAGGCGATGACGCGCCCGCGACTGTCGCGGATCGGAAACATCACGCGGTCGCGGAAGCGGTCGTAACGTTTGCCGCTTTCGGCGTTTTCGATCAGTAGGCCGGCATCGATCATGGCTTTTTGTTGCAGGGTATCGCTGCTCAAGTGTTTGAACAGGTTGTCCCAGCCCGGCGGAGCAAAACCCAGGCCGAAGTCCCGGGCGATTTCGCCGGTCAGCCCGCGACCTTTCAGGTATTCCACGGCGGCCTTGCGCGATGGATGACTTTTCAAGGACTGGCGATAAAAGTCGGCAGCGGCGCTCAGTAGTGGATACAGCGGCGAATCGGTCGGCTGTCGCGGTTTGTGCGGTCGGCCGCTTTCTTCGCGGGGGATTTCCATGCCGGCGGCTTTGGCCAGTTCTTCGACAGCCTGGACGAAATCCAGGTTGTCGTGGTCCATGATGAAGCCGAGGGCGTTGCCGCCAGCGCCGCAGCCGAAGCAGTAATAGAACTGTTTGTCGGGGCTGACGCTGAACGACGGAGTCTTTTCCTTGTGGAACGGGCAGCAGGCGGTGTGGTTCTTGCCGGCCTTTTTCAATTGCAGGCGCGAGCTGACCACATCGACGATGTCGGTGCGGTTCAGAAGGTCGTCAATGAAGCTCTGGGGAATTAGCCCGGCCATGGCGTTCTCGTCATCTGCGCTGAAAGGATCCCGTAACGTACGGCGACGAACGGCGGTCATTGTTTGAGGCGCGCAAAGTGTGCGGCTCGACCAGTGTCGTCTGCGTAATCGTTGTCGGGAAGTGTATCTGCCGAAAATCCACTGACGTTAATGCCAATCAGTATTCGACTGTTTGAATGTGTTGCGCTGAATCCGCTGCGGCCAATCATAGGCCTCGGATAGCTCATCAACTGGCACGCAAGCAGGTGCCTTGGGCTGATCGTCGTGAGAGGAATCAGTGGGTGTGCTCGTCAGTAGCCTTGAAAGGCTCGTCAGAAAAGACGTGCACCGCTGGCAAAAGAGCCAGGTCTGACGCGGTGAAGCAGATTTGTCTCGGTCGCGTCTGCGGCTTTGACAGTGAAGCATCAAGCGTTTTACGCAAATGCCATAAGCCCGGCTGAGGGCCGGGCTTGGCAGAAGCTTGCTACGATCGTCTGTGTATTAGTACAGACGAACGGCGCGGCGCTGTTCGCGCTGAACTTTCTTGGCGTGACGCTTAACAGCGGCTGCTGCTTTGCGCTTACGCTCAGAAGTTGGCTTCTCGTAAAATTCGCGGCTACGAACTTCAGCCAGTACACCGGCTTTTTCGCAGGAGCGCTTGAAACGACGCAGAGCTACGTCGAAGGGTTCGTTCTCTTTTACTTTGACGGCTGGCATCCAGAGCTACCTTCATTCATTACCGGGGTCAACATCCTCGCGGCAAAAGAGCACTTGAAGACGTCGGTTTTTAAGGGTTGCGGATGTTAACCCCTCATCGCTCGGAATGCAAAGCCTCTGATCGAAAACCGCTGGTCGGGGCATCACGCGACGACTATTATGCGCGCCTTCGAATTCAGCCTAAACAAGGCGCAAACCCATGCTAGTACTGGGATTAGAAACCTCCTGCGACGAAACTGGTGTCGCATTATATGACAGTGAACGCGGCCTGCTGGCCGACGCGTTGTTCAGTCAGATCGACCTGCACCGCGCCTATGGTGGCGTGGTGCCGGAACTGGCTTCGCGCGATCACGTCAAACGCATGCTGCCCTTGATTCGTCAGGTGTTGGCCGAGGCCGACTGCGTGCCGACCGAGATCGATGCGATCGCCTACACCGCGGGTCCTGGCCTGGTCGGTGCGTTGCTGGTGGGGGCTTCATGCGCCCAGGCGCTGGCCTTTGCCTGGGGCATTCCGGCCCTTGGCGTGCATCACATGGAAGGCCACTTGCTGGCGCCGATGCTGGAGTCGCAACCGCCGGAATTTCCGTTCGTCGCTTTGTTGGTGTCGGGTGGTCATACGCAGCTGGTTCAGGTCGACGGGATTGGTCAGTACACGCTGTTGGGCGAGACCCTGGACGATGCTGCCGGTGAAGCTTTTGACAAAACCGCGAAAATGATGGGACTCAATTATCCGGGCGGTCCGGAAATTGCGCGCCTGGCCGAGCAAGGTGTTGCGGGACGATTCACTTTCCCGCGCCCAATGTGCGACCGCCCGGGTCTGGCATTCAGCTTCAGTGGCTTGAAAACCTTCGCCTTGAACACCTGGCAGCAGAGCGTCAGCGCCGGGGACGACAGCGAGCAAGTCCGTTGCGACATCTCTCTGGCGTTCCAGCAGGCCGTGGTGGAGACTTTGACCATCAAGTGCAAGCGAGCCCTCAAGCAAGCGGGCATGAAGCGTCTGGTGATTGCTGGGGGCGTCAGCGCCAACAAGGCACTGCGAACCTCGCTGGAGAAAATGCTCGGCGACTTGAAGGGCGATGTGTTCTACGCCCGTCCGGAGTTCTGCACCGACAATGGCGCGATGATCGCGTTCGCCGGCTGCCAGCGCTTGCAGGCCGGTCAGCAGGAAAGTCTGGCGATCAGCGTGCAGGCGCGTTGGCCGATGGAGCAGTTGTCGGCGCTGTGATGAGCGGTGCTCATGCCAAGTCTTTAAAAATGCCGTTCGCGCCCGGCAAACAGGTCGCGTAGATTGCCGCGATGACGCCAGACAATCAGCCCGGTGAGCGTGCTCATGGGCAGCAGTGCGGCTGGTTCCTGCCAGGCCAGTAGCGGCAGGGTCAGCGGTGTGGCGATGAGGGCGGCCAGGGAGCTGGTGCGGGTCAGGTAGAACGTCAAGAGCCAGGCGCAGACCGCCAGAAGGGCGGCGGGCGGGTATAGTCCCAGCAACATGCCGGCAGCGGTGGCGACACCTTTGCCGCCGCGAAAGCGAAAGTACAGCGGAAACAGATGGCCGATGACGGCATAGACGCCGATCCAGGCCTGTTCCTGCTGCGAAAGGCCCGCAAGACGCGCAATCAGTACTGGCAGTAGGCCTTTGCAAAGGTCACCCAGCAGGGTCAGGATGGCGAGTTTCTTGCCGGCCAGGCGCAACATGTTGGTGGCACCGGCATTGCCCGAGCCACTCATTCGCGGATCGGGGTTGCCGGTCAGGCGGCTGAGCAAAATGGCAAAGGACAGAGAGCCGAGCAGGTAGGCGAGGATCGCCAATAACCAAAACATGCTAACTATTCCGGGCGAGGAAGCCCTGATTCTAACGGCGCATTGCGCCCTTGTCGTGTAGCGGAGAGAAGTGCTTGGACAGAGTGTTTATCGAGGGCCTGGAAGTCGACACGGTGATTGGTGCCTACGACTGGGAACGAGGCATCCGACAGTGCTTGCGTCTTGATCTGAGCTTCGCCTGGGATAATCGCCCGGCCGCAGCCGGTGATGACCTGACCCTGGCGCTCGACTACGCCAGTGTTTCCTCGCGTATCCAGGTGTTTGCCGAGCAGGCGCAATTCCAGCTGGTGGAAACCTTTGCCGAGCGCCTGGTTGAAGTGCTGATGAGCGAATTCAACATCACCTGGATGCGCCTGAAGCTGACCAAGCCCGGCGCCGTCCCGGCTGCCACTGGCGGTGTGGGCGTGGAGATCGAGCGCGGATGTCGCTGACTCAGGTGTATCTCGGGCTCGGTAGCAATATCGAGCGTGAAGCCCATTTGCGGGCGGGGCTCGATGCTTTGGCGGCGTTCCTTGTCGATATCCGCTGTTCGGCGGTGTTCGAAAGCCAGCCGGTTGGCATCAAGAGCGGGCCGTTCTTCAATTTCGTGGTGTCGGCGTATACCGATCTGCCGCTGATGGAGCTTGATCGTCGACTGAAGTTCATCGAGGCGGATAACGGTCGTTATGCGCCGGATCGCCGAGGTTTGCCGCTGGATATCGACGTGTTGTTGTTCGGTGACCTGGTGGGCAACTTCGATGGCCTGGTCTTGCCGCGGGCAGAAATTCTGAAAAATGCTTTTGTTCTGTGGCCGTTGTCGTTGATAGCGCCGGATCGGGTGCATCCGGGTGTAGGCAAGAGCTTTGCGACACTGTGGGGTGAAGCGCAGATTGATCAGGTGTTGGCGCCGGTGGTTTTCGAGTGGCGTGGTGAGCAACTGACACCTTCTAATTTGTTGTGACAGTGATGACGCCTTCGCGGGCAAGCCCGCTCCCGCAGGGATCGCATCGTACCTGTGGGAGCGGGCTTGCTCCGGGCGGCGTTCCGACGAAGCTTTTCAGGCAGACGCCGCCTCTTTGTAAGCCTTCAAAGCCTTCAGCCGCTCACGCTTGATCTCCTCCCCCAGCTCCGGCCCCTTGAAGCCTTTCTCCAGCAACGGCTGAACCGCCACGCTACGAGCAGCAGTTGCCGCGCCACGTAAATAATCCGCCTGTGGATAACTTCTTTCCTCAAGCCCTTTGCGCCCGCGCGCATCCATCTCGCATGCCGCGATGAACTCCTCGAACCGCTGTGGTCGACGGAAAACGTCGAAGCTTTGCAGCAGTTCCAGCAGTGTCGATGGCTTCAGCTCATGGGCGCGATGCCCGTGGGTGTGATACTCGCCCACCAACAGAGACAGTTCCTGGCAGTCCCTCGGTACCTTGAAACGTTCATTGACCGCTTTGATCAGTTTCAAGCCCTTGAACTCGTGGGCAATGTGTCGCGGCCATTCCTCCTCTGGCGTCAGGCCCTTGCCCAGGTCATGCAGCAGGCAGGCCCAGCGCACGGTCAGCGGCTGTTTGTGCAATGCTGCTTGCTGCAAAACGCTCAGGGTATGCGCGCCAGTATCGATTTCCGGGTGGTGGGCTGGTGGTTGTGGAACGCCAAACAGTGCGTCGACCTCTGGCATCAGTACCTTGAGTGCGTCGCATGCGCGCAAAACCTCAACGAATACCTGTGGCTGATCTTCCATCAGGGCGCGGGAAATTTCTTTCCAGCTGCGCTCCGGGGTCAGCGCCTCAAGTTCGCCTGACTCGCTGAGTTGGCGCATCAGTTCCAGGGTTTCCGGGGCAACGGTAAAGCCCAGCGCCGCATAACGCGCCGCAAAGCGGGCAACACGCAGGACCCGGAGCGGATCTTCGGCAAATGCCGGGGAAACATGACGCAGCAGGCGTGCTTCGAGATCGCGCTGGCCATGGTATGGGTCGGTCAGGTTCTGCTGATCGTCTTCGGCCATGGCATTAATGGTCAGGTCGCGACGAATCAAGTCTTCTTCGAGGGTGACTTCAGGGCTGGCGTGAAAAGTGAACCCGCCATATCCGCGCCCGCTTTTGCGTTCGGTGCGGGCGAGGGCGTATTCCTCACCGGTTTTGGGGTGAAGAAACACCGGGAAATCCGCGCCTACCGGGCGAAAGCCCTTGGCGAGCATTTCTTCGGTTGTGGCACCCACCACGACCCGGTCGATGTCGGTGACAGGGATACCCAGCAGGCGATCGCGTACCGCACCGCCGACTTTATAAATCCGCATAAAAAACCTCCGTTAGCTCGACAGGATAACCGTTGCGTCGAACTTTCGGAGGCCAAAACTGGTTCAAAGATGGATGACAGCCAGATCCAGGCGGCCGTAATCGCCTTCACTGTGCTCGCTTCTTGGTGGTACGTGGTGGGTTTTCATGATCTGGTCACCTTGCAGGGTTTCCAGGTGAATGTCGAAGCCCCAGAGGCGATGCAAGTGCTTGAGCACTTCCTCGGTGGACTCTCCCAGCGGTTTGCGGTCGTGTTGCTGGTGACGCAGGGTCAGGGAGCGGTCGCCGCGTCGGTCAATGCTGTAGATCTGTATGTTGGGCTCGCGATTGCCCAGGTTGTACTGCGCCGCCAGGGTTTCACGGATGATGCGATAACCGCCTTCGTCGTGGATGGCCGGAACCAGTAGATCGTCCTTCTGATCGTCATCGAGAATGCTGAACAGCTTCAGGTCACGGATCACCTTGGGTGACAGGTACTGCAGGATGAAGCTCTCATCCTTGAAACTGCTCATGGCGAACTTGATGGCTGCCAGCCAGTCGGTACCGGCAATGTCCGGGAACCAGCGGTAATCTTCTTCTGTAGGTTCCTCGCACATGCGACGTATGTCGCGATACATGGCAAAACCCAAGGTATAGGGGTTGATGCCGCTGTAGTAAGGGCTGTCGAAACCAGGCTGGAACACCACACTCGTGTGGGACGTCAGGAACTCCATCATGAAGCCGTCGGTGACCAGGCCCTCGTCGTACAGGTCGTTCATCAGGGTGTAGTGCCAGAACGTGGCCCAACCCTCGTTCATCACCTGGGTCTGGCGCTGTGGATAAAAATACTGGGCGATCTTGCGCACGATGCGCACGATTTCCCGTTGCCATGGTTCCAGCAGCGGCGCATGTTTTTCGATGAAGTACAGGATGTTTTCCTGAGGTTCGGCGGGGAAGCGTGCGTTGTCCTTGTCGCTGTATTTGTCCGCGCCTTTGGGAATGGTGCGCCACAGATCGTTTATCTGTTTCTGTAAATGCTCTTCCCGGTCCTTTTGCCGGCGACGTTCTTCTTCCGCGGAAATCGGATAAGGGCGTTTGTAGCGGTCGACACCATAGTTCATCAGCGCATGGCAGGAGTCGAGCAGGTCCTCGACCGCATCGATGCCGTGGCGTTCTTCGCACTGCATGATGTACTGCTTGGCAAACACCAGGTAATCGATGATCGAACTGGCGTCGGTCCAGGTACGGAACAGGTAATTGCCTTTGAAAAAGCTGTTGTGCCCGTAGCAGGCGTGGGCCACTACCAGCGCCTGCATGCAGATGGTGTTTTCTTCCATCAGGTAAGCGATGCATGGGTCGGAGTTGATCACGATCTCGTAAGCCAGCCCCATCTGGCCACGGGTGTAGGACTTTTCGGTGCTGAGGAAGTGCTTGCCGTAGGACCAGTGGTGATAACCCAGCGGCATACCGACCGAGGCGTAGGCGTCCATCATCTGTTCGGCGGTGATCACTTCGATCTGGTTGGGGTACGTATCGAGGGCGTAACCCGCCGCAATACGACTGATTTCGCGGTCGTATGCCTGGATCAGCTCGAACGTCCATTCGGAGCCGGTGGAAATGGGTTGGCGCTTCTGCTCTTTGGCGGTCATGTCACTAACCTGCGCTGGAAGAGTTCACGGAAGACCGGATAGATATCCCCGGCCGAGACCAGTTGTTGCTGGGCAAACGTGTCGGAAAAGGCTTCGGCGATACGCTCGTATTCGAACCACAGGGCCTGGTGTTCGCGCGGGGTGATCTCAACGTAAGTGTAGTACTGCACGAATGGCATGATCTGGTTGATCAGGATGTCGCGGCAGATCGGAGAGTCGTCGTTCCAGTTGTCACCATCGGAGGCCTGGGCGGCGTAGATGTTCCACTCGTTGCTCGGATAGCGCTCGGCCATGATCTCCTGCATGAGTTTCAAGGCGCTGGAGACGATGGTGCCGCCGGTTTCCCGGGAGTAGAAAAACTCCTCTTCATCCACTTCGCGGGCGCTGGTGTGATGGCGGATGAACACGACGTCGATCTTTTCGTAGTTCCGCTTGAGAAACAGGTACAGCAGGATAAAGAAGCGTTTGGCGATGTCCTTGGTCGCCTGGGTCATCGAGCCGGACACGTCCATCAGGCAGAACATCACAGCTTTGGAACTGGGGTTGGGTTGCTTGATGAGCAGGTTGTACTTGAGGTCGAATGTGTCGAGAAACGGTATGCGGTGAATGCGCGCGCTGAGTTTTTCGATTTCGGCTTCTATTTCCTGAATATCGCCGAAGTTGTCCGGTTCTTCCTGCTTGAGTCGCAGAAGTTCTTCCTTGGCTTCGCGCAGTTTTGCCCGACTGCTGCCGGACAGGGCGATCCGCCGGGCGTGGGCTGAGCGCAGGGTACGGATGATGTTGATCCGCGACGGGTTGCCCTCGTTGCTGATCCCGGCCCGCACGGTCTTGAAAGTGTCGGTACCGGTCAGGTTACGCTTGACCAGGTTGGGCAGTTCGAGGTCCTCGAACATGAATTCGAGAAATTCTTCCTGGGTGATCTGGAAGACGAATTCGTCCATCCCTTCGCCGGAATTGCCAGCCTTGCCGGGGCCTCGACCACCACCGCCTCCCGGTGGACGGGCGATATGTTCGCCACTGGTGAATTCCTTGTTGCCCGGGTGCACGACCGTCTGCTTGCCACCGCGACCGTGGTGAAGCACCGGCTCGTCGATGTCGCGACCGGGAATGCTGATTTGTTCGCCGTGTTCCATATCGGTAATGGAGCGCCGGCTGACCGCCTCTTCGACGGCCTTTTTGATGTGATCACGGTAGCGCCGCAGAAACCGCTGGCGGTTCACCGTGCTTTTGTTCTTGCCATTGAGACGTCGGTCGATCACATAGCTCATAGGGAGCCCTCCGGGCAGCTACAAGTTACAAGCTTCAAGCTACAAGCTCGAAGCTTTCAAAGCAAACAGGAGCCACCAACAGCCTCAAGCGCCCGTACGGTGTGCTTGAGGCTTGTAGCTTGCCGCTTGCAGCTGCCTTACTGCGATTTTCTGACCCGCAGGTACCACTCGGACAGCAGTCGCACCTGTTTGTCGGTGTAGCCCCGCTCGACCATCCGTGTGACGAAGTCGTTGTGTTTCTGCTGGTCCTCTTTGCTGGCCTTGGCATTGAAGCTGATGACTGGCAGCAGGTCCTCGGTGTTGGAGAACATTTTCTTCTCGATGACCACCCGCAGTTTTTCGTAGCTGAGCCAGGTCGGGTTCTTGCCGTTGTTGTTGGCCCGGGCACGCAGGACGAAGTTGACGATTTCGTTGCGGAAATCTTTCGGATTGCTGATGCCGGCCGGTTTCTCGATTTTCTCCAGTTCTTCGTTCAACGCTACGCGGTTGAGGATCTCGCCGGTTTCCGGGTCGCGGTATTCCTGGTCCTGGATCCAGAAGTCGGCGTACAGCACATAACGATCGAAGATGTTCTGGCCGTACTCGCTGTAGGACTCGAGGTAGGCGGTCTGGATCTCCTTGCCGATGAATTCGATGTAGCGCGGCGCCAGGTACTCCTTGAGGAAGCGCAGATAGCGTTCGCGGGTCTCCGCCTGGAACTGTTCCTGTTCGATCTGTTGTTCCAGCACGTAGAGCAAATGCACCGGGTTGGCGGCAATTTCGTGTGGATCGAAGTTGAATACCTTCGACAGGATCTTGAACGCGAAGCGGGTGGAAAGACCGTTCATGCCTTCGTCGACACCGGCGTTGTCGCGGTATTCCTGGATCGACTTGGCTTTCGGATCGGTGTCCTTGAGGTTTTCGCCGTCGTACACGCGCATCTTCGAGTAGATGTTGGAGTTTTCCGGCTCCTTGAGGCGCGAGAGCACGGTGAACTGGGCCAGCATCTTCAGGGTATCCGGCGCGCAATGCGCCTTGGCCAGCGAACTGTTGAACAGCAGCTTGTCGTAGATCTTCACTTCGTCACTGACCCGCAGGCAGTACGGCACTTTGACGATGTAGATCCGGTCGATGAAGGCTTCATTGTTCTTGTTGTTGCGGAAGGTATGCCACTCCGATTCGTTGGAGTGGGCCAGCAGGATCCCGGTGAACGGAATCGCCCCCAGACCTTCGGTGCTGTTGTAGTTGCCTTCCTGGGTAGCCGTTAGCAATGGGTGCAGCACCTTGATCGGTGCCTTGAACATTTCGACGAATTCCATCAGGCCCTGGTTGGACCGGCACAGTGCGCCCGAGTAGCTGTAGGCGTCGGCATCGTTCTGTGGGAATTCTTCCAGTTTGCGGATATCGACCTTACCCACCAGTGCCGAGATGTCCTGGTTGTTTTCATCACCAGGTTCGGTCTTGGCCACGGCGATCTGGTTGAGGATCGACGGATAGAGTTTCACCACGCGGAACTGACTGATGTCGCCACCGAATTCGGCCAGGCGCTTGGTCGCCCATGGCGACATGATGGTGTTGAGGTAGCGCCGTGGAATGCCGAAGTCTTCCTCGAGGATCGCTCCATCTTCAGTGGAGTTGAACAGACCCAGGGGTGACTCGAAAACCGGCGAGCCCTTGATGGCATAGAAGGGCACTTTTTCCATCAGTTGCTTGAGCTTCTCGGCCAGGGACGATTTACCGCCACCGACTGGGCCGAGCAGGTAAAGGATCTGTTTCTTCTCTTCCAGGCCCTGAGCGGCATGGCGGAAATACGACACGATCTGGTCAATGCATTCTTCCATCCCGTGGAAGTCTTCAAAGGCCGGATAGCGGCGGATGACCTTGTTGGAGAAGATGCGCGACAGTCTCGAGTTGGTCGAGGTGTCGAGCAGTTCCGGTTCACCGATGGCCAGCAGCAGACGCTCGGCGGCGGAAGCGTAGGCGCTACGGTCTTTTTTGCACAGTTCCAGATACTCTTGCAGAGAGAGTTCTTCCTGGCGTGTGGACTCGAAGCGTTGTTGGAAGTGGCTAAAGATACTCATGACGTCACCTCGCTCGATACGTGGAGCCGACGCCGGATCACTCAGTCGATGCTGGCAGCAACCGAACAGGCGATTGCTGTTTACCCCCCAGAACTCTCCCGGAGCTGACTACTCCGAAAGCTACTCCCGATGACCCGTGCGCCGGTGTACCGGCTCTCCCCTGTTTTGGATGGCCTGGGCTTAAGGATAGTTGGGAAT
Organism: Pseudomonas sp. KH_046_2; assembly: GCF_057838985.1. Taxonomy (NCBI): domain Bacteria; kingdom Pseudomonadati; phylum Pseudomonadota; class Gammaproteobacteria; order Pseudomonadales; family Pseudomonadaceae; genus Pseudomonas; species Pseudomonas sp. KH_046_2. The sequence continues at coordinate 5,704,485 of NZ_CM174480.1, read as the reverse complement.
TCGGGAGGTAAAGGCGAGATACGTAATTAGTTGTGGCAGACCGTTCGTCTGCCACCGCGCCAGCCCGCGGGAGCCGGGGCTTGCAATGTTACAAAAAAATTATTCAGTGGCGCCTTGCGCCGTTTCCGCAGGATACGTCGTACGCCACAACTCGAATCCGCCATCCATGCTGTAGACGTCGGAGAAGCCCTGGCTGATCAGGTAGGCGGCAGCGCCCTGGCTGGAATTGCCGTGATAGCAGACTACCACGGTCGGTGCATCGAGGTCGGCGCCCTGGATGAAGGCGTGCAGGGAATGGTTGTCCAGATGCTTCGAGCCTGCGATGTGCAGGGCGGCAAAAGTGGCCGGGTCGCGGACGTCGACCACCACTGCGCCTTGTTCGCGCAGGGCCTGGGCCTGTTCCGGGGGGATACGTTTGAATTCGCTCATGGCGGGTTCCTGTGGCTCGGCTGAATGGGCAGTCTAGCGCGGGGCGCCGGCTGACGATGTTTGGGGAATGGATAAGGCGACTGGCGGCACGGCATGACCGTGTTCGTCGCATTTGCAGGACAGGCGCTCACCGCTGTCGACGTTCATCAGAGTCAGGGCGCCGCCCCAGACGCAACCGGTGTCGAGGGCAGAGATACCCGGTTCGTCGCACTTTCCTTCCAGTGCCGCCCAGTGACCGAAGATGATTTTCAGATCCCTGGTCTTGCGTTCCTTGTGCTGGAACCAGGGCTTGTAGCCTGGCGGCGCGCTATCGAGGCCTTCCTTGCTCTTGAGATCGAGTTTTCCTTCGGCGGTGCAAAAACGCATCCGGGTGAAATAGTTGGTGATCACCCGCAGGCGCGTCACGCCTTTGAGGTCGCTGTCCCACTTCGCCGGATCGTTGCCGTACATGCCATCGAGATAGGGCGGCAACAGGTTGTCGTCGCGCAAGGCGGTCTCGACTTCGGCGGCACATTTCAAGGCTTTGCGCAGCGACCATTGCGGTGGAATGCCGGCATGGACCAGTGCAACGTTGCGCTGTTCGTCGTAGTGCATGAGCTTTTGCTGGCGCACCCATTCGAGCAGTTCGGCGCTATCCGGCGCTTCGATGATCTCGCGCAGGGTATCGGACTTCTTCAGGCGTTCGATGTTGCGTCCGGCCGCCAACAGGTGCAGGTCGTGGTTGCCGAGTACGCACACCAGCGATTCGCGAATGCTGTAGAGGAAGCGCAAGGTTTCCAGCGACTGCGGGCCGCGATTGACCAGGTCGCCCACCAGCCACAGACGATCCCGTAATGGGTCGAACGTCACTTGTTTGAGCAGGCATTGCAGGGCTTGAAGACAACCTTGCAGGTCACCGACAGCGTACGTTGCCATCAGTGCAGGGCTCCGGGTACCGCCAGGCGGAAGGGCGCGATGATGGCATCGAAATGTTTGCCGTCGTCGGACAGCATCTGATAGGTGCCTTGCATGGTGCCGACCTTGGTGGTCATGACCGTGCCGCTGCTGTAGGTGTGGCTCTTGCCGGGGTCGATCAGCGGCTGCTGGCCCACCACGCCTGCGCCGCGCACTTCTTCGACATGCCCGTCACCATCGGTGATGACCCAGTGCCGTGAAAGCAGTTTGGCGGGCATTTCGCCATTATTTTGCACGGTGATGGTGTAGGCGAAGGCAAAGCGGTCGTGCTCGGGTTGCGATTGTTCTGCCAGATAGCGGGTGACGACGCTGACGTCGACCTGATAACGAGGATCGGACATGCAAGGGGCCTTAAAAACGAAGCGGGACGCGGGGCGTAGCTGTTGGAGTTCAGTCTAGGCCAAGTATCGGGTAGTAGACCAGAGTGGCGTCCTACCCGATAGCGCTCATCGCCTGTCAGTCAGCGGCAGGCTTTTGTTCGCTGAGCTTGTCAGCCAGACGCACGAACGCGGCCAGGTCGAGTTGCTCGGGACGCAAGCTGCCATCGACGCCGGCGGCTTCGATTTCGGCATTGCTCAGCAGCAGCTTGAGGGTGTTGCGCAAGGTTTTGCGGCGCTGGTTGAAAGCTTCGCGCACGACGCGTTCCAGCAGGCGGTGATCCTTGGCCGGGTGTGGCAACACCGCGTGGGGTACCAGGCGCACGATGGCCGAGTCGACTTTCGGCGGTGGGTTGAATGCCCCCGGGCCGACGTTGAACAGGTGCTCGACCCGGCAGTGGTACTGAACCATGATCGACAACCGGCCCCAGTCACCACCGCCAGGCCCTGCCGCCAAGCGCTCAACCACTTCCTTTTGCAGCATGAAGTGCATGTCGCGAATCAGGTGAGAGTTGTGCAGCAGGTGAAAAATCAGCGGCGTGGAGATGTTGTATGGCAGGTTGCCGACCACACGCAGGCTGCCAGGCGCGGCATTCAGGCTGTTGAAGTCGAACTTCAGCGCATCGCCCTGATGCAGGTTGAAGTTGCTCTTGCCGGCAAACTGCTGGTTGAGGATCGGGATCAGGTCCTTGTCCAGCTCCACCACATCGAGTTGCGCGCCGCTGCTGAGCAAGCCTTGGGTCAGTGCGCCCTGGCCCGGGCCGATTTCCAGCAGGCGGTCTTCTGCCTTGGCATGTATGGAGCGCAGGATACGGTCGATAACGCCGGCATCGTGCAGGAAGTTCTGGCCAAAACGCTTGCGCGCCTTGTGTTGGTAGTGCTCGGTCATAAACGGGTCTCGGCCATCTGGTAGGCGGTTTCCAGGGCGACTTGCAGGCTTCCGGTATCAATTTTGCCGCTGCCGGCCAGATCCAGGGCGGTACCATGGTCGACCGAAGTGCGGATGATCGGCAAGCCGAGGGTCACGTTGACTGCCGCGCCGAAGCCTTTGTATTTCAGCACGGGCAAGCCCTGGTCGTGGTACATCGCCAGCACTGCGTCGCAGTGCTCCAGATACTTGGGGGTAAACAGAGTGTCGGCGGGCAGGGGACCGCGCAGGTCCATGCCTTCGCCGCGCAGGCGCTCTAAGGTGGGTTCGATGATATCGATTTCTTCATGGCCCAGGTGTCCGCCTTCACCGGCATGGGGGTTGAGCCCGCACACCAGGATACGTGGCCGGGCGATGCCGAATTTGTTTTGCAGATCGGCGTGCAGGATTCGCGTGACGCGTTCCAGGCGCTCCGGCGTGATTGCGTCGGCAATCTCGCGAAGGGGCAGGTGAGTGGTCACCAGGGCCACGCGCAAACCGCGTGTGGCCAGCATCATCACCACTTGTGCAGTGTGGGTCAGGTCGGCGAGGAACTCCGTGTGTCCGGAAAAGGCGATGCCGGATTCGTTGATCACGCCCTTGTGTACGGGCGCCGTGATCATCCCGGCGAAATGCCCGTCCAGGCAGCCTTGGCCGGCGCGGGTCAGGGTTTCCAGAACGAAGGCAGCGTTGGCCTTGTCCAGTTGCCCGGCGACGGCCTTGGCATTGAGCGGTGTGTCCCAGACATACAGGCTGTTGGCTGGCGCGGGTGCATCCGGCCAGTTGTCCGGTGTGACTGGCAGCAAGTCGACAACCACGCCCAGTTGCGCGGCCCGCTCAATGAGCAGGTCGCGGCTGGTAATGGCAATCAGGGGGTGAGGCTGGGCTTGCGAGGCGAGCAGCAGGCACAGGTCGGGACCTATGCCGGCCGGTTCGCCGGGTGTCAGCGCGAAACGTTGGGGGTTCACTGCGCTGCCTGGTCGGCGCCAGGGAGTTTGATTTCCACGTACGCTTCGTCACGGATCTGACGCAGCCAGGTTTGCAGCTCTTCGTCGTATTTGCGGTTACGCAAAACGGTCATTGCCTGCTGCTCGCGAGCCTGTGAGGTACTGTCAGTGGCGCGACGGCCAAGGACTTCCAGGACATGCCAGCCGTATTGAGTCTGGAACGGCTTGGACAGCTGACCTTGCGGGGTATTGGCCATCACTTCGCGGAACTCGGGCACCAGTGCATTCGGGTCGATCCAGTTCAGGTCGCCGCCGTTGAGGGCCGACCCCGGGTCTTCCGAGTAGCTTTTCGCCAGCTCGCCGAAGTCTTCGCCAGCCTCGATGCGGCTGTAGAGCGATTCAGCCAGGGCCTTGGTTTTTGCTTCGTCGCGAATCGGGCTCGGTTTGACCAGGATGTGGCGCACATGCACTTCATCGCGCATCTGGGTCTGACCGCCACGCTTTTCGAGGACCTTCAGGATGATGAAGCCGCCCGGGGTGCGCATTGGCTGGGTGACATCGCCCACCGGCATGGTGCTCAGCAGGCGATCGAACGGCGGAGGCAATTGAGCGGCTTTACGCCAGCCCATGTCACCACCTTCCAGTGCGGTTTCGCTGGCGGACTTGGCGATTGCCAACTGACTGAAGTCAGCGCCTTGCTTGAGCTGCTGGTAAATCGCATCGGCCTGTTTGGCTGCACTCTGAATCGCGTCGGAGTTGGCGCTTTCCGGCGTAGGAATCAGGATGTTGGCCAGGTGGAACTCTTCGGACAGCTGCATTTTGCCCAGGTCGGACGCCAGGAAATTCTTCACTTCCTGCTCGGAGATCTGGATGCGTTCGGCGACCCGACGCTGGCGTACACGGCTGATGACCATTTCGCGGCGAATCTGCTCACGTGCGTCGTCGTAGGACAGGCCGTCGCGAGTCAGGGCGGCGCGGAACTGCTCGACCGACATGTTGTTGCGCTGGGCAATGGTGCCGACAGCCTGGTTCAACTCTTCGTCGGTAATGCGGATGCCGGAGCGCTCGCCGATCTGCAATTGCAGGTTTTCGACGATCAGGCGCTCAAGTACCTGCTGCTCCAGCACGCTGGCCGGCGGCACGGCAGAACCACGCTTGGCAATGGTTTGCTGAACTTCATGAACCCGTTGGTCCAGTTGGCTCTGCATGACCACGTCGTTGTCGACGATGGCCACCACTTTATCGATGGACTGTACGGCGGCGCTCGCCGCCGTACTCAGGAACAGCGCGCCCAGCATCAGCGGGCGCAAACAATCAGAAAGCTTGGTCTTCACGTTCACGATAACCTTGAATGCCTTTGTCGAGGAAGCTCTCTGCCTTGGAGCCGGTGAGGCCGCCGAGTCCCTTCAGAACAATTTGGAGGAAGACGCCATGGTCGCCTTTTTCGTTTTGTGGTGCTTCCTGACTGAACTCGTCATAGGCGACCCAGTAACGGTTGATCAGGCGCAGTTTCCAGCAGCAGCTGTCGTACTCGAAACCACCGAAGGCTTCCAGGGTACGGTTGCGGTTGTAGTCATACTGCCAGCGGCTGATAGCGCTCCATTGCGGCACGATCGGCCAGATCACCGAGAAGTCGTGCTGTTGGATCTTGTAGTAATCCTTCACGTAGCCAGGAGTGCCAGGGGTGCCGTAGTCACCGCCACCCACAGTCCATTTACCGGTGTTCTGGTCGTAACGGACCTGGTCATTGCGATAGCGATAGCCGGCGTTGATGACCTTGTTCGGGTTGTCTTCAGGCTGGTAATGGAACATCGCGCTGCCTGAGCGAGGGCTACGGCTGTCCGGGTCCCAGTTGTAGTCGGCCGTGGTACGCCAGTCGCGGTTCCAGCGATATTCGTATTGCAGCGCGTAAGGGGAAACGTTGGCCTGCGTATCCTTGCGGGTTTTTGGATCGATACCCGGCAACTGAACTTCGCGGTCCTTGAAGTACAGGGCTTGGCCGACACTAATGCGTTGACGCTCGAAACCGTTGTCTTCGATCCAGCGGCTGGTCACGCCCAGGGACAGTTTGTTCTCGTCGCCGACACGGTCGGAGCCGGAGAAACGGTTGTCACGGAACAGCGACTCATAGTTGAAGGTGTTTTCGCTGGTATCGAATACCGGGATGTCTTCCTGGTCGACCTCAGGCACGTACAGGTAGAACAGGCGCGGCTCGAGGGTCTGGCGGTAGTTCTTGCCGAAATACTGGGTATTGCGATCGAAGTACAGGCCGCTGTCGATGCTGGCGATCGGCACGCCGCGGTTCTGGTTGCTGTCGAAGGTCCCGCTGAGCTTGTCCTGCTCTGCGCTTTGCGCGGCGATCTGCGCCTTGCCGGTGTTGTCCAGATCCAGTTGGTACTGGGTGTACTGGTACTTGAGCGTCGGTTTCAGGAAGCCGTAGGTCCAGTTCAACGGCAGGCTGACGGCCGGTGCAAGGTTCAGGCGGTCGCCAGTAGCGCGCGCCAGACCTACAACGTTGTTATCAAGACGTGGCGATAGATTGCCGTCTTCGTCGGAGTAGAGGCCGTTTTTCAAGTCCCGGTCAAACCGTACAAGCTCGGTTTCGTAGCTGAAACTCAAGCCATTCGGATTATAGGGGAGCGCACCGTTGAAGGTGATCTGCGGCAGGCGGTCGTACGGCGTAATGTTCGATACGCTCGCCAGTTCGTATGCCTGGGCGTTCACCCGAGCGATATAGCTGTCGCCACGATAGGTGACGGAACCCTGCTGGTTCACGTAGTCGTTGCTTTTGATGCCAATCTGGTCGGTCTGCAGATCCTGGAAGTAATACGGATCGCTGATCTTGGTGTAGTCGACTTGCGTGAGCACTCGCGAGTCGAGACCGCCCTTGTGCTGCCAGTTGTACATGTAGCGGGTTTTTTCGGCGTCGCTCTGCTTGTCGCGTTCGTTGCTTTCGTCGTTGAGGTACGCCGCACCGAACTGGCCTTCGCTGGACTTGGTCAGGTAGCGGAATTCGCCTTCCATCAACAAACCGTGCTTTTCCATGTAGCGTGGGTACAACGTGGCATCGTAGTTCGGCGCCAGGTTGAAGTAGTACGGGGTGACCAGCATGAAGCCGGTATCGCTGCCGGTGCCGATGGTCGGCGGCAGGAAGCCGGACTGGCGACGGTCGTCGATCGGGAAATAGATGTACGGCGTGTACAGGACCGGAATGTCCTTGACCCGCAGCGTCACGTTGGTCGCCGTACCGAAACCGGTGGCCGGGTTCAGGGTGATGTTGTTGCCCTTGAGCTGCCAGGCGTTGCTGTTCGGTTCGCACGTGGTGTACGTACCGTCCTTGAGGCGGATGATCGCGTTCTCGGCACGTTTGGCGTACAGCGCATTACCGCGGATGCGCGATTTGTGCATCACGTATTCGGCGTTGTCGACCTTGGCTTCACCGGTGTCGAGCTGCACGTCGGCGTGGTCGCCCACAATCAGCGCGCCGTTGTCGCGAATGCGCACGTTGCCGCTCAGCTCGCCACGACTTTCGGCCTGGTACAGGTTGGCTTCGTCGGCTTCGACCTGCATGCTGCCCTGACGCATGACAACGTCGCCGGCCAGGGTCGCAACTTGCTCATCCTGCTTATAGCGGGAGGCTTTTGCGCCGATAAAGGTTGGAGCGTCACTTTTATTCGTCTTGTCATCCATGCCAGGACGAATCGGTTCGATATAGGAACCGGAGCAATAAGGACCGGTTTCGGCCAATTGTGCGGCGGTGAGCTGCTCGCGGGGAACCCAATCGAGGTGGCTGTAGTCTGCGCTACGCGACGTCAGGCCACGGCCTTTGGATTCGGTGACCAGCACCGGCTTGGCGCCGGCGTCTTCGCTGGAACCGTTCTCGGCCGGGGCTTCGCCGGTGGCGGAAACTGCGCTGCCGTCATGGACGGGGCGCGGTGGCAATGCAGCTGCCGGCGTCTTTGGCGCACAGTCCCAGGAGCCCGAAGCAGAGACTGAGCAGTCAAACTGTTCCGCGGCGACCACGTAGGAAGTGGCAAGGGGTTGCAGCGCCAGCAAACTGCCGGTAACCAACAACGGAAATTTTTTACGAAACGCGGGGGATTTCAATGCCATCTTATTAGTCCGGGCTTCCTGCGTGCCATCTGCCCGCGGTGTGGGCCGCACGCCTCTCGATGGTCTGAAAAAGATGCTGGATAATAAAGCATGACCCGCTTGACGGCTAGCGCCGTCGGAGACCCTTGCAATGCCTGATCAAGATGTACGCTTGCAACACCTGAAAGTTTGGCTCGATGAACAATTGGCGACCCTTTTTGCCGAGCAGGGCTGGGGCGTCGTACCCCCGGCCACGTTGACTGCGGCCAGCAGCGACGCGAGTTTCCGGCGGTATTTCCGTTGGGAAGGCGGTGACAAAAGTTTCATCGTGATGGACGCGCCACCGCCCCAGGAAAACTGCAAACCCTTCGTGGATATCGCCTTTTTGCTGGCAAAGTCCGGAATAAATGTGCCGAAAATTTATGCCGAAGACCTCGAACGCGGTTTTCTTTTGCTCAATGACCTGGGCAACAAGACCTATCTGGACGTCATCGACAGCGAAAACGCCGACGATTTGTTCACGGATGCCCTGCAAGCGTTGCTGGCTTTCCAGCAGTTGCCGATGGTTGCGCCTTTGCCGAGCTATGACGTGGCCTTGCTGCGTCGCGAGCTCGAGCTGTTCCCCGAGTGGTACGTAAAGCGCGAACTGGGCATCGAATTCGACGCGGCGCAACAAACGCTCTGGCAGCAGTTCAGCGAACTGTTGATCGACAGCGCCCTGGCACAACCAACAGTCCTGGTGCATCGCGACTACATGCCGCGCAACCTGATGCTCAGCGAGCCCAATCCCGGTGTGCTGGATTTCCAGGATGCGGTGTATGGCCCGGTGACCTACGACGTGACCTGCCTGTTCAAGGACGCATTCCTCAGCTGGCCGGAGGAGCGTGTGCACGGCTGGCTCGAAAACTACTGGCAACAAGCGGGTGCGCTCGGGATTCCGGTTCAGCCCGACTTCGAGGACTTCCTGCGTGCCAGTGACTTGATGGGCGTGCAACGTCACCTGAAAGTCATCGGCATTTTTGCGCGCATCTGCCATCGCGACGGCAAACCGCGTTATCTGGGTGATGTGCCACGTTTCTTTGCGTACATAGAAGCGGTGATCGCTCGCCGTCCTGAACTGGCCGGGCTGGATGTGTTGCTGGCCAGTCTGCGCGCCGGAGTGAAAGCATGAAGGCAATGATTCTGGCCGCGGGCAAAGGCGAGCGCATGCGCCCGCTGACCCTGACCACGCCAAAACCGCTGGTTCGTGCAGGCGGCGTGCCGCTGATCGAGTATCACCTGCGAGCGCTGGCCGCCGCCGGGTTCACCGACATCGTGATCAATCACGCCTGGCTCGGTCAGCAGATCGAAGACTACCTGGGCGATGGTTCGCGTTATGGCGTGAGCATTCTGTACTCGGCCGAAGGCGAGCCCCTGGAAACCGGCGGCGGGATTTTCCGCGCGTTGCCATTGCTGGGGGATGAAGCGTTTGTCGTGGTCAACGGCGACATCTGGACCGATTACGACTTCAGCGTGCTGCATCAACCCATCAACGGCCTGGCGCACCTGGTGCTGGTCAGCAACCCGCCCCATCATCCGGCCGGGGACTTCAGCCTGGTCGAAACGCAGGTGCGCGACGGTCAGCCAGAGGCTGGCACCCTGACCTACAGTGGCATCGCCGTGTTGCATCCGCAGTTGTTCGACGGTTGCACCGCGGGGGCCTTCAAGCTCGCGCCGCTGTTGCGCAAAGCCATGGCTGACGGGCAGGTTACCGGCGAGCAGATGAGGGGGCACTGGGTCGATGTCGGCACTCACGAGCGTCTGGCCGAAGTTGAAACATTGATAGAAGCGAGCCGCTGACATGCTGTGGCCAGGGACTCTGATCGGAGCCGGAGCAGGCTTTGCCATAGCCAGCATTCCGGGGGCCATGCTCGGCGCGTTGTTGGGGCAGGCGCTTGATCGGCGCTTGCACTTGCAGAGCTGGGGGCACTTGCGGGAAAAGCTGGGCGGTCGCCCGGTGTTGCGTAACGATGAATTGCTGTTTGTCCTGTTGGGACGCCTGGCCAAGTGTGATGGCCAGGTGATGGCTGGGCATGTCGAGCAGGCACGGGCGGAAATGCGCTCGCTGGACATGTCCGAGTCGGCCCAGCGTCGTGCGATTGCCGCGTTCAATCGCGGCAAGTCGGGCCGCGACCGGCTGCGCGGTTATCTGCGTCGCCTGAGTGCCCAGCCCCATGCGGCAGAAGGCGTATTGCGCGCCTGTTGGCGAATGGTCTGGGCCGATGGTCGTGCCGGAAGCAGTGAACGTAAACTGATCGGCCAATGGGGCAAATGGTTGGGCTGGACGCCCCTTCAGGTGCAGGCGCTGGCCCACGACTATGAGCCGCAGAAACGACCATTGGCCAACAGCGTGCCAAGTTATCAGGACGCGTTGAGGCTTTTGGGGGTGTCGGCCACTACTGAACCGGCGCAGATCAAGCGTGCTTACCGGCGCCTGCTCAGTCGCCATCATCCGGACAAGATTGCCGGCAGTGGCGCGACGGCCACGCAGGTGCGTGAGGCCACCGAGCGAACGCGTGAACTGCATAATGCCTACACGCTGATTCGGGAACGGCGGGATTTTCGCTAGCCCGGAAAACTTGCGTCGCCAGTGATACCGCTATCGTCGGAACGCCGCCCGGAGCAAGCTCGCTCCCACAGGTTTTGTGTCGTTCGCAATTTTGTGATCGGCATAAAACCTGTGGGAGCGTGGCTTGCCCGCGAAGATCGCGCCTCGGTCTGTCAGCCCGCCGGGTTCTGCGGATTCAACCAGCCCCGTACCCGACGGAACAGTTGCTCCTGTTCGGCCTTGGTATCCGGCAACGCCTTGAGTGCGACCTGGCTGAATGCCGATGACTTCAGGCGTTTGCTGGCCTGCAGGCGTTCCAGTGCTGCGTCGCGATCCAGCGCTTTGTCCTTGTAGAAAATATCCGCGGTCGGCAGTTTCAGGGTCGGGGTCAGCGCTGCAAGCCCGGGCGTGGCCGCCACAGGTGTCCGGGCGGCAACCATCACCAGCTTTTCGACCTGCGATGGCTGCTTCTCGCTCAGGTAGCGCGCGGCCCAATAGGCGCCGGAACCATGCCCCAACACCACGATACTGCGGGCGCTTTGCTGTTCGGCGAAGGCGATCGCGGCGTCGATCCGGGCAAAGATGCGCTCGGCATCTGCCTTGGACTGTTCTTCGGTGGTTTCGGCGACGACCTTGTCGGTTACATCTGCCTCGCCACCGGCCACCTGTTCGATGGGCGCGGCGGTGGTCGAGTCTTTACTGCCGGTTTCGGCGGGCTTGGGTACCGGCGCCGCTTCCACGATTCGTGGCGCAATGGCATCGCTTTGCAGGTCCGGCAAGGTGATACTCAGGCTGCTCCATTCGGCATCCGGCAATTTGCGCCGCAAAGGGCCGATCGCTTGCGGCCAGTCAACAGTTTCGCCGGCGCCCGGGATGATAATCACCGCACCTTTGGGGTCGGCGGTATTGGCCGGTTTCCACAATGCCAGAAAGGTGTCGGTGCCTGCTTGCAGTGGTTGCTGTTCCTGAGCCGGGATCTTTCGCTCAAGTGCAGTCGCTTCTTCCTGACTACGCTCAGGCAGCGGCTGACGTTCGAGTGGTTTTTCTTCGGCGGTTTTTTCTTCCGTGGCGGGTGCCGGGTCGGCCGCCTTGACGGAAAAAGCGCATGGCAGGATCAGCGACAGGCACAATGCTGGCAGTGCCAGGCGGTAGACAGGGGGCATCGGATATTCCAGGCCAGAAGATGTTCCGGCAGCCTAATGGGTTGGTCAGTATTTGTCAGTGTGTGAGAGTTCAATGATGCGTTTTCGCTGCCTGTGGGTTATCGGCTGCTTGTGGTTTCCCTTGATGGGCTGGGCGGCGGCCGTGCCCCCGGAGCACCTTGCCCAACTGACCCCGAAACAACAGTACTGGCTGGCACAGCAGAGCGAGTTGCGTGTCGGCCTGGTGTTGCAGGCGCCCTATGCGCAATACGATCGTCGCTTGCAGCGCCTGTCCGGGGTGAATGTCGACTTGATGAAGTGGCTGGCAAAGACCCTCAACGTCGAACTGAGCTGGCGCAACTTTCCCGACCTTGAACAGCTGGAGGCGGCTGCACGCGAGGGCGAAATCGACATCGCCCCGGGGCTGACCCAAACCCCTGGCGGGTTGCGCCTCTGGCAGTTTTCCGACCCCTACATGCGAGTACCGCAGTTGGTGGTCAGCGACCAGAAAAGCGCCGGGGCTGTCGAGCTGGAAAAGCTCGACAGCCAGACCCGCGTCGCCGTGCGCATGCCCAGTGCCATCGCCGATTACCTGCGCGGCAACTACCCACACCTGAATCTGCAAGGCGTACCGATGGAACGCCAGGCATTGCAATTATTGGTTGGCCAGCAGGCGACTTATGCGGTGATCGATGAGGCGCAGCTGGGACGCTTGTCGGTCGAGACGGAGTTCGCCGGGTTGGTGGTGGTGGGGGATGTCGGCCTGCCGCAGTTGCTGCGGGTGGCCACGCTCCGCGACAAGCCGGAACTGGCGGGCATCGTCGAAAGTGCATTGCGGGCGATCCCGGCCAAGGACCTGGAGCACCTGCACAATCAATGGCTGCAGCCCAAGTATCCGCGGCTCACCGAGTCTCCGGGTTTTTGGCAGAACCTCTGCCTGTTGCTGGCCGTGCTGGCGTTGAGTTGCATGGCCATCGTGGTCTGGCAGCGTCGCCAGCAGCACAGCCTTGAACAGCGTCTGCTGGCCGCGCAAGACGATATCGCCTTGCGCGCCGCCAGCGAAGAGGCCTTGCGGCTCACCCAGTTTTCCATCGACCAGAGCACCGTCGGTATCCTTTGGGTCAACTGGGACAGCCATGTGCGCTACGCCAACCGCGCGGCGGAAAGCATGCTGGGTTATCCGGCCGGCGGGATCATCGATCGGCCCCTGATCGATTTCGAGCCTGGCCTGCACATGGACCGTTGGCTGAACCTGTGGAAGCGCGCCCGGGCCAGTGAAGACGGCCCGCAAAGTTTCGAATCCAATTGCGTGCGGGCCGATGGCAGCATCCTGCCGGCTGATGTCTCGTTGAGTTTTCTGCGCTTTCGCGATGGCGAATACCTGGTGGTTTACCTCAACGATGTCACGGAGCGGCGTCGTGCCCTGGCGGCCTTGCAGGAAAGCGAGGCGCGGCTGCAAGGTATCGCCGCCAACGTTCCGGGGCTGGTTTTCCGGCTGGAGCGGGCGCCGGTGACCGGTCAGATCGACTTTGCCTACATCAGCGAAGGCAGCGAAAGCCTGGTGGGTTACTCGCCGGCCACGCTGGCGCATCGCGATAAAGGCCTGCGCAGCCTCGTGCATCCGGATGACAAGGCCAGCTATCACCAGACCCAGGATCATGCGCTGGATACCGACAGCGACTGGTCGTGGCAGGGGCGAATCCTCACGCGTCAGGGCGAGCAGCGCTGGGCGGAAATCAAGGCCATCACCCGCCGCCTGGAAGATGGCGCCTATGTCTGGGACGGGATCGTCTGGGACATCAGCGAGAGCAAGCGCATTGAACTTGAACTGGCCAGCTCCCGGGAACAACTGCGTGAGTTGTCCGCGCACCTGGAAAGCGTGCGCGAAGAAGAAAAAGCGCGCATTGCCCGGGAAGTTCACGACGAGTTGGGTCAGATGCTCACCGTGTTGAAGCTGGAAACGTCGATGTGCGAACTGGCCTACGCGCAGCTTGATCCGGGTCTGAACGAGCGCTTGAACAGCATGAAGCGCTTGATCGCTCAGTTGTTTCAGTTGGTCCGTGATGTGGCCACGGCATTGCGCCCGCCGATTCTCGACGCTGGCATTGCCTCGGCCATTGAGTGGCAGGCCCGCCGATTCGAGGCGCGCACGCAGATCCCGTGTCTGGTGCAGGTGCCGGACAACTTGCCGGTGCTGAGCGATGCGAAGGCAATCGGCCTGTTTCGAATCCTTCAGGAGGCGCTGACCAATGTCATGCGGCACGCCCAGGCGCATACTGTTGAACTGACACTGACCCTTGAAGGCGACGAGTTGTGTCTGACGGTCAGTGATGATGGCGTAGGATTTGTCGCCGCGCCTGGCAGGCCAACTTCCTTTGGGATCGTCGGAATGCGTGAGCGGGTGTTGATTATGGGCGGTGAGTTATCCCTTGAGAGTGAGCCGGGTGAAGGCACCTCCCTAAGCGTGCGAGTACCGCTCGATAGATCTTGAATCTGGAGAAGAACGTGATCCGTGTACTGGTAGCCGAAGACCACACCATCGTCCGCGAAGGCATCAAGCAGCTGATTGGCCTGGCCAAGGATTTGCTGGTGGTGGGGGAGGCGAGCAATGGCGAGCAGTTGCTCGACACCTTGCGTCATGTGCCCTGCGAAGTGGTGTTGCTGGACATCTCCATGCCTGGCGTCAACGGCCTGGAAGCGATTCCGCGGATTCGCGCCCTGAACAATCCACCGGCGATCCTGGTGTTGTCGATGCACGATGAAGCGCAGATGGCCGCCCGGGCGTTGAAGGTCGGGGCTGCCGGTTATGCGACCAAGGACAGCGACCCGGCGCTGTTGCTGACGGCCATTCGCAAAGTGGCGTCAGGCGGGCGTTACATCGATCCCGAACTGGCCGACCGCATGGTTTTCGAGGTCGGTCTTACCGACTCGCGGCCATTGCACTCGCTGCTATCCGAGCGCGAATTTTCCGTGTTCGAACGCCTGGCCCAGGGCGCCAACGTCAACGACATCGCCCAGCAACTGGCGCTGAGCAGCAAAACCATCAGCACCCACAAGGCGCGGCTGATGCAGAAACTCAACATCACCTCGCTGGCGGAACTGGTGAAATACGCGATGGAGCACAAACTCCTCTAAAGCACACCGCAATCAAAACTGTAGGAGTGAGCCTGCTCGCGATCGCGGTGGATCAGTCAATGCAATGTTGATTGACAGGACGCCATCGCGAGCAGGCTCACTCCTACAAGGGATCTCCGTCTGGTTTGGGATGGCAGGCATATCCAATAGCGACAGCCGTTTTGCTCGCTTTTGCGGCTTGCAGCTCGACACTTGTAGCTGTCTTGTCCATTTGCGCCATCCTTGTAGGGCAATCCCTACCCCCAACCTTCCATCCGGCTGAGGCCAATCTCTCTTGCGCCCCGATTTGCGCGGTCCCCGGCGTCCACTAGGCTTAGTCCCACAGCAGTCATCAATAACAAAGGTGTGGGTATGAGCCAGGTCGATTCAAGCGCAGGGGCCAATGATGTTCTGGTCAGCTTTCGTGGAGTGCAGAAGAGCTACGACGGCGAGAACCTGATCGTCAAGGACCTCAACCTGGACATTCGCAAAGGCGAATTCCTCACATTGCTCGGGCCGTCCGGCTCCGGCAAGACCACCAGCCTGATGATGCTCGCCGGCTTCGAAACGCCGACCGCGGGCGAAATCCTGTTGGGCGGGCGCGCCATCAACAACGTGCCGCCGCACAAGCGCGACATCGGCATGGTGTTCCAGAACTACGCATTGTTCCCGCACATGACGGTAGCCGAGAACCTGGCGTTCCCGCTGACCGTGCGCGGCATGAACAAGAGCGACGTCAGTGCCCGGGTCAAGCGCGTGCTGAGCATGGTCCAGCTCGATGCCTTCGCCCAGCGCTACCCTGCGCAGCTTTCCGGCGGTCAGCAACAGCGTGTGGCATTGGCCCGCGCGCTGGTGTTCGAGCCGCAACTGGTGCTGATGGACGAACCCCTCGGCGCACTGGACAAACAACTGCGTGAACACATGCAGATGGAAATCAAGCACCTGCACCAGCGCCTGGGCGTCACCGTGGTCTACGTGACCCACGATCAGGGCGAAGCCTTGACCATGTCCGACCGTGTGGCGGTGTTCCATCAGGGTGAAATCCAGCAGATCGCACCGCCGCGCACCCTCTACGAAGAGCCGAAAAATACCTTCGTCGCCAACTTCATCGGCGAGAACAACCGCCTCAATGGCCGCCTGCACAGCCAAACCGGCGACCGTTGCATTGTCGAGCTCGGACGTGGTGAAAAGGTGGAAGCCCTGGCGGTCAACGTCGGTCAGACCGGCGAGCCGGTGACCCTGTCCATTCGTCCGGAGCGAGTGAGCCTCAATGGCTCCAGCGACCAATGCGTCAACCGCTTCTCCGGGCGAGTCGAGGAATTCATCTATCTGGGCGACCACGTCCGGGTTCGCATGGAAGTCTGCGGCAAGACCGACTTCTTCGTGAAACAGCCGATTGCCGAGCTTGATCCCTCGCTCGCCGTCGGCGACGTGGTACCGCTTGGCTGGCAGGTCGAGCACGTTCGCGCACTCGATCCTCTTTTAGAGGCGCATTGATCGCCCCGGCAACACCAACACCAACCCTGCACGTGGAGAGAACAATAAATGTTGAGATCCCTGAAATTCACCGCTTTGGCACTGGGCATGATGGGCGCGGCACACGCAATGGCGGCCGGCCCGGACCTGACCGTGGTGTCCTTTGGCGGCGCGAACAAGGCGGCTCAGGTCAAAGCCTTCTACGCACCGTGGGAAGCGGCAGGTAACGGCAAGATCGTGGCCGGCGAGTACAACGGCGAAATGGCCAAGGTCAAGGCCATGGTCGACACCAAGAGCGTGTCCTGGGATCTGGTAGAGGTTGAATCGCCGGAGCTGTCCCGTGGTTGCGACGAAGACATGTTCGAGCAGCTTGATCCGAAGTTGTTCGGCAAGACCGAAGACTACGTCAAGGGCGCCATCCAGCCTTGCGGCGTGGGTTTCTTCGTGTGGTCGACCGTGCTGGCCTACAACGCCGACAAACTGAAAACCGCACCGACCAGTTGGGTGGATTTCTGGGACACCAAGCAGTTCCCGGGCAAGCGTGGCCTGCGTAAAGGCGCCAAGTACACCCTGGAATTCGCACTGATGGCCGACGGCGTTGCGCCGAAGGACGTCTACAAAGTACTGGCCGGCAAGGACGGTCAGGACCGCGCATTCAAGAAGCTCGATGAACTCAAGCCGAACATCCAGTGGTGGGAAGCCGGCGCACAACCGCCGCAATACCTCGCTTCCGGTGACGTGGTCATGAGCTCGGCCTACAACGGTCGTATCGCTGCCGTGCAGAAAGAAAGCAACCTGAAAGTGGTATGGAACGGCGGCATCTACGACTTCGACGCATGGGCCATTCCAAAAGGTCTGGATGCCAAACGCGCTGAAGCTGCGAAGAAGTTTATCGCCTACTCGGTAATGCCCCAGCAGCAGAAGACCTACTCGGAAAACATCGCCTACGGCCCGGCCAACACCCAGGCCGTACCCTTGCTGGCCAAGGAAGTCCTGAAAGACATGCCGACCACCCCGGAAAACATCGCCAACCAGGTGCAGATCGACGTCAGCTTCTGGGCTGACAACGGCGAGCAGCTGGAACAGCGTTTCAATTCCTGGGCTGCGAAGTAAGCAGAGGGCTCGCCCTCCTGTGAGGGCGGGCTTCTGTGGCGAGGGGGCTTGCCCCCGTTGGGTCGCGAAGCGGCCCCAAAACCTGCAATCGCGGTGTATCAGGTACACCGGGTGCGATGTTTTACGACTGCTTCGCAGCCGAACGGGGGCAAGCCCCCTCGCCACAAGTTCGCTCCCACATTAACGATTGATCAAAGATTTGCGGAGTACGTCATGGCTATCGCCGTTCCCCTGAACGAGGGCACCAGCCCCACCTTGAAGCAGCGGCTCAAGCACGCCGAGCGGGTCAACCGCTGGAAGGCCCAGGCGTTGATCGCGCCGCTGGTGCTGTTTCTGTTGCTAGTGTTCCTGGTGCCGATCGTGGCGCTGCTCTACAAAAGCGTTGGCAACCCGGAAGTGGTCGGCGGCATGCCGCGCACCGTGACTGCCATCGCCAGTTGGGACGGCCGCGGCCTGCCCGCTGAACCGGTTTACAAAGCAGCGGCCGAAGACCTCGCCGAGGCTCGCAAGAATCAGACCCTGGGTGATCTGTCCAAGCGCCTGAACATGGAACTGGCCGGCTACCGCAGCCTGCTGACCAAAACCGCCCGCGCCTTGCCGCTCGCCACTGAACCAGCTTCTTATAAAGAAGCACTGGAAGGCCTCGATGAGCGTTGGGGCGACCCGGCCTACTGGCAAGCGGTACGCCGCAACACCAGCAGCATCACCCCGTATTACCTGCTGGCGGCTGTCGATCACCGTATCGACGACCTCGGCGAAATCGCCCCGGCCACCCCGGATCAAGCGATCTACCTCGACATCTTCGCCCGTACCTTCTGGATGGGCCTGGTCATCACCGTGATCTGCCTGGTGCTGGCGTATCCGCTGGCTTACCTGCTGGCGAACCTGCCGTCGCGCCAGAGCAACCTGCTGATGATCCTGGTGCTGCTGCCGTTCTGGACCTCGATCCTGGTACGCGTCGCGGCGTGGATCGTATTGCTGCAATCGGGTGGCCTGATCAACAGCGGCCTGATGGCCATGGGCATCATCGATAAGCCGATCGAACTGGTGTTCAACCGCGTCGGTGTCTACATCTCCATGGTGCATATCCTGCTGCCGTTCATGATCCTGCCGATCTACAGCGTGATGAAAGGCATCTCGCCGACCTACATGCGCGCCGCGATTTCCCTCGGTTGCCATCCGTTCGCCAGTTTCTGGCGGGTGTACTTCCCGCAGACCTATGCCGGTGTCGGCGCCGGTTGCCTGTTGGTGTTCATCCTCGCCATCGGCTACTACATCACCCCGGCATTGCTGGGCAGCCCGAACGACCAGATGGTCAGCTACTTCGTCGCCTTCTACACCAACACCAGCATCAACTGGGGCATGGCGACCGCACTCGGTGGGCTGCTGTTGCTCGCGACGGTCGTGCTTTATCTGATTTACAGCTGGCTGGTAGGCGCAAGCCGCCTGCGCCTGAGCTAAGGGGAGAACGAAATGCTGAGTCCTTATATGTCGCCCATCGAACGGGTGTGGTTCTACAGCTTGCGGATTCTCTGCGGCTTGATTCTGTTGTTCCTGATCCTGCCGGTGCTGGTGATCATTCCGCTGTCGTTCAACTCCGGCAGTTTCCTGGTGTATCCGCTGCAGGGCTTCTCGCTGCAGTGGTATCACGACTTCTTCGCCTCGGCGGAGTGGATGCGCGCCCTGAAGAACAGCATCATCGTCGCCCCTGCGGCCACGGTGCTGGCCATGATCTTCGGTACGCTGGCGGCCATCGGCCTGACCCGGGGCGACTTCCCCGGCAAGGCGTTGGTAATGGCGCTGGTGATTTCACCGATGGTGGTGCCGGTGGTGATCATCGGTGTGGCCAGTTATCTGTTCTTTGCTCCGCTGGGATTGGGTAACAGCTTTTTCTCGCTGATCGTGGTGCATGCGGTGCTGGGTGTGCCGTTCGTGATCATTACCGTGTCGGCGACCTTGCAGGGGTTCAACCACAATCTGGTGCGGGCCGCTGCGAGCCTGGGCGCTTCGCCGCTGACCACGTTCCGCCGGGTGACCTTGCCGCTGATTGCGCCGGGCGTGATCTCCGGTGCGCTGTTTGCCTTCGCGACTTCGTTCGATGAGGTGGTGGTGACGCTGTTCCTCGCCGGCCCTGAACAAGCGACCTTGCCACGGCAGATGTTCAGCGGTATTCGCGAAAACCTCAGCCCGACCATCGCCGCCGCCGCGACGCTGCTGATTGCCTTCTCGGTGATCCTGCTGCTGACCCTGGAGTGGCTGCGCGGGCGTAGCGAGAAACTGCGTACCGCGCAGGTTTAAGCCTTCACACCAATCAACTGTAGGAGCGAGCCTGCTCGCGATAGCGGACTTTCAGTCGACATCCATAGTGACTGTCAGTCCGTCTTCGCGAGCAGGCTCGCTCCTACATTGGATCTCCAGTGTCTGTTTGCTCATTCACGACCTGAATGGCAGACAAACCCCAATCCCCAGCTACTATTGTGCCCAGCTCCCCTACCTATAAGAGGCTGCGCGCATGAGTATTTCCTCTTTCAAAATCGCTCACAAACTGATCACCGGCGCAGGTGCCATCGAGCAACTGTCTGCCGAGCTTACGCGTCTGGACATCGACAACCCGCTGATCGTCACCGACGCCGCCCTGGTCAAATCCGGCACGGTAGAGCTGGCACTGGCGCAGTTGGGCGAACGCAGTTACGAGATTTTCGACCGGGTGTTGCCGGACCCGGAAATCGCCATCGTCGAAGATTGCATGCAGGCCTATCGCGACGGTGGGCATGACGGCTTGATCGGCCTCGGCGGCGGCAGTGCCATCGACATTGCCAAGAGCGTGGCGGCCTACGCCGGGTACCACGGTGCGCTGGCGGATCTGTTCGGTATCGATCAGGTCCCGCGCAAAGGCCCGCCGCTGATTGCCATCCCGACCACCGCCGGCACCGGCTCGGAAGTGACCAACGTCGCCATCCTTTCCGACAAGGTCGCGCAGCTGAAGAAGGGCATCGTCAGTGACTACCTGCTGCCGGACGTGGCGCTGGTCAGCCCGCAAATGACCCTGACCTGTCCGCGCAGCGTCACGGCGGCCAGCGGCGTCGATGCGCTGGTGCATGCCATCGAATCCTATCTGTCGGTCAATGCCTCGCCGATTACCGATTCCCTGGCCATCGGCGCCATCAAGTTGATCGCCAAGGCCTTGCCCAAGGCCTACGCCAACCCGTCGAACCTGCAAGCCCGGGAAGACATGGCCACCGCCAGCCTGATGGCCGGCATGGCGTTCGGCAATGCCGGGGTTGGCGCGGTGCATGCGCTGGCGTATCCGCTGGGCGGGCGCTTCAACATTGCCCATGGGGTCAGTAATGCCTTGCTACTGCCCCATGTCATGACCTGGAACAAGATGGCCTGCATCGAACGCATGCAGGATATCGCCGAGGCCATGGGCGTGAAGACCGCTCACTTGAGTATCAACGAAGCGGCCGACAAAGCCGTGCAAGCCATGACCGAACTGTGTGCCGCCGTGGAAATTCCCCAGGGCCTGCGCAGTTTCGGTGTGCCCGAGGGCGCCATCCCTTCCATGGCCGTGGAAGCGGCGGGGATCGAGCGCTTGATGCGCAACAATCCGCGTAAGTTGAGTGCCGTCGATATCGAAAAGATCTATCGCGCGGCGTACTAGGGCCCCTGCCGTCGATGGATGATGGCAAGGTCCAATCATCGCGCTCACGGTGCGCGCGTCAAAGCATGAGGTATACAATGCGCGCCATCGTGATTCTGCTCAGAAAAGGTGCGTCATGCAGCCCTTCGTAATTGCTCCGTCGATTCTCTCCGCCGACTTCGCCCGCCTGGGTGAAGAAGTGGACAACGTCCTGGCCGCCGGCGCCGACTTCGTGCACTTCGATGTCATGGACAATCACTACGTGCCCAACCTGACCATCGGCCCGATGGTCTGCGCGGCGCTGCGCAAGTACGGCGTGACCGCGCCGATCGACGCGCACCTGATGGTCAGCCCGGTGGACCGAATCGTCGGCGACTTCATCGAAGCCGGCGCGACCTACATCACCTTCCACCCGGAAGCCACGCAGCACATCGACCGCTCCCTGCAATTGATCCGCGAAGGCGGCTGCAAGTCGGGCCTGGTGTTCAATCCGGCGACCCCTCTGGATGTGCTCAAGCACGTCATGGACAAGGTCGACATGATCCTGTTGATGAGCGTCAACCCGGGCTTCGGTGGGCAGAAGTTCATCCCCGGCACCCTCGACAAGCTGCGTGAAGTGCGGGCGCTGATCGATGCGTCGGGCCGTGACATTCGCCTGGAAATCGACGGTGGCGTGAACGTGAACAACATTCGCGAAATCGCTGCGGCCGGTGCCGACACCTTCGTCGCCGGCTCGGCCATCTTCAATGCGCCGAACTATCAGGAAGTCATCGACAAGATGCGTTCCGAACTGGCGCTGGCTCGCCCATGAGTGGCTTTGAGCAGCTGTTCCCGGGGCAACTGCCGCGGCTGGTGATGTTCGATCTGGACGGCACGCTGATCGATTCGGTCCCGGACCTGGCAGTGGCTGTGGACAAGATGCTGCTCAAACTCGGTCGTAAACCCGCCGGTCTGGAAGCGGTACGCGAATGGGTCGGCAACGGCGCGCCGGTGCTGGTGCGTCGTGCGCTGGCTGGCGCTATTGATCATTCGGCGGTCGAAAACGCCGAGGCCGAACGTGCGCTGGAGTATTTCATGCAGGCTTATGGCGAGAGCCACGAGTTGACCGTGGTTTACCCCGGCGTGCGCGACACACTCAAATGGCTGAAAAAGCAGGGTGTCGAGATGGCGCTGATCACCAACAAGCCGGAACGCTTCATCGCGCCGCTGCTGGATCAGATGAAGATCGGCCGCTATTTCCGCTGGATCATCGGCGGCGACACCCTGCCACAGAAAAAGCCCGATCCGGCCGCGCTGTTTTTCGTGATGAAAATGGCCAACATTCCGGCTTCGCAGTCGTTGTTCGTCGGTGATTCGCGCAGCGATGTGCTGGCGGCGAAAGCGGCGGGGGTCAAGTGTGTGGCACTGAGCTACGGCTATAACCACGGCCGGCCGATTGCCGAAGAGTCGCCGACGCTGGTGATCGACGACCTGCGCAAACTAATTCCCGGTTGCCTGGATCCGGCCGCTGAGATAACGTTGGCCGACGCTGTCAAACCCCCTTCTGGAAACGCCATCGTGGTGGTCACTCGCAAACTCTGGATGAAAGTCATCAAGGCCCTGGCCCGCTGGCGTTGGCGCGCCTGACTTGATCCTGGCCGGTTATCCGGCGCGTTTGCATACCTGACTGTTCGACCCTCAAGCCACGAGGCACCTCATGATCCGCGAAGAATTCCTGCGTTTGGCCGCTGCCGGCTACAACCGCATCCCGCTTGCCTGCGAAACCCTGGCCGACTTCGACACGCCGCTGTCGATCTACCTGAAGCTGGCCGACGAGCCCAACTCCTACTTGCTGGAGTCCGTACAGGGCGGCGAGAAGTGGGGCCGTTACTCGATCATCGGCCTGCCGTGCCGCACCGTGCTGCGGGTTCACGATCATCACGTCAGCGTGACTGTCGATGGCGTCGAGACCGAAAGCCACGACGTGGAAGACCCGCTGGCCTTCGTCGAAGCCTTCAAGGCTCGCTACAACGTGCCGACCATTGTCGGCCTGCCGCGTTTCAACGGCGGCCTGGTGGGTTACTTCGGTTATGACTGCGTGCGTTATGTGGAAAAACGTTTGGGCAAATGCCCGAACCCGGACCCGCTGGGCGTACCGGACATTCTGTTGATGGTGTCCGACGCCGTGGTGGTGTTCGATAACCTGGCCGGCAAGATGCACGCCATCGTCCTGGCTGACCCGGCGCAGGAAGACGCCTTCGAACAAGGTCGCGCGCGCCTGGAAGAGCTGCTGGAAAAACTCCGTCAGCCGATCACTCCACGCCGTGGCCTGGACTTCAGCAAGCAGCAATCGGCTGACCCGGTGTTTCGCTCCAGCTTCACCCAGAACGATTACGAAAAAGCCGTCGACACCATCAAGGAATACATCCTGGCCGGTGACTGCATGCAGGTCGTGCCGTCCCAGCGCATGTCGATCGACTTCAAGGCAGCCCCCATCGACCTGTACCGCGCGCTGCGCTGCTTCAACCCGACGCCTTACATGTACTTCTTCAACTTCGGCGACTTCCACGTCGTCGGCAGTTCGCCGGAAGTGCTGGTGCGGGTCGAAGACAACCTGATTACCGTGCGCCCGATTGCCGGCACCCGTCCGCGGGGCGCCAACGAAGAGGCTGACCTGGCGCTGGAAAAAGACCTGCTGTCGGACGACAAGGAAATCGCCGAACACTTGATGCTGATCGACCTCGGCCGCAACGACACCGGTCGCGTTTCGGAAATCGGCTCGGTGAAGCTCACCGAGAAGATGGTGATCGAGCGTTACTCCAACGTGATGCACATTGTGTCCAACGTCACCGGGCAGCTGAAAGCCGGGCTGACGGCCATGGACGCACTGCGGGCGATCCTGCCGGCGGGCACCTTGTCCGGTGCGCCGAAGATTCGCGCGATGGAAATCATCGACGAACTGGAGCCGGTCAAGCGTGGTGTCTACGGCGGTGCGGTCGGTTACTTCGCCTGGAACGGCAACATGGACACCGCCATTGCGATCCGCACGGCGGTGATCAAGAACGGCGAACTGCATGTGCAGGCCGGTGGCGGCATCGTCGCCGACTCGGTGCCGGCGCTGGAATGGGAAGAAACCCTGAACAAGCGCCGTGCGATGTTCCGCGCTGTTGCCCTGGCTGAACAGACCCCGGAAAGCTGAGCTGACCACAAAGACCTCACCACCATAAAAAAACGCGGCGCCTGAGAGGGCGCCGCGTTTTTTATTGGCTGCACATCAGAAGTCCAGCGCAACACCTACGTTGATGCCCTGTTGGGTGAAGTCATCTTCCTTGCGGATGTTGTAGCTGGCGCGCAGTGCCAGGTCCTTGGTGAGGTTGTGGCTCACCCCCAGGTTCACACGTTGCAAGTGACTTTGCGGGGTGTAGCCTTCCAGCGTGAACTGGTTGTTTGGCAGGCTGTTGAGGTTGATGTCCACGTCCTGGGTATCGTCGTTGTACTCACGCTCGATTGCCGCTTCGCCGAACACCTGGGTTTGCGGGGTGATCTGGTACTTGCCCTGCAGGCCAGCGCCCAGACGCCGGGAAATACGCTCCTGATCGGCGAAGGTCAGCGCCGTGGAATTGTTGCCGTCCTCCGAGTAACCATCGACTTGTACCTTGGAGAAGTCGGCGCTGACAAACGGCGACAGGTGCCAAGGGCTGCTGGCTTGTTGCGCAATGTCGTAACCCACGCGTGCGCTGAAGGCTTCGACGTAGCCGCTGGTATCGCCTTTTTCGCCGCGTTCGTTGACGCCCAGCTGGAATTTACGCTTGAGGCTGTCGTAATCCAGATGCCCGGCCGTCACCGCCGCGTCAGCCCACACACGGTTTTGCTGGTACTGGGCGAATGCCGTGCCCAGGTAAGTGTTGAGTTTGTAGTCGGAGTCGTTGTTGCCGGCTTCGAGTTTCTGGTTATAGAAACCGGCCACCAGGCCAACGCGCCAGGCATCGTCGAGACGATAGCTGCCACCGATGTTCAGGTTGGCTCCGTTGCCGTCGGCGCTTGCCACGCTGTCCTGACTGTCAAAGTCCTGATGCTGTCCGCCGCCGGAAACAATGGCCCGCCATTGGCCGACGCCTTGCCAGTTTTCCCAATCGGCCAGCCACTGATTGCGCAATTCATCCTGATGCGCGCGCACGGTGCCCTGGGCCATTTCCGGAAGCAAGGTCAGCTCCCACGGCGCCGCCAGCAGGGAATACGCGTAATCGGCAATCAGACGCTGCCCGGCTTCGGTGGGGTGCACCGAGTCGTTGTAGATCAGCTTGGTCGGGTCCGGCGTGGCGCTGTTGATGCCGTAGCGGGCGTTCTCGGTGCAGCCGTTGCCGCTGAAGCAGGTGGTGATGAGGTTCTGGTCGGTGGCCAGGCCAAACTGTGCCGGGTTGGCGAACGTCTCTTTGAGCAGTACCGGAATGTTGAGCGGGATGACTTCGGCATTGATGTTTTGCAGTCGACTTACCAGTTCAGTGTTGAACTGGGCGCTGAGTTGGGACGTGAACGCTTGCAGCGGGGTGCCGTTGAACGCCGGGGTAAAGCCGATATCGGGCAGCAACCAGACCATGACGTATCTGGCGCCGGCGGTTTGCAGCGTCTGCACGCTGTCGGCCAGGCGGTCGGCGGCGGCACTGGCCTGGGGCAGGCTGGTGACGCGACCTTGCAGGAAGTCGTTACCGCCACCCGACAGGTAATACAGTGCATTCGGGTCGGCACGGAAGTTGTTGGATGGAAGATAGCCGGCCCGGGTGCGTTCGCCGGTGGCGGAGGTGCTGGTGATCGAATCCAGAATCTGATCGGTACGGTAGCCACCTACAGCCCAGTTGTTGCCATCGGGCAGGCCTTCGTTGGCGCGAACTGCTGAAGCAGAGGATGCCGTCTGGTCCGGTGAAAACCCCAGTTTTCCACCCAGGATTTGCGTGGAGTTCAGCGAGCGGACTTCGCCGCTGCCATCCAGGTACACCGGTCCCGTCCGGTTGGTGAAGCGCTGTGTCGCCCCGGCAGGCCCGCCCGTGTCGGCAAAGGTCCCTGCATCGTTGAGGCTGTCCCCGAAGACAATGAAGCTTGTATAAGGATTGGGTGCGGCGTTCGCCTGGGCGCATGCGATCGCGAGCAAGCATCCTGCGAGCGGTACGAACAACGACTGTTTGATCATGAGCAAGTCCGTTTATTTATTGTTTTAGTGAACGAAACGACAGTACCAAAAACTTCCGGCCTTTTGCCATCTGTCGCGAAGCCTTTGATAGTTTCGCGGGCAGTGCCCCCCGGCGATATTGCGCGCTCTGCCCAGCTAAGTTACTGTGCCGGGACGTACGAACGAGACCTTCCCCGTGTTGATCATCAGTAAACTCCTGGATCAAGTCATCAAGGCACACGCCCGCTGGCGTTGGCGCGCCTGAATTCTTTTGCCGGCCTCGCCGGACCTGTACCGCTTTGCCTTCGTTACCTGTTTGAAATGCCGCTTTGCTGGCGCTACTCCGGCACCTGACAAAACGCAGCGCTCTGCGGGTAAATCATTCGAAGGCCATCTTTAAAGTCAGTGAGTTCAAGAGGTTCTATACGCCATGTTGCTGATGATCGATAACTACGACTCCTTTACCTACAACGTTGTGCAGTACCTGGGCGAGCTCGGCTCCCAGGTCAAAGTCGTGCGCAACGATGAACTGACCATTGCTGAAATCGAAGCCCTCAACCCTGAGCGCATCGTTGTGTCCCCCGGTCCTTGCACCCCGACCGAGGCCGGCATCTCGATTGAAGCGATCAAGCATTTCGCCGGCAAACTGCCGATTCTTGGCGTCTGCCTTGGCCACCAGTCCATCGGCCAGGCCTTTGGCGGTGATGTGGTGCGCGCCCGTCAGGTGATGCACGGTAAGACTAGCCCGGTGTTTCACGAGGACAAGGGTGTATTCGCAGGCCTGAATCGTCCGCTGACGGTCACGCGCTATCATTCATTGATCGTCAAGCGCGAAACCTTGCCAGATTGCCTGGAACTGACCGCCTGGACCCAGCTCGAAGACGGCTCGGTCGACGAGATCATGGGCCTGCGTCACAAGACCCTGAACATCGAAGGCGTGCAGTTTCACCCTGAGTCGATCCTCACCGAACAGGGCCACGAACTGTTCGCCAACTTCCTCAAACAAACCGGCGGCACGCGCTAAGGACTTTTCATGAACATCAAGGCAGCCCTGAGCCGTATCGTCGATCACCTCGACCTCAGCACCGATGAAATGCGCGATGTGATGCGCGAGATCATGACCGGGCAATGCTCGGATGCGCAGATTGGCGCGTTCATGATGGCCATGCGCATGAAGAGCGAAAGCATCGACGAAATCGTCGGTGCTGTATCGGTGATGCGCGAGCTGGCGGACAAGGTCGAACTCAAGACTCTCGACGGTGTGGTCGACGTGGTCGGCACCGGCGGCGACGGCGCCAATATATTCAACGTGTCGACCGCTGCTTCGTTCGTGGTTTCCGCTGCTGGCTGCACCGTGGCCAAACACGGCAACCGTGCAGTCTCGGGCAAGAGCGGCAGTGCCGACCTGCTGGAGGCGGCCGGTATCTACCTGAGCCTGACGCCGGTTCAGGTGGCACGTTGCATCGACAACGTTGGTATCGGTTTCATGTTTGCCCAGACTCATCACTCTGCGATGAAATACGCCGCCGGCCCGCGCCGGGATCTGGGCTTGCGTACCTTGTTCAACATGCTCGGCCCGCTTACGAATCCGGCCGGTGTGAAGCATCAGGTGGTAGGCGTATTTACCCAGGCCTTGTGCCGGCCGCTGGCGGAAGTGTTGCAGCGTCTGGGCAGCAAGCATGTGCTGGTGGTGCATTCGAAGGATGGCCTGGACGAATTCAGCCTGGCCGCGCCGACATTTGTCGCTGAGCTGAAGGATGGTCAGGTCACCGAGTATTGGGTCGAGCCGGAAGACCTGGGTATGAAGAGCCAGAGCCTGCATGGCCTGGCGGTGGATAGCCCGGCGGCTTCTCTTGAACTGATTCGCGATGCCCTGGGCAAGCGCAAGACCGAGAACGGTCAGAAAGCGGCCGAGATGATCGTGCTCAATGCCGGTGCCGCACTGTACGCGGCCGACCATGCCAGCAGCCTGAAAGAAGGCGTTGCCTTGGCGCACGATGCGCTGCACACCGGCCTCGCTCGGGAAAAGCTCGAGGAGCTGGGTGCGTTTACCGCGGTATTCAAAGTGGAGAATGAGGGATGAGTGTACCGACGGTTCTGGAAAAGATTCTGGCGCGCAAGGTCGAGGAGGTCGCCGAGCGTAGCGCTCGCGTCAGCCTCGCCGAGCTGGAAAACCTGGCCAAGGCGGCCGATGCACCCCGTGGTTTTGCCAAGGCCTTGCTGGCTCAGGCCAAGCTGAAGCAGCCGGCAGTCATTGCCGAAATCAAAAAAGCTTCGCCGAGCAAAGGCGTGATCCGCGAGAACTTCGTTCCCGCCGACATCGCCAGAAGCTACGAGAAGGGCGGTGCGACCTGCCTGTCGGTACTCACCGATATCGATTTTTTCCAGGGCGCTGACGCCTACCTGCAGCAGGCCCGTGCGGCATGCCAGCTGCCGGTGATCCGCAAGGACTTCATGATCGATCCGTACCAGATCGTCGAAGCCCGGGCCCTGGGTGCCGATTGTGTGCTGTTGATCGTTTCCGCGCTGGATGACGTGAAAATGGCCGAACTGGCAGCCGTGGCCAAAAGCGTCAACCTCGATGTGCTGGTGGAAGTCCACGACGGCGACGAGCTGGAGCGGGCCTTGAAAACCCTCGACACTCCGCTGGTTGGCGTGAACAACCGCAACCTGCACACCTTCGATGTCAGTCTGGAAACCACCCTCGACCTGTTGCCGCGTATTCCGCGCGATCGTCTGGTCATCACCGAGAGCGGCATTCTCAACCGCGCCGATGTCGAACTGATGGAGATCAGTGACGTCTACGCGTTCCTGGTCGGTGAAGCGTTCATGCGCGCCGAAAGCCCGGGTACCGAGTTGCAGCGCCTGTTCTTCCCAGAGCGCGGTATTCCCGTCAGCGGCTCGACCCTCGACTGATTACTCACAGACCGAGTCGACTCCATCGCGAGCAGGCTCGCTCCCACATTAGACCGCGATCAAATGTGGGAGCGGGCTTGCTCGCGAAGGGGCATTCAAATCCCCTGAAGATTTCAGAGTTGCGGAGCAACTTATGACCCCGCCGACCCATCTGACCATCGAAGCCGGCCTGCAAGCCGAACAGGACTTGCTGGCCTCGGTCTGTGCCGGCGACGCGGAGTTCGGCCTGCTGTTCTGGCAGCCGAGCGATCGGGCGCTGGTCATGCCGCGCCGTTTGAACCGCTTGCCGGGTTTCGAGGCCGCCTGTGAAGTGTCGGCGGCAGCAGGTTGGCCAGTGCTGTTGCGTGAAACCGGTGGCGAGCCGGTGCCGCAATCGGCCTCAACGATCAACATCGCCCTGGTTTACGCGCCGCCGCGCAGTGAAGGGGATCTGAATCGCATCGAAACCGGTTACCACCGTTTGTGCGATCCGATTTGTCAGTTGCTGGATGAGTTGGGTGGCACTTCATCCCTGGGTGAAATCGAAGGCGCTTTTTGTGACGGGCGCTTCAACGTCAACCTCGATGGGCGCAAGATGGTCGGCACCGCCCAGCGCTGGCGCCAGAGTCAGGGTGGACAGCGTCCGGTGGGACTGGTGCACGGAGCGATGCTGATCGACAACGAGCGAGAGTCGATGGTCGCCGCGGTCAATCGTTTCAACGAGGCCTGCGGTCTGGAGCAACGCGTACGCGCCGAAAGCCACATCGCGTTGCATGAGAAGTTCGCGGCGCACGATGCCCTGGCGCGTCTCGACTATCTCTACCGGTTGGTGCTGGTGCAGATGTTCAGCGGCTAGGTTTTCGAGCTTATCGCGTACCGAAGACCACCATGGTCTTGCCTTTGACGTCCACCAGGTTGCGTTCTTCCAGATCCTTGAGCACGCGACCGACCATCTCCCGCGAGCAACCGACAATCCGCCCGATTTCCTGACGGGTCACCTTGATTTGCATGCCATCGGGGTGCGTCATGGCGTCTGGCTGTTTGCACAGTTCCAGCAGGCAGCGGGCAACGCGGCCAGTCACGTCAAAAAATGCCAGGTCACCGACCTTTCGCGTGGTGTTGCGCAGGCGCTGTGCGATTTGTCCGCTGAGGACGTAAAGAATGTCCGGATCCTGCAGGGACAACTCGCGGAATTTCGCGTAGCTGATTTCGGCGACTTCGCATTCAACCTTGGCCCGCACCCAGGCGCTACGCTCCTGCTCCAGGCCGGCTTGCTCAAACAGGCCCAACTCGCCGAAAAAGTCTCCGGCGTTCAGGTAGGAAATGATCATTTCCCGGCCGTCGTCATCTTCGATCAGGATGGTGACTGAGCCTTTGATGATGAAGAACAGCGTTTCCGAGCGGTCGCCGGCACAAATGATGTTGCTCTTGGCCTGATAACGGCGGCGCTGGCAATGCATCAACAGCTTGTCGAGGTTCTTGATCTTGGAGTTGGGGGCAATAGCAACCATGGTTGTATCCCGAAAAAACTGCACGGTATGTTTGGTTTTTATAAATAGTGAACGCTGGAGTAAAACTGGCTATGCGCCATAGAATTGGCGTCAGCTTAACAGACACTTCCAGCAATATTCGAGCATTTACCTACAAGGCAGTGGGATATGTCCCAGGACGCCGGGCGCTGTCAATCACGGGGCCTGTGCTAAGCTGGCGACCCTTTTTTATACAGTGGAGTCTTGGCGATGAAGGCACGCATCCAATGGGCTGGCGAAGCCATGTTCCTCGGCGAATCCGGTAGCGGTCATGTCGTGGTCATGGACGGTCCGCCCGATGCCGGCGGACGTAACCTGGGTGTCCGGCCGATGGAAATGCTGCTGCTGGGTGTCGGCGGTTGCAGCAATTTCGATGTGGTCAGCATCCTCAAGAAGTCCCGCCAGGCGGTCGAAAGCTGTGAAGCCTTCCTCGAAGCCGAGCGTGCGACCGAAGATCCAAAGGTGTTCACCAGGATCCACATGCACTTTGTGGTCAAGGGCCGCGGGCTGAAAGAAGCCCAGGTCAAGCGCGCCATCGAGCTGTCTGCCGAGAAGTATTGCTCGGCCTCGATCATGCTCGGCGCGGCCGGCGTGGCAATTACCCACGACTACGAGATCATCGAGCTCGGTTGAATCGACATTCAACTATCATAAAAGCCGTGCAGACTCTGGCGAACACAAGCTGACGTCTGCATAATGCGCCACTTTTTTCAGGGTAGTGGCCCGTCAGCCGACAGGCCTCGCACCCGAACAGACAACCAAAATCGCCATCGCGAAGAGGTGTTAACCGTCCTACGCAGGTGCGTTGTTCGCATCTGACGGGCATGCTTGATCACGCGGCCGGGCCGCAAACACATAGAGAGTTTTTAACGGTGAAAAGCAAACTCAAGCTCCACGGGTTCAATAACCTGACAAAGACCTTGAGCTTCAACATCTATGACATCTGCTACGCGGAAACCCCGCAAGACCAGCAGGCTTACGTCGAGTACATCAATAAAGAGTACAACGCGAAACGCCTGACGCAGATCCTCACGGAAGTTGTCGATATCATTGGTGCCAACATCCTGAACATTGCCAGTCAGGACTATGAGCCGCAGGGCGCCAGCGTCACGATCCTGATCTCGGAAGAACCGGTAACCCCGACCGACAGTCAGATCGAAGAGTCCCCGGGCCCGTTGCCCGAAATCATTCTGGCCCACCTCGACAAGAGCCACATCACGGTGCACACCTACCCGGAAATCCATCCGGTCAGCGGTATTGCAACCTTCCGTGTGGACATCGACGTGTCGACTTGCGGGGTCATTTCACCGCTTAAAGCGCTCAACTTCCTGATTCACCAGTTCGATTCGGACATCGTGACCGTGGATTACCGTGTGCGCGGCTTCACCCGTGACGTTGAAGGCAAAAAGCACTTCATCGACCACGAGATCAACTCGATCCAGAACTACCTCTCCGACGACACTTACGACGCGTACCAGATGACCGACGTGAACGTGTATCAGGAAAACCTGTTCCACACCAAGATGCTGCTGAAGAACTTCGAACTGGATAACTACCTGTTCGGCGACGCCACCAGCAACCTGTCCTCTGAGCAACGCGCCCAGGTGACCGAGCGGGTGAAGCACGAAATGCTCGAAATCTTCTACGCGCGCAATATGGCGTAAGATTCTCGAACACAAAAAAGGCGACTCCCTCACGGCAGTCGCCTTTTTTATTGTTATCTCTGAACCCCTGTAGGAGCGGGCTTGCCCTATCAGGCAACAGAGATATCAGATCCGATAAGTACTCTTGGTCATCACCTTGGCCATCAGGCTCATCCCGAACTTCACCGGTGCCGGAAAGCGGAACCCGCCAGCATCCAGCGCGCTTTCGGCGTGCTGTTCTTCATCGATGCGCATCTGCTGAAGAATCGCCCGGGATTTTTCATCCTCGGCCGGCAATTGCTCCAGATGTTCGTTCAGGTGTTTGCACACCTGGTCTTCCGTCGCCGCAACGAAACCGAGGCTGACTTTGTCGCTGATCAGGCCGGCCACTGCGCCAATCCCGAACGACATGCCATAGAACAGCGGATTGAGGATGCTGGTGTGGCTACCCAGTTGATGGATACGTTGTTCGCACCAGACCAGGTGATCGATTTCTTCTTCGGCGGCATGTTCCATCGCAGCACGCACTTGCGGCAGCTTGGCGGTCAGCGCCTGTCCCTGGTACAGCGCCTGGGCGCAGACTTCGCCGGTATGGTTGATGCGCATCAGGCCGGCAACGTGGCGCGTGTCTTCGTCGCTCATTTTTGCATCTGGCTGCACGATGGCAGGCGACGGACGGTACGGCTGGCCGCTGAAGGGCAGCAGGGTGCGCATCGCGGCATCGGCTTGCAGCAGAAGTCGGTCAATTGGCGAGTAGTGACGTTGGGTAGTCATGCTGACCTCCGGGGGAATTTCGGCGGCCAGTTTAACCCAATCGGCCGGGGAAGGTTTGCGCTGGGTCATTGTGATGCAGAGGCTGTGACAGTGCTGTGATGCCTTTTGTGAAAGCGGCAGTGCGCCGCTCCCACAGGGTTTGCTGCAATCAGCCCGGCGGCCAGTGCATCTGGCGCTGTCCCAGCACGTGCATATGAATGTGGTAGA
Organism: Pseudomonas sp. KH_046_2; assembly: GCF_057838985.1. Taxonomy (NCBI): domain Bacteria; kingdom Pseudomonadati; phylum Pseudomonadota; class Gammaproteobacteria; order Pseudomonadales; family Pseudomonadaceae; genus Pseudomonas; species Pseudomonas sp. KH_046_2. The sequence goes on along the minus strand of NZ_CM174480.1, from coordinate 5,671,516 downwards.
CGGTTTGTCCGCCTTCTTCATTGCAGTTCATGACGACGCGGAAACCTTTTTCGCAGCCCAACTCCAGTGCCAGGCGCTGGGCGGTGAACAGAATGTGCCCGGCCAATGCCTTGTCGTCCTCGGTCAGGTCGTTCAAGGTGCGAACCGGTTTCTTCGGGACTACCAGGAAATGTACCGGTGCCTGTGGGGCAATGTCGTGGAAGGCCAGTACCTGGTCGTCCTCGTAAATGATCTTCGCCGGGATTTCCCGGTTGATGATCTTGGTGAACAGAGTATCCACAGCTGTTTTCTCCGTTGTTTGGGCTGGGCTGAGTGTACTCATGGCGTATGCCAGCGCCCAGCTTTTTACCTTGAGTTGGATCAGCGCGGGCAATAGGCCTTGTTGACCATGCCGGCGATTGTGCGAGTCAGCCACCGCGAGCCGAGCCTTGGCAGGAAGGCGAACCAGCGGTTGCGCCGCCCGGGAATGATGATCGCTTTATTCTTTTCCAGTGCGCGTACGGTGTAGAGCGCCACTTCCTCGGGGCTCATCAGCAGTTTGCTGTTGGTCAGTTTTTCGCTGTCGAGTTGCGCGGTACGGAAAAACGCCGTTCGGGTCGGCCCGGGGCAGAGCACCGAAACCTTGATCGCACATTTTTTCAGCTCGACGCGCAATCCTTCGGAAAAGTGCAGCACATACGCCTTGCTGGCGTAATAGGTGCTCATCCACGGGCCGGGTTGAAACGCCGCCACCGAGGCCACATTCAGAATCTGCCCGCCGCCTTGCAGGGCCATGCTGTTGCCGATGGCATGGCACAGGCGGGTGAGGGCGAGGATGTTCACTTCGATCAGGTCTTGCTCGGTCATCCAGTCCTGGGCCAGAAACGGGCCGCATGTGCCGATACCGGCGCAGTTGACCAATAGATCGATCTGCCGGTCGCCTTCTTCCAGTTCCAGCAGGAACCCGGACAGGCGCAGCGGTTCACCCAGGTCACAGGCACGGAACAACACTTCCACGCCGAACCTCTGGGTCAGCTCAATCGCAATACTTTCCAGCTGATCACGTTGTCGGGCCACCAGAATCAGGCTGCGGCCGCGCCGGGCCAGCGCTTCGGCCATTGCCAGGCCGATGCCGCTGGAGGCGCCAGTGATCAGAGCGTAACGGGTCATGCAGTTCTCCATCGCAACAGCTCCGCGCCGCGACGCAGGTGTCACGGGCCAGGAGCGCTGTTCATTCTTTCGCAGAGTCTACAGGGGGCTGGGCCTCTTCGGCTGCATCGTCGGTGGAATTTGGCACCGGTTCGACCTCGACTTCGATTTCATCGGTGGTGACCGAACTGCTTTCGTAGCTGCTCTGGGCGGCGCTTTTGTATTCTTCCCGTATCGTCGAGAGACCACCGGCCAGCGAGCCGAAGAGAACCAGCGCGATAACGACCAGCCACAGCGAAGACAATACCTTGACCGCTGTACTGTTCGGCGGAGGCGGCGGGCCGTAGCGGTTGGCAGTGTCGTTGCCCGGCACAACCATGATCACGAGTGGAAAGAAACTGCCAACGAACGGCACCAGGTTCAGCAGCCACAGCCAGCCGGACCAGCCGACATCGTGCAAGCGTTGAACGGTGATCTGGATGCTGACGAATACAAATCCGACGAACAGGATCAAGGCCAGCAAGCTGCCCAATATCAGGCCGGCGGTCGAATCCGCGCCGATGAGGGCCAGGGCGACCAAGGCAAACACCCCGCAAACGGCCAGGAGCACCGTTGACAGCACCAGCGTCCAGGCGAGGTAACGCAAGCGGCCGATACGACCATCGAAACTGAATGGCTTGAGCGTGGCGAATTCCGCCACGGCTTCGCCGACGGGCGCGCGAGGCGGCGCGTAAGGGGACTGCGGATCTGCAAAAGGCGCCTGGCTGCTGGCCGGAGCATGGTCATGAACGTCGGCGAGGTTCAGTTCGATCGGCGTTTCGGCTTCGATGCGGGCGTCGATACCGGTTTTGCTCAGCGCTTGGAGATAGGTCTGGGCATCGGCTTGCGACAGGTTGCGTTTGAGCGCTACCGGACGCCCGGTGAACAAGCGCTCAATGGCCGAGACATCGCTTTTGAACAAGTCGGCGAGATTGAGCTTTGCCGTGGTGATGTCGACACCGGGCAGCAAGGCGCCCTCGAATACGATTTTGAAATGATTTTCGCCCATGTGCGAAGCATCCTTGTCGCGAGAGGTTGAAAGAAGAATGTTGTGCCCAAGCGAGTGTAAGGCCAGCCGGGCAAGACTGGCCAAGGTTTGCTGTCAGCTCGGCCAGCGCTTGGTCAACTGGGCAGCCTGCTCCAGGGCCTTGCGGTACTCCGCGTCGAGACGTGCAATCAACTGCTCGACACTCGGCAAGTCCTCGATTTCTCCCACGCCCTGGCCGGCAGACCAAACGGTTTTCCAGGCTTTGGCCTCATCGCTCACGGGTTTGAGCTTGGAACCGAAGTTTATCTCGCCCTTGCCTTGCAAGGTGGCCATGTCGAAACCGGCGGCCTCCAGGCTCTTACGCATGAAGCTCGCGGGGACACCTGACACGGCTGGAGTATGGATGATGTCTGCCGCTTTGGATGTCAGCAGCATTTCTTTGTAGGCGTCGGGCGCGTGACTTTCGGTCGTGCCGATAAATCGTGTACCAAAGTAGGCCAAGTCCGCGCCGAGCAATTGAGCGGCAAGAATTTCGTGGCCGTGGTTCAAGCAGCCGGCCAGCAACAGGGTCTTGTCGAAGAACTGACGGATTTCGGCAATCAGCGAGAACGGGCTCCAGGTCCCGGCGTGTCCACCAGCGCCAGCCGCCACGGCGATCAATCCGTCCACACCGGCTTCGGCCGCTTTCTCGGCATGACGACGAGTTGTCACATCATGGAACACCAGGCCGCCGTAGCTGTGCACTGCGTCGACCAGTTCTTTCACGGCTCCGAGGCTGGTGATCACGATCGGCACTTTGTGTTCGATGCAGATCTCAAGATCCGCCTGTAAACGTGGATTGCTGTTATGGACGATCAGGTTCACGGCATAAGGCGCGGGGTTTTCCATTGTCGCCAGCCCGGCTTCGATTTCTTCCAGCCAGGCCTTGAAGCCGCTGCTTTCGCGCTGGTTCAGCGCCGGGAAGCTGCCGACCACGCCCTGGCGACAACAGGCGAGTACCAATTGCGGATTGGATATCAGGAACATCGGCGCCGCCACCACGGGCAGACGCAAACGTTCTTCGAGCAGAGCGGGCAGCGACATTGGAAGTACCCCGGTAAGTTGTGCCTGGTGGATTTAGAACGGCCGAACGACGACCAGAATTACGATAGCCAGCAATATCAGAACCGGCACTTCATTGAACCAGCGATAAAAGACATGGCTGCGGGTGTTCTCGCCACGGGCAAAACGTTTTACCTGGGCGCCGCACATGTGGTGGTAGCCGATCAGCAACACGACCAGGGTCAGTTTGGCGTGTATCCAGCCACCCTGGCTGAAGATGCCTGGATTGAGGTAGATGAGCCAGCCGCCGAAGATCAGTGTGGCGATCATCGCCGGGCCCATGATGCCCCGGTACAACTTGCGCTCCATGACGCTGAAGCGTTCCTTGCTGATCGTGTCTTCACTTTGTGCGTGATAAACGAACAGTCGTGGCAGGTAGAACAGGCCGGCAAACCAGCAAACGACGCTGATGATGTGAAAAGCTTTTAGCCACAGATAGAGCATTTTTAGTTATTCCCAAATTCACGGTAGTGGGAATAGTAGAGGCTTGAGCATCCGCACGTCACCTTGACGGTTGTCGCAGGGGCGCGCGGCCCCTATTATCGACGGCTTTCCAGTGGGTTCGTTGAGGGCAGGTTTATGGTCAAGGTCGGTATCGTCGGCGGCACGGGTTACACCGGTGTCGAACTGCTGCGTCTGTTGGCGCAGCATCCGCAAGCTGAGGTGGTTGTCATCACTTCCCGATCCGAGGCTGGCCTGGCCGTGGCCGACATGTACCCGAACCTGCGAGGCCATTACGACGGCCTGGCGTTCAGCGTTCCGGACATCAAGACCCTGGGTGCCTGCGATGTGGTGTTCTTCGCCACGCCGCACGGTGTTGCCCATGCCTTGGCGGGCGAACTGCTGGCGGCCGGGACCAAGGTCATCGACCTGTCGGCCGACTTCCGTCTGCAAGACGCGGATGAGTGGGCCAAGTGGTACGGCCAGCCGCACGGTGCACCGGAGTTGCTGGACGAGGCGGTCTACGGCTTACCGGAAGTCAATCGCGAGCAGATCAAGAAAGCGCGCCTGATTGCCGTGCCGGGCTGCTACCCGACTGCAACGCAATTGGGCTTCCTGCCATTGCTCGAAGCCGGCCTGGCCGATGCTGCGCATCTGATCGCTGATTGCAAGTCCGGCGTCAGCGGTGCCGGTCGTGGTGCTTCCGTAGGCTCGCTGTACTCCGAAACGTCGGAAAGCATGAAGGCTTATGCGGTCAAGGGTCACCGGCACCTGCCGGAGATTCGCCAGGGGCTGCGTCGTGCAGCAGGCAAGGACGTCGGCCTGACCTTCGTTCCGCACCTGACGCCGATGATTCGTGGCATTCACTCCACGCTCTACGCAACCGTTGTTGATCGTTCGGTGGACCTGCAGGCTCTGTTTGAAAAGCGTTATGCCAACGAACCGTTCGTCGATGTGATGCCGGCCGGCAGCCATCCGGAGACTCGTAGCGTGCGGGGTGCCAACGTCTGCCGTATCGCGGTGCATCGCCCACAGGATGGCGATCTGGTGGTTGTGCTGTCGGTGATCGACAACCTGGTCAAAGGCGCTTCGGGTCAGGCCGTGCAGAACATGAACATTCTGTTCGGGCTGGATGAGCGTCTGGGCCTGTCCCACGCCGGCATGCTGCCGTAAGCGTTATCGTGTACAGCAAAAGGCCCGTCTGACGGGCCTTTTTGCATTCCGGGCCGGCGACTGGATTGGTTGATATACCATAACAATAGTTGACCGCTTTTCTAGGAGAAGCGGATAATGCGCGTCATCACGCAATATGACGGCGTAACGCCGGGAGATAGTCAGCATGAGCGTCGAATCCTTCACCCCCACGGCTTTGCAATTCACCCACGGTGCTGCGCACAAGGTGAAGAGCCTGGTCGATGAAGAGGGGAATGATCGCTTGAAGCTGCGCGTATTCGTTACGGGCGGCGGTTGTTCAGGTTTTCAGTACGGCTTCACCTTCGATGAAGAAGTGGCCGATGACGACACCATCGTCGAGCGCGAAGGTGTGAGTCTGGTTGTCGATCCGATGAGCTTCCAGTACCTGGCAGGTGCCGAGGTGGACTACCAGGAAGGTCTGGAAGGTTCGCGTTTCGTCATCAAGAACCCGAATGCGACCACCACCTGTGGCTGCGGTTCTTCGTTCTCGATCTGATCAGCGCACCAGTTTCACAGAACGCCGCATGGCCTCAGGGCCTTGCGGCGTTTTGCTGTGTGGAGGATTTATGCAGGGTAGATGGCGCCGAGTACGCGCAAGCCGCGGGCACCGGTAACGCTCGGGCGGTTGGCCGCGATCCCTTCGAGGCAGCAATGAGCCAGCCACGCGAAGGCCATGGCTTCGACCCAGTCGGGGTCCACGCCGTAAGTGGCGGTGCTGCTGACGCTGGCGTTTGGCAGCAGGCTGGCCAGGCGGTTCATCAAGGCGGTGTTGTGGGCGCCGCCGCCGCAGACCAGCAACTCCTGCGTGTCTGCCTGGGCGCTTTGCAGTGATTCGATGATGGTCAGCGCGGTCAGCTCAAGCAGCGTTGCCTGAACATCTTCGGCGGCGAAGGCTGGCAGTTGTGCCAGATGCTGTGTCAGCCATGGCAGGTTGAACACTTCCCGGCCGGTACTCTTCGGGCCTTTGGTCACAAAGAACGGATCACTGAGCAGTGCATTCAACAGCACCGGTTCTACGTTGCCGCTGGCAGCCCATTGGCCGTCACGGTCAAAGTGGTCGCCGCGTTGCTGGTGAATCCAGGCGTCCAGCAGCACATTGCCCGGGCCACAGTCGAAACCGGCGACCGGCTTGCCGGGCTGGATAAGGCTGAGATTGCTGAAGCCGCCAATGTTCAGTACTGCGCGATTACCAGCCCGCTCTTCAAACAAGGCTTCGTGAAAGGCGGGAACCAGTGGTGCGCCTTGTCCGCCGGCAGCGACGTCGCGGCTGCGGAAGTCGCTGACCACGGTGATGCCGGTCAGCTCCGTCAGCAGGGCCGGGTTGCCGATCTGCACAGTGAAACCGCGTGCCGGTTCGTGGCGGATGGTTTGGCCATGGCTGCCAATCGCACGAATGTCGTCAGGCTTCAGTTGCTGCTGAGCGAGAAGAGCGTGAATCCCTTGGGCTGCCAGTTTCACCCAGTTCTGCTGGGCTATGGCGGAGCGGGCGATTTCGTCCGGGCCGCTGGCGCACAAGCCGAGCAGCTCGGCGCGCAGGGAGTCGGGCATCGGGATGTAGTGGGAGGCGATCAGTCTGATCGCCGGGGCTTGCTCGATCAGTGCGATGTCCAGGCCATCAAGGCTGGTTCCGGACATCACACCTATATAGAGCGCCATGACTTAGCGCTTGGCCGAAGCTAGCTGGGTGGACTTTTCCTGATCCATGCGCGCCATCAGCGGTTGACTCTGCGCGAGGAAGCGCGCGCGTTCTCCTTTGGAGATCGGATCGGCCATAGCTACTTTCTGGCCCAGCGGATCAACGTGCACGCCATTGACCTGGAATTCATAGTGCAAGTGCGGGCCGGTGGAGAGGCCGGTGGTGCCGATATAGCCAATCACCTGGCCCTGTTTCACTGTGCCGCCAGTCTTCACGCCTTTGGCGAAGCCTTGCATGTGGCCGTAGAGCGTTGTGTAGGTGTTGCCGTGCTGGAGGACCACGGTATTGCCGTAGCCGCCGCGGCGGCCGGCCAGCAGCACCTTGCCATCACCGGCAGCCTTGATCGGAGTGCCGCGCGGTGCTGCGTAGTCGACGCCTTTGTGGGCGCGGATCTTGTTCAGGATCGGGTGTTTGCGGCCCATGGAAAATTTCGAGCTGATGCGGGCGAAGTCCACCGGTGTGCGGATGAACGCCTTGCGCATGCTGTTGCCGTCAGCGGTGTAGTAGCTGCTGTTGCCTTGTTTGTTGGTGTAGCGCACGGCGGTGTAGGTCTTGCCGCGGTTGGTGAAGCGCGCCGACAGGATCGGGCCGGTGCCGACGGCCTTGCCGTTGACCACCTTTTGCTCGTAGATCACGTCGAACTCGTCGCCCTGGCGAATATCCTGGGCGAAGTCCACGTCGTAGCCAAACACACTGGCCATGTCCATGGTCAGGCTGTGAGACAGTCCGGCCCGGGCTGCGGACTGCGACAGCGAGCTGTTGATCACGCCACGTACATAGGCGGAACGCACGGTCGGTTTCGCGGTAATACGGTTGAACGTGTAGCCCTTGTCGTTCTTGGTCAGGCTGATGCTTTCGAGGTCGTTGAGCTTGCTATGCAAGTTGCTCAACTGACCGTCAGGACTCAGTTCGAATTCGAGTTTTTGCCCACGCTTGAGCTGGCTGAACTGCTTGGCCTGCTTGTCGCTGGCCAGTATTTCATGCACCGAGGTGGCGGGGAGGCCGACTTTCTCGAACAGGGTAGAGAGGGTGTCGCCCTTGGCAACGATCACTTCCCTGTGGCTTGCCGGCTTCTTTTCTTCGACGACCGGCGCAGGCTCGGCTTGAGCTGTTTCCTGAGTGTCCTCGGCGCTGTTGTCGATCTGCGCGAAGGGAGATGTTGCTGGTTCATTTGTGGCTTGAACGACGTCAGCAGCGTCTTGATCTTGTGTCAGTTGTTCAGCAGGGCTTTCCAGTTCAAGACTCAGGGTCGTCTTTTTGGCTTCAACATCGCTGGAAGGGAATACCAGGAGCGCCAGGCTGAGAAGGGCGGCGATACCACTTGCGGCAAGCAAGTGGGTCTTCGGGTAAAGCGGCGGCGCTTTAGACGATTCTGTGGTCATAAGTGGTTTTGACTTTGAAAAAGATGAATTGGAAAAGATGAATGACATGATGAAGATGAAATAACTGTATAAAATATAACCAAATCATCTCTGAAGCAAGTCCGCAGGCGCTCTGTCTATGGATTGGCCTCCGTGCGCCGGGCAAACCTTGTATTTGACGCGCGATCTTGTATGGTTGGTTCCCTTTGAATCTGAGCCTTGCGGGTCTGTTATGAAGTCGGTTGAAGAGCAGCTAGCGCTGATCAAACGTGGTGCGGAAGAACTGTTGGTCGAGTCCGAGCTGATTGAAAAGCTCAAGCGTGGCCAGCCGCTACGTATTAAGGCGGGCTTCGATCCAACGGCTCCGGATCTGCACTTGGGTCACACCGTGCTTATTAATAAGCTGCGCCAGTTCCAGGAGCTGGGGCATCAGGTGATCTTCCTTATAGGTGACTTCACCGGGATGATCGGCGATCCGAGCGGCAAGAGTGCCACGCGCCCGCCGCTCACTCGCGAACAGGTCCTCGAGAATGCCGAGACCTACAAGACTCAGGTGTTCAAGATTCTGGATCCGGCAAAAACCGAAGTGGCATTCAACTCCACCTGGATGGATCAGATGGGGCCGGCCGACTTCATTCGCCTGACTTCGCAGTACACCGTGGCTCGCATGCTCGAGCGTGATGACTTCGACAAGCGTTACACCACCAATCAGCCAATCGCCATTCATGAGTTCCTTTATCCGCTGGTTCAGGGCTATGACTCGGTAGCGCTGCGCGCAGACGTGGAGCTCGGCGGCACCGATCAGAAGTTCAACTTGCTGATGGGGCGTGAGCTGCAGCGTGGTTATGGTCAGGAAGCTCAGTGCATTTTGACCATGCCGCTGCTTGAAGGTCTGGATGGCGTGAAGAAGATGTCCAAGTCCTTGGGCAACTACGTCGGTATCCAGGAAGCGCCGGGTGTGATGTACAGCAAGCTGGTCTCCATTCCGGATGCGCTGATGTGGCGCTACTTCGAGTTGCTCAGCTTCCGCTCTATGGATGAGATCAATGCGTTCCGCGCTGATGTAGA
>NZ_CM174480.1:5347500-5660000 GCF_057838985.1 Pseudomonas sp. KH_046_2 | reverse complement strand
AGCGCACCCCTGATAAGGGTGAGGTCGGCAGTTCGAATCTGCCCAGACCCACCAATTTTGTGTGGGAAACGCCTGTAGAAATACGGGGCCATAGCTCAGCTGGGAGAGCGCCTGCCTTGCACGCAGGAGGTCAACGGTTCGATCCCGTTTGGCTCCACCACTACTGCTTCTGATTGTATAAAGCTTAGAAATGAGCATTCCATCGGTTCGATGGTGAATGTTGATTTCTAGTCTTTGACTAGTTCGTTCTTTAAAAATTTGGGTATGTGATAGAAAGATAGACTGAACGTTACTTTCACTGGTAACGGATCAGGCTAAGGTAAAATTTGTGAGTTGCTCTTAGGAGCTCAATCGAATTTTCGGCGAATGTCGTCTTCACAGTATAACCAGATTGCTTGGGGTTATATGGTCAAGTGAAGAAGCGCATACGGTGGATGCCTTGGCAGTCAGAGGCGATGAAAGACGTGGTAGCCTGCGAAAAGCTTCGGGGAGTCGGCAAACAGACTTTGATCCGGAGATGTCTGAATGGGGGGACCCAGCCATCATAAGATGGTTATCTTGTACTGAATACATAGGTGCAAGAGGCGAACCAGGGGAACTGAAACATCTAAGTACCCTGAGGAAAAGAAATCAACCGAGATTCCCTTAGTAGTGGCGAGCGAACGGGGACTAGCCCTTAAGTGGCTTTGAGATTAGCGGAACGCTCTGGAAAGTGCGGCCATAGTGGGTGATAGCCCTGTACGCGAAAATCTCTTGGTCATGAAATCGAGTAGGACGGAGCACGAGAAACTTTGTCTGAATATGGGGGGACCATCCTCCAAGGCTAAATACTACTGACTGACCGATAGTGAACTAGTACCGTGAGGGAAAGGCGAAAAGAACCCCGGAGAGGGGAGTGAAATAGATCCTGAAACCGTATGCGTACAAGCAGTGGGAGCCCACTTTGTTGGGTGACTGCGTACCTTTTGTATAATGGGTCAGCGACTTATTTTCAGTGGCGAGCTTAACCGAATAGGGGAGGCGTAGCGAAAGCGAGTCTTAATAGGGCGTCTAGTCGCTGGGAATAGACCCGAAACCGGGCGATCTATCCATGGGCAGGTTGAAGGTTGGGTAACACTAACTGGAGGACCGAACCGACTACCGTTGAAAAGTTAGCGGATGACCTGTGGATCGGAGTGAAAGGCTAATCAAGCTCGGAGATAGCTGGTTCTCCTCGAAAGCTATTTAGGTAGCGCCTCATGTATCACTGTAGGGGGTAGAGCACTGTTTCGGCTAGGGGGTCATCCCGACTTACCAAACCGATGCAAACTCCGAATACCTACAAGTGCCGAGCATGGGAGACACACGGCGGGTGCTAACGTCCGTCGTGAAAAGGGAAACAACCCAGACCGTCAGCTAAGGTCCCAAAGTTATGGTTAAGTGGGAAACGATGTGGGAAGGCTTAGACAGCTAGGAGGTTGGCTTAGAAGCAGCCACCCTTTAAAGAAAGCGTAATAGCTCACTAGTCGAGTCGGCCTGCGCGGAAGATGTAACGGGGCTCAAACCATACACCGAAGCTACGGGTATCACCTTCGGGTGATGCGGTAGAGGAGCGTTCTGTAAGCCTGTGAAGGTGAGTTGAGAAGCTTGCTGGAGGTATCAGAAGTGCGAATGCTGACATGAGTAACGACAATGGGTGTGAAAAACACCCACGCCGAAAGACCAAGGTTTCCTGCGCAACGTTAATCGACGCAGGGTTAGTCGGTCCCTAAGGCGAGGCTGAAAAGCGTAGTCGATGGAAAACAGGTTAATATTCCTGTACTTCTGGTTATTGCGATGGAGGGACGGAGAAGGCTAGGCCAGCTTGGCGTTGGTTGTCCAAGTTTAAGGTGGTAGGCTGGAATCTTAGGTAAATCCGGGATTCTAAGGCCGAGAGCTGATGACGAGTGTTCTTTTAGAACACGAAGTGGTTGATGCCATGCTTCCAAGAAAAGCTTCTAAGCTTCAGGTAACCAGGAACCGTACCCCAAACCGACACAGGTGGTTGGGTAGAGAATACCAAGGCGCTTGAGAGAACTCGGGTGAAGGAACTAGGCAAAATGGCACCGTAACTTCGGGAGAAGGTGCGCCGGTGAGGGTGAAGGACTTGCTCCGTAAGCCCACGCCGGTCGAAGATACCAGGCCGCTGCGACTGTTTATTAAAAACACAGCACTCTGCAAACACGAAAGTGGACGTATAGGGTGTGACGCCTGCCCGGTGCCGGAAGGTTAATTGATGGGGTTAGCTAACGCGAAGCTCTTGATCGAAGCCCCGGTAAACGGCGGCCGTAACTATAACGGTCCTAAGGTAGCGAAATTCCTTGTCGGGTAAGTTCCGACCTGCACGAATGGCGTAACGATGGCGGCGCTGTCTCCACCCGAGACTCAGTGAAATTGAAATCGCTGTGAAGATGCAGTGTATCCGCGGCTAGACGGAAAGACCCCGTGAACCTTTACTATAGCTTTGCACTGGACTTTGAATTTGCTTGTGTAGGATAGGTGGGAGGCTTTGAAGCGTGGACGCCAGTTCGCGTGGAGCCAACCTTGAAATACCACCCTGGCAACTTTGAGGTTCTAACTCAGGTCCGTTATCCGGATCGAGGACAGTGTATGGTGGGTAGTTTGACTGGGGCGGTCTCCTCCTAAAGAGTAACGGAGGAGTACGAAGGTGCGCTCAGACCGGTCGGAAATCGGTCGTAGAGTATAAAGGCAAAAGCGCGCTTGACTGCGAGACAGACACGTCGAGCAGGTACGAAAGTAGGTCTTAGTGATCCGGTGGTTCTGTATGGAAGGGCCATCGCTCAACGGATAAAAGGTACTCCGGGGATAACAGGCTGATACCGCCCAAGAGTTCATATCGACGGCGGTGTTTGGCACCTCGATGTCGGCTCATCACATCCTGGGGCTGAAGCCGGTCCCAAGGGTATGGCTGTTCGCCATTTAAAGTGGTACGCGAGCTGGGTTTAGAACGTCGTGAGACAGTTCGGTCCCTATCTGCCGTGGACGTTTGAGATTTGAGAGGGGCTGCTCCTAGTACGAGAGGACCGGAGTGGACGAACCTCTGGTGTTCCGGTTGTCACGCCAGTGGCATTGCCGGGTAGCTATGTTCGGAAAAGATAACCGCTGAAAGCATCTAAGCGGGAAACTTGCCTCAAGATGAGATCTCACTGGGACCTTGAGTCCCCTGAAGGGCCGTCGAAGACTACGACGTTGATAGGTTGGGTGTGTAAGCGCTGTGAGGCGTTGAGCTAACCAATACTAATTGCCCGTGAGGCTTGACCATATAACACCCAAGCAATTTGCGTCGAAAGGCCAGATTGCGGTGTGTGAAGACGCAATGAACCGAAAGTTCGAAAAACACACAAATCTATTACATACCCAATTTGCTGAAGCGAGGCCATCTGGTCACGACTCAGTACCCGAATTTCTTGACGACCATAGAGCGTTGGAACCACCTGATCCCATCCCGAACTCAGCAGTGAAACGATGCATCGCCGATGGTAGTGTGGGGTTTCCCCATGTGAGAGTAGGTCATCGTCAAGATTAAATTCCGAAACCCCAATTGCGAAAGCAGTTGGGGTTTTGTTTTTGTCCGCAGGAAAGCCATGACTACTGGATTTCTATGCAATCGCTTGATGCGTGGCTATCATGCGGGCCTCATTGTGAGGCGAGACCTGCATGCTGACGTTGTTAAAGCTTCTTAAAGATGGCCGATTCCATTCGGGTCAAGCATTGGGCGCCGCCCTGGGCGTCAGTCGTAGTGCTGTGTGGAAGCAGCTTCAGCATTTGGAAGCTGAACTGGGTTTGTCTATTCATAAAGTTCGTGGGCGCGGCTATCAATTGTCCGCGCCATTAGCGCTGCTCGATCCTGCCGAGATAAGCGCTCAGGCGCACTCATGCACCTGGCCCGTCCAGGTTTACGACTCAATCGACTCCACTAATGCCGAAGCACTGCGCGCCATTGAGCGCGGGCAGGCGGCACCCTTTGTGGTGCTTTCGGAGCGGCAGACAGCCGGTCGCGGGCGACGTGGTCGCAAGTGGGTCAGTCCATTCGCAGAAAACGTCTATTACAGCCTGGTGTTGCGCATTGATGGTGGGATGCGCCAGTTGGAGGGCTTGAGTCTCGTCGTTGGACTCGCTGTCTTGCAGACGTTGCGTGAGCTCGGTATTACAGCCGCTGGATTGAAATGGCCTAACGATGTTCTTGTAGGTCAGAAAAAGATCGCGGGAATACTGCTCGAGCTGGTTGGTGATCCTGCTGATGTGTGTCACGTGGTCCTGGGGGTGGGAATCAATGTGAACATGCAGTCCGCTGATGAGGTGGACCAGCAGTGGACATCCCTGCGGCTCGAGTCAGGCAAATTGTTTGATCGCAACCAATTGGTTGCGATGCTGGGGGAGATGCTGCAGCGATACCTGGCTCGTCACCAGGCGGGTGGTTTTTTGGCCATCCAGTCGGAGTGGGAGCAAAATCACCTGTGGCAGGGGCGAAGCGTGTCCTTGATTGCCGGCGTCAATCAAATTGATGGTGAAGTGCTTGGTATTGATGGCCAGGGCGCTTTGCGCCTGAAGGTGGATGGTGTGGAGAAAGTCTTCAGTGGTGGTGAGTTGAGCCTGAGGTTGCGTGATGATTCTTGAGCTCGATTGTGGGAATAGTTTCATCAAGTGGCGTGTGCTTGCCGCTAATGCCGGGCAGGTGCTGGGTGAAGGGGTCGTCGATTCCAATCTTGGATTGCTGGAGGGGTTGGGGGCGCTCAAAGGGCTTGCTCTCACGTTTTGCCGGTTGGTGAGTGTCAGGACCGCGGAGGAAACCGCTGCGCTGACGTCTTTGCTTGGCGATACCTTTGACGTACCGGTTGTGTGCGCAACGCCTGCGCGCGAAATGTCAGGTGTGCGCAATGGGTATGAAGAGTTTGAGCGGCTGGGGCTGGATCGCTGGCTCGCAATGCTCGGAGGCTTTCATCTGGCCTCGGGTGCGTGCCTGGTGCTCGATTTCGGTACGGCCGTGACCGCTGACTTTATCGCGGCGGATGGAGAGCACCTGGGTGGTTTCATCTGTCCGGGGATGCCGTTGATGCGCAACCAGTTGCGCACCCACACTCGCAAAATTCGTTATGGGGATCTGGCGGCCGAGCAGGCTCAGGAAAGTCTTGTTCCTGGTCGCGCGACTGTCGAGGCTGTAGAGCGTGGGTGTCTGTTGATGTTGCGCGGCTTCGTGCTGACCCAGCTCGAATTGGCGCGCAGCTACTGGGGTGAGGACTTTGTAGTGTTCCTCACCGGGGGGGATGCGAGCCTGGTTGCTGAGGTCGTGCCTCAGGCCAGGGTTGTTCCGGACTTGGTGTTTGTCGGATTGGCCATGGCCTGTCCCTTGTCCTGAGGTTTTTATGCGTTGGTTGTTTCTGCTGCTGCTTGTCCTCAATGGCTTCTACTACATCTGGCATCAACAAGAGGCTCCTCTGCGCGCGAAGGATGTCACGCCTTTGAGTCTGTATCGCGGATCTCAACAGGATATCCGCTTGTTGAGCGAAGCAAGTGATGTATCCAAGGACAAGGGTAAAGCTGTCTCGACAGACAGTGGCTGCCTTTATCTGGGCGGCTATACGCGCCAGGAGGCCGCGCAGGCGGTTGAGCGTCGTTTGAGCGGGATGGAGGTCAAGTATCAGTTCCTGCCGAAAGCTGCGACCGAAGGGGCGGGGTATTGGGTGCGTATCGCACCGGAAAGCCGGCGTTGGCTGGACGATTTGCAGCTGCTAAACCTTTCTAAAGAATTCAATGAGTTAAAACATAAAATAATGCCGTGCGAGGGGGTTGCACCCGCCGAATAGTTTGCATAGAATGGCGCCCGCTCCACAGCGAACACCGGAAACGGTTAACGGTGTGAAGCGAGGTCAGCGCAGCTAAGCTCAGGTTTTTAATGAGAAAAATGCTTGACAGAAGGCTGGCATGATGTAGAATGCCGGCTCGCTTAGGAGGGGTTCCCGAGCGGCCAAAGGGATCAGACTGTAAATCTGACGTCTACGACTTCGAAGGTTCGAATCCTTCCCCCTCCACCATTTTTAGCGAGAGCTGTAAGCCTCGCGGGTATAGTTTAGTGGTAGAACCTCAGCCTTCCAAGCTGATGATGCGGGTTCGATTCCCGCTACCCGCTCCAAGTTTACAGGTTTTGCACAGTGTTACGCTCTTGTAGCTCAGTTGGTAGAGCACACCCTTGGTAAGGGTGAGGTCAGCGGTTCAAATCCGCTCAAGAGCTCCATATAACAAGGCAGATATGAAAATATCTGCCTTTGTTTTAGGAGGTAGTGGTTGCGCCTGATTGTGTTTCTGAAGGTTGTCGGTGTCGTGAATGCCGGTGTCGCAGCCAGGATTGCCTGGTAAGTGTTGTAAAGTCTTTTTTGGGTCGGCATAATGGTCGGCCTGATTTTGTTTTAGGTCAGTAGCTCAATTGGCAGAGCGACGGTCTCCAAAACCGTAGGTTGGGGGTTCGATTCCCTCCTGACCTGCCAGATTCACTCGGTGTGTCTGGCTTTCTTTTCACAGGATCTTCATAGATGACTCCTAAAGCTGAAGCTCAAGGCTCTCGTTTCGACCTCCTCAAGTGGCTTGTAGTAGTCGCTCTGGTGGTTGTTGGCGTTGTTGGCAATCAGTACTTTTCTGCTTCGCCGATCCTGTACCGCGTACTCGCATTGCTTGCTATTGCTGCCGTAGCTGCCTTTGTAGGCCTGCAGACGGTCAAGGGCAAGTCTTTCTTTGTACTGGTTAAGGAAGCGCGCACCGAAATTCGTAAAGTCGTTTGGCCAACTCGCCAAGAAACCACGCAGACCACGTTGATCGTTGTGGCTGTTGTCCTGGTTATGGCGTTGCTGTTGTGGGGGCTTGATTCCCTGCTCGGCTGGCTTGTTTCCTTGATTGTCGGCTAAGGGTGTCCCGTGGCTAAGCGTTGGTATGTTGTGCATGCTTACTCCGGTTACGAGAAGCATGTAATGCGCTCGCTGGTCGAGCGCGTAAAGCTGGCCGGTATGGAAGATGGCTTCGGCGAGATTCTGGTTCCCACTGAAGAAGTGGTTGAAATGCGCAATGGCCAGAAGCGCAAAAGCGAACGCAAATTCTTCCCTGGCTATGTGCTGGTGCAGATGGATATGAACGAGGGTACTTGGCACTTGGTCAAGGACACTCCTCGGGTGATGGGTTTCATTGGCGGTACTGCCGATAAGCCTGCGCCAATTACCGATAAAGAAGCAGAAGCGATTCTGCGCCGCGTTGCCGATGGCAGCGACAAGCCAAAGCCGAAGACGTTGTTCGAGCCGGGCGAGTCGGTGCGTGTCAACGACGGCCCGTTCGCTGACTTTACCGGTGTTGTTGAAGAAGTTAACTACGAAAAGAGCCGGATCCAGGTCGCAGTGCTCATTTTCGGTCGCTCTACTCCGGTGGAGCTCGAGTTCAGCCAGGTCGAAAAGGTCTAGTTGAACAAAAATCCCAACCCCGCAGCCGTAGGCTGTGGGGTTTTGTCGTCACTGGGATAAACGCGCAAGTAACCGGGGAGCCTCTCGAGGCGTTCGAACCCGTAATTGGAGTGCCTCATGGCCAAGAAGATTACCGCTTACATCAAGCTGCAAGTGAAGGCCGCTCAGGCTAACCCAAGCCCACCTGTTGGTCCTGCTCTGGGTCAGCACGGCGTGAACATCATGGAATTCTGCAAGGCTTTCAACGCCCGTACTCAGGGTCTTGAGCCAGGTCTGCCGACTCCAGTGATCATCACTGTCTACAGCGACCGTAGCTTCACTTTCGAAACCAAATCCACCCCTGCTTCGGTTCTGCTGAAGAAGGCGGCCGGTCTGACCAGCGGTTCCGCTCGTCCGAACACCGTTAAGGTTGGCACCGTGACTCGTGCTCAGCTGGAAGAAATCGCGAAAACCAAAAACGCGGATCTGACTGCAGCTGATATGGATGCAGCCGTGCGTACTATCGCCGGTTCTGCTCGTAGCATGGGCCTTAACGTGGAGGGTGTGTAATGGCTAAGCTGACCAAGCGTCAAAAGGCTATCGCCGGCAAAATCGAAGCAGGCAAGGCCTACAACTTTGTAGACGCCGCTGCCCTGCTGGCTGAGCTGTCGACTGTCAAGTTCAGCGAGTCGTTCGACGTAGCTGTAAACCTGGGTGTTGACCCGCGTAAATCCGACCAGGTCGTTCGTAGCGCTACTGTGCTGCCACACGGCACTGGCAAGACCGTTCGCGTTGCTGTGTTCACCCAGGGTCCAGCTGCTGAAGCCGCTCTGGCTGCCGGCGCTGACCGCGTAGGCATGGACGACCTGGCTGCCGAAATGAAAGGCGGCGACCTGAACTATGACGTAGTGATCGCATCCCCGGATGCAATGCGCGTTGTAGGTCAGTTGGGTCAGATCCTCGGTCCACGTGGCCTGATGCCTAACCCTAAAGTCGGCACCGTAACTCCAGACGTAGCTACCGCGGTTAAAAACGCCAAGGCTGGTCAGGTTCGTTATCGCACCGACAAAAACGGCATCATCCACACTTCCGTTGGCAAGATCGGCTTCGACGCCGTCAAGCTGAAGGAAAACGTTGAAGCCCTGATCGCTGATCTGAAGCGTATCAAGCCAGCTTCCTCGAAAGGCATTTACGTCAAGCGCGTTACCCTGAGCACCACTATGGGCCCAGGTCTGGTCATCGACCAAAGCTCGCTCGACGCGTAAGACACAAATTGGCGCAAGCGATTGCGCCAATTGAAAAATTGGGGTCCCTGCCTGGCGGGGGCTATCCAAGACCGTAGGCGACGCAAGTCTTAAACCACAAGCCTACGCAGATGGTGCTCCCGGTTCCTTACCGAATCAGACACCAAAACGACATCCGGTTTCGACCAGATGAAACGGTAACAAGCAGGAGTTAAACCCGTGGCAATTAAACTCGAAGACAAGAAGGCCATCGTCGCTGAAGTCAACGAGGCTGCCAAAGTCGCTCTGTCCGCTGTCGTGGCTGATGCCCGTGGCGTAACAGTAGGCGCGATGACCGGACTCCGTAAAGAGGCTCGTGAAGCTGGCGTTTACGTACGTGTTGTACGTAACACCCTGCTCAAGCGCGCTGTTGCTGACACTGAATTCAGTGTCCTCAACGACGTGTTCACTGGCCCTACCCTGATTGCGTTCTCCAAAGAACATCCAGGCGCTGCTGCCCGGATCTTCAAGGAATTCGCAAAGGGTCAGGACAAGTTCGAGATCAAGGCAGCTGCGTTCGAGGGCAAGTTCCTCGCAGCTAACCAAATCGACGTACTGGCAACTCTGCCGACCCGTAACGAAGCAATTTCTCAGCTGATGAGCGTGATTCAAGGCGCTACCAGCAAATTGGCTCGTACTCTGGCGGCAATTCGCGACCAGAAAGAAGCTGCTGCAGCCTAAGGCTCGTCAACTTCTCGCGTTTTTTGTTTTTTTCGATGGTCGCGTAGGCCGTCCCCAATATCAGGAATTAGATTCATGTCTATCTCTCAGAACGATATCCTTGAAGCAGTTGGCAACATGTCCGTAATGGAAGTTGTTGAGCTGATCAAAGCTTTCGAAGAAAAATTCGGCGTTACCGCTGCTGCTGCATCGGCTGGTCCAGCTGCTGCTGCCGCTGTTGTTGAAGAGCAAACCGAATTCAACGTCATGCTGCTGGAAGCTGGCGAGAAGAAAGTTAACGTGATCAAGGCTGTACGTGAGCTGACCGGTCTGGGCTTGAAAGAAGCCAAGGCTGTAGTTGACGGCGCACCTGCCATGGTTCTGGAAGCTGTTGCCAAAGACGCAGCTGACAAAGCCAAAGCAGCTCTGGAAGAAGCAGGCGCTAAAGTCGAGCTGAAGTAAGCATCGACTTTGCTCCTCCAGCCCGAGCGTTAAGCGACAGGCTGATGGCTGGTGGCTCTTGCCACCGGCCTTTTTCCGTTACTGGCAGCCGACTCGGTCGGTGCCGATAACGTGCTGTAACCACCCGATGCGGTGGCGCAAACCATGGGGTTTGCACGATTTTCTGGCTGCTCCCGTCGGGAGGGGCCAAACAAGCAGGTGACCAAGCTGGGGAACGCTGATGGCTTACTCATATACTGAGAAAAAACGTATCCGCAAGGACTTTAGCAAGTTGCCGGACGTCATGGATGTGCCGTACCTCCTGGCCATCCAGCTGGATTCGTATCGTGAATTCTTGCAAGCGGGAGCGACTAAAGATCAGTTCCGCGACGTGGGCCTGCATGCGGCCTTCAAATCCGTTTTCCCGATCATCAGCTACTCCGGCAATGCTGCGCTGGAGTACGTCGGTTATCGCCTGGGCGAACCGGCATTTGATGTCAAAGAATGCGTATTGCGCGGTGTAACTTACGCCGTACCTTTGCGGGTAAAAGTGCGCCTGATCATTTTCGACAAAGAGTCGTCGAACAAAGCGATCAAGGACATCAAAGAGCAAGAAGTCTACATGGGTGAAATCCCCCTGATGACTGAAAACGGTACCTTCGTAATCAACGGTACCGAGCGTGTAATCGTTTCCCAGCTGCACCGTTCCCCGGGCGTGTTCTTCGACCACGACCGTGGCAAGACGCACAGCTCCGGTAAACTGCTGTACTCCGCGCGCATCATTCCTTACCGCGGTTCGTGGCTGGACTTCGAGTTCGACCCGAAAGACTGCGTATTCGTGCGTATCGACCGTCGTCGCAAGCTGCCTGCCTCGGTACTGCTGCGCGCGCTGGGCTATACCACTGAAGAAGTGCTGGACGCGTTCTATACCACCAACGTATTCCACGTGAAGGGCGAGACCCTGAGCCTGGAGCTGGTGCCTCAGCGCCTGCGCGGTGAAATCGCTGTCCTCGATATTCTGGATGACAAAGGCAAGGTTATTGTCGAGCAGGGTCGTCGTATCACCGCTCGCCACATCAACCAGCTGGAAAAAGCCGGGATCAAAGAGCTGGATGTACCTCTGGACTACGTCCTGGGTCGTACAACCGCCAAGGTCATCGTGCACCCGGCAACCGGCGAAATCCTGGCAGAGTGCAACACCGAGCTGAACACCGAGATCCTGGCCAAAATCGCCAAGGCTCAGGTTGTTCGCATCGAAACTCTGTACACCAACGATATCGACTGCGGTCCGTTCGTCTCCGACACCCTGAAGATCGACTCCACCAGCAACCAACTGGAAGCGCTGGTCGAGATCTATCGCATGATGCGTCCTGGCGAGCCGCCAACCAAAGACGCTGCCGAGACCCTGTTCAACAACCTGTTCTTCAGCCCTGAGCGCTATGACCTGTCTGCGGTTGGCCGGATGAAGTTCAACCGTCGTATCGGTCGTACCGAGATCGAAGGTTCGGGCGTGCTGTGCAAGGAAGACATCGTCGCGGTACTGAAGACCCTGGTCGACATCCGTAATGGTAAAGGCATCGTCGATGACATCGACCACCTGGGTAACCGTCGTGTTCGCTGCGTAGGCGAAATGGCCGAGAACCAGTTCCGCGTTGGCCTGGTACGTGTTGAGCGTGCGGTCAAAGAGCGTCTGTCGATGGCTGAAAGCGAAGGCCTGATGCCGCAAGACCTGATCAACGCCAAGCCAGTGGCTGCGGCGGTGAAAGAGTTCTTCGGTTCCAGCCAGCTGTCCCAGTTCATGGACCAGAACAACCCGCTGTCCGAGATCACCCACAAGCGTCGTGTTTCTGCACTCGGCCCTGGCGGTCTGACTCGTGAGCGTGCCGGCTTCGAAGTGCGTGACGTACACCCGACTCACTACGGTCGTGTATGCCCGATTGAAACGCCGGAAGGTCCGAACATCGGTCTGATCAACTCCCTGGCCGCTTATGCGCGCACCAACCAGTACGGCTTCCTGGAAAGCCCGTACCGTGTGGTGAAAGACGCTCTGGTCACCGACGAGATCGTGTTCCTGTCCGCCATCGAAGAAGCTGATCACGTGATCGCTCAGGCCTCGGCCACGATGAACGACAAGAAAGTCCTGATCGACGAACTGGTAGCTGTTCGTCACTTGAACGAATTCACCGTCAAGGCGCCGGAAGACGTCACCTTGATGGACGTATCGCCGAAGCAGGTAGTTTCGGTTGCTGCGTCGCTGATTCCGTTCCTCGAGCACGACGACGCCAACCGTGCGTTGATGGGTTCGAACATGCAGCGTCAAGCTGTACCAACACTGCGCGCTGACAAGCCGCTGGTAGGTACCGGCATGGAGCGTAACGTAGCCCGTGACTCCGGCGTTTGCGTCGTGGCTCGTCGTGGCGGCGTGATCGACTCCGTCGACGCCAGCCGTATCGTGGTTCGTGTTGCCGATGACGAAGTTGAAACCGGTGAAGCCGGTGTCGACATCTACAACCTGACCAAGTACACCCGCTCCAACCAGAACACCTGCATCAACCAGCGTCCGCTGGTGCGTAAGGGTGATCGGGTTCAGCGTAGCGACATCATGGCCGACGGCCCGTCCACCGACATGGGTGAACTGGCTCTGGGTCAGAACATGCGCATCGCGTTCATGGCATGGAACGGCTTCAACTTCGAAGACTCCATCTGCCTGTCCGAGCGCGTTGTTCAGGAAGACCGCTTCACCACGATCCACATCCAGGAACTGACCTGTGTGGCCCGTGACACCAAGCTTGGCCCAGAGGAAATCACTGCCGACATCCCGAACGTGGGTGAAGCGGCTCTGAACAAGCTGGACGAAGCCGGTATCGTTTACGTAGGTGCTGAAGTTGGCGCAGGCGACATCCTGGTCGGTAAGGTCACTCCGAAAGGCGAGACCCAGCTGACTCCGGAAGAAAAACTGCTGCGTGCGATCTTCGGTGAAAAAGCCAGCGACGTTAAAGACACTTCCCTGCGTGTACCTACCGGTACCAAAGGTACTGTCATCGACGTACAGGTCTTCACCCGCGACGGCGTTGAGCGTGATGCTCGTGCACTGTCGATCGAGAAGTCCCAGCTGGACGAGATCCGCAAGGACCTGAACGAAGAGTTCCGTATCGTTGAAGGTGCTACTTTCGAACGTCTGCGTTCCGCTCTGGTCGGCCACAAAGCCGAAGGCGGCGCCGGTCTGAAGAAAGGCCAGGACATC
The DNA here is from genome assembly GCF_057838985.1 of Pseudomonas sp. KH_046_2. NCBI lineage: Bacteria > Pseudomonadati > Pseudomonadota > Gammaproteobacteria > Pseudomonadales > Pseudomonadaceae > Pseudomonas > Pseudomonas sp. KH_046_2. Next base: position 5,646,915 of record NZ_CM174480.1, on the reverse strand, counting down.
ACCGACGAAGTTCTCGACGGTCTTGAGCACGGCCAGTGGTTCAAACTGCGCATGGCTGAAGATGCTCTGAACGAGCAGCTCGAGAAGGCTCAGGCCTACATCGTTGATCGTCGCCGTCTGCTGGACGACAAGTTCGAAGACAAGAAGCGCAAGCTGCAGCAGGGCGATGACCTGGCTCCAGGCGTGCTGAAAATCGTCAAGGTTTACCTGGCAATCCGTCGTCGCATCCAGCCGGGCGACAAGATGGCCGGTCGTCACGGTAACAAGGGTGTGGTCTCCGTGATCATGCCGGTTGAAGACATGCCGCACGATGCCAATGGCACCCCGGTCGACGTCGTCCTCAACCCGTTGGGCGTACCTTCGCGTATGAACGTCGGTCAGATCCTTGAAACCCACCTGGGCCTCGCGGCCAAGGGTCTGGGCGAGAAGATCAACCGCATGATTGAAGAGCAACGTAAAGTCGCCGAGCTGCGTAAATTCCTGCACGAGATCTATAACGAGATCGGCGGTCGTCAGGAAAGCCTCGATGACTTCTCGGACCAGGAAATCCTGGATCTGGCTCAAAACCTGCGTGGCGGCGTTCCAATGGCCACTCCAGTATTCGACGGTGCCAAGGAAAGCGAAATCAAGGCCATGCTGAAACTGGCGGACCTGCCAGAAAGCGGCCAGATGCAGCTGACCGACGGCCGTACCGGCAACAAGTTCGAGCGCCCGGTTACCGTTGGCTACATGTACATGCTGAAGCTGAACCACTTGGTAGACGACAAGATGCACGCTCGTTCTACCGGTTCGTACAGCCTGGTTACCCAGCAGCCGCTGGGTGGTAAGGCGCAGTTCGGTGGTCAGCGTTTCGGGGAGATGGAGGTCTGGGCACTGGAAGCATACGGTGCCGCTTACACTCTGCAAGAAATGCTCACAGTGAAGTCGGACGATGTGAACGGCCGTACCAAGATGTACAAGAACATCGTGGATGGCGATCACCGTATGGAGCCGGGCATGCCCGAGTCCTTCAACGTGTTGATCAAGGAAATTCGTTCCCTCGGCATCGATATCGATCTGGAAACCGAATAACACGTGACGCGAATCGAGAGCGGGGCAGGATTGCCCGCTCTCTGCTCCGCCAGGAGGAAAGGCCTTGAAAGACCTACTGAATTTGCTGAAAAACCAGGGTCAAGTCGAAGAGTTCGACGCCATCCGTATCGGATTGGCATCGCCTGAGATGATCCGTTCGTGGTCGTTCGGTGAAGTTAAAAAGCCGGAAACCATCAACTACCGTACGTTCAAACCTGAGCGTGACGGCCTGTTCTGCGCCAAGATCTTTGGCCCGGTAAAGGATTACGAGTGCCTGTGCGGTAAGTACAAGCGCTTGAAGCACCGCGGTGTGATCTGCGAGAAGTGCGGCGTTGAAGTCGCGCTGGCAAAAGTTCGTCGTGAGCGCATGGCGCACATCGAACTGGCCTCGCCGGTTGCCCACATCTGGTTCCTGAAATCGCTGCCGTCCCGTATCGGCTTGCTGATGGACATGACCCTGCGTGATATCGAACGCGTTCTCTACTTCGAGAGCTATGTCGTTATCGATCCAGGCATGACCACCCTTGAAAAAGGTCAGCTGCTCAACGACGAGCAGTACTTCGAAGCGCTGGAAGAGTTCGGCGACGATTTTGATGCCCGCATGGGTGCCGAAGCTGTCCGCGAACTGCTGCACGCTATCGACCTGGAGCACGAGATTGGCCGTCTGCGTGAAGAAATTCCGCAAACCAACTCCGAAACCAAGATCAAGAAGCTGTCCAAGCGTCTGAAGTTGATGGAAGCCTTCCAGGGTTCCGGCAACCTGCCAGAGTGGATGGTGCTGACCGTTCTGCCGGTTCTGCCGCCAGATCTGCGTCCACTGGTCCCGCTCGATGGCGGTCGCTTCGCGACTTCCGACCTCAACGATCTGTATCGTCGAGTGATCAACCGTAACAACCGTTTGAAGCGCCTGCTGGATCTGTCCGCTCCGGACATCATCGTGCGCAACGAAAAGCGTATGTTGCAGGAAGCCGTCGACGCACTGCTCGACAACGGTCGTCGTGGCCGCGCTATCACCGGTTCGAACAAGCGTCCTCTGAAATCCCTGGCTGACATGATCAAGGGTAAGCAGGGTCGTTTCCGTCAGAACTTGCTCGGTAAGCGTGTTGACTACTCCGGCCGTTCGGTAATTACCGTAGGTCCGACCCTGCGTCTGCACCAGTGCGGTCTGCCGAAGAAAATGGCTCTCGAGCTGTTCAAACCGTTCATTTTCGGCAAGCTGGAAATGCGTGGTCTTGCTACCACCATCAAAGCTGCCAAGAAGATGGTCGAGCGCGAGCTGCCAGAGGTTTGGGACGTTCTCGCTGAAGTGATTCGCGAACACCCGGTTCTTCTCAACCGTGCACCGACCCTTCACCGTCTGGGTATCCAGGCGTTTGAACCGGTACTGATCGAAGGTAAGGCTATCCAGCTGCACCCTCTGGTCTGCGCCGCGTACAACGCCGACTTCGACGGCGACCAAATGGCCGTGCACGTACCGCTGACGCTGGAAGCCCAGCTCGAAGCGCGTGCGTTGATGATGTCGACCAACAACATTCTGTCGCCAGCCAACGGTGAGCCAATCATCGTTCCGTCGCAGGACGTTGTATTGGGTCTGTACTACATGACTCGTGAAGCGATCAACGCCAAGGGCGAAGGTCGTGTGTTCGCGGATCTGCAGGAAGTTGACCGTGTGTTCCGTGCCGGCGAAGCCGCACTGCACGCCAAGGTCAAGGTGCGGATCAACGAAACCGTCAACGACCGTGATGGCGGCAGCGTGAGCAACACCCGTATCGTCGACACCACTGTCGGCCGTGCGCTGTTGTTCCAGGTTGTGCCAAAAGGTCTGTCGTACGACGTCGTCAACCTGCCGATGAAGAAAAAGGCGATCTCCAAGCTGATCAACCAGTGCTATCGCGTGGTTGGTTTGAAAGAGACTGTGATCTTCGCTGACCAGTTGATGTACACCGGTTTTGCTTACTCGACCATTTCCGGCGTTTCCATCGGTGTTAACGACTTCGTTATCCCTGATGAGAAAGCCCGCATCATCGCGGCTGCAACCGATGAAGTGAAAGAGATCGAAAGTCAGTACGCCTCGGGCCTGGTAACTCAGGGCGAGAAGTACAACAAAGTAATCGACCTTTGGTCGAAAGCTAACGACGAAGTCTCCAAGGCAATGATGTCGAACCTCTCGAAAGAGAAGGTTATCGACCGTCACGGCAACGAAGTTGAGCAAGAATCGTTCAACTCGATGTACATGATGGCCGACTCCGGTGCTCGAGGTTCTGCTGCGCAGATCCGTCAGCTGGCCGGTATGCGTGGTCTGATGGCCAAGCCGGACGGCTCCATCATCGAAACGCCGATTACTGCGAACTTCCGTGAAGGTTTGAGCGTACTTCAGTACTTCATCTCGACTCACGGTGCTCGTAAGGGTCTGGCGGATACCGCCTTGAAAACTGCTAACTCCGGTTACTTGACGCGTCGTCTGGTAGACGTTGCGCAGGATCTGGTTGTGACCGAAGTTGACTGCGGGACCGAACACGGTCTGCTGATGACTCCGCACATTGAAGGCGGTGACGTTGTAGAGCCGCTGGGTGAGCGCGTATTGGGTCGTGTTATTGCCCGTGACGTATTCAAGCCGGGTACCGAGGACGTCATCGTTCCTGCTGGCACCCTGGTAGACGAGAAGTGGGTCGAGTTCATCGAGCTGAACAGCATCGACGAAGTGATCGTGCGTTCGCCGATCAGCTGCGAAACCCGCTTCGGCATTTGCGCCAAGTGCTACGGCCGCGATCTGGCTCGTGGTCACCAGGTGAACATCGGTGAAGCGGTCGGCGTTATCGCTGCCCAGTCCATCGGTGAGCCGGGTACCCAGCTGACCATGCGTACGTTCCACATCGGTGGTGCGGCAAGCCGGACCTCCGCAGCCGACAGCGTTCAGGTGAAAAATGGCGGTACCGTCCGTCTGCATAACCTGAAGCACGTTGAGCGAGTGGATGGTTGCCTGGTTGCTGTGTCCCGTTCCGGTGAGTTGGCGATCGCTGACGACTTCGGTCGTGAGCGCGAGCGTTACAAGCTGCCGTACGGTGCCGTGATTTCGGTTAAAGAAGGTGACAAGGTCGAAGCTGGCGCCATCGTGGCCAAGTGGGATCCGCACACTCACCCGATCGTTACCGAAATGAAAGGTACCGTGACCTACGTGGGCATGGAAGAAGGCATCACGATCAAGCGTCAGACTGACGAATTGACCGGTATGACCAACATTGAAGTACTCGACGCCAAAGATCGTCCAGCTGCCGGTAAGGACATCCGTCCTGCCGTGAAGATGGTCGACGACAACGGCAAGGATCTGTTGCTGCCAGGCACTGACGTTATCGCTCAGTACTTCCTGCCAGCCAACGCCCTGGTCGGTGTAGCGGATGGTGCGAAGATCGCGATCGGTGATGTTATCGCTCGTATCCCGCAAGAGACTTCGAAAACTCGCGACATCACCGGTGGTCTGCCGCGTGTTGCCGACTTGTTCGAAGCCCGTCGTCCGAAGGAAGCGTCGATTCTGGCTGAAGTCAGCGGCACCATCGCGTTCGGTAAAGAGACCAAGGGCAAGCGCCGTCTGGTTATCACCCCGAACGACGGTACCGATCCGTACGAAGAGCTGATTCCGAAGTGGCGTCACCTGAACGTGTTCGAAGGCGAACAGGTAAACCGCGGCGAAGTTATCTCCGACGGCCCGAGCGATCCACACGACATCCTGCGTCTGCTGGGTGTGAGTGCGCTGGCCAAGTACATCGTCAACGAGATCCAGGACGTTTACCGTCTGCAAGGCGTGAAGATCAACGACAAGCACATCGAGACCATCCTGCGTCAGATGCTGCGTAAAGTTGAAATCGCTGAATCCGGCGATTCCAGTTTCATCAAGGGCGACCAGATGGAATTGACTCACGTTCTGGTAGAGAACGAGCGTCTGAGCGGCGAAGACAAGTTTGTCTCCAAGTTCACTCGCGTTCTGCTGGGCATCACCAAGGCGTCGTTGTCCACCGAATCGTTCATCTCGGCGGCTTCCTTCCAGGAAACCACTCGCGTACTGACCGAAGCGGCGGTAACCGGCAAGCGCGATTACCTGCGCGGCCTGAAAGAGAACGTGGTCGTGGGTCGTCTGATCCCGGCTGGTACCGGTCTGGCTTATCACAGCGAGCGTAAGCGCCGCCGTGATGCAGACAAGCCGTTGCGCGTAAGCGCCAGTGAAGTGGAAGCTGCACTGACCGAAGCGCTGAACTCGAGCGGTAACTGAGTTCTGCGGTAAATGAGTGTGAGGCCCTGGTCACTCCGTTCATCGAATCGAGACAATTTGTCGAGATTGGATGAGCGGGGAGGGCGGGGCCTTGCCTTGACTGGGGACAAGATCCTCTTTAGACTCTTGTACCCCTAAATTTGGCGGGAACTCGTTCCTGCCATTTTGCTTTTCTTGCAAGACAATAGCGTCGCAAGACAACAGTGGAGCTAGTAGATGGCAACTATCAACCAGCTGGTACGTCAGCCGCGTAAGCGTATCGTCGAGAAATCCGACGTGCCTGCGCTGCAGAACTGCCCGCAACGCCGTGGCGTGTGCACCCGTGTGTACACCACCACGCCGAAAAAACCTAACTCGGCACTGCGTAAAGTATGCCGTGTGCGTCTGACCAACGGTTTCGAGGTTTCCTCGTACATCGGCGGTGAAGGCCACAACCTGCAAGAGCACAGCGTGGTACTGATCCGCGGCGGTCGTGTAAAAGACTTGCCAGGTGTTCGTTACCACACCGTTCGCGGTTCGTTGGATACTTCCGGTGTTAAAGGTCGTAACCAGGGTCGCTCGAAGTACGGTACCAAGCGTCCGAAGTAATCGGCCGTTTTGCAGTTTTTCATTTTATTGAGTCGATAAGAGTAAGGTCGGGCACGCATCCATAGGAGCTGTCCCGGGCTAACCTGAAGACCGTTTGAGGGCTTATCAATGCCAAGACGTCGCGTAGCAGCCAAGCGTGAGATTCTGGACGATCCGAAATACGGAAGCCAAATCCTCGCCAAATTCATGAACCACGTAATGGAAAGCGGCAAGAAAGCCGTTGCCGAGCGTATCGTTTATGGTGCCCTGGATACCGTGAAGGCTCGTAAGGCCGGCACCGATCCCCTGGAACTCTTCGAAAAAGCACTCGACGCCATCGCTCCGCTGGTCGAAGTGAAGTCGCGCCGCGTTGGTGGTGCTACTTACCAGGTTCCGGTCGAAGTTCGTCCTTCCCGTCGTAACGCTCTGGCAATGCGCTGGTTGGTAGACTACGCCCGCAAGCGCGGCGAGAAGTCTATGGCTCTGCGTTTGGCTGGCGAACTGTTGGACGCTGCCGAAGGTAAAGGTGCTGCAGTTAAGAAGCGTGAAGACGTTCACCGTATGGCTGAAGCCAACAAGGCTTTCTCGCACTACCGCTTCTAATTTTAGCGTCACTAATTTTGCGAGGGCTTTATGGCTCGTACAACACCGATTAATCGCTACCGTAACATTGGTATCGTTGCACACGTGGATGCTGGTAAAACCACCACCACTGAGCGCGTCCTTTTTTACACTGGCAAAAGTCACAAAATGGGCGAGGTGCATGACGGCGCCGCGACCACAGACTGGATGGTGCAGGAGCAGGAGCGTGGTATTACCATTACTTCTGCTGCCATTACCGCCTTCTGGCAGGGTTCCGCCAAGCAGCACAAAGACCAGTACCGTTTCAACGTCATCGATACCCCGGGCCACGTAGACTTCACTATTGAAGTTGAGCGTTCCCTGCGTGTACTCGACGGCGCGGTCGTTGTGTTCTGCGGTACTTCCGGCGTTGAGCCTCAGTCCGAAACCGTATGGCGTCAAGCCAACAAGTACGGTGTTCCACGTATCGTTTACGTGAACAAGATGGACCGTGCCGGTGCGAACTTCCTGCGCGTGATCGCTCAGATCAAGCAGCGTCTGGGTCACACTCCGGTGCCTATCCAGCTGGCTATCGGTTCCGAAGACAACTTCCAGGGTCAGATCGATCTGATGACCATGGAAGCGGTTTACTGGAACGATGCCGACAAGGGTATGACCCCTCGTCGTGAGGCTATCCCTGCTGAACTGCAGGAGCTGGCTGAAGAGTGGCGCAACAACATGGTTGAGGCTGCGGCCGAAGCCAGCGAAGAGCTGATGAACAAGTACCTTGAAGGTGAAGAGCTCACCATCGAGGAAATCAAGGGTGCTCTGCGTCAGCGTACTATCGCTGGTGAGATCGTTCTGGCTGTTTGCGGTTCTTCCTTCAAGAACAAGGGTGTTCCCCTGGTTCTCGACGCCGTTATCGACTACCTGCCGGCTCCAACCGACATTCCTGCCATCAAGGGTACTGACCCGGATGACGAGGAAAAGCAGATGGAGCGTCATGCAGACGACAACGAGCCGTTCTCGGCTCTGGCGTTCAAGATCGCTACCGACCCATTCGTGGGTACCTTGACTTTCGTCCGTGTTTACTCGGGCGTGTTGGCCTCCGGCGACGGCGTGATCAACTCGGTCAAAGGCAAGAAAGAGCGCGTGGGTCGTATGGTGCAAATGCACGCAAACGCCCGTGAAGAGATCAAGGAAGTACGCGCTGGTGACATCGCGGCCCTGATCGGCATGAAGGACGTCACCACTGGTGAGACCTTGTGCAACGCTGACAAGCCAATCATCCTGGTTCGCATGGACTTCCCGGAGCCGGTTATTTCGGTTGCCGTTGAGCCTAAGACCAAGGATGACCAGGAAAAAATGGGTATCGCTCTGGGCAAGCTTGCTCAGGAAGACCCGTCTTTCCGCGTCAAGACTGATGAAGAGACTGGTCAAACGATCATCTCTGGCATGGGCGAGTTGCACCTGGACATCCTGGTTGACCGGATGCGCCGTGAGTTCAACGTCGAAGCCAACATCGGTAAGCCTCAGGTTTCGTATCGTGAGCGCATCACGAAGAATTGCGAAATCGAAGGCAAGTTCGTTCGTCAGTCCGGCGGTCGTGGCCAGTTCGGCCATTGCTGGATCCGTTTTGCTCCTGCTGACGAAGGTCAGGAAGGTCTGCAATTCGTGAACGAAGTAGTGGGTGGTGTGGTTCCTAAGGAATACATCCCGGCTATCCAGAAGGGTATCGAAGAGCAGATGAAGAACGGCGTAGTTGCCGGCTATCCGCTGATCGGCCTGAAGGCTACCGTGTTTGATGGTTCTTACCACGACGTCGACTCGAACGAGATGGCGTTTAAGGTGGCTGCTTCCATGGCGACCAAGCAACTGGCCCAGAAGGGCGGTGGTGAGTTGCTCGAGCCGATCATGGCGGTAGAGGTTGTTACGCCTGAAGACTATATGGGTGACGTGATGGGCGACCTTAACCGTCGTCGCGGCATGATTCTGGGTATGGAAGACACGGTCTCCGGTAAGGTGATCCGTGCTGAAGTTCCGTTGGGCGAGATGTTCGGTTATGCGACCGACGTTCGTTCGATGTCCCAGGGTCGCGCAAGCTACTCTATGGAATTCAAAAAATACAATACAGCTCCGTCGCACATCGTCGAAACTGTAACCAAAAAACAAGGCTGATTCAGTCCTTTAGGCAAGGAGTTAATTGTCGTGGCTAAAGAAAAATTTGATCGTTCCCTACCGCACGTCAACGTTGGCACCATCGGTCACGTTGACCACGGTAAAACCACTCTGACCGCAGCTCTGACTCGCGTTTGCTCCGAAGTTTTCGGTTCCGCAATCGTTGATTTCGATAAAATCGACAGCGCTCCAGAAGAAAAAGCTCGTGGTATCACCATCAACACCGCGCACGTTGAGTACAACTCGGCCATTCGTCACTACGCTCACGTTGACTGCCCAGGTCACGCTGACTACGTGAAGAACATGATCACCGGTGCTGCCCAGATGGACGGCGCGATCCTGGTTTGCTCGGCCGCTGATGGTCCGATGCCACAAACCCGTGAACACATCCTGCTGTCCCGTCAGGTGGGCGTTCCGTACATCGTGGTTTTCCTGAACAAGGCTGACCTGGTAGACGACGCTGAGCTGCTGGAACTGGTCGAGATGGAAGTTCGCGACCTGCTGTCCACCTACGACTTCCCGGGCGATGACACTCCAATCATCATCGGTTCGGCTCGTATGGCGCTGGAAGGCAAAGACGACAACGAAATGGGTACTACCGCTGTTAAGAAGCTGGTAGAGACTCTGGACAGCTACATCCCAGAACCAGTTCGTATGATCGACAAGCCATTCCTGATGCCAATCGAAGACGTATTCTCGATCTCGGGTCGTGGTACTGTTGTGACTGGTCGTATCGAGCGCGGTATCGTTCGCGTTCAAGATGCACTGGAAATCGTTGGTCTGCGTGACACCACCACCACCACCTGCACCGGTGTTGAAATGTTCCGCAAACTGCTCGACGAAGGTCGTGCTGGCGAGAACTGCGGCGTTCTGCTGCGTGGTACCAAGCGTGACGACGTTGAGCGTGGCCAGGTTCTGGTTAAGCCGGGTTCGGTTAAGCCGCACACCAAGTTCACCGCAGAAGTTTACGTTCTGAGCAAGGAAGAAGGCGGTCGTCACACTCCGTTCTTCAAAGGCTACCGTCCACAGTTCTACTTCCGTACTACTGACGTGACTGGTAACTGCCAGCTGCCAGAAGGCGTTGAAATGGTAATGCCAGGTGATAACATCCAGATGGAAGTTACCCTGATCAAGACCATCGCAATGGAAGACGGCCTGCGTTTCGCTATCCGTGAAGGCGGTCGTACCGTCGGCGCTGGCGTCGTAGCCAAAATCATCGAGTAAGCATCTCTTTTGAGATAGCTTCGATGCTTTGAAAAGCCCCCGCTCAGCGGGGGCTTTTTTATTGGGTTGACACCCATCTGGGGCGTCTATAGAATTGCGCCTCCTTTTAACGGGCGTATTGCGCCCGGTGGGAATAGCAGCCGGAGTCTGAAATCCAATGCAAAATCAGCAAATCCGTATCAGGTTGAAGGCTTTCGACCATCGCCTGATCGACCAATCAACCCAGGAAATCGTGGAAACCGCGAAACGTACTGGTGCCCAAGTGCGTGGTCCAATTCCACTGCCTACCCGTAAAGAGCGGTTCACCGTTCTGGTCTCCCCGCACGTCAACAAAGACGCGCGTGACCAGTACGAGATCCGTACTCATAAGCGCGTTCTGGACATCGTCCAGCCAACGGATAAAACCGTTGATGCTCTTATGAAGCTTGATCTTGCGGCCGGTGTGGAAGTGCAGATCAGCCTCGGCTAAGACTCGGTCTTAGTCGTGTAACGCTCTGAAATGGGCGGCCATAGCGGGTGAAAGCCCCGTACACTCATGAGGTTTACAACATGACTATTGGTGTAGTCGGTCGTAAATGCGGTATGACCCGTATTTTCACCGAAGAAGGTGTCTCCATTCCGGTCACGGTCATTGAGATCGAGCCGAATCGCGTCACCCAGTTCAAAACTGAAGAGACCGATGGCTATCGTGCAGTGCAAGTCACTGTCGGCGAGCGTCGTGCTTCGCGTGTAACAGCAGCTCAGGCTGGCCACTTCGCTAAAGCGAACGTTGCCGCTGGTCGTACCGTAATGGAATTCCGCCTTGAAGAAGGCGAGTACCAGGCCGGCGATCTGATCAACGCTGAAATCTTCGCCGCTGGTCAACTGGTTGATGTAACCGGTCAGTCCAAGGGTAAAGGCTTCCAGGGTACGATCAAGCGTTGGAATTTCCGCGGGCAAGATAACACCCACGGTAACTCCGTATCCCACCGCGTTCCAGGCTCCATCGGCCAGTGCCAGACTCCTGGTCGTGTATTCAAGGGCAAAAAAATGTCCGGTCATATGGGCGCTGAGCGCGTGACCGTGCAGTCCCTCGAAGTAGTGCGCGTGGACGCTGAACGCAATCTGTTGTTGGTCAAGGGCGCTGTTCCTGGCGCTACTGGCGGCAACTTGGTTGTACGTCCAGCAGCCAAGGCTCGCGGTTAAGGGGAAGCTGACATGCAATTAAATGTAAATGACGCTCAAGCGATCGAAGTTTCCGAACTGACATTTGGCGGCGAGTTCAACGAGACGCTGGTTCACCAGGCAGTCGTAGCCTACATGGCTGGCGGTCGTCAGGGTTCCAAGCAGCAAAAGACCCGTTCCGACGTTCGTGGTGGCGGTAAGCGCCCATGGCGTCAGAAAGGTACTGGCCGTGCGCGTGCCGGTACTATCCGTAGCCCAATCTGGCGTGGCGGCGGTACCACTTTCGCAGCTCGTCCTCAGGATCACTCCCAGAAGCTGAACAAGAAGATGTACCGCGCAGCAATGCGTTCCATCCTTGCTGAGCTGGTGCGTACTGATCGTCTGGTCGTGGTTCAGGATTTCGCCGTTGAAACGCCGAAAACCAAAGACCTGCTGGGCAAACTGAACAACATGAGCCTGACCGACGTTCTGATCGTGTCCGACGCTGTTGATCAGAACCTGTACCTGGCTGCTCGTAACCTGCCACACGTAGATGTACGTGACGTGCAAGGTTCCGATCCAGTTAGTCTGATCGCATACGACAAGGTGTTGATCACCGTGTCGGCCGTGAAGAAATTCGAGGAGCTGCTGGGATGAACCAGGAACGCGTATTTAAAGTTCTGCTTGGCCCGCACGTTTCCGAGAAGGCTACGGTTCTGGCAGACAAGAAAGGCCAGTTCGTTTTCAAGGTTGCTACCGACGCAACCAAGCTGGAAATCAAGAAGGCCGTCGAAAGCCTGTTCAGCGTGAAAGTAGAGCGTGTTACTACCCTGAATGTTCTGGGTAAGAGCAAGCGCACTGCTCGCGGTCTGGGCAAGCGTAATGACTGGAAGAAGGCAGTTATCTCCCTTCAGCCAGGCCAAGATCTCGATTTCAGCAGCAGTGCTGAGTAAGGAAGGGGTGCATCATGGCAATCGTTAAATGCAAACCGACTTCCCCTGGCCGCCGTTTTGTGGTCAAGGTGGTCAACCAGGAGCTGCATAAAGGCGCTCCTCACGCACCGCTGCTCGAGAAAAAATCGAAGACTGGTGGTCGTAACAACAATGGTCGCATTACCACTCGTCACATCGGTGGTGGCCATAAGCAGCATTATCGTCTGGTCGATTTCCGTCGCAACGACAAAGATGGCATCTCTGCCACTGTCGAGCGTATCGAATACGATCCAAACCGTACTGCTCACATCGCTCTGCTGCTGTACGCAGATGGCGAGCGTCGCTACATCATCGCCCCTAAAGGCGTGAGCGCTGGCGACCAGCTGATCGCAGGTGCCCTGGCACCGATCAAGCCGGGCAACGCTCTGCAACTGCGCAACATTCCAGTTGGTAGCACCGTACACGGCATCGAATTGAAGCCAGGTAAAGGCGCTCAGATCGCTCGTTCCGCTGGTGCTTCGGCTCAGCTGATCGCTCGTGAAGGCGTGTACGTTACCCTGCGTCTGCGTTCCGGTGAAATGCGTAAAGTCCTGGCTGAATGCCGTGCGACCCTGGGCGAAGTCTCGAACTCCGAGCACAGCCTGCGTTCGCTGGGTAAAGCCGGTGCCAAACGCTGGCGTGGCGTTCGCCCAACCGTTCGTGGTGTTGCCATGAACCCGGTTGACCACCCACATGGTGGTGGTGAAGGTCGTACCTCTGGTGGTCGTCATCCGGTATCGCCATGGGGCTTCCCGACTAAGGGCGCGAAGACTCGTGGTAATAAGCGTACCGACAAAATGATCGTCCGTCGTCGCAAGTAAATAGAGGGATACGACAGTGCCACGTTCTCTGAAAAAAGGTCCTTTTATCGATCTTCACCTACTGAAGAAGATCGAAGTGGCGGCGGAAAAGAACGATCGCAAACCGGTGAAAACCTGGTCGCGTCGCTCGATGATCCTGCCACAAATGGTCGGTCTGACCATCGCAGTACACAACGGTCGCCAGCACGTCCCAGTTCTCGTGAACGAAGACATGGTCGGCCACAAACTGGGCGAGTTCGCCGGTACCCGCACTTATCGCGGGCACGTGGCAGACAAGAAAGCCAAGCGTTAAGGGGTTAGGAAATGGAAGTAGCCGCTAAGTTGTCGGGCGCTCGAATCTCCGCCCAGAAAGCCCGCTTGGTCGCCGACCAGATCCGCGGGAAGAAGGTGGGCGAAGCGCTCAACCTGTTGGCTTTCAGCAGTAAGAAAGCCGCCGAGATCATGAAGAAAGTGCTGGAGTCGGCCGTAGCCAACGCCGAGCATAACGAAGGCGCAGACGTTGATGACCTGAAGGTCAGCACCGTTTTCGTCAACGAAGGGCGTTCGCTGAAGCGCATCATGCCACGTGCCAAAGGCCGTGCTGATCGCATCGTCAAGCGGTCTTGCCATATCACTGTCAAGGTTGCTGACAAGTAACGGAGTCGAAGAGATGGGTCAGAAAGTACATCCCATTGGCATTCGCCTGGGAATCGTCAAGGAGCACACCTCCGTCTGGTACGCAGACGGTCGGACTTATGCGGACTATTTGCTCGCAGATCTGAAGGTGCGTGAGTATCTCCAAGACAAACTAAAAAGCGCGTCCGTAAGCCGTATCGATATCCATCGTCCGGCCCAAACTGCACGTATCACCATCCACACCGCTCGTCCAGGTATCGTTATCGGGAAGAAAGGTGAAGATGTTGAGAAACTGCGCCAGGACCTGACCAAGCAAATGGGTGTGCCTGTGCACATCAATATCGAAGAGATCCGCAAGCCGGAGCTCGACGGTATGCTGGTTGCGCAGAGCGTAGCTCAGCAGCTGGAGCGTCGCGTAATGTTCCGTCGCGCTATGAAGCGCGCTGTTCAGAACGCCATGCGCATTGGTGCCAAAGGCATCAAAATCCAAGTGAGCGGTCGTCTCGGCGGTGCTGAAATCGCACGTACTGAATGGTATCGCGAAGGTCGTGTGCCACTGCACACCCTGCGTGCCGACATCGACTATGCCAACTACGAAGCTCACACCACCTACGGTGTGATCGGTGTAAAGGTTTGGATCTTCAAAGGCGAAGTAATTGGTGGTCGCCAAGAAGAACTGAAACCACAAGCACCAGCGCCTCGTAAAAAAGCTGCTAAGTAAGGGGTACGCCAAATGTTGCAACCAAAGCGTACGAAGTTCCGCAAGCAAATGACTGGTCACAACCGTGGCCTGGCATTGCGCGGTAGCAAAGTCAGCTTCGGCGAGTTCGCGCTGAAGTCTGTTGCTCGTGGTCGTCTCACCGCTCGTCAGATCGAGTCAGCGCGTCGTGCTCTGACCCGTCACGTAAAACGTGGCGGCAAGATCTGGATCCGTGTATTCCCGGACAAGCCTATTTCCAAGAAGCCACTCGAAGTTCGGATGGGTAAAGGTAAGGGTAACGTCGAATACTGGGTTGCCCAGATTCAGCCAGGCAAAGTCCTGTATGAAATCGAGGGTGTTTCTGAAGAGCTGGCGCGTGAGGCTTTCGCCCTGGCTGCTGCAAAGCTGCCGCTCGCCACCTCCTTTGTTAAACGGACGGTGATGTGATGAAAGCGAATGAACTTCGTGAAAAATCCGCACAGCAGCTGAACGAGCAACTGCTCGGCTTGCTGCGCGACCAGTTCAATCTGCGTATGCAGAAAGCAACTGGCCAGTTGGGGCAGTCTCATCTGCTCTCGCAAGTTAAGCGTGACATCGCTCGCGTGAAGACTGTGCTCAACCAGCAGGCAGGTAAGTAATCATGGCTGAAGCCGAAAAAACTGTCCGTACGCTGACTGGCCGTGTTGTCAGCGACAAGATGGACAAAACCATCACCGTTCTGATCGAGCGTCGCGTTAAGCACCCGATCTACGGTAAATACGTTAAGCGTTCGACTAAGCTGCACGCGCACGACGAAACCAATCAGTGCCACATCGGCGACAAAGTCACTATTCGTGAAACTCGTCCTTTGGCCAAGACCAAGTCTTGGGCGCTGGTTGATGTTCTCGAACGCGCTGTGGAAGTCTAAGGACTAGGGGTCGGAGAAATTATATGATTCAGACTCAATCCATGCTCGATGTGGCCGATAACAGCGGCGCTCGCCGTGTTATGTGCATCAAGGTGCTGGGTGGCTCCCATCGTCGTTACGCTGGTATCGGTGACATCATCAAAGTTACCGTGAAGGAAGCAATTCCTCGCGGTAAAGTGAAAAAAGGCCAAGTGATGACTGCTGTTGTAGTCCGCACTCGTCACGGCGTACGTCGTGCTGATGGCTCCATTATCCGCTTTGATGGCAACGCTGCTGTTCTTCTGAACAACAAGCAAGAGCCGATCGGCACCCGTATCTTTGGGCCAGTGACCCGTGAACTTCGTACTGAGAAGTTCATGAAGATCGTCTCGCTCGCCCCAGAAGTGCTGTAAGGAGATCCGACATGCAAAAGATTCGTCGTGACGACGAGATCATCGTGATCGCCGGCAAAGACAAAGGTAAGCGCGGTAAGGTGCTTAAGGTTCTCGCTAACAACCGTTTGGTTATTGGCGGTCTGAACCTGGTTAAGCGTCATACCAAGCCTAACCCGATGTCGGGCGTACAGGGCGGTATCGTCGAAAAAGAAGCTCCGCTGGATGCTTCTAACGTCGCCATTTTCAACGGCGAAACCAACAAGGCTGACCGCGTTGGTTTCAAAGTAGAAGACGGCAAGAAAATTCGTGTCTTCAAGTCGACCCAAAAAGCGGTTGATGCTTGAACACTGCTAGGTAGATGAGACCATGGCACGACTAAAAGAGATTTACCGGAAGGAAATCGCTCCGAAACTTAAGGAAGAACTTAAGCTTTCGAACGTGATGGAAGTTCCGCGCGTTACCAAAATCACCCTGAACATGGGTCTGGGCGAAGCGATCGGCGACAAAAAAGTCATCGAGCACGCTGTTGCTGACCTGGAAAAGATCACCGGCCAGAAAGTCGTTGTGACCTACGCTCGCAAATCCATCGCTGGCTTTAAAGTCCGTGAAGGTTGGCCGATCGGCGTCAAAGTGACCCTGCGCCGTGAGCGTATGTACGAGTTCCTGGATCGTCTGCTGTCGATCTCCCTGCCTCGGGTTCGCGACTTCCGCGGCCTGAATGCCAAGTCCTTCGATGGTCGTGGCAACTACAGCATGGGCGTGAAAGAGCAGATCATTTTCCCGGAAATCGACTACGACAAGATCGATGCTCTCCGCGGTCTGGACATCACCCTGACCACCACTGCCAAGAACGATGATGAAGGCCGCGCTTTGCTGCGTGCGTTCAAATTCCCGTTCCGCAACTGATTGGAGTAGGACCATGGCCAAGATGAGCATGAAAAACCGCGAGCTGAAGCGTCAGCTCACGGTTGCCAAGTACGCCAAGAAGCGTGCAGCACTGAAAGCTATCATCGTTGATCTGAACGCAAGTCCAGAAGCGCGTTGGGAAGCTACAGTAGCCCTGCAGAAGCAGCCACGTGACGCAAGCGCTTCGCGCATGCGTAACCGCTGCCGCCTGACCGGTCGTCCACACGGCGTTTACCGCAAGTTCGGCCTCGGCCGTAACAAGCTGCGTGAAGCTGCCATGCGTGGTGACGTACCGGGTCTGGTTAAAGCCAGCTGGTAAGTACTGTCAAAGTCTCGGTGTCCAGGATCGCAAGATCCTGACCACCGGTGGCCTTGAATCTGGATCAAGCCCCTTTTGGGGCTTGATTCATTTCTGGGGTGTGTCTAGAATACCCGGCTCGCCTGAGCCCGTGTTTTTCATGCTCGGAGATTCTCGGCGACACGTAATAGCCGCAAGGCTAATTTTTTTGTATTAGGAGCGTCTAGCCCATGAGTATGCAGGACCCGTTAGCGGACATGCTAACTCGTATCCGTAATGCCCAGATGGCTGAAAAGTCCGTCGTAAGCATGCCATCTTCCACGTTGAAGGTAGCTGTTGCCAAAGTCCTGAAGGACGAAGGTTACATTGCGGGTTATCAGATCAGCAGCGAAATCAAACCACTGCTGTCCATCGAGCTGAAGTACTTCGAAGGCCGTCCGGTTATCGAAGAAGTGAAGCGCGTTAGCCGTCCAGGCCTGCGTCAGTACAAGTCCGTCGATGATCTGCCAAAAGTTCGTGGCGGTCTCGGTGTGTCTATCGTCTCCACCAACAAAGGTGTGATGACGGATCGTGCTGCGCGCGCTGCCGGTGTCGGCGGCGAAGTTCTTTGCACTGTGTTCTAAGGGGGGATAAGCATGTCTCGCGTCGCTAAGAACCCCGTTAAGCTGCCAGCCGGTGTCGAAGTAAAATTCGCAGGCCAACAGCTTTCGGTGAAGGGTGCCAAGGGTACTCTTGAACTGAACATCCATTCGTCCGTTGAGATCGTTGAAGAAGCTGGTGAGCTGCGTTTCGCTGCTCGCAATGGCGATCAACAAACTCGCGCAATGGCCGGTACCACGCGTGCGTTGGTAAACAACATGGTCCAGGGCGTAAGCCAAGGCTTCGAGCGCAAGCTCCAGCTGGTCGGTGTTGGTTACAAGGCGCAAGCAAAAGGCACGGTTTTGAACCTGGCCCTTGGCTTCTCGCACCCAGTGGATTACGAACTGCCGGAAGGCATCACCGCTGAGACTCCTAGCCAGACCGATATCCTGATCAAGGGCATCGACAAGCAGCTGGTAGGTCAAGTGGCCGCTGAGATCCGCGACTTCCGTCCACCAGAGCCGTACAAAGGCAAAGGTGTGCGCTACGCGGACGAAGTCGTCCGTCGTAAAGAAGCCAAGAAGAAGTAGGGCATAGCAAATGACCGACAAAAAAGTTACTCGACTGCGTCGCGCTCGCAAAGCACGCCTGAAAATGCACGAACTCGAAGTCGTGCGTCTCTGCGTGTTCCGCTCGTCGCAGCACATCTACGCCCAGGTCATCTCGGCCGACGGCAACAAAGTCCTGGCAAGCGCCTCGACTTTGGATAAAGAACTGCGTGATGGCGCCACTGGCAACATCGACGCGGCCACAAAGGTTGGCCAGCTGGTCGCTACGCGTGCTAAGGCCGCGGGCGTCTCGCAAGTGGCTTTCGACCGCTCTGGCTTCAAGTACCACGGCCGCGTTAAAGCGCTGGCTGATGCTGCTCGTGAAGCTGGGCTGGAGTTCTAAGTTATGTCAAATAACGACCAAAAGCGCGACGAAGGCTACATTGAGAAGCTGGTTCAAGTTAACCGCGTAGCCAAAACCGTTAAAGGCGGCCGTATCTTCACTTTCACCGCGTTGACCGTGGTTGGTGATGGTAAGGGCCGTGTTGGCTTCGGCCGTGGCAAGTCGCGTGAAGTGCCTGCTGCGATCCAGAAGGCAATGGAAGCTGCTCGCCGCAACATGATCCAGGTTGATCTGAACGGCACCACCCTGCAGTACGCTATGAAGTCCGCTCACGGCGCTTCGAAGGTGTACATGCAGCCTGCTTCTGAAGGTACCGGTATCATCGCTGGCGGCGCTATGCGTGCTGTCCTCGAGGTTGCTGGCGTTCAGAACGTTCTGGCCAAGTGCTACGGCTCGACTAACCCGGTAAACGTGGTTCACGCCACTTTCAAGGGTTTGAAAGCAATGCAGTCTCCTGAATCCATTGCCGCCAAGCGTGGCAAAAGCGTCAAGGAGATCTTCTGATCATGGCTACCGTAAAAGTAACGCTGATCAAAAGCATGACCGGCCGCATCCCTAACCACAAACTGTGCGTTAAGGGTCTGGGTCTGCGTCGCATCGGTCACACTGTAGAAGTCCAGGATACTCCCGAGAATCGCGGGATGATCAACAAGGCTTACTACATGCTGCGTGTCGAGGGTTAATCGATGAAACTCAATGATCTGAGTCCAGCGCCGGGTTCCCGTCGCGAAAAGCATCGTCCGGGCCGTGGTATCGGTAGCGGTTTGGGTAAGACTGGTGGCCGTGGTCACAAAGGTCAGACCTCCCGCTCCGGTGGCACCATTGCTCCAGGCTTTGAAGGCGGTCAACAGCCGCTGCATCGTCGCCTGCCGAAGTTCGGTTTCGTTTCCCTGAAGGCCATGGACCGCGCAGAAGTGCGTCTGTCCGAGCTGGCTAAAGTGGAAGGCGACATCGTCACCGTGCAGTCCCTGAAAGATGCCAACGTGATCAACGTCAACGTACAGCGTGTGAAAATCATGCTGTCCGGTGAAGTGACTCGCGCTGTCACTATCGGCAAGGGAATCGGCGCCACCAAAGGTGCGCGTGCGGCTATCGAAGCAGCTGGCGGCAAGTTCGAGGAATAAATGGCTAAGCAAGGTGCTCTCTCTGCGCTCGGCAAAGGCGGTATGTCTGAACTCTGGGCTCGTCTGCGTTTTCTGTTCCTGGCGATTATCGTCTACCGAATAGGCGCACACATCCCGGTTCCAGGTATCAACCCGGACCGACTCGCGGACCTGTTTCGACAGAATGAGGGGACCATTCTTAGCTTGTTCAACATGTTTTCCGGCGGCGCGCTGGAGCGGATGAGCATCTTTGCACTGGGGATCATGCCGTACATCTCGGCATCGATCATCATGCAACTGATGACTGCCGTCAGCCCGCAGCTGGAGCAGTTGAAGAAGGAAGGTGAAGCTGGCCGTCGCAAGATCAGCCAGTACACCCGCTACGGCACTGTCGTCCTCGCTCTCGTCCAGGCTATTGGCATGTCCATTGGTCTGGCGGGGCAGGGCGTTGCGTTCACTGGTGACTTTGGCTTCCATTTCGTCGCGGTAACCACATTTGTGGCTGGTGCGATGTTCATGATGTGGCTGGGTGAGCAGATTACTGAGCGTGGTGTTGGCAACGGTATCTCGATGTTGATTTTTTCGGGTATCGTCGCCGGTCTTCCGAGAGCGATCGGGCAGTCTTTCGAGTCTGCACGTCAGGGTGATATCAACATCTTCGCCCTGGTTGCCATCGGTTTGCTGGCAGTAGCGATTATCGGTTTCGTGGTGTTCATTGAGCGTGGTCAGCGTCGTATTGCTGTTCACTACGCCAAGCGTCAGCAGGGCCGCAAGGTCTTCGCTGCGCAGACCAGCCACTTGCCGCTGAAGGTGAACATGGCCGGTGTTATTCCGGCTATTTTCGCGAGCAGCATTTTGCTGTTCCCGGCTTCGTTGGGTGCCTGGTTCGGTCAGTCTGAAGGTATGGGCTGGTTGCAGGACATCTCGCAGTCGATCGCTCCTGGTCAGCCGTTGAATATTCTGCTGTTTAGTGCAGGGATTATTTTCTTCTGCTTCTTCTATACGGCGTTGATGTTCAATCCGAAAGACGTAGCGGAAAACCTGAAGAAGTCCGGTGCCTTTATTCCGGGCATCCGTCCAGGTGAGCAGTCTGCGCGCTACATTGATGGCGTTCTGACTCGCTTGACCATGTTCGGTGCTCTTTACATGACGGCCGTCTGCCTGTTGCCCCAGTTCCTGGTGGTTGCAGCCAACGTACCGTTCTACCTTGGCGGGACCTCGTTGCTGATCGTCGTCGTGGTTGTGATGGACTTCATGTCCCAAGTACAATCGCACCTCGTTTCGCACCAGTACGAATCCCTGATGAAGAAAGCCAACCTGAAGGGTTACGGCAGCGGCATGCTGCGCTGACCCATAAGGTTCGAGGAGTTGGTGATGAAAGTTCGTGCATCGGTGAAAAAGCTGTGCCGTAACTGCAAGATTATTCGCCGCGAAGGTGTTGTTCGAGTAATTTGCAGCGCGGAACCGCGTCACAAACAGCGCCAAGGCTGAGTGTGATTGTGCTTCAAGCCCGGCAGCTAGTGCGCTGCCGGGTTGATTATTTGTTATTACAGCGATATTATCTCGCGCCCTATTTCTTGGCTTCCGGGGCGTAGGTAGCTGTCAATTGGAGTCCCACTGAATGGCCCGTATTGCAGGCGTTAACATTCCAGATAACAAGCATACTGTTATCTCGCTGACCTACATCTATGGTGTTGGTCGCACTACTGCACAGAAAATTTGTGCAGAGACTGGGGTAAACCCAGCAGCAAAGATCAAAGATCTGAGCGACGAGCAAATTGAACAGCTGCGTGGCGAAGTGGCGAAGTTCACCACTGAAGGTGACCTGCGTCGCGAAATCAACATGAAAATCAAGCGCTTGATGGACCTCGGTTGCTATCGCGGTCTGCGTCATCGTCGCGGTCTTCCAGTACGCGGTCAGCGTACCAAGACCAACGCGCGTACCCGTAAAGGTCCGCGTAAGCCGATCCGCAAGTAATCGCCCCAGCGAATCGACAGGAATTTAATCATGGCAAAACCTGCTGCTCGTCCTCGTAAAAAAGTTAAAAAGACAGTGGTTGATGGCATCGCCCACATCCATGCATCTTTTAACAACACCATCGTGACCATTACCGACCGTCAAGGTAACGCTCTTTCCTGGGCTACCTCCGGTGGTTCGGGTTTCCGCGGTTCCCGCAAGTCCACCCCGTTTGCTGCTCAAGTAGCTGCTGAACGTGCTGGTCAAGCTGCGCTGGAATACGGCCTGAAAAACCTCGACGTCAACGTCAAAGGTCCAGGTCCAGGTCGTGAATCCGCAGTCCGCGCTTTGAACGGCTGTGGCTACAAGATCGCCAGCATCACCGACGTGACGCCAATCCCGCACAACGGGTGCCGTCCGCCGAAGAAGCGCCGCGTGTAATCCAGGAGATTGTAAAGAATGGCTCGTTACATTGGTCCAAAATGCAAACTCGCTCGTCGCGAAGGCACCGATCTCTTCCTGAAGAGCGGCGTGCGCGCGATCGAATCGAAGTGCAACATTGAAGCAGCACCTGGTATCCACGGCCAACGCCGCGGTCGCCAGTCCGACTACGGCACCCAACTGCGTGAAAAGCAGAAGGTCCGTCGTATCTACGGCGTTCTCGAGCGTCAATTCAGCGGCTACTACAAAGAAGCTGCTGGCAAGAAAGGTGCAACCGGTGAAAACCTGCTGCAACTGCTCGAATGCCGTCTGGACAACGTTGTATACCGTATGGGCTTTGGTTCGACTCGTGCCGAATCCCGTCAGCTGGTATCGCACAAGTCGATCAGCGTAAACGGTCAGACCGTTAACGTTCCGTCCTACCAGGTTCGTGCTGGTGACGTGGTCGCTGTTCGCGAGAAAGCAAAAAATCAACTTCGCATTGTCCAAGCTCTCGATCTGTGTGCCCAACGTGGCCGCGTAGAATGGGTAGAAGTAGACACTGAGAAGAAGTCGGGCGTTTTCAAGAACGTTCCAGCTCGCAGTGATCTGTCCGCCGACATCAACGAAAGCCTGATTGTCGAGCTCTACTCCAAGTAAGGGCTAGAAAATAGGTGCATCCATGCAGATTTCGGTAAATGAGTTCCTGACACCCCGCCACATTGATGTGCAGGTTGTCAGTCCAACCCGCGCCAAGATCACTCTCGAGCCTCTCGAGCGTGGCTTTGGCCATACCCTGGGCAACGCGCTGCGCCGCATCCTGTTGTCCTCAATGCCCGGCTGTGCAGTAGTCGAGGCCGAGATTGACGGTGTGCTCCACGAGTACAGCGCCATCGAAGGTGTACAGGAAGACGTAATTGAAATCCTGTTGAACCTTAAAGGTCTGGCTATCAAGCTGCACGGTCGTGACGAAGTTACGCTGACCTTGTCGAAGAAGGGTTCGGGGGTGGTTACCGCTGCCGATATTCAGCTGGATCATGATGTCGAGATCGTTAATCCCGATCACGTAATCGCTAACCTGGCGTCTAACGGCGCCCTGAACATGAAGCTCGTAGTAGCTCGTGGTCGTGGTTATGAACCGGCAGATTCGCGTCAGAGCGATGAAGACGAAAGCCGCAGCATCGGTCGCTTGCAGCTTGACTCTTCGTTCAGCCCGGTTCGCCGTATCGCATACGTGGTGGAAAACGCCCGTGTCGAGCAGCGTACTAACCTGGACAAGCTGGTTATTGATCTGGAAACCAACGGTACTCTGGATCCTGAAGAGGCAATTCGCCGCGCTGCAACCATCCTGCAACAGCAGTTGGCTGCGTTCGTCGACCTCAAGGGTGACAGTGAGCCAGTGGTTGTCGAGCAGGAAGACGAGATCGATCCGATCCTGCTTCGCCCGGTTGACGATCTGGAACTGACTGTACGTTCGGCTAACTGCCTTAAGGCGGAAAACATCTACTACATCGGTGACCTGATTCAGCGTACCGAAGTAGAGCTGTTGAAGACTCCGAACCTGGGCAAGAAATCCTTGACTGAAATCAAGGACGTTCTGGCCTCCCGCGGTCTGTCCCTCGGCATGCGCCTCGACAACTGGCCGCCTGCAAGTCTTAAGAAGGACGACAAGGCGACTGCCTGATCGTCGTAATCACCGAACGTAGTGTTTGGTAAGGAATGAACCATGCGTCATCGTAAAAGTGGTCGTCACCTGAGCCGCACCAGCTCGCACCGCAAGGCCATGTTCCAAAACATGGCGGTGTCGCTGTTCGAGCACGAGCTGATCAAAACTACTCTGCCAAAAGCTAAAGAACTGCGCCGCGTTGCCGAGCCGCTGATCACTTTGGCCAAGATAGATAGCGTTGCTAACCGCCGTCTGGCTTTCGACCGTACTCGTTCGAAAGCTATCGTTGGTAAGCTCTTCAACGACCTGGGCAAGCGTTACGCTACCCGTGAGGGTGGCTACCTGCGCATCCTCAAGTGCGGTTTCCGCGCTGGCGACAACGCGCCTATGGCGTACGTCGAGTTGGTTGATCGTGCTACTGCCGGCGAAGCTGTATCTGCCGAGTAAGACGTCAGTCTGAAACAAAGAACCGGGCCTAGTGCCCGGTTTTTTGTGCCTGTAAGAAACGCGCCGTTTGTACAAGCGCCTCCTTTGTCCACATCGTCATTATGTGATGGGGATGATCATTAGTTTTTCTCTATCGATGTCTGCAAGTTAATGAATTTGTAGCTGTCATATTGATGATCAATACTCCTTCTCAGCCGATAGCCGGCAGTTCAAGACCGACAGAGGAAGGAAGATCGCATGAGCCAAAACAAAACGCTTACCACCGCCAGTGGCGCTCCTGTTGCCGATAACCAGAATTCACGTTCCGCCGGCCCTCGTGGCCCGCTGCTGCTCGACGACTTTCACCTGATCGAGAAGCTTGCCCACTTCAACCGTGAAAACATCCCTGAGCGCCGTGTACACGCCAAAGGCTCGGGTGCCTACGGTA
Source organism: Pseudomonas sp. KH_046_2 (assembly GCF_057838985.1). NCBI lineage: Bacteria > Pseudomonadati > Pseudomonadota > Gammaproteobacteria > Pseudomonadales > Pseudomonadaceae > Pseudomonas > Pseudomonas sp. KH_046_2. Next base: position 5,622,765 of record NZ_CM174480.1, on the reverse strand, counting down.
CGTTCACCGTGACGAGCGATATCACTCAATACACCAGTGCGAAGCTGTTTCAGGCAGTCGGCAAGCAAACCCCGACTTTTCTGCGGTTTTCCACCGTGGGTGGCGAGCGTGGTTCGGCCGATACCGAGCGTGATCCGCGCGGGTTCGCCTTGAAGTTCTACACCGAAGAAGGCAACTGGGACATCGTTGGCAACAACACCCCTGTGTTCTTCATTCGTGATCCACTGAAGTTTCCGGACTTTATCCACACCCAGAAGCGTTTGCCGCAAAGCAACCTGAAGAGTGCCCAGGCGATGTGGGACTTCTGGTCGCATTCGCCCGAGGCGCTGCACCAGGTCACCATCCTGTTCTCCGACCGGGGTATCCCTGACGGATACCGCCACATGCACGGCTTCGGCAGCCACACTTACAGCCTCATCAACGCTCAAGGTGAGCGTCACTGGGTGAAGTGGCACTACAAGACCAAACAGGGGATCAAGAACCTTGCTCCTGCCGAGGCGGCGCGCCTTGCGGGTACTGATCCGGATTACGCCCAGCGTGACTTGTTCAATGCCATCGAGCAGGGTGATTTCCCGAAATGGCGCGTGTGCATTCAGATCATGAGCGAGGCTCAGGCGGCGGCGCACTACGAGAACCCGTTTGATGTCACCAAAACCTGGTCGCAGAAAGAGTTTCCACTGATCGAAGTCGGAGAGCTGGAGCTCAATCGCAATCCGCAGAACTACTTCGCGGAAGTTGAACAAGCGGCTTTCGGTCCCAGCAATATGGTTCCAGGCGTTGGTCTGTCGCCGGATCGTATGCTGCAAGGTCGGGTCTTCGCCTACGCGGACGCTCATCGCTACCGTGTCGGCACCAATCACCAGCAGTTGCCAGTCAATGCTGCGCGCAGTCCGGTCAACACTTACCAGCGTGATGGTTCGATGGCTTTTGGCAGCAATGGCGGTGCGACGCCGAACTACGAGCCGAACAGCTATGTCGAGTCGCCGAAGCAGGCGCCTCGTTACGCAGAGCCCGCGTTGGCCCTCAGTGGTGCCGCCGATCGTTACGACCACCGTGAAGACACGGATTACTACAGTCACGCCGGCGCGTTGTTCCGCTTGATGACTGAAGAGCAGAAATCACTGCTGGTCAGCAACATCGCCGGTGCGATGGCGGGCGTATCGAGTGATGTGGTTGACCGTCAGTTGCAGCATTTCTACAAGGCTGACCCGGCGTATGGAGAAGCAATCGCAAAGCTGCTCAACGTACAGCTTAACGAAGTCTAAATGAGAAGCAGAACCGCCCTTGTTTGGGCGGTTTTTGCGTTATTTCAACCTGTTTTCTCAGAATATCTTCGCTTTTATTGCGTCTCGCGAGTGACGATAAGGGCATGTTGGTTCAAACTACAACTTTCAAGCAGGGAGATGTAGGGCGATGCAAGGCCACCCAGATGTGATCGATTACCTCAACACGTTGCTGACCGGCGAACTGGCCGCGCGTGATCAATATTTCGTCCACTCGCGGATGTATGAGGACTGGGGTTTCACCAAGCTCTACGAACGAATCAACCACGAGATGGAAGAGGAAGCAGGGCACGCCGATGCCCTGATGCGCCGGATTCTGATGCTCGAAGGCACACCGCGCATGCGTGCGGACGATCTCGATGTCGGCACCACGGTGACCGAGATGCTCGAAGCGGACTTGCGCCTCGAATACAAGGTTCGTGCTGCGCTGTGCAAGGGCATCAAGCTCTGCGAGCAGCACAAGGACTATGTCAGCCGCGAAATGCTGCGGGTTCAATTGCATGACACCGAAGAAGATCACACCTACTGGCTCGAGAAGCAGTTGGGTCTGATCAAGTTGATCGGGCTTGAGAACTACCTGCAATCCCACACCTGATTGCTGCGAATACAAAAAAGCCCCTGTCACTGATGAAGTGACAGGGGCTTTTTCATGGGGCCCGGTTAAGCCCGATCGCGTTCCAGCAGCGGCTTGAGGTAGTAACCGGTATGGGATTGCTTCATCTCTGACACTTCCTCCGGTGTGCCGACGGCAATGATCTGCCCGCCCTTGGAACCACCCTCCGGACCCAGGTCCACCAGCCAGTCAGCGGTCTTGATCACGTCCAGGTTATGTTCGATCACTACCACTGTGTTGCCGTGGTCGCGCAGGCGATGCAACACGTCCAGCAGTTGCTGGATATCCGCGAAGTGCAGCCCGGTGGTGGGTTCGTCGAGGATGTACAGGGTCTTGCCGGTATCGCGCTTGGACAGCTCGCGGGACAGTTTCACCCGCTGGGCTTCACCGCCGGACAGCGTGGTCGCCGATTGCCCCAGCTTGATGTACGACAGGCCGACGTCCATCAACGTTTGCAGCTTGCGCGCCAGGGCCGGTACGGCATCGAAGAACACCCGCGCCTCCTCGATGGTCATCTCGAGGGTTTCGTGGATGCTCTTGCCCTTGTACTTGATCTCCAGGGTTTCGCGGTTGTAACGCTTGCTCTTGCACACGTCGCAGGGCACGTAGATGTCCGGCAGGAAGTGCATCTCGACCTTGATCAGGCCGTCGCCCTGGCAGGCCTCGCAGCGGCCGCCCTTGACGTTGAAGGAGAAGCGCCCCGGCCCGTAGCCCCGGGAGCGGGACTCCGGTACGCCGGCGAACAACTCGCGGATCGGCGTGAACAAACCGGTGTAGGTCGCCGGGTTGGAGCGCGGTGTGCGACCGATCGGGCTCTGGTCGATGTCGACGACCTTGTCCAGGTGCTCCAGGCCCTTGATGCTGTCGTGGACGGCCGCTTCAAGGGTAGTGGCGCCGTTCAGCGCCGTGGCGCTCAGCGGGAACAGGGTGTTGTTGATCAGCGTCGACTTGCCGGAGCCGGACACGCCGGTGACACAGGTCAGCAGGCCGATCGGGATCTCCAGGTCGACATTGCGCAGGTTGTTGCCACGCGCGCCCTTGAGCGACAGCGTCAGCTTCTTGTTGCGCGGCGTGCGCTTGGCCGGGACTTCGATCTTCACCCGGCCCGACAGGTATTTGCCCGTCAGCGAGTCCGGGTGCGCCATGACCTGGGCAGGCGTGCCTTCGGCAACGATATGCCCGCCGTGCACGCCAGCGCCCGGGCCGATGTCCACCACGTAGTCGGCCAGGCGAATCGCATCTTCGTCGTGCTCGACCACGATCACCGTGTTACCGATGTCGCGCAGGTGTTTGAGAGTGCCCAGCAGCCGGTCGTTATCGCGCTGGTGCAGGCCGATAGAGGGTTCGTCGAGGATGTACAGGACGCCCACCAGGCCGGCGCCAATCTGGCTGGCCAGGCGAATGCGCTGGGCCTCGCCACCGGATAGGGTGTCCGCGCTGCGATCCAGCGACAGATAGTCGAGGCCGACGTTGACCAGGAACTGCAGGCGTTCGCGGATTTCCTTGAGGATCTTGTCGGCGATTTCGCCACGCCGGCCGGTGAGCTTGAGCCCGCCAAAATAATCGGATGCATCGCCGATCGGCAGGTTGGTCACTGCCGGCAGGGTTTTCTCGCCGACCCACACGTGCCGCGCTTCACGCCGCAGGCGGGTGCCACGGCAGTCCGGGCACGACTGGGTGCTGAGGAACTTGGCCAGCTCTTCGCGCACCGATGCCGATTCGGTTTCGCGGTAACGACGTTCCAGGTTCGGCACGATGCCTTCGAACGGGTGTGAGCGTTTGACGATGTCGCCACGGTCGTTCAGGTACTTGAAGTCGACGTTTTGCGAGCCGCTGCCGTGCAGGATGAACTTCTGCTGATCGGCCGGCAGTTCGTTGAACGGAACTTCCAGGCTGAACTTGTAGTGCGAGGCCAGCGAGCCGAGCATCTGGAAGTAATAGACGTTACGCCGGTCCCAACCGCGAATCGCCCCTTCGGCCAGGGTCAGTTCGCCATTGACCAGGCGCTTGATGTCGAAGAACTGCTTCACCCCCAAACCATCACAGGTCGGGCAAGCGCCGGCCGGGTTGTTGAAGGAGAACAGCTTGGGTTCCAGTTCGCTGATGGCGTGGCCGCAGATCGGGCAGGCGAAGCGTGCGGAGAAGATCATCTCTTCACCCGGCTCGTCGTCCATCGGCGCCACCAGGGCGATGCCGTCCGCCAGTTTCAGCGCGGTCTCGAAGGATTCGGCGAGGCGTTGTTGCAGGTCGGCGCGAACCTTGAAGCGGTCGACCACGACATCGATGGTATGTTTTTTCTGCTTGTCGAGCTTGGGCGCTTCGTCCAGCTCATAGAGCTTGCCGTTGATTCGGGCGCGGACGAAGCCCTGTGCGCGCAGCTCTTCGAAAACCGACAGGTGCTCGCCTTTGCGCTCGCGGATGACCGGCGCCAACAGCATCAGCTTGCTGCCCTCCGGTTCGGCGAGGACAAGGTCGACCATCTGGCTGACGGTCTGCGCTTCCAGCGGGATATCGTGATCCGGGCAGCGCGGAATACCCACGCGTGCATAAAGCAGACGCAGGTAGTCGTAGATTTCGGTGATGGTGCCGACCGTCGAGCGTGGGTTGTGCGAGGTCGACTTCTGCTCGATGGAGATCGCCGGCGACAGGCCTTCGATGGTGTCGACGTCGGGCTTTTCCATCATCGACAGGAACTGCCGGGCGTAGGCCGACAGCGATTCGACGTAGCGGCGCTGACCTTCGGCGTACAGGGTGTCGAAAGCCAGGGACGACTTGCCGGAGCCGGACAGGCCGGTGATGACGATCAGCTTGTCCCGTGGCAGGGTCAGGTCGATGTTCTTCAGGTTGTGGGTTCGAGCCCCACGAATCAGGATCTTGTCCAAGGTGGCCTCGCTCGGCGGGCGTCGAAAACGTAGGAGTATACGGCCAAATACTGGATGGATGCACACTATCAAACGAGTGGGCTACTGTCTTGCATGAAGAGTGTGTCAGCAATGCGCGTCAAAGCGTCGCGATATACCCTGCCAATCGATGGGACTGGTAGAATCGCCGCCGGTTCACATGAGGTTTTTCCATGCACGATCCCCACAGCGAGCGCATGAGTGGCAGCGAGACCCGCGCGGCAAGCGGTCTGGCCCTGGTGTTCGCCTTCCGTATGCTTGGCATGTTCATGGTGTTGCCGGTACTGGCGACCTATGGGATGGATCTGGCCGGAGCCACGCCGGCCCTGATCGGTCTGGCGATTGGCGCCTATGGCCTGACCCAGGCAGTGTTCCAGATTCCTTTCGGTTTCATTTCCGACCGCATCGGTCGCCGCCCGGTGATTTACCTGGGCCTGATCGTGTTTGCACTCGGCAGTCTGCTGGCAGCCAATGCCGACTCGATCTGGGGCGTGATTGCCGGTCGGATCCTGCAGGGCGCCGGGGCGATTTCCGCGGCGGTCATGGCCTTGCTGTCCGACCTGACCCGCGAGCAGCACCGGACCAAGGCCATGGCCATGATCGGCATGACCATCGGCCTGTCGTTTGCGGTGGCCATGGTGGTCGGCCCGCTGCTGACCCGCGCCTTCGGGCTGTCCGGGCTGTTCCTTGCCACCGGCGGCATGGCGTTGTTCGGCATCGTGATCGTGATGTTCATGGTGCCGCGGTCCAACGGGCCGTTGCAGCATCGTGAGTCCGGTGTGGCGCGTCAGGCGCTGATGCCGACGCTCAAGCACCCAGACCTGCTGCGCCTGGACCTGGGCATTTTTGTGTTGCACGCGATGTTGATGTCCAGCTTCGTCGCCTTGCCGCTGGCACTGGTCGAGAAAGCCGGGCTGCCCAAAGAGCAGCACTGGTGGGTGTACCTGACCGCGTTGCTGATTTCTTTCTTCGCCATGATCCCGTTCATTATCTATGGCGAGAAGAAACGCAAAATGAAACGAGTTTTACTCGGCGCCGTCGTGACGCTGATGCTCACTGAGCTATTCTTCTGGCGGTTCGGCGATAGCTTGCGGGCTCTGGTGATCGGTACGGTGGTGTTCTTCACCGCGTTCAATCTGCTGGAAGCTTCGTTGCCATCGCTGATCAGCAAGGTTTCACCGGCCGGCGGCAAGGGCACGGCGATGGGGGTTTATTCCACCAGCCAGTTCCTCGGGTCGGCATTGGGCGGGATTCTTGGCGGCTGGCTGTTCCAGCATGGCGGTCTGTCGGTTGTGTTCCTCGGATGCGCCGGTCTGGCTGCCCTCTGGCTGGCCTTTGCTGTTACCATGCGCGAACCTCCCTACGTCACGAGCCTGCGCTTGCCGTTGTCGCCCGAGGCGATCCGCGAAGCGGGTCTGGTCGAGCGCCTGAAGGCGGTCGTAGGGGTAACAGATGCAGTCATCGTCGCGGAAGAGGCGGCGATTTACATCAAACTGGACACCGAACTATTGGATCGCACCACCCTTGAGCGCCTGGTGAACAACCCGGCCGGGGCAGCGTGCGTAGCCTAGGAGAACGTTATGGCCCGTGGGGTTAACAAAGTCATATTGGTCGGCACTTGCGGCCAGGATCCCGAAGTTCGCTACTTGCCTAACGGTAACGCCGTGACCAACCTGAGTCTGGCGACCAGCGAACAGTGGACCGACAAGCAAACCGGTCAGAAAGTCGAAAAGACCGAATGGCACCGTGTGTCGATGTTCGGCAAGGTTGCAGAAATCGCTGGCGAATACCTGCGTAAAGGTTCGCAGGTCTACATCGAAGGCAAGCTGCAGACCCGCGAGTGGGAAAAAGACGGTATCAAGCGTTACACCACCGAAATCGTGGTCGACATGCAAGGCACCATGCAACTGCTGGGCGGCCGTCCACAGGGCGACCAGCAAGGCCAGGGCGGCGGTAACAACTACCAGCAATCCGCTCCGCGCCAGCAGGCTCCGCGTCCACAGCAGTCGGCGCCGCAACAGTCGCGCCCGGCTCCACAGCAGGCCGCTCCTCAGCCGGCTCCGGATTTCGACAGCTTTGATGACGATATTCCGTTCTAAAGCAGCTGCAAGCCTCAAGCCTCAAGCTACAAGCTGAAACACAAAACCCGCACTTCGCTTGGAAGTGCGGGTTTTTTATGGGCGGTGGAATTTAATCGCAGACTCAGGCCGCGAGGAACTCGTTGGTCGACACCACGCTGGCATAGGCAAACGCCAGGGCCGCCATGAACGCCGCATGAACCTGCGCCGCTGGAACCGTCACGCCATTGAATTCCAGGTCACGGGTGGCGCAGGCGTCGTGGATGACGGTGACCGTATAGCCGAAATCCGCCGCCGCACGGGTGATGCCGTCCACGCACATGTGGCTCATGCTGCCCACGACCACCAGTTCCTTGATGCCTTGTTCGTCGAGGATCGATTTCAATTCGGTTTCGCGGAACGAGTTGACGAAGTGCTTGAGTACCACCGGTTCGTCGGCGCGGTTGAGCACTTTCGGGTGCAGCTTGGCGCCTTCGGAGTTCGGGGTGAAAAACGGCGCCTCTTCGGAGGTGAATTCGTGGCGGATGTGCACTACTGAATCCCCTGCGTCGCGGAAGGCCTTGATCAGGCGGACGGCGTTGTCTGCGGCAGCGTCGGCACCGACCAGCGGCCACTTGCCTTGGGGGAAGTAGTCGTTCTGGATATCGACTACGATGAGCGCTTGCTTGGCCATGACTGTTTCCTCGAAGTGTGTGTTGGTGTGGAATGAAGTATTGGCTCTGGCAGGCGATCCGAGGATTGGCCGCACCGACAATAGAAGGGGGAAAACTGACAATGGACGCAGAAAGGGCAATCGCCGAACTCGGTGTGCTGATCTATCCCGGCGCACAGATGGCGGCGGTGCATGGCTTGACGGACTTGTTCGGGGTGGCGAACCGGATTGCCGCCGAACATCAGTCTGCGCAGTTGCCGCTGTTGCGGGTCAGCCATTGGCAGGTCGAAGGCGATCAGCCGCCGGTTCGGGTTTTCGACAGTCATCCCGGCCCGGAGCGGGCCCTGGTGGCCGTGTTGATTCCGCCGTCGATCGGCGGTTTTTCCGAGGGCCAGGCGCCACAGGGATTGATCCGCTGGTTGCGTGATCAACATGCCAACGGTGCGACACTGGGCGGGGTTTGCGTGGGTTCTATCCTGTTGGCCGAAAGCGGTCTGCTCGACGGTCGTAGCGCCACCACCCACTGGACCTCGGCCAAAGCCTTCGCTGAACGTTATCCGGCGATCAGGCTCAAGGCCGATACGCCAATCGTCGATGACGGCGACCTGATTACCACCGCAGGGCTGATGGCCTGGTCGGAACTGGGCCTGCGGCTGGTCAACCGGCTGCTGGGGCCGAGCATCGCCACCAACACCGCGCGTTTTCTGGTGGTGGAACACAGCGACAGCGCCAGTGAGTGCGGCAGCAACTTTGCGCCGATCCTCAGTCATGGCGATGGGGCGATCCTCAAGGTGCAACACTGGCTGCAAAGCACCGGGGCGACCGATGTGTCGCTGGCGGCGATGGCCGAAAAGGCAGGGCTGGAAGAACGCACCTTCCTGCGACGCTTCCGCGCGGCCACGGGGCTCAAACCCACCGAATACTGCCAGCATCTGCGAGTCGGCAAGGCCCGGGAAATGCTTGAATTCACCAACGGGACCATCGATCACATCGCCTGGACCGTGGGTTATCAGGACCCCGGGGCGTTTCGTGCGACATTCAAGAAAATCACCGGGTTGGCGCCGAGTGATTATCGGACGCGGTTTGGGGTGAGCCCTGGATCGGTTGCACGGTAGTCGCATCACCTCTATTCCCTGTGGGAGCGAGCTTGCTCGCGATAGCGGTGTGTCAGCCACATAAATGTTGAATGTCATTCCCTCATCGCGAGCAAGCTCGCTCCCACAGGGTCGGGTGTGTGGGCTGGAATCGTGCAAAATGCCGGAATATCAACGGGCGTCGTGCAGAATAAAACAGGCCACATGCCATCACGTTCTGCGCAACAGGCTGATTTGAAAACCCTTTCCCTTCAGGGCAGCTTGGCCTGATCTCTGCACCCCTTCAGCTACATTCATCAATCGTCGATTGAAGGGGGATGCATGACCCCAACAAACCGCAGGAAACTGGTGGTCTCCCATTCGGTGCTCGCCGATGCGCCGCTGCACGAAGTTGAAACCAACCGTGCGCTGGCCCGCTGGCTGGCGCAGATACTGGGGCTCAAGTACGGCGGCAGTTACGACCCGCAGTTGCATGTCGGGCGGGACCTCTACCTGTTGCCAACCCAGACCCTGGTGGGCACTGCGATTGCCCGGCAACTGGGGGTCAAGGGGCCGGAGGATTTGTGGGGCGGTTATGTCGACCACGACTTCATCTGCACCAAGGCCATCAGCCACGGATTGCTCAACCGCCACGCCCATGCTCCGCCTGGCTGGGCTCCGTTGTTTTCCGAGCGGGTGCGCAGCGTGGTGCTCGACGGACTCAGCGTGTTCTCCCTGAAGGATGCGCGTCCGGCGGCGGAGCATTTGTTGTATACCGGGCCCGTTCGCTTGAAGCCGATACACGCTTGCGCCGGACGTGGTCAGGAAGTGATCCAGAGCCTCGACGAGTTCGATGAAATTCTGGCCAGGCCCGAGGCTGAGGCAACCTTCAGCGAGGGTGTGGTACTGGAGCAGGACCTGGATCAAGTGATCACCCACAGCGTTGGTCAGAGTTTCATCGGCGACAAGGTGCTGAGTTACTGCGGTGATCAATACCTGACCAAGGATGCAGAGGGCGAAGAGGTGTATGGCGGCTCGAACCTGTTGGTGGTGCAGGGCGGCTACGACGATTTACTCAAGCTGGACCTGGCCGATGACGTACGGGTGGCTATCAAGCAGGCGCAGGTGTTCGACAGCGCCGCGGATGAAGCCTATCCGCGTTTCTATGCGTCACGCCGTAACTACGACATCGCCCAGGGCATCGATAGCGACGGTAATCAACGCAGCGGCGTGCTCGAACAATCCTGGCGCATGGGTGGTGCCAGCAGCGCCGAGGTGGCGGCCTTGCAGAGTTTCGTCAACGATCCCAGGATGCCTGCGATTCGTGTGTCTTCGGTGGAAACCTACATCGATCAGCCGTTGCCGGCAAACGCCATCGAGGTGTATCGCGGGCCGGCGCAGAGCAGTGACTTTCTCCTAAAGTACGTAACGGTTAAATCCTATGACGGCTAGAAGCGAATCCATTCAGATCGACATCGACGACGAACAGATGAGCGGGACCTTCCTGAGCCCCAAATCGAAAGTCCCCGGCGTGCTCTTTGTGCACGGATGGGGCGGCAGTCAGGAGCGGGATCTGGAGCGCGCCAAAGGTATCGCCGGGTTGGGGTGCGTGTGCCTGACCTTCGACCTGCGCGGGCACACCGGTGGCACCGGCATACCATTGTCCCGAGTGACCCGGGAAGACAATTTGCGAGACTTGCTGGCAGCCTATGACCGCTTGCTCGCGCACCCGGCTCTCGATACCTCGGCGATTGCCGTGGTCGGCACCAGTTACGGGGGGTATCTGGCCTCGATCCTGACTTCGCTGAGGCCGGTGCGCTGGCTGGCGCTGCGGGTGCCGGCGCTGTATCGCGACGAGCAATGGCACGCGCCGAAACGCGACCTGGACAAGCTGGATCTGCGTGATTACCGAAGCACCCTGGTGCGTGCCGACAGCAATCGTGCCTTGCATGCCTGCTCACAATTCACCGGGGATGTCCTGTTGGTACAGTCCGAGACCGACGACTACGTACCCCACGCGACGATCATGAGTTACCGCGCGGCATGCCAGCAGACTCACTCGCTGACCCATCGCATCATCGATGGCGCCGACCACGCCTTGAGCGACCCGGTTTCGCAGCAGGCCTACACCTCGATCCTTGTCGGCTGGATTACCGAGATGGTAGTGGGGGAGCGGTTGAGCATTATTCAATCCCAGTGATTTGCGGTGTGTTTGCGGGCGCCTTCGCGGGCAAGCCCGCTCCCACATGGATCGAGGGTGTACATAGAATCTGCATCCACCAACAGACCCTGTGGGAGCGGGCTTGCTCGCGAAGGCGTCTTCACAACCAGCACAAAATCACTTGGGTTTTTTCTCTATCCGCAGCGCCTTGGCCTTGGCCTCCACCAGCAAATACATCAACAGGGTAATCAACAGCGGCAGGATGAAATAAATCGCTCGATAGGCCAGCAGTCCCGCCACCAGGCTGCCCCGCGAAACCTCGTGTTGCAGCAACGCTACGAATACAGCTTCCAGCACGCCGAGCCCGGCCGGGATGTGAGTGATGACCCCGGCGATGGCGCTGATCAACAGCACGCCCAATACCAGTGGATAGTCCAGTTTGCTCGGCAGCAAGGTGAAAATCACCGCCGCCATCAGCGACCAGTTCAGGGCCCCGAGGGCCAGTTGCAGCACTGCCATGCGCAAGGACGGCAGGTCGATTTCGATGCCGCGAATCGCCCACTCCCGACGCTTGGCAAACCGGCACGCCGCCAGGTACCCGGCGCTCAACAGCAACAGCAAAACCCCCACGCCTTGCAGCGCGCTACTGCTGAGCTTCCAGCCCGGCGGCATGCGCACCAGCCCGCTGCTGAACATGGCGCCGGCAATGACCATGTAACCGAACCAATTGGTCGCCAGGCTCAGACCGAGGATTTTCGCGATGTTGCTCTTGCTGACCCCTAGCCGCGAGTACAACCGGTAACGCATGGCGATGCCGCCGACCCAGGCGCTCAGGTTCAGGTTGAAGGCGTAGCTGATGATCCCCACTGGCAGGATCTGCTTCCAGGTCAGGTTCTGGCGGATGTAGGTGCGACCGATCAGGTCGAAGCAGGCGTACACCAGAAAACTCACCAGGGTCAGCCCCGACGCAATGATCAGTGTGCGCACCTTGAAATCGGCCAGGTTATCGAATACTTCGCTCCATTCGAGGCGCTGGGCGAGCATCGTGAACAGCACGATCAGCATCAGGAAAAACAGCATCGTCAGCGGTCGTTTCCAGCGGCTCCAGTGCGACTTGCCAGGGCTATTGGCGTGAGTTGCCGTGTTGGGTTCAGCGCGGTTCATGGTCAGCGCTCCCGGTCGGAGGAGGGAAGGGTTTCAGGCGAGGTTTATGCGCCGGCAACCAACCGGCCCATGCCGGGAAATGCCGCAGGAAGTGAAACACCAGAAAACCGATGGTCATGTGCCAGACACGACCTCGTGGCGCGATGTCGGGAGACATGGCCTTGCAATGGTTGTCGCTGAGGTCTTCCAGGCGATCGAACAGATGACGATTGAAGGCTTGGTCGCGGATCAGCAAGTTGGCTTCGAGATTCATCGACAGGCTCAACGGGTCGAGGTTGCTGGAACCGACGGTGCTCCAGTCCTCGTCCACCAAGGCGACCTTGCCGTGCAGCGGTCGGTCGCAATATTCGTAGATTTTCACCCCTGACTTGAGCAGGTAGTCATAGGTCATGCGTGCGGCGAGCCTGGCCACCCGCATGTCTGGCTGGCCCTGCAGGATCAGCCGCACATCCACGCCTCGGCGGGCCGCGTTGCGGATCTCTCGCAACAGACGGAAACCGGGAAAGAAGTAGGCGTTGGCGATTACCACTCGGCGCTGTGCCTGGCGCAACACCAGGCGGTAAACCTCTTCGATGTCGGACGGGTGTTCACCGTTGTCGCGGTACACCAGCCGCACCTGGCCGTCGTGATCGCTGGAGGCCAGTTCCGAACGCCGCAGCCGACGGCGTTGCCACCAGTATTTGGCGCGCACCGGGCGACCGCATTGCAGCAGGGCAAAGTGATGGATATCGGCCACGGCCGGGCCTTGCACTTCTACGGAATAATCCTGTTTGGCCTCGGGGCCGAAGTCGGCCAGGTGATCGGCGGAAAAGTTGATCCCGCCGACGAACGCGACGCTGCCATCGACCACCACAATCTTGCGGTGCAGGCGCCGGAACCAGTTGGTGCGGATGCCCAGGCGTTTCGGTGCCGGGTCGAATATTTGCAGGTGCACACCGGCGGCGGTCAGGGCGGTGAGGAACCCGGTACTCAGCTCGCCGCAACCAAAGCCGTCGAGGCTGACGGTGGTGCGCACGCCGCGCTGAGAGGCTTCGATCAGGATCTGTTGCAGCTCATTGCCGACCTTGTCCTCAAACAGAATGAAGGTTTCCAGCAGGATTTCACTTTGCGCCCGGCGCAGTGCTTCAAACACCCGCGGAAAATACGCTTCACCGTTCTCCAGCAACTCGACCCGATTGCTGCCTTGCCAGCCGTATTCGACATCGACCGCTGTCGGCTCTCGGGTGGGCGGAGCGGGGATGTGTTCCAGCGTGGTTTTTTCCATCGACTGGCTGCTCATAGCTCGATCTCCACCGACAGCGGGACGTGGTCGGAAAGGTGCGACCAGGGCCGGGAGGTCAGCACTCGCGGATGGCTGGCCTTGAGGTTGCGCACGTAGATGCGGTCCAGGCGCAATGCCGGCAAGCGCGCGGGGAAACTGCGCGCCGGTTTGCCATGGTGCGCGGCGAAGACTTCACGCAAACCGCTGGGCGTGAGTAATGCATCGGCGCGCTGGCGCCAATCGTTGAAGTCCCCGGCGACTATCACCGGGGCGTCGTCCGGCAGGGCGTCCAGGCGCTGGGCGAGCAGCTTAAGTTGCGCGGTGCGATGGGTTTCACGCAGCCCCAGGTGCACGCAAATCGCATGCACCTCCTGGCCGTCGCCGGGCAGGCGCAACACGCAATGCAAGAGCCCGCGGTTCTCGTGGCCGCTGAAGGACACGTCGAGGTTGTCGTGGCGGATGATCTGGAACTTCGATAACAACGCATTGCCGTGATCGCCCGCCGGATACACCGCATTGCGGCCATAGGCGAACTGAGGCCACAGGCTGTCGGCGAGGAATTCGTATTGTGGCATCGCCGGCCAGTTGGTGTAGCGCCTGGGATGCTGCTCGTGGGTGCCGTGGACTTCCTGCAAAAACACCACATCGGCAGACACACTGCGCACCGCTTCACGCAGTTCCGGCAGGATGAAACGCCGGTTCAGCGCGGTGAAACCTTTGTGGGTGTTGACCGTCAGCACGGTGAAATGACAAGTGACGGACGCACCCTGTACCCGCATCTCGGTTGCGTTCGAGTGTGCGGGAATATCGGTGTGATTCGCTGTCATGTCGTCTCCCGCCTGACGGCTCCTGTCTATGGATGACCCTGGGGCGGCGGCGAAAGTTTCGATGGGGCTACGGACGGTACATTTTCTACAGAGCACCACCGAGCAACTGTGGGAGCAGGCTCGCTCCCACAGGGTTTATTAGTGACTTGTTACAACGTGGGCAGAGCCCTCAGCCGGTTCGGCATACACCGGGCCAATGCGATCAAGACGTCCGCTCCATGCGGTCAATGCCAGCGCCACCAACACCACCAGACCACCGATCCACGCGGTGTGAATCAACCCCATGTGGGCGACGATCAAGCCACCGCCCCAGGCGCCACCGGCAATGTCGAGGTTGAACGCCGCGATGTTCAGGCCGGACGCCACGTCCACCGCCTGCGGGGTGTGATGCTCAGCCTGACGCACCACATACACCTGCAACCCCGGCACGTTACCGAACGCCACCGCACCCCAGAACAGCACGGTGGCCAGCGCCAGCCACGGATTGCCGGCGGTGAAAGTCAGCACGAACAACACGGCGGCGAGCAGGGCAAAGATGATTTTCAGGGCGCTGATCGGGCCGCGCTTGTCTGCCAGTTTGCCGCCCCAGATGTTGCCGACGGCCACGGAGATGCCGTAGACCAGCAACACCAGGCTGACGGTGCCGGCGCTGAAGCCGGAGAGGTCCTGAAGAATCGGTGCGAGGAAAGTAAAGGCAATGAACGAGCCGCCGTAGCCGACGGCCGTCATGGCATACACCAGCAACAGGCGCGGTTGCTTGAGCACCTGCAATTGCTGCAACAGCGATGCGGGTTTGCTGTGGGCGATATTTTTCGGCACGTAGATCAGGCTGCCGATGAAGGCGATCACGCCCAGGGCCGAAACGGCGAGGAAGGTTTCACGCCAGCCGAAATGCTGGCCGATGAATGTCCCCAGCGGCACGCCGGTGACCAGCGCCACGGTCAGGCCGGTGAACATGATGGCAATCGCGCTGGCGGCTTTTTCCTTCGGCACTAGACTGGTGGCGATGGTCGAACCGATCGAGAAAAATACCCCGTGGGCCAGGCCGGTGACGATCCGTGCGAGGATCAACGACTCGTAGCTCGGTGCTTGCCACGCCAGCAGATTGCCGAGGGTGAACAGCACCATCAACGACAATAGCAGCAACTTGCGCGGAACCTTGCCGGTGAGGGCGGTCAGCACCGGGGCGCCGACGGCAACGCCAAGGGCATACAGGCTGACCAACAGCCCGGCGGATGGCAGACTGACGCCGAGGTCGGTGCCAATGGTGGGTAACAGGCCAACGATGACGAATTCGGTCGTCCCGATGGCAAAGGCGCTGAGGGTCAGCGCGAGCAGGGCAATGGGCATGGCTGCAACTCCGGTGCAATGATGTGATGGAGCGCAGTGTCGGGATTTGGCTCGGTCAGAAAAATACAGGGATGGACATTTGATATTTGCCTTGGGCGCAAAGATCGCGAGCGCGGGTGTTAGTCTGTGGCGAGGGAGCTATATCCGAACTTGCCCGGTATTTCTCGATCAGTTCCATACAGACACAGCCAAAGGAGCGGGTGCTTTGATCAGGCTCAAGACCGCGATACTGCTGGGAGCGTTGCTGTTTGTGGGCAGCGAGCAACTGGAAGCCGCCGCGATACCGGGGCTGCCGGTCACCGCGACCGCCGCGACGCCGCCGGCCCACCCCGAACCGCTGGTGCAAGGCGGATTGTTGGGGGCCATCAGTTCGAGCATCGACGAGGTCCAGACCAAACTCGATCTCAACGAAAACCTGGTCGACGCCTGGCGCCTGCGTGCCGACCTCGCGGTCGATGAAGTGGATCAGTTGGTCAATCAGCCTTCGGCCCGTTCACCCTGGAGCGTCGCCAGCGATTTCCTGCTGCTGAGCTGCGTGTGGGCGGCTGTTTTTGCCGGGCTTTGGCTGCTTGGGCGGCTGGCCGCCAGGCGCCTGTGCGAGCACCGTCTGCTGCTCAGTCGTGAACGGGGCCAGGCGTTGCTCGGTTACGTGCTGCCCTACACCCTTGCGGCGGTTGTCAGTCTGCCGTTGACGATTTATGCCAGCCAGTTTTTGCCGATATCGGCCGGTCGGGCGCTGGCGCTGTGTCTGGCTTATGCCGCCAGCGCGGGGATATTTGCCGCGTCATTGGTGCTGTCGCTGGTGGTGGTGTTCAATGTCGGGCACAAGCGGCGGGCGGTGCAGATCATCCGCGAGACGAGTCCCAGGCCGTTGTTCGGCATCGGCTTTCTGGTGGCACTGAGCGATGCCCTGACCAGTCCGCAGATCGCCCATCAATTGGGCAACAATCTCACCAGCAGCATCGCCGTGTTCACCGGGTTGGCAGCATCGATTTCCTTCGGCTTGCTGGTAATCCGCATGCGTCGCCCGGTGGCCCATGTGATCCGCATCCTGCCGCTGGCCCAGCGCCTCAGTCAGCCGGCGTTGCGTGAAACCCTGCGGATATTTTCCGGGCTCTGGTATTGGCCGATCCTGTTGATGGTACTGGTTTCGATCATCAACCTGATCGGCGCCGGGGCGGACAACCAGAGAGTGCTGCGCAGCGCCTTGTTCACTACGGTATTGCTGATTGCCACGGTGTTTCTCAGCACTACGTTGCACCATCTGTTCAAGGCGCGCAGCGAAGCGGACCTGCGCCGCAACGGCGCCTACAAGGAGCGTTTTCTCAACTTGTCCCATGCCTTGCTGCGCATCGGCATGGCCATCGTGTTCATCGATATCCTCGGGCGGATCTGGGGCGTGTCGCTGTTCGAATTCGCAGTGACCAATGCCGTGGGCCGGGCGATCAGTGATTCCCTGGGCCACATCGGTCTGATCCTGCTGGTGACCTGGATGGTCTGGGTGGTGCTCGACACGGCGATTCAGGAAGCCCTGAAACCACCGACCAACAAGCGCTCGGCGCGCCAGCCGAGTACGCGGGTGAAAACCATCCTGCCGCTGCTACGCAATGCGATCAAAATCATCCTGGTGGTGATTTGCGCGATTACCACCATGGCCAACCTGGGGATCAACGTCGCACCGTTCCTGGCCGGTGCCGGGGTCATCGGCCTGGCGATCGGTTTCGGCTCCCAGCAACTGGTGCAGGATGTGATTACCGGGCTGTTCATCATCATCGAAGACACATTGTCCATCGGTGACTGGGTGGTGCTCGATTCCGGTCACGCAGGTACCGTCGAAGGCCTGACCATTCGCACCTTGCGCCTGCGCGACGGCAAGGGCTTCGTGCACTCGGTGCCGTTCGGGCAGATCAAGGCGGTGACCAACCAATCGCGGCAATTCGCCTATGCGTTTTTCTCGGTGCAGTTCACTTACGACACCGATGTCGACAAGGCAATCGAACTGATCCGCGAGGCGGGGCACTCCATCAGTAGCGACCCGTTCCTGCGCTACAACCTGCAAGGGCCGCTGGATGTGTTCGGCGTCGACAAGATGGACCTCAACGGTGTGGTGCTGACCGCGCAATTCCGTACGGTGTCCGGTGGCCAATATGCGGTGAGCCGGGCCTTCAACCAGCGTTTGAAAAAGCTTGTGGATAACTGCCCGTGGGTGAACTTCGCGCAGACTTATCCACAGCAGGCGCTGGTGCCGAGGCATCTGGTCGAACCTCCAGCCGAGGCAGGGCATGAGCCGGATCACTCGGCGGTGCTGATGCCGGATCGGCCGCGGTCTCAATAGTTTTTTTGGCCGTGCTGGCCTCATCGCGAGCAGGCTCGCGAAGGCGCCAGACCAGACAACCTCAATGCCGGATCAGTTTGTTGCGCACCTCGGCACCACCGTGCTGATCCAGCTCCCCCCAGAACTGCGGCTTGCCAGCAATCTCGGCAGCAACCGGCAACCCGTCCCGATACACCAGCCGATTGCTCGCCAGCGCCGGGACTTTCGCGCCGGGCAATAGCGTGCCGGCGAGGTTCAGCGGATCGACCCCGCACACCGCGACCAGGCTGCCGTCATGGGGGCGACGCCGCACCTCCCGCAACAAGGGGATCGCCTCGGGCAGGGCGAATTGCTCGCCCGCCAGACCACTGACAAACCGCCCGCCGCGAATCTCGCCACGTGCCTCCAGGCGATGGAAAGTACGCAGCAGTTCGCGCCAGCTCGGCAACCAGTCCGCCTCACGCTCCAGCAAGCGCCAGAACACCACGCCGTAGCGGCGCAGCAAGGTCATGGCGATGTGTTCGAGGGTTTCGGCAGGCGTCCGCTGGTTTTGCACCGCTGGCGCGGCAGGCACGCGTCGTAACAGGGCCCAGCGCCCGGCGTCGTCCATGCCACCAATGAATGCCCCACGTCCACGCCGACTGTTGCGCGGCTGGCGCTTGCTGGCCGGGGTGATCAGTGCGCGCAATCCGGCGAAGCTGTCGGCATTCACCAGCCCTGCGCCCACCAGTTCCTGCAGGGCGATTTCCAGCTCCGAACGCAGCAGGTGGGCCTCATGGATCAGTTCATCGAAAAACAGCGCGCCATGCTGACTGAGAGCGGCGTGGACCTTTTGCGTTTTCGGCGACAGTTCGCTGACCGGCGTCTGCTCGGTCAAGCCACTCCAGAGGCCGACCCGGTTGCGCGGCAGCAACACAATCGGCGTGCTGCGCAGCGCGGTGCTGGTGCTTTTGTTGTGCGCAGTCAGGCGCGTCCACACCAGTCTGCCGCTGCGGCACAACTCATCCAGCCAGGTCGCCGAGTAGTCCTTGATCCGCGCTGGCAGGATGTCGCTGTCCCAGGCTGAAGCGGCGGCGGGGTAGCCTTCGAATTGCGCGACGACGGCAGGCAGTACCGCCGCGCCCTGACCCTGGCTTGCGTTCGAAACATGCTGCCAGTCGAACAGGAATCGCATGAAATCCTGCAATGCCACCGGTTCGATTTCCCGGCTCAGGCGCTTGACCGTATAGCGGTGAATCCGCGCCAGCAAATGCCGCTCGCACCATTCTTCCCGGGCAGTGCCCGGAGTGAAGCGACCGCGCAGCACGTAGCCTTCGCGCTCCAGTTGCGCCAGGGCCTGGTTGACTTGTGCAGCGGGCAAGCCGAGTGGTTCGGCAATGCGATCGAGCGTCAGCGGCCCGAAGGCGCTGAGCCGTGCGCGGATCAGTTCGAGGACGGCGTCGTCGGGTTCCCAGGCCTCGTCGAAGTCCGGCAGCGCTTGCAGCGGTGGCGTCAATTCGGCCTGTGGATAAATCGCCCGCAGGCAGGTCAGGCGCTCCAGTGCCAGCCACAACGATTGCCCCGCGTTGATCTGCAAACGGCTCGCGCGTCCGCTGTCGGCCAGGGTCGTGAGCCAGTCGAGCCACTGCGGATTGGCGCCGGCTTCGGCATTGGTGATGGACGCCAGGCCCATCAAGGCCTCGTGCATTTCATCGACACCGGAGGGCGTCGGCCAGGCTTCGTCGCGCACGGAGGCAATCGCCTCGGCGTCCAGGGCACCGAGATCGTCGGTGGACTGCGGGTCGCTCCAGCGCCGATTGAGCACCGCTTGGGTGCGGCGTTCTTCCAGCGGTGCATCGTCGAGAAAGGTATAGGGCCGGGCGCTGAGAATCTCCGCCGCCAGCGGCGAGGGTGCCGGCAAGTCGCGGCTGATCAGGCGAATGTCGCCGCGTTCCATGCGTTGCAACAAGGCCAGCCAGCCTTCGGTGTCCATGGCGTCGTGCAGGCAATCGTCGAGGGTCTGTTCCACCAGCGGATGGTCGGGAATCTCCCGTTCGCCAGCGAGGTTTTCCACGCAGGCGATCTGATCGGGAAACACGCTGGCGATCAGGTCTTCGCTTTTCATCCGCTGGATCTGCGGCGGGACTTTGCGCCCGCCGCTGTAGCGCGGCAGCGCCAGGGCCACGCCGGCATTCCAGCGCCAGCGTACGCCGAACAGCGGCGCGTCGAGCACGGCCTGGATCAGGATGTGTTCGGCGCTGTTGCTGTGCAGGTAGCGCCAGACGTCGTCCAGTTCAAAACTGTGGCTGGTGGACAGCGACAGCACGATGGCGTCTTCGCTGGCGGCGGCCTGCAATTCGAAGTTGAAGGTGCGACAGAAACGCTTGCGCAGGGCCAGGCCCCAGGCGCGGTTGATGCGGCTGCCGAACGGCGTGTGAATGATCAGTTGTGTGCCACCGGACTCGTCGAAAAAACGCTCCATCAGCAGCGTGTCTTGGGAAGGCAGGGCACCCAGTGTTTGCCGCGCGCGGGCAAGGTAGTCCGCCAGTTGTTCGGCGCTGGCGAGGTTCAGGCCCAGGGTCTCGGTCAGCCAGTCGAGCGCTGGCTGCAAGTTGCCTGGCGCAGCCCCCAGCAGGTCGTCGAGTTGTGCCTGCAAGCGCGCCACCGCCGCGGACAATTCGGCGCTGCGCCCCGGTGCTTCACCGAGCCAGAACGGAATGGTCGGCGGCTGGCCCTGGGCATCCTCGACCCGGACCTTGCCGGTTTCCACCCGCAGGATCCGATAGGACGTGTTGCCCAACTGGAAGATATCCCCGGCAATGCTTTCCACCGCGAAGTCTTCGTTGATAGTGCCGATGTTCAGCCCTTGAGGCTCCAGCAGCACGCTGTAGTCGGCGTTGTCCGGAATGGTCCCGCCACTGGTCACCGCCGTCAGTTTCGCGCCCCGGCGACCGCGCAGGGTGCGGCTCACGGCATCGCGGTGCAGGTAGGCGCTACGGATGCCCAGACGCCCGTTGTAACCCTCTGCGAGCATCTGCAGCAGCGCCTGATAGTGTTTGTCGTCGAGTGCGGCGTAGGGCGAGGCATGGCGCAGCATATCCAGCAGCGCTTGCTCCGACCATTCCTGACAACTGACCTCGGCGATGATCTGCTGCGCCAGCACGTCCAGCGGCGCTTGCGGGATCAGCAAGGTATCGAGTTCGCCCCGGCGCACGCAGTCGAGCAGCGCGGCGCATTCGATCAGGTCGTCGCGGGTGGTGGCGAACAATCGGCCCTTGGGCGTGCCGCCGACCTGGTGCCCGGAACGGCCGACCCGCTGCAGAAACCCGGCAATCGAACGCGGCGAGGCGATCTGGCACACAAGGTCGACGTCGCCGATGTCGATCCCCAGTTCCAGCGACGCCGTGGCGATAAGCACTTGCAGGTCGCCGCGCTTGAGTCGTTGCTCGGCATCCAGGCGAAATTCCTTGGCCAGGCTGCCGTGGTGGGCCGCCACGGCATCCTTGCCCAGGCGCTCGCTCAGGTGCCGGCTCAGGCGTTCGGCCAGGCGCCGGGTGTTGACGAAAATCAGCGTGGTCCGGTGTTCCCGGGCGAGGGCGGCGAGGCGGTCGTACACCAGTTCCCAGACATCGTTGGCCATCACGGCCGATAGCGGCACGGGTGGCACTTCGATGTCCAGATCGCGGGGGCGGGCGTGGCCGATGTCGACGATCTCGCACGGGCGGTCGCGACCGACAAGGAAGCGCGAGACGGCTTCGATGGGCTTTTGCGTGGCCGACAGACCGATGCGCAGCAGTGGCTCCTGGCAGAGTGCTTGCAGGCGTTCAAGGCTCAGTGCCAAGTGGCTGCCGCGTTTGCTGGCGGCCATGGCGTGGATCTCATCGACGATCACCGTTCGTGCCGTGCCGAGCATCTGCCGGCCGGAATCGGAACCGAGCAGCACATACAGGGATTCCGGCGTGGTCACCAGAATGTGCGGCGCAGTCTTGCGCATTGCCGAACGGTCTTTTTGCGGTGTATCGCCGGTGCGCACGGCGGTGCTGATCTGTAATTGCGGCAGCCCCATCACGCGCAATTGCTCGGTAATGCCGGCCAGCGGGTTTTGCAGGTTGATCTGGATGTCGTTGGACAGCGCCTTGAGGGGCGAGACGTAGACCACCAGGGTGGCGTCGGGCAAGCCTTCGGGGCTTTCCAGGCCGCGGTGCACCAGGTCGTCGATGACGGCGAGAAAGGCGGTGAGGGTCTTGCCGGAGCCGGTGGGCGCGGCGACCAGGGTCGAGCGGCGTTGGCGGATCAACGGCCACGCCCGGGCCTGGGCGGCGGTGACCGCCGGGAACGTGTGGCTGAACCAGGCGCTGACGGCAGGGTGAAAGCCGCTCAGGGCACTGTCTGCGGGGAGGGGCAGGTTCATGCAGCAATTTATGCGGGTGGGGGGCGCAAGATGCAAGTCTCACTGGCTGGCCGGTAAACCTGTGGCGAGGGGGCCAGTGGCAGCACTGCAAAACTCAGGCATCTACACTTTACGGGTGACGGTTGCGCACTAAACCCGCAAAATGCAACGATTCCGGCAATTATCAACGACATCGCCTGGGGGCGGTGTCGATAAAGCCATCGTTTCAATCAGACTGGGCCTGCTGACTCTATGCGAATGCGCCTTATGTTACTGGGCGGCGGAAATGCCCTTGGGCAGGCGCTGATTCGCCTCGGTGCGGAGGAAGACATCGGTTTCCTCGCCCCCCGCCCGCCGCAAGACGGCTGGGATGCCGCGAGCCTGACACAATTGCTCGACGACACCCGTCCCGATGCATTGATCAACCTTGCCTACTACTTCGACTGGTTTCAGGCCGAGGCAGTGAGCGAATCGCGCCTGGCCGGCCAGGAGCGCGCGATCGAGCGTCTGGCGGAACTGTGCCAGCACCACAACATCGTTCTGCTGCAACCTTCCAGCTATCGCGTGTTCGACGGCTCCCGCGCCACGGCCTACAGCGAAAAAGACGAACCGGTGCCCCTGGGCCTGCGGGGTCAGGCCTTGTGGCGGATCGAGCAAAGCGTTCGCGCCACCTGCCCGCAACACGTGCTGCTGCGTTTCGGCTGGCTGCTGGACGACAGCCCGGATGGCACCCTTGGTCGCTTCCTCGCTCGTGCCGAACAACCCGAAGAACTGCTGATGGCCGACGACCGACGGGGCAATCCGACACCGGTCGACGATGCTGCCCGCGTGATCATTTCAGTACTCAAGCAACTCGATTGTGCCGCGCCGCTGTGGGGCACCTACCACTACGCCGGGCATGAGGCGACCACGCCGCTGGCGCTGGGGCAGGCGATTCTGACCGAAGCCCGCAGCCTGCATCCACTGGCCATCGAAGCCCCGACCGCCCAGGCCCACGCCGCGCGTCCGGATGCCGCCGAAGAGCCGCAACACGCGGTCTTGGCCTGCAAAAAAATTCTGCACACCTTCGGAATCAAACCGCGCGCCTGGCGTGCGGCGCTTCCCGGTCTACTGGACAGGTTCTATCGACATGGCTGACGGCCCCGTTTTGATCACCGGTGGTGCCGGTTTCATTGGTTCACACCTGACTGACGCGCTGCTTGCCAAGGGCCATGCGGTGCGGATTCTCGATGACCTGTCCACCGGCAAGCGCAGCAATCTGCCGCTGGACAATCCCAGGGTCGAACTGATCGTCGGCGACGTGGCCGATGCGGCTTTGGTCGCCCGGGCGATGGCCGGTTGCCGCGCCGTGGCGCACCTCGCCGCCGTGGCTTCGGTGCAGGCCTCGGTGGACGATCCGGTGCGCACGCACCAGAGCAACTTCATCGGCACGCTGAACGTCTGCGAAGCCATGCGCCAGGCCGGGGTCAAACGCGTGCTGTTTGCTTCGAGCGCGGCGGTGTATGGCAACAATGGCGAAGGTGAGTCGATCGACGAAGACACGCCAAAGGCGCCTCTGACGCCTTACGCGGTGGACAAGCTGGCCAGCGAGCATTACTTCGACTTCTACCGCCGCCAGCATGCGCTGGAACCGGTGGTTTTCCGCTTCTTCAACATCTTCGGCCCGCGCCAGGATCCATCCTCGCCGTACTCCGGGGTGATCAGCATATTCAGCGAGCGCGCAGTGAAGGGCTTGCCGATCACTGTGTTCGGCGATGGTGAGCAGACCCGGGATTTTGTCTACGTCGAAGATCTGGTCGACTTGCTGGTGCAGGCCATCGAGATGCCCCGGGTCGAAGTCGGAGCGGTCAACGTTGGCTGGAATCAGGCGACGACCCTCAAGCAGATGCTCGAAGCGCTCGAAGCCGTGGTCGGCAAGCTGCCACCGGTGAGTTACGGCCCGGCGCGCTCCGGTGACATTCGTCACTCCCGGGCGAACAACCAGCGCCTGTTGGAACGCTTCAGTACCACGGAGCAGACACCGATGCGTGTAGGGCTGGCGCGGTTGCTGGGGCGATAGATCGCTTCCATGCGGACATGAAAAAGGCGCCATTTTACAGGCGCCTTTTTCACGGCCGGAATTTACTTACAGCTTGTGCAATTCCTGTGGCGAGGGAGCTTGTCGGATCGCCGCATCGTCCCGTTCGACTGCGAAGCAGTCGCCGTCAGTATTTAGTCTGTTCGCCACCAAGCCTCATTCACCACCACGTGAACGTTCTTTAGAACTTGTAACCCAGACCCACCATGTAGATGAACGGGTCTACATCGACGTCCACACGTGCCCGGGTGCCGGGTGCAATCGAGTTGTTCTCGACAGTGGCGCGGGTATCGATGTCGATGTAGCGCACCTGAGCGTTGATCATGATGTTGTCGGTCAGCATGTAGTCGGCACCGACCTGCCACGCCAGGCCCCAGGAGTTTTCCGCCTTGAAGTTGCTGAAACCGGCGGACTGCGCCTGGCTGCCAACGTGTTCGTCGTAGATATAGGTGTAGTTGATGCCGCCGCCGACGTACGGCTGGAAGGCCGACTTCGGATCCAGCGGGTAATACACCAGGCTCAAGGTCGGCGGCAGGTGCTTGAGCGTGCCGAGTTTGCCGTTGGCGGCGCTCAGGGCGGTGCCTTTGAGTTTCACGTCATGCTCGAACGGTGTCGCCGCCAGCAGCTCGATACCCAAGTGGTTGGTGAGCATGTAGGCGAAGTTCAAGCCCAGTTGCGTGTCGCTGCTCATGGTCGCCTTGCCGCCCAGGTCGGCACCCGCCAGCGGGCCTTGATCGACCTTGACGCTGGAGCTGTCGGCTTCCGGGTTGACGGTGATTGCACCAGCGCGAAGGAGAATATCGCCGGCCTCGAAGGCGTGGGCGAGCGGGGCTGCGAGCGCGAGGGCAACCAGCGAAGCGCTGAGCATGGACTTGTTCATGGGGGGCTCCAGAGGGCGTTAAAAATTTTGATGTCCAATGGTAAGCCGGCTAACTATTCGGTCTTTTGATGCAGCTCAATGAAAGTGGGGGATGAGTGGTTCTTGTGTTGTTTTTGATGGCCCCATCGCGGGCAAGCCCGCTCCCACAGGATTGCGCAAAGCCTGTGGGAGCGGGCTTGCCCGCGATGGCTGTCGATCAGACGCTACATGACTGCCGGACTCACTCCGGCAATTCATACAGGTAGATCTTGTCCGCCTCCATCTGATACCCGGCATCCGCCAACTCGCTGGTGGACGCCTTGACCTGCAACGCGCCTTCGATCCAGTAAGGCTGATACAACTCGTCGAGCTTCACGCCGACTTCGCTCTTGACGTGCACGATCTGGTTCGACGGCGGAGGCGGCACATGGATGCAGGCGCCGAAATATGGCACCAGCAGGAACTCCGTGGTGCGTCCTTCCTCGCTCACTTCCAGCGGCACGATGTAACCCGGCAGGCGAATGTTCTGGCCGTCGAGGGTCTTGACCACCGGTGCGTTGGGCATGTCCTGTCTGGCTGCTGGCGCCGACTCTGCCGAGAGCGTGCTGCTCATCTGCGACAGATCGTGCAGCGGCGTCATGTTCGGCACTTCTTTCGGCGCGTCGGGCGGGATCATCTCCGACCAGGTCAGGTCTTTTGGTTGGGCCGCCCACAGGGGCAGGGCGACCAGCATCAACAGCGCAAGTACAGCGCGGGGCATTCTCAACGTCCTCATAAACGGATCGACAGGCCATCGGCCAGGGATTGGCGATAGGCGCGCCAGGCCGGCACGCTGCCCATCAGCAGCGCGGCGATCAGGATGCCACCGAGCAGCGTCCATTCATACTCGCTCGGCCAGGACAGCGGCAGGAACAGGCCGTAGTTGGCCTGCACATAACCCTGGGCCGCCGCGATGCACACATACAGCAACGCTACACCGGCGATCACGCCCGACAGCGCCAGGGCAAAGGCTTCGAGCACCAACAGCGTCGCGATGTGCCAGGGGCGTGCGCCCACCGAGCGCAGGATCGCCATTTCCCGGCGGCGCTCGTTGAGGCTGGTGAGAATCGCCGTGAGCATGCCGATCAACCCGGTCAGCACCACAAACAGCGAGACCACGAACAGGGCTTTTTCCGCGGTGCCCATCAGGCTCCACAGCTCTTGCAACGCCACGCCCGGCAAGATCGCCAGCATCGGCTCACCACGGAATTCGTTGATCTCACGTTGCAGGGCAAAGGTCGAAATCTTGTTGTTGAGACCGAGCATGAACGCGGTGATCGCTTGCGGCGTGAGGTCCATGTTGCGCGCCTGATCGGCCGTAATGCGTCCCTCGCCCCGGGCCGGTACGCCGTTATGCCAGTCGATGTGAATCGCTTCCATGCCGCCAAGGCTGATGTGCAGCGTGCGGTCTACCGGTGTGCCGGTGCGTTTGAGAATGCCGACCACGGTGAACGGCTTGTCGTCGTGCTTGACTAGACTGATCGCGGCCACGCCGTGGGCCAGCACCAGTTTGTCGCCGAGTTTGTAGTGCAGTGCCTCGGCCACTTCGGCACCGAGCACCACTTCGAACGGATCGGTTTCGAAGGCGCGGCCATCGCTCAGTTGCAGGTGCTGCTGGCGACCGTACTGGTAATGCTCGAAGTAGGCCTCGGTGGTGCCCATCACCCGATAACCACGATGGGAATCGCCGAGGGACATCGGGATCGCCCACTTCACTCTCGGGTTGCTGGCGAAGTGTTCGAAGCTGTCCCAGCGGATGTTGTTGGTGGCGTTGCCGATGCGGAACACCGAGTACAGCAACAGGTTCACCGAGCCGGAGCGGGCGCCGACGATCAGGTCGGTACCGCTGATGGTGCTGGCGAAACTGGCCTTGGCTTCGGTGCGCACGCGCTCCACCGCCAGCAACAGGCACACCGACAGGGCAATGGCGAACGCGGTGAGGATCGCGGTGAAGCGGCGGTTAGCCAGGCTGGCCATGGCTAGACGAAACAGATACATCTCAGACCTCGGACGGGGTGGCGGCGCGATTGAGTTCGGCCAGCGACAGGTTGTGGTCGAACAGCGGCGCCAGGCTCTGGTCATGACTGACGAACAACAGGCTCGAACCGGCTTCGCGGCACTCGGCGAACAGCAGTCGAATGAAGTTCTCGCGGGCGTCGTAATCGAGGGCCGAGGTCGGCTCGTCGGCGATCACCAGTTCCGGCTGACCGATCAACGCACGTGCGGCCGCGACCCGTTGCTGCTGGCCGATGGACAGCGAGTCGGCGCGGCGACCGAGGATGTTTGCATCCTTCAACCCCAGGTGGGCGAGCAGCGTGGCGGCCGCTTTGTCGACGCTGCCGTGGCGTTGTTTCGCCCGTTCGGCGCGCAGTCTGGAGAAGTGGCAGGGCAGTTCGACGTTTTCGCGCACCGACAGAAACGGCAGCAGGTTGAACTGCTGAAAGATGTAGCCGGTGTGATCGACGCGAAAGTGGTCGCGGGCGCCTGCCGAGAGTTGCGTCAGTTCCTGGCCGAGCAGGCGGATGCTGCCACGATCAGGTTTTTGCACGCCGCCGAGCAGGCCGAGCAGGGTGGTCTTGCCGCTGCCGCTGGGACCTTTGAGGAACAGGGTTTCCCCGCGCTCCAGGCGAAACGCCGGGATGTCCAGCAATGGCGGGTGACCGGGCCAACTGAAGCCCAGGTCGGACAGTTCGATGAGTGCTTGGGTCATGTGAAACCGGTCTGGTTGGTGGTGAGCCCTTGTAGGAGCGAGCTTGCTCGCGATAGCGGTCTTACAGTCACATTGATGTTGAATGTGCTGGCCTCATCGCGAGCAGGCTCGCTCCTACAGGGGGGCTTCGGTGAGTTCAGAATTTCAGGGTGGCAGCCTTGGCCGTCACATCAACCCCTTGCTGCCCGCTCGGGCCGATCAGTTGTACCTGAATTTTTTGGGTGGCCGGGAAACTGGTGAAAATATTCGCCAGGTCCAGCGACTTCAGTGCCGCCGGCGTGGCACAAGTGAACTGATAGTGAGCGTGGATTTCGCTGTGATCATGATGATGTTCGTGGCCGTCTTCGTCCTTGGCGTCTTCATCGTGATCATCGTCGGCATCGGGCTTGTCGCCGAACAGCGGGCTTTCCAGTTCCTGGTTCTCCACCACGCAACCGGCGGCTTTCGGCAGGTTGAACAGGGTCAGCGGTTTTTCCAGTTGAGCACGTGCGGCAGCGACTTTAGCCTTGTCCGCATCGCTGGTGGCGACGTGCTCGAAACCCACCAGGTTCATGGCCGGGCTTTCCAGTTCCAGTTCCAGTGTCTTGCCGTCCAGCGCCGCATTGAGGCGTCCCACGCCATGTTCGTGGGCATCCAGGCTGCCATGCTCATGATCGTGTTCGTCGGCGGCATGGGCGACAGCCAGCGGCAACATGGCAAACGGCAGGGCGAGAAGCAGACGACGCATGACGAGTCTCCGAAAAGTAAAATGAAGAATGTGTTATGTGATCTTATAACATAAGCGCGGAGAGTTTGACTGCCTGCTTGGCGTTGCACAAGTCCCATGGGAGCATGCAGGGATGAAATGTGCGGGAGCAGACCTATGTTGCGAATTCGCGGAAGCATCGGCGACTGGCCGGTGGATTTGACCCTGGAGATGGACGACGCGGACTGGGCGCGGCTAGGGGCGCAGTTGCAGGTGGAAAAATCCGGGGTCAGCATTCCAGCGGCGAAACCGCTGAATCAGGATGATGCGCTGTGGCAGATCGCCAGGGATTTGCTGCGCAAGGCAGGACAGCTCAGCGGGCCGGACCTGCTCGATCAACTCGAAGGGCTGACCGGCAGTGCGGCGGCGGGCAAGCGCCTGCTGGTGCGATTGCGCCATAGTTCGGACGTGAAGGTATTGAGCGGCGGGGATACGCCGCTCTACAGCTGGATCGAGACGGTTTAGTACAGCGCGGCAAACAACTTGCGGCGATACGTGCTCACCAACGGATGATCGTTGCCCAGCAACTCGAACACCTGCAGCAAGGTCTTGTGCGGCAAGCCTTCGCTGTAGCTGCGGTTACGGATGAACAACTTCAGTAATGCATCCAGCGCGGCGTCGTACTGCTGACGGGCCAGTTGCTGGATCGCCAGTTGATAGACCGCCTCATCGTCCAGCGGGTCTTTTGCCAGCCGGGCCTTCAGGTCGGCGGCATCCGGCAAGTCCTTGGCCAAACCGAGAAACTTGATCTGTGCCTTGGCGCCGGCCAGCGCGGCCTTGTGCTCGTCGCTCTTGACCGCATCCAGCACGGCTTGCGCTTCGCCCAGTTCACCGCGCTCGGTCAGGCAGCGGGCGTAGAGGATCAGTGCCTTGGCGTTGGTGTTGTCTTCACCCAGGATCACTTTGAGCAGCGCTTCGGCATCGGCAAAACGGCTGTCATCGAACAGCGCCTGGGCTTGTTCGAACGGATCGGCGGCGGCCGGTGGCGGCATCTGCACATGGGGCTCGAGCAGGGCGCGCACGGCGGATTCCGGCTGGGCACCGGCAAAGCCATCGACAGGCTGACCGTCCTTGAACAGCACCACGGTCGGCAGGCTGCGGATGCCGAAGCGGGCGACGATGTCTTGTTCGAGGTCGCAGTTGACCTTGGCCAGCAGCAACTCTCCCTGATAGCTCTCGGCAATGCTCTGCAACATCGGCATCAGCACTTTGCAGGGCGCGCACCATTCGGCCCAGAAATCCACCAGCACAGGCTTGTGGAAAGAGTTCTCGATCACCGACTGGTCGAAATCGGCAGTCGTGGCGTCGAAGATGTACGGCGTTTCCTGACTCATGGGGGATCTCGTAAAAGCGTGAATGGGGCAACTATACGGTCAGGCGCGGGCGGCGTGGTAGAGGCTCACATGCCGAAACTCGTGGGGCTCGGCCAGATCCGGCAGGGTCATCGCCTCCAGCATCTTTATGCGCCGGTACAACGGATGACGAAAATCCCGTACTCGGGAATCCGCCACCAGCGCCTCTCGGCCGCGGCTGAGGAACTGGTCGAGCAGCGGCAGGTTGGCCCGGTCGTACAGCACATCCGCCACCAGGATCAGATCGAAGCGATCGGCCTCGGCGAAAAAATCCGTCGAGTAGTTGAGCTCTACGTCATTGAGCTCGGCATTGGCCCGACACGCGGCAATCGCCAGCGGGTCGAGGTCGCAGGCCAGCACTTCGAGCGCGCCGGCCTTGGCAGCGGCAATCCCCGCTACCCCGGAACCGGCACCAAAATCCAGCACGCGCTTGCCTTCGACCCAATGCGGGTTTTCGGCCAGATAGCGGGCCACGGCCAGGCCGCTGGCCCAGCAGAAACTCCAGTACGGAGGCTCATGCAGGATGCGCCGGGTCTCTTCGGGGCTGAAGGCGCGGTCCATGTTGTCGCCGTCGATCAGCCACAGTTTTAAATCGGTTGCAGGCAACGGGCAGGCCACCAGTTGCGCGTCACCGAGCAATTCAGCCAAGGCCTGTTGCAGGTCGAGCGGTGCATTCATGGGGCTTTGACGAATTGCAGTTGGCCCAGGGCCTGGGTGGTCGGCTGGGTAATCAGCTGCGACGGCAGGTGCAGGATCAACTGCCCGGACTGACTTGCGCGGCCTCGCAGTTCAACGCGGGCCCCGACCGGGAAGGCTTCCGGATTGAAGCGCAGGTGAAACGGCAGCACCTGGTTGTTGCCGATCAGGCTGGAACTGGCGAGCAATTGTTGCGGACGGTCTTTTTCGTCGATCACCAGCAGCGCCAACTCGACTTCGGCACCCGCCGGCACGCCTTGCAGGGTACCGCTCAATTCGCGCTGGTACGCGGGCAGCGGGCCAAGGTTGGCTGCCTCTTTGGCTTTTTTCTGCGCTTGCTGCGGCGCTGGGCCCGGCGTCGGCGGCTGGGGCTGGGGTGCGTCGCTGCTGCAGGCCACCAACAGGCTGAAAAGGCTGAGCAAAACGAGCGGTCGTAACGGCATTGGCAGCTCCGGAAAGATGAAATCCATGGATCAATTGATCATCCCGTCTGTATACCGCAAACCCTATGGCTTGTCTTGCCACCGGGATGCGCTACCATGGCCCTCCCTTTTTTTGTTGCCTGCCACCATGCACTGTCCCTTCTGCGGTGCCAACGACACCAAGGTCATCGACTCGCGTCTGGTCGCCGAGGGCGAACAGGTGCGCCGCCGGCGTGAATGCCTGGCCTGCGGCGAGCGCTTCACGACGTTCGAGACGGCTGAACTGGTGTTGCCGCGCCTGATCAAAACCGACGGCAGTCGCCAGCCGTTCGACGAAGAAAAACTCCGCGCCGGCATGCAGCGCGCGCTGGAGAAGCGCCCGGTGAGTGTCGAGCGCCTCGAATCGTCGCTGGTGCACATCAAACACAAACTGCGTGCCACGGGCGAGCGCGAGGTCAAATCCCTCGTGGTCGGCGAACTGGTGATGGCCGAGCTGCAGAAGCTCGACGAAGTCGCCTACATCCGCTTCGCTTCGGTATATCGCCGCTTCCAGGACCTCAACGAGTTCCGCGAAGAGATCGATCGCCTGGCCCGTGAACCGGTGAAAGAATGACCACGCCCGCAGAACAAGCCATCCTCGATGCTCATTTCATGGCCCGTGCCCTGGAACTGGCGCGCAAGGGGCATTACACGACGCACCCCAATCCGCGGGTCGGTTGCGTGATCGTGCAGGGCGGGCAGATTGTCGGCGAAGGCTGGCATGAGCGCGCCGGCGAGCCCCATGCTGAAGTCCACGCCCTGCGCGCGGCCGGTGAGCAGGCTCGTGGCGCCACCGCTTACGTGACCCTTGAACCTTGCAGCCACCACGGCCGCACACCGCCCTGTGCCGATGCACTGGTCAATGCCGGTGTGGCCCGCGTGGTCGCGGCGATGCAGGACCCGAACCCGGAAGTCGCCGGTCGTGGTCTGCAACGTTTGGCCCAGGCCGGTATCGCCGCCGAAAGCGGCGTGCTGGAAGGCGAGGCGCGCAAGCTTAATCAAGGCTTTCTGAAACGCATGGAACACGGCTTGCCGTTCGTGCGGGTCAAGCTGGCCATGAGCCTGGACGGGCGCACGGCCATGGAAAGCGGCGAAAGCCAATGGATCACCGGCCCGGCGGCGCGCTCGGCGGTTCAGCGCCTGCGCGCGCAAGCCAGTGTGGTACTGACCGGCGCCGATACGGTGCTGGCAGACAACGCGCGGCTGACCGTGCGCGCTGATGAGCTGGGGCTGGATGCAGAGCAAACGGCCTTGGCCATGAGCCGCCTGCCGCTGCGGGTGCTGGTCGACGGTCGTCTGCGGGTACCGCTGGATGCACCGTTCTTCAAGGCCGGCCCGGCGCTGGTCGCGACCTGCGTGGCGGTGGAAGAGCAATATGCCAACGGTCCGGAATGCCTGATCGTGCCGGGCTACGATGGGCAGGTCGATCTGCGCCAGCTGCTGGTTGAGCTCGCCGCCCGTGGCGTCAACGAGGTGTTGGTCGAGGCCGGCCCACGGCTGGCCGGTGCCTTTGCCCAACTCGGTCTGGTGGACGAGTTCCAGATTTTCATTGCCGGCAAGTTCCTGGGTTCCTCGGCGCGGCCGCTGCTGGACTGGCCGCTCGCGCAAATGAAGGATGCGCCCGAGCTCAAAATCACTGAAATTCGTGCCGTTGGCGATGACTGGCGAGTCATCGCCATTCCTTTGCCAGCAGCAAGCGTATAATTTCCGGCCATCGCGCAAGCTTTGGCTTTGTTCTCGAGGAGAACCTCATGTTTACCGGCATCATCGAATCCATCGGCAGTATTCGTGCATTGACCCCAAAGGGCGGTGATGTGCGGGTTCACGTCGAAACCGGCAAGCTCGACCTGAGCGACGTCAAACTGGGCGACAGCATCGCGGTCAACGGCGTGTGCCTGACTGCCGTCGAGTTGCCAGGCAATGGTTTTGCGGCGGACGTCAGTCGCGAAACCCTCGACTGCACCGCCATGAACGACTTGAAAAGCGGCAGCCCGGTCAATCTGGAAAAAGCCCTGACCCCGACCACTCGCCTCGGCGGGCATCTGGTCAGCGGTCACGTCGACGGCGTGGGCGAAGTGGTTGCCCGTACCGAGAACGCGCGCGCCGTGGAATTCCGCATCCGCGCGCCGAAGGACCTGGCCAAGTACATCGCCCATAAAGGCTCGATCACCGTCGACGGCACCAGCCTGACCGTGAACGCAGTCGATGGCGCCGAGTTCCTGCTGACCATCATTCC
The DNA here is from genome assembly GCF_057838985.1 of Pseudomonas sp. KH_046_2. Taxonomy (NCBI): domain Bacteria; kingdom Pseudomonadati; phylum Pseudomonadota; class Gammaproteobacteria; order Pseudomonadales; family Pseudomonadaceae; genus Pseudomonas; species Pseudomonas sp. KH_046_2. The sequence continues at coordinate 5,589,545 of NZ_CM174480.1, read as the reverse complement.
CCACACCCTGAGCGAAACCATCATGGCGTCGTATCAGCCGGGTCGCCGGGTGAATCTGGAAGTGGACTTGCTGGCCCGTTATCTGGAGCGCCTGCTACTGGGCGACAAGGCCGCCGAGCCGACTGCCGGCAGCACCATTACCGAAAGCTTTCTGGCCCAAAACGGCTACCTCAAATCCTGAGCTCAAATTTCGAAAGAAGGGGGGTGCCTTGTGGCGCTCAATAGCATCGAAGAACTGGTTGAAGACATCCGCCAAGGCAAGATGGTCATCCTCATGGATGACGAAGACCGCGAGAACGAAGGCGACCTGATCATGGCCGCCGAGTGCTGCAAGCCCGAGCACATCAACTTCATGGCCAAGCACGCCCGTGGCCTGATCTGCATGCCGATGAGCCGCGAGCGCTGCGAACTGCTCAAGCTGCCGTTGATGGCGCCGCGCAATGGTTCCGGTTTCGGCACCAAGTTCACCGTATCGATCGAAGCGGCCACCGGTGTGACCACCGGCATTTCCGCCGCCGACCGTGCGCGCACCGTGCAGGCTGCCGCCGCCCGTGATGCCAAGGCTGAAGACATCGTTAGCCCGGGCCACATCTTCCCGCTGATGGCCCAGGCCGGCGGTACCCTGGCCCGCGCCGGCCACACCGAAGCGGCGTGCGACCTGGCGCGCATGGCCGGTTTCGAGCCGAGCGGCGTGATCTGCGAAGTGATGAACGACGACGGCACCATGTCCCGTCGCGCCGAACTGGAAGCTTTTGCCGCCGAACACGACATCAAGATCGGCACCATCGCCGACCTGATTCACTACCGGATGATCCACGAACGTACCGTTCAGCGGATTGCCGAGCAGCCACTGGACAGCGAACTGGGCCAATTCAACCTGGTGACCTATCGTGATTCGGTGGAAGGCGACGTGCACATGGCGCTGACCCTGGGCAACGTGTGTGCCGAAGAACCGACCCTGGTTCGCGTGCACAACATGGACCCACTGCGTGACCTGCTGATGGTCAAGCAACCAGGCCGCTGGAGCCTGCGCGCCGCCATGGCCAAGGTTGCCGAGGCCGGCAGCGGCGTGGTGCTGTTGCTCGGTCACCCGCTCGATGGCGACGTGTTGCTGGCGCATATCCGCGAAACCGCCGATCACGCCGCGGTGAAAAAACCGACCACCTACAGCACTGTCGGTGCCGGTTCGCAGATCCTGCGCGACCTTGGCGTACGCAAAATGCGCCTGATGTCGGCACCCATGAAATTTAATGCGATATCCGGTTTCGATCTGGAAGTTGTAGAATACGTGCCCTCCGAATAATGACCGGTTGTTTCCGGCCTTGAATTCGCGGTTCAAATATCACTGAGGGACGCGTACGAGACGCGTCCCGGCTCTTTAAGAGATCTAACGAATGACCCTGAAGACCATCGAAGGTACCTTCATCGCCCCTAAAGGCCGCTACGCTTTGGTAGTGGGCCGCTTCAACAGCTTCGTCGTTGAAAGCCTGGTCAGCGGTGCAGTTGATGCCCTGGTTCGCCACGGCGTGAGCGAAAGCGACATCACCATCATCCGCGCACCTGGCGCCTTCGAAATTCCGCTGGTTGCGCAGAAAGTCGCCCAGAAAGGCGAATTCGCGGCAATCATCGCCCTGGGCGCGGTCATTCGTGGCGGCACTCCGCACTTCGAATACGTGGCTGGCGAGTGCACCAAGGGCCTGGCCCAGGTGTCCATGGAGTTCGGCGTTCCGGTCGCTTTCGGCGTCCTGACCGTTGATTCCATCGAGCAAGCCATCGAACGTTCCGGCACCAAGGCCGGTAACAAAGGTGCTGAAGCTGCCCTGTCCGCTCTGGAAATGGTCAGCCTGCTGGCGCAGTTGGAGGCCAAGTGATTAGCGACGAAAGCGATCGTTTCAACCCGCGCGATCCAAAGCCTGCGGATGCCGGCAAGCCATCGAAAAGCGTCAAGCGTCGCGAAGCCCGTCAGCTCGCGACCCAGGCGCTGTACCAATGGCACATGGCCAAGCAATCGCTGAACGAAATCGAAGCGCAGTTCCGGGTCGATAACGATTTCAGCGATGTCGACGGCGCGTACTTCCGCGAGATCCTCCACGGGGTTCCGCAGTTCAAGACCGAAATCGACACCGCGCTCACGCCTTGCCTGGACTTGACCATCGAAGAGCTGGACCCTGTTGAACTGGCCGTTCTGCGCCTGTCCACCTGGGAACTGCTCAAGCGCGTCGACGTGCCGTACCGCGTTGTGATCAACGAGGGTATCGAACTGGCCAAGGTTTTCGGTTCCACCGACGGCCACAAGTTCGTCAACGGTGTGCTCGACAAGCTGGCCCCGCGCCTGCGTGAAGCTGAAGTCAAGGCGTTCAAGCGCTGATCGGCGCTTGCAACTGCAATGGGTGAGTTTGAGCTGATCCGCAATTTCTTCGCCGCCGCGCCTTGTGCGCAGGGCGGCGAAGGCGTTGCCCTCGGGATTGGCGATGACTGTGCCTTGCTGGCTGTTCCCCCCGGGGAGCAGATGGCGATATCTACCGATACGTTGGTGGCCGGCGTGCATTTCGCCGATCCCTGCGATCCGTTTCTGCTCGGTCAGCGCTCGCTGGCCGTGGCCGTCAGCGACCTGGCCGCCATGGGCGCCACCCCGGTTGCCTTTACCCTTGCTTTGACCCTGCCGACGGTGACCGCCGATTGGCTGCAAGCTTATGCCCGCGGTTTGAACCAGATGGCGCAAAGTTGCGGCGTCGCGTTGGTCGGCGGCGATACCACTCGCGGACCGTTGAGCCTGACCATGACCGTGTTCGGGCGCGTGCCGGCCGGTCTGGCGCTGACCCGCAGCGGTGCGCAACCGGGCGACCTGCTGTGTGTCGGCGGCAACCTGGGCAATGCCGCCGGTGCCTTGCCCCTGGTGCTTGGCCAGCGCACAGCCGAAGCGCGCATTGCCGAGCCCTTGCTGGCGCATTACTGGTCGCCGCAACCGCAGCTCGGTTTGGGTCAGGCGCTACGGGGCAAGGCCACTTCGGCAATGGATATCTCCGACGGCCTGCTCGCTGATTGCGGGCATATCGCGCTGGCGTCGAAGGTCGGTATCGAAGTCGAGCGGGATCGATTACCACTGTCGCAGAGCCTGATCGACTTTCTCGGTCAATCGGACGCACAGGTTGCAGCCCTGAGCGGCGGCGACGATTACGTCCTGGCCTTTACCTTGCCGTCCGTCGAATTGCCGCTATTGCTGGCCGACGGCTGGCCGATCCATGTGATCGGGCAGGTAGTGACGGGGCAGGGCGTGAGGCTGCTGGACGCCGATGGCAAAGACATCACCCCGAAAACCCGGGGTTATCAACATTTTCGGGAGTCACCGTGACAGATCATCCCAAACAGGTCCCGGCGGAATTCGTACCGCCGTCGGTCTGGCGTAATCCGTGGCATTTCCTGGCGTTCGGCTTCGGCTCGGGCACCTTGCCAAAGGCGCCCGGCACTTGGGGGTCGTTGGTTGCGCTGCCTTTTATCCCATTGTGGCAGATGCTGCCCGACTGGGGTTACTGGCTGATGCTGGGCATCACCATGCTGTTCGGCTTCTGGCTGTGCGGCAAAGTGGCCGACGATTTGCGGGTACACGACCATGAAGGCATCGTCTGGGACGAAATGGTCGGGATGTGGATCACCCTGTGGCTGGTGCCGGAAGGCTGGCAGTGGTTGCTTGCGGGTTTCCTGATGTTCCGCTTCTTCGACATTCTCAAGCCATGGCCGATCCGCTGGATTGACCGGCACGTACATGGCGGCGTCGGCATCATGCTCGATGATGTCCTGGCCGGGGTGTTCGCCTGGTTGGCGATGCAAGGGCTGGTGTGGTTTTTCGCCTGACTGTTTGATTCGAATGCTTTCCAGATCCGATGACCGACATAGAACCCTGTGGGAGCGAGCCTGCTCGCGATGGCGGTGTATCAGTCAATATTGATGTCGCTGACAGCACGCAATCGCGAGCAGGCTCGCTCCCACAGGGAATGTGCTGGGGCGTATATCAAACATTTTGATAGTTATCGCCGATAATTCAGCCTAAGCGTCCTCCGGAACCTGCTGTTACAATGCCGGCTCTGCGAATCTTCAGACTTTTAGATCAGGAGCACACCGGTGCCTGTCGCTTTTGTCGCCGCTTGCAAGCTGCCAACACCTTTTGCGCAATTCACCATGCATGGCTTTCTCGATGAAGCCACCGGCCGCGAGCACGTTGTGCTGAGCCTGGGTGAGTTCGATGACGGTGCCCCGGTACTCGGCCGGTTGCACTCCGAATGCTTGACGGGCGATGCCCTGTTTAGCCAACGTTGCGACTGCGGCTCGCAACTGGAAGCTGCCTTGCAGGCCATCGCCCGTGAAGGTCGTGGCGTGTTGCTCTACTTGCGTCAGGAAGGCCGGGGCATTGGTCTGCTCAACAAAATCCGCGCCTATGAGCTGCAGGACGGTGGCGCCGATACCGTCGAAGCCAACGAACGCCTGGGCTTTGCCGCCGACCAGCGTGACTACGCCATGTGCCTGCCGATGCTGGAGCACATGGGCGTGAAGTCCCTGCGCCTGATGACCAACAACCCGCGCAAGGTCAAGGCCTTGACCGATATGGGTATCGTGGTCGCCGAGCGCGTACCGCTGCACACCGGCCACAACCCGCATAACCGCCTCTACCTGGCGACCAAGGCCAGCAAGCTCGACCACATGATGGGCAATGAGCATCAGGGCGAGGTAGACCGGGCGTGACCCGCGGTCAGGTGCGGCGGCGACTGTCCTTCAACTGGTGGCAATATCTGGCACTGGCCTTGTTGCCGCTTTTTGTGATCAACGCGGTGTTCGGCCAGAGCGAAGTCATTTTGCCGGTGCTGGCGATGCCGTTGTTCATCGCCGGAGTCGCCTCGATGTTTGTCAGCCTGAAGTTTTTCGGTGCCTACAAACACGCGCTGATCGCCACTCAGAAAGCCCTCGATACCCCTGAAGAGCCTGCCGCCTGGATCAGTCTGGCGGCCAAGCGGCGCACGGCATTCCTGGTCGCCGGCCTGCCGGCCTGGATCGCTGCCCTGGCGGTGTTCGTCGGTCTCGAAGCCGTGCCGCTGATGCTGCTGGCACTGTCGACTGCCGTGCTGTTCTACCTCTACCGTATTCCGCGTCAACTCGGTTGATGCGCGCGTTCTGGCTGGCGGTGTTGCTGCTGGCCGCCAGCGGCTCGGCATTCGCGGTCGAACGGGTTGTCAGCCTCGCCCCGTCGCTCTCTGAAATCGTCGTTGAACTGGGCTCCGCCGACCTTCTGGTCGGTGTGCTGGACGCCGGTGAACGGCCTGCCGAACTCAAGGACCTGCCCTCCGTTGGCCGCTATGGCCAGCTGGACATGGAGCGCTTGCTCAGCCTGAAGCCCGATCTGTTGCTGCTCTGGCCCGGTAGTGTCGGCCCGGCCCAGCGTGACCAGCTCAAGCGACTGAATATTCCCACCTACGTCGCCGAACCCCACAGCCTGAACCAGCTCGCCGCACAGATCGAGACCATTGCCGCCCAGCTCGGTCGGCCTAAACGCGGAGCTTCATTGGCCGGCGATTTACGCCAACGGCTGGATGAATTGCGTCAGCGCTATCGACGGGATCAGCCATTGCGGGTGTTCTATCAGATCTGGGATCGGCCGCTGTACACGGTTGGCGGCGAGCAGATCATCAGCGATGCGCTGGAGGTCTGCGGTGCCAAAAACGTGTTTGCCGACCTGAAGCTGCCGGCACCGCAAGTCAGCGTGGAAGCCGTGTTGCAGCACAATCCCGAGGTGATTCTGGCCAGCGAACAGGCGCAGCTCGATGCGTGGAAAGCCTGGCCGCAGGTGGCGGCCGTGGCACAGGGACAGTTGCGATTGGTGACGGACAAGGGGCTGGAGCGGCCGAGTGGGCAGATGATCGAGGCCACCGCAAAGCTGTGCCAGTTGATCGCGCCCGACCGCTGACCTGTGGCGAGGGGGCTTGCCCCCGTTGGGCTGCGAAGCGACCCCAAGTCCTGCAATGGTGTTTTATCAGACATCCCCATCAGCCTGATTGCGGTTGCTGCGCAACCGAACGGGGGCAAGCCCCCTCGCCACAAATGTTTGAATCTGGCTTTAGATCTCCGGCGTCCAGGTCACCCCGAACATCCACGCCCGACCTTCCTCGCGATACCCATACTGGCTACCTTGGAAGCTGTACAACGCCCGGCTGTAACCCTTGTCCAGCAGGTTGTCGACCTTCAGCTCCAGCTGGATTTCACGATTGAGCTCCCAACTGCTGCGCAATCCCAACAAGGCATATCCACCCAGCGGCTGTTGATTGTTCAGATCGTCATAGCTGCTGCTGACCGCTTGCCAACTCGCGCCGAGGCCCAGGCGATCGAACTGACGGTCCAGATCCCAGCTCAAGGTGCGCCGCGCACGACGGGCCAGGGTGTGGCCTGAGTCACGGTCGCGCGGGTCGATGATCGCCACGCCAAGGTTGCTCTGCCAGCCGAACAGTTCTTGCTTCAGCGCTGCTTCGAAGCCGTTGATTCTCGCGGAAGCAACGTTCTCCGGGCGGGAGCTGTAGATGATTGCGTCTTCAATATCTGTGCGATACAGCGACGCTTCTAGGCGACTGCTCTCGGTTAATTGGCTGCGCCATTGCAGTTCATAGCTTTTCGAGGTTTCAGGCTTCAGGTCGGGGTTGTTGTAGTTTGGGTAATACAAGTCGTTGAACGTCGGCGCACGGAAGCCCTCGCTGTAACTCAGCAGTACTTCATTATCCGGGTTTAGAGGCAGGGTGAAGGTGCCGCTCCAGGTGTTCTGGCTGCCGAACTGCTGGTTATCGTCGTGACGCAGGCCCAACTCCGTGGAGAAACTGTCGGCCTGATAGCGATGCTGGATAAACGCGGCGCGGTTCCAGCGGCTGTCTTCGTCGAACGCTGTACTGCTATTGATCCGGTCTTCGTACCAGTCACCACCCAGCATCAGGCTGTTTCGCTCGTTGAGCGTCAGGTCGTTCTGCCAGTTCACCGAGTCGCGGTAGGTGTTGAAAGCGCTGCGTTTGTCACTGAGCTTGTCGAGGTTTTTCTCGCGGTTTTCGCTGTGGCCGAATTCGACACGGGTTTTCCATACTTCATTGATGCGCGCGTCGACGTAACTGCTGACACTGCTCACATCGAATTCATTGTAGGGCTGCTGTTGAACTGAATCGAATGGATTGTCGAACTCGCTCTTGCCACGGTTATCAAGCATGTTGGCGCCGACTTCGATGTCTTCCGTCAGGGCGTGACTCAGGCTCAGGCTGAGGGATTTGTTGCGGTAGGCGTCGTGATCGCCGTCGCTGGGGTACGACTCGTGGGTGCGATTGATCCCGGCGGTTTCGTCGAGGCTGGCGCCGAGGTTGAAGCGGGTTCGCTCATCACCACCGGACAGGCCAAGGCTGCGTTCCCAGGTCTGGTTGCTGCCAAAACCCGTGTGCAAGCGCGGTTGCAGGCCTTGTTCACCACCACGGCGGGTGAAGATCTGGATCACCCCGCCAATCGCATCGCTGCCGTAAATCACCGAGCGGGAGCCGCGCAGCACTTCCACGCGCTCGACCTGCTCGATGTTGATGTGTTGCAGGTTGCTGTCGCCGGAGGTCGAACTGCCGATGCGCTGGCCGTCCACCAACACCAGGCTCTGGGCTGACTGGGTGCCGCGGATGTAGACACCCGGAAGGCTGCCGCGCCCGCCGGCCTGCGAGACCTGCACGCCTGGCACCCGACGCAGCAGATCGGTGACGCTATCGGGTTGCAGGCGATCGATGTCTTCGCGGGTGAATACGGTGTTGGCGGCGCTGCTGTCGTTGCGTGCTTCGACCTGGCGGTTGGCGCTGATCAACACGTCGGGCAGCTTCAGGGCCTGGTCGCGTTCGAAGGTGTCGGCATAGGCGTTGGCGGTGGGTAGCAGAAACAGAGGCAGGGCGAGGCGGGAGAACTTCATTGGTAGTCCGATGGTGTTTCGTGGTGCACACAAATCAAATGTGGGAGCGAGCCTGCTCGCGATGACGGTGTATCAGTCAACATTTGAGTCGACTGACAGTCCGCTATCGCGAGCAGGCTCGCTCCCACAGGGTGTTGCATGTATCCAGGGATTTAGATGTTCAGCAGTTGCAGGCGCTCGCGGATCGAAGCCTCGATCCCGGCTTCATCCAAGCCACACTCGGCCAGCATTTGCGCAGGCTTGGCGTGTTCGACGTAGATGTCCGGCAAGCCCAGGTGCAGCATCGACTTGAGGATGTTTTCGCGGGCGAGGAATTCGCTGACCGCGCCACCGGCGCCGCCCATGATTGCGTTTTCCTCGACGGTCACCAACAGCTCGTGGCTGCCGGCGATTTCGCGAACCAGCGCTTCATCCAGCGGCTTGACGAAACGCATGTCGACCACAGTCGCGTCCAGCGTCTCGGCGACTTTCAGGGCTTCGGCCAGTTGCACGCCGAACACCAGCAGGGCGACTTTGCTGCCTTGGCGGCGGACTACGCCTTTGCCGATCTCGATCGGTTCCAGGTCTTTCTCGATGGTCGCATTCGGGCCGTTGCCGCGCGGGTAGCGCACGGCCGCCGGGCCTTCGTACAGGTGGCCGGTGGTGAGCATCTTGCGCAGCTCGTTTTCATCGCTCGGGGTCATCACCAGCATGCCGGGGATGCAGCGCAGGAACGACAAATCGAAGCTACCGGCGTGGGTCGGACCGTCTTCGCCCACCAGGCCTGCGCGGTCGATGGCGAACAGCACGTCGAGGTTCTGCACGGCGACGTCATGCACCAACTGGTCGTAGCCGCGCTGCAGGAAGGTCGAATAGATGGCTACCACGGGCTTCGCGCCTTCGCAGGCCATGCCGGCCGCGAGGGTAACGGCGTGCTGCTCGGCAATGGCGACGTCGAAGTAGCGCAGCGGGAAACGTTCGCTGAAAGCAACCAGGTCCGAGCCTTCCTTCATCGCCGGGGTAATCCCGACCAGACGCGGATCGGCAGCCGCCATGTCGCACAGCCATTCGCCGAACACGCCGGAGTACTTCGGCCCGCTGGCCTTTTTCGGCGCAGCGGCCGGGGCGTCCAGGGGTTCGAGTTTGGTGATGGCGTGGTAACCGATCGGGTCGACTTCCGCCGGGGCGAAGCCTTTGCCTTTCTTGGTGACGACGTGCAGGAACTGCGGGCCCTTCAGATCGCGCATGTTGCGCAGGGTGGCGATCAGGGTCGGCAGGTCGTGGCCATCGATCGGGCCGATGTAGTTCCAGCCCAGTTCTTCGAACAGCGTGCCGGGAACCAGCATGCCTTTGGCATATTCTTCGGTCCGGCGAGCGATTTCCCAGGCCCCGGGCAGACGCGACAGCACTTTCTTGCTGCCTTCGCGCATGCTCGCGTAGGTGCGACTGGATAGGATCTTCGCCAGGTAGTTCGACAAGCCACCGACGTTGCGCGAGATCGACATGTCGTTGTCGTTGAGGATCACCAGCATGTTGGCGTCCACTTCCGGCGCATGGTTCAGCGCCTCGAACGCCATGCCCGCGGTCAACGCGCCGTCGCCGATCACCGCGATCGCCTTGCGCTCGCTGTTTTGCAGGCGGGCGGCAATCGCCATGCCCAGTGCGGCACTGATCGAGGTGCTGGAGTGGCCGACGCCAAAGGTGTCGTACTCGCTCTCGGAGCGGCGCGGGAACGCAGCGACGCCGTCCTTCTGGCGCAGGGTGCCCATGCGCTCGCGACGACCGGTGAGGATCTTGTGTGGATACGCCTGATGACCCACGTCCCACACCAGCCGGTCGTCCGGGGTGTCGAAGACGTAATGCAGCGCGATGGTCAGCTCGATCACGCCCAGGCCGGCACCGAAATGCCCACCGGTCTGGCCGACCGTGTAGAGCAATTCCAGGCGCAACTCATCGGCCAGGGTTTCCAGCTCGGCTTCGCCTAACCGGCGCAGGCCGTCCGGCGTGTTCGCGCGGTCGAGCAGGGGCGTGGTCGGGCGCTTGCGGGGAATCTCATGAAACGTCGTGGGCATCAGGCGAATCGTTATAGGTATAAAAGATGCGGCAGTTTACCTGATGCATCGCCCCCTGCCCACGCGTTGGGCTTTTTTGGCGGATACGCCTTCAGCTGCGGCGATCGACGATATACCGGGCCAGATCACGCAACGGCTCGGCCGCCGCGTCAAACGGTCGCAGCGCGTGCAGGGCCTGGTCGCGCAGCTCCAGGGCATAGGCCTTGGCGGCGTCGAGGCCGAGCAGGGCCGGGTAGGTCGGTTTGTCCCGGGCAATGTCGGCGCCCTGGCGTTTGCCGAGGGTGGCGGTATCGCTTTCGACGTCGAGAATGTCGTCCTGGACCTGGAATGCCAGGCCGATGGCCTGTGCATAAGTCTGCAGGGACTTGAGTTCGTCTTTCTCGGCACGGCCGCTGGCCAGGGCGCCGAGCTTGACGCTGACCTCAATCAGCGCGCCGGTCTTGTGCCGGTGCATGTATTCCAGGGCTTTTTGATCGAGCTTCAGACCGACCGAACCGAGGTCGATGGCCTGACCGCCGACCATGCCCGCCGGGCCTGCCGCCAGCGCCAGGGCACTGACCATTTGCAGGTGGATCTCGGCGTTCAATGTGCTCAGGCGTGGGTCAAGCAGGGCGCTGAAGGCCAGGCTCTGCAAGCCGTCGCCAGCGAGGATCGCGCAGGCTTCGTCGAATTTCTTGTGGGTGGTGGGCTGGCCGCGACGCAGATCGTCATCGTCCATGGCCGGCAAATCGTCATGCACCAGCGAATAGGCGTGGATCAGCTCCACCGCACAGGCTGCGCCGTTGGCTTGCTCGGCCTTGCCGCCCAACGCTTCGCACGCGGCGTAGGCCAGCAGTGGACGCACGCGTTTGCCGCCATTCATCACGCTGTAGCGCATGGCTTCATACAGCCGCGCCAGCTCGGGGCTCGGTGCAGTGAACAGGGTTTCCAGAGCCGTATTGACGCGGGCCTGGCTGGTGGCCGAGTACGCTGCAATCATTCTGGCTGATCCGCGTCGAAGGGTTCCTCGGCCAACTCGCCATCACGCTCGAGCAGCACTTGAACCTTTTGCTCGGCCTGGGCCAGCGCCGCCTGGCAATCGCGGGTCAGACCGATGCCTTGCTCGAAAGCGGCCAGCGAGTCCTCCAGCGACAATTCGCCATTCTCCAGACGCTCCACCAGCGTTTGCAGGTCGGCGAGGGACTGTTCGAAATCCAGTGCAGCTTTTTTGCGGGCCATGGCGGCGATTTCCGGTTGACGTTAAACCGGCGCGACACTAGCAGATAGGGGGGGTATGGGCAAATGAGCGGAGTGGTTGGTGCAAGGGTTTCAGCGCTCAGGATGCGCTTGGTCGGGATATTTGATCTGGTAGCGAGTACTGCGCCCGCCACCCGGCAGGCGTTGCAGGCAATCCTTATCCAGCAGTTCGGCCAGATGCCGGGTCGCGGTCGCTTTGGAGACTTTCGCCACGGCTTGATACTGCGCCGCGCTGATCCCGCCTTCGAATCCACGCTCCCCTCCGTCCAGCAAGCGATTCAGTATTTTGGTCTGCTCGGTCGACAGCTCGGACTCCCGGTGCGCCTGCCAGAAGCGCGCTTTGCCCAGCACGGATTCGATCCGTGCCATGGCCTGTTGCAGGCTGCGCAATAGAGTTTGCAGGAACCATTCGAGCCAAACCGTAATGTCCGTGTTGGATTTCTGGCAGTTTTCCAGCACCCGGTAATAGCCAGATCGATCCTCGAGAATACTCGCCGACATGGCATAAAAACGGATCGCCTGAGCCTCGCCTTGAGCCAATGCAAGGTCGGTGATCGTTCTGGTCAGGCGACCGTTGCCGTCGTCAAACGGGTGGAGAGTGACAAACCAGAAGTGTGCGATGCCAGCTCGCAGCAAAGGGTCGAGCCCGGACTGATTTCGGCTGGTTTCAAACCATTCGAGGAAGGTATCGAGTTGGCGCTCAAGGCCCAGGCGAGGCGGTGCTTCGAAGTGCACGGTCGGTCTGTCGAGACGACCGGAAACCACTTGCATTGGATCATCGCCGCGCAAAACACCTACACGAATGCTTTGCGCGGCCAAGCCGATTTCCTGTTCTGGAAGCAGCCACTCATGCCAATCCAGCAGTCGTTCAAGTGTCAGCGGCTCGGCAAAATGCTGGGTAGCATCGAGCATTAATTGCGCGAGCCCTTCACTGCGCTTGCTGACGTTGTCGCCATCATTGAGCTCCAACCCCAATCGCCGCGCCAATGAAGAACGAACTGAACCGACATTCAGCTGTTCGCCTTCAATCGCCGATGAGGTGACGATGTTTTGCAGCAATGCATCCAGTTCACTTTGCGCGCTCAGCGAACTGCCCACGGAACTGGCCATGCCCATTAGCCGACCTTGTGCTTGAACGCACTCGCGTAACAAGGGCGCCAGGCGTTCGGCATTCCAGGTGAACCCCGGCCAATCAGGCTGCTGCCATATCCATTGAGGTGTCATGAACTTGATGCTCTAGTAGGGGTGAGCCGATTAGGCGGACTATTCGGCTCATATAATGAGCCGAATATGGCGCGTATTCGGCTCACCGTCCACCCGTTACCGTGATTCCCACCGCAATTTCGGAGCCATTCGATTGTTAAAAAACATCCGAATGGCTAACCTTCGAGCCCTATACGACCTGGCAGTCACAGGTCTTTCAGACGAAACGCAGTATTCATATCTGTAACGCGCCCAGGATCAGGCGCAAGGTTTCGTCCTGCATGGCAGGAGGCGTCGCATGCGCTCATTTCTTTTGCTGCTGATCGGGTTGGTTATCGCGCCCGTGATTCTGGCCGCGCCCAATGCCGAGTTATCGGAACCGGTGGGCGGCTGGCGTTACAACGGTCTGCTGGACCGTAGCGAAAATCCGCAAGTCGCCTATCCCACGCCGCCGATTGATCGGGGCGTGCAGCGCAATCGCACGATGATCGAAGGCCGGCTCAAGGCCCTCGGCACCCAGCGCGGGCCGCACACCTTGGCGGTCAACGGCAATCCGCTGAATCTCTATACCGATGAGCAAGGGCGTTTCGCCCGGCCGTATGCGTTTGGCGCCGGTTCCAACAGCGTCGAAGTGCGCAGTGCCGAAGGCCAGTCCCTCAAGCGTGTTCAATTCTATGAAGCCAACAACCTGCGCACCCCGGCGCGGATTCGCGTGGTGCTGGGTTGGGATGATCCGAAAGCCGAACTCGACCTGCATATTGTCACGCCCGATGGCCAGCATGCCTTCTGGGCGCACCCGGCCTTGACCAATGGCGGCGGCCTCGACCCTGACGGCGTCGATGGCCCGGGTCCGGAAATGTTCACCATGACCGCTCCGCTGCGTGGCACTTATCTGGTTTACGTGAACTATTGGGGCAACTTCGGCAGCGGCGGCTATAACTTCGATGAGTCCGGTAACCAGAACGAGGTGATTACCTCGCAGATCAATCTGGTGCTCAACGAAAACACCGTCGATGAAAAACGCGAGACGTTCATCGTGCCCCTGCGCGCAATCGGCGACCTGCTGCTGGTCAAGACTTTCAACTACTAAGCATCCCCGCTCCACGGATGAACATCGGGTTTTGTGAACATGAGTGATAGCACTGTTACTCCGGCCGCTGGCGCACCAGCGGCCAAACCTTCCCTGCATTGGCCGACGCTGCTGATCGGGATATGCCTGGTCATTGGCGTGGCCGGCGGGTTGGGGTGGTTCATGCACAAGCCCAAGGCCCCGGCGCCTGTGTTGGCCAGTGACAAACTGGGCATGAGCCGCCCGGATGGCCTGCTGGAAACCCATTCCCTGAGTCAGTTGCCCAAGGATCTGCTGGCAGTGCCGTTCCTCAAGGAAACCCTGACCGAAGATTTCGTCTTCTATTACGAAACTCACGCCGATCGCCTGGGCTTGATCGGCAGCTTACGGCGGATCATCTACGAACATGACCTGAAACTGCAGGACACCTTGATCGAGCAGCTGTTCGATCAGCCTGCAGACGTAGCGCTGTGGCGCGGGGTGGACGGTCGGCTCAAGGATTTCCTGCTGGTGATGGATCGCGGCGGGCTGGCCAAAGTGCTGGAGCCGCTGGCCAAAGTGGCGCTGGACGACTCGCAGCTGAGCAAGGTCGCTGACGTGAAGGTCGGTACCGACGACGTGGCGCTCTATCAACTCGGTTACAACGCGAGCAAGGCGCTGCTGTTCGCGTCCCATGGCGACAAATTGGTGGTGCTGTCCAACCCGGCGAAACTCTACGATCCGCAAAGCGGCGCAACGGAAGAGTCGGGCAGCGTGTCGACCACGGCCATTGCTGCGCTGCTCAATGGCGACAAACTGTTTCCCGAAGCTTTCGGCCTGCCGCCGCGCGCGCCGGAGGTGAAACAACGCCTGTCGGTCAATGCCAGTGTGTTGGCCATGGGGTATCAGCGCTTCATTCCGAACTTCGCCGGCCTGCGTTTCGACATGGACGACAAGGGCTGGCACAGCTTCCTTGCCATGGATGAACTGGAGAATCAGCCGGACTTCGATTTCAAACCGATCTGGCAAGCCATGCCCATGGGCGCCAGCGCTTGCGTGGCGTTGCCGCTGGCTGCCGAACAACAGAAACCGCTGCTGGTGAAACTCGGTGCCGAAGATAGCGTGGCACAAGCGTTGACCGAACACATGGCCGGCGCGGCGGGGCTTTGCTGGTACGCTGATTCGCGTCTGTACACGCCGTTGCTGGTGGCCAGTCTGAACGACGAGGATGGCGGCACGCTCGATGGCGATCTGGGCAAGCTGTTCGGCTCGATGGTCGGTGCCTACGAGAGCAATGTCAAAGAAGGCGCCTTCCCGGTAGTGGAGAAACAGGAAGGGCAGAGCCATCAGTGGCAGCGGCAAGTCAGTTCCAGTTTCGGCCCGTACAAAACCAAGGACGCCGAGAATCCGGAGGCGATCAGCGGCAAGGCGTTCATGCGTGTGAGCCTGGCCCGCCATGATTCAACATTGCTGTTTTCCCTCGACGACAAACTCGTCGACAAGGCCCTCGGCACCCTCGACAAACGCTTCCCGCCGATGGCCGATGTGGTGCCCAAAGACCTGCTGATGCCGGTCTATTTCGGCCCGGATTCCATGGCGCAACTGATGCAACAGGAAACCCTCGATAGCCTGCCCCAGGACATGGAACCGGTGTTCTACAACGCCGCGCAAACCTACCTGATCCCGAAACTGCGCAAACTCGGCGGCTACGGCAAATATGCGCTGACCTTGCCCGAAGGCAGCGAGCCAGACGGCCACTGGCAATGGCTGCCGCTGGAGTGGAAAGCGCTGTGACGGCGTTGATCCGACGTCTCGGCCTTCTGGCGTTGTTGCTGAGCGCGGGTGCCCACGCTGTCGAGGCACCATCGCTCGACCCACAGCAATCCCAGGTCTTCCGTGCCTGGTTCGTGCGCATCGCCCAGGAGCAACTAAGCCAGGGCCCGAGTCCCCGGTGGTATCAGCAAGACTGTGCCGGACTGGTGCGCTTCGCTGCCAATGAAGCGCTGAAAGTCCATGACGACAAATGGCTGCGCAGCAATGGCCTGTCCAATCGTTACCTGCCACCGGAACTGCAACTGAGCGATGCCCAGCGCGGTCTTGCCCAGCAATGGCAGCAGGGCGGCGGCAAGGTCGGGCCATACGTCAATGCGATCAAATTGATCCAGTTCAACAGCCATCTGGTCAGCCGCGATGTGTCTCAAGCACGCCCTGGCGACCTGATGTTTTTCGATCAGGGCGACGACCAGCACCTGATGATCTGGATGGGCCGCTACATCGCCTATCACACCGGCACCAGCACACCCACCGACAACGGCATGCGTTCGGCAAGCCTGCAGCAACTCTTGACATGGAAGGACACCCGATGGATACCCGACGCAGCCAACCCCAACTTCATCGGCGTCTATCGACTGAATTTTCTTTCCCAATGACCGGTGCCCGCATGCTGCGTTTTCTGTCTCTGCTGTTGGTATTGGTGCTGCCGTTCTCGGCGGTAAATGCCGAAGACTCGGTCCCGGCCAGCGGCTATGCGCCGGTGGCCGGCGAGAGTTTTTTCCTGCTGGCCGACAGCAGCTTTGCCAGCGATGAACAGGCGATGGTGCGCCTCGAAGCACCGGGCCGCGACTATCGCCGGTTTCGCATGGAGCCCTACGGCGGTGCCGACATTCGGGTGTATCGCATCGACAAGCCGCTGGATTTCCTCAAGCGCCAGAAGAATCTGCATCGGGTGGTCAGTGATGGCCAGTTCAAGGGCGAAGGCCTGTCCAACACCCTCGCTTACCTGTGGGACAACTGGTATCGCAAATCCCGTCGGGTGATGCAGCGGGCGTTTTCCTACGAGTCGCGTAAACAAGTCACCGAGGAAGTGCCGGAGCTGAAGATGGGCAACGCGATGGCCGCGCCAACGCCCTACGATGCGCAGCCGCAATTCGCGCTGATACCGGGTTTGCCGGTGGTCAGCCAGTTCCGTTATCCGTTGTGGCAGGCCAAGCCGATCCAGCCACCTGCGGGGGTGAATCTGGCCGGTTCTTCCAGCGAGTTCGTCAGCGTCGCGCCGGGCAACGTGTACATCCCGTTGGGCAATCTCAAACCGGGTCTTTATCTGGTGGAAGCGCTGATCGGCAAGTACCGCGCGACCACCATGGTGTTCGTCTCCAACACCGTGGCGGTGAGCAAGATTGCCGGTGACGAATTGCTGGTGTGGGCCGCGCGCAAACACGAAGGCAGTTCGGTGCCGAAGGTCAATGTGCTGTGGACCGATGGCCTCGGCGTGATGAGCAGTGGCGCTACTGACGCCGATGGATTGCTGCGCCTGAAACACGTCAGCCCCGAGCGTTCGTTCGTGATCGGCGAGGACGAAGAGGGCGGCGTGTTCGTCTCGGAAAACTTCTACTACGACAGCGAAATCTACGACACCAAACTCTATGCCTTCACTGACCGGCCGCTGTATCGGCCGGGGGATTGGGTGTCGCTGAAAATCGTCGGCCGGGAGTTCAAGAACGCGCGGGACTCGGTGCAGCCAAGCGCGGCCGACGTCAATGTGACCGTGCTGGATGCGACCGGCACGGCGCTGCAATCCCTCGATCTGAAGCTCGATTCCAAGGCAGGCACTCAAGGTCGTTTCCAGTTGCCGGACAACGCTGTGGCCGGTGGATATGAACTGCGTTTCAACTACAAGGATCAGGCCTACAGCAGCGCCTTTCGCGTCGCTGAATACATCAAACCGCACTTCGAGATTTCGCTCAATCTGGCCAAGCAGGATTACCGTACTGGCGAACCGGTCAAGGGCAACCTGGTGCTGCTGTACCCGGACGGCAGGCCGGTGGCCAATGCGAAATTGAGCCTGAGCCTGCGCGCCCAACAGCTGTCGATGGTCGACAACGAACTGCAATACCTCGGGCAATTTCCGGTGGAGCTGACCAGCACCGAATTGACCACCGACGCCAAGGGCAGTGCGTCCCTCGACTTGCCGGCAGCGGACAAACCGAGTCGCTACATGCTTACGGTGTTTGCCAGCGACGGTGCGGCGTATCGGGTCAAGACCACCAAGGAAATCCTCATCGACCGTGGCGCGGCGAATTTCCGCTTGAGCGCGCCTCAACGCTTCAGCGCGGTGGGTGACAAGGTTGCCTTCAGCTACGCCCGCGAAGGCGAGCAGGTCGACGCCGTTACGCCAGGCAGCTACGGCTGGGTACGCCTGGAAGACCAGAGCACCGGCGAAGGCAAACTCGCGACAACCGACAAAGGTTTCACCTTGGCCTTCGACCGGCCTGGCACCTATAACCTGACGCTCAAGGATGATCATGGCCGGGTGGTCGGCGCCACCGGCCACTCGGTTACCGGCGAAGGTGTCAAAGCCGTACCCGGCACCGTGGAAATCGTCCTCGACAAGCCCGAGTACATCGCAGGTGATGAAGCGCTGGCGCTGATCACTTTCCCCGAGCCAGTGAACGATGCGCTGCTATCTCTGGAGCGCGACAAGGTCGAGGCCACCGCGCTGCTGTCCAAGGGCGGCGACTGGCTGAAGATGGAAAAACTCAGCGATACCCAGTACCGCGCGCGCATCCCGGTGAAGGACGGCTTCGCGCCGAACCTGACCTTCTCGGTGCTGTACACCAAGGGCGGCCAGTACAGTTTCCAGAATGCCGGCATCAAGGTGGTGACGCCACAGATCGACGTGGCCATTGCCACCGACAAAGAAACCTATCAGCCGGGCGAAACCGTCTCGGTGGACCTGACCACCCAGTTCGCCGGCAAAGCGATTCCCGCGCACCTGACGGTCAGCGTGGTCGATGAAATGGTCTACGCCCTGCAACCGGAAGTAGCGCCGAGCATCGACCAGTTTTTCTATCACCCACGGCGCAACAACGTGCGCACCAGCGCCAGTTTGTCGTTCATCAGTTATGACGTCGCCTTGCCGGGCAGCCCCGGTGCACCGGGCAAAGCCAATCGCAGCGAACGCGGCGTGAAGGTGCTGGAGCGACCGCGTCGCGAGGACGTCGACACCGCTGCGTGGCAGCCTGAATTGCTGACCGATGCCAACGGCAAAACCCGCTTCACCTTCAAGATGCCGGACTCTCTGACCCGCTGGCGCATCACCGCCAGGGCCATCGCCGATGGCGGTCAGGTCGGGCAGAAGAAGCAATTCGTGCGCTCGGAAAAACCTCTGTACCTGAAGTGGAGCGGTCCGACCCGATTCCGCGCCGGTGACAAACCGGACCTCGGTGTGTTCGCCTTCAGCCAGGCCGAGAAACCGCTCAAGGCCGAACTGGTGACCCATTACGCCGGCAACGAACAGCGCGTGCCTGTGACCCTCAACAGCGGCATCAACTACATCCCGCTGCCGACCTTTGAACTGGCCAACGGCGAGTGGAGCGCCGAGCTGGTGCAGGATGGCAAAACTGCTGACGCCCTGGCGGTGCGCCTAAGCGCGACTGGTGAAGGCTGGCGGGTGACTCAAACCCAGAGCCTTGATGTGGGTGAGGGCGATACACCGCTGACGCTGCCGACAGACGCCAGTGATATCCGCCTTCGCCTGGACGACAGTCCGCAAGCGCTGTTCCGTTCTGCCCTCGACGATCTGTTGAGCTACCCCTACGGTGGCGTCGAGCAGACAGCCAGCCGCCTGCTGCCGTTGAGCATCGCCTACCCGACGCTGGCGGCGAATCCGCAGATCCGCGATCGCCTGCGCCTGATCATGCAAAACAGTCGCCTGCGACTGGTGCAAATGGCCGGCCCTTCGGCGAGCTTCACCTGGTGGGGCATGGACGGCGAGCCGGATGCCTTCCTCACCGCCTACGCCTATTACGCCGACTGGCACGCCAGCCAGGTGCTGGAACTGAGCCTGCCGCCGGAGCATTGGCAGCGGGTGCTGGAGGTCTACGCCAAGCAGGCGAAGAAAACGCCGCTGTTGCAGCGGGCGCTGATCCTGTCGTTCGCCAGACAGATGCAGTTGCCGGTCAACACCTTGCTCAGTGGCTTGATGGACGACCTGGCGAAAGCGGGCGAGGGCACTGCCGCGAACCTGATGGAGGACGGCGAAGACAGCCTCGTCATGAGCGATCCGGATTCCGCGTTGGGGCTGGCTGCTGCACGAGTGCTGACGGCATCGCTGGTCAGGCAAGCGAAGGTGGCTTTGCCGGACGCGTTCAATCGGCAACTGGCCGACGCGCAGCAACGTCTGGCGGTCAGTTCCCAGCCGTTTGCCGAAGCGCTGAACCTGTCGCTGCAGCCCTTCGATCAGGCTCACGCACAGGTCTTGCTGCAACGTTTGCTGCCACAGCAATCGACCTTGGAACGGGCGTTGGCGTTGACCTGGCTGCAACGCAGCATCGAGCAGGCATCGCCCACCATTGCGTTGGCGCCGGGTGAAGGCTGGAAGAAGCAGTACGGGGTTTCTGGTGAGATGTATTGGACGTGGCAGGGGCCTGCGCCAGTGCCGACGGTATTGACGCTGACCGGCGCGCAAGAGCGTCCGCTGCGCGCTGCATTGAGCTACCGCAGCCAGCAGCCGGCGGTCGATCCGATGGCCGTGACCATCACCCGTCGCCTGTCGCGACTGGTGCCGGGGGATGAGGCTTTCACCTTCAAACTTGAAGCGGTCGGCAACGCGCCGCTGTCCAGCGACAACCTCTATCTCGACGAAGTGATCGTCACCAGCAAAGCCGCCAAACCGTTGCGCTACGGCATGCTGGAAGTGCCGCTGCCACCGGGCGCCGATGTCGAGCGCACCACTTGGGGCATCAAGCTCATGGGCAAGGCCGGCACCGAACCGACATCGCTGGAGAAGGCGCGATTCGAACCGGGGCAAATGGCTTACGCCGTTCCGATCGATGCCTTGAGTGGCGAGTTGCGCCTGCGGCATTTGGTGCGTTTCTCGCAAAAGGGGCAGTTCAACCTGCCGCCGGTGCGTTTCACTCAGGTTTATGCGCCGCAGCATCAGGCACTTGAGCAAAAGGCAGCCCTTGGCCAGGTCACGGTTCACTGACGTGCACAGGCGGCTGATAGCTTGGTTGCTGTGCTTGATCCCTGTGCTGGCAACGGCGCAGGACGAACCTTTGCGCCTGGCCCTCAAGGGCGATTTGTTGTCGCTCAGCCGAACGCAGGTGATCACCCGCGAACCGTTGCCGCAGACCTTGCAGACGCCGCTGGGCAGTGTGTGGAAGTTGTTCGTCTACGCCTGGCTGGTGGACACCGGCGCGCGCGAACCGGCTTATGAATGCCGCGGGCAGTCGAAAGAAGAGGTTTATTGCTGCACGGCGGGCGGCAGGATCGAGCGTGATCAGGCGTTGGTGAAGTCATGTGGTCTGTATTTCGAGCCCGCGCGGTTGGGCATCGACGATGCCGACTGGCGAGCCTATTGGCAGACGCGGCAGGCGCCACAATGGTTGCTGGATTTGCCTTCGTTGCAACCGGCTACCCGGGTTTCGGTGGCGGAATTGTTGAAGGTGTTGGCCGTGCTGCCGGCGCAGGATCAAGCCCGGCGTGTGTTGCTCGATGTGGTGCTCAATGCCGCTGATGGCCAGGCCGTCGGCGAACTCGGAAGTCGTCTGCGGGTGAAGACCTGGAGCTGGCTGGCGGATCAGGATGCAACATCGCGTCAGGGCGGGTTTGCCGGTTGGACAGCGGATGGCACACCGGTTTGGGCCGGAGGACGGGGCACCAGTCAACGGGTTCTTCGAGATTATGCGCAGGCACTCTCTACGGTGATTCCTGTTGCATGGCCTGCGGATGCAGGGCGGTGCGTAGAGGTCGACCTGTTCTCCCGCTATCCACTTCGACGCGTACTATCAGGGGACACCTCGGTGACTGCCGGGGCATTGCAGGGTGACTACCGCGTTGAATTCGCCAACGGCAATACGCTGGATATCCACAGCGACGGCGAACTGTTTCTGCTGAACGACAAGCTCGTGGCACGCCTGGATCGCGAAGAGTACGTCGCCCGCGTTCTCCAGCGCGAAGCCAGTGCCGAACCGGTCGAGGCCGCCAAAGCCCTGGCGGTGGCCATCCGCACCTACTTACTGCAAAACGCCACGCGCAGCGGTGACTGCCTGAGCATCGACGACAGCAGCAGCCGTCAGCGGGTCGCACCGCGTCCGGCGTCGTCCGGGTCGCGCGACATCGCCGCCTGGACCAGCGACCTGGTGCTGGCCGGCAGCACCGTCACCTACCATTCCGATCAACCCGGCCCGGACAAACTGTCCTGGCAGCAAGCCGTCGAACAGACCCGTGCCGGCCAGCGCTACGACGCCATCCTGCTGCACGCCTACCCACGCGCCAGTCTCAGTCGCTGGGACAACCCGGTCGCGTCCTGCGAAGCGTTGCCCGCCGCACAAGCATGGCTGCAGAAACAACGGCGCGGCTGGCGGCAAAAACTCGAAAGCGAAACCGGCTACAGCGAAGTCAGCACCTTCGCCGTCTGCCGCCTGGCCTTCGGTCGCCCCTATGTCGACCGCGAACGTCAGCGCATCTACGTGCGTGGCGCGCAGACACTGCAAGACCGCCTCGACCTGACTCACGAATACCTGCACCTGGCCTTCGAAGCACACCCCAATGGCCAGGATGAAACCTACATCGAAGGGCTCGCCCGCCACCTCTTGCTGGAATAGTCCATGAAACTCCGTTATCCACAGGTCTTGCTGTTTCTCTGTTCGCTGGTGGCGTTGCCATCGGTGATGGCGGCTGACAGCGTCAAGCTCGACACCCCCGCAGGCGGCTGGCGCACCGGTGCATCTGAAGGCGAAGGGGAAAATTTCCGTCAGACAGTCAACTACCCGGCCTCGTCGGTGAACACTCCGGCAGGGCAGGCCAACACCGCTCGCATCAGCGGGCAGATCAAAGCCACAGCCAAATCCACAGAGCCCGGCCGGCTGATCGTCAACGGGGTGAGCATGCCGCTGAAAATCGACCCGGCCGGCCGCTTCGATCGCCCGTTCTCATTCCCCAACGGCAGCAACAGCGTCGAGGTGCGCAGCCCCGATGGTCAGCAACGTCAGCGCACGCAATTTCTCAACCGCAGCGCCGGTGCGACCCCGGCCAAATTGCGCGTATTGCTGGCGTGGGACAGCGACAACACCGACCTCGACCTGCACCTGATCACCCCCGACGGCGCGCACATCTGGTACGGCGACCGCGTCGTCCCCAACGGTGCCGCGCTCGACGTCGACGTCACCACCGGCTACGGCCCGGAAATCTTCGCCATGCCCGCGCCGATCAAGGGGCAATATCTGGTCTATGTGAACTACTTTGGCGGCGGCTACAGCAGTGATGAAGAGGGGCAGGAAGACGCGGTGCAAGCGCTGACCACGGCGCAGGTGACGGTGATTACCGAGGAAGGCACGCCGAGCGAGAAGATGGAAACCTTCCTGGTGCCGATGCGTGCGGTGGGGGAGTTGACGTTGGTGAAGTCATTCAGCTATCCGTGAGGTTGAGGTACAACTTGCGCAGGGTTTGCACACGGTTTCGCCCGTGATCCTTGGCGCCATACAGGGCTTCATCCGCCTGTGAAAGCAGGCTCGAAAGCTCGTAGCCCGACTCGCGGGTGAAAATGAGCGGGACAATATCGCCCCCGCCAACTGATCAGCACCACACCCAGCGCCGCCAGCAGCATCATTGCGCCCAGATAAGCCAGAGGAAGCTCGCGGGTTTCACGTCACCAGGCATGACAGGTCAACAAACCCATCAGAATGAAAACGAAAACTGAGACTACCAGCAGGGTCGGGATGTGCAGATCCATTGCGTAGGTTCCCGTTGAGCTTGAAAGCGAAGTCCGACCGGCAGAGCTTCTTCCGGGGTAAGGGGAGCGGTTTTTGGACGGGGTGGATTTAGCATCGGCCATTTTGGCTTTGCACGTGTTCTATTGGCGGGATGGAGGCCTATTAGCGTTGTTTCATGCAGACATACATTGTGAATGTTCTTGCGTCGGTATCAGGAGTAATTGAAAGGGCCCTCCCACTGACATGGAAATGCCCTGACGTGAATGATCTTCCTGGCAATACTTCTCTCGATTCTGCTTTCAACGAAATCACCCAACTGATTTTGACCGCGCGACAACGTGCCATGCAGGCGGTCAACACCGAGCTGATTGAGCTGCACTGGCAGGTTGGGGCCTACATCAGTCGCAAAATTGAAGCGGCGGAGTGGGGTGATGGCGTGGTGGCTCGATTAGCCACTCATCTCGCTCGTACTCAGCCCGGATTGCGGGGCTTTACCCGGCCTAATTTGTTTCGTATGCGTCAATTTTTCGAAGCGTACAGGCATGACGTAAAAGTCTCAGCACTGCTGAGACAATTGCCCTGGACACACAACATGATCATCCTCAACCAGAGCAAACACCCGGAGGAGCGTAAGTTTTACCTGCGCATGGCAATCCAGGAGAAGTGGTCGAGCCGCGAACTGGAGCGTCAGTTCAAGGCGGCTCTGTTTGAACGTTCAGTGGTCAGCCCGGCAAAAGTGTCAGCACCGCTGAGACAAATTCATCCCCAGGCCCTGGATGTGTTCAAGGATGCCTACGTGGTCGAGTTTCTGGCTCTGGAGCGTGGTCATGCAGAGACAGACTTGCATGGAGGCCTGTTGCACAAGCTCAGGGATTTTCTGATCGAACTGGGCAGGGACTTCTGCTTTGTGGGTTCACAATATCCGTTGCAGGTAGGTGGGCGGGACTTTGCGCTGGACCTGTTGTTTTTCCACCGTGGGCTGAACTGCCTGGTGGCGATCGAACTCAAGGTCGGGCGCTTTGAGCCGGAATACTTGGGGAAGATGGATTTTTATCTTGAAGCGTTGGACCGCAATGTCCGCAAGCCACACGAAAACCCGGCGCTCGGCGTATTGCTGTGCGCGAGCAAGGAGGACGAAATCGTCGAGTACGCCCTGAACCGCTCACTGTCGCCGGCCTTGATCGCGGAGTACCACACCCAATTGCCAGACAAGAAACTGTTGCAAGCCAAGTTGCAGGAGTTTTATGCGCTGAATGCTGAAGGAGTTGAGTGATTTTTGTTGTGAATCACTTTCTTTCAGAAATTAAAAAGCCGGCTTGTGGCCGGCTTCTCGGGGACTGGCTTGGATCATTTTTGGTAAACCGCGCCAGCCTTCAAAACGTACACCCGGATCTTGCGTCCGGCTGTGGGACCTGGTGAGAAAGTCATCTGACAGGTCAGTGCATCTGAGCCGCAGGGCGGTTCGATGCGCAAATGTGGGGCGCAGCATACGCAGGTTTGATGGAAATTCCCAGCGGGAAGTGCCGGGCAGAGCCGTTTGGCCACCCGGGTGGGTGGCCGATGGGCGTTCTGGAGCGCTTAAAGAAACGGCACCGTCGGCCGCCGTTTGTTCAGGGTCGACCACCAGAACACCCAGCCCAGCACTCTGATGTTCTGCTCTTCGATTTGTGCGGCCCTGAAGATTTCATCCGGGTACTCGGCGCGGTTATGGCTGCGCAGTCGCAGGGAGTTGCCCGGCAGTCGGTGCAGGTACTTGATGCGCAGCATGCCGTCATGTTCGATGGCGTAGATCTCGCCATCGACAATCTGGGTCAGGCCACGGTCGATCGCCAGGGTCGAACCGTCTTCGATTTTCTCACCCATGCTGTTGCCGCTCATCAGGGCGCAGATGGCGTCGGCATGGTTGATTTCCAGGGAATCGAGGTGGCTGCGGGGCAGGCGGATGGATATCTCGAGGTCTTCTATGACGTGGGTTTTGTTGGAGCCCGGGGCGGTGACAGCTTCCTTGAGGAATGGCAGTTCGACGTCGACAGGCTCGATGACCGTATAGACACCGCGGATGGTCTGGGCATCGAAGGTGTTGCCGGACTCGTCGAGCAGGCGCAGGTGTTGGGCGTCTTTCGAGCCTTCGCCTGTTTTCAGCCAGTCGCTGCTGACGGAGAGTTTTCTGGCGACTTCTTCCATGCAATGGGCAGGCACACCGCGGGTGTACCAGTTATGTACATTTTGCGGTGCCGTATCCAGGAATTCGGCAAATCCGGTGGTCGTGATGTTCGCTGCTTCGAGGAGCGCTTTAAAGCGTGGGCCGCTAGTGTTCTTTTTCATGAACGCGAGTCTACTGGCGGCTAACAAGGGTTTGAATAAACGCCTCGTTCAAATTTTGCGGGTAATTTACGACCGGATGTAAGACGTTCTTGGGGAATTTTAAACAAACAAAAACCATTTGAGGGCTTGTTTAAACGTAGTGTTTGGCGTGCTTATCAAGCGCCCACAAAAAACCCCGGATCACCCGGGGTTTTTCTTGCCGCTTGCAGCTAATAGCCAGCAGCCGGGCTTAGCCTTTGTAGGCAGCAACCGACTTGGTGATCGCTTCGCGGGCGGCGTCTGCGCCGGCCCAGCCTTCGATCTTCACCCATTTGCCTTTTTCGAGATCTTTGTAGTTCGCGAAGAAGTGCTCGATCTGCTGGATCAGCAGTGCTGGCAGGTCGGTGTATTCCTTCACGTCGACGTACAGCTGGGACAGCTTGTCGTGTGGGACTGCGATGACTTTGGCATCGCCGCCGCCGTCGTCGGTCATGTTGAGGATGCCGACCGGACGGGCGCGGATCACCGAACCTGGAGCAACCGGGTAAGGGGTTACGACCAGCACGTCGAGGGGATCACCGTCGTCAGCCAAGGTGTTCGGGATGTAACCGTAGTTGGCCGGGTAGAACATTGGGGTGGCCATGAAACGGTCAACGAACAGGCAATCGCTGTCTTTGTCGATTTCGTATTTGATCGGCGCGTGGTTGGCCGGAATCTCGATCGCGACGTAGATGTCGTTCGGCAGGTCTTTGCCAGCCGGAATCTTGCTGTAGCTCATTGGGCGTTGCCCCCGTTAGTTGACCAAAAACACTTGGCCGGATTGACCAAAAAGTGGCGGCGATTATAGGCATATTCCTGTGTCGACGCCATGGACCAGAAGTCGTATGGCGCTTACTGGTGTGCCTGATAGACAGGGTCATGCGCCTGAAGTTGCTTCAACCTCGCCAACGGGTCCTGGCGATAGAACAGCTTCAACTGCTGGTACACCTGTGGATAAGCCTCGTGCAGCAAATCCGGGGCGCTGAAGAAGTATTCGCTGGTGACGGCAAAGAACTCGGCAGGGTTCTCGGCGGCATAGGGGTCGATGGCAGTTTCGGCATCGGGATTGCGTTCCAGTTGCCGGTCGAGGTCGTCGTAGGCCTCTTGCATGACGCTGGCCCAGTCGCTGACGCGCATGTCGGGATGCAACGGCGGCAGGCCGTTGGCGACGCCGTTGAGCATGTCGAGCTTGTGTGCCAGTTCGTGGATCACCAGGTTGTAGCCTTCCCAGCCACCACTGGCCACTACGCCGGGCCAGGCGAGGATGATCGGGCCTTGCTGCCAGGCTTCACCGCTGTGTTCACCGTCCCATTCGTGCTCGACGCCGCTGGCATCGCGATGGCGCTGGGGGCTGAGGAAGTCATCGGGGTAGAGAATGATTTCGTGGAAGCCCTGATACCAGTTCAGGTCGCCGAGGTGCAGCAGCGGCAATTGCGCCTGAGCGGCGAGCAGCAAGCGTTGTTCCTGATGCAGCTCGACACCGGGCAGGGCGCTCAGGTGCTTGTCTTCGAGGAACAGCACGCAGGCTTCGCGCAGCCATTGGTCTTCGGCGGCGCTGATGCCATCGAGAAAACTCAGGTGATGGCGCACCCGTTGCCACATGTCATCGGCAATCGGGTGCTTTGCCAGGGTGCGCCGACGACGCCAGGCGCTCAGGGACCACATCGTGTCAGTGCGATTCGGCTTTGGAGTTCGAACCGGCAAGGCGGTTACGCACCATGCCAATGATCATCGGCACCAGCGAGAGCAGGATAATGCCGACTACCAGTAGCGACAGGTTCTTCTTGATGAACGGCACGTTGCCAAAGAAGTAACCGAGCGTCACCAGGCCGCCGACCCACAGGATGGTGCCCAGCACGCTGAAGGCAAAGAAGCGCGGATAAGGCATTTTCCCCACGCCGGCGACGAACGGTGCAAAAGTACGGATGATCGGCAGGAAGCGGGCCAGGGTCACGGTTTTGCCGCCATGCTTGTCGTAGAAGTCGTGGGTTTGTTGCAGGTAGTCACGACGGAAGATCTTCGAGTCCGGATTGCTGAACAGTTTTTCACCCACCGTTCGTCCGATGATGTAGTTGGTGCTGTCGCCCAGAATCGCCGCCAGCATCAGCAGACCGCCGAGCAGGACCGGGTCCATGCCGCCACCGGCCGCCACGGCGCCGGCGATGAACAGCAGGGAGTCGCCCGGCAGGAAGGGCATGACCACAAGGCCGGTTTCACAGAAGATCACCATGAACAGAATGGCGTAGATCCATGCCCCGTAGTTGGTTACAAGCATGTCGAGGTAGACGTCGAGATGCAGGACAATGTCGATCGGGTTGAAATCCATGGATAGCACCTGTGGTGACGGCCCGACTCAGCAGACCTGTGCGGATGACTTCGCGTAAGACTACGGATAGGGGTAGTTTTTCTTACAAGCCGGGAATATCGGGATTATACGAGGCGAGTGGTGAAAATCGCGTCGAGATTGTAGCGGGGAATGTCATCACAGGGCTGATGTTTGATAACGATTGGGTGGGAGCGAGCCTGCTCGCGATGCCGTTGCCTCGTTGGACCAGTGTAATCCGATCGATGCCATCGCGAGCAGGGTGCAGGTGATTCAGAGTTCGTCGCTGATCGGCAGCACATAGTTCTTGAATTCGGTGTCTTCCTTGAATCCGATGGACTCGTAGGTTTTCTGCGCGACTTCGTTGTTGCTGCTGGTGGAAACACGCATGCGCACGGCATTGGTTTCCTTGGCCATTTTTTTGGCGGTGCGGATCAGGTTGTCGGCCACCAACTGGCGGCGGGCGTCCTCGGCGACATAAATATCGTTGAGGATCCACACGCGCTTGAGCGAAAGCGAGGAGAAACTCGGGTACAGCTGACAGAAACCCATCAGTTTGTTGCTGTCGTCATCGGACAGCGCCAGGTAGATCACCGATTCCTTGCGACGCAGGCGTTTTTCGAGGAACGCCCGGGACGAGTCCGGATACGGCAGGGAACCATAAAACTCGCGATATTTGACGAACAACGGGGTCAGCAGGTCCAGGTGTTCGAGGGTCGCTTGAATAATCCGCATGGTAGGTCTCGTCTTCAAGTGGCTGTCTTACGTCTCTGACGGCGATGGGAAACCCTTGGCGGCCGCGCAACGATCCTGCCTGAAACTGGTACGAATGTGCAATGAGGGCGCGGTTCAGGCATTCGGCGGACCGAGCAGGAAATTACCTTTCATATCGGCTCCCGCGTCCGACTCCAGTGTCTGAACCTGTGCTTCATCCTTCAGATTGACCCCTGACAACTGCCGCCGGCAGGCTTCGCGCATCAAGTAAAGCAAACGGTGTGCCGCCATACCGTAGCTCAAGCCTTCAAGCCGCACGTTGGATATGCAATTACGGTAGGCATCGGTAAGGCCGACCTTGGGATTGTAGGTGAAATATAAACCCAGGCTGTCCGGAGAGCTGAGGCCTGGGCGTTCGCCGATGAGGATCACGGTCATTTTTGCGCCAAGCAGCTCACCGATCTCATCGGCGACGGCCACCCGGCCCTGTTCCACGAGTATGACTGGTGCAACAGTCCAGCTGTCGCCGGCCATTTGCTCTTCGAATCGCGCCAGAAACGGCAGGGTATGGCGATGAACGGCCAGTGCCGACAGGCCGTCGGCGACCACGATCACCAGGTCCACGCCTCCCGGATGGGCCGCTGCGTAGTCACGCAGGGTCTGCGCCGAGGCATCACTGAGTTTTCGCCCCAGGTCGGGGCGTTGCAGGTACGTGTTGCGATCCGTCGCCGCGCTGTGCAGCAAAAGACACTGGCGATCACGTTCGACCAATTGCGCGCTGAGGGAGGCATGGTCAAACGGCAAGTGCACCGCATCCCGCGCCTGAGCGTGGGCGTACTGGAAGTCCAGTTGTGCGCGGGTGGGAATGCTGGTGCCGGTGCGGCCCAGAGCGATTCGCGCCGGCGTCAGGCGTCGTAGTTCCAGCCAAGGGTTGTGTGGATCGAAGGGTAGTTTGTCCATGTCAATGCTCATCCCAGTTGCGCCAGGGCCTGCCGGAAGGCTGGCGGCAGGCTGTCGCCGAACAGAACCCTGCCATCGGCTTGAGTGAAGATGCCCATTTTCGCCAGCCACTGTTCGAATTCCGGTGCGGGCTTCAGGCCCAGGGTCTGCCGGGCGTAGAGCGCATCGTGGAACGAGGTGGTCTGGTAGTTGAGCATGATGTCGTCGGAGCCGGGGATGCCCATGATGAAGTTGATCCCGGCGACGCCCAGCAGGGTCAGCAAGGTGTCCATGTCATCCTGGTCGGCTTCGGCGTGGTTGGTGTAGCAGATGTCGCAACCCATGGGCACACCGAGCAATTTGCCGCAGAAATGGTCTTCCAGGCCGGCGCGGATGATCTGTTTGCCGTTGTACAGGTATTCCGGGCCGATGAAACCGACGACGGTATTCACCAGAAAGGGCTTGAAATGCCGCGCTACGGCGTAGGCCCGGGTTTCGCAGGTTTGCTGATCGACGCCGTGATGGGCGTTGGCCGACAAGGCGCTGCCCTGGCCGGTTTCGAAATACATCAGGTTCTGGCCCAGCGTGCCGCGATTGAGGCTCAATCCGGCGTCGTAACCTTCCTGCAATATATTGAGGTTGATACCGAAACTGGCGTTGGCCGCTTCGGTGCCGGCGATCGACTGGAACACCAGGTCCAATGGCACGCCGCGGTTGACCGCTTCGATCGACGTGGTGACGTGGGTCAGTACGCAAGCCTGGGTCGGGATTTCGTAGCGCTGGATGATCGCGTCGAGCATCTCCAGCATGGCGCAGATCGAGGCGATGCTGTCGGTGGCCGGGTTGATGCCGATCATGGCATCGCCGTTGCCGTGCAGCAGGCCGTCGAGAATGCTTGCGGCGATACCGGCCGGTTCGTCGGTGGGGTGATTCGGTTGCAAGCGCGTGGACAGTCGACCGCGCAGGCCCAGGGTGCCGCGAAACTGCGTGACCACGCGGATTTTTTGCGCCACCAGCACCAGATCCTGCACGCGCATGATCTTCGACACGGCGGCGGCCATTTCCGGAGTCAGGCCGGGGGCGAGGGCGCGCAGGACCTGCTCGTCGGCGGCATCGCTGAGCAGCCAGTCGCGAAAGCCGCCGACAGTGAGATGGCTGACAACCGCGAAGGCTTGTTTGTCGTGGGTGTCGATGATCAGTCGGGTGACTTCATCGGACTCATAGGGAATCAACGCTTCTTGCAGGAAGTGAGATAGCGGAATGTCGGCCAAAGTCATCTGTGCCGCGACACGCTCGCCGTCATTGAGGGCTGCGACGCCGGCCAGAAAATCCCCGGAGCGCGCCGGGCTGGCCTTGGCCATTACATCCTTGAGGCTGTCGAAGCGATAGGTCTGGGCGCCGACGGAATGGGCATATACGGCCATGGGGCGGGGGCCTCCTGATCAATTCAAAAATTCGATCCGCTTTTCTGTGGGAGCTGCATGCACTTCAATAATGCAGGCGCCAGGCTCGTGGCCCGGCGCCGGTGCATTTAGATACCTTCGAGCATAGCGTCTGCCGGTGCCTCGGAACGTTGCTTGGCGGTCAACTGGAAGTACAGGTAGCCGGCAACCATGAAACCGAGGAAAACCAGGCCGATCACGGTGTTGAACCATGCCATCGCCACCAGGCACACCACCGCCAGGAACAGCGCGATCCCCGGCACGATCGGATAGCCCGGCGCGCGGAAGGTGCGCTCCAGGTTCGGTTCGGTCTTACGCAGCTTGAACAGGCTCAGCATACTGATGATGTACATCACGATGGCGCCGAATACCGACATGGTGATCATCGCCGCCGTCAGGGTCATGCCTTGCAGGTTTATCAGGCCGTCGCTGTAGATCGCCGCGATGCCGATCACGCCGCCGGCCAGAATCGCCCGATGCGGGGTCTGGAAGCGCGAGAGTTTGGCCAGCCCTTTGGGCAGGTAACCGGCGCGAGCCAGGGCGAAGAACTGCCGGGAATAGCCAAGAATGATCCCGTGGAAACTTGCCACCAGACCGAACAGGCCGATCCATACCAGCATGTGCATCCAGGTCGAATTATCGCCGACCACGGCTTTCATCGCCTGGGGCAGCGGATCGTTGATGTTCGACAGTTGACGCCAGTCGCCGACGCCGCCCGCCATCACCATCACGCCGATGGCCAGGAACACCAGGGTCAGAATGCCGCTGACATAGGCCCTGGGGATCGTGCGTTTCGGGTCCTTGGCTTCCTCGGCGGCCATGGCCGCGCCTTCGATGGCGAGGAAGAACCAGATCGCAAAGGGGATCGCCGCAAAGATCCCGGGAATCGAGCCCATCGTGAACTCGTTTGACCCCGACCAGCCATTGAGTACGAAGTTACTGAAGCTGAAGCCCGGGGCGACCACGCCCATGAACACCAGCAATTCGGCGACCGCCAGCACGGTGACCACCAGTTCGAAGGTGGCCGCGATGCTGACGCCGAGGATATTCAGGCCCATGAACACGAAATAGGCGCCAACGGCGGCGATCTTCGGGTCCAGCTCCGGGTATTGCACGTTGAGGTAGGCGCCGATGGCCATGGCGATGGCCGGTGGTGCAAAGACGAATTCGATCAGGGTGGCGATGCCGGCGATCAACCCGCCTTTCTCACCAAAGGCCCGGCGGCTGTAGGCAAACGGCCCGCCAGCGTGGGGAATCGCAGTAGTCAGTTCGGTAAAACTGAAGATGAAGCAGGTGTACATCGTCGCCACCATCAGCGCGGTGACGAGAAAACCCAGCGTGCCTGCGGTGCCCCAGCCGTAACTCCAGCCGAAGTACTCGCCGGAAATCACCAGGCCGACGGCAATGCCCCATAGATGCAGGGTGCCGAGTGTGGGTTTGAGCTGTGTGGAAGAAGTAGTCATAAGTCCTCTCTAGTTTTTATTGTTCGATCTTTTGGACTTTCGGGTGTGACGGGTTGGGTGAAATTCCTGAATGACGGGTACGCAAGGCCCGTGCCAGAGCGGCCAGCCTTTGTGTGCTGTCATTGAGGACGCCATCGCGGGCTTGCCCGCGATGACTGACTGAAGGGCGACACAGAATTTCCTGCGTCGCCCCCGGTTTTTTAGAAGAAGCCCAGCGGATTGATGTCGTAGCTCACCAGCAGGTTTTTGGTCTGCTGATAGTGGTCGAGCATCATCTTGTGGGTTTCACGGCCGACGCCGGACTTCTTGTAGCCACCGAACGCGGCGTGCGCCGGGTACAGGTGGTAGCAGTTGGTCCACACCCGACCGGCCTTGATGGCGCGGCCCATGCGGTAGGCGCGGTTGATGTCGCGGGTCCAGAGACCGGCGCCCAGGCCGAACTCGGTGTCGTTGGCGATGGCCAGGGCTTCGGCTTCGTCCTTGAAGGTGGTGATGCTCACCACCGGGCCGAAGATTTCTTCCTGGAACACGCGCATTTTGTTGGTGCCCTTGAGCAGCGTCGGCTGGATGTAATAGCCACTTGCCAGGTTGCCCTCGAGTTTTTCCACCTTGCCGCCGGTCAGCAGTTCGGCGCCTTCGCCCTTGGCGATTTCCAGGTACGAAAGGATCTTGTCGAATTGCTGCTCGGACGCTTGGGCGCCAACCATGGTGTCGGTGTCCAGCGGGTCGCCACGTTTGATTTGCAGGACCTTCTTCATCACCACTTGCATGAATTCGTCGTAGATCGACTCTTGTACCAGCGCCCGGGAAGGGCAGGTGCAGACTTCGCCCTGGTTGAAGAACGCCAGTACCAGGCCTTCAGCGGCTTTTTCAATGAAGGACGGTTCGGCCTTCATGATGTCTTCGAAGAAGATGTTCGGCGACTTGCCGCCCAGTTCCACGGTGGACGGAATGATGTTTTCCGCCGCGCATTTCATGATGTGCGAGCCGACCGGAGTCGAGCCGGTGAAGGCAATCTTGGCGATGCGCTTGCTGGTGGCCAGGGCTTCGCCCGCTTCGCGACCGAAACCCTGGACGATGTTCAGCACACCCGGTGGCAGCAGGTCGCCGATCAGCTCCATCAGCACGGTAATGCCCAGCGGGGTTTGCTCGGCAGGCTTGAGTACCACGCAGTTGCCGGCGGCGAGAGCCGGGGCGAGTTTCCAGGCGGCCATCAGGATCGGGAAGTTCCACGGAATGATCTGCCCGACCACGCCCAGCGGTTCATGGATGTGATAGGCCACGGTGTTGCCATCAATCTCGGCGGCACTGCCTTCCTGGGCGCGGATGCAACCGGCGAAGTAGCGGAAGTGGTCGGCGGCCAGCGGGATGTCGGCGTTGAGGGTTTCACGCACGGCTTTGCCGTTGTCCCAGGATTCGGTGATTGCCAGCAGTTCGAGGTTCTGTTCGATGCGGTCGGCGATTTTCAGCAGCACCAGCGAGCGTGCCTGGGCGGAAGTGGCGCCCCAGGCATCGGCCGCCGCGTGGGCAGCGTCCAGGGCCTTGTCGATGTCTTCGGCCGTGGAACGGGGGAATTCGGCAATCGGTTGGCCATTTACTGGCGAGGTATTGGTGAAGTACTGACCTTTGACAGGCGCGACGAACTCGCCGCCGATGTAGTTACCGTATTTGGCTTTGAACGAAACGATAGCGCCTTCAGTACCGGGGTGAGCGTAACGCATGGTGGTCTCTCCTTGCTTTTGTGCTTATAGGGAGTCGCGCATGTGCGCTTGCTTTAAGCGTAGAGCAAGGGCCGGGCCAGTGCCTCGCATGTCAGGTAAATCAAGGCCTTGCGAGGTTTTTGTCGGACGGGCGGGCAGCGCCTGTGACGCTTTCGGTACAGCCCTGGTGACACTTTGTACCGTTTTTGGCACGGCTTGTGACCAACCGGTCTTGCGGGCATTGCAATGCGGGCCGGGCTGGAGGATGCTCGGCATCACCTCATGCACGGGACGCCGAGCCCCGGGGAGAATAATAAGAAATGCACGACAACCATTTGAGTCGCCATGCCCAGCAAGTATTGACCGTGACTCAGGGCAAGACCCACCTGCACGGTCCTGGCAGTGATCCGTCCATCGCCCGTTCCTGGCTGCGCTGCCTTGAGGACTATCACCTCGATCCGGCCCTGAGCATCGCGCCGACGGTACTGGAACATGGCCGTGTCCTGGAAAGCCGCGAACGCTTGCAGCAAGTGCTGCACATCGCCGGCAATGAAATGACCAGCCTGCATCAACAACTCTCCGGCGCCGGCCATGCCGTGCTGCTGACCGACGCCCGCGGCGTGATCCTCAACTGTGTCACCGCGCCCGCCGAACGACAGATTTTCGAACGCGCCGGCCTTTGGCTCGGTGCCGACTGGAGCGAGGCCTGCGAAGGCACCAATGGCATCGGCACCTGTCTGGTGGAGCGTCAGTCGCTGACCATCCATCAGGACGAACACTTTCGCGGCCGCCACACCGGCCTGACCTGCTCGGCGAGCCCGGTCTTCGATCCCCATGGCGAATTGCTGGCGGTACTCGACGTGTCGTCGGCGCGGCGCGATGTGTCGCGGCAAAGCCAGTTCCACACCATGGCGCTGGTCAATCTGTCGGCGAAGATGATCGAGAGCTGCTACTTCCTGCGCTGTTTCGACAACCAATGGTTGCTGCGTTTTCACTTGCAGGCCGAGTCCGTCGGTTTGTTCAGCGAAGGGTTGCTGGCGTTCGACGGGGAAGGGCGCATTTGCGCGGTCAACCAGAGTGCGCTGAACCTGCTGGGGCATATTCGCGGCGGCTTGCTTGGTAAGCCGGTTGAGGCGTTTTTCGATTGCTCGCTCGATGAGTTGCTCGGTCGCGCGAGCACCAATGCCGCCGCCAGTTGGCCGTTGCGCACCCGGGATGGTCGCAAGCTGTTCGCGGTATTGCGCGGTGAGGCACGGCGGCCGCTGCCGATTCCGATGGTGCCAGCGGCCAGGGTTGCACAAGCACCGCGCCTGTCGGGCATTTGCCTGGATGACGCGACGTTGCAGGTGGACTTCCGCAAGGCCTTGCGCGTCTACGAACGCGACGTGCCGTTGCTGATCAACGGCGAAACCGGGTCCGGCAAGGAGGCCTTTGCCAAAGCGGTGCACCACGCCAGCCAGCGGGCGGAGAAAGCCTTTGTCGCCCTCAACTGCGCGGCCATTCCCGAAAGCCTGATCGAAAGCGAGCTGTTCGGATATCGCGGCGGCAGCTTTACCGGTGCGCGCAAGGAGGGCATGCGCGGCAAGTTGCAACAGGCCGATGGCGGCACGTTGTTCCTCGATGAAATCGGTGACATGCCACTGGCCATGCAGACGCGCTTGCTGAGGGTGCTGGAAGACCGGCAAGTGGTGCCGATCGGTGGCGAACCGGAAGCGGTGAATGTGCGGATCATCAGTGCCACTCACCGTAACTTGCTGGATCGTGTGCAGGACGGCAGCTTCCGTGAGGATTTGTATTACCGGCTCAACGGGCTGGAAGTCGCGTTGCCGGCCTTGCGTGATCGTAGCGACAAATCCCGGTTGCTCGATTTTTTGCTGGCCGAGGAGGCGGGCGCAGAAACCGTGTTGATCGACGGGCCGGCGCGGGAGGCCTTATTGGGGTTCGCCTGGCCGGGCAACGTGCGGCAGTTGCGAAATGTGCTGCGTACGTTGGCGGCGTTGTGTGAAGGCGGGCGGATCGGGCTGGAGGATTTGCCGGCGATGATTCGTTCGGCCAGGCCGGCGGTGGCGCAGGCTATCGAGGAACCATCGGAGCGTCCGCTGGAAGATGCCGAGCGGCTGGCGTTGCTCAATGCGCTGGAGCAGACGCGCTGGCACATGACGCATACGGCGGAGCAGTTGGGGGTCAGTCGCAATACCCTTTACAGGAAGCTGCGTAAACACGGGATTGCCCGGTAAACCGAGTCGTGGCCTTTCGCGAGCAGGCTCGCTCCCACAGGGACTGCGCAGTCCTTGTGGGAGCGGGCGCCTTCAGATCTGAAACATCAGGTGCGATTTTCCCCTCCCTAAGCTAACCTGCGGCCATGTTTTACGAGGTCGACTATGCACATTCATATTCTTGGTATCTGCGGCACTTTCATGGGGTCAATGGCAGTTCTGGCCAAAGAGCTGGGCCATCACGTGACGGGCTCCGATGCCAACGTCTATCCGCCGATGAGCACTCAGCTGCAAGCCCAGGGCATCGAATTGACCCAAGGCTACGACCCGGCGCAACTCGATCCGGCGCCTGATCTGGTGGTGATCGGCAATGCCATGTCCCGGGGCAATCCGGCTGTGGAGTACGTGCTGAACAAAGGCCTGCCCTACGTCTCCGGCCCGCAATGGCTGGCCGATCACGTGCTGCAAGGTCGTTGGGTGCTGGCGGTTGCCGGTACGCACGGCAAGACCACCACCAGCAGCATGCTGGCCTGGGTGCTGGAACACGCGGGCATGAGCCCCGGCTTCCTGATCGGCGGCGTACCGCAGAATTTCTCGGTGTCGGCGCGCCTGGGCGATACGCCGTTCTTCGTCATCGAAGCCGATGAGTACGACAGCGCGTTCTTCGACAAGCGCTCCAAGTTCGTGCATTACCGCCCGCGCACGGCCATCCTGAACAACCTGGAGTTCGATCACGCGGACATTTTCCCGGACCTGCCGGCCATCGAGCGGCAGTTCCATCACTTGGTGCGGACTATCCCGAGCGAAGGCCTGGTGATTCATCCGACCACTGAGCCGGCCTTGCTGCGCGTTATCGAGATGGGTTGCTGGACGCCGGTGCAAACCACTGGTGCCGGCGGTCAGTGGCAGGTCAAGCTGCTCAGTGAAGATGGCTCGAAGTTCGAAGTGATGTTCGAAGGCGTCGCCCAGGGCGTGGTCGAGTGGGACATGACTGGCCAGCACAATGTCGCCAACGCCCTGGCGACCCTGGCTGCCGCACGCCATGTCGGTGTGGTGCCGTCCATGGGTATCGCCGCGTTGAGCGCCTTCAAAAGCGTGAAGCGCCGGATGGAAAAAGTCGCGGAAGTGGGTGGCATCACCATTTATGACGACTTCGCTCACCATCCGACTGCCATCGCCACCACCCTCGACGGGCTGCGCAAACGCATTGGCGATGCACCGTTGATTGCAATCATCGAGCCGCGTTCCAACTCCATGAAGCTTGGGGCGCACCGAGACGGATTGCCGGAAAGCGTGGTCGATGCCGATCAGGTGATCTGGTACGCACCGGCCAACCTCGGTTGGGACCTGGCCGGCACCGCGACGCTGTGCACTGTGCCGTCGATTGTCAGCGATTCCCTGGAAGGCATCATCGAGCGCGTGAAGAGCCAGGCCCAACCCGGCACTCACGTGGTGATCATGAGTAACGGCGGCTTCGGCGGCCTGCATGGCAAACTGGCCGAGGCGCTCAAATGAACAACGGCCCGGACCGCATCACCCTGGCGATGACCGGCGCTTCAGGCGCCCAGTACGGTCTGCGTCTGCTCGACTGCCTGGTGCGGGAAGATCGTGAAGTGCACTTCCTGATTTCCAAGGCCGCGCAGTTGGTGATGGCCACCGAAACCGACGTCACGCTTCCATCCAAGCCGCAGATGATGCAGGCCTTCCTCACCGAATACACGGGGGCTGCCGCCGGGCAGATTCGGGTGTACGGCAAGGAAGACTGGATGTCTCCGGTGGCTTCGGGCTCCGGCTCCCCGGCGGCGATGGTGGTGGTGCCGTGCTCCACGGGCACGTTGTCGGCCATCGCCACGGGTGCTTGCAACAACCTGATCGAACGGGCCGCCGACGTGACGCTCAAAGAGCGTCGGCAGTTGATCCTGGTGCCCCGTGAAACGCCGTATTCGAGCATTCACCTTGAGCACATGCTCAAGTTGTCGAACATGGGCGTGACAATCCTGCCGGCATCTCCGGGCTTCTATCATCAGCCACAAACCATCGACGACCTGATCGATTTCGTCGTGGCGCGGATTCTCAACCTGCTGAATATTCCTCAGGACATGTTGCCGCGCTGGGGCGAGCATCATCTGACCAGCGATGAATAAGTTGCTGGTGATGGTGCTGGCACTGCAATTGGCCGGGTGCGCCACGGCGCGTACCCTCGATGCGGCCAAGCCGGGCGCGCCGGTGGTGTACTCGGGCACTCGCCTGGATTTGTATGCAATGAACGGTGGGTGCTGTGCGATGGACCGATTCGGCGCCGAAGCGCCGAGCTATCCGGGCGTTGATTTGCCGGCCAGTGCGTTGCTCGACACGCTGCTGTTGCCGTTGTCGTTGCTGACGGTGATAGGGGTGAGTTTTCAGGCGACGGGTGGATTGTAAGAGAGCGTTGTGGCGAGGGGGCTTGCCCCCGTTGGGCTGCGAAGCAGCCCCCAAAACCAGTCAACTCGATTTATCTGTTGCTCCGCACGCACAGGATTTACGACTGCTGCGCAGCCGCACGGGGGCAAGCCCCCTCGCCACAGGTCCGTGGATTACTTTCCGAGTTTGCGCAGCTCATCCGACTCGACAATCCTGACCCCGTCCTGTTCTTCCAGCGCCAGGCGCCACATCGCGCGAGCCAGTTGGCAGGCTTCGATTCCATGGTATTTACCAGGGATCAGCCGAGACAACGGGCCGGCGACTTTCTCGCCCAGTCGCGGTTCGGTGCGATCACCCAGCAACAGCGAAGGCCGGCAGATGGTCAGCTGTGGCCAGTCCTGCGCGCGCAGTGCGTACTCCATCTCGCCTTTGACCCGGTTGTAGAAAATCGAGGATCTGCGATCGGCTCCCAAAGCACTGATCACGATCAGGTGCCGTGCGCCCATCTCCCGTGCGCGTTTGGCAAAGGCCACGACCATGTCCAGGTCCACCGCGCGAAACGCCTGTTCGGAGCCGGCCTGCTTGATCGTGGTGCCAAGGCAGCAATAGGCGATATCGACCCGCCCGTTCAGTTGTGGCAGGAACGCCGTCGGGTCGCCGACCGGGTTTTCCAGGTGCGGATGCTCGGCCAGTGGCCGGCGTGAGGGGGCCAATACCCGGGTAATCGTTGGCTCGTTAAGCAGGCGATCAAGCAGATGTTCACCGGTCAGCCCGGTGGCTCCGGCAAGCAATACGTGCTGAGGCGTCAAGTACATAGTGTTTCTCCCTTGATACTATTCAGCTTAGTTGCTGTTTGCATCCTTGCTTTCGATGGACGCACTTTGCAGGGCTTTTCGTGCCTGCTGTTTACGCAGTAGTTGCCAATGTGAGAGGACGGTTTTCGGTGCCCAGATCTGTGGTTCGGACGCTTCGAAACCGTCCGCGAGCTCACGTTCGGCGACGCTGGCCTTGGTCAGTTTGAAGGCTTGTTCCAGGTCATCGGTCTGGTTCAGGGCCTGGGCGAACAGGGCATCGCCGAAGTAAGTGAAGTTGGCCTCCTCCGAGCAACCGAAGGACACTCGGTCGGCCCGCGAGGCCGTCATGATCAGGGTTCGTTCATCCTTGAGGGCGGGGATGAAACCGCCGGAGTAGCAGGACGA
Source organism: Pseudomonas sp. KH_046_2 (assembly GCF_057838985.1). Classification (NCBI taxonomy): domain Bacteria; kingdom Pseudomonadati; phylum Pseudomonadota; class Gammaproteobacteria; order Pseudomonadales; family Pseudomonadaceae; genus Pseudomonas; species Pseudomonas sp. KH_046_2. Next base: position 5,549,598 of record NZ_CM174480.1, on the reverse strand, counting down.
AATCACAATGATCTTGTCGCGGTTTTTCAACGGGGCGAGAACAGCGGCCAACTCGTCGGCTGGCAGATCGGCCAATTCCATGCGCGGCTGGTCAAGCACCAGTTCGTGTTCGCTGGTGCCGTGGCTGGTCAGGTAGATGAAAATCAGGTCTTCCGGACCGCTGCGTTCGGCCAGCCTCAGGGCAGCCCGGCGCAGGTTTTCCCGGGTAGCCATCGGGCGGTCGGCGAGGTGGTCACGATGGTTCACCAGGCGGATCTGGCCAAAAGTGCCGAAACGGGTAGTGAGCATGTTGGCGACGTAGTCGGATTCGCGCAGAAACACGCTTTGCTTGCCATCGCCGCCCAGGGTCAACGAATACAGTTCTACCGCCGCTGTCGAGGCTGGAATGTTGGCCAGCGCGGCGTCGAGCAGGCGCCCCTGGGCCAGAAGTCCGAGCTCCAGAGTATCGGGCAATAATTTGCCCTCGGTGTCGCGCACGCGCTGGCCGTTGACCCAGGTGCCGCTGAGCACGGTGCCATCGGTCAACACCAGTGTGCCGCGCCCCTGGTAACTGTCGTTGTCGAACTGGCCGGTGTAGAAGCTGCCGTCGGACAGGTTCAGCCGGCCCTGGCCGGAAAAGCGCCAGTCATTGAAATGGCCGATGTAGTGGCTGCCATCAGTGCCGATCAACTCGCCTTTGCCATTCAGCGAGCCTTCCTTGAACTGGCCCAGCCAGACATCGCCGTCGGCGTTTTCGTAGCGGCCCTTGCCGTGCAGTTGATTGTTCTTGAAGCCGCCGACATAGATGTCGCCGTCGGCGCTGTTGAAAGTCCCGTTGCCTTCCAGTTGGCCGTCGACGAAGTGCCCGGTGAACTGATTGCCGTTGCCGTCACCGCGCTGGCCTTCGCCATTGGGTTTGCCGTGGGCGAACTGGCCCTGATAGGAGCTGCCGTCTTCGAGTTCGAGGCGACCCAGGCCGGCGTATTGATCGGCCTTGAACTCTCCGCGATAGCTCATGCCGTTTTCTTTGAGGGTGCCTTCGCCGTTGCGCCGGCCGGCCTTGAAGCCGCCGCTGTAGCTGCTGGCGTTGGTGGTCAGTGCCCCCTGGCCGTCGAACAGGCCCTGATTGAACTGCCCGCGATAGACTTCGCCATTGCTGCCATGCCATTCGCCCTGGCCTTGCCACTGGCCTTTGTCGAATTCGCCGGCGTACCAGCTGCCGTTCGGGTAGTCGATACGCCCCTTGCCTTGCAGAAAACCATTGACCAGGTCACCGCGATAGCGTCCGCCGTCCGGCAGGCGTGCGTCGGGAGGCAATAGTGATTCGCCGTCGCCGCAAGCGGTGAGCATCAGGGTCAAGGCAAGGAGTGCAAGTGGGCGCATAGCGAATTCCGGGCAATTAGGCGAGGGAGTATGCCGCAGCTATGTGTCCTTAATATAGGGTGAGGTACTGCCAGAGGGCGCGAAACAGCAGGAGCTGCTTCGCATCCGACAAGGTTTATACGAAGCACAGGGACAGGGGTTCGGCGATGTACGCCGGTTTGTCCGAACCTTCGATTTCCAGGGTGGTGGTGGCCTTGAGCAGCCATTGGCCGGGTTTCTTCTCGATGACTTCGGTCAGGTCGACCTTCAGGCGCACTTTCGAGTTGACCTTGACCGGTTGGATGAAGCGCACGCTGTCGAGGCCGTAGTTGACTACCATCTTCAAGCCTTCGGGCATGACGAGGATGTCTTCCATCAGTTTTGGGATCAGCGACAACGACAGGAAGCCGTGAGCGATGGTGCTGCCAAATGGCGTTTGCGCGGCCTTGACCGGGTCGACGTGGATGAACTGAAAATCCCCTGTGGCTTCGGCGAACAGGTTGATGCGGTCCTGGTCGATGGTGAGCCATTCGGAACGTCCAAGTTCCTTGCCGACATAATCTTTGAGCTCTGCAACTGGAACATAGGGCATTGAGACTCTCCTTGGGTTTATCGGTTTTATGGTTTTGGCTTGCGGGGATCTGACCTCCCGGCTTACCACTTTAGATCAACATGGCCAAACGCTCCGGTCAACTGACCATGCTTTTGGCGAATGCCGGTCTATAGCGCGAGCATGCTTATAATGCCCTGCCAATGCGGGTGACGGATTTTGCGGGAGATCTTTGATGTTGTTACGGGGCCTGACGTGGCTGGTGCTGTTCCAATTGCTCGGCACTGCAATCAATCATTTGTTCTTGCCGGTGCTGCCGGGGCCGATTGTGGGCCTGCTGCTGTTGCTGGCGTACCTCATCTGTCGCGGACAGGTCGGCGAGCCGCTGAACCTGGCGGCCAGCAGCCTGCTGCGCTACCTACCGCTGTTGCTGGTACCGCCGGCCGTGGGTGTGATGGTTTATGCCGCTGACATCGCGGCGGACTTCTGGGCCATTGTCGGTGCGCTGGTGTTGTCGCTGCTGCTTTCCATGGCCTTCGCCGGGGTGCTGATGCAGCGCATGGTCAAGGGGCACGCTCACCCTGAGGACAACCAATGATTTTCGACTGGCACGGCGCCTGGACGTCGGTAATTCATCATCCGTTGTTTGGTATCGGCATTACTCTTGGCGCCTATCAACTCGTCCTGGCGGCATTCGAGAAAACCCGATGGATCTTTTTGCAGCCGGTGCTTGTCTCCATGTTGCTGGTGATCGGCGTGCTGGTGGGCTGCGGCCTGACCTACGCCGAGTACCGCAAGAGCACCGAGATTCTCAGCATCCTGCTCGGCCCGGCCACTGTCGCGCTGGCGGTGCCGCTTTATCTCAACCTGCGACGGATTCGGCAGTTGTTCTGGCCGATATTTACTACGCTGGTGATAGGTGGGGTGGTGGCCACGGGGATGGGCGTGTTGCTGGGCTGGTCGTTCGGTGCCGAGCACATGATCCTGATGACCATGGCGCCGAAATCGGTGACTTCGCCTATCGCTATGTTGGTGGCCGAGCAGATCGGTGGCGTCGCGGCGCTGGCAGCGGTGTTCGTCTTGATTACCGGCGTGATCGGGGCGATTTTCGGCCCGGGGTTGTTGACCCGGTTGGGCGTGCACAGCCCGGAAGCCAGGGGCATGGCGCTGGGCATGACGGCCCACGCGGTCGGCACGTCAGTGGCGTTGCAGGAAAGTGAAGAGTGCGGCGCCTTCGCGGCGCTGGCGATGAGTCTGATGGGTGTGGCCACGGCGGTGTTCCTGCCGTTGGCTGTGTCGATGGTGGTGTAAGGAATTGTCTATGAGTCTGCCGCTTTTTCCGCTCAATACAGTGCTGTTTCCAGGCTGCATCCTCGATTTGCAGATCTTCGAGGCGCGCTATCTGGACATGATCGGCCGCTGCATGAAGCAGGGCGGCGGCTTCGGCGTGGTGTGCATCCTTGATGGCGAAGAAGTCGGTATCGCCCCGGCGGGTTACGCCCTGGTCGGGTGTGAGGCGCTGATCACCGATTTCAAGCAGCAGGATAACGGCCTGCTGGGGATTCGGGTTCAGGGCGGACGGCGTTTCCATGTATTACGAACGGAAGTCCAGCGCGATCAGCTGACCGTCGCCGAGGTCGAGTGGCTGGAAGACGAACCCGAGCAACCCTTGCAGGACGAAGATGCCGACCTGGTTGCGTTGCTCAAGGCCTTGGCTGAGCACCCGATGGTCGAAGCGTTGAACATGGGCACTGAGGCGACCGGGCAACAATCACTGGCCAATCAATTGGCGTACCTGTTGCCTTTCGCGGAACTGGACAAGATCGACCTGCTGCAACTCGATGATCCGCAGCAACGACTGGATGCGATTCAGGCGTTGCTGGATGAGTTGCAGGGCGAACTGTTTGCCTGACTGCTGTCAGTACGCATACCGCAACATCGTATGCGGCAAATGCCGCAACACGAAGAAACCGAACAATGCCACCAAGGCTGGGAGCACCAGCCACCAGACCTTGGGCGGCAAGGCGTTGAGCGGTCCCTTGCGCTGGATCAGCCACAGGCTGGCCGCGCAGACACACGCCGCCAGCATTGCGCCGGCCAATACATCCGTCGGCCAATGCGCACCGAGGTAGACCCGCGAAAGCGAAATCGCTAGTGCGGGCAGGCAGCCCACCAACAGCCAGGTCAGACGCATCCTGGGCGGTTGCCCGCGGCCGGCCAATACGGCGAGGGTGAGGAACAGCGCGAATGACCCTGAAGCATGGCCGCTGGGCATGCTGTAGCTGGTCAGCGGGTCGGTCAACACTTCGGGGCGTACGCGGGCGAAAAAGTATTTGGTCGCGGTATTGGCCAGTGCCGTGAAGAGCAGCGTGCTGCCCGCGAAAATCGCGTGCCGCCATTGCCGCATCAGTAGCAGCAAACCGGTCAGCAGCGCACTGAACAGCAACATGTTGCGGAATTCGCCGATCAGCGTGAAGACCACCGCCACTTCATCCAGCATCGGGTTACGATGTTCCTGCACCAGCGTCATCACCCCTTGATCGAGTGCAGACAGGTGCGAATAACCGATAAACAGCCCCGCCAGAATCAGCAAGCTCATTCCCGTAATAAACAGCGTCGCCCGGCGATGTCGGCGCAGGCTGCTGGTCGCGCTCAAGCCGACCATCAGAGCAATGCTGCCGGCAACTAACCCGGCCTGGAGCCAGAAGCCTTCGGGCAACGGCAAGCGGATTGCCGCGCCCGTGGCCCAGCCAGGCATCAGATAAGCCACCGACCAACCGGCGCCGGCCAGCAGGCTGACAGCGAGGAAGCGCGGGAAAGGCATGTCGCACATGCCGGCTACCATCGGCAGCATTGGCCGCAGGGGGCCGATAAAACGCCCGACCAGCAGGCTGGCGATGCCGTAGCGCTGGAAGTATGACTCGGCCCCGGCGATCCATTCCGGATGATGGCGCAAGCCCGGCAAGCGCCGGATGTTCTGATGGAAGTGCCGCCCCAGAAAATACGAAATGACGTCGCCCAGCACTCCGGCGACGAAACCCAGCAAGAGCGTCTCGCTGAGCGTCAGCGCGCCACTGCCAGCCAGTACCGCCACGGCGAACAGCAACACCGTGCCGGGAACGATCAGCCCGGCAATCGCCAGGCATTCCACAAAGGCCACGATGAATACCGCTGCTGCCAGCCATTGCGGGTTGACCGCCAACCATCCGGTCACGCTATCGAGCCATTGGCCCATAAAAACCACTCCATCAAATGTTCAAATTTCTATTTGTAGGAGCGAGCCTGCTCGCGATAGCGCACTTTGAGTCAACAGTGATGTTGATTGTGCTGACCTCATCGCGAGCAGGCTCGCTCCTACAGGGAATTCCTTCAGTTTCAAAATCCGGATCAATCTCAGGTCAGCACAAAATAATCGCGACCTTCGACCTGACCCCGTCGTAACGGGTTGCGCGTGCAACAAGCCGCGTAGGCAGCGTCGACAAAGCGGTACATCAGGTGTTCATCGCGCCCGTGGGGGATGCCCAGGCGCGTGGTCTGGATGATGTGGGCGGGCATCTGACCGACGTGTTCTACCAGCAGCACTTCATGATCGAAGCGTTTGGCGTCCCACACCGGTACTTTCAGGCCCAGTGCCTTGCACAGCAGGGTTTGCCCGGCGCAGAGCTTTTGTGACGGGCGAGGGCGGCCCTGGGCATCGGGGTTGTTCAATAGCATTTGTGCCAGGCTGGCTGGCCCGCTCAATTGGTCGACCCACGGGTAGGCGGATTTGATCAGCACGGCGTTACCCGGCCCCTGGGCGCTGAAGTTCAGTGAATCGCCGCCCCGGGCGTAATACATATAGATGTGGCCGCCATCCAGAAACAAAGCCTTACGTTTTTCTGTGTAGCCGAGGGACGCGTGGCTACCCTTTTCTGCGCAGTAATAGGCTTCGGTCTCGATGATCCGGGCGCTGAGCCACAGGTCACCAACCCGATGGCGAATGACTTTGCCCAGTAAATCCCGGGCCAGAATTTGCGCGTCACGGTCGAAAAACGCGTCCGGGAGGCCCGTGGGCAGGCTCACGGCGGACGCTCGAACAGTCAGGTTGGACATGATGACCGGCATTTGTCAGGGCTGAATGAGTCGTGATGATAACAATTTGCAGCTTAATCCCGGCTGAACATCGGCAAATTGCCCTCCATTTCGACCATCCGCCCGTCACCGCTGTTAGTCGGTGGGCGCGACAGCTATAATCTGTCGCTTTACTCTTTACCAAGACCTAATCAAAGACCACGCCAGACCATGACTGAGTCCGTTCTTGACTACATGACCCGCCTGGGTCGCGCTGCCCGCGAAGCTTCCCGCGTGATCGGCCGTGCCAGTACCGCGCAGAAAAACCGCGCCCTGCAGGCCGCCGCCAACGCGCTGGACGCTGCCCGCGCCGAGCTGACGGCGGCCAATGAACAGGATTTGGCCGCCGGTCGCGCCAATGGTCTTGAGCCGGCCCTGCTCGAACGCCTGGCGCTGACCCCGGCGCGTATCGACGGCATGATCGTCGGCCTGCGTCAGGTTGCAGCCCTGCCGGACCCGGTCGGCGCGATCCGTGACATGAGCTTCCGTCCGTCCGGTATTCAGGTCGGCAAGATGCGCGTGCCATTGGGCGTGATCGGAATCATCTACGAGTCGCGGCCGAACGTGACAATCGATGCCGCGAGCCTGTGCCTGAAGTCCGGTAACGCGACCATCCTGCGTGGCGGTTCCGAGGCGATTCATTCCAATCGCGCCATCGCCGCCTGCATTCAGCGTGGCCTGGCCGAAGCCGATCTGCCGGCCGCGGTGGTGCAAGTGGTCGAAACCACCGATCGCGCTGCCGTCGGCGCGCTGATCACCATGCCTGAGTACGTCGATGTCATCGTGCCGCGCGGCGGCCGTGGCCTGATCGAGCGCGTCAGTCGTGATGCCCGCGTCCCGGTGATCAAGCACCTGGACGGCATTTGCCACGTTTACGTGAGTGAGCACGCCGATCTGGCCAAGGCCCGGCGCATCGCGTTCAACGCCAAGACTTATCGTTATGGCATCTGCGGTGCCATGGAAACGCTGCTGGTGGATCAAACCGTTGCCAAGGATTTCCTGCCGGCGATGGCGGCACAGTTCCGCGAAAAAGGCGTCGAACTGCGCGGTTGCGAGCGCACCCGGGCGATCATCGATGCCGTGCCGGCCACCGAGGAAGACTGGAGCACCGAGTACCTGGCGGCGATTCTGTCGATCCGCGTGGTTGACGGACTGGGCCAGGCCATCGAGCACATCAACCATTACGGCTCCCATCACACCGATTCGATTGTCAGCGAACACCAGGGCGACACCCGGCGTTTCGTAGCTGAAGTCGATTCCTCGTCGGTGATGATCAACACGCCAACGTGCTTCGCCGATGGCTTCGAATACGGATTGGGTGCCGAGATCGGCATTTCTACTGATAAGCTGCACGCCCGCGGCCCGGTGGGTCTCGAGGGACTGACCTGCGAGAAGTACATCGTGGTCGGTGACGGGCAGTTGCGCGGACAGGAGCCGGTCTGACTTGGGCGACTTCGACCCGTCAGCCCCGGTCACCGTCAGCGAGCCAGCCCCTCGCCGCATTGGCGTGCTGGGCGGAACGTTTGACCCGGTGCACATCGGCCATTTGCGCGGTGCGCTGGAAGTCGCCGAAACCCTGGCGCTCGATGAGCTGCGTCTGACACCCAATGCCAGGCCGCCCCATCGGGACAAGCCGCAGGTGTCGGCAAAAGACCGTCTGGCGATGGTCGAGTGCGCGGTGGCCGGTGTGGCACCGTTGGTGGTGGACGCCCGCGAATTGCAGCGGGACAAACCGTCCTACACCATTGATACCCTGGAACTGATGCGCGCCGAACTGGCCGCGTCCGACCAGGTTTTTCTGCTTTTGGGCTGGGACGCTTTTTGCGGCCTGCCCACTTGGCACCGCTGGGAAGAGTTGCTCCAGCATTGCCATATCCTGGTGTTGCAACGCCCGGATGCCGACAGCGAACCGCCGGATGCCTTGCGCAACCTGCTGGCAGCGCGCTCGGTGAGCGACCCGCTGGCCCTCAAAGGGCCGAGCGGACAGATTGCATTCGTCTGGCAGACACCGCTCGCGGTATCCGCCACCCAGATCCGTCAACTGCTGGCCAGCGGTAAGTCGGTACGTTTCCTGGTGCCCGACGCGGTCCTGGCCTACATCGATGCGCACGGACTCTACCGTGCGTCGAACTGAATAGGAGTGCCTCAAGGCACGTGGCAACAACGTGTATTGAAGCGCCCGAACAAACGAGCAAAACGAGTTTTATATGACGAGCAACAACGAAAGCAAAGTAAAACGCAAAGGCACATTCAAGAGTGCCCCGCTGCCGGAAAAGGTCTTCGCCGCCGAACCGCCAAAAGGCGATGAGCTGGTCAAGATCGCCGTTGCCGCCCTGGAAGACGTCAAGGCCCAGGACGTGCTGGTGATCGATGTTCGCGACAAGCAGAGCATCACTGACTACATGATCATCGCCACCGGTACTTCCAACCGCCAGATCGGCGCGATGCTGGACAAAGTCCGCGAGGCCGTCAAAGCCCTGGGTATCAAGCCGCTGGGTGAAGAAGGCAAGGGCGACAGCGACTGGGTGCTGTTGGACATGGACGACGTGATCGTCCACATGATGACCTCCAACGCCCGTCAGTTCTATGACCTGGAGCGCCTGTGGAAAGGTGCCGAGCAGAGCCGTGCGGCCGATGGCAAGCACCACAGCCCTGAAGTTGGTCACGAGCACTTCAACAAGCTCAACAAAGACCAGGAATAAGGGACCGCTGTGCGACTGCGACTGATCGCCGTCGGTTCACGCATGCCCAAATGGGTGGAAGAAGGCTGGCATGAATATGCCAAGCGTCTTCCGTCCGAACTGGCGCTGGAACTGGTGGAAATACCGCTCAATACCCGTGGCAAGAACGCCGACGTGGCCCGTTTCATCCGTCAGGAAGGCGAAGCCATGCTGGCCAAGGTCGGGCCGAACGAGCGGGTTGTCACTCTCGAAGTCCATGGCAAGCCCTGGAGCACCGAGCAACTGGCGGTCGAGCTCGACCGCTGGCGGCTGGACTCGCGTACGGTCAACTTCATGGTCGGTGGTCCCGAAGGGCTGGCGCCGGAAGTCTGTGCCCGGGCTGACCAGCGCTGGTCGTTGTCGCCGCTGACCTTGCCGCACCCGCTGGTGCGGATCCTGATCGGCGAACAGATGTACCGTGCCTGGACCGTGTTGTCCGGTCACCCTTACCACAAGTAGCTCTGCCCTCATGTCCCAGCCGATCCGCATCAAGGACCACGAAAAAGACGCCCGTCTGGTGCGTGGCCGCGTCGTGTTCGGGGCAATTGCCGTGGTGACGCTGATTTGCGTACTGATCGCGCGTCTGTATTTCCTGCAGGTGATCCAGTACGAGTACCACTCGACCCTGTCGGAAAACAACCGCGTCCACGTGCAGCCGATTCCGCCGACCCGTGGCTTGATTTTCGACCGCAACGGCGTGGTGATTGCCGATAACCGGCCCAGCTTCAGCCTGAGCATGACCCGTGAGCGGTCTGGCGACTGGCAGCAAGTACTCGACGTGATCGTCGAAGTGCTGGAACTGACGCCAGAGGACCGGGTGATCTTCGAGAAGCGCATGCGTCAGGGTCGCCGGCCGTTCGAGCCGGTGCCGATCCTGTTTGAGCTGAGCGAAGAGCAGATCGCCCGGATCGCCGTGAACCAGTTCCGCCTGCCAGGGGTGGAGGTGGTTGCGCAACTGGTGCGTCACTATCCGCAGGGTGCGCATTTTGCGCACTCGGTGGGCTACATGGGGCGGATCAACGAGAAAGAGCTCAAATCCCTCGACCCGGTCAATTACAGCGGCACCCACCACATCGGCAAAACCGGCATCGAGCGTTTCTACGAACCTGAATTGCACGGCCAGGTGGGTTACGAGGAAGTCGAGACCAACGCCCGGGGCCGCGTACTGCGCGTGCTCAAGCGTACCGATCCGATTCCCGGCAAGGACATCGTCCTGAGCCTGGACATCAAATTGCAGGAAGCCGCCGAAGCTGCGCTCGGTGGTCGTCGTGGCGCGGTGGTAGCGCTGGACCCGAAAACCGGCGAAGTGCTGGCGATGGTCAGCCAGCCGAGTTTCGACCCGAACCTGTTCGTCACCGGCATCAGCTTCAAGGCTTATTCCGAACTCCGCGATTCCATCGACCGGCCGCTGTTCAACCGCGTGCTGCGTGGCCTGTACCCGCCGGGTTCGACCATCAAGCCAGCGGTAGCGATTGCCGGTCTGGATGCCGGCGTGGTGACGGCGTCGTCGCGAGTGTTCGACCCGGGTTACTACATGCTGCCCAACTACGATCACAAATACCGTAACTGGAACCGTACCGGTGACGGTTTCGTCGACCTCGATACGGCGATCATGCGCTCCAACGACACCTACTTCTATGACTTGGCCCACAAGCTGGGGATCGATCGGCTGTCGGCGTACATGACCAAGTTCGGCATCGGCCAGAAAGTCTCGCTGGACATGTTCGAAGAGTCGCCGGGGCTGATGCCGTCCCGCGAATGGAAACGTGCGACCCGCCGGCAGGCGTGGTTCCCGGGTGAAACGCTGATTCTCGGGATCGGCCAGGGCTATATGCAGTCGACCCCGTTGCAATTGGCCCAGGCCACCGCTCTGGTCGCCAACAAAGGCGTCTGGAACCGTCCGCACCTGGCCAAGACCATCGAGGGCGTGAAACCGGTGGATGAAAATCCGATGCCGGACATCATTCTGCGCGACCCGTCGGACTGGGCCAAGGTCAACCACGGCATGCAGCAGGTTATGCATGGTGCCCGCGGTACGGCGCGCAAAGCCTCGATCGGCGCGCAATACCGAATCGCCGGCAAGTCGGGTACGGCCCAGGTGGTCGCGATCAAACAGGGTGAGAAGTATGACCGTTCCAAGGTTCAGGAACGCCATCGCGACCACGCCCTGTTCGTCGGCTTCGCGCCGGCCGACGACCCGAAGATCGTGGTGTCGGTGATGGTCGAGAACGGCGAGTCCGGCTCCGGCGTCGCCGCGCCAGTGGTGCGCCAGATCATGGATGCCTGGCTCCTGGACCAGGACGGTCGGTTGAAGCCCGAATACGCCAGCCCTATCAGTGCAGAGGCTACCGCCCGTGATGAATAACTTCGATCGCATGCTCTCCAGTGAGGATGTGATGCGCCGCCGTGCGACGCTGCTGCAACGCCTGCACATTGACGGCCCGCTGCTGATACTGCTGCTGACCCTCGCCGCCGGCAGCCTGTTCGTGCTGTATTCGGCCAGTGGCAAAAGCTGGGATCTGCTGGCCAAACAAGCCACTTCTTTCGGCATCGGCCTGGTGTCGATGATCGTCATCGCCCAGTTCGAGCCACGCTTCATGGCCCGCTGGGTCCCGGTGGGTTATGTGCTCGGCGTGCTGTTGCTGGTAGTTGTCGACGTCATGGGTCACAACGCCATGGGCGCAACCCGCTGGATCAACATTCCCGGGGTGATCCGCTTCCAGCCTTCGGAGTTCATGAAGATCCTGATGCCGGCGACCATCGCCTGGTACCTGTCCAAGCGCACCTTGCCGCCGCAACTCAAGCATGTGGGGGTGAGCCTGTTTCTGATCGGCTTGCCATTCATCCTGATCGTGCGTCAGCCCGACCTCGGCACTTCATTGCTGATTCTGGCGGGGGGCGCCTTTGTGCTGTTCATGGGTGGCCTGCGCTGGCGCTGGATCCTCAGTGTGCTCGCTGCCGCCGTGCCGGTGTCCGTGGCCATGTGGTATTTCGTTATGCACGATTACCAGAAACAGCGCGTCCTCACGTTCCTTGACCCGGAAAGTGACCCGCTAGGTACCGGCTGGAACATCATCCAGTCCAAGGCCGCCATCGGCTCCGGCGGTGTGTTCGGCAAGGGCTGGTTGCTGGGCACCCAGTCGCACCTGGACTTCCTGCCGGAAAGCCATACCGACTTCATCATTGCCGTATTGGGTGAAGAGTTCGGCCTGGTGGGGATCTGCGCGCTGTTGCTGATCTACCTGTTGTTGATCGGCCGCGGCCTGGTGATTACCGCCCAGGCGCAGACATTGTTCGGCAAGTTGCTCGCGGGCAGCCTGACCATGACGTTTTTTGTTTATGTTTTCGTCAACATCGGTATGGTCAGTGGCCTGTTGCCGGTGGTGGGGGTGCCGTTGCCGTTCATTAGCTACGGAGGAACTTCGCTGGTGACGCTACTGTCAGCGTTTGGGGTTTTGATGTCGATCCATACCCATCGCAAGTGGATCGCGCAGGTTTGAATAAGGTGAAATTTCAATGCAGGTAATGCGTGGCTGGGCGACTCGATTTGCGCCATGGGTCGGCCTGGTAAGCATCCTTGGCACCGTGCAGGAAGCGTTGGCCGGCGACTACGAAGGCTCACCTCAGGTGGCCGAATTCGTCGGTGAAATGACCCGCGACTACGGTTTCGCCGGTGAACAGTTGATGGGCGTGTTCCGCGAAGCCGAGCGTAAGCAGTCGATTCTGGACGCCATCTCGAAACCCGCCGAACGGGTCAAGCAGTGGAGCGAATATCGCCCGATGTTCATCACCGATGCGCGCATCGCCCGGGGTGTGGATTTCTGGCGTCAGCACGAAGCGGTATTGGCCCGTGCCGAGCAGGAATACGGCGTGCCGGCCCAGGTGATTGTCTCGATCATCGGCGTTGAAACCTTTTTCGGTCGTAATACCGGAAATTTCCGGGTGATCGATGCCTTGTCGACCCTGGGTTTCGACTATCCTCCCCGTGCCGAGTTTTTCCGCAAGGAATTGCGTGAGTTCCTGCTGCTGGCCCGCGAAGAGCAGGTCGATCCGTTGACGCTCAAAGGCTCCTACGCCGGCGCAATGGGATTGCCGCAATTCATGCCGAGCAGTTTCCGCGCCTATGCGGTGGATTTCGACGGTGATGGCCATATCAACATCTGGACCAACCCGGACGATGCCATCGGCAGTGTCGCCAGTTACTTCAAGCGTCATGGCTGGGTCGCCGGCGAACCGGTGGTCAGCCGCGCCGATGTCCGTGGCGATCGGGTCGACGAAGGTTTGACCACAGGAATCGAACCGACGAAAACCGTCGGGGAGTTGCGAGCCCTGGGGTGGTCAAGTCATGATGCGCTGCGCGATGATATGCCGGTTACTGCGTTCCGCCTGGAAGGCGACAATGGCCCCGAGTACTGGATGGGCCTGAAGAATTTTTACGCGATCACGCGATATAACCGCAGCGTGATGTACGCCATGGCCGTACATCAACTGTCTGAACAGCTGGTCCAAGCACGGGGCGTCAAGTAATGCGGGCATTGCCTATCAATAAACCCCTGAAGCTGATGGCATTCGCCGCGCTGGCAATGCTGGTCGCCAGTTGTTCGACCAGCCGCGCGCCGGCCCAGAAGACCAGCACCGCCGTGCGCACGACACCGGGGCTGGACATCAACCGCGCTCACAAGGATGGCGCGCCATGGTGGGATGTCGATGTTTCGCGTATTCCGGACGCCACGCCGACCCTGCATACCGGCCCGTACAAGGCCGCTCCATACTCAGTGCTAGGTAAAACCTACTTTCCGCTGCAAGAGTCCAAGACCTACGTGCAATCGGGCACAGCGTCTTGGTACGGCACCAAGTTTCATGGTCAGAACACCGCCAACGGCGAAGTCTATGACCTGTATGGCATGAGCGCCGCGCACAAGACATTGCCACTGCCGAGTTACGTCCGGGTGACCAACCTGGACAACAACAAGAGCGTGATCCTGCGAGTCAACGACCGCGGGCCGTTCTATTCGGACCGGATCATCGACCTGTCGTATGCCGCTGCCAAGAAACTTGGCTACGCCGAGACCGGCACCGCGCGGGTCAAGGTCGAAGGCATCGACCCGCAGCAATGGTGGGCCGCCAAGGGCCGTCCGGCACCATTAATGCTCAACGAACCGAAAGTCGCGCAGAATAGCGCCCCGGTGATCACGGCGTCGGCGGGCACTGTCGAGCAATGGACGCCACCGCCGCAGCAACACGCCGCCGCCGTCGTTCCTGTTCAACTTGCCGACGCAAAAAAAAACGCTTCTGCACAAGCCTCTGGCCAGTATCTGCAGGTGGGCGCGTTCGCCAACCCGGACGCTGCAGAACTCCTGAGATCGAAGCTCAGCGGGATGGTGAGCGCTCCGGTGTTCATCAGTTCGATCGTGCGCAATCAGCAGACCCTGCATCGGGTTCGCCTGGGCCCGATCGGATCGCCGGGTGAAATCCAGCAGGTGCAGAACAGTGTGCGCCTGGCCAATCTCGGTTCGCCGAGTGTGGTCACGGAGTAATACATAGAGCTTGATTGACGGTTCGTCTGCGGTATTGGGGGGCGAACCAGGTTGTTGACTCGTTGAAGAACAAAAGCCCGGCAAGGGTGACTGAGTGAGCAGCTGAATACGCGATGACTCGTTAGAAAGTCATTTGATTAGTTTTGCCTTCGGGCAGTTTCCATTAGCGATTTCGAGAGACGGATGAACATCACCACCTTTGCCAAACGCCTGTTCCTGCTAGTCCCGCTGCTTCTCTCACCTGCCGCATTCGCGGTCGAGATGATGCCTTCGCCACCACAACTGGCCGCCAAGGCCTATGTGCTCATGGATGCCAGCAGCGGCAACGTGCTGGTCGAGAACAATGGTGACCAGCGTCTGCCACCGGCGAGCCTGACCAAGCTGATGACCGCGTACATCGCGACCCTGGAAATCCGTCGTGGCCAGATCGGTGAAAACGACCCGGTAACCGTCAGCGAAAACGCCTGGCGTACCGGCGGTTCGCGGATGTTCATCAAGGTCGGCTCTCAGGTTACCGTCAGCGATCTGCTGCACGGCATCATCATCCAGTCGGGCAACGACGCCAGTGTTGCGCTCTCCGAGCACATCGCCGGCAGCGAAGACGCGTTCGCCGACATGATGAACAAAACCGTTGGCGACCTGGGCATGACCAACAGCCACTTCATGAACCCGACCGGCCTGCCGAACCCTGAGCACTATTCGTCGGCTCACGACATGGCTGTGCTGGCTCGCGCGATCATCCACGAAGACCCGGCTCACTACGCGATCTACTCGCAGAAAGAGTTCTTCTGGAACGGCATCAAGCAACCGAACCGTAACCTGCTGCTGTGGCGCGACAAGACCGTCGACGGTCTGAAAACCGGCCATACCGACGAAGCCGGCTACTGCATGGTGTCCTCGGCCGTACGTGATGGCATGCGCCTGATCGCCGTGGTATTCGGCACCAACAGCGAAGTGGCCCGTGCCGCCGAAACCCAGAAGCTGCTGACCTACGGTTTCCGTTTCTTCGAAACCCAGACCTTCTATCAGAAGGGCACCGAGCTGGCTCAGGCTCCAGTCTGGAAAGGCTCCACCAACCAGGTCAAGGCTGGCCTGGCGCAAGACCTGACCATGACCTTGCCAAAAGGCCAGCTGAAAAAGCTCGCTGCCAGCATGACCATGAACCCGCAGCTGATCGCGCCAATCGCCAAGGGCGACGTGATCGGTAAAGTCGAAGTCAAACTGGACGACAAGGTGGTGCACAGCGCCGATCTGATCGCTCTGGATGGCGTCGAAGAGGGTGGTATCTTCCGCCGCATGTGGGATAGCATCCGTCTATTCTTCTACGGCTTGTTCAACTGATAGTGTGCACCTGCATGGCCCTGCGCTGATCCGGCGCGGGGCTTTGCCGTCGCCACGGCTTACGCTTACGAGGCCGTTACGCCATGACCGATACCGAAGTAAAGGCGCCAAAGATCGAGTTCCCTGCCAATGATTACCCGGTTAAGGTGATCAGCGACACCGGTGTGGGCAACAAGGACAGAATCATCGACATCGTGCGCAAATATGCAACGATCAACGATGAGCGCGTTGACGAGCGCCAGAGCAGCAACGGCAAATACACCACCATCCAGTTGCACATCGTCGCGACCGACCAGGACCAGCTGTACAACATCAACAGCGAACTGCGGGCAACCGGTTTCGTGCACATGGTGCTGTGATGTCCGGTGTGCTGGGCTTTCGCGAGCTCGGCCAGATGGCTTACGAGCCGGTCTGGCATGCCATGCAACGCTTCACCAACGAACGCGGCAGCGATGCCGCCGACGAGATTTGGCTGGTGGAACACCCTGCGGTGTTCACCCAGGGCCAGGCTGGCAAGGCCGAGCATCTGCTGCTTCCTGGTGATATTCCGGTGGTGCAGGTCGATCGTGGTGGTCAGGTGACCTACCACGGCCCTGGCCAGCTGGTGGCTTATCTGCTGCTGGACGTGCGCAAGCTCGGGTTTGGCGTGCGCGATCTGGTCTCCCGGATGGAGCTCTGCCTGATCGAGCTGCTGGCCAGTTACGGTGTCACCGCCGTGGCCAAGCCCGATGCACCGGGTGTCTACGTCGACGGGGCGAAAATCGCCTCCCTGGGTCTACGGATCCGCCACGGCTGTTCCTTTCATGGCCTGGCCTTGAACGTGGACATGAACCTGGAACCGTTTCGACGGATTAATCCCTGCGGCTACGCTGGGCTGGCGATGACCCAGCTGAGCGATCACGCAGGATCGATTGAATTTGCCGAGGTAAGTGCCCGGCTGCGCGCGCAGCTCGTCAAACACCTCGACTATGCTGAGCAGACGACCCTGACGGGCGGAATCGACTGATATGACTACTGATGCAGTGCAAACCATGATCCCGACGCTCGATGTCTCCGAGCGCCCGGCCCCGCGTCCCAAGGTTGAAGCCGGCGTGAAGCTGCGCGGCGCCGAAAAGGTTGCACGCATCCCGGTAAAGATCATTCCGACCACCGAGTTGCCGAAGAAACCAGACTGGATTCGTGTACGCATCCCGGTTTCGCCGGAAGTCGACCGCATCAAGGCCCTGCTGCGCAAACACAAGCTGCACAGTGTGTGCGAAGAGGCGTCCTGCCCGAACCTGGGCGAGTGCTTCTCCGGTGGCACCGCGACCTTCATGATCATGGGTGACATCTGCACCCGTCGTTGCCCGTTCTGCGACGTCGGTCACGGCCGTCCGAAGCCACTGGACGTCAACGAGCCGGAAAGCCTGGCCATTGCCATCGCCGACCTGCGCCTGAAGTACGTGGTGATCACTTCGGTAGACCGCGACGACCTGCGTGACGGCGGTGCCCAGCACTTTGCCGACTGCATCCGTGAAATCCGCAAGCTGTCGCCGAACGTGCAGCTCGAAACCCTGGTCCCGGACTACCGTGGCCGCATGGATATCGCCCTGCAAATCACCGCCGCCGAGCCGCCGGATGTGTTCAACCACAACCTGGAAACCGTGCCGCGCCTGTACAAGGCCGCGCGTCCGGGTTCGGACTACCAGTGGTCGCTGACCCTGCTGCAACGCTTCAAGCAGATGATGCCGCACATTCCGACCAAGTCCGGCCTGATGCTGGGCCTGGGCGAGACCGACGAAGAAGTCATCGAAGTCATGAAGCGCATGCGCGAGCACGACATCGACATGCTGACCCTCGGCCAGTACCTGCAACCGTCCCGCAGCCACTTGCCGGTGCAGCGCTTCGTGCACCCGGACACCTTCGCCTGGTTCGCCGAAGAAGGCTACAAGATGGGCTTCAAGAACGTTGCCTCGGGTCCGTTGGTACGTTCCTCGTATCACGCCGACGAGCAGGCCAAGCTGGTCAAGGCCGAGCTGATGTCGTCCTGATCGACGCAATGAAATGAAAAGCGCCCGCACGGCATCCAGCCTCGCGGGCGTTTTTTTGCCTGGCCTGCGGCAATGGCTGTTTTTTCCTGCAACCTGCGGGGCAACGGTTCCTCTTCTGTTTGTCCCCGTTCCTGACTACTGTGTGCTGAAGATTTCACGCAGGGAGATTCACGGATGACCGCTCGACCGACCCACACCCTTTGCCCCCATGCCCCTGTCCCGGCACTGCCGTCGGAAGGCATGATCGGCGTCATCGCACCCGCCGGTCCCGCGCCGCTGGACACCGACAAGGCGGTGCAATGGATGCGCGCCCGGGGTTATTCACTGAAAGTGTTTCCCGGGGTCTACGAAAAAAACGGCTACCTGGCCGGAAGCGACGAAGTGCGACTTGGGGACCTGCATGCAGCGTTCGCCGACAGCGAGGTGGATGCGATCATCTGCCTGCGCGGCGGTTACGGCACGCCGCGGCTGCTCGATCGCATCGATTTTGATTTGCTGCGTGACAACGCCAAGCCGTTCGTCGGCTACAGCGACATCACTGCGCTGCATTTGGCGATCAGTCGTTATGCCGGTTTCGTGACTTTTCATGGTCCGATGCTCAATGCCGACTTGCTGGGTGAAAAGCAAATACCTACCGAGTCTTCGTTCTTCAACATGCTGCGCGGGCAGGTGAGGGCGGGCACGGTGCTGGCTCATCCGGTGGCTTACCCGCTGACCACGATCGAGCCGGGGGTGGCTCATGGGCGCTTGCTCGGAGGCAATCTGGCCATGATCGCCGCGACCATGGGCACGCCCTACGAGATTGACGCCGAGGGCGTCATTCTGTTGATCGAGGACATCAACGAGCCGCTGTATCGCATCGACCGGTTGCTGACCCACCTGCGGCTGGCTGGCACGTTGCACAAGCTGCGCGGCGTGTTGGTCGGGGATGTTGCGGGGGTTGAGGCGGCAGCGCTGGACAGGTTGCTCAAGCAGACCTTCGAGCCATTGAAGATTCCGGTGCTGTCCGGGTGGCGCAGTGGGCATTGCGATCCGAACCTGACGCTGCCCATGGGGGCGTTGGTCAGGCTGGATGCGGGGAACAAGGAATTGGTGCTGGAGCAGGATGTGGTGGTCAGGCGCTAGATCTTCATCGCCTGATAGCCAGTCATCGCGAGCAGGCTCGCTCCCACATTGATTTGTGTCATTAACAGATCAAATGTGGGAGCGAGCCCGCTCGCGAAGCTTTTAGCGGTTACGCAGTCCTTCGAGCAGCTTGTGCGTCGGATACCCGTCCGCCGGCCAGCCAAACGACTGCTGGGCGCTGCGGATCGCCTTGCGGGTGTTGGCACCGATGATCCCGTCGGCGGTGCCGGCGTCATAGTTTTTTGCGCTCAGCAGGTTCTGCAGCTCGATCCGCTCGGTACGGCTCAGAGGCAGGTCATCCTTTGGCCACGTACCGCTGATCAGGCCTGCGCCATTGAAGCGTTCGGACAACAGGCTCACTCCCAGGGCGTAGGACGACGAGTTGTTGTACTTGAGAATCGCACGGAAGTTGTCGAGCACCAGGAAGGCTGGGCCGCGGTAGCCAGCCGGCAATAGCAGTGCCGCAGACAGCTGCTCCGAGCCTGCCGGAACTTGGCCGCCGTTGGGCAGCGTAACGCCCAGTTGGCGCCATTCGGCGACACTCTTGCGAATCGTGCCATCGGCCAGCACGTAGTTGAAACCGCTCGGCAGTTGGACTTCGAAGCCCCACGGCTGACCTCTCTGCCAGCCGGAGCTTTGCAGGTAATGCGCGGTCGAGGCCAGGGCGTCAGCCGAACTGCCCCAGATATCGCGACGGCCGTCGCCGTCGAAATCGACGGCGTGGGTGTTGTAGGTGGTCGGGATGAACTGGGTCTGGCCCATGGCGCCGGCCCAGGATCCGAGCATCTTCTCGGGTTCGATGTCGCCTTGTTGCAGGATTTGCAGGGCGGCAATCAATTGCGCGTGGGCGAAACCGGGACGACGACCTTCGTAGGCCAGGGTTGCCAGCGAGTTGATCACCGACTTGCTGCCCTGGAACTGCCCGAAGTTACTCTCCATGCCCCATACCGCCACCAGTGCCTGGCGATCGACGCCGTAGCGCTGCTCGATACTTTGCAGGACGTCAGCGTACTGGTCGACCAGCGACTGGCCTTTGCGTACCCGCAGCGGCGACAAGGCGCCGTCCAGGTATTCCCACACCGGTTTTGCGAATTCCGGTTGGCTGCGATCGGCACGAATCACACTGGGGTCGAAGCTGACATTGGCGAAAGCGCGGTCGAACAGGTCGGCACGGACTCCGGCGGCCAGGGCATCCTTGCGGAAACCCGCCTGCCATTCGGCGAAAGTCTGGGTCGGCTGGATGTCGAGGTTTTCACCCGTCGGAACCACAGGCGGAACAACCGCCGGGGCGGTGGCGACAGGAAGCGTCTGAAGCGGCTGAGCGTCGGCTGCAGTCGGTTTTTCCGCACAGGCGACAAGCAAAACAAGGCTGGAGGCAGCGATCAATTGGCGTAAGTGCCAACGACGGGAAAGACAAAAGGGCATGCACGGGTCCAGGAAATACGAATCAGGTACAGACCTTAACATGTCGAAGGGGTGTTCTGCTTTACGCAGCCAGAAAGTAAGAAGCCTCCCAGCTGTCAGACTGGAAGGCTTCGCGGCGGTAACTGCCTTTGCCCTTGGCCGGGCGTTCCTGGCGGCTGCGGAACAATGGCTGGGCGATGATGGATCTGGCCTTGTTGGGACCATGCGTTGATGGCTTTTTGCTCATGATGATGTCTCGCAGTGAGTGGATTTTGCGAGGTGCATCTTCAGCCGAAGTTGCGGATCTGTCTAGTCCCTACTTTGTGTAGGACTTTTCACTCAGCCGGCAACGACAATCTCTGCCCGGCCATCAACAACGTCAACCGGCTCAGGCTCATCCACGGCGAACCGGCCGCCTGACCCTTGATCTGCGCATCAATGCGCTGCGCTTCGAGCAACAGTTGCGCCCAGCGTTGGGCCGAGTAGCGCTGCAGGGCTTTGCTCACCAACGGTTTACGTTTGTCCCAGACTGGCGGTTTGGCCTGGCTGAAGGCCTTGTCCAGCGGCGTGCCCTGGCTGTATTGCAGGGAAATATTGGCCAGCAGGCGCAACTCCCGGGCCAGTGCCCAGAGAATCACCGGCGGCTCGACGCCTTCACCGCGCAACCCTTCGAGCATGCGCAACGCATGGGCTGCTTCACCATTGAGCACCGCATCGGTCAGGCCAAAGACGTCGAAGCGCGCACTGTCAGCCACCGCAGCCTGCACGGTTTCAACGGTGATCTGGCCCCCTTCGGCCATCAGTTTGAGTTTTTCGATTTCCTGGGCGGCGGCCAGCAAGTTGCCCTCGACCCGCGCGGCGATCAGCTCAACGGCGTCCTGGCTGGCGGAAAGCCCGGCCTGGGACAAACGTTGGCGGATCCAGCTTGGCAACTGGGCGACATCGACCGGCCAGATCTGCACGAACTGGGTCTGCTGCCCTTCGACCAGCGCTTTGCCCCACTTGGTTTTCTGCGCGCTGCCATCGAGTTTCGGCAAGCTGATCAGCAGCACGGTGTCGTCGGCCGGGCGCGAGCAGTATTCGATCAGCGCGGCAGCACCTTTGTCGCCGGGTTTGCCGGACGGCAGGCGCAGTTCCAGCAGGCGCTTTTCGGCGAACAGAGACATGCTGGCACCGGCTTGCAGCAGCGTCCCCCAGTCGAAACTGGCGTCTGCGGCAAACACCTGGCGTTCATCGAATCCCTGCTGACGGGCGGCAGCGCGAACAGCGTCGGCCGCCTCCTGGCACAGCAACGGGTCATCGCCGCTGATGATATAGACCGGCGCAAGGGCGCCTTGCAGGTGTTTGGCGAGTTGGGCGGGGGCGAGCTTCATAAGAGAGGGCGAACGGGGCGCCCGGGCGCCCCGTAAGTCTTACTGCTGCGGCAGTTCGACAGGCGACTGACGCGGGGTATCCGCTTCAGCCTTCTTTGCCGCTTCCAGCGCGGCGGCATCAGCCTTGGCCCTGGCTTCGGCAGTCTGCTGCAACTGGTTCAGTTGGGTCGGGCTCAGTTGTTCCAGGCGCAGCATCATGCGCTGGACCATCTCCCGGCGACCTTCTGTCCGGGCTGTTTCAGCTTCCTGGTCAGAGCCGACCAGGTTGTTGCCGTCGTGCATATAGATTTTCTGCACTTCGATTTTGTCGCTCAGCAGCGCCAGATCTCCGCGACCAAGGATGTCGTAGTTCAGCACGGTGGTGATCTGGTACTCGCCGGCACGACCGGCACCTGCGTAACTGAGGATGCGCTGGGTTTCCTGTTCATTGGTCAGCACCAGCTTGTAAGGAGCGCCGTTATAGACCTTGACGCCACTGCCAGTCAGTACCTGACGCAACTGGGTAACGGTTGGGCCATAAGCGTTACGGGCGCTCAGGTCGAGTTCCTTGATCGTCAGTTCATTGGTGCCGGTGCCGCGCAGCTGGAAACCGCAGGCGCTCAGCAGAACCGCGAGGCCCATCACCAGCAGATTGCGTTTGATCATCTTGTTGCTCCCCTTGAAACCATGTGGGCCGATCAAGCGGCCCGAAAGGTTTTACTCGGCGCCAGGCTCACCTGGCGCCTGATCCAATTAGCTGGCGACGATATTGACCAGTTTCCCGGGCACTACGATCACTTTACGAATGGTCAGACCGTCGACGAAGCGCAGCACGTTCTCGTTGGCACGGGCGGCGGCTTCGACTTCTTCACGGCTGGCGCTGGCAGGCATTTCGATGTGGCCACGCAGCTTGCCGTTGACCTGGATCACCAGTTGCAGGCTGTCCTGTACCAAAGCGCTGTCATCCACCACCGGCCAACCGGCGTCGATCACAGGTTCAGCGTGACCCAGTTGATTCCACAGCTCGTGGCTGATGTGCGGCGTGATCGGAGCCAGCAGCAGAGTCACGGTTTCCAGGCCTTCGTGAACCAGCGCGCGATCCTGTTCAGTGGCCTGCGCGGCTTTTTCCAACACGTTCATCAGCGTCATCACCTGAGCGATGGCGGTGTTGAATTTGTGGTTCTGGCCTACGTCCTGGCTGGCCTGCTTGATGGCCAGGTGGATCGAGCGACGAACGGCTTTCTGCTCGTCATTCAGGCCAGCGACGTCCAGTTTGCCCGGCAGACCCTGAGTGACGTGGGATTGAGCCAGGCGCCAGACGCGCTTGAGGAAACGGTGCGAACCTTCGACGCCGGAGTCGGACCATTCCGCGCTCATGTCAGGTGGCGAAGCGAACATCATGAACAGGCGGCAGGTGTCTGCGCCGAACTGATCGATCATCGACTGTGGGTCGACGCCGTTGTTCTTCGACTTGGCCATTTTTTCGGTGCCACCGATTTCCACCGGCAAGCCGTCAGCTTTCAGCTTGGCGCTGATCACCTTGGCCTTGCTGTCACGCTCAAGCTCGACGTCTGCCGGGTTGAACCAGGTGTAGGCGCCATTGGCTTCGCGGCGATAGTAAGTCTCGGCGATCACCATGCCCTGGGTCAGGAGGTTCTTGAACGGCTCGTTGGAGCTCACCAGGCCTTCGTCGCGCATCAGCTTGTGGAAGAAGCGCGCGTAGAGCAGGTGAAGAATCGCGTGTTCGATACCGCCGATGTACTGATCCACCGGTAGCCAGTGGTCGGCCGCCGATTTTTCCACCAGACCGCCTTCAAAATGCGGCGAGGCATAGCGGGCGTAGTACCACGAGGACTCGACGAAGGTGTCCATGGTGTCGGTTTCACGCTTGGCAGGCTGGCCGCATTTAGGGCAGCTGCACTCGTAGAACTCGGGCATGCGCGCCAGTGGCGAACCGGCGCCGTCGGGTACGACGTCTTCCGGCAGCACGACAGGCAGTTGATCTTCCGGTACCGGCACGTCACCGCAAGTGTTGCAGTGGATGATCGGGATCGGGCAGCCCCAGTAACGCTGGCGGCTGATGCCCCAGTCGCGCAGGCGGAACTGGGTACGCGAGGCGCCCAGTTCTTTCTTGATCAGCGCGACTTCGATGGCGTCGAAGGCGCCCACGAAGTCGAGGCCGTCGAACTCGCCGGAATTGATCAGCGTGCCGTACTCGCCGTAGGCGTCTTGCCATGGCGCCGGGTTGCTATCGCCGGAACTGGTGCGCACGACCGATTTGACCGGCAGGTTGTACTTGTGGGCGAATTCGAAATCGCGCTCGTCGTGGGCCGGAACCGCCATCACTGCGCCGTCGCCGTAGTGCATCAGCACATAGTTGGCGACCCATACCGGCAGTTTTTCCCCGGTCAGCGGGTGTTCGACGAACAGGCCGGTCGGTAGGCCTTTTTTCTCCTGGGTGGCGACGTCGGCTTCGGCCACGCTGCCGCCCTTGCATTCAGCGATGAACGCTTGCAGCTCAGGGTTGTTCTGCGCCGCCAGGCTAGCCAGGTGGTGTTCGGCGGCCACGGCGACGTAAGTCGCGCCCATCAGGGTGTCCGGACGGGTGGTGAAGACTTTCAGCGCGCCGGTTTCGCCGATGGAGTCGACGTTGTACGGGAACTGCACTTCCATGCCGCGGGATTTGCCGATCCAGTTGCGCTGCATGGTCTTGACCTGTTCAGGCCAGCCAGTCAGTTCGTCGAGACTCTCCAGCAGCTCATCCGCGTAGGCGGTGATCTTGAAGTAGTACATCGGGATTTCGCGCTTTTCGATCAGCGCGCCCGAACGCCAGCCGCGACCGTCGATCACTTGCTCGTTGGCCAGGACGGTCTGGTCGACCGGGTCCCAGTTCACGGTGCCGCTTTTTTTGTAGATCACGCCTTTTTCGAACAGGCGAGTGAACAGCCATTGTTCCCAGCGGTAGTAATCGGGCTTGCAGGTGGTCACTTCACGGGACCAGTCCACCGCCAGGCCCAGGCTGCGCAGCTGGGACTTCATGTAGGCGATGTTCTCGTAGGTCCACTTGGCGGGCGCCACGTTGTTCTTCATCGCGGCGTTTTCCGCCGGCATGCCGAAGGCGTCCCAACCCATGGGTTGCAGAACGTTCTTGCCTTGCATGCGCTGGTAGCGGGAGATCACGTCGCCGATGGTGTAGTTGCGCACGTGCCCCATGTGTAGCTTGCCGCTGGGGTAAGGGAACATCGACAGGCAGTAGTAAGTTTCCTTGCCTGGCTGTTCACTGACTTCAAAGGACTTTTGCTCGTCCCAGAACGACTGGGCGGCGGCTTCGATTTCACGGGGCTGATATTGTTCGTGCATGGCTACTTTTGAACTGAATAGGGGTGGCCTAATCCTCTTCAATGCAACGCTGGACGCTGATCACGCCGCATTGGCGTTTTCGCTGCCCAGCCGAGCTGGAAGTGGAGTTACAGGAAGCGCCGTAGCATACATGACCGCGCTCTACCGAGGGAAACCCTGATTGCTGCCGCGCGTCTCGCAAAAACCGCCGCGAGGGCCGTTGGTCGCGGCGCTCAGCCGGTTTGTTCATGGAAGCTAAGCTCTAACTGGGGAGTAGGTCTTATCTTCCAATGAGGTGAGGGATGGTTGAGTCACAGCAAAAAGCTACGAAACCGGAGCTGTACGAAAGACTGATCGATCGTTTGGCCCTGGCCCTGGAAGCGGCAAGAACTGCTGGCCGGTTGCGTGACGTACGCCCTCTGGAGCTGGAACTGCGTGGCCTCAGCCCCGCAGAGTTTGCACTGGTCAAGGCGTATCTGGATCGCAGTGAGCGTGAGACGCACGGATGCTTGTCAGAGGCGGTAAAGCAACTCGACGCACCACGTTCGGCCAAGATCATCTGGCTCAAGGACAAGGTTCCCGGCAGAGACGCGGTAAAGGTCCGGTCTTTGCAGTTCAAATAGGGCACAGAGCCATGCTCCATGCATTTTTGAAGCATAGTCCTTCCGTATTGATTGCCGCATTGCACCAACCCACTTAGGCTTCGGGCATCTCCGGGAGATGCTCGATGCCTTTTCGTTATTTCGTAAAACAACTTCTTTTGCCGCCCGGCATTCTCTTGCTGCTGCTTTTGCTTGCCTGGTGGTTGCGCCGTTCAAGGCCAAGGCTGGCCGGTGCGTGCTTTGCGCTGGGCCTGGGTGGCTTCTGGCTGATGAGCCTGCCAGTAGTGGTGCAGTGGAGTGCCAGCCTGCTCGAACGGGAGCTGCCGCTGGCCCGCGATGAGTGGGCAGTCCTGGGGCAGCGCGCAGACGCCATCGTTGTCCTTGGTTCCGGGCGCGAGCGCGGTGACGCGGCCTGGGGCGCCGACCAGCCCACGGGTATCGGCCTGGACCGCCAGCGCTTTGCCGCACGGCTGGCCAAGGCTTCCGGCCTGCCGGTACTGACCAGCGGCGGCTTGCATTACGGCACTCCGCCAAGCGAAGCGCAGATGATGGCTGACTCCTTGCGCGACGATTTTGGCGTGACCGTGCGCTGGCAGGAAGGGCGCAGCCGCACGACGTGGGAAAATGCGCAGTTCAGCGCCGAGGTGTTGCTTCCTCAAGGTATCAAGCGCGTAGTGCTGGTGACTCAGGCCTGGCATATGCCACGAGCGGCCTGGAGTTTTCGCAAGGCCGGGTTTGAAGTAGTGCCGGCGCCGGTAGGGTTTCTGGGCGGCGACAACGCGCGGCCACTGGGTGGCTGGATGCCGGAGTTCAAGGCGATCTGGCAGAACGGGCAGTTGATGAACGAGGCGGTGGGGCAGATCGGTTATTCGTTGTTCTATCGCTGAGCGCTAAACGTTGTGGCGAGGGAGCAAGCTCCCTCGCCACAAATGATTTCAGACAGTCTTGGCCATCCGGCTCGCAATCAGCGCCCAGCCAAACAGCAACACGCAGAGAATGAGCAACGGCCACGAGCGCCATTCCAGGTACGGCGTGAGGTTGTGCATCGGCACCACTTCGCCATACAGGATGCCGCGCTCGAACTGCGGGATCTGGTCGGTAATCTGACCGAACGGGTTGATCAGGCCGGACACGCCGTTGTTGGTGGCGCGGATCATCCAACGGCCGGCCTCCAGCGCACGCATCTGCGCCATCTGCAGGTGTTGCAGCGGACCGATGGAGGTGCCGAACCAGGTGTCGTTGCTGATGGTCAGCAACAGGTCGCTGCGAGCGGCAAGGCTGGCGGCGAATTCCGGGTAAACCACTTCATAACAGATGTACGGAGCGATCTGATAACCCTTGGCCTGCAGCAGCGGCTGGTCGGCCGGGCCGCGGGCAAAGTCCGACATCGGCAGATCGAAGAAGGCGATCAGCCCGCGCAGCACATCCTCCAGCGGAACATATTCCCCAAACGGCACCAGCTTCTGCTTGAGGTAAGTGCCGTCACCTTCGCCGACAACGGTGATGCCATTGAAGAAGCGCTTCTCGTGGCGGACCTCCATGCGGACCGGGACGCCGGTAATCAGCGCCGATTTACGCTCGGCCGCGAAGCTGCCCATCATGTTCAGGTAGCCCTCGGCGGACTCCTTGAGCACCGGGATCGCCGTTTCCGGCCAGATAAGAAGATCGACGCGCCTGGAGCTGAAACTCATGTCGCGGTACAACGCCAGTTGCGCGTTGAGCTGCGCCGGGTCCCACTTCATGCTTTGTTCGATGTTGCCCTGAATGGCGGCCACGCTCAGTGGCGGGCCTGACGGGCTGGTCCAGGCATGATGTTTGAGGGCCATGCCGAGCAGCCATGGACCGACCAGCAGCAATGCACCGGCAGCGATGAAACCTTTGCGCCCCGTGCGAACCAGGCGCAAGCCGTTGTAGATCAGCGCGGCCGTCAGGGCCAGGGTGAAGGAAATCAGCCACATCCCGCCGATTGGCGCGAGCCCGGCCAGCGGGCCGTCGAGCTGGCTGTAACCGGAATACAGCCACGGGAAACCTGTCAGGAACCAGCCGCGAAAGGCCTCCTGAGCGACCCACAGCGCTGCGAAGGCCAGGGCGTCGGCCAACGGCGCTTCATTTCGGCGCAGCCAGCGCGCCCAGATCCAGGCGGGCAGGGCAAAGAACCAGGCAATCGCCGCCGTGAAGAGCAACATCAGGAAACCGGCCAGCAGTACCGAAGCGCCGCCGAAGTGGTGAATGCTGTAGTAGATCCAGCTGGTGCCGGCACCGAACAGGCCGAAACCGAAACACCAGCCGCGACCCAGTGCCTGGCGCGGGCTCAGCTCGCGCAGGCCGGCATAGAACAGCCCGACAGCGAGCAGCGCCAGTGGCCAGATATCGAACGGCGCCAGGGCCAGGGTGGTGATTGCACCGGCCGCCACGGCCAGCAGGTTACCGGGCCAGCCGGGGCGGGTTGTCCAGCGCATTTCAATCCTTAGCGAGCAATGGGCGACAGGCGAAGCAAGTGAATCCGACGGCTGTCGGCGTTCAGGATGCGGAAACGGTACGGGCCGATTTCAGTGATTTCGTTGCGTTTTGGCAAATGCCCGAACGCGCTCATCACCAGGCCGCCAACGGTGTCGAATTCGTCGTCGGAGAACTCGCTGTCGAAAAACTCGTTGAAGTTCTCGATCGGCGTCAGGGCCTTGATCAGGAAATCACCGCTGGGCAGCGGCTTGATGTAGCTGTCTTCTTCGACGTCGTGTTCGTCTTCGATGTCGCCGACGATCTGTTCCAGCACGTCTTCGATGGTCACCAGGCCGGCCACGCCGCCATACTCGTCGATGACGATGGCCATGTGGTTGTGGTTGGCGCGAAACTCGCGCAGCAGCACGTTAAGGCGCTTGGATTCCGGCACGAAAGTGGCCGGGCGCAGCAGGTCCTTGATGTTGAAGCTGTCGCCGTTCTCCTTGAGGATCAACGGCAGCAAGTCCTTGGCCAGCAACACACCCATCACGTCATCGTGGCTTTCGCCGATCACCGGGTAGCGGGAGTGGGCCGAGTCGACCACGGCAGGCAGGAACTCGCGGGGTGTCTGGGTCGCCTTGATGCTGACCATTTGCGAGCGCGGGACCATGATGTCCCGGACCTGCAAGTCAGCCACCTGGATGGCGCCTTCGACGATGGCCAGCGCTTCGCTGTCCAGCAGTTTGTTCTGGTGTGCATCGCGCAGCAGCTCCAGCAGCTCCTGGCGGTTTTTCGGCTCGTGGGCAAAAGCCTGGGTGAGCTTACCCAGCCATGACTTCTGCCCGTTGCTCGATCGATCTTCGCTCATAGCGATTACTCTGAATCCTTTGTTGTTTCGGTAGGGGATAAATCGGTTTCGTCGTCCGCGTACGGATCGGGATAGCCCAGTTCTGCAAGCAACGTTCGTTCCAGTGCTTCCATTTCTTCGGCTTCCTCGTCATCAATATGGTCGTAACCAAGCAGATGCAAGCAGCCGTGAATCACCAGGTGTGCCCAATGGGCCTTGAGCTCCTTGCCCTGTTCAGCGGCTTCGCGCTCGACCACGGCTACGCAGATCACCAGGTCGCCCAGCAGCGGGATGTCGAGAAACTCGTCCGGCACGTCGGCCGGAAATGACAAGACGTTAGTTGCGTAGTCCTTTTGCCGCCAGGTGTGGTTCAGCTCGCGTCCTTCGGCTTCGTCGACCAGACGAATGGTCATCTCCGAGTCGGCGGTGCGCTGGCGCAAAGCCAGTTCGCACCACTGGCGGAACTCGGCTTCGCTGGGGGCGCGGGCCTCGGTGGCGATTTGCAGGTCAAGCTCAAGCATCGCGGCGGCTATCCTTGGCGGCTGCATCATCGGCCGCTTTGGTTTCGAAGCGCTCATAGGCTTCGACAATGCGCTGCACCAGCGGATGGCGCACGACGTCCTTGGGCTGGAAATGGGTGAAGCTGATCCCCGGTACATCCTTTAGTACTTCAATCACGTGATGCAGGCCGGACTTGGTGCCGCGTGGCAGGTCGACCTGGGTGATGTCCCCGGTGATGACTGCCGTGGAGCCGAAGCCGATCCGGGTCAGGAACATCTTCATTTGCTCGACCGTGGTGTTCTGGCTTTCGTCGAGAATGATGAAGCTGTTGTTCAGCGTACGGCCGCGCATGTAGGCCAGCGGCGCGACTTCGATCACTTGGCGCTCGATCAGCTTGGCGACGTATTCGAAGCCGAGCATTTCATAGAGCGCGTCGTAGAGCGGGCGCAGGTACGGGTCGATTTTTTGCGACAGGTCGCCAGGCAGGAAGCCGAGTTTTTCACCTGCTTCGACCGCCGGACGAACCAGCAGGATGCGGCGAATCTGCTCGCGCTCCAGTGCATCCACCGCGCAGGCCACGGCCAGGTAGGTCTTGCCGGTACCGGCCGGGCCGATGCCGAAGTTGATATCGTTACCGAGGATTTCCTTCACGTAGCGCACTTGATTCAAGCCGCGTGGGCGAATCATGCCTTTCTTGGTACGCAGGGCCACGGACGGTTCGGCGGGGGAGTGGTTGTCCAGCTGCTCGACGGCCGATTCCTGCAGGAACAGGTGAACCATGTCCGGCGACAGCTCGGTACCCTTGGTTTCCCGGTACAGGCGGCGCAGGAGGTTTTCCGCGGAGGTGGTGTGTTTGGGCTCGCCGATCAGTTCGAACTGGTTTCCGCGGTTGCGGATCTCGATGGTCAGGCGCTGTTCGATCAAGCGCAGGTGCTCGTCGAATTGCCCGCACAGATTGGCGAAGCGGCGAGCTTCAAAAGGCTCGAGGATGAAACGATGTGGTTCTATGGGTGCGTTCAAGGTCGTATTTAGCCGCCCTGGGGCAATAGTGATGAATCAAGGATAGCGCCAGTGGCGTGGGCGCGAAAGCTCTTACTCTTAAATGAGGCAACCCGATTCCTGCCTCTGGCGTGGACTATGTAGGAGCGAGCTTGCTCGCGAAGGGCTTGAATGCCCCGCGCTCATTCAGGATGCACGCGTCATCGTTGACGAGCATCGCGAGCAAGCTCGCTCCTACACCAGCGAGCCGCGCAGCGAGTGCGGCTGTGCGGCATCGATGTGCACATCTGCGAACTGGCCGATCAGGGTCGGATTGTCGCAGCGGAAGTTGACGATACGATTATTCTCGGTCCGGCCCTGCAGCTCGCCCGGGTCCTTTTTCGAGTAGTCGGTCACCAGGATCCGCTGTATCGAACCGACCATTTGTCGGCTGATCTCGAAACCTTGCTGGTTCAAGCGATGTTGCAGCGCGTTCAGGCGTTCTTTTTTCAACTCTTCTGGAGTGTCGTCCGCCAGGTCGGCGGCCGGTGTGCCCGGGCGCTGGCTGTAGACGAACGAGTAGGAAAAGTCGAAACCCACGTCGGCAATCAGCTTCATGGTTTGCTCGAAATCTTTCTCGGTTTCGCCCGGGAAACCGACGATGAAGTCCGAGCTGATGCAGATCCCCGGCACGGCGGCGCGCAGCTTGCGCAGTTTGGATTTGTATTCCAGCGCGGTGTGGTTGCGCTTCATCGCCGCGAGGATGCGGTCCGAGCCCGATTGCACCGGCAAGTGCAGGTGCTTGACCAGCTCCGGCACGTCGGCGTGGGCCTGGATCAGGCTGTCGGAGAACTCCAGCGGATGCGACGTGGTGTAGCGGATGCGGTCGATACCGTCGACTGCGGCGACTACGCGGATCAGCTCGGCCAGATCCGCCAGGCGCCCATCATGGGTGGTCCCGCGATAGCCGTTGACGTTCTGCCCCAGCAGCGTCACTTCGCGCACGCCGTTTTCGGCCAGCTGAATGATCTCGGCAATTACGTCGTCGAACGGCCGACTGACCTCTTCGCCGCGGGTGTAGGGCACCACGCAGAACGTGCAGTACTTGCTGCAGCCTTCCATCACCGACACGTAAGCGCTCGGGCCGTCGACGCGCGGCTCGGGCAAATGGTCGAATTTTTCGATTTCCGGGAACGAGACGTCGACTTGCGGCAGCTTGGTGATGCGCGCGGCGTCGATCATTTCCGGCAGGCGGTGCAGGGTCTGCGGGCCGAAGACCACGTCGACGTACGGCGCGCGATCGCGAATGGCCGCGCCTTCCTGGCTGGCCACGCAACCGCCGACGGCGATCACCATGTTCGGGTTGGCCAGCTTCAGCTCGCGCCAGCGACCGAGCTGGGAATAGACACGGTCCTGTGCACGTTCGCGGATCGAGCAGGTATTGAGCAGGATCACGTCGGCGTCTTCAGCGCGGGCGGTGACTTCCAGGGCCTGATGTTCGCCCAGCAGATCGACCATGCGCGAGCTGTCGTACTCGTTCATCTGGCAACCGTGGGTTTCGATGTAAAGCTTCTTGGCCATGGAATAGAGTCATCACGTGATTCAAAGAACCGCGCATTATAGGGAACATGTACCCAGGTTCCTACCGCTGCGCGTCCAATGGCTATGCTATAGTTCGCGCCCTCATTTTTATCCCCCGATGTGTTTCGCCTGCCATGACCAAACGTGAAGCTCCAATCTACAAGGTGATTTTCCTCAACCAGGGCCAGGTGTTCGAAATGTACGCCAAGCAGATCTATCAAAGTGATCTGTGGGGGTTTCTGGAAGTGGAAGAGTTCGTCTTTGGCGAGCGCACGCAAGTGGTCGTCGACCCGAGCGAAGAAAAGCTCAAGGCTCAGTTCGAAGGCGTGGTGCGCAGTTTCGTGCCGATGCATTCGATCGTGCGCATCGACGAAGTCGAGCGTATGGGAACACCGAAAATCAGCGAAGCCCGTGGCGCGGTCGGCAATGTCATGCCTTTTCCGATGCCGATGCCTGAGAAGTAAGTCTCTGTGGTGTGGTGAGCTTTGTGGCGAGGGGGCTTGCCCCCGTTGGGTCGCGAAGCGGCCCCAAATCCGGCCACAGCATTCTTCCAGGCATACTGCATTTACCGATTTACGACTGCTACGCAGCCGAACGGGGGCAAGCCCCCTCACCACAGGGGACCGAGTCGCTGTCAGGGCAGTGGCGCGAAAGGCGTACGCCCGTCAGCGCTCTGCAATTCCATCAAATATTTACGGAAGATTTGCCCGAGCACCTGGGTAGCAAGTTCCAGTTCTTCGCGGGGCATCTTTTCGGTGACTTCGTCGGCTGTGTCCAGGGCCTCTTCTGCGCCGTTGACCGCCGCCATCTTCAGCAGGATGTACGCCTGAACGTTATTGGCCGGTACGCCTTCGCCGTGGAAGAACATGGTGCCGAGTTTGAATTGTGCCTGGGCGTGGCCTTGCAGCGAGGCTTTTTCGAAATAGCTCAGGGCTTGATTGAGGTCGCGCGGCGTGTTTTTGCCTTCGTAGTAGAACTCACCCAACTCGTATTGCGCTTGCGCATCCCCTTCTTCCGACGCTTTCTGGCAGGCGGCGAGCGCCTGTTCCAGGTCTTGCGGCTGGGTATTGAGGGTGCAGCGACCCATCGCTGGGATTAACAACGAGTTGCCGCCTGCTTGTGCGTGCGCGAGCAGGGGCTGAAGAAGCAACAGGCAGCCCAGTGCAAGGGTGCGGCCGGTGCGGTTCATGGGAATCGACTTACCTCTGAAGGGCGCGCGGACCCATCGAGGGGATCCAATAAGCGCGCATTATGAAATAAGCAGGGCCAACCTTACAAAGTCTTTACTCGTTTTTCTGCTGCGCGGGAAATTTATCGCCCACTTTGCGGGGGATTATTGGCAGACGAGCAGGAAAAAACGTGGGAATGCAGGCGAAAGCTGACGCTGGCAAGGGCCAACGTCAGCGTTTGAGCGTTACTTCAAGGCCGCGAAGGCGCGCTCGGCGGCGTCCAGGGTCAGCTTCAGTTCAGCTTCGCCGTGGGCGATCGACGTGAAACCGGCTTCGAATGCGCTCGGTGCCAGGTACACGCCACCTTCGAGCATCAGGTGGAAGAAACGACCGAACAGGGCTGCGTCGCTGGCCATGACGTCATCGAAGGTGACAATGTCGTCGGCACCGCTGAAGTACAGGCCGAACATGCCGCCGGCCTGGGTGGTCACGAACGGAATGCCGGCCGCATCGGCGCGCTGTTGCAGGCCGTCGAGCAGACGAGTGGTGTAGTCGGTCAGCTCGGCGTGGAAGCCCGGGCGGCTGATCAGGCGCAGGGTGGTCAGGCCGGCGGCCATCGCCAGCGGGTTACCCGACAGCGTACCGGCCTGGTAGACCGGGCCCAGCGGGGCGATGCGCTGCATGATTTCACGCTTGCCGCCGAAGCAGCCGACCGGCATGCCGCCACCGATGATCTTGCCGAAGGTGGTCAGGTCCGGCGTCACGCCGTAGTACGCCTGGGCACCGCCGAGGGCGACGCGGAAACCGGTCATTACTTCGTCGAAAATCAACACCACGCCGTGTTTGTCGCACAGGGTCCGCAGGCCTTCGAGGAAGCCCGGTGCCGGCGGCACGCAGTTCATGTTGCCGGCCACTGGCTCGACGATGATGCAGGCCACGTCCTGGCCGACTTCGGCGAGCATGGCTTCAACGGCATCGATGTCGTTGAACGGCAGGGTCAGGGTGTGTTTGGCGAATGCCGCCGGTACACCGGCCGAGCTCGGTACGCCTTGGGTCAGTGCGCCGGAGCCGGCCTTGACCAGCAGGCTGTCGGAGTGACCGTGGTAGCAGCCTTCGAACTTGATGATGCTGTCGCGGCCGGTGAAGCCGCGGGCCAGGCGAATGGCGCTCATGGTCGCTTCGGTGCCGGAGCTGACCATGCGCACCATTTCCATCGATGGCACGAGAGAGCAGACCAGATCGGCCATCTGGGTTTCCATCTCGGTCGGGGCGCCGTAGGACAGGCCGTGCTCAAGCTGCTTGCGCACCGCGTCCAGCACTTCCGGATGGCTATGGCCGAGGATCATCGGGCCCCACGAGCCGACGTAATCCACATAGCGTTTGTCATCTTCGTCGGTGACGTAGGCGCCTTCGGCGTGTTTGAAGAACAACGGGGTACCGCCGACGCTCTTGAACGCGCGAACCGGCGAGTTCACGCCACCGGGAATGTGTTTCTGGGCATTGGCAAACAGGGTTTCGGAACGAGACATGATCGGGCTCTCAAATCAGATTTAAAGCTTAAATAGAAAACAATTCGTTGAAGGCGCGAGCGCGGCGGGTCACCTCAGCCGTGCTTTCGGCACCGAACAGGCCATGCACCACCGCCAGCAGATCGACGCCATGGGCCACCAACGGGGCGGCGTTATCCAGGGTGATGCCGCCGATCGCGCAGATCGGCAAGTGCAACTGCTTGCGGGCCTGGTCGAGCAGGTCGAGGCTGCAGGTCGGGGCGCCGGGCTTGGTGTTCGAATTGAAGAAGCGGCCGAAGGCGACGTAGCTGGCACCTTCCTTGGCGGCCTGTTCGGCCAGTTCGAGCTGCGCGTGGCAGGTTGAGCCGATGATCGCCTGGCGCCCGAGCAGCGCACGGGCCGGAGTCAGTGGGCCGTCGGTCTGGCCCAGGTGCACGCCCACGTTCAGGCGTGCCGCCAACTCGGCGTCGTCATTGATGATCAACTGCGTCTTGTAGCGTTCGCACAGCTCGCGCAAGGCTTCGGCCTCACGCAGGCGGCGGGCCTCGTCGCTGCTCTTGTCGCGGTATTGCAGCAAGGTGACGCCGCCTTCCAGCGCCGCCTCCACATATTTGAGCAACTTGCCGTCCAGCAAATGGCTGTCGGTAATGGCGTACAGGCCACGTAGTTTCATCAGACAAGCCTCACCGCATTACAAATAGAAGTTACGAACAGAAATCCAGTGGCAAACGGCGCGGCACGAACTGGCCTTTGCCCAGTTGCTCGGCGTCACGCAGGGTGCGCCACGTGTAGTTAAGCGCGGTCTGTACGGCACTGGCGAGGTTTTCGCCCTGGGCCAGACGACCGGCCAGCGCACTGGCCAGGGTGCAACCGGAACCGTGATAACTGCCGGGCAGGCGCTGGCAGGTAAAGGTTTCGCGCAGGCCATCGCGACTGTACAGGCGATTGTGGATTTCGGTTTCGTCGCCATGTCCGCCGGTGATCAGCAGGTGTTTGACGAACGGCAGGAGTTTTTCAGCGCACTCGTCCGCGGTGCCTTCGGGCAGTTCGGCGAGGATCCGGGCTTCGGGAAGGTTGGGGGTGGCAATGATCGACAAGGGCAGCAGGCGTTCGCGCATGGCGTAGCCGACCTCGTCCTTGCCCAGGCGTCCGCCGCCGCCGGCGCGCAGCACCGGGTCGCAGACCACTGGCAAGTGCGGGTGCGCCGAAAGCAGTTCGACCACGGTGTCGACCATTTCCAGGGAACCGAGCATGCCCAGTTTGACCGCCGCGACTTCGGAGTCGTTGAGCACGGCATTGGCCTGGGCCAGTACCCACTCACGGTCCAGGACGCGGAAGTCCGTGACATTGACGGTGTCTTGCACGGTCAGGGCGGTGACGGCCGGAGCCGCATGGCAACCCTGAGCGAGCAGGGCTTCGATATCTGCCTGCAAGCCGGCGCCACCACTTGGGTCGTGGCCGGAGAGACAGAGGACAACGGGGCGAGAGCTGTAGATATTCATGGTGCGCGAGCTTACCACCAAACAACGTTTTTCGGGTGTAGCGACATCCAGTCTGGCTGTTCCCTCGCCGCAGTGGTTTGCCTGCCTCCAGTTATCCTCTGGTGGCGTCTATGAAACGCCCGTTCTAGAGCCTTTTCAGGAAAAATTTCAATGGTGTTTAATGGCCATCAACGGCTATGCTAGAGTGGATCCAAACCAATAACAGGTGATGCCGGTTTTACGTCTGCTCAAAAGGAATGGGGGGCTTCCTGACAGAACCGGACAGGCCACGCTGGGGCTTCAATGCGCTATTTGCTGATGTTGCTGTTGTGTTTGCCCCTCCTGGCAAACGCCGTCGAGTTCGATGAGTTCACTCAAAGCCTCCCCTTGGGCCAAACCCTGCAGGTCTATGAGGACGCAGGTGGTCAGGCGACCATCGCGGATATTCGTGCGCAAGCGGCGGCCGGCAACTTCAAGGCGCACCACAAGAACACGCTCAACGCCGGGTACTCCCGTTCGGTGTTCTGGCTGAAAATCGACCTGCATTACCGTCCGGCCAATCCGGCGGCGCAACGGACCTGGCTGCTGGAGTTGGCCTATCCGCCCCTCGATCATCTCGATCTCTATTTGCCCGATGCGGCCGGCAACTATCAGTTGCTCAGGCAGACCGGCGATGCCTTGCCCTTCGCCAGCCGCGAGATTCGTCAGAACAACTATCTGTTCGACCTGACGTTCAAGCCGGATCAGGCCGAAACCGTATTCTTGCGATTGCAAAGCGAAGGCTCGATCCAGGCGCCGGTCACCTTGTGGTCGAGCACCGCCTACCTTGAAGAGCAGCCCGTGCGCCTCTACGTACTGGGGCTGATCTATGGCGTGCTGCTGGGGATGCTGGTCTACAACCTGTTCATCTACCTCAGCGTGCGCGACACCAGTTACCTCTACTACATCTTCTATATCGCTTCGTTCGGCTTGTATCAGCTGTCGGTAAACGGTGCGGCCGTGCAGTATTTCTGGCCGGACAACCCTTGGTGGGCCAACGCCGCTACGCCGTTTTTCATCGGATGTGCGGGGCTGTTCGGCAGTCAGTTCGCCCGCTGTTTCCTGCAGATGGCCACCCACAGCCGCTGGCTCGACCGCTTGTTGCTGGCGCTGGTTGCTTTCAGTGCGCTGGTGGTCGGCCTGTCATTGATGACCAGCTACGCCCTGGCCCTGCGCCTGGCCACGGCCCTGGCGCTGACGTTCACCGTGGTGATATTTGCCGCCGGGATCTTTGCCTGGCTGCGCGGCCTGCGGGTGGCGCGGTATTTCATCATTGCCTGGTCGGCGTTTTTGCTCGGAGGCATCGTCAATACGCTGATGGTGCTGGGCTACCTGCCGAACGTGTTCCTGACCATGTATTCCAGCCAGATCGGCTCGGCCATCGAAGTGGCGCTGCTGTCCCTGGCGCTGGCCGACCGCATCAACGCCATGCGCGAGCAGCAGGCTCAAACCCTGTTCGACGCCAGCCAGAAGCTTGAAGTGCTCAACCAGCAACTGGCCCGCAGTAACAAGCTCAAGGACGAGTTCCTTGCCACCCTGACCCACGAATTGCGCACGCCCATGAATGGGGTGATCGGTTCGCTGGAGCTGATGCAGACGGTCGAGATGGACCCGGAGCTCGAACAGTATCAGCAGACGGCGTCTGGATCGGCGCGGGACATGATGCGCATGGTCAACGGCATCCTTACTCTCACCGAATTGCAGGCCGGCAAACTCAAGGCCTCGACCGACACCTTCAGCTTGCGTGGCGTGGTCGAGGCTCTGCGTACGCAGTTCGAGGGCAACGCATCGAGCAAGTCGCTGGACTTCAAGGTCGATGTCGCGCCAGGTGTACCGGATCGTTTGCACGGCGATAACGTCAAGATCGCGCAGTGCCTGGAGTGCCTGCTGGATAACGCCATCAAGTTCACCAAGGTCGGCGGCCTGGCCCTGCGGGTGACCGGCAAGGCCATCGAGCCCGACCGGCTGGCGCTGACCTTTGCGGTGATCGACACGGGCATTGGTTTCACCGATTTGGGGGAGGCCACGATGTACCAACGGTTCTTCCAGCTCGATGGTTCGATGACCCGTGAATACGGTGGCCTGGGGGTTGGCCTGGCGATTTGCCGACAGTTGGTCGAATTGCTGGGTGGACGCCTGACTCATCGCTCCGAGCCTGGACGCGGCAGCCGGTTTCAGCTGGATGTGGAAGTCGGGCTGTCGGTGGCCGAGCGTCCTGTTGCACCGTTGATGCCCCGGGACTTCCCGCGCCTGCGCTTGCCTCAGGATTGTGCCGTGCTGCTGGTCGATGACAACGGCATCAGTCAGTTGGTGATGCGCGGCATGTTGCTCAAGCTGGGCTTTCGCGTGCGTACGGCCGACAGCGTCGGTGCCGCGCTCGATCTCTTGCAGCGCGAAGTGTTTGACGCGGTGCTGGTCGATTGTCAGTTGCCGCTTCAGGACGGTGAGTCGGTCTGCTGCCAGATCCGCGCGTTGCCGGGATATGCCGAACTGCCGCTGTTCATGATCGCCCTGGGCGGCGACCGTGAGTACTGCCCGACCGGCGCGGTGATTGAGCGCTTGAGCAAACCGGTGAAATTCGAAGACTTGCAGGCCGCGCTCTATCGCC
This sequence comes from Pseudomonas sp. KH_046_2, assembly GCF_057838985.1. Lineage (NCBI taxonomy): Bacteria > Pseudomonadati > Pseudomonadota > Gammaproteobacteria > Pseudomonadales > Pseudomonadaceae > Pseudomonas > Pseudomonas sp. KH_046_2. The sequence continues at coordinate 5,510,996 of NZ_CM174480.1, read as the reverse complement.
GTGTGCTCTGCTCGCAACAGGGCGAAAGCGCCGACAGTTAGGCGGATATGACACTTTGAACGGACGAGGGGCGGTGCTTAACTGAAGTCCCTTGGCCGACCAAAGGAGCCCTGTCATGAACCTGCATCAGTTCGCCGAAACCCACGAAGTCACCAATCAGCCACCGTCACTGGACGGCGCCAACCTGTACCGCATCGACTTGCCATTGCAGGAATGGTCGCGGCGGTTCGGGGCCGGTTGGGCCGAATCGCGGATCGACGCCTATGGCGCGCTGGCCGGTGGCCCGTTGATGGAAGCCGGGTTCCTGGCCAATCAGAACAAGCCGGTGTTCAACAGCCATGACCGGTTTGGTCATCGCATCGACCTGGTGGAATTTCATCCGGCCTATCACCAATTGATGCGCACGGCGGTCGAGCACGGCCTGACCTCATTGCCCTGGGCTCATCCGCAGTCCGGCGCCCACGTGGCCCGCGCGTCCATGACTTACTTGCACAGCCAGGCCGAGGCCGGCAGCGGCTGCCCGCTGACCATGACCTTCGCCAGCGTTCCGGCCATGCGCCTGCAACCGGACCTGGCGGAAAAGTGGCTGCCGAAAATCCTCGCCACCGAATATGACCCGCGCAACGTCGGCATGGCCCACAAGGCCGGGGTCACCATCGGCATGGCCATGACCGAGAAGCAGGGCGGCACCGATGTGCGGGCCAATACCACCAAGGCGTATCCGGTCGGTGCCAGCGGTCCGGGCCAGGCCTATGAATTGGTAGGGCACAAGTGGTTTTGCTCGGCGCCGATGTGCGACGCCTTCCTGACCCTGGCGCAGACCGACAAGGGCCTGACCTGTTTCCTGCTGCCGCGCCATCGTCCGGACGACACGCGCAATCAGTTCTACATCCAGCGCTTGAAGAACAAGCTCGGCAATTGCTCCAACGCGTCAAGCGAAGTGGAGTTCCGTGGCGCGCTGGCGTGGATGGTCGGTGAAGAGGGCCGTGGCGTTCCGACGATCATTGAGATGGTCGCCATGACCCGTTTCGATTGCATGGTCGGTTCCAGTTCGCTGATGCGCCAGGCGCTGACCCAGGCCAGCCATCACTGCGCTCACCGTTCGGTTGGCGGCAAGCTGCTCAGCGAACAGCCGTTGATGCAGAACGTGCTGGCGGATCTGGCCCTGGAAAGCGAAGCCGCCCTGGCCTTGAGCCTGCGCATGGGCCAGGCGCTGGATCATCTGGATGATTCGCAGGAAGCCAAATTCGCCCGGCTGGTGACGGCGGTGGGCAAGTACTGGATCTGCAAGCGGGCGCCGGCGATGATCAACGAAGCGGCCGAATGCATGGGCGGCGCAGGTTATGTCGAAGACAGCATCCTGCCGCGCCTTTACCGTGAAGCGCCGGTGAATTCGACCTGGGAAGGCTCTGGCAACGTGCAGTGTCTCGACGTGCTGCGTGCCCTGTCGAAAGAACCGGGCGTGCTCGATGCGCTGTTCAGCGAGTTGGGCGATGGCCATGGCGACAAGCGCCTGGCGGTGCACATCAGCCAGTTGCAGGCGGCCTTCAAGGACACCAGCGACATTCAGTACCGTGCCCGGCAGTTGACCGAGGACATCGCCCTGGGGTTGCAGGCCAAGTTGCTGCTGGAAGCCGGGAATTCGGTGGTCAGTGATGCCTTCATCGCCAGTCGTCTGGATGGCGGCGGCCGGGTGTACGGCGCGTTGCCGCGCGGGCTGGATGTGGAAGCGATTGTCGCCCGATCGACCCCGCAAGCACTGTAAAGAACCTGTAGGAGCGAGCCTGCTCGCGATGACGGAGTAACATTCAACATTTGTGTTGGCTGATACACCGCTATCGCGAGCAGGCTCGCTCCTACAGTTGTTCTGTGGATACCGCAATGATGCATTGCCAGCACACCACTGTTCCCGTGAAGCGACGATGCAGGCAAGATGAAGGTCTGCAAGTCAGAACACAGGATGCTGATCGTGACCGAAGCTTTTATTGTCGTTCAAACCGCCGAGCAAGCCGTGGACCGGCTTGCACACTTGCACAATCGTGCAACCACCGCGCTGAGCCAGGCGCTCAAGCGCTACCTCAAGGATCGCGTCGAGCCCGATGCCGAACAGCGCTCGATGTTCCGCTATCCCGAATTGCGCCTGACCTATCACTGCCAGGGCGAAGTCCCGCAGACCACTCGCGCTTACGCCAAGGTCCAGTTGCCGGGCACCTACAGCGTCACCGTCACCCATCCGTCGGCGTTCCGTAAATACCTGCTGGAACAGCTCGTTCCGCTGATGCACGACTTCACCGTGACCGTCGAAGTCGGTGTCAGCCAGCAGAACATCCCGTATCCGTATGTGGTCGAGCAGGGCGATGAGCTGGCGGGCTCCGGCGTCACCGCCGCGGTGCTGGCGCGGGTGTTCCCGAGTACCGACCTGTCGGCGGCGACCGACGGCATTGCCGACGGTTTGTACGATTGGGAAAACACCGATCCGCTGCCACTGGCCCTTTTCGATGCCGCCCGCGTGGATTTCTCCCTGCGCCGACTGGTGCATTACACCGGCAGCGACTGGCGGCATGTGCAGCCGTGGATCCTGCTGACCAACTATCACCGCTACGTCGACCAGTTCATCGTCCATGGTCTGGAGCAACTGCGCACAGACCCGCGCTTCGTGCGCATGGTGCTGCCGGGTAACGTGATCATCGACAAGGGCATGGATCACGGCGAAGCCTCGGCGATTGCTGCCGGGGTGGTCTGGCACCGCTACCAGATGCCGGCCTATCACCTGATCGCCAGCGATGGCCACGGCGTGACCCTAGTGAACATAGGCGTCGGCCCGTCCAACGCCAAGAACATCACCGACCACCTGGCCGTGCTGCGCCCGCATTGCTGGCTGATGATCGGCCACTGCGGCGGCCTGCGTCAGTCGCAGACCATTGGCGATTACGTGCTGGCCCACGCCTACATGCGTCGCGACGGGATTCTCGACCGGGTGGTGCCGCCGAACATTCCGATTCCGGCGTTGGCCGAAGTGCAACTCGCGCTTCAGCAAGCGGCGGCCAACGTCACCGGCGAGAAAGGCGACGAACTGAAGAAACGCCTGCGTACCGGCACCGTGCTGACCTACGACGACCGCAACTGGGAGCTGCGCTGGGCGCAGGAGCGGCCGCTGATCAACCTCTCCCGCGCCGTGGCGGTGGACATGGAAAGCGGCACCATCGCAGCGCAAGGTTATCGTTTGCGGGTGCCATACGGCACGTTGCTGTGCGTCTCGGACAAACCGCTGCACAGTGAAATCAAGCTTCCGGGTTCGGCCAACGCCTTCTATGAACGCGCTGTCAGCCAGCACTTGAAGATCGGTATCGAAGCGGTGGATCTGTTGCGTACCGAGCTCAACTCGCTGCACTCGCGCAAACTGCGCAGCTTCGACGAGCCGCCGTTCCGCTAACGGTTGTCATGGTCATTTGGCGGTCAGGGCACTAGCATTAGCAGCCCTGACCGCTAGATGTTCTTTTCGCCATGTCCCGTCCCCAGCGTCCCGTTTCCCGCCGCCCTGGCGCGAATCCTTCTCCTTCAGCCACGCGTCGTGTCGCCAAGGCACCGCCAGCGGAGCCGAAGCTGATCCTGTTCAACAAACCGTTCGATGTGCTGACGCAATTCAGCGACGGTGAAGGGCGCGCGACCCTCAAGGATTACATCGATGTACCGGGAATCTATCCGGCCGGACGGCTGGACCGCGACAGCGAAGGCTTGTTGCTGTTGACCAACGACGGCCAGCTTCAGGCGCGGATCGCCGACCCGAAGCACAAACTGGCCAAGACCTATTGGGTGCAGGTCGAGGGTGAGCCGAACGCCGAGCAATTGCAGCGCTTGCGCGACGGCGTCGAATTGAATGACGGCATGACCTTGCCCGCTGAGGCACGGCAACTGGACGAGCCTGAGCTGTGGCCACGCAATCCGCCGGTGCGCTTTCGCAAAAGCGTGCCGACCAGCTGGCTGGAGTTGGTGATTCGCGAAGGGCGCAACCGGCAGGTGCGGCGCATGACGGCGGCGGTCGGGTTGCCGACCTTGCGTCTGGTGCGAGTCAGGATCGGTGACTGGACGATCGAAGGGCTCGATCAGGGACAGTGGAAGGAAGTGCCGGCGCGCTTATAACGTGCCGGATTCGATCAGGCCGATCACCACGCTCTTGATCACGAACGCCGCCACGCCCAGGCCCAGCACGAAGAACAGGATGAACGAGCCAAAGCGCCCGGCCTTGGACTTCTTCGCCAGATCCCAGACGATGAAACCCATGAAAATGATCAGGATCGTGACCAGTCCGGTCATCATCCATTCTTCGAAAACGGCAGGATCCATCGAACATCTCCAGCGCGGGCGTGGCTAAAAGGGCGCGGGGAGTATACGCCTGCGCGGGTTCGCGCTGTATTGACCTGCGTCGGTGTGTCGCACTTGTGGCGAGGGGGCTTGCCCCCGTTGGGCTGCGAAGCGGCCCCAAAACCAGCCCCTGAGTTTGTTCTGGTACACCGCATGTTCTATTTTGCGACCGCTGCGCAGCCGAACGGGGCGGTGCGGCGTCCCGACAAGCCCCCTCGCCACAATCAGCTACGCAGATGAGTCAAAGGCAGTTCGGTGCTGTTCAACACCTGATTCAACACAAAACTCGAACGCACGCTGGTCACGCCTTCAATCCGCGTCAGATGCCCCAGCAGCAGTTTCTGGTAGTGATCCATGTCCGGCACCACGACCTTGAGTTGATAGTCGGCATCCATCCCGGTCACCAGGCTGCATTCGAGCACCTGGGGCAGGGTGCGGATGGCCGCTTCGAAATTCTCGAAACGCTCCGGCGTGTGACGGTCCATGCCGATCAGCACGTAAGCGGTCAGGCTCAGGCCGAGCATCTTGCGGTCGAGCAGGGCGACCTGGCGGGAAATGTAGCCGTCGTCTTCCAGTTGCTTGACCCGCCGCGAACACGGCGAAGGCGACAGGCCGATGCGCTCGGCCAGCTCCTGGTTGGAGATGCGTGCGTCGCGCTGCAATTCCGCCAGAATACTCAGGTCGTAACGGTCGAGCTTGCTCATCAAACGGTCCTTTGTCGTAACTATTGCGGAGGATTATGTATCAGGGGTTAAAAATTGCGCAAGTGATGTTTAATTCAGCAATCTTCGCAATCCTCTGCTGTCGCTCCCGGCCTATTCTTATCACCAGAATCACTGCTCGGACAAACAGTCCAGTGCGGCTCGCCGAATCAGGCCCGCCGCGGTCGCCACCCCCACCGGGGATGTGCCGGCCCCCGAGCTACACACTGTCCAGAAGACGGCGTGAGGTGAGCCGGCGCCACAAGCGTCGAGCCAGGACGAAGTTCTCTAAGGGGAGGCCGACGGGTCTCCCCTTTTTCTTGCGTGGAATTTGCTGCCGTGAATTAAAGAGCCGGCCTCAATAAATAAGTTGCGTGACAGATAACCTGTCGCAGAACCGGCCACTGCTTTCCCAGTCTTACGTACAGGCCCTTACCCGCAATGAGGCAAAGCATGAAATCGCGCATCTGGCGTTTGGCCGGTGTTGGTTTGCTGTGTGTCAGTGTCTCTGTGCAAACGATGGCCGATGAGCCGCAAAACCGTGGCCATGATGGCGGGCAACACGGCCAGGGTGGGCATCAGGGCGATAACCAGGGCCATGGTGGCAGCAACCAGCCGCATCCGCAAAACGGCCAGCCGCAGAACCAGCCCCGTGCGCAGAAAAACGACAACCGCCAGTACGATCACAACAGCCAGAATCAACGTCAAAACAATGACCAGAGGCAGAACCGTCCAGCGCCGGATTTCAACAGTCAGGTGCGCTCGCCGCTACCTATGCCGCAGATGCCGGCCACTGACATGCCAATCCAGCCCCGGCCCGACACCGTGCGCCAGACCCAGCAGCCGCAGCGCGGTTACTACCAGGACCAGCCACGTCGCAACGATTACAACCAGCGCTGGAATGGCTACACAGTCGCACCGTCCTATGACAATCACTTGCAGGGGCGCCCGGGTGGCTATGGTAACGGCTGGGGGTCAGGCCCCAGGTATCGCCCCGGCCAGGTGATCGACCGCTTTCCCGAGCGCGACTACCGCGTGCCCTACCGTGGCATGGATTACTACTATTCCGGTGGCTACTGGTATCGCCCGCTGGGCCCGCGTTATGTGGTGGTGGAGCCACCGCGCGGGATTCGTGTCAGGTACCTGCCTGATTACGCCGAGCGGGTGTGGATCGGCGGGGTGCTGCTGTTCCTCGCGGCCGGTTCCTATTATGCCTATCAGCAAAGCACTCAGGATTACGTCGTGGTCGAGCCGCCGGTTGGCCAACCGCAACCACCTGCCGGCAACAGTGGTTATGACGTGGAGGCGTATCCAGCCAACGGTCAGTCGCCGGAGCAGGTCAGTCGGGATGGTTACGAGTGCTATCAATATGCGGTGCAGCAGAGTGGTTTCGATCCACGAACCGCCACCTACCAGCCAGACCCGTCGGTGGTGCAAGCCTACCGACAGGCCCAGGGCAACTGCCTGAGCAGTCGCGGTTATCAGGTGACTTACTGATCCCGGGCAGCTTTCACCACTTCCTTCGGGTCGGCGTGCACCAGTACTTCGGCTCGCGGGTAGGCGCTGTGAATGGCCGCGGCCGCCTGATCGCTGATGCCATGGGCCACTGATAGCGTCAGCTCCCCCGGCAGCTCCAGATGCAACTGCACAAACCATTGGTTGCCGGAGATCCGCGTGCGCAGGTCATGGGCACCCAACACGCCGGGCACGCTGCACGCCAATTCCAGCATGTGCTGGCTGACCTCCGGCGGCAGTTCTTCATCCATCAACACCGCGAAGCTCTCCCGGGCGATCTGCACCGCGCTCCAGAGAATGTAGGCGGCGATCCCCAGGCCAAACCAGGGGTCGACCTGATGCAGCCCAAGCCCGGCCAACACCAGCGCGATCAGAATGCTGCCGTTGAGCAGCATGTCCGAGCGGTAGTGCAGGGAGTCGGCGCGCACCGCGTTGGAGCCGGTGGCCTTGACCACCTTATGTTGAAACATCAACAACGCCAGGGTCAGGACGAGGGAGAACACAATCACGCCGATACTGATCAATGGCGCGCCGACCGGTTCGGGATGTTTGAGCCGATCATAGGCCTGCAACGCAATCAGTACCGCACTACCGCCAATGAACAACGCCTGGGCCATCCCCGCCAATGACTCGGCCTTGCCGTGCCCGTAGCGATGATCATTGTCGGCGGGGCGCAGGGCGTAATGCACCGCCAGCAGGTTGAGCAATGACGTGACGCCGTCGAGTGTCGAGTCGGTGAGCCCGGCGAGCATGCTCACCGAGCCGCTCAGCCACCAGGCGATGGCTTTGGCGACGATCAGGATGCATGCCACCGCCACCGAGGCACGGGTCGCCAGCCGCAGCAGGCGGGCGTGTTCGGAGCTGGAGGTCATAGGGGCCATCGTTCCTTGAAGAGTCCTTTTGCGCGCAGGGATTACGCGGCGGGTTGCAGGCCGAACATCGCCAGTTGTTGGGAGCTGCCTTTGCTCTGGATCAGGCGTGGATCGTCCAGCGGGAAGCTGCGGCCCAGTTCGCTTTCCAGAATAGTCTGTAACTTGCGGTTATCGACCCTGCCGTCGGGACCGATGGCGTCCTTGAGTTTTTCCGGTGCAACTTGTGCGGTCTCTCCCGGGGCGTAGTAAATCGCGCCGGTGGCGAAGTCCACGGCAAACGCGATCAGGCCGGGGATGATGTAGAACAGCAGGCCCACGGCGTCGAGCGCGGCGATGGCCGGGTCGATCTTGCCTTCGATCTGGCCACGGCGATCCGGATAGAAGATCGAACCGCAGGCGGTCACTTGAGTCAGCAAGGTTGCGACCAGAACACCGCCAATCAGGCGAAAGGGAGCACGCATATGAAATCTCCTGTGTAGAACGCCAATAACGTTACTGGTTAGAGCCCAGACTACGCCAAACAGTTCGCCGTTATACTCGCCGCTCTGTTTTGGAGCCAGCATGATTTCTTTGCCGATCGATGAAGTTTTACCCGCCCTGCGTGAAGCCCTCGCTACACGCCACGAAGCTGTGCTCGAAGCGCCGCCCGGCGCCGGTAAAACCACCCGCGTGCCTTTGGCCTTGCTCAACGAGTCGTGGCTGGCAGGGCAGACCATCCTGATGCTTGAACCCCGCCGGTTGGCCGCGCGTGCAGCGGCGGAACGGCTGGCCAGTGAGCTGGGGGAGAAGGTCGGCGAAACCGTGGGCTATCGCATTCGGCTCGACAGCAAGGTCGGCCCCAACACCCGCATCGAAGTGGTCACCGAAGGTATCCTCACCCGGCGTTTGCAGGACGATCCGGCGCTCGAGGGCGTGGGGCTGCTGATCTTCGACGAATTTCACGAACGCAGCCTCGACGCGGATCTGGCGCTGGCCCTGAGCCTTAATGGCCGCGAACTGTTCCGTGACGATCAGCCGCTGAAAATCCTCTTGATGTCCGCCACGCTCGAAGGCGAACGCTTGGCCGGGTTGCTCGACGACGCTCCGATCCTGCGCAGCGAAGGGCGCATGTTCCCGGTGGCGATGCGTTGGGGCCGGCCGTTCCAGTCCGGTGAATTCATCGAGCCGCGCCTGGTGCAGACCATCCTCGAAGCCTTGAACGACGAGACCGGCAGCGTGCTGGTGTTTCTGCCGGGGCAGGCAGAAATCCGCCGCGTGCATCAGCAACTGGCCGATGCCTTGGGCGAAAACACTCAGGTTCTACTGTGTCCATTGCACGGTGAACTGGACCTCGCCGCGCAACGGGCGGCAATCGATCCGGCACCGGCGGGCAAACGCAAAGTGGTGCTGGCCACCAACATCGCCGAAACCAGTTTGACCATCAACGGCGTACGCGTGGTGATTGATGCCGGGCTGGCGCGGGTGCCGCGTTTCGATCCCGGCAGCGGCATGACCCGCCTCGATACCCAACGCATTTCCAAGGCCAGCGCCACCCAGCGTGCTGGCCGGGCCGGGCGTCTGGAACCGGGCGTGTGTTATCGCTTGTGGTCCCAGGACCAACACGAGCAACTGGCGGCCTATGGCAGTGCGGAAATCCTTTCGGCGGACCTCGCCGGGCTGGCCTTGCAACTGGGGCGCTGGGGCGTTACGCCTGGGCAACTGGTGTGGCTCGACGTGCCGCCGGCCGCCGCTTATGCACAGGCTCAGGATCTGCTCGAACGCCTGGGGGCTCTGGAGGGTGAAGCGCTGACCCGTCACGGTCAGGCCATGGCCGAACTGCCGGCGCATCCGCGCATCGCGCATTTACTGTTGCGTGGCCAGGCGCTGGGACTGGCAGACATGGCTTGCGATGTCGCGGCGCTGCTCGGCGAGCGAGATATCTTGCGCGGTGCCGGGGCGGACTTGCACAGCCGACTGGTATTGCTGTCTGGCGAAGAGCGCGCCGCACGCGGTGCCCAGGGCGGGGTGCAGCGCGCACGGCAACTGGCGCGGCAATATCGTGGTTACCTGCGGGGCAAAGCGACGGAGCCGGTCAGCGATCCGGATCACCCGCGCTGGCTCGGCGCGTTGCTGGCGCTGGCCTATCCCGACCGCGTCGCCCAGCAACGACGCGCCGGTGGTGCGGAGTATCGCTTGGCCAACGGTCGTGCCGCCCTGTTCGCCGAGGCCGACAGCCTGATGAAGCAAGCGTGGCTGGTGATCGCCGATCTGGGCAGTCGCCAGGGCCAGCGTGAGGAGCGGATTTATCTGGCGACGGACTTCGATCCGGCGCTCTTCGATTCAGTGCTGGCCGAGCAGGTTCGCTGCGTCGATCAACTGGATTGGGATGAGCGCGAGGGCGTGCTGCGGGCAGAGCGTCAGCGCAAGGTTGGCGAACTGATCCTCAGCCGCGAGCCACTGACCGGCCTCGACGAAACCGCCCGCAGCCAGGCGCTGGTGAACCTGGTACGGCGCAAAGGCCTGGAGCTGTTGCCGTGGACCCCGGAACTGCGTCAGTGGCAGGCGCGGGTCGCCTTGTTGCGGCAACTGGACCTCGCTGGCAAGGGCGAGAGCGAGTGGCCGGATGTCAGCGACGCGGCGTTGCTCAAGAGTCTGGAGCATTGGCTGATGCCGTATCTGGGCAAGGTTTCGCGGCTCAGTCACTTCGCCAATCTCGACCTGTCGAGCATCGTCCACAACCTGCTGCCATGGCCGTTGCCGCAACGGCTGGACGAACTGGCGCCCCATCATTTGAGCGTGCCGTCGGGTTCGTCGATTCGTCTGGACTACAGCGAACAGCCGCCGATTCTGGCGGTGCGTTTGCAGGAGTTGTTCGGCCTGGCCGAAACCCCGCGCATCGCCGGGGGCCGGCAGGTGGTCAAGCTGCATCTGTTGTCCCCGGCGCGGCGGCCGGTGCAGGTGACTCAGGACCTGGCCAACTTCTGGCGCAGCACCTACGCCGAGGTGAAGAAGGATTTGAAGGGGCGGTACCCGAAGCATTATTGGCCGGATGATCCGCTGGTGGCCGAGGCCACCGCGCGGATCAAACCGCGCAAATAACGGTTAACACTGGACTCTGTGGCGAGGGGGCTTGCCCCCGTTCGGCTGCGAAGCAGTCGCAATACATTGCATGCGGAGAATCTGACACAACGCAGTAGCAGGTTTTGGGGCCGCTTCGCGACCCAACGGGGGCAAGCCCCCTCACCACAGGGGATTACTGTGGATTTTCGGATTTGGCCGTGAGTTGTTCGCGGCAATAGTCTGCAAACAACTGCGCCGGTTTGGTCAGCTGCCCACGCTTGAGCCATGCCGCCACCAATCCTGAACCGGTGACGTCTTCGGCAATGTCCACGCACACCACTTTCTGCCCGTCGTAGGTGCACTCCGAATGCGGCTTGGTCACCAGGATCGAGAATCCGAAGCCCTGGCCAACCATGCCCCGCACCATCTCGATCGATGGCGAGCTGAAGGCGATGCGTGGGGTCAGGCCCAGCTCATCGAACAGGCTGACGAAGTAGGTCCGGCTCGGCTGCACGTCCAGAAGAATCATCGGCTCCAGACACAGATCCCGCAACGACACCTGCGCCTGCTGGGCAAAGCGGTGATCAGCCGGCAGCAATGCGTACGGCCGTTGCGCCGGCATCAAGGGTTCGGTTGCGATGGTGCCGTCGAGGTCGTGCTCGTAGAGGATCGCCAGGTCGAAAGCGCCGGAGGTCAGGCCTTGCACCAGCTCTTGTTGCTCGCCGTCGCGGATACGGATTTCCACCCCCGGGTACAACGCCGAAAACCCGGCGATCAATTGCGGCAGGTACAGCGGCGCGACGGTTTCGAAACAGCCGATATCGATCTGCCCGGACACCACATCGTTGTCGGCCAGGGCGTTCTGCTCGAACTCCTTGGCCATGCGCAGCAGTTCCTGGGCCTTGCGGTAAAAGCGTGCACCACTGGGGGTCAATGACACGCCCTGTGCATGGTGACGAATCAGCAGTTGCACGCCGAAACTGTCTTCCAGCCCTTTGATGGCCGTGGAGATCGAAGGCTGGGCGATGTACAGCTTGCGCGAGGCCTCGGCGACGCTGCCGCACTCGACGGTGGTGATGAAGTATTTCAGTTGACGCAGATTGTAGGCAGCCACAGCAAACCTCGGGGGAGAACGGATCAGGCATCCTGGCAATTTGCGCGCCACCCCTATCCGCTCGGGTAGCGATTTGTTGTGTTTGAACAATAACCACATGCTGCGCCAGAAGGGAGATTGGCTACGTAGTTTTTTCTTGGCCTGCGAACACATTTTTACTGGTTTTCCACCGCTCGGGCCTGAGCGACTATCCAATACACAAGAATGTCCTCTGGAGCATCTGAACGTGTTCGAGCTTGAGTATTGGCAACGCAAGGCCGCTTCCCTGCGGTTTCCCGATCAGGCCGTGATCGACGGCCAGCGCCGCGCGGCGCAGTCGGGGCAGACTTTCGCCGCGATCAACCCTGCCACCGGGCAATGCCTGGCCAACGTTGCCGCCTGCGGCGAAGAAGACGTGAACGCGGCGGTGCACAATGCGCGGCAGGTCTTCGAGGCTGGCACCTGGGCTGCGCGCTCGCCGACCGAACGCAAGCAAGTGCTGTTGCGCCTGGCCGACTTGATCCTGGAGAACCGTGAAGAGCTGGCGCTGCTCGATTCGCTGAACATGGGCAAGCCCGTTGCCGATGCCTACAACATCGACGTGCCGGGTGCCGCGGGAGTGTTCCGCTGGTACGCCGAAAGCCTCGACAAACTCTACGATCAGGTCGCGCCGACTGCGCAGAACGTGCTGGCAACCATTACTCGCGAAGCCCTCGGCGTAGTGGCTGCCGTGGTGCCGTGGAATTTCCCGCTGGACATGGCGGCGTGGAAACTCGCCCCGGCCCTGGCCGCGGGTAACTCGGTAATCCTCAAACCGGCCGAGCAGTCACCGTTTTCCGCCCTGCGACTGGCCGAGCTGGCGCTGGAGGCGGGGATTCCGCCAGGCGTACTCAACGTACTGCCGGGCCTCGGCGAACAAACCGGCAAGGCCCTCGGCCTGCATCCGGACGTCGACTGCCTGGTGTTCACCGGCTCCACCGAAGTCGGTAAATATTTCATGCAGTACTCGGCCCAGTCGAACCTCAAGCAGGTGTGGCTGGAGTGCGGCGGCAAGAGTGCCAACCTGGTGTTCGCCGATTGTCAGGATCTCGATCTGGCGGCGGAAAAAGCCGCGTTCGGCATCTTCTTCAATCAGGGCGAAGTCTGCTCGGCCAACTCGCGGTTGCTGGTGCAGCGCTCGATCCATGACGAGTTCGTCGAACGCCTCAAGGCCCAGGCCGAACGCTGGTTGCCGGGCGATCCGCTGGACCCGTCGAGCGCCGCCGGAGCCATCGTCGACAGCCGTCAGACAGCGCGCATCATGAAGTTCATCCAGCAGGCTGAACTGCAAGGTGCGACCAAGGTTTGTGGCGGTCGGCAGTCGATCTTCAACGGCTCGGACAACTACATCCAGCCGACGATTTTCACCGGCGTGACCCCGGACATGCCGCTGTTTCGCGATGAAGTGTTTGGCCCGGTACTGGCGATTACGGCATTCGACGACGAGGCCCACGCCTTGCAACTGGCCAACGACAGCGTCTACGGTCTGGCGGCTTCGCTGTGGACCGACGACCTCAACCGCGCCCACCGTGTGGCGCGACAATTGCGGGCCGGTACGGTGTCGGTCAACAGTGTCGATGCGCTGGACGTGACCGTGCCTTTCGGCGGAGGCAAGCAGTCGGGTTTCGGCCGCGACCTGTCCCTGCATTCATTCGATAAATACACCCAGTTGAAGACCACCTGGTTTCAATTGCGCTGATAACAAAACGGAGAACTGGCGATGACCACACCACGTGAAACCCGCGACTACCAGGCCGCCGACGCTGCGCACCACATCCATGCGTTCGTCGATCAGAAAGCCCTCAACGACGAAGGGCCACGGGTGATGGTCCGTGGCGAGCGCCTGCACCTGTGGGACAACGATGGTCGGCGTTACCTCGACGGCATGTCCGGGCTGTGGTGCACCAACCTCGGTTACGGGCGCAAGGACCTGGCCTTTGCTGCGAGCCAGCAACTGGAACAGCTGCCGTACTACAACATGTTTTTCCACACCACCCACCCGCAGGTGATCGAACTGTCGGAGCTGCTGTTCAGCCTGCTGCCGGCTCACTACAGCCACGCGATCTATACCAACTCTGGCTCCGAAGCCAACGAGGTGTTGATCCGCACGGTGCGGCGCTATTGGCAGGTGCTCGGCAAGCCCGAGAAGAAAATCATGATCGGCCGCTGGAACGGTTACCACGGTTCGACCTTGGCCGCGACGGCGCTAGGCGGCATGAAATTCATGCACGAAATGGGCGGCATGATCCCGGACATCGAGCACATCGACGAGCCGTACTTCTTCGCCCACGAAGGCAACCTGACGCCAGCCGAATTCGGACTGCGCGCGGCACAGCAACTGGAAGCGAAGATCCTCGAACTGGGTGCGGACAAGGTCGCGGGCTTTATCGCCGAACCGTTCCAGGGCGCCGGCGGCATGATCTTCCCGCCGGAAAGCTACTGGCCGGAAATCCAGCGCATCTGCCGCAAGTACGATGTGCTGCTGTGCGCCGATGAAGTGATCGGCGGCTTCGGTCGTACCGGCGAATGGTTCGCCCACGAGTACTTCGGTTTCGAGCCGGACACCCTGTCCATCGCCAAGGGTTTGACCTCGGGGTATATCCCCATGGGCGGCTTGATCCTGTCGAAGAAAATGGCTTCGGTGCTGGTGGAGCAGGGCGGCGTGTTTGCCCACGGCCTGACCTATTCCGGGCACCCGGTGGCGGCGGCGGTGGCGATTGCCAACCTCAAGGCCCTGCGCGATGAAGGCGTGGTAACGCGGGTCAAGGACGACATCGGCCCGTACCTGCAACAGTGCCTGCGCGAAGTGTTCGGCAAGCACCCGCTGGTGGGTGACATCCAGGGCACCGGCATGGTCGCGGCGCTGCAACTGGCCGAAGACAAATCCACTCGCAAGCGCTTTGCCAACGAGAACGACATCGCCTGGCGCTGCCGTACGATTGGCTTCGAGGAAGGGGTGATCATTCGCTCGACCCTTGGCCGGATGATCATGGCGCCGGCCTTGATTGCCAGTCGTGAAGAGATTGATGAGCTGATCAGCAAGACCCTGAAAGCGATGGATCGCACGGCGCAGGAGTACGGCCGGCTCTGATATTGCCGGAAGGTCCTGCGGACCTTATCGCGGGCAAGCCCGCTCCCACAGGATTTGTGTCGGCCGCGGAAAACGGGCACGACACCTGACCTGTGGGAGCGGGCTTGCCCGCGATAGCTATTGCTCATTCAACACATTTTTAACGCCTTGCACCCACCTCGGGCATCCCCGCCCACAACGCCCTTTCGCAGTGCGCGCTAACCAGTTTTTTCATCACTCGCATCCACATATTTCCTCATTTTCCTAATCCCGCCCTTGGGCCAACATCGATCTCGCCAGCCAGCCCAATGCTGCATGCCGAAGGGTCCATCAGAGACCACAGGCCGCAGCTGCACCAGGGCCGCTCGCCGTACTGCCCATGACAAAACTAAATCAACAGCTTTGGGAGTGCTCCATGATCAAGTCCTTGCTTACCCGCGTTGCCCATCCACTGGCGGTCACCGCCATCGCCGCGACGGTCGCTACCAGCGCCCAGGCCGGCACCCTGTCCATCGGTCATACCACCTGGGTCGGCTACGGCACCCTGTACCTGGCCCAGGACCTTGGCTACTTCAAGGAAAACGGTCTGACCGTCGAGTTGCCGGTGGTCGAAGAAGCGGCGATGTACATGGCCGCACAAGCTTCCGGCGAGTTGTCCGGCTCGGCGTCGACCATCGACGAGGTGCTCAAGTACCGTCCGCAATTCTGCTTCAAGGCCGTGGCCGCGCTGGACGACAGCCATGGTGGCGACGGCGTGCTGGTAGGCAAGGACGTCAAGAGCCTGCAGGAGCTCAAGGGCAAGGCCGTTGCGGTCAACGAAGGTTCGACCTCGCAGTTCTGGCTGTCCTATCTGCTGAAAAAACACGGCATGAGCATGAGCGACATCACCGTGCAGAACATGACGGCCGACGACGCCGCCACCGCGTTCATCGCCGGTCGCGTACCGGCCGCCGTAACCTGGGAACCGCACCTGTCGATGGTTCGTGACAAAAAGCAGGGCAAGGTGCTGATCGACAGCAGCAGCACGCCGGGGGTGATCGTCGATGTGGTGGCACTGAACTGCAGCGTGATCGAAAAACAGCCGGAAGACGTCAAGGCCCTGGTGGCCGGTTTGTACAAAGCCGTGCAGTACACCAAGGATCATCCACAGGAAGCCTACAAAATCATGGCCAAGGGTGTCGGCGGTTACCTGGCCGATCCGAAGGAAATGGAAGCGGCCGCCCAGGGCGTGCGTTTCTACGATCAGGCCATGAGCGAAAAACTGCTGGGCTCGCCGGGCAAGCCGGGTGACAGCGCACCGTTGATCAAACTGGCCAACGAGACCGCCAGCGAGCTGCAAGGCAAGCCCTACAACGTCAGCAATGACGACCTGATCGACAACCGCTTCGTCACCCCGCTCTAGGAGGCTGCATGTTCAAGCGCAATTCATGGCTGAGCCGCTGCATCACGCCCAAGACCGGTTTGCCGGTCTCGGTGATCTGGAGCGCGAGCGGCCTGGCCTGGGTGCTGTTGGTCGGCCTGTGGGCCGGCTTGTCCTACGGTGGCGTGGTGCCGGGCATGTTCCTGCCGACGCCGGGGGCGGTGGTCGAGGCCGCCGTGCGCCTGGGTCGCGACGGCACCCTCGGCCAGCATGTGTGGGCCAGTGTCGAAGTGGTGATGGTCGGTTTCATCGTGTCGTCCCTGGTGGCGGTGCCGCTGGGACTGTTGATGGGCAGCTTCCGCATCGTCCAGGCCTTTCTTGAGCCGCTGGTGAATTTCATTCGCTACCTGCCAGTGACCTCGTTCGTGCCGCTGTTCATCCTGTGGATCGGCATCGGTTTGGAGCAGCGGGTGTCGGTGATCATCTTCGGCGTGTTCTTCCAGCAACTGGTGATGATCGCGGACGTGTCCAAAGGCATCTCCAAGGACCTGATCAACGCTTCCTACACCCTCGGTTCCAATCGCCGCGATGCAGTGCTGCACGTGATCGCCCCGGCTTCCCTGCCGGGCGTACTCGACACCCTGCGGGTGACCATGGGCTGGGCCTGGACTTACCTGGTGGTGGCTGAACTGGTCGCCGCTTCCAGTGGCCTGGGTTACCTGAGCCTCAAGGCCATGCGTGGCTTCCAGGTGGATGTGATTTTCCTCGCCATCGCGATCATCGGCCTGCTGGGCCTGGTCACCGATCAACTGTTCCGTTTCCTACGTCTGAGGATCACCGCATGGGCTCAGTAACCGCCGCCACTCATCGTTTTGTCGCCCCTCAGACTGCCCCGGTGAACGCGCCACGGCTGCAAGTGGACAAGGTCAGCCTGCGTTACAAGAAACCCGATGGCGGTACCTTTACCGCGTTGGAGGAAGTGTCGTTCGAGGTGCCGGACCAGCAATTCGCCGTACTGGTCGGACCTTCGGGTTGCGGCAAGTCGAGCCTGCTGTACCTCACCGCCGGCCTGGCCGAACCGACCTCGGGCGAGATCTACGTCGGCGGCCAACAGGTGGAAGGTCCCGGTGCGGATCGCGGCATGGTGTTCCAGAGCTACACGTTGTTCCCGTGGCTGACGGTGCGGCAGAACGTCGAGTTCGGCCTCAAGCGGCGCGGCATGCCGGCGGCGCAACGCAAGGACATCGTCGATTACTACGTCAATGAAGTGGGCCTGAGCGGCTTCGCCGACAACTACGCCAAGCAGTTGTCCGGCGGCATGATGCAGCGCGTCGCCATCGCCCGCGCGCTGGCCAATGACCCGCAGATCCTGCTGATGGACGAACCCTTCGGCGCCCTCGACAGCCAGACCCGCCTGCAAATGCAGCAGTTGCTACTGCGGGTGTGGGGCAACAGCAAGAAGACCGTGCTGTTCGTGACCCACGACATCGACGAGGCGATTCTGCTGGGTGACCGGGTGTATGTGATGGGCGCCAGGCCGGGGCGGATCAAGCAGATTCTGGACGTGCCGATCGAGCGTCCACGCAACCTGGACATGGTCATGGAGCGCTCGTTCATCGAGATGAAGCGAGAGATCTTCGGGCTGCTGCATGATGATCTGGAGGAGGTGCATTAAGTCAGGTTTGCACAGACCCTGTGGGAGTGGGCCTTTGTGGCGAGGGGGCTTGCCCCCGTTCGGCTGCGCAGCAGTCGTAATCTGGGCAACTTGGTGTTTCTGATAAATCACGATTGCTGCAAATGGGGCTGCTTCGCAGCCCAACGGGGGCAAGCCCCCTCGCCACACAAGCCCAGCGCCTACAGGTTTATGTATCAGGGCACAGCCGGCAACAGGAACCGCGCAATCACCGGCAGGTGATCAGAGATGCGCAACGTATCGTCCTGCCGCACCATCGCCTCCACCCGCTTGATCCGCGGGCTGTAGAACAGGTAGTCGACGGTCCGGTCCGGGCCGTTCAGCCCGGGATCGTTCGGGTAGTGGGTCAACCAGCGTTCGCGGTCGATACCACTGGCTTCGTTGTTGCTCGGGATCATCGGGTACTTGTCCCACAGCAGGTGCAACGGGCTGTCGGCGGAGTAGGGCGCGCGTTGCGCATCGGACAGGCGTCGATACTGACCCAGCGGCAACAGGTTGAAATCCCCACCGATCAGCCACGGCGTGCCACGGCTTTCGAGTTTGTCGAGGGCCCTGGCCACGGCGCTCACCTGGTTTTGCAAGGTGTTGTCGGCTCGATTGGCGCGGTCCAGATGGGTATTGAGCACCGCTATTTGTCCGCCATCACTCAACGGCAAGTAGCTCACCAGCAAGGCGTCTTTGGGTTTGAATTGGCGGCTGAGCGGATTGCCCGAGGCGATGGGCAGTTGCAGCCGTTCAGCATGTTCGATCCGGTAACGGCTCAGGGTCGCCAGTTGCCGGCCGACACTGCCGAAGATGTGCGGGTTCGGCACGAAGTCGGCCTTCCAGTCGAACGCGCTGGTGCCACAGGGATACAAGTCGGCGAGCCGTTCCTGCAGCAGTTTGAACTGGTGCTGGTAATCGCTGGCCTTGGCGCCGTCGTCCAGTTCCTGCAACAGCACGATGTCCGGTTGTTCGTCGCGAATCACCCGCGCCACTTCATCGAGGCTGAAGGCCATGTCTTCCGCTGTGGGGCGTTCGTCGGTACCGGCGGCCAGGTCATTCCAGAATACGTAGCGCTTGCCGGCCAGGTACTGGACGTTCCAGGTCATCACCTTCAACGCCTGCCCGGGGACCAGGGAGGGGGCCTGGGCACTGCAACTGACGGGCAACACTTCTTTGGCATCGGGGCGCCAGGTCAGGCTGTAGATCATCGCGGTGATCAGGCCGGTCACGATCAGCAGGCCCAGCAGGGTGTAGCGCAGTAGACGGGTCATGGCTCGGCTTAATAGCGTTACAGAATTGTTCCCGAGCATACCCGAGAGCGATGGTCGCGCCCAAGGTCAGAGCGAGTTGTCATTTCTCTCAGGCAACGGGTTGATCAGCATGAACAGCCGGAACAGCACCACGCTGGTAAACAGCTGAAGGAAACTGTGGGCGCTGTCGATCAGCACTGAAACCACCGGGTTCTGAGGTTCCGGGTACGCCGCCAATGTCACACCTTTGAGCAGCCACAACGGCCCCATCACACACAGAATGCACAGCAGGATGCGCAAGAAATGCCCTTGGGTCATGCGCAGGCTTTCCTTCATGGCCGCCAGCGGCGCCAGGCCGCGCAACACCAGCAGGTATTCGCCAAACGCCAGGGTCACCATCAGGTAGATACCCGGCAGGAAATACAGCGACAGGCCCAGCAGAATCAGCACGGTATTGAGCGCCGTCAGCAGGGCGAAGCGCGGCCACAGGTAGGCGGACCTGGACAGCAGCTCGCGGTTGCTCGGCGATTCGCCGCGGCTGCGAGCATCGAGAAACAGAATCAGCGCGGCGGTGTACAGCGGGTACACCAGCAAGCCGACGATCACGCTGATGCCGGGGAAACTGTCCGGCTCCGTGGAATGGTCGACCACTTGTTGCAGCAGTGCCTCAAGCATCACCAGCGGCAGGCACAGCTGCACGATCTGGCCCAGATTGCGCTTGAAGAAATACAGGGAGTCACGCAGCACATCTAACGGATTCATCAGTTGGTATCGCAGGTTGGAAGCAGTGGCTCACTTTAACCGATCAAGTGCTCGGGGACGCAAACGTAAACGTTCGGTAAAGGTTATTGAAACAACTTGTTTCAGCCTCCATTAAGGTCGAGCACCTTATCCTCCTTGGATAAAGGCAACGATTTTCCCGGCAATCTACGAGGTCGCCATGAACAGCGAAGAACAAACCCTGATCGATGGACTGTTTTCCCGGCTGCAACAGGCCGAAACGGACTCAGCCCCGCGCGACGCCCAGGCCGAGGCGCGGATCAAGGAACACCTGACGCGCCAGCCCGCGGCAGGTTATTTCATGACCCAGGCGATTCTGGTGCAAGAGGCGGCGATCAATAGCCTCGATGAACAGAACCGACAACTGACCCAGCAAGTCCAGCAGTTGCAGGCCGAGCTGCAACAGGCCAAGGCCCAGGCGACCCCGGCTTCGGCACCGAGTAGCGGCGGCTTTTTGTCGAGTATCTTTGGCGGCGCCTCCCGTGAGACACAGCCCGCTCCAACCCAGAGCGCCCCGCCGTCGAGCGGTGGCTGGCGCGAGCCGGGACGCTCGTCGTTCGGTTCGCAACCGCCGCAGCAGAACTTCGGTGCCCCGCAGCAGAGCTTTCCACAGCAGGGCTATGCCCCCCAGCAACAGGCTCCGGCAGCGGCCGGCGGCAGTTTCCTCGGTGGTGCGCTGAAAACCGCCGCTGGTGTGGCGGGTGGCGTGATGCTGGCACAAGGCATCAGCAGCCTGTTCCATCACAATCAGCAACCGGAAGTCGTCGAAGTCATCAAGGAAGAGCCGGCCCAGGTCAATGACCAGGGCAGCAACGGCTGGGGCGATGACCAGCGCATGGCCGGTAACGATTCCTACAGCAACGATCAGGGCGGGTTCAGCGACGCCGATTACAGCGATGACAGCTCATCGTTCTTCGGCGGCGACGACGATTCCTTCGTCTGACACATCTGTGGCAAGGGAGCGAGCTCCCTTGCCACATAGCCGATTATTCGCGGAACAATCCTTCGGGCTGGCATACTGGGCGACTTTTCGGGCCTGGTGCCTGATTCAGCCTTGAGGAAAGCCGGTGAAAAAAATCGCAGTGTTCGCCGATGTCCAGAACCTCTACTACACCGTGCGTCAGGCTTATGGTTGCCACTTCAACTACGCCGCGCTGTGGGCTGACATCAGCAAACAGGGCGAGATCGTCGAAGCCTACGCCTACGCCATCGACCGTGGCGACAGCAAGCAGCAACAGTTCCAGCAGATCCTTCGCAACCTCGGTTTCACCGTGAAGCTCAAGCCGTACATCCAGCGCAGCGATGGTTCGGCCAAGGGCGACTGGGACGTGGGCATTACCCTCGACATCATGGATGCCGCCGATCATGTCGATGAAATCGTCCTGGCCTCCGGCGACGGTGATTTCGACATGCTGCTGGAACGCATCATCAGCAAACACGGGGTGCAAGCGGTGGCCTACGGCGTGCCGGGCCTGACCGCCAACTCGCTGATCCGCGCCGCCAGCCGCTACGTGCCGATCGAAGGCGCGTTGCTGCTCAAGAATTGATTTTTACGGAGTTGAACCAGGTTTGGAACGCATAGCAGTCATCGACTTTGAAACCACCGGGATCTCCCCGAGCAGCAGCTGCCGGGCCACGGAAATCGCCGTGGTGATCCTTGAACAGGGGCGCATCGTCGAGCGTTACCAAAGCCTGATGAACGCCGGCGTGCGCGTCCCGGCCTTCATCGAGCAACTCACCGGCATCAGCAACGCCATGCTGCGCACCGCGCCGTCGGCGGAGCAGGTGATGAACGAAGTGAATGAATTCGTCGGCTGCACCCCGTTGCTCGCGCACAATGCCGCGTTCGACCAGAAGTTCTGGGATTTCGAACTCGGGCGAATCAAACGTACGCGTTTGCAGAACTTTGCCTGCTCGCTGCTGCTGGCCCGCCGCCTGATGCCCGCCGCGCCGAACCACAAACTCGGCACCCTCACCACCTTCGCCAACCTGCCCCACACCGGCAAGGCTCACCGGGCGATGGCCGATGCCGAGATGGCGGCCAACCTGACCGCGTACCTGGCCGAAGAACTGCGCCATAAGCATGGTTTGCGCGAGCTGTCTCATGATCTGTTGTGCAAGTTGCAGAAGGTGCCGGCAGCGAAAGTGGGCGAACACCTAAAGCGTTATCGCTGATCCCGAAAACACCGCATAACCCCTGTAGGAGCGAGCCTGCTCGCGATGGCGGAGTGTCAGTCAACACGGCTGTGAATTCTAAACCGCAATCGCGAGCAGGCTCGCTCCTACAGGGGGGGCTGCTGTGTCCTTGGGTTACTTGCCATTCCCTTCGATATGCCCCAACGGCACCCGCTTCTCTATCGCACTCGACAACACAATCGACGTCTTGCTGAACCCGAACGTGGCGATCCGGTTGATCAGCTCTTCCAGCTCCGGCATCGAGCCCACCGCCGCTTGCATGATCACGCACGGATCACCTGTCACCCGGTGACATTCGGTCAATTGCGGGATTTTGATCAGGTCGTCGTAGGCTTTCTGGTTGCCGTGCTGGTTCAGGCGCAGTTCGATCACGCACTGGATCGGCAGCCCGAGCTTGGCCATGTCGACTTTCGCCTGATAGCCGGTGATCACGCCACTGGCTTCGAGTTTGGCCACGCGCTCGGCCACGGCCGGGGCGGACAGGTTGACCTTGCGCGCCAGGTCCGCGTAGGACGCGCGACCGTTTTCCAGCAGGGCGCTGAGCAGCATGCGGTCGTACTTAT
The DNA here is from genome assembly GCF_057838985.1 of Pseudomonas sp. KH_046_2. NCBI lineage: Bacteria > Pseudomonadati > Pseudomonadota > Gammaproteobacteria > Pseudomonadales > Pseudomonadaceae > Pseudomonas > Pseudomonas sp. KH_046_2. The sequence goes on along the minus strand of NZ_CM174480.1, from coordinate 5,488,478 downwards.
CCATCGGGGTGACTCCTGAAAATGGTCGACTTTCGAAAACACGGTTTATAGCGCTGAACTCCGTGTTTTGAAAAGTGTACTGGCGCTTTAAACAGGTTTTGTAACTTATTTTTCGACGCTGGCCTTTCTAGAATAGCCGTTCACTTGTCCTTGCCTGTGAGCTGCCCCCATGTCCGGCCTTCGTCGCTTTCCCTTACCCCTGATCGCTGCCTTCTTCGCCTTGTATGTGATTTGGGGCTCGACCTACCTGGTGATCCGCATCGGCGTGGAATATTGGCCGCCGTTGCTGCTCGCCGGCATCCGCTTCGTCATTGCCGGGACCTTGATGTACGCCTTTCTGCGCTGGCGCGGGGCGCCGGCGCCGACCTGGGCGCAGTGGAAAGCCGCCGGAGTCATCGGGATTTTGCTGCTGGCGTGCGGCAACGGCGCGGTGAGCGTGGCCGAGCACACGGGCGTGGCCTCCGGGGTGGCGGCTTTGGCGGTGGCGACGGTGCCGCTGTTTACCTTGCTGTGCGGATATTTCTGGGGCGCGCGTAATACCCGTCTGGAATGGGCCGGGATCGTGCTCGGGCTGATCGGCATCGGCATGCTCAACCTCGGTTCCAACCTGCAATCGAGCCCGTTGGGCGCGGCCCTGCTGATTTTTGCTGCGGCAACCTGGGCCTTTGGCTCGGTGTGGAGCAAACACTTGCCGTTGCCTCAGGGCGCGATGGCCAGCGCTGTGGAAATGCTGGTGGGCGGTGTGGTGTTGCTGATCGCCAGCGCAGTCAGCGGTGAGCACCTGGAAAGGGTGCCGCCGATCGAAGGCTGGGCTGCGTTGGCGTATCTGACCGTGTTCGGTTCGATCATCGCCTTCAACGCCTACATGTACCTGTTGAAGCACGTGCGTCCGGCCGCGGCCACCAGTTATGCCTACGTCAACCCGGCGGTGGCGGTGTTGTTGGGGATCGTGTTCGTCGGCGAAACCATCGGTATCGAAGAAGCCCTGGCGATGGCTGTGATCATCAGCGCCGTGGTGCTGATTGGCCTGCCGCAGTGGCGTCGCACGTCAGAGCGGCCAGTGGTGGCGACGGCAGTACCGACAGAATCCCGTGTGAATTAGGGTAAACTGCGCGCCATTGCACACTCGTTTTGCACAACCGCGCTGAATTTTCCTACGGTACTCCCATGACTTTCGCCACCCTTGGCCTGATCGAACCCTTGCTGCGCTCCCTCGAGACGCTCGGCTACCAGACTCCGACGCCGGTTCAGGCGCAAGCCATTCCGGCGGTGCTGGCCGGTCGTGACCTGATGGCCGCCGCCCAGACCGGCACCGGCAAGACCGCCGGTTTCGCCCTGCCGCTGTTGCAACTGCTGGCCATGGAAGGGCCGAAAGTCACCGCCAACTCGGTCCGCGCGCTGATCCTGGTGCCGACCCGCGAACTGGCCGAGCAGGTTCACGAAGCCGTGCGCCAGTACGCCGAGAACCTGCCGTTGCGCACCTACGCGGTATACGGCGGCGTCAGCATCAACCCGCAAATGATGAAGCTGCGCAGCGGTGTCGACCTGTTGGTGGCGACCCCGGGCCGCTTGCTCGACCTGTTCCGCCAGAACGCGCTGAAGTTCAACCAACTGCAGACCCTGGTGCTGGACGAAGCCGACCGCATGCTCGACCTGGGCTTTTCCGAAGAACTGGCGAACATTTACCGCGCGCTGCCGAAGAAACGTCAGACGTTGCTGTTCTCTGCGACCTTCTCCGATGACATACGCCTGCTGGCCGGGCAGATGCTCAACGATCCGCTGAGCATCGAAGTCAGCCCACGCAACGTTGCGGCCAATACCGTCAAGCAATGGATCGTGACGGTGGACAAGAAGCGCAAGCCGGAACTGTTCGTGCACCTGATGCGCAAGGGCAAGTGGAGGCAGGTGCTGGTGTTCGCCAAGACCCGCAACGGCGTGGATGCGCTGGTGGATAAACTTCAGGGCCTGGGCATCAATGCCGACGGTATCCATGGCGACAAGCCCCAGGCGACCCGCCAGCGTGCACTGGATCGTTTCAAGGCGAGCGAAGTGCAGATCCTGGTCGCTACCGATGTGGCGGCCCGTGGCCTGGACATCGAAGACCTGCCGTTGGTGGTCAACTTCGATTTGCCGATCGTCGCTGAGGACTACATCCACCGCATCGGTCGTACCGGCCGCGCGGGTTCGACCGGCGAGGCGATTTCCCTGGTCTGCGCCGATGAAGTGAATCTGCTGTCGGCCATCGAGATGCTGACTCGCCAGACCCTGAAGCGGCAGAACGAGCCCGACTTCGAGCCCGAGCACCGTGTGCCGGACACCGATGCCAGTGGTCAGGTCGTCAAGAAGCCGAAAAAACCGAAGAAGCCCAAGGCTTCCGGTGGCGGCGGCGGTAAACGCAATCTGGGTCGGTGGGTGGATAGCGGTGAGGTTGCGCCGGCGGAGCCTTCGATCAAGCCTGTGCGCAAGGTGCCGGTGTTCAATACCGGGCCGCGCAAGCGCAAGCCTTAATAGCGGTAGCGTCGGCTAGATCGCCTTCGCGAGCAGGCTCGCTCCTACAGTTGGAATGCATTTTCCTGTAGGAGTGAGCCTGCTCGCGATGGACGCGCCTCGGTCTTTAGCTCTTGCGCTGCAACCACTCCACCATCCCCAACCCCGCCGCCCGCCCACTGGCGAAACACGCAGTCAGCAGATAGCCGCCGGTCGGCGCTTCCCAATCGAGCATTTCCCCGGCGCAGAACACGTCAGGCAGTTGCTTGAGCATCAATCGCTCATCCATCGCCTCGAACAACACTCCGCCAGCACTGCTGATGGCCTCGTCCAGTGGTCGGGTTTTCACCAGTGTCAGTGGCAATGCCTTGATCGATTTGGCCAGCAAGGCCATGTCGGCAAAGCAGTCGGCGCTGGTCAGTTCACGCAATAGCGCCGCTTTGACCCCATCGATACCCAGCTGACTGTGCAGGTGCTTGGCCATGGAGCGCGATCCCCGGGGCTTGCTCAACGCCGTCTGAACTTTATCCACAGGCCGGCCGGGCAACAGGTCCAGATGAATGGTTGCTGAACCGTGCTGGTTGATCGCCTCGCGGATCGGTGCCGACAGGGCGTAGATCAGACTGCCCTCGATTCCGGTTGCGGTAATCACACATTCGCCGAGCCGCGGAACGTCATCGTTAAGGCCGATGGCGATGTTTTTCAGCGGCGCGCCGGCGAACTTGCTGACCATCAATTCGCTCCAGGCCTGCACCTCGAAGCCGCAATTACTCGGTTGCAACGGCGCCAGTCCTACGCCCTGTTGCTCCAGTGGCAGCATCCACGCGCCGTCCGAGCCCAACCGCGACCAGCTGCCGCCACCGAGGGCGAGCAGGGTGGCATCGGCCTGCACGGTTTTTTCGCCTTCCGGGCTGCCGATGCGCAATCCGCCACGCTCGTCCCAGCCGAGCCAGCGGTGGCGGGTGTGGATAACTACGCCACTGTCGCGCAGGCGTTTGAGCCAGGCGCGCAGCAGCGGCGCGGCTTTCATGTCGGTGGGGAATACCCGGCCGGAACTGCCGACGAAGGTTTCGATGCCCAGGTCATGAATCCACTGGCACAACGCTTCGGCGCCGAAGCCGCGCAGCAGCGGGGCGATCTGCGGGGCGCGTTCGGCGTAGCGCGAGAGAAACGCCGGGTAGGCTTCGGAGTGCGTGATGTTCATGCCGCCGACGCCGGCCAGGAGGAATTTTCGTCCGACTGAAGGCATGCCGTCGTACAGGTCGACCTTGATCCCGGCCTGGCTCAGCACTTCGGCCGCCATCAAACCGGCAGGGCCGCCGCCGATGATGGCGACGTGAGGGGGGAGGGCTGAGGAGGATTGGGTCATGGGATGCGCTGCGGTCTGGCGGGATAAGCCGCGCATTCTACCAGCCCCGCCCCCTGTAGGAGCGAGCCTGCTCGCGATGGCGGCGGTACATTCAGCATCTGTGGGCCTGACAGACCGCTATCGCGAGCAGGCTCACTCCTACAGGGTTTAGAGGTGTCTTTGAAAGGGTGGTTAAAAAACGACCATCTCTCTGTAGCCTATAAACCGTGTGGGCTGTAGCCCCTTTCACTCAGGTTATCCACAGGCAGTTCCACAGGCATTGTGGGTAAAGCATCCACAGCTCAATGACAACCTGATGACTGCCAGACGCGCTGCGCGCTGTGATGAAGGATGCCGTGACGGCGGGCCAGGGCCTGGCGATCCTTGCTGTAGCCGCCGCCGATCACCCCGACCAGCGGAATGTCACGGCCCAGGCAATGGCGCATCACGCTTTCATCGCGGGCGGCGATGCCTTCGTCTGTCAGCTTCAGATAACCCAGAGCGTCGTCCTTATGCACATCGACCCCGGCGTCATACAGCACCAGATCCGGTTGGTAGAGCGGCAGCAGGTAGTTGAGTGCATCGTCCACCACCTTCAGGTAGTCGGCATCGCCCATGCCATTGGGCAGCGGAATGTCCCAATCACTTTCGGCCTTGCGCGCAGGAAAATTCTTTTCGCAGTGCAGGGAAACGGTCACCGCCTCCGGAGTGTTGTGCAGTATTCGTGCGGTCCCGTCGCCCTGATGCACGTCGCAATCGAAGATCAGCACTCGGTTCACCCGACCACTTTCCAGCAGGTAATGACTGATCACCGCCAGGTCATTGAAGATACAGAACCCGGCCGGGTAGTCGTAGTGCGCATGGTGGGTGCCGCCCGCCAGGTGACAGGCCAGACCATGCTCCAGCGCCTGCTCGGCCGCCAGCAACGAGCCACCGACCGCCCGTACCGTACGCCGGGCCAAGGCTTCGTTCCAGGGCAGGCCGAGGCGGCGCTGGTCTTCGCGGGATAATTCGCCACTCATGTAGCGCTCGATGTACGAAGGGTCATGGGCGAGGGCGAGAATCTCTGCGGGACACAGTTCCGGGCGCAACAGGTCGGCATCGCAGGTCAGTCCGCTGCCCACCAGGTGATCGCGCAACAGGCGGAACTTGTCCATGGGGAAGCGGTGATCCGCCGGAAACTCGGGACTGTAGTCTTCGTGATAAATCAGCGGGAGCGGCATGATGATTTCATTCAGGAATGAGAGAAGGATCCTACCAGCGTTGTAGACTTGCGGCATGCAATCGGAGGGCGGGGAGCAATGGAGCCAATACTGGAACTTGAAAGCGCTCGGCTGCTGTTGCGCCAGTGGCGTGATGAAGATTTACCTGACTTTGCGGCGATGTGTGCCGATCCGCAGGTGATGCGCTATTTTCCGGAAACCTTGAGCCGGCTGGAAAGCGCGTCATTGATCGGGCGAATCCGTGGTCATTTCGCCGAGCACGGTTATGGTCTCTGGGCTTTGCAGCGAAAGGACTCTGGCCAGTTCATCGGGTTTACCGGGCTTGGCGTTGTTGGTTTCGACGCACCCTTTACTCCTGCCACGGAAATCGGCTGGCGCCTGGCCCGCGAGCACTGGGGCTTGGGTTACGCCAGTGAAGCGGCGTGGACCGCTCTGCGCTGCGGGTTCGACCGCTTGCCGCTGAAAGAAGTGGTGGCCTTCACGACGCAATCCAATCTGCCTTCAGAGAAAGTCATGCAGGCCATCGGCATGCACCATGATCCGGCGGATGACTTCGATCACCCGCGACTCGACGCCGGTCACCCGTTGCGTCGCCATGTGCTGTATCGCATCAGCCGCGAGCAATGGCTGCAAACCTTGCATGGATAACCTGACACGGACGTTTACAATGGCCCTCATGGGCAGAGTCCAGAAACTGAATCGAGCGTTGCAGCCAAGGCTGCGCGGCAATGTTTTGCGTGAGGAGCATCTGAATGAGCCAAGTGTTGGATGATCTGGTCGACCTGCTGACCCTGGAGCCGATCGAGGAAAACCTGTTCCGTGGCCGTAGCCAGGACCTGGGTTTTCGCCAGTTGTTCGGTGGACAGGTCCTCGGCCAGTCGCTGTCGGCGGCCAGTCAGACGGTTGAAGAAGCGCGTCATGTGCATTCGATGCACGGCTATTTCCTGCGTCCTGGCGATGCCGGGTTGCCGGTGGTGTATCAGGTTGACCGGGTGCGTGACGGTGGCAGTTTCAGCACGCGTCGGGTGACGGCGATCCAGAAGGGCCACCCGATCTTCACGTGCAGTGCGTCGTTCCAGTACGACGAAGTAGGCTTCCAGCACCAGACCGCAATGCCGGTAGTGGTCGGCCCGGAAAACCTGCCCTCGGAGCTGGAGATCACCCAGCAGCGCGCGCACCTGATCCCCGAGAAAATGCGCGAAAAACTGCTGTGCCCCAAGCCGATCGAATTTCGCCCGGTGACCGAGAAAGATCCCTACAACCCGCTGCCCTCCGATCCGATCAAGTACGTCTGGTTCCGCGCCGACGGGGCTTTGGCCGATTCGCCGGCGCTGCATAAATACCTGCTGGCCTATGCATCGGACTTCGGTCTGCTGGTCACCTCGATGCAGCCCCACGGCAAATCGGTCTGGCACAAGGACATGCAGGTCGCCAGCCTCGATCACGCGCTGTGGTTCCACCAGGATCTGCGTGCCGATGACTGGCTGCTCTACGCGATGGACAGTCCGTGGGCCGGCAACTCCCGTGGATTCTCCCGTGGCAGCGTGTTCAACCGCGCCGGGCAACTGGTGGCCTCGGTCACCCAGGAAGGCTTGATCCGTCACCGTAAGGATTGGGCGTGAGCCTGGCCGACGTGCGTCACTGGGTGTTCGACATGGACGGCACCCTGACGGTGGCCGTGCACGATTTCGCGGCGATTCGCGTGGCATTGGCGATTCCTGCTGAACACGACATCCTGACCCACCTCGCCGCACTGCCGGCCGAGGAGGCCGCCGCCAAGCATGCGTGGTTGCTGGAGCACGAACGGGACCTGGCCCTCGGTTCGCAACCGGCACCGGGCGCGGTGGAACTGGTGCGCGAGCTGGCCGGGCGCGGTTATCGCCTGGGCATTCTCACGCGCAATGCCCGGGAGCTGGCACATGTCACGCTGGAGGCCATTGGCCTGGCCGACTGTTTTGCACTGGAGGATGTATTGGGCCGTGATGATGCGCCGCCCAAACCGCACCCGGGCGGGTTGCTGAAACTGGCCGAAGCGTGGAAGGTGCCGGCGAGCGAGATGGTGATGGTCGGTGATTACCGCTTCGATCTCGATTGTGGGCGAGCGGCGGGGGCACGGACTGTGTTGGTGAATCTGCCGGATAATCCATGGCCGGAATTGACCGATTGGCATGCGGCGGATTGTGTTGAGTTGCGGCAGATGCTGTTGGCTTGAGGGCCTCATCGCGGGCAAGCCCGCTCCCACAGTGATCTTCAGTGTACATAAATGTTGTGTACTGCCGAGAACCCTGTGGGAGCGGGCTTGCCCGCGATGGCGTCAGATCAGGCACTGCAAAGCCTACTGCCCAAACAACGCCTTCTGCCCCTCCGGCGATGTAAACATCCCGTCCCCGTCATGCCCGACCCCGGGCACTTCAATCAGTTGCTGCTTCAACCCTTGCGGTTGCAACCTCTTCAGATAATCGAAGTAGTAACGCCCGCGAGCCAATCGGGACGGCCCTTGCGCCCTGGCTTCACAACTTTTATCCAGCGCAGAATGATTCGGGTCGGTGTCCTGCTGCCCCAGCAGATAAACGACTTCACGCTTGAGGTAACTTTCCTGTAACTGCGCGGCGGTTTGTCCTTCGGCGTAGGCCGGTAAATCCGCCAACCCGTACTTCCAGCGATGGAAGTTCGGGCAACCGGCGTGGCTGAACGCCACGGGCCGGCGCTCATCGAAATAAGCGTAGGAGGACGGATTGGCGATCACGTAGCGCACCTGCACGCCGGCCGCATCGAGCTCGGATTGCGCGTGGCCGAGCAATGCATAGCGCTGAACCACCTGCGCGCCGCCGGAGTGCCCGGCGATGACGATTTGCTTCACATCCGGAAACTGCTGACGGTCACCCAACCGGGCGATGATTTCGTCGAGCGCCGCGTAGGAACTCAGCCGAAACGGCGCCGTGGATTCGCCACCGGCCATCCATTCATTGCCTTGCCAGCGCAAAACGGTGTCGGCCACCGGATGGACCGCAACGTCGGTTTCATTGAGGAATTGCGGGGCGATTACCAGGGTCGTTGCGCTTTGCCCGGCCAGTTCGGCCGCGTGCTCACCGCTTTGCAGATAGGTTTGCGCGTTGCGCAAGCGACCGTGGAGGATGATCAGCACCCGTTCGATTTTTGCCGGGGCGGGGCTGATGCCCACCGCGATTTCACCTGATTTCAACAGCAGGCGCCCTGAGCTGAGGTCTTTGACCCCATGCTCGGCGGCCTGGGACGTTGCGCAAGTAAACAGAACAACCAACAACCACTTCTTCATTTACAGATTTTTCGCCGCAAAGGTATCGCACTGGCCAACCTGGCCTTGGGCGAAACCGGTTTTGAACCAGCGCACCCGTTGCGCCGACGTACCGTGTGTGAACGAGTCCGGGACCACGCGGCCCTGACCCTGCTGCTGCAAACGATCGTCGCCGATGGCGTTCGCTGCGTTCAATGCTTCTTCGATGTCGCCAGGCTCCAGCCAGTTCAGGCGCTTCTGCGCATTGTTGGCCCAGACGCCGGCCAGGCAATCGGCCTGAAGTTCCTGGCGAACCAGCAAACCGCCGTCGCCTTCCATCTGCCGGCCTTGTTGGCGTGCTGCCTGAATTTTCGCGGACACCCCAAGCAGGGTCTGCACATGGTGTCCGACTTCGTGAGCGATCACGTAGGCCTGGGCGAAGTCGCCCGCGGCGGAAAAGCGTTGGGACATCTCCTGGAAGAACGCCATGTCCAGGTAAACCTTCTGGTCGGCCGGGCAATAGAAGGGGCCGGTCGCCGAGGTGGCCAGACCGCAGGCCGAATTCACGCGGTTGCTGAACAACACCAGGGTCGGGTCCTTATATTGGCGGCCGGCCTGCTGGAATATCGCGCCCCAGGTGTCCTCGGTATCGCCGAGGATCGAGCGCACGAATTCAGCGCTCTCATCATTGGCCGGCGGTGCCTGGCGACTCTGGTTGGTGGCGGGCGCCGATTGCTGCTCCATTTGTCCGGCCAGTTGTCCGAGGATCTGCAATGGGTCCTGGCCGGTGATCCAGCCGATGCCGACAATCAGGAGGATCGCCGTCAGGCTCAAGCCCTTGCCACCGCCAAAACGCATGCCGCCGCCACCGCCGCCAACATCATCGCCACGGGCGTCGACCACGTTGTCGCTGCGTCGGCCTTTTTTCCATAGCATGTAGAAATCCTCAGGTTGTCCGTGCGATGAGTGTTGCTGTTGAGTGGGAGCGGCGCCAGTCCGGTCGTCAGACAGCCTTAAACGGTGGCGGTTCTATTCCTCCGGGCTTCATAGACGGACGGGGTCACAGGTGCTCGGTGGCAAAGGTGTCGCATCCCTCCGGCAGGCCTGTGGCGAAGCCGGTCTTGAACCAGTCCACGCGCTGCTGTGAGGTGCCGTGGCTGAATGTCTCGGGCCGGACGGTCCCGTTTTTGGACCGTTGCAGGTTGTCATCCCCGAACACTGCGGCGGCCTGTAGAGCGCCTTCGATATCGCCGGGTTCCAGCCAGTCCAGCCGCCGTTGCGCATGATGTGCCCAGACCCCGGCCAGGCAATCGGCCTGCAGCTCCGCGCGCACCTCCAGGCCGCCATCACCACTGACGGGTTGCTGATTGAGCAACGCGTTCTCGAACGGTTCGGACAGTCCCAGCTCAAGTTGCACGTGGTGGGCGACTTCATGAGCAATGACGTACGCCCGCGCGAAGTCACCGATGAAGGAGTACTGCTGTTCCAGCTTCTTGAAAAATTCCAGATCGAGATAGACCTGCCGGTTGCTCGGGCAATAGAACGGACCGCTGCTGGAACCGGCGTAACCACAGGCCGAGACCATGCCATCGTTGTACAGCGTCAGTTCGGGTGGTGGATAGTGCCGTCCCGTTTGGGCAAAGATTTGTTTCCAGGTGTCTTCGGTATCGCCCAGCACTGACTGAACAAACGCCAGTTGCAGGTCTTCTGCGGGTTCAAACGACAGGGCGGCGGGGGGCAGGGTGTTCGTGGGAGCATCCGGTGTGGTGCCCAGTGTCGAGTATAATCCGGTGCTGACCAGCGCAATGGCGGCCAGTCCGGCGCCGAGTGTTTTCCCTGTGACGATGCGGGCATCCTTGCCCTTGCGCGTATCGTTCACGTTGTCGCTGCGTCTTGCCTTGGTCCATAACATGGTTGCGGTCCCTCATAGATTGATGGCGCGTTTTCGCCGGCTCTATGAATAACCGCACTGACAAAGGTGTGCGGCAGAAATGTGTAAGGATTGGTAAGGCCTCTTGCACTACGACGTCTATTGCGAGTCCTTTTCATAAGCAGTGACGCCTGCGATATGGCGCGCGGCGATGTAGCCGAAGGTCAGCGCCGGGCCGAGATTGATGCCGCCAGCGGGGTAGTGACCGCCCATGATGCTGGCCATGTCGCCGCCTGCTGCGTACAGGCCGGCGATGGGGTGCGCCGCGTCATCCAGGACCTGGGCATGTTGGTTGACCTTGAGTCCGGCGAAGGTGCCGAAGCAGCCCGGCTGGACTTTCACGGCATAGAAGGGGCCTTGTTCGATCGGCGCGACGCATGGGTTGGGTCGTTGCAGTGCGTCACCCTGCTTGCGGTTGTAGGGCGTGGAACCACGACCGAACTGCGGATCCTCGCCGTTGCGCGCGTGGCGGTTGTAGTCCGATATGGTGGTGCGCAAGCCAACCAGGTCGATGCCGCAGGCTGCAGCCAATTCCTCAAGGGTGTCGCCGGTTTTCAGATAGCCGCTGCGGATGAAGGATGACAGCGGCACCGGAAATGGCCGAGAGATGCCCAGGCCATAACGACGTTGAAAACCATGGGTGCAGATCAGCCACGACGCCACTTCTTCACCCGGCGGGGCGGCGGCGACCATGGCCGTTACATAGTCGTAGTAGCCGTTGGCTTCATTGACGAAGCGCTGGCCGTTGCTCAGCACACCGATGATGCCGGGTTTGCCCCGCTCGATGATGTGCGGGAAGTGTCCCGTGCTGCCGTCGCTGTGTGGCACCTGCGATACCGGCGCCCAGGCGACGGCTGACGCCATGTCGCTATTGACCCGGGCGCCGGCACTTTCGCCCAGGCGCAGGCCATCGCCGCAAACGCCGAGGGGCGGCAAGGCCAGATGCTCATGCCCGGTCGGGGTACGGGGGAACAGGGCCTTGCGGCGCGCGATGTCATTGGCGAAACCACCCGCGGCGAGCACCACGGCCTTGCGTGCATGGATGCGCACCGAACCTTTGGCGGTGATGACCACTGCACCTCGTACCTGATCATTCTCGCGCAGCAATCGGGTCACGGGCGCTGATTCCCAGAGCAACACGCCGAGGTCTTCAGCGGACTTTGCCAGGCGCGCCACCAAGGCCACGCCGTTGACCAATTGCATCGCCCGGCCATGCATGGCGAGGTCGAACAGGTGACGGCTGAAGCGCCGCGTAACGTGCCAGGCCGCCGACAGCGAACGGGTCAGGTTGAGGAATGCCGTGAGGTCCACCCCCGCCATGATCGGCATGCCCATGAACGAGGTTTCCCGCATGGTTTTGCGCAGACGCTTGAGCAGTGTGCCGACTTTTCGTGCGTCATAAGGGGCGGCGATCACCGAGCGTCCACCAGTGCCAGCCCCGGGCGTGTCGCCATGAATGTCGGCAATGGCGTTGCCGTCGGCGAACTGCAGCGAGGTGTGCTGCTCGAAGAACGACACCATCCGCGGACCGGCTTCCAGGAAAGCGTCGATCATCGCCGGATCAAAACGCTCGCCCAGTTCGTGTTTCAGGTAAGTGCGCGGCAGTTCAACGTCTTCGACGATGCCCGCGCGTCGGGCCAGCGGGTTGCAGGGCACCCAGGCCCAGCCACCGGACCAGGCCGTGGCACCGCCGAACACCGGGTCCTTTTCCACCACTATGACTTTCAGGCCGTGCCACGCGGCGGTCACGGCCGCCGACAGTCCCGCCGCACCGGAGCCAACGATCAGCACATCGCAGTCGATGTCGGGAAGGAAGTGCGCTTCGGCAGGCATTGATTGAGCTCCGATGTTTTATTGTTTTGGAATCTGGTTCCAGAAAATATAAGAATCAGGTGAGGCCGAACAAGTCTGGAGGGCGTAAAGCGGGCGGTTATCGAACGTCCAGTTCCAGATTTCGCATTCGTGCGGTTGTCTTCTAGAATCGAGCAAATTTTTGCGTGGAAGCGACCATGGCCGGCAGTCAGATCGAACGTGTTTTCAGTGTGCTCGAAAGCCTCACCAGCGATCCTCGTGGCCTGCCGATGCAGACCCTGGCGGAGCAACTGGACATTCCCAAAAGCGCGACTCATCGCCTGCTGGCCGAGCTGATCCGCCTCGGTTATGTGCGGCAGAATCCGGATAATCTGCGTTATCACCTCTCGACCAAACTGGTGGCGATGGGCTTCCGTTACCTGTCGAGCAGCGGTGCCGACATCGTGCAGCCGGTGCTTGACCGGCTGGCTCAGGAAACCGGCGAACTGGTGCGTCTTGGGGTGATCGACGGCGAACGTCAGACCTGGATCGCCAAATCCCAGGGCGCACGTTCCGGTCTGCGTTACGACCCGGACATGGGCCGCGATGCACCGTTGTTTTACACCGCCTCGGGGCATGCGTGGCTGGCGTGCATGAGCGATGCCGAAGCCTTGTCGCTAGTGGAACGGCAGGGCGCGCAGGTGCCGGAACATGTGGGACCGAATGCGCCGCGCTCGAACATCGAATTGCTCGAACGCCTGCGTCTGGCGCGGGATCAGGGCTACGCCTGGGTCGAGGAGAGCTCGGCGGTCGGCACTTCGGCGATTGCGGCAGTGGTGCGCCATCCCGCCGATGGGCGGGTGATCGGTGTGCTCAGCATCGCCGGGCCGAGTGCACGGATGCCGGGAGCGCGGCTGCATGAGCTGGCGCCGTTGTTGCTGGCGTACACCGAGGAGTTGTCGGCGGCGAGTTTGGCGTCGGAGTTGTTCGTCTGAGTCTGGAGTAAATCCCTGTGGGAGCGAGCTTACTCGCGATGGCGGACTGTCAGCCAATGAAGATGTTGGATTCAAGTCCCTCATCGCGAGCAGGCTCGCTCCTACAGTTTTAAAGCTGTGCGCTGTTCGAACACTTTCAGGACAGGTCTGTGTAAGAATCTGGAACCAGGTTCTAAATTATTGGAGTTCATCGCTCCAATAACACTCACAAGAGGACCGCATCTTGAATTCGCCACTTCGCATCGCCCTGATCGGTGCTGGCAACATGGGCCAGCAGCACTATCAGCATCTGCAATCCCTGACTGAAGCGACGTTTTGCGCCGTGGCCGATCCCGGACCGCAGGCGGCCAGTCTTGCGGCGCAATGGGGCGTAGCCTGTTTCGCCGATCATCGTCAGATGCTGGAGCAGGCGAAGCCAGACGCTGTCATCGTCGCCAACCCGAACACGCAGCACGTCAGCACGGCCCTCGATTGCCTCGCGGCCGGCGTGCCGGTACTGCTGGAAAAACCGGTGGGCGTGCACCTGGATGAAGCCAGGGCGCTGGTGGCTGCCTCGAAGGCCAGTGGCGTTCCGGTACTGGTCGGACATCACCGCCGGCACAATCCGCTGATCGTCCGCGCCCACGAGCTTGTCCGCAGCGGCGCATTGGGTCGGTTGACCACGGTCACGGCGCTCTGGCAGTTGCGCAAGCCCGACAGCTACTTTGAAACACCCTGGCGCCGCGAGGCCGGTGCGGGGATGTTGTTGACCAACCTGATCCACGACCTCGATCTGCTGCGGCATTTGTGCGGTGAAGTGCGTCAGGTTCAGGCCATCACCAGCAATGCCATTCGCGGGTTTGCCAATGAGGATTGCGCAGCGGTGTTGCTGCAATTCGACAACGGTGCACTGGGCAGCCTGACCGGCTCCGATGCGGTGGCCGCGCCCTGGAGCTGGGAGCTGGATTCGGGGGAGAACCCGGTGTACCCGCGTCATCCTGATCAACCGTGCTACTTGCTGGCAGGAACGGGTGGGGCGCTGAGCATTCCGCAGCTTAAACGCTGGCACTACAACGAAGTCGACGGCGGCTGGCATCAACCGTTGCTGGCAATCCAGGAAAGCTTCAGTGCCGATGAAGCCCTGCGTTTGCAGTTGCAGCACTTCGTGCGTGTTGCGCGGCGGGAGGTCGAGCCGCTGGTGAGTGCCGCCGATGCCGCGCGTACGTTGGCGCTGATCGAAGCCATCCGCGAAGCCGCCGAAACCGGGCGTGCCTGTACGCCATCCTTGATCGAGGGTTGAGCATGAGCGAGCGTATCTTCTCCCTGGCCAGCCTGACCGTGCTGGAGTTGTCACCGCCCGATATGGTCGAGGTCGCCGCGCGGGCCGGTTACAGCCATGTCGGCTTGCGTCTGGTACCGGCGACCCCGGAGGAGCACCATTTTGCCCTGGTGGCCGACCACGAATTGCGGCGCCAGACCCTGGCGCGTCTGCGCGATACCGGTATTCGGGTGCTGGACGTCGAAATCCTGCGGCTCAAGCCGGAAACCGTCGTCGCCGATTTCGAGAAAATTCTCGCAGTGGGTGCCGAGTTCGGCGCCAGTGAATTGCTGGTGGCCGGTAACGATCCTGACGAACAGCGGCTGACGGAGCATTTTGCCGAGCTCTGTGATCTGGCGGCAGCCTATGGGCTGCACCCGCACCTGGAGTTCATGCCCTGGACCGATGCGCGCAATCTTCAACAAGCCACGCGTATCGTGGAAAACGCCGGGCGTGAAAATGGCGGCGTACTGGTCGACGCCTTTCACTTCGACCGCTCTGGATCGCGGCTGGAAGAACTGGTCAAAGTTGCCCCCTCACGGTTACGGTATGCACAGTTGTGTGACGTCGCAGGACCACGGCCGGCCGATATGGCGGAGATCTTGCGTCAGGCGCGTAACGAACGGCGCTTCCCCGGCGATGGCGATTGTGACCTGCCGGGGTTGTTGCGCGGTTTGCCGGCTGACATTCCATTGAGCCTGGAGATACCCACCGTGCGGTTGCTGGAGCAGGGCGTGAGTGGATTGGACCGAGCGCAGATGGCGCTGGATAAAACCCGGGAATTGTTGGCGCGGCTCTAATCGGTGCTGCGCACTTATCGCGGGGCAAGCCACGCTCCCACAGGTTCTATGCTGACTGGGTGGAAGCGTGGTTTGCCCGTGATGCTTTTGATTTCAAGTAAGGAAACCCAATGACCGTCAGCACCCCGCTTTCCGGCGTCAATCAGCCCTTCAAAGGGATCTTGCTGATCATTGTCGCAACCTTCCTGTTTTCCAGCCACGACGCCTTTTCCAAATACCTTTCCGGTTTCTATCCCATCGTCATGGTGGTCTGGGCGCGTTACGTGGTTCATACCTTGCTGATGGCCGGGATTTTCCTGCCGCAATCCGGGCTGGGGGTGCTGCGTACCAAACGACCATTGCTGCAGGTGATCCGGGCGCTGTGCCTGCTGGGCACCAGTCTGTTTTTCACCACGGGACTGATGTACATCCCGTTGGCCGAGGCCACGTCGGTCAACTTCCTTGCTCCGGTACTGGTCACCGCATTGTCGGTGCCGCTGCTTGGCGAGCGGGTGACGCGGGGACAATGGCTGGCGGTGATTTTCGGTTTTAGCGGGGTGCTGATCATCGTTCACCCCGGTGGTGATTTGTTCACCCCGGCGGTGTTGCTGCCGTTCTGCTCGGCGCTGTTTTTCTGCTTCTATCAACTGCTGACCCGAAAGCTCAGCGAGATCGACAGCCCGACCACCAGCAACTTCTTCGCAGGTTTGTGCAACACGCTGGTGATGAGTGCGCTGGTACCGTTCTTCTGGCAGACGCCGAACCTGGTGCATGGCGCGATGATGCTGGCGCTGGGGGCCTGCGGGATGACGGCTCACCTGTTCCTGACCCAGGCTTTCCGTCTTGCGGCACCGGCACTGCTGGCACCGTTCAGCTATTGCCAGATCATCTTCGCCGGCCTGCTGGGCTGGTTGCTGTTTGCCCATACGCCGACCCTGACCACCGTGCTCGGCATTGCCGTGATCTGCTGCAGCGGATTGGCAGCGGCCTGGCAACAAAGCCGCCGCTAAGCTGCGGCAAAACGCAGACAATAAAAAGCGCAGGCCCGAGATCGGGCCTGCGCCGAGGGAACATCAGTCTTCTATTTTCGGAATCTTGCGCGGTGCCATGAAGTACATCCAGGTCAGCGCAATGAAGTACATCGTCGGAATCATGGTGAACAGCACGGTGTAGTTGTTGTTGGTGATGGTCAGGATGTGGCCGACCAACTGGGTCATGAACATCCCGCCAATCGCCGCACACATGCCGCCGAAACCGAACACCGTACTCATCATGTGCTTGGGCGTGTAGTCCATCACCAGGCTCCAGATGTTCGCGGTCCAGGCCTGGTGCGCGCCGATGGCCAGGGAGATGGCGGCCACTGCGACCCACAGGTTGCTGGAGCCGGCCGCCATGATCACGCCGATGATGCAGCACGCGAACAGGAACATGGACATCAGTCGCGCCTTGATCGGGTTGACGCCGCGACCGATCAGGAACGAGGAGAGGATGCCGCCGCCAACGCTACCGAAGTCGGCAGTGAGGTAGATGATGATCAGCGGGATACCCATCTGGGTGACGTTGATGCCCAGGTTGTATTGCTGGTTGAGGAACGGTGGCAGCCAGTACAGGTAGAACCAGAACACCGGCGCGGTGATCGAGTAGGCGAGGGCGAAGGCCCAGGTGCCACGCATGCGCAGGATTTTCGAGAACGGTACGCGGGTTTGTTCCGGTTCGACTTCGTTCTGGATGTAGTCCAGTTCCGACTGTTTGACGCTCGGGTGGTCTTCCGGGTTGAAGTACTTCAGGCCCCAGAACAGCAACCAGATCCCGCCCAGTGCCGCCATGCACAGGAACGCGGCCTGCCAGCCCCAGACGTGCAGGATCAGCGGCAGCAGCATGGGTGTGAACATCGCACCGACGTTGGTGCCGGCGTTGAAAATGCCGGTGGCCACGGCGCGCTCGCCGGCCGGGAACCACAGGCGCGTGGTTTTCACGCACGCCGGGTAATTGGCAGCTTCGGTCAGGCCGAGGATGAATCGGCAAACCATGAAGCCGACCGCCGAAGTGGCCAGGCCGTGGGCGCCGGTCGCCAGGCTCCAGAGCAGCACCGCGCAGAAGAACACGCGCTTG
Organism: Pseudomonas sp. KH_046_2; assembly: GCF_057838985.1. NCBI lineage: Bacteria > Pseudomonadati > Pseudomonadota > Gammaproteobacteria > Pseudomonadales > Pseudomonadaceae > Pseudomonas > Pseudomonas sp. KH_046_2. The sequence goes on along the minus strand of NZ_CM174480.1, from coordinate 5,471,263 downwards.
ACACCGACCCGGTCGATCAAGCGGCCTTGCAGCACGAAACCGATGGCGTAACCGACCTGGAACCAGAAGTTGATGTTGGCGTAGTCCATCGCCGTCCAGCTCATTTCCTTGGCCAGGATTGGCTGCATCACGCCCAGGGCGGCGCGGTCGATGTAGTTCAGGGTGGTGGCGAAAAACACCAGCGCCAGCATGCCCCAACGGGTTTTACCGACCGCCATGGCGCCGCGGATTTTGTCGCCGATGCCACCGGCAGTGACGTTCATGGCCGGAGCCATGCGTGAGCTTTGGGAAGGAATCATGTGTACCACCCGTTTTTTGAATTTGTTATTTGGTGTATTGGACATCGCGGCCGGTGCTGCGTGTCCGGACTTAATGTGAGGACGATGTTGCGCAGTGGACAAAAAATCGTCAATTCGCCAACCACCATTGTGTTCGATAATCGAACACAAAACTAACTGGGTAGTACACTTTAAATTGCCCAATGGACATCTCGGCTCAATAATCCGCTCACTCTTTTAAAAGCGGCGCAAATTCCCTGTAGCCGAAGCCTCCACCGGGAGCCGAAACATGCAGCGTTCCATTGCCACCGTATCCTTGAGCGGTACCCTGCCGGAAAAACTCGAAGCCATTGCCGCGGCCGGTTTCGACGGCGTCGAGATTTTCGAGAACGACCTTCTCTACTACGACGGTAGTCCACGGGAAATTAAACAGATGTGCGCCGATCTCGGGATCGCCATCACCCTGTTTCAACCGTTCCGCGATTTCGAAGGCTGCCGCCGCGATCGCCTGTCGCGCAACCTGGAACGTGCCGAGCGCAAGTTCGACCTGATGCAGGAACTGGGCACTGACCTGGTGTTGGTGTGCAGCAACGCCTCGGCCGAGTCTATCGGTGATGAACGGATTCTGGTCGACGATTTGCGCCTGCTGGCTGAACACGCCGGGGCACGCGGCCTGCGCATCGGTTACGAAGCGCTGGCCTGGGGCCGGCATGTGAACACGTATCAACAGGTGTGGAACATCGTGCGTCAGGCCGATCACCCAAGCCTCGGCGTGTTGCTGGACAGCTTTCATACCCTGTCGCTCAAGGGCGATCCAAGCGCTATCGCCGAGATTCCCGGGGACAAGATTTTCTTCGTGCAAATGGCTGACGCGCCGATCCTGGCCATGGACGTGCTGGAGTGGAGCCGGCATTTTCGCTGCTTCCCAGGCCAGGGTGAATTCGACTTGCCGGGGTTCCTCGCGCCGATCATCAAGAGCGGCTACACCGGGCCGCTGTCGCTGGAGATCTTCAACGACGGTTTCCGCGCCGCGCCGCCACGGGCCAACGCGGCCGACGGTTTGCGTTCGTTGCTGTACCTGGAAGAGAAAACCCGCGAGCGTCTGGCGCAGGAAACCAAGCCTGCGGCCAGCCCTGAGATTCTGTTCGAAACGCCCAAGGCCAGTGAGTACAACGGCATCGAGTTTCTGGAGTTTGCCGTGGACGAAAGCCTCGGCGCCAAGCTCGCCCATTGGCTGGAGCGACTGGGTTTCGTCAAGGCCGGGCAGCATCGTTCCAAGAGCGTCAGCCTGATGCGCCAGGGCGATATCAATTTGATCCTCAATTCCGAGCCTTACTCCTTCGGTCACAGTTTTTTCGAAGCCCACGGCCCTTCGTTGTGCGCCACCGCCGTGCGGGTCAAGGACAGCGCCAGCGCGCTGGCCCGAGCCGTGGCTTACAAGGGCCAGCCTTATCGCGGGCTGGTGGGCCCCAATGAACTGGAACTCGCTGCGGTACGTGCGCCGGATGGCAGCCTGATCTATCTGGTGGACCAGGATGCCGACGTCTACGGCACCGACTTCAATCTGCTGGCGGATGCGCCGGTCAGCGGTGGCCTCAAGCGCATCGACCACATGGCCATGGCACTGCCGGCCGACAGCCTCGACAGCTGGGTGCTGTTCTATAAGAGCCTGCTGGATTTCGAGGCCGACGATGAAGTCGTGCTGCCGGATCCTTATGGTCTGGTGAAGAGCCGTGCCTTGCGCAGTCGCGACAGTTCGATCCGCCTGCCACTGAACATTTCCGAGAACCGCAACACCGCAATCTCACACGCGCTGTCGAGTTATCGCGGCTCCGGCGTGCATCACATCGCGTTTGATTGTGATGACATCTTTGCCCAGGTCAGCCGTGCAAAAGAGGCGGGCGTGCCGCTGTTGGATATTCCGCTCAACTACTACGATGACCTGGCGGCACGGTTCGATTTCGACGACGAGTTTCTCAGCGAACTGGCCTACTACAATGTGTTGTACGACCGCGATGCCCAGGGCGGTGAGCTGTTTCATGTGTACACCGAACCGTTCGAGGGGCGATTCTTCTTCGAGATCATCCAGCGTAAAAACGGTTATGCCGGCTACGGTGCGGCCAACGTCGCGGTGCGGTTGGCGGCCATGGCCAAATCCCGTAGCGGCGCATTGCGCCAGGCGAAGTTGTAGGTAATTCGTAAACGCGGGATTAAACGTGGGCCGCGCGGCTTCCTTCACTGTGCCGCGCGGCCCATAATCGCCAGCCTGTGCAGTGATGGCCGTGAGCCCGCAATGACAATGACTTCAGAACTCCCCGCAGCCTCCGTAGAACCTGGTGCCGAGCCGCGCAAGAGTCGCAAGAACAACCCGGAAAAGACCCGCGAAAACATCCTGCAAGAGGCGATTGTCGAATTCGTCCAGCAGGGGCTTTCCGGTGCGCGCGTCGATGCCATCGCCGAGCGCATCCACACCTCCAAGCGCATGATCTATTACTACTTCGGCAGTAAGGAGCAGCTCTACGTCGAGGTGCTGGAGAAACTCTACGGCGATATCCGCAACACCGAAAACCGCCTGCACCTGGCGGAACTGGCGCCGGTCGAAGCCATTCGGCGGCTGGTGGAGTTCACCTTCGATCACCATGATCGCAACGTCGATTTCGTGCGCATCGTCAGTATCGAGAACATTCACAACGCCGAGTTCGTGAAGCGCTCCGATGCGATCAAGGCGATGAACAACACTATCCTCGATTCACTGGGCGAGATTCTGCGTCGCGGCGCCGAGCAGGGGCTGTTCCGTACCGGTCTTGATCCGCTGGATGTGCATCTGTTGATCAGTTCGTTCTGCTTCTATCGCGTCTCGAACCGCCACACCTTTGGTGAGATTTTTCAGATCGACCTGCCGGACGAACGCATCAAGCAGCGTCATCGGGAGATGATTTGCGAGTCGGTCCTGCGGTACCTGCAAGCCTGATGCGAGGTGAGGGGATTGCCCCCTCACTTCACTCATTCAGTCATTCATGCTCTGGAAATGCTCAAGCATCCGCTGGGCATCCGGCACCACGCCGCTGAACAGTTCGAACGCCTTCACCGCCTGAAACACCGCCATGTTGCCGCCGTCCAGCGTCCGGCAACCGAGGGCGCGGGCGTGGCGCAGCAGTTCGGTTTCCAGCGGGAAGTAGACGATCTCCGCTACCCACAACACGGCCCGCAGCAATTCCACCGGCACCGGCATGCCCGGCAGCTTTTTCATGCCCATCGGCGTGGTGTTCACCAGGCCGTCAGCCTGGGCCATGGCGCTGGCCAGGTCATACCCGGCCACCGCCCGACTGACGCCGAAATGCTGATTGAGATTGTCAGCCAGATCCTGGGCGCGACGGATGTCCACGTCAAAAATGCTCAGCTGTTGTACGCCTTCGCTCAACAACGCGTGGGCCACCGCCGCACCTGCGCCGCCGGCGCCCATCTGTACGACACGTTCAACGGCAACGCCCTTCAAGCCACGGCGAAAACCCTCGGCAAAGCCCAGGCAATCGGTGTTGTGGCCGATGCGTTTGCCATCCTTGAGCACCACCGTGTTGACCGCACCGATACCGCGGGCCTCCGGCGAGAGTTCGTCGAGCAGCGGGATGATCGCCTGCTTGCAGGGAAAGGTAATGTTCAGCCCGGTGTAGTTCATGCGCTCGGCAGCCATCAACAGGTCGGGCAGGGCGTTGCTGTCGAGCTTCAACTGATCAAGATCAATCAGGCGATACAGGTAGCGCAGCCCCTGGGCATCGCCTTCGTGCTCGTGCATGGCTGGTGTTCGGGAAGCCTGGATGCCGGCGCCAATCAGCCCGGCCAGTATCACGTGGTTCTGAGTCACGGCGATCACCCTTTCAAACGATGACTGAAGTGTTCCAGCGCCAGGCGATAGCCGTGACTGCCAAAACCGGCCATCACCGCCGTTGCAATGGCGGATACGAACGAGTGGTGGCGGAAGGGCTCCCGGGCGTGAACATTGGACAGGTGGACTTCGATCACCGGCAGTTCGCTGGCGACCAGGGCGTCGCGGATCGCAACGGAGGTGTGGGTCCACGCGGCAGGGTTGATGATGATCCCGGCGCAGCGGCCGCGGGCGGCGTGAATCCAGTCGAGCAATTCGCCTTCATGGTTGGTCTGGCGAAACTCCACTGCCAGGCCGAACTCTTCGGCGCTACGTGCGCACAAGGCCGAAATGTCTGCCAGGGTTTCGTGGCCGTAAGTCGCCGGTTCACGGGTGCCGAGCAGGTTCAGGTTCGGGCCGTTGAGCACCAGAACGATAGGGGACATCGGAATCTCTCCACTTATTATTTTTGGAATCGGCTGAGGGTTTCAGCCTGTGGAGATAAATTGTACTAACTAGTTAATTTGGTCAATTGAAGTGACGACGCACTGGCTGTTTGTGGGCGGTGATCGGACACTTCCGCAGGTCAGCGCGGCAGGTGCTCCACAAGGAAATCGATAAACGCCCTCAATCGCAGCGGCACATGACGACTTTGCGGGTACAGCAAGGTAAACGGCCGCGAGCGTCCGCCATAGGGCTTGAGCACTTCCACCAGCGAGCCGTCGGCCAGTTCCTTTTCCACGATAAAACGATAGGTCTGAAACAACCCCGCCCCGTGTTTGGCCAAGGTGACACCGCCCAGCACATCGTCGGAACAGCTGAGGCTGCCCTCGGCCAGAATTTCCCGGGGCGCGCCTTCATCGTTGAACAACCAGGCAATGCGCCGGCCGCTGCTGGGCAGTTCGTACTGAATGCACTCATGGTTTTCGAGATCGTCGAGGGTTTGCGGAGTGCCGGCGCGTTTCAGGTAATCAGGGCTGGCGATCAGCACCAGGGCGGCATCTTCCAACGGCCGGGCGATCAGGCCTGAATCCGGGATGGCTCGCACGCGAATCGCCATGTCGTAGCCTTCGCCGACGAAATCGATGTTGCGATTACTGATGTGCGACTCGACCTTCACCGCCGGATAGCGCGCCCGAAATTCGGGCAACAAAGGCAGGATTCGATGATGCGCGTAGGTGGTCGGAATACTGATGCGCAAGGTACCGGACGGCACTTGCTGCTGGCCCATCACCTCGCGCTGAGCCTCGATCAGTTGCGCCAGGGCCAGGCGGCACTCCTCGTAATAGCGGCGACCGCTGTCGGTCAGCTTCACACTGCGGGTGGTGCGCGCAAACAGGCGCACGCCCAGGCGTTCTTCCATGCGCGACACCGAACGGCTCACGGCAGCGGGGGTGACACCCGCCACCAGCGCCGCGGCAGTAAAACTGCCGGCCTCGGCGGCCAGGCAAAACAGCTCGATGCTGCCCAACTGAAGATCGTCGAATTGTCGCTGCATGATTGATTACACCGGGGATCAGATGAAGTAACTGGATCAGTATTTATCAGGTGCCAGCGCCGTAATGAAAGGATTTCTTACCATTGCGCGCGGTGTTCCGCAGGGCCGGGTAACGCCAGGACGCTAGTCTGAGGACGGAAGAAATGATTCGACGGCCAATGCCAGCGGTCGGATTCTCCAGGGAATGTCGAATCCTCGGATTCATTAACCTAACGGATGGGTTGGCATGAAGATATGCAATCACAAGGGACTGTCGGTAGTGATCATGTTGCGAGACGAGCATTGTCCGCCTCATGCGCATGTGGAGGCGGGTACGTGGAGTGCGATCGAGTTATGAAAACGATAAAAGCCAAGGTTCAGGCCGATAATCCCGTAACGGAAAGCAGCCTGGACAAAGCCATTGAACGTGGCGAATTACGTAGAAAAAATAGCCTGCAAGCGACGGCAGTTACCTACCTCGCCCCTTGTCTGGCCGTCAGCTTCGAAGATGGCAGCGGCGTATTGTTGCCCGTAGCCAACTATCCGGAGTTCGATGATTTTGAGGGCGGGGACTTCGCCAGTCTGACTGTCGGCTACGCGGGTACTGCTCTGTGCCATGAAGGCAAGGACCTGCATGTATCTATCGCCGGGATGATTTCTGCGAGCAAGCCGCTGATGGCCATGGCGGCCTCGGTCGTCGCTTCGCGCAATGGTCGCCAGAGCAGCGCCGCAAAGTCTGAAGCCGCGCGGGCCAACGGCAGGAAAGGTGGGCGCCCGCGCAAGGTCGATATTGTCTTGTAAGCGCCAAAGAAAAAGCCGTCGTGAAGACGGCTTTTTTGTGCCTTGCAGGCGTCATCAACGCCGGGTCAGCATCACCCCGGATTCCATGTGATGGGTCCACGGGAACTGGTCGAACATCGCGCATCGGGTGATGCGGTGGGTGTCGTGCAGTTGGGCGATGTTGGCTGCCAGGGTCTCCGGGTTGCAGGAGATGTACAGGATGTTGTCGAAGCGCCGGGTCAGTTCGCAGGTGTCCGGGTCCATGCCGGCGCGGGGCGGGTCGACGAACACGCTGCCGAACTCGTAGCTCTTGAGGTCGATGCCGTGCAGGCGGCGGAACGGACGCACTTCGTTCAGGGCTTCGGTCAGTTCTTCGGCGGACAAACGCACCAGGGTGACGTTATCCACAGCGTTTTCGCTGAGATTGCTCAAGGCCGCGTTGACCGAAGTCTTGCTGATTTCGGTGGCCAGCACTTTGCGCACGCGGGTGGCAAGCGGCAGGGTGAAATTGCCGTTGCCGCAATACAGCTCCAGCAAATCGTCGCTGCGATCGCCGAGCGCGTCATATGCCCAGTTGAGCATCTTCTGGTTCACCGTGCCGTTGGGCTGGGTGAACGCGCCTTCGGGCTGGCGGTAGCTGAAGGTGCGGCCGCCGACTTCCAGCTTCTCGACCACGTAATCGTGACCGATGACTTCGCGCTTGCCCTTGGAGCGACCGATGATGCTGACGTTCAGCTCGGCTGCGAGTTTTGAGGCCGCCGCATGCCAGTGCTCGTCCAGCGGGCGGTGATAGCACAGGGTGATCATCGCGTCGCCGGCCAGAGTGGTCAGGAACTCCACCTGGAACAGCTTGTGGCTCAGGGCCGCGCTGGCTTGCCACGCTGCCTTGAGCTGCGGCATCAACTGGTTGATGCGCAGGCTGGCAATCGGGAACTCTTCGATCAGGATCGGCATGCGTTTGTCTTCCTGGGAAAACATCGCGTAGTGACGCTCGCCGGCCTCGCGCCACAGGCGGAACTCGGCGCGCAGGCGGAAGTTTTTCAGCGGCGAATCGAAAACGGCTGGCTCCGGTGCATCGAACGGGGCCAGCAGATCACGCAAGCGCGTGACCTTTTCTTCGAGCTGAACGGCATAGGCCTGGGAATCAAAAGTCATGCGTTGAACCAACCCAGCTTGATCACGAACAGAATCGACAGGATTACCAGCGCCGGGTTCAGCTCACGGCCACGACCGGACATCAGCTTGATGGCGGTCCAGGAAATGAAACCGAAGGCGATGCCATTGGCGATGGAGTAAGTGAATGGCATCGCCAGTGCGGTGATCACCACCGGCGCGGCGACGGTAATGTCGTCCCAGTCTATTTCGGCCAGGCCGGATGTCATCAGCACGGCGACGAACAGCAGTGCCGGCGCGGTGGCGAAGGCCGGAACGCTGGCGGCCAGTGGCGAGAAAAACAGCGCCAGCAGGAACAGGAATGCCACCACGATGGCGGTCAGGCCAGTGCGGCCACCGGCGCTCACGCCGGCGGCGGATTCGATGTAGCTGGTGGTGGTCGAAGTGCCCAGCAGGGAGCCGGCCATGGCCGCGGTGCTGTCAGCGATCAGCGCGCGGCCCATTTTCGGCATGTGACCGTCCTTGCGCATCAGACCGGCGCGCTTGGCCACACCGATCAGGGTGCCGGAGTTATCGAACAGATCGACGAACAGGAAGGCGAAGATCACGCTGACCAGACCGATGTCCAGCGCACCCTTGATGTCCAGTTGCAGGAAGGTCGGGGCCAGGGACGGCGGCATCGACATCACGCCGCCGAACGGGGTGAAGCCCATCACGATGGAAATGATGGTCACCACCAGAATGCCGATCAGCACCGCGCCGCGCACGGCAAGGGCTTCGAGGGCGACGATCAGGGCAAAACCGAGGGTGGCGAGGATCGGGGCCGGTTGTTTCAGGTCACCGAGGCCGACCATGGTCGCCGGGTTGCTGACCACGATACCGGCGTTGTGCAGGGCGATCAGTGCCAGGAACAGGCCGATACCGGCAGCAATCGCCGAGCGCAGCGGCAGCGGGATGCTGTTGATGATCCATTCACGGATGCGGAAGATCGACAGCAGGAAGAAGCACACCGCCGAGATGAACACCGCACCCAGCGCCACTTGCCAGGTGTGGCCCATGTGCAGGACCACGGTGTAGGTGAAGAAGGCGTTCAGGCCCATGCCCGGCGCGAGGGCGATCGGGTAGTTGGCGATCAGGCCCATGGTCGTCGAGCCGATGGCGGCGGCCAGGCAGGTGGCGACGAACACCGCGCCCTTGTCCATGCCGGTCTCGCCGAGGATGCTCGGGTTGACGAACAGAATGTAGGCCATGGCCAAAAAGGTCGTGACGCCCGCCAGAATCTCGGTCCGCACGTTGGTGTTGTGTGCCTTGAGTTGAAACAGCCTTTCCAGCATGTCTGCTCCCCGTGGCGCGCCGGGCGCCGTGAATGTATCGACCTCAACAGCAAAGCACAGGCAGCAGAACGCGCCTGGAAATTACAGTGGGCCGGAAAAAGCCGCGCATCATACCAGTAGCTTGGGAATATGGCTGCTTTGGTGGTGATCGTCGTCGATGTTTTGCGACAAAGCCAAGTGCGCCATACTGCGCGCTGATTTTTTGGGGTGGATGGGTCCTGCATGAAAAAGCGTCTGGTTGCCGCCTTCGGAGTATGGATGGCGCTGTTTCTCGGGGCTCAAATGGCCGTGGCGGCCTCGGCCCCGCCGCTGACGCAATTGAAAGTACTCAAAGTCGCGTCGCCGTCCTGTGGCGTTGAAAACATCGACGAAGGGCAAACCCGGACTCGCTGCGATCACAATGGCCCGAACATCACGGTGTACGTGCTGGAAGTGGGTTATGGACGCGAGGCCCATGTCGCCCTGGACGGTTTCGAAGTAAATGGCACCCGCACACCGGTCTGCGCGTTCAAGAACGGCAACCTGACCAGTTGCACCCCCGGGGAAAAAACCGTCGGCTATTTGTACGCCCTCGATCTGGCTGGCAAGCAGGAAGGCACGCTGACCTTCAGCAATACCTCGATCAACGCGCCCGGCAATACGATGTCGACGCAGCTTTACATCAAGTAACCACAGGTCTCGAACAAGGGGCGGGAAAGCTGACTACGCTTAGAAGATCATTCCGTGGACAGTACCTGATGACCTTTCGAGCCTTGATTGCCCTCGCCGAGGGCACCGATGACCTGCAAACCGTGACCCTGATCGACGTACTGCGCCGCGCCAAAGTGGAAGTGGTGGTGGCCAGTATCGAAGGGCGACGCATGCTCACCTGCGCCCGCGGCACTCGACTGACGTCCGATGCGATGCTGGTGGACTTGCTGGCGCAGCCCTTCGACCTGATAGCCTTGCCGGGTGGTGCAGTGGGTTCACAGCACCTGGCAGCACACCAACCCCTGCAACAATTGATCAAGGATCAGGCGGCAGCCGGTCGCCTGTTCGCCGGCATTGCTGAAGCGCCCGCCGTGGCGCTGCAAGCCTTTGGCGTTTTGCGTCAACGGCGCATGACCTGTCTGCCATCGGCCAGCCATCAACTGTTGGGCTGTAACTTCGTCGATCAACCGGTAGTGGTCGATGGCAACTGCATCACCGCCCAGGGCTCGGCTGGCGCATTGGCATTTGCCCTGGCGCTGGTGGAACAACTCTGCGGAAAAGCCACACGTGCGGCGGTGGCGGGGGAGTTGCTCGTTTAGAGGGTGTCAGACTTTCACTTCTTCCCTCTCTTCATCTTTAGCCACGTGCATGCGATCGCGGCTGGCCAGGGTCGGGAACAGTTTGACCCACCCCCCGGTCACTACCAGTGTGCCGATCCCGCCCATGACCACGGCCGGCACGGTGCCGAACCAGTGGGCAGTCAGACCCGATTCGAATTCGCCCAACTGGTTCGAGGCACCGATGAACAGACCGTTCACGGCGCTGACCCGGCCGCGCATTTCGTCGGGGGTTTCCAGTTGCACGAACGAGGCGCGGATCACCATGCTGATCATGTCCGCCGCGCCCAACACCACCAGCACCGCCAGGGAAAACCAGAACGAGGTCGACAGACCGAAGGCGATGGTTGCCACGCCGAAGATACCCACGGCGGTGAACATCACTCGCCCGACGTTGCGCTCCACGGCAAACCGCGCCAGGAACAGCGACATCAGCAGCGCGCCCACCGCCGGTGCCGAGCGCAGCAGGCCAAGCCCCCACGGGCCGGTCAGCAGAATGTCCTTGGCGAACACCGGCAGCAACGCCGTGGCGCCACCCAATAGCACCGCAAACAGATCAAGGGAGATCGCCCCTAGAATGTCCGGACGACTGCGGATGAAGCGAATGCCCGCCAGCAGCGAATCCAGAGTGGCCTTGCCCTTGTTCAGCGGGTTTTGCCGGGCCGGCAGGTTGAGCATCAGCGAACAGGCGATGACATACAGCAGCACCGTCGGGCCATACACCCAGACGCTGCCGAAGGCGTAGAGCAAACCGCCGAGGGCCGGGGCGACGATGGTGGCTGATTGCTGAGCCGATTGCGCGGCGGCCACCGCACGGGGAAACAGCCCGCTGGGCACGATACTGGGCAGCAGGGCCTGGGTGGTCGGCATTTCGAAGGAACGAGCGGCACCGAGCAGGAAGGCCAGGATAAAGATCATTTCCCGGGTGACATGATCGGTCGCGCTGCCGATGGCCAACGACAGGGCGATCAATGCCTGCAAAGACTGGCAGATCGCCGCGACCTTGCGCCGGTCATAGCGGTCGGCGACGTGCCCGGTGTGCAGCATGAACAGCACGCGCGGGGCGAACTCGACCAGGCCGACCAGACCCAGGTCGAGCACGTTGCCGGTCAGTTGGTACAGGTTCCAGCCGATGGCCACGGTGAGCATCTGGAAGCCGCTGGCGGTAAATACCCGGGCCAGCCAGAACGCGAGAAAAGGGCGATGGTGACGTAACAGCAAGGGCTCTTGGCTGGGCATCTGCGGGGAAATCTGGGGAGAGGGGAACGGCGAGATTATCACCAACCTGTAACAGAAAGTTGCCGTGACAAAAAATTTAGTTAGCCAGACATCGATTTTCTCCAGGTTCCCACAGGGAATGTGTTGCCGGCGATGACAAAAGCCGTGAGGCAACTTGTCACGCGGCAAAAGACCACGCGGTTCATCCCCGAAATTGGGACTACTCTTTCAACGTTGATTGATCCAGGTCAAAACCCACAAAAGGAATTGATCCGGCGGCCGCAAGGCCAGACTCCCTGCGTTGTGATGCGTGCAAAAAAAGAACAAACAGAGATTCGCCACACTCCATACCCGTGGGGGCCGTGGGTGCAGGCTTCCAGCCCGCAGCCGTACTACCTGACAGAGGAAGACTTATGTTCGGTTTAGAGGCACTTGATCTCGCCCGAATTCAGTTCGCGTTCACCATCTCGTTCCACATCCTGTTTCCGGCCATCACCATCGGCCTGGCGAGTTACCTGGCGGTACTCGAAGGCCTGTGGCTGAAAACCCATAACGACACCTACCGTGACCTCTACCATTTCTGGTCGAAGATCTTTGCCGTCAACTTCGGCATGGGAGTGGTTTCCGGCCTGGTAATGGCCTATCAGTTCGGCACCAACTGGAGCCGCTTCTCGGACTTCGCCGGTTCCGTGACCGGGCCGTTGCTGACCTATGAAGTGCTCACGGCATTCTTCCTCGAAGCCGGGTTCCTGGGCGTCATGCTGTTTGGCTGGAACAAGGTCGGGCGTGGCCTGCACTTCTTCGCCACCGTGATGGTGGCCATCGGTACATTGATCTCCACGTTCTGGATTCTCGCGTCCAATAGCTGGATGCAGACCCCGCAGGGCTTCGAGATCGTCAACGGTCAGGTCATACCCACCGACTGGCTGGCGGTCATCTTCAACCCTTCGTTCCCGTATCGCCTGATGCACATGGCCACGGCAGCCTTCGTCGCCACGGCCTTCTTCGTCGGCTCTTCTGCGGCCTGGCATTTGCTGCGCGGCAAGGACAACCCGGCGATCCGAAAAATGCTCTCGATGGCCATGTGGATGGCATTGATCGTTGCGCCGATCCAGGCCGTCATCGGTGATTTCCACGGTCTCAATACGCTCAAGCATCAGCCGGCGAAAATCGCCGCGATCGAGGGCCACTGGGAAAACAAGGGCGACGAGGCGACCCCGCTGATCTTGTTCGGCTGGCCGGACATGAAAGAAGAGAAAACCAAATTCGCCGTCGAAATTCCGTACCTGGGCAGCCTGATCCTCACGCACTCGCTGGACAAACAGGTGCCGGCGCTCAAGGAATTCCCGCCTGAAGACCGGCCGAATTCGACCATTGTGTTCTGGTCGTTCCGGATCATGGTGGGCCTGGGCTTCCTGATGATCTTCACTGGATTGTGGAGCTTGTGGCTGCGCAAGCGTGACACCCTCTACACCTCGCGGCCGTTCCTGTACCTGGCGTTGTGGATGGGGCCGTCAGGCCTGATCGCGATCCTCGCCGGCTGGTTCACCACGGAAATCGGCCGTCAGCCGTGGGTGGTCTACGGCCTGATGCGCACGGCGGATGCGTCGTCCAATCACAGCTTCATGCAGATGAGCATCACCCTGATCCTGTTTGTCGTGGTTTATTTCGCGCTGTTTGGCGCTGGTCTTGGCTACATGATGCGCCTGGTGCGCAAGGGTCCGAAGACCGACGAAGGCAAGGAAACCAACGACGGTGGCCCCGGCCAGAAACGCACACCGGCCCGGCCGTTTTCCGCCGCCGACGACGATCACGCCGATGCCGGCCACAGCCTGACCAAGGAGATTTGAATCATGGGTATTGATCTTCCGCTGATCTGGGCCGTGATCATCATCTTCGGCATCATGATGTACGTGGTCATGGACGGTTTCGACCTGGGCATCGGCATTCTCTTCCCGTTCATTCCGGGCAAGACCGATCGCGATGTGATGATGAACACCGTCGCCCCGGTCTGGGACGGCAACGAGACCTGGCTGGTGTTGGGGGGCGCGGCGTTGTTCGGCGCGTTTCCGCTGGCCTATTCGGTGGTGCTCTCGGCGTTGTACCTGCCGCTGATCCTGATGTTGATCGGGTTGATCTTCCGCGGCGTGGCCTTCGAGTTCCGCTTCAAGGCCAGGGACGACAAGCGCCATCTGTGGGACAAGGCGTTCATCGGTGGCTCGGTCACTGCGACGTTCTTCCAGGGCGTCGCGCTCGGCGCGTTCATCGATGGGCTGCCGGTGGTCAACCGGCAGTTCGCCGGTGGTTCACTGGACTGGCTGACACCGTTCACGATGTTTTGTGGTGCGGCGTTGGTGGTGGCCTATGCGCTGCTCGGTTGCACCTGGCTGATCATGAAGACCGAAGGCAAATTGCAGGAACAGATGCATGACCTGGCACGGCCATTGGCCTTTGTGCTGCTGGCGGTGATTGGCATCGTCAGCATCTGGACCCCGTTGGCCCACACGGATATCGCCGCTCGCTGGTTCACCATGCCGAATCTGTTCTGGTTCATGCCGGTGCCGATCCTGGTGCTGGTGACGATGTACGGCCTGATCCGTGCCGTGGCCCGCAACGCGCATTACACGCCGTTCTTGCTGACCCTGGTGCTGATCTTCCTCGGTTACAGCGGATTGGGGATCAGCCTGTGGCCGAACATCATCCCGCCGTCGATCTCGATCTGGGACGCCGCCGCGCCGCCGCAAAGCCAGGGCTTCATGCTGGTGGGCACGCTGTTCATCATCCCGTTCATCCTGGGCTACACCTTCTGGAGTTACTACGTGTTCCGCGGCAAGGTCACCCATGAAGACGGCTATCACTAGCCTGCTGCTTTCTTGGAGAATTTATTCATGCCTGGCAAACACACCCTGCACGACATTGAAGAAGCCGAAAAAAAGCCGCTGTGGCAGCGGCTCGGCTGGTTGGCCCTGATCTGGGGCGGCAGCGTGGGCGCCTTGTTCATCGTCGCCAGCCTGATGCGCCTGTTCATGAGCGCGGCCGGCCTGACCACGCACTGACATCTCTCCCGTGGCCTCAGGGCACGGATTTACGACCCTCCGACCGGAGGGTTTTTTTGCCTGTTACTTGCGCGCCTTGAGGATGACGAATTTCGGATTGGCTGCCACTTGCTCGACGCCACGGAACAACCGCGCCAGCTTGCTGTGGTAGCCCAGGTGACGATTGCCGACGATGTACAGCGCGCCGCCCACGACCAGCGCTTCGCGGGCCTGCTGGAACATCCGCCAGGCCAGGAAGTCGCCCACCACCTGTTGCTGGTGAAACGGTGGATTGCACAGCACGACGTCGAGCGATTGCGGTTCCTGGCCGGCCAGGCCATCACCAGCGCGCACGATCACTTCCCGTTCACCCAAGGCTGCGCGCCAGTTCTCGGACGCCGATTGCACGGCCATGAACGATTCGTCCACCAGCGTGTAGTGAGCCTCGGGGTTTTGCAGGGCGCTGGCGATGGCCAGGACGCCGTTGCCGCAACCGAGATCGGCGACCCGTGCTGCGCCGAGATTTTTCGGCAGGTGTGGCAAAAACGCCCGGGTACCGATGTCCAGGCCTTCGCGGCAAAACACATTGGCGTGGTTGAGCAGTTCGATAGCCGGTTCGTCGAGTCTGTATCGCGTTGGGTAAGGCGATACAGCTGGAGTTTTATCTTGCGCCGTAGCAATCAATAGCCGCGCCTTCTTCACCGCCAATGAGGCTTGCACGGGGCCGATGTAACGCTCCAGCAAGTCGCCCGCCGCCCGGGGCAGATGCTTGATCATGGCCGTGGCGACCACTTGGGCGCCGGGTGCCAGTTGGCCTTGCAGGCGGATCAGTTGTTCTTCCAGCAGGGCCAGGGTTTTCGGTACACGGATCAGCACGCAGTCGAACGGCCCGGCAAAGGTTTCGCTGGCGGGTACGCTCGGCACCGCATCAAACGCCAGGTCGTTGCGCACCAGGTTCTTTTCCAGGCCCTGGAAGGCCAGGAACGAATCACCGCTGCTGACCACCTGCACCTTACCCGCCAGGCTGGCCGCCAACGCGCCGAAACTGTCGTTGAGTACCAGTACCCGCGTGTCGGCCGTGGGTTGCTGTTCGGCCAGATAATTGAGCAGGTATTCATCGGCCGCATCGAAAGCTTGCAGCGGTTCGTTCTGCTGTTCGGGCTGGCGGATCAGGTCGAGGCTGGCGAAGGGTGTTTCGAGCAAAGGCATGAGGCGGGGCTCTGGGTAATCAACGGGTGTCCCGCTGCCCGAAGGCGGTGGAGCGGGCGGAGTCATCCGAGTGTACTGCGTCGTGAAGGTCTACACGCCATCACTCAGGAGGGACCGCAAATGGTACGTTTTTTTCGATTGGATTACCCGCAGGTTTTCCCGGCATCGTGTGCTTTCAGATGGCTCCGGAGCGGGTGGCGGCGATGACTGCCGCAATCTTGTTGTTGACGCCGAGCTTCTCGATAGCCCTGTGCACATGAAAGTTGACCGTGCGTTCACTCAAATTGAGGATCCTGGCAATTTCATAAGCCGTCTTGCCATCGGCCGACAGTTTCAATACTTCGAGTTCCCGCCGTGACAAAGGAGGAGCTTGAGCGCGAGCCGGTTTTTTCGGTTGCATCCCGAGTGCCAGAGCCTGCAAATGGCGACTGATGAACACTGAGAATCCCAGGTTTTCGTACAGCTCATAGGCTGAAATCGGGCAGTGGCTTCTAGCCAGGCTGAGAATGCTGCACAGACCGCTTTCCTCATCGTGGATCGCGTGGGACCAGCCATGCTGCAAACCTTGTTGCTGCAGCAGCTGCCATAGCCATGGCGTCCTGGAAAAAAGCTCTTTACTCCAGAGAACAGGCAACATCGAATGATTGCAGTGCGCTACTACCGGATCTATTTGCGTGGCGTTGTTTTTTTCATATTGAACATTCCACTCATGGGGAAAATTGTTCAGGTTCACTGTACTGGCGTCCACCCCGACTGAGTTAGAAGTAATTGAAAAGCCACAAAATTTATATCCAAGGTTTCTAGCGAAGTTGAGCGATATTTGATAGGCGGTATTGATTTCTTGCGTGTGTGACAATTGTTTAAGCTGAGACTCTTTCCAGATCTCCATACCGGATCTCCCTTGATGTGTCTTGGGGGGTGCATTGGTGGATCCAAAATCCTGCACGTCGCGATTGTAGGGCAGTTCCTACCGCGGTGTTGCAACAATTTTGCTCTTTTGACTGTTAAAAAGTGCTCGTCAGGTTCTTAAGCAATATGCGAATTATCAAATGCCATATGTCATTTTATAGTTGTTGGAAACTCTCATATTGAGCAATCAATAACTTGCACACTTAATGCCACTACAAAATGTCGGTGGTTACGCTGCTTTCTTTGCGGGACACTGGGATACGTTTTGATTGGAGCCTTCCATGTCCGTCAGTGAAGAAAAATTTACGCGTCAGACCTTGCTCGAGGTTCATCCGCTGACCCCGAACCTGTTTACCCTGTGCGCCACACGGGATGCAGGGTTTCGTTTTCGAGCGGGGCAGTTCGCCCGGTTGGGCGTCACCAAGGCTGACGGCAGTACGGTATGGCGCGCCTACTCCATGGTGTCCTCGCCCTTTGACGAATTCCTCGAGTTCTTTTCCATTGTCGTACCGGGTGGTGAGTTCACCAGTGAACTGAGCCGCCTGGGCGTTGACGATATATTACTGGTCGACCGCCAGGCCTTCGGCTACCTGACACTGGACCGTTTTGTCGATGGCCGCGATCTCTGGTTATTATCCACAGGCACGGGCATCGCGCCGTTCCTGTCGATACTCCAGGATTTCGAAGTCTGGGAGAGATTCGAGCGGATCATCCTGGTCTACAGCGTTCGCGAAGCCCGGGAACTGGCTTATCAGGAGCTGATCGCGGGGCTAGCGCAACTTGAGTATCTGGCGGAGTACGCACACAAACTGCAGTTCATCACCACGGTCACTCGTGAACAGCATTCCGGTTCATTGAACGGGCGGATCACCACGCTGATAGAAAACGGCGAGCTGGAGCGCGCCGCGGGTGTTGCGCTGACGCCTGAGCATTCACGGGTCATGCTGTGCGGCAATCCGCAGATGATCGATGACACGCGCAAGCTGCTTAAACAGCGGGACATGCACTTGAGTCTCAGCCGGCGGCCCGGCCAGGTGGCGGTGGAAAACTTCTGGTAAGAAAAACGGCGCCTCGAAGGCGCCGTCTTTTTCTCTGCTGCCGTCAAGGCTGGTTGTTCTGGGCCTTGAGCAAGTCGCGGATCTCGCCCAGCAACTCTTCTTCCTTGGTTGGAACCGGCGGCAGGCTGGGGGCCACGGCTTCTTCGCGCTTCAGGCGGTTGATGGCCTTGACGCCCATGAAGATCGCGAAGGCGACAATGACAAAGTCGATGATGGTCTGGATGAATTTGCCATAAGCCAGCACCACCGCCGGAGTCGCGCCGTCCGCTGCCTTGAGGGTTACCACCAGATCACTGAAGTCCACGCCACCGATCAGCATCCCGATTGGCGGCATGACCAGGTCACCGACAAACGAGGTAACGATCTTGCCGAAGGCCGCACCGATGATGATGCCGACGGCCATGTCGACCACGTTGCCTTTGACCGCGAAGGCCTTGAACTCATTTAGCACGCCCATAGGTTATTTCCTTGTTACAGATGAGGTTGATGAACGCAGTGTAAATCAGCAAATCGCATTCTGCTCGAATCAACTGCCTGCCGTGCTTGCCAGCAATCGACAGCGGGTGGTGTTGAAAAATTCACCGATGGATCCCGCCTGTGGGCAGCCAGGCCTTGCGCGGTGTTTTGCATGCGATGTTTTTTCAGCGATATGGCTTCGTTTGTGTGAGTGAACCAGGGTTGAGGGACCACCCCTGAATCAGGATATTAAAGTTGATCGGGTAGTTGTAGTGATATGAACTGTTTCGTTAATTCTTGGGTGTCTAACAAGTAGCCTGTTTCCCTGAATTAATGGCTGTGCTCTGTGTGAGTGTTTCGGAGTTGTGCATAAAGTATATGAATGAACAAAATTTGTATAAGTTTTCAGGACGTTCAGTCAGGCATGTCCTTAGAGTATGCTGGTCATGTTGAGCGAAAAACTTATACAAGGTTTTGTTTGTCGGGTGTATATCAATAAGCATGATTTTTATGGGGGTATTTGAAATCATCAAAAGGGTTGCGAAGTATCCGGCCGCACTCACGCGCTTCAGCTGAGCTATCATCGCGTTTTTTGCCGGGAGTTCCGATGGCCAAGGCCAAGCGCATGTACGGCTGCACCGAGTGCGGCTCAACCTTTCCCAAATGGGCCGGCCAGTGCGGTGAATGCGGGGCCTGGAACACGCTCACCGAAACCATGGTGGAAAGCGGCGGGGCAGCCGCCCCCAGCGGTCGTACCGGGTGGGCCGGCCAGCAGGCGCAGATCAAGACCCTGGCCGAAGTCAGTGTCGAAGAGATTCCGCGCTTCTCCACCGCTTCCAGCGAGCTCGACCGGGTTCTGGGTGGCGGTCTGGTGGATGGCTCGGTGGTGCTGATCGGTGGCGACCCCGGCATCGGCAAGTCGACCATTCTGTTGCAAACCTTGTGCAACCTCGCCAAGAGCATGCCGGCGCTGTACGTCACCGGTGAAGAATCTCAACAGCAAGTGGCCATGCGTGCGCGGCGCCTGGGGTTGCCTCAGGATCAACTGCGGGTCATGACTGAAACCTGCATCGAAGCCATCATCGCCACGGCCCGTCAGGAAAAGCCCAAGGTGATGGTGATCGACTCGATCCAGACGATCTTTACCGAGCAGCTGCAATCGGCACCGGGCGGTGTATCCCAGGTGCGTGAAAGCGCGGCGTTGCTGGTGCGTTATGCCAAACAGAGCGGTACGGCGATTTTCCTGGTGGGCCACGTCACCAAGGAAGGCGCGCTGGCTGGCCCTCGAGTGCTGGAACACATGGTCGACACCGTGCTGTATTTCGAAGGTGAGTCCGACGGGCGTCTGCGTCTGCTGCGGGCGGTGAAGAACCGTTTCGGTGCAGTCAATGAGCTGGGTGTGTTCGGCATGACCGACAAGGGCTTGAAAGAAGTCTCCAACCCCTCGGCGATTTTTCTGACCCGTGCCCAGGAGGAAGTTCCGGGTAGCGTGGTGATGGCAACCTGGGAAGGCACGCGGCCGATGCTGGTGGAGGTACAAGCGCTGGTGGACGACAGTCACCTGGCCAACCCCCGTCGGGTAACCCTGGGGCTGGATCAAAACCGGCTGGCGATGTTGCTGGCGGTGCTGCACCGTCACGGAGGCATTCCGACCCACGATCAGGACGTGTTTCTCAACGTGGTCGGCGGGGTCAAGGTGCTGGAAACGGCGTCCGACCTGGCGTTGATGGCGGCGGTGATGTCCAGTCTACGCAACCGGCCGTTGCCCCACGATCTGCTGGTGTTCGGTGAGGTCGGGCTTTCCGGTGAGGTGCGTCCGGTGCCAAGCGGTCAGGAGCGTTTGAAAGAAGCTGCCAAGCACGGCTTCAAGCGCGCCATCGTGCCCAAGGGCAATGCGCCGAAAGAGGCGCCGGCCGGGTTGCAGATTATTGCTGTCACGCGTCTGGAGCAGGCGCTTGATGCGTTGTTCGAATAGTTTCTGGTTAATACACAACCCTGTGGGAGCGAGCCTGCTCGCGAAAGCGGTGTATCAGTCAACATATCCGTTGAAGCTGACGACCCCTTCGCGAGCAGGCTCGCTCCCACATTGGTAGCCGGCGGCTTCTAGATTTCGATCAGCGCACCCAACTCTCGCTCCAGCTCCTGCGGATCAGCGAGGTTGAGCTCGATCAATCGCCGCAGGCGCTCAATGGACTCCAGGCTGATGTGCAGGCAGACAAAGCCGAGTTGGCCATGGTCGTCGTGGGCCAGTTGCACATCCATGGTGATGTCGGCCTCTTCGCTCAGATGAATGTCGACCAGAAAATCCTGCTGTGGATTGCCCCGCCACGGATCGGGTCGTTCGATCAGCAAGCCCTTGAGCGACAGGTCGATCAACTTCACCGGCCACGTGGACTCCCCCTGGCTCAGCTCGGTTCGGGCATCGAACGCAATACGTTTGAAGCGGCGACGTTCGGCAGGGTGCTCGCTCATGGCGCGATCCTCGGATATGTACGCTGACTATAGACCCGCATGATCAACGGCTGCCAGCGCGTGCAGGTGTCCAGACCAAGGTCGGGGTATGGTCTTTGTCGTCAGGAGCGCTAAACTCGGTGAGGCTGTCTTTCTTGTCCACTCTGGCTGGAATAATAAAATGAAAAATAATAATAGCCCGCTACGCCATTTGCCTTGGCTGGTGCTGGCAATCGTAGGTGCGTGCGCCCTGGGTGTCGTGGCATTGCGCCGAGGCGAGGCAATCAACGCCTTGTGGATTGTGGTCGCTGCCGTGGCCATCTATCTGGTCGCCTACCGCTACTACAGTCTGTTCATCGCTAACAATGTCATGCAACTCGATGCGCGCCGGGCCACTCCCGCTGTGCTCAACAATGACGGTCTGGACTACGTTCCAACCAACAAGCACATTCTTTTTGGTCACCACTTCGCGGCCATTGCCGGCGCGGGTCCTCTGGTCGGGCCGGTATTGGCGGCGCAGATGGGCTACCTGCCCGGCACGCTGTGGCTGATCGCCGGCGTGGTGCTGGCCGGTGCCGTTCAGGACTTCATGGTCCTGTTCATGTCCACCCGCCGCAACGGTCGCTCCCTGGGTGACATGGTCCGTGAAGAAATGGGCCGCATCCCCGGCACCATCGCGCTGTTCGGCTGCTTCCTGATCATGATCATCATCCTCGCGGTGCTGGCGCTGATCGTGGTCAAAGCCTTGGCCGAGAGCCCGTGGGGGATTTTCACGGTGATGGCGACCATCCCGATCGCGATGTTCATGGGCATCTACATGCGCTACATCCGCCCGGGCCGCATTGGCGAGATCTCGGTAATCGGCGTGCTGTTGCTGCTGGGTTCGATCTGGCTCGGCGGGCAGATTGCCGCGGATCCGGTGTGGGCCAAGGCGTTCAGCTTTACCGGTATCCAGATCACCTGGATGCTGATTGGCTACGGTTTTGTCGCAGCAGTGTTGCCGGTGTGGCTGATCCTGGCGCCCCGTGACTATCTGTCGACCTTCCTGAAAATCGGCACCATCGTCGCCCTGGCCATCGGCATCCTGGTGACCATGCCCGAGCTGAAAATGCCGGCCCTGACCCAGTTCGTCGACGGCACCGGCCCGGTATGGAAGGGCGGTCTGTTCCCGTTCCTGTTCATCACCATCGCCTGTGGCGCGGTATCGGGTTTCCACGCGCTGATTTCCTCCGGGACCACGCCGAAGCTGCTGGATAACGAAACCAACGCCCGCTACATCGGTTACGGCGGCATGCTGATGGAATCGTTCGTGGCGATCATGGCCATGGTTGCCGCTTCGGTGATCGAGCCTGGTGTGTACTTCGCCATGAACAGCCCGGCCGCTGTAGTCGGCGGTGATGTGGTGGCCGTTGCGACAGCCGTCAGCAACTGGGGCTTTGCGATTACTCCGGAAGCCCTGCAGGCCGTAGCCCACGACATTGGTGAAACCACCATCCTGGCCCGTGCCGGTGGTGCGCCGACCCTGGCGGTCGGTATCGCGCAGATCCTGCACAGTGTTCTGCCGGGCGAGAACACCATGGCGTTCTGGTACCACTTCGCGATCCTGTTCGAAGCGCTATTCATCCTGACCGCGGTCGACGCTGGCACCCGTGCCGGGCGTTTCATGCTCCAGGATTTGCTCGGCTCCTTCGTTCCGGCGCTGAAACGTACCGAATCCTGGACCGCCAACCTGATTGCCACCGCCGGTTGTGTGGCGATGTGGGGCTGGTTGCTGTACCAGGGCGTGATCGATCCGTTGGGTGGTATCAACACCCTGTGGCCGCTGTTCGGTATCTCCAACCAGATGCTGGCGGGTATCGCGCTGATGCTCGGCACCGTGGTGCTGATCAAGATGAAGCGTCAGCGATATGTCTGGGTCACCATGTTGCCGGCCGTGTGGTTGCTGATTTGCACCACCACCGCGGGCTTCATCAAGCTGTTCGACGCCAACCCGGCGATCGGCTTCCTGGCCCTGGCGAAGAAATACAGCGATGCCCTGGCCAACGGCCAGATCCTCGCCCCGGCCAAGGACATCACCCAGATGCAACACGTGATCTTCAACGCCTACACCAACGCAACGCTGACCGCACTGTTCCTGTTTGTGGTGTTCAGCATCCTGTTCTATGCGCTCAAGGTCGGCATTGCCGCCTGGGGTAAAAAAGAGCGTACGGATAAAGAGTCGCCATTCCAGGCGCTGCCGGATGCGTAATCAGAGGATTGCAGCATGTTCAATGACTTGAGTCGCCTCGGTAAATACCTCGGTCAGGCCGCGCGCCTGATGGTCGGCATGCCCGACTACGACAACTACGTCGAGCATATGCAGACCAAGCACCCGGACAAACCGGTGATGAGCTATGAGATGTTCTTTCGGGAGCGTCAGGAAGCCCGTTACGGTGGCAAGGGTGGGCCGAAGTGCTGTTGATCCGACAGCCCGGTTGAGGCAATCCCCCTGTGGGAGCGGGCTTGCCCGCGAAAGCGGTGTGTCATTCAACATTCATGTCGACTGACACGCCACCTTCGCGGGCAAGCCCGCTCCCACGTTTGTTTTGTGTGCTTTTTTGATTTTGTGCAACAGGAGATCCAGCGTGTCCTCTCCCATTCCCGTAACAATCCTCAGCGGCTTCCTCGGCGCCGGCAAGACCACCCTGTTGCGTCACCTGCTCAAGGTCGAGCACGGTCTGAAAATTGCCGTGATCGAGAACGAATTCAGCGATGCCGGTATCGATACCCAGCTGTTGGGCGATGAGCCGGTACAAGTGATGACACT
This sequence comes from Pseudomonas sp. KH_046_2, assembly GCF_057838985.1. NCBI lineage: Bacteria > Pseudomonadati > Pseudomonadota > Gammaproteobacteria > Pseudomonadales > Pseudomonadaceae > Pseudomonas > Pseudomonas sp. KH_046_2. Next base: position 5,447,970 of record NZ_CM174480.1, on the reverse strand, counting down.
GTCCAACGGCTGCGTCTGCTGCACCATCCACACGGACCTGACCAAAGCGCTTTATCTGTTGCTCGAGCGTCTGGACCAGGGCGATATCGCCTTCGACCGCCTGGTGATCGAATGCACCGGCCTGGCCGATCCGGCACCGGTGGCACAAACCTTTTTCATCGACGAAGAGTTGCGTGAGCGCTATATCCTCGACGGCATCATCACGCTGGTCGACGCGGCACATGCCGACCTGCACCTGACCCAGACCATTGCCCAGGCGCAGATCGGATTCGCCGACCGCTTGCTGGTGAGCAAGCGCGACCTGGTGGACGAACCGACCTTCACCGCGTTGAGCGAGCGCCTGACCCGCATCAACCGGCGTGCGCCGATCCGCGTGGTCGACCACGGCAAGATCGACCTGGCCGAGTTGCTCGATGTACGCGGCTTCAACCTCAATGCCGATCTCGGTGGTGGCGTGAGTTTGCGCCCGGTCAGCCAGGCTGCTCCGTCCATCGACCGCATTTCCAGCCTGGTGCTGCGCACTGAAAAGCCGCTGGATATCGACAAGCTCAGCGAGTTCATGAACGAACTCCTGGAGGAGCATGGCAAGCAGTTGCTGCGCTACAAGGGCGTGTTGAGCATCGTCGGCGAACCGCGGCGCATGGTGTTTCAGGGTGTGCTGAAGCTTTATGGTTTCGACTGGGATACCGAGTGGGCGGAAGACGATGTGCGTGAAAGCGTGATCGTGTTCATTGCCGATGACTTGCCGGAAGAAAAGATTCGCGAGGGGTTTGCGCGGGTGGCGGCGGATTAAAGTCAGAAATTGCAGCGAGCCTTGAGTCGCCATCGCGAGCAGGCTCGCTGAAGTGCAGTCCCCTGTGGGAGCGAGCCTGCTCGCGAAAGCGATCTAACCTGCGGCACAATTTTGGCCCAGTGCCGATGCAGGGCTCAGCAACAAATCTTCCAGATAATCCAGATGTCGGTTGAGCGCGACTTGTGCCGTCGCGGCATCTCCTCGCTCCAGCGCATCCAGAATCTCCATGTGCTCCACGCAATAATCCTTCTGCAGCAGATCAAACTGCGCAATCGCCAACGAAGTCAGTGGTACCAGGCTCTCAAGAAAATGCGCTAGCGGTGCATTCCCCGCCATTTGTGCCAACTGCAGATGAAACTCTCCCGATAAACGAATCGCCCGGCCACGCTCGGCGCATTGACGCTCGTTATCGACCAGTGTCCGCAGGTGCTTCAAGCCTTGCGCGCAGGGTCGCTGGCACGCCAGCCGCACCAGCATGATCTCGGCCAGGCGCCGGGCATGCAGTGTCTGTCGGGTCTGCTCGACATCAAGCTCGGCGACGCGGGGACGATGGTTGACGCGAAGGATGATGACCTGCTGATGGGACAGTCGCGTCAGCACATCACGCATGTCGCTGCGCCTTGCACCGAACATCTGCGCCAGGCTTTCTTCGGTAAAGCGACTGGCCGAATGGAGGCGCTGTTCGAAAATGGCATCCAGGACCCGCGAATACAGATCATCCACCGAAGGGCGGACGGGCAGGGTGGCGAGCGTTTGTGGCGAGGCGAAGCTGTTCATGGCCAATCTCCAGTTCGAAGAGGTTTCAACTGCCGAAGTTGTCTTCCGGGATGTTCAGTTCGATGCCCAGGCGCTGGCCCTCGCGCAAAATGTGCCGGCGCATCTCGGCGCTGGCCTGGGCGCTGTTCTTGCTGCGGATCGCCCGCACGACGGCTTCGTTTTCTTCAAGGCGTTCAGCCAGATGCTCCGGGGAGTTGCGCAACACTTCGGCGCTTTGCTTGAGGGCATTGCTGGTTTGCTGGACCACGCTCTGGAAGATCGGGTTCGACGTCAGCGTGAACAGCTCTTCGTGGAATGCGATGTAGGCGCTTACGCCGGCTTCACTGTCCTTGGCCTCCAGGGCTTCGCGCATATCCATAAGAGTCAGGCGCAGTTGCCCGACTTCCTTGCTGCTGATGGACTGGGCCACGAGGCCGACGATGAACGGTTCGAGGGTGTAGCGCAGTTGCAGCACGTCTTCCAGGCTCGCTGCGGCCACCGCGCTGTCGTGGGGCTGGCTATCGCTGAGACTGGCCTCAAGTACCACCACGCCTTTGCCCGGCATCGAACGCACCAGGCCAAGGGTTTCCAGGACGATGACCGCCTCACGCAGACTCGGGCGGCTGATGCCCAGCTGTTCGGCCAGTTCACGTTGCCCCGGCAGCATTTCGCCGGAGCGCCACTGACCTCGGGCCAAAGCGGCCCGAAGTTTTTCTACCACTGAGTTGACGACGGTTGATGAGGTAATCACGTGTTCGCTCCATGAGCCGTGCCTGCGGTTCGGCAGGCACGGCGGTCATTCAAAATTCTTTGGCTGCCGCTTGCGCAGCCGGTTTTCTCGGCTGAAAGGTATAGCCCTGCTGGCCGCTGAGCACCTTGTTCGCCCGTTCCACATCGATATCTTTTTCCCAGCGGGCGATGGCTACTGTGGCAACGCAGTTGCCAATCAGGTTGGTCAGCGCCCGGCCGATGCCCATGAACCAGTCCACCGCCAGCACCAGCACCAGACCGACCACCGGAATCGCCGGGATCGCGGTCAGCGTCGCCGCCAGAATCACCAGCGCTGAACCCGGAATGCCGTGGGCACCTTTGGAGGTGATCAACGACACCAACAGTATCGTCAGCAGATCGGTCATCGCCAGCGGCGTGCCGGTGGCATTGGCGATGAAAACGATGGCCAATGTCAGGTAGATCGAAAAGCCATCGAGGTTGAACGAGTAACCGGTCGGAATCACCAGGCCCACCGTGGAGCTACCGATTCCGAGGTGTTCGAGTTTACGCATGATCTGTGGCAGCACGGCGTCGGACGAAGCGGTGCCCATGACGATCAGCAGTTCTTCGCGCAGGTACTTGAGCAACGGCCACATCTTCAGGCCGGAGAGGCGCATCACCAGGCCGAGAATCAGCGTCACGAAAGCCACGCAGGTCAGGTAGAAGAGGCCGACCAGGTTGCCCAGGTGTTGCAGCGAGTCCAGGCCATATTTGCTGGTGGTGAAGGCGATTGCACCGAATACGCCGATCGGCGCCAGGCGCACAATCATGCCCATGATGCGGAAGATCACGTGGCTGAGCTCATTGATCAGCCGCGAAATTCCCGATGCCGCCTCGCCCACCAGATTCAGCGCACTGCCGAACAGCACGGAGAACAACAGGACCTGCAGGATGTTGTTCTCGGCAAACGCACCGATCACCGATGTCGGGATCAGCCCCATCAGGAACTGCGTGGTGGTGTGCATGTGCTGGCCGCGTTCGGCGATGTCGCCCATGTCGGCGGCGGAGAGCTGCTCCAGATGAATGTTCGCGCCGCTGCCGATGCCGGTGCTGAAGGCGAACACCAGACCGATCACCAGGGCGATGGTGGTCAGGATTTCAAAGTAGATCACCGATTTGAGGCCGATACGGCCGACCTTCTTCAGGTCGCCGGCACCGCTGATGCCGCTGACCACCACGCAGAACACGATCAAGCCAATGAGCATTTTGATCAGCTTGATAAAACCGTCACCGAGCGGTTTGAGCTGAGCGGAGTATTCGGGAAGGGTCAGCCCGCAGACGATGCCGAGCACCAGTCCGAGAACCACTTGGAGGAAGATTGAACGCGAGCACCATCTGAGCATGGGAGGAATCCTGGTCGGTGTCCTGGCTGCCGTGTGCGGAGCACATCAGATTCAGGACTTAATTATTGTGGTCTTACCGGTATGTCCAGTGCAGGTGCAGTCTAGGCGCTGATTTTGGTTGATCGCAAGCGAAATTTGCAAAATTGGCATGACCGGTCTTACCAGTTGGGCGCAGTGCCCCGGCATTGAGCGGTTACTGGAAAGGGTCGGCCATTGGATGCCGATTTTTGCAGAGGGCGTCTGAAGCTGCCCGAAAGGGCAGCCTGCGGGTGACATTATGAAAGCTGCTTTTAATGGTTTTCTTCAAACGTTAATGTGCGGTTCAAATGGAGCTTGAGGTACTTTTCTTTCGAGGATGCTCAGGATAAAAGTTATCTTCGAGCGCTCTTCTGTTTTGCCAAGATAAACATAGGGTGAACCTTTTAATATAAGACCTCCCATGTAATGGTTTTCTTTTATTTTGAGCGAAATCGGTGAGTGTACGTCCGGAAGGTTGGCCAGTGTGATGGGGACGCCTTGATGGTTGAGCAGTATGAAAGTTGTCGGGTCGTCAGTGTACGAGTCCATGGCTTCGAAAGTATCCAGCCCGTTCTCGGTAATGATCCGATTGTAATACTCACTCTTGTTTTTTATTGTAAGTATGTAGCCATCAGGGGTATGCAGGAAGTGCAGTTTCAAGCTGGTTACCTCACCGATCTGCTCGTTGGGCCGTATGCCGAGCAGGTGGGAGTGGTCCTGGGTCTGCGGTCTGCCGGTGTAGAAGCCACCGCTGAACAGACTGATGCTGGCCAGCGCCGGTTTGCCGTGGAGCACTTCAAGGACATTCACTCTATGGTCGAACATTCTCAGTGTTGCGATAAAGGTTTTTTCAGTATTGCCATTCATGATGTAACCCGTTCGTGATTTTATTGGTTGGATCGGGTTTTAGATTAAGCGGTTTTTGTAAGCGGCAGGATTTGTGAGTGTTGCAAGAGTTTTGGCTTATAAATGCTTGGCGGTCGTGGCAGATGAATGTGAGTTGTTAGTCGTTTTTTTAAGATGCCTGTCGCTGATTAAACTCCAGGCAATAAAAAACCGGTCATCTCTGATCGGTTTTTATTACTGCGGTTTAGCGGGGCTGATTAAGCGCCGTACACCGGCAGCTTTTTGCAGATCGCCTTGACCTTCTCACGAACGGCATCGATCACCGCTTCGTTGTTCAGGTCAGCCAGGATGTCGCAGATCCAGCCGGCCAGTTCCTTGCACTCTGCTTCCTTGAAGCCGCGAGTGGTCACAGCCGGAGTACCGAAGCGCAGGCCGGAGGTGACGAACGGGGAGCGTGGATCGTTTGGCACGGAGTTCTTGTTCACGGTGATGAACGCTTTGCCCAGAGCGGCATCGGCGTCTTTACCGGAGATTTCCTGCTTGATCAGCGACAGCAGGAACAGGTGGTTCTGAGTACCGCCGGAAACCACGTCGAAACCGCGCTCGATGAATACGCCGGCCATGGCCTGGGCGTTCTTCACCACTTGCTGCTGGTAAACCTTGAACTCAGGCTGCAGCGCTTCCTTGAAGCAGATCGCTTTAGCAGCGATTACGTGCTCCAGTGGGCCGCCCTGGGCGCCCGGGAATACCGCGGAGTTCAGCTTCTTCTCGATGTCGGCGTTGGCGCGAGCCAGGATCAGGCCGCCACGTGGACCGCGCAGGGTCTTGTGGGTGGTGGTGGTCACGACGTCAGCGAATGGAACCGGGTTCGGGTAGACGCCAGCGGCGACCAGACCGGCCACGTGGGCCATGTCGACGAACAGGTAAGCACCTACCTTGTCGGCGATTGCGCGGAAGCGCGGGAAGTCGAGGATCTGCGAGTAGGCAGAGAAACCGGCCACGATCATTTTCGGCTTGTGCTCAACGGCCAGGCGCTCGACTTCGTCGTAGTCGATCAGGCCGTTGGCGTCGATGCCGTACTGGATGGCGTTGTACAGCTTGCCCGAAGACGAAACGCTGGCACCGTGGGTCAGGTGACCACCGTGGGCCAGGCTCATGCCCAGGATGGTGTCGCCGGCCGACAGCAGGGCCAGGTAAACGGCGCTGTTGGCTTGCGAACCGGCGTGCGGCTGAACGTTGGCGTAGTCGGCGCCGAACAGCTCTTTGGCGCGGTCGATAGCCAGCTGCTCGACGATGTCTACGTACTCGCAACCACCGTAGTAGCGCTTGCCCGGGTAGCCTTCGGCGTACTTGTTGGTCAATACCGAGCCTTGAGCTTCCATCACCGCAGGGCTGGTGTAGTTTTCCGAAGCGATCAGCTCAATGTGCTCTTCCTGGCGCTGAGCTTCTTGCTCCATGGCGGCAAAGAGATCGGCGTCGTACTTGGCAATAGTCAAATCACGGCTGAACATGGCGGTCCTCAAGGATCGGGGGCGGAAAAGGGGGGCATTCTAACCCAACGGGTTTTAGAAGGCATATGAAACGGCATCATGTCGCAGACAAGTGGGCTTCATGAGCGGATATGCGGTGATTGTGGCGAGGGGGCTTGCCCCCGTTCGGCTGCGGAGCAGTCGCAAAACCTGCTTGCACAGTTTGACTGGAAGAATGCTGGGGGCCGCTTCGCGACCCAACGGGGGCAAGCCCCCTCGCCACAAGGGCCGCTTAATCAGTCGAACATGAAGAGCGCATCATTGCTGAATTGCCCTTCAAACCGGCCCGCCGGCATCGGGCGGCCAAACAGGTAACCCTGCACCTCGTCGCAACCGTGCTCCCTCAGGAAATCAAGCTGCTCGTGGGTTTCCACACCTTCGGCGATCACCGCCAGGTTGAGGCTGTGGGCCATGGCGATGATTGCCCGGGCGATCTGCGCATCCTGCTCACCCGACGGCAGGCCATCGACAAAGGTGCGGTCGATCTTCAACACGTCGATCGGGAACTGCTTGAGGTAGTTGAGCGACGAGTAACCGGTCCCGAAATCGTCGACCGCAATGCTCAGCCCAAGGTTTTTCAGCCCGGCGAGGATCTGCATTGCCTCGCTGACTTCGCGCATCAGGATACTTTCGGTCAGTTCCAGTTCCAGGCACGCCGGCGGCAGGCCGGTTTCCTTGAGGATGGTGGCGATTCGCGTGCCGAGTTGGCCGTCGGAGAACTGTCGCGCCGAGATGTTCACCGACACCTTCGGCACCCGCACCTTGGCCTGATGCCAGGCCTTGAGCTGGCGGCAGGCTTCGCTGATCACCCAGTCGCCGACATCCACCACTAGCCCGAGCTCTTCGAGCACCGGAATGAAGTCCCCCGGTGGCACCAGCCCGCGACGTGGATGGCGCCAGCGCAGCAGCGCCTCGGCACCGGTCAGGCGCTTGCCGTCGCCACTGAACTGCGGCTGGTAATACAAGACGAACTCGTTCTGTTCCAGGGCATGGCGCAAGTCGCTTTCCAGCTCCAGACGTTCCAGCGCACTGGCGTTCATGTCTGCCTGATAGAACTGGAAGTTGTTCTTGCCACGCTCCTTGGCGTGGTACATCGCGGTGTCGGCATTCTTCATCAACTGGCTGAGTTCGTTGCCGTCCTGCGGGCTCAGGGCGATGCCGATACTGGCCGTGACGAAGAACTCACGGCCTTCGAGCACGAAGGGTTTCACCAGACTGGCGAGAATCTGTTCGGCCACATGGATCGCCCGGTTCAGGGCGATTTCACGGTTGGCTCGCGGTTGCAGGAGCAAGGTGAATTCGTCACCGCCCATGCGCGCCACGGTGTCGTCATCGGCAACGCAACCGAGCAGGCGCGTGGCCATTTCCTTGAGCATGCGGTCGCCGGCGGCGTGGCCCAGGGAGTCGTTGATCGGCTTGAAACGGTCGAGGTCGAGGAACATCAACACTACCCACGACTTCTGCCGTTCGGCCGATTGCAGTGCCGTGTGCAGGCGATCCTGGAACAGCGAACGGTTGGGCAAGTGGGTCAGGGCGTCGTAGTAGGCGAGGCGGTGAATCCGCTGCTCGCTGGCCTTGCGCTCACTGATATCGCTGAAGAAACACACATAGCTGGCCAGGTCGCCTTCATCGTCGAGCACGGCGGTGATCCCGACCCAGGCCGGGTAATGCTCGCCGTTGCGACGCTTGAGCCAGACTTCGCCTTCCCAGGTGCTGTGCTGGCCCAATTGCTTGAGCACGTAACGCAGGTGGGCTTCCTGCTGATCGTCGACGGTCAGCATGTTCGGCAGCTGGTCGAGGACCTGCTCCACGGCGTAACCGCTGACACGACTGAAGGCTTCGTTGGCCTGGACGATGTAGCCGGCCGGGTCGGTGATCAGGATCGCCGAGGTCGAGTGTTCGAATACCGTGGCGGCCATGCGCAGGTCTTTTTCGGCCCGGCGTTGCTGGCTGATGTCGCGGCCGACGCCGAGCACGCCTTCGAACGTGCCGTGTTCGTCCCAGACCAATACCAGGCGCAGTTCGATCGGGATCTTGCGCCCGTCGGCCCGCAGGCAATCGAACAGGAACAGTTGGGTTTGCACCTGGCTGCGCAACAGCGCCAGTTGGTCCGGTTGATCCAGCGCTTTGCTGACCCGGTCCATCAGGTGGTAGATGCCGGTCAGTTGTTGCGGGTTGGCGATGGTCGATTGCCAGCCGTTCTGGAAAATCCACTCGGCGTCGTAACCCAGCACCGCTTGTACCGAAGGGCTGACGTAATTGAGGTTAAGGCGGCTGTCGGTGGAGAAGATCACGTCGCTGATGCTTTCGGCGAGCATCCGGTAGCGCTGCTCGCTGTCGCGCAGGGATTCGCTGGCTTCGATCTGGTCGGTGATGTCCTTGGCCACGCCGATGATCCGCGTGACCTGGTCTTCCTTGTCCCGCGCCAGTGCCTGCTCGCGAATCTCGAAGCGTCGCCACTGGCCGTCCCGATGGCGAAAGCGCAACTGGCACTGCATCAGCTGGCGATAACCGGCCTGGCGCTGGATCTGGCGGGAGCGATGGTAATAGTCGGCGTCTTCGGGATGCAGGAGGATTTCCCAGAAGTATTCGCCCATCTGGTGCAGTTCGGTGCGGTTGTAACCCAGGGTCTGGCCCAGATGGTGGTTGCTGTAGATCATGCGCTGGCTGATCACATCCTGCACATACAGGTGATCGGGCACGGTGCGCACCACATCCGACCAGAACCCTTCGCGCTCCTGCAGCGATAGCTCGATGAGCTTGCGGCTGGTGATGTCGGTGATGCTCAGGATCACCGCTTTATAGTCGTCCGGGGTTTGCGGCAGGCGCAGCACCAGCCACAGGTGCTGGTCGCGGCCGCTGGCGTCCTGCAGCTTGATTTCCAGCTCAAGCTGTTGCTGCTGGTTGAGTATCGCGTCGAGCACCTGGTTGCCGATGGCGGTGCCGTCCTGTGGTTTACCGTCGATCAGCAGTTTCCAGGCTTTGTCGGCGCTATCGACATTAAGCAGTTGCAGCGCAACCTGGTTGACCTCGGTGATCCGTAGTTCCTTGAGCAATGGTCGGCGTTGTTCCGGGATCGCCAGCCACGCTTGCAGTTGCTCGCTGCCCTGCAGTTGTGCCTTGTCGAAAAAGACCTTGAGACCGGACATGTCGAGGACGCACAAGGCCACGCCGGTGCCTTCGAAAATGTCCTGGTAACGCCGGCGGCCTTCATTCAACTGGCGCTGACGCCGGCGCATGTTGAGCAAGGCGAGGAACGGCAGCATGGAAAACGCCAGGCCCAGCAGACATTTACCGATGAATGCCGGCAGCAGCTCTTCCAGCACGCGCTGACGGTCGAACAAGCCGCGCAGTTGCCAATCGCTGCTGCTCAGCGCAACGGTCAGCACGCTGTTGGCGACATCGTCCGCGGTCAGCGTGCCCGGATTGACCGAGGGCAGCGCTTCGTCGCGGCTGATGATCTGATGATTGATGCGGTTCTCCACCAGCCACAACGGGCGGCCGCCGGCCTCGCGTTGCTTGGTCAGGGACGAAAAGAAGGTGGGTGTCAGGCGTAAGACCCAATAGCCTCGGGAACTGCCGCTGGCCTGATGCAGCAATAAATGCACCACGGAACCGTCAGTGGCGTTGCTGAAATAGTGCACCTGGGCGTGGCTGCGGCGTACCAGCTCACCCAGGTAGCCGCTGTCATCGCTGTCCGCAGCGCTGTCACTGATGACTCTTCCCGAGGGGCTGAGCAACGCCAGGCTGCGCAGATCCGGCAGCGACTGTTGCAGCTTGCGCAACAGGGCCTGCAATTCATCGGCGCCTTGCGGTTGTTCGACGATCGGCAACAGGTTGAGGGCGATCTGCGCGTTGAGCGCCATGTTCAGACTGACCTGTGCAGCCAGATCGGCGGTGTAGTCGATGGTGTACTGACGCTGGTTCTTCTGGGTTTCCCGCAACTGGTCGAGCAACTGCCAGAACAGCAGGGCCAGCAGCAATAATGCGAGTGTCGCCAAGGTGCCCTTCAAGGTTCCGCGCAAGGGGGAGCCGGGCGCTGTGGCTGGCGCGCTGGAAGTCAGAGGCGGAGGGACTTTGGACAAGCTGTCATCCTGCGGTTTGGCTGGACTGGCGCGACGTGCACTATAAGCCGGACGCCCGAAGGGCGGCTAGCATGCCTTGTGTTGTGGCGAAGTGCCAGCCCCAGCCCGTCGGCTGGACTGCCATCTGTCATTAAGGTAGCTTTGCCGGTTACGCGGGAGCGTTCCAGCTCCTAGACTCAGACTTTTTCAGCGTCGCCTCACACGGACGGCGCGCACGGTCTGGCCGGGCAATGCCTGCGCTCCAATCATTCATCAGTCACTGACCCTAGGTTCTCCATGGCTCAATACGTATTCACCATGCATCGGCTGGGCAAAGTTGTTCCGCCGAAGCGGGAAATCCTGAAAAACATTTCTCTGTCCTTCTTCCCTGGCGCCAAGATCGGCGTACTCGGCCTCAACGGTTCGGGTAAATCCACGCTGCTGAAAATCATGGCCGGCGTCGACACCGAGTTCGAGGGCGAAGCCCGTCCGATGCCGGAGCTGAACATTGGCTACCTGCCGCAGGAACCGCAACTGGATCCGACCAAGACCGTGCGTGAGGTGGTCGAGGAAGCGGTCAGCGTGATCAAGAACGCCCAGGCGCGCCTGGACGAGGTCTACGCGGCTTACGCCGATGAGGATGCCGACTTCGACAAACTGGCGGCAGAACAGGCCAAGCTCGAAGCGATCCTGCAAGCCAGCGACGGCCACAACCTGGACCGCCAGTTGGAAGTCGCTGCCGATGCGCTGCGTCTGCCGGCCTGGGACGCCAAGGTCGAAGTTCTGTCTGGTGGTGAAAAGCGCCGTGTGGCCCTGTGCCGTCTGCTGCTGTCCGCACCGGACATGCTGCTGCTCGACGAACCGACCAACCACCTGGACGCCGACTCCGTTGCGTGGCTTGAGCACTTCCTGCACGACTTCCCGGGCACCGTGGTCGCGATCACGCACGACCGTTACTTCCTGGACAACGTTGCCGGCTGGATCCTGGAACTCGACCGCGGCGCGGGTATTCCTTACGAGGGCAACTATTCGGGTTGGCTGGAAGCCAAGTCCGATCGTCTGGCTGCCGAATCCAAGCAGCAGTCGGCCCACGAAAAAGCCATGAAGGAAGAACTGGAGTGGGTGCGCAAAGGCGCCAAGGCCCGCCAGTCGAAATCCAAGGCTCGCCTGCAACGCTTCGAAGAAATGCAGTCGCAGGAATTCCAGAAGCGCAGCGAGACCAACGAGATCTACATCCCGGCCGGTCCGCGATTGGGCGACAAGGTCATCGAATTCAAGAACGTCACCAAGGGCTACGGCGACCGCGTGCTGATCGACAACCTGTCGTTCTCCATGCCTAAAGGCGCCATCGTCGGCGTGATCGGCGGTAACGGTGCCGGTAAGTCGACCCTGTTCCGCATGCTGATGGGCAAGGAAACGCCGGATTCGGGCAGCATCGAAGTCGGTGAAACCGTACAGCTTGCTTGCGTGGATCAGAGCCGCGAAGACCTGGACGGCAGCAAGACTGTGTTCCAGCAAATCTCCGATGGTTCCGACCAGATCCGCATCGGTAACTACGAGATCCCGTCGCGTACCTACGTCGGTCGCTTCAACTTCAAGGGCGGCGATCAGCAGAAGTTCGTCAAGGACTTGTCCGGTGGTGAGCGTGGTCGCTTGCACCTGGCCCTGACCCTGAAGGAGGGCGGCAACGTCCTGCTGCTCGACGAACCGTCCAACGACCTCGACGTTGAAACCCTGCGTTCCCTGGAAGAAGCCCTGCTGGACTTCCCGGGTGCCGCCATTGTGATCTCCCACGATCGGTGGTTCCTTGACCGCGTCGCGACCCACATCCTGGCGTACGAAGACGACTCGCAAGCGGTGTTCTTCGAGGGCAACTACACCGAATACGAAGCCGACCGTAGAAAGCGCCTCGGCGAGGCGGCTGCCCAGCCGCATCGTGTACGGTACAAGAAACTGGCCTGATTTCGGGTTGGTTGCATAAAGAGCGGAGCCTTCGGGCTCCGTTTTTTTTTTGCGTCTTTTTAGGGATACCGCGGCGAGGCTATCGCGAGCAGGCTCACTCCTACATTTGAAATGCGTTCCCCTGTAGGAGTGAGCCTGCTCGCGATAGCGGTGTTCCTGATGGTGCAGAATTTGAATTGTGAATCACTATTCAGGTGCAAAACTGGTCAAAAAAACAGATTAATTTATATCCTGTGCACCATTTAATTTCACAAACGCGACATTTTGCTCTGTTCTTGTGCGCGATGCGTTTGTTACAGTCCGGCCCAATCTCCTCCAACAACAATAAATTTGCCGAGACTTTTCCATGATCGAATCCGTCGAATCCGTCGAATCCTTTCTTGCGCGCCTGAAAAAACGCGACCCGGACCAACCCGAATTCCACCAGGCTGTCGAAGAAGTCCTGCGTACCCTGTGGCCGTTTCTTGAAGCCAATCCGCATTACCTGACCTCCGGCATCCTGGAGCGCATCTGCGAGCCGGAGCGGGCGGTGGTGTTTCGCGTTTCGTGGGTCGACGATCTGGGCAAGGTTCAGGTCAATCGCGGGTTCCGCATCCAGATGAACAGCGCGATCGGCCCGTACAAGGGTGGCCTGCGTTTCCACCCGTCGGTGAACATGGGCGTCCTGAAATTCCTCGCCTTCGAACAGACCTTCAAAAACTCCCTGACTTCATTACCCATGGGCGGCGGTAAGGGCGGTTCGGACTTCGACCCCAAAGGCAAAAGCGACGCGGAAGTCATGCGCTTCTGCCAGGCCTTCATGAGCGAGTTGTACCGTCACATTGGTGCCGACGTTGACGTTCCGGCCGGGGACATCGGCGTCGGTGCGCGGGAAATCGGTTTCCTGTTCGGCCAGTACAAGCGCCTGAGCAACCAGTTCACCAGCGTGCTGACCGGCAAAGGCCCAAGCTACGGCGGCAGCCTGATTCGCCCGGAAGCCACCGGTTTCGGTTGCGTGTACTTCGCCGAGGAAATGCTCAAGCGTCGCGGCCTGGCCGTGGAAGGTAAACGCGTAGCGATCTCCGGCTCCGGCAACGTCGCGCAATACGCGGCGCGCAAGGTCATGGACCTGGGCGGCAAAGTGATTTCGCTGTCCGACTCCGAAGGCACGTTGTATTGCGAAAGCGGCTTGACCGAGGAGCAATGGCTGGCGGTGCTGGAGCTGAAAAACGTACAGCGCGGGCGTATCCGTGAACTGGCCGGCCGTTTTGGCCTGGAATTCCGCGCCGGTCAGTTGCCATGGAGCCTGAGCTGCGACATCGCGCTGCCGTGCGCGACGCAAAACGAACTGGATGCCGAAGCTGCTCGCACCTTGCTGCGCAACGGCTGCATTTGCGTGGCCGAAGGCGCGAACATGCCGACCACCCTTGAGGCGGTGGACCTGTTCATCGAAGCCGACATTCTGTTCGCACCGGGCAAGGCGTCCAACGCGGGTGGTGTGGCGGTGAGTGGGCTGGAAATGTCGCAGAACGCCATGCGCCTGGCATGGACCGGTGGCGAAGTGGACAGCAAGCTGCACGCGATCATGCAGTCGATTCACCACGCTTGCGTGCATTACGGCGATGAGAATGGCCGGGTCAATTACGTCAAGGGCGCGAACATCGCCGGCTTCGTCAAAGTCGCCGATGCCATGCTCGCCCAAGGCGTTGTCTAAGCCGGTTCGATACGGATCACCTCAATCAGTTGATCCCCGGCGGGGCGCTGCCACAGCACTTCGTCGTTGAGTCGTGCACCGAGCAGTGCGCGACCCAGCGGCGAACTCCAGTTGATCAGGCCGTGGGCGGCATCGGCCTGATCTTCGCCCACCAGTTGTACCCGGCGTTCGGTGGCATGTTCGTCGGCGTAAGTCACCCAACTGCCGATTTGCACTTTCTCGGTCGAGGTCGCAGCGAGTACGACCTGAGCGCTGCCCAGGCGCTGCTTGAAGTAACGCAAATCACGTTCGAGATCGGCCAGGCGCTGTTTGTCCGCCTGCTCGCCTTTTGCCGATTGTTCGGCATGCAGGGTTTGCAGTTCGGCGACTTTTCCCTGCAACAGGTCCAGGCCTTGCGGCGTGACGTAATTGGGCTGCGCACTGACCTGCCGTTCTACAGGCTGATCGGCTTGCGAGGCGGCGTTATCTTCATTGACGAAGGCACGGCTCATGGAATTCTCCCGGTATAGGGTTTGGGCCATGGTCGCAGGCATTTGGTTTCACCGGATGTCTGAAAGCGACTTATGGCGAGTGATAGGCCCGGGCGGCGTCCTGATCTTTCTGCTGCTGCCAGGCTTTGTCCCGTTCTTCCAGATGGCTGTTGCGCCCATCCCCGCGATCCTGGATACGCCGCCCATAGATAAAGTCTAGAAGTGGATTCGTCGGGTGGTGTGTCAGGTCAGTAGTGATACCACTTCAGCTCAAGCATCACTTCGTTCTCGGCCGTCGCCAAATGGCTGAACTCACGTTGGGCGCTCAAGCGCAGTCCGAGATTGCGGGATATTTCCCACTGCTGATTCAGGCTAAGGCTACGGCGCACTTCACCATTGGTGAAAAAATCGCCCTTGGCCTCCAGGCTCAAATTGCCCAGCGGGTTTTTCCACAGCACACCACTGTTGAACCCGGCGGCCGGGGCAATGAACGCGGCGAAGTCGTTGTTGTGCTCGATACGCACGGTGCCCAAGGCAAAACCGAGCAGGTCATCACCCAGTTGCCAGGTACCGCCGCCGCCACCGTTGACGTGGCTGACCAGGGTTTGGTCATCATTCTTGCCCGGCACCCGTTCCAGCCCGCCGGTGACTTGCCATGACAGTGGTTGCAGCAACTCGTTACGCGGGGTCAGGGAGCGAATGGTCGCCAGGTCCAGTCGCTGCAATTGCCAGTCATTGCCTTCGTATTGGCGCAGTTTCAATTGCAGGATTTCGATCTGCGCGCCAAGGGGAAAGCTTTCATTGTTGTCATTGAGGTCGTGATAAGCCATGCGCAAGCCATATTCGCCAAAGGCTTTATCGCCACGGGTGCCGAGGCCGAGCTGCCAGGTGCGCGACTCGTGACCGTCTTCAGGCAGGCCGGGTTGCGGGATATCCAGCTCCGGCGCCGGGTTCTGGTTGATTGCCCGCAGCAGTTCGAAGCTGCGCTGGGCGCGCGCCGGGTCGCGTTCCTGGCCATTGGCGCGGTAGCGTTCCAGGCGATAGGCCGCATCGATGATCAGCGCCTGGCGGTCGCGGGGCTGAGCCTTGAATGCCGGGTCCTGCAATTGTTTCTGGTCGGCGCTGACTTTCAGTACCCATTGCTGCTCTTCAGGGTTCAACGGCTCGGCGCGGCTGAGCAACTCGCGCTCCCGGGACGGACGATACTGGATGGACTCTACCAGTCCGGCATTTTTCACGGCTTTGACGGTGTCGGTCGGGATGGCGGTGAGCGGGAATTGCTCGGTCAGGCGCAGGCTCGGTCGGGCCACTTGCAGCAGTTCCAGCAAGCGGTACGAGCAGTTTTCGTCGAAGAAGAAATAGTCGAACTTGATCTGCTTCAGCTCCCAGACGTGCTCGACCATGCGCGCGGTTTCCTGCTGGGTCAGGTTCAGGCGGTATTCCCACAGGTCGCGGTTTTCCAGGCTGCGGTATTCCGAGAGCTTTTCCTGATAGGGCACCAGCGCGAACAGGCCCGGATAACCACCCATCAGGCCTTTCCAGGCATAGATGATGCTGTTGTCGGAACCCTCGATATAGGCGCCGAAGTTGATGGCGTAGCTGAGCAGCGAGGTCTTGTCGCTCTTTACGCCAGCCTGGTCGATGCGCAGCAGGGTGTGGCCGAACATCGAGGACGGGCTGTTCAGGTAAGCCGCCGGGAAGATCATCACCGCGCTGTCGGGCGAGACGTCCTTGAACCATTGCTTGAATTCGACGCAGTCCGGCATCGGCAGGCCGGTCAGGCCGAGCTGTTCTTTCAGCCAGCGGGTGCGCGCCGGGTAGACGCATTGTGCGTGTTGTTCACCAGCACTGGCCGGGGCGTACAAGGCTTGTACAGTCGCCGTCAGTTCATGGTCCGGATGTTCATTGCCATCGGCGGCGAGGAAGAATTTCGGGTCGCTGACATAGCTGCGCCAGCCACCAAGCTTGGCGGTTTCGTAATGGCCCAGGGATATCCAGAAAGGGTCGTTGGCCAGTTGCTGCAAACGTTGTGGGTCGATGTTAGGCGTGGCGGACAGCGGGGCGCAGACACACAGCGCCAGCCAGGCAAGGCGTTTGAGCATAGAAGGCAACTTAAATACTTGAGAAAAAGACCCAAAGAGGGGCAGGTCCAAAAAACAAAACCCGCTTCCCGAAAGAAGCGGGGGCGGGTCGAGCTTAAGCCTGAGTCGCGTACTTGGCCAGACGAGGGTCGGCTTTGAGCACGGCCAGGGTGTTGGTATGCACGTCTTCTGCGGTCACGTCAGCCTTGCTGAAGATCTGCTGGAAGTGCTCGTGAGTGACGGCGGCGAAGTGCGCACGGTCTTCCGGCGCTACGCCCAGTACCACGGCATAGGTGGTCAGCGCTTCGCCCTGACCCTTGGCCATGTCTTCGGACAGCTCGTTCATCATGCCATTCATGGCAAACCAGGATTTGCCGCCATAGGTCAGCGCCGAATTGGTTGCGCAACCGTTGGTGCCGGAGGTCATGCCGAAGGTTGCGTTGCCGGAGGTGCCGTTGGTGGTGGATGCCAGGAAGTGAGCTGGAGTACCACGCTGGCCTTCGAACAGCATGTTGCCCCAACCGCAATCCGGGCCGCCTGGCGCTTGAGCCATGGCGTTGATGGATACAGCGGTGAAGAGAGTACCAAGAAGAATCCGTTTCATAGCTTTGTTCTCTTTGTGTGCATACCAATAGACAAGGGGGTCTGGCCCGTTCCGGTGCCAGTGGGCCGGGCATTAGTCCAGCCGCGCAGTTTGGAGTTTAGGCACGATCACGGGGTTCCGTGTTTTTTTGCTGAACATTCATGGGAAACGGCGGCGCAAGCCCGGCCCGCCTGGGGTTGGCCGATTGACTATGCTCAGGCCTGCGGCGCTCCTTGCCAGTCGGGCATGGGCGGCGCCAGAATGCTGCCATCTGCCCCGCCTGATTGTTAAGGAAGCCCGATGCCTGATCCTGTTGCTGCCAGCTTGCGTCTAGCGCCCGAAGCGCTGACCCGTCCGTTTTCCGCTGAACAGTTCAGCTTCTCTACCACCAATGATCTGGAGCCCTTTCGCGGTGTGCTTGGCCAGGAACGTGCGGTCGAAGCCTTGCAGTTCGGTGTGGCCATGCCACGCCCCGGTTACAACGTATTCGTCATGGGCGAGCCCGGCACTGGCCGGTTCTCGTTCGTCAAGCGCTACCTCAAGGCCGAAGGCAAGCGCCTGCAGACCCCGGCGGACTGGGTCTACGTCAACAATTTCGATGAGCCGCGCGAACCACGCGCCCTGGAATTGCCGTCGGGCACTGCCGGTAACTTCATTGGAGATATCAACGGTCTGATCGACAACCTGCTGGCGACCTTTCCTGCAGTCTTCGAGCATCCGTCCTACCAACAGAAGAAAAGCGCCATCGACCGCGCCTTCAATCAGCGCTATGACAAGGCCCTGGACGTCATCGAGCGTCTGGCCCTGGAAAAGGACGTCGCGCTTTACCGCGACGCCAGCAATATCGCCTTCACCCCAATGGGCGACGGCAAGGCCTTGGACGAAGCAGAATTCGCCCAGTTGCCGGAAGCCGAGCGCGATCGCTTCCACGAGGATATTTCCGTGCTGGAGGAGCGCCTGAACGAAGAGCTCGCCAGCCTGCCGCAATGGAAGCGCGAATCGAGCAATCAACTGCGTCACCTCAACGAAGAAACCATCACCCTGGCCTTGCAGCCCTTGTTGTCGCCGTTGTCGGAGAAGTACGCCGAGAACGCCGCGGTATGCGGTTATCTGCAAGCGATGCAGGTGTACTTGCTCAAGACCGTGGTCGAGCAACTGGTGGACGACAGCAAGACCGACGCCGTTGCCCGCAAGATGCTGGAAGAACAATACGCGCCGAGCCTGGTGGTCGGTCATTCGGCCAGCGGCGGTGCGCCGGTAGTGTTCGAGCCGCACCCGACCTACGAAAACCTCTTTGGTCGCATCGAATACAGCACCGATCAGGGCGCGCTCTATACGACGTATCGGCAACTGCGGCCGGGTGCGCTGCACCGCGCCAACGGTGGTTTCCTGATCCTCGAAGCGGACAAAATGCTCAGCGAGCCGTTCGTGTGGGATGCGCTTAAACGTGCCCTGCAATCGCGCAAGCTGAAAATGGAATCGCCGCTGGGCGAGATGGGGCGTTTCGCGACCGTCACCCTTACGCCGCAGCATATTCCGTTGCAGGTCAAGGTCGTCATCATCGGCGCCCGTCAGCTGTATTACACACTGCAAGACCTCGATCCGGACTTCCAGGAGATGTTCCGCGTCCTGGTGGATTTCGACGAAGACATCCCGATGGTCGACGAGAGCCTGGAGCAGTTTGCCCAGTTGCTTAAAACCCGTACTTCCGAAGAAGGCATGGCACCGCTGACCGCCGATGCGGTGGCCCGCCTGGCGACTTACAGTGCGCGACTGGCCGAGCATCAGGGGCGTTTGTCGGCACGTATCGGGGACTTGTTCCAACTGGTCAGCGAGGCGGATTTCATTCGTCACCTGGCAGGCGATAAAATGACCGACGCCGGGCACATCGAGCGTGCACTCAAGGCCAAGGCCACGCGGACCGGGCGGGTTTCGGCACGGATTCTCGATGACATGCTGGCCGGGATCATCCTGATCGACACCGCGGGCGCGGCGGTCGGCAAGTGCAACGGCCTGACCGTGCTGGAAGTTGGCGACTCGGCCTTTGGTATACCGGCGCGGATTTCCGCTACGGTGTACCCGGGCGGCAGCGGCATTGTCGACATCGAGCGCGAGGTCAACCTCGGCCAGCCAATTCACTCCAAAGGCGTGATGATTCTCACCGGTTATCTGGGCAGTCGTTATGCCCAGGAATTTCCGTTGGCGATTTCCGCGAGCATCGCCCTGGAGCAATCCTACGGTTATGTCGATGGCGACAGTGCCTCCTTGGGCGAGGCCTGCACCCTGATCTCGGCCTTGTCGAAAACCCCACTCAAGCAGTGCTTTGCCATCACCGGTTCGATCAACCAGTTCGGCGAAGTGCAGGCGGTCGGCGGAGTCAACGAGAAGATCGAGGGCTTCTTCCGCCTGTGCGAAGCCCGCGGGTTGACCGGCGAGCAGGGGGCAATCATTCCTCACGCCAACGTCGCCACGCTGATGCTCGACGAGAAGGTGCTGGTGGCGGTGCGTGCGGGGCAGTTCCATGTCTACGCGGTCCGTCAGGCCGATGAAGCCTTGAGTTTGCTGGTCGGTGAGCCGGCCGGCGAGCCGGACGAGAATGGCGAGTTCCCTGAAGGCAGCGTGAACGCACGGGTCGTGGAACGCCTGCGGGTTATCGCGGAAATGATCAGCGAAGATGATCTGAAAGAAGCCGAGAAGGAGTTGGCGCAAGAGGCTTTGGCGGAAACCAAACCGGCCTGATGCAGTAACCCATGTGGGAGCGGGCTTGCCCGCGAATGCGTCTTTTCATTCAACATTTATGTTGGCTGATACGCCGCTTTCGCGAGCAAGCCCGCTCCCACATTTGTTTGTGTGAATACTGGAAAAGCGTCGTCGAAATGACGTCATTATTCATGCTATGACCATTCGGCGCCTTTCGGTCTTGCCCCGGCCTGCAAGCCAGACTTTTCTTCTATTCTCTGCTCAAGGATATCGACGTAATCACAGGATCGAAACAGCCTTCCCATGGGGGCTGAATACCGGATCTACCGAGGGTCGCCGCCATGTCGCGCAACCTCTGCCTTACCCGTCAATGCCTGGGCCTTGTGACCCGTATCGAATGTGCCATCCGTCCATTGGCGGGAGATACGGGCATGTGGACTCTGCTGTTCGCCGCCGGAATGGCCGGTGAGCAACCTTCGGCCATCAAGGCCCAAGGCCCGTTTCACGGTCCGTTCGTCGCTGAATCAATCCTCGACACCATCGTTGAAAGCCTGACCCTGCACGGCTACGAGTTGGCCGACGATCCGCAAATCTGGTGCCTGCACCTGCAAGCCCAACTGCGGGAAATCAATGGTGGTCGCTGCCGGAACATGGGCGGCTTCGAGTTTCACCCTGAGCACTGAGTGGCACTATTGATCAAGGCGCGTCATGTCGGCCTTGTCGAGTTTGACTTCGAAACCATATTGCACGGTGGCGAGGTCAGTGCGCTGGTAGGTTTCCAGGCGCGTAGGCTGCCCGTAGAAGTAATGCACGGCAAACTGCGCCGGACCCTGTGCGCTCGCGCCATGGCTGACCGATAGAATCTCCTTCAAGTAATTGCCGCTGTCGTCCTTGGCGAAAAAGCGCCAGTCCTGGGCGGGAAATGCCTTCAGGTCCACTACCAGTGCATTGTCTTTGAGCGCGAGGCCCTTGGGCAGTTGACGGGCTTCGACGGTTTGCTTGTCGACCGTGGCCAGGAACAGCGGCATCGAGCCCACCGCATAGGCCGGAGTTTGTGGAAACAGATTCAGATCGTAAGTGATGGTGCCGCGCAGGGGATCGATCTGGTACGCCTCTAACGGCAGTTCGATCGGCTCGTCGCGTTTGCCAAGCGTGTCTTCGGTAAAGAAGCTCACTGGACTTTCACCAGGGCTGAACGATGTGCCAAGCAGTTCATCGTTGAAGGTACGCAGGTGAGTGAATTCGATTCGCGCAGCGCTGGGGTCGTCGACCGACTGACTGATGCTGACGTTCTTTTTCAGCTGATCCTCACTCAGCGTTGCCCCTTTCAGCCAGCTCGCCGCCTGGTCGTCATAGACCACCACGAACAGGTTCAAGGGCTGGATGGACTTGTCCGTGGTCTTGGCATCGAAGCGCCGGACCGGCAGTTCGAGGTCCTTTCGGGTGATCGTGACGGCGGAAAAATCCAGCATGCTGACTTCGAGGGTTTCGATCGTCCCGTTGAAGTACACCTTCGAATAATGCCGAGCCTGCTGTTTTTCAAAGTTGCGTTGTTCTTCGTCGAGCTGTTTTTCCAGGGCCTCGCTCCAGCTCTTTTGCTGCTGCATCTTGGCCAGCTGTTGCTGATAGAAGGCAATTTGTACCGAGGTTTCGTTGATTGAACCGGCGCGAGAGATGAATTGCCCGGTGCTGTCCCTGGCCTGGACGATCAGCGGGTTCAGTGGTGTTTCACTGACTTCGGGGGCCAGCGGTGCGCTGTTGTTGTATTCGATTTCCGCGTAGTTGTTCGTCAATGTGAGTAGGGTGACGCTCAGGTTGTCATTGGTGCGGGTCTGGCCTACGTCCTTTTTCGTCAGGTCGAAGCTGTAGAGGCGGCGGGGTGCGATGACTTCGACCTTGCCTTGCAGGCTCACCGGTTGCGGTTGCTGCTTTCTGTCGATGTCGAGGCCTTCGATGAAGGGGTAGGCCACGGTCAGGTCATCGGGGTTGGTCAGGTTGGAGCTCGATGGGCTGAGCTGAATGCCGGGGTCGGTTTCCGACCATTCCGGCTGGAAGGGAATCACCCGTTTGTTGCTAAGCGTGACCGACTGCCATTCCAGGCCATGGGGAAACAAAAACACCGCAGGAACGCTGAAAGTGAAGGGGAACACTGGCTGCAAATCGGTCAGGTAGTCGGAGCCGGAGTCTTTTTGCAGCACGAACAACCCGTTGATGTAGGTATCGACCAGAGCCTGCGGGGTCGGGTAGTGCTTGAGCATGGCGAGGGCGTCTTCGCCGTATTCGGTTTCCACCGGCTTGCTGTCGAGCTTGAGTTGCGCGCGTTCGAGCAGCAGCAGTGAGCCGCCCAGCTCCGACACGGCATCCTTGAGCTTCGGATCCTGGATGGCGTCCAGCGACTTTTCAAACTGCGCGGTTTTTTCTTCGAGGCTGACCTGGCGTTTTTCGTCGCTGGGCGAGCAGCCGCTCAGCAGCAGCGCCAGGCAAATTCCGGCACTCGTCAAAGGCAATCGCACATCCATTTCCAGTCTTCCTGTCCGACATCGCTGAGCAGTCAATGATTTGGACACTAGCAGAAAAACTTTGATACACAGGCGCAGGTGGCGGATTTTTCGACGGTTTCTGGCTGCTTCTGGGTATAGACGGGTGGCTGGTATACTCGCCGCCATTTTTCAGCCCAACATGTGAGATTCAATGGAACGCTTTATCGAAAATACAATGTACGCCTCGCGCTGGCTGCTGGCGCCGATCTATTTCGGCCTGTCCCTCGGGCTGTTGGCGCTGGCACTGAAATTCTTCCAGGAAGTCTTCCACGTCATCCCGAACGTGTTTTCGATGGCCGAATCGGACTTGATCCTGGTGCTGCTGTCGCTGATCGACATGGCGCTGGTGGGCGGTTTGCTGGTGATGGTGATGATTTCCGGCTACGAGAACTTCGTCTCGCAACTGGACATCGACGACAGCAAGGAAAAGCTCAACTGGCTGGGCACCATGGACTCTTCGTCGCTGAAGATGAAAGTGGCCGCGTCGATCGTGGCGATCTCGTCCATTCACCTGCTGCGCATCTTCATGGACGCCAAGAACGTCGATCCCGAGCATTTGCAGTGGTACGTGATCATCCACATGACCTTCGTGATCTCGGCATTTGCCATGGGTTACCTGGATAAACTCACCAAGCACTGATTTCAACTTCCATTGTGGGAGCGTGGTTTGCCCGCTCCCACAGAGGGGGGCAAAACAGACGGGCGGCGTCGTTTGTGGCTTGTGCTTTGATGCGCCGAAGCCTATCCCTGTAAAGAGGCTCGCTACTGCGTGAGGTGCGCTCATGAACCTGCAAGAGTTGAATGCGTATGCCGTCGCCGGGAAGGTCGATGAGCTGAACCTGATCTCGATGGAGGGAGGCATCTACCTGCTGGAGGCGCGGATGCATGGCACGGCGTATCCCTTGAGCGATACGCATGGGCACATGATGAGCCTGCGTTCGGTGGAGCATGCCCGTGATGTGCTGCGTTCCTTTCCCAAGTTGCACTTCAACCTCGTGCACACGGTCGTACATGATGAAATGTGCGGTCTGGTTGCCGATGTGGAGGAAAACCTGAAGGTGCCGATCGCCTGAGGCCTCTCATCAATGGCATGACATCTGTGCTAGTCTGCTGGCCCTTTTGGTTCCGGGCGCTCCGGGACGCGCTGTGCACGCATGGCAAGTTCCCGAGCCGTCCGCACAGCGGAGCAGTGTCATGTCCGAAGTAAATCTGTCCACCGACGAAACCCGCGTCAGCTACGGCATTGGCCGTCAGTTGGGCGACCAACTGCGCGACAACCCGCCACCGGGCGTAAGCCTGGACGCGATCCTGGCCGGTCTGACCGACGCATTCGCCGGCAAGCCAAGCCGTGTGGGTCAGGAAGAAATGTCCGCCAGCTTCAAAGTCATCCGTGAAATCATGCAGGCCGAAGCTGCAGCCAAAGCTGAAGCGGCTGCTGGCGAAGGCCTGGCCTTCCTGGCTGAAAACGCCAAGCGTGACGGCATCACCACTCTGGCTTCCGGCCTGCAGTTCGAAGTGCTGACCGCTGGTGAAGGCGCCAAGCCATCCCGCGAAGATTCCGTGCGTACCCACTACCACGGCACCCTGATCGACGGCACTGTGTTCGACAGCTCCTACGAGCGCGGCGAGCCTGCAGAATTCCCGGTTGGCGGCGTGATCGCCGGCTGGACCGAAGCCCTGCAACTGATGAACGCCGGCAGCAAATGGCGCCTGTACGTGCCGAGCGAACTGGCTTACGGCGCTCAAGGCGTTGGCAGCATCCCGCCACACAGCGTACTGGTGTTCGACGTCGAGTTGCTCGACGTTCTGTAAGACCTGCTGATTACCTGTACCTGTAGGAGCGAGCCTGCTCGCGATGGGCGTCAACGATTACGCGGCCATTCTGAATGAACGCGGTGTCTTGGAGTTTTTCGCGAGCAGGCTCGCTCCTACAAGGTTTTGTAGCGTTTCTCATATCTCGATCTTGTGATTCAGATCGTGCGACGGGCGCAACGCCCGGGCATAGCAGAACAGAAAAAGATTACGCACCAGTTCCTTGAGCACCACCGGCTCGCTGGAACTCAGGCCATTGAGGTCAAGGTCACCCTGGTCCTGCAGTTCGCTCAAGGCTTCCTCTTCCAGCACGGCACAGACTTCCCCGGTTTCCCTATGCAGGATCCTGAGATAAGGGTGTGGGCGGTCCAGCCAGGCATCGATCAAATAAGTCATGGTTCTCATCTCCACTGAAGGTTTGATGAGAATAATTCTTATTCATTAAATAGCAAGGGCCTATTGGCGGTTTGCGCTTTTTTCCGGGTAAAGATTGCGTCAGGTCAAATCGACTGGCGTTTGGCTATTGCGAGGATTTACTGGGCGAAGCGGGGGGAGGGAAGGCGCCATCCCACGCCGGGCGCGGGATGGAAAACAGCAGGCTCAGACTTTTCTGACGAACTCGGACTTGAGTTTCATCGGGCCGATGCCGTCGATCTTGCAATCGATGTCGTGATCGCCATCGCACAAGCGGATGTTCTTGACCTTGGTGCCGACCTTGACCACCAAAGACGTGCCCTTGACCTTGAGGTCCTTGATCACGGTGATGGTGTCGCCGTCCTGCAGGACGTTGCCGACCGAATCCTTTTTCACTGCGTCATCGGACACCGCTTCGGCTTCACCGCTGGCGGACCATTCGTGGGCGCACTCCGGGCAGATCAACTGCGCGCCGTCTTCATAGGTGTATTCGGAATTGCATTTTGGGCAGGGTGGCAACGTGCTCACTAAGGCTCCTTGGATTCAGGATCGCTAAAAAGCGCACATTATATAGGGTTTTAGGCGGGAGAGGGCGCAGCGCAGGAAAACCTGTGGGAGCGACCTGTGGCGAGGGGGCTTGCCCCCGTTGGGTCGCGAAGCGGCCCCATATTTCAAAGTTAAACCACATGCAAAGGGTTTACGACTGCTTCGCAGCCGAACGGGGGCAAGCCCCCTCGCCACAGGTTCGCTCCCACAAGGGGGACTTTTAGTGCGTGCGGGCTACCGCGAATTCGCTCAGTTCAACCAGTGCATCGCGATACTCGCTGGCGGGCAGCGCTTCGAGGCACTTGATCGCGCGGGCCACATAGTCACGGGCCAGTTGCGCGGTGTACTCCAGCGAACCCGAGGCTTCCACGGCTTCGCGGATGCTTTCCAGGTCTTCGATTCCGCCTTTCTGGATCGCCTTGCGCACCAGGGCGGCCTGTTCCGGCGTACCTTCGCGCATGGTGTAGATCAGCGGCAGGGTCGGCTTGCCTTCGGCCAGGTCGTCACCGACGTTCTTGCCCAGGGTTTCGGCGTCGCCTTTGTAGTCGAGCAGGTCGTCGACCAGCTGGAAGGCCACGCCCAGGTGATCACCGAATGTACGCAGGGCTTCGGCCTGTTCCGGCGAGGCCTGGCACAGGGCGGCGGCGCTGTGGGTCGAGGCTTCGAAGAGCATCGCGGTCTTGCCGCGAATGACTTCCATGTAGGTTTCTTCGGTGGTGCTGGCGTCACGAACCTTCGACAGCTGCAGCACTTCGCCTTCGGCGATGATGCGCGTGGCTTGCGAAAGGATCTTCATCACCGGCATCGAGCCCAGCTCGACCATCATTTCGAACGAGCGCGAATACAGGAAGTCGCCGACCAGCACGCTTGGCGCGTTGCCCCACATGGCGTTGGCGGTCGAGCGGCCACGGCGCATGCCAGACATGTCGACCACGTCGTCATGCAGCAGGGTAGCGGTGTGCAGGAACTCGATGGTCGCGGCCAGCAGACGCAGTTCGTCGCCTTCGCGCCCCAGGGCCTTGCCACACAGCAACACTAATAAAGGACGCAGGCGTTTACCGCCGGCCGAGGTAATGTAATCGCCGATTTTCGATACCAGCGGCACTCGAGAAGTCAGCTGCTTCTTGATGATGCCGTCGACGGCGCTAAAATCGTCCGCCACCGCGCGGTAGAAAGCTTGGGGTTGCATCAGCGACAGTCGCTCCAGAAGGGTTGCGCGGCATGCTAGGACCCACGCTTGCAGGTGTCAAGGCGCGATGGACGGCCCCTTGCAAGGCGCTCGTGCCTTGCGTACAATCGCGCACCCTGAACTTCCTGGGCAGCACCTGCCTTACGCAATTGCAAGCGGGCCTCCAGCCCCATGCAGCCATGCCAGCCAATACCTCTTCTTATAAAGAGCTGGGTGAGCAGGATTATCGGAGAAATACCATGTCTTATGCAGTAATCGTTACTGGCGGCAAGCAGTACAAAGTCGCCCCAGGTGAATACCTGAAGATCGAAAAACTGGAAATCGCTACCGGCGAATCCGTTACCTTTGATCGCGTTCTGTTGGTTGCCAACGGTGACGACGTGAATATCGGCGCTCCAGTTGTTGCTGGCGCTACCGTTGTGGCTGAAGTGATCTCCCAAGGTCGTCACGATAAAGTCCGCATCATCAAGTTCCGTCGCCGTAAGCACCACATGAAGCGTAT
This sequence comes from Pseudomonas sp. KH_046_2, assembly GCF_057838985.1. Lineage (NCBI taxonomy): Bacteria > Pseudomonadati > Pseudomonadota > Gammaproteobacteria > Pseudomonadales > Pseudomonadaceae > Pseudomonas > Pseudomonas sp. KH_046_2. The sequence goes on along the minus strand of NZ_CM174480.1, from coordinate 5,421,358 downwards.
GGGCCACCGCCAGTGGTACACCGAGATCAAAATCACCGGTATTCAGGCTTAATTACAGCCTAATTCCTCACTAGGAGAATTGAACTCATGGCACACAAAAAAGCTGGTGGTAGTACCCGTAACGGTCGCGACTCAGAAGCCAAACGCCTTGGCGTGAAGATGTATGGCGGCCAGGCTATCAAAGCAGGCAACATCATCGTGCGTCAGCGCGGCACCCAATTCCACGCTGGCTACGGCGTTGGCATGGGTAAAGATCACACCCTCTTCGCTAAAGTCGAAGGCGTGATCAAGTTCGAAGTAAAAGGCGCCTTCGGTCGTCGTTACGTGAGCGTAGTCGCAGCTTAATTGCGCGATCGCTGGAAAAGCCCTGTCTCGCGACGGGGCTTTTTCGTTTGTGGGGTGAGTCTCTTGCAAAGCTGTTTGTATGGGCTGTCGGCGTACGATGTAGGTGTCGTGGTTTGGGGTCGCTGCGCTCATTTTTGCAAGAGTCTTATGTCTTGATTGTTTTTCGGCTCGTCCGTATGGCGAGAGGCGTTTGTTATGAAGTTTGTTGATGAAGTATCGATTCGCGTAAAGGCTGGTGACGGCGGCAACGGTGCCATGAGTTTCCGTCGGGAAAAATTTATCGAGAACGGTGGCCCGAACGGCGGTGATGGCGGTGACGGCGGATCCATCTACATGATGGCCGACGAAAACCTCAACACCCTGGTGGACTACCGTTACACCCGGCACTTCGATGCCGAGCGTGGCTCCAACGGCGGCAGCACCGACTGCACCGGCAAGAAGGGTGAAGACCTGATCCTGCGCGTTCCGGTCGGCACCACGGTGATCGATTCCGCGACTCAGGAAGTCATCGGTGACCTGACCAAGGCTGGTCAGAAATTGATGGTAGTGCAGGGTGGCTGGCACGGTCTGGGCAACACCCGTTTCAAATCCAGTACCAACCGTGCGCCGCGCCAGACCACTCCGGGCAAGCCGGGTGAGCAGCGCGACCTGAAGCTGGAAATGAAAGTACTGGCGGACGTAGGTCTGCTGGGCTTGCCGAACGCCGGTAAAAGTACCTTTATCCGTTCGGTTTCGGCTGCCAAGCCGAAAGTTGCCGACTACCCGTTCACCACGCTGGTGCCGAACCTGGGTGTGGTCAGCGTCGATCGCTGGAAGAGCTTCGTCATTGCCGATATTCCGGGTTTGATCGAGGGCGCTTCCGAAGGTGCTGGCCTGGGCATTCGCTTCCTCAAGCACTTGGCGCGTACACGTCTGCTGCTGCACCTCGTGGACATGGCGCCGCTGGATGACGCCAGCGCACCGGATGCAGCTGAAGTGATCGTCAACGAGCTGATCAAGTTCAGCCCGTCCCTGGCGGAGCGTGATCGCTGGCTGGTACTGAACAAGTGCGACCAGATCCTTGATGAAGAGCATGATGCTCGCGTCAAGGAAATCGTTGATCGCCTGGAATGGACGGGTCCGGTCTACGTGATCTCGGCCATTTCCAAGCTCGGTACCGAGCGTCTGTGTCACGACATCATGCGTTACATGGAAGACCGTGCTGATCGTCTGGCCAATGACCCGGCCTACAAGGAAGAGCTGGCCGATCTCGATCAGCGCATCGAAGACGAAGCCCGCGCGCAACTGCAGGCGCTGGATGACAAGCGTGCCCTGCGTCGTAGCGGCGTGAAGTCGGTCCATGACATCGGCGACGATGATTGGGACGAAGAAGATGTGGATGACGAAGACGGTCCGGAAATCATTTACGTGCGTGACTGATTCGTTGCGATAAACTTAAGCGCCGCTCAATCGAGCGGCGTTTTGGTATCTGGAAATCGATTGTTGGTCACGAATAACCACGAATAACGTCACGGGCAGTGCTAGGTCGCGCTGTCCTCAAGCTAAGGTTGAAGATGATGCGGAGCAAGGTGACAGGTGCGCAGCGTTGGGTCGTGAAGATCGGCAGCGCTTTGCTGACGGCGGACGGCAAAGGCCTGGATCGCGCGGCAATGGGTGTCTGGGTTGAGCAGATGGTGGCCTTGCATGAGGCGGGTGTCGAGCTGGTGCTGGTGTCCTCCGGGGCGGTGGCGGCCGGTATGAGCCGTTTGGGCTGGACCTCGCGACCCAGTGCGATGCACGAACTTCAAGCTGCCGCCGCAATCGGCCAGATGGGGTTGGTGCAGGCCTGGGAGTCGAGCTTTGCCGAGCATGGCCGGCATACCGCGCAGATTCTCCTGACTCACGACGACTTGTCCGATCGCAAGCGCTACCTGAACGCCCGTAGCACCTTGCGTGCGCTGGTCGAGCTGAAGGTCATTCCGGTGATCAACGAGAATGACACTGTGGTCACCGACGAAATCCGTTTTGGTGACAACGACACTCTGGCGGCGCTGGTGGCCAACCTGGTCGAGGCGGATTTGCTGGTGATCCTGACGGATCGCGACGGCATGTTCGACGCCGATCCGCGCAACAATCCGGATGCCCAGCTGATTTACGAGGCGCGTGCCGATGATCCGGCGCTCGACGCGGTGGCGGGCGGTACGGGCGGAGCGCTTGGGCGTGGTGGCATGCAGACCAAGCTGCGTGCTGCGCGTCTGGCGGCCCGCTCCGGTGCCCATACCATCATCGTTGGCGGGCGCATTGAGCGCGTGCTGGATCGCCTCAAGGCGGGCGAGCGCATCGGCACGCTGCTCTCGCCTGAGCGCGGCATGCTGGCGGCGCGTAAGCAGTGGCTGGCCGGTCATCTGCAAACCCGTGGCACCCTGGTGCTGGATGCGGGTGCGGTGATCGCGTTGTCCCAAGGCAACAAGAGCTTGCTGCCGGTTGGGGTCAAATTGGTGCAGGGCAGCTTCCGTCGCGGTGAGATGGTGGTCTGCGTGGCGCCGGACGGTCGCGAGATTGCCCGTGGCCTGGCCAACTACAGTGCGCTGGAAGCGCAAAAAATCATCGGTCAGTCGTCCGAGGCGATTGTCGGTCTGTTGGGTTACATGGCGGAACCGGAACTGGTTCACCGCGATAACCTGATCCTGGTCTGAAGGAATACCTGAATGCGCGTGGCAAAAGGATTGTTGGGGTTGCTGTTGGCGATACCGCTGCTGGCTTCGGCCGAAGAGATCGGTCAGGTGTCGACGGTGTTCAAGTTCGTCGGGCCGAATGACCGGATCGTGGTCGAGGCCTTTGATGATCCCAAGGTCGATGGTGTGACCTGCTATCTGTCGCGCGCCAAGACCGGTGGAGTGAAAGGTGGTCTTGGTTTGGCCGAGGATCGTGCCGAAGCGTCTATCGCTTGCCGGCAGGTCGGGCCGATCAGCTTCAAGGGTGAGCTCAAGGATGGCGACGAGGTGTTCAAGGAGCGTACGTCCCTGGTGTTCAAGACCATGCAGGTGGTGCGTTTCCTCGACAAGAAGCGCAATACGCTGGTGTATCTGGTGTATAGCGATCGCTTGATCGAAGGCAGTCCGCAGAATGCAGTGACGGCGATTCCGATTTTGCCGTGGGCGCACGCTCAGTAATCTGACGTAAATCGAACTGTGGGGGCGAGCTTGCTCCGGGCGGCGCTCCGACGATTGCGGGCTGTCAGTCAACGATGATGTTGAATGTGATGGCCCCCTTCGCGAGCAGGCTCGCTCCCACGGTTTTTTGTGTGCCCATCAAATCGCAGGCAATAAAAAACCGACCCTGAGGTCGGTTTTTTAATGAACGAGTCGCTTAGGCAGCAGCGGCAACGTTCAGGGCCTTAACGTGGCCATTCAGGCGGCTCTTATGACGAGCGGCCTTGTTCTTGTGGATGATGCCTTTATCGGCCATACGGTCGATAACTGGCACAGCCAGAACGTAAGCGGCTTGAGCTTTGGCAGCGTCTTTTGCGTCGATGGCCTTAACTACATTCTTGATGTAGGTACGAACCATGGAACGCAGGCTGGCGTTGTGGCTGCGACGCTTCTCAGCCTGTTTTGCACGTTTTTTGGCGGAAGGTGAGTTGGCCACCGTCGAGCTCCTCGAAAGACTTTTTAGGAAATAGCAAACAAAATAGGCCGCGAATCATGCCGATGAGTTGAGGTCTTGTCAAGGGCGGTTGAGACGTTCCGCTAAGTGGTAGGTGAAGCAAGCTTGGAGATTTCTTTCCAGCGTGCGACCTGTAAACTCGCGAGCTTTGGCTCTGTGCTGTTGCGGCGCGGAGTATCGCATAAGTGGGCGCTTTATTCGCCTGCTGTTTATCGACAGGCACAAACTCTTTCAATGAATCTGCTCAAATCGTTGGCCGCCGTCAGCTCTATCACGATGCTTTCCCGGGTTCTGGGGTTTGTTCGTGACACCCTCATTGCACGGGCATTTGGCGCGGGAATGGCGACCGACGCCTTCTTTATCGCCTTCAAATTGCCCAATCTGCTGCGCCGGATCTTTGCCGAAGGGGCGTTTTCCCAGGCGTTCGTGCCGATTCTTGCGGAATATAAAAGCCAGAAGGGCGATGAGGCGACCCGAACCTTCATTGCCTACGTCTCGGGCCTGTTGACGCTGGTGCTGGCGCTGGTCACGGCGTTGGGCATGATCGCTGCGCCGTGGGTCATCTGGGTCACTGCGCCGGGTTTCACCGATACCCCGGAAAAATTCGAGCTCACTTCCAACCTGTTGCGGGTGACCTTTCCTTACATATTGCTGATTTCCCTGTCGTCGCTGGCGGGTGCGATCCTCAACACCTGGAACCGTTTTTCGGTCCCGGCATTCGTGCCGACGCTGCTCAACGTCAGCATGATTATTTTTGCGTTGTTCCTGACACCGTACTTCGATCCGCCCGTAATGGCGCTCGGCTGGGCGGTTCTGGTGGGTGGCCTGGCGCAGTTGCTCTATCAGCTGCCGCACCTGAAAAAGATCGGCATGCTGGTGCTGCCGCGCTTGAATCTGCGCGACAGCGGTGTCTGGCGGGTAATGAAGCAGATGCTGCCGGCGATTCTCGGGGTGTCGGTGAGCCAGATCTCGCTGATCATCAACACCATCTTCGCTTCGTTCCTGGTTGCCGGGTCCGTGTCCTGGATGTACTACGCCGACCGATTGATGGAGCTGCCTTCCGGCGTGCTGGGCGTGGCGCTGGGGACGATTCTGTTGCCGACCCTGGCCAAGACCTACGCCAACAAGGATCGCCACGAGTATTCGCGCATCCTCGACTGGGGCCTGCGCCTGTGCTTCGTATTGGTGCTGCCTTGCTCGCTGGCGTTGGGGATTCTGGCGGAGCCGCTGACGGTTTCTTTGTTCCAGTACGGCCAGTTCAATGCGTTTGATGCATCGATGACCCAGCGTGCCCTGATCGCTTATTCGGTCGGGTTACTCGGAATTATTGTGATCAAAGTGCTGGCCCCTGGCTTTTATGCGCAACAAAACATCCGTACACCGGTAAAAATCGCGATTTTTACCCTGGTGGTCACCCAGCTGTTCAACTTGGTGCTGATCGGCCCCCTGGCTCACGCGGGCCTGGCCTTGGCGATCAGTGCCGGTGCTTGCCTCAATGCCGGATTGCTGTTCTATCAACTGCGCAAGCAGCAGATGTACCAGCCGCAGCCGGGCTGGGCGAAGTTCACTTTCAAACTGCTGGTCGCTGTTGCGGTAATGTCCGCGGTATTGTTGGGTGCGATGCACTTCATGCCGGCCTGGGATCAGGGGCATATGCTCGAACGCTTCCTGCGCCTGGGGGCGTTGGTGGCGGCGGGTGTGGTGGCTTATTTCGGCATGTTAGTGTTGATGGGTTTCCGTTTGCGCGACTTCAATCGCAAGACGCTGGGCTGAGGTTCTGGCCTCGATAAACACGGGCGATCCGGCAGTTTTGTCGGCTCGATCACTTTGGGTTACGGTGTTGCCTGTCGTCGGCCGCCGGGTGTGGTTATAATCGACCACTTTATGAGCAAGAAGCGCGTTATGCAGCTGGTTCGAGGCCTCCACAATCTGCGCCCCCAGCATCGGGGCTGTGTCGCCACTATTGGCAACTTTGACGGTGTTCACCGTGGTCACCAGGCTATCCTGGCGCGGCTGCGTGAGCGTGCGCTCGAGTTGGGCGTGCCCAGCTGCGTGGTGATTTTTGAGCCGCAGCCGCGAGAATTTTTCGCCCCGGACACGGCCCCGGCCCGTCTGGCCCGGCTGCGGGATAAACTGCAGCTGCTGGCCGACGAAGGTGTCGACCGCGTCCTGTGCCTGGCCTTCAACCAGCGGCTGAGCAAGCTCAGCGCCAGCGAATTCGTTGATACCATCCTGGTGGACGGCCTTGGCGTACAGCACCTTGAAGTCGGTGACGACTTCCGGTTCGGCTGCGACCGCGTAGGGGATTTCGATTTCCTGCAACAAGCCGGCATCGTTCAGGGCTTTACCGTCGAGGCAGCGCAAACCGTTGAGCTGGACGGTATTCGCGTCAGCAGCACTCAGGTCCGCAATGCCTTGGCCGCAGCTGATTTTGCCTTGGCCGAGCGACTGCTAGGTCGGCCGTTCCAGATTACCGGGCGGGTGCTGCACGGCCAGAAGCTGGCTCGCCAGTTGGGTACGCCCACAGCCAACATACAACTCAAGCGCCGTCGCGTTCCGCTTTCCGGGGTTTACCTGGTCAACGTCGACATCGACGGCAAGACCTGCCCCGGCGTCGCCAATATCGGCGTGCGGCCAACGGTACAAGGTGATGGCAAGGCCCACCTCGAAATACATCTTTTAGATTTTGCCGGCGATCTGTATGACCGGCGTTTAACGGTGGTTTTCCACCACAAGCTGCGCGAAGAGCAGCGTTTCGCCTCTCTGGAGGCGTTGAAAACGGCGATCAACGCGGATGTCGCCGCCGCCCGTGCACTAGCCGCACCTAGCGCCCATCGCTAATGAAGAGCCTTAAATGACCGACTATAAAGCCACGCTAAACCTTCCGGACACCGCCTTCCCAATGAAGGCCGGCCTGCCACAGCGCGAACCGCAGATCCTGCAGCGCTGGGACAGTATTGGCCTGTACGGAAAGTTGCGCGAGATTGGCAAGGCTCGTCCGAAGTTCGTATTGCACGACGGCCCTCCGTACGCCAACGGCTCGATTCACATCGGTCATGCACTGAACAAGATTCTCAAGGACATGATCATCCGTTCGAAGACCCTGTCGGGCTTCGACGCGCCTTATGTTCCGGGCTGGGACTGCCACGGCCTGCCGATCGAGCACAAAGTCGAAGTGACCCACGGCAAGAACCTGGGCGCGGACAAGACCCGCGAACTGTGCCGGGCCTACGCCACCGAGCAGATCGAAGGGCAGAAGTCCGAGTTCATCCGCCTCGGCGTGCTGGGCGACTTCGCCAATCCGTACAAGACCATGGACTTCAAGAACGAGGCCGGTGAAATCCGTGCCTTGGCCGAAATCGTCAAGGGCGGTTTCGTGTTCAAGGGCCTGAAGCCTGTGAACTGGTGTTTTGACTGCGGTTCGGCCCTGGCCGAGGCGGAAGTTGAGTACGAGAACAAGAAGTCCTCGACCATCGACGTGGCGTTCCCGATTGCCGATGAAGCCCAACTGGCTGCCGCCTTCGGTCTGCCAAGCCTGGCCAAGCCTGCCTCGATCGTGATCTGGACCACCACCCCGTGGACCATCCCGGCCAACCAGGCGCTGAACGTTCACCCGGAATTCAACTACGCCCTGGTCGACGTCGGCGACAAGCTGCTGGTACTGGCCGAAGAGCTGGTCGAGTCGTGCCTGGCGCGCTACTCGCTGGAAGGTTCGGTCATTGCGACCACCAGCGGTAAAGCGCTGGAACTGATCAACTTCCGTCACCCGTTCTACGACCGTCTGTCGCCGGTTTACCTGGCCGACTACGTTGAACTGGGCGCCGGCACCGGTGTGGTTCACTCCGCTCCGGCCTATGGCGTGGACGACTTCGTGACCTGCAAGAAGTACGGCATGGTCAACGATGACATCCTCAATCCGGTACAAAGCAACGGCGTTTACGCGACCTCGCTGGAATTCTTCGGCGGCCAGTTCATCTGGAAGGCCAACCCGGCCATCGTCGACAAGCTGACCGAAGTCGGCGCGCTGCTGCACACCACCATCATCGAACACAGCTACATGCACTGCTGGCGCCACAAGACCCCGCTGATCTACCGCGCCACCGCGCAGTGGTTCATCGGCATGGACAAGCAGCCGACCACCGGCGACACCCTGCGCCAGCGCTCGCTCAAGGCCATCGAAGAGACCCAGTTCGTTCCGGCCTGGGGCCAGGCGCGCCTGCACTCGATGATCGCCAACCGTCCGGACTGGTGCATCTCCCGTCAGCGCAACTGGGGCGTGCCGATCCCGTTCTTCCTGAACAAGGAAAGCGGCGAACTGCACCCGCGTACCGTCGAACTGATGGAAGAAGTTGCCAAGCGCGTTGAAGTCGAAGGCATCGAGGCCTGGTTCAAGCTGGACGCCGCCGAGCTGCTGGGCGCTGAAGCGCCGCAGTACGACAAGATCAGCGACACCCTGGACGTCTGGTTCGATTCGGGTACCACGCACTGGCACGTCCTGCGCGGTTCACACCCGATGGGCCACGAAACCGGCCCACGCGCCGACCTGTACCTGGAAGGCTCGGACCAACACCGTGGCTGGTTCCACTCGTCGCTGCTGACCGGTTGCGCCATCGACAATCACGCACCGTACCGCGAGCTGCTGACCCACGGCTTCACTGTCGACGAGTCCGGCCGCAAGATGTCCAAGTCTTTGGGCAACGTGATTGCGCCGCAAAAGGTCAACGACACCCTGGGCGCCGACATCATGCGTCTGTGGGTTGCCTCGACCGACTACTCGGGTGAAATGGCGGTTTCCGAGCAGATCCTGCAACGCAGTGCGGATGCCTACCGGCGTATCCGTAACACCGCGCGCTTCCTGCTTTCGAACCTGACCGGCTTCAACCCGGCCACCGACCTGCTGCCGGCCGAAGAAATGCTGGCACTGGACCGTTGGGCCGTGGACCGGACTCTGCTGCTGCAACGCGAGCTGCAAGAGCACTACAGTGAATACCGCTTCTGGAACGTGTACTCGAAGATCCACAACTTCTGCGTGCAGGAGCTGGGTGGCTTCTATCTCGACATCATCAAGGATCGCCAGTACACCACTGGCGCCGACAGCAAGGCCCGCCGTTCGTGCCAGACCGCGCTGTTCCACATCTCCGAGGCGCTGGTGCGCTGGATCGCGCCGATCCTGGCGTTCACCGCCGACGAACTGTGGCAGTACCTGCCGGGCGAGCGTAACGAGTCCGTCATGCTCAACACCTGGTACGAAGGCCTGAGCGAACTGCCGGAAGGCATCGAGCTGGATCGCGCCTACTGGGATCGCATCATGGAAGTGAAGGTTGCGGTCAACAAAGAGATGGAAATCCAGCGTGCGGCCAAGGCCGTCGGTGGCAACCTGCAAGCCGAAGTGACGCTGTTCGCCGAAGACGCCCTGAGCGCCGACCTGGCCAAGCTGAGCAACGAACTGCGCTTCGTACTGATCACGTCGACCGCCAGTGTTGCGCCATTGGTGCAGGCACCGGCCGATGCCGTGGTCACCGAAGTCAGCGGCCTGAAGCTGAAGATCGTCAAGTCGGCTCACGCCAAGTGCGCCCGTTGCTGGCACTGCCGTGAAGACGTCGGCGTGAACCCGGAGCACCCGGAAATCTGCGGCCGTTGCGTGGATAACATCAGCGGCGCTGGCGAGGTCCGTCACTATGCCTAATGCCGTTGGCCGTTTCGGACGGCTGAGCTGGCTCTGGTTGAGTTTGCTGGTCCTGGTCATCGACCAGGCCAGCAAGTTCTACTTCGAAGGCAAGCTCCAGATGTACCAGCAGATCGTAATCATCCCCGATTACTTCAGCTGGACCCTGGCCTACAACACTGGCGCGGCGTTCAGCTTCCTGGCTGACAGCTCCGGCTGGCAGCGCTGGCTGTTCGCGTTGATCGCGGTCGTGGTCAGTGCGGTGCTGGTGGTGTGGCTCAAGCGTCTGGGGCGCAACGAGACCTGGCTGGCGATTGCGCTGGCACTGGTGCTTGGCGGCGCGCTGGGCAATTTGTATGACCGCATTGCCCTGGGCCATGTGATCGATTTCATTCTGGTGCATTGGCAGAACCGCTGGTATTTCCCCGCGTTCAACTTTGCCGACAGTGCCATCACTGTTGGTGCCGTCATGCTGGCACTGGATATGTTCAAAAGTAAAAAGACCGGAGAAACCGTTCATGACTGAACAGGTATTGGCTGAGCAACGCATCGGCCAGAACACGGAAGTCACCTTGCATTTCGCATTGCGCCTGGAGAACGGCGACACGGTGGACAGCACCTTCGACAAAGCCCCGGCGACCTTCAGGGTCGGTGATGGCAACCTGTTGCCAGGTTTCGAAGCGGCGCTGTTCGGTTTCAAGGCTGGTGACAAGCGTACGCTGAGCATTGAGCCGGAAAACGCTTTCGGCCAGCCTAACCCGCAAAACGTGCAGATCATCCCGCGCTCCCAGTTCCAGGACATGGAACTGTCGCCTGGCTTGCTGGTGATCTTCAACGATGCGGCCAATACTGAATTGCCGGGCGTGGTCCAAGAGTTCGATGACGCGCAAGTGACCATCGACTTCAACCACCCGCTGGCGGGCAAGACGTTGACCTTTGACGTGGAAATCATCACTGTCAAAGCGCTGTAACTGCTTTCTGTAGGAGCGAGCTTGCTCGCGATGATCGTCAACGAATACGCGTTTCTTCTGGATTGACGCGGTGTCCTTTAGTTTTTCGCGAGCAAGCTCGCTCCTACTGGACAAGACACGAGGCACAGCATGCAAATCAAACTCGCCAACCCCCGTGGCTTCTGCGCCGGTGTGGACCGGGCGATCGAAATCGTCAACCGCGCCCTGGAAGTCTTCGGGCCACCGATCTATGTGCGCCACGAAGTGGTCCACAACAAATTCGTCGTCGAAGACCTGCGCTCCCGCGGTGCGATCTTCGTCGAAGAGCTGGATCAGGTGCCGGACGATGTCATCGTGATCTTCAGCGCCCACGGTGTTTCCCAGGCCGTGCGCAGCGAAGCGGCTGGCCGCGGGCTGAAAGTGTTCGACGCCACGTGCCCGCTGGTGACCAAAGTCCACATCGAAGTGGCACGCTACAGCCGTGACGGCCGAGAGTGCATTCTCATCGGCCACGCCGGTCACCCGGAAGTCGAAGGCACCATGGGCCAGTACGATGCCGGCAATGGCGGCGCGATCTACCTGGTCGAAGACGAGAAGGATGTCGCGGCGTTGCAGGTGAACAACCCTGAAAAGCTCGCCTTCGTGACCCAGACCACATTGTCGATGGACGACACCAGCCGCGTTATCGACGCCCTTCGTTCGCGCTTCCCGGCCATTGGTGGGCCGCGCAAGGACGATATTTGCTACGCCACGCAAAACCGTCAGGACGCGGTCAAGCAACTGGCCGACGAGTGTGACGTGGTGCTGGTGGTCGGCAGTCCGAACAGCTCCAACTCCAATCGCTTGCGCGAATTGGCAGAGCGCATGTCCACTCCGGCCTACCTGATCGACGGTGCCGAAGACCTGCAAAAGAGCTGGTTCGATGGTGTCGAGCGTATCGGCATCACCGCTGGCGCATCCGCCCCGGAAGTCCTGGTGCGCGGCGTGATCCAGCAGTTGCAGGCTTGGGGTGCCACCGGTGCCGATGAGCTGGCCGGTCGCGAGGAGAACATCACGTTCTCGATGCCTAAAGAACTGCGCGTTCGTTCGTTGCTCTGACTTTATTTTTTTCGCATAACGCCTGCTCAACCTTGTCGTTGCGCAGGCTGACGCGACCGGTCCGTGCCAATACCACTTGATGTTGGCTCGCCGGTTCGCGAACTGCGCAAATGTGTAGTGTCCCTCCAAACAGTGGCTCGCCCTGACCTCTGAAGCGTATTGAGCTTTCGACCGTACTGTTCCCCACAATCGACATGCGTGCGCCGCTCTGGCGTTCGGCCAGCAGTGGATTGTCGCTGTCCATCTCCCCCTTGCCGCTGATATCCAGAATAATCCGCCAGCCTTGGCTCCAGTCGCCATTGATGCCGTGAATCACCACGGCCTGATTGCGGACGATGGCTTCGCTCCGGGCGGTGCGAATACCACTGGAAAGGGCCTGTGTCGCTTGCTCTCTTTGGTTCGACTCGATCAGCGTTGCGAACGCCGGACTGACCAAATGCAGAACAATTCCTGTAATTGCCAGTCCCATGAGCAGTTCGATCAGGCTGAAGCCTTGTTGCCGCATGACATCTCCCTCCGTGGCGTGCTGTGGCTCGCGCAATCCCTGCGCGAGAAATGGCAACGCAAACGCACCGCATCGCTCGAATGTTGTGCCGCGCAAGAGCAGGTATAGCTGAAGGAAACAGAAGGCCCCGATGGATCATCCTACAAAAGGTTTCACGCTGATCGAGTTGCTGGTCGCGCTCGCGATCCTTCTGATTCTGCTGACTCTGGCTGTCCCGGCGTTCACCCGCTCGACCCAAACAACCAGGGCTGATACTGAAATCGCTGACCTGCGACGAACCCTGAATTTTGCCCGGCTCGAAGCCATCGATCGGGGCAATACCACACGAGTGCGCCCGACGGCCGGTGGGGATGTCTGGAGTGGGGAGCTGACGGTTTACGACGGTACTGGCGCTTTGGCCAATGTATTACGGGTTGTTCCGGCGATGAGCAGCGGCGCAACTCTGGCGCTAACCTCTGGCGTCACAGCCATCGATTTCAACAGTATGGGCGGATTGTCATCACCGTCCTCAGAGGTGGTGATCAGCTATGGGCAGGGAGCACAAAGCAGGACGCTGACTGTTTGTTTGAACGGACGAATTCTATTGGGTGGAAGTTGCGGATGAGGGCATGGAGCAAACGCACGCAGGAAGGCATGACGCTGGTCGAAGTCCTGGTGGCGTTAGTCATTCTGGGAGTGGGCCTGCTGGGGGCGGCGGCGTTTCAGCTCAATGCGCTGAAGTACACGGACAGCGCGCGCATGACCAGTCAGGCCAGTTTTATCGCCTACGACCTGATGGACCGCATTCGTGCCAACGCTGCTGCGGACTACACCATTGCGCCGCCGGCTTCGGGCAATCCGGATGTCACCCGGGATCAGGACCTGTTTGACTTCAATGCCAACATTGTCAGTTCACTCGGTGCCTCCGCGACGGGCAGTGTCACCGTCAATCAGAAGGTGTACACCATCACGATTAACTGGGACGACTCGCGGGCTGCGAAGGCTGCTGACTCGCGGCGCAGCTTCGTCCTGAGCAGTCGCGCGGCCATTGACCCAATGGTGACCCCGTGAGTCGCTGCAGCAGGGGTTTTAGCCTGGTCGAATTGCTGATCGCCCTGGCATTGAGCCTGATCGTGGTGCTGGGCGTGGTGCAGGTTTTCATCGCGGCCAAGAACACTTATCTCAGCCAGAATGCGGCCGCGAACATGCAGGAGGACGCACGTTTCGTGTTGAGCAAAATGATTCAGGAAGTCCGCATGGTCGGGATGTTCGGTTGTCTGGAAACGATCACCGATTCAAGTCAGAAAGGTGATTTCCATGCCAGTCAGCTAGCACCGATCCGTTGGGACAATGGCGGCCGCAAGTTGGCGCTGGTTACGGCGGATGTCGGCGGCAATGGCGGCAAGCCGGACTGGACCGTGCTGTCTGATTGTCGAATCAGGTCGACGGCCTACAGTGAAGGTCGGACGCCAGTGGCAGGGCAATTGGCTTTTCCGATCCGGCGGCTGATTTACAGCTACAGCAACAACCAGCTGCTTATGAAGAGCGGTGCCGCAGCAGACCAGGTATTGGTGGACAACGTCAGCGCTTTCGACGTGAGCTTCGGCCTGGCCAGCACGGCCACTGACCTGGCTGCTTCGCACTACAGCAGCAACCCCACGGATCCCGCGCTGATTCGAAGCGTTCGCCTGAGCCTGACCCTCTTCGATCCGAACCACCGGGTGAGCGATCAAACCTTCAATGTGGTTGCTGCTCTGCGCAACCGCCTGCCATGAGGGAGTGCCAATGAATCGTGCTCCCAAGAAGTATTACGCTCAACGCGGCATGGCACTGTTGGTCAGCCTGGTGTTCTTGCTCTTGCTGACGTTGATTGGTCTTTCATCGATGCAGAGCGCCACCCTGCAGGAAAAAATGGCCGGTAGCGTCGCCTTGCGCAACCAGTCGTTCCAGAGTGCCGAGGCGGCATTGCGGGTGGGCGAGGGTACGGTACAGCGGGACAGTTATGCGCTACCTGTTTGCAGCGGCATCGTTCAATGTGCACCACCGTCCGAGTCTTCGACTATTACCGCTGCCGGTTTCAACGCCTCTTCCGGCGTGACCTGGATTGCATCGGGCAAGGGTTTTTATGGCGTGCAAAACATCGGTGTCAGCCGAAATGCGGTGAATGTGCCAATCAATACCCCGGCGACGTTGTACCGGGTAACGGCAGTGGGGATCGCGGGGCATTCGCGCAGTGTGGTGGAGAGCATCTATGCAAAGTACTGAGCGACCTGCCAGGTTATGGTCGCAATTGTTTGCTGTCGTCGTCGCGCTCGCCCTGTCGATGTCGGCGCACGCTGCCACATCAGCGGATTCGCCAGCGCTGAACCGGCCGACCTGTCTGGCCAATGGCAACTGGTACGGTTTTTATCACAGCAATCAGGGGCTGAAGACCGTCTGCCTGAAGCTGCCCGCTGCGATCAGCGTTAAGATGCTCGACAGCAACGCCGATGGAGTGGTCGACAACAGCGACACGCTGTCCGATGGCGTGATCTTTATCGGTGAGCATTCGACCCAGGACGCCAGCGACAATGGCGGGGCCGTGAACGATTCCACTGGCGACGGTAGTGCGGGGATGGAAAAATCCGGCGGTAGCCGTCGCATCATGTGGCGACAAATACAGTGAGTGAGAATTGAGGCATGCGTAGTTCCAACCGCGGTTTTACCCTGATCGAAATCATGATCGTGATTGCGATCATCGGTATTGTCATGACCATTGCTGCTCCGAGTCTCACCGAGTACCTGAACAAGGGCCGTCGCGCAGAAGCAGCCGGTCTGCTCTCGGAGCAGGCGCAGCTGCTGGAGCGCTTCTACTCGCAGAAAAATGCCTACACCGATGCGACGGGCCTCAGTGCCGGCAATGATTACTACAGCATCACACCGAGCCTGACCGACCAGACCTTTCTACTGACGGCGGTGCGCAAGGCTGACTCGAGCATGGCCACTGACAAGTGCGGTGATCTGACCATCACCAACACCGGTGTGCTCGGTATGGTCAACGCGAAATCCGGCCTGACCAGCAAAGACTGCTGGGGGCGCTGAGTTTCTTTTTCGGGTGCCTTTTGTACCCTCTGTCTATTTAACGATGGGATCAGAACATGACCAGGCAACAGCAAGTGGTGATTGTCGGCGGTGGGGTGATTGGATTGCTGACGGCGTTCAATCTCGCCTCCGAAGTGCAAAGCGTTGTGCTGCTGGATCGCTCGAGCGTCGGCCAGGAATCGTCCTGGGCCGGTGGTGGCATCGTTTCGCCGCTTTACCCGTGGCGCTACAGCCCGGCGGTCACCGCGTTGGCTCACTGGTCCCAGGACTTTTATCCACAGCTGGGCGAGCGCTTGTTTGCCGCCACTGGCGTTGATCCTGAAGTGCACACCACCGGTCTGTACTGGCTGGATCTGGATGACGAGGCTGAAGCCCTGGCATGGGCCGCCCGGGAAAATCGCCCGCTCAGCGCGGTGGATATTTCGGCGGCACACGACGCCGTGCCGGTGCTGGGCAGTGGTTTTTCCCGGGCGATCTACATGGCCGACGTCGCCAACGTGCGCAATCCGCGTCTGGTGAAATCTCTCAAGGCCGCGTTGCTGGCGCTGCCGAACGTGACGATCCATGAGCAGTGCGAAGTCAGCGGGTTTGTTCGTGACGGCAACAAGGTGGTCGGCGTGCAGACTTCCACAGGTACTGTCCCGGGCGATCAAGTCGTCCTGACGGCGGGTGCCTGGAGCGGTGACTTGCTCAAGCTTCTTGATCTGACGCTGCCGGTCGAGCCGGTGAAAGGGCAGATGATTCTCTACAAGTGTGCGGCGGATTTCCTGCCAAGCATGGTCCTGGCCAAGGGCCGTTATGCGATTCCCCGGCGCGACGGGCACATACTGATCGGCAGTACACTGGAGCATGAAGGCTTTGACAAGACGCCGACCGGGTCGGCACTGGAAAGCCTGAAGGCGTCCGCGGTGGAATTGATCCCGGCGCTGGCCGATGCCGAAGTGGTGGGGCATTGGGCCGGATTGCGCCCGGGATCACCCGAGGGCATTCCTTACATCGGCCCGGTGCCGGGGTTTGACGGGCTCTGGCTCAACTGCGGGCACTACCGTAACGGGCTGGTGCTGGCGCCGGCGTCATGCCAGCTGTTTGCCGATGTGATGTTGGGCCGGGCACCGATTATCGATCCGGCGCCTTATGCGCCTGCCGGGAGACTTTAAAGCATCAATCCAATCCCAACTTCTTGAGCCGGTAACGCATTGACCTGAATGACAGGTTCAACCGCTGAGCCGCCGCCGTGCGGTTCCAGCGGGTTTCCTCCAGGGCCTGGAGCAGCAGTTGGCGCTCGACGTTTTCCAGGTAGGCTTCCAGATTGTCGATCCGGGTCAGGTCCGGCACGCCACCCTCAGCTCCACAGTTGCCTTCAGCCAGGCGCAGGTCACCGGCTTCGATCTGTTTGTTCTCACACAAGGTGTGCGCCCGTTCGAGCATGTTTTCCAGTTCCCGCACATTGCCCGGGAAGCGATAGCTTTTCAGCGCATCGAGGGCTTGGGGGTGGAGTCTCGCCGCAGGTTGATCCGTATCGGCGGCCAGGCGCTTGAGTATGTGGCTGGCTAGCATTTCGATATCGTCGCGACGCTCGCGCAAGGGCGGCACCCGGAGTTCGATCACGTTCAAACGGTAGTAAAGGTCGTGACGAAATCGTCCGGCGGCGACTTCGGTGCCAAGGTCCTTGTGCGTGGCGCAGAGAATGCGCACATCCACCGCCATTTCCTGCTGCCCGCCGACGCTGCGTACGGATTTCTCCTGAATCGCGCGCAGCAGTTTGACTTGCATGGCCAGCGGCAGGTCAGCCACTTCGTCGAGGAGCAGGGTGCCGCCGTGAGCTGTCTGGAACAGGCCGGGTTTGTCTTCGATGGCGCCGCTGAAACTGCCTTTGCGATGACCGAAAAATTCGCTCTCCAGCAGCTCCGAAGGAATCGCCGCGCAGTTGATCGCAATGAACGGCTGATTGGCGCGGGGGCTTTGATCATGGATCAGGCGCGCGACCAACTCCTTGCCGCTGCCGGACTCTCCGCTGATGTATACCGTCGCATGGCTGCTGGCCAGTTTGGTGATGTGTTTGCGCAGGCTGCGCATGGGCAATGAGTCGCCGAGCAAGCGTCGATCGATGCCGACCCCTCGGGCCGCCGGAACCAGCAGGGCGTTGGTGACCAGTTCACGCAGGCGCACAAGGTCCACCGGTTTGGTCAGGAAGTCGAATGCCCCGGCCTTGAGCACATTGATCGCGTTTTCGAGACTGTCATAGGCGGTGATCATCGCCACCTGGACCTGGGGGTGGCGTTGCTGGATGTGCTGCACCAGCTCCAGGCCGGTACCGTCCGGCAACTGCATGTCGGTCAGGCATAGATCGAAGGTTTCGCGTTTGAGCAGGGATTGCGCTTCGCCGACGTTGCGGGCGTTGAACGTCTCCAGCTTCATCCTTCCCAGGGTGATTTCCAGGAGTTCGCGAATGTCCGGTTCGTCATCGACGATCAAGACTTTTTGTCGTGGTCTCGTGTTCAACGTGGGTTCCGTCCGTATGCATAGGTCATGCAAAAGCAGCCGCTTTCCTGGCGTGCCTTGAAGTCTAGGCGGGACGGAATGCTTTCGCCCGGCTGGCCGGACAGATAAAGCCCCAGGCCCTTGATATGGCGGGCTGGGGCTTCATTATCGAGTATTTCCAGTGATTTCAGATCGAGCCGTAGCGGCGACATTTGCTCGCGGCGCTGCAGGTGCAGGACGTTTTCGATTACCCGGTTCATTCGCACAGAGAGGTCTTGAGTAATCTGCGTCAGACGTCGATCAACGCCTTTCAGTTCCTTGGGGACGCGCGATAGTCCTTAAACGGCTGCCATTTCTGCTCAAGTGTCAGTGGCCACTGGAGTCCTTACCTTGCTCGAGATGAGCCTGGCTGCAATACCATTGCTGGTCGAGGCTCAGCGCGCGGTCACGGGGCAGGTGGACGCCACAATGGGCACAGCGGACCATGGGCGCCGCTTCCCGCTCGGCAGGAGGTCTGGGGGTGGAAGCCTGACCCTTGAACTTGCGCCAGAACCATACTGCAGCGGCAATCAGGGCAATCCAGAACAATAAACGAAGCATGGTGAGCTGCTTTTTGACTAGTGATTAGCTAGTTTAGCCAAGGACATGGCCAGCGCACAGCCTAATAGCTTATGTAGGAGCGAGCTTGCTCGCGATGGTCTCAAGGACGACGCGTTTATTCAGACAAAGCGCGTTAACGTTGACGTCCATCGCGAGCAAGCTCGCTCCTACAAGTCTCCCTTTTTGCACAACCTGGGGTGTCAGTCGAACACGCCGAAGGTCATGTAGCTGAACCACGAACGGTCGCTGTTGTTGCCTTCCGCTTCGTGATTTTCTTCTTCGATCGCGTCGCCATTGTCGTCTTTAGGCTTGAGCTCGCTCGGGATTGCGTCCTTGGCGTCCTGGAATTGCTTCTGTACGTCCTGGTTGGCGCGGGTTTCGCCCGGTGGCAGCGGCGGACGGGACTCGATCAGGCCCAGGGTCGCCTTGCTCAGCCACGAACGGTTGTCGGCTTCGGCCACGGTCGGTACGAACTGACCGTCTACCAGCGTCGGGTGGTTCGGGTAGTTGAGCTTCAGGGTTTCCAGGCTGGTGGCCGCCAGTTCGTCCAGGTGCATGCGCTGGTAGGCCTCGGTCATCACTGCCAGGCCGTCGCCGACCGAAGGGGTTTCCTGGAAGTTTTCCACCACGTAACGACCGCGGTTCGCGGCGGCGACATAGGCCTGGCGGGTCAGGTAGTAGTCGGCCACGTGAATTTCGTAGGCTGCCAGCAGGTTGCGCAGATAGATCATGCGCTGCTTGGCGTCTGGTGCGTAACGGCTGTTCGGGAAGCGGCTGGTCAGCTGGGCGAACTCGTTATAGGAGTCGCGGGCGGCACCCGGGTCACGCTTGGTCATGTCCAGCGGCAGGAAACGCGCCAGCAGGCCGACATCCTGGTCGAAAGAAGTCAGGCCCTTGAGGTAGTAGGCATAATCGACGTTCGGATGCTGTGGGTGCAGGCGAATGAAGCGTTCCGCAGCGGACTTTGCCGCTTCTGGCTCGGTGTTCTTGTAGTTGGCATAGATGAGTTCGAGTTGCGCCTGATCGGCATAGCGACCGAACGGATAACGTGATTCCAGAGCCTTCAGCTTGGCGATGGCGCTGGTGTAGCTGCTATTGTCCAGGTCGGCTTGAGCCTGTTGGTACAGCTCGACTTCACTGAGGTTTTCGTCTACGACTTCCTTCGATGAGCAAGCAGCGGTCAATGCGAGGATGGCGATCAGCAGCAGGTGTTTCACTTGCATGGCGGCTTGCGTCCCTATGACGGCCGCTGTCTTGGGCGTGGCCGTCCTGTTATGATGAGCGCCCCGTTGAATAGCCTCGGGGCAAAAGACGCCGTATTTAACCACAAGCGCGCAGCCGAAACCAAAGGCTGTGCCGACGCCTAGTCTGAGCATGTCCGATAAAATTGAACTTCGCGCAGAGGTGCCGTCCGAATTGGGCGGCCAACGCCTCGATCAAGTCGCCGCACAATTATTCGCTGAGCACTCGCGCTCGCGCCTTTCCGCCTGGATCAAAGACGGCCGCCTGACTGTGGATGGGGCGGTTATCCGCCCGCGAGACATCGTCCACGGCGGCGCCATCCTTGAGCTGACTGCCGAGCAGGAAGCTCAGGGCGAATGGGTCGCTCAAGACATAGCCCTGGATATCGTCTACGAAGACGACGATATCCTGGTGATCAACAAGCCTGCGGGCCTGGTGGTGCACCCGGCTGCCGGTCATGCCGACGGCACCTTGCTCAACGCCTTGCTGCACCACGTGCCGGACATCATCAATGTGCCCCGCGCCGGTATCGTGCATCGCCTGGACAAGGACACCACCGGTCTGATGGTGGTGGCCAAGACCATTCAAGCGCAGACGCAGCTGGTTACACAGTTGCAGAGCCGTAGCGTCAGCCGGATCTACGAGTGCATCGTGATCGGTGTGGTGACAGCTGGCGGCAAGATCAACGCGCCGATCGGTCGTCACGGCCAGCAACGCCAGCGCATGGCCGTGATGGAAGGTGGCAAGCAAGCCGTCAGCCATTACCGCGTGCTCGAGCGCTTCCGCTCCCACACTCACGTGCGGGTGAAGCTGGAAACCGGTCGTACGCACCAGATTCGCGTGCACATGGCGCACATCAACTACCCGTTGGTCGGAGATCCTGCCTACGGCGGTCGTTTCCGTATCCCGCCGGCAGCCAACCCAACCATGGTCGAGTCGCTGAAAAACTTCCCGCGTCAGGCGCTGCATGCGCGTTTCCTGGAACTGGATCATCCGACCACCGGTAAGCGCATGAGCTGGGAATCGCCGTTGCCGGAAGATTTTGTCTGGTTGCTGACCCTGCTCAAGCAAGACCGCGAGGCGTTCATCGGATGAGTGACTGGCTGATTCCTGACTGGCCCGCGCCGGCCGGGGTCAAAGCCTGCGTCACCACCCGCGCGGGCGGCGTCAGTGTGGCGCCGTTCGACAGCCTCAACCTCGGCGATCACGTCGACGACAGCCCTGAAGCTGTTGCCGAGAATCGCCGGCGTCTTACTGATCACTTCTCCATTCAACCGGCCTGGCTGCAGCAGGTCCACGGCATTGTCGTGGCCCATGCCAATCCAGGCCGGGTGGACACGGCTGACGCCAGTTGGACATCAACGCCGGGCGTCGCCTGCGCGGCGATGACCGCCGATTGCCTGCCTGCGCTGTTTTGCGACCGTGCCGGCACCCGCGTCGCTGCGGCCCATGCCGGTTGGCGCGGGCTGGCGGCTGGCGTGCTGGAAGCCACTCTCGACAGTCTGGCGGTACCGCCTGCCGAGGTATTGGTCTGGCTCGGCCCGGCCATCGGCCCGCAAGCCTTTGAAGTCGGCCCGGAAGTGCGCGAAACCTTCGTGCAGCAGTTGCCGCAAGCGGCTGAAGCCTTCGTGCCAAGTCAAAACCCCGGCAAGTTCATGGCCGACATCTATAGGCTTGCGTGCCTGCGTCTGGCAGCTCGCGGCGTCACCGCTGTCTACGGTGGCGGTTTTTGCACCGTAACCGATCCGCGCTTCTTTTCTTATCGTCGCAGTCCACGCACTGGTCGATTTGCTTCCTTGATCTGGCTCGACCGCTAGACTTGCCTGACCTGCATCAACGTCACGACGCTTGAAACTCCCAGAATTGACCACATCTATTGTGGTATCTGGCAGGTTTCTTCATTCAGGATGTTTTATAGGTCCGGCCTGCTCAAAAGGAAGGTGACCCATGCGTATAGACCGTTTAACCAGCAAATTGCAGTTAGCGTTGTCCGATGCCCAATCCCTGGCTGTCGGCCTCGATCATCCGGCCATCGAGCCGGCGCACTTGATGCAAGCCTTGCTCGAACAGCAGGGCGGCTCGATCAAGCCCCTGTTGATGCAGGTGGGCTTCGACGTCAACAGCCTGCGTAAAGAGCTGACCAAAGAGCTCGACCAGCTACCGAAAATCCAGAACCCGACCGGCGACGTGAACATGTCGCAGGATCTGGCGCGCCTGCTCAACCAGGCCGACCGTCTGGCCCAGCAGAAGGGCGACCAGTTCATCTCCAGTGAGCTGGTGCTGCTCGCTGCCATGGACGAGAACAGCAAGCTCGGCAAACTGTTGCTCGGTCAGGGCGTGAGCAAGAAAGCCCTGGAAAACGCGATCAACAACCTGCGTGGTGGCGAGGCCGTCAATGACCCGAACCACGAGGAAGCTCGTCAGGCGCTGGATAAATACACCGTCGACCTGACCAAGCGCGCCGAAGACGGCAAGCTCGATCCGGTGATCGGCCGTGACGATGAAATTCGCCGCACAATCCAGGTGCTGCAACGTCGGACCAAGAACAACCCGGTGCTGATCGGTGAGCCTGGCGTGGGTAAAACCGCCATCGCCGAAGGCCTGGCCCAGCGCATCATCAACGGTGAAGTGCCGGATGGCCTCAAGGGCAAGCGCCTGCTGTCCCTGGACATGGGGGCGCTGATTGCCGGTGCCAAGTATCGCGGTGAGTTCGAAGAGCGGCTAAAGGCCTTGCTCAATGAACTGTCGAAGCAGGAAGGGCAGATCATTCTGTTCATCGACGAACTGCACACCATGGTCGGCGCCGGTAAGGGCGAAGGCTCGATGGATGCGGGCAACATGCTCAAGCCGGCCCTGGCCCGCGGTGAGCTGCACTGTGTCGGTGCGACCACGCTCAACGAGTACCGCCAATATATAGAGAAGGATGCGGCCCTCGAGCGGCGCTTCCAGAAAGTCCTGGTGGACGAGCCGAGCGAAGAAGACACCATCGCCATTCTGCGTGGCCTCAAGGAGCGTTATGAGGTTCACCACAAGGTGGCAATTACCGACGGCGCGATCATTGCCGCAGCCAAGCTCAGCCATCGCTACATCACTGACCGGCAGTTGCCCGACAAGGCCATCGACCTGATTGACGAGGCCGCCAGCCGCATCCGCATGGAGATCGACTCCAAGCCGGAAGTGCTGGACCGTCTGGAGCGTCGCCTGATTCAGCTGAAGGTGGAATCCCAGGCACTGAAGAAAGAAAGCGACGACGCGGCGAAGAAGCGTCTGGAAAAACTGCAGGAAGAAATCGCCCGTCATGAGCGTGAGTACTCGGATCTCGAAGAAATCTGGAATTCGGAGAAAGCCGAAGTCCAGGGTTCGGCGCAGATCCAGCAGAAAATCGAGCAGTCCCGTCAGGAGCTGGAAGCGGCCCGCCGCAAAGGCGACCTGAATCGCATGGCCGAGTTGCAGTACGGGGTGATCCCGGACCTGGAACGCAGCCTGCAAATGGTCGACCAGCATGGCAAAGCCGAAAACCAGTTGCTGCGCAGCAAGGTGACTGAAGAAGAGATCGCCGAAGTCGTGTCGAAGTGGACCGGTATTCCGGTGTCGAAGATGCTCGAAGGCGAGCGCGACAAACTGATGAAGATGGAAAGCCTGTTGCACCAGCGTGTGATCGGCCAGGATGAAGCGGTGGTTGCGGTTTCCAATGCGGTGCGGCGTTCCCGCGCCGGGTTGTCCGACCCGAATCGCCCGAGCGGCTCGTTCATGTTCCTCGGCCCGACCGGTGTCGGTAAAACCGAGCTGTGCAAGGCATTGGCCGAATTCCTCTTTGATACTGAAGAGGCGATGGTGCGGATCGACATGTCCGAGTTCATGGAGAAACATTCCGTGGCTCGCTTGATCGGTGCGCCACCAGGCTACGTGGGGTACGAAGAGGGCGGTTACCTGACCGAGGCCGTACGTCGCAAGCCGTATTCGGTGATCCTTATGGACGAAGTCGAGAAGGCGCACCCGGATGTGTTCAACATCTTGCTGCAAGTGCTCGAGGATGGTCGTCTGACCGACAGCCATGGCCGCACGGTGGACTTCAAGAACACCGTGATTGTCATGACCTCCAACCTGGGGTCGGTACAGATCCAGGAACTGGTCGGCGACCGTGAGGCGCAGCGCGCGGCGGTGATGGATGCGATTTCCAGCCACTTCCGGCCGGAGTTCATCAACCGGGTCGACGAAGTGGTGATCTTCGAACCGTTGGCGCGGGATCAGATCGCCGGCATTACCGAGATCCAGCTGGGTCGCCTGCGCAGCCGCCTGACCGAGCGCGAGCTGAAGCTTGAGCTCAGCCCGGAAGCCATGGACAAGCTGATCGCGGTCGGCTACGACCCGGTATATGGCGCACGGCCGCTCAAGCGCGCTATCCAGCGCTGGATCGAGAACCCGCTGGCGCAGCTGATTCTGTCCGGTCGATTCATGCCGGGCGATACCGCTCACGGCGTGGTGGAAAACGACGAAATCGTCTTCGTCTGATCCATAACGGCAGCAAAATCGAAAAGGCCTCGCATAACGAGGCCTTTTTTTCGTTAGGCTGTTGAACTCAAAGGAAAAGGCTTGTAAAGTGCGCCCCGCAGTAAGTCACCCGCCAGGGTTTCCGCTCCCCAAGCAGGAATCCAAAATAAGTTGCAAATCATTAACTTGAAAGCAATTTAGGGGGTTGACAGAGGTGCTGAAGATTGTAGAATAGCGCGCCTCAGACACACGAACGCAGCGATGCGAACGGGTCGAAGAGAACGCAGTAAAAGCTTCAAAGTTGTAAATTGAAATGTGTAGTTCCGTGATAGCTCAGTCGGTAGAGCAAATGACTGTTAATCATTGGGTCCCAGGTTCGAGTCCTGGTCACGGAGCCAATTTCAAACCGGGGTATAGCGCAGTCCGGTAGCGCGCCTGCTTTGGGAGCAGGATGTCAGGAGTTCGAATCCCCTTACCCCGACCATTTTTGGGTCGTTAGCTCAGTTGGTAGAGCAGTTGGCTTTTAACCAATTGGTCGTAGGTTCGAATCCCACACGACCCACCATTTTTGAAACCAGTTAGCGCTGGAATCGAATCTTAAGATCAGAGGCCAAAAGCGCTGATCGAAGAAGGCGCCTTTCAAAGGTGCCTTTTTTTTACCGGGGTATAGCGCAGTCCGGTAGCGCGCCTGCTTTGGGAGCAGGATGTCAGGAGTTCGAATCCCCTTACCCCGACCATATTAAAAATCCTCGTATCGAAAGATACGGGGATTTTTTTTGTCCATAAGAAATTCAGGAACGCCGCAAAGTTAATGTGGGAGCGGGCTTGCTCGCGAATGCAGTGTGTCAGTCGACATAAAGTTGAATGACACGGCCTCTTCGCGAGCAAGCCCGCTCCCACAAGGGTTCGTTTAGTGCAGTTTCAGGCGTGGCTCAGTCCCGCGACCGATCTTGCTGCCCAGCATCAGCATCGCCGTGCGGAACGGTCCGTACAACGCCATCTGGTGCATGCGGTACAGCGACACGTAGAACATCCGCGCCAGCCAGCCTTCGAGCATCACGCTGCCGGTGAGGTTGCCCATCAGGTTACCCACAGCCGAAAAACGCGACAGTGAGATCAGCGAGCCGTAGTCGGTGTACTTGTACTCCGGCAGTGCCTTGCCTTCGATGCGCAGTTTCAGCGATTTGGCCAGCAACGAAGCCTGCTGGTGAGCGGCCTGGGCACGTGGCGGCACATTGCGGTCGGTGCCCGGTTGCGGGCAGGCGGCGCAGTCACCGAAGGCGAAAATGTTTTCGTCGCGGGTGGTTTGCAGGGTCGGCAGCACTTGCAGCTGATTGATGCGGTTGGTTTCCAGGCCATCGATGTCCTTGAGGAAACCCGGTGCACGAATCCCCGCCGCCCAGACTTTCAGGCTGGCGTTGATCACTTTGCCGTCCGCAGTAATCAGGCTGTCGGCGGTCACTTCACTGACAGCAGCGTTGGTCATCACATTGACCCCGAGTTTCTCCAGGGTTTTATGCACAGGCCCGCCAATGCGCTCCGGCAGCGCCGGCAGCACCCGTGGCCCGGCTTCGATCAGGGTGATGTGCATGTTTTCCGGTTTGATCCGGTCCAGGCCATAGGCTGCCAGTTCGTGGGCGGCGTTGTGCAGTTCGGCGGCCAGTTCGACCCCGGTGGCACCGGCGCCGACGATGGCCACGCTGATTTGCTCGATCGTGTCGGTCTGACCGGCGTGAGCGCGCAAATAGTGATTGAGCAGTTGCTGGTGGAAGCGCTCGGCCTGTTTGCGGGTGTCGAGGAACAGGCAGTGCTGCGCCGCGCCCTGGGTGCCGAAATCGTTGGTGGTGCTGCCGACGGAGATCACCAGCGAGTCGTATGGCACTTCGCGGGCCGGCACCAGCTCCAGACCGGCTTCGTCATAGGTGGCGGCCAGCTGGATTTTTTTCTTCGCGCGATCGAGCCCGCTCATGCGCCCCAGCTGGAACTCGAAGTGGTTCCATTTGGCCTGGGCGACATAGTTGAGTTCATCTTCGGAAGAGTTCAGGGAACCGGCTGCCACTTCGTGCAACAAGGGTTTCCAGATGTGGGTCAGGTTCGCGTCGACCAGCATCACGCTGGCTGTGCCGCGCTTGCCCAGAGTCTTACCCAGGCGGGTAGCCAACTCCAGACCGCCGGCGCCGCCGCCGACAATGACAATACGATGGGACATGGGGATAACTCGCAAGGCTAAAGGAAATCGGTGCAATTACCCGAGCGAGCGCGAGGCAGCTCATAGCGTCAGGTAACTGATAAATCGGCTCAACAGGCCAAGACCAATGGTCACTGCCAATACCAGTACAAGGAGCATCCACGGCCGGAAAGGCCGGCGCTCGACTTGGTGCTGGGACAACTGCAGGTACTCTTCGACATGCTTTTGGTCGTCGGGGTTCAGGCGGCTGGTCATATCGGGCCTCGTCAGGAGTAGACGTTGCTGAATGTGTGGAAGCTACAGGGAAATTAATCAGCTGTGAACGAAGCTTAGCTGCTGACCGGGGAAAGGCTCGAGCCTCACAAGCTGATCCCGACGTCAAATACGATGCTGCGCCCCAGGTTGCTGCGCAAGAAGTCCGGCGCATCCGGGTGAGCGAACAACACGCGGGCAAATGTCGGCCCAACCAATGACAGCGAGCGCCAGCCCTGGCGCAGGTATTCGGTTGGCGGCGGGAAATGGCTGTTGAGGTCCAGCACTTCGCGTTTGAGGCTGGCGAAGGCAATGATGTCCAGTTCGCCCAGATCCATGCCGCGTTCTTTGTAGTTGTGCGCTTTTTTGCGCAAGGTCGGCGCCAATCGCAGCAAGAACTCGTTGGCGGGGATGCGTCGTGGCTTGGCCTCGCGGCGCACCAGTTGGCTCAAGGAAAACGCGCTGCGTCGGCGTTGCAGTTCGTCGCGCCATTCATCATTGAGGCGCCGCCCCTCGTCGAGCACGAAGAACACCTCGAAACTGGCATCGCGAAACAACACATCCGGCGGCTCCCCGGCGGGGGCGAACTCGTCGGCGCGGTAGGGAATGTTCAAGCCTTGCAGCAGGCGCTGGCACACCCAACGCTCTCGCTCCCATTTGCGGGCATTGGAAAGGAAGGCGTTGGCTTGCTCGGCCGCGATGGTCAGCAGGCGTAAATAATCTGAGTCATCCATAGGCCCAAGCTTAGCGTTCAAATGTGATCGCAAAGAAGACAATTTGTCGCGGAGGCTCGATGCCTTCCGTTCCCATGCCCGTGCCAGGGCCCTGCACAAAACGGATAGTGATCTGCGCTCACTGGCTATTGCCACGTATCGGGCGGCTCTACCCTCGGCTGTACGGACGTAAGCCGTGTTACCGCCGCTCTAAAAAAAACAACAACAAGAGATATATGCCATGCGCAAGATCGACGTACATGAGGTTATCGACAACGCTCGCTTCAACCGCTTTCACTGGATGGTGCTGTTCTGGTGTGCCCTGATCATCATCTTCGACGGTTACGATCTGGTGATCTACGGCGTGGTCTTGCCGATGCTGATGAAAGAGTGGGGGCTCAGTCCTCTGCAGGCGGGTGCACTGGGCAGCTATGCACTGTTCGGCATGATGTTCGGCGCGCTGTTCTTCGGTCCGCTGTCGGACAGGATCGGCCGCAAGAAGGCCATCACGATCTGCGTGATGCTCTTCAGTGGTTTCACCGTGCTCAACGGTTTCGCCCGCAACCCCACCGAGTTCGGCCTCTGTCGCTTCATTGCCGGGCTCGGCATTGGCGGCGTGATGCCTAACGTCGTGGCGCTGATGAACGAGTACGCGCCGAAAAAAATCCGCAGCACGCTGGTCGCGATCATGTTCAGCGGTTACTCGGTGGGCGGCATGCTGTCCGCTGGGCTGGGCATTGTGCTGATCCCGAGTTTCGGCTGGCAGTCGGTGTTTTATGTGGCGGTCCTGCCGTTGCTGTTGTTGCCGCTGATCATGTATTTCCTGCCCGAATCGGTGGGCTTCATGTTGCGTCAGGGGCGCAATGAAGAGGCGCGCAATATTCTCCAGCGGATTGATCCGGCCTACGTTTCGCAAACGTCTGATCAATTACACATGGCCGAAGTGAAAGGCACGGGCACCCCGGTGTTGCAGTTATTCCGTGAGGGGCGTGCGCTGCGCACGTTGATGCTGTGGCTGGCGTTTTTCTGCTGCCTGTTGATGGTTTACGCGTTGAGTTCGTGGTTGCCGAAACTGATGGCCAACGCCGGCTATAGCCTCGGTTCGAGCCTGTCGTTCCTGCTGGTGTTGAACTTCGGGGCGATTTTCGGCGCGGTCGGCGGCGGGGTGCTGGGCGACAAACTCAATCTGCCGCGGGTGCTGTCGGTGTTTTTCGCCATGGCGGCGGTGTCGATCACGCTGTTGGGCTTCAACAGCCCGATGCCGGTGTTGTATCTGCTGATCGCCATTGCGGGTGCCACCACCATTGGCTCGCAGATTCTTTTGTACGCCTGCGCCGCGCAGTTTTATTCCATGACGATTCGTTCAACCGGTCTGGGCTGGGCGTCGGGCATCGGGCGCAACGGGGCCATCGTCGGTCCGCTGCTGGGTGGTGCCTTGCTCGGGATCAGCTTGCCCCTGCAACTGAACTTCATGGCGTTTGCCTTGCCCGGTGCGGTGGCGGCCCTGGCCATGACTGTGTTCGCCATCAGCAGCCGACGCAGCGCTGCTGGCGTCAACCCAGCGTTGTCAGCGACCGGTGCCTGAATCATGAAAGCGTTTTTCCAGGACTTCTCGTTGTCAGCCGCCGTGGCTGGATTCATCGCCACGGTGATTTCCTATGCCGGCCCGTTGGTGATCATCTTTCAGGCGGCAGAAGCGGCACATCTTTCGCGGGAAGTGTTGTCGTCCTGGATCTGGGCGATCTCCATTGGCAGCGCCGTGCTCGGTATCGGTTTGAGCCTGCGCTACCGCGCTCCGGTGATTATCGCCTGGTCGGCGCCGGGCTCGGCGTTGCTGGTGACGCTGTTGCCGGAAATTTCCATGGCAGAGGCGGTGGGGGCTTATCTGGTCAGCAGCCTGATCATTTTCGTGGTTGGCATCTCGGGGGCTTTCGACCGGATCATCAGCAAACTCCCCGGGGCGATTGCAGCGGCGATGCTGGCGGGCATTCTGTTCAGCTTCGGCACCGGTTTGTTCGTGTCGATGCAGCACAAGCCGCTGCTGGTACTGACGATGTTTGCCAGCTACCTGATCTGCAAGCGGCTGATGCCGCGATATGCAGTGTTGATGGTGCTGCTGGTGGGCTGTTCGATTGCCGCGCTCAACGGTGATTTGCATCGCGAAGCGCTGATGATCGGTATGGCCACGCCGGTGTGGATCACGCCCGAGTTCAGCCTGAGCGCGATCCTCAATATCGCCTTGCCGCTGGTGATGGTGGCGCTGACCGGTCAGTTCGTGCCCGGCATGGCGGTGCTGCGCGCCAGTGGATATCCAACGCCGGCGAGCCCGATCATCGCCAGTAGCGCGCTGGGCACGGCATTGCTGGCGCCGTTCGGTTGCCATGGACTGAATCTGGCGGCGATCACCGCGGCGATCTGCACCGGTCGCGAAGCCCACGAAGACCCTCGCAAACGCTACGTGGCCGGGATCGTCGGCGGCCTGTGCTACCTGCTGTTGGGGATCTTCGGCGCCACGCTGGTCTCGCTGTTTTCAGCGTTCCCCAAAGAGCTGGTCGCGGCGCTGGCCGGGCTGGCCCTGTTCGCCGCCATTGCCGGCGCGTTGACGGGAGCCATGGCGGTGCCGAGCGATCGTGAAGCCGCGCTGGTGACCTTTCTGGTCACGGCTTCGGGCATGTCGTTGTTCGGTTTGTCCGCGGCGTTCTGGGGGCTGATTTTCGGCATGGTCACCCATGTGCTGTTGAGCGCCCGTCGTTCCGTCCCTCGTCGCAAATCCACTGCAACTGAAGTCCTTCAACCCGTCGATCAATAACAATAAGAGAAAAATGATGAAACAGATTCTCCCAACAACCGGTTCGGCGTTGTCCCTGGCTGTCGTCTCGGGTTTCTCCACAGGCGCGATGGCTGCTGAAAAAGGCTTTATCGAAGACACCACCGCGACGTTGCAGGCGCGCAATTACTACTTCAGCCGCGACTATTCCGACATCGTCGGCGCCAACCAGCAATCGAAGGCCGAAGAGTGGGCCCAGGGTTTCATCCTCAACGTGAAGTCCGGATACACCCAGGGCACCGTCGGGTTTGGTGTGGACGTCATCGGCTTGCTCGGCCTCAAGCTCGACAGCGCCCCTGACCGGACCAATACCGGTTTGCTGCCGGTGCAGGACGACGGCCGTGCGGCGGACAACTACAGCCGCCTGGAAGGCGCGTTGAAGATGCGCTACTCCAAAACCGAGCTGAAAGTCGGTGAGCTGCAACCCAATCTGCCGGTGTTGGCATTCAGCGATATTCGCCTGTTGCCACCGAGTTATCAGGGCGCAAGCATCACCTCCAACGAGATCAATGGCCTGACGCTGCAGGGTGGCCACTTGAGTTCAACCAGCCTGCGCAACGAGGCTGGCGACGAAAAGATGCAAGCGATGCTGGGTCATGTGCCGCAGCGCCAGGTCAGCAGTGACGGTTTCAATTTTGCCGGCGCTGATTATGTCTTCAACGACAAGCGCAGTTCGGTCAGCGCCTGGTACGGGCAACTGGAAGATATCTACAACCAGCGTTTTCTGGGTTTAAAGCACAGTGAGCCGCTGGGCGACTGGATCCTCGGCGCCAACCTCGGTTACTACGATTCGCGCGAGGACGGCAAGAAACTGCTGGGCAACATCGACAACCAGGCGTTCTTCTCGTTGCTGTCGGCCAAGCGTGGCGGCCATACGTTTTACGTCGGCTATCAGGGCATGTTCGGTGACAGTGCTTTCCCACGGGTGTTTGCCAACATCTCGCCGCTGGGCAACGAAGTGCCGACCTACGAGTTCGCCTTCACCGATGAACGCTCCTGGCAGGCGCGCTACGACTATGACTTCGCGGCGCTCGGCGTACCGGGGCTGACCAGTACCGTGCGCTACATCAGCGGCAACAATGTCGATACCGGCAAGGGCTATGAAGGCAAGGATCGCGAGCGTGATCTGGACATCGGCTATGTGCTGCAGAGCGGCAGCCTCAAAGGCCTTGGCATCCGTGTGCGCAACGCGATGGCGCGTTCAAACTACCGCAGTGATATCGACGAGAACCGCTTGATCCTCAGCTACACGTGGACCTTGCTGTGAGCCCTTTGATCACAGGTTGCTGGTGCAATCACCCATGACGTCGTAGGTCACGCGGTGGGTCTGGCCCTGATGATCGACATACTCCATGGTCGCCGGCACAACCCCGCACGCAGTCGCCGTGTCGGACACAGAAACCACCTTGGCGATGTCCAGTGGCTGCGCCGGGTTGTACAGGACCGCGAGGGGCCCGTTGTCGGCGGCCATGGCCGAGGTGGCGATGACGGTCAGCAACAGGCTGATCAGCGTTTTCATGTTGGCGTGCTCCGTGTCGGTTCTGATGTCTGAATTTTAGTCTTTGCCACCGACGGATAAAGGGGCGAACGGCGGATGCAGCCTTACATAAAACGTAACAGTCATCGCCCGAGGGGGGCTTATGGATGTGCTTAACAACTTGCGCGTGTTCATCCGGGTGGTGGACTGCGCCAGTTTCACCGGGGCTGCCGATGCGCTGGATCTGTCGACCGCCCAGGTATCCCGATTGGTGGCGGATCTGGAGGAGCATGTTCAGGCGCGACTGCTGCAACGCACCACGCGGCGCTTGAGCCTGACCGACGCCGGCGAGCGCTTCCTGCTGCGCAGCCGACAAATCGTCGAAGCCATGGATGAGGCGACGGCCGAGGCCCGTGGCGCTCATATCAATCCGGCCGGACGCCTGCGGGTGCACAGCATGAACGGCCTGGGTGTGCTGCTCACGCCGTTGATCGCCCGCTACAGCGAGCTTTATCCCGATGTGGTGTTCGAGCTGACCTTGTCGCAGCGCAATCCCGATCCACTGGAGGAGGGTCACGATGTGGTGATTTCGATCGCTCCCGAACTGGCCGACTCGCAAATGGTTGCGCAGGCCGTCGGGCAGATCTACAGCGTGCCCTGTGCCTCCCCTGACTATCTGCACCGTCGGGGCGTGCCACAGCAACCGCTGGCGCTGAGCGATCATCAATGCCTGCGCATGCTCGACCCGTTGTACAGCGATCAATGGCTTTTCCAGGGCGAGCACGGCGAGCACGCCGTCAGCCCGGCCAAGACCTTTCAGTGCAATGTTGCCGAGTCGATGGTCAAGGCTTCTGAGGCTGGCATGGGCATCAGCCTGCTGCCGTTCTACACCGCAACGCGGCCCTTGAGCGACGGCACTTTGCTGCGCGTGTTACCTGCATGGCGCCTGCGCGAACGCAATGTGTATGCGCTGTATCCTTCGCGACGCTTTCTCGATGCCAAGGTGCGCACCTGGGTGGACTTTCTCAAGTCAGAGCTACCGAAGCTGTTCGCCGAGCATGACGCGGTGATGAACGATCCGCGGCATTGGGCTTGAAGTCGAAGGGCAGGCGAGCGGCGGTGTAGACTGAGTGCCTGTTGTTCTTCGCCTGGGAGGCGCGCGTAGCCATGATCGGTGCAGAGTTGCTGTCATCGCAAACCCTTGCGGTCGGCTGGCTGATCTATGTGCCGGTGTTGATCTGGGCGATCTGTCGCGCACCGTGGGTTGAACTGTTCACCGACAGCCGTCGTCAGCATCTGCTATTTGGAACGGTGTTTGCGCTGTTTCTGTTGTGGCTGGTGCGGCGCGACTTCGATACCGGCGTGTCTTACCACTTCATCGGCATGACAGCGGTGACGCTACTGCTGGACTGGCCGCTGGCGCTGGTCGGCGGGTTGGTGGCGCAAACGGGGCTGGTGTTGCTCGGTCGGCAGGATCTGGCGGCGGTCGGGGTCAATGGCACGCTGTTGATTGCGCTGCCGGTGCTGGTCACCGAGTGCTGCGCGATCCTGGTGGAGCGTGCTCAGCCGCGAAATCCCTTTGTGTATATCTTCGTTTCCGGATTTTTTGCGGCAGCGCTGTCGGCGTTGCTGTGCCTGCTGCTGGGGCTATGGTTGCTGTGGTTCGATGAGCGTTTCGAGATGCCGTACTGGCTTGAGGATTTTGTCGGTTACCTGTGGCTGATCATTTTTCCCGAAGCGTTTATCAACGGCATGATCGTCAGTGCGCTGGTGGTGTTCTGCCCGGAGTGGCTGGAGACGTTCAACCGCACACGCTACCTCTCGGCTCCCTGGAAGGACGACGATCCCAAGTCCTGATCCGCATCAAAACCTGGAATCGCCCAGTCGATGGATCAGTGGCGCGGGTCGAAGTCACCGCTGAACATCTCGTCCTCGGCATCGGGAGCCACTGGAATCTTGTGTTCTTCGGACGCCCAGGCGCCCAGGTCGATCAGTTTGCAGCGGTCGGAGCAGAATGGCCGGAATTTGCTCTCGGCGGTCCATTCCACGGGGGCGCCACAGGTTGGGCATTCGACGGTTGTTGGTTGGCTCATGACTGGCCTCCACGCAAAGAAAGATAAAAGTGATGCAGGCGTTCGACCTCACTGTGCAGCCAGGCAAGGTCGCGGTCATTGACCACGACGTCGTCGGCATGGCTCACGCGATCCTGGCGACTGGACTGGGCCTTGAGGATCGCCTGGACTTGCTGTTCGCTGGTCTGGTCACGTTGCAGGGTGCGTTCGATCTGCAATTGTTCAGGGGCATCGATCACCAGCACCCGTTGGGTCATGGCGTATTGCCCGGACTCGATCAGCAGCGGCGAAACCAGAATCGCATAAGACGATTTTGCCAGCGCCAGGTGGTGAGCGATCTCCTCGCCGATCAGCGGATGCAGGAGGGCCTCCAGCCAACGGCGTTCTTCAGGCACCTCGAAGATCAATTTGCGTAGCGCGGCGCGGTCCAGTTGCCCGTCGGCCTGCAACACGCCGGGGCCGAAGTGCCCGGCGATTTTTGCCAGTGCCGGGCGGCCGGGCTCCACTACCCAGCGAGCGGCATGATCGGCGTCGACCACATGCACGCCCAGGTCGACGAAGTGTTGGGCGGCCGCACTTTTGCCGCTGCCGATGCCGCCGGTCAGGCCGAGAATCCAGGGTTTTTCCACAGGGCTATTCATTTCAAACCGACAAACTGCCAATAGAGGTCGGTTATTTGACCACCCCAGAGCAACGCAATCCAGCCGGCAATGGCCAGATAGGGGCCGAAAGGAATCGGCGTCGAGGTTTTTGCATTGCGCCAGCGCAGCAGCACCAGCCCGATAATGGCACCCACCAGCGAAGACAGCAGGATGGTCAGGGGCAAAATCTGCCAGCCACCCCAGGCGCCCAGCATCGCCAGCAGCTTGAAATCGCCGTAGCCCATGCCGTCCTTGCCCGTGACCAGCTTGAACAGCCAGAACACCGACCACAGCAGGCCGTAGCCGGCGATCGCCCCCCAAAGCGCCTCGTGCAACGACACGAACAGGCCGAAACTGTTGACGATCAACCCCAGCCATATCAACGGCAGCACCAGTACGTCCGGCAATATCTGATGTTCGGCGTCGATCAGGCTCATCGCCAGCAACCCCCAGCTCAGGATCAGCATCAGGCCGGCCGGCCAACCGAAGCCGAAGTGCCAGGCAACAAACGCCGACAACAACCCGCAGGCCAGTTCGGTCAACGGATAGCGCGGGCTGATCGCTGCCGCACAGGCTGAACAGCGACCGCGCAAAAACACATAACTGAGCAGAGGGATGTTTTCCCAGGCGCGGATGCGGTGACCGCAGTGCGGGCACTGGGAGTGGGGCAGCAACAGGTTGTAGGTCGGCAGCGGCGTTTCGCCAGGCAGCCCGAGAATGTCATGGGCCTGCTCACGCCAGTCGCGTTCGAGCATTTTCGGCAGGCGCCAGATCACGACATTGAGGAAACTGCCGACCAGCAGGCCGGTGATGCCTGCGAGAAGGACAAAGGCCAGCGCAGAGTGAATCAGGATTTCATTCAAGGGCATGTCAGATCGCTGAGCCAAGTTGGAAGATGGGCAGGTACATGGCAACTACCAGTCCACCGACGATAACACCCAGCACCACCATGATGAACGGTTCCATCAGGCTGGTGAGGTTATCGACCATGTTATCGACGTTGTCTTCGTAGAACCCCGCGACTTTGTCGAGCATAGCGTCCAGGGTGCCTGACTCTTCGCCGATGGCAGTCATTTGTATCGCCATGTTCGGAAAGACGCCGCAGGTGCGCATGGCGAAATGCAATTGCATGCCAGTCGAGATGTCCTGCCGGATGCGCAATACCGCGCGCTTGAACACGATATTGCCGGTCGCACCGGCCACTGATTCCAGGGCCTCCACCAGCGGCACGCCGGCAGCGAAAGTGGTCGACAGTGTACGGGCGAACCGGGCCACGGCGGACTTGTGCATCAGGGTGCCCACCAGCGGCAGTTTCAGCAGCCAGGTGTCCATCCGGTCACGCAAGGCCGGGGATGTCCTGAGGGCGTGGCGCACGCCGAAGGCCGTTGTGACCAGCGTGCCAAGGACCACCCACCACCAGGCCTGCATGAATTGCGACAGGCCAATGACCATCACGGTGAAGGCCGGCAGTTCGGCACCAAAGCCTTTGAACACCGACTCGAACTGCGGCACGACATTGACCAGCAGAATCCCGGTGACAATCGCCGCGACGAACACCACCACCAGCGGGTAGGTCATGGCTTTCCTGATCCTGGCCTTGAGGCTTTCGCTTTTTTCCTTGTAGGTCGCGACCCGTTCCAAAAGAGTGTCGAGGGCACCGGCCTGCTCGCCGGCATCCACCAGGTTGCAATACAGCTCATCGAAATACCGGGGCTTCTTGCGCAGGGCGGCGGCGAAGCTGCTGCCTGCCGCAACTTCCTGTTTCAGTTCGTCCACCAGCTTGCGCATGGCCGGATTGTCAAAGCCTTCGCCGATGATGTCGAAGGACTGCAACAACGGCACGCCGGCCTTCATCATCGTCGCCATTTGCCGGGTGAACAGGGCAATGTCCTGGGCCGTGATGCGCTTGCCCATGTTGAAAACCGAATGGTTTTTCTTGCGAACCTTGCCGGGAGTGATGCCTTGCTTGCGCAGCTTCGCCTTGATCAGCGCCGGGTTTTGAGCGCTGAGTTCGCCAGTCACTTTTGTGCCTTTGCGGTCGATGCCTTCCCATGCATACACACTGATTTTCGCTGCCTTGACCGCCATGTTCAGTCCTGGGTATTCCGATTGAACTGCTCTTATAGCCTAGTCAAAGGATGGGGCCAAACCCGGAAGGGGGAGGTGACAAAAAACGTCAGATAGTGCTGATCCACGTAGTAGGTAAGGGCTTTGCGGCCACCACGCCCCCTGCCAACAGGGGCTTCTGGCCTTGGCACAGGCTGTGCTGCCATGGGGCAGGTCATGAGCCTTCGACTCATGCATGGAGTTTGTACATGAACAATCAGAAAGGTTTTACCCTGATCGAGTTGCTCGTCGTGGTGGCGATCATCGGGATCCTGGCAACACTGGGCCTGCCGATGTATTCCAAGTACCAGGCTCGGGCCAAGGTTACGGCGGCGCTGGCCGAACTGACTGCAATGAAGGTGCCGTTCGAGGATGTGATCAACCAGGGGGAAACCCCGACAATTGCCAACGTGGCGCCCGCTGGCGCGACATCGACCAACCATTGCGCCCTGTCTGTGACGGCTACAACGCAGGCGGGAGCGGGATCAATCGTTTGTACGTTGCGCAATGCCCCGGGGGTGGTCCAGGACAAAACCGTTACCCTGACACGGGACGAAGCCAAAGGCTGGTCATGCAAGAGCAGCGTTTCCCAGGACTACTTGCCTAAAGGGTGTTCCGGTTCAGCGGCATGAATTGCTGAATCAAGTCCCCGCTTTTGCGGGGATTTTCCTGTTTGTCGACCCGTCGTCAAATGCCGTAGATAAAGCTCGGAATTTCAGCATCTTAGGAACTTTCCATAAACCCGCAACTTGCATGCAGTGTTTGTGCTGCTCGTGCATTTTGCATGATTCCGAAAATGGGCTTTGTTTATAACTTGTTGATTGATAAGGTTTTGTTCTCTGTTTCAAAGTTGGCACAGCGTTCGCAATATCCTAGGTAACCCTGCCGACAAGACACCCGGCAGACTTTCCGAAAAACAGGAGTTACTCGTATGAAGAAGTTCGCTATCACTGCCGCTGCTGCTACCGCGCTGACCCTGACCATGGCCAACGCCGCGTTTGCTCAAACCACCCAGGCAACCCAGTCGCCAATGGTGCTGGTTGCCGGTGAAATGACCGAAGCGAAAGAAGCTACTTCCGATACCTGGATCACCACCAAAGTTAAAAGTGACCTGATGACTGAAAAAGGCATTCCAGGTACCGACATCAAAGTTGAAACCAACAAAGGTGTTGTATCGCTGTCGTCGACGGTCGCCATTACCGAAGCTCAGAAAACCACCGCCGTGGCGATCACCAAGAAAATCAAAGGCGTCAAAGCGGTCTCCGCTGACGGCCTCAAAGCCGAATAAGGCAGGCTTCTCGCCTGGACCGGGAGAGGGAGAGTTCATGCGAATGGCCAAACGGAGTTTGGCCACCACAGGCCCCGCGCAATTTTGCCGGGGCCTGTTCTGTTTGCAGCGCTCCCACATTGAGTGGTGTTCACATGCATTAGGGGGTGTGTTCAGTTTCCGCGTTTACTGGTGATCTGCTTCAGCCGATTACCTTCGAACCGCAAGTATTGATACATGCCGCCATTCGGTCCGTAGGTCCATTCCTCGACCTGAAACTCCTCGCGCCGGTCTGCGCTGCGCTTGTACCCCAGCAAGTCGCGACTGACCGGCTCACCGCATTTCTGCAGGACTTCACTCGAGCGATCGCCGACGCTGATCAACTGGCTGCCACAGCGCAGGGTATCGGCCGCCCCGGCCTGGCTGGCCGATATCGCCAGAACCAGGCCTGCCAGCCGCCGAATCATCACTCGGCATCCAGATGCATCGCTGTCACCACGCGGCCGTCACTTTGCGCCTCGCCCAGATTGGCGTCGATGAAGTACACCCGGTCATCTTCCAGCTGGGCCTTGTCGACCAGGTAATCCTTGATGCTGCTGGCGCGTTCCTGGCCCAGTTGACGCAACAGCACGTCACTGGAGCTCCAGAACTTGATCACTTCAGCGCGCATTTTCGCGGTGCGTTCTTCCTTGCCCAGGTCCTTCCATTCGGCAGGGGGCTGGGTTTTCAGGCGGGTGCGGTAGATACCTTCAAGCAGCGGGCCTTTTTCGTCGTCCGGCACTTCCAGCAACGAAGCCTGGGCCGGGACCTTGTCGCCACGGCGCTGGAGCATTTTGTAGTAGTTGTACTGGTATTCACGCTCCAGGCGTTGTTCGGCAATCAGTGGGCCATCGGCGCTCTGGGCGGCGGTGCCTTCGATTTCCAGGCGCAGGGCGGGGCGTTCCTTGAGCGCCTTGGACAGTTTGTCCAGGGCGCCTTCGGCGTCCTTGCTCAGGTCGCTGGAACCCGCAGCGAACGACACACTGCCCAGATCTTCCGCGCCACTACCGTTGACCAGCCCGCCAATGAGTTTGAACGGCGCTGCCGCGGCTTTGACGACCAGATTGCGCAGGGTCTGCCAGATAATCGGCATGACGCTGAACTGAGGGTTGTTCAGGTCGCCGGTGACCGGCAGTTCGATGGAGATCTTGCCGTCGACGTCCTTGAGCAAGGCAATGGCCAGTTTCAGCGGCAGGCTCACGGCATCCGGGCTGTCGACTTTTTCACCCAGTTGCAGTTGTTCGACCACCACTTTGTTTTCGGCTTTGAGCTGACCCTTGGTGATCTGGTAGTGCAGGTCGAGATTGAGCCGGCCCTTGCGGATACGGTAGCCGGCGAACTTGCCGGAGTAGGGCGTCAGCGTGGTCAGTTCCACGCGTTTGAAGCTGGTGGCGATGTCGAGGCTGGCCATCGGGTCGAACGGATTGACCGAGCCTTTGATGGTCACTGGCGCGTAGCGATCGACCTTGCCCTTGACGTCGACACTGGCCGGTTTCGGCTGGCGGCTGTCGATGGTGCCGATCTGCCCGTTGAGTTGCTGGATGGCGGTGGCGAAGTTCGGGGTCAGGCTGAAGTCGGCGAAGTTGGCCGAACCGTCATTGATGAAAATACCGCCGATGTGGATGCCCAAGGGTTTTTCGTTGCTGGCCGGTTTGTTCGCCGCCGGTTTTGCCCCGGCGTCCGCCGGTTGCGGAATCAGCAGATCATCGATGTTGGTGGTGCGATCATCGTTGATCATGAAACGCGCATAGGGCTGTAACAGGTTGATCCTGTCGATCGACAGCCTGTCCCCATGCTGATAGTTCAGGCCTTCGACCACGACCTGTTGCCACTTGAGGAAGTCGCGGGTTTTCAGGGTGTCCAGGGTATGGAGCTGATCGACCTGGGCGCGGCCGGTGACGTTGAATGCCAGGGGCTCGGTGCTTTTCAGGTCGACCGCCAGATCGCTGCCGAGCATGCCGCTGCGCAGTTCCAGGCGAATGAACGGCGTGATGTAGGACTGGGCAACCCGCAGGTCGATGTCCTTGGTCTGTACCTTCAGTCTGGCGCTGACCGGGGCCAGGTTGACCTCGCCGTCGGCCATGATCTTGCCCTGCTTGCCTACACCGGTATCGAGTTTGAGGGTAAAGGGCGAGCCGTTGAGACTGTCGAAGTTTTGCAGATCGAGGTTCAGCGGACTCAGGTCCAGGGCTACGGCAGGTTGTGCCTTGCGGTCGGCCAGATGCACCTGGTAGTCGCGCAGTTGCACATCCTTGAGCAGCACTTGCCAGGGTTTGTCTGGGGCGGCCGGTTCAGGTTTCGGTGAGTCTGCCACCGCCGGAGTACTGGCCGGTTCGGCATCCGCCTTGGCTTTGGCGGTGGGTTTTGACGGTTGGCTGGCAAACAGTTTCTGCCAGTCGAGTTGGCCGTCCGATTCCAGTGCGGCCCAGGTTTCCAGTTTGTGGCTGCGGATCTTGCCGACCACCACTTGCTGTTTGGCCAGGTCCACGGTGGTTTCGCTGACGTCCAGGCGCTCCAGCTTTACCAGCGGCCGGCCATCCGGCGCCTTGATCGCGAAGGGGGCGATGCTGACTGCTACGTTGTTCAGCAGCAGCTCGGTTTCCTTGGCCAGATTGAGTTTGTAGTCGGTGCTGATGCTCATGACGCCGTTTTCGAGATCCAGTGGCACGGCATCGCGCACATACGGCCAAAAGGCTTTCATCTTGCCATCAGTGATTTTCAGCTTACCTTCGGAGGCGATCGGGACCAGGCTGAAGTTACCGGTCCAGTCGATCTGCCCACCATTGGGACCGACAGCCACCAGGGTCATGTCGGCGCTGTCATCGGGCAGGGTGCTGAGGTTTTTCAGCTCGAAATCGAGTGTGTCGTAGAGAAACTCGATGGGTTCGCTGGGCCGGGCATCTTCAAAGTGCACGGCGCCGCCCGCCAGTTTGATCCGCTCGATGCGCAGCGGAAACGGCTTGGCATCAGGGTCGACGGGTGTGGGCTCACTCGCTGGCAGTTTGAACAACCCAAGCAGATTGAGTTTGCCGTCCTTGCTGAACAGGATTTCGGTCTTGGGCTTGTCCAGTTCGACATCGGACAGGTGCACCGCCTTGGTCCACAGGCTGTCCAATTGCAGGTTGGCGTACAACCGCTCGAAACCGACCTGCTCCTTGCCGGGTTCGCCGATGTTCAGGCCCCAGAGTGTCAGTTCGAGGCTGAACGGATTGAATTCGATCCGCTGGATCGTGGCGGGTGTGGTGGCGTAGTTGGCCAGTTGCTGGTTGGCAACGCGCAACGCGACACCCGGCAAAATCAGAAAACCCAGCAAGCTGTAGAGGGCCAGAGCAGTCAACAAGGCGCCGATGGCGCGAATCAATCCTTTGTACATGTGAGGCTTCATCTGTCTGAATCGGAGAGCCTTGGAGTATGGCATGCGTTTCCGGTTCCGAAGTGATTGGCTTGTTCAGCAATTTTCAGATTTCTCCGACGACGGTCAGAGCTGAAGAATCAGGGTTTTCAGCGGTGGTTGCTGATCCATCGACGGAAAATCGGCGCCCGGCTTCATCACGGTCCATTCACGCACCGGTCTCCCGGCCTTCTCTGCACAACGCAAAACCTGCTCGCGCCAGTCGTCCATGCTGACTTTCGCCAGGTTGTTGCAGCAGATCAGCACGCCGTTGTCGGCGGTGGTCAACAAGGCCGGTTTAAGCAGGCTCTGATAGTCGCGCAGCAGGTCGACGGTACCGAACGCGCTCTTGGCCCAGGCCGGAGGGTCCAGCAGCACCAGATCGTACTGGCGCTGTTCCAGGCGCTGATAGCTCGGCAGTTTTTGCCCGCGCCGCTGGCTGATCGGTAGCCCGGCCAGTTGGCGAATGGCCGGGAAGTAGTCGGACTGGATAAATTCCATGGTCGGCAGCTGTGGGTTGAGTTGGCCGTTCTCCCGACCGACCGCCAGGTTGCCTTCGGCGAAGTCCAGGTTGCACACCTCGCGCGCGCCACCGGCGGCGGCACTGAGGCCGACACCACAGGTGTAGGCAAACAGGTTCAGCACGCTTTTGTTCTTGCTGTGATCCTTGACCCAGCCGCGGGTGTTGCGCAGGTCGAGGAACAGCAGCGGGTCTTGTCCGGCATGGCGACCGCGCACCCGATAGTTCAGGCCCCATTCGTGGCCGACCAGGTCTTGCAGGGCGGCTTCGTCTGCGCGGTAGACGATGTCTTCGCGGTCGATGCGCGAATTGCCACGGGAGCGGTCGTTGTAGACCAGCAGGGTTTGAAAACCCAGGTGTTGATTGATCGCTTCGTGCAGTTGCAGCAGCGTCTCGCGTTCCAGCGCCTGGTGGAAACTTTGCACCAGCAGTTGCGGGCCGTAGCGGTCGATGGTCAGGCCACCGGCGCCTTCCTGGCTGCCGTGGAACAGGCGGTAGCAATCGGTTCCCTGGCTGTGCAGCTCCGCCAGCAGATCCTGGCGACGTTCGAGGGCGGCGCGCAGCGCCTGATTCAAGGAAGACATGCTGGGCGCCTTGCAGGGGAGAATTGGGCGCGGGAGTTTAACAGTTACTGAGCTTCAAGCTTCAAGCTTCAAGCTTCAAGCATGCAGCTTGCCGCTCTGAGCTTCAGCTCAGCAACCCCATCCGCCGCTTGGCCCGTTGCACCGATCCATTACGCACCGCCCAGCGCAGCATCGGCGCGCTGCGATTGACGCTGGCGCGAATCAGCTTGCGTTGCAGCGGATTCTGGCTGACGCCGAGCATGGCACTGGCCCAGTCCGGCAGCAGATCGATCCCGGCCTGCATCATCAATCCGCCGAAAGGTTTGGCCAGGCGACTGGGGGAGGGGGCATTCAGCAACAGGCGCAAGACTTCTCGACTGCGTTCGTCGCACAGCAGTTGTGGACGGATCCCCTCAAGGTAGTCGGCAATTTCCTGCCGCGAACGGGGTACATCCCTGGCCCCGAGTCGCTCGGCGACCAGGGCGATTTCAGCGTAGTAGCGATCCTGATCAACTGGGGACAGGTGCGGATTGCGATAGCGCAAATGCGCGGCGAGGAAGTTGCTGACTTCTGCCACATGCACCCAGGTCAGCAAATCGGGATCGCTGGCGGCGTAGGGGCGTCCATCCGGTGCGGTGCCGATAATCTGCAAATGGATGGTGCGGACCTTCTCGATCAACCAATCGGCGTCCTGCCGTGAACCGAAGGTGGTGCCGGAGATGAACTGCCCGGTGCGGCGCAAGCGACCGAGCATGTCTTCACGAAAATTCGAATGGTCCCAGACCCCGGCCAATGCCAGCGGGTGCAGGGCCTGCAGCATCAGGGCGCTGATGCCGCCGATCAGCATGCTGCTGAAATCGCCATGGACTTGCCAGCTCACCGAGTCCGGCCCGAACAGGCCGGGGTCGCCCTTGGGGTTTTCAAGGTCGAGCTTACCCAAGGATAGACCGGTCAGGCTCATGATCTGGGTTTCGATGCGGGTACGGATGAATTCCATGGTCACTCTGTAATTTTCTGTAGGAGCGAGCCGGCTCCGGGCGGCGTTCCGACGATGGACTTCAACGGTAACGCGTTTCTCCTGAATGTACGCGGCGCGCTTGAGTTCATCGCGAGCAGGCTCGCTCCTACAAAGGCCAGTCCGTTATTGATTCAGGCGTTTGTCGATCAGGCCCTGCACCACGCTCGGGTCAGCCAGGGTTGAAGTGTCGCCCAGGCTGTCGAGTTCATTGCAGGCGATCTTGCGCAGAATGCGTCGCATGATCTTGCCTGAGCGGGTTTTCGGCAAGGCCGGGGCCCACTGGATCAAGTCCGGCTTAGCGAAACTGCCGATTTCCTTGCTGACCAGGGCCAGCAATTCCTGCTTCAGTTCATCGGTGGTTTCGACGCCGTTCATGGGCGTGACGAAGACATAGATGCCCTGGCCTTTGATGTCGTGGGGGTAACCGACCGCTGCGGCTTCGGCGAT
Organism: Pseudomonas sp. KH_046_2; assembly: GCF_057838985.1. Lineage (NCBI taxonomy): Bacteria > Pseudomonadati > Pseudomonadota > Gammaproteobacteria > Pseudomonadales > Pseudomonadaceae > Pseudomonas > Pseudomonas sp. KH_046_2. Next base: position 5,377,755 of record NZ_CM174480.1, on the reverse strand, counting down.
GCTGTCGTGCAGTACCAGGGCGCTTTCCACTTCGGCGGTGCCGATGCGATGCCCGGACACATTGATCACATCGTCGATGCGCCCGGTGATCCAGTAGTCGCCATCCTCATCGCGCCGCGCGCCGTCGCCGGTGAAGTAGTAGCCGGGGTAGGGCTTGAAGTAGGTGTCGACCATGCGTTGCGGGTCACGATAGACGCTGCGAATCTGCGCCGGCCAGCTGGATTTTATGGCGAGCACGCCGCTGCCGGCACCTTTGATTTCCTTGCCTTGCTCGTCGAGCAGCACCGGTTGCACGCCGAACATCGGTCGTGTGGCGCAGCCGGGTTTGATCCGTTGTGCGCTCACCAGCGGGCTGAGCATGATGCCGCCGGTCTCGGTCTGCCACCAGGTATCGACGATCGGGCAACGCTCTTCGCCGACCTCATGGAAATACCATTCCCAGGCTTCCGGGTTGATCGGCTCACCGACGGTGCCGAGCAGTCTGACACTGGCGCGGGACGTTTCCTTCAATGGTTCCGGACCTTCGCGCATCAGTGCGCGCAGGGCCGTCGGGGCGGTGTAGAAAATGTTCACCTTATGCTTGTCGATGACTTGCCAGAAACGTGAGGTGCTCGGGTAGCTCGGCACGCCTTCGAAGATCAGCGTGGTGGCGCCGTTGGCCAGCGGACCGTAGACGATGTAGCTGTGGCCGGTGACCCAGCCGACATCGGCGGTGCACCAGAAGACTTCACCATCGCGGTAGTCCAGCACGTATTTGAAGGTCATCGCCGCTTGCAGCAGATAACCGCCGGTGGTGTGCAGCACGCCTTTGGGTTTGCCGGTGCTGCCGGAGGTATAGAGGATGAACAATGGATCTTCAGCGTCCATTGGCTCGGGCGGGCAGTCGTTGCTGACGTCACGCAGGGCCTGGTGATACCAGATGTCCCGGCCGTCGATCCAGTTCACCTGGTTCTGGGTGCGCTCGACCACTACCACGGTGCTCACGTCCGGGCAGCTTTGCAGCGCCTTGTCGACGTTCTGTTTCAGCGGTACGAATTTACCGCCACGCACACCTTCATCGGCGGTGATGACGGTACGGCAGTCCGCGTCGAGAATCCGGTCGCGCAGTGAATCCGGGGAGAAACCGCCGAACACCACCGAGTGCACCGCGCCGATGCGTGTGCAGGCGAGCATGGCGTAGGCTGCTTCAGGAATCATCGGCATGTAGATGCACACGCGGTCGCCTTTTTTCACGCCACGGCTTTTGAGCACGTTGGCCAGGCGGCAGACATTGTGATGGAGTTTTTTGTAGGTGATCTGGGTGGATTCGGCGGGATCGTCGCCTTCCCAGATGATCGCGATTTGATCGCCACGTTTTTCCAGGTGCCGGTCGATGCAGTTGTAGCTGACGTTCAGCTTTGCGCCGGCAAACCAGCTGGCCTCACCGGTCTTCAGGTCGTAGCGCTGGACGGTCTGCCACGGTGCGCTCCAGTCGAGGAAGCGGGTGGCCTGTTCGGCCCAGAACGTACTGGGGTGTTCAACGGATTCGCGGTACAGGCGCTGATAGTCGTCTTGACTCAATTGTGCAGCCCGGCGGACGGCATCGGCTTTGGGGAACGTGCTGATATCGAACATGACGGTTCCTTATTCTTGTTTTGCGACAAAGATTAAGATGCGCCGAGAGGTCAGAGGGTTCAAGTCATACACAAAACAACTGTGGGAGCGAGCCTGCTCGCGAAAGCGTTGGGTCAATCAACATAAACGTTGACTGACAAACCGCATTCGCGAGCAGGCTCGCTCCCACAGGGATAGCAGTGTGGCTCTAGATCACCCGCGGTGACGACCACGGAAGTAATTGATCAGCCCCTGGGTCGAGGCGTCCTCGGCGGGAGTTTCTTCGCTGCCGACCAGGCGATTGTAGACACCTTTGCCCAGCTCTTTGCCCAGCTCCACGCCCCACTGGTCGAAGGCGTTGATGCCCCAGATCACGCTTTGCACGAAGACTTTGTGTTCGTACATCGCCACCAGTGCGCCGAGGCGACGCGGGCTGATGCGTTCGACCACCAGGGTGTTGCTCGGACGGTTGCCCGGGATCACCTTGTGCGGCGCGAGTTTCTGCACATCGTCTTCGCTCATGCCTTTGTCGCGCAGCTCGGTTTCGGCCTCGGCAAGGGTCTTGCCGAGCATCAGCGCCTGGCTCTGCGACAGGCAGTTGGCGTACAGCCACTGGTGGTGGTCGGACACCGGGTTGAAGCTGACGATCGGCACGATGAAGTCGGCCGGGATCAACTGGGTGCCCTGGTGCAGCAACTGGTGGTAGGCGTGCTGGCCGTTACAGCCAACGCCGCCCCAGATCACCGGCCCGGTGTCGGTGGACACGGGCTTGCCGTCCTGGCGCACGCTCTTGCCGTTGGACTCCATGTCCAGCTGTTGCAGGTGCTTGGTGATGTTACGCAGGTAGTGATCGTACGGCAGGATCGCGTGGCTTTGCGCGCCCCAGAAGTTGCCGTACCACACGCCGAGCAAGGCCAGCAGCACCGGCATGTTCTGTTCGAACGGCGCGGTCTGGAAGTGCTGGTCCATGGTGTAGGCACCGGACAGCAACTCCTTGAAGTTGGACATGCCGATGGCCAGGGCAATCGGCAAACCGATGGCCGACCACAGCGAGTAACGCCCGCCAACCCAGTCCCACATCGGGAAGATGTTCTCTTCGCGGATGCCGAACGCTACCGCGGCGGCGTTGTTGCTCGATACCGCGATGAAGTGGCGATACAGCTCGGCTTCCGAACCACCCTGGGCCAGGTACCAGGCACGGGCAGCCTGGGCGTTCTTCAGGGTTTCGAGGGTGTTGAAGGATTTCGACGAGACGATGAACAGCGTGGTCTCGGCGCGCAGCTTCATGGCCAGTTCGTGGAACTCGCTGCCATCGATGTTCGCCAGGTAATGGCAACGTACGCCTTTCTGGGCGTAGGACAGCAAGGCTTCGGACACCAGCTCCGGGCCGAGGAAGGAGCCGCCGATGCCGATGTTGACCACGTCGGTGATCGGCTTCTCGGTGTAACCGCGCCACAGACCATCGTGGATACGGCCGACGAGGTCGGTGATCTGGTTCAGCACCTTGTGCACTTCCGGCATCACGTTGACGCCGTTGACCGACAGCTTGTCGCCAACCGGGCGGCGCAGGGCAGTGTGCAGGGCTGGACGGCCTTCGGAAGCGTTGACGATTTCGCCTTCGAACAGCGACTTGATCGCGCCCTTGAGGTCGACTTCGTTGGCCAGGCCCACCAGCAGATTGCGGGTCTCGACATTGATCAGGTTCTTCGAATAGTCGAGAAACAGGCCGCAACTGCTGAGGGTGAATTGAGTAAAGCGCTGCGGATCGGCATTGAAGGCCTCGCGCATGCTGAAATCCTGCATGGCTTGGCGGTGGTCATTCAACGCTTGCCAGGCGGGCAGAGCGGTAACGTCATGAGGAGTGCGGTAATACGCCATCGCTGCGGGTTTCCTTATTACTTGAACGGCCTTTTGAACACTAAAAATCCCGGAGCGCTGTGGGTGGGCGTTCCGGTCAACTGCGTCGACACGATTTCATGGCGCAGGGCGGATACAGTAAACCCCGCGCCATGATCTGTCTTGACTTTGTCTGACCTGTTTCCGGTACTTTTTTAACATCGAAGTTAGGAATGGTCCGACAAACGGAAGAGACAGGACTCGGATCAAGCGACCTGGACCGGAATGGCGTTGCTGGTGTGGCTCAGTTCATTGCCCGGTGCCATGTAAAGCATGCTCGGCTTGAAGTTGAGCAGTTCGGCTTCGCTGTAATGAGCGTAAGCGCAGATGATCACGCGATCACCGACCTTGGCCTTGTGCGCCGCAGCGCCATTGACCGAGATCATGCGCGAACCTTCTTCGCCCCGGATGGCGTAGGTGGTAAAGCGCTCGCCGTTGTCGACGTTGTAGATCTGGATCTGTTCGTACTCGCGAATGCCGGACAGGTCCAGCCATTCACCGTCGATGGCGCAGGAGCCTTCGTAATCGAGTACAGCGTGGGTGACTTCGGCGCGATGCAGCTTGGCTTTGAGCATGATGGCGTGCATGAGTGTTTCCCAGGTCGGAATCGAACGGCGGGCAGTTTGCCCGAAGGGGTTGTGGGCGGCAATACGAATGAAGCGAGGGTTTGAAGTGTACTTTTGTGGCGAGGGGGCTTGCCCCCGTTCCGGTGCGTAGCACTGGCAAAATTTCAGAAACGCTCGAAAGTTTAGGGCCGCTTCGCAGCCCAACGGGGCGGTGCGGCGGTCCGACAAGCCCCCTCGCCACAGACTCACTCCACAGGGCTAAAGAGTGTTTAGTTTGGCGCGTCGAGGTTCAGGTGCAGGTTGTCGATCAACCGCGTGGTCCCAAGGAACGCCGCCACCAGAATCACCAGGTCCCGATCCTGCGCCGTCGCCGGGCGCAAGGTCAGGGCATGGCGGATTTCCAGATAGTCAGGACGCAGGCCGGCTGCTTCGAGCTGTTTGATCTGGGTGCCGATCAGCGTCGGGTAGTCGCGTTCGCCCTGCTTGATCGCTTCGCTGATCGCATTCAGCGTGCGGTAGACCACCGGTGCCACAGTGCGTTGCTCTTCGCTGAGGAAACCGTTGCGCGACGACAGCGCCAGGCCATCGGTTGCGCGAACAGTGGGCTCACCGATGATCTGGATCGGCATGTTCAGGTCATGGACCAGTGCACGAATCACCGCCAGTTGCTGGAAGTCTTTCTCGCCGAAAATCGCCAGGTCCGGCTGGACCATGTTGAACAGCTTGCTGACCACCGTCGCCACGCCTTCGAAATGCCCCGGACGGCTGGCGCCGCACAGGCCTTCGGACAATTGCGGGACGCTGACGCGGGTCTGGCCGGCCATGCCGTCGGGGTACATCTCTTCGACAGTGGGGGCAAACAACAGATGGCAGCCGGCCTGGAGCAGTTTTTCCTGGTCGGCGGCGAGGGTGCGCGGGTACTTGTCGAGGTCTTCGCCAACACCGAATTGCAGCGGGTTGACGAAAACGCTCGCAACCACGAAGTCCGCCCGTTGGGAGGCTTTGGTCACCAGTGCCACGTGGCCGCTGTGCAGGTTGCCCATGGTTGGCACAAAGGCGATGCGCTTGCCTTCGCTACGGGCTCGGGTCACGGCGGCCCGCAGTTCGCGTACGGTTTTTACGGTGTTCATGCAGAGAATCCGTGTTCGATCCCAGGGAAGGTCGCCGCTTTGACTTCAGTCACGTAGGCATTCAATGCAGCTTCAATGCTGGTCTGGCCAGTCATGAAGTTTTTCACGAATTTGGGCACGCGGCCGGTAATGGACAGCCCCAGCATGTCGTGCAGAACCAGAACCTGGCCGTCAGTGCGATTGCCGGCGCCAATACCAATCACCGGAATCTTCACCGCCTGGGTGATTTCTTCCGCCAGTTCGCTCGGGACGCACTCGAGCAGCAGCATTGCCGCGCCAGCCTGTTCCAGGGCGATGGCGTCGGCACGCATCTGCCGCGCCTGGTTTTCATTGCGGCCCTGGACCTTGTAGCCGCCAAGGATGTTCACCGATTGCGGCGTCAGGCCCATGTGCGCGCAGACAGGGATGCCGCGCTCGGCCAGCAGGCGGATCGAATCGGCCAGCCACAACGCTCCTTCGACCTTGACCATGTGCGCGCCGGCCTGCATCAACAGGGCGCTGTTGGTCATGGCTTGCTCGGTGGTGGCGTAGGCCATGAAAGGCAGGTCGGCGAGGATCAGGGCATCGCTGTTACCGCGTTTGACGGCAGCCACGTGGTAAGCCATTTCTGCGGTGGTGACAGGCAAGGTGCTGTCGTGGCCCTGCAATACCATGCCGAGGGAGTCGCCCACCAGCAGCACTTCGACGCCGGCCTGGTTACAGGCGTGGGCGAAGGTCGCGTCGTAGCAGGTCAGCATGGTGATCTTTTCACCTTTTTGCTTCAGACCTTGCAGGGTGGTCAGGGTGATGGCTGGCATGAAAAGTTCCTCATTCAGGCGCTGTGGAAACTACTGCGAGTAACGCGCGTGATTCTTCGTTGAATGCAGGCGCACGCTCTTTCGTCGTGCTTTTAAGGCCTGGATTGCGCCCTTGAACGCCGTGTTGGCGGCAGCGGGACGCCTATAGTCGTGAGGAGAACGAGGGAAGTCAATTGCGTGTGTTACCGCATTGTTACGGGTGGGGTGTTACCGGGGTAACTGATGCGATTCAGCAGGTTTGTTCGATTCGGCGGTTGGCTGCACTTTTGTGTTCGCCACAAACCAATGTGGGAGCTTGGTCAATTCCGGGGGAGGCGTTCCAGGCCGACGAACGGGCATGTCTTGAGCAGTTCGGCCAAGGTCCGGCTATCGGCCAGGCGCAAATCCGCAGGGGCCAGTTCCGCCAGCGGATACAGCACGAAGGCTCGCTCCTGCATGTGGTAATGGGGAACCTTGAGGCGCGGTTCGTCGATCAGGCGATCACCGAACAGCAAGATGTCGAGGTCCAGCGTGCGCGGCCCCCAGCGCTCAAGGCGCTCGCGACCCTGGCCGTTTTCGATGGACTGCAAGGCGTCCAGAAGGTCCAGCGGCGTCAGCGTGCTGTCGAGAGCGGCCACCGCATTGGTGTAGCGCGGTTGTCCGGGGAGCAGCGAATCGCTTTGATAAAACGCAGAAACCCCGACCAGTTCCGTTTGCGGCAAGTGCGCCAGCGCCTCGACGGCGCTACGCAATTGTTCGGCGGGGTCAGCCAGGTTGCTGCCCATGCCGATGTAGATGCGTTCCATGGATTACTCGCCCGTGGTGCTCGAAGCGCCGGCGGCGCGTTTGCGCTTGGAACCACCGCTGCGGCGACGCTTGCGCGGGGCGCCGGTGCCTTCATCCTTGCCGCTGAGGTCGCGAATCATGTCGCGACGCTCGCTTTCGTTGGCGTCCTGATAGTCCGTCCACCATTCGCCCAGGCCATCGGTCTGCTCGCCAGCGCTTTCGCGTAGCAGCAGGAAGTCGTAGCCGGCGCGGAAGCGCGGATTGTCCAGCAGCAGATCGGCACGCTTGCCGCTGCGGCGGGGCAGGCGTTCCTGCATGTCCCAGATTTCGCGGATCGGCATGGTGAAGCGTTTCGGAATCGCGATGCGCTGGCACTGCTCGGCGATCAGCTCGTGCGCCGCTTCCTGCATCGCCGGAATCGGCGGCATGCCACGCTCCTGCAGGCGCAGGACGCGGGCCGGCAGGGCAGGCCAGAGCAGGGCTGCAAACAGGAACGCCGGGGTTACCGGTTTGTTCTGCTTGATCCGCAGGTCGGTATTGATCAGGGCTTCGCTGATCAGGGTGTGGGTGTACGTCGGGTTGTATTCCAGTGCTTCGGCGCTGGCCGGGAACAGTGGATCGAACAACTGCAGGTCGACCAGCATTTCAAACGTATCGGCGGCATGGCCGGAGAGGAACAGCTTGAGCACCTCTTCGAACAGGCGGGCCGACGGGATCTCGCGCAGCATCGGCGCCAGGCCGCGGATCGGCAGGGCGCTGTGTTTTTCGATGCCGAAGTTCAGCTTGGCGGCGAAACGCACGGCCCGCAGCATCCGTACCGGGTCTTCCTGGTAGCGTTGCGTCGGATCGCCGATCAGGCGGATCAGGTGATTGCGGATGTCGTGTACGCCGTTGGCGTAATCGAGGATGCGTTCGCTGACCGGATCGTAATACAAGGCATTGATGGTGAAGTCGCGACGTTGCGCGTCTTCTTCCAGGGTGCCGTACACGTTATCGCGCAAGATGCGCCCGCTTTCGTTGCGCGAAGACTGGTTGCTGTCTTCCTCGTCTTCGTTTTGCGGGTGATTGGCGCGGAAGGTCGCGACTTCGATGATTTCGCGGCCGAAGTGGATGTGCACCAGCTTGAACCGGCGCCCGATGATTCGCGCGTTACGGAATTCGGCCCGTACCTGTTCCGGTGTGGCGCTGGTGGCAACGTCGAAATCTTTCGGTGTGATACCCAGCAGCATGTCGCGCACGCAACCGCCAACCAGGTAAGCCTGATAACCGGCGTTCTGCAGGCGTTCAACGATATTCACCGCGTAGCGGCTGAACTGCGCCTTCTGCAGCGAGTGTTGACCGCTGTTGAGCACTTCAGGCGTGCTGCGAATGTGTTGCGTAGGACGCTTGGGGGTACGGAATGACTGGAACAGCTTCTTCAGCATGGGATGCACTGTTTGAAGGAATATTCGGCCATAACAGAAGAATGACCGCATGATGGGCGGGGATTCTAGCATTTAGTCGGGGGATGGTGTAGGAAGCTGCGCAAGTGCTTGAAGGGGATGTCTGGCGCGGGGTTCTGTAGCAACTGCCGTGTGGCGAGGGGGCTTGTCGGAACGCCGTATCGCCCCGTTGGGTTGCGAAGCAGTCCCAAGTTCTTGAGTGTTTCCGAAATCATGCCAGTGCTGTGCACTGGAACGGGGGCAAGCCCCCTCGCCACAAACCACAAGGGGAGCCGAAGCTCCCCAAGAAGTAGTTGCATGCTCTATTTTTATTTTTGGTTTCGGGCTTCTTGTTTTTGTTGAGTGCCCTCGCCATGAAGCTTTCCTTCATGACCCTCCCAATCGGGAGCCAAGAGCAAACGGATTGCTTTGGTCGCTGAATTGCAGTGATCTTTCGATCCAACCAGTACAGGCTCTGTCTTAAGACAGTTTTTTGTTGTTCTCGGCCTGGTCGTGGGGCAAGCCCCAAATACAACGCCTCTCCAAAAGAATCAGTTAGCTGCGCCTCTCGCCGTCTTGTTTTTATTGTGCGTGAGTCGATTCGTCTTATTTTTATTGTCTTGTGCATTGCTTGTTATTGTTCTTGTACCAAACATATAGCAGGGTGCGTGCCAACTTTTGCGAAGCCCAATAAAACAAGGGGTTAGGCCGGTCGGCAGGCATTTCGAGGGCCAAAAAAAGCCGGGGCTTCGTTACCGTAAGCCCCGGCTTCTGTTACGTGAAAAAGCTGAGGTAACAGTTTTTTCACAAAGTCACGTGTTACCCGCACATGCGACAGGTACGGTTCAGCTTTCGCTGGCCACTCCGGTCTTGCGCCGCGGGATGCCCAGGCGCTGACGGCGCTCCCACAGGCATTTGCGGCTGACCCCGAGCTTGCGGGCCAGCTCGGTTTCGGTCATGTGGTCCTGATGCTCGAGGACGAAATGCTGGAAGTAGTCTTCCAGGGAGAGGTCTTCGGTCGGTTCGTGGTTGCTGTTACTGGTGCTGCCGTTGCCCTGTTGGGGCGCCAGGCCAATGAACTCGTCGTCTTCCAGGTCGCCCAGTTCGATGTCGATGCCCAGCAGCTCGGCGGAAATTTCCGGGCTTTCGCACAGGATGACGGCGCGCTCGACGGCGTTTTCCAGTTCACGAACGTTGCCTGGCCAGGAGTAGTGACGAATGGCTTGTTCGGCATCCGCGGCGAATTTCAGGTCGGTGCGGTTGATTCGCGCACTTTGCCGCGCCAGGAACGCATTGGCGATTTCGTTGACGTCTGCACCGCGTTCGCGCAGGGCCGGCAGCTTCAGCGCGATAACGTGGAGGCGGTAATACAAGTCTTCGCGGAACTGGCCGATCTTCGCCAGGCTCTTGAGGTCGCGGTGAGTCGCGGCGATCAGGCGCACATCGACTTTTTGCGACTGCACCGAGCCCACGCGACGAATTTCGCCTTCCTGCAATACACGCAGCAGACGAGCCTGGGCTTCCAGTGGCAGTTCGCCGATTTCGTCGAGGAACAGGGTGCCGCCGTCCGCCGCTTCCACCAGACCGGCGCGCCCGGCGCTGGCACCGGTGAATGCGCCTTTTTCGTGGCCGAACAGTTCGGATTCGATCAGGCTTTCCGGAATGGCCGCGCAGTTCACCGAAATCATCGGCGCCTTGGCACGTTTGGACAGGTTGTGCAGGGCGCGCGCCACCAGTTCTTTACCGGTACCCGATTCGCCCTGGATCAGAACGTTGGAGTCGGTCGGTGCCACTTTGCGGATCTTGCCGTACAGGTCCTGCATCGGTGGGCACGAGCCGATAATGCCGATTTCACCGTTGCTGTTGTCGGTACCGGATTTCGCCGAGCCATTGGCGGCTTTGCCGGCAACCGCTTCCCCGCTGGCTTGTACCGTTTGTCGGTCACGCAGGATTCGTGCGGCGGCTTGCAGCATTTCGTCATGGTCGAATGGCTTGGCGATGTAGTCCACTGCGCCCATTTTCATCGAGTCAACCGCCGAGCGCAGGCTGGCATAGCTGGTCATGATCAGCACCGGCGTGCCCTGGGCGAGCTTGATCAACTCCGTGCCAGGCGCGCCCGGCAGGCGCAGGTCACTGATGATCAGGTCGAACGAGGGAATGGTGAAGCGTTCTTGTGCTTCCTGCACTGATCCGGCTTCGCTGACCTGGTACTGGTTACGTTCCAGCAGGCGGCGCAAGGCGGAGCGGATAATGGTTTCGTCTTCGACGATCAAAATGTGCGGCATTGATTCGATACTCTCGACGGTCTCAGTTCACAGCGGACGTCGCTTCGACATGACGCGGCAAGGTAACCCTGATTCGGGTGCCGCGTTGGCTTTGAACATCAGCCGGGCTGTCGATGGTGATTTGTCCATAATGCTCTTCAACGATGGAATAGACCAGTGCAAGGCCCAGACCGGTGCCTTCGCCAGGGTCCTTGGTGGTGAAGAAAGGTTCGAACAATCGGTCCATGATGCTCGACGGAATACCGCTGCCTTCGTCTTCCACGATCAGATCGACCGTGTGTTCGCCGGCTTCGCTCTTGACCCGTACCGCACTGCCGGGAGGCGAGGCGTCACGGGCGTTTGACAGCAGGTTGATCAATACCTGGGCCAGCCGTTGCGGGTCGCCCTCGACCCAGTGTTCGGGGTCGCACAGGTTGTAGAACTGCACTTCAAAATTGCGTCGGTTCAGGGCCAGCAGGCCGATGGCATCCTGAGCCACTTCGGCCAGACAGACGGGCTCGTCGTTGTGTTGATGGCTGCCGGCATGGGCAAAGCTCATCAGCGACTGGACGATGCGCGACACGCGTTTGGTCTGCTCGAGGATCTGCCCGCTGATTTCCTTCAGCTCGCCGTCTTCTTCCCGTTCTTCGCGCAGGTTCTGCGCCAGGCACGCGATACCGGTGATCGGGTTGCCGATTTCATGGGCCACGCCGGCCGCCAGCCGACCGATACTGGCCAGGCGCTCGGAGTGCACCAGTTTGTCCTCGAGCATCTGGGTTTCGGTCAGGTCTTCCACCAGCAATACCAGGCCGCTGTTGCCCGGCGCGAGAGGTTCGTCGATCGCCGCTTTGTGCAGGTTCAACCAGCGTGTCTGGCCGTCGAGGGCCAGGTGCTGCTTGTGCAAGTGTTCGTCCGGCAGATTGATGAAGCCTTGCAGCAGTTCTTTCCATGGATCGGCAATGGTGCTCAGGCGCGAACCGACCACACGCTGCGCAGCGATGCCGGTGAGTTCCTCCATGGCCTTGTTCCACATGAGGATTTCCTGATCCTTGGCCAGCGAGCAGACGCCCATTGGCAACTCCTGCAGGGTCTGGCGGTGATAGCGGCGCAGGGCATCGAGCTCGGCGGCCAGGCCGGTCAGGCGCGAGTGGTAGTCCTCGAGGCGGCTTTCGATGAAGTGAATGTCTTCGGTGACGTAGTTTTCGCCGCCAGCCTTGTACGGCAGGAACGTCTCGACCATGTCCTGGGCCACGCTCGGGCCCATCAGGCCGGAGAGGTTGGCCTCGATACGGTCACGCAGGCGGCGCAGGGCATAGGGTCGGCGTTCGTCGAAAGGCAGATAGAGATCGCGCAGTGCCTGTTCCACTTCTTTCTGCGCCGCTTTTGCACCCAGTGGCTTGGCCAGTTGCGTGGCGAACTCCTGGGGCGAGGCGGCGTGCAGTTCCCGGCGTTGCGGGCGGCGAACGTTATCCACGGCGCAGGCTTCGGCAGCGCTGGCCTCTTCGGTGCTGGCATTGGTGAACAACGAGATCAGGGTGAACATCAGCACGTTGGCCGCCAGCGAGGCAATCGCCGCCATGTGCCAGCTGGTGTCGTCCAGCACGTAGATCATGTTCAGCAGCGGAATGTAGAAGCCTTGCAGGTTGCCGACCAGGGGCAACAGCATGGTCACCAGCCACACCAGGATCCCCGCCAGCAAGCCGGCGATGAAGCCGCGACGGTTGGCGGTCGGCCAATACAGGACCGAGAGCACGCCCGGCAGGAACTGCAAAGTGGCGACGAAAGCGACAATGCCGAGGTTGGCCAGGTCCTGCTCGGCACCGAGCATCAGGTAGAAGCCGTAGCCGGCCATGATGATCGCGACAATCAGCGCCCGGCGGGTCCACTTCAGCCAGCGGTAGATGTTGCCTTCGGCCGGTGGTTGATACAGCGGTAGCACCAGGTGGTTCAAGGCCATCCCGGACAGCGCCAGCGTAGTGACGATGATCAGGCCGCTGGCGGCGGACAGCCCGCCGACATAGGCCAGCAATGCCAAAGCCTTGCTGTTGGCGGCAATGCCGATGCCCAGGGTGAAGTATTCCGGGTTGGTGGTGGCGCCGAGCTTCAGGCCGGCCCAGAGAATCAGCGGTACCGCCAGACTCATCAGCAGCAGGAACAGCGGCAGGCCCCAGCTCGCACTGACCAGCGAACGCGGGTTGAGGTTCTCGGTAAAGGTCATGTGATACATGTGCGGCATCACGATCGCCGAGGCGAAGAACACCAGCAACAGCGTACGCCACGGGCCTTCCTGCAAAGGCGTGTGCAGGGCGGCGAGCGCGGTCTGGTTTTGCAGCAGCCACAGTTCAAGCTGTTGCGGGCCGTCGAACACGCCGTACAGCGCATACAGCCCGACACCGCCGAGGGCGATCAGCTTGATCACCGACTCGAAGGCAATCGCGAACACCAGGCCTTCATGCTTTTCGCGGGTGGCGATGTGGCGGGAGCCGAAGAAAATCGTGAACAGCGTAATCAGTGCGCAGAAGCTCAGGGCCACGCGATGCTGTACCGGCTCTCGGGTGAGGATACTGATGGAGTCGGCGACCGCCTGAATCTGCAAGGCCAGCAGCGGCAGTACGCCGACCAGCATGAAAATCGTGGTCAGCGCACCGGCCCAGGTACTGCGGAAGCGGAAGGCAAACAGGTCCGCCAGCGACGACAGTTGATAGGTGCGGGTGATCTTCAGGATCGGGTAGAGCAGCACCGGCGCCAACAGAAATGCCCCGGAAACGCCCAGGTAGCTGGACAAAAAGCCGTAGCCGTATTGATAGGCCAGGCCCACGGTGCCGTAAAACGCCCAGGCACTGGCGTAGACGCCCAGTGACAGGGTGTAAGTCAGCGGGTGGCGAATGATCGCCCGGGGAATCATGCCCCGTTCGCTGATCCAGGCCACACCGAACAGCACCGCCAGGTACGCGGCGCTGATCAGGATCATCTGGGTCAGGCTAAAGCTCATCGGCATCTTTTTGGCTCTGCAGGATGAAGGTCACGACGATCAGAATCAGCCAGAGCAGATAAGGGCGATACCAGGCGCCAGTGGCGTCGATCCACCAATCCATGATGGCCGGGGAAAACAGGTAAATCCCCACTACCAAAAGCAGGACCAAGCGATAGATGTACATCCCGGCCTCTCTTTTTTATGCGCGTGCCCGAAAACGTGCGGCGATGGTAACGGATGGGCGCGCCACTGCAAGTGCGATCACAGTAGCTGTGCCTCGGGCAGGCTAAGTGTGCGCGGGATCAGCGAGGCATCCCAGTGGGCAATGCCCCAATTCAGCACTTCCCGTGGCGTGGCGTACGTCAGTTCGGTTCCCGGGTTCTGTCCCAGCGCCCGTAGCGCCCGCAGCAGCAGCGGCGTTGCCTGATCCTCGGTCAACGGCGGCGAACGGTAGGATTTTCCGAGTTTGTTGCCATCAGGCTGGGTAATCAGCGGGATATGCAGATAACGCGGTTGAGGCAGGCCGAGCAGTTCTTGCAGATAGAGCTGGCGGGGCGTGGAGTCCAGCAGGTCGGCACCGCGAACGATATCGGTGATGCCCTGCCAGGCATCGTCCAGGACCACGGCCAATTGATAGGCATAGAGCCCGTCGCGGCGACGGATCACGAAATCGCCGACTTCCCGGCCCAGATGCTGGCGGTATTGGCCCTGCACCCGGTCGATGAAGTGGTATTCCAGTTCCGGTACGCGCAGACGGATGGCCGCATCGTCAGTGCCATGGCCGGCATTGCGGCACAGCCCCGGATAAATCCCGTGATACGGCTCCAGCTGTTTGCGCGAGCAGGTGCAGGCGTAGGCCAGGCCGTGATTGAACAGGCGATTGAGCACCTCGGCGTAGGCATCGTGCCGCTCGCTTTGGCGAACCAGGTCGCCATCCCACTCGAAGCCATAGCTTTCCAGGGCCTTGAGGATGGCCGCCTGGGCGCCGGGTTCCTCGCGGGGTGGATCAAGGTCTTCCATGCGCATCAGCCAGCGTCCGCCCACCGAGCGCGCGTCAAGGTAGGAGGCCAGTGCTGCGACCAGCGAGCCGAAGTGCAGATGGCCGCTGGGGGTGGGGGCGAAGCGCCCGATGTAGGGGGTGTTGGCGGTCATGAATGCATTTAAAGCCAAAAAAACATCAGAAACAAAAACGGAGCGTTCGCACGCTCCGTTCTTCGTTCAAGTCGCAATTATTTGCCGACTTGCTTTTCCTTGATTTCCGCCAGGGTCTTGCAGTCGATGCACAGGTCGGCGGTAGGGCGCGCTTCGAGGCGCTTGACGCCAATCTCGATGCCGCAGGATTCGCACCAGCCGTACTCTTCGTCTTCGATCAACTGAAGTGTCTTGTCGATCTTCTTGATCAACTTGCGTTCACGATCGCGGGCACGCAGTTCGAGGGCGAATTCCTCTTCCTGGCTGGCACGGTCTGCCGGATCAGGAAAGTTGGCCGCTTCGTCCTTCATGTGGTCCACGGTCTTGTCGACACCTTCCATCAGCTCTTTTTTCCACTGATTCAGGACCTTGGTGAAGTGCTTGCGCATGGGCTCGCCCATGTACTCTTCGCCGGTTTTCTGAACATAGGGCTCGAAGCCGCTGATCGTCTGGTTTTGCTGCTTTGCTTGGGTGGACATGAAATAGACCGCCTCTACTCTTGTAATCCATCTGCGCAGGATTGCTCCATCACCGACACCTGCCGGCCCTGCGGCTGCAAGCGGGCGAACTTACCAGATCAACTCGGGCCGCGCTACTCCTGGATGTCGAGCTCGCGGCACATGCTGCTTGCAAATGATGACAAACCGTTGTCTGGTGGCTCTGGAACCCTGCTTAATTATTGATTTTAGTCAAACCTTGCGCGCGCGCTTGAGTCGTTTGTGATCGGGGTTACAAGGCCTCTGACCGCTTTAGGTTCTCGCTCGTTCCTGCGCTTGGGTAGAATCGGTTTTTTTTCCGTTGAAGGAAGGCCAATGGCTCAGTCCTACAGTGCCCGCAGTCGTGCGATCGAACCTTTCCATGTCATGGCGCTGTTGGCGCGGGCCAATGAATTGCAGGCGGCCGGCCACGATGTGATTCACCTGGAAATCGGCGAGCCGGACTTTACCACCGCCGAACCGATCATCCAGGCCGGCCAGGCTGCGCTGACAGCGGGGAAGACCCGTTACACCGCTGCGCGTGGCATTCCGGAGCTGCGTGAGGCCATTTCGGGCTTTTATCAGCAGCGTTATGGTTTGAACATCGACCCGCGGCGCATCCTCATCACGCCGGGCGGGTCCGGCGCGTTGCTGCTGGCCAGCGCCTTGCTGGTCGACCCCGGTAAACACTGGCTGCTGGCGGACCCGGGCTACCCGTGTAACCGACACTTCCTGCGACTGGTCGAAGGCGCGGCACAACTGGTGCCGGT
The DNA here is from genome assembly GCF_057838985.1 of Pseudomonas sp. KH_046_2. Lineage (NCBI taxonomy): Bacteria > Pseudomonadati > Pseudomonadota > Gammaproteobacteria > Pseudomonadales > Pseudomonadaceae > Pseudomonas > Pseudomonas sp. KH_046_2. Next base: position 5,361,912 of record NZ_CM174480.1, on the reverse strand, counting down.
CGGTCCGGATGTGCGTTATCAATTGACGCCGGGCCTGATCGAGCGTCATTGGGACCACGACAGCGTCGGCGCACTGGTGGCGTCGCCAGCCAATCCGACCGGCACGATCCTGACCCGCGACGAGTTGGCGAAGCTGTCTGTCGCGATCAAGGAGCGCCACGGTCATCTGGTGGTCGACGAGATTTATCACGGCCTGACCTACGGCACCGATGCGGCCAGCGTGCTGGAAGTCGACGACAGTGCATTCGTTCTGAACAGCTTTTCGAAGTACTTCGGGATGACCGGTTGGCGGCTTGGCTGGCTGGTGGCCCCCGACGCGGCCGTCGGTGAGCTGGAAAAGCTCGCCCAGAACCTCTACATCAGTGCGCCAAGCATGGCGCAGTACGCTGCGCTGGCCTGTTTCGAGCCGGCGACCATCAGCATTCTCGAAGAGCGCCGCGCCGAATTTGGCCGGCGTCGGGATTACCTGCTGCCGGCCTTGCGTGAATTAGGCTTTGGCATTGCCGTGGAGCCGGAAGGGGCGTTCTACTTGTACGCCGATATCAGCAAATTCGGCGGCGATGCCTTCGCGTTCTGTAAACATTTTCTCGAAACCGAACATGTAGCATTCACCCCGGGGCTGGATTTCGGGCGTTATCAGGCCGGGCATCATGTGCGGTTCGCCTATACGCAAAATCTCGAGCGTTTGCAGGAAGCGGTCGAGCGCATTGCCCGTGGGTTGCGGAGCTGGCAAGGCTGATGCGTTTTCATCCTCCCCTCGAAGAAGGTCGCCTGATCCGACGTTACAAACGTTTTCTCACCGATATCGAAACCGTTGGCGGTGAGTTGCTCACCATTCACTGTCCGAACACAGGTTCGATGCTCAATTGTCAGGTCGAAGGCGGGCAGGTCTGGTTCAGCCGCTCCAACGACCCGAAACGCAAGTTGCCCGGCACCTGGGAGATCGGTGAAACCCCGCAAGGGCGGCTGTTTTGCGTGAACACCGCCCGCGCCAACGGTTTGATCGAAGAAGCGCTACGGGCGGGCGTCATCACCGAGCTGAACGGTTTTACCGGACTCAAGCGCGAAGTGGCTTATGGTCAGGAAAACAGTCGTATCGATTTCCGCCTTGATTATCCCGACGGGCCGGCCTACGTCGAGGTCAAAAGCGTGACCCTGGGTTTCGACGGTACGGCGGTGGCGGCGTTTCCCGATGCGGTCACCCAGCGTGGCGCCAAGCATCTGCGGGAGTTGGCCCACTTGGCCAGGGACGGTATTCGCGCGGTGCAGTTGTACTGTGTTTGCCTGACCGACATCGAGGCCGTGCGCCCGGCGCAGGAAATCGATCCGGCTTATGCGCAGGCCTTGCGTGAGGCGATTGCCTGTGGGGTCGAGGTGCTGGCTTACGGTGTGCGGTTGAGCCATGAAGAAATGCTGGTCGACCGGCGCCTGGACGTGTTGCCGGGTGGCTAAAGGCTGATCCAGATCCCTTGTTCATCCTCGTGACAGGCCACGCTGGTCAGGGCTTGCCCCGCGCAAGGGCCGGAGACGCACTCACCGTCTTCGATCAGGAACAGTGCGCCATGGGTGGCGCACTGGATCAGGCTGTTGCTGGGATCGAGAAACTGGTCGGGATGCCACTCCAGGGCAACGCCTCGGTGCGGGCAGCGATTGATGTAGACGTAAACCTGTCCGCTGCGGCGCACGGCAAAAAACTTTTGGCCATCGATGTCGAACCCGCGGCTGCTGTCATCGGCCAGCTCGGCACCTGCGCAAAGCAACTTCATGTCTACCCTCGGTCCCGCGGCTCGTGGCCGGATGTGGCTGAGCTTGACAGTAAATGCTATCAAATGGCCGTACTTTTCCACAGACAAAAAAAGACCCGGCAAGAGCCGGGTCAAATAACCGTGATTAGCCTGATGAGGAGATAATCCGAGAGTCCGAACCAAGGGCTTTTCAGAATATCGACCAGTCTCGCGACCAGTTGTGATAATCATATCGATTCTCATTACCAAGTCAACTGCTGTTTTGCGATTTCCTTGCGATTCGCCGGGTTTGTGTCTGCAGGGCTTGTAATCATTGGGTTTCAGGCTGAAAAGCTTCAGAAATATTTGTCGGATCAATTCTTGTGGCGTGTAGAAATGGCTTCCAGCTGTTTGTTCAGGGCTTCCTTGCGCTCAGCAGGAATATCATTCCAGTGAACGTCCATCAGGGCGCCTTCAATTGCGTACAACAACACCTTGGACGCCCGAAAACCGCGCGTGCGCACGGCCCGATAAGCATCCACCGCCCCGAGGCGACGCAAGTCCGAAGCGCTATGGATGCCCACGGCATGCAGCCATTGCGCTGACGTCTTGCCAAGATTCTTCAGGTGTTGCAGTTCATCATTCATCAAGCCTCCTTGCGATGGCCGAATGGAGAGCGTGGGCAATCTTCTGAGGAGTGTAGCCATCAGTAGGAAAAGCGTGATTGTTTGCTCGTTTACGACGTAAATGCTTCTAAGAAACGAGTATTGGCAGTGCGTGAACAAGTCTATGAGCGCAAGAGAAAGAGGCGAGGAAGAATCTGGAAATCAAGGGCGAACATCCCCGCAGTCCAGCGCAACGAGAGGCGCCGGACGTGTCAGGCAGCGACGATGATCAGCGGGTGCGATAGCGCAAGCGCGTGCCGAAGTTCATCGACATCAGGATTTCGTCGGCACTGAGTTCCACCGGAAAGTACGTACCGGAGATTTGCGCGTGTGCCAGGCTCGCGCCTTCCAGGTTCGCTTTGCGAAAATCGATCCCACGCAAGTCGGCGGAACGGAAGTAGGCGTCGCTGAAATCCACACCGTCGGTATTCAGCTCGCGCAGGTCCAGCCCCCGGAAATCTCCACCCACCATGTCGATAGGGCCATCCTTGGGGCGTTCACTGTTGAAGCCTTGGATGTCGTCTTTGTGCAGCAGGGCATATAGCGGTGTGTCGAGAAGTTTAGGCTGGCTCATGTCGCATCACCTGATGGTTTTATGACGCCATTATAGTGCCACTATTTGACGGTCGTGAAGCCAGTGCGGACCTCACGACCGAAATAGTTTCTTACAGGCCTGGCAGGCGCTGGCGAATCTGTTCCACAACGGTATCGAGCGTCCCGCTTTCATTGGTCTGGACACGCTTGCTGCAGAGGATTTCCGCGGGTGTCAGCGCTTCACGGCTGGCTTGCTGGGCTGCGATAACGGCCAGGGTGGCGTCGGACGGATCTTTCTTGTCTGCCTGACGCATGGCCAGCCAGCTTTCGATCACGGCCTGTGGCGCATTGCAGTCGAGGATCAGGAAGGGTGCGCCGGTGGCTTCGGCAACCTTCGCTGCACTGTCACGCTGATCTTGCTTGAGGTAAGTGGCGTCGACCACCACCGGGAAACCCGCACGCAGAATGGCGTCGGCGATTTCGTGCAGGCGGGCATAGGTCGCTGCACTGGCGTCGGCGCTATAGATGCCGGCCTGTACGTCGTTCTCGACGGTTTGCTCGCCGAACAGGCGCTTGCGCTCGACATCGGAACGCAGGCGGATCGCGCCCAGAGCTTCGACCAGGCGCATGGCGACATGGCTCTTGCCGACAGCGGAAACACCGTGGGTAATGGCCATGAAGCGCGAAGGAATGGTGCTGTAGCTTTCCGCCAGGTTGGCGTAGTTGCGGTACTGGCGCAGGGTCGTGGCGCGCTGCACCGCAGTGGCGTCGGCCGGCATGCTGAACAGGGCAACCTTGGCGCGAACCAGTGCGCGGTAGGCTTTATAGAAGTTCAGCAGTTCGAGGCCGCGATAGTCGCCGGTCAGCTCCAGGTACTGGCTGATGAAACGACGCGCCAGGCACTTCAGGCCGCGATCTTCCAGGTCCATCGCCAGGAAACCGGTGTCGGCGTAAACGTCGGTAAAGCGAAACGGTTCGTTGAATTCGATGCAGTCGAAGATCACGACCTTGCCGTCGATCACGGTGGCGTTGCCCAGGTGGATGTCACCGTGGCATTCACGAATGAAACCTTCGGCCTTGCGCTGAGCTAACAGCGGCTTGAGGCGCTCGAAGCTGCTTTCGGCCCAGGCTTGCAGGGCGTCGAGTTGCAACAGGTCGGCTTTGTCGCTGAGGAACGGACGGATCTGTTCGAAGTTCTGCCGCACCGGCGCCATGACGCTGTCCGGGGTGCCGGCTTCGTGCCCGGCCGGCACTCTCGGTGCGTTGAGGTGGAAGCGGGCGATTTGCTCGGCCATCTCGTCGATGTGTGCGGTGGTCAGTTCGCCATTGGCTTGCAGGGTGCTGAGCAAGCCGTTTTGCGGGAACTGGCGCATCTTCAGTACGTATTCGATGGCCGGGCCTTCGCCGCCCAGTTGCGGAGCCTCGGCGCTGCCGGTGACGGGCAGCACTTCGAGGTACAAATCGTTGGTCAGGCGCTGGTTCAGGCGCAGTTCTTCAGCGCAAAAGTGTTCGCGAGCCTCAAGGCTGGTGAAGTCGAGAAAACCGAAATTGACCGGCTTCTTCACTTTATAGGCATAGGGGCCGGTGAGCAGTACCCAGGAAATATGGGTCTCGATGACCTGGAATCCCTCTACAGGATGCGGGTAGAGGGCAGGGTTTTGCAGGGCAGCGATCAGGGACTGGCTCACAGGCGATCCTTCAGAGTCTGGGAAATTCAAGGCCGTCATTATGGCCGCAAGTCCGCTTGACGCAAACCTCGGAGCGCTCCTGTTGAGGATGAATAAAGTGCGTATAATCCGCCGCCATGACTCGTACTCGAACTCCCCGCACTCCGAAAAAACCACCCTCCAGGGGCCTGCGCCCGTGGCTGGGCTGGGCCATTAAACTCAGTCTGGTCGCCCTTGTGGTGCTGGCCGGATTCGCCGTTTACCTTGATGCAATCGTCCAGGAGAAGTTCTCCGGCAAGCGCTGGACCATCCCGGCCAAGGTTTACGCGCGCCCGCTAGAGCTGTTCGTCGGACAGAAGCTGAGCCGGGATGATTTCCTGACCGAACTCGATGCCCTGGGCTATCGCCGTGAAAGCGTGGCCAATGGTCCGGGGGCGGCGTCGGTCAACGGCAATACCGTTGATCTGAACACCCGTGGCTTCCAGTTCTATGAAGGCATGGAACAAGCGCAACCGGTGCGGGTGCGTTTCTCCGGCGATTACGTGGCCGAGTTGGCGGGGGCAAAAGGCTCGAAGCTGTCGGTGGTGCGCCTGGAGCCGCTGTTGATCGGCGGCCTGTACCCGAAAAACCTCGAAGACCGGATTCTGATCAAGATCGATCAGGTGCCACCGTACTTGCTTGAAACGCTGGTGGCGGTCGAGGATCGCGATTTTTATCATCACTTTGGTGTTTCGCCGAAGTCGATCGCCCGTGCAATCTGGGTCAATGGTTCGTCCGGGCGCATGCGTCAGGGCGGCAGTACCCTGACTCAGCAGTTGGTCAAGAACTTCTACCTGACCAACGAGCGCAGCCTGAGCCGCAAACTCACCGAAGCGATGATGGCGCTGCTGCTTGAACTGCACTACGACAAGCGCGAAATCCTTGAGGCTTACCTCAACGAAGTGTTTGTCGGGCAGGACGGTCAGCGCGCGGTGCACGGTTTCGGTCTGGCCAGCCAGTTCTTCTTCAGCCAGCCGCTGGCCGAACTCAAGCTGCATCAGGTCGCGCTGCTGGTGGGCATGGTCAAGGGGCCTTCTTCCTATAACCCCCGTCGTAATCCGGAGCGTGCCCTCGAGCGGCGCAACCTGGTACTCGATGTGCTGCAAGAGCAGGGCGTCGCGACCGCCGAGCAGGTTGAGGCGGCGAAGAAAATGCCGCTGGGCGTGACCAAGCGCGGCAGCCTGGCGGACAGTTCATTCCCCGGCTTCCTCGATCTGGTCAAGCGTCAGTTGCGCGAAGACTATCGCGACGAAGACTTGACCGAAGAAGGGCTGCGCATCTTCACCAGTTTCGACCCGATCCTGCAGATGAAGGCTGAAGCCTCGGTCGACGACACCTTCAAGCGTCTGGCGGGGCGCAAGGGTTCCGATGACGTCGAAGCGGCAATGGTCGTGACCAACCCGGAGACCGGGGAAGTGCAGGCCATGATCGGCAGTCGCCAGGCCAGTTTTGCCGGGTTCAACCGGGCGCTGGATGCGGTACGGCCGATCGGCTCACTGATCAAGCCGGCGGTTTACCTGACTGCGCTGGAGAAACCAAGCCAGTACACATTGACCAGTTGGCTGTCGGACGAGTCCTTCTCGGTCAAAGGCGCGGATGGTCAGGTCTGGAAACCGCAGAACTATGATCGTCGCTCTCACGGTACGGTGTTCCTCTATCAAGGTCTGGCGCATTCCTACAACCTGTCGACCGCGCGTCTCGGTTTGGCGGTCGGAGTGCCGAACGTATTGAAGACGGTGGAGCGCCTGGGTGTGACGCGTGAATTCCCGGCCTTCCCGTCGATGTTGCTCGGGGCCGGCGGCATGACGCCAATCGAAGTGGCGACCATGTACCAGACCCTCGCCAACGGCGGCTTCAATACGCCGATGCGCGGGATTCGTAGCGTGCTGACTGCCGAGGGCGAGCCGCTCAAGCGTTATCCGTTCCAGATCCAGCAGCGGTTCGATCCGGCCTCCATTTACCTGATCCAGAGCGCCATGCAGCGGGTGATGCGTGAAGGTACCGGCAGCTCGGTCTATAACGCTCTCCCAAGGACCCTGACACTGGCGGGTAAAACCGGTACCAGTAACGACTCTCGGGACAGTTGGTTTGCCGGTTTCAGCCAGGACTTGCTGGCGGTGGTCTGGCTGGGGCGCGACGACAATGGCAAGACGCCATTCACCGGCGCCACTGGGGCCTTGCAGGTCTGGACCAGTTTCATGCGCAAGGCCGACCCGTTGCCGCTGGACATGCCGCAGCCGGATAATATCGTTCAGGCTTGGGTTGATTCGCGAACCGGGCAAGGTTCTGACGCCGGTTGCCCGGGTGCCGTGCAGATGCCGTATATTCGCGGCAGCGAACCGCCTCCCGGTGCCGCTTGCGGTGGTGAAAACCCTGCTGAGTCGGTGATGGACTGGGTCAAGGGCTGGATGAATTAAGCAAAGAGGGTTTCAAGTGAACAAGTGGTTGATTCCAGCGGTTGCCGCCGTAGCTTTGCTCAGCGGTTGTTCTAGCGTACAACGTGGCTCGATTCCGGTTGTGGATTCCGGCACCGCCGTGTCCAACAGTGAGCGGATCTCGGCCAATGGCGGCTTCCGCCAGACGACCGTCAAGCGCCCAGCGCAAGGTCAGTCGCAGATCCAGGCGATTCCGCAGGGTGACAGCGGTGTAGTGGTGATGGTGCCAGGCGCGGCAACGACTTCGACGCCGATCAGTACCACGCCGATTACCCCGGGGCCGATCACGCCGGGGCCGATTGACACGTCGCCGGTCCAATCGGCGCCGATCAATCAGGGCAGCTACAGCATGCCGTCGTCGCCAAGCGGGATTCCATCGGCCAGTTCGGGCGGACTTTCTGCCGACGAGCAACTGGACGGCCCGGTATTGGCTTTGCTGACCACCGCTCAACAGCAACAGGCGAGCGGTGATCTCAATGGTGCCTCCTCCAGCCTCGAACGCGCCCAGCGCGTTGCACCGCGTGAGCCGCAGGTGCTTTACCGTCTGGCGCAGGTGCGAATGGCTCAGGGCGATGCCGCCCAGGCCGAGCAGTTCGCTCGCCGTGGGCTGACCCTTGCCAATGGCCGTCCAGCCCTTCAGGCCAACTTGTGGGAGCTGATTGCCCAGGCGCGCGCGAAGCAGGGTGACTCCCAGGGCGCGGCATTGGCTCGTCAGAAGGCCAAGGTAACGCTGTGATGGATGCGCGCTTTCTGAAAATCGCCGATCAACTGTTGTTGATCGAGCGCGAGTTGCGGGTGCAAGGATGGTGGGATGAAGTCTCGCCATCTGCTGAAGCGCTTTCCAGTGTCGAGCCGTTTTCGGTCGATACACTGGATTTCGAGCAATGGCTGCAATGGATCTTCCTGCCACGCATGAAGATGATCCTCGAGCAGGATTTGCCGCTCCCCAACGCATCGGGCATTCAGGAAATGGCTGAGATGGTCTTTGCCGGGCGCAATGTCCAGGGCAAGGATCGGCAGTTACAGGTGCTGCTCAAAGAATTCGATCAACTGATCACCGCGTCCCGCTGAGCCAGAAGCTGCCAGCGTCCGCTGGCAGTTGTTCACAATATCTCTCTATTTTGTCGGCCGCCGCAGGGTAAGTGCATTCGCGTGCCAATTTTTTGCCAAAAGTTGCGCAATCGAAGCTAACACACGGCTGATTTACAGGTTTTTTCTTGCGTTCTCATGTGCTTACTAGAATAAAGCTCATAGACGACTTGACTTGCAGGGGACGAAACAGAAGAATCCAAAGTCCGCTGTACAGGGACTGCCAGAAGCAGACCCTCTCAGCAGATCATGAGGCGCATATCCGCGTCGACCTGTTACACCCGCAACGCGTTACCTCGCGCTGGGTGGGAAAGCCCCGCAACACTTGGGACGATCCCAATACTTGCTCAGTCAGTGCTGACGTAGTCGGCGACCACCGTCGCTCATGCTCTGCCGAGAAGTAAACCTATTAAGACCCGTCCCATTTTTCGTGGGCGGTATTCTGGCGTTTTAGAGGTGAGCAACGTGGAGCTTTTATCTGGCGGTGAGATGCTCGTCCGCTTCTTGCGTGACGAAGGCGTCAAATATATCTACGGGTACCCGGGTGGTGCTCTTCTTCATGTCTACGATGCCCTGTTCAAAGAACCGGAAGTGACCCACATCCTGGTTCGTCACGAACAAGCGGCTACCCATATGGCTGACGGCTACGCCCGTGCCACCGGTAAAGCCGGTGTGGTACTGGTGACTTCCGGTCCTGGCGCAACAAACGCCATTACCGGTATCGCGACCGCCTACATGGACTCCATTCCAATGGTGATTATCTCCGGTCAGGTGCCTAGCACCATGGTCGGCACCGATGCGTTCCAGGAAACCGACATGATCGGTATCTCCCGGCCGATCGTGAAGCACAGCTTCATGATCAAGCACGCGTCGGAAATCCCGGAAGTCATGAAGAAGGCGTTCTACCTGGCGCAATCCGGTCGTCCTGGCCCGGTCGTTGTCGATATCCCGAAAGACATGACCAACCCGGCCGAGAAGTTCGAATACGTCTTCCCGAAAAAAGCCAAGTTGCGCTCCTACAGCCCGGCTGTTCGCGGTCACTCCGGTCAAATCCGCAAGGCGGCAGAAATGCTCCTGGCGGCCAAGCGTCCCGTAATGTATTCGGGCGGCGGCGTGATCCTCGGCGGTGGTTCCGCACCACTGACCGAACTGGCGAAGATGCTCAACCTGCCAGTGACCAATACCCTGATGGGCCTCGGTGGCTTCCCTGGCACCGATCGTCAGTTCATCGGCATGCTCGGCATGCACGGCAGCTACACCGCCAACCTGGCGATGCACCATGCTGACGTGATCCTCGCCGTCGGTGCGCGTTTCGATGACCGTGTAATCAACGGCGCCTCGAAATTTTGCCCGAACGCCAAGATCATTCACATCGACATCGACCCGGCTTCGATTTCCAAGACCATCAAGGCCGACGTGCCTATCGTGGGTCCGGTCGAGAGCGTCCTGACCGAAATGGTTGCGATCCTCAAGGAAATCGGCGAGACCCCTAACAAGGAGTCCGTAGCCAGCTGGTGGAAGCAAGTTGATGAGTGGCGTGGTGATCGCGGCCTGTTCCCTTACGACAAGGGCGACGGCAGTGTCATCAAGCCGCAGACCGTGATCGAAACCCTGTGCGAAGTGACCAAGGGCGACGCCTTTGTGGCTTCGGACGTGGGCCAGCACCAGATGTTCGCTGCGCAGTACTACACGTTTGATAAGCCCAACCGCTGGATCAACTCCGGCGGCCTGGGCACCATGGGGTTCGGTTTCCCGGCCGCCATGGGCATCAAGTTGAGCTTCCCGGATACCGACGTAGTTTGCGTCACCGGCGAAGGCAGTATCCAGATGAACATCCAGGAACTGTCGACCTGCTTGCAATACGGTTTGCCGGTAAAAATCGTCATCCTGAACAACGGTGTGCTGGGTATGGTTCGCCAGTGGCAGGACATGAGCTACGGCAGCCGTCATTCGCACTCCTACATGGAGTCGTTGCCTGATTTCGTCAAGCTGGCAGAGGCCTATGGTCACGTCGGCATGCGCATCACCGATTCGAAAGATTTGAAGTCGAAGATGGAAGAAGCGTTCGCCATGAAGGATCGCCTGGTAGTGATCGATGTTTCGGTCGATACCAGCGAGCACGTCTACCCGATGCAGATCAAAGACGGCTCCATGCGCGATATGTGGCTGAGCAAGACGGAGCGTACTTAATCATGCGGCACATTATTTCCTTGCTTCTGGAAAACGAACCCGGCGCTCTGTCTCGTGTGGTTGGCCTGTTCTCGCAGCGCAACTACAACATCGAAAGCCTGACCGTGGCCCCGACCGAAGACCCGACCCTGTCGCGTCTGACGCTGACCACGGTTGGTCACGATGAAGTCATCGAGCAGATCACCAAGAACCTGAACAAGCTGATCGAAGTGGTAAAACTGGTCGACCTGTCGGAGAGTGCTCACATCGAGCGCGAACTGATGCTGGTCAAGGTCAAGGCCACCGGCGCCCAGCGCGCCGAGATCAAGCGCACCACCGATATTTACCGTGGACAGATCGTCGATGTCAGCGCCAGCGTGTATACCGTTCAACTGACCGGTACCAGCGACAAGCTCGACAGCTTCATTCAGTCCATCGGCACCGCCTCGATTCTGGAAACCGTCCGTAGTGGCGTGACCGGCATTGCCCGCGGTGACAAAGTACTCAGCATCTAAACCAAATTAGCGAACGGCCTGAACGGCCTGATATAGGGGAAATTCATGAAAGTTTTCTACGATAAAGACTGCGACCTGTCGATCATCCAGGGCAAGAAAGTTGCCATCATCGGTTACGGTTCCCAGGGCCACGCTCAAGCGTGCAACCTGAAAGATTCCGGCGTTGACGTGACTGTCGGCCTGCGTAAAGGTTCGGCTACCGTTGCCAAGGCTGAAGCCCACGGCCTGAAAGTGACCGACGTTGCTTCCGCTGTTGCAGCTGCCGACCTGGTCATGATCCTGACCCCGGACGAGTTCCAGTCCTCCCTGTACAAGAACGAAATCGAGCCGAACATCAAGAAAGGCGCCACCCTGGCCTTCTCCCACGGTTTCGCGATCCACTACAACCAGGTTGTGCCGCGCGCTGACCTCGACGTGATCATGATCGCGCCGAAGGCTCCAGGCCACACCGTGCGTTCCGAGTTCGTGAAGGGCGGCGGTATCCCTGACCTGATCGCTATCTACCAGGACGCCTCGGGCAACGCCAAGAACGTCGCTCTGTCCTACGCTGCCGGTGTTGGCGGCGGTCGTACCGGCATCATCGAAACCACCTTCAAGGACGAGACTGAAACCGACCTGTTCGGCGAACAAGCCGTTCTGTGCGGCGGTACCGTTGAGCTGGTGAAAGCCGGTTTCGAAACTCTGGTTGAAGCTGGCTACGCGCCGGAAATGGCCTACTTCGAGTGCCTGCACGAACTGAAGCTGATCGTTGACCTCATGTACGAAGGCGGTATCGCCAACATGAACTACTCGATCTCCAACAACGCCGAATACGGCGAGTACGTGACCGGCCCTGAAGTCATCAACGCCGAATCCCGTCAGGCCATGCGCAACGCCCTGAAACGTATTCAGGACGGCGAATACGCCAAGATGTTCATCAGCGAAGGCGCTACCGGCTATCCTTCGATGACCGCCAAGCGTCGTAACAACGCCGCTCACGGTATCGAAATCATCGGCGAGCAACTGCGCTCCATGATGCCGTGGATCGGTGCCAACAAGATCGTCGACAAAGCTAAAAACTAAGTCACGCCCTTGTACGAAAAACGCGGCTTAGGCCGCGTTTTTTCGTTTGGGGGGCCGGTTCTGGTATAAAGCTGCATCGTTTGCGGCCGAACCGTCGTCCCAGACACCTGTCCAAACTTTCCACCCGTTGCAAGGTAATGTCCATGAGCGAACGCCCCGAAGAGCCAAACCAGGCTTCTGACGCCGAAAGCCTGCTACCCATCGATGAACATGTCGAGGAAGGGCATGACGCCGAAGGTCGTAAAGTCCGGCATCGTGGTATCTATCTTCTGCCGAATCTGTTCACCACTGCGAACCTGTTCGCGGGGTTCTATTCCATCATCAACTCGATGAGCGCCCAGGCGGCCTTGAGTGCTGGTGACTCGGCCAATGCGAGCAAGTATTTCGCGTTCGCGGCCATCGCGATCTTCGTCGCCATGGTGCTCGATGGTCTTGATGGGCGCGTGGCTCGCATGACCAACACCCAGAGCGCCTTTGGTGCCGAGTACGACTCGCTGTCGGACATGGTTGCCTTTGGTGTTGCCCCGGCATTGCTGGCCTTCGGTTGGGCCTTGGGTGACATGGGCAAGGTCGGCTGGATGGTCGCCTTCATCTATGTGGCGGGCGCAGCGTTGCGTCTCGCGCGCTTCAACACGCAGGTCGGCACCGCGGACAAGCGCTACTTCATCGGTCTGGCCAGTCCTGCCGCTGCGGGTGTGGTTGCAGGTATCGTCTGGGCGTTCAGCGACTACGGCATCCAGGGTTCCAAGATGTCTTTCCTGGTTGCGCTGATGGTTGCGGCGGCCGGCATGCTGATGGTCAGCAACATCAAGTACAACAGCTTCAAGGAGCTGGACCTGAAGGGGCGAGTGCCTTTCGTGGCGATTCTCGCCGTGGTGCTGGTGTTCGCCGTGGTGTTCAGTGACCCGCCGCGTATTCTGCTGCTGGTTTTCCTCGCCTATGCCGCGTCCGGCCCGATTCAGTACCTGTTACATCTTCGTCGGCGTAAAAGCGTCGAGTGATGTAATTTCCCTCATACTCCGCAGTCTGTTGGTGCATCTGTTCTCCAATACTGCGGAGTAGCCATGCTGATCAAAGTCCCTAAAGCATCCGACTGCCATGAGTCGGATGTCACGCCTGAGTCCATCTATCTTTCTCGACGCAATGTATTGGGTGTTGCTGTTGCCGGTTTGGCCGTGAGCGGTCTTCCTCGGTGGGCGGCTGCCGACGATGTGGCGCGTTATGCGGACGTCGAGCCTGGCAAGGCGCCTTCCTGGTTCAGCGAAAAGCTTTCCTCGGTCAAGTGGGGGGCGGTTGTCGTCAAGGATGAGGCGATCACGCCGTTCAAGGACGCGACCCACTACAACAACTTCTACGAGTTCGGCACCGACAAAGGTGATCCGGCCGCGAATGCCGGCACGCTGAAGACGGAGCCGTGGTCGGTGGTGGTGGACGGGGAGGTGGGCAAGCCCGGGCGGTATGCGCTGGAGGACTTCATGAAACCGTATCTGTTGGAGGAGCGAATCTACCGACTGCGCTGCGTGGAAGCCTGGTCGATGGTCATTCCCTGGATCGGTTTTCCCCTCTCGGCCTTGCTCAAGGAAGTCGAGCCAACCTCGAAAGCCAGATTTATTCGCTTCGAAACCCTGCAGGATCCCAAAAGTATGCCGGGTCAGCGCTCCGGTTTTGCCTTGATCGACTGGCCTTATATAGAGGGGCTGCGTCTGGATGAGGCGATGAACCCGTTGGCGATTCTTGCGGTAGGCATGTACGGGCGTGAGTTGCCTAATCAAAACGGCGCGCCGTTGCGTTTGGTGGTGCCCTGGAAATATGGCTTCAAGAGCATCAAGTCCATCGTGCGTATCAGTCTGGTCAGCGAGCAGCCGAAAACCACCTGGCAGAGCATTGCTGCGGATGAATATGGCTTTTATGCGAACGTGAATCCCACTGTTGACCATCCTCGCTGGACTCAGGCCCGTGAGCGCCGCCTGCCCAGTGGCTTGTTCAAGCCCAATGTGCGCGACACGCAAATGTTCAACGGCTATTCAGAGGAAGTCGCCTCTCTATATACGGGGCTCGACCTGAGGAAGAACTACTGATGCGCTATCCGTTTTGGCGTATCGGTGTCTTTGTCGTGGTGCTGGTGTGGCCGATGCTTTGGTTGTATCAGGCCTTGGAGGATGTTCTCGGGCCGGATCCGGGCAAGGTACTGGTCGACCGGCTGGGTTTGGGGGCGCTTGTTCTGCTGCTCGTAATCTTGAGCTTGACGCCTTTGCAGAAACTCACCGGTTGGGCGGGGTGGAATGCCGTGCGGCGGCAGTTGGGATTGTGGTGCTTTGTCTATGTGCTGCTCCACCTCAGTAGTTATTGCGCATTCATTCTTGGTTTTGACTGGTCGCAGCTGGGTGTCGAGTTGCGCAAGCGGCCTTACATTATTGTCGGGGTGCTGGGTTTTCTTGGTTTGCTGGCATTGGCGGTGACTTCCAATCGATACAGTCAGCGACGATTGGGTTCCCGCTGGAAGAAGTTGCATC
>NZ_CM174480.1:4422500-5345000 GCF_057838985.1 Pseudomonas sp. KH_046_2 | reverse complement strand
TATAAAGCTTAGAAATGAGCATTCCATCGGTTCGATGGTGAATGTTGATTTCTAGTCTTTGACTAGTTCGTTCTTTAAAAATTTGGGTATGTGATAGAAAGATAGACTGAACGTTACTTTCACTGGTAACGGATCAGGCTAAGGTAAAATTTGTGAGTTCTCTTAATTGAGAAATTCGAATTTTCGGCGAATGTCGTCTTCATAGTATAACCAGATTGCTTGGGGTTATATGGTCAAGTGAAGAAGCGCATACGGTGGATGCCTTGGCAGTCAGAGGCGATGAAAGACGTGGTAGCCTGCGAAAAGCTTCGGGGAGTCGGCAAACAGACTTTGATCCGGAGATGTCTGAATGGGGGAACCCAGCCATCATAAGATGGTTATCTTGTACTGAATACATAGGTGCAAGAGGCGAACCAGGGGAACTGAAACATCTAAGTACCCTGAGGAAAAGAAATCAACCGAGATTCCCTTAGTAGTGGCGAGCGAACGGGGACTAGCCCTTAAGTGGCTTTGAGATTAGCGGAACGCTCTGGAAAGTGCGGCCATAGTGGGTGATAGCCCTGTACGCGAAAATCTCTTGGTCATGAAATCGAGTAGGACGGAGCACGAGAAACTTTGTCTGAATATGGGGGGACCATCCTCCAAGGCTAAATACTACTGACTGACCGATAGTGAACTAGTACCGTGAGGGAAAGGCGAAAAGAACCCCGGAGAGGGGAGTGAAATAGATCCTGAAACCGTATGCGTACAAGCAGTGGGAGCCCACTTTGTTGGGTGACTGCGTACCTTTTGTATAATGGGTCAGCGACTTATTTTCAGTGGCGAGCTTAACCGAATAGGGGAGGCGTAGCGAAAGCGAGTCTTAATAGGGCGTCTAGTCGCTGGGAATAGACCCGAAACCGGGCGATCTATCCATGGGCAGGTTGAAGGTTGGGTAACACTAACTGGAGGACCGAACCGACTACCGTTGAAAAGTTAGCGGATGACCTGTGGATCGGAGTGAAAGGCTAATCAAGCTCGGAGATAGCTGGTTCTCCTCGAAAGCTATTTAGGTAGCGCCTCATGTATCACTGTAGGGGGTAGAGCACTGTTTCGGCTAGGGGGTCATCCCGACTTACCAAACCGATGCAAACTCCGAATACCTACAAGTGCCGAGCATGGGAGACACACGGCGGGTGCTAACGTCCGTCGTGAAAAGGGAAACAACCCAGACCGTCAGCTAAGGTCCCAAAGTTATGGTTAAGTGGGAAACGATGTGGGAAGGCTTAGACAGCTAGGAGGTTGGCTTAGAAGCAGCCACCCTTTAAAGAAAGCGTAATAGCTCACTAGTCGAGTCGGCCTGCGCGGAAGATGTAACGGGGCTCAAACCATACACCGAAGCTACGGGTATCACCTTCGGGTGATGCGGTAGAGGAGCGTTCTGTAAGCCTGTGAAGGTGAGTTGAGAAGCTTGCTGGAGGTATCAGAAGTGCGAATGCTGACATGAGTAACGACAATGGGTGTGAAAAACACCCACGCCGAAAGACCAAGGTTTCCTGCGCAACGTTAATCGACGCAGGGTTAGTCGGTCCCTAAGGCGAGGCTGAAAAGCGTAGTCGATGGAAAACAGGTTAATATTCCTGTACTTCTGGTTATTGCGATGGAGGGACGGAGAAGGCTAGGCCAGCTTGGCGTTGGTTGTCCAAGTTTAAGGTGGTAGGCTGAGATCTTAGGTAAATCCGGGATCTTAAGGCCGAGAGCTGATGACGAGTGTTCTTTTAGAACACGAAGTGGTTGATGCCATGCTTCCAAGAAAAGCTTCTAAGCTTCAGGTAACCAGGAACCGTACCCCAAACCGACACAGGTGGTTGGGTAGAGAATACCAAGGCGCTTGAGAGAACTCGGGTGAAGGAACTAGGCAAAATGGCACCGTAACTTCGGGAGAAGGTGCGCCGGTGAGGGTGAAGGACTTGCTCCGTAAGCCCACGCCGGTCGAAGATACCAGGCCGCTGCGACTGTTTATTAAAAACACAGCACTCTGCAAACACGAAAGTGGACGTATAGGGTGTGACGCCTGCCCGGTGCCGGAAGGTTAATTGATGGGGTTAGCTAACGCGAAGCTCTTGATCGAAGCCCCGGTAAACGGCGGCCGTAACTATAACGGTCCTAAGGTAGCGAAATTCCTTGTCGGGTAAGTTCCGACCTGCACGAATGGCGTAACGATGGCGGCGCTGTCTCCACCCGAGACTCAGTGAAATTGAAATCGCTGTGAAGATGCAGTGTATCCGCGGCTAGACGGAAAGACCCC
Source organism: Pseudomonas sp. KH_046_2 (assembly GCF_057838985.1). Lineage (NCBI taxonomy): Bacteria > Pseudomonadati > Pseudomonadota > Gammaproteobacteria > Pseudomonadales > Pseudomonadaceae > Pseudomonas > Pseudomonas sp. KH_046_2. Next base: position 5,342,713 of record NZ_CM174480.1, on the reverse strand, counting down.
GTGAACCTTTACTATAGCTTTGCACTGGACTTTGAATTTGCTTGTGTAGGATAGGTGGGAGGCTTTGAAGCGTGGACGCCAGTTCGCGTGGAGCCAACCTTGAAATACCACCCTGGCAACTTTGAGGTTCTAACTCAGGTCCGTTATCCGGATCGAGGACAGTGTATGGTGGGTAGTTTGACTGGGGCGGTCTCCTCCTAAAGAGTAACGGAGGAGTACGAAGGTGCGCTCAGACCGGTCGGAAATCGGTCGTAGAGTATAAAGGCAAAAGCGCGCTTGACTGCGAGACAGACACGTCGAGCAGGTACGAAAGTAGGTCTTAGTGATCCGGTGGTTCTGTATGGAAGGGCCATCGCTCAACGGATAAAAGGTACTCCGGGGATAACAGGCTGATACCGCCCAAGAGTTCATATCGACGGCGGTGTTTGGCACCTCGATGTCGGCTCATCACATCCTGGGGCTGAAGCCGGTCCCAAGGGTATGGCTGTTCGCCATTTAAAGTGGTACGCGAGCTGGGTTTAGAACGTCGTGAGACAGTTCGGTCCCTATCTGCCGTGGACGTTTGAGATTTGAGAGGGGCTGCTCCTAGTACGAGAGGACCGGAGTGGACGAACCTCTGGTGTTCCGGTTGTCACGCCAGTGGCATTGCCGGGTAGCTATGTTCGGAAAAGATAACCGCTGAAAGCATCTAAGCGGGAAACTTGCCTCAAGATGAGATCTCACTGGGACCTTGAGTCCCCTGAAGGGCCGTCGAAGACTACGACGTTGATAGGTTGGGTGTGTAAGCGCTGTGAGGCGTTGAGCTAACCAATACTAATTGCCCGTGAGGCTTGACCATATAACACCCAAGCAATTTGCGTCGAAAGGCCAGATTGCGGTGTGTGAAGACGCAATGAACCGAAAGTTCGAAAAACACACAAATCTATTACATACCCAATTTGCTGAAGCGAGGCCATCTGGTCACGACTCAGTACCCGAATTTCTTGACGACCATAGAGCGTTGGAACCACCTGATCCCATCCCGAACTCAGCAGTGAAACGATGCATCGCCGATGGTAGTGTGGGGTTTCCCCATGTGAGAGTAGGTCATCGTCAAGATTAAATTCCGAAACCCCAATTGCGAAAGCAGTTGGGGTTTTGTTTTTGTGCGTGAAAAAACAGAGCTGCTCGTTGCACATTTTGCACAGTTATTTTCAGCTCATGGCACTAGAATAGGTCCAACTTTTTCAGAGTCAGAGCGCTTATGCCGGATTCGGTTGACGCCCAAGGGCTGTCAGAATTACCACTAGAAAATCTGGTTGCCTGCCATGAGTGCGACTTGCTCATGCGTAAACCCGAACTCGCACATGGCGAAAAAGCCCTGTGCCCGCGCTGTGGCTACGAGCTGTATGCCAATCGGTATAACGTCGTACAGCGCAGTCTCGCCCTGGTCATCGCCGCCTTGTTGTTGTTTGTTCCGGCGAATTTTTTACCCATCATGCAGCTCAATCTACTCGGGCAATCTTCGCAAGACACTGTCTGGAGTGGTGTTGTCGCCCTTTTTGACACAGGCATGCAAAGTGTTTCAGTGATTGTGTTCCTGTGCAGCATGGGGATCCCACTGCTCAAGCTGCTGTGCCAACTGGCCGTATTGTTGAGTATCCGTTTCAATGTCGGCCGCAGCTATGGCTTGTTGCTCTATCGCATTTATCACCATATACGCGAATGGGGGATGCTCGAGGTTTACTTCATGGGCGTACTGGTGGCGATCGTAAAACTGGCAGATATGGCAGCCATCACCGTAGGCCTCGGCTTGGCGTGCTTCGTTGGTTTGTTGCTGATTCAAGTCTGGCTGGAGGTCGTGATGTCGCCTCACCAGATCTGGCAAGCGTTATCAGGAGAGGATGCCCATGCGGGCGATTGATGCAGGCATTCTGATTTGCAAGGAATGTCATGAATTGAACAGGCAGGAAGCTGATACCGATGAGCAAGTCTGTACGCGCTGCGGGGCGCTGGTGCATGCCCGCAGCCCGAATAGCCTGGTGCGTACCTGGGCATTGCTGATTACCGCCGCCATTCTTTACATACCGGCCAATTTGTTGCCGATCATGACCGTGAACTCCTTGGGCAAAGGTGCGCCCAGCACAATCATGGCGGGTGTGATCGAGTTGGTGCACTACGGCATGTTCCCCATTGCGGCCGTGGTGTTTATCGCCAGTATCCTGGTGCCCACCTTCAAGCTGGTAGGCATCGCCCTGCTGCTGTTTTCCGTGCAGCGCCGTCAGCCCCTTTCGGCTCGCCAGCGTATCTGGATGTACCGTTTCATTGAATTCATCGGCCGCTGGTCGATGCTCGATATCTTTGTGATCGCCATCCTCGTGGCGGTCGTGAATTTTGGGCGGCTTGCCAGCATCGAAGCCAATCTTGGCGCCATCGCTTTCGCCACGGTGGTGATTCTGACGATGCTTGCCGCAGTAACTTTTGATCCCCGACTGATTTGGGATAACACGGAGTCGGACGACGACCATGACTGATTTGCCTGTAGCGAAAACCCGACCGGCTTCGAACTGGTCTGCCATTTGGGTGTTGCCTCTGATCGCCTTGATCATCGGCGGCTGGCTCGGCTGGCGGGCCTATAGTGAGACCGGTATCGAGATTCAGGTGCGTTTTGAGAGTGGCGAGGGCATTCAGGCCAACAAGACCGAAGTTGTCTATAAAGGCATGTCGGTCGGCAAGGTCAAAAGCCTCAAGCTCGATGACGAAGGCAGTTCCAAAGGTGTGATCGCCAGCATCGAAATGAACAAGGACGTAGAGCCATACCTGCGGACCAGCACGCGTTTCTGGCTGGTCAAGCCGAGCGTTACGCTGGCAGGGATCACCGGTCTTGAGACGCTGGTTTCAGGTAACTATGTCGCCATCAGCCCGGGGGAAGGCGAGCCCGTCCGCAAGTTCAAGGCCCTGGCCCAGGAACCGCCGCTCTCCGATGCCCAGCCCGGTCTGCACTTGACCATCAAGGCCGACCGCCTGGGCTCGTTGAACCGTGGCAGTCCGGTGTTCTACAAACAGATCAAGGTGGGGCAGATCAAGAGCTACGTGCTCTCCGAAGATCAGAGCACCGTTGAGCTCAAGGTTTTCATCGAGCCGACCTACGCCAAGCTGGTGCGCAAGCACACACGTTTCTGGAACGCCAGCGGCATCAGCATCGATGCCAATCTGTCGGGTGTGAAGGTTCGTAGTGAATCCCTGGCCAGCATCGTCGCCGGTGGTATTGCGTTCGCCACCCCGGAAAACCGCAAGGACAGTCCGCCTACCGACCCAAGCCTGCCGTTCAGGCTCTATGAAGACTTCGATGCAGCGGCGGCCGGTATCCGGGTCAAGGTCAAGCTCAGCGACTTCGAAGGCTTGCAGGCCGGTCGTACGCCAGTGATGTACAAAGGCATTCAGGTCGGCAATCTCAAGGCGCTGAAGGTCGATCCAGATCTGTCCGGGGCCACCGCCGAATTGACGATGGATCCGCTGGCCGAGGATTACCTGGTCGAGGGCACACAGTTCTGGGTGGTCAAACCGTCTATTTCCCTGGCGGGGATTACCGGCCTGGAAGCGCTGGTCAAAGGTAACTACATCGCTGTGCGTCCTGGTGACAAGGGTGCTGCACCGCAACGCGAATTCGTGGCGCGGCCCAAGGCGCCACCACTGGATCTGCGTGCGCCGGGCCTGCACCTGGTGTTGTTCACCGAAAACCTTGGCTCACTGGAGGTCGGCAGCCCGGTTCTCTACAAGCAGGTCAAGGTCGGTTCGGTACAGAGCTATCAGTTCTCGCGCACCAAAAAGCAGTTGATCATCGGCGTGCACATCGAGAAGGAATACGAGGATCTGGTCAACGCCTCGACACGCTTCTGGAATGCCAGCGGCATCACGCTCACGGGCGGACTGACTGGTGGAGTTCAAGTCAAAAGCGAATCGCTGCAAAGCTTGATGGCCGGCGGTATTGCGTTTGAAACCCCGGAAGCCAAGGCGCCGCTACAGAAGCGCATTCCACGTTTCCGCTTGTTCGCCAGCCATGACGACGCCACGCAAAAGGGCGAGGTGATCACCATCAAGGTAGACCGCGCCGATGGATTGCATACGGGTACGCCGATTCGCTTCAAGGGCCTGGATGTCGGCAAGATCGAGGACGTTGACCTGAGTGACGACCTGCAATCGGTGCTGCTGACCGCGCGGATTAATGAAGTGCCGGAGCGCATTGCCCGGGTCGGTAGTCAGTTCTGGGTGGTCAAACCTGAGCTGGGCCTGATCAAAACGTCCAACCTCGAAACCTTGGTGACCGGGCAATATATCGAGGTACAACCAGCACCGAAGAGCCTGGGACCGCAGAAGAACTTTGTCGCTTTGGCCGCAGCTCCCGAAACTGCCAAGCAGGAAGCGGGATTGAGTCTGGTGCTGAGCGCAGCCCGTCGTGGTTCGCTGAAGGCCGGCGTGCCAGTGACCTATCGCGAAATCACCGTGGGCAAGGTGACCGGTTATGAGCTGGGCCAGACCGCTGATCGCGTCCTGATCCATATCCTGATCGAGCCGAAGTACGCGCCACTGGTACGCAGCGGTACAAGGTTCTGGAACACCAGCGGTTTTGACTTCGATGTCGGTCTGTTCAAAGGTGCAACGGTGCGCACTGAATCCCTGGAAACGATGATTCAGGGCGGTGTCGCCTTTGCCACGCCGGATGGCGAGCGCATGGGCAGCCTGGCGCGACCGGAGCAGACGTTTGCGCTGTTCGACAAGTTTGAAGAGGAATGGCTGGGGTGGGCGCCGAAGATTTCACTCGGCAAGTAGTTTGATGGTGCTTGTGCTGCCGTCTTCGCGAGCAGGCTCGCTCCTACAATGGATTGCGTTTACGCCGATCTAAAGTGGGAGCGAGCCTGCTCGCGAAGAGGCCTTCAAACACACTGAAAGGCTAAAAACAGGTTGATAAAAAAGGCCGCGATCCAATGGACCGCGGCCTTTTTTATTGCCTTCGATTCAAGCCTCAGACCGCATCCAGCTCCGGTTCATCCGCTTGTTCGTTGACCGTCGCCTTCACCTGGTCGTGACGACGGATGTACTTCCAGTCCGCCTCGTCGATGTAGATGCCGGCCGGGCCGCTGCCGCCTTCCAGGTCGATGGCGACACTGGCGCAGACCTGCGGCTTCACGCTCGCCAGGATCGGCACGAAGCCCAGTTGCAGGCTGGTTTCCAGCAATGCGGCCTGGTTCTTCTCATCGATGTCCGCCGCCTCGTCGAGGTAGTACGGCAGGCGCACGCGACCGGCCTGGTCACGGTCCATCAAGTGCAGCAACAAGTACATGTTGGTCAGCGCCTTGATGGTCATGGTGGTGCCGTTGGAAGCGGCGCCGTCGATGTCGGTGTGGATCACCGGTTGGCCGTTGACCTTGGTGATCTCGAACGCCAGTTCGAACAGGTCCTTGAGGCCGAGCTGGTTGTGGTTGGCCGCCACCAGACGCGCCAGGTATTCCTTGGCCTCTTCGTTCTTGTTGTCCTGCTCGGCACTTTGGCTCAGGTCGAAGACCGACAGGGTTTCGCCTTCTTCGTACTGACCGGCGCTGTGGATGATCTGGTCGATGTGCTTGAGCGCTTCCTTGTTCGGGGCGAGCACGATGCGGAAGCTTTGCAGGTTGGAGACCTGGCGTTTGTTGATCTCGCGGTTGAACAGCGCCAGTTGGTGTTCGAGGCTGTCGTAGTCGCTGCGGATATTGCGCAGGGTGCGGGCGATGTCCGTCACGGCGGCACGGCGAGCCTTGCCCAGGGTCAGGGCTTCGTCGGTACGGTGCGCATAGGCGTTGATCAGCAGTTGCAGGCGACGCTCCATATCGTCTTCGCTGTCGAACTTGGCCACGCCCTTGAGGCGCACCTGAGCGTACAGCGCTTCGATCTGGCCGTCGGCCCGCAGCAGGCCTTGCCAGCTGTCCTGGTAGTCGTTGAGCAGCGGCAGCAGGTTGTCCATGGAATCGTCGATCGGGTCCATGAACGGTGTGCCGAACGGCAGGTCCGCCGGCAACAACTGGCGACGGCGCAGGGCATCGTCGAGGGTGCGTTGCTTGGCTTCCATATCGCCGATCTGGCGGCCAACCAGTTGCAGCTTGGCCGACAGTTGCTGGACGCGCTCGGTGAAGGCATCGCTCGAACGCTTCAATTCGTCCTGTGCGGCTTCCATCTGCGCCAGCTGTTCCAGCTTGTCGCCTTCCTCGGCGCTCAGGGTTTGCGCGCGACGGAAGTCTTCCAGGGCTTTTTGTGCGTCCAGCACTTGCTGGTACAGCGCTTCGGTCTGGGTTTTGCTCGCGGCGCGGTCGGCGGCCACGGCCTGCTGGGTCTTCAGTTGCTTGAGTTCTTTGTCCAGGCGTTCCTTCTGGTCGCGCAGAGCCGCGCGGTCAGCCAGGGCCTGCAATGCCGGTGGCTCGATGTGCGAGATGTCGATGGACAGGCCCGGCACTTCGAAGCGCTCGCCTTTGAAGCCGTCGAGGATCAGCTCCACGGATTTCACCCAGTCGCCGTTTTCGTCGAGGGTGATGCCGTGTTCGCCTAGCGGCAGGCTGAACAGCGCGCTGTTGAACAGGCGCATCAGGCGTTCGACGTCTTGCTGCGAGAACTCTTCGCGCAGGCGGGCGTAGCTGTTGTTGTCGGCGTGATCGAGTTGCTGCTTGACCGACTTCAGGCGTTTTTCCAGATCGCGCAGACGCTCTTCGAGGTCTTCGGCGCTGAACTGTCGGGACTGCGCCAGCGCACCGGCCAGTTCGTCATGGGCGTCCTTGGCGGCCAGCAGTTGCTGCTCCAGCACCTTGACGTCATCGACCAGGGCAAAGCGATGCTTGAGCACCGACAATTCGCCGAGCCAGCGCTGGATGCCGGTGATTTCCCGCTCCAGACGCATCAATTCCTGGGTACCGCCGCGCTGGTCGTTTTGCAGGGCGTCCTGCTCGTTACGGTAGTGCTCGGCCTGAATGGTCAGCTCTTCCTTGCGCGCACTGGCATAGTCCGACCAGGTGCCGAGCAAGGAGTCGAGCAGCGGCGAGATCCGGTGCAGTTTGCCGCGCAGGATGTCGCGTTGCTTCACGCCGTTGGCCAAGGCTTCGACCAGCGGGCCGGCGGCGACCAGCGAGTTGTAGTCCTGCTCCATGCGTCGTACATCGCGAAACGCTTCTTCGCACGCGGCAATGTAATCGACGCTGCCGGAACGCAGGCTGTGCTCAAAGGCATCGAGGAACAGCTGCTTGAGCTTGGCCGCGGTGATTTCGCGCATGTGCAGCAGGTTGATGAACAGCGCGCGGAAGGTCTTCAGGCTCTGCTCGCTGGTGGAGCGCAGTGGAATCAGCGTCAGGTCCAGCGGGATCGAAGTGTGACCACCGACCAGCAAACGGCGCAGTTCATCCGGCTTGAGCTCGTAGGCTTTCAGGCCTTCGCGCTCAAGGTTGGTGAACAGTTCTTTCTGGCGCAGGCAGGTGTCGTTTTTCTGGTAGTGGGCCAGGTCCAGCTTGCCGGCATAGGCAAAGAACTGGTGACCGAAGCCGCCGCCCGGGCCGCGGCCGACCACACCGATCACGTGGGGGCCGTGGGGCAGGTTAACTTCCACCAGGATGTAACTGGTGTCCGAGGCGAAGTAGAAGCGCCGGGACTGCTCCAGGCTGTACTTGCCGAAGCTCATGTCCGACATGCGCGCCAGGATCGGGAACTGCAAGGCGTTGATCGAGGCGGATTTACCGAGGTTGTTCGCGCCGTAGACCGACAGCGGCTCTTCCAGCGGGAACAGGCCGAGGCTGTAGCCGGCGGTGTTCAAAAGGGCAAAGCGGCGGATGCCGTAACGTTCCTTGCTCATGCGTCGAGCTCCTGTTCTTCGGCGATGGCCCGGGCCAGGGCGTCTTCTTCGCTTTCGTCTGCAAATTCCGCGAGGTCGAGCGGGTCGTCGGTCTGCAGCAGTTTTTCGTCGCTGTCATCGTCGATCAGTACCGGCACCGGCAACGGCAGGACGCTGTGCAGGCTGGCGGCCAGATCGCGGTCCTGCTGCACCGACAGGCACACATCGAGGAAGCGGTGCATCGGCGGCAGGAAACGGTAGATGCCGTTTTCTTCACTGGCGAAACCGAGCTGGGTCATGCGGCGCATGATCTTTTCTTCCAGTTCGTCCTGGGTCTGCACTTCGGCCTGGATGAACAGGTCACGGTACTTTTCCAGCAACGACGGCAGCTCGTCGCGACCAAGGCTGCCGCCATCGAGCACGGAGATCGGGTCGCGGCCCTGGTCGGCCAGGTGCTCGACGAGGATGAAGGTGAACAGCGCAAGTCGCTGCGCGGTCTTGTTCACCGCGGCGGCAGCGAGGTCCGGCACGAAGTAGTAGAAGCCGCGGGTGTCGCAGACCAGTTCAAAGCCCAGGGCCTTGAACAGCGTGCGGTACTGGTCCTGAAAGTTCGACAACTGTGCGTACAGCTCCGGATCGCGGCGGCTGACGTGGTAACCCTTGAACAGCTCGCGAAAGATCGGTGCCAGATGGGACAGTTCGGATAGATCAAGATGCATAAGGAGTGCTCGCAGAATCCTCGGCGGCGGTGTCGCTGACCGAGAGCAGGGCGAAGGAGCGCAGGCTGACCTGGTGCTCGTGAGTATGGTATTGGCGACGTTCCAGACGCTCGCGCTTGAAGCGTTTTTCCCGCGACAGACGCGAGAACCAGTACAGCAATTCGTCGGTGGCGCCGTCCGGTTCCTGCTCCAGCAGCCAGGTCATCAGGTCCGGCATCGGCAGGGCGTCTTCGCAGCGTTCGAGCATTTCCCGAACGGTGCGAGGCGCCCGTGGCGCTTCGCCTTTCTGGGTCTTGTGAGCCTTGGGGAAGCGCGCCGGTTTCGGTTCGAAGCGGGCCAGGGCATAAACGTAGGCTTCGACCTGACTCGCACTGCCGAGGAAGGTGCTTTGCGGACGAGTGAACATCGGCATCGCCGCTTGCGGCACGGCGTCGATGCCTTTGCGGCGGATCATCGACAAGGCCAATGCGGCGCCACGGGTCACGGCATTGTGCCGGCGCGCTTCTTCACGCAGCGGCAACAGCAGCTCGCGGGCGTGACGCAGGGTCAGCTGGGCGCTGGTCTGCATTTCGAGGATGCGCGCGTGGGTGCGCAGCAGCATGTCGTCGTCGACCAGGTGGCCGAGGCGCTGCTGTTCGCTGAGCATCTTCAGCAGGACGGTTTCGACCTTGCGCACGCCTTGTTCGAAGGCGCCGTCGGCGTTCACCAGATCAATCATCGGCTCGACGTATTCGTCCCAGGTCGCCAGCACTTCAGCGTAACGCTGGCGCAACGGAATCTGCCGGTCGCTGGTTTTCGCCCGTTCGGCGACGGCCACCAGTGCCTGTTCGTCGTTATCGAGTTTTTTCAGCACGTCCCGCACGCGCATGTCGAGCAGGCGCAACTGGCGGGCCAGGTCATTGCCGTCGCGGATATCGAACGCGTCCTGGATATAACCGGCCAGACGCTCGAGGTGGCGCAGGTAGGCTTCGATCTCCAGGCACAGGCCCAGGCGGTGTTCACGGCGCAGATAAGCAAGAAAGTCGTGAATCTGCGCATTGAGCTCGAAACGGTTCGGGCTTTTGGCCACGGGAACCAGGATATCGAGGCGAATCCACACATCCAGCAGGCTGGTGATGTCCTGCGGCGTACTGTCGAGTTGCTGGGCGGCCAGTTGCGTGCGCAGTTCGTTCAGGCTCAGTGTGCCTTGGTCGAAGTGCTCGCACAGTGGCTCCAGAAGTGCCCAGTGTTCAGCGAGGGCGCGCAAGACGCGCTTGGGTTCGATCATCGGAATGGCCGGCTGGTTGGCGATTAAAAGCCGCGATTGTACTGCATCGGGGGCAATGCGATTCAATCTCGGGACAGGCTGTCGCCTTCTTTTCGGTAAAGTGCATCGATCAACTGCGGGCGATCTTGAGCGAACGGCGGTAGAATCAGCGCACTTTAGTTATCCACAAGTGGCCGACCTTTGCTTATCGAGTCCCGTCGTCGCGCTTATCTGGCCGCCATGCAGGTGGTCAACTGGCTGCCGCGCACCGAATTGCCCTTTGCCGCGCCGTCGCGGCCCGAGCTGCTGGAGATGCCCGAGCCGGTTGTCGTGGCGCCGGTCGCACCTGTTGCCGTGGCTGAAGCGCCTGTGGCACCGGTGGTCAAGCCGGCCGAGCGGGTGAAGGTCGAGGTGCCGCGGCCATCGCTGGCGAGCACGCGCACCGGTGCCAAACCGGTGGAAGAGGCTGAAGAGGCGCCGGTCGTGGTCAAGGCACCTATCCTGCCGCCGCCGCGTTTCGCCCTGCAATTGCTGCGGGCCGGGCGTTGCCTGCTGCTGGTGGAGTTACCCACAGGTGAATCCTTCCAGACTCGCGATCCTGCCTACCTGCTGCTCAGGGACATGTTGCGTGCAGCGGGTCTGCCGGACAGCCCGCAAATCGTCGGTGAGCCGGTGCGTTGGCCGCTGCTGGTGCGTGGCACGATGGATCAGGGCCCGGAAGCGGCCCGCGACTTCGTGCAAGGTTTTCTCTCGGTGCGCATGGAAGAAACGCCATGCGCCTGCTTGTGGCTGATTGGCCTGCCTGCGGTGCGATTTGCCGGCGAGGCGGATGCCGAGGCGTTCAATCGCGAGTTGCAGATCGAAGGCCTGGGCTTGGCCTGGGCGGTGCCGGGCCTGGAATTATTAATGGAAGAGCCACAGCGTAAGGCTGATGTCTGGCAAGCCATGCGTCGGCTGATGGCGCGCTGGAAAGAATCGAATGAGTGACGCTGTATCGTTTCGCCCGATGACCGAGGCGGATCTGGAAACCGTACTGAAAATCGAATACGCGGCCTATAGCCATCCCTGGACCCGCGGGATTTTCCTCGATGGCCTGGGCAAGTATCAGATCTGGCTGATGTTCGAGGGGCAGCAGCAGGTCGGCCACGGTGTGGTGCAGATCATCCTCGACGAGGCGCACCTGCTGAACATTACGGTCAAGCCGGAAAACCAGGGCCGTGGCCTGGGGCTGACATTGCTTGAGCATTTGATGTCGATCGCCTACAAGGCCGACGCCCGGGAGTGCTTCCTGGAAGTGCGCGACAGCAATACCGCGGCGTTCAAGCTGTATGAGCGATATGGTTTCAACGAGATCGGCCGGCGTCGGGATTACTACCCGGCGGTGGGCGGGCGCGAAGATGCGGTGGTCATGGCCTGCACTTTGGTGGATTGAGCTTAAAAGCTTCGCGAGCAAGCCCGCTCCCACAGAGATTTGTGTCGTGCATAAAACCTGTGGGAGTGAGCCTGCTCCGGGCGGCGATCCGACGATGGCGATCTTTCAGACACCGAAGATCAGCGCTTGCCGTCCATCGGATCGCGCCGCGCGAGTTCCGCCTCATCCAGACCATTGCCACCGCCAATATCGTCCTCATCGACGATGCTCAGGTCCCAATCCGCGCGCTTATCATCGCCCGCCTCATGGGCATCCCGGGCGCCGTCTTCACGGATCAGGGTTTCCGGGCTCAGGTCGTCGTCGGTAGGTTGATCGTCACTGGTCGAAGCACCGGTCAGACCCGCTTCGCGTCCGCGCTGGCGCGGCATCCGTTGCTCGCGCTCCTTTTCCGGCGGATCGTCACCGATTCTGGCGCTGGGTTCTTCGGTGTCGAAATCCAGCTCACGCACCGAGCCCATACGGTCTTCGTTGTCATCGACGGGTTCCGGTTGCACCGCATCGTACGGACGTCGTGAATCATTCATGGCAATTCCTCATACTGTAGGCCTTACTACGGTTGACCCACGTGGCGACCGAGAATTCCACCGGCATGGAGCCCCGTGTGTTACGGATCAGGAGAGCATCTGCATTTCGCGCGTGACCCCGACGGACGGTTGTCAGTCAAAGCTGCGCATCATTCTTGAGGCTTCAAAGCATGAACGAATTACAAGATCTGATTGATAACAACGAGCGTTGGGCCGCTGCGATCAAGGAGGAAGATCCTGACTTCTTCGCCAAGCTGGCTCGCCAACAGACCCCTGAGTTCCTGTGGATCGGTTGTTCCGACGCCCGGGTGCCGGCCAACGAGATCGTCGGCATGTTGCCGGGTGATCTGTTCGTACACCGTAATGTGGCTAACGTCGTGCTGCATACCGACCTCAACTGCCTGTCGGTGATCCAGTACGCGGTCGATGTGCTCAAGGTCAAACACATTCTCGTCACCGGCCATTATGGCTGTGGCGGTGTGCGCGCTTCGATGCAGGATCGTCAGTTCGGCCTGATCGACGGCTGGCTGCGCTCGATTCGCGACCTGTATTACGAAAAGCGCGAAGAACTCGCCAAACTGGCCACCGAAGAAGAGCGGGTCGACCGTCTCTGCGAACTCAACGTGATCCAGCAAGTGGCCAACGTCGGTCACACCAGCATTGTGCAAAACGCCTGGCACCGCGGGCAGAGCCTGTCGATCCACGGCTGCATCTACGGCATCAAGGATGGCCGCTGGAAGAGCCTGAATGCGACCATCAGCGGGTTCGAGCAACTGCCGCCGCAGTACCGCCTGCGTCCGTTCGAACCTCTGTGAGACCCTTCAATACAGACTTCGCCGACGCCACTGTTGCAAAAACAGCTGGCCGTCGGCGTTTGGCAACTCGTCGTAGCCGGTAATCCAGCCACGGCACTCGTATGAGCCGCACTGGCAGGCGAACTGGCGTTGCAGTTTGTCTTCGCTGATGGCGAAGTCCATGGTCAGCCAGTCGCCCTTGCTGATGTCCTTCAGCGTCCATAACCACAACTCGCTCAAGTCGAGAAAGACATTGGGGTCGCAGGAGTGGCGCAACAGTCCGCAGAAGCGCGGGTCGTAGACGTGCACACCCGGGGCGAGTTGCCGGGTATGCCGGCAGCGATAGGGCAGCAAGTGCCCCCGACGCCCGGCAGAGACGAGTGATCCGTGGGAATTCGCGCCGTGCGGCAACAGCCGTGGCTTCGCCCTTGGCGTTTTCAATGATTTCGAAGTCGGCCAGGGAAGGAAATCCCAGACGAACGGGTAGCTCCGAAAAGGGGTAAATACCTTGCGGCGGTTGTGGGCGTTTTCGTTGAGGGGCGTGAGCTTTCATAACGATCCCTGTCTGCTAGGGTGCTGCGACTTCCTTGGCCGACGGTCCTGTCGGCACAGCAGCACATGGGTTCAGCCCAAGCCTCTCGCAGTTGTTACGGGCGGTCTACTGTCATAAGTGACAGATTTGACCGCCGTTCATCGGGCTACAGCGGCGGAGCCGGTTTCGCCGTGGCTGGCGCCGGGGCCTTGAGCTGTTTGAGCTGGGACACGATCGAAGCTGTCGCGCATTTACCCACAGCCTGCTGGGGCGACAGGTTGCGGATCGAGGTGTAGAACAGCTCGCAGGTTTTTTCTTTCTGGGCCACTTGCCAGGTTTGCCTGCAGGTATTGAGCTCAACGTCCGGATTGCTGTCAGGTTGGCGGCCCATGGCGGCCTGCCAGCATGCAGCACTCAAGTCCTGACCCATGACTTTCAGGCCTGCGGCATCGGCCTTGGCCTGGGCGTCACTGCCTGAATAGCTTGCCGGATCGGCGGCATACCAAATGTAACTCGGGTGGTTGGAGCCCAACACGGGGACTTTCACGCCATTGTCCGGGGTGATCTGGACCAGGCTCAACACGTTCACCGTCTGCCCGTATTGCTCTTTGATCCAGTTACGTACCGGCGTGCCGAAGGCGACCATCGGCAGGGCTGCGCCGCTGGCGTTCAGACTGACTTCCTTGACCATGGTGGTCTGGTAATCCTTGAAGTAGCCGTAGACGCCTTCGAGGTCCTTGCCCGCGTTGGACGGCGCGGCAATCGGGGCGATGTCGATGATTGTCTGGTAGCCCGGCGTCTGCTCGGCCGGGATGCCATTGGCAGTCAGCAGCGTGGCCCAACGATCTGTGGTGGCGGACTTCAGGTAATCCTGGGCCTGGGTCAGCGAATAGTCGGGCGGGAAGTGCAGCAGTTCGACACTTTTGCGGTTCTCCAGGGCCATGCCCAGTGGCAGGAACAGATACCAGCTATATGCCCACTTGCCATCGGCATTCAGTTTGCTGGCGCCGTTGTAGGCCAGGTCACCGGCGTCGAGCAGCGCTGCCAAAGGTTTTTCATAACCGTTGGGCACGCCGATGATTTCCGCGTGGAGCTGACCATTGTCGGTTTTGACCAGGACCTTCGCCTCGCCGTAGCCATCGCGCTGCACGCTCTGTGTCAGGTAATGCTCGACGGTTTGCTCGAGCGTCCAGTTGCGAAAGCAGATCACGTTGCAGTTGTTGGGGTAGGCGAAGAGGCGGGTAACGCGTTCGGTAGTGCCCAGCTTCAAATTGACATCGGCGTGGGCGGTGGTGCTCAGGGTGAGGGCTGCGAGGGTGAGTGCCGCGAGTTTGAACATGCTCAGATCCTTTTCAGCGTATAAGACCAGCAGATACTGAAACAGACAGGGCGAAACAAAAAGGGCCGATATCAATACCGGCCCTTTTTTTGGTTACGGCATTACCGGCGGCAAATACGCCAGCGTCGTCCCCAGTGCCCACAACAACACTAGCACCAGCGGCGTGTGCACCAGCAACTGCACGAACGAGAAGCCAATCAGGTCCCGCGCCTTCAATCCCAGCACGCCCAGCAACGGCAGCATGTAGAACGGGTTGATCAGGTTCGGCAAGGCTTCGGCGGCGTTGTAGATCTGTACGGCCCAGCCCAGGTGATAGTTCAGGTCATTGGCCACCTGCATCACGTACGGCGCTTCGATGATCCACTTGCCGCCGCCGGACGGAATGAAGAAGCCAAGGATCGCCGAGTACACGCCCATCAGCAGGGCATAGGTGTCGTGGGAGGCAATGCTGACGAAAAAGGTCGAGATGTGGTGCGCCAGGGTCTGCGCATCGGCGCCTTTGACCGTGGTCATCAGAGCGGCGATCGAGCCATACAGCGGGAACTGGATCAACACACCGGTGGTGGTCGGCACTGCGCGGGACACGGCGTCCAGAAAGCTGCGCGGACGCCAGTGCAGCAGGGCGCCCAGCATGATGAACAGGAAGTTGTAGGTGTTCAGCCCGGAAATCGCGCTGATGGCCGGTTTGGTCGAGAACTCATGGAACAGCCACCCGGCTGCCAGCAACACCAGCAGAATCGTAAGCAGCGGGCTGTGTTCCAGCCATTCGCCGGGGCGAGTGCGTGGTTGCAGCGGTGGCAGGTTGAAACTCGGATCGACACCACAGGCCTTGGCGTCACGTGCCGAGTTCGGGCCTGGCGCGGTGGCATAAGCGATGATCAGCGAGATGACGATCAAGGCCAGCAACATCACGCCGGACTGCCAGAGGAAAATCGTCTGAGTGAACGGAATCACACCGGTGATCGAAAGAATCGATGGCGGCAGGCTGGCCGGGTTGGCCTGCAATTGTGCGGCCGATGACGACAGGCCCAACGCCCACACAGCACCGAGACCCAGGTACGCGGCGGCACCGGCGGCGCGGTAGTCCATTTTCAGATCGGTGCGGCGGGCCAGGGCGCGCACCAGCAATCCGCCGAACACCAGGGACAGGCCCCAATTCAGCAACGACGCGACCATCGAGATCAGCGCGACCCAGGCCACGGCGGAGCGGCCGTTTTTCGGGAGCTTTGCCAGTCGGTCGATCAGTTTCACCGCCGGTGGCGAACTGGCGACCACGTAGCCACCGATCACCACAAAGGCCATTTGCATGGTGAAGGGAATCAGGCTCCAGAAGCCGTCACCGAACGCCATCGCGGCATCGGTGGGCTTGGCACCCATCGCCATGGTGGCCAGGGCCACGATAATCACCGCCAGGGCAGCAAACACCCAGGAGTCGGGAAACCAGCGTTCGGCAAAACTTGAGCAGCGCAGGGCAAAGCGGGCGGAGCGGCTATCTTCGATATCAGCGGCCACGGGGGTACCTCGGATTTTTATGTTTGTCGTGGTCTTCGGGGCAGTAACCGCCCGTCTGGACAGGCGCCAACATTAATTCAAGCCGAGGATTTTTGCGGGGCTGTTTCGTGGCTATAGGACTTTGGTCTAACGGGTTGTCCGCCGGTGCGTTTGCGTAGACCATGGGCGCCTTGGTTTTTGCCTGTGCCAGAGTTCTTTACATGACTGCCAACACCGATTTGCGCCCGATGCCGTTCAGCCGCTCGGACTACAAGACCCTCGGGCTCGCCGCGCTCGGCGGGGCGCTGGAAATCTACGACTTCATTATCTTCGTGTTTTTCGCCCTGACCCTCAGCCAGTTGTTCTTCCCGCCGGAAATGCCCGAGTGGCTGCGCCTTCTGCAAAGTTTCGGGATCTTCGTCACCGGTTACCTGGCGCGACCGCTGGGTGGCATCCTGATGGCGCACTTCGCCGACCGTCTGGGGCGCAAGAAAGTCTTCAGCCTGAGCATCCTGATGATGGCGTTGCCCTGCCTGCTGATCGGGATCATGCCGACCTACGCGCAAATCGGCTATTTCGCACCCTTGCTGCTGCTGGCCTTGCGCATCCTCCAAGGGGCAGCGGTGGGCGGCGAAGTGCCGAGCGCCTGGGTGTTCGTCGCCGAGCACGCGCCGGTCGGTCACCGAGGCTATGCCCTGGGTTTCCTGCAGGCGGGGCTGACCTTCGGCTATCTGATCGGTGCATTGACCGCGACCTTCCTGGCGCAGGCCTTCACCCCGGCGGAAATCCTCGATTACGCCTGGCGTTACCCGTTCCTGCTGGGCGGCGTGTTCGGTGTGATTGGTGTGTGGCTGCGTCGCTGGCTCAGCGAAACCCCGGTGTTCATGGCCATGCAGGCGCAACGCGAAGCGGCCGGCGAACTGCCGCTGCGCACGGTCTTGCGCGAGCATCGCCTGGCCATATTGCCGGCGATGATCCTCACCTGTGTGTTGACCTCGGCGGTGGTGGTGTTCGTGGTCATCACCCCGACCATGATGCAGAAAACCTTTGGCATGACCGCCAGCCGTACCTTCGCCTTGAGCGCACTGGGCATCGTGTTCTTGAACATCGGCTGCGTGCTCGCCGGGCTGCTGGTCGATCGCATCGGCGCCTGGCGCACGGTAATGCTCTATAGCCTGCTGCTGCCGCTGGGCATCGGCGTGCTGTATGCCTGCCTGATCATGGGCGGCGACTGGATCGGCCTGGCCTACGCCGTGGCAGGGTTGGCCTGCGGGGTGGTCGGCGCGGTGCCATCGGTGATGGTCAGCCTGTTCCCGGCGCGGATTCGCGTCTCGGGGATCTCGTTCACCTACAACATTGCCTACGCCGCATGGGCGAGTGTCACACCGCTGCTGTTGATCGGTCTGATGCCATGGAGTCCATGGATCTGCGTGATGTTCAGTGCGGTGATGGGGGCGGTGGGCGTGGGCAGTGGGGCTTATTTCGGTGCACGGATGCCGAGAATCGCAGGCTGTGCTGCGGCTGGCGCGCATTGATTGTGCGCGTCGTAACTATTTTTACAGGGCAAGCCTGAAACACGCTTAAGTAAATGTTTCCAAGGCCGATGGTTAGGCTGCATATCGCTTCTACCCCTGTCCATCGGTGCTTTCCCATGTTCAATAAACGCTTGAAGCAGGAGCTGTCGGCTCTTCGTGAAGAACTCTCCAGCCTCCAGCAGGTGAAGGAAAGCCTGGAAAGCGAGATGCTGGTGCTGACCCTCGACAGCGATGGACGGGTACAGTCGGTCAATCAGAACTTCCTCGGCGAAATGCATTACAAGAGCGGTGACCTGATTGGCCGACACATCGACGACCTCGTTCCGGATCACGTGAAATCCGATGAGTTCCAACTGCGTTTCAAGAGCGCGCTGACCCGTGGCGAGCACTTCGCCGGCGCAGTGCGCCTGTTGCGCGGTACCGGCCAGGAAGCGTGGTTGCGTTCGATCCTGCAACCGGTGCGCTCGGCGGATGGGCGGATCAGGCATTATTCGATCTTCTCCAGCGACCTGACCCGCACCATCGAGGCCTCCCGCGAACACGAGAACCTGATCGGCGCACTGGTGCGCTCCACGGCGGTGATCGAATTCGACCTCAATGGCAATGTGCTCGCCGCCAACGACCGTTTCCTCAGCGGCATGGGTTACAGCCTGGCGCAGATCAAAGGCAAACATCACCGCATGTTCTGCGAGCCGGCGGATTACAACAGTGCCGAGTACCAGAACTTCTGGCGTCGCCTGAACGCGGGCGAATTCGTGGCCAACCGTTTTAAACGGGTCGACAGCCATGGTCGTACGGTCTGGCTGGAGGCGTCCTACAACCCGGTGGTCGATGCCAACAATAATCTCTACAAGGTGGTGAAGTTCGCCACGGTGATTACCGACCAGGTCAATCAGGAACAAGCCGTCGCCGAGGCCGCCAACATTGCCTACAGCACCTCGCAGCAAACCGACCAAAGCGCCCAGCGTGGTAACGCCGTGGTGACCCAGGCCGTGGACGTGATGCGCGATCTGGCCAGGCATATGCAAACCGCCGGCGAAGGCATCGAAGCCCTGAACGAGCAGTCGCTGGTGATCGGTACCATTGTCAAAACCATCAGCGGCATTGCCGAGCAGACCAACTTGCTGGCGCTCAACGCGGCCATCGAAGCGGCGCGTGCGGGCGAGCAGGGGCGGGGGTTCGCCGTGGTGGCGGATGAGGTTCGGCAACTGGCTTCGCGCACCAGCCAGGCCACCGACGAAATCGTCCTCGTGGTGCGGCAGAACCAGGACATGGCGCGCAACGCCGTGGCCCTGATGACCGACGGCAAGCTTCAGGCCGAGCAAGGCCTGGCGCTGGCGGCGGAAGCGGGGACGGTGATTGTCGAGATTCAGGACGGCGCGCAGAAAGTGGTCAATGCGGTGGGGCAGTTTGCCAATCAGTTGGTGAGTTGAGCCCCGCGTTCTGACCGCCGAATGAAAAGATCGCCATTAGCGATCTTTTCATTTCAGCGTGTTTTATCCCGTTACAATCGGCTCTTTGCCCTAGGAGCAGACATCCATGAACGCTTCCCACCGCCGTCCGGTTCCCTTGTCCAAGGCCTATCGTCTGCTCAATCATGGCCCGACGGTGCTGGTCAGCGCCGCCCACGATGGCCGGCGCAATATCATGGCGGCAGCCTGGGCCATGCCGCTGGATTTCGAACCACCGAAAATTGCCGTGGTGCTGGACAAGTCCACCTGGACTCGCCAGTTGCTGGAGGCCTCGGGCACTTTTGTGCTGAACGTCCCATGCGCTGCCCAGGCCGACATTGTGCAGACCGTCGGTTCGACCTCCGGCCTGGAATTGACCCAGGGCCAGGGGCGCGACAAGTTTGAGACCTACGACCTGCAGACGTTCACCGGCGAGTCGGTTGATGCGCCGATGCTCGAAGGCTGCGTGGCCTGGCTGGAATGTCGCCTGCTGCCGGAGCCGAACAACCATCAGCAGTACGATCTGTTCCTGGCCGAAGTGATTGCCGCCCAGGCTGACGAACGTGTGTTCAGCGAAGGCCGCTGGCACTTCGAAGGGCAAGATGCCCTGCGCACCTTGCACCACGTGGCGGGCGGGCACTTCCTGACCATTGGCGAGCCGGTGGACGGCAAGACCTTGCAGGCTTGAGTCGGTCAGCGATCAAATCCACACATCATTCTCGGCCGTGCGCTCACCACCTTCGCTGCCGGTATTGAGCACGCCCTTGGGTTCGATCAGCAGGAGTTTTACCTCCTGCTCGGCACAGGGCTTGTGCTCGACGCCTTTGGGCACCACGTACATTTCCCCGGCGTTCACCAGCACGTGGCCATCGCGAAAGTCGATGCGCAACTGGCCTTCGAGCACGATGAAGGTTTCGTCGGTATCGAGATGGTCGTGCCAGATGAAATCCCCCAGCAGCTTCACCACCTTGAACTGGTAGTCGTTCATTTCGGCGATGACCCGGGGTGACCAGTGGGAATCGATCCGGCTGATTTTTTCAGCGAAGTTCAGGCTTTCGTAAGCGTTCATGTAACAGCTCTCGCGGTGGTTGGTGAACCCACGATAGCCAGCGACTCAACGCGCTTCTTGTACGATTGTGCGTGGCTCAACGGCGCTGCATGTTCATCCAGCGGGCCGGTGACAGGCCGTAGGTCTTGCTGAATTGCCGGGTCATGTGGCTCTGGTCGGTGAAGCCTGCGATCAGCGCGGCGCTAACCAGGCTCTGACCCTGGATCAGCAGCGCACGGACCATATCCAGGCGCCGCATGGTCAGGTAGCGGTAGGGGCTGGTGCCGAACAACAGGCGAAAATCCCGGGACAGGCTCCAGCGGTCCCGGCCACTGTGCTGCGCCAGTTCATCCAGGGTCACCGTGCGATCGAGGGCGCTGTGGATGTATTCCCGGGCGCGCTGTGCAGCGACATAGTCGAACCCCGAACGTTTGGTCGGCACACCGGAAACCGTGCTCAAGGCTTGTGCCAGATCGAACAGCGCGTCCTGTTCTTCCAGTGGGTCGAGCGGGCAATCCAGGCTGCGCAGCAGCGCTCCCGTCGCGGCGAACAGGCGTGGGTCGTTCGACAGCCCGGTCTTGATGAACGGCAGCGCTTGCCCACCGAGCATCTGCTGGATCAGCGCCGGTTCGATGTACATCATCCGGTACTGGAAACCGGACTCGGTGCCGGCCTCGCCATCGTGGGCTTCGTCCGGGTGCAGCACGATCGTTGCGCCCGGCAGGCTGTGACGCCAGCCGCCGCGATACTGAAAGCTCTGCACCCCGGCCAGGGTGTGGCCGATGGCATAGGTGTCGTGGCGGTGAAGGTCGTAGCCATGACCGGCAAAAAACGCCTCGAAACGCTGCAGCCCGCCGACATCGGGCGCGCGAAGGAACCAGTCATTACGAGGCGGAGGCTTGGCCATGGTGATGATCGTCTTGAGCTTGATGCGCAACACGGTAACCCACCCGGCGGTTCGCTGTCTTCTGATCGGAAGGCGGCTTGTCCGCTAGAAAACCAAGGGCAAATACTGCACTGTGGGGCGCATTCGCTACAGGTTGTTTTTTATTTGTCAGGATGAGGCCAGGTCATGAGCAAGTTGCGCGTGGGGATCATTTTCGGGGGCCGTTCGGCCGAGCATGAGGTGTCGTTGCAGTCGGCGAAAAACATCGTCGATGCGCTGGATCGTTCACGCTTCGAGCCGGTGCTGATCGGCATCGACAAACAAGGCCACTGGCACCTCAACGACCCTTCCAACTATTTGCTGAACCAGGAAAACCCGGCGCTGATCGCCCTCAATCAGTCCAATCGCGAACTGGCCGTGGTGCCGGGCAAGGCCAGCCAGCAACTGGTGGAAACCTCCAGTCAGGAAATGCTCGGTCACGTCGATGTGATCTTCCCGATTGTCCACGGCACCCTCGGTGAAGACGGTTGCCTGCAAGGCTTGCTGCGCATGGCCGATCTGCCGTTTGTCGGCTCCGATGTGCTCGGCTCGGCCGTGTGCATGGACAAGGACATCAGCAAGCGCCTGCTGCGTGATGCCGGCCTGGCCGTGACGCCGTTCGTGACATTGACCCGCGCCACGGCGGCGCGCACCGGGTTTGCCGAGGCGCAGGGCAAGTTGGGTTTGCCGCTGTTCGTCAAACCGGCGAATCAGGGATCATCCGTGGGCGTGAGCAAGGTCACCGACGAGGCTGAGTACATTGCTGCGGTGGAGCTGGCCTTGAGTTTCGATACCAAGGTGTTGATCGAATCCGCCGTCAGCGGCCGTGAGATTGAATGCGCGGTGCTCGGCAATGAAGACGCCATCGCCAGTGGCTGCGGTGAGATCGTGGTGCGCAGCGGGTTCTATTCCTACGACAGCAAGTACATCGACGACACGGCTGCTGAAGTGGTGGTGCCAGCCAATATCAGCGTCGAGGCCAGCGAGCGCATTCGCGCCCTGGCCGTCGAAGCGTTCCAGGTACTGGGCTGCTCCGGGCTGGCCCGCGTCGACGTGTTCCTGACCGACAGCGGCGAAGTGCTGATCAACGAAATCAACTCGCTGCCCGGCTTCACCCGTATCAGCATGTACCCGAAACTGTGGCAGGCCACCGGTATGACCTACAGCGAACTGGTGACGCGACTGATCGAGCTGGCGCTGGAAAAGCACCAGGTTCGGCAGGGGTTGAAAATCAGTCGATAAGCGGAGTTCTGCATCGTCCGTTTTATCGGTGGGTATGATTGCAAGAGCCGACCCTGATCAAGCGTGCTTGACCGGTTTGATCAGGCTCTGGGCGGGTATCCCGAACAGTTCGTGCAGTTTCCAGATCATCGGAAGCGTCAACGCTCGCTTGCCATTGAGTACTTCATAAACACGATTTGTGCGGCCGATGGCAGGTGCAAGATCGGCGGCGGACAACCCGGACTGCTCCATTCTGAATTTGATCGCATCGATAGGATTGGGTAAGTCGACCGGGAAGTGCTTCGACTCATACGATTCGATCAGCGTAATCATGATGTCAAAGTAATCTCCCTCGGGAGTGCCAATTTCTGGTTCATTCTCAAACAGTGCAGAGACGCTCTTGAGAGCGGCGCGGCAATCCTCTTCGGTGTGAATTGGATGAATGTTCATGGGTTACTCCATTTCGACGTTATCAGCGTCGACCGTGTCGTACTGCTTGTGAGTGCCGACAAATTTTATGTACACGGCGCCAAAGCGATAAGCCACGGCGACTATCAGCCTGAAGTCGTTACCCTTGATGTTGAACACGACTCTGCGGCTTTTGAGAATGCTGGCTGTAGCGAAGTGCAGCTTTATGTCGGCAGGCGTTTTCCAGGCTGCATTTCTTACCTCGTCAATCCAGGCCAACAAGGGTTGTTCTGAGCTCGGGTATCTCTCCCAAAATTGCTTCAGCTGATTGATGGCGATGATTCTCATGGCATGATCCTAGTCCCATCGTGGGACTGATGCAAGTCTGTGGAGGCGCGGAAACTCTAACCAGGACGCAAATATTTGTGGGTAGGAAAAAGCAGCGGGATCGAGGCGACCTGGACTCTTTACCAATAAAAAGGGCCTACCCACCGGTAAGCCCTTTCTCATCCCCGCGTACGACTCAATCCCCCAACGCTTGCCCTTCACGCCGAGGATCGGCCCCGCCTGTCAGCGACGCTTTGCCTCGGGCGTCCTTGACCCGAACAATCGCCTGGGTCCCGCTGGTCATGTCGATTTCGCTCACGCTGTGCCCTTTGTCTTTCAGCGCCTGGATCAGCGTCGGGCTGAACTGTCCCTGTTCCAGTTCGGTCGGGCCGTTGCGGCTGCCGAAGTTGGGCAGGTTGATGGCGGCCTGGGCATCGAGGTTCCAGTCGAGCAGGCCGATGCTGGATTTGGCCACGTATTCGATGATTTGCGAGCCGCCGGGGGAGCCGACGGTGGCAAGGAATTCGCCGCTCTGGCGGTCGAAGATCAGGGTAGGGACCATGGAGGAGCGCGGGCGTTTGCCGGGCTCGACGCGGTTGGCGACTTTTTGCCCGTTTTCCTCGGGGATGAACGAGAAGTCGGTCATCTCGTTGTTGAGCATGAAACCCTGAACCATGATGTGCGAGCCGAACGCCGATTCGATGGTGGTGGTCATCGACACGGCGCCGCCGGCGTCATCGACGGCCACCACTTGCGAGGTGGAAATCCGCAGCGGCGAACGGTCCGGCGCGTAGGCCACCTGAATGCCCGGTGGAGTGCCGGGTTTGGCCGTGCCCATGCTGCGTTCACCGATCAGGGCGGCGCGACTGGCGAGGTAGGCCGGGTCGACCAGGCCCTTTACCGGCACGGGCACGAAGTCTGTATCAGCGACGTACTGAGCGCGGTCGGCGTAGGCCAGGCGTTCGGCTTCAGAGATCAGGTGCACAGCTTGCGGATCGGGCTCGATGCCGGCAGGAGTTGTGGTCTTGACCGGTTTGAGCGGTGCCAGCGCCAGGCGCTTATCGCGAGCCTCCAGGGCTTGCAGCGTGCCGAGGATCTGCGCCACGGCGATCCCGCCCGACGACGGTGGTGGCATGCCGCAGACTTGCCAGCGCTTGTAATCGGTACACAGCGGCGCGCGTTCCTTGGCCTGATAGTGGGCGAGGTCGCTCACGGACAGGTTGCCGGGGTTGGCGTGACCCTGCACCCTGGCGGCGATTTCCTCGGCGACCGGGCCTTTGTACAGGGCATCGGCACCTTCGTGGGCGATGCGTTTGAACACGGCCGCCAGCGCCGGGTTCTTCAGGTTCGTGCCGGCGGCTTTGGGGCTGCCATCGGCATTACGGAAGTAGGCCATCATTTCCGGCGAGCGCGGCATGGACGAATCCGCAGCGATCAACTGGTGCAGGCGTGGCGAAATGGCGAAGCCTTTTTCGGCGAGCCGGATGGCTGGTTCAAACAGTTGTGCCCAAGGCAGGCGTCCATGTTTTTCATGGGCCAACTCCAGGGCGCGCAGTACGCCCGGCGTACCCACCGAGCGACCGCCGATTTGCGCCTGGTTGAAGCCCATGGGTTGCCCGTTGGCTTGCAGGAATAGTTTCTCGGTGGCACCGGCCGGAGCAGTTTCACGCCCGTCGTAGGTGCGCACGGCCTTGCCATCCCAGAGTACGATCAATGCGCCGCCACCGATGCCCGAAGACTGTGGCTCGACCAGCGTCAACACCGCTTGCATCGCAATTGCCGCGTCGATGGCCGAGCCGCCCCGGCGCAGCATCTCCCGCCCGGCTTCGGCCGCCAGCGGGTTGGCCGCCGCGGCCATGTATTTCTCGGCGTGTTGGGTTTTCAGGTCGGTGCGAAAGCCCGAAGCGCTTTCCGGTGCGAGCGGCAGCGTCGGCACCGAGGCGTTGTTGCACGCAGCCAGGGTCAAGGCACTGGCGAGCAGAACCAGGGCTGGCAGGCGATAGCGGCGCAAAGAGAAGGTTGAGAACACGCGGTGTACTCCATCCGTTGGATCTACGATCAGTGGACTTTATCGGCCGACCGGGAGGGACGCAAACCGGGTCCTGCGGCACCGATGTTTTTGTCCTTCATCAATGGCGGGATTTTCTGTAGGGTCGTTGCCATCCGGCAAGCCAGAAAATCAACAAGAGGCAGACATGCAGACCGAGTTCCCTACCCAGTCCAGCTATCGTACCCAGCGTGAACAATTCCTGGCCGCCGCGACCACGGCAGGCGCAACGCTGACGGAGTATCCACACCCGCTCAAAGGACCGTTCGGCGAGCCCCTGAGTACCGATGTGGCGGTGCTGGGTGATCCGGGCGCCAAGCGGCTGCTGATTGCGTTGAGCGGCACTCACGGGGTCGAAGGCTTCTATGGCTCGGGCTGCCAGATCAAATGGCTGCAGGAGTTGGGCAAGCGTTCCCTGCCAACGGATGTCGCCGTGGTCATGATCCATGCCATCAACCCTTGGGGCATGGCGTGGTTGCGGCGGGTCAACGAAGACAACATCGACCTGAACCGCAATCACCTGGATTTCCAGCGACCGCTGCCAGACAACCAGGCCTATAACGCCCTGCACGAAATCTATGCCTGCCCGCAGTTGCACGGCCCGGATCGTGATTGTGCCGATGCCTTGCTCGACGAGCAGATTCGCCTGCATGGCTGGCCGGCAGTCATGTCGATTGTCGAGGGCGGTCAGCATGCTCATCCCGACGGCCTGTTTTTCGGCGGGCTGGCGCCGAGCTGGTCGAACCGCACGCTGCACAGGATCGTGCAAACGCACGTGGCCCATGCCGAGGTCGCCATGTGTTTCGACCTGCACACGGGGGCTGGCGAGTACGGTCATCCGATGTTGTTGACCATCACCGAGTCCGCCTATCCGGCACTGGCGGATGCGCAGGCGATTTATGGCCCGTGGCTCTACAGCCTGCAAACCGGCGCCGACACCCTGAGCGAAACCGGCGTGGCGGCAACGGCCACCGGCTACACCTCGCAGGCGCTGATCAATGCGCTGCCGCAGGTACGGTTGATGCCGTTTGTCATTGAGTGCGGGACCTATCCGGGGCCGGAGGTTCACCGTCATCTGCGCGATGACCACTGGCTGCATCTGCACGGCAACCCGAATGACGCGACAGGGCGCGAGATCAAGCTGAATCTGCTCGAGCAGTTCTATCCCGCCGACAGCGATTGGCAGGCGATGGTCTGGCTGCGCACCTGGCAGATCTGGGAGCGGGCGTTGTCGGCATTACCAACGGTTCGCAACTGACACCACTCAGTGGCTCGATGGCTGCGGCCCAGGCTTGCCTGTGACCGCGGCACGCGGGCTTCTTCACCATCATGCCGAAACCCTCACGCCGCCTTCGAGTGCCGTAGCCCCGGCCACTTTGCACAATTCGACCCCCGCCGCCGCAAAGCGAATCGCACTGCGCATGTACATCACGCCACGGGTGGCGCTGCATACAACCTGCGTAGCGCCAGTGATGGGGTCTATGACGTGCACCACCGGCTCATCACGCTCGATCCACGCGCCGGGTTTGTGCAGGAACACCACGAGCCCGGCGCAGGGGGCGCGCAAGGTCAGTGAGCCATCGAAGGGCGTAGCGGGCTGGAGCAGGGCGGGCATCGGCGGCGGTGTGCCGGCGAGGATTCCCCGGTGTTGCAGGAAGGCGTAGAGCGCGGCGGCATCGATGCGGGCCAATGCATGATCGACATCCGCTTCGCCGCGTAACTCGACAGTGGCGGCGATGCAGCCGGAAGGGATCGGAAAGCGTCCGGCAAACGCTTCGGCCAGGCGCCACCAGGGTTGACCGCATGCCTCGTCAAACGAACCGGCGCCCGTACCGCTGGCCAGCAGGCTGGCCTGTGCGCCTATGTAGCGCGCCAGCAGTTCGATCTGCGGCCAACAGGGCGTTTCTGCATACAGGTGAACCACGGCCTGGGCATCGCAATGCAGGTCGAGGACGAAGTCGGCGTCGTGGGCCAGCAGCAATTGTGCCTGGCGCATCGAGTCGATCTCGCTGGTCGGGCGGATCTGTTTCAGGGCGCTGGCCATGGCGTGCCGAATGATCTGCCGGTTTTCATCGGCATCCCCGGTCAGTTCATGGGCCAGCCGATCTCTGATTGTCTCGGCCAAATCAGGATAGCGGCGATTGAAATTTTCACCGCTGTTGAAATCGAAACGCCCCATCGCGTCGTGCATCAAGGTCTGTTCGAGGCCAATCGGATTGGCGATGGGGACCAGCACGATCTCCCCGAGGATCTGCCCCTGGGCCTCGGCACTGTCGAGCATTTCACGCAGGTGATGCAGGGCCAGCATGCCGGGCAATTCGTCGGCGTGCAGGCTGGCTTGCAGATAAACCTTGCCGGCGCGTCCGGGCTGGCCGTAATGGAAGCTGATCAGGTGCCGCTGGGTACAGGGGGTGCGGGTCAATAGGGGCTGATGCTCGACGCGCATAAAGCGTTCCTTGAGACAGAGGGGGCAAGTGCCGAGGGTTCCATCTTTATGAAAAAGAGTGGCCCCAACAATCGAATAATTTGCCCGTCACTGGTGAGCAAAATGATCCATTGACCGGCAGTGACACGCCCAAATGTTCAATAAGACTGTTCAATAAAATTTGACGGTGACGCAAATTTATTTCGATTGATGTAATTGTTTCGTCACCAATACTAGGGCCCTCGGTTCAGGTCTCTGTGAGCCTGACATTCCCAATAAGAATAAAGAGGTGCTCGCATGACCAGTTGTGCCCAGGCGCTCGTCCGGTTACTTGAAGGCTATGGCGTGGAGTCGGTGTTCGGCATTCCCGGTGTGCACACGGTCGAGCTATATCGCGGGCTGCACGGCAGTTCTCTGCGCCACATCAGCCCGCGCCACGAACAGGGTGCAGGGTTCATGGCGGACGGCTATGCCCGGGCCAGCGGCAAGCCAGGCGTGTGCTTCATCATTACCGGCCCCGGGATGACCAACATCCTCACCGCCATGGGCCAGGCCTACGCCGACTCGGTGCCGATGTTGGTGATTTCCACCACCAGCCGCCGCGAACATCAACGCCTGGGTCACGGCTACCTGCATGAAATGCCCGACCAGCGTGCAGTGGTCGCCGGGGTCTGCGCCTTCAGCCATACCTTGCAGCGGCCCGAGGAATTGCCGGAAGTGCTAGCCCGCGCCTTCGCGCTGTTCGGCTGTGCCCGCCCGCGCCCAGTGCACATCGAAATTCCGTTGGACGTGCTGGAAATGCCAGCTGACAACCTCGACCTGCGCCCACGTACCTTGCCGCAAGCCCCGGCGCCGGCGGCCGCGAATATTGCGGCGGCGGTGAAACTGCTGGCGGCGGCCCGCAAGCCGCTGATCCTCGCTGGTGGCGGCACCCGAGGCGCAGGCCCGCTGGTGCAGGCGCTGGCGGAAAAGTTGCAGGCGCCGGTCGCCCTGACCACCAATGCCCGTGGCCTGCTGGCGCCGGAGCACCCGCTGTTGCTCGACGGGGTGCAGTCGTCGGCTCATGGCCGTGCACTGTTTGCCGAAGCCGACGTGGTATTGGCGGTCGGTACCGAATTGGGCGAAACCGATTACGACTTCTTCGGTCTGGGCCCGCTGTCACTCAATGCGCCACTGATTCGCCTGGACATCGATCCCTTGCAGATCCTGGGGGCGGCACGCGCCGACGTGGGCTTGCTTGGCGATGCCGGGCAAGGGCTGCAAGCGCTCCTGGCGGCAGTGCCTGAAGCCCCCGCCAGCGACTGGGCATATCAGCGTGTGGCACAGGTCAACGCTGCTGAACGGTCCGGCTGGAGCAGCAAGCAAAACATCATGCAGCAGATGCTCGACACCCTGCGCGACAGCCTGCCCGCGCCGATCGTCGTCGGCGATTCGACCCAGCCGGTGTATCAGGGCGCGCTGGGTTATCGCGCCCCGCAAGCCAGCAGCTGGTTCAACGCCGGCACAGGCTTTGGCACCTTGGGTTACGGCCTGCCGGCGGCCATCGGCGCCAAGCTCGCCGCGCCCGATCGTCCCGTGGTGGCGTTGGTAGGCGATGGCGGTGTGCAGTTCTCCAGTGCCGAACTGATCGCTGCCCGTGAAGCGGAGTTGGGGGTGATCGTGGTGCTGTGGAATAACAACTGTTATGCCGAAATCCGCGACTACATGACCAACCGCGAAATCCCTCCGTTGGGCGTGGACATCCTGCCACCGGACTTTGCCGCATTGGCCAAGTCCTGCCACGTCGCCCACATCGCCATAAGCAGCCTTGAGCAGTTGCGCGAGGTACTTGCCAGCCAGGCCCACACCCGCCAGCCGATTCTGCTGGAACTGGACGCCGCCGCTTTCCTGTCTGCTTGAACCGTTAGGAGTGAACCGCATGGAATTGCAGAAAAGATTTGCCCTGAAGTGGATCGACCAGCATCGTCAGCAGTTATCGGATTGGCACCAGATCATCTGGCACTACGCGGAGCCCGCGTTTCGCGAGTACAAGTCCTGTGCCTGGTATGTGGATCAGTTGCGCAAGGAAGGTTTCACCGTCGAAGAAAACAGCGGCGGTATGCCCACCGCGTTTTGCGCAACCTTCAGTAATGGCCAGGGACCGGTGCTGGCGACCTACGCCGAATACGATGCCGTCCCCGGCAATTGCCAGGCGGCCACCACCCGCAAGATGCCCCGCGAAGGCCTGTCGCGCTTCGCCCCTGGCCACACCGATCCGCACTCTGCGCTCGGCATCAGTGCGTTGGGCGGGGTGCTCGCGGCGAAGGCGGCGATGCTTGAGTTCGGCATCGAGGGCACCATTCGTTTCTTTGGTGAGCCGGCGGAAAAGCTCCGTGCGTCCAAACCCGTACACGCCGCCAAGGGTTACTACGACAACCTGGATGCAGCGATCAGCTTTCACCCCACCTACATGTTGCCGCTGAACAACACCACCACCTGGGATACCCATTGCGGCATTGCTTACGCCTACATCTACAGCTTCACCTGCGAAGACCCGGAAAACTGGATTGCCGCCGACCGCTATAGTCCGATCCCGCAGAATCACCTGGCTGCGCGGGCGCCGGGTGCCAACGATGCGCTGATGCACTTCTACAACCTCAACGAAAGCCTGCGCCGTTCGACCCTGCCGTTCACCGGTTTGTGGAGTTACAACGAGGCCATCCTGACGGCCGGGCAGGCCACTGCCGACAACCTGCCACCGCACCTGTCACAGATCCAGTATCTGCTGCGTTGCGATTCGATCGAGCAGGCCGAAACCATTTCCCAGGTGATGGATAACAACGCCGCCGCTGCGGCGATGGCCACCGGTTGCCAGTGGAAAAAGACCTGGGTCTGCAAGTCCCGTGGCGGTCTGCCCAACCATGTGCTGGCGCGGGCGACCTACAGCAACCTGGCCGCCGTCGGCGCACCGCAATGGGGGGCTGAAGCCTGCGAGGTTGCCCGTGAGATCCAGAGCAATCTCGGCCTGGAACCGATGGCGGAACCCTTCCTGCCGGCCACTGAACAACTGATCGACCCGCAGGAATGCGAACGGCAGATGCGCCTGCAAATGCCGGCATGGCAGAAGTACCTGACTTCCGATGACTACCCCGAATACACCTGGCATTGCCCGACCGTGCGTCTGCTGGTGGCCCGCCCGATGCTTAGCGCTCCCGCCGGCCATGTGTACCCGGATTGGGTCTCCAATGCCTTGGGCGGCATACCGCAGACCATCGATCCGATGATCGAAGTGGCGGCGAAAACCATTGCCAACACCTTGCTCGACCTGTTCTGCAACGACGATTTGCTCAAGGCCGCCAAGGACGAGTTCAACCAGCGCACCGGCGGTGGCATCGGCGGTGAGCACTGGCAGGCGCCGCTGTTGCCGGCCGACTTTCAAGCCCCCCATCGCTTCCGCTGGCCGGAGTACATACGCACCGTGCGTGGCGAAGAGTGGTGGATCCCGGCGCGCGACGACGAATAGTCGTGGCGTTGCCCGGCCTGCCTGAACAATCAGAATTCGAGGATCCAGACGTGCAAGCACTCACCCACGTGAATATCCACCAGCCACACACTGACACCGCGGTCGTCGCCATCGATGACCTGCACAAGAGCTATGCCGATCACCACGTGCTCAAGGGCATTTCGATGCGCGCCAAAGAGGGCGAAGTGGTCTCGCTGATTGGCTCCAGTGGTTCGGGCAAAAGTACCTTGTTGCGTTGCATCAATCTGCTGGAAATCCCCTGCAGCGGCAGCCTGAGAATCAACGGCGAAGAAGTGCGTTTGAAGTCAGGGCGCGGTGGCGTCGCGCAGATCGCTGATCCGCGTCAGGTCGAGCGTCTGCGCACGCGTTTGAGCATGGTGTTCCAGAGTTTCAACCTGTGGCCCCATCGCACCGTGCTGGAAAACGTTATCGAAGCGCCGGTGTACGTACTCGGCGAGGACCGCAAGGAAGCCACGGCACATGCCGAGCACCTGCTGGAAAAAGTCGGCCTGATCGACAAGCGAAACGTGTATCCCTCGTTTCTGTCTGGTGGCCAGCAACAGCGCGTAGCGATTGCCCGCGCTCTGGCCATGCGCCCGCAAGTGATGCTGTTCGATGAACCGACCTCGGCCCTGGACCCTGAGCTGGTGGGCGAAGTATTGCGGGTGATTCAGGGCATCGCCGAAGAGGGGCGGACGATGATTCTGGTCACCCACGAAATGGCCTTTGCCCGCGATGTGTCGAGCAAAGTCATCTATCTGCATCAAGGCCGGATCGAAGAAGAGGGTACGCCGCAGCAGGTATTGCTCGATCCACGCAGTGAGCGTTGCCGGCAATTCGTGATGGCCCAGGACAACCGCGGATAACCCGCACTGATGTTTTCACCTCGATAACTACAACCTGAAAAGAGGCATCAAAACATGAAGAAAACTCTGTTGATCACCCTGCAAGCCTGCCTGCTGGCCGGCATCGCCAGTACCTCGTTCGCCGCTGACAAACTGGTGTTTGGTATCGCCCTGGAACCTTACCCGCCGTTCTCGTTCAAGAGCGGCAAGGGCGAGTGGAGTGGCTTTGAACCGGAGATGATCACCGCGGTCTGCGAGCGCATGAAGGCCGATTGCAGCCTTAACGAAATGTCCTGGGACGGCCTGATTCCGGCCCTGAAGTCGCAACAGGTAGACGTGGTGCTCAACTCGTTGTCGATCACTCCCGAGCGTCAGCAAGTGATCGATTTCACCCAGCCGTACTTCTTCACCCGCGCACTGTGGATCGGTGATCGCAGCATGGAGCTCGAACCGACCCCGGCCGGCCTCAAGGGCAAGATCATTGGCGTGCAGGGTTCGACCACCCACGCCGCGTTCGTCAAGAAGTACTACGGCGAAACCTCCACCATCCGTTATTACAACGACCAGGACGACATCCTCGCGGACCTGCGCAGCGGTCGCGTCGACATCATGCTGGCCGACCAGTTGGTGGTTGAACCGCTGCTGGACAACCCCGACAACTCGATGCTCGCCAGCAAAGGCGTGGCGCCGCTTGACCCGCTGTTTGGCGACGGTGTGGGCGCGGGTGTGCGCAAAGGCAACGATGCCCTGCGCGAGCGTTTGAACGTGGCGCTGCAATCGCTGCGTGCCGATGGCAGCTACGAAAAGATCCGTGAGCGCTACTTCAAGTCTGATATCTCGGCCCTTGAGTAATCAGCTTCTTCAGGCAAACCCAACACAGGTGTGCTCATGACACTTTCTGATATTTCCCGGCTGTTCTTCAGCGATGGCTGGCTCCAGGCCCTGGCCCAGGGGATGGTCAAGACCCTGGGGATTTCCCTGGGGGCTTTTGTCCTGGGGTTGGCCATCGGCCTGGTCGTGGCCATGGTCAAGCTCAAGGGGCCGCGCTGGATGGTCGTTTGCGCCAATTGCTACACCACGCTCTACCGCGCGGTGCCGGAATTGCTGCTGATCCTGCTGCTCTACTACGCCGGTGCCGATCTGATCAACCTGACGCTGGCCGCATTCGGCCAGCCGAGCGTCGAGATCAACGGGTTCATGGCTGCCGTGGTGGTGTTGGGCATTGTGCAGGGCGCCTATTCGGGGGAAATCATTCGCGGTGCGATCGAGTCCATCCCCCACGGTCAGATTGAAGCGGCGCGCGCCTACGGTATCTCCCGCAGCTTGCTGGTGAGGAGGGTGATCCTGCCGTGCATGCTGCCCTTCGCGATTGCCGGGTTATCCAACCTGTGGCTGGTGCTGGTCAAGGAAAGCGCCTTGATCAGCGTCGTGGGTTACAGCGAATTGCTGACGGCGGGCCGCCAGGCAGCGGCATCGACCAAGCATTATTTGCTGTTTTACCTCGCCGTGGCTGCGTTCTATTACTTGATCACGCTGGTTTCCAGCTCGGTCTTCCGGCAGGTCGAAGTGCGCTTCGAACGCTGGATGCCACGGCACGCATAAGGGGAGGGCGAGCATGGACTTTCATTGGCTGGGCAATTTTTACCAGGAGTTGGTCAAGGGCGCCGGACTGACCCTGCAGCTGTTGCTGATCTCCGGGGTTATCGGCTTTTTCATGGCAGTGCTTGTGGCGCTCGGGCGCTTGTCGAAGAACCGCTTCCTGTCCAACGGCCTGCGCTTTTACACCAGCGTGCTGCGGGGGACGCCACTGCTGGTGCAGATCTACGTGTTGTACTACGGCGTGGGCAGTGTTTTTGCGACCTTCCCGTTGATTCGCGGCAGTATGTTCTGGCCGTATTTGCGAGAAGGCTTCTGGTACGTGGCGTTCGCGCTGACCTTGAGCGTTTCCGCGTACGTCGGTGAAGTGTTGCGCGGTGGCTTGCGCACGGTACCGCGTGGCGAACTGGAAGCCGCGCGGGCCTATGGCATGCGCCCCTGGCTGGTGTTGCGCCGGGTGTGGATGCCGCGCGCCTTGCAGATGCTGCGTCCGACATTGGCCGGGGAAAGCGTGATGCTGCTCAAGGCCACGGCGCTGGCCTCGACCGTGGCGGTCACCGACCTGCTGGGCGCGGCAAACCTTGTGCGTTCGCAAACATTACGCGTCTATGAGCCGCTGCTGGTGGTGGCGGTGATCTACATCATCCTGGCGATTGTCATTGAGCAAGGTTTTGCCCGGATAGGCAAAACGCCGCAACGTCAGGCCTGACTTCACGGTCGATGGACACATCGGCCCAAGGGCTCAAAAGGAGTTTCATATGAAATATTCGTCCATGGTCAAACGCATCAGCGGCGAAACCGTCACCGCCTGGGACATTCACTACGCGGCCTGTGATGCACAGGCTCGCGGTGAAGATGCGATCGTGCTGAGCATCGGCGATCCGGATTTCGCCACTGCCGATGAGATATGCGCGGCGGCGGTTCAGGCAATCAATGAAGGCGACACCCACTACACCCACGTGATCGGTCGCCCGGCCCTGCGCGAAGCGATTGCCGCCAAGCAGTCGGCATTGCTCGGCCAGCCGGTGTCCGCCGACAACGTGGCGCTGGTGGCCGGCGCACAGAACGGTTTGTATGCCACGGCCATGTGCCTGTTCGAACAAGGCGATGAAGTGCTGGTGCCGGAACCCATGTACCTGACGTACGCGGCGAGCATCCAGGCTTCAGGTGCATGCCTGGTGCCGATTGCCCAGCCGGCCGAAGAAGACTTCCGCCTGACCCTGGCCGCACTGGAAGCGGTGGTGACCGACAAGACCCGTGGCATCGCCCTGGCCACGCCGAACAATCCCACCGGCAACGTCTACACCCGCGAGGAGCTGGAGGCCGTTGCGCTGATTGCCCAACGTCATAACCTGTGGGTAATCAGCGATGAGGTTTACGGTCAGCTGACCTATGACCGTCCGCACCAGAGTGTGGCCACCCTTGAGGGCATGGCCGAGCGCACCGTGGTGCTTAACAGCCTGTCCAAATCCCATGCCATGACCGGCTGGCGGGTAGGCTGGGTAGTGGGACCGCAAGAGCTGATCGGTCACCTCGATAACCTGTTGCTGTGCATGCTCTACGGCTTGCCGGGGTTCATTCAGGCCGCTGCGCTCAAGGCACTGGAACTGGATGAGCGAGTGGTCGGGGAAGGGCGGGCTCTTTACCGTCGGCGCCGCGACCTGGTGGTCGAAGGATTGCGCCATGTGCCGCTGCTCAAGTGCAAAGTGCCTGAGGCGGGCATGTTCATGCTGGTGGATGTGCGGGAGACGGGCTTGTCGAGCACGGACTTTGCCTGGCAACTGTTCCGTGAAACCGGTGTTGCCGTACTCGATGCCAGCGCTTTTGGCGCCAGTACCGCGGGCTTCGTACGCATCTCGTTCACGGTCTCCGACGCAGCGCTCAGTGATGCCTGCGGTCGAATCGCAGGCTTCATCGAGCGCCTTCGCGGGCAATGACGTTTCTGCTGCCACGGGGGTAGGGGACCTGCCCCTGCCTGCCTTGGCAGCCATTCGAATCCGATGCGATAACTTCAAGACTGCGGTACAGGAATACCTGTCACCGCAGTGCACTTTTCTCGAGGCATAAAAAACGGCTTACCTTTTGTAATAAGCCGTTTTTTATTCTTGGGTGGTACGCAGTATGTTGAATTCAACACCCAATGGGGACGCGCGAGGTGAGTGATAGATTTTTCATGAACCGCTTAGATCAGCGCTCCAGGTGACAATGTAAGGGAAAGCTATTAGAGCCAAAAGGAAAACAATGCCTGCGATCCAGGGGGTAATCAGTTTTCGCTTAAGTTTTTTTGGCAGCTTCGATAGCTCATTTTTCTCAAGGAGACCTCGCTTTTCAAAAAAGGCAGGAGCGAGGAGTAGAATAGCGATAGCGCAGTTTCTTATGACTTTCCCTACTATCCCGGAACTGCTGAAGGACTTTCGATTATTTTCTATGAATTTGCTTTTGTTTAGGTGGTCTTCTACTGTTTCTGTACACCTATGGGAAGATGCGATAATCCAGATAACTGTCAGTAGTTGGCCAGACATTATGCAAGTGCCTATGGCAGCTAATGCTAACGAACTCATTGCACTGCACTCTCATAAATAAGCTCACCTACAAACTCTCCGTAAGCGTCTGCCCAACTCACCTTGCGTAAGTTAGGCCGGCACCCACTGATGCGGCAGCAGTTGGTCGATCTCACTTGCCCGCTGCGTCGGCAGGCGCATCAACACATCTTTGAGATACGCATAAGGATCATGCCCATTCATGCGGGCTGACTGGATCAAGCTCATGATCGCAGCTGCCCGCTTACCGCTGCGTAGCGACCCGGCGAACAACCAGTTCGAGCGTCCAAGTGCCCACGGCCTTATCTGATTTTCGACCGCATTATTATCTATGGGCACAGCCCCGTCCTCGAGATATCGAGTCAGTGCCGTCCAGCGTTTGAGGCTGTAATCCAGAGCTTTGGCGATGGCCGACCCTTCGGGCACAAGATCGCGCTGGGCCAACATCCAGGTATGCAGTGCGTCGATCAGGGGGGCCGCTTTTTCCTGGCGTATTCGCCAGCGATTTTCGTCGGTCATTTCCCGCGCTTGCCGTTCAATTTCGTACAACCCGCCAATTGAGTGCAGCGCCTGCTCAGCCAGTTGGCTTTTATTCGTCGCGTGCAAATCGAAAAACTTGCGGCGGGCGTGGGCCAGGCAGCCGATTTCCGTGATGCCTTGCTGGAAGCTGGCTTTGTAGCCGCAATTATGTGTTGCAACACATAATGCCGGTTATGTTGCGGCCTGAGTTATGTGATCCCGACCGGGCGAATAGGCAGTTTCTCTGTTGTCGATAGGTGATTGACGCAACATAAGTTGCAGCGCCTTGGTAGACCCTCATCACCTGGAGTGTCTGCCATGTTCGAGAATATCTATTCTTCAAACGCTGCCTGTAAACGCCATCGTGTGGGATCGCTGGCCGCTGAACGCGAGCGATATCTACAGCACTGTGCTGAGCAGGGCTGTACGCATGCCTCCCTTTACTTGAAGGCGTGCTGCTTGCTTTGGATCGCCGAACGGGTGCAGCCAAGCGACCTCAATGCAATCAATTCGTCACGGCTGCGCCAGATCATTCACGAAGGGCCATTGCCGGCCAATTCTCCTGCAACTGCTACGACGTTGATAAACACCGCAAGACCTTGGTTTAAGTTCCTGGGCTGGTGGCAAGAGCCAACGGCGGAGCCAATTCCATTCGAGGAGAATCTTGAGCTTTTCGTCTCGTGGATGCGGGATGAACGCGGGTTGACACCATGTACCATCAGTCAATGGCGCAGTCGAACGGCAACCTTTTTGCGCTGGTGCTTCAACACAGGCCGCAGATTTTCGACGCTTAGCCCCGAGGATATTGATGCCTACTTCATCACCTACGGTGCGCAACGGTGGTCGCGAATTTCGGCAGGGCACGTCGCAACAATGTTGCGGGTATTCCTGCGCTACGCGGCAACGCAGGGAGCATGCAGCAGTACATTGGCCGACTCGATCCGCGCCCCGCGACATTACGCCCTAGAGTCACTTCCCTATGCACTGAGCTGGGAGGATGTTCAGCGAGTACTCGCAACTACAAATTCAAGCTCTGAACGCGATGTGCGCGACCGAGCCATCCTGATGCTTCTCGCCGTCTACGGTTTACGCCGGGGAGAAGTTGCCGCACTCCGGTTGGATCAGATCGACTGGGCTGCTGGCCAATTGCATATTTGGCGATTGAAGCGCCGTCAGCCACAGGTTTATCCATTGGCGTTCACAGTGGCTGAGGCATTAGCGCAATACGTCGACACAGTGCGTCCGAAGGTACTGCACCCTGAGATATTCATCCGAACTCGGGCGCCGCGAGTCCCCATCTCCGCTGCTGGCCTATACAACATCGTCAGCGGCAGATTGCGTCTGCTCAACATACAAGTCGCACATTTGGGGCCGCACGCGCTGCGACATGCATGCGCGGCCAGGCTGCTCGCCAATGGGCTGAGCCTCAAGGAGATTGGCGACCACCTGGGCCACCGCAGCACGTCGGCGACAATGACGTACACCAAGGTTGATCTGGTCTCGTTACGTGAAGTCGGTGACTTCGACCTGGGAGACCTGCTATGAGAACCTTGGACGTAGTCAATGCCTACGTGGCTGTCCGTCGTGCCCAAGGCGTGGGCCTGAATAGCAGTGCCAGAGTACTACGTCAGTTTGCACGTGAGACTGGAAACCTGCCGCTGCCCGAAGTTACTCCAGAGGCAGTAGCCGCATTTCTGCATGGGCACGGTGAGCTAAGCGCTACGTGGAAGACGAAGCGAGGATTACTTGTTAGCTTTTATCGCTTCGCAATCGCACGTGGTCACACAACGATCTCGCCCCTGCCGGAACGACCACCACAGTTTCCACCGGCACAGACTCCCTATGTCTATGCCACCGCAGAAATACAGCACTTGTTAGATGCCACCGTCATACTGAGTACCTCGCTCAGTCGCCTTCAAGCTGCGACATACAGAACCCTCCTGCTGATCCTTTACGGTGCAGGGTTGCGCGTCGGAGAGGCGATCAGACTAAATCTCTGTGACGTCGACCTCGAGCAGCGAATCATCACCGTTCGTGACACGAAGTTCTATAAGACAAGACTGGTGCCGATTGGGCCCAGGCTGGCATCGAAACTGCGAGTCTATCTAGGACAACGTTGCGCGCTGGCACTTCCACTGGGCCAAGACTCTGCCCTGCTGTGCACTCGTACTGGCCATCGCCTGAACTACCAATACGTCATAACTGTGTTCCAACGTGTTCGTTTGGCGGCAGGTATTGCTCGCCCAACTGGCGAGCTACGGCCACCGCGCCTCCATGATCTGCGGCATACAGCCGCCGTTCATCGTGTACTGGGATGGTATCGCGCCGGTAAGGATGTACAGCGGCTATTGCCGCAATTGGCAACGTATTTGGGGCATGTCGACATAAGGTCGACCCAGCGCTATTTGCATATGACTCCCGAACTGTTGCACGAAGCGAGTCGCCGATTTGCCATTTATTCAGGCCAGGAGATTGATCATGATTGACCGCAATCGCCTCGGGGCATGGGTACGTCGCTTCTTGTTGGAGTATCTGGTCGCCGAGCGCAACCTATCCCACAACACCCAGATCAGTTACCGCGACACGCTGACGCTCCTGCTTCCATTTGTCAGTCGACGAGCCTCGGTGGCAATCGACCATTTAACGGTGCTCGACATATCGCCCGCCATCGTGCGCGCATTCCTTGAACACGTCGAACACGAGCGCGGTTGTGGCATCGTCACGCGCAACCAGCGGCTCTGCGCGATTCATTCATTAGGGCGTTTCATTGCTATGCGATCGCCAGAGCATTTGGCGTGGTGCACAGAGATCCGTTCTATCCCGTTCAAAAAAACTACCCAGGCAGTCATCCACTACCTCGACAAGCCAGAAGTGGAGGCTCTGCTCCGGGCACCTAATCGGGCTACGAGCCAGGGTGCACGGGACTATGCGATTTTGCTGTTCCTATACAACACCGGCGCCCGCGCTGACGAAGCTGCCTGCCTCAGCGTTGGTAATTTGCAACTTGGGACTTCACCCTCCGTGCGCATTCTGGGTAAGGGAAACAAATGGCGCGTCTGCCCCCTGTGGTCAGTAACAGCTACAGCGCTGCGGGCACTCATCGTCGAACGCAGAACAGAGGATCGCGTATTCATAGGTCGTGCCGGGAATCCCATGACTCGATTCGGCATCCATCGCGTTGTGTCGGTGTATGGACGAGCAGCCGGCAAGTGGGTTGATTCCATGCAAGGCAGGCGCATCAGCCCGCACACTATTCGACACACGACCGCCGTTCACCTGTTAAGAGCCGGGGTCGATATCAATACAATTCGGGCCTGGCTGGGGCATGTCTCCTTGGACACAACCCACATCTACGCGGAAGTCGATCTCGAAATGAAGGCCAAGGCGCTTGCATGTTTGGACGTCACAAATGTGCCTGAGGCTGTGCGCCTGCGACCGAGTTCAGCATCTCTCATGGCGTTCATGCGAGGGCTGTAACATGAATTTATGTGCCACTTTTTGCGCCGAACTCCCGATTGGGAGGCGGCGCCTCTTACCACCGCAACATAACTCAGACCGCAACATAACCGGCAAAATCATCGCAAACCAGCTTGCCATTCCACTGGCCAAGAAAATTGCGTGCATGTTCGCCCGCCCGGCTCGGGCTGAAGTCGTACACCACTGCCTTGAGCGCCGAAAAAGGCGTGGTGCAGTAGGCCCAGACGTAAGCACGGTGGGTTTTCTTCTCGCCCGGCGCGAGCATCTGTACCGGCGTTTCGTCAGCGTGGATCACACCTTGAGCAAGCACTGTTTCGCGCAGCGCATCGACCAAGGGCTGGAGCTGCACACCGGTTTGGCCGACCCATTGCGCCAGGGTCGAGCGGGCGATAGCCAGGCCGGCGCGGCCAAAGATTTTCTCTTGCCGATACAGCGGCAAATGGTCGGCGAACTTGGCCACCATCACGTGAGCCAGCAGCCCTGCGGTCGGGATGCCCTTGTCGATGACCTGGGCCGGAACCGGAGCCTGACTCAGCGTTTCACATTTGCGGCAGACCCATTTCCCGCGCACATGCTGCTCGACGGTGAACACGCCCGGGATGTAATCCAGCTTCTCGCTGACGTCTTCGCCGATGCGCTGGAGCTGGCAGCCGCAGGCGCACTGGGTGGTGTCGGGTTCGTGATAAATCACGGTACGCGGAAACTGCGCTGGCAAGGAAACACGCTTGGGCTGCTTGCGTGGTTCGGCCGGCGCAGCCGGCGGATTCAGCGCCTTCAGCTCGGCTTCGATGGCCGCGATGTCGGTGTCGAGCAGGTCGTCGAGCAGGCTGCCTTGGGCAGGGCTCAGTTGCTCGCTGCGCTTGGCAAACTTGTTACGTTTGAACCAGGCGATTTCGTGGGTGAGCTGCTCGATGATGGTTTGGTCGCGGTCGTTCTTCTTGCCCATCCGGTCGACCTGCTGCCCGAGAGAATCAACCTGGGACAGCAACTGCGCCGCGAGGGCACGCAGTTGGTCTGGGGACATTTGGTCGAGATTGGGCGATGAAGTCATGCCGCGAATTTTGCCAGAGCAAGCCGTTTGCGGCGATAGACCAATGGGCTAATGGCGGGCGTTAAAGCAGTGTGATTGCACCGCCCGCCCCAACGCGCTGCCAAGGCAGACCGAGCACCAAGGCCTGAAGTTGCTCGGTATCCAGCTCCATCTCGCAGCCATTCCGAATACCGGGCCAGTGAAACTTGCCTTGGTTCAACCGGCGAGCAGCCAGCCAGACGCCAATCCCGTCATGCACCAGCACTTTCATACGAGTGGCGCGGCGGTTGGCGAACAGATAAGCACAGTGCGGCTTCGCCGCACCGAACACCGCGATCACCCTGGCCAGCGCCGTTTCAGTACCGGCACGCATGTCCATGGGCTCGGTGGCAAGCCAGATGGCGTCGATGCGAATCATTGAGTGAGTCCACGGACAAAGCGGGCGCAGCCTTCAGGATCGGACGTTGGCCATTTCACTGTGATCGATTGCTCGCCAAGCGGCAACTCAATGGTCGCCAACGCTTCCACCTGCCGTTTAGGCGTAGCTTTCAACGGAACGAAAGCCGGCAACGCCGCTGGTAGCTGATCTCGATAAAGCGGTAGCCACTTGCGGATAACGTTGGCATTGATGCCGTGGCTGATGGCAACGCTGGATAGGGTTGCGCCCGGTTGCAGACATTCCTGAACAACCTGGGCTTTGAACGGTTTCGGGTAAGAGCTTCGTTGGCGCATGGAAATCCTGACGTTAAGGGCGATCGCGTCCGCTTAAAAATACGCGGACACCATCGCCCTTAACGCTGGAGTTCGGAAGGTGTGTTGGCTGGACGCTTACAACTCTCCGCCGTTACCGCCTAATGTGCCTCCAGCCCACCCCCCTAAACCTCCACCCACCAGTGCACAAGCAAAAGCATCTTCTAGCGTCCTACGAGCCTTAGCATTTGTGGTTTTGCGATTCCAAACATCAGCGCCCAAGCGGCACGCCGCCTGGTACATATCCTCTGTTACTTCCGTCCTTGGCATATCGGCTCTACTTAGAAAGAAGTCTAGCCATGATCATATCCGAACTCGCAGATGAGGCAGTGGGTCATCAACGATTCAACTCACCTTGCACCGAACGCAGCAACTCCAAAGTATGATCGTGTAGCGAAGCTATTCCCCAGGCTTCCAGTGGAAATCAGTGCCAGGCAACCCAGGCCCACCTGAGGCGGGCATGTTCATGCTGGTGGATTTGCGGGAGACGGGCTTGTCGAGCACGGACTTTGCCTGGCAACTGTTCCGTGAAACCGGTGTTGCCGTACTCGATGCCAGCGCTTTTGGCGCCAGCACCGCTGGCTTCGTACGCATCTCGTTCACGGTCTCCGACGCAGCGCTCAGTGATGCCTGCGGTCGAATTGCAGGCTTCATCGAACGCCTTCGCTCGAAGTGATGGTGCGGCTGCCACGGGGGTAGGGCATCAGTCCCTGTCGGCCTTGGCAGCCATTCCAATCCGAGGCAATAACGTCAACGGGGCGGCACAGGATTTCCTGTCGCCGCAGCGTACTTTTCTCGAGGCATAAAAAAACGGCTTACCTTGCGGTAAGCCGTTTTTAGTACTTGGTTACACAGTCATTTGAACTGGTCTTCGAAGTGACTGTATTTAAAGGGTTTTGTTCTTAGGTCATTAGTTGGGGATACACCCGGGGATACACGGTGCTCGCTGCTGGGCCATTTTTGCCGGCTTTCGGCCTATCACACCGGAAATAAAGCAATTCTTTCGTCTCTTTCTGCTTTGCAAGAGGCCCGAAGCAAAAACGATCACCATCCGACTGGATCACGAAACGGCTGTCCATCCGTTCGCCATGCTCCACCTCCAATAGTTCGTTTGGCGCCTTGTGTTTTTTCGCGTGCGCGAGGGTTTTTCGGCGTTGTTGTTCAAGCCAAGGTCCCCGCCGCGCAGTGGGCGCACCTGGTCCGGCTAAATTAGGAGTGCGCAATTTTGCGCAGTCGTCCTGCACCGGCCAGATAAAGTGACTAGACGGCTACTTTTACCAATCCGGCTACTTCCATTTTTTGACCAGTCTGCCCTCGACCTAAAAATAGCTCTGCTCTATTGGCTGATTGACTTGTTGAGCGCAAAACCTATCATCAGTTTCAGATTGCGCCCCTACGCGCGCCACCTCCGAAGCCCGGCCCCTGCCGGGCTTTTTCATGTCCGCCGCCAGAACCATTGGAGCGACCAGACGAAGCCGTTAAACCAAGGCTGCTGCCTGCGCGAAGGGCGCGGCGAACTGACGAGGTACCAGTATGCGCAAGAAGAACTCCAGCAAGACCACCGTTTAGACCCAGGACTTTGCCGCCATGGTGCGCATGGCCGAGGGCAACCGCCCGGCCTGTACGCCACCTATCGCACCAGCGGCCGGACCTTCACCGAGCGCGATGCGCCAACCCAGGAAGGAAGCTAAGCCGTGACCAGCAAGACCCCCACCGACAACCCGGCGGCCAAGCCAGCGGAGCCGACCAAGCCCAAGCGCGGCCCCGGCCGTCCGACCACCTACAGCGCGGAAATGGCCGAGCGCATCTGTGCCGCGCTGATGGAGCCCTGTTCGCTGAACCGCCTGTGCAAACGCCTAGGCATGCCGGCGCGTGCAGTGGTCTGCCGCTGGTTAATCAGGCACGAAGAATTCCGCCTCGCCTACCAGGCGGCCATGGCGGTGCGTATTGATCTGGTCGTCGACGAGACGCTCGACATCGCCGACGACGCCGAGCTTGACCCGGCGGCGATCAGCAAGGCCAAGCTGATGATCGACAGTCGTTGGCGGATGGCCGAGCGCCTGGCCGCGCGCAAGTACGGAATCAAGCAGCAGGTTGAAACCAGCGTCACCCAGCTGACCCATGAGCAGTGGCTGGAGCATCTGGCTTGACCGCCGTAGTCCTGCACAACGAGCTGGCCAGTGACCCAACGCGGCGCTGAATTCGAGACCGAACAGCAAGCCTATGACCACATCGTTGACCTGCCAGAAGGCAGCGCAACTGCAAAGTACCGAGTGATCGAGGCGTAATTTGGTATGCGTTCTGCGAAGGCAGCCTCCCCAACACGACGGCGATGCTGAAAGTCGGGAACATCTATAGGGCGTTCTCATTTGAGCTAAGCCGTCGACAACATGAAACCGTATGTCGTGCGCTTCATCTCGGATGTGCGCGACGGCAAGGTCAACCTGCAAGGGGTGAATGATGAGCGCAGAACGCTACGGAAGTGCGGCGAATAATGCCTGCACTACGGACAGTTAGAGGTCGAGCTACCCGCCAGTTTTATGTATAGCAGCCAGTGCTGCGTCACGCGGGTAATCAGGGGTTATACCTGGCCGACCCGATCCTTGAACGAAGGGGGTAGTCGCACAATTCGTTGCGCGCGCGAAGACGATGATCAGGACGGCAAGGAGTGCTGCCCCATGGTGGAGCACGGACTGCAGCCGAACCTGGCGCGCCCGCCGATCCTGTCGGGCGCCTAGGCGAGTTGCTGGCTGAATCGCCGAGCACAGCGCCAGCAGGTGGCCGGATCGGTGGGAGAGCGCATCACGCGGCGAACAAATGGGGGAACAAAGCGCACCAATCAGAAACTAGCCGCATTCTGCGAGGCCTGTAGCGCTAATAAGGC
The DNA here is from genome assembly GCF_057838985.1 of Pseudomonas sp. KH_046_2. NCBI lineage: Bacteria > Pseudomonadati > Pseudomonadota > Gammaproteobacteria > Pseudomonadales > Pseudomonadaceae > Pseudomonas > Pseudomonas sp. KH_046_2. Next base: position 5,298,284 of record NZ_CM174480.1, on the reverse strand, counting down.
CGGCCACAAGCCGGCTTTTTAATGCCCCAAGCTTTTGTAAAATAAGACTTTTTTAACTTATCACTTACCCAGCCCATACTTTAGCCCACACCTCCATCATGGTGTAACAATCATCAGGCTAACGCAGATACTCAGGCTGTGTGATCGGAAGTTAGGCTTTGATTCTTAGGGTTTCGTGAGGCAGCAAGAGCTCTCGGTGTTGCCAATAGCTCGGCTGTCGGCACGCTTTGGCCATCAATTCGCGCCCATCCCAGGTACTCGAGGATAGGTAGAACATAATTTACCACTCGGGGCCTGCCGGCGATCTCTCGCGCCACGGCGCATAACCCGCCTTCGAGCGAATTACGGTTGCTTGACTCGATACGGGAGGGCATTGCTGCACTTGCATCGACAGCGTGTAGATGGGTTAGTGTACGAACAAAGGCTTCGACAGGCTTCCTTGACGAACTACTGCACTGCTCCCGCGTCATGGCCGCGCAGAAATAACCGCATCAGGGCCTAGCGTCGGCATCACCCGGTAAGCCCTGGCTAGACCGACCTGACGGTTCGATAGCGTTCCATCGGAGCGATATCGCTCCGTTTGGCCCGGAGCCAGTGTTTACAACGCCTGCGTTCTGTTGAGCACCCCCGTGAACCACTTTTTCTGGAGCGACTTCATTACACCTGGAAAAGTACAACTGTGCGTAAACGGGCGCTTCAGCGGTATTTCCGCGCCTGGCATAGCCTTTGCTAATACCCTTCTGTCCGGCCCGATAAGCAAGTTGTTTGTTGAGTTGTAGGACCACGAACAAGACGAGGAGGAACCTTGGAGACAGCACATATTAATTCGGACTTCAATCCAGGTATCGGAATTTTTCCGATATAGCCGCCAAGCACTTTGTGTTTGAACTTGTGAATCTTATAAAAACAATTCAACTTGCAAGGTAAAAGAACAATGAAAAATTCGACTCCTGGTCACCGTCCGCCTGATAGTGAAGAACACGAACTCAAACGCAATCTTTCAAATCGCCATATCCAGTTGATCGCCATCGGCGGTGCAATAGGCACCGGCCTGTTCATGGGGTCTGGCAAGACCATCAGTCTGGCGGGCCCCTCGATCATCTTTGTCTACATGATCATTGGCTTCATGCTTTTCTTCGTTATGCGGGCTATGGGCGAACTGCTGTTATCCAACCTCAAGTACAAGTCATTCATCGATTTCTCGGCCGATCTCCTGGGGCCCAAGGCCGGGTTCTTCACCGGGTGGACCTACTGGTTCTGCTGGATAGTCACCGGCATTGCCGACGTCATTGCCATATCCGGCTATTCACATTTTTGGTTCCCGGATATCCCTCAATGGTTACCGGCACTCGGTTGTGTTGGCCTGTTGCTGTCGCTGAATCTGATTACCGTGAAAATGTTCGGCGAACTGGAGTTCTGGTTTGCCATGATCAAGATCGTGGCCATTTGCGCCCTGGTCTGCACCGGGCTCTACATGATAGTCACGGCTTACCAGTCGCCTGCCGGCAACGTCGCGTCTTTGGCCAACCTATGGAATGACGGCGGGATGTTCCCCCACGGTGCCATGGGATTCTTCGCCGGCTTCCAGATCGCTGTCTTCGCCTTCGCCGGCATTGAGCTGGTGGGCACGACCGCCGCAGAAACCAAGGACCCGGAACGCAATCTACCGCGGGCGATCAATTCCATTCCTCTGCGCATCATCGTGTTCTATGTGTTCGCGCTGATCGCCATCCTGGCCGTTACGCCGTGGCACGAAGTCGTTGCCAACAAGAGCCCTTTCGTCGAACTCTTCATGCTGGCCGGCCTGCCGGCCGCCGCGGGAATCATCAACTTCGTGGTGCTGACTTCCGCGGCGTCTTCCGCCAACAGCGGTGTCTTTTCAACCAGCCGCATGCTTTACGGCCTGGCGCTGGATGGTGATGCACCGGGCAAGTTCAAGACTCTTTCCAAACGCGCAGTGCCCTCCAACGGACTGATTTTTTCCTGTGCCTGCCTGTTGTCGGGTGCGCTGGTGATCTACCTGGTCCCGAACCTGATGGATGCATTCACCCTGATCACCACGGTCTCGGCCATCCTGTTCATGTTTGTCTGGTCGATGATCCTGCTGTCCTACCTGGCGTATCGCAAAAAATGCGATGGCCTGCATCGTTCATCGAGCTACAAGATGCCGGGTGGAATAGTCATGATCTGGGTTTGCCTGACCTTCTTCGCCTTCATCGTTGCACTGCTGGCCCTGGAAGATGACACCCGCCAAGCGCTGTACTTCGTGCCTGTCTGGTTTGTGGTGCTGGGCCTGTCCTATCGATCCATTCGCCGCAACAAGTCGCAGGTCGCGCACCCGTCCTACGAAGCGGATTAATAGCCGCTTTCACGGCATTGTTTCTGCCAGGGGGCGGCACAGGAGGTGCCGCCCCCTAAGTCGTTTCTTGACTGGGGGCCGCTAAAGAGGGCTTTACTAAACTCATTGGATCCCGGTTCGGCAATGGCGACCTTGACCTGATGCAAGGCGCACGAACCACGGCGTCCAAGACTTAACGACACTCAGGTCTCGCCATGCGAATACACGTCACCTTCAACGACCGCGTCGGCATTACCCAGGAAGTCCTGGCGTTGCTCGGTGCGCGCAACCTCAATCTGGATGCGGTGGAGATGATCCCGCCGAATGTCTACATCGACGCCCCGGACCTTAGCCAGACGGTGCTGGACGAGCTCAACTACGCGTTATTACGGGTCGAAGGAGTGAAGGCCGTGGAACTGGTCGACATGCTCCCTGGCCAGCGTCGCCGTCTGCAACTCGATGCGCTGCTGGCCGCCATGAGCGATCCGGTGCTGGCAGTAGACCCTGGCGGGTACGTATTGCTGGCCAATCCCAAGCTGGTCGGCCTTTACGGCAGTGACCCGACGGGTGAACCGTTGTCGAATCTGTTCGCCGCGCCGGACCTGGCAAGGACCCTGGTCGACAAAGGCTTTCGCCTGCCGATGTGCGAGGTGAGCTTCAAGGGACAGGACTTACTCCTCGATGCCACACCAATCACCGGCACGGCGCAAAGCTCACGCTTTCTCGCCGGTGGCTTGCTCACCCTCTACCCGCCGAGCCGCATCGGCGAGCGCCTGGCCTCGCTGCTTCATGATCATGCCGAGGGGCTGGAGGCCTTACTGGGCAAGTCGGCGGTGCTCAAGGATCTCAAGGCGCGCCTGCACAAGGTGGCCAGCCTGGATGCGCCGCTGTTGATCCAAGGCGAAACCGGCACTGGCAAGGAGCTGGTGGCCCGCGCCTGCCATGCCCTGAGCGCCCGGCGCGACGCGTCCTTCCTGGCGCTGAACTGTGCGGCGCTGCCAGAGAGCCTGGCCGAGAGCGAGCTGTTCGGTTACTCGGCCGGAGCCTTCACCGGCGCCCAGCGCGGCGGCAAACCGGGCCTGCTGGAGCTGGCCGACAGCGGTACCGTGTTCCTAGACGAAGTGGGCGAGATGTCGCCTTACCTGCAGGCCAAGCTGCTGCGTTTTCTCAGCGACGGGAGCTTTCGCCGCGTCGGTGGCGACTGTGAGGTGCGGGTGAATGTGCGGGTGCTCTGTGCCACTCACCGCAATCTGGAACGCATGGTGGCGGAAGGCAGCTTCCGCGAGGACCTCTACTACCGCCTCAACGTGCTCAACCTAATGGTGCCGCCCCTGCGCGAGCGCGGGCAGGACATCCTCCTGCTCGCCGAGCATTTCCTGCGCCAGGCCTGCGCGCAGATCCAGCGCTCGCCTTGCCGACTGGCCCCGGCCACCCATCTGCTGCTGCTGGGCAATCGCTGGGCGGGCAACGTGCGCCAGTTGCAGAATGTGATCTTCCGTGCAGCGGCTATCAGCGAGGGAGATGTGATCGATTGCGACGGCCTGGAGCTGGCCGGCACGGCCTTGAGCAGCCAGCAGGCTGACGCGCTGGAAGTCACCAGCCTGGAAGCAGCGGTGCAGGGGTTCGAAAAGTCTCTGCTGGAGAAGTTCTACGCGGCCTATCCCTCGACCCGGCAACTGGCGGTGCGCCTGCAAACTTCGCACACGGCCATCGGCCAGCGCTTGCGCAAATACGGCATCGCCAATCGGTCCTCGTAGCGAGCCCGGTTCGATTGCGCTCCGCTGGAGTTATTTCGCTCCACTTGGGCGCAAGCCGCGCCGTTCATTGGCTTCACCCGTAAACGACTGCTGAAGGACTCCGAAGGTCGGAGCGATTTCGTTCCGAGTTTACTTTTTAAAATAACCAAAAAATCACATACCTTATTGATTAATAAGGATTTAAATTAATTGGCATTGTCCTTGCTTTTGTTCAATCAGTCCTGCACCGGGACCCACCTGATAACAAGAGGAAGATCCATGAGCATTCTGCGTTTTACCCCCGAACATGAATGGCTGCGCCTGGAAGAGACCGGCGAGCTGACCGTCGGCATCACCACCTTCGCCCAGGAAGCCCTGGGTGACGTGGTCTTCGTGCAACTGCCAGAGCTCGGCCAATATGGGGAAGGGAATGAAGTCGCGGTGCTGGAGTCGGTGAAGGCCGCCAGCAACATCAGCATGCCGCTGACCGGTGAAGTGGTGGTGGTCAACCAGGCGCTGGCCGACGACCCCGAGTTGGTCAATGCCTCGCCGATGGACGCAGGCTGGTTCTTCCGCATCCGCGTGGCGAGTCTCGAAGCCCTCGACAGCTTGATGGATCAGGACGGTTACGACCGCTTCCTGGCCGACAACGCTTGAGCCAAGGTGCCGACATGACCAGAGCACATATCCCGCTGGGCACGGACAACGAGTTCATTGCCCGCCACATCGGCCCGCGCGAGGGCGATATCAACGCCATGCTGGCGCTGACCGGCCACGACTCGCTGGATGCGCTGATCGACAGCGTCATCCCTGACAGCATCAAGGGCACCAGCGTGCTCGAGCTGTCCAAGGGGCAAGGCGAGACCGAAGCCCTGGCCGCGATCAAGGCCATCGCTGCGAAGAACGAGCTGTTTCGCAACCACATCGGCCAAGGCTATTTCCCTTGCCATACGCCGACGCCGATCCTGCGCAACCTGCTGGAAAACCCGGCGTGGTATACGGCGTACACGCCGTACCAGCCGGAGATTTCCCAGGGCCGCCTGGAAGCGCTGCTGAATTTCCAGACCCTGATCAGCGACTTGACCGGCATGGAGATCGCTAACGCCTCCTTGCTCGATGAAGCCACCGCTGCCGCCGAGGCCATGACCTTCTGCAAGCGCCTGGCGAAGAACAAGGCCCCAGCCTTTTTCGTCTCGCGCCACTGCCACCCGCAAACCCTCGATGTGCTGCGCACCCGCGCCGAGCCGCTGGGCATCGAAGTGGTCATCGGTGAAGAGTCGGAGCTGGTGCAGGAAGGCCTCGATGGTTATTTCGGTCTGCTGCTGCAATACCCCGCCAGCACCGGCGATATCGCCGATCATCGCGCCCTGGTGCAACGTGCCCATGAAGCCGGTGCTCTAGTGGCCGTGGCCGCCGACCTGCTGGCCCTGACCCTGCTGGCACCGCCCGGCGAGTTCGGCGCCGACGTGGTGTTGGGCAGCGCCCAGCGCTTCGGCGTGCCACTGGGCTTCGGCGGCCCGCACGCGGCGTTCTTTGCCACCCGCGATGCGTTCAAACGCGATATGCCCGGCCGCCTGGTCGGCGTGTCCATCGACCGCTTCGGCAAGCCGGCCCTGCGCCTGGCGATGCAGACCCGTGAACAACACATTCGCCGCGAAAAGGCCACCAGCAACATCTGCACCGCGCAGGTGTTGCTGGCCAATATCGCCAGCATGTACGCGGTCTACCACGGTCCGCAGGGCCTGGAGCAGATCGCCCGCCGTGTGCATCGCCTGACCTCGATTCTGGTCCAGGGTTTGCTGCAACTCGGCCATCAAGTCGAGCAGGAGCATTTCTTCGACACCGTCAGCGTCGTTACCGCCCGCCCGCTGGCCGATGTCCTGGCCGCTGCCAATGCGGCACGCCTCAACCTGCGTTTGATCGATGACGTGCGCGTCGGCCTGTCGCTGGATGAAACCTGCGAGCAGGCCAGCGTTGAGGCGCTGTGGGCAGTCTTCGCCGCGCCGGGTCAGCTCCCGCCGGACTTCGCCGCGCTTGCCGCCAGCACCGGCGACTGCCTGCCGTTGTCGCTGCTGCGCGAGACGCCGTTCCTGCAGCACGAAGTGTTCAACCGCTATCACTCCGAAACCGAGCTGATGCGCTACCTGCGCCGCCTGGCCGACAAGGATCTGGCCCTGGATCGGACCATGATTGCGCTGGGCTCTTGCACCATGAAGCTCAACGCCGCCAGCGAGATGATCCCGATCACCTGGCCCGAGTTCGGTGCCTTGCACCCCTTTGCCCCGGCCGAGCAGTCGCTGGGTTACCGTGAGCTGACCGACGAGCTGGAAGCCATGCTCTGCGCCGCGACCGGTTACGACGCCATGTCCCTGCAGCCCAACGCCGGTTCCCAGGGCGAGTACGCAGGCTTGTTGGCCATCCGCGCCTACCACGCCAGCCGTGGTGAGGCGGGGCGCGATGTGTGCCTGATCCCGTCGTCGGCCCACGGTACCAACCCGGCCACCGCACAGATGGCTGGCATGCGTGTGGTCGTGGTCGATTGCGATGCGCGTGGCAACGTCGATGTGGCGGACCTGCAAAGCAAGGCCGAGCAGCACAAGGATCGCCTGGCCGCGCTGATGATCACTTACCCCTCGACCCATGGCGTGTTCGAGGACGGCATCACCCGGATCTGCGACATCATCCATGAGCACGGCGGCCAGGTGTACCTGGACGGTGCCAACATGAACGCCATGGTCGGCCTCTGCGCACCGGGCAAGTTCGGCGGCGACGTCTCGCACCTGAACCTGCACAAGACTTTCTGCATTCCTCACGGCGGTGGCGGCCCGGGCGTCGGTCCGATCGGCGTCAAGGCGCACCTGGCGCCGTTCCTGCCAGGTCACAGCCACATGGAGCGCAAGGAAGGCGCGGTGTGTGCAGCGCCTTACGGTAGCGCGAGCATCCTGCCGATCACCTGGATGTACATCCGCATGATGGGCGGCGAAGGCCTCAAGCGTGCTTCGCAGCTGGCGATCCTCAGTGCCAACTACATCGCCCGGCGTCTGGAAGAGCACTACCCGGTGCTCTACACCGGCGAAAACGGCCTGGTCGCCCACGAATGCATCCTCGACCTGCGCCCGCTCAAGGACAGCAGCGGCATCAGTGTTGAAGATGTGGCCAAGCGTCTGATCGATTTCGGCTTCCATGCACCGACCATGTCGTTCCCGGTGGCCGGCACCCTGATGGTCGAGCCGACCGAGAGCGAGTCCAAGGAGGAGCTGGACCGCTTCTGCGACGCGATGATCAGCATCCGCGAGGAAATCCGCGCGGTGGAAAACGGCACCCTGAACAAGCACGACAACCCGCTGAAGAACGCGCCGCATACCGCCGCCGAACTGGTGGGCGAATGGAACCACTCCTACAGTCGCGAGCTGGCGGTGTACCCGCTGACCTCGTTGCGCGAGAGCAAGTATTGGCCGCCGGTAGGGCGCGTGGACAACGTCTACGGCGACCGCAACCTGGCCTGCGCCTGCCCACCGATGTCGATCTACCAGGAAGCCTGATAGCGCAGGCCCGGACGTGGTCCGGGCCTTGCCGCAGCCTTGTCTGTCACCCGAACAAGAAGGAAACACGAGCATGTTCCATAAAAGCCTGACCCTCTCCGATTTCGACCCTGCGCTGTTCGACGCCATCCGACGCGAGGCGCAACGCCAGGAAGACCATATCGAGCTGATCGCCTCGGAAAACTACACCAGCCCGCAGGTGATGCAGGCCCAGGGCACCGAACTGACCAACAAGTACGCTGAGGGCTACCCGGGCAAGCGCTACTACGGTGGCTGCGAGCACGTCGATGTGGTCGAGCAACTGGCGATCGACCGCGCCAAGCAATTGTTCGGTGCCGGTTACGCCAACGTCCAGCCGCACTCCGGTTCCCAGGCCAACGCCGCGGTCTACCTGGCCCTGCTGCAAGCGGGCGACACCCTCCTGGGCATGAGCCTGGCCCACGGCGGCCACCTGACCCACGGTGCCAAGGTCAGCTCGTCCGGCAAGCTGTACAACGCCGTGCAGTACGGTATCGACGGCAATGGCCTGATCGATTACGACGAAGTCGAACGCCTGGCCGTCGAGCACAAGCCCAAGATGATCGTCGCAGGCTTCTCGGCCTACTCCAAAACCCTGGACTTCCCGCGCTTTCGCGCCATCGCCGACAAGGTCGGTGCTTACCTCTTTGTTGATATGGCTCATGTTGCCGGACTGGTCGCCGCTGGCCTGTACCCGAACCCGCTGCCGTATGCCGATGTGGTCACCACCACCACCCACAAGACCCTGCGCGGCCCACGCGGCGGGTTGATCCTGGCCAAGGCCGATCCGGACCTTGAGAAAAAACTCAACTCGGCCGTGTTCCCGGGCGGGCAGGGCGGGCCGCTGATGCACGTGATCGCGGCCAAGGCGGTGTGCTTCAAGGAGGCGCTGGAACCGGGCTTCAAGGAGTACCAGTTCCAGGTGATCAAGAACGCCCAGGCGATGGCGGAAATCTTCAAGCAGCGCGGCTACGACGTGGTTTCCGGTGGCACCGACAACCACCTGTTCCTGGTCAGCCTGATTCGCCAGGGCATCACCGGCAAGGACGCTGACGCCGCCCTGGGCCGCGCCCATATCACCGTGAACAAAAACGCCGTGCCGAACGATCCGCAGTCGCCGTTCGTGACCTCCGGCCTGCGCATCGGTACCCCGGCAGTCACCACCCGTGGCTTCCAGGTGCCGGAGTGCCGCGCGCTGGCGACCTGGATCTGCGACATCCTCGACCACCTCGGCGATGCCGATGTCGAGGCCCAGGTGGCTAAACAGGTGGCGGAGCTCTGCGCGCTGTTCCCGGTTTACCCGGCCTGATCACGAAACAGGGTTTGAGGCGGAGTCGACTATGTCGCTAAGTGTTTTTGATCTGTTCAAGGTGGGCATAGGCCCTTCCAGTTCGCACACGGTCGGGCCGATGCGCGCTGCCGTGCGCTTCGTGGAGAGCCTCAAGGCTCAAGGGCTGCTGACGCAGGTGGAGAGCCTTCGGGCCGAGTTGTATGGCTCGCTCGGCGCCACCGGCAAAGGCCACGGCAGTGACAAGGCCGTGCTGCTGGGGCTGGAGGGCGAGTACCCGGACACCGTGGACACCACGACGGTGGAAGCGCGGCTGGCAAAGATCCGGGGTTCCGGGACGCTGTCGCTGCTGGGCGAGAAGACCATCCGGTTCGTCGAGAAAGAACACTTGGCGATGATCCGCAAACAGTTGCCTTACCACCCCAACGGCATGATCTTGCGGGCCTTCGATGCTGCCGGGTTGCAGCTTTGCAGCCGCGAGTATTACTCGGTGGGCGGCGGTTTCGTCGTGGATGAGGAGGCCATCGGCGTGAACCGCATCGTCGAAGACCGCACGCCGCTGCGTTATCCCTTCCTGAGCGGTCGCGAGCTGTTGGCGCAATGCACCCAGCACGGGCTTTCGGTCAGTCAGTTGATGGCCGAGAACGAGAAGGCCTGGCGCAGCCCGGAGCAAATCCGTCAGGGGCTGTTGCAGATCTGGCAGGTGATGCAGGACTGCGTCCTGGCCGGGTGTCGCAACGAAGGGATCATGCCTGGAGGGCTCAAGGTCAAGCGCCGTGCGGCAGCGCTGCACCGTCAACTCAATGCCACCCCGGAGGCGAACCTCAGGGACAGCCTCTCGGTGCTCGACTGGGTCAACCTCTACGCCCTGGCGGTGAACGAGGAAAACGCCAGCGGCGGGCGCGTGGTCACGGCACCCACCAATGGCGCAGCCGGCATCATCCCGGCGGTGCTGCATTACTACATGCGCTTTATCCCAGGCGCCAACGAGGACGACGTGGTGCGCTTCCTGCTCACTGCTGCCGCTATCGGCATTCTCTACAAGGAAAACGCGTCGATCTCCGGGGCCGAAGTCGGCTGCCAGGGCGAGGTCGGGGTGGCCTGTTCAATGGCCGCCGGGGCGTTGTGCGAGGTGCTCGGTGGCACGGTGCAGCAGGTCGAGAACGCTGCCGAAATCGGCATGGAGCACAACCTCGGGCTGACTTGCGACCCGATTGGCGGGTTGGTCCAGGTGCCCTGCATCGAGCGCAACGCCATGGGCTCGGTCAAGGCCATCAATGCCGCACGCCTAGCCTTGCGCGGCGACGGCCAGCATCACGTCTCACTCGACAAGGTGATTCGCACCATGCGCCAGACCGGCGCCGATATGAAAAGCAAATACAAAGAGACCGCCCGCGGCGGCCTGGCCGTCAACATCATCGAATGCTAGGAATCCCCCATGTCTACCGAACAACTACAAAAAACCGCACTGCATTCCCTACACCTGGAACTCGGCGCACGCATGGTGCCTTTCGCCGGCTACGACATGCCGGTGCAATACCCACAGGGCGTGCTCAAGGAACACCTGCACACTCGCGAGCAGGCTGGCCTGTTCGACGTCTCGCACATGGGCCAGATCCGCCTGCACGGCGCCGGCGCGGCCAAGGCCCTGGAAGCCCTGGTGCCGGTCGATATCGTCGACCTGCCGGTGGGCATGCAGCGTTATGCGCTGTTCACCAATGACGACGGCGGCATCCTCGACGACCTGATGGTCGCCAACGCCGGCGACCACCTATTCCTGGTGGTCAACGCGGCCTGCAAGGATCAGGACCTGGCCCACCTCAGGCGGCACCTGGAAGGCCAGTGCGAGGTCGAGTCGCTGTTCGACAGCCGCGCCTTGCTCGCCTTGCAAGGCCCGCTGGCGGCCACGGTGCTGGGCCGCCTTGCGCCCGAGGTCAAGGCCATGACCTTCATGCAATTTGCCAGTGTGAAGTTGCTCGGTGTCGACTGCTACGTCAGCCGCTCGGGTTACACCGGTGAAGATGGCTACGAAATCTCCGTGCCGGTGCAGGACGCGCAGATGCTTGCCCGTTCCCTGCTGGCCGAGCCCGAAGTCAAGGCCATCGGCCTGGGCGCCCGCGACTCGTTGCGCCTGGAAGCCGGCCTGTGCCTGTACGGGCATGACATGGAGCCGCGCACCACGCCGATCGAGGCCAGCCTAGCCTGGGCGATTTCCAAGGCCCGCCGTGCCGATGGCGTGCGCGCCGGTGGCTTCCCCGGTGCCGAGCGCATCCTCGCCCAGCAGCGCGATGGCGTGCTCAGCAAGCGCGTCGGCCTGTTGCCCAAGGAGCGGGTGCCGGTGCGCGAAGGTGCACTGATCGTCAATGCCCAGGAACAGGTGATCGGTCGTGTCACTAGCGGCGGTTTCGGCCCAAGCCTGGGCGGGCCCCTGGCGATGGGGTATGTGGAGAGCGCGTTTGCCGCGCTGGAGATCGAAGTCTTCGCCCAGGTGCGCGGAAAGCTGGTGCCGATGCTCGTGGTCCGCACGCCCTTCGTGGCGCAACGTTATTACCGTGGCTGAAGGCCTTATTGCTGGAGCATGATCATGAACGAAACCCTGTCTGTCGCCACTCGTCCACAGCCCCTGCAGGCCGGGGTGAAGCTGCGCGGCGCCGAGAAGGTGGCACGCATCCCGGTGAAGATCCTGCCCACCGAAGACGTGCCACGCAAGCCCGACTGGATCCGCGTGGAAATCCCGACTTCGCCCGAGGTGGCGCGGGTCAAGGCATTGCTGCGCAAGCACAAGCTGCACAGCGTCTGCGAGGAAGCGTCTTGCCCGAACCTGGGCGAGTGCTTCTCCGGCGGCACGGCGACCTTCATGATCATGGGTGACATCTGCACCCGTCGCTGCCCCTTCTGCGATGTCGGCCACGGTCGGCCCAAGCAGCTGGACGTCGACGAGCCGAAGAACCTGGCCATCGCCATCGCCGACCTGCGCCTGAAGTATGTGGTCATCACTTCGGTGGACCGCGATGACCTGCGCGACGGCGGCGCCCAACATTTCGTCGATTGCCTGCGCGAGATCCGCAGGTTGTCGCCGGGTATCCAGCTCGAAACCCTGGTGCCGGACTACCGGGGACGCATGGACGTGGCGCTGGCCATCACCGAACAGGAACCGCCGGACGTGTTCAACCACAACCTGGAAACCGTGCCGCGCCTGTATAAGGCCGCGCGTCCGGGCTCGGATTTCGAGTGGTCGCTGGATTTACTGGAGAACTTCAAGCAGCACGTGCCGGGGGTACCGACCAAGTCCGGGCTGATGCTTGGGTTGGGCGAGACGGACGATGAAGTGATCGAGGTGATGCAGCGCATGCGTGAACATCAGGTCGACATGCTGACCCTGGGGCAGTACTTGCAGCCATCGCGCAGTCACTTGCCGGTGCAGCGTTTCGTGCACCCTGACACCTTCGCCTGGTTTGCCGAACAAGGGTTGAAGATGGGCTTTAAGAATGTAGCTTCAGGTCCGTTGGTGCGGTCTTCGTACCATGCCGACAAACAAGTGTCTGCTGTTGTATCTACAAGTCAATTAGGAGTGAACGATTACTTGAAAATGTAAATGCGAATATCAAGAATTTCAACTGCCTGTGGTGACTAGTGCCATCGGTAGAAAGTCATTGCGATGATGCAACTCATAAAAACAATCATGATTCAAATAGTGGGGCTCAAAAAATGACAAGTAATGCGCCATCTTCGAAATCGGCTGGACAAGAAAGCGATCTAAAACGCAGTTTGTCTAACCGTCATATACAATTGATCGCTATCGGGGGGGCCATTGGTACGGGCCTGTTCATGGGGTCAGGCAAAACCATCAGTCTGGCAGGTCCTTCAATAATCTTTGTCTATATGATTATTGGTTTCATGCTGTTTTTTGTCATGCGCGCCATGGGTGAGTTGCTGCTGTCGAATCTCAATTACAAATCTTTTATCGACTTTTCTGCGGATCTACTAGGCCCTTGGGCTGGCTATTTTACCGGCTGGACCTATTGGTTCTGTTGGATCATCACTGGCATTGCCGATGTCATCGCTATCTCCGCCTATTCGCAGTTCTGGTTTCCCGATATTCCTCAATGGGGACCAGCTCTGGCCTGTGTGGGCCTGCTACTGTCGCTGAACCTGATCACCGTAAAGATGTTCGGAGAGATGGAGTTCTGGTTCGCGATGATCAAGATCGTAGCTATTTGCGCCTTGGTCTGTACTGGCGTCTATTTGGTAGCGTCTGGCTTTCAATCACCGACCGGAAAAATTCCGACTGTAAGCAATCTGTGGAATGACGGCGGTATGTTTCCTCATGGACTCATGGGCTTCTTCGCCGGGTTCCAGATCGCGGTCTTCGCATTCGTCGGCATCGAGTTAGTGGGGACGACAGCTGCTGAAGCGAAAAACCCAGAGCACACTCTGCCACGCGCCATCAACTCCATACCGATCCGAATCATCATTTTCTACGTGTTCGCGCTGATCGCCATTATGGCGGTGACCCCTTGGCGCGACGTGGTGGCTAATAAAAGGTTCTTCACGGAGTCCCGGGAAACACAGAAACAAGAACGCCGATTTGATTGATGATGTTCGTGCGAGCAAACACATCTAACAAACCGGCGTTCTTATGCGTGATATTAATACTTTCCTTCCCTTTTGGGAGGGCTTTTCTGTCGTTACGATCAAGCCCGATGGCGATACGCTACAGATCGACCTGATGCCTCACGCCACCCGGTTTCCTTCCTGTGGCGGCTGCCAACAACCGTGTTCAACCACGCATGAGTACTGCCAGCGAGTCATTCGTGATTTGCCCATTCTCGGCCGAGCAGTGCGCCTCAGCGTGTTGCTCCGACGTGTCGGGTGTCGCGACTGTGGCAAACGCATGGAAGCGGTCAGTTGGCTGGATCGCTATGCCCGCATGACACGCCGCCTGGCCGAGGCCGTCATTCAAACCTGCGAGCGCCTGCCCACAAAACACGTGGCTCAACTGTTCGGGCTGCATTGGGACAGTGTGCGGTTGCTGGAGCGTCGAGCCTTGCAAGCGGCGCTGAGTGTTTTGCCAAAGGCGCAGCCACGGCGCCTGGTAATGGACGAATTCGCGCTGTTCAAAGGTCATCGTTACGCCAGCGTCGTGCTGGACGCCGATACCCGGCGAGTGCTGTGGATTGGCGAAGGTCGCAGCCGTGCGGCGATCAGGCCATTCTTCGAAGAGCTGGGCCCAGAGGGTTGCGCTCGCATCGAAGCGGTGGCGATGGACATGAACACCGCTTTTGACCTGGAGGTTCGTCAGCACTGCCCAAAAGCGCGCGTGGTCTACGACCTCTTCCATGTGGTGGCCAAATATGGCCGAGAGGTGATTGATCGAGTCCGCGTCGATGAAGCTAATCGGCTACGTCATGACAAGCCTGCCCGAAAGGTCATCAAGCAAGCGCGATGGCTGTTGCTGCGCAACCCGCAGAACCTGAAAACGCCGGAGCAACAGGTGCGTTTGGAGGATCTGCTGGCGGCCAACCAAGCGTTAATGACGGTCTATTTGATGAAGGCTGAACTCAAAACGCTTTGGACACCGAGCACCGCCTGGGGCTGGCGATCAGCCTGGCAGCAATGGCTGCGCCATGCGCATGAAAGCGAAATACCGCCTCTGATCCAGTTTGCCAAACGACTGAAGGGTTACTGGCGGGGCATCGTCAGCCGGGTTCGCTGGCCGATGCATACGGGCCAGTTGGAAGGCATCAACAATCGAATCAAGGTCATCAAGCGGATGGCGTACGGTTACCGGGACAGCGAATTCTTTTTCATGAAGATCAAGAGCGTCTTTCCCGGTAATCCGTGAAGAACCTAATAAAAGCCCCTTTGTTGAACTTTTCCTGATTGCGGGCCTTCCCGCCGCCGCTGCTATCATTAACTTTGTGGTCCTGACGTCAGCCGCGTCGTCCGCCAACAGCGGGGTTTTCTCAACCAGTCGGATGCTGTTCGGCCTCGCCCAGGAAGGCGATGCACCACAAAACTTCAAGAAGTTATCCAAGCGTGCGGTTCCGTCCAACGGGCTTGTTTTCTCCTGCATTTGTTTGTTGTTAGGTGCCTTGCTGGTTTACCTGATCCCGAACCTGATGGCGGCCTTCACCCTGATCACTACGATCTCCGCGGTCCTGTTCATGTTCGTCTGGTCGATCATTCTGCTGTCTTATTTGTCTTACCGAAAAAACCGGCCGGAACAGCATAAGGCCTCGAAGTTCAAAATGCCCGGAGGTGTGTTTATGGCGTGGGCGTGCTTGGGCTTCTTCGCTTTTATCATCGCGTTACTGACGCTGGAGGCCGATACTCGCGAAGCTCTGATCTACACCCCGTTGTGGTTTATTATGCTGGGTGTGTCCTATCAGTTTGTACGTAAAAGCAAACTTCAGACAACACATCTTCAGCTTGGGGAAAGACAAGAAAGCCAGGCTAATTGAGTTATGTTAAGGACGTCCGACTGAGTCATAGGGCTGTCTAAAACTAGTCCAGACATGGTGTGCACTTAAACTAGGTGTGCACCATTTTTTATTCTATAAGTGAACTTTTCATGCAGCGACAACGATGTTATCCACTGCAAATCTTTCAGAGTGCCTCTAAGCAAACAATTGGATGGACGCCCCCGTCCATAATCGCATCACTGTGTAAGGCAACAAGAAATTAAAAACTGTTATAGTCAGGCGTCAACCATGAAAATCGTACATAAAGTTGGTTTAGCTGCCGCCACAGTGCTATTCCTCACGACAGGTTTACTGTCGATGTCACAGGTCAGCGCCGTCAGGGGCAGTATCGTTTCGAGGGAGACCGCAAGCATCTCCGCCATCAGCAGCACCTTGGCTCGGCAGATTGAAAACTGGCTAAACGGAAAGTTACGTATCATCGATCTGATGGCCGAAACCATTGATAGCGACTACAGCCCGGAAAAAATCCAACTCATCGTTGACAGACCGCTTCTGAAGAAAGAGTTCCTCCTGGTATTCGGTTCGCTGCAAGCAGATGGTAAACCGATCAAGAACAGCAATGATTGGAACCCAAGCTCAGATTGGGATGGCCGTAAGCGCCCATGGTATGGCGTTGGGCGTGATAGTGCTCAGGCTGCCTTGACTGAACCATACGTTGACAGTACCTCCGGCGAAGCCTTGATTTCTGCCGCAACCAAAATCACTGACCATGGAAATTTCCTTGGTGTGTTTGGCGGTGACATCAGCCTGAAAGTCGTAGCCACTGCGCTTAACACCATGGACTTTAATGGTTCTGGTTATGCGTTTCTGATGAGCAAAAGCGGCAACATAATTTCGCACCCAGACGCTAAATTTAACGCTAAGACCTACAGTGAGTTGTTCGGCGGCAAGAGCCCGGCTCTTGGCCAGGAGCTTCGCGAGGTGAGTACCGGCGGTAAGGATTATTTGGTGTCCTTCACCCCCCTTACCAACCTGAAAGGCCTCGATTGGTACATTGGGGTGGTTCTGGACAAAGACATTGTGATGGCTGAAGCAGACAATCTTAGCCATCGCGCTGTGATTGCAACCATCCTCGGGGTTCTCATCAGTTTGATTCTCCTGGGCTTGCTCATGAAGCGCTTGCTCATGCCGCTCGATAGGCTCCATCGCTCGCTGATTGAAGTGAACAGTGGAAATGGCGATCTGACTCGCCGGCTTCCAGACACCGGGAATGACGAAATCGCTCTGGTGTCCAAGGAGTTCAATAGCTTCCTTCAAAACCTGCAAATCATGATCGGTGAGGTCAAAGGCAGCGCTCTCTTAGTCCGTAAACGCGCCAACGAGACATCCGACGAAGCAACGCAGTCTTCTGGTCGTTTGCAGCAGCAGTTACAAGAGCTCGATCAGCTCGCTACAGCCATGCACGAAATGGCCTCTACGGCAGAAGAAGTCGCACGCAACACACAGGGAGCTGCACAAGCAGCGAAAGCGGCCAGTGCAGAAGCTGAAAGCGGACTGCATGTCGTGGCTCAGTCCACGTCCGCAATACAGAACCTGGCAACTGAAATGGACTCGACCAGCCAGTCAATCAATGAGCTGGCCAAGCTGAGTAACAACATCGGCTCGATTCTCTCTGTAATCACCGCTATCGCCGATCAGACAAACCTGTTGGCACTCAACGCAGCAATCGAAGCTGCCCGTGCTGGTGAGACCGGCCGGGGCTTTGCTGTCGTGGCTGATGAAGTCCGCTCGCTTGCGTCAAGAACTCAGCAATCTACGCAAGAAATCCGCGAGATGATCGACAAGCTCCAGTCCGGGGTTCGGGAAGCGGAAATGCGAATTCAGCACAGCCGTGATACCGCCAGCCAGACGGCAGTAGAAGCCGGCGCTGCCAACGACATTCTTGAGCGAATCGGTTTAGCGATTACTCGCATCAACGATATGAACCTGCAAATCGCCACAGCAGCTGAAGAACAAAGCGCAACCACAGAGGAAATCAACCGCAACACCACGAACATTCGTGATATCTCTCATGAGGTATCCCGTGGTGCGGAAGGTCAGGTTCACCAATGCAGCGCAATGACAGATCAGGTTGGTCAGCAAGATCAGATCCTGGGGCGTTTCAAGGTTTAAATTTCTAGCAGCCGAAATCAGGAAACGTGCAGATGGGAGTCTATTGCACGTTTTCCAAGGTAGCCTTACGAATGTTTGGCTGGTTAAAAGAGAACCGGAAGATCGGTACGCGCTACGACAAGCTGGCGAAACGCTTTGACGCAATGGTCTCACTAGCTTGCGCCATGCGGTGTTTGCGACATTACTTTTCGTACACAACCTAGGTACGATTTTTTCCGAATTCTGCGGGCTCCCCAATGAGAGACCACTTGGGGTGGAGGCGCTTCCAGATCTTCCGTGGTAGAGCCCAGCTGTGCGGCAGTAGCTCAAGTAATCGCACTCGCCCGCTGCGTCAGCAGGCAGTTAGCAGCCCTGGCAGGCATGTGATTAGCATTCATGCACTCCTGAGTAGCAGGGTAAGAAGAGGCGGAACGAGTACAAATCAACCTGAGGATTTCCATCGCTGGTCAGTGCCAATGCAACTGCTGGTCAATGCGAATGCAAATGCCTGGTCAAACGATGTATGTAACTGCAAAGGCTATGCGGGCGTAGGCGGCCCGGCCTATGCCGGTGTTGGCGGTGCTTGTTATGCGGGTGTCGGCGGCGCCCAGCACGACGGCGTTGGCGGTGCTCAGTACGACGGCGTTGGCGGTGCCAAGTACGATGGTGTTGGCGGCCGAGCATACAGTGGCGTTGGCGGCCCAGCTTATGACGGCGTTGGCGGCCCTTGTTATGCGGGTGTCGGTGGGCCTTGCTATTCAGGAGTTGGTGGCGGAAATAGCTGCCCAAGCGCTTGCAAGTAATTAGGGAAGCGCTGATCAATTTACCTAATCGCGCCTCCTCTCGTTTCCAAGCCGTTTTTTCAACCAACCAGTGCCCGGTTTCAGCCCCGATTTCGCTGGTTGGCGGGTCAGCGGCCTGTGCTGGCGTTGTCGCCCTGACCACGCTGTAGTTCGCGCAACGGGGACCAAGTCCCGTCCGATTGATCGCAGTGCTACGTCACGCCAATTTGTTCCTCATTTGCTTGTGCACGGCGTGAGCTTCCTCTGACAACCACGAGTCTCCGATTGTCCTGGGAACGCAGAACAGGTGCCGTTTACCGGCGTATAGTTTCTCAGTCACAGATCCGGCTTTTTTGCCGAGAGTTACGACAGCGGCAGGATCAAGAATTTCGAGTGTGGGCCCCACTATGAGATCCCATGCAGCCTTCCTCGCCGCCACCGGCGGCATCTTGTCTCCTCGTGTCCGGTAAGGGACCACGTTCATGTATGCGACCTCATCGACTGTCCTTCCCGCTGCTAGCAGCGTCGGCCCTAGAATCCGCCAAAGATTCCAGCATTTAACAATCGGTACGAAGGACTGGTTTACACGCTCAAAGCCCTTTGAAATCTCCGCATTCTTGGAGTTTTTGAACTCCATCAGCAAAGGATAAAAGACCTCATCCTCCTGGGTGCGCTCCGTGTACGCATCACCGCCGCCTCCTGGGTTGATAGCAAGCAGCAAGAGCCCTCTCCCAGGCTGATACTGATCCCCAACGTAGCCTGAAAACATCGTTGCGGCATCGTCTGGAAGATTGATTGGCGCACACGCGGCATCGGCATCGCCAAAAATCTCATTACGCGAGATCTGTACGAGACCGTGAAAATGACGGGCCAGGGTTTCGCGAAATGGCATTGACTCACCTCGAGTTGGATTAACGTAAACGTTAGACGTAACCAGCGGCGGAGCGAGTCGGTGCTGTTTTCATGGGCGTTTGCGAATGAACGCTCCTGACCGACTCTGTTGAAAGAGTAGCTCCCTGTCTCGCCTGCGGCATTAACCTCGCGTCAGCAAGCGGGAGCGCACGCAAGATGATGGAGAGGCTACCCGACACACTGAAACTGTAGGCAGGAGGCTGTACATTTCGGTGCTTTTTGGATGGCCGATTGGCAATTTCGAGGGGGAATAAAGAGACAAGTCAACGCCTGTTTTTGCGCCCGAAAACGAGGGGCAAAGCCGCTATTTAGGACTGCTGAAAAATCAAAATATTGGGGCATGATAAAGCGCTACCAGGGTGAGCGCCCGCGTGTGGGTGCTGGAGAAGCAAGTCACCGAGGAAGGCCGCGACAAGCTGTAGCCGTCGAGTGTGCTCGACCTGTCGGGCGCCGAAACCCGCAGCAACCAATCTAGAAACCAACACCGCGCCCGAGCACGCCACCGTCGGCGTCGGCGACCTTGATGCGCTGTTCGACGACGTGCTCGCCGAAGTCACCGGCGCCACGGCGGCGCCTGCCCCGCGCGCGGCCGGCGAACCCCTGGGCAGTGAGGCGAAGCACACCGTCAGCGCCCTGGACTACGCGATCAACAGCCTCGGCGCGCTGTTCGGCGGCGGCCGGCTGAGTTCCGGGCTAGCCTTCGATGAGGACACCTACGCCAAGGCCAAGCCGCTGTTTGCCTCGGCCGTGGCTAACTTGAAGGAGACCAGTAGCGACCTGCGCGACGCGATGCGCGCGGTGGTCCGGCTGGTGGTCGAGTGCTTCGGCGCGGACACCGCCAACAACATGAAACCGTATGTCGTGCGCTTTATCGCGGACGTGCGCGACGGCAAGGCCAACCTGCAAGGAGATACCGATGAGCGCGCAACGCTACGCGGCGATGGCCCGCAAGCACTGGAAAACCTGGCTGCCGAAGATGACGGCGGAACTGAAAGCGGACGGGGACTGGGAGTCGACCCTGCAAGTGACCGGCAAACAGGCAGCGGCGCGGGTGCTGGAGCTGATGCAGCAGGGCTTCCCGCAGTGGTCGGCGGAGGAAGTGGCGCTAAGCGAGCTGATCCTGCTAAAACCGGAGGTCGGGGCAAATCAACCCGAGTGGGAGCGCGCGGAACTAAGCAAGCTGGAGGCCGAGTACCAAAAAATGATGAAGCGGGAGCGCGAGATCGACGAGACGGACGAGTAACCATCGACGGCGCGCCGGTCGGCACCCCCAACATCCCTGCGCGCAACTTCCAGATCACCGACGTTAACCGCCTCGGCTAGGGCGGGGAGGTGGAGAAGTTCAACGACAACCTCGCGGCCATCCGCACCCTCAAGCAGATCGAAGCCGAGCAGCGCCGCGCGACCCCGGACGAGCAGGCGCTGCTGGCGCGTTATGTCGGCTGGGGCGGCCTGGCTAATGCCTTCCCCGAGTGGATGCTGCACCTGAGCATCGGCAGCCAGCACTGGGCGATTTCGGCAAGGCGCTGGTGCATGGCCTGACCGGCACCCTGGCGTTAAACCCGGTGCCGCAAGCGGTGGCGCCACTGTTCGACGTACAGAAGAACCGCGACAGCTTCTTCGACACACCCATCGAGACGATGACCGACGAGGGTAAGCTGCCGGCGGCGCGCTACGACGCTTTCACCAGTCCGACCATGCGCGCCGCCTTCGGGCAACTGACCGGGCCGCCCCTGGGCCTGTCGCCGAAGCAACTAGAGCACCTGTGGGACCGCTACCTGGGCACCATCGGCATCTACGCCCTGTCGGTCGCCGACCTGCTGGCGCGCGAGGCGTACCCGAGCATGGGCGAGCGCCCCGACCTCGACGGCAGCGACCCCGGCGAGCATGATCAGCCAGACGAAAAATTCGTCCATGGTGCCGACCTCCGCGGTATGCACCAGCCAGACCGTCAGCCAGCCAGGGATCACGGCCAGCAGCGGCGTGACGCCAAAGGCCAGCGCCGTCAGCACCACCATGACGAGGATCAGGATGCCCCTCACTGTTTGTCGACGTTAAGGTCGAGGTCGTCGTAGTTCGTGCCGGGCACCACATGGATCAGGTCGCCGTAGCGGGTGGCGGTGCTGCCGTCGCTGCCGTAAACGGTGCTGCCGTCGTCATAGTAGACGGTGCCGGCGCCACCGCTGCTGGATGGCGCGACCGGGACGACTACGGCCGGGGCGCTGGTGCCTGGCAGGCTGGGCAGCGTCGGCAGGCCATACAACTCATCGGCGCCGGCGGTCATTGCAAGTGCAAAACTGGCTACGGCAAGGGCGAAGCGGGGGGCGCGGGACATGGTGTCACCTCATCGAGAATGTTTGCGTCTGGCCAGATGCTCCGAGCGAACTCGAGCGCACCGGCCTGGTTGCACGTCTCGCCGACCATCGCGAACGGCCGCCGTCCTGGGAGCTGAATCAGCCACTTAGTCGCAGTCTTCAATCGGCAGCCTGACGATGTAGTCAGTGAAGTCGGGGTCGGGGTGGAAGTACAGCTTGCCGCTGAGAGTGCCGACGTAGGCGGTGGCGGCCAGGCCGCGATTGCTGCCGGCGCCGGCTATCGCGCCGACCTTGGCGTAGGTTCGGTCGCCGCGCTCAGAGCTTCGATAATCTCCCGGCGGTATGCCTTGATTTCGGCCAGCAGCTCGGTCGGCGGCTGGTGGTCAGCACTCAGCCGGAGCTGCCTACCCGACACGCTGGAACTGTAGGCAGGAGGCCGTACATTTCGGTGCTTTTTGGATGGCCGATTGGCGATTTCGAGGGGGAATAAAGGGACAAGTGAACGCCTGTTTTTACGCCCGAAAACGATGGGGTAAAGCCGCTATTTAGGACTGCTGAAAAATCAAAATATTGGGGCATGATAAAGCGCTGCCAGGGTGAAAGCCCGCGTGTGGGTGCTGGAGAAGCAAGTCACCGAGGAAGGCCGCGACAAGCTGTAGCCATCGAGTTTGCTCGACCTGTCGGGCGTCGAAACCCGCAGCAACCAATCTAGAAACCAGCACCGCGCCCGAGCACGCTACCCAATCAGGTTGCAGAGGATGGCTTCGGCTTCCGGCATGTCGTCGCGGTCACTGGCGACCAGGTAGCGGAACACGGCCAGCGCGTCGGCCTTGTCCCGTGGTCTGATTTCCGCCAGCAGGCCGAACACGAACCACTCTCGCGCTGTCGATTCGGCTGGCCCATCGCTGGCGTAGTGGTCTGCCGCATCGCGCAGCCAATAGAGCTGATGCCAGTAATCCAGTTCATATAGGCAGTCGGCCAGCGTGTGCGGCATCAGTTCGGGGTGGGCGTTGAAGCGGGCGGCTACCTTGTCCTTGTCGTAGTCGAGCAAGGGGCCGCTTCGCTTCATTCCACGCAACGCCTCGATGCAGAAAACCTCCGCATCGGTGTCGGCCAGCAGGTCGTCACCAAAGCGAGCAACGCCCTCCAGCCTGAGCCGGTGTTGCTCTATCGATCTGCTCGCCAGCTTCTCCAGGTCAGCGAAGCCAATCGAGCCAAAGGTGGCGAACACGTTGCCATTGCAGTTGGCAAGCAGATGGGCGCTGTAGCGCTTCTCCAGCACGTCGAACGGCGTCTTGATTCGCTTGGCCGCTTCCATGGCCCGCTCTATCAATGCGGTCTGGCCGGTGCTGATGATCGAGCGCAGCCACAGCAGGGCGTCCACTTCCTTATCGCCCGTGACGACTTCCTGCGGCGGCAGCTCCGGCACGCAGGGCAAGGTTTCGGTGCTGGCTTTGATCGGCGGCAGAGTGAACAGGGCGCGGTGCTGGTCGTTGTCGCGGAATACCCCTGAGCGTGAAACCAGTGTCTTCACCGTCCCCAGTGGCAGGCCGGTCGCTTCGGCTACCTCGCGCAGTGAGTGACGGCGGCGCAACTCCAGCACTTGGCGGCGCTGTTCATCTGAAACCCGCTGTTTTGGTTTGATAGCTGAATCTCCGGTTTTCATCGTGGCGACTCCATTGGCGTGTTCTCGTAGCTGGCGCGCAGGTCGGCGCCAGCCAGGCAGTAACGGGCTGTCGGCGCGTAGCAGGAACGACAGGTCATGACGTGATTCAGGTATTGATTACGGGCGTGGCGCCACTCAGGCGTGGCATTGGCGGCGTTGGTGTAAGTGCTTGCCGGTAATTGGGCGGGACGCTCGACCAGCACCAAACGTGCACGATCCGTGGTGCGAGTCGCCACTTTTGGCTTGTCGCCACCAGCGATGGTCGGCGGCATGTGATCGAGCAGGCCGGAAAGGAGACTCATGGCGCCACCTCACCCGTATTGCTCACATACACATGTTCCTGTGGATTCAAAAAACGTGGCAACAGTGGCAACGGTGGCAACAGCCCCGTAAACCGGGGCCTCCAGCCGTGCCCGGTGTTGCCGTTTCGTTGCCACTCGGTTTTTTGTGGCAACGGTGATAACCAAATGTGAGGTTTGTTGCAGGCTCTTATATTGAAACTAACGTGTGTGTTGCCACCTGTTGCCACTTTTTTTATAGGGTGGCAACGGCTGAGAGGCCCGCCCAGCAAGGCCGTTGCCACTGTTGCCACTGTTGCCACTGTTGCCACCAGTTCTAGGTTCCTGTGAACTCGGGCAATCCGGGCAAGTGGTGTGTGGCTGCCGTTCATACGCCGCCACCCTCAATGTCCATGGCTTCTGGATCGACGACATACAGCCGTGATTGACCGCCACCGGGGAGGCGATAATTTTTGGTACTGCGCTTGCGATCCGCATCCCGCTTTGCCAGAAAGCCCGCACCTTCAAGTGCCTTAATGACACGGTTCAGGCCATGACCATGAGCGGCCTCGGTCAGCGCTGACTTGTTGAACAGATAAAGGCGCTTGCCCATCGACAACTCCCAGTATCCGGCCCGATTGAATACCTTGGTGTCGGGCGTCTGGTCGTTCACGTCGGAGAATCGGCTGCTGCCATGCTTGTCGATGAAGTCGAGGATGCCGCTGAGAATCTGGCGGTCTTCGGCATTGCCGCTGCCCACCCGGCTCAGCCACTCGCCATACAACAACTGACAGTCGGCCAGGGCGCTGCCTTGCGTCCAAGGCAACAGACCGTAGGTGATAGCCATTTCTCCGGCCAACGCAATGACGGCGAAGCGATCCGCTACACGTCCGGCTTGAGCGTTGTCCTCGGTGAACTTGGCGCGGATATCGGCGAAGTCTTCCAGCAGGCCGGGGCGGTCGTCGCTGGCGAGCAGCTTTTCCACGAACGCTGGCCCGATATGCCCATGGTGTGCGCCGACAGCCACGGTCAGCAGGCGGTGGAAGTCGGCACCCGCAAGGCCGTGTAATTCGTCGAAGGCGCGGTGGGTGCGAGTACCTGCGTTCACGTCCACCATGCGCAGCTCGGCGCCAGCGTGGGCCGCATTACCGCCGATGGCCGCGTGTTCAGACAGGGAGCGTTCGCCACTCGACAGCGCCAGCAAACGCCACGACAGTTTGGCCCGACCTTCACGCTCACGGGTCATGGTGCCTTTACCCTGGCCGTTGGCGAGCGAGTAAGCCATTTCCTGTACGCGCTTGGGGTCGGCGCGTTTGATCTCGTCCAAGGGCAGCATGGTGTCATTGCGGCCCGAGGCTTCAATCTCCAGACCGCCTTTGGTCATGTCCCACGACGCGGCAAAGATGCCGGGGTCGCCCCACACCGATGAACCGATCAGTTGCGCCAGCGACTTGCCGCTGGAGCTGTCGCCCACCAGGTGCACGCCGCCACCCAATACACCCACCAGACTCAATAACGGGCCAGCGAGTGCACAGCCAATCGCCAGCGTCAGCACCGGATTGCCCGCACACTTGGCGGCGACTTCGGTCTGCCAGTGATCCAGATCGCCGCGCAGGCTGAACAGGTTCTGCCCCTTGCCGCTAGCCTGATACCGCACTTTGTCGTTGCCGATGGTGCGGCCCGGCAACACGAATGCCCCCGACTCATGCCAGCCCGGTCGGCAAGTGGTGGCGAACACGTCGGCGGGCCGCTGCTCCAGCAAGTACTCCATGAACTGGCCGCGCTTCTTGAGGGCGATGATGACGCCCATGCCGAACAGTTGGCGCCTGGCGTCCTCGCCGCTGCCGCCGAACACTTCCATGGGAATGATCCACTCCTTGATGCCGCTCTCAGTGACTAGGCGCAAGAAACGCCCCTCGCTGCCGTCATCACTATTGGTGGTGCGAGCGGCGACGGTCACGGGGGTGGAGATCCATTCGTCAGTAAACGGACGGTCTGCTTTGTCGTCGTCGGCATCATCGTCGGCGGCGCTGCGCTTGAAGCCGTGCCAGTACACGCCGGGGCGCAGCCTTCGGCCTTTCTCATTCGTCACCCAGTGATCGTAAACACCCCAGCAAGGACGCTCAGGTTCGACCATGGGCGCCTCGGGGCGAAGGTTGATTACGTTGTTGTCAGGCGATGCCATGAGCTTTGCTCCATGTGGCTAGATCGTTGTAATCACTGAGCGTGTGCGGCGCGTCGGCGGGCCACTCGGGAAACGTCACCAGGCCACCCACCGCGACGGCGGCGGTATGGGCAGCGGTGCGTCCGGGATTGCCCTCAGTGCGCCTGTCGTCGTCGCCCGCAATGATGATTTCGGTGGCGTGGTATTCAGTCCTAAGCGCCAGCGCCACCGGCTTGAGGTTCCCGGCATTCATGGCGCACGCGACGGTGTAGCCGCTTTCGTGAAGTGTTGCGGCCGTGGCCCACCCCTCACAAATGCACAGCGGCTTGCCCTGTGTGATGCGCCCCAGCGGTGAATAGGCGCCCTTGATCCGGCCGCCGAACAGGAAGCGTTTGCTCCCGTCCAGTGCGATCCGTTGCAGGTTGACCAGCACGCCACCGGCATACAGTGGCACCAGCAATTCGTCACCACATTGGCGCAGGCCGTGGGAGCGAACACCCTTGGCGATTAAATAAGCGTGGTCAGGATCGGCACGGCGGGCATCCCGCCACCAGCGTTGAGCAAGGTTCGCGGCTTTGAGCTGGCGCTGATGCTGCTCGGCTTCGCGCTGCTGGCGGGCCTGCTCGATACGTTGGCGCACCTGCTCGGCTTCGCGGTGGTCGGCAGGTTCACGACTGCTCCAGGTGCTGGCGCCACCGGCCTTCCAACTGCCGAACGCGCCGGATGCGATGCCGTCCAGGTATAGGACATACCAACCGTTGAACGCGCCGGATTTATCGCCGGGAACATGGAAGCGGTGAATGGTGCCGTCTGGCACGGGGAGCCAATCAAGCGGCCCATATACCGACTGGAGCGCGTCACGGAAAAGGATCGTCGCGTCTGTCATGCGACCTCCTTGGCGGCGCCCGCAAAGGCCCGGCAGACGCGCCCAATATTCACGGCGTGCCAGTGGGTAGTGTCGTCGATTGAATCGACTAGGCAGGCCGTCACCTGAGCGTCAGCGCTGCGCATGACGATGCGCCCACACTCGGCGTCGGCCTCGGTTAGAAATGGCCCCAACAGCGCCTTGGGCACCTTTGGGTGAGTGGCTTTCTTCGGGCAAGCCGATCCCCTCAACGCTTGCGCGCTGTTTTGAATTTTCATGTGTTAAGCCTCTACGTAATCTTTAGGTTCGAACCGCTGGGTGAAACTCAAGTCTTCACGGCAAAGGATGGGGCTTTAACTGCGGCGTTCATTGGTCATCACCCGTCGACTCGATAACGTCACCAATTAGCTCAGCCCAGCTTGTTGCGGCGTGCTGGGCAACAACAGCGAGTACACGAGAGCAGACAATAGGGTGGCCGGCGACGCGATGACGGCGAGCGCCATGGCGAGCATTACGAGGATGCCTTGCACTTCGCGCAGGTCGTCAAGGGTGCAATCAATAGGCGTTGCGTAGGATTGGGTGAGGGAAGTCATGCGGCGCCACCCACTGCGTCGAGCTGGGCTTGCAGCGCCTTGGCGTGCTCGTCCAGATAGTTCGTGCAGTCGTGGCCGAGATACAGCCCAAGCGAGGTCAGATCCTTGGTATCCAGCCCCTTGTTGTGTTTCAAATCAAGCTGGATGGATTTCATCAGCGCAGCCATCCAGCGGGCTTGATCTCGCTCGTAGCGGACGTAATCCAAAGCATCTTCGGCGATCTCTGCGAGTGAGGCGCTGGTGGTCTTGGCGCTCATACAGCACAGTCGACAGTTTCCAGGGTGCGGACGATGGCCATGTGGTGCGAGTAACGCTTCCTAGGCCCGGTCGCCAGCAATGTGACGACAGGCGGGCGATACATGCGGCCAACCTTGGATGCAACCCCCTGTTTCAGATTGAGCAGCTGCGATGCAGGGTGGGTTATGGTCTTCATGGGCGTACGCTCTCCAGCTCGATAGGCAACTTCAGCTGCTCTCTCAAGTGCTCTACATGCTGGTGGATGCCAGGCTTGTCATAGCGCCAATGGGCCAGCCGGCGCCCGCTCTGGCTCGCCTCGTCCTTACGAGCCAGCAGTGTCTGGCAGGCGTGCCCGTATCGGGCTTCACGGAACGCCATAATCAGGCTCGATTTCAGCTCTACGACGCGATCAGTGTTGCGTGAGAGGGACAGCAGGAAATAGCACTGATCCTCGTTGAGCAGCGCGAACCGTTCAGGCCTACCACCGGCAGTACCGGCGCCGGGTTTCTCCGTTTGAAACGGAACAACCCCGAACCGCTCAAACTTGCTGAGGTACCGCTCGATCAGGCCAAGCGTGTTCTTGGGTTTAACGCCCAACTGTTCCGCCATTACGCGGCTATCTGCGCGGGCCTCGCCTTTGGATTGGATCAGGGTGATAGCGCTCATGCTGCTACCCTCCGGCCAGGCTTGGCGATCAGGGTGTACACGGCCACGACACGGTGAGTGCGCCCCCATTCATCAGTGAGCGTTATCCGATTGGTGAAGATCTTGTAGCCGGCTGCCCGCAGATCGCAGATGCGCGCACCAGGGCGGCAGATGTTGAGTTCACGCATGATGGTGAACGTATCAATGGAACCCTGCTCCATACGACCGGCAAGCCGTGCGTTCTGAGCATTGATGCTGGTGTTACTATTGCCCCGCGACAGGCTGCGCTTCTCTTCGGGGATCGTGGCCTTTTTCATTTCAGGCCACCGAACGCAGAGCGATGCGCTGGCGAACCCAGGCTTGGGCCTCTGCCAAAATCCAGCCGACAGGTGCTCCACGCGATTTGCTATCGCTCAGTGGCACAGGACGAGGAAAGGTCGGATCGTCTTTCAGGCGCTTGTAGATTGTTGGGCGGGCGTAGCCGGTGATCGCCGACAGTTCGCTGATGCGGATGATTACGGTGGCCGGGTCGAACTGGTGAATGGTCGCAGCGGCTGGCTGCATGTGAGCAGGGGTGGTGTGCATAGCTCTGTATCTCGCAGTAGATGACGAGAGACAGGTTGAACGCCTAGGCGGCAGCAGTCACCGCAATTGCGGTACGGAAAACCGCAATTGCGGTGCGACGTTGGTGATTTGCGGTGGGTTATTCTGCGTCTTTTAGTGCTTTGTTGGCTGCGGCGAATATCTCGTCCAGATTGCGGTCTTTCAGGCCGTGCAAGGTGAATCGCCCTAGTATTTCCTTCTTAATGGCGGCCTGATTCATGCCTTGCGGTCTGAGCCGCTCGACAGGTGATTTCAGAAGCTCCATTAGGGCTGCAACAGCCAGCCGATACGACGGTTTTTCCTCGGCTTCGGCTTGCTCGTATTTCGCCCGCCATTCGTCACGCTCGCCCTTCAAGACTCTGCCTTCCTGCTCCCACCAGGATTCTGCCTTCTCTAATCTTGCTTTGAGCGTGTCGCGGTCTGCTTGCAGTGCTTGAAACGCCTCCACGGTGACTGCGGCGTGAGTTGTGCGCTCGATTTCATCGAACAGGAAGGCGGGCTTTTGGTCTGGGTAATGCTTTGCCATCCATGCTTTCAGGTCGGTATGCCTAACCGTTCTTCGGGGCTTTGCAACTTGTTCGCCAGGGCAAACAGTTTTGCCATCTCGTCCGTATTGCAGGTCGCCGCTGTACATGGCATCTACTATTTTTTCCGCGTTCGCCCTCAAGCATGGCCACTGCGGAAAAGCACGAACGGATGGGACTATTTCGTCACCAGCTGCGGTCAAAATAGCTGCTTCATGAATAATCAGATTGCACCAGCGCAATGCTGCTTCAATGGGCTTGTAGAAAGGCTTTTCCAGCGCATTACAGCTCTTGGGGTTATACATCCCACGCCCTCCCAGACGCTCCCGTATTGAATAGATCGGCTGGCCAGGCGGATGGGAAGTCCGCTTTTCGCTCCGTCGAGCTAGGCCAGCCAAAACCGTTATCTGTGCGAATACTGGATATTCGAACAGTTGTTGCTGGCAGACTATATCTATCTACGCCGACAAAGGAAGGCCCGCATCAGGCCCGCTTGATCGACACGACATTGCCCTTGGCCAGTGTGTCCTGATAGTCGGCATACCATTGCATCATGGTCGTGCGCTGGGCCAGGTACTGCGCCTTGTTGTAAATCCCGGCCACGCCTTCCTTGACGTGCGATAGCTGTGCCTCGATGTGGTTTTCATCGAAGCCGTGTTCGTTGAGGATCGTTGAGGCGATGTGGCGGAAACCGTGGCCTGTCTGCCGGCCCTCATAGCCAAGACGGCGCAGGGCCATCAGAAACACGGTGTTGCTGCGGGGCTTGGTGCTGTCGCTCCGGCCAGGGAACAACAGCGGGTAACCTCCAGTGAGATTGCGCAGGCCGCACAGCAATTCGACGGCTTGGCAGGGTAGGGGCACCAGGTGTTCGCGGCGGCGCTTCATCCGTTCGGCAGGGATTGTCCAAAGCGCACTGTCTAGGTCGAACTCAGACCACCGGGCCTCGCGTAACTCCGATGGACGACAGGCGAGCATCGATAGCAGGTATAGGCCGATCCGAACATCTATGGCGCTGGGGTATGCCCGGATGGCACGCAACAGTGGCGGCAATTCATCCAGCGGAACATAGGCATAGTTCTCTGATGGCTTGGTCTGGAGAAACTTGTGGAGCCCTTCCAGCGGGTTATGAGTGGCGCGGCCAGTGACGCGGGCAAGGTCGTAAATCTCTTGGCACCTGGCGCGCACTCGACTGGTCTGCTCGATGATGCCCTTTTGCTCCATGCCGCGCAGAAACTCCATCCACTCCATAGGTAGTATCTCGGTGTATATCCGTCTACCGAATACCGGGAACACATGAAGCTCCAGCGCTCCGATGGTTCGGGTAGCCGTGCCATCCGTCCAGTTTTTACGCTTGGCGGCGTACCATTCCCGCGCCAAGTGCTCAAAGGTGTTGTTTGTCGCTTCGATCTCTGCGGCCTTCCTGGCTCGCTTGGTGGCGAGTGGGTTGCCGCCTTTAGCAGCGTCCTCTCTCAACACGGCTGCTTTCTGCCTGGCCTGTGCGCCAGATAGTTGATGGTCGCCAGTGCCGTAGCCGCCAAGTCCTAGCCATGACCACTTGCCGTCTGGCTTCTTGTAGCGCAGTTGCCACGACTTGCTTCCGTCCGGGCGAACGCGCAGATACAGGGCGTTTCCGTCCAGCTCCCGGTACTCCTTGGTTTCCGGTTCCAGGGTGGCCAGCACGGTATCGGCCAATGGGCGGCGTTTTATCTCGCTACGCTTCATTTTCCTTGTACCCCTCAGTTTCAATTATTTTCCAAGGTACATGAGGGGATACACGAAGGGAAGATATAGGGATAGACAAGGAGAGATAGCCAGAAACAAGAAAGCCCGCACGAGGCGGGCTTCTTGAGGTTGTTTCGAGACTGCTGTAGACATCTAGAAACAGGTACTTGGTGGCTACACAGGGACTTGAACCCCGGACCCCAGCATTATGAATGCTATGCTCTAACCAACTGAGCTATGTAGCCAAGTGGCGCGCATTATTCACCGGTAACGGGGATGCGTCAAGCATAAATCTAAAATATTTCTCTGCGCTTTCAACCGTTTATCAACTCTTTAGCAAAATCGATCCTCCGAGCAGGGGTGAAGGGCAGCGCTGGAACCAGCGGCTGGCCTGTTCGTACGCGTGCGCCAGTTGCAGGACAGCGAAGTCGGCCTGGTGTCTGCCGATGATTTGCAGGCCCATGGGCAGGCCGCTGGCGTTGAAGCCGACCTGTACGTTGGCCACCGGGCAGCCGGACAAAGTGCCGGGAATCACCACCTCCATCCAGCGGTGATAGGTGTCCATGGTCACGCCTTCGATGGCGGTGGGCCACGGTTGGGTTTTATCGAACGGGAACACCTGGGCGCTGGGCAGCAGCAGGTAGTCGTATTTTTCGAATAGCCTGGAGATCGCCCGATACCAGTCGCTGCGCGTCACCGAGGCGGCGAACACGTCGCTGGCCGAGAGTTTCAGGCCGTTCTCCACTTCCCAGCAGGCTTCCGGTTTCAACAGCGCACGTTTTTGTGGGTCGGCATAGGTCGCGCCCAACGAGCCGGCGACCATCCAGTGACGCAATGTCCGCCAACTGCTCCACAGCTTCTCTGGCGCGAATTCGGACTGAACCGGCTCGATGTGGCAACCCAGGCTTTCGAAGTCGGTAAAGGCCTTCTCGCACAGCGAGAGGATGCCTTGCTCCATCGGCAGATAGCCGTTGAAGTCGCCGAACCAGCCCAGACGCGTGCCTTTGAAGTCTCGATCCAGCGGTGCCGCAAAAGCGCTACCAGGCTCGGCAATGGACAGTGGCGCCCGCGCATCGGCCCCGGCCTGCACCGACAGCAGCAACGCTGCATCGCGCACGCTGCGGGCCATGGGGCCTTCGTAGCCGAGTTGGTCGATAAACAAGTCGGCACTGTCATCGAAGGGCACGCGGCCCTGGGACGGGCGGAAGCCGAAGATGTTGTTGAACGCTGCCGGGTTGCGCAGCGAACCCATCATGTCGCTGCCATCGGCCACCGGCACCAGGTGCATCGCCAGTGCCGCCGCCGCACCGCCGCTGCTGCCGCCAGCGGTCTTGCTCGGGTCGTAGGCGCAACCGGTCGCGCCGAACAGCGGGTTATAGCTTTGCGAGCCGAGGCCGAATTCCGGGGTGTTGCTCTTGCCGATGATGATCGCGCCAGCGGCCTTGATCCGCTCGACCATGATGCCGTCGCGCTCGGGGATGAAGTCCTTGTACAGCGGCGAGCCCAGGGTGGTGCGGATGCCCCGGGTCAGGGACAAGTCCTTGATGGCGTGGGGCAGACCGTGCATCCAGCCCTTGTATTGACCACGAGCCAGTTCGGCGTCGCGGATATCGGCCTGGGCCAGCAGGTCTTCTGGCGCTTGCAGGCTCACCAGCGCATTGACCTGCGGGTTGAAGCGTTCGATATGGGCAAGATAAGTCTGCATCACTTCCCGGCAGGAAACCTGGCGCAGGCGGATGCGTTCGGCGAGCTCGTGGGCCTGCAACAGGACCAGTTCGCTGATGTTATTAGAGTTCATTGCAAGCGGCCTTTCAGACGGCTGGAAAAACGCCCCGCCATTGCGTCGGGGCGGTAGAAATCAACGCATCAGGTTGGTCCAGAGACGGTCGGCCAGGCGGATCGCGCCTTCGCCGCAAGTCTTGCTGAACACCACTTGAGTGCCCTCGGGAATGTGCAACTCCGGCGCGTCCTTCAAGCCCGCGTCGAGAAACGGTTCCACACCTTTGATCGGGCTCTGGTGCTTGAGAAAATTCTGGGTCATCGCCGAGTTTTCAGGCTGGCTGAGGAACGCGATGAACGCCTTGGCGTTCGCCGGGTTCTTGCTGCCGGTCGGGATGACCATGTTGTCGACCCAGGCCAGCACGCCTTCTTTCGGGTACAGGTATTTCAGGCTCGGTTTCATTTCCCGGGCGCGCATCGACGAGCCGCCCCAGAAGGTCGACATGTCGATTTCACCCGAGGCGAGGTTTTCGCGGATCGAGCCGGCCTTGGAGCTGTAGGTTTTGACGAACGGTTTCTGCGCCTTGAGCAGGGTCAGAATCTGCTGCATCTGCTTCGGGTCTTCACTGCACAGCGGGATGTTCAGATACAGGCTGGCCGTGTCGATGACTTCGCTGACCGAGTCGAACATGTTGATTCGCCCTTGCAGCTCGGCCGGTGGCTCGTAAAGCACCTTGAGGCTGTCGGCAGGGCCCTTGTAGCGCTCGGTGTCGAGCACCACGCTGGTGGTGCCCCAGATGAACGGCACGGAATAGGCACCTTCCGGGTCCCAGGTGGGTTTTTTCAGGTTGTCGACGACGCTGGCGTAGTAGGGCTGGTTGACCGGGTCAAAGCGCTCCAGCAGCTTTTCCTTGATCAGGATCGGCACGAACTGGTGCGACGGGATCGCCACGTCATAACCGGCGCCGCCCTGTTTCAATTTGGCCAGCAGGGTTTCGTTGGAATCGTAGGAGTCGACGGTGACTTCGATGCCGGTCTGCTTCTGGAATTTGGCGAGAATCTCCGGCGAAAAGTAGCCGCTCCAGCTCACCACGTTGAGTTTTTCCGCGGCCTGAACGCTGCCGGCCATGGTCAGCGGTAAAGTCAGGAACAACGAAGTGCCGATGCTTGCAATCAACTTGCTCATGCTATTTCCCCACAGTACGTAGAAGGATCAGGTTTTCTTTTTGCCCAGCAGATAAGAGAGCGTGACGAACAGCACCGAGACGCCCAGGATCAGGGTCGAGACGGCGTTGACGTCCGGTGTCACGCCCATGCGCAACAGGCCGAAGATGAAGATTGGCAAGGTGGTGGTGCCGGCCTGGGAGACCATCATCGAGATCACGAAGTTATCCAGCGAGACGATGAAGGCCAGCATCAGCCCGGAGAAAATTCCCGGCATCAACAGTGGCAGGGTGACCTTGCGGAAGGTCCGCCACGGGCCGGCATACAGGTCGGCCGAGGCTTGTTCCAGGGACAGGTCCATGTCGTTCAGGCGTGCCCGTATCGGCAGAAAGGCAAACGGAATACAGAACACCGTATGCGCGATGATCAGGTTGCCGTAGCCCAGGGAAAGACCGATGGTGGAGAACAGCGCCAGGGTGGCAACGCCGACCACGATTTCCGGCAGCACCAGAGGCAGCATGATCGCGCCCATGGACAGTTGCAGGCCCTTGAACTTCGCACCCCGTGAAGTGCCGAGGGCGGCGAGGGTGGCGATGGCCGTGGCGACCATGCTCGCGCAGACCGCGATCAACAGGCTGTTGCCGGCCGCCTGGCGCAACGCCTGGTTGGCAAAGGCCGCGCGATACCAGTCGAGGCTGAAACCGGTCCACACCGTGGCCGACTGGTTGGCGTTGAACGAGAACACCACCAGCACCACGATCGGTGCGTAGAGGTACAGGTAGAACAGGAAACTGAATCCGCCGAAGCCGGGGAAGTCCTGCACGCCCAGCGTATTGCGTTTGAACAGGCCGATCATCACGCACCTCCTTTGGCGATGCGCTGGCGCTCGGCACGCAAGGCATAGACCGTCAGTACCAACATCACCGCCGCCATCAGCACCAGCGACAGGGCCGCACCGAAGGGCCAGTTACGCGCATCGCTGAACTGCCGGAAGATCAGGTTGCCGAGCATCATCCGCGTGCCGCCGCCGAGCAGTTCCGGGGCGATCATCGCGCCCAGGCAAGGCACGAAGGTGAGGATGGCGCCAGCGAGAATGCCCGGTTTGGCAATCGGTAAAACCACTTTGCGCAAGGTGCGCACACGCCCGGCGTAGAGGTCCTGAGCGGCCTCGAGCAGGCGGATGTCCATTTTTTCCAGGGTGGCGTAGATCGGCAGCACGACGAAGGGCGCGTAGGTGTAGACCAGCCCCAGCAGCACCGCACCGTCGGTGTAGAGCAGTTGCAACGGCTGGTCGATGACCCCGAGGCCCATCAGGCTGTTGTTGATCACCCCGGTGTTACGCAGCAGCAGAATCCAGGCATAGGTGCGGATCAGCAGGTTGGCCCAGAACGGCACGGTGATAAGGAAGATCAGCAAGCCACGGCGATGGGCCGGTTGCATGGCCAGCCACACCGCCACCGGAAAACCGATCAGCAAAGTGATGAGGGTAGTCAGCCCGGCGATGCCGATGGAGCGCAGGGCGATGATCAGGTAGGAGTCGGCGAAGGCCAGGCTGTCATCCAGTTGCCGCTCGAACAGCAGTGAGGTGTAGGCGTCACTGCTGAATACTTTGTTCACCCCGCCATAGGGGTTGGCCTCCATCAGCGAGTAACCGATGACGATCAGGATCGGCACGATCAGAAACAGGCCGATGGCGATCAGCGCCGGGCTGACACCGAGAAAGCTCCGGAAGGCCCGCCGACGTTCCAGCGTGTTGGCAATCGGTAAAGCGTGCATGGCAACTCCTCGTGCTCAATCGTGCAGGACGCTGGCGCTGCCCTGGTCGAACAACAGACCGGCCTGGCTGCCAACCATGAAGCGCCGGCTCTGGTCGACACAGTTGGGCGTGCGCACGGTAAGGCGCGAACCGTCACTCAGGCTGACCTGGTATTGCAGGTCGGTGCCGAGGTAGATCTGCGCTTCGATCCGGCACGGCAGAGCGTTCTCAGTGGTGGCTGGCACAAGGTGCAAACGCTCGGGGCGCACGGACAGTGCGACGTTGGCCCCGACTCGAACATCGCTGCACGGCTGTGCAGGCAATGGATGACCGGCCGGGCCGGCGAACCAGGCCAGGCCGTCTTCGATGCGGGTAACCGTGCCTTCGATGAAGTTGGTTTCACCGATGAAGTCCGCGACAAAACGATTGCGCGGGCGTTCGTAGATGTCTTCCGGGCGACCGACCTGCTGCACTTCGCCTTCGGACAACACGGCGATGCGGTCGGACATGGTCAGCGCTTCTTCCTGGTCGTGGGTGACGAAGATGAAGGTGATGCCGGTTCGCGCCTGAATGGTTTTCAGCTCTTCGCGCATGGCCTGGCGCAGCTTGAGGTCCAGCGCCGAGAGCGGTTCGTCGAGCAGCAGGACTTTGGGGTGCGGCGCCAATGCACGAGCCAGGGCGACACGCTGTTGCTGACCGCCGGACAGTTGCGCCGGCTTGCGGTTGGCAAAGCGTTCCATCTGCACCAGGGCGAGCATCTCGCGCACCCGTTCGGCCATTTGCGTTTTGTTCAGGACTTTGCCCATCGGGTGGGACTCAAGGCCGAAGGCCAGGTTCTCGGCGATGGTCATGTGCGGGAACAGCGCGTAATGCTGGAACACCGTGTTGACCGGACGCTGGAAGGGCGGGCGGTCGGCGATGTTTTCGCCGTAGAGCAGAATCTCGCCTTCGGTAGGGAATTCGAACCCGGCGATCATCCGCAGAAGGGTGGTTTTGCCGCAGCCCGAAGGGCCGAGAAGGGTGAAGAACTCGTTGTCGCGAATGTCCAGGTCGATGCTTTTCAGCGCCACCGGGCCAGTTTTTGGATCACCGTAGACTTTGCGCACTGAGCGGATGGACACCGCCAGCGTTTGCAGCGAATGCAGGGCATTCATGCGTTACCTCCGATTCCCCCATCGTCCGCGAGTGCTGTAGAAAGCCGAGCCGTCGGACCATGGATATTATTTTTCTGGGCAGGATCGAGATTGCGTTCGGGTGTTGTAGCCAGCTGTTTTTTTGTTCTGCTGTGGATCGATTATCAGCGAGGGGTTGCGGGGGCGAAACTTCAATTTTAACATAGGGGTTGTTAAAAAATTTAACAGCAGAAGGCGCCCGGAAACCATGCCTGACCACCGTTTGCCGCCACTCAACGCGGTACGTGCCTTTGATGCCGCGGCCCGGTTGGGCAGCTATGTCGAAGCCTCCAAGGCCCTGCACGTGACCCAGCCGGCCATCGGCCGTCACGTGAAATTGCTGGAAGACTGGCTGGGCATCCAATTGTTCGAGCGCACCTCTCGCGGGGTCAATCTGACGGTGGCGGGGGAGAAGTACCACCGCAAGATCACCGCCGCCTTGCAACTGATCATCGAAGCCGGAAAAGAGGCGCAGCCCAAGCACGCCGAGCGCTGGTTGCGCATCATGGTGGTGCCGGGGTTCGCCAAGCGCTGGCTGATGCCGCGCATCGAGGCCATGCGTCATCTGCGCCCGGGCTTGAAATTCGCCATCGAACCCAACTCGACCTTTAACGAAGTGGATGGCAAAAGCGCTGACCTGGGCATCGTCTACGGGGTGGACGGCCAATATGCCCACTCGCGCACCAGCCTGATTTGTCCTCGGGTGTTTCCGATCTGCTCCCCCGATTATCTGGCCAGCGTCGAGCCCATCGACAGCCCCGCGGACCTGGTCAAACACAACCTGATCCACGTCGATGACGGCGAGTGGTGGAACCTGTGGTTCGCCGCCAACGACCTCGACATCCACCTCAATTCGGACATGCTCTACGTCAACAATGACCACGCATTGTCGGTGGCCGAAAGCGGGCAGGGCATCGCGCTGGCCAACGAAGTGCTGGTGCGCGAAGAACTGCATACCGGCAAGCTGGTGCGGGTGGTGGACGCGCAGGTGAAGCTGGAAAGCTATCGGGTACTCACGCCGTCCGCCGAGCTCTCGGCGGACGTGGCGTGGTTTATCGACTGGCTCAAGACCGAGCTGGAGCAGGACTTCCCGGAGGCGGTGATCCGCGCCTGAGGAGTCCTGGCGGGTTCAGCTCAAGCGGAAGCGCCCGGTGTTGTCGCTCAAGGCTTTGCTGCCGTGGCTCAAGGTGTCCGCTGCCTGGTTCACGGCGCGGGCGCCTTCGAGCAAACGCACCGCCGCTTGATCGACCTGCTGGATATTGCTGCTGACCTCATCGGCGGTACTGGCCTGTTCCTCCACCGCCGTGGCGATTTGCGCCAGGGTATCGGTGACGTTTTGCACCGCGCTGGCGATTTCCCCGAGTCGTTCACCGAGGCCGGTGACCGCTTGTGCATCGGACTCTGCCTGACTGCACGCGGCTTGCATCAGGCTGACGGCCTCATTCACCGTGTTGCGCAGGCTGTCGACCGTACCGGCAATCTGTGCGGTCGACGACTGCGTGCGTTGCGACAGGCTGCGCACTTCATCGGCCACCACCGCAAAACCGCGACCCTGTTCGCCGGCGCGTGCAGCTTCAATGGCGGCGTTCAAGGCCAGCAGGTTGGTCTGCTCGGCGACGCCGCGAATGGTGTCGACCACCAGTTGAATCTGTTGTCCCTGCTCGCTGACCCGGCCCAGCGCCGCAGCGGTCTCGTTCAGGCGTTGATTAAGCTGCTGGATGCTCGCGGTGGTGCGCTGGCTGTCACGGCTGCTGTCGGTGGCAATGCGCCGGGTGTGCTGGGCGCTGCCGGACGCCTGTTCGCAACTGTGGGCCACCCCTTGTGAGGTGGCGGCCAGTTGCGTCGCCGCAGCGGCAATCTGGCTGATCTGCAACTGCTGGGCTTCGACTTCGCCCAGGG
Organism: Pseudomonas sp. KH_046_2; assembly: GCF_057838985.1. Lineage (NCBI taxonomy): Bacteria > Pseudomonadati > Pseudomonadota > Gammaproteobacteria > Pseudomonadales > Pseudomonadaceae > Pseudomonas > Pseudomonas sp. KH_046_2. The sequence goes on along the minus strand of NZ_CM174480.1, from coordinate 5,259,770 downwards.
CGTCGCTGGAATGATGATTGAGGGTTTGCACTGCGTTGCTCAGTTGCAGGGTTTCGTGATCCACCCCTTGCAGGCTGGTGCGCAGTTGCACCACAGCGACGTTCAGCGCGGTGCTGATGACTGCCAGTTCGTCCCGGCCCTGAACCGGCACTTGCAGGCTCAGATTGCCATCGCGCAAGGCCTCGGCCAGCACCGTGATGCCGCTGGCGCTGCGGCGGATCGAGGCCTGCAAACAGATGAACAGATACAGCGCGGCCAGCAGCAGGCAGCCCAACACGGCGGCCACCACAATGAACTGGCGGATCGCCGAGTCGTGGTAGTAGTCCAGGCGTTGATCCAGCGACACCAGTGACTGCTGGCGCAACGAGGCGAGGTCGGAGAGCAGGGCATCGAGACTGCGTTCGAAGTCCTGCGGCTTGAGGTTGATGCTGCCGCCGAAAACGCCGTCATCCAATACCTTCAGGCCCGCATCGAGGTGCTTGAGGCTGTCATGGTATTGCCCGGCCCAGGTTTGCAGGGCGCTGGGCAAGCGCGCTTCGAGCAGGCCTGCGGTTTTCACCAGCTGCTCTCGCGCATCGCCGATGCGGCTGCGCAGGTCGCGCAGTTGCAGGCGGCTTTGCAGGGTGAACTGCCCGGACACCACCGAGGCCTGGCCCACCGCCGCCAGACGACCGACCCGTTCGATCAGGTCCGGCGCATGCTGGGTGGAGATCTGCGTCAGCAAGTAGGTTTCCAGCCACGGTGCCAGCGTCAGGCGATTGTCCATGGCGATCTGCTCGCGCAAGGCTTGCAGGGCGCTCAAGGCGTTGGTGAAGCGATCATAGCCATCCGGCCACCAGCCGACATTGCTCAGGCTTTTTGAGTCGAGGCCATCGAGGGCGGTTTGCAGGGCCTGGTAACGCGACAGGGTTTCGCCCTCGGTGTTTTCTTTTTGCAGGGCATTGCCCAACTCGGCGGTGGCCTGGCTGACGGCGGGTTGAACCGCATCGAAGGCGGCCATCGCGGCGAGGGTGGCCGGCGTTGGCTGGCGATTGGTTTCCGTGGCGCGCCACCGGGCGGCGCGATCACGCTGGGCGGCGAGCAGGTCATCCAGCGCATCAAGCGCAAGCAGTTGCCGCACCCCGGCGCGTTCGCCCGAGATCAGGCTGAGTTTGTCGCGATAGTCCTGGCCGATCATCCACAGGCTGCCGGCCAGCGGCAGGATAAACAGCAGAAACAACAGCTGGAATTTACGTGCGAAGCCAAAACGCCCCAGCAGCACGATCCCCGGTGATAAAAAAGCCTGCATGCCCCAAGACTCCTCTGGACACCACGCACTCTTGGCGTGCGTCGGAGGTTGTCGCACCCCCGACTCGTGCCCTCTAAAAAGGCCTCGAAAGTTCACCCTTGTCCGCTCTGTAGGCCGACTCTGTAGCGAAACTTCCCATTGTCGGTCTCCTTTGTAAGGAAGCCGCGTTCAAGCAGACAAGGAAGGCAAGATTCAGACCATGGCTTTGCGCCATCAAGGATGTAGCGATGAAAAATCGAAGTCGTTAGCAGGCTAAGGGGATGGCGTTGCCGCACTGAAAAATGGCACATTGACGCACCTGCACGTTTGTACCTCTTGTTGTCTGGAAATTCCCATGGCTATCAGCAACGCCCAGTCCGGCTCAGTGCCGGCGTCCGCTACGCCCCAAAGCAGTCCCCTGGTGATGCGCATCATCGGCGCCGTAGCGCTGGCGCACTTGATCAACGACCTGATCCAGTCGGTGCTGCCGTCGATCTATCCGATGCTCAAGGCCAACTATGGCCTGACTTTCACCCAGGTCGGCCTGATCACCCTGACGTTCCAGTTGACGGCCTCGCTGCTGCAGCCGTGGGTCGGTTACTACACCGACCGCCATCCCAAGCCGTGGTTGTTGCCGGCGGGGACGGTCTGCACCCTGGTCGGGATTCTGATGATGTCGATGGTCGGCAGCTTCCCGTTGATTCTGCTGGCGGCGGGCTTGATCGGCATCGGGTCTTCAACCTTCCACCCGGAAGCGTCCCGCGTGGCGCGCCTGGCTTCGGGCGGGCGCTTCGGATTGGCGCAATCGACCTTCCAGGTCGGGGGTAACGCAGGCTCGGCATTCGGCCCGTTGCTGGCGGCGGCGATCATCATTCCCTACGGTCAAGGGCACGTGGCCTGGTTCGGCCTGTTCGCGGTGTTTGCGCTGTTCGTGCTTTACCGGATCAGCCGCTGGTACGCCAACCACTTGAACCTGTTCAAGCTCAAGCAAGGCCAGGCGGCGACTCACGGCCTGTCCAAGGGCCGAGTCACGAGTGCGCTGGTGGTGCTCGGATTGCTGGTGTTCTCCAAGTATTTCTACATGTCGAGCCTCACCAGCTACTTCACCTTCTACCTGATCGAGAAGTTCGACCTGTCGGTGGCCAGTTCGCAGCTGCACCTGTTCCTGTTTCTCGGCGCGGTCGCGGCGGGGACATTCTTCGGCGGGCCGATCGGCGACAAGATCGGACGCAAGGCGGTGATCTGGTTCTCGATCCTCGGCGTCGCACCCTTCACCTTGCTGCTGCCCCATGTCGACCTGTTCTGGACCAGCATCCTCAGCGTGGTCATCGGTTTCATCCTCGCCTCGGCGTTCTCGGCCATCGTGGTGTACGCCCAGGAACTGGTGCCGGGCAATGTCGGGATGATCGCCGGGGTGTTCTTCGGTCTGATGTTCGGCTTCGGCGGGATTGGCGCGGCGTTGCTCGGGCATCTGGCGGACATACACGGCATCGAGTACGTGTACTTCCTGTGTTCGTTCTTGCCGTTGCTTGGGGTGTTGGCGATCTTCCTGCCAAGAACCAAAAAGGCCTGAACCCACACCAATCGGTGGCCAATAATTCTGTCATGTCCAGTCTTGAATAAGGTTTACACCTGTTTCAGGACCCTCTGGAAACTCAGCCGTTTCGATAGATATAGCTGTAGGCGTTAATCGCCGGTACACCACCGAGATGTGCATAAAGCACCTTCGACCCATCCGGGAAAAAACCCTGACGGACGAGATCAATGAGGCCCTGCATGGATTTCCCCTCATAGACCGGATCCGTCATCATGCCTTCCATGCGAGCGCACAACCGAATGGCTGCATTGGTTTCTTCTGATGGAATGCCATAGGCCGGATAGGCATATTCTTCTTTAAGGACAACATCATCAGCTGTGATTTCCTGGCCAAGCCCAATAAGCCTGGCCGTATGCTGAGCGATGGTCAACACTTGTGCCCTGGTTTGGTCGGGTGTGGCGGAGGCGTCGATACCAATCACATTGCGAGCACGACCATCTTTGGCGAATCCCACTAACATGCCTGCATGCGTGGAGCCGGTCACAGTGCAGACGATTATGTAATCAAACTTGAACCCCATCCTGGTCTCTTGTTCGCGTACTTCTTCAGCGAAGCCGACATAGCCGAGACCTCCATATTTGTGCATGGAAGCGCCGGCAGGAATGGCATACGGCTTGCCTCCTTTCGCTTTGACGTCTTCTAGCGCACGCTCCCAGCTCTCGCGGATGCCGATATCGAAACCTTCGTCGACGAATTCAATCTCCGCTCCCAGCACACGGCTCATCAGGATATTCCCGACCCGGTCATAGACCGCATCCTGGAATGGAACCCAGCTTTCTTGAACGAGATGGCACTTCATGCCGAGTTTGGCAGCGACAGCCGCAACCTGGCGCGTGTGGTTTGACTGGACGCCACCAATGGACACCAGCGTATCTGCCTGCGAGGCAATGGCATCGGGAATGATGTATTCCAGCTTTCGGATCTTGTTACCGCCAAACGCAAGCCCGGAGTTGCAATCCTCTCGTTTGGCATAGAGCTCGATATTGCCCCCGAGACACGCCGATAGGCGATTCAGTTTCTCAATCGGCGTAGGGCCGAACATGAGTGGATAGCGTTCAAATTGCTCCAGCATGACGGTTCTCCAGATCACGGATGAGCCGTTTTTAGTCTAGCAGAGCACATGTGAGAGGGGGGGATCCCAAGGCGCAAAAAATCCCCGTATCAGCGAGTGATTACGGGGATTTTCAGTCTATCGAGTTCCGTGTAAATCCACGGTCACCGTCACACGTTGAAGCGGAAGTGCATCACGTCGCCGTCTTTGACGATGTAGTCCTTGCCTTCCAGGCGCCATTTACCGGCTTCCTTGGTGCCGGCTTCACCCTTGTACTGGATGAAGTCGTTGTAGGCGATCACTTCGGCACGGATGAAGCCTTTTTCGAAGTCGGTGTGGATCACGCCAGCGGCTTGTGGTGCGGTGGCACCGACGCGCACGGTCCAGGCGCGGACTTCTTCGACACCGGCGGTGAAGTAGGTCTGCAGGTGCAGCATTTCGTAGCCGGCGCGGATCACGCGGTTCAGGCCAGGCTCTTCGAGGCCGAGGGCTTCGAGGAACATGTCCTTCTCTTCGCCGTCATCAAGCTCGGCGATTTCCGCTTCGATCTTGTTGCACACCGGTACAACCACGGCGCCTTCTTCTTCGGCGATGGCGCGAACAACATCCAGGTGCGGGTTGTTCTCGAAACCGTCTTCAGCGACGTTAGCGATGTACATGACCGGTTTGGTGGTCAGCAAATGGAAGCCTTTGATCACCGCTTTTTCGTCGGCCCCCATGTTCTTCATCAGGCTGCGCGCTGGCTTGCCTTCGGTGAAGTGGGCGATCAGTTGTTCCAGCAGGCCTTTCTGGACCACTGCGTCCTTGTCACCGCCCTTGGCGTTGCGCGCGACTTTCTGCAGTTGCTTCTCGCAGCTATCGAGGTCGGCGAAGATCAGTTCCAGCTCGATGATTTCGATGTCGCGTTTCGGGTCGACGCTGTTGGAGACGTGAATCACGTTCTCGTCTTCGAAGCAGCGGACCACGTGGGCGATGGCATCGGTTTCACGGATGTTGGCCAAAAACTTGTTACCCAGGCCTTCACCTTTCGACGCACCGGCAACCAGGCCGGCGATGTCGACGAACTCCATGGTGGTCGGCAGGATGCGCTTTGGATTGACGATGGCCGCCAGGGCATCCAGGCGCGGATCCGGCATCGGCACGATACCGCTGTTCGGCTCGATGGTGCAGAAGGGGAAGTTCTCGGCCGCGATCCCGGACTTGGTCAGGGCGTTGAACAGGGTGGACTTGCCGACGTTAGGCAGGCCGACGATGCCGCAATTGAATCCCATGGTGTTTCCCCGAGGAGTTAGAGTCAGGCCTTCTGGCTGTGCAGGTTTTTCATCGCGCGGTTCCATTCCCCGGCGAGGATATCCGGCAGCACGCCGAGGGCAAAGTCGATGCTGGCATCGAGTTTTTCCTGTTCGGCGCGTGGCGCACGACCCAGGACGAAATTTGAAACCATACTGGCAACGCCCGGGTGGCCAATGCCAAGCCGCAAGCGATGAAAGGTATTCTGATTGCCCAGTTGCGCAATGATGTCGCGCAACCCGTTGTGACCGCCATGGCCGCCGCCCTGCTTGAGCTTGGCAACGCCGGGTGGCAGGTCAAGTTCGTCGTGCGCCACGAGGATTTCTTCAGGCTTGATGCGGAAGAAACCTGCAAGGGCCGCTACGGCCTGGCCGCTGCGGTTCATGTACGTGGTGGGAATCAGCAGACGAACATCCTGACCCTGATGCGAATAGCGTCCGGTCAGGCCGAAATACTTGCGGTCCGCCACAAGATTCACGCCTTGTGCGTTCGCGATGCGCTCAACAAAAAGGGCCCCTGCGTTATGCCGGGTCTGTTCGTATTCAGCGCCTGGATTTCCCAGGCCAACGATCAGTTTGATGGCAGTCACGATAGGGGCCCTTCCTTGGAGTGGTGGATAACATCGCCGCAATCAGGGAGAGCGGCGAAAGTGGACGAAAATTGCTCATTTACCATGATGTAAACTCCGCGTTCTCGCCCGCTTTCTCGCTATGCTCTAGTCCGCGATGTTTCCGGTCACTCCGGCGTACAGAGTAAAATTACTCTGCAGCGCCTTCTGCAGCTTCTGGAGCAACACGTGGAGCGTGGACGTTGGCAACAGCCTTGTCATCGCCGTGTGCCAGGGCCACGAACTCAACGCCTTTAGGAGCCTTGAGGTCCGACAGGTGAATGATCGAACCGATTTCAGCGTTAGCCAGGTCGACTTCGATGAACTCAGGCAGATCTTTCGGCAGGCAGGAAACTTCGATCTCGGCAACAACGTGCGAGATTTCGCCGCCTTTCTTGGTCGGTGCTTCTTCGTTGATGAAGTGCACTGGAACGATAGCGGTCAGTTTCTGGCCAGCTACTACGCGTACGAAGTCAGCGTGCATCACGTGGCCTTTGGCCGGGTGACGCTGCAGGGCTTTGATCACGACGTTCTGCTTGGTGCCACCAACGTTCAGCTCGATGATGTGGCTGTAAGCCGCTTCGTTTTCGAGCAGTTTGGCAACTTCTTTGGCCAGCATGCTGATGGATTCAGGGGCTTTTTCGCCACCGTAAACTACAGCTGGAACCAGGCTTGCGAGACGACGCAGGCGGCGGCTCGCACCTTTCCCCAGGTCGGAACGCACTTCAGCATTCAGGGTAAAATCGTTCATGTTGTATCTCCAAAATAACCACATTCGCCCCAGCGTTTGCGACCAGCGCTAAAGGCGATATGGGCAAAAAAGCCCCGCCCCGACAGGAATGCCGGGGCGGGGCGCTTTTCGTCAACGAGACATTTCGAGAAGGGCAGGGCCCTTAGCGGAACATCGCGCTGATCGATTCTTCATTGCTGATGCGGCGAACCGCCTCGGCAACTACCGGCGCGATATCCAGTTGACGGATACGCGAGCAGGCTTGTGCAGCAGCGGACAACGGGATGGTGTTAGTCACCACCAGTTCGTCCAGCATGGAATTTTCGATGTTTTCGATCGCCCGACCGGACAGCACAGGGTGTGTGCAGTAGGCGAAAACCTTGGCAGCGCCATGCTCTTTCAAGGCCTTGGCCGCGTGGCACAGGGTGCCGGCGGTATCGACCATGTCATCGACCAGAATACAGGTACGCCCTTCGACATCACCGATGATATGCATCACTTCAGAGTGATTGGCTTTCTCTCGGCGTTTGTCGATGATCCCGAGATCCACGCCCAGGGATTTGGCAACGGCACGTGCACGCACGACGCCGCCAATGTCCGGGGACACGATCATCAGGTTTTCGAAGCGCTGATCTTCGATGTCATCCACCAGAACCGGGGAGCCGTAGATGTTATCTACCGGAATATCGAAGAAACCCTGGATTTGGTCAGCATGCAGATCAACCGTGAGAACACGGTCGATGCCGACTACGGTAAGCATGTCAGCCACGACTTTCGCGCTGATAGCCACACGTGCGGAACGCGGACGGCGATCCTGACGGGCATAACCAAAGTAAGGAATAACAGCAGTGATACGAGTAGCTGAGGAGCGGCGGAAGGCATCAGCCATCACTACCAGTTCCATCAGGTTATCGTTGGTCGGAGCGCAAGTCGGCTGAATAATGAAGACATCTTTACCGCGGACGTTTTCATTGATCTCGGCTGTAATTTCGCCGTCGGAGAATTTACCGACAGAGATGTCACCGAGAGGGATATGCAGCTGACGTACGACACGCCGAGCCAGATCGGGGTTGGCGTTCCCCGTAAAGACCATCATCTTGGACACGCGCAGTACCTGAAGGCTGAGGGTAACCTGGATGAGTATAGGAAAATGGCAGGGGCGGCTGGATTCGAACCAACGCATGGCAGGATCAAAACCTGCTGCCTTACCGCTTGGCGACGCCCCTGTATTTGTTGCAACGATTACCCGGTAATCGGTTCCTTTAGAGCAGACTTTGCAGCTTGCGATGCAACATCGAAACGTTGCTTCCTTTTGCTACAAACCCTGTAAGGGTCTCTGTAAGAAGGGCCGAGACTTTATCAGCTTCAGCTTTGCTTGGGAAGCCCCCAAACACACAACTTCCAGTTCCGGTGAGTTTTGCTTCGGTAAATTTACCTAACAAATTCAAAGCGTTACGTACCACTGGATAACGCCTTGTTACCACCGGCAAGCAGTCATTTCGACTGTTTCCCTTGGGAACGGGGCGCACTTTAATGGGAGGAGTGTTACGTGTCAACAACGGATCTGAAAAAATTTCTGCCGTACTTACAGATACTTGCGGCACCAGCACCAGATACCACGGTTCTTCCGGGTCTACAGGGGTCAGTTTCTCCCCCACGCCCTCGGCGAAAGCCGCGTGGCCACGTACGAAAACCGGGACGTCGGCGCCCAGTGTCAACCCCAGTTCGGCCAGGCGATCTTCATCCCAGCCCAATTGCCACAGATGATTCAAGCCCAGCAATGTCGTTGCGGCATTCGAGCTGCCGCCACCGATGCCGCCGCCCATGGGCAGGATCTTTTTGATCCAGATATCGACGCCCAGCGAGCAAGCGGATTGCTCCTGAAGTTTTCTGGCGGCCTTGACGATCAGGTTGCTGTCGTGGGGAACGCCCGGGAACTCGGTGTGCAATTGAATGACACCGTCAATGCGCAGGGCATAGGTGATTTCGTCGCCGTAATCGAGAAACTGAAACATCGTTTGCAGTTCGTGGTAGCCGTCTTCACGGCGACCCAGAATGTGCAGCATCAAATTGAGTTTGGCCGGCGAGGGTAAAGTCAGGCGATTGGCTGGCATTTCACTGCCCCAATTTGCGCGGTTGCCAAGCTTTGATCACCAGCGTGACATCCAGGTCTGTGCCATGCAGTTTGATCCGTTCGGGCAGCCAGTAACCGTTCAGTTGGGTGTATTCGGTGTATTCGACCTGCCAACCGTCCTGTTCGAGGCTGGCCAAACGACTTTCGCCATCCAGCGTCAGACGGCTTTTGCTGTCCGGAGCCGGGAGTCCGCGCACCCACCAGGCCAGGTTGGACACCGGCAATTTCCAGCCCAGCTGTTCTTCAAGCAGCACTTCCGGGTTTGGCGCGTCGTAGCGTCCCTGGTTGGCGACTTCCAGCGACACCTTGCCCGGACGTCCGGTCAGGCGAGCGGCGCCGCGGCCCAGTGGTCCGGACAGGCGAATGTCGTAGTAGTCCTGGCGCTGCAACCAGAACAGCGTGCCGCTGCCCGAGTCTTTCGGGGCGCGGATGCCGATCTTGCCGTCGATCTGCCAGCCATCGAGGCTGGTCAGTTGCTGTTTGTGCTCGCGCCATTGGGCGGCGTTGCCATGACCCTCGACCGATTCGCGGGGACCCAGGCCCGCGCAACCGGCGAGCAGGGCGATAAAACTGAAAACGATGAAATGGCGCAAAAACATAATCTTAAAGAGTCTCTGATCCGGTCAGGCGTTTGATGGTGCCGCGCAGGGTCGGGCTGTCAGGTTGTTCCTTGAGGAACTTGCCCCAGACTTGTTTCGCTTCGCGCTGTTTGCCGTTTGCCCACAGGACTTCGCCCAGGTGAGCGGCGACTTCCTGGTCGGGGAAGCGTTCCAGGGCTTGGCGCAGCAAGCGCTCGGCTTCGTCGAGATTGCCCATGCGGTAATTCACCCAGCCAAGGCTGTCGAGTACCGCCGGGTCTTCCGGACTGATCCGGTGCGCCTGTTCGATCAGGGCCTTGGCTTCGGCGTAGCGCGTGGTGCGGTCGGACAGGGTGTAGCCGAGGGCGTTCAGCGCCATGGCATTGCCCGGGTCGCGCTTGATGATCGTGCGCAGGTCTTTTTCCATCTGCGCCAGGTCATTGCGTTTTTCCGCCTGCATGGCGCGGGTGTAGAGCAGGTTCAAATCGTCCGGGTATTGCTGCAAGGCTTGGTGCAGAACGTTCCAGGCCTTGTCGCCCTGATTGTTGGCGGACAGGGTTTCGGCTTCGATCAGGTACAACTGGATCGCGTAATCCGGCTGCTCGTCGCGCTCTGCCGCCAGTTTGCGTTGGGCTTCGGCGGTCTTGCCGTTGTCGATCAGGATGTCGGCCTGACGCAATTGCGCCGGCAGGTACTCGCTGCCCGGGCCAACCTTGGCGTATTCGATCAGCGCGCCTTGCGGGTCGTTCTGTTCTTCGGCGATGCGGCCGAGGTTCAGGTGTGCCGAGTCGACGTGACTTTCCCGGGCGATCAGGTCTTCAAGATAACCCTTGGCCTCGTTCCAGGCCTTGGCTTCCAGGCAGACCAGTGCCAGGGAGTAACGCAGTTCGTCGTCTTCCGGGTATTGCTGGACCAGGCTCGAGAACTCGGCCTTGGCGTCGTCCATGCGGTCCTGTTCAACCAGCATCCGCGCGTAAGTCAGGCGCAGGCGCTTGTCGTCCGGGTATTTCTTGATGCTTTTTTGCAGCAGCGGCAAGGCCTCGTCACCGCGACCGAGGGTTTGCAGCAGGCGTGCGCGCAGCAGGATCGGCGCGATTTCGCCGTCGTCCGGCGGATTGTCTTCCAGCAGCTTCAATGCGCCTTTGGCGTCGCCATCCTGTTGCATCAGCAAGGCCTTGCCGAAAATCAGCTGGCTGTTGTCCGGATGACGCTGCAACAAACGGTCGAAGCTTTTCATCAAGCCGTTGCGGGTGTCCTGGTCGGTGTCGGCCGCGGACAGCGCAAGGAAGTCGAAATGGGTGTCGCCCTTGCCTTGCAGGACTTTCTCCATATAGACCATGGAGTCGTCGTAACGCCCGGCGCGCGCCAGTTGTACGGCGGCGGCGCGTTGCGCTTCGAGGTCGTCGGGAGCATTCCTGGCCCAGATCAGCGCGGTATCCAGGGCTGCCTGGTCGGCGCCCAGATATTCGGCGATACGAAATGCCCGCTCGGAGATGCCCGGATCCTGGGTGTTGATGGCCTGGGTCACATAGTTGTCCAGGGCGATGTCGAAACGATTGCGCTGGCCAGCCAGTTCGGCGCTCAGCAGGCTATAGATGGTTTCCTCGCTGAATGAGCTGTAGACCTTGGGCTTTTCAGGGGCCGGGGTGCTGTCTTCAACCGGCGGCGTACCGTCCGACGATACGGGTGCCAAGGCCTGGCAGCCGCTGAGGAAGACAAGAGCGAGGAGCAACGCGGAAGATCTATTCATATAGGAGGAGGACGACTAACCTGCGGTCGGATCATCATGACACAAGCTTTCGGCCAAACATAACCGGCCCGGCAATTTACCTGCCAGCCCGATAGACGACTCTGGGCGATCCTTTAAACGAGAACCGCTCGCAACGTCGGCGTCGTCTACTGGCACGATAGATATCGAGTAGTTGTTCTGATTCCGTCGAAGTAGGACAATTGTCGGCTTCACGTCACAATCAGCGACTTTGAATGGCCTTCCTTGCACTCGGTATTAACCACAAGACTGCTTCAGTAGACGTCCGCGAGCGCGTGGCTTTTACCCCTGAGCAGCTGGTTGAGGCCTTGCAGCAGCTCTGCCGACTCACCGACAGCCGCGAAGCTGCGATCCTCTCCACCTGCAATCGCAGTGAACTCTATATAGAACAGGATCACCTGTCGGCGGAGATCGTGCTGCGCTGGCTGGCCGAATATCATCATTTGAGCTACGACGAGCTGCGCGAAAGCGCCTATGTGCATGAAGATGATGCGGCAGTTCGTCACATGATGCGGGTCGCTTCCGGGCTCGACTCGCTGGTGTTGGGCGAACCGCAGATTCTCGGCCAGATGAAGTCGGCCTATGCCGTGGCCCGCGAGGCCGGCACCATCGGGCCATTGCTCGGGAGGTTGTTCCAGGCCACGTTCAATGCGGCCAAGCAGGTGCGCACCGACACGGCCATCGGCGAGAACCCGGTATCGGTGGCGTTTGCCGCGGTGAGCCTGGCCAAGCAGATTTTCAGCGACCTGCAACGCAGCCAGGCCTTGTTGATCGGCGCCGGCGAGACCATCACCCTGGTCGCCCGCCATCTGCATGACCTGGGTGTAAAACGCATAGTGGTCGCCAACCGTACCCTGGAGCGCGCGAGCATTCTGGCCGAGCAGTTTGGCGCCCATGCGGTGTTGCTGTCGGATATTCCGGCAGAGCTGGTGCGCAGCGATATCGTCATCAGTTCCACTGCCAGCCAGTTGCCGATCCTGGGCAAGGGTGCGGTGGAAAGCGCCTTGAAACTGCGCAAGCACAAACCGATCTTCATGGTGGATATCGCTGTTCCCCGCGACATCGAGCCAGAAGTCGGCGAGTTGGATGACGTTTACCTCTATAGCGTCGACGACCTCCACGAAGTGGTCGCCGAGAACCTCAAGAGTCGTCAGGGCGCAGCCCAGGCCGCCGAAGAGATGGTTTCGATCGGCGCTGAAGATTTCATGGTCCGCCTGCGCGAACTGGCGGCGGTGGACGTGCTCAAGGCCTATCGTCAACAGAGCGAGCGCCTGCGCGACGAAGAATTGCAAAAGGCCCAGCGCATGCTGGCCAACGGTAGCAGTGCCGAAGAGGTGCTGGTGCAATTGGCCCGCGGGCTGACCAACAAACTGTTGCACGCACCGAGCGTGCAGTTGAAAAAGCTCTCTGCCGAAGGTCGCCTGGATGCGCTGGCGATGGCCCAGGAACTCTTTGCCCTCGGTGAGGGCTCATCGGATAGCTTTTCGGATAAAAAACCGCAATGAAAGCGTCACTGCTCAATAAGCTGGATATCCTCCAGGACCGTTTCGAGGAATTGACTGCCCTGCTGGGCGACGGCGAGGTCATTTCCGATCAGAACAAGTTCCGCACCTATTCCAAGGAGTACGCGGAAGTTGAACCGATTGTGGGCGCCTATAAAGAACTGCTGAAAGTGCAGGACGACCTCGAAGGCGCCCAGGCACTGCTCAAGGACCGCGACCCGGACATGCGCGACATGGCCGTGGAAGAAGTCCGCGAGGCCAAGGAACGCCTGGTCACGCTCGAAGCTGATCTGCAGCGCATGCTGCTGCCCAAGGACCCGAACGACGGACGCAACGTGTTCCTCGAGATCCGTGCCGGTACCGGCGGTGACGAGGCGGCGATTTTCTCTGGCGACCTGTTCCGCATGTATTCGCGCTACGCCGAGCGTCGTGGCTGGCGGGTGGAGATTCTCTCGGAAAACGAGGGTGAGCACGGCGGCTATAAAGAGGTGATTGCCCGGGTCGAGGGCGACAACGTCTATGGCAAGCTGAAGTTCGAATCCGGTGCGCACCGCGTGCAGCGGGTTCCGGCGACCGAATCCCAGGGCCGCATCCACACCTCGGCCTGCACCGTGGCGGTATTGCCCGAGCCGGACGAACAGGAAGCCATCGAGATCAACCCGGCCGACCTGCGCATCGACACCTATCGTTCCTCCGGCGCCGGTGGCCAGCACGTCAACAAGACCGACTCGGCGATTCGTATCACGCACTTGCCGTCCGGCATCGTGGTCGAGTGCCAGGAAGAACGTTCGCAGCACAAGAACCGCGCCCGGGCGATGTCCTGGTTGTCGGCCAAGCTGAACGATCAGCAGACCTCGGCCGCAGCCAACGCCATTGCCAGCGAGCGCAAGTTGCTGGTCGGCTCCGGCGACCGCTCCGAGCGCATCCGCACCTATAATTTTGCCCAGGGCCGGGTCACCGACCACCGGGTCAACCTGACCTTGTATTCCCTCGACGAGATCCTCGCCGGCGGTGTCGAGGCGGTGATCGAGCCGTTGCTGGCCGAGTACCAGGCCGATCAACTGGCAGCGATAGGTGAGTAGATGACGATCATTGCCAGTTTGTTGCGCGCCGCTGATTTACCCGACTCGCCGACGGCGCGTCTGGATGCCGAATTGCTGCTGGCGGCGGCGTTGGGCAAGTCCCGCAGTTTCCTGCACACCTGGCCGGAGCGCATCGTGCCGAGCGAAGCGGCGCTGACGTTCGCCGAATATTTGCAGCGCCGCCGCAGCGGTGAGCCGGTGGCCTATATCCTTGGCCAGCAGGGCTTCTGGAAGCTGGACCTGGAAGTCGCACCGCACACACTGATCCCGCGCCCCGACACCGAACTGCTGGTGGAAGCCGCGCTGGAACTGTTGCCGGCCACACCGGCCAAGGTACTCGACCTTGGCACCGGCAGCGGCGCCATCGCCCTGGCCCTGGCCAGCGAGCGTCCGGCGTGGAACGTCACTGCCGTGGATCGCGTGCTGGAAGCCGTGGCCCTGGCCGAACGCAATCGCCAGCGCCTGCACCTGGGCAACGCCGTCGTGCTGAGCAGTCATTGGTTCAGCGCCCTGGAAGGTCAGCGCTTTCAACTGATCATCAGCAATCCGCCCTACATTGCAGCGGCCGATCCGCATCTGGTCGAGGGCGATGTGCGCTTCGAACCGGCCAGCGCCCTGGTGGCGGGTGTCGACGGGCTCGACGATCTGCGCCTGATCGTCGCCCAGGCACCGGACCATCTGGATAGCGGCGGTTGGCTGATGCTCGAACACGGCTATGATCAGGCCGAAGCGGTCCGCGATTTGCTGCTGACCCGAGGCTTTGAAGAAGTCCACAGCCGCACCGATCTGGGCGGTCATCAACGCATCAGTCTGGGGCGCCTGCCGTGCTGAATGATCAGGAGTTGCTGCGTTACAGTCGGCAGATTCTGCTGCAACACATCGATATCGACGGCCAGTTGCGGCTCAAGGAAAGCCGCGTATTGATCGTTGGTCTTGGCGGCCTTGGCGCGCCAGTGGCGCTGTATCTGGCAGCCGCCGGGGTTGGCGAGTTGCATCTGGCTGACTTCGACACGGTCGACCTGACCAACCTGCAACGCCAGATCATTCACGACACCGACAGCGTCGGCATGACCAAGGTCGACTCGGCAATCAAGCGCCTGAGCGCGATCAATCCCGAGATCCAGTTGATCGCCCATCCTGCGGCGCTGGACGAAGACTCCCTGGCCGCCGCGGTCGCCGGGGTGGATCTGGTTCTCGATTGTTCCGACAACTTTTCCACCCGTGAAGCGGTCAACGCCGCTTGCGTGTCGGCCGGCAAACCGCTGGTCAGCGGCGCCGCGATTCGCCTCGAAGGGCAACTGTCGGTGTTCGATCCGCGTCGACCGGAGAGTCCGTGCTACCACTGTTTGTATGGACACGGCAGCGAAGCCGAACTGACTTGCAGCGAGGCAGGCGTGGTCGGGCCACTGGTGGGGCTGGTCGGCAGCCTGCAAGCGCTCGAGGCGCTGAAGTTGCTGGCCGGATTCGGTGAGCCGCTGGTGGGGCGCCTGCTGTTGATCGATGCATTGGGCACACGCTTCCGTGAATTGCGGGTCAAGCGCGATCCGGGCTGCAGCGTCTGTGGGTCGAAACATGCGTGAAGCGCCGATTGGCGTGTTCGACTCCGGTGTCGGCGGGCTCTCGGTACTGGCCGAGATCCAGCGTTTGCTGCCCAATGAGTCTCTGTTGTACGTCGCCGACTGCGGGAATGTTCCCTACGGCGAGAAAACCCCGGAATTTATCCAGCAACGCTGCAGCGTGATGGCCGATTTCTTTCGGCAACAGGGCGCCAAGGCCCTGGTGCTGGCGTGCAACACGGCGACGGTGGCCGGTGTCGCCGACTTGCGTCGCGACTATCCAGAATGGCCCATCGTCGGCATGGAGCCGGCAGTCAAACCGGCCGCCGCTGCAACCCGTTCCGGCGTGGTGGGGGTGCTGGCCACCACCGGCACCTTGCAGAGTGCCAAGTTCGCCGCGTTGCTCGACCGCTTCGCCACGGACGTGAAAGTGATTACCCAGCCCTGTCCAGGGTTGGTGGAGCTGATTGAAAACGGCGATCTGCGTAGCCCCGAACTGCGTCAGCTGTTGGCCGGGTATGTCCGGCCACTGCTGGCTGCCGGCGCGGACACCCTGATTCTCGGCTGTACCCATTACCCCTTTCTCAAGCCAATGCTGCGACAGATGATCCCCGACGACATCAGCCTGATCGACACCGGCGCCGCCGTCGCGCGGCAACTTCAGCGTCTGCTGGCCGAAGGCGAGCTGCTCGCCGAGGGGCCGGCCCGTGAGGCACGGTTCTGGACCAGTGCCGATCCGCTACATTTCAGAAATATCTTGCCGATATTGTGGAATACGGCTGGCGTTGTGCGAAGCTTCAGCAGGTAGAAGGCTGTCCGGGGGGAACAGTAAGAGTCGGGTGAACTTCTGATAAATCGCTGACTTCTATAGTTTTGCAGGGCTTGGCAACAAAAAAACCATACGAAATCGTTCACAAAAGGAAGTTTCAAGTGAAGCGACTATTCTGCTTGGCCGCGATTGCGGCCGCACTGATGGGGCACACTTTTACCGCGCAGGCGGCAGGTGTGGAGTTCGCGGTTGGTCAGACCAGCGATTCGACCATGACGTATCGGCTGGGCATGCAATTCGATTGGGACCAGAGCTGGTGGCAGAGTGACGTTGGTCGTCTGACCGGATACTGGGACGGCGCTTACACCTATTGGGAAGGTGACGAGAAATCCAGTAACCACAGCCTGTCGTTCTCGCCCGTGCTCGTTTATGAATTTGCCGGCCAGAACGTCAAACCCTACATCGAGTTTGGGATTGGCGTGGCGGCCTTTGCCAGCACCGAAGTCGAAAGCAACGATCTGGGCAGCGCCTTCCAGTTTGAAGACCGCTTTGGATTCGGTTTGCGCTTTGCAGGCGGCCATGAAGTCGGGGTCCGCGCGACGCACTATTCCAACGCCGGGATCACCACTCCGAACGATGGTGTAGAAAGTTACGCATTGCATTACACGATGCCATTGTAAGACAGCAACGCTGTACTAAATGTGGGAGCGGGCTTGCTCGCGAAAGCACTGGATCAGTCGACACTGTAATCGACTGACCTGACGCTTTCGCGAGCAAGCCCGCTCCCACATTGGTATTGGGACAACTTCAAACTAGCGATACGCCGTCGAAATCCCCTGGCGTTCGTCGATGCACTCCGGTGCGCCCATTTCGAACTCCCGGCAGATCAGCGGGCGTTTTTCGTAGATGGTGCACATCATCGTGTTGCGATCCAGCGCGGCACACCAGCCGTCATCCAGGCGCAGCATCACTTCCCCGCCCCAGTCATCGGTATCGATGAACCGTTCAGGCACGCCCGTATCGGTGATCAACATGACTTCTAGCTGACAGCAGCAGGCTGCGCAGGTCGAGCAGGTGACCGCGGGTTCCGCGATTTGCGTATGGGGGATGGTTTTCATGGCGCGCAGTGTAAGGCAGTCACCGGGTGCTGTGTGAAAGGTCTGACGGACGCTCAAGTATCGGAACGTCCGAGATACCGCTACCGATGATGACGACTTTCTTCAGGGTTGATCCTTGATCGGCGGCGGGCTGCGCACCATGGGTTTGCCGATCTCCAGTTTCACTTGGTCTGGCCGTTTGGCGAGCGGCCAGAGAGTGGCCATGAACGCCGCCGGGAAAGTGATTTCCAGCGGGCGGTCCTTGAGTTTTTCGAAGATGTGCCGTGCGGCTTTCTCCACCGGCCAGCTCAAGGCCATGGGGGAGCCGTTTTTCGTCGTCAGTGGCGTCTCGACAAACCCGGGGCTGATCACCGTGACTTCTATACCCTCCGGGGCCAGGTCGATGCGCAGGGATTCAAACAGGTAACGCAGCCCGGCCTTCGAGGCGCCGCAGGCTTCTGCCTTGGGCAGCGGCAGGTAGGTCACCGT
This sequence comes from Pseudomonas sp. KH_046_2, assembly GCF_057838985.1. Classification (NCBI taxonomy): domain Bacteria; kingdom Pseudomonadati; phylum Pseudomonadota; class Gammaproteobacteria; order Pseudomonadales; family Pseudomonadaceae; genus Pseudomonas; species Pseudomonas sp. KH_046_2. The sequence continues at coordinate 5,242,253 of NZ_CM174480.1, read as the reverse complement.
ACTGGCCATGGCTACCATATGTGGTGCGGTGCCGGCCCGCAGCAAAGGCAGGGCGGCTTCGATGCAATAACTGCTGGCCAACAGGTTGGTGCGCACCACGTGCTCGACAATCGAAGCATCGAACTGCTTGGCATCCAGGTACTCGCAGGTGCCAGCGTTGAGTATCACGGTGTCCAGCGAGCCCCAGTCCTCGGCAATCTGCTCGCCGATCTCGCGTACGGTCTGGCTGTTGGTCAGGTCTCCGGCGACCACCAATACCTGTCCCGGATAACGTTGCGACAAGACTTTGAGGGGGGCGACGGTGCGCGAGCTGACGGCCAGGTGCGCACCGGTTTTGAGGATTTCTTCGGCCATGGCTGCACCGATGCCGCTGCTGGCACCCGTCAGCCAGTATCGTCGTGCGAGTGTGCGACTCATCTCAATCTCCTTTTCAGCCAGGCAATTGCCCGGAGCCCCGGCATCGAGTCCCGGTGGCGGTAAATCATGACCCAACGGCGGCGTATTGCCGTGAGGGCAGGTTTTTGAACGCCGTCAATACGCGTGTACGGGATGTGCTCAAGTCGACGATCGGTGGCGGGTAATCCACAGCACCGAAAAGGCCACCGAGGTTGGCCGGGTTATGCACTTCCTTTTTACTTAGAGCGGCCAATTCCGGCAGCCAGTGTTTGATGAACAGGCCTTCGGGGTCGAATTTTTCCGACTGGTTCAACGGGTTGAAAATCCGGAAGTAAGGCGCCGAGTCGGTGCCGGTGGAGGAACTCCACTGCCAGCCACCATTGTTCGCCGCCAGGTCGCCATCGATCAGGTGGCGCATGAAAAAGCGTTCGCCTTCGCGCCAGTCGATCAGCAGGTTCTTGGTCAGGAACATTGCCACCACCATGCGCAGGCGGTTGTGCATCCAGCCGGTTGCCAGCAGTTGGCGCATGGCGGCGTCGATGATCGGCAAGCCGGTGCGCGCCTGTTGCCAGGCGGCCAGTTCTTCGGGGGCGTTGCGCCAGGCCAGCGCTTCGGTTTCCGGACGAAACGCGCGGTGCCGGGAAACCCGTGGGTAGCCCACCAGGATGTGTTTGTAGAACTCGCGCCACAGCAGTTCGTTGATCCAGGTGACGGCGCCGTTTTTACCGCTTTCGAATTCACCTTGATTGTTGTTCAAGGCCGCGTGCAGGCATTGGCGCACAGAAATAATCCCGGCGGCCAGATAGGCCGAGAGCTGACTGGTACCGGGCTTCGCCGGGAAATCCCGATCGCTTTGATAGTGCTCGATCTGCGCATCGCTAAATATGTCCAGGCGATGCCGGGCTTCGGCTTCGCCCGCCGGCCACAGATTGCGCAGGTGATCAGCGGGTGTTGCGAAACCGTCGACACTCAAGGGGATCGCATCGCTGGCAATGTTCAGCGGCGCTTGTTTGTGCGGCGCGCAGACCAGGTTGGGCAGCGAGTGGTGCAGTCGTTCGTAGCAGACTTTGCGGAACTGGCTGAAGACCTGAAAGTAAGTGCCGGTGCGGGTCAGCACGCTCCCGGGCTTGAACAGCAATTGATCGAGGTAGCGGTGAACTTCGATGCCTTCGGCCTGTAGCGTCCGGGCGACCGCTGCATCTCGACGGGACTCGTGGATGCCGTACTCTTCGTTGAAATACAGTGCGTCGACCTGCCACTGTCGACACAGGTTCAGCAATACGCTTGGCGCGTCATCCCAGCGCGGAGCCTGGCGGATCAGCAGGGGAATGTTCAGTCGACCCAGTTCGCGGCTCAACTCGCGCAGGTTACGCAGCCAGAAGTCTACTTTGCAGGGCGCATCGTCGTGTTCCAGCCATTGTTCCGGACTCAGCAGATACACCGCCATGCACGGGCCGCGAGCTGCAGCGGCCGAGAGGGCGGTGTTGTCATGTAGGCGCAAGTCGCTGCGCAGCCAGATCAATTGCATTTTGCTAACCACGCGATTCATTTAAATCAGCCCGTGTTGAACGAATGCCTGATGTGCCGACAACGGATCTTCGGCCAGGTACAGATCAGCGATCTCGGCAGTACTTGCGGACAACTCGGCGCGGTGGATACATACCGTTGGTCCGGCAATCATTTTTGGGCAACTGACGCCTTTGAAAAGTTTCGGCAACTGCGCCGGATTCAGGGCTTTGCTTGAGTACAGCAGAACCCCACGGGGTTGCAGAAGTTCGACCGCCAATGCCAGTTCGCCGACAGGCAGCGGCCAGTCGAAGACCTCCACCGGGCAATCCGCGCTGCTGATCAGCCAGGCCGTGAGCCACAGATGCGGCTCCATGGGCAGGTCCGAGTGGTTGACCAGCAGCAGCGGCGCGGTGCGCAACTGACGATTGTTATGGTAGATGCGCGCACCGAACTTGCTGCGCAGCCAGGCACAAAAGAAGCCCCGCTCCATCTGCGCCCCGAACTGGCCTTGCCAGCGTTGCTCCAGAGCGGCCAGCAAGGGCATCAGCAATTGCTCGCACAGGGTTCGCGGCGGATACAGCGCCATCGCCTGATTGACACTGTCGTCCAGGGCACGTTCCTGCAATCGGCTGACAGCCTGCAGCAACGATTGCAGCAAGGCGTGCCAATCGTTGTCGACGGACTCGCTGAAGGCTTGCGGCGTGTCGAGCAATGGCTTGACCTGGCTGACGGCGACGCCACGGTTGAGCCAGGTGAGGATGGTCTGGATGCGTTGTACGTGGTCGGCCGAGAACAACCGATGGCCCTTGGGCGTGCGCAGCGGCACGATCAGACCGTAGCGCCGCTCCCAGGCGCGCAAGGTCACGGCATTGACCCCGGTTTGCCGCGCCACTTCACGGATCGGCAGCCAGCCTTCGTCCAGCGCCTTTTTAAAGTCATCGCCGAGATCTTCGCGGGCGCTGGTGCCGAGTGCTTTTTTCATCAGATGGCGTTTCGCAGGCTGAGGTTTTCCGGGTGCGGTTGCAGGTAAACCTGCTGTGCGATGTACGGATCGGGGTGTTGGCGAAAGTGATGTTTGAGCAGCGTCAGCGGTACCACCAGCGGCACGATGCCCAGGCGGTACTGACTGATCACGTGCTGCACTTCCTGCTTGTCTTCGCCGCTGAGGGTCTGTTTCAGGTAGCCACTGAGGTGTTGCAGGACATTGGTGTGAGTGCGGCGTGTGGCGCATTTTTTCAGCGCCGCCATCAGTTCGCTGAAATAGCGGGGGCCCAGTTCCTGCGGATCGGTATGGCCCATGTTGCCCAGCAGGTGGCCCAGGGTTTTGTATTGCACCGGGTTATGGGCCATCAGCAGGTATTTGTAGCGCGAGTGAAAGTCCGTGAGACCGCGCCGGGTCAGGCCTTCCTGGCACAGCTGCTGCCAGGCGTTGTAGGCGAACATGCGGGTGAGGAAGTTTTCCCGCAGCACCGGATCGTTGAGCTGGCCGTCTTCTTCCGCCGGCAAGTTCGGGTGCAGCAGGCAGGCGCTGATGGCGATTTTCGGCTTGGCGGGGGAGTGGAGCACCGGAGCACCTCGAATCTGAACCTGTACAAACATTTGGGTCTGTACAAGATAACTTCATCATAGATTCGAAGTTATACAAGTCAATTTTTTTGTATAGATTTTTGACGGGCTGCTGTCCAGGACGACAGCAGCGATTTGCTCGAATTGATGCTCTTTACTGCAGGTGCTCATGCAAGCGGCGGGCGGCTTCCTGACCGCTGAGCCAGGCTCCTTCGACGCGTCCGGACAGGCACCAGTCGCCACAGGCGTACAACCCCAGGTCGGCATCGGCCAGGGTGCCCCATTCGTGACTGCTGGCGGGGCGGGCGTAGAGCCAGCGGTGGGCGAGGCTGAAGCTCGGCGCGGGCATGGAATCGTGCAGCAGTTCGGCAAACGCGCCGTGCAACTGCTCGATCACCGCTTCCTTGGACAAGTCGATGTGCTGGCGACTCCAGGCGCTGGTGGCGTGCAGCACCCAAGTGTCGAGGGTGTTGTCGCGTCCGGGTTTGCTGCGGTTGCGGGCCAGCCAGTCGAGTGGGCTGTCCTGTACGAAGCAGCCTTCCATGGGCGTTTCCAGCGGCGTTTCGAAGGCCAGGGCGATGGCCCAGGTCGGGTCCATTTTCACCCCGGCGGCGGCTCCGGCGAGTTTCGGCGCCGATGCCAGCAGAGCCGTGGCCTGTGGGGCCGGCGTGGCGATGACCACGTGGCTGAACGGTCCGTGGGTGAAGCCTTCGGCGTCCTGCAGGTGCCAGTGTTCTTCACCGCGATAGACCTCGGTGATCCGGCAGGCGAAATGCACTTCCAGGTCACCGAGCAGGGCTCGGGTGATGGCGCTCATGCGGGGTGTGCCGACCCAGCGAGTCTGCTCGTCCGGCGACAGGTTGAGCTGGCCGCCATGGTAGGTGTACAGCTGCGGCGTCCACTCGGCGACCCAGCCTTTGGCCTGCCAGCGCTGGACTTCCGTGACAAAGCGGCGGTCGCGGGCGGTGAAGTATTGCGCGCCCATGTCCAGAGCGCCCGCATCGCTGCGCTTGCTCGACATGCGCCCGCCGCTGCCGCGGCTTTTATCGAACAATTGAACCACATGCCCGAGGTCCGTCAGGGCCTGGGCGGCTGAGAGTCCGGCAATGCCGGTGCCGATGATTGCGATAGGTACAGTCATAGGGGCCTCGTTTACCTTTCTGTACAGACTACGCCGGGGTTCAAACCTGTACAATAATGTTTTTTTGTATAACTTTTAGCGTTCTCGATCTGACAGCTTGGCCTATTGTTAAACATAGAGCCTGCTCGATACCAAAGATCCCTGCTTATAAAAATAGACTAATGGACAAGGTAAAACGCCACGCGAGGAAGAAGTCATGCACATATTGCTGACCGGCGGTACTGGTTTGATAGGACGTCAGCTCTGCCGGCACTGGTTGGGCCAGGGGCATCGCCTGACCGTCTGGAGTCGCCAGCCTGAAAATGTCGCGAAGATATGTGGTGTCCAAGTGCGTGGAATCGCCCGGCTGGAGGATCTCGGGCAGGAACCTGTCGATGCGGTCATCAATCTTGCCGGGGCACCGATTGCCGCCCGGCCCTGGACGCACAAACGCAAAGCCCTGTTGTGGAGCAGTCGCATCTCGCTGACCGAAACCCTGCTGGCCTGGCTCGAAAGTCGCGAGCAGAAACCCCGGGTCCTGATTTCCGGTTCGGCTGTCGGCTGGTATGGCGACGGCGGAGAGCGTGAACTGACCGAGGATTCGGCGCCGATCAGCGAAGACTTCGCCAGCCAGTTATGCATCGCCTGGGAAGAGACTGCACAGCGGGCCGAAGCGCTGGGCATTCGCGTCATTCTCATCCGTACCGGGTTGGTGCTGTCGGCCGAGGGCGGCTTTTTGTCGCGGCTGTTACTGCCGTTCAAACTGGGCCTGGGAGGCCCGATCGGCAATGGCCGGCAGTGGATGCCGTGGATTCATATCGACGATCAAATCGCCCTGATTGATTTTCTTCTGCATCGCAGCGAGGCCAGCGGTCCCTATAATGCGTGCGCGCCCAAGCCGGTGCGCAACCGCGAGTTTGCCGAGGCGCTGGGCAGCGTACTGCATCGCCCGACGTTCATGCCGATGCCGGCCTTCGCATTGAAGGTGGGGCTGGGCGAGTTGTCGCTGCTGTTGCTGGGCGGCCAACGGGCTACCCCGGCGCGTTTGTTACAGGCTGGTTTCACTTTTAAGTTCACGGATTTGCGCGCGGCTTTGGACGATCTGTCCAGTCGCCTTTGATATAGGACGTTGCATGACCGATCACGCGTTGCTTCTGGTCAACCTGGGTTCACCTGCCTCCACCTCAGTGGCGGATGTGCGCAGTTACCTCAATCAATTTCTGATGGACCCTTACGTGATCGACCTGCCATGGCCGGTTCGTCGGCTGCTGGTGTCGCTGATCCTGATCAAGCGTCCCGAGCAGTCGGCCCATGCTTATGCCTCGATCTGGTGGGACGAGGGCTCGCCGCTGGTGGTGCTCAGCCGTCGCCTGCAGCAAGCCATGACCCGTCAATGGCAGCACGGCCCGGTCGAATTGGCGATGCGTTACGGCGAGCCGTCGATCGAGTCGACGCTGGTTCGGATGGTCGCGGCGGGGCACAAGCGAATCACCCTGGCGCCGCTGTATCCACAGTTCGCCGACAGCACCACGACTACGGTCATCGAAGAGGCCAAGCGCGTGGTGCGCGAGAAAAACCTCGACGTGCAATTGTCGGTGCTCCAGCCGTTCTACGACCAACCGGAATACCTTGATGCGCTGGTGGCCACGACCCGGCCGTATTTGCAGCAGGATTTCGATCACTTGCTGATGAGCTTTCATGGCTTGCCGGAACGGCATCTGAAGAAGCTCAACCCCGGTCACAGTTTCGACGGTGGCGGTGATTGCTGCGCCGGCGCGCCGCCGGAAGTGGTTGCCACCTGTTATCGCGGCCAGTGTCTGCGTACGGCGGCAGAGTTTGCCAAACGCATGGGGTTGCCGGAGGGCAAGTGGTCGGTGTCGTTTCAGTCGCGCCTGGGGCGCGCAAAATGGATCGAACCCTACACCGAAGCGCGCCTCGATGAGTTGGCCAAAAACGGCGTGAAAAAAATTCTGGTGATGTGCCCGGCGTTCGTTGCCGATTGCATCGAGACCCTGGAAGAGATCGGTGATCGCGGCAAGGAGCAATTCCGCGCAGCGGGGGGAGAGGACCTGGTGCTGGTGCCGTGCCTCAACGATGATCCGCATTGGGCGCGGGCGTTGAGTGCGTTGTGTGAAAGAGCACCGTTGGTGCTGTAAGAACACAAATTGTGGCGAGGGAGCTTGCTCCCGCTTGAGCGCGTAGCGCTCACAACATTTGCATTGACTGCAAAAAAATGGTTCTTCACGGATTACCGGGAAAGACGCTCTTGATCTTCATGAAAAAGAATTCGCTGTCCCGGTAACCGTACGCCATCCGCTTGATGACCTTGATTCGATTGTTGATGCCTTCCAACTGGCCCGTATGCATCGGCCAGCGAACCCGGCTGACGATGCCCCGCCAGTAACCCTTCAGTCGTTTGGCAAACTGGATCAGAGGCGGTATTTCGCTTTCATGCGCATGGCGCAGCCATTGCTGCCAGGCTGATCGCCAGCCCCAGGCGGTGCTCGGTGTCCAAAGCGTTTTGAGTTCAGCCTTCATCAAATAGACCGTCATTAACGCTTGGTTGGCCGCCAGCAGATCCTCCAAACGCACCTGTTGCTCCGGCGTTTTCAGGTTCTGCGGGTTGCGCAGCAACAGCCATCGCGCTTGCTTGATGACCTTTCGGGCAGGCTTGTCATGACGTAGCCGATTAGCTTCATCGACGCGGACTCGATCAATCACCTCTCGGCCATATTTGGCCACCACATGGAAGAGGTCGTAGACCACGCGCGCTTTTGGGCAGTGCTGACGAACCTCCAGGTCAAAAGCGGTGTTCATGTCCATCGCCACCGCTTCGATGCGAGCGCAACCCTCTGGGCCCAGCTCTTCGAAGAATGGCCTGATCGCCGCACGGCTGCGACCTTCGCCAATCCACAGCACTCGCCGGGTATCGGCGTCCAGCACGACGCTGGCGTAACGATGACCTTTGAACAGCGCGAATTCGTCCATTACCAGGCGCCGTGGCTGCGCCTTTGGCAAAACACTCAGCGCCGCTTGCAAGGCTCGACGCTCCAGCAACCGCACACTGTCCCAATGCAGCCCGAACAGTTGAGCCACGTGTTTTGTGGGCAGGCGCTCGCAGGTTTGAATGACGGCCTCGGCCAGGCGGCGTGTCATGCGGGCATAGCGATCCAGCCAACTGACCGCTTCCATGCGTTTGCCACAGTCGCGACACCCGACACGTCGGAGCAACACGCTGAGGCGCACTGCTCGGCCGAGAATGGGCAAATCACGAATGACTCGCTGGCAGTACTCATGCGTGGTTGAACACGGTTGTTGGCAGCCGCCACAGGAAGGAAACCGGGTGGCGTGAGGCATCAGGTCGATCTGTAGCGTATCGCCATCGGGCTTGATCGTAACGACAGAAAAGCCCTCCCAAAAGGGAAGGAAAGTATTAATATCACGCATAAGAACGCCGGTTTGTTAGATGTGTTTGCTCGCACGAACATCATCAATCAAATCGGCGTTCTTGTTTCTGTGTTTCCCGGGATTCCGTGAAGAACCAAAAAAATGGGGTCGCTTCGCAACCCAACGGGGGCAAGCCCCCTCGCCACAGAGTATTGCGTGATGCTTTAGATCAGCGGCTCATTCGCCTTCTTGTGCTTCCAGCTGTCATTGCCCGGCAGGATCAGGTTCAAGCCAATCGCCACCACCGCGCACAGCGCGATGCCCTTGAGGCCAAAATCGTCCGGGCCGGTGCCGGTGCCGATCAGCACGCCGCCGATCCCGAATACCAGGGTCACCGATACAATCACCAGATTGCGCGCCTCGCCCAGATCGATCTTGTGGCGGATCAGCGTATTCATCCCCACCGCCGCGATCGAACCGAACAACAGGCACAGAATCCCGCCCATCACCGGCACCGGAATGCTTTGCAGCAGTGCGCCGAACTTGCCGATGAACGCCAGGCTGATGGCGAAGATCGCCGCCCAGGTCATGATTTTCGGGTTGTAGTTCTTGGTCAGCATGACCGCACCGGTCACTTCGGCGTAGGTGGTGTTGGGCGGACCGCCGAACAGACCGGCCGCCGTGGTGGCAATGCCGTCGCCGAGCAGGGTGCGGTGCAGGCCGGGTTTCTTCAGGTAATCGCGACCGGTCACGCTACCCACGGCAATCACGCCGCCGATGTGTTCGATGGCCGGGGCCAGGGCTACCGGAACGATGAACAGAATCGCCTGCCAGTTGAACTCCGGTGCGGTGAAGTGCGGGATGGCGAACCAAGGTGCCGCCGCAATCTTCGCCGTGTCGACCACGCCGAAGTAGAACGCCATGCCAAAGCCCACCAGCACGCCGGAGATGATCGGCACCAGGCGGAAGATGCCCTTGCCGAATACCGCGACGATCAGTGTGGTCAGCAGTGCGGGCATCGAAATCATCATCGCCGTCTGGTAATGAATCAATTCACTGCCGTCGCCGGCCTTGCCCATGGCCATGTTGGCGGCAATCGGTGCCATGGCCAGGCCGATCGAAATGATCACCGGGCCGATTACCACCGGTGGCAGCAGGCGGTCGATGAAACCGGTGCCTTTGATCTTCACCGCGAGGCCGAGGAAGGTGTAGACGAAACCTGCCGCCATCACGCCGCCCATGGTCGCGGCCAGGCCGAACTGGCCCTTGGCGAGAATGATCGGGGTGATGAAGGCAAAGCTCGATGCCAGGAACACCGGTACCTGACGCCCGGTGACGATCTGGAACAGGATCGTCCCCAGGCCGGCCGTGAACAGCGCCACGTTCGGGTCGAGACCGGTAATCAGCGGCATCAACACCAGGGCGCCGAAGGCCACGAACAGCATCTGAGCACCCGACAGCACCGTGCGCCAGAGCGGATCGTTGAACTCTTGCTGCATGGTCAAGCGTCCTTCTGCTTGGTGCCGAAGATCTTGTCACCGGCATCGCCCAGCCCTGGGATGATGTAACCGTGTTCGTTCAGTTTTTGATCAATGGATGCGGTGTAGATGATCACGTCCGGGTGAGCCTTCTCGACCACTGCAATGCCTTCTGGCGCGGCGACCAGCACCATGGCGCGGATGTCCTTGCAGCCGGCTTTTTTCAGCAGGTCGATAGTGGCAACCATCGAGCCGCCGGTGGCGAGCATCGGGTCGATGATCATCGCCAGACGTTCGTCGATTTCCGGTACCAGCTTCTCAAGGTAGGTGTGGGCTTCGAGGGTTTCCTCGTTGCGGGCCACGCCCACGGCGCTGACCTTGGCGCCCGGGATCAGGCTGAGCACGCCTTCGAGCATGCCGATGCCGGCACGCAAAATCGGTACCACGGTGATTTTCTTGCCGGCGATTTTCTCGACCGATACGGTGCCGCACCAGCCTTCGATATCGTAGGATTCCAGCGGCAGGTCTTTGGTAGCTTCATAGGTCAGCAGGGCGCCGACTTCTTGGGCGAGCTCACGGAAATTCTTGGTGCTGATGTCTGCGCGGCGCATAAGGCCAAGTTTATGACGGATCAGCGGGTGGCGGATCTCATGGATGGGCATGGGGAAAGGCTCCGGCGGCGGGCAAAAAAACCGGCCTAGATTAATCTATCCGAGGGTGTTGTCCTATAGACATACAGTACGTTAGTCCACAAACGCTTGATCTGGCCTCGCTTGATGCGTACCTTTGCCCGCTTTTCCTGAACCGTCCCTCCCTTTACCATCCCCTTGGAGAGCGCCATGTCCGCTGATCTCGAGCATATCCGTCAAATCATGCGAGAGGCTGACTGCCTGTACACCGAAGCTGAAGTCGAGGCGGCCATCGCCCGCGTCGGTGCACAAATCAACGAACAAATGGCCGACAGCAACCCGGTAGTGTTCTGCGTGATGAACGGCGGGCTGATTTTCTCCGGCAAGCTGCTGACCTACCTGCACTTCCCGCTGGAAGCGTCCTACCTGCACGCCACCCGCTATCGCAACGAAACCAGCGGCGGCGACCTGTTCTGGAAAGCCAAGCCGGAAGTTTCCTTCATCGACCGTGACGTGCTGATCATCGATGACATCCTCGACGAAGGTCACACCCTGGGCGCGATCATTGACTTCTGCAAACACGCCGGTGCCCGCAAAGTGCACACCGCTGTACTGATCGACAAAGACCACGACCGCAAGGCCCGTCCGGACCTCAAGGCCGACTTCGTCGGTTTGCCGTGCATCGACCGCTACATCTTCGGTTACGGTATGGACTACAAAGGCTACTGGCGTAACGCCAACGGGATTTTCGCCGTTAAAGGAATGTAAGACATGGATACGCCTCGCTTTCTGGATCAGACCCTGTTCGCCGAGCTGGCCGGGAAAGCCGCGGCCAATCCTCGTGGGCGCCAGCACCACAATTTCCATCAGATGGAAGACGCCTGCCATCGCATGGCGGTGGGGCTGCAGCCGTCCACGTATATCCCGCCTCATCGGCATTTGGGCGACAACAAGGCCGAAACCCTGTTGGTCCTCAAGGGGCGGCTGGGCGTGTTGATCTTTGACGAGACCGGCGCGGTGCTCAGCAAGACCGTGCTGCAGGCCGGTGGCGACTGTGTTGGCGTGGACCTGCCAACCGGTGTGTTCCACGGTTTGGTGGTGCTCGAGGCCGACAGCCTGATGTTCGAATGCAAGGCCGGCCCTTACCGCCCGGTCGGTGAGGGTGAGCTGGCGCATTGGGCGCCGCGCGAGGGCAAGTCTGGTGTTGCCGAGTATCAGGCCTGGATGCGCGCGCAGTTCGATTGATGCGCTTTTTGTAACCCGCCCTCCGGAGCCTGTCATGAGCCGTTCGATCCGCTGCTGCGCCGCCCTGTTGCTGACCCTCAGCCTGCCTCTGGCTGCCGCACCTGCGCCCATGCACGGTCAATTTCTGCCGCCGGACGATCTCACTCTGCGCGATGCTGATCCCGAACAGCAGCAACTGATGCAGGTCACCGATTATTCGGTGGTGGTCGGTGCCCAGCGTCAATCCAATCAACAGCCGATTCCGGTCACGTCGCCTCTAATGATTCGTCTTAAGGGAAAATCCCTGAACAAGGGCGCCACCATCAGTCAGGTGCTGGTCAACTTCGATGGTGAAAGCAAAAGCCTGAAAAAGCCGGTTTACGACGTGCCGAGCAAAACCCTGACCCTCTATTACCCGCTGGCGCAATACCGGGTGGTGATCGACTTGTTGCGCAACGACACGGTGTATTGTCAGTTTCTCAGCTACGCCAATGGCCATGTCTGGGCCGATCTGCACACCGGCAGTACTCGTCCGCGTTGAGCCCTGAGCCCGCGCAGGGGTAAACTGCCCGCCCCGTGAAATGTCTGCGAGCTGGAGTCGGCAATGCGTAAAGATAAAAAACAAGTGATTGGTGACGAGATCGGCGATGAGCAGATCAAATTGTTCCTCGATTTCGAACCGGTCGACGCGACTTCTCCGTCCCTGCACAAACTGGTCAAGGCCTACCGTGGCCTGCGCATCGACGATTTCGCGCGTTTCCTGACGTTCTTCGTCGAAGCCGGTTACGACCTGAATGGCAAGGATGAGCACGGCAACGACTTCGTCGCCCTGATCCAGGATCAGCGCAATGCGCCGGATTACATCGAGCTGATCGAAAAAGCTCGCGGCTGAGTAAATTTCAGCCATAAAAAAAACGCCCCGCTCTCGGTGAGAACGGGGCGTTTTTCATAAGGCCGAATCAAGCGTAGCTTTCGGTCTCGCTGCTGGCTTCAACCAGTTCCAGGGCAACGTTGTTCTGCGCGTTGATCTTGCGATACAGCGTAGCGTCGGTTTCCAGAACCTTTTCCCGGGCCGGGAAGATTTCGGCCAGTTTGGTGGCCCATTCGCCTTTGGCTTTGCTCGGGAAGCATTTTTCGATCAGCTCAAGCATGATCGAAACGGTCACCGAGGCACCTGGCGAAGCGCCGAGCAGTGCCGCCAGGGAACCATCCTTGGCCGCGACCAGTTCGGTACCGAATTGCAGGATGCCGCCTTTCTTCGGGTCTTTCTTGATGATCTGCACCCGTTGGCCGGCCACTTCCAGGCGCCAGTCTTCAGCTTTCGCCTCAGGGTAGAAGCGACGCAGGGATTCCAGGCGCTGCTCCATCGACTGCATCACTTCGCTGACCAGGTACTTGGTCAGGTCCATGTTGTTTTTTGCCACGGACAGCATCGGCCCGATGTTGCCGGCGCGAACCGACATCGGCAGGTCCATGAAGGAGCCGTGCTTGAGGAACTTGGTGGTGAAGCCGGCATAAGGTCCGAACAGCAGGGACTTCTTGCCTTCGACCACGCGGGTGTCCAGGTGCGGCACGGACATTGGCGGCGAACCTACTGCAGCCTGGCTGTAGACCTTGGCCTGGTGGTGCTTGACCACTTCCGGGTTGTCGCAACGCAGCCACTGGCCGCTGATCGGGAAGCCGCCGAAGCCTTTGCTCTCTTCGATGCCCGAAGCCTGCAGCAACGGCAGTGCCGCACCGCCCGCGCCGAGGAAGACGAATTTGGCATCGACTTCGCGGGTGTTGCCGCTGTTGACGTCCTTGATGCTGACAGTCCAGCCGCCGTTGCTGCGCTTGAGGCCGGTCACGCGCTTGCAGTACTTGACCTGGGCATCGGGAGCGCTGGTCAGGTGCTTGAGCAACTGGTTGGTCAGGGCGCCGAAGTTGACGTCGGTGCCGTTGATCACGCGGGTGGCGGCGAGGGTTTCGCCTGCGTCGCGGCCAGGCATCATCAGCGGCATCCACTCGGCCATTTTGGCCTTGTCTTCGGTGTATTCCATGTCCGAGAAGGCGTGGTGCTTGCTCAGCACCTTGAAGCGTTCCTTGAGGAAGGACACGCCGCTGTCGCCCTGCACGAAGCTCAGGTGTGGCACCGGGCTGATAAACGATTTGCACGAGCCGAACGTGCCTTTTTTGGTCAGGTACGACCAGAACTGCTTCGACACCTCGAACTGGGTGTTGATGTGCACGGCTTTCTTGATGTCGACGGCGCCATCGGCGGCCTGCGGCGTGTAGTTGAGCTCACACAGCCCGGCGTGACCGGTACCGGCGTTGTTCCACGGGTTGGAACTCTCCGCGGCACCGGAATCCATCAGCTCGACGACTTCCAGCTTGATCGCGGGGTCGAGCTCTTTGAGCAGTACTGCAAGGGTGGCACTCATGATGCCGGCCCCAACCAGTACTACGTCGACTGCTTCGTTATGCGCCATTTAACGCGTCTCCAAAATCTGCAGCACCAAATTGTCGGCATGGCTGCCAGGCGTTCCGGGGCGTGTCAGTGATGCCCCAGGTACCCATGGCAGGATCGCCATGTCCGAATCTTCGCAATTTATCGCAACTTCGACGGACGCTACCTGCCGGGCCTATGAGCCATATGAACTCATTTCAGCGCGCGGGAGGCAATTCGACTTATGGTCGATACATCCGTTTGTGCAACCAAATCCGTAGCGGACAGGCTTCAGGCTCCGGTGTTCGAGGAATACTCGGTCCTGTGTCGTTGGGCTGTTGTAGACGCTAATGGTGCATGTTCAGACGCAAAACTATTCATTTGCTCGCCACACTCTTGTGAAGTTGTGAAAACCCGTTTTTTTCACGCTCTTTTGAAGACGTGAACCTCAAAAAGGGCTGTCCCAGCCTGGCACCGTGCCCGGATGGATTGCCGCCATGGGATACAGGGCAGGCAAAACGGGCAAACAGCTCAGTGACCGAGCGTAATGACAGCTCTGCAGATTCGCGAAAAGTGGAGGTTTTGCTCAACAAAACAGCAAGCGCGCCAGCTTCACTCGATCTGTGTGGGCGGCTCTCTGTGGGCGGTGCGGGGTGTCAATACAAGCGCATTGACGATGCTGCGAGGCCCGATCAGGAGACGTCCTTATAATCGGGGGGAGATTGTATCTAAGAAACGCAGGGAAATGGTCGTGATTAATGACTTTTATTAGGTGTTTGGTCAGGTCGTCATCAGATGCTGTGCACGCGAGCGTGGCCGGTGCTGTTGCGAAACGACGCGTGCACCGGCAGGCAGCGGCTGATTCAGCCAGTTCAGGCGGATCTCTTCGATTTCAACCCAGCCATCGCCCATGGGCTGGAGGCTGCACTGCTTGAAGGCTTGGCAGTGGCCGTTGCGGTCGAGCAGGGCGAAGCAGCGATGCAGTGGGCGTGGCGCGAACAGAGAGATCAGATGGCGCATGGCGAAATACCGTTTTGGGTGACTGCCCAGAAGGTTGCCTGTAGGCCATTACGTGCAAGTGTATGGGGGGTGACATCTGTGTGACAGGAACCGCAAGGCCAAGGGTTTGTCAGAGATTACATCAAACACTGTGCGGTGCTGGTTCCCCGCAGTGGCGCACCGCTATACTGCCGGCCTGTTTGTGCCTGATTCTGGAGAGAAGAGCATGTTGCAACGCCTGTTGTTCGGTTTGATCACTGTGACCAGTTTGACCCTGGTTGGCTGCGCCCACAGCCCGCAACAACTGAGCCCGGAACCCAAGCTGACCGCCCAGTTGGCCCCGGTCGGCCATGGCCAGCCCGTCGTGGTGCGAGTAGTGGACGGTCGTCCGTCGCCGACACTGGGCACCCGTGGTGGCCTGTACCCTGAGACCAGCGCGATCACTGTGCAGGGCGCGCAGATTCTGCCGAAGCTGCAGGCCCAGGCTGAAGCCGCCGTACGTCTGTTGGGCTTTACCCCGACGAATAACGCCATGAATGCACCGCAGCTGACCGTGACCCTGGCAGAGTTGAAGTACCAGTCGCCCAAGGAAGGCATGTACGTGACCGAAGCCACCATCGGCGCGACGTTCCGTTCGGACGTACAGAACGCCAACCGTCGCTACAGCGGCCGTTATGGTTCGTCCCTGGACCAGCGCTTCGGTATGGCGCCGAACCAGGAAACCAACACCAAGCTGGTCAGCGATGTGCTGAGCGATGCGTTGACCCGCCTGTTCAAGGACCCGACCGTGGGTCAGATTCTCGGCGAATAACCTTCGCTGGATGTGAAAAAGCCCGGTGCCAGCGATGGTCCCGGGCTTTTTCATGGCTGGTGAATTTACCTGATCAACTGTGGGAGCAACGGAGTCAGGCGGCCTGCGAGTAAAAGTCCAGCACGCTCACGCCCGTCAGCAAATCCGTTTCCGGCAAATCCGCATGTTGATGCCCACCCAAGGCGCAATACACCAGCCAATGGCGATCCTGAACGTTGAAGGCGAGGCTGCCGACGAGGGCTTGTTGTTCTTCGCTGGGGGTGATGAGGTAAAGACGATCCTGGTTTTCGGCGTGGAGCATGACGTGATCCGTGTCGGTTTCGAGGCGCGCATGTTCGCCGATACAGATGACGAAGCCGTGACGCAGGACAGCCATTGATCAAATGCTTCGTTATTTGTCGGAAACAGAGGGCAGGCACGCAGGCTTTCGGTAGAATCCGCGCCGCGGTCGCCGGTCCGGCACCTGCCACCTGTTTTGCTTGAGGTTTGTCATGTCGCTGCACTTGATGACGCTGTTTACCGCCCATCCCGCCAAATTGATCAATCTGCTGGCCTTGCTCTTTGCCTTCCCGGGCGGCTGGTTGCTGCACGCCACCCGTCGTCGCGAACTGCGCGCGATGGCCAGTTTGCAGGCGCAGCGCCAGAGCAGCCCCAACGCAGAGCCCACGCTGGACTGGGCGACCTTGCGCAAGAACCGGTTTTTCTACATCTTCGGTTTTGCCTGCATGGGGATGGCGCTGCTGGTGTCGTGGATCAGCACGCAAATCTGAGGTTGAAGTTAAACACTGTGGCGAGGGGGCTTGCCCCCGTTGGGCCGCGAAGCGGCCCTAAAACCTACGACAGTTTTCCACCTGACACTGCTTGCCTGTCGAGTTGACGACGGCTTCGCCGCCGAACGGGGGCAAGCCCCCTCACCACAAGAGGGCGCCGTTTTTTTGTATCTGGCGGAAACCGCTTACAGCGGCAGCCCCGCCTTCACGCGGTACTGATTGCGCACCGGCGTCGCATATTGCAGCACGAGGAATGGACGATGCTCTTCAGGGCAGGCGTCCAGGCGGCGTTGCCATTCTTCCTGGGCCTTGGCCAGTTCCTCGGCCGCGAACACCTCGGCCGCTTTCGGCACCTGCAACTGCGGGTCGGCATCCTTCCACTGCGCATAAGCCAGGTAGTGCACCGGGAACAGGCGGTATCCGCTGAGGATTTGCCTGTCCATCTCGACCGCCAATTGCTTGGTGTCTTCGAACAGTTCGGTGATCGGCGCGGCAAAGTTCACGTGCACCCGGCCCTTGTAGCCGGTGATGCCCTTGGCGATGCTCACGTCATCCTCGCCCGGCACCTTGGTGTAGCTGCCGGTGGTGGCACGGATGTAGAGTTCGCGGGCCTTGGCCTGATCGCACGGGTCGTACTCGTAGCTGATCGACACCGGGGTCAGGTTCAGTGACTGGATGACCTCACCGAACGGCTCGTCCTTGCGGCTCATGTGGAACATCTTGAGGATTGCCGATTCGGTACGGTCGTCACCGTCCTTGGCGCGGCCTTCGGCCTGGGCGATCCAGATCGAGGCGCAATCGTTGCGGATCGAATGATTGATGTACGCCGACAGCAATTGATAAGCCGCCATTTTCTCCCGGCGTCCGCTGATCGAGCGGTGCACGATGAAACTCTTGTTCAGGCGCATCAGGTCGCTGACGAAAGGCTTTTGCAGCAGGTTGTCGCCAATGGCGATGCGTGGCGTCGGCAGGCCGGCGTGGTACACGGCATAGTTGACGAAGGCCGGGTCCATCACGATGTCGCGGTGGTTGGCGATGAACAGGTAGGCGCTGCCGGACTTGAATTGCTCCACACCGGTATAGGTGACACCGTCGGTGGCGCGCTCGATGGTATGGTCGACGTAATGCTCGACTTTGTCCTGTAACGTGGCCACGGAGGTAATGTCGGCAAACTCACGGCGCAGCCGATGGGCTATAAGAGGTTTGAGTGCCCAGCCTAAAGCGCCGGCGAAACGCGGGAAGCGGAAGTGGGTGAGGATATCTAGAAACGCCTTGTCGCCGAGCAGCCGTGCCAGCACTGCCGGGACTTCGCTGTCGTCGTAAGGTCGGATGGCATCGAATTCGCCCATCATGCTCTCTTGTTAGAAACGGCTAGGGTAAGTAAAGGTTTTGATCGAAAAACCGGCGGGGCACGGTCTGAAAAAGTAGCCAGACAAAAATAGCCCTGCAAATAGACCGGCGATTATACGCACAAGTCACCTGGGAGACCGCGATGCTGGAAAACGCGCTGTATGAATGTCCGTATTGTGGTGAGGAAGTCGAGACGACGCTGGATTTGTCTGGTGGCGATCAGACCTATATTGAAGACTGTCAGGTGTGCTGCCGGCCGATAACCTTCGTGTTGCAGGTCCATGAAGAGGAATGGCATCTCGAAGTGTTCAGCGAAAACGAGTGAGGGGCGTGTATGCAGCGCATCTACGATCCGGAAAACCTGATGGAGGGCGAGTTGCTGCAAGGCATGCTCGCCAGCGAGGGTATCGAGGCGCATCTGGTGGGCCGTGACTTGGTCGGGGGCAGCGGCGAGTTGCCGATCTATGGCCTGCTCGGGCTGTCGGTCGAGAACGATCAGGCCGAATACGCCCGCGAGCTGATCACCGCGTACAATGCCGCGCTGCCGCTGTCCGGCGATGAACCGGACAGCTTTCCCGGCACGCTGGTCTGTTAGGCTGGCATTCGATTGATCAAGAGCCGTGTTGCCCCATGTGTGGACGTTATGCCCTGTTTCGCTGGAACCCCGCCTTCGCGGCGCTGCCCGGTTTTCCCGCCGACCAGCAGGCGCAGTGGAACATTTCCCCGAACGATTCGGTGTTGATGCTGCGGGCCGAGCCTGATGGCCGGCGCACGCTGGCCCGCGCCCGTTGGGGCCTGACGCCACCCTGGCTGACCGATCTGTCCCGCACCCCGGCCCATGCCCGCGCCGAAACGGTTGCCGAACAGCCAATGTTTCGCCAGGCCTTGCGCGAGCGCCGCTGCCTGTTGCCGGCCAATGGTTTCTACGAGTGGCGCGGCACAACGCGCAAGCGCCCGTACTGGCTGACACCGGGGGAGGGCTCGTCATTATTTTTTGCGGCGATCTGGGAGGCCTATCCGGTACAGGAGCAGGTGTGGCTGAGTACCGCCGTGATCACCCAGCCGGCGGCGAGCCAGCGTCGGCCGTTGATTCTGGATGAGGCGGGGCAGGCCGCGTGGCTGGACCCCGAGACGCCGCTGCATGCTTTGCAAGCCTTGCTGGCCAGTGAGCCTGCCGCATTGCGCGAACGGGTGCTGGCCAACATGGTGAATGATCCCAAGCTCAATGGGCCGGAGTGTCTCACTCCCGGTTAATCAGGCGCCGGTACCGATCTCGACCATCTGCTTGAGCGGGCAGGCATGAGCACGACAGTTGAAAGGACTGTTTTTACGTGCCGGATGTCGTAATTGAATCAAGGCGCAGCGTGATGGGCTGCAGGTTCTCGCTGTTTGTGAATTTTTTCTACGGCGATGAGAGCTTTGTCCGAATTGTGCGTCTTACGTCCATCGTATCTGGCGTCGATACATTTCCACGCCTAGGATACGCGGCATGTTTTCAGGGGGTTTTTTGATGAACAAGATTTTGGTTGTCAGTGCGCTGGGCGCAGCGCTGTTGCTCAGCGGTTGCCAGTCGGTCAATACCACCAGTGGCGGTGCTGTAGGCATTGAGCGCAAGCAATACATGTTCAGCATGTTGTCCGCGCAAGAGGTCGACCAGATGTACGCCCAGTCCTATCAGAAGACTGTGGGCGATGCGTCCAGCAAAGGTGTGCTGGACAAGACCAGCAATGAAGCCCGGCGGGTTCAGCTGATTGCCGACCGGCTGATTGCCCAGGCGCCGAACTTCCGTCCGGACGCGGCCCAGTGGAAGTGGGAAGTCAACCTGATCAAGAGCGATGAGCTCAACGCCAACTGCGGCCCAGGCGGCAAGATCATCTTTTACACCGGGCTGATCGACACCCTGAAGCTGACCGACGATGAAATCGCCGCGATCATGGGCCATGAAATCGCCCACGCCCTGCGCGAGCACGGTCGTGAAGCGATGTCCAAGGCTTACGGCATCGAAATGGCCAAGCAGGGCGCCGGTGCCTTGTTGGGGTTGGGGCAGGACACCATGGCCCTGGCCGATACCGTGGCCAACTACGGCATGACCTTGCCCAACAGCCGGGCCAATGAAAACGAGGCGGACCTGATCGGCCTGGAACTGGCCGCCCGCGCCGGTTACAACCCGAATGCCGCGATCACCCTGTGGAACAAGATGAGCAAGGTTTCGGAAGGTGCGCCACCGGAGTTCATGAGCACTCACCCGGCGTCGTCGAGCCGTATTGCGGCGTTGCAGGCGGCGATTCCGAAGGTCATGCCTTTGTATGAGCAGGCCAAGAAGTCCTGACGATTAGGCGCTGAAAATGTGGCGAGGGGGCTTGCCCCCGTTCGGCTGCGCAGCAGTCGTAAATCCTGCAACCGCGGTGTAACTGATGAATTGCGGTTGCAGGTAATGGGGCCGCTTCGCGGCCCAACGGGGGCAAGCCCCCTCGCCAAAGATTGATCTCGGTACCCGGGTCAAACCCACCCGCTGCTCTGCATCGCCTTGTACACCGCGACAATCGCCAGGACAAAGAACGCCGACGCCGCCAGTCGACGAATCAGGGTCAATGGCAATTTGTCCGCGGCAAAGTTACCGGCCAGTACCACAGGCACGTTGGCAATCAGCATGCCGAGGGTGGTGCCGATGATCACCAGCCACAACTCCGGATATTGAGCAGCCAGCATCACGGTCGCGATCTGCGTCTTGTCGCCGATTTCCGCCAGGAAGAACGCGATCAGCGTGGTCAGGAACGGCCCGAACTTGCGGGCGGTGCTGGCCTCGTCGTCATCCATCTTGTCCGGGACCAGGGTCCACAGTGCCGTGGCGGCGAAGCTCGCGGCGAGGATCCAGTGCAGCATCGTATCCGAGAAGAAACTGCCGACCCAGGCACCGACTGCACCGGCGGCCGCGTGGTTGGCCAGGGTCGCGGCAACGATGCCGGCGATGATCGGCCAGGGCTTGCGGAAACGGGCAGCGAGAATGAGCGCGAGCAGTTGCGTCTTGTCGCCGATTTCGGCCAAGGCAACGATTGCGGTAGGTACGAGTAGTGAATCCAGCATCAGGGGTTTTCCTAAGGGGCGGGTCGACACGGCTATGACACGTACAGCCTTCCCGCCCCGGGTAAGGTGTTCGTGTCATAGGTCTTGTCAAACCCTGCGATCCATCTGATGTGGATGCTTGGGTCGCATGCGCCATGGTCTTTTGACCAAGTATGTTGACGCATGCCGGACGAGCGTGGCGCTCGTGGGAGACTACTCCCCTAGGACGGAGCGGATTCTGCCTAGGCAAAATCCATTCGGCAAGTACAAATTACTATCCGCGTTTGGCCCGGTAGATCCGGAAGCCCTGTCCTTCGGCCTTGATCGCACACACACCAAGATGCTCTTCGATCAACGGTTGATACTTCAGGAAGCTATTCGCTACCAAGCGAAGTTCGCCGCCGTTTTTCAGATGTTTGGCCGCTTTTCGCAGCAAGTTCTCGGTGGCGAAATAGTCGGTGTGCACGCCGACATGGAACGGCGGATTGCTCAGAATGGCACTCAAACCCATCGGCGCGGCATCGATTCCGTCACCGGTAATCACCTCGGCTTCCAGACCATTGGCAGCCAGGGTCAGACGACTGCTGGCAGCGGCAAAGGCATCCACATCCAGCAATGTGACCTGGTTGTGCGGGTAACGACGTTTCACCGCCGCGCCCAGAACCCCTGCGCCGCAACCGAAATCGAGCAAGTGACCGCTGGGCAATTTGTCCAGATGCTCCAGCAACAGCGCGCTGCCACGATCCAGGCGACCATGGCTGAACACCCCGGGCAGGCTGATGACCTTCAACGGGCCTTCGGCCAGCGGCAGTTCGTAGGTTTGCGCCAGGCTTTCCAGCGGTTTGGCTTCAGGCGCGTTGGCCACCGTGACCAGCCAGAGCTGGCAGTGTCGCGCGCTGTCGAGTTTGCGTGGCTTGCCGAACGGGTTGAGTTGTTTGGCGGCACCTTCGATGCCGCTTTTTTTCTCGCCGACCAGGTACAGCTCGCGGCCGGCCAGCCGCGAGGCGAGGGCGTTGAGGATGTAGTCGGTCAGGTCCTTGGCCTTGGGCAGAAAGACCACCGCTGTATCGAACTCGCACTCCGGCGCATTCACGCCAAAATGGCTGCGCTCGGTGAAGCGGGCGTCCAGTGCGGCCTGATCGCCGGCGTGCCAGCACCAGCCATGAGCTTCGGGCAGGCGACCGAGCAAATCATCGGCGGGCAAACCGGCCAACAACACCGAACCCTGGAATAACTCGGCCTGACGAAGCAGTACTTCACTGCGCGGATCCATAACTGCTCCCGTGGAAAAAAGTGCCGCAGTTTATCAACTGACGGTCCGCAGCGCCTTACCGCTGAAGTATCCCAGTGCGTTTTCGGTCACTTGGCCAACGATTCGCTGGCGCGCTTCGCGGCTGCCCCAGGCGTTGTGCGGGGTGACGATCAGGCGCGGGATGTCGTGGGCCAGCAGCGGATTGCCGTTGACGGGAGGCTCGACGCTCAGCACGTCAGTGGCGGCGCCGCCCAGATGCCCTTTGCGCAGTGCGTCGGCCAGTGCCTGTTCGTCGATCAGGCCTCCGCGAGCGGTGTTGACCACGAACGCGCCGGGTTTCATCGAGGCCAGTTCGCGGGCACCGATGAAGTGGCGGGTGTGTTCATTGAGCGGGCAGTGCAGAGTCAGTGCATCGATTTGCGGTAACAGTTCATTCAGTGGCAGGCGGTCCGGCCGGGCAGGGCGCCCGGGAATCTGCCCCAGCAGAACGCGCATGCCGAAGGCTTCAGCCAGCCGTGCGACCGCGCCGCCCAATTCGCCATGTCCCAACAGGCCAAGGTTTTTGCCTTCGAGTTCGACGATCGGGTAATCCAGCAAACAGAACTGTCTGGCCTGCTGCCAGCGGCCTTCGCCGACGGCTTTTTGATAATCGGCCAGGCGCGTGGCCAGGTTGAGCAACAGCATGATCGTGTGCTGCGCCACCGATGGCGTGCCGTAGCCCTGGCAGTTGCACACGGTGATCCCGTGGGCGCGGGCGGCGGCGAGGTCGACATTGTTGGTGCCGGTGGCAGTGATCAGGATCAGCTTGAGATCAGGGCTGGCGGCCATGGCGGCGGCATCGATCAGGATCTTGTTACTGATGGCGACGGTGGCGCCCTTGAGGTGTTCGATGACTTGATCGGGCAAGGTCTGGGCGAACAGCTGCAACTCGCTGAAGCAGCTGCGCAGCGGCTCGAGGTCAAGGTCGCCGAGGTCCAGGGACGGGTGGTCGAGGAAAACGGCGCGGCGAGTGTTCGTCATCAACTGTACCTTTTGTGCAATGAACTGAAGGCGTAATCTGCCGAGCCTACCAGATGAAATAAATAGTTACGCTTGGCCTAAAGGAGCCCCCATGTATTGGACAGAGTTCTTGACCGTTGCCCTGATTCACTTGCTGGCCGTGGCCAGCCCCGGCCCGGACTTTGCCGTGGTGGTGCGCGAAAGTGTTACCCACGGTCGCCGTGCTGGCACCTGGACCGCGCTGGGTGTGGGGACGGCGATTTTCCTGCACGTGGGTTACTCGCTGTTGGGTATCGGCCTGATCGTGTCCCAGTCGATCGTGCTGTTCAATGCCTTGAAATGGGCGGCGGCCGCTTACCTGCTGTACATCGGTTACAAGGCGCTGCGTGCGCAACCGGCCAAGCCTGTGGCGGATGATCTGCACAAGGAAGCCGGGGAGCGCACCGCCCGTGGTGCCTTCACCTCGGGTTTCGTCACCAACGGCCTCAACCCGAAAGCCACGCTGTTTTTCCTCTCGCTGTTCACCGTGGTGATCAACCCGCACACGCCGCTGGCCGTGCAGGCCGGTTACGGGGTTTACCTGGCGGCGGCGACAGCAGGCTGGTTCTGCCTGGTGGCGATGTTGTTCAGCCAGCAGCGCGTGCGCGCCGGTTTCGCCCGCATGGGTCACTGGTTCGACCGGACCATGGGCGCGGTGCTGATTGCGATTGGCGTGAAGCTGGCTTTTACCGAGATGCATTGATTCCGTAGTGACTACAGACAGAGAATCCCTGTAGGTGGTGGCGTAACGCTAGTATCTGAGGGGTTCTGCAAATCATTCCTTTGGCTGATTTGGCTGGCGTTCAAGGGCACTACAGTGCGTACTTTCAGTCACGACCGTGCAGTCAGATTAAAGGGATTATTATGTTGCAGACTCGCGTTATCCCCCCGGCCGAAGGCGCTTACCAGTACCCGCTGTTGATCAAACGGCTGCTGATGTCCGGTGCCCGTTATGAAAAAACCCGCGAGATCATCTACCGCGACAAGTTGCGCTATAGCTACCCGACCCTGATCGAACGGGTGGCCCGCCTGGCCAACGTGCTGACAGCGGCCGGGGTCAAGCCCGGGGATGCCGTGGGTGTGATGGACTGGGACAGCCATCGTTACCTGGAGTGCATGTTCGCCATCCCGATGATCGGCGCGGTGATCCACACCATCAACGTGCGCCTGTCGCCGGAACAGATCCTCTACACCATGAACCACGCCGAGGACCGCTTTGTGCTGGTCAACAGCGAGTTCGTCGGCCTCTACAAAGCCATCGAAGGGCAACTGACCACGGTCGACAAAACCCTGCTGCTGACTGACCTGCCGGAAAAAACCGCGGACCTGCCGAACCTCGTCGGTGAATACGAACAGCTGCTGGCCGCGGCGAGCCCGCAGTACGACTTCGAGGATTTCGACGAAAACTCGGTCGCGACCACGTTCTATACCACCGGTACCACCGGCAATCCCAAGGGCGTGTACTTCACCCATCGGCAACTGGTGCTGCACACCATGGGCGTGTCGACCATCATGGGCTCGGTCGATAGCGTGCGCCTGCTGGGCACCAACGACGTGTACATGCCGATCACCCCGATGTTCCACGTCCACGCCTGGGGCTTACCCTATGTGGCGACCATGCTCGGGCTCAAGCAGGTGTACCCCGGTCGCTATGACCCGGAATATCTGGTGGAGTTGTGGCGCAAGGAGAAGGTCACGTTCTCCCATTGCGTACCGACCATTTTGCAGATGGTCCTCAATGCCAAGGCCGCGCAGAACGTCGACTTCGGCGGCTGGAAAATCGTCATCGGCGGCAGCGCCCTGAACCGCACCTTGTACGAGGCGGCCAAGGCCAAAGGCATTCAGTTGACCGCGGCGTACGGCATGTCGGAAACCGGGCCGCTGGTTTCGTGCGCGCACCTCAACGACGAATTGATGGCCGGCACTGAAGACGAGCGCACCACCTACCGGATCAAGGCTGGCGTGCCGGGGCCACTGGTGGAGGCGGCGATCGTCGACACCGAGGGCAACTTCCTGCCCGCCGACGGTGAGACCCAGGGCGAGCTGGTACTGCGCGCACCATGGCTGACCGAGGGCTATTTCAACGAACCGCAGAAGGGCGCCGAACTCTGGGCGGGCGGCTGGCTGCACACCGGCGATGTGGCGACCCTGGACAGCATGGGCGTGATCGACATTCGTGACCGCATCAAGGACGTGATCAAGACCGGTGGCGAGTGGATCTCCTCCCTGGACCTGGAAGACCTGATCAGCCGTCATGCGGCGGTACGTGAAGTAGCAGTGGTGGGGATCCCCGATCCGCAGTGGGGCGAGCGGCCGTTTGCTCTGCTGGTGCTCCGCGAGGGTCACGAAATCGGGGCCCGGGAACTCAAGGAACACCTCAAGCCGTTTGTGGAGCTGGGACACCTGAGCAAGTGGGCGATTCCGAGCCAGATCGCCCTTGTTACTGAAATTCCCAAGACCAGTGTCGGCAAACTCGACAAGAAGCGCATTCGTGTCGACATCAGCGAATGGCAGGCCACCAACAGCACCTTCCTCTCGACGCTTTAAGCGTCTCCCGGCGTGCCCGAAAGGGCACGCCAGCCCCACCAAGCAAGCGCTTGGCTTGTCAAATCGAAATTTTCAGCCATCCTTGCCGTGCCGACGGGTGTCGGACTGGCGAAAGGACTGTTCCAGAGTGGCTGGCAGCTGCAAATCACACTTTAGAGGGATCAAGCACAACTACCTGCTGGCTATAGTCCGCTCAAGGATTTTTAAGAACGGGGCAACCGCACGAACCGGGGCGATGCAACTTTGGAATGACTTTGGGATGCCATGGCGCCCGGTTATCCACAGCGTTTTTAGAAGTGCTCATGCCATAAAAATAAAATGCACATGGAGTAGCGTCGATGACATCAGTAAACCAGTTCTGGCGCCGGGCGAAACTGCCCCTGGCTGTCAGTCTTGCCTCTACGCTCGCCGGGCCAGCATTCGGCGTCAGTTTCAACGTCGGTGAAATCGAAGGTCAGTTCGACTCATCCCTGTCGGTTGGTGCCAGTTGGTCTACCGAAAGTGCCAACAAGAACCTCATCGGTGTCAACAACGGCGGCAAGGGTCTGTCCCAGACTTCTGATGACGGTCACCTGAACTTCAAGAGCGGGGAAACCTTCTCGAAGATCTTCAAGGGCATCCATGACCTTGAACTGAAATACGGCGATACCGGTGTTTTCGTCCGTGGCAAATACTGGTACGACTTTGAACTGAAGGACGAAAGCCGTCCGTTCAAGGACATCAGCGACGAGGGCCGCAAGGAAGGCGCCAAGTCTGCCGGCGGCCAGATCCTCGACGCCTTCGTCTACCACAACTACGCCATTGCCGATCAGCCAGGCTCCGTGCGTCTGGGCAAGCAGGTCGTGAGCTGGGGTGAAAGTACCTTCATCGGCGGCGGTATCAACTCGATCAACCCGATCGACGTGTCGGCATTCCGCCGTCCAGGTGCCGAGATCAAGGAAGGCCTGATCCCGGTCAACATGTTCTATGTGTCCCAGAGCCTGACCGAAAACCTGTCGGCCGAAGCGTTCTACCAAATTGAATGGGACCAGACCGTCGTCGATAACTGCGGCACGTTCTTCTCCCAGCCGGACATCATTGCCGACGGCTGCGACGACAACCTGCGTGTACTGGCCAAACGTTCGCAAATTCCGGCCATTGCCCTGGGGCCATTGGCCGCTAACGGCGTCGACGTCAACAATGAGGGTGTTCTGGTGCGTCGTGGTCCGGATCGCGATGCCCGTGACAGCGGTCAGTGGGGCGCGTCCTTCAAGTACATGTTCGATCCGCTGGACACCGAGTTCGGCGCCTACTTCATGAACTACCACAGCCGTGCGCCGATCTTCAGCGCCACCGGTGCGCCGCAGTCCGTCTACAACACTGCAGCATCACTCCAGGGTACCCCGTTCGCTGCGCTGGCGCCGTTGCTGGTGGCGGGTAATTCGCAGTACTTCGTCGAATACCCGGAAGACATCCGCCTCTACGGCCTGAGCTTCTCCACCACCCTGCCTACCGGTACGGCGTGGAGCGGTGAGATCAGCTACCGTCCGAACGCTCCGGTGCAGCTCAACTCCACCGACATCCTGTTCTCCGGTGTCCGTCCTATAGGCAATAACAACCCGAACAACCCGTTGACCAATGCATCGCTGCTTACCGGCGTGCCGGGTCAGGACCTGCACGGGTATCGTCGCAAGGAAATCACCCAGTTCCAGACCACCCTGACGCACTTCTTCGACCAAGTCATGGGCGCCAGCCGTCTGACCCTGGTGGGCGAAGTGGGCGTGACCCACGTTGGCGGCCTGGAAAGCACTTCCGACGTTCGTTATGGCCGCGATCCGGTCTACGGCCCGGGTGAGTTGCCAGCCTCTGGCGCGCTCGATACCTGCGTGGCGCTCAACACCAGCACCATCAATGGTGCCGGTCCAGGTACGCCGACCAACAACCGCAGCCGCAACTGCACCGACGAAGGCTTCACCACTGCCACTTCGTGGGGCTACCGCGGTCGCGCCATCTGGGAATACAACGACGTGTTTGCCGGTGTGAACCTCAAGCCAAACGTTGCCTGGTCCCATGACGTGAGCGGTTACTCCCCTGGTCCTGGCGGCAACTTCGAGGAAGGCCGCAAGGCAGTGAGCCTGGGTGTCGACGCCGAGTACCAGAACACCTATACCGCGAGCCTGGCGTACACCAACTTCTTCGACGGCAAGTACACCACCGTGGATGACCGCGACTTCGTTGCGCTCAGCCTCGGCGTGAACTTCTAAGCACAGTATTTTCAGGACGAACACATATATGAAAATAACAAAGAGTCTGTTCCACGCCGGTGTTCTGGGTCTTTCGCTGCTGGCGACCAGCGTCATCGCAGCGGTTCCCCAGGCCGAGGCCGACAAGCTGGGCAAGAGCCTGACCCCGATGGGCGCCGAAATGGCGGGTAACGCCGATGGCTCGATCCCGGCCTGGAAGCCGATGGCGAAGAACGCCGGTACGGTCGACAGCAAAGGTTTCCTGTCCAATCCGTTCGCCAGCGAAAAACCGCTGTTCACCATCACGGCGCAGAACGTCGACCAGTACAAGGACAAGCTCGCCCCGGGCCAGTACGCGATGTTCAAGCGCTACCCGGAAACCTTCAAGATGCCGGTCTATCCGTCCCATCGCGGTGCCACCGTGCCGGATGACGTGTTCGCCGCCATCAAGCGCAACGCCACCAACACCAACCTGGTGTCCGGAGGCAACGGCCTGGAGAACTTTGAAACCGCCATTCCGTTCCCGATTCCGAAAAGCGGCGTTGAAGTCATCTGGAACCACATCACCCGTTATCGCGGTGGTAGCGTGACCCGCCTGGTGACCCAGGCCACACCACAGCCGAACGGTTCGTTCAGCCTGGTGTATTTCCAGGACCAGTTCGTGTTTCGCGACAAGATGAAGGATTACGACCCGAAAAACCCGGGCAACATCCTGTTCTACTTCAAGCAGAAAGTGACTGCCCCGGCACGTCTGGCCGGTGGTGTGCTGCTGGTGCACGAGACCCTCGACCAAGTGAAGGAGCCACGTTCGGCGTGGGTCTACAACGCCGGCCAGCGTCGTGTGCGACGTGCGCCGCAAGTGTCCTATGACGGCCCGGGTACCGCGGCCGACGGCCTGCGTACTTCCGACAACCTGGACATGTTCAACGGTGCACCGGATCGTTACGACTGGAAGCTTGAAGGCAAGAAAGAGATGTACATCGGCTCCGATGCCTACAAGCTCGATGATCCGAAGCTCAAGTACACCGACATCATCAAGGCCGGTCACATCAACCAGGATCTGGCGCGTTACGAGTTGCGTCGTGTGTGGCATGTGGTTGCAACCCTGAAGGAAGGTCAGCGTCACATCTACGCCAAGCGTGATTTCTACATTGACGAAGACACCTGGCAAGCAGCGGTCATCGACCATTACGACGGTCGTGGTCAACTGTGGCGTGTAGGTGAGGCCCATGCCGAGAACTACTACGACAAGCAAGTGCCGTGGTACGCCCTCGAAGCTCTGTACGACCTGCAATCGGGCCGTTACCTGGCACTGGGCATGAAAAACGAAGAGAAGTCGGCTTATGACTTCGGCTTCACGGCGACCACCAGCGATTTCACCCCGGCCGCCTTGCGTCAGGAAGGTGTTCGCTAAGGTGAGCTGAGTAGAGACCGCATCCTCTCTAGAAAAACGCCCCGACTGGTTCGGGGCGTTTTTTTGTTCGTAGACTTTTTGTAGCCATTTGTAGCAATTACCTTCATTCCCTATCCGTTTACGGCTAGTCTGCGGACATCTGCAACGCCGCCACCCGCAATTCAAACAAGAGCCGGCTATGACTGATTTGTCTACACCCCCAGGTTCTGCAAACGTTGCTGTCGCGACACTCGACGGGCGCTTCTTCCGCCCGCCGTTGCCCGACGGCCATGTGCTGCGGCCACGTTTGTGCGAGCGCCTGAGCGCCGGGCTCGGTGGCAGGTTGCTGCTGGTCAGCGCACCGGCAGGGTTCGGCAAGAGTTCGTTGGCGGTGGAGTTTTGTCAGGGGCTGCCGGCGCACTGGCAAAGTCTCTGGCTGGGCTTGAGCCCGCGAGACAGTGATCCGGGACGTTTTCTCGAGCGCCTGCTGGAAGGCCTCCAGGACTACTTCCCGCACCTGGGCAGGCAATCCCTCGGACTGTTGAAAATGCGTCAGCGCCATCAGCCGTTCGCGTTCGAAGAATGGCTGGACGGCCTGCTCGACGAACTGGCCGAACACCTGTCCACGGCAACGCCATTGCTGCTGGTGCTGGATGATTACCATCTCGCCCAGGGGCCGGTGCTGGACCGTTGCCTGCAATTTTTCCTCAATCATCTCCCCGATGGTTTGCTGGTGATGGTCACCAGTCGCCAACGTCCCGACTGGCACCTGGCGCGGCTGCGGCTGTCGCGGCAACTGCTTGAGTTGCATGAACAGGATCTGCGCCTGACCCACGACGAGGCCTTGACCCTGCTCGACCGGCACAGCAGCTCCTTGCGCGGTGAGGCACTGGAAAACCTGATCCAGCGCAGCGAAGGTTGGGTCGCGGGGTTGCGTTTTTGGCTGCTGGCCGCCTCGGAGGCGGGCACCGATGGCGCGCTGCCGCAATCGTTGCACGGTGGGGAAGGGCTGATCCGCGATTACCTGCTTGAAGAGGTCATCGATTGCCTGCCCGCCGAGGTCCAGTCGTTCCTCTATGACACGGCGCCCCAGGAACGTTTTTGCAGTGAACTGTGCGACGCCGTTCGCGATGCCCATGACAGCGGGGAGATCCTGCGCTTCCTGCTCGCCCACCAAGTGTTCCTGGTGCCGCTGGACGAGCACGGCCACTGGTATCGTTACCACCACCTGTTTTCCGATCTGTTGCGCACGCGCCCGACTTCCCAGTCGATTGTGCCGGCCGCCAGCCTGCACCTGCGTGCCTGCCGCTGGTTCAATGCTCAGGGGCTGCTCGATGAGGCCGTGGAGCAGGCCTTGCGCGCCGGTCACCTGGACGTCGCGGCGAACCTGGTGCAGAACCTCTCCGAAGAGCAACTGCTGGCCGAGCAGAACGTCGGCATGTTGCTGCGCTGGAAAATGGACTTGCCTGACAGCTTGCTGATCAGTACACCGCGGCTGATCGTGCTCTATAGCTGGGCGCTGGGGATGGCTTGCCAGCTGGATGCCGCTGAGGAGTTGGCCAGCCATTTGAGCCGCTTCCTGCCTGCTCCGTCGGCCACCGCCCAGAAGTCCATGCTGGCCCAATGGCTGGCGTTGAGCGGCATCATTGCCCGTGGGCGCGGCAACCGCGAACTGACGCTGCAGTACTGCGGCGAAGCGTTGGAAAGTCTTCCGCCCAAGCGTTACGGCCAGCGCCTGATGTGCCTCTCGACCCTGTCCAACCTGGCCATTGCCGACGGTGATTTGTGGCGGGCACGAGGGCTTAACCGCGAATCGCTGGAGCTGGCGCAACGGGTTGGCAACCCCTTGTTCGAAGCGCTGGCGCACTACGACCGAGCCCGTGTCCTGCAAGCACGCGGGGAAATCTTTCGGGCGCTGGAAGAGGTCCGTCAGGGAATGCAGCGCCTGCAGAGCTTGCCTGCGCAACGGCTGTATGCGGTTCGCGCCCGGCTGACCTTGTACGAAGGCTTTTTGCTGGCCTTGCGCATGCAACCACAAGCGGCGCGGGTGCGGTTGCAGGCCGGGTTGAGCGAGGCGCGCGCCTGCCGTGACATCAGCGTGCTGATCGGCCACTGCGTGATTGCCAGGCTGGAAGGCAGCAGCGGCGAGTTTGCCAAAGCCTTTGCCGAACTTGCCGAAGCCGAACGGCTCATGCATATCTGGGACGTGCCGCCGATCTACTACCTGGCCATGATCACCCTGGTCAAATGTGAGCTCTGGCTGGCCCAGGGCCGCACCGATCTGGCCGAAGCCTGGCTAGCGCGCCTGGAGCAGACCTATAACGGCGAAAACGGGGCCGCACCGCCGGAATTCCACCCGCAACTGCCGCTGCATATCGAATTGCAACAAGCCTTGCTCGACGTCATCCAGGGCCAACCGATGCTGGCCGAAGGGCGTTTGAATGCGCTGCTCGAACATGGCCAGCAAAGCGGTCGGCAGATGCTCAGTGCCATGGCGCTGACCCAGAAAGTGGCGTTATTGCTCGGCAACGGACGGGAGCCGGAAGCACGCAAGGCACTGGCCCAGGCGCTGGACGCTGCTGGCGGAGGGGTGCTGCAACCCTTTGAGGGCTTGCTGGCCGAGCACCCGGACTGGCTGCGTGGGCAGCTTCAAAACTGTCCGCCAACCCCCGTTTCCCTGAGCCTCAGTGAAAAACTGCCGGCATTGGCTGCCCGTCCCGGGCCGGAGTCCTGCGCGACCGCGGAACAGCTCAGCACCCGGGAAATGGCGGTCCTGCGATTGATCGCCCAAGGCTGTTCGAACCAGGAAATCAGCGATCAGCTGTTTATTTCCCTGCACACGGTCAAGACCCACGCCAGCCACATCAACAGCAAGCTCGGGGTCGAGCGGCGTACGCAGGCGGTGGCACGGGCCAAGGAGCTGGGGGTGTTGGGTTAAGGAATTTTCACGTTACCCATCGCGGCCATTGGTTCGCTGCTCAATTGTGCGAAAATCGCTCGTCCCCGTTTATCGAGCAGGCCACGATGTCCCAGCAACCCACCCTCATCCGCGAAACTTTCCCCGTCGGTCCGTTGCAGTGCAACTGCACGATCATCGGCGATCCGGTAACGAAAAAGGCCATCGTCGTCGATCCGGGTGGCAATCATGAGCTGATCCTGGCGCGGCTCGATGCCCTGGGGCTGAAAGTGGTCAGCATCATTCACACCCATGCCCACCTCGATCATTTCCTGGCTTCCGGTCAACTCAAGGAGAAAACCGGAGCGACCCTGCATCTGCACAAGGAAGACCAGTTTCTGTGGGACAACCTGGAAATGCAGTGCCAGATGTTCGGTGTGCCTTACACCCCGGTGCCGTCCCCGGACCGCTGGCTGGCCGATGATGAAGAACTGGACTGCGGCTGTGGCGTGGCGCTGCACACGCCGGGACACACACCAGGGTCGATGAGTTTCTGGTTTGCCGATGCAAAGCTGCTGATTGCCGGTGACACGCTGTTCAAGCGCGGGGTAGGACGCACGGATTTGTGGGGCGGCGACCAGGCGACCATCGTGCGCTCGATCAAGCAGCGGCTGTACACCCTCGACGAAGACGCCACCGTGGTGACCGGGCATGGTCCGGATACCCGTCTGGGCGACGAAATGCGCGAGAACCCCTTTGTTCGGGGCTGATTTGTAACATTCGGAATTTTTACCCGTTAACATGATCCAACGCCCGCAAAGGCTGATGCCTTGGTCCGTTGCACCACAGAATGCAAAAAAGTAGGAGCTTTACATGTTCACCACGCGTCGTTTGATTATTCTCGCTACAGCTGTGGCCGTTTTGTCCGGTTGTGCCTCGCCTAACCCATACGGCGGTCAGGGCCAGGCTCAGGGCCAGACGGATAGCGGCTCCGAAGGCATGAGCAAGACCGCGAAATACGGTGGCCTCGGCGCTCTGGCCGGTGCGCTGGCCGGTGCTGCGATCAACCACGATAACCGTGGCAAGGGCGCACTGATCGGTGCTGCGGTGGTCGGTGCTTCCGCCGCCGGTTACGGCTACTACGCCGATCAGCAAGAGAAAAAGCTGCGCGCCAGCATGGCCAACACCGGTGTTGAAGTGCAGCGCCAGGGCGACCAGATCAAGCTGATCATGCCGGGCAACATCACTTTCGCGACCGATTCGGCGAACATTGCCCCAGGTTTCTATCAGCCGCTGAACAACCTGGCGGGCTCGCTGAAAGAGTTCAACCAGAACCAGATCGAGATCGTCGGCTATACCGACAGCACCGGCAGCCGCCAGCACAACATGGACCTGTCCCAGCGTCGTGCCCAGAGCGTGGCAACCTACCTGACCTCGCAAGGTGTCAGCGGTGCCAACCTGAGCGCCCGTGGTGCCGGCCCGGATAACCCGGTGGCCAGCAACGGTGACGTAAATGGCCGTGCACAGAACCGCCGTGTCGAGGTCAACCTCAAGGCGATTCCAGGCCAGCAGTATGGTGGTCAGCAGCAAGGTCAGGTTCAGCAGTACCCTTGATCGTCTGATTGAACCCCTGGCGTAAAAAGCCCGCCCGATCCTCTACAGATTGGGCGGGCTTTTTTTTCGTCAGTTGCGGCCCCATCGCGAGCAGGCTCGCTCCCACAGGGGATCTCCTTTGGTCGTAGAGGTTGTGTCCGCTGAAAATCAATTGTGGGAGCGAGCCTGCTCGCGATGGGGCCAGTACAGGCAACGAAGAACGCAGAAACAAAAAAGCCCCCGGACAAGTGATTGTCCGGGGGCTTTTTGCCATGCGCGAAAGCTGCTTACTTCTTCAGGCCATAATGCTCATCGAGCATGCCCGGCGAGTTCGGGGCTTTGGGTGCATAGTCGCGAGGCGGTTCCTGATCGCGCGGTGGCGTCAGGCGTTCCCGTGGGGCCTGCGCCGCATCAGCGTGCAGGGAGGCCAGCAGGCGTTGGCGAGTCTGCTCGTCCAGGGCAAGGCGGTTGGCACCCTCGGCGAGATGGTCCTGCACTTCCTGATAGCTCGCAGTCAGTTTCTTGACCAGTGTCGCAGTGCTGTTGAAGTGGGTCACCACCTCGTTCTGATAACTATCGAAACGTTCCTGAATATCGTCCAGCTGACGTTGAGTGCTGCTAGGCGCGGCATTCGGCGCAAGGCGAGCGATCAGGAACCCAATGGCGACACCCACAACCAGGGCAAGAGTCGGTAACAACCAAACTAAGAGCGAGTGTTCCACGAGTCCTTCCTCTATAAACGGCTTTGCTTTACGTTAACGGCTCGAACCTGCGCTGTATACCGCGATTCACTCGCAATAGACAGCCACAGACAATTTGCTAGACGAGTCGACCTGATCCGAGGTCACGGAGTTCCTTCCTTGCTTATGCGTGAAACCCCTGTAGTGATTGATGGCCCGGTGGGTCAACTGGAAGCACTGCTTCTGGAAAACAACAGTCTGGACAACGAGCAGCCGCGTGGCCTGGCACTGATCTGCCATCCGAACCCGGTGCAGGGCGGCACCATGCTCAACAAAGTGGTCTCGACCCTGCAGCGCACCGCGCGTGATGCCGGTTTGATTACCTTGCGCTTCAACTACCGCGGCGTGGGTGCCAGCGAAGGCACCCACGACATGGGCACCGGCGAAGTCGATGATGCCCAAGCAGTGGCCGAATGGTTTCGCGCCAAGCATCCGGATTTGCCATTGACCCTGTTCGGTTTCTCCTTCGGCGGTTTTGTTGCAGCAAGTCTCGGCGGGCGTCTTGAGGCCAAGGGCGAGCAGCTCAAGCACCTGTTCATGGTCGCGCCGGCGGTCATGCGCCTGGGCGATCAGGATCAGCTGCCGCAACAGGGCGAGCTGACCCTGATCCAGCCGGAAACCGACGAAGTGATCGATCCGCAGCTGGTTTACGAATGGTCCGACAAGCTCGAACGCCCCCATGAGCTGCTGAAAGTGGCAGAATGCGGACACTTTTTTCATGGCAAGCTGACCGATCTCAAGGATCTGATCCTGCCGCGTCTCTCGAATTGATTGCAGTCTGACAAGCGATTACCCATGACGACTCGTACCCGTATCCTCACCGGCATCACCACCACCGGCACGCCGCACCTGGGCAACTACGCCGGCGCCATCCGCCCGGCGATCGTCGCCAGCCGTGACAGCAATGCCGATTCGTTCTACTTCCTGGCCGACTACCACGCCCTGATCAAGTGCGATGACCCGCTACGCATTCAGCGCTCGCGTCTGGAAATCGCCGCGACCTGGCTGGCCGGTGGCCTGGATGTGGACCGCGTGACGTTCTATCGCCAGTCCGACATCCCGGAAATCCCTGAGCTGACCTGGCTGCTGACCTGCGTTGCCGCCAAGGGCCTGCTCAATCGCGCCCACGCCTACAAGGCTTCGGTGGACAAGAACGTCGAGACCGGTGAAGACCCGGACGCCGGCATCACCATGGGCCTGTACAGCTACCCGGTGCTGATGGCCGCGGACATCCTGATGTTCAATGCGCACAAGGTGCCGGTCGGTCGTGACCAGATCCAGCACGTGGAAATGGCGCGGGACATCGGCCAGCGCTTCAACCACCTGTTTGGCCAGGGCAAAGAGTTCTTCACCATGCCCGAGGCGTTGATCGAAGAGAGCGTCGCCACGTTGCCGGGCCTGGATGGCCGCAAGATGTCGAAAAGCTACGACAACACCATTCCACTGTTCAGCAGCGCCAAAGAGATGAAGGACGCGATTTCGCGGATCGTCACCGACTCCCGGGCGCCGGGCGAAGCCAAGGATCCGGACAACTCGCACCTGTTCACCCTGTTCCAGGCGTTCGCCACCCCGGCGCAGGCCGACGAGTTCCGCAGCGAACTGTTGCAGGGGCTGGGTTGGGGCGAGGCGAAGAATCGTCTGTTCCGGTTGCTGGACAGCGAGCTGGGCGAATCCCGCGAGCGTTATAACCAGCTGATCGAGCGCCCGGCGGATCTGGAAGACATCCTGCAACACGGCGCAAAAAAGGCCCGTACGGTAGCAACACCCTTCCTCAACGAACTGCGTGAAGCGGTGGGCCTGCGCTCCTTCGTTGCCCAGACTCAACTGGCGGCGGCCACCAAGAAGAAAGCTGTGAAGGCCGCACGTTTTGTCAGCTTCCGTGAAGACGACGGCAGTTTCCGCTTCCGTCTGCTGGCGGCCGATGGCGAACAACTGCTGCTGTCGCGCAACTTCGCCGACGGTAAAACCGCGGGGCAGGTGAGCAAGCAGCTGCAATCGGGCCAGGATCTGGACGTGCGCAGTGAAGCCCTGGGCTTCAGCGTCTGGCTGGAAGGCGAGTGCGTTGCCGACAGCCCGTCCTTTGCCGACAGCGCCGCGCGTGACGCTGCCATAGAAGCCTTGCGCATCGCCCTGACGCCGGTTCAGGAATAAACAATGGTTCGGCCCGACCAAGGGCCGATTGCCATTCCTCGGGGTCGTCGCTACAGTGTCGGCCCGTTTTTGTTGCCTTGCTAACGAATTATGACGCCCCTAGAACGATATCAAGCTGATCTGAAACGCCCGGAATTCTTCCATGACGCCGCGCAGGAAACTGCCGTGCGTCATTTGCAGCGCCTGTACGACGACCTGGTCGCGGCCGAGCAAAACAAGCCGGGCCTGCTGGGCAAGTTGTTTGGCAAGAAGGATCTGACCCCGGTCAAGGGCCTGTATTTCTGGGGCGGCGTAGGTCGCGGCAAGACTTACCTGGTGGATACCTTCTTTGAAGCGCTGCCCTTCAAGGAAAAGTCCCGTACGCACTTCCACCGCTTCATGAAGCGTGTGCACGAAGAGATGAAAACCCTGGGCGGCGAGAAAAACCCGCTGACCATCATTGCCAAGCGCTTCGCCACCGAAGCCCGGGTCATCTGCTTCGATGAGTTCTTCGTTTCCGACATCACCGACGCCATGATCCTTGGCACCCTGATGGAAGAACTGTTCAAGAACGGCGTGACCCTGGTCGCAACGTCGAACATCGTGCCGGACGGCCTGTACAAGGACGGCCTGCAACGCGCGCGCTTCCTGCCGGCCATTGCGCTGATCAAGCAGAATACCGAGATCGTCAACGTCGACAGCGGCGTCGACTATCGTCTGCGTCACCTGGAACAAGCCGAGCTGTTCCACTATCCACTCGACGAAGCCGCCAACGAAAGCCTGCGCAAGAGCTTCCGTGCGCTGACGCCGGAATGCACGGCAGCGGTCGAAAATGACGTGCTGATGATCGAAAACCGTGAAATTCGCGCCCTGCGCACCTGCGATGACGTGGCCTGGTTCAACTTCCGCGAACTGTGCGACGGCCCGCGCAGCCAGAACGATTACATCGAGCTGGGCAAGATCTTCCACGCCGTGCTGCTCAGCGATGTCGAGCAGATGAGCGTCACCACCGACGACATCGCCCGACGCTTCATCAACATGGTCGACGAGTTCTACGACCGCAACGTGAAGCTGATCATTTCCGCCGAAGTCGAGCTCAAGGATCTGTACACCGGTGGTCGCTTGAATTTCGAGTTCCAGCGAACCCTCAGCCGACTGCTGGAAATGCAATCCCACGAATTCCTGGCCCGGGCGCACAAGCCGTAGGACGATTCGGAAAACAAAAAAAGGCCTGACATGCAGGCCTTTTTTGTCAGCGAAAATCCTCCGCCCACAGGTTTGTACGTTGTTTTGAAGTCAAATGTCTTCGTTGAGATACTGCGCAAGCTCGTGCTGCCGTTGGCAACCAAGCAGCAGCCAAAGCAGAATTCTGGCTTTTCGCGGACATAGAAAACCCGCCATCGATGCCCCCTTGCGGATCAAGTCCATTTCACCACCGCCAAAACCGTAAGAGGCACGTGCGGTGGAGCCGGAGCCGGTTCGGGTCGCAATGATCACGGGGATTCGTTCGGCAATATGCTCAATCATTGTCGCCCAGCGCTGAGAGATGTGGCCGGCGCCGAAACCGCCGATCACCAGCCCGTCGTAATCGAGTGCGAGAATATTTTCCAGTAGCAGGGTGTCGGCCGAAAGTGAGGCCTCAAGCAGCGCAACCTTCTGTGTGGTCTGTTGCGGCAACGGTAACACCGTGCGCGGCCCCGGCGGGCGCAGGTAGCGAACACGGTCTTCCAACATCAGGCCCGCGGGCCCCACGACCGGAGAGGAAAACGCCTGCAATGCCAGCGAATCGGTTTTGCGTACGCTGCACGCTTGATGAATCTGTCCGTTCATCACGACCTGGACACCGCGCTGCCGGCTGTTCTGCGCCAGGGCAACGCGACATGCATCCAGCAGATTGGCCGGTCCATCGGCACCTGGATGTGCTGCGGAACGCATGGCACCGGTCAGCACCAAGGGGGTGTCGTAGGGCCACAGGTAATCCAAAAATACCGCGGCTTCTTCAAGGGTGTCGGTGCCCTGGGTTATCACGACCCCAACGGCGCCCTGTTTGACCTGAAACTCAGCCCAGGACAATACGTTCAGCAAAAACTCGAAATCCAGGGACGCACTGGGCAGCAGGCCGAGGGTCTTGACGGTGACTGCGGCCAGCGTCGTCAGGTCCGGTATGGAAGTCAGCAGGGTTTCGCCGCTGACGGTCGGGATGACACCTTCACCGGCATTGCTCGCTTGCATACTTACCGTGCCGCCAAGTGCCGCGATGGACAGTTTTGGCAGGTTCATGGGATACCTCGCTTGTTTGTAATGAAAAGTGGCTGTATCCGCTTTTGAGGCCGAGATACAGCCGAATGGCTGGGGCATTAATCAGCGATCAGGAAACCGATCAGCGGCACGATCAGCAGTGTGCTGATGGCCATCGACAGTACATTGGCGATGTAGGCGTGCATGTCGGCCGGTAATTTCCTGGCAATCACACAGGCCAGCGGTGGTGCGAGCAATGCCCCCAGCAGTGCACTTGAGACGATAATCTGCCAGCTGCCGCCATAGGCCAGGATCGCCGCGGGCACCACTGAAACCAGCGGGATGTAAGTGGGATACCAGCCGCGCAACATCCATTGTCGACGCCAGATCAGCACGCCGATGGCCGAGGCCAATGCCTGCGCGCCGATGATGTGCAGCAACAGGCCCGATCCGTACGCGGGGCTTGAAGGGTTCAGGCTGTACGCCAGCAATGCACCCAATATCAGGCCAAGACTGGCCAGCTCATTGCCGAAGAACGGTGCTTCGGAAAAATCCGCCAGAATCCGGCGCAGGCTCCAGATGACGCCATAGTCGGGTGCCTTGGCGGGAGCGATCGAGGCGGGAGGCGTTTGCGACGACCTGGATTTCACCAGGTTCGGCCAATAGCGGCAGAACAGAAACGCCAGGACGCTGGCAGACGCCATGCCCAGCACATTGCCAATCACCGCAGGCAAGGCCAGCGGTTGGCACACGTAGTTGACGATCAGCAGGCACATCGGTGTGACGAGTACGGCGCCCATGAGTGCGCCGTTGATCGTGACCTTCCAGCCTCCGCCAAACATCAGCACCATCGCCGCTGGCAGCGAGACGAATGCTACGAATGTGGGTTGCCAGGTAGTGGCTGTCACCGTCCAGCCCCACAGCAGATTGCTCAGCAGTAGCCCGAGCAACGAACTGGTGACCAGCCAGGGCCAAAGTCCCGTTCCATAGGAGATGGCAAACCCTTGCCAGGATTTCCCCGTTCGATTCGCCCAGTAAGCCAGATAAGCACCCGCCAGCAGGCCGATCGAGGCGAACTCGTGCTTGTAGAAAGCCACCTCGCTGATGTCACCTAATACCCAACGCAACCAGGCACTCGGTTCGGGTAGCATCGATACCATGTCGCCGTACCCGGGCCAATGCGCTCCCCAGAAAGTACGGTTGCTGAAAGAAAGCCAGACGGTCAGCAGTGTCGCGCCGATCATTAGCAGGACTACGGCTGTATCAATCGGTGATTTGCGCGATGGTTGGTTTTTGTCGGTTGTAACTTCCATGCGATAGGCCTCCTGATCAACGTGGGAGGCAAGGGTGTTGTGTGTAGCCGAGCATCTGATCGTAAAGATCGGCTCGGCGATCGCGATGCAGGTCGTTCAGGTTGTTCCAGATGGGCGCACTGCGGGAGCTGGTCAGGTCGACATCGGCAAACAGGATTTCCTGCTTGTCTGCCGAAGCCACCGTGCCAATCGGCCAGCCGTTGGTTCCGGCAATCAACGAGCAACCCAGGTAGCGCGCGCCGCGCTCCTCGCCGATCCGGCTGGCGGCAGCGATAAACACGTTGTTGACGTGAGCGGCGGTCATCGTCAGATACGACGCCATGCACTTACCGGCATCGTCGAACAGCGGCGGCGGTGTCCAGACCCAGTTGTTCAGGCTGCAAATGATGTCTGCGCCTTGCTGGGCGAGGATCCGTGGCACCTCCGGGAACCAGATGTCCCAGCAGATCAACAGCCCGATGCGACCGATCGGTGTGTCGAAAACCGGGAAACCCAGGTCTCCGGGGGTGAACCAGAGCTTCTCCAGATTCCACAAATGGGCTTTGCGGTACTTGCCGATAAAACCGTCTGGTCCCACCAGAACGCCGGTGTTGAAGAGTCGCATTCCGTCGCGTTCGGCCAGGCCGGCCACGAGGTAAACGTTGTGTTCGCGGGCGAAGTCGATCCAGCACTGCACGCTTGGCCCGTCGGGAACCGCTTCGGCATGGGCGAAGGCATCCTGTCGGTTGCTGAAGAAATAGCCGGTATTGGAAAGTTCGGGCAGAACGATGAGATTCGCACCGCCGTTTACCGCTTCAAGCGCCAATTCCAGGCTGCGACGCAGATTACCTACACATTTCTCGATGCCTACTTGTGGATCGAATTGCACGACTGCTACACGAACAGGGCTTGTTGGCTCATTCATTCCGTAGTTCCTCTTTTTATTGTTTTTCAAACTGTTAACTGGCGTGTGTATAAGAGAGGAATCAGGAATGGGGTGTAAGTCAGCTACTTCCGTTTAGGTCGTAGTCCTTGTCCGAAAATGGATCAGCGTGATGTTTGATGGCAGTGGGTAGTCGGCGCGGGAGGTAGAGCCATGTATTGCGTGCATGGCTCTGGAACGGGGATGTGATCAGATTTTGAGTTGGTAGTGCGGGTAGTCGCTCAAGGAAAATCCGCCATTGAAGGTCGCGGCGGTTTTGTTGCAGATATGAATCACTGCATCGACAGCACCGCGAAAACATGGCTCCGTCCAACCGGCATCGACGGAAAATGACTCGCCGGACAAATACAGGCCTGATACATGAGCAAAGTCCCGGTTGTACTTCATCAGGCCGACGGCATCGTAGTAGGTGCCCGGTCGGTAAAGCTTGGCACAGCCCAGAGCATTTTTATCAGTGATCCAACGCTGAACCACTGCTTGATCAATGCCGATGTAGGGAGAGATTTTTTCCTGGATGTTGGCAGAGTTCATGAGTATGCGATCCAGCTCTTCGGCGCATTTTGATACCAGCTCCTTATCGCTGAATGAGGCGAGCTTGGTTGCGTCATCTTCCCAGGTGTAACTCAGCAGGATGCAGTCATAGCTGTAATTGTCGTTGTAGCGGTAGGTATAGACATCGTGGATAAAACTGTCGGTTACGATGGCTTGCGGGATGTTTTTGTTTTTCGAGAGAAATGATTTTTTCAGCGGTGCAAACACTTTGCAGCTGGTTTCCCAGTGTGCGGTTTTGTAGGCGTTAATCGTCTCGAAAGGCAACATCTCCCGGGTGAAGTTTTCGAGCTTGATTCGAGTTTCAATCAGCCTGGAGGGGAGTGTCATGATGACCGAGTCAAAGTCATCAAATTGCTCCTGGATTTGCTCGGGTTGACTGTGTTTCCAGTTGTAATGGACGCGTATTTTTTGATTGGTCAGCTTTTCCAGTTTTGTGACGGATGAGTCGGTGAGAAGCCCATTGCTTCTTTCGAGGCAATGTTCGTAGATGGATTTTCCGGTTTCGTCGGTTTTCACAAACAGCAGGCATTCGTCCAAAGCGGCGAGACCGATGTAGCGGGGCCTGTCGAAACTCTGCCCCATTGAGTCAAAAACGGTTTCGCTATTCAGGTAGGGCGAATCCAGTGGATCGCCGTTTGAGTCCACTCGACCATGGATCAGTTGCAATTGGCTGCTGAAACCGAAAATCGCGGTACGCAGAGGGTAGAGGCAGCAGACGTCGTAAAAAGCTCCCCAGCTACCGTCACCTATACCTATCGCGTAAAAAATTGCGGACTCTTGCGCAGACATTCCCATTCCGCCGAAATCGCCGGGTGAGCGGTCATCCCAAGCGTCCAGTGCTGGCATGCTGACCAGGTCGCGGAACGAGACACTCTCGTATTTTTCAACGATAGAAGCCCATATGGCTTCCCATTCCTGGCTCGCATAGAGCTCAGCAACGTGGCGGGTCATGCGATCGGCAAAGGCTTTCCACTTGGAATAAACCTTTTGCAATTCATCGCCGGGAGGCGGTGTGACGCCGTCTTCGTTTTTCCATATCAACATTTGCGGCGCCGATCCGCCGCCCATGCTGCCCTCCCGGAGATAGATGCCGGTCGAGTTAACCCATTGGCTACCGGGGTTGGCGAAGTCTGAAAACGCCAATTCAAATTGATTGGCGTAATAAGCCATCAGCGACCGACCTTCTGTCGGTGGCTCATCTGCCCGGTTGAAGAAGGGCATGCGCATGGCGCCCATTTCAAATGGTGTATGGCTTGTTGCCGAGTTTCGGCTACCGGGAACGGTCAGATGCCTGCCGCCGATGCGTGTGGATTGTTCGATGAGAGTGATATGGGTAAAGCCGCAGCGATAGAGTTCTCTGGCGGCGGTCAGGCCTGTGACACCGGCGCCGATGATGCAGATTTTATGTTGCGGGTCAGTTGCTCTGGCGATGCCGTTTTCCTGTTCTACCAGTGCACGATAGTCAAAGCACAAATCCGGCGGATTGGGAAAGCGAGCCGCCCATTTGTTTTTAGCCGAGCGCTTTGTTCGGGCGGCCTCCTTGGCGATGTATGAAGGGTAGTTGTAGCTTGATCCGATAGTCATGGTTGATCTTCCCTGATGGTGCTTACAGGGAAGATATTGAAGTTTTTAAGGGGCTGCGTCTGTGGGCAGGGTTGGGTTCTGCGGCGCTCTGTAATCCGCTTTTTGCGTAGGAAAATGCACAGTGAAAGAACTGCGTGGTCGGCGCAGGATTCTATGTGGAAGCGAGCCGGCTCGCTCCCACATTCGGTTGGTGTTCGGCTACGCAGCCTGCTGAAACTGCTGCCGATACTGGTTCGGCGACAACTCCGTGTGCTGGCGGAACAGCCGAGCGAAGAAGCTCGCATCGTCATAGCCAACTTCATAGCTGATGGTCTTGATGCTCTTGCGGCTGCCGGACAGCAAGCCCTTGGCGGTTTCGATGCGCAGGCGCTGCAGGTAATGCAGTGGCTTGTCGCCGGTGGCGGTCTGGAAGCGGCGCATGAAGTTGCGGATGCTCATGCCGTGTTCGCGGGCGACGTCTTCGAAACGGAACTTGTCGGCGAAGTGTTCTTCGAGCCAGTGCTGGATCTGCAGGATGATCACGTCCTGGTGCAGCTTCTGCCCGCCGAATCCAATCCGTCCCGGTGAGTAGCTGCGTTGCACTTCATAGAGGATGTCCCGGGCCACGGCCTGGGACACGTTGGCGCCGCAGAAACGCTCGATCAGGTAAATGTACAAATCGCATGCCGAGGTGGTCCCGCCGGCGCAGTACAGGTTATCGGCGTCGGTCAGGTGTTTGTCCTGATTGAGCTGGACCTGGGGGAAGCGTTCGGCGAAGGCATTGAAAAAGCGCCAGTAGGTGGTCGCTTCCTTGCCATTGAGCAGCCCGGCTTCGGCTAGCCAGAAAACACCGGTGGCCTCGCCGCACAGTACGGCACCACGCGCATGTTGCTGGCGCAGCCAGGGCAGGACTTGCGGGTAACGCTTGCAGAGGCTGTCGAAATCGTCCCAGAACGCAGGAAGAATGATGATATCGGCGTTTTCCAGCCCGCCATCCACCGGAATCACCACATCACTGAAGGTGTTGACCGGCTTGCCATCGGGGCTGACCAGGCGGGTTTCGAACGCCGGTGTCAGGCCCTGGCCCAGCTGTTTGCCGTAGCGCAGGCTGGCGAGGTGGAAGAAATCCTTGGCTTGCATGAGGGTGGAAGCGAAAACCCGGTCGATGGCCAGGATGCTGACGCGCCGCAGGGGCGTGGAGGCTTGGTTAGACATAATTCAACTTTATTTTTATAGGGGGAAGTGGTCACCAGACGGCTGGATCGTCTTATTTTTTGTCGGATGTGTCCAGTGTCCTGTATCGGAAGCGAGGCATAGTCTCTGAAGGTCAACTCCTTCTAAAAACAAAGAAAAGGTGCCGCATGATCCCCAGAACCCTGTTCAGTTCCGAGCACGAGCTTTTCCGCGACAGCGTGCGGACGTTCCTCGAAAAAGAGGCGGTGCCGTTCCATGGGCAATGGGAAAAACAGGGCTATATCGACCGCAAGCTGTGGAACAAGGCGGGGGAGGCGGGGATGCTGTGTTCGCACCTGCCGGAAGAGTACGGCGGCCTGGGGGCGGACTTTCTCTACAGCGCGGTGGTGATCGAAGAAGTGGGGCGATTGGGCCTGACCGGTATCGGTTTCTCCCTGCATTCGGACATCGTTGCGCCGTACATCCTGCATTACGGCAGTGAGACGCTGAAGCACA
Source organism: Pseudomonas sp. KH_046_2 (assembly GCF_057838985.1). NCBI lineage: Bacteria > Pseudomonadati > Pseudomonadota > Gammaproteobacteria > Pseudomonadales > Pseudomonadaceae > Pseudomonas > Pseudomonas sp. KH_046_2. The sequence goes on along the minus strand of NZ_CM174480.1, from coordinate 5,197,438 downwards.
AATACCTGCCGAAACTGGTGTCTGGCGAGATGGTTACCGCGATCGCCATGACCGAGCCTGGTGCCGGTTCCGATCTGCAAGGCGTGAAAACCACGGCCGTGCTCGATGGTGACGAATACGTGATCAACGGCTCCAAGACCTTTATCACCAATGGCTACCTGGCCGATCTGGTGATCGTCGTCGCCAAGACCGATCCGAAGGCCGGCGCGAAGGGCACCAGTCTGTTTCTGGTGGAAGCCGATACGCCGGGCTTCGACAAGGGCAAGCGCCTGGAGAAGGTCGGGATGAAAGCCCAGGACACCTCGGAACTGTTCTTCCAGGATGTGCGTGTGCCCAAGGAAAATCTGCTGGGCCAGGCCGGGATGGGCTTTGCCTACCTGATGCAGGAGTTGCCCCAGGAGCGCCTCACCGTGGCCATTGGCGGGCTGGCTTCAGCGGAAGCGGCGCTGCAATGGACGCTTGACTACACCCGCGAGCGCAAGGCGTTCGGCAAGTCGATCGCGGATTTCCAGAATACCCGGTTCAAGCTGGCGGAGATGGCCACGGAAATCCAGATCGGCCGCGTCTTTGTCGACCGCTGCCTGGAGCTGCACCTGCAAGGCAAGCTCGACGTGCCGACGGCGGCGATGGCCAAGTACTGGGGTACCGACCTGCAATGCAAGGTGCTCGACGAGTGTGTGCAGTTGCACGGTGGCTACGGGTTCATGTGGGAGTACCCGATCGCGCGGGCATGGGCGGATGCGCGGGTGCAGCGGATTTATGCCGGGACCAATGAAATCATGAAGGAGATCATCGCCAGATCATTGTAGGAGCGAGCTCGCTCGCGATGGTCGTCAACGATAACGTTGAAAACCTGACACCCAACGGTGTGCTCAGGTTTTTCGCGAGCAAGCTCGCTCCTACAAGTGGGGGTTACGGCGCCGGATTCGGATGATCCTTGTGAATCGCCTCGATCCCTTCCAGCACTTCCTCCGACAGCTTCAACTCGAAACTGGCGATGTTGCTCTCCAGTTGCTCCATCGTCGTGGCGCCAATGATGTTGCTGGTCACGAACGGCTGCTGTGTCACGAACGCCAGGGCCATTTGCGCCGGGTCCAGGTCGTGCTCGCGAGCCAGTGCCACGTAACGGCTGCAGGCTGCTTCCGATTGCGGGTTGAAATAGCGGCTGAAGCGGCTGTAGAGGCTCAGGCGGCCTTTTGGCGGGCGGGCACCACCTTCGTACTTGCCTGACAGGAAACCGAACGCCAGCGGCGAATAGGCGAGCAGGCCACATTGCTCGCGGATGGCGATTTCCGCCAGGCCGACTTCAAAGCTGCGGTTGAGCAGGTTGTACGGGTTCTGGATCGACACGGCGCGCGGCCAGCCTCGGGCTTCGGCCAGGGCCAGGAAGCGCATGGTGCCCCACGGCGTCTCGTTGGACAGGCCGATGTGGCGGATCTTGCCGGCGCGGACCTGCTCGTCCAGCGCTTCGAGGGTGTCCTCCAGCGGGGTCAGGTTGGCTTCGATCTTGTGCTTGTAGCCCAGCTGTCCGAAGAAGTTGGTGCTGCGCTCCGGCCAGTGCAGTTGGTACAGGTCGATGTAATCGGTCTGCAGGCGCTGGAGGCTGGCGTCCACCGCTTCGGTGATGTGCTGGCGGTTGTGGCGCAGGTTTTTATCGCGGATGTAGTCGATGGTGTTGCCGGGGCCGGCGATCTTGCTGGCCAGGATCCAGTCGGCGCGGTCGCCGCGGCTTTTGAAGTAATTGCCGATATAGCGTTCGGTGGTGGCGTAGGTTTCGGCCTTGGGCGGCACCGGGTACATCTCGGCGGTGTCGATGAAGTTGATCCCGGCACTCTTGGCTCGTTCAATCTGGGCGAAGGCGTCTGCTTCGCTGTTTTGCTCGCCCCAGGTCATGGTTCCGAGGCAGAGGGCACTCACGTTCAGATTGGTCCGGCCTAGCTGGCGATAGTCCATCGGGCGCTCCTTGGGCAAAACAATCATAAAAGCAGGTTGAATTATTTTTCGCAATCTGCATAATTGCGCACCTCTTTCTGCAGTGGAAGTGATGCGCCGCCGCCGAAGAATCTTGCCGTTGAACGGACGCGCCGACCCGAGCCCCCGAAAGCGTCTGTATCCGGCTGCCTTTGACTTGTCAAAGTACGCACTATTCAGTAAGATCCGCCGTCTAATTTACAGGGCGGCCCCTGAGGCTATAAAGAATGAAGACTTTTACTGCTAAACCGGAAACAGTAAAGCGCGACTGGTTTGTCGTCGACGCTGCTGGTCAGACCCTGGGTCGTCTGGCCACCGAGATCGCGAGCCGTCTGCGTGGCAAGCACAAGCCTGAGTACACTCCTCACGTTGACACCGGCGACTACATCGTCGTAATCAACGCTGAGCAGATCCGTGTTACCGGTGCTAAAACCACTGACAAAATGTACTACTCCCACTCCGGTTTCCCGGGCGGCATCAAGTCGATCAACTTTGAAAAGCTGATCGCCAAGGCCCCTGAGCGCGTGATCGAGACCGCGGTCAAAGGCATGCTGCCTAAGAACCCGCTGGGTCGCGACATGTACCGTAAGCTGAAAGTCTATGCGGGCGCTGCTCACCCACATACTGCTCAGCAGCCCCAAGAACTGAAGTTTTAACGGAATAGTACATTATGTCGGCGACTCAAAATTACGGCACTGGCCGTCGCAAGACCGCAACCGCACGCGTTTTCCTGCGTCCGGGTACTGGTAACATCTCCATCAACAACCGTTCGCTGGATAATTTCTTCGGCCGCGAAACTGCCCGCATGGTAGTTCGTCAGCCGCTGGAATTGACTGAGACTGTCGAGAAGTTCGACATCTACGTCACCGTGATCGGCGGTGGTGTGAGTGGTCAGGCTGGCGCAATCCGCCACGGCATCACTCGTGCTCTGATGGACTACGACGAGACTCTGCGCAGCGCCCTGCGTAAAGCCGGCTTCGTAACCCGCGATGCTCGTGAAGTTGAACGTAAGAAAGTCGGTCTGCGTAAAGCGCGTAAGCGTCCGCAGTACTCGAAGCGTTAATTCGCTTTCACGTTCAAAAAAGAACGCCCAGTTTCCTCACGGAGCTGGGCGTTTTTTTATGTCTGCGATTTATCAAAGAATTGCGCTGTGACAACTTGCCACATCCGCAGACGCCCTATACTACAAGGCTTGGGGGTGATGGGTTCCGGTAATTACCTTGTCAGAATTGGGGCTTTTCATTACCATTCGGCAAAATTTTTATAAGTACATAGTTTTACTTAGTAGATGCCTGATTTAACAGGCCACAAAGCTGATGGGAGAGGACTGAATGAGCAATGACGGCGTGAATGCAGGCCGGCGTCGCTTCTTGGTAGCAGCCACATCCGTGGTGGGTGCTGCAGGAGCGGTGGGGGCTGCGGTCCCGTTCGTGGGGTCATGGTTTCCCAGTGCCAAGGCGAAAGCCGCAGGTGCACCGGTGAAAGTGAATGTCAGCAAGATCGAGCCAGGCCAGCAGATGATTGCTGAGTGGCGCGGCCAGCCGGTGTTCATCGTCCGCCGTACACAGGAAATCCTGGGGAATCTGAAGAAGATCGAGGGCCAGCTCGCTGACCCGACCTCCAAGAACTCGACACAACCGACTTACGTTGATCCGGAAACCCGTTCGATCAAACCCGAGGTCCTGCTGCTGATCGGTATCTGCACGCACCTGGGTTGCTCGCCGACCTTCCGTCCCGAAGTGGCACCTGCGGATCTGGGTAAAGACTGGGTAGGCGGCTATTTCTGCCCTTGCCACGGTTCCCACTACGATCTGGCTGGCCGCGTCTACAAGTCGCAGCCTGCGCCTTTGAACCTGCCAGTTCCCCCGCATTCCTATGAGACCGATGAAATTATTATCATTGGCGTCGATACGGAGAAAGCGTGATGAGCAAGTTCATGGATTGGGTTGATGCGCGCTTTCCCGCCACCAAGATGTGGGAAGACCATCTCAGCAAGTACTACGCTCCGAAAAACTTCAACTTCTTCTATTTCTTTGGCTCCCTGGCGCTGCTCGTTCTGGTCAACCAGATCGTCACCGGTGTCTGGCTGACCATGAGCTACAACCCTTCGGCGGAAGAAGCGTTCGCTTCCGTCGAATACATCATGCGTGACGTCGAGTACGGCTCGATCCTGCGTCTGCTGCACTCCACTGGCGCTTCGGCGTTCTTCATCGTGGTCTATCTGCACATGTTCCGTGGCCTGCTCTACGGTTCGTACCAGAAGCCGCGTGAACTGGTGTGGGTCTTCGGCATGCTGATCTACCTGGCGCTGATGGCCGAAGCCTTCATGGGTTACCTGCTGCCGTGGGGCCAGATGTCCTACTGGGGGGCCCAGGTGATCATCTCGCTGTTCGGTGCGATCCCGGTCATCGGCAACGACCTGACCCAGTGGATTCGTGGTGACTACCTGATTTCCGGTATTACCCTGAACCGCTTCTTCGCCCTGCACGTGGTTGCCCTGCCGATCGTTATCCTGGGTCTGGTGGTGCTGCACATCCTGGCGTTGCACGAAGTCGGTTCGAACAACCCGGACGGCGTGGACATCAAGAAGCACAAGGACGAAAACGGCATACCGCTGGACGGCATTGCCTTCCACCCGTACTACACCGTGAAAGATATCGTCGGTGTGGTGGTGTTCCTGTTCATCTTCTGCTCGATCGTGTTCTTCTTCCCGGAAATGGGCGGTTACTTCCTAGAAAAGCCGAACTTTGAAGTGGCGAACGCCTTCAAGACCCCAGAGCACATCGCTCCGGTCTGGTACTTCACCCCCTTCTACGCCATCTTGCGTGCGATTCCGGACAAGCTCCTGGGCGTGATCGCCATGGGCGCTGCCATTGCTGTGCTGTTCGTCCTGCCATGGCTGGACCGTAGCCCGGTCAAGTCGATGCGCTACAAGGGCTGGCTGAGCAAGATCTGGCTCTGGGTGTTCTGCATTTCGTTCGTGATCCTGGGCGTGCTGGGTGTCCTGGCTCCGACTCCGGGCCGTACGCTGCTGTCGCAGGTATGTACCTTCCTGTACTTCGCCTACTTCATTCTGATGCCGTTCTACACCAGGCTCGAGAAGACCAAACCGGTTCCGGAAAGGGTGACTGGCTGATGAAAAAACTATTTGCTGTATTGATGCTTGCTGCGCTGCCAGTGTTTGCTTTCGCAGCTGAACACGGTGGCCCCGAGCTGGAAAAAGTCGACATCGACGTTTCCGATAAAGCGGCCATGCAGGACGGCGCGCGTACGTTCGCCAACTACTGCATGGGTTGCCACAGTGCCAAGTTCCAACGCTATGAGCGTGTTGCCGACGACCTGGGCATTCCTCATGAGTTGATGCTCGAGAATCTGGTGTTCACTGGCGCCAAGATCGGCGACCACATGAGCATCGGCATGCAGCCGGCGGACGCCAAGGCCTGGTTTGGCGCAGCGCCGCCGGACCTGACCCTGGTTGCCCGTGTTCGCGGCACCGACTGGCTCTACGGTTACCTGAAGTCGTTCTACGAAGATCCTTCGCGCCCATGGGGCGTGAACAACAAGGTCTTCCCGAACGTGGGCATGCCTAACGTCCTGGCCGGCCTCCAGGGTCGCCAGGTGGTTGGTTGCAAACAGGTTCAGATCGTCGAAGACGGCAAGAAGCAATATGATCCTCTGACCGGTACGGCGCTGACCCATGAAGCGTGCGATCAGTTGACCATCGTGCCGAAAAGCGGTGCCCTGACTGCAGAGCAGTTCGATGAGAAGGTCAAGAATCTGGTAACCTTCCTGGCTTACTCGGCTAACCCGGTTAAGCTGCAACATCAGCGCATCGGTACGTACGTATTGTTGTACCTGGCGTTCTTCTTCGTCTTCGCTTACCTGCTCAAGCGCGAATACTGGAAAGACGTGCACTGATAAAGCTTCAAGCTATTGCTGTTAATCGCGCGCGCCCAAGGGCGCCTCTGAAGATGTAGCGAAACTGGTGATCCAGTCGTTACGAGAGGCGCCCTCTGGGCGCGCTCGTTTTTGAGCTTTCGATAATTTCTACAAGCGAGGAGGATCGCCATGGGCGTGACCAATCGGTTGGCCTGTTACTCCGACCCCGCCGACCACTATTCCCACCGAGTGCGCATCGTACTGGCAGAGAAGGGTGTCAGCGCCGAGATCATTTATGTGGAGGCTGGTCGCCAGCCACCTAAACTGATTGAAGTGAACCCTTACGGCAGCTTGCCCACGCTGGTCGATCGCGACCTGGCGTTGTGGGAGTCGACTGTGGTGATGGAATATCTGGATGAGCGTTACCCGCACCCGCCGTTACTGCCGGTTTATCCCGTGGCGCGTGCCAACAGTCGCCTGCTGATACACCGCATTCAGCGCGACTGGTGTGGTCTGGTGGACCTGATTCTGGATTCGCGGACCAAGGAAGCGGCCCGTGCCGTGGCTCGAAAAGAGCTGCGCGAAAGCCTGACGGGTGTGTCGCCACTGTTTGCCGACAAACCGTTTTTCCTCAGCGAGGAACAAAGTCTGGTGGATTGCTGCCTATTGCCAATACTCTGGCGATTGCCGATTCTGGGTATAGAACTGCCGCGGCCGGCCAAGCCGCTGCTTGATTATATGGAGCGCCAGTTTGCGCGTGAGGCTTTCCAGGCGAGTCTGTCTGGTGTCGAACGCGACATGCGCTAAGGCTTAAGGAGCCGTTATGAACTCCAGTCGACCTTATCTGGTCCGCGCGCTCTATGAGTGGATTGTGGACAACGATTGCACCCCACACATGCTGGTCAATTCCGAGTACCCGTCGGTGCAGGTGCCTCAGGGGTTTGCCAGTGACGGACAGATCGTCCTGAACGTATCGCCACAAGCCGTGCGTCACTTGCACATGGATAACGAGGCGGTCAGTTTCGAAGGGCGCTTTGGTGGCGTACCGCACACCTTGTACGTGCCAATTGCTTCGATCCTGGGTATCTACGCCCGGGAGAATGGCCAGGGCATGGTGTTTGATCTGGAATCGCCGATGGGCGAGGACGACGAGATCGAACCGGATGACGATCTTCCGCCACCCGACAGCGAGCCGCCGCGTCCAAGCGGTCGACCGAGTTTGAAGGTGGTGAAATAAAAAAAGGGTGATCCGCAAGGATCACCCTTTTTTATTCCGCCACCTTCAAACGATGTAGGAGCGAGCCTGCTCGCGATGGGCGTGAACGATGACGCGGGCTGTCTGAATGAGCGCATTCACCGGACGTTTTTCGCGAGCAGGCTCGCTCCTACAGGATGGGGTTCAGTCGATGTACTCGAACAACTTCACAATCTTCTGTACGCCGGAAACGCCTTGTACCAGGTTGGTCGCCTGCGCAGCTTCCTGCTTGGTCAGCAGGCCCAGCAAGTAGACGATGCCGTTTTCAGTGACGACCTTGATGCGCGAACCAGGGATGTTCGCATCGGCGAGCATCTGGGTCTTGATCTTGGTGGTCAGCCAGGTGTCGTTCTGGCGTGCCAGCAACGAGGAGGGTGGCAGGACTTGCAGTTCGTTGTGCACCTGTTTCACGCGCTGGACAGCGGCGGCAGCCTGTTCGGCCTTGGCCTTGAGGTCGGCGCGTGGCGTTTGCCCGGCGAGCAGCACGACACCGTTGAAGCTGGTGACGACGATGTGCGAATCCTTGTCCAGAGCCGGGTCGGCCTTGGCGATGTTCACGCCGACCTTGGTGTCGATCAGGGAATCGTCGATCTTGCTGCCCAGTGTGCGAGTGCCGCGGTCATCTTCAATCGGTGCTTCACGGCTGGCAGTCACCACCGAGGTGCAGCCGCTGATGCCGAGGCACAGGGTCAAGGCCAGTAGGCCAAGGCGATTAGGGGTCATTCTTCACTCCCGAACAATTGGCTGTCGATCAAGTCGCAAAGGCAGTGGATCGCCAGCAGGTGGACTTCTTGAATACGAGCGGTGACGTTGGCCGGTACGCGAATCTCGACGTCCTCGGGCAACAGCAGCGACGCCATGCCGCCGCCATCACGCCCCGTCAATGCTACGACAATCATTTCGCGATCATGTGCGGCCTGGATCGCTTGAATTATGTTGGCCGAGTTGCCGCTGGTGGAGATAGCCAGCAACACATCGCCCGGTTGGCCGAGTGCACGGATCTGTTTGGAGAAGATTTCGTTGTAGCTGTAGTCGTTGGCGATCGAGGTGATCGTCGAACTGTCGGTCGTCAGGGCGATGGCCGGCAGGCTCGGGCGCTCGCGCTCGAAGCGATTGAGCAGCTCGGACGAGAAGTGCTGGGCATCGCCGGCAGAGCCACCGTTGCCGCAGGAAAGCATTTTGCCTTCGTTGAGCAGGGCGTTGACCATGACCTGGCTGGCTTGCTCGATGTGCGGTGCAAGTACTTCCATCGCCTGTTGCTTGGTGTCGATACTGGCCTGAAAAAGCTGGCGAATTCGCGATTGCATGTCCATCTGTGTGACCTTAAGTAGCGCGGCTGTTCGGCACATGAATGTGCAGCCCGCAAAGCAAAGAGCAAAAGTGTTGGGTGATAGTGTCCGGTTCGCAATGCCGGCGATCAGCCGTCGAAGGCATTCTGTAGCCAGTTCAATTGATCGAGGTTGCTGTCGATGGCAATCACGTCGAAGCGGCAAGGGGAATTGGCCCAGCGCGGCTCGCGCTGAAGAAAATATTGCGCGGCGAAAATCAGTTTTTGCCGTTTGCGCTCATCGATGCTATCGAGCGCGCCACCCCATTGAGTGTTTTTTCTGTAGCGGACTTCAACGAATACTACTGTATCGCCATCTAGCATGACCAGATCAAGCTCGCCGCGTTTACACAACCAGTTCTGCGCCAGCAGGCGCAGACCCTGTTGTTGAAGATGCTCGAGCGCATGGCGCTCGGCATCCTTGCCGCTTTGCTGGCGTGACCTTTCGGGCATCAGCGAGCGGTATCCGGCAGGCGCTGAACCTGGCCATTGGCGAACTCGGCCCATGGCAACTGGCGCACGACCCGCTGGCTCTGAGACATGCCAAGGCTGCCCGACTCACCGTCGATGCGGCTGTCCGGCAGTGACTTGAGCTGGCCCAGGCGTGGCGCCAGTCGATAGGCGTCCACACCCATGGCATACAGGCGCCCCAGGCTGCCGGCGGCTTGTGGCCACTGGGCGGTGACCTGGCGGCGCAGTGGATCATTGGCGTCCAGCAACCATGGCGTCTCGCAGAAGCGAATGCCATTCATGTCGTTGTACTGGTTGACGTCACCGCTGGCGCTGAACACGTGGGAGGTGGCGTAGACCGGAACATCGCCCGCGTACTGGAAGTTCAGGGTCGGTTTGATCTGCTGGGCCTGTTGCGGTGTTGCAGCGAGGAAAATGAACTCGATGTCCTGGCGGCGCGATGGCTGGGCAGCCACTTGCGAGCCAACGGTGCTTTGCAGGCTCTTGGCGCGACCTTCGCTCTGGCGCAACTGGAACATGTCGGCAATCTGTTGGGCCAACTGGACCGGCTGGTCGACGCGTTCGGTGGCGACGATGGTGCCGCCATTGGCTTGCCAATCCTGGCTGAACGCCTTGAGCACGCGGTCGCCCCATTCACCTTTCGGCACCATGATGGCTGCGCGATGCAGGCCGTCGGCGCGAGCGCGGCGCGACACTTCGCGGGCTTCGTCTTCAGCGGCAAGACCGAACTGGAACAGCTGCGCTGGGCCTTGATCACCCTCGCTGTAGTTCAGTGCCAGGGTGGTGATCGGCAATTGCGGGCGAGTGCTCAGCTGTTTGACCAGCGGCTTCTCCAGCGGGCCAACGACCAGTTGCACGCCATCGGCCTGGGCCTTGCGGTAGAACTCGTCCATGGAGGTCAGGCGCGAGCTGTCATAGAACTCGATGGCGGGTGGTTTCTGCCCGGCCTGTTGGGCCTGGTAGTGAGCGGCCATGAAGCCGTCGCGCAGCGCTTTGCCAACCGAGGCCAGTTGGCCTTCCTGAGGCAGCAGCAGGGCGATCTTGCTCAGGGGCTGGCTGGCCAGCTCCTTGAGTTGGGTCAGTGGCTGCGGCAATTGAACGGCTGCCGGGTGCTTCGGATTCTGCGCGCGCCAGTTGTCGATGGCGGCTTGTTGCTGCTCCAGGGTGCCGGCGGATTTCACGGCCAGTGCCAGGGCCATCCAGCCGCCGAGATCGTCGGTGGTGTTTGGCTGCAACTGATTGGTCGGCAGCGAAGCGATCAGGGTCCAGATGGCTTCATGGTTTTTGCTCGCGGCTTCACCTTCGAGCATCGGGGCGATGAAAATGCGCTGGCGAGCGGCGGCGAGGGTCTGGCCATCGGCTTCAAGTGCGCGGGCGTGAACGGTGCCGGTGCGGACCTGTTGTTCGTCGGGCAGTTCGCTCAAGTATTGCAGGCTTGGGTGGCTCAAGGCGGCCAGTGCGGCCTTGGGCTGATTGCGGGTCATGGCCAGTTCAGCCGCCAGGGTGTTGGCGAAAACCTGTGGGCCCGGCTTGAGCTGTTCGACAGGAACCTGTTGCAGGATTTGCGCGGATTGGCCGGCATTACCCTGGCGATAGGCCAGGTCGGCAGCGCTCAAGCGCAGCAGGGCGGCATCTTCCGGTGATTTGCTTTGGGAGGCCTTCTCAAGCAGTTGCTCGATACTGGCGTCCGGTGTCCGTGGAAGTTCGCCAAGGCTGGACGAGGGCGAGCTGGCGCAAGCCGCCAGCAAGGCAGCGAGGCAGAGGGCAGATAACAGCCGCAGGCAAGCGATCATGTAAGCGTTCCTGATACTCGATCAAATTAGCGTGGAATTGTACCCAAGCACTGGCCGGGGCGCGATGTTACTGGCGTGAATCGATCAATTTAGCTGGTGTAAATGTTGCGCCAGCGCACAAACGGTCACCGATACCTCGTTTGCTTGCGGGTATCGTGAGTCTCGCTACGCGCTACAATGGCGACTTTTACCGATCATGAGGTGTGCGCTTTGACTGCTCCAGGTGCTTTGAATTCCGCTGCTGGCTCGCTTTATGTGGTGGCGACGCCCATCGGCAACCTGGATGACATCAGTGCGCGGGCGCTGAAGATTCTGCGTGAAGTGGCCCTGATCGCTGCGGAAGACACCCGTCATTCCCAGCGCTTGATGCAACACTTCGGCATCTCGACGCCATTGGCGGCCTGCCATGAGCACAACGAGCGGGATGAAGGTAGTCGCTTTATCACTCGCCTGCTTGCCGGTGACAATGTGGCGTTGATCTCGGATGCCGGGACACCGCTGATTTCCGATCCGGGTTATCACCTGGTACGGCAGGCCCGGGCGGCGGGCATCAATGTGGTGCCGGTTCCGGGTGCCTGCGCGTTGATTGCAGCGCTGTCGGCGGCGGGGCTGCCTTCCGATCGTTTCATCTTCGAAGGGTTTCTGCCGGCCAAGGCGGTGGGGCGGCGTGCGCGTCTCGAGCAGGTAAAGGAAGAGCCTCGCACATTGATCTTCTATGAGGCCCCGCATCGCATCCTTGAATGCCTGCAGGATATGGAGCTGGTGTTCGGTCCTGAACGCCCGGCGCTGTTAGCCCGTGAGCTGACCAAGACCTTTGAGACCCTCAAGGGGCTGCCGCTGGCTGAGCTGCGCGAGTTCGTCGAGTCGGACAGCAATCAGCAGCGCGGCGAGTGCGTGGTGCTGGTGGCGGGCTGGTCTGCGCCCGAGGAGGAAGGTGCTGTCAGCAGTGAGGCGATGCGCATCCTCAACCTGTTGCTCGAAGAAATGCCGCTCAAGCGTGCGGCGGCTTTGGCAGCGCAAATCACCGGCGAGCGAAAGAATGTGCTGTACCAGATCGCGCTGGATCAGCAGAAGGGCGAGTAAAACCCGACGCACAGGCGTGCTCAATGGCGCTTGGCGCTTGTTCTTCGGGCGCTGTGCCGGTAACCTTCGCGGCGGAGAGTCGATCGGACAGTCGCTGCCCTCTATGAAAATTAGGGGGGGGAGGAAAGTCCGGGCTCCATAGGGCGAAGTGCCAGGTAATGCCTGGGAGGCGTGAGCCTACGGAAAGTGCCACAGAAAATAACCGCCTAAGCGCTTCGGCGCCGGTAAGGGTGAAAAGGTGCGGTAAGAGCGCACCGCACGTCTGGCAACAGTTCGTGGCTAGGTAAACCCCACTTGGAGCAAGACCAAATAGGGTCCCAAGGCGTGGCCCGCGCTGGGACCGGGTAGGTTGCTAAAGATGTCCAGTGATGGCCATCGTAGACGAATGACTGTTCAAGACAGAACCCGGCTTACAGATCGACTCTCCACCTTTTTCTTTCCTCTGCTTGAATCATTGAGCGGGGGGGGGGTAGGTGATAGCAATTTCCCTCCTTGCACAAGCGTCGGGAGAAGTGGTTTTGTGATATCGATTGGCCCGCGCTTGTAGTGATCGCATAAACTCCACGCAGCACCGGTTTCCCTCCTTACACAATCATCCGCAGAACCTCTTTTGTAATACCAAAAAAATCTTACTCTTAATAAATTACTTTAACTTTCGAACGCAGCCTTCTGTGCTGATTCAAGTTATCGGTCAGTTTCATCTGCCGGATTCTCGTTACCTCTCCGTTAATGCTCCTAAATCTCAGTTCTGTAAGGGTTTTCCTTTACTCCGCGCCTTGACGGTGTGGTGGGCGCATTCCTATAGTGTGCACAAGTGGCGGAAAGTGGCATGAAGTGGGTTTTTTGAACTCAAAACGCTAGAATTTGGAGAAACGCCGACGTGTTTCGCGGAGCCAACGCTATCAGTCTCGATGCAAAGGGCCGTCTCGCAATGCCGAGCCGGTACCGTGACGAGCTCGATTCGCGCAGCTCCGGTCAATTGATCGTGACAATTGATGCCGTTGATCCTTGTTTGTGTGTTTACCCCCTCGATGAGTGGGAAATTATTGAAACCAAACTGCGCGCACTGCCTTCGCTTCGCGAAGAGAACCGCCGCCTGCAACGTTTACTGATTGGTAATGCCGTCGACCTCGAGCTCGATGGCAGTGGTCGTTTTCTGGTTCCGCCGCGTCTTCGTGAATATGCCAAGTTGGATAAGCGCGCGATGTTGGTAGGCCAACTGAACAAGTTCCAATTGTGGGACGAGGATGCCTGGAACGCGGTTTCTGCCGCTGACCTGGCTGCCATTCAACAACCGGGCGCGATGCCTGATGAACTGCGTGATTTGATCCTGTGACTATTGATAGCGGCTTTAACCACATCACCGTACTGCTTGACGAAGCCGTCGAGGCTCTCGCCGTACGTCCTGATGGCTGCTATCTGGACGGCACGTTCGGGCGCGGCGGACACAGCCGGTTGATCCTCAGTCAGCTCGGTCCCGATGGTCGGTTGCTCGGATTCGACAAAGATCCACAAGCGATTGCCACCGGGCAGACGCTAGCGGCCGAAGACGGCCGCTTTGTCGTTGTGCAGCGCAGCTTTGCCGAGCTCGGTTCGGAAGTCGCCGAACGCGGTCTGGCCGGCAAGGTCAGCGGCGTTCTGCTGGATCTGGGCGTGTCTTCGCCACAGCTCGACGACCCTGAGCGCGGCTTCAGCTTCCTCAACGACGGTCCGCTGGACATGCGCATGGATCCGTCCCGTGGCATCAGCGCCGCCGAATTCGTCAATACCGCTCCCGTGGAAGAAATCGCCCGGGTGTTCAAGGAATACGGCGAAGAGCGTTTCTCCGGCCGCATGGCCCGTGCCGTGGCCGAGCGCCGCGACATCAAGCCATTCGAGCGCACCGGTGACCTGGCGGAAGTCCTGAAGGTCGCCAACCCGGCGTGGGAAAAGGGCAAGAACCCTGCAACCCGCGCGTTCCAGGGATTGCGTATTCACGTCAACAACGAACTGGGTGATCTGGAAACCGGCCTCGAAGCCGCGCTGGAATGCCTGGAAGTGGGCGGTCGTCTGGTGGTGATCAGCTTCCATTCGCTGGAAGACCGTATCGTCAAACTGTTCATGCGCAAGCTGGTCAAAGGCGAAGCCGACAACCTGCCGCGCAACCTGCCGGTTCGGCATGTCGCCTTCGAACCGAAAATCAAAGTCCATGGCAAAGCGCAGACGGCCTCCGACGCCGAACTCAAAGCCAACCCACGTTCCCGTAGCGCAGTCATGCGCGTGGCGGAGAAGCTGCGGTGAGCAGGCTTTTCGCCAAGCCATTGCCCGGCGGAAGCTTCTTCATGCTGCTGCTGTTTGTCGGCGTGCTCGTGTCGGCCATCGGCGTGTCCTACAGCGCGCACTGGAACCGTCAGCTATTGAATTCGCTGTACAACGAACTGAGTGTGCGCGACAAGGCGCAGGCGGAGTGGGGCCGGTTGATTCTGGAACAGAGCACCTGGACCGCCCACAGCCGTATCGAAGTGCTGGCCACCGAACAATTGAAAATGCACATCCCCGGTGCCGCTGACGTGAAGATGGTGGCGCCATGATGAAACTCGAAGGCGCGCTCTTCCCGTGGCGGTTCCGTCTGGTGCTGGGTTTGCTCGGCATCATGGTGGCCGCGATTGCCTGGCGCATCATCGATTTGCAAGTGGTCGACCGTGCCTTCCTTAAAGGCCAGGGCGATGCCCGCAGTGTTCGTCATATTCCAATTCCGGCTCACCGTGGTCTGATCACCGACCGCAACGGCGAGCCGTTGGCCGTGAGTACACCGGTCACCACCCTTTGGGCCAATGCCAAGGAAATGCAAACGGCCAAAGAGAAGTGGCCGGCACTCGCGGCTGCCTTGGGACAGGACCCGAAAGCCCTGGCCGAACGTCTCGAAGCCCAGGCCAACAAAGAGTTCATTTACCTGGTGCGCGGGCTGACCCCGGAGCAGGGCCAGGCTGTGCTCGATCTGAAAGTGCCGGGTGTCTATGGCATCGAGGAGTTCCGGCGGTTTTATCCTGCCGGCGAAGTCACTGCTCATATGGTCGGGTTTACCGACATTGACGATCACGGTCGTGAAGGCGTCGAACTGGCCTACGACGAATGGCTGGCCGGGGTCCCTGGCAAACGTCAGGTGATCAAGGACCGGCGCGGCCGGCTGATCAAGGATGTGCAAGTCACCAAAAACGCCAAGGCCGGAAAGCCCTTGGCGTTGTCCATTGACCTGCGCCTGCAATACCTGGCCAACCGCGAATTGCGCAACGCGATCATCGAGAACGGCGCCAAGGCCGGCAGCCTGGTGATCATGGACGTGAAGACCGGCGAGATTCTCGCGATGGTCAACCAGCCGACCTACAACCCGAACAACCGCCGCAACCTGCAGCCGGCGATGATGCGTAACCGCGCGATGATCGACGTGTTCGAGCCAGGCTCGACCATGAAAGCGATCTCGATGAGCGCCGCGATCGAAACCGGCCGCTGGAAACCGAGCGACACCGTCGAGGTGTATCCGGGCTCCTTGCAGATTGGCAAGTACACCATCAAGGACGTATCGAAGACCGAAGGTCCGGTGCTCGACTTGACCGGCATCCTGATCAACTCCAGTAACGTCGGCATGAGCAAGGTCGCGTTCGATATCGGCGGCGAAACCATTTTCCGTCTGGCGCAGAAAGTCGGCCTTGGCCAAGACACCGGCCTGGGCTTCCCGGGCGAGCGCGTCGGCAACCTGCCGAACTACCGCGAATGGCGCAAGGCAGAAACCGCCACGCTGTCCTATGGCTACGGTATCTCCGTGACCGCGATCCAGTTGGTCCACGCCTTCTCGGCCTTGGCCAACAACGGTCGCCTCGCACCGCTGACACTGATCAAGACCGACAAGGCACCGCAAACCACTCAGGTGCTGCCGGAGGCGGTCGCAAAAACCATGCAAGGCATGCTGCAACAAGTGATTGAAGCCCCGCGCGGTGTGTTCCGTGCGCAGGTGCCGGCGTATCACGTGGGCGGCAAGTCGGGTACTGCGCGTAAAACCTCGGTTGGCACCAAGGGTTACGCCGAGAACTCCTACCGTTCGCTGTTCGCCGGTTTCGGCCCGATGAGCGATCCGCGTTACGCCATAGTGGTCGTAATTGACGAGCCGACCAAGGCCGGTTACTTCGGTGGCCTGGTTTCCGCGCCGGTGTTCAGCCGCGTGATGTCGGGCACCCTGCGCCTGATGAACATTACGCCGGACAACCTGCCACCTACTCAACAAGCGAACGCAACACCGGTCGTTCCGCTGAAAGCCAATGGAGGGCGCGGCTGATGTCTCTGAGCCTGAACAAGATTTTCCCTCACGCCGGCCACGATCTGCTGATTCGTGAACTCGCCCTGGACAGCCGCAAAGTGCGCGCGGGCGATCTGTTCCTCGCCGTGCCGGGCGGGAAATTCGATGGGCGCGCGCATATTGCCGACGCCTTGCAGCGCGGTGCTGCCGCGGTGGCCTATGAAGTAGAAGGCGCCACGGTCCTGCCGATCACTGAAGTGCCGCTGATTCCGGTCAAAGGTCTGGCGGCTCAGCTGTCGGACATCGCCGGGCGTTTTTATGGCGAGCCGAGCCATCACCTGAACCTGGTGGGCGTGACCGGTACCAACGGCAAGACCAGCGTGACTCAATTGGTCGCCCAGGCACTGGACCTGCTCGGCCAGCACTGCGGCCTGGTTGGCACACTCGGTTCCGGTTTCTATGGCGCGCTGGAAAGCGGCCTGCACACCACGCCGAATCCGATTGCCGTGCAAGCGACCCTGGCGGACCTGAAAAAGGCCGGCGCCAAAGCCGTGGCGATGGAAGTTTCTTCCCATGGCCTGGATCAGGGCCGTGTGACTGCACTGGCGTTCGATGTGGCGGTGATGACTAACCTGTCCCGCGATCACCTGGATTACCACGGCACCATGCAGGCTTACGGCGAAGCCAAGTCCAGGCTGTTTGCCTGGAATGATTTGAAATGCCGCGTGGTCAACCTCGACGACGGGTTTGGTCGGCAACTGGCCGCCGACAAGTGCGAGTCGCGGCTGATCACCTATAGCCTGGAAGATTCCAGCGCCTATCTGTACTGCCGCCAGGCGCAATTCGACGACGAAGGCGTGCGCGCCACGCTGGTCACGCCACAGGGCGAGCACCACTTGCGCAGCACCTTGCTCGGTCGCTTCAACCTGAGCAATGTCCTGGCGGCGGTCGGCGCGTTGCTCGGTCTGGATTACGCCCTGGACGAAATCCTCAAGGTGTTGCCGAAGCTTGAAGGTCCTGCCGGTCGCATGCAGCGTCTCGGCGGAGGTTCGCAGCCGCTGGTGGTGGTCGATTACGCCCACACCCCGGATGCCCTGGAAAAAGTACTGCTGGCCCTGCGTCCACACGCCAAGGGCCGGTTGCTGTGCCTGTTCGGCTGTGGCGGCGACCGCGATCGCGGCAAGCGTCCGTTGATGGCCGAAGTGGTCGAGCGCCTGGCCGATGGCGTGCTGGTCACCGACGACAACCCGCGTACTGAAGACCCTGCAGTGATTTTCGATGACATCCGCGCCGGTTTCACGGCTGTGGATAAAGTGGAATTCGTTGCCGGTCGTGGTCAGGCGATTGCCCGCCTGATCGCCAGTGCCTCGGTGGATGACGTGATTGTCCTGGCCGGTAAAGGTCACGAGGACTATCAGGAAATCAACGGCGAGCGCCATGCCTTTTCCGATCTGGTCGAGGCCGATCACGCCTTGACCGTGTGGGAGGTGGCCCATGCTTAAGGCCTTGAAACTGAGTGAACTGACCGGTGCGCTGAATGCTCGCCTGGTTTCCGCCGATGCCAGCTTCGACGGCGTCAGCATCGACAGCCGCGCGATCAAGCCGGGCCAACTGTTCATTGCCCTGACCGGTCCGCGTTTTGACGGTCATGACTATCTGAATGAAGTCGCCGCCAAGGGCGCCGTGGCTGCGCTGGTCGAGCGTGAAGTCGCCGGCAGCACGCTGCCGCAGTTGCTGGTCAGCGACACTCGCCAGGCCCTGGGTCAGTTGGGCGCGCTGAATCGTGCCGCCTACACCCATCCGGTCGCGGCCATCACCGGTTCCAGCGGCAAGACCACGGTCAAGGAGATGCTTGCGAGCATCCTGCGTACGCGCGGTGCAGTGCTGGCCACCCGTGGCAACCTGAACAACGACCTCGGCGTGCCACTGACTTTGCTCGAACTGGCGCCGGAACACAGCGCTGCCGTGATCGAACTGGGTGCTTCGCGTCTGGGCGAAATTGCCTACACCGTCGGCCTGACCAGGCCGCACGTGGCCATTCTCAACAATGCCGGGACCGCCCATGTCGGCGAGTTCGGCGGTCCGGAAAAAATCGTCGAAGCCAAGGGCGAGATCATCGAAGGGCTGGATGCCGATGGCGTCGCCGTTCTCAATCTCGACGACAAGGCATTCGGTATCTGGAAGGCCCGCGCCGGTGATCGCAAAGTGCTGACGTTTGCGTTGAGCAATTCCAGCGCCGATTTCTACGCCAGTGACCTGGCCACTGATGCTCGTGGTTGCCCGGCGTTCAACCTGCACAGCCCTGAAGGTGTGGAGCGCGTTCAACTGAACCTGCTCGGCACCCATAACGTCGCCAATGCCATGGCCGCCGCCGCCGCCGCTCATGCCTTGGGTGTGTCGCTGTTCGGCATCGCCACCGGCCTCGGCGCGGTGCAACCGGTCAAGGGGCGCACCGTCGCGCAACTGGCCAGCAACGGCATGCGCGTGATCGATGACACTTACAACGCCAACCCCACCTCCATGTGCGCTGCTGTTGATATACTGGCCGGCTTTTCCGGTCGCACCGTCCTGGTGCTCGGGGATATCGGCGAGTTGGGCGAATGGGCGGAGCAGGGGCACCGCGACGTGGGCGAGTACGCCTGTGGCAAGGTTTCTGCGCTGTACGCCGTCGGGCCAATGATGGCTCACGCCGTGAACGCATTCGGTCCACAGGCTTTTCACTTCAGCACGCAGGCTGAGCTGATCAAGGCCCTGGGCGCCGAGCAAGATACAAACACCACCATTTTGATCAAGGGGTCGCGCAGCGCTGCGATGGAAAACGTCGTCGCCGCCTTGTGCGGGTCCAGTCTGGAGAAACATTAATGCTGCTGCTGCTAGCGGAGTATCTGCAACAGTTCTACAAAGGCTTCGCGGTCTTCCAGTACCTGACCCTGCGCGGGATTCTCGGTGTACTGACCGCGCTGGTCTTGTCACTGTGCTATGGCCCATGGATGATCCGTACGTTGCAGAACCGTCAGATCGGTCAATCCGTTCGCAACGACGGCCCGCAGTCGCACCTGTCCAAGTCGGGTACACCGACCATGGGCGGCGCGCTGATTCTGTCGTCCATCGGTGTCAGCACCCTGCTGTGGGCTGACCTGAGCAACCGTTACGTCTGGGTCGTGTTGCTGGTGACCCTGCTGTTCGGCGCCATCGGCTGGGTCGACGACTACCGCAAGGTCATCGAGAAAAACTCCCGCGGGCTGCCAAGCCGCTGGAAGTATTTCTGGCAGTCGGTGTTCGGTCTGGGCGCGGCGGTCTTCCTTTATATGACTGCCGCCACGCCGGTGGAAACCACGCTGATCCTGCCGATGCTCAAGGACTACAGCATTCCGCTGGGCGCCGGTTTCATCGTCCTGACCTACTTTGTGATCGTCGGCTCGAGCAACGCGGTCAACCTGACCGACGGCCTCGACGGCCTGGCGATCATGCCGACCGTGATGGTCGGCGGTGGCCTGGGCATTTTCTGCTACCTGTCGGGTAACGTGAAGTTCGCCGAATACCTGCTGATTCCTTACGTACCGGGCGCAGGCGAGTTGATCGTGTTCTGTGGTGCACTGATCGGAGCCGGCCTGGGCTTCCTCTGGTTCAACACCTATCCGGCACAAGTTTTCATGGGTGACGTCGGCGCACTGGCGCTGGGCGCGGCCCTGGGCACCATTGCGGTGATCGTCCGTCAGGAAATCGTCCTGTTCATCATGGGCGGCGTGTTCGTGATGGAAACCCTGTCAGTCGTCATTCAGGTCGCCTCTTTTAAACTGACCGGTCGCCGTGTATTCCGCATGGCACCGATTCACCACCACTTTGAACTCAAGGGCTGGCCCGAGCCGCGTGTGATCGTCCGTTTCTGGATCATCACCGTGATTCTCGTGCTGGTCGGCCTTGCCACCCTGAAGCTGAGGTAGAAACTCGTGTCTCTGATCGCTTCTGACCACTTCCGCATCGTTGTCGGCCTCGGCAAGAGCGGCATGTCCCTGGTTCGCTTCCTGGCGAATCGGGGCGTGGCGTTTGCCGTGGCCGATACGCGGGAAAATCCACCGGAACTGGCCACGCTCAAGCGTGACTATCCGCACGTGGAAGTGCGTTGTGGCGAGCTGGACGTCGAATTCCTGTGCCGTGCCGACGAGCTCTACGTGAGCCCCGGCCTGGCGCTGGCGACCCCGGCCCTGCAGGCTGCCGCCGCCCGTGGCGTGAAGCTGTCCGGCGACATCGAGCTGTTCGCGCGGAACGCGAAGGCGCCGATCGTGGCCATCAGCGGTTCCAACGCGAAAAGTACCGTGACCACGCTGGTCGGCGAGATGGCGGCGGCGGCCGGCAAACGAGTTGCCGTCGGTGGCAATCTCGGTACCCCGGCGTTGGACTTGCTCAGCGACGACATCGATTTGTACGTGATGGAACTGTCGAGTTTCCAGCTGGAAACCACCGATCAGCTCAACGCCGAAGTGGCGACCGTGCTCAACATCAGCGAAGACCACATGGACCGTTACAGCGGTCTGCCGGCCTATCACCTGGCCAAGCACCGGATCTTCCGGGGCGCCAGGCAGTTCGTGGTCAATCGCCAGGACGCTTTGAGTCGTCCGTTGATGGGCGAGGGCCAGCCGTGCTGGACCTTCGGCCTGAGCAAACCCGATTTCAAGGCCTTCGGTATCCGTGAAGACGGCGGCGAGAAATACCTGGCCTTCGAATTCCAGAACCTGATGCCGGTGCGCGAATTGAAGATTCGTGGCGCCCACAATCAGTCCAACGCCCTGGCGGCCCTGGCACTGGGCCATGCGATTGGCCTGCCGTTCGATGCCATGTTGTCGAGCCTGCGCACCTTCGCCGGTCTCGAGCATCGCTGCCAATGGGTCCGCGACCTCGACGGCGTGGGCTACTACAACGATTCCAAGGCCACCAACGTCGGTGCCGCACTGGCGGCCATCGAAGGCCTGGGCGCGGACATCGACGGCAAGGTCGTGCTGATCGCCGGTGGCGACGGCAAGGGTGCCGAGTTCAAGGACCTGCGCGATCCGGTGGCGGCCAACTGCCGCGCCGTGGTTCTGATGGGCCGCGATTCCGACAAGATCGGCGAGGCCATCGGTGATGCCGTACCGCTGATCCGCGCCGGCTCCCTGGTCGAAGCCGTCGAGCAATGCCGTGCCGCAGCCCAGCCGGGTGATGTGGTGCTGCTGTCGCCAGCTTGCGCCAGTTTCGACATGTTCAAGAACTACGAAGACCGTGGTCACCAGTTCGTCCAAGCCGTGGAGGATCTGGCATGAGTCTGATGAACATCATCAAGCCGTATCCATCGCCACTGATCACCGGGCGCGGCATCGACCTCGACTTCCCGATGCTCGCCGGTTGCCTGACGCTGCTCGGCCTGGGGCTGATCATGATCGCCTCGGCATCGACCGAAGTGGCGGCCGTGCAGTCGGGCAGTGCCCTGTATTACATGATTCGCCACCTTATTTATGCGGTGCTGGGCCTGGGGGCCTGCATCGTCACCATGATGATCCCGATCGCCACCTGGCAACGCCTGGGCTGGCTGATGCTGCTGGGGGCGTTCGGCTTGCTGGTGATGGTGATCATTCCGGGGATCGGCCGTGAGGTTAACGGCTCGATGCGCTGGATCGGCTTCAGTTTCTTCAACGTCCAGCCTTCCGAGATCGCCAAGGTGTTCGTGGTGATCTACCTCGCCGGTTATCTGGTGCGTCGCCAGAAAGAAGTGCGCGAAAGCTGGATGGGCTTCTTCAAGCCGTTCATCGTGCTGCTGCCGATGGCGGGCCTGCTGCTGATGGAGCCGGACTTCGGTGCCACCGTGGTGATGATGGGGGCGGCGGCGGCGATGCTGTTCCTTGGCGGGGTCGGGCTGTTCCGTTTTTCCCTGATGGTGGTCCTGGCCGTCGGCGCGGTGGTGCTGTTGATTCAGATGCAGCCGTATCGAATGGCGCGCCTGACCAACTTTGCCGACCCGTGGGCCGACCAGTTCGGCGCCGGCTATCAGCTGTCCCAGGCCTTGATCGCCTTCGGTCGCGGCGAATGGCTGGGCGTCGGCCTGGGCAACAGCGTGCAGAAACAGTTCTACCTGCCGGAAGCCCACACCGACTTCGTGTTCTCGGTCCTGGCCGAAGAGCTGGGTGCGGTGGGTTCGTTGTGCACCGTGGCACTGTTCGTCTTCGTGTGTATTCGTGGCATGTACATCGGTTTGTGGGCTGAAAAGGCCAAGCAATTTTTCGCGGCTTACGTGGCATACGGTCTGTCGTTCCTGTGGATCGGTCAATTCCTGATCAACATCGGCGTGAACGTCGGCCTGCTGCCGACCAAGGGTCTGACCCTGCCGTTCCTCAGTTATGGCGGTAGTTCGTTGGTGATCTGCTGCGCCTGTCTCGGCTTGTTGCTGCGCATCGAGTGGGAGAGTCGAACCCACCTGGGCAGTGAAGAGATGGAGTTCCATGAGAGCGACTTCGCCGAGGAGCCGAACCATGGGCGCTAACGTCATGATCATGGCCGGCGGCACTGGTGGCCACGTGTTCCCGGCGCTGGCCTGTGCCCGCGAATTCCAGGCGCGCGGCTATACCGTGCACTGGCTCGGCACTCCGCGTGGGATCGAGAACGATCTGGTGCCGGCGGCCGGTATCGAGCTGCATCGGATCAACGCCAGCGGTCTGCGGGGCAAGGGCAAATTGTCCCTGCTCAAGGCACCGTTCATGCTGTTCAAGTCGGTCTGGCAGGCGCGGGCGATCATTCGCCGTCTGCAACCGGTCTGTGTCGTGGGATTTGGTGGCTTTGTGACCGGTCCTGGTGGCGTTGCGGCAAAACTGGCCGGCGTGCCGGTGATCGTTCACGAACAGAACGCCGTGGCCGGTACCGCCAATCGGTTGCTGGTGCCGTTGGCCGCCCGAGTCTGTGAAGCGTTCCCCGACACCTTTACCCTGTCGGACAGCCGCCGGACCACCGGTAATCCGGTGCGCACCGAGCTGTTCCTCGAGACATCGCGACCTGCCCTGGCCGGTCGCAAGGCGCGTTTGCTGATCCTGGGCGGAAGCCTGGGCGCAGAGCCGTTGAACAAGTTGCTGCCTGAAGCCCTGTCGCAAGTCGCTGCCGATCTGCGTCCGGAAGTGTTCCATCAGGCCGGCAAAAACCACGATGAAGTGACTGCAGAGCGCTATCGCGCGGCTGGCGTCGAGGCGCAGGTGCAGCCTTTCATCAAAGACATGGCCCAAGCCTACAGCTGGGCCGACCTGGTGGTATGTCGCGCAGGCGCGCTGACCATCAGTGAACTGGCCGCCGCCGGTCTGCCCTCGATGCTGGTGCCTTTGCCTCATGCCATCGACGATCACCAGACCCGCAACGCCGAATATTTGGCCCGTGAAGGCGCAGCCTTCCTGATGCCACAAAGAACGACTGGCGCAGCGGATCTTGCCGCTCGCCTGACAGAGGTCCTGATGCAACCACAACGACTCAACGAAATGGCTAGCGCGGCACGCCGCCTGGCCAAACCCGATGCCACCCGTAACGTGGTCGATAGCTGCCTGGAGGTGGCCCATGGTTGAGAGTCAGAAAGCCATGCCGCAACCGGAAATGCGCCGCATCCGCCGCATCCACTTCGTCGGTATCGGCGGCGTGGGCATGTGCGGGATTGCCGAAGTGCTGCTGAACCTGGGTTATGCCGTGTCCGGCTCTGACCTGAAGGCTTCGCCGGTGACCGAGCGTCTGGAGTCCTTCGGGGCGCAGATCTTCATCGGCCATCGCGCCGAGAACGCCGCCGCTGCTGACGTGCTGGTGGTGTCGAGCGCCGTGAACACGTCCAACCCGGAAGTCGCTACCGCGCTGGAACGCCGTATCCCGGTTGTGCCACGCGCAGAAATGCTGGCTGAGCTGATGCGTTATCGCCACGGCATCGCCGTTGCCGGTACCCACGGCAAAACCACCACCACCAGCCTGATCGCTTCGGTGTTCGCCGCCGGTGGCCTGGACCCGACATTCGTCATTGGTGGACGCCTGAATGCCGCGGGCACCAATGCCCAGCTCGGCACCAGCCGCTACCTGATCGCCGAAGCCGACGAAAGCGACGCCAGCTTCCTGCACTTGCAGCCGCTGGTGGCCGTGGTCACCAACATCGACGCCGATCACATGGCGACCTACGACGGTGACTTCAACAAGCTGAAGAAAACCTTCGTCGAATTCCTCCACAACCTGCCGTTCTACGGTCTGGCGGTGGTGTGCCTGGACGATCCGGTGGTGCGTGAAATCCTCCCGCAGGTCAAACGCCCGACGGTCACCTATGGTTTCGGCGAAGACTGCGACGTGCGTGCCATCAACGTGCGCCAGCAAGGCATGCAGACCTTCTTCACCGTGTTGCGTCCTGACCGCGAGCCGCTGGATGTTTCGGTCAACATGCCGGGCAACCACAATGTATTGAACGCACTGGCGACCATCTGCATCGCCACCGACGAAGGCGTCAGCGATGAAGCCATCGTCCAGGGCCTGTCCGGGTTCCAGGGTGTCGGCCGACGCTTTCAGGTCTACGGCGAACTGCCGGTGGACGGCGGCAATGTGATGCTGGTCGATGACTACGGTCACCACCCGACGGAAGTCGCGGCCGTGATCAAGGCCGTACGCGGCGGCTGGCCGGAGCGCCGCCTGGTGATGGTCTACCAGCCGCACCGTTACAGCCGCACCCGCGACCTGTACGACGATTTCGTCAATGTACTGGCCGACGCCAACGTACTGCTGCTGATGGAAGTCTATCCGGCCGGCGAAGAGCCGGTCCCGGGGGCCGACAGCCGCAAGCTGTGCAACAGCATCCGTCAGCGTGGCCAGCTTGACCCGATCTACATCGAGCGTGGTGTCGACCTCGCACCAGTGGTCAAGCCGCTGCTGCGCGCCGGCGACATCCTGCTGTGCCAGGGCGCCGGCGATGTCGGCGGTCTCGCACCAAAACTGTTGAAAAGCGAGTTGTTCGCCGGTGCCGTTGCCGCGCCGGAGAAGGGGAAGTTGAAATGAGTGCTGCCTACGCCAACCTGGTCTCCACGATCGCGCCGAAAGACTTCGGCCGCGTCGCCGTGCTGTTCGGCGGCAAGAGCGCCGAGCGCGAAGTGTCCCTGAAGTCGGGTAACGCCGTTCTGGATGCACTGCAAAGCGCCGGTGTGGACGCGTTCGGCCTCGACGTGGGCGATGACCTGCTGCAGCGTCTGCAGAGCGAAAAGATCGACCGCGCCTTCATCATCCTCCACGGCCGTGGCGGTGAAGACGGCAGCATGCAGGGCCTGCTCGAATGCCTGGGCATTCCGTACACCGGCAGCGGCATCCTGGCTTCGGCCCTGGCGATGGACAAACTGCGCACCAAGCAGGTCTGGCACAGCCTGGGCATTCCGACGCCACGTCACGCGGTACTGAGCAGCGAGGCCGATTGTATTTCTGCGGCGACGGAACTGGGCTTCCCTTTGATCGTCAAACCGGCCCATGAAGGTTCAAGTATCGGTATGGCCAAAGTGAGTTCTGCGTCCGAATTGATCGACGCATGGAAAGCGGCCAGTACCTACGATTCGCAAGTCTTGGTCGAGCAATGGATTCACGGTCCGGAGTTCACCATCGCCACCCTGCGTGACCAGGTGTTGCCACCGATTGCCCTGGGCACGACGCACAGCTTCTACGACTACGACGCCAAGTACATCGCCAACGATACCCAGTACCGCATTCCGTGCGGTCTGGACAGCGCCAAGGAAAAGGAACTCATGGACCTCACGGCGAAAGCCTGTGAAGCGCTGGGTATCGCCGGTTGGGGCAGGGCAGACGTGATGCAGGACGCCGAAGGGCAGTTCTGGTTCCTGGAAGTCAACACCGCACCGGGCATGACCGATCACAGCCTGGTGCCGATGGCGGCCCGTGCCGCCGGTCTGGATTTCCAACAACTGGTCCTGGCCATTCTGGCCGAGAGCGTTGCCGGCAATGCTGCCGGTAACCAAGAGTCGACGAGAGGTTAAGGCCATGCAAGGCGCTCAGCTCAGACATCAGCCTTCCGCACCGACCGGCCGCAAGCCGGTACCGCGGGGTGCCAGCCGAATGGTGGCCAAAGAGCCGATGTCCGCGCGCCTGCCGAAAGCCAACTTCGGTTTTCTCAAAGCGTTGTTCTGGCCGGTACTGCTGGTGGCGTTGGGGTTCGGTACTTACGAAGGCGCGACACGGTTGTTGCCGTATGCCGACCGGCCGATCACCAGGATCAACGTGCAGGGCGACCTGAGCTACATCAGCCAGCAAGCGGTGCAGCAGCGGATCGCCCCGTACGTGGCGTCGAGCTTCTTCACCATCGACCTGGCGAGCATGCGCACCGAGCTTGAAACGATGCCATGGATTGCCCACGCCGAAGTGCGCCGGGTGTGGCCGGATCAAGTGGTGATCCGCCTGGAAGAACAACTGCCGGTGGCCCGATGGGGCGACGAGTCGCTGTTGAACAACCAGGGCCAGGCCTTCACCCCGCGCGAACTGGCGAACTATGAACACCTGCCACAGCTGTTCGGCCCACAGCGGGCCCCGCAGCAAGTGATGCAGCAATACCAGGTGCTGAGCCAGATGCTCAGGCCGCTGGGCTTCTCGATTGCACGCCTGGAACTGCGTGATCGCGGCAGCTGGTTCCTGACCACCGGCCCCGGCAGCGCGGGTCCCGGGATCGAACTGCTGCTGGGACGCGGCAACCAGGTGGAAAAGATGCGCCGTTTCATCGCCATCTATGACAAGACGCTCAAAGAACAGATTACGAACATTGCGCGCATCGATCTGCGCTACGCCAACGGCCTCGCTGTTGGCTGGCGGGAACCTGTAGCGCCCACGGCAGCCCAACCCGCTGTCGCGAAGAATTAAGAAGAGGCAGGACCCATGGCAAACGTGCAAAGCGGCAAAATGATCGTCGGTCTCGATATCGGCACCTCCAAGGTGGTGGCGCTGGTGGGCGAGGTCGCGGACGACGGCACGCTGGAAATCGTCGGGATCGGTACCCATCCGTCCCGTGGCCTGAAAAAAGGCGTGGTGGTGAACATCGAATCCACCGTGCAATCGATCCAGCGCGCCATCGAAGAAGCGCAGCTGATGGCTGGTTGCCGCATTCACTCGGCGTTCGTCGGTGTGGCCGGCAATCACATCCGCAGCCTGAACTCCCACGGCATCGTGGCGATTCGTGATCGCGAAGTCAGCTCGGCGGACCTCGAGCGTGTGCTCGACGCCGCCCAGGCAGTGGCGATCCCGGCTGACCAGCGCGTGCTGCACACCCTGCCGCAGGATTACGTGATCGATAACCAGGAAGGCGTCCGCGAACCGCTGGGCATGTCCGGCGTGCGTCTGGAAGCCAAGGTCCACGTGGTCACCTGCGCCGTCAACGCTGCACAGAACATTGAAAAATGCGTGCGCCGCTGCGGTCTGGAAATCGACGACATCATTCTCGAGCAACTGGCTTCCGCGTACTCGGTACTGACCGATGACGAGAAAGAACTGGGCGTGTGCCTGGTGGACATCGGTGGCGGTACCACTGACATCGCGATCTTCACCGAAGGCGCGATCCGTCACACCGCGGTGATCCCGATTGCCGGTGACCAGGTGACCAACGACATCGCCATGGCGTTGCGCACTCCGACCCAGTACGCCGAAGAAATCAAGATCCGCTACGCCTGCGCCCTGGCCAAACTGGCCGGTGCCGGTGAAACCATCAAGGTGCCAAGCGTCGGCGACCGTCCGCCGCGCGAACTGTCCCGCCAGGCCCTGGCCGAAGTGGTCGAGCCGCGCTACGACGAACTGTTCACGCTGATCCAGGCCGAACTGCGCCGCAGCGGCTACGAAGACCTGATCCCGGCCGGCATCGTGCTGACCGGTGGTACGTCGAAGATGGAAGGCGCTACCGAACTGGCTGAGGAAATTTTCCACATGCCGGTGCGCCTGGGCGTGCCTCATGGCGTGAAAGGTCTGGATGACGTAGTGCGCAACCCGATCTATTCCACTGGCGTCGGCCTGTTGATGTACGGCCTGCAGAAACAGTCCGACGGCATCTCGTTCTCGGGCATCGGCAGCCGCGACAGCTACAGCAACGAAGAGCCACAGGCTCCGCTGCTGGACCGCCTGAAGAAGTGGGTCCAGGGCAATTTCTGAAGATTTACCGCAATACCGTTATACCGAAGCACGCAGTAGGCGAAAAAACTAGAGAATTGAAAGGAGAGGGAAAATGTTCGAACTCGTAGACAACATCCCCGCAAGCCCGGTAATCAAAGTTATCGGTGTCGGCGGTGGCGGCGGCAACGCTGTCAACCACATGGTCAAGAGCAACATTGAAGGCGTTGAGTTCATCTGCGCCAACACTGATGCCCAGGCGCTGAAATCCATCGGCGCGCGGACCATCCTGCAACTGGGTACCGGTGTGACCAAGGGCCTGGGCGCTGGCGCCAACCCTGAAGTAGGTCGTCAGGCCGCTCTCGAAGACCGTGAGCGCATTGCCGAAGTCCTGCAGGGCACCAACATGGTGTTCATCACCACTGGCATGGGCGGAGGTACCGGTACCGGTGCTGCGCCGATCATTGCCGAAGTGGCCAAGGAAATGGGCATCTTGACCGTTGCGGTCGTGACTCGTCCGTTCCCGTTCGAAGGTCGTAAGCGCATGCAGATCGCCGACGAAGGCATCCGTCTGCTGTCTGAAAGCGTCGACTCGTTGATCACCATTCCCAACGAGAAGCTGCTGACCATCCTCGGTAAAGACGCCAGCCTGCTGTCGGCTTTCGCCAAGGCTGACGATGTACTGGCCGGTGCCGTTCGCGGTATCTCCGACATCATCAAGCGTCCGGGCATGATCAACGTCGACTTCGCCGACGTGCGTACCGTGATGAGCGAAATGGGCATGGCGATGATGGGCACTGGCTGCGCCAGCGGTCCGAACCGTGCACGTGAAGCGACCGAAGCGGCCATCCGCAATCCGCTGCTCGAAGACGTGAACCTGCAAGGCGCACGCGGCATCCTGGTGAACATCACTGCCGGTCCTGACCTGTCCCTGGGTGAGTACTCCGACGTGGGTAGCATCATCGAAGCCTTCGCTTCCGAGCACGCGATGGTCAAGGTCGGTACCGTTATCGATCCGGACATGCGCGACGAGCTGCACGTGACTGTCGTTGCCACCGGCCTGGGCGCTAAAATCGAGAAGCCTGTGAAGGTCATCGACAACACCGTCCATACTTCGATGTCTGCACAGCCACAACAACAGTCCCCTGTTCGTCAGGAAGCTCCAGCGGTGAACTACCGTGACCTGGACCGTCCGACCGTCATGCGCAACCAGGCCCAGGCCGGTGCTGCGACTGCCGCGAAGATGAATCCGCAAGATGACCTGGACTACCTGGACATCCCGGCTTTCCTGCGTCGTCAGGCCGATTGATGGAATGTATCAGGGCTATGAAGGTGATTGGTGTTCAGCAAAGGCTCGGTCTGCTATCATCGCCAGCCTTTGTTGATACCAGTTCGCAATTTGCGCTGAAGCGGCCCAAGCCATGATTAAACAACGCACACTGAAAAATATTATCCGTGCCACAGGTGTAGGCCTGCACTCCGGGGAGAAGGTCTACCTGACCCTCAAGCCTGCGCCTGTCGACACTGGCATTGTGTTTTGTCGCGCTGACCTCGACCCTGTGGTGCAGATCCCTGCCCGCGCGGAAAACGTCGGTGAAACCACTATGTCGACCACGCTGATCAATGGCGACGTCAAAGTGGACACGGTAGAGCACTTGCTCTCGGCCATGGCTGGCCTGGGCATCGATAACGCCTACGTCGAGCTCTCCGCGTCCGAAGTCCCGATCATGGATGGCAGCGCTGGACCCTTCGTATTCCTGATTCAATCGGCAGGCCTGGAAGAACAGGACGCCGCCAAGAAATTCATCCGCATCCTGCGTGAAGTGACAGTGGAAGACGGCGACAAGCGCGCCACTTTCGTCCCTTTCGAAGGGTTCAAGGTGAGCTTCGAGATCGATTTCGATCACCCGGTTTTCCGGGACCGCACCCAAAGTGCAAGCGTGGATTTTTCCAGCACTTCGTTCGTAAAAGAAGTCAGCCGCGCCCGTACTTTCGGTTTCATGAGTGACATCGAGTACCTGCGCAAGCACAACCTCGCACTCGGCGGCAGCGTTGAAAACGCAATCGTGGTCGACGCCGATGGCGTACTGAACGAAGACGGCCTTCGCTATGAAGACGAATTCGTGAAGCACAAGATCCTCGATGCAATTGGCGACCTCTATCTGCTGGGCAATAGCCTGATTGGTGAGTTCAAGGGCTTCAAGTCCGGCCACGCACTGAACAACCAGCTGCTGCGCAAGTTGATTGAGCAGACAGATGCCTGGGAAGTCGTGACGTTCGAAGACGCCAGCACCGCACCAATCTCTTACATGCGCCCGGTTGCGGCGGTGTAAGCAAAAAACCTCTCTAGTTTTTTAAAGGCTGCCTTCGGGTGGCCTTTTTTTATGTCCGAAGTTTGTAGTGCCCGGGCTGGCCTCATCGCGAGCAGGCTCGCTCCTACAGTGGATTGCATTCCCTTGTAGGAGCGAGCCTGCTCGCGATGACGTCCGTCCACCCAACAAAAAAATCAGCCGGCGCACACCACCCGGTTACGCCCCCCTTCCTTGGCCTGATACAGCGCCTTGTCCGCGCTGAACAGCAATTGCTCCAGGTTGATATCGCTGGCTGCAGTCCAGGTGGCAATACCGATACTTACGCTCATCGGCGGCTCACCGGCGTCCACCAGTTGCAGTTTCTGCACCGCCTCGCGGATGTGCTCGGCGATCTGCTTCGCGCCTTCACTGCCAGTTTCGGCCAGGACCACCGAAAACTCTTCACCGCCATAGCGAGCCACCAGATCCGTCGGGCGATGGACATTGGCGCGGATGACCTCGGCCAAAGCCCGCAAGGCTTCGTCGCCGGCCTGATGCCCGTGCCGGTCATTGAAGGCCTTGAAGTGATCGGCATCGATCATCAGCAACGACAACGGCTTGCCGCTACGCTGCGCGCGAAACCATTCATGGCGCAGGGTCTGATCAAGGGATCGACGGTTGGCCACACCGGTCAAGGCATCGGTGGCCGCCAGTTGCGCCAATTCCTGTTCGGCATATTGGCGCCGTCGCAGCTCGCGGCAGAGCAGCCAGGTCAGCCACAACAGGCCGATGCACAAAACCCCTGTTGCACCGCTGATCACATAGGCCGTGCGGTTCCAGGTGGCGAACACTTCATCGATGGAAAGGGCCACGATGACGGTCAGCGGCAGATTGCCGACTCGGGTAAAGGTGTACAGGCGCGGTTGATGATCGACACTCGACACGCTTTCAAAGGTGCCACTGCGCTCGTGCAGCATGCGTACGACGTTGGGACGGCTGGAGATGCTTTTGCCGATGGCGTTTTGTTCCCGGTACGGTTTTTGCGCCAGAAGAATCCCGTCGTCATTGATGATGCCCAGCGTACTGCCGTTGCCGATGTCGAGGCTGCTGAACAGCTGATCGAAATAGCTCATGCGCATCGAGGCCACCGCGACCCCCAGGAACTCCCCCGTGGGCGATGAAATGCGCCGACTGAAACTGATGCGCCATTCGTCGCGGTCATCGCAGTCGCAGCGTGGCTTGAACGGCCGGCTGATAAACATACCGGTGTCGCGATTGAAGGCATGGGCCAGGAAATAATCGCGGTCAGCGAAGTTGCCCGGTTTCGGTTCGATCAATGAGGAGTCGGCCAGCACGTCGCCGTGCTTGTCCAGCAGCAGGATGTCACCCTTGTAGCGTGCGGTGGTGGAGCGGTCGAACAACACCAGATGACGGATCTGCGGTGCAACCTGTTTAAGGTCGTCCCGTTGGGCGGCAGCGATCAGGCCTTGCAAGGTCAAGTCATAGAGCTCGACTGTGCGCAGGACATCGGCATCAATCAGCTGCGCGATGGTGGTCGCGCTGCGTGTGGCGGTCTGCTGGGCGTTGGCGTGTTCGCGGATCAGCAGGAAAGTGACGATGCACAGGATCGAGATGACTGTCAGGGTGCTGCCGAAGATCACCATGATCTCGGGTCGCCCGGTCGGGCCTTGAAAATGTGCGGTGCGGCTTGCGGTCATAGGGCTGACGTCTGCTAAAGGGACGCTCTAAGCGTAGTTGCATAAACGTAGCAGCCGAGTGAATCCTTCCTGTTGCTCGAGCGCGGTTACGGCAACAGTTGATGAAATGCGCTTTTGTGGCGAGGGAGCTTGCTCCCGTTCGGCTTCGCAGCAGTCGCAGGTCCGAGGAATTTGGACTGCCTGAAAGAACGCGAACACTGGTTTTTAGGGCCGCTTCGCAGCCCAGCGCGAGCAAGCTCGCTCGCCACAGGGGGGAAGTGGTTCAGGAAAGTAGAGGATCAGACGGGAAGATGGATGCCGAACGTATTCATCCCATGATCACTGCGCACAAACACATCCCCGCCATGCATCAGCGCAATCGCCTTGACGATGGCCAGCCCCAGACCGTGATTGTGGCCGCTGTTGCTGCGCGACGCATCGACCCGGTAGAAGCGTTCGAACAGGCGCGGCAGATGTTCGCTGGCAATCGGCGAACCGGGGTTGGCGACGCCGATGCTGACTTGATGCTCCTGGGCTTCGATCCGTACTTGAATCACCTGCCCGGGCGCGGTGTGCTGCACCGCGTTATTCAACAAGTTGATCAACGCCCGGCGCAGATGGGCGATCTCGATCCGCACTTGCGCGTCACCACTGACCTGGACCTGGACCTGAGCGTCTTCGAGAATGAAGTCCAGATATTCCAGGGTCGTTGCCACCTCATCGGCCAGCGAGGTCGAGGTGAGTTTGGTCGCCTTGCTGCCCTGATCGGCGCTGGCGAGGAACAGCATGTCGTTGATGATCGAGCGCAGTCGCTCGAGCTCTTCGAGGTTCGATTGCAGCACTTCGAAGTAATGCTCCGCGGAGCGTCCGCGGGTCAACGCAACCTGGGTCTGGCCGATCAGGTTGGTCAGTGGCGAGCGCAGTTCGTGGGCGACATCGGCGTTGAATGACTCAAGACGCGAGTAGGCCTGCTCGACCCGTTCCAGGGTCGAGTTGAACGAGCTGACGAATTGATCGAGTTCCGGCGGCAACGGTGACAATCGCAAGCGTCCCGAGCGCAACGGCGGGGCCAGGCGCTGGGCTTCCTGGGACAGTTTGATCAGCGGCTTGAGCCCGATCCGCGCCACCCAATAGCCCAGTGCCGAGGCCAGCAGCACACCGACAATCGCCAGGCTGATCAGCGCGACCAGCAGGTGATGTTGGGTATGGAAAAACGTTTCGGTGTCGATGGCGATCATGAAACGCAGCGCTGGGCGCTGGTCCTTGGCCGGGAATTCGCTGACCAGCACTTTCAGCGGATACAGGTGATCCGGCAGATGCATGTCGCGCGTGCCCAGCGGCCCTTGGGCAAAGGCGCGGACCTGCGGGGTCAGGTTGCCGTATTCGTAGTGTGGATCGCCGCTGATGATCCAGAAACTGATGCGCTTGTCTTCTTCGCTCAGCAGATTGAGCTTGTTGTTGATCTTCACCCAGTGCTCGGGCGTGCCATAACGGCCGACCGTGGATTCGAGCACGCTGTAGCGCGCATCCAGTTCGGCTTCGGGCAACAGGCCCAGACCTTTGTCGACCTGCTGGTACAGCGCCCAACCGATCAACAGAAAGACCAGCAGCGCCACCAGCGTGAACATCCCGCTCAGACGCAGGGCGATGGAATTACTGGACACCACGGCTCTCCAGCACATAACCCATGCCACGAATGGTGTGCAGCAGTTTCTCTTCGAACGGCCCGTCAAGCTTGGCCCGCAGGCGTTTGATCGCGACTTCGACGACGTTGGCGTCGCTGTCGAAATTGATGTCCCAGACCATTTCGGCAATGGCGGTTTTCGAGAGGATTTCACCCTGGCGCCGGGCCAGCACGCTGAGCAGCGAGAACTCCTTGGCGGTCAGGTCCAGGCGTGTGCCGGCGCGGGTGGCCTTGCGGCTGATCAAATCTATCCACAGGTCGGCGATGCTCACCTGCACGGGTTCATGGCCGCCGCTACGGCGGGTCAGCGCTTGCAGTCGTGCCACCAGTTCCAGGAAGGAAAACGGTTTGCCCAGATAGTCATCGGCGCCTTCACGCAGGCCCTTGATGCGATCTTCCACACGCTCGCGGGCGGTGAGCATGATCACCGGGGTTTGCTTGCGCGCACGCAAGGCGCGCAACACACCGAAGCCGTCGAGGCCCGGCAGCATCACGTCGAGGACGATCACCGCGTAGTCGCTCTCCAGCGCCAGGTGCAGACCTTCCACACCATCGCGGGCCAGATCCACGGTGAAACCCTGTTCCGTCAGGCCGCAATGCAGATAGTCCGCGGTTTTTTCTTCGTCTTCGATAATCAGAACGCGCATGACCCGCCTCAGTCTGTGGTCGCCAGCGCCGGTACGGGCGAAGGTTTGGGCCTATGAAATAACCGCTCCAGCCACAAATATATGACCGGCGTGGTGAACAGCGTCAGCGCCTGGCTCACCAGCAAACCTCCGACCACCGCGATCCCCAGGGGCTGGCGCAACTCGGCACCGGTGCCATAGCCGAGCATCAGCGGCAGGGCGCCGAGCAGGGCGGCGAGGGTGGTCATGATGATCGGCCGGAACCGCGTGATACAGGCCTTGAAAATCGCTTCTTCAGGCGACAGCCCGCCATTGCGCTGCGCTTCGAGGGCAAAGTCGATCATCAGGATGCCGTTCTTTTTCACGATACCGATCAGCAACACCAGCCCGATCAGCGCCATGATCGAAAAGTCCTGGCCGCAGATCCACAACATGATCACCGCGCCGAGGCCCGCCGAAGGCAAAGTCGAAATGATCGTCAGCGGGTGCACGAAGCTCTCGTAGAGCACGCCGAGAATGATGTACACCGCTAACAGCGCCGCCAGGATCAGCCACGGCTGGCTGGCCAGCGAACTCTGGAACGCCTGGGCCGCGCCCTGGAAATTGCCGCTGATGGCGGTCGGCATGCCGATGTCGGCCTTGGCCTGGTTGAGCATGATCACTGCATCGCCCAACGCCACGCCGGGGGCGAGGTTGAACGACAGGTTGGCGGCGGGGAACATCCCGTCATGGGCGATGGACAGCGGGCCGATGGTCGGCGCATCGAAGCGGGCAAGGGCCGACAACGGCACCATTTCCCCGCTCAGTGGCGAGCGCAGGTAGAAATAGTTGAGGCTTTCGGCCTTGCCGCGCTGTTTGGTGTCCAGTTCCAGGATCACGTTGTACTGGTTGACCTGGGTCTGGAATTCATTGACCTGGCGCTGGCCGAAGGCATCGTACAGTGCTTCGTCGACGTCGCTGGCGGTGAGGCCGAAACGTGCCGCGGCGCTGCGGTCGATGCTGATGTGGGTAATGCTGCCGCCCAGTTGCAGGTCGTTGGAAATGTCGCGGAACGCCGGGTTGGCGCGCAGTTTTTCCGTCAGGCGCTGGGTCCAGGTGCTGAGTGTGCCGCCGTCGTTGCTCTTGAGTACGTATTGGTACTGGGCACGGCTCGGGCCTGAGCTGAGGTTGATGTCTTGCCCTGCACGCAGGTACAGGACGATGCCCGGGACTTTCATCAGTTGCGGGCGAATCCGGTCAATGAACTGGCTGGCCGAGACGTCGCGATCCCCGCGTTTTTTCAGGGTGATCCAGAAGCGGCCGTTGGCAATGGTCTGGTTGCTGCCCGAGACGCCGACTGAGTGCGAGAAGGTTTCGACAGCGGGGTCGGCGGCAACGATTTCGGCCATCGCCAGGTGTTTTTTCACCATATCGCCGTAGGAAATGTCCGCAGCTGCTTCGGTGGTGCCGAGGACGAAGCCAGTGTCCTGAATCGGGAAGAAACCTTTAGGAATGAAGATGTAACCGGCGACGGCCAGCCCCAGCGACAAAGCGAACACGCCGATCATCAATTTCTGGTGGGCGAGGGCATGGCGCAGGCCTTTTTCGTACCACGCCAACAGGCGCTCACCGAACCCCGGCTTGTCGTGGGCATGATGCGCTGGCGCGCGCATGAACAGCGCAGCGAGGGTCGGTGCCAACGTCAGTGAAACCACTACCGAAATCAAGATGGTGGAGGTGGCGGTCAGGGCGAACTCCTTGAACAGCCGGCCGACCACACCGCCCATGAACAGCAGCGGAATGAACGCCGCCACCAGCGAGAAACTGATCGACACCACGGTAAATCCGATCTCTCCGGCCCCTTTGATCGCCGCCTCGCGCATGCCGTCACCGGCCTCGAGATGTCGGTGGATGTTCTCCACCACCACGATCGCATCGTCCACCACAAAGCCCACGGCAACCACGATCGCCACCAGCGTGAGGTTGTTCAGGCTGAAGCCCATGACGTACATCAGCGCAAAGCTGGCGATCAGCGACACACCGAGCACTGCCGACACGATCAGCGTGGCCGACAGTTGGCGCAGGAACAGCGCCATCACCGCCACTACCAACATGATTGCAATCAGCAGGGTGATTTCCACTTCATGCAGCGAGGCACGGATGGTCTGGGTGCGGTCGATCAGCGTCTTGACCTGCACCGAGGCGGGGAGCATCGCTTCCAGTGCCGGCAAGGCGGCCTGGATGCGGTCCACTGTCTCGACGATGTTGGCGCCTGGCTGGCGGAAAATCACAAGGTTCACGCCCGGTTGCGAACCCGCCCACGCCTGAACGTAGGCATCTTCCGAACCGTTGACGACTTTCGCGACATCCTTGAGGTGAACCGGGGCACCGTCCTTGTAGGAAACGATCAACTGGCTGTATTCGTCTGGGTGGAACAACTGGTCGTTGGTCGACAGGGTTGAAATGCTCGATTCGCCGTACAGCGCCCCTTTGGCCAGGTTGAGGCTGGTCTGCTGGATCGCCAGGCGAATGTCCGCGAGGGTCAGGCCGATGGCGGCGAGTTTGTCGGCGGACACCTGGACGCGAATCGCCGGACGCTGCTGACCGGTGATGACGACCTGGCCTACACCGTCGACCTGACTGAGCTGACGGGACAACAGGGTTTCCGTCAGGTCGCTGAGCTCAGGGCCAGGCATCAGCGAGGAGTTGACGCTGAGGATCAGCACCGGGCTGTCGGCCGGGTTGACCTTGCGCCAGGTCGGCAGGTTCGGCATGTCCTTGGGCAGTTTGCCGGCAGCGGTGTTGATCGCTGCCTGGACTTCCTGGGCCGCGGTGTCGATGCTCTTGTCGAGGGTGAATTGCAGGGTCAGGTTGGTCGAGCCCAGTGCACTGCTCGACGTCATCTGGGTCACGCCGGGTATCGCGCTGAATTGCACTTCCAGGGGCGTGGCCACCGAGGACGCCATGGTTTCCGGGCTGGCACCGGGCAATTGTGCCGCGACCTGGATGGTCGGGAATTCCGCTTCCGGCAGCGGTGCAATCGGCAGGCGCGGGAAGGCAATCGCGCCCAGCAGCACCAAGGCAAATGTCAGCAGAATGGTGGCGACCGGGTGATCGATGCACCAGGCCGAGATCGAGCCGTGGCCCTTCATGGCGTCGGCTCCGATTGTACCACTTGCGGCGGCTCGGTCAGCACCTGTACCACCGAACCGGGCTTGAGACGCGATTGGCCATCGCTGACCAGTTGATCGCCAGCCTGCACGCCTTTGATGATGTTCAGGCCGCTGTCCTGATAGACCATCTGCACGGGTACGGTTTCGACTTTGTCGCCCTTGAGCCGGTAGACGTAATGTTGATCGAGGCCGCGCTGTACGACGTTGGGCGGTACGACCAGTGCATCTTTATCCAGTGCTGTCTGAATTTTCACTGTCACCAGAAGGCCCGGCCAGAGTTTCTGTGCGTCGTTGTCGAATTCGGCTTTGGCGCGGATGGTGCCGGTGTTGGCGTTGATCTGGTTGTCGATCAGGGTCAGGTGACCTTCGCCGAGTAGGTTGCCGGTTTCGCCGTCGGTGTCGGCCCCGATGTAGGCCTTGACCCGGGCGTGCTGTGGGTCGTTGATCAGGCCTTGCAGGGTCGGCAGCATTTGCTGCGGCAGGGAGAATTCCACAGCGATCGGGTCGATCTGGGTCACCGTGAACAGGCCTTG
The DNA here is from genome assembly GCF_057838985.1 of Pseudomonas sp. KH_046_2. NCBI lineage: Bacteria > Pseudomonadati > Pseudomonadota > Gammaproteobacteria > Pseudomonadales > Pseudomonadaceae > Pseudomonas > Pseudomonas sp. KH_046_2. The sequence continues at coordinate 5,159,295 of NZ_CM174480.1, read as the reverse complement.
GGTGTCGGTCATGCGCAGGAAGTTGCCTTCATCCACGGTGCGAATGCCGACGCGACCGGTCACTGGGGAACGAATCTGTGTGTAGGAAAGTTGTACCTGAGCTGCGTCGATTGAAGCCTGATTGCCTTGGGCGGTGGCTTTGAGTTGGTTCACCAGCGCCTGTTGCTGGTCGTAGGTCTGCTTGGAAACGCCGTCGTCAACGCTCAGCAGTTTGTAGCGTTTAAGGTTGACCAGCGCCACTTGCAGCTGCGCCTGGCTTTCGCCGAGTTGTGCCCGGGCCTGGTCGAGGCTGGCACGGATCGAGCGGTCGTCGATGGTGGCCAGCAGGTCGTCTTTTTTCACCAGTTGGCCTTCCTTGACCATGATTTTGGTGAGAATGCCGTCGATTTGCGGGCGGACCACGACGCTGTGCAGGGACAGCACCGAACCGATGCCGCTGACGTAGCGCGGCACGTCTTTTTCGGCGACGGCGACTACGCGCACCGGGATGGCGGTGGGGGTGGCGAGTTTGGCCTTGGCCGGTTTGTTGGCGTACCACAGGCTCAGCGCTGCCAGGACGATCAGAAGGGCGACGAGCAGGGCGGGCTTTTTCTGGATTCGCATGCGAGTGGGGCGCCGGGGCTGGGTTTTTGGTCGAAGGGTAGTTTCCTTTATAAACCTGTTTGGTGGTCAGGAGGGTGACTGCTAACTGACGGCGCTGTCAGTTTGGCTGGGGCTTGGCGGCCTCTGGGCCGACCATGTTGTTGGTTGGCCGTGTACATATCCGTTTCTTTGGTAACGGCGGCTTATGGTTTCGCCCTGACGGCGACTCACTTTTTTTAACAAGCGCCTCAAAAAAAGTAAGCAAAAAAAGCGCTCGCCCCGAACGTCCGGCACCTCGCTGGGGCTCGGCGTTCCTTCGCTCCGGCATTCATCCGGGGGCATTGCCCTCCGGTCGGCTTCGCTTCGACCTACATGCAATGAGTTCGACTGCGTCGAACGGCGCTGCGCGCCAATCCCCGGATGAACGCCTCCGCTCAGCCTCCCGAGGGGGCGGGTGGATCAAGATCAAAAGCTGCAGGCGAGCTAACGCTCGGCCTGATGAGTGGTGAAGAGCGAAGGTGTACGCCGCTTTTGCTTTTGCTTTTGCTTTTGCTTTTGCTTTTCTGTGGGAGCGAGCTTGCTCGCGATGGACGACAACGATAACGCGGGAGACCTGATTCACCTCGGCGTTCTCAGGTTTTTCGCGAGCAGGCTGGCTCCCATAGGATGCGCGTTAATTCGCCACGCGAACCCCACCCAGACTCCCGCTCAATTCATACGCCGCCAATTCCGCCTGATGCGCCGCCAGCAATTCCGGCAACGATCCACGCAAATACTCGACCCAGGTCTTGATCTTCGCATCCAGGTACTGGCGCGACGGGTAGATCGCATACAGGTTCAGTTCCTGCGAGCGGTAGTTGGGCATTACGCGCACCAGTGTGCCGTTGCGCAGGCCTTCTATCGCGGCGTACAGCGGCAGGACGCCAACGCCCATGCCGCTGATGATCGCGGATTTCATCGCGTCGGCGGAGTTCACCAGGAAGGGTGAGCTGTTGATGGTGACCATTTCCTGGCCATCAGGGCCGTCGAAGGCCCATTTCTCCAGCGGAATCACCGGGCTGACCAGGCGCAGGCAGGCGTGGTTGAGCAGGTCGCTGGGTTTTTGTGCGCAGCCGTTGGTTTTAACGTAGGCCGGCGAGGCGCAAACGATGCTGTAGGTGATGCCCAGGCGCTGGGAGACGAAACCCGAATCCGGCAGTTCGCTGGCGAGGACGATGGACACGTCGTAACCCTCGTCGAGCAGGTCCGGCACGCGGTTGGCCATGGTCAGGTCGAAGGTCACGTCCGGGTGGGTCTTGCGGTAGCGGGCGATGGCGTCGATCACGAAGTGCTGGCCGATGCCGGTCATGGTGTGCACTTTCAGTTGCCCGGCCGGGCGGGCGTGGGCGTCGCTGGCCTCGGCTTCGGCTTCTTCGACGTAGGCCAGGATCTGTTCGCAGCGCAACAGGTAGCGCTTGCCGGCTTCGGTCAGGGCGATGCGGCGGGTCGTTCGGTTGAGCAGGCGGGTTTGCAGGTGGGCTTCCAGGTTGGAGACCGCGCGCGAGACGTTGGCCGTGGTGGTGTCCAGTTGCACGGCGGCGGCGGTGAAGCTGCCGGCTTCGGCCACGTAACTGAAGGCGCGCATGTTTTGCAAGGTGTCCATGGGGTGCTCTCTCGTCGAATGACAAATTGTGACACGAAGTTTCTGTTTATTTACAGGCGACTAAAGATCTACCTACGGATTATCTCGTTAACGGTAACAAAGATTCACAGGAATCCCAGCTTATCGCCATTCAGGCCGCCCCATAGAATTGCGCTCACCTCAAGAACACCCCACCTCAGGAAATCGCAGCAGTGCCGCGTCGCATCAGCAGAGCGCTTCAGCCGCTCAGTGTTTTGGCTTTAACCCTGGCAATCAGCGGCTGCATCGGAACCGGAGGTATTGCCCCACAGGGCAAGGCGCTGGAGGCCAATTCACTGGCCACCGACGAAGCGATCCAGAGCGCCGCGCAAGATGCGCATTGGCCCACCGCGCAATGGTGGCAAGCCTATGGCGACCCGCAACTGAATCGCTGGATCGACCTCGCTCTGCAAGGCAGCCCGAGCCTGGCCATGGCCGCCGCCCGGGTACGCCAGGCCAAGTCCATGGCAGGCGTGGCCGAAGCGGCCGAGTCGCTGCAGATCAGTGGCGAATCCACCCTCAAGCGTCACAACTGGCCTACCGACCAGTTCTATGGCCCCGGCGAGTTGGCCAACAGCACCACCTGGGACAACAACGCAGCGCTGGGTTTCAGCTATGCCCTCGACCTCTGGGGCCGCGAAAGCAATGCCACCGAGCGTGCCGTGGACATGGCGCACATGACCGTCGCCGAAGCGCGCCAGGCCCAGCTCGAATTGCAGGACAACATCGTACGGGTCTACATCAAGTTGTCGTTGCATTACGCTCAGCGGGACATCGTCGAAGCGACCTTGAAGCAGCAACAGCAGATTTTTGAGCTGGCGCAAAAACGCCTGGACGGGGGTATCGGCACTCATTTCGAGGTCAGCCAGGCGGAGACGCCGCTGCCGGAAACCCATCGCCAGATCGACGCCCTCGACGAAGAAATCGCCTTGACCCGCAACCAGCTCGCCGCCCTCGCTGGCAAGGGCCCGGGGGAGGGCGCGCAGTTGCAGCGGCCAACGCTGTCGCTGGGGACACCGCTGAAACTACCGTCGTCGCTGCCGGCGCAATTGCTCGGCCAACGCCCGGACGTGGTCGCCAGCCGCTGGCAAGTGGCGGCGCAGGCGCGGGGCATCGATGTCGCCCATGCCGGTTTTTATCCGAACGTCGATCTGGTCGGCAGCCTCGGCTACATGGCAACCGGCGGTGGAGCCCTGGAGTTCTTGACCGGCAAGAAACTCAACTACAGCGTGGGTCCGGCGATTTCGTTGCCGATCTTCGATGGCGGGCGCTTGCGCTCGGAGTTGGGTGAAGCCTCGGCCGGCTATGACATCGCCGTGGCCAAGTACAACCAGACCCTGGTCACCGCGCTGAAAAACATTTCCGACCAGTTGATCCGCCGCGAGTCCATGGACAAGCAACAGGCTTTCGCCGCCGAGTCGGTGGCCACTGCGCAGAAGACCTACGACATCGCGATGATTGCCTACCAGCGTGGGCTGACCGACTACCTCAATGTGCTCAATGCCCAGACCCTGCTGTTCAAACAGCAGCAAGTGCAGCAGCAGGTTCAGGCGGCGCGCTTGAGTGCCCATGCGCAATTGGTGACGGCACTCGGCGGAGGTTTGGGCGCGGGCAACGATGTGCCGAAAGATAGCCAGACCCAGGCGCCGAAAACCCCGGCACTGCTCACCAATGGGATTTTGAAGTGAATGGGGACTCTGTGGCGAGGGGGCTTGCCCCCGTTGGGTCGCGAAGCGGCCCTAAATCCTGCCAAAGCATTTTTCAGGCACACCGCATTTACCGGTTTGGCGACTGCTGCGCAGCCGAACGGGGGCAAGCCCCCTCGCCACAATGTGCTCGCTAGCTTCAACCTTTCTCCAAGCCCTCAATCACTGAGCAGGATTTGATGACTCCCTTGCCCGCACCCTTGCGCTGGCTGTACTCCCTGGAATGGCGTCGGGGTTTCTTCGACTGGGCACGCAGCGACGGCGTGACCTGGGTCTACATCTTCAAGGTGCTGATCGCGGCGTTCCTCACGCTGTGGCTGGCCATGCGCCTGGAACTGCCGCAACCGCGTACGGCGATGATCACCGTGTTCATCGTCATGCAGCCGCAAAGCGGCCAGGTGTTCGCCAAGAGTTTCTATCGTTTTCTCGGCACTCTGGCCGGGTCGGCGGTGATGGTCGCGCTGATCGCCCTGTTTGCGCAGAACACTGAGCTGTTCCTCGGTTCGCTGGCGATCTGGGTCGGTATCTGCACGGCCGGCGCCGCCCGCTGCCGCAACTTCCGCGCCTACGGTTTCGTACTCGCCGGATATACCGCGGCGATGGTCGGCTTGCCCGCACTGGCCCATCCGGAGAGTGCGTTCATGGCGGCGGTCTGGCGGGTACTTGAAATCTCGTTGGGCATTCTCTGTTCGACACTGATCAGTGCAGCCATCCTGCCGCAAACCGCCAGTGCCGCCATGCGCAACGCCCTGTATCAGCGCTTCGGTGTGTTTGCCCTGTTCGTCACCGACGGCTTGCGTGGTCGCAGTCGGCGCGAGGCGTTCGAGGCCGGCAACGTGCGTTTCATCGCCGAAGCCGTGGGCCTGGAAGGCTTGCGCAGCGTCACCGTGTTCGAAGACCCGCACATGCGTCGGCGCAATGGACGACTCAGCCGCCTGAACAGTGAGTTCATGGGCATCACCACGCGCTTCAATGCCCTGCATCAGTTGCTCGAACGCTTGCGCAGCAACAATACGGACCATGCCGTGGCGGCGATAAAACCGGGCTTGCAAGATCTTGCCGAATTGCTCGACGGCTTCAGCGGTCGTGCCCTGACCAGCGCCGATGCGGCGCGTCTGGTTACGGTGCTGAGCGCCTACAAGGCAGGGTTGCCGGCGCGTGTGCGCAGCCTGCGGGCGATCTTTCAGGAGAGCGAACCGAGCGACGACGAGCTGCTGGACTTCCACACGGCGTACGAACTGCTCTATCGCTTCGTCGACGACCTGCACAGTTATGCACAGACCCACGCCTCCCTGGCCGATCACAGTCACGAACGGGAGCGCTGGGACGAGCCGTTCACTCCGCAAACCAACTGGATGGCAACGGCTGCATCGGGGATTCGCGCGGCGTTCATCCTTGTGGTTTTGGGCAGCTACTGGGTGGCAACCGCCTGGCCGAGCGGCGCGACCATGACCCTGATTGCGGCCGCGACCGTGGGCCTGTCCGCCGCCACCCCGAACCCCAAGCGCATGGCCTTTCAGATGGCGTGCGGGACGTTGCTCGGGGCGCTGATCGGCTTCGTCGAGATGTTTTTCATTTTCCCTTGGATCGACGGATTTCCGTTGCTGTGCGTGATGCTCGCACCGGTGATCGTACTCGGCTCGTTCCTGACCTCGCGGCCGCGATACGTCGGCGTCGGCCTGGGCTTGCTGATCTTCTTCAGTACCGGTTCGGTGCCGGACAACCTCACGGTCTACAACCCCTACACCTTCATCAATGACTACATCGCCATGGTGCTCGGCATGCTGGTGTGCGCAGCGGCCGGGGCGATCATTCTGCCGCCCAACAGCCGCTGGCTGTGGCGTCGCCTGGAGCAGGATCTGCGCGGTCAGGTGGTGTACGCCATCAGCGGCAAGCTCAAGGGGCTGGCGTCGAGTTTCGAAAGCCGCACCCGCGATCTGGTGCATCAGGCCTACGGCTTCGCGGCGGGCCAACCGCAAGTGCAGCGGGACTTGCTGCGCTGGATGTTCGTGGTGCTGGAAGTCGGTCACGCGATCATCGAGTTGCGCAAGGAACAGGCGATTCTGCCGGTGCATCCGGCCTATGCCGAATCCCAGCCGTGGCGCCAGGCGATCCGGGTAATGGGGCGTGCGTTGGTGCGGCTGTTCCTGCAACCGAACAACAGCAATCTGGAACGCGCGTTGGTCGCCGTCGATCACGCGATCAGCCGTGTGCAGTCCACCGACGAACCCTTCGCCCCGCACTTCGATACCTCGGCGTTGCGCCGGGTGAAGAGCTACCTGCACTTCATCCGCACCTCGCTGCTCGATCCGCAATCACCGCTCGCCGCCTTCGCAAGCAGCCAGCCCCAAGGACTTGAACATGCCTCGTGAAATCGCCTTCCACGGCGTGTACATGCCGACCATGACCCTGATGTTTTTCATCGCAGCGGCGCTGGCCTGGGCGCTGGACCGGTTCCTGTCCGGGTTCGACCTGTACCGTTTTTTCTGGCATCCGGCGTTGCTGCGCCTGAGCCTGTTTACCTGTCTGTTCGGCGCGTTGGCGCTGACTGTCTACCGTTGACTCTCTATCACTGACTCTCTATCTCTGAAGAATGCCCCGATGAAAAAGTTTTTCAGCCTGCTCGCGACCTTGCTGGTGCTGGCCCTCGCGCTGTGGATCGGCCGCTCCTTGTGGGAGCACTACATGAACACGCCGTGGACCCGTGACGGCCGCGTGCGCGCCGACATCATCAACGTCGCCGCCGACGTCACCGGTGAAGTGATGGACGTGCCGGTGCGCGACAACCAACTGGTGAAGAAGGGCGATTTGCTGATGCAGATCGACCCCGAGCACTACCGTCTGGCGGTCAAGCAGGCACAAAGTCTGGTGGCATCGCGCAAGGCGACCTGGGAGATGCGCAAGGTCAACGCCCATCGTCGCGCCGATATGGACAATCTGGTGATTTCCCGGGAAAACCGTGACGATGCCAGTAACCTCGCCGACTCGGCCCTGGCCGATTACCAGCAGGCCCAAGCGCAACTGGAAGCCGCCGAACTCAACCTCAAGCGCACTGAAGTGCGTGCGGCGGTGGATGGCTACGTCACCAACCTCACGTGCATCGCGGCGACTACGCGCGCATCGGCGAGGCGAAAATGGCCGTGGTCGACATGAACTCGTTCTGGGTCTATGGCTTCTTCGAAGAAACCAAGCTGCCCCACGTGCGCGTGGGTGATAAGGCCGACATGCAACTGATGAGCGGCGAAGTGCTCAAGGGCCACGTGGAAAGCATCTCGCGTGGTATCTACGATCGCGACAACCCGGAGAGCCGCGAGTTGATTGCCGACGTTAACCCGACCTTCAACTGGGTGCGGCTGGCGCAGCGGGTGCCGGTGCGCATTCACATCGATGAAGTGCCGGAGGGTGTGCTGTTGGCGGCTGGGATTACTTGTACGGTGGTGGTCAAGCAAGGTGATGGTGCATGACTTGTAGACCGAATGGCCCCCATCGCGGGCAAGCCCGCTCCCACAAGGTTCTGCTGGATGACATAGATAGCATTCACAACGAAGATCCCTGTGGGAGCGGGCTTGCCCGCGAAGAACGATGACGCGGTCTCAGAGCTGCCCACGCAATCCGAACCGCTTCATCAGCCCCGATTCGAGCAAACCCTTGGGCAACAACCCGGCGAGCAGCGGCAACGCGCGGCTGCCATTGCCCAAGCGAATCAGCCTTGGCGGCTTGTCCTGCTGCACAGCCTTGAGCAATCCGGCAGCGAACTCACTGGCCGGGGTCGGCTTGTCCTGGGAAGCCCTAGCCCGTGCGCGTATGCCTTCGCGCAGCGGGAACCATGGCGATTGCTCACTGATCAGTTGCTCGGCTTCGTGCCCGGCATTCTTGGCGAAACTGGAAGCGATGGCCCCCGGCTGGACTTCCATGACCCGTACGCCGAACGGCGCCAGTTCCATGCGCAAGGCATCGCTCAAGGCATGCACGGCGGCTTTCGAGGCGCAGTAGGCGCCAGCGAATGGCGTGACCAACACACCCGAAACGCTACCGATATTCACGACCAGACCTTTGGTCCGGCGCAGCACGGGAAACATCGCGCGAGTGACGCCAACGACAGCGAACACATTGGTTTCGAACTGGCGCTGCATGGCCGGTACGCCGCCATCGAGCAGCGGTCCCATGGCGCCATAACCGGCGTTGTTGATCAGTACATCGAGGCCGCCGGTCTGTTGGTTGATTCGCTCGCTCAAGGCTTCGAGTGCCGGGCCGTCGTTGACATCCAGTTGCACGGCCGTGAAACCCGCGGCGGTGAGTGCAGCGACATCTTCGGCCCTGCGCGCACTGGCCCAGACTTCGTAGCCGGCAACTTTGAACGCATCGGCAAGGGCGCGGCCAATGCCGCTGGAGCAACCGGTAATCAACGCAACGGGCATGGCGCATTCCTTGTGCAAAAAAGGGGGGAGGGATCAGTCGGAAAAACTACCCTGCAATCGCTCGGCGCGAAACTCCAGGGTTTCCGGACGGTAGCCAGGGCGCAATGGCGGCAGCGGCAAGCAATCTTCCCAGTTGCCACCGGCCTGCAGCTCGCCGGGACCACGATAGCGCGGGGCGGTGTATTGATTGTCGGCCAGGTTCACCGCATCGCCGGGTGCATAAGCCGTGACCCGCCAGCGCAACTCAGTCAGCGGCACGTCATTGCCGTTGTTCAGGGTCAATTGCAATGGGCGGTCGGCGGGGCATTGTTGTGGTGCGTAAGTGATGCGCAACTCCAGGCGTTGCAGTTGCTTGAGCTCGTGGTGGTCCATCCAGATGACCCAGGTCGCGACAATGCCCAGCCCCGCGGCAGCCGCCAGGGATACGGGCAAGGCCTTGGCCGGATAGCGCAGTAACAGGATCACCCAAGTGATGACCAGCAGGACGCCGATGAACATGACGTGAAATCTCGGGAATAGAGAGGGTCATCCTACCTAAGCGCAGGTGGGGTTGGCGATGGGCGATTCGATGGTGTGCTGACTGGCCCCTTCGCGGGCAAGCCCGCTCCCACAGGGTATTGGGTTGATCACAGATTTTGTGCCCGACTCAGTCCACTGTGGGAGCGGGCTTGCCCGCGAAGAGGCCAGTCGAGGCACTGCAAAAACCCAGTGCAAAAAAAGCCCCCGCCCAACCTGCTGCGGATAGGGAACGCAGCAGGCTGGACGAGGGCTTCTTGTTTTACTGAGCGTTACTGCGCGATGGTTTTCACCGCCACGCCACGCTCAACCGGCGTCGAGCGCCCGTAGATATCTTCAAACCGCTCGATATCGTCTTCGCCCAGGTAGCTGCCCGATTGAACTTCGATGATCTCCAACGGAATCTTCCCCGGGTTGCGCAAACGGTGAACCGAAGCGATCGGAATGTAGGTCGACTGGTTCTCGGTCAGCAGGAACACGTTTTCGTCACAGGTCACCTCGGCGGTGCCGCTGACCACGATCCAGTGCTCGGCGCGGTGGTGGTGCATCTGCAGAGACAGGCAGGCGCCCGGTTTGACCGAAATGTGCTTGACCTGGAAGCGGCCGCCCATGTCCACCGAGTCGTAGGAGCCCCACGGACGATAGACCTCGCAGTGGTTCTGGGTTTCAGTGCGACCCTGTTCGTTGAGGGTGTTGACCATCTGCTTCACGCCTTGGACCTTGTCCTTGTGGGCGATCATCATGGCGTCCTTGGTTTCGACCACGACGATGTTTTCCAGGCCGATCACCGACACCAGCTTGCCGTTGCCGTGGATCATGCAGTTTTTGCTGTCCTGGATCACCACGTCGCCTTTGGTGACGTTGCCGTTGGCGTCCTTTGCATTGACTTCCCACAGCGACGACCAGCAACCGACATCGCTCCAGCCCGCGGTCAGCGGCACGACGCAGGCGCGTTGGGTTTTTTCCATCACCGAGTAGTCGATGGAATTGTCCGGGCAGCAGGCGAAGGTGGCTTCGTCGAAGGTGATGGTGTCGGCATCCTGATGGCTGCGTTCCAGGGTCAGCAGGCAGGTGTCGTAGATGTCCGGATCGTGCTTCTTCAGCTCTTCGAGGAAGCGGCTGGCGCGGAACAGGAACATGCCGCTGTTCCAGAAGTAACCGCCGGACTGGACGAACTCGGTAGCGCGCTTCACGTCGGGTTTTTCGACGAAGTGCGAGACACGGCTGACGCCTTCAGGCAGCAGCGAGTCGTTGGTCGACTTGATGTAGCCATAACCGGTTTCCGGCTTGGTGGCCGGCACGCCGAACAGCACCATTTCACCGTTTTCGGCGGCGACAGTGGCCAGGGCCAGGGCGCGTTGCAGGGCTTTCTGGTCTTCCAGCACGTGGTCGGCCGGCAGCACCAGCATCAGCTCGTCGCGACCTTCACTGACCAGCATCATCGCAGTCAGGGCCACGGCCGGCGCGGTGTTGCGACCGAACGGCTCCATCAGGATGCGCTGGGACTCCAGCTTGCGGGCGGCCAACTGCTCGTTGACGATGAAGCGGTGGTCCTTGTTGCAGACCACGATTGGCGAGTCCATGCCTTCGAACACCAGGCGTTCCAGGGTTTGCTGGAACAGGGTGTGTTCGCCGGTCAGGGCCAGGAACTGCTTAGGGAATTGTTTGCGGGAAAGCGGCCAAAGACGTGAGCCGCTACCACCTGACAAGATCACCGGAATCATGTTGTTACTCCTTGAATATCGATTGGTTAGAGCTACTGCGTTCTGTCGTTTCACTCTTGTTTTTGTTCCGTGTCCGGGCTGGCCTTTGTAGGAGCGAGCTTGCTCGCGATGGAGGCTAACGATGATGTTGGGCACCAGAAGAAACGCGGTGCCCTTGAATTCATCGCGAGCAAGCTCGCTCCTACAGGGGACATGTGTCAGTCCGGAAAATTTGTTAGCGCGTCGACACCGGGCGTTTTACCCAGACCGGCGACAGGCTGCTGCCGCTGCCGGTGACGTACAGCACCGCGGCTTCACCGCGTTCCAGGGCGACCGGTTTCACGTCGCCGACTTTGGTGGTGCCGTCGTACAAGGCCAGGCTGACCTTCACCGGGTTGATTTCACGCTCGCCACGACCCTTGGGCGCAACGCTCGGGACCACGTCGGTCTTGCCATCGGCGGTCTTCAGGGTCAGCGCCTTGTCGCTGAGGTTTTGCACGCGTACCAGGGACTTCTGCTTGTTCTTGAACGGCGGCTCTTCGATCAGTTGCGGTGCGCCGCTGGCGTTGTTGACCAGGGTGTAATAGTGGTCGCCGGCCAGTTTCACCGGCAGGCTCTGGCTGCCGACCTTGGCGCTGTAGTCGCCGCCCGGCATGAAGCTGAAATCACTGCTCGCCAGTGGCGCGACATCGCTCAGGTTGGTGCTGCCAACGGTGGCGCTGACTTCGGAGTTGCTCGCGTTGTAGATGCGCACGAAGGTCGAGCCTTTCGGCGCGGTCGGGCCGTACAGGGCGGCGTCGCCTGCGGCGAATGCCTGTACCGACAGCACGCTGAGGCCGGCAACCAGGGCAAAGCTTTTAGCGAGACGACGAGGAGTTGTAGTGAAAGTCATGGTGTACCTCTCTTTCAGTTTTGCGCCCGGTCGGGCGTCTCGGATTTGTTGTTGATGGCTACGTTTTGTTGGCGCGCGCCGGCTTGTTTAAGCTCTGCGACCCACTGCGGGTCGGCATCGCCGATTTCGTTGTTCACAGGCAGATATCGTTCAGGGAACTCCCAGATCAGCACCTGTGGCGGGCTGTTCTTGAAGGCATCGCTCTTGAGGTAGCTGAGCATTGGCAGAATCGGGCCGTGGCCGTCTTCGGCGTAATTGACCACGTCGCTGTTCAGCGCTTGCTTGAGCGCACCGACGAAGTTCCAGCTGGGGTTGGCGCTGTAGCTGGTGCCGATCAGGGCCACCGGCACTTCGGTGTTGGCGAACAGCGCGTCGTCGCCGGCGGGCTGATCTTCGGCCGCGACCGTATTGCGCTTCTGCAATTGCTCCTGTTTAGGCATCAGGTTTTCGAACAGCGGGTCCAGTGGCAGGAACAGACGCAGGTCGCCCTTGTGGGTGACGGTTTCGGCAGGTTCGGTGACGAAGCGCTGCGGCTCGCCGCTCAGCGGGTAATTGTCGGCAATGGTCCTGGCCAGACGGTTGGCGGCGATCTCGGCGCCTTGCGGGGTCCAGTGGGTGTCGGTGCGCAGGAACACTTGCTGGCCATTCTGCTTGGCCTGTTGCAGCGGGCCGAGCAGGTCAGGCGCCGGAATCCGGTCGGCGGCCAGGCGCTGGTGGAAGTCCTTGTAGAGGTTGGCGTGGATGCTCGCCGGTTTCACTTCACCGAGGTGTTCCGGGTACAGGCGCGCCTTGGCCGGCACCACTGCCATCACCAGTTGCACGCCTTTTTCCTTCAAGGTCTGGCGCACGCCTTCGACCAGCGCGTAGTTGCCTTGCAGGTTCAGCTCTTCGTTGACCACCGGGTGGAATTCTTCATCGCTGTACAACCACTGGTCGCGACCGAGCACCACGCCCGGACGACCTTCGTTGAACAGTTTGAAATCCAGCGCGGCCCAGAGGTTGGTGCCCAGGCGCTTGATCGGGAACTCGTCGTCGTAGTGGGTTTCCACGGCCTTGGTCCAGCGACCGTTGAGCACCGTCGCATCGGCGTTGGTGCTGAAGCCGAAGAAGCTGCGCACCGACCACAGACCGAGCACCAGCAGGGTCACCAGGAACAGCGCGATGTAGAAGATGCGTAATGAGCGGGTCATGGTCAGATCCCTCAGAACTGGAAGTAAAGGAACGGCGAGAAGCTTTGCGCCGAGAGTTTGAGAATCGAGGCGATGAACAGCAGCAGCACCAGCGCACGCAACACGTAGCGCGACCAGTCAGCGGTCCAGTAGGCCGGTTGCACCTGGGCTTCGACGCCGACGGTGTAGCCAGGCTGGTGGATGCTTGCCGGGTTATCCCCAGGCACGGCCTTGATCGTTCCCGGTGTCGCAGCGGCCGGGCCGTCGGTGTCGACGTTCACGGCAGGCTTGGTCTTGACCGGAGGCTGATTGGTGTAGAAATCCCGCAGGCCGAAGAACGCCAGGGTCACGTAGGCCACGATCAGGGTCGCCACTTGCAGGCCGGTGAGGCTGGCCTGGTTGAGTTCCGACAGCGACCAGTCGCCGAAGCTGAACATCGCGCCGTACATGCGCCCGGCAACGTGCAGGTTTTCCGCGCGGAAGATCACCCAGCCCATCACCACCAGCAGGAAGGTCAGTGCCCAGCGGATCGGGTTGATGCTGCGTGGCGAGGTGTTCAGGCCGATGGCTTTTTCAATCGCCAGCCACATGCCGTGCCACGCACCCCAGACGATGTAGGTGATGTTCGCGCCGTGCCACAGACCACCGAGCAGCATGGTCAGGAACAGGTTGCGATAGGTCATCAGCGTGCCCTTACGGTTACCGCCGAGGGTGATGTACAGATAGTCACGTAGCCAGGTCGACAGGCTGATGTGCCAGCGCCGCCAGAACTCGGTGATCGACTGGCTGATGTACGGCTGCTTGAAGTTTTCCATGAAGCGGAAACCCATCATCAAGCCCAGGCCGATGGCCATGTCGCTGTAACCGGAGAAGTCGAAATACAGCTGCGCGGTGTACGCCAGCGCGCCGAGCCAGGCATCGCCCGTGGTCGGGTTTTGCAGGGCGAAGCAGTGGTCGGCCACCACCGCCAGGGTGTCGGCGATGAAGACTTTCTTGATGAAACCCTGCATGAACCGCGTGCAACCCTCGGAGAACTTGTCGAGGGTGTGGGTGCGGTTGTTGAACTGGTCGGCCAGGTCGCGGAAACGCAACACAGGGCCGGCGATCAAGTGCGGGAAGATCGCCACGAACGCCGCGAAGTCGATCAGATTGCGGGTCGCCGGGGTGTCGCCACGGTAGACGTCGATGATGTAGCTGATGGACTCGAAGACGTAGAACGAGATCCCGATCGGCAGCAGCACGTGGGTCAGGATGAAGGGCTCAAGGCCCACCGACGTCATCATTGCGTTGATGCTGTCGACGCCGAAGTTGGCGTACTTGAAGTAGCCGAGGATGCACAGGTCGACGGCCACGCCGAGCAGCAGCCAGCGCTGCGCCGGTTTGGTCCTGACCCCGGCGGCGCCGACTTTCAGGCCGATCCAGTAGTTCCACAGCGTGACGCCGGCGAACAGTGCGAGGAAGTCCACACGCCACCAGGCGTAGAACACGTAACTGGCAATCAGCAGCAGCAGATTGCGATAGCGTTGCCCGCTCAGGTAGTACAAGCCGAGGAAGATCGGCAAGAACAGAAACAGGAACACGTTGGATGAAAATACCATCCCGATCTCTCCATGTTTAACCAACAATCAAGGGCCAACGGCCCCCCCAAACCCCCCAAGAAAAACCGGGGGGCTAACTCACAAATCTCAAACTCGACACTGAACCTGTAGGAGTGAGCCTGCTCGCGATAACGGTCTGACATTCACCGTTGATATCGACTGACACACCGCTTCGCGAGCAGGCTCGCTCCTACAGGGGATCTGTGTTTGGCTTCAGGAACCCTTGCCTTTTTCATTGGCCGGGTCGTAGACCTTGGTCAGGTCACCGCCGAGGCGGAAGTTCTTGAACGGTTGCATCTTGTGCTTCTTCGCCAGCACCTCGGGCGAGCAGGTGTAGAGCGAGCAGAACGGTTCGAGCCAGGCGAATTTCATGTCCTCCTTCAGGTCAGTCATGTCCTGTTCCTTGCCGTTCTTTTCCTCGAACTCATCCGGATCCTTCACCCCGGCGAGTACCCGGTCACCCAGGCGTTTGAGTGCGCCATTGTTTTCCTGACGCAAGTCCACGCCGTTGACCTGGGCGAAACTGGCGATCATCGCCAGCGGCGGCAGGGCGTAGTTGTGGTAGGCCAGGGCCCGTTGCTGACGCTTGAGTTCATTGGGCAGGTAGCCGTCGGCGTCGACCTGGTTGGCGCCGACCTTGTATTCCTTCACCGCCCAGTCGAACAGGTCGCGGCGGTTGGTGGCGACGGAAGTGGCCATCACCGACCACGCCGCCCAGTACGAGTGGTTGTTGGTCTGGTCGAGCGGCAGGTTGTCCCAATCGCTGACCACCTGGTCGGCCATCTTGCTGAACCAGGCTTCGATCAACTGCGCTTGCTGTTGATGGGTGGCCAGCGGGTGGGAGTCGGAAAACTTCAGGCGGATATACGCCGACGCCATGCTGCCCAGCGCCCATTTGCGCATCGACTTGCCGGTGTGGTTGAAGTCCTTGGACATCAATGCATCCGCCCGAGCCCAAGTAGCCAGCCAGTTCAGTGTGCATTCCAGTTGTGCAGGGTTGCCGTCACGCATGAACTGCATCACGCGCTTGCTGGTGCCGCGCTCGATCTTGGTGATGTCGGCGGTGCTCTCGTGGAAGGCTTTTTCCGACTGCACGTTCAGGGTCGCGCGGGCCTTGTCCGAACCTTCGTACTTGCTGCGAAATTGCAACGAGCCGGTGTACGGCGTCGGCATTGCATCGCAGCCGTCGCTCTTGTCGCCCGTCTTGAATTTATCCACAGGCGCAAAATAGCCCTGGGGTGGACGCAGTGGCGCAGCCGCTTGCGTGGCCCCGGCGAACATCGCCAGGCTCAAGAGCGTCGGTGCCAACAGTGTTGAAAATTTCGGATAGCGCATAGCAGACCTCATTGCCCGACCGAAGCAGTACGCTGTTCGGCGCCCGGGAATACGTTGCGTTTGCAGATTTTCGCTTCGACTTTCTGTGGCGCGGCACCCGCTTGCTCCGGGCCCTGGACTTCAACGGCCAGCAGGTTCTGCGAGGCCCAGTCTTCGTCCGTGCGCAACTCGAAAGCGAAACGCCCGTCAGTATCGGAAGTTTCCGGTTTGTCGATCTTGATGTCCTCGTGGCGACCGTTCATGTACCAGAGGGTGGCTTGCAGGGTTTTCACCGAAGTGTCGGCGAAGCGGATATCGACCTGATGGCTAGCGTTGCGCAGGTCCATGTTCTTGCTGTTGACCATCAACTCGTTTTTGCCCGGCTTGAGCGTGGCGCTGCCGGACATCTGTGCATCCTTGCCTTCGCAACCGTTGTCCAGCAGCGCCATCATCTGGCGGTAGATGGTTTCCTGGTCGAGGCGGTACAGCGGCGAGAATTCCCAGATGAGAATCTTCGGCGGGTTCTTCTGGAACTCGTCACTGCCTAGGTACTGCAGCATCGAACCTTCCAGGCCGCCGCCGGGGAACGCCACGTTGAGAATGTCGGCGCCGATGGCCTCTTCGAGGAAGCCGGCGAAGTTGTAGTTCTTGCCGCTGTGGGAGGTACCCACGAGGGTGATTTGCGGGTTGCCGGAGTCGCCGAACAAGTCGCCATCGCCCGCTTCGCCCTTCGGCTCTGTGGTGAATTGATCCATGTACTGGATCGCGTAGCTGGTGCCGCAGAGTTGGCCGGCCATGTTGTGCAAGGTGCCGGTCTTGCCCATGCGACCCGACTTTTTGGTCTCGAATTCGCGCTTGGGAATGTCGGCGAACTCAGGCAATTGCTTGACCTTCTCGGCGACGATTTTCGCCGTGCGCTGGGCGCCGTACGGGGTCCAGTGCTGGTCGCCACGGAAGTAGAAGTCGTGGGCGGGCAGGGTGTCGGGCAACGACTCGTTGGTCAGCGGCGACAGGTCCGGAACGACGTAGCCCATCTGCGCGAAACGACCGAGCATGGACTTGTAGTTCCTCAGCGCCTTGTCGAAGTCGAAGCTGGCCTTCTCCGCCGGGTTGAGCTTGTTGCGGTTCACCAGGCCACGGCTCGGCTGGTACACGACGACCAGTTCCACGCCTTTGCTCTTGAACGCATCGTGCAGTTGTTTCATGCGTTTGTAGCCAGCGGGCGTGGTGTCGAATTCGGTGCGCAAGTCTTCTTGCGTACGGAACAGCCAGTCGCCCTGGGCCTGTACCAGCGTGGTGAAGTTCTGCTGATAACGGGTGGTGTAGTTCTTCGCGTCGTGGGCGGCCGGGCACAGGCTGCAGCACGGTTCGGCAGTGAACTTTGGTGCTTGAACTTCATCGGCACGCGCGCCGCCACTGGCCGCGAGAATGCCGGCGGTCAGGGCCGACAGGCTGAGTAATTTGATCAAGTGTGGGTGCATAAGATTATCCTCAGTCCCGCATTTCGGTCTGGCGTTCGACGGGGTCGATCAGCACGGCTTTCTGCTGGCGCACCAGCAGGTCGAGAATTTCATCCTGGCGCTCGCCAAGAATGCCGGTGAAGCTGATACCGCTGGATTTGGTCGGGGCGAGCATGGACACGCGATACAACTCGACACTCAACGGCGAGTCGATGGACAGCGGCCCGCTGCCGTTGGCCGCCAGCTCACCGCCGACCACGATCAGCGACACCTGGGCGTCGAACGGGTCGAGCTTGATGTCACGGTCGGTGTTGCTCAGGTCCTTGATGTGCCCGTAGACACCGGTCAGGCCGTTGGCCATGGCGACGTTTTCGTACAGGCGAATGTTCACGCTGTTACGAATGCGGATGCCGTGGCGGCGGTTGCTGACGACTTTGTTGCCCCACAGCAGGTTGTCGGCACTCTCGTAGAGGGTGATGCCGTCAGTGTGGTTCTGGTAGATCTCGTTGTGAGCGATCAGGTTGTTGACGCTGTTACGGTCGATCACCAGGCCCGACAACTTGTTGTCGTAGCTGCGGTTGTTGAAGATGAAGCTGTCGTTGACCTCACGGGAAATAATGATCCCGTGCTTCTTCCTGGTCCCGTACACCGTGTTGTCGGCAATGATCAGACCGTGGGAACGGTCGTGCGGGTCGATGCCGTAGACGATGTTGTCTTTGTAGGTGTTGCCCTTGACCACGAAGTCGCGGGTTTCATAGCAGTAGAAGCCGTACCACATGTCCGAGAACTCGGAGCCGACGATCCAGCCGGTCGGCTCAGGGCGCTTGAGTACCTTGGCCATGTTCGGCGTGTACTGGGAAATACTTACGCCGTAGGACTTACTGTTGGCATAGCCGAAACTGGCGATCTTGCTGTTGGCGATGTAGGTCTCGGTACCACCCCAGGACAGCAGGAACGGACGGAACTCCTTCGGCGAGTTGAACGTCGCCGGGCCGTTGTCCTTCTCGCGCCAGCCAGTGATTTTGGTATCGCGTACGAACAGCTGGCCGTCGTTGACCAGGAACGCACCGGCCTCCTGGGACAGGCGCAGTTCCTGG
The DNA here is from genome assembly GCF_057838985.1 of Pseudomonas sp. KH_046_2. Classification (NCBI taxonomy): domain Bacteria; kingdom Pseudomonadati; phylum Pseudomonadota; class Gammaproteobacteria; order Pseudomonadales; family Pseudomonadaceae; genus Pseudomonas; species Pseudomonas sp. KH_046_2. The sequence goes on along the minus strand of NZ_CM174480.1, from coordinate 5,141,180 downwards.
GTCTGCTTGTCGATTTCCAGGATGCCGTGACGACCGACAACGATCGGCAGCCGGGAGAGGAACACACCCGGCGAGGTTTCGCTGAAGTACTGCTTGGGCAGCTTCTTCGCCAGGTCCTTGAGGTTCATGTAGCCATCGTCGACGAAAATCGCCTGGGGGATGCCGTGCTGACGCACCACCCACTCGGCCATCTTGTTGTCGCCACCGATGAAGTCCTTCAGGGCGTCTTCCTGCATCATCCGGCGCACGCTGATCTTGCCCGGTTTGCTGCGCACGATTTTTGCCGCGATGGCTTCGGCTGTGTAGCCGGAAACGTCCGGCAGTTTCGGCGTGGCCAGTTCCAGCGGCGCGGTCGGTGCGCTGCTGACGGTATAGGTCTTGGCCTGTTGCAGTTCCTTGGCCACGGTCGCCGGCTTTGCAACTGGCTCCACATTGGCGAAGGCAGTCGCACTGGCCAGCAGCATCGCGCCGGCCAGCAGGCTGATCGAGCCCTTTATGGCTTGATGATTCATCTGGGAGACTCCCTTCGCAATGTGCATCAGAAGCGCCAGATCACGTCGATGAACGCGCGGTGCATGTACGAATCGACTTCCTTGCCGTACGCATCGCCTGGCTTGAACACACCGCCACGCAAGCGCACCAGGGCCGACGGCTCATCGATCGCCTGACTCATCGACGCCGGCAACAAGCCTTGCTTGAAGTACTTGGTGACCACCAGGTCCATCTCCTGACCCAGGTCTTTCTCGCCATCGTTCAGCGGCAGGGAAGTACTGGAGAGGATCGCGCCGGTCACGTCGTCGGTGTTGTTCTGCACGGCGTCGATGCCGTTGCTGCCGACCGGCTTGTTGCCGTCGACGCGCCAGAATTTGTGGTAGATCAGGCTGGCGTCGTATTCGTCGTTGAGCATCCACGAACCGAACAGGGTGGCGCTCTGCATGTTGTTCATTTCGCCACGGAAGGCCTCGCCGAAACGGTGCACGCGCGAGCGGGTACCGGTGTAGTTCGAGCGGTTACTTTCCAGACCGTTCTGTTCATAGTCTTCGCTGGCACGGGCGTAGGCCGCACCGACTTGCCATTGCGGATCGAGGCGCAGGCGAACACCCAGGTCGGTGGCCCAGCCATCGACATCGCCGCTGCGCTTGGCTTGTGCCGGAGCGGTGCCATCGGCGTTCAGCGGGTTGACCGTGTCGCGGTCGCCGCTCATGCCGGTGATGCTGCCCCAGTAATTGATGGTGTTGGTGTTGCGCCAGTTGTAGGCGTCGCTGTCGGCGGTCAGGCCGAGCCAGCTGATGTCACCGTTCTGTTTCTTGTCCAGCGAATCGCTCGGCACGCCCGGTTGTGGGTAGTCGAGTTTGCCGTCGTCGTGGGTGTGGTGGCCGCGGATGCCGACCCAGTTGCCCGGTGTCCACTGGTACGCCGCATCGGCGTAAGCGTGCAGGCGATCCTTGTCCTCTGGCGCGAGTTCCTTGAGGTCGGTGCGGTACTCACTGAAGCGTTCGGCGATACCGACGTTGGCGCGCAGCAGGGTGGTGTCGAAGGTCCAGTTCAGGGCTTCGATGTTGGTGTCGCGCCACTGGCCGTCGTCGTTGCGCAGGCGCTGGCGACCGAACTTCAGGATCTCGCCGGGGTAGGGCGTGAAGCCGCTGTAGCCGACCCAGAACTCACGCATGGCCAGGTAGTTCTTCTTGGTCTCGCGATCACCGTTGTCGGTGTTCTCGGCGCCATCGGATTGTTGCAGGGTGTCGGTCTCGATGATGTCGGTGGACGTCACCGCCTGACCCATGGCGTAGGCGCTCCACGCGCCGCTTTCGCCGTAGACCCACGGACGCAGGTCGAGGCCGACGCCGTTGACGTCGCCGCCGTCGGCGGTGCCGAGGTCACGGTCGTCTTCGGACTGGCCGGTGATTTTCACGTCCAGGCCGAAGTTCTTGGTTTCTTCAGTCATCGCAGCAAGCGTCGGGCAAGACCAGATCAGCGCGAATGTCAGGCCGATGCCGGCCTTCATGAATGGATTCAACTTCATTGGGATTCCTCGCCAACTTCTTCTTGCAGGGCATGCAGTTCCGGCGTGTTCGGGCTCAGGGCACCGCGCACGGCCTGTTCTTGTTTCAACAGGCGTTGGGCTTCGGCCAACCGGTCGGGCGGCAATTGCGTTTGGATTGTTTGCGCAAGCTCGGTGGCTTGCGGAGTGTTCTGGGCCAGGGCCAGTTGGCTGAAGACATAGGCGTTCAGCGGATCAGGCTTGGTGCCCTTGCCTTGGGAAAACAGTTGGGCAATGGCGAAGTCGGCGCTGTTCTGGCCGTTTCGCGCAGCGGTCAACAGATGGTCGAGGGCCTTCTGCGGATAGACCTTGCCCAGGTAGCCACGGCGATAGATCTGGCCGAGGTAGTAATCGGCAGCGACTTCACGGCCGACGGCTTTCTGAAAATGCGCTTCGGCGACCTTGGCGTCGGCCGGCACCAGTTTGCCTTCGAAGTAGAGCTTGCCCAGCAACAGATCGGCGCGGGGCTGGTCGGCGGCGCGACCGTTGTCCAGGTACTTCATCATCTGGTCGACGTCGCCGAGTTCCGGGAAGTCGTAGAGCAATTGCGCGAGGGTGACCCACGACGCCGGGTAACCCGGTGCGATCGGTTCGAGCAGCGACTGCGCGGTTTTCTCGTCGGTCTTGCCCAGGGAGGCATCGGCGAGGACGCGGGCGACGCTGTCGACGCGCTGCGCCGAAACGGTGCGTTGGGCGTGCGCCGCTTGCATCTGCTTGATCAGCTCCGCCTGTTGCTCTGGCTTGGCCTGTTTCTGATAGACCGTGGCCAGTTCGACGTAGCAGATATCGCTGGTGTTGAGCGCGGCCTTGCAGATTTTTTCCACGTCATCCAGATGCTGGTCATAGGTCCCCTGGGTGCGATAGAGCAGCACCTGCGCCAGACCCGCTTCCGGTTTGTTCTCGGCACGCCATTGGCTGATCTGCTGCTGGGCATTCACGTTGGGGAAGCTGTGCGGGTATTGCAGGTACAGCATCGCCAACGGGATCAGCGTGTTGCCTTCGCCTGCCGTAGCGGCTTTTTTCAACAGGGTTTCGGCTTCGTGTTGTTCCGCTTCGGTGGAACCGGGTTTGGCCACCAGCAGGCGACCGAGGCGTGCCTGGGCGCGGGGCGAAACGCTGGCCGCGGCGCGGTAAGTCGCCTCGGCCTGTTTCATCTGCGCCGGGTCACGGCTGTCGACCTGGATATCGGCCAGGCCGACCTGCGCTTCGCTGTAGCCCAGGTCTGCCAGTTGCCGGTAATTCTGCGCTGCGGTGGCGGTATCGCCACGTTTGAGCGCTTCGTTGGCCAGGCGCTGGTCGGGCAGGCCGGCGCAACCGGCCAGGCTCACCGCCAATGCTAGCGAGCACACCATCAATCCAGTGTGGGAGCGAGCCTGCTCGCGAAGCAGGCGACTCGGTGCATCAGACAAACCGCGTCGATCCCATCGCGAGCAAGCTCGCTCCCACAGGGTCGGCGGCGCGTTGAGGGTTGGAGTAGTCACAGGCATGTCCTCGACTTAAAGACCGACAGCCATGGCTTTGTCGATCAGCCAGTTCAGGTTCGGGCCACGGTCGCTGTTCACTTCCACCGGGCGGCCGGCGAGGGAGCTGTCCAGGGTTTCGTCCGGCTGGATCAGCACGCGGATGTCCGAAGACAGATCGGCGCTTTTCAGGCTGGTGCTGCTGACGATCTTGCCGGTGCGGCTCTTGTCCTCGCCGGCGATCTGGAAGCGCACCGAAGTACCCGGGCGCACGTCGCCGAACTGGCGATAGGAGAAGCGCGCTTCAACATTGGCTTCGCCGCCCCGCGGGACCAGTTGGAAGATCACGTCGCCCTTGCTGGCGTACTGACCGTTGGCGACCATTTGCTGGGCCACGGTGCAGTCGCAAGGCGAGGTCAGGGTGCCGGTCATCTGCTTGCCGAACAGTTCTGCAACCTTGGCCGGTTGCAGTTGGTCTTCGTCCAGATGGCCCTTGAGCACGTCGAGCATGCTGGTGCTGAAGGTCGCCAGTGGTGCGCCCTTGGCGGCCACGCCGTCGGCTTTCACCAGGCTCTGCACGGTGCCGTCGCGGGGCATGGTGATGTTCACGCCCGGCACGCTGACCAGACCGGCCTGGGCATGGCTGACGAAGTACATGCCGTACACCGATTTGAAGACAAAGCCGAATGCAGCCACGCCGACAACGAAGATCCCCAGGCTGAAGGTCACGGCTTTCAGGCGGCCGAAAGCGGACATGCCGTGGCCGCCGTCCTTCGTCTTGCGTGCCTTGGTGAAGTTGTCGCGCTGCAGGGTCGCCAGCATTTCACCCACGCTGACGATGTCGCCCGCCAGGTGCGAAGTGATCAGGTGGCGCAGAGTCGAGATGTCCCGTGGTTCCAGGTTCTGGAACTGGCAGCCGGCGCGTCCGGTCTCGCGGTCGAAGGAGCGGACCTGCAACTCGACGTCCATGGCCAGGCCGAGGTTGTCGATGACGAATTGCAGGCGGGCCTTGTACACGTCACCCATCTTCAGCGGCAACTGACCGGCGTTGAACGCCAGGCCACCGGCGGACAGGTCGATCACCCGGGCTTCGACCGGCGTCCGGTCAGGGCCGAAGAAACGCAACTTCGCCGGGATTTTCACTCGGGCGTGTTGGCGCTGGGCTTCGGATTCGTGCACTACGTTGGCGTTGACGGCGGTATTCATAGGGGGCGTTTTCCTAGTTAATTCAGGCGAGTTCGGTCAGACCATCAACAGCAGCACGGCGACAAAAATGCTGCCGGCAGAGAAGGTCATGGTCCGAGACGACCAGGTGTTGAACCAACGTTGAAAGCTGGCGAGATCACGGGTCAGAGAAGTGGGTTGGCGGGTCCAGGACTGTTGGTCGAGGCGGAAGAACACGTAGATCTTCACCAGCGCGCCGACGATCTGGTTGTAATAGAGAATCGCCGGGTAGGCCGGGCCGATCCGGTGTCCGGAGCACGACAGCAACAAGGTCAGGATGAACCGGGTGATGCCGATCCACAGCAGGTACACCAGGATGAACGCGGTGCCGTACTTGAAGCTGGCGATCAACGCCACGGTCAGGCCGAGCAGGGAGGTCCACATCGACACGCGCTGATCGAACAGCACCACCGAGGTGAACGCACCGAGGCGTTTCACCCCAAGGCCGAGGGCCCGGGAGTTCTGCCGCAGGTTGTTGCCGTACCAGCGGAACATCAGCTTGCGACTGGCCTTGATGAAGCTCTTTTCCGGCGGATGCTCGACGGTGTTGATCGCGGCGTCGGGCACGTAGAAGGTGTCGTAGCCCAGGCGCATCAGGCTGAACCAGCTCGACTTGTCGTCGCCGGTGAGGAACTTGAAACGACCCAGGCGCCAGTGTTGCAGCGAGTCGCTTTCCACGTCGGCGATGAATTCCGGGTTGGTGACCACGGTGGCACGGAACACCGACATGCGCCCGGTCATGGTCAACACGCGCTTGGACAGGGCCATCGAGCACATGTTGATGTGACGCTGGGCGAAACGCAGCTTGTGCCATTCGCTCATGATGTAGCCGCCGCGCACTTCGCAGAACTCGTTGGTGGTCAGGCCGCCGACGTTGCCGAACAGCTGGAACCACGGCACGGTCTTGCGCACCGTGCCTTCGCCGAGCACGGTGTCGCCATCGATCACGGCGACCACGGCGCGGTCATCCGGCAGGTGCCGGGAGATGGCGCGGAAGCCGTAGGCCAGGCCATCGCGTTTACCGGTGCCGGGAATGCGCACGAAGTCGAGCTTGACCCGGGACGGCGGGTTCATCCGGTTCCACAGGCTTTTGACCAGCAGCTCATCGGACATTTCCACGATGGAGCAGACCACGGTGGTCGGCAGGCCGCAGTCGATGGCTTCGCGGATCACCGAGCTGTAGACCTGCGCGGTGGTCAGGGCATCGATGCGGAAACTGGTGACCATCAGGAACACGTGGGACGGGTCAGCCGCTTTGCCCAGCTTGCGCACTTTGCGCCGCAGGTGCGGGTAGACGATGTACAGAAAAATCATGCCGCGCACAAAGTGGGTGGCACCCATCGAGTAGCGCCAGATACCCACGGCGCCAATCAGGAAAATGAAGTCCTTCGACTCGGAGTCGAACGTGGACACGGGCAACGCCATGGCGAGGCCCATCAGTAAACTCAGGTAGAACAGCCAACCGGCGGCCTGGAGTAGGCCGTGTTTTAGCCTGTGCATAATCGGAATCCTAAAGTCAGTTGCAAGCCCCAAGCTTCAAGCCCCAAGCGAGGAGCTTTGAACTTGCGGCTTGGAGCTTGAAGCTTGCGGCTGCTTTACCAGCAGATGCCTTCGGCCCGGCTATTGGTGCTGGTGGCCTTGGACATGAAACCGACCAGGTCGATCACCTGCTTGCCGTGTGGAACGTCCTGCACCAGGGCGCGGAATTTCTCGTCACGGTTGCCGAGGATGATCACGTCGGAGTTGTTGATCACCGCGTCGAAATCGGAGTTCAGCAAGGAGGAGACGTGAGGGATCTTCGACTCGATGTAGTCCTTGTTCGCACCGTGAACGCGGGCGTACTCGACGTTGCTGTCGTAGATGCTCAGGTCGTAGCCCTTGCCGATCAGCATTTCCGCAAGGTCTACCAGCGGGCTTTCGCGCAGGTCGTCGGTGCCGGCCTTGAAGCTCAGGCCCAGCAGGGCGACTTTGCGTTTGTCGTGGCTGGAAACGATGTCGAAAGCGTTCTGCACCTGGGATTCGTTGCTGCGCATCAGCGAGTTGAGCAACGGCGCTTCCACGTCCAGGGAACCGGCGCGGTAGGTCAGGGCGCGCACGTCTTTTGGCAGGCACGAGCCGCCGAAGGCGAAGCCCGGGCGCATGTAGTACTGGGACAGGTTGAGGGTCTTGTCCTGGCAGACCACGTCCATCACTTCGCGACCGTCGACGCCGACCGCCTTGGCGATGTTGCCGATTTCGTTGGCGAAGGTGACCTTGGTGGCGTGCCACACGTTGCAGGTGTACTTGATCATCTCGGCGACGGCGATGTCCTTGCGGATGATCGGTGCGTCGAGCTCTTCGTACAGTGATTGCAGAACGTCGCCGGACGCCTTGTCGAATTCGCCGATGACGGTCATTGGCGGCTGGTCGTAGTCGGCGATGGCGGTGCTTTCGCGCAGGAACTCAGGGTTCACGGCCACGCCGAAATCAACGCCGGCCTTCTTGCCGGAGCAGTCTTCGAGAATCGGGATGACCACGTTGGCCACGGTGCCCGGCAGCACGGTGCTGCGTACGACGATGGTGTGGCGGGTGGCCTTGTCACGCAGGACAAAACCGATTTCGCGGCATACTGCCTCGATGTAGTTCAGCTCCAGGTCGCCGTTCTTCTTGCTCGGCGTGCCCACGCAGATCATCGACAGGTCGGTGTCGCGAATCGCCTCGGCGAAGTTGGTGGTGCCACGCAGACGACCTGTCTGGATGCCCTGGGCCAGAAGCTCACCCAGGCCCGGTTCAACGATCGGCGATTTGCCGGCATTGATCATGTCGATCTTGTCTTTGGCCACATCGACGCCAACGACGTCATGGCCCCGTGCAGACAGGCAACCGGCACATACTGCGCCGACATAACCCAAACCAAAAATGCTGATGCGCATCGCAATTACCTCTCTGTTATCAAGCCTGTATTCATCAAGCCATTAGATGGCCGGAGTTAATGGTGTTCAGCGGTGATAGTGCACTCGCAAGTGCGCCTTACAGGCACAATGATGCCGCGTGCTGGCATATAAGTTACGAGTGTCTAAATAAATGCACTCAAGGTGTGCGCAACTAGGCCTTGTTGTTGTGATTTGCCCTGTTATGCAGCCGATCCTCTTTTTCAGAAGATGCAGGTGCAAAGGTGTTGCACGCTTGATTTCAGGCCGAAAGCCCGTGGATCAAGCGGTTGGGTGCTCGGGTGAGCACGTTTATAGGGGCGCTGCCGTGGCCTTGTAGGGGATAGTCATACCGCGTTATCTCCTCTCCGCTTGCTGTTGTCCAAATCAGTGATTAGTCAGCTCAAGTTAGTATTACAACTTCGCTACATGAATCGCTTATCTGCGTAAGTTATCTCGTACACGCTCGGCGAGAATCGTTACCGGTGGTATGAGCGGCGCGTTTGGACATAGTTCCAGTCCGCTCATCGCGAAATTTGAAATTTCTTGAAATATTGAGAAAGATGGCACTGCTCTCAAATTGATAGCACTTGCCGTTTCGCCCTTTATATATAGGCGGCTCATCGGAGGGGATATTTTTTTGCCACTACTGTTAAAAAAGTCAGTGCCACTACGCAAAAAAATGACTGAAGTCGAGTGAAACTAAAGTTAGAAAAACGGTAGGTATTTTTCTGGCGCCATAAAAATGGCGAAAAGGCGGGAAAGGCTGAAGTGAGTCAAGGGTCGGCGCACGAGGGTTTGTGGAGGTCGTGCGCCTACCGGATGCATCACTCTGGTGCGTGATCGCGCAGAAACACCAGATTGTCCGGCTTGGACTGTTCGGCGCTGTAGCGATAGCCTTGAACGTCGAACTGTTTGAGGGTGGCCGGGTCGTTGATGCGCTCTTCGATGACGAATCGGCTCATCAAGCCGCGGGCTTTTTTCGCGTAGAAGCTGATGATCTTGTACTGGCCGTTCTTCAGGTCCTTGAATTCGGTGTTGATGATGCGCGCGTTCAAGGCGTTGCGTTTGACCGCCGAGAAATACTCGTTGGACGCCAGGTTGAGCAGCACGTCATCGCCTTGATCGACCAGGGCTTCGTTCAGCCATTCGCTGATGCGTGTGCCCCAGAAGGCATACAGATCCTTGCCCCGGGCGTTGGCCAGCTTGGTGCCCATTTCCAGGCGATAGGGTTGCATCAGGTCCAGCGGGCGCAGCAGGCCATAGAGGCCCGAGAGCATGCGCAGGTGTTTTTGGGCGTAATCGAAATCGGCTTCGCTGAGGGTTTGCGCATTCATGCCGGTGTACACATCGCCCTTGAACGCCAGCAGCGCCTGCTTGGCGTTTTCCGGGGTGAACGCAGGGGTCCAGCTACCGAATCGCGCGGCGTTGAGCCCGCCGATCTTGTCGGAGACGTGCATCAATTCGCTGATTTGCGCGGGCGTCAGCTCGCGCAATTGCAGGATCAACTCCTGGGAGTGGTCGAGGTACTGCGGCTGGGTGAAGCGCTGGGTCGCCGGCGGTGTTTCATAGTCGAGGGTCTTGGCGGGTGAAATCACCATCAGCATGAAGTCGTCTCCTTTAATCGTGGCGGCGATTCTAGGGGGTTGTTCGTGTTGACTCCAGCTATGGCGTCCATAGGTGATGGCCGGTGGCCTTGCACCAAACCTGTAGGAGCGAGCCTGCTCGCGATTGCGGTATGACATTCACCAAAGGCGGTGCCTGAAATATTGCTATCGCGAGCAGGCTCGCTCCTACAAGGGGGCTGTGTTGCTGCAGGAGGTGTGTCTGGATCAGCTATAGTGCCGCGCGGGTTTTGTTATGGAGACATCCCATTGCGCATCGCTTTTCTCATCTCGATCTGGCTACTGAGCTTCGGCGCCATCGCGGCCCCGGGCGATGTGGCGACGCTCGATCGCAGCACCTGGCCGGAAAAACTCGGTAACCCGACGCTGTTCGACGTGGCGTCGAGGGCCGAGATCCTCATGTTTTCCAGTGTGCTGTTGGCCAGCGAGTCGCTGGATGAACCCGCCCTGGCCCAGCGCCTGGGCCTGCGCACGATCAATCTGGAGTCGGTCAACCGGGTTCGCCAGCGCATGTGGCAACGGCTGCTGGCCAACTACAACCTCGCCCAACAGAGTTGCGACCAGGATGCCTCCTTCTGTTTTCTGGTCGAAGACCTGCCCACCCTGCGCGAACAGGCCGCCAAGTTCCAGGTCGGCGCAGACAGCTACTACATCAAGTGGGCCGAACCGAGCCGTGTGTTCCACACCCAGTACCTGGACGAGCAGCTGCGCAAGGCCGCCTTGTTCCCGCAAACCAGCAGCGAAGTCGATCATTTTGGCGACTATGAGCGCAGCGGCGACGGGATGCATGACCGGCTGTTTCTGCTGACCTTCGACAGCGCCGCCAACGCCGCGCCGGATAACACCGCCTGGGTCACCGAGTACCTGCGCAAGTCGAACCTGAGCGGGACGTTCTTCGTCCTTGGCAAGGACATCCAGGCCCGCTTGGCCGAGCATTCGGTGAGTAACCTGCAAGCGACTTACTCGAGCCAGTGCATTGGCGTACAAGGCTGGGAGTTCCGTTCCCACAGTCACTGGCAGGACTGGCAGGACTCGGTGCGCCGCAGCGCCGAACTGGTCAAAAGCAAACTGCCGGAAAACTACGTGCCCCTGTTCCGTCCGCCCGACGGTCAGCGCCGTGCCGATGCCGAAGGCTTCTTCAAGACTCAGGGGTTGCAGGTAGCGTTGTGGGACATCGACGCCCAGGACGGCGCCGGCAAACTCAAGGGCAACCCGAGTGCGCAACGGGTGCTGACCCTGATGCTGCTGTGGCGGCACGGGGTGATCAATTTCAATGTGAAACAGGATGCAGTGAAAACGGCGTTGCCGTGGCTGGTCACGCAAACGGCACCTGTCGGGATCGGCTGGGAGGACTGCCAGGATGCGTTTCGCTGAAAACGACAAAACCCCGTAAACATTGGGTTTTTGGTGGTTTTTGAGAGGGATTCGTTGCAGGTGGACTTCCGACTGTAAACGGGTGATGGCAGTCCGCCAAGTGTTATTGGTCACTCTGAAAAATAAACTTCAAAAAAGCGTCAAAGTACTTTTTTCTGTCACACGTTTTGGAGTATTACGAAGACAGACCGCCGAAACCTGCAACACAGGTGGCGTCTTCCAAGACCCGTTTGTTTGCAGTCACTTGAGTCTCGACAGGTGAGATTCGGCAGTCACTTCGAGGCGCAGAACCGTCAAGGTATTGCGTCGACTGGCTCCCACAAAGGTGACCGAGTATGGATGATCACGGACGTAGCTCTTCTTCCAACCAGCCAATCCTTTATGTACTCGATACCAACGTATTGATTCACGATCCAAACGCGCTGCTTAACTTCGAAGAACACCACGTCGCGATCCCGATGACCGTGCTTGAAGAGCTCGACAAGCTCAAGAGCGGGCATCACAGCGTAGCCGCCGAATGCCGCCAGGCCATCCGCCTGATCGACAAGACTCTGGGCGATGCCTCACCTGAGGATGTCGAGCAGGGTGTGCCGATCCAGCGTGGCAAAAGCGGACCCAAGGGTTTGCTGTCAATTCTGATGAGCAAGCATGCCGAGCCGAACCTGATTCTGCCCGAGCACCTGAACGACAACAAAATCATCAATCAACTGATCGACCTGCACGCGCGCGACCCGAAGAAGCCCGTGGTGCTGGTCACCAAAGACATCAACATGCGCCTCAAGGCGCGCGCCTGCGGGATCGCGGCCGAGGACTACAGCACCGACCAACTGGTCGATGACGTGTCCTTGCTGCCCAACGGCTACCACAACATGACCGGCTCTTTCTGGGACCGCGTGAGCAAGGTCGAAACCCGTCAGGACCACGGCCGCACCTGGCATCAGGTGCAATTGATCGACAACCTGCCGGCGGTGCACATCAACGAATTCATCATTGATGAACAGGGCTTTGTCGGCTGGATCAAGGAGATCGAAGAAGACCGCTTGCTGATCCTCGACCTGCACCAGGAACCGCTGCTGCACCAGGAAGCCTGGGGCCTCAAACCGCGTGATATCTATCAGAGCCTGGCGCTGTACGCCTTGCTCGATCCGGACATCCACCTGGTCAACCTGTCGGGTGCCGCGGGTTCGGGTAAAACCATCCTGGCGCTGGCCGCTGCCATCGAGCAGACCATGGTCAGCAAACGTTATCGCCGCATCATCGCCACCCGCAGCGTGCAGGGCCTGGACCAGGAAATCGGCTTCCTGCCCGGCACCGAAGCAGAAAAAATGGAGCCGTGGCTGGGCGCCATCACCGACAACCTCGAAGCCTTGCACATGGATGACGAAAGTACCCATGGCAGCGTCGACTACATCCTCAGCAAAGTGCCGTTGCAGTTCAAATCCCTCAACTACATCCGGGGCCGCAGCTTCCAGCAGAGCCTGATCCTGATCGACGAATGCCAGAACCTCACGCCGCACCAGATGAAAACCATCATCACCCGTGCCGGCGCCGGTTCCAAAGTGGTGTGCCTGGGCAACCTGGCACAGATCGATACCCCTTACCTGTCCGCGACCAGCTCCGGGCTGACCTACCTCACTGAACGCTTCAAGGACTTCCCGAACGGGGTGCACATCACCCTGCAAGGGGTGCCACGTTCGATCCTGGCCGAATACGCCGAAACGCATTTGTAATCGCTTCATCGAAACCGGGCGGCCTCGCAGCCGCCCGGTTTTTTATGTCCGACACAAATCCTGTGGGAGCGTGGCTTGCCCGCGATGCAGGCACCGCGGTTTAATGGTTACACCGCGTTGATACCATCGCGGGCAAGCCACGCTCCCACAGGAATCGATGTGATCGGACAATCGTGCGTGCGGAAATCTGACCCGCAGGTTTACAATCGACGCTCCTGATCAGGAGTAATCCCGTGCTGACTCATCTCGATTCCCAAGGTCGCGCCAATATGGTCGACGTCACTGAAAAAGCCGTGACGTTCCGTGAGGCGACCGCCCAAGCGCTGGTGCGCATGCTGCCCGAAACCCTGCAGATGATCGTCAGCGGCGGCCACCCCAAGGGTGATGTGTTTGCCGTGGCGCGCATTGCCGGCATCCAGGCGGCGAAGAAAACCAGCGATCTGATTCCCTTGTGCCATCCGCTGATGCTGACCGGCGTCAAGGTCGAGCTCAGTGCCGAAGGCGACGATTCGGTGCGCATCGTGGCGCGCTGCAAGCTGTCCGGGCAGACCGGCGTCGAGATGGAGGCCCTGACCGCTGCCAGCGTTGCCGCGCTGACGATCTACGACATGTGCAAGGCCGTGGACCGCGGCATGACCATCGAGAGCGTGCGTCTGCTGGAGAAGGTCGGCGGCAAGAGCGGTCATTTCCAGGCGGAGCAGCCATGAACGTTACCGTGAAGTTTTTCGCCCGTTATCGTGAAGCATTGGGTCTGGACTCGGTGAAAGTAGAAGGCAACTTCGCCACCGTCGACGACGTCCGCGCGCTGTTGGCCCAACGTGACGGTGCCGAGGTGTTGAGCGAGCAAAACCTGATGTGCGCCCGCAATGAAGACCTGTGCCAGCTCGACGAGCCGGTCAGCGAGGGCGATGAAGTGGCGTTCTTTCCGACTGTGACCGGAGGCTGAGCCATGGCGATCCGCGTGCAGTCCACCGCGTTCGACCCGGGTGCCGAAGTCAATGCCATGCACGATGCCAATGTTGGCGTGGGGGCAGTGGTGAGTTTTGTCGGCTACGTGCGCGACTTCAATGACGGCCTCGATGTCGCCGGGATGTTCCTCGAACACTATCCCGGCATGACCGAAAAGGCCCTCGGCAAGATCGCCATCGAGGCCGGGCAGCGCTGGCCGCTGCTCAAGCTGGAAGTGCTGCACCGCATCGGCGCCCTGGAACCGGGCGAGCCGATTGTCTTCGTCGGCGCGGCCAGCGCCCATCGTCAGGCGGCATTCGACGCCTGCGCCTTTGTCATGGACTACCTGAAAACCCGTGCACCGTTCTGGAAGAAAGAAATCACCAGTGACGGGCCGCGTTGGGTCGAGGGGCGTGACAGTGATCATGCGGCGGCGGATCGCTGGAAGCAGTAATTTCTGCGGCGTCTCTGATTAAGCCATCGCGAGCAGGCTCGCTCCTACAGTAGATCTGTGTTCGCAGAACCACTGTAGGAGCGAGCCTGCTCGCGATGGCGTCATCTGCACCAACAAAAATCTTGATGACTCACCACCCGACCATCGGCCGGCACGGGCTGCATTTGCCTCATTGACGATTTATACATAAAAGTCCAGTATGGAATTATAAGTACAAAAAAGGTTTTCACCCGTTTCAGCTTTTTCTTCTGTCTTGCCAAACCAACAACAACCGCGAGAAAACGAACATGAAGAAGTTCCCCCTCATCACCGGTCTGGCCCTGAGCCTGTTGGCGTGCAGCTCTGTGTTCGCCGCCGAGAAAACCTTGCGCATCGGCATCGAAGCGGCGTATCCACCGTTCGCCTCGAAAACCGAAAAAGGCGAAATCGTCGGTTTCGACTATGACATCGGCAATGCCCTGTGCGCGCAGATGAAGGCCAAGTGTGTGTGGGTCGAGGGCGAGTTCGACGGTCTGATTCCTTCCCTGAAAGTGAAGAAAATCGACATGGCGCTGTCATCCATGACCATCAATGAAGACCGCAAGAAGTCGGTGGATTTCACCCATAAGTACTATTTCACCTCGTCGCGCCTGGTGATGAAGGATGGTGCGGTGGTGGATGACCAGTACGCCAGCCTCAAGGGCAAGACCGTCGGCGTGCAGCGCGCCACCACCACCGACCGTTACGCCACCGAGGTGTTCGAGCCCAAGGGCATCAACGTCAAGCGCTACAGCAACAACGAAGAAATCTACATGGACCTGGCAGCTGGCCGCCTCGACGCGATTTTTGCCGACACCATTCCACTCAATGATTTCCTGTCGATGCCCCGTGGCAAGGGTTACGCCTTTGCCGGGCCGGAACTGAAAGATCCGAAATATGTGGGCGAGGGTGCCGGGATTGCCGTGCGCAAGGGCAACATCGAGTTGGTCAGCGAGCTGAACACGGCCATTGATGGCATTCGTGCCAGTGGTGAGTACCAGAAGATTTCGGACAAGTATTTCAAGTCCGACATTTACGGCGACTGATAGTCCGCCATCGCGAGCAGGCTCGCTCCTACAGGGTACGGTGTACACCGATCCATTGTAGGAGCGAGCCTGCTCGCGATGGCGTCGGATCAAACAACTCAAATCTCAGGGCTCAGCCCTTCAATTCCTTCAAATGCTTGTACACCGTCGCCCGGCCCATGTTCAGCACATTGGCCACGTAGTTCGAGGCGCTTTTGCCCTTGAACGCGCCTTCGGCGTGCAACGCCAGCACCAGTTCACGCTTGTGGTCGCGAGTCAGCAGATTCAGGCTCAACTGGCGCTCGCGCAGCCAGGCGTGGAGGAAGGTGTTGATCCTTTCCTGCCAGTCATCACGGAACAGTGCATCCGGTTGCGGGATCAGCTTTGTCGGTGACAGGAACAGGTCCAAAGCCGCCTTGGCATTTTCGAACAACGAAATATTCAGGTTGATGCACAACATCGCCAGCGGATGATCTTCGCTGTCCCGTAGCACCGTGCTGAGGCTGCGAATCTTCTGACCGTCCCAGTTGAGCTTTTCGTACGGCCCGATGTTTCGTTCGCTGACATCGTCGCTGAGCATGTCTTCCAGCGCCGAGTCGTCGCCGATTTCCCGTTTGGACAGGTTGTTGGCGATGTAGTCGACCTTTTGCGTGCGCAGGTCGTGCAGCACCACTTCGGCGTGGGGAAAGAACAGTGTGGCGATGGCATCGGCGATCGCCCGGAAGTTATCCAGCGACGCAGTGTTCGGGGCCGAGTCTTTTTCGGGGGCGTTCATTCAGTGGAACTCCAGGCAGCGTCAGCGCCCCATCAAAGGGGCGCTGAAAGTGTGCCGTAATCGTGTGGGCACGTCACCTGAGGATCAGGATCAGCCGAGGCGGGCAGGGGAGAGCATTTCGGCATTCAGGCCGAAATGGCTGAGCGACTCGGGCAACGCGGCGCCGCGCACCAGTGCCGCGCTGGCCTGGCCCATGGCCGGCGAGGTCTGGATGCCGTAACCGCCTTGCGCCGCGACCCAGAACAGGCCCGGTACCTGTGGATCGAACCCGGAAAGCAGGTCGCCATCGCTGACGAAGCTGCGCAGGCCGGCCCAAGTGCGTGTCGGGCGGCGGATGGTCAGGGTCGTGGCTTCTTCGATCTGGTAGATGCCCATGGCGATGTCCAGCTCTTCGGGCTGTACGTCGTGGGGTTCGACCGGGTCAGCGTTGGCCGGCGAGCCGAGGAACATCCCGGCGTCGGGCTTCATGTAGAAGGATTCGTCGAGACTGACCAGCATCGGCCAATGATGGATGTCCACGCCTTCGGGGCCGGCGAAGATGAACGCGGCACGGCGCTTGGGTTGCAGGCCCAGCGGCTTGGCGCCAGCCAGTTCGCCGATTTTGTCGGCCCAGGCGCCGGCGGCGTTGATGATGATCGGCGCGCTGAACGTCTGGTTGCCGGTCTGGACGTGCCATGTACCTTGGCCGTCGCGGCTCAGGCTGACGACTTCGCTGTCGGTATGCACTTCACCCTGGTTGCGGCGGATACCGCGCAAATAGCCCTGGTGCAGGGCGTCGGTGTCGATGTCGCTGGCGGTCGGGTCGTAGATGGCGCCGTGGATCTTTTCCCGGCGCAGGACCGGCACCAACGCGCAGGCCGCGTCGGCGTCGAGCAATTGCATCTCCGGCACCATGGTTTTTGCGCTCTGGTATTGCCTGTTCAGTTCGTCCGGGTCACCGGTGAAATCTACGGTCATTTCGCCCCGCGGGGTCAGCAGCGGGTGTTCGCAGAAACCGCTGGGCGGGTTGTCGAAAAAGTTCCGACTGGCCAGGGTCAACGCCCGAACTTGCGGGGTGCCGTAGGCCGCGGTGTACAGCGCCGCCGAACGGCCGGTGGAGTGATAGGCCGGATGGGATTCGCGTTCGAGCACGATCACGCGCCCGTGCTGCGACAGCCAGAAACCCGTGGAAGCACCGGCAATCCCGCCGCCGATGATGATGAAGTCTGCCTGGCTCATGAACGTCTCCTGTGAAGCACAATGCCGGAATTGTAATGATCCCCTGTGGGAGCGGGCTTGCTCGCGAAAGCGGTGTGACAGTCGACATCGCAGGTGAATGTCGGACCCTATTCGCGAGCAAGCCCGCTCCCACAGGTTTCGCGGTGTTAGTGATTCAGCCGGTAGATCGCATTGGCCAGCGCAATGTCTTCCAGGCCCAGGCCGATGGAGCGGAAAAACACATGGCGATCGTAATCAGGGCGCAGGACTTTTCCGCTGAGCAGGTCGGGCAGGTCGCCGACAATCGCGCCCTTGTCCCAGCCGTGCCGTTCGGCGGCGATCAGCATTTCACCGGCCGAGCCCGGGGTGGTCAGACGATAGTCGCAGAACACCTGCATGTCGTTGAGGCTCTGCGGCGGCACTTCATGGGCACGGGGCGCATTGGTGCTGATGGAGGTGATCAGCGCCGGTTTGCGCAAGCTCGATGGATCGATCACCGGACCGGCGGACGAGGTGCAGAGCATGATCACGTCGGCGTCCTGAACGGCGGTTTCTCGACTGTCGACGATGTTCAGGCGAGGCTCGATGTTTTTCAGCAGGCGCACGGTTTCGGCGTCTTCGCTCAAGCTCGGCGAGTACAGGCTGATGCTCTGCCAGTCGCGCAGGCCTTTCACGTAATGCAGGTGCGCCTGGGCCACTTTGCCGCTGCCGATGATGGCCAGACGATTGGCTGTGAGCGGCGCGAGGGCGTCGACTGCTACGGCGGTGGTCGCAGCGGTGCGTGCCGTGGTCAGTTCGCCTGCATCGCACAGCAGCAGCGGCTGGCCGGTCTGCATCGACATCAAAAGCGTCCACGCCGTCACCAGCGGCCCTTGTTCACGGACGATGTATGGCGACGTCTTGATCCCGTACACACCGTCTTCGGCCAGCACGCCCAGATAGTTGATGAAATCGCCGGCGCCCTGTGGAAACTCCACCAGTTGCTGCGCCGGTTGTACGGCTTGCCCGGCGGCCAGGTCGCGGAACAGTTTGCGCAGGATCTGTGGCACATCGACCTGCGCCAGTAGCTCGCGAGCCTGGGCTTGGGTGATCACTTGGGGCGTACTGGACATGGTCGGCTCCGGAGTTTGAAGTAAACTAATTTGTCTATTATGGACTTTTAGATATCTACAGCAATATCCGGGCGAAAAAAAAGCGCAGTCCGTTTCCGGCTGCGCCTGTCTTTTCAGCGTCGCTTAATGAGGACGCTTGCGTTCAACGGCCCGCAACAGATGCGTCGGTGGCGTTTCACAGCTGATCTTGCGCCCCAGCTTTTCCTCGATGGACGGTAGCTGGTAGGAGTCGTCTTCACCGGCAAAGCTGATGGACACACCGTCGGCGCCAGCGCGACCGGTACGACCGATGCGGTGCACGTAGTCGTCCGGCACTTCCGGCAGGGTGAAGTTGATCACGTGGCTGATGCCGTCGATGTGGATGCCGCGACCGGCCACATCGGTGGCGACCAGCACGCGGATCTTGCCTTCGCGGAAGCCTTCGAGGGTCTTGATGCGCTTGTGCTGCGGCACGTCGCCGGACAGTTGCGCGGCATTGATGCCGTCGCGCACCAGGCGCTCTTCGATGCGTCGCACTTCATCCTTGCGGTTGGCGAATACGATCACCCGCTCCCAACCGTTGTCGTTGACCAGGTTGTAGAGCAGTTTGTACTTGTCGGCAGCGGCCACCGCGTAGATGTGCTGCTCGACGTTTTCGTTGGCCACGTTCTGCGACTCGATCTCGACGATCGACGGGTCGGTGGTCCATTGCTTGGCCAGGTTCATCACGTCTTCGGTGAAGGTCGCGGAGAACAGCAGCGTCTGACGCTCGGACTTCGGCGGCGTCTGGCGAATGATCTGGCGCACTTGCGGGATGAAACCCATGTCGAGCATGCGGTCGGCTTCGTCCAGCACCATCACTTCGACCATGTCCAGGTGCACGTCGCCGCGCTGGTTGAAGTCCAGCAGGCGGCCCGGTGTGGCCACGAGGATGTCGCAGTGACGGGCTTCGAGGTGTTTGAGCTGCTTGTCGAAGTCCATGCCGCCGACGAACGTCATGACGTTGAGGCCGGTGTACTTGGTCAGGTCGGCGGCGTCCTTGGCGATCTGCACCACCAGTTCGCGGGTCGGCGCGATGATCAGTGCCCGTGGCTCACCCATGTAGCGCTCTTTCGGCGGCGGGGTCTGCAGCAACTGGGTGATGATCGAGACCAGAAACGCAGCGGTCTTGCCGGTACCGGTCTGGGCGCGGCCGATGGCGTCTTTGCCCGCGAGGGTGAAGCCCAGCACCTGTGCCTGGATCGGCGTGCAATACGGGAAGCCCAGGTCCTGGATGGCGTGCATCAGTTCCGGGGCGAGTTTGAAATCGTGGAAGCGGGTCTTGCCTTCCTGGGGCTCGACGACGAAGTCTTCGAGTTTCCATGGGATGACCGGTGCCTTGGGCTTGGGTTCGCGGCGCGGTCTGGCGGGTTTCGGCGTTTCGCTGAGCGGCTGCTCCGGGGCTGTTATCGCCGCAGGCTGGGCAGCTATTGCGGTCTTCGGCTCATGCTTGGGTGCCGCGGTGGTGGCGGCTCGTTCAGACTGATTACCGTCGGTGCGGTGGCCGGGAGCGTGAGACGCAGGGCTGGGAACTGGCGCGAGTTGCTCAGTCTCGCTTTTACCGAACATTTTCTTGAGTGCTTTGAGCACGGTCATCTCATCAATTGATTAAGGAATGTACGCCGGGCAGTGTAATGCAAGAATCGGGCGCGGCGTAGTGGGATGGATCAAAGGGCGTTTTTAAACAGGTAAACAGGATTGCTTAACGCAAGCGCTCGGCGAGCCAGACGCCGATGTCGCGAATTTCTTCGGGTAACACTTCGTGACCCATTGGGTACTCCTGCCATGTCACGGTGACACCACGCAGCTTCAAATGCTCGTAGGCGCTGCGCCCCATCGAGTTTTGCACTACATCGTCGTACTGGCCGTGCATCGACAGCACCGGAATGCGCTGCTGGCTGGCGGACAGTTGCAGTTCGTCGCTGAAGCTCGGTGCATAAGTAGAAAGGGCAACTACGCCACCCAGCGGTCCCTGCCATTTCAGAAACGCGGTGTGGAAAACCACGGCACCGCCCTGGGAAAAACCTGCCAGGAAGATCCGCGAGGCGTCTATTCCGCTGGCCTTCTGCGTTTCGATCAGTTCGATGATCCAGTTGGTCGACTCTTCCAGTTGCTCGCGATTGATCGCGCGCGCCGGGCTCATGGCCAATATGTCGTACCAGCTCGGCATCTCGTAACCGCCGTTGATGGTCACGGCGCGGCTCGGTGCCTGGGGCAAAACAAAGCGGGTGCTCAACAGGGTTTCCTGCAGGGCTTCGGCCACTGGCAGAAAGTCGTAGCGATCGGCACCCAGGCCGTGCAGCCAGATAACGCAGGCATCTGCGGTCTTGACGGGTTGAAGAATCAAGGGATTGGTCATGGCTGCTCCAAAAATGTGCGTGCGCTCTCATTGAGTGCGAGGGCTGAGTGCGCGTCTAGTTGATCTGTTACGAAGATGTCGCAAGGTTACAAGTTTTGCTATTGACCTGCAGCTGAACCGCTTCGGCGAGCGGTGTGGTACGGGCTTTGCTATGGAGAAACGGTGCAACACATCTCGCGCCCGGCGGTAACACTATCAGTGTACTGCCGACTGTGGGATAGCAATGAATCCGGTGATGGATGTTCGCCAAAGGCCGCTACGGGGCTTCGCGAACGTGAAAGGGCTACAGCCCGTTCGGCCGACTGGTGAGAGTGAGTTTTCCATGACGTGGATTTTCTCCTACTAGACTCATAGCTAACGTCTTACGTCGGTTGACCCCAAAACAAGCCAACACGGGTCGACTACGCCTCAAAAGGGTGCGACAGGACTCACGCTCCGACACAACAAGAGCAAAACTGGAGGTTTGAATGAAGATGTTGAAATCCACCCTGGCTATCGTGACTGCAGCCGCGGTACTCGGTGTCAGCGGGTTTGCCCAGGCGGGCGCAACCCTGGATGCAGTGATGAAGAAAGGTTTCGTGCAGTGTGGCGTCAGCGATGGCCTGCCAGGCTTCTCGGTTCCGGATTCCACCGGCAAGATCGTCGGTATCGATGCTGACTACTGCCGTGCAGTGGCGGCTGCTGTCTTCGGCGACGCGACCAAGGTCAAGTTCAGCCAGTTGAACGCCAAGGAGCGCTTCACCGCGCTGCAATCCGGCGAAATCGACATTCTGTCGCGCAACACCACCATGACCAGCTCCCGTGACGCGGGCATGGGCCTGAAATTCCCGGGCTTCATTACCTACTACGACGGCATCGGCTTCCTGGTAAACAACAAGCTGGGCGTCAAGAGCGCCAAGGAACTGGACGGTGCAACCATCTGCATCCAGGCCGGTACCACCACCGAACTGAACGTTTCCGACTACTTCCGCGGCAACGGCCTGAAATACACCCCGATCACCTTCGACACCTCCGACGAAAGCGCCAAGTCGCTGGAATCCGGTCGTTGCGACGTACTGACCTCGGACAAATCCCAGCTGTTCGCCCAGCGCAGTAAGCTGGCTTCGCCGAAAGACTACGTGGTTCTGCCGGAAACCATTTCCAAGGAACCTCTGGGCCCGGTCGTGCGTAATGGCGACGACGAGTGGCTGGCCATCGTGCGCTGGACTGGCTACGCCATGCTCAACGCTGAAGAAGCCGGCATCACTTCGAAGAACGTCGAAGCCGAAGCCAAGGGCACCAAGAACCCTGACGTTGCCCGTCTGCTGGGTACCGACGGTGAATACGGCAAAGACCTGAAAGTGAAGAAAGACTGGGTCGTGCAGATCATCAAGCAAGTCGGCAACTACGGCGAAGTGTTCGAGAAAAACCTCGGCAAGAGCACTCCGCTGGAAATCGACCGCGGGCTGAACGCTCTGTGGAACGCTGGCGGCATTCAATACGCACCACCAGTGCGCTGATGGTTCTATCACCCGGTGGGCCAACCACCGGGTGATGTTCTGTTCCATTATTTCCGGGGCACTTCATGCAAAATTCAATCGGCGCACCAAAGCAGAGGCTCAGCCTCAGCGATCCACGCGTGCGTGCTTGGGTATTCCAGATCATCACGATTATCGCGGTGGTCTCGCTGGGCTGGTATCTGTTCGATAACACCCAGACCAACCTGCAACACCGGGGCATTACCTCCGGTTTCGACTTTCTGGAGCGCAGTGCCGGTTTCGGCATCGCTCAACACCTGATCGACTACACCGAGGCAGACACATACGCCCGGGTGTTTGTCATCGGCCTGCTCAACACCTTGCTGGTGACCTTCATCGGCGTGATCCTGGCGACGATCCTGGGTTTCATCGTCGGTGTGGCGCGGCTGTCGAAGAACTGGATCATCGCCAAGGTGGCGACGGTGTATGTGGAAGTCTTCCGCAACATTCCGCCGCTGCTGCAGATCCTGTTCTGGTACTTCGCGGTGTTCCTGACCATGCCGGGGCCGCGCAACAGTCATAACTTCGGCGACACCTTCTTCGTCAGCAGCCGTGGCCTGAACATGCCGGCGGCGTTGATGGCGGACGGTTTCTGGCCGTTTGTGATCGGCGTTGTAGTCGCCATCGTCGCCATCGTGCTGATGAGCCGCTGGGCGACCAAGCGCTTCGAAGCCACCGGTGTGCCGTTCCACAAGTTCTGGGTTGGCCTGGCAATTTTCCTGGTAATCCCTGCGCTGTGCGCGCTGATTTTCGGCGCACCGGTGCACTGGGAAATGCCGAAGCTGCAAGGCTTCAACTTCGTCGGTGGCTGGGTGTTGATCCCGGAACTGCTGGCGCTGACCCTGGCCCTGACGGTGTACACCGCGGCGTTCATCGCCGAGATCGTGCGTTCGGGCATCAAGTCGGTCAGCCATGGCCAGACCGAAGCGGCGCATTCCCTCGGCCTGCGCAACGGTCCGACCCTGCGCAAGGTGATCATCCCGCAAGCCCTGCGCGTGATCATTCCACCGCTGACCAGCCAATACCTGAACCTGGCGAAGAACTCCTCGCTGGCGGCCGGTATCGGTTATCCGGAAATGGTCTCGCTGTTTGCCGGGACCGTGCTCAACCAGACCGGCCAGGCGATCGAGGTGATTGCCATCACCATGAGCGTGTACCTGGCGATCAGTATCAGCATTTCCCTGCTGATGAACTGGTACAACAAGCGCATTGCGCTGATCGAGCGGTAAGGAAAAGCGCATGAGTACTCATACTTTCAAACCTGACATGCCTCCACCGAGCCGCAGCATCGGTGCGGTGGCGTGGATGCGCGCGAACATGTTCTCCAGCTGGCTCAACACCCTGCTGACCCTGTTTGCGTTCTATCTCATCTACCTGGTGGTACCGCCGATCCTGCAGTGGGCCATCCTTGACGCCAACTGGGTCGGCACCAGCCAGGCCGACTGCACCAAGGAAGGCGCCTGCTGGGTGTTCATCCAGCAACGCTTCGGCCAATTCATGTACGGCTACTACCCGCCGGTACTGCGCTGGCGCGTGGACCTGACGGTGTGGCTGGCAATTGTCGGCGTGGCGCCGTTGTTCATCTCGCGCTTTCACCATAAGGCGGTGTACGGGCTGAGCTTCCTGGTGCTGTACCCGATCATTGCCTGGTGCCTGCTGCATGGCGGCGTATTGGGTCTGGACGCCGTGGCGACCAGCCAGTGGGGCGGCCTGATGCTGACCCTGGTGATCGCCACCGTCGGCATCGCCGGTGCGTTGCCGCTGGGGATCGTCCTGGCGCTGGGCCGTCGTTCGAACATGCCGGCGATTCGTGTGGTCTGCGTGACCTTCATCGAATTCTGGCGCGGCGTGCCGTTGATCACGGTGCTGTTCATGTCCTCGGTGATGCTGCCGTTGTTCCTGCCTGAAGGCATGAACTTCGACAAGCTGCTGCGGGCGCTGATCGGCGTGATCCTGTTCCAGTCGGCCTACGTGGCTGAAGTGGTGCGTGGCGGTCTGCAAGCGATTCCCAAAGGTCAGTACGAAGCAGCGGCGGCGATGGGCCTGGGTTACTGGCGCAGCATGGGCCTGGTGATTCTGCCGCAAGCCCTGAAGCTGGTGATCCCCGGCATCGTCAACACCTTCATTGCGCTGTTCAAGGACACCAGCCTGGTGATCATCATCGGCCTGTTCGACCTGCTCAACAGCGTCAAGCAAGCCGCCGCCGACCCGAAATGGCTAGGCATGGCCACCGAAGGCTATGTGTTCGCCGCCCTGGTGTTCTGGATTTTCTGTTTTGGTATGTCGCGCTATTCCATGCATCTGGAACGCAAGCTCGACACTGGCCACAAGCGCTAAGTCGCTACCTAATTTAGGAAGTTTTGTGATGAGCGAAGCAATCAAACAGCCTGTGAGCCCTGAAGGCATTATTCAGATGCAGGGCGTGAACAAGTGGTACGGTCAGTTTCACGTACTCAAGGACATCAATCTCAACGTCAAGCAAGGCGAGCGTATCGTCCTGTGCGGCCCGTCGGGTTCCGGCAAGTCCACCACCATCCGCTGCCTCAACCGCCTGGAAGAGCACCAGCAGGGCCGCATCGTGGTCGATGGCGTGGAACTGACCAACGACCTCAAGCAGATCGAAGCGATCCGCCGTGAAGTCGGCATGGTGTTCCAGCACTTCAACCTGTTCCCGCACCTGACCATCTTGCAGAACTGCACCCTGGCGCCGATGTGGGTGCGCAAGATGCCCAAGCGCAAGGCCGAGGAAATCGCCATGCACTACCTGGAACGCGTACGCATTCCGGAGCAGGCGCACAAGTACCCGGGGCAGTTGTCCGGCGGTCAGCAACAGCGTGTGGCGATCGCCCGCGCGCTGTGCATGAAACCGAAAATCATGCTGTTCGACGAACCGACTTCGGCACTCGACCCGGAGATGGTGAAAGAGGTACTGGACACCATGATCGGCCTGGCCGAAGACGGCATGACCATGCTCTGCGTGACCCACGAAATGGGCTTCGCCCGCACCGTGGCCAACCGCGTGATCTTCATGGACAAGGGTGAAATCGTCGAACAGGCCGCGCCGAACGACTTCTTCGACAAGCCGCAGAATGAACGGACCAAGCTGTTCCTGAGCCAGATCCTGCATTGATCGACCCCAGGCACTGAAATAAACCCGGACCGAGTTCCGGGTTTATTTTTGCCTGGAATTTGGGACCCTGTAGGAGCGAGCCTGCTCGCGATGAATGTGACAGCAACGCAGTGTCCAGATAGAACGCGTCATCGTTCACGACCATCGCGAGCAGGCTCGCTCCTACAGGGATCGTCTTGCTCTCTCTGATGAAGCTGACTAACATGTCAGAAAATTCATCCTATGATTGGATGAGAGGGCGAATTCCATGTCAGAAATTTCTCCATTGGTGAAACGATCCCTGGTCGATCAGGCCCTGGATCAGTTGCGCCTGCGCATCAACCAGGGCACCTGGGTCGTGGGCCAGCGTTTGCCCACCGAGCCTGAGCTGTCCGCCGAGCTGGGCATCAGCCGTAATACCGTGCGCGAAGCCATGCGGGTGTTGGCGTTTTCCGGGTTGATCGAAATCCGTCAGGGCGACGGCAGTTACCTGCGGGCGGTGGTCGATCCGCTCGATACCTTGAAGGCGCTGTCCCGTTGCTCCCCTGAGCAGGCCAGGGAAACCCGGCACATCCTCGAAGTCGAGGCCATTGGCCTGGCGGCAGTGCGCCGTACCGATGAGGACCTGGTGGCATTGCGCGAGGCCCTGGGTGTCAGCGGCAGCCACTATCACGGCGATCTCGACACCTACATCGCCTGCGATCTGGTGTTCCACCGCCGTCTGGTGGACGCCGCGCACAACCCGACCCTCAGCGAGTTGTATCGCTATTTCTCCAGCATCGTCGGTGCGCAATTGCGCCAGACCCTGAGCATCGTCCCGCGCCGTCAGGAAGTGTTCGATCTGCACATCGAGTTGCTCGATGCCGTCGAGCAACGCGACCCGGAACGGGCCAAAGCCCTGTCGAGGCAGTTGATCAATGAACCTTGAAACCGAGAAGTCCATGCACCGCAGTGAGTTATCCACAGCCCTCAAACGTTCGGCCGAGCTGGAAGAACTGCTGATCGATGCCGAGGCCGATGACGAACAGGTCCAGCACGCCCACCCGGTTCTGCTCAGGCCGTGGTTGTTGTTGCTGGGCCTGATTCTGGTGGCGCTGAACCTGCGCCCGGCGCTGTCGAGCATGGCGCCGATGCTCAGCGAGGTCTCGAAGTCCCTTGGCTTGTCGGCGTCCGCGGCGGGATTACTGACCACGTTACCGGTGCTTTGCCTGGGCCTGTTTGCGCCGTTGGCACCCGTGCTGGCGCGGCGATTTGGTGCGGAGCGGGTGGTGCTGGGCATTCTTCTGACCCTGGCAGGCGGGATCATCCTGCGCAGTTCGTTCGGTGAGATCGGCCTGTTTGCCGGCAGTGTGCTGGCCGGTGCCAGCATCGGCGTGATCGGCGTGTTGCTGCCGGGCATCGTCAAGCGCGATTTCCCGAAACAGGCCGGGACCATGACCGGTGTCTACACCATGGCCCTGTGCCTGGGGGCGGCGATGGCGGCGGGTGCGACCGTACCGTTGAGTGAACACTTCGACAAGAACTGGGCGCTGGGCCTCGGTTTCTGGGTCATTCCGGCATTGGCGGCCGCGCTGTTCTGGTTGCCGCAAGTCGGCCAGAAATACGGCGCGCACAACGTGGCCTACCGGGTTCGCGGCCTGCTGCGTGATCCGCTGGCCTGGCAAGTGACCCTGTACATGGGCCTGCAATCGTCCCTGGCCTATATCGTGTTCGGCTGGTTGCCGTCGATCCTGATCGGCCGCGGCCTGACCCCGACCCAGGCCGGACTGGTGCTGTCGGGTTCGGTGATCGTTCAACTGGTCAGCTCCCTCGCCGCGCCATGGCTGGCGACACGCGGCAAGGATCAGCGCCTGGCGATTGTGATCGTGATGGCCCTGACCCTCGGCGGACTGTTCGGCTGCCTTTATGCCCCGATTGAAGGTCTGTGGGGCTGGGCGATTGTGCTGGGGCTGGGGCAGGGCGCCACGTTCAGCCTGGCATTAACGCTGATCGTACTGCGCTCGCGGGACTCCCACGTTGCAGCGAACCTGTCGAGCATGGCCCAGGGCTTCGGTTACACCCTGGCGTCCATGGGGCCGTTCGCGGTCGGTATCGTGCATGACTGGACCGGCGGCTGGACGGCCGTGGGCTGGATCTTCGGCGTCATTGGCCTCAGTGCGATCATCGCTGGGCTCGGTGCCGGTCGAGCGCTGTACGTGCAGGTAGTCAGCGAGAAAATTTAAACGCGGTCAAACGCTACAAATACAGGACTTCCAGCGTCGCCGAACCATCGAGGATCACCTTGTCGGTGAGGTCCAGGGTCGAGGTGGGGGCGATGACGGCCTCGACCGTTACCCTGGTGGTGAGCTTCTGGATCGGCACCGGGCCTGAGAGGCTGCCTGCGTTATGGGTAAACCCCAGGAAGCTTCTCTGCCCCATCGGTATCGGGTTCGAACTGGCGCGGCTCCAGGCCACGCCGCCGGTGGTGGAATCGGTTCGGTACAGGCGGGGGATGCTGTCGGCGCTGGCGTCGGTGGGGTCGACGCTCAGCGAATACAGACCGATTTTATTGCTGCTGTTGTCCAGGCCGAGGCCGTAGTAAATCTCGCTGTTGACGGTGGCCGAGCCTGCGCGGTTGTCGTGCATGAGCAGGGCAAAGGGTGTCGGGGCATCGCAGCCAATCTGTAGGGTCAAGCTCTTGGGTGGCAGGCGAGTGCTGTTGTCGCGGTCAAGATCGTTTTGCGACATCCGACCGAAATCCACCCGACCGCCATTGGACAGCTCCACGTGACACGCGGCGGGCGCAAAACTCGCACGCAGGGTTATCTCTGCGGAGCGCCCCGCGGCGACCGGCTCGAACAGCCCGGAGGTTTCCCAGACAGCGGCGTCGCGAAGCTGCGACATCTGCGCCTGTGTCCAGGCTGTCAGTTGAAGTTGAGCTGACAGGTTTTTCCCTCGCACGGCGGCACCACTGCGCACTGGAACGATGGCCTGCCCAGGTCGCCAAGGCAGGCCTGAGGCTGTGGCCTGCGGTGCCTGGCCGACGGCGGAAATCAAACCCAGGTCCACCGATTGTCCATCAAGTACGGCATCACTGATGTGCAAGGTGTAGCTGCCGTGGTCGGTCAACCGAAAACGCTCTTCGGTCGCGGCCATGGCGCGAAAGAACACACCCATGTCGGTGGGTTGCGGGCAGTTCAGGTTCAAGCTCACGCGACGCTCACCCAGGGTTCGCTCCTGGGGTTCGGGAGTGCGAATCGCCTTGGGCATCAAACCGTAATCGAGTACCGACTGGCTCAGGCTCAGCCGGCAGTCATCGGCGAGCGCCCGGGCATCGGGCGTGAGCCCGCCCAGCGTCAGGGTGGCGATGGTCAGCATCAAAGGTCCGGACAGTTTCATGCGGTCATCCTTATGGTGTGCGGCATTGGGCGAGGGCGGTTTCGTAGTACGCCTGGGTGTCGGCCTTGGCCGGCAGCTCGAAGTACAGCTCACAGCGATCCTGGTCAGGTGCGGCTATCCACAGGGTGGGAGTCGCCAGGACATTGGGCAGAAATACCAGCCCGCCTTCCTGTACGAGCGTGACGAACTCGCCATCGCCGGTGTTCACCGTCGCGCCTCGGGGCAGCGATGCACCGTTGTCCAGGGTGACTTTGAGCAAGGCGCGGCGAGTCTGGGTGACCCCGAACTCGACCTTGTCGACGGCGCCGCGCCCGGCGGATATCACCGCCAGACCGTTGTTGATATCGAGATTGCGCGGCAACGAGCGGGTATCGACTTCCACCGGGTTGCGGCCATAGGCTGTCACGTGTGGAACCACGGCTCGACCTCGCCAATCAGTCCACACCGGGCCGCTGGGGGTGGAGACTTTGATGGCGGCGGCATCGCCTACCGAGAGCAACGCGAAGGTATCGCGCACGGGGTAAGGCGACAGTGTCAGGCCATCGCCATGCAGCACCGCCCCACCGCGTGCTCCCACCTGGTAGCTGGGGCGCTCGGCATCAGTGCGGGTGTAGCTCACGTCCAGTTGGCTGTAGCGTGGCAGGAGCGAAACACCGGCGGAAGACTGCACTTGCCTGTCGCGACTGTCATGCTCAACGCCGACCCGGTAACTCAGGTGATCGTTGAGTTGTTCGTTCAAACCCACACCGCTGCGATGTTCGCCGGCAGAGCTGCGAACCCAGGTTCGCCCCCGACGGTTTTCACCCAACGCAATGCTGAAGTTCAGATAGGCGCTGTCATCGATGTTCCGGGTGCCGCTGACTTGCCATTGCACCGTGGCCGAGACCGATACACCGCCGATGAGGGTGCCCCAGGATGCCATGGCGCGGCTGCTGCTTTGTCCGTCGAAGGACGTTGAGCGGCTGAGGCTGGCGCTGAGTGCACCAGTCCCGGGAGGCGACCAGGACAGCCCCAGGTTTTGTTGGTCGCGATAACGGGACCGGTTGCGCGGCGACTCGGTTTCGAGCATCGCTTGCGACAGTTCGCGATAACCGAAGGTCCGGTGGGACATCCCGGCATTCATCGACCATTGCTCACCCAAGCGATGCGAAAGGTTCAAATCGGCCTGAATGCCTTTTTCGGGGTGGCCGGAACTGACTTCGGAGGTTTGCAGGGTTGTCTGCAGTTGCGTATCGGTCCAGGGCAGCACGCCAACGCCTGCGCCCATTGCACGATAATCGGCGGCACCGGTGGCGCCTGCGCTGAGCATGACGTGCGGATTCAATGCCCCGCTCCAGCTCCCGCTGATCAGCCAGGGATCGTCGGTCTGTGTATCGCCGAGGTGACGTAGCTGTCCGGCAGTCAGCGAAAAGCCAGACGCCGGGAGGTCCATCCCGAGCAGAGCCGCGGGGACGGTAAAGCGCTGCTCGCTGCCAGCGGTTTCCTTGATCACGACTTCAACATCGGAACGGCTGTCGAGACGCTGAACGTTGCTTAGGGAGAACGGGCCGGCGGGCACCACGGTCGAGTGGATCAGCGACCCGTTCTGCCGAATTTCGACCCGGGCCTGGCCGTGGGCAATGCCTTCGATGGGCCTGCTTTGGCTTTCGGTCTGCAGTGCCGGCTCGGTCATCAGTTGCACACCGGTAATCTGCGCAGTGGCCAGCACCGGGTTATAGAGGTTGATCTGACCGGCTTGCAGCACCGTTTGATAACCGGTGAAGGTGCGTTGGGCGTACGCCGCCAGGTGACTGGTGCGGGACAGATCGTTCTGCCAGGTCTGCACCTGGCGGCTACGGACGATCCAGTCGCCGGCATTGAAACCGATTTCGCTGTTGGCCGACAGGTAGCGATTCGATTGGTCGCCGTAATGGCTGTAAAGGCTGTTGACGTCATAGTTGAGCAACCCGGCGACACCACCGGTTTGATAACCCGAGAAGTCCCGGACCTTCGCACGCATGGCGTCCGTGGGCACGATCAATGACAGACCGAGATTGGCGGGGTCCTGTTCGATCAGGGTTTGCGGCCAAGTGCCGAGAACGTCAAGACAACGAGGGTCGTTGGTGGGGGCGGTGGGCTCGTTCAGGTTTGCCGCATCAAGCAGGGCAAGGTCAAAGCACAAGTCGCCTTCCTTATTGAACGTAACGTCTACGCGTCCCTCGCGCTGACCATTAACGGTGAGTGTGATCGGATGGCGGCCGGCGGTGAAGCGTGGGGCGTTCAGCAGTTGGGTCGCCAGCGCCGGATCGATACCGCGTTGGATCAGCGTCTTCTGGTCGAACGAGGTCAGCAACGAAGCACTGCCGGGATCTTCGGCGCGGGCACCGAGCATCATCAACGTGTTGGTCATCAGCAATACCACGCCGGTGCGCAGCGGCGGCAGGCGAGGACGAGTGCCGGCAGGCCTGAAAGCAGGCATGGCTTCGCCGCCACGGTATTTCAATACAGTGTTCATGGAGTTCACTTGGGTTGACCTGTGCGCTGGCCTGAACCGCTACGGCATCAGGTTCGCGTTGAAACATCAGCGCCCGCTCTTCCCGGTTGGCGCTATCGGTGGTCCGGTTCTAAGGGGTGATCGGGGCGTCGTAGGGCGGCACTGCAAAGCCGTAGACGGTCGCCGGTTGAAGGCGTACCTGGGTGGCGGTCCTTGCGGGCACCGACACGCTGATCCGGTCACCGGGCAACAGGTAGGTTCGCGGCAGCATTGCAGGGTCCCCGGAAGGCAGCATCTGTAGTTCCTGAGCCAGGCGTACGACGTAAGGTGTCTGGTTGCTCACGGTCAGTTGGCCATCCTGCAGCGACCATCGCAGGTCGGTCCACGGCGTGCGGTTGGGCGCCAGGCCGGCCGGGTGAAGGATGACAGGCAGGTTCTGGCGCACCGTTACACCTACTCGGGCATGCCCGGCTTCGGCAACGGGCTTGCCTTGGGGGATGCCTTCAAAGATCACGCGTTTCAACCGCTGGGTGAGCAGGGGCTTTTCCGATTGCAGGATGAAACGGATCAACTGGGTCCTGGACGGTTCAACCCGTGCCAGCGGTGGCGTCACGAACACCAGGGGCTCGGTGTCTTCTGGAATGTTTTCAATGGTGACGTGCAGCAACACCAGGCTGTCATCGGTGTTGGTCACGGATACGGATGCCTCGCCGTTGGCCTCGTTGACGATCACCACGGAGGTGTCGGGCACCATGCCGTCGGCTTGAGCCAGCAAGGGCAGGAACCATGCAAATGCACCGACACCGGAGAGGATCAATTGGCGTGCGAATTTTAAAAAAATCGTCATGACGTGCCTCATTGGTGGTCACGAAAAAAGGTCGTTGACATGGGCCGTACTCGGGAATCACCGATAGCGCGAGAGGCAGAAACGAGGTCTTTGGCGGGAGCCCTTCAGAGCACGGGCAACGGCTGGAGTCAGCCGTTGCCCGAAGACGCTATCGAGTTACAGGTAGGTGATCTGCAGGGTTGCCGAACCGTCGATTTTCTGTTCGTCGGTTAGCGTAAGGCCGTTGGCCGGGGCGATGGCGGTCAAGAGCAAAATGTCCACGACGACATCTTGAACATCGTGGGGCGCCGTGACGCCTGTGTTAGTGCTGCCGAATGAAAGCAGGTCGTCAGGTTGCAGCGCGGAGCTGTCAAGTTCAAGCCAGGTTTGGCCGTTGTCCTGAGACTGAATCGCCAGCGAAGGAACATTTGCGACCGGATTCAGGTAGTGCAAAAAATAACGTCCGAGCTTTTCATTGCCGTTGATCAGGCCTAACCCGAAGGCACCGGCAGTAGACGAGGTGCCGGCTCTGTTGTCGACGGGAACAATTGCAAACTTCACAGGTGCGTCGCAGCTCACGGTCAGTTGGACGGTTCTGTCTTGAAACTGGGTGTGGGTGTCCGGATTCAGATCCTTTGCGGAGATTTTTCCATAATCCACAATACCGCCTCCGGACAGGCTAGGTGTGCAGGCAGCCGGTGTAATCAGGCCTGTGACGGTCAAGTCGGTGCTGGAACTGCCGTAAGCAAACGAAGTCACGCTAAAGAGTAATGCAGTGCCTAGGGTCATCAGTGTCTTGTTCATGTATTCACTCGTTCTTGAATAAAGGTTGGATGAGGTGACGGTGGGTCCGGCACAACAACGGTGCAGACAGGCTGTCTCGATAGGCACAACTTAGCGAGAAGGGTGTTTGGGAGGAATGCAACAAATACGAAAAGGGACGACTGTCTGTATGAAAGAGTGTTGCGAGAAAAAAGTATTCTTTCGGAAGACGCTCAGGAGTTAGTCCGGCTCTGTAGCCTTTCGCGCGAAACGATGTAGGTTATTTCTGTTGTTTGACAGGTAAAAAGCCCCGGCCCTTGAATACATTGAGGAGAGTAAAAACGAGGGTTTTTCAGGGTGTTGTGGAGCGCGAAGAACGACGCTATTTTCCGAATCTTCCAGTCACAAGTAGGAGGATTCCCACGGTGCGAGTCGTAATTGCAGATGACCATTCCGTCGTTCGTATCGGTCTGCGGATACTCATCAATGCCAGCCGACAATGTGAAATTGTGGGAGAAGCAGATGGTGCGGACAGCCTGATGAGCCTGCTTGCAGAAACGCCCTGTGATTTGCTGATTACCGATTTCGCCATGCCGGGCGGGCAGCATGCCGATGGTTTGAAAATGCTGAGTACGATTCAACGACGCTACCCGACATTGCCGATCATTCTGGTGACGATGTTTACCAGTGTGACGACGGCGAGGGCGGCGTTGGCTCAAGGGGTATCGGGCATCGTCGCCAAAGCCGACTCGGCCACCGAACTGCCCCTGGCGATCAACGCGGTGAGTGACGGACGACGCTATCTCAGTGAGTGTTTGCGCACGCTGTTGGCCAATACGAGCAGTCAGTTGCACGAATCGCGACTGTCGGCCAAAGAGCATGAAGTGGTCCGGATGCTGGCCAGCGGCATGACCGTCAGCGAAATCGCCAGCCACTTCAAACGCAGCGTCTCAACCATCAGCAAACAAAAAAACATGGCCATGCTCAGACTGGGCATTTCCACAGATGTCGATCTTTTTTCCTATGCCCGTGACAGCGGAATGTCGCCCTAGCCCGTGGTAGATTGGCAGTCCCGATATTTTCGTGGCGAATGCCAATAGTGTTCGGCGTATTTGCGGATTATCGTGCAAGCATTCTCAATTCTGCGGAGCTTGCACATGAATGACGCCCACAGCGCATTGATCACCCGGTTCTACCAAGCGTTCCAGCGACTGGATGCCGAGGCCATGAGCGCCTGCTATACAGATGACGTGGTGTTCAGTGATCCGGCGTTCGGCGAGCTGCGTGGCCGGGATGCCGGCGACATGTGGCGCATGCTCACCACCCGTGCCAAGGATTTCTCCCTGACGTTCGACAACGTCCGCGCCGATGAGCGCAGCGGTGGTGCCCATTGGGTCGCGACCTACCTGTTCAGTCAGACAGGTAACATCGTGATCAACGATATCCAGGCGCGTTTCGTCTTCCGTGACGACAAAATTTGCGAGCATCACGACCACTTCGACCTGTGGGCCTGGTCGCGTCAGGCATTGGGCTTCAAAGGCCTGCTGCTTGGCTGGACGCCGCTGATGAGAAACGCCGTTCGCGCACAGGCATTGAAGGGCCTGAAGGCATTCCAGGCCAGTCGCTGATAAGATCGCGGCTTGTTTTCCTTCAAGCCCTGATCGTTACGTGACCACCCTCAGCGAAAGCCCCGTCGACGCCGACACCCCCGCGAGCAAAACCTGGTTCGTCTACCTCGTTCGCGCGGCCAACGGTTCGCTCTATTGTGGGATCAGCGATGATCCCGTGCGTCGCTTCGCCAAGCATCAAAGCGGCAAGGGCGCGCGATTCTTTCTTTCCAGCCCGGCCATGGCCCTGGTCTACACCGAACGCTGTCGCGACAAAAGCGATGCGTTGCGTCAGGAGCGGCTGATCAAGAAACTCAAGAAGAGCGCCAAGGAATGCCTGGTGGCGAGCGCAGCGAGCGCCGCCCCTGGCTTATCACTCTGACTGATCAGTTCCCATCAGGCAGATCTGTAGGCTGCCAGGTGATTGCGCGCTAAGCTGCGGACTCCTGATCCTTGCGGCGGAGCCGAGCATGTCCGAGTTGATTCTGCATCATTACCCGACGTCCCCCTTTGCCGAGAAGGCCCGCCTGCTGCTGGGCTTCAAGGGCTTGTCCTGGCGCTCGGTGAAGATCTCGCCAGTGATGCCAAAACCGGATCTCACGGCGTTGACCGGTGGCTACCGCAAGACCCCGGTGCTGCAGGTCGGTGCCGATATCTATTGCGACACGGCATTGATTGCCCGGCGCCTTGATCAGGAAAAGGCCTTGCCGGCGTTCTTTCCGGAAGGTCAGGAAATGATCACCGCGTCGTTTGCCGCCTGGGCTGATTCGGTGGTGTTCCAGCATGCGGTCAGCCTGGTGTTCCAGCCGGAATCGATCGCGGTGCGCTTTGGCAATTTGTCGCCGGAAGCGATCAAGGCGTTTATTGCCGACCGCGCCGGTTTGTTCAGTGGTGGAAGCGCGACAAAATTGTCTACCGAACAGGCGAAGCATCAGTGGCCGACGATCATGTCGCGTCTGGAGCAACAGTTGCAGCGCGAGGAGGGTGACTACTTGTTTGGCGAGCCGTCGATTGCCGACTTCGCCCTGGCTCATTGCCTCTGGTTCCTCAAGGCCACGCCGGTGACGGCTCCGCTGGTCGAAGCTTATCCGGCAGTCAATGCATGGCATGCGCGGGTATTGGGCTTCGGTCATGGTGCCTCCAGCGAGATGAGTTCCGAAGAGGCTCTGGCAGTGGCGCGCGCGTCCACGCCAGCGGCTTTGCCGGATGAGCAGTTCGTCGATCCCAATGGATTCACGGCGGGGCAGCGGGTAGTGATCGCAGCCACGGACTACGGCGTGGATCCGGTGGCAGGGGAGTTGTTGTTTGCCAGTCGCGAAGAGCTGATTGTACGGCGAGAGGACGAGCGTGGCGGTGTGGTGCATGTGCACTTCCCGCGGGTTGGTTTTCGGATTGAAGCGCATTAATTGACGCTGCCGAATTTGGTTTGGACAACAATCTGTGGCGAGGGGGCTTGCCCCCGTTCGGCTGCGTAGCAGTCGTAAATCCAGTGGATGCGATTTGATCCCTTGAAATGCTGGGGCCGCTTCGCTGCCCAACGGGGGCAAGCCCCCTCGCCACAGGGTTGTGTGAATCTGATGGTTTACTTCAACGCCGCCAGAATCGCATCCGGGTCATACCCGCGAATCAGCGTCCCGTTCACATCGATGATCGGAATGCCGCCACCGCCCAGCGCCTGATAGTCCCCGCGCGCGACGGCATCCTTCTCGATATCGAATTCCTTGTACGGAATGCCTTTCTGATCGAGGAAGCGCCGGGTCAGCTTGCAGTAACCACACCATTCGGTGGCGTAGAGCACGACGTTGGCCTTGGCCTGCGTCTGCGCAGGCACCACTTGCGATGGGTTGAACACCCGCTCGATCTTGCCCCAGTTCTGATAGGCCACGACCACCAGCAGGATAAGCAGGAATTTCTTCAGTACGCCGCCGAGCATCAGTTGCGACGCTTCAGCTGATCGGTGAGCGAAGTGGGCAGGCCCTTGATGATCAACGTGCCGGCTTCTTCGTCGTACTCGATCTTCGAGCCCAGCAGGTGTGCTTCGAAACTGATCGACAGGCCTTCGGCGCGGCCAGTGAATCGGCGGAACTGGTTCAGGGTGCGTTTATCGGCCGGGATTTCCGGCGACAGGCCGTAATCCTTGTTGCGGATGTGGTCGTAGAAGGCCTTCGGGCGTTCTTCGTCGATCAGCCCCGACAATTCTTCCAGGCCCATTGGCTCACCGAGTTTGGCCTGGCTGCTGGCGTAATCCACCAGGGTCTTGGTCTTCTCGCGGGCGTCGTCTTCCGGCAGATCTTCGCTTTCAACGAAATCACTGAAGGCTTTGAGCAGGGTGCGGGTTTCACCCGGACCGTCGACGCCTTCCTGGCAGCCAATAAAGTCGCGGAAATACTCCGAAACTTTTTTGCCGTTCTTGCCTTTGATGAACGAAATGTACTGCTTGGATTGTTTGTTGTTCTGCCACTCGGAAACGTTGATCCGTGCGGCCAGGTGCAACTGGCCAAGGTCCAGGTGACGGGACGGGGTCACGTCCAGTTCGTCGGTCACGGCCACGCCTTCACTGTGGTGCAGCAGGGCGATGGCCAGGTAGTCGGTCATGCCTTGCTGATAGTGGGCGAACAGCACGTGGCCGCCAACCGACAGGTTCGATTCTTCCATCAGCTTTTGCAGATGCTCGACCGCCACGCGGCTGAACGCAGTGAAATCCTGGCCGCCCTCGAGGTACTCCTTCAGCCAGCCGCTGAACGGGAACGCGCCGGATTCCGGATGGAACAGGCCCCAGGCTTTACCCTGTTTGGCGTTATAGCTTTCGTTGAGGTCGGCGAGCATGTTCTCGATGGCCGCGGACTCAGCCAGTTCAGAGTCACGGGCGTGGAGAACTGCAGGTGTGCCGTCGGGTTTTTTGTCGATCAGGTGGACGATGCAATGACGGATCGGCATGGGCTTCTCGGCTGAATGAAGAGAGGAGGGCGTGCTCCCCCGAAAAAGCGCCCAGTGTACCGCAACCACTGGTTTTGGCGTGGTGCGAAGGGCAATTGACGGGCGACCGACGGCGCTTATGCGTTTTTTTCCTGTTTTAGCGCAATAAAGCTGACCAAATGGGTAGCTAGAGGCGGATATTTCCACGTCTGTGTGCTAGCTTTGCCCGGTCTTGCGCGAAGTCACTGCGTTAAGCGTGCAGTCAGCATTTGTCAGGTCGAACCAAACCCTGATTTCGGTATCTATAACCCCGATCCCGAGGTTATTTGGCCGAGGGTGCCAGATCCAAAAGATCAGGCTCGATGGCTGACATTGCACTCTGCAATCCATATGAATTTGATAGGGAAGGAACACTAAATGGCTCTTACTAAAGACCAACTGATCGCCGACATCGCTGAAGCTATCGACGCGCCGAAAACCACCGCGCGTAACGCTCTGGACCAACTGGGCCAAATCGTTGCCGATCAGCTGGAAAACGGCGGCGAAATCACTCTGCCAGGTATCGGCAAACTGAAAGTGACTGAGCGCCCTGCCCGTACTGGCCGTAACCCTTCGACTGGCGCTGCCATCGAAATCGCTGCCAAGAAAGTGATCAAGCTGGTTGTGGCCAAAGGCCTGACCGACGCTGTTAACAAGTAAGACTTGTTAAGAAAAAACCGTGCACCGGAGCGATCCGGGCACGGTTTTTTTGTGGGCGCGATAAAGCGCTCACTACGCTGAAGCGGTGCTCCAGCGTGCCTGGCGCCAGGCCTGTTGCTGCGCTTTGCTCTGGAAGGTCCAGGCGACGAAGCGGCTTTGCTTCTGCCCTTGGGACATTTCCACTACCTGGCTTTCCAGGGCACCGGCCTTTTTCAGGGCGGTCTGGATCGCCGGCAGGTTGGACGCCTTTGACACCAATGTGCTGAACCACAGCACCTGCTGAGCGACCTGCACGCTTTCGCTGACCAACTGGGTCACGAAGCGTACTTCACCGCCTTCGCACCACAACTCGGCCGACTGGCCGCCAAAGTTCAACACTGGCAACTTGCGTTTTGGATCGGCTTTGCCCAAGGCGCGCCATTTGCGCGTGCTGCCCCGCGTGGCCTCGTCCAGCGAGGCGTGGAATGGCGGGTTGCACATGGTCAGGTCGAAGCGCTCAGTGCTCTCCAGCAAGCCTGTGAGGATTTGCTTGGGGTTGCTCTGCTGGCGTACCTGGATCGCTTTGTTCAGGCCATTGGATTGAATGATGGCCTTCGCCGCGGCGATGGCGGTCGCATCGATATCGGAACCGAGGAACTGCCAGCGATAGTCGCTGTAGCCGATCAGTGGATACACGCAGTTGGCGCCCATGCCGATATCCAGCACCTTCACGGCGGCGCCACGGGGAATCACGCCGTCATTGCCACTGGCCAGCAGATCGGCGAGGAAGTGCACGTAATCGGCACGGCCTGGCACCGGCGGGCACAGGTAGTCGGCCGGAATGTCCCAGTGCGCGATGCCATAGAACGACTTGAGCAGCGCCCGGTTGAACACCCGCACGGCTTCCGGGCTGGCGAAGTCGATGCTTTCCTTGCCGTACGGATTGATGATCACGAACTTCTTCAGTTCCGGGGCGCTTTTGATCAGCGTCGGAAAGTCGTAGCGACCCTGATGGCGATTGCGCGGATGCAGGCTGGCCTTTTCCTTCGGGGCGACGGCCGTGGCCGGGGTCTTCGGGGCAGGCTTTTTGCGCGCAGGCTTGGGGGAGCGGGGGGCGGTCATGGCGGTGGTCGATTCGGGTATGGCTGAAAGTGGCGGGCATTGTCCCACATCTGTGGGGCAACACCGATCAAATGTGGGAGCGAGCCTGCTCGCGAATACGGTGCGTCAGGCACATAGCTGTTGAATGTGCCGCCATCATCGCGAGCAGGCTCGCTCCCACAGGGGATCTTCATTAGGTGGGTAGAAAGTGGCAGGCACAAAAAAGGGAGACCATTGTTGGCCTCCCTCTTTCATCGCGATCTGCCGTTACAGGCTGGCAATCCGCGCATGCTGCTCGGCCAACTTGCCCAGGGCCTGTTCGGCCTCGGCCAGTTTGGCGCGTTCTTTCTCGATGACTTCGGCTGGTGCCTTGTCTACGAAACCGGCGTTGGACAGCTTGCCGCCGACTCGTTGCACTTCACCTTGCAGACGCTGGATTTCCTTGTCCAGACGCGCCAGTTCCGCACCCTTGTCGATCAAGCCGGCCATTGGCACCAGCACTTCCATCTCGCCGACCAGCGCGGTGGCGGACAGCGGTGCTTCTTCGCCGGCAGCCAGCACGGTGATCGATTCGAGGCGCGCCAGCTTCTTCAGCAGGGCTTCGTTCTCGGTCAGGCGACGCTGATCCTCGACGCTGACGTTCTTCAGGAACAGCGGCAGGGGTTTGCCCGGGCCGATGTTCATTTCGCCACGGATGTTACGAGTGCCGAGCATCAGGCCCTTGAGCCATTCGATGTCATCTTCGGCCGCCTGATCGATGCGTGTTTCGTTGGCCACCGGCCAAGGTTGCAGCATGATCGTCTTGCCATCGATGCCGGCCAGCGGCGCGATGCGTTGCCAGATTTCTTCGGTGATGAACGGCATGAACGGGTGCGCCAGGCGCAGGGCGACTTCCAGTACGCGTACCAGGGTGCGACGGGTGCCGCGCTGGCGTTCGACTGGAGCGTTTTCGTCCCACAGCACAGGCTTGGACAGTTCCAGGTACCAGTCGCAATACTGGTTCCAGATGAACTCGTACAAGGCTTGTGCGGCCAGGTCGAAACGGAACTGGTCGAGTTGCCGGGTCACTTCGGCTTCGGTGCGTTGCAGCTGCGAAATGATCCAGCGGTCAGCCAGGGACAGCTCAAAGGCTTCGCCGTTCTGGCCGCAGTCTTCGCCCTTGTCCAGCACGTAGCGCGCCGCGTTCCAGATCTTGTTGCAGAAGTTGCGATAGCCTTCGACGCGGCCCATGTCGAACTTGATGTCGCGACCGGTGGACGCCAGCGAGCAGAAGGTGAAGCGCAGGGCGTCGGTGCCGTAGCTGGCGATGCCCTCGGCGAACTCGTCGCGGGTCTGCTTCTCGATCTTCTTCGCCAGTTTCGGCTGCATCATGCCGGAGGTGCGTTTCTGCACCAGGGCTTCGAGCTCGATGCCGTCGATGATGTCCAGCGGGTCCAGGACGTTGCCCTTGGACTTGGACATCTTCTGGCCCTGGCCGTCACGCACCAGGCCGTGAACGTACACGGTCTTGAACGGAACCTGCGGCGTGCCGTCTTCGTTTTTCACCAAATGCATGGTGAGCATGATCATCCGGGCTACCCAGAAGAAAATGATGTCGAAGCCAGTCACCAGAACGTCGGTGGAGTGGAATTTCTTCAGGAATTCGGTTTTTTCCGGCCAGCCGAGGGTGGAGAACGTCCACAGGCCTGAGCTGAACCAGGTGTCAAGAACGTCGTTGTCCTGTTGCAGCGCAACGTCCGGGCCGAGGTTGTGCTTGGCACGTACTTCGGCTTCGTCGCGACCGACGTAGACCTTGCCCGACTCGTCGTACCAGGCCGGAATCCGGTGGCCCCACCACAGCTGACGGCTGATGCACCAGTCCTGGATGTCGCGCATCCACGAGAAGTACATGTTTTCGTACTGTTTCGGCACGAACTGGATACGGCCGTCTTCAACGGCGGCAATAGCAGGTTCGGCCAAAGGCTTGGTGGACACGTACCATTGGTCGGTCAGCCACGGTTCGATGACGGTGCCGGAGCGGTCGCCTTTCGGCACTTTCAGGGCGTGATCGTCAACGCTGACCAGCAGGCCGGCAGCGTCGAACGCGGCCACGATCTGCTTGCGCGCTTCGAAACGGTCGAGACCGGCGTATTCGGCCGGGATCTTGCCGTCGATGGTT
This sequence comes from Pseudomonas sp. KH_046_2, assembly GCF_057838985.1. Lineage (NCBI taxonomy): Bacteria > Pseudomonadati > Pseudomonadota > Gammaproteobacteria > Pseudomonadales > Pseudomonadaceae > Pseudomonas > Pseudomonas sp. KH_046_2. The sequence goes on along the minus strand of NZ_CM174480.1, from coordinate 5,100,386 downwards.
TCGTTCAGCGTGCCGTCGAGGTTGAACACCTGGCAAGCCGGCAGGACCGCAGCGTTCTTGTCGAAGATGTTCAGCAGCGGCAGGTTGTGACGCTTGCCGACTTCATAGTCGTTGAAGTCGTGGGCCGGGGTGATTTTCACGCAGCCGGTGCCGAATTCTGGGTCGCAGTAATCGTCGGCGATGATCGGGATGCGGCGGCCAACCAGTGGCAGCTCGACAAATTTGCCGATCAGGGCTTTGTAGCGTTCATCGTTCGGGTTAACGGCCACGGCGGAGTCGCCGAGCATGGTTTCCGGGCGAGTGGTCGCGACGATCAGGAAATCGTTGCCTTCAGCGGTCTTGGCGCCGTCGGCCAGCGGGTATTTCAGGTTCCACAGGAAACCTTTCTCGTCGTGGTTCTCCACTTCGAGGTCGGAAATCGCCGTGTGCAGCTTGGTGTCCCAGTTGACCAGGCGCTTGCCGCGATAGATCAAGCCGTCTTCGTGCAGGCGGACGAAAGCTTCTTTAACGGCTTCCGAGAGGCCGTCGTCCATGGTGAAGCGCTCGCGGCTCCAATCTACGGACGAACCGAGGCGACGGATCTGACGGCTGATGTTGCCACCGGACTCATCCTTCCACTCCCAGACTTTCTCGAGGAATTTTTCGCGGCCCAGGTCATGGCGGCTCTGGCCCTTGGCTTCGAGCTGACGCTCTACCAGCATCTGTGTGGCGATACCGGCGTGGTCGGTACCCGGCTGCCACAGGGTGTTGCGACCCTGCATGCGGCGGAAACGGATCAGGGCGTCCATGATCGCGTTGTTGAAGCCGTGACCCATGTGCAGGCTGCCGGTGACGTTCGGCGGCGGGATCATGATGGTGTAGGACTCGCCCGCGCCTTGCGGGGCGAAGTAATTCTCTGACTCCCAGGTGTTGTACCAGGAAGTTTCAATGGCGTGCGGCTGGTAGGTCTTATCCATGCGCGGCGGGACCCTATTGGCATTTATTCAGGAAAAGCCGGGAAGTATAGCGGGGATGAGCCGATGCGCGTAGAGCGAGGTGACAATGGGTGGGGGAAAAGTTGTGGTTGGTGTTTTGTCAGAGAGGGCCCCTTCGCGGGCAAGCCCGCTCCCACAGAGTTGATGTCGATCACAAGATAGCTGTACGACGCATAACCTGTGGGAGCGGGCTTGCCCGCGAAAGCAATCTGTCAGGCGACCTGATTCAAGTCGTTATGCCGCGTTTCCTTCAGGCACAGCACTGCAATCAAGCTCAGCACCGCCGCTCCGGACACATAGCCGCCGACGTAGCTCAACCCACCCATCGCCACCAGTTTCTGGGCGAAGAACGGCGCCGCGGACGCGCCGACGATACCGCCCAGGTTGTAGGCCGCCGAGGCGCCGGTGTAGCGCACGTGGGTGGGGAACAGCTCCGGCAGCAGCGCACCCATCGGCGCAAACGTCACGCCCATCAGAAACAGTTCGATGCACAGGAACAACGCCACACCCCAGGTCGAGCCTTGGGTCAGCAGCGGCTCCATGAGGAAGCCGGACAGGATCGCCAGCACGCCGCCAATGATCAGCACTGGTTTGCGCCCGTAACGGTCACTGGCCCAGGCCGACAGCGGGGTGGCTGCAGCCATGAACAGCACCGCGAAGCACAACAGGCCTAGGAAGGTTTCGCGGCTGTAGCCGAGCGTTGCCACGCCATAGCTCAGGGAAAACACGGTGGAGATGTAAAACAGCGCGTAGCACACGACCATCGCGCCGGCGCCCAGCAATACGGGCGCCCAGTATTGGCCGAACAGCTCGAACAGCGGGATCTTCACCCGTTCCTGACGTGCCATGGCATTGGCGAACACGGGGGTCTCATGCAGCTTGAGGCGCACGTACAGGCCGACCATCACCAGTGCGGCGCTGAGCAGGAACGGAATACGCCAGCCCCATGAGCGGAACTGTTCATCATCCAGCACCACGGCCAGGGTCAGGAACAGGCCGTTGGCCGCCAGAAAGCCGATGGATGGACCCAGTTGCGGGAACATGCCGAACCACGCGCGCTTGCCTTTGGGCGCGTTCTCCGTGGCCAGCAATGCCGCGCCACCCCATTCACCGCCCAAACCAAGGCCCTGGCCGAAGCGCAGGACGCAAAGCAGGATCGGTGCCCAGGCGCCGATGCTGTCGTATCCCGGCAGCACGCCGATCAGCGTGGTGCACACGCCCATCAGCAACAGCGAGGCGACCAGGGTCGACTTGCGGCCGATACGGTCGCCGAAGTGACCGAAAAGGGCCGAACCCAAGGGGCGCGCAAGGAAGGCGATGCCGAACGTGAGAAACGCCGAAAGCATCTGGGCGGTGCCGGATGTCTGCGGAAAGAACACCGGACCGATCACCAGTGCGGCGGCGGTGGCATAGACATAGAAGTCGTAGAACTCGATGGCGGTACCGATGAAACTCGCGGTGGCCACGCGGGTGGCGGAGTTCGTCGGTTGCGCAGGTGTGGAGTCGTTGTAAGTCGTGCTGGTCGTCATGCGGTTATCCCTGACAGGCATGTGCTCCAGTGGAGCGAATTATTATGGTCGAGAACCCAGGGATGTGGGTGGAGGCACGGTCGCTGTTCAAGGTAGGAACAGTCGTCGGTTTGTTGCGGACTTTGCGGGTGGACGGGCCGGAAGCTGCGAGGTGCGGGGTAAGCACGGGGCCGGCGAGGCTTGGGTAAGCGCTTCGATTATAGGAAGGTGGCTAACGATCGAACAAGAGGGCTTGTGAGGACATTGTGGCGAGGGGGCTTGCCCCCGTTGCGCTGCGCGGCAGCGCTCGAACTGATGATCACATTCTCTGTCTGCCGCGCAGTCTGATTCTGCGACTGCTACGCAGTCGAGCGGGGGCAAGCCCCCTCGCCACAGGGATTTGTGTCGGGTTTTAGATAACCACAGGCATCGAGCTGGTCTGCCAGATCAGCACCCGCGTGACACGGTTGTCCTCGGTCTCGAGAATTTCCAGGCGATACCGGCCGATCTTCAGGCACACCGCGCTTTCGGGAATGGTTTCCAGGGCCTCGGTGACCAGGCCGTTCAGGGTTTTCGGGCCATCGCTGGGCAGATGCCAGCCGAGGCTCTTGTTCAGTTCGCGAATGGACGCGGCACCGTCGATCACCAGGCGTCCGTCGGCTTGCGGATGAATGTGCGGATTGTCCAGGCTGTGCTGGCTTTCGAACTCGCCGACGATTTCTTCGAGAATGTCTTCCAGGGTGACGATGCCCAGCACTTCGCCGTATTCGTCGACCACCATGCCCAGGCGTCGCTGCTGCTTGTGGAAATTGAGCAGTTGCAGCTGCAGCGGGGTGCTTTCCGGCACGAAGTACGGTTCGTGGCTGGCCGCCAGCAACGCTTCCCTGGTCAGGCTCGCATCGGGTAGCAAGTGAAGGATGTGTCGGGTGTTGAGGACGGCTTCGACCTGGTTGATATCACTGTGGAACACCGGCAGGCGAGTACGCCTGTTGTGGCGCAATTGTTCGATGATTTCTTCGATGGAGTCATCGAGATTGATGCCGTCCACGTCGCTGCGCGGTACCAGGATGTCATTGACGGTGATGTTGTCCAGCGCGTGGATGCCTGGCAGCGGGTGAGGGCGGTTTACGGTTTCGGAGGGCACATGCCGCTCCGTCAGCGCTTCGTCCTCACTCTGTTGCACCACTTTGGCTTTACGGGCGAATGGCCGCGTGAGCAACTGACTGATGCTATTGAGCAGCCATGCCGCGGGATAGATGATTTTCAGCGGCACCCGCAGCAGGTTGTTGCCCTGGGCCAGGATCGCATCCGGATAGCGAGCGGCGAGGGCGCGTGGCAAGTAGTCGGAAAACACCAGCAACATGGCGCCCGCCCCGAGGCAGGCGACCCACGGACCGTTCTCGGCCCAAGTGAAAATGGCCAGCAAGGTGCTGATGACCACCACCAGTGCGCGGCACAGGGTGTTGCAAAAAATCAGGCTGGCCAGGGGGAAGCTGAGTTTCGCCACCGGTTTGTCGCTGGAACGCGTTGCGGTGCGCTGGGCCAGCAAATGCTGGTGCGCCGCTTCGATGGCGGTAAACAGCCCCGACCATAGAACCAGCAGGGTCACTACCGCGAGCATCGGCCCTATGGGCAAGTCGTCCATTAATGCCGCCCGTCAGATATGCAGGATGTATTCACGAACCAGCTTGCTGCCGAAATACGCCAGCATCAGCAGGCAAAAACCCGCCAGGGTCCAGCGAATGGCTTTGTGCCCGCGCCAGCCGAGGCGATTGCGTCCCCACAGCAGTACGCTGAAAACAACCCAGGCCAGGCAGGCCAGCAGGGTTTTATGCACCAGATGCTGGGCGAACAGGTTCTCGACGAACAGCCAGCCGGAAATCAGCGACAGCGACAACAGCGTCCAGCCGGCCCAGAGGAAACCGAACAGCAGGCTTTCCATGGTTTGCAGCGGCGGGAAGTTCTTGATCAGCCCGGAGGGGTGCTTGTGCTTGAGCTGGTGGTCTTGAATCAGCAGCAGCAAGGACTGGAACACCGCGATGGTGAACATGCCGTAGGCCAGGATCGAAAGCAGGATGTGGGCGAGGATGCCCGGCTCCTCATCGATGACCTGTACCGTGCCCGCGGGGGCAAAATGCGCCAGCATCACGGTCAGGGCCCCAAGCGGGAGCAGCAGGACCAGCAGGTTCTCCACCGGAATCCGCGAGCAGGCCAGCAGGGCCAGTGCGATGACCGCCACGGCAATCAGGCTGGCGGCACTGAAGAAGTCCAGGGCCAGGCCGGTCGGGGTCAGCAGGTGGGTGAGCAGGCTGACGCTGTGGGCCAATACGGCGAGCACGCCGAGCATGACCAGCAGGCGTTTGTTGACCTTGGCGCCGGACGCCAGGCGAGTGCCCTGGTAAATGGTCGCAGCGGCATACAAGCAGGCGGCGGCGAGGGTAGTTAGCAAGCTGGGTGACAAGGGGAGCATAAATCCTGTTAGGCAAGCCCGAAAGTCGCTGAGTTTGGCATAGAACCCTCGCCGCACGAAAGACCGCGCAACCCGACAGCGAGGTGTCCGCCGGCCGCAGTCTTCGCTATAATCCGCGACCTGCCCACGCCGCAGGCTCGCCGAGCACACGTTTAGTCCGGTCCGGGCCGCCATTATCCCGGTCTACACAGGGCCTGAAAGGATCGCGCAATGTTTGAAAACTTAACCGACCGTCTCTCGCAGACGCTGCGCCATGTCACCGGCAAGGCCAAGCTGACTGAAGACAACATCAAAGACACCCTGCGTGAAGTGCGCATGGCGTTGCTCGAAGCCGACGTCGCCCTGCCGGTGGTCAAGGACTTCGTCAATTCGGTCAAGGAACGCGCCGTAGGCACCGAGGTGTCGCGCAGCCTGACGCCGGGCCAGGCCTTCGTGAAAATCGTCCAGGCCGAACTTGAAAGCCTGATGGGCGCGGCCAACGAAGATTTGAACCTGAGCGCCGTGCCGCCAGCGGTCATCCTGATGGCCGGTTTGCAGGGCGCTGGTAAGACCACCACCGCCGGCAAGCTCGCGCGCTTCCTTAAAGAGCGCAAGAAGAAGTCGGTCATGGTCGTGTCCGCCGACGTTTATCGTCCAGCGGCGATCAAACAGCTGGAAATGCTCGCCGGTGAAGTCGGCGTTACCTTCTTCCCGTCCGACCTGAGCCAGAAACCGGTCGAGATCGCGCAAGCGGCTATCAAGGAAGCGAAACTCAAATTCATCGACGTGGTCATCGTCGATACCGCCGGTCGCCTGCACATCGATGAAGAGATGATGGGCGAGATCAAGGCCCTGCACGCCGCGATCAACCCGGTCGAAACCCTGTTCGTGGTCGACGCCATGACCGGCCAGGACGCCGCCAACACGGCCAAGGCCTTCGGCGATGCGTTGCCGCTGACCGGTGTGATCCTGACCAAGGTCGACGGCGACGCCCGTGGCGGTGCCGCGCTGTCGGTGCGCGCCATCACCGGCAAGCCGATCAAGTTCATCGGTATGGGCGAGAAGAGCGAAGCGCTCGATCCGTTCCACCCTGAGCGTATCGCCTCGCGCATCCTCGGCATGGGCGACGTGCTCAGCCTGATCGAGCAGGCGGAAGCGACCCTCGACAAAGACAAGGCCGATAAACTGGCCAAGAAGCTGAAGAAGGGCAAGGGCTTCGACCTCGAAGACTTCCGCGATCAGCTGCAACAGATGAAGAACATGGGCGGCCTCGGCGGGCTCATGGACAAGCTGCCGAACATGGGTGGCGTGAACCTGGCGCAAATGGGCAATGCCCAGGGCGCGGCAGAGAAGCAATTCAAGCAGATGGAAGCCATCATCAACTCCATGACCCCGGCCGAGCGCCGCGACCCTGAGGTGATCAGCGGTTCGCGCAAGCGCCGGATCGCCATGGGTTCCGGCACCCAGGTGCAGGACATCGGCCGCTTGATCAAGCAGCACAAGCAGATGCAGAAGATGATGAAGAAATTCTCCGCGAAAGGCGGAATGGCCAAGATGATGCGCGGCATGGGTGGAATGCTACCCGGCGGCGGCATGCCGAAAATGTAAAGAATCCGCGCCGGCTATCTGGTCGGCGCAGACCCCGCAAGGAAGCGGGATCTCCAGCAAACCCGCACTTGGCGGGAGCTGACCGGCCGTTTTCAACGACGGCTCTATAGCAAATCTGCATGGCGGCCGATAGGCGCCGGAAAAAGTCATTTGCAAAAGTCCGGATATTCCTTAGAATATGCGGCCTTTCGGGCACCCATGCCCGCTGTGCATTTAGATTTGCAGCACCGACTACAGGAACGATGTTCACATGCTAACAATCCGTCTTGCCCTTGGCGGCTCCAAAAAGCGCCCGTTTTACCACTTGACCGTAACCGACAGCCGCAACCCGCGCGACGGTTCGCACAAGGAACAGGTTGGCTACTTCAACCCTGTTGCCCGTGGTCAGGAAGTTCGTCTGTCCGTGAACCAAGAGCGCGTAGCCTACTGGCTGAGCGTTGGTGCACAACCTTCTGAGCGCGTTGCTCAGTTGTTGAAGGAATCTGCTAAGGCTGCGGCCTGAGCAATATGAACGCGACGCCTGCCATTGCTGATGATTTGATCGTTATCGGCAAGATTTATTCTGTTCACGGCGTTCGCGGCGAAGTGAAGGTGTACTCCTTTACTGATCCGATTAAAAACCTGCTGGACTACAAGACCTGGACGCTCAAGCGTGACGGTAATGTAAAGCAGGTAGAGCTGGTCAGCGGACGCGGGAACGACAAGTTCCTGGTCGCAAAGCTCAAGGGTCTCGATGATCGCGAAGAAGCTCGTCTTCTGGCCGGTTATGAGATCTGCGTGCCACGCAACCTGTTCCCTGAACTCACCGACGGCGAGTACTACTGGTACCAGCTGGAAGGTCTCAAGGTCATCGACACCCTCGGACAACTGTTCGGGAAAATCGATCACCTGCTGGAGACCGGCTCGAACGATGTCATGGTGGTCAAGCCTTGCGCTGGCAGCCTGGATGATCGCGAACGCCTGTTGCCCTATACGGAGCAATGCGTGTTGGCCGTCGATCTGGCCGCGGGCGAGATGAAGGTGGATTGGGACGCGGATTTCTAAGCGTGGCTAACTTGCGCGTAGAAGTGATCAGTCTGTTTCCCGAGATGTTTTCCGCCATCAGCGAGTACGGCATCACCAGTCGGGCGGTGAAACAGGGGCTCTTGCAGCTCACCTGTTGGAATCCGCGAGACTACACGACGGATCGACATCACACTGTGGACGATCGCCCGTTTGGCGGTGGTCCGGGCATGGTGATGAAGATCAAGCCCCTGGAAGATGCTCTGGTTCAGGCCAAGGCAGCAGCCGGGGAGGCGGCGAAGGTAATTTACCTGTCCCCCCAAGGCCGTCAACTGACTCAGTCGGCGGTACGCGAGTTGGCGAATCTGGATGCATTGATCCTGATTGCCGGCCGCTATGAAGGCATTGACGAGCGTTTTATTGATGCTCATGTCGATGAAGAGTGGTCGATTGGCGACTATGTACTGTCTGGCGGCGAGCTGCCGGCGATGGTCCTGATCGATGCGGTTACACGACTGCTGCCTGGAGCTTTAGGGCATGCGGACTCCGCCGAGGAAGATTCCTTTACGGATGGTTTGCTGGATTGCCCGCACTACACCCGACCGGAGGTGTATGCGGATCAGCGTGTTCCCGACGTATTGCTAAGTGGCAATCACGCGCACATCCGGCGTTGGCGTTTACAGCAGTCCCTTGGTCGGACCTTTGAACGACGCGCCGATCTTCTGGAAAGCCGCTCGCTTTCTGGAGAAGAGAAGAAGCTGCTCGAGGAATACATCCGCGAGCGGGACGATAGTTAACAACGTATCGATGGTAGATCCGACGATTTACCTTAGGAGCACAGCATGACTAACAAAATCATCCTTGCACTCGAAGCAGAGCAGATGACCAAAGAGATCCCTACCTTTGCCCCGGGCGACACCATTGTCGTTCAGGTGAAAGTGAAGGAAGGCGACCGTTCGCGTCTGCAAGCGTTCGAAGGTGTTGTTATCGCCAAGCGTAACCGCGGCGTAAACAGTGCATTCACCGTTCGTAAAATCTCCAACGGTGTTGGCGTAGAGCGTACTTTCCAGACCTACTCCCCGCAAATCGACAGCATGGCTGTCAAGCGTCGCGGTGACGTACGTAAAGCCAAGCTGTACTACCTGCGTGACCTGTCGGGTAAAGCAGCTCGCATCAAGGAAAAACTGGCTTAAGTCCAGCTTCCGATGCAAAAAAAAGCAGCCTGCGGGCTGCTTTTTTGTTGCCTGCGATTTGGTGCCCGTCTGGATTTACACCGTCTCGGGCTGGATCAACGCCAACAACGTCCACCCCGCCGCGGGCTTGATCGTGCTTTCCGGCGTCACGACGTGCACCCAACCGCTGTCATCGCGCACGAACAGCAAGGTCGCTCGCTCGCCATGCAACGCGCGGTAGTCGTCCCAACTGAAGCCGTCCGTCAACGTTGTGCTGTACAACTCGGTGCCCTGGCTCAGCTGGCTGGCGAGTTTGGCGTAGGTCAGCGCTTCGCTGCCCAGTTGATTGCCGCGATGTTCCAGGCTGGTGCGATGCTTGTCGGTACGGCGGCTTTCCTGGCCACTGGCCAGGCCGAACATGCGCTGATGGCCCAGTTCATGACGAAAGCGCATCAGCGCCAGCGTATTCATTTCACCCGATGGTGATAGCGCCAGCAAATGCCCGAGGCCGACGAGATCCAGGTGCGCGTCGGCATGTTGCGACGCCGGGTTGCCAAAATAGGTCGGCAAACCTTCCATCCTGGCTGCGCGAATGTTTTCCCAGCTCGAATCTGTCAAAAGCACCCGACTGCCCAGTTGTTGCAGGGCCTTGCCCAGCGTGCGTGCAGGTCCGTTGGCGCCGATGATCAGGAAGCCGCTCGGTGCCGGTTCCGCCACCTTCAGCAGGCGAGCCAGCGGTCGTGCCGTTGCGCTTTGCAACACCACTGTGCCGATGATCACCGCAAAGGTGAGCGGCACCAGCAGCAGTGCGCTCTGATGACCGGCCTCATGCAGGCGAATGGCGAAGATGGCCGACACCGCCGCTGCCACGATGCCCCTTGGGGCAATCCATGCCAGCAGCGCTCGCTCGCGCCAACCCAGGCTGGAGCCCGCCGTGCTCAGCAGCACATTCAAGGGGCGGGCGATGAACTGAATGACCAGCAGTAAAATCAGCACCAGCGGCCCGAGGCCGATCATGGCGTTCAGGTCCAGCCGGGCCGCCAGCAGAATGAAAAGGCCAGAGATCAGCAGCACGCTGAGGTTCTCCTTGAAGTGCAGGATGTGCCGCACGTCGACGCCTTTCATGTTGGCCAGCCACATGCCCATCAAGGTCACGGCCAGCAACCCGGATTCGTTGGTGACTTCGTTGGAGACAATGAAAATACCCAGGACTGCCGCGAGGGCTGCCAGGTTGTGCAGGTATTCCGGCAGCCACTGGCGGCGAATCAGGGTACCGAGCAACCAGCCACCAAAAACACCGAACAGGCTGCCGCACAAAATCACGCCACCGAAGGTCAGCAGGCTTTCCTCGAGGCCGTTACCTTCGGAGCTGGCGATGATGAAGCTATAGACGACCACCGCCAGCAGGGCGCCGATGGGGTCGATGGCAATGCCTTCCCAGCGCAGGATGTTGGCAATCGACGCTTTCGGGCGCACGACGCGCAGCATCGGTACGATCACGGTCGGCCCGGTCACCAGGGTCAGGCTGCCGAACAGGATGGCCAGCATCCAGTCGAAATCCAGCAGCCAGTGAGTGGCGACAGCAATGACCACCCAGGTGGAGAGGGCGCCAATGGTGACCAGGCGATGGACGACGCTGCCGATTTCGCGCCACTCGGACAGATGCAGGGTCAGGCTGCCTTCGAACAGGATCAGCGCCACCGCCAGGGACACCAGCGGCATCAACAGTGGCCCGAACATCTCCTGCGGGTCGAGCAAGTGCAGCACGGGGCCGGCCAGGATGCCGGTCAGCAGCAGGAAAAGAATCGCCGGCAGTTTCAAGCGCCAGGCCAGCCATTGGCAAAGCAGCGCCGCCGCGCCTATCCCGCCAAATGCCAATAAAATCTGCTGCTCGCTCATTGCTGCTCCCTGTTCCTTGAAATGGCGGCCTATGAAAGACTAGCGGCCGTTTCCATGTCCAATTTTAATTTTGTGCGCGGCCTCAAGGCTGCATGATTCGAGTACCCATGCCTGCCATCGATCACCCGCTGATAGACCAATTCCTCGATGCCCTGTGGCTGGAGAAAGGCCTTTCCGATAACACCCGCGATGCCTATCGCAGTGACCTGGCGCTGTTCAACGGCTGGCTGCAGGACAAAGGACTGGAGCTGGTCAATGCCGGGCGTGAGTTGATACTCGACCACCTGGCCTGGCGCCTGGAGCAAAACTACAAGCCTCGTTCCACTGCGCGATTTCTCTCGGGGGTGCGTGGCTTTTATCGTTACCTGCTGCGGGAAAAGATGATCTCGGTCGATCCGACATTGCGCGTTGATATGCCGCAACTCGGCAGGCCGCTGCCAAAGTCCTTGTCCGAGGCGGATGTGGAAGCCTTGCTGAAGGCGCCTGATTTGAGTGAGGCCATCGGCCAGCGCGACCGGGCCATGCTTGAAGTGCTGTACGCCTGCGGCTTGCGGGTGACCGAGCTGATCAGCCTCACCCTGGAACAGGTCAATTTGCGTCAAGGCGTGTTGCGGGTGATGGGCAAGGGCAGCAAGGAACGGCTGGTGCCGATGGGCGAGGAGGCGATTGTCTGGGTCGAACGCTACATGCGTGATGCCCGCAGCGAACTGCTTGGCGGGCGTCCCAGCGATGTGTTGTTCCCGAGCCTGCGTGGCGAGCAGATGACCCGCCAGACCTTCTGGCACCGCATCAAGCACCAGGCCAAGGTGGCCGGGATCGGCAAGTCGCTGTCGCCGCACACCTTGCGCCATGCCTTCGCCACGCACCTGCTCAACCACGGCGCAGACCTGCGGGTGGTGCAGATGCTGCTGGGGCACAGCGATTTGTCGACGACGCAGATCTATACCCATGTTGCCCGGGCGCGGTTGCAGGATCTGCATGCCAGGCATCACCCGCGGGGCTGACGCAGTGCTTCAAATGGAATACGGGCCTGTGGCGAGGGGGCTTGCCCCCGTTGGGTTGCGAAGCAGCCCCCTGCAATCGTTCAGATTCACCGAGTTGCCCGGATTTACGACTGCTGCGCAGCCGAACGGGGGCAAGCCCCCTCGCCACAGGGGCCTTATGTGATAGGCTTGGGCGGTTTGCACGATGGGCGGTTATGACCCGGTGTTTCGGCACGGGCGTTCTGATCGTCCCATATGTTCGCCTTCAGGAGTTCTCATGCGTCTGACCCAGATTTTCGCCGCCGCAGCCATTGCGTTGGTCAGCACCTTTGCCGTCGCCGATGACGCGGCCGACAAAGCCATTCGTAAAAGCCTGGAAAACCTCCAGCTCGAAGTGCCGGTAGAGACCATCACCGCCAGCCCGATGCCCGGCCTGTATGAAGTCAAACTCAAGGGCAGCCGTGTGCTGTACGCCAGCGCCGACGGCCAGTACGTGGTCCAGGGCTACCTGTTCGATCTCAAGGACGGCAAGCCGGTCAACCTGACCGAGAAGACCGAGCGCCTGGGCATCTCCAAACTGATCAACGCCATCCCGGTTGCCGAAACCGTCGTCTACCCGGCCATTGGCGAAACCAAGTCGCACATCACCGTATTCACCGACACCACCTGCCCGTACTGCCACAAGCTGCACGCTGAAGTGCCTGAGCTGAACAAGCGCGGCATCGAAGTGCGTTACGTCGCGTTCCCGCGCCAGGGCCTGGGCTCGCCGGGTGACGAGCAGCTGCAAGCGGTGTGGTGCTCGAAAGACAAGAAAGCGGCCATGGACAAAATGGTCGACGGCAAGGAAATCAAGGCCGCCAAGTGCGATAACCCGGTTTCCAAACAGTTTGCACTCGGTCAGTCGATCGGCGTGAACGGCACACCGGCCATCGTTTTGGCCGACGGTCAGGTCATTCCGGGCTACCAGCCTGCGCCACAAGTCGCCAAACTGGCGCTGGGCGCGAAGTAAATTCGCATCGTCACGGTCAGCCAATGACGATCATGGTCCGGCAGCGACATTCGCCGGGCCATCAATAGAGAACCGCGAGTATGCGGTTGTTTTCACGGCCGGCCTCGAGTCGGCCGTTTTATGGGGAGTTCACAGTGAAACCGGTCAAAGTAGGCATCTGTGGGTTAGGAACCGTCGGTGGCGGTACCTTCAACGTACTTCAGCGCAACGCCGAGGAAATTGCTCGTCGTGCCGGGCGTGGGATCGAAGTGGCACAAATTGCCATGCGCACGCCAAAGCCTCAGTTCCAAACGACCGGTATTGCGATTACCAACGATGTCTTCGAAGTGGCCACGAACCCTGAGATCGACATCGTTATAGAGCTGATGGGCGGCTACACCGTTGCCCGCGAGCTGGTACTCAAGGCCATCGAGAATGGCAAGCATGTGGTCACCGCGAACAAGGCGCTTATCGCCGTTCACGGTAATGAAATTTTCGCCAAGGCCCGCGAGAAGGGCGTGATCGTTGCGTTCGAAGCGGCGGTGGCTGGTGGCATCCCGGTGATCAAGGCGATCCGCGAAGGCCTGTCTGCCAACCGCATCAACTGGGTAGCCGGCATCATCAACGGCACCGGCAACTTCATCCTGACGGAAATGCGCGAGAAGGGTCGCACCTTCGAAGACGTATTGGCCGAAGCCCAGGCCCTGGGTTACGCCGAAGCCGATCCGACCTTTGACGTCGAGGGTATCGACGCGGCTCACAAGCTGACGATCCTGGCGTCCATCGCGTTCGGTATTCCGTTGCAGTTCGACAAGGCTTACACCGAAGGCATCACCAAGCTGACCACCGCCGACGTGAACTACGCCGAAGCGCTGGGCTACCGCATCAAGCACCTGGGCGTGGCGCGCAGCACCGCGGCCGGTATCGAACTGCGGGTACACCCGACGCTGATCCCGGCCGATCGCCTGATCGCCAACGTCAACGGCGTGATGAACGCGGTGATGGTCAACGGCGATGCTGCTGGATCGACCCTGTTCTACGGCGCCGGCGCCGGCATGGAGCCGACCGCTTCGTCGGTGATCGCCGACCTGGTGGACGTGGTCCGCGCCATGACTTCCGACCCGGAAAACCGCGTACCGCACCTGGCATTCCAGCCGGATTCGCTGTCGGCTCACCCGATCCTGCCGATCGAAGCCTGCGAAAGCGCCTACTACCTGCGTATTCAGGCCAAGGACCATCCGGGCGTATTGGCTCAGGTTGCGAGCATCCTCTCGGAGCGCGGCATCAACATCGAGTCGATCATGCAGAAGGAAGCCGAGGAGCACGACGGCCTGGTGCCGATGATCCTGCTGACCCACCGCGTGCTGGAACAGCACATCAACGACGCCATCGCTGCTTTGGAAGCCCTGGCGGGTGTGGTTGGTCCGGTCGTTCGGATCCGTGTCGAGCACCTGAACTAAGCCGATATCGTTGACCGGGCTCGCTTGCGGGCCCGGCACTACGAACACTGTCCATTGGAGTCAGTCATGCGTTACATCAGTACCCGCGGCCAGGCACCGGCCCTGAATTTCGAAGACGTCCTGCTGGCAGGCCTTGCCACCGACGGCGGTCTGTACGTCCCGGAAAACCTGCCACGTTTCACCCAGGAAGAAATCGCTTCCTGGGCCGGCCTGCCGTATCACGAGCTGGCTTTCCGCGTCATGCGCCCGTTCGTCACCGGCAGCATTCCCGATGCCGATTTCAAAAAGATTCTTGAAGAAACCTACGGTGTATTCGCCCATAGCGCCGTTGCGCCGCTGCGTCAGCTGAACGGCAACGAATGGGTGCTGGAGCTGTTCCACGGCCCGACCCTGGCGTTCAAGGACTTCGCATTGCAACTGCTCGGTCGCCTGCTCGACTACGTGCTGGAAAAGCGCGGCGAGCGCGTGGTGATCGTCGGTGCCACCTCCGGTGACACCGGTTCGGCCGCGATCGAAGGCTGCAAGCACTGCGAAAACGTCGACATCTTCATCCTGCACCCGCACAACCGGGTGTCCGAAGTGCAGCGTCGGCAGATGACCACCATCTTCGGTGAGAACATCCACAACATCGCCATCGAAGGCAACTTCGATGACTGCCAGGAAATGGTCAAGGCGAGCTTCGCCGACCAGGGTTTCCTCAAGGGCACTCGCCTGGTTGCGGTGAATTCGATCAACTGGGCGCGGATCATGGCCCAGATCGTTTACTACTTCCACGCAGCCCTGCAACTGGGCGGCCCGGCGCGTTCGGTGTCGTTCTCGGTGCCGACCGGCAACTTCGGCGACATCTTCGCCGGTTACCTGGCGCGCAACATGGGCCTGCCGATCAACCAGTTGATCGTCGCCACCAACCGCAACGACATCCTGCACCGCTTCATGAGCGGCAACCAGTACGTCAAGGAAACCCTGCACGCCACGCTGTCGCCGTCCATGGACATCATGGTGTCGTCGAACTTCGAGCGCCTGCTGTTCGACCTGCACGGTCGCAACGGCGCGGCCATCGCCGGGCTGATGGATTCGTTCAAGCAGGGCGGCGGTTTCAGTGTCGAGCAAGAGCGCTGGACCGAAGCCCGCAAGTTGTTCGACTCGCTGGCCGTGGATGACGCGCAAACCTGCGAAACCATCGCCGAAGTCTACGAGCAGACTGGCGAAGTACTGGATCCGCACACGGCCATCGGCGTGAAAGCTGCGCGGGAATGCCGTCGTAGTCTGGATATTCCAATGGTGATCCTGGGCACCGCCCACCCGGTCAAATTCCCGGACGCCGTGGAAAAAGCCGGTGTAGGAAAAGCTCTCGAACTGCCGGTACATCTTTCTGATTTGTTTGAGCGAGACGAACGTTGCACCGTATTGCCAAATGACCTGAAAGCCGTGCAGGCCTTTGTCAGTCAGCATGGCAACCGCGGCAAGCCACTGTAACCGGTCAGTGCTGTAACATTTTGAAGCCCGTCTCCTGACGGGCTTTTTCATTTCTGCATGCACAATTGTCGAGTTATCGCCGCGAAAGGACGGGCGAGTGAATCACCAAGGACGTGGGAATGCTGTTTACAAGTGTGTTCAAGCCAGTCGCGTGCTGGCTGTTTTTATTCGGCATGCTGGGAATCGCCGAATGGGGAGGGGCGAACCCTGTATCGATTCAGGAGCGTGGAAAGCCTGTCGCACGTGCAATGGTCGTCCTGGATGACCAGGAGTTGCAATGGATGGCCAGCCATCCACAGGTCGTGGTCACGGCACTGGAATACCCGTTGTACCTGTTCAAGGATGAACATGGCCAATGGACGGGCTTGAACAGTGACCTGCTCAAGCGCATCAGTGAGATGACGGGGTTGCAGTTCGTTTACCAAGAGTCTTTTTCCACCGATCAGATGCTGGCCCATCTGGAAAGCGGCGCTGCGGATTTGAGTACGACCCTGGCGATGAATGACGAACGCAAGGCGTTTCTCGATTTCAGTCATGCGTACGGCGGTGCCGGATGGGTTTTTGTCGGGCAGGCCGGAGCACCGCCGGTGCAGTCGCTGGAGGATTTGACGAAGCGGGTGCTGGTGCTGCCGACCCGGCATGCACTGGAAGCGATGATCCGTCGCAATTACCCGTCCATCGAGTTGCGTTCGGTCAAAACCTACGCCGAAGCCCGTGCCTGGGTGGAAAGCGGTGAAGCCTACGCCACCATCGAAAGCGAAATCGGCGCCCGGCTTATTCCGTCGGGCCGGCTGCAGATCGGCGCCGTGGTGCCGGGCAAATGGGATGCGGATTATCTGGCGGTGCGCGAAGGCCAGCCGCAATTGCTGAGTATCCTCAACAAGGCGCTTGAGGCGTTTCCTGAAAGGGAGTTGCGCGTCCTTCGCCTGAAGTGGTTCGGCGGCGCTACCGTGCCAAAGGCACCCGGCCTCTGGCAGCGGATTGACCAGTGGGTTTGCTGGGGTGTGTTGGTGGTCAGCCTGTTCGGCCTGTTGTCCGTGCTCTGGAATCGGCGGTTGGCGGTGGTGGTCAGGCAACGGGTCGAGGCCCAAAGCAGTCTGCGCGATCAGCTCGCCTTCCAGCATGCCCTGATGGATGCCATGCCAGATCCGATGTTTGTCCGTGATCTGCAAGGGCGCTTGATCATGTGCAACAAAAGTTATGAGGACGCCTTGTCGACGCGTTTTGACCGGATGCAGGGGCGGCAGTTGATCGAGATCGATGCCGTGCCCAGGCAAACCGCGGAACTGCTGCATGCCGAGTACATGGCGCAAATGAGTACGCGCAGATCGCGCTTCTTCGAGCGTCAATTGATGTTCAAGGACGGTGTCAGGGATATCTACCAGTGGACGGTGCCGTTTTACACGGCCGATGGCCAGCTACGGGGATTGTTGGGAGGCTGGGCCGACATCGCCCGGCGCACCCGACAGGCGTGATGGTGGCGTTTTTTCTCTGTCATGTTCGCCGTGCATGCTCACTTGACTGGGTTGCAGGTTCGCCTGCGGTAGGTATCCAGAACTTTCTTCTCGGGCCAGCGGTCATTTGTTGCAGGCATGCCCCAGGCACGTTGTTTTCGGACTATTGAGTGGTGATCGGGATGGAAAGTATCAGTCTGTTGCTCGGTGAGGCGCTGAGCCCGTATCAGGTTACGTTGACCCCGTCAGGCATTCGTGGCGAATGCCGGGTGACCCTGAAGAATGCTATCGGCGCGACCGTGGTCGAGCGCGAGTTCAATCAGGCCCAGTTGAATGACAAACGCCTGCTGACGGATGTGGTCGACGGTTTGCATCGCGACGTGCTGATCGCTGAAGGACGCCTTGAGCCTTGTGTCATCGCGGCATTGCGCAATGCGGCGCAGGACAAGCTGCTGGCCAGCCGCAATTGAACGGACTTTTGTGGGAACCTTCCCGCGCCCAGGTCAGTCAGACCTTGTAACAGCGGGATCAAGCATTGTGCTCCGGTGCTTGTAGCTTGCTGCTACTGGTCTCCAAACAGACCACGTTTAACCCCGAGTCGTCTCCCCACTTCTCGGGGTTTCTTTTGCCCGGGATTTGTCAGGGCTGCGCCAGATTGTCGAAAAACGTCTTGGTGTCTTTCAGGTACTGGCTACGACTCTCCGGATCCAGCCAGGCGGCATAGGCCTCGTCAAGGCGTTCGCGGGGAAGGGTGCGCAGCACCTGATTGATCTCGACAATGGCCTGCCGGCCCTTTGGCGTGTCGGTGCAACCGATGTAACCGGACAGGTATTTGCCCGTGCCACGGATCGGATAGAACTGCAATTCATCCTCGGCAATGCCTTGCAGCGAGGCCTGGTAGCGAATTTCCGGGCGATAACCCAACAGCAGGCGCAAGCGTCCCAGGCGCTGCATCTGCAGCAGGCTGCCCAAGGCGTCGTTACCGTAATGAGCGGTCAGCGCGTCGGCTGGCGCTTGCTTGAGCAGGCCGTCGAGGTATTCGCCGTAATTGCGCTCGGCAATAATCCCCAGTTTTTCGCTGCCGCTGGCGAGCAGCTCTGCCAGGTCCACTTCGCCGTCCTTGATAAAGGGCGCCAGCACTTCCTGGTCGACGCGCCGCACGGCCAACCCATTGCTCATGGCGCGGAAGACCGGGATGGAAAAGGCGATCCACTGTTCCCGTTCCTTGCTCCAGTTCAGCGCCGCGTCGCAGACGAGGGACGGCTCGTGGAGCATTTGCAATCCACGCGCGCGATTGACCCTCATCACGCTGTGCTGGTATTGCGGCATGCCGGCAATCAACAGTGGAAGCAGTTGATCGATCACGCCCTGGCCCTTTTTCGGGCCGTCGAAGATCGTCAGCGGCGGCAGGTCGCGTTTGAGCCAGATCAGGGTTTCCCTGGTTTGCGCCAGGGCTGAGGGGATCGGATCAAGGAGCAGGAGCGAAATCGCCAGCACGCACAGCAGCCACCCGCCGCGTGACGGGCAATGTCCAATGGCCCATGCAGGCCGGCGCCTCAGTTCAGATGGCTCCGTCTTTGCGCAACTGTGCGATCTGCGTCGCGTCATAGCCTAGTTCCTGGAGTACCTGTGCGTTGTGCTCACCCAGTTGTGGCCCGACCCATTCACATTCCCCGGGTGTCTCTGAGAGTTTCGGCACAATGCCCGGCATCTTGAAGTCTTTGCCGTCCGGCAACTTGGCTTGCAGGAACATTTCCCGCGCCAGGTACTGTGGGTCATTGAACATGTCTTCGGCGCTGAAGATCCGGCTGGCCGGCACCTCGGCCTGATTGAGCTGCGCCAGCACCCTGTCCAGCGGCAATGAATTGACCCAGCGATCGATGACGCCATAAATCTCGTCGCGTCGGGCATCGCGGCCATCGTTGCTGGCAAGCTGGGGGTCGTTGGCCAGGTCTTCCCGGCCAATGATCAGCATGAAGCGTTTGAAAATCGCGTCGCCATTGGCGCCGATCTGCACGTGCTTGCCATCGGCACTGGTGTGGATCGAGGAGGGGGTGATGCCCGGCATGATATTGCCCGTGCGTTCGCGGATGAAGCCGAACACGTCGAACTCCGGGACCATGCTTTCCATCATCGCGAAGATGGCTTCGTACAGCGCCACGTCCACCACTTGCCCCTGGCCACCGTTGACTTCGCGATGACGCAGGGCCATCAACGCGCCGATCACGCCCCAGAGCGCGGCAATCGAGTCGCCGATGGAAATGCCGGTGCGCACCGGTGGCCGGTCTTCGAAGCCGGTGATGTAGCGCAGGCCGCCCATGGATTCACCGACCGCGCCAAAGCCGGGCTGATCCTTCATCGGGCCGGTCTGGCCGAAACCCGACAGCCGCACCATCACCAGTTTCGGGTTCAAGGCGTGCAAAACGTCCCAGCCCAGACCGAGTTTTTCCAGGACGCCGGGACGAAAGTTTTCGATCAGAATGTCGGCTTCACCCAGCAGCTGCTTCAGGATCGCATGACCGTCGGGGTGCTTGAGATTGAGGGTCAGGGACTTTTTGTTGCGGGCCTGGACGAACCACCACAACGAAGTGCCTTCATACAACTTGCGCCATTTGCGCAATGGATCACCGCCATCCGGGGATTCGATCTTGATCACGTCGGCGCCAAATTCCGCGCAAATGCGCGAGGCAAACGGGCCGGCAATCAAGGTGCCCAATTCGATGACTTTCAGACCGGAAAGCGGTTTGGCGGTGAACGGCATGCTGGATCCTGTGGGGCAAAGGTTGAGCGAATACAGAGTTTTAACATAGCCGACTGTCAGACGCTCCCGCTTGATTGTGTTCAATTCGTGGATTGCCCGTCGCATCGGTTAGACTTGCCGCCTTTCCTCGTATCAAGAAGCCCGTTCATGGCCCAGCCGTCCACGACCTACAAGTTTGAACTGAACCTCACCGACCTCGACCGCAGCGTCTATGAGAGCGTGAAGCAGACCATCGCCCGTCACCCTTCGGAAACCGAAGAGCGCATGACCGTGCGCCTGCTGGCCTACGCCCTCTGGTACAACGAGCAGCTGTCTTTTGGCCGTGGTCTGTCGGAAGTGGATGAACCTGCCTTGTGGGAAAAAAGCCTGGATGACCGCGTCCTGCACTGGATCGAAGTCGGCCAACCGGATGCCGAGCGCCTGACCTGGTGCTCGCGCCGCACTGAACGTACCAGCCTGCTGGCCTATGGCAGCCTGCGCGTGTGGGAAGGCAAAGTGGTGCCGGCGGTAAAAAACCTGAAGAACGTCAACATCGCTGCGGTGCCTCAGGAAGTCCTGGAAACCCTGGCCAAGGACATGCCCCGCGTCATCAAGTGGGACGTGATGATCAGCGAAGGGACGATCTTCGTCACCGACGACCGTGGTCAGCACGAAGTTCAGTTGCAGTGGCTGGCCGGTGAGCGCGGCTGATTTTTCGCTGCTGCACCGCGTCACCCGGTTTTATCCTACGTATTGAAGAGAAGCATCTTTCACCCCATGCGCATCGAACCTCGCCTGCTGCCCGACACCCTGCCATTCCTCGGTGATATTCCGCCGCTGTTGACCCGCCTGTACGCGGCGCGGGGCGTGCAGTCCGAGGCGGAACTGGACAAGAGCCTGGCGCGGTTGATTCCGTTCCAGCAGCTCAAGGGCATCGATGCCGCCGTGGATCTGCTGGTGATTGCGCTCGAACAGCGCCAGCGCATTCTGATCGTCGGCGACTTCGATGCCGACGGCGCGACGGCCAGCACCGTGGGCACGCTGGGCCTGCGTTTGTTGGGTGCGGCACATGTCGATTACCTGGTGCCCAACCGATTCGACTACGGCTACGGCCTGACACCGGAAATCGTAGCGGTGGCGCTTGAGCGTCAGCCGCATTTGCTGATTACCGTCGATAACGGCATCTCCAGCGTCGAAGGCGTGGCAGCGGCGAAAAAGGCCGGGCTCAAGGTGCTCGTCACCGACCACCACTTGCCCGGTGACGAGCTGCCGCTGGCCGATGCCATCGTCAATCCGAACCAGCCCGGTTGCGAGTTTCCGAGCAAGGCGCTGGCCGGTGTCGGGGTGATTTTCTATGTGCTGATGGCCCTGCGTGCGCGGTTGCGCGAGCTGGGCTGGTACACAAGCAAACCGCAGCCGAATATCGGCGAGTTGCTCGATCTGGTGGCCTTGGGCAGCGTGGCCGACGTGGTGCCGCTGGATGCCAACAACCGGATTCTGGTGCATCAGGGCCTGGAACGGATTCGCGCCGGACGTGCCCGGCCGGGGATCAAGGCGATCCTCGAAGTGGCCAAGCGCGATCATGCGCGCATCACCTCCACCGATCTGGGTTTCATTGTCGGCCCACGCCTGAACGCAGCGGGGCGCCTGGACGACATGAGCCTGGGCATCGAATGCCTGCTGACCGAAGACGCCGGTCTGGCCCGTGAGATGGCTGCTCAATTGGACGGCATGAACCAGGACCGCAAGTCCATCGAGCAAGGCATGCAGCGTGAAGCGCTGGCGCAGCTCAAGGATCTGCCGGTGGAGTCGATGCCGTTCGGCTTGTGCCTGTTCGATCCCGAGTGGCATCAGGGTGTCATCGGTATCCTCGCGTCACGGATGAAAGAGCGCTATTTCCGCCCGACCATCGCCTTTGCCGATGCCGGGGATGGTTTGCTCAAGGGCTCGGGGCGTTCGGTCCAGGGTTTTCATATCCGCGACGCCTTGAGCGTGGTGGCGGCGCAGCATCCGAATCTGATCACCAAATACGGTGGCCACGCGATGGCGGCCGGCCTGACGCTGCCGGAAGCGAATTTCCCCTTGTTCGCTGAAGCCTTTGACGCTGAAGTGCGCCGGCAACTGCGTGAAGAAGACCTGACGGGTCGCCTGTTGTCGGACGGCACCCTGGCGGTGGAAGAGTTCCACCTGGAACTGGCCCGTGCCCTGCGGCATGCCGGCCCTTGGGGCCAGCACTTCCCGGAGCCGTTGTTTCATGGGGTGTTCCAGTTGGTCGAGCAGCGCGTCGTTGGCGAACGGCACCTTAAAGTCGTGCTCAAAAGTGAATGTGGTTCGGTGAAACTCGACGGCATTGCCTTCGGGATCGACCGCGACATCTGGCCGAATCCGACCATCAAGTGGGTGGAACTGGCCTACAAGCTCGACCTCAACGAGTTTCGTGGCAACGAGACGGTTCAATTGATGATTGCCCACATCGAACCGCGTTGAACCCCTGTAGGAGCGAGCTTGCTCGCGATGGACGTGAACGATGGCGCTGGGAACCTGATACCCCGCGGTGTCCTGTCGTCCATCGCGAGCGAGCTCGCTCCTACAAGGGGGCGACATCCGTCGATGTCGACTAGGCTCTAAGCACTGCTTGATTTTGGCCTTGTGACGTCTTGTCGAATTTTTTGCCCGCGGGGGCGGGTGTTGTACCTTTTTCCTGTCACTCGTCGACTATTCAAACAGAACCTGGAGCCTGCCCACTGATTCGAGAGGTGCCCCATGAGTCTGCTGCTTGAACCCTTTACCCTTCGCCAATTGACCCTGCCCAACCGCATTGCCGTATCGCCGATGTGCCAGTACTCCAGTGCCGATGGCCTGGCCAATGACTGGCACCTGGTCCACCTTGGCAGCCGCGCCGTCGGCGGGGCCGGGCTGGTGTTTACCGAAGCCACGGCGGTCACCGCCGACGGGCGTATCACGGCCGAGGACCTCGGTCTGTGGAATGACGAACAGATCGAACCCCTGCAACGCATCACCCGCTTCATCACCGCCCAGGGCGCCGTTGCCGGCATTCAACTGGCCCATGCCGGGCGCAAGGCCAGCACCTACCGGCCGTGGCTCGGCAAGCATGGCAGCGTCAAGCCCGATGAGGGCGGCTGGGTGCCGGTCGGCCCTTCACCGATTGCATTCGATCCACAGCACACCCAACCCAGGCAACTCGATGACGGCGAGATCGCCAAGGTCATTCAGGCCTTTGTCGATGCGGCAAAACGCTCACTGACGGCCGGTTTCAAGGTGGTCGAAGTGCACGCGGCCCATGGTTACCTGTTGCATCAGTTCCTGTCGCCGTTGAGCAATCAGCGTCGCGATCAATATGGCGGTTCGTTCGAAAATCGTATTCGTCTGGTGCTGCAGGTCACCGAAGCGGTGCGAGCGGTGTGGCCTGAAGAGTTGCCGGTGTTTGTCCGGGTCTCGGCCACCGACTGGGTGGAAGACGGCTGGAACCCCGATGAAACCGTGGAACTGGCTCGCCGCCTCAAAGCCCTGGGGGTCGACCTGATCGATGTCTCGTCGGGCGGGACGGCGGTGAATGCGGAGATTCCCACAGGGCCGGGTTACCAGACCCGCTTCGCCGAGCGTGTGCGCAAGGAGTCGGGCATGGCTACCGGCACCGTTGGCATGATCACCGAGCCGGCCCAGGCCGAGCACATCCTGCGCACTTGTCAGGCGGACATCATCTTCCTCGCTCGTGAGTTGTTGCGCGATCCGTACTGGGCGCTGCACGCGGATGACGATCTGGGCGGGCACAAGGCCGTGTGGCCGGCGCAGTATCAGCGGGCGACTCACCGTGAGCAGCCGATTCATGAATCGGATTTGCGCGACTGAAATCCATCGATACGAAAAAGCCCCTGAATCGCAAGATCCAGGGGCTTTTGTTTATGCCGGTGACCGATCAGGCCGCTTCGATCTTGCTGCGGTTCTGTTCGACCTGGTTCAGGTAGCCCTTGAGCTTTTCCTGTTCGGCCACCGTCGTGAACAAGCCGAGCTTGCTGCGACGCCAGAGGATGTCATGGGCGCTGGTAGCCCATTCTTCGCTGCACAGATAATCGACTTCACGGGTGTAGAGACCGCCACCGATGTGCTCGCCCAGATCGCTGAGGTCCTGGACGCCTTCGAGCATGCGCCAGGTGCGGCTGCCGTAGGTGGTGGCCCAGCGGCGAGCGATCTCGCTCGGAACCCAGTCGAACTTGTCGCGGATACGCGAGCTCAAGGCCTGCGGGGTGGTCATGTCTTCACCGCCCGGCAGCGTGGCGCTGGCGGTCCAGCTTGGCTTGATGTGCTTGAAGTAGGGTGCCAGTTGCGCCAGCGCCGACTCGGCCAGTTTGCGATAGGTGGTGAGCTTGCCGCCGAACACCGAAAGCAACGGAGCCTCTTCGCCGGTGCCAGACAGCGCCAGAGTGTAGTCGCGGGTCACGGCCGACGGGTTGTCGGATTCGTCGTTGCACAGCGGGCGCACACCGGAATAGCTGTGCAGGATGTCGTCGCGGCCGATTTGCTTTTTGAAATGGGCGTTGACCACGTTCAACAGGTAATCGGTTTCGCCGTCGGTAATTGCCACTTTCGCCGGATCGCCGGTGTACTCGCGGTCGGTGGTACCGATCAGGGTGAAGTGATTCAGGTACGGAATGGTGAACACGATGCGCTGATCTTCGTTTTGCAGGATATGCGCGTGTTCGCCTTCGTACAGTTTCGGCACGATCAGGTGGCTGCCCTGGATCAGGCGGATGCCGTAAGGCGATTCCATCTTCAAGTCATCGCGAATGAACCTGGCGACCCATGGCCCGGCCGCGTTCACCAATGCCTTGGCGCGGATCGAAAACAGGCTGCCATCGGCGCGTTCCAGGTGCAGGTGCCACAGGCCCTTGGTGCGGCGCGCGCTGACGCAGCGGGTCTGGGTGTGAACGTGGGCGCCTTTTTCCCGGGCGGCCATGGCGTTCAACACCACCAGGCGCGCGTCATCGACCCAGCAATCGGAGTATTCGAAGCCCTTGGTGATCTCGCTTTTGAGCGCGCTGTCAGGGCCGAACTTCAGGCTTTTCGAACCTTGCAGTTGCTCGCGCTTGCCCAGGTTGTCATAGAGGAACAGACCGGCGCGGATCATCCACGCCGGGCGCAGGTGCGGGCGGTGTGGCAGCACGAAACGCATCTGTTTGACGATGTGCGGAGCCTTGGCCAACAGCACTTCGCGTTCGGCCAGGGCTTCACGCACCAGGCGGAATTCGTAATGTTCGAGGTAGCGCAGGCCACCGTGAATCAGCTTGCTGCTGGCCGACGAGGTATGGCTGGCCAGGTCATCCTTTTCACAAAGGAACACCGAGAGACCGCGTCCGGCGGCGTCCGCTGCGATCCCCACGCCGTTGATTCCGCCACCGATGACGGCGATATCGTAGACCTCGGCGAGAGGGGGCGTGGGCAAGGTGGAAGTGGGCATCGGCTCGGCCTCGGAGTTCTTTGATGTTCTGTATTTGAATTCGAACATTAATGTTCATTTGCGAAAATACTAGCCCATAAAGACGCCCACAGCCAGTCAGCTTCGATTGAAAATACTCATCGAAGGGCCGTTAAAGGAAAATTTACGAACATTTTGATGCGCGTTATGGCGCAAGAGGGATGCTGTATGTGCGATCGTCTTCGCGGGCAAGCCCGCTCCCACAAGGATCACACGGGACCTGTGGGAGCGGGCTTGCCCGCGATAGCGCCAGTGTAGGCACTGGAGATGGTGGGGTTAAACGACCTCCAGCCGAACCTTGTGCTGGTTCAACAACTGCGCCAGTGCCGGCGAAGGCTGCTGATCGGTGACCAGGCAATCGACCAGGCTGATCGGCCCCAGGCGAATCATGGCGTTGCGCCCGAACTTGCTGGAGTCGGCCGCGAGGATCACTTGCCGGGCATTGGCGATGATCGCCTGGGATACCCGCACTTCCTGATAGTCGAAGTCCAGCAGGCTGCCGTCTTCATCGATGCCGCTGATGCCGACGAGGGCGAAGTCGACCTTGAACTGGTTGATGAAGTCGACGCTGGCCTGACCCACCACTCCGCCGTCGCGGCGTACGTTGCCACCTGTCAGCAGCACGTCGAAATCGTCCTTGGCGCTGAGCATGGAGGCGACGTGCAGGTTGTTGGTGATGATCTTCAGGTGACTGTGATTGAGCAGTGCCCGGGCAATGGATTCGGTGGTCGTGCCGATGTTGATGAACAACGAGGCATGGTCGGGAATCTGTGCGGCAATGGCTTCGCCGATACGCTGTTTCTCATCGCGCATCTGATCGGCGCGCATGGCGTAGGCGGTGTTTTCAACGCTGGAGTCGTAAGCCGCGCCGCCGTGGTAGCGACGCAACAGATTGGCTTCCGCGAGCTGATTGATGTCGCGGCGGATGGTCTGCGGGGTAACAACAAACAACGTGGCCATTTCCTCGATGCTGACATAGCCGCGTTCGCGGACCAGTTCGAGGATTTGCTGCTGACGGGGAGGCAGATTCATGGGGCGTCCTTTGGGCTGCCGTGCAAAATTTGCCCATGATGCCGTACGAATCCACTCCCTGCCAGTTACATGCTGATGCGAGTCCTCAGGCTGGCTTATTCAGCCTCGTCTTCAGCCGCCCAATTGCGGGTGCGGCTGACCGCTTTTTTCCATCCTGCGTAGAGTTTTTCCTTCGCCGTTTCATCCAGCGTCGGCTCGAACTGGCGTTCGATCACAGCCTTGCCGCGCAACTCTTCCAGGCTGCCCCAGAAGCCACAGGCCAGGCCTGCCAGGTAAGCCGCACCCAATGCCGTGGTTTCGCGCATTTGCGGACGCTCGACCTGTGTGCCGAGGATGTCGGCCTGGAACTGCATGAGGAAGTTGTTGGCCACTGCGCCGCCGTCCACGCGCAGGGCCTTGAGGCGTTCGCCGGAGTCCTGCTGCATGGCGTCGAGCACGTCGCGGGTCTGGTAGGCAATCGACTCCAGCGCGGCACGAATGATGTGATCCACGCGTACGCCACGGGTCAGGCCGAACAGTGCGCCACGGGCGTACGGGTCCCAATAGGGAGCGCCAAGACCGGTGAAGGCCGGCACCAGGTACACGCCGTTGCTGTCCTTGACCTTGTTGGCGAAGTATTCGGTGTCGTGGGCGTCATTGATGATTTTCAGTTCGTCACGCAGCCATTGCACGGTAGAGCCGCCGTTGAACACCGCGCCTTCCAGCGCGTAAGCGACTTCGCCACGTGGGCCGCAAGCGATGGTGGTGAGCATGCCGTGTCGGGATTTCACCGCTTTGTCGCCAGTGTTCATCAACAGGAAGCAGCCAGTGCCGTAGGTGTTTTTCGCCTGGCCTGGCTCGACGCACATCTGGCCGAACAGGGCGGCTTGCTGGTCGCCAGCGATGCCGCCGATGGCGATGCCGCTTTTGGTACGGCCATAAATTTCCGAGGACGATTTAACTTCCGGCAGCATTTCGCGCGGAATATCCAGCACCTCCAGCATCTTCGCGTCCCACTCCAGGGTGTGGATGTTGAAGAGCATGGTGCGCGAAGCGTTGGTGTAGTCGGTGACATGCACCTTGCCGCCGGTAAATTTCCAGATCAGCCAGCTGTCGACGGTGCCGAACAACAGTTCACCGTTGCGCGCGCGTTCGCGGCTGCCTTCGACGTTGTCGAGGATCCACTTGAGCTTGGTGCCGGAGAAATACGGGTCGGTGACCAGGCCGGTGGTGTCGCTGATGTATTGCTCGTGGCCATCGCGCTTGAGTTGCTGGCAGATCTCGGTGCTGCGCCGGCACTGCCAGACGATCGCGTTGTAAATCGGGCGGCCGGTGTTCTTGTCCCAGACTACGGTGGTTTCGCGCTGGTTGGTGATGCCGATGGCTGCTACCTGGTCGTGGTGCAGGCCGGCTTGTGCCAGGGCCTCGACCATCACGGCGCTTTGAGTGGCGAAGATTTCCATAGGATCGTGTTCGACCCAGCCGGCTTGCGGGTAATGCTGGGCGAACTCCCGTTGGGCGGTGCAGACCACGTTCGCGTCGCGGTCGAAAATGATCGCGCGGGAGCTGGTCGTACCCTGATCGAGGGCAATGATGTAGTTCTTATTCTGTGTGTCGGTCATGTCGATTGCCTTGGACGAAATAAGGGAGTGAGGTCTGGCGCGCGATCAAAGGGCAGGGGCACGCGCCAACGGTATCAAGAAGTTCTGGGTTTGCCGTCAATGGCCGCTGTTGCATCCTTTGTAGCAGGTACGGCGCTGGGCAGATGGCGGGCAATCAACCCACGATAGGCGGCAGCACCGAGGCAGGCACCGACAATCGGTGCAAAAACAGGAATCAGGAAATACGGAACATCGCGTCCGCCGGTGAAGGAAATTTCACCCCAGCCAGCGAAGAAAGTCATCAGTTTAGGACCGAAGTCCCGCGCAGGGTTCATGGCAAAACCGGTCAGCGGTCCCATCGAACTGCCGATCACCGCAATCAGCAGGCCGATCAGCAGCGGTGCCAACGGGCCTTTTGGCAGGCCATTGTTGTCATCGGTCAGGGACATGATCACGCCCATCAGGATGGCTGTGATGATCACCTCGACCAGAAATGCCTGGGCGGTGGTCAGCACAGGATTCGGGAAGGTGGAGAACACGGAGGCCAATTCGAGGCTGGCTTGAGTGCCGCGAACCATTTGGTGCGTTTGTTCGAATTCGAAGAATAGATTGCTGTAGAGGGTGTAAACCAACAGCGCTCCACAGAAGGCGCCCGCCACCTGGGCGAGTACGTAGAAAGGCAATTTACGTTTTTCGAAGTCCGCGAAAATGCTCAGGGCAATGCTGACGGCAGGGTTTAGATGAGCCCCGGAAACCCCGGCGGTAAGGTAGATCGCCATGCTGACGCCGACGCCCCAGATGATGCTGATTTCCCACAAGCCAAAACTGGCACCCGCGACCTTGAGCGCGGCAACGCAACCAGTACCAAAAAAGATCAGCAGCGCCGTACCCAGGAACTCGGCCATGCATTGGCTCGAGAGCGACGGTTGTTGTAAAGCAGTTGTCATTGAAACCTCATTTTTTTTGTTGTCTGGCGCTTTTTTCCATCATGGTCGGAGCGCGTTTTTCGCCGAGGCAGGATCCCCATCCTGGTCGCGGTTTACTGCTGGGTGCAGCGGTAGGACGTTTCGTAAAGTTTCAGAAACGAAAAAATATAGACAAGAAACGCTGCTGTCAAAGGTCGAAAGTGAACCGTCGGTCACAAAAAAACTATTCGTTGCATGAATGAATGAGTCATTGCGCAATGGGATGGCCAGGCAATGGCGTCATGGATGCGCCGCCGTAGAGCCTTTTATTGATCAATGTCCTAGAATCGGGCGCAGTGTTTTTCTTCTGCCGCCCAGTCTGGAGCTGTCATGACCCCCGCATTGGATTTGTTGAAAAAGGTTCGGGCCGAACATCGCGTACACAGTTACGAACATGACCCCAAGGCCGCTTCCTACGGGCTGGAAGCGGCGGAAAAACTCGGGCTCGATCCGGCGCAGGTGTTCAAGACCTTGCTGGCGGCCAGCGAGAAGGGCGAGTTGCTGGTGGCCGTGGTGCCGGTTGTCGGCAGCCTGGACTTGAAAGGGCTGGCCCACGCCGCGGGCGTGAAAAAGGTCGAAATGGCCGACCCGGCGGCAGCGCAGCGCTCTACTGGCTATCTGTTGGGCGGTATCAGTCCGCTGGGGCAGAAAAAGCGTTTGCGTACCTTCATTGATAATTCGGCCCAGCCCTTCGCCAGCATTTTTGTCAGTGCGGGCCGACGTGGGCTGGAAGTCGAACTCGCGCCGGCGGTGCTGGCCGAACACACCCAGGCGAAGTTTGCCGATATCGGCCGTGCGTGAGCCTCGAAGCAAGTGCAGCGCTGTATGGTGAAAATCAGCCGGCTCTGTCACTGGTGCCGGCTGGGCCAGCGCGGCATGCTTGGTGGTCTGACAAAGGGAGAAGGTTATGCAACTGGAGTTTCATCAGGTCGACGCGTTCAGCAATCAGCCATTCAGCGGCAATCCGGCGATGGTCTATCGGCTCGATACATGGCTCGCCGATGAGTTGATGCAAAAGATTGCCGCCGAACACAACCTCGCCGAAACGGCGTTTGTCGTGCGTGAAGGGCAGGGCTGGCACATCCGCTGGTTTACGCCGACCACCGAGGTGCCATTGTGCGGTCACGCGACGCTGGCTAGCGCCTATGTGTTGTTTGAAATCTATAAAGAACCGGTCGAGCGACTGGACTTCACCTGCAAATCCGGCCCGTTGAGCGTTACCCGTGAAGGGGCGCGCCTGTGGCTGGATTTCCCGGCGATCACTGCGTCGCCGGTGAGCGTGATCTCGGACATCGAGCGTGCACTGGGCGTGAAGGCTGTCGAGGTACTGGGTTCGAATGAGCTGTTTGTGGTGCTGGAGTCGGAGCAAGCCGTGCTCGACTGCAAGCCGGACATGGTGGCCCTGGCGAAACTGCCATGGCTGGGCGCTATCGTGACGGCGCGTGGCGAGCAGCACGATTTCGTGTCCCGTTATTTCGCGCCGGCAATCGGCATCAATGAAGACCCGGTCACCGGATCGACCCATTGCCTTCTGATTCCGTACTGGTCAAAAATTTTGGGCAAATCGAGCCTGACGGCTTTTCAGCGTTCGGCGCGGGGTGGGGAATTGTTCTGCCGGCTGGAAGGCGATCGGGTGAAGATCGGCGGCAATGCGACGCTCATGGCGAGCGGAACGCTGATGCTGGACTGATGCAAATCCAGTGTGGGAGCGAGCCTGCTCGCGAATACGGACGGTCAGTCAACATCATCATTGGCTGACACACCGCTTTCGCGAGCAGGCTCGCTCCCACAATTGTTTCGTGTGTATCAGTTGGCGGTGCTGTAGCGGCGGACACCGGATTCTGCCACCGGAATCTGCGCCGCCGTGCTGCCGGAGGCCTGGAACAGCACCAGGTGTTCAGCCGCGACACGAATACCCACGTCTGCCCCAACCTGACGGTCGACATGGCTCGGGAAGATCGATTCCAACTGTGCGCCTGTCGGCAGCTGCAAGCGATACAGGGTCGACGCGCCCAGGAACGTCTTGCCGGCAATTCGCGCCTTCAGTGCGCTGTCCGGCGCATAGACGATATCGTCCGGGCGCAGCAGCACGTCCACGGCGCCGCCTACCGGCCAGGTGTAGGCCCGATTGCCGCGCAGCTCACCCAGCTCGGTCTGCACCGATTCGGGGCTGCTCAACTGACCGCGAATGAAATAGCCCTGGCCGATGAAACTCGCCACGAAGGGTGTCAGTGGTTCGTGATACAGGTTGTAGGGCGTATCCCACTGTTCCAGGCGACCTTCCTTGAACACGCCAACGTGGTCGCTGACCGCGAAGGCTTCTTCCTGGTCGTGAGTCACCAGTATCGCGCTGGTGCCACGGGCCTTGAGGATGTCGCGTACTTCATGGCTGAGCTTGCGACGCAATTCGCCATCGAGGTTGGAGAACGGTTCGTCGAGCAACAGCAGTTGCGGCTCCGGCGCCAGGGCGCGGGCCAGGGCGACACGTTGCTGCTGACCACCGGAAAGCTCGTGAGGGAAACGCTTGCCGAGGTTCTTCAGGTTGACCAGTTCCAGCAGCTCTGCGGTCACGCGATCCTTTTGCGGATGCTTGCGAATGCCGAAGGCGATGTTGTCGGCCACGCTCAAATGCGGAAACAGCGCGTAGTCCTGGAACACCATGCCGATACGACGTTTCTCCGGAGCGAGGGTGAAACCGGCGCTGGAGATGGTCTCGCCAGCCAGCTGGATTTCGCCTTCGTGAACCGGTTCGAAACCGGCAATCGCCCGCAGGGTGGTGGTCTTGCCGCAACCCGACGAGCCCAGCAGGCAACCGATGTCGCCTGCGTTCAGGTGCAGGTTGAGGTTCTGCACCACGCGCTGGTCTTGATAGCCGCAGGCGAGATTGCGCAGGTTAAGCAGTAATGGCTGGCTCATGCGTGGTGGTACGAAGGCGGAACGAGGAATTCGAGCAAGGCTTTTTGCGCATGCAGACGGTTTTCGGCTTGATCCCAGGCCACTGAGCGCGGGTCGTCGAGCAGGTCGACACTGATTTCCTCGCCACGGTGCGCCGGCAGGCAGTGCATGAACAGCACGTCTTCAGCGGCGAGGTCGAGCAGGGCGCGGTTGACCTGATACGGTGCGAACAGTTGCAGGCGCTTGGCGGTTTCCTCTTCCTGGCCCATGGAGGTCCAGACGTCGGTACTTACCAGGTGTGCACCACGCACGGCTTCCTTCGGGTCGCGAACGATGGTGACCCGATCGCCGGCCTTGGCCAGGAACACCGGGTTGGGTTCGTAGCCTTCCGGGCAGGCAACGCGCAACTGGAAGTCGAACTGGATCGCCGCTTCTATATAGCTGTTGCACATGTTGTTACCGTCGCCGATCCAGGCCACGGTCTTGCCCTGGATGGAGCCGCGGTGTTCGAGGAAGGTCTGCATGTCGGCCAGCAACTGGCACGGGTGCAGGTCATCGGACAGGCCGTTGATCACCGGCACGCGGGAATTGGCGGCGAATTCGGTCAGGTTGCTGTGGGCAAAGGTACGGATCATCACCGCGTCGAGCATGCTCGACATGACGATGGCGCAGTCGCCGATCGGCTCGCCACGGCCCAGTTGGGTGTCACGTGGCGACAGGAAGATCGCCTGGCCGCCGAGCTGGATCATGCCGGCCTCGAAGGAGATCCGGGTACGGGTCGAGGATTTCTCGAAAATCATCCCCAGGACGCGGTTTTTCAGAGGCTCGAACAGTACGCCGCGGTTACGCAGGTCCTTGAGCTCAACGCCTCGACGGATCACGCTGACCAGCTCTTCGGGCGTGCAATCCATCAGGGAGAGAAAGTGCCTTGCGCTCATCATTGACTACCTTTTGCTACAAACCGCAGATGCTCAAAGCCTTGTTTAACGGAACAACGGGCGAGACCTGCGGCGTAAGCCGCACGGGGCGACGAAATAGGGGAAGGCGCGATCTTATAATTAAATGTCGCGTCTTACCAATAGGGCTACAGTTTTTAGGGAGTTTCAGAGGTGCTACGGTTTCACCGAGGTAGCGCTTTTGAAGCCTGTTTCCTGATAGCAGCGGTTCATTTGTACACCGGCCCCTCGGGGCTTGGCAATCAGGCTGGGCGGCAATGGTGCGCTGACAGTCGGTTTCTGGCTGTCATTCATCAGCGCCGGGCTCTACGAACACTGGCGCCTGATCGGCGAGCTGACCGGCGTGCATGGCCCCCTCTGACCGATTGAAACCCTTCAGCAAATCCAGTTGCAGGCACCGCCCAGGCCGCCTTCGGACTGAACTCGGGCGGCCATCGGCTGGCCTGATAACCCTCGATTCACAAGACGAACGTCGCTGGCGTGGCGGCGGCTCTGGCGCCATAGTTTTGTTTCCGCGGCCAACGTTGCCCGCCCAAAACAAGACAGAGACTGGCCATGACCAAGACTCTCCATCACCGTGCGTGCCATTTGTGCGAAGCCATCTGTGGCCTGACCATCGAAACCACCAGGGTCGAAGACGGTAACGTCCAGATCACTTCGATCAAGGGCGACCCCCAGGATACGTTCAGCCGTGGGCACATCTGCCCCAAGGCCGTGGCCCTGCAAGACATTCAGAACGATCCGGATCGCCTGCATCAGCCGATGCAGCGGGTGGGCAATGAGTGGCAGCCCATCGAGTGGGAAGCGGCATTCAATCTGGTCGCCGAACGCCTTGCCGCCATTCAGGAGCGTCACGGGCAAAACGCCGTGGCGGTCTATCAGGGCAACCCGAGCGTGCACAATTACGGGCTGATGACCCACAGCAATTACTTCCTCGGCCTGTTGAAAACCCGCAACCGGTTTTCCGCCACCTCGGTCGATCAATTGCCCCACCACCTGACCAGTCATTTGATGTACGGCCACAGTCTGTTGCTGCCGATCCCGGACATCGATCACACCGATTTCATGCTGATCCTGGGCGGCAACCCGCTGGCGTCGAACGGCAGCATCATGACCGTGCCGGATGTGGAAAAACGCTTGAAGGCGATACAGGCCCGGGGCGGCAAAGTGGTGGTGGTCGATCCGCGCCGTAGTGAGACGGCGGCGATTGCCGATCAGCATCTGTTCGTGCGCCCGGGTGGTGATGCCGCGCTGTTGTTCGGCATGCTCAATACCTTGTTCGCTGAAGGTCTGACCCGCGACAGCCATCTGCCGGTGGACGGCCTGGAGGACGTGCGCGAGGCCGTCGCGCCGTTCACTGCCGAGGCCATGAGTCCGTTGTGTGCCGTACCGGCCGAACAGATCCGCCAGTTGGCGCGGGACTTCGCCGCGGCACCGAGTGCAGTCTGCTATGGCCGCATGGGCGTTTCGACCCAGGCCTTCGGTACGCTGTGTCATTGGGTGGTGCAGTTGATCAACCTGGTCACCGGCAATCTCGATCGCGTGGGTGGTGCCTTGTGCACCGAGCCAGCAGTGGACCTGGTGGCGACGACTTCGGGCGGGCATTTCAATCTGTGGCAGAGCCGGGTTTCCGGGCGCCCGGAGTACGCCGGAGAATTACCGGTGTCGGCGCTGGCCGAGGAGATGCTGACCGAAGGAGAGGGGCAAGTCCGCGCGCTGATCACCGTGGCGGGCAATCCGGTGCTGTCCACACCCAATGGCCGACAACTCGAGCAGGCGCTGGACGGGCTGGAGTTCATGGTCAGCATCGACCTGTACATCAATGAAACCACGCGTTACGCCGACTTGATCCTGCCGTCTACATCGGCGCTGGAAAACGACCATTACGACACCACGTTCAACCTGTTTGCGGTGCGCAACGTCAGCCGTTTCAACCGTGCCATCCTTGCCAAGCCAAAAGGTGCCTTGCACGACTGGGAAATTTTCGTCGGCCTGGCCAAGGCGTTTGCCGCCACGACCGGCAAAGAGTTGAAGCCCACCATCGCTCCGGCGCAAATGATCGATCGCGGCCTGCGCATGGGAATGTACGGCGACAATTCAGAGCACAAGCTGTCGCTGGCGACTTTGTACGATTATCCCCATGGCGTCGATCTGGGCGCGCTCAAGCCTAACCTGACGCCCCGCCTGAAGACTGCCAATCAACGCATCCAGGCCGCACCGGCCGCGATTCTCGCTGACCTGGCGCGCTTTGCAGCCTTGCAGGCGCCGGCCGCCGACGAGTTGTTGATGATCGGCCGCCGGCATGTACGCAGCAACAACTCATGGATGCATAATTATCATCGGTTGGTGAAGGGCAAGCCACGTCACCAGTTGCTGATGCATCCGGACGATCTGGCCAGTCGCGGGCTCAGCGACGGACAGCGCGTTCGGGTCAGCTCGCGGGTGGGTGTGATCGAAGTCGAAGTGCTTGGCAGTCTGGACATGATGAAAGGCGTGGTCAGCCTGCCTCACGGCTGGGGGCACGCGCGGCCGGGTGTGCAAATGACGATTGCCAGCAGCCAGCCAGGCTCCAGCGCCAACGACCTGACCGACGAACGCCAGATTGACGAACTGTCGGGAAATGCCGCGCTCAATGGCGTGCCGGTGACCGTGGCGGCGGCTTGAATCAGTCAGACGGAGAGACCGAGCAGGGTGCTCGGCTTTCCGTTACAATGCGCCACCGTGCCGACCCGTGAGTCGGAAAGTTCAGCCGAGGTGCTCCATGGATATCATCGAAACGATTAAAGAGCAGATTGCCAACAACACCATTCTGCTTTACATGAAAGGCTCGCCGAATGCCCCGCAGTGCGGCTTCTCCGCGAAAGCCGCGCAGGCCGTGATGGCGTGTGGCGAAAAGTTTGCGTACGTGGACATCCTGCAGAACCCGGAAATCCGCGCCAACCTGCCAAAATACGCCAACTGGCCAACCTTCCCGCAACTGTGGGTTGCCGGTGAGCTGGTCGGCGGCAGCGACATCATGACTGAAATGGCTGCTGACGGTTCGCTGCAGAGCCTGATCAAGGACGCCGCCGCCAAGGCCGCTGCTCCAAAGACCGAAGCCTGATTCACTTCTGCCCGGGTTTCGGTAAAACCTGAACCCGGGTAATAAAAAGCCCCGCCACTCGAAAGAGGGCGGGGCTTTTTATTACATCGAGATTAACGGCGTAGAACTTACTCGTCTTCGCCCATCTGCGATTGCAGGTAGTTCTCAAGACCCACTTTATCGATCAGGCCCAACTGGGTTTCCAGCCAGTCGATATGTTCTTCTTCGGACTCGAGGATATCTTCAAGCAGTTCACGGCTACCGAAGTCGCCAACTGTTTCGCAATGCGCGATGGCTACTTTCAGATCGGCATGGCCGGTTTTCTCGATACGCAGGTCGCACTCCAGCATTTCCTTGGTGTGCTCGCCGATGTGCAGCTTGCCCAGGTCCTGGACGTTTGGCAGGCCTTCAAGGAACAGGATTCGCTTGATCAGCTTGTCCGCGTGCTTCATTTCGTCGATGGATTCGTGGTACTCGTGCTTGCCGAGCTTGTTCAGACCCCAATCTTCGTACATGCGCGCATGCAGGAAATATTGATTGATCGCGACCAGCTCATTGGCAAGGATCTTGTTGAGATGCTGGATGACTGTAACGTCGCCTTTCATGATGGGGTCCTGCCCTGTATTAGCTGTCAATAGAGCAGAGTTTGAGCCGGGTATTTAATAGTGTCAAACCTAAGTTATTGAAACTTAAATGAAAATTAATCGGAATAAGAATGTTTGTGTTCCGCGTCTAGAACATAACTAGTTGATTTTGAGGCATAAAAAAACCGGACATATGTCCGGTTCTTTGAAATTCGATATTTAAGCGGCTGTAAATTCTGCTGGAAAAGGAATTGCAGCCTGGGCCGTTTGCAGTTTGGTCAGGGTCTCGCGGACCACTTCCTTGGCGAGGCAGGCACATTTGCCGCACTGGCTGGCAACGCCGGTGGCCACACGGACTTCCTTGTAGCTGCAGCATCCTTCATAGATCGCATCGCGGATTTGACCGTCGGTGACGCCAGTGCAGAGGCAAACATACATAAGGAAGGACCGTCGCTGATTGTGACTCAATTGCGATGGATCTTAATGTTAACGAGAATGATTGTCAAAGTGGTTTCAGAACACTTTTCGTCATAAGCGGGTATGGCTGACGAACGGTCTGCCTGGCAAATCGGTGATACAAAACCGCCGGGGATTTCATCGTACGGGGAAAAAACCGCTAAGCCAGCTCAAACACGCGGTGTATGATGGCCGGTCTTTTGCGACCGGGGGTCGTGTCACAGGGCTGTCGCCTCAGGGTGGCAGGCTGATGCGAACCCTGTTTCTCACGCTATTACACCAGGAGATATCCAATGAGCGTACTCGTAGGCAAACAAGCCCCTGACTTCACCGTACCGGCCGTACTCGGCAATGGCGAGATCGTTGACAGCTTCACCCTGTCTTCGGCGATCAAAGGCAAATACGGCCTGGTGTTCTTCTACCCACTGGACTTCACCTTCGTTTGCCCGTCCGAGCTGATCGCTCTGGACAACCGCATGTCCGAGTTCAAGGCACGCAACGTTGAAGTGATCGCTGTTTCGATCGACTCGCACTTCACCCACAACGCATGGCGCAACACACCAGTGAACAGCGGCGGTATCGGCCAGGTTCGCTACACCATGGCTGCCGACATCAAGCAGGACATCATGAAGGCCTACGACGTTCAGTCGGCTGACGGCGTTGCTTTCCGTGGCGCGTTCCTGATCGACGACAAAGGCGTTGTCCGCTCGCAGATCATCAACGACCTGCCGCTGGGCCGTAACATGGAAGAGCTGATCCGTCTGGTCGACGCTCTGCAATTCCACGAAGCGCACGGCGAAGTCTGCCCGGCCAACTGGAAGAAAGGCGACAAAGGCATGAACGCTTCGCCAGAAGGTGTTGCCGCTTACCTGACCGAGCACGCTGCCACTCTGTAAGGCGCACGCTCCAGCTATAAAAGCAGGTATAAAAAAACCGGCCATCGAGGTTAATGCCAGTCAGTTAAGCTGACTGGCATTTTTATTTTTGATCGGATACTTCGGTGATTTCAGCCGAATCGCCCGAGGATAAACGCGCTCCTCACGTCGATGCGGCAGCACGTAGTGCGGCGCTGAAGCATGAAGCTCGGCCAAATACTTGGGGATGTTCCCGGAACGGTCGGCCGAGACGCTGTTGATAAACCCGAGAATCGCCCAGGTACACGCGGTAAAGCTCATTTCGCACGGGTAAATGCCAGGACAGTGGCGACTCATTTCCACCATCTGATAGCGCAACAAGTTGTAGCCCAACAACACGCCCCACAACTCTTGCTCGATCATCTCGGGTGTCTTGCTGCGCAGCGTATAACTGCTGTTGAGCAGCGTCTGCTTCATTTCCCGAAAGCCTAATTCGATTTCCCAGCGCTGGCTGTACAGATCAACGATCTCGTCGGAAGGAAAACGCAGCGGGTCAGCCATTGAGGTCAGAATCTGACACACCTTGCCCTTCACGGTTTTGCTCAGCAGTCGCGCGGTCAGCCGCTCCGGCAACCCAGGCCATTGCTTGCGGGCCTGCGGCGAAGTGCTCAGCGAAACAATCGCATCCTGGCGCCCCAAACGCTGGATCACCTCGTACTGCGAGCCTTTTTTCAGCGGCATCAGCCAGTGGCGTTCGACGCCTGCCTGCTGCCACTGATGCAGTAAACCTAACGAGTAAAAACCACGATCAAACAGCGTCAGCGAGTGATCGGGGGTGGTTTCGATCAGTTGCTCGGCCAGTTTCATTTCGTTGCTGCGGTAGCCGTCAAACGCACTTCCAATCAGCAAATGGCTGGTCAACTCCATTTGGCAGACCATGCGCACCTGAGGAAAACCGGTGTCGCCGTGCTGGTTGCTGGCGGAGTCATAGCGCGCCCGATTTTCCGGCGTGTCGGGCGTGCGCCAGACAACGCCATCGACGCCCAACAAACGCAGACCGGCCCAAGTCGGATGATTGGCCGCCTCATGCCAACTTTTCTGGGTCAAATCGAAGACTTGTCGTACAGCTTCGCTGCCCAATCTCTGACGGGCCTGGACTACGGCGCTGGGGGCCACCAACGGGCGCTGGCCCGGCAACATGATGTTCATGCGACTGACCACATCCCAGGCCGACATGCGCCGGAAGAACGCCATGGAGATCACGCACCAGAGCATCATTTCCAGCGGCAAACGACGCTTGCGCAGCGTTGCCACACCGGCTTGTTCAAGCGCCTGTTCGACCAAAGAAGGATCGAGCAAGGCATCCAATCCCTCGATGGCGTTGGGGGTAGAGGCGATGTTGTGGGTCAGTTCCAGTGCCCGAGCGAGACGCATAAAAAAATCCGATGCCAGTACAGGCATCGGATTTTGATTTCTTGCGGCCAAAGGTCAAGCGAGAAGGCTTAACTGATCGGCATTAGGCCATCGAGGTCGGTTTTTTTATGGACGGTATTTTCGCTTTCTGTAGGAGCGAGCTTGCTCCGGGCGGCGTTCCGACGATGGGCTCAAGAACACCTCGGCGAGTCAGACTATCCGCGTTATCGTTGACGACCATCGCGAGCAGGCTCGCTCCCACAAAGAGCCAACAGCATCAATCGTTGAAATCTTCCCAGCCACCCATCTGTTTCCAGCGATTGACGATGCCGCAGAACAGCTCTGCGGTCTTCTCGGTGTCATAGCGAGCCGAGTGAGCCTCGCGACCGTCGAAGTCGATGTCCGCTGCCTGGCAAGCCTTGGCCAGTACGGTCTGGCCGTAAGCGAGGCCGGCGAGCGTTGCGGTATCGAAACTGGAGAACGGGTGGAACGGATTGCGCTTCATGTCCAGCCGCGCAACTGCCGCATTGAGGAAGCCCAGGTCGAAGCTGCTGTTATGCCCGACCAGGATCGCCCGTTTGCAGCCATTGGCCTTGAGGGCCTTGCGCACGCCGCGGAAGATATCGTTCAGGGCAGACTCTTCACTCACGGCCATGCGCAGCGGGTGATCGAGCTTGATCCCGGTGAACTCCAGGGCCGCCGCTTCGATGTTCGCGCCTTCGAACGGCTCGACACGGAAGAAGTAGGTGTGATCCGGGTAAACAAAACCCTTTTCATCCATGGCGATGGTGGTCGCGGCAATCTCCAGCAGGGCGTCGGTGGCCGAATTGAAGCCACCGGTTTCTACGTCGACGACAACCGGCAGGTAACCACGGAACCTGGCCGCCATTGGATGACGCGGGCCGCCTCCGCCGCCATTGCCTTCCAGTTCGTCGTCGAAATGGTCTTCACTCACGCGTGTTCCTCCAGCAGGCGCCAGCGCAGTTTTTCACCGGCGCGCAGCGGGATAACGGTCAGCTCGCCAAATGGCAGGCTGGCAGGGGCGGTCCATTCTTCGCGGACCAGGGTGATGCGATCGGTGTTGGCCGGTAGACCATAGAACCGCGGGCCGTTGAGGCTGGCGAAGGCCTCGAGCTTGTCCAGCGCATTGCGCTGTTCGAAGGCTTCGGCATACATCTCGATGGCCGCATAGGCGGTGTAGCAACCGGCGCAACCGCAGGCCGCTTCCTTGGCGTGCTGGGCGTGGGGCGCCGAGTCGGTGCCGAGGAAGAACTTCTCGCTGCCGCTGGTGGCGGCGTCGAGCAGAGCTTCCTGGTGGGTATTGCGCTTGAGGATCGGCAGGCAATAGAAGTGCGGCCGAATCCCGCCCACCAGCATGTGGTTGCGGTTGTACAGCAGGTGGTGTGCGGTAATGGTCGCGCCCACGTTGGCCGAAGCCGAGTTGACGAACTGCACGGCGTCCGTGGTTGTGATGTGTTCGAAGACCACTTTGAGGGTCGGGAAACGTTCGACCACACGACGCATGTGCTCGTCGATGAAGATTTTTTCGCGATCGAACACGTCGACATCGCCCCGGGTGACTTCACCGTGGACCAACAACGGCATCCCGACTTCGGCCATGGCCTCGAGTGCAGGGAAGATCTTGTCGATGCTGGTGACGCCAGAATCCGAGTTGGTGGTCGCGCCGGCCGGGTACAGCTTGGCGGCGTGAATGAATCCGCTGGCCTTGGCCTCGCGAATTTCTTCGGGCTGGGTGCGGTCGGTCAGGTACAGGACCATCAGTGGCTCGAACAGGCTGCCAGCCGGGCGGGCAGCGAGAATCCGCTGGCGATAGCCGTCGGCTTCGGCCGCGTTGCGCACCGGTGGAACCAGGTTGGGCATGATGATGGCGCGGCCAAAGGTGCGCGCGACATCCGCGACGGTATTGGTCAACACGGCACCATCGCGAAGATGAATATGCCAGTCGTCGGGACGCAGCAGGGTCAGGCGGTCGGACATGAGGGGATTCCAGGCGGGTCAAACTCAAGGGAATGCTACCGGAAAAGACTCTTGCAGGCACTCGCTATCAAGTTTTGCAGGAAGCTTCCGATATCCAACAGGTATGCCGTAAACATGTGTGTGTCGGTCTTTTTGTTTTAGAAACCAGTGGAGCCTCCCGTGCGCCAGCGTTATTTAGCCTTGCTCAGTGTGTTTGCCAGCCTTCCGGCGATGGCGCTCACTTTCCAGACACGTCTGGAGAACATTGAGTGGACGGTCGAAGGCGACAAGTTCGAATGCCGCCTGACTCAGCCGGTTACCGACTTCGGCTCGGGCGAGTTCGTGCGTCGTGCCGGCGAGCAGGCGACGTTTCGTCTGAAAGCCTACAACCCGATGATCGGCGGCGGTTCGGCCACCTTGCTGGCCGCTGCCGCGCCGTGGCAACCGGGGCGTGACGACATCAACCTGGGCACGGTGAGGATCGGCAGTGGCAACGTATTGTTCAACAGCTCAAAGGTTCAGGCCGGGCGGCTGATCAGTGGCCTGATGGACGGTCGCAGCCCGGTGGTTCGACATTCCTCGGGGGATGGGCGGGTGTCGGAAGTACGCTTGCTGCCGGTCAGGTTCACCCAAGCGTTTGCCGACTACCAGGGTTGCGTGGCGAAACTGTTGCCACAGAATTTCGAACAGGTGAAGCAATCCGAAATCGGCTTCCCCGGCGGCGGAATCGAACTCGACAGCGCCGCAAAAGCCAAGCTGCAGGTGATGCTGGAGTACATGAAGGCCGATCCGACGGTCAATCACATCGAACTCGACGGTCACTCCGACAACAGCGGCAACCGCCTGACCAACCGCGACCTATCGCGGCGCCGAGCCCTGGCAGTGATGGAGTTCTTCAAGGCCAACGGCATCCAGGAGTCGCAAATCACCCTGCGTTTCCATGGCGAGCGTTATCCGGTGGCGCCTAACACCAACAACACCAACCGCGCGAAGAACCGTCGAGTAGCGGTACGCCTGGAGCGCGGGGCGCCAGCGGAACAAGTGGCCCCGCAAGCGACGAAAGCGGCCGTTTCGGCAACTTCCTGACTCTTTGGTCATCGTCGCGCCCTCGACATAATCTGTCGCTTCGTCGTCATAAGCTGTCGCGCCACTGTAAATTATTCTGTATGAGCGGTAGACTTCCCGGCTTTCCGTAGAACCCCGTGGAGTGATGGCATGGCGGACGTAAACAAGGTCGTTCTGGCGTATTCCGGCGGCCTGGACACTTCGGTGATCCTCAAGTGGCTGCAGGATACTTATAACTGTGAAGTGGTGACCTTCACCGCTGACCTGGGTCAGGGCGAAGAGGTCGAACCTGCACGCGCCAAGGCTCAGGCCATGGGCGTCAAAGAGATCTACATCGACGACTTGCGCGAAGAGTTCGTGCGCGATTTCGTTTTCCCGATGTTCCGCGCCAACACCGTTTACGAAGGCGAGTACCTGCTGGGTACTTCCATCGCTCGTCCGCTGATCGCCAAGCGCCTGATCGAAATTGCCAACGAAACCGGCGCTGACGCCATTTCCCATGGCGCCACCGGCAAGGGTAACGACCAGGTTCGTTTCGAACTCGGTGCGTACGCCTTGAAGCCAGGTGTAAAAGTGATCGCTCCGTGGCGCGAGTGGGACCTGCTGTCCCGTGAAAAGCTGATGGACTACGCCGATAAGCACGCGATTCCGATCGAGCGCCACGGCAAGAAGAAGTCCCCGTACTCCATGGATGCCAACCTGCTGCACATCTCCTATGAAGGCGGCGTGCTGGAAGACACCTGGACCGAGCACGAAGAAGACATGTGGCGCTGGACCGTTTCCCCGGAAAACGCTCCAGACAAACCGCAATACCTGGAACTGACCTACCGTAACGGCGACATCGTTGCGCTGGACGGCGTCGAAATGACTCCGGCCACCGTGCTGGCGACCCTGAACCGTATCGGTGGTGAGCACGGTATCGGTCGTCTCGACATCGTCGAGAACCGTTATGTGGGCATGAAGTCCCGTGGCTGCTACGAAACCCCTGGCGGCACCATCATGCTGCGCGCTCACCGTGCGATCGAATCGATCACCCTGGACCGCGAAGTGGCTCACCTCAAGGACGAGCTGATGCCGAAGTACGCCAGCCTGATCTACACCGGTTACTGGTGGAGCCCTGAGCGTCTGATGCTGCAACAGATGATCGATGCGTCCCAAGCTCACGTGAATGGCGTTGTGCGCCTGAAACTGTACAAGGGCAACGTGATCGTCACTGGTCGCAAGTCCGACGAATCGTTGTTCGACGCCAACATTGCCACCTTCGAAGAAGATGGCGGCGCGTACAACCAGGCGGATGCAGCGGGCTTCATCAAGCTTAACGCCTTGCGCATGCGCATTGCGGCGAACAAAGGCCGGAAGCTGTTCTGAGACCTTTGAAATCGTGATGGATGCCTGACCTCGTCCGGGACGAGGTCAGGTACCTGAAAAGGGGGTGTGACGCCAGTTACTGCGTTGTCGGGTGTTTTCGTATCCGATGATGATTTCCTGTTTTTCTCCTTCTCAATGGCCTGACCTGTACTAAGCGTTGTTGTTCGCCGGTTGCCCGGCCTGATCAATGACCGACAGCCTGTGCGAGTCCGGATTGTAGGCCACATAAAAGGCGGTACTGCGCTTGCTGGCCTGCCTTGAATGTTCAAGCGCACTGGCTTTCAGTAATTTCTCCGAAACGGCACAAGTGATAAACAGAATCACGTACGCCGTCTTTTCCCGCGGCCTCTGGATTTTCTCCAGTAGCGCTCCAAACTCGACCTCCTTGCTCATCCAGCGTGCATCTACGATGTACAGGTCTTTTACAGGTTCTGGCAGCTGAAGGTGATGCTGGACAGAGACGGTGGTTTGCAGACCAATCCCGGTTGGCGGGTCCTGTGCGCCACAGGGCGTTCGGGTTGACTGACAGTCATTCGTTGACGTTTTCAGTGCGGGGTTTTCAGACGGCTTTGCGGACGCTTTCTTTTCCGACCGCCCAACATCATCCATGACCTTCATGAAGTGCTTGCCCTTTTCAAAATCGGAAGGCGCATAAAGTGATTTATAGTTGAAGTTGAGTGTCGCGAAAAAAAGTAAAAGTAAATAAAACGGAAAACTGATCAGGAACCAGACGTAGAGTTCTCTTTCCTCCTGATCAAGGAAGGGTAGGGAGACAGCTGCCGAAGTTTCAGAGAGTGCTGCGAATATCGCGATAATTGTCATTGGGTTGGTGATTCGTTTTTTTATCATATTCTGTACTCATGCCGGGTTGTCTGTTCTCGAGTGGTTTATGAGGTTGGTTTGATTTGGTGGTTATTGTAGTGATTTTTAGTGTCTGTTGGTTTTTGACAGGTTTTCATTTGTTTGTTGTATTGCTCTACGATTTCTTGAGGTTTTGGCTTGTTTTAATGATTGCTCAAAAAATATTATTTGCTGTAAGAGTAATTGGATGCTGGGTGTGTGATATTTCTGGTGTGAGTGTTGAGTGCGAAAATATCAGTTACGTTTTAACGGAGAGGTAGAGGCTGGTGTTTGTCAGGGCGCGACCGATCAAGCTGGCTCTCGGAAAATTTTGGTCGTAAATCGACAGCGGTGGCTGCTGGAAAGTGCGACACACTGACGCTGATACAGTTTTCAGTTCATTCTGTTCGAGGGATTTTTGTAGGAGGAATCCGTGTTGTTTGTAGGGGATGTCTCTTGGTGCAGGTGGCCGGGAGGGGCGACAT
This sequence comes from Pseudomonas sp. KH_046_2, assembly GCF_057838985.1. NCBI lineage: Bacteria > Pseudomonadati > Pseudomonadota > Gammaproteobacteria > Pseudomonadales > Pseudomonadaceae > Pseudomonas > Pseudomonas sp. KH_046_2. The sequence goes on along the minus strand of NZ_CM174480.1, from coordinate 5,055,627 downwards.
GCCATGGGTGAAACGACTAGGCTATTGTGCGGGCTCTAAAAATTCGAACAGCGAAAATTGGACTTGCCCATGAATAAAGTGCTGATCGTGGATGATCACCCCGTCATTCGTCTTGCGGTACGTATGCTAATGGAGCGCCATGGCTACGAAGTTATTGCAGAAACCGATAATGGTGTGGACGCACTGCAACTAGCCCGTGAACTTATGCCGGACATTGTCATTCTGGATATCGGGATTCCGAAGCTGGACGGGTTGGAAGTCATCGCGCGTTTGTCTTCGACCTCAATGCCGATGAAAGTGCTGATCTTGACTTCCCAGGCACCGGGACATTTTTCGATGCGTTGCATGCAATCCGGTGCAGCCGGTTATGTCTGCAAACAACAAGACCTCACGGAGTTGCTCAGTGCAATAAAGGCCGTGTTGTCAGGCTACAGTTACTTTCCTAATCAAGCCTTGCATACCGTGCGTTGCAGTTTGGGCAATGCCAGTGAGGCCGATATGGTTGATCGGTTGTCGGGGCGGGAAATGATGGTCCTGCAACAGTTGGCCCGAGGAAAGACCAATAAGGAGATTGCCGATGGAATGTTTCTCAGCAATAAAACAGTCAGTACTTACAAGACCCGCCTGTTGCTCAAACTGAATGCGCGGTCTCTGGTCGATCTGATCGAGCTGGCACAACGCAATGGTCTGGTGTGATGACGTAACTGCGCGACAAGGGGCGCCTACCGGGGTATGGCACTTAAAAAAAGCCTCCGTTTCGGGAGGCTTTCAGGTGTCATAAGTCAAAATCGTAATCGGCCAATTGCTTTTGCAGTCGGCGCTCCTCCAGCAGGTTGTCGATGGTGCGGCGTTTGCTCAGATTGGTTTTCGCTACTTCAACCACCGGCTCAGCGTCATCGGTTTCGGCGGTGGTGAAATCGTCTTCTACGTCCAATTGCTCTTTGCCAGTACTCATTTAGTTGCTCCAGGCTAAGAAGGCCTTTGGCGCTCCTTATATCGACAATCTCCCGGCGGGTAAAAAAGATTTTTTCAATCGACAACTCGATAAACCTAATAGCGCCTCAATCGTCGGAGGTTTTGTGCTTGTATTCGCACAAGTCCTCGATCCGGCAGCTCCCGCATCGGGGCTTGCGGGCCAGGCAAACATAGCGGCCGTGAAGGATCAACCAGTGATGGGAGTCGAGCAGGTACTCCTTGGGCACGAATTTCATCAGTTTCTTCTCGACTTCCACCACATTCTTGCCGGGAGCAATGCCCGTCCGGTTGCTGACCCTGAAAATATGCGTGTCGACGGCCATGGTCAGCTGACGGAATGCCGTATTGAGCACCACATTGGCGGTCTTGCGGCCGACGCCGGGCAGTGCCTCCAGCTCTTCGCGGGTCTGTGGGACTTCGCCGGCGTGGCGTTCGACCAGCAAGCGGCAGGTTTCGATCACGTTTTTCGCTTTGCTGTTGTACAGGCCGATGGTCTTGATGTACTCCGACAGCCCCTCGACACCCAGGGCATGGATCGCTGCCGGGGTATTGGCGACCGGGAACAGCCTGGCCGTGGCCTTGTTGACGCCGACATCGGTCGACTGCGCCGAGAGAATCACGGCAATCAGCAATTCGAAGGCTGAGGAATAGGCCAGCTCGGTCTTTGGTTCCGGGTTGTCCTCGTGCAGTCTGCGGAAGATTTCCAGACGTTTTGCGGCATTCATGGGCAGTACGTTTCCTCGAAGGCAATCAATGTGTGGGCGTGGGGCGCCAGGCCTGCCAGGCGGCGATCAGCAGCCCGAGCAGGATGAACCCGCCAGGGACCAATGTAGCCAGGCGCGGGCCGCCGTCAGCCACCAGCACCCAGCCTTGCCAGTCAGTTCGTGATGCGCCGAACAGCCACGATAGATGGTTTCCAAGTGTTCCGTTGCCGACGAGTTCGCGCAGCAGGCCCAGCGCGATCATCAGCGTGGCAAACAGTCCATTGAGTCGCAGGCGTTGGCGCCAACCGTTCTGAAAGAACCCGGCGTGTTCCAGCACGACGCATTGCAAGGCTATCAAGGCGCCATAAAACCCCAGATGCTGCTGCCATTGCAGCGACCAGGCTTGTGCCATGAGTTCCGCGCAACTGGTGAGCGTGGCCGCCAACAGGACGCTGGCCAGCAAGCGGGTCGCCGGAACCAGCCGGGATCGCAGGGCGCCCATGGCCAGGCTGAACAACTCGGTCACCACCATGAACATCAGGCACAGGCCAACCGCGGCCATCAGCGACTGGGTGGCGCCGATCAACGGCGTCAGCATCAAGGCGTTGCGCAGAGTCGGGGAGTTATCCATGGGCAGGGATTCCGAGCAGTTGTTGCCGGTGGTCATCGAAGTAGCGCAAGGCATCGTGGACGGCATTGATCACCGCTCTTGAGGTGATGGTTGCGCCTACGATCTGATCGAACTGTCCCTGATCCTTTTTCAGCGCCCAGCCGCTGTCACCGGGTTCTGTTCGAGACTTGCCGGAAAAAACCTGGAGCCAGGCATTGGGCCAGTCGGCGATCCGTGCCCCCAGTCCAGGTGTTTCCGACTGTTTGAGGGTTTTGACGCCCAGCAACCTGCCATTGGCGTCGACAGCGATCAACAGGTCGATGGCACCGGCGTAGCCAAGGGTTTGACTGCGCAGCAACACCGCGACGGGTTGCTCGGCCCGGGTCGCCAGATAACCACCCAGCAAGGTGCTGTTGGTCAGTGCAGTTGCTTCAATCGTTATGGGGTGTTCGAGTGGTTGATTGTCGTAGCTGTCCGGCGCGATCAGGTCCAGCAGGTTACGGCTGTCGATCAGGCGCTGTTCGGCTGCAATGCGTGGCGCGCTGCCGAGCTGCACGAAGTAGGTCATGCCAAGGCCCAGTGCGGCCAACAGCACCACAAGCGCGATGCTTGATGTCCGGTTCATGGCGCCTCCGGCTGTTGCCTGGCCGCCACCAACCGCTCGAGCGCCGGCACGCACAGGTTCATCAACAGCACGGCGAAGGCGATGCCGTCCGGGTAGCCGCCCCAAGTACGAATCAGATAAGTCAGGAGCCCCACGCCGACGCCGAACAGCAGTTTCGCGCCAGGGCTTCTGGGGCCGGACACCGGTTCGGTGATGATGAAGAACGCCCCCAGCATGGTCGCGCCGGTCAGCAGATGAAACAACGGCGAACCATGGGAATCGGAGCCCGAACCGTTCCAGCACAGCAGGCTGATGATGAACAGGCTGGCCAGCATGCCGACCGGTGCATGCCAGCTGATCACCCTTCGTTGCAGGAGAAACATTCCACCTGCCACAAAGGCCAGGTTCACCCATTCCACCCCCCGGCCGCCAAAGTGGCCGAATGCCGGGTTGCCGGCAAACAGCTCATCCATGGTCAGGCTTTTGTTGATCCGCAGACTGTCCAGTGCCGTTGCCTGCACCCACGCATCCGGCATATGGCCGATGCCGAACACGTGCTGCAAACCGCTCGGCAGATCCATGCCGTGGGGCGATGGCCAAAGGGTCATCGGTTGGGGAAAGGTCACCAGCACCAGGGCAAGACCAAGCATCGCCGGATTGAAGGGATTTGAACCGACGCCGCCATACAAGTGCTTGCCGAACACCATCGCAAAAGCGGCAGCACTGAGGGTCAGCCACCATGGGCAGTAAGGCGGCAGCGCCAGAGCCAGCAATGTGGCACTGACCAGCGCGCTACCGTCACTCAAGGTTGGCCCCGACGGTCGCTTGCGCAAATACACGACGGCGGCCTCGACGGCCAACGTAGCAGCGGCCGCCAGAACCAGATTGATCAACAAGCCCCAGCCATACAGCCAGAACGCCGCCAGGATTCCCGGTAGCGTGGCCAACAGCACCAGTTTCATCGCCCGTTGCAGGCGATCATCCATCATGTCAAGGGCTGGCATGGGCGTCCACCAGGCGTTCGGCTTCACCGAGTGCGCGCTCCAGGGCTTCGATCTGTTCCGCCGGTGCTTCGTTGGCCTGAGCCTTCTTGAGTTCGGCGCGGCGCATGGCCAACTGGATCTTGGCCCGTTTCAGATCGGCATCATTTGACGAAACAGCTGCGACCGTCGGTGCAGGGGCTGATGGGGCGACGCTTTCCAGTTGTGCCAGGTTTTGTTCGGCGGCTTCGAACTGTTGTTGCAGGACAATCAACTGCGATTGCTGTTCAAAGGTCGGCGGATGCCCAAAGGCCTTCAGCGATTTGTGCAACTGCGCCCGACTCATCGCCACATCGATCTTGGCCTTTTTTCGCGCGGCATCGGCATTGGCGGTTTTCTGTGCGCGGACGCGCTCGAGGGCCGCCTGCACCGGGTCGGCTGTCGCCGCGGCAGGTTGCGCGGCTCGCTGCCTTGCCTGGCGCTCGGCGACTTTCTGTTGCTCCTCACGCTGCAGGCGAGCATTGCGTTGTTCGAAGCGGCGCCGTGCGTGATCGCGCTTGAGGGTGCGGGCCTGCCGCGCCTGCGGTGTGAGGGCCAGGCCCCCGACAACGGGCAGTACCGTGTCCGGTGGCAACGGGCGCATTTCGATGCAGTCCACCGGGCACGGTGCCACGCAGAGATCGCAACCGGTGCACTCATCGATGATCACTGTGTGCATCAGTTTGGCCGCACCGACGATGGCATCGACCGGGCAGGCCTGAATGCACTTGGTGCAACCAATACACTCGGCTTCGCGGATATAGGCGATCTGCGCCGGTGCCGAGCCGCGAGTGATGTCCAGCTCCAGCACCGGCACCTTCAGCAGTTCGGCCAGGGCACTAATGGTTTCGTTGCCGCCGGGCGGACACTTGTTGATCGGCTCGCCATTGGCGATGCCTTCGGCGTACGGCTTGCACCCGGGGTGGCCGCACTTGCCGCATTGGGTTTGCGGCAAGAGTGCGTCGATGAGTTGAATCAGACTCATGTTTTGATCAGTCCGCTGAATCCGAGAAAGGCCACTGCGATCAGGCCGGCGCCAATAAGGTCGATCGGCAAGCCGCGAAAGGGCAGGGGAACATCGTTGTCGGCCGTGCGTTCACGCAAATCAGTGAACAGGCTCAACACCAGCCAAAAGCCCAGTCCAGCACCGAGGCTCAAGGCTGTGGCGTGAAAGAAGCCCTTGTCCTCCTGAACATTGAGCAAGGCCACGCCGAGCACGCCGGCATTGCCCAGCAGCAACGGCCAGAGGCCTTCGAACGGCAGTGTCGAAAACACCCGCGCCAGCAACTCCAGCAGCGGCCTGATCAGCAGCACGCTCAATGGCAGAAACACAAACAGACGCAGCGGCGTCAATTGCAATGGCACCAGCAGCCATTGATAGAGCGCGTAGCCGAGCATGCCCACGACCAGCATCAGGCAGGTCGTCGCAATGCCCAAGGCATGGACCTGACGGCGCTGACCGGCCAACAGCGGATCGACGGCCAACGGCCAGTGCAACACGAGGTTGTTGATCAGGGCGGTGCTGATAAGCGTAAGCAGGATCTCGGTCATTGTTCGTGCCGGCAGGAACAGGGCTTTTTTAGCGCAGTTGTCTAAAAAGAGTAGGCATTATCCGGCAAGGCGGGAGGGTGGGCCAGACATGAAAATCCCACAGCCGCGCCAGGCACGACTGTGGGATCGATTTGCCGCAGACCTTACTTGATGCGCTGGCCCGGCTTGGCGCCGCTGTCAGGGCTGAGCAGGTAGATCTCTTCACCGCCAGGGCCGGCCGCCATCACCATGCCTTCGGAGATACCGAACTTCATTTTCCGTGGCTTGAGGTTGGCGATCATCATGGTCAGGCGACCATCGAGCTTGGACGGGTCCGGGTAAGCGCTCTTGATCCCGGAGAACACGTTGCGTTGCTCGTCACCGATGTCCAGGGTCAGGCGCAACAGCTTGTCGGCGCCTTCCACGTGTTCGGCCTTGACGATCAGGGCGACACGCAGGTCGACGGCGGCAAAGGTGTCGAACTCGATTTCCGGCGACAGCGGATCCTTGGCCAGTTCGCCATTGCCGGCAGGTGCGGCTGCGCCGGTGTCGGTCTGGCTGGCGGTCAGGTCTTCTTTCGAGGCGTCGGTCATGGCTTGCACCTTGACCGGGTCGATTCGGGTCATCAACGGCTTGAACTCGTTCAACTGATGGTTGCTGAGCAAGGTCGCGTGGTCGTTCCAGGTCAGCGGCGCGACGTTGAGGAACGCCTCGGCGTCGGCGGCCAGCAGTGGCAGGACAGGTTTTAGGAAGATCACCAACTGGCGGAACAGGTTGACGCCGGTGGCGCAGATGGCCTGGACTTCATCCTGCTTGCCTTCCTGTTTGTTCAGCGACCACGGCGCCTTGTCGGCGATCCAGGCGTTGGCGCGGTCGGCCAGGCCCATGATCTCGCGCATGGCGCGGGCGAAGTCGCGGGCTTCATAGGCGTCGGCGATGCTTGGCGCGGCGGCCAGGAAGGCTTCGGTCAGTTCAGGCGCGGCGTTGGTGTCGACCATCACGCCGGCATTGCCCTTGTTGATGAAACCGGCGCAACGGCTGGCGATGTTGACGACCTTGCCCACCAGGTCGGAGTTGACCTTCTGCACGAAGTCTTCGAGGTTCAGGTCGAGGTCATCGACGCCACGGCCCAGCTTGGCCGCGTAGTAGTAGCGCAGGTATTCCGGCGACAGGTGGTCCAGGTAGGTCCGGGCCTTGATGAAGGTGCCGCGGGACTTGGACATCTTCTGGCCATTGACGGTCAGGTAGCCGTGCACGTTGATCCCGGTCGGCTTGCGGTAGCCCGCGCCTTCGAGCATGGCTGGCCAGAACAGGGCGTGGAAGTTGACGATGTCCTTGCCGATGAAGTGGTACAGCTCGGCGGTGGAGTCCTTGCCCCAGAACGCGTCGAAGTTCAGCTCCGGCGTGCGGTTGCACAGGTTCTTGAAGCTGGCCATGTAGCCGATCGGCGCATCCAGCCACACGTAGAAATATTTGCCTGGCTCGTCGGGGATTTCAAAACCGAAATACGGCGCATCGCGGGAGATGTCCCACTGTTGCAGGCCGGCATCCAGCCATTCGGCGATCTTGTTGGCCACGGCATCCTGCAGGGTGCCGCTACGGGTCCAGGTTTGCAGCATTTGCTGGAAGTCTGGCAGCTTGAAGAAGAAGTGCTGGGAGTCCTTGAGCACCGGGGTGGCGCCGGAGATCGCCGACTTCGGATCCTTCAGGTCGGTCGGTGCGTAGGTCGCGCCGCATTTTTCGCAGTTGTCGCCGTACTGGTCTTCGGTGCCGCATTTCGGGCAGGTGCCCTTGATGAAGCGGTCGGCCAGGAACATTTTCTTTTCCGGGTCGAAGTACTGGGTGATCGAACGCGTGGCGATGTGCCCGGCGTCACGCAGCTTCAGGTAGATCTGGCTCGACAGCTCACGGTTTTCTTCGGCGTGAGTGGAGTGGAAGTTATCGAAATCCACCAGGAAGTCGGCAAAGTCGGCGCTGTGTTCAGCCTGGACGTTGGCGATCAGTTGTTCCGGGGTGATGCCTTCCTTTTCCGCGCGCAGCATGATCGCCGAACCGTGGGCGTCGTCGGCGCAGACATAGATGCATTGATTGCCGCGGTGCTTCTGGAAGCGCACCCACATATCGGTCTGGATGTATTCCAGCATATGGCCGAGATGAATCGAACCATTGGCATAGGGCAGGGCGCTGGTGACGAGGATCTTGCGTGGCTCGGACATGGGGCTCGGCTACTTGATGAAACGGAGGTCGGCCACTATAAAGCGCCGGCGCATATTTTTCACCCTGTGAGCCTGTTTCATTGGATGAGTAACAGGTGGAGGCTGCGATCTTTTCAACATCCCGCCGAACGCTTGGAACAGGTACGATACCCTCTATCTTTTCCAGTCCTGTTTTCGGAGTTGCCCATGAGCGCCGTCAATCGCGCAGCGGTGGAAGCCGTCCTTCGCCAATACACCGACCCTTACCTGAACCAGGACCCGGTCAGCGCCGGGTGCGTGCGCAACATCGAGATCCAGGGCGAGCGCGTCAGCGTTCAGCTTGAACTGGGCTATGCCGCCGGTCTGTTCAAGAGTGGCTGGGCGCAGATGCTGGAAATGGCCATTCAGGGGTTGGATGGCGTGGCAAGTGCCAAGGTCGAAATCACCAGTGTGATCGCCGCGCACAAGGCTCAGGCGCAGATTCCGGGCCTGGCGAACGTGAAAAACGTGGTGGCCGTGGCGTCCGGCAAGGGCGGCGTGGGCAAATCCACCACGGCGGCCAACCTGGCCCTGGCTCTGGCCCGGGAAGGCGCCAAGGTCGGGATTCTCGATGCGGACATCTACGGCCCGAGCCAGGGCATCATGTTCGGCATCCCCGAGCGCACCCGCCCAGAGGTCAAGGACCAGAAGTGGTTCGTTCCGCTCAAGTCCCATGGCGTCGAAGTGATGTCCATGGCCTTCCTGACCGACGACAACACGCCGATGGTCTGGCGCGGGCCCATGGTTTCCGGCGCCCTGTTGCAACTGGTGACCCAAACCGCGTGGGGCGACCTGGATTATCTGGTCATCGACATGCCGCCAGGCACCGGTGACATCCAGCTGACCCTGGCGCAGAAAGTGCCGGTGGCCGGTGCGGTCATCGTGACCACTCCGCAGGACCTGGCATTGCTGGACGCGCGCAAGGGCGTGGAAATGTTCCGCAAGGTCAACATTCCGGTGCTGGGCGTGGTGGAAAACATGGCCGTGCACATCTGCTCGAACTGCGGGCATGCCGAGCATCTGTTCGGTGAAGGCGGAGGCGTGAAGCTGGCTAACCAGTATGGCGTCGAACTGCTGGCTTCGCTGCCGCTGTCGATGGTCATCCGCGAGCAGGCCGATGGCGGCAAGCCAACGGTGATCGCCGAGCCTGACAGCCAGATTGCGATGGTTTACCAGGAACTGGCCCGCCACGTCGGTGCGCGGATCGTATTGCAGGAAGCGTTGACGCCGGCGATGCCGAATATCAGCGTCAGCGACGACTAATAAGCTGAAATACGAATCCCTGTAGGAGCGAGCCTGCTCGCGAAGGTGTATCAGTCGACACCGCGGTGCCTGACACACCTTCGCGAGCAGGCTCGCTCCTACAGTTGTTCTTTGTCGCGTCTTAGATCCGCAACCCGCCATCCATCTCCAGAATTCGACCGGTGTAATAGTCGTTCTCGAAGATGTAAGCCGCCGAATGGGCGATTTCTTCAGGCTTACCCATGCGCTTGAGCGGAATCCCTGCAGTCATCTTCTCCAGCGCTTCAGGCTTCATGCCCAGAGTCATTTCGGTTTCGATGAAGCCCGGTGCAATGCCGGCGACGCGAATGCCGTAGCGCGCCAGTTCCTTGGCCCAGGTCACGGTCGCCGCAGCGACACCGGCCTTGGCCGCCGAGTAGTTGGTCTGACCGACGTTGCCGGCGCGGGAAATCGACGAGATATTGATGATCGCGCCACTGTTGTTCAGCTCGACCATTTTCGCCGCGACTTCACGGGTGCACAGGAACACACCGGTCAGGTTGACGTCGATGACGGCCTGCCATTGGGCCAGGCTCATCTTGGTCATTTCGCCATCCTTGACCTTGAGCAACAGGCCGTCGCGCAGGATCCCGGCGTTGTTGATCAAACCATGGATCGCGCCGAAGTCTTCAGCGACCTGGGCAACCATGTGGGTCACTTGCTCTTCGTTGGCCACGTTGCAAAGGTAGGCGCGAGCCTCGACACCTTGGGCCTTGCAGGCTGCGACGGCGTCGTCGAGTTTTTCCTGGTTCAGGTCCACCAGCGCGAGTTTCGCGCCCAGGCCTGCGAAATACTCGGCCATGGAGCGGCCTAAACCCTGGCAACCGCCAGTGATAATGATTACTTTGTCAGTGAGTTGCATTCGCATGCCCCGGTAGCAGGTCTGAGTGGTTTTGTTGTAGAGAGCCTCTCGATCTGCGCCTGACGTAGCCCGGCTGCACATGAGAACTGCCCCGATGGCGTGCTGGAACTTTTCACCAGCAGCCCGTCCGTTTTTCTGACGGATTCTATATAAGGAGTCATAAATTGAGCGTTGAAGCGGCTAAGCATGCACGAGAATTGCTCCTCAAGGAATACCGTGGGGTGCTCTCGACGCACTCCAAATCGATGCCCGGTTTTCCGTTCGGCTCCGTGGTTCCGTACTGCCTGGACGAGCAGGGCCGGCCGCTGATCCTGATCAGCCGCATCGCCCAGCACACGCATAATCTGCAAAAAGATCGGAAATGCTCGCTGTTTGTCGGCGAACGTGGCGCCGAAGATGTCCAGGCCGTTGGTCGACTGACTTACCTGGCCGAGGCGCATCAGCTAGAAGACGAAGCCGCCATCGAAACCGCCTCCGAGCGTTACTACCGCTATTTCCCGGAGTCGCAGGGTTATCACAAGGCCCACGATTTCGATTTCTGGGTACTCGAGCCTGTACGCCACCGTTACATCGGCGGCTTTGGCGCGATTCATTGGGTCAACGACCTGACCCTCGCCAACCCGTTTGCCGGCAAGGCTGAACTGAGCATGGTCGAGCACATGAACGCTGATCACGCCAAGGCCATCGCCCATTACGTCGATCTGGCCGGGCTACCGAAAAACGTGCCGGCGCAAATGGTCGGTATCGACACCGAAGGCATGCACCTGCGTATCGGTCAAAGTCTGTACTGGTTGCCGTTTCAAGCGCCTTGTAATACGCCGACACAAGTTCGCGAAGCCTTGGTTTCTCTGGCCCACGCGGAGCATTGGCCGAAAAATGAAGTGGCCGACGCTTGAATTCACGAAACGGCGACGTCATCTAAGGTGAACTGGCAAGGCATTCTTGCGTTGAGGAACCATTTGATGCGCCCTTTTTTGTTGCTCTTTCTGCTGTTCCCGGTGTTGGAGCTGTTCGTATTCGTCAAGGTGGCAGGGTCCATCGGGTTTTTCCCGGCCCTGCTGCTGATCATTCTCGGCTCGATGTTCGGCGTGTTCGTGCTGCGCATCGCCGGCCTGGCCACGGCCCTGCGTGCCCGTGAAAGCCTGAGCCGCGGCGAACTGCCGGCCCAGACCATGCTCGAAGGCCTGATGCTGGCATTGGCCGGTGGCCTGCTGATTCTTCCGGGTTTCATCAGCGATGTGATCGGCCTGTTCATGCTGCTGCCGTTCAGTCGTCGCCTGCTAGCCAATAAAATGCGCCAGCGCGCCGAAGAGCAGGCAATGCGTCAGCGAGCGTTCGCCGACGACCTCCAGGCCCGTGGCGGCCCGGTGCCTCGCGAGCCGCTGGGCCGCGAGCCCAACGTGATCGAAGGCGAGTTCGAACACCGCGATACCAAGTAATACGCACATCGACACGGCACCTTCGGGTGCCGTGTTCGTTTGCGGGGCCGCGAACTGAAAATTTTTTGATCCCCGCCCTTGTAATAAGCTTATGCGCCCTTATGTAACGGTCACCGCAAGGTTTCTGGCGAACACGCCAGACAGACTTCCGCGGTTCGCTTGACGAACCGCAACCGGCACCGCCGGCCTTTGTTAAACCCGCCGGGACTACACCGGCCGATGAAAACCACAATTAGGAGAGATCGACAATGAAGCTTCGTCCTCTGCATGACCGCGTCGTCATCCGTCGCAGCGAAGAAGAAAAGAAAACCGCTGGCGGTATCGTCCTGCCAGGTTCGGCTGCTGAAAAAGCCAACAGCGGCGAAATCCTCGCTGTAGGCCCAGGCAAAGCACTGGAAAGCGGTGAAGTGCGTGCACTGTCCGTGAAAGTGGGCGACAAGGTTGTGTTCGGTCCTTACTCCGGCAGCAACACTGTGAAAGTCGACGGCGAAGACCTGCTGGTAATGAGCGAGAACGAAATCCTCGCTGTTATCGAAGGCTGATACCCCCGTTCATTTTCCGCTACTACAAAGTATTTAAGGAATATCGATCATGGCTGCTAAAGAAGTTCTGTTTGGCGATTCCGCCCGCAAGAAAATGCTCAAAGGCGTCAACGTCCTGGCTGACGCGGTAAAAGCGACCCTGGGCCCGAAAGGCCGTAACGTGATCATCGAGAAGAGCTTCGGCGCTCCGACCATCACCAAGGACGGCGTTTCGGTAGCAAAAGAAATCGAACTGGAAGACCGTTTCGAAAACATGGGCGCGCAGCTGGTCAAAGACGTTGCCTCCCGTGCCAACGATGACGCTGGTGACGGCACCACCACCGCTACCGTTCTGGCTCAGTCGATCGTCAACGAAGGCCTGAAAGCCGTCGCTGCCGGCATGAACCCGATGGATCTGAAGCGCGGTATCGACAAAGCGACCATCGCCATCGTCAAAGAGCTGAAAAACCTGTCCAAGCCATGCGCTGACACCAAGGCAATCGCTCAGGTCGGCACCATCTCCGCCAACTCCGACAACTCCATCGGCGACATCATTGCCGAAGCCATGGAAAAAGTCGGTAAAGAAGGCGTGATCACCGTTGAAGAAGGCACTGGCCTGGAAAACGAACTGTCGGTTGTAGAAGGCATGCAGTTCGACCGTGGCTACCTGTCCCCGTACTTCGTCAACAAGCCGGAAACCATGGTTGCCGAACTGGACAACCCACTGGTTCTGCTGGTCGACAAAAAGATCTCGAACATCCGCGAAATGCTGCCAGTGCTGGAAGCCGTTGCCAAAGCCGGCCGTCCGCTGCTGATCGTTTCCGAAGACGTTGAAGGCGAAGCCCTGGCGACTCTGGTCGTGAACAACATGCGTGGCATCGTTAAAGTCGCAGCCGTCAAGGCTCCAGGCTTCGGCGACCGCCGCAAGGCCATGCTGCAGGACATCGCCGTTCTGACCGGCGGTACCGTTATCTCCGAAGAGATCGGCCTGAGCCTGGAAGCAGCCACCCTGGAAAACCTGGGCAGCGCCAAGCGCGTGACCATCTCCAAGGAAAACACCATCATCGTTGACGGTGCTGGCGTAGCAGGCGACATCGAGTCCCGCATTGCTCAGATCCGTGCCCAGGTTGCCGAAACTTCCTCGGACTACGACCGTGAAAAACTGCAAGAGCGTCTGGCCAAGCTGTCCGGCGGCGTTGCAGTGATCAAGGTTGGCGCTGGTTCCGAAGTAGAAATGAAAGAGAAGAAAGCCCGCGTTGAAGACGCCCTGCACGCTACCCGTGCAGCCGTTGAAGAAGGCGTGGTACCTGGCGGTGGCGTTGCGCTGATCCGCGCTCTGGAAGCAATCCTCGACCTGAAAGGCGACAACGCCGACCAGGACGTGGGTATCGCCGTTCTGCGTCGTGCCATCGAAGCACCGCTGCGTCAGATCGCTGCCAACAGCGGTGACGAGCCAAGCGTTGTGGTCAACGAAGTCAAGAACGGCAAAGGTAACTTCGGTTACAACGCTGCGACTGGCGAATACGGCGACATGATCGAAATGGGCATCCTGGACCCAACCAAGGTCACCCGTTCCGCGCTGCAAGCTGCTTCGTCGATCGGCGGTCTGATCCTGACCACCGAAGCTGCTGTTGCTGATGCACCGAAGAAAGACGGCGGTGCTGGCGGCGGTATGCCAGACATGGGCGGTATGGGCGGCATGGGCGGCATGATGTAAGCCAGCCTTACCCCTGTACGAAAAAACCCCGCCTGCGAAAGCAGGCGGGGTTTTTTATTGCCTTCAATTTTGGGTTGACTGGAGATGGCGTCAGATCAGGCGCCGACAGGTACTGCGCTGGCCTCGCGTTCAGCCCTCAGGGCCGGTCGATACAAAACGTAGTAATACGACCCCAAACAAATCAGCCAGCAGAACACCGCCGTCCACACGTTGTGCGAGAAGAAATGCGCGCCCTGCATCATCCGCCCGATGGAGAACACTGAGCCAAGGGCAAAGGCGAAGACAAACGCTGCGCGAGCCATACGCGGGCGACGGTCACGCAATACGAAAAACAGGGCAAACAGGGTGAAGCCGGTGGCCGCATGGCCGCCGGGCCAGCAACGCCCCGGTTTTTCGGTGGGTGGGCGAGGGCTCAACAGTTCGCTGTAGGTCTCGTGACCGCCGAATTGCTCGAGGCTCCATGGGCATTGCACCGCGGTCACCGCTTTCATGGGCGTGACAAAAGAAGTCGCCAGGCCCAGGGACAGCACCAGACAACCCAGTTCGCGCTTGAGCGGTTTGAGCCTGGCCATGAAGAACGAAGCGATGAAGCCGAAGATGGCAAACACCGAGAAGGCGATGACCACCTGTTTGGCGCGATCGTGCAGGATGTCCTCGAGGAAGTAACTGTGGCGTCCGATGAATTCCCCGGCGACCGGGTCGTAAAACAGCTTGGCCAGGTCCATGTCCAGACTGGTCAATTCGAGCAATACCAGAATGATCGCAGCTACGGCGGGGACTCCAAGGCACACCCGGAAATTGAGCGGACGAGGGGCAGGGCGGGCAAGGGTCGAAACCATGCTAGTTCCTTGATCAGTGAAATGTTCTCAAATGCGCAGCCGCGCAGAGTTTGAACCCGATTCTGTCGCCAGCGTGTGAATCGCTGGTGAAAAACTCGTTAAGGCTGTAATCGGTCAATTTCCACGCTTTTGCGCTTCACTCAGTCCTAGCCGTGAGCTGAACTTCGCCTTAAGCTGCGCGGGCCACGACGGCCGTTACTGTGGACGGAGAGATACCCATGCGAATTCTACTGGTTGAAGACAACCGCGATATCCTGGCCAACCTGGCCGATTACCTGGGGCTCAAAGGCTATACCGTGGATTGCGCTCAGGATGGTCTGTCGGGCCTGCATCTGGCGGCCACCGAGCACTACGATTTGATCGTGCTCGATATCATGTTGCCCGGCATCGATGGCTACACCCTCTGCAAGCGCCTGCGTGAAGATGCCCGCCGCGAAACGCCGGTGATCATGCTCACGGCCCGCGATCAGCTGGATGACCGTCTGCAAGGCTTCAAGTCGGGTGCCGATGACTATCTGATCAAACCGTTCGCCCTGTCGGAACTGGCAGCGCGTATCGAGGCGGTCATGCGCCGAACCCAGGGCGGCGGGCGGCGGACCTTGCAGGTCGGCGACCTGAGCTACGACCTCGACACCCTGGAAGTCACTCGTGAAGGCCGGTTGCTGAAACTCAACCCGGTCGGCCTGAAGTTGCTGGCCGTGTTGATGCAGAAAAGCCCTCATGTGTTGCGCCGTGAAATTCTTGAAGAAGCGCTCTGGGGCGACGACTGCCCGGACAGCGACAGCCTGCGCAGCCATGTCCACCAACTGCGTCAGGTGATCGACAAGCCGTTCGCCAAGCCATTGCTGCAAACCGTGCACGGTGTGGGGTATCGCTTGGCCGAGGGCCGTGATGGAGTTTAAGCAGAGCCTTGCTCAACGCATCATCATTGCCTTTGCGCTGATGAGCGCACTGGTGGCGGGCGCTTTTGCCATGGGCATCGTGGCGACCGTGCACCTGGTGGAGGAAAAGCTGATTTCGGCCGGTCTGGGCGGCGATTTGCAGCGTCTGTTGCTGATGGACAATGTCACGGACTGGAGCCATCGCCCAGAACCGGACCAATTGTTCTACTTCAGCAACGGGCCAGGCGATTTCAGGTTGCCCAAGGATTTGCGGCACCTGGAGCCGGGTTTCCACGAAGTGTTCCGTGAAAGCCTGTCGTACCACGCCATGGTCGAAATCGTCGACGGCCGACGTTATGTGCTGTTGCAGGACCAGAGCGACTTCGAAGAGCGTGAACGGGTGCTGTTTGCCGTGGTGCTGGTGGGTTTCGTGCTGAGCCTGGCACTGGCGGTATTTCTCGGCTGGGTGCTGGCACGCAAGGTCATGGCGCCGGTGGTGCGGCTGGCCCGCCAGGTACGCCATCGCGATCAACTGCTGGGTTTGGCTCCCCCCTTGGCTCCGGATTATGCCGCCGACGAAGTGGGCGAACTGGCCGTGGCCTTCGACGCCACCCTCGGGCGCTTGCGTCAGGCCCTGACCCGCGAGCGTTTGTTCACCAGCGACGTCAGCCACGAATTGCGTACGCCCCTGATGATCCTGGCCAGTTCCTGCGAACTGTTGCTGGAAAACCCTGGTCTCGATCAGCGCGGTCGCGCCCAGGTCG
Source organism: Pseudomonas sp. KH_046_2 (assembly GCF_057838985.1). Taxonomy (NCBI): domain Bacteria; kingdom Pseudomonadati; phylum Pseudomonadota; class Gammaproteobacteria; order Pseudomonadales; family Pseudomonadaceae; genus Pseudomonas; species Pseudomonas sp. KH_046_2. The sequence continues at coordinate 5,039,647 of NZ_CM174480.1, read as the reverse complement.
AGCGCATCGCCCGGGCCTGTGAAGAAATGCGTGAGCTGGTGCAAACCTTCCTGATGCTGGCCCGTGCCCAGCGCGAAGATGCCAGCATGTCGCCGCAGCAGTCCCTGGGCCAGGTAGCCGAGGGGCTGGTCGGTCTATGGCGCGAGCCCATTGAAAGCAAAGGCTTGAAGCTAATTTTTGAACCGGGCAACCCCGAGGCCAATGGCTACAATGCGACGCTCCTGCACGCGGTGATGGGTAACTTGCTGCGCAACGCCTTGCATTACACCGAGCGGGGCTTCATCCGCCTGAGCCTGACGGGCACGGGATTTCTGGTCGAAGACAGCGGTGTGGGCATTCCTGAGGAAAAACGCGAGGCGATGTTCGAACCCTTCGTTCGGGGCACTGAAAAACGCGGGGAAGGCTTGGGCCTGGGGCTTTCACTGGTGCAGCGGATCTGTGAAAACCAGGGCTGGAACGTCAGCCTGACTACGATGGAGCCCAGTGGCTGCCGTTTTCAGGTGGAGCTGTCCCGAACTTGATCTGTTAAGTCAGGTGTCCAGCAAACCTGATCAATTCTGTAAAGCCCTGTAATACTTCCGGGTTTCCCATAACGATATTTTCACAAATGGATGACCAGTCACCGACACCACAAAATCTAAGGTAGTTGCTATCAGAAGTTCAGGAGACCTGATGATGGACGGCCCGATCAAACTCGATTTTTCGGAAAAATACGACGATCAACACGCGCAACGCTATTTGCGCAAACACCAGGAAGGTCTCGGCCGTCGATTGTCCCATTGGCGTGACGAACAACTGGCGCGTAAGGCGCTGGCGCTGGTTGGCGAGCCTGGTCTGGTCCTCGATTTACCTTGTGGTGCAGGGCGTTTCTGGCCCTTGTTGGCGGAAAAATCCAACCGAGTGATCATCGGTGCCGATAACTCGGAGTCCATGCTGAAGATCGCAACCCAGGCGCAACCTGCCGACGTGGTGAAACGGGTACAACCCTTGCACACGTCTGCATTCGACATCGCCTTGCCGGGCAACGCTGTCGACAGCATTTTTTGCATGCGCTTGCTCCACCACATCGGTGAAGCCAAGCATCGCATGGCTATTTTGCGTGAATTCGAGCGTGTTTCCCGTGACAGTGTCATTCTTTCGCTGTGGGTCGATGGCAACTTCAAGGCCTGGAAACGCAAGCGTTCGGAGAAAACCCGTGGGCAGGAAGGTTACCAAAACCGGTTTGTGTTACCGGCCGCTACCGTAGAGAAGGAATTTGAGCAGGCGGGTTTCCGAATCCAGGAACAACTGGACTTTTTGCCGCTCTATGCCATGTGGCGAGTTTACGTATTACGCAAGAGGTAACAGGATGGCAGTGCAGTGTGCAGCAGAAACGGAAGTCGTTCCCCGGGACCGCTTCGATTACTTCTGGAATCAGCGCGGTGAATGGGTAGAAGAACCCAACGTCCGTCGCGGCGGGGAAAGCGGCGTTCAACGCCTGATGGGCAGTGATGGTCAACTGCTCTACGTCAAGCGCCAGACCGGGCATATCCATCGTAGCTTGCAGCACCCTTTCGGGCGGCCGACGGTAATGCGCGAGCATGCTGCGCTCATCGGTGTGACCGAGCTTGGCGTACGGGTTCCGGAAATCGTTTTCTGTGGCGCACAGCGCGATCCTGTACACAAGTGGCGTGCCCTGCTGATTACCAAGTCGCTGGACGGCTTCGAGGAAATCGATCGCTGGTACGCCGGTGGCGGTCGCGAGCGTCATGGTCAAGCCATAAGCGACCGGGTGCTCAAGGACCTGGCTGAAAACCTGGCTCGCATGCACAAGGGCCGCTGGCAGCACGGTTGCCTTTACGACAAGCACGTATTCGTTCGCGTGACCGGTGAGGGCGAGACGGCCAAGGTCGAAGTGGCCCTGATCGATCTGGAGAAATGCCGAAAGCGATTGACCGCCTATCGCGCAGCTGTCCATGACTTGAAGCAGTTGCGTCGCCACTCGTCGTTCAGCGACGCAGACTGGAAAAAGCTCATCTACTTTTATAAGACGGCGTTTGGCAGCGCTATCAAGGGTTTATAGCGATGAAACTCGAAATTGCACGAGGTTTGTTTCTGGTAGGAGCCTTGGCAGTTGCATCGATCGCGATGGCAACCTGGGAGCAACCACGCCCCCAGGTTCTCAGCTCGATAAGCGCAGAAGAACATTGTCCGTTGCCACGGGTTGCGAAGGCATCCGTGGCCACTCGACCCGATCATGACTTGTTGCTGTTCATGTTCGGTCTTTCTCAGGGATTGAGGCCACAGAGTTGAACCGATTGAAGCCAAAATGAAAGGCCTCGCTGATGCGAGGCCTTTTTTATTGACCTGATTTCAGCTTTCAGCGCTCCCACAGGTTTTTCTGCATCAGGGTTTATCCGGTTTAGCCAGCAAGGTGTAGACGCAAGGCAACACAAACAGGGTAAACAACGTCCCGATCGACATGCCCGTCGCGATGACCGTGCCGATGTCGAACCGGCTGACCGCGCCAGCACCAGTGGCGATGATCAATGGCACCATGCCGAACACCATCGCTGCGGTGGTCATCAAGACCGGACGCAACCGGATGGCCGCTGCTTCCTCTACCGCTTCCCGTGCGGTCAGGCCCTTGTCCTTGCGTAGCTGGTTGGCGAACTCGACGATCAGAATGCCGTGCTTGCTGATCAGCCCGATCAAGGTCACCAGCCCGACCTGGGTGTAGATGTTCATGCTCGACCACCCCAGGAACAGCGGAATCAATGCGCCGCAGATAGACAGGGGGACGGTGACCAGGATCACCAGCGGGTCGCGGAAGCTTTCGAACTGGGCCGCCAGCACCAGGAAAATGATCGCCAGTGCCAGGGCAAAGGTGACCCACAGGGCACTGCCTTCCTGTACGTATTGCCTCGATGCGCCGGCGTAGTCGAAGGCAAAGCCGGCGGGTGCCTCTTCCCGGGCGATCTGGCGCACGAGGTCGATGGCTTCCCCCATGCTCACCAGCGGCACGCCGGACAGGATGGCCGAGTTGAGTTGCTGGAACTGGTTCAGCTGTCTCGGTCGAGCGCGGTCGGTGATGGTGATCAGGGTCGACAACGCCAACAGTTCGCCCTTGGTGTTTTTCACGTAGTAATTGTTCAGCCAGTCCGGATTGTCACGGAACGGCCGCTCGACCTGGGCAATGACCTTGTAGCTGCGACCCTCAATGGTGAATCGGTTGATCTCGCCTTCACCCAGCAGGGTCGCCAGGGTTCCCCCCAGGTCCTGCATGGAAACCCCCATCTGCGCAGCCTTGGCGCGGTCGATATCCACCACCACTTCCGGCTTGTCGAAGGCCAGGTCAACATGGACAAACGCAAACTTGCCGGATTCCTTCGCGCGTTTTTTTACCCGGTCGACCACTTGCAGCAGCAATTCGTAATCGTTGGCGGAGTTGATGACGAACTGGAACGGCACGCCTTCGCCGGTGCCCGGCAGGGACGGCAGGTTGAAGCCGAAAATCTGCAACCCCGTGATCTTTTCCAGTTTGGCCTGCACCTCGGGCAGGATCGCCATTTGCGTGCGACTGCGCTCGTTCCATGGCTTGAGCAGGAAGCCGCCAATGCCCGATTGCACGCCGCTGAAACCGTTGATCTGGAACGACGAGTAGTACTCGGGAAACGCCTTGAAGATCGAGACGAACTCGTCGGTGTAGGTGTTCAGGTAGTCGAGGTTGGTCGGTTGCGGGGCGTTGGCAATCATGAAAATGATTCCTTGGTCCTCATCCGGCGCCAGTTCCGATTTGGTGAATTTGAGAAGGACCGGAATCAGGCACAACACGATCACGGCGAACACCAGCACCACCGGCCGGGTGTTGAGGGTGCCGTGAAGCAGGCTCTGGTAGCGGTGCTTGAGACTTTCGAAAATCATGTCCAGGCGATGGGCCAGTCCACTGGGGTTCTCGTCGTGGCGCAGCAGAAACGCACACATCATTGGCGACAGGGTCAGGGCGACGATACCGGAGATCACCACCGCGCCGGCCAGGGTCAGGGCGAACTCCTTGAACAGCGCCCCTGTCAGGCCGGTCAGGAAACCGATCGGAGCGTACACCGCCGCCAGGGTGATGGTCATCGAAACCACCGGCATGGCGATTTCCCGGGCGCCTTCAATGGCAGCCTCGAGCGGTGTCTTGCCTTCCTCGATGTGGCGGTGAATGTTTTCCACCACCACGATGGCGTCGTCCACCACCAGGCCGATGGCCAATACCATTGCCAGCAGGGTGAGCAGGTTGATGGAGTACCCCATCATCTGCATGAAGAACATCACGCCGATCATCGACAGCGGGATGGTCACCACCGGGATCACCACCGAGCGCAAGGCACCGAGGAACAGGAACACCACCACGATCACGATCAGCACCGCTTCGAACAGGGTCTTCACCACTTCGTCGATCGAGGCCTGGATGAACAGGGTGGCGTCGTAGGCGATTTCACCTTTCAGGTTCGGCGGTAGCTGGGCCTCCAGGTCCGGCATGATCTTGCGCACTTCCTTGATCACTTCCAGCGGGTTGGCGCCGGGCGTCGCCTTGATGCCGATGTACACCGATGGGGTGCCACCGAACGAGCTGATGGAGTCGTAGTTTTCCGCGCCCATTTCCACGCGCGCGACATCCCGCAGCAACACTCGGCTGTCGCCATCGACCTTGAGCGGAATCGCCCCAAAGGCTTCGGCGGACTTGAGTTCGGTATTGGCGTTGATGCTGGTGACCACGTATTCGCCCTTCACCTCGCCAGCGGCAGAGAGGAAGTTGTACTGGCGCACCGCGTTGGTCACATCGCTGGCACTGAGGCCGAATCCCGCCAGCTTCATCGGGTCCAGCCACAGGCGCATGGCAAATACCTGATTACCGAGGATCTCGGCTTCGGCCATGCCGGGCAAGGTCGCCAGCTTGGGCTGGATCACCCGTGACAGGTAATCGGTAATCTGCGGGTTGCTCAACTCCTTGCTGAAGTAGCTGATGTACATCAGCACTGACGCATCGGCAGACTCTTTGCTCAGCACCGGGTCTTCAGCGTCCTGGGGCAGCTGGTTCTTGACCTCGTTGGCCTTGGCCAGCAGCTCGGTAAACAGACGGTCGCTGTTGGCGCCGACACGTGCGTAGATCGAGATCACCGAGAAGTTCTGGCGACTGACCGAGGTCATGTAGTCGATGCCCTCGGCGCTGGCCAGGCTTTGCTGCATCGGTTGGGTGATGTAGCCCTGGATGGTCTCGGCGTTGGCCCCGGGGTAGGCGGTGGTCACCGTGATCAGGGCGTTTTCCATTTGCGGGTACTGGCGCAGCGGCAGCTTGCCCCAGGCCTGGAAGCCCAGCAGCACGATCAACAGGCTGACCACTGTAGCGAGAACCGGACGGCGGATGAACGGGTCGGTAAAAGCCATGGGAATTCCTTGATCAGTCCGCGCGTGGCGGGCTGTTCTGCCCGGCCAGGGTCTTGTCGTCGCTGATGGCAACGCGTGAGCCGTTATCCAGTTTGAGCTGGCCGGCGGTCACCACTTTCTCGCCGCTCTGCACGCCTTTGGTGATCATCACTTGCCCATCGCGGCGTTCGCCGGTCTCGACAAAACGCCGTTCGGCGATCAGCACCAGTTGGCCCTTGTCGTCCTTTACCTGGCTGCCATCCTCGGCCTTCTTGGGTACGGCCACATACACCGAGTTGCCGTAGAGCGTGTAGGTAATCGCGCTTTCCGGCACCACGATGCGCGGCTGCGGGTCGGGCAGGAGCACCTGGAGGCTGGCGAACATGCCTGGCATCAACTTGCCATCGGGGTTGGCCAGGGTGGCGCGGACCTGCACGTTACGGGTGCTGTTCTCGACTTTAGGGTTGATCGCACTGATGGTGCCGGGGTACTCCTGGGTCGGATATGCCGCGACAATGACCTGTACTGGTTGGCCGAGAGCAATCTTCGGCACCGACTGCTCGGGCACGAAAAAGTCGACATACAGGCTACTGAGGTCTTGCAGGGTGGCGATCATGGTGCCGCTGGCAACATAGTCGCCGACGTCCACCTGTCGAATGCCGATGGTGCCGCTGAACGGCGCGATGATGCGTTTTTTCTCGAGCGCAGCCTTGAGCTGATTGACCGTGGCCCTGCTCTTTTTCAGGACCGCCGAGAGTCGGTCGAACTCGCCTTTGGAAATCGCCTGGCTGCCCACCAGCTGGCTGCCACGGTTGTAGTCCAGCTGGGCCAGCCCGAGGTCGGCCAGGGCGGTTTCGAGCAAGGCGCTTTCCACGGCGCTGTCGAGCCGGACGATCGGCTGACCGGCCTTGACCTTCTGCCCTGACTCGAACTGGACATCGATGACGGTGCCATCGGTCTCCAGGCTCAGGTCCACGCCCTGCAATGCCTTGAGCGTGCCAACGGTAGGCAGGCGGGCTTGCCATGGGCGCTCGGTAGCGGTGGCCACGGCAACGCTGACGGCCGGTCTGGGCACAGAGAAGCCTTGAACCATCGTGTAGATCGAGAAGGCTTTGTACGCAGCCAGGACCAGCACAATCAGTAGAACAACACCCAACATGATCAGCATGCGGCGACGCAGCATATCCAGTTCCTTGGAGAAAATCAGGTGAGACAGCGGGGCACATTACCGCGAGTGTAGAGGGTAAATCCAACTGCCGTTTTTACAGGTTGTGAGGTATTAGAGGGGGGAAAGCCTGAAAAGATTCGCCGCCTCGGGTCTCGTCTGCGGGATGTACGTGATCCCGATTCAGGCGCGGCCGAGGGCGGCGATCTTTTTGATGATTCAGGCCATCAGATGCAGATGGTTGTCCCAGAGCCCTGCGGGTAGCTCCAGCGGTTTTGCAACAAGGTTTGTCTGGCGGCAGTCGTAGTAGCGGCAGCGCCCCTGGCCCGAGGTCACGACAAAACCATCGGCCACGGCGCCGACCCCGGCGCAATCGGGCAGTGGCGCGTCCAGGCGTACTTCACCGCTGTCCAGGTTCCAGATGAAAAAACGGTTGCCCCGCGGTGCGGTCAACGCCACCAGGCGCAAGTCGCTGTGTATCGCGACACTGGCGGTGTAATGCCCCATGGCCTGCAACTGGTGCTCGGGCACCGGGAACGCGACGAAAGGCTGGCCGGGCCGCTTGATCGCCAACAGCTCCGACGACTCATGGGCCGCACCCATGAACTGTTGGCTGGCGACGATGGTGCCGTCACTGGCAATGGCCAGATGGCGCACGCTGTTCATCTGCTGGGCGAGGGTTTCCTTGCTCAGCAGGGTGCCGTCACGTTGCATCAGGACCAGACTCGGTTCCATGGCGTTGAGGTTCATCTCCACCCGGCTTTCGGCCTCGGTGCGAATCCCGCCGTTGGCCACCACCAGGGTTTCGCCATCGGGCATCCACGACACTTGGTGCGGACCGAGGCCGTGGGTGGAAATCTCACCGCTGTGCACCAGTCGTTCGCCTTCGAACTTATACACGCCGAGCAGGCCGCGACCCGGATCGGTGGTGTCGTTTTCGGTGGCGTACAGCCAGTCGCCGCTGTGGTGAATGACCGCGTGTCCGTAGAAGTGCCGGTTCGGCTGTGACACCACGGTTTGCAGGAGCGCGCCGTCGCGCAGATCGATCAGGTAGCTCTCGGTGCCCGGACGGCGGGCGACAAACAGCGCAATCGGCTGTGTCGGGTGGTTGATGATGTCGTGGCAACGCTGGCCGACCCGGGTGGCGAACACCTGGGTGCCATCCAGTCGATAACCGACGGCGTAATGCTGGCCATCGGTATCGTCCCGTGCCGAAAGCAACAACGGGCACTTGTCCTTTTGCTTGAACAGCTTCCAGCCGCCCAGCGTCACTGCACCCAGCAGCAAACTACCTAATGTCAGAACCTGGCGTCGCAGCATGGAACCGGCCCTCATCAGTCACCGTCGTTGGCGTTGAAGCCCAGCTGGATGCCCAGTGCCTTGGCCAGATCGGCCTCGTGCAGGCGATGGACGACGTTGAGGCTGTCATACAGCTCGTTGAGTTGCTGGCGGCCGGCCTCGTCATTGAGCATGTCGGTCAGCGAGCGCTGGTAGCCGGCAAACAGTTTCAGCGACGCGGCATAGGCGGCGTCGATCTTGTCGGCCAACGGCTTCTGCTCGCTCGGCAACAGGCCGCGCAGGCCTTTGTTGTCCACACCTTCCCAGACCGTTTTGGCGGCCGTGAGGCTGGCTTCGAGGCTGGTCAGGGATGCCTGGCTGCGCCATGCATCGGCCTGGAACGGTTGCGGCACGCCCTTGCTCTGGCGGCCCATCGGCGTGCCGAGTTTTTTCTTCAGGGTGTCGATGGCGGTGACTTGCACGCGCAGCAGATCGGCGATCGCCTCGTGGGAGTCCGCGTAGCGCTGGTTCGGGAATTTGCTCATTTGCGCGAGCATGCCGTCGGTGTTGTTCCAGGTTTGCAGAATCTCTTCGGCCAATTGCTTCTGGCGTTCGCCGATGGCGACCAGCAGTGGGCAGTATTTGCTCTTCCGCTCTGTGTTGGCCACGTCAGGCTTGCTGTCGAACAGAATGTATTCGTAGGCCGAGAGCCCCTGTACCACAACGCTGGACTTGGCCAGGGCGGCGGCATCGATTTGCGGCTGGGCGGTGACCAGTTGCTCGACCTGACGGCCGACCAGGTTTTTCTTGTCCGGCCAGAACTGCACTTGCCACGAACGGTTGCCTTCGGCCAGTGGCCCGATCAGCAATGGTTGCAGTTCGGCCCAGGCCTTTTGCGCGTGCAGGAAGTCGGCACGGGCGGTTTCCAGGGTTTCCTTGCCTTCGCAGTAGGCGAGCGCGCTGACTGCCAATTGACGGTCGGCTTCAACCCAGCGGGTGTAGGTCGGCAGGATCACCGACTTGGCGATGGCCGCCGACGTGACCGCTTGCGGGTCCTGGGGTGAGCAGGCGCCCAGGGCAAGTGCGGCAAGGCTGGTGAACAACAGTTTGGGACGGAACATGTCGGGCTCCCGCGAGTGGAATGCGTGTTAAAGGGAATTCAGGAACGCCAGCAACGCAGCGCGTTGCTCGGCATTGAAAGACAAAACCTGTTGCTGCGCCGCAGTCGCCTCGCCGCCATGCCAGAGCACGGCTTCGAGCAGGTTGCGGGCGCGGCCGTCGTGCAGGAACTGGGTGTGGCCGCTGACTGCCTGTGTCAGGCCGATGCCCCACAACGGCGGGGTGCGCCATTGGCGGCCGCTGGCCTGGAACTCGGTACGGTTGTCGGCCAGGCCGTCGCCCATGTCATGCAACAGCAGATCGCTGTACGGGCGAATCACTTGATTGGCCAGTTCAGGTTCGGCGGCATTGGCGGCGGTGGTGTATTTCGGTGTGTGACAGGACTGGCAACCGGCCTGATAAAACAAAGTCTTGCCGGCCAGCACTTCTGGCGCGCTGACGTCACGGCGAGCCGGTACGGCGAGGTTACGGCTGTAGAACAGCACCAGGCGCAGGATGTTGTCGCTGACTTCCGGCTCGCCATTGGGGCCGTTGCCATTGGGTGCCTGTTTACAGGCCGTTTGCGCGTCCGTGCAGTCATCAACGGGTCTAAGGCTGGTCGTGAGCCCCATATCACCGGAAAACGCGTGGACATTCTGTTGATTGAGGTTTGGTTGTCCGGCTTTCCAGCCAAATCGTCCCAGAACGGTCATTTGCAGGGCGTCATCCCAGACCCGGTTCGGTCGCCCGCTGATGCCGTTGTTCGCCTTGGCCTGTGCCTCGGCGTTGGCCAGGATTGCCTCCTCGGGGATCGCCTCGAGCAGGCCCAGGCCAATCATCGGCGGTGCCACGCGGGCCGAGAAGCGGGTGTCGGGGTGCATCGGGCCGTAGCCCAGTTGGGTGATGTTCAGGCTCGGTTTGCGCAGCTCGACTTCGGTGCCGTCCTTGAAGCGAACCGGCACGGCGGTGTAATCGACCCGCACTTTGCCTTCGGGGGCCACGCCGGGTACGGCCATATCCTGGAACTGGCCGCCGTAGACGGGCTCCGGCACCACGCCGAGCTGTTCGATGACCTTGGCATACGCCGGGGCGTCGGGAATCGACAGGCGTACCAGCATCGACACGGCGTTCACATCGTCGGGAGTCGGCGGATGGCCGCGGCCGTCCTTGATGTGGCAGCCCTGGCAGGCATTGGTGTTGAACAGTGGACCGAGGCCATCGCGAGCGGTCGTCGTCGACGGGGCGATCACCCAAGGGCTGCGGAAGAAGCTGTTGCCGACGCTGAAATCCACACGCCGTGACGGCGGCAGGTTCGCCGAGGGCATGGAAAACGCGTTCTGATCGGTCTTGCGCACCGTCGCACTGCCGCCGGAGCGGGCTTCACCGGGTTCGGCCCGGGTGAATTTCGGGGCGTCATCGCAGGCACTCAGGCCCAGGGCCAGAAACAGTGCGGACAAGCGAAGAGGCAGCGAGGGCATCAGACATCCTGCAAGACGAGCAAAACAAGGGCGCAAAGTCTAACAGGGGATGGGAATTTGAATAAGAGGAATTATCGTTTGCTTGATGTGGGGCAGGGTTTTCACTTGAGACCGCGGCGCAGCCATCGCGGGCAAGCCACGCTCCCACAGGGATTGGAGGTGTACACAGAGACAGTGAACGCCAGAGAACCTGTGGGAGCGGGCTTGCCCGCGATGAGGCCACCAGCATCACCCTAAAAACCGATGTAAAAAAGGCGACCCGAAGGTCGCCTTATTACTCACTCAGCCAGCGTTGATCAGAATTCGTGATCAGCGTTGTCCGGGTTCAGGTCGTTGATGCCCAGTTTGCCAGCGGCGGCTTCGATCGAACCGGTCTGCTTGACCAGGGACGCGATGGCGTCACGGACGATCTGGTTGCCAGCAGTGTTGCCGGCAGCGATCAACTGGTCGTAGTGCTCACCCTTGTTGGCGTGGTCGACCATGACCTGAAGCTTGGCTTCGGTGGCGGCCAGGTCGTTTTTCAGCGCGGTGTCGGCAGCCGGGTCGGCCTTGGCCACCAGGGACGACAGGCTGGCGCCGGTCATTTTGGTGCCGTCGACGCGAGTGTATTCACCCAGGTACACGTTACGAATGCCCTTGGCATCGTAGAAGTGCGAGTTGTGGGTGTTGTCGCTGAAGCAATCCTGTTCGTCTTCCGGGGAGTTGGCTTCCAGGGAAACCTTCATGCGCTCGCCCGCCAGTTCGCCCAGGGACAGGCTGCCCATGCCGAACAGCATTTTGCGCAGGCCGGTTTCAGCCGGTTCTGCTTCCAGCGTGGCGCGGTAGTTGTCGGCCACGTTCGGCTTCCAGTTACCGACCATTTCTTCCAGGTCGCTGACCAGCAGCTGAGTCACGGACTTCAGGTAGGCACGACGACGATCGTTGTGACCGCCGGTAGCGCCTTTGCCTTCCAGGTAGTCCGAGGCCGGACGGTTGCCGGCGCCAGGGCCGGTGCCGTTCAGGTCCTGGCCCCAGAGCAGGAATTCGATGGCGTGGTAGCCGGTGGCAACGTTGGCCTCGGAACCGCCCAGCTCGTTCAGGCTGGCGAGTTTTGCCGGGGTGATGTCTTTGACATCGACCTTGTCTTCGCCGATCTGCACTTGAGTGTTGGCGATGATGTTGGCAGTGGCACCCGGGTTGCCCAGGGCGTGTTCGTAGGATTTGTCGACGTAGTCGATCAGGCCTTCGTCCAGCGGCCAGGCGTTCAGCTGACCTTCCCAGTCGTCAACGATGGTGTTGCCGAAGCGGAACACTTCGCTCTGCAGGTAAGGCACGCGAGCGGCAACCCAGGCAGCCTTGGCGGCTTTCAGGGTGTCGGCGTTCGGCTTGGCGAGGAAGGCGTCTACGGCGGTTTGCAGGGTCTTCGCGGTGGATTCGGCATCGCTGTAAACAGCGAAAACGATGTCGGCGTAATGGGCGACAACGGCCTTGGCGGCAGCTTCGTCGACTTTACCGGCAGCGGCAGGTGCCGCGGCTGGAGCAGCCGGGGCAGCCGCAGTGCTGGCAGCTGGCGCGGCAGCTTTTTCTTGGTCTTTACCTTCGCCGCAACCGGCTAGGGAAATAGCGATGGCCAACAGAGTGGCGGTAGCCAGAGGCATACGAATCATGGCGAACATCCTGCTTCGATAGGGGTGGAGTCGTGCTATGCACACGCAAAACTGCGACATAATGCAAATCTTTCGCATTATGTGTAAAGGGTTGTACCTGTAAATATTTCTTATTCACGGAGCGTGGCTCGCGGCCTTGTAGGAGCGAGCTTGCTCGCGATGAACCTGAGAACAACGCGCTCATCCAGAATGAACGCGTTATCGTTCACGACCATCGCGAGCAGGCTCGCTCCTACAGGGGGTTACAAAATAGCGGCGTTACTGCGTTGGGCTTGCTTCAGGTATAGGCCCAGTTCCCGTGCCGGCAACGGCTTGCTGTAGTGATAGCCCTGACCTTCGTGGCAGCCTTCGGAGATGATATAGGCCTCTTGCTCGGCGGTTTCCACGCCTTCGGCAATCACCTGCATGCCCAGGCTCTTGCCCAGTTGGATGATGGCGCGAACGATGGTCGCATCGTCGTCGTCATCGAGCAGGTCCTGAACGAAGCTCTTGTCGATCTTGATCTTGTCCAAGGGCAGGCTCTTGAGATAGCTCAAGGACGAATAGCCGGTTCCGAAATCGTCGATGGCGATCAGCGCGCCGGAGCGGCGCAGGCTGAGCAAGTGCTGGGCCGCGGTGCTGATGTCTTCCATCAGGCCGGTTTCGGTGACTTCCAGCTCCAGGCTGCGCGGTGGCAGGCGGTACATCTGCAGCAGGTTGTTGACCACCCGTGGCAGTTCGGCGTGGTGCAATTGAACCGTAGACAGGTTCACCGCCATGCGCAGGTCGGAGAAGCCCTGGTCATGCCACTCGCGCAGTTGTTTACAGGCCTGGTCCAGCACCCATTCGCCGATGGCAATGATGGTACCGTTCTGTTCGGCCAGCGGAATGAACAGGTCTGGCGGTACCATGCCGTGCTCGGGGTGTTGCCAGCGAATCAGGGCTTCGACGCCCACTACGCGGTTGTCGCGGTAGCTGATCTGCGGCTGGTAGACGAGGTAGAACTGATTGCGGATCAGGGCATCGCGCAGGTCTTTTTCCAGCTCGCGGCGGCGGCGCATTTCGGTGTCGACGCTGGCGATATAGAACTGATAGCGGTTGCGCGAGCGGGTCTTGGCCAGTGTCATGGTCTGCTCGGCTTTTTGCAGCAACTTCTCGGTGCTGTCGCCGTCCTCGGGGAACAGGGTGATGCCGATGGTGGCGCGCAGGCGGATCTCCTGATGGTCGAGGGCAAACGCCGCTTCCAGATCATCGAGAATGCTTTGCGCCAGCTCGGCGGCTTCGTAGGGTTGCTCGATATCGGCCTGGACCAGGGCGAACTGGTCGCCACCGAGGCGGGCGAGGGCGCCCAGGCGACCGCTATGACCGCGCAGGCGATCGGCCAGGGCCAGCAATAACTGGTCGCCGGTCTGGTAGCTGAACTGCTCGTTGATGCCCTTGAAGTCATCGAGGCCAACACACAACACCGCGACCCGGCGCTGCAATTTGCCGGCGTCGATGAGAATCTTGTCCAGTTGCTGCTGCAATTGCTGGCGGTTCGGCAGCCCCGTCAGGAAATCGTACTGGGACATGCGCACCAGGCTGTTTTCCGCTTCGTGGCGCAGATGGGTATTGCGTTCGATGGACTCGAGCAACTGGTTGGCGGTGTTGATCCAGATGCCCAGTTCGTTGTTCTCGTGCCCCTTGAGCAGCGGAATCTTGTGTTCGCTGGGACGATCCGGATTGATTTCCGTGAGGTGCTCGATGATCCGCGACAGCGGTTTGGTCAGCAGCCAATGGTAGACCAGATACAACACCAGCCCCATGGCGAGCGCGCGCAGGACGCCAGAGATGAAGATGATCACCGAGCTGACAATGAACCCTTGGCCGTAGGTGGCGGTATCGAGGGTGATGCTCAGGTCGCCGTAATACTCGCTGTAAGGCCCGCGACCGACCAGTTGGGTGGTGAAGGTGCGTTCCTTGCCAAGAATCAGGTCGGTCAGCCAGCGGCTGTGGGAGTGCTGCAATTCACGGTTTTTTTGCGCGAGCATGGCTTCGTTGGGGTGGCCGATGGAGGCCTTGCGCACGGCGGCGTCCTGAAACAGGCCCTCGATCACCTGCATGCCCATCTCCCGGTCCAGGCTATAGACGGCCTGGGTCGAGGGGTCACGAAACATGTCGAGGATGCGTTCGGCATCGCTGGCGACGGCCTGGCGTGTCTTATAGGCATCGAACACAATCTGCGCGCAGCTCAAGACCACGCCGACGATCAATGCCGACAGGAGCACGACCCGGAGCAACTTCACCGACAAGCTGTTCTTGAGTTCCAGCTTCAAAGGGTTATTCCTTGTTCCGTGCGGGTAGCATCAAGTTGCCATGAGTATTGGCAATCCTGTGATGGCAGTCAAAGGGACAATCATCCTTGGGGGATTTTGCCTGCAGCTTGGCCGATTTGCAGTTGTCTTGACGAGTTAGCCTATTAGCACTGTGTCGGTTGTCGAGTCCTTCAACTTGAGGGGCGGGGTGGAGATATTTTCCTTCTGTTTGATGTTAGTCGTCCGGGGCGGGGGAGCAAGGGCCGGAAGACTTGTTTCATCGTCGGAAAATGCCTTGGATTCTGTAGGTTGGTTTGGAGTTTTAACGGAGTACATATCCATTTCTTCGGTAACGGCGGCTGGCGGTTTCGCCCTTACGGCGAGTCCCTTTTGGCAAACGCCCCAAAAGGAACCAAAAGGTCTCGCCCCTTACGTACGGCCCCTCGCTTAGGCTCGGGGTTCCTTCGCTCCGGCATTCATCCGGGGGCATCGCCCTCCGGTTGGCTTCGCTGGCACCTACATGCGATGTGTTCGACTGCGTCGAACGGCGCTGCGCGCCCATCCCCGGATGAACACCTCCACTCAGCCTGCCGAGGGGGCGGGTGGATCAAGATCAAGAGCTGCAGGCGAGCTAACGCTCGGCCTGATGAGTGGTGAGAAGCGACGCGGTGGTGTGGGCTGCTCTGCCTTTGCTCTTCTGTGGGAGCTTGCTCGCGATGGCGGCCTGACAGCCGACCTGGTTTTTGCAGATGTCCCCGATCCCTGTGGGAGCTGGCTCCGCGTTACGTTCTTGCGGGTTAGCGCGGTGTAGGAAAGCGCCAGAAGTTTCCCACGCAGTTTTCAGGTTGTCCGTCGGAAGCGGGCTGAATAACCTTTGGTGATCGCTGAAATGCTTCAGCGATCGGGCGTGAGAACCCGCAAGAGAGTGTTAATCCAGCGCCAGTACCACCATAATTGCCGCCAGCTTATCCGCTGCCAGCAATGCTTTATGGCGGCTGTGTGCGGGCAGACCTCGGTCTGGCCGGATTGCTCTCTTGCCGGTTTCTCACTCCGCACATAGCTGCCACCTCTTCGCTCGCGTGAGAAACGGCGAGAGATGGCTCCAATCGATAAGGAGCATATTTTGGATAAGTTAATCCCCGATCCCCCCTACAACACCACCAAACCCTACAGCCCTCGCACCATGTTCATGATCGTCCCCGACATGGACACTGAAAGCCTGCTTGCCCACGCTTGTGAATCACTGGCTTCAGCCAATGTCATGGCGAGTGATTTCGCCACCTGCCTGACTGGCCCCCAGCGCAACACGGCGCTGGCCATTTCGCAGATTGTCATGTTGGCGGAGCTGGCGGTGAATCGCGCGTTGGATAACGTCGATCCACAGTAGTTGGCAGGCTGATCGCGTTATCGTTCTTCGCGAGCAAGCCCGCTCCCACTGGCTCGGTGGTGACCTGTGGGAGCGGGCTTGCTCGCGAAGGCGGCGGAACGATCGCTACCGTCCCGTTGCTTACATCCTTCCATAAAAAAACCCGGCAAAAGCCGGGTTTTTTGACTGGCGTCGAGCTTAAGCGGTGAAGGTTTTGCCTTCGAACTGCTCAGCCACGAATTTCCAGTTGACCAGGTTCCAGAACGCTTCGACGTACTTCGGACGCAGGTTGCGGTAGTCGATGTAGTAAGCGTGTTCCCAGACGTCGCAGGTCAGCAGCGGGGTGTCGCCGTTGGTCAGCGGGTTGCCGGCGCCGATGGTGCTGGCCAGGGCCAGGGAACCGTCAGCCTTCTTCACCAGCCAGCCCCAACCGGAACCGAAGGTGCCGATGGAAGTCTTGCTGAACTCTTCCTTGAACTTGTCGAACGAACCGAAGGCCGCGTTGATGGCTTCAGCCAGTGCGCCGGTTGGTTGACCGCCAGCGTTTGGCGCCAGGCAGTTCCAGTAGAAAGTGTGGTTCCAGACCTGAGCGGCGTTGTTGAAGATACCGCCCGAGGAAGTCTTGACGATTTCTTCCAGGGTCTTGCCTTCGAACTCGGTGCCTGGCACCAGGTTGTTCAGGTTCACGACGTAGGTGTTGTGGTGCTTGTCGTGGTGGAACTCCAGGGTTTCCTTGGAGATGTGCGGCTGCAGGGCATCGTGTGCGTACGGCAGTGGCGGCAATTCGAAAGCCATGATGATTCTCCTAATCAGGTCAGTTGCGGTGAGCGCAAGGCCGATCACGGGCGGCCAGACAAGCGCCGGGGAGTTTGTACTCTTTGCGGCGCAGGGAGTCGGATCATAGCACCGGGGGGGCGGCATAACCACGCAACAACTGTGTGGAATAGAGGTTCCGCCAATCAGATGGCCGCGATCAGTTGCAGCGCTACGGCAAACATCATCACCGCCACCAACAGATCGAGAATTCGCCAGGTACTGGGGCGGGCGAGCCACGGTGCCAGCCATGCCGCACCGAGCGCCAGGGTGAAAAACCACAGCAGTGAGGCGCTGGCCGCACCTACGACATAGGCGCCGGGCTCGGTTTGTTGGGCGCCCAGGGAGCCGATCAGCAAAACGGTATCCAGATAGACGTGCGGGTTGAGCAAGGTCACCGCCAGCGCACTTAGCATGACCGCCCGCAGCGAGCGTACGGTCTGGCCTTCGCCCTGCTCAAGGCTCTGCTTCGAGAAGGCCCGGCGCAATGCCTGGCTGCCGTACCACAACAGGAACGCTGCGCCGCCCCAACGGGCGATGGCCAACAGCGTCGGGTTTTGTGCCAGTACCGTCGCCAGGCCAAATACCCCGGCCGCCACCAACAGGGCGTCGCAGGCCACGCACAGTGCCGCTACCGGCAGGTGATGTTCACGCCGCAGGCTTTGCGCCAGGACAAACGCATTCTGGGTGCCGATCGCCATGATCAGGCCGAAGGCCACGAGCAGCCCGTTCACATAACTTTGCCACATGATTTTTTACTCCGCGTTGGCTGCCAGATCCCGCAGCACTTGCAGGGCACGGTCGGCGTCGGCCTGGCCGACAAACAAATGGTCGTGGTAGTAGCCGGCAATCACGTTGCAGCTGATTCCTGCCTGGCCCAATGCCGTGGCGAACGCGGCGGTCAGGCCGACCGCTTCGAGGGCCGAATGCACGTTCAGGGTGATCCAGGCGGCGATGTAGTCGAAGCTGAATCCGGCTTTTTCGGCGTGGGAACGTTCGAGAATCACGGTCAGGCCTTCCTGCTCGCGGAAGCTGCCGACAATCTCCAGATCCGTAGGCAACTTACCGTCGCGCAGGGTGCAGAACACGTATTCGCCGGCGTTGAGTTGCGGGCTCATGCTGCGCAGTAGCGTTGCCAATGAAGTTTCGCCAGCCATGTAGGTGATCCTTGTTCAAGAGTTCTTGCTGGTCATTGTCCTTGTGAAGGCTGTATAAGAAAAACCAATCTTTCTGATCGCTCATTAGGAAAACTGATGTTCGACTATAAATTGCTTTCTGCCCTGGCCGCCGTAGTTGAACAGGCCGGTTTTGAACGGGCAGCCCAGGTGCTGGGCTTGTCGCAATCGGCAGTTTCCCAGCGCATCAAGCTATTGGAAGCGCGGGTCGGCCAACCGGTGCTGGTGCGGGCCTCACGGCCGACGCCGACGGAAATCGGTCGGCGGCTGCTCAACCACGTGCAGCAGGTGCGATTGCTTGAACGGGATCTGCAAAGCCTGGTGCCGGCGCTGGATGAAGAGGGCCTGCCGGAACGCCTGCGGATCGCCCTGAACGCCGACAGCCTGGCCACCTGGTGGGCGCAGGCCGTGGGGGCGTTTTGTGCCGAACAGCATCTGTTGATGGATCTGGTGGTCGAAGACCAGACCGTCGGCCTCAAGCGCATGCGCGCCGGTGAAGTGGCGGCCTGCGTCTGCGCCAGCGAGCGTCCGGTGGCAGGTGCGCGCAGCGTGTTGCTGGGGGCCATGCGTTACCGGGCATTGGCCAGCCCCGCCTTCATTGCCCGGCATTTTCCCCAGGGCGTACGCGCCGATCAGTTGGCCAAAACCCCGGCGCTGGTATTTGGCCCGGACGATTTCCTGCAGCACCGCTACCTTGCGTCCCTGGGCGTCGAGGGTGGATTCGAACACCATTTGTGCCCGTCTTCCGAAGGTTTCATTCGTCTGACGGAAGCCGGGCTGGGTTGGGGGCTGGTTCCGGAACTGCAGGTGCGCGAGCAACTGGAAAGGGGCGTATTGCAGGAGTTGCTGCCAGATAAGCCGATCGATGTGCCGCTGTACTGGCATCATTGGCGTAATGGCGGTCAGTTGCTGGGGCTGCTCACCGATCAATTGGTCAGCGCATCGAAGCAATGGCTGGTGCCCTTGGACTGACGCGCAGCGTCAAGACCTCACGTAATACGCAAAACGAAATATTCGGAGCAATTCATGAAGATTCTGGTTACCGGCGCAAGCGGCTTCATTGGCGGACGCTTTGCGCGTTTTGCCCTGGAGCAGGGCCTGGACGTGCGGGTCAACGGTCGCCGGGCCGAGAGTGTGGAGCATCTGGTACGCCGCGGAGCCGAGTTCATCCAGGGCGACTTGAGCGACCCGGAACTGGCGCGCGAGCTGTGTTCGGACGTCGAGGCCGTGGTGCATTGCGCCGGTGCTGTCGGTTTGTGGGGACGTTATCAGGACTTCCATCAGGGCAACGTCCAGGTTACCGAAAACGTGGTCGAAGCCTGTCTGAAGCAACGAGTTCGACGGCTGGTGCATTTGTCGTCGCCGTCGATCTACTTCGATGGTCGCGATCACCTGGGCCTGACCGAAGAACAGGTGCCCAAGCGCTTCAAACACCCTTTCGCCGCCACCAAGTACCTGGCCGAGCAAAAAGTCTTCGGTGCCCAGGAGTTCGGCCTCGAAACTCTGGCCCTGCGTCCGCGTTTCGTCACCGGGGCCGGCGACATGAGCATCTTTCCGCGCCTGTTGAACATGCAGCGCAAGGGGCGCCTGGCGATCATCGGTAATGGTCTGAACAAAGTTGATTTCACTAGCGTGCAAAACCTCAACGAGGCATTGCTCAGCAGTTTGCTGGCCAGCGGTTCTGCGCTGGGCAAGGCCTACAACATCAGCAACGGCACGCCGATCCCCCTGTGGGACGTGGTCAATTACGTCATGCGTAACATGGAAGTCCCACAGGTCACCCGCTACCGTTCCTACGGCCTGGCCTACAGCGTGGCGGCGTTGAACGAGGGCGTGTGCAAGTTGTGGCCGGGGCGTCCCGAACCGACGCTGTCGCGTCTGGGCATGCAGGTCATGAACAAAAATTTCACCCTGGACATCAGCCGCGCCCGGCATTATCTGGATTACGATCCCAAGGTCAGCCTCTGGACGGCGCTCGATGAATTCTGTGGCTGGTGGAAGGCCCAGGCTGTTCGCTGACGCTCGAACAACGACCCCTGACTGAACCGGATTCGGCCTTGGGGGTCAATGGTTGCGGCTGTGGGGTTTATACTGCGCGGCATAAAGCCATTATGTGATTCACTAAGGTTGATTCAATGTCCATGCGAAACGATGCCAACGACGACTTCGATAATGTACCGAGCTTGCGTGCAGACGTTCTCGATGACGACTTTGCGCCTACCGCCCGCACGGTCGTGCACTCGCGCACGGCGCCGGTGGTGAAGGTCAAGGCGGCGAGTACCGGTGCCTTGTGGGCGTTGGTCGGGGCGTTGTTCTTCGCCTTCGCGGGCCTGGCCTGGTGGAGCTTTCAGCAGATCTCCCTGATGGAACAGCAACTGGTGGCGACCCAGGAAAGCTTCGCGCGAATCAGTGAGGAAGCGGCAGGGCGCCTGCAGGATATTTCCGGCAAGGTTGTTGCCGGCCAGACCAGTGTCAACACCGACAGCGAGGCCTTGAAGCTGCAAATACGCCAGCTGGAAAGCAAGCTCCAGGACCAGAACGCCCAGCAGCAAGGGGTTGCCGGCCAGGCCTCGGACCTGGACAAGCGACTGGCACAAATGACCACGCAAACCACCGAATTGGACAAACGCCTGGCGCAATTGACTGCCCAGGACACCGAGCATCAGACGGCCAATACGCAGTTGCAGGCCCAGGTCAAAGCCTTGAGCACTGAATTGGCCGCCCTGAAAAGCGCCCCGTCGGACTCGGAAAAAATCGATGCACAGCTCAAAAGCCTGGGCGCCGATGTTGCCGCAATGAAGAAACAAGGCAATCCGAGCGTTGCCATCGAGCGTCTCGAGCAAGACATGATCGTGCTCAAGAGCGTGCAGGACAACCGTCCGGCGGTCACACAGGGCTCGGCCAACACGGCCGAGTTCGATGCCTTCCGCAGCCAGGTCACCCGCAACATCAATACCCTTCAGGCGCAGATCCAGAACCTTCAGCAGCAACTGCGCGCCCGGCAGTAATTGACCGCTACAGGAACATCAGAAGGATCCATACATCCCCCCATTGCCGTCTACGCTCTTGAAACACCATCAGGTACGAGGGATGCGCAATGGGGTTTCTGTACAGGTTCACCTTGCTGTGCGGCATGTTTTTGTTGTGCCTGGGCCAGGCGCAAGCCGCCGGGACGGAAAAAGACGACAGCAAGGCGGCCATTGCCCTGTTGGAAAAAGCCCTGGCCTACTACCACGAGAATGGCGACAAGGCCTTTGCGGCGTTCAGCCGTCAGGGTGAGTTTGTCGACAAGGACCGTTATGTCTTCGTGCTCGACACCAAAGGCGTGATGCTCGCCAGTGGCGGGCCGTCGTCGGCGCTGATTGGCCGGGACGTGTCGCAAGTGCTTGGTCCTGATCTGCAGAAAGCCTTCAAGGACGCCCTGAAGGTGCCGGAGGGCAATGGTATTCAGCAGGCGGAATATCGCTGGCAGAACTGGAACGACGGCAAGGTCGAGCGCAAGCACGTCTACTACCAGCGCGTTGGCCAGCGGATTCTGGCGGTCGGTTATTACCTGCCTCGGGCCTCTGCCGAACAGGCCATGGCCTTGCTGAACAAAGCGGCCACCGATCTGGCCAAGGACGAAAAGGGCACCCTGACGGCGATCAACTCCCTCAAGGGCGGCTACCTGCAGGATGACCTGTACGTATTTGTCGTCGACCTGGACACCCAGCGTTACGTGGCCCACGGCACCAACCTGCGGTTGATCAATACCGACTTCAGCAAGATCGCAGACCCGGAAGGCAAACCGGTGGGCGAGCCGATTCTGGCGTTGATGGCCCGGCAGGATGATGGCGAATACGAGTATCGCTGGAAAAACCCGGTGACCGGCAAGGTCGAGAACAAGCATGCCTACCTGAAGAAGGTCGGGCATTTTCTGGTGGCGGTCGGGTATTACAGCCCTTGAATCGTAGTGACTGTCAGACCGCCTTCGCGAGCAGGCTCGCTCCCACAGTTGACCGCGTACTCATGAACAACTCGGTCTAATGTGGGAGCGGGCTTGCTCGCGAATACAGGCGACTCGGTCTACCTATCGAACCTTGTCCTCGCGCCCGCGCAACAACATGTTCGGCATGGCAATCGCCGCCGCCAGCCCCAGCAGTGAAACGGCCGCGCTGAACGTCAGCAAATGCCGGAACGTCAGCAACAACTCGGCACGCAAGGCGTTCTGCGCATCACCCGGCGCGGCATTCAAACCGTCCAGCAGCACATTCCCCGAATGGCCTTCGGCAATCAGCGACGAGCCGGCCAGGTGCGCGAAACTCGAATCCTGCAACAACGCCAACAGCAGCGCCGACATCAATGCCACACCCATGGCACCACCCAGCGAACGGAACAGGTTGGTGGTGCTGGTGGCCACGCCGATGTCCCGCTGGTCCACCGAGTTCTGCGTGCCCACCAATGACGTCGGGAACTGCATACCGGAGGAAATCCCGCAGAGCAACATGAACAGGCTGCTCACGACAAAGTCCTGCGGTGGGCTGAACGCCATGCCAAGAATCGCAATGGGCATCAGCGCAGCACCGGTGAGAATCATCGGTTTGTAACGCCCGGTCACCGAGGTGCGGCGGCCGGCGAAATACGCGCCAATCGGCAAGCCCATGGCCAGGGGCAGCAGGTGCAGGGCGGCGCTGTCGGCACCGGCGCCGGTGACGCTCTGGAAGCGCAGCGGCATCAATACGATCAGCGAGATGGCCTGGAAGCTGGTGAAGAAAATCGTGCACCAGCACAGGATCGCATTGCGATTGGCGAACAGATGCATCGGCAACAACGGCTCCAGCGCCCGCCGTTCGTGGACGACGAACAGCCCCAGAACCAGCACCGCACTGGCTAGCAGCGCCAGCACTTCGGCGCTGCGCCACGAATGGCCCTGGCCGACCTGGGTGATGCCCAGCAACAACGCTGTCAGCCCGATGATCATCAGCACGGTGCCCAGGTAATCGATGATCGGTTTGCGCTGCGGAATCGGCAGCCCTACCAGTGTGCGATGGGCCACCAGCCAGGCACCCAGGCCCAGCGGCAGGTTGATCAGGAACACCCAGCGCCAGGACAGGTATTCGGTCATGTAGCCGCCGAGCACCGGGCCGGCCACGCTGGCTACGGCGTACATGCTGCTGAAATAGCCCTGGTAACGACCGCGCTCCCGTGGCGGCACGATGTCACCGATGATCGCCTGGCTCACCGAAATCATCCCGCCGGCCCCGATGCCCTGGAAGATCCGCGCCAGCACCAGTTGCTCCATGCTCTGGGCCATGCCACAGAACACTGATGCCAGGGTGAACAGGCCCATGCCGAACAGCATCAGCTTGCGCCGCCCGTACAGGTCGCCCAGTTTGCCGTAGATCGGCACCGCCACGGTCATGGCCACCATGTAGCCGGAAATCACCCAGGCCAGCAGGCTGACGTCCTTGAATTGTGCGGAAATGGCCGGCATCGAAACGGCGACGATGGTCTGGTCCAGCGCGCCGAGGAAGATCGCCAGCATCAGGGCGATCAGCACGCTGCGGATAGCGGGTTTGGGCGTTTCAGGCTGGCGGAGATTGGTCACGGGAAAACCTGCGGGCAGAGATTGTCCCGCAGGAGGCAAGGCGAGCGGGGATGCTCGCCAGTGTAAGTCGATAGCAGGCTATTCGATAGCCTCATAAGGAAGCCCGACGTAGTTTTCTGCAATGGTTTTTCGACCCGCTTCGGAGCCGACAAAATACTCCAGCTCCGATTCGGCAATGCGCTGGCTAAAGGCATCGTGATCGTCGAAACGGTGCAGCATCGAGGTCATCCACCAGGAAAACCGCTCGGCCTTCCACACCCGGCGCAGGCAGATTTCCGAGTATTTCTCCAGCAGATCAAGGCGATCGTCGCGGTAAACCTTGACCAGGATGTTGAACAACGTGCTGACGTCACTGGCCGCCAGGTTCAAGCCCTTGGCCCCGGTGGGCGGAACAATGTGCGCGGCGTCACCGACCAGGAACATCCGCCCGTACTGCATGGGTTCGACCACGAAGCTGCGCAGTGGCGCGATGCTTTTTTCGATGGACGGACCCGTTACCAGTTTGTCCGCCAACTGTTGTGGCAGTCGCGACTTGAGTTCGTCCCAGAAGCGTTGATCCGACCAGTTGTCGACATGATCGCTGGTGGGCACTTGCAGGTAATAACGGGTGCGTGTCGGCGAGCGCATGCTGCACAGGGCGAAACCGCGCTCATGACGGGCGTAGACCAGCTCTTCGTGGACTGGCGGAGTGTCGGCCAGGATCCCGAGCCAGCCGAACGGATAGATCCGTTCGAAGACTTTCAGGCTGTCGGCGGGAATCGATTGTCGCGCCACTCCATGGAAGCCGTCGCAACCGGCGATGTAGTCGCAATCGAGGCGATACCGTTCGCCGTCTTTCTCAAAAGTGACAAACGCTTCGTCGGTTTTCATGCCGTGGGGAACGACGTTGTCGGCTTGATAAATCGTCTGCGCGCCAGCCTCCCGACGAGCGGCCATCAGGTCGCGGGTGACTTCGGTCTGGCCGTAGATCATCACCGTCTTGCCGCCGGTCAACGCTTGCAGATCGATGTGTACCTGGCGTCCGTCGAGGGCCAGTTCGAAGCCGCCATGCACCAGTCCCTCGGCATCCATGCGCTGACTCACGCCAGCCTGACGCAACAGCTCTACCATGCCTTGTTCGAGCACGCCGGCGCGGATTCGGCCGAGCACGTAGTCCGGGGTTTGACGCTCGAGAACGATGTTGTCGATGCCGACGTTGTGCAGCAATTGGCCGAGCAGCAAGCCTGAAGGGCCAGCACCGATAATGGCAACTTGGGTTTTCAGCGTTTTCATTGTTCTTATGACTCGCAAGCTTCACGCGACCAGGGCCGGTGAATGATTTTTATGGATCGAGTGCTTGCATTTTTCCCTTGCGGGTCTGTCAATTGAAGGTGAAAACTGAGCCGATAGCTGTACATTCTGCCAATCGGTGCGATTATCGCCCGAGATCAACCCCGAGGCCTGGATTGAAGTGATGAACAAGCCTGACCTGCCTTCGATTCCGGTGTTCAAGCTCTACGGTGAAAGCCTGGATTGGCCGACCCCGGACTTGTTGCACTGTGAAACCATTTCCAAACGCAGTCGCGAACATCATTGGGAAATCAAACCCCACCGCCACGCTGACTTGTGCCAGTTGCTCTTCGTGTTCAAAGGTCAGGCCGAGCTTGAAATCGAAGGCAAGCGAACGCAACTGGTGGAGCCGGCCATCCAGATCCTGCCACCGCTTTCGGTGCACGGCTTTCGCTTTTCCGAGGACGTGGAAGGGTTTGTCGTGACCCTGGCCGCGCCGCTGATTGCCCACCTGCAGATGCAGTTGGGGCAATCGGTCAATGCCCTGGCCCAGTCCGAAAGCTACCCGGCAGGCAAGGACGCCGAGTACCTCAACAGCCTGTTCAGCGCCTTGCAGAACGAATACACCAGCCATCAACCGGCGCGGGAAATGCTCATGCATTCGCTGGTCAGCGTGATCGTGGTGTGGGTCAGCCGCCAGGTGATCCAGCGGCGCACCGCCATGGCGCGACCGCAGCGGGCCCGGGAATACCTCAACGGGTTTATTCAGCTGGTGGAAGAGACCTATCGCCAGCACGTCAAGGTCGAGGACCTGGCGCACCGGCTGGGGATATCCGTGTCCCACCTCAACGGCACCTGCCGTGAATTGGCGGGGCAACCGGCGTTGCAGATCATGCACGAACGGCAATTGCTGGAGGCCAAGCGTTTGCTGACCTACACCAGCATGACCATTTATGAAATGTCCGACGTGTTGGGTTTTTCCGATCCGACCAACTTCACGCGCCTGTTCCGGCGTCGTGTGGGGATTTCGCCCAAAGCGTTTCGTGACCGCTTGAAGGCCGATCAGGACAACGAAGCCTGACCCCTTCGTTACCGGAGGGTGTTGAAGGTAGCGTTGTGGGGGATGCAGCGCTCGAAGTTGCAGCTCGCGGTTTCACGGGGCAGGTTGCGCAGTTGCTCGACCCGCCAGGCCGCAGCGCCATACAGCCCGAGCGTGACCGCGCAGGTGACGAAAATCGCGAGGTATCTTCTTGTTCTGATGTTCATGGCGTTGACCTCTGAACCAATACCTTTCGGTATTACTTTGAGCATAGGTCAGTGCCACTGAGTTGCCAGCAAGGCGGGTTTGGCATTTGATGCGGTATTCAGAACGCTGATGAACCCATGTAGGAGCGAGCCTGCTCGCGATAGCAATCGTTCATTGACGAAGATGTTGACTGATCCAACGCTATCGCGAGCAGGCTCGCTCCTACAGTTTTAATCGGGTTACAGGCCCACATCCCATTCCGGTTCTTCCGGAAATCTAAGCACCAGAAAATCCAGCAAGCTGCGCAACGCCGCCGGCATGTGCTTGCGTGAGGCATACACCGCATACACGTTCATTTGCCGGGGTTCGGCCGTCGGCAGCAGGCGAATCAACTCGCCACTGTGAATGTGCACGCCGGCCTGGTACGTGGGCAGCATCGCCACCCCGGCGCCGGCGATCGTTGCGCGCAGCAGCGTGCTGGCCTCGTTGGCGCTGATGTTGCCCTGCACCGGTACAGAAACCTGCTCGCCGTCCTGCTCGAAATGCCAGAGGCTTTTGCCGAAGTAGGAGTGGGTCAGGCAATTGTGCAGGCTCAGGTCCTCGACCCGTTGCGGCGCCGGGTGCTCGCGCAAGTAGGCGGGGGACGCGCAGATCACCGAACGACAAACCGTCAGGCGGCGGGCGATCAGGTTCGGGTCCAGGTCGTTGCTGGTGCGGATCGCCAGGTCGATGCGCTCATCCACCAGGTTCACGGTGCGGTCGAGCATCTGCATGTCGATGCTGACGCCGGGGTAGCGTCGGACATATGCAGCCATGGCATCGGCCAGTTGCGCCTGGCCGAAGGAGGTGCTGACGCTGATCCGCAGCAGGCCGCGCGGTGCGTCATCCGGTTCGCTGACGGCGGCTTGCATGTCGGTGGACAAATCGAGCATCTGCCGACAGCGGGGCAGGATCTCGTTGCCGGCGGCGGTCAGGCTCAACTTGCGTGTGGTGCGATGCATCAGGCGCGCGCCGATCCAGTCTTCCAGTTCCGCCAGATACCGCGACACCACCGGCCGTGACAGCTCCAGATGATCGGCGGCGGCCGACTGGCTGCCGAGGTCGACCACCGTGACGAACACGCGCATTGCTTGAAGACGATCCATGATTTGCCCGCTTTCAGAAACAAACTATGTTCAAGCATCGCATTTTTTGTACTGAGTCAGGCAACTAAGCTCTGTTCCATCGCCAAGAACGGCATTCGGACAACGGAGCAACAGATGATCGGTTTCACCACCCTCAAGCGCGTATTACTGGCAAGCGCCGCCCTCGGTTTCGCCGCCCATGCAGCCGCCTCGTCCCTGACGCTGGATGTCTACAACCCCGGCGAAAAAGCCATCTTCCCGGTGACCTCGGTGCTGGTCAGTGGCGAGAAAGAAGCGATCCTGGTGGATGCGCAATTCGGCAAATCCCAGGCCGAACAGGTGGTGGAAAAAATCCGCGCCAGCGGCAAGCAACTGACCACCATCTACATCAGCCACGGTGACCCGGACTACTACTTCGGCCTCGATACCCTGACGGCCGCATTCCCCAAGGCCAAGGTCCTTGCCTCGCAGCCGACCGTCGACCACATCAAGCGAACCGTCGACAGCAAACTGGCGTTCTGGGGCCCGAAAATGGGCGCCGACGTGCCGGCAAAAACCATCGTGCCGGATGTGCTCAAGGGGGACAGCCTGATCCTTGAAGGGCAGAAGTTGCAGGTGGTTGGTCTTGAGGGTCCGCAGCCGGATCGCAGCTTTGTGTGGATTCCGTCGATCAAGGCGGTCGTCGGTGGTGTCGTGGTGGCGCAGAACATCCACGTGTGGATGGCTGACACGCAAACACCACAGTCCCATGCCGATTGGTTGTCTACGCTGCATTCCATTGAAACCCTGAAGCCGCAGACCGTGGTCCCGGGGCATTACCTGGGCGAGAGCGATCGCGCCCTGGACGCCGTGCAGTTCACCGCCGCTTACATCAAGGCCTTCGACGAGGAAACCGCCAAGGCCAAGGATTCTGCCGCGCTGATCGCGGCGATGAAAAAACGCTACCCGACCCTGGGTGATGAAAGCTCCCTCGAGCTGAGTGCCAAGGTCGCCAAGGGCGAGATGAAGTGGGGTGAATAAGTTGATGCGGTGATGCTTTTTTGTGGCGAGGGGGCTTGCCCCCGTTGGAGTGCGAAGCACTCCCCTGCATTTCATCAGTCACACCCTAATCACAGGTTTTACGACTGCTGCGCAGCCGAACGGGGGCAAGCCCCCTCGCCACAATAGGCTGCGTTGCTTTTCAAATTTGTCATCCACTGGAGAACGTCATGAGCAAAATCGCAATCATCGGTGCCACCGGTCGTGCCGGTAGCCAACTGCTGGAAGAAGCGCTGCGTCGTGGTCACAACGTTACCGCCATTGCCCGCGACACATCGAAAATCGACCCGCGTGAAGGTGTGGTCGGCAAGGCTGTCGATGCCCTTGATGCCGCTGCGTTGCAAGCTGCAATTACGGGCCATGACGTGGTTATCAGCGCGGCGCATTTCGCCACGCTGCCTGCTGGCGCAGTCGTTGGCCCGGTGAAAAAAGCCGGGGTCAAACGTCTGCTGGTGGTGGGCGGGGCGGGTTCGCTGCTATTGCCCGATGGCACTCGAGTGATCGATAGCGAAGGTTTCCCTGAGGCTTACAAGGCAGAGGCCAGTGCCGGTGCCGAATTCCTCGCAATCTTGCGTGAAGAGCGGGATCTGGACTGGACCTTCCTGTCGCCATCGGCCGAATTTGTCGAGGGCGAGCGCACGGGGACATTCCGCCTCGGTCAGGATGATTTGCTGGTGAGCAGCGCAGGGCGCAGCTGGATTACCTTTGCCGACTACGCGATTGCGATGCTCGACGAAGTGGAAGCGCCAAAGCATTCGCGGCAGCGGTTTACAGTCGGGTATTGAGCTCACTGATCACCTGTAGGAGTGAGCCTGCTCGCGATAGCAGCGGAGCAGTCAACATTGATTTTGAATGTGAAACCGTCATCGCGAGCAGGCTCACTCCTACAGGGTGGAGCATCAGAGTTACACGGTTTTACCGCGACTGAGCCTGCTCCACCAACCAGCCCATCAACTCACGCAACTTCGGCGAAGCCCCGGGTTTTTCGGGGAGCACCAGGTAATACGCCAGTCCTGTCGTCACCTTCAATTCGAATGGCATGACCAGCCGCCCGGCGTTCAGGTCATCGCCAATCAGCGACCAGTCGCCAATCGCCACCCCCGTTCCCTGGGACGCCATCGACATCGCCAGGTCCAGTGTTTCGAAATGCTGGCCCTTGCCGACATTGGTCAAATTCACATCAGCGGCTTTCAACCAGGCTTTCCAGTCCCGCTCGTCGCGGGTCGGGTGCAGCAACAGGTGCTGTTGTAGATCGGCCGGGGTCTGCAGGGGCATGGGGCCTTCGAGCATCGGTCTGGAACACACCGGCGTGAGTTGTTCGTCGAAGAGTTTTTGCGACATCAATGAATCGTCTGGCGGTGCGCCGTACATCACCGCTGCATCGAACTGTTCGCGATGAAAATCCACCCCGTGCTTGACCGTAGTGGTCAGTTCCACCGGCACGTCCGGGCGTTCCCTTTGCCATTGCAGCAGACGCGGCAGCAACCAGCGCATGACACAGGTCGGTGCCTTGAGCTGCAGGGTTTCGCGCTTCTCGCCGATCTGTTCAACGGCCTCGTCGATCAGGCCGAAAATCTGCTGGACCCGTGGCAGCCATTCCCGTCCCTCGGCTGTCAGGTCCAGGCCTCGAGCCAGGCGGATGAACAACTCATAACCCAGATGATCTTCCAGCCCGGCGATCTGCCGACTCACCGCGCCCTGGGTGATGTGCAGCTGTTCGGCGGCCCGGGTGAAATTGCAGCACTGCGCGGTAATCAGAAAAGTGTGCAGCGCCGGCAGGGGAGGCAGTCGTTTCATTGGGATCCAAGGTATGACGTGAGGACATGGCTAGTATGACTTTTTATCCATTGTTGCGGCTACCTGTCGCCCGTTCCAATGAGGCCATTCCCGGGCCTGCGAATCCATCATAAACACAGCGCACGCCCGGCGTCTCAAACGAACAAAAAGGGCAAAGACATGGCGACGTGCGGCGAAGTATTGGTCAAGTTACTCGAAAACTACGGGGTCGAGCAGGTGTTCGGCATTCCGGGGGTGCATACCGTGGAGCTGTATCGCGGGCTGGCCCGTTCGAGCATCAACCACGTCACGCCGCGTCACGAACAGGGCGCCGGCTTCATGGCCGACGGCTACGCCCGCACCAGCGGCAAACCGGGTGTGTGCTTCATCATCACCGGCCCTGGCATGACCAACATCACCACCGCCATGGGCCAGGCCTATGCCGATTCGATCCCGATGCTGGTGATCTCCAGCGTGCAATCGCGCAGCCAGTTGGGCGGCGGTCGCGGCAAGCTGCATGAGCTGCCGAACCAGGGCGCCCTGTGTGCCGGTGTCGCGGCGTTCTCCCACACCCTGATGTCGGCCTCGGAATTGCCGGGCGTGCTGGCTCGCGCCTTTGCACTGTTCCAGGCTGGCCGTCCGCGTCCGGTGCACATTGAAATTCCGCTGGATGTCCTGGTTGAAGATGCCGACGACTTGCTCGGCAGCCTGCCGGTCAATATCGACCGCGCCGGTGCTTCGCCGAGCGCCGTGTCGCGCATGACCGAATTGCTGGCCGACGCCAAGCGTCCGCTGATTCTCGCCGGTGGCGGCGCCATCGACGCGGCCGTCGAGCTGACTGAGCTGGCCGAGCTGCTGGACGCGCCGGTCGCCCTGACCATCAATGCCAAGGGCATGCTCGCCTCCGGCCACCCGCTGCTGATCGGCTCGACCCAGAGCCTGGTCGCCACCCGTGCACTGGTCGCCGAGGCCGACGTGGTCCTGGCCATCGGCACCGAACTGGCCGAGACCGACTACGACGTGACCTTCGCCGGTGGCTTCGAAATTCCTGGCAAGTTGCTGCGCGTCGATATCGACCCGGACCAGACCGTGCGCAACTACCCGCCGCACGTGGCGCTGGTGGCCGACTCGCGCAACGCCGCCCAGGCTTTGCTCAGTGCCCTGTCGCACAAATCCCTGGCCGAGCGCAGCAACGATTGGGGCCAGGTGCGTGCCGCCCGTTTGCGTAAAGACCTGGCCGCGACCTGGGACGCACCGACCCTGGCCCAGACCCGTTTCCTCGAAACCGTGCTGTATGAATTGCCGAACGCCGTATTCGTCGGCGATTCGACCCAACCGGTGTACACCGGCAACCTGACGTTCAACCCGGAGCGTCCGCGTCGCTGGTTCAACTCGTCCACTGGTTACGGCACCCTCGGCTACGCCTTGCCGGCGGCGATTGGCGCCTGGCTGGGTGGCCGCGTCAAAGGTGGCGCGCGTCCTCCGGTGGTGTGCCTGATCGGCGACGGTGGCCTGCAGTTCACCCTGCCGGAACTGGCCAGTGCCGTTGAAGCGCGCACCCCGGTCATCGTGCTGCTGTGGAATAACCAGGGCTACGAAGAGATCAAGAAATACATGGTCAACCGTGCCATCGAGCCGGTGGGCGTAGACATCTATACCCCGGACTTCATCGGTGTGGCCAAGGCATTGGGTTGCGCCGCCGAAGCGGTCAGCAATGTCGAGCAACTGCGCGGCGCATTGCGTGTGGCCAGCGATCGCCAGGGCCCGACCCTGATTGAAATCGACCAGACCCAGTGGATGCAGGCGGTGTCGAAATGACTTTCCCTACGACCCTGGACGGCCTGTACATCAACGGCCAATGGTCGGCCGGCAACGAACACCTGCGCGTGATCAACCCGGCGACCGAAGCCCTGTTGACCACCGTCAATGGCGGCGACGAGCGTGCGGTTGATCAAGCGGTGAGCGCGGCCACCCAGGCGTTCGCCGACTGGTCGAAAACCACGGGCGCCCAGCGCGGTGCGATTCTGCGCAAAATTGCCGCGGGCGTGCAGGCCAATCGTGAAAAGTTGATGCACTTGCAGTCGAGCAACAACGGCAAGCCGCAATTCGAAGCCGCGATCGACGTCGATGACGTGATCGCCACGTTCGAGTACTACGCCGGTCTGGCCGAAGGGCTGGACGCCAAACAAGACAGCGCGGTAGAACTGCCAACCGACGACTTTAGCGCGCGTTTGCGCCGCGAGCCGTGCGGTGTGGTCGGCCTGATCGTGCCGTGGAACTTCCCGATGGTCACCACCGCCTGGAAACTCGCCCCGGCCCTGGCCGCCGGTTGCTGCGTGGTGCTCAAGCCTTCGGAAGTGACGCCGCTGCCGGAGCTGGAACTGGCGGCGATCATTGCCGAGTCCGGTGTTCCCAAGGGCGTGTTCAACCTGGTGTGCGGCACCGGCCTGGCGGTTGGCGCGCCCCTGTCGGCAGACTCGCGCATCGCGAAAATTTCCTTCACCGGCAGCAACGCGGTCGGTGTGCAGGTCATGCAACAGGCGGCGGAAACCGTCAAGGGCGTGAGCCTGGAACTGGGCGGCAAATCCTCGCTGCTGGTGCTGGCCGATGCCGATCTCGACCTGGCGGTGGAAGTGGCCTGTGGCGGTGGTTTCTTCAACGCCGGGCAGATGTGCTCCGCCACCAGCCGCGTGTTGGTCGCCGATGAACTGGCCGATGAATTCCTGACTCGAGTGAAGGCCCGTGCCGAAGCCATTCGCGTGGCCGACCCGTTCGATCCGAACGTGGAAATGGGCGCACTGGTCAATCAGGCGCAATACCAGCGAGTGCTCGGTCATATCGATCGCGGCCTGAGCGCCGGCGCCAAGCTGATTTGCGGTGGCAATCGTCCCGCCGACCTGCCGCGCGGATATTTTTTGCAGCCGACGGTGTTCGCCGACGTGCCCCTCGACAGTGCGCTGTGGAATGAAGAGATTTTCGGCCCGGTGATCTGCGTGCGCAGTTTCGCCTCTGAAGCCGAAGCGATTGCCTTGGCCAACGACAGCCAGTTTGGCCTGGTCGCCAGTGTGGTGACACGCAACGCCGAAACCGCTGACCGCGTCGCCAACGCTTTGCAGGCGGGGCTTGTGTGGATCAACGCGCCGCAGGTGATCTTCCCGCAGACCGCCTGGGGCGGCTACAAGCAGAGCAGCATCGGCCGCGAACTGGGGCCGTGGGGCTTGCAGGCTTTCCAGGAAATCAAACACGTGATCCGGGCCGTCTGACGCCAATCACTGTAGGAGCGAGCCTGCTCGCGATGGACGTCAACGATGACGTGGGGCGCCTGAATGTACGCGGCGCCCTTGCACCTTTCGCGAGCAAGCTCGCTCCTACATGAGGCATGCGCTGGCGTCATGGCTTCAATGAGTTTTTATCGATAGTCAGGTGTTTTACACGACCTCAGGATGAACTCGCTGGCTCAGCCAAGCCCCCGAAAATAGAGGGGCCAACGCTGGTCCGGTCGCGCGGATGCAACAGTTTCGACCTGCCTTATACCTACAAAAACAAAGGGAGTCCGTAATGGGCGAGCATGATCTGAACAGACGTCAATTCATCAAGACCGTGGGCGTAGCCTCGGTTGCAGCGGCAGCCATGAGCATGCCGTTCATCAAGGCCAATGCCAGCGACACACGTTTTGCCGGCAAGACCCTGCGTTTGCTGACCTGGTCCGATGACACCGGCCTGGCCGCACTGCGCAACATCGCCGCGACGTTCGAAGACAAGTACGGCTGCAAGGTCATCGCTGACCGCACCGGCAGTACCTCGGAAATGGTCGCCAAACTCAAGGCCGGCGGCGATCGTCCGCAGTACGACATCATCACCCTGGCAGGCGTCGGTGCCGAAGGTCTGGCCGCCGCCAACCTGCTGGAAAAACCCGACCTCAACCGCATTCCCAACCTCGTCGATGTACCGGAGAAATACCGCACCGGCGCCAATGGCCACGGTATCGGTTACCTGCTGTGGTGCAACAGCCTGGTCTACAGCACCCGCACCCAGAAAGAAGCCCCGACCAGCTACGCCTCCCTGTGGGATGCCGACGCGGCGCCGAACATCTTCCTGCCGCCGCCGAACTGGACCGAGGCCATGGACCTGATCATCATCGCCGCCAAACTGGCCGGTGGTGACGAACACAACATCGAGCCTGGCTTCAAGAAACTCGCCGAGCTGAAAGATCGTGTGGTGACCCTGGGCGAAAACCCGAACCAGATCGCCGAACTGTTCCGCACCGGCTCACTGGACATGGGCGGCCTGTACGCACCAGCCTTCTTCCCGAAACAGATCCGCGATCCGGCCTACGGTCTGGGCGCCACGTTCGGCATGAAGGAAGGTTTCTACACCGACCTGATGCTGTCGGTGATGCCGAAGAACCGTCCGGGCGATACCGACATGGCCTACGCCTTCATCAACCACTCCCTGGACCCGCTGGTGCAGGGCAAGATGGCTGAAGACATCTACAACGGCCCGGTCAACGCCAAGGCGATCATCTCCGCCGAAGCACGCAAGAGCCCGTACATCCTCACGCCGGAGCAGATTGCCGAGAAGGCGATCATGCACGACAACGCCTTCCTGGCGACTGTGCATGACCAATGGATTCGTCGTTACACGGAAATCTTTTCTTCCTGATCGAGTGACGTACACAGGATCTTCAAACACTGAAGATCCCTGTAGGAGTGAGCCTGCTCGCGATAGCGGAGTGTCAGCCACCATCAATGGCGGCTGATGAGCAGTCATCGCGAGCAGGCTCACTCCTACAAGGGGCCGATGTGTCTGGAAGTCTTGTGTCTGTCAGCTGCTTTCCATTGACGAGACCCTTTGCTATGGAACACCAACCTCTGACTCATCCGGTGAGTGCCGCCCCCGTGCGCGCTGCTCGGGGTGTTTCGCCAACGACGCGCGCCTGGCTTTTCCTCTCGCCGTCGATGCTGTTTCTTGGCGTACTGATTGCCGCGAGCCTGCTGGTACTGCGCATGAGCGTGGGCACCAAGGGCGCGGAATGGTCCGGGTTCAGCCTGGCCAGTTACGTCCAGTTGCTGGAACCCTATTACCTCAAGTCGCTGATGCTGACCCTGCGCCTGGCGCTGATCAGCGCGGTGATCGCAGTGATCCTGGCGATCCCGGTGGCCTACACCATGTCGCGCCTGACCTCGCCGTTCGTGCGCCGGATCTTCCTTGCGGCGGTGTTGCTGCCATTGCTGGTCAACCTGCTGCTGCAAAGCTATGGCTGGCTGGTGATCCTCGGCCCTGGCGGCATGCTCAACCAGGCACTGATGGGCCTGGGCCTGATCAAGCGCCCGATCATGCTGCTCTACAACCAGAACGGCGTGTTGATGGGCCTGGTGCAAACCGCCTTCCCGCTGGCCGTGTTGCCGATTGCCAGCGCTATGCGAGGTGTCGCCCGCAGCTATGAAGAAGCGGCCGCCACCCTGGGCGCCAGTCGCTTCCAGGTGTTCCGCCAGGTGGTATTGCCGATGAGTCTGCCGGGAATCATTACCGGTGCGACCCTGGTGTTCGCCTACAACGCCAGCAGTTTCGTGGTGCCCTTGCTGCTCGGTGGTCGGCGTGTGCCGATGCTGGCGGTGATGGTGCATGACCAGATCGCCCCGCTGATGAACTGGCCCGCCGCATCCGCCGCCGGTGTGGTGCTGATCGTCACCACCCTCGCGATCATGACCCTGTCCGAATACATCACTGGCCGTCGTCGCCGAATGCTGGAGGCTTCGCAATGAGTACCCTGATCAAGAAGCGCCAGTCGCTGTTGCCGGGTGATACCGGCAAGTTTGCCGGCATCCTCTCGGGCTTCATCCTGCTGCTGGCGGTACTGCCGATCCTGACCATGATCGTGATGTCGTTCAGCGGCGCGTCGAACCTCGACTTCCCGCCGAGCAGCTACAGCCTGCAATGGTACAAGGCTGCCTGGCACACCTTCGTGTCGCCGGACGCCAGCGACGTCCTGAGCCTCGGCCAGGCCATGAGCACCAGCCTGCTGGTGGCGTGCCTGACCATGATTTTCGCCACGATCATCGCGGTGCCGGCGGCCTACGCGCTGACCCGTTGCGAGTTCCGCGGCAAGGCCGTGGCGCTGCAACTGATGTCGTTGCCACTGGTGTTCCCGATGGTGGTGTTGGGCCTGGCACTGCTGCTGGTGTTCGACAGCCTGCCGTTCCACATGACCACCTCGCGCCTGGTGATAGCCCACGTGATCCTCGCATTGCCGTTCGTGGTGAAGAACTGCACGGCGGCGATGCTCTCCATCGGCAGCGAAGTCGAAGAGGCCGCGCAAATGCTCGGTGCTTCACCGCTGCGGGCGATTGTCGATGTGGTGGTGCCGTTGATGAAGTCGGGGATCCTGGCGGGCATGCTGCTGGCGTTCATCGTCTCGTTCAACGAATTCACCGTGACCTATTTCCTCTACACCATCGACGTCATGACCGTGCCGATCTGGATGTACAGCCGCACCGTGTCTTCGCTCGACCCAACCGTATTTTCGTTTGCCGTGCTGATCGTGCTGATCGACTTCGTCCTGATCTGGGCGCTGGAGAAGCTGGTTGGTGAAGGTGGCGTTTCGTTCTGATTTCTTGAGGTGATTCACATGTCTGGTCTGATTCTGGAAAACGTCGAGAAACATTACGGCTCGGCCTGCGCGGTAACGGATGTGAACCTGCATTTGCCCGAGGGCAAACTGGTGTGTTTCCTCGGCCCTTCGGGCTGCGGCAAAACCACCTTGCTGCGCATGATCGCCGGCCTTGAAACCCTGACCGGCGGCGAGATCCGCCTGGACGGCGAGGACATCGGCAACACCCCGGCGCACCTGCGCAACTTCGGCATGGTGTTCCAGTCCCTGGCGCTGTTCCCGCACATGACGGTCGGGGAGAACATCGCCTATCCGCTGAAACTGCGCGGGGTCAGCAAGGCTGATCAGCAGGCGCGGGTGGTGGAACTGCTGGAACTGATCCAGTTGCAAGCGATGATCAATCGTCCGGTGGCCAAGCTGTCCGGCGGCCAACGCCAGCGCGTGGCGATTGCCCGGGCGATTGCCTCGCACCCGAAAATCCTCCTGCTCGACGAACCGCTGTCGGCGCTGGACGCCAAGCTGCGCGAGTCGATGCAGGTGGAAATCCGCCAGCTGCAACAACGCCTGAACATCACCACCATCATGGTGACCCACGACCAGCGCGAAGCCATGACCATGGCCGATATCGTGGTCGTATTGGGTGAGCACAAGGTGCAGCAGGTGGGCACGCCGATCGAGATCTACCGCCACCCGGCCAATGAGTTCGTCGCGGACTTCATCGGCTCTGGCAACATCTTCCCGGCCACGGTGCTGGGTAACGGCAAGGTCAGCTTGCCAGGCGGCGATGCGTTGCAAGTGCCGATCTGCAGCAGCATTGTGGCCGGGGAAAAGGTGAAGATGCTGATTCGCCCGGAAGACCTGCAACTGTCGGCTCCGCAGGCGACCGCAGGCAACCGATTGCTGGGCAAGGTGACGTTCGTGCGCGATATCGGCGCGACCATCGAGACCACGGTGGAGTGTTCCGGGGTGTCGTTTACCGCGCTGAGCACGCCTTGCCAGGGCTTTGGCCTGAGCGTAGGGCATCCGGTGTCGGTGACCTTGCCGGTGGAGGCTTGCCGGGTACTTGGGGCCTGATCCAAATTTGATGTTGGCCTTGCCGGCCCCATCGCGAGCAGGCTCGCTCCTACATGGATGATGTGTACACCGGCCCATTGTAGGAGCGAGCCTGCTCGCGATGAGGCCGGTACAACCAACACAAATTCTGGATCAGACTGACAACCGCAACCGCGCCAGATCCCGCAACGGCGGCGCCCCGAACAGCCGGCTGTACTCCCGGCTGAACTGCGACGGGCTTTCATAACCGACCCGATACCCCGCCGCCGAAGCCTCCAGCCCTTCGGCCAGCATCAGCCGCCGTGCTTCCTGCAGGCGCAACTGCTTCTGATACTGCAACGGACTCATCGCCGTCATCGCCTTGAAGCGGTGATGCAGCGTCGACACGCTCAGGTTCACTTCCTTGGCCAGATCATCGATGCGCAACGGCTGTTCAAAATTGCCGTTGAGCCATTTGATCGCCTGGCTGATGCGGTGGCTCTGACTGTTGGCGATGGCGATTTCGTACAGCCGATGCCCCTGTTTGCTGCGCAACAGGCGATAGAGGATCTCCCGGCGAATCAGTGGCGCGAGCATGGCGATGTCTTTTGGCGTATCCAGCAACCGTGCCAGGCGCAGCACGGCGTCGAGCATCGCGGTGTCGAGTTTTTCGACATACAGCCCGCGCCCGGTCGGCCGGGTGGGCACGCCGAGGGGGCCGGCGTCGGCGATCAGTGCGGTGATCTCAGTCGGGTCGATGTCCAGGCGCAAGGCCAGGATCGGTTCCTCAGGCGAGACATCCACCACCCGTCCACTGAGCGGCATCGAGACCGAGACCACCAGGTAGTTCAACGGGTCGTAGTTGAAGTACTCGTTGGCCAACTGAACTTCCTTGCGCCCCTGGGCCATGATGCACAGCGCCGGTTGCGCGAGCACCGGGGCGAACTCGTGGGACTGGCTGTGGCGGGACATGAACAGCGAGCCGATGGCCGTGGCATAACTGCCATCTTCTGCGGTGTTGCGGCGAATGATGGCCGCCAGTTCCGCACGCTGTTTTTCCATGTCGGTGTCCAGCGGGGCTTGAAAGTGATCGAGCGACGACATGCGAGGCATCCTCGGCAAGGCATGGAGGGAGTGCTGCAGAGCATAAGTTTGTGCAAGCGGCAGCGGTAGACACATCCTGCCGGATGCTTGCCTGATTCTGCCTGACGTCGACCGGCGGTGTAGCCACTAGAGCCTTGTGCCGCAAGAACTTGCTTGAAACTCGTATGGCAGAACCGTGACAGGGTTTTACACCTTGTTACAGGCTGCCGACGCAGTTTCGCAGGATTGTGCAACGCACCGGCAGGAATCGACTAACGAGACAGGCGTTGCGGCCCTTAACCTTTGATCCTGTCGCAGCCCGTCCCCCGGCTGCCACGCGACTCCCCGGGAGGGTTGAACATGTCCACGCAGATCCCCGTCAGTCATATGGCCTTCGTTCGAGCGCGCGCCGGGCGCTCGGCGGAACTCGGTGTGCGCCTCAGCGCCCTGATAGAACCGTCCCGCGCAGCGCCAGGCTGCCTGAGCTTTGCCTTGCAGCATTCGCAATGCGATCCGGAGCTGTGGCTGGTGTCCGGATTCTGGAGCAATCAACAGGCCATGACCGCGTACTTCAGCACGCCGGCGATGGAGATTTTTGCCGAGCTGGTGCAGGAGCTGGTAGTCAACAGCCTGGATTTCCACACCTTCAAGGATGTCTCGGTGGCGCAGGCCCTGGGTCAGTCCGCAGCGGCGGTACACAAACTGGCCGGTTGAGGGTTTAATGACGGCATTCTCAACCAGCCAGGATTCGCGACATGGCACGTAAAGCCTTTGATCACTTCGAAGCTGTTTCCGCTGTAATACCGGGCGAGGGTGGTTATCACGCCGCTATCGCCGTCAAAGCGCTGGGTGGTGCCGGCGCCCCGCGTTTTCACAAAGTGCTGGAAGGGCAGATCTTCAAGACTGCCCATGACGCCGACCTGGCAGCGGCCAAAGAGCTGACCCACCTCAAGGACGTCAAAGAAGACGCCGACCTGCTCTGGTAGTCACTTCACCGCCCCGGGCGGTACATCTTGAATAACGCCTCTGGCCCCAGCTGGAAGTAATCCGCCGGCCCGCCGCCGCGCAGAATCGGTTCTGCCGCGGCGGTATCGTATACCCCATCCTTCAATAGCCATTTGGCGATATGCACGGC
Source organism: Pseudomonas sp. KH_046_2 (assembly GCF_057838985.1). Lineage (NCBI taxonomy): Bacteria > Pseudomonadati > Pseudomonadota > Gammaproteobacteria > Pseudomonadales > Pseudomonadaceae > Pseudomonas > Pseudomonas sp. KH_046_2. The sequence goes on along the minus strand of NZ_CM174480.1, from coordinate 5,000,064 downwards.
GACCACTTCGCCGAGGATCAGCCATGTCGGCACCACATTGCCGTCCGCCCGTTGCAACTGGATGATCTGCGTGACCTTGCACTCGAAGGACACCGGGCTCTCGGCCACCCGCGGCACCTGAATGACCTTCGAGGCAGCGGTCGTCAGCCCGGCCAGTTCGAACTCGTTGACCTCAGGCTTGACCATGGCGCTGCTCTGGTTCATCTGCTCGGCCAGCGGCCGGGTGGCCAGGTTCCAGGCGAACTCGCCGGTCTGTTCGATGTTGTTCAGGCTGTCTTTGCGCCCGACGCTGGAAAAACCAATGATCGGCGGGATGTAGTTGAAGGCGTTGAAGAAGCTGTAGGGCGCCAGGTTCAAGCGGCCCTCGGCATCCTGTGAAGAGATCCAGCCGATGGGGCGCGGGCCGACGATGGCGTTGAACGGATCGTGGGGCAGGCCGTGGCCGTTGGCGGGTTCGTAGAAGTGGATGTCGTCGGGCATGGGGGGTTCCAGAACTTGCGGGAGACGCTCATGGTGCAAGTACGCGCGGCGGATTTCCAGTCGGATGAAGATCACTGTAGGAGCGAGCTTGCTCGCTCCTACAGGTTTTGAAGCGGGCCTTGGCAGTCACCCTTGCGGTAACTGCCTGACGCCTGTCAGTCAGTGACGATCCGCGAATGCTTGCGGGTGTCTTTCATAGTGACGTACACCAGCAACGACACGGCAATACACGCGGTCACGTACCAGTAGTAACCCGTCTCCATGCCGATGCTCTTGAACCACAGCGCGATGTATTCAGCGGTGCCGCCGAAGATCGATACGGTCAGTGCGTACGGCAGGCCCACGCCCAGGGCGCGGATTTCGGTCGGGAACAGTTCGGCTTTCACCACGGCGTTGATCGAGGTGTAGCCGCTGACGATGATCAGCGCAGCCATGATCAGGAAGAACGCGCCCCACCAGGTAGTGATGGTGTGCAGGGTGGTGAGGATCGGCACGGTGAACAGCGTCCCGAGGATACCGAAGGCGATCAGGATCGGTCGGCGACCGATTTTATCCGACAGCCCGCCGATGATCGGTTGCAGGCACATGAACAGGAACAGCGTGGCGGCGGAAATGGTGGTGGAGTCGGAAATGCTCATGCCGACGGTGTTCACCAGGTATTTCTGCATGTAGGTGGTGTAGGTGTAGAACGCCAGGGTACCGCCCATGGTCAGGCCGACCACGGTCATCAGTTCCTTGGGGTGACGCATCAAGGTGCGCATGGCGCTTTCCTTGGCTTTTTCTTTCTTGGTGAAGGACTCGGTCTCTTCCATGCCGCGACGCAGGTACAACGCAACAACGGCACACAGCGCGCCGATGGCGAACGGGATGCGCCAGCCCCAGGCGTAGAGCTCCTCGGTGGTCAGGAAGTTCTGCAGGACAATCAGCACTGCCAAAGCGATGAGCTGGCCGGAGATCAGGGTCACGTACTGGAAGCTGGAGTAGAAGCCGCGACGCTCCTTGGTTGCCATCTCGCTGAGGTAAGTGGCGGAGGTGCCGTATTCGCCACCCACCGACAGGCCTTGCAGCAAGCGCGCGAACACCAGCAGGATCGGCGCGCCGATGCCGATGACTTCATAACCCGGGCTGAGGGCGATCAGCAGCGAGCCGAAGCACATCAGGTACACCGAGGCCATCAGGGCCTTTTTGCGCCCGACCTTGTCGGCATACAGGCCCATCAGCCAGCCACCGATCGGACGCATCAGGAAGCCCACGGCGAAGATCGCGGCGGTGTTGAGCAGTTGGGCGGTGGTGTCGCCTTTGGGGAAGAAGGTCTTGGCGAAGTACAGGGAGAAGGCGGCGTAGACGTACCAGTCGTACCACTCGACCATGTTGCCGACGGAACCGCTGAAGATCGATTTGATGCGGCTGGACGTGGTTCTTTCTTTGGCCGGCACGGCAGCCGACCCAAGGGGCAGGGCGTTGGAGTTATCCATTGAAGGATCCTTCATTTAATTGTTTTTGTGGAGCGCGATTAAACGCAGCCTGCCAGGGCTATAGCAGGAGCTGTGCCAACGAAGAGAGGGCCGGTTTAGAGGGGTGAGGGTGTTTCGGTGAGCGGAAATCCGCTTATGTTTCGTTGGGTGCGAGCGGAAAATTGCTTATTCATGTCGGGAATTTTCTTTGCTTGAGCCGGCCCCATCGCGAGCAGGCTCACTCCCACAATGGTCCGGTGTACATCAAATAACTGTAGGAGCGAGCCTGCTCGCGATGAGGCCGGTTCAGACGCTACAGGAACATTTCCCGACTCAACCCATGCCGCTGCATCTTTTCATTGAAGGTCCGGCGCGGCAGTTGCAGTTCTTCGAGCACCGCTTTCACATCGCCCTTGTGCCGGGTCAATGCCGCACGCAGGCATTGCGCTTCGAACGCTTCCTGTTGCGCCGCCAGTGACTGGCCAGGCTCGATGCCCAAGGGCTCGGGCTCACCGAGCCCCAATACCTGACGCTCGGCGACGTTCGCCAGTTCGCGCACGTTGCCCGGCCAGTCATGGCTCAGCAAGTGGCTCAACTGCGCGCCGCTCAACGGTGGAAATTTTCGTCCCAGCCGTTCGGCGGCGTTTTGGGCAAAGGATTCGAACAGCAGGGGGATGTCTTCACGGCGTTCGCGCAAGGGTGGCAGGCGCAGTTCCGCGACGTTCAAGCGATAGGCCAGGTCTTCGCGAAAACGTCCGGCCCGCGCTTCGTCGAGCAGGTCCGGTTTGGTCGCGGCAATGATGCGCAAATCCACGCGGATGCTCTGGTTCGAGCCCAGTCGTTCAAGCCTTTGCTCCTGCAACACCCGCAGCAGTTTCACTTGCTGGGCCAGCGGCATGCTTTCGATTTCATCGAGAAACAGCGTGCCGCCGTCGGCGTACTCGAGCTTGCCGATGCGCTTGCCCGACGCCCCGGTGAACGCACCGCTCTCGTGACCGAACAGCTCGGCCTCGAACAATTGCTCGGGAATGGCCGCGCAGTTGAGCGCGACAAAGGGCTTGTCGGCCCGCGGTCCGAAATCGTGCAGGCAACGCGCGACCAGCTCCTTGCCGCTACCGGTTTCCCCGCGAATCAGCACGTTGACCGGCAGTGCTGCCAGGTCCAGAACTTGCCGCCGCAGGGTCTGCAAACCCCGGGACACGCCGAGCAGCGTGGCATCCAGCTTGGCGCGGTTGTCCGCCTGCTCGTGCAGCGCGCGGTTCTCCAGCACCAGCCGGCGCTTGTCGAGGGCGCGGCGCAGGCTGCCGAGCAAGGTTTCCGGGCTGAAGGGCTTTTCGAGAAAATCGTAGGCACCGTCGCGCATGGCCTCGACGGCCATCGGTACATCGCCGTGGCCGGTCAGCAGGATCACCGGCAAATCGGCATCCCGGCGCTGTACTTCGGCCAACAGTTCCAGGCCGGTCATGCCGGGCATGCGCACATCGCTGAGAATCACCCCGGCAAAATGCCTGGGCAATTGCGCCAGGCATTCATCGGCGCGGCTGAACAGCTGCACCTCGAAACCCGAGAGGCTCAACCATTGCTCGACGGCACTGCGGATGCTGCTTTCGTCGTCGACCACGATCACTGAGTTCAGCATGCTTCATGCACCTCCAGGTCGATGGGCAAGGTCACGGTAAACACGGCCCCTTTGTCATGATTTTCGGCACTCAAGCGCCCGCCGGATTCATGAACGATGGCAAAGGACACGGCCAAACCGATCCCAAGGCCGTCGCCCACCGGTTTTGTGGTGAAGAACGGATCGAAGACCTTGGACAGGTTCTCTTCGGCGATGCCGCCACCGTTGTCGATCACGCTCAGGCGCCACAATTGTTCGTCGGCTTCGAGGCGAATTTCCAGGCGTTTGCAGGGTTTGTCCTGCATCGCGTCGAGGGCATTGCGCAGCAGGTTGATCAGCACCTGTTCCAGGCGAATCGCATCGCCACGCACCCAGGCCGGGCGGGTCAGGTGCAGCACGGTGCTGACCTGTTCGTCGCGCAACCTTGTGTCGAGCAGTTGCAGCGACTGGTCCACCACCGCCGCCAGGTCCAGGCGTTCGCGCAAGCCGCTGGGGCTTTTGCGGGCGAAGGTTTTCAGATGGCCGGTGAGGGCGGCCATGCGCGTGAGCATTTCATCCACCGGTTTGAGCGCCTTGTAGGCGTCGTCGACCCGGCCGTGGTCGAGCAGCAGGCGCAAGGTTGCCAGCTGCATGCGCTGGGCGGTTAGCGGTTGATTGATCTCGTGAGCCAGCGCCGCCGACATCTGGCCAAGCGCGGCGAGTTTGGCCGATTGCACCAGGCCTTCCTGAGCGGTGCGCAAGTCGCGGGTGCGCTCTTCCACCAGTTGTTCGAGCTCTTCACGACTGCGCTGGCGCAGTTTGGCCAAGCGCCAGCGTTGGTTGAGAAACAGCAACAGAAATACCAGCGTCAGCCACAGACCGGCGGCAGCGAGGGCAGCGTTGCGGCTGTCTTCGAAGGCGACCTGCGGGCGCCGCAGCAGGTGCAGCGTCCAGCCTTCGGTGCTCAGCGGCAGGGATTCCCACAGGTACTCCGCCTTGCCGTCGGGGCCATCGACCCGCGCCAGATCACTGTTGTCGTCGAAGCGTCGCAGCGACTCAAACGCCAGCGGGGTCAGGGTTTGTTTGTCGTATTGGCGAGTGGTCTTGAGTTCGGCGTGATCGCTGGCGCTCAACGGTTTTAGCAAGCGATAGCGCCAGCCTGGCTGATTGGCGATGAAGATGATCCCGCGCGCGTCGCTGACCAGCAACGTGTCGCTGCCCTGACGCCACTCGCGTTCCAGTTCGGGGAACTCCAGTTTCACCACCATCGCACCGAGGAACTGCTCTTCGTCATCCGTGACGGCGCTGGACAGGAAATAGCCGGGAATCCCGCTGGTCACGCCCACAGCGTAGAAGCGCCCGGTGCCCTGGGTGCGGGTCTGGTTGAAATAGGGGCGGAAACCGTAGTTGTGGCCGACATAACTGCTGGGCAAACGCCAGTTGCTCGCCGCCACGGCCAGACCGGTGCGGTCGAGCAGCTCCAGGGTCGAGGATTCAGCTGCGCCGTTGATCTTCTCCAGTTTACGGTTCAGTGCGTCCTGCTGCTCGGCACTCACCGGGCCCTTGAGGGCCGAGCGCAGCTCCGGGTCCAGGGCCAGCACGGCGGGCAGGGCACGGTAACGTTCGATCAGGGTGTGCAGGGAATTGGCGTACAGCGCCAATTGCTGATTGGCACGGGCGGCGTCCTCGACCATCGACTGGCGCACGGTTTGACGCATGGCCAGGGTCGCGGCAAGGGCAGCGCCGGCGATGATCAACAGGGTGTAGAGCGCCAGGCGCAAAGGGCGGGAAGTCAGGAGCATGCGGTCGGCAACAGGCGAAAATAAGGGCGAGCACCATAGCATGCGAATCGCGTTCTTCTCTCCTGAGGGAGCCATTGTCGGGGCGAAAAAAAACCGGTCTGTCGTGACCGACAAACCGGTTTCTTCAGCGGATTCAAGTGCCGTTTATTGCACTTCTACCGCCAGGCTTTCACTGATCTTTTTCTGCCAGATGGCAGGACCTGTGATGTGTACCGACTCGCCCTTGCTGTCGACCGCAACGGTCACAGGCATGTCTTTGACGTCGAACTCGTAGATCGCTTCCATGCCCAGTTCGGCGAAGGCGACAACGCGGGATTTCTTGATCGCTTGCGCCACCAGGTAAGCCGCGCCACCGACAGCCATCAGATAAACGGCTTTGTGGTCCTTGATCGCTTCGATCGCGGTAGGGCCGCGCTCGGATTTGCCGATCATGCCCAGCAGGCCAGTCTGCTCGAGGATCTGACGGGTGAACTTGTCCATCCGCGTCGCGGTAGTCGGGCCAGCCGGGCCAACCACTTCTTCGCGCACCGGATCAACCGGGCCGACGTAGTAGATGAAGCGACCCTTGAGGTCCACTGGCAGGGTTTCGCCCTTGTTCAGCATCTCGACCATGCGCTTGTGCGCAGCGTCGCGACCGGTGAGCATCTTGCCGTTGAGCAGGACGGTCTCGCCCGGCTTCCAGCTCTGCACTTCTTCCGGGGTCAGGGTGTCGAGGTTGACGCGACGGGCCGACGGGCCGGCTTCCCAGACGATTTCCGGGTAGGCGTCCAAAGGTGGCGCTTCCTGGGCAACCGGGCCGGAACCGTCGAGCACAAAGTGCGTGTGACGGGTGGCGGCGCAGTTCGGGATCATGCACACCGGCAGGGACGCGGCGTGGGTCGGGTAATCCATGATCTTCACGTCGAGCACGGTGGTCAGGCCACCGAGGCCCTGGGCGCCGATGCCCAACTGGTTGACCTTCTCGAACAGTTCCAGGCGCATTTCTTCGATGCGATTCTGTGGGCCGCGGGCCTTCAGTTCGTGAATGTCGATGGATTCCATCAACACTTCCTTGGCCATGACGGCGGCTTTCTCGGCGGTGCCGCCGATGCCGATGCCGAGCATGCCTGGTGGGCACCAGCCGGCGCCCATTTCCGGGACGGTTTTCAGCACCCAGTCGACGATCGAGTCGGACGGGTTGAGCATGGCCATTTTCGACTTGTTCTCGGAACCGCCGCCCTTGGCCGCCACGTCCACTTCCACGGTGTTACCCGGAACGATGGAGTAGTGGATGACCGCCGGGGTGTTGTCCTTGGTGTTCTTGCGAGCGCCCGCCGGGTCGGCGAGGATCGAGGCGCGCAGGACGTTTTCCGGCAGGTTGTAGGCGCGACGTACGCCCTCGTTGATCATGTCGTCCACGCTCATGGTGGCGCCATCCCAACGCACGTCCATGCCCACGCGGACAAACACGGTCACGATGCCGGTGTCCTGGCAGATCGGACGATGGCCGGTGGCGCACATGCGCGAGTTGATCAGGATCTGTGCCATCGAGTCGCGGGCCGCTGGCGATTCTTCGCGCAGGTAGGCCTCGTGCATCGCCTGGATGAAATCCACGGGGTGGTAGTAGGAAATGAACTGCAGGGCGTCGGCAACGCTCTGAATCAGGTCGTCTTGCTTGATCACGGTCATGAGTCGCGCTCCTCTAAAAGACGGGAACATTCAATAAGGTGCTTGCAGCTTGGGTGCATCGGTCGGTTGCAAGCACCTTTCAAGGCACGCCGGGCAAGCTGGCGCGACGCTAAAAAGGCGCGGCAGTATACCGCGCCTCGCGGACAGGCACACGCGCCGACAGTCAATCGTTGGTCGCATAAGCTCCTGCAACCGAGACGACCTTGCCCATCCCGAAAATTGAATGGTCATTTATCGGTCACGCCACTAAAGTGACATGCGGTCTGTAGAGTAGGACGCTCTGTCAGTCTCCTTTCATCTGGTGAGTCAACGATTGACCCATAACGCCATCCAGCGCCTGTTGCTCAAACGTTTCGCCCTCGCGGCCGGCACCTATGCCCTGGCATTGCTGTTGCTGTGGCTGGCATTTTTTACCGGCCACTACGATGCCCCGCTTTCCAGTGTCGTCATCGGCAGCGCACTGGTGGTGATCAGCCAGGCCATCCTGTTCGCGGTGTTCTACAGCGGCTGCAACTTGCGCTTCGCCGACACCAGCCTGACCGAGGCGCAAGTGTTGCTGGGACTGGGCTGGCAAACCTGGCTGATCGCCCATCTGGACGAAGCCCGGGGCGCGTTTCTGGTGTTTTACGTGCTGATCCTGCTGTTCGGCCTGTTCCATCTGTCACGCCGGTCTTTAGTACGATGCGCGCTGCTGGTGTTTTTCAGTTTCTGTGCGATCACGCTGTGGGAGGGCTACCACTTCCAGCTGCCTGACCCGGCCATGGCAGCGTTGCAGGTCTGTGTGCTGTTCATCGTACTGGTGTGGCTGGTGCTGTATGCCCGCTATGTGCAGGCTTCGCGACAGCGAATGCGCCAGCGGCGTTTTGCCCTGCAGGCGCACCAGGACACGTTGCGCGGGATGATGCGCCAGCTCGAAGACCTGGTGGCCACCGACGAACTCACGGGCCTATTCAATCGCCGGCATTTCCTGCGCCTGGCTTCACGCGAGTTGAACGCCATGGACGCCGGTGTCGTGCATGGCCTGGCGCTGATCGACCTCGACCATTTCAAACGCATCAACGACCTGCACGGCCATGCCGCCGGCGATCAGGTGCTGCAAGCCTTTGCCGGTGTTGCCACCGCGTGCCTGCGCAACGGTGACGTTCTGGCTCGCTACGGCGGCGAAGAATTCGTGGTGCTGCTGCCCGATTGCGATGCCGACAGTCTGACTTCGTGCTGCGAACGGCTGCGCATCGCATTTACCGATGTCGAGCTGATTGGTCTGAATGTACGCAGCCTCAGCTTGTCCGCCGGCATGACGCTGCTGGAACTGGGCGACGACCTCGATGATGCCCTGCATCGGGCCGATCAGGCCCTTTATCGCGCCAAGCGTGACGGTCGTAACCGGTGCGCGGCAGCGTGGGAGAACGTCGATGCCTGAGCTGCGGGTCGGCGAGCGCCATTGGTCGGTGGCGGCGGGCAGCAATCTGCTCGACGCGCTGAACCAGAACGGCGTGCCGGTGCCTTACAGTTGCCGCGCCGGCAGTTGCCATGCGTGCCTGGTGCAGTGTGTGCGGGGCCTGCCGAGCGACAGCCGTCCCGATGCCTTGAGTGCACAGCAGCGTGAACAAGGCTGGCGCCTGGCGTGCCAGTGCCAGGTGGTCGAGGACTTGCAGGTGCATGCCTTCGACCCGCAAACCGATGGCCATCCGGCCGAGGTCGCGGCGGTCGATTGGCTGAGTACCACGGTGCTGCGCTTGCGGGTAATCCCCCAGCGGCCGTTGCGCTACAGCGCCGGCCAGCATCTGGTGTTGTGGGCCGGCAGCGTGGCGCGGCCGTATTCTCTCGCCAGCCTGCCGCAGGAAGACCGTTTTCTGGAGTTCCATCTCGATTGCCGCAAGCCGGGGGAATTCAGCGATGCCGCCAGGCAATTGCGTATCGGCGATCCGATCCGTCTCGGCGAACTGCGCGGCGGTGCCTTGCATTACGACCCTGACTGGCACGCCCGGCCGTTGTGGTTGATGGCGGCCGGCACCGGGTTGGGGCCGTTGTTTGGCGTATTGCGCGAAGCGCTGCGGCAAGATCACCAAGGGGCCATCCGCGTCATTCACCTGGCCCATGATGCCGATGAGCACTATCTGGCCAAACCTTTGCAAGCCATGGCCGCCAGCCGCTCGAACCTGAGTGTCGAACTGTGGACCCCGGCCGAGTTGCCAGCGGCTTTGGCGCAACTGCGGCTTGTTTCCCGGCAAACCCTGGCCTTACTCTGCGGAGCCCCCGACAGTGTCGATGCCTTTGCCCGGCGCCTGTACCTGGCGGGATTGCCGCGCAACCAACTGCTGGCCGATGTGTTCCTGCCCCGTGGTTGAGCGCTGACCTTTCAGACGCGAGACCTGCCATGACCGATGCCATCCAAGTTGAACGCGAACGCGGCCTGTTGACCCTGCGCCTGAATCGCCCGGACAAGAAAAACGCCCTGACCCGCGCCATGTACAGCGACCTGGCCGAGGCGTTGAAACAGGCCGACAGCGACCCGCAGATCAATGCCGTGCTGATCACCGGTTCTACCGAGTGCTTCACCGCCGGCAACGACATCGCCGATTTCATCCAGCAACCGCCGAGTGGCCTCGACAGCCCGGTGTTCCAGTTCATGCTCAACCTGCTCGAATGCCGCAAACCGGTGATCGCCGCCGTGGCCGGAGCGGCGGTGGGCATTGGCACGACGATGTTGCTGCATTGCGATCTGGTCTACGTCAGCCGTGATGCGCGGTTGCGCATGCCGTTCGTCAACCTTGGTCTATGCCCTGAGTTCGGCTCCAGCCTGATCCTGCCGCGCCTGCTCGGGCAGGCCAAGGCGGCAGAGTTGTTGCTGCTCGGTGAGGGGTTCAATGGGGAGCAGGCTGCCGCGTGGGGTATTGCGTCCGAAGCCTTGGGCAGTGGCGAAGAAACCTTGGCCAGGGCGCGGGAGATGGCGCTGCGCTTCGAGTCGCTGCCGCCGGAAGCGGTGCGCATCAGCAAGCAATTGATGAAGGCGCCGGACCGGGACCTGTTGCGCAAGGTGATTGAAGAGGAGGGGGCGTTGTTTACCCAGCGACTGCGTTCGCCGGAAGCGTTGGCGGCGTTGACCGGGTTTATCAAGCGGCATTGAGTCTTCGCTGACTGTACCGGCCTCTTCGCGGGCAAGCCCGCTCCCACAGGTTCCGGAGGTGGACATTGGATTTGTGAACAACACAAAACCCTGTGGGAGCGGGCTTGCCCGCGATGAGGCCCTATCAGACAACACACCAGTTGGATCAGAAAGCAAAAAGCCCCGCCATTCACATGGCGGGGCTTTTGTTTCTCAGCAACCGGTCACTCAGACCATCGGGTCGCCAACGTGCAGGATCTTCATGCCGTTGGTGCCGCCGGTGGTGTGGTAGCTGTCGCCCTTGGTCAGGATGACCCAGTCGCCTTTCTGTACTACGCCGCGCTTGACCAGCTCGTCGATAGCCTTCTGGCTGACTTCGTTCGGGGCCAGCGAAGCCGGGTCGAACGGGATGGTGTACACGCCACGGAACATTGCCGCGCGGGCCTGGGCTTCGCGGTGTGGGGTGAACGCGTAGATCGGCACCGAGGAACGGATGCGCGACATGATCAGCGGGGTGTAGCCACTTTCGGTCAAGGCGATGATCGCCTTCACGCCCGGGAAGTGGTTGGCGGTGTACATGGTCGCCAGTGCGATGCTTTCGTCGCAGCGCTCGAACTCTTTGCCGATGCGGTGGCTGGAGGTCTTGCTGGTCGGGTGCTTTTCGGCACCGATACAGATACGCGCCATGGCCTGAACGGCTTCCAGCGGGTACAGGCCAGCGGCGCTTTCGGCCGAGAGCATCACGGCGTCGGTGTAGTCGAGCACGGCGTTGGCTACGTCGGACACTTCGGCGCGGGTCGGCATCGGGTTCTGGATCATCGACTCCATCATCTGGGTCGCGACGATCACTGCCTTGTTGTGACGGCGTGCGTGCAGAATGATCTTTTTCTGGATGCCCACCAGCTCGGCGTCGCCGATTTCCACACCCAGGTCACCACGGGCAACCATCACCGCGTCGGACGCCTTGATCAGGCCGTCGAGGGTTTCGTCGTCGGCAACGGCTTCGGCGCGTTCGATCTTCGCCACCAGCCAGGCAGTGCCGCCGGCTTCGTCGCGCAGTTGACGAGCGTATTCCATGTCGGCGGCGTCACGCGGGAAGGAGACCGCGAGGTAGTCGACTTCCATTTCCGCAGCGAGCTTGATGTCGGCCTTGTCTTTTTCAGTCAGGGCCGGAGCGGTCAGGCCGCCACCGCGACGGTTGATGCCTTTGTGGTCGGACAGCGGGCCGCCGATGGTCACGGTGCAGTTCAGTTCGGTGGCCGTGGCGGTATCGACGCGCATCACCACGCGACCGTCGTCGAGCAGCAGCTCGTCGCCTACGCCGCAGTCCTTGACCAGGTCCGGGTAGTCGATGCCGACCACTTGCTGGTTGCCTTCGGTCAGAGGATGGCTGGTGGAGAAGGTGAATTGATCACCGATCTTCAGCTCGATCTTCTTGTTGGCGAATTTGGCGATACGGATTTTCGGGCCTTGCAGGTCACCCAGCAGGGCGACGAAGCGGCCGTGCTTGGCAGCGAGGTCACGCACCAGCTTCGCGCGAGCCTTGTGCTCGTCGGGGGTGCCGTGGGAGAAGTTCAGGCGGGCGACGTCCAGGCCAGCCAGAATCAGCTGTTCGAGAACTTCCGGCGAGTTACTGGCCGGGCCAAGGGTGGCGACGATTTTGGTACGACGGACGGACATGCAAAGACTCCTGAGTTCAAGCGCTGAGTGAGGCTACTATGCTCCGAAGTTGTAGTCATTGTTCGTTTGCACTACTTATTTCTTTCTTTATTGAACCCTGCAACTTTGCGTCCCGGCAGCCTGAAGATTTCCGACCATGGGTCGATACAGCGTTCAAGACAGGAGATTTTCCCATGCGTTTCGTTCTCATTGCCGCCCTTGCCATCAGCGCCCTCAGCGTCACGGGCTGCACCCGTTGGTCGATGAACCATCATTTGAACAATGCCTACAAAGCCTATGACCGGGGCAATTGCGAGCAAGTCATGCTTGAACTGTCCAAGGTCGAGCGCGAAAGCCGGGCGCGGCCTTATGTGTGGCCGGAAATGTCGATGATGCGTGGCCTGTGCCTGGAACGGCAGAAGATGTTTGTCGATGCGGCGCAGACGTATCAGTTCATCATCGCTTCGTACCCACAGAGCGAATACGCCTACCGCGCCCGAGCCCGGCTGGAAACCCTGCAAAGCCTGGGTCACTACCCGTTGCGCAGTGCCGTAGCGGTAAAACCCACGCAGTTCTGACGGCCGTAACCCTCTGAGCGCTGGCTCCCCGTCGGTGGTGAGCTATAGTCCAGGGAACCGGTTTTAGAGCGTTGCCTCTGATGAACCGGGGCAACACCTGTGACCGGCACAGGCAGTACTCTGCGCTACAAGGACTGGCGCACCGGAAGCGGGGAGAGCGGGCAAGACTTATGCGTACCCGTTCCGAAGCAGTAGTGCGGCTCTGCTTAAGAGCCTTGCATAGCGAAATTGCACATGTTCACCGACCGCCGAATCGAGCGGCATCAACTGCCGTACTTCCTGCAAGTGTTCAACGGCATCACCGGCAATCTCATCGGCTATCTGGGCAATGTCTCCGAAGACGGGCTGATGCTGATCAGCCAGCTGCCGATGATGATCGGCGCGGACTTCAACCTGCGCCTGAAAATTCCCGCCAACGAAGGTGGCCAGCGGATCATCGACCTGCAGGCCTGTTGCCTGTGGTGCCACGAAGACGCGACCCCCCAACATTACGACGCCGGGTTCAGCCTGCAACGGGCGCCCCCGGAATATGGGCAACTGGTGGAGGCGTTGAAGCAGTATTTCAGCTTTCTGCCGTTGCCGGCTTCGGCCTGATTGCTCAGAGTCCGGTTCTTTTCCAGCCCAGGTACCGAGTCACCAGCTCTGCCCCCAACTCGCCGGGCCGTGCATCCATCGCCAATACTCCATGAGCGTTCAAGCGCTCATGGAGTTCGGCGCGTGAATTCAGGTAGTCCACGGTCCCGCAATAGGCCAGCGCTTCGGGCAGGGTCTGCACCGGGGCCTGGCGAAGGTGGTCGAGCACGTCTTCACGCAAGCTCGCGACCAGCACCTGATGCCGCTGGCTCAGGCGGTTGACAGCCGAGAGCAGCCCATCGTCATCCTCTTCGCGCAGGTTGGTCACCAGCACCACCAGTGCCCGGCGTTTTTGCCGTGCCAACAGTCGCGTGGCCGCGGCTTGATAGTCGGCGCTGCGTTGGGTGCTGTTCAAGTCATAAACGCTGTTGAGCAGTGTGTTGAGATGGCTGGTGCCTTTTACCGGCGCAAGGTAGCGCGGCTGATCGCTGGCAAAGGTGCTCAAACCCACCGCGTCGCCCTGGCGCAGCGCGACGTAGCTGAGCAACAAACAGGCGTTGAGGGCGTGATCGAAGTGCGACAGCTCATCATCCTGGCTGCGCATGTGCCGGCCGCAGTCGAGCATGAAAATGATCTGTTGATCGCGTTCGTCCTGATACTCCCGGGCAATCGGCGTGCGCTGGCGGGCGGTGGCTTTCCAGTCGATCTGGCGCAGGCTGTCGCCCTCGCGAAATTCGCGCAATTGATGGAATTCCAGGCCCAGGCCCCGTCGTTGTTTCTGGCGGACGCCAAGCTGGCTGAGCCAGTTATCCACCGCCAGCAATTGCCCTTCATACAAGCGGGCGAAGTCAGGGTAGACGCGGGTGGCGTCGGGCAGGTCGAGCAAGCGTCTGTCCGACCAGAGCCCCAAGGGGCTTGGCAGGTCGATTTCGCAGCGTTCGAAGCTGAAGTGGCCGCGCTTGAGCGGGCGCAGTCGATAACCGGCCAGGCTGTGCAGGCCGGGTTGCAGCTCGACCGTCAGCGGCAGGTTTTCGAAGCTCAGGCCCGGTGGCACATGGTCGAAGACTTGTACCTTCAGCGGTTGCGTAAAGTCGTGCTCGACCGTCAGTTGCACCTCGCTCCATCGACCCAGCGCCAGGCTGCCGGGTATCTGGCGTTTCAGTCGGGGCGAAGGCAAGCGCTTGAGGCGAATGGCATCGAGGATGGCCAGGGCCAGCAGCGCCAGGAGCAACCCCCAATTGATCGCCATGAGATTCGCCGGAATCGCGAACTCCAACGCCCGTAAAGTGCCCGACACAATGCCGCAGGCCAGCAGGATCAGCAGCCAGACGAGCATCAGGCGCGAGGGTTTCACAGGCGCGGCGCCGGCACTTGGTCGAGCATCTGCTGGAGCACCTGATCGACATCCAGGCCCTCGATGTCCAGCTCCGGCGCGATGCGCACACGATGGCGCAGCACAGCCAGGGCGCAGCCTTTGATGTCATCCGGAATCACGAACTCACCGCCGCGCAGCAGCGCACGGGCCCGGGCACATCGCACCAGCGCGATGGATGCCCGAGGACCGGCGCCGAGGATCAAACCGGGCCAGTTGCGGGTGGAGCGGGCCAGGCGCACGGCGTAATCGAGCACCTGATCATCCAGGGCCAGGTCGCTGGCGATGCGTTGCAGGGCCAGTACATCCCTGGCCTGCAACAACGTGCGCATCGGTTGAACGTCGAGCATGTCGGCCCGGGTCGAGCGGCTGACCTGACGCACCATGTCCAGCTCTTGCCCGGCGTCGGGGTAATCCATGCGCACCTTGAGCATGAAGCGGTCCAGTTCAGCCTCCGGCAAGGGGTAAGTGCCTTCCTGTTCGATCGGGTTTTGCGTAGCGAGCACCATGAACGGTTGCGCAATCGGCAATGGCCGGCCTTCGAGGGTGACTTGCCGCTCCTGCATGGCTTCGAGCAGCGCCGCCTGGGTTTTCGCCGGGGCGCGGTTGATCTCGTCGGCCAGTAGCAGGTTGGTGAACAATGGCCCCTTGCGCAGCTTGAATTGCTCGGTCTGCAAGTCATACACGGCATGTCCGGTGACGTCGCTGGGCATCAGGTCCGGGGTGAACTGGATGCGCGCGAACTCACCGCCGAAGCAGCGTGCGAGGGCACGGACCAACAGGGTCTTGCCCAAACCCGGCACGCCTTCGAGCAACACGTGGCCGCCGGCGATCAGTGCCGTCAGGACGTCGTCGATCACGTTGTCCTGGCCAATCACTGCTTTTTGCAGTTCTTTGCGTACGGCCTGGGCCAGATGGCCGGCACGCTGACGCTGTTGAGCGGCACGGCTCGGTGCGTCGGGCTCGATCGGTTGACTCGTAAATTCCGGAGCCTTACTAACCGTTATATGTGTTTTATCTTCCATAAATCAGCCACTTACGTGATCTAACTTTTTCCACGATATTTACCATCCATTTATCGATGAGTTGACCAAGAATTTGCGTTGGAATTTACCCAAAACGTCGTGGGCATGACCGGCCAAAACCGACCGATTCTTTGGCGGACGCTGTCAGCAGCCCATTTTTCATTTCATCGGCCCCGGATAGCTGAGATCAGTTAGATCCCTATTTCAGCTAACTCCATTCGAATCCTTTCAAACAACTGATCCTAGTTGGCATCCTCGTCTGATGTAAGGTAGCCAGCGAAGATTACGCTCATGGGATGAACCCCGAGAACATCTGCCATCTGCTCGATCTTGTCTATCGACGCACTGCCTCTTCCTGCTTCGAGGCTGCTTATGTATGGCTGGCTTGGACCTAAGCTTTCCTGGGGAATGTTCCTCCTAAGTCTCACCTGCGACAGTTCGGCATCACCATGTATATCCCTTATCCGCTGACGTCTAATAGCAAGGCGGACGGGCGCTTCGGCACTCAGGATGTCGTGTACCTCCGTCAAAAAAAGCTGCCCCCCCGCCCCCGACCGCCTGAGCTGGCTCAAATTCAGCTCGACGCGCTGGTCAAAGCCCGGGCGGTCTTGAGTACCGGCGCCATGTTCTCATTCATAAATGGAATATGCGGCGTCGCGCCTTCGCGTTCTCCTTATCCCGCCTCCCCTCCCAAGTAGTCTGAAACTCCTACCCCGCTTGGGAGTATCGGGCGATGTGCAATCCACGGCGCTTAGCCATAGTTGTGGCCAAGATTAACGGTCCAACGGTCAGGCCTTCATGACCGCAACTGCCCAAGGAAAAAGTCATGACTCTTGACGAAAAAAACTCACTGCTCACAACGTCGATTACCGCCAACGCTCTGAGCGTCGTGGCGACCGGTGTGGACGTTTCGCTCGACGAAACGGCCGGGTTGCAGAACCTCACCACCACACCAATCCCTGCGGAAGACGCGGAAGACGCTGACGACAACGACACGGCGACCCCCCTACCGTTGGCCTTCTCTACCCGTTTGACCACCCTTGGGGCAGGTACCGCAATGGATGCGGCCTTGAGTGGCTATACCGGTGCCGTGGGCAATACGGGCAGCGATGCGTTCACCATCAGCGGCGCAACAAGCGCTACCGATGTCAGCTTCGTCGACAGCAATGGCGCACCGCTCAATAACGTGGACAGTGGACTGGTTACCCTCGATGGCGTCAGCATCTTTCTCTATACGGATACAGAGAACAACAACATCGTTCTGGGCCGAGTCGGGGGCGCAACCGGCGCGATCGTGTTCGCTGCCTATATTGAAGAAACCGGATCGCCGGTCACGGGCGGCAAGATCTGGGTCGTGGAATACCAACCACTCAGTCATCCAGACAGTACGAACGCCGATGACTCGCTCAATCTGCTGGACAAGGTTTTCATCGGAGCCAGTCAGAATCTGGAATTCAGTCTGGCCAATGCGCCCTCCGGTCAGAACCTCTTCCTGATGTTCACGAAAGCGGACCCGGCAACTGAAACTGTCAATAATGTCGTGCGAATCACGGATCCCGTCATCATCGCCACCGGCAAGTTACCGGCGAATCAGTCCGGGCTTGACCCCAACACCACGAACGACGACATCAGTATCACGACTGGCGACACGATCAATACCAGCCAGGCGGGTGGGCCGACCACCTTCGGCACCAACAACCAGATGATTACGGAAGGGGAAGGCATCCGTTTTTCGTTCGTCACGGGTGCCAGGCAGGATGTGACCATTCCCAACCTTAGTCAGGGCGAAGCAGATGTTGAGTCCAACATCGACTTTACCGGCGTCGTCAATGTGAAGACGGTCAGTTTCGACGTCGTGCAGTTGCAAAGCGGCAAGAGTGCTGTCGTAAAAATCAGCGCATTCAGCACCGATCCTGAACCTAAAACGGATTTCATCGACGGATATACGGATGATTTGGAGATTCCCATCACCAATGTTCGCGTCCTCAGCAGCACCGGGGCGGTAATCGAGAATTCAAGCGGACCGGAGAATGATCCGGCCATTCTCATCAGCTTTGCTAATGGGGTTGCAACCATCACCGGCATTAAAGCCGGCTACCTGATTGAATACACCACAACGTTGGATCACAACCGAGTGCTCATCGAGAACGGGGCGGCCCTCGACGCCAAGGGCAATAACCACGCCGATTTTGATATCGGTGGCCTCCACCTGTTCCAAGCCTCTATTACGAGCGCCGAAATCGGTTCCAAGATGATCTTCGACGACGATGGGCCGACGGCGACCGGCACCGCCGTGACAGGAACCGTCGACGAGGATGGCCTGGCCAATGGCATTGCCGGTGGTGTGGGCGACGTGGCTGGCGTGGCGACCACGGCCAGCGACAGCGTGACCGGCATCTTCCAGTCCGGCGCCGACACACCGCTGAGCTATGCCTTGTCGAGTGACACCAGCGGCTTGCCGGCGCTGAGTTCGGGCGGGGTGGCGCTGGTATACAGCGTCGTGGGCAACACGCTCACCGCCAAGGCCGGCGCGACCGACGTGTTCACCTTCAGCCTCACCGCAGCGGGTGTGTACAGCTTCACCCTGCTCAAGCCGCTGGATCATGCGGCAGGCAACGACGAAAACGACATCACCATCAACCTGGGCTCGCTACTGCGGGCCACCGACAAGGACGGTGACACGGTGACGGCTGCGGCCGACAAGCTGGTCATCACCGTCGACGACGACACGCCGACGGCGACCGGCACCGCCGTGACAGGAACCGTCGACGAGGATGGCCTGGCCAATGGCATTGCCGGTGGTGTGGGCGACGTGGCTGGCGTGGCGACCACGGCCAGCGACAGCGTGACCGGCATCTTCCAGTCCGGCGCCGACACACCGCTGAGCTATGCCTTGTCGAGTGACACCAGCGGCTTGCCGGCGCTGAGTTCGGGCGGGGTGGCGCTGGTATACAGCGTCGTGGGCAACACGCTCACCGCCAAGGCCGGCGCGACCGACGTGTTCACCTTCAGCCTCACCGCAGCGGGTGTGTACAGCTTCACCCTGCTCAAGCCGCTGGATCATGCGGCAGGCAACGACGAAAACGACATCACCATCAACCTGGGCTCGCTACTGCGGGCCACCGACAAGGACGGTGACACGGTGACGGCTGCGGCCGACAAGCTGGTCATCACCGTCGACGACGACACGCCGACGGCGACCGGCACCGCCGTGACAGGAACCGTCGACGAGGATGGCCTGGCCAATGGCATTGCCGGTGGTGTGGGCGACGTGGCTGGCGTGGCGACCACGGCCAGCGACAGCGTGACCGGCATCTTCCAGTCCGGCGCCGACACACCGCTGAGCTATGCCTTGTCGAGTGACACCAGCGGCTTGCCGGCGCTGAGTTCGGGCGGGGTGGCGCTGGTATACAGCGTCGTGGGCAACACGCTCACCGCTAAGGCCGGCGCGACCGACGTGTTCACCTTCAGCCTCACCGCAGCGGGTGTGTACAGCTTCACCCTGCTCAAGCCGCTGGATCATGCGGCAGGCAACGACGAAAACGACATCACCATCAACCTGGGCTCGCTACTGCGGGCCACCGACAAGGACGGTGACACGGTGACGGCTGCGGCCGACAAACTGGTCATCACCGTCGACGACGACACGCCGACGGCGACCGGCACCGCCGTGACAGGAACCGTCGACGAGGATGGCCTGGCCAATGGCATTGCCGGTGGTGTGGGCGACGTGGCTGGCGTGGCGACCACGGCCAGCGACAGCGTGACCGGCATCTTCCAGTCCGGCGCCGACACACCGCTGAGCTATGCCTTGTCGAGTGACACCAGCGGCTTGCCGGCGCTGAGTTCGGGCGGGGTGGCGCTGGTATACAGCGTCGTGGGCAACACGCTCACCGCCAAGGCCGGCGCGACCGACGTGTTCACCTTCAGCCTCACCGCAGCGGGTGTGTACAGCTTCACCCTGCTCAAGCCGCTGGATCATGCGGCAGGCAACGACGAAAACGACATCACCATCAACCTGGGCTCGCTACTGCGGGCCACCGACAAGGACGGTGACACGGTGACGGCTGCGGCCGACAAACTGGTCATCACCGTCGACGACGACACGCCGACGGCGACCGGCACCGCCGTGACAGGAACCGTCGACGAGGATGGCCTGGCCAATGGCATTGCCGGTGGTGTGGGCGACGTGGCTGGCGTGGCGACCACGGCCAGCGACAGCGTGACCGGCATCTTCCAGTCCGGCGCCGACACACCGCTGAGCTATGCCTTGTCGAGTGACACCAGCGGCTTGCCGGCGCTGAGTTCGGGCGGGGTGGCGCTGGTATACAGCGTCGTGGGCAACACGCTCACCGCCAAGGCCGGCGCGACCGACGTGTTCACCTTCAGCCTCACCGCAGCGGGTGTGTACAGCTTCACCCTGCTCAAGCCGCTGGATCATGCGGCAGGCAACGACGAAAACGACATCACCATCAACCTGGGCTCGCTACTGCGGGCCACCGACAAGGACGGTGACACGGTGACGGCTGCGGCCGACAAGCTGGTCATCACCGTCGACGACGACACGCCGACGGCGACCGGCACCGCCGTGACAGGAACCGTCGACGAGGATGGCCTGGCCAATGGCATTGCCGGTGGTGTGGGCGACGTGGCTGGCGTGGCGACCACGGCCAGCGACAGCGTGACCGGCATCTTCCAGTCCGGCGCCGACACACCGCTGAGCTATGCCTTGTCGAGTGACACCAGCGGCTTGCCGGCGCTGAGTTCGGGCGGGGTGGCGCTGGTATACAGCGTCGTGGGCAACACGCTCACCGCTAAGGCCGGCGCGACCGACGTGTTCACCTTCAGCCTCACCGCAGCGGGTGTGTACAGCTTCACCCTGCTCAAGCCGCTGGATCATGCGGCAGGCAACGACGAAAACGACATCACCATCAACCTGGGCTCGCTACTGCGGGCCACCGACAAGGACGGTGACACGGTGACGGCTGCGGCCGACAAACTGGTCATCACCGTCGACGACGACACGCCGACGGCGACCGGCACCGCCGTGACAGGAACCGTCGACGAGGATGGCCTGGCCAATGGCATTGCCGGTGGTGTGGGCGACGTGGCTGGCGTGGCGACCACGGCCAGCGACAGCGTGACCGGCATCTTCCAGTCCGGCGCCGACACACCGCTGAGCTATGCCTTGTCGAGTGACACCAGCGGCTTGCCGGCGCTGAGTTCGGGCGGGGTGGCGCTGGTATACAGCGTCGTGGGCAACACGCTCACCGCCAAGGCCGGCGCGACCGACGTGTTCACCTTCAGCCTCACCGCAGCGGGTGTGTACAGCTTCACCCTGCTCAAGCCGCTGGATCATGCGGCAGGCAACGACGAAAACGACATCACCATCAACCTGGGCTCGCTACTGCGGGCCACCGACAAGGACGGTGACACGGTGACGGCTGCGGCCGACAAACTGGTCATCACCGTCGACGACGATACGCCCGTTATAGGGACAGCCCCTGTGCAGGATGTCGATCCCACTTTGGGTGCGGCGTTATGGACCTTTTCGGGTGACTTCGCCTACTCGATAGGTGCGGACACGCGCGGGCCGACCTACTCTTCGGCAGCGGACAGTGATTTTGCCGAACTCGCCCTCTCTGGTTTGGCGAACGATGTTGCGATCGTTGATCCAACGGTCACCTGGGACTCAGAGAATCTCGACGGTGCCACGTTTAACGTGTCGTTCAAATACGATCACGATCGGAATGCTGCCACCACGCCTGAACTGGTGGAAGGCACGCTGGTGTTTGACAAAGTCAATGACACCTATACCTTCGAGATGGATGCGCTGCAAGTGACGCAAGACGTCACGCTGGGCGAAGGCACTGGATACGAAACGTATGACGTGGGTGGTACGAGCCCTTCCAGTGGCCCATCACCTGTAGCCACTGGGAAGCTTGGGGAAGGTTTCTTCATCCAGATCACGGGCTTCGAGGCACCACTTAGTGCCGGCGGCAATACTGTTGTGGCGGCGGGTGAGTTTGTGAGCGGCACGCAGGCCCCTGTAACCTTGTCCAGCACTGCTCTGGGCGTCTCCGGAAATACGATCCAGGCAGGTGAAGCGGCCAACATCAATTTCTTCCAGACTGATCCGAAAGGAAATCTGGGCGCCAACAATTTTAGTTACGCGACCGATTTCTTTATCAAGTTCGATGGATACGAGACTGAAAGCGATGATCTTTTGCTTATCGTCAGTCTTGCTAATGCAAATGATTCCTCCATAACTACAACACGTGCCATCTACGTCGACCAAGGCGATGTGTACGAGAATGATACGGTCAACACCGATCTTGTTGGAACCAAGTACGCGGCCCTTATCCTCAACGACCCAGCCGATCCGAACGACCCGTTCTTGGACAATAATGATGCTCTATTGATTGTTGAAAGCAATGACTTCAACATTCAGACCGGTGATAACTGGCTCATCAAGGGTATTCAGATTCTTTCGAATGATGCTGGCCTTACGGGCAGCGCGATAAATCTGAATCGCGATGTCGGTGCCGATGGCGGAAGCAGCACTTCTGCACAGACGGTCAGTGGTCTCGTCGGGCCTGGAAACACGATTGCGGAGGATACGAGTACGAATCCGCTGAAGATCATCGATGCTGGTTTCTCCACCACCACGACTACACCAGCTACCCTTGATCTAACGCTGGATTTCAAGGTCGTCGATAGAGATAGTGATTTCACCGATGTCCAGACGATTGATATCGAAAATCCTGTCGTGGTCGAACTGGTGGGATTAACTAACTTGGCACCGACAGATTTCGGGCTTTGATCCGCTAAGAAGAGTACACGCGCGAGACAGGATGTAAAACCTGTCTCGCGCGGTAATATAAGGGCGGGCGCTGAAAGCGCCCTTTGATTCGATTACCGAAATTGCGCTCCACGTGACCACCCGCTTACATCCGACGTGACTGCACAGGCCGTAGTGACGACCAGTAGAGAGCGGCCAATTGGTGGCTAGTATGAAAGTCCGCTATGGGTCCAGGTTGTGTGAAAACGCATGGAAAGTTTTGTAGCCTGCGTTGCTACATTAAATCTATCGGCTGTTCACGCTAGTAGCGTGGTCTCAAACCAATGTCTGTACTCGCCTACAACCTCAAACGAATGATGAGCATCTTCGGCATCGTAGGACTGCTTGAGGCGATCAGGGCGTAAATCCAGCCACTTGGCTCGCCAGTTAGTAGCCGTTTGGGCCGCTGACGCGGCCCAAACGGCATTACGAACGTCTATGTAGCTGACTAAGGTAATTCGCGCTTCCGCCCGCTGATTTCACAAGCAATCCTCGCGCCTCTCGGTTTTCGACGTATTTAGCGCGTTTTCACACAGCCTGGACCCATTGCGGACAGTGGCACGCTGCTTATCTAACGCTTTCCTAGCGCCAGATCATAGGGCGTTCCTCAAGGTTTGCAGGTGGGCGACCTGACGGCTGAATTCAACGCTGGAAAGCCGTTGTTTCGGTCGCGGGCTCATGGCCTGGCTGATGGCGTGAGTGGGTTGGCCGGTCAGGCGCGCGAGCACCAGCCATTGTTCGGCAACGCCGAGCTGTTCAAAGCCGGGATGACGACGCCGCACGCGCCGCAGGATGTCTTGCTGCAAGGCTTGCAGCAGGCTGGCCTGACCGTTGCTGCGCAACAGGAAGTCGGCACTGGCGCGCAGGTGTTCCTGCAATTGCCGGCGCGCTTTCGGCGCCGGTTCCAGCAGTGGCCCCTGACGCACGCCAAAGTGCCAGAAACCCAGGCCAATCAAGGCGAGCAACGCGACCAGCGCCTGGGGGAAATAACGCAGCAGCAAGGTCGGCAGGCTGTCGTGATCGGTGTTGAATATCAGCGTCACGCGGGTGTCGGCAGTCACGTACCAGAGCAGCCAGGCGTTGTCGTACCGGTCGATGGCCGGGGTTTTCCACAGGTCGGCATCGGTGACCACGATGATCGAACCGAGTCCGTGGTCGAGTTGCATCATGTGCGTGGCCCTGGCGCTGTTGGCCCAGGCCTGGGCGAGGTTTTTCGGGTCTTCGAGATGGAACGCGGTATCGAAACCGGCATAGGCCGGGGCGTCTTCGTCTTCCAGATAGAGCTTGGTCAGTAGCGGGTACGGATCGTCACCGACACCCGGCGGTGGGTCCTTGAGGTCTTTGCTCAGGGACTGGTGCAGTTGCACCCGGTCGAGCAGCAGGTCATTGCTATGGCCGAGTTTTTCATTCCACAGCGACTCGGCGACGAACAGAAGCCGCCCGCCGGCCCGGGTCCAGTTCATCACCTGGTCGATCTGCCGTGGGGTCATGTTGCCGCGTTCCCCGAGCAACAGCAGGCTGTGTTGGCGCGGATCGAGGCTGGGCAGGATATCGAGGCCGTTGGCGTGGCCGACGTTCAGGCCTTGCTTGCGCAGGAACAACTCTGCCGCCAGATAAGGGTTGGCATTGGCTTCCGGGGAGGGGCCGTGGTCGACTTCGATCTGGTAGGGGGTAGCCTTGAGGTACAGATAAACGCTCAGCGCAGCCAGCAACACGGCAACCAACGCACCGGCTATCGAGCCCCAGCGCCGACTCAACGGGCAGCCTCCGGGCCGAACAGAACACGCCAACCGTTACACAGTTCCTGCTGCACCTGAGCAGGTGGGAGGCGATGACCATAGGCCATGTTTTGCCAGTGCCCGGTCAGGTTTTTGCTGTAGGCCAGCAAGGCCGGTTGCTGCAGTAACTCGACACGCCGAAGCACCTGGCCTTCGGTGTCGGCGGCCTTGAGTGCGATGTTGAAGTCGTGCAACAGACGGCTGAGCAGGGCGCGATAAAGCAATCCAAGCGCTTCGCGTGGATGAGTCTGCCAAAGACTTTCGGCGTGGGCGGCGATGTCGGCGGGCATGGATTCGGGCTTGAGGTCCAGGCCGAACGCCTGCTGAGGCAACGGTTGCGTGTCTTTGCTGTCGGGGATCGGTCGTCGGCTGACGAACGCCTGCAACCAGTCGCGATAGCGCCAGATCAACAGGCCGACGGCACCCATGACGATGCCCCACAGTACGATTTCAATCAGGGTCGCCACTGCCCCGAAGCGTTGTCCCTCGAACAGTTTCAGCAGGGCCTTCAACCATTGTGGTGTCTTGCCATCGTCCGCGGCTTCAGCACTCGGTTGCTCTTCGCCAAAGCGGTAGCGCGTGACCGACTCCCGGTTCTTGAAGGGCGGCTGTTCGAGGATCGACTTGATGCTGTCCCTGGAAGCCTGGCTGGTCAGGGGCTGGTCCAGCAGGCGCGGGCTGTCGGGTGAGAGGGCCGGTTCGGTGGCCCATGCGTTGTGGGTGGGCGGCATCAACACAATCACGGCGATCAACAGGACTGCGCCTGCACTGACCAGGCGCTGGCGCATTCGACGGAACACCAGTTCGATATCCCAGGCCTCCAGCACGGTGCGCCGGTTCAGGTACAGGCTGAAACCGCAGGCGACATAGATCGGTTCCCAGACCACCAGCACCAGTGCATAAAAAGCGTTGGTCAGGTGTTCCAGCCAGAGCCAGTCCTGGGTGGCCGCCGAGATCAGCGACTGCCAGCTCCAGTCGAGCGCGACCTGTTGTGGCAGCAGCAGATAGAACAACACCATCAAGCCGATCCACAACGCGCCTTCCAGGTGCGCGCCGATGATCGTCAGCCAGCGTGCGGCACCGGCGTCTCGCTGCAACAGCACCTGTAGACGTTGTTGCCGTTGCTGCCCGTGGAGCCCTTCGAGTTGCACCACCGGCATCAGAAAACTGCGGGGCAAACTCAGGCGTCGCCAGGTCAGGCTGGCCAGCAGTTGCGGTTTGAGCAGGCGTGGCCATTGGCGCAGGGCCTGTTTGAGCGTGGGCGTTTCACCGAACATGGCCTGGGACAGGATGTACAAGGGCAGGCGTTCGAACGCCGGCTTCAGCCACCAGAAAATGAACACGGCGAGAGAGGGCGAATCCCAGAGCCCCCAACTGAGCAGCGCGAAAACCGGCAAGGTGACCAAGGCCCAACTGGTCATCAACAGACGTCTGTGGCGCTGGCTCAGGAGCACCCCAAGGTCCATGGCTTCCCAGGTCGAGCGTGGGCGAATCACCACCGTGGCGTCACTCAGGCGCATGGCGGCGACGTCCGGCGAACACGAGATAAACCACCACCAGCAGCCAGAGCGCTGCGCCGACCAGGTATTTGGTCTGGTGCGAAGGGCCGGTCATTGACGACCAATAGGCCTCGATAAAGGCCGCGATCAACAGAAACAACATGGCCCCGCAGATCAACAGTACGCTTTTGCCCGCCGCCAATCGCAAGGCCTCGGCCCGTGGCAGGCGCCCCGGGGCGACCAAGGCCCAGCCCAGCTTCAGACCGGCGGCACCGGCCAGGGCAATGGCGCTGAGTTCGAAAGCGCCATGGCCGATCACGAATGACCAAAAGGTTTGCCCGTAGCCGACGTAGGTCAGATGCCCGGCCACCGCCCCGATCATCAGGCCGTTGAATATCAGGAAAAACACACTGCCCAAACCAAACAACAAACCGCTGGCGAAGGTCTGAAAGGCAATGCCGATGTTGTGCATGATGTAGTAGCCGAACATCGCCCAGTCCTCACTGGCAGCCCGTTCCGCTGTGCGTCCGAGGTGACCGGCAACGGGGTCGTACATGCTTTGCATCTCGCTGACCTGCTCGGCGGGGATCAGGTTGTAGACCAGTTCCGGGTACAGGTACACCAGCAGCGCGAAACCGGCCAGGCTGCCAAAGAACATCAGGCTGGCGGCGAGGACGAAACGCCACTGTTCGCGCACCAGTCGCGGAAAGTCGGCCAGGATGAACGCCAATACATTGGCCCCCAAACGGCTGCGATGACGGTAAAGCTGTTGGTGTCCGCGCAGCACTTGTTGCTGCAAGGAGTCGATCAGAAAACTGCTGTAGCCACGCTCCCGCGCCAGTGCCAGGTGTTGGCAGAGACGTCGGTAGTCCTTCGGGAAACTGCCGGCGTCGGTGGCCTTGCCGTCCCGTTCCAACTGCTCGAGCAGGTGGGCGAAATGCTCCCATTCGGCCTTGTGCCGGCTTTCAAAAAGGCTTTGCTTCATGTCGGCCCCAACAAGCCGCGGGCGATGCCGTTGAGCTCGGTCACCGCCTGCGGGGGCTGGACTTGCAAGGGTTGGGCGAGAATCGAAGCCAGTTCATTGACCCGCGCTTCGGAGAGTTGGCCCTGGCGCTCGGCAAACCCGAGGATGGCCCGTTGCTCGGTGAGTGTCAGGACAAAGGCCGGGCGACGCGACTGGGCGTCAGGGAGTTGGGGGCGGGTGTGCGGTCGTTCGCGGTAGATCACCAGGGTCCCGGCGGCGATATCGCCGAGGCGCTTGAAGTGGGGGTGTTGCAGGCAACTGACGGCCCCGAGGAAGTAGCCGAACGGCAGCAGGTCGACAACGCGCAGCAGGTTGCGCAGCAGCGAAGCTGACCAGCCGACCGGAGTGCCATCGTCGTGCACCACCCGCAAGCCCATCCATTGCTTGCCCGGCGAGCAGCCGTGGTTCAGCACCTCGAACAGCACCATGTACCACCAGCTCACCACGAACAGCAGGACCGAGCCGAGCCCGGCTCCCAGTTTGCCGAGCATCGCCAGCACAATGAACAGCACGCCCAGGACCAGGCCGCGCAATCCAAGATCGATGGAGAATGCCAGCGCCCGGACCATCAACCCGGCCGGGCGCAGTGGCAGGTCGACGCCCTCCGGCGTTTCGACCTGGTACCGCGTATCCAGTGGCGGTGACAGCGGCGCATTCCGTGGCTGTGCTGTGGTCTCGAGCATGGGCAACCTGATGATGTGGCCTTATTCGGGATTGTGTATCCATTCGATGCTAGCAGCCTATTCGAGGGTCGGGGGCGGGGGGAAACGACATAACTATGTATTGCATGGTGAGTTGCGCAAGGTGCTTGAATGACAAGACTACTGGCCGGGGCGGGAGGTGAACGCCTAGACTTTGCCGATCTTCAGTTCAGGAATCGCCCGTGACCTCCATTTTCTGGTACGACTACGAAACCACTGGCATCAATCCCCGTTGCGACCGCCCATTGCAAATGGCCGGCCTGCGCACTGACTTCGATCTCAATGAAATCGACGAGCCGGTCAATCTTTACTGCAAGCCCAGTGATGACATCCTGCCGCATCCGGCTGCCTGCACGATCACGGGGATCACCCCCGGGCAACTGCAGGCGCAAGGCTTGAGCGAAGCCGATTTCATGACCCGGGTGCATGCCCAGCTCGCGGCGCCCGGCACCTGTGGCGCGGGGTATAACACCTTGCGTTTCGATGACGAGATGACCCGTTACAGCCTGTACCGAAACTTTTTCGACCCGTATGCGCGGGAGTGGCAGGGCGGCAACAGCCGTTGGGACCTGATCGATGTGGTGCGCGCCGCCTATGCCTTGCGCCCCGATGGCCTGGTCTGGCCGACCGATGACGAGGGGCGGGTCACGCTCAAGCTTGAACGCCTGACCGCTGCCAATGGCATCGATCATGGCAATGCCCACGAAGCGCTGTCGGACGTTCGCGCGACGATCGCCCTGGCGCGCCTGATACGGGAAAAACAACCGAAGTTGTACGACTGGCTGTTTCAACTGCGCAGCAAACAAAAAGTCATGGACCAGATACGCCTGCTGCAACCGCTGGTGCATGTTTCCGGGCGTTTCTCGGCTGCGCGCAACTATGTGGGGGTGGTGTTGCCGCTGGCCTGGCACCCGCGCAACAAGAACGCCTTGATTGTCTGTGACCTGCACCTCGATCCCCAGGGCCTGCTCGACCTGGATGCCGAAAGCTTGCGCCAGCGCTTGTATACCCGCCGCGACGAACTGGCCGAAGGCGAGTTGCCGGTGCCGTTGAAGCTGATTCACATCAACAAGTGCCCGGTGGTGGCACCGTTGTCGGTACTCCGTCAGGAAGATCAACAGCGTCTGGGGCTGGATATGGCGCTGTATCAGCAAAGGGTGTCGCAACTCAATGACACCCGGAAAGTTTGGCTGGATAAAATCCTGGCGATTTATGCCCGCGAAGATTTTTCCCAGAGTCAGGATCCGGAGCAACAGTTATACGATGGATTTATCGGTGATCGGGATCGGCGATTGTGTGAACAAGTCAGAACCGTTGACCCGATGCAATTGGCACAAGAGCCGTGGCCTTTCGATGACGAACGTTTGCCTGAATTGCTGTTTCGATACCGCGCACGCAACTTTCCCGACACGTTGAATTCCGAAGAGCAGGAACGCTGGCGAATATTCTGTCAGAAACGTTTGTCAGAACCCGAGTGGGGGGCGCCAAATACCCTTGAAAGTTTTGTAGAGGCCGCGGCCCAATTGAGCGTTAGTGCTACTGCGTTTCAGCAGGGGGTGCTCAGTGAGTGGCAGGATTATGTCCAGGGACTACGCCAGCGTTTACGTCTTTGAAATCGAACATGCCAGGGCTTAAACACCGCGCATAAAAAACGCCAGCATTTGCTGGCGTTATTTTTTGTCACGGATCCGTCTGCGACAAGCTCTCGGGCTTAGCCCAGCAGGGTAGCCCAGCCTTCCACCACGTCACCGCCCCACTTGGCTTTCCACTCTTTCAGAGTCTTGTGGTTGCCACCTTTGGTTTCGATGACTTCACCGTTGTGCGGGTTTTTGTATTGTTTAACTTTGCGAGCACGCTTGGTGCCGGTAGTTTTCACTGCGCCGCCGCGTGGTGCCTTGGTTTTGGATTCTGGATCCAGCAGCGCGATGATGTCACGCAGGGACTTTGAGTATTCGCCCATCAGGGTGCGCAGTTTGCCTTCGAATTCCAGCTCGGTTTGCAGTTTGTCGTCTTGGGACAGGTTCTTCAAACGGGCTTGCAGCTCTTTGATAGCTTCTTCGGTGGCGCGATATTCGTTGATCAAGGACATGGTGACTACCTTATGTTGTGCGCAGGATGGCAGGTGACAGTGCGGCAATAATAGTCACGGTGTTTCATCAAGTAAACATTTAAGGCAAGTTTATTTAATTTAATCGGCGGGTTTTTGGCACGCATTGGTAATGCAGTTATTAGTGTGGTCCAGGTCTGTCAGATATACGTAAACTAACAATTGGCCGGTACCGCTAGCGCATCCGGGCGAACCGGTACCGGTACTGCCCACCCTGACGCACCGACCTTCCGGCAGGGTGAAACGTCAACAATACTGCAGTTTTGCTGCGTAATCGCTAGAATGGCGGCCTTTGCGAAGTTCTGGAGTTTCCCCCTCATGCGCACTTTTCGTCTGGTGATTTCTTGCCCGGACCGTGTTGGCATCGTTGCCAAAGTCAGTAACTTTCTGGCATCACACAACGGCTGGATCACTGAAGCGAGCCATCACTCGGACAATCTCAGTGGCTGGTTCTTCATGCGTCACGAAATCCGTGCCGACTCCCTGCCATTTGGTATCGAAGCATTTCGTGAAGCCTTTGCCCCGATCGCCGAAGAGTTCTCGATGGACTGGCGCATCACCGATACCGAGCAAAAGAAACGCGTGGTCCTGATGGCCAGCCGCGAGTCACACTGCCTGGCCGACTTGCTGCACCGCTGGCACAGCGATGAACTGGACTGCGAAATTTCCTGTGTGATTTCCAACCATGATGACTTGCGCAGCATGGTGGAGTGGCACGGTATTCCGTACTACCACGTCCCGGTCAATCCGCAGGACAAGCAGCCAGCCTTCGCCGAGGTTTCGCGCCTGGTCAAGCAGCACGACGCCGAAGTGGTGGTGCTTGCCCGCTACATGCAGATCCTGCCGCCCGAGTTGTGCAGCGAATACGCGCACAAGGTCATCAACATTCACCACAGCTTCCTGCCGTCGTTCGTCGGTGCCAAGCCGTACCACCAGGCTTCCCTGCGCGGCGTGAAGCTGATCGGCGCGACTTGCCACTATGTGACCGAAGAGCTGGATGCCGGCCCGATCATCGAGCAGGACGTAGTTCGCGTCAGCCACAGCGACAGCATCGAAGATATGGTGCGCTTCGGCCGTGATGTCGAAAAGATGGTGCTGGCCCGTGGCCTGCGTTATCACCTGGAAGACCGGGTGCTGGTGCACGGCAACAAAACCGTCGTCTTCTGACAGACCGGAGGCACAGTTGAAATTCGAAGGGCCTGGGCGTTCAATCGCTTCAGGCCCTTCGCCGTTTCTGCACCGAGGACATGACCATGGCCGATCCACTGGACAAAGCCACCTCCAAGGCTCCCGCCACGCTGGGCGAGGGTTGCCTGAGCCGCTACGACCCGGATGACATGGGGCCTGAAACGGGTACGGAGTTTCCTGACGCCGCGCAATTGTGGGAACAGTTGCAGCAAGAGCCCGCGGACAAATCCAAGACTGCCTGAGCTTCATCAACTTCAGCAGCAGCGGCACAGCCCATTCGGTCGTCTTGCAGCGCCAGCCAGTGGGCCTTGGTCATTGGCACCCGTCCGTGGTTGAGCAGGCGCTCAAGGGTTTGTAGCCAGTATCGGCGCGAGAACTCATGGCGCATGTCCACCGGATGCAGGCCCAGGCGAATCACCGGCGCGTGCTGCCAGCGCTGTTCGAGCCAGTCGCTGACGAGCTTCGATACGCCCCGGCGCCAGGCACTGCGCGCACTCCAGACCAGCCCCTGCGCCTCGATCGCGGTGAAATCCGGCAGCCTGTACAAATGTTGCGAGTCGCTGGTGTAACTCAACGGCAATTGGCGCAGTGCCTGGCGAGTGCCTTGGCTCATCAGCCAGGCCGGGGCGACGAACCCCGCGAGCGGCCAGTCATGCCGGTGGAACATCTCGATGCCCGAACGCAGGCGGGCGAGGGCGTCTTCCTGCGACAAACGGTAAAACTCGCCTTCGTGGGTGTAGACCAGACGCATGAACCAGTCGCGGGGATTGCGGGTCATCGGCCCGTCGTCGCAATGGAAGTAGCCATGCAGTGCCAGTTCGTCGCCCCGGGCGACCCTGGCACTGAGCTGGCGGCAAAACTGCGGATGGGCGTCCAGATTGTTGTGTTTGTGGAAATCTGGCACCACCAGCCAGGTGATCGGCACGTCACCCAAGGCGTCGACGGCTTTGACGAAGGGTTGGTAATCGGCCCAGGTGGTTGGTGCCAGGTCGTGCAGTACCAGCACTAAAGCGGGACTGTTCATGGACTCAACCATTGGCTGTCAGCGGCCATTGGCTGCCGAGCACAGCGTGATAGTGCCGCAGCAGGCTGTTGACCATCGTATCCCAGGCGTAATGTCGTTCGACATGTAATCGCGCTTGTCGGCCCAGGGCTACGCTGCCCGAGCCGAACAGTTCTCGAACGGCGGTGGCCATCGCGGCGGGATTGTTCGGCGCACAGAGCAGGCCGCAGTCCTCGCTGACGATTTCTTCGAAAGCCCCGGCCGCCACGGCCACCACTGGAATGCCGCTGGCCATGGCCTCCAGAATTACCAGGCCGAAGGTTTCCTGATCGCCAGCGTGGAGCAATGCGTCGGCGCTGGCCATCAGGCGGGCCACCTGCGCCGCCGGGCAGAACTCGTCGATCACTGTCACGTTGGAGGGCACGGCCGTGGGCATCGACGAGCCAACCAGCAGCAGATGATAGCGTCGGCCCAGGCGTTTCATGCAGTCGAGCAGCACTGGCAGGTTTTTTTCCTTGGAACCGCGCCCGGCGAAGATCAAGAGGCGGGTGTTTTCGTCCAGGCCCAGTTCGGCCCGCAGCCCGGGGTCTCTGGCATCGGGATTGAAGGTTTGCAGGTCGACGCCCAACGGCTGCACGAAGACATTCCTGACCCCCAGCCCGGTGAGTTTGTCGGCCATGACCCGGCTGGGCGCCAGGACCCGGTCGAAGTTGCCATAGAGTTTGCTGACGTAGGCCTCGACGTTGTTGGTCACCCAGTTGCCCATGCGGTTACTGACCAGTAGCGGCAGGTCCGAGTGATAGAAACCGATGACCGGCACATCGAGTTGGCGCCGCGCATCCAGCGCCGCCCATGCGGTGAGATAGGGGTCGCCGACTTCGATCAGGTCGGGTTGCAAATCTTGCAGGACATTGCGCCAGGGCGCGAGACGCAGAGGGAAGCGATAGCCCTTGCCGAAGGGCAGGGCGGGGGCCGGAACGGTGAAGATGCCGTCCTGCTCGCTCAAGGACGATCCGGGGATCAGCAAACTGTGGCGAATGCCCGGCTTGATGCCCAGGCGACGGTGCTTTGCATCCAGATAAGTGCGCACGCCGCCGCTGGCAGGGGCGTAGAACATGGTGATGTCCGCGATATGCACGATGAACGGTCCTCCGGTCCTGGTACTCCTTTGGTTGACCTATATGAAGGATAGATGTTCGGTTGGGGTTTGTTGCGGGGCGCAGGATGGAGGCTGTTGTGGAGAGGGAGCAAGCTCCCTCTCCAATTACTGCATCAGATACGGAAACTGCCTACCAACTGCTTCAACCGCG
Source organism: Pseudomonas sp. KH_046_2 (assembly GCF_057838985.1). Taxonomy (NCBI): domain Bacteria; kingdom Pseudomonadati; phylum Pseudomonadota; class Gammaproteobacteria; order Pseudomonadales; family Pseudomonadaceae; genus Pseudomonas; species Pseudomonas sp. KH_046_2. The sequence continues at coordinate 4,967,299 of NZ_CM174480.1, read as the reverse complement.
CCGCCTGCTGCTCAAGGTCCGAGCAGGCACGCAATGTCGATTGCAGGTTTTCCACACCTTCCTGGTTCAGCGTGTTGATCTCGGTGATGTCGACGTTGATCGACTCCACCACGGCGGTCTGTTCTTCGGTCGCGGTAGCCACCGACTGGTTCATGCCGTCGATTTCACCGATACGCAGTGTCACGCTGTTCAGGCGTTCGCCCGCGAGGTTGGCAATTTCCACGCTGTCCTGGCTGTGGCGCTGACTGTCGCTCATGGTGCTGACCGATTCCCGGGCGCCGACTTGCAGCTCCTCGATCATGGTTTGCACCTGTTGCGCCGACTCCTGCGTGCGGTGGGCCAGGTTGCGCACTTCGTCCGCCACCACGGCAAACCCACGACCGGCTTCACCGGCGCGGGCGGCTTCGATGGCAGCGTTGAGCGCCAGCAAGTTGGTTTGTTGGGAAATGCTGGTGATCACTTCGAGAATCTGCCCGATGTTCACGGTTTTGCTGTTCAGTGATTCGATGTTGGAACTCGATGCGCTGAGCATGCTCGACAGTTGATTCATCGCCACGATGCTGCGGTCCACCACTTGCTGGCCGTCTTCGGCAAGGTTGCGGGCATCGCTGGCCTGGCTCGAAGCCTGGGCGGCGTTACGGGCAATTTCCTGGGCGGCGGCGCCGAGCTGGTTGATGGCGGCCGCGACGCTGCTGGTGCGCGAGGCTTGCTGATCGGAGTTGAACATCGACGAGTTGGAAGCGGCCACTACGCGCAATGCCACTTCGTTGACTTGCCCGGTGGCCGAGGACACTTCGCGGATCGAGCCGTGAATGCGCTCGACGAAACGGTTGAACGCGGTGCCGAGGGTGCCGAATTCGTCATTGTTCTGGATGGACAGGCGCTTGGTCAGGTCGCCTTCGCCGTCGGCGATGTCGGCCATGGCACGGGTCATGACGTGCAACGGCTGGATCAGGATGCGAATCAGCATGCCGAGCAGGGCGATGATGATGGCCACGGCAATGATGGTTGCAACGACAGCCGAGGTGCGGAATTCGCTGAGCATCGAGTAGGCTTTTTCCTTGTCGACCGACACACCGATGTACCAGCTGACCGACGACAAGCCTTTGATCGGTGTGAAGGTCACGATTCGGGTTTTGCCGTCGACCTGGATTTCGCTCATTGCGTTGCTGATGGCCGGCGTGTCTTGCGGGTAGACATCCTTGAGCGTCTTCATCGCCAGCGCTTTGTCGGGATGTACCAGGATCTTGCCGTCGGAGCTGACCAGGAAGGCATAACCCATGCCGTCGAAATCCAGCGTGCCAAGGCTGTCGGCGATCACCTGCAAGCTCAGGTCGCCACCGACTACGCCGATGTTCTGGCCGTCCTTGATGACGCTGTCGACAATGGAAATCACCAGTTGGCCGGAGGCCAGATCAATGTAAGGCTCGGTTAATGCCGAACCGCTGCTGCCTTGAGCGCTCTTGTACCAAGGGCGTGCACGCGGGTCATAGCCATCGGGCATCTTGCTGTCCGGGCGAATGATGAAAGAGCCATCCTTGCTGCCGAGGTAGGCGCCCATGAAGGTCGAGGTTACGGATTTTTGTACAAGCAGGCTGGAAACATTGTCGGCATCGTGATTGAGCGCGACAGTTTGTGACAGGTTTTCAATCAACAGGCTGCGCCCGTTCAACCAGGTCTGGATATTGTTGGCGGTCACTGCGCCCATTTCCTGCAAATGATTTTCCAGGTTTTCGCGGACGGCATTGCGCTGCAAATAGTCGTTGTACAAGGTGAATGAGGCGAAGGCGGCAATCACAATGAGGGCGGCGGCAAGCAGGATTTTATGGCTGAAACGCAGATTTTTGTTCATGGCTTGGGGTTCCGCTAAGGTCTTAATGTCCAGCGCGTGCTTTTATAAAGGGACGCACGACGGGCAAGGTTGAAAGCAAGTGAATTTTCCGACTCTCCTTAGGGAAATTTCCGACCAGATCGTGTCTGACTGCTTTGTCGTTATCTCTATCGGCCATGTAGGACCAAAGATTAATCATGGGTGACCAAATGCCTGACTCATTGCAACTCGTTATCGGCGCAGATCTCGAAGGGCAGCCGATTGCCCAGGCCATGCGCCTGGCGAACCGCCACGGATTGATCGCGGGCGCGACCGGCACCGGTAAGACCGTCACTTTGCAACGAATGGCCGAAGCCTTCAGTGATGCTGGCGTGGCGGTGTTCGCCGCCGACATCAAGGGTGACCTGTGCGGACTTGGCGCCGCGGGCAACCCCCAGGGCAAGATCGCCGAGCGGATAGCCGGGATGCCCTGGCTCAACCACAAGCCTCAGGCTTATCCAGTGACGTTGTGGGACATACACGGTCAGTCCGGTCATCCTTTACGCACAACCTTGAGTGAAATGGGGCCACTGCTGCTGGGCAGCCTGCTGGAGCTGACCGACAGTCAGCAGTCGGCGCTGTACGCCGCGTTCAAGGTGGCGGACCGCGAAGGCCTGTTGCTGCTCGATCTCAAGGATCTGAAGGCGTTGCTCAATCACCTGCGGGACAACCCCCAGTTGTTGGGCGACGATGCGGCATTGATGACGACTGGCTCCAGCCAGGCGTTGCTGCGGCGTCTGGCGACGCTGGAACAACAGGGCGCCGAAGCCTTGTTCGGCGAGCCAGCGCTGCAACTCGAAGACATCCTCCAGCCCACCGCGGATGGCCGCGGACGCATTCATTTGCTGGATGCCAGTCGTCTGGTGCATGAAGCGCCGAAAGTCTACGCGACGTTCCTGCTGTGGCTGCTGGCCGAATTGTTCGAGCAACTGCCGGAGCGTGGCGATGCCGACAAACCGTTGCTGGCGCTGTTCTTCGACGAGGCCCACTTGTTGTTCAACGGCACACCTCAGGCATTGCGTGACCGCCTGGAACAAGTCGTGAGGCTGATTCGTTCGAAAGGCGTGGGCGTGTATTTCGTCACCCAGTCGCCGGGTGACCTGCCGGATGATGTGCTGGCGCAGTTGGGATTGCGCATCCAGCACGGTCTGCGGGCGTTCACCGCCAAGGAGCAGAAGTCCCTGCGCGCGGTGGCCGAAGGTTTCCGGCCGAATCCTGCGTTCGATGCCTTATCGGTGTTGACCGAGCTCGGGATCGGCGAGGCGCTGGTCGGCACCCTGCAGGAAAAAGGCACGCCGGAAATGGTCCAGCGGGTGCTGGTGGCACCGCCGCAATCGCGAATCGGGCCTTTGACCGAAACCGAGCGCACGATGTTGATCGCAGGCTCACCGTTCAAAGGGCGTTATGACCAACCGATCGATCGCGAATCAGCCTATGAGGTGCTGATGGGACGCAAGGGACTGGCACCTGAGCCCGAAGCGGAGCAGGGCAAACAGGAACCGAGCTTCACCGAACAGGCCGGAGAGTTCCTCGGCACAGCGGCAGGGAAGGCGCTGAAGTCAGCGATGCAACAGGCGGCGAACCAGATTGGCCGACAGTTGGTGCGCGGCTTGATGGGCTCGTTGCTAGGCAGCAAAAAACGCCGCTAGCTTGAGCGAACACAATCTAACTGTGGGAGCGAGCCTGCTCGCGAATCGGTGAGTCAGGCAACATCATTGTTGAATGTCATGCCGCCTTCGCGAGCAGGGGATGCCTATGAGGTTTTGGTTTTGGCGTGCGCCGCCAACCGCTCCAGCGCGGCCCGTAAGTTCGGGTCGCTGATCCCGTCGGCCGTGGCCTGAATGGTCGCAGCCGCGTCGTTGGACAAATCCATCGTATGCCCGGCCGCACCTTGCTGAACGGTCGGCGGTTGAACTTTGAACAGGATCCGGGTCAGATTGGCGAACTCGTCGAACATTTGCAGCTGCCGTTGCAGGCGCTTCTGCTGGTAGCGCAGGCGGGTTGCCCAGTGGCCGTCGGTGACAATCAGCAACAAACTGCCTTCGCGCCAGGAAGCCACGTGGCAATGCTCACGAGCGGCGGGTTGCAATTGGCTTTCGAGCAAACGTTGCAGATGACCCAGGCGTTGAGCGTGGCCGAGAATGGCTTTCAGCGGCTTGGCTTCGCGTAGTAGAACGGCAGGTACTTTTGCCGTAAGTGGGCGAAATGCCATGATCAGACACCTGAAGTAACAGAGGCGCCATGGTAGCAGAAAGCACCGGATGCGCCCGCCCATTGCTTTTGTGGGTGCTTTACCCATTAAATCAACAACTAACTTCTGCCTTGAACGGCTTGAAGTTGAGCAAAACGCCCTTATTTTAAGTGAGCCCCGTCAAAGCGCTGTGCCAGCATCGTGGAATATCGCCACTTTCCTCTCCATCGTTTCCGGGTAGAATGCTCGTTCGCATGCGGCCATGAGGGCTGCACGGGCGACTCACGGGGCCGCCCTCCATCCCTTTAGTGTGGAAGATCCTGCCGATATGTTTGCGCCTTTGTTAAAGAAACTTTTTGGAAGCAAGAACGAGCGTGAAGTCAAACGCATGCTCAAGACGGTGCAACTCGTCAATGCCTTCGAAGAGCAAATGGTGGCCCTTTCGGACGATCAATTGCGTGCCAAGACCAGCGAGTTCAAGGCCCGCATCGCCAAAGGGGAATCCCTCGACAAACTGCTGCCAGAAGCCTTTGCGGTCGCCCGCGAAGCCGGCAAGCGTGTCATGGGCATGCGCCACTTCGATGTCCAGCTGATCGGCGGCATGACCTTGCATGAAGGCATGATCGCGGAAATGCGTACCGGTGAAGGCAAGACCCTGGTGGCAACACTGGGCGTTTACCTCAATGCGCTGTCCGGCAACGGTGTGCACGTTGTGACGGTGAACGACTACCTGGCCCGCCGTGACGCCAACTGGATGCGCCCGCTGTATGAATTCCTCGGCATGACGGTCGGCGTTGTCACGCCGTTCCAGCCGCCGGAAGAGAAGCGCGCTGCCTACGCCGCCGACATCACCTACGGCACCAACAACGAATTCGGTTTCGATTACCTGCGCGACAACATGGCGTTCAGCATGGAAGAAAAATTCCAGCGCGAACTCAATTTTGCCGTGATCGACGAAGTCGACTCCATCCTCATCGACGAAGCCCGTACGCCGCTGATCATCTCCGGTCAGGCCGAGGACAGCTCCAAGCTGTACATCGAGGTCAACAAGCTGATCCCGCAGCTCAAGCTGCACGTTGAAGAAGTCGAAGGCGAAGTGACCCAGGCCGGTCACTACACCGTCGACGAGAAGACCCGTCAGGTCGAACTCAACGAAGCCGGTCACCAGTATGTCGAAGAAACGCTGACCAGCATCGGCCTGCTGGCTGAGGGCGAGAGCCTGTACTCGGCGCACAACCTGAGCCTGCTGACTCACGTCTACGCCGGCCTGCGCGCGCACAAGCTGTTCCATCGCAACGTCGAGTACATCGTGCAGGACGGTCAGGTCGTACTGGTCGACGAGCACACCGGCCGTACCATGCCGGGCCGCCGCTTGTCCGAAGGCCTGCACCAGGCCATCGAAGCCAAGGAAAACCTGAACATCCAGGCCGAAAGCCAGACCCTGGCATCGACCACCTTCCAGAACTACTTCCGTCTGTACAACAAACTGTCCGGCATGACCGGTACGGCCGACACCGAAGCGTTCGAGTTCCATCAGATCTATGGCCTGCAGGTCATGGTGATTCCGCCGAACAAGCCGCTGGCCCGTAAAGACTACAACGACCTGGTGTTCCTGACTGCCGACGAGAAATACGCGGCAATCGTGGCCGACATCAAGGAAAGCATGGCTGCAGGTCGTCCGGTTCTGGTCGGTACCGCCACCATCGAAACCTCCGAGCACATGTCCAGCCTGCTCGTGAAGGAAGGTATCGAACACAAGGTCCTGAACGCCAAGTTCCACGAAAAGGAAGCCGAGATCATTGCCCAGGCCGGTCGCCCGGGCGCACTGACCATCGCCACCAACATGGCCGGTCGTGGTACCGACATCCTGTTGGGCGGTAACTGGGAAGTGGAAGTGGCTTCCCTGGAAAACCCGACCCCTGAGCAGATTGCCCAGATCAAGGCCGACTGGCAGAAGCGTCACCAGCAAGTGCTCGAATCGGGCGGTTTGCAGGTGATTGCCTCCGAGCGTCACGAATCGCGCCGTATCGACAACCAGCTGCGTGGTCGTGCCGGTCGTCAGGGCGACGCCGGTTCCAGCCGTTTCTACCTGTCGCTGGAAGACAGCCTGATGCGCATCTTTGCCTCTGACCGGGTGAAGAACTTCATGAAGGCCCTGGGCATGCAGCCTGGCGAAGCGATTGAGCACCGCATGGTGACCAACGCCATCGAAAAGGCCCAGCGCAAGGTTGAAGGCCGCAACTTCGACATTCGCAAGCAATTGCTCGAGTTCGACGACGTCAACAACGAACAGCGTAAAGTGATCTATCACATGCGTAACACGTTGCTGGCCGCCGATAACATCGGTGAGACCATCGCTGACTTCCGTCAGGATGTGCTCGACGCCACCGTCAGCGCGCACATTCCTCCGCAATCGCTGCCTGAGCAGTGGGACGTGGCCGGTCTGGAAGCTGCATTGCAGAGCGATTTCGGTGTCACGCTGCCGATTCAGCAATGGCTCGACGAAGACGATCACCTGTACGAAGAAACCCTGCGCGAAAAGCTGATGCAGGAACTGATCGCCGCGTACAACGAGAAAGAAGACCAGGCGGGCGCCGAAGCGCTGCGCACCTTCGAGAAACAAATCGTTCTGCGCGTACTGGACGATCTGTGGAAAGACCACCTGTCGACCATGGACCACCTGCGTCACGGTATCCACTTGCGTGGTTATGCCCAGAAGAACCCGAAGCAGGAATACAAGCGCGAGTCGTTCACCCTGTTCTCCGAATTGCTGGATTCGATCAAGCGCGATTCGATCCGTGTGCTGTCCCACGTTCAGGTTCGCCGCGAAGACCCGATCGAAGAAGAGCAGCGCCTGCGTCAGGAAGCCGAGGCATTGGCCGCTCGCATGCAGTTCCTGCATGAAGAGGCTCCAGGCCTGGAGCAGTCGGAAGTGTTGGGCGAAGAGGTCGATGTTGCCCTCGCTGCCGCGCCGGTTCGCAACGAGCAGAAGCTGGGTCGCAATGAGCTGTGCTACTGCGGTTCGGGCAAGAAGTTCAAGCATTGCCACGGGCAGATTCAGTAAAACCCGTTTCAATCGCTGAAATACCCGCGCCGCGACCGGCTTCTGCCGTCGCGGCGTTTTACCATTCGAACCACCGTTCTGCTGAAACGGTGCTGACATCATTTATAAAGGAGCGCATTCATGGCTGTTGGTCTTGGTCCTTTGCCAACGTTGCACCCGGTTGCCGGTTTTGAACTCGGTATCGCCTCGGCCGGCATCAAGCGCCCGGGGCGCAAGGATGTTGTGGTCATGCGCTGTGTTGAAGGCTCCACGGTTGCTGGCGTGTTCACCCTGAACGCCTTTTGCGCCGCACCGGTGATCCTGGCTAAACAGCGCGTACAAGGCCCTGTGCGTTACCTGCTGACCAACACCGGCAATGCCAACGCCGGCACGGGCGAACCTGGCCTGGCCGCCGCCGAGCGCACTTGCGCGAAACTGGCCGAGTTGACCGGTGTCGATGCCAGCCAGGTGCTGCCGTATTCCACCGGTGTGATCGGCGAGCCGTTGCCTGTGGAGAAAATCGAAGGCGCGCTGCAAGCGGCCCTCGACGACTTGTCGATCCACAACTGGGAAGCTGCCGCCACCGGCATCATGACCACCGACACCCTGCCAAAAGGTGCCAGCCGTCAGTTCCAGCACGACGGTGTGACCATCACCGTTACCGGCATCAGCAAAGGCGCCGGCATGATTCGCCCGAACATGGCGACCATGCTCGGCTACATCGCCACTGACGCCAAAGTCTCCCGCGACGTGCTGCAAAACCTGATGCTCGATGGCGCCAACAAGTCGTTCAACCGCATCACCATCGATGGCGACACCTCGACCAACGACTGCTGCATGCTGATCGCCACGGGGCAGGCTGCATTGCCGGAAATCACCCGCGCCGAAGGCGAGTTGTTCGCCAAATTGAAGCAGGCTGTGTTCGAAGTGTGCATGGACGTGGCCCAGGCCATCGTTCGCGATGGTGAAGGCGCGACCAAGTTCGTCACCGTTGAAGTCAATGGCGGCGGCAATCACCAGGAATGCCTGGACGTTGGTTACACCGTGGCCCACTCGCCGCTGATCAAGACCGCGCTGTTCGCGTCCGACCCGAACTGGGGCCGTATCCTGGCAGCCGTCGGCCGTGCCGGTGTGCCGAACCTGGACGTGAGCAAGATCGATGTATTCCTCGGTGAAGTGTGCATTGCCAGTCGTGGCGCGCGCGCGGCGACCTACACCGAAGCCCAGGGCGCAGCGGTGATGCAGCAGGAAGAAATCACCATCCGTATCGAGTTGGGTCGTGGCGATTGCAGCGAAACCATCTGGACCACCGACCTGTCCCACGAATACGTGAAGATCAACGCCGAGTACCGTACGTAAGACCGAGTCGCCCCTATCGCGGGCAAGCCCGCTCCCACAGGTTCAGTGGCGTACACAAAGGTTGTGTTCAGCGCGATTACTGTGGGAGCGGGCTTGCCCGCGATGACGGATGACCGAACGCTAGAGATTTTGGCCTGTCCCCTCATCAAAAGGTCCCGAACATGAGCCTGCACCTGATCATCGGCGACAAACTGCATTCCTCCTGGTCCCTGCGCGGCGCCCTGGCCCTCGACCTGACCGGCGCTTCCTACACCGAAGAACTGATCAAGCTGAACCAGCCGGACACTCGTGAGCGTCTGCTCAAGCATTCGCCGACCTGTAAAGTCCCGCTGCTGAAAACCGGACACGGCACCATCGCCGACTCCCTGGCGATTGCCGAATACCTGGCAGAACAGTTTCCCGACGCGAAGCTGTGGCCCAAAGATACTGCCGCCCGTGCCCAGGCGCGCTCGGCGTGCGCGCAGATGCACAGTGGCTTTTTCGCCATGCGCGGCAACATGCCGTTCGACCTGAGCCATGACGCCGCGCTGTCGCCGATCCCGGCCGATGTCCAGGCGGACATCGAGCGCATGTCAGCGTTGTGGGCCGAATGTCGTGCCGCTGCGACCGAGAGCGGTCCGTACCTGTTTGGCCGCATCACGTTGGCCGACGCGTTCTTTGCACCCATCGCCGTGCGCCTGCGCACCTATCGGGTGAAACTGTCCGCGGCTGACGAAGCCTATGTTGAAACCCTCTACCAATGGCCAGCGTTCAAGGCCTGGCAGAAGGCCGGACTGGAGGAGTTGCAAAGGTGAAACGAGTCCATGTCGCCGCCGCCGTCATCCGCGATGGCAGTGGCCAAATCCTGATCGCCCGTCGTGCGGATTCACAGCACCAGGGTGGCCTGTGGGAGTTTCCCGGGGGCAAGGTCGAGGCCGACGAGTCGGTCGAAACCGCACTGGCCCGCGAACTTCATGAGGAACTGGGCATTGTGGTCGGCGCGGCACGCCCGCTGATCAAGGTCCGGCACGATTACCCGGACAAGCAGGTGTTGCTGGATGTCTGGGAAGTCTCGGCGTTTACCGGCGAGCCCCACGGCGCCGAAGGCCAGCCGTTGGCCTGGGTGTCGCCCCGCGACCTGTCGGATTACGAGTTTCCGGTGGCCAATCAGCCGATCGTCGCCGCCGCGAAGTTACCCGCTCAGTACCTGATTACCCCGGAAGACCTGGAAACCCCGGCGCTGCTGCGCGGTATCCAGAAGGCCATTGCCGGCGGCATCAAATTGATCCAACTGCGTGCACCGAACGGTTACGACCCGAAATACCGCGACCTGGCCGTGGATGCGGTAGGGCTGTGTGCCGGCAAGGCGCAATTGATGATCAAGGGGCCGTTCGAATGGCTGGGTGACTTCCCGTCCGCGGGTTGGCACATCACCTCGGCGCAGTTGCGCAAGTACGCAGCGGCTGGTCGACCGCTACCGGCATCGCGCTGGCTGGCGGCGTCGTGCCATAACGCTGAAGAGCTGGCGCTGGCCGAACAGATGGGGGTGGATTTCGTGACCTTGTCGCCGGTGCAGCCGACCCTGACTCACCCTGGCGCCGAGCCGTTGGGTTGGGAGCAGGCGTCGAGCTTGATCGAAGGATTCAGCAAGCCGGTGTTCCTGCTGGGTGGGGTTGGCCCGGTGGAGGTCGAGAAAGCCTGGTCGGCGGGTGCGCAGGGTGTGGCGGGTATTCGGGCGTTTTGGCCTGATTCCCAGTGATGCAAATGGCCTCATCGCGAGCAGGCTCGCTCCTACATGGATCGCATTCCTACTGTTGGAGCTCGGTCAATTGTAGGAGCGAGCCTGCTCGCGATGGGGGCGCGAACGACACCGATTAGACCTCAGGCTTCGCCGCCGGCTGCCAAAGAATCTCCGCCACTCCCTGACGCTTGGCAATCAGCCGCGCCACCACAAACAACAAATCTGACAACCGATTGATGTACGCCAGGCCAACCCCGGCCAACGGCTCAATCGCATTGAGTTGCTGACAGCGCCGTTCTGCGCTGCGCGCCAGGCTGCGGCAGACATGGGCCTGGGCAATCAGCGTCGAGCCGCCGGGCAAGATGAAGTTTTCCAGCGGCCCCAACTCTTCATTCCACACATCGATCGCCGCTTCCAGGCGTTCGATTTCCGCTGCATTCAACGCCTGATACACCGGCATTGCCAGTTCGCCACCCAGATCAAACAACCGATGCTGGCAGGGAGCTAATACCTCGATTACTTCGTTCAGGCCCGGAAACTGAGCAGTTTGCGCCGCCAACCCGGCCAGAAGCACCCCAACCTGGCTGTTCAGAGTATCGACTTCGCCAATGGCCTCGATCCGCGGGTGATCCTTGGGTACGCGACGACCATCGCCCAGCCCGGTCTCGCCTTTGTCGCCAGTACGGGTGTAAATCTTCGACAAACGAAAGCCCATGGTTACCTCGATAGCAGATTGAGTTCTTGCTGCACAGACGGCGTGTTCGCCAAGGGCAGGCGCAAGGTGAAACAGGTGCCTTGGCCAAGAGTCGATTGCACTTCCATCTGCCCCTTGTGGTTATTGGTGATGATGAAGTACGACACCGACAGGCCAAGCCCGGTACCCTGGCCGATTTCCTTGGTGGTGAAAAACGGTTCGAAGGTCCGTTTGCGCACGTTTTCGCTCATGCCGATGCCGTTGTCCTCGACCTGAATTTCCGCCCATGGCGGATTCAGCCTGGTGCGCAGAATGATCCGCCCCGGCTCGCTGTCGTCTTCGCGCTGGTGGATGGCTTGCGCGGCGTTTTTCAACAGGTTGAGCAGCACTTGCTCCAGTTCGTTGGCGGTGCCGGGGACCGGTCCCAGGGTCGGATCGAACTGGCGAATGATGGCCTGGCCCTTGAAGTCGAAGCCGATAGCCAGGTCGAAATCGTTACCGGCGATCTCCACCGCCTGGTCGATCAGGGCGGGCAGGTCGCACGGGGCCATCTGGCGGGTGCTGCGACGGCTGAAACTGAGCATGTGGGTGACGATTTTCGCCGCCCGGGCACCGGCCTGCTGGATGCCGTCGAGCAACTGTGGCACTTCGCGGATTTGCAGGTACTGGTTGACCGTCGCCAGTTCGATGCCGGCCTGTTCGGCCACTTCGAGGTTCTTCGGCAAATCGGGCGACAGGCGTCGGCGAATGTTTTGCACGTTGTGCAGGATCGCGCCCAGCGGGTTGTTGATCTCGTGGGCCATGCCGGCGGCAAGGCCTCCCACCGAAAGCATTTTTTCCGACTGCACCATCATCTCTTCAAGGGACAGGCGTTGGGTGATGTCATCGATCCGGATCACCACGCCGCGCCCGGCACCGCCCATCAATGGATAGAAGGTCAGGGCATAGTGGCGGGGTTCGTCGTCCTTGAGCCAGGTGACACGTTCGATCTTGGCCACCGTATGCTGCTCGACCGTTTCCTTGAGTTGCGGCAGGAACGGCTTGAGCGGTTCGAAGGCGAGGAAGATGGGCTGGTTCAGGGCCTCATCCAGGCGCGTGCCGGACAGGGCGCTGGCCTCCTGGTTCCATTGCGTCACGTAGAGTTGTTCGTCGAGGGCGATCAGCGCCGACGGCATGGAGTCGATGATGCTGTTGAGGTAGTTCTGGAAACCGGTGAGCTTTTTCTCGATCTTGCTGCGCACCTGGACTTCGAGCTCCAGTTTGCGGTTGGTATGGCGGGTTTCTTCCGCCAGACCCTGGGCCTGGTCATAGGCTGCCTGGGAGTCGTCCCGGGCCCGCTTGAGTTGCTGCTCCCTGGCCTCGATCCGCGAGAGCATGGTGTTGAACGCCTCGGCGAGGCTGCCTATTTCATCGTGGTTCCCTCGCGAAGCGCGCAGTGCGTAGTTTTCTTCACGGGTGACCTGCCTGGACAACTCTTCGAGCTGGTGGATCGGCCGGGTAATCAGGCGCTTGATCTGCCGGGCAATGATCAGCCACAGCAGTACGCTGAAGATCAGAATCCCCAGGCTCGCCGTCAGGGTCCCGGTGTAGAACGCCACTGGCAGTTCGCTTGAGGCCACCAACAGCAGGTGCCCTGGTGCCGCACCGGTGCGGGGCAGGGGGATGACTTGGTTGGTACGAAACTCGGTGGCCTGCCAGTCTTCGATATGCCGGAAACGCTTCGGCAGCTCCAGGTTGTCGCCATGCTGCAATTGCGCCAACCGCTCACCCTTTCCGTCATACAGGGCCGCCGCGCGCAATGGTGAATAGCTGTTGAGTTCATTCAGCAGGCGCTCGGCGCTTTGCGGTGACGCCAGGGCCTCGGAGGCCAGGCTCGGGTTGGATACCAGCCGGCCGATGGTCTGCAGGGCCTGGGGCGCCATGCTTTCCTGGGAGATGTAGTAGGCGGCGCTGATAAAGGTCAGATTGGCAACCAGCAGGACGGTGACCATCAGTACCAGCAGGGCGGCCAGCAGTTTCTGGCCGACGGGCAGGTTTTCAAGGCGCTGGCGCAATGGCATCGGATTCATCGCAGACAAGGAACAAGTGGCCAGCGTAGCCGCTGCTCAGTCGCTGGGCAATCCAAGGCTTTGCAGGCGGGCGATCAACCTTGCCTCAAGCTGATTGAGGTGAGGCAGGTTCAGTTGATGGCGCCCGGCCACTTTGCAGGCGTAACCGAGCAGATAGCTGATTTCCGTGCGGCGCTGGCTCGTGACGTCCTGATGCATCGAGGAGTAGTTGGCTGCGGTGGCGTGAATCACCCGTTCGACTTCCGGCAGCAGGTTTTCGGCCGCTGCCGGCTGACCGCAACGCTCGAGCAACTCCACCAGTTCACCGCACAGGGTGGCGACTTCGCAGTGATGTTGCTGCAAACCGCCGTTGCGGCAATCGTGCAGCACCGTCAGCGGATTGATCGCACAATTGAGGGCGAGTTTACGCCACAGCCGGGTCAGGATTTCGGTGCTCCATTCGTGGGGGATACCGGCAGCGCTCAGGTCATCGAGCCAGATCGGCGCCACCGGATGGCTCGCATCCCCCAGCCAGGTGAAGCCATGCCCGGCAAACACCACGCGCCAATCGCCATCGCGGAAGGCTCCTTCCGTGCTCGAGGCATAGATGCAGCGTGCCTGAGGAACCTGTGCGGCCACCGCGTCCTGACTGCCCAGGCCATTTTGCAGCAGGATCAGTTCGGCGCCTGGGGCCAGGCGTGGCGCCAATCGAGCCACCGCACTTTCGGTATCGTAGGCTTTACACGCCACCAGCAGGCGGTTGATCGGTTGGCTGCTGTCGGCTGTCTCGGCGGGCACGGCATAGAGCTGCGCCTCGCCGTGTTCCACCAGGGTCAATCCACCGGCCGCCTCATAGGCCTGAAGTCTCGCGGTGTCCCGCAGGATCAGCCTGACCGGCACGCCAGCCCGTGCCAGACGTGTCGCCCATAAAGTGCCGAGGCTGCCGGCGCCCAGTACATGCCAGGTGGTGGACATCAGCTTTTTGCTCTGTTTAAGGCGTGCATCGGCAGCTCGCAGTGAATGATGGGAAAGACCCGTTATAATCAGCGCGGATTTTAACCGCAAGCCAGGCGTGCTCCATCAGTACGCCTTTAAATTTGGAGAGATTACATGCCGTCGTTCGACGTGGTATCCGAACTGGACAAACACGAAGTCACCAACGCGGTCGAGAACGCCGTCAAGGAACTCGATCGTCGTTATGACCTGAAAGGCAAAGGCAGCTTCGAGTTCAAGGAAAAAGACCTGACCGTCAACCTGACCGCCGAAGCGGATTTCCAGCTCGAAGCGATGATTGAGATCCTCAAGCTGGCGCTGGTCAAGCGCAAAATCGACGTGCAGTGCCTTGAAGTCAAGGACGCGTTCGCGTCGGGCAAGCTGATGAAGCAGGAAGCCGTCCTCAAGGAAGGCATCGACAAGGAGCTGGCGAAGAAAATCGTCGCTCATGTCAAGGACGCCAAGCTCAAGGTCCAGGCGGCCATTCAGGGCGAGCAGGTTCGCATCACCGGCAAAAAGCGTGATGACCTGCAAGAAGCCATTGCAGTGTTGCGGGCCAAGGAATTCGGTATGCCGCTGCAGTTCAACAACTTCCGCGACTGAGTCTGAAAGCGGGAACCTCTTGGCGTTTGCGACGTCGCAGATCCAAGCAACGGCAGAAACGATTGAGCCCGTCGCAGTTCGGTCTTTCTGCCGCTTTTTTTACGCATGCCGGGTAGCCGGAAAACAGGAGAGTGTAGATGGACTTAAATGCCGAGGTAGACAATCTGGTCAAGGTATCCCAAACCTGGATCCCGATGATCATGGAATACGGCAGTCGTGTACTGCTGGCGGTCATCACCCTGGCCATCGGCTGGTGGCTGATCAACAAGGTCACGAAAAAGCTCGGCGGCCTGATTGCATTGCGTAATGCCGACCTGGCGCTGCAAGGCTTTATCAGCAGCCTGGCGAACATCATCCTCAAGATCCTTCTGATCGTCAGCGTGGCCTCGATGATCGGTGTGGAAACCACTTCGTTTGTGGCGGCGATTGGTGCGGCAGGCCTGGCCATTGGCTTGGCCTTGCAGGGCAGCCTGGCGAACTTCGCCGGTGGCGTGCTGATTTTGCTGTTCCGTCCGTTTCGCATCGGTGACTGGATCGAGGCTCAGGGCATCGCCGGTACTGTCGACAGCATCCAGATTTTCCATACCGTGCTGCGTACCGGTGACAACAAGACCATCATCGTACCTAATGGCAATCTGTCGAATGGCATCATCACCAACACCAATCGTCAAGCGACACGCAAAGTCGTGTTTGACGTTGGCGTGGATTACCTCGCGGATCTGCAAAAGGCCCGGGAAGTGTTGCTGGAACTGGCCAAGGATCAACGCGTATTGGTTGAGCCGGCACCGGAAGCGGTCATTTCCATGTTGGGCGATAGTTCGATCACTGTCTCGCTGCGAGTGTGGGTCAAGACCGCTGATTATTGGAATGTAATGTTCATGTTTAACGAGCACGCCCGTGATCGCTTGAAGGCAGCCGGTATCGATATTCCATTTCCGCAACGGGTTATTCGAGTGGTTCAGGAATCGGCAGCGGTGTAACGGTCGGTCTTTCGATGAGTGTCTGACTTTTCGGTCAGACATGTTCGACAAGAGCCAGGCCAGTTAAACACAATGCTGTAGCCAATAAAAAAGGTTCTTCACGGAATCCCGGGAAACACAGAAACAAGAACGCCGATTTGATTGATGATGTTCGTGCGAGCAAACACATCTAACAAACCGGCGTTCTTATGCGTGATATTAATACTTTCCTTCCCTTTTGGGAGGGCTTTTCTGTCGTTACGATCAAGCCCGATGGCGATACGCTACAGATCGACCTGATGCCTCACGCCACCCGGTTTCCTTCCTGTGGCGGCTGCCAACAACCGTGTTCAACCACGCATGAGTACTGCCAGCGAGTCATTCGTGATTTGCCCATTCTCGGCCGAGCAGTGCGCCTCAGCGTGTTGCTCCGACGTGTCGGGTGTCGCGACTGTGGCAAACGCATGGAAGCGGTCAGTTGGCTGGATCGCTATGCCCGCATGACACGCCGCCTGGCCGAGGCCGTCATTCAAACCTGCGAGCGCCTGCCCACAAAACACGTGGCTCAACTGTTCGGGCTGCATTGGGACAGTGTGCGGTTGCTGGAGCGTCGAGCCTTGCAAGCGGCGCTGAGTGTTTTGCCAAAGGCGCAGCCACGGCGCCTGGTAATGGACGAATTCGCGCTGTTCAAAGGTCATCGTTACGCCAGCGTCGTGCTGGACGCCGATACCCGGCGAGTGCTGTGGATTGGCGAAGGTCGCAGCCGTGCGGCGATCAGGCCATTCTTCGAAGAGCTGGGCCCAGAGGGTTGCGCTCGCATCGAAGCGGTGGCGATGGACATGAACACCGCTTTTGACCTGGAGGTTCGTCAGCACTGCCCAAAAGCGCGCGTGGTCTACGACCTCTTCCATGTGGTGGCCAAATATGGCCGAGAGGTGATTGATCGAGTCCGCGTCGATGAAGCTAATCGGCTACGTCATGACAAGCCTGCCCGAAAGGTCATCAAGCAAGCGCGATGGCTGTTGCTGCGCAACCCGCAGAACCTGAAAACGCCGGAGCAACAGGTGCGTTTGGAGGATCTGCTGGCGGCCAACCAAGCGTTAATGACGGTCTATTTGATGAAGGCTGAACTCAAAACGCTTTGGACACCGAGCACCGCCTGGGGCTGGCGATCAGCCTGGCAGCAATGGCTGCGCCATGCGCATGAAAGCGAAATACCGCCTCTGATCCAGTTTGCCAAACGACTGAAGGGTTACTGGCGGGGCATCGTCAGCCGGGTTCGCTGGCCGATGCATACGGGCCAGTTGGAAGGCATCAACAATCGAATCAAGGTCATCAAGCGGATGGCGTACGGTTACCGGGACAGCGAATTCTTTTTCATGAAGATCAAGAGCGTCTTTCCCGGTAATCCGTGAAGAACCATAAAAAAGGCCCATCCGAAGATGGGCCTTTTGTTTGTTACCGCAAACTAGATGGATGCGATTACAAGATCGACAGCGGGTAGTCGACGATCACACGGAACTCTTTCACGTCGCCTTCACCTTCGTCGGCGTTAGCAAAGTGCCAAGCTTGACGGAAGCGAACGGACAGATCTTTTGCCGGGCCAGACTGAACAACGTACTTGGCTTCGAAGTTGGTTTCGTTGTGTTTGCCATCTGCACCGTACAGGCCGGTGTAAGCGCTGCCTGCTGGGGTGTTGGTACCGTCGATGTCCCAACCTTTCACGTAACGGGTCATGAAGCTCAGACCTGGAACGCCGTACTCAGCCATTTTCAGATCGTAACGGATCTGGGCCGACTTCTCGCCAGGGGCGTTGAAGTCAGAGTACTGGATGGAGTTGGCGAGGAAGATCGAGTCGCCGCCACGGTTGTTCTTGCCGATACCGATGTAGTCGAACGGGGTATCGCCATTAACCTTTTGGAAGGCCAGGGTGATGGTGTGCGCTTTCAGGAACGACAGAGCGGTTGCCAGCGAGAATGCAGTGTTGCTGATGTCACCGGCTTTCGCGTCACCGGTATCGGTGGTGCGATAGATGTTGAAGTCAGTGTTCAGCGACGTGTCACCACCAAATGGGGTAGTGAGGTTCACGTTGGCGTAGTACTGGTTCCAGATGTCTTCCAGCTTGGCGCCGTACAGGGATGCCGACAGGTTGTCGGTGATGCCGTACTTACCACCGAAGTAGTCGATGCTGTCGGCTTGCACGCCGGCGTAGTTTGCAAACAGGTCGCCATCGCGGGAGTTTTTGTCCTGGCTGGAACCCGAGTAGAAGTGACCGGCTTCGAGATCAAGGTCTTTGATTTCGCTGCTCTGCAGTTGGAGACCGCTGGCAACTTGAGGAAGGATACGGGAACCGCCAACAGCAAACACTGGAGAAGTGCTTGGCGACATGTCACCGGCCTTCAGCTCGGTTTTGGAGACGCGGAATTTAATTGCGCCACCGGCTTTACCCTGGCTGTCGTTGACGTTGCGGCCACCGTTGGCGTTGACGGTGTCGCTACGGCTCATGTTACCCGAACCGGAGGTGCCATCGCCGCCATCCAGTTTAATGGCCAGGTAACCGAATGCATCAACACCGACGCCTACAGTACCCTGGGTGTAACCGGAGCTGAAGGTGCCCCAAAGACCTTGGGTCCAGTCTTTGACGTCGCGGGCGCCGTCCTTGTTGTCACGGTTGAAGTAATAGTTGCGAACCAGCAAATCTAACTTCGCGTCTTCAACAAAGCCTTTGGCTTCAGCCTGGTCACTTACGAAAGGGGCGGCCGTAGCCAATTGGGTACTGGCTGCTGCTGCAACTGCCAGTGCGATCATGCTCCACTTCATCACGCGCATCGTGATTTGCTCCTTTGGTTTTAGAAGAGTACTGCCGTCCCACCTGGTTTATTATCTGGGCGGCTCTTTCTTTTTGTGTCGGCGCAAACTTATATCACGCCGACAATGTTGGCGATACTTGCGCATCTAACCTTTCGCCTTCTTTACGACCCTGTCGCAAACAGCGTGGTAGATGTCGCAAATTTCCAGCTCCGACGCAACAGGGCGGACAACTTTAATGCTGTTTTTTGCGCCTTGTCGTCGGTAAAAAGAGTCCTGGTGAAACGTTTGAATCTCCATCGGGCTACCTTGCCACTATTTTTTTTGCCTGAGGGCCTCCGCTTCCAGCGGGTGCCACTCCGGCGATGTTGGGTATGAATGCAATAAGCGTGCACAAAATCGTGTTTTGTTACGTTTTTTTTCTAATTGACTGCCAAGTACTGTCAAAACCTCATAAAACCGGGGGGTTCAAGCGCTTTTGGTTTGGGCTTGACGCCTTGCCTGACATCATGTTTCGCCCTTCTGGTCGACAGCCTGGCAACCAAAAATGTTACCGGTTCACCCCACCACTGAGTAAATGGCGGATGTCGAAGCGTTCAGCGTAGACTCACTGTGCGGTTTTGGTGCAAAAAATTTTAGCCCTGTACTGAATTCATCTCTGTAGGTCGCTTGCCTGAAGCGAACTTCTCCTTGTTGATCAGTCATTTCGGCGTTTTTTGCCTGCCGTTCGGTTCTGTAATAGTGCGCGGCGGCGAAAACTGTCTCATTCGGGGGCGGCTGTCAGTTTTTTGCTGGCGCTCGTGGCCTCGATGCAAGGTTCGCCGTGAAGCCTGCGCCGTTCGCAGGTATGCTGCCGTCCGGTCGCTTGGTGCGCTGTCCTTCTGGATGGGCGCTAAGCTGAAAATGATGACCCGGCGGGAGTACGCGCAGTGTTCGCTTTAGATCCACGACTTCAACAAGACACGTTACTGATCGGGGACTTTCCGCTCTGCCGGTTGCTGCTGTCCAACGATTCGAACTATCCCTGGTTCATCCTGGTACCTCGTCGCGAGGCTATCAGTGAGATATTTCAGTTGGATGTCGCAGACCAGCAGCGGCTGTGGCAGGAGACGACGACGCTTTCGCAAGTGCTGAAGGACTCGTTCGATGCGGACAAGTTGAATGTGGCGGCGCTGGGCAATGTCGTCAGTCAGTTGCACATGCATGTGATTGTGCGCAAACGCGAAGATGCTGCCTGGCCAGCGCCGGTTTGGGGTAAGCATCCGGCAAAATCCTACAGTTCGGAGCAGATCGCCGCGATTCGCGAGCGTTTGCGCTTGATTTTGACCGATGATTTTACGTTTCTGGAGGGCTGAACCATGAGCCTGGAAGAACGCGTTACCGAGCTTGAAAGCCGTCTGGCGTTTCAGGATGACACCATCCAGGCATTGAACGATGTGCTGGTGGCACAGCAGCGGGTGGTCGAGCGCCTGCAGCTTCAAATGGCCGCACTGCTCAAGCGGCAGGAGGAAATGGTCGGGCAGTTCGAGTCATTCGAAGAAGAGGCGCCGCCGCCCCACTATTAAGTAAATCGCAGACATAAAAAAAACCGCGGACAGCTCGGCTGTGCGCGGTTTTTTTTGGCCTTGAATCAGCGGCGCGGCAGTGCGGCGATCACATCTTCGGCTTGCAGGCCCTTGTCACGATTCATGACGGAGAACTCCACGCGCTGGCCTTCGACCAGGACGCGGTGGCCTTCACCGCGAATGGCCCGGAAGTGGACGAAGATATCGTCGCCGGAGTCGCGGGAGATGAAGCCGAAGCCTTTGGATGTGTTGAACCACTTCACTGTGCCGGTATCGCGGTTGCTCATGTCGTAGCTTGGCGAGGCGGTGGCTGGTGACGACTTGTAGAAGCTGATGCCCAGGTGCAGGGCAACGGCGATCAGGGCTGCGACCAGGCTGAACAGTACCGCGGGTTGACCGGCGATGACGGGCATCGGTGCGATCAGCGTCAGGGTTTGCAGGACTACGCTCAGAACCAGCAGGGCGCTGACCAGGTTTTGCAGTTGGTGACGCGGGCCTTTGTTCCAGTAAGGGATGACAGGCGCAAGTGTGAGGTTGAGCAGGCCGAAAAAGGCCAGGTACAGCGCGTCGGGTTGTTGCAGGTAAGGCAAGGCTTCGGATTGCAGGCTAGGGATGAAGGACAGCAGCAAGGCCGCTGCGCCTATCAACAGATGGACGATTTTCAACATTTTGATTAACTCACGTTAAGGCAGCTCACAAGGAAGAGCTGATGGCGCACGGTTCGCTTCAAGATAATAAAGAGGCGTTGGACACGTACCCGGTATCAGCCTATGCGCCGTGCCCGGAAAAATAGGCATTGGCGACACGCTGTCTATTTAACAGCAAAGCCGCAGGCTACTCAAATCAGGGCGTCCGGCGGCTCTTTTAGGGGCCAATTGACGCAGGTTGCCCCAGGTTGCGGGGCTGCGGTACCTCCCTGCGGCCGACTTGCCGGCCCAGCGCATGCAGGTACATGAAAAAACGACGTGGATGCTTCGCGCGCTTCTTTCCTACATCATTCCATACGGTGCTTCTGAAGGGGGTATCGCTTCACTGCGTGGGAAAAGGTCCGGAGTAGGACGTTCTCCAGGGTCTGCCAAAGGTTGTTGGCTTATCCTACGTCGAGGGTCATAAATTCGGCTGGAAAATACCTTTGCACCTGCGTTTTTATAAGTCGACAGATAGTTGCTCTTAAAGAAACCAGGATGGCAAAGGAGTGTCAGCGTTATGGTTTATGAAAGGCAGGAAGAGGGGCGATACGGTTCGCACAAGGGTGTAAGGGTTGATCCGTTTGTTCGCGAGTTCGATATGGGGCTGGCCCAGCCCTTGTCCCGCTCCGTACGATTGAATGGCTTCGCCACCTGTTTGCGGCTTGAGCAGGTTTATTGGGATATTTTGGGGGAGATGGCCCGGGTCAATGGTTGCTCGGTCAATAACCTGTTGTCTCATGTGGATCGCGAAGTTCACTTGCGCCATGGCGGGGTAAGGAACTTCAGTGGATTGGTTCGGGTTGTCTGTGTCGTGCACAGTCTCAAGGAAGGAGGTTGTGTCGTCAGCGCCTAGGCGGGGCGGCGAAAACAGCAGAGTGTCGGCCTGTGCAGTCTTACGGCTGCACAGGCCGCATTTAATGGATATAATCCCGCTCTTTGCCGCAAAACCCCGCGTGTGCGGTAGCAATCTGATCGCCGAGACAACCTCCATGCCGATGTACGATTATCAATGTGCTTCCTGTGGTCATCAGTTGGAAGCCATTCAAAAGATCAGCGATGCACCGCTGGTCGACTGCCCTGCCTGTCAGGCGCCAGAGCTTAAAAAGTTGCTGTCCATGCCGGGCTTCCGCCTCAGCGGCACGGGTTGGTACGAAACCGATTTCAAGACCGGTTCCAAGAAGAACCTGGCCGGCGGCGACAAAGCTGACTAAGGTCTGGAACCTGAGTTGAACGACACGCGTGCTCCTGCATCACCCGGTGACTTTTTAAAGGCGGGGCTGCTGTAGGATCTCCACCGAATTTCGAATTACGAGAAGTGAAACCACGACCATGATGCGCAGCCATTATTGCGGCCAACTGAACGAAAGCCTGGACGGCCAGGAAATTACCCTTTGCGGATGGGTCCACCGCCGCCGTGACCACGGTGGGGTGATTTTCCTCGATATCCGTGATCGTGACGGTCTGGCCCAGGTCGTGTTCGATCCGGACCGCGCCGAGTCCTTCGCCGCTGCAGATCGCGTGCGCAGCGAGTACGTCGTGAAGATCACCGGTAAGGTTCGCCTGCGTCCGGCCGGTGCGACCAACGCCAACATGGCGTCGGGCATGATCGAAGTCCTCGGCTACGAGCTGGAAGTGCTGAACGAATCGGAAACCCCGCCGTTCCCGTTGAACGAGTTCTCCGACGTCGGCGAAGAAACACGCCTGCGCTATCGCTTCCTCGACCTGCGTCGCCCGGAAATGGCCGAGAAACTGCGTCTGCGCTCGCGCATGACCACCAGCATCCGCCGCTTCCTGGACGAGAACGGCTTCCTCGACGTAGAAACGCCGATCCTGACCCGCGCCACCCCTGAAGGCGCGCGCGACTACCTGGTGCCGAGCCGTACTCACGCCGGTTCGTTCTTCGCCCTGCCGCAATCGCCGCAGCTGTTCAAGCAACTGCTGATGGTCGCCGGCTTCGACCGTTACTACCAGATCGCCAAGTGCTTCCGAGACGAAGACCTGCGGGCCGACCGTCAGCCTGAATTCACCCAGATCGACATCGAGACCAGCTTCCTCGATGAAAAAGAGATCATGGGCCTGACCGAAGAAATGATCCGCAACCTGTTCAAGGAAGTGCTGGGTCTGGAATTCGGCGATTTCCCGCACATGACGTTCGAAGAAGCCATGCGCCGCTACGGTTCCGACAAGCCGGACCTGCGTAACCCGCTGGAGCTGGTCGACGTTGCCGATCAACTGAAAGAAGTCGATTTCAAAGTGTTCAGCGGCCCGGCCAACGATCCGAAATGCCGCATCGCCGCCTTGCGCGTTCCAGGCGGGGCAAGCATGCCGCGCAAGCAGATCGACGATTACACCAAGTTCGTCGGTATCTACGGTGCCAAGGGTCTGGCGTACATCAAGGTCAACGAGCGCGCTGCCGGTGTTGACGGTCTGCAATCGCCGATCGTGAAAAACATTCCTGAGGCCAACCTGAACGTGATCCTCGATCGTGTGGGTGCAGTCGATGGCGACATCGTGTTCTTCGGCGCCGACAAGGCCAAGATCGTCAGTGAAGCGCTGGGCGCACTGCGCATCAAGCTCGGTCACGACCTCAAGCTGTTGACCTGCGAGTGGGCGCCGATGTGGGTCGTCGACTTCCCGATGTTCGAAGAAAACGACGACGGCAGCTTCTCTGCGCTGCACCACCCGTTCACCGCACCGAAGTGCACGCCGCAAGAGCTGGAGGCCAACCCGGCCGGCGCTCTGTCCCGCGCCTACGATATGGTTCTGAACGGCACCGAGCTGGGTGGCGGTTCGATCCGTATCCACCGCAAGGAAATGCAACAGTCGGTGTTCCGTCTGTTGGGTATCAATGAGGCTGAACAGGAAGAGAAATTCGGCTTCCTGCTCGACGCCCTGAAGTACGGTGCACCGCCGCACGGTGGCTTGGCCTTCGGTCTGGACCGTCTGGTAATGCTGATGACCGGCGCCCAGTCGATCCGTGAAGTGATCGCCTTCCCGAAAACCCAGAGTGCTGCCGACGTGATGACGCAAGCACCGGGTGTAGTGGATGCCAAGGCACTGCGCGAGCTGCACATTCGTTTGCGAGAAACGCCAAAGGCTGAGTAAGACGGGCCTGAAGGCGCATCTTCGGATGCGCCTTTTTTCTTTCCTGTCTGTATGGATTGAAAGAAGGTCGAGACTTTTTATTTGCTGGCCAATGCAAGAGCAGGGCGGGCATTGTTTCAAAGAGAATTCGGAGCGAGTTATGGCAGGTCATTCCAAGTGGGCGAACATCAAGCACCGCAAAGAACGTCAGGATGCCAAAAAAGGCAAGATTTTCACCAAGTGGATTCGTGAGCTGACCGTAGCTGCCCGCCAGGGTGGCGGAGATCCAGGGTCCAACCCGCGTCTGCGCCTGGCGTTGGACAAGGCCCTTGGCGCGAACATGAGTCGCGACATCATCGACCGGGCAGTCGCCCGTGGTGCCGGTGCCGCCGATACCGACGACATGGTCGAGCTGACCTACGAAGGTTATGGTCCGGGTGGCGTCGCGGTGATGGTCGAGTGCATGACCGACAACCGTAATCGCACCGCAGCCGCTGTTCGTCACGCGTTCAGCAAGTGCGGCGGCAACCTGGGGACTGACGGTTCGGTGGCCTATCTTTTCGAGCGCAAGGGGCAGATCTCCTTCGCTGCCGGCGTTAACGAAGACGCACTGATGGAAGCCGCCATGGAAGCCGACGCCGATGACGTGGTGACCAACGAAGACGGTTCGATCGACGTGTTCACCTCGTTTGCCGGATTCTATTCCGTGCGTAACGCACTGGAAGCGGCGGGCTTCAAAGGTGACGACGCGGAAATCGTCATGTTGCCGACCACCAGCGCCGAGCTCGATCTGGAAGGTGCCGAGAAAGTCCTCAAGCTGATCGACATGCTCGAGGACCTGGATGATGTGCAAAACGTCTACTCCAATGCGGACATCCCGGAGTCGGTGGCCGCACAGCTCGGTTGATCTGCTTCCTTATGTAGGAGCGAGCCCTGCTCGCGAAAAACCCGAGAACGACGCTAATTTAAAGCGTTGCGTTATCGTTAAGGTCCATCGCGAGCGAGCTCGCTCCTACAGCGAGCGGTGTCATGGCCGACGCGTTATTTCAATTTATCCGCAGGCGTTATGACTTTAATTCTTGGTATCGACCCCGGTTCGCGCATCACCGGTTACGGCGTGGTTCGTGATACCGGCCGTGGCTGTGAGTACGTCGCTTCCGGTTGTATCCGCACTGGTGCCGGCGAGCTGCATGAGCGACTGCAGATTGTCTATCGCGGCGTGCGGGAGATCATTCAGACGTACCATCCGGTGACCATGGGCATCGAAAAGGTGTTCATGGCCCGTAACGCCGATTCCGCCCTGAAGCTGGGGCAGGCCCGTGG
This sequence comes from Pseudomonas sp. KH_046_2, assembly GCF_057838985.1. Lineage (NCBI taxonomy): Bacteria > Pseudomonadati > Pseudomonadota > Gammaproteobacteria > Pseudomonadales > Pseudomonadaceae > Pseudomonas > Pseudomonas sp. KH_046_2. Next base: position 4,942,350 of record NZ_CM174480.1, on the reverse strand, counting down.
CGCCGCGATTGTGGCCGGCGCCGAGGAAAGTCTGGAAATTGCCGAATACACCGCAACCCAGGTCAAGCAGGCGGTCGTCGGCACCGGTGCGGCCAACAAGGAGCAGGTGCAAATGATGGTTATGCACATGCTCAAGCTCACCAGCAAACCGCAGATCGATGCTTCGGACGCCCTGGCCATTGCCATCTGTCACGCCCACACCCGTTCCAGCCTGCTGCCCCATGGGCTGGGAGCTGCACGCAGTCGTGGCGGGCGCCTGCGTCTCTGATAGCATCAGCAATCATTTTCATGGAGTGAGGGCGTTCCGCCTGGGTTGTCGGCGGTATTCCTCGCTCTATCAGTCGCTGGCCAAGAGCTGGCCAACGCTCAAGGATTTGTAACGTGATTGGACGTTTGCGCGGCACCCTGGCTGAGAAGCAGCCTCCCCATCTGATTCTGGATGTAAATGGCCTGGGCTATGAACTTGAAGTGCCCATGACGACCCTTTACCGCTTGCCGTCGGTCGGTGAGCCGCTAACCTTGCATACCCATTTGGTCGTGCGCGAAGACGCACAGTTACTCTATGGTTTTGTCGGCAAGCGTGAGCGCGACTTTTTTCGCGAATTGATCCGCCTCAACGGCGTCGGGCCGAAACTGGCCCTGGCCTTGATGTCGAGCCTGGAAGTCGACGAACTGGTTCGTTGTGTGCAGTCCCAGGACACTTCGGCGCTGACCAAGGTCCCGGGCGTCGGCAAGAAAACCGCCGAACGCTTGCTGGTGGAGCTCAAGGATCGCTTCAAGGCCTGGGAAATCGTACCGGCCATGTTCGCCCTGGTACCGAACCAGCCGGATGGACCGGCCCCGGTGAACACTGCCGAGACTGACGCCGTCAGCGCCTTGATTTCCCTGGGCTACAAGCCCCAGGAAGCGAGCAAGGCTGTGTCTGCGATCAAGGACAAAGATTTGAGCAGTGAAGACATGATCCGCCGCGCCTTGAAGGGAATGATCTAAGTGATTGAAGCTGATCGTCTGATCGCTGCCACGCACAGCCCGCGTGAGCGCGAAGAAGTCCAGGACCGCGCCATTCGCCCGGTCAGCCTGGCCGAATACATTGGCCAGCCGACCGTTCGCGAACAGATGGAGCTGTTCATCCAGGCCGCTCGCGGTCGTAACGAATCCCTGGATCACACGCTGATCTTCGGGCCGCCAGGCCTGGGCAAGACCACCCTCGCCAACATCATCGCCCAGGAAATGGGCGTGTCGATCAAGAGCACCTCGGGGCCGGTGCTGGAGCGCCCCGGTGACCTGGCGGCGCTATTGACCAACCTTGAGCCTCACGATGTGCTGTTTATCGACGAAATCCATCGCCTGTCGCCCATCGTTGAAGAGGTGCTGTACCCGGCCATGGAGGATTTCCAGCTCGACATCATGATTGGTGAGGGGCCGGCCGCGCGTTCGATCAAGCTGGATCTGCCGCCGTTCACCCTGGTCGGCGCAACGACGCGGGCGGGGATGCTGACTAACCCGTTGCGTGACCGTTTCGGCATCGTCCAGCGTCTTGAGTTCTACAATAACGCCGACTTGTCGACGATTGTCAGTCGTTCGGCGAGCATCCTCGGTTTGCCGCTGGACCCGGAGGGCGCATTCGAAATCGCCCGCCGTGCCCGTGGCACGCCGCGGATCGCCAACAGGCTGCTGCGCCGGGTGCGCGATTTCGCCGAAGTTCGCGCCAAGGGGCATATCACCAAACCGATTGCCGACCTGGCGCTTAACCTGCTGGACGTCGACGAGCGTGGCTTCGATCGCCAGGACCGGCGTCTGTTGCTGACCATGATCGAGAAATTCGACGGCGGGCCAGTTGGAGTCGACAGCCTGGCCGCCGCCATCAGCGAAGAGCGTCACACCATTGAAGACGTGCTGGAGCCTTATCTGATCCAGCAGGGCTACATCATGCGCACGCCACGGGGGCGGGTAGTGACGCGGCATGCCTACCTGCATTTCGGTTTAAACATTCCGTCACGATTGGGCGAAATGCCCGTGGTAGACGAGTTTCTCGATGCCGCTGACGATTAATTAACATTGCGTGCTGATTTTTTCGGGCAATGTAGGGTCCCAGGACCGTACTTTCACGAGAAAGCCGCAGAACAATGAAAAACAGTTGCCATGCCGGATTGGCAACCTGAGGAGTAAGCACTAGAGTATGCGCGCGCAAAACGGGCTTGAGCCTTTCGCACATCGTTGTCGCGTTTATTACGAGGACACCGATGCGGGGGGCATCGTGTATTACGTTAATTACCTCAAGTTTATGGAACGGGCTCGAACCGAGCGGCTACGAGATCTGGGCTTTGCCCAATCGCAGCTTGCCGGGGAGGACCTGTTGTTCGTCGTGCATTCCAGCGAAGCGCGCTACCACGCGCCGGCGCGGCTGGACGACGAACTGCTGGTAAGCGCTGAAGTAATCGAATTGAACCGTGCCAGCCTGCGCTTCAAGCAGCAGGTAAGGCGGGCTACGGATAATGCGCTGCTCTGTGAAGGGCAGTTTCTGGTGGCCTGTGTGCGCACTGAAAGTTTAAAACCCCGGGCCATTCCCGAAGCTCTACGAGCGGCCTTTGCCGACGTGAGCGGCGCGGGTACACACTCAAAGCAGGAGATAAAGCGTGGAAGCTAACGTCGTCGACCATTCCTCCATGTGGAGCCTGATCAGCAATGCCAGTATCGTGGTGCAACTGGTAATGCTGATCCTGGTAGCCGCATCGGTGACCTCATGGATCATGATCTTTCAGCGCAGCAACCTGCTGCGCGCCGGTCGACGCGCCCTGGAGAGCTTTGAAGAGCGCTTCTGGTCGGGCATCGACCTGTCCAAGCTCTACCGTCAGGCCGGCAGCAACCCGGACCCGGATTCGGGTGTCGAGCAAATCTTCCGCGCCGGCTTCAAGGAGTTCTCCCGACTGCGTCAGCAGTCAGGCGTTGATCCTGAAGCGGTCATGGAAGGCGTGGCACGCGCCATGCGCGTTGCCATTTCCCGCGAAGAAGAAAAGCTTGAGCAAAGCCTGCCATTCCTGGCCACCGTCGGTTCCGTGAGCCCGTACATCGGCCTGTTCGGTACGGTCTGGGGCATCATGAACTCCTTCCGCGGTCTGGCGAGTGCCCAGCAAGCGACCCTGGCCACTGTTGCCCCAGGCATCGCTGAGGCACTGATTGCTACCGCGATCGGCCTGTTCGCTGCCATTCCGGCTGTTATCGCTTACAACCGTTTTGCTGCTCGCAGCGAAACCCTGCTGGGCCGTTACTACACCTTCGCCGATGAGTTCCAGGCGATCCTGCACCGCAAAGTGCACACCAGCGAAGAATAAGCAGGTAATTTCCAATGGCTTTAATCGCTCGAGCTCGCAAAAAGCGCAAGCCGGTCGCCGAGATGAACGTGGTGCCTTACATCGACGTGATGTTGGTGCTGCTGGTCATCTTCATGGTGACCGCGCCGATGCTCAATCAGGGCGTGAAAGTTGATCTGCCCAAGGTTTCCAGCGAAGCCTTGCCGCAGGACAACAACACCCAGGTCCTGACCATTTCCATAAAATCCGACAAGACCTACTACTGGAACCTTGGCAGCGAAGTCGACACCGAAAAGCAGCAGGATCGGGCCATGACCCTGCCGCAGATGACCGATGCCGTGACCAAGATCATTCGCGTCGGCAACGAAGGCGGCAAGCGTACCCAGGTCTTCATTCGCGGCGACAAATCCGTCGATTACGGCTCCGTCATGGGCGCGATGGGCGGGTTGCAGAAAGCCGGGGTCGGTAATGTTGGCTTGATTACCGAGGCGCCCTGATGCAGCAACAGCGAGAGCCGTCCGCCTCGGAAAGCTACTTCTGGCCTAGTGTCTGGGCGATTGGCTTGCACGTGCTGGTGTTCGGCATGCTGTTCGTCAGTTTTGCCTTTACCCCGGAATTGCCGCCGGCCAAGCCGATTGTCCAGGCGACCTTGTACCAGCTGAAATCGAAAAGTCGGGCGACCACCCAGACCAATCAGAAGATTGCCGGTGAAGCGCAGAAATCTGCTGCGCGTCAGACCGAAGTCGAGCAGATGGAACAGAAAAAGGTCGAGCAGGAAGCGGTGAAGGCTGCGGAACAAAAGAAAGAAGAGGCGGCTCAAAAGGCCGAAGAAGCCAAGAAGGCCGACGAGGCGAAGAAAGCGGACGAGGCGAAAAAGGCTGATGAAGCCAAGAAAGCCGACGAAGCGAAGAAAACCGCGGAAGCCAAGAAGGCAGAAGAGAAACAGTTGGCTGATATAGCCAAGAAGAAAGCCGAAGAAGAAGCCAAGAAAGCCGCGGAAGAAGAGGCCAAGAAAGCGGCCGCTGAAGAAGCCAAGAAAAAGATCGTCGAAGACGCGAAGAAGAAAGCCGCGGAAGACGCCAAGAAGAAAGCTGAAGCTGAAGAGGCGAAGAAGAAAGTCGCCGAGGAAGCGAAGAAGAAAGCTGCCGCCGATGCTGCGAAGAAGAAATCGCAGGATGCGGCGCGTAAATCCGCCGAAGACAAAAAGGCCCAGGCCCTGGCAGATTTGCTTTCCGACACGCCGCAGCGTCAGCAGGCCTTGGCCGATGAGCAGGGCGACGAAGTCGCCGGCAGTTTCGATGACCTGATTCGTGCGCGTGCAGCGGAAGGCTGGGCTCGCCCACCTTCGGCACGCAAAGGCATGACGGTGGTGTTGCAAATCGGCATGTTGCCGGACGGTACGGTGACTTCCGTCAACGTGTCCAAGTCCAGTGGCGACGGTCCGTTTGACGCGTCGGCTGTTGCAGCGGTGAAGAATATTGGACGTTTGACAGAAATGCAGGGAATGAAGCCGAGTGATTTCGCTCCGTATCGTTCATTCAAGATGACATTCACACCTGAGGATCTAGCCTTGTGAGAAACCTTCTTCGAGGAATGCTGGTCGTTATCTGCTGCATGGCAGGGATGGCGATGGCAGATGAGAAAAACATTCTGGTTACCAGCGGCAGCGATCGGGCGACCCCGATCGCCGTCGTACCGTTCGGCTTCCAGGGCGGTAGCGTGCTGCCGGACGATATGGCGGAAATCATCGGTAACGACCTGCGCAACTCGGGTTACTACTCGCCGCTTCCAAAGCAGAACATGATCAGCCAGCCGAGCCAGGCCAGCGAAATCATCTTCCGTGACTTCAAGGCGCTGGGTGCCCAGTACGTCATGGTCGGCAGCATTGTGCCGGCGGGCGGTCGCCTGCAGGTGCAATACGCACTGTTCAACGTGGCCACCGAGCAGCAAGTGCTGACCGGCAGCGTGTCCGGCGGCGTCGATCAGTTGCGCGACATGGCGCACTACATCTCCGACCAGTCGTTCGAAAAACTCACGGGTATCAAGGGTGCCTTCTCGACTCGCCTGCTGTACGTAACGGCCGAGCGTTTCTCCGAGAACAACACTCGATACACCCTGCAACGTTCGGACTACGACGGTGCTCGCGCCGTGACCCTGCTGCAGTCGCGTGAGCCGATCCTGTCGCCGCGTTTCGCACCGGACGGCAAGCGCATCGCTTATGTCTCCTTCGAGCAGAAGCGTCCACGCATCTTCATGCAGAACATCGACACCGGTCGCCGTGAGCAGATCACCAACTTCGAAGGCCTGAACGGTGCGCCAGCCTGGTCGCCGGATGGCAATCGCCTGGCGTTCGTGCTGTCGAAAGACGGCAACCCGGACATCTATGTGATGAACCTGGGTTCGCGTCAGATCAGCCGCGTCACCAACGGTCCTGGCATCAACACCGAACCGTTCTGGGGCAAGGATGGCTCGACCATCTACTTCACGTCCGACCGTGGCGGCAAGCCACAGATCTACAAGACCAGTGCCGGTGGTGGCGGTGCCGAACGCGTGACGTTCGTCGGTAACTACAACGCCAACCCTAAACTTTCGGCTGATGAAAAGACGCTTGTCATGATTCACCGTCAGGATGGCTTCACCAATTTCAAGGTGGCGGCCCAGGATTTGCAGCGCGGTAGTGTAAAAATCCTCACTGATAGCACTCTGGACGAGTCGCCTACTGTCGCGCCCAACGGCACCATGGTAATCTACGCCACCCGCCAGCAGGGCCGGGGAGTCTTGATGCTCGTGTCCATCAATGGACGCGTAAGGCTCCCGCTTCCTACCGCACAAGGCGAAGTCAGAGAACCTTCCTGGTCCCCTTACCTGAACTGACGCGGCGCTATACGTTGTACTTAACACACTGGGGTTCATTAGGAGTTTCACGATGGAAATGCTGAAGTTTGGTAAATTTGCTGCGCTGGCACTGGCCATGGCTGTAGCTGTAGGTTGCTCGTCCAAAGGCGGCGACAATGCCGGTGAAGGCGCGGTAGATCCAAACGCTGGTTACGGCGCAAACACTGGTGCAGTTGACGGCTCCCTGAGCGAAGAAGCTGCACTGCGCGCTATCACCACTTTCTACTTCGAATACGACAGCTCGGACCTGAAGCCAGAAGCCATGCGCGCTCTGGACGTTCACGCCAAAGACCTGAAAGCAAACGGCGCTCGCGTTGTTCTGGAAGGCAACACCGACGAACGTGGTACTCGTGAGTACAACATGGCACTGGGCGAGCGTCGTGCGAAAGCCGTTCAGCGCTACCTGGTACTGCAAGGTGTTTCCCCTGCTCAGCTGGAACTGGTTTCCTACGGCGAAGAGCGTCCAGTTGCTACCGGCAACGACGAGCAGTCCTGGGCTCAAAACCGTCGCGTCGAACTGCGTAAGTAATTCGTCATGCGAACGTGCCGTCGTGCTGTAACTGTCCTGGCTCTCAGCCTTGCGCCGCTTGCGGTGTGGGCTGCGGTTCCTGTGGTCGATAATGACTCCGGCTATAACAATAGCGGGAGCAGTTATCCGCCTGCAGGTTACGGTACGAACGGCGCCTATGCCGGGGGAGGGGTTTCGGCCCCTGTCTCGGCACAGGGCGAGCTGTTCAACCAACTGCAATCAATGCAGCAACAGATCGAGCGCCAGCAAGGTGCGATCGAAGTTCTGCAAAATGATGTAGCGCGCATGAAGCAGGAAAACCTGGAGCGATACCAGGATCTTGATCGGCGCATAGGAACCGGCGTTGCACCAGCCGCGACTCCTGAGAATTCTTCCACCGGTGGTGATTTGAACGCCCCCGGTGCAGCCGCAGGTGCGGCAGCTGGCGCAGCCGCCGCTCAAGCACCTGCCGCGGGTAGCGAACCGGCGGATCCGGCGAAGGAAAAGCTCTATTACGATGCTGCCTTCGACCTGATCAAGGCCAAGGATTTCGACAAGGCCAGCCAGGCTTTTGCCGCTTTCCTGCGCAAATACCCGAACAGCCAGTACGCGGGCAACGCCCAATACTGGTTGGGCGAAGTGAACCTGGCCAAAGGCGATCTGCAAGGCGCAGGTCAGGCATTTGCCAAGGTTTCGCAGCTATATCCCAAGCACGCCAAAGTGCCGGACTCGCTGTACAAGCTTGCTGATGTAGAGCGCCGCCTGGGTCATACCGACCGGGTCAAAGGCATTCTGCAGCAGGTGGTGTCCCAGTATCCGGGCACTTCCGCCGCTCAGTTGGCCCAGCGCGATCTACAAAAAATGTAGGCCTGCTTGACCCGTTTCAAAGAAACCCGCGCTTGTCGCGGGTTTTTTCGTTAGAATTCATCCCCTTTTTCTGAAACACGCTTTTTGGGATCTGCGCATTGCCGGGGTTCCTTCAAGTGCCTGACGGAGGCGGACAGCCTGTTTAGCTGTTACGCCCGTGGCGACTATGCAAGACACATTGAGAATCACCGAAGTTTTCTACTCGTTGCAGGGTGAAACGCGGACTGCCGGCCTGCCCACTGTTTTTGTGCGCCTGACCGGTTGCCCTCTGCGTTGCCAATACTGCGACAGCGCCTACGCGTTCACCGGCGGAACCATTCGTACGCTCGACGACATCCTCGAGCAGGTCGCAGGGTTTCGCCCGCGTTATGTCTGCGTCACGGGCGGCGAGCCCCTGGCACAGCCCAACGCCATTCCCTTGCTCAAGCGCTTGTGTGATGCCGGTTACGAAGTGTCACTGGAAACCAGTGGCTCTATCGATATCTCGGCAGTAGATTCCCGGGTCAGTCGCGTTGTCGACCTGAAAACCCCAGGTTCGAAGGAAGCACACCGCAATCGCTACGAAAACATTGAGCTGCTCACGCCCAACGATCAGGTGAAGTTTGTCATCTGCTCGCGGGAAGACTATGACTGGTCCGTTTCCAAACTGATCCAGTACGGTCTGGACCAGCGTGCCGGCGAAGTCCTGTTTTCGCCAAGTCACCATGATCTCAATGCTCGGGATCTGGCGGATTGGGTGGTGGCGGACAACCTGCCAGTGCGTTTGCAATTGCAGCTGCATAAATATCTATGGAATGACGAGCCGGGGCGCTGAAATGACAGAACAACTGAATACTGCTGAAAAACGTGCGGTCATCCTGCTGTCCGGTGGCCTGGACTCGGCGACCGTCGTGGCCATGGCCCGCGCCGAAGGCTACAGCTGCTACACCATGAGCTTCGATTACGGTCAGCGCTCTCACGCCGAACTGCACGCCGCCGAGCGTGTGGCGCGGGATCTGGGTGTGGTCGAGCACAAGGTGATCGGTCTGAACCTGAACGGAATGGGCGGCTCGGCCCTGACCGACAGCAGTATCGATATTCCAGAGGAACTCGGTGAGGGCATTCCGGTGACTTACGTGCCTGCGCGTAACACGGTGTTCCTGTCCCTGGCCCTGGGCTGGGCAGAAGTGCTCGGCGCACGGGACATCTTCATCGGCGTCAACGCGGTGGATTACTCCGGTTACCCGGACTGCCGTCCCGAGTTCATCGAGTCGTTCGAGCGCATGGCCAACCTGGCAACCAAAGCCGGCGTGGAAGGCAATGGCTTCCGCATTCAGGCGCCGCTGCAAAACCTCAGCAAGGCGCAGATCGTCCAGGAAGGCGTGAAGCTTGGCGTGAACTACGGACTGACCGTTTCCTGCTATCAGGCCGACGATAACGGTCGTGCATGCGGCAAGTGCGACAGCTGCCGACTGCGCGCAGAAGGCTTTGCGGCGGCCGGAATCAGCGATCCAACCCCTTATTTTTGAATTATTTCAAAATAGGTGTTGAATAGTCCTTAAAAATCAGTATTATACGCGCCACCACACAGCGGGTCGTTAGCTCAGTTGGTAGAGCAGTTGGCTTTTAACCAATTGGTCGTAGGTTCGAATCCCACACGACCCACCATTTTTGGCGGTTTAGAAAATCCGGAAGGCCCACGCAAGTGAGGATTTCCGGGTTTTTTTTTGCCCGCGATTCCAGTCCGCTTCGCTGCGGGCTGCAGCGCATGACGCAGGTCAGAATCACCTTTTGCATCCGTCGGATATTCTGTAGCCTTGCGCAGCTTCAACGCTGTCCGTGCCTGATGAATACTCACTTTCCCGGCGGTACCCCGATGGGTCCGGAGCCGGGTGTATACTCGACTTTCGCGCGAATGCGCCTGCAGGTCTTGCGAACATGACGCAAATTTCTGAACGCCTTCTGGTTCAAGCCCACCTCGACGCCAAACAGCCCAAGCCGCTGACCGCCGATGAAGAGGCTTATTACCGTGCTGCCATCGCTGCCGAGCTCAAGGCTCAAGACGCGGTGCTGGTGGCCCACTTCTATTGTGACCCTGTCATTCAGGCGCTGGCCGAAGAGACGGGCGGCTGTGTCTCCGACTCGCTGGAGATGGCCCGCTTCGGCAACGCCCATCCGGCCAAGACCGTGGTCGTCGCCGGCGTGAAGTTCATGGGTGAGACCGCCAAGATCCTCAACCCGGAAAAACGCGTGCTGATGCCGACGCTTGAAGCGACCTGTTCGCTCGACCTGGGTTGCCCGGTGGACGAATTTTCCGCGTTCTGCGATCAACACCCGGAGCGCACGGTGGTGGTGTACGCCAACACGTCGGCTGCGGTAAAGGCCCGAGCGGATTGGGTGGTGACTTCAAGCTGTGCGCTGGAAATCGTCGAAAGCCTGATGGACAACGGCGAGACCATCATCTGGGGCCCGGACAAGCACCTGGGGACCTACATCCAGCGCCAGACCGGTGCCGACATGCTGCTGTGGGACGGTGCCTGCATCGTTCACGAAGAGTTCAAGTCAAAGCAGCTTGAAGACATGAAGGCGCTGTACCCGGATGCTGCCATCCTGGTGCACCCGGAGTCACCGACCTCGGTGATCGAACTGGCGGACGCCGTGGGGTCCACCAGTCAGTTGATCGCGGCGGCACAGAGTCTGCCGAACAAGACGCTGATCGTTGCGACCGACCGCGGCATCTTCTACAAGATGCAGCAGCTGTGCCCGGACAAGGTCTTCATCGAGGCCCCAACGGCGGGTAACGGCGCGGCGTGCCGCAGTTGTGCGCATTGCCCGTGGATGGCCATGAACACCCTTGAGCGCACGCTCAAGGCGTTGAAGGAAGGGTCGAACGAGATCTTTGTCGACCCGGCACTGATTCCGCAGGCGATTCGCCCGCTCAAGCGCATGCTCGATTTCACCCAGGCGGCGCGGATGAAGCTGGCCGGTAACGCCTGAGATCTTTCAACCAGGCCCAAAAAAACTGTGGGAGCGAGCTTGCTCGCGATAGCGGTGTATCAGTCTCCATTGAAGTTGACTGACACTACGCCATCGCGAGCAAGCTCGCTCCCACAGTGATTTCTGCGTCGGGAAATTACTTGGTCTTCTTCGGAATCCGCACCAGTTCGGTATTGGAATACATGTCATGCCAGCTGCGTTTCTGCTTGTCGAACAGCGACCAGAAGAATCCCAGGCCAACACACAGCAGCGAAGCAATCGACACCACAAAGCGCAGCAGCGCCTGCCACAGGCTGATGGACGTGCCATCGGCATTCTGCACGCGGATGCACCAGACCTGCATGCCCAGTGTCTGACCGGACCAGGTCCAGAATTTGGCGAAGAAGCCGAACAGTACGAACAGCAGGACTGTGGAGAGCAGGGGATCGCCGTCCAGGGCGCCGGCTTCGGTCAGGGTGCGCATCCTTTCTTCACCGATGATCGCCATCTGGATCATCTTGTAGATGCCGCTGGTGACGATCAGCAGGGCGGTGCACAGCAGGAAATCATAGAACATGGCTGCCAGGCGACGACCCAGGCCAGCGGCAGGAAAGTCGCCCTGGGGGGTAAGCAGGTGTTTCGACATGGCAGGCTCTCGGCGAAAAAAGAAGCCATTTTACGGATTTACGCGCACAAAAAAGCCCCTGATGTCAGCATCAGGGGCTTTTTCGTTGCAGAAGATTAGGCTTCTGCTTGTACTTCGTCAGCCTGCATGCCTTTCTGGCCCTGCACGGCGATGAAAGTCACTTTCTGGCCTTCTTTCAGGCTCTTGAAGCCGTTGCCCTGGATGGCGCGGAAATGCACGAACAGATCCGGACCGCTTTCAGGAGTGATAAAACCAAAACCTTTCTCGTCGTTAAACCACTTGACGGTACCGCTCTGACGTTGGGACATTTCTTATTTCCTTTGACGCAAAAAATTAATGACAGTCTCCTTCTCATGAAAGAGTACTGGGGCTGGTTGCAGGAGAGTAAGAAGACGTCGAACGGGATGTAGCTAACTTGTAGGCTACTGCCCAGGTCACGATTCCAAGCGACCCATGCAAACACAGTGAACAAACTCTACGCCAACTACGGGAGAAAAAACAAGCCCCGTGAAGGCCCCGTATTTCCTCAGGTTGATGGCAAAGTCAGTCCACTAGCGGGGGCTTGTTCCCTAGTGTTGTTCAGTTGTTTTCGATCGTTATAAGCAAAGTTCATAATCGAAGCTTATAGCCAAACGATGCACTGTTATATGGCGGTTGCGTTACACATTAGTGCACCGTTAACGCAACCGCGTTACTTATAGGAACATTCAATCAGCCGCGATAGTAGCGTTGTGGGACAAATGGCATTTTGCTTACAAGCAAAGGCACCTTTTTCCCACGAACGATCGCCCAGACCGGTGTGTCCATTGCGATGTAGGCGCTGTCGACATAACCCATGGCCAGCGGACCGCCCAGGGTCGGTCCGAAACCGCCGCTGCAGACGCTGCCGATGATGTCGCCGGCTTCGTTGACGATCTCGGCGCCTTCACGTACGGGTGTACGTTCCTGTGGTAGCAGACCTACACGTTTGCGGCTCACGCCTGCCTGCTGCTGGGCAAATACGGTTTCGGCGCCAGGGAAGCCGCCGGCCCGTGCACCATCGGCGCGACGTGGCTTGGAGATCGCCCACAGCAGGCTTGCCTCGATCGGGGTGGTGTCGGTGTTCATGTCGTGGCCGTACAGGCACAGGCCGGCTTCCAGGCGCAGGGAGTCGCGGGCGCCAAGGCCGATGGCGGCCACTTCGGCTTCAGCGAGCAGTGCGCGAGCCAGGGCTTCGGCGTTGGCGGCGGGTACGGAAATCTCAAAGCCGTCTTCACCGGTGTAACCCGAGCGGCTGACAAAGCAGTCCACGCCCAGCAGCTTCACGCGGGCGAACTGCATGAAGGTCATCTTCGCAACTTCCGGTGCCAGGCGTGCCAGCACGGTCACCGCAGCCGGGCCTTGCAGGGCGAGCAGAGCGCGCTCTTCGAACAGCGGCTCGATCGTGCACTGGTCGCCAATGTGCTTGCGCAGGTGGGCCAGGTCCTGATCCTTGCACGCGGCGTTGACCACCAGGAACAGTTCGTCGTTGCCCAGGTTGGCAACCATCAGGTCATCGAGGATGCCGCCCGTCGCATTGGTGAACATCGCGTAGCGCTGCATGCCCACCGGCAGGTCGATGATGTCCACCGGCACCAGGGTTTCCAGGGCTTTGGCTGCGTTGGCGCCGGTCAGGCGGATCTGGCCCATGTGCGAGACATCGAACAGCCCGGCCTGGTCGCGGGTGTGCTGGTGTTCTTTCATCACGCCCAGCGGGTATTGCACCGGCATGTCATAGCCGGCGAACGGCACCATGCGCGCGCCGAGTTCGATGTGCAATGCGTGCAACGGGGTTTGCAACAGTTGTTCGGTGGACATATTCAGCTCCTGAAGAAGGGTGCAGATGAGCGCGCATCAGCACTCGATAATGTTGACCGCCAAACCGCCACGGGCGGTTTCCTTGTATTTGCTTTTCATGTCGGCGCCGGTCTGGCGCATGGTGCGAATGACCTTGTCGAGGGAAACGAAGTGTTGCCCGTCGCCGCGCAGGGCCATGCGCACGGCATTGATGGCCTTGACCGAGCCCATGGCGTTGCGCTCGATGCAAGGCACTTGCACCAGCCCGCCAATCGGGTCGCAGGTCAGGCCGAGGTTGTGTTCCATGCCGATTTCCGCGGCGTTCTCCACTTGCTGCACGCTACCGCCCAGCACTTCGCACAGGGCACCGGCGGCCATCGAGCAGGCGACGCCGACTTCACCCTGGCAGCCGACTTCGGCGCCGGAGATGGAGGCGTTTTCCTTGTACAGAATGCCGATGGCCGCGGCGGTCAGCAGGAATCGCACCACGCCGTCGTCATTGGAGCCCGGGATAAAGCGCATGTAGTAGTGCAACACCGCTGGAATGATCCCCGCTGCACCATTGGTGGGCGCCGTTACGACGCGCCCGCCGTTGGCGTTCTCCTCGTTGACCGCCAGGGCGTAGAGATTGACCCAGTCCAGCACAGACAGTGGGTCGCGCAAAGACGATTCCGGGTTCTTGCACAATTGCCGATGCAGTGCGGCGGCCCGGCGTTTGACCTTCAGTCCGCCGGGCAGGATGCCTTCGTTACGGCAACCGGCGGCGACGCAGTCCTGCATCACTTGCCAGATTTTCAGCAGGCCGGCGCGGGTTTCCGCTTCCGGACGCCAGGCGCTTTCGTTGGTCAGCATCACCTGGCTGATCGATAGCCCGTATTTGACGCAATGACCGAGAAGATCCTTGGCGCTTTTGAACGGAAAGGTCAGGGGGGTGGCGTCTTCGACGATGCGATCGGCGCCGGCGGCGTCCTCATCGACCACAAAACCACCGCCGACCGAGTAGTACTCGCGGCTGCGGACCTGCAGGCCCGCTGCGTCAAAGGCGCGGAAAATCATGCCGTTGGGGTGATAGGGCAACGGTTTGCGAATCATCGCCAGGTGTTCTTTCTCATTGAACGCAATGCTGTGTTCGCCGAGCAGGTTCAAGCGGCCGTTGCTGCGAATTTCCTGGAGGCGTGCAGCGACGGTTTCTGTATCCACGGTGTCCGGGTGTTCGCCTTCCAGGCCCAGCAGCACAGCCTTGTCACTGCCGTGGCCTTTGCCGGTAGCGCCGAGCGAGCCGTACAGCTCGACCTTGACGCAGGTGGTGGCCGTCAGCAGCCCTTCACGGCGCAAGCCTTCGACGAAACGCGCAGCGGCGCGCATCGGGCCGACGGTGTGGGAGCTGGAGGGGCCGATGCCAATCTTGAACAGGTCGAACACGCTTAACGACATGGTGGTTCTCCGGTTTCTTGTTATAGGAATTCACGGATGTTGGGGCCGGGAGCAGTCCTCTGTAGGAGCGAGCCTGCTCGCGATAGCGGTCTATCAGTCGACATATATGGAGAATGTCAGTCCGTTATCGCGAGCAGGCTCGCTCCTACAAGGGGCTGTGGTGTTCTGGAAATTGGGGGCGGATGAATCCGCCCCCTCACTGGTTTAAGCGTAGCTTTCGATCGACGGGCAGGCGCAGACCAGATTGCGGTCGCCAAACACGTTGTCGACGCGACCGACCGGTGGCCAGTACTTGCCTTCGATCAGTGACGCAACCGGGTACACCGCTTGCTCACGGCTGTACGGGTGAGACCACTCGCCCACCAGTTCCTTGGCGGTGTGTGGCGCGTTTTTCAGCGGGTTGTCGTCCTTGTCCAGGGTGCCGTTTTCCACTGCGCGGATTTCTTCGCGGATGCGGATCATGGCGTCGCAGAAACGGTCCAGTTCTTCCTTGGATTCGCTTTCGGTCGGCTCGATCATCAGCGTGCCGGCCACCGGGAACGACATGGTCGGCGCGTGGAAACCGAAGTCGATCAGGCGCTTGGCCACGTCATCGACGCTGATGCCGCTGCTGTCTTTCAGCGGACGCAGGTCGAGGATGCACTCGTGCGCCACCAGGCCGTTGCTGCCGGTGTACAGCACCGGGTAGTGCTCTTCGAGGCGACGGGAGATGTAGTTGGCATTGAGGATCGCCAGCTGCGAAGCACGCTTGAGGCCCGCGCCACCCATCATACGAATGTACATCCAGGTGATCGGCAGAATGCTCGCGCTGCCGAACGGTGCTGCGCAAACGGCGCCTTCCTTGCGCTCCATCTGTGCGTGGCCCGGCAGGAATGGCGCCAGGTGCGATTTAACACCGATCGGGCCGACGCCCGGGCCGCCACCGCCGTGGGGGATGCAGAAGGTCTTGTGCAGGTTCAGGTGCGACACATCGCCGCCGAACTTGCCCGGGGCGCAGAGGCCGACCATGGCGTTCATGTTGGCACCGTCGATGTACACCTGGCCGCCGTTGTCATGAACGATGCCGCAGATTTCGCGGATGCCTTCTTCGAACACGCCGTGGGTCGACGGGTAGGTGATCATCAGCGCAGCGAGGTGTTCGCGGTGCTCGATGGCCTTGGCGCGCAGGTCTTCGATGTCGACGTTGCCACGGGCATCGCAGGCAGTCACAACCACGCGCATGCCGGCCATGTTGGCGGTGGCCGGGTTGGTGCCGTGGGCCGACGACGGGATCAGGCAGATGTCACGACGGTCTTCGCCACGGCTCTGGTGGTAGGCACGGATCGCCAACAGACCTGCGTATTCACCCTGGGAACCGGCGTTCGGTTGCAAGGATACCGAGTCGTAGCCGGTGGCAGCGCAAAGCATGGCTTCCAGTTCGTCGGTCAGTTGCTGGTAGCCGGCGCTTTGCTCGGCCGGGGCGAACGGGTGCAGGGCGCCGAACTCGGCCCAGGTCACCGGGATCATTTCGCTGGCGGCGTTGAGTTTCATGGTGCACGAACCCAGCGGGATCATGGTGCGGTCCAGCGCCAGGTCCTTGTCCGCCAGTTTGCGCAGGTAGCGCATCAGCTCGGTTTCCGAGTGATAGCGGTTGAACACCGGGTGGCTGAGGATCGGCGACTGACGTACCAGCGTGGCCGGGATGGCGCTGGTGACCGAGGCGGCGAGGGCGGCGAAGTCCGGCAGGGCCTTGCCGTCGGACAGCAGGCTCCACAGGGTTTCAACGTCGGCCTGGGTGGTGGTTTCGTCCAGGGACAGGCCCAGGCGCTCGCCATCGACCACGCGCAGGTTGATGCGCTGGGCGTGTGCCTTGTCGTGCAGGGCCGCGGTTTGCGCACCGGTCTTCACGGTCAGGGTGTCAAAGAAGCTCGCTTGCTCGACGCTCAGACCCAATACGCTCAAGCCTTTGGCCAGGATTGCGGTCAGGCGATGCACGCGATTGGCGATCTGCGTCAGGCCTTTCGGTCCGTGGTACACGGCGTACATGCTGGCGATGTTGGCCAGCAGTACTTGTGCGGTGCAGATGTTGCTGGTGGCTTTCTCGCGACGGATGTGTTGCTCGCGGGTCTGCATGGCCAGGCGCAGGGCCGGATTGCCGAAACGGTCTACGGAAACACCGACCAGACGGCCCGGCATGTCACGTTTGAACGCGTCCTTGGTGGAGAAGTACGCCGCGTGTGGGCCACCGAAGCCCAGCGGCACGCCAAAGCGCTGTGCACTGCCGATGGCCACGTCGGCACCGAATTCGCCCGGCGCGGTCAGCACGGTCAGGGCCAGCAGGTCGGCAGCCACGGCAACGAGGGCGTTGGCGGCGTGGAAACGCTCGGTCAGTTCGCGGTAATCGAACACGTCACCGTTGCTTGCCGGGTATTGCAACAGGGCGCCGAAGAACGGCGTCACGTCAGTCAGCTCGCGTTCGTCGCCAACCACCACGTCGATGCCCAGAGGCTCGGCACGGGTGCGCAGTACGTCGAGGGTCTGCGGGTGGCAATGCACGGAGGCGAAGAATTGGTGGCTGCCCTTGTTCTTGCTCAGGCGTTTGCAGAAGGTCATGGCTTCGGCAGCGGCGGTGGCTTCGTCGAGCAGCGAGGCGTTGGCGATCGGCAGGCCGGTGAGGTCGCTGATCAGGGTCTGGAAGTTCAGCAGCGCTTCGAGACGGCCCTGGGAAATTTCTGGTTGGTACGGGGTGTAGGCGGTGTACCAGGCCGGGTTTTCCAGCAGGTTGCGCAGGATCGGCGACGGCGTGTGGGTGCCGTAGTAACCCTGGCCGATGAAGGTCTTGAACAGCTGGTTTTTAGTCGCGATGGACTTGATCAAGGCCAGGGCATCGGCTTCGCTCAAGCCGTCTTCCAGGCCGAGGACGCTGGTGCCCTTGATGCTGTCGGGAATCACGCTGGCGCTCAGAGCTTCCAGGGAGTCGAAACCGAGGCTGTTGAGCATCGCTTGCTCGTCACCGGCGCGCGGGCCGATGTGACGGGCGATGAATTCGTTGGCGGTAGTCAGATTGATCTGGGTCATGTCAGTGCTCCTCAGGCTTCGGCTTGGGCTTTGATCAGACGGTCGTAGGCGTCCTGATCCAGCAGTTGGGCGACTGCCGAGGCGTCGCTTGGCTGGAAGCGGAAGAACCAGCCTTCGCCCAGCGGATCTTCGTTGACCAGTTCAGGGCTGCTGTCCAGCGCCGGGTTAACTTCCAGCACTTCGCCGTCCAGCGGCATGTACACGCCGCTGGCAGCCTTTACCGATTCCACGGTGGCGGCTTCGGCGCCTTTGTCGTAGGACTGCAGCTCAGGCAGTTGAACGAAAACCACGTCGCCCAGGGCGTTCTGTGCGAAAGCGGTGATGCCGACCGTGACGCTGCCGTCAGCTTCGGTGCGCAGCCATTCGTGATCTTCAGTAAAACGCAACTCGCTCATGGAAACTCCTAAGGGGCCAGACTCGTCTGGTGGACGCGATTGAATGCTTGGGCAATGCCCGGGTTATGGGGGAGTACATAGCAAGAACGCGGCCAACGTTGTTTTTATTGTTATTGATCAATGATTTAGGTGGTTTCGACAAACGCTGAAAATCAATCGTTGTAGCGAAATCGATACGGCATATGTCAATGATAAAAGCCGAGGTGGATCAAAGCCTTGCACAGCCGTGATCGGAGAGGGGTGTAGCGATATCGTTCCGCTGTAGCGCTTTCAGTACAGGTGGAGGTCGTTTTTGGCGCGGTTTTTCGGCTGGATGGAGAACCCTGTGGGAGCGAGCTTGCTCGCGATAGCGGTAGCCCAGCCGCCATCAATGTTGCATGTGCCGACGCCATCGCGGGCAAGCCCGCTCCCACAGGGACCTGCGGTGATAGTGGAGTCAGTGTTTCAAACCTTGCTCGGAATCCCGTACTTGCGCAACCGATGGGCAATCGCGGTGTGGGAGGTTTGCAGGCGGGTCGCGAGTTGCCGGGTCGAGGGATAGCTGGCGTAGAGTTTTTCCAGCAGGGTTTTCTCGAACTCATCCATGGCCTGTTCCAGGCTGTCGACATCATGGTCGCCTTGGCGGGCTACCGAGGTACCGGCGATGTCGAGGTCGCCGATGTCCACCAGGCTGCTTTCGCAAATCGCCGCGGCGCGGAAGATCACATTCTGCAATTGCCGCACATTGCCCGGCCAGCGGTTGCCCAGCAGCGCCGGGTAAGTGCCCGGCGCCAGGCGACAGATCGGTCGCTGGATCTGCGCACAGGCCTGCTGCATGAAGTAGCGGGCCAGCAGCAGGATGTCCTGGCCGCGCTCGCGCAGGGGCGGCACTTCGACGTTGAGGACGTTGAGGCGGTAGAACAGGTCTTCGCGGAACAGCCCTTCGCTGACCATTTTTTCCAGGTCGCGGTGGGTGGCGCTGAGGATCCGTACGTTGACCTTGACCTCACGGTCTCCGCCGACCCGGCGAAAACTGCCATCGTTGAGGAAACGCAGCAGTTTGGCCTGCAGGTACGGGGACATCTCGCCGATCTCGTCGAGAAACACCGTGCCCTGGTTGGCCAGTTCCATCAGCCCCGGCTTACCACCCCGTTGTGCGCCGGTGAAGGCGCCGGGGGCGTAGCCGAACAGTTCACTTTCGGCGAGGTTCTCCGGCAATGCCGCGCAATTCAACGCCAGAAACGGAGAGCTGTGACGGGCGCTGATGGCGTGGCAGGCACGGGCCACCAGCTCCTTGCCGGTGCCGGTTTCGCCCTGGATCAGCAGCGGTGCATCGAGGGCCGCCACCCGCTGGGCGCGCGCCTTGAGGGTGCGGATCACCGGGGACTCGCCGAGCAGGGCATCGAAACCTTCGGCGTGGTCATGGTGCAGCGCGGAAAGGCGTTCGCCGATGCGGTTCGGTTGGTACAGCGTCAGCAGGGCACCGGCGTCGGTGATCGGTGTGGCGTCGAGCAACAGGGTCTGGCCGTTGACGGTGATTTCCCGCAGCGGCAGGCGAAAGCCGTGTTCGAGCAGGGCGTCGAGCAAGGCCGGGTCGGCAAACAGGTCGCCCACGCTTTCACCGTCCGGTTCGCGGCCGTACAGGGCGATCAGGGCCGGGTTGGCCAGCAGCACCTTGCCGTCGCTGTCCAGTGCCAGCACCGGGTCGGTCATGGCGGCCAGCAAGGCGTCGAGCTGCAAGTGCCGGCGCTGGCCGGGCAGGATGTCGACCACCGTCACCGCTTGCACGCCACGCACGCTGAACAGGGCATCGCGCAGTTCCTCGAGGACTTGCGGGCTCAGGGTCGGGGCGTCGATATAGACATTGGGCGGGACCATTTCCACCGCATCCAGGTTCAGATTGCGCCCGCCGAGCAGGGCCAGGACTTCCTGGGTGATACCGACGCGGTCGATGAAGCTGACGTGGATACGCATGGGGCGGTCTTGGGGTCTGCAGTGCGGAGGGTGGCAAGTATGCCTTGGGGCGGGCTAATGGTGAAATTTTGCGCGGGATATGCGGGTAACGAAGATCCCTGTGGGAGCGAGCAAGCTCGCTCCCACAGGTACAGCTTCTACTTGGAGACTGGGTTATTCGAAGTGTTCGGGGTTTACCGGGTCGCCTGATTTCATATTCAACTGCTGCCGGATGTCTTCAAACATCAAATCGTAATGTTTGTGGACCGATCCGATCTGGCTGTGAGTCTTCGGAATCCCGTACTTCTCGGCGATTTTCGTCACGTTGCTGGCGAAGTTGTAGGCCTCCTCCTTGGGCAGGAAGAAGGGCTCTGACATCTCCTTGCCCTGAATGCTGCCATGCATAGTGAACTGGATGCCTTTTTCCCCTTTGGCATTCTTGCTGACTTCATAGTCGAGGTGCACGTTGTAGCTGACATCATCCGGGGTCAGCGCATGTCGTTCGATGTGCAAGTGACCTGGCTCAAACTGTGCCATAGACGTCTCTCCTTACAAGTAGGTAATGCCAGGTGTCGCCGTACTGATGCGCGTGCCGGCCTTGCCCTGGACGATCGCTTCGATGTCCGCGAGCGAACCGATCACTGCGACTTTTCCAGTATGGCGCGCGAATTCGCAGGCTGCCTGCACCTTCGGTCCCATGGAGCCGGCGGCGAAGCCGAGTTTTTCCATTTCGTCGGGGTGGGCCTGGGCGATGGCCTTCTGCGTGGGTTTGCCAAAGTCGATGAAGGCGGCGTTGACGTCGGTGGCGATCACCAGCAGATCGGCTTCGAGCTGTTCGGCCAGCAGCGCCGAGCACAGGTCCTTGTCGATGACCGCTTCGACGCCCTCGAGTTTGCCGGGCGAGGTGTACATGGTCGGAATGCCGCCACCGCCGGCGCAGATCACGATGCTGCTTTTTTCCAGCAGCCATTTGATCGGACGGATTTCGAAGATGCGCTTCGGTTTCGGGCTGGCGACCACGCGACGGTATTTGTCGCCGTCCGGGGCAATGGCCCAGCCTTTCTCGGCGGCCAGTGCTTCAGCCTCATCCTTGGTATAGACAGGGCCGATGGGTTTGGTGGGGTTCTTGAAGGCCGGGTCATTGGCATCGACTTCGACCTGGGTCAGCAAGGTCGCGAAGGGCACTTCGAAGTCCAGCAGGTTGCCCAGTTCCTGTTCGATGATGTAGCCGATCATGCCTTCGGTCTCGGCACCGAGCACGTCCAGCGGATAGGGCGAAACCGAGGTGTAGGCCGCCGCCTGCAATGACAGCAGGCCGACCTGAGGACCATTGCCGTGGGCGATGACCAGTTGGTTGCCGGGATGGATCTTGGCGATCTGTTCGGTGGCGATCCGGATGTTGGCGCGCTGGTTGTCAGCGGTCATGGGTTCGCCCCGGCGGAGCAGGGCATTGCCGCCCAGAGCAACGACGATTCGCATGGTGCAGTCCTTCTAAAAGAGAAGTCACAAACAACTCGAACTCCCGGTTGGAATCGGGCCAGTGTGGGAGCGGGCTTGCTCGCGAAGACGGAGTGTCAGTCGACATCATTGTTGTCTGATACGCCGCTTTCGCGAGCAAGCCCGCTCCCACATTGACCGCGATCCGTCAGTGGGAGCGAGTCAGCCGTTAAAGGTCAGCCAGCGTCGACACCAGAATCGCCTTGATCGTGTGCATGCGGTTTTCCGCTTGCTCGAAGGCGATGCAGGCTGGCGACTCGAACACGTCATCGGTCACTTCGATGCCGTTGTTCAGGAACGGGTACTGCTCGGCAATCTGCTTGCCGATCTTGGTGTCGCTGTTGTGGAACGCCGGCAGGCAGTGCATGAACTTGGTGCGCGGGTTGCCGGTGGCTTTCATCAGTTCGGCGTTGACCTGATACGGCAGCAGTTGCTGGATGCGCTCGGCCCAGGCTTCGACCGGTTCGCCCATCGACACCCACACATCGGTGTGGATGAAGTCCACGCCCTTGACCGCCGCTTTCGGGTCTTCGGTGAGGGTGATGCGTGCACCGCTTTCTTCGCCGTACTTTTTGCAGCGTGCCACCAGGTCGTCCGCTGGCCACAGGGCTTTTGGCGCGCAGATGCGCACGTCCATGCCGAGCTTGGCGCCGATCAGCAGCAGCGAGTTGCCCATGTTGTTACGCGCGTCGCCGAGGTAGGCGTAGCTGATTTCGTGGATCGGTTTGTCGGCGTGTTCGCGCATGGTCAGCACGTCGGCGATCATTTGCGTCGGGTGATATTCGTCGGTCAGGCCGTTGAACACCGGTACGCCGGCGAACTTGGCCAGTTCCTCGACGATTTCCTGCTTGAAGCCACGGTACTCGATGGCGTCGTACATGCGCCCGAGCACGCGGGCGGTGTCCTTCATGCTTTCCTTGTGGCCGATCTGCGAGGAGTTCGGGTCGATGTAGGTGACGTTGGCGCCCTGGTCATAGGCTGCGACTTCGAACGCGCAGCGGGTGCGGGTCGAGGTCTTTTCGAAGATCAGCGCGATGTTGTTGCCCTTGAGATGCTGCTGTTCGGTGCCGGTGTACTTGGCACGCTTGAGGTCGCGGGACAGGTCGAGCAGGTAGCGCAATTCGCGAGGGGTGTGGTGTTCCAGGCTCAGCAGATTGCGGTTATGGATATTGAACGCCATTTTGGATCTCCTAAGGTGTCGGTTATCCCCTTGGTCTGCGCATGCCCTTGGGTAGAGGGCAGCGCGGGCCAAGGCAATAGGTTAGTAGTCAATCGGGTCGCGGATGATCGGGCAGGTCATGCAATGGCCGCCGCCCCGTCCCCGGCCGAGTTCGCCGGCGCTGATGGTGATCACTTCCACGCCGGCTTTGCGCAGCAGGGTGTTGGTGTAGGTATTGCGGTCGTAGCCGATGACCACGCCCGGTTCCACGGCCACTACGTTGTTGCCGTCGTCCCATTGCTCGCGTTCGGCGGCGAAGCTGTTGCCGCCGGTTTCCACCACGCGCAATGCTTTGAGGTTCAGGGCCTGGGCCACGGTGTCGAGGAAGTTGGTTTCTTCGCGACGGATGTCGATGCCACCGGCCTTGCTTTCATCGGGATGCAGGGTGAAGGCGACAATCTGGTTCACCACTTCCGGGAAGATCGTGACGAGGTCGCGATCGCAGAAGCTGAACACGGTGTCCAGGTGCATCGCCGCGCGGGATTTCGGCAGGCCGGCGACGATCACTTTCTCGACGGCCTTGTTCTTGAACAGGTTCACCGCCAGTTGCGCAATGGCCTGGCGCGACGAGCGTTCGCCCATGCCGATCAACACCACGCCGTTGCCGATCGGCATCACATCACCGCCCTCGAGGGTGGAGTTGCCATGTTCTTTGTCCGGGTCGCCGTACCAGATCTGGAAGTCGGCGTTGGTGAACTCGGGATGGAACTTGTAGATGGCGGTGGTCAGCAGGGTTTCCTGACGGCGTGCCGGCCAGTACATCGGGTTGAGGGTGACGCCACCGTAGATCCAGCAGGTGGTATCGCGGGTGAACTGGGTGTTGGGCAGCGGCGGCAAGATGAAGCTGGAGTTGCCGAGGAAGTCGCGGAACATCTCGATGGCCTTGCCACCGAAACTGGTGGGCAGATCATCGCCCGATACGCCACCGATCAGGAACTCGGCGATCTTGCGCGGCTCCAGGCTGCGCAGCCACGAGGCGGTTTCGTTGATCAGGCCCAGGCCCACCGAGTTGGCGGTGATCTTGCGTTCCAGAATCCAGTCCAGGGCTTCGGGAATGGCGACGATGTCGGTCAGCAGGTTGTGCATTTCCAGCACATCGATGTTGCGTTCGCGCATCTTGGTGACGAAGTCGAAGTGGTCGCGCTTGGCCTGGGCCACCCACAGCACATCATCGAACAGCAGTTCATCGCAGTTGTTCGGGGTCAGCCGCTGATGGGCCAGGCCTGGGGAGCAAACCATGACTTTGCGCAGTTTGCCGGCTTCGGAATGGACGCCGAACTTAACTTTTTCCTTGGTCATTACAGTGATCCTCCAGATGACAAAACAGGGTAGTGCTTCTAGAAACAGGAGCTAAAGGGTCAGGAAACCGTCGTAGAGACCGTAGGCCGCCACCATGGCGCCGACGACCACCGCAGCGAAAATCAGCTTCTCGACGTTGGTGAAAACCGGTTTGTTGATTTCCAGCTTGGCCTTGGCGAACAGGATCACGCCGGGGGCATAGAGCAGGGCGGACAGCAGCAGGTACTTGATGCCGCCGGCGTACAGCAGCCAGATCGCGTAGATCAGGGCCACGGCGCCGATAAACAGGTCTTTCTTGCGTGCGGCCAGCGCGCCTTCGTAGGTTTCGCCGCGGACAGCCAACAGCAGTGCGTAGGCCGCCGACCACAGGTAAGGCACCAGGATCATCGAGGTGGCGAGGTAGATCAGCGACAGGTAAGTGCTGGCGGAGAACAGAGTGATGATCAGGAAAACCTGGACCATGGTGTTGGTCAGCCACAGGGCGTTGACCGGTACGTGGTTGGCATTTTCCTTGCGCAAGAACGCCGGCATGGTGTGGTCCCTGGCGGCGGCGAACATGATCTCCGCGCACAGCAGCACCCACGACAGCAACGCCCCCAGCAACGAGATGATCAAACCCACGCTGATCAGCACCGCGCCCCAGTGACCGACCACGTGCTCCAGCACGGCGGCCATTGACGGGTTCTGCAGTTTGGCCAGTTCCGGCTGGGTCATGATCCCCAGCGACAGCACATTCACCAGGACTAAAAACAGCAGCACGGTGACAAAGCCGATCACGGTGGCCTTGCCCACGTCGCTGCGTTTTTCCGCCCGGGCCGAAAAGATGCTCGCGCCTTCGATGCCGATGAACACCCACACGGTGACCAGCATCATTTTGCGCACCTGATCCATCACGCTGCCCAGGTCCGGGTTCTTCAGGCCCCAGATGTCGGCGGCGAAGATGTCCAGTTTGAAGGCGAACACCGCAATCAACATGAACAACAGCAGTGGCACGATCTTGGCGACGGTGGTCACCAGGTTGATGAACGCGGCTTCCTTGATTCCTCGCAGCACGAGGAAATGTACGGCCCAGAGCAGCACCGAGGCGCCGATCACGGCGGCCACGGTATTCCCCTCCCCAAATAGCGGAAAGAAGTAGCCGAGCGTGCTGAACAGCAAGACGAAGTAGCCAACGTTGCCCAGCCAGGCACTGATCCAGTACCCCCAGGCGGACGAGAAGCCCATGTAGTCGCCGAAACCGGCTTTGGCGTAGGCATAGACCCCGCCATCGAGATCGGGTTTGCGGTTGGCCAGGGTCTGGAACACGAACGCCAGGGTGAGCATGCCGACGGCGGTGATCGCCCAACCGATCAGAATGGCGCCGACATCCGCGCTGGCGGCCATGTTTTGTGGCAAGGAAAATATCCCGCCACCAATCATCGAACCCACGACTAACGCAACCAGCGCGCCGAGTTTCAGTTTTCCGGGAGCTTCAGACATTGCATGACTCCAATGCAGGAGAAGAGAGGCAACAGACTAATTCCGTTGGCTATCCAATCAGCTGACTTAGATCACTAAATGAGAACCTTCCCAGGTTGTTGGCGGAGTGCCATCATTTGCGGGGCGACTGTCTGTAATGCTTGTTCTAGAGCCTTTTGTAGATTATTTCAGTACTTTTAGAATTTGTTTCGAATTATGACGCTAGTTGGATTTTCAGAATCTGCAAATTTTCCTGATGAGTTTCTTGTACAAAATTGATGTATTAAAAAAACGTATACAACAAATGATTATATCGGCGCCTCTAATAGCCGTTTTGTGCAAGTAAAAAGACGATTGTTGGCGTTATCCAATAAACGTTATTACTCTTCAGCAGTTTAGTTGACGCCCGTTTTGTGATGATCTCGCGGCAGTTGTCGCCCCCCAGAGAAATGGAGATGCAACGATGGCGCAATCACCGAACAAGCTTCGCCTGAGCGCACTGATCGCATTGGTGGTGGGTTCGATGATCGGTGGCGGGATTTTTTCCCTGCCGCAAAACATGGCGGCCAGGGCCGATGCCGGGGCGATCCTGATCGGTTGGGCAATCACAGCCGTCGGCATGCTCACCCTGGCGTTCGTGTTCCAGACCCTGGCCAATCGCAAGCCGGAGCTGGACTCCGGGGTGTACGCCTATGCCAAGGCCGGTTTCGGCGACTACATGGGCTTTTCTTCGGCCTGGGGCTACTGGATCAGCGCCTGGCTGGGTAACGTCGGTTACTTCGTGTTGCTGTTCAGCACCCTCGGTTATTTCGTTCCGGTCTTTGGCGAAGGCAACACGCCGATCGCCATCGTCTGCGCTTCTGTGCTGCTCTGGACCGTGCATTTTGTGGTGATGCGCGGGATCAAGGAGGCGGCGTTCATCAACCAGGTGACCACCGTGGCCAAGATCGTGCCGCTGATCATGTTCATCGTGATTGCCGCCGTGGCGTTCAAGGCGGACATCTTTACCCTCGATATCTGGGGGCGCAACAACCCGGAATTCGGCAGCGTGATGGATCAGGTCCGGCACATGATGCTGGTCACCGTGTTCGTGTTCATCGGTATCGAGGGGGCCAGTGTCTATTCGGCCCGGGCGGAGAAACGTTCCGACGTGGGCCGGGCGACGGTGATCGGGTTCATTGGGGTATTGGCGCTGCTGGTGCTGGTGAACGTGCTGTCGCTGGGGATCATGACCCAACCGCAACTGGCGGAACTGCAGAACCCCTCGCTGGCGGCAGTGCTTGAACATATCGTCGGCCCCTGGGGGGCGTTGCTGATCAGTGTCGGCCTGGCGATCTCGCTGTTGGGGGCCTTGTTGTCCTGGGCGCTGCTGTGCGCCGAAATCCTGTTCGCCACGGCGAAAGACAAGACCATGCCGGCATTCCTGACCAAGGAAAACGCCAACCATGTGCCGGTCAATGCGATGTGGCTGACCAACTCGATGATCCAGCTGTTCCTGCTGATCACGCTGTTTTCCGCTGGCACCTACACCAGCCTGATTTATCTGGCGTCCTCGATGATTCTGGTGCCGTACCTGTGGTCGGCGGCCTATGCGGTGTTGTTGTGCGCACGGGGTGAAACCTATCAACAGGCGCCCGCCGAGCGGATCAAGGACCTGCTGATCGGTGGCATCGCCCTGGGCTACGCGGTGTGGCTGCTGTATGCCGGCGGCCTGAAGTATTTGCTGCTGTCGGCGCTGCTGTATGCGCCGGGTGTGATCCTGTTCGCCAAGGCTCGTAATGAGCAGGGCAAGCCACTGTTCACGGTGGTCGAGAAAGGCATTTTCACCTGTGTCATCGGGGGGGCGGGGCTGGCAGCTTATGGGTTGTATAGCGGGTTGCTCAGCCTGTGAGGTTGTTGCTGGCGTACCAGCCGCCCTATGACTGGCCGGCGTTGCTGGGGTTCTTGTCTGCGCGGGCGATCGTTGGCCTGGAAACGGTGGTCGAGGGTGTCTACTCGCGCAGCATCGACTTGCATGGCGTTCACGGTACGTTTTCGATCCAGCCTGCTGCATCCGATGCACTTGAGCTGAATCTGGACTTTCCGGATGCTGCAGCCGTGCCCGAGATCGTTGCGCGAGTGCGGCGAATGTTCGACCTGGATGCCGACCTGTCCACGATTCAACGGCACCTGGCGGTTGATCCGCTGATGGCGCGGTTGATTGCCGAGCGCCCGGGCCTGCGTGTACCGGGGGCGTGGGATGGGCTGGAACTGGCGATCCGCGCGGTACTGGGGCAGCAGATTACGGTGGTGGCGGCGATCAAATTGGCGGGGAAACTGGTGGCGCAGTACGGCACGCCGTTGAGTTCAGCACTGCCGGGATTGACCCATGTATTTCCCCAGGCCAGCGTTTTGGCAGACGCAGATCTGGCGACTCTGGGTATGCCGAAAAGCCGAGGCCGGACGTTGTCGGGTGTGGCTCAGGCGCTACTCGATGATCCGCGATTGTTTGAGCCCGGTCGGGAGGGGGGCGTAGTGCGGTTGCTGGCCTTGCACGGGATTGGTGACTGGACGGCGCAATACATTGCCTTGCGTCAGTTGCGGGAGATGGATGGGTTTCCCAATGGTGATGTCGGGCTGATCAATGCGCTGGCAGCGCTGGAGGGTGGGCCGGTGACGGCGAAGCAGCTGTTGTTGCGGGCTGAAGGGTGGCGGCCTTATCGAGGGTATGCGGCGCAGGTGTTGTGGACTTCTTTGAGTCGGGTGGACTGATCGGGAGCGAGTTTAGTGTTGTCTCCACTGGCGCCATCGCGAGCAGGCTCGCTCCCACATTTGATCGCGGTTGGCCGGGAGAACCCGGTCACCTGTGGGAGCGAGCCTGCTCGCGATAGCTATCTCAAGGTCACCACCACTGCGCGGGATGTGAACCCAGTTCAGTCGCGGGCAATACCCACTGTAGTGGCGTCCCGATGATCTTCAGGGGCACCTGCAACCGATGCGCCGGCCCCCAGGGCGTTTGCTCAACCGGCATCCCCTGGTCGTTTTGGCCTTCGGCGCGCAACGGCTCATCCGGGCCGGCACCTTGCTCGATCAACAACTTCGCCGTACGCGCCAACGACAATCGCGCCGAGCCCCCGGTACCGTCGTTCAACCGCTGTGCCAACAACCGGATCGCACTGGCCGCCATCAAGTACCCGGTGGCGTGATCGAGGGCTTGCACCGGTAATGGCGTCGGCTTGTCCGCCTGTTTCCAGCGCATGCCCGCTTCGGCAATGCCGCTGCTCATCTGCACCAGGCTGTCGAAGCCCCGCCGGTTTTGCCAGGGGCCGCTCCAGCCATAGGCGTTGAGGCAAACATCGATCAGGCCGGGGTTCAGTTGCCAGCGCTCATTCATGCCCAGGCCAAGTCGTTCCAGCGCATCGGCGCGATAGCCGTGGAGCAGAATGTCGGCATCCTTGAGCAGGCATTCGAATGCAGCGCGGTCGGACCTGTCGTTCAGATCAAGACGCGCGCAACGTTTTCCCAAGGTGACCTCCGGTACCACCCCAGGCTCGTTCCAGGTCGGCGGATCGATGCGCAAGACATCGGCGCCCAGGCCTGCCAGAAAGCGACTGGCGATGGGGCCTGCCAGTACTCGGGTCAAGTCCAGCACCTTGATGCCGGCCAGTGGTCGAGCCACTGAACCTGTCCACGGTTTGCGGCTCTGGCTTGGGTGGTTGGCGAACAGAACCAAGGGTTCGGCATTGACCGCCTGGCCTTGAGGATGGACCTGCCATTGTTCCCAGGTGCGCATTTCGGCGGCGCAACCACAGGCATCGACCACTGCCTGCTCGAGCTCGCTTTTCGCCCATCGGGCCACTTGGCCGGCCATCGCTGCGCGGTCGGTACAGGCACCGAGCACGCTTTCGGCAGCGGCGCGGTGATGGGGGGCGTTGGTGTGCAGGCGAATCCAGCCATCGCGGGCGGCGTAGTCACCGGCGATCGGGTCCCACAACGGCGGAACGCTCCAGCCAAGCGGGCGAATCGAAGTTGCGAACCAGAATGATGCGAGGCGTCGGTCGACCTCAAGGTCGGGCAGGCGGCCGGTTTGCTGGTGCAACAGTTCGCTGGCGGCCTGGCCGGCGGCTGCGATGCTGGCGCAGGCCAGATCCGTGACGGCAAACGCCGAGGGCAGGGCGCCGCTGGAGGTGAATGGAATCGGGGTGTGAGGCAAACCGAGTGCGGCTTGAATGGACGTGAGCAGATCAGTCATCGAAGGGCCCTCCGGAGCGAGAGCCAGATCTTAGTCCAAAAAATTCCAGGTCAGATGAAATCCTTCTGTGGGAGCAAGCTCGCTCCCACAGGGGATCTTCGGTAGGTTTTTAAACGCGGAACTGATCCATCAACTTCATCTGGTGGGTGGTCAGGGAATTGAGCTGGCTGCTGATCTGCGCCGATTCGGTGGCCTGGCCGGTCAGGGTTTCGGTGACGGTGCGGATCGCCGAGACGTTGCGGTTGACCTCTTCGGCCACGGCGCTTTGCTGCTCGGCGGCGCTGGCGATTTGCAGGTTCATGTCGCTGATCACGGTGACCGCGTCGCTGATCTTGCCCAAGGCCTGGACCGCTTGCTGGATCTGCCCGGCGTTGCTGTGGGCCTGGGTCTGGCTTGAGTGCATGGTGGCGACCACGCCGCGGGTGCCGCTCTGGATGCGTTCGATCACCAGGCGAATTTCTTCCACCGAGTCCTGGGTGCGTTTGGCCAGGTTGCGCACTTCATCGGCAACCACGGCAAAGCCTCGACCGCTTTCACCGGCACGGGCGGCTTCGATGGCGGCGTTGAGCGCCAGCAGGTTGGTTTGTTCGGCGATGCTGCGAATCACCTCCAGCACCGAACCGATCTGCTCGCTGTTGACCGCGAGGGCTTCGACTTCGGTCACGGCCTTGCTGACTTCTTCGGCCAGTTGATTGATGTCGCGGGTGCTGCGCTCGATGATCGACATGCCGTCGCGGGCCGACTGGTCGGCACCTTTCGCCGCATTGGCCGCGTTCGAGGCGCTGTTGGCGACATCGTGGGCGGTGGCGCTCATTTCATTGGACGCGGTGGCGACCTGGTCGATTTCGCGGAACTGCACCTGCATGCCTTCACTGGTCTGGCGGGCGATTTCCGAAGACTGGTCGGCGGTGCCCCGGGCATCGGTGATGCTTTGCTTGATCTGCGCGATGGTCGGTTGCAGTTTGTCGAGGAAGCGGTTGAACCAGCTCACCAGTTCGCCCAACTCGTCCTTCTTGCTGTAGTGCAGGCGCTGGGTCAGGTCGCCGTCGCCACTGGCAATGGCCTTGAGCATGTCGGCCACGCTGTTGATCGGGCGGGTCACGCCGGACGCGGTGAGCCACATCAGCAACAAGCCGAGCAGGCCGGCAATCACCGCCACCGACAGCGCCTTGAGCGTGCCGCTTTGCTGGGCATCGTCGAGTACCGCTTGCAGCTTCACCGAGTCGGCCAGCAGCACTTGCCTGGGCAGGTCAATCACCACGGCCCAGGCCTTGGCATCGGCAATCGGGCTGACCGGGTACACCGCGCGGATCAGGTCGCCTTGCTGGAGAATCTTCGGTGCGCCACTCGCGAGCAATTGCAGGATGTCCTTGCCATCGCCGCCCAGGGTGTCGCCGATGTTCTTGCCGACTTTGCCGGCATCGACACTGTAGGCGGCCAGCACGCCAGTGCCGGAAACGATGAGCATGTGCCCGGCACTATTGAACAGGTCGCGCTGGGAGTCGACCGCCGCCGCTTGCAGGGCGTCGAGGGCGATGTCGATACCGACCACACCGATGGACTTGCCATTCTCCAGCAACGGTACGGAAATGGTGGTCATCAACACTTCCTTGCCGCCGACAGTATCGGCGTAGGGGTCGAGCAGGCAGGTGCGCTTGCTATCGCGCGGGCAGGTGTACCAGACGTTGTACGGCGTGCCGCTGAGGTTCAGGGTGGTTTTGGTCATGTCCTCTTCGACCATGATCGTGTTCAGCGTTTCGCCACCGGCACGGCTGAAGTAGGTGGCGAAACGACCGATCTCGTTGGACTGGCGCGCCGCATCATCGACGAACTCGCTGTCCTTGCCATCCAGGCCGTTGGGTTCGAACGCCAACCAGATCCCCAGCACTTTGCTGTTGCGCTCGAAGGCGGTTTTCAGGCTCTGGTTCAACTCTTCACGCAGGGCGCCGGGTTCAAGGGAGCGCTTGGCGGCCAGGATGCGCATGTCCTGGACCTGATCCGCGAGGGCGGTCACCACCGTCAGGGTTTCACCGAAGGTCTTCTGCACCCGCACCGCTTGCTCGGCGGCCTTGGCCTGGAGCAGGTCCTGTCCACTGGCGGTGAGCATTGTGCTGCTGGAGTCGCTGACCAGGTCATCGTTCTGATTGGTCTGGTAGATGTTCATGCCCACGATCAAGGCGACTACGCCCAGCAGGCACAGACCGGACAGCAGGACGATTTTCAGGCGGATGGACAGTGAGTCGAACATAGGGCGAACTCGCGAATGGATGAAGTGTTGGCTGTGGGCCGTTGCGGCTCACTCGCTAAATCCATTTAGCGCCGATCAATGCACATCGGCGTGGCGTTGAGGTTACATGAGGGGCAACCCGACGAACGGTAATGGTTGAACGTTTGCGCAGGAAAATGTGCCGAAAAGCGCTTTAAAACGAAGAAAAATCGCGGAGTTGTTCAGGAGAGTTGCGGCAGTGATTCCGGTCGCGACCAGATCCACAGGTTGCCCAGGCCCATCCCGGCAATCGCCAGGTAGATCGGCCAGCCGTGATCGAGCATCACTAACATCAGACCGGCACATAACAGCATGCTGACTGTGGCGCTGACTTTTGCCCGGCGCGCGATGATCTTGCCGTTGCGCCAGTTGAGGAGGATGGGGCCGAACAGCCGGTGGTTTTCCAGCCAGGCACTCAGGCGCGGCGAACTGCGCGTCGCGGCCCAGGCGGCGAGCAGGATGAACTCGGTGGTAGGCAGGCCGGGTATGACGATGGCGATCAGGCCGATGCCCAGGCTGACGTAGGCCAGCAGGCCGAAGAGGAGGCGGGAGAGTTTTGAAGAGGTGGGCATGGGTTCAAGGGATTTCGTCGGATCTCGCAGACTTGCTCGGGCCTCTGTGGGAGCGAGCTTGCTCGCGATGGCGGAGTGTCAGTCGACATGTTTTTAATGTCAGGCCGCAATCGCGAGCGAGCTCGCTCCCACAGGGGTGGTGGTGTGTCAGGCGATTTCTGGCGCGGTAGCGTAAGCCTGCTCCAGCAATACGGTAAACCGGTTGAACGCGTCGATAGCGCCTTTTTCCACGTCGGCTTCTTCCTGGGCGCTGAAGGCCAGGCCATCCAGGGTCTTGACGAAGCTCTTCCAGCCTTCAGCGCGGCCACCGGCCGGTTCGCCGAGGTGGCGGGCGCCGAAGGTTTCGCTCAGGCCAAGGCCCACGGCACGCTTGATCAGGAACGCCGCACCAAGCTTCGAACCTTCCGAAACAAAGATCCAGCCCAAGGCTTCGGCCTTGGTCGGGTGCTTCAACGCACCGACGACAGGCGCCGGTACGTCGGTGTCCAGGTCCGCGAGGTCGGCCCTGGCTGCATCGGCGCGGCAGCGAGCCGGCAGGTCCGGGACGATGGCGGTCAGTTCGGCATCGTTGTACAGCGACACCAGTTCCGACTGGAACAGGTACTGCGCCACTACGAAGCGGGCAAAATTGGCCGGGGTTTCAAACGGGGCATGGGCCTTGACCAGCGCATCGAGCTTGCTGTGCGGCTCGTTGGTGATCTGGTTCAAACGTTGCGAACGCAGGTTGGGGCGTTGTTCGGTGGCCTGGGTAGTCATGGCAATTCCTTGGAGAAAGAAGAGGCGCTTGGTAACGAGACGAACAGCAAGGCACCTGACAGTAAAAAATCCTCACCGGGCGGCTTGATTTAACCGCCCGGCGGGATGAACGGATCAGATATCCCAGATCAGGTTGACCGCAAAGTTGCGACCCGGCTGGGTCAGGCGATCGAGGTTGGCCGGTTGGGTCACCGAGGCTTCGCCAACGCTGTCGTAGCCGCGCACGTCATCCCACAGCCAGTATTTCTTGTCGGTGAGGTTGTAGACGCCGCCGCTGACGGTCACGTCGTCGGTCACCTTGTAGAACGCACTCAGGTCCAGAATGCCGAAGCCCGGGGTCTTGAACTGGGTGCTGGTGCCGTCCGGGGTCTTGAAGCTGGTGCTGTCGACGCGGTCCTTCTTCTTCACCAGCGTCCAGCTAAGCAAGCCGCCGTAGGTGTCCTGCTCGTAGCCGAGGCCGAATACGCCGGTCAGCGGGTTGACGCTGTTGAGCGGCTCGCCGTTGTCGTCGTTGCGACCGTAGGCATAGGCCACCGAGCCCTGGGTGTAGAGGCCTTGCGGCGCGCCGAAGGCGTCCAGGTTCAGGCGACCCTTGACCTCGGCACCCTTGATGGTGGCGTGCTTGATGTTGTTGCTCTGGAACGTGGTCTCGGTGTAGCCAGGAGTGATGGCGTTCTCGTTAATGAAGTCGCGGTATTTGTTGTAAAACACTGCTACGTCAAACGATCCCTGCTCGAAGTTGCCGCGCAAACCCGTCTCGTAGCTTTTGCTCTTTTCCGGTTCGAGGTCCGGATTCGGCGCGACCTTATAGCCGCCAGCGATGTTTTCGAAACGACCGTACAACGCCTTGGCGGTCGGGGTGCGGAAGCCTTCGGCGTACTGGCCGTACCACGTGTAGTGGTCGTTGAAGCTGTAGGTGGTGCCGAACTTCGGCGACAGGCGATGCCAGGTCTTGGTCTCGTCGCTCACCACGCCGTTGCGGCTCTGGTCGGCGGTGGCCAGGAACTCGTCGGTGATGTGCGGTTTGAGCTCGGTGTAGTCGTAGCGAGCACCTGGCGCAAAGGTCCAGTTGCCCCAGCTGATCTGATCCTGGGCGAACAGGGCGTAGCTGTTGATGGTCGGGTCCGGGAAGTCACTGGCGGGTGTCAGCGTGTCGGTGGCGCTAGGAGCGCCAATGACACGGCAGGCGCCGGCCACGGTCAGGCAGGTGCCGGTACCGGTACGCAGGCCGGTGACTTTGTCCTGCTTGATGGTGGTGCCATAGGTGACGAGGTGTTCGGTGTCGGCGATGGCAAACGACTTGTCAGCCTGGGC
This sequence comes from Pseudomonas sp. KH_046_2, assembly GCF_057838985.1. Classification (NCBI taxonomy): domain Bacteria; kingdom Pseudomonadati; phylum Pseudomonadota; class Gammaproteobacteria; order Pseudomonadales; family Pseudomonadaceae; genus Pseudomonas; species Pseudomonas sp. KH_046_2. The sequence goes on along the minus strand of NZ_CM174480.1, from coordinate 4,907,923 downwards.
ATCGAATACCCATTGGCGGTCCTTGTAGGTGGTATCGCGGTTACGCAGCACGGTTCGTGACGGCGGCGCGTAGATTTCCTCGGTGGTCTGGTCGGTCTTGGCGATCTGGTAGTTCAGCGTCCACTTGATGTTGTCAGCCAGTGCGCTGTCCAGGCCGAAGCTGTGTTCCAGGCCAAAGCGTTCGCGGGTGATCGTGTCGTTACCGGTACGGGACTTGTAGTAGCCGAAACCGCGTCCGGCATTGAACGGGCCGCCCACTGCGCTCAATTGATTGGTGTCGCGGTCGTCTTTGTAATGCTCGTAGGTCAGGCCAAAACGCGCGTCGTCGGCGTAATTCCAGCCCAGTTTTGCCAGCACGCTGGTGGTGCGAGCGTCCTGGGGGTTGGCTTCAGTGCGGTTCAGGCCAGTGCCGCCGGTTTCGCCATAGGACTCTGTTTCATGACCGTTGCGTTGACTGAGATGCAACAGGCCATCGAACTCGCCGGTGCGACCGGCGATGGTGCCGGAAGTCAGCCAGCTGTCGTCGGCGGAGCTGTAGCCGGTTTTCAGGCGCGCGCCGACATCCTTGCCCGGCTTGATGATGTCGTCCGGGCCCAGCGTGTAGTAGCTGACCGCACCGCCAATGGCGCTGCTGCCATACAGCACTGACGCCGGGCCCCGGAGGATTTCCACACGCTTGACGATTTCCGGGTCGACATAGTTGCGGTTGGTCTGGGCATAGGGGCCGTTGAAGAAACCGTCGGGCACTTGAACACCATCGACCTGGGTCAGCACGCGGTCGCCATCGATGCCGCGAATGTTGTAGCCGGTGATGCCAGCGCGTTGGCCTGCGCCACCTACCGAAACACCGGGTTCGTAGCGCACCAGTTCCTTGATGGTATTGACGTTGTTGCGGTCCAGATCTTCGCGCGTGTAGACAGAGACCGTGCTCGGCACGCTGTTCACATCCTGCTCGTTACGGGTGGCGCTGATGGTCACCTGTTGCAGGTTGAGCGTGCTGCTACCACTGCGCTTTTCCAGAACGATGCTGTTGTTGCCCAGTTTGCGATAGCCCAGGTTGGTCCCCGCCAACAGGCGATCCAGCGCTTTCTCCGGTGACAGCAAACCGCGTACTCCCGGCGAGGCCACCCCTTGCGCCAATTCCGACGACACGCCGACCTGCCAGCCCGTCACGGCGGTAAAGGCATTGATTGCCGACACTAGTGATTGCTGGGGAATGGCGAACGCGTAGTCGCCCATTTTGCGGGTCGATTGCTCGGTGGCAGTGGCGGCCATGAGCGGTGCGGTACCGGCCATCAGGATGGCGGCGGTCAGCAGCGACAGCACGCGGGAAGGTGTAGGGGCTTGGCGGGTAAGGCGAGGGGACATCGATAGCGCTCCGTGTCGCACGAATCTTTATAGGTGCTGATTGGCAGGGTGAGATGCGAATCAATTGCATTGGCTATAACGAGACGTACGGGGTTTGGCTATCGAGTAAAAATAATTCTCATTCAGTTCAGGATGACCAATGCCGGGAATTCCTGGAGCCGGGCCGAGGTGATGTGGGCCAGGGAACGAACCACGTCCAGCGGCTGATCGAGGCGGTAGTTGCCCGTCACGGTGACATCGGCCAACTGTTCGTTGTTGTTGATGATCCAGCCCGGGTAGTAGCGGCGAAGTTCTGCCAGCACCTGGTTCAACGGGCAGTTTTCGAACACCAGCCGTCCCTGGACCCACGCCAGGTCGGTGGCTGCATCCAGTTTGGCCGGGCGATCGAAGCCGTTGGGGCCGATGCGAATGCTTTCCCCGGCGGACAAGCGCACCCGCGCATCATCCCGGGTGGCGCGCAAGTCGACATCGCCGCGTTGCACCCGCACCTGCGCCACGCCGTCGAGGTAACGCACGGCAAATGCCGTATCGCGAACGCTGGCCGTGACCGGGCCAGCGTCGATTTCCAGTGGTTGGCCGCGATTGGCCTGCACTTCGAAAAACGCTTCGCCCTGATACAGGCGGGCGACACGTTGCTGGTCGTTGATGGTGCTTGAGAACGCCGAATTGGTATTGAGCAGGACCTTGGACCCGTCCTCCAGTTGCAGGCGCTGACGCTCGCCGACCACAGTCAGGTGATCGGCCTGCAGGCGCATTGGCAAACTGCTGAAACTGAACAGTCCGAGGATCAGCACGGCGGCGGTGGCCAGTGGTTTCCAGTGCGGACGCAGACGGGCGAGGACAGTGACTTTCGCTGGCCGCGCGGCCAGGCTTTGCGCGCATTGCGCCACTTGCGGGCCGTCCCAGATCGCCTGGGCCTTGGCGAACGCCTGGGCATTGAGCGGATCGGCATCGAGCCATGCATGGAACTGGCGGGTCTGCTCCTCGTCGGGACTGCCGAGCACGATCAGCCAGTCCAGGGCCTGGTCCATCGCGCTTGCGGGGTCCTGCGCCGATGAAGGCTCTGGGGAGCGGTGGTTGTCCGTCACGGTGTTTCCTCGGCAGTGTCTGTGCACGGCTGTTTTTTTAGTGAAGCGTAAAAGTGGGCCAAGGGTAGCAAAGCCCGGTGATCAGCGCAGTCGGTCCAGATAAGCGCAGGGCCTTGGCGCTCAGTTGGCGTTCAAGCGATCGGCAACCCCGATGCAGATCGACATGATCAATTTGAGTTCTTTCTGCACGGTGCTGAGGGACACGTTCAGCTCCTCGGCGATTTCCTGGTAGCTGTGCCCGTGCAGGCGGCTGAGGATGAAAATCCGCTGTTGGCGGGCGCTGAGTTGACCGAGGCTCACGTTCAGGCGCTCCAGCAATTGTTCGGCGTGGGCGGCGTCTTCGGCGCTGCTGGTGGGGGCGGCGATGCTGTGCATTACCTCCTGCGGCACGTCCTCGACCATGGTGCGCGAATGGATGCGTCGCGCGCGCAAATGGTCCAGCGCCAGGTTGCGCGCCGTCTGGAAGACAAAGGGCTCAAGATGATCGATGGCCCGTTCGCTCAATGCGCGGGTCACCCGCAGGTAGGTTTCCTGCAAGAGGTCTTCAGCAGTGCTGTGATTGTTGACCATCCGTTCCAGCGTGCGCAGCAGGGAGGTGCGCTGGGCGAGGAAAACGTGGTTGAAGCGCGACTGACTCACGGGAGAACCTGATCCATTTCGAGTAGATGATAATGCTTATCATCTACTCGAGTGGTCAAGTGCTGATTTGTGAAGCTTTATGCGCGGCCCTGCAAATAGGTGGCGTAATCGGGAATCCGATGGGGGTGCGCCTGATCCATCAACGGGCTGCTGAGCAGGTAGTCGGCGCTGCATTCATTGCAGGCCACCGGGATGTTCCATACCGCCGCGACCCGCAGCAATGCCTTGATATCCGGGTCGTGGGGCTGGGGTTCGAACGGGTCCCAGAAAAACACCAGCATGTCGACCCGCTGCTCGGCGATTTGCGCACCAAGCTGCTGGTCGCCGCCCAGCGGCCCGCTGATCATGCTTTGCACCGGCAGGTCGAGGCGTTGTTGCAACAACAACCCCGTGGTGCCGGTGGCGACCAGATCATGCCGGGCCAGTCTGTCTTTTTGCCGTTCGGCCCAGTCCAGCAGGAACGCCTTGCAGTGGTCATGGGCGACCAAGGCGATACGCTTGCGCGCCGCCATGGTTTTTTGCGTAAAGCTGATGCCGATCATCGACTGTTGCTCCGGGCTTATTCAGCGTTGCACAGCGCCAGGCAGTTATCGAGCATGCGGTTGGAGAAGCCCCATTCGTTGTCGTACCAGGCCAGTACCTTGAGCAGCTTGCCGCTGGCCTTGGTGTGGTTGGCGTCGAAGATCGACGACAGCGGGTTGTGGTTGAAGTCGCTGGAGACCAGCGGCAGGGTGTTGTACCCAAGGATCTTGGAGTGCTGGCTGGCTTCTTTCATCAGCGCATTGACCTCCTCTGCGCTGGCTTCTTTTTTCAGATGCACCGTCAGGTCCACCAGCGACACATTGATCACCGGGACGCGCACCGACATGCCGGTCAATTTGCCCGCCAGTTCCGGCAGCACCAGGCCCACCGCTTCAGCAGCACCGGTCTTGCTCGGGATCATGTTCTGGGTGGCCGAACGGGCGCGGTACGGATCGACGTGATAGACGTCGGTCAGGTGCTGATCGTTGGTGTAGGCGTGGATGGTGGTCATCAGGCCGCTTTCGATGCCAAGTTCGCGGTGTAGCACCTGAGCCACCGGGGCCAGGCAGTTGGTGGTGCACGAGGCGTTGGAAATAATCTGGTGCGATTGGCGCAGAATGTCGTGGTTCACCCCGTAAACCACGGTAGCGTCGGCGCCTTTGGCCGGGGCCGAGATGATCACTTTGCGCGCGCCCGCCGTAATATGCGCGGCGGCTTTGGCCCGGTCGGTGAACAGACCGGTGCATTCGAACACCACATCAATCTTTTCCGCGGCCCAGGGCAGGTCGGCCGGGTTGCGGATGGCGCTGACCGAAATGCGGTCGCCGTTGACCGTCAGGCTCTCCTGGTCGTGCTGAACATCGGCATCGAACGTGCCGTGAACGGTGTCGTACTTGAGCAGATGAGCATTGATCGCGCTGTCGCCCAGATCGTTGATGGCGACGATCTGCAGATCCTGACGGTAGCCCTGGGTATAGAGTGCGCGCAGGACATTACGGCCGATGCGGCCAAAACCATTGATTGCGATTCGAAGAGTCATAGTGCGGCGCTACCGTCGTTTTGTTGTTGGAATTACAAGATTATTCGTAAAAAAATAGAAAACAAGCCTTTTTGATGGCAATATTTTGTTCGATCTACAACGAGTGACCTGAATCAACTGGTCCGAATGGTCAAATAAACCGTCTGTCATCCCATCGACACCGGCCTTTGATCAGCATAGACAATCAGGTCGCCACATCCGTTAGCCTGGAGTTCTACACATGCATCCCCGCGTCCTTGAGGTCACTGAACGGCTTATCGCCCGCAGCCGCGCCACGCGTGAGGCCTACCTTGCATTGATCCGCGGTGCGGCCAGCGACGGTCCGATGCGCGGCAAGCTGCAATGCGCCAACTTCGCCCATGGCGTGGCCGGTTGCGGCAGCGACGACAAGCACAGCCTGCGGATGATGAACTCCGCGAACATCGCGATAGTTTCGTCATATAACGACATGCTCTCGGCGCACCAGCCATACGAAGTCTTCCCCGAACTGATCAAGAAAGCCCTGCGCGAAATCGGCTCCGTCGGCCAGTTCGCCGGTGGCACCCCGGCCATGTGCGATGGCGTGACCCAGGGCGAACCGGGCATGGAACTGAGCCTGCCGAGCCGCGAAGTGATCGCGTTGTCCACCGCCGTGGCGCTGTCCCACAACATGTTCGACGGCGCGCTGATGCTCGGCATCTGCGACAAGATCGTGCCGGGCCTGATGATGGGCGCGCTGCGCTTCGGCCACCTGCCGATGATCTTCGTGCCGGGCGGGCCGATGGTGTCGGGCATTTCCAACAAGCAGAAAGCCGACGTGCGCCAGAAGTACGCCGAAGGCAAGGCGACTCGCGAAGAGCTGCTGGAATCGGAAATGAAGTCCTACCACAGCCCTGGCACCTGCACCTTCTACGGCACCGCCAACACCAACCAGTTGCTGATGGAAGTCATGGGGCTGCACCTGCCGGGCGCGTCCTTCGTCAACCCGAACACGCCGTTGCGCGATGCCTTGACCCGCGAAGCGGCGCATCAGGTCACGCGTTTGACCAAGCAGAACGGTGACTACATCCCGATCGGCGAAATCGTCGACGAGCGTTCGCTGGTCAACTCGATTGTCGCGCTGCACGCCACCGGTGGCTCGACCAACCACACCCTGCACATGCCGGCCATCGCCATGGCGGCGGGCATTCAATTGACCTGGCAGGACATGGCCGACCTCTCCGAAGTCGTGCCGACCCTGAGCCACGTGTACCCGAACGGCAAGGCCGACATCAACCACTTCCAGGCCGCGGGCGGCATGTCGTTCCTGATTCGCGAGCTGCTGGAAGCCGGGCTGCTCCACGAAAACGTCAACACCGTGATGGGTCACGGCCTGAGCCGCTACACCCAGGAGCCGTTCCTCGACAATGGCCAACTGGTCTGGCGCGAAGGCGTGACCGACAGCCTGGATGAAAGCATCCTGCGCCCCGTCGCTCGCGCATTCTCGGCCGAAGGCGGCCTGCGGGTGATGGAAGGCAACCTCGGTCGTGGGGTGATGAAAGTCTCCGCCGTAGCCGTGGAAAACCAGGTCGTCGAAGCGCCAGCCATGGTGTTCCAGGATCAGCAGGACCTGGCCGATGCCTTCAAGGCCGGTTTGCTGGAAAAGGATTTTGTCGCGGTGATGCGCTTCCAGGGCCCGCGCTCCAATGGCATGCCGGAGCTGCACAAGATGACGCCGTTCCTCGGCGTGCTGCAGGATCGCGGCTTCAAGGTGGCACTGGTGACCGACGGGCGCATGTCCGGCGCGTCGGGGAAAATCCCGGCGGCCATCCATGTCAGCCCCGAAGCTTATGTCGGTGGCGCTTTGGCGCGGGTGCAAGAGGGCGATATCATCCGCGTCGATGGCGTCAAAGGCACCCTGGAGCTTAAGGTGGACGCCGAAGAATTCGCAGCGCGCACACCGGCCAAAGGCCTGTTGGGCAACAACATCGGCACCGGTCGCGAACTGTTTGGTTTCATGCGCATGGCCTTCAGCTCGGCGGAGCAGGGCGCCAGCGCCTTCACTTCTGCCCTGGAGACGCTTAATTGAAACTGGCTTTGGTCGGTGACATCGGTGGGACCAACGCACGTTTCGCGTTGTGGAAAAACCAGCAGCTGGAATCGGTCCAGGTGCTGGCGACAGCAGATTTCCCCAGCCCCGAAGAGGCAATCAGCCTCTACCTGAATGGCCTGGGGCTGGCGCCGGGGGCGATGGGTTCGGTGTGCCTGTCGGTGGCCGGTCCCGTCAGTGGCGATGAATTCAAGTTCACCAACAATCACTGGCGCCTGAGCCGCAAGGGTTTCTGCCAGACCTTGCAGGTCGAGCAACTGTTGCTGGTCAACGACTTCTCGGCCATGGCCCTGGGCATGACCCGTTTGCAGCCCGGCGAATTCCGCGTGGTCTGCGAAGGCACGCCGGAGCCGTTGCGCCCGGCGGTGGTGATTGGCCCGGGCACGGGCCTGGGCGTCGGCACCTTGCTCGATCTGGGCGAGGGCCGGTTTGCCGCGTTGCCGGGGGAGGGCGGTCACGTCGATCTGCCATTGAGCAGTCCGCGTGAAACCCAACTCTGGCAGCACATCTTCAACGAAATTGGCCATGTCAGTGCAGAAACAGCCCTGAGCGGCGGCGGTTTGCCCCGTGTCTATCGGGCGATCTGTGCGGTGGACGGGCACACGCCGGTGCTCGACACACCGGAAGCCATCACCGCTGCCGGGCTGGCGGGTGACCCGATTGCCGTGGAAGTGCTTGAGCAGTTCTGCTGCTGGCTCGGTCGCGTGGCGGGCAACAACGTGCTGACCACCGGTGGACGCGGTGGCGTGTACATCGTTGGCGGAGTGATTCCGCGGTTTGCCGATTTCTTCCTCGAAAGCGGTTTCGCCCGGTGCTTCGCCGACAAGGGGTGCATGAGCGATTACTTCAAGGGGATTCCGGTGTGGCTGGTGACAGCGCCGTATTCGGGGTTGATGGGGGCGGGTGTGGCGCTGGAGCAATCAATCCCTGCTTGAAACCCGATTACCTGTAGGAGCGAGCCTGCTCGCGATGGACTTGAAGGCACCGCGTACATTCAGAAAGCACGCGTTATCGTTGACGTCCATCGCGAGCAGGCTCGCTCCTACAGTAGTTTTGGGGTGTTTGCAGTTTCAGCGCATCAGGCATAATCCGCCCAATTCAAACAACAAGGACGCCGCCCGTGAGCTCAGTCAACAAGTCGATTTTGTTGGTCGATGACGATCAAGAGATACGCGAGTTGCTGGATACCTACCTGACCCGCGCCGGTTTTCAGGTACGTACCACGCCCGACGGTGCCGGCTTTCGCCAGGCGCTGAACGAGGCGCCGAGTGATCTGGTGATCCTTGATGTGATGCTGCCCGACGAAGACGGTTTCAGCCTGTGCCGCTGGATTCGCCAGCATCCGCGCCAGGCGCAGGTGCCGATCATCATGCTCACCGCCAGTTCCGACGAAGCCGACCGCGTCATCGGCCTGGAACTGGGCGCCGACGATTACCTCGGCAAGCCCTTCAGCCCACGGGAATTGCAGGCGCGGATCAAGGCATTGCTGCGCCGCGCGCAGTTCGGTCAGGAGCGCAGTGGCGGTGAGGTGCTGGCCTTCGATGACTGGCGACTGGACATGGTCAGCCATCGGCTGTTTCACATCGACGGCGAAGAGGTCATTCTCTCCGGCGCTGATTTCGCCTTGCTGAAACTGTTCCTCGATCACCCGCAGGAAATCCTCGACCGCGACACCATCGGCAACGCCACCCGCGGCCGTGAACTGATGCCCCTCGATCGCATCGTCGACATGGCGGTCAGCCGGTTGCGCCAGCGCTTGCGCGACACCGAAAAACCGCCACGGCTGATCCGCACCGTGCGCGGCAGTGGCTACCAACTGGCAGCCAACGTGGTTGCCAGCAATGGTCACTGAGTCTTTGCGCAAGCTCGCCGCCAAGGTGCCGATGCCGCGTTCACTGCTCGGGCGGATGTTGTTGCTGACCCTGCTGGCGGTGTTGTTCGCCCAGGCATTGTCGAGCGTGATCTGGGTGTCGCAACTGCGTGCCACGCAACTCGAGGGTCTGGTCACCAGCGCCCGCAGCCTGGCCCATTCAATGACCGCCAGCGTCAGTTATTTCCGTTCGTTGCCGGTGGCGTTTCGACCCTTGGTGCTCGATCAGTTGCGCAGCATGGGCGGCACCCGGTTCGTGGTGACGCTCAACGACAAACCCCTGGGCATGGAAGTATTGCCCATCACCCCGCGCAAAGAGGCGGTGCTCAAAGCGGTGGACGAGGTGTTGCGCCAGTCCCTCGGTCAGGACACGGACATCTCGGTGACCTTCGTCAGCCCGGAAGATCTGCGCATCTTCAATGGCGGCCTGAAGCTCGACGAGTTGCCACGCTCCTGGGCGCACTACGCGCTGACCCTGGAACCGGTGAATCCGCCAGTGCTGGTCACGCAGATCCAGATGGCGCCGGGTGAATGGCTGTACATCGCCTCGCTGTTGCCCGAGCCCTACACCAGTCTTGAAGAGCAGGGCCTGCCAGCGCAGCAGGTGTGGTTCATCGTCCTGACCAGCAGCTTTTTGCTGTTGTTCATCGGCCTGCTGGTGCACTGGCAGAGTCGTCCGCTCAAGCGCCTGGCGCGGGCGGCGCGGGACCTGTCGCTGGGGGCTGACGTGGAACCGGTGGCCGAAGGCGGGGGTAGCGAAGTGGTCGAGGTCGGGCGCGCCTTCAACACCATGCGCGAGCGCATCAGCCGTTACCTGACCGAGCGCAGCCAGTTGTTCAGCGCCATTTCCCACGACCTGCGCACGCCGATCACCCGCCTGCGCCTGCGGGTTGAATTGCTCGAAGACGAAACGCTGCAAGCCAAGTTCGGGCGCGATCTGGATGAGCTCGAATTGCTGGTCAAGGGCGCGCTGCAATGCGTGAAAGACACCGACATCCACGAGAACATCGAGCCGGTGGACCTCAACCATGTGCTCGACTGTCTGGTGGAACCCTATCTCGCGCCGAACGGCAATGGCCGCGTGACCCAGCAGGGGCGGGCGCTGGCGGCGTACCCGGGGAAACCGCTGGCGCTCAAGCGCTGCATCGGCAACCTGATCGACAATGCGTTGAAGTACGGGCAGAACGCGCACCTGCACATCGATGACGACGAAAGCGCGTTCATCCTGCATGTCGATGATGAAGGGCCGGGCGTGCCGGAGCAGCGGCTGGAGCAGGTGTTCGAACCGCACTTCCGCCTGGCCGGGCAGCAGCAGGGTTATGGCTTGGGGCTGGGGATTGCCCGCAACATTGCCCATAGCCATGGTGGTGAGGTCAGCTTGCAGAATTTGCGAGAGGGCGGGCTGCGGGTGACCCTTCAGTTACCCCGCTCGATGGATTGACACCGACCCTGTGGCGAGGGGGCTTGCCCCCGTTCGGCTGCGAAGCAGTCGTAAAATCAGCAACCTCATATCTACAGATAATTCGAGGGTGATCGTTTTGGGAGCGCTTCGCACTCCAGCGGGGGCAAGCCCCCTCGCCACAAGTGTTCACTCAGTGTCTATTGTCACAGCTCGGTGACATAACCCACCCCCTTCGTTACAAGCCCGCCTTCGTCCGTTGTTTATGCTGCCCCACAGTCATAACAACAAAAAAGGTACGCCATGGACACCTTCCAACCGGCCTTCAGCAGTTGGCTGAACGCACCTGCCCATCAGCAATGGCTCGCCACCGAAGGCTTGCGCCTGCTGGCCTTCGTCAAGGCTTCGAAACTGCCTGAAGGCTTCGGCAACCTCGATGAAAAAGGCCGCCTCGCGGCTGATGCGCAAGCCCACACCATGAACACCGCACGCATGACCCACAGCTTCGCCATGGCCCACATTCAGGGCTTGCCGGGTTTTGCCGAACTGGTCGATCACGGGATTGCCGCCCTGCGCGGACCATTGCGTGATGCGCTGCATGGCGGCTGGTTCGCGGCCGCCGAACATCGCGACGGCAATACCGGCAAGAATGCCTACCTGCACGCTTTCGTCGCGCTGGCCGCCAGTTCTGCGGTGGTCGCGCAGCGTCCCGGTGCGCAAGCCTTGCTCGATGATGCGATCGATATCATCGACACTTATTTCTGGAGCGAAGAAGAAGGCGCGATGCGCGAGTCTTTCAATCGCGACTGGAGCGAAGAGGAGGCGTACCGGGGTGCCAACAGCAACATGCACGCCACCGAAGCCTTCCTCGCCCTGGCCGATGTCACCGATGACAACCGCTGGCTGAGCCGTGCCCAACGGATTGTCGAGCGCGTAATTCATGGTCACGCCGTCGCCAACGATTACCTGGTGATCGAGCATTTCGACCGCGCCTGGCAGCCGCTGCGCGAGTACAACCGCGACAATCCGGCCGACGGCTTCCGCCCCTACGGCACCACGCCGGGCCATGGTTTCGAGTGGGCGCGGCTGTTGCTGCACCTCGAGGCGTCGCGGGTGAAGGCCGGGATGCTCACGCCCGGCTGGCTGGTCACCGATGCGCAAAAACTGTTCGAGCACAATTGCCTCCACGGCTGGGACGTCGATGGCGCGCCGGGCATTGTCTACACCCTGGACTGGGACAACAAAGCGGTGGTCCGTCATCGTCTGCACTGGACCCATTGCGAAGCCAGCGCCGCCGCCAGTGCCTTGCTCAAGCGCACTGGCGATGAACAATACGAACACTGGTACCGACTGTTCTGGGAATTCTCTGACAGTCATTTCATCGACCGCGAAGGCGGCAGCTGGCATCACGAACTCGACCCGCTGAACCGCCCGAGTGCCGATATCTGGCCCGGCAAACCGGATCTTTACCACGCCTGGCAAGCCGTGCTGATTCCGCGCCTGGCGCTGGCGCCGAGCATGGCCACGGCGCTGGCGCAGTTGTCCCAGAGCGGTTCTATGTAACCATGCGGTGACATTCGCGCATCCCTTCGTTACCTGCGAGGGGATATCCCCTGTTTAGAATCTTATGCAGCGCAAGCAACAGACTTGCATGCATAACAACAAGAAAGGTGCTCCTAGATGAATGCGATTTCTCGCCTCGCTACTGTCATTTCTCTCGCTTCCCTGTCTGCACTCCCTCTCAGTGTCCTGGCCGCCGAATCCAAAGGTTCCGTTGAAGTCGTTCACTGGTGGACTTCCGGTGGTGAAAAGGCAGCGGTCGATGTCCTGAAGGCTCAAGTCGAAAAAGACGGCTTCACCTGGAAGGACGGCGCAGTCGCCGGCGGTGGCGGTTCCACGGCCATGACCGTACTCAAGAGTCGCGCCGTAGCCGGCAACCCGCCGGGCGTTGCACAGATCAAGGGTCCGGACATCCAGGAGTGGGGTAGCACTGGCCTGCTCAGCACCGACGCGTTGAAAGACGTTTCCAAGGCGGAAAACTGGGACGGCCTGCTGTCGAAGAAAGTCTCCGACACCGTGAAGTACGAAGGTGACTACGTCGCCGTGCCGGTGAACATCCACCGCGTCAACTGGCTGTGGATCAACCCGGAGGTGTTCAAGAAAGCCGGGATCGAAAAAGCCCCGACTACCCTCGAAGAATTCTATGCCGCCGGCGACAAGCTCAAGGCCGCCGGCTTCATCGCGCTCGCCCACGGCGGTCAGCCTTGGCAGGACAGCACCGTGTTCGAAGACATCGTGCTCTCGGTCATGGGTGCTGACGGCTACAAGAAAGCCCTGGTCGACCTGGACCAGAAAACCCTGTCCGGCCCGGAGATGACCAAGTCCTTCACCGAGCTGAAAAAGATCACCACCTACATGGACCCGAACCGCGCCGGTCGTGACTGGAACATCGCCGCCGCCGAGGTCATCAACGGCAAGGCCGGCATGCAGATGATGGGCGACTGGGCAAAAAGCGAGTGGACTGCGGCGAAGAAAGTCGCCGGCAAGGACTACCAGTGCGTGGCGTTCCCGGGCACTGAAAAAGCCTTCACCTACAACATCGACTCCCTGGCGGTGTTCAAGCTCAAGGCCGATCGCAAGGGTGACATCGCAGCCCAGCAAGACCTGGCCAAGGTCGCCTTGGGTACCGACTTCCAGAAAGTCTTCAGCATGAACAAGGGTTCGATCCCGGTGCGTAACGACATGCTGAACGAAATGGACAAGCTCGGCTTCGACGAGTGCGCCCAGAAGTCGGCGAAGGACTTCATCGCGGACGACAAGACCGGCGACCTGCAACCGAGCATGGCGCACAACATGGCCACCTCCCTGGCGGTGCAAGGCGCGATCTTCGACGTGGTCACCAACTTCATGAACGACAAGGACGCAGACCCGGCCAAGGCCAGCGCCCAACTGGCCTCGGCTGTCAAAGCTGCCCAGTAATTCCTGTGGCATTTACCTGAGTGAGTTCCCCCTTGTAGGAGCGAGCCTGCTCGCGATGGTGTGTCAGCTGCACAGATGTTGACTGACACTCCATCGCGAGCAGGCTCGCTCCTACAAGGGATCGCACTCCGATCCTTACATCTAAACCTGGATTATCCCGATGAGCTCTGTGGCGGTTTTCAGCAAAGCCTCACCGTTCGATGCGCTGCAACGCTGGCTACCCAAGTTGGTACTCGCGCCGAGCATGCTGATCGTGTTGGTTGGCTTCTACGGTTACATCATCTGGACGTTCATTCTGTCCTTCACCAACTCCAGCTTCATGCCGAGCTATAAGTGGGTCGGCCTGCAGCAATACATGCGCCTGATGGACAACGACCGCTGGTGGGTCGCGAGCAAGAACCTCGCGCTGTTCGGCGGCATGTTCATCGGCATCAGCCTGGTGCTGGGCGTGTTCCTCGCCGTGTTGCTGGACCAGCGCATTCGCAAGGAAGGCTTCATCCGCACCGTCTACCTGTACCCGATGGCGCTGTCGATGATCGTCACCGGTACCGCGTGGAAGTGGCTGCTCAACCCAGGCCTGGGCCTGGACAAGATGCTGCGTGACTGGGGCTGGGAAGGCTTCCGTCTCGACTGGCTGGTGGATCAGGATCGCGTGGTGTACTGCCTGGTGATCGCCGCCGTGTGGCAGGCCTCCGGGTTTGTCATGGCGATGTTCCTCGCCGGTCTGCGCGGTGTCGATCAATCGATCATCCGTGCCGCGCAAGTCGACGGGGCGAGCCTGCCGACCATCTACCTGAAGATCGTCCTGCCGAGCCTGCGCCCGGTGTTCTTCAGTGCCTTCATGATCCTGGCGCACATCGCGATCAAGAGCTTCGACCTGGTCGCGGCGATGACCGCGGGCGGTCCGGGTTACTCCTCCGACCTGCCGGCGATGTTCATGTATTCCTTCACCTTCAGCCGTGGCCAGATGGGCATCGGTTCGGCCAGCGCCATGCTGATGCTGGGCGCTGTGCTGACCATCCTCGTGCCGTACCTGTACTCCGAGCTGCGAGGCAAACGCCATGACTAATCAACTCGGCAAACCATCGCTCAGCTTCAGCCGTATCGCGATCTACACAACCTTGTTGCTGGCCGCTGCGATCTACCTGATCCCGTTGGTGGTAATGCTGCTGACCAGTTTCAAATCCCCGGAAGACATCCGCACCGGCAACCTGTTGAGCTGGCCGACGGTGATTGACGGCATCGGCTGGATCAAGGCCTGGGACGTGGTCGGCGGCTACTTCTGGAACTCGGTGAAGATCACCGTGCCGGCGGTGCTGATCTCGACCTTCATCGGGGCCATGAACGGCTACGTGCTGTCGATGTGGCGCTTCCGTGGTTCGCAACTGTTCTTCGGCCTGTTGCTGTTCGGCTGCTTCCTGCCGTTCCAGACCGTGCTGCTGCCAGCCTCGTTCACCCTCGGCAAGTTCGGCCTGGCCAACACCACCACCGGCCTGGTGCTGGTGCACGTGGTCTACGGCCTGGCGTTCACCACGCTGTTCTTCCGCAACTACTACGTGAGCATTCCGGATGCGCTGGTCAAGGCCGCGCGGCTGGATGGCGCGGGCTTCTTCACGATCTTCCTGAAGATCCTGCTGCCGATGTCGATCCCGATCGTGATGGTCTGCCTGATCTGGCAGTTCACCCAGATCTGGAATGACTTCCTGTTCGGCGTGGTCTTCGCCAGTGGCGATGCCCAGCCAATTACCGTGGCCCTGAACAACCTGGTCAACACCAGCACCGGGGCCAAGGAATACAACGTTGATATGGCCGCCGCGATGATCGCCGGGCTGCCGACACTGCTGGTCTACATATTCGCTGGCAAGTATTTCCTGCGTGGGCTGACGTCCGGCGCGGTCAAGGGGTAGAACATGGCAACTCTCGAATTACGCAACGTCAACAAGACCTACGGCCCCGGCCTGCCGGACACGCTGAAAAACATCGAACTGAAGATCGATGACGGTGAGTTCCTGATCCTGGTCGGCCCCTCGGGCTGCGGCAAGTCGACCTTGATGAACTGCATCGCCGGACTGGAAACCATCAGCGGCGGCGCGATCCTGGTGGACGACGCCGACATCAGCGGCATGAGCCCCAAGGATCGCGACATCGCCATGGTGTTCCAGTCCTACGCGCTGTACCCGACCATGAGCGTGCGCGACAACATCGCTTTCGGCCTGAAGATCCGCAAAATGCCGACCGCGGAAATCGACGAAGAAGTCGCTCGGGTTTCCAAGCTGTTGCAGATCGAACATCTGCTCAGCCGCAAACCCGGCCAGCTCTCCGGTGGCCAGCAGCAGCGCGTGGCGATGGGCCGTGCCCTGGCGCGGCGGCCGAAGATTTATCTGTTCGACGAACCGCTGTCCAACCTCGACGCCAAGCTGCGGGTCGAGATGCGCACCGAAATGAAACTGATGCACCAGCGCCTGAAAACCACCACGGTCTACGTGACCCACGACCAGATCGAAGCCATGACCCTGGGCGACAAAGTGGCGGTGATGAAGGACGGGATCATCCAGCAGTTCGGTACACCGAAGGATATCTACAACAACCCGGCCAACCTGTTCGTGGCGAGCTTCATCGGTTCGCCGCCGATGAACTTCATCCCGCTGCGCTTGCAGCGCAAGGACGGTCGCCTGCTGGCGCTGCTCGACAGCGGTCAGGCCCGTTGCGAGTTGCCGCTGGGCATGCAGGATGCCGGTCTTGAAGACCGCGAAGTGATTCTCGGCATGCGTCCGGAGCAGATCGTTCTGGCGAACGGCGAAGCCAATGGTTTGCCGACCATTCGTGCCGAAGTCCAAGTCACCGAACCGACCGGGCCCGACACTCTGGTCTTCGTCAACCTCAACGACACCAAGGTCTGCTGCCGCCTGGCACCGGACGTGGCGCCGGCGGTGGGCGAGACCCTGACCCTGCAATTCGATCCGGCGAAAGTGCTGCTGTTCGATGCCAAGACCGGAGAGCGCTTGGGCGTTGCTGGCGTGCCGAAGGCCGAGGCGCATGCTGACAACGTGGCCCAATTCAAAGGCCGCTGAAGAACAAAACTGTAGGAGCGAGCTTGCTCGCGATGATCTCAATGGCGCCGCATTTAATCAGAGAGTACGCGTCGTCATTGCGTCCATCGCGAGCAAGCTCGCTCCTACAGGGGGGGATATGCGTCGGGTGGAGACATCCGTCGCAACTGATGTAACCGCGTTAAAGAAGAAAAGTTAATAACAATAAAACGAGGAAGTAGGGATGAAGATGAAGAACAAGGCCCGGTTGATCTGCCAAGTGTCAGCAGCGGCAGCACTGGTTCTGGCCGGCAATGCGATGGCCGATGAAGCGTTCAGCTCCGACTCCAAATGGATGACGGGCGATTGGGGTGGCGAGCGTACCAAGCTGATCGAGCAAGGCATCGACATCAAGATGGACTACGTCGGTGAAGTCGGCGGCAACCTGCATGGCGGTTTCAACGATGACAAGACCGCGCGCTACGCCGACCAATTTGGTCTGGGCGCGGCGCTGGACCTGGAAAAACTGTTCGGCTGGGATAACACCCAGGCCAAGATCCAGCTCACCAACCGTAACGGTGAGAACATCTCCAACGACCGTATCGGCGATCCACGTGCCGGCACCTTGAGTTCCTCCCAGGAAGTCTACGGCCGTGGCCATATGGTGCGTCTGACCCAGCTGTGGATTCAGCACCAGTTCTTCGACAACAAACTGGACGTAAAAGCCGGTTACTTCGGTGAAGGTGAAGACTTCAACACCTTCCCGTGCGAATTCCAGAACCTGGCGTTCTGCGGATCCCAGGTCGGTAACTGGGCGACCAACATCTGGTACAACTGGCCGGTCAGCCAGGCGGCGATCCGCGTGAAGTACAACATCAATGACGAGCTCTACGCTCAGATTGGCGCGTACAACCAGAACACGTCGCAACTGGAGCACGGCAACGGCTTCAAGCTCAGCGGCAGTGGCACCAATGGCACCGTCCTGCCGGTCGAGCTGGTCTGGTCACCGAAGGTCAACAACCTGCCGGGTGAATACCGTGTCGGTTACTACAAAAGTACCTCCGATGCCGACGACGTTCTCGAGGACGACAACGGCCAGAACGCCGCGACCACCGGCAACCCTTATCGCGTCCACGACAGCAAGCACGGCTACTGGTTCGTCGCGCAGCAGCAATTGACCAGCCACAACGGTGACGCTTCCCGTGGTCTGAACATCGCGGCCAACGCCACTTTCCATGACAAGGACACCAACTTCATCGACAACTACCAGTCGCTGATGTTCGTGTACAAGGGCCCGTTCGACGCGCGTCCGAAGGATGACGTGGGCATCGGTTTCGCCCGTATCCATGTCAACGATGACGTGAAGAAAAACGCCGAGCTGACCAACGTGGCCAACGGTGTTTCGGAATACGACAATCCGCTGTTCTCGCCGATTCGTGAAACTGAATACAACTACGAGATCAACTACGGCTTCCACGTGACCAACTGGCTGACCGTACGTCCCAACCTGCAATACGTCACGCACCCGGGTGGTGTGGATGAAGTCGACAACGCGCTGGTGGCCGGCCTGAAAATTCAGTCGGTGTTCTAACGCGTCTGCGATAAGCTTCTCTCCATGTGCGCATATTTGCGGACAGCCATGGCTGTCCGCTTTTTTTTGCGAGGGCAAACAAGACATGTTGTGTCGAGCGCAACTGTGGCGAGGGGGCTTGCCCCCGTTCGGCTGCGAAGCAGTCGTAAAACCTGCTAACCGACTCCTTCAGGCAGTCGGCAGCGACAGTATTGGGAGCGCTTCGCGCTCCAACGGGGGCAAGCCCCCTCGCCACAGTGGTTCACTGGCACGACAGTATGAGTACACCCATGTTTTTCAGGACCGTGGCACATGCTTGAGCATCCGCTACAACGCTTCTTCAAATCCTTGCGCGAGCGTCCGGTGTTCGCGTGGGAGCGCTATCAGACGCGCGATGTACTGGTGATCGATCATCCGCTGTGTCAGGCGGTGTTCAGCCGTCAGGGCGCGCAGTTGCTGCACTTCCAGCCCAAGGGCCAGAAACCCTGGCTGTGGTGCGCGGCAAAGTGGCCGCAGGTCGGCGCCATTCGCGGCGGCGTGCCGGTGTGTTGGCCGTGGTATGGCCGGCATCCAAGCGAAAATGCCTGGCCGTCCCATGGTTGGGCACGGTTGCTCGACTGGAAGCTGCTAGACAGCAACAGTGACGACGATGGCGTGCGATTGCACTGGCAGCTGAAGTTGTGCGACTGGCAGGTGGACCTGCATGCGCACCTGGGTGAACGCATGGAACTGCGCCTGAGCACCGAGCATCAGGACGACATGCCGTGCCAGTTGAGCCAGGCTTTGCATGCGTACTGGCGTATTGGCGATGTCAGTGAGATAGCGCTGTCTGGGCTCGAAGGCGCGCAGGGTTACGACCAATTGAGCCGGCAGGTTTGTCAGCAGGAAGGCGAATTGCGCGTGGACGGCGGATGCCAGCGGGTGTTCCAGCACGACGGCGAATTGCAGCTGAACGACCATGCCTGGGACCGGGCGTTGTGCATTGATACGGGCGCCAGCGCCGACACTGTTGTCTGGCATCCGGGCTCACGGCCACTATTGGGTGTGAGCTGGAACGAGATATCCGAATTCGTTTGCGTAGAGGCGGCGAGTGGCGGCACCGACAGCCTGTCTTTGGCGCCGGGGGAGCGGGCGCATTTGAGTTTGCAGGCGCGGGTGGGGGCTTAGCTCTGGATCTTGTGGTGTCTGGGCTGGCCTCATCGCGGGCAAGCCCGCTCCCACAGTGTCCAAGTCGATCACAAAAGTTGCGAATGGCACAAAACCTGTGGGAGCGGGCTTGCCCGCGAAGAGGCCAGAACCGGCAACAGAGATCTAGTTGAACTCATCCCCAATCGGATACCGACTGGCATTCAGGCTCTCCTTGATCTTGCGCAAATGCGGCTGGAAATCCACCCCGCGGCGCAAGGTCATGCCAGTGGCGAGCACGTCCAGCACGGTCAGCTGGATGATCCGCGACGTCATCGGCATGTAGATGTCGGTGTCTTCCGGCAGCGGGATGTTCAGGCTCAGGGTGCTGGCCTTGGCCAGTGGCGAGTTCTCGGCGGTCAGGCCAAGTACCGAGGCGCCGTTTTCCCGGGCGATGCGCGCCACTTCCACCAGTTCGCGGGTGCGGCCGGTGTAGGAAATGATCACGAACAACTCGCCGGTATGGGCCACCGAGGCAATCATGCGCTGCATCAGCACATCCGCGTGGGCCGTGACGGCGAGGTTGAAACGGAAGAACTTGTGCTGCGCATCCAGTGCCACCGGGGCCGAGGCGCCGAGGCCGAAGAAGTGGATCTGCCGCGCCTGGATCAGCAGGTCGACGGCGCGGCTGATCAGGTTCGGGTCCAGTGCCTGGCAAGCGCTGTCCAGCGAGGCGATGGCGCTGCCGAAGATCTTCCGGGTGTAGGCCTCCGGATTGTCATCGGCCTCCACCGCACGGCTGACATAGGCGGCGCCACTGGCCAGGCTCTGGGCCAGTTGCAGCTTGAGCTCGGGGTAGCCGCTGACGCCGAACGAACGGCAGAAACGGTTGACCGTCGGTTCGCTGACCGAGGCGGCCTGGGCGAGGGCGGCGATGCTGAAGCGGGTGGCCTGCTGCGGGTTGAGCAGGATCACCTCGGCGACTTTGCGTTCGGCCTTGTTCAGCTCTTCAAGGCGATTCTGGATTTGCTCCAGTAAATTTCGCACGCGGTCCATATAAGTATCCTTTACACCTGCGCCAACAAGCGCGCGGCTAATGCAAAAAGGGCCTTTGGTGAGGCCCGTAACGGTGGCCTATCCTACTGATGGCTCCGACCGACCACCACTCGGAATCTGTATTTTGCGAAAATGTTGTGGTTATTACTACATTTTCCCTTGAGTGATGCCTTGAAAAAAGGTATTTGTAGCTTAACTTGATAAAAGAACAAACATCATGCTCTCGATTACGGTTGAACCGTGCACCTTTGCCTTGTTCGGCGCCCTTGGCGACCTGGCCTTGCGCAAGCTGTTTCCTGCCCTTTATCAACTCGACGGCGCCGGCCTGTTGCACGAGGACACGCGGATCATCGCGCTGGCCCGTGAGCCGGGCAGCGAGCAGGAACACCTGGCGTTCATCACCTCCGAGCTGCGCCGCTATGTCGGTGCCAAAGAGCTGGACGAAGCCGTGGTCGAGCGCTTTCTGGCGCGCCTGAGCTACCTGCACGTCGACTTCCTCAACCCCGAAGATTATGTGGCCCTGGCCGAGTCCGCCGGCAGTTCGCAGCGGGTTATTGCCTACTTTGCGACCCCTGCCGCCGTGTATGGCGCGATTTGCGAGAACCTGGCCAAGGTCGGCCTGGCGCAAAACACCCGTGTAGTGCTGGAAAAGCCCATCGGTTCGGACCTGGAATCCTCGCGCAAGGTCAACGATGCCGTGGCGCAGTTCTTCCCGGAGAACCGCACCTACCGCATCGACCACTACCTGGGCAAAGAGACCGTCCAGAACCTGATCGCCCTGCGTTTTGCCAACAGCCTGTTCGAAACCCAGTGGAACCAGAACTACATTTCCCACGTGGAAATCACCGTGGCCGAGAAAGTCGGCATCGAAGGCCGCTGGGGTTACTTCGACAAGGCCGGCCAGCTGCGCGACATGATCCAGAATCACCTGCTGCAACTGCTTTGCCTGATCGCCATGGACCCGCCTGCCGATTTGTCCGCCGACAGCATCCGTGACGAGAAGGTCAAAGTGCTCAAGGCCCTGGCGCCGATCAGCCCGGAAGGCCTGACCACTCAAGTGGTGCGCGGCCAGTACATTGCCGGCTACAGCGAAGGCAAAGCAGTGCCGGGCTACCTGGAAGAACCCAATTCCAACACCCAGAGTGACACCGAAACCTTCGTCGCCCTGCGTGCCGACATCCGCAACTGGCGCTGGGCCGGCGTGCCGTTTTACCTGCGTACCGGCAAGCGTATGCCACAGAAGCTGTCGCAGATCGTCATCCACTTCAAGGAACCGTCGCACTACATCTTCGCTCCCGAGCAGCGCCTGCAAATCAGCAACAAGCTGATTATCCGCCTGCAACCGGACGAAGGCATTTCCTTGCGCGTGATGACCAAAGATCAAGGCCTGGACAAGGGCATGCAGCTGCGCAGCGGTCCGTTGCAGCTGAATTTTTCCGACACCTGGAGCAGCGCACGGATTCCCGATGCCTACGAGCGGTTGTTGCTGGAAGTGATGCGCGGCAATCAGAACCTGTTTGTCCGTAAAGATGAAATCGAAGCCGCGTGGAAGTGGTGTGACCAGTTGATCGCCGGGTGGAAAAAATCCGGTGATGCGCCCAAGCCGTACGCGGCCGGGTCCTGGGGGCCGATGAGCTCCATTGCTCTGATTACGCGGGACGGGAGGTCGTGGTATGGCGATATCTGATTTGAAACTGCCGCAGGGCGTCAGCGCCCATGCATACAAGAGCCCGGTGCTGCTGGCTGAAAGCCTGGCACTGAACGTGGCGAAACAACTGAGCGACGCGATCGACGCCCAGGGCACTGCGACCCTGGTGGTCTCCGGTGGCCGCAGCCCTGTGGCGTTTTTCCAGCACCTGGCCAGGCAGACGCTGGACTGGTCGAACGTGGTGATCAGCCTGGCCGACGAGCGCTGGGTGCCGGTGGAGCACGCCGACAGCAACGCCGGTCTGATCAAGCGTTACTTGCTGCAAGGCCCGGCGGCCAAGGCGCAGTTCCTGAGCCTGTACAGCGCCAGTGCCAACCTGGAGCAGGCGGCCGAGCAGGCCGACCGTTTGCTGTCGGAGTTGCCGGTGATCGACGTGCTGATCCTCGGCATGGGCGATGACGGCCACACCGCGTCGCTGTTCCCCAACAGCCCGAACCTTGCCGAGGCATTGCAAGTCGATGGCGTTCGTCGCTGCTGGCCGATGCTGGCGCCGACCGTGCCGCATCAGCGCCTGACCATGAGTCGTGCGCTGCTGGCCTCGGCCAAGCATAAAGTTCTGTCGATTTCCGGTCAGTCCAAGCTGACCACCCTGAGTTTCGCGCTGGCCGGTGACGATGTCGCCGAAATGCCGGTGCGCGCATTTCTGCAACCCACGTTAGAGATTTACTGGTGCCCATGAGCCAAGGAACAGCCGCTATGACAAACCCATCCCCGACCGTTTCCATGGCGGACAAAGTTGCCCTGATCGACAGCATTTGCGCGAAAGCGCGGATCCTGCCGGTGATCACCATCGCCCGCGAGCAAGACGTTCTGCCGCTGGCCGACGCCCTCGCGGCCGGTGGCCTGACGGCCCTGGAAGTGACCTTGCGTTCGCAATTCGGCCTCAAGGCCATCCAGATTCTGCGTGAGCAGCGTCCGGAACTGGTGACCGGTGCCGGCACCGTGCTGGATCGCCAGATGCTGGCGGCGGCGGAAGCGGCCGGCTCGCAATTCATCGTCACGCCGGGTATCACCCGTGACCTGCTGGAAGCCAGCGTCGCCAGCCCGATTCCGCTGTTGCCAGGCATCAGCAATGCCTCGGGCATCATGGAAGGCTACGGTCTGGGTTATCGCCGCTTCAAGCTGTTCCCGGCGGAAGTCAGCGGCGGCGTCGCAGCCATCAAGGCTTTGGGCGGTCCGTTCGGCGAAGTGAAATTCTGCCCGACCGGCGGCGTGGGACCTGCCAACATCAAGAGCTACATGGCGTTGAAAAACGTCATGTGCGTGGGCGGTAGCTGGATGCTTGATCCGGAGTGGATCAAGAACGGCGACTGGGCCCGCATTCAGGAATGCACCGCCGAGGCTTTGGCGCTGCTGGACTGATCGCTTCACCCTACACTCGTTGTGTGTTCTACGGCTTTACGGTGCGCTTGGTCGGTGCACCGTTTTTTTTTGCCTGCGAAAAGTTGAGGCAATTAATACCTGTAGGAGCGAGCTCGCTCGCGAAAAACTTCCAGGCACCGCTGGCTATCGGGTTCCCGCGTTATCGTTCACGACCATCGCGAGCAGGCTCGCTCAGGTCAGCACAATTCCGCCAGCGCCGTGGTCAGCCGCGTCATGTGCTCGGAGGTGGTGGTCAGCCCCGGAGTGATGCGGATGCACGGGCCGCACGCCGCGCCAGTGCGTACCACGGTGAACAGGTTGTAGTCCTTGAGCAGCCGCTCGACCATCGCCTGCTGATCGGTCTGTGCGATGAAACGCATGGACGTGATGCCGCAGTACAGTCGTGGGTCGTCCGGGGTCAGGACTTCGATGCCCGGTAGTTCGCGCACGGGGCGGACCCACAGGTTGCGCAGGTAGTTGAGCCGAGAACCCTTGGCTGCCGCGCCGCCCATGGCGTGATGCTCCTCGAGCACCAGCGGCAGGGTCAGCAGCGCCGGGATGTTGGGGGTGCTGTACGAGGTACGGGCGCGAATGTCAGTGGGCGGAAAATGCATTTCGCCCATGTCCGGGTCTATGTCGGCCAGGCGTTCGGGTGCGATGTAGATAAAGCCGAGCGTCAGGGGCGCGCCGATCCACTTGTGCAGATTGAAGCCGGCGAAGGCAATACCGAGTTCGGTCAGGTCGAATTCGAGTTGTCCGAGGGCATGGGCGCCGTCGAGGATGACGTCGATGCCATGTTCCTTCGCAGCCGCTGCAATCGTCTGCACCGGCATCACCAGGCCCGTGCGATGGGTGACGTGGGTCAGGGCCATCAGCTTCAGCCGCGGGTGCCGTGCGAAGGTTTCGCGGTAGGTATTGAGCAGGCTGTCGAAGGTTGCCGGGTGTGCGTGTTCGATCTCGATCACTTCGACACCGCGATTTCGCGCCAGCCAGCGCATGGCGCCCTTGACCGTATCGTATTCCAGATCGCAAACCAGTACCTGATCGCCGGGCTGCAGCCGGTTGTAGTTGCGGATCAGCGATTGCAAACCTTCCGACGCGTTACGGGTCAGGGCGATGCTGTCGGCGGGTACGCCAATCAATCTGGCCATCTGCGCGCGGATCTTCAGGCTGTCGCCCTGTTCGAAGCGCTGGCGCACGTACACCGAATTGCTGCGGTTGATCAGTTCGATGTTGCGCTGGTATTCCTCGACCACCGTGCGCGACATGCGTCCGAAGTATCCGTTCTCCAGGTTGATCGGGCCGGGTTCGACATCGTAGCGGTCGGCAAAGGTTTGCCAGAAGGCTTCATCACGGGCGCGGCGGGTGTTGTCGGGCATGGGGTCCTCGGTAGGTGATTCAGTGGCGCGGGGCCGGCTTGCCGTGTTTGGCACGCAGCGGTTCGAGCAGGTCCGACAAACCGTTGTGATCGATTTCCTGCATCAGGGCCAGCAGGCCACCCAACTCGCCATGGGGGAAACCCTCCCGGGCGAACCAGTTCAGGTAAGGGCCGGGCAGGTCGGCAATGATTCGACCCTTGTACTTGCCAAAGGGCATTTCGCGGGTGATCAGCAGTTCGAGCTTTTCAGGATTCATCGATCGGTCGTCTTGATTCAGTCAGTCTGGAAATACAGGCATTCCGACAAGCCCCCTCGCCACAGAGGGTTAGCCGATGCTGATCGCCGGCAGCGTGGTCAGGGTCACGCTCTGTTGCTTGCGTGGCGCGAGGATTTCCGCCTCGCCATCTACCACCAGTTCATCGCGCTGGTTGAACACGCGAGTGGCAATGCGCACGCGAAACTTCGGCAGTTTTTCGAGGATCTCCAGGCGCACGGTCAGGGTGTCGCCGATCTTCACCGGTTTCTGAAAGCTCATTTGCTGGCCGATGTAGATGGTCCCCGGGCCAGGCAATTCGCAGGCGACCGCTGCGCTGATCAGCGCGCCGCTGAACATGCCGTGGGCGATGCGCTCCTTGAACATGGTGCTGGCGGCGTATTCGGCATCCAGGTGTACCGGGTTGTGGTCGCCGGACATCGCAGCGAACAGCTGGATGTCGCGTTCTTCGACCGTCTTGCTGAAACTGGCGGTCTGGCCGACTTCGAGGGCTTCGTAAGGGGTGTTGGTAACCTGGGTCATCTGTCTCAATTCCTGTGACGAATTAAAAAATTCACAAAAAAACTATTCGGACCGGTGCGGCCGAGGAGCGCTCAAGGCCTGTGCGATCCAGTTCAGCACATCGGCGATGATTTCATCGCGGTTGCTCTCATTGAACAGTTCGTGCCGCGCCTGCGGGTAAACGGTCAGTTGCAGGTGCTGGCTGCCGGCCGCTCGCAGCGCGTCGGCCAGATCCTTGAGACGTTTGCCTTCGCTCACCGGATCACATTCGCCGCCAATCACCAGCAACGGCAGGCCCGGGTCGATCTGGGCGAGATTGGACGCTTTGCTGATTTGCTGCAAGCCGCCGAGCAAATCGATCCACAGTTGATTGGTGCAACGGAAACCGCAGAGCGGGTCGTTGACGTACAGATCGACCTGTTCCGGATCACGGCTGAGCCAGTCGAACGGCGTGCGTGCCGGTTTGAATTTGTTGTTGAACGAGCCGAACGACAGCCATTCGATCAAAGCGCTGCGTCCTGTGCGGCCCTGGCGCAGACGTTCGAGACGGGCGATTTGCCGTGCCGCGCGATAAAGCGCCACAGGCTGGAAGTTCGAGCCGCTGAGGATTGCCCCGTGCAGGCTGGCACTGTGGTGCAGCAGATAGGCCTGGGCGATGTAACTGCCCATGCTGTGACCGAGCAGCACGATCGGGACGCCAGGGTGCTGCTGGCCGATGTGCTGGTTGAGGCTGGCCAGGTCGCTCACAACCTTGCACCAGCCATCGTCATCGGCGAAATGCCCGAGTGTCCCGTTTTCGGCAGTTTTGCCATGTCCGCGCAGGTCCGGCGCGCACACGCCATAGCCCTGATCACAGAGCTTTTGCGCCAGGGGGCCATAGCGGCCGCTGTGTTCGGCCATGCCGTGGGCCAGCAGAATCATTGCCTTGAGGCTGCCGTCGGGGAGCCACTGGTTGACGAAGAGGCGGCTGTGGTCGCTCGTGGTCAGCCAGAAAGTGTCATGGATCATGGCGGTTCCTTTGCATGAGGCTGCTATGTCTGAAACAGCTCGTTGCAGTTTATAGCGCATCCTTGGCTGGGCGTCTGATCAGCCTACGCCACGGCGAGTAGATTCATACGGTCAATGACGGCTGTGGGCATATTTGCCTGCTACGTCATAACTGCTAGTGTCCGTGAAGCTCCGCTTTTTGCATTTTTTTTGAAAAGTGACAGAAAAGTGGCCCCGGATAGATTCAGGTAAAGAGGACAACAACAATGCAACCTGATTTCTGGAATGACAAACGCCCGGCCGGCGTACCCCTGGATATCGATCTGGGAACCTACAAGTCGGTAATCGAGGTGTTCGAGCGTTCCTGCAAGAAGTTTGCTGACCGCCCTGCGTTCAGCAACATGGGCGTGACCCTGACCTACGCGGAACTGGAACGCCACAGCGCTGCCTTCGCCGGTTACCTGCAAGCCCACACCGACCTGGTGCCGGGCGACCGCATTGCGGTGCAGATGCCCAATGTCCTGCATTACCCGATTGCCGTGTTCGGCGCCTTGCGCGCCGGGCTGATCGTGGTCAACACCAACCCGCTGTACACCGCGCGGGAAATGCGCCACCAATTCAAGGATTCCGGTGCCCGGGCGCTGGTGTACCTGAACATGTTCGGCCAGAAAGTCCAGGAAGTGCTGCCCGACACCGATATCCAGTTCCTGATCGAAGCGAAGATGGGCGACCTGATGCCCACCGCCAAGGGTTGGCTGGTCAACACGGTGGTGAGCAAGGTCAAGAAGATGGTCCCGGACTATTCCTTGCCCCAGGCCGTTTCATTCAAGAGTGCGCTGCGCATGGGCCGTGGCCTGGGTATCAAGCCGCTGAAGGTCGGCCTCGATGACATCGCGGTGCTGCAATACACCGGCGGCACCACCGGCCTGGCCAAGGGCGCGATGCTGACCCACGGCAACCTGGTGGCGAACATGCAACAGGCACGGGCCTGCCTCAGCCAGTCGGCCAGCGACGGTCAGCCGTTGTTGCGCGAAGGCCAGGAGGTGATGATCGCGCCGCTGCCGCTGTACCACATCTATGCATTCACGGCGAACTGCATGTGCATGATGGTGACCGGCAACCACAACGTGCTGATCACCAATCCACGGGACATCGCCGGCTTCATCAAGGAGCTCAAGAACTGGCGGTTCTCGGCGTTGCTGGGGCTCAACACGCTGTTCGTCGCGCTGATGGATCACCCGGACTTCAAGACCCTGGACTTCTCCAGCCTCAAGCTCACCAACTCCGGCGGCACTGCGCTGGTCAAGGCCACCGCCGAGCGTTGGGAGCAACTGACCGGTTGCCGCATCACCGAAGGCTACGGCCTGACCGAAACTTCGCCGGTAGCCTGCACCAACCCCTACGGCGATCAATCGAGGATCGGCACGGTCGGCATGCCGGTGCCGGGCACCACGCTGAAAGTCATCAATGATGACGGTGTCGAGCAACCTTTGGGCGAGCGCGGCGAGTTGTGCATCAAGGGCCCGCAGATCATGAAGGGCTACTGGCAGAAACCTGATGCCACGGCCGAAGTGCTGGATGCCGAAGGCTGGTTCAAGTCCGGTGACATCGCGGTGATCGACCCGGACGGTTTCGTGCGCATCGTTGACCGCAAGAAGGACATGATCATTGTCTCGGGTTTCAACGTGTACCCGAACGAGATCGAAGACGTGGTGATGGCTCACCCGAACGTCGCCAACTGCGCGGTCATCGGTGTGCCCGACGAGCGGTCGGGGGAGGCGGTGAAGTTGTTCGTGGTGGCCCGTGAAGCAGGGGTCAGCCTTGAAGAGCTGAAGGCTTACTGCAAGGAGAACTTCACGGCATACAAAGTACCGAAGCACATCGTGCTGCGAGAGTCGCTGCCGATGACGCCGGTGGGCAAGATTTTGCGGCGGGAGTTGCGTGATATTGCCTGATTGGTGAATGGCCGCGCTTCGCGCGGTTCGCGGGCAAGCCCGCTCCCACAAGGTTCAGTGTCGTACATAATGGATGTGGACGACACGAACCCTGTGGGAGCGGGCTTGCCCGCGATGCTTTTCGGCGGATGCTAAAGCCCCGTTTTTCGCGGGCTACAGGGCTTTATAGGTTTTTTGCTCTAAAATGACTGCTTACAAGTCTTGAGTCACAATTGTGACCGTAGAGGCCGCTTTTGGCTCTAGTCGACCCTTGGCAAAGCTGCTACTCTCGGCGCGCTTTGTGACTTCTCGGCCTTCTATCAGCCAGATTCACCAATGACCAAACACCAATAATAATCGCATCAAATGCGGTGCTGAATTCGCGTTGCTGAGGAGTGGGCTTCCATGATCGAAGACTTTTGGAAGGATAAGTACCCAGCTGGGATTGCTGCCGACATCAATCCAGACGAGTATCCGAATATTCAGGCAGTGTTGAAGCAATCCTGCCAACGCTTCGCCAACAAGCCGGCATTCAGCAACCTGGGCAAGACACTCACCTACGGTGAACTGTACGAATTGTCCGGTGCGTTTGCCGCTTATCTGCAACAGCATACCGATTTGCAGCCTGGCGATCGAATCGCCGTGCAACTGCCCAACGTGTTGCAGTACCCGGTAGCCGTCTTCGGTGCAATCCGCGCCGGGCTGATCGTGGTCAACACCAACCCGCTCTACACCGCGCGGGAAATGGAACACCAATTCAACGACTCCGGTGCCAAGGCCCTGGTCTGCCTGGCCAACATGGCGCACCTGGCCCAAACCGTGGTGCCGAAAACCGGCGTCAAGCACGTGATCGTCACCGAAGTCGCCGACCTGCTGCCGCCGCTCAAGCGTCTGCTGATCAACAGCGTCATCAAGTACGTGAAGAAGATGGTGCCGGCCTATCACTTGCCCAAGGCTGTCAAGTTCAACGACGTGCTGAGCAAAGGCATGGGTCAGCCAGTGGCTGAAGCCAGCCCTGCCAGCGGCGATGTCGCGGTGCTGCAATACACCGGCGGCACCACCGGCGTGGCCAAGGGCGCGATGCTGACCCACCGCAACCTGGTGGCGAACATGCTGCAGTGCAAGGCACTGATGGGTTCCAACCTCAATGAAGGTTGCGAGATCCTGATCACGCCGCTGCCGCTGTACCACATCTATGCCTTCACCTTTCATTGCATGGCGATGATGCTGATCGGCAACCACAACATCCTGATCAGCAACCCGCGCGACCTGCCGGCGATGGTCAAGGAACTGTCGAAGTGGAAGTTCAGCGGCTTCGTCGGCCTGAACACGCTGTTCGTGGCCCTGTGCAACAACGAAGGCTTCCGCAAGCTGGACTTCTCCGCGCTGAAAGTCACCTTGTCGGGCGGTATGGCCCTGCAACTGGCCGCAGCCGAGCGCTGGAAGGCCGTCACCGGTTGCGCCATTTGCGAAGGCTACGGCATGACCGAAACCAGCCCGGTGGCGACGGTGAACCCGATCCAGAACATCCAGATCGGCACCATCGGCATTCCGGTGCCGTCGACCCTGTGCAAAATCATCAACGATGCCGGTGTCGAGCAGCCGATGGGTGAAATCGGCGAGCTGTGCGTGAAGGGGCCGCAAGTAATGAAAGGCTACTGGCAACGCCAGGAAGCCACGGATGAAATCCTCGACAGCGAAGGCTGGTTGAAGACCGGTGACATTGCGCTGATTCAGCCCGATGGCTATATGCGTATTGTCGATCGCAAGAAAGACATGATCCTGGTGTCCGGTTTCAACGTGTACCCGAACGAGCTCGAAGACGTGCTGGCCACCCTGCCGGGCGTGCTGCAATGCGCGGCCATCGGTGTACCGGACGAGAAGTCGGGCGAGGCGATCAAGATTTTCATCGTCGCCAAGCCGGGCGTGACCCTGACCAAGGAACAGGTGATGGAGCACATGCGCGCCAACGTCACCGGCTACAAGGTCCCGCGCTCCGTGGAGTTCCGCGATGCACTGCCGACCACCAACGTCGGCAAGATCCTGCGTCGTGAATTGCGCGATGAAGAGCTGAAGAAGATCAACGCGAAGAAAGCCACCGCGTAATCCAGCAAAAAGCCCCGCAGATGCGGGGCTTTTTGTTGGTGCAGACTTTTGGCGAAGGGGCTTTTGTGGCGAGGGGGCTTGCCCCCGTTGGGCTGCGAAGCGGCCCCAAAACCAGCAGCTGCAATTCGCCTGACACACCACGCTCATCTGATTTACGACGGCTGCGCCGCCGAACGGGGGCAAGCCCCCTCGCCACAAGGTTCTGTGGGTTACAAGCGAAACTGCGCGAAGTTGACGTTGGTGCCCGCCGGGCGCATGTCCTGCAGGAAGGAGTCCTTGTCGGCGCTCAGTTCCAGGCTCAATGCCGCCTTGCGCTTGCCTTCATTGCGCACCACCAGGCCTTCGAGCTTCTCTCGCAGGAACACGGTCGGCACTTTCAGGTGCAGCAACTCATCGGTGGCCGGCGTGTGCATCAGCAGGTGAATCCACTCGTACTGACCCACGGCCAGGCGCGTCACCGGGAGGTCGAACCACCAGATGTTGCGGTTACGGTTCAGTTCGGCGAAGTGGCAGTTGTTGACGCCAAGCACAGCACCGCCGAGTTCCTGGTTTCTGCGGGCAATGGCCTGCTTTTTATCGAGTTTCATAACGTTCCTACGGGATTGGATCTTCAGCGCCAAGGCCTGAATGTGATGCGCATTCTCAGGGGTTGGCCCGCAAACATAAAGCGCAACCTGCACTGAACGATGAAATGTCGTGGTGAAATAAATGAAACTCCCTGCAAAAGCCCCCGGTCAACCTTGTGTAACGACTTTCCTGCATTGAAATGTCTTTAATGAAAAGAAGACGCGGCCATCTTCAGATGGCCGTTTTTGTGTCAGCCTGAACTTGCACGCTGAATTTGTTTCAAAGTCGCCAACTGGGCTACCTTGATGAAAGAAAACAGCCCCTGAGTCGCCACGACTTCAACCCAATCCGTATGCGGCGAATGGAGACGCGAATGATTTTCCCGGACATGAGAGGCTTACCCCTGCACCGTGTGATGATGCGCACGGTCACCGAGTTCATCGCCGACGAAATGTCGACCTATGCCTCGGCGCTGGCCTATCAAATGCTCTTTTCGCTGTTTCCGTTCATTCTGTTTCTGATCGCCCTGATCGGCTTCCTGCATCTGCCCGACTTCTTCTCCTGGCTGCGCCTGCAATCGGAACTCGTATTGCCGCCCCAGGCGCTGGAGCAGGTCAACCCGGTGATCGACCAGCTTCAGCAGTCCAAGGGGGGGCTGCTGTCAGTGGGTATCGTGATTGCGCTGTACACCGCCTCCGCCGGCGTGCGGCTGATGATGAGCGCGATGAACGCTGCCTACGACGTGGTTGAAGGACGCCCGCTGTGGAAACGCTTTCCGTTGTCGATCATCTACACCGTCGGTATTGCCGGCATGCTGCTGATCGCCGCGGCACTGATGGTGCTCGGGCCGCAGGTGATGAGCTGGATAGCTGCGCAGGTCGGCCTTGAGTACTTCATCGTTACGCTCTGGACCATCGCGCGCTGGCCGGTGATCGTGATCCTGCTGATGGTCGCGGTGGCGTTGATCTACTACGTCATGCCCGACGTCAAACAGGAATTCCGCTTCATCACCCCAGGCTCAGTGCTGGCGGTGGTGGTATGGATCATCGCGTCCCTGGGCTTCGGTTTGTACGTCAAGGAGTTCGCCAACTACAACGCCATGTATGGCAGTATCGGGGCGATCATCGTGTTGTTGCTGTACTTCTACATTTCCGCCGCGGTGCTGCTGCTGGGCGCGGAGATGAATGCCGTGATCGAGCACATGTCGCGAGAGGGCAAGGACCCTGGCGAAAAAGTGGCTGGCGAGCATGGTCCCGTCCATGAGGAAAAGCACCACGTGTCGGGGCTGGGCCGCGATCACTCACACAAACCGACCATTGATGAAACCTGATCATGATTCGTGAAATTCTGAAAATGGGCGATGAGCGCCTGCTGCGCATTGCCCCGCCAGTGCCGGCCGAGATGTTCGACAGCCCCGAGCTGTGGCAACTGATCGATGACATGTTCCAGACCATGGAAAGCGTGGGGGGTGTTGGCCTGGCCGCTCCGCAGATCGACGTCGACCTGCAACTGGTGATCTTCGGTTTCGAGCACAGCGAGCGTTATCCGGATGCCGAGGCCGTGCCGCAGACAATCCTGATCAACCCGTTGATCACACCGCTGAGCCCGACCCTGGAGGAGGGCTTCGAAGGCTGTTTGTCTGTACCGGGCCTGCGCGGCGCGGTGCAGCGTTACCAGCAGATTCGCTACGAAGGCGTCGACCCCAAGGGCGAGCCCATCGTGCGTTTTGCCTCAGGGTTTCATGCGCGGGTGGTGCAGCATGAGTGTGATCACCTGATCGGCCGCCTGTACCCGTCGCGCATCACTGATTTCAGCAAGTTTGGCTTCACCGAGGTGATGTTCCCGGACCTGGATCCTGGCGCGGACGACTAATGCCCATCGCAATCATCGGCTTGCTGCGCGCATAACGGCTCAACCGTTCAACCATCGCGTAAGGCATCGGCGGATCGAACGTAAACCCACGTCGCTCATAGAAGCCCCGCAAGTCCGGATGGCAGAACAACCACACCGGCAGTTCGCACTCCTTCACCGCAGCCGCAATCAACCCGGCGGCAATCCCTTGTTCGCGACAAGCCGGATCGACCAGCAACCCGGTCAGCCAATACCCGCCGGACACCGGACGCAAACACAGCACGGCAACAATCCGGTCACGCCGGGCCACCCACAGCTGCGCGTCGCGCACGGCTTTCATCGACGATTGGTGAGCGCGATAGAACTTGTTCATCAATGGCCATAACGGCTCGTCGAGCAGGGCGTATTGGGTGTCGGGCATGGTCTTAGGCTGTCGGTGTGCAAAGCGGGCGATTATAAAAGAACACGCGCGCCGGGATAGGTGTATACCTGATCTCACATCCCCATGAGTGGAGTGCGCATCATGTCCAAAGGTTTGGATTCAAAGAAAGCGGCGAAAAAGAAACCGGTGAAAACCGCCATTGAAAAGCGCGCGGACAAGAAGGCCAAGAAGGTCGGCGTGTTCGGTCACTGATCCCGCGTTGATTGATCGCTCCCATGCAACATGGGAGCGATCCTCCTGAAAATAATCTGCAAGATTTCCCAAAGCCATTGCGCGCGAATGTTCTCAAGTCCTACGCCAATTCGGCGGCCAGTGCCGCTTTCATGCTCGACAGACGGCAACCCCCCTCACAAGCCGCTGAAACGTTTTTGTCCTCAATGCTGGCCGACTAGTGGCCTTGCAAGCCCAAGGTTGCTGTCTATGATCAGCTGTAACTAACCATATCGGCCGTGATGGGGCGGTTGATGTCTTGGCGAAAGAGTGCGTAATCGAAGGCACCGACACTTGATGACAAGGAGCTGTGTGCTAAATGGAATTTGTTGTGAAGCTGTTAGGGCTGGCCCGCATGCGGGCTATCAAGAGAAGGATGTCTTGATGAGCGTGTCGCTGTAAGGACCCTCCGATTGATCATCATTTATCACCTGACTAGTCCTTCTTTTTGGAGGGATGCGTGTGCCTGTTCCACGGAACGTAGTGGTGGATGTGAAAGACCTGCAACTTTCATCAATCAAAAAAACCGCGCTGAAGGTGATACAACAATGTTCAACCTACATCACAAGGCTGACCTGCTGGAAATCGAACGCTTCAGCTGTGCGCTGACTGAGGCCAATGCCAAGTTGGCGGCGATCAGTCGTTCGATGGCGATGATTGAATTCACCCCGGACGGTATCGTCATCGATGCCAACGAAAATTTTTGCAGTGCCATGGGCTACAGCGCCGACGAAGTGCGCGGCAAGCATCACCGGGTCTTTTGTGAAGAGCAGTATTACCGCAGCGATGAGTACACCAAGTTATGGCGTGACCTGGCGCAGGGCGAGCCGCTGAGCGGGACCTTTCTGCGCTTGCACAAGAGTGGCCGGGAGATCTGGCTCGAAGCCAGTTATATGCCGGTGCTGGGCCCCGACCGGCAGGTGAAAAGTGTGATCAAGGTGGCCACCGACATCACCGCACGGATCAACAAGGAACACGAAAACGAAAGCAGGCTCGCTGCGATCGGCCGCTCAATGGCGGTGATCGAATTCACGCCCGAAGGCAAGGTCATCAGCGCCAACGAGAACTTCCTGAAAACCATGCAGTACTCGCTCAACGAAGTGGTGGGGCAGCATCACAGCCTGTTTTGCCACCGTGCCGAAGCCGAGTCCCAGGGTTACCGGAATTTCTGGGCTTCGCTCAACCGTGGTGAATATCACTCCCATCGTTTCGAGCGCAGGAACAAGCAGGGTCAGACGGTGTTCCTGGAAGCGTCCTACAACCCTTTGTTCGACGCCAAGGGGCGGTTGTACAAAGTAGTCAAGTTCGCCAGCGATATCACCCACCAGATGACCACCCTGCAAACCGCCGCAGAATCGGCCCACAGCACCTCGGTGCAAAACGACGTCTGCGCGCGCAAGGGTTCCGAGGTTGTGCAGCAGACGGTGCAGATCATCCAGGACATTTCCCGGGACCTGAACGAGGCGGCACTGAGCATCGATGCCGTGAGCAAACAGTCCGACATCATCGGCACCATCGTGCAGACCATTCGCGGCATTGCCGATCAGACCAACCTGCTGGCGCTCAACGCGGCGATCGAGGCGGCCCGCGCCGGTGAGCACGGGCGAGGGTTTGCGGTGGTGGCCGATGAAGTGCGCAGCCTCGCGGCGCGCACCAGTCAGGCGACGCTGGAGATTGTCGAGGTGGTGCGCAAGAACCACGATTTGTCGCTCAGCGCGGTGTCGAGCATGCAATCGAGCCTGAGCCGAACCGGCCTCGGCGTGGAACTGGCGAATGAGGCGGGGGAGGTGATTCTGGAAATCCAGCAGGGTTCGCGACATGTGGTGGATGCGATCAGTCAGTTCAATTCGACGTTGCAATTGAACTAAGCGGAGCAACTGTAGGAGCGAGCTTGCTCGCGATGGTCGTTAACGATAACGCGTGTTACTGGTTAAACGCAGCGCTCCAGATACCATCGCGAGCAAGCTCGCTCCTACAAATAAGCACAATGAAAAAGGGTCCCGGTCGAGGGTAATGCCGATCAGTTAAGCCTTCTCGCTTGACCTTTGGCCGCAAGAAATCAAAATCCGATGCCTGTACTGGCATCGGATTTTTTTATGCGTCTCGCTCGGGCACTGGAACTGACCCACAACATCGCCTCTACCCCCAACGCCATCGAGGGATTGGATGCCTTGCTCGATCCTTCTTTGGTCGAACAGGCGCTTGAACAAGCCGGTGTGGCGACGCTGCGCAAGCGTCGTTTGCCGCTGGAAATGATGCTCTGGTGCGTGATCTCCATGGCGTTCTTCCGGCGCATGTCGGCCTGGGATGTGGTCAGTCGCATGAACATCATGTTGCCGGGCCAGCGCCCGTTGGTGGCCCCCAGCGCCGTAGTCCAGGCCCGTCAGAGATTGGGCAGCGAAGCTGTACGACAAGTCTTCGATTTGACCCAGAAAAGTTGGCATGAGGCGGCCAATCATCCGACTTGGGCCGGTCTGCGTTTGTTGGGCGTCGATGGCGTTGTCTGGCGCACGCCCGACACGCCGGAAAATCGGGCGCGCTATGACTCCGCCAGCAACCAGCACGGCGACACCGGTTTTCCTCAGGTGCGCATGGTCTGCCAAATGGAGTTGACCAGCCATTTGCTGATTGGAAGTGCGTTTGACGGCTACCGCAGCAACGAAATGAAACTGGCCGAGCAACTGATCGAAACCACCCCCGATCACTCGCTGACGCTGTTTGATCGTGGTTTTTACTCGTTAGGTTTACTGCATCAGTGGCAGCAGGCAGGCGTCGAACGCCACTGGCTGATGCCGCTGAAAAAAGGCTCGCAGTACGAGGTGATCCAGCGTTTGGGGCGCCAGGATGCGATTGTTTCGCTGAGCACTTCGCCGCAGGCCCGCAAGCAATGGCCTGGGTTGCCGGAGCGGCTGACCGCGCGACTGCTGAGCAAAACCGTGAAGGGCAAGGTGTGTCAGATTCTGACCTCAATGGCTGACCCGCTGCGTTTTCCTTCCGACGAGATCGTTGATCTGTACAGCCAGCGCTGGGAAATCGAATTAGGCTTTCGGGAAATGAAGCAGACGCTGCTCAACAGCAGTTATACGCTGCGCAGCAAGACACCCGAGATGATCGAGCAAGAGTTGTGGGGCGTGTTGTTGGGCTACAACTTGTTGCGCTATCAGATGGTGGAAATGAGTCGCCACTGTCCTGGGCATTTACCCGTGCGAAATGAGCTTTACCGCGTGTACCTGGGCGATTCTCGGGTTTATCAACAGCGTCTCGGCCGACCGTTCCGGGAACATCCCCAAGTATTTGGCCGAGCTTCATGCTTCAGCGCCGCACTACGTGCTGCCGCATCGACGTGAGGAGCGCGTTTATCCTCGGGCGATTCGGCTGAAATCACCGAAGTATCCGATCAAAAATAAAAATGCCAGTCAGCTTAACTGACTGGCATTACCCGGTCGAGGGACCCTTTTTTATTGTGTGGTGGGCGGCAACCTGCGGCCATTCAAGGCAAGCCGTTGCAGCCGTGCTTGAGGAACCCTGGGCGCTGGGCCAGGCGCTGGAAATATTCATCGACGGCGGGGTAGTCAGGCCGGTCGATCGGCGTCATCAGCCAGCGGTTGACCGACAAACCGATGACAACGTCGGCCAGGGTAAAGCGTGGTCCGGCGACATACGCCTTGGTGGTCGCGAGTTGATGTTCGAGGATGCCCATCTTCTGGTTCCAGGCGCGGATGCCGACCTCAAGGCTATGCGGGTCCTGGAATTCCGGGTCCTTGCGCACCAGTGCCATGAACGGGTATCTCCAGGATGGATTGAGTTCGGTGGCTTGCCAATCCATCCACTGTTCCACCCGGGCACGTGCTGCCGGATCGGTGGGTAGCAGGTCGGTGTGATGGTGGTGGTGTTTGCCGGCCAGATAGCGGCAGATGGTATTGGATTCCCACAACACCCCGGATTCATCGATGATCACCGGCACCTGTGCGTTTGGATTGAAGCGCAGGAACTCGGGGCTGTGGGTGGACGCAAAACCACTGCCCCAGTCCTCGCGTTCGTAGGTTATGCCCAGCTCCTCACAGGTCCACAGGACTTTTCGGACGTTGATGGACGAGGCTTTGCCGAGGATCTTCAGTGCATGTTCCATGAGCTACTCCGTTAGCGAATCGACGCTTCGGGAATCTAACAGTGGTCTGTGTTGATCTCAAATGAGATCAGGGGGATAAGAAACACACTAAAGGTTAGTTGAAATCCCGCGGCATGGGCGAAGCGCCATCGCAAATGGCTGTCAGCTGCTTGGCCCAACCTGTTTTTTCGGTAGCAGGTCGGTCCAGATGGGGGTCGAACAGGCACTGGGAATGTGCGGATGGAGGATCGGTTGCCTGAGTATCCAGCCCTGAAGCCGTTGGTCGATGTACACCGGGGTTGATTCGATGCACTCGCCTTTGGGCGCAACCTTGGCTTGATCCACTGATACAAACAGCGGTCCCGACAAATCGAACACTGTCTGGGAATGGCTTACAACGCCCGTGTCCTTGCGGGCGAAACAGCTGTTTCTGCGTCCGCTCAGGTCGGTTGTCATGACCCCGGCTTCTTCCAGACTTGCATGCCAAACGCTCATGACAACGGCCGGCCCCTCGGCTTTCGGGTGAGCGGCCAGGCAACTTTTGATTGCCGACATGAAACGCGGATCGCTGAGCAATTGCGTCCAGTCGTTCGGCTCCGAAGCTTGTGCCTGAATCGTTTGGCCGAGCAGGAAGGTCAGCACGCCGGTCAGGAAAATCGCTTTGCGCATAGCAATATCCGCGAGAAAAAAGGTTGTGGATTCTGCACTCGCCTCTCGGGTCGCGGAGGGTAAAAGATGTTTCGAAGTGCGGATAAACAGTCCCGGCATGCCGTGTAGGAATGGTCTGAAGGTAAGTGGCTTCAGAGGAGTTCCGCAGGTTACGGTTTCTTGCACCCTTGCCTACAACTACGCCAGAATCCGCCGACTTGTGCGCCTGGTATCCGGACTCTATCGTTCCGTGTCGCTGCAAATTCAGCGATCGGGTTTCGCAGCCCGGGTATCTCTAGACGCATAGCGTCCACCATTCGTGATCAGTTCATGTTATGGCGGCTGTGCGTGGGAGACCTTCGGGTCTACCGGGTTCTAGAGTCCCGGTCTGCGACCCGCGTACAGCTGCCACCCTTCGTATCGCAGCGAGACGTGGCAGCTCCATCACTCTAGGAGCATCACCATGTTCAAACCCACGCCGAACCCCCCGCGCAATCCCAGTCCGATGTTCTTCATCTCACCCGGCATCAATAACGAAACGCTGTTGGCTCACGCCTGCGAATCACTTGCCTCGGCGAGTGTGATGACCAATGATTTTGCGGCTTTTCTGGAAGGCGGTCAGCGCAATACGGCACTGGCGATTGCACAGATCATCATGTTGGCCGAGTTGGCGGTGAATCGCGTGCTGGATAACCTTGATCCGCAGGACTGAACACAGAGCGAGGGCGAGAGGCTTACCCTGTGGCGAGGGGGCTTGCCCCCGTTGGGTTGCGAAGCAACCCCAAAACAGACACTGCGGTCATACAGTTAAACCAAGTGAGCTGGATTACGACTGCTTCGCAGCCGAACGGGGCGGTGCGGCGTTCTGACAAGCCCCTTCGCCACAGTGATTTGTGTCGCGCCTACGTACTCTCCCGCACCTTCAACTCAAACCCCATGTCCTGCACCGGTCTGGCCACAGTATTGCCGGCCATCAGCGTCAGCATCTGCTCCGCCGCGCGGCGACCGATAGCCTCGCGCGGGGTGTTGATGCTGCTCAGGCGCGGGACCATGTGTTCGGACATGGGCAGGTCGTTGAAGCCGAGGATCGCCACTTGCTCGGGGATCTTGATTCCGTGTCGCATCGCTTCGAGCAGCGCGCCCTGGGCCAGGTCGTCGTTGCCGAAGAAGATCGCGTCGACATCCGGGTGGCTGGCGATCATCTGCAAGAACAATTCGCCGCCCAGGCCGACCGAAGACGGGCGGGGCGTCAGCACTTCCAGTGCCGGGTCATACAGGCCAGCCTTTTGCAGGGCGCGGCGGAAACCTTCGCCGCGCAGCAAGGTGCGCTGGTCCAGTTGCGCGCCGATGTAGGCCAGGCGCTTGCGGCCCCGGGACAGCAAGTGTTCGGCAGCCGTTTCACCGGCCGCCAGTTGCGAGAAGCCGACGCAATTTAACCCGGCCGCACTGTCCAGTTCCATCATGTACACACACGGGATATTGCTGGCCTCGATCATCCGTCGTGAGCTTTCGGTGCGGTCGAAACCCGTCAGCAACAAGCCGCGCGGTTGATAGGCCATGTAGTTGCGCAGCAGGTTTTCTTCTTCATCGCGCGAATAATGGAAGTTGCCGATCAGCACTTCGAAGCCCTTGGGACGCAAAACCCGATGAATGGCTTCCAGGGTATCGATGAACAGCAAATTGGATAGTGAAGGCACCAACACCACCACCGATTGGCTCTGGGCCGAGGCCAGGGCACGGGCGGCAGGGTTGACCACATAGTTGAGCTCCAGCGCCGCTTTCTGCACTTTTTCCACAAGTTCAGTGGCCACGGTGCTGACGCCACGCAAGGCGCGGGAGGCGGTGATCGGGCTGACGCCGGCCAGTCGGGCAACTTCGTTCAGGGTAGGGCGGCCAGTGGTGCGGGTATTTTTATCGTTCTTGGTTGTGTTCATCGACGGCTTGCCAAACAAAATTCAAGGCACTAAGGTAGCGCTGTCTTGATGCAGCTGCAAATGCGTGAGCAAGGGTTCGCCTGATCCTTGCTTTTTGGTGTCGGGACCTAACCTGCTGCAACCCATAAAATGACAAGAAAGGCGTCGGCAACTTCTGCTTTTGGTCTAGTGTCATAACTGGCAAAGGTAGCGCTGTCTGCGCGCTGAGGTGTTACATGAATCATCCCATCACCGCCCTGGTCATCATGGGCGTTGCCGGTTGCGGCAAGACGTGCGTCAGCGAGGCCCTGTGCCATTTGAGCGGCGCCACTGCCATTGAAGGCGACTCTTTTCACCCTGCCGCCAATATCGAAAAGATGAGCGCGGGGATTCCCCTGAACGATGAAGACCGTGCCGGCTGGCTCGACAGCCTGTGCGATGAACTGCGCCGTGTCGACGCCAAGGGCCAGCGCCCGGTGCTGACCTGTTCGGCTCTCAAGCACATCTATCGCGAACGTCTGCGCAGTGCCTTGCCGGGCCTGGGCTTCGTGTTCCTTGAGTTGACCCCCGAAGTCGCCGCCGACCGTGTCTCCCATCGGCCAGGCCACTTCATGCCGTCGACCCTGATCGACAGCCAGTTCGCCACCCTCGAATCGCCCGTCGGCGAGCCGTTGACCCTGGCGCTGGATGCTTCGACCCATAGCGTCGAGCAACTGGCGGCGCAGGCTCATGTCTGGTGGCAGGTGAACGGCCTGAAACAGGCGGTATGACTGTGTTTGCAAAGACAGCGCTGTCCTCACGACTTCTGATCAACCCGCTTTAATAACAACAACAACCAGGAGACACCCCTAATGTTTGGCATGTCCCACGAGACGTTCCTGCTGCTCGATGCAGTGGTCACGGTGATCGGGCTTATCGTCCTGATCACCAAGTTCAAGTTCCACCCGTTCATTGCCCTGATCATTGCCGCCGCTTTCCTCGGGCTGACCTCCGGCATGCCGATCGGCACCATCATCAAGGCGTTCCAGGACGGCTTCGGTGGCGTGCTTGGCTTTGTCGGCATCATCCTGGCGCTGGGCACGATGCTCGGCAAAATGATGGCCGAATCAGGCGGTGCGGATCAGATTGCGCAGACGTTGATCCGCGCCTTCGGCAAGGACAAGGTGCAGTGGGCGATGATGTTCGCTGCGTTCCTGGTCGGCATTCCGCTGTTCTTCGAAATCGGCTTCGTGTTGCTGATTCCGTTGGTGTTCATCGTTGCCCGCCGCACCGGCGTGTCGATCATCAAGATCGGTATCCCGCTGCTGGCCGGTCTGTCCGCCGTACACGGCCTGGTGCCGCCGCACCCGGGTCCATTGCTGGCCATCGGCGTGTTCGGTGCCGACATCGGGAAAACCATTCTGTATGGCCTGATCGTTGCACTGCCAACGGCCATTATTGCCGGCCCGATCTTCGGTACGTTCATTGCCAAGCACATTCCTGGTCATCCGAATCAGGAACTGGTGGATCAACTGGTGCGCGATGAGGATGCAGGCGATCTGCCTAGCTTCGGCATCACCCTGATCACTGTGCTGTCGCCAGTGTTCCTGATGCTGCTCAAGACCTTTGCCGATGTGGCGCTGCCGGACGGCAACTTCTTCCGCACCTTCATGGACTTGATCGGTCACCCGATCTCGGCGCTGCTGCTGGCGTTGCTGCTGTCGCTGTACACCTTCGGCTACAAGCAGGGCATCGGGTCGCAACAGATGCTCAAGTGGCTGGACGCGAGCCTTGCGCCGACCGCTGCGATCATCCTGATCATCGGTGCCGGTGGCGGCTTCAAGCAGATGCTGGTGACCAGCGGTGTGGGTAACGTGATCGGCAACATGGCGGTGGCTGCACAGATCTCGCCGATTTTGCTGGCCTGGCTGGTGGCGGCGGTGATCCGTATCGCGACCGGTTCAGCGACCGTGGCGACCATTACTGGCGCGGGCATTGTGGTGCCGGTAGTGGGGATGATTCCGGGTGTGAACCGTGAACTGCTGGTGCTGGCCACCGGTGCTGGCTCCCTGATCCTGTCCCACGTCAACGACGCCGGTTTCTGGTTGGTCAAGCAGTACTTCAACATGACCGTGGCCGAAACCTTCAAGACCTGGACCGCGATGGAAACCATCCTCTCCGTGGTTGGCCTGGGCTTTATCCTGTTGTTGTCGCTGTTCGTCTAAGCGAATCGACAGACACAAAAAAACCGCTGCGATGCGGTTTTTTTGTGGGTGATGATTTCATGGCCATACACAAAACCCATGTAGGAGTGAGCCTGCTCGCGATAGCGGTGGGACTGTCGACATCTTGGTTGGATGTGATGGCCTCATCGCGAGCAGGCTCGCTCCTACAGTGTCATGTGTTTTTAGTTGGTTTTCGGTGCCAACCCATCCGCCCGAAACATCCCGCGAATCCCGCGCACGGCCTGACGAATCCGGTCCTGGTTTTCGATCAGGGCAAAGCGCACGTGATCATCGCCGTACTCGCCAAACCCGACGCCCGGCGAGACACACACCTTGGCCTCGGACAGCAGTTTCTTGGCGAACTCCAGTGAGCCCAGATGCGCATAGGCCTCGGGAATCTTGGCCCAGACGTACATCGAGGCTTTCGGGTTTTCCACCATCCAGCCCAGTTCATGCAGGCCCTTGACCAGCACGTTGCGCCGCTGCCGATACTGCTCGGCGATGTCGCGCACGCATTGCTGGTCGCCTTCAAGCGCAGCGATGGCCGCCACTTGCAGCGGGGTGAAGGTGCCGTAGTCGTGGTAGCTCTTGATCCGCGCCAGGGCGTTGACCAGTTCCGGGTTGCCGACCATGAAGCCAATGCGCCAGCCGGCCATGTTGTAGCTCTTGGACAGGGTGAAAAACTCCACCGCAATGTCCTTGGCCCCCGGCACCTGCATGATCGACGGGGCTTTCCAGCCGTCGTAGACGATGTCGGCGTAGGCCAGGTCGTGCACCACCAGCACGTCGTACTGCTTGGCGAGGGCAATGACGCGCTCGAAGAAATCCAGCTCCACGCACTGGGCGGTGGGGTTGGATGGGAAACCGAGGATCATCATCTTCGGCTTGGGGATAGAGCCGCGAATGGCCCGCTCCAGTTCAGCGAAGAAATCCACGCCCGGCACCAGCGGCACCGACCGCACCTGGGCGCCGGCAATCACGGCACCGTAGATGTGAATCGGGTAGCTCGGGTTGGGCACCAGAACGGTGTCGCCCTGGTCCAGGGTTGCCAGCATCAAGTGCGCCAGGCCTTCCTTGGAACCGATGGTGACAATGGCCTCGCTTTCCGGGTCGATGTCGACCTCGTAACGGTCCTTGTACCAGTTGGAAATCGCCCGGCGCAGGCGCGGAATGCCCTTGGACGTGGAGTAGCCGTGGGTGTCTTCACGCTGAGCGACTTGCACAAGTTTTTCGACGATGTGCGGCGGCGTGGCGCCGTCGGGGTTGCCCATGCTCAAGTCGATGATGTCTTCGCCACGACGACGGGCGGCCATCTTCAGCTCGGCGGTGATGTTGAAAACGTAAGGGGGGAGTCGATCTATGCGCGCAAAGCGGCGCGGCGAACCTTGTTCGGCCATTGTTGCCTCGGATAACGTAAGCGCCCGGAACCGTCCGAGCGACGCTGGTCACTGCGGTGACCTGAGGCGGAATGTAAGGGCAGCTGTGGCAGACTGTCCAGCCTCAATGTAAACAAATTTGTCCGAAGGAAAGGGTTCGATGGAATTTACCAGCGGCTTCTTGCTGAGCCTCTCGCTGTGCCTGGATATTGGCGTGGCCAACATCGCGATGATCACCCTGGCCATGCAGCGCGGCTATTTCCAGGGCTTTGCCCTGGGGCTTGGGACCTGTGTCGGCGACCTGATCTACGCGGTACTGGCACTGGCCGGCATGACCGTATTGCTGCAATACGAAAGCGTGCGCTGGGTGTTGTGGATCGGTGGCTCGGCGCTGCTGGTGTACTTCGCGGCGAAGATGATCTATTCGGCGATTCACCACGAGGCGCTGCTGGCCGAGACGGCGGAGGTCGGGAACAACTCCCACCGCAAGGAGTTCTTGCGCGGGATCTTTCTCGCCATGTCTTCGCCCAGCGCCATTCTCTGGTTCGCGGCAGTGGGCGGCACCCTGATCGCCCGTTCCGGTGGCGGTGGCCCGCTCAGTTCGGCACTGTTTCTCGGCGGTTTCCTCTGTGCCGGGCTGCTCTGGTCGGCAGGCCTGTGCTTCGCCGCGAGCCATGGAGGCAAGTTGCTGGGCGACAAATTGCTGCGTTATTCCTATATGGCATCGGCGGCGATCTTCTGCTATTTCGCGGTCTACGTGATCCTATCGGGTTACAACGAGTTCGTTGGCGCCGCTGCCGTCGAGCAATTGCACGCACTGTAATTGGGCGAATCGGGTTTGGCTTCTATACTTCCAGCCGAACCCATTTTTATGCGTCAGGAGTCGAGTCATG
The DNA here is from genome assembly GCF_057838985.1 of Pseudomonas sp. KH_046_2. Classification (NCBI taxonomy): domain Bacteria; kingdom Pseudomonadati; phylum Pseudomonadota; class Gammaproteobacteria; order Pseudomonadales; family Pseudomonadaceae; genus Pseudomonas; species Pseudomonas sp. KH_046_2. The sequence continues at coordinate 4,863,708 of NZ_CM174480.1, read as the reverse complement.
GATGAGTTAGCACGCGTCGAACTGACGCAACCGCGCTTCGAACACGGGCACTTCCTGCTGATTGCAGGGCTGGGCGGACAATTTACCCAGCAAACCACCCAAGGCATTCCCAAGCTCTGGGAAAAATTCGAGCCCCACATTGGGAACATTCCGGGTCAAAAAGGCGAAGTCACCTACGGTGTCTGCTGCAATTTCGACGGCAAGGGCGGCTTCGATTACATCGCTGGCGTCGAGATCAGCAAGCTCGACGACTTGCCGGAAGCCTACCGTTGGGTAGAGGTTCAGCCTCAGCTGTACGCGGTGTTCGAGCACAAGGGGCCGCTGGATACTTTGCCGCAACTGTTTCAGTACATCTTCGGCACCTGGCAGCCGCAGTCGGGGCATGAGGTGTTGGATGCGCCGGAGCTGGAACGCTACAGCGAAGACTTCAACCCGAAGCTCAACACCGGCAAGCTGGAGATCTGGATTCCGATCAAAGGGTGAGATGTGTGTCGAGAGGCGGATCAGCCGATTCGTCTCTCGATGTCCCACGGCTGCTGATTTATCATCCCCAGCCTTTCCCACGCTGATCCCGAGCTGCCATGAACACCGTCATCCGCAACGTCACCCCCGCCGATCTGGACCGCTGCTTTGCCATCGAAACCCTTGCCTATGAAGGTGACGAAGCCGCGACCCGCGAGAAGATCGCCACCCGCATCGCCACCTGGCCCGTGGGTTTTATCGTCGCGGAAGTGGACGGGGTCGTCGCCGGTTTCATCAACTCCGGTGCGGCGTTCCAGGTGGAAATGTCGGACGAGGCGTTCAAGGAGCTGATCGGCCACGACCCGGCCGGGCCCCACGTGGTGATCATGTCGGTGGTGGTGCATCCGGATTACCAGGGGCAGGGCCTGGCCAAGCGCCTGATGGCTGAGTTCATCGAACGCATGCGCGCGATGGGCAAGGCCAGCATCAACCTGATGTGCAAGGAACGGCACATTCCGTTGTATGCCGGATTCGGCTTTGCCTACGTCAAGCCTTCGGCGTCCGACCATGGCGGCATGGCGTGGCATGAGATGATTTTGGAGCTGTAAGACTGTTGGAGATCCCCTGTGGGAGCGGGCTTGCCCGCGAAGGCGTCGGCACATCCAACATCAATGTGTCAGACAGACCGCTTTCGCGGGCAAGCCCGCTCCCACAGGTTCGGCGTTGTGTTGGAGAAATCGGTTGCGACTATTGAGCAGTCAAAACATCAACCCCATCCGCCGCTCATAACCGATCCGCCCCTTGTACGCCTCGCCGCTGTCGACAAAGCCAAACCTGGCGTACAGGGCGATGGCGGCTTCGTTGTCCGCATCCACCGACAACTCCAGCCCTCTGATTTCCGGCCAGGCCAGGCGCGCCGCTTCGGGCAGCGCTTGCAGGCAGGCCTTGCCGTAGCCCTTGCCCTGGGCGCGTTGATCGACTTGCAGCGCATGCAGGGTGGCGCTGTGCTCATCGGCCCAGGCGGGCAACACCGGCGGGCGTTTGAGCAGCAGGAACGCGACGGGAATATCTTCGGCCAGCAGGGCAAATCCTTTGACTCCCGGGCCGGGCTTGGACAACAAGGTGTGCAGGGCACCGTGGATATCACCGGAGAACCTGATTTGTTCCGGATGCACTTCGATGGCCTCGACCTGTTGGCGCTGCTGCGTGTTCAGGCTTTCATAAGGCACGAGTCGGGCTGTCACTGGCGTGTCCTTTTTCCAACTGAAAATGAGCCTCGGATTCTAGCGAGTCTGGCGTTATGGATTATTTTTATTTCTTCTGTCGATTCGCCGGATCGCCAGACGACTAAGGGTGTCTTCACTATAAAAACCACGGAGAACCACCATGAATTCGCAAACCCAGATCCAGAACCTCATCGAGAACTATCGTCAGGCGGTCATGGCCAAGGACATTGAAAAAGTCATGGCCCTTTATGCCGATGACATCGTCTCCTTCGACGCGGTCAAGGCCCTGCAATTCAAAGGCAAGCCGGCGTATCGCGCGCATTGGCAGGCCTGCATGGAAATGTGCCCCGGCCCGCACATCTTCGAATTCCACGAAATCACCATCGAGCCGTCCCAGGAAATTGCGTTCGCTCACTGGCTGGCAAATTGCGGTGGCACCAACGACAAGGGCGAAACCCAGTCCTGCTGGATGCGCGTCACCGCCTGCTATCGGCAAGAAGCCGGGCTGTGGCAGATCGTCCACGAACATTGGTCGGCACCGTTCGACATGGCCAGCGGCGCGACGCTGTTCGATCTCAAACCCTGATCGTCGGGAAGCCGAGCCAGAATGCCAATCAGCGGCCATAGTTGATCCGTTCGATAAGGAGAGCGTGATGAAGTATTTATGCCTGGTCTACAGCGATGAGCACCTGCTGCATTCGCTACCGGAAAGCCCGAAGGACGAAGAATGCATGGCCTATGCCGAGTCGATCCAGGGCAGTGGCCGGATGGTCGCCGCCGAAGCACTGGAATCGGTGCAGACCGCCACCACCGTGCGCATGCGCAACGGCAAGATGTCGATCACCGACGGCCCGTTCGCTGAAACCAAGGAGCAGTTGGCAGGCTTCTACCTGATCGACGCCAAGGACCTCAACGAAGCCATCCAGGTCGCCGGGAACATTCCGGCGGCCCGGGTCGGCAGTGTCGAAGTGCGCCCCGTTCGGCAGTTGAATCCTTAAGATGCCTGGGCTGCCGGTTCAGGCTCAGGTCGAGCGGGTCTATCGCGAAGAGTCGAGGCGCATTCTCGCGACCCTGATTCGCTTGCTGGGGGATTTCGACCTCGCCGAAGAGGCCTTGCACGAGGCGTTTTTCGTCGCGGTCGAACGCTGGCAGCGTTATGGCGTGCCGGACAATCCGCGGGCCTGGCTGGTGTCCACCGGGCGTTTCAAGGCCATCGATGCCTTGCGTCGGCGTGCGCGTTTTGCCGCGTCGCAGCCTTTGCTGATCGCACAGCTGGAGGAGCTTGAGCACACGCCGTGGAGTGATGAAGACGTGGAAGACGATCGCCTGCGGCTGATCTTCACTTGCTGCCACCCGGCCCTGGCGGCGGACGCGCAAGTGCCGCTGACGCTGCGGGAGGTCTGCGACCTGACCACGGAGGAAATCGCCCGGGCCTTTCTCTCGGCCCCGGCCACCATCGCCCAGCGCATCGTGCGCGCCAAGGCGAAGATCCGCGACGCGAAAATCCCTTATCAAGTGCCGACACTCGCTGAGTTGCCCGAGCGCCTGGACAGCGTATTGCGGGTGATTTACCTGGTGTTCAACGAGGGCTACTCGGCGTCCATCGGGGCCGAACTGATCCGCGAGGATTTGACCCGCGAAGCGATCCGTCTCGGCCGGTTGCTGGTGGAACTGCTGCCGGAGCCGGAGGTGATGGGCTTGCTGGCGTTGATGCTGCTGCACGAGTCGCGCCGCCCGGCCAGGACCTCGGCGAGCGGCGAGCTGATTGTGCTGGACGAACAGGACCGTTCGCTGTGGGACGCCGGGTTGATCAGCGAAGGCTGCACACTGGTCGAGCGGGCGCTGACCATGGGACGATTCGGACCCTATTGCCTGCAAGCGGCGATCGCGGCGGTGCACGCCGAAGCCCCGACGGCGGGGGAAACCGATTGGCCGCAGATTGTCGGTCTGTATGACGTCCTGCTGCGGGCGGTGCCGTCGCCGGTGATCGAGTTGAATCGTGCAGCGGCGATTTCGCAACGCGATGGACCACTGGCGGGGCTGACGCTAGTCGACGCCATTCTGGATCGGGGAGAACTGCTCGACTACCACCTGGCGCACTCGGCGCGGGCGGAGTTCTGTCGGCAACTGGGCCGGGTGCAAGAGGCGCGGGCGGCTTGGGAACGAGCGCTGGCGTTGACCCGGCAAGAGCCTGAGCGGCGGTTTATCGAAGAGCGGCTCAAGGCGTTGGATTGATGTGAAATTGGCTGGCCCCATCGCGGGCAAGCCCGCTCCCACAGGGGCAGTGGTGCACACAAGTTTTGTGGTTGCCACCATTTCCTGTGGGAGCGTGGCTTGCCCGCGATAAGGGCCGAAGGACCTTCACTCCAGCATCTTGCCCAGCAACCAGCTCCCCGCCGGCCCCGGCGGATTCAGCCGCGACCACAACGCATCCACCGACACCGTTTTCGGCCAGCCGCGCACCACCAGTTCCTGCAACGTGCCAGGCCCGAACCGCTCGACCAGCCAGCGGGGCAACGGCGCCCAGCCGAACCCGCCCTGGGCCATTTCCAGCAGCATCAGATAACTCGGCGCCGACCAGACGCGACCCTTCGCCCGACTTTCATAGGGATTGATGATGGTGGCCAAGCGCAACTCGCGGTGCTGCTGCAGTACGTCCCGGTCGACGTAGTCCAGCGTCGCCAACGGGTGTGTCGGGGACACGAACAAAGCGATTTCCGTGCGCTCGTCCACCGTCGAGCTGACCAGGTCCGGCGGGTAGCTGTCCTGCATTTCGGCGAAGGCAATCTGCGCCCGGCCGCTTTGCACCAGGGACATCAGGTCATCGCATTCGGCGATCAGGCACTCGAGCTCCAGGTCCGGGTAACGCTGCTCGAAGGCACTGAGGGCGGCTTCGAAGCGGTCCGACTGATAGGTATCGGACAGCGCTACCGTCAACTTCGCTTCCACCCCTTGAGACAGTTGGCTGGCGGCTATTTCCAGGCGACTGGTGGCGGCCAGGATCTCTTCGGCCCGTTGCAGCATGACGTGCCCGGCCGGGGTCAGGCCGGGCTTGCGGCTGCTGCGGTCGAACAGGGTCAGGTTCAGGTCGATTTCCAGACTGGCCACCGCCGCGCTGATGGTCGACTGACTGCGGCCCAACTTGCGCGCCGCGGCGGAAAACGAGCCTTGGGTCGCGGCTTCGACAAACGCCAGCAACACTTCGTGAGAGGCCATGAACTATCGCCTTGATCGATGGTTATTGGTTATTAAGTATCGGCGTGATGACAGATCATGGCAACCACACAGTCACTCAAGGGAGTTCGGCCATGAGCGCCAACAAGTCCATTACTGAACGTATTTTTCAAGCCATCGGTTTTGAGCTGCTGGCCATCCTGATCTGTACCCCGTTGCTGGCCTGGATCATGAAGAAACCGATGCTGGAAATGGGTATGGTCACCGTCCTCATCGCCGGCCTGGCCCTGGCCTGGAACGTGGTCTTCAACGGTATGTTCGAACGGCTGCTCAAGCGCTTCGCCATCGCACACAACGCCTGGGTTCGCGTGGTGCATGCGCTGTTGTTCGAAGGCGGACTGGTCGCCCTCGGCGTACCGCTGATCGCCTGGTGGCTGGATGTCAGCCTGTGGCAGGCGTTCCTGCTGGATATCGGCGTGCTGCTGTTTTTCCTGCCGTACACCTACGTCTACCACTGGGCATATGACGTGGTTCGGGAGCGGATGCTGGTGACTCGCGAGGTTTGCTAAGTATCGTTTTTGTGGCGAGGGAGCAAGCTCCCTCGCCACAGGGGTTAGCAGACGTTAATAATCCTGCTGCTTGCGAAACGCCCAGCGCCCGGCGATCACGGTAAAGGTCGCGACCAGCGCCACCAGGACCCAGAAACCCTGCGGATCATCGGCCAGCGGAATGCCGCCGACGTTCATGCCGAAGAAACCGGCGATGATGTTGATCGGCAGCGCCAGCACCGTCACCACGGTCAGGGTGAACAGCGTGCGGTTGGTCTGTTCGTTGATGTTGGCGGCGATCTCTTCCTGCAACAGCTTGATCCGCTCACCCAGCGCCGTGAGGTCGTTGATAATCAGCGCAAACTCCTCGGTGGATTTGCGTAACTCCTTCACGTCTTCCTTTTGCAGCCATTGCGGCGGCCGGTTGAGCAGGCGCAGCAATGAGCCTGGCTCCAGCGCCAGCAGCCGTTGCAAACGCACCAGCACCCGGCGATTGGCGCCCAGTTCGGCGCGGTTGGTCGACAGGCGTGAGGACAGCAATTCGTCTTCGATCTGATCCACGCTCTGGCTGGTCTTGCGCACGATCTGGGTCAGCACTTCACCCTGGTCGCGCAGCAGATGCACCAGCAACTCCAGCGGGGAACGAAAGCACTCCCGGGCCTTCACCGACGAGCGCAATTTGTCCACCGAGTGCAGCGGTTGCAGGCGGGCGCTGATGATCAATTGGCTGCGGGCGCACACCCACAGGGTCGAGACATCCGACGAGACCATGTTGCTGAGGTTGAACACCACATCGTTGACCACCGCCAGCAACGCGGAGTCGACATGCTCGATGCGCGTCGACCGCGAGCCTTCGTGCAGCGCTTCGAAAAATTCTTCGGGCAACTCCAGATGGCTCTTCATCCAGCGCTCGCACGCGGCGTGGGCGAGGTTCAGGTGCAACCAGAGGAATTGCTCGTCGCTTTGCGGTTGTTGCAGGTACTGCAAGGCCTCGGCGGAATTGATTTCCCGACCGGCCTCACCGGGGCGAAAGCTGAAACCGTAAAGCAGGCCGAACAGATCCGTGTCGCGATGGCTTTGATCGATGCTGTGGTTCATGAGGACTCGCAAGGGGAGGCGCCTGTCACGTGTTTTGCAGGTTCACTTGAGCGGCATCATCGCAAGCGGGGGTGACGTTTTTGTGACAGGAAAATAACGCAAACAATTGTTCTACCGGCGGTCGGGATTTTCTCAAGAACCGCTCTGGCTAGCCGATCACGCTTGGGTTGAGTTGCGCGCCGCCGGCTTCGGCCGGGACCGCAGACAGGGATGTCCGGACACTTTTCACGCCTTTACGGGCGTGCCTCATTCCTGTCATGAGTACCCTGCGATGCTTTTGCAAAAGTCCCTGAGAGCACAAATTCTCGCCCTGCTGAGCGGCAGTCTGCTGGCGATGCTGTTGATCGCCCTGGCGTGCTTTCACTTCCTGTCCAGCGGCGTGCAGAACTACGCCAATCTGATCGAAGGCCCGCTGCACACCTCGCAATTGATCGATGAAGCCAACCTGCAATTCAAGGTGCAGGTGCAGGAGTGGAAAAACGTCCTGCTGCGCGGCAAGCAACCGGCGGACCTGAGCAAGTACTGGGGGCAATTCGAGGCGCGTCAGCGCGATGTGCAAAACATCCTCGGCGAACTGGCCGCGCAGAAGGGTATCGAGCCGCCACTCAAGAGCCGCATCAATCGCTTGCGTGACGAGCATCGCCAGTTGGGCACGGCCTATCAGAAGGGCCGGGACGCGTTCGTGGCCGCCGGTGGTGACCCGGCGGCGGGCGACGCGGCGGTCAAGGGCGTGGACCGCGCGGCCAGCGATCAGATGAGTGAACTGGTCAGCGAGTTGCGCAAGCAGGGTGCCGAACAATCGACACTGATCAGTGCCAGTGCCGATCGCACGGTGTTGCTGGGGCTGGTCGTGATGCTGGTTTCGGGGGGGCTGATCGGCCTGCTGAGCCTGTGGCTGGTCAACCGCAACCTGGTCGAGCCGATCCGCAAACTGATCGAATACGTGGCGCAGCTCAGCCAGGGACGTATTGCCGAGCGCGTGGCCAGCACCCGTCAGGACGAGTTGGGCAAACTGGCGATGGCCGCCAACACCCTGCGCGATTTCCTTGCCGAAACCTTCAGCCGTTTGCAGCGCAGCGCGTCGGACCTGGACAGCGCCAGCGGTGAGTTGAACTCGATCGCCACCGTGATGGCCGGCGGTACCAACGAACAGTTCAACCGCACCGATCAGGTGGCCACGGCGATGAACGAAATGTCCGCTACGGCACAGGAAGTCGCCCGTCATGCCGCCGAAGCGGCGCGGGCCGCCGACGACGCCGACCAGTCCGCCCAACAGGGCGAAAAAGTCATGCAGGGCACCATCCATACGATCACCCAGATGCGCGGTGAAATCGCCAATACCGCCACGGTCATCCGCCAACTGGAAACCGACAGCGGGCGCATCGGCAAGGTCCTGGAAGTGATTCGCGGCATCGCCGAACAGACGAACCTGCTGGCACTCAACGCGGCCATCGAAGCGGCCCGTGCCGGTGAGGCCGGGCGCGGTTTCGCGGTGGTGGCCGATGAAGTGCGCAGCCTGGCCCAGCGCACGGCGGCGTCGATCATCGAAATCAACCAGATCATTCAGACCGTGCAGACCGGTGCAATCGAAGCGGCCCAGGCGATTGAAAGCGGTCAGTCGCGCAGCGAGCAAAGCGTGCAGCAAGTGACGGAGGCCGGCGCCATGCTCGAACGCATCACTCTGGCCGTGGAAGCCATCCGCGACATGAACCGCCAGATCGCCACTGCCGCCGAAGAGCAGACCTCGGTGGCCGAAGACATCTCGCGCAACCTCACCGAGATCACCAGCATCGCCAGCACCAACCTGGACAACGTGCAGCGCACTGAAGCGGCCAGCAACAACCTGCACGGTTTGTCGGGGCGGTTGAACGAGGTGACGGCGCGCCTGAGCGCTTGATGAAAGGGACGGTGTACCGGGTTCCTTATCGAGTCGGTACACAGTCGGTCTCAAGTGCAGGTATAGGGTGTCGATGACGGGTTGAACCTGAATCCACATTGGAAAAAAAACGCCATGGTCAGCACGTCGGCCTGATCAATCATCCAGACGCAGAAAAGCCGCACGATCCGAAAACCGTGCGGCTCTTTGTTGTGTGCATCAGACGTCTTTTTTGTTCTTCAGGACTTCGCCGGTGGTGGCGTTCAAATCCACGTCCCATTCAACGTTGCTGGCGTCACGCAGTTCGACTTCGTACTCGTAGATGGTGGAGTGTTTGTCCAGGTCGCTGTCGGTAATGGTGGCCCCCGGGTGCAGCTTCAACACGATCTGGTTCAACTCTTCCATAGGCTTGATCTTGCCCTCCTTCACCAGCTGAGGGATCTGGTCGACGGGAACGTCTTTGGCCTGGGCCAAACCAGCGGTGAGCGTCAGGGCGGCAGCGGTGAAGAGGGCAGTCAAAGTCTTCATGAGTTCTTTCCTTGGGATAGTTGTTCAAGTGGGATCAGGTTAGTCGTATCAACTTAATTCACCCTTAAAACTGAGCGTTCGATTGCTTCGTTTGTTCAATTCTGTGCCCGGATCAACTCGCATGCTTTGCCTTCAATCAATGGAGGTGGCGATGAAAACTATCATTGCGGGGTTGTACGCACCGGTATTCTGGGGCGGATTCATCGGGGCAGGGGTGTGGCTGATCGGTGTCGGTGGCCTGTCGACGCTGTGGTTGATGCTGCTGTTTATTGCAGCCTTGCTGGTGTCGTTCCTGGCTGAATGGGCACTGCCCTATGAAGCTTGCTGGAACCACAGTGCCGGCGATCGTCGGCGGGACATCTTCCATGCACTCATCAACGAAACGCTGGGCGCCCTCGGACTTTTGGCATTGCCGGCTCTGGTGGCGTTGCTGGCGGTTGAGGGTGCGTGGCCACAGGGCTGGCCGTTATGGCTGCAACTGGGGCTGGCGATTTTCGTCGCGGATGCCGGGGTCAGCCTGATGCACTACGCCAGTCATCGACTGCCCTGGCTGTGGCGATTGCACGCGGTGCATCACAGCGTGCAACGCCTGTATGGCTTCAACGGCTTGATGAAACACCCGCTGCATCAAATGCTCGAAGCTTCGGCGGGACTGTTGCCGCTGCTGGTACTTGGCATCCCGCAAGACGTTGCAGCGCTGTTGGCGTTCTCCATCGCGATTCAGCTTTTGTTACAGCATTCGAATGTCGACATGCGCCCTGGTCCCTGGCGCTGGATCTTTGCCTGGGCACCGATGCACCGCTTTCACCACATGAAGTACGGCAAAGCTGGCGACGTCAACTTCGCCTTGTTCTTCAACCTGTGGGACTGGCTGTTGGGGACCGGTTTTTACACGCAGGACTATCAGATTCGCCAAGGCGACCTCGGGATCGGCAGCCGTCCGGATTTTCCGGTGGATTATGTGGCGCAGTTGCTCGATCCGTTTGAGTCGATAGCGTTGGGAGAAGAGCCACTCGTGCCGCCAGCGTTGCGTCGCTGAGTCAGTCCAGCACAAACAGGTCCAGGTGTCGCAAGGCTTGGCGGGCGGTCACGCCAAAGAGTTTTTTCAGGCTGCGGGAAAAGTGTGCCGAATCGGCAAACCCGGCCGCATGGGCCGCCAGCGTCACGGCTTCGCCCGCCAGGATCAATTCCATCGCCAGGCGCAGGCGGCGCCAAAGCACCAGCCTGCGTACCGGCAAGCCTACCTGGCTGACGAACAGTCGCTGTAGCTGGCTCATGGACAAATGAGCGGTGTCGGCCACCGCATGCGCGGCCACTTTGTTTGCCAGGGACGCATCGATGGCGGCGATGGCGCGGTCGATCCGTGGGTCGGTCAGAGCGCGTCGCGAACAGTTGCGCACTGCCTGATCGAGACCTTGCAGGGACAGTTCGGCGTCCGACATTGCCTGGCCGAATGTCGGCGCATCAAAGACTAGCGGCTCGGCATACAGCATGAACAGCGGATCCGGTGCTTCGACAATGGCATGTCGAACGTGTGAAGGAATCAGCAGGCGAGTGGCGGTGACAGGCGTGCCGTCGAGCTCAACGGTCACCGGCCTGTCGGGTGCGAAGATCAGTTGATGGGCGTAGTGAGAGTGGGGCGCGGTGCGCCCCGACCGACCGTGGATCAGGGCATAGTCACGCCCGAGCCACAGTTGGCCAGTCCACTCGTTACCTTGGGTCATTTAAAAACCGTTGTTCTTCAACACCTGATCGACACTGGCGGCCGCCGGGCGTTTATAGAACTTCAACAACTCACTGGCGCGATTGGTGAAGATGCCGTCGACACCGGCGTCCATGACTTTCCGGTAGTCCACCGCATCGTCGATGGTGTAGACGTGCACCAGCAGGCCCTGATCGTGGGTGTACTGGTTCATCCAGGGTTGCACCAGATCCGAGTAGCTCTGGTCGCCACCCTGGGTCAGTGCGGCGGACGGGCCGGTACCGATGGCGCCCTGGGCCTTGGCGTAGTCGACCCATTGCTGGAATTCGGCCTTGTCCTTCGGTTGCTGTTTGGCGTAGTAAGCGGCTTTATCCTTTTCGCCGGACTCGGCAAATGTCACCTTGGACTTGGGCTCGATACTGCCTTCACCGACCCACAACAGCAGGATCTTCGGCACCTTCGGCATCTCCTTTTGCAGCAGTTCGAGGCTGCTCTTCTCGAAGGTCTGCAAGACCACCTTGCCTTTACCCTGGCCGACCGCCAACTCGCTTTTTCCCAGTTTCGAAGCGGTCGGGCTCAGCCAGCCCCGGTCCTGAAGTTTTTCCTTGAGGTCGTGTTCGATGCCGGGAAACTGCTTGGGCTCCTTGGTCTCGATGTACAGGCCGGGCTTGTGCAGGCTGTTGCCCTCGGCGATGTCGATGATTTCATCAAGGGTCAGAATCTTCAGGCCCGCGAAGGCGGGACGTGCGCGATCCGGGTACGCGGCATTGAACCAGCTGCCCGCGTCCAGGGTTTTCAGTTCGGCCATGGTGAACGCGTTGGCGGGGCTGTCCTTGCGATCGGGGAATTTGCTGGCGACGTCGGTGGTGCGTTGCAGATTGTTGTCGTGCAGGGCAAACAGCACGCCATCCTTGCTGCGCTGCAGATCCAGCTCCAGGTAGTCGGCGCCCAGGTCGCGGGCAGTCTTGTAGGCGGCGGCGGTGGATTCCGGCGCATCGAAAGAAGCACCACGGTGGGCGATCACCGCTGGATGCGGAATGCCCAAGCGGTTCGCCAGTGCCGAGGGAGCGGGTTCGCTGGCGGCCTGTGCGTGACCGAGGCCGAGCAACAGGCTCAGTAACAGGGCGCTTTTGGTAAAGGTTGCGGGCATGGTCGAGATCCTTTCGCAATAAGTGAGCGGTCCCTTTTAACAACTCATCGTTGCAGGCGCTATCGCCAGACCGACATAAACCTGTCTAAAGCTGATTTTCGTCAGCGTTTTTGTGCGCCCGTTTGCAGTACGCTGGGGCCCTGCAATTTCCCCGACAGAGGGAAACCCAGGCCCTGCGTGCAAACCAATGATCACCATTGCGGGGTTTACCATGCGCATCACTTCCCAGCTCATCTGCCAGGCTGCCGACCAACTCAAAGGTTTCGTCGGCCTCAACCGCAAGACCGGGCACTACATCGTTCGCTTCAGCGAAGACTCGTTTGGCATGGACGTGGCGGACGACGGCATCATCCCTACCAGCGAATTCGTCTGGGCCGCGGGGCCCGAGCAGACCATGATGCTCAAGCGCGAATTGATTCAGTTGCTGCAGGACCAGAACATCGATGACCGGATCAACATCACCGAGCCGTTGCGGGTGTACATGAACCGGCGGGAAGTGCCGGAGATTTCGGCGGTTCGCAGTCTGGTTCGGGGCTGATTTTTGCGGTGACTGTTCTGGCCTCTTCGCGGGCAAGCCCGCTCCCACAGGGTATGTGGGTGTACGCAAGATATGTTCCCGACACAAAAACCTGTGGGAGCGGGCTTGCCCGCGAAGACGGCCTCAAGAACACCCCATCATTTACAGACTGAACCCGTAGGCCCGCTCAACCCGGCACACCCGCGTATGACACCGCGCATACCAGGTCGAACGCCCACGCTCGCGAATGGCCGTATGCTCAGGATGATGCTTCCACGCCAGAATCGCCGCTTCACTGGCCCAGTACGACACCGTAATCCCAAGCCCATCCTCGCCCCGCGCCGACTCCACACCAAGAAACCCCGGCTGCTCACGGACCAGTTCCAGCATCCGTGCAGCCGCATCGGCGTAACCCTGGTCACCCTCGGTACGCAGTGAGGTGAAGATCACCGCGTAATAAGGCGCAGCTGGCGTATCGGCGATCATGCCGAGCGCCCCGCACAGGCTTCGACAAAGGCGCCAACCAACGGCGGCAAGACGCCCTTGAGCGCGGCCCGCTCGGGCTGGAACAAGGTCGCGACAAAGAACGGATGACCACTGAGTTCGACCGCCCGCAGTCCGTGGTCCGAATCGTGGCCGACGGCGTGAAGTTTGCGCTTGAGCAACTCCCCTTCGAACTGCGGATTCACCCCATAACGACAGCGATAGCCTTCACGAATCTCGGCGCTTTCGTAGGCCTGGGCGAGCAACGAACCCTCAAGCAATTCAATCGTATCGACCGCTTCCACCAGCGCACACGACAGCGGCGTCAGCAGCGCCCGTGCGGCATCGGGATTTGTCTCGCCGTGTTCGGCATCCGACCAGCCCAGCACATTGCGCGCATATTCCAGCACCGCGTGTTGAAAACCACCGCAGGTGCCGAGGAAAGGTCGCCGTTGTTCGCGGGCAAAACGGATCGCTTTTAATGCGCCGTCCGTGCTCCGGTAAGGGGTGGCCGGTACGCACCAGAATCCGTCGAATGTGTGCAGCGGTGTCTCGGCGTGGATTTCATCGGTGGCCAGCCATTGCCATTGCACGTTCAGGCCACTGTGTTCAGCGGCCTTTTCGAGGGCGACGGGAATGGCCTGGTGGGCGGTGACTTGCGGGTCGTAGTCGCCGATCAGGGCGATGCAAATCGGGCGGGTATCCATGTGGGGCCTCTGCACTTGTTGATTCCTGATGCCCACTATAGATTGGCGTTCACGCACTCAATATTGGCGTTTTCCCAAGTGATCAATGCAGTGACGCACTATCGACTCGACTACCCGGACCTGGCCCTGATCCTCGCGCTGGTGCGCGGCGGCTCTCTGGCCCGGGCCGCGCAACTGCTGAAGGTGGATGTCTCGACGGTGTTTCGAGCGGTGCGCCGGCTGGAGGCGGCACTGGGTCAGCAACTGTTCGAAAAAAGCCGCGCCGGTTACCTGCCCACCACCCTGGCGCAGTCGCTGGCGGAACAGGCCGAGCGCGCCGAGCAGGCGCTGGAGGCGGCGCGCATCGGTGTGGAGCAGGGCGGTGAAGTGATCAGCGGCATCGTGCGCCTGACCTGTACCGATTCGGTCCTGCAAGGTTTGCTGTTGCCGGCGCTGGCGCAGTTCATGCCGAACTATCCGGCGTTGACCCTCGAACTCAGCACGTCCAATGATTTTGCCAACCTCAGCCGTCGGGATGCCGATATCGCCCTGCGCCTGACCCGCACGCCACCGGAGCATCTGGTGGGACGGCGGCTGGCGGACATTGCCTACCGCGTGTGTGCCAGCGAGCGATACCTGCAATCGGTCAATAGCACTGACCTGGCCGCATTGACCTGGATCGCCCCGGATGACTTCCTGCCTGATCACCCGACCGTTACCTGGCGTCGCCAAGCCTTGCCGGGCGTAACGCCGGGCTATCGCTGCAACAGCATGCTGTCGGTCACCGAACTGGTCAGGGCGGGGCTGGGTGTAGCGGCGTTACCGGACTTCTTGATCGGCGACGGATTACAGCCGCTGAGCGAACCGTTGCACGGATATGACACCGCGCTGTGGCTGCTGACCCGTCCCGACTGCCGTGCCTTGCGCTCGGTGGTCACCTTGTTCGATGAGTTGGGGCGGGCGCTGAAATTGCCGTGAAACCGTTCAGGTTCTTGGCTGAAGCTCACTATAGCCTCAGCGCCAGTTTCATTCTGAAACACATCACGCCATTCAAATCAGAGCCATCAATCCTTCGACACCGCCGTCGACCTTGTCATTTATTGCAACTGATAGCAGGCCAGAAACATGTCCAGCGCAGAGTCCGCCACCTGGTGTTGTTCTTCCGGTGACAAGCCAGGCTTGCCCATGGAAATCTGCGGCCAGAAGGCAAACGACTTGAGCAGCCCCTGCACCTGTTGCGCAGCAAAATCAGGGGCAGTGGCTTTCAATCGACCATCGGCCTGAGCGGCACGAATCCATACCGTCAGCCCCTCTTCGCGTTCGCCCATTCGCGCCACCATATCCTGCGCCCGCTCCGGGGAATGAATCGTCGCCGCTATCGCCACCCGCGCCAGGTCGAGAAAATTGTCATCGCCCAACATTTGCAGCTTGGCCATCAGCAATCCGCGCAATTGCTCGCGCAGCGGCAGGTCGGGCCTGTAGGCCGTTTCCTGTTCTGCCGTCACCCGGATCCATAACTGATTGAGGATCTCGGCGAACAACTCTTCCTTGCTGGGAAAGTGGTTGTACACCGTGCGCTTCGACACACCGGCAGTGGCAGCAATCTTGTCCATGCTGGTGATCTCGAAACCGTTGTCACGGAATTCGTTGATCGCGGCTTGAATGATCGCTTGGCGTTTTCGGTCGGTGAGGCGCTGTGGAGCTGTCATAAGTACGCTTCGGCAGGAAGAGAGGGGAAATTACACTCGGTAGTTTACTTGTCATCGACTTTGATGCAACCTAGAAACTACACTGTGCAGTGTAATGTTTTGTTAACCCTGCCCAGCAAAAATAGAAAGTCCGGCTGATGCGTGCGTGCCTTGGCCATTTATCGTCCCAAAGCGGAAAATCGTGATACGTGCGGTTTTTCTGGAGTCATTCAGTCATGGCCAATTCAAACTCCCCGGCGGACAACGCCTCCACACCTGAAGCGTCCCGACAGGCTCAAGGGCAGTATCAAAACTTCACGCCGGTTCAGCGTTTAAGCTTTGGCAAAACCATGGGCATCTTGTGGAACGTACTGTTCCACAAACCGCAGAACACCCGCCCGAGCGCGCCCGTCCCGGTGCAAGCTCTGACTCAAGCCGCGCTGATCGCAGCGCCCAACCACAGCGTCTATCGCCTGGGCCACTCCACGGTGTTGCTCAAGCTGCGCGACAAATTCTGGATCACCGACCCGGTCTTCGCCGAACGTGCTTCGCCCGTGCAATGGGCCGGCCCCAAGCGTTTCCACCAGCCGCCGATCAGCCTGGAACAATTGCCACCGATTGAAGCGGTGATCCTGTCCCACGATCACTACGACCACCTGGATCATCAGGCGGTGCTCAAGCTCGCGGACAAGACCAAACACTTCCTTACCCCACTGGGCGTAGGCGACACCCTGATCAAGTGGGGCATCGACGCCAGCAAAGTCCGCCAACTGGATTGGTGGCAAGGCACGGAAGTCGATGGCATCCAGTTCATCGCCACCCCGTCGCAACACTTTTCCGGCCGTGGCCTGTTCGACAGCAACAGCACCCTCTGGGCCTCGTGGGTGATGATCGACGGCGACACACGCATTTTCTTCAGCGGCGACAGCGGCTACTTCGACGGCTTCAAGTGCATCGGCGAACAGTACGGCCCATTCGACCTGACCCTGATGGAAACCGGTGCCTACAACGTCGACTGGCCGCACGTGCACATGCAACCCGAACAAACCCTGCAAGCCCACCTCGACCTCAAGGGCCGCTGGCTACTGCCGATCCACAACGGCACCTTCGACCTGTCGATGCACGCGTGGTACGAACCCTTCGACCGCATCCTGGCCCTGGCCTGGGAACGCAACGTATCGATCACCACACCGCAAATGGGCGAGGCGTTCAACTTGATGCATCCGCAGCGTGGTGGTGCGTGGTGGATGGCGGTGGAGGGGGAGAGTGAGCGGGTGGTGGTGCAGAACGCGTAAGCTGCTGAGACAGGGCCACTTGCCATGGAGTGGCCCTCATACACCCCTCACTCCACCATCGCAAAATCCGCCCGCCCAACCGGATTCGGCGTCGAACCCTTTACATTCATCCCTCGACCCGGCGCAAACCCCGGGAAGAACACCAACCCCTCCGATTCGAACCGATAGGCCAACGCCAGGCGCGTGACATCCAGCACCTCCTGGCGCGCCTCGAAGCGTTGAATGGCCTCCACCGAAACCCGGGACTCCCGCGACAGTTCTTCGACACTCCAGCCCAGCATCGCTCGGGCCTGGGCGCAGTGGGCCGGGGTGAATTGGAAGAGGGCGATACGTTCCAGGGTGATTTTCATCGCTTGAGAGGCCATGGTGTTCTCCGGGCTCGAGAGTGTTGGTCAAAATGTACTGTGTTTTTGTACAGTTGTTTTGAACCCGGATCAAATGCATTTTTTGATTTTTCTTTTCAGACAGACGAACGGCACTGCGCTTATTTGCCCGCCAACCCCGGCGCTTCCCGCACAATAAAGTGATCCAGGTTTTCAATGTTGGCGCTGAACACCCCGAACGTCTGCTCGGGGTTTTTCTTGCTCGGCACCTGCTTCAGCTCGGGCGTCACGCCATAAAAGAAGCAGTAAAGCTCCCGCCCGCTGTCGATGGCGTGCTTGATCTCCTCCAGGAACGCCTTGCGCTTGCGGTAGCTGTCGATCAGTTTTTTGCTCAGGTAGACATTGACCGAGTAAGGCTTCTTCTCGAACCAGACCTTCTTCTCGAAGTCGATGCGAAAGCTCTGGGTATAGTCCTTGATCTCCTTGACCTTGCCCCAGTAAATCAGCCCCTTGTTGTCTTGCAGGTATTCGATCTTCTTGAAAAACGACCCGTAAGGCGCGGTGTGCTCGCCAATCTTCAGCGGCACGCGCTTGAGCAAATCCTTGTCATCGAAGTTTGAAACGAAGCATTCCACCGGATGGGCGAAGACGCTGGTCTTGTCCGGGGCCGATTCCCTGCTCGGTTGCTCGACATTACTAGCCGCCTTAGGCGCCAATGGTTCACCTCGAACCACATCGGCAATCACCACCGGGCTGGACGGCTTACGCACATATTCACGCCGAGTCAGTAACAATTCCGACGGGAAATTTTCCTCGCGGCTGTCATCCGTTTCCGCTTCATCCACACCCGACGCCGGCGTCTTCACGCTGACATAAGGGCAGCCCACGACATGCCGCGTACTCGGCAGGTTCTTGAAGTGCGGCGTGCGCACGTAATTCACATTCTTCGCGTTGAACGTGCCCAGTTCATTGCTCGCATCGAATGCCAAACGACAGGCATCGTTGGGGCACTGGAAGTGTTCCCTGGCGGAGTCGAAATCCATCGTCTCGTCGAAATTCAGATCCCGAACGTCGTAGATCGACAACTTGTCGTTGAGGCTGAGGCAATAGGCGAGGTCGAATTTCATATCGGGTTCCAAGTCCTTTAGATGAACAGCTTCCAGTGATGGCGCATTCGAAGCAATAGCTACACTGAGATCACTTCGATATCGCCGAGCCTGCACAGTCCGTCAAAGAGGGCGGTTCATGAGCCATTCAGATGCTTCGCCCCCTCTCCCGGAGCCGGGCCGGATAGCCCGCCGGGACGAACAGACCGGTTGGCGCCGCTGGCTACCGGGGCTGGGCATGCTGCGCGAATACCAACCGGCATGGTTGCGTTACGACATCGTGGCCGGCCTGGTGCTCACCACGATGCTGGTGCCCGTCGGTATCGCCTATGCGGTGGCCTCGGGCGTGCCCGGCATTTATGGCCTCTACGCGACCATCGTGCCGCTGCTGTTCTATGCCTTGTTCGGCCCCAGCCGAATTCTGGTAATGGGGCCGGATTCCTCCCTGGTGGCTGTCATCCTTGCCGTCATCATTCCACTTTCCGGTGGCGACCCGCAGCGTGCCGTCGCCCTGGCGGGGATGATGGCGATCGTCTCGGGAGCGGTGTGTATCCTGGCCGGTATGGCGCGCCTGGGTTTTATCACCGAACTGCTGTCCAAACCGATCCGCTACGGCTACATGAACGGCATCGCACTGACCGTATTGATCAGCCAACTGCCCAAGCTGTTCGGTTTTTCGATTGAGTCCAACGGTCCATTGAGAGACTTATGGACCATTGCCTCAGCGGTGATGGAGGGAAAGGTCAACTGGACCGCATTTATAGTGGGCGGGCTCACCCTGGCGGTGATCTTGCTGCTCAAAAGAAGACCGCAATGGCCGGGCATCCTGATCGCCGTGGCAGGCGCGACGGTCGCCGTCGGTGTACTCGACCTTGCGGGACGCGCCGGTGTGAAGGTCCTCGGCTCACTGCCGCAAGGTTTGCCGGGATTCGCCATCCCATGGATCACTACCGCCGATTTCATCCCCGTCTTGATCGGTGGTTGCGCCGTCGCACTCGTCTCGTTCGCCGACACCAGCGTGCTCTCCCGTGTCTATGCCGCGCGGACCCGAACCTACGTCAACCCGAACCAGGAAATGGTGGGCCTCGGCATCGCCAATCTCGCAGCCGGTTTTTTCCAAGGCTTCCCGATCAGCAGCAGCTCGTCACGGACACCCGTAGCCGAGGCCGCCGGCGCCAAAACCCAAATGACCGGCGTCGTCGGCGCACTGGCGGTTGCCTTGCTGCTGGTGGTGGCACCGGACCTGCTGCAACATCTACCTTCCAGCGCCCTGGCGGCAGTCGTGATCGCCTCGGCCATCGGCCTGATCGAAATCACCGACCTGCGCCGGATCTATCGCATCCAGCGCTGGGAATGCTGGCTGTCGATTGTCTGTACCGTCGGCGTGACCGTGTTCGGCGCGATCGAGGGCATCGGCCTGGCCATCGTGATCGCGGTCATAGAATTCCTCTGGGACGGCTGGCGCCCGTACTCCGCGGTATTGGGCCGCGCCGACGGGGTCAAGGGCTACCACGACATCAAACGCTACCCCGACGCACGCCTGATACCCGGCCTGGTCCTGTTTCGCTGGGATGCGCCCTTGTTCTTCGCCAACGCCGAACTGTTCAGCGACCGAGCGCTGGACGCCGTGGCGGCATCACCCACGCCCGTGCGCTGGCTGGTGGTCGCCGCAGAACCGGTCACCAGCGTCGACGTGACCTCCGCCGACATGCTCGCCGAACTGGACGACACCCTGCACGCGGCGGGTATCGAGTTGTGCATTGCCGAGATGAAGGACCCGGTCAAGGACAAGCTCAAGCGCTTTGGATTGTTTGCGCGTTTGGGGGAAACGGCGTTTTTTCCAACGGTCGGGACGGCTGTGGATAGCTATGTGGCGATGTATTCGGTGGATTGGGTGAAAGGATAGGTGCTCCCGTCATTGGACAAGCCCCCATCGCCTGACTAGCGTTGTCTGGCAGATCGAATCGCCGCATGCCTCATGGGCAAGTGCCGGGCCAAGCGGACTGTCCAGCCGTCCAAGCCTTGATTGCCGTGAAACCCGAGAGGTCGACATCGAGACTTCACAGCAAGGAGCGCACCATGCCGAACAACTGGCCCGCCGGGATTGAGCACGTTGTCGTGCTGATGATGGAAAACCGTTCGTTCGACCATTTGCTGGGGGATTACACAAGCATCAATCCCGCGTGTGACGGTATCAACCGCAAGGCGCCCAGCACCAATGCGCTGAAGCTGGCCAATGGCAATTCGACGGTTATCACTCAGGCATCGGAGTTTCCGGAGAACTACAGCCTGTGGGCGCCACCGCCTCCGTTACCTCCGGCGCTACCGCCGGGCAACAGCGAGGGTTTCGACCTTGGCCATGAGTTCGTCAACGTGGAGAAACAACTGGGCGTCTCCTTCAAGACCATCCCGGCCAACCCCACGCTCAATGGTTTTGCCCAGGATGCCTACGACAAGGCCCGCGCCGACCTGAAAGTCTACAAAACCTGGTCGCAATCCATGGCCCAACGGGCGATGAACTACATCCCGTTCGGCGCTACGCCAGCGAAGGATACGCTGCCGGCCATCCACGGATTGGCGCGTAACTTCACCGTGTGCGATCGCTGGTTTTCCTCGGTGCCAGGCCCGACCTGGCCGAACCGCTTTTTTGCCATGCTCGGCAGCTGCAACGGCCATCTGCTGATGCCCTCCACCGGCACGGTATTGGCCGGCATCAAAAGCCTGATCGCACAGTTCGGCGGCGAGAGTATTTTTTCGCTGCTGCGCAACAACGGTCACGACGCGCGCATTTATTCCGACGGTGCCATTCCGCTGGCGGCGCTGGTCAAGGGTGGTTTGCAGCACCTGAGCATCGACGACTTCAAGTCGGACGTCGCCGGTAACAAACTCCCCGAACTGTCCTGGATCGAGCCGAGCTATGGCTTGCTCAACGGTAAGCTCGGACCAAACGTGTCCCATCATCCACCTGAAGATTTGCGCTTTGGCGATCAGTTTGTCGGTGAGGTGTTCAACGCCTTGTCGGCCAATCCCTCTGTCTGGAACAAAACCCTGTTCGTGCTGCTGTACGACGAACATGGCGGTTTCCATGACCACGTGGTGCCGCCGACTTGCGTGGCGACCGGTTCAACGGTCGATGTCCCCTGGAAAAATCCCTTCACCCGCCTCGGCGTTCGTATACCGGCGATCCTGGCTTCGCCGTGGCTCAAGCCAGGCTTGATACCCTGGACGGGCGATGTCCAGGCGCAGCACTACGATCACACCAGTTTGCTGGCCTTTCTTTGCGATCATTTCAAGTTGCCCCGCAGCGCCCTCGGCCCACGAGTGATTGCGGCGCAGCACTTCGGCAATGCCCCCATCTGGCGCGCTGCACCGGGAGTAACGGCTGCGCCAAAATTCGCTGCCACCCTGGTACCGAGTCGCGCCGGGTTGCCATTGATCGAGTCCGAACTGGCGACTCAAAGTCGACAGGTGGTGGACAGTGCCACCGGTTACCTCGACGGCCTCGACCCAGAGCAGATCTGGAAGAGCAGCGCCCAGTGGGTCAGTGGTTTTCTCGGCAACCGCAGTCGTGCCTTGGCTGATCCCGGTCAGGCTGCTCTCACGCCTGCCGCGCCCAGTGCGGACAGTCTGGAGGCGAAACTGCGGCGCCTGCAGGATTTGATGGTCACCGCCCAAGGGCAAACGGTTCCTCCGGTTGCGGCGCCGGCCAGCAAAGCCTTGGTCGAGCCGGGATTGGAGGTCGCGCCAACGCGGCTGCGCATCCTGTGCCTGCCCGGTGTCGGGTTCAGCCGGGCAACGGGCGGGCAGGGCGGCATCGATGCGAACTGGCAGGACCAATGGCGCACCTTGATCCGTACTCAATTGGCACAGAACGGTCGCCCCATCGATGACCAGGACATCGATTTTCTGTGCTTCGATGACCAGCTCAAGGAAGGACCGGATTTCGCCCAGATCACCCGAGGCCTGGCGATGCTGAGGGCAGATGCCAGGGGTAAGGCCGATGAGAACTTCGGCAGTTGGGGTTTGCCGGTCAATCAAATGTTGCGCACCACGGTGGGCGCCCTCGTGCAATGGATCGAAGACGCCGATTTGCGTACGGAGCTGACTCAACATCTGCTAGCGAAGATTGACGCATTCAATCCGCAAATCATCTTCGCCCAAGGCCTGGGCAGCCTGATCGGCTATGACGCCCTGCGCCGGTCGGTGGCGAAAAAAGGTTCGGCACTCAAGCGCATCGATGGCCGAGTGTTCGTCAGTTTCGGCTCACCGATCGCCCTGCCGTTGGTGATGCGCGAAGTGTGGGGCGGGCGGGTCCTGCGCCTGAGTGAAAACGGCCGAGGCATCCGCCGCTGGTTCCACCTCCATAACCCCAACGACGGCTTGCTGACCCGGCCAATCACCTCGCCGGATTCCGCGCGGGTCGACCTGCAAACCGAATTCACCTTGCCATTGCGCGATGACCTGCTCGACCTCAATCACGCCGCCCAGGCCTACTTGTCATCACCCACCAGCCAGACCGGCCTCTGGCCACAACTGGCCCGCGATGTGGTGGCCGCACGCGCCTTGGAAGTGCCGGCGTTCCTGTCCCGCAGCGGCCAACGCAAACGCCGCGCCCTGGTGGTCGGCATCAACGACTACCTCGACCCGAGCGCACGCCTCGACGGCTGCATCAACGACACCTACCTGATCAGCCGCATGCTCCAGGAAAGCGGCTACGACGCCGGCGACATCCGTTTGCTGCACGACGCCCGAGCGACCCGGGCCAACTTCGTCGAACGCCTCGAATGGCTGGTGGAAGGCGCCCGCGCCGGGGACGAGCGCGTGTTGTTCTACTCCGGCCACGGCACCCAGCTGCCGACCTACAGCAGCAGCGGCGAAGCCGACTGCATGGACGAAACCCTGGTGCTCCACGACTTCGACTGGGACGACGAAAGCACCCACTTCACCGACAAACTGTTCCGCCAGTTCTACAGCCACCTGCCCTTCGACCCGGACGGCCACGGCGCCAAACTCACCGTCATGTTCGACTGCTGCTACGCCGGCGGCATGACCCGCGGCAACGGCCGCGTACGCGGCATCACCCCACCCAGCGACATCCGCCACCGCATGCTGCGCTGGGACCCCTACGCCGGCGACTGGGACCGCCGCGTCTACGCCGTCGACACCGACCGCCGCGACTTCAGCGAACAAGACAACAAAACCCGCGGCCTCACCCGCACCCGCACCACCCAAGGCGCCGCCACGGGCCTTCGCCCCGAGAAAAAAGCCCAACTGCTGCGTCAGGGCAAACTCTACGGCCACCATGGGCCGTACATGCCTTTGATGCTCTACGCCGCGCGGGAAAACGAAAAGGCCAATGAGTATGAGGTGGGGTCGAACAGTTATGGGGCCTTCACTTATGCCCTGGTGGAGCAACTGCGCAAATTGCACCAGGAGGATGCGACGTTGGGGTTTGATCAATTGATAGAGCGGGTGGGGAGTGTGTTGAGTGCCAGGTCGTTGGGGCAGACGCCGGAGATTGTTGGGCCTAGTGGGGTTAGGGCGGCGGTTTGTCCGTGGCGGATTAGTGGGTTGGGGAGGTGAGGGGGTGGCCTATCGAAAAGCTACGGCTTCGGCTAGTTTGGCTAATTCCATGGAGGTGCCAAATGACTGAGCGGGTAAAAGTAAACATGCGCGAAGCCAAATCACAGCTTTCCCAACTTGCCGAGCGTGCATGGAATGGTGACAACGTGGTGATTACCAAAAACGGTAAGTCTTACCTGGATCTGCTGCCCCATGTCGATACACCCCGGGCGCGAACGCCTGGGCGGTTGAAGGGGAAAATTCAGATGTCTGCGGATTTCGACAAGACTCTCGATGATCTAATCGATGGATTTGAGGACCGTCTATGAGGTGCTTACTGAATTGATGTTTCCCAAACCGACGCAGATCCCCTGTGGGGAGCTTGCTCGCGATTCGCAAGAGCAATGTAGCAACCAAGCCAGACACCAACCTTGTGGCGAGGGGGCTTGCCCCCGTTGGGCCGCGAAGCGGCCCCAAATACTGCAACTCGCGGAGTATCAGACAAACCGACTTGTGCGGATTGATGATTTGTACTCGGTACGAGGTCGAGCAACAGGCGCCAATTACTCGCGCTTCAGCCGTTCCACCTTCGTATAAAGCGACAAGGTGAACTCAACTTTGTCGCTGGAAAGATGACAACGTCGATGACAGTTTGGGCAAAGTGCAACAGCGTTGGTGATGCTATCCGAACCTTTCTGCGCCAAATGCTTAACGTGATGAACCTCAAGAAACGGCAAACCATCGGCTTCAAACGGTGCTTTCTGGCCACAGCCTTCACAAATCCCCTTGGCTAGGTCCGTAACCCAGGCTCTAACCTTCGGGTCGCGGACATAGGACGTAGTGAGGGTGCTAACTTGTGGTGGGCTCGGGTTACCGGCGGGCTCAACCTTGAGCCCCTGCTTTTGCAGCTTGGATGCTCGGCTTATCAAAGTCTCATGGTTGGCAGTCGGAGCGTATTCGCCTGCACCAGGCACGACTTTTTTGTCCAACACCTTGCGAATCCGCTCGCTGATCCCTGCTCCAATATTCT
Organism: Pseudomonas sp. KH_046_2; assembly: GCF_057838985.1. NCBI lineage: Bacteria > Pseudomonadati > Pseudomonadota > Gammaproteobacteria > Pseudomonadales > Pseudomonadaceae > Pseudomonas > Pseudomonas sp. KH_046_2. Next base: position 4,839,254 of record NZ_CM174480.1, on the reverse strand, counting down.
TGGCGGGTCTGTAGCCATTAATTCGCGGTAAATCCATCTGCTCCAGCACGGCAGAGATATTTTGCATGCGGTACTCAACCGAAGAGGCGCTACGCTTGCTTAACGGGCCTTCACGCAAAAGCTGATTCTCGACTGACTTCTTAAACGTCTGTCTGCTTTGCTCCAGGCCCAGCATCTTCAGGTAAGCATCGACCGAAGCCTCAAGTTCCTGATCGCTCCAGCCACTTTTTTCCTTTGGGGTATCCATACTATCGCCGAGGGTTGATAACCCTCGGACGATACTGAGTGGCCACTACGACTGTCTACGAAAATTCCTACAGAAAAAAGCGACGGATCTCTCGTTCGATCCTACAAGGCTGTCGCTAGCCCATCGAATGCTTCGACGACTGAAACACCTGCGCGACCCTCCGCCACCAAGGCTTAACCACCGGCACTTGCCGCTGCGCCTGATCGTGCAACAGGTACGGCATGTCTCGCAGCCGAATCCAACCTTCATCCTGCCAGTGCAGCAGACTCAACGACATCTGCGGCCAATTCAACAAACTCAACATTGGCCGATCCGAATTATCCGACGGCATCGCATCTCGTAAGGTCGGCACGACCTGATGCGTCAACCACTCACGCAGCAACCGATTCCCCGGTACGTAGTGATACACCAACAACGCATACACACCGGACTCACTGAGCATCAGTTGTTTTTCTGGTTGCCGGAAATACTCAATCCACAGAATGCGGTGCTGATCCTTATCCAGCTTGTGGACCATGCGATCACTCAAGTGGACCCCCATCAAACGGCCAATATCGCGGGCGCAAAACCATGTTTGGTTTTCAAGGAGGAGGGCGTGTAGAGGGAGGTTGTGGCGAGTGAAGACTGTTGGAATGTGTGGATCAGACATGGTAGGCCTCCGGAGCTGGAAGCTTGCAGATGGTGGGGCGGTTGAAGCCGATTACCTTCGTACGGAAGGAGACATTCTTAGGCATATCCTTTACCTCTGTGTGATGTCAGCTTTCTTAGGGCTGGGTGCCGGGAGCTAAGAAACCCCACACAGAGGGCCGGACATATTCCCCTTTCGGGTCTTGTATTCGCCCACTCCCGGCATAACAGAGTTTTTTGATGCGCACGGAGGAACCGTAGGCACAAAAAAGCCGCTACTGTCGGGGGCGGTCGGTCCGCTGTGTGAGGTGTTTCTTAGGCACCAACTGCAGAGAGTATTGTGTAAGGTTGACATGGTCAAGATATGTCTGTGTCTTTAGAGGTACGTATATCTACAAGCCAGATTGATATTTTTTCATTGTGCGAATAAGTTTAAAGTGTTGTTTATTTGTTTTAGTAAGTCTTTAGGAGGGCTTCTTCCATAATCACTAGCTATTTCTCGGTTTTGTATCATTGTTTTTTGATCTGCTTCATTTGAAACTAGGTACTTGAGAAGTGTTTGGGTATACGTCTGTGTGTAATCTGAACGATGGCCTGTGATGTTTTGAAAAGGGAATAAAGTACTCATTGTTGTGTGGTAGTCAGGGTTGCTAAGTATTTTGTCAATTAAAGCTGGTTGTTCAGCTTTGCTGAAGCAGCATAGCGCGATGGCTGTCTGATAGTAATCGATATATTGTGTGTTTTTTGTAGTGTTGTGAAAAATTGATAAGTAGGAAATGGATTTTTGAATTCCGCGGTAACTTGTTTTGTTGGTTATGAATAGGTTTTTTAATGTGTCAAGTGTTAGCGTGTTTGATATTTTTTCTTCTGCTGTTGTTATGTTTTTGATTAAGTAGTTGAAGTAGGTTTCAGTGTGGCTTGTATATTCTGTTTCCTGTCGTGGTAATTCGATCCAAAGATCTACGAATTTTTGTAGGTATGTATGCGAGTTGATATTTGATCCGTATCTTTTGTTGATCGATGCGTGGAGCTGTGTTTTGTTTGTTACTAAAAGGAATTTGAGGTTTTTAACACTGAATAGATGCTTTATTTGCTCAATTAACTCTAAGCAGAAATCGGGGCGGCATCGATCGAGTTCGTCGATAATAAAGACTATAGGTTTTCCTTTTCCTAAGTCTGATATATGTTTCTCGAGGATTATTTTAAATGTTTCTAAAGAGGCTTTGTCAGATTTTGTTTCGTCAAGTTTTGCTGCGAGTGCTTTATCAAAACCGTTGGATAGTTCTTCCCCAAACTGGTCTGCGGTTCCGAGTTCGTCTAGTATTGTTTCGTCAAGCAGTCCAGCTGATAGTGTTTTTATTCCAACTCGCATTGCCCCCCGAGTAATGGCTTTTGAAGCTTTTATTAGAGAGTTTTTAAATTCGGTTTTTGATTTTGGTAATTGGCTCTCAAGTAGCTCTTGTATTTCACTTGCAATAGATAAAAAAGCATCTTTTTGATAGTCGTTTTTGAAAGCGTCGAAATAAATGGTGTGCACATTTTTTTCTTGGTTGAGGTGTGCGGATAGCATTAGAGCAAATGTGCTCTTTCCTTCTCCCCATTGTCCATCAAGGCCAAGCACCAAGTCTTCGGTTGTGCTTTCAAATAGATTGCAAATGGCATCACCGAGAGGCTTTCTTTCAAAGATGTCAATGTCTGGTGCGAAGCCAATGATTTTTTTCTTATCAAGTTCAGGTGGTTTTATGAGCATGTTTAAACTCCCTGCAGGTTTAAATTGATCAAGGTATTGTAGTGCTGAACTAATAAAAAAACCCGCTCTCGCGGGTTTTTTTATTCATAAGCGGGAATGTATTAATCCCAGCTCAAAGCCCCACCAGTCTGATACTCAATAACCCGAGTCTCAAAGAAGTTCTTCTCTTTCTTCAAGTCCATGATCTCGCTCATCCAAGGGAACGGGTTAGTCGTCCCTGGGTACTCTTCCTTCAAACCGATCTGCGACAGGCGACGGTTAGCGATGAACTTGAGGTAGTCCTCCATCATCGCCGCGTTCATGCCCAACACGCCGCGAGGCATGGTGTCACGAGCGTATTCGATCTCCAGCTGGGTACCCTGCAGAATCATCTGCGAAGCTTCTTCCTTCATCTCGGCATCCCACAAATGCGGGTTTTCGATTTTGATCTGGTTGATCACGTCGATACCGAAGTTCAGGTGCATGGATTCGTCGCGCAGGATGTATTGGAACTGCTCGGCGACGCCGGTCATTTTGTTGCGGCGGCCCATGGAGAGGATCTGGGTGAAGCCGCAGTAGAAGAAGATGCCTTCCAGAACGCAGTAGTAGGCGATCAGGTTGCGCAGCAACTCTTTGTCGGTTTCGACGGTGCCGGTTTCGAACTTCGGATCGGAGATCGAGCGGGTGTATTTCAGGCCCCAGGTGGCTTTTTTCGCGACCGACGGGATCTCGTGGTACATGTTGAAGATTTCGCCTTCATCCATGGCCAGCGATTCGATGCAGTACTGGTAGGCGTGGGTGTGGATCGCCTCTTCGAAGGCCTGGCGCAGGATGTACTGGCGGCATTCCGGGTTGGTGATCAGGCGGTACACGGCCAGGACCAGGTTGTTGGCAACCAGGGAGTCGGCGGTGGAGAAGAAGCCGAGGTTGCGCATCACGATGCGACGCTCGTCGTCGGTCAGGCCTTCCGGGTCTTTCCAGAGGGCGATGTCGGCGGTCATGTTGACTTCTTGCGGCATCCAGTGGTTTGCGCAGCCGTCCAGGTATTTCTGCCAGGCCCAGTCGTACTTGAAGGGTACGAGTTGGTTGAGGTCGGCGCGGCAGTTGATCATGCGCTTTTCGTCAACGGCGACACGGGCGGAGGCGCCTTCGAGTTCGGCGAGGCCTTCGGCGACGTCGAGCGAATCCAGGGCGGCTTTGGCGCGGGCAACGGCGGCGGAGTCAGAAGCGGTCACGGCACGGGCTTCCAGGGCGGCGGCACCGCCGGCGCTGTCGAGACGGTCCATGTTGGCTTCGGTGGCGTGGCCAGCGTTGGCGCTCTTGACTGCTACTTCCGTGTCTTCTTTGTCGAATTCGTCCCAGCTCAGCATGACGTGTCGTCTCCTGCGTGAGGGCCAGTGTGCCCGTGTGAAAATGGATAGGTCGGTTTTTCACACGGCCTTACTGGCCGCGTTGGATCTAAAGGAATCGTTTTTTGCGGCAGCTATACGCAGGCATCAAACAGAATTTTGTACGGGGTTCCGAGAGCCACTGATGGGCGCAGCAAGCGTTGATCGCTTGTGCGGGGCTTCAGACTGGCTTTTCGTCCCTGTAAGGGAATATTGCAGGCCCGTTTAAGGCCGCATTATAGGGAAGTTTTACGTGCTGTGGTGCGGCGAAATGGCTCACGGATCGGTCGACGGGGGCCGTTTTTCGGTCGGAGTGAGGGTTTACAGGGCTTTGAAGGGCGTTGGCGGGGGAAGATTTTTTTTCCTGATTTTTTGCCCCGGATTATTTTTGTTCAAGAAATAACCAAAAAAGGCTTTTTTCACTACATCTTGTGTTTCGGTGGGGTTTTCTCAGGCTCCAGACACAACTAAGCCCGACCGAAGTCGGGCTGTGAAGTCACCCTGGCGGATCAGCTCAGGCGAGCGGCACCGACGTGATCAGCACCATCGGCGGCGAGGCGGGCGGCACCGGTGTGGTCAGAGCCATCGGAGGCGAGTTTGCCTGCGCCAACGTGATCGGCACCATCGGCGGCGAAGCGGGCGGCACCAGTGTGGTCAGAGCCGTCGGAAGCGACAGTCGCTTCAGTGGTGTAAGCAGCCGAGCCGGTGCGGTCGTAACCATCGGCGGCGAAGGTGTTGGCAGCCAGGACGGAGAGGGTCAGGGCGAGGATCAGTTGGGTTTTCATGGTCGTTGCTCCAGTTTCGTAAGCGTTGTTTGTCTTGGGTTGCAGTTGATACTACGCCGACTATTTCGATTAAAAAGCGTAAATAAATGCTTAAAATAATCGAGTTTATCGATCATTTAGGTTCAGCGTTTCATCTCCTGATCGCGGCGGGTGGGTCGAACCTTTCGGGGGAGGGGTGAAGCAGGAGATCAGCCGTTGGAGCAGCCATTGCCCATCATGCTGTAGCGCAGGATATGCCGTTGGCCGTGGGAGTCTTCGTATTCCATTTTCATCGGCACAACTTCACACACGTTCGGGGCTTCGCTCATGGAGATCACTTTGGCGATGTCCAGATGGGTGGAGTAGGTGTATTCCTCTATTGCCGGTTTTTGCTGTGCGACATCAGTCGGGACCTCGTTTGCCATGGCGGTTGCGCACAGACTACTGAGGGCCAGAACTAATAAAGCTTTCATTCGAATTTACCTTTTAGAGGTCGAAAGGGGGCACGCAATCCTTTTGAGATTGCGTGTGGAGCTTCGGTATCAGGGGTTTGATTAACTGCCTTCGTGGGGGCTGCAACTGGGTTAATCAGGTTGCCTTGTTGGCGTGGCTGATTTTAGGCGTCGACGCTTCGTCCATATAGGCGTGGTTTTGATAAACACTTTTGACAGATCCTGTAACAATCCCTGAATAGCCTCTTCTTTTGTAGGAGCGAGCTTGCTCGCGATGAGCCAGAGAGCGCCGCGGGATGTCAGATTGGGCGCGTTATCGTTGACGACCATCGCGAGCAGGCTCGCTCCTACAGGAACCGCGGTGGCAATGGCTTTATAGGGATTTTCACGACATTTTGTAGGGGCTTGTTACTACCATCGTCGAATGGTTCTATAGCCCCGGCCCCGCTAAAACGTGGTCATACAAAAACAACTATTCCACCGAGGTAAGAAAGATGAGTGCGGCTTCCCTGTATCCCGTTCGTCCCGAGGTTCTGGCTAACACGCTGACCGACGAGGCGACCTACAAGGCCATGTACCAGCAGTCGGTCGTCAACCCGGACGGCTTCTGGCGCGAGCAAGCCAAGCGCCTCGACTGGATCAAGCCTTTCACCACGGTGAAGCAGACCTCCTTCGACGATCACCATGTCGACATCAAATGGTTCGCCGACGGCACCCTGAACGTGTCCTACAACTGCCTCGACCGTCATCTGGCCGAGCGCGGCGATCAGGTCGCTATCATCTGGGAGGGTGATGACCCTGCCGAAAGCCGCCACATCACTTACCGCGAACTGCACGAGCAAGTGTGCAAGTTCGCCAACGCCCTGCGTGGTCAGGACGTGCACCGCGGCGACGTGGTGACGATCTATATGCCGATGATCCCCGAAGCCGTGGTCGCCATGCTGGCCTGTACCCGGATCGGCGCGATTCACTCGGTGGTGTTCGGCGGGTTCTCGCCGGAAGCCCTGGCCGGTCGCATCATCGACTGCAAATCCAAGGTGGTGATCACCGCCGACGAAGGCATTCGTGCCGGCAAGAAGATCCCGCTCAAGGCCAACGTCGACGACGCCCTGACCAACCCGGAAACCAGCAGCATCCAGAAAGTCATCGTGTGCCAGCGCACCGGTGGCGACATCAAGTGGAACCCGCATCGCGACATCTGGTTCGAAGACCTGATGAAAGTGGCCGGCACCGTTTGCGCGCCGAAAGAGATGGGCGCCGAAGAAGCGCTGTTCATCCTGTACACCTCGGGCTCGACCGGCAAGCCGAAGGGCGTGCAGCACACCACCGGCGGTTACCTGCTGTATGCAGCCATGACCCACGAGCGCGTGTTCGACTACCGCCCGGGTGAAATCTACTGGTGCACCGCCGACGTCGGCTGGGTCACCGGCCACAGTTACATCGTCTACGGCCCGCTGGCCAACGGCGCGACCACGCTGCTGTTCGAAGGTGTGCCGAACTACCCGGACATCACCCGGGTGGCGAAGATCGTCGACAAGCACAAGGTCAACATCCTCTACACCGCACCGACCGCGATCCGCGCCATGATGGCCTCGGGTACTGCGGCTGTTGAAGGTGCCGACGGCAGCAGCCTGCGCCTGTTGGGGTCGGTGGGCGAGCCGATCAACCCGGAAGCCTGGGACTGGTACTACAAGAATGTCGGCAAGTCCCGCTGCCCGATCGTCGACACCTGGTGGCAGACCGAAACCGGCGGCAACATGATGAGCCCGCTGCCGGGTGCTCACGCGCTCAAGCCAGGCTCGGCGGCGCGTCCGTTCTTCGGCGTGGTACCGGCACTGGTGGACAACCTGGGCAACATCGTCGAAGGCGAGGCCGAGGGCAACCTGGTGATTCTGGATTCGTGGCCAGGCCAGGCGCGGACGCTGTTTGGCGACCATGACCGCTTTGTCGACACCTACTTCAAAACCTTCCGTGGCATGTACTTCACCGGTGACGGCGCCCGTCGCGATGCCGACGGCTACTACTGGATCACCGGTCGCGTGGACGACGTGCTCAACGTCTCCGGCCACCGCATGGGCACCGCCGAGATCGAAAGCGCGATGGTCGCGCACCCGAAAGTCGCCGAAGCGGCGGTGGTCGGTGTGCCGCACGACATCAAGGGGCAAGGCATCTATGTCTATGTCACCCTTAAAAACGGTGAAGAGCCGAACGAGCAGCTGCGCCTGGAACTGAAAAACTGGGTGCGCAAGGAAATCGGTCCGATTGCTTCGCCGGATGTGATCCAGTGGGCGCCGGGGCTGCCGAAAACCCGTTCAGGCAAGATCATGCGCCGGATTCTGCGCAAGATTGCCACGGCTGAATACGATGGGTTGGGTGATATCTCCACCCTGGCGGATCCGAGTGTGGTGCAGCATTTGATTGATACGCACAAGACGATGAATGTCGCGTAAGCGCTGGTTCTGAGTCACTTAAACGCCCCGTCAGGTGTTGAGCCTGGCGGGGCTTTTTTGTGTCTGAGGTTTTTGTGTTGGCTGGGTTGGCCTCTTCGCGGGCAAGCCCGCTCCCACAGGTTTTTGTGGTGTGGCTCGGATCACAAAAACACCATCAATCCCTGTGGGAGCGGGCTTGCCCGCGAAGGCGATCTGTCAGGCAATACAGCAACATCTACCAATAATTATCGGGTTCCTCTGTCGGCCTTTTCCTACTGTTACCTGTGTTCTTTCAGGTTACTGAATGTGTAACCGCGTCGCGCCTATACGGGGTGATGGGAAACGCACAGCACTGTTTTAGGGCCTTAAAAGGTCGACAAAAAAATAAGTCCCCACGCTGCGCTTGCCGGATTAGAAGGGTTTGCCAATAATAGGCCCGCAATTTGCAACATAGATCGGTTCAATGTCTTTTGCTCTTGCATGATTTTGCAGGGCTGTCAACGTGCTAAAACGGCTTTCTCGGTGCTTCTGTAATTAGTTGTCGCATTGAAGAAATATCGGCCTCGGGCCTGTCGTTAGAATGCCGATCACTCGCTCGTCGTTGCTCGTGTTGAATTTCAACACCCGCTTCCCAGGACGTAGCACTGCTTTCCGGTTCCACTCATTCGCATATTGGGCTGTTGCTCACTCTGCCGTTTTTGCCCTTTACCGATGGAGTCCCAAGATGAAGAAACTCGTGCTGCTTGGCGCCCTGGCACTGTCCGTGCTGTCCATGCCAACCTTCGCCGATGAAAAACCTCTGAAAATCGGTATCGAGGCGGCTTACCCTCCGTTCGCGTCCAAGGCACCGGACGGCAGCATCGTTGGTTTCGACTACGACATCGGCAACGCGCTGTGCGAAGAGATGAAGGTCAAGTGCGTGTGGGTCGAACAAGAGTTCGACGGCCTGATCCCGGCACTGAAAGTGCGCAAGATCGACGCGATCCTGTCGTCCATGTCGATCACTGAAGATCGCAAGAAGTCCGTGGACTTCACCAACAAGTACTACAACACCCCGGCTCGCCTGGTCATGAAGGCCGGCACTCAGGTCAGCGAAGGCCTGACCGAGCTCAAGGGCAAGAACATCGGCGTGCAGCGTGGTTCGATCCACGAACGTTTCGCCCGCGAAGTCCTGGCCCCGCTGGGTGCCGAGATCAAGCCTTACGGTTCGCAGAACGAAATTTACCTCGACGTGGCCGCCGGCCGCCTCGACGGCACCGTGGCAGACGCTACGCTTCTGGATGACGGTTTCCTGAAAACCGACGCCGGTAAAGGTTTCGCCTTTGTCGGCCCAGCGTTCACCGACGTCAAATACTTCGGCGACGGCGTAGGTATCGCGGTTCGCAAGGGCGACAAGGAAGATCTGGACAAGCTCAACAACGCTATCGCGGCCATTCGTGCGAACGGCAAGTACAAGCAAATCCAGGACAAGTACTTCGCCTTCGATATCTACGGCAAGTAATACGTCCCAGCGACAAGTCCGAAATGGCGCAAGCAACAGGATCTCTGAGGTTTGCGCCATTTTTTCATCCTACTTTCGAGGACCTGAATCATGTTGAAAGGCTACGGGGCTGTCATCCTCGATGGCGCTTGGCTGACGCTTCAGCTCGCCTTGTCGTCCATGGCCATGGCCATCGTTCTGGGCCTGATCGGCGTGGCACTGCGTCTGTCGCCGGTGCGCTGGCTGGCCTGGCTGGGCGACCTGTATTCCACGGTGATCCGCGGTATTCCCGACCTGGTGCTGATCCTGCTGATTTTCTACGGCGGCCAGGACCTGCTCAACCGCGTCGCGCCGCTGCTCGGCTTTGACGATTACATCGACCTGAACCCGTTGGCCGCCGGTATCGGCACCCTGGGCTTCATCTTCGGGGCGTACCTGTCGGAAACCTTCCGTGGCGCCTTCATGGCGATCCCCAAAGGTCAGGCCGAAGCCGGCATGGCTTACGGCATGAGCAGTTTTCAGGTGTTCTTCCGGGTGTTGGTGCCGCAGATGATTCGTCTGGCGATTCCGGGGTTTACCAACAACTGGCTGGTATTGACCAAGGCTACCGCGCTGATTTCGGTGGTGGGTCTGCAAGACATGATGTTCAAGGCCAAGCAGGCGGCCGATGCCACCCGCGAACCTTTCACCTTCTTCCTCGCAGTAGCCGCGATGTACCTGGTGATCACCAGTGTGTCGTTGCTGGCATTGCGTCACCTTGAGAAGCGCTACTCGGTAGGCGTAAGGGCGGCTGATCTATGATCTTCGACTACAACGTCATTTGGGAGGCCCTGCCGCTGTACCTCGGCGGCCTGGTGACCACCCTCAAACTGCTCGCGCTGTCGCTGTTCTTCGGCTTGCTGTGCGCCTTGCCGCTGGGCTTGATGCGCGTCTCGAAGAACGCGGTCGTCAACATGTCGGCCTGGCTCTTCACCTACGTGATCCGCGGCACGCCGATGCTGGTGCAGCTGTTCTTGATCTACTACGGTCTGGCGCAGTTCGAAGCCGTGCGTGAAAGCTTCCTCTGGCCGTGGCTGTCCAGCGCAACGTTCTGTGCGTGCCTGGCGTTCGCGATCAACACCAGCGCCTACACCGCCGAAATCATCGCCGGCAGCCTGCGTGCCACGCCGAACGGCGAGATCGAAGCGGCCAAGGCCATGGGCATGTCGCGGGTCAAGATGTACAAGCGCATCCTGCTGCCGTCGGCCCTGCGTCGCGCACTGCCGCAGTACAGCAACGAAGTGATCATGATGCTGCAGACCACCAGTCTGGCGTCCATCGTGACCCTGATCGACATCACCGGTGCCGCGCGCACGGTCAACGCCCAGTTCTACCTGCCGTTCGAGGCGTACATCACCGCCGGCGTGTTCTACCTGTGCCTGACCTTCATTCTGGTGAAGCTGTTCAAGATGGCCGAGCGCCGCTGGCTGGGCTACCTGGCCCCGCGCAAGCACTGAATACCACTGACTGACTGTTTTTGTGAGAACCGACAGCATGTACAAACTTGAAGTCCAAGACCTGCATAAACGCTATGGCAGTCACGAAGTGCTCAAGGGCGTGTCCCTGAAAGCGGCAGCCGGCGATGTGATCAGCATCATCGGCTCCAGTGGCTCCGGCAAAAGTACTTTCCTGCGTTGCATCAACCTGCTGGAGCAGCCGCACGCGGGCAAGATCCTGCTCAACAACGAAGAGCTCAAGCTGGTGGCGAACAAGGACGGCGCGCTGAAGGCGGCCGACCCGAAACAGCTGCAACGCATGCGTTCGCGCCTGTCGATGGTGTTCCAGCATTTCAACCTGTGGTCGCACATGACCGCGCTGGAAAACATCATGGAAGCGCCGGTGCACGTACTGGGCATGTCCAAGGCTGAGGCTCGCGACAAGGCCGAGCACTACCTGAACAAGGTAGGCGTGGCCCATCGCAAAGACGCTTATCCGGGTCACATGTCCGGCGGCGAGCAGCAGCGCGTGGCGATTGCCCGTGCGCTGGCGATGGAGCCTGAGGTGATGCTGTTCGACGAACCGACTTCCGCACTCGACCCGGAGCTGGTCGGCGACGTGTTGAAGGTCATGCAGGCCCTGGCTCAGGAAGGCCGGACCATGGTCGTGGTGACCCATGAAATGGGCTTCGCCCGTGAAGTGTCGAACCAGTTGGTGTTCCTGCACAAAGGTCTGGTCGAAGAAAGCGGCAATCCGCGCGAAGTGCTGGTGAACCCGCAATCGGAGCGTTTGCAGCAATTCCTGTCCGGCAGCTTGAAGTAATCAGGACTGCCGTTGTGCACAGGGATAGTGCATGCTTCGCAGCCTAGAGGCTGACCCCGACCCCTGTGGGAGCTGGCTTGCCAGCGATGGCGGTGTGTCTGAACCAGGGATGCAATCTGGTCCACCGCTATCGCAGGCAAGCCAGCTCCCACATTTGATCTCTGTTGGTTTTGAGATTTGCGTTCATTTACGGGCTAGCATTGGCCCATGCCTTCATCACTGTTCTCCGCTTCGGATTGCCCACCATGACTGCCCATCGAATTGGTTTCCTGATTTGGCCCAGCACTAAAGCACTGACGCTTGCGCTGGCTGAGGAGGCCTTGCGTGTTGCCCAGCGTGTGCATCCGGACGTGGTTTACGAGTTGTCGTTCCTGCAGGCCGAACCGCCGGCCGAAAGCGCCTGGCAATTGCCGGGTGAGGCGTGGACCGGCAAGCTCGAGAACTTCCAGAAACTGTTCCTGCTCGCTGACGAACCGCCGACCGCACTGGCGCCGGCGCTCAGCAGTGCGCTCAAGCAACTGGTGCGTTCCGGTTGTGTGATCGGCGGTCTGTCGGCCGGTGTTTACCCGCTGGCACAACTGGGCTTGCTCGACGGATATCGCGCCGCCGTGCATTGGCGCTGGCAGGACGATTTCGCCGAGCGCTTTCCGAAGGTCATCGCCACCAGTCACCTGTTCGACTGGGATCGTGATCGCCTGACCGCGTGCGGCGGCCTGTCGGTGCTCGACCTGTTGCTGGCCGTGCTGGCCCGCGATCACGGTGCGGAGCTGGCCGGTGCGGTGTCTGAAGAGCTGGTGGTCGAGCGCATCCGTGAAGGTGGCGAACGCCAGCGTATTCCGTTGCAGAATCGCCTTGGTTCCAGCCATCCGAAGCTCACCCAGGCGGTGCTGCTCATGGAAGCCAACATCGAGGAACCGCTGACCACCGACGAAATCGCCCAGCACGTGTGCGTGTCCCGTCGGCAGCTTGAGCGGATCTTCAAGCAATACCTCAACCGTGTGCCGAGCCAGTACTATCTGGAGCTGCGCCTGAACAAGGCCCGGCAGATGTTGATGCAAACCAGCAAGTCGATCATCCAGATCGGCCTGTCCTGTGGCTTCTCCTCGGGGCCGCATTTCTCCAGCGCCTATCGCAATTTCTTCGGTGCCACGCCGCGGGAAGATCGCAACCAGCGGCGTAGCAGCAGCCCGTTCGAATTGTCTTCTGTGCCGCCGGAGCGCGGTTGATCCGCGCCTGACCCTGATCAATCTTCCGGGGCGGAGTCCTCGGAATTCGACACCTCCAGTTCTGCCCGTTCGATCACGGCCTGGACGCCGAAGTCGATGTTGGTCAGCCTGAAATACTCGATCAGGATTCGCAGGCTTTCTTCGGAAAGCGGATTGTCCCGCAGCTCGATGCCCTCGGTGATTTCCATCGGCCATTCCAGAATGTCGCTGGGTATCCGGGTAATCGAGTTACTGCTCAGATCCGCTGTTTCCAGGTTCTTGAGTTGCTGCAGACCGGTAGGCAATTCGGTGAGGCCGCAGTTTTCCAGCTGCAAGGTGGCCAGATCGGTCATCTGACTGACATCCGGTGCTAGCCCCAACGGGTTGTTGCTCAAGTCCAGGAAGTTCAGGCGCGTCATCTCGGTCAGGCTCGAGACAGCCTGCGGGGTAAGGGTGATGTTGCAATCGGGGAAATTGACCGAGGTCAGGTCGCCCATGCGGAAAATCGCCTCCGGCATATCACCCAGGCGGAAACCGCTAAGGCTGATGGTCTTGAGTTTTGGAAAGCGCTCCAGAAACCGTGTAACGCCAGTGGTCAGGCCGGATTCGCTGTGCAGGTAAACCAGCGATACATGGCTGAAGTCGGCACTCAGGGTTGGCAGGTCACCGGTAATCAGGGTGTCCAGGCTCAAATCAAAGGTTGGTTGCAGCAGGTCATTGAAGTCATTCAGTTCGCTTTCTCGACGCCAGCAGCGCAGCACGAATTGTTTGAATTCGTCCCGGGCCGAGTGCTCAAGCAGCAACTGCTGTGCATTGAAGGGTTGGTTGCTTTGCGGGTGTACGGCAGGGATATTGGCGGTCCAGGCAGACAGTTCGTCTTCGAGGGTCACAAGCTCAGCTTCCAGGCGACTCAGTGCGAGTCGTCCCTCGTCCAGCGTGCCGGGTAGCAAGTACACGAATCTGCTCGCGACTTCCTGATCCATCATTGGATACAGCGCCTGCACGCGACGAATGTCTGGCTCTTCGGCGAAGATGCCGAAGTCCTGCCGGGTCTGCCGGAAGTGCTGTTTGAGGCGTTCGCGGGTGGCCTTTGTAAGTGGATTGCTGCCCAGGTCGAAGCCTTCCTGGGTGCTGCGTTGCAGGGTGAACAGTGTTGGGGGCAATTCTTCGATCAGGTTGTCATTGAGCAGGGCCGTGCGCAGATGTGGACGAGTCAGCAAGCCCCGCGGCAGGTCGGTTATGCCAGTCTCGGACACATCGATGTAGTTCAGATCGGGCATGCTTTCCACGTCCGGCAACAGCCCCAGCGGGTTCTTGTACAAATCCAGTGTCGTCAGCTGATGCAGCCCTGAAAGTGTGGCCTGGCTCTCGGAGTTGAGCGTGATCGCGCAGTCGCTGAGTATCAATTCCTTTAGTTGTGGTGATGTGTTCAGGTCCGGTAATTGACCCAGGTTGAAGTCGCGTAATGCGAGGGTGCGCAAGTCGGAAAAATGGCGCAGGAATTCATGGATGCCTCGCGTGGCGCTACTGCCATCCAGTCTCACTATGGTGACTGCACTGAAGTCGGCGCTCAACGCTGGCAGCTCGCCGATAATCGGATGGAAGAAGCTGAACTCGACCGTTTCCAGAATGGATTCGGGAAGGGTCCATTGTTGTCGCCAGCAGTCCATCAGTTCGTGCATGAATTGCTGGCGGATTTGCTTCTGAACTGTGAATTGCTCTGGGGTCAGCCTGATTTGAGTATCGGGAATGAACAATGGGATTTCATCTTTCCAGGACGACAGCGTTTCGACAAGTTGCCTGTGTTGAACCCTGAGCCGGCTCAATACTTCCCGTGGTCCGCTTGGGTGCTGCTGCAGGCGCAGGACGAAGGCTTCAAGTTCTTCGGGTGATAGATGGGGGAACAGTGTTTGAGCCCGGGCCTGCAGGGATGGTGTGTTGGTCGGCATTTGACGATAGCCATCGCCACCCCCCAGTAAGCGCATCACCTTTGGATCGTAGGAGGGTTTGAAGTTGGGGTGCTCAGCCAGTAGTTCGCGTAAGGCATCGCGGCTCAAGGTATGTTGGCGAATCAATTGTTTGAGTCGTTCGCTTTCGCCGATGTGGATGTTCAGGGCGTTTCGTTCACTGTCCGGCAATGCTTGCAGCAAGCTGTCGTAAAGTGAGTTCGAGCCGCTGAGTTCTTCGCCGGTGTTGTCGTATGGCTGGTAAGAACCTTCTTCGGTGAGGACAAGGACCTTGCGGATCGGCGCGTCCACGCTGCCAAGGCTGTCGAGCAGGCGCCCGTCATAGGCGTAGTGGCGAATTTCCAGGCGCAACTGTCCCGTCCAGCCCGGCAAATTTTCCAGCGAGTGCATGGCCAATCGATCGGTGTCGAGACTGGCCGTGGTCGATGGCAACTCAAGCCCTTCGTAGGCGCGGGTTACGCGCACTTGCAGGCCTGCCTCCTGGCTCAGGTCTGCGAGTCGCGGGGGCACGGTTCCGCGTCGGAGCTGTAGCAGTTCCTGATCGTTTGCCGTGCCCATGAGTGTTTCCGCGACGCTGACGGGCAAGCCGGGTTCGTCGTCCATGAGGGTTTGTACGGCGGGAGGGGCACCCCGTTCGAGCTTGCGGTAACGCTGCTCGAATAGGTCTTGTCGCTTGCGTTCGGCTATTTTTGCCAGTGTTTGGCGCAAGCTGCGTGTGCGGCTTTCGATACGAGGGGAGGGCAGACCGAACTCTTCGCCCATCAGCGTTTTTATTTCTGTTTCCGATAGGGCCAGGAGAAAGGTTTTGAGCAGATCGCCGTCGTTGAGCCTTGTGACATCGATTTGCAGTACAGGCACATCGGGGGCGGGACTTTGCCAAAGGGTTTGCGCCGCTCCGTCGGTCAATCGCAGCCCTTTATTTGCCGGCCAATAGCCGTTTGCATTGAGTAACTCAAGCTGAATCACCGGGTCGGCCTTGAGGAAGTCTTCCGGGCGCTCGCTACCTATTTGCCGGATAAACGTTTGAATGTCTTGATCGATCTTGAAGCGTTTAAGTGTGTCGGCCAGTAGTGGCGGTACTTGCCCGCCATTCACATGCATCTTGCGCAGAACATTTTCGTGGCAACCGCTGATGGTGAGTATGCGTTCGCGCTCGCTTTCGGAAAAACGCTGCATGTCCGGGCCGATACGTCGCAGCACGGTGGCCTGGTCCCAGCTCAACGGCTGGTCGAGTTCGGTTTGCCAGGCGCCGGCACCGTTGTGCTTGAGTTGAGGTTTGTAGGCCTCAGGGCGGGAGGGGTGGTCGATGCGATGCTCGCCGATCACTGAGCCCTCGCTGACGGCGTAGTTTTTGCCTTCCAGTGGTAACAGCGTTTTACCTTGATGCCTGTGCAGTCCGAGTGAGTCCGGTTTTGAGTCCGCCGAGAGTGTGGCGGGGTGCTCGTAGGGGGTAAGGTCGGGTTTCCAGTAGCGGGTTTCGCCATCGGGTCGCTTCACCGAATTGAAACGGTCGATGAATTGCACAATTTCCCGTGGCAGGAGCGCGCGAAACTCTCCCGCCGCGACCACACCGCCCACCGCAAAGGTGCCCAGTTGCACGGCGGATTCAACGGCCCCCATGAAATGTTCGAAGGCTTCGGTGGTGTGGCCCTCGGCCCAGTCAACAATGCTTTCGAAGGTTTCGTCGAGTAACTGATAGGCCGTGTAGGCCAACATCAGTTCGCCGAGGAACGGCACGAAGGGCAGGGCAATGAAGGCGGCGATGTTCAGCAGCGTCGAGGCAATTTCCGTGAAGGAATCCCACAACGCCCAACGAGCTTTCCGGTCGACTGTTGCGGTGGATACCGCGATGACTCGCGCATCGTTGAGTACCTTGTTAAGCCTGCTCTGATAGAGGTGGGTCAATAACTCGCCTTTGACCGGCGTTGCCGCCATGCGCAAATTGGTGCGCTCGTTAGGCTGTTCTCGCCAGGTCGGTCGTGGATCGCCAGGTGGCACAGGCTGCCAGGTTATGGACGAAAGTTCGTTGTTCAACTGCGCGAAGAAGTGACCACGATCCTCATGATTGATGAAGCGACTGAAGAACTGTTGATATTCGGGGGTACGCAAGCGCCGGCCAAGTTCCTCTGCGAAGGCGGCGGACGAAATGTATTCCTTGATCGGATGTTCGGGGTCGTCAGGAATGTAAGCCACCACCCTGGCCACTTCCGTTGCGCGCTCCAGATCCGGTGAAAACATCACGATGCCGGACAGGGGAAAGTTCATGATTGTCAGTTCATGGCAGCCCCAGGGCTGACCGTGCAAACGCAAATGCGGCAGGTTGTCGACAAGGCCAAGAATCAGCTGGTGGACACCACTGCCCAGCAATTTTTGCATCTGCGCCATGTGCAGGGCAGCGGTTAGTGCGGTTTTCTGGCTGTCGTGAATTTTCGATTTCAGTATTGCCGCGGCCACCGGATTGCTGATGCCAAGATTGTCCTCCAGATACTCTTTATAGCGCTGGCCGATGTCGAGCTCCCGGCATAGCTGGGTGAATGCGGTGATGGGCATCTTTTCCAGTATTTGCGGCAATGTAGCGAATTGCCCGGTAGCAGAGGGGGGCGTGATGTAAGTCGAGGCGGGCTCGAAGGCGTCTGCTTCGGTTTCGGCGCTTTCAAAGTTGTGCAGCGCGGCATCCAGCAGTGACACCGTCCAGGTGCGCGCGGCGCCTGACTTCAACCGCAGCCATGGGATGTGATCGGGGATGTAAAGGTGAAGGAAGGTTTTGCGAGCGTCCAGTTCCAGACCGAATCGGGTCTTGAGCGCCGTTTCGAGCAGTGATTCGGCGAAGTCGGCGGGGCTCTGCAGTTTTGCCATCATCTGATCAACCTGATTCTGGCTGCTCACATGTCGGGCGATGAGTTTGCCCAGTTCCGCATGCTGATGGGGGGGCGCGTCCTTGAGCGCGGCCGGCATGCCTGGCGTGCTGTTGCTCAGCGCCTCGCGCCGTTGGGGCGTTGCCTGACGGAGCCAGGACGGAATGACATTGATCAGGTGCTGATAGTGGGCATCCGGCCTGAATTCATCGGACGCGTTGGCGGTATGTTGGGTATTCATGGGGTTAAGGTGGCCATCGAAGTTTGATTAGGCCCTTAGGAAACCGCGGGAACGCGGACGACGTGCGGTACATATTTACCGCCCTCGGCAAATCGGCATGGGTTACAGCGGCGCAAGCCTGCCTTAATCGCTCGCCGCCAGTTAAACTGCGCCTTTGCGACCCTATATGTCGCATTGCCGTAAACCCGGGAAAATCCGGGGTTTGCGCTATAAGAAGTTGTCGCTTGGCGGCAAGGCCGGGCTGAAAACTGTCCTTACAATCCTCACCAAGCTCGCCAGTTTCAGGCGAGTGTTTTCTCTTCAGGAGACTCCGATGTCCGTTGAGCACGCTGCGGTACAACGCGCCGATTTCGATCAGGTAATGGTTCCCAACTATGCGCCTGCCGCATTCATTCCTGTGCGTGGTGCCGGTTCCCGCGTTTGGGACCAGTCCGGCCGCGAGCTGATCGACTTCGCCGGCGGGATCGCCGTCAACGTATTGGGTCACGCGCATCCGGCGCTGGTCGGTGCCTTGACCGAGCAGGCGAACAAGCTGTGGCACGTGTCCAACGTGTTCACCAATGAGCCGGCCCTGCGCCTGGCCCACAAGTTGGTCGACGCCACCTTTGCCGACCGCGCCTTCTTCTGCAACTCCGGCGCCGAAGCCAACGAGGCCGCCTTCAAGCTGGCCCGTCGCGTCGGTTTCGACCGTTTCGGCAGCGAGAAGTACGAGATCATCGCTGCGCTCAACAGTTTCCACGGCCGCACCCTGTTCACTGTGAACGTCGGTGGCCAGTCGAAGTACTCCGACGGTTTCGGTCCGAAAATCACCGGTATCACCCACGTGCCGTACAACGATCTGGCTGCGTTGAAAGCTGCCATTTCCGACAAGACTTGCGCCGTGGTGCTGGAACCGATCCAGGGCGAAAGCGGTGTCATCCCGGCTGAACTGGAATACCTGCAAGGTGCCCGTGAACTGTGCACTGCGCACAACGCGCTGCTGATCTTCGACGAAGTGCAAACCGGTATGGGCCGTACTGGCCACCTGTTTGCCTACCAGCATTACGGCGTGATCCCGGACATCCTGACCAGCGCCAAGAGCCTGGGCGGCGGTTTCCCGATCGCAGCCATGCTGACCACCGAAGACCTGGCCAAGCACCTGGTTGTCGGCACCCACGGCACCACTTACGGCGGCAACCCGCTGGCGTGCGCTGTCGCCGAAGCGGTAATTGACGTGGTCAATACCCCTGAAGTGCTGGCTGGCGTCAACGCCAAGCACGACAAGTTCAAGGCGCGTCTTGAGCAGATCGGCGAGAAGTACGGCCTGTTCACTAAAGTCCGCGGCATGGGCCTGTTGATCGGCTGCGTGCTGAGCGATGCGTGGAAAGGCAAGGCCAAGGACATCTTCAACGCTGCTGAGCAAGAAGGCCTGATGGTGCTGCAAGCCGGCCCGGACGTGGTGCGTTTCGCGCCAAGCCTGGTGGTGGAAGACGCCGATATCGATGCCGGCCTGGACCGCTTCGAACGTGCTGCAGCAAAACTGACACAAGCCTGATAGACCCTTCGACGCCTGAGTTTTCGGGCGTCGAACCCAATTTTGATGCCGGCCCCGCTTTTCTGTAGGAGCGAGCCTGCTCGCGATGGTGTGTCAGTCGACATCGTTGTTGCTGATCCACCATCGCGAGCAGGCTCGCTCCTACAAGGGGCCGGCTTATTTTCCTCAAAGAGTTTTAGAAAAAGGAGTGACACCATGCTGGTGATGCGCCCCGCGCAAATGGCTGATCTGGGCGAGGTACAGCGTCTGGCTGCGGACAGCCCGATTGGTGTCACTTCCTTGCCGGATGACGTTGAGCGCCTGAGCGACAAGATCGCGGCAAGCGAAGCCTCGTTCGCCGCCGAAGTGAGCTTCAACGGTGAGGAAAGCTATTTCTTCGTCCTCGAAGACAGTGCCACCGGCAAGCTGGTCGGTTGCTCGGCCATCGTGGCGTCGGCCGGTTACTCCGAGCCGTTCTACAGCTTCCGCAACGAAACCTTCGTGCACGCTTCCCGCGAGTTGAAGATTCACAACAAGATCCACGTGCTCTCGCAGTGCCACGACCTGACCGGTAACAGCTTGCTGACCAGTTTCTACGTGCAGCGCGATCTGGTGGGTTCGCCGTGGTCGGAACTCAACTCCCGTGGCCGCTTGCTGTTCGTGGCCAGCCATCCGGAGCGTTTTGCCGATTCCGTGGTGACCGAGATCGTCGGTTACAGCGATGAAAATGGCGACTCGCCATTCTGGGATGCCATCGGGCGCAACTTTTTCGACCTCAACTACGCTGAAGCCGAGCGTCTGTGCGGCCTGAAGAGCCGTACGTTCCTCGCCGAACTGATGCCGCATTACCCGATCTACGTGCCCCTGCTGCCGGACTCCGCGCAAGAAGCGATGGGCCAGGTACACCCGCGGGCGCAGATCACCTTCGACATCCTGATGCGCGAAGGCTTCGAAACCGATCACTACATCGACATCTTCGACGGTGGCCCGACCCTGCATGCCCGCGTCTCGGGGATCCGTTCGATCGCCCAGAGCCGCGTGGTGCCGGTGAAAATCGGCGAGCCGGTCAAAGGTGTCGGTCGCCAGTATCTGGTGGCCAATGCCCAGTTGCAGGATTACCGCGCAGTGATGCTCGAGCTCGATTATGCGCCGGGCAAACCGGTGACCCTGGACCTGGAAGCGGCCGAAGCCCTGGGCGTCGGCGAGGGTGCCAGCGTGCGCCTGGTCGCGGTTTAACGCCTGCCTGGCCTGATTGCTTGTTTAGACAGCAGCGAAGTTTCACGGGTGGCGCAAGCGGCCCGTTTGAGGAGATAGCATGATCGTTCGTCCCGTACGCAGCAGCGATTTACCCGCTCTGATCGACCTGGCCCGTAGCACCGGCACCGGCCTGACCACTTTGCCGGCCAACGAAGAACGTCTGGCCCATCGGGTCGGCTGGGCCGAGAAGACCTTTCGCGGCGAAGCCGGGCGGGGCGACGCGGACTACCTGTTCGTGCTCGAAGATGACAACGCTCGCGTGGTGGGCATTTCCGCCATTGCCGGCGCCGTCGGCCTGCGTGAGCCCTGGTACAACTTCCGGGTCGGTTTGACCGTCAGCGCTTCGCAAGAGCTGAACATCTATCGTGAAATCCCTACGCTGTTCCTGGCCAACGACCTGACCGGCAACTCCGAGCTGTGCTCGCTGTTCCTGCATGCCGATTACCGCACTGGCCTCAACGGCCGCATGCTGTCCAAGGCGCGGATGCTGTTCATCGCCGAATTCCCGCAACTGTTCGGCAACAAGATCATCGCCGAAATGCGCGGTGTTTCCGACCAAGCCGGGCGTTCGCCGTTCTGGGAAAGCCTGGGTCGACACTTCTTCAAGATGGAGTTCAGCCAGGCTGACTACCTGACCGGCGTGGGCAACAAGGCGTTCATCGCCGAGCTGATGCCGAAATTCCCGCTGTACACCTGCTTCCTGTCGCCGGATGCGCGCAACGTGATCGGCCAGGTTCACCCGGACACCGAGCCAGCGCTGGCCATGCTCAAGAGCGAAGGTTTCAGCTACCAGGGTTACGTCGACATTTTCGACGCCGGCCCGGCCATCGAATGCGAAACCGGCAAGATCCGCGCCGTGCGTGACAGCCAGGCACTGGTGCTGGCCGTTGGCACGCCGGGTGACGACGCCACGCCATTCATCATTCACAACCGCAAGCGCGAAGACTGCCGCATCACTGCTGCGCCGGCACGTCTGGCCGCCGGCACCCTGGTGGTCGATCCGCAGACCGCCAAACGTCTTCAACTCAACGCTGGCGATCAAGTGCGCGCCGTGGCGTTGTCCGCAGCTCGGGAGTCGAAATAATGAAGTCGCTTTACATCGCAGGTGAATGGCTGGCAGGTGGGGGCGAAGCCTTCGAGTCGCTGAACCCGGTGACCCAGCAAGTGCTGTGGTCCGGCGTTGGCGCCACCGCCGCTCAGGTCGAGTCGGCTGTGCAAGCGGCGCGTCAGGCGTTCCCGGACTGGGCGCGGCGTACGCTGGAAGAACGTATCTCGGTGCTGGAAGCTTTTGCGGCCGCGCTGAAGAATCACTCTGACGAACTGGCCCGCACCATCGGCGAAGAAACCGGCAAACCCCTGTGGGAAGCGGCGACCGAAGTCACCAGCATGGTCAACAAGATCGCGATCTCGGTGCAGAGCTACCGCGAGCGTACCGGCGAGAAGAGCGGCCCGCTGGGCGACGCCACCGCCGTGCTGCGCCACAAACCCCACGGTGTGGTGGCGGTGTTTGGTCCTTACAACTTCCCGGGTCACTTGCCGAACGGTCACATCGTTCCGGCACTGCTGGCCGGTAACAGCGTGCTGTTCAAACCAAGCGAACTGACACCGAAAGTGGCCGAACTGACGGTCAAGTGCTGGATCGAGGCCGGTCTGCCGGCGGGCGTGTTGAACCTGCTGCAAGGCGCTCGCGAAACCGGCATCGCCCTGGCGGCGAACCCGGGTATCGACGGGCTGTTCTTCACCGGTTCCAGCCGCACCGGCAATCACTTGCACCAGCAATTCGCCGGTCGTCCGGACAAGATCCTCGCGCTGGAGATGGGCGGTAACAACCCGCTGGTGGTCGATCAGGTCGCCGACCTCGATGCCGCGGTGTACACCATCATTCAGTCGGCGTTCATCTCCGCCGGCCAGCGTTGCACCTGTGCCCGCCGCTTGCTGGTGCCGCAAGGTGCCTGGGGCGATTCGTTGCTGGCGCGCCTGGTGGCGGTCAGCGCGACTATTGAAGTCGGTGCCTTCGATCAGCAACCGGCGCCATTCATGGGCTCGGTGGTTTCCCTTGGCGCTGCGAAAGCGTTGATGGATGCGCAAGAACATCTGCTGGCCAACGGCGCCGTGGCGCTGCTGGAAATGACGCAGCCTCAGGCTCAATCGGCATTGCTGACCCCGGGTATTCTGGACGTGACCGCCGTTGCCAATCGTCCTGACGAAGAGCTGTTCGGCCCGTTGCTGCAAGTGATCCGCTACGCTGATTTTGAAGCGGCGATCGCTGAAGCCAACGACACCGCCTACGGTCTGGCCGCCGGCCTGCTGTCGGACTCCGAGGCGCGTTACCAGCAATTCTGGCTGGAAAGCCGTGCCGGTATCGTCAACTGGAACAAGCAGCTGACCGGTGCCGCGAGCAGTGCGCCGTTCGGCGGCGTCGGCGCCTCGGGCAACCACCGTGCCAGCGCCTACTACGCGGCCGACTACTGCGCATACCCGGTGGCCTCGCTGGAAACACCGAGCCTGGTGATGCCGTCGACCCTTACGCCTGGCGTGAAAATGGCGTAACGCCCATTCGCGGGCAAGCCCGCTCCCACAGTGATTGAGTGGAACACAAATGTGTGAACACCACCGAACCTGTAGGAGCGGGCTTGCCCGCGAAGGCCGCGACTCGGTCGCACTGAACAGTTAGTTACTGAAGCCTATAACAACAGATTCTCGTGGAGCCTCGCTGATGAAATCCTATGAAGTCAATTTTGACGGTCTAGTGGGGCCGACCCATAACTACGGCGGCCTGTCCTACGGCAACGTCGCGTCCCAGAGCAACAGCCAGCAGTCTTCCAACCCCAGGGAAGCGGCGCTGCAAGGCCTGGCAAAGATGAAAGCGCTGATGGAAATGGGTTTCCAGCAAGGCGTACTGGCACCGCAAGAGCGCCCGGATGTGGCCGCACTGCGTCGCCTGGGCTTTGGCGGTACCGATGCTGAAGTGATCGAGCGCGCTGCCAAAGACGCGATGCCGCTGCTGGCGGCCAGTTGCTCGGCCTCGAGCATGTGGGTGGCCAACGCCGCTACTGTCAGCCCGAGCGCCGACACCGCTGATGGCCGCGTGCATTTCACCGCCGCCAACCTCAACTGCAAATATCACCGCAGCATCGAACACCCGACCACCAGCCGCGTGCTGGGGGCGATGTTCGCTGATCAGAAACACTTCGCCCACCACGCCGCCTTGCCGGCCGTGGCGCAGTTCGGTGACGAAGGTGCGGCCAACCACACGCGTTTCTGCCGTGAATATGGCGAAGCCGGTGTCGAGTTCTTCGTGTTCGGTCGCAGCGCGTTCGATACCCGCTACCCGGCACCGCAGAAGTACCCGGCGCGCCAGACCCTCGAAGCGTCCCAGGCCGTTGCCCGTCTGCACGGCTTGAGCGATGACGGCGTGGTCTACGCCCAGCAGAACCCGTCGGTGATCGATCAGGGCGTGTTCCATAACGACGTGATCGCCGTCGGTAATGGCGAAGTGCTGTTCTATCACGAGGACGCGTTCCTCGACACCGAGCTGATGCTCGCTGAATTGCAGAGCAAACTCGCCAAGGTCGGTGGGAAATTTCAGTCAGTCTGCGTACCGCGTTCCGCAGTGAGCGTGGAAGACGCGGTTCGTTCCTACCTGTTCAATAGCCAACTGCTGTCACGTCCTGACGGCTCCATGCTGTTGATCGTGCCGGAAGAATGCCGTGGCAACGAGCGTGTCTGGCAGTACTTGCAGGGTTTGACCAGCTCCGGCGGCCTGATCCGCGAAGTGAAAGTCTTCGATCTCAAGCAGAGCATGCAGAACGGCGGTGGCCCTGCTTGCCTGCGGTTGCGCGTCGCACTCAACGAAACCGAACTGGCGGCCGTCAACCCAGGGGTTATCATGACGGCACCGTTGTACGGCACTCTGACCGAATGGGTCGAGAAGCACTACCGCGACCGCATGACCGAAAACGATCTGGCGGACCCGCAATTGCTGCTTGAGTGCCGGACGGCACTGGATGAACTGACGCAAATCCTTAAACTGGGCGCGGTTTATCCATTCCAGATCAATTGATCGACGGCGCGCCGCCCTCTACGGCAGCGCGCTGCTTCATCTCAAACGAGAGCGTAAAGACATGAGCGATACCCTGCAGCTGATCCTTGAAGACACCGACGGCACGCAACTGGAGACTTCCTGCACCCGCGTCGCGGTCCTGTGGCAAGGTAAAGAGCTGTGGATCCAGCAGGACGGCCGTGGCCAGTTGCTGATCGGCGTGGACGTCGAGGAAGGTGACGCCGAGTACGCCAACCTGCTGTTGCGCCCATTGGCGACTAATCTGGTAAGTCTGCAACTGGAGATGGAACCGGCTGAACTCGGCGACGACGAGGATCACGTTCACGGCCCGGATTGCAACCACGACCACTAAGGAAACCGCTCTATGCTCGCCCTCGGCAAACTGCTTGAACTGACCCTCGCCGGCCGCGAACCGGCGGAGAAGACTCAACTGACTGTCGAAGGCGTGCGCATGCGCTGGTTGAGCGAAGGTGCGCTGGAAGTCCGGCCACCTGAAGCCCGTGACAACGGCCTGGACCTGCTGCTGTCGGCGGGGATCCATGGCAACGAAACAGCGCCGATCGAATTGCTCGATCGCCTGTTGCACGACATTGCCCGCGGCGACTTGAAGCCGCGCGCACGTGTTCTGTTCCTGTTCGGCAACCCGGAAGCGATTCGCAAGGGCGAGCGTTTCGTCGAGCAGGACGTCAATCGGCTGTTCAATGGCCGTCACGAACAAAGCAGCGGTTGCGAAGCCCTGCGCGCCTGTGAGCTGGAGCGTTTGGCCGCCAGTTTCTTCAGCCTGCCGGATCGCCAGCGCCTGCACTACGACCTGCACACGGCGATTCGCGGCTCGAAAATCGAGCAGTTCGCCCTGTACCCGTGGAAAGAAGACCGCCAGCATTCGCGTCAGGAACTGGCGCGCCTGCGTGCTGCGGGCATGGAAGCGGTGCTGCTGCAGAACAAGCCGTCGATCGTCTTCAGTTCCTATACCTACGACAAGCTCGGTGCAGAGGCTTTCACCCTGGAGTTGGGCAAGGCGCGGCCGTTCGGTCAGAACGACGGGGTCAATGTCTCGCTGCTGGAAAACCGTCTCAAGCAGATCATCGAAGGCACCGAGCCGGAACTGACTGAAGCGGCACTGGACGGTTTGCAGCTGTACAGCGTGGCGCGGGAAATCATCAAGCACAGCGACAGCTTCCGCCTGAACCTGCCGGCGGACATCGAGAACTTTTCGGAGCTGGAAGTGGGTTATCTGCTGGCGGAAGACATCGCCAACACTCGCTGGATCATCGAGGAAAAGGGCGCCCGGATCATCTTCCCGAACCCCAAGGTGAAGAATGGTTTGCGTGCCGGCATCCTGGTCGTGCCGACCACTGACGAAAACCTGGCCTGAAACACCTGTAGGAGCGAGCTTGCTCGCGAAGGTCGTCAACGATAACGCGCGAATTCTCTAGAAACGCGGTGTCCTTGAGTTCTTCGCGAGCAAGCTCGCTCCTACAGTTGGTTTTGTGTTTAGACGGCGACCGCGCGAGGTTCAGTGCGACGCAATGCACGCAGTTTGCTCAACGTATCCGCACAAGTCTTCGCCGCTTCCTGACCTTTATGCAGGAAATGCTCGAAGAAGAACTTCTGGTGCTCTTCACCGGCATGGAAGTGGTGCGGGGTCAGGGACACCGAGAACACTGGCACTTCGGTTTCCAGTTGCACCTGCATCAGGCCGCTGACCACTGACTGGGCGACGAATTCGTGACGGTAGATGCCGCCGTCCACCACCAGGGCTGCCGCGACGATGCCGGCATAACGACCGGTTTTGGCCAGCAGCTTGGCGTGCAGGGGCATTTCAAAGGCGCCGCCGACTTCGAAGAAATCGATGTCGGATTCCTGATAACCCTGGGCAATCATTTCGGTGACGAAGCCTTTACGGCTCTGATCGACAATGTCCTTGTGCCAGCAGGCCTGGATGAACGCTACGCGCTCGCCATGATGGTGTTTGCTTTTGCTGTCGATTGCGGTGGGTTGCATGTTCTGACTCCTGTTTGTGTGAAAAACAGGGCGTTATGAATCGAAGGGGATCTGAGGGTGCGCACGCACGAATGCCGGCGGACGGCCCTTTGTTGTCAATCCCGTTCTCTCTTCATCCGGACTATGACCGTCGGCCCCGGGATCACACCGGGTCTGCTGACCTTGCCGCCAACCACCGCCGAAGCAGCGTCGTCGCCAAGCGCTCGCGGGCTATGCGCTTTGCGCGCAATTACCGCCGGTGGGGAGTTGCACCCCGCCCTGAGAACGTTTTTGCCGCCCAAATGTTTGGCGGCGCAGCGTTTTTATCACATATTTGCGGTGTGCGCATGGCCCCTTTTGGATGATTCCAATCAAGTATTTCGCTTTATTAGTGAGCATTATCCCTGCCCAAGGGTTGATTAATCGTCGCCATGCCCGCAGTAATTCCTGACTGAAAGGGATTTCCCCTGCTTACCGAGGCCAGATTCATGAGTGTTATCGATCTTCGCAGCGACACCGTCACCCAACCTTGCGCTGGCATGCTCGAGGCAATGACCAAGGCCGCCACCGGCGATGACGTGTATGGCGAAGATCCGACGGTCAATCACCTGGAGGCCGAACTGGCCAGGCGCCTGGGCTTTGCCGCGGCACTGTTCGTACCGATCGGCACCATGAGCAACCTGCTGGGGTTGATGGCCCATTGCGAGCGCGGTGACGAGTACATCGTCGGCCAGCAGGCCCACACTTATAAGTACGAAGGGGGTGGCGCAGCGGTGCTTGGCTCGATCCAGCCGCAGCCGCTGGAAGTACAAGCCGATGGTACGCTGGACCTGACCCACGTCGCCGCAGCAATCAAGCCAGACGATTTCCACTTTGCACGTACCCGGTTGCTGGCGCTTGAAAACACCATGCAAGGCAAGGTCCTGCCGCTGGAGTACCTGGCCCGGGCGCGCAGTTTTACCCGCGAAAACGGTTTGAAGCTGCATCTGGACGGGGCTCGCCTGTACAACGCTGCAGTCAAGCTGGGTGTCGATGCCCGGGAAATCACCCACTATTTCGATTCCGTCTCGGTCTGCCTGTCCAAAGGGCTGGGCGCCCCGGTGGGTTCGGTGCTGTGCGGCTCGGCCGAGTTGATCGGCAAGGCCCGGCGCCTGCGCAAAATGGTCGGTGGCGGCATGCGTCAGGCCGGTATTCTCGCGGCGGCAGGCCTGTACGCGCTGGATCACAACGTTCAGCGCCTGGCCGATGACCACGCCAACGCGCAATACCTGGCCGAAGGCCTGCGGGCGGCGGGTTTCGAAGTCGAACCGGTGCAAACCAACATGGTTTACGTGCAGATGGGCGACCAGGCCGAGGCGATCAAGGCATTTTCCGCCGAACGCGGGATCAAGCTCAGTGCCGCCGCGCGTCTGCGCATGGTCACGCACATGGACGTCAGCCGTGCGCAAATCGAGCAGGTCGTCGCGGCATTCGTCGACTTTTCGCGCAAGTGATAGCGTTAGCACTCCAATTGACCGTTTCTATCGTATAAACACGCTGTACCCCGCGCGCAGGGCCGATATAATGCGGCCCTTTGCCGTCGCTTCGTCTGTTGACGTTTCGAACAGGCCTTTGGCCGCAGCCTCCGTGGAAGAACCTAATGAAAAGCGCAGAAATCCGTGAAGCCTTCCTTCGCTTCTTCGAAGAGCAAGGCCACACCCGTGTAGCCTCCAGCTCTTTGATTCCGGGCAACGACCCAACCCTGCTGTTCACCAACGCGGGGATGAACCAGTTCAAGGACTGCTTCCTGGGCCAGGAAAAGCGCGCGTACACCCGCGCCGTCAGCAGCCAGAAATGCGTGCGCGCCGGCGGCAAGCACAACGACCTGGAAAACGTCGGTTATACCGCTCGTCACCACACCTTCTTCGAAATGCTGGGTAACTTCAGCTTCGGTGATTATTTCAAGCGTGATGCCATCAGCTACGCCTGGAACTTCCTGACATCCGACAAGTGGTTGAACCTGCCCAAGGAAAAGCTCTGGGTCACCGTCTACGCCAGCGATGACGAGGCGTACGACATCTGGACCAAGGAAATCGGGGTTCCGGCCGAGCGCATGGTGCGCATTGGCGACAACAAGGGCGCGCCGTACGCCTCCGACAACTTCTGGACCATGGGCGATACCGGCCCGTGCGGTCCTTGCACCGAGATTTTCTACGATCACGGCGCCGACATCTGGGGTGGCCCACCGGGCTCGCCGGAAGAAGACGGCGACCGCTACATCGAAATCTGGAACAACGTGTTCATGCAGTTCAACCGCACCGCCGATGGCGTGTTGCACCCGCTGCCAGCGCCGTCGGTCGACACCGGCATGGGCCTGGAGCGAATCAGTGCCGTGCTGCAGCATGTTCACTCGAACTATGAAGTCGACCTGTTCCAGAGCCTGCTGAGCGCTTCGGCCAAGGCCATCGGCTGCACCAACGACGCCCAGGCTTCGCTGAAAGTGGTGGCTGACCACATCCGTTCCTGCGGCTTCCTGATCGCCGACGGCGTGCTGCCGTCCAACGAAGGCCGTGGCTACGTGCTGCGCCGGATCATCCGTCGCGCTTGCCGCCACGGTAACAAGCTGGGCGCCAAGGGCAGCTTCTTCTACCAGATCGTCGCGGCCCTGGTCGCCGAGATGGGCGAAGCCTTCCCGGAACTGAAATCCCAGCAGGCGCACATCGAACGCGTGCTGAAGGCCGAAGAAGAGCAATTCGCCAAGACCCTGGAGCAGGGCCTGAAGATCCTCGAGCAGGATCTGGCTGAACTCAAGGGCGACGTGGTGCCGGGCGACGTGGTGTTCAAACTCTACGACACCTATGGTTTCCCGATGGACCTGACCGGCGACATCGCTCGCGAGCGCAGCCTGACCATCGACGAAGAAGGTTTTGAACGCGAGATGGAAGCCCAGCGCGTCCGTGCCCGTTCCGCCAGTTCCTTCGGCATGGACTACAACAGCCTGGTCAAGGTCGATGTGGACACCGAATTCACCGGCTACACCGATACCCGTGGTTTGGCAAAAATCGTTGCGCTGTATAAAGATGGTCAGTCGGTCGACGTATTGAGCGAAGGCGATGAGGGCGTGATCGTTCTCGACAAGACGCCGTTCTACGCCGAGTCCGGTGGCCAGGTCGGTGATTGCGGTTACCTGCAGGCGGGCAGCGCGCGTTTCGACGTGCGTGACACCACCAAGACCGGCGGTGCATTCCTGCACCACGGTATCCTGGATTCGGGTAGCCTGATCGTCGGTGCGCCGGTCGAGACCCACGTTGACGCCGAGGTGCGTCACGCCACGTCGTTGAACCACTCTGCGACTCACTTGCTGCACGCAGCATTGCGCCAGGTGCTGGGCGATCACGTTCAGCAGAAAGGCTCGCTGGTCGACAGTCAGCGCCTGCGCTTCGACTTCAGCCACTTCGAAGCCATCAAGCCTGAGCAGATCAAGGCGCTGGAAGAAATCGTCAACGCCGAGATCCGCAGGAACTCCGAGGTTGAAACCGAAGAAACCGATATCGAAACCGCCAAGCAGAAAGGCGCCATGGCGCTGTTCGGCGAGAAATACGGCGACAATGTGCGCGTGCTGAGCATGGGCGATTTCTCCGTCGAGCTGTGCGGCGGTATCCACGCCAACCGTACCGGCGACATCGGCCTGCTGAAAATCATCAGCGAAGGCGGTGTGGCGTCGGGTGTGCGTCGTATCGAAGCCGTCACCGGTGCGCAAGCGCTGGCCTACTTGAACGCGGCGGAAGAACAACTCAAGGAAGCGGCCAGCCTGGTCAAGGGCAGCCGCGACAACCTGATCGACAAGCTGTCGGCTGTGCTGGAGCGCAACCGTCTGCTGGAGAAGCAACTCGAGCAGTTGCAAGCCAAGGCTGCCAGTGCCGCGGGCGACGATCTGTCGGCCCAGGCGCTGGACGTCAAGGACGTGAAAGTGCTGGCCGTGCGTCTGGACGGTCAGGATGGCAAGGCGCTGTTGGCGCTGGTCGATCAACTGAAAAACAAACTCGGCCGCGCAGTGATCCTGCTCGGCAGTGTCCATGAGGAAAAGGTCGTTCTGGTTGCAGGCGTAACCAAAGACCTGACTGGCCAACTCAAAGCCGGTGATTTGATGAAGCAAGCCGCTGCGGCAGTGGGCGGGAAGGGTGGTGGTCGTCCAGACATGGCGCAAGGCGGCGGTACCGACGCTGGCGCACTGGATGCGGCTCTGGCCCTGACCATTCCGTTTGTAGAGCAGGGTCTATAAGGCAGTTCTTGCGGCCCGCAGTCTAGTGGTGGGCCGCAACGCTGTTTGAGTGATTATTTGGGCGCCCTTCATGGGCAGAGGCGGCTTTGAAATGGCTTTGATCGTACAGAAATTTGGAGGCACCTCGGTCGGCACTGTCGAGAGAATCGAGCAGGTCGCCGACAAGGTTAAGAAATTCCGCGATGCCGGCGATGACCTGGTGGTTGTGCTGTCTGCAATGAGCGGCGAAACCAACCGTCTGATCGATCTGGCCAAGCAAATCAGTGGCGACGGCCAACCGGTTCCGCGCGAGCTGGACGTGATCGTCTCCACCGGTGAGCAGGTGACGATTGCCCTGTTGGCCATGGCGCTGATCAAGCGCGGCGTGCCGGCGGTGTCGTACACCGGCAACCAGGTGCGGATTCTGACGGATAGCGCGCACAATAAAGCGCGTATCTTGCAGATTGATGACCAGAAGATTCGCGGTGACCTGAAGGCGGGTCGTGTGGTGGTTGTCGCCGGTTTCCAGGGTGTCGACGAGCACGGCAACATCACCACTCTCGGTCGTGGCGGTTCCGACACCACCGGCGTGGCGCTGGCGGCAGCCCTGAAGGCTGACGAGTGCCAGATCTACACCGACGTCGACGGTGTCTACACCACCGACCCGCGTGTGGTGTCCGTGGCTCAGCGCCTGGACAAGATCACCTTCGAAGAGATGCTGGAAATGGCCAGCCTCGGTTCCAAGGTGTTGCAGATCCGCGCGGTCGAGTTCGCCGGCAAGTACAACGTTCCGCTGCGCGTACTGCACAGCTTCAAGGAGGGTCCGGGCACCCTCATTACTATTGATGAAGAGGAAACCATGGAACAGCCGATCATTTCCGGTATCGCTTTCAACCGCGATGAAGCCAAGCTGACCATCCGTGGCGTGCCAGACATCCCGGGCGTTGCCTTCAAGATTCTCGGCCCGATCAGTGCCGCGAACATCGAAGTCGACATGATCGTGCAGAACGTTGCGCACGATAACACCACCGACTTCACCTTCACCGTGCACCGCAATGACTACCAGGCGGCGCAAGCCGTGCTGGAAAAGACCGCTGGCGAGCTGGGTGCCCGTGAAGTCGTGGGCGATACCAAGATCGCCAAGGTATCGATCGTCGGCGTTGGCATGCGCTCTCACGCAGGCGTGGCCAGCCGCATGTTCGAATCCCTGGCCAAGGAAAGCATCAACATCCAGATGATCTCGACCTCGGAAATCAAAGTCTCCGTAGTGATCGAAGAGAAGTACCTGGAACTGGCTGTGCGCGCTCTGCACACGGCTTTCGAACTGGACGCACCGGCCCGCCAGGGCGAGTGATGCGTTTGCCAAAAGGCGCGGTCTGACCGCGCCTTTTGTTTTTTTGAATGGTGTGACCCCAAGGCTGTTCTTTTGCTCACGCTAGTCAATACTCAGGCATGTAGGGCTGCGACCGCTCCGGTTGTGGGTCGAGTGCCTTTTTTTTGCAGACTGTTGTCCCTGAAATGTAATGCGTGAGGAGAAAGGTATGCTGATTCTGACTCGTCGGTGCGCAGAAAGCCTGATTATCGGTGATGGCGAAATCACTGTGACCGTGCTTGGCGTCAAAGGAAATCAAGTGCGCATCGGTGTTAATGCCCCCAAAGAGGTGGCTGTTCACCGGGAAGAAATTTACCTGCGTATCAAGAAAGAGAAGGACGAAGAACCAAGCCATTAATTTTTATCGTTTTTTATGTTTGCAAACGGGGAAGAAGCTGGTTAATATACGCCCCGTGTTGCGGAGAGCTGGCCGAGTGGCCGAAGGCGCTCCCCTGCTAAGGGAGTACACCTCAAAAGGGTGTCGGGGGTTCGAATCCCCCGTTCTCCGCCATTATTTGCGTAGTACGTTGTAATCTGGCTTTTTCGGTAAGTTGTTGAAATTACTAGAAAAAGTGTTTGACATAGAGATTAGACGGCCTATAATGCGCGGCAACAAATGCACTCGTAGCTCAGCTGGATAGAGTACTCGGCTACGAACCGAGCGGTCACAGGTTCGAATCCTGTCGAGTGCACCATTTAAGAGTTAGTTGCAGTAATGCAAGTAACTTGGCTTCAGCCAGTTGTGGTCTGGTCTAAAAACACAAAATGCACTCGTAGCTCAGCTGGATAGAGTACTCGGCTACGAACCGAGCGGTCACAGGTTCGAATCCTGTCGAGTGCACCATACAACAGAAAGCCCGCATTTAATGCGGGCTTTTTGCCGTCCGGGATTTGGCTTTTCCCTTCGTGCATCCCCTCTCGTCGAACTCCACGTTTGCGCTACGACCTCGCCGGGTGTCGTAGCGGTAGCTCGTGGCTGAATTGCGAATACTGATCCTGTCCGGCTTGCCGAGTGCGCTTTCGACGTCTTGCTGGCTCATGCCGGCGATCACTCGCTGATTGATGATCGCTTCTCGGCGCTCCCTGGCACTGATCAGGTTTCCACACTTGTCCTGTGCCTGACCGACCACGGTCGGCTCTCTCCTTTTGATGTTCATACCTGATGTTTCACGGGTTTCGGCTTGCGGCATAAGCGCCATCGTAGTACCGGGTGTAAAGGTGCGGATGTCCTGAAGTGAAACGCTATCTCCCGTGGCACAGCTTAGCGTGGTGAAAGTAATGCGCCCATTGGCCGCCTCGCAACGGTGAACGGTGGTGGCGAGCGCTTGGGGCAGGGGGCTGAGCAAGTTGAGCAGTAAAAAGAATTGTGAAGTTGATGACATCAGGTGTCCTCCATGACGTTCCTTTGCAAGGGTAGCGGCTACAATTTTCGAGGGGCGGTGTGTTTTCTTTTCAGAATACGTCGTCGCATTTTCCAGGATCAGGACGATGCTCAAGATTGTTGTGCAAGCGCTTGTTTCAGCCGAGATTTTTTAACGTTTAAAACCGTCAGGCGGTGTATCATTGCGCCCGTCAGCCCCGCCGGGGCTTTTGGATTACTTCCATGGACTTACCCAGTAGTTACTCAGTACCCCGTTTTTCCAATCATGAATTGACTGATTGATCCTTCCGGCGCGCCCCGCTGCTGGGAGTGGAGTTCGCCTATGTCTGAAGTTGAAGTAAAGAAAACGCAGGAAAGCTTGCAGGATCGCCTGGCTCAGGTGGTTGAGTTGCTGCAGCGCCAGCGAGTTGTCGAAGACCTGACTCACCGCCAGGAAGGTCCGCATCATGACCGGGTCGAGAACCTGGTCCACCGGCAGAACCTCGTCGAGTTGCAACGCAAACTCGATGACCTGCACTCCGCCGACGTCGCCTACATCCTTGAAGCCTTGCCGCTGGACGATCGTCTGACGCTCTGGCAGCTGGTCAAGGCCGATCGCGACGGCGACATCCTTCTTGAAGTATCCGATTCGGTTCGTGAAACCCTGATCGCCGACATGGACGATCATGAGCTCCTGGCTGCGGCCAAGGACATGGATGCCGACGAGCTCGCTGACCTGGCCTCCGAGCTGCCGCGAGACGTCGTCCACGAGCTTATGGAGACCCTCGACCAGCAACAACGCGAGCGTGTGCGTTCGGCGCTGTCCTACGACGAGGAGCAGGTCGGTGCGCTGATGGACTTCGAGATGGTGACCATCCGCGAGGATGTCAGCCTTGAAGTGGTCTTGCGTTATCTGCGCCGTCTCAAGGAGTTGCCGGGCCACACCGACAAGCTGTTCGTGGTCGATTACGACGGCGTCCTCAAGGGCGTGTTGCCGATCAAGCGTTTGCTGGTCAACGATCCGGACAAGCAGGTTTCCGAGGTGATGGCCAGCGATCCGGTGAGTTTCCACCCGGACGAAGACGCCTACGATGCCGCCCAGGCCTTCGAACGTTATGACTTGATCTCTGCCCCCGTAGTCGACAAGAACGGCAAGCTGATCGGCCGTCTGACCATCGACGAGATGGTCGACCTCATTCGTGAAGAGAGTGAAAACGAAGTCCTCAACATGGCGGGTCTGCGCGAAGAGGAAGATATCTTCGCATCGGTCTGGAAGTCCCTGCGTAACCGTTGGGCCTGGCTGGCGATCAACCTGATTACCGCGTTCGTGGCTTCACGGGTGATCGGTCTGTTCGAGGGTTCGATCGAGAAGCTCGTGGCACTTGCGGCGTTGATGCCGATCGTGGCGGGGATCGGTGGTAACTCGGGTAACCAGACCATCACCATGATTGTGCGGGCCATGGCGCTGGACCAGGTGAGTACCGGTAATACCTCGCGCCTGATGCGCAAGGAGTTGGCGGTAGCGCTGATCAACGGCGTGATCTGGGGCGGGGTGATCGGTGTGGTTGCCTACCTGCTCTATGGCAGTTGGTCGCTTGGCGTGGTGATGACCGCTGCGATGATCCTCAACCTGTTGCTGGCGGCGTTGATGGGGGTTCTGATCCCGATGACCCTGGCGAAGATGGGGCGCGACCCGGCGATGGGGGCCAGTGTGATGATCACGGCCATGACCGACAGCGGCGGCTTTTTCATCTTCCTGGGGCTGGCGACAATCTTCCTGCTCTGAAGTCCGTTTCACTAAAACCCGCCGTCTGGCGGGTTTTTTGTGCCCGGATTTCAGGCAAAAAAAAAGCCAGCGATCAGGCTGGCTTGGGCTTTCTGGCTGAATCAGGACGCGTCGGCGGCCATTTCAGCGTCATGGGCGATCAGAGAAACCAGGGCGTTCTGCTGTCGATGGGAGAGCTGGCGGAAGCGCTGCAGCAGCTCCCGTTCGTGCAAGGAAAGCTCCGGGCTGTCCAGGCGCATGCTCAACTCTTCTCCCAGTACGCCTTCCTGAATAAGACTCTGCTCAAGGCGCGCAATGATTTCGGAGTTCATGCTGCGATGATGATTGCGAGCCACCTCGGCAATGCGTTCACGCATTCCGTCTGGCAGACGTACGACGAACTTGTCAGCCGTACGGCTGGAATAAATTGCCTGTTTCAATGGGCGCATATATTTAACCGGTTAGTTCAGGGGAGCGGTTTTCGGGATTGGCCGCAGGATGTCTGGTAGGACAAGCGCTCTGACCAAATGTTCAACCTGAATTGATAGAGGCGCGCATCATGCCTCAAACCAGCCAGATCCTTGGCGTCAATTCTGTGACAAATATTGATCTGGATAAAGGCGTTCTGCCAGCACCAATTATCAGAAATGCGGACTGGTTTGAAAAGTTCGACCAGGCCGTATCACTTCGTGCTTTCTCCACCCGACGAAAGGTTTCCGGCGGGCAGGAAAAAGTGAACTCGATCCCTGTTCCTTGTCTTTACAGAATAGTGGCAAATTGCCGATTTACTAGGGGGAGTCGCATGGAGGGGGTTAATTCAGGATGGATGGCAGGCCCTTGCAGCGGGTCTGCCATGTCGGGATCAGCGCAGTACCGGATCAAACTTGATCTTGCGTCCGGCGACCAATGCGAGCACGAACAGCACGCTGAATACGCCACAGGCGATCAGGGGGAGGGTGACGACCATGTCCTGGGTCAATGACAGATGAAAAATGCCGCTCAACAAGGCGAGGATGAAAAAACTCGCGGCTGATCTGGACATGCTGTGCTCCTGGTGAGGGTCATTCAAAATACCAAGCGTTCGGCAGACGGAGCCGGCACCAGGATGTTTTCCTGGCTGACCTGCTGATTGACAAAGCCGTGCCGGTCGCTCATCACGGCCAACTGCGGCGCTTTCTGCAACTGAAGGTAATGTGGCATTTGCTGGGCAACCTGCGTAACACCGCTCTGGGGGGCAAAATGAAAACCCAGCAAAACCGTCAGAGCGATTGCATTCGAGAGTAAAAGGGCGCTGTTCATGAAGCGGCCTCCGTTGTTCTGTGAGAACAGCTGAAGCAGCTCGCATGCCAGAGTCTATCGACAATTAAATTCTTTAAAAACAATGAATTAACATATTTATGCGAAAGCTCGATCATGCATTTTGCAATGGTGGCATTTTGCAGTGATGCAATTTGCACGGTAAACAAGTCCGCGCCCGGCCGAGGCGTCTGCCTACACTTAAAAAGCCTACGGATGACATGACAAAAGCCGGCCCGGCCGTTAACATGCACGCCGTCCATCGCACCGCGTATCGTCGCGGTCAACGTGTGTCTCAGTAGCTCAATTGGATAGAGCATCCCCCTCCTAAGGGGAAGGTTGGCAGTTCTTATCCGACATTGGTTCTACTGCGTATTGGGATAGGCTCTTCTCGCCTGAGCTGGAGGAGGGAGTGACTGGATTTCACTGCCTATTCAAAGGCTTCTACAAAATCTTAAATTTTCGTAGAATGCGCAACGCTCCAAGTAAAGGTAACGTGACGTCCTCTTAGTTCAACGGATAGAACGAGCCCCTCCTAAGGGCTAGATGCAGGTTCGATTCCTGCAGGGGACATATCCTTCCGCTTTGCTTTTGCCTCTAGATTCCCTGTTGCTAAGCCCCTCAAGCAGTACCCCTTCCAAGGCGATCACGAATCGGTTTCGATAAGCGCTACCTGGCAACAGGCGTTTGCCCGATCGACTCTGGCCTTTCCAAGCTCCTTAGCTTGCGTTCTAGTGCCGTGGCTTAGCAGTGAGCGCGGAATAACAGGGCTGGGGCGGAACACTCTCATAGCTCATCGCTAGCCGTTTCTGATGTGAGATGTAAGAGCCCCTACGACTGCCGGTACCGATTCACCTTCGACTTAGCCAGCCCTAGCTGTTGCCGCTGACCGAAAACTGACCCAGTAAAGGCTGTTCTGCCGACTGAAAACTGACCCAGGTGTTCAACTACTTCTGCTCACTTTCCGAGCAGGAGAACACAGGGTGATCAGCATGGAAATGTTGGGGAAAATTCGGAGGATGTACTTTCGCGACAAGCTGTCGCTGCACCAGATCGCCAAGCGTACCGGGCTGTCGAGAAACACCATCCGAAAATGGGTCAGAGCACCCGAAGCCACTCAGCCGGCGTACCAGCGGTGCGTAACCTTCAACAAACTCAGCCCATTCCACGAGACGCTGGAGCAGGCGCTGAAGGCTGATTCGTTTCGGGCAAAGCACAACCGCAGGAGCGCCAAAGCACTCTTTGAGCAGATCAAAGCCCAGGGTTATGACGGCGGCTACAGCCAGCTCACAGCCTTCATCCGCTCGTGGCGCGGTGAGCAAGGCAAATCGTTACGTGCCTTTGTGCCGCTGACGTTTGCACTCGGTGAGGCTTTTCAATTTGACTGGAGCGAAGAAGGTCTGCTGATCGGCGGCCTGTTCCGACGCATCCAGGTCTCCCACATGAAGCTGTGCGCCAGTCGCGCGTTCTGGTTGGTTGCGTATCCCAGCCAAGGCCACGAGATGCTGTTCGATGCCCATACGCGCTCGTTCGGTGCGTTAGGTGGGGTGCCACGTCGAGGCATCTACGACAACATGAAAACGGCTGTCGACAAGGTTAACAAGGGCAAAGGCCGCACGGTCAATGCTCGGTTTTCCGTGATGTGCGCGCACTACCTGTTCGATCCGGACTTCTGCAATGTCGCC
Source organism: Pseudomonas sp. KH_046_2 (assembly GCF_057838985.1). NCBI lineage: Bacteria > Pseudomonadati > Pseudomonadota > Gammaproteobacteria > Pseudomonadales > Pseudomonadaceae > Pseudomonas > Pseudomonas sp. KH_046_2. The sequence goes on along the minus strand of NZ_CM174480.1, from coordinate 4,801,038 downwards.
TCGGGCTGGGAAAAAGGCATCGTTGAAAAGAACGTGCAAGACAGCAGACGACGCATCTGGCTCGACGCTCAAGACTGCATGTTTCACACCTTCGAAGAATTGAATGCCTGGCTCGGCCAACGCTGTCGTGCACTCTGGAGCGAGCTGGTGCATCCGCAGTACAACGGGCTGACGGTGGCAGAGGTCTTGGAGCTAGAGCGGGTCGAAATGATGCCGATGCCGACGGCTTTTGATGGCTACGTCGAGCGCACCGTGCGGGTCTCCAGCACCTGCCTGATCAGCGTGGCGCGAAATCGATATTCGGTGCCTTGCGAGCGCGTCGGCCAGTGGGTCAGCAGCCGTCTGTATCCTTCTCGGATCGTGGTCATCGCCGATGAAACTATGATCGCCAGCCACGAGCGTCTGTTTGATCGAGATCAGGTCAGTTTTGACTGGCAGCATTACATCCCACTCATCGAACGCAAACCCGGTGCGCTGCGCAATGGCGCGCCGTTTGCCGATCTGCCTAAGCCGTTGCAGCTTCTCAAGCGGGGCCTGAGACGTCACAGCAACGGTGATCGAATCATGACGCAGGTACTGGCTGCTGTGCCCATCGCCGGTCTCGACCCGGTGCTCGTGGCGGTAGAACTGGTGCTTGAGTCGGGAAGCTTGAGCGCCGATCACATCCTGAATGTTCTAGCTCGACTGACCTCCACTGCACCACCTCCTTCCGTAGAAACCAACCTGCAACTCAAGGTAGCGCCTGTCGCCAATACGGCGCGCTACGACCGGCTCCGTACAACCGATGAGGAGAATCGCAATGCGTGACCTAATGGCGGAACTCAAAGAGCTGCGTCTGCATGGCATGGCCAGCGCTTGGGAAGAACTGGCTTCTCAAGGCGAAGCCTCGACGACGTCGTCGAAGTGGCTGCTCGAACATCTGCTCCAACAAGAACAAGCAGATCGCGCCGTACGCTCAGTGAACCACCAGATGAACATGGCCAAACTGCCCATGCATCGTGACTTGGCAGGCTTCGACTTCGGCGCTTCCAGCGCAGATGCCCGTCTGGTCAAAGATCTGTCCAGCTTGGAGTTCACAGAGACCGCGCAGAATGTCGTGTTCATCGGCGGGCCCGGAACCGGCAAAACACATTTGGCCAGCGCCCTGGCCGTGTCCGGAATCACGACCCATAACAAACGCGTGCGCTTCTTTTCCACAGTGGATCTGGTCAATCTGCTGGAGCGTGAAAAGTACGACGGCAAGAGTGGCCGAATCGCTCAAGGGCTGCTTCGGACAGACCTGGTGATACTCGATGAACTGGGGTATTTGCCCTTCAGCCAGAGCGGCGGCGCGCTGTTATTTCACCTGCTGTCCAAGCTATACGAGCACACCAGCATTGTGATCACGACCAACCTCAGCTTCTCGGAATGGTCGAGTGTGTTCGGCGACGCCAAGATGACCACAGCGTTGCTGGATCGGTTGACACACCATTGTCACATCGTCGAAACGGGCAACGAGTCCTACCGCCTGCAACACAGCACTCTGGCCGCGCAGACAAAGATCAAATCACGTGAACGAAAGCGCAAGGACGAAGATGGTATCGAGGACGATGAACCGTTTTGATCTGCACCATAAACACCCTGCCGCATGCCTTTATGCGGTGGGGCTTGATGACCGTTCAACCGGAACACTGCTGCTAAGCTTATTCACAATTGCTGGGACAAAAAACAGCAATCCGCCCTGGGTCAATTTTCAATCGGCAGGGTGGGTCAGTTTTCAATCAGCGCCAACAATACAGCCCAAAATTGAGAGATGACTTTGAACCGCCTGGCTCAATTTTCTTCGTAGTTCCTTTTTGCTGGTGCGCGATGCGACTACCCACCAGAGGAATTCAACATCATCCAGTTCCAACCCATCAGGTGGCTCATCACCGTAGTTATCAAGGTGTGCAAAGGGCGCTGGGCGGCTGGAAAGCGGGCGGGGATGAGATTGCTCTGCTTTGGACTCAATACGATTCGAAGGCTCATAGGCGGGCGACTCGCTGTAACAAAATCATGGTGGTTCTAGGGCCTTCGTATCAATTTTACAAGGGTATGGGGCTCGCCATTGTGCCTTAGATCGTTTCGGGATCGATTGAGATTCGCCCGTCGGGAGCTGAGCTAAGAGTCCTCAACTCATCATCCGCCTCCGTATAAACGCAATCTAGCTTCGTTCGTCCTACCCCCGTCTCGCCCAACCGCAACATTGCGCTTCCCGACCTTCCGCATCATGCCTTGCTCGATGCCCGACTACTTGCCTGTCTTTACCAACGCTTCGCAGGAACCTCCAAACAAGTCGGAGATTGATTAAGATGGGCTCGTAGCTTTATTTTGGAAACAGATGGAGAGTACTAAGAGTTCATCTGCACAAGTATCTTGGATGAATATGTTTATAAAAATTAATGTCGTATTATAATTATATAAATATGAAGGCGGCGTACATATTTGTCGACGGGGGTGTATATATAATTCAATGGTAAAATTATATATTGTCAATATGTCTATAAATATCATTTGTGCAATTAAGCTAAGTAATTTAAATGCGATTTTTTAGGCTGGAAAGTTGTTGACAGTTCGGCGATCAGTGTTTATGGTTCGCAAAAATTTGTTGTGAAAGTTAGGCCTTGAATGAAAAATTTTCGTTTCGTGAAGAAAACTATCGCCGGTCAGATAGCACTTGGCTTGATGTCAAAAGATGGCGAAGTCATCGATTGTGTCGAAAGCTTTGCGAAAAAATTGTTTTCTCTAGGTGCCAAAAGAAATTCGGTGCTGACTTATACAAAAGCAGTTGCAAAGTATCTTGATGCAGCTATCGAATGTATGTGTGAGATAGAGACAACTGACTACGAGAAAGTCGAACGCATAAACATCATGGATATTTTCTTTCAGGCGATATGTATCGGTGTAGATTCTGAGTGCGCGCTTGTGAGAAAAGTCACGAAAAGCCTAAGTATTAAATCGGCGACGCCCAGGTCTGTAAGTATCTACAAGTCGGCGCTGACCCTATTTTGTGAGTTTTCGGACAAGCAGGTGGATAAGTTGCCAGACGCTAAGGATGGCCTAGTAGTACGTAAGCGTCTGCCCAACTCACCTTGCGTAAGTTAGGCCGGCACCCACTGATGCGGCAGCAGTTGGTCGATCTCACTTGCCCGCTGCGTCGGCAGGCGCATCAACACATCTTTGAGATACGCATAAGGATCATGCCCATTCATGCGGGCTGACTGGATCAAGCTCATGATCGCAGCTGCCCGCTTACCGCTGCGTAGCGACCCGGCGAACAACCAGTTCGAGCGTCCAAGTGCCCACGGCCTTATCTGATTTTCGACCGCATTATTATCTATGGGCACAGCCCCGTCCTCGAGATATCGAGTCAGTGCCGTCCAGCGTTTGAGGCTGTAATCCAGAGCTTTGGCGATGGCCGACCCTTCGGGCACAAGATCGCGCTGGGCCAACATCCAGGTATGCAGTGCGTCGATCAGGGGGGCCGCTTTTTCCTGGCGTATTCGCCAGCGATTTTCGTCGGTCATTTCCCGCGCTTGCCGTTCAATTTCGTACAACCCGCCAATTGAGTGCAGCGCCTGCTCAGCCAGTTGGCTTTTATTCGTCGCGTGCAAATCGAAAAACTTGCGGCGGGCGTGGGCCAGGCAGCCGATTTCCGTGATGCCTTGCTGGAAGCTGGCTTTGTAGCCGGCATTATGTGTTGCAACACATAATGCCGGTTATGTTGCGGTCTGAGTTATGTTGCGGTGGTAAGAGGCGCCGCCTCCCAATCGGGAGTTCGGCGCAAAAAGTGGCACATAAATTCATGTTACAGCCCTCGCATGAACGCCATGAGAGATGCTGAACTCGGTCGCAGGCGCACAGCCTCAGGCACATTTGTGACGTCCAAACATGCAAGCGCCTTGGCCTTCATTTCGAGATCGACTTCCGCGTAGATGTGGGTTGTGTCCAAGGAGACATGCCCCAGCCAGGCCCGAATTGTATTGATATCGACCCCGGCTCTTAACAGGTGAACGGCGGTCGTGTGTCGAATAGTGTGCGGGCTGATGCGCCTGCCTTGCATGGAATCAACCCACTTGCCGGCTGCTCGTCCATACACCGACACAACGCGATGGATGCCGAATCGAGTCATGGGATTCCCGGCACGACCTATGAATACGCGATCCTCTGTTCTGCGTTCGACGATGAGTGCCCGCAGCGCTGTAGCTGTTACTGACCACAGGGGGCAGACGCGCCATTTGTTTCCCTTACCCAGAATGCGCACGGAGGGTGAAGTCCCAAGTTGCAAATTACCAACGCTGAGGCAGGCAGCTTCGTCAGCGCGGGCGCCGGTGTTGTATAGGAACAGCAAAATCGCATAGTCCCGTGCACCCTGGCTCGTAGCCCGATTAGGTGCCCGGAGCAGAGCCTCCACTTCTGGCTTGTCGAGGTAGTGGATGACTGCCTGGGTAGTTTTTTTGAACGGGATAGAACGGATCTCTGTGCACCACGCCAAATGCTCTGGCGATCGCATAGCAATGAAACGCCCTAATGAATGAATCGCGCAGAGCCGCTGGTTGCGCGTGACGATGCCACAACCGCGCTCGTGTTCGACGTGTTCAAGGAATGCGCGCACGATGGCGGGCGATATGTCGAGCACCGTTAAATGGTCGATTGCCACCGAGGCTCGTCGACTGACAAATGGAAGCAGGAGCGTCAGCGTGTCGCGGTAACTGATCTGGGTGTTGTGGGATAGGTTGCGCTCGGCGACCAGATACTCCAACAAGAAGCGACGTACCCATGCCCCGAGGCGATTGCGGTCAATCATGATCAATCTCCTGGCCTGAATAAATGGCAAATCGGCGACTCGCTTCGTGCAACAGTTCGGGAGTCATATGCAAATAGCGCTGGGTCGACCTTATGTCGACATGCCCCAAATACGTTGCCAATTGCGGCAATAGCCGCTGTACATCCTTACCGGCGCGATACCATCCCAGTACACGATGAACGGCGGCTGTATGCCGCAGATCATGGAGGCGCGGTGGCCGTAGCTCGCCAGTTGGGCGAGCAATACCTGCCGCCAAACGAACACGTTGGAACACAGTTATGACGTATTGGTAGTTCAGGCGATGGCCAGTACGAGTGCACAGCAGGGCAGAGTCTTGGCCCAGTGGAAGTGCCAGCGCGCAACGTTGTCCTAGATAGACTCGCAGTTTCGATGCCAGCCTGGGCCCAATCGGCACCAGTCTTGTCTTATAGAACTTCGTGTCACGAACGGTGATGATTCGCTGCTCGAGGTCGACGTCACAGAGATTTAGTCTGATCGCCTCTCCGACGCGCAACCCTGCACCGTAAAGGATCAGCAGGAGGGTTCTGTATGTCGCAGCTTGAAGGCGACTGAGCGAGGTACTCAGTATGACGGTGGCATCTAACAAGTGCTGTATTTCTGCGGTGGCATAGACATAGGGAGTCTGTGCCGGTGGAAACTGTGGTGGTCGTTCCGGCAGGGGCGAGATCGTTGTGTGACCACGTGCGATTGCGAAGCGATAAAAGCTAACAAGTAATCCTCGCTTCGTCTTCCACGTAGCGCTTAGCTCACCGTGCCCATGCAGAAATGCGGCTACTGCCTCTGGAGTAACTTCGGGCAGCGGCAGGTTTCCAGTCTCACGTGCAAACTGACGTAGTACTCTGGCACTGCTATTCAGGCCCACGCCTTGGGCACGACGGACAGCCACGTAGGCATTGACTACGTCCAAGGTTCTCATAGCAGGTCTCCCAGGTCGAAGTCACCGACTTCACGTAACGAGACCAGATCAACCTTGGTGTACGTCATTGTCGCCGACGTGCTGCGGTGGCCCAGGTGGTCGCCAATCTCCTTGAGGCTCAGCCCATTGGCGAGCAGCCTGGCCGCGCATGCATGTCGCAGCGCGTGCGGCCCCAAATGTGCGACTTGTATGTTGAGCAGACGCAATCTGCCGCTGACGATGTTGTATAGGCCAGCAGCGGAGATGGGGACTCGCGGCGCCCGAGTTCGGATGAATATCTCAGGGTGCAGTACCTTCGGACGCACTGTGTCGACGTATTGCGCTAATGCCTCAGCCACTGTGAACGCCAATGGATAAACCTGTGGCTGACGGCGCTTCAATCGCCAAATATGCAATTGGCCAGCAGCCCAGTCGATCTGATCCAACCGGAGTGCGGCAACTTCTCCCCGGCGTAAACCGTAGACGGCGAGAAGCATCAGGATGGCTCGGTCGCGCACATCGCGTTCAGAGCTTGAATTTGTAGTTGCGAGTACTCGCTGAACATCCTCCCAGCTCAGTGCATAGGGAAGTGACTCTAGGGCGTAATGTCGCGGGGCGCGGATCGAGTCGGCCAATGTACTGCTGCATGCTCCCTGCGTTGCCGCGTAGCGCAGGAATACCCGCAACATTGTTGCGACGTGCCCTGCCGAAATTCGCGACCACCGTTGCGCACCGTAGGTGATGAAGTAGGCATCAATATCCTCGGGGCTAAGCGTCGAAAATCTGCGGCCTGTGTTGAAGCACCAGCGCAAAAAGGTTGCCGTTCGACTGCGCCATTGACTGATGGTACATGGTGTCAACCCGCGTTCATCCCGCATCCACGAGACGAAAAGCTCAAGATTCTCCTCGAATGGAATTGGCTCCGCCGTTGGCTCTTGCCACCAGCCCAGGAACTTAAACCAAGGTCTTGCGGTGTTTATCAACGTCGTAGCAGTTGCAGGAGAATTGGCCGGCAATGGCCCTTCGTGAATGATCTGGCGCAGCCGTGACGAATTGATTGCATTGAGGTCGCTTGGCTGCACCCGTTCGGCGATCCAAAGCAAGCAGCACGCCTTCAAGTAAAGGGAGGCATGCGTACAGCCCTGCTCAGCACAGTGCTGTAGATATCGCTCGCGTTCAGCGGCCAGCGATCCCACACGATGGCGTTTACAGGCAGCGTTTGAAGAATAGATATTCTCGAACATGGCAGACACTCCAGGTGATGAGGGTCTACCAAGGCGCTGCAACTTATGTTGCGTCAATCACCTATCGACAACAGAGAAACTGCCTATTCGCCCGGTCGGGATCACATAACTCAGGCCGCAACATAACCGGCAAAATCATCGCAAACCAGCTTGCCATTCCACTGGCCAAGAAAATTGCGTGCATGTTCGCCCGCCCGGCTCGGGCTGAAGTCGTACACCACTGCCTTGAGCGCCGAAAAAGGCGTGGTGCAGTAGGCCCAGACGTAAGCACGGTGGGTTTTCTTCTCGCCCGGCGCGAGCATCTGTACCGGCGTTTCGTCAGCGTGGATCACACCTTGAGCAAGCACTGTTTCGCGCAGCGCATCGACCAAGGGCTGGAGCTGCACACCGGTTTGGCCGACCCATTGCGCCAGGGTCGAGCGGGCGATAGCCAGGCCGGCGCGGCCAAAGATTTTCTCTTGCCGATACAGCGGCAAATGGTCGGCGAACTTGGCCACCATCACGTGAGCCAGCAGCCCTGCGGTCGGGATGCCCTTGTCGATGACCTGGGCCGGAACCGGAGCCTGACTCAGCGTTTCACATTTGCGGCAGACCCATTTCCCGCGCACATGCTGCTCGACGGTGAACACGCCCGGGATGTAATCCAGCTTCTCGCTGACGTCTTCGCCGATGCGCTGGAGCTGGCAGCCGCAGGCGCACTGGGTGGTGTCGGGTTCGTGATAAATCACGGTACGCGGAAACTGCGCTGGCAAGGAAACACGCTTGGGCTGCTTGCGTGGTTCGGCCGGCGCAGCCGGCGGATTCAGCGCCTTCAGCTCGGCTTCGATGGCCGCGATGTCGGTGTCGAGCAGGTCGTCGAGCAGGCTGCCTTGGGCAGGGCTCAGTTGCTCGCTGCGCTTGGCAAACTTGTTACGTTTGAACCAGGCGATTTCGTGGGTGAGCTGCTCGATGATGGTTTGGTCGCGGTCGTTCTTCTTGCCCATCCGGTCGACCTGCTGCCCGAGAGAATCAACCTGGGACAGCAACTGCGCCGCGAGGGCACGCAGTTGGTCTGGGGACATTTGGTCGAGATTGGGCGATGAAGTCATGCCGCGAATTTTGCCAGAGCAAGCCGTTTGCGGCGATAGACCAATGGGCTAATGGCGGGCGTTAAAGCAGTGTGATTGCACCGCCCGCCCCAACGCGCTGCCAAGGCAGACCGAGCACCAAGGCCTGAAGTTGCTCGGTATCCAGCTCCATCTCGCAGCCATTCCGAATACCGGGCCAGTGAAACTTGCCTTGGTTCAACCGGCGAGCAGCCAGCCAGACGCCAATCCCGTCATGCACCAGCACTTTCATACGAGTGGCGCGGCGGTTGGCGAACAGATAAGCACAGTGCGGCTTCGCCGCACCGAACACCGCGATCACCCTGGCCAGCGCCGTTTCAGTACCGGCACGCATGTCCATGGGCTCGGTGGCAAGCCAGATGGCGTCGATGCGAATCATTGAGTGAGTCCACGGACAAAGCGGGCGCAGCCTTCAGGATCGGACGTTGGCCATTTCACTGTGATCGATTGCTCGCCAAGCGGCAACTCAATGGTCGCCAACGCTTCCACCTGCCGTTTAGGCGTAGCTTTCAACGGAACGAAAGCCGGCAACGCCGCTGGTAGCTGATCTCGATAAAGCGGTAGCCACTTGCGGATAACGTTGGCATTGATGCCGTGGCTGATGGCAACGCTGGATAGGGTTGCGCCCGGTTGCAGACATTCCTGAACAACCTGGGCTCTGAACGGTTTCGGGTAAGAGCTTCGTTGGCGCATGGAAATCCTGACGTTAAGGGCGATCGCGTCCGCTTAAAAATACGCGGACACCATCGCCCTTAACGCTGGAGTTCGGAAGGTGTGTTGGCTGGACGCTTACAGTAGTACTCCAGTTTCCAAATGAGAAAGAGCCTATTGTTACCTTCAAGCAACGAGGGTGGTATAAGCGGAAAGTGAACTCTTACTTGGCGGAGTGCATCTCTGGCGGAGTAGGAGTGAAGCAGTTGAGTAATATGCCTAGTTATTTTGTAGGAAGCGCCTCTCGCACGTTGAGCGCACTGAAACTCAATACCGACGACATTAGTCAACTAATCAACGCAACAGAGAGTATCAGAGATAAGGCATATTACGCTCTATTGGGTGCAGGTGGTGCCAGGATTTCCGAAACGCTACAAGTGATCCGTGATGATATAGATAAGGACGAGAGAACTGTTCGAATCGTAGATCCTAAGACAAGGAAGGCAAAATACCTGAGGATGGGGCTTACACTTTCTGAAGTTAACTCGCTTAGCTATAAAGGGCGGACGCTAGAAAATCTAACTATGATCGAACCGTTTGCTACAATGTTTTGGGATTTTTATAGTAAACTCCTCGTTTCCCCGGAGCTGCCGGTAATGGACAGTAGGGGGAGCTATATAACACACCAGTTTGTGTTTTGTGTATACAAGGGGGCAACAAAAGGTAAACCTCTTTGTTTAGTTGACCAGTCTCCAATTCTTCGCACGTTCAAAAAAAACTTGCAGAAAGTCAAGAGCGATGTGGCTTGTCAACATGATGTACGCCATATGCACGTGTCATATCTGTGTAATGACATTCCGACTCGTACAGGAAAAGGCCTCGGGGTGAAGAAAACCTCTTCATACGTTGGGCATATAAATATTGAGAGCACTGAGCGATATAACCATGTCGATTCGACCGAGGCCTTAGCTGAGGCAGAAGATTTTTATCTCGAAAATGGCTTCTATGAGGAGATTCTTTTAGGGGCATCTGATGCAAATTAATTTCACTGATAAGCCTATGTTTTTGGTAGGTGAACTAGAGCTCGTCAGAAGCGTAAAGCTTAATATAAGTTTGGTAAGTAAATATATTGATGGGGTGTTCGGCTTTAAATCTGTAACATTTGAAAGTATCAATTCAGGGGGGGAGATGCGCAATTATGTATTTAAAAAATTTTTTGTGCTTTCGCCTAACAAAGATAAAAGGAAATATGATTCGGGATGGGTACTGGATGCGTATGAGTTTGTCCTGCACGGCGATATAAAAGCATCCGAAGATCTTGTGGAAAAAATATTAGGTGAGGATGCGATTAATTATCGTCCAAACACACAGGTGTGCCTGAGAAGAGGGCTGTGGTTACTGTTGATTCTATTGTTCAAGAATCGCTGTATTTTGCTCCCACCATTATTGAGAGCGACACAATTCAAGCATAACTCGGAAGTGGTTCGTGAGTTTGGGTGCGAGCTATACCCTGAATTGATGGGGTTTACTGTATCGGCACGTTTGAAACTTGATCTTCCTCCTTATTGGGTCGGTGTCGACAAGAAGGTAAGAGAGCGGGTTGCGCAGTATGGGCCGAGACTTTTTTGGCTAATAGGTGCCGTCACGCCTGAAGATCTGACAATTGAAGCTTTGGTTTCCGTACATAAGAAATATTATTACGAAGGTGAGCGCCTTACAGCCGAGCTTCCTGTCCATACAATAATGTCGCACGTATGCGCTTATTTCACGAGTAGGGTAAGGTTTACTTATGATGAATTATTTGGGGCGTTAAATAGACTTCGCGGCACAAAATATAAAACTAGGGCTTTGGGTGAGCTAAACTCGGTTGAGTTACCACAACTTATTGCTAATGCTGCCACGGATGAAGAGCTGATGGATTATTGCCGTCTCCTCCGAAGAACGAATTTTGCGCCGTCTAATTTGACTAACGACCTATCAGGTTGTCTAGATGGGAGAAATGCTTCTACATTGAAGCGTTGGCTTGACTTGCAGCAAGCTTATTTGATGATGAAGAGGTATGAGGATGAATCAAACGGTTCGGTCGGCCTAAGCTTTCTTAACATTTATCTTTTTGTATATCTTTCTCGATGGTTTGATGCTTTCGGAGATGAATCAACTTTCGGCTTTCCCAGATACGTATCCGAGTTGGGGATTGAATTTCAGGCTCCGATTAAGCGGGAGCCAAATTCTCCGATGCCTCTATGTCAGTTTGTTGATGCATTGGCATTGGACGCGCCAACTACCAGGTATTTAGTGATGCAGCAGCTGCGCGCTATGTTTCAGTGGTTGGAATTAAAGTGCCCTAATGATGATAATGGAAGATTCAAGAATTTTATTACGTCTATTGATATGCCGGCCAGTGGAGGATTGCCACAATCTAATAAGCGACCATTTTCACCGCTAGAATATAGTCTGGGGGTTAATTATTTGTTTTGCATATTTAGGGCGTTGGAGTTGTTGAATGCCGATATTCTTTCAAATAGCTATGAAAACATAATGCACGGAAGTTTGGAGGAGCGAGCAAAGAGCTTAGGTTGGAATCCAATTTTTTATTACGGAAAGCGGAAGTATGAGGTCTCGACTCTTCCACGTATTTTTTTTAGGCGTTGGAGCATTCCAGTAACAAGTGGAAGCATAACTACTATTTTTTCACCTCATTTGATAGTGCATACACTGGCTGCGCTAGAGAGCGGTCTTCGACATCAGTCTGTGCAATGGTTGTCCATTGATTTTGACAAGTTTGTCATAGGTGAACTGGCGATGAACAAACCTTATTGGCTTCATGTTGTCGTTGATAAGGTAAGTAAGAAGCCGCTAAAAACGATCGTCAGCGCGCAAACTATGATTGCGTTGCAGTATCAGAGAACCATAAGAAGTTTGGTTTCATGTGATAGCTTCAAGAAAGAGAAGAGTTACGAGAATCGAGTTGATAATACTAGGCCGGATTTCATTCCTCTATTTTCCTTCTCTTTGATATCGGGTGATCCATATAGTGACGCTGTATATTCAAAGTCATATGCTAAGTTTCTAGTTGGGTACCAAGCTTTTTTGAGAGAGCACTCTTATGTCGCTAGGTTTTACGAGTTTAAGCCTAATGGTTATGAGTATGGTGAGCCGGTTATTTCCGGAGCGGTAGATGTACGCAGTGTCGAATACCCATATTGTCCAGTCCGCATTGTGACGGATATGACACCGCATCATACACGCAACAGCGCCGTAAAGGTGTGGAGGAGAATCTTACCAGATGCCAAGGTTGGACTATTTAAGACGGGGCAAGGTGCAGCTACAGTCCGATATTACGATGCATTAATTCAACAGGATTATGATGAAGTACTTGACGAAATAGAAGGGGGGGTGGAGAAAATCTGGGCAGGCACTCGTCTCGATACGACTACTCCGAAATCTACTTTTCGAACTGCTTTAGAGAATAATACCTCACAAGCTCTTCGGGATTTCAATTGTATTACCATGTCTCATGTGGGTTCAGCACAAAAAGAGTCAGGGTTGCAGGATATTCTAAATAAATATCAAAATAAAATTAGTCATCATCCTACCCATATTTGCACTCGAGGTGACAAATGTACAATTGAAATCATTGAAGCAGGGCTTGAGAGGAGGTGCGGGTTATGTGTCTACAGCGTGAAAGGTGTTGATCATATCCCGGCTATAGATGTAAAAATTCATACCTTGTCGCTTGAAGTGGAAGATCTACATGCCTACGCTGACACTATTCCGGAAGAGAATGGATATGAGCTAGAGAGGATTGATGAGCGGTTGGATGCATGCATTTCGGATTTGATGGGGTGGACGTGGTGCCGTGACTATCTGCTAGAGTGCTATAAGCGAGACGCTGTTGCACTCGATAGATATATTTCATTCAAACCAGACCTACTCAAAAGAAAAATGGTCGAACTGAGTATGGAAGAGTCTTCTCTGAAGTATGTCTTCTCCAAGCTTTATGAGGTTAGCCTTTACCCAGAATTGCAGACCGATGTGTCGCGGGCCAAATACAATCTCGTTAAAATGAGGCTGAAAGGCGGTGTTACTAATATTTTAGATATATTCAAGTCTATCCCTTGCGACCCAACTGTGGAAGTGGTGAGTCAAATTAAGTCAATTTTAAAAGTAAGTGGTATGCGAATGGATGATTTTCTAAAAGTGCTAGAAACCTCGCCGGGTTTGTCCTTAGAGAATTACAAGCCGTTATTATTAGAGAATGAGGGGTGAATTTGGTGGCTACTAATCTTATGGGGTGGCAAATAAATAAAGTTAAGATTAGGACAGAGCTTGTTGTTGAAGTTTTGAATTCTATGCGAGCTCATAAGTCGTCGGTTAAATCTGTGACTGAGCTGGCGAGAGTGGTGTGTCAAACTATAGCAGCAGTAGAGAGGGCGCGCGCGACGGATAGTCAGGGTGCTTATAAGGCTATCAATTCTGCCACGTTGCTGCGTGTTGGGGGTAACTACAGATCGTTGCTTGATAGTTATCTCATGGATCTGAAAATGCGAACGGGAGAGCTAGTTGATGTTGTAACTGATCCTGTGGCGCGACGAGTGATTCTTTCCAAAGAAGTTGAGATCTCAAATCTCAATAAAAAGTTATCTAGGGCGTTGAAGGATAGGACAGGTCGGCATGATGCACAGTCGCGAGCGGTTGCGCAAGAATCAACAGATATGGTATCTAATTTGGATGCGATGGGCGAGGTCGCTGCATTGTTTTTTAATACACTGATTAGCACAGAGCTTTTCAAGTTAGATGAGAGCACAGGTGAAGTATTATTTGTCTCAAGAGCGAGACGTGTTGCATTTTCTCGGCATGAGGTGGCTTGCTTTCTCAATTGGCGTAAGTCGAAGTGTTCTGGTGGATTTATACTGATGGATGAATTTTAGCAAGGTTTTCGGTGGATTTTATCGTGTGCTTGAAAGCGCTGTTGCACATAGGGAGTGGCGATTTTCATAGGAACTTCAAGGCTCGCTGTGCAACGCTTTTCAAACTCTACCTATGACGACTTATTGTTGAAATCATGACGGCGCTTTGAGTTGTAAAGCATCTCGATGCAATCGAATACATCCCTATGAGCATCTTCTCGCGTGGTGTAGATTTTCCGTTTGATTCGTTCCCGTTTCAGCAGCTGAAAAATAATTCTAGGCTACGGCGTTGTCGTGGCAGTTACCTCGTCGGCTTATGCCGGCGACCAAGTTGTCGATCTTATAAAAGCTGCACCAATCAGTACTGCTGTCCTGGCTGCCGTGAACAGACTATTGCCTCCTGCTTTTGCTCACCCTCCACACTGCCATCTGCAGTGTTTCAATGGCCAGGTCGCTAGTCATTTTTGACTTGATTGACTGGCCAACGGCTTGGCGTGAAAACAGATCGAGCACCACGGCCAAATACAGTCAGCCTTCATATGTTCGGATGGTGGTGATGTCGGTGACTCAGACTTTGTTGGGCTCTCTGACATCGAACTTGCGCTTCAGTAAGTTTTGCGAGGCAACCGCTGGTTTGCCGACAGATTTTCTTGGTCGCCGCCGAAACCAGTCTGAGAACGTAAACCTTCAAGGTGCATTAACCTAGCAACCCGAGGGTGGCCACAGCTCTCGCCAACCTCTCCCAGCTCATCATGGATCTTGCGATAGCCAAACACCACGGCTTTCCAGCAAGGAATGTTTGATCAAACCGAGCAGTCGCTGATCATCCTTGGCTCACGTGGATTTTGGTTTGGACAGCCATGCGTAATAGCCTCCGGGATGATCCTTTAGAGTCAGGAAGAGCTGCCGACCTTATGCTTCCTTCGGTTTTTCGATTATGCGGATGGATTCCAGCAGGATATGGCTTTTGCGGTGTTTGCCACTGGTTCTGCAGTGGGCTCAGATCTGGGCTGCTGCCACTCTCCAAACGCATCTCGATTCCTGTGCAACGGACATCCGTAATCGGTACCTTTTCTTGGCTGTGCGACGGTTTATCGTGTTGTAGCATCCATGCATGCAGCCGGAAGCACTATGCCTCCTACTTGGCCTGGTGTATCACTGGCGCCTGCAGCCTCTTCTTTAATAGGTGCATTTCAGGTCGCGCTGCTGTCATCTTGTTTTTAGAGTTGGGCGTTAGGTTCGGCATGGCATTCACTTTTGTGCCATAACCAGCTCCCTGTCGTCATTGACCAAGGCCAGGCTTTACATCGCAACCCCGTATTTATCCCGCAGGCTAACCCAGCCGAGGATGAGGGTTCTTAGTCAAAAATGGCTTCAGCGGCAACCGCAGGTAGTACTGTGGTTAGAGATCTCCTCGCAGGTCGTACCACTGGAATAGAGACCGCTCCGTCGTTAGCACGAACGCTAGAGATCAATGCGCAGCAGCTGCGTATTGCAAGCTGTTGATTTATAATGATTTATTTCATGGCTGGGAAGGGTTGTGTCGGATAGAGGTTCGAACCTGCCCTGGGACACCATATTTATCAATAGGTTAGCAGTTATTGCTTTCTGATTGACTTGCTCAGGCTAGCAAGGGGCTAGCACCGTGACAAAGCATCGGTGCCCCCAAATTCGCTTCTAAGCCTTGTCACAGGTGAAAATCATTGGCTTGCTGAGAAGGCTATCTTCTGATGCTTCTAATTTTCTCAAGCACCCAATTCTGCCTAATCAAAGTCAACTCGTCGTTTCTATCGCCAATGCGAAACGTAGGCACCTGGCTCGGTCTGTAGTGGGCACCCTGTCCCAGTCCACCGACAAGGATGGCGAAAGGGTGACGGCCTACCCCCTGAAAATGAGGGGAAGACCGTCTTGTATCGACTTGAACTTCAATCCAGTTCCACCCAGACGGACTCGGTCGGTGCTTCGTTGGTGAGCCCGTGTTTGAGCGCATACATCAACAAGTCGATGCGGTTGATGAGATTGAGCTTTTGATAGATGTTGCTGAGGTGGTTGTGCACGGTGTGCTCGCTGATCCCCAGGCGCCCGGCGATGCTCACATATTTGGCGGACGGTTCGCCCACGATGGCGCGAATCAGTTCTCTCTCTCGCAGCGTCAACCGCGCCTGTTTCGCCTGCTCCAAATTGCATTTCATGGGGATTTGCCCCGTCGCGGCATAACCGGAAAGGCCGCCAGCCCAGGCTCGATCCATTGCGAAGTCGCTATGGTGGACCTTGAGGATGGCCTGGATAATCAATTCCGTCGGGTCTTCCGCCAGCACGATGCCGCGAGCGCCGGCCTCTATCGCCTGGGCAGCGGGGACAACTTCGTACAGGCCCTTGAGCAGCAGCACTTTCATTTCGGCGCTACGGGTGAGTCCCGCGACGACATCCAGAGGATTCAGCGCATCCGGAAAGAAACTGAAAAAAATGACATTGGGCCGCAGCTGATCGGCAAGATCCAGCGCCTGGGTATAGGTGGTGGCCTGTGCTGTCACTTCCATTTGGGGCTTTCTGGCATTGATCAGGTCGTGAAGGCCCCTGAGCACGAGGGGGCGACAATCGATCAACATCACGCGAATTGACTCTTTTTGGTCAGTCATGATCTTCCTGACCCCCTTGAAAAACCAGCGATGGTCTCCACCCGCTGGTCTTCCCGGGTCAGCAACTTGCTCACTGGGGCGGCGCGAATGAAGGACGGATTTGAACGCCAGAAGGCCGTGATGATGCGCGCCAAAGCATTGGTAACCACCGACCCCAGGGCCATTTCCAACAACAGCACCGGCAGGCGAGGGGAACGTTTCCAGAAGGCAGGCAAAGCTCGGGAGAGAAGATCAATACGAGTAATTATCAGTAGTTTACGCATGATGATGTGCTCCCTCCCGCCTCTCAACTGATTCTAGGTCAGCCCGGAGCACTGCCAACCTGCCCATCCGTCAGTCCTTGGTACAAGCCCGGTGCGGCCAGGCCTGCCCGATGTTCTCAAGAGGGGGAGTAACCTTAGAAAATCAAGGTATTAGGCTCGCCAAGGGTGGCCAGTGGCCAAGATCTGATTCTGATCACGCTCGTCAATTAATCGACGAGTGGCCTTCACTTAGGAGTGCTAATATCGACTTAGTCAATTTATCGGCGAAATCTGCCTGCCAGCCACCGGCAATTGCTGCTGTTCATGTATTGCAGGTGTTCATGTATCAGCACTTTTTTGTGCGCGAGGTCTCGTTTTCAGTAAGGGCTTCACATATTCAGAGTGAGCGTTGGGGAAGGTTCTCAAGGGAACGCTGTTGCTGGCCGATAACCCGGGCAGTCAGGGACTTGTTCGTCTCTTCCGGTCTGCATGGGGGCTCACTGTTTATGAGAAGGTGTTTGATAGCCTAGTGCCACCCGTTATCATCCGCGCGCCAAAACAGGGGCTGCGAAGCTGAGTCCGTCCGTGTATTTGCCTTTGGGTTCTTCTTCTTAAATTGCCTGGAAATCTTCGATGTTGTCGTATCACCAAAAGCGTTTTCTGATCGTCGATGATTTCTCGGACTTCCGCAGTTCGGTCAGGTCGATGCTGCGTGAACTGGGCGTCAAGGAAGTGGACACTGCCGATACCGGCGAGCAGGCGCTGAAAATGTGCTCGCAGAAGGCTTACGACTTCATCCTGCAGGACTTTCACCTGGGTGACGGCAAGAAAAACGGCCAGCAGGTACTCGAAGACCTGATGGAAGAAAAGCTGATCAGCCATGAAGCGGTATTCGTCATGGTCACCGCCGAAACCAGCCAGGCCATGGTGCTCAGTGCGCTGGAGCATGAGCCCGATGCCTACCTGACCAAGCCGTTCAACCGTTCCAGCCTGGCCCAGCGCCTGGAGCGCCTGGAGCAGCGCAAGACCTTGCTCAAGCCGATCCTGCAGGCCCTTGACCGGGGCAAGCCAATGGAGGTGCTCAATGCCTGCATCGCCCTGTGCAAGCAAGACATCCGCTATTCGCCACTGTGCCTGCGCTATCGCGCCGATGCCCTGCGCGACTTGAATCAGAACGAAGCGCTGGAGCGCCTCTACGATGGCATCATCGCCGACCGCCCGTTGCCATGGGCGTTTGCCGGGTTGGGCAAGTTGCTGTTCAAGCGCGGTCAGGTCGGGCAGGCCAGGGGCATTTATGAAAAAGCCCTGAAAGTCTTCCCGATGATGCCGTCGCTGTATGACGGCATGGCGGATGTACTGGTCGCCGAAGGGGACACCAAGGGGGCGCAGCGCGTCCTGGAAGAGGCGATTCGCCTGTCGCCGCTGGCGGTGCGCCGGCAAGCGTTGCTTGGCAAGCTGGCGATGACCAACGAAGATTTTGATACCGCCTCCAAAGCCTATCGCCAGGCCGTGGCCCAAGGCGCGCAATCACGTTTCAAGGATCCTGAAAGTAACCTCGGCCTGGCTCACGCCTTGATCAGCAAGGGTAGCGACAGGGGGCTGGATACCCGTACTCGACTGGAAATCAATACCACGCTGAGCGCCGTGGCCAAGGAAAACCCCTCCGATCCGGGCCTGCAAATCCGCGCACGCCTGATGAAGGCCACCAGCCTGTTGCTCAACGATGCCGAGACGGCGGACAAGCTCACCGAGCAAGCCTTGTTGCGCCTGGACGGCATGGAGCAATTCATGAGCGCCGAAGCGGCCTTGCTGGTGGCCAAGCAGCTGAAACTGCTCGGGCAGACCGAGGCCGGTACCGCGATGCTGAAAAACTGCGTGGAAATCTATGGCGACGATCCGGTGGTCATGAAGGACATCGCCAAGCAGACCGACGACCCGAGCATCCTCAATTCCGGCAACGCCGCCGCGGAACTCAACCGTCAGGGCGTGCGCGTATACAAGACCGGCAACCTGGTGGAGGCCCGGCAGGTGTTCCGCAAAGCCCTGGCGATGCAACCGAAGAACATCAGTATCGCCCTTAACCTGGCGCAGTCGTTGTTGCATGGCACCGATACCAGCGTTCCTTCGGCGGAGCTGGAAGAATGCCGGACCTGCCTGAAAATGGTCGGCCTGATGCCCGACTCCGATGCGCGCTATCCGCGTTACCAGAAGCTCAAAAGCAAGGCGTTTGGCCAATGAACGACAGCCAACAGGCACTGGATTTCTCCACGGTGATCGCCTCTACCGTGCACGACATGAAGAACTCGCTGGCCATGTTGATGCAGGCCCACAGCCAGTGGCTGGCACGATTGCCGGATTCGGCGCGGCAGACGCCGGAGCAGGGCGTGATCGACTTCGAGTTCGCCCACCTCAACGGCATGCTGGTGCAGTTGCTGGGGCTGTACAAACTCGGGGTCAACCAGATGCCGCTGCAACCGGCCTACCATGAACTGGACGACTTCATCGAAGCGCAACTGGCCTGTCATCAGGAGGTGTTCGCCAGCCGCGGCATCATGGCCACCTTTGAAGTGGACCCGTTGAGCCCGCTGGGTTTCTTCGACCGTGAGTTGATCGCGTCGGTATTGGCCAACTGCATCAACAACGCCATTCGCTTTGCGCGGCATGCCGTTCTGATCAGCGTCAGCGACGAAGCCGGGCAACTGGTGTTGACCATCAATGACGATGGCCAGGGGTATCCGGCGCAGATGATCGAACGTCAGGCCGATTACGTGCAGGGCATCAATCAAAGCACCGGCAGCACTGGTCTGGGCCTGTACTTTGCCGGGCGAATTGCCGCGCTGCATCAACGCAACGGCGTGGGTGGGCGTACCGAAATCAGCAATGGCGGGCCGTTGGGCGGTGGAGTGTTCCGCCTTTACCTGTCCTGACAGGCAGCATATTTATCGACACTGCTTGAAATTCCGAACACGCGGAGCCTATTTTGTACGGTCGCCGTTCGCGGCCCGCACAATAACAAGGATAGCGTCATGACGACCGTTGGCCTGAGTTCACTCGCGCAGCGATTGACGGGCATTGATCAAGTTGAGTGTGTCACGCCGGATTTGAATGGCGTACCGCGGGGTAAAGTGATGACCGCCGAGGGCTTTCTCGACGGTCGACGTTTGCAGATGGCGCGGGGCGTGCTGCTGCAATGCATCATGGGCGGATATCCGCCGGCGCGTTTTTACGGCAGCGATGATGGCGACCTGGCGCTGATCCCGGACCCTGCGCAAATCCACCGCTTGCCCTGGAGCCATCCACCGCGGGCCTTGGCCATTTGCGATGCGGATGAGCTGGGCACCACCACCAGCTCCAGTCTGTCGACCCGTGGTCAGCTCAAGGCGGTGATTGCCCGTTACGCGGCCCGCGGCCTGGCGCCTGTGGTGGCGACCGAGCTCGAATTTTTTGTCTTCGCCCCCAACACCGATCCGACCCAGGCTTTTCAACCGCCACTGGGGCTGGACGGTCGTCGCGAGGATGGTCAGTCGGCGTTCAGCGTCAGCTCCAACAACGGCTTGCGGCCGTTCTTCAATGAAGTCTACGAGTGCATGGCGGCCCTGGGGTTGCCTCGCGATACCTTCATGCACGAAATGGGCGTCAGCCAGTTCGAGATCAATCTGCTGCACGGTGATCCGCTGTTGCTGGCCGACCAGACGTTCCTGTTCAAGCATCTGCTCAAGGAAGTGGCCCTCAAGCACGGCCTGAGTGTGGTATGCATGGCCAAGCCGTTGGCGCATACGCCTGGCAGTTCGATGCACATCCACCAGAGCGTGGTCGAGATTGATTCGGGGCGTAACGTGTTCAGCGACGAGGCGGGGCAGGAGACGGCCATCTTCCGCCATTTCATTGCTGGTCAACAAACGTGCATGGCCGATTTCACCGCGTTGTTTGCGCCGAACGTGAACTCCTATCAGCGCTTGTGCCACCCTTACGCCTCACCGAACAATGCCTGCTGGTCCTATGATAACCGGGCGGCCGGCCTGCGCATTCCAGCCAGTTTGCCGGTGGCCCGTCGGGTCGAGAACCGCTTGCCGGGGGCCGATGCCAATCCGTATCTGGCGATTGCCGCAAGCCTGGCGGCGGGGTTGCATGGCATCGAGAAGGCATTGGAACCGAGCGCGCCGATCCAGGGTGAGTTCGAAGTGCCGGACAATCTTTCGTTGCCGTGTACCTTGCATGCGGCGCTCGAGCGTCTGAAACGTAGCCAGTTGGCCAAGGAACTGTTCGGCGCGGAATTCATCGAAGGCTACATTGCTTCGAAGACCCTGGAACTGACCAGTTTCCATGATGAAATTACTCCCTGGGAAAGGCGTGTTTTAGCAGCCCAGGCCTGACGTCCCGTCGACTTCCGGCTATCGTTTAGCGGTAGCCGATTCTCACTGCAAGGAGCCGCTCGGAACGCCGATGCGCCAAATCTGGAAATCCTTTCGAGCGCTGTATTTCGCCTCGCTGATGATGTTGATCGGCTCGGGCCTGTTGAGTACTTACCTGGCGTTGCGCCTGGCTGCCGACCATGTCGACAGCCTGTGGGTCGGTGCGCTGATGGCCGCCAACTATTTCGGCCTGGTGCTGGGGGGCAAGATCGGTCACCGGTTGATTGCCCGGGTCGGGCATATCCGGGCCTATTCGGCGTGTGCCGGGATCGTTGGCGCGGCGGTGCTCGGCCATGGCCTGGTGGACTGGTTGCCGGCCTGGCTGTTTTTGCGGGTGATCGTCGGCCTCGGCATGATGTGCCAATACATGGTGATCGAGAGCTGGCTCAATGAACAGGCCGATGCCAATCAGCGCGGCATGGTCTTCAGCGGCTACATGATCGCTTCATACCTGGGATTGGTGCTGGGGCAGTTGATTCTGGTCATGCACCCGGCGCTGGGGCTGGAACTGCTGATGCTGGTCGCCCTGTGTTTCGCCCTGTGCCTGGTGCCGGTGGCGCTGACCCGACGGATTCACCCGGCACCGTTGCATCCGGCACCGATGGAACCACGGTTTTTTATCAAGCGGGTGCCGCAGTCGTTGAGCACGGTGCTCGGGGCGGGCCTGATCGTTGGTTCGTTCTACGGTCTGGCACCGCTGTATGCCTCTCAGCAGGGATTGTCCACCGAGCAGGTCGGTCTGTTCATGGGTAGCTGTATTTTTGCCGGGCTGCTGGTGCAGTGGCCGCTGGGCTGGTTGTCCGATCGCTACGATCGGGCCGTGTTGATCCGCAGTTTCGCGTTCAGCCTGGCACTGGCTGCACTGCCGCTGGCGATCATGCCGCAGGTGCCGCTGGAGGTATTGTTCATCGCCGGGTTCCTCTGTTCGCTGGTGCAGTTCTGCCTGTATCCGTTGGCGGTGGCGTTCTCCAATGACCATGTCGAAGGCGATCGCCGGGTGTCACTGACGGCGATGTTGCTGGTGACCTATGGCGTGGGTGCGAGTATCGGGCCGCTGGTGGCAGGTGTGCTGATGAAGCTGTTTGGCAGCCAGATGCTCTACGCCTTCTTCAGTTTCTTCGCGTTGGTGCTGGTGTGGCGTATCCGCCCGAAAGCGGTGACCAACCTGCATCAGGTGGAAGATGCGCCGCTACATCACGTGGCCATGCCGGACAACATGACGAGTTCACCGCTGGTGGCCTGCCTCGACCCGCGTGTTGATGAACAGGTGGTGCATGATCAGATGCAAAACCCGGTGAGTACCGGGCCAGAGCCTGAATCTGAACCTGTCAGCGAAACTGAAACCGATCAGCCACCGGAAGACCCTGATACAGGGCGGGACCCTAACTTCAGCGAGGCCAGGCCTTAAATTCAGGGCAAAAAAAAACGGGCAGTCACCGCAAGGGACTGCCCTTTTTTTGTTGGCGCTCTATTACATGTCGTCTTTGTCGAATCGACGCGCTTCGCGTTGCAACTGATAGACGAAGCGTTCGACCTGACGCTGCACCAGCCCACTCATGTTGTGGAAGCGAACGCCGGCGAAGGTGGTGGAAATCCTTTCTTCGAAGTGCAGATAGCGCAACTCGACCGGCGCGGTCATCTTGCCGAAGGGCAGGTCGGCGTTGAAACGGTCGTAGACCTGACCCAGTTGCAGGCTGCCGGTGATGTCGCCGTCGAAGCGCAGTTTGCAGCCGGTAGCGGAAATATCCAGCAGCTTGCCGCTGATCGCAGTCTTGAGCTTTTCGCCGTCCAGGTTGACGTTGACCAGTTGTGCCAGCTTCAGCGCGGCGCGGAACGCATTGCGGCGCTGGTGGTACACCACTTCATCGGGCAAGGGGCCGCGATAGCAGCGGCTGCCACCGGATTCGTCGATGCTCAACTGGCCGTTGCTTTCCCAGGCAATGCGTACACCTTCGTGGAAGCCTTCGACCCTGAACGGCTCGCCCGCCAGCAGGTAACGCTCGCCATCGCGGGGAATCATTTCGTCCAGGGCAATCATGTTGCTGTCACGGTCCAGGTCCACCAGGTAGCTCTGGAAGCGCTGGCTGCGCTCGTGGAACGTGATGATCAGCGGGTCATGGCTTTCGAGCAGCTGGCGCAGGTTGCTGGAGATTTCCAAGGGCGTGGAGAGCACCTTGGGTGGCTGCGGAGCATCATCCACGGATAAGGCATTGGACACGGTTAATCAATCTCCAGACAAAATTTGACTACGGCAGGCTAGCAGTTTGCCAGTATGTTGCGCGTCTTGATAGAGCGGGGGCATTGACCGGCTCATGCCTGACTGAGCGGGCGCGGCTTGGCAAGCTTGGAGAATGTTCCGCTGGCATCGTAAAGCGCCGGGGTTTCACCGCCATTGAGGATTTTCAGCTGGGTGGCCGTAGCGGCCTGCTGAGTGAGGATCGACTGGCCGTTGTTGGCGTTGATAGCCTGACACTGGGCCAGGAGATCGCTCAGCACGTCACTTTGCGCCAGCAACTGCTCGCCGATGCTCGACTGGCCGGCCAATTGCTCCAGACCGCCGCGGTTGGTCGGCAGGTTGAGGCTGGCGAGGATTTCACTGCGTTTGCGGCCATGCTGTTCGAGCAAAACGACCAATGCCTGTTTCTGCGCCAGGATGTCCTCGAGCAATGGCATGTCGCGGCCATGCAATGCGAGGGATTCGGTCTGCAGTAACTCCAGCAGGTGTTGTGCTGGAGCAAAGTCGTCGGTGATCAGTTGCAGTAAATTTGTGTCGTGCATGGCTGGCCTTGGGTTTTAAGCGTCCAAAAGCCTGGCGCCGGCGGTGGCCTAGCGCTGGGCTTCGAAGTTGAGCAGTTTGCTGGCTACACGGTTGCTGTCGACTTTATAGCTGCCATCGGCAATCGCTGCTTTCAACTCGGCCACGCGGGCGTTGTCGACGGCAGGCTGATCGCGCAGCTTGTCAGTGACCTTCTGCAACTGTTGAGCCTCATTGCTGAGATGTACCGATTCCCCGCTTTTGACGGTACCGGCCTGTTCGGCCGCGGACTCCAGCGGCGCGGATTTGTCGGCCTCGGCGCTTTCCTTGCTGGCGCTGGTACGTGTACTGCCCGTCAGGGACGAGGAGCTGTTCAAACGGCTGAAATCGATGACCATGATAAAAAACCTCTGGGAATTTGGACGCTTGCCATGGTTTCGGCCATTCCCTGGAAAACTTTAGGCCCATTTATCAATGAACCTCGCGCGCGCCAGCGCTTGCCCTGCATGGAGCACAGTCTAGGGAACAGCTGCGGCAAGCGCCACATTCCGATGAACAGAGAGCCTTACATGGACACCTCCACCTGCCCCGGCGCCATGACCTGCGCCTTGATGACTCGTTGGGAGTTGAGGTTTTTCACCCGGATCTGTTCGCTCAGGCTGCCGTTCGACAGGGCTTCGCCCGGCATGCGCACGCTGAGGGTACCGCTGCGGGCGGTTATCACCACTTGATCACCCTTGCGGATGACTTCGGCCTGTTCGATGTTCACCAGGGTAATCACCTGGTCGGCGACCATTGGTCGGGTCAGTCGCTGCCCGATCGCCTGATCGAGGGAGGTCAGGTAGCTCTGGCTGATGAGGCTGATATCGCGCTCGCGCAGCACTACATCCCCAGGCTCGACAATGGCGGCGCGGCGCAGTGGCCGGGCGCTGGTCACGACATCGCGAAACAGGCGGACTTGAGCGGGTACGAAGACGGTCCAGGGAGACGCGCCCTCGCAGCGAACCTTGACCGTGACCCGTCCCAGCGGCTTGGGACTCTCAAGCGTTGCTGTCAATTCCTTGTCGCACATGGGCATATGCATGCGCGGATCGAGCTGGTTGACCTGGATCTCGTAGCGACCTTCCGTTTGACTGGTAGCCAGATAGTCTTCTACGGTGAATTCAAGAAAGCCCTGAGTGACGCCGATAAGCATGTCAGGCAAGGTAACCGCGTCAGCAAGGGCAGGGCTGCCAGTGTTGAACAGGCATACGGCCGCCAGCGCGCCGAGCAATTTGCGGCAGGGTCTGGTCAGGCGTCGGAAAAGTGTCGGTTCTGTGTTCATAACGATTAAAAAAGCAAGCGCCGTGCCGTTTAGTGATGAAGGCGCGTCGCAACAACACTTGGCGTTGGTGTAGGAGTCTGGGCATGGCTGGTGTAATGGATTCGGTAAACCAGCGCACGCAACTGGTGGGGCAGAATCGCCTTGAGCTGTTGTTGTTCCGTCTCGACGGCCAGCAGCTGTACGGGATCAACGTGTTCAAGGTTCGGGAGGTGCTGCAATGTCCCAAACTGACGCTGATGCCCAAGTCCAGTCCTGTCGTGTGCGGCGTGGCGAACATCCGGGGGGCGACCATTCCGATCCTTGATCTGGCGATGGCGACCGGCTCCGGTGCGTTGAAGGACAAGCACAATCCTTTCGTGATCATCACGGAGTACAACACCAAGACCCAGGGTTTCCTGGTGCGCTCGGTGGAGCGCATCGTCAACATGAACTGGGAGGAGATCCATCCGCCGCCCAAGGGCACCGGGCGCGATCACTACCTGACGGCAGTGACGCGGGTCGACAATCAGTTGGTCGAAATCATCGATGTCGAGAAGGTGCTCGCGGAAGTGGCGCCGACGCCGGAAGCGATTTCCGTGGGTGTGGTGGATGTCGAAACCCAGCACAAGGCGCTTTCGTTGCGCGTGCTGACGGTCGACGACTCATCGGTGGCGCGCAAGCAGGTCACGCGTTGCCTGCAAACGGTCGGCGTCGAAGTGGTGGCGTTGAACGACGGTCGGCAAGCGCTGGACTACCTGCGCAAACTGGTCGACGAGGGCAAGAAGCCGGAAGAAGAGTTCCTGATGATGATCTCCGACATCGAAATGCCGGAGATGGACGGGTACACCCTGACGGCGGAAATCCGCAATGACCCGCGCATGCAAAAGCTTCATATCATCCTGCATACTTCGTTGTCGGGGGTATTCAATCAGGCGATGGTCAAGAAGGTCGGTGCCGATGACTTCCTGGCCAAGTTCCGTCCTGATGACCTGGCATCCCGGGTAGTCGACCGGATCAAAGCAGCAGATATCAGCTAGGGGTTCGCACCCCTGGCAGTCAACACGATTTAAGAGGCGGCATCATTGTCTACGGGTAATTTGGATTTCGAACAGTTCCGGGTATTCCTGGAAAAAGCCTGTGGCATTTTGCTCGGTGAAAACAAGCAGTACCTGGTCTCCAGCCGTCTCAACAAACTGATGGAACAGCAAGGCATCAAATCTTTGGGGGAGCTGGTTCAGCGCATGCAGACCCAGCCGCGCAGTGGTTTGCGCGAGCAAGTGGTGGATGCCATGACCACCAACGAAACCCTGTGGTTTCGTGACACCTACCCGTTTGAAGTCTTGAAGAACAAGGTGCTGCCCGAAGCGATCAAGGCCAGTCCCGGCCAGCGCCTGCGCATCTGGTCGGCGGCGTGCTCGTCGGGCCAGGAACCGTATTCGCTGTCGATGTCCATCGACGAGTTCGAGCGGGTCAACATGGGCCAGTTGCGGATGGGCGTACAGATTATTGCCACCGATCTGTCCGGCACCATGTTGAACAACTGCAAGACCGGCGAGTACGACAGCCTGGCCATCGGCCGTGGATTGTCGCCTGAGCGCCTGCAGCGTTATTTCGACCCGAAAGGGCCGGGGCGCTGGGCGATCAAGGCACCGATCAAGAGCCGGGTGGAATTCCGTTCCTTCAACCTGCTGGACAGCTACGCGAGCCTCGGCAAGTTCGACATCGTGTTCTGCCGCAACGTGTTGATCTACTTCTCCGCCGAGGTGAAGAAGGACATCCTGTTGCGCATCCACAGCACGTTGAAGCCGGGGGGGTACCTGTTCCTCGGTGCTTCCGAAGCGCTGAACGGTTTGCCGGATCATTACCAGATGGTCCAGTGCAGCCCGGGGATCATTTACCAGGCGAAGTGATTTGGTTGAAGGCTTGAAGAAAAACGGGAGTCCTCAGGGACTCCCGTTTTTTTGTACGCGACGTAAAGGCTGTGCCTCAGGGCAACAATCAGGCGTAATGATGCAGACCCAATACCGATGAATGTGTTTCTGCAAAGCCAGGGGCGAAAACAGCCTTGTTTACAGAGGTTGTGAAAAATAGCCCTTGAGGGTTTTCGTCAGAATTGATTGAGCGTCCAATACCTCTTGGGTCGGCTCAGGCTGTGAGCTACTAAACTTTTTTCTTGTCCAGCTGAAAAAGAAGGGGCCATCAATAAAACGTTCATCGTGTTCCGCCAAATATAACTTTGTCACGGAAGTATATCTGGGGAAAACATGAAAGTGCAGTTCATGATTGAGCTCGGAAATACGCATTATGTATATTTTCTCAGGAGAGAATAGAGTGTTTAAGGCTCGCTCCGTAAATGCCAAGCCCTTCATCAGTTCAGCACTTTCCGCCGAACTTAGTTCTGCGAGTCTTGATATGTCCCGCTTAAGAGAAATAATCATGTAGCCAGGGATGTCACAGTCTCGACAATGAGAGATTACGATGTGTTTTCCTGAGTAAATTGTCCGCGTTGACATGACTAGCCTCCCATGTACCAACCATGGTTAATGTGTAGGGTCTGCCCCGTCAAGCTCATACCGGAGGTCAGCAGGAAAGTGAGTGTGTTCACAATTTCTTCAGGAGATCCTAGCTGGTGACTAGGTATTTGTTCTTTCAGGTTTTTGATGAAGCTATCATCGAATTTACCCATCCCACCGGAAACTGCGCCGGGAGCAATGGCGTAGACCGGGATATTGAATTTACTGAATTCGCGTGCTAACGACTTTGTGAAGTTGATCACGCCGGCTTTTGATGCGCTGTAATGCGCGGCAGAGACGCTATAGGGAAATATTTTGTGAGTGTCAACGCCAGAGCCGGTAGCGCCCATCATGGATGCAATATTGATAATTTTTCCTTCCTTGGCCTTCAGCACACCGAAAAAATATTTACACATCAAAAAAACACTTTTTAAATTAGTTTGCATTACAAGATCCCACTCCTGATCATCGATATCCAAGAGCGGTATTCTCTTGCCATTTGTTAATTTTGGAGAGATGCCGGCGTTATTGATCAGTAAGTCGATGCCCTTGAATTTATCCTGGACCACTTGCGCCGCATGTATGACATCTTGAGACGAAGAAATACTAATTTCTAGCGCCAGTACTTTGGTTTCAGGGTGCTGGCTGTGGATCTTCGATTGAAGAGCATCCAGATTGGTTTTGTTAGTATCGATAATTACCAAGTTGTAGCCAGTACTTGCTAGGTGTGTGGATAGACATGTGCCAATTGTACCCCCTGCTCCTGTCACCACCGCAGTCAATTGTCCCGAAGACATCGGTTATGCTCCTATTTGCTGTACCGTTGAGGTATAGGAATTGAGTACAGAGTCAATATGGCGTTGTGATTTTGAGTTCTTGTTCAATACTTCTAGACAGACCGGTGCCTTGACACCCATTTTCCTAAGGGTTCTAAAAAAAGGGATTAGAGGAAAGTCACCCAAGCCGGGTGCTACCCGGTAGCCACGGGTAATTTCGATCAGTGAGAGCTTCGAAAAAAGGTCGGGGTTACTAATCAAGTCATTGCAATGGATGAGAAAGATTTGTTCTGGTGGAATTTTCTTCAGCGCCTTCAGATCCGGGTCACCCATAAAGAAATGATAGGTATCTAACAGGATGCCTACGTTGTTTCGATCGATAGCGGCGACCAACTCTTGTAACTTTGTAATTGAAGGAATATCTGTCCAGGGAAGGAACTCGATCGCGAGGGAAAGATTTTCCTGCTCCAGTTTCTCTGAGAGTTTTCTGATGTTCTCTCTGTACAGGGACGGTTGAAGGTTCTCTCCAAATGTCGCCGCGGTGAGAAAGGGAGCGCCGAACAGCTTTGCATAATAAATTCCTTGTGAAATTTCATGTTGTAATTTTTGGCTCTCATACTCATGGGTGAAAAGATGTTTTAAGAAATTAATTTCGATCACTTCGACTTTTTTAGTTTGTAATACTGATTTGATATCATTTGGGGCAATGTTTTCCTTATCAAGCCAGATATCAAGCTTTTCGAACCATAATCCAATGCCAGAAAATGGTGAGTCGGAGATCAGATTTATCTTTTCCAGCGGTGATATTTCAAATCCGAAACTACCCTCATTAATATAAATTTTCATTGGTCAACCCTCCAATATACTCAAGCATCTATTGATAATTCCAGGGGTGTTGAGAGTGTGGAATTCTAAAGCTCGATCATAGGTTTGGTTTCGAACGACTACGCTGCCCACTCCCAAGCAATGTATCCTGCTACCTGTGTGCTTCACGGACGACGGGAACCCTATGGAGGCTCCGATGCCGCAGTACGCAAGGTGTTCTTCCACAATCAGCAGGTTTTGGTAATGGCTCACGTATTCTTGGATACTTGGCTGCAAGCGCTTAACGTCTAAGTCGCACAACGGATGCACGGGTATCTGAAGTTTTAGACCTGAGTTTAAGTGTTTCGAGGCAAGTAGACTTCTTTTTACCGACTGGCCTGTCGCAAGGATTGCTAGCGCGTTTGAATCGGTGCACGTGGAGGAGTTCAAGGCCACATGGGTATCGAGGTAATCACTCCCGGGAAGTGGATTCTCGATTCTAAAGTAAGACGGGCCATGGTGCTCAAGCGCATCGACGAGGCAGCGTGTAGTACTGAGAATACTGTAAGGCGAATATATGTTTAGGTTCGGCAGCGATCGAGTAGCATTGATGTCATCTATTTGTAAATGCGTATAACCTTGGTCTGAGTAATAGAGGCCACACCAAAGACCGACAAAAATAACCTTGAGCTTGTTTTCGCAAATGATTGAGCGTAGTTGTTCGTACCCTCGGTACAGCAGAAAGGTCGATATTCCAAACACGAACACTGTCGCCCCTTCTTGGGCAAGTCCAGCAGCAACGCCAAAGGCGTTTTGTTCGGCCACTCCTACATCGATAAAGCGATGACCCAACTGATTCTTGAACATGTGCAGTTTTGAAGAAATGGCCGAGTCGACAGCGACGACGTAAATATCCTCACTTTCGGCGTGTAGAATAATGTGGTTGTTAATAATGTCCCTCAAATCTTTCTTCATTTTCGCGGCTCCTGGCGTGGCTTAGTGAATGTCCAATTCGCTTTTTACAAAATCCAACTCCAGTGCAGTAGGAACTCGATAGTGCCAACTGAGATCTTTGGTGCAAAAACTGATGCCGTGCCCTTTTACGGTATGGGCAATCAGCACAGAAGGGCCTGCGGTTTTATTTTTCTTGATAGTACTAATCGCGTTGGCTATTTCATCGGTATTATGTCCGTTTACACTGAGTACGTTGCAGCCAAAGGAAGTTAGCTTGTCGACCAAGGGTTCGATATTCATCACCTCTGCGATAGGGCCATCAATCTGAACTTTGTTGTAATTGATAATGATGATGAGGTTGTTGATCGAGAAGTGAGCAGCCGCCATGATCCCTTCCCAGTTACTGCCCTCATCAAGTTCACCGTCACCAACGACCACATACAAGGTGTTCGCTGCAGTATTGAAATTTTTATACAGGCCCATTCCAACAGCTATAGAAATTCCATGGCCGAGAGAACCAGAACTCATATCTGAAAACGCTAGATTTTTATTAGGGAACATGGTTAAGTCTGATCCTTCTTTTAAGAAGTCAGAAAGTTGGAAATTTTCATTTTTTAGTGCGTGTTGCACGCAATACAGAGCCAGTGCGCCTTGGCAGGAACTCAGTAAAAATCTATCGTGTGTTGGTTTGTAATGAGTGGAAAAAACAGACCATAAAATCTCCACCATCGATAGCGAAGAGGCAATATGTCCACCCCCCGATTCATGACACAGCTTGAAGATTTGATAACGGATATTTTTTTCAATTCGTCCATTGTCAAGCATGTGAAGTCCGCCGAATTTTTCTTAGTTGAAAGTAAAAGCTGATTTGATTCCTTCTTGATTCCGAGCGAAATTGAACGCCCTTTGATGTTCATCCGGACTGAAAAAGTGGGTCGTGAGTCCGGTGAGCTTGTGGCCGTTGGTTTCTATGTATTTACAGGCCATCACCATATGGCTGTGATTTATGCCTTTGCTTGTCGATATACGGCACCCACTTTTGACAATGTCGGAGGAACTGATGCCTTTTTCTGTTGAGAGATTCAGGACTCTGAGGTGTCCGCCGGGTTTACACCTATGCAGCGCAAACGCGACGCCGGAACTGGTGTTGCTCGAGTCAATGACGAGGTCGTACTGTTGCAACGTTGCTGGTGCAGCATCCGTTTTGAAGACATTCTTTGCGCCGAGGCTGAGTGCTTTCTCAAGGCGTTGATCGTCGCTGCTCACGCCAAACACATCGACCAAATGACCGTATTCCGCCAGCAGGAGCGTATGGAGAAGACCCAGAATTCCTGGCCCGACGACGGCGACTGTCAAAACCTTATCTCGCCGCCCTTTAAAAACACTGGCAATGGAGTTCAGGGCAATGGAAAGCGGTTCTGCTAGCACACTGACTTGGGCAGGGATGTCTTTCGATATTTTGTGAACCATCGATTCGTCGACGGTCAAGTACTCAGAAAACGTACCATTAGTATTGATACCAATATGCAGCCAGTTCCTGCAGTAATTAGTCAGGCCTTTTACACAGGCGTCACATTTATGGCAGGAGAAAACGGTCTCAAACACCACATGGTCTCCCATCTTGAAGAGACTACCAGGAGAGCATTGTGCAACGAGGCCACACCCTTCATGACCGAGTATGCCGTTGGGCTTTAACAACGCTTTGTTGTAGTACTTGCCGTCGACGATTTTCAGGTCAGTCGAACAAATTCCTGCTAGCTGGATCTTTATCTTTATAGGGCGAGAATAAAGCTCAGTATCGCAGTGATCAATATCTTGATGTATGACGCGTTCCCCATCATAGATCAACGCTTTCATGTTTAATCTCCTGTTTTATTTTATCTATAACGACCATGTTGTTCAGTGCATCGTCTATGTTGACCATGGGGATATCTTTCCCTTCAATTACTCTTATAAAATGGTCCATTTCTAGCTTGAGCGGATCCTCGCATTCCACTTTGGGATCGATAGAAAACGCCGAAAACTCGGAGAACCAATCTCCAGTGCTTTCATAAGGGTATAAAGTTAAGCTTGGAAAGGTGATTGCTCCCTTGTCGCCGAAGATTTTTAAGAAGTCCACATCGCTTGATGGAAAGGTATGATTTTCACCCATCGTTTTTTCATAATTAAACGGAGACGGGATGTTGTCTCCGATCAACAGAGTGCCGACAACGTCGTTTTCCAGTTTGAAAATGGCAGTGACATTTTCTTCGACGGCCAAGTTCCTGTTGCTTCGACCTAAGATCGCCTTCGTGAGACTGATTTCACCAAATAGGAACCTGACAGTATCTATTTCATGAATTGCATTGATTGCTAAAGGACCTCCTCCTTGACTCTCATGAATTCTCCAGTTGTGTTCGTTATTGTTGAAGTACTCATCATTTTTTTTGATGCACCACACCGAATCAAAAGATATGACATTTCCTATAATTCCAGAATCGATGATTCTTTTGAGTTCCTGCAGCTTTGGAGAGAACCTTCGGTGATGTCCTATCAATGCTGTGCAATTATGCTCCTGAAGTATTTTTTTTATTTTGATGATTTCTGCTGAGTCGTGCCCCACCGGTTTTTCAATTAAGAAAAATTTAATTTTTTTCGCGCTGAATTCAATTATTTCTCGAGTTAGGCTATGTGGTCCGGCCAAGACCAATGCATCTAAATTCACCTCATCAATCATTTTTTTATAATCGTCGTACGTCTGTATCTCATTTTCAAGATTAGATGCTTTAGAGAGTTCTTTGTAGGTAAGGCATTTGACCAAGGCTTTATTGGAGTGATAGCGCTGTATATTTTTCAGGTGTTTCATTCCGTGGTTGCGACCAACGATACCGATATTCAACATGAGTCGATCCTCCTTGGCTATTTATCGCCCACCGGCGACTCTGAATAGCTCACCTGTGATGTAGTTAGCGTCGGGACTGGATAGAAAAAACTCAACGCCGGCAATGTCCTCAGGCAACGCGATTCTTCCTAAAGGGACCAAGCTTACAAGTCGCTCTAAGGTTTCGGCAGGAAGCCCCAATGCGGCATCTGTCATGGTCAGGCTGGGCATGATTGCATTCACCCGGACGTTGTACGTCGCCAACTCCTTCGCCAAGGATTTCGTCATACCGATCAGCGCACTTTTGGAGGTTGAATAAGCGCAGGCCATCGGGTATCCATCGGTAGCGGCAACCGATGCTATATTGACGATCACGCCTTCACGCCTAATTTTCATGCCGGGTATCACTGCTTTGCATAAATGAAAGACGCCATCAAGATTGGTGCCGAGAACGTTTCGCCAATCGTCATAGTCAATGTGTTCGAAACCGTCAGACGGTGGTTGCTGAATACCTGCACAGTTAACGAGGACATCAATGTTTCCCGCTTCTGAGAGTATTTGGTCCATGCAGTTGTTAACTGTTTTGAACTCACGAATGTCACATGTTATTACATGGATGTTTGCGTGAGTTTTGTAAGTTTTTCTAGGGTTTAAACATAGTGAATACACGGTGTCGCCGGCTCTTGCGTGTCTCTCTGAGATAGCGAGTCCAATTCCTCTAGTTCCACCGCTGACGACAATTGTTCTGCTGGGCATAGATGTTTCTCCCTCGGAAACTCAGTAAAATTACGTAATGATCCAGCCTCCATTACAATCAATTGTGGCTCCATGCACGTAGTCAGCGTTGTTTGAAATTAAAAATAAAATGACACCTGCAATATCTTCACCCTTTCCAAGTCTGCCAAGGGGGACGTGATTTTTAACCCAGTCAGCGCTTAGATTAGCATCGGAGATCATGTCGGTGTCTATTCGTCCGGGAGCAACGGTATTAATAGTGATTCCACAGTTTCTTAGCTCGTAGGCCAGTCCTTTAGTTAGGCCGATAAGCCCCGCCTTTGAAGAAATATAGTCAACAGAGGCAAGTACTCCTCCAAATCTGGCTGATGCAGAAGATATGTTTATGATACGTCCATAGTTGTTAATTTTCATATGGGGGATCACTTGTTTGCAAGTGTAGAAGGCGCCGGATAAGTTGGTGTTGATTACTTTGTGCCACGTTTGATCTTGAATGTCTTCAATCAGGAATCGCCCATCGGGTTTCACATGGGAGATACCGGCATTGTTGATGAGTATGTCGATCCTGTAGTGTGTTTGAATAATTTTGCTAATCATTGTAGTGACAGAGCTTGAGCTAGATATGTCGCACTGAATGTATTCTACCCCCCCCGCGGGAAGTTTGACTTCAGGGTGAGGCTTAGTGCCGCAGGTGATAACCCTTATGTTTCCTTTCAGTGCGATTAACTTGATGATGGAAAAGCCAATGCCTCTGGTTCCACCTGTGACCAGAGCAACTTTCATAATAGTAACCTTCCAGTTTTTGAGTTTGTGATGCCGTTGCCTGCGTTGATCAAGTTAGTGAGGCTAAATAGTTCGGTCAATCATTCCGTTGTAGGAGGTTTCACTGCAGGTCTTGGGTGTGGACTTACGGAAAATTCTTACGTCGAGATTTATTTTAAGTTAATCAGTAAGTTCTCAACTGTTGCACAAATTTGAGCTATTCGGTGATGTCAAAAAAACGCATTTCCAGTAGGGTTTTGTTACATTTCTTTCTGTTATTTGGCGCAGCTTCCATTGGTGTTTTTAAAACTTAATAAGGAGCCAATCAGTGCGGTTCCAATGTGGTGTGCCTGGGCAACCTGGCGCAGATCGATACCCCTTACCTGTCCGCGACCAGCTCCGGGCTGAGCTACCTCACTGAACGCTTCAAGGACTTCCCGAACGGGGTGCACATCACCCTGCAAGGGGGGCCACGTTCGATCCTGGCCGAATACGCCGAATCGCATTTGTAACTGTCCACCGGAACCGGGCGGCTTAACAGCCGCCCGGTTTTTTGTGTTGATTTCTCGCCAGCACCACATTCCCCTGTGGGAGCGAGCCTGCTCGCGAAAGCGGTGGGTCAGAAAAGTTGATGTCGGCTGACACGACGCCTTCGCGAGCAGGGGGCGGCGGTGTTCTGAAAAGGGTGAGGAGGCGGCAGAAAAGCGGCATCCGGCGGAAAACCGTTGCCGCTTTTCTGGCATTGCCGCGTTGCCATGGCCGGCAAAGCCCCGGTTTACGGGCTTTTTTGAATTGGCATGGGGCTTGCTAAGTTGATCCTACGAAAAATCAGGTCACCCGAAGGTTTCCCGACATGAGCATCAGCTTCGATAAAGCGCTCGGTATCCACGAACAAGCCCTGGGCTTCCGCGCCCAGCGTGCCGAAGTCCTGGCCAACAACATCGCCAACGCCGATACCCCGAACTACAAGGCTCGGGACCTGGACTTCTCGAAAGTGCTCGCCGAGCAGAACGAGAAAACCAAAAGCGGCACCTTCGCCTTGAACATGACCAACAACCGTCATATCGAAGCTGAGGGCCTGGGTAATGGCGACGAGTCGTTGCTGTATCGCGCGCCGATGCAACCGTCGATCGACCAGAACACCGTGGACGCTCAGCTGGAACAGTCGAACTACGCGGAAAACGCGATCGGCTTCCAGGCCAGCTTCACCCTGCTCAACAGCAAATTCAAAGGGCTGGTATCAGCCCTGCGTGGAGAGTAAGCCATGTCTCTATCCAGTGTTTTCAACATTGCCGGTAGCGGCATGAGTGCGCAGACCACGCGCTTGAACACCGTCGCTTCGAACATCGCCAACGCCGAGACGGTCTCGTCGAGCATCGACCAGACCTACCGCGCGCGCCACCCGGTATTCGCCACCATGTTCCAGGGCGGGCAGAGCGGCGGCAGCGACTCGCTGTTCCAGAGCCAGGATGCCGCTGGCCAAGGCGTGCAGGTGCTGGGTGTGGTCGAAGACCAGAGCAATCTCGAGGCGCGCTACGAGCCGAACCATCCGGCGGCCGATGCCAAGGGTTATGTCTACTACCCGAACGTCAACGTGGTGGAGGAAATGGCCGACATGATTTCCGCGAGCCGTTCGTTCCAGACCAACGCCGAAATGATGAATACCGCCAAAACCATGATGCAGAAGGTCCTGACCCTGGGTCAGTGATAAGGAGCGACTCAGATGAGTGTTACCGATTCCACCAGTGGTTTGAGCCTCAAGGATATCCTGGCCAACTCCTCGATCAAGACCACCACCACGACTGATGGCCTTGCATCGGCCGCCAACAGCGCCGCGGGCAACAAAGCCCTGGGCAAGGATGCATTCCTGCAGTTGCTGGTGACCCAGCTGAAAAACCAGAACCCGCTGGAGCCGCAGGACAACGGCGCTTTCGTGGCCCAGTTGGCGCAGTTCAGCAGCCTGGAAGGCATCACTACGCTCAACGACACGGTGACCGGCCTGGCCAGCAACTACAACTCGTCCCAGGCATTGCAGGCTTCGTCGCTGGTGGGCCGTTCGGTCATCGCTCCAGGCGACAAGGCCGTGGTCGATACCACCAAGAGCCTCAGCGGCACGGTGGTGGTTCCGTCTTCGGTGGCGTCCGCCACCCTGAAGATCACCGACGCAACCGGCAAGACAGTACGCACCATCGACCTCGGCTCGCAGAAGGCCGGCAATGCCAGCTTCATCTGGGACGGCAAGAACGATGCGGGTGAGACGGTACCTGCGGGCACCTACACCTTCGGCGCCACGACCTCGATCGATGGCAAGTCCGTCGCGTTGATCACCAACCTGCCGGCGACCGTCAACAGCGTGACCATCAGCCAGACCGGCGGTGAGTTGATGCTCAATCTGGCCGGGCTGGGCAGCATTGCCCTGTCCAAAGTACAAACCATTGGTATGTAGAGCCGATTAACACGGCATAAAGGAGTGGATGATGTCTTTTAATATCGGCCTTAGCGGTCTCTATGCAGCCAACAAACAACTGGACGTGACCGGCAACAACATCGCCAACGTCGCGACCACCGGTTTCAAATCGTCCCGCGCAGAATTCGAAGACGTGTACTCGGCAACCCGCCTGGGCACCGGCAGCAAGACCGTTGGCAATGGCGTGCGCCTGGCCAACGTTTCCCAGCAGTTCGGCCAGGGTGACGTGAACAACACCGGCAACGTGCTCGACATGGGTATCCAGGGCAATGGCTTCTTCGTTCTGAGCAACAACGGTTCGCTGACCTACACCCGTGCCGGTACGTTCAAGACCGACAAGGATGGCTACGTGACGAACAGCGACGGTACGGCCCGTCTGCAGGGTTATGGCGTGGACTCCAATGGCAAGATCCTCAATGGCGTGTTGACCGACCTGCGTATCGACACCTCCAATCTGGCGCCGAAATCCACCAGCACCGTTTCATCGACGATCAACCTGAACTCTACAGCAGCGGTGATTGACCAGGCGGTTGCTACCAACAAGTTCAATCCGACTAAACCGGAAACCTTTACCAAGCAGTTCAGCACCCCGATTTTCGACACTCAGGGTAACCAGCACACCATGGATCAGTACATGGTCAAGACTGGGCCGAACACTTGGGATACCTACACCCTGATCGATGGTCGTAACCCGGACGGCAGTGATCCTGCGCTGACGGCTCCAATCGCTTCGACCATGTCGTTCGACTCCACCGGTAAACTGACTTCGGTCAGCACACCAGTGACGCCTCCGACCACACCGCCAACCGCGATTACCAGCAGTGACCTGAAAATCACCAATTGGACCCCGGGCAGTGTCACCAATGGCGTCTGGACAGCCAATGGTGCCGCAGCCGATCCAGCAGGTTTGACTATCGCCATGGCCAACACCACTCAGTTCAACGCTGACACCGCGCGTTCGATTCCATCGCAGAACGGTTATGCCACTGGCCAGATCACCAACCTGACCATCGACGGCAGCGGCGTGCTGCTGGCCAACTTCAGCAACAACCAGACCAAGCCAATCGGCCAGATTTCGTTGGCCAGTTTCACCAACGAACAAGGTCTGCAGCCGGTGGGTGGCACCAGCTGGAAAGAAACCTACGCGTCGGGCATCCCGGGCTACGATGCGCCGGAGACCGGCACCCTGGGTTCGATCGTTTCCAACTCCCTGGAAGAGTCCAACGTCAACCTGACCAACGAACTGGTCGACCTGATCAAGGCGCAGAGCAACTACCAGGCGAACGCCAAGACTATCTCCACCCAGAGCACCATCATGCAGACCATCATTCAGATGACTTGATGCTGGATTGTGCTGTGCAAGGAGCCCCTCATCAGAGGGGCTTTTTGTGGGTGATTAAAACAGCTCAATATTTTTGTGTCGTTGCTGATGGCCTCATCGCGAGCAGGCTCGCTCCTACAGGTGACCGAGTTTTTTACATGGAAATACGATCACTGTAGGAGTGAGCCTGCTCGCGATAGCGTCAGTACTGGCTCCGCTTTCCTTGAGGCAAAAGAAAACCCCCGACCCGCCAGAGGCTGATCGGGGGTTTCGAGCAAGCGCCTTGCGACGCTTACCGGTTCAGCTTATTGGCAAGCTTCGCAATCCGGCTCGTCGATGGCGCAAGCCTTCGGCACTGGAGCAGGACCGGCTGGAGCGGCCAGGACCGAATCGTCACCGTGGTTGCCGCCGCTGGAAACAGCGTTCAGCTTGCCGGTGTTGATGGTCGACTTCTCGGTGCTGGTCGCGGCCAGGGCACGGAGGTAGTAAGTGGTTTTCAGACCACGGTACCAGGCCATGCGGTAGGTCACGTCCAGCTTCTTGCCCGAAGCGCCGGCGATGTACAGGTTCAGCGACTGGGCCTGGTCGATCCACTTCTGACGACGGCTGGCCGCGTCGACGATCCACTTGGTGTCCACTTCGAATGCGGTCGCGTAGAGCTCTTTGAGTTCTTGCGGGATGCGCTCGATCTGCTGCACTGAACCGTCGTAGTACTTCAGGTCGTTGATCATGACCGAGTCCCACAGACCGCGAGCCTTGAGGTCGCGAACCAGGTACGGGTTGATCACGGTGAATTCGCCCGACAGGTTCGATTTCACATAGAGGTTCTGGTAGGTCGGTTCGATCGACTGCGATACGCCAGTGATGTTGGCGATGGTCGCGGTCGGTGCGATGGCCATGATGTTCGAGTTACGAATGCCTTTCTGTACACGGGCGCGAACCGGTGCCCAGTCCAGGGATTCGTTCAAGTCAACGTCGATGTACTTCTGGCCACGGGCTTCGATCAGGATCTGTTGCGAGTCCAGTGGCAGGATGCCCTTGGACCACAGCGAA
This sequence comes from Pseudomonas sp. KH_046_2, assembly GCF_057838985.1. Classification (NCBI taxonomy): domain Bacteria; kingdom Pseudomonadati; phylum Pseudomonadota; class Gammaproteobacteria; order Pseudomonadales; family Pseudomonadaceae; genus Pseudomonas; species Pseudomonas sp. KH_046_2. The sequence goes on along the minus strand of NZ_CM174480.1, from coordinate 4,761,790 downwards.
CCCTGGAACGTCTCGTAGGCGCCGCGCTCGTCTGCCAGGTCGCAGGAAGCCTGGATCGCGTAGTAGCTGACCGCTTCCATCGACTTGTCGGCGAACTCGACGGCAGCGTCGGAACCGTAAGGGATGTGCTGCAGGTACAAAGCGTCCTGGAAGCCCATGATGCCCAGACCGACCGGACGGTGCTTGAAGTTGGAGTTCTTCGCTTGCGGCACCGAGTAGTAGTTGATGTCGATAACGTTATCGAGCATGCGAACGGCGGTGTTCACGGTGCGTTGCAGCTTGGCGGTGTCCAGCTTGCCGCCTACGATGTGGTTCGGCAGGTTGATCGAGCCCAGGTTGCAAACGGCGATCTCGTCCTTGTTGGTGTTCAAGGTGATCTCGGTGCACAGGTTCGAGCTGTGGACCACGCCCACATGCTGCTGCGGGCTGCGCAGGTTGCACGGGTCTTTGAAGGTCAGCCATGGGTGGCCGGTTTCGAACAGCATGGACAGCATTTTGCGCCACAGGTCTTTGGCCTGGATGGTCTTGAACAGCTTGACCTTGCCTGGGTACTCGGTCAGGGCTTCGTAGTACTCGTAACGCTCTTCGAAGGCCTTGCCGGTCAGGTCGTGCAGGTCCGGTACTTCGGACGGCGAGAACAGGGTCCACTTGCCGTCATCGAAGACGCGCTTCATGAACAGGTCAGGGATCCAGTTGGCGGTGTTCATGTCGTGGGTACGACGACGGTCATCACCGGTGTTCTTGCGCAGCTCGATGAACTCTTCGATGTCCATGTGCCAGGTTTCCAGGTAGGCACACACAGCGCCTTTGCGCTTGCCACCCTGGTTAACGGCAACGGCGGTGTCGTTGACGACTTTCAGGAACGGTACGACGCCTTGGGATTTGCCGTTGGTGCCCTTGATGTACGAGCCCAATGCACGAACCGGCGTCCAGTCGTTGCCCAGGCCGCCGGCGAATTTGGACAACATGGCGTTGTCGTGGATCGCGTGGTAGATGCCCGACAGGTCATCCGGTACGGTGGTCAGGTAGCAGCTCGACAGCTGTGGACGCAGGGTACCGGCGTTGAACAGGGTCGGGGTCGACGACATGTAGTCGAAGGACGACAGCAGGTTGTAGAACTCGATCGCACGGTCTTCTTTGTGCTTCTCTTCGATCGCCAGGCCCATGGCCACGCGCATGAAGAAGATCTGCGGCAGTTCGAAACGCACGCCATCCTTGTGGATGAAGTAACGGTCGTACAGGGTTTGCAGGCCCAGGTAGGTGAACTGCTGGTCGCGCTCGTGGTTGATCGCCTTACCCAGTTTTTCCAGGTCGAAGGTGGCCAGCACAGGGTTCAGCAGTTCGAACTCGATACCCTTGGCGATGTAGGCAGGCAGGGCCTTGGCGTACAGGTCGACCATCTCGTGGTGGGTAGCGCTTTCGGCAACGCCGAGGAAGCCCAGGCCTTCGGCACGCAGGGTGTCCATCAGCAGGCGGGCGGTCACGAACGAGTAGTTCGGCTCACGCTCGACCAGGGTACGGGCGGTCATCACCAGGGCGGTGTTGACGTCGGTCAGGGCCACGCCGTCGTACAGGTTTTTCAGGGTTTCGCGCTGGATCAGGTCGCCGTCGACTTCTTCCAGGCCTTCGCACGCTTCGGTAACGATGGTGTTCAGGCGGCCCATGTCCAGAGGAGCAAAGGTGCCATCGGCGCGGGTGATACGGATCGACGGGTGAGCGTTGACGGCTTCTTCGGCCGGCGCGTGGGCAGCACGTTCTTTCGAACGACCGTCACGGTAGATCACGTAGTCGCGGGCGACTTTCTGCTCGCCGGCACGCATCAGGGCCAGTTCGACCTGGTCCTGGATTTCTTCGATGTGGATGGTGCCGCCCGATGGCATGCGACGCTTGAAGGTCGCGGTGACCTGTTCGGTCAGGCGGGCAACGGTGTCGTGGATTCGCGACGAGGCAGCAGCGGTGCCGCCTTCAACTGCGAGGAACGCTTTGGTGATGGCGACGGTGATTTTGTCATCGGTGTAGGGAACGACAGTGCCGTTACGCTTGATCACACGCAGCTGACCTGGCGCGGTGGCGGACAGATCCGAATTCGAATCGGCGGCCTGCGGCAAGTTGCCCTGCGGGTTCTCGCGAGTTGTGTCGGTTTGCATGGGGGAGTGTCTCCACATTCTCTATGTTTGTTTGGGCACCATCACGGTGCCCACCGTTCCGTCCTGAAGCACTACAACCGGCGAGCGCCGGGCATAACAACTTCGGGACAGTAGGAAAAAGGCTAATGAGGCCGTCCTTGCCGAAGTCTTTGGCTACGAGCGTGGGCTCGAAACCGGATTCCTTTCGGGGGTGTCAGTCATGACTGCAACACCCGTACCGTTTTGGCCGCTCTGGCCTGAAAAAACGGTGCCATCCGCCAGTGCGGTTTGGGCTTGTAAGTTCACGCTTGGTTCAACCATAAACAGGCAATAAAGCGCTTGAGTTTCTGGTCTGAAATGTGGTTGGGCTTTTTAGTCAAAACCCTACATGTAGGGTTTTTTTTACGCTGGGGTACAAGATAATGCGTTTTATGGGGGGGTGCAACATACTGCTTGTGGATAAACCTGTGCGTAAATTGTGTGTGAAAGAGGGAATCGGCGTGTAGGCCGCGACCTTGCTGGATCGAAGCTTTTTTCAGCGATTTTCAACGGGTGAAAACGCCAGGTCAGATTTTTAAGGGCGCGAACCCTACCACAAAAAACCGTGTTGTCCGAACGCATTTACCGGCTTGTGTTCTCGGCGGGCGGCGTTTATACAATCGGCCCAGCGTGTATACATATTTATCCCCCCGAATCATTACAAAAAGACGGGCGGATCCTTCCTTATTAGTGTTTTTGGCAAGCAGAGGTCACCCGTGGAGCAAGAAGCCTGGCAGGTATTGATTGTGGAGGACGACCAGCGACTGGCCGAACTGACCCGCGATTACCTGGAAGCCAATGGCCTGCGTGTATCGATCGAAGGCAATGGTGCGCTCGCGGCGAATCGCATCATCAAGGAACAACCGGACCTGGTGATCCTCGACCTGATGCTCCCCGGTGAAGATGGCCTGAGCATTTGCCGCAAGGTCCGCGCCCGCTATGACGGCCCGATCCTGATGCTCACCGCCCGCACCGATGACACTGACCAGATTCTCGGCCTGGACCTGGGGGCTGACGACTACGTTTGCAAACCGGTACGGCCGCGCCTGTTGCTGGCGCGCATCCAGGCGTTGCTGCGACGCAGTGAAACGCCCGAAGTCGCCCCGGAAAAACAGCGGCGTCTACAGTTCGGTCCGTTGATCGTCGACAACGCCTTGCGCGAAGCCTGGTTGCAGGGCAACGGCATCGAGTTGACCAGCGCCGAATTCGACTTGCTCTGGCTATTGGTGGCCAATGCCGGACGCATCCTCTCCCGGGAAGAAATCTTCACCGCGCTACGGGGCATCGGCTATGACGGTCAGGATCGCTCCATCGATGTGCGCATCTCGCGCATCCGCCCGAAGATCGGCGATGATCCGGAGCATCCGCGGCTGATCAAGACCGTGCGCAGCAAAGGCTATCTGTTCGTTCCCGAGGCTTGCGTAGACCCGTCCCTGTGAACTCGATCTTCCTGCGTATCTATGGCGGCATGTGCGCCGCGCTGATTCTGGTGGCGGTGCTCGGCGTGCTGGCGTTGCACCTGCTCAATGAGGTGCGCAGCGAGCAATACCGCGAGCGCCTGGCCCACGGCACGTTCTCGCTGATGGCCGACAACCTGCAACCGATGAACCAGACCGAGCGCCACCGGGCCTTGCTGGTGTGGGAGCGGCTGCTGGGGATTCCGCTGGCGCTGAAAACCTTTGCCGAGACCGACCTCGACCTGACCCAGCGCACCCGTGTGTTGCGCGGCCAGGCATTGGTGGAACAGACCGGGCCGCACGCGGCGAAGGTCTACAAGCTGGTCAGCGACAAGGAACAGTTGATGCTCACCGGGGAAGTGCAGCAGATCAGCGAGCAACTGGCCCGGGCGACCATCTACCTGTTGACCGATGAACTGGTGCGCACCCCGGTCGCCGACCAGCCCTTGCGCCTGGCGCAATTGAAGGAAAGCAAGGGCTTCGGCTTCGACCTGCGCCTGGTCACGGTTGACCAGGCGGACATGGACGAAGACCAGAGCCGCCGGGTGTCCGAGGGCGACACGGTGATGGCGCTGGGCAAGGGGGGCGATTCGATCCGGGTATTTGCCGGCATGGTCGGCACGCCGTGGGTCCTGGAAATCGGCCCGTTGTATCAGATGAATCCATATCCGCCGGAATGGCTGGTGCTGATTGCCGCGCTGGGCCTGACGCTGATCGGTTTGATCGTCTACCTGTTGGTGCGCCAGCTCGAGCGCCGCTTGCGTGGCCTGGAAGCCGCCGCCACGCGCATCGCCAAGGGCAGCCTGGAAACCCGCGTACCTGCTCGGGGGGCGGACTCGGTGGGACGGCTGGCCTCGGCGTTCAACGGCATGGCCGAACACTTGCAGCAGTTGCTGGCGATCCAGCGCGAACTGGTGCGCGCGGTGTCCCACGAATTGCGCACGCCGGTGGCGCGCCTGCGCTTTGGCCTGGAGATGATCGGTTCGGCCACCACGCCGCAAGCCCTGGAAAAATACTGCCAGGGCATGGACCACGACATCGAGGACCTCGACCGGCTGGTGGACGAGATGCTGACCTACGCGCGGTTGGAGCAGGGCTCGCCGGCGCTGAACTTTCAGCGGATCGATCTGGATGCCTTGGTCGATCAGGTGATCGAAGAGCTGGCGCCGTTGCGCGCCGACGTCACGGTGCAACGCGGGTTGTGCCTGTCGGCCGCCGACAACGACGACGCCTGGGTCGAGGCTGAACCGCGCTACCTGCATCGGGCGATCCAGAACCTGGTGACTAATGCCATGCGCCATGCGCAATCACGGGTGACCATCAGCTATCAGGTAGGGCAGCAGCGATGCCGGGTGGATATCGAGGATGACGGGCCGGGTGTGCCGGAGTCGGCGTGGGAGAAGATCTTTACGCCGTTCCTGCGCCTTGATGACAGCCGTACTCGCGCCTCTGGAGGCCATGGGTTAGGCCTGTCCATTGTGCGACGCATCATCCATTGGCATGGCGGGCGGGCGTTGATCGGCAAGAGCAAGAGCCTGGGCGGGGCGTGTTTCAGTCTGAGCTGGCCGCGCAATCAGGAGAAGCGTTGAGCCTTGTGTTGCCTGTTGCTCGCGATGGGGCCCGAACAGGCGCCAATAAACCTCAGGCCTTGATGCTGACCAGACTCAACAACTGCCCGTCCTTGACCCCGAACTGCGCGTCCAGCTCGGTGCCATTACGCCATTCGCTGGACAAGTCAGTGAGCAATCGCAACCGCACCTCGCCCGACTCACGCCACTCCAGCACTTCGGCGTGTTCGAAATAAAAGCGCCGCTGAACGATCGGATAGAGGGCCTTGAACAGGCTTTCCTTGACCGAAAACGTCAGGGTGACCAGCAACGCCCGTTGATCGTGATCACCGGCCGCCATGCGCTGGAGTTCCGGCGGATTGAGGATTTCCCCGGCCAGGCGTTCGGCCCGTTCGGCATTGAGCAGGTTTTCCAGGTCCATGCCCAGGCCACGCCAATGGCTTTTGTTCGCCACGATTGCCGCGGCCCGGCCAGTGCTGTGGGTGATCGAGCCAGCGATATGCCCCGGCCAGACCGGTGCCCGATCTTCACCGATGGCCGGAATGAAACTCAAGCCTTCCAGTCGCTGTAACGCGGCCCGGGCGCAGACTCGCCCGGCGAGAAACTCTGCCTGCCGTTTGGCGACAGAGCGCTGGATACTCGCCGGCGCCTCGACAGCACTGCGCTGAAAGTCATCGCAGGCCAGTCGGGTGCTATCGAAGTGAGTACTCAACAGGACCGAATCGGGCAGCACAAACGGCAGCGGCCAATGGTCATCGAGGGGCGTGCAGCAGGCGGGCAGGGCGGGGGTTGAATTCATATCAGGCATTTTGCCGGGTTGGCTTGAGGCTGGGTAGTGCAAAGCTTCTGACGAATGGGTAGTCGGCGCCGGCCTTGTCCTTTGCATGGTCGGATCTGCTGTTGAAACGTGTCGAAATATTCGGAGCGGGTCGGTTCAGCCCAGGTTCAGGGTGCGTTCAGGGGGAGTTCAGGGCGCGGTGCGTAACCTTGCCTCGTACCCAAAAAACAATCGGCACATGAGGAAACTCCCCAATGACTGGATTCAAAAAACTGCTTCTGGCATTCACGGTTCTGGGCGCAAGCACCGCAGCTTTCGCGTCTGACGACAACTTCGCCAGCCTTACTCTTGGACAGACCAGCGACAAGGTCAAAAAGTCCCACGCCTTGAACGACAACCTCAATCACCCGAACGCCGATGGCGTAATCGGCAAGGACACCACCTGGGGTGTTCGTCTGGGGCAGCAAAACACCAAAGGCCGCTACTACGCCACTTACGACAATGTGTCGGGCTCCCACAACGGCATTAAACTGCGTCAGGAAAATCTCCTGGGCAGCTACGATCTGTTCTACCCGGTCGGCGGCACTACCAGGCTGTTCGGTGGTGTCACGGCCGGCCTGACCAAAATGACTCAGGAATCGCCAGGCTTCAGCCGCGACAGTGATATCGGCTACGCCATCGGTGGCCAGGTGGGTGTGCTGCAACAGGTTTCGCAGAACACCTCGGTTGAACTGGGTTACCGTTACCTGCGCAGCAACGCCAGCACCGAGATGAGTGAGCGCGGCGGCAGCAAGCAGGGTTCGCTGGACCTGACCAGCAGCGCCCAGACATACCTGTCCGCCAACTACGCTTTCTGACAAGCGTTTCGTGAACGGCCTGCGCCGGATCAGCCCGAGTGACTGATCCGGCGTTGCCATGTTAGCTATTGAGGTGCGGCGTTGCGCCTCTGGAGATGTGATTTGCCTGGGAGAGTGTTATGAAACTGCTGGTCGTCGAAGATGAAGCGCTGCTGCGTCATCACCTGCAAACCCGGCTGTCGGAGAGCGGCCATGTGGTCGAGTCCGTGGCCAACGCCGAGGAGGCGCTGTACCAGACCGCGCAGTTCAACTTTGACCTGGCGGTGATCGACCTCGGCCTGCCGGGCATGAGCGGGCTCGACCTGATCCGCCAGTTGCGCTCAAGTGGCAAGAGCTTCCCGATCCTGATCCTCACCGCGCGCGGCAACTGGCAGGACAAGGTCGAAGGCCTGGCCTCCGGCGCCGATGATTACCTGGTCAAGCCGTTTCAGTTCGAAGAACTGGAGGCCCGCCTGAATGCCTTGCTGCGGCGCTCCAGCGGTTTCACCCAGTCGACCATCGTCGCTGGCCCGTTACTGCTGGATCTGAACCGCAAGCAGGCGTCCCTCGACGAACAGCCGCTGGCACTGACCGCGTATGAGTACCGAATTCTCGAATACCTGATGCGCCATCATCAGCAAGTGGTGCCCAAGGATCGCTTGATGGAACAACTCTACCCGGATGACGACGAGCGTGATCCGAATGTGATCGAGGTATTGGTCGGCCGTCTGCGCCGTAAATTGGAGGGGCCGGGCGGATTCAAGCCGATCGATACCGTGCGCGGCCTGGGCTACCTGTTCAACGAGCGTTGCACTTGATCCGTTCGCTGCGCATACGCTTGATGCTCGCCGCCACGCTGTTGGCGGTGTTGTTCATGCTGGCGTTGCTGCCGGCGATGCAGGGTGCCTTCAGCCTGGCGCTGCAGGACTCCATCGAGCAGCGCCTGGCATCCGACGTGACCACGCTGATCTCGGCCGCCCGGGTGGAGAACAACAGCCTGCAGATGCCGGCGCAATTGCCCGACGAGCGCTTCAACCTCACCGACAGCCGATTGCTCGGCTACATCTATGACCGTGAAGGGCAGCTGGTCTGGCGTTCGAAGGCGACCCAGGAAGAACGCATCAACTACAAGCCGCGCTACGACGGACGTGGCAGCGAGTTTGCGCGGATCCGCGAAGCCAGCGGCCAGGAGTTCTTCGTCTACGACGTCGAGGTCAAGTTGCTCGGCGGCAAAAGTGCAGCCTTCAGTATCGTGGCGCTGCAACCGGTTCGCGAGTACGAGCTGACCCTCGAGGGCCTGCGGGAAAATCTCTATCTGGGATTTGGCGCGGCACTGCTGGTGCTGCTGGCGTTGCTGTGGATCGGGCTGACCTGGGGCTTGCAGGCATTGCGGCGCTTGAGCCAGGAGCTGGACCAGATCGAGGGGGGGACCCGCGAAAGCCTCAGTGAGGAACATCCCCGGGAATTGTTGCGCCTGACCGGTTCTCTCAACCGTTTGCTGCACAGTGAGCGTGAGCAGCGCAGTCGATACCGTGATTCCCTCGACGACTTGGCCCATAGCCTGAAAACGCCGCTGGCGGTGTTGCAAGGCGTTAGTGAAGACATGGCCCAGCGTCCCGAGGATCGAGATCAGGCCTGGGTGCTTCAAACGCAGATCGAACGCATGAGCCAGCAGATAAGCTACCAGTTACAGCGAGCCAGCCTGCGCAAAAGTGGCCTGGTACGTCATCAGGTGCACTTGCGGCCGGTGTTGAAAAGCCTGTGCGACACGCTGGACAAGGTCTATCGCGACAAGCGCGTGCACGTCGCGTTCGATTTGCCCGACCCATGTTACGTGCCGATCGAGCAGGGCGCTCTATTGGAGATGATGGGCAACCTGCTGGAAAACGCCTATCGCCTGTGCCTGGGCGAAATACGCATCAGCGTGCGTGAAACCTTCAGCGGCACCGAGTTGTGTGTCGAGGACGACGGCCCTGGCGTACCACAGGATCAGCGCGCACGGATTCTCGAGCGCGGAGAGCGCCTGGACCGCCAGCACCCGGGACAGGGCATCGGCCTGGCGGTGGTCAAGGACATCATCGAGAGCTACAGCGCCAAGCTGACCCTGGGGGATTCACCGATGGGCGGAGCGGCGTTCCGGATTCATTTTCCCGTGGTTTGACCTGACGTTTGATAGTGTTCTTTCGGGCCACTTCGCGGGCAAGCCCGCTCCCACAGGGTTTTGAGTGAGTCAGATGATTTGTGAGCAACTTCGGCCATTGTGGGAGCAGGCCTGCCCGCGAAGTGGCCAGTGAAGACACCAAAAAACTCAGCCTTGAACCTCAGTGTTCCTGCGCCCGATAAGCCCCCGGCGTCAGCCCCGTCCACTTCTTGAACGCCCGGTGAAACGCCGACGGCTCGGAAAATCCCAGCTGCTCGGCGATCTGTTGCAGCGACAGGTCAGCGCGGCTCAGGTGATAAATCGCGATGTCCCGGCGCAACTGGTCCTTCAACTCCTGAAAGCTCGAACCCTCTTCCCGCAAATGCCGGCGCAAGGTCTGCGGGCTGATGTGCAGGTGGGCGGCCACGGCTTCCAGGTCGGGCCAGTGTGAACTATCGCGACTGAGCAAGCGCCGCAGGCGGCTGCTCAAACTGTCGCCATCATCCGGGCGCGAGAGCAGGTCGGCGGGGGAGCGCTCGAGGAAATGCTTGAGGGTGCGTTCATCCTGCAACAGCGGCATGGCCAGGTAGCGGCTGTGAAACAACAGGCTGCTCTGGGGTTTGGAAAACTCAAGCGGACAGGAAAACAACAGGTCGTACTCGGCGCCATGTTCGGGCCGGGGGTAGCTGAACGTGGCCTGTTCCAGGCGAATACGCTGGCCGATCAGCCAGCTACCGAAACGGTGCCAGATCACCAGCAGGCTTTCGCTGAGGAAATGTTCCGGGTCCCAGAGCTGCGAGTCGTCTAGGCTCAGGCGCACCCATTCATCTTCGCGGCTCAGGGTCAAACGCGGAGCCCCGGGGAATAGGCTGTAAAACAACAAGCCGCGATTGAGTGCCTTATCCAGGTTGCGACAGTGAATCACGGCATGGCACATCATCGCGAAGCTGCCCGGCCTGCTTGGGGCTTGCCCGAATCCCAGGTACTCGTCGTCCAGCGCCAGCCATAACGCCTGGATCAGCTGGGTGAACTGCTCCGGAGCGATGCGCGCCCGCGGCTCGTCCAGCAGCTCGGGGCTGATTCCGAGTTGTTGCAGCAGTCTCGAATAGTCATAGCCGTGTCGACGCGCTCCCCCGAGAACGGCGCGGGCGAAATGACTGGCGATGGTGCGTTCGCGCATGGCAGCAGATCCGACCGTTGATCGACGGATGTTAGCTGCGCACTGAAGGCATGAACAGGGCGGATATCCGCCAAATAGCAGGACGACTTCTAGTGGGAGGGCGGAAATCCGCCACATACTTGTAACCGTTCGGTGACAAGGGATTCGCTGCAACCCCTGATACCAAAAGGCTTGCAGGGTTTTTACGGAAGGTGGCACGGGCCTTGCGATACAACGAGCAGATGCCTGCCGTTGCGCAGCTCGAAAAAACAAATCCCTCCAGTGCAGGAGGGTTCGCAATTGTGGTGTTGCGGGCAACAGTTGGATGTTGTCACCGGGCACTCTTGAGGAACTTTGCAATGACGACTCGTCAGCCACTGTACAAATCCCTGTATTTCCAGGTGATCGTTGCAATTGTCATCGGTATCGCGCTCGGTCACTACTATCCACAGCTCGGTGTGGCCGTTAAACCACTGGGTGACGGGTTCATCAAGCTGATCAAAATGATCATCGCTCCGATCATCTTCTGTACCGTCGTCAGCGGTATCGCCGGCATGCAGGACATGAAATCGGTCGGCAAGACCGGCGGCTACGCGCTGCTGTACTTCGAGATCGTTTCGACCATCGCTCTGCTGGTCGGTCTGGTCGTGGTCAACATCGTGCAGCCGGGCAATGGCATGCACATCGACGTCGCCACCCTCGATGCCTCCAAGGTTGCCGCTTATGTGGCGGCGGGCGCTGACCAAAGCGTCGTCGGCTTCCTGCTGAACGTGATCCCGAGCACCATCGTCGGCGCCTTCGCCACCGGTGACATCCTGCAAGTGCTGATGTTCTCGGTGATCTTCGGTTTCGCCCTGCATCGCCTGGGTGCCTACGGCAAGCCGCTGCTGGACTTCATCGATCGCTTCGCCCACGTGATGTTCAACATCATCAACATGATCATGAAGCTCGCGCCAATCGGTGCCTTCGGTGCCATGGCGTTCACCATCGGTGCCTACGGTGTCGGCTCGCTGGTACAGCTGGGTCAGTTGATGGCGTGCTTCTACATCACTTGCCTGCTGTTCATCCTGATCGTGCTGGGCTCCATCGCCCGCATGCACGGTTTCAGCGTGCTGAAAATGATCCGCTACATCCGTGAAGAACTGCTGATCGTGCTCGGTACGTCTTCTTCGGAATCGGTACTGCCACGCATGCTGATCAAGATGGAGCGTCTGGGCGCGCAGAAATCTGTCGTGGGTCTGGTGATCCCGACCGGCTACTCGTTCAACCTCGACGGTACCGCCATCTACCTGACCATGGCCGCGGTGTTCATTGCCCAGGCCACCGATACGCCCATGGACATCACGCACCAGATCACCCTGCTGGTGGTGTTGCTGCTGTCGTCCAAGGGCGCTGCGGGCGTAACCGGTAGTGGCTTCATCGTACTGGCTGCGACCCTGTCCGCCGTCGGCCACCTGCCGGTTGCCGGCCTGGCGCTGATCCTCGGTATCGACCGCTTCATGTCTGAAGCCCGTGCCCTGACCAACCTGATCGGCAACGCGGTTGCCACCGTCGTTGTGGCCAAGTGGGTCAAGGAACTGGATACCGACGTGCTGCAAGCGGAGCTGGCCTCGGGCGGTCGCGGCATTGCCGACGAGCCTAAAGACGATGTTTTGGGCCACGTCGAAGAGGTAGCCCCGGCTAACGCCAAGTAAGCCTTGTCCTGATGAAAAACCCGCTTCGGCGGGTTTTTTCATGCCCGGCGATTGAGCGTAACGGTCACTGCGCGTGGCGTATAAGGTGATTGCTGCAAAGCGATCGGCTGCCTAGGCTGTGGGCATCGTTAAGGGAGAACGCTCATGCTCGGTCCACTGGCATCACTCAAGGTTCTGGATTTCTCGACACTGCTGCCGGGGCCGTTCGCCTCGTTGCTGCTGGCGGACATGGGCGCCGAAGTGCTGCGCATCGAATCACCGACCCGCATGGATCTGCTGCGGGTCCTGCCGCCCCATGACCAGGGCGTGTCAGCCAGTCATGCCTATCTCAATCGCAACAAGCGCAGCCTGGCCCTGGACCTCAAGCAGCCTGAGGCGCTGGAGGTGATCAAGTCGTTGCTGCAGGACTACGACATCGTGCTCGAACAGTTCCGCCCGGGTGTCATGGAGCGTCTGGGCCTTGGATACGAAGCCCTGAAGGCGATCAATCCGAAGCTGATTTATGTGTCGATCACCGGCTACGGTCAGACCGGCCCCTACAAGGACCGCGCCGGCCATGACATCAATTACCTGGCCCTGTCCGGGCTGGCGAGTTACACCGGCCGTGCAGACACTGGGCCGCTGCCGTTGGGCATGCAGGTGGCGGATGTCGCCGGTGGTTCGCTGCACGGGGTGATTGGCTTGCTGGCAGCGGTCATTGCCCGGCAGCAAACCGGTCAGGGCCAGCACCTGGATGTCAGCATGACCGACTGCGCGTTCAGCCTCAATGCAATGGCGGGGGCCGGGTATCTGGCCTGCGGCGTCGAGCCGGGCCCGGAAAACCAGGTGCTCAATGGCGGCAGTTTCTACGATTACTACCGCTCCCGGGATGGACGCTGGCTGTCGGTGGGCAGCCTGGAGCCGGCCTTCATGAAACAGTTGTGCGCGGCGTTGGGGTTGGAGGAATTGGCCAGCCTCGGCCTGTCACCGCAACCGGCGCATCAGAAACAGCTTAAAGACGCGCTGAAGGTCGAGTTCGAAAAGCAAGACTTTGCCGAGTTGCGCACGCTGTTCGCCGAACTGGATGCCTGTGTCGAGCCGGTGTTGAGCCTGGGAGAAGCGCTGCATCATCCGCAGTTGCAGGCGCGGGAGTTGGTGGCCGAAGTGCCCCGTGGCGATGGCTCGTCCCAGGCGCAGATGGCTTGTCCGCTGAAGTTTTCGCAAGGGTTGCCTGAGGCCCGGCATATTGGCGCGGCGCTGGGGCAGCATACGGATCAGGTGTTGGGGGAGTTGGGGTTCAGTGCTGAGCGGATTGCTCAATTGCGGTTCGCCAAGGTAGTTCTCTAGCGTCTGCACCGGCCTCTTCGCGGGCAAGCCCGCCCCCACACTGGGTTTGTGTCACGCCACAGATCCCCTGTGGGAGCGAGCTTGCTCGCGATGGCGGCCGCACAAACACCGAAAACCCCGCTACTCGACCCGCATCTCCCCACTGAACACCAGAGTATTGCGACACCGCCGGCACAAATACCGCCGTCCCTGCCGAACCAGGCTGTGGCGCTGGGCCGAGAACGGGAAGTCGCTGTCGACGCACGGGCACTTGTAGATGTAGCGGGTCACGCTGCGGCGTTTGACGTCATAGGTGTGACAGCGGTTGGGCGGCAGTTCGTACACGCCGCGCATGATCAATTGCCACTCTTCGCCATGGGGCTGGATGCGGTCGCCGAACAGCTGGTGGGCGATCAGGTGTGCGACTTCATGGGCCACGGTCTGCTTGAGGAAATCTTCGGTGTTTTCCCGGTACAGCTGCGGGTTGAAGCGCAGCAGGTTTTCGTGCAAATGCGCAACACCGGCCTTTTGCCCGCGCAGCTTGAGGCTCACCACGGGGCGCTTGAAAGGTCGTTTGAAAAAGGATTCGGCTTGTTGGAAACAGTCTTCGACGCGGGTATTGAGTTGCTCGGGCATGCTTGATGGATCTCCAGAGCAGTCGAGTATGCCGCAACCCTCGGACCTTGCGAATCGCCAAGTTGCCGAATGGTCGTGTGCGTTCTCGTTGCTGAAGAATGAAAAGGCCGCCTTGCGGCGGCCATTGTCGGCAGTTCCGATTTTCAGTGATGAGCGGCTAACTGGTGTAGACCGGGCCCACGCCGAGTCCCCAGACAATTACGGTGAACGCCATGATGGCGACCAGCACCACCAGGCCTACGGCGAGCACCGAGCTTGAAAACAGGAAGCCCTCGTCAGAAGGAATGTTCATGAACGTCGGCAAGCCCACGTACAGCAAATACACCGTGTAGCAGATGGCGGCGGTACCGATGATCATCCCCAGCCACAAGTGCGGGTACAAGGCGGCGAGGCCGCCGATGAACAGCGGTGTAGCGGTGTAGGTGGCAAACGCAATGCAGCGGGCCAGGCTTGGGTTGGCGTCATAGGTGCGGGCCATCCAGTGGATGAATGCGCCCATTACCGCGACACCGCCGAGCATCGCCAGGTACGACATGATCGTCATCCATATCGCGCTTTCTACGGTCAGCATTACGGGAGGTCGATTGCCGATGACCCAGCCGACCTGTGTGGTGCCAATAAAGGCAGACACGGCGGGGATCGCCGCCAGGATCAGCGTATGGGTCAGGTACATGTGGCTGATGCTTTCCTCCTGGTCGCCACGGATTTCTTTCCATTCTTGGTCAGGGTGGGTGAAGAGCCCCACTACGTGATGGATCATGCCAGTCACTCCTCTTGTTTTTACCGTCGCCCCCCAGCGGAGCGCCTACGGGCCAATACGGCCAAGTAAGTCATAGGTCTGAATTTGTATGTGACCTTATGTCGCAGTATAGGGAGGAGTTTCCCCAGAGGGAGTAGGGGCTTTAGAGCAAATCGCGCTGTAAACGCAGTTGTTAATCGCCGCCGGGTCTGTGGAGAGCAGCCCTTTTGGCGAGGCACTTCGCCCCTGAGATATTTTTGCGTAAAATGCCGGCCTTTCGTCACACCTCACGGATTTCGCGTCATGGGCACTCTCACGGTCAACCAGAACAAACTGCAAAAGCGCCTTCGCCGACTGGCCGGTGAGGCGGTTGCCGATTTCAACATGATTGAAGACGGTGACAAGGTCATGGTCTGCCTGTCCGGTGGCAAGGACAGCTACACCATGCTCGATGTGCTGATGCACTTGCAGAAGGTCGCGCCGATCAAGTTCGAGATCGTGGCCGTGAACATGGACCAGAAGCAGCCGGGTTTCCCGGAGCACGTGCTGCCGGCCTACCTCAAGGAACTGGGGATCGAGTACCACATCGTCGAAAAAGACACTTACTCGGTGGTCAAGGAGCTGATTCCGGAAGGCAAGACCACGTGCTCGCTGTGTTCGCGCCTGCGTCGCGGCACGCTCTACACCTTCGCCGATGAAATCGGCGCGACCAAGATGGCCCTCGGTCACCATCGCGACGACATCGTCGAAACGTTCTTCCTGAACATGTTCTTCAACGGTTCGCTCAAGGCCATGCCACCGAAACTGCGCGCCGACGATGGTCGCAACGTGGTGATCCGCCCGCTGGCCTACTGCAATGAAAAAGACATCCAGGCCTACTCGGACTTCAAGCAATTCCCGATCATCCCGTGCAACCTCTGCGGTTCCCAGGAGAACCTGCAGCGTCAGGTGGTCAAGGAAATGCTGCTGGACTGGGAGCGCAAGACCCCGGGCCGTACCGAGAGCATTTTCCGCAGCCTGCAGAACGTGATCCCGTCGCAACTGGCGGACCGCAATCTGTTTGACTTCACCAGCCTCAAGATCGACGAAAGCGCTGCATCGCGCTTTGTCAATGTGGTCAACCTCTAGTCAAAAACTGTAGGAGTGAGCCTGTGGCGAGGGGGCTTGCCCCCGTTTGAGTGCGTAGCACTCACAAGATCTTTGGTACATCGGAGATCTTGTGGCCGCTTCGCAGCCCAACAGGGGCAAGCCCCCTCGCCACAGACCCGCTCCCACAGGTTTTTCGTTTACCTCAGGAGAGGGCATGCGCGATTACAAGTGGCTTAACGAGTACTGTTTGAACCGCTTCGGTTCGGCGGCTGAACTGGAAGCCCATCTGCCCGTTCCCAAATCCCCGGAACAATTGCGCAAGATCAGCGACGATCGCTACCTCTCAATGATGGCGCTACGGGTATTCCGTGCCGGGCTCAAGCACAGCCTGGTGGATGCCAAGTGGCCGGCCTTCGAAGAAGTGTTCTTCAAGTTCGACCCGGAAAAAGTCGTGCTGATGAGCGCCGAGCACCTTGAGCGCCTGATGCAGGACACGCGGATCATCCGTCACCTGGGCAAGCTCAAGAGCGTGCCGCGCAATGCGCAGTTCATACTCGATGTGGCTCACGAGAAGGGCAGCTTCGGCGCGCTGATCGCCGATTGGCCGGTGACCGATATCGTCGGGCTCTGGACCTTTCTGAAAAAACGCGGACATCAGTTGGGCGGGCTGTCAGCCCCGCGCTTCTTGCGGATGATCGGCAAGGACACCTTTGTACCGAGCTATGACGTGGTGGCGGCGCTGAATGCGCAGGACATCATCGACAAGGTGCCGAGCAGTCTGCGCGACCTGGCGTTGGTGCAGGAGGTGTTCAATCAGTGGCATGAGGAAAGTGGCGGGCGGCCGATGAGCCAGATTTCGATGATGCTGGCTTATACCGTCAATCATTGAGACCTAGTCGCTCCAATCGCGGGCAAGCCCGCTCCCACAGGTTTTAGCGTCGATCACACATTTGTGTTTCAACAGAGATCCTGTGGGAGCGGGCTTGCCCGCGATGGCTTTCTATCAGGCGACGGAGGGTTCGCCTTCACCCGCCAGCCTGCGGTTCAACTGATACCGCCAGCGCACATACAACAGCGCCGAGCAAAACACCGCAAGGCTTGCGCCCATCTCCAGCAAACCGAACATCTGCCGGTTCGGGTCATAGGCAGCCAATGCGCCCTTGATGAAATACAGGTTCACCACAAAGCACATCCACGAATGCCCGCGAGGGCTGCCGATGATCATTCCCGGTGCCAGAATCAGCAGTGGCACCAGCTCGATCAACAGGATCACCCAGGGGCGTGCCCCGTGCAGATCGGCAATCGCCAGGTAGTAAACACACAGCAATCCCACCAGCCCGAAAAAGCACAGCAGGCTGATGGCGCGCATCGCCTTGACCCGTGGTTCGAGCCATTCGAGGGCGGGCAGGATCTTCGGCTTCTTGGCCACCTCAGCTCTCCAGTTTCTGTGCGGTCTTGGCCAGGCGCATACCCAGCGCACGGCACAGCGCCACTTCATGGGCATCCAGACCGCTTTTGCCGTCGGCGCCGGCGTGGTGGCTGGCGCCGTATGGCGTACCGCCGCCCTGGGTTTCCAGCAGTGCCGACTCGCTGTAGGGCAGGCCGGTGATCAGCATGCCGTGGTGCAGCAACGGCAGCATCATCGACAGCAGCGTAGTTTCCTGGCCGCCGTGCAGGCTCGCGGTGGAGGTGAACACACCGGCCGGTTTGCCCACCAGGGCGCCGGTCAGCCACAGGTTGCTGGTGCCGTCGAGGAAATACTTCAGTGGCGCGGCCATGTTGCCGAAGCGGGTCGGGCTGCCGAGCGCCAGGCCGGCGCAGTTCTTCAGGTCGTCGAGGCTGGCATACAGCGCGCCTTCGTCGGGAATCTCCGGCGAAACGGCTTCGCACTCGGTGGAAATCGCCGGCACCGTGCGCAGGCGGGCCTCAAGCCCGGCCTGTTCGACGCCACGGGCGATCTGCCGGGCCATTTCGTTGGTCGAGCCGCTGCGGCTGTAGTACAGAACCAGAATGTACGGCGCACTCATGGCAACAGTTCCAGGATCTGTTCTGGTGGGCGGCCGATGACGGCCTTGTCGCCGACTTCGAGAATCGGTCGTTCCATCAGTTTCGGGTGGGCGGCGATGACGGCGATCAATTGCGCTTCGCTCAGGTTGCTGTCAGCCAGGTCGAGGGCCTTGTACTCGTCCTCGCCGGTGCGCAGCAATTGCCGCGCGCTGATCCCGAGTTTGCCCAGCAGGCTCTGGATCTGCGCGGCGTCCAGCGGGGTTTCAAGGTAACGGACCACGGTCGGGGTCAGGCCACGGGCTTCAAGCAGTTCGAGCGCACCGCGGGATTTCGAGCAGCGCGGGTTGTGATAAAGCGTCAGATCGGTCATGAGCGGGTCGCATCTTGCGTAAGGTGGCGGCTATTCTAACTGTGCAGCGCGCAATCCAGAACCGTGAGAGGCGATGGGTCGCAGGTGCATTCAATTTTTGACAAGGAACACGACATGACAAGGCGACTGGCAGCAGCATTGGCGATCATCGGAGCGTTGATGCTGGGGGGCTGCGGTAATGACTATGGCATCGACCAGGATGGTCATAAAATCGCCTCTGACCGCCTGGACGGCAAATGGCTGGTGCTCAACTACTGGGCAGAATGGTGCGGACCTTGCCGGACCGAGATACCGGAGTTGAACGCCCTGGCCGAGCAGCTCAAGGACAAGAAAATCGGTGTATTCGGGGTCAACTTCGACAACGTCCAGGGGCAAGAGCTCAAGAGTGCGAGCGAGAAACTGGGGATCAGGTTCACCGTGCTGGCCCAGGACCCTTCCGAACTGTTCGAGTTGCCGCGCAGCGAGGCGTTGCCGGTGACATACATCATCGATAACGAGGGCAAGGTGCGTGAGCAGTTGATGGGTGAACAGACGGCGGCGGGGGTGATGGCCAGGCTTGAGGCGTTACAGGCTAAAAATTGATGTCTTCACTGCGGTGAGCGGGCTTTTGTGGCGAGGGGGCTTGCCCCCGTTGGGCTGCGAAGCAGCCCTAAACCCAGCCACCTCTTTTCGTCAGTTGAACTGTGCAGAACGGTTTTGCGACTGCTACGCAGTCGAACGGGGGCAAGCCCCCTCGCCACAGGCTTCTCGGGATACCCAGTAAGGATCAACCTTCCTCAAGCCACCAACGCAGCGGCTTGCCTTCGGCTGGCCAGAAGCGGATCTGCTCGATCGGGGAGACGTCCCAGCGCTGGACATTTTCCAGGGCCTGCAGGAAGCGTTTTTCCTGTTCCATCAGCGCCGGCGCGCACAATTTGCGGGTGCTGCCTATTTTGCCGAAGGTCAGTTTGTCGCCATCGAGGGTGTACGGCGCAAACCAGTGGTTGCAGCCGCCATTGCCGTAGGCCCGGCCGTCTTCGCCGAAGGTGATGGTCAGGTGGCTGTAGTCCATCAATGGCCGCTCGCCGATCCACTCCAGAATGTAGCTGCGATTGTGTTCAAGCTGCACCGGCTCGGCGGCGCAGCCCAGCAGGCTGGCGCCGACCATGGCGCTCACAGCGAGGCGTTTCATCACGCAGGCTCCTGGCATTTCGGGCACAGGTGTTTCTCGCCGACGGTGGTCCAGCCCAGCTCGGCAATCCGCGCCGTGGCGGCAGGTTTTTCGGCCTTGTTGCCCAGCTTGGCATCGACGGCGAACTCGAAGCTCAGCTCTTTGGCGCAGCTGTCACAGTTCACTTGCCAGGTGTGGATGGCCAGTTCGCCGAACACCGGGCCACTGGCCACCGCGACCCATTGGCCGGGCGGGTTGATCAGGTGGCGAACCGTTTCGACGGTCAGGCGCATGGACAAGTCCTTGGCACCCTTGAGGGTCACGACCAGCACGTCATTGTTGCGAATCGAACCACCGTTGCCGGTGACTTGATAGCGCCCCGGCACCAGGGCGCGGCATTCAGTGAGGGTGTGTTGCGGGTTCATCAGGCTGTAGCGGAAATCGTGTTCGACCATGGGTCCTCCAAATATGCGCGATATGCTAGCACGGGCTTGCACGCCGCATCGCGCAGGCAGATGACCTTCGATCCGTTTCAGTCTCCCGTCACCAGGTTTTCCGGGGTGCCCGCCGTCCAGGCTGAAATGTTGCGCAATGTGATGGTGGCAATCGCGTCCAGCGCTTCGCGGGTCAGGAAGGCCTGGTGCGCGGTGACGATCACGTTAGGAAAGGTCAGCAGCCGTGCCAGCACATCGTCTTGCAGGGGCAGGTCGGAACGGTCCTCGAAGAACAACTGCGCTTCTTCCTCATACACGTCCAGCCCCAGGTAACCCAGGCGACCGTCTTTCAGGGCATCGATCAGCGCCGGGGTGTCCACCAGGCCGCCACGCCCGGTATTGATCAGCATCGCACCCGGTTGCATGTGCGCCAGGGACTCGCGGTTGATCAAGTGCTTGCTCTGTTCGTTGAGCGGGCAGTGCAGGCTGATGATCTGCGATTCGGCCAGCAGTTGCGGCAGGCTCAGGTAGCGCGCACCGAGGGCTTCGACCTGCGGGTTGGGGTAGGGGTCATAGGCCAGTAACTGGCAGCCAAACCCGCTCATGATTTTGGCGAAGGTGGCACCAATCTGACCGGTACCGACCACGCCGACGGTCTTGCCCACCAGGTCGAAACCGGTCAGCCCCTGCAGTCTGAAATCCCCTTCGCGAGTGCGGTTATAGGCGCGGGGCAAGCGGCGGTTGAGTGCGAGGATCAGCGCTACCGCATGTTCGGCCACGGCGTGGGGCGAATAAGCCGGGACGCGCACGATGGCCAGTCCCAGACGTTTTGCTGTCGGCAAGTCGACATGGTTGTAACCGGCCGAGCGCAGGGCGATCAGGCGTGTGCCGCCAGCGGCCAGGCGTTCGAGCACCGCCGCGCCGAGGTCATCATTGATGAACGCGCAGACTGTTTCATACCCTTGGGCGAGCGCTACCGTGTCGAGGCTCAGGCGCGCAGGCTGAAATTGCAGCTCGATGCCGGCCGGTTGCTCGGCCGCGAGAAAGCTGTCGCGGTCGTAGTTCTGGCTGCTGAAAAGAATCGTACGCATGCGGTGCTCCTTGAAGGTGGCCTGCGCCGTTGAGCAAGCCGGCATTCGACAGTCGTCAGGTTAGCTCGCCGGCAACCCTTCGCGATTGCGCTGCATCAAGCATTCATGCGCGCCTGGGCCGCCAGGCGATTGATTGCCCGGTCTAGCTCATCGAGTGCCACGCCGGCTTTCGGGTCCTGTTGCTTGAGCAGGGTTTCACTGCGTTGGCAGGCCGCACGCAATTGCGGTACGCCGCAGTAACGCGTTGCGCCATGCAGGCGATGGACCCGTTCGATCAGGGCGTTGTGGTCGTTGCTTTGCTGAGCGAGGCGGATGGCTTCGCGGTCGGCTTCCAGGGAGGCGAGCAGCATCGCCAGCATGTCCGCCGCCAGATCAGCCTTGCCGGCGGCCAGGCGCAATCCTTCGTCGTGGTCGAGCACCAACAGGTCATGGGCGCCTGCATGCCCATCGCCGGAGCGCTCCGGGTTGTGATTGCGCAGCGCCAGGCCGCTCCACTTCAGCACCACTTGGGCCAATTGCCGTTCGCTGATCGGTTTGGTCAGGTAATCGTCCATGCCGCTTTGCAGTAGCGCGCGTTTTTCGTTGGCCATGGCGTGTGCGGTGAGGGCCACGATCGGCAGCGGCGTGCAATGGCGTTCGCTTTCCCACTGGCGGATCGCCTCGGTGCTCTGGCGCCCGTCCATGCCGGGCATCTGCACGTCCATCAACACCAGATCGAATGTCTCGTTCTGCACTGCCTTGACGGCGGCATAACCGCTTTCCACCGCGAGCACCTTGGCGCCCATGTCTTCGAGCAGGGTCTGCACCAGCATCAGGTTGGCCGGATTGTCGTCGACGCACAGCACCTTCGGGGCACGGCTGGACACCGGTTCGCCCGGTTCGCTGCGCATCGGTCGCGGGTTGACCAGGTCAGACAGGGAGCGTCGCAGCTTGCGGGTGCAGGCCGGTTTCGCCTGAAGCTGGCTGTGGGGGTTGGGCACGGAAAGATGGAACAGCGTCTGTTCAGTGGTCGGGCACAGCACCAACACTTTGCAGCCAAGATGCTCGAGGTCCCAGATGTGCTGGTTGAGACGTTCCGGCGGCATGTCGTTACTGGTGATGCCGAGCACGGCAAGCTCGATCGCCTGGTCGGTCTGATGGGCGGCGGTGACGCCATTGGTCAGGCTTTCCAGGGTATTGAACGGTGTGGTGCAGAGGCCGCAGTCTTCCAGTTGATGCTGCAACGCCTGGCGCGCCAGTTCGTGGTTTTCCAGTACTGCCACCCGTCGCCCGAGCAAGGACGCGCAGGGCAGGTCTTCGGCATCGTCGCGGGCTTTCGGCAGGCTCAGGCTGATCCAGAACTCCGAGCCTTCCCCCGGCGTGCTGTCGACGCCGATCTCACCGCCCATCTGTTCGATCAGACGCTTGGAAATCACCAGGCCCAGGCCGGTGCCGCCGGGTTGCCGCGACAGCGAGTTGTCGGCCTGGCTGAAGGCCTGGAACAGGGCGCGCACGTCCTGGTTCGACAGACCGATGCCGGTGTCCTGAATGCTGATGCGCAACTGCACGGTGTCTTCGTGTTCTTCTTCGAGCATGGCGCGGGCGACGATGGTGCCTTCGCGGGTGAACTTGATCGCGTTGCTCACCAGGTTCGTCAGGATCTGCTTGAGCCGCAGCGGGTCGCCCACCAGTGACAACGGTGTGTCCCGGTACACCAGGCTCACCAGTTCCAGCTGCTTGGCGTGGGCGGCCGGGGCGAGGATGGTCAGGGTGTCCTGGAGCAGGTCGCGCAGGTTGAACGGAATATGGTCGAGCACCAGTTTGCCGGCCTCGATTTTCGAAAAGTCGAGAATCTCGTTGATGATGCCCAGCAGGCTGTCGGCGGACTTTTCGATGGTGCCCAGGTAGTCAAGCTGGCGTGGGGTGAGCTCGCTTTTTTGCAACAGGTGGGTGAAGCCGAGTATACCGTTGAGCGGCGTGCGGATTTCATGGCTCATGTTGGCCAGGAATTCGGACTTGATCCGGCTCGCTTCCAGGGCTTCCTTGCGCGCCAGGTCCAGCTCGATGTTCTGGATCTCGATGGTTTCCAGGTTCTGGCGCACGTCTTCGGTGGCCTGGTCGATGCTGTGCTGCAATTCTTCCTGGGCATTTTGCAGGGTGCCGGCCATGCGGTTGATGCCCGAGGCCAGTTCGTCCAGTTCCTGACTGCCGAGGGGTGGCAGGCGGGTTTCCAGATGACCGTCCTTGAGTTGGGCCACGGCCTGCTTTATCTGGCTCAGTGGTCGATTGATCGTGCGACCCATGCGCAGGGCCAGCAGTGCCGCACCCGTCAGTCCCGCAATGATCAGTATCAGGCTGGCGAACAGGCTGCGGTAACCACGCAGCAGCATGCTGTTATGGGACAGTTCCAGTTCGACCCAGCCGAGCAGGCGGTCGGCTTCTTCGGGAATCACGTCCCCGGCCAGGTTGCGGTGTTTGCCGAATACCGGCAGCAGATAGCGGGTCGCGTCGTTGCCACTGCGGCGCAGCATCTGCGTGCCACTGCCGGAGGGTGTCTGGTTGAGCATGGTCGGGCCGGCGTGGGCCAGCAACGTGCGGTCGGGAGCCAGGAAGGTCACGGCCCGTACGTCGGTTTGTTCCAGGGCCTGGGTGGCGATGCGTTCGAGCAGTTCGTTGTCCTGATGGCCCATGGCGGGCGCCGCCAATGGAGCCAACTGCTCGGCGATCATTTCGCCGCGCTGCATGAGTTGGGTTTGCAGGTCAGCCTGTTGCATCCAGGTAAAATAACCCCCCAGCACCAACGCCATCAGGCTGGTCGGCAACAGGGTCAGCAACAGCACGCGGCCTTTGATTCCCAGTTTCTTGAGCACGCATCTCTCCTGCATCCCGCTATTTATAGGCCTGCACATGCATCCGCCATGCGCCACTTGCGCAGTGTAGCGATTTGCTCGCGGGCAATCCTCGTAAAAATGGTGCCGTCATTCGTCGACCCCGGCGGCTCTTTGGCAATACGGACAAACCGTGGGTTGCCCCGGGCGAGGCAATCTTGAATAATCGATCAACTGAGAATTATTTGCAGATAGTCATGACTCCCATTACTGCCGGACTCCCCCGAATCCTGTCCATCGAAGACGACCTTGTGCTCGGCGCCTACGTGCATGAGCATCTGGACCGCAACGGCTACCAGGTGACCTGGTGCCAGAACGGTCAGGAAGGCCTGGACATTGCCCGCAGGGAACCTTTCGACGTGGTGTTGATGGATATTCTGCTGCCGGGCATGGATGGCCTGGCGGTGCTGACCCAATTGCGCCAGAGCCATTCCACCCCGGTGTTGCTGATGTCGGCCCTCGGCGCCGAAGCCGACCGTATCAGCGGCTTTCGCCTGGGGGCCGATGATTACCTGCCAAAGCCCTTCAGCATGGTGGAGTTGCGGGTGCGCATCGAAGCCATTCTGCGGCGGGTGGCACTCGACCGCCGACCCGCGCCTGCCGTGCCGGCCCTGTCGATGGACAGCCTGCGTTTCGACGATGAAAGCTTCGAGGTCTTTTACGGCGAACAGGCCGGTGGCCTGACCCGCAGCGAGTATCGGTTGCTGGAGACCCTGCACCGCAGCGGCGACGAAGTACTGAGCAAAGCCTTCCTTTATCAACAGGTGCTGCAGCGCGGTTACGCGGCCCATGACCGCAGCCTGGACATGCACATCAGCCAGATCCGCCGCAAGCTCAAGGCCATTGGCTACACCGAGCGAGAAGTGCGTACGGTATGGGGCAAGGGTTACATCCTGAGCGCCGCCGATGAAATGTAACTTGCCCGGCAGGCATTCGCTGTTCTGGAAACTGGCCTGTCTATTGGTCGCTTTCTGCCTGCTGATGATCTGGCTGAGTTGGTCCTGGGGCCGTTACATGGAGCAGCGCAACCAGTTCCTCTCCGATAAGGCCCGCGGCACCCTGTCCGGTTATGCCGCCGAAGCCGAGCAGGCGTGGCAGCAGCGCCAGAGCGCCGGTGTCGATGACTGGCTGCAAGGCATGCATCAGCGGGAAAAAGGCTGGGTCGGTGTCATCGGCGGTGATTTGCAGTCCTTGAGTAACCAATCGATGACGGACAAGGAAGTCGAACGCCTGACTTTTTTGCGCGGCCTCGATTGGCCCATCCACAAGAAAGGCCAGCCGTGGATGCGTATATCGTTTCCCGGTGACCCGTCCGCCGGCAGTCTGGTGATCGAGTTGCCCGAACGCTTTCTGCCAGGGCAATACCGGGTGTTCTGGCGGGTGATCACCAACGGCGTGATTCCGGGGCTGTTCACTTTGCTGCTGTGCGTTGGGCTCTACCGTTTGCTGGTGGTGCCACTCAACCACTTGTGTGAGCAGGCCAACGCCTGGCGTGCCGACCAACTGAATGTGCGCCTATCGAGCCGCACCACCAATCGTTCGGATGAACTGGGCGAGTTGGGCAGGGCGTTCGATCACATGTCCGAGCGCCTGCAAAGCACTGTGGCCCTGCAGCAGCAACTGCTGCGCGACTTGTCCCACGAATTGCGTACCCCCTTGAGCCGCCTGCGGGTGGCCAGCGAAAGCGAGCAGGGGCTGGAGCCATTGCGCGAGCGCATCGGTCGTGAGGTCGATGGCATGCAGCGCCTGGTCGAAGACACGCTGCAACTGGCATGGCTCGATACCGAACGCACCCGATTGCCCGACGAAGCGATCCAGATCCAGGCGTTGTGGGAAATGCTCACTGAGAATGCCTGCTATGAAAGTGGCTGGCCTGATACTCAACTGCAATGCACGGTGGATGCATCCTGTTGGGTTCGCGGTCATCTCAACACCCTGGCCCAGGCGCTGGAAAACATTCTGCGCAATGCGATTCGGCATTCACCGGCTGGAGGCATTGTCCAATTGGGCGGTCGTCGTGATGGTGAATTCTGGCACCTGTGGCTGGAAGATCACGGCGGCGGCGTGGCGCAAGCGGATCTGGAGCGGATCTTCCTGCCGTTCACCCGGCTCGACGGTTCGCGGCCGGGGGATGGTGGATTCGGGCTGGGGCTGAGCATTGCCCGGAACGCGGTGCAGCGTCAGGGCGGACAGCTGTGGGCGCAGAACACCGGGAGCGGGTTGCGGATGAATATGCGGTTGCTGGCGGATGATGGTGATGCTCTTGACGACGCCATCGCGAGCAGGCTCGCTCCTACATTGACCGCGCTTCAACCGCAAAATGTGTGAACACCCCTGCACCCTGTGTGAGCCTGCTCGCGATGAGGCCCTCATGTTCACCGCAAAATATGTGCTTATTCCCATAAACCATAAGCACCACACTTTGCGTGATATGGCCTGGGAACGTTTGCCGGTATGATAGACGCCCCCGCAGTCTGGATTGCGAATACGCCATGACCTTGCAGTACCCAACCATCGCCGATTGCGTCGGCAACACTCCGCTGGTCCGTTTGCAGCGCCTGCCCGGCGCCACCAGCAATACCCTATTGCTCAAGCTCGAAGGGAACAACCCGGCGGGTTCGGTCAAGGACCGTCCGGCGCTGTCGATGATCACCCGCGCCGAACTGCGCGGGCAGATCCACGCCGGCGATACGCTGATCGAGGCGACCTCGGGCAACACCGGGATCGCCCTGGCCATGGCCGCAGCGATCAAGGGTTACAAGATGATCCTGATCATGCCGGACAACTCCAGCGCAGAGCGCAAGGCAGCCATGACGGCCTATGGCGCCGAGCTGATTCTGGTCAGCCAGGAACAGGGCATGGAAGGCGCCCGTGACCTCGCACAGAAGATGGAAGCCGAAGGCCGCGGCAAGGTACTGGATCAGTTCGCCAACGACGACAACCCCGAGGCGCACTACACCACCACCGGCCCGGAAATCTGGCGCCAGACCCAGGGCACCATCACCCATTTCGTCAGCTCCATGGGCACCACCGGCACCATCATGGGCGTGTCGCGCTACTTGAAAGAGCAGAACGACAACGTGCAGATCATCGGCCTGCAACCCATGGAAGGCTCGGCGATCCCGGGTATCCGCCGCTGGCCTCAGGAGTACCTGCCGAAGATCTACCAGGCCGACCGCGTGGACCGGATCGTCGACATGGCCCAAAGCGAAGCCGAAGACGTGACCCGTCGACTGGCCCGCGAAGAAGGCATTTTCTGCGGCGTGTCCTCGGGCGGTGCCGTAGCGGCAATGTTGCGCCTGTCCAAAGAAGTTGAAAATGCGGTGATTGTCGCGATCATCTGCGACCGTGGCGACCGTTACCTGTCGACCGGCATTTTCGACGCGCCCAACTGATGGCCAAACATGAAAGAGGCCTGCGCTTCCAGCCCACCGGCGGCAGTAAGGCCCCGCAAGTCCCGACCGGCAAAAAGCAGCGCCTGACCATCGAGCGCCTGGCCAATGACGGTCGCGGTATTGCGTTTCTCGAAGGTCGCACCTGGTTCGTCATCGGTGCATTGGCCGGTGAAGAGATCGAGGCGCGCGTCCTTGGTGCCCACGGCAAAGTGGTCGAGGCGCGTACCGAGCGGGTGTTCAAGGCCAGCGAATTGCGCCGCCCGGCACCGTGCGCCCATGCCGGCCGCTGCGGCGGTTGCAGCGTGCAGCATCTGCCCCACAACGAGCAGCTTGCCCTGAAACAGCGCATGCTCGCCGAACAGTTGTCGAGGGTCGCGGGCGTCGAACCCGAAGAGTGGGCGGCGCCATTGAGCGGTGCTGAGTTCGCTTACCGGCGTCGCGCCCGCGTGGCGGTGCGCTGGGACATGAAGGCGAAAAAACTCGAAGTCGGTTTTCGTGCCGCCGGCAGCCAGGACATCGTTGGCATCGATGACTGCCCGGTGCTGGTACAGCCCTTGCAACCGATCATGGCCCGCTTGCCGGAGATGCTGCGGCGCTTGAGCAAGCCCCAGGCACTCGGGCATGTGGAGTTGTTCAGCGGCTCGACGCTGGCCGTGTTGCTGCGGCACATGGCACCGTTGTCCGACGCCGACCTGACGATCCTCAAAGATTTCTGCGCGTTCCATGAAGCCCAGTTGTGGCTGCATGGCGACGGTGAACCGCAACCGGTCGAGGCCGATCAGTCGTTGGGCTATCGTCTTGAACAGTGGGACCTGGAGCTGGCGTATCGTCCCGGGGATTTCATCCAGGTCAATGCCGCCGTCAACGAAGCGATGGTCGCCCAGGCGCTGGACTGGCTGAAGCCGACAGCGGATGAGCGCGTACTCGACCTGTTCTGTGGCCTGGGCAACTTTGCCTTGCCGCTGGCCAAGGCCGCTCGTGAAGTGGTGGCGGTCGAAGGCGTGCAGGTGATGGTCGATCGGGCCGCGGCGAATGCAGCTAGCAACAATCTGCATAACGCGAAGTTTTTTCAGGCCGATTTATCCCAGCCTTTGACAGGCGCCGAATGGGCCGCCGAAGGCTTTTGTGCGGTACTCTTGGACCCACCGCGTGACGGTGCTTTCGAGGTCGTGCGCAAGCTCAAGAGCCTTGGCGCCGAACGATTGGTGTATGTGTCGTGCAACCCTGCAACTCTGGCGCGCGACACGGTCGAATTGATCAAGCAGGGCTACCGGTTAAAACGTGCCGGGATTCTCGATATGTTTCCTCAAACGGCACATGTCGAGGCCATGGCGTTATTTGAAGCGAGCTAGGATGCTCGTCTGGTCCGACTGGCCCGCCCGTGCAGCCGCGCACCCAGCCCGACGTGGGCGCACGGGCAACGAAGGTCAGCGATTTGACGCATTGAATCTGCGTCGTGGGGAAGGTAAGCAAGATGGTACAGGTGAGAGCACACCAGCCGATCAACACCGACGGCAGTATCAATCTCGAGGCTTGGCTCGATCACGCGGTCAGTGTCGATCTGGCACTGGATCGCGAAGCCTTGAAAGAGGCCTGCGAGTACGCTCGCGAGGCCGAACAACAAGCCAATGCGGCACAGAATCTGTGGTCGGAAGGTAACTCGACTTTCCGTACCGGGCTTGAGATCGCCGAGATCCTCGCCGACCTCAAACTCGATCAGGACTCTTTGGTCGCCGCGATCCTGTATCGAGGCGTGCGCGAAAACCAGATCAAGTTGCCGGCCGTCAGCCAGCGCTTCGGTCCGGTGGTGGCCAAGCTCATCGACGGCGTGCAGCGCATGGCCGCGATCAGCGACAGCCTGAGCCCGCGCAAATCACTGGTGCTGGGCACCCAGGGCCAGGTGGAAAACCTGCGCAAGATGCTGGTGGCCATGGTCGACGACGTTCGCGTCGCCCTGATCAAGCTGGCCGAGCGTACTTGCGCAATCCGTGCGGTGAAAACCGCCGACGACGAAAAACGCAACCGCGTGGCCCGTGAAGTCTTCGACATCTACGCGCCCCTGGCCCATCGACTGGGTATCGGTCACATCAAGTGGGAGCTGGAGGACTTGTCCTTCCGTTACCTGGAGCCGGACCAGTACAAGCAGATCGCCAAGTTGCTCCATGAGCGGCGACTGGATCGCGAGCGCTTCATCAGCGACGTGATGAGCCAGCTGAAAAACGAATTGCACGCCACTGGCGTCGATGCCGACATCAGCGGCCGGGCCAAGCACATCTATTCGATCTGGCGCAAAATGCAGCGCAAGGGTCTGGAGTTCAGCCAGATCTACGACGTGCGTGCCGTTCGCGTGCTGGTGCCGGAAATGCGCGATTGCTACACCGCGCTCGGCATCGTCCACACTCTGTGGCGGCATATCCCGAAAGAGTTCGACGACTACATCGCCAACCCGAAAGAAAACGGCTACCGCTCGCTGCACACGGCGGTGATCGGTCCGGAAGGCAAGGTACTGGAAGTGCAGATCCGCACCCACGCCATGCACGAAGAGGCTGAGCTGGGGGTATGCGCCCACTGGAAGTACAAAGGCACCGACGTAAAATCCGGCTCCAATCACTACGAAGAGAAAATCTCCTGGCTGCGCCAGGTGCTCGAATGGCACGAAGAGCTGGGTGACATCGGTGGCCTGGCGGAACAGCTGCGTGTCGATATCGAACCCGACCGGGTCTACATCTTTACCCCGGACGGGCACGCCATTGACTTGCCGAAGGGCGCGACGCCACTGGACTTCGCCTACCGCGTACACACCGAGATCGGTCACAACTGCCGTGGCGCCAAGATCAACGGGCGCATCGTGCCGCTCAACTACAGCCTGCAAACCGGTGAACAGGTCGAGATCATCACCAGCAAGCACGGCACCCCGAGCCGCGACTGGCTGAACCCGAACCTGGGTTACGTCACCACGTCGCGGGCACGGGCGAAGATCGTTCACTGGTTCAAGTTGCAGGCTCGCGACCAGAACGTTGCGGCCGGTAAAACCCTGCTCGAGCGCGAACTCAATCGCCTTGGACTGCCGGCAGTGGATTTCGACAAGCTGGCCGACAAGGCCAACATGAAAACCGCCGAAGACCTGTTCGCCGCCCTCGGCGCCGGGGATTTGCGCCTGGCGCAACTGGTCAACCTGGCGCAGCAACTGGTCGAGCCTGAGCGTGGCAACGAACAGCTTGAACTCATACCGCGCAAGGCCACCGGCTACAAGCCCGGCAAGCGCGGCGACATCCAGATCCAGGGCGTCGGCAACCTGATGACCCAGATGGCCGGCTGCTGTCAGCCGCTACCGGGGGATGCCATCGTCGGTTACATCACCCAGGGCCGTGGTGTGAGCATTCACCGCCAGGACTGCGCCTCGGTGCTGCAACTGAGCGGGCGCGAGCCAGAGCGGATCATCCAGGTCAGTTGGGGCCCGGTGCCGGTGCTCACCTATCCGGTGGACATCATCATCCGCGCCTACGACCGGTCCGGCCTGCTGCGTGACGTTTCGCAGGTGCTGCTCAACGAGCGGATCAACGTGCTGGCGGTCAACACCCGCTCGAACAAGGAGGACAACACCGCGCTGATGTCCCTGACCATCGAGATTCCGGGGCTGGATGCATTGGGGCGGTTGCTGGGGCGGATTTCCCAGTTGCCGAACATCATCGAAACCCGGCGTAACCGGACGCCGTGAAGCGAGGGGGCTTTTACTGTAGGAGCGAGCTTGCTCGCGAAAAACCTGAGGGCGACGCGTTCATTCAGAAAGTACGCGTCATCGTTAACGTCCATCGCGAGCAAGCTCGCTCCTACAGAGAGCAGGTAGAGACAGATTGATGCATTCACTTGAAGATTTGCTGTACCTCATGAACCGCCTGCGCGACCCGCAATACGGTTGCCCGTGGGACATCAAGCAAACCTGGGCCACCATCGTCCCGCACACCCTTGAAGAAGCCTATGAAGTCGCCGATGCCATCGATCGCGGTGACTTCGATCACGTGCAGGGTGAGTTGGGCGATCTGCTGTTCCAGGTGGTGTATTACAGCCAGTTGGCCCGGGAAGAAGGGCGCTTCGAATTTGCCGGTGTGGTCGACAGCATCACCCGCAAGCTGATCCGTCGTCATCCCCACGTGTTCCCCACCGGTAATCTGTATGCGCCGCTGGATGTCCCGCGCCTGAGTGAGGAGCAGGTCAAGCAGCGCTGGGAGGAGATCAAGGCCGAGGAGCGCGCGGAGAAATCCTCGGCACCTGAACAGCTGTCATTGCTCGATGACGTCCCCGCGGCATTGCCGGCGTTGTCGCGTTCGGCGAAATTGCAAAAGCGCGCGGGGCAGGTCGGTTTCGACTGGCCGGACGCCTTGCCGGTGCTCGATAAAGTGCGTGAAGAGCTCGATGAAGTCCTCGAAGCCATGTCGGAAAATGATCCCGAGGCCGTGGCCGACGAGATCGGTGACCTGCTGTTTTCCGTGGTCAATCTGGCGCGGCATCTCAAGGTCGATCCGGAAACCGCACTGCGTGGCGCCAACGGCAAGTTTGAAAGACGCTTTCGTTTTATCGAACAGGCATTGCGCGACACCCGCCGTCCCATGGAAGATTGCACCCTCGAAGAGTTGGACGCCTTGTGGGGCGAAGCCAAACGTCAGGAAAAGAATTTGCCCAGCTGCGGTTGAGCAGTAGCCTAAGTGAGTAATAAGCACCATGAGCATTTCCCTTCGCGACCAGTTGCTCAAAGCAGGGCTGGTCAACCAGAAGCAGGCCAAGCAGGTCAGCAAAGACAAGCAGAAACAGCAACGCCTGGCGCACAAAGGCCAGATCGAGCTGGATGACTCCCAGCAGCGTGCGGCTCAGGAAGCCATGGCCGAGAAGGTCAAGCGCGATCAGGAGCTCAATCGCCAGCAACAGGAAAAAGCCGAGGCCAAGGCCCGTGCCGCGCAGGTCAAGCAACTGATCGAAGTCTCGCGCCTGCCGAAACTGACGACCGAGGATTACTACAACTTCGTCGACGACAAGAAGGTCAAGCGTATCTGCGTCAACACCCTGATGCGCAACAAGCTCAGCAGCGGTTCGCTGGCCATCGTGCATCATGCTGGCGGCTACGAAGTGATTCCGCGCGAGGCGGCGCTGAAGATTCAGGAGCGCGATCCGCAACGCATCGTGCAGCTGAATGTTCAGACCGAAGAAGTCAGCGTCGAGGACGATCCGTACGCGGCGTACCAGATTCCTGATGACCTGATGTGGTAATCGATTTAATGTTCTAGCAGGCTTACATGTTTGCTAGTACTTTTCATGATTTATACATTGAGCCCGAATGATCGTGTCGATACGATCATTCGGGTTTTCTTTTGCCAAAAAATAAAATCTTTTATAAGGTTATTTATGTCCGGGGAAAATAAATGGAATGGACTTTAGTATCCAAGGATGGAATCAATGCTTGTAAGTATCGCTTCATTGCGCCAACCCACTTTCAAATCGCTGTTTTCACAAGCGCGACCGCCCGATCAATCCATTCGCGATTATCTGGACGATGAGTTAGTCGCTCGTGCCGAGCTTGTACGCCGAAAAATCAAGATCGCCGCAAAAGCCGCTCGCGAGGATCATGGCGCAACCGCTTGTGTTTTCTTTACCCTGCCCGAGTTCTTCTGGAACATACCCTGGCGCGAGGTTCGCAGTGAAGAGGAGCTCCATGAGCTGAATTCCGCCTATCTGGAGAAAGTGCCTGAGTGTATAGCTTTATTGATGACCGAACTGCCAATGGAGCGCTATGGCAAGATCGTATTGCTGGCGGGAAGCTGTGCGACACTCATCAAGGTTGGAGAGGGTGAGTCGGGTTTTTACGATGTTATTAATTATTTGCTGACGATAACCAATAAAGATTATGAAGTTGATATGCCATTGATGTCGATGTGGCCAAAGCGCCATGTATCAGGTATCGACTTCGGCAAGCATCGAGCTTCGGATGGGGAGTATTGGCTGTTCAAACTTTCCGAGGAGGTCGAAGTGAGGGTGAAGAAGCTCAGCAGCGTGCGGGCCGAACACAGTTATTTTGATGGTTATGAAGGGAGGTTTATCAATAGTCTCGTCAATGGTTGCCCTTTTTCGATCAACTTGTGCCTGGATTACTACAGTCTGAAAGAAGGCGAGCGCGATACTCAAGTTGAATTGACCGAGGCAAAAATCGATTTCCTGATCGCGTGCGGCATGGATTTCGACTACGCCAAGCGTCACCCGTCATCGCTGCAGTTTTCGATACGCAATGACGGAATGGGCGACGGCGAGGTCGAGGTGGTCAGGCTTCAAGCGGGCTGGATCGTTGAAAATGTCCCTTCGGTGCTGATCGATGACAACCTTCATTTGACGTTGATCGAGGTTGTCTGATTCGGCTTGCAGCCTGCCCGGCAGGAAAAGGGCAGGCTGCACGGTGGTGGAGTCGGTCTTCAACCGGTTGCGAGCTCGCGTTTACGCTCGAGCATTTCCAGTTCGGCCCTGTAGTTTTGCGCTTCGGTCTCGGAGTGGAACATCCCGACCAGCAGGTCTTGTTGATGCACATCCCAGATCCGGATACCGGCGGCTACACCCTCGTGGGATTTATGTGAATCGTCGCGTTCAGTTACTTTTACAGTCATCTGCTAGCTCCAATTTCTGTTATCTGCAGCAAGGCGTGTGCAGGCCTCTGTTATATGGGTTGGTAGCTTGCTAAGTAAACGACTGGATTTGGTACGGTTTTTTGCAAAAACGGAAACAGTCCTGCAGCCCGCTAAACACGCGACATTCGGTTGCCGGGCATTAAGTTTCATGACAAAAGCTTCATCTTCAGAACGCACCGCAGACCTTTGTAGGAGTGAGCCTGCTCGCGATAGCGGTGGGTCAGTTACCAGTGATGTCGACTGGAATACCTCTATCGCGAGCAGGCTCACTCCTACAGAGGATTTGTGTATGTCTTGTTTTCTCAAGGCAAAAAAACGCCCCGAACCAGTCGGGGCGTTTTCTTGTGCGGCGTTATGGCGGGGTATTACTTACCCTGCCAGCGCTTCAGTACCAGGGTAGCGTTGGTGCCACCGAAACCGAAGCTGTTGCTCATCACGGTGTTGATGGTGGCGTTTTCGCGGGTCTTGGTCAGCACCGGCAGATCGGCCACTTCAGGGTCCAGCTCGTCGATGTTGGCGGAGCCGGCAATGAAGTTGCCTTCCATCATCAGCAGGCAGTAGATCGCTTCGTGAACACCAGCGGCGCCCAGGGAGTGACCCGACAGGCTCTTGGTGGAGCTGATGGCCGGAGCCTTGTCGCCGAACACTTCACGCACGCCTTTCATTTCCGCGACGTCGCCGACCGGGGTCGAGGTGCCGTGGGTGTTCAGGTAGTCGATCGGGGTATCGACGGTGGACAGCGCCTGCTGCATGCAGCGGATCGCGCCTTCGCCGCTCGGGGCAACCATGTCGTAGCCGTCGGAGGTCGCGCCGTAGCCGACGATTTCCGCGTAGATCTTCGCGCCGCGGGCCAGAGCGTGTTCCAGCTCTTCAACCACGACCATGCCGCCACCGCCGGCAATGACGAAACCGTCACGCTTGGCGTCGTAGGCACGGGAAGCTTTTTCCGGGGTTTCGTTGTACTGGGTGGACAGGGCGCCCATGGCGTCGAACAGGAACGATTGGCTCCAGTGTTCTTCTTCACCGCCGCCGGCGAAAACGATGTCCTGCTTGCCCAGCTGGATCTGTTCCATGGCGTTACCGATGCAGTGAGCACTGGTGGCGCAAGCGGAGGAGATCGAGTAGTTCACACCCTTGATCTTGAACGGCGTGGCCAGGCAGGCGGAAACGGTGCTGCCCATGGTCCGCGTGACGCGGTACGGGCCGACACGCTTGACGCCTTTCTCGCGCAGGATGTCCAGTGCTTCCATCTGGTTCAGGGTCGACGCGCCACCGGAGCCGGCGATCAGGCCGGTACGCACGTTGGAAACCTGCTCTTCGGTCAGGCCGGAGTCGGTGATGGCGTCTTTCATGGCCAGGTAGGCATAAGCTGCCGCGTGGCCGACGAAGCGATAGATCTTGCGATCGATCAGTTCTTCAAGGTTGAGGTCAATGGAGCCGGAAACCTGGCTACGCAGACCCATTTCGGCATATTCCGGGTTGAACCGGATGCCAGGGCGGCTTGCACGCAGGTTAGCGGAGACGGTCTCTTTGTCATTGCCCAGGCACGAAACAATGCCCAGACCAGTGATAACGACGCGGCGCATGCGGATAACCCTTAGAAGTTGTCAGTGGAGGTGAACACGCCGACCCGGAGGCCTTCGGCGGTGTAGATTTCGCGACCGTCGACAGTGACCGAACCGTCGGCAATGGCCAGGTTCAGCTTGCCCTTGAGGACGCGCTTGATATGAATGTTATAGGTGACTTTCTTGGCGGTCGGCAGGACCTGGCCGAAGAATTTCACTTCGCCCGAACCCAGCGCACGGCCACGGCCCGGCAAGCCTTGCCAGCCCAGGAAGAAACCGACCAGTTGCCACATGGCGTCGAGGCCCAGGCAGCCCGGCATCACCGGATCGCCTTCGAAGTGGCAGGCGAAGAACCACAGGTCCGGATTGATATCCAGCTCGGCGACCAATTCACCTTTGCCGTACTTGCCACCTTCTTCGCTGATCAGGGTGATGCGATCAACCATCAGCATGTTCGGGGCGGGCAGTTGCGCGTTACCTGGGCCGAACAGCTCACCGCGACTGCAGCGCAGCAGGTCTTCCCGGGTAAAGGCGTTTTGTTTGGTCATGCGAGCTCCTCAATAGTCCCATGCGGCAGGTGGGGCAAATCTTCCCGGCCGATCGAAGCGTTCATGCCTCGAACCGGCAGCCTACTCATAGACTATTGCGTTGTGGTGAAAGTCACAGCACAAAGGACATGAATGTACACTTGTGCACTGAAATTATTATTCAAGCCCCTTTTCGGGCCTGTCGAGGTGCCTAAGACTGCCGCACTTTCGTCTTTCACGCCAGTCACAGATGGTCGAAAGGCCTGTTCTACTGCACCCATCGCTGCAGAATTTGCTGCAGATCATTGCGTTTGAACGGCTTGGCCAGGTAATCGTTCATCCCCGCCGACAGACAGGCTTCGCGGTCGCCCTGCAAGGCGTTGGCAGTCAGGGCGATGATCGGCAGGTCGGTGCAACCGGGCAGCTTGCGGATTTGTCGGGTGGCTTCATAACCATCGATGATCGGCAAGCGGCAATCCATCAGGATCGCCTCGAATATCAGGCTTTCGGCGCTGCGCACTGCCTGTGCGCCGTCGGCGGCGACACTGACCTTGAAGCCCAGGCTGCGCAACATGGCTTCGATGACGGTCTGGTTGACAGGGTTGTCTTCGACCAACAACACATTGCGCCCTTCGCCGTTGCTGTTGCGCGATTGCGCGCGAGGAGGCAACAGCGGTTGTGTCTGCTGGTAAAGTGCCAAGGGAATTTCCAGGGTGAACACCGAACCGCGGCCTTCCTCACTCTGCGCGCGCAAGGTGCCGCCCATGCGTTCGGCCAGGGTGCGGGCAATCGGCAGGCCCAGCCCGGTGCCGCCGTAGCGCCTTGAAATGGAGCTGTCGGCCTGCTGGAAAGCGTTGAACATCAATTCCAGGCTTTGCGCCGGGATGCCGATGCCGCTGTCGCGCACGGTGCAGGTGAACCACAACAACTCGTGGTCCAGCGACTGCCACTGCGCCTCGATGGTGACGCGGCCGTTTTCGGTGAACTTCAGCGCATTGCCGACCAGGTTGACCAGTATCTGCCGGATCCGCGTCGGGTCGCCCTTGACCTGCAAGCCGCGCATGTCGTCGGGGATCATCAGTTGCAGGTCCAGGCCGCGTTGCGCGGCGCTGTGCTGGAACGACTGGGCGCAACTGCCGATCAGGTCGGCGAGGTTGAACGCAATGTGTTCCAGCTCCAGTTCCGAACGTTCGATCCGCGAGAAATCCAGGATGTCGTTGATGACCTTGAGCAGATGCTCGGTGGATTCCGAGGCCAGCGCCGCGTACTCCACCTGTTCCTCGGTCATGTCGGTGGTTTCCAGCAACTGCAGCATGCCCAGCACGCCATTCATCGGTGTGCGCAGCTCATGGCTCATCATGGCGAGGAAGTCGGATTTGGCGTTGTTGGCCTTCTCCGCCTCTTCACGGGTCTGGATCAACTGCGCCATGGCTTGATGCTGTTCGCGGCTGGCCTGCTCGAGACCGCTGGCGAGGTTGTTGATGTGTTGCGACAGCGCCCCCAGCTCGGTGTCGTCGACAATCGGCAGCGGTGTCTTGTAATCGCCTTCCTGGATCGCCTTGACCGCATTGCCGATATCACGGATCGGTTGCGACAGGCTGCCCGCCAGACGCCGGGCCACGAGGAAGGTAAACAGCAGGGCAAACAGCGCCAGAATGGCGGCCTTGAGCACGATTTCCTGCTGGCGCCGGCTGAACGCGTCGTTGGACAGCCCGACGATCACCCGGCCCATATAGTCTTCGGTGGGGGCCGCGCTGACGGTCTTGCTGCTCTGGAAAAAATCATTGTGCAACGCGATGCGTTGTAGCCGGATCGGTGCCTGGAATACTTCGAGCTGTTGCGCGCGATTGTGGTGTTCGTTCGGTTGTTCGACGTACACCAGAACCCGGTTGGCGCTGTCCTGGATTTCCAGAAAGCTCACGTTGGGCGTGGCCAGCGTCGCCTTGAGCAAGGTTTCGAGCACTTCGATGTTGCCCGAAAAAACGCCGTACTCGGTGGCCGGGGCCAGTTGATTGGCGATCAATTGGCCAGTGTGGGAGATTTCCTGACGCAGATCCTGGATGCGCACGAACGTGAAGAAGCTGATCAGCAACAAGGTCAGCAGCAGTGCAGGGCCGAGGCTGATCAGTTGGGTGCGGGTGTTGATGTCCCAGCGACGGCGAAAGTTCATGGATGGCGTTCTCCTTCAGCCAGCAACGTGGCGACAGACGCTTCGTTGATCTGCTCGATCCCCAATGAACGCGCTACTTGCGGGTTGCTCGAGACTTTGAATCGCTGGGGATAATGGGTGCGCGGCCAGGTGGTCGGTGGCCGGTCGAGCAATTCGTCGAGGACCGCCAGCCAGTCGCTCTGATCGCTATAGGTGCTGGCCAGGCTTCCGGCCTTGACGAATCCGGCGTTGGGTCCGATCAGCGCCACTTGCCGCGAGTAGCTGCTCAGCAGCAGGTTTTTCGCGGTTTGCGGGTTGTA
Organism: Pseudomonas sp. KH_046_2; assembly: GCF_057838985.1. Lineage (NCBI taxonomy): Bacteria > Pseudomonadati > Pseudomonadota > Gammaproteobacteria > Pseudomonadales > Pseudomonadaceae > Pseudomonas > Pseudomonas sp. KH_046_2. The sequence goes on along the minus strand of NZ_CM174480.1, from coordinate 4,723,684 downwards.
CAGGTCGGCGTCATCCAGGCCCAGCAACACGTCGCTGTTTTTCAGCAAGGCCTGTAACGGACGACTGTCGTGAATGTTGTCCCAGCGCTGGGTGACCACCTCAAGACCCAGGGGGAGGGCGGCCTGACGCAGCTCACTCAACAGGAACTCACTGTGGTTGTCGTAGAGCACGCCTATGCGTCTGGCCTGGGGCAGCAGGGTGCGGGTCAGGCGCAATTGGCGGTCCACGGGTGGATCGCTCCATAGCAGGCAAAGGCGTGCAGGCAGCGAGTTGTTCAAGCGTTGCCGGGCTTGCAGGCGGCTGATGCGCAATACAAGTGTCGCCGGGCCCTGGGCGTTCTGCAGGCGCCAGTCGAGGCTGGGCAGGTCGAGCAGTATCAGGCGGATGTTTTCCGGCAGCTTGTCCGGTATCGGCATTTTGGCCAGCGTCTGGAAGCGTACGTTATCGCGTGGTCGCAGCTCGCTCAGGGCCTGGGTAAACGCCCGCACAGCGGGGCTGTCTTCGGCTCCCGTGAGCAAAATGTCGGCCGCGTTGCTCGCCAGGCTGCCCAGCAGGCCGCTTGTCAGCAGGCAAAATATGGCCAGCAGCCGACCCAGGGTCGGCATTCTGCAGGCCGGACGATTCGGCATCTAAAGCTCCAGCTCCGCACTGAAATACATCACGTGGCGCTGGTCATAATTGTTGTCGATGAAAGTAGTCGGCTGATTGTCCAGTCGTTGCTGGAGCACTCCGGCCAGTTCCAGGCTGGCCTTGCCCAGGGCGATACGTTTGGCGATGCGCGCATCGACCCGTTCGAAGCGGTAGCCGTTGAGGGCGTCATCGCCATAATAGAAAAGCGCACTGTTCCAGCCCTGGCCCCAATCGCGCAGCCATCCGGCTGAGCCACTGTTGCTTGCAGTCTGCCTGGCATCCAGTGGATTGCTGGCGTCGACATCGACGTAGGCATAGGTCAGTCGCAGGCGATCGAGGTCGCCGACACGCCAGTCGAGTTGGGTTTCGACCCCCGAAAAACGCGCCTTGTTGGCGTTGCTGGCAATGTACTGATTATTGCGCAACGGTTCACTGATCATGCCGGTGATTTCGTCGTGGAACAGCTTCACGTCGAGCGCCAGCCCCGGTTCGGGAAAATAGCCGTTGTAGCCCAGCTCCCGGGAGCGCATGTGCTCTTGGTCGAGGTCGCCGGGGCCACGGGTCTTGACGAAATAACGGGCGCTGGACTGGCCAAAGGCGCCGGGCTTGAGGTTGGTGACCTGATAACTCCAGTTGACGTTGTTCTCGAACATGTCCGGCGAACGGACGGCCTCGGAGTACACCGCACGCAAGCCGTGACGCGGATTGATCAGGTAGTTGACCGCCATGCGGGGTGTCAGCGAGCTGCCGATCAACCGGGTGTCCTCGAACATGGCACCGCCTTGCAGCAGCCAGTGTTCGCTGGCCCGCCACTCGAACTGGCCGAACGCGCGCCAGATCCTGTCATCGAGAGTGCCATTGAAGTAGGTCTCGGAATCGGCCCGGTCGTAACGATAGTTTATCCCGCTGACCAGCCGCAGGTTATCGGCAAGGCTGAGGGTGTCCTGCAGTTCGAGGTCGTAGCGCGATTCCCGGGTGCTCTGGTCGATGTCGCCGCAAACGGTCTGGCTCGCACCGTTGCGCCATTGATCGAGTACCTGGTTGGCCAGTGCCTGCTCTGCGGATGTGCCGGACGGCGCACCGGGGCCGATGAACCGCGTGATGTTGCGGGCCAGGCGTTCGGTGTAGTTCGGGTTCAACTGCCAGAGTTCGGTCAGTTGCGGGCTGAACGAAATTTCTGCGTCGCAGGCGCGCCAGGTTTGCTGGCGATCCCAGTGTTGGGCCGAACCCTGGATATACAGGCTGTGGTCGGGATTGATGTCCAGGTTCCAGCGCAATGACCCGGCGTAGTCCTTGGCGGTAACGTCGGAGTCGTTGCCCGCGCGGGTAATCCCCGGGAACACCGGCCGGTAGGTATAGGGCCGCTGGTTGGTGCCGTCCTTGGTATTCAATTGCCAGTCGAGGCTTTGCCGTTCGTCGAGGTTCTGGCTGACGGCGAGATTGAAGCGATCGAGGCGACGGCTGTCATGGTAGTGCGCGCCGGTTCGGTCGGTGTCGAAGCCGTCGTCTTGCTGGCCGGACAGGGACAGGCGCAAGTCACCGTCTTCCCAGCCCAGGCCCTGGCTGGCGTAAAAATCGTTGATGCCGCGCTGGCCGCGGGTGACCTTCATGCGCGTACCGTGACTGTCGGCCGGCCTGCGGGTAATGATGTTGACCACCGCCATCAGGGCGTTGGCGCCGTAGCTGACGGTATTCGGCCCGCGAAAGACTTCGATGCGCTCGATGTCCTCCATGGCCACCGGAATGTCACTCCAGTCCACGGTGGCCAGGCCGGCGCGATACACCGAGCGCCCGTCGATCAGCACTTGCATGCGTCGCGCTTCCGTCGCGTTGGTGCCGTGGTAGTTCACCGCTGCCTGGTTGCCACTGATGTTGCCGACCATCATCCCCGGCACCAGGCGCAGCAGTTCGCTGATGTCGCGGGCACCGCTGGCGTGGATCAGGGCGCTGTCGATCACCGTCATGCTTCCCGGCACGGCCGCCGGCGACTGCTTCAGGCGCGTGGCAGTGAGCACTTGCGGCAGCGGTTCGCTGTCCAGGAACAAGTCGTCGGCCAGCGCTGGCGAGCTGAAAATCAGCGCCAGTACCAGAGGCGAATGCGGTGAAGGAGAGCCCGGAGACACAACAGATCCCTGTCAGTTATTGTTGGCGCGCATGTTAACCGAGCCGAATGACTTTTCCATTCACGATGTCTGCATTTTCCTCGGTTTTATTGGTCTTCTTCCTACGGGTGCAGGTATTTGATGTCGGGGCTGGCCGCCGATGGGCTGCCCCGTATAATGCCGACATCGCCACTGGTATGGATTAACGGATTGCATATGACTGAACAGCGCCCGATTGCGGTCCTGGGAGGCGGAAGTTTTGGAACCGCCGTGGCTAATCTGCTGGCCGAGAACGGGCATCAGGTCCTTCAGTGGATGCGTGACCCCGAACAGGCCGAGGCCATTCGGGTCAATCGCGAAAACCCGCGCTACCTCAAAGGCATCAAGATTCTGCCCGGCGTCACGCCGGTCACTGACCTGCAAGCGACCCTGGACGCCTGCGACCTGTGTTTCGTCGCGTTGCCCTCCAGCGCGCTGCGCTCGGTGCTGGTCCCGCACGCCGAACGCTTGACCGGTAAAATGCTGGTGAGCCTGACCAAAGGCATCGAAGCCCACACGTTCAAGTTGATGAGCGAGATCCTCGAAGAGATCGCCCCGCAGGCGCGCATCGGCGTACTGTCCGGACCCAACCTGGCCCGTGAAATCGCCGAACATGCACTGACGGCCACTGTGGTCGCCAGCGAAGACGAAGAACTCTGCCAGCAGGTTCAGGCTGCGCTGCACGGGCGCACCTTTCGTGTGTACGCCAGCGCCGACCGTTTCGGCGTGGAGTTGGGCGGGGCGTTGAAAAACGTCTACGCGATCATCGCCGGCATGGCGGTGGCGCTGGGCATGGGGGAAAATACCAAAAGCATGCTGATCACCCGGGCATTGGCGGAAATGACCCGCTTTGCGGTGAATCAGGGCGCGAACCCGATGACCTTCCTGGGGCTGGCGGGCGTGGGCGATCTGATCGTGACCTGTTCGTCGCCCAAGAGCCGCAACTATCAGGTCGGCTTCGCCCTCGGCCAGGGCCTGAGCCTGGACGAGGCGGTCACGCGCCTGGGTGAAGTCGCCGAAGGGGTCAATACCCTTAAAGTGCTCAAGGCCAAGGCCCAGGAGGTTGGCGTGTACATGCCGCTGGTCGCCGGGCTGCATGCGATCCTGTTCGAGGGCCGCACGCTGGAGCAGGTCATCGGTCTGTTAATGCGTGGCGAGCCGAAAACCGACGTCGACTTTATTTCCACCAGTGGTTTCAACTAATCACGCTTGCCAGAAAAGCAGGGAGTTGCGCATGAACGATCCAAAAGTAGAAGCCAAGTACGAGTCCATCCTGCTGCGGGTGCTGTGGATGATCCTCTTCGTGCTGGTGTGGCAAGTGGCGCAGTTCATCCTCGGCGCCGTCGTGCTGGTGCAGTTGATCTATCGTTTGTTCTATGGCGCCCCAAGCGCCAGCCTGATGAATTTCGGCGACAGCCTGAGCCAGTTTCTGGCGCAGATCGGTCGTTTCGGCAGCTTTCACAGCGACCAGAAGCCCTGGCCGTTCGCCGACTGGCCGACGCCGCGTACACCGGAGGGTGAGGCGCCGCATGTCGTGGCACCGGCACCCCATCCGGTCCGAGATGAGGAACCCAAGCTATGAAACTCTGGGTATTGCGTCATGGTGAAGCTGTACCACACGGGTCCCGCCCCCACGATTCGGAGCGGGAGCTGACGGACCACGGTCGTAAGGAAGTGCTGCGCAGCGCCGAGCAGTTGATGGGGCAGCCGTTGACGGCAATCTATGCCAGCCCGTACCTGCGAGCGCAGGAGACCGCGCATCTGGTGCGCGAGGTATTGGGGTTCGAGCCGGAGATCCGCACCGTCGAGTGGCTGACGCCGGACACCGAGCCGGACAAGGTCGCCGAGCAAATGGTGGCGGTGAGCGATGTCCTGCTGGTCAGCCACAATCCGCTGGTGGGGAATTTGTTGAGTTACTTGCAACATGGCGCGGGACATCCACCGGAGCGGGTCAGCACCGCCGGCCTGGCCGAGCTCGAGAGCAATGAGTTGGTGGTCGGGTCGATGAGGCTCAACAGCATCAAGCACCCTTAACACCGCTTTTCTGTGGGAGCGTGGCTTGCCCGCGAAGGCATCGACTCGGTCATGCCTGATAAACCGCGGAGCCTGCATCGCGGGCAAGCCACGCTCCCACAGGTACGTCTTAACCCGAAAAGTTTTGTATGAAATAGTCAACCAAGCACTTGCTTGGTTGACTACGCTTGCTCCAGACCAAAATCACAGGAGCGAGTCGCATGTCTGCTGCTTTTCGTTTGCCACTGGACGTCTTCTACGAGCGTGAGGCCCGTCATCCCCGCCAGCGCTTTCTGGTCCAGCCTGTCGGCGGCGGCCAGGTCGAGACCTTGACCTGGGCCGACGTCGGTCATCAGGCACGCTGCGCAGCCCACTGGCTGCGAGCGCGGGAACTGCCGCAAGGCAGCCATATCGCCCTGATCTCGAAGAACTGTGCGCACTGGATCATTGCCGACCTGGCGATCTGGATGGCCGGACATGTGTCGGTGCCGCTGTACCCCAACCTCACCGCCGAGACCGTTGCCCAGGTGCTCGAACATTCGGAAGCGGCGCTGGCATTCATCGGCAAGCTCGACGACTGGCCAGGCATGTCCCGTGGCGTCAGCCCCGACCTGCCGACCATCAGCCTGCCCCTGCATCCTCCCGGCGACTTTGATTTCAGTTGGGACGATCTGCAACGCAACTCGCCCATCCAGGACAATCCCAAGCCTGACGCCGATCAACTGGCGACCATCATTTACACATCCGGCACCACGGGCATGCCCAAGGGCGTGATGCACAGCTTCGGCAATCTGGGGTTCGCCACCACACGCGGCACTGCATTGTTCGGCCTCAACGAGTCGGACCGGCTGTTGTCCTACCTGCCGCTGTGCCACGTTGCCGAGCGGATGTTCGTCGAACTGGCGTCGATCTATACCGGCCAAACGGTGTTTTTCGCCGAGAGCCTCGATACTTTCCTCACCGACCTGAAGCGTGCGCGCCCGACCGCATTGTTTGGCGTGCCGCGCATCTGGACCAAATTCCAGATGGGCGTGTACAGCAAGATCCCGGCAAAACGTCTCGACTTCCTGCTCGGCCTGCCGATCATCGGCAAACGGGTCGGGCATAAAGTCCTCGCCGGGTTGGGGCTGGATGCGTTGCGTGTTGCATTGTCGGGCGCGGCGCCGGTGCCGCAGACCTTGTTGCAGTGGTACCGCAAACTGGGACTGGATGTGCTGGAGGTCTACGGCATGACCGAGAGTTGCGGCTACTCCCACATCGGCATACCGGGCCAGCACAAACCGGGCTGGATCGGCAAGCCGTGTCCGGACGTCGAAGTGCGGATTGCCGAGACGGGGGAGGTCATGGTGCGCAGTGGTGCGACCATGCTCGGGTATTACAAGGAGCCGGAAAAAACCGCCGACACCATTACCGAGGACGGCTTCCTGCGTACCGGCGACAAGGGCGAGGAGGACGCCGAAGGCAATCTGCGCCTGACCGGGCGCCTGAAGGAAATCTTCAAGACCAGCAAAGGCAAGTACGTGGCTCCGGCTCCGATTGAAAATCGCCTGGCCGTGCATTCGCGCATCGAACAGGTCTGCGTGGTGGGCGATGGCTTGAGTGCGCCGCTGGGTTTGTGCGTGTTGTCGGCGGTCGGCCAGCAGGATGCCGACGGGTCCGCGCGCGCCGGCCTGCATTCGAGCCTGGAAAAACTGCTGGAAGAGGTCAACGGCGCCCTCGACAAGCATGAACAACTTCGGCGCCTGGTGGTGGTCAAGGACAGTTGGGCCGTGGAAAACGGCTTTCTCACCCCGACCTTGAAGATCAAGCGCAACGTGATCGAAGCGGCTTACGGTGAGCGCTTTGAGGAATGGAGCGAGCGCAGCGAAGCGGTGCTGTGGCAGGATTGATCCATGAACAAAACCAACAAGGAAACTCTGCGATGAGCCTGTGGCGCACCACCCCGAACATCGAGCGGTTGAACGCAATCCAGAAAAACACCATTGGCGAAGTGCTGGACATCCGTTTCGAATCCTTTGACGACGAGTCCCTGACCGCCAGCATGGTCGTCGATCACCGCACCCATCAGCCTTACGGCTTGCTGCATGGCGGTGCCTCTGTGGTGCTGGCCGAATCGGTCGGCTCGATGGCCAGCTACCTGTGCATCGATGCCAGCAAGTTCTATTGCGTGGGCCTGGAAATCAACGCCAACCATTTGCGCGGCCTGCGTAGCGGACGGGTGACGGCAGTGGCCAAGCCGATCCACATCGGCCGCACGACCCATGTCTGGGACATTCGACTGACCAGCGATGAGGGCAAGGCCAGCTGTGTGTCACGACTGACCATGGCGGTGGTGCCGTTGGGGGAGACACCGCCGAGCAGATCATAACGTCGACGGCTCTCTCTGCCGGCAGATTCAAATATCGTGGACGCTGTGGCGCCGGGTGATAGTTCTGTCGGGAAATATGGCTTCTGTCGTCTGAACGTCCGCACTCATGCTGTTGGCGACTTGTGGGTTAAGACGACGATACCCATCCTGAGCGGCCTGCATGATCGCGCCTCGATATTCGGTAGCCGCAGAGAGAAGGCCGCTTGCACCGCCGCTCAGGGGGGTGACCAGCGCCCCTCGCTCGGAGTTGGGTAGTGCGGTTGCCAGTTGGGTGATGGCTTCAACGACCCTCGCCGCACCTTAGCTGTACACAGACCCGGTCACCCTGCCGGCCGACCCATATAGGGTATCGAGCGGCGGCGGTGTCTGTAGCGAGAGGGAACCTGCACTGTGCCTGGTTCCCGGATGAAGGCCTCGCAGCCATGTGCCGATGAACCCATCTATCCCCACCATCATGGGAGATAGATAAGAACGACAAAGCCGAGTTGGAGGATCTCGCAATAAAACCAGGTGTGGCTGTAGAGGGCCTAATCGATGAAAAGCTCACTTCCCGGGTAATAGAGTTCTCATCCGAGCGCTTTAGTAACGATCGCTTGAGCAATCGGCTGTCTGACCTCTGTGGGGTGGTAAGGACTGCTTGGGACTGGCTTGGATCATTGCTTCAAATAGGCGCATTCCTTGGGGTAGTCTGGTTCACGATTACTGAGTCACTGACGAATGCCATCTTTGCCTGGTGGATTGTCGGTATCAGGCTGTTCTTTTGGATTGTTGGAGTGCTTTTTGCTTTGGCCTGCCAACTTTTGACGGACCGCTACTCAGCAGACCTGAATTTTACTTAGGGGCGCGATTTTTCGCGTGATCTCGGGCAAAGCGTCAATCCAAATCGTTTTTACACAGCCTCGACCAAAAGCGGCCGCTCAAAGTTCATTACAGAAATGTGGGCGATTCAGTCGATTTCCAGAAGCGTCACGGTACTCATGAGAGTTCCTCCTTCGGTAAAGATAGAAGCCCGGTAAGTCTAGCCATTCAGATGTTCGAAAAATAGAAAGCCTGAACAACAGTACGACGATACCCCATAGGCGGTACCAATGATGGCTATCGTTTTTGCACTACTGAACAAGTCGTGGTGGTGTAATGGCGCCATACGCCGGGCCAATGCCACTTGAGTTAGAAGGGGGGCACTTTGTACTCATTTCAACTAGAATGTACTTTCCTGATCCTCCTACCGCTGAGTCGATGTGGAGGCAAGCAAAAGCCACAATTGGGACAGACGAATGAGTGGATACATTTACAACGATCGGAACCGTAACATACTCGCAGCTTTTGTCCCCTGCCGCACTGCAGTCATTTACCGAGCTGAAAAGTGTATTTTTAGTGCCCGGCTGAATCCAGGTATTAGTCCCGATACTGAGTGGTGTTGGGTTTCCTTCAGTAATAAGATTATTTACTGTTGGAACGTCATCTTTGTCTTGAGTGAATGATGTCCATTGCCCAGATTCGCATGGTCCGTAATGATAGTCTGATCCAATTTTAAATACATAGGGCTTTCCCGTGGCAGGGTCAATTTTCGGTTGATTCGGATTTGAGCTTGAATCCCAAAAATTATCGTACATACATTTAGTCATTACAAAGGGGAGAAGCCCCTGCACAACGGTTCCGGGGCTTGATATTATCGCAGTAGCAGTGGCGGCAATGGGTACGGTGTCAACCCCAAAAATGCGTGCAATAAAAGTATTTACAGGTCCGCCGTTTAGGCCTGTATCTTTTTTGATAGTCACTTGCACAGCTGGAAAATCTGACGCACCCGGAGAAACATGCACGCCACTTGAAGGGTTTGTAACGTCCCAGTAACCGGTTTTAATACTACCGTTGGTTATTTTGACGTTTTCGGTTTTATTCAGTCCAAGCTTCGTATTTGCTCGACTAGATGCTGTGGCGAAATCTGGTGCGCTGCTAGTTGAGTTTTCACATTCAGTGCGCGGTTGTAGACAACCCGCGCCTGCAAGAGCAGTGGCATCAGCGGCGTTTTGAAGTTCGTTACGCACAACGTAAGCATAAGCAAAATCTACAGCCAATGCTGAAAGACCCAATAGTACGGGCAGTGCAAGGACAGCCAAAATCAACACTGCGCCTTGCTGGTTTCTCTTAATCTCAATGTGGCCGGCTATTTTTTTGTGGCTATATTGGCGTGTGGCAATGTTTTTGGTTTCAATCACTGGGCACATGGTGAGCATCCTAAATTGAAGTCACTCATTTAGCATCACTGTTGTTGCCGACAAGTTCATGGGGTTATCGACTACGTGGAGGATACCGCCAAGAATCATAGTGGAGTATTCGTATGAAACCTGGACAGTGAGTGGTTCTCCAAATCCCGTGACTTGCGTAACACTTACCACCGGGGTGACGGGAGATCCAAATGTTATCAAGTTAGAGCCTAGATAATTATTGGCTACACTCTGAATTTGAGCGACGGTGGGTTTCGGCGATTTTAATACTATGCCGGCTCTTGCTGCTTCTCGGCTGGCATTCGTTATTATGGCTTTGTTATAAAGGGCAATACTAAATTCTATAATTACAAATATGATAAGAAAAAGAACTGGCAGCACGAGCGAGAGTTCGACGGCGGCAAGTCCTTGTTGTTTTTTTCTCATGCTAACCACCTTTGCTACCTGTACCTTCTTGTACGACAATGCATGCTCTAGGCTTGCATGCGCCACTTAACTGGTGACTTCGTTGCTTCGTAAAAAAACCAGCCATTTACGTATTTACAATAGATTCATTTGGCCAAAAGTAAAGCCTGTCTAGCGTTAATTTGTGGGGTTTTTGGTTGTGTGGTTGGCTGCTGAAGAAACTGCCGCAGAAGCCAGTTCTCACTCGATCTGACGCATTATCGATAGAAATCAACAATATAAGTCAGTACGCGATACTCACCCATTAATCGAGGGTTTATTTCAAATCGCTCCATGGGGCTGTAGTCATCCAAGTTTTTGCAATATTAATCGCGAATTGAAGTGGTTTGCTTGCTTCGATATAGCCGTACTCTATGGGGCTGAGGGCTATCAGTCGGATTGCGTCAATTGATCGAGTCAGAGTTGTCGCTTGTGTGTAGTGGTCGTCGCTAATGGCCGTTATCTGCCTGATGTAGACGCAGTTAGCCATAGCGAAAAGGTGGATTGAGAGAGCTTGGTGGTACAGAACTGGTACGAACGGAACAGAAGGCTGCTGTAACCCTTTGTCTTAAAGGGTTTTATGGATAGTTATTCCAATCCATCGGATTGATCCAGCTACGCATGGATTCCGGCACGAATTGACTGAACGCACCGTTGAGCCCGGTCAGTACGGAATAGGCAGCGCTGTCCTACCGATGGTCGGCAACCGTTGCCGTACATTGACGTTGTCCCAAGGGAAGTTTGAACCGTGGCCTCTGAGTATTTGCTGTGAGACTTCCCGCGCAATTGACCCCGCCGCCGCACCGATTCGATTGATGGCAACTTGGTTGAGTTCGACCTCTCCAGTATTTCCGCCCCGTCGTTGGCGCTCCAGATCGCTGGCTGGATACCAACAATGAGCCCTAAAACGGCGCCGAACACCACCGCACCAAGATGAATTCTGGTAGCCAGGCCGCCCCCGACAAGCGCGACCGCAAAGCCTTCTATCGCACCCGCTGTTATTTCCAGGCCATTGTTGGTTCGACATGGTCAATCTATATGCCATGGACCATGGCATATAGACTCAGCCCGTCCAATGTGCCACTCGGATCGGCACTTAACCACCGTTGGCACCACGGCACGTAATAACGAAACCCGTAGTAATACAACCCGCTCGCATCCCGTTCCTGTCTCGAGTAACGAAGCGTTTTGTAGTTCGCTTCAACCTTGTTCCTCCCGGCCCACCAACAGGTTCCGCCGTTGGGGGTAGTAGCTTTCCCGCGAGATGATTAAGGCTGCTTCATCGAGTTCGAGGGTGCTGGAACCCAGATGATCGGTGAAGCTGTAGCGTTGTTGGTTTTGAGGGATTCCAGTCGGTTGTCCTTTTTCCCAGTGCAGTACCTGCACCGTGCTGCGTCCGGCCTTGATCGTCACGACGTGCAAGGTCTCATCGGCAGAGGTCCGCATTTCCACACCCGGCAAATAACGGTTTTCGTGAGTGCGGATCAATTTGCCGGTGTAGGCCAGACGGATTTTTCGCTGACGCTGGCCGCTGCCGTCGTACACATAAAACTCGCAATCGTCCGGTCCATCTTCACGCACCACCTGATCGACCTGCCGCAGTTGATTGCGCAGGTCCCATTGCAGGGTTTGCCCCGGTTGAGGCCCGGTACGGTTGCCGTTGAGGTCATGACCGACGGCAATTTCCTGTTCGTCGGGCAGCTCGCCATTGGGCTTCTCGGGGAGGCTGAGGTTGCTGAACCGGGCGACTGCCGTGCGCTCGGTACGGCTGGCGCTGTCCGCCTGATACTGCATGACCGTCAGGTTGCCGGCTTCATCGTAGGTGTAGAAACGCGTGTAATTTACCAGTTGTCCGGAATCGAGGGTGGACTGGAAATCCGGTAGCTGTGGTCCATCCGGCGTGTTGCGCAATTGCCGGCCGCTGGACTCGATCAGTCGGTAGAGGCTGTCGTAGCGGTAGCGGCTGACTGGCTCGATGCGCTGGTTGCGCTGAAAGTGAGTCGCTTCAGCGGCGTCGGTGATGCAGGTGACATTGCCCACCGCGTCGTATTCATAAGTCAGATCCTGCAGGGCCGGTTGACCTGTTACATAGGCTTTCAGGTGTTCCAGTCGGCCATCGTCGGGCCGATAAGTCGCGCATGAAACAACGCCGTTTCCCGCACGCTGTTGTTCGATCTGGCCGAAGGCGTTGTACTGAATGTCCTGGACCAGTGCCGTTGCATCGGCCTGTCCGACAAGGTTCAGGCGAATTTCTCGCAGTTCGCCTGCACAGGTATGAATGAACGTCTGCCGGTTGCCCTATGCATCGGTCTGGCTGACGGGCTCGCTGCCGGCGTCGCTGTTTTGCGAAAGCACGACAGCACCCGACAAACTGAAGACGTTTTGCTGATTGGCTGCCGTCTGACCGTCTTGATGTAAGCGGAACAGGCGTGGATCACGACTAAGAACAGCACGACCGGCGCCGTCATATTCCTGCTGAGTGATGCAAGGCTCCGGTATCGACGCGCTCTCGCGACGGTGATACGCCACACCGCGCACGCTCAGCCCGCGCGGGTCAGATACCTGGATGGCCGGAGTGTTGGCGTGGGGCATCGTGAGTTTGTCCATGGCTCGGCGGGACAGCCCTTCTTATCCACTTGATGCTGGTTGGCAGTCAACTGTCAGAAATAACAGGTGGCGCCCGCAGTGGCGTCATAGCCACGGCAGGTCTCTCATCATTCCTGGCAGTTACGGTCATTGCTGAAGGACGCGGTCTTGCGGACAATCAACGCCTGTTCTCGCTCATGGATTTGCAGGTATGTCGCAACAGATCTTTTTCGCCCACGCCAATGGTTTTCCTTCGGGGACCTACGGCAAGTTGTTTGCGGCGCTGGCACCCGAGTTTCAGGTGGCGCATCTGGAGCAGCACGCCCACGATCCGCGTTACCCGGCGGACGACAATTGGTACAACCTGGTGGATGAGCTGATCCATCACCTGCAACAGCAGGCCGAACCCGTGTGGGGCGTCGGTCACTCCTTCGGTGGCGTGTTGCACCTGCATGCGGCTTTGCGCTGCCCTGAGTTGTATCGCGGGGTGGTGATGCTCGACTCGCCAGTGCTGACCCGCACCGACCAATGGGTGATCCGCGCGGCCAAACGCTTCGGTTTCATCGACCGCTTGACCCCGGCCGGGCGTACCCTGGGCCGCCGTGAAGAATTCGCCGACCTGGAAAGCGCCCGCAAGTATTTCGCCGGAAAAACCCTGTTTCGTGGCTTCGACCCGGAATGCTTCGATGCCTACCTGCAACACGGCTTGCACCAAGTCGGCGACAAGCTGCGCCTGCGCTTTGACCCGGCCACGGAAATCAGCATCTATCGCGGCGTGCCGCACACCAGCCCGGGCAGCACCCGGCAGTTGCAAGTGCCGCTGGCGGTGGTTCGCGGGCACAACAGCCGCGTGGTGATGCGCCATCACGCCAGTTCGGTGGACCGCCTGCCGCTGGGCGAGTCGTTGACCATGCCCGGCGGCCACATGTTTCCGCTCGAACGTCCCCTTGATACCGCTGACATGCTCAAAGGCCTGTTCTACCGCTGGGACGGCCGTCGACAACAGGATTGCGCATGAGCCACGCCGTCGAAGAAGTCCGCCTGAGCCTGCCGCACATCGAACTGGCGGCGCACCTGTTCGGTCCCGAAGACGGTTTGCCGGTGATTGCGCTGCATGGCTGGCTGGACAACGCCAACAGCTTTGCCCGTCTGGCGCCGAAGCTCAAAGGCCTGCGCATCATCGCGCTGGACATGGCCGGTCACGGTCATTCCGGGCATCGCCCGCCGGGCGCCGGTTACGCCATGTGGGACTATGCCCACGATGTGCTGCAAGTCGCCGAACAGCTTGGACTGCGCAAATTTGCGCTGATGGGGCATTCGATGGGCGCCATTGCTTCGCTGATCATCGCCGGGTCGATGCCCGAGCGGGCCACTCACCTGGCGTTGATTGACGGCATCATTCCTCCTACAGACAAAGGTGAAAATGCTGCCGAGCGAATGGGCATGGCCCTGCAGGCGCAACTGGACCTGCGGGAAAAGCGCAAACCGGTCTACGACACCCTCGACCGAGCCATCGAAGCGCGCATGAAGGGCCTGGTGGCGGTCAGCCGCGAGGCCGCCGAACTGCTGGCGCAGCGTGGCCTGATGCCGGTGCCGGGCGGTTACACCTGGCGCACCGACAATCGCCTCACGCTGCCATCGCCGCTGCGTCTTACCACCGAACAGGCCATGGCCTTCGTCCAACGGATCAAGTGTCCTGTAACACTGGTGGTCGCTGCCGACGGCATGCTGGCCAAACACCCGGAATTGCTGGAGCGTCTACCCTTTAGCCGGGAACAGCTGCCAGGCGGCCACCATTTGCACCTCAATGACGAGTCCGGTGCCGATCTTGTCGCAGACTGTTTCAATCGGTTTTTCGCCATTCCTTGACTTGCGCCGGGCAACTGTCGAGGCTTGGCGGGTTGAAAAGGGAGACAACCATGATAGATCTCTACACCGCTGCGACCCCGAATGGCCACAAGGTCTCTATCGTGCTCGAGGAACTTGGCCTGCCCTACACGGTGCATGCCTTGAGTTTCGACAAAAAGGAGCAGAAGTCCGCGGACTTCCTCAAGATCAACCCCAATGGCCGGATTCCGGCGATTGTCGACCGCGCCAACGGCGATTTCGCCGTATTCGAATCCGGCGCCATCCTGATTTACCTCGCTGAACAAACCGGCAAGCTGATGCCATCGGACCCGAAGGGACGTTCGCAGGTATTGCAGTGGCTGATGTTCCAGATGGGCGGGATCGGCCCGATGCAGGGCCAGGCCAACGTGTTCTTCCGCTACTTTCCGGAAAAACTCCAGGGCGCCATCGACCGCTATCAGCATGAAACCCGTCGCCTCTACGAAGTGCTCGACACGCGGTTGCAAAGCGTGGAGTTCCTTGCCGATCAGTACAGCATCGCCGACATCGCCACCTTTCCCTGGGTGCGCGGCTACGAGTGGTCGGGCGTCTCGGTGGAGGGCTTGACGGCGTTGCAACGCTGGATGGCAACCCTGGAGGCCCGGCCGGCGGTGCAGCGTGGTCTGCAAGTACCCGAACGCGCCGATGAAGCCAGTGTCATCAAGGGCGCCCAGGCCATGCTGATCCGATGAGTCTATCCATGCGTTCATTCAGTTTGCTGGTGCTGTGCAGTTTCAGTCCCTTGTTGTTCGCCGCCGATGTTCCGGGCAGTCAGGACCTGCCAATAGTGCCGCGCATGGTCGACGCCCAGATTGTCGACTATCGCCCCGCCGCCGAACTGGAGCGGATCTACCCGTTGGGCTCGATCCGTAAAATCAGTGGCCAGTTACGTTTCGACGGTCAGGTCAGTGCCCGCGGCAACGTCACTTCGGTGACCTACGAGTTGCCGCCGGAGCATTCATCCATCGAGGCGTTCACCGCTGCCCGCGAGGCCTTGCAACAGCAGGACGCCGGGTTGCTCTTTTGGTGCCAGGCGCGCGATTGCGGCGAAAGCAGCCTCTGGGCCAATGAAGTATTCGGCAACGCCAAGCTGTACGGCGCCGACGATCAACAGGCCTATCTGCTGCTGCGTCTTGCCGCTCCACGGGACAACACGCTCGTCGCGCTGTACAGCATCACCCGGGGTAATCGCAAAGCCTACCTGCATGTCGAGCAGTTCGAGGCTTCGGCACCGCTGGGCGAGTTGTTGCCGACCTCCGCGACCTTGCTGCGTGAACTCAAGAGCACCGGCGAGCTCGATTTTTCCACGTTGAACAGCGCACCTGACGAGACCTGGCTGCGCCTGATTTCTCGCGGACTGAATCTGGACACCACCTTGCGGGTCAGTATTTCCGGAGCGAACGCCGAAGCCTGGCGTCAGGCACTGATTGGCCAGGGCGTGCGTGCCGCGCGGATGGAAACCGGAAGTGCCGAAGGCTCTGGCCTGCACATCGAGCTATTGCGCTAGGCTGTACCGGGCGAGCGCGCAAGCTGCGCTCGCCTACTCTTTTGCTGACTGAATTTTTCGAGACTTTTGATGATCAATAACGATCGCCTGTTGGTGCAGATCCTGCTCGTAGTGCTGTTCGGCGCGAGCTTCTGGGTGATGGCGCCGTTCTGGTCGGCGATGTTCTGGGGCGCGGTGCTGGCGTTTGCCAGTTGGCCGCTGATGCGCTTGCTGACCCGTTGGCTCAATGGCCGCGAGTCGCTGGCGGCGGCATTGCTGACGCTGGGCTGGATGGTGCTGGTGGCGGCACCGCTGGTGTGGCTGGGTTTCAACCTTGCCGATCATGTGCGCGATGCCACGGCATTCATCAAGGATGCGCAGGTCGAGGGGCTGCCAGAAGCGCCGCTGTGGCTGGGTTCGATTCCCTTGGTGGGTGAGCGGCTGGTCGGGATCTGGAACAGTATCGATGAGCAGGGCGCGGCGATGATGGTGTCGCTCAAGCCTTATCTGGGGCAGGTGGGTAACTGGTTGCTGGCGCGCAGCGCACAGATCGGCGGCGGCATTCTCGAGTTGACCCTGAGCATCGTCTTCGTGTTCTTTTTCTATCGTGACGGGCCGCGTCTGGCGGCGTTTGTACACACATTGCTGGAGCGGTTGATCGGTCAGCGGGCTGGCTACTACATTGAACTGGTGGCGGGCACGGTACAGCGGGTGGTGAACGGCGTGATCGGCACCGCGGCGGCCCAGGCGATCCTGGCGCTGATCGGGTTCCTGATCGCCGGCGTACCGGGCGCGTTGGTGCTCGGCATCGTGACGTTCATGCTCAGCCTGATCCCGATGGGCCCGCCGCTGGTGTGGATTCCGGCGACCGCGTGGCTGGCCTGGAAAGGTGAGTACGGGATGGCCATATTCCTCGGGATCTGGGGCACATTCGTCATCAGCGGTGTCGACAACGTGCTCAAGCCGTACCTGATCAGCCGTGGCGGTAACCTGCCGCTGGTCATTGTGCTGCTCGGGGTGTTTGGCGGGTTGATTGCCTTTGGCTTTATCGGCCTGTTCATTGGCCCGACATTGCTGGCGGTGGCCTACAGCCTGTTGATCGACTGGAGCAAGACTCAGGCACGGGTTGAAGATCGCCGGCCCTGAAGCTCCAGGGTTTGCAGCCCACTGCTTCCCTGAGGGGCAGTGGGCTTTTTGTTGGTGCGCCAGGCATGGCGCGTTGCGCGCAAGCGCAATCAGCTTGGCTGTGGTGGCCTCGCTGGTGACTTGGAGGTGCAAGTCCTCTACACACCCGGCAAGGGGAAGTGTTAGCCAGAGGCAAGGGTGTCGCGGGTGACTGCGAATCTGAAGGAAGCCCGAGGCAAAATGCTGGCCTGACGAACAGGAAGCGGATTAGGCGGTGCAGCGGGGTAAGAAGGCCAATATCTTCAAAGCCCAATACTTGCGTGTGTCACGAACGCTGGCGTAAGCCAGCGATGCTGTATCGAAGATGGGAGTAGGCCTCCCGAAGTCCGCTTGCAGGAGCTGGCTTCAAACCGCCCGGTGCTGCTGCGTTCAAAAGGCGTGGTGGTGAGCGACCGTGGAAAAGGCGTCAATAAAGGCGTCAGGTACGTATTGAGCAGATGAGCGAAAGCAAACCGTCCGAAGACGCATCGTTAAGGGCTCAAGCGCTGTCAGAACCGAGGCTGGCAAGTAGCCTTGGGAGCAAGTCTGGAGGACTCCTGCTTACCGTCCAGATGGCAGCCGGTGTATAGGCGGCATGAGCTCAATACAGGCTTTGATATGGAACGTGAGAACCTCGCCTTTGATGCCAAGGGAAATGACAAGCGGCTATCACCGCAAGAAAGAATACCGATGCAAAGGCCGAGGGGCGGAGCCATTCGTAGTAGTGATGAAGTTCTTGTAATGAGAATGGAGCGAAGGGATGGCGTTGCCCAGCTCGCTCATGTCGTCAACCGGCTTCGGCGGGGAAGAGCGGCATGAGCGCAGCAAAGTCGTACAGCATTTCCAAACTGATAGTTTGGGAGGCCTTCCAGCGAGTGAAAGCCAATCGAGGAGCCGCTGGGATAGATGAACAATCTATTGCCCAGTTCGAGCAGAAGCTGCAACGGAACCTGTACAAGGTTTGGAACCGCATGTCGTCGGGTTCCTATTTTCCGCCACCGGTTCGGCAGGTGGAAATTCCGAAGCAATCAGGAGGCAAACGCAAGCTGGGTATTCCGACAGTAGCCGATCGGGTGGCTCAGACCGCCGTCAAACTGCTTATAGAGCCGCGTCTGGACTGTCTTTTTCACTCGGATTCCTATGGATACCGGCCGGGAAAATCAGCCAAACAGGCGGTCGAGATCACTCGCAGGCGCTGCTGGAATATGAATTGGGTGGTGGAGTTTGATATCAAGGGGGCTTTTGATCATATCGATCATCAGCTGCTGCTCAAAGCTGTGAGGCATCATGTGAAGGATGTCTGGATTCTGTTGTATATCGAACGGTGGCTTAAAGCGCCGTTTGAGACTGCTGACGGCGTTCAGGTACCACGTGAAAGCGGTACACCCCAAGGTGGGATTGTCAGTCCCTTATTGATGAATCTGTTCATGCACTATGCGTTCGATGCCTGGATACAACGGACTTTTCCAGGTTGTCCATTTGCACGCTACGCCGACGATGCGGTGGTTCACTGCCGTAGCGAAAAGCAGGCGTGTGAGGTCATGGCGGCAATCAAGGCCCGTCTGGAAGAGTGCCTACTGACCATGCACCCGGAAAAGTCGAAGATCGTTTATTGCAAGGACAGTAACCGCAAGGCAGCGTACCCAACGACGCAGTTCACGTTCCTGGGGTTCACCTTCCGGCCACGGGAGGCATGGGGCAATAATGGACGCCGGTTTACCAGCTTTCTGCCCGGAGCCAGTAATGAGGCGTTAAAACGAATGCGTCAACGAACTCGCAGCTGGAATATCCAGCGGCAAACACCAGCCAGCCTTTTTGAACTGTCAACGCAGTACAACGCCATTCTTCGTGGATGGTGGAATTACTATGGAGCTTTCTACAAAACGGTGATGCACAAGGTCTTCAATCACTTTGATTTGAAGCTGCAACGCTGGGCCCGTCGGAAATACAAGCCATTGGCGGGGCGCAAGCGCCGCAGTGCTGACTGGCTCAACCGAATGAAGGAAGCATGTCCATCGTTGTTCGTGCACTGGCATGTCTATGGAGATGAGTCTCGACTGGGCAACGGGAGCCGTATGAGTTGAGAGGCTCACGTACGGTTCTGCGAGAGGCTGAAGGTGAAACTCCTACGGCCTACTTACCACGGAACGCTGTGACGTAGATCCGACGGGCATAAGCAGGAAGGTCGCGCGAATTACCCTGGGAGATCTGTTTAGCCTGCCATGTGCTACCGGCGTCGCGAGACGACGGGATGGGCGACAGAAGTCAGCAGAGGCCGTAGTAGTTGCTCGAAACCGGAGTAATGAAGGGCTGAACCTGCCATGAGTGGATAGTCGGGTGTGATCTCTGTTGGAGCGTAAAGCAGAAACTCCGCGTAGCGGGGGTCGAGACCATCAGGAGGTAGGAGCCGGAAGCTCCGAGGGCCGGTCTGGGCGCTTAGATACCGCAGGCGACACATCAACGGAACCAAGCTCGCTGACGCTGTTTGTCAGTAGGCAGGAACCGCCGTATACGGAACCGTACGTACGGTGGTGTGAGAGGACGGCGGGGGCAACCCCGCCTCCTACTCGATCTGCACAGAGCCTCATCGCGAGCAGGCTCGCTCCCACAATGGATCGGATGGGAGTTCAGATACGCGGCAGGCGAATCACCGCCGTCAGACCACCCGGCCCTGAGGCGGGAAGTGCCATTGAAGGGACCTGTTGCGGTTGCCGAGGGTAGCGGGCCGGGGTGTTGCCGGGCGTGTCGTGTCTGTATCGAACTCGACACAATGGCCTCAAGGGCTAGTCTTGCTGAGCCGTCGCGACGATTTACCGATCATCGGGTCCCGCAGCGGCGCTGGTTCCGCTACAATGCGCGCCGATTTCGACTTGCCTGAGAGCCCACTCATGTCCGCCTGCCAGACTCCTATCATCGTCGCCCTGGATTTCCCTACCCGTGACGCCGCGCTGAAGCTGGCCGATCAGTTGGACCCGAAACTGTGCCGGGTCAAAGTCGGCAAGGAGCTGTTCACCAGCTGCGCCTCGGAAATCGTCGGCACCCTGCGTGACAAGGGTTTCGAAGTGTTCCTGGACCTCAAGTTCCACGACATCCCGAACACCACCGCGATGGCCGTCAAGGCGGCTGCGGAAATGGGCGTGTGGATGGTCAACGTGCATTGCTCCGGCGGTCTGCGCATGATGGCCGCGTGCCGTGAAGTGCTGGATCAGCGCACCGGTCCTAAACCACTGCTGATCGGCGTGACCGTGTTGACCAGCATGGAGCGTGAAGACCTGGCGGGCATCGGCCTGGACATCGAGCCCCAGGAGCAGGTGCTGCGCCTGGCCGCACTGGCGGAAAAAGCCGGGATGGATGGCCTGGTGTGCTCGGCCCTGGAAGCCCAGGCACTGAAAGCGGCGCATCCGTCGCTGCAACTGGTGACCCCGGGGATTCGTCCGGCGGGCAGCGCCCAGGACGATCAGCGCCGCATCCTGACGCCGCGTCAGGCGCTGGATGCCGGTTCCGACTACCTGGTGATCGGCCGTCCGATCAGCCAGGCGGCTGACCCGGCGAAGGCACTGGCCGACGTTGTGGCCGAACTGGCTTAAACACCGTTAAACCTGTAGGAGCGAGCCTGCTCGCGATGGTCGTCAACGATGGCGCGCATATCATGGATAAACGCGGTGTCATTGAGTTCTTCGCGAGCAGGCTCCGCTCCTACATTCGGGTCAAACCTTCAACACCAGCTTCCCGAAATTCTCGCCGCTGAACAATTTCATCAGCGTTTCCGGGAAAGTCTCCAGTCCTTCGACGATGTCTTCCTTGCTCTTGAGTTGCCCCTTGGCCATCCAGCCGGCCATTTCCTGGGCGGCGCTGGCGTATTGGGCGGCGTAGTCCATCACCACGAAACCTTCCATGCGCGCGCGGTTGACCAGCAGTGACAGGTAGTTGGCCGGCCCCTTGACCGCTTCCTTGTTGTTGTACTGGCTGATGGCACCGCAAATCACCACCCGCGCCTTCATGTTCAGGCGGCTCAACACCGCGTCGAGAATGTCGCCACCCACGTTATCGAAGTAAACGTCGACGCCTTTCGGGCACTCGCGTTTGAGGCCGGCGAGGACGTCTTCGCTCTTGTAGTCGATAGCGCCATCGAAACCCAGCTCATCGATCAGGAACCTGCACTTGTCGGCACCGCCGGCGATGCCAACCACCCGGCAGCCTTTGATCTTGGCGATCTGCCCGGCGATGCTGCCCACGGCGCCAGCCGCGCCCGACAGCACCACGGTGTCACCGGCCTTCGGAGCGCCTACGTCGAGCAGGGCGAAGTACGCCGTCATCCCGGTCATGCCCAGCGCTGACAAGTAACGTGGCAGCGGTGCCAGTTTCGGATCGACCTTGTAGAAGCCTCGCGGCTCGCCGAGGAAGAAATCCTGCACGCCCAGGGCGCCGTTGACGTAATCCCCGACCGCGAACCCCGGGTTGTTCGAGGCAATGACTTTGCCCACACCCAAGGCGCGCATGACTTCGCCGAGCCCGACCGGCGGAATGTAGGACTTGCCTTCGTTCATCCAGCCGCGCATGGCCGGATCCAGGGACAGGTATTCGTTTTGAACCAGGATCTGACCCGCCGCCGGCTCGCCGACCGGTACTTCCTGGTAGGTGAATGTCTCACGGGTCGCCGCACCAACCGGACGTTTGGCGAGCAGGAATTGGCGATTGGTCTGGGAGGTCATGGCAGGCACTCAAGATGAATGAAGCTTTGTTGATAGCCGGTCAGCGACGATGTCGCAAGTTCGGCTGATGCGGCGAATGCAGGTTGATCCAGTGCAGTGATAGTTGGTACGGCAGTTCCATCACTGCAACTCATGGGCGCCCAACCGGAGCCTTGATAGTGCTGCCGTGTTCAAGACCTCCATGGCTAGACTGGCCCTACGCGACTCCCCGCATTCTTCTTTTCGAGGACATAACAATGAGCATGACGTTTTCCGGCCAGGTGGTCGTGGTGACAGGCGGGGCGGCCGGTATTGGCCGCGCGACCGCCCAGGCATTTGCCGCCGAGGGCCTGAAGGTAGTAGTGGCCGATATGGACGCGGCGGGGGGCGAGGGCACGGTGGCGCTGATTCGTACAGCCGGTGGCGAAGCGACCTTTGTGCGCTGCAACGTTACCTTGGAAAGCGATGTAAAAAATCTGATGGAGGAGGTGATCAATTCTTACGGTCGCCTCGACTATGCCTTCAACAATGCCGGCATCGAAATAGAGAAAGGCAAGTTGGCCGAAGGTACGCTCGACGAGTTCGACGCGATCATGGGCGTCAACGTCAAAGGTGTCTGGCTGTGCATGAAGTACCAGTTGCCGCTGTTGCTGGCGCAAGGGGGCGGCGCGATCGTCAATACGGCATCGGTGGCCGGCCTTGGAGCCGCGCCGAAAATGAGCATCTACGCAGCCTCCAAGCATGCGGTAATCGGCCTGACCAAGTCGGCGGCCATTGAATACGCCAAGAAAAAGATCCGGGTCAACGCGGTGTGCCCGGCGGTGATCGACACGGATATGTTCCGTCGCGCCTATGAAGCCGACCCGAAAAAAGGCGAGTTCGCCAACGCCATGCATCCGGTCGGTCGCATCGGCAAGGTCGAGGAGATTGCCAGCGCGGTGCTATACCTGTGCAGCGATGGCGCGGCGTTCACGACCGGCCATTCGCTGGCGGTGGATGGCGGCGTTACTGCGTTCTAAAGCAAAGCATCTCCACCAAAGAAGAGTTGTGATCTGTGGGAGCAAGCTCGCTCCCACAGGTTTTTTGGTTCCGCTAAAGAGCCAGGCAATGTGTTTCAAATGATTAGAGCAAAGGGTTTTGGCGGCGTTGTCGCACATGCCTTCGAACACTCCTGTGATTAACTGCTTCTCGCAAAAATCAACAGGAGTTTGCTTGCTCATGGACTTGAGAATCGACCGACAGGCGCTGGTGCCCGTCGTACAGCAAATTGTTGACGCGCTGACCTGCTGGCTTCATTCCAGCGGAGTATCGCCCGGTACGCGCCTGCCATCGGTGCGACAGATCGCGCGGATCAATTTGCTCAGTCAGGTAAGCGTCGCCCAGGCCTGTGAACGCCTGGTGACGCAGGGGATGCTGGTGTCAGGTCATGGGGCCGGCTATACGGTTGCCGACCCGGCATTGACCGCGGGCGCAAAACACGAGTCGGTGTGGTTCGAGGGGGCTGAGCCCGGGCAAGGGCCTTTTTCGAGTGAGTTGAGGCTGGGCTGTGGCGGGCTGCCTGAAAGCTGGCGCGAGACAGACGATCTGATTTACGCGATTCGGCAAGTCAGTCGTACCGATACGGTCAGCCTGTTCAACTACAGCACGCCGCTGGGTTTGCCAGCCTTGCGACAACAGATATTCAAGCGCCTCAGGCCGCTGGATATCCCGGTGCAGGACAACCGGATGATGATCACGGCGGGTGCCAGTCAGGGGCTCGACCTGATTGTGCGGACACTGTTCAAGGCCGGTGACTGTGTGGTTGTGGAAAGTCCCGGTTATCCGATGTTGTTCGATCTGCTCAGGCTGCATGGCATCCACATGGTCGAGGTGCCGCGAACACCGCGCGGGCCGGACGTGGACGTGCTCGAATCGGTGCTGGTCAAACACCGGCCCCAAGGGCTGATCATCAATAGCTTCTATCACAACCCGACCGGCAGCAGCCTTGCACCGGTGGTGGCGCGCCGCGTGCTGCAGTTGGCCAAGACCTTTGGCCTGCTGCTGATCGAAGACGACGTCTATGCGGATTTGCACGGCGGTTCCGGTACGCGACTGGCTGCGCTGGACCAAAACGTGATCTACGTAGGCAGCTTTTCCAAGACCCTCAGCAGTTCCTTGCGGGTCGGATTCGTGGTGGCCGAATCTGAAATCATTACGCGCCTGGCCGAGGTCAAGATGATCACAGGCATGGGCGTCTCACGATTTTGCGAGTCGGTGCTGGCGTGCCTGTTGGCTAACGGTGCCTACGGCAAACTGGTGCAGCGTCAGCGCCAACGCTTGAACAGCGACCGGCTGGTGGTGCTGCAATTGCTCGAAGATGCCGAATGGGAGGTTTTCGGCAAGCCGGCAGGAGGCCTGTTCATCTGGGCGCGATCACGAATGTCCGACTACGATCAGGTGCGGACCCAGGCACGGCGCCTGGGTGTGCTGCTGTCATCGAAAACCGCCTTCAACCCCTCGGGTGAGGCCAGTGACTGGCAGCGCATCAATGTGGCTTATGCCTGCGACCCGCGTGCCCGGGCGTTCTTTCAGGCCACTGCCCGGGATCGACCTCAAGCGTTCTGAAAACGACGCTGGCGTAGCTTTTTGCCACTATTCCGGCGCCAGAGCCTTGTGTTGCTACCGGCCCGTTGCGAATCTGCGTCTACAGACTTTGGCAGGGGACTAAGTGCAATGAATTCGGCCGTGCAAGGACGTTTTGCCAACCTCGGTATGGCGAAAAAACTGGGTGTCGGGTTTGTCCTGGTGCTGTTGTTGACTGCGCTGGTGGCGGGCATTGGCGTTTGGTCCCTGCAAACCATCAGCCAGCGCTTCGACGGGCTCAAGAAAATGTCATCGCTCAACAGCGGTTTGCTCAAGGTGCGGCTGCTGGAGCAGGAGTACGCCTTGCACGGCAATCCGAAAACCGTCGATGCCCTGCACGAGGGCGTCGATGGCTTGATTGCCTTGGCCGGTCAGCTCAAGGCCGCGTCTGCGGCCAACGTGCCGGTGATGAACGATGTCGAACAGTCCCTGGGGGCCTATCGCAAGGCC
Organism: Pseudomonas sp. KH_046_2; assembly: GCF_057838985.1. Lineage (NCBI taxonomy): Bacteria > Pseudomonadati > Pseudomonadota > Gammaproteobacteria > Pseudomonadales > Pseudomonadaceae > Pseudomonas > Pseudomonas sp. KH_046_2. The sequence goes on along the minus strand of NZ_CM174480.1, from coordinate 4,698,976 downwards.
TTCGACGAGTTTGTCTCGCTCACCCAGGCCAAGGACCTGGCGCTGGAAATGGCCAGTTGGTCGGTGTCCAGCGTGGCCAATAACCTTGATGTATTGCAATCCGGGCTCGCCGATGACGGCGCCTATACGCTGAAAGAGTCCGAAGGCAAGGACGGTGCGCAATTCATCGAGCAGGCCAGCCAGGTCAGTCAGGTTTCACACTTGATGCTGCAAGCCATGAATGAAGCTCGCGTGCGTCTGGATCAAAGCCGCAAAGGTGACGACAGCGCCGGGCAGGGCAAGATCGAACAGGCCAGCCAGGCATTGGTCCAGGCCGAGCAGCTCAAGACCACGGTCAAGGATGAGGGTTACCAGACCGTCCTCAATGAGGTGACAGGCCATATCGCCAGTTTCAGTGACAAGCTCGCCGAGTACACCGGCCTGCTGGAACAGGAAAAAACCGTCTATCAACAATTGCACCAGCGCGCCGCCCAAGTGGTCGAGCGGGTGGATCAGGCTTATGTCGCGCAAGACCTGGCGATGCAGGCCGAACTGAAAAAGAACTCGCTGCTGATCATTGGCTCTTCCGCCCTGGCCTTGCTGGTCGGGCTGGTTGCCGCGTGGTTCATCACCCGGTTGATCGTGGCACCGCTGCGCCGCGTGATTCAGGTGGCGCAGCAGATTGCCTCGGGGGATTTGAGTGCGACCATTGATGTGACCCGCCGTGACGAAATCGGCCAGTTGATGCAGGCAATGCAGCAGATGGGCGCGGGGCTCAGCCATATAGTCAGCGGCTTGCAGTCGGGTATCGAGCAGTTGGCGACTTCGGCCCAATCGTTGTCGGCGGTGACTGAACAGACCAATCTCGAAGTCAGCACGCAGAAGGAGGAAACCGAACAGGTCGCCACCGCGATGAATCAGATGACGGCCACGGTGCATGATGTCGCGCGCAATGCAGAGGAGGCGGCGCTGGCCGCGCAAACGGCTGACGGCAAGGTTGAAAGTGGTCAGCAGGTGGTGCGCCAGAGCATGGCGCGGATCGAGCAATTGGCGGACTCGGCCACCTCGGCCAGTTCGAGCATCGAAAGCCTGAGTGCGGAAATCCAGAACATCGGCACGGTTTTGAGTGTGATCAAAAGCGTGGCGGAGCAGACCAACCTGCTGGCATTGAACGCGGCGATCGAGGCGGCCCGGGCCGGCGAGCAGGGCAGGGGCTTTGCGGTGGTGGCCGATGAAGTGCGTGCGCTGGCCAAGCGAACCCAGCAATCGACCGAGGAAATCGAACGCCTGGTCAGTGCTTTACGCTTGGCGGCGCAGTCGTCGGTGCAGCAGATCCAGAGCAGTGGCGAGCTGGTGAAGCTGGCGGTCAGCGATGCCTTGCAGACCGAGAGTGCGCTGGGCAGTATTGCGGCGGCGGTGTCGTTGATCCAGCAGATGAACCAGCAGATCGCCGCGGCGGCCGAGGAACAGAGCTCGGTGGCCGAGGAGATCAATCGAAGTGTCACCAGTATTCGCGCCAGTGCCGATCAGTCATCGCTGGCGATGCAGGGCAATGCAGCGTCGAGTATTCAGCTGGCACAACTGGGGGTTGAACTGAAGGGGATGGTGGGGCATTTCAGGCTTTGAAATGATCTTCGGCCAGAGCCAAAAAAGCCACCTCTCGGTGGCTTTTGAGTTTTCGATGATCAGTCGTAGATCACTTTCTTCTTCCAGTCCGCGTCAGCCTCGACGACCTTGAGGCCTTCGGTCAACTGGTTGACCTCGCCTTCGACCGGCGCGATGCGATCCATGACCTGGTCGTTGGCCCGGGCCAGGAGTTTTTCCAGATACTCCAGCTGCTCGGCGTAGATCTGTGGTTCCTGTTGTTTACGCAGGTACTGCACGCCGCGCTCGAATGCCAGGCGGGCCTGCCCGGGCTGGTTCTGTTGCAGGGAATGCTGGCCGAGGTTGTTGAAGAACTCGATGTGCAGCAGCACCAGGATGTGGCGCACTTCACGAATCCAACGCTTGGCTTCGTTGGGGGGCAGGAAGCCGTCCTGTGCCGCGCGGGTAATCTGGCCGTGCAGGGCTTCGAGCAGGAAGCGTACATCCTTGGCCTTGGCTTCGGTCTGGATCGGTGCTGGCGGGTTGTTGACCGGGATGGACTCACCCTGGCCGACAAGGGCCTCCAGTTCGGCGATCCGAGCCTTGAGGTTGGCGCTGGATTTTTCCAGGTTGAGCAGGCGCTGGCAGACGTTCAGTTCCAGGCGGGCCAACAGCAGCTTGAGTGCCGGGGTCATCAGTTGGCCGGGGAACGTCTCGGTGATTTCGCCGCAGCGTCGCAGGCGATCGTTGAGCTCAATCTTGGTACGGGCCTTTTCCAGCTTGTTGTTTTCCACCACATGGTTCATGTAGCCAATGGCGATCAACAGTGCGATCCCGGCTACGACTAGCAGGGTGATCATGAGTGGCGTCACCGGTAAGACCTCTTTATAGGTTACGCATGCGAGTCTGTGGCTTGGCATTTGAGCGCCCAGGCCCGCACGACGGGTTGGATCGGACATGCTTGTACTTATATCGGCCGGAGCCCCGCATCTATAAATGATGGCACTTGATATACAGATTGCCATCACCGGGTGGACTATAACGTCTTGGCGGGTGCCAGAATATAGGCGTCAATCGCCGGGCAGCGGAAAAACCGCAATGGCTCCCAAAAGCAGGGCGAAGTCATTGATTTAAATAAATTTATATCAGGGGGTTGACGACCTCTCAATCCATCCATAGAATGCGCGCCACTTGCAGCGTAAAGCACACAGCGAAACGAAGCAGGGAGTGAATGTTGTACGTGTGTCCCCTTCGTCTAGTGGCCTAGGACACCGCCCTTTCACGGCGGTAACAGGGGTTCGAGTCCCCTAGGGGACGCCAATGCGGGAATAGCTCAGTTGGTAGAGCACGACCTTGCCAAGGTCGGGGTCGCGAGTTCGAGTCTCGTTTCCCGCTCCAATTTTAAACAGCGTTGCTTTCGGGCAGGGCTGAGTGAAACCAGAACCAAGTCTTCGGATGCGGCTCTGGACACCGAAACACACACCATGTGTTCCGGGTAGCGTGTCCCCTTCGTCTAGTGGCCTAGGACACCGCCCTTTCACGGCGGTAACAGGGGTTCGAGTCCCCTAGGGGACGCCATTTGCGGGAATAGCTCAGTTGGTAGAGCACGACCTTGCCAAGGTCGGGGTCGCGAGTTCGAGTCTCGTTTCCCGCTCCATATTTAACGAAAACGCCGCTCATTGAGCGGCGTTTTTGTTTGCGCGTAAAAAACCGGATCAACCGCTGAGGGTTTGTACCAGGCTTTCGAGCGCATCAGTGGTTTTCTCATCCTGCACCTGTTGCGCAGCGGCAGCCGCTTTGAGTTGGCGTGCCAGGCGGTATTCGCTGGGCGTGCAATTTGCGAACTGCTTGAAGGCACGGGCGAAGTAGGAAGGATCCTTGAAGCCGGCTTCATAGCCGATGCTGGTAATAGGCATCTGGCTGTTGTCGAGCAGGTCTTTGGCGAAGTTCATGCGCTTGTCCAGGATGTAATCCGTGAAGCCAAGCCCATTGGCTTCCTTGAACAGGCGGCTGAAGCGAAATGTCGTCATGCCGCAGCGCTGCGCCAATTCCCTCTGATCGATGCTGTCTCGAAAGTGCTGTTCGATGTACAGCATGACATTGCTCAGCGCCTGGTGTTTTTGGTGTCCTGAGGTCCGCCGGATGCTGTCCGGCAGGGTTGGGGCGTGGTCGATTTGCGATGACTTGCCCTGGCCGTTGGCATTTCGGCGCAGCTCGCAGAGCTGCACCACCGCCGTCAGGTAACGCTTCCTCTCGGTGGTCGAGAGCGGGAGCACCATGTATTCCCAGACGCTGGAGCGCATGGCCCATACAGCCAGTTCCTCCGAGTGCTGCACGGTGAACATGGTGATCGGGATGCTGGGGGTGGTGCGTTTGATCTCCAGCAATAGCTTCAAGCCTGGAGTGTCGGGGCGATCAAAATGGACGCAGATCATGTCTGCCGGTTCCGTGATGGGCAACACGGAGTTTTTCGCCAGTTTGCAGTCGCAGGTGTCCTCGAACTGCACGACGAGTTCTTTCGTGGACCGATCATGAGTCAGATCGAACCACAGGAGCGATGGCCTTTTGGTCAAATTGGACGTCATGTCTCTACTCTGGGGTTCTTGGTGACTCTCTCGCTAAGGAGTATTGCCAAGGTGCCATCACTTTGCAGATTTAATCCTGATAGGAAAGACGATTTTTAGTTCTTTTCGCTCTATGGGTTACTTGGAGGGCAGCCCCGGGCGAGTGTTTGTTGGTGTGTCTTCGACAAACCCGGGTTGAACCGCCTGTCGCTTGTGAATCAATGACAATTGCCTTTGCGTTTCAGTGCCTTGTTTACCCCTCCCGTTACTTCCGCTAAGGCCAATGCTGCGTATTTGGCCGCTCCGCAAAAAAGTCCTAACGATGTGCAAAATCTTCCTAACGCCTATGCCTGCACCCTGACTAGGGTTGCATCAGGCAGCGCAGAAAGTACTGCCTCAGAAAAAACAACATTCGAGTGAGGTGGGCAAAATGATCATGCAAACAATCAAGGCTTCGGTAGTGAAGTTCGTCAAAGACGAAGATGGTCTGACCATTGTTGAGTATGCGGTAGCGGGAGGGTTGATTACGGCAGCTGTTGCCTTCGCGTTCACCGACCTCGGAACGAACGTACATACCCGAATCACGGCGTTGTGTAACGCCGTTGGTGGTGGCAATTGCCGGTAACAATAATTTCCGACAGGGGGGGGATTTGATGTCCATCGAGCAGCTGGTGGTTACTGGGTTGCTGATAGGGCTGCTGGGCGTAGCGGTGGTGAGCGATATTCGTCGCCACCGCATTCCCAACCTGCTGATCCTCGTGGGTCTGGCATTGGGATTGGCCGGCCAGACTTATTCAGGTGGGTTAAGCGGGTTGGGTGACGGCCTGTTGGGCATCCTGATCTGTTTTGCGCTGTTTCTGCCCATGTATGTCGTGGGTGGCATGGCCGCCGGTGACGTCAAGTTGATGGCCATGGTTGGCAGTTTCCTGCCGGTTCATTACGCATTGTGGGCCGCGCTATACAGCCTGGTATTCGGCAGCCTGTGCGGTTTTCTGATTGTGCTGGTGCACGGTCAGATGTTTCAAACCCTGGGGCGTTATTGGCTGATTCTGAAGGCTCGGGCCTACCTGGCGCCGAGTGCGGACGAGGCGGCCGGCAAGCCCTTTCCTTACGCGGTTGCAATTTTGCTCGGCACGCTGGGCAGCATCTACTGGCAACTCGTTGCCAGTGGGTTGGGAGATTAGTCATGCACGTCATGGTTGATACTGATGCCTTCCCGAATGAGCGGGAAGCGGTGCAACGACTGGCTCCTCAGCCGTGCACAATCCGCGAAACCGGTTTGACCGACAGTTTTCTCGGTGAGTTGGTGTGCAAGCATTTGTTTGATGCCGGTGTGCTGGACATGTCGCGGCTGGTGGAGCGCCTGGCGCTGACCGGCGCGGTACTTGAAGAGGTCCTGGCGTTTCTGCGCAAGGATGGCCGTGTCGAAGTGCTTGGCCAGGCGAGTCAAACGGGCGGGCAGATGCTGCGTTATGGTCTGACCGAACGTGGCCGCAGTGCCGCCCGCGATGCCCTGTCGCGCAGTGGCTATATCGGTGCGGCACCGTTCCCGGTGAGTACCTACCGCTCCCTGATCAAACTGCAGACCATTCACCATGGTCGCATCAACGCCAACGATATGCGCAATGCCCTGGCTGGCGTAGTGCTCACGGAGGAGATGCTCGATCAGTTGGGTGTGGCGATGAACTCCGGGCGCGCGATCATGATTTATGGCCCGGCGGGTACTGGCAAGACTTATGTCAGCAGCCGGCTGATCCGTCTGTTCGCCGAGGCCATCTGGGTCCCTCATGCCATCGTGATCAACGAGTCGGTGATCGAGATCTATGACCCGCAGGTGCACCAGCGGCTCGATGATAATGTTCAACAGAACACTCTGATGCTCAATGAAGGCATCGACCGTCGACTGCTGTGCTGCAAACGCCCGATCGTCATCACTGGCGGCGAGTTGAGCATGGAACAGCTGGACGTTCGTTATGACCCTTTCACCCGTCAATACCAGGCTGCCCTGCAGCTCAAGGCCAGCAATGGCCTGTTCATCATCGACGACATGGGGCGCCAGCGCATGGCACCTGCCGAGCTGTTGAATCGCTGGATCGTCCCGATGGAAGAGAAACGCGATTTCCTCAACCTGGGCGGCGGACGGCATTGCGAGCTGCCGTTCGATCTGATCCTGGTGTTTTCCACCAACCTCAATCCCCTGGAGCTGGCCGATGAGGCCTTCCTTCGCCGGATTGGCTACAAGCTGCAATTCGGTTACCTGAAGCCTGAGGAGTACGAAAAGATCTGGCGTCAGGAAAGCGAGCGCCTGGGCATTTCTTATGACCCGCTGCTGGTGCGTTATGTGCTGCAAAGGCTGTATGCAAGTGAAGGCATGCCCCTGGTGCCCTGCCATCCCCGCGATCTCCTGAACATGGCGCTCGATCGCCAGCGTTATATGGGTGGTTCCGGACCACTGTCACCGAAAGAGTTGGAATGGGCCTGGCACAACTACTTCGTCCAGCTCGACTTTCTTTGATACGGAGATACTGACATGAGCTCTCGTACGCTGACCCTGATAGGCGTTTCCCTGGCCATGGGCCTTGGGGCCGCATGGATGGCCGACTCCTGGCTGAGCGCGCGGCTCAATGCCAGCCCGGATGACCACCTTCGAAGCGTGGTGGTTGCCACGGTAGAGATTCCATTCGGGCAAAAGGTCGAGCCCCAGCAGGTCACGACCGTACGCATGCCCATGGATACAATCCCGGACGATGCCTTCGATGCCAGCGAAAAAGCCGTGGGCAAGATCGCAACGTTCGACATTCTGCGGGGCGACATTGTGCGCGGTGCGCGTCTGAGCGAGCACCTGGGGGGCAGCACCCTGGCCTCTTTGATTGAGCCTGACAAACGCGCGATATCGGTACGGGTGGACGATGTGGTCGGCGTGGGCGGATTCCTGTTGCCGGGTAACCGGGTCGACGTACTGGCGACCAAACGCACGGAAAGTGCCGGCAACAACGCCGAGTCCAAGACCATCCTCGAAAATTTGCGGGTGTTGGCGGTGGACCAGACTGCCGGTACCGACAAAACCCAACCGGTGGTGGTGCGTGCAGTGACGCTGGAGATGACGACCGCAGAGGCTGAAACCCTGGTCACGGCGCAATCGGAAGGGAAATTGCAATTGACTTTGCGCAACCCGCTGAACGCCGAGAAAAAAATCGCGACTGCCGCACCTGCCGCACCTGCCGCACCTGCCACACCGGTCATGGCGGTGGCTACCGCCACAGAGCCAAAACGCGTAGTGCAGCGTGGTAATGGAGAGGGTGGCAGAGCCGTCACCATTATTCGCGGGATCGAAGCCAATGTAGTCAGAATTCGCTGACAGGGCGCAACAGGTGCCCGGGCACCACGGTATTGGCGGAGCCGATCCCGATCAGTATTGGCAATCGAGGGCTTGATGATGAATCTTCGTATTCAGCGGCCGTTCACTTCGACGCCAAGGCGCCAGAAAGGATCGGTGAGTGTATTGATGGTGATCGCGTTGGCGGCGATGGCCATGATGGCGGCGTTGGCTTTGGACGGCAGGCATATGATGCTGAGCAAAACGCGCCTGCAGAACGCTGTAGATGCTGCCGCCCTGAGTGGCGCCAAAACCCTTCGGCAGATGGAAGGCGGTGTCGACACTCCCACCATTGCTAACGCGACACGCGCTGCCGCGCTCAATACGCTGACCTTCGGTGAGTTCGGCCGCATGCTCTATCAGTACAACGTGCTGCAGGCCAGCCGCGATGCCCAGTTGAGTCTGCCAAACTTCGTTTTCAATCTGTTTATTCCCGGGTTCGGCGTGTCCATTACCTTGCCTGCATTCAGGGCAACCTTGCCACGCGAAAGCCTCGGGCGTCATTCCGATTCCGGGGAGATCACGCCATGCTGAATACCAAGGATACCCCGCTCTCCAGTTCGACCGGCAAAGCCGGGCTGAGGTTGCTGATCAGTAGCCGTGATGCCACGTCGTTGCGCGATCTGCAGAGCGTTTGCCAACGCATGCCCAGCCTGGAGGTGAGTACTCGGCTGGTGAGCAATGGGCATGTCGACCCGCTCTACGGTCTGGACCGGATGCCCGATCTGCTGCTGTTGCGCGTCAGCCACCTGTGGCGTGAGGAGCTGGCGGCGCTGTTGCAGCGCCCGGCCCATGAGCGTCCGCCGATGCTGGTGTGCGGGCTGTTGAGCGAACAGGAAGGCATGCGCCTGGCGATGCAGGCCGGCGCCCGTGACGTGCTGCCGGAGCCCGTCGCCGAGACAGAACTGGTCGCCGCCTTGAATCGGCTGGTCATGGAGGTTCGGACCGGCAGTGGGACAGAAGGCAAATTGCTCGCCGTGATCAGCGCCAAGGGCGGATCCGGCGGCACCATGCTGGCCTGCAACCTGGCTCAGCAGTTGAGCATGAAGGGTGGCAGTACCCTGTTGCTGGATATGGACCTGCAATTTGGCAGCGTGACGCATTACCTGGATGTGGCGCAAACCCACAGCCACCTGGAGGTGTTGCATCAGATCGACGGCATGGACAGTGTTGCGCTACGGGGTTTTTGCAGCCACTTCAGCCCGACCCTGCATGTGCTGGGTGGCCGGTCCGGTGAGTTGTGTCTGCCGCAGGATGCCCAGCCTGAGCAACTCGATACCCTTATGCAGTTGGCCCGCGCCAGCTATGACTGGGTAGTGATCGATCTGCCACGGCAAATCGACCACCTCACCGGCTCCGTACTGGAGCAGGTGGATCGGGTGTACGTGGTGGTGCAGCAGAGCGTCAGCCATCTGCGCGATGCCAGCTCCCTGGTGCGGATTCTTCGCGAAGACCTGGGCGTGCGTGGGGATCAATTGCAGATAGTGGTCAACCGCTATGACAAGGCGGCAGCGGTCAGCCTCAAAGATATCGGCGAGGCGCTACGCTGCACGAACTTGTCGAAATTACCCAACGACTTCAACCTTGTCAGCCAGAGTCAGAACACTGGCGTGCCGTTGGGGTTGCATGCGCCGAGGGCAGCGATCACCGTTGCCTTGCGCAACGTCGCCGATGACCTGCTCGGCAACCAGATGGCTGGTAAAAAAGGCGTGCTCAAGCGCGCCTTCAACCGTTTTTTCGGGGGGTGACCCATGATCAGCGACTTTCGTAACCGCTTGCGCAAACAATCCGCTAAACCCGCCCCATCGCAGGCTAACCAGCCGGGTGACAACCAGTTGGATCCGGCAGAGGAAATAATGGCGTGGGAACGTGCAACGCCGGACGTTCTTTACGAAACCAAAAGTCAGGTCACCCCGGTGGAAGCCGAGTGGCGAGAAAAGATCTACCAGCAGTTGCTCAAGGTCATGGACCTGTCCTTGCTGGACTCCCTTGAACAGGCTGAGGCCGCGCGGCAGATTCGTGATATTTGCCAGCGCCTGCTCGATGAGCATTCGGCACCGGTGAGTACGTCCAGTCGCCAATTGATCATCAAGCAGATCAGCGACGAGGTGCTCGGTCTTGGTCCTCTGGAACCGTTGCTGGCCGATCACAGCGTGTCCGACATTCTGGTGAACGGCTTTGCCTCGGTCTATGTCGAGCGCTTTGGCAAACTGCAACGCACCGATGTGCGTTTTCGCGATGATCAGCATTTGCTGAACATCATTGACCGCATCGTCTCCAGCCTGGGTCGGCGTATCGACGAGTCTTCGCCCTTGGTGGATGCGCGGCTCAAGGACGGTTCGCGGGTCAACGCGATTATTCCGCCGCTGGCCATCGACGGCCCGAGCATATCGATCCGGCGCTTTGCGGTGGACCTTCTCAACACCGACAGTCTGATCCAGGTGGGGACGTTGACCCCTGCCATTGCCCTGCTGCTCAAGGCTATTGTCCGTGGGCGTTTGAACGTGCTGATTTCCGGCGGTACCGGCAGCGGCAAGACCACCATGCTCAATGTGCTGTCCAGTTTCATCCCGCACAACGAGCGGATCGTCACCATCGAGGATTCGGCCGAACTGCAGTTGCAACAGCCCCACGTGGTACGCCTGGAAACCCGGCCTTCGAATATCGAGGGACGTGGCGAGGTGAGCCAGCGGGAGTTGGTGCGCAACAGCCTGCGGATGCGCCCTGACCGCATCGTGATCGGCGAAGTGCGCGGTGTCGAGGCGCTGGACATGTTGACTGCGATGAACACCGGCCACGACGGCTCGTTGACCACGATCCACGCCAACACCGCGCGCGATGCATTGGGGCGGGTCGAGAACATGGTGTCGATGACCGGGGCGACCTTCCCGATCAAGGCCATGCGCCAACAGATCGCATCGGCCATCGATGTGGTCATCCAGCTGGAACGCCAGGAGGACGGCAAGCGCCGTCTGGTCAGTGTGCAGGAAATCAACGGCATGGAAGGCGAGATCATCACCATGACCGAGATCTTCTCCTTCGCGCGCCATGGCGTGGGCGAAAACGGCGAAGTGCTGGGTGATTATCGGCCCAGCGGCATGATCCCTGCCTTCCGTGATGTGCTGGCCAAGCGCGGCATCGAGTTGCCGCTCACGATGTTCAGACCTGAATGGATGGAGGCACGGCAATCATGAACCAGGTTCCCGGTGAATTCATTCTGATGTTCCTCGGCATGGTGTTTATCGCCGTCTTCCTCCTGTCCCAGGGCGTGGCGGTGCCGGTATTCGGCGAGGCCGGCAAGATGCGCAAGCGCATCCGCAGCCGCCTGCACGTACTGGAGAAAGCCAGTAATTTGCCCAACATGCAAACGGTATTGAGGCAGAAATACCTGACGCGTTTGTCGCCACTGGAGGCCAGGCTTGAGCAACTGCCCTTTATGGAAGCATTGACGCAAATGATTGAGCAGTCCGGGCACGAATACCGGGCCTATCGGGTATTGCTACTCGGGCTGGTGCTGGGTGTCTGGGCGGGTATCTTGATCTGGATGGTTTCGCCAGTCTGGTGGATGGCGCTGGTGGCGGTTTTCGCGGTCTTCTGGTTACCAGTACTGAAAATCTCTCGCGACCGTGGTAAGCGTTTCGCTGCGTTCGAGGAAGGCCTGCCGGACGCGCTGGATGCCATGTGCCGCGCTTTGCGCGCCGGACACCCATTCAATGAAACCCTGCGCCTGGTGGCCGAGGAGCACAAGGGGCCGGTCGCTCAGGAGTTCGGCCTGACCTTCGCCGATATCAACTATGGCAACGATGTGCGCCGGGCCATGCTCGGCCTGCTGGAGAGGATGCCCAGCATGACGGTGATGATGCTGGTGACTTCGATCCTTATTCATCGCGAGACCGGCGGTAATCTGACCGAGGTGTTGGAGCGTCTGAGTAGCCTGATTCGCGGGCGCTTCCGTTTCCAGCGCAAGATTAAAACCTTGTCGGCTGAAGGACGTATATCGGCTTGGGTGCTGGTGGCCATTCCCTTCGTGTTGGCGGCGGCGATCCTGATCACAACCCCCACTTATTTGCCTGTGCTGATCAATGATCCTACAGGTCAAAAGCTGATCATCGGGGCTTTCGGCGCCATGTTGCTCGGGATTCTCTGGATCCGCAAAATCATCCGGATTCAGGTTTGAGTGGTATTCGTTTCGCGGAGGTGCAGGTCATGGACTATTTGCTCGGGTTGTTCAGTCAGCTGGTGGGCAATGCGCAGCTGGCGCGTATGTTGTTCGTCAGTGCTGTCGGTTTGAGTGCGGTGCTCGCGGCCGTCACCGTGGTGTTGCTGGTGTTGGGGCTGCTGGATCCGGTACAGCGTCGTCTGGCGCTTATCAAACGCGGTCATTCAGGGAGTGTCTCCGGGCAGGACGCGCCGGGTAATCTGCAATTATTGCTGGAGCGGGTCGGCCAACGCTTTGGCTCGTCTGAGGCGGCTAAGACGTCTGCCACCCAAACCCTGTTGATGCACGCCGGTTACCGCTCGCCCTCGGCGGTACAGATGTATTGGGCGGTGCGCTTGCTGTTGCCACTGATTTCGGTTGGCCTTGCGCTGTTGTTGTTGCCGATGTTCTCCGGGCTTTCTGGGAATATGTTGTTGTTGCTGGTGCCAATGACTGCTGCTGCCGGGTGGTTGCTGCCCGCGCTGTATGTCGATAAGCGCAAGCAGGCCAGGCAGGGCAACCTGCGTGCCGCCTTTCCGGATGCCCTGGACCTGATGGTGGTGTGCGTGGAGTCGGGTCTGGCATTGCCGCAGACCATCGAGCGGGTGGCAGAGGAAATGTCGGTCAGCCAGGTTGAACTGGCGGAGGAGTTGGCGTTGGTCAACGCGCAAATCCGCGCCGGCATTCCCAGTACCGAAGCACTCAAGCAACTAGCTGTGCGCACCGGGCTGGAAGATGTGCAAGGGTTGGTCAGCCTGTTGGCGCAAAGTATTCGCTTCGGCACCAGCGTGGCCGACACCCTGCGCATCTATGCCGATGAATTTCGTGACCGGCGTACGCAAGCCGCCGAAGAGATGGGGGCGAAAGTCGGTACCAAGCTGGTATTTCCGCTGATCTTCTGCCTGTGGCCGAGCTTCTTTCTGGTAGCCATTGGCCCTCCCCTGATCGGGGTAATCAGAGCATTCGGGTGAGGTAAAACAACGGGAGGCTGTCGAGTGCGATGGCCTTACCACCCGAGCCTGATCTGCACTTTCTGCCATGGATCTACACCTCTGCTCCGGGGGAATCCGGCCAGAGTTGAATAATGTGTAGACCACTGCTTTCCTGCACACGACATGAAGCCCGGCTTTGCAGCCAGGCTACTCTGGACGACGCCAGAGGCTGATCACCCATCGACATGTCTCAGTCGCCGATGGTCATTTCTCCCGCTGCATCCTGGTCATAAAATTCCGGAATCGGGTAGTTGAAGCTATTGAGCCAGCGCTGCATGGCCAGGTCACGCTCGGTGGCCGAAGCGGTTTGCAGTTTAGGGGAGGCAACCACACCGCGAATCTGCAGCTGCAGCCACTGTTCGGTGCCTTGTTGGTACGGCGAAGAGGGGCCCGGCTCAATGGCCCAGGCAGTGGTTGACAGGCAAGCCGTGCACACGATCAACAGCCGTTTGGTATTCATCTCGACTCCTCGTACGTTCTACTTGTTCGCACTGGTAGAGGCATCGGCTACCTCAGTCTTGCGATTCCCATCGGTAGCCACCACTTTTTTGGCGGAGGCCTTGAGTTTTTCCGCGCGGGTTTGAGCCTCTACGACTTGCTTGGGGCTCAAGTCGGCGCGGGTCACGAGTTCGGCTGCCGCCTTCCAGTTATCCTGATAGATCAGCAACGTCACCATGTTGAGTGCCGCCAGTGTGTTTGCCTGCTTGAGCTCCATGGCGGTCATGAACTCAAAGCGTGCTTCAGGGATCCGTTGCTGATTGAGGTAGACGACCCCCAAGTCATTTCGCATCCTGTCGTCGGTGGGGGCCATCTTCACCGCACGCTCAAGGTGAGTGGCAGCGCTGGCGTTGTCATTTTTGGCGGCGGCCAACTGGCCCAGGCCATGTTCCCCTTCAGCCGCCAGACAGGTGCCGAGCAAGCTTTCGTACAACGGCTGCGCGTCGCCGCTACGCCCCATCAAGCGCAGCACTCGAGCCTTGCGCAGGCGAACCTGGACCACGTCATCGGGCAAGCCTTCCAGATTCGCCAGGCTGGCATACAAACGACCTTCGTCGGCCATGTTGTCGGCCAGGTTCAGGGCCAGTTCTTGCTCCGAACCGGGCTTGGCACAGCTGGCCGGTCGCGAAGACAGGCCATTGCTGGCACAACCTGCGAGCATTAATGTCGCCGCTATGGCAATGACTGCCTTCATCGAATGTCCTCTGGCTACAACACGTTGAACGCCTGGCCAATGGCAATAAAGCTGGCCCGGCAAGCGTTCAAAGTCACCGTTACGCGTGAGGGCGAGACAAGTCTGGTTCAGGCTCCGGTTCATTGCGAGAGCCCGCTGCGACTGTCGAAGTCGCCATTTTCCAGGAAGAACATGCGGTAGAAGTTCGGGTCGTAATTGCGCAGCTGCTCCCCAGGCAATGACGGTAGTTGTGCATTGGCAGCCAGTGGCTGGACCAGATGCGGGGTAACGATCATCAGCAGTTCGCGCTCTTCACGGTTGATGGTGTTGTCGCGGAAAAACGCGCCCAGAACCGGGATATCGCCAAGCCCCGGAAACTTGTTCACCTGGGAATCGTTGTGGGAGCTGATCAGGCCGCTGATGACGAAGCTTTCGCCGTCGGCCAGGGAGATGCTGGTATCGGTACGGCGCACGGTCAGGGCCGGGACTATCGTGCCGGCGATGCTCACGGCGTTGGTGAAGTCCAGTTCACTGACTTCCGGCGCCACCTTCAGCGCGATACGGTTTTTCCCGACGATGGTCGGCGTCAGGGTCAGGCGGATACCGAACTCCTTGTACTCGATGAACACATTATCGCTGCCTGAGCTGGGCACCGGAATCGGAATTTCTCCGCCGGCCAGGAAGCTCGCGCTCTGCCCGCTGAGCGCTACCAGGCTTGGCCGCGCCAGGGTGTAGGCGAAACCACTGCCTTCCAGCGCGTTGAGCGCCACCAGGGTACTGCCGGTAGCAAACGTGAGGTTGAACTGGTCGTTTCTCACCGGTATCGACGGCGTGACAATGCCGCCAATGGTGGGCAAGGTTCTCGGCGAGCCGAACAGCCAGTTGCCCCGGACGCCGAAAATCGAGGCGGAGGCTTCCTTGAGCTTGGTCCGGCTGACTTCAACGAAGCGGATATCGGTCTGTACCTGGCTCGGCAGCAGCGGGTCGTCGGAAGGTACCGACGGCACGCTGGTCAGCGCCGCTGTGGCCTTGCCCTTGACGAATACCATGCTTTGGCGCGGCGTTTTCGAGCAGGCGGTCCAGACCATCAGGCTGGTGGTTCCCGGCGCAATGCCCGTGAGTATGAAAGCGTTGCTGCCGCTGGGTTGCACGTCGGCAATTTTCGGGTCACCCACCGCCAGTTGCGTCACCGGAACGGGGCTGCGCAGTTCATTCTGCAACCCCTGACCGACCTCGTACGTTGTCGGCCAATTGTCCAGTTGCGGGCAGTTGGCCGGCGCGGCCTGAGCCGCATCCACGCTGAGGCCCATCCAGAACAGGCCATGGAAAATTCGCTTGAAAGCGGGCACGGTACGAAGGCTCATTAAGTACATCCTCACTGGATAGACCGTCTTTAGGCGGACTGAGTTGTCTCGAATCACTTCACGGGGATCGGGCTATCCCCCCCAATGCGCCAGACCACTCATCCATGGCCTTGGCGATATTCCTTGCGTGCTACGCGCGCGCGGGCGCAATTCGCTGATCTGGCTGGATAGCGAGCGACCTTTGCTGAAACGGTTTTCAGTGATCCGGTGACCTGGACTGCGCGCCAGAGCGATACCCGCGCCTGGGGATGGCACTGTCTGCTGTCCCGGTTTCCCCTGAAACACATCGGCAATGCAGGTACAGAGCCGGAAAACGCCTGCCAGGATCATGGTGAGGTAACTCCTTTTGCCAGTCCGCTATCTGATCACTGAAGCTAACGTGGAAACTCGAGCCGTTATGACTTCTTGTAGTTTGAAGGTAGTTCAATCAAACCAAAGTGCCATGAGTTAGAGAGAAAACTATTGGTGCAAAGGCTCGAATCAGGCGGGCGGGCGAGGGGGCGGGCAAGGTCACAGCACAGTGCGGTTGCCTGAAACCGGCGGGTTGCGCTGAAGGCAATAAACAAAAAAGGCCCGCATGCTCAAGCATGCGGGCCTTTGGCATCACTGATTGAAGATCAGTGCTTGCTGTCCTGGTTCGACAGCGCCAGCAGCTGCTTTTCCTGGTTCCAGTCGAAAGGCTCGTCGTTCTGTTCGGCTTCGAAGCGGCGTTCTTCCAGTGCCTGATACAGGTCGATTTCTTCATCGGACAAGTAGTGCAGGCAGTCACCGGCGAAATACCATAGCAGATCCCGTGGAATCAGGTGGGCGATTTGCGGATAACGGGAAATGACTTGAGTCAGGATGTCCTGGCCCAGGTATTGGCTTTCGATCGGATCGATCGGCAGTGACGCCAGCAGTTCGTCGAAGCGCTCAAGGAACAAGGCATGGCTTTCTTCGGGAACCTGCTCGGCCTCACCTACGGCGACCAGGATGCTGCGCAAGTGGTCGAGTAAAACGAGATGATCGGCAACGATGTTGGACACGAGATAAGTCCTCAAGAGCAAAACGGGCGCGGGAGTATAAAGCGCCCGCGCCCGTTTTTACATGCTTGAAGGGATCAGCGGACTTTTCCCTTGGCCAGTGCCAAAGCCTTTTGGTCAAAGTCATCGACATCGATCACCTTGCGCCGGGCCGCCTCGGCTTCACGCAGGGTTTGGGCTTCCACCGGCTGCAATACACCCGCCTCGAGGGCGGCATCGATCACCGACTCGCCGGCCACCGGTTTGACCTGGCCACTCTTGAGTGCCACATGCAGCTTCTTCTGCAACGGCTGTGCGGCGCTCAACAGATTGCAGGCGTGTTGCAATGCCCCGACCGGATCGTCGCTCGCTTGCGGGCGGTAGCAACCCAGGAGCAATTCCTCCAGGGCAGGGTCGCCCTTGGCGCGGCCAATCAACGCGGCGACTTCTGCACCGAGTTTGTCCGATGGCCCTTTGTGCCGGCGACCGAACGGGAACACGATCACTCGCAACAGGCAGCCCACAACTTTGTTCGGGAAGTTGCTCAGCAGTTCATCCATGGCCCGTTCCGCCTGGCCCAGGCTTTCTTCCATGGCCCAGGTCAGCAGTGGTGTCATGTACTGCGGTGAGTCGAGGTCGTTGTAGCGCTTGAGTGCGGCGGACGCCAGGTAAAGGTTGCTCAGTACGTCGCCTAGCCGTGCGGACAGGCGTTCGCGGCGTTTCAGTGCGCCGCCCAGCAACATCATGCTGAGGTCGGCGAGCAGGGCGAATGCAGCGGCCTGACGGTTGAGGGCGCGGAAATAACCCTGGCTGAGTTTGTCGCCCGGGGTGTGTTCCAGGTGCCCGAAACCGAGATTGAGCACCAGCGTACTGGCGGCGTTGCCCACGGCAAAACCGATGTGCTTGAGCAGCAGGCCATCGAATTCTCTGAGCGCCTGATCCTTGTCTTCACGGCCGGCGAGGGCCATTTCCTTGAGCACGAAGGGATGGCAGCGAATCGCGCCCTGGCCGAAGATCATCAGGTTGCGCGAGAGAATGTTCGCGCCTTCGACGGTGATGAAGATCGGCGCGCCGTTCCATTTGCGACCGAGGTAGTTGTTCGGCCCCATGATGATCGCCTTGCCGCCGTGCACATCCATGGCATCGCTGATGCAGTCGCGGCCGCGCTCGGTGAGGTGGTACTTGAGAATCGCCGACAGCACCGACGGTTTCTCGCCCAGATCGACCGCGTTGGCGGTCAGCATGCGGGCGGCGTCCATCATCCAGGTGTTGCCGCCAATGCGGGCCATGGCTTCCTGGATGCCTTCGAACGAAGCAATCGGCACATTGAACTGCTCGCGAACCTGAGCGTACTGGCCCGTCACCAGGCTGGTGAACTTGGCCATGCCGGTGCCCACCGCTGGCAGGGAAATCGAACGTCCGACCGACAGGCAATTCATCAGCATCATCCAGCCTTTGCCGAGCATTTCCTGGCCGCCGATGAGGAATTCCAGCGGGACGAACACGTCCTTGCCTGAGTTCGGGCCATTCATGAAGGCCGCGCCCAACGGCAGGTGCCGGCGACCGATCTCGACACCGGCGATGTCGGTCGGAATCAGCGCCAGGCTGATCCCCAGGTCTTCCTTGTCGCCCAGCAGGCGATCCGGGTCGTAGGCCTTGAAGGCCAGGCCGAGGAGGGTGGCCACCGGGCCGAGGGTGATGTAGCGCTTTTCCCAGTTCAGACGCAGGCCGAGGACTTCCTGGCCTTCCCATTCACCTTTGCAGATCACCCCGGAGTCCGGCATGCCGCCGGCGTCGGAGCCGGCCAAGGGACCGGTCAGGGCAAAGCACGGGATGTCGTCGCCGCGCGCCAGGCGTGGCAGGTAATGATTGCGTTGTTCATCGGTGCCGTAATGCAGCAACAGTTCGGCCGGGCCAAGGGAGTTGGGGACCATCACGGTGGAGGCGAGGTCGCCGCTGTGGCTCGCCAGCTTCATCGCCACTTGCGAGTGGGCATAGGCGGAGAAGCCCTTGCCGCCAAACTCCTTGGGGATGATCAAGGCGAAAAAGCCGTTGTCCTTGATGAAGGTCCAGGCTTGCGGCGGCAGGTCCATGGTTTGACCGAGCTGCCATTCACTGACCATGGCGCAGAGCTCATCGGTCGGCCCGTCGATGAAAGCCTGTTCCTCTTCGTTCAATTGCGCCTTGGGATAGGACAGCAATTTGCTCCAGTCCGGACGGCCACTGAACAGTTCGCCGTCCCACCAGACCGTGCCGGCGTCGATGGCATCGCGTTCGGTTTGCGACATCGGCGGCAGGGTTTTCTGGAACCAGTTGAACATCGGCGCGCTGAACAATTTGCGGCGCAGGTCGGGCAGCAGCAAAGGCGCGGCGACGGCGGCAATCAGGATCCAGAAAACCAATAGCAACCAGCCCGGCGCACGGCTGAAAGCGCCCATTGCCACGATATAGACGGCCACGATGACCAGGGCGGGCAACGGGGCGATGCGGCGGTGGGCCAGATAAGCAATCCCGACCAGCAGAACCAGTATCCACAACAGCAGCATATTCATTCCTCCGTGAAACCAGGGCGAACCAGCCCACAGAGCTTAGACGGCATCCGCGAAACAGGCTGGTTGGAGCGATGTGATTGGAATCGTGGAAAAAGCGTTCATCGAGCGAGCGGCAAAGCGCCCAAGTTTGGCCGAAACGTCGTTATCTCTGTGCTCAAGCGCTCGCTAGACTCGGGGCTTCCCTTGGAGATTATTCTCATGCACGAGTACCTGAGTCCCGGCCGCTTCATCGATAGTGACCATCCGTCCGTGGTGGAGTTCGCCGAAAAGCACCGTGGCGCCAGTCGCGATCCGCTGGAGCAGGCGATCAGTCTCTATTACGCCGTGCGCGAAGCGGTGCGCTACAACCCGTACACATTCAGTCGCGATCCGCAGACCCTGCGCGGCAGTTATGCGCTGGCGGCCGGGGAGAGTTACTGCGTGCCCAAGGCCACGCTGCTGGCAGGTGCGGCGCGGCATTGCGGGATTCCCGCGCGGATCGGCCTGGCGGATGTGCGCAATCATCTGTCGACGCCACGACTGCTTGAATTGCTCAAGAGCGACATGTTCGCCATGCACGGCTACACCGAGTTTTATCTGCAGGAGCGCTGGGTCAAGGCGACGCCAGCGTTCAACCGCAAACTCTGCGACCTGTTCAATGTGGCGCCGCTGGAATTCGACGGGATCAGCGACAGCGTTTTTCATCCCTTCAACCGCGATGGCGCGAAGCTGATGGAGTACCTCGTCGATCACGGCCAATTCGCCGACGTACCTGAAGCGTTCTTTTTCGAGCACCTGGAAAAATGCTATCCGCACCTGTTCGGTGAGCAACAGCAACCGCTGCTGGGCGATATGCAGAGCGATTTGAGTCGCGCCTGATCCGGCGTATGCTGCCCGCCCACTTAGCGAAAAAGAGGCGGTCATGCTGAAGATCTGGGGTCGGAAAAACTCGTCGAATGTCAGAAAGCCATTGTGGGCCGCCGAAGAACTGGGACTGGCCTACGAGGCGATCGATGCCGGTGGCGCCTTTGGTGTCGTCGATACGCCCGAATACCGCGCCATGAATCCCAATGGTCGCGTGCCTGTCATTGAAGACGACGGTTTTGTGTTGTGGGAATCCAACGCCATCGTGCGTTACCTGATGGCCTTGCATGCCGACGGCACGGCCTGGTACCCGAACAATCCCAAGGCCCGCGCCACTGCGGACAAGTGGATGGACTGGACCACCTCAAGCTTTGCCGGCCCGTTCCGCACCGTGTTCTGGGGCGTGCTGCGTACCCCGGCAGACCAGCAGGACTGGCCCGCCATCAAGGCGGCGATCAAGGAATGCGACACGCTGCTGGCGATGGCCGATCAGGCGTTGGCGAACAAGCCGTACCTGTCCGGAGACGAGATCGGCATGGGCGATATTCCCTTGGGCAGTTTCATTTATGCCTGGTTCGAGATGCCGATCGAGCGTGCGCCACAACCGCATCTGCAGGCCTGGTACGCGCGGTTGAAACAGCGTCCGGCGTATCAAAAGGCGGTCATGACCGCGTTGACTTAATACTCACTATCGACACGCTTGACTGTACTTGTGTGGCGGCGACAAGCACCATTGTGCCAGTTCACTGCGGTTGTATTGTTCGCCGCCGCCCATACTTATCCCTTTCTTCCCTTCTTGGTGCGTAAATCAGATATGAGTTCCGCTCTGTCCATCCGGCAGCTAACCAAAACCTACGGCAACGGTTTCCAGGCCCTGAGTGGTATCGATCTGGATGTCGCCGAAGGTGACTTTTTCGCCTTGCTCGGCCCCAACGGCGCGGGCAAATCCACGACCATCGGCATTCTCTCGACCCTGGTGAACAAGACCAGCGGCACGGTCAATATCTTCGGTCACGACCTGGACAAAAATCCCGCGCAGCTCAAGCGCTGCATCGGCGTGGTGCCTCAGGAATTCAACTTCAACCAGTTCGAAAAGACCTTCGACATCGTCGTGACCCAGGCCGGCTACTACGGCATCCCGGCGAAAATCGCCAAGGAACGCGCCGAACAGTACCTGACCCAGCTCGGCCTGTGGGACAAGAAGGACGTGCCGTCACGCTCGTTGTCCGGCGGCATGAAGCGTCGCCTGATGATCGCCCGCGCGCTGGTTCATGAACCGCGCCTGCTGATTCTCGACGAACCGACCGCCGGGGTGGACATCGAATTGCGTCGCTCGATGTGGAGCTTCCTCACCGAGCTGAACCAGAAAGGCATCACCATCATCCTCACCACCCACTACCTGGAAGAGGCTGAGCAGTTGTGCCGCAACATCGGCATCATCGACCACGGCACCATCGTCGAGAACACCAGCATGAAGCAGTTGCTCAGCCAATTGCATGTGGAAACGTTCCTGCTGGATATGAAGAACACGTTGCAAGTGGCGCCGCAGTTGCTCGGCTACCCGTCCCGGTTGATCGACAGCCACACCCTGGAAGTCCAGGTGGACAAGTCCATGGGCATCACCGCGCTGTTCACCCAGTTGGCGCAGCAGAACATCGAAGTGCTGAGCCTGCGCAACAAAACCAATCGCCTCGAGGAGCTGTTCGTGTCCCTGGTGGAGAAAAATCTGTCGAAGGTGGCGGTATGAGTTCCGAGCTGCGCCCCAACCTCGTTGCCCTCAACACCATCGTTTACCGTGAAGTCCGGCGTTTCACCCGGATCTGGCCGCAGACCCTGCTGCCACCCGCGATCACCATGGTTTTGTACTTCGTGATCTTCGGTAATCTGATCGGTCGGCAGATCGGCGACATGGGTGGCTTCACTTACATGGAGTACATCGTGCCGGGGCTGATCATGATGTCGGTGATCACCAACTCCTACGGCAACGTTGTGTCGAGTTTCTTTGGCAGCAAGTTCCAGCGGTCCATTGAAGAACTGATGGTGTCGCCGCTGTCGCCGCACACCATTCTGATCGGCTACACCCTGGGCGGTGTGCTGCGCGGGTTGATGGTGGGGATCATCGTGACCCTGCTGTCGCTGTTCTTCACCCACTTGCAGGTGCATCACCTGGGCGTGACCATTCTGGTGGTGGTGCTGACCGCGACGATCTTCTCGCTGCTGGGCTTCATCAACGCGGTGTTTGCGCGCAACTTCGATGACATTTCGATCATTCCGACTTTCGTGCTGACGCCACTGACCTACCTGGGCGGGGTCTTCTACTCGATCACCTTGCTGCCGCCGTTCTGGCAGACCGTGTCCCTGGCCAACCCGGTGCTGCACATGGTCAACGCGTTCCGCTACGGCATCCTCGGGGTGTCGGATATCCGCATCAGCGTGGCCATCGCCTTCATGCTGGTCGCGACCGTGGTGCTGTATCTCGGTAGTGCGCGGTTGCTGGTGAGTGGACGCGGGATGCGTACCTGAGGACGACCGAGTCGTTTGCATCGCGAGCAAGCTCGCTCCCACAAGGATCTTTTTGGGGTGGCATAAATCCCACTCACACCAGAGACCCTGTGGGAGCGAGCTTGCTCGCGATGGCGTCAGCCCAGACACCACAAAAAAAAACGGCCTCCCAAGTGGAGGCCGTTCTGCATTCTTACATCCGGCTTCTCTTGCGCCGCTTCCACTGCCTGGCCACCCACCAGCGCCAATACATCATCACCAGGAAGTAGGCCAGCGCACCGAGTGCCAGCCCCGTCACCACCGAACCCAGCAGAAACGGTTGCCACAAGGTCGAGATTTCGCCCCTGATCCATTCCCAGGTCAGTGAGTCCGGCAACTGCCGGGCGGGAACGTCCATCAGCCAGGCGCCGGTCTGGTAGGTGCAGAAGAACACCGCTGGCATGGTGATCGGGTTGGTCAGCCAGACCAGGCTCACGGCAATCGGCATGTTGCCGCGCACGATGATGGCGAGGATTGCCGCCAGCAGCATCTGCAGCGGGATCGGCAGGAACGCGGCGAACAGGCCCACCGCCATGGCGCGGGCAACGGAGTGGCGGTTGAGGTGCCACAGGTTCGGGTCATGCAACAGCGTGCCGAGAAAGCGTAGGGATTTGTGTTCCCTGATGCTCATCGGGTCTGGCATGTAACGTTTGAATAAGCGCCGGGGCATAAGGCTTCTCGGTCGGTCCAGGCGGCAAGTATGTCTGGATTCCATGAACTGCCCATACAGACTTTGTGACAATTGATAACGACGCCCACGCGACGGGTGGGCTAAGCCTTGGAGGGGACTTTCAAGGACAGGCTTATGCGCACAGGGATGGTGGCGCTGGCGTTGGGTCTGCTGACCTTGCGTTTTTTACCGGCATTACCGCCGGTCTGGTTGTGGCTGGCGATGCCGGTGGCGGGTTTGATGTTGCTGCCGTTCAGGACGTATCCGGTGGCGTTTTACCTGTTCGGCTTGAGTTGGGCCTGCGCGAATGCGCAGTGGGCGCTGGATGACCGGTTACCGCCGGCGCTGGACGGAGAAACCCGCTGGGTCGAAGGGCTGGTCACGGGCTTGCCCCGGCATGACGACGGTGTCGTGCGATTCGAATTGACCGACATCCAGTCCCGACGTACCCGGCTGCCGCGGCAAATGCGTCTGGCCTGGTATGGCGGGCCGCCGGTGAACAGTGGCGAGCGCTGGCGCCTGGCAGTCAAGTTGAAGCGCCCGGTCGGACTGCTCAATCCGCAGGCCTTCGACTACCAGGCCTGGTTGCTGGCACAACGCATCGGCGCGACCGGGACAATCAAGCAAGGCGAACGCCTTGCGCCAGCCCAATGGGCCTGGCGCGATGCCATCCGTCAGCGTTTGCTGGCGGTGGATGCCCAAGGGCGAAGCGGCGCGCTGACGGCATTGGTGCTCGGGGACGGCACCGAGCTGAGTCGCGAAGACTGGCAGGTATTGCAGGACACCGGCACGGTGCATCTGTTGGTGATTTCCGGGCAGCACATCGGGTTGCTGGCGGGCGTCGTGTATCTGCTGATCGCCGGCCTGGCCCGCTTCGGGTTATGGCCGAACCGTCTGCCATGGTTGCCCTGGGCGTGTGGCCTGGCATTCGCCGCTGCGCTCGGTTACGGGATGCTGGCCGGTTTCGAGGTGCCGGTGCGGCGGGCCTGCCTGATGATCGCAATGGTGTTGTTGTGGCGTCTGCGGTTCCGTCATCTCGGTGCATGGTGGCCACTGTTGTTGGCACTCAGCGGCATTTTGCTGCTGGAGCCGCTGGCGAGTCTTCAGCCTGGTTTCTGGCTGTCTTTCGCGGCCGTGGCAGTCTTGATACTGACCTTCGGCGGACGTTTGGGGCCTTGGCGTTGGTGGCAGACCTGGACCCGTGCCCAGTGGCTGATTGCAATCGGTCTGTGTCCGTTGTTACTGGCGCTGGGGTTGCCGATCAGTCTCAGCGGGCCGCTGGCCAATTTGTTCGCGGTGCCCTGGATCAGTCTGGTGGTCCTGCCACCGGCCTTGCTCGGGACGCTGTTGCTGCCGGTACCTTACGTGGGGGAGAAATTGCTGTGGCTGGCGGGCGGCCTGATCGACGGGTGGTTCAGGGCGTTGGGGCTCGTCTCCGGCCAGATTCCCGCGTGGGTGCCCGCGGCAGTCCCGCTATGGGCCTGGGTAATCGGTGCCGCTGGCGCCTTTTTGCTATTGCTGCCGCGAGGCTTGCCGATGCGCCCGTTAGGGTGGCCCATGCTGTTGATGCTGGTTTTTTCGCCCAGGCCGATGTTGCAGGAAGGCATGGCCGAAGTCTGGCAACTGGATGTGGGACAGGGCCTGGCGATCCTGGTGCGCACTCGGCATCACACGTTGCTGTATGACGCCGGGCCGCGTTTCGGTGAGCTTGACCAGGGGGAACGGGTGGTGCTGCCGGCATTGCGCAAACTGGGGGTGAAGGGGCTCGACCTGATGCTGATCAGCCACGCCCACGCCGATCATGCCGGCGGTGCCCCGGCGATTGCCAGGGGCTTGCCGGTGAAACGGGTGGTCAGTGGTGAACCGTCAGACTTGCCTGCGCAATTGCAGGCCGAGAGGTGTGAGAGCGGTCGGCAATGGACCTGGGATGAAGTCGATTTCCAGCTTTGGCACTGGCCATTGGCCGGCGACAGCAACCAGAATTCCTGTGTCTTGCTGATCGAGGCCAATGGTGAACGGTTGCTGTTGAGTGGCGACATCGATGCCGCCGCCGAGAGGGCCCTGCTGGACAGTCCGCTGGCCGTGCCCATCGATTGGCTGCAGGCGCCACACCACGGCAGTCGCAGTTCGTCGTCCATGGCCCTGCTGGATGTCCTGCAACCCAAAGGTGCGCTGATCTCCCGCGGGCAGGGCAATTCGTTTGGCCATCCGCATCCCACGGTCATCGCGCGTTATCAAAAACGTGGAATGGCGATCTACGACAGCGTCGAACAGGGTGCCATTCGTCTGCAACTGGGACGCTTCGAGCCGCCGTGGTCAATGCGCCAGGAACGGCGTTTCTGGCGCGATCCGCCGCCCTTGAACCCATAACCGAGCATTATCAAAGCCCGACCGGTTGCGACATCACGGTTTTCGGTGCTTCAACCCCCTATGTTAGAGTGGCGCACTTTTTCGAGGGGGCTGTCACTGTGTGGGAATTGGTCAAATCCGGCGGCTGGATGATGCTGCCGATCATTTTGAGTTCCATCGCGGCCATGGCGATCGTTGCCGAGCGTCTGTGGACCCTGCGGGCCAGCCGCGTGACCCCGGAGCATTTGCTCGGGCAGGTCTGGGTCTGGATCAAGGACAAACAGCTCAATAAGGAAAAACTCAAGGAACTGCGCGCCAACTCCCCGTTGGGCGAGATCCTGGCGGCCGGCCTGGCCAACTCCAGGCATGGTCGCGAGATCATGAAAGAGTGCATCGAAGAGGCCGCTGCCCGGGTGATCCACGAGCTGGAGCGCTATATCAACGCGCTGGGCACCATCGCCGCCATGGCGCCGTTGCTGGGTCTGCTGGGTACCGTGTTGGGCATGATCGATATCTTCAGTTCGTTCATGGGCACGGGCATGATGACCAACGCCGCAGTGCTGGCCGGCGGTATTTCCAAAGCCTTGATTACCACGGCTTCGGGCCTGATCGTCGGTATCCCGGCGGTGTTCTTCCACCGGTTTCTGCAACGGCGCATTGATGAGCTCGTCGTGGGCATGGAGCAGGAAGCCATCAAGCTGGTTGAAGTGGTGCAGGGCGACCGTGACGTTGATCTGGCTGAGGGTAAAGCGTGAAATTCCGCCGCAAGCAACGGGAGAACGTGGACATCAACCTCGTGTCGCTGATCGACGTGGTGTTTGTCCTGCTGCTGTTTTTCGTGGTGACCACCACCTTTACCCGTGAGACTCAGCTACGCGTCGATCTGCCGGAAGCGGTCAGCGGCACGCCCGCCGACGATCCGAGCAAGCCGCTGGACATCGCCATCAGCGCCGACGGCGTGTTCTCGGTGAACAATCAGATCCTGCCGAAAAGCGACCTGGCCTCGCTGATGGACGCGCTGCAAAAAGAAGCCAACGGCGACACCAGCCGACCGCTGTCCATCAGCGCTGATGGCAAGACTGCGCATCAGTCCGTTGTGACTGCCATGGATGCGGCCGGCAAACTCGGCTTCAGTCATTTGCGCATGACCACCATCGAGGCGGCGCCCCCGGCGCCCTGATGGCCATGTCCGATCGATTGCTCGCCGCGTGGTACGCAGGTCATCCGGCCCTGAAGCTGTTGCAGCCATTGGAATGGCTGTACCGGCGCGTGATCATGAACAAGCGCAAGCGCTTTCTGGCGGGTGAGGGCGAGATCTATCAGCCGCCGGTGCCGCTGATCGTGGTCGGCAACATCACCGTGGGTGGCACCGGCAAGACGCCGCTGATTCTGTGGATGATCGACCACTGCCAGCGCAGCGGCCTGCGAGTCGGCGTGGTCAGCCGCGGCTACGGCGCCAAGCCGCCGCAGTTGCCGTGGCGGGTCGAGGCCGAGCAGGGCGCCGACGTCGCCGGTGACGAGCCGTTGCTGATCGTCCAGCGCACGGGCGTGCCGCTGATGATCGACCCCAATCGCAGCAACGCCGTCAAAGCCTTGCTGGCCAGCGAGCCGCTGGACCTGATCCTGTCCGACGACGGCATGCAGCACTACCGCCTGGCCCGTGACCTGGAACTGGTGCTGATCGACGCCGCCCGTGGCCTGGGCAATCGCCGTTGCCTGCCTGCCGGGCCATTGCGTGAGCCGGTCGAGCGCCTGCAAAGCGTCGACGCGGTGCTCTACAATGGTGCCGCGGCTGACCGCAACGATGGGTTTGCCTTTCAATTGCAACCCACCGCGCTGGTCAACCTGCGCAGCGGCGAACGGCATCCCCTCGACCACTTCGGCGCAGGCCAGTCTGTGCACGCGGTGGCCGGCATCGGCAATCCGCAACGTTTCTTCAAGACCCTCGAAACGCTACACTGGCAGCCGGTTCCACATGCGTTTGCCGACCACGCCGAATACAGCGTGGAGGCGTTGAATTTCACGCCGTCATTGCCGTTGGTGATGACGGAAAAAGACGCGGTGAAATGCCGTGCCTTTGCCGCCGCCGACTGGTGGTACCTGGCGGTCGATGCCGTGCCGTCGCCGGCCTTCGTGGCCTGGTTCGACACACAGCTGATGCGCCTGCTGCCGGCTCGTTTGTTGCCTTAACTCCGTTTTTTCCAGGGAATGCTCATGGACACCAAATTGCTCGACATCCTCGCTTGCCCGGTCTGCAAAGGCCCGCTCAAGCTCAGCGCCGACAAGACCGAGCTGATCAGCAAGGGTGCAGGCCTGGCCTACCCGATTCGCGACGGCATCCCGGTGATGCTCGAATCCGAAGCGCGCACCCTGACCACCGACGAGCGTCTGGATAAATGACCACAGCCTTTACCGTCGTCATTCCATCGCGTTACGCCTCCACCCGCCTGCCGGGCAAGCCGCTGCTGTTGATCGCCGGCAAGCCGATGATCCAGCACGTCTGGGAACAGGCGAGCAAAAGCAGCGCCGAGCGGGTGGTGGTGGCCACCGACGATGCGCGCATCGTCGAGGCCTGCAAGGGCTTTGGTGCCGAAGTGGTGCTGACCCGTGAAGATCACAATTCCGGCACCGATCGCCTGGCCGAAGTCGCGATGAAGCTGGGCCTGGCGCCCGACGCCATCGTGGTCAACGTCCAGGGTGACGAGCCGCTGATCCCGCCGAGCGTGATCGATCAGGTCGCCGCCAACCTGGCGGCCCACGCCGAAGCGCGCATGGCCACCCTGGCCGAGCCGATCGAAGAAGCGGACACCCTGTTCAATCCCAACGTGGTCAAGGTCGTCAGCGACCTCAATGGCCTGGCGCTGACGTTCAGCCGTTCCACCTTGCCTTGGGCGCGGGATGCATTCGCCGTGAACCCTGAGCAGTTGCCCGAAGGTGTGCCGTACCGCCGCCATATCGGCATTTATGCCTACCGCGCCGGTTTCCTGCAGGATTTCGTCAGCTGGGGTCCGTGCTGGCTGGAAAACACCGAGTGCCTGGAACAGCTGCGTGCCCTGTGGCACGGCGTGCGGATCCACGTGGCCGACGCACTGATCGCGCCGCCAGCCGGCGTCGATACCGTTGAAGACCTCGAGCGCGTTCGTCGCCTGCTGGAGGCGTGATGCGGGTTCTGTTTGTCTGCCTGGGCAACATCTGCCGTTCACCCACGGCCGAAGGTGTATTGCGGCATAAGCTGCACGAGGCCGGCCTGGCCGATCAGGTTGAAGTGGCCTCCGCCGGCACCGGCGACTGGCATGTCGGCAAGGCACCGGACAAGCGCAGTCAGGCCGCGGCAAAGCTGCGCGGTTATGACTTGTCCGCCCAGCGTGCCCAGCAAGTCAGCCGTGCCGATTTCGCCACCTACGATCTGATCCTGGCGATGGACAACAGCAACCTGCGCAACCTCAAGGCCTTGCAACCGGCCAAGGGCAAGGCCGAACTCGACCTGTTCCTGCGTCGCTACCAGTCGCCGGTCGATGAAGTGCCGGACCCGTACTACGACGGCGAGCAAGGCTTCGAACAGGTGCTGGACCTGATCGAGCACGCCAGTGATTTGCTGGTGATCGAATTGAAGGGACGGTTATGAGTTTGCAGGTTCAATCGCAGGTTTCGCTCAAGCCGTTCAACAGCTTTGGCGTGGATGTCCAGGCCCGGCTGTTTGCCGAGGCCCATAGCGATGCCGATGTGCGCGAAGCCCTGGCCTACGGGCTGGAGCACAAGGTCCCGGTGCTGGTGATCGGCGGCGGCAGCAACCTGCTGCTGACGGCGGATATCGATTCACTGGTGCTGCGCATGGCCACTCGCGGAATTCGCGTGCTGAGCGATGAGGGCGGCAAAGTGGTGATCGAGGCCGAGGCGGGCGAGCCCTGGCATCCCTTTGTGCAACACACACTGTCCCTGGGGTTGTCCGGCCTGGAAAACCTCAGCCTGATTCCCGGCACGGTCGGTGCGGCACCGATGCAGAACATCGGCGCTTATGGCGTCGAGATCAAGGACGTGTTCGCCGGCCTGACCGCCCTCGATCGCCAGACCGGCGAACTGCGCGACTTCACACTGCAAGAGTGCAACTTCGCTTACCGCGACAGCCTGTTCAAGCGGGAGCCGGGGCGTTGGTTGATCCTGCGTGTACGTTTCGCCCTCGACCGCGCCGCGCATCTGCACCTGGAGTACGGCCCGGTGCGCCAGCGCCTGACCGAACAAGGCATCGAGCATCCGACCGCCAGTGATGTCAGCCAGGCCATTTGCAGCATCCGCAATGAAAAGCTCCCGGACCCGGCCGTGCTCGGCAATGCCGGCAGCTTCTTCAAGAACCCTCTGGTGTCGGCGGCGCTGGCTGCACGGCTCAAGGGCGAATACCCGGACCTGGTGGCCTATGCGCAACCCAATGGGCAGATGAAGCTGGCCGCCGGCTGGTTGATCGAGCGGGCAGGGTGGAAAGGTTTCCGTGAGGCCGATGCTGGCGTGCATAAATTGCAGGCGCTGGTGCTGGTCAACTATGGCGGCGCGACGGGCCTGCAACTGCTGAACCTGGCGCAGCGCATCCAGAAAGACATTTTCGAGCGTTTCCATGTCGATCTGGAAATGGAGCCGAACCGGTATTGAGCTAAGCTTCCAGGACGGATCAAAAAGCCCTGCACAATGTTTATTGTGCAGGGCTTTTTTGTTAATGCTCGGTTAACTTAGTCAGCTAACGATGCACACTCTTGCTCCACCAAAGGCCCGGTGCAGACCGTTTGCGTCCGCACAAGAGAGCCCATTAGCCTGAGTCGATCTGCGTGCGACCCACCGAGATCCAGCGGCAGATTGCTCGACCCCATAACTCAAGACCTATGCGGGCGTGCCCATGATTACCCTGAAACTCAATGGTCAAGACCATCAACTCGACGTCACCGAGGACATGCCGCTGCTCTGGGCGATCCGCGACGTGGCCGGTTACAACGGCACCAAGTTCGGCTGCGGCATGGGCCTGTGCGGCGCCTGCACCATTCATATCGAAGGGGCTCCGGCACGCAGTTGCATCACGCCCATCGGTTCAGTCGCCGGGCAGAATGTCAGCACCATCGACAACCTGCACGCCGACCCGATCGGCAAAGTCGTGCAGCAAGCCTGGCTCGACACGGCAGTGGCCCAATGCGGCTTCTGCCAGGGCGGACAAATCATGTCGGCGACGGCGCTGCTCAAGACCAATCCGAACCCGAGCGACGAGCAGATCGAAGAAGCCATGGTCGGCAACATCTGCCGCTGCGGCACCTACAATCGCATCAAGACCGCGATCCGTCAGGCCTCCACTCACCTGAAGGAGGCCAAGGCATGAGCCGGTTACCGAATGATTTCGTCCTGAGCAACCTCAGTCGCCGTGGTTTTCTCAAGGGTGTGGGGGCGACCGGTGCGCTGGTGGTCGCCGCGAGCTGGGGCTGGCAGGACGCGTTTGCCGAAGAGAAAGAGAAGAAGTTCGGCGCCGACGGCATGCCTCACGGCTGGGTCGATGATCCGAAAGTCTATGTGAGCATCACCGCCGATGGCACGGTGACCGTGATCTGCAACCGCTCGGAGATGGGCCAGGGCGTACGCACCAGCTTGACCATGGTGGTGGCTGATGAACTGGAAGCCGACTGGTCGATGGTCAAGGTGCAACAGGCTCCTGGTGATGAAGTGCGTTTCGGCAACCAGGACACCGACGGTTCGCGCAGCATGCGTCACTGGTACGAGCCGATGCGTCGCTGCGGTGCCGCCGCGCGGACCATGCTCGAACAGGCTGCCGCCGCGCAATGGAAAGTGCCGGTCGGTGAATGCCATGCGCAATTGCACAAGGTTGTCCATGAGCCGTCCGGCCGCGAGCTCGGATATGGCGCCCTGGCCTCCGCCGCAAGCGCCTTGCCGGTTCCGGCCCGCGACAGCCTGAAACTCAAGCAACCTTCGGAGTTTCGATACATCGGCAAGGAAGGCACCAAGGCCATCGACGGTGAAGACATCGTCAACGGTCGTGCGGTGTACGGCGCCGACGTGAATTTCGACGGCATGCTCTACGCGACCATTGCGCGGCCCGCGGTGTATGGCGGCAAGGTCAAAAGCTTCGATGGCAGCGCGGCGATGAAAGTCCCAGGCGTGGTCAAGGTGCTGCAGATTGAAAGTCGTCCGTTGCCTTCGGAGTTTCAACCGCTCGGCGGTATCGCCGTGGTGGCGAGCAATACCTGGGCGGCGATCAAGGGCCGCGAGGCGCTGAAAATCGAGTGGGACGACGGCCCCAACGCCAGCTACGACTCGATTGACTATCGCAAGGAACTCGAAGCCGCCTCGCTCAAACCCGGCAAAGTGGTGCGCAATACCGGCAACTTCGACCAGGCCATGAGCAGCGCCGATAGCACCCTGGAAGCCTCCTACTACTTGCCGCATCTGTCACAGTCGCCGATGGAACCGATGGTCGCCATTGCGCGGTTCAAGGACGGTGCGTGCGAAGCCTGGGGGCCAAGCCAGGCACCGCAGGTCACCCGGGAGCGTATTGGTGAACGCCTGGGTCTGCAATTTGACAAGGTTACGTTCAACGTGACCCTGCTCGGGGGCGGATTCGGGCGCAAGTCCAAGCCTGACTTCATCATCGAGGCCGCCATCCTCGCCAAGGCATTCCCCGGCAAAGCGGTGCGGGTGCAATGGACCCGCGAAGATGACATTCACTGTTCGTATTTCCACACCGTGTCGGCCGAATACCTCAAGGCGAGCCTGAACAAGGACGGCCTGCCGTCCGGCTGGTTGCACCGCACGGTGGCGCCGAGCATCACGGCGTTGTTTGCGCCGGGCATGAACCATGAGGCGGCGTTCGAATTGGGCATGGGGTTCACCAACATGGCGTATGCGATCCCCAACATTCGCCTGGAAAACCCCGAGGCAACGGTGCATACCCGGGTGGGATGGTATCGCTCGGTGTCGAACATTCCCCATGGCTTCGCGATCCAGAGTTTTATCGATGAACTGGCGCACAAGGCCGGGGAAGATCCGCTGAAGTATCAGATCAGATTGCTCGGTCCGGACCGTCAGATCGATCCGCGCACCTTGAGTGAAGAGTGGAACTACGGCGAATCCCCCGAGCGTTATCCGATCGACACCGCGCGCCTGCGCACGGTATTGGAGACTGCCGCCAAAGCCGCCGGTTGGGGGCGTGAGTTGCCCAAGGGGCGCGGCCTGGGCCTGGCGGTGCATTACAGCTTCGTGACCTATGTGGCGGCGGTGATCGAGGTCGAAGTCAAAGACGACGGCACCTTGGTCGTGCACAAGGCGGATATTGCGGTGGATTGCGGTCCACAGATCAACCCCGAGCGGATTCGCGCGCAATTCGAAGGCGCCTGCGTCATGGGCCTGGGTAATGCGGTGCTGGGGGAAATCAGCTTCAAGGACGGCAAGGTCCAGCAGGATAACTTTCACATGTACGAAGTGGCGCGCATGTCCCTGGCACCGAAAGAAGTGGCGGTGCATCTGGTGACGCCGCCGGGCAACGTACCATTGGGCGGTGTGGGTGAACCGGGCGTACCACCGATTGCACCGGCACTGTGCAATGCGATCTTTGCTGCCACCGGCAAGCGCATCCGCGACCTGCCGGTTCGTTATCAGCTGTCGGGCTGGCAGAAGGCCGGCGCCTGATGGACAGCGCCGATCTGAACGTCTTGCGCAGCGTGTTGCAATGGCATCGCGCCGGTCAGCGGGTGGTGTTGTACAGCGTGGTTGAAACCTGGGGCACCGCGCCCCGGGCACCCGGCGCCATGCTGGCCTTGCGTGAAGACGGCATGGTGATTGGTTCGGTTTCCGGCGGATGTGTCGAAGATGACTTGATCGCCCGGCTGCACGACGGGCGCCTTGCGCTTAACGGGCCGCCGGTGCAACTGATCACCTACGGCGTGACCCGCGAGGAAGCCGCGCGTTTCGGCTTGCCCTGCGGCGGTACCTTGCGCTTGACCGAGGAGCGCATCGACGATGGGGAGTGGGTCGAGCAATTGCTCGCCCGTTGCGAGGCCCATGAAATCGTTGCCCGTGAACTGACCCTGGCCACCGGAAAAGTGCTTTTGCAGCCGGCCAGTAAAGCTGATGTGTTGACGTTCGACGGCCACACCTTGCGGGCGATCTACGGCCCGCGCTGGCGCTTGCTGCTGATCGGCGCGGGGCAGTTGTCGCGCTATGTGGCGGAAATGGCCAGGCTGCTGGATTTCGAGGTGCTGATTTGCGATCCGCGTAGCGAGTTCGTCTACGGCTGGGAGGAACAGCATGGACGATTTGTCTCGGGCATGCCGGATGAGGCGGTATTGAACATCCAGACCGATGAACGCACGGCCATCGTGGCCTTGACCCATGATCCGCGTCTGGACGACATGGCGCTGCTCACGGCCCTCGATTCCAGGGCTTTTTATGTCGGGGCGCTGGGGTCGCGGGTCAACAGCCAGAAGCGCCGGGAAAACCTGGCCCAACTGGGCTTGTCGCAATCGGCGATTGACCGCTTGCATGGTCCGATCGGTTTGCACATCGGCAGTCATAATCCGGCGGAAATTGCCTTGTCGCTCATGGCGGAAGTCGTGGCGGTCAAAAACGGCATCGAACTGAAGCAGAAGAAAGCCGTGCGGGAGAGCGTATGAGCGAGTCCATTGGCGTCGTCGTGTTGGCGGCGGGGCAGGGCAGCCGGTTTCGTCAGGTGGCGGGTGCCGAAAAGGATAAGTTGGTGGCCGATTGCACCGGGCGTGACGGCGTGGTGCGGTCCGTCATCGAGCACACATTGGTCAACCTGCCGGCGGCGCTGGACAAACGCGTACTGGTGACCACTGCTGGCCGCCCGCAAGTGATTCGCATGGCTCAGGCCTATGGCTGCGAGATTGTACTGATCGAATCGACGGGAATGGGCGACAGCATTGCCGCGGGAGTCGCTGCCTGCAAGCAACTCGATGGCTGGTTGATGGTGCTGGGGGATATGCCGTTCATCCTGCCATCCAGTATCGAGCAAGTGGTGGCGGGTATTGGCGATGACAGTATCAGCGTGCCCGTGCAGGACGGCGAGTACGGGCATCCGGTCGGGTTCGGACGGGACTTCGCTGTGGGGTTGATGGCGCTATCGGGGGATCGTGGCGCCAAGCCGCTGTTTGCCCAGGGGCGGGTGGTTGAAGTGGCAGTGGAGGATCCCGGTGTGTTGTGGGATGTGGATGTGCCGCAGGCATTGAACTTTATCCCCGCATAGATTTTCAGATCAACCTGGATCCCCTGTGGGAGCGAGCCTGCTCGCGATAGCGATCTGGCATCCAGCAGAGATGCAATCTGATACACCGCTATCGCGAGCAGGCTCGCTCCTACAATGGATTGTTGTGAAGTCCGGATATAAAAAAGCCCCGCCTGGGATCACCAGGCGGGGCTTTTTAGTGGCCGATGGAATCAGACGAGAGGTTTAGGCTCGTGCTCTTTTTCCTCGGCTTGCTCGTGTTGCTCTACCGCGTCCTGAACGGAGCGCGGTGCTTCGTGGATCACCGACTCAACCGGCTCGGCAGCCACTTCAGCAGCAACCGGTGCAGGTTCGGCAGCGACAGCCGCTTCAGCTGGAGCCGCAGCGGCAGCCAGTTCAGCTTCCTTCTGCAGGCGCTCGGCTTCACGCTTGCGACGACGCACTTCACGCGGGTCGTTAGGCGCACGGCCACTTGGCGTCAAGGCGCTGGCAGACGCGGCTTCGACTACCGGTGCAGGTGCTTCGGCATCGACCGGAGCTTCAACGACTGGCGCTTCAACCACCGGCGCTGGAGCCGTTTCTGCAGCGGCAACCACTGGTTCGGAAACCATGGCTTCAGCGGCTGGTGCAGCGGCTTCAGCGACGGCTGGCTCGGCAACCCAGTTGAATGCGGTTTGCTCTTCGCGAACTTCACGCACGGTTTCAGTCACGGTCTCAACAACCGCTTCTGCAGCCTGGGCAGGAGCTTCTACCACCGGCGCTGGCTCGGCAGCCGCTTCAACGGAAGGCTGTGCCTCAGGCGCTGGCGCCACTTCGATTTCCGGCGAGGCGGTGACTTCGACCGGTGTGGTCGCTTCAACGACTGGCGCTTCAACCGGAGCTGCTTCCAGGGTCGCGGCAGTGGCGCGTTCGGCTTGCACGTTGGCTTCAGCTTCGGCTGGAGCGCTGATCACGCTGCTGGCAACGGCTGCGGTGACAGCCAGGCCGGCGGCCAGATCGGCAGTGCTTGGCGCTTCAGCGTTTTCGCCGGACTCGGATTCTTCCGAACCTTCGATCACGTTGCCGTTAGCGTCACGCTGACGCTCGCGACGGTTGCTGCGACGACGCTGGCCACGGGAACGGCGGCGTGGACGATCGCCTTCGGCGCCTTCCTGACCGTCTTCCTGCAGTTGCTCTTCGTTGGTGACCAGTTCTTCTTCAGTTGCGGCTGCGGCAGCTTGTTCGGCACGTGGCTGACGTTCTTCACGCGGTGGGCGTGGAGCGCGTTCTTCACGTGGCTGGCGAGCCGGACGCTCTTCAGCGGTAGCAGCCGTAGCTGTAGCAGCGGCGGCCGGAGCAGCCGGAGCGGCATCCAGAGGTTCGCGCAGCTCACGAACGCGTTCTTCACGCTCGCCACGTGGCTTGCGATCTTCACGCGGAGCGCGCGGTGCACGTTCTTCACGAGGCGCGCGTGGTGCGCGTTCTTCGCGGGCTACTGCCGGCGTTTCTTCGCGGGTCTCGCGAGGCTCGCGCACTTCCCGTGGCTGACGCTCTTCACGCGGCTCACGTGGTGCGCGTTCTTCACGCGGTGCACGTTCTTCGCGAGGCTTGCGCTCTTCATCGCGGCGACCGTTACGGTTGCGGCTTTGCTGGCGACCGTTGCGACGCTCTTCGTTGCGGGCCGGACGCTCGGTGGTCGCAGGCTTTTCAACCACGGTCGGAGCAACAGGCTCCTCCTTGGTGGCGAACAGGCTCACCAGCGACTTCACCAGGCCTTTGAACAGGCTTGGCTCTGGCACGGCAGCGGGAGCAGGGGCTGGAGCGGCAACTTCGGTCGGAACCGGAGCATTGGCGCGGGCCGGCGCCGTCTTGACCGCGGCTTCCTGGCGAACCAGGGTGCGGGTCGCGGCGGCTGGCTGGACTTCTTCGACTTCGGCAGCGGCAGCGGCGATTTCGTAGCTGGACTGGTTGGTCGCCGCTTCCGGGCTGTCATCACGCAGGCGCTGCACTTCGAAGTGCGGCGTTTCGAGGTGATCGTTCGGCAGGATGACGATGCGGGCGCGGGTGCGCAGTTCGATCTTGGTGATCGAGTTGCGTTTTTCGTTGAGCAGGAACGCAGCCACCGGGATCGGCACTTGTGCGCGAACTTCGGCGGTGCGGTCTTTCAGGGCTTCTTCTTCGATCAGGCGCAGGATCGCCAGGGACAGCGATTCAACGTCACGGATGATGCCGGTGCCGTTGCAACGCGGGCAGACGATGCCGCTGCTTTCACCCAGGGACGGACGCAGGCGCTGACGGGACATTTCCAGCAAGCCGAAGCGCGAGATGCGACCGACTTGCACGCGAGCGCGGTCGGCTTCCAGGCATTCGCGGACTTTCTCTTCCACGGCGCGCTGGTTCTTGGCAGGGGTCATGTCGATGAAGTCGATGACGATCAGGCCGCCGATGTCGCGCAGGCGCAACTGACGGGCGATTTCTTCGGCCGCTTCAAGGTTGGTTTGCAGTGCGGTTTCTTCGATGTCGCTGCCTTTGGTAGCGCGCGCCGAGTTGATGTCGATGGACACCAGGGCTTCGGTCGGATCGATAACGATGGAGCCGCCGGAAGGCAGTTCGACAACGCGCTGGAAAGCGGTTTCGATCTGGCTTTCGATCTGGAAACGGTTGAACAGCGGAACGCTGTCTTCGTACAGCTTGATCTTGCTGGCGTACTGCGGCATCACCTGGCGGATGAAGGTCAGGGCTTCGTCCTGGGCTTCAACGCTGTCGATCAGCACTTCGCCGATGTCCTGGCGCAGGTAGTCGCGGATCGCGCGGATGATCACGTTGCTTTCCTGGTAGATCAGGAATGGCGCGGCGCGGTCCAGCGAAGCTTCCTTGATGGCGGTCCACAGTTGCAGCAGGTAGTCGAGGTCCCACTGCATTTCTTCGCTGCTGCGGCCCAGGCCGGCAGTGCGCACGATCAGGCCCATGTCGGCCGGGGCAACCAGACCGTTCAGGGCTTCACGCAGTTCGTTGCGCTCTTCGCCTTCGATGCGACGGGAGATACCGCCGGCACGCGGGTTGTTCGGCATCAGCACCAGGTAACGGCCGGCCAGGCTGATGAAGGTGGTCAGGGCGGCGCCCTTGTTGCCACGTTCTTCTTTTTCGACCTGAACGATGACTTCCTGGCCTTCGCTCAGGACGTCCTTGATGTTGACGCGACCTTCCGGGGCTTTCTTGAAGTATTCGCGGGAGATTTCTTTGAGGGGCAGGAAGCCGTGGCGCTCAGAGCCGAAATCGACAAAGGCAGCCTCGAGGCTTGGTTCGATGCGAGTAATCCGGCCTTTATAGATGTTGGCCTTCTTCTGCTCGCGTGCACCGGATTCGATGTCCAGGTCGTAGAGGCGCTGGCCATCTACCAGTGCAACACGCAACTCTTCGGGTTGAGTTGCGTTAATCAGCATTCTTTTCATGTAGTACCGTCGGTTTCCGGGCTGCCGGAAACGGCGTTCGGCACACACGACTTCTCACGGTCGGTGTCAGGTGCGTCGGGAGTGGTTGGCCATTTCCCGTGTCCAGCGAAGTCCGGCCAATGTGGGCCTTCATCGCGACGTACGCGTCCTGCTTGCTGTGGCTACTTAAGCACTCAGTCAGGAGGAGGAATCAACCAGCGGCTGTGGACGAGATGAAGCGTCTTGAGAAAGCCTGTTGCTACACAGTCCGGCGGTTGTGCATCTCCACCCTACACGTATCCCTGATAATTCGGGTGCTGCCGCGCGCAGAATCCGCAGCGGGTTGGCATTTACCGTGAGCTCCGAAAGGGGAGGTCACGCATCATGGCTAATTTAGGCGTTGTTTCCGATGCCTTCGCTCGGGGTCATTCGCAGCTGACTGCACTTTGTGAACTGGCCGTGAATATGGCGCGCAAAACGAGTGAAAACTCTGCTTTGTGGCGTGATTCAGGCCTCATGTCACCTGCGCTCGTTACACCTGCAAACTCCACCGTTACGTAGCGAAAGCCCCGTAGGACGGCCTCGCGTCCTGGTGAATTGCGTTGGTCAGGGCCGGTTTTTGACCGTTGGTCCGCTGTCCAGGCCGCTTTTGGCGGCGTTCGCGACTATAGCAGCAATGATTAAGTGCTTCAATTCCATAAAAAATTGTTATCATCCGCGCCATGACGACGACTACCCTCCCGACTCCAAGCGTACAACTGCTTGAGGTCTCGCCGGAATATGCCGGCCAGCGCATTGATAATTTCCTTCTCGCCCGACTCAAAGGCGTGCCCAAGACCTTGATTTACCGCATTTTGCGCAAAGGCGAAGTGCGCGTGAACAAAGGTCGGATCAAGCCCGAGTACAAGCTGCAGGCGGGCGACATCGTGCGCGTGCCGCCGGTTCGCGTGCCTGAGCGCGACGAGCCGGTGCCGCTGGCACAAGGCCTGCTGCAGCGACTCGAGGCCTCGATTGTCTTCGAAGACAAGGCGCTGATCGTGATCAACAAGCCTTGCGGCATCGCGGTTCACGGCGGCAGCGGCTTGAATTACGGGGTAATCGAAGCCTTTCGTCAGTTGCGTCCCGATTGCAAGGAGCTCGAACTGGTTCATCGTCTCGACCGTGACACCTCCGGCCTGCTGATGATCGCCAAGAAGCGCAGCATGCTGCGTCACTTGCACACAGCCTTGCGCGGTGATGGCGTCGATAAACGCTATATGGCGCTGGTTCGTGGTAACTGGGCATCCTCGATCAAGCAGGTTCGAGCGTCGCTCGGCAAGAGCAACCTGCGTTCCGGCGAGCGTATGGTCGAGGTCGACGAGGAGGAGGGCAAGGAGTCCGTGACCGTGTTCAAGGTCCTGCGTCGCTTTGGCGACTTTGCCACCCTGATCGAAGCCAAACCGATCACTGGGCGCACTCACCAAATTCGCGTCCACACGTTGCACGCCGGGCACTGCATTGCCGGCGACACCAAGTACGGCGATGACGATTTCAGCAAGGAAATCCGCGATCTGGGCGGCAAGCGCCTGTTCCTGCATGCCTACATGCTGACCGTGCCGCTTCCCGATGGCGGTGAGCTGAAGCTGCAAGCGCCGGTCGACGAGATGTGGGCCAAAACCGTGGAGCGATTGAGTGCGCCCATCTGATTACAAGCTGCTGATCTTTGATTGGGACGGCACTCTGGCCGATTCCATTGGTCGGATTGTCGAGGCGATGCATGTCGCCTCCCAGCGTTGCGGTTTTGAGTTGCGCGATGATCTGGCCGTCAAGGGCATCATCGGCCTGGGCTTGCCAGAAGCGATCCGTACCCTGTACCCCGAAATCGATGATGCCGAGCTGATCGCGTTCCGCGAACGCTATGCTGAGCATTACATTGCGTCGGAGGCTGTGCCTTCGCCGCTGTTCGAGGGTGTGGTCGAGTCGCTCGAGGCGTTTCGTGCCGAGGGCTATCATCTGGCAGTGGCGACCGGCAAGGCCCGTCGCGGGCTGGATCGGGTGTTGAAGTCCCATGGCTGGGAGAACTACTTCGATATCACCCGCGCCGCCGACGAGACCGCCAGCAAGCCCCATCCGCTGATGCTCGAGCAGATTCTCGCGCATTGCGAGGTTCGCCCGGAACAGGCGTTGATGGTCGGTGATTCGTCTTTCGATTTGCAGATGGCGCGCAACGCCGGCATGGGCTCGGTGGCCGTCAGCTATGGCGCTCAATCGATCGATGCGTTGAAGTTGTATGAGCCGCGACTGGCCATCGACCGTTTTTCAGAATTGCATGCCTGGCTGAGTCAGCAGGCTTAACCGGTTGTTTTTGGGGTAGATGGCATGACCGACGAATGGAAGGCGCCCGCCAAGGCGAGCGCAGAGAGCGGTGACGACAAAAGCTGGAAGCTGCTGGAAAAGACACTGCTGGCCGGCGTGCAGGAGCAGCGTCGGTCCCGTCGCTGGGGAATATTCTTCAAGTTGCTGACTTTTGTGTATCTGTTTGGCGCCATTGCTCTGTTTTCGCCGCTGATGGATATGGAAAAGGCCGCTACCCTCAGTGCCAATTACACGGCGTTGATCGATGTGACAGGCGTGATTGCCGACAAGGAGCCGGCCAGCGCAGACAATATCGTTGGCAGCCTGCGCGCGGCTTTCGAGGACAAGAAGGTCAAGGGCGTCATCCTGCGCATCAACAGCCCGGGCGGCAGTCCGGTGCAGTCGGGTTATGTCTATGACGAGATCCGTCGT
Organism: Pseudomonas sp. KH_046_2; assembly: GCF_057838985.1. Classification (NCBI taxonomy): domain Bacteria; kingdom Pseudomonadati; phylum Pseudomonadota; class Gammaproteobacteria; order Pseudomonadales; family Pseudomonadaceae; genus Pseudomonas; species Pseudomonas sp. KH_046_2. The sequence continues at coordinate 4,658,390 of NZ_CM174480.1, read as the reverse complement.
CTGCGCGGCCTGCACCCGGACATCAAGCTCTATGCGGTCATTTCCGATCTGGGGGCCTCCGGTGCTTACTACATCGCCAGCGCGGCAGATCAGATCTACGCCGATAAGGCGAGCCTGGTCGGCTCCATTGGTGTGACTGCAGCCGGTTATGGTTTTGTCGGCACCATGGAGAAACTGGGCGTCGAGCGGCGCACCTACACCTCTGGCGAGCACAAGTCGTTCCTTGACCCGTTCCAGCCACAGAAGCCGGAAGAAACCGCCTTCTGGCAGGGTGTGCTCGATACGACCCACAAGCAGTTCATCAGCAGCGTCAAGCAGGGGCGCGGCGATCGCCTGAAGGACAAGGAGCATCCGGAACTGTTCTCCGGTCTGGTCTGGTCCGGCGAGCAGGCGCTGCCGCTGGGGTTGATCGACGGTCTGGGCAATGCCAGTTCGGTTGCGCGGGATGTGATCGGCGAGAAAGAACTGGTGGACTTTACCGTTCAGGAGTCGCCATTCGATCGCTTCTCGAAAAAGCTTGGTGCCAGCGTGGCTGAGCATTTGGCGATGTGGATGGGCTTTAACGGTCCGTCGCTGCGCTGATTGCGGGGTGACATGAAAAACCGGCCTGCGTGGCCGGTTTTTTGGTTTTTTGGTTTTGAGGATCAGGGGACCTGCACGCCTTCGGTCAATAGCATGTCGATCAGGCGAATCAGCGGCAGGCCGATCAGGCTGGTGGCGTCGGGGCCCTCTGTGCTGCGAAACAGGCTGACCCCCAGGCCTTCGGCCTTGAAGCTGCCTGCGCAGTCGTAGGGTTGTTCGGCGTGCAGGTAGCGCTCGATACGAGTCGCGTCGAGTGCGCGCATGTGTACGGTGAACGGCACGCAGTCGACCTGGCAGTGCCCGGTCTGGCTGTTGAGCAGGGCCAGGCCGGTCAGGAATGTCACGCTGGCACCGCTGGCCGCCAGCAGTTGTTCGCGGGCTTTTTCGAAGGTGTGGGGCTTGCCGATAATTCGCTCTCCCAGCACGGCGACCTGGTCGGAGCCGATTATCAGATGAGCGGTATGGCTGTCGGCCAGGGCGCGGGCTTTCTCTTCGGCGAGGCGTTTGACCAACTCGATGGCGGGTTCACCTGGGCGATGGCTTTCGTCAATATCCGGCGAGCTGCAAGTGAAAGGCAGTCGCAGGCGGGTCAGCAATTCCCGGCGATAGGCCGAGCTCGAAGCGAGTAATAAAGGCAGCATGCGCAACTCCATAAGGTGTGCGCGAATTCTAGCGAGGCTTCCAAGTGACGGACAGGGCTGAATTTCCTTTGACATGGGCGGGGGCATCCCTATAATGCTGCGCCTATGTTGAATGACCCGATTCCACCTCACGTTGACCCGCGCAAATTGGCTGATCGTGGCACCACCCTTCAAGGTGAAATGCTGCTGGCCGATTTGGAGAGACTCTGCGACCCGCTTTCCGACAATGTCGGTACGGTGCAGGCTAAATTCGTTTTTGAACGAGATGAACGTAAATCTGTGGTCATCCACAGCTTTATCGACACTGAAGTCAAAATGGTTTGCCAGCGTTGTCTTGAGCTGGTCACCCTGCCGATCCACAGCGAATGCAGTTACGCTGTGGTGAAGGAGGGTGCGAATACCCAGTCGTTGCCGAAAGGTTATGACGTGCTGGAACTGGGCGAAGATCCTTTGGATCTGCAGTCACTGATCGAGGAGGAGCTTCTGCTCGCCTTGCCCATTGTGCCTGCTCATCATCCGGAAGAATGCCAGCAGCCGGCGGGTCTCGATGAGCCCGAACCGAGCGAGGACGAGGTAACGCGGTCCAACCCGTTCAGTGTATTGGCGCAGTTAAAGCGTGACCCAAACGTTTAGGAGTTAATCAATTATGGCTGTTCAGCAGAACAAAAAATCCCGCTCTGCCCGTGACATGCGCCGTTCGCACGACGCTCTCGAGGCTAGCACCCTGTCTGTAGAAAAAACCACCGGTGAAGTTCACCTGCGTCACCACGTATCGCCAGAAGGCGTATACCGTGGCCGTAAAGTGATCGACAAGGGCGCTGACGAGTAATCACTTGTCCGCTCAAGTCATCGCGATTGACGCAATGGGCGGGGACTTCGGTCCCCGCAGCATTGTTCAGGCCAGCCTTGCTTGCCTGTCTGCTACACCCTCGCTGCACCTGACCCTCGTCGGTCAACCCTCCCTTCTTGAAGAATTGATCGCTGGTCATCCGGCTGTGGAACGCGCGCGCCTGTCGATTACGCCGGCGTCCGAAGTCATCACGATGGACGAAAAACCTGCCCAGGCCCTGCGTGGCAAACCCGACTCGTCGATGCGCGTGGCGCTTGAGTTGTTGCGTGACGGCAAGGTCCAGGCCTGTGTCAGTGCCGGCAACACCGGGGCGCTGATGGCGTTGTCGCGGTTCGTGCTCAAGACCCTGCCGGGCATTGACCGTCCGGCCATGGTCGCGGCGATTCCGACACAAAAGGGTTACTGCCAATTGCTCGACCTGGGCGCCAACGTCGATTGCAGTGCCGAGCATCTGTTGCAGTTTGCGGTCATGGGTTCGGTTGCGGCGGAAACCCTGGGCATAGTGCGTCCACGGGTGGCGTTGCTGAACATCGGCACCGAAGACATCAAGGGCAATCAGCAGGTCAAGCTGGCAGCGACGTTGTTGCAAGGCGCCCGGGGCATCAATTACATCGGCTTTATCGAGGGCGACGGTTTGTACCGTGGCGAAGCGGATGTGGTGGTGTGCGACGGTTTTGTCGGCAACATCCTGCTCAAATCCAGCGAAGGTCTGGCGACCATGATTGCCGGGCGCATCGAGGCGTTGTTCAGGAAGAACCTGGCCTCTCGCGTGGTTGGCGCACTGGCGCTGCCCTTGATGAAGCGCCTGCAGGCCGATCTGGCGCCTGCCCGGCACAACGGCGCGAGCTTGCTCGGCTTGCAGGGGATTGTGGTGAAAAGCCACGGTTCTGCCGGGGTCCAGGGGTTTCAGAGTGCCATTGAGCGCGCCTTGATCGAGATTCAGGAGAATCTTCCCGAACGTCTGCACGGTCGTCTTGAGGATTTGTTGCTTTAGGTGTTTTCGTCGGACAATGCTTAAATGTGACCGCTTGGTTCGATGGGCCATCCAACTGTCAGTTTCTTGCGTCCCCGAAGCGGGGCGCCAACTCTCCGACGACAAGATCATTAGGGGCTTGTTACATGTCTGCTTCCCTCGCATTCGTCTTTCCAGGACAGGGTTCGCAGTCCCTCGGCATGCTGGCCGAGCTGGGCGCGCAACATCCGGTTGTCCTTGAAACATTCAAAGAAGCTTCCGATGCACTGGGTTACGACCTGTGGGCACTGACCCAGCAAGGGCCGGAAGAGCAACTCAATCAAACCGATAAAACCCAGCCGGCCATTCTGACCGCCTCTATCGCCCTGTGGCGTCTGTGGCTGACCGAAGGTGGCGCGCGTCCGGCTTACGTTGCCGGGCACAGCCTGGGTGAGTACAGCGCGCTGGTCGCGGCAGGCAGTCTGAGCCTGGGCGACGCAGTGAAGCTCGTCGAGCGTCGTGGCCAGTTGATGCAGGAAGCCGTTCCGGCCGGGCAGGGCGGCATGGCCGCCATCCTGGGGCTGGACGATGCCGACGTATTGGCAGCCTGTGCCGAAGCGGCGCAAGGCGAAGTGGTCAGCGCGGTCAATTTCAACTCGCCGGGCCAGGTGGTCATCGCCGGTGCCAAGGCTGCTGTCGAGCGCGCCATCGAAGGTTGCAAGGCGCGTGGTGCCAAACGCGCCATGCCATTGCCGGTCAGCGTGCCGTCGCACTGTGAGCTGATGCGTCCGGCTGCCGAGCGTTTCGCCGAATCGATCGCTGCGATCGACTGGCAGGCACCGCAGATTCCCGTGGTGCAGAACGTCAGTGCCCAGGTGTCGGCCGATCTGGAAACCCTCAAGCGCGATCTGCTCGAGCAACTGTACAAGCCAGTACGCTGGGTTGAATCGGTCCAGGCGCTGGCCGCCAAGGGCGCGACCAATTTGGTCGAGTGCGGCCCGGGCAAAGTACTGGCCGGTCTGAACAAGCGTTGCGCCGAAGGCGTGTCGACATCCAACCTCAATACCCCAGACGCTTTCGCTGCCGCCCGCGCAGCGTTGGCCTGAATCAGGAGAAGCTTGCATGAGTCTGCAAGGTAAAGTTGCACTGGTCACCGGTGCAAGCCGTGGCATCGGCCAGGCTATCGCCCTGGAACTGGGTCGTCAGGGCGCCATCGTTGTGGGTACCGCGACCTCCGCGTCGGGTGCCGAGCGCATTGCCGCGACCTTGAAGGAAAACGGTATCCAGGGCACTGGCCTGGAACTCAATGTCACCAGCGACGAGTCTGTGGCAAGTGTTCTGGCGAGCATTCAGGAGCAGTTCGGTGCGCCGGCGATTCTGGTCAATAATGCCGGTATCACCCGCGATAACCTGATGATGCGCATGAAAGACGACGAGTGGCACGACGTTGTCGATACCAATCTGAACAGTCTGTTCCGCCTGTCCAAAGGCGTTTTGCGTGGCATGACCAAAGCCCGTTGGGGCCGAATTATCAGTATTGGCTCGGTTGTGGGTGCCATGGGCAACGCAGGCCAAGTAAACTACGCTGCCGCCAAGGCCGGTCTGGAAGGTTTCAGCCGTGCACTGGCGCGTGAAGTCGGTTCGCGTTCGATTACGGTAAACTCGGTGGCCCCTGGGTTCATCGATACCGATATGACCCGTGAACTGCCCGAGGCGCAGCGTGAAGCCTTGCAGACGCAGATTCCGCTGGGTCGTCTGGGGCAGGCTCAAGAGATCGCGTCCGTGGTCGCTTTTCTTGCGTCGGACGGTGCGGCTTACGTTACCGGAGCTACAATCCCGGTGAACGGCGGGATGTACATGTAATTCAAATGTGACGGATTGCTTCAAAAAAATGTCATACGAGCTGTCTAAAATCCGTTATAAAGCTGCAATCTATTTATAGGCAGAGGGTCACCGGGTTCGAGGAGTGAAGCTTTCAGTTGAAAAGCTGAAAAGTCTTTCTATACACTTACCCACTGGCCAGCTGCCTGAATTTGTCCATTAGGAGTGAAAACAAGGTATGAGCACCATCGAAGAGCGCGTCAAGAAAATCGTTGCTGAGCAACTGGGCGTTAAAGAAGAAGAAGTGGTCAACACTGCTTCCTTCGTTGAAGACCTGGGTGCCGACTCCCTTGACACCGTTGAGCTGGTGATGGCTCTGGAAGAGGAATTCGAGACCGAAATCCCTGACGAAGAAGCCGAGAAGATCACTACCGTACAAGCTGCAATCGACTACGTTACTAGCCACCAGGCGTAATAGTTTGTAATCGTTGCTCGCTGTCATGGAAAAACCGCACTGCCATCATGGCGTGCGGTTTTTTCTTTAGGCCTGATGCAAAGTCGTCATTTGAAAAAAGGAGAGTGCTGTGTCGCGTAGACGCGTCGTAGTCACCGGTATGGGTATGTTGTCGCCACTGGGCACGGATGTGCCGAGCAGCTGGCAGGGCATTCTGGCTGGCCGCAGTGGCATTGGTCTGATCGAACACGCCGACCTTTCTGCCTATTCCACCCGTTTTGGCGGCTCGGTAAAGGACTTCAATGTCGAGGAATACCTGTCGGTCAAGGAAGCCCGCAAGCTCGACCTGTTCATTCAATACGGTCTGGCCGCAGGTTTTCAGGCGGTACGCAATTCCGGTCTGGAAGTCACTGACGCCAACCGTGAGCGTATCGGCGTGGCCATGGGCTCGGGTATTGGCGGTCTGACCAATATCGAAGAAACCGCCCGCACGCTGCACGAGACCGGCCCGCGACGGATCTCTCCGTTCTTCGTGCCAGGCTCGATCATCAATATGATTTCCGGTTTCCTGTCCATCCACCTCGGTGCACAGGGACCCAACTACGCCATCGCCACGGCCTGTACCACCGGTACCCACTGCATTGGCATGGCAGCCCGCAACATCATGTACGACGAAGCCGACGTGATGATTGCCGGCGGCGCCGAGATGGCGGCCTGCGGTCTGGGCATGGGCGGCTTCGGTGCCTCCCGCGCGCTGTCGACCCGCAATGACGAGCCGACCCGCGCCAGCCGTCCATGGGACAAGGGTCGCGATGGCTTTGTATTGTCCAATGGTGCCGGTGCGCTGGTGCTGGAAGAACTCGAACACGCCAAGGCGCGTGGCGCGACCATCTATGCGGAGCTGATCGGCTTCGGCACCAGTGGCGATGCCTACCACATGACCTCGCCGCCAGCTGATGGCGCAGGTGCAGCGCGCTGCATCACCAATGCGCTGCGCGATGCCAAAATCAATGGCGATCAAGTGCAGTACATCAACGCCCACGGCACCTCGACTCCCGCAGGCGACCTGGCCGAAGTCAATGCGATCAAGTCGGTGTTCGGCGAGCACGCCTACAAGCTGGCCGTCAGCTCCACCAAGTCCATGACCGGCCACCTGCTGGGTGCGGCGGGCGCGGTCGAGGCGATCTTCAGCGTGCTGGCGATCAACAGCCAGGTGGCGCCGCCGACCATCAACCTCGATGAGCCGGACGAAGGCTGCGACCTCGATTTCGTGCCACACACGGCGCGCAACATGGATATCGATGTGGTCGTTTCCAACTCCTTCGGTTTTGGCGGCACCAACGGTTCGCTGGTGTTCCGCCGGTTCGCAGGCTGATGGACAGCTGGGTCGACGGTCAGCCGGCTGACGCTTTGTCGCTGAAGGATCGCGGCCTGGCTTATGGCGATGGTCTGTTCGAGACCATTGCCGTGCGCAACGGGCAGCCCGTGTTGCTGGACCGGCATCTGTCGCGTCTGGTGGACGGTTGTTCGCGCCTGGCGATAACCGTCGAGCAGGAGTTGATCCGCAGCGAACTGCTGGCCTACGCCGCGGCACTGGGTGACGGGGTGCTCAAGCTCATCCTCACCCGTGGCGACGGTCTGCGTGGTTACGCCCCCGATTCTTCGGCCCAGGCCCGACGCATTCTGCAAGGCAATCCACCGGCGGCTTATCCTGCCGCGCATGGTGAGCAGGGTGTACGTCTGTTTCCATGCGCCACGCGATTGTCCAGGCAGCCATTACTGGCCGGCCTCAAGCACCTGAATCGTCTTGAACAAGTCCTCGCCCGTGCCGAATGGCAGGACACCGAGCATGCCGAAGGCTTGATGCTCGATCAGGCCGGACGGGTGATTGAAGGCGTATTCAGCAACTTGTTCCTGGTGCGCGATGGCGTGCTCATCACCGCTGATCTCAAGCGCTGCGGCGTGGCAGGCGTGATGCGCGCCGAAATATTGTTTCAAGCCAAGTCGCTGGGAATCCCCACGCAAATCACCGATATCCCCCTCGAACAGCTGCAATGGGCTGACGAAGTCTTTGTCTGCAACAGCGTGTATGGTATCTGGCCGGTGCGCGCCTATGCTGCTCTTCACTGGCCGGTTGGGCCGCTCACCCGTAAACTCCAAACCATTGCCCGTGTGCTACTGGATGCTTGATACGTGAGACGTAAACTCTTGCTGCTGCTGGAAACCGGAGTGGTTCTGGCAGGGCTGCTGTTGGGTGCTTCAGCCTGGAAAATTCATTCGGCGCTGGTACAGCCGCTGAACATTGCCCAGGAACAATTGCTGGATGTGCCCAAGGGCACCACGCCGACCCGCACCTTATACCGACTCGAAGCCAATGGCGTCATCAAGGACGCATTCTGGCTGCGGGTGTATTGGCGCTTCAACCTCGCCAAACAACCCCTGCACAGCGGCGAATACCGCATTCAACCTGGCATGACCGTCGAAGGCCTGATCGACCTGTGGAAACGCGGGGAAATGGTTCAGTACAGCCTGACCCTGGTCGAAGGCTGGAGTTTCCGTCAGGTCCGCGCAGCGCTGGCCAAGGAAGAGAAACTCGATCATAGCCTCAACGGTTTGAGCGATAGCCAGGTCATGGACAAGCTCGGCCACACCGGGATTTTTCCGGAAGGGCGCTTCTTCCCTGACACCTATCGTTATGTGCGGGGCATGTCCGATGCCGAGGTGCTGAAAACCGCTTACGACCGCCTCGATGAAGTGCTCGCCAAGGAGTGGGAAAAGCGCGCTGCAGATACGCCGTACACCGAACCCTACCAGGCGCTGATCATGGCTTCGCTGGTGGAAAAGGAAACCGGTGTGCCGCAGGAGCGCGGGCAGATTGCCGGCGTATTTGTGCGACGCATGGCGATAGGCATGCTGCTGCAGACCGACCCGACGGTGATCTACGGCCTCGGCGACCGCTATAGCGGCAAGCTGACCCGGGCTCACCTCAAGGAATCGACGCCCTATAACACCTACATGAATGCGGGCCTGCCGCCGACGCCGATTTCCATGGTCGGTCGCGAAGCCATCCATGCGGCGCTCAATCCGGTGGAGGGCAACAGCCTTTACTTCGTGGCGCGTGGTGATGGCACTCACGTGTTCTCCGATGACCTGGATGCCCACAACAATGCGGTGAAGGAGTTCCAGCTCAAGCGTCGCGCCGATTACCGCTCCAGCCTGGCACCCACTGCCACGCCAGAGACATCGCTGACCCAGACTGAGCAAAACGGTACGCAGGAGGCCAAGGCTTCGCAGGAGCTGGCACCGATCCCGGCCGCTTCACCGAACACAGCTCCCGAGGCGTTGCCGCAGGTGCCGGCGCAAGATCCTGCGCCAGCCCCTGAAACGCCCGAACCCGATGCAAGCGCACCGAAAAGCCCGCAATGACTCTGACTAAGGACTGCCTGTGACTGGCTTGTTTATTACTCTGGAAGGCCCTGAAGGCGCCGGCAAGAGCACCAATCGCGAATACCTGGCCGAGCGCCTGCGCGCCGCCGGCATCGAGGTGGTGCTGACCCGCGAGCCGGGCGGCACGCCGTTGGCCGAGCGTATCCGTGAAGTGCTGCTGGCCCCGGTCGATGAAGTCATGAACCCGGATACCGAGCTGTTGCTGGTGTTCGCGGCGCGTGCCCAGCACCTGGCCGAGGTGATTCGCCCGGCGCTGGCCCGCGGTGCCGTGGTCTTGTGTGATCGTTTTACCGATTCGACATACGCCTACCAGGGCGGCGGTCGCGGCTTGTCGCTGGAGCGTATCGCGACCCTGGAAACCTTCGTCCAGGGCGATCTGCGCCCGGACCTGACGCTGATTTTCGATCTGCCTGTCGAGGTGGGCCTGGCCCGCGCCAGTGCTCGCGGTCGTCTGGATCGCTTCGAACTCGAAGGCCGGACCTTTTTCGATGCCGTACGCAATGCCTTCCTAAGGCGGGCCGAGGCGGATCCGGCGCGTTACGTGCTGGTCGATGCGGCCCAACCCCTGGCACAGGTTCAGCAATCGCTGGATGCCTTGCTGCCACGCCTGCTGGAGTTGAGCCGTGGCTGAGGCCTATCCATGGCAGGAAAACCTCTGGCAGCACCTGGCCGGTCGCGCCCAGCATGCGCACGCCTACCTGCTGCATGGCCCGGCCGGAATCGGCAAGCGGGCACTGGCCGAGCGCTTGATGGCCAGCTTGCTGTGCCAGCGCCCGAACGCGCTGGAAGCCTGCGGCGAATGCAAATCCTGCCTGCTGCTCAGGGCTGGCAGCCACCCGGACAACTACATCCTGGAGCCGGAAGAAGCCGACAAGGCGATCAAGGTCGATCAGGTTCGCGACCTGGTCGGTTTCGTGGTGCAGACCGCACAGTTGGGCGGGCGCAAGGTGGTGCTGATCGAGCCGGCCGAGTCGATGAACATCAACGCCGCCAACGCCTTGCTCAAAAGCCTTGAAGAACCGTCCGGCGATACCGTCCTGTTGCTGGTCAGCCATCAGCCGAGCCGCTTGTTGCCAACCATCAAGAGTCGCTGCGTGCAGCAGGCCTGTCCGCTGCCGGGCGAGGCCATGAGCTTGAAGTGGCTGGCCCAGGCGTTGCCGGAGTGCTCCGAAGACGAGCGTGTCGAACTGCTGACCCTGGCCGCCGGTTCGCCGCTGGCGGCGGTCAATCTCCAGGGCCAGGGTGTGCGTGAACAGCGCGCGCAAGTGGTGGAAGGGGTGAAAAAACTCCTCAAGCAACAGCAGTCGCCGACGCAATTGGCCGAAGAATGGAAAAATATTCCGATGTTGCGCCTGTTCGACTGGTTCTGCGATTGGTCGAGCCTGATCCTGCGCTATCAGTTGACCCAGGACGAAGCCGGCCTCGGCCTGACCGACATGCGCAAGGTCGTGCAATACCTGGCGCAGAAAAGCGCCCAGGGCAAAGTCCTCGATATCCAGGACTGGATCCTCGCCCAGCGACAGAAAGTCTTGAGCAAGGCCAACCTCAATCCGGCCTTGTTGCTGGAGGCATTGCTGGTGCAATGGGCGTCGTTGCCTGCCTAACGATGACTGTCTGCGCCTAGACTCTGAGTATCGGTACATCCGACCGTCCCACCCATTCGATACAAGTTGCAGCCCTTTATGCTCGTAGATTCCCATTGTCACCTTGATCGCCTCGACCTGACCGCCCACGACGGCTCCCTGGACGCTGCCCTTGAGGCTGCCCGGCAGCGTGGGGTAGGGCACTTTCTGTGTATCGGTGTCAGCGCGGACAACGCGGCCGACGTCAAGGCCTTGGCCGAACGTTATGACGACGTCGACTGCTCGGTGGGCGTGCACCCGCTGGATGTGCAGCCGGGTGCCGCGCCGGCGCTGGACTGGTTGTTGCAGGAGCTCAATCACCCGCGGGTGGTGGCGATTGGCGAAACCGGCCTGGACTATCACTACGAACCGGAAGCGGCAGAGTTGCAGCAGCAGTCGTTCCGCCTGCACCTGCAAGCGGCGCAGCAGACCGGGAAACCTGTGATCATCCACACCCGTGGCGCCCGCGCCGATACCCTGGACCTGTTGCGTGAAGCGGCGCTGCCCCAGGCGGGCGTGCTGCATTGCTTCACCGAAGACTGGGAGATGGCGAAGGCTGCGCTGGACATGGGCTATTACATTTCCCTGTCCGGGATTGTCACTTTCCGCAATGCCGACGCATTGCGCGATGTGGCCAGCAAGGTACCGGCCGACCGATTGCTGGTGGAAACCGACTCGCCGTACCTGGCGCCGATTCCCTATCGCGGCAAGCCAAACCTGCCGCAGTACGTGCGTGAAGTTGCGGAATTTCTGGCAATGTTGCGTGGTGAGCCTTACGAGCGGTTTGCCGAGCAGACCACTGAGAACTTCAAGCGGTTGTTTCCGTTGGCGCATGTGAAATCAGTTTAGGGTTCGAAGCCGCTTTCGCGAGCAGGCTCGCTCCCACAAGGTTAAATCGCAGGCAAAAAAAACCCGGGTTCTGGGGGGTGAATCCGGGTTAAGACCATTAGGAGTAAAACAATGGCACGCGGTCCGTTGGTACCAATATCGGCGTGACACTTGGGGGAGATGCCCCGCCGACAGTTCAAGTATTGATCAGGATTGCGCCTCGTCCAGTTTAGCGGCCCGGGTTTTTAAACAAATTTGGAATACGTGCGCTTCGGAAGAGTTCTCATCACCCTGTAAACGTGCGCGGAATGACCAGAAAGCGCAGATATGGTCGGATGATCCGTGCATTTTTGTGCAAGTTAGGCATAATACGCGGCTTCGATTTTGACCCCGACAGACCTTTTCTTATGCATAAAGAACCTCGTAAGGTCCGTGAATTTCGTCGCCGCGAGCAGGAAATTCTCGATACCGCGCTCAAGCTGTTCCTCGACCAAGGTGAAGACAGTGTCACCGTCGAGATGATTGCTGATGCCGTCGGTATCGGCAAAGGCACGATCTACAAGCACTTCAAATCCAAGGCGGAAATCTATCTGCGCCTGATGCTCGACTACGAGCGCGATTTGAACGCTCTGCTGCATTCGGCCGATGTCGACAAGGACAAGGAAGCCCTGTCCCGGGCCTACTTCGAATTCCGCATGCGCGATCCGCAACGCTATCGCCTGTTCGACCGTCTCGAAGAGAAAGTGGTCAAGGGCAACCAGGTGCCGGAGATGATCGAGGAACTGCACAAGATCCGTGCCTCGAACTTCGAACGCCTGACCCTGCTGATCAAGGGGCGGATCAGCGAAGGCAAGCTTGAGGACGTGCCACCTTACTTCCACTACTGCGCGTCCTGGGCGCTGGTGCACGGTGCTGTCGCGCTGTATCACTCGCCGTTCTGGAGCAATGTGCTGGAAGATCAGGAAGGTTTCTTCCAGTTCCTGATGGACATCGGCGTGCGCATGGGCAACAAGCGCAAGCGCGACACCGACACTTCCGGCAGCTGAGCCATTCAGTTGCCTTATTGCGCCATGATTTCGCTACATGGCGCAGTAGCGCAGGAATATACTCAGGTAGAGGACTTGCTAAAACTTGATTTCTGAGTCAAGTTTTAGCGGCCCGATATTCTTCCGCCGGAGTGAGCATGATCGTTGACCGTCAAGGCAGGCGTTTTCGCAACTTGCGAATCAGTCTGACCTCAGCCTGCAATTACGCCTGTACCTACTGCGTGCCCAATGGCAAGCGGCTGGTGGCTGCGCAGGATGAGTTGTCGGCCGAAGCCATGGCGCGCGGCGTGGCTTATCTGATTGAAGCGGCGGGCATCGAGCGTCTGCGCATTACCGGCGGCGAGCCGCTGGTCAGTCCGAAACTCGAAGCGTTCATGACGGCGGTCGGGCAGATGGGCCTGGAAGACATCAGCCTGACCACCAATGGCCAGTTGCTGGCGAAGAAACTGCCGCTGCTGGTGAACGCCGGCATTCGGCGCCTTAACGTTTCCCTCGATACCCTCGATGCCAGTGCGTTCCGCGGCATTGCCCGGGGCGGCGACCTGGCCACCGTGCTCGACGGCATGAGCGAGGCCAGTGCGGCGGGCATGAAGATCAAGGTCAACATGGTGCCGCTGCGCGGACAGAACCTCGATCAAGTGATGCCGCTGCTCGACTACTGCCTGGAGCGCGGTTATGAACTGCGCTTCATCGAACTGATGCGCATGGGCCACCTGGCCAACGATTCCAATGCCTTTCTGCAACAGTTCGTCAGCCTCCAGCAATTGCTCAGCCTGATCGGCGAGCGCTACGATTATCTGCAAGCCGACGCACCTGTCGATGCGACAGCGGTGCGCTATGAAATTCCGGGGCAAGGCCATTTCGGCGTGATCGCCAACGAGAGCGTGCCTTTCTGCCGTACCTGCTCGCGACTTCGTTTGTCTTCTACCGGCTGGCTGCATGGCTGCCTGTCGTCGAGCAATCGCCATTACATCGGCGACCTGCTGGACAAACCGCGCCATCAGGCCCTGCCGGCGCTGCAGAGACTCTTGGTGAAAGCCTTGGGTGACAAGCAGGAAGTGGCGTTCTCTGGTGGTGCGACTGTGATGAAAATTATCGGCGGTTGATCCGGCCTCATCGCGGGCAAGCCATGCTCCCACAAGGTTTTGCGTAAACCCTGTGGGAGCGTGGCTTGCCCGCGATTGCATTTGATCAGGCAATGATCAACTTGGACTGGCGCGGAAGCTGCATCCTACGGCCATTCGCCGGTTTTCCGACACCGGCCTCTGGAGGATAGGATGCGTAGCCTGGTTTTGCTGCTGGCCGTTTTGGCACTTGGTGGCTGCATGAACGTCAGCGATATGGCCGAAGGGACTCGTTACCATATGAGCGATGCGGGGTTGCTCGACCACAGTGACAGCCGTCGCGTAAACAACCTGCGCATTCAACCGGACTCGTTCGTCTACATCGCCCAGGGCGCTTTCATGCCGCCAGGCAGCGCCGTTTACCCGCGGCCCAACGTGATTGCCGAAGTCGCGTTCGATGGCTTCGTCGAATACTTCCCGATGGTCCGCCGTGCCCGCACGCCGGAAGGGCTCGACCAGGCCATGGGCGAAGCCCGTGCCGCCGGTGCGCACTATCTGCTCTATACCCGGTTTGCCAAGTCTGACGACCGTATCGGCAACTCGGACGAGTGGCTGGACCAGGAAGCCCTGGATCGTCTCGGTATCGACAGCGGTATGATTCAGATCATGTTGATCGAGACCAGCACCCAGTATTTGATTGATACTGCAACCATCAAGAGTCGTGGCGGTTTACTGACGTTCCACGATAAAAAACCCGAAGACCTGATGGGCCCGCCGCTGGAGCAATACGCGCGCAGCCTGCTGGGCCTCAGTGACCAGTAATCCCGAGGAGAACGCCATGAGTGGCCCGCAAAAAGCCAACGACCTACTGGGGCAAATCCCCAAGACCAAAGGCTTGCCGCCGGTGCACCTGTGGAATCCCGATTTCTGCGGCGACATCGACATGCGCATCGCCCGGGACGGCACCTGGTATTACCTGGGCACGCCGATCGGGCGCAAGCCGATGGTCAAACTGTTCTCCACCATCATTCGCCGCGACGGCGATGATTATTTCCTGATCACGCCGGTCGAAAAAGTCGGAATCAAGGTCGACGATGCGCCCTTTGTGGCGATTGCGGTAGACGCGGAAGGCGAGGGCGAGGCGCAGCTGTTGCGCTTTACCACCAATGTCGATGAAACCACCGAGGCCGGTGCAGGGCATCCGATGCGCGTGGTCATCGACCCGGTAACGCAAGAGCCAGCCCCCTACGTGCATGTACGCAGCAATCTGGAAGCCTTGATCCATCGCAACGTGTTCTATCAATTGGTGGAGCTGGCGGTGAGTCGCGAGATCGACGGCCAGCGCTGGCTCGGTGTATGGAGTGGCGGCGAGTTCTTCACCATCGGCCTTGAGCCCTGACGCATAACTCTGTGGGAGCGGGCTTGTCCGCGAAGAGGTCCTGACACTCAACACATGATCTGGCTCTAACTTGCCTTGCGTAGCGCCTCAACCAATTCCCGCGTGCACATTCCTGATAGCGCAATATTCTTCGCCCGAGCTTCTGTCCTCAAACTGGCAGCTATTGGCTGTCATCGTCGTCATCACCCGAGCTACCGCTGGTGGTCGAGCCAAGTCCGCCACTGCTGGGTGTTTTGCTGCCTGGCAAACTCATACCGCCCTGACGTCCCGCGTCGTTGCCTTGAACCCGTGGGTCGGTGCCGGTGGACAGTGGCAGGTTGTGGTCGATCGTAGTGCCATCGGTGTTCATGCCGGGGGCACTCTGAATGGCTGGCGCCCTGGGCTTTTCCACCGGGTTGGTCGGGCCGGTGCTCGAGCCGATGGTCCCGGCGAACGAGGCAGAAGACAGCAGGGCGGTGAGGGCGAGGGCGGTCAACCTGGACAGGGTCATGGTGTTGTCTCCAACGGCTAGAGTCTTTACCTGATTACTACGCCCTCGATCCGGATGGGTGCATTGTCGGCGACGAACGGCTCAGGCCTGCTCCAGTGCACTGACCGCCGTGGCTCTACGCCAGATCAACCGGCCCACGGTGATCATCCAGTTGAGCGCGGCAACTGCCAGCACCGTGAGCAACAGCGTGGGCATGCCTTGCTCGACGATGATTTTCCCGGCCAGCAATGGAAATCCGAATACGCCGATGAAATACGAGAGGCTGAACAGCAGCAAGGATTGCGCGGTGGTGCCGTTCGGCGCTTCATTGGCGGCCAGGCCGTTGATCACCGAGTAGGTCAGGCCGTAGCCGATCCCGAGCATCACCGCCGCGAGCACGTAGCTGAAGCTGCTGTCGACGACAAAACCGAACATCACGATCGATGCCAGCATCAACCCCGAAAGCAGGCACGATGCACGCAATGGATCGCGTTTGACCACAAAACCGGCAACCAGCATGCGGCCGCTGATCGCGGCGCTCATGAAGCCGAGGAAGAACAGCGAATAGTCGAGTGAGTGCGCCGCCGCGTAACTGGTTTGAAAGCTCGACAGACCACCGAAAACGCAGCCGCCGAGACCGACCATGATGATCGGGAACACGGCCCTGGACGACAGCACCTGAGCCGCTGCGCGCCAGGAAATCCGCGACACGCTGCCGGATTGCGCGGGTGTCTGTTTCAGTTGTCGATCCAGGCGCCAGAACAGCAATACGCCGATCAGGCTGGCCAGTGCCGCCAGGTAAAACGCCGCGGTCAGCGGATAACCGAGCGCACTCGCCGCGCGGCCGAGCAACGGGCCGCTGCCGATCCCGGTCATCATGCTGCCCGACAGCAGGGCGAAATATTTGGCGCGCTGCGCGGGTGTCACAAGACTTGCCACGATGATCGGCCCCAGGGTGTAGAACACGCCCCAGCCCAGGCCCAGCAGCAGCCCGAAAAACAACAGCAGGTGACCGAAGCCCGGGGTCAGGGCGAAGCCCAGGCTGGCCGCCACCAGCAATACACCGAACAGCGCCACCGAGCGGGCGGCACCGAGCAGGTCGGACAAATGACCGGAAACAATCACCGCCGCAAAGGTGCTGAGCATCGCCGCCGAAATCACGCTACCGGCATCGTGTTCGTTACCGCCGCGTGAACCAATCAGCAACGACAGCAAAAACGTCGAGCCGTAGGACAACGACAACAGGTAACTGGCGAGGCAAAACAGGCCGAACAGCTTGCTTGAAACTGGGGGCGTTGCGGTAGACATGACGCGGTTCCTTGACCGGCTAAATGAGCAGCGCGGCTATCTAACCACGCAGTGCCAAAATGTTAGGTCCGAGGTTATCGATTCCAGGGTTAGTGTTGGCCGGAGTAAAGCATCTGCACTGTTGTGGCGATCCAGCTTTTGTGGCGAGGGGGCTTGCCCCCGTTGGGTTGCGCTGCAACCCCAATAAAAACACTGGAGTCTTTCTGGTGTAACGCAATCGCTGAGGAAGGGCCTGCTCCGCAGGCCAACGGGGGCAAGCCCCCTCGCCACAAGTACCGCGCCGACTTAGTATGGCGTTTTCCACTTTTGACAAGGCACGTCCATGACGATCGAAATCCGCCCGGCGACCCCCAGTGACGCACCGCAAATCCTCGCGTTCATCACTGAACTGGCCGACTACGAACGTGCCCGCCATGAAGTCATCGCCAGCGTTGCCGATATCGAGCGCAGCCTGTTCAGCGAAGGCGCCACCGCCCATGGCCTGATCTGCCTGCGCGAAGGTGCACCCATCGGTTTCGCGGTGTTTTTCTTCAGCTATTCCACCTGGCTTGGCAGCAACTGCCTGTACCTCGAAGACCTCTACATCACCCCGGAACAACGCGGCGGTGGTGCGGGCAAGACCCTGCTGCGGCATCTGGCGAAAATCGCCTGCGCCAACGACTGCGGCCGTTTCGAGTGGAGCGTGCTGGAGTGGAATACCCCGGCCATCGATTTCTACAAATCCCTGGGTGCGCAGCCGCAGGAGGAGTGGGTTCGGTATCGGATGGATGGGGCGGTGTTGCGGGATTTCGCAGCGGGTAACTGATAGCTTTTAAAAGATCGCAGCTTTCGGGCTGCGATTTTTTTGTCTTGTATCATAATGTGGGATTGATATTTATATATTGAGATTTTGCAGCGCCAAGGTTTATAGTCCCGCTCACTCACTGCCAAAAACCAAAACAGGTGAAGCGATGCAGGCGCAATTGATCGCGCTCGACTGGGGGACAACCTCATTACGTGCTTACAAACTGGCTGAAGGCGGCCAAGTGCTCGAACAGCGTTCGCTGTCGTCGGGAATCATGCAGCTGCCGAAAGCGCCGCGAATCATTGCCGGCCGGGAATGCACCGATGGCTTCGAACTGGCCTTCGATGAGGCCTGCGGCGACTGGCTCGATGCCCAGCCGGATTTGCCGGTGATTGCCTGCGGCATGGTCGGCAGCGCCCAGGGCTGGCGCGAAGCGGCCTACCGCGATACGCCGGCGAACGTCGCCTCGCTCGGTACTTCCTTGCAAATCGTGCGCAGCCTGCGCGGCGTCGATGTGCACATCGTGCCCGGCGTCATCGAGCGTTCGCCTTTGCCGAACGTGATGCGCGGCGAAGAAACCCAGGTGCTCGGCGTGCTGCAAAACCTGGCGAGCGAGGCGGGCGCTGATCTGCTGATCGGCCTACCGGGCAGCCATTCGAAATGGGTGGAAGTGGCCGACGGCTGCATCGTGCATTTCGACACTTTCATGACCGGCGAAGTCTTCGCTGTGCTCAGTCAACACAGCATTCTCGGACGCACCCAACAATGTGGCGCGTCTTTCGATGGCGATGCGTTTGATCGCGGCGTACGGGTCGCGTTGTCGGCGGACGGTGATATCGGTCCGCTGTCGACGATGTTCAGCGCCCGCAGTCTTGGGTTGACTGGCGAGTTGAGCGCCACCGCCCAGGCGGACTATCTGTCCGGCCTGCTGATCGGCCACGAGCTGGCGGCCCTGGCCTGTGTGCAACGGCGCCGCCGCAACAGCGTGCATCTGCCTTCGATCATCCTCATCGGTAACACCCAACTCTGTGCCCGCTACAGCCGTGCGCTCGACGCCTGCGGTTTTGCCCGGGTGATCCTGGCCGAGCAGGCCACCGAACGCGGATTGTGGCAACTGGCGCTGGCTGCCGGCCTGGTCACGTGCACCGCATCCCGTTAAACCTGACTGGAGTCCTGACATGCTCAAACAAGCCCTGACGCAAAACGGCCTGATCGCGATCCTGCGTGGCCTGCGCCCGCAGGAAGCGGCGGCCATCGGCGAAGTGCTGTACGCCGCCGGATTTCGCATCATCGAAGTGCCGCTCAATTCCCCTGAGCCGTACGAAAGTATCCGCATCCTGCGCAGTACCTTGCCCGCCGATTGCCTGATCGGTGCCGGTACGGTGCTGACGCCGGAACAGGTCGAACAGGTGAAGGCGGCAGGCGGCCAGGTGATCGTCATGCCCCATTGCGATCCGAAGGTTTTGCGCGCGGCGAAAGCGGCGGGGTTGTATCTGTCGCCCGGTGTCGCCACGCCGACCGAGGCCTTCGCGGCACTGGCTGAAGGCGCGGATGTGCTGAAGCTGTTCCCGGCCGAGCAGATGGGGCCGGCGGTCGTCAACGCCTGGCTGGCAGTGCTGCCGGTGGGAACGATTCTGGCGCCGGTCGGCGGGATCACGCCGGACAACATGCAGTCGTTCATCGACGCCGGCGTCAAAGGTTTCGGCCTCGGCTCCGGTCTGTTCAAACCGGGCATGACGCCTGCGCAAGTGGCGGCCAATGCCAAGGCCTACGTCGCTGCGTGGAAGGCCCTTCGCTAAGACTTTTTGGGCGCTGCGAGCGCTGCATCTAACAAGAGAGACAAGCAGATGAAAATCACCAAACTGACCACCTTCATCGTTCCGCCGCGCTGGTGCTTCCTCAAGGTCGAAACCGACGAGGGCGTCACCGGTTGGGGCGAGCCCGTGGTCGAAGGCCGCGCCCACACCGTTGCTGCAGCGGTTGAAGAATTGTCCGACTACCTGATCGGCAAGGATCCGCGCAACATCGAAGACATCTGGACCGTGCTCTATCGTGGCGGCTTCTACCGTGGCGGCGCGATCCACATGAGCGCCCTGGCCGGTATCGACCAGGCCTTGTGGGACATCAAGGGCAAGGCGCTGGGCGTGTCGGTCAGCGACCTGTTGGGTGGCCAGGTGCGGGACAAGATTCGTGTGTATTCGTGGATCGGCGGCGACCGTCCGGCGGATACCGCGCGTGCGGCGAAAGAAGCGGTCGAGCGTGGTTTTACCGCGGTGAAAATGAACGGCACCGAAGAGCTGCAATTCCTCGATACCTTCGACAAGGTCGACCAGGCCCTGGCCAACGTCGCCGCCGTGCGCGATGCCGTCGGACCGAACGTCGGCATTGGCGTGGACTTCCATGGCCGGGTGCACAAGCCCATGGCCAAGGTGCTGATGAAGGAGCTTGATCCGTACAAGTTGATGTTCATCGAAGAGCCGGTGCTCAGCGAAAACTACGAAGCGCTGAAAGAGCTCGCGCCGCTGACCAGCACGCCGATTGCCCTCGGTGAGCGGCTGTTCTCGCGCTGGGATTTCAAGCGCGTGCTCAGCGAAGGCTACGTCGACATCATCCAGCCGGATGCCTCTCACGCCGGCGGCATCACCGAAACCCGCAAGATCGCCAACATGGCCGAAGCCTACGATGTGGCACTGGCGCTGCATTGCCCGCTGGGCCCGATTGCCCTGGCGGCGTGCCTGCAACTGGACGCGGCTTGCTACAACGCGTTCATCCAGGAGCAGAGCCTGGGCATCCATTACAACGAGAGCAACGACCTGCTCGACTACGTCAAAGACCCACGGGTGTTCGACTACGACAAAGGCTTCGTGAAGATCCCGAACGGCCCGGGCCTGGGCATCGAGATCAACGAGGAATACGTAATCGAACGCGCCGCCATCGGCCACCGCTGGCGCAACCCGATCTGGCGCCATGCCGATGGCAGTTTTGCCGAGTGGTGAGTGATCTTTGATTCACCACAAATCCCCTGTAGGAGCGAGCCTGCTCGCGATGGTGTGTCAGTCGACATCAATGCTGAATGACACACCGCTATCGCGAGCAGGCTCACTCCCACAAGGACCTGCGCCAGTCTTTAGAACGACCTCAATAACCATAAGAAGAGGCACCCCCCATGCAACCGCAAACCCTCACCGGGCAGGCGTCGTTGGTGACGCCCAGCCGCAAGCGTTTTTTCATCATGGTGTTGTTGTTCATCACCGTGGTGATCAACTACCTGGACCGCAGCAACCTGTCGATTGCCGCTCCGGCATTGACCAGTGACCTGGGCATCGACCCGATCCACGTCGGCCTGATCTTCTCCGCGTTCGGCTGGACCTACGCCGCCATGCAAATCCCCGGCGGCTGGCTGGTGGATCGTGTGCCGCCACGGATTCTGTACAGCGTCGCCTTGCTGCTGTGGTCGGTGGCCACGGTGATGCTCGGCTTCGCCGCCAGCTTCATCGCGCTGTTCGTGTTGCGCATGGCGGTCGGAGCCCTGGAAGCGCCGGCGTATCCGATCAACAGCCGCGTGGTCACCACCTGGTTCCCCGAGCGCGAGCGCGCCACGGCCATCGGTTTCTACACCTCCGGACAGTTTGTCGGCCTGGCGTTCCTGACGCCGGTGCTGGCCTGGCTCCAGCACGAGTTCGGCTGGCACATGGTGTTCGTCTCCACCGGCGCGGTGGGCATTGTGTGGGCGGTGATCTGGTACGCGGTGTATCGCGAGCCGCGGGATTTCAAAGGCGCCAATGACGCAGAGATTGATCTGATTCGCGAGGGCGGCGGGCTGGTGGATATCCAGGCCGAACAAGCCAAGGTCAAAGCCAAATTCAGCTGGACCGACCTGGGTATCGTCCTGACCAAGCGCAAACTCTGGGGCATTTACCTCGGGCAGTTCTGCCTCAACTCGACCCTGTGGTTCTTCCTTACCTGGTTCCCGACCTACCTGGTGAAATACCGCGGCATGGACTTCATCAAGTCCGGCCTGCTGGCGTCGCTGCCGTTTCTCGCTGCCTTTGTCGGTGTGCTGTGTTCCGGTTTCTTCTCGGACTTTTTGATCCGTCGCGGTTACACGGTAGGTTTCGCCCGCAAGTTGCCGATCATCAGCGGCCTGCTGATTTCCACTTCGATCATCGGCGCCAACTTTGTCGAGTCGACGCCGTTGGTGATTGCCTTCCTCGCGCTGGCATTCTTCGGCAATGGCCTGGCTTCGATCACCTGGTCGCTGGTATCGACCTTGGCTCCGGCACGCTTGCTCGGGCTGACCGGCGGGGTGTTCAACTTCATCGGCAACCTGTCGGCGATTGCCACGCCTATCGTGATCGGCTTCCTCGCGACGGGTGATTCTTTTGCCCCGGCGATCACCTACATCTCGGTGCTGGCGTTGATTGGCGCACTGTCCTACATCTTGCTGGTGGGCAAGGTCGAGCGTATCAAGTTGTAGTCGTGGCACGCGGGCGACCATAATGCCGCCCGTTCACTCGCTCAACGGTAAAGGCTGGATATGCAGGAAGACGCCCCAAAAATCGCCAAGGACGCCGCGCCGACCGGCACTCAGACCCTGCTTCGCGGTCTGGGTGTGGTTCATGCCGTGGCCAGCGGCGCCCGCGATCTCAAGGAAATCGCCCGGCTGATCGGCACCACGCGCAGCACCACCCATCGCCTGGCCAGTTGCCTGGTGGACGAGCGTTATCTGCGGGTGGTGCCGCAAGTCGGTTATCTGTTGGGGCCGAAGCTGATCGAGCTGGGCTTTCAGGCCCGAGAAGAGTTGCCATTGGTGACCCTGGCCGGGCCATATCTGGATGAGTTGTCGGCATTGACCGGCGACACCATTCACCTGGCGATTCGTGAAGGCGACGAAGTGCTGTACCTGCACAAGAATCCGGGGCGCAATGGCCCGGAAATGCGTTCGCGGGTCGGCCATCGCATGCCGTTGGCGCGCACCGGGATCGGCAAGGCGCTGATGCTCGATGATTCGCCGCAAGAATGGCAGCGCCTGTACGAAGTCAGCCTGCCGGTGGTCGGGAAAAACCAGTTCTGGCCGCAGCACCCGGAGCAATCCTGGGAGCAGTTCGAGCAGCGCATGGTCGAGTACGTGGCCGGCGGTTATGCCTTCGATCTGGAAGACAACGAACCGTCGATCCGCTGCGTGGCGGCGCCGATCCGCGATGCCAGCAAACGTATCGTCGCCGGCATCAGCATTGCCAGTACCGTGCCGTACATGCCGCTGGAAAAAATGGCCGAGCTGATTCCCCTGATCAAAGGGGTCACAGCCCGGCTGTCGGCGGAGCTGGGCCTCAAGGTTTAAACCTTGAGGGTCGTCATGTCGATGACGAAGCGGTACTTCACGTCACCGGCGATCATGCGGGCGTAAGCCTCGTTGATCTGGCGGATGTCGAGCATCTCGATGTCGCAGGTGATGTCGTGTTCTGCGCAGAAATCCAGCACTTCCTGGGTCTCGGCGATGCCACCGATCAGCGAGCCGGCGAGCACACGACGCCCCAACACCAGTTTGGCGGCATGCACCGGCGGCTCCACCGGTTCGATCAACCCCACCAGGATATGCACGCCGTCGAAACGCAGCGTATCGAGGTAAGGGTTGAGGTCGTGTTGCACCGGAATGGTGTCGAGCAGGAAATCGAAGTGACCGGCGGCAGCCTGCATCTGTGCGTCATCGGTGGACACGATCACATGGTCCGCGCCCTGGCGGCGAGCCTCTTCGGCCTTGCTTGCCGAACGGGTGAACAGCGTCACTTCTGCGCCCATGGCCTTGGCGAACTTGATGCCCATGTGGCCCAGGCCACCCATGCCGAGAATCCCGACCTTGTCACCGGCCTTCACACCGTAGTGCTTGAGCGGCGAGTAGGTGGTGATGCCGGCGCACAGGATCGGCGCGGCGTTGGCCGGGTCCAGTGACTTGGGAATGCGCACCACGAAGTGCTCACTGACCACGATGCTGTCGGAGTAGCCACCCATGGTGTTGCTGCCATCGACCCGGTCCGGGGTGGCGTAGGTCAGGGTCGGGCCTTCGAGGCAGTATTGCTCCAGGTTGGCCTGGCAGGCTTCGCAACTGCGGCACGAGTCGACCATGCAGCCAACACCGACCAGATCGCCGACTTTGTGTTGGGTGACTTTCGCACCGACGGCTGTCACCTTGCCTACGATTTCATGGCCGGGCATCAGCGGGTAAACGGCAATGCCCCACTCGTTGCGGGCCTGATGGATGTCGGAATGGCAGACGCCGCAGTAGAGAATCTCGATGGCAACGTCGTCAGGCCTTGGGCTGCGACGTTCGAATTTCACGGGGGCGAGGGGAGTGGTGGCCGATTGGGCGGCGTATCCGATGGCGGTGTACATGGTGAACCTCGCAAAAACGCTGACGGGTGAGGTGGCGCATTCTGGGCGCCGAACCCTGTACCGGCCATGGCGATTCCTCCGGGTGTCATGCCTATTCCTCCGGCATCAGCCTCTGTTCGAACCCATTGGCAATCAGACCTGCGATGATGCTTTCGTCCCTTATTCCGTGACTTTTTTTGTGACTTTTTTTGTGAAGAGCTCCCGATGCTGTTGACCCGTCACCTTGATGCCAATGCCACCCTGGTTTCGCTGATCGAGCCGCTGTCCACTCGCGACGGTTTCGTCCCGACTGCCTTGCCGGGCGTGCAGGTTCTGCGGGCCAGTTGCGATGTGGCCCGTGGGCCGCAGATCTACGAGCCGAGCCTGGTGATCATCGCCCAGGGCAGCAAACTGGCGTACTTGGGGCCGCGCACCCTGGAATATGGCGCAGGGCATTACCTGATTCAGGCGCTGCCGGTGCCGTTCGAGTGTGAAACCTTTGCCGCTCCGGACGGACCGATGCTGGGTGTTTCCGTCGCGATCGACCGGGTGATGCTGGGCGAACTGGTGTTGGCGATGGGCCTGGCACCGGGGCGGCATATTCCGGCGCAAACACCTGAGTCCATGACCTCGGCAGTGCTCGATGACGCGATGCGCGGTTGTGTCGAGCGGCTGCTGCGTTGCCTGCACGATCCGCTGGAATGCCAGATCATGGGACAAGCGCGTTTGCGCGAGTTGCTGTTCGTCGCCTTGCGCGGTCCGCAAGCCGATGTGTTGCGGGCGCTGGTGGAGCAGCAGGGGCAGTTCGCCCGGATCGCGGCATCCCTCAGTCATCTGCATGCGCATTTCGCCGAACCGCTGAACGTCGAGACCCTGGCCAGTTGCGCGAACATGAGTGCATCGACCTTTCACGAGCACTTCAAGCGCAGCACCTTGTTGTCGCCGGTGCAGTATCTGAAGCGATTGCGTCTGCTGCGGGCGCAGCAGTTGTTGGTGGGGGAGGGGCTGGGTGTGGCGCAGGTGGCGCATCGGGTGGGGTATCAGAGCACGTCGCAGTTCAGTCGTGAGTACAAGCGGTACTTTGAGCGTAATCCTGGCGACGAGCGCGCAGCCTGATCCACCGATAAACCCTGTAGGAGTGAGCCTGCTCGCGATGAGGGAGTGTCAGTCGCCGTCAATATTTTCTGATGCACCGCTATCGCGAGCAGGCTCGCTCCTACATTGGTCTTGTGGTGTGGTTTAAATCGCACGCAACAAAAAGGCCCCCGTTTCGGGAGCCTTGATGTTCAGCGGTTCGGCTTACATGTTCGGGTAAGTCGGGCCGCCAGCGCCTTCCGGCGCTACCCAGGTGATGTTCTGTGCAGGGTCCTTGATGTCGCAGGTCTTGCAGTGAACGCAGTTCTGGGCGTTGATCTGGAAGCGCTTCTCGCCGTCTTCCTTGGTGATCACTTCATACACGCCGGCCGGGCAGTAACGCTGGGCAGGCTCATCGTACAGCGGCAGGTTCTTGCTGATCGGGATGCTTGGATCGGTCAGCTTCAGGTGGCACGGCTGTTCTTCTTCATGGTTGGTACCGGAGATGAACACCGAGCTGAGTTTGTCGAAGCTGATCTTGCCGTCCGGTTTCGGGTAGTCGATCTTCTTGCAATCGGCTGCCAGCTTCAGGCAAGCGTAATCCGGCTTGGTGTCGTGCAGGGTGAACGGTAGTTTGCCGCCGAAGATGTTCTGGTCCAGCCAGTTGAAACCACCACCAACGATAGCGCCGAACTTGTGGATCGCCGGGCCGAAGTTGCGGCTGGCGAACAGTTCTTCGTAGAGCCAGCTGTTCTTGAACGCATCGACGTAGGTGGTCAGCTCTTCGCTGCCATCCTTCTCTGCGAACAGCGCGTCAGCCACGGATTCAGCGGCGAGCATGCCGGACTTCATCGCGGTGTGGCTGCCTTTGATCTTGGCGAAGTTCAGGGTACCGAGGTCGCAACCGATCAGCGCGCCGCCCTTGAACACCATTTTCGGCAGCGAGTTCAGGCCGCCCTTGCTGATGGCACGTGCGCCGTAGCTGATGCGCTTGCCGCCTTCCAGGTACTGAGCAAGCACCGGGTGATGCTTGAGGCGCTGGAACTCGTCGAACGGCGACAGGTAGGTGTTGCTGTAGGACAGGTCGACGATCAGGCCAACCACGACCTGGTTGTTTTCCAGGTGATAGAGGAACGAGCCACCGGTGTTCTCGGTGCCCATGATGTCCATCGGCCAACCGGCGGTGTGCACTACCAGGCCAGGCTGGTGCTTGGCCGGGTCGACTTCCCAGATTTCTTTCAGGCCGATGCCGTAGTGCTGGGCATCAGCGTCAGTGTCCAGGTTGAAGCGCTTGATCAGCTGCTTGCCGATGTGACCACGGCAGCCTTCGGCGAACAGCGTGTATTTGCCACGCAGTTCCATGCCGGGGGTGTACAGACCTTCCTTCGGGTTGCCTTCGCGGTCGACACCGAGGTCGCCGGTGATGATCCCGCGAACCACGCCGTTTTCGTCGATCAGCGCTTCCTGAGCGGCGAAGCCCGGGTAGATTTCCACGCCCAGGTTCTCGGCCTGCTGAGCCAGCCAGCGGCACAGGTTGCCCAGGGAGATGATGTAGTTGCCTTCGTTGTGCATGGTCTTGGGCACAAAGAAGTCTGGAATTTTCTGCGCGCTTTCAGCGTTCTTGAGCACGAAGATGTCGTCACGGGTCACCGGCGTGTTCAGCGGCGCGCCGAGTGCTTTCCAGTCAGGGAACAGTTCGTTCAGGGCCCGTGGTTCGAACACGGCGCCGGACAGGATGTGAGCACCGACTTCGGAGCCTTTTTCGACCACGCAGACGCTGATTTCCTTACCGGCTTCAGCAGCCTTCTGCTTCAAGCGGCAGGCGGCGGAAAGACCAGCGGGGCCGGCACCGACGATGACCACGTCGAATTCCATGTATTCGCGTTCCACAGGCTATCTCCTACTCAAGGCTCAACAGTTTTTTTTCTAATTTGGAAGTCGGGTGTCGCATCCATGAATCCCGGCGCAACGCCGGAAGAGGACAATCGATTGACCACCTTTCTCTTTGGGTGGCGCATTATATCTACACCACTCTCAGCGTCCAATACAAACGTTTGTTTGAATTGGCTCAAAGCCAGAGAAATCAAAGTCACGCGCCTTATGAACGGCCATTTTGGCGTATTGACCGGAATAGGCGTTCCGGTCAAGATACGGGCGGTTTTGCGCTCGCCGTAGGCTGACTGTTGGTTTCAAGAGCACCTCTAAAGACAGGGCGATGGCAGTAGAGAGTGATGCGCTGCGCGGGTTTGATGTGCAGTTTACACGCCGCGATGTTGAATGACTCGTCAGTCACCACTGACGAACGGTCATCCAGATCATGAGCGATGGTCACTTGACACCTTAGCCGGCGTTTTTGGAGGTGCCCTTGCGCCCGATGAGCATCAACCGCCAGGTTCGCCTAGGCGACTTTCTTTTCACCGGAGAGTAACGAGGAATCCATGAAGGTTCTTGTAGCTGTCAAACGCGTTGTGGATTACAACGTCAAGGTTCGCGTCAAGGCGGACAATTCCGGCGTCGATCTTGCCAACGTCAAGATGTCGATGAACCCGTTCTGCGAAATCGCCGTGGAAGAAGCCGTACGCCTGAAAGAGAAGGGTGTTGCGACTGAAATCGTCGTCGTCTCCGTAGGCCCGTCCACCGCTCAAGAGCAACTGCGCACCGCGCTGGCTCTGGGTGCCGACCGCGCCATCCTCGTCGAGTCCGCCGAAGACCTGACTTCCCTGGCTGTTGCCAAACTGTTGAAAGCTGTTGTCGACAAGGAACAGCCTCAGCTGGTGATCCTTGGCAAACAGGCCATCGACAGCGACAACAACCAGACTGGCCAGATGCTCGCTGCATTGAGCGGCTACGGTCAGGGCACGTTCGCTTCGAAAGTCGAAATCAGCGGCGACAGCGTAGCTGTCACCCGTGAAGTCGACGGCGGCGCGCAGACAGTTTCCCTGAAACTGCCGGCCATCGTCACCACCGACCTGCGTTTGAACGAGCCGCGTTATGCGTCTCTGCCAAACATCATGAAAGCCAAGAAGAAGCCTCTCGAAGTGCTGACTCCGGATGCTTTGGGCGTTTCCACCGCCTCCACCAACAAGACCCTGAAAGTCGAAGCGCCTGCTGCACGCAGCGCGGGTATCAAGGTCAAATCGGTGGCTGAACTGGTCGAGAAACTGAAAAACGAAGCGAAGGTAATCTAAATGACTATCTTGGTTATTGCTGAACACGACAACAAAGTGCTGGCCCCGGCCACGCTGAACACCGTTGCTGCTGCCGCCAAAATCGGTGGCGACATCCACGTTCTGGTTGCAGGCCAGGGCGCTGGCGCCGTGGCTGAAGCCGCTGCGAAAGTGGCTGGCGTGGCTAAAGTGTTGGTGGCTGACAACGCCGCCTACGCTCACCAGCTGCCGGAAAACGTTGCTCCTCTGGTTGCAGAGTTGGGCAAGGGCTACAGCCACATCCTGGCTGCCGCTACTTCCAACGGCAAAAACATCCTGCCGCGCGTTGCCGCTGCACTGGACGTTGACCAGATCTCCGAGATCATCTCGGTAGAAAGCGCTGATACTTTCAAGCGTCCGATCTATGCCGGTAACGCCATCGCCACCGTTCAGTCGAACGCTGCTGTGAAGGTAATCACCGTGCGTGCCACCGGTTTCGACCCGGTTGCCGCTGAAGGTGGTTCGGCTGCCGTTGAAGCCGTTGCTGCTGCTCACGACGCTGGTATCTCCAGCTTCGTTGGCGAAGAACTGGCCAAGTCCGATCGTCCGGAACTGACCGCTGCCAAGATCGTCGTTTCCGGCGGCCGCGGCATGCAGAACGGCGACAACTTCAAACACCTGTACGCCCTGGCCGACAAGCTGGGCGCTGCCGTCGGTGCTTCCCGCGCCGCGGTCGACGCAGGTTTTGTTCCCAACGACATGCAGGTCGGTCAGACCGGCAAGATCGTTGCTCCACAGCTGTACATCGCCGTTGGTATCTCCGGCGCGATCCAGCACCTGGCCGGCATGAAAGACTCCAAAGTGATCGTTGCGATCAACAAGGACGAAGAAGCGCCGATCTTCCAGGTGGCCGATTACGGCCTGGTGGCGGACCTGTTCGAAGCCATCCCTGAGTTCGAGAAGCTGGTCTAATCCGGCTGCTTCACTTATAAAGAGCCCGGCCTTTTGGTCGGGTTTTTTTTTGTTCTTCTGTAGGAGCGAGCCTGCTCGCGATGAACGTTAACGATGACGCGTTCATTCTGGAAAAACGCGGCGCATTTGAGTCCTTCGCGAGCAGGCTCGCTCCTACAGGGGGCATAACCGGGTATGAGTGGAGTGTGAAGCCATGGATCTGCGCTGTGTGTGGAGCTTGCTGGGATTGACACTATTGCCGGCGCTGTCTGTCGCCGCAGGCAAATGCGAACGCCTGGTGATCACCGGCAGCCCGGACGCGCCACCGTACCTGTGGCAAGACCCGCAGAGTCCCAAGCACCTGATCGGTGCCAGCGCCGATTTGCTGCAGCAAGTGGCGGGGGAGTTGGGGCTCAAGGTCGAACTGCTTTATGCCGGCAAACGCGCCCAGGCCCTGGACGAAGTGCGCAGCGGGCGCATGGACATGCTGGCGGACGCAACGTTGACCGTCAGTGAGCTGGAAACCCTGGACTACATTCATCCAGCCTTGCTTGAAAACGACTACCTGGTCTGGACTCGCAAGGACTCGACCCTGGTCTACAACGAAGCACAGGACCTGCACGGCCATCCCGGTGCCGTGTCGGAAAAGGCCCGAATGACCGCGCAATTCAGCACCTTTGCCGGACAGCAACTGACCCTCACGCGCACGTCCAACCTGACCCAGGCCTTTCAGAAACTGCTGTTGGGCGAGGTCGAGTTTGTACTGGCAGGGCGTTACTCGGGCATGGCGACTGCACAGACACTGGGCATGGCCGCTGATCTGATCGCACGCTCACAACCGGTCGACAAACCTGGCCTGTACCTGGCGATTTCCCATGACTCGGCCTGCAACGATCCGTGGTTGCGCGGACAGTTGGCCAAAAAGATGACAGAATTGCCCGCGTCCGGACTGACGGAGGCCGTGCTGATGCGCAATATCGAGCGTTGGAAAGCACAACGCTCACAACCACAGCCAAGCTCCCCGCAACAACCCGTCAGTACCCCAAAACAGTAAGGATTTTCAGTGAGTATTCGACCTCTTTTCGCTGCCGTGGCCTTTGCCGCCCTGGCGGGTTGTGCAACCGATCCTGCGCCGAATGAACAGTTTCGCCTGACCGAGCAGGCACTCGAACAGGCCAAGGCCGTGGGCGCCACGGCAGACGATGTGCCGGAAATGAAACTGGCCGAAGACAAGTTCAACCGCGCCAAGGGCAACATGACCGATCAATCCTTCAAAAACGCACGCATGCGGGCCGAACAGGCCGAACTCGATGCGCGCCTGGCTGAAGCCAAGGTGTTGACGGCCAAGAGCGAGGAACAGTTGAACGTGCTCAACACCCGCATCGCCCGCCTGCGCAAGCAACTGGGAGATGCCCAATGAGCCTCAAGAGCAAAGCCCTCGGCGGTTTGATCCTGGCAGGCTGCGCGAGCCTCTTTGGCTGCGCCAGCCAGCACAGCGAGTCCGCGTTGCAGCAGGCCGGTGCCGACTTTCAGAAGGTCAAGGAAGACTCCAATGTGCTGCGAATCGCCCCCAAGGACGTAATTCGCGCCGGTGAGTCCCTGGCCCGTGCCGATCGCCTGTCCAGCTATTGGGGCAGCGGTTCGGACGTGGTGCATTACGCCTACCTGAGCCAGCGCTATAGCGCCATTGCCCGGGAACACACCAATCAGGTGCTCAACGAAGAGCAAGCGGCGAAACTCGAACTGGAACGGCAGCGCCTGCAGCTGGCACTGCGCGAATCCAAACTGTTCAGCGTGCAGCAGCAAGGTAAATGGCTCGAGGAACAGATCCTGGCATTGACCACCAGCCAGACCGACCGTGGTCTGGTGATGACCTTGGGCGACATGCTGTTCGACACGGGCGAAGCGGAATTGAAACCGTCGGCCAACCGTGTGGTGTTGAAGATTGTGCAGTTCCTGCAACTCAACCCCAAGCGTGTGGTGCGGATC
Source organism: Pseudomonas sp. KH_046_2 (assembly GCF_057838985.1). Taxonomy (NCBI): domain Bacteria; kingdom Pseudomonadati; phylum Pseudomonadota; class Gammaproteobacteria; order Pseudomonadales; family Pseudomonadaceae; genus Pseudomonas; species Pseudomonas sp. KH_046_2. The sequence continues at coordinate 4,627,594 of NZ_CM174480.1, read as the reverse complement.
GAAGGTTATACGGACAGTACCGGGGGCAAGCAGGAAAACCTCAAGCTGTCCCGCGACCGCGCGCAATCGGTGGCTGACGTGCTGATGGACCTGGGCATCGACGACAAGCGTATCCAGGTCGAAGGTTATGGCGACGAATATCCTGTGGACGCCAACGCTTCCGAGCGGGGCCGTGCGCAGAATCGTCGGGTGGAAATTGTGTTTTCCGACGAAAAAGGCCAGCTCGGCGCCGCCCGCTAAGGGTTGCGTCGCTGGAAAACCCGGCCTGCCATGCAGCGCCGGGTTTTTTTATGTCCGCCGATTACCGCACAAAACAGTACAGATTTTGCTGACACTGCACTGTACGGTCGACTATTGTGGCAACTGTCCCCGTACACTTCTAAACTGTTCCGGTATTGTTTCACACAAGAATAAAATGCCCGTGAAATCGAGTGCTGCGTCATGACCAATCTTTTGCTCTATCAACGTATTGCTCAACAACTGGCCGAAGACATCCGTCGTGGGGTCTATCAGCCGGGAGAGCGCGTGCCTTCGGTGCGCAAGATGAGCTCGCAGCTCAATGTCAGCCATGCGACGGTGTTGCAGGCGTATGCCAATCTCGAGGATCAGGGGCTGATCCGCGCCCGGCCGCAGTCGGGTTACTACGTGCACCAGACGCCGGCACTCACCGCGCCGACACCGGACATCGCCCGGGTCGAGCGCCCCGGCCTGGTCACCCGCAGCAGCATCATTCAGCAAGTTCTGGTCGAGTCCCGTCGCGAAGGTGTCTTCCCGCTGGGCGCAGCGGTGCCGAGTGTCGACTATTTGCCGGTGCGGGCACTGCATCAGCAATTGGCCAAAGTCACCCGTTTCCATAGCCCGCGGGCCTTCAGCTACATGTTCAGCCCCGGTTTCGAGCCGTTGCGCCGCCAGGTGGCGATCCGCATGCGCGATGCCGGCGTGGTGGTCGATCCGTCGGAAGTGGTGATCACCCACGGTTGCGTCGATGCGCTGCAGATGTCCTTGCGCGTGCTGACCCGTCCGGGCGATCTGATCGCGGCCGAGTCGCCGACCTATTACGGCTTGCTGCAACTGGCCGATCTGTTGGGCCTGAAGGTCATCGAGATCCCCAGCGATCCCGCCACGGGCATGAGCCTGGAAGCCCTGCAACTGGCGGCCAATCAATGGTCGATCAAGGCGTTGGTGCTGACCACCCGACTGAGCAATCCATTGGGCGGCACCATGCCGGAGGAGCGGCAGAAACAATTGCTGCGCCTGGCGTCGGACTTCGATATCCAGATTGTCGAAGACGATATCTACGGTGAGCTGATGTTCGAGCAGGGGCGCACCAAGTCCCTCAAGGCCTATGATCGGCTGGACCGGGTGATCTATTGCTCGAGCTTCTCCAAGACCCTGTCGCCTGGCGTGCGGATCGGCTGGATGATTGCCGGCAAGTATCAGCAGGAAATCCAGCGCTTGCAGACCTTCAGTACGCATTCTGCGTGCAGCGTGACCCAGATGGGCATTGCCGCGTATCTGGAAAATGGCGGGTACGACCGGCATTTGCGCTTCATCCGTCAGGAATACCGCAAGAACCTCAGTGCCTTCCAGCTGGCCGTGCAGCAGTATTTCCCGGAAGGCACGCAGATGACCCGGCCTACCGGCGGCTTCATTCTGTGGGTCAGCCTGCCGGGGCGGGTCAACACGCAAGAGTTGCACGTGCGGGCATTGCAGCAGGGCATCAGTATTGCGCCGGGACTGATCTTCAGTAATACCGAGCAATTCAATCACTGCATCCGGCTCAACTGCGGCATCCCGTGGAATCGTGAAGCCGAGCGCGCTTTGATGACCCTGGGCATGTTGGCCACCCAACTCTGCCAGGAGATGGCTAGCGGTTTGTAACAGGTTGCTGACTGCGCTTGTCTTGTGGGCTGCAACAGGCGAGCATATGCATCTCTGCCGTTTGCACCCACCGTTGGATACATGAAACCGACTTTTCCTGCCGCCTGGCTTTTGCTCTGCCTGATTGCGAGTATTCAGCCGGCATCCGTCGTGGCTGCCACCGAGCAGGATCAGACAACCGGCAGTTTCCACGTCGCACCGATAGAAACCGCACCTGCGAAAAAAACCTCGGCGGCCAGTAAGCAGGCTGCGCCCGTGAAAAAGCGTCCGCCCATTGCCTCCAAATCGAAACCGGCCAGCGAGGTGGTAAAGACCGAGCTTCCCTCTGCCAAGCTGGATCTGAGCTTGCCCAAGGATATGGTTCAAGAGCTCAAGCCGGTCGGAACGGTGCCGTTGGTCAAGCGCGAACCGTTGTTACCCCAGATGTTCGGTGACAAAAGCGGCAACAGCGAGTTCCAGCTCAACGGCCGCCTGCTCAGCAACGAAATGCAGCTGCAACTGCGAAATGAAGAGCGCCACGAGGTCGAAGGCGCGGCACTGGATTTCGAGTTCAAGCAGTAACCCCGTCAGGATCCGCGAGCCGCAGGCCAGACGCTTTGTCGGAGACTGGCCGGTCATGCCCGTTTGCATTGAAAAACCCGCTCGCAGGTAATTTAAAACAACTGTTTTAGCGGGTACTCTGTGCCCCGTCCATTAACACATTGCTCGTCGCGAGGAGCTTGTCGTCATGAAATGCCGTGAGGGCTGTGGCGCTTGTTGCATTGCCCCTTCCATCAGTTCGCCGATTCCCGGTATGCCCAATGGCAAGGCCGCGGGGCAGCGCTGCCTGCAACTTTCCTCCGATAACCTGTGCAGTATTTTCGGCCAGCCGGAACGGCCGGCGGTGTGTTCTGCCTTCGAGGCCGACCCCGAGGTGTGCGGAAGCAGCAGCGAAGAAGCTATCCGGTTGATTGGCTGGTGGGAGCAAATGACGGCGGCATGATGTGTTCACGAACGGAACTTCAACAATAAGGAATAAGACTATGGGTTCGCTGCATCGTATCGCTGTGCTGTGTGGTTTGACGGTTGCGCTGGCTACCTCTACGGCCCAGGCCGAAGACTGGAAAGTCAAAAAAGACGAAGACGGCATCAAGATCTCCCTGAGTGAGGTGGCTGGCTCCGACTACAAGGCCTACCAGGGCGTCACGCTGATGAAGACCACCATGGCCAAGCTGCGTGCGTTGCAGGACGACGTGTCCGGAGCCTGCGCCTGGATTCACGAATGCAAAACCCAGAAGCTGCTCAAGCACGAAGGTGACCAGAGCTGGACCTACACTCAGTTCAACACCCCGTGGCCGGTTACTCCGCGTGATTCGGTGCTACACGTCACCACCATCGAAGGGGCCGATGGCAGCCTGACCCGCAAGCTCGAAGGCGTACCGAAGTACCTTCCTGAAGAAAAAGGCTTCGTCCGGGTCGCCAAGGTCGACGGTTTCTGGAAGTTCGTACCCAAGGGCGACCAGATCGAAGTGACCTATCAGGTGCACACCGAACCGGGCGGCAGCGTGCCGTCGGTGGTGGCCAACAAGTTCGTGGTGGATGCCCCGTTCAATACCTTGAAAGCCCTCAAGGAACGCGCCGAGAAGTAAATGTGTCACATCTTTTGATGTGACTTCGTAACGCCCCGACTCGATCGGGGCGTTTGCGTTTTTGAACGGTGCGCAGGCTTTAATTTGTTTCCGGATATTCGTTGCACGAAATTTTCACTCACTCTCCAAGACAATTCGCCGGCTCTCCCGTAACGCGCTGCGTATTGCGCAATGCAGGATGAAAGACTCGGGATGAGGGTAGTTATCAATGGCAATGCTGCCGTTGATCGTGCAACATTTGCGCACCGCGCAAACCCCCAGGCCTGGTACGGGCCGAAAAGAGGGCAAGGCGCAGCTGTATTTTTGAAACTTCAACTTCCAATGGGTCCTAAAACGACATGGCAATCCCGGACGCCCTGAATCAGCAGCGAGCTTCTAGTCGCCTGCTGCAACCGACCGTCAAATCGCATCTGGCCTACACGCTGTTGTGTGCCCTGGTCATGATGGTCATGTTCAGCCTGCTGCGCGTCGCGCTGCTGGCTTACAACAGCTCGATGATCCTCGACACGCCGGCTTCGACCTTCCTCGAGGCATTCGCCAACGGTCTGCGTTTCGACCTGCGCCTGGTGGTCTATCTCAGTATTCCATTGCTGCTGGCCTTGTTCAGCACCCGGGCAATGGCGGCACGCGGGCTGTTCCGTCTCTGGCTGACGGTGGTCTCCAGCATTGCGCTGTTCCTGGGCCTGATGGAGATGGACTTCTATCGTGAGTTCCACCAGCGCCTCAATGGCCTGGTCTTCCAGTACGTCAAGGAAGACCCGAAAACCGTGGCCAGCATGCTCTGGTATGGTTTTCCGGTGGTCCGCTATCTGCTGGCGTGGGCCCTGGGTACCGTGATCCTGAGCATGGCATTCAAGGGTGCCGACCGTGCGACCCGCCCTCGTGGCCCGTTCAGTGGCGGCAGCATCGGCACACGCAAGGTAGCGCCGTGGTATGCACGCATTGGCGTGTTCGTGGTTTGCCTGCTGATCTGCGTCGTCGCGGCCCGTGGCACCTTGCGTCAAGGCCCGCCGATGCGCTGGGGTGATGTCTACACCACAGACTCCAACTTCGCCAACCAGTTGGGTCTCAACGGTACGCTTTCTCTGGTCGCCGCCGCCAAGAGCCGGATGTCCGAAGATCGCGACAATATCTGGAAAGCCACGTTGCCACAGCCACAAGCCCAACAAGTCGTGCGCGACATGCTGGTGATGGCGGATGACAAACTGGTGGATGGCGAGACCGCAGCGGTACGTCGCGATTACACCCCGCCAGCCGACAAGACCCTGCCGATCAAGAACGTCGTCGTGATCCTGATGGAAAGCATGGCCGGTCACTCGGTGGGGGCGCTGGGTGGGCCGGGCAACATCACGCCGTACCTCGACAAACTGTCGAAGGAAGGCTTGCTGTTCGACCGCTTCTTCTCCAACGGCACCCATACCCACCAGGGCATGTTCGCCACCATGGCCTGCTTCCCGAATCTGCCGGGCTTCGAATACCTGATGCAGACCCCGGAAGGCAGCCACAAGCTGTCCGGTCTGCCGCAGTTGCTCAGCGCCCGTGACTTCGACGACGTGTATGTCTACAACGGCGATTTCGCCTGGGACAACCAGTCGGGTTTTTTCAGCAACCAGGGCATGACCAACTTCATCGGCCGTAACGATTTCGTGAATCCGGTGTTCTCTGATCCGACCTGGGGCGTGTCCGACCAGGACATGTTCGACCGTGGCCTGGTCGAGCTCAAGGCACGGGAAAACGGCAAGCCGTTCTATGCCTTGCTGCAAACCCTGTCCAACCACACGCCTTACGCCTTGCCGACGCCATTGCCGGTCGAGCCCGTGACCAATCGCGGCAACCTGAACGAACACCTGACCGCCATGCGTTACGCGGACTGGGCACTGGGCCAGTTCTTTGAAAAGGCCCGCAAGGAGCCGTACTTCAAGGAAACCCTGTTTGTCGTCGTCGGTGACCACGGTTTCGGCAACGAACAGCAGATCACCGAAATGGACCTGGGCCGCTTCAACGTGCCGATGCTGATGATCGCGCCGGGCATCCAGGAAAAGTTCGGCCAGCGTGACCACACCGTGGGCACTCAGATCGACATCGTGCCGACCATCATGGGTCGCATCGGTGGCGAAGTGCGTCATCAGTGCTGGGGACGCGACCTGCTCAACCTGCCGGAAGGCGACGCCGGTATTGGTGTGATCAAGCCGTCGGGCAGCGAGCAGACCACGGCCATCCTCACCGCAGACCAGATTCTGGTCCTGCCGAAGGACAAGGACATGGTGCCGAAGTTGTATCAGTATGAATTGGGTGCCAAGCCTCGCGCCGAAATCATTGCTGATGCGCCGCGTATCGCAGAGTTGAAACTCAAGCTCGAAGCGTTCCTGCAGACAGCGACCAAGAGCCTGCTGGACAACACCGCCGGTGTTGTTGATGGCAAGCCGGACTAAGTTGTGACGCAATAGAAAAGAGGCTCTTCAAGAGCCTCTTTTTTTTGCCTGGCGGGTCTTTATCTTTTTTTGTTGCATTAGTTACTTCAAAGGCTCCCGCGGTTTGCCTGGGCCATTCAGCAATCTGATGGAGCGTGGGTCGGGTAGTTTCCTTCGCTACACTCGGTGCATCTTCCGAGAACAACAAGGCTGTTTGCTATGCAAAATCGCATGATGATCACTGGTGCAGGCTCTGGCCTGGGTCGCGAAATCGCGCTGCGCTGGGCGCGTGAAGGCTGGCAACTGGCCTTGTCGGACGTCAGCGAGCCCGGCTTGCAGGAAACCCTCAAGCTGGTCCGCGAAGCGGGCGGCGACGGTTTTATCCAGCGCTGTGACGTACGCGATTACAGCCAGTTGACAGCGTTCGCCCAGGCCTGCGAAGTCAAACTCGGCGGCATCGATGTCATCGTCAATAACGCGGGTGTAGCGTCTGGCGGGTTTTTCACTGAGTTGTCCCTGGAGGACTGGGACTGGCAGATCGCGATCAACCTGATGGGTGTGGTCAAGGGCTGCAAGGCTTTCCTGCCACTGCTGGAAAAAAGCAAAGGCAAGATCATCAACATCGCGTCCATGGCCGCGCTGATGCAAGGCCCGGCGATGAGCAATTACAACGTGGCCAAGGCGGGCGTGGTGGCGTTGTCCGAAAGCCTGCTGATCGAGCTGGCGCATCAGGAGGTCGGCGTGCATGTGGTGTGTCCGTCGTTCTTCCAGACCAACCTGCTTGACTCCTTCCGCGGTCCGACCCCGGCCATGAAAGCTCAGGTCGGCAAGTTGCTGGAAAGCTCGCCGATCAGCGCCGCCGACATCGCCGATTACATCTATCAGCAGGTCGCCGCCGGCGAGTTCATGATCCTGCCCCACGAACAGGGCCGCATGGCCTGGGCGATCAAACAGAAGAACCCGCAATTGCTCTACAACGAAATGACCGCCATGGCCGACAAAATGCGCGCCAAGGCCAGGCAATCCGCAAGCTGATCTTGCCCGCAGGCAACGCTGTGGTTAGGGTGGCCGCCATCGGCCATCCTCGCGAGACGCTTGCATGCTCAACTACCTGTGGTTTTTCCTCGCTGCGCTGTTCGAAATTGCCGGTTGCTTTGCCTTCTGGATGTGGCTGCGCCAGGGTAAAAGCATGTGGTGGGTGGTGCCGGCGCTCCTGAGCCTGGCCCTGTTCGCCCTGCTGCTGACCCGGATCGAAGCCACCTACGCCGGCCGCGCCTACGCCGCTTACGGTGGCATCTACATCATTGCCTCGATCGGCTGGTTGGCCGTGGTCGAGCGGATTCGTCCGCTGGGTTCGGATTGGCTCGGCGTGGCGCTGTGTGTGATCGGCGCGAGTATCATTCTGTTCGGACCGCGATTCTCCGCGTCCTGACAGATCGGCCCTACAATCAACCGACCTGTCAGACCTTTCCGTAAGTGGTGTGCGTCAAGGGCTGTCAGTCCGGTCTGGTTTGCTGTCGGAGCATTGTAGGTGTACGTCGGGCCGGGCATCTTCAAGGGCCAGAAACCCCTGAAGGACACTCCTCATGCTCGTACTCACTCGTGTTGTGGGCGAATCCATTTCCATCGGTGACAACATCACCGTGCGCGTTCTCGCGATCAACGGAAACAACATTCGCTTTGGCGTCGAAGCGCCCCAGGACGTCAATGTGCACCGCTGCGAAATCTACGAACGCATCCAGAACAAACTGGCGAAAACCAAGGGGCGCTGAAGACTTCAGTCAAACAGGTGCTTGGGCACGTCGTGCTTGAGCATCAGTTGGCATTGCTCGCTTTCCGGATCGAAGACAATCAGTGCCTGGCCCTTGGTCAGCGCATGGCGCACACGCAGTACGCGGGTTTCCAGGGGGGTGTCGTCACCGTTGTCCGTGCCGTCACGGGTCACGAAATCCTCGATCAGGCGGGTGAGGGTGTCGACTTGAAGTTGGTCGTGGGGGATCAGCATAGGCACCTCGGTTGGATCAATGGCGCGATGCTACGGCGATTGGGCGAGGACGGCCAGCCCGGGATTCAGTGCGGGATTCAGTGTTGTCTGGTCTGACGCCTTCGCGAGCAGGCTCGCTCCTACAGTTGACCCGGTTCTTCCATAGGAATGCGGTCGAATGTGGGAGCGAGCCTGCTCGCGATAGCGGTTTACCAGGCAATGAAGAACCAGGATCAACTCTCCGACCGCTGCCCCACCAGGCTGTCCACCGACGGCACCCGCGTATCGCTTTCCATCTGTGTGTCATGTTCGAGCTGATGGCTGAAGCGGTCCAGTGAGCCCTTGGCCGGTTGTGCATCGCTGGCAAACACGGGCGGACTGAGGATGTACGCACCGAGCAGGCGGCTCAGGGCGGCGAGGCTGTCGATGTGGGTGCGCTCGTAACCGTGGGTGGCGTCGCAGCCGAAGGCGAGCAGGGCGGTGCGGATGTCGTGGCCGGCGGTGACCGCCGAATGGGCGTCGCTGAAGTAGTAGCGGAACAGATCGCGGCGTGCCGGCAACTCGTTGTCACTGGCCAGGCGCAGAAGGTGGCGTGACAGGTGATAGTCATACGGCCCGCCGGAATCCTGCATCGCGATGCTCACCGCGTGCTCGCTGGAGTGCTGGCCAGGCGCGACCGGTGCGATGTCGATGCCGACGAACTCACTGACATCCCAAGGCAATGCCGCCGCGGCGCCGCTGCCGGTTTCCTCGGTGATGGTGAACAGCGGATGGCAATCGATCATCAGGTCTTCGCCACTGTCGACGATGGCTTTGAGCGCCGCCAGCAGCGCAGCCACCCCGGCCTTGTCGTCGAGGTGACGGGCGCTGATGTGGCCGTTTTCGGTGAACTCCGGCAGCGGGTCGAAGGCGACGAAATCGCCGACGCTGATGCCCAGGGACTCGCAGTCGGCACGGGTGGCGCAGTAGGCGTCCAGGCGCAACTCGATGTGATCCCAATTGATCGGCATTTCATCCACGGCGGTATTGAATGCGTGCCCGGAAGCCATCAGCGGCAGGACGCTGCCACGGATCACGCCATTGTCGGTAAACAGGCTGACCCGGCTGCCCTCGGCAAAGCGGCTGGACCAGCAGCCGACGGGCGCTAGGGTCAGGCGGCCGTTGTCCTTCACTGCACGCACCGCCGCGCCGATGGTGTCCAGGTGGGCGGAAACGGCGCGGTCGGGGCTGTTCTTCTTGCCCTTGAGCGTGGCGCGGATGGTGCCGCGACGGGTCAGCTCGAAGGGAATACCGAGTTCTTCAAGGCGCTCGGCGACGTAGCGCACGATCGTATCGGTGAACCCGGTGGGGCTGGGAATGGCGAGCATTTCCAGCAGCACTTTTTGCAGGTAACCGAGGTCCGGTTCGGGGATTTTGCTGGTCATGGAAACTCCTGATTGGTTATCGCCTGTACGGCCGCCTTCGTCGGAACGCCGCCCGGAGCAAGCTCGCTCCTACAGGGGGAACGCGATCAAAGGTGGGAGCGAGCCTGCTCGCGAAGGCATCAGCCCAGCCAACACATGGCTAAGAGACAACCGGTTGGCTGTACGGAAACAACAGATCCACAAACCGCTCCGCCGTCGGCTGCGGTTCGTGGTTGGCCAGCCCGGCCCGTTCGTTGGCTTCGATAAACACATAGTCCGGCTGGTCAGCGGCGGACACCATCAGGTCGAGGCCGACCACGGGAATGTCCAGGGCACGGGCGGCGCGAACGGCGGCGTCCACCAGCGTCGGATGCAGGATCGCCGTGACATCTTCAAGCACGCCGCCGGTATGAAGATTCGCCGTGCGCCGTACGAACAGGTGCTCACCGGACGGCAGAATGCTGTCGTAGTCGTAACCGGCGGCACGCAAGGTGCGCCGGGTTTCCTGGTCCAGCGGGATCTTGCTTTCACCGCTCGTGGCCGCTTGTCGCCGCCGGCTCTGGGCTTCGATCAGGGCACCGATGGAGTGCTGGCCGTCGCCGACCACCTCGGCCGGTCGGCGGATGGCGGCGGCGACCACGTCAAAACCGATCACCACAATGCGCAGGTCGAGGCCTTCGTGGAAACTTTCCAGCAGCACGCGGCTGTCGAAGTGGCGAGCGGCTTCTATGGCTTGCTGCACTTCCTCGATGGTGCGCAAATCCACCGCCACCCCTTGGCCCTGTTCACCGTCCAGCGGTTTGACCACCACGCGCAGGTGTTCATCGAGAAAGGCCAGGTTGTCATCGGCGTTATCCGCCAGTTGCTGCGCCGGCAGGTTCAAACCGGCAGCCTTGAGCACTTTGTGGGTCAGGCTTTTGTCCTGGCACAGGGTCATGCTGACGGCGCTGGTCAGGTCGCTCAGGGATTCACGGCAGCGTACACGGCGCCCGCCATGGCTGAGGGTGAACATCCCGGCGTCGGCGTCATCGACGTGCACATCGATGCCGCGACGGTGCGCTTCCTCGACAATGATCCGCGCGTAGGGATTGAACGCGGCCTTCGGGCCGGGCCCGAGAAACAGCGGTTGATTGATGCCGTTCTTGCGCTTGATGGCAAAGGTCGTCAGGTTGCGAAAACCGAGCTTGGCGTAAAGGTTTTTCGCCTGGCGGTTGTCGTGCAGCACCGACAGGTCGAGGCAAGCGAGCCCGCGACTCATGAAGTGTTCGATCAAATGCCGCACCAGCACTTCACCGACACCCGGCCGCGCACAGTGCGGGTCGACCGCCAGGCACCACAGGCTGCTGCCGTTTTCCGGGTCGTTGAAGGCCTTGTGGTGGTTAAGGCCCATGACGCTGCCGATGATCGCGCCGCTGTCCTCGTCTTCAGCCAGCCAATACACCGGGCCGCCCAGATGGCGTGGAGTGAGCAGGGTGGCATCGATCGGCAACATGCCGCGGGCCTGATACAGCTGATTGATCGCCTGCCAGTCGGCATCGCTTTGCGCGCGTCGAATGCGGAAGCCGCGAAACACCCGGGTCGCCTGACGGTAATCGCTGAACCACAGGTGCAAGGTGTCGGACGGATCGAGGAACAGCTGCGTCGGCTCCAGCCCCAGCACTTGCTGAGGCGCGGCGACGTACAGGGCAATGTCCCGCTCGCCGGGCTGCTCGTTGAGCAACTCCCCGGCGAGGCTCGCGGCATCGGCAAAGGTGTGGCCGATCAGCAAGCGACCCCAGCCGCAATGCACGGCAATCGGCGCCCCGCCGAGTTCACTGCCATCCTCGGCCAGGCGTGCCTGCAAGCGTTCGTAGGAGGGCGACTGGCCGCGCAACAGGCGTTGGCTGAAAGCCGTGGCGTGAGATTTCATCGGTCAGATTCCTTGTTCGCTGAGCCACAGGTTGAGGGCTGCCAGCTGCCACAGCTTCGAGCCGCGCAACGGCGTCAATTGCCCCTGTGGATCAGTCAGCAGACGGTCGAGTTCGCCTGAGTTGAACAGGCCGCGATCCTGGCTGGGATCGAGCAGCAACTCTCGCACCCAGTCCAGCGTATCGCCCTGCAAATGCTTGAGGCCCGGCACCGGGAAGTAACCTTTCTTGCGGTCGATCACTTCACTGGGAATCACTTGCCGCGCGGCTTCTTTCAAGACTTGTTTGCCGCCGTCCGGCAGTTTGAAACGCCCCGGAATCCGTGCCGACAACTCCACCAGGTGGTAGTCGAGAAACGGCGTGCGCGCCTCCAGGCCCCAGGCCATGGTCATGTTGTCGACGCGTTTGACCGGGTCGTCCACCAGCATCACCGTGCTGTCCAGACGCAAGGCCTTGTCCACCGCCGCATCGGCACCGGGCTGGGCGAAATGGGCTTTGACGAAGTCATCGGCAGCGTCATTCGCGGTCAGCCATTTCGGTTGCACGGTGGCGGCGTAGTCGTCGTAACTGCGGTCGAAAAACGCTTCGCGGTAAGCGGCATAGGGATCACTCGCGCCGTCCACTTGCGGATACCAGTGGTAACCGGCGAACAGTTCATCGGCGCCCTGGCCGCTCTGGACGACTTTGCAATGTTTGGCCACTTCCCGGGACAACAGGTAGAAGGCGATGCAGTCATGGCTGACCATCGGTTCGCTCATTGCGCGGAACGCGGCGGGCAGCTGTTCGATGATTTCCTTTTCGTCGATGCGCAGTTGATGGTGCTGCGTGCCGTAGTGTCGGGCGATCAGGTCCGAATACTGGAACTCGTCCCCACGCTCGCCGCCGGCATCCTGGAAGCCGATGGAGAAGGTCGACAGATTGTCCACGCCGACTTCCCGCAACAGGCCCACCAGCAAACTCGAGTCGACACCACCGGATAGCAGAACACCGACATCCACCGCTGCACGCTGACGAATCGCTACCGCTTCGCGAGTGCTGTCGAGCACACGGTCGCGCCAGTCTTCGAGGGTCAGATCCGTCTCATCGGCGTGAGGGCCGTAGGGCAGGGTCCACCAGGTTTTCTGCTCGGTGCGGCCATCGGCTCCGATGCGCATCCAGGTGGCCGGCGGCAGTTTTTCAATGCCCGCCAGCAAGGTGCGCGGTGCCGGGACCACGGCGTGGAAATTCAGGTAGTGATTGAGCGCCACGGGATCGAGGAGCGGATCGATGTCACCGCCCTTGAGCAATGCCGGCAACGCGGAAGCAAAGCGCAAGCGCTGGCCGGTGCGCGACAGGTACAACGGTTTCACGCCGAGACGGTCGCGGGCGATGAACAGGCGCTGGGCATCGCGCTCCCAAACGGCAAAGGCAAACATGCCGTTGAGTTTTGGCAGCAAGGCTTCGCCCCAGGCGTGATAGCCCTTGAGCAGCACTTCGGTGTCGCCACCGGAATAGAAGGCGTAACCCAGGCTTTCCAGTTCTGCGCGCAGTTCCGGAAAGTTGTAGATCGCCCCGTTGAAGGCCAGGGACAAACCCAGTTGCGGATCGATCATCGGCTGCGCCGAGCCGTCCGACAGGTCCATGATTTTCAGGCGCCGATGGCCCAGGGCAACCGGCCCCTGGCTATGAAATCCCCAGGCGTCGGGGCCGCGAGGGGCCAGGTGATAGGTGATTCGTTCAATGGCTGCAAGGTCTGCAGGTTGTTGATCAAAACGTAACTCGCCAGCTAATCCGCACATAAATTCCTTACCGGTTTTTCCGTTGGGGAGGGTCAATCGATACCACGCCAAAAGGGCGGATACCCAGAAACTGACCCGCCTAGGTAAGGGGAGTTTTAGACCGATGAGTTATAAGTGGGCGAGGCCCAGGCCGAGGGCCGCTGTGCGGGCACCCTCGACGGCGGTATCAATTACTTGCCCCGGATCAGACGCCGCAAGGCAAACCGATTGGGATGACAGGCTTCGGCCACGCTTCTGGGCAATGGCAGAGGCTCGTTGTCGAGCCAGGCCGCCAGCAGTTCTCCGGACAGCGGCGCGGTGATCAGGCCGCGCGAGCCGTGACCGCTGTTGATGTACAAACCGTCAAGCCATGGGCATTCGACGTCCGGCACCTGCCGGGCATCCTTGCCCAGCGCTGCATACACCTGAGTGAACGCCTGGGTGTCAGCCAAAGGCCCGACGATCGGCAAGTAGTCGGGGCTGGTGCAGCGAAAAGCGGCGCGGCCCTGGAGACTTTCAGGAGCAAGTTTATCGGCCTGTAGACGCTCGACCAGATCGTGGGAAATCTCTTCGAGCATGGCCAGGTTGCCCAGGTGTTCTGCCGTGGTCGGCGTCAGGTCATCGCTCTTGAAATCGAAACTGGCCCCCAGGGTGTGTTCGCCCAAGCGGGCAGGGGCGACATAGCCTTCGGCACACACCACTGTGCTCAGGGCCTGGCTTTGCGGGGTTTGTGCCAGGCGGGTGATTTGCCCGCGAATGCGTTTGAGCGGCAACTCGGCGCTCTCGGGAAAACGCTGGATTTCGGCTGCGCCGGCGAGCACCACCACGGGGGCGTCGGCAAGCAATCGCTCGCCGTCCCAGGCCTGCCAACGGCCTTCAATCTTGCGCAGTTCCAGCGCATCGTGATGGGTGAGCAATTGAATCTGTGGATGCGCAGCCTGCCACTGGCACAGCGCCGGTGGGTGGACCCAGCCGCCTTCGGGATAGAACAGGCCCCCCTGTGCCAGCCCGATACCGGCCACGGCCTGTGCCTCGGGTTGATCCAGCAGGTGCAGCAAGTCCGCCGGAAACGCCGCGGCCAATTGCACCTGGCGTTCGGCTTCCTTGGCATTGAAAGCCAGTTGCAACACGCCGCAATCGTCCCAGTCGCGGCCCCGTTGCAAGTGTTCGAGCAGGCGTCGGGTGTAGCCGAATCCGCTGACGATCATTTGCGACAGCGCCGTGCCGTGGGCGGATAACTTCAGGTAGAGCACGCCCTGCGGGTTGCCCGAGGCTTCCCGGGCGATGTCGTCGTGACGCTCCAGCACTGTCACTTGCCAGCCCCGCGCGGCGAGGCTGGCGGCGCTGGCACAACCGGCCAGGCCGGCACCGATCACCAGTGCCTGGCGCTCGCCGGTCAGCGGGGCCGGGCGGGCGAACCAGGGTTTATCCAGAGCCGGGGCCGGTGTTTCCTGGGGCCACCCGAGGAACTCGCCGCGCAGGATCTCCCATTTGTGGCCGATGCCGGGGGTGCGTTTCATCTTGAAGCCGGCGGCGTTGAGCAGGCGCCGCACCCAGCCGGTGCTGGTGAAGGTGCTGATGGACGCGCCGGGAGCGGCCAGGCGCGCCAGTTCGGCAAACAGCTCGGCGGTCCACATGTCGGGGTTTTTCGCCGGTGCGAAACCATCGAGGAACCAGGCGTCGATTCGGGCATCGAGTTGCGGCAGTTGCTCCAGTGCATCGCCGATCAACAGCGTCAGGGTCACGCGGCCGTGGTCCAGCGTCAGGCGCTGAAAGCCCTGATGGATGGCCACGTATTGCTCAAGCAGTTGATCGGCAAACACCTTGAGTTCCGGCCACAGCGCCAGGGCCCGTTGCAAGTCGTCGGGGCTCAGCGGGTACTTCTCGACGCTGACAAAATGCAGCCGCGCACCGGCCGCGGCGTGTTGCTCGAACACCTGCCAGGCGCACAAAAAATTCAGCCCGGTGCCGAACCCTGTCTCACCGATGACCAGCCGCCCACCCTCGGGCAAGGCGGCAAAACGTTCGGCCAAGCGGTTCTGCTCGATGAATACATAGCGGGTTTCGTCCAGCCCCGACTGGTCGGAGAAATACACATCGTCGAACACTCGCGAATACGGGCGACCTTGGTCGTCCCAGTCGAGCTGGGCGTGGGGCAATACAGGTTTCATGGCAGGCTCGGCAACGGCAAGGCGGCCATTCTAGCCGATCGCGGGTGCGGTGCTTGATCCGTGGCAAGGCATGCATTGGCCGGGACGGGGAAAATCTCTGCTGGCCTTCAGTTCAATCCGCTAGTCTTGCTCACATCTGGAAGGGAGCCGCTCATGTTTGAATCCGCCGAAATCGATCACGCCATCGACAAAGACACCTATGAAGCCGAAGTACCGGCCCTGCGCGAAGCGTTGCTCGAAGCGCAATTCGAATTGCAGCAGCAACGCCGCTTTCCGGTGATCATTTTGATCAATGGCATCGAAGGTGCCGGCAAGGGTGAGACGATCAAGGTGCTCAACGAGTGGATGGACCCGCGCTTGATCGAGGTGCGCACGTTCGATCAGCAAACCGATGAAGAGCTGGCGCGGCCGCCGGCCTGGCGGTACTGGCGGATGCTGCCGGCCAAGGGGCGCATGGGGATTTTCTTCGGTAACTGGTACAGCCAGATGCTGCAGGGACGGGTCCATGGCGAGTTCAAGGATCCGCGACTGGACCAGGCGATCAATGCCGCCGAACGCCTGGAAAAGATGCTCTGCGATGAAGGTGCGCTGATCTTCAAGTTCTGGTTTCACCTCTCCAAGAAGCAAATGAAGGCACGCCTCAAGGCGCTGGCCGACGACCCGCTGCACAGCTGGCGCATCAGCCCGCTGGACTGGCAGCAGTCGCAAACCTACGACCGGTTCGTGAAGTATGGTGAACGGGCGCTGCGCCGCACCAGCCGCGACTATGCACCCTGGCATGTGATCGCCGGGGCGGATGCCCATTATCGCAGCCTGGCCGTGGGGCGGATTCTGCTGGCGGGTCTGCAGGGCGCATTGAAGCGACCGACGATCCATCCAGAAAAGGTCAGCGCCGCGCCAGTGTTCCCCAGTGTCGATCAAGTGAACCTGATCGACAGCCTGGACCTGACCCTGCACCTGGACAAGGATGATTACGAGGAACAGCTGATCACCGAGCAGGCGCGGTTTTCCGGGTTGATGCGTGACAAGCGCATGCGTCGCCACGCGCTGGTGGCGGTGTTCGAGGGCAACGATGCGGCCGGCAAGGGCGGGGCGATCCGCCGGGTAGCGGCAGCGCTTGATCCACGCCAGTACAGCATCGTGCCGATTGCCGCGCCCACCGAGGAAGAACGGGCGCAACCGTATCTGTGGCGTTTCTGGCGGCACCTGCCGGCCCGGGGCAAGTTCACCGTGTTCGACCGCTCCTGGTATGGCCGGGTGTTGGTGGAGCGCATCGAAGGTTTTTGCAGCCCGGCGGACTGGCTGCGTGCCTACGGTGAAATCAACGATTTCGAAGAACAGCTCACCGACCCCGGTGTGATCGTGGTCAAGTTCTGGCTGTCCATCGACAAACAGACGCAACTGGAGCGCTTCGAGGAGCGCGAAAAGATCCCCTTCAAGCGTTTCAAGATCACTGAAGATGACTGGCGCAACCGTGAGAAATGGGATGACTATCGTGCGGCGGTCGGTGACATGGTCGACCGTACCAGCACCGAGATTGCGCCATGGACCCTGGTGGAAGCCAACGACAAGCGCTGGGCACGGGTCAAAGTCTTGCGCACCATCAACCGGGCACTGGAGGAGGCTTTCGAAAAATCCGACCGGCATGAGGACAAGAAGCGTAAGGACAAGGATTGAAGCGATGGTTACGCATACGCGAGGTGAATGATTGTCGCGGTCGGTGAAGCGCTGGACTTATGCTCGGTCCACTCTCAACCGATAACAACAATGAGGTATGTCATGCGTGAAGTGGTGATCGTCGACAGCGTGCGGACCGGCCTGGCCAAATCCTTTCGCGGTAAATTCAACATGACCCGCCCGGACGACATGGCGGCACACTGTGTCGATGCACTGTTGGCGCGCTCCGGTATCGATCCGGCGAGCGTCGAGGACTGCATCGTCGGCGCTGGCTCCAACGAAGGCGCCCAGGGTTTCAATATCGGTCGCAATGTCGCGGTGCTCTCGCGCCTGGGTATCGGCACGGCCGGCATGACCCTCAACCGCTTCTGTTCCTCGGGCTTGCAGGCGATCGCCATTGCCGCCAACCAGATTGCTTCGGGTTGCAGCGACATCATCGTCGCCGGCGGCGTCGAGTCCATCAGCCTGACCATGAAGAGCGTCAACACCGACAACCTGATCAACCCGTTGCTCAAGGAACAGGTGCCGGGCATCTACTTCCCGATGGGCCAGACTGCTGAAATCGTCGCGCGTCGGTACGGCGTCAGCCGCCAAGAACAGGACCTCTACGCGCTGCAAAGCCAGCAGCGCACCGCAGAGGCTCAGGCTGCCGGGCTGTTCACCGATGAAATCGTGCCGATGGCGGTGAAGTATCGCGTCGAAGACAAGGCCACAGGTCAGGCACAGATCCTCGACGGCATCGTCGATCGCGATGACTGCAACCGCCCGGACACCACCCTGGAAAGTCTGGCCGGGTTGAAACCGGTGTTCGCCGAGGATGGCTCGGTCACGGCGGGCAACTCTTCGCAGCTGTCCGACGGCGCGTCCATGACCCTGGTGATGAGCCTGGAGAAAGCGCTGGAACTGGGGCTCAAGCCGAAAGCGTTCTTCCGCGGTTTTACCGTGGCCGGTTGCGCGCCGGACGAAATGGGCATCGGCCCTGTGTTCTCGGTACCGAAACTGCTCAAGGCCAAAGGCTTGCGGATTGACGACATCGACCTGTGGGAGCTCAACGAGGCGTTCGCCTCGCAGTGCCTGTACAGCCGCAATCACCTGGAAATCGACAACGCCCGGTACAACGTCAACGGTGGATCGATTTCCATCGGTCACCCGTTCGGCATGACCGGCTCGCGCCAGGTCGGACATCTCGTTCGTGAATTGCAGCGACGCAATCTGCGGTACGGCATCGTCACCATGTGCGTAGGTGGCGGGATGGGGGCTACGGGGTTGTTTGAGGCGGTGCATTAAGCCTCGATACTTCTCGTTGTCTGCCAGATAGCTTTCGCGAGCAGGCTCGCTCCCACAGGGATCTGTGTCGTACAACAGATTCCTGTGGGAGCGAGCTTGCTCGCGATGAGTGCACCACGGTCAAAAAACATCACCTGAAGATTACGACCCGCACAGTTTCATTCGCGGCCAGACCGAAACTGTGTCTGTGTACGCCACCGCTGCGGGCCTAGAATGACGGCTCCTGTCAGTTGGCGTTGGGGTTCACATGCACATTTCATCGGGTCGCTGGGGTTACGGTCTGTTCCTGGCCTTGTTGACCGCGTTGTTGTGGGGAATCCTGCCGATCAAGCTCAAGCAAGTGTTGCTGGTGATGGACCCGGTGACGGTGACCTGGTTTCGTCTGCTGGTGTCCGGCGGCTGCCTGTTCATTTACCTGGCGGCCACCAGGCGCTTGCCCAGCCGCAAAGTACTCGGATCTTGTGGTGGCTGGCTGGTGCTGATGGCGGTGCTCGGCCTGGTCGGTAACTATGTGTTGTATCTGATGGGCCTGAACCTGCTCAGCCCCGGTACCGCGCAACTGGTGGTGCAGATGGGGCCGATCATGTTGCTGATCGCCAGTCTGTTTGTGTTCAAGGAACGGTTCAGCCTGGGGCAGGGGATCGGCCTGCTGGTGCTGCTGATCGGCTTTGCGCTGTTTTTCAACCAGCGCTTGAGTGAGTTGCTCACATCGCTGACCGACTACACCGCCGGCGTGCTGCTGGTGCTGCTGGCATCCACGGTCTGGACCTTCTATGCCCTGGGGCAGAAGCAATTGCTGACGGTGTGGAATTCGCTGCAGGTGATGATGGTGATCTACCTGTTTTGCGCGGCGCTGTTGACGCCGTGGGTGCATCCGCTCGAAGCGCTGCAATTGAACCCGTTGCAGGGTTGGTTGCTGCTGGCGTGCTGTCTCAACACCCTGATTGCCTATGGTGCGTTTGCCGAGGCCCTGGCCCATTGGGAAGCCTCCCGGGTCAGCGCAACGCTGGCCATTACGCCGTTGGTGACTTTTGCCGCGGTTGCCATGGCTGCGTGGCTATGGCCCGACTATGTGCATGCCGAGACGATCAATGGTCTGGGATATGGCGGTGCGGTGCTGGTGGTGCTGGGGTCGGCGCTGGTGGCGTTGGGGCCATCGTTGATTGCCGGGTTGAAGGCGCGGAAGGTGCGGATGGCAGCCAGTTAGACCGCGTCATCGTTCTTCGCGAGCAAGCCACGCTCCCACAGGTTTCGAGTCGTTCATCAATTTTGTGGACGACACAAAACCTGTGGGAGCGTGGCTTGCCCGCGATGACGGCCTGTCAGGCGCTACAGATTCAGCCCTTGGCCCCAGCCTCCAGCATATTCTCCGGCCTCACCCACGCATCGAACTCTTCGTCAGTCAGATACCCGAGCTGCAGCGCCGCCTCGCGCAAGGTCAGGCCTTCGCTGTAGGCCTTCTTGGCGATCTCCGCCGATTTGTCATAGCCAATGTGCGGGTTGAGCGCCGTCACCAGCATCAGGCCTCGCTCCAGGTGCTCAGCCATTTTTTCCGCATCCGGTTCCAGGCCGGCCACGCAGTGCTGCTGGAAGTTGCTGCAGCCATCAGCCAGCAATCGGATCGATTGCAACAGGTTATGGATGATCACCGGTTTGAACACGTTCAACTGCAAGTGGCCCTGACTGGCGGCAAAGCCGATGGCGACGTCGTTGCCCAGCACCTGGCAGGCCAGCATCGACAGCGCTTCGCACTGGGTCGGGTTGACCTTGCCCGGCATGATCGAACTCCCCGGTTCATTGGCCGGCAGCCTGACTTCGGCGAAGCCTGCGCGCGGGCCGGAGCCCAGCAGGCGCAGGTCGTTGGCGATTTTCATCAACGTCACGGCGAGGGTTTTCAGCCCGCCGGACAACGTGGTCAGCGGCTCATGGCCGGCCAGCGCGGCGAACTTGTTCGGCGCGGTGATGAACGGCAAGCCGGAGAGGGCGGCCAATTCTGCGGCGATGGCCTCACCGAAGCCGTGGGGTGAGTTCAGCCCGGTGCCGACGGCCGTTCCGCCCTGGGCCAGTTCGCAGACTGCGGGCAGTGCGCTGCGGATTGCCCGCTCGGCGTAATCGAGTTGCGCGATGAAGGCCGAGATTTCCTGGCCGAAGCTGATCGGTGTCGCATCCATCATGTGGGTACGGCCGGTCTTGACCAGTTTCATGTGGCGGGCGGCCAGCTCGGCCAGCCCGCCGGACAGTTCACTGATCGCCGGCAGCAAGTGCTGTTGCACCGCCTGGACGGCGGCGATGTGCATGGCGGTGGGGAAGCAGTCGTTGGAACTCTGGGAGCGATTGACGTGATCGTTGGGGTGCACCGGGGACTTGCCGCCACGCGGGTTGCCCGCCAGCTCGTTGGCGCGACCGGCGATCACTTCGTTGACGTTCATGTTGCTCTGGGTGCCGCTGCCGGTTTGCCAGACCACCAGCGGAAACTGGTCGTCGTGGTCGCCGGCGAGCACTTCGTCGGCTGCCTGCTCGATCAGGCGGGCAATGTCGGCAGGTACGTCGCCGTTACGATCATTGACCCGTGCCGCGGCTTTCTTGATCAGCGCCAGGGCATGCAACACGGCCAGCGGCATGCGTTCGTTGCCGATGGCGAAGTTGATCAGCGAGCGTTGCGTCTGAGCGCCCCAATAGGCTTCATCCGGGACTTCAACCTGGCCGAGGCTGTCGGTTTCGATACGGCTCATCTTGCTCACTCCTGTAGGTCCGATAGCGCAGTTTAGGCCGTGATCGACGGCCGTGGTTCCATCAGTCTGAATTTGACCATTCAACCCCTCTAAATCAGGCGCGACAAGGCTTGGGGTTGAGCGACACACTTTTTTAGGCGCAGAATGGACGCCCTTGGGGTCTTACCTCGCCAGCTAGAAAAGGAAACTCGATGACTCGTCTTCGTGCCATCTGTACCGCCGTTGCTTTGGTCTGCGCCAGCGGCCAGGTTCTTGCCGACACCGCCAGCCATAACGCCAGTGCCGAGGCTTTCCTGACCATGGCGCACGCTGACAAACTGGGCACCCCGGTGTACATGCAAGTACAGCAGATGTTTGCCCAGCGTTTCGAACAAACCAAAGCCCCTGAGTCGAAAAAGGCCGTGCTGGAAACCTACCAGGCCAAGGCCAACGCCGCTCTGGACCAGGCCATTGGCTGGAACAAGCTGAAACCGGACATGGTCAAGCTCTACACCACCAACTTCACCGAATCCGAGCTCAAGGACTTGGTTGCGTTCTACCAGTCGCCACTGGGCAAGAAAGTCCTGGAAAAAATGCCTCAGCTGACCCAGCAATCGGCCCAGATGACCCAGGCCAAGCTGGAAAGCGCGGTGCCTGTGGTCAACAAGCTGCTGGCTGACATGACCGCCGAGCTGACGCCGAAAGACGCGGCTGCTCCAGCCAAGAAAAAGCCTTAAGCGGAGTTCGGTATGACCATGCAACAACGCATCGAATCGACGTTGGGCCTGCTTCAGCCCGAGCATCTGCAAGTGCTGGATGAAAGCCACATGCACAGCCGTGGGCTGCAAACCCATTTCAAGGCTGTGGTGGTCAGCGCGCAGTTCGAAGGCCTGAACCGGGTCAAGCGCCACCAGAAGGTCTACGGCACGCTTGGCGAGCTGATGGGGGAGTTCCATGCGTTGGCGCTGCATACCTACACGCCAGAGGAATGGGCCCGGATCGACGCGGCTCCGGCCTCGCCGACCTGTGCCGGCGGCAGCAAGCACTAAACGCCGGTTTTTTGTTAGAATGCCCAACGCGCCGCTAACCCGGCGCGTTTTTTTTCGCATCCGGTTCACCCCTTACGAGGGTAGCCACCTGGAGATTCACCCATGACACAACAGATTGTCGTGGCGGCACTGTATAAGTTCGTCACCCTGGAAGATTACGTCGCCCTGCGCGAGCCCCTGCTGCAGGCGATGGTCGACAACGGCATCAAAGGCACGCTGCTGATTGCCGAAGAAGGCATCAACGGCACCGTGTCCGGCAGCCGCGAAGGCATCGACGGGCTGATGGCCTGGCTCAAGAGCGACCCGCGGATGGACGACATCGATCACAAAGAGTCGTACTGCGACGATCAGCCGTTCTATCGCACCAAAGTCAAACTCAAGAAAGAAATCGTCACCCTCGGCGTGGAAGGCGTGGACCCGAACAAAAAGGTCGGCACCTACGTCGATCCGCAGGACTGGAACGCCCTGATCAGCGACCCGGAAGTGCTGTTGATCGACACCCGTAACGATTACGAAGTCTCGATCGGTACCTTCGAAGGCGCCATCGACCCGAAAACCACCAGTTTTCGCGAATTTCCCGATTACATCAAAGCCAACTTCGACCCGGCCGTGCACAAGAAGGTCGCGATGTTCTGCACCGGCGGCATCCGCTGCGAGAAGGCCTCGAGCTACATGCTCAGCGAGGGCTTCGGTGAGGTTTTTCACCTCAAGGGTGGCATCCTCAAGTACCTCGAAGAGGTCCCGCAGGAAGAAACCAAGTGGCAGGGCGACTGCTTCGTGTTCGACAACCGCGTGACGGTTCGCCATGACCTGAGCGAAGGCGACTACGATCAATGTCATGCCTGCCGCACGCCGGTGAGCGTGGAAGACCGCGCGTCCGAGCATTACGTGGCCGGCATCAGTTGCCCGCATTGCTGGGATAAGCTGAGTGAGAAGACCCGTCGCAGCGCGATCGACCGGCAGAAGCAGATCGAACTGGCCAAGGCTCGCAACCAGCCTCACCCGATCGGCTTCAACTACAAGCAAGCATCCTCCGAGGCCTGAACCATGTCTGCGCGCCTGCTCTATGTGATGGACCCGATGTGTTCCTGGTGCTGGGGGTTTGCCCCGGTGGCCAACGCACTGGTCGAGCAGGCGCAAGCCGCGGGTGTGGATGTGCATCTGATCGTGGGTGGTTTGCGCACCGGTAGCGGTGCGGCGCTGGAGCCGACCACCCGACGCTACATCCTGGAACACTGGCATGCGGTCACCGAGGCCACCGGTCAGCCCTTCAAGTTTGACGGCGCGTTACCCGATGGCTTTGTCTACGACACCGAGCCTGCCTGCCGGGCGCTGGTCACGGCGCGCGCACTGGCGCCGGATTGTGCCTGGAAGCTGCTCGGGCTGATTCAGCAGGCATTTTATGCCGAAGGACGCGACGTCACCCGCGCCAGCGTGCTGGTGGAACTGGCCGAACAGGCCGGTCTGCCGCGCATCGAATTCGCCGCGGCGTTTGACCGCGCCGATATGCACACCGCGACGGCGGCTGATTTCACCTGGGTCCAGGACCTGGGTATTGCCGGTTTCCCCACTCTGCTGGCCGAGCGTAACGGCCAACTGGCATTGTTGACCAATGGCTATCAGCCGTTGAGCGAATTGTCCTCGCTACTCGGCCGCTGGCTGGAGCGTGCTGCCTGTGCATGACCTGCCTGATGATGTCGCACCCGCTAAACGTGTCGACCGTCTGAGCTGGGCGGAAATCCGCCGCCTGGCCCTGCATCACAAGAAATCCCTGTGGATCGCCAACGGCGTGGCCGTGCTGGCGACCTTGTGCAGCGTGCCGATTCCCTTGCTCCTGCCGTTGCTGGTGGATGAGGTGTTGCTGGGGCATGGTGATGCCGCGCTGAAGATCATGAACCACGCGCTGCCCGAAGGCTGGCAGAAGGCCGCGGGTTATATCGGCCTGATGCTGCTGGTGACCCTGACCCTGCGATGCGCGGCGTTGATGTTCAACGTAGTGCAGGCAAAATTGTTCGCCGGGCTGGCCAAGGACATCGTCTATCGGATTCGCGTGCGGCTGATCGAACGGCTCAAGCGCATCTCCCTGGGCGAATACGAAAGCCTGGGCAGCGGCACGGTGACCACGCACCTTGTGACTGACCTGGACACGCTGGACAAATTCGTCGGCGAAACCCTCAGCCGTTTCCTTGTGGCCATGCTGACCCTGGTCGGTACGGCGGGCATTCTGATGTGGATGCACTGGAAACTGGCATTGCTGATTCTGCTGTTCAACCCGCTGGTGATCTATGCCACGGTGCAATTGGGCAAGCGGGTCAAGCACCTGAAGAAACTCGAGAACGACAGCACTTCGCGCTTTACCCAGGCACTGACCGAAACGCTGGATGCCATCCAGGAAGTTCGCGCCGGCAACCGCCAGGGGTTTTTCCTCGGTCGCCTGGGGCAACGCGCCCGGGACGTGCGCGACTATGCGGTGAATTCCCAATGGAAAACCGATGCGTCGAATCGGGCCAGCGGTTTGCTGTTCCAGTTCGGCATCGATATTTTCCGGGCCGCGGCGATGCTCACCGTGCTGTTTTCCGACCTTTCAATCGGCCAGATGCTCGCGGTGTTCAGCTACCTGTGGTTCATGATCGGCCCGGTTGAACAACTGCTGAACCTGCAATACGCCTACTACGCCGCTGGCGGTGCGCTGTCGCGGATCAACGAGTTGCTGTCTCGAGCCGATGAGCCCGAGTACCCGGGCGGCGTCGACCCATTTGTCGGCCGTGAAACGGTCGGGCTGGAAGTACAAGGGCTGAGCTTCGGTTACGGCGATGAGCTGGTCTTGAACCAGATGAACCTGTCCATCGCCCCCGGCGAAAAGGTCGCGATCGTCGGCGCCAGTGGCGGTGGCAAGAGCACGCTGGTGCAACTGCTGCTGGGCTTGTACACGCCGCTGGCCGGTACCATTCGCTTCGGCGGTTCGACCCAGCAAGAGATCGGCCTGGAAACCGTGCGGGAAAATGTTGCCGTGGTCCTGCAACATCCGGCGCTGTTCAACGACACCATCCGGGCCAACCTGACCATGGGCCGCGAACGCAGTGACGAGGCCTGCTGGCAGGCGCTGGAAATCGCCCAATTGCACGGCACGGTCCGGGATTTGCCCAATGGCCTGGACAGCATCGTCGGACGCTCCGGCGTACGTTTGTCCGGCGGGCAGCGCCAGCGCCTGGCCATCGCCCGAATGGTACTGGCCGAACCCAAGGTGGTAATTCTGGACGAGGCCACCTCCGCGCTGGACGCTGCCACCGAATACAACCTGCACCAGGCGCTGGCGCGGTTTCTGAGCAATCGCACCACGTTGATCATTGCCCACCGTCTTTCGGCGGTAAAACAGGCCGATCGTGTGCTGGTTTTTGACGGCGGGCAGATCGCGGAGGATGGCGATCACCAGCAACTGATTGCCGAGGGTGGGTTATACGCCAAGCTGTATGGGCATTTGCAGCAGTTGTAGCGAGCCGCCGATTCAATACAATAAAAAACATGATCGCGACCGAATTCAGCGGCCGCGATGTTCCCCCCGGGCAAAGCTTGTCGCTTGCCGGGATCGGAATCGCAACCTAGTCTAGCTGTAGCGATTTCGTCCGGAAGACGAGCAAGCAGTGCTAACGCAAGGGACCTCATGAATCAAAAGCGGACTCTCGGAACGCCACGGCTGTTGGGCATCGTCTGGCCATTTATCGCCGTTGTGGTGTTTCAGGCCCTCTTGGGCGGTGTCAGTCTTTACGTGCTGTCGGCTGTTCGCGGTTATGTCGCCGGTGAAAGCCTGTGGTCCAAGGGCCAGAAAGACGCCATCTATTACCTCAATCTCTACGCCGACAGTGGCGACGAAGTGATTTTTCGTAAATACCAGCGCGCCATTTCCGTGCCTCAGGGCGGGCATGAGTTGCGTGTGGCACTGGATCATCAACCGCCGAATGTCGAGGCGGCACGTGCGGGGATTCTCAAGGGTGGCAACCACCCGGATGACGTTTCCAGCCTGATTTGGCTGTACCTCAACTTTCGTCACTTCAGCTATCTCGAAAAAGCCATCGACCTATGGACCGTGGGTGATGCCTATCTGGCCAAACTCGATGACGTTGCCGGCGACATGCATCGGCACATCACCGCCGGCCCGGCTTCCAGGGCGGATATACAGCGCTGGAAGGAGCAGATTTTCGCGATCAATGATGAGGTGACTCCGGCGGCGAAAGCCTTCAGTGATGCACTGGGGGAGGGGTCGCGGGTCATTCTTCGTCTGCTGCTGCTGACGAACCTCGCCACTGCTCTGGGATTGATTGCGCTGGCGCTGATGCGCACCCATAAACTGCTCAAGCAGCGCCATGCCTTCGCCGATGCGCTGCAAGTGGAGAAAGAGCGGGCGCAGATCACCCTGCAATCGATTGGCGATGGAGTGATCACCACGGATGTTTCCGGTGCGATTGCCTACATGAATCCCGCGGCCGAGGCGTTGACCCACTGGAAGGCCGAGCAGGCGACAGGGTTGCCGCTGGCGGCACTGTTCAACCTGCTGGACGAAAATGCCCAGACCGACGGGTTCACCCTGATCGAGCATATTCTCAGCGGCCAGCTCAGTGGCGGCAGTGAACACTCCAAGCTGATTCAACGCCTGGACGGCAGCACGGTGTCTGTCACGCTGGTGGGCGCGCCGATCCGCAATGCCGGCAAAGTCAGCGGGACGGTGTTGGTGCTGCATGACATGACCCAGGAGCGGCAATACATCGCCAATCTGTCGTGGCAGGCGACCCACGACGCCTTGACCGGGCTCGCCAACCGCCGTGAATTCGAATATCGCCTGGAACAGGCGCTGCACAATCTGACCCGCCATTCGGGTCGCCATGCCCTGATGTTCCTCGATCTGGATCAGTTCAAACTGGTCAACGATACCTGCGGCCACGCGGCGGGCGACGAACTGTTGCGGCATATCTGTGCCTTGTTGCAATCCGGGCTGCGCGAAGGCGACACCCTGGCGCGTCTTGGCGGTGACGAGTTCGGCATCCTGCTGGAAAACTGCGCACCGCAAGCAGCGGAGAAAATTGCCGACAGCCTGCGCCAGACTGTGCAAAATCTGCATTTTGTCTGGAAAGGCCGGCCTTTCGTGACCACTGTCAGTATCGGACTGGTCCATGTCGCGCAGAATCCGACGACGCTCGAAGCCTCGCTGCGTGCTGCCGACATGGCGTGCTACATGGCCAAGGAAAAGGGCCGTAACCGGGTCCAGGTCTATCATCCGGATGACTCGGAATTGTCCCTGCGCTTCGGCGAAATGGCCTGGGTGCAGCGTTTGCACATGGCGCTGGAGGAAGACCGCTTCTGCCTGTACGCCCAGGAAATTGTCCCCCTGGGTCATGGCGATCAGGACGACGGACATATTGAAATTCTGCTGCGATTGCATGATGAAGCCGGGCGGATGATTTTGCCCGACAGCTTCATTCCGGCAGCTGAACGCTATGGCCTGATGAGCTCGCTTGATCGTTGGGTGGTGCAGAACGTGTTCAAGATCATCGCCCAATGCCGGGCCGAGCAAGGCAACGGGCCGCTGGCCATGTGTGCGATAAATCTGTCAGGCACGACGATCGGGGATGAGGCGTTCCTGGACTTCTTGCGCGAACAGTTTGTGACGTATTCGATTCCGCCTGAAATGATTTGTTTTGAAATTACTGAAACCAGTGCTATTTCAAATCTTGGCAGCGCCATTCGATTCATTAATGAACTCAAAGGCTTAGGCTGCCATTTTTCCCTGGACGATTTTTGTGCCGGAATGTCCTCGTTCGCGTACCTGAAACATTTGCCTGTAGACTTCCTGAAGATCGACGGGAGTTTCGTAAAGGATATGCTGGACGACCCGATTAACCGCGCCATGGTCGAAGTGATCAATCACATTGGCCATGTGATGGGTAAGCGCACGATTGCCGAGTTTGTCGAAACGCCCCAGATCGAGCAGGCATTGCTGGAGATCGGGGTGGATTACGCTCAAGGGTATGTGATTGAACGCCCGCAGTTGTTTACCTGCGATAGCTTGCTGAGTCGCCCTGCCAGGCCTCAGCCGCTGTTGTTCAAGGCGCCTGGCACGTTCCGTTGAAACTCCTGCCGGTCTGACAATCACAATCAAAAGGAGCTCGACAGTGATCGATACATTCAACCGAACCGGACCGCTCATGGAAGCTGCAAGTTACCCTGCCTGGGCCCAGCGCCTGATCCAGGATTGCAGCGAGAGCAAGCGCCGGGTTGTCGAACACGAACTGTACCAACGCATGCGAGACAACAAACTCAGTGCGAAGACCATGCGCCAGTACCTGATCGGTGGCTGGCCGGTGGTCGAACAGTTCGCGTTGTATATGGCACAAAACCTGACCAAGACCCGCTTTGCCCGTCATCCCGGCGAAGACATGGCCCGTCGCTGGCTGATGCGCAACATCCGCGTCGAACTGAACCACGCCGATTACTGGGTGCACTGGAGTCGCGCGCACGGTGTCAGTCTGGAAGAGCTGCAGGCGCAGCAGGTTCCTCCCGAGCTTCACGCCCTGAGCCATTGGTGCTGGCACACCAGTTCCGCCGACTCGCTGATCGTCGGGATTGCCGCCACCAACTACGCCATCGAAGGGGCGACCGGGGAATGGTCGGCGGTAGTGTGTTCCAACGGTATCTACGCCGCCTCGTTCCCCGAGGAAGATCGCAAGCGGGCGATGAAGTGGCTGAAGATGCATGCGCAGTATGATGATGCCCATCCATGGGAAGCCCTGGAGATCATCTGCACATTGGCGGGCACCAACCCGAGCAAATCCATGCAAGTGGAGTTGCGTCAGGCCGTTTGCAAGAGCTACGACTATATGTACCTGTTCCTCGAGCGTTGCATGCAAATGGAGCACGCAGAGCGGGCACCGGTCGTGCGTGAGCGGATGGCACTGGCCGAAGGCTGATTCTATCGCTGCTTGAAAAACCACTGTAGGAGCGAGCCTGCTCGCGATAGCTGCTTAACAGTCACCAGAAGTATTGAATGAAAGCACGTCATCGCGAGCAGGCTCGCTCCTACATTGTTTTGTGAATAGCTGAAAAATCAGCCCGCCATCTCCAGCCGGTTACGACCTTCGCGCTTGGCCACATACAACGCGCTGTCTGCCCGTCGCAACAGGCTTTCGGCAGACTCGCCGGGCAGCAGGGTCGAACAGCCGAGGCTGACCGTCAGCAGGATTCTGTGACCATCGGCCAGGTACTCTTCGGACTGCGCTGCAAACCGCAGCCGCTCACCGACCATGGCCGCGGCCTCGCGGCAGGTGTTCGACAGCAGGATCAGGAACTCTTCACCGCCATAGCGGAACACCATGTCCACGTTGCGTAGCTGGTTTTTGATCGTGGCGGCGACCGCCTTGAGCACGTCATCGCCAGTGCTGTGACCATGGTTGTCATTGACCAGCTTGAAATGATCGATGTCCAGCATCAGCACCGACAACGGTTGAAGATGGCGCCGAGACAGTTCGATCTCCCTTTGCAGCGTCTGGTCCATGGCGATGCGGTTACCGGTGCCCGTCAGCGGGTCGCGCAGTGCGCTTTGGGTGGCGGTACGGTACAGCAGCGCGTTGCGCATCGGGAAAAGCAGTGCGGCCAGCAGTGATTCGAGATTGCCCTGTTCCTGTTCGCTGAAACGTTGGTTGCGGCGGAAAATCAGCTCACCCAGGTGTTCGCCTTCGTGGCTGAGGCTGTAACTGATGGAATGGTGGCCGCGCTGGCCGAACTCCAGGCGCAGATCACTGCTCTTGTGCAGGTAGCACAGGGCGTCCAATGGCACCAACCGCTGAATCTCGCGATAGAAAGTCCCAAGAATGCGTTGCGGCTCCAGGCTGGTTTGCAGCTGCTGGCTCAATTGCTGGCGCAATTGCGCAAGACTGACAGGTCTTTCC
The DNA here is from genome assembly GCF_057838985.1 of Pseudomonas sp. KH_046_2. NCBI lineage: Bacteria > Pseudomonadati > Pseudomonadota > Gammaproteobacteria > Pseudomonadales > Pseudomonadaceae > Pseudomonas > Pseudomonas sp. KH_046_2. The sequence goes on along the minus strand of NZ_CM174480.1, from coordinate 4,597,791 downwards.
AGAAGGGGCGGCTGCTGACCAAAGCCCAGGCGTTGCAATTTGGCGCTATCGAAGTCAATTGCGTTGGTCTGGGAAGGTGGTTTCATAAGGCGTGCGCCCCTAAGCAGTAAGGCTGTCTTACAAGCAGGGTGAGAGCGGCTTAGGGCTGCGCGTCGTACTGGTCCGTCAGTCCCGTAGGACATTTCGTACAAGTTTAATCCGCTTTGTAGAAGATGAGTAATCTCTGCGCTCAAGCTTCACCCCCGTCTGCTTTCACGTTGCGTGTCTGAGCAAACTTAGAGCGAAAGTCGTGCCATTCGGTTCATCCGAATAAAATCTGTTTTAAATCAAACGGTTGATGTTCGTTCGCTACCTGTGTAGTGCAGAGTGTGACGTTTGTTTGACAGATGCCTGGCTCGAGTCCGGGAGCCTTCGAGTGCCGCGACAGGAAGCTGGCGCGGCACTTAAAAGCGACGTACGGTCATTACTGGGCGTTGAACGCCTGGCCATTGATGCCGGTGCTGTCCGGGCCCATCAGGTAAAGGTAGACCGGCATGATCTCCTCGGGCGTCGGGTTGTTCAGTGGGTTTTCCCCCGGGTAAGCCTGGGCGCGCATGCTGGTGCGGGTGGCGCCCGGGTTGATGCTGTTGGAACGTACCGGGGCCACGGTATCGACTTCGTCAGCCAGGGTTTGCATCAGGCCTTCAGTGGCGAACTTGGAGACGCCGTAAGCGCCCCAATACGCACGTCCCTTGCGGCCGACGCTGCTGGAAGTGAACACCACCGAGGCATCCTGCGACAGCTTGAGCAGTGGCAGCAGCGTGCTGGTGAGCATGAACATGGCATTGACGTTGACTTGCATGACCCGCATGAAGTTTTCGCCGGAAAGCTGCTCGATCGGCGTGCGCGGACCGATGATCGAAGCATTGTGCAGCAGGCCGTCGAGATGCCCGAATTCGCTTTCGATCATCGCCGCCAGCTCATCGTATTGATGGGGCAGGGCGGTTTCGAGGTTGAAGGGGATAACTGCCGGTTGTGGATGGCCGGCGGCTTCGATTTCGTCGTAGACCTGGGTCAGGTTGGCTTCGGTCTTGCCCAGCAGCAGCACGGTTGCGCCGTGTGCCGCGTAGGTTTTTGCCGCTGCGGCGCCGATGCCGCGTCCTGCGCCGGTGACCAGAATGACCCGATCCTTGAGCAGCTCGGGGCGGGCGGAATAATCAAACATAAAAAACCTCTTCAAAGACCTGCATCGAACCTGTGGCGAGGGAGCTTGCTCCCGCTCGGCTGCGAAGCAGTCGTAATCTTTTAATAACGGTTCCCGAGAAGGCGCATGCATAGGCAGAGGGGGCGCTTCGCGACCCAGCGGGAGCAAGCTCCCTCGCCACAAAAGCAGGTGCCCACGTCAAGCTATCTGGCTCAGCAACTGCAAAGCGCGCTATCAAGCACCTTGCGCAACTCCAGCGGATGATCGACCACCACGTCCGCACCCCAATGCCGCGGATTATCATCCGGGTGGATATAGCCGAAGGTCACGGCGGCGGTCTTGGTACCGGCATCGCGGCCCGACTCGATGTCACGCAAGTCATCGCCGACGAACAGTACGCTGGCCGGGTCCAGGTCGAGCATCTTGCAGGCGAGGATCAGCGGTTCCGGATCCGGTTTGCTGTTCTTCACATGATCCGGGCAGATCAGCAGCGCCGAGCGTTCAGCCAGCCCCAGCTGTTGCATGATCGGCTCGGCGAAGCGCAGCGGCTTGTTAGTGACCACGCCCCAGACCAGGTTGGCCTTCTCGATGTCCGCCAGCAGTTCGCCCATGCCGTCGAACAGTTTGCTGTGCACCGCACAACCCACGAGGTAGCGCTCCAGGAACTCCAGGCGCAATTCCTCGAATCCCGGCGTTTCCGGGTCCATGGCGAAGGTTACCGCGACCATCGCCTTGGCGCCGCCGGAAATCTCGTCGCGAATGTGCTTGTCGTTCATTGGTGGCAAGCCGCGGTCGGCACGCATCGCCTGACAGATCGCAATGAAGTCCGGCGCGGTGTCGAGCAGGGTGCCGTCCATGTCGAAAAGAACTGCTCTGATTGGCATCGGCTTATTCCTCGCGCAGGGTCTGGATCATGTAGTTGACGTCCACGTCGGAGGCCAGTTTGTAGTGCTTGGTCAGCGGGTTGTAGGTCAGGCCGATGATGTCCTTGACGGTCAGGCCGGCCATGCGGCTCCAGGCGCCGAGTTCGGAAGGGCGAATGAATTTCTTGAAGTCGTGGGTGCCGCGCGGCAGCAGCTTCATGATGTATTCGGCGCCGACGATGGCGAACAGGTACGCCTTCGGGTTGCGGTTGATGGTCGAGAAGAACACCTGGCCGCCGGGTTTGACCATGCGGAAGCAGGCACGGATGACCGACGACGGGTCCGGTACGTGCTCAAGCATTTCCAGGCAAGTGACCACGTCGAACTGCTCGGGCATTTCCTCGGCCAGGGCTTCGGCGGTGATCTGCCGGTATTCGACGCTTACGCCCGACTCCAGCTGATGCAGTTGGGCAACCGCCAATGGCGCTTCGCCCATGTCGATACCCATCACGGTCGCGCCGCGCTGAGCCATGGCTTCGCTGAGGATGCCGCCGCCGCAACCGACGTCGAGGACCTTCTTGCCGGCCAGGTTGACGCGTTCGTCAATCCAGTTGACCCGCAGCGGGTTGATGTCGTGAAGCGGTTTGAATTCGCTTTCGCGGTCCCACCAGCGATGGGCCAGGGCTTCGAATTTGGCGATTTCGGCGTAGTCGACGTTGCTCATGGTTTAAGTCCTCTAAAACTTGAAAAATCCTGTTGCCCCGGATTGTGCTCCAGGGTGCTTACGATTCGGTGCGGCCGCTGATGCGCTGGCCCCAGGCCTTCGCGACAGTACTTAGCTGTTGTTCATCCAGGCGTGTCAGGCGACGGTCGTCGAGCAACTGCTTGCCGGCAACCCAAAGGTGTTTCACGCAGTCCCGGCCGGTGGCGTATATAAGCTGCGAAACCGGGTCGTAGACCGGTTGCTGGGCCAGGCCGGAGAGATCGAATGCCACCATGTCCGCCGCCTTGCCGATTTCCAGCGAGCCGGTTTCGGCCTCGATGCCCAGTGCCCGGGCACCGTTGAGGGTGGCCATGCGCAAGGCACGATGGGCATCCAGCGCGGTGGCCGAGCCGGCGACAACCTTGGCCAGCAGGGCCGCGGTGCGGGTTTCGCCGAGCAGGTCCAGGTCATTGTTGCTGGCCGCCCCATCGGTGCCGACCGCGACATTGACCCCGGCCTGCCACAAACGCTCGACCGGGCAGAACCCGCTGGCCAGCTTCAGGTTCGACTCCGGGCAATGAATCACATTGCTGTTGCTTTCTACCAGCAGGGCCAGGTCTTCTTCGCTGATCTGGGTCATGTGAACCGCCTGGAAGCGCGGCCCCAGCAAGCCCAGGCGCGCCAGTCGGGCCAGTGGTCGTTCACCGCGCTGCTCGACCGATTGCTGCACTTCGAAGGCTGTTTCATGCACGTGCATGTGGATCGAGGCGTCCAGTTCTTCGGCGATCACCCGGATTTTTTCCAGGCTTTCATCGCCCACGGTGTAGGGTGCATGGGGGCCGAAGGTGATTTTGATGCGGTCGTGGTGCTTGAGATCGCCAAACAGTTCAACGCCCTGACGAATGGCTTCGTCCGCCGTAGCGGCGCCCGGAATGGGGAAATCGAGGATCGGAATCGCGATCTGCGCGCGAATACCGCTGTTGTGCACGCGCTCGCTGGCAACCTTCGGGAAGAAGTACATGTCAGAGAAACAGGTGATGCCACCTTTGATTTGCTCGGCGATGGCCAGGTCCGTGCCGTCGCGCACGAAATCCTCGTCGACCCACTTGGCTTCGGCGGGCCAGATGTGGTTTTCCAGCCAGGTCATCAATGGCAGGTCATCGGCCAGGCCACGGAACAGCGTCATCGCCGCGTGCCCGTGGGCATTGATCAGGCCGGGGCTGAGCAGCATGTCGGGCAATTCGCGGGTTTCGGTTGCGTTAAGCTTCAGCGCGGCGGAACGTGGGCCGATAAACACGATGCGTCCATCACGGATGCCCACGCCATGTTCCTTGAGGACAACACCAGCGGGTTCGACGGGTACCAGCCAGGTCGGCAGCAATAACAGGTCGAGCGCAGCGGCAGTGTTCGGCATCGAGGGTTGGTTCCAGTGCTTTTGTAAAGGATGGTGAAGTATACCCGAGCGTCTTCGCGGGGGGATCGCTATAATCGGCGGCTTTTGTTCATGAGTGCGGGGTGAGGGATGCGCGATCGACTGTTGGCTGCGGAAAAGGTAAAGGCCATCGATTGGCGTGATGGCGCTCTCCATCTGCTGGATCAGCGTATTTTGCCGTTCGAGGAAACCTGGATCGCCTACACCAGCGCCGCTGGCGTGGCCGAGGCCATTCGCTCGATGGTGGTGCGCGGTGCTCCGGCGATTGGTATCAGTGCCGCTTATGGCATCGTACTGGCAGCCCGCGCCCGGATTGCCGAGGGTGGTGACTGGTACGCTGCACTGGAAGAGGATTTCATGTTGCTGGCCGACTCCCGTCCTACCGCCGTCAACCTGTTCTGGGCGCTGGGTCGCATGCACGACCGGCTTGATCGCCTGAAAGACAATGCCGATCCGCTTGAAGTGCTCGAGGCCGAGGCTATCGCCATTCACGAAAGTGATCGCGAAGCCAACCTGACCATGGCGCAACTGGGTGTGGATCTGATCCGCAAGCATCAGGGCAACGCCCAGGCGATCCTGACCCATTGCAACACCGGCGCGCTGGCCACGGGCGGCTTTGGCACGGCGCTGGGGGTGATTCGTGGCGCTTTCATCGAGGGTATGGTCGAGCGGGTATATGTCGACGAAACCCGCCCGTGGTTGCAGGGCTCGCGGCTGACCGCGTGGGAGCTGGCCAATGAAGGTATTCCCGTGACCCTCAATGTCGATTCCGCCGCGGCGCATATCATGAAGACCAAAGGCCCTACTTGGGTCATCGTCGGCGCTGACCGGATTACCGCCAACGGCGACGTGGCGAACAAGATCGGCACCTACCAACTGGCGGTCAACGCCATGCACCACGGCGTGCGCTTCATGGTGGTGGCGCCGAGTTCGACCATCGACATGAACCTGGCCAGTGGCGACGAGATCCCGATTGAAGAGCGTGATGGTCGCGAGTTGCTGGAGGTCGGTGGCAAGCGCGTCGGGGCCGATGTCGATGCCTTTAACCCGGTGTTCGACGTGACGCCGGCGGATCTGATCGATGCGATCGTCACCGAAAAAGGCATTGTAGAGCGCCCGGATACGGCGAAGATGGCGCAGTTGATGTGCCGCAAGCGTCTGCATTAATTGGCCGTGGCGTTCTAAAGGACGCCATCGCCAGCAGGCTGGCTCCCACAGGTTTTGTGATCGACACAGATCAATGTGGGAGCCAGCCTGCTGGCGATTAGGGTCTGAAAGTCAATAAACATCTGTAATTCGGCCCCGAATTCAGCATTCGCAGCGGCTCTAAGCCCCTCTCGTCCCCTTCAAGCCTGTCACCGGTCAACTAACTACTCTCCATGCGCATCTGGGGGATAGGTGCGTGGCGGCTCTTGTGATAACATCCGGCGGTTTCCAGGGTTGCCCCGCAGGGTGACCTTTACTGCGCAGATCCATGGCATAACTCGTTGATTTGTCGTAAGCCAATGCATGGCACTGAGCCTGCAGCGGCGAGCTTCGTTGGTCCTGACGAAGTTTCACCAGAAAAAGGAATCAGGCTTCTCATGGGCGAACTGGCCAAAGAAATCCTCCCGGTCAATATCGAAGACGAGCTGAAGCAGTCCTACCTCGACTACGCGATGAGCGTAATTGTCGGGCGGGCACTGCCGGATGCGCGCGATGGCTTGAAGCCCGTGCACCGGCGCGTGCTGTTCGCGATGAGCGAGCTGGGCAACGACTTCAACAAGCCGTACAAGAAATCTGCCCGTGTTGTCGGTGACGTGATCGGTAAGTATCACCCGCACGGTGATACCGCGGTGTACGACACCATCGTTCGGATGGCGCAGCCATTCTCCCTGCGCTACCTGCTGGTAGACGGCCAGGGCAACTTCGGTTCGGTGGACGGCGACAACGCTGCGGCCATGCGATACACCGAAGTGCGCATGACCAAGCTGGCGCACGAGCTGCTGGCTGACCTGCATAAAGAAACCGTGGACTGGGTGCCGAACTACGACGGCACCGAAATGATCCCGGCGGTCATGCCGACCCGTATTCCCAACCTGCTGGTCAACGGCTCCAGCGGTATCGCCGTGGGCATGGCGACCAACATTCCGCCGCACAACCTCGGTGAAGTCATCGACGGTTGCCTGGCGCTCATCGACAATCCAGAGCTGACTGTCGACGAGCTGATGCAATACATCCCCGGTCCGGACTTCCCGACCGCCGCGATCATCAACGGTCGCGCCGGAATCATCGAAGCCTACCGCACCGGTCGCGGGCGCATTTACATGCGCGCCCGCTCGATGATCGAAGACATCGACAAGGTCGGTGGCCGCCAGCAGATCGTCATCACCGAACTCCCTTACCAGCTGAACAAGGCGCGTCTGATCGAGAAGATCGCCGAGCTGGTCAAAGAGAAGAAGCTCGAAGGCATCACCGAACTGCGCGACGAGTCCGACAAGGACGGTATGCGCGTCGTGATCGAGCTGCGTCGCGGCGAAGTGCCTGAGGTGATCCTCAACAACCTCTACGCCCAGACCCAGCTGCAAGCGGTGTTCGGTATCAACATCGTCGCGCTGATCGACGGCCGTCCGCGGATCCTGAACCTCAAGGACCTGCTGGAAGCCTTCGTCCGTCACCGTCGCGAAGTCGTTACCCGCCGTACCGTGTTCGAACTGCGCAAGGCGCGCGAGCGTGGTCACATCCTTGAAGGTCAAGCGGTTGCCCTGTCGAACATCGACCCGGTCATCGCCCTGATCAAGGCGTCGCCAACGCCGTCGGAAGCCAAGGAAGCGCTGATCAGCACGCCGTGGGAATCCTCCGCCGTTGTCTCGATGGTAGAGCGTGCCGGTGCCGACTCTTGCCGTCCAGAGACCCTGGACCCGCAATACGGTCTGCGCGAAGGCAAGTACTTCCTGTCGCCAGAGCAGGCGCAAGCCATTCTGGAACTGCGTCTGCATCGCCTGACCGGTCTGGAACACGAAAAACTGCTGGCCGAGTATCAAGAGATCCTCAACCAGATCGGCGAGCTGATCCGCATCCTCAACAGCGCCACGCGCCTGATGGAAGTGATCCGCGAAGAGCTGGAAGTGATTCGCGCCGAATACGGCGACGTGCGTCGTACTGAAATCCTCGACGCCCGTCTCGACCTGACCCTGGGTGACATGATCCCGGAAGAAGAGCGCGTCGTGACCATTTCCCACGGTGGCTACGCCAAGACCCAGCCATTGGCTGCGTACCAGGCCCAGCGCCGTGGCGGTAAAGGCAAGTCGGCGACCGGCGTCAAGGATGAGGACTACATCGCTCACCTGCTGGTCGCCAACAGCCACACCACGCTGCTGCTGTTCTCCAGCAAGGGCAAGGTGTACTGGCTGAAGACCTACGAAATCCCTGAAGCGTCCCGCGCTGCCCGTGGTCGTCCGCTGGTCAACCTGTTGCCGCTGGATGACGGTGAGTACATCACCACCATGCTGCCGGTCGAGGAATACACCGAAGGTCACTACATCTTCATGGCCACCGCCAACGGCACCGTGAAGAAGACCCCGCTGGAATCCTTCAGCCGTCAACGCAGCGTCGGCCTGATCGCGCTGGAGCTGGACGAAGGCGACGTGCTGATTTCCGCAGCCATCACCGATGGCGAGCGCGAAGTGATGCTGTTCTCCGATGGCGGCAAGGTCACCCGCTTCAAGGAATCCGACGTTCGCGCCATGGGCCGTACCGCCCGCGGTGTGCGCGGCATGCGTCTGCCGGAAGGCCAGAAGCTGATTTCCATGCTGATCCCGGAAGAAGGCAGCCAGATCCTCACCGCTTCGGCGCGTGGCTACGGCAAGCGCACGGCGATCACCGAGTTCCCTGAGTACAAGCGTGGCGGTCAGGGCGTTATCGCCATGGTCAGCAACGAGCGTAACGGCCGTCTGGTCGGCGCGGTCCAGGTGCTCGATGGCGAGGAGATCATGCTGATTTCCGACCAGGGTACTTTGGTTCGTACTCGTGTCGACGAAGTCTCCAGCCTGGGTCGTAACACCCAGGGCGTGACCCTGATCAAGCTGGCCAACGACGAAACACTGGTCGGGCTGGAGCGGGTTCAGGAGCCGTCGGAAGTCGAGGGCGAAGAGCTGGAAGGTGAAGAGGGTGAAGGGTTTGTCGGTGAAGTCGTGATCGACGACGTTGCCGAAGACCAGCAACTCGACGCCGCCGCTGACGAAGAACCACAGGAGTAAGCGGGTAAGCAGGGGGCGGATGAAAATTCGCCCCCTTGTTGTTTGTCCGTACGGAAATACTGAAATCCCATGTAGGAGCGAGCTTGCTCGCGATGGTCGTCAACGATAACGCAGGGCGTCTGGTGCACCCTTGTGCTCTCAGGTTTTTCGCGAGCAAGCTCGCTCCTACAGTGATACCACCAAATCAGAGCGAGATTGGATGTGAGCAAGAGAGCCTATAACTTCTGTGCCGGTCCTGCGGCGCTTCCCGAAGCTGTCCTGCAGCGCGCCCAGGGTGAACTCCTCGACTGGCACGGCAAGGGTCTGTCGGTCATGGAAATGAGCCATCGCAGCGATGAGTTCGTGTCCATCGCCACCAAGGCCGAGCAGGATCTGCGTGATCTGCTGAATATCCCCTCGAACTATAAAGTGCTGTTTCTGCAAGGTGGCGCCAGCCAGCAATTTGCCCAGATTCCTCTGAACCTGTTGCCGGAAAACGGCTCGGCCGACTATATCGACACCGGTATCTGGTCGCAGAAAGCCATCGAAGAAGCGTCGCGCTACGGCCACGTCAACGTTGCCGGCACCGCCAAGCCTTACGACTATTTCGCTATTCCCGGCCAGAACGAATGGAAGCTCTCGAAAGACGCGGCCTACGTCCACTACGCGCCGAACGAAACCATCGGCGGCCTGGAATTCCAATGGATTCCGGAAACCGGTGATGTTCCGCTGGTCGCCGACATGTCCTCGGACATCCTGTCGCGCCCGGTGGATGTTTCGCGCTTCGGCATGATCTACGCCGGTGCGCAGAAAAACATCGGCCCGAGCGGTATCGTGGTCAACATCGTTCGCGAAGACCTGCTGGGCAAGGCCCGCTCCCTGTGCCCGACTATGCTCAACTACAAGGTCGCGGCCGATAACGGTTCGATGTACAACACCCCGCCGACCCTGGCCTGGTACCTGTCCGGCCTGGTGTTCGAGTGGCTCAAGGAGCAGGGCGGTGTCGAAGCCATCGGCAAGCTCAACGAAGTCAAGCAGCGCACACTGTACGGTTTCATCGATGCCAGCGGCCTGTACAGCAACCCGATCAACAAGTCGGACCGCTCGTGGATGAACGTGCCGTTCCGCCTGGCTGATGATCGCCTGGACAAGCCGTTCCTGGCTGGTGCCGACGAGCGTGGCCTGTTGAACCTCAAGGGTCACCGTTCCGTGGGCGGCATGCGCGCCTCCATCTATAACGCCGTCGACATCAACGCCGTCAATGCGCTGATTTCGTACATGGCAGAGTTCGAGAAGGAACACGGCTAATGTCTGAGCAAGAACTCAAGGCACTGCGCCTGCGCATTGATGCCCTGGACGAAAAGGTCCTGGAGCTGATCAGTGAGCGTGCGCGCTGCGCCCAGGAAGTCGCGCGAGTAAAGATGGCCTCGCTGGCCGAAGGCGAAGTGCCGGTGTTCTATCGTCCTGAGCGCGAAGCTCAGGTGCTCAAACGTGTCATGGAGCGCAACCAGGGGCCGCTGGGCAACGAAGAGATGGCGCGATTGTTCCGCGAAATCATGTCTTCGTGCCTGGCGCTCGAGCAGCCACTGAAAGTGGCTTACCTCGGCCCTGAAGGTACGTTCACCCAGGCGGCGGCCATGAAGCACTTCGGCCACGCGGTGATCAGCAAGCCGATGGCGGCGATCGACGAAGTGTTCCGTGAAGTGGCGGCGGGGGCGGTGAATTTTGGCGTGGTGCCGGTGGAGAACTCCACCGAAGGCGCGGTCAACCACACCCTCGACAGCTTCCTGGAGCATGACATGGTGATCTGCGGCGAAGTCGAGCTGCGTATCCACCATCACCTGTTGGTCGGTGAAAACACCAAGACCGACAGCATCAGCCGCATCTACTCCCACGCCCAGTCCCTGGCCCAGTGCCGCAAGTGGCTGGACGCCCATTACCCGAATGTCGAGCGCGTGGCGGTGTCCAGCAACGCTGAAGCGGCCAAGCGGGTCAAGGGTGAGTGGAACTCGGCGGCGATTGCCGGCGACATGGCGGCCGGCCTGTACGGCTTGACCCGTCTGGCCGAGAAAATCGAGGATCGTCCGGATAACTCCACGCGCTTCCTCATGATCGGTAATCAGGAAGTGCCGCCGACCGGCGATGACAAGACTTCGATCATTGTTTCCATGAGCAACAAGCCGGGTGCGCTTCACGAGTTGCTGGTGCCGTTCCACGACAATGGCATCGACCTGACGCGAATCGAGACTCGTCCGTCGCGCAGCGGTAAATGGACCTATGTGTTCTTCATCGACTTCGTCGGCCACCACCGCGACCCGCTGGTCAAAGGTGTGCTGGAAAAGATCAGTCAGGAAGCAGTGGCACTCAAAGTGCTGGGTTCCTACCCGAAAGCAGTTCTCTAAGGGGCGGTAGCAAATGAGTGGCAATTTCCTCGCTCTGGCACAGCCGGGCGTGCAACAACTTTCGCCTTACGTTCCGGGCAAGCCCGTGGACGAACTGGCGCGTGAGCTGGACCTCGATCCAGCCAGCATCGTCAAACTGGCGAGCAACGAAAACCCGCTGGGCGCTGGTCCCAAGGCGCTGGCGGCGATCCGCGATGCGCTGCCCGAGCTGACCCGTTATCCGGACGGCAACGGTTTTGCGCTCAAGAGCCTGTTGGCCGAGCAGTGCCGCGTCGAACTCAACCAGGTCACGCTGGGCAACGGTTCCAACGACATCCTGGAGCTGGTTGCACGTGCTTATCTGGCGCCGGGCCTGAATGCCGTGTTCAGCGAGCATGCGTTCGCGGTCTACCCGATTGCCACTCAGGCGGTCGGCGCACAGGCCAAGGTAGTTCCGGCCAAGGATTGGGGGCACGACCTGCCCGCCATGTTGGCGGCAATCGATGCCAACACCCGCGTGGTGTTCATCGCCAACCCGAACAACCCGACCGGGACCTGGTTCGACGCCGAGGCGCTGGACGAGTTCCTGCAGGATGTGCCGGAGCATGTGCTGGTCGTACTGGATGAGGCTTACATCGAATACGCCGAAGGCAGCGATCTGCCGGATGGCCTGGACTTCCTGGCGGCTTATCCGAACCTGCTGGTTTCCCGTACCTTCTCCAAGGCCTATGGCCTGGCGGCACTGCGCGTAGGTTATGGCTTGTCCACGGCGGTGGTCGCCGACGTGCTGAACCGTGTACGCCAGCCGTTCAACGTCAACAGCCTGGCCCTGGCCGCGGCCTGTGCGGCGTTGAAGGACGAAGAGTATCTGGCGCAAAGCCGCCAGTTGAACGAGTCCGGTATGCAGCAACTGGAAGCCGGTTTCCGTGAGCTGGGGCTGAGCTGGATTCCGTCCAAGGGCAATTTCATTTGCGTCGATCTCGGTCAAGTCGCGGCCCCGGTGTTCCAGGGCTTGCTTCGTGAGGGCGTGATCGTGCGTCCGGTAGCCAACTACGGCATGCCGAACCACCTGCGCATCACCATTGGCCTGCCGGCAGAGAACAGCCGTTTCCTGGAAGCGCTGACCAAGGTTCTGGCTCGTGGTTGATGTCACTGCACTGCAATCTGCTGAACCTATGATCGGTCGCCTGGTGGTGGTCGGTCTCGGCTTGATCGGCGGTTCGTTTGCCAAGGGTTTGCGTGAAAGCGGTCTGTGCCGCGAAGTGGTCGGGGTCGATCTCGATCCGCAATCGCGTAAGCTCGCGGTCGAGCTGGGTGTGGTGGATCGCTGCGAGGAAGACCTGGGCGTTGCTTGTCAGGGCGCCGATGTCATTCAGCTGGCGGTGCCGATCCTGGCCATGGAAAAAGTGCTCGCGCGTCTGGCGGGCATGGATCTGGGGCAGGCGATCCTGACCGACGTCGGCAGTGCCAAGGGCAATGTGGTGCGTGCGGCCACTGAAGCATTTGGCATGATGCCGCCATGCTTCGTGCCGGGGCACCCGATTGCCGGTTCGGAGCAAAGCGGGGTGGAAGCCTCCAACGCCGAACTGTTCCGTCGCCACAAAGTGATCCTGACGCCGCTGGAGCAAACCGATCCGGCAGCCCTGGCGGTCGTCGACCGTTTGTGGCGCGAGCTGGGTGCCGATGTCGAGCACATGCAGGTCGAGCGTCACGACGAGGTCTTGGCGGCGACTAGTCATCTGCCGCACTTGCTGGCGTTCGGCTTGGTCGATTCGTTGGCCAAGCGCAATGAAAATCTTGAGATCTTCCGTTACGCTGCGGGCGGTTTCCGCGATTTCACAAGAATCGCCGGAAGCGACCCGGTCATGTGGCATGACATCTTCCTCGCCAACCGCGAAGCTGTCCTGCGCACACTCGATACATTTCGCAGCGATCTCGACGCCTTGCGCGACGCGGTCGATGCAGGGGATGGGCACCAATTGTTGGGCGTTTTCACTCGCGCCCGGGTTGCCCGCGAGCATTTCAGTAAAATCCTGGCCCGCAGGGCCTATGTGGACGCTATGAATTCCAACGATCTGATTTTCCTGGCTCAACCTGGTGGCCGCCTGTCCGGTCGGATTCGCGTACCGGGTGACAAATCGATTTCCCACCGTTCGATCATGCTTGGCTCCCTGGCCGAAGGCGTCACCGAAGTCGAAGGCTTCCTCGAGGGCGAAGATGCCCTGGCGACCTTGCAGGCTTTCCGTGACATGGGTGTCGTGATCGAAGGTCCTCACCACGGTCGCGTGACCATTCACGGCGTCGGCCTGCATGGCCTGAAGCCGGCGCCGGGCCCGATCTACCTGGGCAACTCCGGTACTTCGATGCGCCTGCTGTCCGGCCTGCTGGCTGCGCAGAACTTCGACAGCACCCTGACCGGCGACGCTTCGCTGTCCAAGCGCCCGATGAATCGCGTGGCCAATCCGCTGCGTGAAATGGGCGCGGTGATCGAAACCGCCGCCGAAGGTCGTCCGCCGATGACCATTCGCGGTGGCAACAAGCTCAAGGGCCTGACCTACACCATGCCGATGGCCAGTGCCCAGGTTAAGTCCTGCCTGCTGCTGGCCGGTCTGTATGCCGAAGGCAAGACCACGGTTACCGAGCCTGCTCCGACCCGCGACCATACCGAGCGCATGCTGCGTGGCTTCGGCTACCCGGTAACGGTCAACGGCGCGACCGCATCGGTCGAGTCCGGCAACAAACTGACCGCGACCCACATTGAAGTCCCGGGTGATATTTCGTCCTCGGCGTTCTTCCTGGTGGCGGCATCGATCGCCGAAGGTTCGGAGCTGGTGCTGGAACACGTCGGCATCAACCCGACCCGTACCGGTGTGATCGACATCCTGCGCCTGATGGGCGCCGACATCACCCTGGAAAACCAGCGTGAAGTGGGTGGCGAGCCGGTAGCAGACTTGCGCGTACGTGCAGCTAAACTCAAAGGTATCGAGATTCCCGAGGCGCTGGTTCCGCTGGCGATCGACGAGTTCCCGGTGCTGTTCGTCGCCGCCGCCTGTGCCGAAGGGCGCACCGTGTTGCGTGGCGCCGAAGAGCTACGGGTCAAGGAGTCGGATCGCATCCAGGTCATGGCGGATGGTTTGCTGGCGCTGGGCGTCAAGTGCGAGCCAACCCCGGATGGCATCATCATCGACGGCGGCCAGATCGGCGGCGGTGAAGTACACGGTCATGGTGATCACCGTATCGCCATGGCGTTCAGCGTTGCTTCGCTGCGCGCCAGTGCACCGATCCGCATTCATGATTGCGCCAACGTCGCGACGTCGTTCCCGAATTTCCTGGCGCTGTGCGCACAGGTCGGTATTCGCGTGGCACAAGAGGCACAGTCGTGATCAGCATTGCACCGGTCATCACCATCGATGGGCCAAGCGGTTCGGGCAAGGGCACGGTAGCCGGGATTCTGGCCAAGCGCCTGGGCTGGAACCTGCTGGATTCCGGTGCGCTGTACCGATTGCTGGCCTTCGCCGCGCATAACCATGGTGTCGACCTGACCAATGAAGAGCTGCTGAAGAAACTCGCCGCTCATCTGGATGTGCAGTTCATCGCGGCGACGGACGGTCAGTTGCAACGCATCATTCTGGAAGGTGATGAAGTCAGCGATGTCATTCGCACCGAAAGCGTCGGTTCCGGCGCTTCCCAGGTGGCTGCGCTGCCCGCTGTACGCGAGGCGCTGCTGCAGCGCCAGCGGGCTTTTCAGGAAGCGCCGGGCCTTGTGGCGGATGGTCGCGACATGGGCACAGTGGTTTTTCCAGACGCGCCGCTGAAGATTTTTCTGACCGCCAGCGCCGAGGAGCGGGCACGCCGTCGATATTTGCAGTTGAAGGGCAAGGTCGAGGGTGTTAGTCTGTCGAGTCTGCTAGATGAGATACGTGCGCGCGATGAGCGTGACACCCAGCGAGCGGTAGCCCCGCTCAAACCGGCGGCTGACGCCATACAGCTGGATTCCACGGAATTATCCATCGACCAGGTGCTGGAACGCATCATGAGCGAGATCGCCATTCGCGATATCGCCGGGTGACCAAGAAGGCCGCAGGGGACCAGTCATAGTCCTGCGGTGGCTTCTTTTAAATGAAACTAACCCACACCGTCTGGGGTGTGGAGATGGGCGTATTCTTCGCCCTCATCGACAGGAATTAAAATGAGCGAAAGCTTTGCGGAACTCTTTGAAGAAAGCCTAAAAACCCTGAACCTTCAGGCAGGCTCCATCATCACCGGTGTTATCGTTGATATCGATTACCAGGCTCGCTGGGTAACCGTTCACGCTGGCCTGAAGTCTGAAGCACTCATCCCGCTTGAGCAGTTCTACAACGACGCTGGCGAACTGAACATCAACGTCGGTGACGAAGTTCACGTTGCTCTGGACTCGGTTGAAGACGGCTTTGGTGAAACCAAGCTGTCCCGTGAAAAAGCCAAGCGCGCTGAATGCTGGATTGTTCTGGAAGCAGCCTTCGCAGCCGAAGAAGTGGTCAAGGGCGTTATCAACGGTAAGGTTAAAGGCGGCTTCACTGTCGACGTTAACGGCATCCGTGCGTTCCTGCCAGGTTCTCTGGTTGACGTCCGTCCAGTGCGCGACACCACGCACCTGGAAGGCAAAGAGCTGGAATTCAAGGTCATCAAGCTGGACCAGAAGCGCAACAACGTTGTCGTTTCCCGTCGTAGCGTCCTGGAAGCCGAGAACTCCGCCGAGCGCGAAGCTCTGCTGGAATCCCTGCAGGAAGGCCAACAAGTCAAAGGTATCGTCAAGAACCTCACCGATTACGGCGCATTCGTCGATCTGGGTGGCGTCGATGGCCTGCTGCACATTACCGACATGGCTTGGAAGCGTATCAAGCATCCTTCCGAAATCGTCAACGTTGGCGACGAGATCGATGTCAAGGTTCTGAAGTACGATCGCGAGCGCAATCGTGTTTCCCTGGGCCTGAAGCAACTGGGCGAAGATCCATGGGTTGCTATCAAAGCCCGTTACCCAGAAAGCACTCGCGTTACCGCGCGTGTAACCAACCTGACCGACTACGGCTGCTTCGCTGAGCTGGAAGAAGGCGTTGAAGGTCTGGTACACGTTTCCGAAATGGACTGGACCAACAAGAACATCCACCCTTCGAAAGTCGTACAAGTCGGCGACGAAGTGGAAGTCATGGTTCTGGACATCGACGAAGAGCGTCGTCGTATCTCCCTGGGCATCAAGCAGTGCAAATCTAACCCATGGGAAGATTTCTCTGGCCAGTTCAACAAGGGCGATAAAATCTCCGGCACCATCAAGTCGATCACCGATTTCGGTATCTTCATTGGTCTGGACGGCGGCATCGACGGTCTGGTTCACCTGTCCGACATCTCTTGGAACGAAGTGGGCGAAGAAGCCGTTCGCCGCTTCAAGAAGGGCGACGAGCTGGACACCGTTATCCTGTCGGTTGACCCAGAGCGCGAGCGCATCTCCCTGGGTATCAAGCAACTGGAAAGCGATCCGTTCTCCGAGTACGTTCAAGAGAACGACAAAGGCGCCATCGTTAAAGGCATCGTGAAGGAAGTTGACGCTAAAGGCGCCATCATCACTCTGGCCGACGATATCGAAGCGACTCTGAAAGCCTCCGAAATCAGCCGTGACCGCGTTGAAGACGCGCGCAACGTTCTGAAAGAAGGCGAAGAAGTAGAAGCCAAGATCATCAGCGTTGACCGCAAGAGCCGTGTAATTCAGCTCTCGATCAAGTCGAAAGACGTTGAAGACGAGAAAGAAGCAATCCAGAGCCTGCGCGACAAGCCAGTAGCTACTGATGCTCCTGTGGCCACCACTCTGGGTGACCTGCTGCGTGCACAAATGGAAAAGCAGAACTAAGTTCTGACTTTCTGTAAAAAAGGGCGACTTCGGTCGCCCTTTTTTGTGCCTGGCGTTTGGTGAGTTACCTGCGGATGTAGTCGCTTGGGGTGTGAACCAAAAAGGCCGAAAGGAGGTCTGATTGTTTAGTCGGATCAAGCGCTTATTTGCAGCTAGTCTTTAGCCTGAGGCTAATGATCGCCCGATAGGTTTTCTGGCAAAAGGACGTGAATGAACAAGCTCATTGTCGCAGTAGCAGTGCTGGCATTGGCGGGTTGTACCACTAACGCCAAAACTCACGTAGTGCGTGGGGTTAGCGGTATTGAGGTCGATTGTTCGGGGCTCGGTTCGAAATGGGAGAAGTGTCACAAGCGTGCGGCCAGGGAATGCAAGGGGACGGGCTACCAGGTTGTGGCAAGGTCTGATGATCTCAAGGAAGAGGAGGACGGGGGGCTTTTTGGGTTCAACCCGGCAGGTTTCCTGACGCGCACTATGTTGGTGATTTGCCGATGACAGGGGGATCGCCCAGAGTCTTCCCGTTCCAGGAATCAAGCATTTTGGCAGGCTGGGATGGATGGCAAAAGTCAGGCTGTTCAAAATCGTTCAGGCATGCTAAAACCTTTGGAGCGCTGATCTAGCTGCTTGAAAAAGAAGGGAAAAATATGACGAAGTCGGAGTTGATCGAACGAATTGTCACCCATCAAGGGCTGCTCTCATCCAAGGATGTGGAGCTGGCCATCAAGACCATGCTTGAGCAAATGTCCCAATGTCTGGCTACCGGGGATCGTATCGAAATCCGGGGGTTTGGCAGCTTCTCTCTGCACTACCGCGCACCGCGGGTAGGGCGCAATCCGAAAACCGGCCAGTCTGTCAGTCTCGACGGCAAGTTCGTTCCGCATTTCAAGCCGGGTAAGGAGTTGAGGGATCGGGTTAATGAGGATGAAGAGCTGGACGGTGTTTGAATGTTTGAGCTAAAGGGGCGGAGATGCGCCAGGTTAATCGCGTAATTATTATTTTAATTCTCTTGCTTAGCGCTCTGGCTGTCGTTGGTTTTGTACTTGAGAATCAGCGCCCGCTTACTTTGATGCTGCTTGGGTGGCGCTCTCCGGAGCTCCCTGTTTCGTTGGTCGTAGTGCTTGCAATACTGCTTGGTATGGTTATTGGGCCACTTATTGGTACCGTTCTCAAAGCGCGTCAACGATTAAAGTTGGCTCGTCGGCATAAATTGACAGGTGCCTAAAGGTTAAAAAGAATAATGATATTATAAATGACGAGTTGTTTGGCGCGGAAAGCTCTACAAAGTGAAACTGTGTAGGGTGCGACTATTAAACTTGTTATGCCAATATCTCAGTAATGCTGATTTCGTTGGGCAAACATTAAAAGATAAGGTGCTGCGGTATTATGCCAACTAACCAAAGACAATATACTCGTAACGATGAGGTTGATATTTTTGAAACTCTCCAAGACATTTTTTCTCAAGGCTGGTTGATTCTTGGTGTTGCGGGTATTTTTTCCTTGGTTGCGATACTATACGCTTATTTTAGTGTTCCAGTGTACGAAGCTAAAGTTTACATTTTACCTCCAAAGCAAAGTCAAATAGTTAGTTTTAATATAGGTCGTACTCGGAGTAATGATTTAGCGCCCTTTAGCGTTAAAGAAATTTACGATGTGTTTTTGCGGAATTTACAGTCAGAGTCGCTTCGGCGAAATTTTTTCATTGACGTTTATTTGCCCTCTTTGAGTGAGGCCGAAAGGCGCGCGCCCCAAGACGTATTGTATGCAAATTTTTCCTCACGGCTCACAGTTGCGCCTCCTGGAAAGGATTTGACTGACCGGTATTCTGTAGCTTCTCTGGCGTATGATCCAAAGCAAGCAGCAGACTGGGCTAGTAAGTATGTTAAGCAAGCTGGAGATAATGCCAAACAGGAGGTCATCCAAAATGCCCAGCGGGAAGCTCAAGGCATAGCCCGCAACCTTGATCAGCAAACAGCTATGTATCGAGAGAGGGCACGAAAATCTCGTGAAGACTCGATTATTCAGTTGCGAGAGGCATTGAGAATTGCTGAGGCGATCAACTTAGAGAAACCTTTGATAATATCCGGCAACCTTTCTGCTGAAATGTCGGGAAGTATGGGAGGGCAATTAGTTTATATGCGCGGCACTAAAGCGCTGAAAGCTGAAATCGAAAATCTTGAAACGCGTGAGGCAGAAGATCCCTTTATTGATAATTTGCGCGAGCTCGAATCAAGCTCCAATTTACTTAAAAGTTTGAACATTCGCGCCGAGGACGTCGCTGTGTATCGAGAGGATGGGGAGATCAAACAACCAGACTCGCCGATAAAACCTAAGAAAGTTATCATCTCTGTTTTTGGGGGGGTACTTGGGATAGGTGTTGGGTTGATGTGTGCATTCGTAAGGATATTTATCTCAAGAAGAAAATCAAATCGTCGTGATAGTAGTCAGGCGCAATAAATTTTGACTAGATTTGATATTGGGTTTTGTCGGGCTGATAATTGTAGAGTCGATACCAATTGTTTCATCTGTGCAGGTCACCTCTAGTTTGTCCGCCAATACTAGTGGTGATCTCAATATGCTTCACACTTTGAATGGGCACGGTGTCAAATTTCGTCGACTGTCAACATCCATTGGTCACTTTCGACATCCCAGGCTACGGCTCAGTTCTAAGCAAAAAATGATGGCTCTCGGTCTTGATTTGGAGTAACGGAATTTTCTCCAAAGGTCGTATAATCGTTACACTGAGGGCTGTTTTGGTTGGCAGCATGTTTGATGTGTCACGAGCCGATGATCGCACGGAGAAATGAACAGGCGTGAGCTTTTGTTTGACGAAGGGAGGGAGATACGCGGTGCAGGTTGAAATGGGTAACATAGAGCATCAACCCGCATGTGATTGTGCATACCTCGGCAGCGCAAACACCAGCTCATCGTGCGGGACGATGGGCAGTTCCGCTCACCTTCATTTTCTCGTCTGGAGGATGCGAATGGAGGAACGGTTTCGATCGCAGCCGTATCGAGAAGAGATTAATTTTCAGGCGTAGTCAGAAATGAAGATAATGGATCTTAAAGTCATCTATAGCGCTGTCGAGTCGACCCTCAACGGAAAAGCTTACACGTACTTGAAGCCTGGTAAGCCTCTTCGTGGAACATCGGCTGAAGGGAATCCTTTTTTCCGGAGATTGGAGTGTATTCAACCTCTAATTCTACCAGCACGAGAAAAATGTAATCAGCGTAATATTTTTAATGGGACTCTGAATCTCGATACTTTATTAAGTGCTCCGAATGTCACCCGCGGGGCTTCCCTGTGGGCGGTGATTTTCGGCTTTAACAAGACATAATTCATTCGATAATTTAGGTTTTTACTATGCTCCAACTTGAAGATATTAAACTAGCTATCATTGGCCTCGGTTATGTAGGTCTGCCTCTCGCTGTAGAGTTTGGTAAACACCGCTCTGTAGTTGGATTTGATATCAACCAATCTCGCATTACTGCCCTCAATTCGGGTCATGACTCTACACTTGAAGTAAGTGACGTTGAGTTGTTGCAAGCAACACGGTTGAAGTATAGTTCTAATGTGGACGAGCTGAAATCCTGCAATACTTATATTGTTACTGTCCCAACTCCGATTGATAAGTATAATCAACCGGATCTTACGCCTCTGATCAAGGCGTCAGAAACCATCGGGAATGTTCTTAAAAAGGGAGACATCGTAATCTATGAATCTACGGTCTATCCTGGCGCAACAGAAGAAGATTGTGTTCCTGTGTTAGAGCGAATATCTGGATTGCGGTTTAATGTCGACTTTTACGCTGGATATAGTCCTGAACGAATTAATCCAGGTGACAAAGAACATCGGGTAACTACCATAAAGAAAGTTACTTCAGGATCGACTCCTGAAATCGCTGATCTTATTGATGATCTTTATAATCAGGTTATCACTGCAGGTACACACAAGGCCAGCAGCATAAAAGTTGCCGAAGCAGCTAAGGTAATAGAAAACACTCAGCGTGATCTTAATATTGCTCTTATAAATGAACTGGCGCTCATCTTTAATAAGATGGGTATCGACACACAAGCTGTTTTGGAAGCAGCGGGTACAAAGTGGAATTTTTTGCCTTTCCGCCCAGGGTTGGTGGGAGGGCATTGTATCGGTGTTGATCCTTATTATTTAACTCATAAAGCCCAGTCGTTGGGTTATCATCCTGAGATTATTTTGGCTGGACGACGCTTGAACGATAGCATGGGGGCTTACGTAGTTTCACAGTTAGTTAAGGCCATGGTAAAGCGCCGTATACATGTCGATGGCGCTCGTGTTCTGGTGATGGGGTTGACTTTTAAAGAGAATTGCCCAGATCTTCGAAATACTAAAATAATCGATATTATTAAAGAATTGACGGAATACAATATAAGCGTAGATGTTTTTGACCCTTGGGTTAATGCTTCCGAGGCGCAGCATGAGTATAACATTACTCCAATAACCGAGCCGACCACCGGGGCTTACGATGGCATTATTCTAGCTGTGGCTCATAAGGAGTTCGCAGCGCTAGGCTCAGAAAGTATCCGTAGCTTAGGAAAAACAGAACACGTTTTGTATGATCTTAAATATCTTCTAACAGCAGAGCAATCTGACTTACGTCTTTGATGAAAAAAAACGTAGCTGTAGTGTCCCTCAAAAAACTAAGCAGCTACAAGCATTTTTGATATTTTGAGAAGAGAAAAGAGATGAGCCGCTACGATCAATTGTTAATTGAGCTACGTCAAACCCCGAAAACTTGGTTAGTTACTGGTGTTGCAGGTTTTATTGGCTCAAACCTACTTGAAACGCTTCTTCTCCTCAATCAGCGGGTGGTAGGGCTTGATAATTTTGCCACAGGTCATCAGCGAAATCTGGATGAGGTAAGAACATTAGTTTCTAACGATCAATGGGAAAGATTCATTTTTATCGAAGGAGACATTCGGAGTCTAGCCGATTGTAACAGAGCCATGAGATTCTATTCACCAGGCGAAAGTAATTCGATTCCTGTTGATTATGTGTTACATCAAGCCGCTCTAGGTTCCGTACCTCGCTCTATCAATGATCCAATCGCAACCAATAGCACTAACATTGATGGATTTCTTAATATGTTAGTTGCGGCCAGAGACGCAGAGGTTAAGAGTTTTACCTATGCTGCTTCGAGTTCTACATACGGCGATCACCCGGGCCTTCCCAAGGTGGAGGATTTTATCGGTAAACCTCTCTCACCATATGCCGTTACGAAGTATGTTAACGAGTTGTATGCTGAGGTGTTTTCAAGAACCTATAGCTTTAATACAATAGGACTACGGTATTTTAACGTTTTTGGTAAGCGACAGGATCCAAATGGCGCATACGCTGCTGTGATTCCGAAGTGGACGGCATCGATGATTGGCGGGGGCAGTATATCGATCAATGGTGACGGTGAAACGAGTCGTGATTTTTGTTTCGTTGAGAACGCTGTTCAAGCAAACTTACTTGCCGCAACAGCAGATGAAGAAGCGAAAAACAATATTTACAATGTTGCGTTTGGTGAGCGCACGACGCTTAATCAACTGTTTGTTTACTTGACTCATTCGTTGCTGGAGCAGGGGCATATTTACAATTGCTCTCCCGTTTATCAGGGTTTTCGTTCTGGAGATGTTCGACATTCTCTGGCTGATATATCGAAGGCTAACCAAGCGCTCGGATATATTCCGAAGTTTAGTATTAAAGAAGGTATAAAGCAAACAATGCCGTGGTATATCAAGCAGAGTCTTAATGCTTTATGAATCCAATGTTGGTTCTTTTCGTTGTTGATGGGGTTTCGAAAGCTTTCCTTGCGGTGGCTTCGTTAGTTCTGATCAAGTATTTATCAATAAGTGAGTTTGCTCAGTTCAGTGTAGTGTTCACAGCGAGCATGATGACTTACCAGATAATTGGTGGCATTGTAGAAAGGCTATATATATCTGATCACTGCAATTATATAAGGCAGGGGGCGGGAAGTAGCTTTTTTTTGATACTGGTGTTCGGGGTTGGTGTTTCCGGTTACATTTATTTTCACGCTGATATACGCGCCGCTGTATTCACGCTTGTTCTGACTTACTTATGCACTAAATATCAAATTCAACGAATTAGAAAACAAAGGGAGGAACGTTTTTTTACCTACTCTTTCGTAGATATGTTGAGGAATGCTGCGTGGCTTTGTTTGCTTTATTCAAAGTTTTCTATGTTTCCCAATGTGCCCTACATAACAAACGGGTTTTTTGCACTAGCTACATATGCGCTATTAGCAATTTTTGCAAATGCGCTTCTGTATTTTATTTCCGGTGAAACTGTTGTGCCGGTGAAGTCAATCAAGTTTTTTGGCGGGCAGTTTGTTTCCTCTGCCAGATATTTTCTCTCAAGAGGGGATGTATTGCTGTATTCTATTATCGGTGGTGCAATTCCATATTATCCTTTTATTATTGCAACAGTTATGCGTAACGAATCGTTGATATCGACATATGGTGCCGCCATGAGGTATCAAGCTATATTTTCAATGGCGATAATGGCTGTAAATACAGTTGTAATAGCTAGGTTTTGTAATAGGAAAGATATAATAAAGTCCCAAGTTGATTCGTTTTACAAAGTGTTGCCTTTAGCGTTACTGTGTTTGTTTGTTGCAATTGCTATTATTTGGTGGGGTATACCCTATGTTGATGGTGGGAAGTACCCTGGCCTACGTACGGCTTTCGTTATCCTCTCTCTGTGCTCTGCAATTTCCCTAATCTCCACGGTTGCCGTAAATCAGTTGCTTGCCTTTAATAGCTATCGAGTAATGCTTAAAGGTGTATTTATAGGTTTTATGGTAATGATCGCTTTTACTCCTATATTTAACTTGATCAGCGTAGGGTTAGGACCTTTACTAAGTATGGCTGCAGGCTATCTAGTTATTGCGTTGTTGATGATATGGAATGCTAGTAAGGAGAAAGCGGTTGAAAGTACTGTTGGTTAACTATTATTACAGCCCTATGGTGGACGCTCACGCATATCGGTGGACTCAGCTTTCAGAGTACTGGGCTGAAAAAGGATTCCAAATTGATGTGATTTGCTCGAAGGTAGGCAATGTCGAAGATTTGGAGCGCGGAAAAAATAAAAAAATAACAAGGGTCGGTTTTTTTCGCGCGATAAAAATACAGTCAGAAAAGAACGCTGGCGCGAAAAATCTACACTCGCATAAAAGATTAGTTACAGCATTAAAGCAAATTTTGAGATTGATTTATAGGCGGTTCTATTGGCCTGATGGTCTTTGGCACTGGTTTTTTTCTGTGTCAGGAGAGTTGTTTAAGCGTAGATCAACCAAGTATGACTTGATTGTAAGTTATTCGCCTACGTTTACTGCTCATCTTGCTGTTATGTTATTTAAGAAAGTTACCAAGAACAGTTCTTTTTGGATAGCTGATTATGGTGATCCGTTTTCAACATCTATTTCAATGCCAAATAATAATATTTCATTGTATGGGGGGGTGAACAGGTGGGTGGAGTCGCTAGTTATTAATCAGGCAAGCAAGGTTTGCTTTACAAGTCAGAATACGAAAGATGATTATTTCTCGGTTTTTGGGGTGATAAATAATGCCCAAATTATCCCGCATATGGCTAATGTGGAAAAGGTTTATAAGAATATCAAAGGAATAATTGATCCAGCAGTGATCAGGTTGGTATTTATCGGTAATTTTCATGTGGGCATCAGAGAGCCTTTTTTAGCGTCGGAAATTATAGAAAAATTAGCAAGTTTTTTACATGCTAAAAACGGTCTGCGTATTGTCTTTGATGTTTATGGTGCAAGCAACGGTGTAGATGTTGCGTCAATTTGTAGTCCTGTTATAAGTTGGCACGGTCCTTTAGAACGTGAGCATGTTAACGAGGTAATTGGAAGTGCCGATTTTTTAGTAAATATAGAGAATACGAACTGCTCAATGATCCCGAGCAAGATTGTTGAATATATAGCGACTGGTAAACCGATTATAGATATTGCTCAAACAAGAAAAGATGTTTCTAAATTGCTTGATCTTTATGCTGCGGAAGGAGGCGCAATTATTATTGATGAGCTTTACTCAAGCGAATTCGTAGAGCTTCAAAATTTCCTTAAAAGATACAAGGGTAGCGAAAAAATTTCGCTTGATACGATTAACGGAGTTTTGAGTGACTTTGGTATTGAGGAGGTTTCCAGAAAATACCTTGAAAATATCGAAGGAGCATCACATTGATCGCGGGTTGCTTTGTTCGTGGTTTTTGCTAGGAAGGCTTGGACGTAACTGTTGTTGAATTGTATTTTTAGTTCGAAACTTATATAGAATTTGGTGGTCATTAGTAATTGAATGTTATTGACTGAATTGGCGCTTATTTTGCCAGGCAAGTTTTTAGTGATGGGGCTCTCGAGGTCTATGTGGGTATATGAATAACAATAATTCTCTGTTTTTTTTGGCTAGGGTGTTTATTTTTTTTTGTGTCTTGGCTTTTTTTCAAACCATATTTTATTTCGATTTTGATTACTATTTTACCCCTAATAGTTCTTACTTGAATGTACCTGATCATATATTTTATGAGGGGGTAGTAACGGGGTTTGATTTGACGCCTGATGTTTCGTCGTTGAACAATTATGTTGTAAGTTTTATTTATTCGATTTTTTTTAATCTCGGGATGTCTGACCTGGTGTCGGTTTCCCTTTTTCTCAATATATCCATCCTCACTTACGCTTACTGGCGAGCGGAGTTGCTTTGCTTTGATACAATCAAAAGATTTTTTCCGTTTTTTTATTGGCTTGGGTTGCTTGCAATACTGCAGTTTTCAATACTAATTAACAAGGACAGTTTTGGTGTTTTGTTTTATGTAGTTCTCTTGTCTTTTTTGGTGTTTCGAAAAAAATTAGATCTGTTTCTATTGTTGGCACTTTGTCCAATACGCATGCAGTTTTTTTTAGTGCTGGCTTTTTCATTTTTTCTGGTGGGGACTCTGAATGCACGCAAGAGTAAGTCGAAAATGATTTTCAAGGTTTTCTTTTTGTATTTTGTATGCTCAGTCGTGGCTCTGTATCTCGAAAGTAGCGAGACGCTTCTTTCGCATAGTTATTACTCAGAAGGGGGGGTTGCTTCCTGGATTTCGATGCTAAACAGTCAGTATTACATTGGGTCTTTTTTACTAAATGTTATAAAGCCAATTCAGTACATTTATGATTTATACCGCAGTGCGGCTGTAGATAACTCACTATTAGGGTGGGGTGTCTATCTCTCAAGATTATATTTGGTGTTTTTGATTTTAATATTGGGTTATCGCTTTTGTAGTGCAGTTTACCTGCCGTGGGTTTTTTTGAGAAAAGGTGAGCAATTATTTGCTTCGATCGTTATTTGTTCATTTTTTTTGGTTTATTCAATTTCCCCAGTTGTAGATTATAGATATCTTATAAATATCTCGCCTGTATTGATGCTGTTTTTTGTGATGAGAAAGATTCCTCAGACTGGCACAGCTTTGTTGGCTCCCTGACGTGCTGAGAGGTGCTTGTGATTTCTCGCCCTAGCATGTTGTCAGCGTTCTGAGATGAGGTGGCAACCGGGCCAAGCCT
This sequence comes from Pseudomonas sp. KH_046_2, assembly GCF_057838985.1. Taxonomy (NCBI): domain Bacteria; kingdom Pseudomonadati; phylum Pseudomonadota; class Gammaproteobacteria; order Pseudomonadales; family Pseudomonadaceae; genus Pseudomonas; species Pseudomonas sp. KH_046_2. Next base: position 4,571,544 of record NZ_CM174480.1, on the reverse strand, counting down.
GCTTTTGCGCTATGGAAGGCTGCTTGATCGGCCAAAATGACGGTCTTCGAGCTTTGAATGGATGCTCAGTTGTTTCATGTAGTATTATAAAAGTCTTGGATTGTTTAACTTAAGGTTGAACTGTACTTTACGGATTGGTGCTTCTTATGTGTGGGATAGCCGGTATTGCAACTTGGGTTTCAGGATGCAGTGTTAGTAAGATAGCTGAAAAAATGACCTCCCCAATTTTTCACCGCGGGCCAGATGACTTTGGTGTGTGGGAGGATAGTCGGTACGGTGTAGCGTTCGGGCACCGACGTTTAGCTATTTTGGATCTCACTCCACTCGGTCATCAGCCGATGGTCTCTCCTAGTGGGAGATATACCATTGCATACAATGGTGAAATATATAATTTTTTAGAAATTAAGGCAGAGCTTGTTGAGTCAGGTTTTTCTGTTGCGTGGAAGGGTGGCTCAGATACTGAAGTATTGTTAGCCGCTGTCGAATGTTGGGGGCTGGAACTGACGTTGCAACGTTTGGTTGGTATGTTCGCGTTTGCGTTATGGGATAGCGAAAAGCAATCGATAATTTTGGCGCGAGACCGAGTTGGTGAGAAACCTCTATATTATGGGTGCGTTGGTGATAAGTTTGTATTTGCTTCTGAGTTGAAAGCAATTCACTCCGTATTTAAAGACAACTTGGAAATTGATCGGTCAGCACTTTCCCAGTTTGTTAGATTTGGATATGTGCCCGCGCCAAAGTCTATCTATACTGGTATTAGTAAGCTTAAGCCCGGGCATTATGTTTCAATTGAATCATCTTCTGAACTACCAACCCCTCGTTCATATTGGCATATTAATACGACAGGGCAACGAGAGCTTACTCGCCAGCTAAATACAGCGTCCGAAAAAAGCGTTGTAAATCTTACCAATGAAAAATTGTTGGGCGCAATTAAGTGTCAGATGGTCTCTGATGTGCCTATTGGAGCCTTCCTTTCGGGGGGGATCGACTCCAGTTTGGTCGTTTCATTGATGCAAGCTCAAAGTGTTAAAAAAATAAATACGTATACTATCGGGTTTGAAGAAAAGAGTTTCGACGAGGCTCCTTATGCAAGGGCTATCTCAAAGCATCTTGGAACTGAACATACGGAATTGTATGTGGGGGCGAAAGATGCACTTCAAGTAATTCCTGATTTACCTGCGATCTATGACGAGCCGTTTGCCGATTCTTCACAAATCCCAACGGTACTTGTTTCCAGGTTAACTAAAGAGCACGTCACTGTCGCATTGTCCGGTGATGGTGGTGATGAACTTTTTGCGGGTTATCCAAGATATCAGGTTACTTCCGAATTGTGGCGTCGCATGGAATTGATGCCTTTGCCATTGCGTCGATTGGCAGCTCACTCACTGAGGGCTCTTTCTTCAAAGAGTTGGGATGGTGTTTGTTCTTTTTTTCCTGCCGGAGTTCGTAAGAAAGTCAACGGTCGTCGTATTTACAGAATGTCTGAACTATTGACTTCTGAGCGGTTAGCCGACATGTATACTGGATTGATGTCGCAGTGGCAGCGTGTAGATAACTTGGTTCTGGGGGTTGACAGTTTTATGCAAGATGCTTCTCCGTGGGAGGAAGGAGCTGATTCCATAGAAGAGATGAGACGTTGGGATTTTGGCCAATATCTGCCTGATGATTTACTGGTAAAAGTTGACCGGGCAGCCATGAGTGCTAGTTTAGAAACGCGTGCACCACTTCTTGACCACAGAATAGTAGAGTTGGCCTTTGCTCTACCCACGCATCACTTGATTAAAAATGGAGTTGGCAAGTGGCCTCTTCGGGAAGTACTTAAACAGTATGTCCCTGCTTCATTCTTTGAAAGACCCAAAGCGGGTTTTTCTGTTCCACTAGCGGAATGGTTACGAGGTGAGTTAAGGGAGTGGGCTGAAGAGTTGTTGGATGAACGTAAACTTGAAAGTCAAGGGTATTTTGACAGTAAGAAGATACGTCTAATTTGGTCCCAGCATTTACACCAGACTTATGATAGGAGTCTACATTTGTGGAATATTCTGATGTTTCAGGCTTGGCTTGAAAATCAGTCTTCAGTACATGTCGGGTAATTAAATAGATATGAAAATTATTGTTAATGCATTCTCTGCTCGTCTTGGTGGGGGGCGGACTTACCTGCTTAACCTTTTTGCGCATATGCCGAATTTTAGTGGTCTGGAAATTTTGGTATTTGCTCCGAAGGACCTTGATCTACCTGCTCATCCAAGCATTCGGCGCATAGAGACTGCCTGGCCCACCGAAAACCCTATTTTGCGAACACTTTGGGAAAAACTGATACTTCCTCGGGTATTAAAGGCAGAAAATGCTGATGTTCTATTCTGCCCTGGTGGCGTAGTGTCTACCGTTCCTCCGAAGGGATGCAAGGTAGCTACGATGTTTAGGAATATGATCCCGTTCGACTCCCGCGTGCAGCAAAGTATTCCGTGGGGGCTTCAGAGAATCCGTGTATGGCTCCTCAATAGAGTTATGTTGAAGAGTATGTCTAATGCAGATTTAACGATTTTTATCTCTGATTATGCCAGAGGTGTAATAGAGTCGCTTACCAAAGTAAAAAATGCAGTTACAATTCCCCACGGAATTGGCTCGGTGTTTAGAACACATGGTAAAGTTGTTCCTCGTCCTGATTTTATTTCTGCAAGTGAATATATTTTATATGTCTCAAGGTTTGATATTTATAAGCATCATTTTGAAGTTGTAAGTGCATACGGAAAGCTTTCGCAAGAGCTACGTGATCGTTTCTCATTGATTCTTGTTGGCGAGACTAATATGCCCGAAGCGGAGCGGGTGAGGTCGCTGGTTAAAGATCTTGGTCTAGATGGGCGAGTTTTGCTTTTGGGCGCCATTCCCTATCAGGGCTTGCCTCCATTGTATCACCACGCCTATCTTAATCTATTCGCCTCGTCTTGCGAAAACTGCCCAAATATACTTTTAGAGGCACTTGCTTCGGGCCGGCCAATGATATGTTCTGACGTCATGCCTATGCCAGAGTTCGGTGCAGAAGCGGCTCTTTATTTCTCTCCCTTTGATTCGGAGAATATCTGTAGCGTATTGTCCAAGGCGTTAAGCAGTCCTGAGGTTTTAAGCGATTTGTCAGTTGCTGCGATTAGGCAAAGCGAAAAATTTGACTGGGCAGATACCTGTAGAAAGACTTGGCATGAGTTGTTAGCTCTAAAGCCAAGCTCCGGAGAGGGTAATTAATATATGAAAATCCTTGTAGTCTCTCAGTATTTTTGGCCAGAGTCTTTTATTATCAACGACCTGGTTAAAAATTTGGCTGCTCAGGGGCACACTGTTCAAGTTTTAACTGGCAAGCCAAATTATCCTGAGGGTATGATTTTTGATGGTTATTGCGCCGCTGGATATGTTGAGCAGAGCTATGAGTCCGATGTGACTGTATGTCGCGCGCCGCTTCGTGCTCGCGGGGTTTCAGGAGCAAAGAATTTGTTCCTAAACTATTTGTCTTTCGTTTTTAACGGCCTTAGATATTACCCTCGAGCTGTGAAAGGTCAGTATTTTGATACGATCTTTGTATTTGCGCCATCACCCATAACATCGGTTATTCCTGCGATATATTTAAAGTGGAAGCTTAAGAGTCATTTGGCTGTTTGGGTGCAAGATCTGTGGCCTGAAAGCTTAAGTGCTACTGGGTTTGTCAGTAATAAATTTGCGTTGCGACTTGTTGGATATATGGTGAAGGGCATTTATTCCTTTGTCGATACTCTTCTCGTTCAATCGCAGGCGTTTCGGGCTCCCGTATCAAAGTACGCTAGTTTAGATAAAATTATCTATTATCCGAACTCATATCAGGAATTATCTTCCGATCTACAAGATACTCGAATCCCTGAGGAGTTGCTTGCTGACCTTGATGAAAATTTTTGTCTCGTTTTTGCCGGGAATTTAGGGACGGCGCAGTCAGTCGAAACAATCGTTGAGGTAGCGGAGAAGCTAAAGCATCTCGAAGGACTGAGGATAGTGCTGGTTGGTAGTGGTAGTATGTACAGCTGGATCGAGAGTCAAAAGCAATCGAGAAAATTGGACAATCTTGTCCTTGCTGGCCGTTTTCCAGCTAGCGAAATGCCACATTTTTTCAGTCGTGCCGAAGGTTTATTGGTGACGTTGAAGCAGGATAAGGCGTTCTCCTATACCATTCCCAGTAAAGTCCAGGCTTATCTGGCGGCAGGACGGCCGATCATCGCTGCCCTTGATGGCGAAGGTGCCAGAATCATAGAGGAGGCCAAGGCTGGTTTTACCAGCCCCGCGCAGGACTCTGAAAATCTGGCCAGTCGTATAGAGCAGCTCTTCCATATGGATTTGCGTGAGCGCGAGCGTATGGGACGGTCAGGGCGGGAATACTACCTTGAGCATTTCGAAATGGGCCGCCAGAGCCAGCGTCTGGTCGAAATTCTCGGGAACAGGATCAACGAATTGAAGGGTATTTGAAAATGAAAGTTCTCGTCCTAGGTGTTACCGGAATGCTGGGCAGCGCAGTATTTCGGTTGTTCCACGGTGATTCGAACCACGAGGTGTGGGGCACCTTACGCAATCCGGGAGGTGCAAAGCACTTTTCAGAAAGCGCCAAAGGTTCGTTAATCGGTAATGTAGATGTACTTGATCAGGATTCGCTTGTCGCTGTGCTGGCGCAGGTCAACCCGGATGTTGTGATTAATTGTGTTGGGTTGATCAAGCAACTGGCGGACGCAAAAGACCCCCTTTCAGCCCTTCCTATCAACGCTATGTTACCGCATCGCATTGCAAAGTTGTGCGAGCTATCTGGCGCTCGTATGATCCATATCAGTACAGACTGTGTTTTTTCCGGTCGCAAAGGCTTGTATACCGAAAGTGATATCTCCGATGCCGAAGATCTTTACGGAAAATCGAAATATATTGGCGAGCTTCATTCCGCTCCCAACGCGGTAACTCTTCGAACTTCGATTATTGGTCATGAGCTAGGTAGCCAATATTCGCTCGTTGATTGGTTCCTTTCGCAGAATGGTACGGTCAAAGGTTATGAGAAGGCTATTTTCTCAGGGCTCCCTACTGTGGAACTTGCACGCGTTATTCGCGATTTTGTAATTACAAACTCAGGGCTTAAAGGGCTGTACCACGTTTCTGTGGATCCAATTGATAAATTTTCACTACTTCAATTAGTTGCGAAGGTTTATGATAAAGAAATCGATATCATTGCTGATGTCAGTGTTTCTATAAATCGTTCGCTGGACTCTTCAAAGTTTCAGGCTGCGACAGGCTATATTCCGCCATCCTGGTTGGAATTAATTAAGTCAATGCACGCACAACGCTGATTGCTGGGTTTAATAAGGTTTTGGAGGTGGCTATGTTTGATAATAAAATTTTGATGATTACCGGTGGAACTGGCTCGTTTGGCCATACCGTATTGAAACGTTTTCTTGATACAGATGTAAAAGAAATTCGCGTCTTCAGTCGTGACGAGAAAAAGCAGGAAGATATGCGTATTGCTTTGTCAAACGACAAAGTGAAATTTTATATCGGTGACGTGCGTGATCGCGATAGCCTGGCACAGGCGATGGTTGGCGTGGATTACATTTTCCACGCCGCAGCCCTGAAGCAGGTGCCTTCCTGCGAGTTCTACCCGATGGAAGCCGTGCGTACCAACGTAATGGGTACCGAAAACGTGTTGAATGCGGCCATTGCTTCGGGTGTGCAACGCGTTGTCGTGCTCAGTACCGACAAGGCTGTTTATCCGATCAATGCGATGGGTATTTCCAAAGCCATGGCTGAGAAGCTAATGGTTGCCAAGTCGCGGATGATTCCGGCGACAGGTCCGGTGATTTGCGCTACCCGCTACGGTAACGTCATGGCATCCCGTGGTTCGGTAATCCCGTTGTTCATCAATCAGCTGCAGAGCGGTGAGCCACTGACCGTCACCGACCCGAACATGACTCGCTTCCTGATGTCGCTCGAGGATTCCGTTGACCTGGTACTGCACGCGTTCGAGCATGCCGAGCAAGGTGATATTTTCGTTCAGAAAGCACCTGCCTCGACAGTGGCGGACCTGGCGCAAGCGCTCAAGGAGCTGTTCGCTCGTGACAATGCCGTCAAGGTCATTGGTACCCGCCATGGCGAAAAACTTTACGAGTCGCTGATCTCCCGTGAAGAAATGGCCAAGGCCGAAGACATGGGGCGCTACTACCGTATTCCTTCGGACAATCGCGACCTTAACTACAAGAAGTTTTTTGTTGAGGGCGAACAGGAGATTTCCGATCTCGACGATTACACCTCCCACAACACCGAGCGCCTCGATGTAGAGGGCGTGAAGAAAGTTCTGTTGAATCTGGAATACATTCAGGAGCAACTTGATGCTTAAGGTCATGACGCTGGTTGGTACGCGACCAGAACTTATCAAGATGAGCCGCGTTATTGCCGAGCTTGATAAGCAGGTTAATCATGTATTGGTTCACTCGGGTCAAAACTACGACTTTGAATTGAATCAGGTTTTTTTCGACGATCTTGAAATTCGTAAGCCTGATTACTTCCTGGGTGCTGCCGGCGATACCGCTGCCAAGACCATCGCCGAAGTAATCTCCAAGGCGGATGAAGTATTTGAGGCCGAAAAACCTGATGCGCTTCTACTCTACGGCGATACCAATACCTGTCTGGCCGTCATTGCCGCCAAGCGCCGCAAGATTCCGGTGTTCCACATGGAAGCCGGCAACCGCTGTTTTGATCAGCGCGTTCCTGAAGAACTGAATCGCAAGGTGCTCGATCACCTCAGCGATATCAATATGGTCCTGACCGAGCATGCCCGGCGTTACCTGATCGCTGAAGGGATTCGTCCTGAAACCATCATCAAGACCGGATCGCACATGGAGGAGGTGCTCGACTATTACATGCCGAAAATCCTCACTTCCGACGTGCTGGCGCGAGAAGGCCTGGAGCAGGACAAGTTCTTCATTGTCAGCGCTCACCGTGAAGAAAACGTCGATACGCCGGAGAACCTTCGCGATTTGCTCAAAACGCTGCGAGCCCTGGCCGACAAGTACCAGTATCCCATTATCGTTTCCACGCATCCTCGTACCCGCAAGCGCCTGGAAGCGATCGGTGAATCGCTGGACCACCCTCTGATTCGTTTCTCGAAGCCATTCGGTCTGCTCGACTACATCCAGTTGCAGATGTCGGCGTTTTGCGTGCTGTCCGATAGCGGCACCATCACTGAGGAAGCCTCTCTTCTGAATTTGCCTGCCATTACTATTCGTAATGCGCACGAGCGTCCGGAAGGGATGGATGAAGGCACGCTCATCATGAGTGGCCTGAAAGTGGAGGGCGTTCTGGATGCCGTGCGTGTGGTGACGAGCCAACATGATCGTACCCGGCGTGTTATCCCAGTCGTGAGGGATTACCAGGCAGGTCCTGTGTCGAAGCAGGTAGTTCGGGTCGTGTTGAGTTACACCGACTACATCAATCGTACTGTCTGGTCGAAATCCTGAGCGTCGTCGAGGTTTGAAAAATGCGTGTTTTGTTGACAGGTGCTACGGGTTTCGTTGGTCGCGCGGTATTGGGTCGTTTGGCGGCCTCTGACGATCTGGAACCGGTGGCAGCCATTCGTGGGCACGCCTTGCCTGACTGTCCGTCGCGCGTTACTACCGTTCGAACCGCCGGGCTCAGTGCTGATACCGATTGGTCGCAGGCGCTGGATCAAGTGGAGGTTGTCATTCATGGCGCGGCTCGCGTTCACGTCATGAATGACACCGAATCCGATCCGCTGGAGGCGTTTCGCAAGGTGAATGTCGAAGGCACGCTCAGCCTCGCTCGGCAGGCTGCCTCATTGGGTGTTCGTCGCTTTGTGTTCATCAGTTCGATCAAGGTGAATGGCGAAGGTACGCCGCTCAATCAGCCTTACTTCGCCGACGCGACACCCGCGCCAGGCGATCCGTATGGCATTTCGAAAATGGAGGCCGAGCAGGGGCTGCGCGAAATTGCGGCCGTCACCGGGATGGAAGTGGTGATCATCCGTCCGGTACTGGTTTACGGCCCGGGCGTGAGAGCCAACTTTCTGAACATGATGCGTTGGCTGGACAAGGGAATACCCTTGCCATTCGGGGCTATCCATAATCGGCGCAGCCTGGTCGCGCTCGACAATCTTTCTGATTTGATCGTAACCTGCGTCCGTCATCCGGCCGCCGCCAATCAGACCTTTCTCGTCAGCGATGGGGAGGATTTGTCCACGACACAATTGTTGACGCGGATGGCGCAGGCATTGGGTCAACCTGCTCGCTTGTTACCTGTGCCAAGCGTGTTGCTTGAATGGGGGGCGCAGCTTCTGGGCAAGCAGGCTTTGTCGCAACGACTGTGCGGTTCGTTGCAAGTCGATATAAGCAAGACTCGAGAATTGCTAGGCTGGGTTCCTCCGGTCAGCGTCGATGAGGCGCTAGTGTCGGCTGCCAACTACTACAAGGAGAGGCAGCGCTAAGCTGGCTTATGACAGTGCCGGTTCAATTGCAGAGTTGATTTTGGCTGTTTCAGGAAGTTGACCTTTGAACACAATATGGTTGTTGGCGTTGGTGGTGGGTGTTTCATTTTTTGGCACAGGTGCATTGCGCAAATACGCATTGGCACGCAGCTTGATAGATATTCCTAATGCGCGTAGCTCGCATTCGGTCCCGACCCCTCGGGGTGGTGGTGTGGCTATCGTCCTGAGTTTTCTGATTGCGCTGCCTGTCTTGGCCTGGACAGATGTCGTCGCCTTGCCGATGGCGCTGGCTCTGCTGGGCGCCGGCGGCTGGATCGCGATCATTGGTTTTCTCGACGACCATGGGCATATTGCTGCGCGTTGGCGTCTGCTTGCGCATTTCGGTGGCGCCATCTGGGCATTGTTCTGGATTGGGGGGATGGCGCCGATCAATCTGTTCGGTCACGCGTTCAGTTTCGGCTGGTTCGGCTATGTCATCGGGGCGTTCTATCTGGTCTGGATGCTCAATCTCTACAACTTCATGGATGGTATTGATGGTTTGGCCAGCATCGAGGCTATTTGCGCCTGTGTCGGTGCTTGCCTGGTCTACTGGATCGCAGGCCACACCAGCCTCGCCATTGCTCCGCTTGTACTGGCGATGGCCGTCTTGGGTTTTCTTGTCTGGAATTTCCCGCCAGCGAAGATTTTCATGGGCGATGCTGGCAGTGGTTTTCTGGGCATCGTGTTGGCGGTGATGTCGCTTTATGCGGCATGGACGAATCCACTGTTTCTCTGGGCCTGGCTCATTTTGTTGGGCGTCTTTATTGTTGATGCCACCTTTACCCTCATTCGTCGGTTGTTGCGCGGGGATAAGGTTTATGAGGCCCATCGCAGCCATGGATACCAGTATGCTTCACGACAATATGGCAGCCATCGGACGGTTACGCTGGCAATAACCGCGATCAATTTGTTGTGGTTAGTGCCAGTGGCTATATTGGTCGCCATGCAGTATCTCGACGGCGTGGCGGGATTGGTCCTGGCCTATGTGCCTCTGGTGTTGCTGGCTTTCAAGTTTCACGCAGGCAAGTTGGAAATCGCTGGCAAGGCGTGATGGACGCATTGGTTTCTGAGTATTGCTTTGTCGGTAAGTGAGTTACCTAAAGCTGTAGTTGCTATATCAATGCTAGGAGCTTCGAGAGGTGTTCAGAGGGGTTATGGATAAGATTCGGGCAAAGTTGTTAAGTCTGCCAAGGCGACATAAACGCATTCTGCAGGTTCTGACTGATATTTCGTTGGTCTGGTTTGCCCTGTGGATGGCGTTTGTCGTGCGTCTTGGGCTGGACGAATTGGTCAACCCGTTCACTCAGCATGTCTGGCTTTTTGTCAGTGCACCTGTGATCGCCATTCCTCTTTTCATCCGCTTTGGCATGTACCGTGCCGTCATGCGTTACTTTGGAAATGACGCGCTCATTGCCATTATCAAGGCGGTGACACTGTCATCCTTGATACTTGGAATTGTGGTGTATTGGTACAGCAATCACCAAAACGTCGTCCCACGCTCAATCATTTTCAACTACTGGTGGTTGAGTCTGATCATGATCGGCGGGCTGCGCCTGGCCATGCGTCAGTACTTTATGGGCGACTGGTTCAGCGCTGCCCAGCACGTGCCCTTCACCAGCCGGGATGACGGCCTGCCGAAAGTGGCTATCTACGGCGCAGGGGCGGCGGGTAATCAACTCGTTGCTGCATTGCGGATGGGGCGCGTCATGCGGCCTGTTGCTTTTATCGATGACGATAGCGGAATCGCCGACAGGGTGATTTCCGGATTGCAGGTGTACAAACCCAAGCACATCCAGCAAATGATTGACAACACTGGCGCTCAGGAAATCCTCCTTGCTATTCCTTCGTCCAACCGTGGACGCCGCCGCGAGATTCTCGGGTTTCTCGAAGGTTTTCCGTTACACGTTCGAAGCGTCCCGGGGTTCATGGATCTGGCCAGCGGCCGGGTCAAGGTCGATGATATCCAGGAAGTAGACATTGCAGACCTGCTCGGGCGTGACGCAGTCCCGGCCCAGGCTGATTTGCTCGAACATTGCATCACTGGGCAGTCTGTGTTGGTCACGGGCGCCGGGGGGTCCATTGGCTCCGAGCTTTGCCGGCAAATTTTGGCGCTGCGCCCGAAGACGCTTCTATTGTTTGAACACAGTGAGTTCAATCTTTACTCCATCTTGTCCGAACTGGAGCATCGGGTGGCTCGAGAGTCACTGTCCATCCGTCTTTTGCCGATTCTTGGGTCGGTTCGTAACCCGAACAAGTTGCTGGATGTCATGAAAACCTGGCGAGTAGACACGGTGTATCACGCCGCAGCCTACAAGCATGTCCCCATGGTTGAACACAACATTGCCGAAGGCGTGCTCAATAATGTGATAGGCACGCTTAATACGGCACAGGCCGCGCTCCAGGCAGGAGTGGCGAACTTCGTTCTGATTTCCACCGACAAGGCTGTGCGGCCAACCAATGTCATGGGTAGCACCAAGCGCCTTGCCGAGTTGACGCTGCAAGCGCTGAGTCGTGAGTTGGCTCCGGTGTTGTTCGGTGATACGAGCAATGTTTCGCGTGTGAACAAAACCCGCTTCACAATGGTACGGTTTGGTAACGTCCTGGGATCGTCGGGTTCGGTCATTCCGTTGTTTCACAAGCAGATCAAGTCAGGCGGTCCGCTGACGGTCACGCATCCGAAGATCACTCGATATTTCATGACCATCCCTGAAGCGGCGCAGTTGGTGATTCAGGCGGGCTCCATGGGGCAGGGGGGAGATGTTTTTGTCCTGGACATGGGCGAGCCCGTGAAAATCGTCGAACTGGCCGAGAAGATGATCCATTTGTCCGGCCTGAGCGTCCGTTCGGAGAAAAACCTGCATGGTGACATCGCTATCGAGTTCACCGGGTTGCGTCCGGGCGAGAAGCTTTACGAAGAGCTACTGATCGGTGACAACGTGGCAGCCACACAGCACCCGATGATCATGACGGCCAACGAGGATCACCTGTCCTGGGATTTGCTGAAGGGCAAGTTGACCGAGTTGCTCGCTGCGGTGGATCAGGACGACTACACGCGCGTCCGCCAGCTGTTGCGCGACACTGTCAGCGGCTACACCCCGGACGGTGAAATTGTCGACTGGATCTACCAGCAACGCCGCCTTGAGCCCTGATTGTTTCATATGCAGTAACGTACACATTTTTGACAGTCCCATGGCATAGCCTACGTTTGGAGAGCAGCTTCGGAAAAGCTGCTTTCTCAAACGACGGCATGGAGCTTCACTTATGCGTACAAGCAGTTTCTACTCTCTGGTATTTGCCCTTCTCACCAGCGCCTCTCTTACGGCAATCGCCGCGCCTGTCAAGGCACCTGAGGTGACGAATGCGCCTCTGGTACAGGATGTGGCCGTCAAGGCGCCATCCGGTAAAGTCGATCTCAATAGTGCTGATGTACCTACGCTGCAACGTGAGCTGGCGGGAGTGGGCGAGGCCAAAGCGAAAGCGATTGTTGCTTATCGTGAAAGTAATGGTGCGTTTGCGTCAGTTGACGAGTTGCTGGAAGTGAAGGGTATCGGCAAAGCGCTTCTGGATAGGAACCGCGACAGGATCGAGGTGAACTAAGGGCGGGACTGAGCGACAAGGGTCGATCATTGATCGGCCTTTGCCTGTAGCGAGAGTTATACCCGGCGGGCCAGTCGCAGTACTTGAATGGTTTGTCGGCTACCCGAAATCAGGCAAAGTACAGGCCCGCGTTGTTCAGCAAGGTCGCCAATCAGGCATCGCTTTCATCGAAACCGTTCATTCCATCGCAGAGCTTCGGTGCGGTTTTGCGTTCATTCAGGGTCTACTCTCTCATTCTGGCCGGGTCATCAACGAGAGCCGACTGCTCCGCGGGAATGAAAAATTACGATTATCATATTACGTTTGAATTATGCGTATAATAAATACCGTTTGCGCCAAAGTGCCTCGGCGTCAGGCGTCCTTCAGCATTCTTCAGGAGTACCGTCATGAATTCAGTTCAGTCCCAAGGTACGGCCCTCGTCACCGGCGCGTCTTCCGGTATCGGGGCGGTTTACGCCAAGCGGTTGGCAGCCCGTGGTTTTGATTTGTTGCTGGTGGCTCGCGACGAGCAGCGACTGGAGGCGGCGGCGAGCAAGCTGCGCTCGGAGCATGGGATCCAGGTCGAAGTGCTGAAGGCGGATCTGACCCAGAAGGAAGACGTGCTGCAACTCGAACAGCGGCTACGCAGTGATTCAAGTATCAGTCTGTTGCTCAATAACGCCGGTGTGGCGGCGGACGGGCTATTGGCCAATGCCGATACCGATCAACTGGAGCGAATGATTCAGTTGAATATCACCGCTGTCACACGATTGGCGTCGGCGGCAGCGGCCAGTTTTACCAAGGCCGGGCGCGGCACGATCATCAATATCGCTTCGGTGGTGGCATTGTTTCCCGAGCGTTTCAACGCGACGTACAGCGCCAGCAAGGCCTATGTATTGAGCTTGACTCAATCGTTGAACGCCGAGCTGAATGGCACCGGGGTGAAGATCCAGGCTGTGCTGCCGGGTGTGACACGTACTGAAATCTGGGAACGCTCCGGTATCGATGCGTCGCAAATTCCTGCGGAAATGGTGATGGAGGCGGGTGAGATGGTCGATGCTGCGTTGTCGGGTCTGGACCAGGGGGAACTGATCACGATTCCTTCGTTGCCCGATGCGGCGGATTGGGAGGCGTTCGTGGCGGCGCGTCATGTGATGGCGCCTAATCTTTCCAAAAGCAAGGCCGCTGCCCGTTATCGGTAAGCGCCATCTATCGGCTTGAGGTGTGTTTGGTATGAGTGATCGTCGAGTGGTTGTAACGGGCATGGGCCTGGTGTCGCCTCTGGGGAGCGGTGTCGAAGCGGTCTGGGCGCGGCTGCTGGCCGGGCGTTCCGGGCTGCGCACTTTACCGCAAGAGGTGGTTGCCGATCTGCCGGCCACGGTCGGCGGTGCAGTACCTGCGCTGGCGGATGATCCGGAGGCGGGGTTCGATCCGGACCGGGCGACCCCACCCAAGGAACAGAAGAAGATGGACCGCTTCATCCTGTTCGCCATGGAGGCTGCGCGTCAGGCAATCGAGCAAGCCGGCTGGCAAGCGCAGGATGCCAATGCCCAGGAGCGCACGGCCACCATCATCGGTTCAGGCGTAGGTGGTTTTGGTGCGATTGCCGACGCGGTGCGCACCACTGATAGCCGTGGTCCGAGACGGTTGTCGCCATTTACCATCCCCTCGTTTCTGGTCAATCTCGCGGCGGGTCATGTGTCGATCCAGCATGGCTTCAAGGGGCCATTGGGCGCGCCAGTCACGGCATGCGCAGCCGGGGTTCAGGCGATTGGTGACGCGGCGCGGTTGATTCGTGCCGGTGAGGCGGATATTGCGGTGTGCGGCGGTGCGGAAGCGGCGATCGATCGGGTTAGCCTGGCCGGGTTTGCGGCTGCTCGGGCCTTGTCCAGCGCTTACAACGACACGCCTGAACGCGCTTCGCGACCTTTCGACAGTGGCCGCGATGGATTTGTCATGGGAGAAGGGGCCGGGCTGCTGGTCATCGAGTCTCTGGACCATGCGCTGGCCCGGGGCGCCCAGCCGCTGGCGGAGCTGGTTGGCTACGGCACCAGCGCCGATGCCTATCACCTGACCGCCGGGCCCGAAGACGGCAACGGTGCGCGGCGGGCGATGTCGTTGGCATTGGCACAGGCCGGTGTTTCACCGGCTCAGGTTCAGCATCTGAATGCTCATGCAACCTCGACTCCGGTGGGGGATCTGGGTGAGCTGGCGGCGATCAAGGCGTTGTTCGGTGCGCAAAACGGCATCGCTGTGACATCGACCAAGTCGGCGACCGGGCATTTGCTCGGTGCAGCGGGGGGAATCGAGGCGATCTTTACGCTGCTGGCGATCCGTGACCAGATCGTGCCGGCGACCCTCAATTTCGAGAACCCGGACCCTGCCACTGAAGGAGTGGATATCGTTCATGGCAACGCACGGCCAATGGCCATCGAATACGCATTGTCCAACGGCTTCGGATTTGGCGGGGTCAATGCCAGTGTGCTGTTCAAGCGTTGGCAGGGTTAATCCTGCGATTTCTTGAGGTGTTCACGTGCGACGTCGAGAATCCGTTGGGCAAACTCGGCGTCGGCCACGCTGCGCGATAACAGCAAGGCGCCGACCAGCGTAGACATGATGACGATGCTGCGGTCGGTGGTGCGCTCTCCGTCGAGGGTGTGCTGGATCTGATCGAGTCGCGCCTGGAGCACGGCGTCGCTGGTCGGACTCGGTTGGCCACGCAGTCCCAGTTCCGAAGAGATGGTCAGCAGTGGGCAGCCTTCGTGAGGTGAGGTTTGATGCCATTCGGACAGGTAAGCGTCGATGAAGGCTTCGAGTGGCTGTTCCTCGGCGAAGATTTGCGCGCACAACTCATCGACTTGTGCGCCAGCCTCCTGCAAGGCTTTTTCTACCAGTTCGTCTTTGGACTTGAAGTGCGAGTAAAAGCCACCGTGGGTCAAGCCCAGTGCTTTCATCAGGGGTTGCAGCCCGGTCGCGCCGATACCGTCGCGTCGAAATCGCGCTGAAGCTTCCTTGATTATGCGTTGGTGGGTCTGGGCTTTATGGTCCTGCGAGTAACGCATCTGATATCTCCGCATCAATGCGGCCATATTAACCAATGAAAATTGCATGGTGGCTGTACTTCTACTTCTAAAAAACATGCAGATGCTTCGATATGGGTGCAAAGGGGCATGATTTCGGGAGTTTTCACGCAAAAACAAACCCCGCCGTTCCAGGCGGGGTTTCAGTCAGCGGTCCTGCGCTTCCTTGGCGTCCATTTCCGCATTGCGTTCGGCGACGCGCTTACGTTGCTCTTCGGTCAGTTCGACCTTGTTGGCGGTGTCGCGCAGCAGCATCAGACCTCCAACGATCGAGCCGATGGCAACGACCAGAATCAACCAGGCATACCAGGGCATAGGACTCTCCTTGAAAACAGGCGGTCGGCGAGGGTTCGCCAACCGATCGTGCATACCACTATGAGTGATGGGGTTTCATCGCAGTTCCATCGCTATCACCCCCATTCTATGCCTGTTGTTCAAGCTTCACTCGAACGCTTTCAATGTCCGGTCAGCATCGCATCTGCCGGTGCTTCGGCGCGCAGTTGTGCGGTGAGCATGAAGTACACGAAACCTGCCGCCATGAAGCCCAGGAAGATCAGGCCGATCAACGTGTTGAACCAGGCCATCGCCAGCAGGCACACCACTGACAGCAGCAGCGCAATGAACGGCACCAGCGGGTAGCAAGGGGCACGGAAAGTGCGTTCCAGGTTCGGCTCGGTTTTACGCAGTTTGAACAGGCTGAGCATGCTCATGATGTACATCACGATGGCGCCGAACACGGCCATGGTGATCATTGCCGCCGTCAGCGTCATGCCGCCAAGATTGATCAGGCCATCGCTGTAGATGGCCGCGATGCCGATTACGCCGCCGGCGATGATCGCCCGGTGCGGTGTCTGAAAGCGCGATAACTTGGCCAGGGACGTCGGCAGGTAGCCTGCGCGGGCCAGGGCGAAGAACTGCCGCGAGTAACCGAGGATGATCCCGTGAAAACTCGCGACCAGTCCGAACAGCCCAATCCACACCAGCATGTGCAACCAACCCGAGCTTTCGCCGACCACGGCTTTCATCGCTTGCGGCAACGGGTCGTTGATGTTCGACAGGGTGCGCCAGTCGCCGACGCCACCGGCGAAGAACATCACGCCCATCGCCAGCAGCACCAGGGTCAGGATACCGCTGATGTAAGCCTTGGGAATCGTGCGTTTCGGCTCCCTGGCTTCTTCGGCGGCCATGGCCGCGCCTTCGATGGCGAGGAAGAACCAGATCGCGAACGGGATCGCCGCAAACATCCCGGCAATCGCCGGAGCACCGAAGACATCGGACCCGGCCCAGCCGTTGAGGGCAAAGTTGCTGAAGCTGAAGGCCGGAGCGACCACGCCCATGAACACCAGCAATTCAGCGACCGCCAACACGCAGACCACCAGCTCGAAGGTCGCCGCCAGTTTCACGCCGAGAATGTTGAGGCCCATGAATACGATGTAGGCACCGACTGCCGCGTGTTTCGGGTCCAGGGCTGGAAACTGGACATTGAGGTAGGCGCCGATGGCCAGGGCAATCGCCGGTGGGGCGAAGACGAATTCGATCAGTGTCGCGAGCCCGGCGATCAATCCGCCTTTCTCGCCAAAGGCGCGACGGCTGTAGGCAAAGGGACCGCCAGCGTGGGGAATGGCGGTGGTCAGCTCGGTGAAACTGAAGATGAAGCAGGTGTACATGGTGGCGACCATGAATGAGGTCACCAGAAAGCCCAAGGTCCCGGCCACGCCCCAGCCATAGCTCCAGCCGAAATATTCTCCGGAAATCACCAGCCCGACCGCAATGCCCCACAGGTGCAAGGTGCCCAGCGTGGGTTTGAGTTGTGTGTTCATGGGTTTGCTCCCTGAGTGGTTTGGAAAGCTCGGGGGAGGTCAGTGCAGTGGGCGTGCCATTTTGTGATGTTGCGTCGTAAAGCGCTGAAAGCTGTCGTATCGGGGATGATCGCTGCTGAATGCATGCTTTTGATGCGCCAGTTGGGTGCGTTGTTGTCTGTTGTGCCGCCATCGCGAGCAAGCTCGCTCCCACAGTGGAGCCATGTTGTATGGGCTGACGAGTCTCAAATGTGTGCGAGCTTGCTCGCGATGAGGCCCGCGCATCCGCCATCAATCCTCGCTGTAACAAAGCCATAAACCCACTCTTTACGCTTTCTTTATTCCCCACCTCCACCCTCGATCTCGTTCCTTTACACCCTCCCTCCCGACAATGACTCCACACGCGGCAATACGCCGTAACACGGAGAACTTCCATGAGCGTTCTGGACGGGGTGTCGCTGCTGCTGGCAGTGGGGCTGTTCATTTATCTGTTGATTGCGCTGCTGCGCGCGGACCGGAACTAGGAGCGGCTATGCACAGTTATGACTATTGGCTGATCATCGCGTTCTTCGCGGTGGTCTTGCTGCCGGCGCCGTTTCTCGGGCGCTTCTACTACAAAGTGATGGAAGGGCAGCGCACCTGGCTGACGCCGGTTCTCGGTCCGGTCGAACGCGGTTGTTATCGTCTGGCCGGCGTCGATCCGCAGGCCGAACAGAGCTGGCAGAAGTACGCCCTGGCCTTGCTCGCCTTCAACCTCGCGGGTTTCCTGCTGCTGTTCGCGATCCTGCTGTTCCAGGGCCACCTGCCGCTGAACCCACAGAACCTGCCGGGACAGGAGTGGACGCTGGCGTTCAACACCGCCGTCAGCTTCATGACCAACACCAACTGGCAGGCCTACAGCGGTGAAGCATCCCTGAGCTACTTGAGCCAGATGGCGGGCCTCACCGTGCAGAACTTCGTCAGCGCCGCCACCGGCCTGGCGGTACTGGTTGCACTGTGTCGCGGCATCGGCCGCAAATCCACCCGGACCCTGGGCAACTTCTGGGTCGACATGACCCGCGCCACCCTCTACGGCTTGCTGCCGCTGTGCCTGTTGCTGGCGCTGTACCTGGTCTGGCAGGGCGTGCCGCAAACCTTCGCGCAGTATGTGAATGCGGTGACGATGCAGGGCGTCGATCAGGTGATCCCGCTCGGACCGGCTGCCAGTCAGATTGCGATCAAGCAATTGGGCACCAACGGTGGCGGTTTCTTCGGCGTGAACTCGGCGCATCCGTTCGAGAACCCGACGGCATGGAGCAATCTGTTCGAGGTGTCCTCGATCATTCTGATCCCCGTCGCGCTGGTGTTCACCTTCGGCCATTACGTGAAGGACCTGCGCCAGAGCCGCGCGATCATCGCCTGCATGCTGGCGCTGTTCCTGATCGGCGGCGCTACCTCGCTCTGGGCTGAATACCAGCCGAACCCGGCCCTGAACAATGTCGCCGTCGAACAGACCGCGCCGCTGGAAGGCAAGGAAGCGCGTCTGGGCACTACTGCGACGGTGTTGTGGTCGGTGACCACCACGGCTGCGTCCAACGGCTCGGTGAACGGCATGCACGACAGCCTCAACCCGCTGAGCGGCATGGTGGCGCTGGTCAACATGATGGTGGGCGAAGTGATCTTCGGCGGCGTTGGCGCCGGGCTCTACGGCATGTTGCTCAACGTGCTGATCGCGGTGTTCCTCGCCGGCCTGATGATCGGTCGTACTCCGGAATACCTCGGCAAGAAACTGCAAGCCAGGGAAGTGCAATTGCTGGTGGTGACCCTGATGGTCATGCCGATTGGCGTACTGGTGCTCGGCGCGATTGCCGCCAGTCTGCCCGGCCCGGTGGCTGCGGTGAGCAACCCTGGGCCTCACGGATTCAGTCAGCTGCTCTATGCCTACACCTCGGCCAGTGCCAACAACGGCTCCGCCTTCGCTGGTTTCGGCGCCAACACACCCTTCCACAACCTGATGCTGGGCCTGGGCATGTTGATCGGTCGCTTCGGCTACATCCTTCCGGTCCTGGCCCTGGCCGGCAGCCTGGCGATGAAGAAAACCGCGCCGATCGGGCAGAACAGCTTCCCGACTCACGGCCCGCTGTTCGTGACCCTGCTGACCGTGACCATTTTGCTGGTGGGCGGCCTGACCTTCCTGCCGACCCTGGCGCTGGGCCCGATTGCTGAACATCTGAGTATGGGCTTCTGAGGACTAATTGATGAATATGCCCGTAATTAAACCGGCTACCGTAAAGGCACCGGAACAACCGAAAACCGCAATCTCGGCCCTCTGGCGCCCAGCGTTGCTGCAAGCTTTCGTCAAGCTCGACCCAAGGCAATTGCAACGTGCGCCAGTGATGCTGGTGGTCGAACTGACGGCGATCCTGACTACTGTGCTGTGCTTCATTCCCGACACGGCGGTGCCGACTTTCGTCGCCGCGCAAATCGCTGTGTGGTTGTGGTTCACCGTGCTGTTCGCCAACTTCGCTGAAGCCCTGGCCGAAGGTCGCGGCAAGGCCCGCGCCGACAGCCTCAAGGCCGGCAGCGAAGGCCTGAGCGCCCGGCGCAAGACCGGCAACGGCAGCTTTCAGGTGGTGCCTGCCGCCAGCCTGCGCAAAGGCGATGTGGTGCGCGTCGAAGCGGGGGAGATGATCCCCGGTGACGGCGAGGTGATCGAAGGCATCGCGGCGGTCAACGAAGCGGCGATTACCGGTGAATCGGCCCCCGTTATCCGTGAGTCCGGTGGCGACCGCTCGGCCGTGACCGGCAACACACGGCTGGTGTCCGACTGGTTGCTGGTGAAGATCACCGCCAACCCCGGCGAGTCGACCCTGGACCGCATGATCGCCCTGGTGGAAGGCGCCAAACGCCAGAAAACCCCGAACGAAGTGGCGCTCGATATCCTGCTGATCGGCCTGACCCTGATCTTCCTGCTGGTGGTCGTCACCCTGCAACCGTTCGCCCACTTCGCCAATGGCAGCCTGCCGCTGGTGTTTTTGGTGGCGCTGTTGGTCACGCTGATTCCAACCACCATCGGCGGTTTGCTGTCGGCCATCGGTATCGCCGGCATGGATCGACTGGTGCGGTTGAACGTGATCGCCAAGTCCGGTCGTGCGGTGGAAGCGGCGGGGGACGTGCACGTCCTGCTGCTGGACAAGACCGGCACCATCACCTTCGGTAACCGTCGTTGCTCGGCGGTGTATGCCGCCCCTGGCGTCACTGCCAAGGAACTGGCTGAAGGTGCGTTGTTTGCCTCGCTGGCCGATGACACTGCTGAAGGCAAGTCCATCGTCGAGTACTTGCGTGGCCTTCACCCTCAGTCGGAGCCAGCCGCCGAGCTGCTGACCGCTGTGCCGTTCAGTGCTGAAACCCGCTTGTCCGGTGTCGACTATCAGGGACGCGTGTACCGCAAGGGCGCGGTGGATTCGTTGCTGGCGTTCGTTGGTTTGAAACGCGCTGACCTGGCACCGGCCTTGTCTCGTGAAATCGACAAGATCGCCCAAAGCGGCGGTACCCCGCTGCTGGTGTGTGCAGACGGCAAATTGCTCGGGGCGATCCACCTCAAGGACGTGGTCAAGCCCGGTATCCGCGAGCGTTTCGCCGAGCTGCGCAAGCTGGGAATCCGCACCGTCATGGTCACCGGCGACAACCCGTTGACCGCCGCTGCCATCGCCGCTGAAGCGGGTGTGGACGATGTGCTGGCCGAAGCCACGCCGGAGAAAAAACTGGCGCGCATTCGTCACGAACAAAACGACGGTCGTCTGGTCGCCATGTGCGGCGACGGCGCCAATGACGCCCCGGCCCTGGCCCAGGCGGACGTCGGCATGGCGATGAACGACGGCACGCAAGCGGCCCGTGAAGCGGCCAACATGGTCGACCTCGACAGCGACCCGACCAAGCTGCTGGACGTGGTACAGATCGGCAAGGAGTTGCTGGTCACCCGCGGTGCGCTGACGACCTTTTCCATCGCCAACGACGTGGCCAAGTACTTCGCGATCCTGCCGGCGCTGTTCGCCGCGATCTATCCGCAACTGGGCGTGCTCAACGTGATGCACCTGAGCAGCCCGCAGAGCGCGATTCTCTCGGCGATCGTGTTCAACGCCCTGATCATAGTGGTGCTGATTCCGCTGGCGCTGCGCGGTGTGCGGGTTCACGCGGCGAGTGCAGCGGCGTTGCTGCGACGCAATCTGCTGATCTATGGCCTGGGCGGGATCCTGGTGCCGTTCGTGGGCATCAAGGCGATCGACATGCTGTTGACGGCGTTGCATCTGGTTTAAGCACACTCACACACCCACCCACTGTAGGAGCGAGCTTGCTCGCGATGGAAGTTAACGATAACGCGTTCTGTCTGCATGAGCGTAGCGCCCTCCGGTTCTTCGCGAGCAAGCTCGCTCCTACAATTCGAGGATTTTGAAATGTCCACATTGATACGCCCGGCCCTGAGCCTGCTGGTCCTGATGACGCTGATCACCGGCGTCGCTTATCCACTGGTGGTCACCGGCGTGGCTCAGGTCGCGTTCCCGGACCAGGCCAACGGCAGCCTGGTGCGGGATGCCGAGGGCAAGGTCCGCGGTTCCTCGCTGATCGCCCAGGATTTCGTCGGCGACGCCTGGTTCCACCCGCGTCCTTCGGCCGGTGCCTTTGCCACCGTGTCGAGCAGTGCCAGCAACCTGTCGCCGAGCAACCCGGCGCTGGCGACACGGGTGATCGACGATGCCAACAAACAATTGGTGCCTGGCCAGGGGCCGGTGCCATTGGCGCTGGTCACTACCTCCGGCAGCGGTCTCGATCCGCACTTGCCACCGGCGGCAATTGCCTATCAACTGGCGCGTGTCGCGGCGGCGCGCAACCTGCCGGTAGCGACACTGCAACAACTGCTGGACGCCCACATCGAGCAACCACTGATAGGCCCGCCGGTGGTGAATGTGCTTGAGTTGAACCGGGCGCTGGAAAAACTTTAGGTCGGTGGCGCAGCCATTCGCGAGCAGGCTCGCTCCCACAGAAGTACGCATTCCAATTGTAGGAGCGAGCCTGCTCGCGATGACGGCCTGAAAAGCACTACATCAACATCAGAAAAACGAGAACTTCATACATGAGCAACTCCGGCCGCGCCGACGCGCTGTTAGCAGACCTGCCCCGCGATGGCCGTGGCCGGCTCAAGGTATTTCTCGGTGCCGCGCCGGGTGTCGGCAAGACCTACGCCATGCTGCAAGCGGCTCACACCCAGTTACGCCAAGGGGTGAAAGTCGTCGCCGGCGTCGTCGAAACCCACGGCCGGGCCGAAACCGAAGCACTGCTCGGCGGTTTGTCGCAGCAGCCGTTGGTACGTTCCGAGTACCGTGGCGTGCTGCTTGAAGAAATGGACCTCGACGGACTGCTCCTCGCCAAACCGAAGCTGGTGCTGGTCGACGAACTGGCGCATACCAACGCCCCCGGCAGCCGTCACGAAAAACGCTGGCAGGACATTCAGGAACTGCTCGCCGCCGGCATCGATGTGTACACCACGGTCAACGTCCAGCACCTGGAAAGCCTCAACGATCAGGTGCGCGGCATCACCGGCGTACAGGTTCGCGAAACCCTGCCGGACTGGGTGTTGCAGGAAGCCTACGAACTGCTGCTGATCGACTTGCCGCCGCGGGAGTTGCTGGAGCGTTTGCGCGACGGCAAGGTCTATGTGCCGGAGCAGGCGCGGGCGGCCATCGACGCGTTCTTTTCCCAGACCAACCTCACGGCCCTGCGCGAACTGGCGATGCAAACCGCGGCGGCTCAGGTCGATAACGATCTGGCCCAAGGGTATCGTCAGTTGGGGCAAGCGGCGCCGGCCGTGCGCGGGCGTTTGTTGGTAGGGGTCGACGGCGATGCCCAGGCCGAGCGTCTGGTACGGCATGCCAGTCGCGTGGCCCAACGGCGGCACCTGCCCTGGAGCCTTGTGCACGTGGACAATGGCAGTGTGCGTGACGAACAGTCGCGCCTGCGCCTGCAAAGCGCCCAGCAACTGGCCGAGCGCCTGGGCGGCGAAGTGGTGTTGCTGCGCGCCGGTGAAGTGGCGAAAACCCTGATCCAGCATGCCGCCGAACGCCGCGCCAGCCTGGTGCTGGTCGGTCAGTCCCGACCGCGTTTGCGCCGACGTCTGTTCGGAGGAGGGCTGGCGGCGCGGTTGCTACGTAATGCGCGCGGACTGGAAATCAACGTACTCGACAGCGATCAGCAACAGCATCAACCCCGTCAGCGGTCGATGCATTCACTGGTCTGGTTCGACTACGCATTGGCCGTGGTCGCGACGGTTCTGGCCAGCGCCCTGGCCTGGGGCGTGGCGAGTGTTCTGCCACTGCCCAATATTTCATTGGTGTTCCTCGCCGCCGTGTTGCTGGTGGCGGTGCGCAGCAGTCTCGGGCCGGCGCTGGCCTGTGCGGCGCTGTCGTTTCTGACCTATGACTTCCTGTTCATTCCGCCGACTTTTTCCTTCAGGATCCAGCGCGAAGAAGACGTGCTGACCCTGCTGTTCTTCCTGTTGATGGCGGCCCTCACCGGCAACCTTGCGGCGCGTCAGCGCAGGCAATTGCAGGCCCTGCGCGACACCCAGGAAGAGACCAGTGAATTGCTCGACCTGTCACGCAAGCTCACCGCCGCCACCGACCGCCAGGCCGTGGTCAGCGCGGCCGCCCAGCACCTCAACGGTTGGAGCGATGTGCAACTGTGCCTGCTCAATCGCGACGGGCAAAACGGCTGGAAAGTCGAAACCGGTGGCCCGCTGGAGTTCAGCGAAGCCGAGCGCGCCGCCGCCGATTGGGCCTGGCAGCACGATCAACCCGCGGGTGCGGGCACCGGCACCTTGCCGTTCGGCCGCTGGTGGTGGTGGCCATTGTCGGTGGAGGACGGTCCGCTGGCGTTGCTTGGCGTGTGCGCCAGGGAAGGCCAGACCCTGAGCGGCCAGCGCCGACGCTTGTTGACCGCGCTGAGCCAGCCGCTGGCCCAGGCGCTGGCCCGGGCGCAATTGGCCGATGATCTGGAAGCGGCGCGGCTGCACGGCGAAACCGAACAACTGCGCAGTGCCTTGCTGGCTTCGGTATCCCACGATTTGCGCACTCCGCTGACGTCCATGCGCGGCAGTATCGATAGCCTGCTGGCCCTGGGGGAAGCGATCCCGCTGGAGGACAGGCGTGAGTTGCTCGAAGGCACCCGCGATGAAGCCGAGCGCCTCGATCGCTACATTCAAAACCTGCTCGACATGACCCGCCTCGGCCACGGTGCCTTGAAGCTGGCGCGGGACTGGGTGTCGCCGGCGGACATCGTCGGCAGCGCGCGCAATCGCCTGCGAGCAGTCCTTGCGCCGTTGCAGGTCAGTACCGACGTACCGGCCGAGTTACCGCTACTGTATGTGCATGCAGCGCTGATCGAACAGGCACTGATCAACGTGATGGAAAACGCCGCGCGGTTTTCGCCACCCCACGGGCGCTTGCAATTGCGCGCCGGGGCCGATGACACTGAGCTGTTTTTCTCGGTCAGTGATGAGGGGCCGGGGATACCGGAAGAGGAACGGGCGAAGATTTTCGATATGTTCTATACCGCGGCGCGGGGTGATCGTGGTGGGCAGGGTACCGGGCTGGGGCTGGCGATTTGTCAGGGCATGGTCGGTGCCCATGGCGGTCGCATCAGCGTCGCCGACGGCATCGAGGGGCGCGGCACCTGTATCACGTTGCACCTGCCGCTACAGGCTCAACCGGGATACGAAAGTGAAGCCTGATCGCGCTTGCGCTACTCTCTTGCCACTTCTTTGTGTTGATGTGAACTCATGAGCCAGACCGCGACCATTTTGGTCATTGACGACGAACCGCAGATCCGCAAATTCCTGCGCATCAGCCTCGCTTCCCAGGGCTACAAAGTGCTGGAGGCGGGTACCGGCAGTGAAGGATTGGTGCAAGCCGCGTTGAACAAACCGGACTTGCTGGTGCTCGACCTTGGCTTGCCGGACATGGACGGCCAACAGGTATTGCGCGACTTTCGCGAGTGGTCGACGGTGCCAGTGCTGGTGCTCTCGGTGCGCGCCGGTGAAGGACAGAAAGTCGAGGCACTGGATGGCGGCGCCAATGACTATGTGACCAAGCCGTTCGGCATTCAGGAATTCCTGGCGCGGATCCGTGCGTTATTGCGCCAGGCGCCCGCAGGCGAGGCGCAACAGGCTGCGCTGAACTTCGGTCCGTTGACGGTCGACCTGGTGTATCGCCGGGTGCTGCTCGACGGTGTCGAAGTCGCGCTGACCCGCAAGGAATACGCCGTGCTGGCGCAACTGGCGCGGCATCCCGGACGGGTGATCACCCAGCAGCAATTGCTCAAGGACATCTGGGGACCGACCCACACCGAAGACACTCACTACCTGCGTATCGTGGTCGGGCACTTGCGCCAGAAACTGGCGGATGACCCGACCCAACCCAGGTTCATCGTCACTGAGGCAGGGGTGGGGTATCGGTTGTTGGGTGAGTAGCTTTGAAATTTTGTGGTGACTGATCTGGACCCATCGCGAGCCTGCTCGCGATGAGGCCCTGATAGTCACCCGAGAACTTTCAGACGTTCAGTTCTGCTCATTCTCATACCGATCCAGCGTATCCCGCGCAATCTCCCGTCCCAGCGCGATCAGCTCCGGCGCCTTGTAGAACTCGAAAAACCGGCACACGCGCTTGGGCACGTTGATCAGGATGTCCGGCGGATAGCCGGCAATCTTGTACTGCGCCAGTGACGTCTGCATCACCTCGAAACTCTGGTTGATCAAATCCAGCAAGGACGCCGGCCCGACGTTGTCGATGATGAACGAACCGGTAGCGGAGCGGGGTGCGCCACTGGCTTGCGGAGCCGCCGCCGGTTGCTGCGCTTCTGGCTCGGCGGATTCGATCCACGGATTGAGGCTCGCCCCTTCGGCCCTCAGGGCTTCCTGCTCGAGGATCAACAATTGCTCGGCCTGTTTGCGGCGGAACGGCATCTTCGAGCCCAGGGAGTTGATCAGGCTGTCGAAGCGGGTCTTGAAGGCTGCGGGACGCTGGATGACCGGCAACTGATAGTGGCGCTGGTTGGTGGAGTTGAGGTTGACCGCAATGATCAAGTCACAATGGCTCGACACCACCGGCACGATCGGCAGCGGGTTGAGAATGCCGCCATCGACCAGCATGCGGTTGCCCTGCATCACCGGGGTGAACAGGCTGGGAATCGCCGCCGAGGCGCGCATGGCCTGATGCAGGCAACCTTCCTGGAACCAGATTTCCTGCTGGTTGGTCAGGTCAGCGGCAACGGCAGTGTAGGGGATGCGCAAATCTTCAATGTTGATCTCGCCAACGATCTTGCGGATCTGCCCGAAGACTTTCTCGCCACGAATCGCCCCCAGACGAAAACTGACGTCCACCAGGCGCAACACGTCGAGATAGTCCAGGCTCTCGATCCAATCGCGGTAATCATTGAGTTTGCCGGCGGCGTAGATCCCGCCCACCACCGCGCCCATGGAGCATCCGGCGATACAGGCAATGTCATAGCCGCGCCGTTCGATCTCTTCAATGACCCCGATATGTGCATAACCCCGGGCTCCACCCGACCCCAATACCAGTGCGACGCGCTTTTTCATGAATCGCCCTCGTTTGAATGGTTCAACAATGCACCCATCGAGGGCCATGCTTCAATCGCCATGGTCGTTCGAGGGGACAGGAGCGTCGTATTTTCGACACTCCATGGCGGCACATGGTTATTCTCGGCAGCGCTATAGTTTGCACAGCTGACCAACGGCACTTTTCAGGTGCCACAACGTCTTACCTGCATGACTGTTGACCTATTTTTGAGGAGTGAGTGATGAAAGCCTGGATCTGCGTGCCATTGATTGCCCTGGCGCTAGCCGGTTGTGCCGGCAAAACCGCTTATCGCGATAGTTGCGGTAGTAACCTGGATGCGGCATGGCATGAACTGGACCTCGCCAAAGCCGAAGGTTTCGCCGGGACCGTCAGCTATTCCAAGGCCCTGTCGCTGTTGACCGCGGCCAAGACCCAGCAACAATTCGAGGGGTTCGAAGGCTGCACCAGAAAAGCCGAGAAGGCCCGTTTCTATATTCGTGAGTCGCGCGCGGGGCGTTGAAGGCAAAAGCAGCAGCAGGCTCTAAGCTATGAACTGCAGGACTCATCGGGTTTGCAGTTCGTAGCATGCAACCTGGCGCTGTTTACGGAGTAACCCCCCCATGATCGATAGGCTGGTGGCTCAGGTTCTGGGCCTGGAAATTCGTCTGCTGGCCTGTCAGGCCCGCTTGAAAGAGCGTACTGACCCTGAAGCACTGCACGATCTGCGCACAACCATGCGTCGGTTGCGCAGTCTGTTGCGGCCCTTGCGCGGGCAGCCCGGTGTCGAGCAACTGGAAGCGGCCGCCTCGCGGGTGGGCGATCTGACCACGCCGTTACGTGATCGCGAAGTGCTGGCGGCGTACCTGCTCCAGCATCATCAACCCCAAGCCGCACAGTGGCGCATGGCGCAAATGGCCGAGGCCTATCCGGCCGTCGCGGCCAGTGCTGAGCTTGCGCAAATGCTGATCGTCCTCGATGCGTTTCCGCGTTTTCTGCGTGCAGCTCAACGCCAGGGTTTGCTCAAGGGCCTGCGCAAGCGCATCGAAAAACGCCTGGGCAAGCAGTGGAAAAAACTCGACGAGGCGCTGCACGATCCGACTCATGACCGTCATCGGCTGCGCCTGCTGATCAAGCGCGTGCGCTATGGCATCGACGCTTACCCTGAGCTGGACCGTTTGCCGAAAGCGGCCATGCCCCGGCTGAAATCGGCCCAGGGCGCGTTGGGTGACTGGCACGATTGCGTGCAATGGCTGGCGATGGCTGAGCGGGAAGCGGATTTGCAACCCTGTGTTGCAGTCTGGGAAGCCACCATGGCCGAGGCTGAAAGCCGTGCGGACCGGGTGCTGGAAAAACTCAGCAAGGCCTGTTTCAAATCCTGAAAACACCGGAGATCCATTGTAGGAGCGAGCCTGCTCGCGATGAGGTCGTGACATTCAACATTGATGTTGGCTGTCCGGGCGCAATCGTCGGAACGCCGCCCGGAGCAGGCTCGCTCCTACAGGTTATATGTCCGGCACGAGCCTTGTGCGGCTCATCTGTCAGTCAATTTGGCCGGAATAGGCGATGTATCAACTTCGCCAGATGGTTAAGATCCCTTCATCTTTTTCCGATCCCTGAGGTTTTCATGCGTTTTTCCGAACTGCTCGACGCTGTCCGTAGCCAGCCAGCAGGGCTGTCTATCCCGGCCTCCTGGGCACAGGGGCGGGCCAGTTTCGGTGGCCTGGTGGCCGCTCTGCAATACGAAGCCATGCGTGCCCGGGTGCCGGCGGACCGTCCGGTGCGCTCGCTGGCAATCACCTTTGTCGGCCCGGTTGAACCTGAGGTTCCGGTCAGTTTTGAAGTCGACGTGCTGCGCGAAGGCAAGGCTGTCAGCCAAGTGCTGGGCCGGGTGATGCAGAAGGGCCAGGTGGTGACGTTGATCCAGGGCAGCTTCGGCGCCTCGCGACCTTCGGAAGTGGCGGTGGCCGCTGAACCGGCACCTGAAATGAAGCACTGGGACGAGTGCCAGGAATTGCCTTTTGTCGAAGGTGTCATCCCGGAGTTCATGCGGCATCTGGCGATGCGCTGGAGTGTCGGCGGGCTGCCGTTCAGCGGCAGCACATCCCGGCAAATGGGCGGCTGGGTGCGCTTGCGCGGTGACGTAAAGGAAGAGGCCATCGGTGAGGCGCACATCCTGGCGCTGGTGGACGCCTGGCCTCCGGCCCTGATGCCGTTTTTGAAGAAACCGGCGATGGGCAGCACGCTGACCTGGACCATCGAATTCGTGCAACCGTTGCTGGAACTGACCACCCAGGACTGGTGCAAATACCTCGTCGAAACCGAATACGCCGCCGACGGTTACGGGCATGCCGCGGCAAAAATGTGGAGCGCGGATGGCCGATTGATCGCCATGAGCCGGCAGACGGTGACAGTGTTCGCCTGATCAGTGACGGCGGTGGCGCTCACGCCAGGCGCGCCACCAGCCTCCGCTGAGGAAGAACCGCGGAAACGTCAGGAACTGCTCGACCAACAGGCGCGATACCGCATCCTTGCGATCGCTGAAGGGTTCGGAGGCTTGGGTCTCCAGGCTGTGACCGTGGCGTTGCAAGGCCAGCGCCGCAATCACACCGATCACACCAATGGCGATGTTTGCCAGGCTCAGGCTGAACACCCCGGACACGATCAGCAGAAATGCCACGATGAACAGCGGCACCGCGATCAGGTGCAGCACCAGATTGGTCGGGTGCTGATGATTGTTCGGGTACGCTCGCCATTGCCAGGCGGGAAGGTTGGGGTGACGTTTGCCCATGATGCCGATCCTCGATCCATGTTGAATACATGTATTGAAGAATAGGCCGGCTTGGCACGGGCGGCGAATCAAGGCTGGCTATTGGCTTGATAGGTGTCATGGTCTGGATTGATGTTGCCGGTACTGATTATCGCGAGCAGGCTCGCTCCTACATTGATCTTCGTTGACCATCAGATTCTGGACCCACATAGATCCCTTGTGGGAGCGAGCCTGCTCGCGAAAGGGTCCTCAAAGTTTCAGCTGACCGATGGCTTTGCTCAATTCCCCGGCCAGTGCAGCCAGTTCATTGCTGGTGGTCGCTGAAGTGACGGTCTGCTGCACCGTGTTCTCGGTCACGTCACGGATGCTCACCACCGCGCGGTTCATCTCTTCCGCCACCTGACTCTGCTGTTCGGCCGCCACTGCGATCTGCGTGTTGCTTTCACGCATCTGCGCCACCGCGCCGGTTATCTCGGCCAATGCCGCGCCGGCCTCTTGCGCCTGTTGTACGCAGTCGTCGGCCTTGAACGAGCTCTCTTGCATGAAATCCACGGCGTCCCGTGTGCCGGCCTGCAACGCCGAGACCATGAGGGTGATTTCATCCGTGGAGGCTTGTACACGTTTGGCGAGGTTGCGTACTTCATCGGCAACTACCGCGAAACCGCGCCCCATCTCGCCGGCCCGGGCCGCTTCGATGGCGGCGTTCAATGCCAACAGATTGGTCTGCTCGGCGATGCTGTGAATCACGTTGACCACCCCGTTGATCTTCTGGCTGTCCTCGGCCAGGCGTTGAATCATCTCGGCGGTCTGCTGGACGCCGGTGGACAGTCCGGCAATCGACCGCTGCACCCGCGTCACGACCTCCTGCCCGCTGCCGGCCAGGGTATTGGCCGATTGCGAAAGGTCGCGGGTGGCACCGGCGTGTTGGGCGATGTGATAGACCGTGGCGGTCATTTCATTGATCGCCGTGGCGGCCTGATCGGTTTCACTTTGCTGGCCCAGCATGCCATGGCGCACTTCATTCATGCTGGCCGCCAGCCGCGCGGCGCCGACATCCAGCTGCCGGGCGGTGCTGGCGACGGTGTTGACCACCCGTTGATAACCGGCCTGCATGGCGTTGAAGGCGTTGGCCATTTGCCCGACTTCGTCGCTGCAAGCCAATGGCACGCGGGCCGACAGGTCACCGGTTTTCTCTACGTGCAACATGACATCTTTCAAGGTGTTGAGCTGGCTTAGCAGGAAGCGGATCAATAACTGCGATGCGCCGAGCATTGCCAGCATCAGGATGAACACGGCCAACGCGTAATTGGTGAAGCGCTCGCTGAACACCTGGCTCAGGCTCGGACCATGGGCAATCACGGCGACCCGCTGGTCGTCGGCACGGGTAAACACTTCGGCACCCATCAACGGATTGTCACCGAACAGCGGCATCACGTTGATCTCGACCCAGCCGTTTGCATTGATGAGTTCGGGAATGGGTTGTTCATTCAGCGACGGCGCCTGTCCGCGATTGAACGTCAGCAGGTTGTCGGCGTGGGGCAGCGGTTGCCCGGCGGGCCAGGCTTCGAGCAAGCGCGCCTGGGCCTGGGCCGAAGCCTGGGCGGCATGACTGCGGGCCTGCTGTTCGAGCTGCACCGCGTACAGCACCAACAACAAGGTGGTGACGAAAGCGACGGCGTTGACCGCCCAGAATTTGTATTTCAGCGAGATATTGCTAAGCCAGGCACCCATGGAGGTCTTCTCTGATAGCGGAAACAGTTTTGGCAAGGTGCCATTATTGTGCCGCTACTCAGGTGGCTGATTCTTGATGCAGATCAACTTCAAACCTGTGGGATTTACGGCAATCAGGAGATCAATGGCAGGCCATAAAACGCCCGTGCGCATGCGGTGGTGTGCGCCGCCAGATCTTCCTGGCTTTCTCCGCGATGCAGCGCCACTTCGCGCAGTACTTCGGTCAGGTACGCCGGCTCGTTTCGTCCGTTTTTCGGCTTGGGGCGCAGGCTGCGTGGCAGCAGATACGGTGCATCGCTTTCGAGCATCAGGCGTCCGCGCTTGATTTCCTTGACCAGTGGATGCAAATGCGTGCCCCGGCGCTCGTCGCAGATCCAGCCGGTAATGCCGATGTGCAGATCCAGGTCGAGGTAACTGAACAGTGCCTTCTGTTCGCCGGTGAAGCAGTGCACCACCGCGGCCGGCAGTCGGTCGCGGAAGTCGCGCAGGATTTCCAGCAAACGCTGGCTGGCGTCGCGTTCGTGCAGAAAAACCGGCAGCTGCAATTCGACGGCCATGGCCAGATGTTCTTCGAGGACCTTTTCCTGCTGCGGACGCGGCGAGAAATCACGGTTGAAATCCAGCCCGCATTCACCCACCGCCACCACATTCGGCTCGTTGAGCAAGCTGCGCAAACGGCGGGCGCTGTCGGCGTTCCAGTCGCTGGCGCAATGAGGGTGAATACCGGCGGTGGCGAACAGGCGCTGGGCGCTTGCGTCCAGTTGCTGGCACAGTTCAAGGGCCTGTTCACTGCCCTCGACACTGGTGCCGGTCAGCACCAATTGGCACACGCCGGCCGCGTAGGCGCGGTCGAGTACGGCCTGGTGTTTGTCGGCAAAACTGGCGTTGGTCAGGTTGACGCCGATATCGATGAGTTGCATGGTGCTACCTCGGCCCAAAGGCCGGAAAGCATATCAGAGCCGTGGATTTATAAGAAAAGCCAAGAACTACAACGGGTTAACGCTGTCTCTTGAGCCGCGGACCAGGCCGGGTTGGTAGTTTTGCTATCATTGTGCCAGTCTTTCGCACTTTGCCGGCGCCTTGGGCGCTCTGTTTTTGTCGCCGCGCTTGATGGTTTTCGTCATTGAAGCGGGCCTCATATTCTTTCCGGAGAGTGGATGATTCGTCCCTCGGTTTTGCTACTGCTGTGTTGTTCGCTGCTACTGCCGATGACGGCGGTCGCGCGTCTGCCCGGGCCGCTGCAAGCCGTACCGGCCAGCAAGGTGCGCGACCTTGCCGAAATTCGCAGCAGTCGTGTGCTGCGGGTGTTGGTCAACCAGAGCCGCAACAGTTCCGGCGAAGTCCAGGGGCAGGCGATCGGGGTCGAATACCATCGCCTGAGAGCGTTCGAGCAATACCTCAACGGCCACGCCCGTGACGGCCAGGAAATCACCCTCAAGATCATTCCCAAGGCCAAGGATCAACTGCTCGGCGCATTGCAGCGCGGGGAGGGCGATCTGGTGGCGCCAGGCGAGTTGCTCGATCTGCAACCGGGCTTCGCCGTCAGCACCAGCGAGCCGATTGCCAGCAACATTCCGTTGGTCCTGGTGGGCATCAAGGGCGAACGCCGCTACACCAGGCTTGAACAGCTTTCCGGCAAGACCTTGGCGTTACCCGCTGGCAGCGCCGCCGGGGATGCCGTCAGCCAGATCAATCAAAAGCTCGCCCAGCACAAACTGCCACCGGTCACAATCGAATGGGTCGATCCAAGTCTTGCCGTCGAGGATGTACTGGAAATGGTGCAGGGCGGAATCTTCCACCTGACCATCGTCGAGCAGTCGATCGCCGAGCGCTGGGGCAAGATCCTGCCCAAGCTGCGTTTCGACAAGCAGGTGCTCGTCAGTGATCCAGGAGAAGAATTCTGGTTCGTGCGCCGTGATGCCTCGATGCTGCGGGCCAGCATTGATCGCTTCCTCACCGTCTACAAAAAACCATCGGATCAGGACGCCGCGTTCCTGCGGATCTATCGTCGTCTCTATCAAGTGCGCTATCCATTGGCCAAGACGGACCGGCAGCGTCTGGAAAAACTTCGCCCGGTGCTGCAGAAACACGCCGATGCCCAGGGCATGGACTGGCTGAACCTGGCGGCGCTGGCCTTCAAGGAGTCCGCCCTGCAACCCGCCGCCCGCAGTGGCGGTGGCCCAACCGGTTTGATGCAGATCACGCCTGCTGCGGCGCAGCGGGTGGGGGTCAACAATATTCAGGACCTTGATGGCAATGTGCAGGCCGGGGCCAAGTACCTGGCGATGATCCGGCGCAAGTTCTTTGCCAGCCCCAAACTCAACGAGCGCGAACGCATGGCCTTCGTGCTGGCGGCCTACAACATCGGGCCGGAGCGGGTGCAAGGCATGCGGGCCGAAGCGCGGCGGCGAGGCTTGAATCCCAACCAGTGGTTCTTCCAGGTCGAACGCATTGCCATGGAGCAAGTGGGTATGGGGCCCGTCAGCTATGTTAATAGTGTGAACAAGTATTACTTGGCGTTCGACCGGGAGCGGGAGTCGTTGGAGCCCCAGGGGCAAAAGGTTGTCTCACGCAAATGATCAACTAATCTGATTGTTATGACGGGTTTTTTGCACTTTTAACGTGTGAATTACTGATTAATATAGCGGCCAACCAACACACACTTACAAGGAATGAAACAGCATGAGCACTCTGATCAACAAGGTACTCGCTACCCGCGCCGGCTACGGCCTGACTGTTCTGCGCATCGTGGTCGGCATTATTTTCGCCGCTCACGGCTCGCAGAAACTCTTCGGGGCATTCGGCGGCTATGGTCTGGCTGGAACCGGGCAGTACATGGAAAGCATCGGACTGACGCCGGGTTACCTGATGGCGGCACTGGCGGGCGGCACCGAATTCTTCGCCGGCCTGGCCCTGATCATCGGCTTGCTGGTTCGCCCGGCCGCGCTGGGCCTGATCTTCCTGTCGCTGGTCGCGATTTTCTCGGTGCACATCAGCAATGGTCTGTTCATGGCCAACAACGGTTATGAGTTCGCCCTGGCGTTGCTCGGTGGCAGTATCGCGGTATTGATCGAAGGTGCGGGCAAACTCTCGGCGGACCGTGCCATCGCCGATTGACCGCTCTGGTTCAACGAAAAGGCCCGCATTGTCAGGCTGTGTGAAAACCTAGCAATCTGCTGGCCGGTTAAAGAAAATGCCCGTATCGCAAGATACGGGCATTTTTCTTATGCGTTACATCCAAGGCGAAAACCGCTCCCAGAGCGCGCTGTTTCCAGTGTCGTTGGACGAACTCATTCCCGATGACCATCTGGTTCGCGTCATCGAGGCCTATGTATCCCTTCTGGACTTTGAACAACTGGGTTTCGACAAAGCCAGGCCCAAGGCCACGGGACGACCTTCGTACGATCCCGCCGATCTGCTCAAACTCTACCTGTACGGTTATTTCCAGCGTATTCGTTCATCACGGCGGCTCGAGGCCGAGTGCCAGCGCAACGTCGAAGTCATGTGGCTGCTTGGTCGGCTATCCCCTGACTTCAAAACCATCGCTGACTTTCGCCGCGACAACAGTGCGGCGTTTACCGCGACCTGCCGCGCCTTCGTCCGATTCTGCAGAAATGCCGGCCTGATCGCTGGCGAGTTGGTGGCCATTGATGGCAGCAAGTTCCAGGCGGTCGCTTCAAGCCGTAAACACCTGACGCCGAAAAAGCTCAAGCACCAGGAAGCGGTGCTCGACAAGCGCATTACGCGCTATTTGGCGCAGCTCGATGAAGCGGATCGTGGTGAGGAAGGGGAGTCGATTGACCGCTCGGCAGTGCAAACGGCGCTTCGGGAATTGCAGGTAAAAAAGGCCAATAACCAGACCTGCCAAGGGCTGATGGATGCTCAAGGTCTGGTCCAGCACATTGTGGGTGAGCCCGATGCATAGAAAATGCGAACGGCCTCCGGCCCGCTTGTGGCCTACAACATTCAAAGTGCAGTCGATTCGAAGCATTGCCTAATTTTGCACCACGAAGTCACTCAGGAAAGCACCGACAACCGTCAGCTCGAACCGATAGCCCAAGCGGCTAAAGAGGAGCTGCAACAATCCGAACTCTGCGTCACGGCGGATGCGGGGTACTCCAATGGCGCCCAGTTCCAGGCGTGTGAGGATGCGGCGATCACCGCATTTGTGCCCCCTAATAGATCCATCAATACCACCGGGGGTGAAGAGCAATACTTTGATCGGACAGCGTTCAGCTATGACCAGGACAACGATCACTATCAATGCCCCGCTGGTAAACAATTGACGCTCAAACAACTCAGCAAGGGCGATCGAATCTACCAAGCTACCATCAGTGACTGTCGAAGTTGCCCGCTGAAAAGCCGGTGCACCAAGGCTCAACGGCGGTATCTGACGCGCCACGCTCACGAAGCAGCGTTTGAGCGCATGGAACAGCGAATGAAGGCCCATCCCGAGATGATGGTCAATCGTCGCTCCATCGTTGAGCACCCCTTCGGCAATCTGAAGCAGTGGATCTTTGGTAATGGCCGGTTCTTGCTGCGTCAGTTGAAAGGCGCTCGCGCAGAAATGGCACTGGCGGTACAGGCCTACAACTTGAAAAGGGCCATCAAGGTGCTGGGAGCGCAAAAGCTGATGGCGCTGATGGGCTGAGAGGCCTTTTGATTTTCTGATTTCAGAAAAGCAAATGCCCTGACAAGTCGGGGCATTTGCTTTAAACCGCGGCAGACTGCGTTTTCACACAGCCTGATTGTGCGGGCCTTTTTTGTTGAGCGTCATTCTTGACACTGTCCAGTCAGCTTCTCTAGGATGTTGCTCATGCGCCGATTTAAACAGCTACTTGCGGGGCGCCAGGTGACTCATCCAGTTGCCGATAGAGGCCGGAACAGGCTTCGAAATACCGCTAAAGCGCTGGTTCGGTGTTGCCTCTCACCTGCCATGCAGACTTTTGAGGCAGAGACACGACACAATGAATGCACTAAACGCCGTTGTACGTCCCGCGCCGATCACGGCACACCTGACCCAGCGCAATCCAAAAATTCTGCTTGGCGGCCAACATCAGCCGACACTCTTGCGTTATCTCGATGGCTGGCCACGTCGTACCGGCGGTCCCGCCGCCTTCCTGATCCAGTTTGTCGAAGACGGTGAGTCACTCGCTCGTTTCGCCGACGACAGTTTCGATCTGGCAGTGATTCAGTCCCCCAATCTCGAAGATGCGCCTGAAGTGATCCGGCAACTGACCCGCGTTGCCCGGCAAGGGTTGATTACCCGGCGTTAAAGCTCACGGGTAGTCGATCGCCACAATGTACACACACTGTTCACCGGTCGGTGTCTGGACCCGGACTTCGGCGTCCAGTGCCTTGCCGATCAGGGCGCGGGCCAGGGGCGAGTCGATGCTGATCAGGCCCTGTTTGAGGTCCAGTTCATCCGGCCCGACAATGCGGTAGCGCGACTCTTTGCCATCCTCGTCTTCGATCGTGACCCAGGCGCCGAAATAGACCTTGTTCGGATCGCTGGGTTTTTCGCTGACGACCTTGAGTGCTTCCAGGCGTTTGGTGAGAAAACGCACGCGGCTGTCGATTTCGCGCAGCATCTTTTTGCCGTAGGTGTATTCGGCGTTCTCCGAGCGGTCACCCTGGGCCGCGGCTTCGCTGACAGCCTGGGTAACCTGGGGCCGACGTACATGCCACAGCTCATGGAACTCGGCGCGCATCCGCGCTTCACCCTCGGGGGTGATCAGCGCGGTGCCGGCAGTGCGGGGAGGGCGGTAACGGCTCATGACAGCTTCTTGTGGTGAGGATGGCAGGAGTCTATCAACCCTCGCGCAGGACTGTCAGCGGGCTGGCGTTCAATGCCCGACGGGTGCCGAACACCCCGGCACCACCAATGAGCACGGCGCCCAGCAGTGGCAGCAGCAACAGCCATGGGTGCGGGTGCCACGGCAGGTCAAAGGCGTAGCGGTAGAGCACCCAACTCACCACTTCCGAACCCAGCGCCGCCAGCAAGCCACTGACTGCGCCCAGCAAACCGAACTCGATACGTCGAGCCTTGACCAGCAGTTGCCGCTCCGCCCCCAGCGCACGCAACAGAGCACCCTGGCGAATGCGTTCATCCAGCGTCGCTTGCAAGCCGGAAAACAGCACCGCCATGCCCGCCGCCAACACGAACAACAATACGTACTCCACCGCCAGGGTCACCTGGGCGAGGATGCTGCGCAGTTGCTCCAGCAAGGCTTCGACCTGCAGGATCGTCACCGCCGGGAAGGCGCGGGACAGGTCGACAATCTGCTGATCGTGACCCGGTGCCAGATAGAAACTGGTCAGGTAGGTCGCCGGCAGATCCTTGAGGGTGCCGGGCTGGAAGATCATGAAGAAGTTCGGCTGGAAGTTGTCCCAGTTGATCTCCCGCAGGCTGGTGACCTTCGCCTCGCGATTGACCCCGCCAACGCTGAAAACCAGATGGTCGCCGAGCTGGATTTTCAGGCTTTCGGCGACCTTGCCTTCTACCGACACGCCGGGAACATCATCCGGTGTCTGTTCGTTCCACCAATTGCCGGCCGTGAGTTTGTTGCCCGACGGCAGGTCCGCGGCCCAGGTCAGGCTCAGGTCGCGCTGGATCGCCCGATCACCTGCCGATTCCTTGGTGACGATTTGCTGCACCGGCTCGCCGTTGATGCTGATCAAGCGCCCCGGCACCACCGGGTACAGCGGTGCCGATTGCGCCGACACGGCGATCAGGTGATCGGTGAAGGACTGCTTGTCCGCCGGCAGGATGTTCAGCGCGAAGTAGTTTGGAGCGTTTTTCGGCAGCTGGTTCTGCCAGGTGTCCAGCAACTCGCCGCGCAGCAGCGCAATCAGTGCCATCGACAGCAGAATCAGGCCGAACGCCAGGGACTGGCCCGCCGCAGCGAGGGGATGACGCAGCAGTTGGCCGAGTCCCAGACGCCAGGGCAAGGACGCACGCGCAAGCATGCGCCGCAGACTCTTCAACAGCAGCAACAACAAGCCGCCCAGCACCAGCGCTGCAATCACGCCGCCGCCGAGCAGGGCAAAGGTCAGCACCAGGTCCAGGCTCAGGCGCCACATGATCAGGCCGAGGGCGCCCAGCGCTGCGCCGTAGACCATCCAGGTGCTGGAAGGGATTGGCAGCATGTCCCGGCGCAGCACGCGCAATGGCGGAACCCGGCCCAGAGCCGCCAGTGGCGGCAGGGCGAAACCGGCCAGCGCCACCAGCCCGGTGCCGATCCCGGCAATGGCTGGAAACAGCCCGCCCGGAGGCACGTCGGTCGGCAACAAGTCATGCAGCAGGGCAAACAACCCCAGCTGTGCGAGCCAGCCGAGGAGGGCGCCGCTGATGCTGGCCAGCAGCCCGAGCACGGTCAGTTGCAGGCTGAACAACACCATGGTTTCCCGGCGTGACAGCCCGAGGCAGCGCAGCAAGGCACTGGCATCGAACCGGCGGGTGGCGAAGCGGGTTGCCGACAGCGCCACCGCCACGCCGGAGAGCAACACCGCCACCAGGCTGGCCATGTTCAGGTAGCGTTCGGCCTTGCCCAGGGCGCCGCCGATCTGTCGATTGCCGTCGCGGGCGTCCTGCAAGCGCTGGTTGGCGGCGAGCTCCGGTTTGATCAGTTGCCGATACGTCTCGAGTGCCTGAGCATTGCCACGCCATAATTCGCGATAGCTGACCCGGCTGCCGGGCTGCACCACGCCGGTGGCCGCAAGATCGTCGAGGTTGATCAGCACTCGGGGTGTCAGGCTGTAGAAATTGCCGGCGCGATCGGGTTCGTAAGTCAGCACCCGCGCCAGTTTCAGGGTTTTCATGCCGACATCGATGCTGTCGCCGATCTTCAGGTCCAGGGCGGTCAGCAGGCGTGCCTCGACCCAGGCTTCACCGGGTTGCGGTCCGCCACCGACTATTTCCGTGGCGAAGGGGGCGGGCGCGCTTTTCAATTCGCCGCGTAGCGGGTAGGTGTCGTCGGCCGCCTTGATGCTCGACAGCTGAATGCCGTTGTCGGTGGCGATGACGCTGGAGAACTCCACCACTTGAGCGTGTTCCAGACCCAGTTCGGTGCCACTTCTTATCTGTTCGGAGCGTGCAGGCGAACTGCCTTCGAGCAGCAGGTCGGCACCGAGAAATTCGGTAGCGCGCAGCATCATGGCGCCGTTCAGGCGCGCGCCGAAATAACCGATGGCGGTGCTGGCGGCCACGGCCACCAGCAAGGCGAAAAACAACACGCGCAATTCACCGGCGCGGGCATCGCGCAGCAATTGGCGGATGGCGAGACTGAACAGGCGCAACAGCGGCAGACGTGCCATCAAGGCTCCAGAGGGGCGACCAGCAGGCCGGCTTCAAGACGGATCAGGCGCCGGCAGCGATGGGCCAGGCGTTCATCGTGAGTTACCAGCACCAGGGTCGTGCCGCGCTCCTGGTTGAGCTCGAACAGCAAGTCGCTGATGCGCTCGCCGGTGTGGCTGTCGAGGTTGCCGGTCGGTTCGTCGGCGAACAGCACATCGGGCTCGGCGGCAAACGCGCGGGCAATCGCCACGCGTTGTTGCTCGCCTCCGGAGAGCTGGCGCGGCGAATGAGTCAGGCGTTGGCCCAGTCCCACCCGTTGCAGCAATTGGGTGGCGCGTTCGCGGGCGTCTTTGCGGCCATCGAGCTCCAGCGGCAGCATGACGTTTTCCAGGGCATTGAGACTGTCGAGCAGCTGAAACGATTGAAAGACAAAACCCACGTGCTCGGCGCGGATGCGCGCACGCTGGTCTTCATCGAGGTTGCTCAGGCCTTGCCCGGCGAGCGTGACCTCGCCGCTGCTCGGCAGGTCGAGGCCGGCAAGCAGGCCCAGCAGGGTGGACTTGCCGGAACCCGAAGCGCCGACGATGGCCAGGCTGTCGCCCTTGTTCAGTTCCAGGCTGAGTTGGTGCAGGATGGTCAGTTCACCTTCCGCGCTGGGAACCACTTTGCTAAGGTCCTTCGCGATGAGAATGCTTGCGCCCATGGAGAGTCCGATGCGTGTCTGGTTTTTGAGTGCTGGCCTGGCCTTGATGTGCATGGCCCAAAACGCAGCGGCGGGTACAGTCCTGATCGTTG
The DNA here is from genome assembly GCF_057838985.1 of Pseudomonas sp. KH_046_2. Lineage (NCBI taxonomy): Bacteria > Pseudomonadati > Pseudomonadota > Gammaproteobacteria > Pseudomonadales > Pseudomonadaceae > Pseudomonas > Pseudomonas sp. KH_046_2. The sequence goes on along the minus strand of NZ_CM174480.1, from coordinate 4,531,371 downwards.
GCGATAGTATCAGCGCCGGTTTCGGGCTGGATACCCGGCTGGGGTGGGTGTCGCTGCTTGAGCAACGGCTCAGGCGCGAAGGTTTCGACGACAAAGTGATCAATGCGTCCATCAGTGGCGACACCAGCGCCGGAGGCCAGGCGCGCCTGCCCGCGCTGCTTGCAGAGCATAAACCGGAACTGGTGATCCTCGAGTTGGGCGGCAATGACGGCCTGCGCGGGATGCTGCCAACTCAATTGCAACAAAATCTTGCTTCGATGATCGACAGCTCCCGGGCCAGCGGCGCCAAGGTGTTGCTGCTCGGCATGCAATTGCCACCCAATTACGGTACGCGATACACCAAGGCGTTCGCCGAGGTCTACAGCAACCTGGCCGATGAGAAAAAGATCCCGCTGGTGCCGTTTTTCCTCGACGGCGTGGGCGGTCATCCGGACTTGATGCAGGCTGACGGCATACACCCGGCGGCCGGGGCCCAGGACAAGTTGCTGGAAAATGTCTGGCCTACTCTAAAACCGCTGTTATGACACTTTTCTAGAGGCAGGCTTTCGGCTAAGGTGGCGCCCCCGATTTGGAGCCCCCGATGCCGCGTCCCGCCTGGTCACTATTTGCCTACCAACTGATCGAGCCTGACGAACAGCTGGATCTGTTCGCCTGCCAGGAAGTGCGGGTGCATCTGGTGACCCGTCAGCTGGAGTTGGGCGGTTCGGCGGACCGGACCTTGTGTGGCAGTCTGTTGCCGGCTTCGCCTCGCTGGTCGAGTGTTGATCGTCGGGTGTTTCAGGACCAGCGGCTGTGTTCGCTGTGTCGGGCCATTCTTGAGTCGCAGAAGCGGGGGACGTCGCCGATCTGGCCTGAATTGCGGTTTGAGCTTTGATCCGTCGGGAGTCGAGGCGGCCTTCGAGCCGACCTGTCTTTTGTTGACCGTGTACATATCCGTTGCTGCGGTAACGGCGGCTTATGGTTTCGCCCTTACGGCCAGCCCTTTCAAGGTCTTCGTTTAAACTCCCCCAAAACTCCAGTCAGGGTGACGAAAACGATGTGGGCAGAAGTTCTAGCACGGTTTGAAAAAAAGACACCGGCCAGTGTCATGACCAAGTTGATACTGGAGCAGGCTGTTCCTGCCGAATGGGTTGATCAGGTGTTCGAAGAACACCGTCAACGCCAATACCCGCGTGAGCTTTTGTTTTCGACCATCGTTGAACTGATGTCCCTTGTTTCATTGGGTTTGCGCCCTTCCTTGCATGCCGCTGCCCGCCAGATGGATGACCTACCGGTTACCTTGGCGGCGCTCTATGACAAGGTCAGTCGCACAGAGCCTGCATTGCTGCGGGCGTTGGTCACAGGGAGCGCTGAGCGCCTGACCCCGACGATAGAGGAGTTGGGTTGTCCCGCCATTTTGCCTGGCTGGCAATTGCGCATTGTCGACGGTAACCACCTGCCTTCTACCGAAAAACGCTTGGGGGCTTTGCGCCGGGAACGAGGTGCGGCCCGGCCAGGGTTTTCAGTCGTGGTCTACGACCCGGACCTGGATCAGATCGTCGACTTGCAACCTTGCGAGGATGCCTACGCGAGTGAACGCGTCAGCGTGCTGCCGTTGTTGGCCCGCGCTACTAAGGGTCAGCTGTGGATGGCCGATCGGCTGTATTGCACGCTGCCCGTCATGCAAGCCTGCGAGGAAACGCAGGCTTCGTTCATTATTCGCCAGCCAAGCAAACATCCACGGTTGATGGAGGAAGGCAGCTGGCAAGAACCTGTGGCGGTTGAATCCGGCACGGTGCGCGAGCAAATCATCGAACTCAAAGGTGGTCATCGCTGGCGCCGAGTTGAACTGACCCTGCAAACACCTACCGAATCAGGCGACTGCGTGATGTGGTTCTGGAGCAACTTGCCCGACACCATCAGCGCCGTGCAAATCGCCGATTTATATCGTCGTCGCTGGAGTATCGAAGGGATGTTCCAACGCCTGGAATCGGTGCTGGACAGTGAAATCGAAAGCCTTGGCGCTCCCCGGGCGGCCTTGCTGGGTTTTGCTTCGGCGATCTTGGCCTACAACGTCCTGGCAGTGCTCAAACGTAGCGTGGAACAGGCTCATCGCGAGACATTGCCTGAAGGTTGGGAGGCTTCGATCTTCCATCTGACCGTGCAAGTGCGTAGCGGTTACGAGGGCATGCAGATCGCGTTACCCTCAGATTACCTGCCCCTTCAAACGACCCTGGAAACGCTGGCAATGCGACTGTTGGCGCTGGCCAGGAATATCAAGCCCAAGCAAGTGGCCAAAAGCATACGCGGTCCCAAAATCGCCAAACCCAAGGAGTGGCTGGACGGCAAAGCTGCGCATGCTCATGTGTCGACCGATCGGGTGCTTAAGGCCCATAAAGGGAAAACACCTTGAAAGGGCTGGCCCTTACGGCGAGTCCCTTTGGCAAACGCCCCAAAGGAACCAAAGGTCTCGCCCCTTACGTACGGCCCCTCGCTTAGGCTCGGGGTTCCTTCGCTGCGGTATTCATCCGGGGGCATTGCCCTCCGGTCGGCTTCGCTTCGACCTACATGCAATGAGTTCGACTGCGTCGAACGGCGCTGCGCGCCAATCCCCGGAGGAACACCTCCACTCAGCCTTCCGAGGGGGCGGGTGGATCAAGATCAAGAGCTGCAGGCGAGCTAACGCTCGGCCTGATGAGTGGTGAAAAGCGTGGGTGTACGCCGATCAACTGTAGGAGCTGGCTTGCCAGCGAAGGCGGCCTGACGGCCGACCAATTTCTTTCAGATGTCCCCGGCCCAACTGTAGGAGCGATCCTGCTCGCGATAGCGGTCTGCCAGCCAACCAACTACTTGCAGATGTACTCAGTACCTGTGGGAGCGAGCTTGCTCGCGATAGCGGCCTGACAGCCGACCAAGTACCTTCCAGCCGAACGAACCCCGCGAACAGGCCGGCCGGTAGGCCGCCTCGGATGCTGTTGCGGTGTATGCCCCCTCGTGAGGCCGAGCGCAGGTTCTGCGCAGTGGGCAACCCGGCATGGATGCCGGGTTAGCCGCCCCCCGGCCATGGATGGCCGATGGCGGCGGGCCCACGGAGCAGGACCGGAGCGAGGGCATGCCGAGCCACGGCGAGGCACCGAATGTCAGGGGCAGGAGCCCTTGGTTACTTGGGGCTTTTCCAAGTGACCCGCTGTAAGAGCGGAACCCTAAGTGGCCGTTACCGCAGAAACGGATATGTACACCATCAAAAAATCCATGCCGCCTGACACAAAGCCATCGCGAGCAGGCTCGCTCCCACACGAGAACGAGGAAAATCGCCTTACAGTGCCTGCAATCGGGCCATCTCCCCGAAATAACGGACAGCGGTGTACAATCGCGCTCTTATATCTCTGTTGATCATGCGAAGGATTTTCCGGATGTTGCCGCGCTTTCCTGCCGTCACCCGCTGCCTGACTCTTGCCGCCCTCTTTGTGGCCGGTCCCGTCGCAGCATTGGAGTTTCCCCTGCCACCGCCCGGTGAGGACATCATCGGCCAGGTACAGGTGATCAAGGCCAAGTACGAAGATACCTTCGCCGACCTTGGTACCGCCTATGATCTGGGCTACACGGAAATGGTCGCGGCCAACCCGGGTGTCGATGCCTGGTTGCCAGGCACCGGCACGGAAATCATCCTGCCGACCCGCTTCATCTTGCCACCAGGCCCGCGTGAAGGCATCGTGATCAACCTGGCCGAGTACCGCCTCTACTACTACCCGAAAGGCAAGAACGTGGTGTACACGTTCCCGTTGGGTATCGGTCGTGAAGGCTGGGGCTCGCCGATCGCCCACACCAGCATCACCGCCAAGACACCGAACCCTACCTGGACGCCTCCGGCTTCGATCAAGGCCGAGCACGCAGCCGACGGTGACCCGCTGCCCAACGTCGTGCCGGCCGGCCCTGACAACCCGCTGGGGCCGTTCAAGTTCACCCTGGGCACACCGGGCTACCTGATCCACGGTTCGAACAAGAAGTTCGGCATCGGCATGCGCACCAGCCACGGCTGCTTCCGCATGTTCAACAACAATGTGCTGGAAATGGCGGGCATGGTGCCGGTCGGTACGTCGGTGCGGATCATCAACGACCCGTACAAGTTTGGTCTGAGTGGCGGCAAGGTCTATCTGGAGGCGCACACGCCGCTGGACGACAAGGGCAACCCGTCGGTGGTCGACAAGCACACTGCGGTCATCAATGCGATGCTCAAGCGTGAAGACATCACCAACAACCTGCGCATGAACTGGGATGTGGTGCGTGATGTGGTCGCCGCTGAAGACGGCCTGCCGGTCGAGATCGCTGTGCCGGGCAACGGCGTTGCACCGATGGTGTCCAGCATGCCGATCGACCCGCTGCAGTAGCGCGGGCAAAGAGCCCGTCGGCGCGGACCGCGTCGACGGGTTTTTTATTGCCTGGAGAAAAGCCGGACAATAAAAAAGCCGACCCAAAAAATGGGTCGGCTTGATAACAATCCCGAAGGATTATTACTTGCGGCTAGCTTTGTCCAGCATGCGCAGAGCACGCTCGTTAGCTTCGTCAGCAGTCTGTTGTGCTTTTTGAGCAGCAGCCAGAGCTTCATCAGCTTTACGGTAAGCTTCGTCTGCACGAGCCTGGGAGCGAGCAGCTGCGTCTTCAGTAGCGGTCAGACGTGCTTCGGTTTCTTTCGATGCGCTGCTGCAACCGGTAGCCAGAACTGCGGCCAGAGCCAGAGCAGAGAATTTCAGAACGTTGTTCATCGTGTTCCCCTTCAAGGACTTTCTATTAAGTAGCTATCTCCTCCGATTGAGGAAATAGCCGGCATACATACTACCCATTACTTGTAGTAAGTAAAACTGACGTGACGCAAGAAGCAAAAAAAATTGTAGGCGTTGATTCTTTTTCGAGCAACTTTTAACCGAATTGTTTAAAAAATATCCAGCTGCAAGGCCCGTGGCTGAGCGAACTGGCGAGAAAAAGTTCCTGTGGCACGGCGCTCTTTTTCCTGGTCGGGCTAAAGTCCGCCTACATGGATTCGTCTACACTTTTGTTCGGCTTTTGTGTGGCGCCTCTCAACATCTTTCTCGATGTTCAGGTGACTTAAACAACGGGCGCTCGTCTTAAGTCTCAACATCCGGCAATGTACAGGCTATCGACCCGGAGTGATCTTCGGTCGAGCCAATCCTGCGTGATCCGGAGCAGCACCCGCCAACCCGCACGATGACGAGCGCACCTTGAGCATTTCTGCCAATGGTGCCTACTATTTGTACGTGCTCGGTAGCGCGAGATCGGTGCAGCTCTTCTCTCGGTGTCCATTCAGGCACGGGGTGGCGTAGATGTTCCTTCGCCGGAAAAACATCGGTAAGGTAGGGGTCGGAATTCCAGACCCGCGAGGAGTAGTGATGAGCGAGGCGTTGTCCATCCACCATGACCAGGCTGGTCATCAGTTCGAGACCAATGTGGACGGTCATCGTGCCTATCTGACCTATATGGATCTGGGGAAACAGACCCTGGATATCTATCGCACCTTCGTGCCCAACGCATTGCGTGGTCGCGGTATTGCGGCAGCCTTGACCGAGAAGGCGCTGGAGTACGCTGACGAAATGGGCTACACCGTCATTCCATCGTGCTCCTACGTCGAGCGCTACATGGAGCGTCACCAGCGGCATGCGGCCAAGCTGAGTCAGTGACCTTCAACAAAACGAATGCATAAAAAAACGCCGGGTTCAGCCCGGCGTTTTTTTATGCGCTTTTTGTGCAGCCAATCAGGCGATCAGCTGCGATCGCGTTTAGGCAGCACATCCTTGAGCTTGGCATGCATGCTGCGCAAGGTGTTTTCGGTCGAGGTCCAGTCGATGCAGGCGTCGGTGATCGACACGCCGTACTGCAGGTCGGCGAGGTCTTTCGGGATCGCCTGGGCGCCCCAGTTCAGGTGGCTTTCTACCATCAGGCCGATGATCGACTTGTTGCCTTCGAGGATCTGGTTGGCGACGTTTTCCATCACCAGCGGTTGCAGGGCCGGATCCTTGTTGGAGTTGGCGTGGCTGCAATCGACCATGATGTTCGGCTTGATCTTCGCCTTGTTCAGCGCCTGCTCGCAGAGCGCAACGCTGACCGAATCGTAGTTCGGCTTGCCATTGCCGCCGCGCAGCACCACGTGACCGTAGGCATTGCCCTTGGTGGTCACGATCGACACGCCACCTTCCTGGTTGATGCCCAGGAAGCGGTGCGGGCTGGAAACCGACTGCAGGGCGTTGATCGCCACAGTCAGGCCGCCATCGGTGCCGTTCTTGAAGCCGACGGCCGAGGACAGGCCGGACGCCATTTCACGGTGAGTCTGGGATTCGGTGGTGCGCGCGCCGATGGCCGACCAGCTGATCAGGTCCTGCAAGTATTGCGGGGAGATCGGGTCGAGGGCTTCGGTGGCGGTCGGCAGGCCTTTTTCGGCCAGGTCCAGCAGCAACTGGCGACCGATGTGCAGGCCGTCCTGGATCTTGAACGAGTCGTCCAGGTACGGGTCGTTGATCAAGCCTTTCCAGCCAACGGTGGTACGTGGCTTCTCGAAATACACGCGCATGACCAGATACAGGGTATCGGACACTTCGGCGGCGAGAACCTTCAGGCGCTCGGCATATTCGTGGGCAGCCTTGATGTCGTGGATCGAGCAAGGCCCGATGACGACGAACAGGCGATGGTCGGTGCCATCCAGAATGTTGCGAATGACTTCGCGGCCCTTGGTGACGGTGCGCAGTGCTGCGTCGCTCAGGGGAATATCGCGCTTGAGCTGATCAGGAGTGATCAGTGTCTCGTTGGAGGCGACGTTTAGGTCGTTGATCGGTAAATCAGCCATCGTTTACTCGTCAGGTCACGGGTGCCGGCCGCCAGCGAACCCGCGCGGCGGAGCACAGCAAATTAAGCGCGTCGGGGAGCCGAACCTTAGCGCGTTACACCGTGGCTCGACAATGGGCAGACGCCGGTTTGGTGGGCTTTCGCAGTCAGTTTCCCTGCCGTGAGGGGCAAACCGACCAGAACACCCCTATTCCAGCACCGGCTGCGCAAAAGCCTTGCGCACCGAATCGTGAGAGAACTCATCAGCATGCTCCTGGAGCCATTCGAGGGCCAGTGCCTGGATATCCTGCAATTCTTCGTGGGCGTCATGCAGGCGGCAGTAGCGTTCGATCTGGCACACCTGCTCGCCCATTCGGGCGCTGAACAGCGTTTGTTCATCAACGAAGGCGATGCCCACCAGGTAACCGCGCTTGCGTCGCAGGCACCAGGCGACATAGCCCAGGTAGCGCATGTCCGGGTTCACGGTCGGCATGCGTACCTCAAGCGCCGTGCCGTGGCGCCACGCGCGGTGATAATTGCAAGCCATGCCCCCGAGGCTGATAGTGTGCAGCTGTCGTCGCGAAATACACTCAGGTTTCAGCAACGTTAACTCGACGGGCACATCGTCAGGGTGAGGAATAAAACGTCCCATGAACACAGACTCCATGTGTCGGCCATCTGACATTGTTCTCCCCAGTATAGTGGTCGAATTGGAACTGACCGATTTTGACGCCGACCAACGGCTGCTGGCGATGAGCGGTGTATCGCTGGTCATTTTCACCAGTGTCGGCTGCTCCGGTTGCCGTTTTGCCCGCGAGCAATTGCCGACACTCGATCTGACAATCGATCGGCTGTGCTGGATCGACGCCGGCAACAACGGCGGGGTGGTCGAGCGTTATCAGGTCTTTCACTTGCCGGCGCTGTTTGTCGTTCGCGACGGCGAATTCTTTGGAGCACTGAAATCGCGCCTGACCGACACCGAACTCAATCGGGCCGTGCGCCAGGCGCTGAGTCGAACAGCAGAGGAGTTGCCATGATGGGAGCAGTTGCCAGGCCGACGATCGGCATTATCGGGACCGGCGCAATCGGCGGTTTCTACGGGGTGATGCTGGCGCGTGCCGGTTTTGATGTGCATTTTCTGCTGCGCAGCGAGTTTTCCGCTGTATCCGAGCACGGGTTGCAAGTCGACAGCGCGCCCCATGGCGCGTTAAAACTGAATCCGGTGCAGGCTTATTCGAACGCTGAAGACATGCCGCCCTGCGACTGGCTGCTGGTGGGCGCGAAAACCACCAGCAACGCCGACCTGGCACCGGCCATCCTGCAAGCGGCAGCACCGAACGCCAAGGTACTGCTGCTGCAAAACGGCCTGGACGTCGAAGACAGTCTGCGCGAGTTGCTCCCCGACTCGCTGCATGTGCTCGGCGGGCTCTGCTACATCTGCGTCCACCGCGAGGCACCGGGCGTCATCACCCATCAGGCGCTCGGCGCGGTGCATGTGGGTTATCACAGCGGTCCTGCCGATGGGCCGGTACGCAGCGCAATTGTCGAGGAGGGCGTCGGCCTGTTTCGCAGCGCCGGCCTCGATTCCCAGGCCATGGCGAATCTGCATCAGGCACGTTGGCAAAAACTGGTCTGGAATATCCCTTACAACGGTCTCTCGGTTTTGCTGGGAGCGAGCACCACACCGTTGATGGCCGATGCCGACAGTCGCGAGCTGATCAAGGCGCTGATGGCTGAAGTGGTGCAAGGTGCAATCGCGTGCGGGCACGATGTACCGACGGGGTATGCCGAGCACTTGTTCATGGTGACCGAAAAAATGCCCGACTACTGGCCGAGCATGTACCACGATTTCCTGCACAAGCGGCCGCTGGAGCTGGCGGCGATCTACGCCAGGCCGCTGGCGGCCGCCAGGGCCGCGGGGTGTGAGATGCCGCGCATCGAGGCCTTGTATCGCAGTTTGAGTTTCATTGATCGACGCAACACCTGAGTCGACCGACCTGAGGGGGAAGGGCATGCCAAAGGCAATTGACGACAAGCTGGTGCTGGCGATTTCTTCGCGGGCGCTGTTCGACCTGAGCGAAAGCCACAAGGTCTACCTGTCGAGTGGCGTCGAAGCCTACCGGCAGTATCAGATCGAACATGAAGACGAAATCCTCGAACCCGGCGATGCCTTCCCGTTGGTGCAGAAACTCCTGAACCTCAACAACAGCCTCGGCCGCGCCCGGGTCGAGGTGATTCTGGTGTCGCGCAACAGCGCCGACACTGGGTTGCGGGTGTTCAACTCGATTGACCACTACGGACTGGCGATTTCCCGTGCGGCCTTTGTCGGCGGACGCAGTCCGTATCCCTACCTCAAGGCCTTTGGCTGCGACCTGTTTCTCTCGACCCACGCCGAAGACGTGCGCAATGCACTGGACGCAGGGTTCGCGGCAGCGACCATTCTGTCGGGTGGTGCCAGCCGTGCGGCCAGCGACGAGTTACGCATTGCCTTCGACGGAGACGCGGTGCTGTTTTCCGATGAGTCGGAGCGTATTTATCAGGCCGGTGGTCTGGAGGCGTTCCAGGCCAGCGAGCGTGAGGCCGCCCGCGAGCCGTTGCGCGGAGGCCCGTTCAAGGGCTTTCTCGCGGCCCTCAATCTGTTGCAGCGTGAATTCCCGGAGGACACCTGTCCGATCCGTACCGCGCTGGTCACGGCGCGATCGGCGCCGGCCCATGAGCGGGTCATTCGCACGTTGCGCGAATGGGACATCCGTCTCGACGAGTCGCTGTTTCTCGGCGGCCTGACCAAATCGGCCTTTCTCGAAGCCTTCGCGGCCGACGTGTTTTTCGACGATCAGGCCGGTCACTGCGAATTGGCCCGTGAAGTCGTCGCCACCGGTCATGTGCCCCATGGCATAAGCAACGAGCAAAAGGTTTAAGCCCGCCATTCAATGCGTTGCGCCGGACGTCGTAGTCGCCAAGGCACTGCTAAGCTGAATCAAATCTGCGCCATGTTGGCAGTCGAGGAGGTCATATGATTCGTTCGATGCTGTATGCCACTGACCTTGGCCTGTACGCGCCCGTGGTGATGCAGCATGCCCTGGAGTTGGCCCGGACCTTCAATGCCGATTTGTATGTCGTGCATGCGGTCGAGCCCATGGGGCTGTTTGCCGAATCGGTGCTGCAAAGTTATCTCGATGAGCAGGCGCTGAATGAGTTTCACAGCCAGGGCCTGAATACCGTGATTGCCAGTATCGAGCAGCGGGTGCTCGACAGTTTTCGTGAAGAGTTGGGGGATGAAGGGGAGCACGACCTGGAGCGGATTCAGGCGGTGCGGGTGCTGCAGGGCGATCCGTCGCAGGTGATTCTGGACCAGGCGCAGAAACTCTCCGTGGATTTATTGATCGTAGGTAGTCACAGCCATGGTGCTGGTGCGGAAACGCCTCTGGGGCGAACCGCCGCCCGTGTGTTGCAACTGTCCAAGGTGCCGGTCTATCTGGTGCCGCTGGTGCAACGTCGTCGCCAAGGGGATCGCTAGAACACGAATAGTGGCAATCTGATAAAAAAGTTCTAGATTTATTCTTCGTGCCATTAATATAGTTATATACCGTCGCTGATGCCCGTGGCGTCTACCTGCTTTGAGGGATTCATATGAAGCTTCAACAATTGCGCTACATCTGGGAAGTGGCGCACCACGACCTCAACGTTTCCGCTACAGCCCAAAGCCTCTACACCTCTCAACCCGGCATCAGCAAGCAGATCCGTCTGCTGGAAGACGAACTGGGCGTCGAGGTTTTTGCTCGCAGCGGCAAGCATCTGACCCGCGTTACCCCGGCCGGCGAGCGCATCATCACCACCGCTGGCGAGATTCTGCGCAAGGTTGAAAGCATCAAGCAGATCGCCCAGGAATTCTCCAACGAGAAGAAAGGCACCCTGTCGATTGCCACCACTCACACCCAAGCGCGTTATGCGTTGCCGCCGGTGATCAGCAATTTCATCAAGCAATACCCGGACGTGGCCCTGCACATGCACCAGGGATCGCCGATGCAAATCGCCGAAATGGCCGCTGACGGCACGGTGGATTTCGCCATCGCCACCGAAGCGCTCGAGCTGTTCGGTGACCTGGTGATGATGCCGTGCTACCGCTGGAACCGTTGCGTGGTCGTGCCTCAGGGCCATCCGCTGACCAAACTGTCGAAACTGACCCTCGAAGCACTGGCCGAATACCCGATCGTGACGTACGTGTTCGGTTTTACCGGCCGTTCGAAACTCGACGAAGCCTTCAGCCATCGCGGCCTGACGCCGAAAGTGGTGTTCACCGCTGCCGACGCCGACGTGATCAAGACCTATGTTCGCCTGGGTCTGGGTGTGGGCATCGTGGCGAAAATGGCTGTCGATACCAAGCTCGACAGCGACCTGGTGGTACTCGACGCCAGCGAACTGTTCGAGTCCAGCGTGACCAAGATCGGCTTCCGTCGCGGCACCTTCCTGCGGGGTTTCATGTGCGACTTCATCGAGAAGTTCGCGCCGCACCTGACCCGCGAAGTCATGGCCAAGGCCATTCAGTGCCACAACAAGCAGGAACTGGAAGAGCTGTTCGAGGGCGTCGAACTGCCCGTTCACTGATAGCGTTTGCTACCGGTCAAACCACCTCGGTGACAGCGAACTGTTGCCGAGCGCCCGCCACCATGATCTCCACCTCGTCACCCTCGAACTTGCCCAGCAGGCTTTTGCCCAGCGGTGAGCGCGGGGTGATGACGGTAATCAGTTGCCCCACCAGATCGACCTTCAGCCCGGCTGCATCGGGGGCCAGAAACAGCCATTGTTCGCGCCCCTTTTCGTCCTCCAGTCCGAGCAGCGCACCCACTTCGATACCCCGCTGATCGTCATACGGGCGCAGGGCCAGGTGCTGGCAGAGGTTCAGTGACTGGCGAATTTCCTCGACCCGCCTGGCTTGCCCGGCCGCGAGATAGGACGCTTCCAGCCCCAGGGTGTCGTACTTGTTCTCTGCGATGTTTTCTTCATGGGTCGCCGTTTCGTAGGCGGTTTGTGCGGCCCGTTCGGCGATGTCGAGATCGATCCGCAGCTTGTCGAGAATCAGTTGGTGGACGGTATGCTTATTCATGATCAATCGCAGAATTGCAGGACGTTGGCGCGGCTTTTTTCGCTGGGTGCAGTCCGGTCCTGTTGCAGCCAGAACTGACAGTTTGGGTTGGCCAGGTTGCGACTGCTGCCGCGCGCCTGATCGAGCCGTTGCTGCTGCTCGTTCTTGCGCAGGTTTTCTTCATATTGCTCGAACAGCGGGCTCTGTGGCGGGATGTTCGGCATCGGTTGAGCCACCGCGGGTGGTTGGGCCAGTTGCTCTACCGCCGCCGCGATCGGGGCGAGTTGTTCGCTGAAAAGCAGGCGCGACGCGAGCCAGCAGGTCAGCACGATGGCAACGAACCCCAGCCATATGCCAAGGGCGATGCTGCCGGTCAGCTGCAGCGCGTTGAGGCTGATCGGGAAGGATCGGCGCGGAGTGGGGCGGTGGGGCATGGTTGCCTCCTGGCGAAAGGTCACTGGCGGGTAGCAATTGTCGCATGAAGAATAATCGCCGTCGGCTCTTCTGCACGGGGTAATTTATGCGGACAATCGGCGCCTTTGCCAACGGGAGCCTGGAATGCCTGAAATGAAAACCCGCTGGGATATTTTTTGCACCGTGGTCGACAACTTCGGCGACATCGGCGTGACCTGGCGACTGGCCCGGCAACTGGTGGCCGAACATGGGCTGGCGGTACGTTTGTGGGTCGATGATCTGCGAGCGTTCGAGCGCCTGTGCCCGGAAATCGACATCCATGCTCCCAAGCAGTGGCAGCACGACGTCGACGTGCGCCAATGGCCAGCCGAGTGGCAGCCGACCGAAGCCGCCGATGTGGTGATTGCTGCCTTTGCCTGCCAATTGCCAAGCGCCTATATGGACGCCATGGTCGAACGGGAAAAGCCGCCGCTGTGGATGAACCTGGATTACCTGAGCGCCGAAGACTGGGTGATCGGCTGCCACGGCTTGCCCTCGGTGAAGTACAAAAGCGTACAGAAGTTCTTTTTCTTTCCGGGGTTCCAGAAGGGCACCGGCGGACTGCTGCGTGAGCGAGGGTTGCTGGAACGGCGTCGGCATTTTCAGCAAGACCCGCAGGCTCAAAGAGAATTCCTGCAAGGTATGGGGATCGATCCTGCGCCCGGCGCACAACTGATCTCATTGTTTGCCTACGAAAACACCGGTCTGGCCAGTTGGCTCGACGGGATGGCAGGCGATTCGACGACCACTCATCTGCTGGTGCCGGAAGGGCGGATTCTCGGCGACGTCAAGCGCTGGCTCGGTGTGCAGGGTCTGGCGGCCGGTGCCGTGCATGTGCGTGACGCCCTGACCGTGCAAGTGCTGCCATTCGTCCGCCAGGATCAATACGACCGGTTGCTGTGGTGCTGTGATTTCAATGCCGTGCGCGGCGAAGACTCCTTTGTGCGCGCCCAATGGGCGGGCCGGCCATTTCTCTGGCACATTTACCAGCAGGAAGAAGACATCCACCTGGACAAGCTCGAAGCCTTCCTCGAACTCTATGTAAGGGGGTTATCTGCGCCTGCGCGGGAGGCGATCAGCGGTCTCTGGCGGGCGTGGAACGCTGGTGAAAAAATAGCCGACCACTGGCAATTCACCCGTAAACACTGGCCAGAGCTGGAAAAACACGCCGAGGCGTGGTGTCAGGAACAAGCCTTGCAGGCCGATCTTGCCACGGCGCTGGTACAGTTTTATGGAAATTGGATATGATACGCGGCCTAGATTTTTGTAAATCCCATCCAAATTCGGATATTCGCAATGAAAACTGGTAAAGAACTGAAACCCGGGACCGTGATTCGTCTCGAAAACGATCCTTGGCTGGTTCAGAAAGCTGAATTCACCAAGTCCGGTCGTAACAGCGCGATCATGAAGACCAAGCTGAAGAACCTGCTGACCGGTTACAAGACCGAGATCGTTTACAGCGCCGACGACAAACTGGACGACGTAATCCTCGACCGCAAAGAAGCGACCCTGTCCTTCATCAGCGGCGATACCTACACGTTCATGGACACCACCGACTACACCATGTACGAGCTGAACGCTGAAGACATCGAAGCCGTTCTGCCTTTCGTTGAAGAAGGCATGACCGATGTTTGCGAAGCGATCTTCTTCGAAGAGCGTCTGGTTTCCGTAGAGCTGCCGACCACCATCGTGCGCGTAGTTGACTACACCGAAGGTTCGGCTCGCGGCGACACTTCCGGCAAAGTAATGAAGCCAGCCAAGCTGAGCAACGGTACCGAGCTGCAAGTTGCTGACTTCATCGAAATCGGTGACAAGATCGAGATCGACACCCGCGAAGGCGGTTCCTACAAAGGCCGTGCCAAGTAAGCACAGCTTCAGGAATGAAAAAGCCCGACCATTGAGTCGGGCTTTTTTGTGCCTGCGATTTCACCTTTCAGCGAAGAACCCCTGTGGGAGCGGGCTTGCTCGCGAAGGCGGTGTATCAGGCACATGGATGTCGACTGACACTCCCTCTTCGCGAGCAAGCCCGCTCCCACAGGTTTTTATTTCAGGTGTTCCTTGAGCTCTTGCGAAGCCTGCAACATCGCCGAACGCACCGCCGGCACCTGGCTCACCACGTTGAGCAATCCGTAGTCGTGGATCAGGCCGTTGTAGCGGACCGAGGTCACCGGCACACCGGCCTCGTCCAGTTTGCGAGCGTAAGCTTCGCCTTCGTCGCGCAGGACATCTGCACCTGCCGTTTGCACCAGCGCAGGTGGCAGGCCCTTGAGTTGCGCAGGGGTTGCCCGCAGTGGCGAGGCGTAGATCTCGTTCCGCTGATTGGCGTCGGTGGTGTAGTTGTCCCAGAACCACTTCATCATGTTTTTGGTGAGGAAGTGCCCCTCGGCAAACTGGTTGTAGGACGCCGTTTCGAAGTTGGCATCAGTCACCGGCCATAGCAGCGCCTGGAACCTGATCGCCGGAGTGCCCTTGTCCTTGGCCATCAGCGCAACCACCGCCGCCATGTTGCCGCCGACACTGTTGCCGGCTACCGCCAGGCGCTGGCCATCGACGTTGATCTCTTTACCGTGCTCGGCCACCCATCGGGTCGCGGCGTAAGCCTGGTTGATCGCCACCGGGTAATGCGCTTCCGGCGACGGCGTGTAGTTCACGAACACCGCCGCAGCACCCGAACCCGTCACCAGGTCACGCACTAGCCGCTCGTGGGTCGGGAAGTCCCCCAGCACCCAGCCACCGCCGTGGAAGAACATGAACACCGGCAGCTCGCCCTTGACCCCGGCCGGCCGGACGATGGTCAGGCTGATCGGTTGGCCGTCGACTTGAATGGTCTTCTGGCTGACATCGGCTTTTGGCAACGTCAGCTTCACCCCGGCCTGCGCGCCTACCAGAACGGCGCGGGCGTCGGCGGGCGTCATTTGTTCCATCGGCTTGCCGGTTCCGGCATTCAGCGCATCGAGGAACGCCTGGGTGTTGTGTTCAACCCCGGTACCTGCGAACGCGTTGCTGATGGACAAGGCGAGAAGGGTACCGGTCAAGACTTTACTGAAAGTGTTCATGTTCGTTTCCTGTTCGGGCCTGGGTAGTCAGCGCTTAGACGGTTACGTGCAGACGCACATCGACGTTGCCACGGGTGGCGTTGGAGTACGGGCAGACCTGGTGGGCCGCGTCGACCAGTGCCTGGGCATCGGCCTGTTCAAGGCCCGGCAGGCTGATGTGCAGGTCGATGTCCAGACCGAAGCCGCCGGGGATCTGGCCGATGCCGACATGGGCTGTGATCGAAGCGTCGTTCGGGATGCTGCGCTTGGTCTGGCTGGCCACGAATTTCAGGGCACCGATGAAGCAGGCGGAGTAGCCGGCAGCGAACAGTTGCTCCGGGTTGGTGGCTGCGCCGCCGGCGCCGCCGAGTTCTTTCGGGGTGGCGAGCTTGACGTCGAGGATGTTGTCGCTGGAAACCGCACGACCGTCACGGCCACCGGTGGAAGTTGCGATTGCGGTGTAGAGAGTTTGCATGATGAAAGCCTCGTTCAGGGTTTGGTTTGTTTTGCGCTAAATGTTTGCGCGCTAAGTAAGTGCGAGATGAATGTATCGCGCTAATATTTTGCGCGCAATATAAATTTTCAAAGAAATATGAAAAAATCGGAAGGGCGGCAGGGTGGTTTTGGCTGGAGGCGTTGAGTTAGAGCCAGCGATGGGGGATTTTTTCAGCGGAAATTTTTTCAGGAGGAGGTGGCGAGCCCGATTTTCTGGTGCGCCGCAAAACAAATGTGGGAGCGGGCTTGCTCGCGAATGCGGTGTATCAGTCAAATATTAGTCGACTGACACTCTGCATTCGCGAGCAAGCCCGCTCCCACAGGAATGGATGATGTGCTTTAGATCAGGCTGTCTTGCAGGTGGCGACGCAGCTCCTGCAGCTCGGCTTGCAGGTTTTGCAGGCGCTCCACGCTCATCCCGCTGGCGCCGAGGATGCATTGGGGAACATCACGGGCCTTGTCGCGCAACGCCCGGCCCTGTTCGGTGAGTTCGACGATCACCACCCGCTCATCCTCACGGCTGCGGGTTCGGCTGAGCAGGCCTTCGGCTTCCAGGCGCTTGAGCAGCGGCGTCAACGAGCCAGGATCGGTCAGCAGTCGCGTGCTGATTTCGCCTACGGTCAAACCATCCCTTTCCCATAACACCATCATCGCCAGGTATTGCGGGTAGGTCAGGCCCAGCGCTTGCAGCAAGGGTTTGTAGACCTTGGTCATCATCAGCGAAGTGGAGTGCAGGGCGAAGCAGGCCTGATTGTCCAGCAGCAGGTTGTCGCAGTTGTCCGGGGTGTTGCGCTCGGTGGTCATGTCGAAGCCTTGATCTGTGATCTGAAGAATCTAGCGGGCGAATCTTTAATGCGCCAGATAATTCTGGTCAGTGTCGCTGCAAATGGCTTTGCAGCACCAGATCCCAGGGCGGAACGGGGCTGAAGCGGGTTTTAAGGTATTCCAGCAACAAGCGACTGCGGGAGTTGGGCTGCTGTTCCAGGCGCAAGGCATAGATGCCGGCGCTTTCCGGTTTCGGCAGGCCGCTGTCGCAGAACAGAGGCAGCAACTCACCCCGCAACAGGTACTCGCTGGCCAGCCAGGTCGGCAGATGCGCGATACCCAGTCCGGCCAATGCGCCGCACACCAGCGCCTCGGCATTGTTGGCGCTCATGCGGATTCGCGCCGGCCGGTGCAACTGCATTTGCCCGTCGCGCTCGAAACGCCAGGCGAAGGGCGGGGCCAGGCCATCCCAGTCGAGACCGTCGTGTTCAATCAACTGGGTCGGCTCGGTTGGCACGCCGCGACGCCGTAAATAATCGGGGCTGGCGCAGGCGATACGCACCATGCTCGCCAGTGGCGTGGCCACCAGCCGGGTATCGGCCAGTTGCCCGGCGCGCAACACCAGATCGACCTTGCCGAGGTTCAGGCCCTGCATGTCGACGAAGCTGTCGATCAAGTGCAGTTGCACATCGAGCCCGGGGTAGAGCATCAGGAAATCGGCAATCACCGGTGCGAGGTGCCGGCGACCAAAGGCTGCCGGCGCATCGATACGAATCAGGCCTTCCGGCGCGCTGCTCAGCGACACGGCCTCGGCCCGGGCCAGGCGCAATTCGGCGACGATCCGTCGTGCGCGCTCGGCAAAGGCCAATCCCGCCGGGGTGGCGCGTACCGCATGAGTGCTGCGCAGGAACAACTGACTGCCGACCGCGCTTTCCAGGCTGTCGATACGCCGTGCCACGGCCGAAGGGGTCAGCGGATGACGGCGCGAGGCGGCGGAAAAACTGCCGGTTTCCAGCACGTCGAGGAATAAGGCCAGTTGGTCGGTCAGTTGATTGGGGTTCATGGCAGGTTTGCGCTTGTGCGAATTTGGCACAGCCATTGTGCGTTGCTGTGCATTTCCGTGCCAGAGGCAACTGCGTAGGATCAAAGGCCTGACGGCAACGGGGAAAATGCTGTGATTGAGTTCTTGATGTATCTGGTGTTCGGCGCTGCATTGGGCACGCTCGGCGGTTTGTTCGGCATCGGCGGCGGCCTGATCGCCATTCCGCTGCTGGGCGTGCTGTTCGGGCTCGATCAGCAGATAGCCCAAGGCACGGCGCTGGTGATGGTGGTGCCGAACGTGATGCTGGCGCTGTGGCGCTATCATCAGCGCAACCGGATCGAACTGCGCCACGCGCTACCGCTGGCCATCATGGGGTTCTGCTTCGCCTGGCTCGGGTCGATCTGGGCGGTGGGCATTGATGCGCAAACCATGCGCATGGGTTTTGTCGCCTTTCTAGTCGCGCTGTCGGCGTACAACCTCGTTCGCATGTTCGCCGCCAGCGCTCCGCCGGCTTCGCAGATGAACTACTCGTGGCCCTGGCTGGGTGTACTCGGCGCTGCATCCGGCACGATGGGCGGGTTGTTCGGCGTGGGTGGTGCGGTGGTGGCGACACCGGTGCTGACCAGTCTGTTCGGCACCAGTCAGGTGGTTGCGCAGGGGTTGTCGTTGGCGCTGGCCTTGCCGAGTACGGGGGTGACGCTGGTGACTTACGCCGTGCACCATCAGGTCAGCTGGGTGATCGGTTTACCCTTGGCGGTCGGTGGGTT
This sequence comes from Pseudomonas sp. KH_046_2, assembly GCF_057838985.1. Classification (NCBI taxonomy): domain Bacteria; kingdom Pseudomonadati; phylum Pseudomonadota; class Gammaproteobacteria; order Pseudomonadales; family Pseudomonadaceae; genus Pseudomonas; species Pseudomonas sp. KH_046_2. Next base: position 4,512,921 of record NZ_CM174480.1, on the reverse strand, counting down.
GATGAGCATCAGTTGGGGGGTGAAGGTTGCCCACGCTTTGCCGGAGCGGCTGCTGCGCGGGCTGTTTTGCGGGTTCCTGGTGTTCTGTGCGGTGATGCTCGCCCTCAAAGTTTGAAGCCTTCGATGATGTGCTCGGCCAGGCACTCGGTTATCGGTGAAGGGTTATGCAGATTGCGCACGAGCATGATGCTGGCCTCGGGCAGCAGCGGCAGGTCCTCGGCCTCACCGAGGATGCGCATGTCCGCGGTGATCAGGCTTTCAAGTTGCGCCGTGACGGCCAGGCCGGCGCTGACCACCGCCATAATCGCCGACAGGCTGTCGCTGTTGTACGCCACCCGGTAATCGCGCCCCCGGGCATCCAGGGCGTTGCAGGCCCACAGGCGGCAGAAGCAATCACTGTTGAACATCGCCAGCGGTAGCGGCGTCTGCTCATGAGCGCTGTAACATTGCGCTTCGGCCCAGACAAAACGTTCCTTGCGCAACAACTGGCCGATTTCGCTGCCCGGTTCGCGGGTGACGATGGACAGGTCGAGGTCCTGGCGCATCAACAGTTGTTTTGATGATTCGCAGTGCACCTCTATCTGAATCAGCGGGTAAGACTGGGCAAACCGGCGCAGAATCCCCGGGAGGAACCGCATCACATAATCGTCCGGCGTGCCGATGCGCACGGTGCCGACCATGTCGGGCTCACGCAAGGTATTGAAGACCTCGCTGTGCAACTTGAGGATTCGCCGCGCATAGCCGAGCAACACCTGGCCTTCGGCCGTCAGACGTACCTGCCGCCCGTCGCGCTGGAACAACTGGCGCTGCAGCACATCTTCTTCCAGTCGTTTCATCTGCATGCTGACGGCTGACTGGGTGCGGTTGACCATTTCGCCGGCGCGGGTAAAGCCGCCCTGGTCGGCGATGGCGACGAAGGTGCGCAACACTTCGGTATCGATACTCGGGTAGGCGGACATCCATCAATCTCCGAGATATGTGACATCAGAAACATTCGTTGGATTGATCTTAGACCCGGCGCGAGACTGGAGCCATCCAAACGGAGGGCAACAAGATGAAAGGTCAACATGAGTTCCATGGCGCAGAAAAACACTCGATTCACGTGATATCCGATCTGCTGCACAAGGTCGGCCGCTGGTACGAACTGCATCGCGAGCGCGAACTGCTGGCGAGCTTGAGCGACGAAGCACTCAAGGACATCGGCATGAGCCGTGCGGATGTGGAGAACGAGTCGATCAAACCGTTCTGGAATGACCCGATGCATAAATGATGAATGCCACGCTACACAAACCCCTTACCGGTGAGGTAGGTTGCGAGCAGACAAGGAGACGCCCATGCCCGCAACGTTGTCCTTTACCCTCAAACAGGCTCGGCGTCTGGCGCTGGCCGCCCAAGGGTTCAACGGGCGGTCGCCGCCAGCGGCGATCAAGGCTGTTGCGCTCAATCGCCTGATCGAACGGCTGGGCATTCTGCAGATCGATTCAGTCAATGCAGTGGTGCGTTCGCACTACCTTCCGCTGTTTTCCCGCCTCGGCAACTATTCCTTCGATTTGCTCGACCAGGCTGCCTGGAGCCAGGGCCGGCGCCGTACGTTGTTCGAGTATTGGGGCCACGAAGCCTCATTGTTGCCACTGTCCATGTACCCCTTGATGCGTTGGCGCATGCAGCGTGCGAGTCGTGGCGAAGACATTTATCAGCAATTGGCGCGCTTTGGCCGTGAACAGCAAGACACCATTCGCAGGGTACTGGCTTCGGTCGAGGAGCAGGGTGCGTTGGGTGCCGGAAGTCTGTCGACCCGTCAGGAACGGGCCGGCCCCTGGTGGGACTGGAGCGCGGAAAAGCATGCGCTGGAATGGTTGTTCGCTGCCGGTGAAGTAACCGTCGCCGGACGGCGCGGATTCGAAAGGCTCTACGATCTGCCGGAGCGGGTGATTCCCTCGGCGGTGCTTGCGCACCCCGTCCTGAGTGAAGACGAGGCCCAGCGCGGCCTGTTGCGGCATGCGGCAATGGCCTTGGGTGTCGGTACGGAGAAGGACTTGCGTGATTATTTCCGCTTGAACCTTGCGGACAGCCGCTCACGTTTGGCCGAGTTGGTCGAGGCCGGGGAGTTGCTGAGCTGCGAAGTCCAGGGCTGGCGGCAACCGGCCTATTGTCTGGCCGAGCCAAAAGTGCCGCGCAAAGTCGCCGCCAGTGCATTGCTCTCGCCGTTCGATTCGCTGATCTGGGAGCGCAGCCGGACCGAGCGGCTGTTTGATTTTCGCTATCGGCTGGAGATCTATACGCCGCAGGACAAACGGGTGTACGGCTATTACGTCCTGCCGTTTTTGCACAACGAGCGGATTGCTGCACGGGTCGATCTGCGCGCCGAACGGGCGGCGGGCCGTTTGGCCGTGCATGCGGTGCATGAAGAGGACGCGGGGCTGGATGAGGAGGGGATGCTGGCGTTGGCGGTCAATCTGCGGCAGATGGCGGATTGGCTGGGGCTGGCACAGGTTCAGCTGAATTGCCCGCGGGCGTGTGCGGCGCGGTTGCGGGTGGCATTGGCTCAAATTGATGGTGATTGAGCTGACGCCATCGCGGGCAAGCCCGCTCCCACAATGACCGCGTCGGTCACCATTCATGTGTACGACGCGAACCCTGTGGGAGCGGGCTTGCCCGCGATGGCGGTCTATCAGACAAGCAAAATCTAGCGCCGAACCTGCTTCAGAGTTTCAGCGATCAAAAACGCCAACTCCAGCGACTGATCGGCATTCATCCGTGGGTCGCAATGGGTGTGGTACCGATCCGACAAGCCATCCTCGGTGATTGGCCGCGCACCACCGATGCACTCGGTCACGTTCTGCCCGGTCATTTCGATGTGGATACCACCGGCATAACTGCCTTCGGCCTCGTGCACCTGGAAGAACTGCTTCACTTCGCCAAGGATCTGCGCAAAGTCGCGGGTCTTGTAGCCGCTGCTGGCCTTGATGGTGTTGCCGTGCATCGGGTCGGAACTCCACAGCACCTGCTTGCCTTCGCGCTGGACGGCGCGGATCAGCTGCGGCAAGTGATCGCCGACCTTGTTTGCGCCCATCCGCGCGATCAGGTTCAGGCGACCCGGATCGTTCTGCGGGTTGAGCACATCGATCAAGCGAATCAGGTCGTCCGGGTTCATGCTCGGGCCGACCTTGACCCCGATCGGGTTGTTCACCCCGCGCAGGAATTCGACGTGGGCACCGTCGAGCTGACGGGTGCGGTCGCCGATCCACAGCATGTGGGCCGAGCAGTCGTAGTAATCGTTGGTCAGGCTGTCGCGACGCACGAAGGCTTCTTCGTAGTTCAGCAGCAACGCTTCGTGGGCGGTGAAGAAACTGGTTTCGCGCAACTGCGGCGAACTGTCCATGCCGCAGGCACGCATGAACGCCAGGGTTTCATCGATACGGTCGGCCAGGTGGCTGTACTTTTCCGCCAGCGCCGAGTTGGCAATGAAGTCCAGGTTCCACTTGTGCACCTGATGCAGATCGGCAAACCCGCCCTGGGCGAACGCGCGCAACAGGTTCAGGGTGGCGGTGGACTGGTGGTAGGACTGCAGCAGGCGCTCCGGGTCCGGCACGCGGCTTTTTTCGTCGAAGCCGATGCCGTTGACGATGTCGCCACGGTAGGCGGGCAAGGTCACGCCATCGATGGTTTCGTCATTGGCCGAACGGGGCTTGGCGAATTGCCCGGCCATGCGCCCGACCTTGACCACCGGGCAACCGGCGGCAAAAGTCATCACGATCGCCATCTGCAACAACACCTTGAAGGTGTCGCGGATTTTCGCCGCGGAGAATTCGGCGAAGCTTTCGGCGCAGTCGCCACCCTGCAACAGAAATGCGCGGCCCTGGGTCACCTCGGCAAACTGACGGCGCAACTCCCGGGCTTCACCGGCAAACACCAGCGGCGGATAGCTGGCCAGGGTTTGCTCGACCTGCTGCAAATGCGCGGCGTCGGGGTATCGGGGTTGTTGCTGGATCGGCAGGGCGCGCCAGCTGTCAGGGCTCCAGGGTTGGCTCATCACGGTCTCTAGTGTTTTCGCTCGGACGTCCATGTTATCAGCAAATTAGTGCGTGACCTGTTCCAGTCGCTTCGCCGACAATCTCGCCTTTGCCGCTCTCTACACGCGGTGTTATTGCGTTGCCGGCCCCGGTGACGATCAGGAGATGAAATGACTGAGGAGCGCGTCGAGCATTTGCTCGCCGAGGTACAGGACGAGTTCGGCGTGATTCGCGTGCTGGAAGTGGCCGATTACCGTTTTCTCGAGTTCGGTGATGCCATCGAGCAAAGCTGCGTGTTCACGGCGGATCCGAGCTGGCTCGAGTATGACTATACCCGGGCGATGCTGATCGGTGCGCTGTGCCACGAGCAACCGGAAAGTGCGCTGTTTCTCGGTCTTGGAGCCGGGACGCTGACCCAGGCCTGCCTCAAGTTCCTGCCGCTGGAAGATGTCGAAGCCATCGAACTACGCCCGGATGTGCCGCGCCTGGCCATCGAGTACCTGGGGCTGGATGACGATCCGCGCCTGTACATCCGCGTTGGCGATGCGCTGGAGCTGCTGGACACCGCTGAGTCGGCGGACCTGATTTTCGTCGACCTTTATACCGACGTCGGTCCGGGTGTCGGGCATCTGGCCTGGAGCTTTCTGGAAAACTGCCAGAAGCGATTGAATCCGGGTGGCTGGCTGGTCATCAATCAGTGGGCTACCGACGATGGCAAACCCCTGGGCGCTGCCTTGTTGCGCGGTTTGTACCACCGACATTACTGGGAGCTGCCGGTGAAGGAGGGCAACGTGATTCTGATCGTGCCGTCGGAGCTGGATCAGGAACTGGACATGGACGGCCTGATCGCCCGCGCCGAAGCGCTGGCGCCACGGTTGGGGTATTCGCTGGATTCGTTGATCAAGTGCATTCGTCCGGCGACTTAGGTTGGCGCCTGTGAGGGCCCCTTCGCGAGCAAGCCCGCTCCCACATTTGACCGCGATCCCCTGTGGGAGCGGGCTTGCTCGCGAAAGGGCCATCAAAGCCACTGCAAAGGCTAAAGCCCTTTGAAGACTCCAGGTCGCCGCTCCACCATCGACCGCACACCTTCCTTGACGTCCTCGCTAGCCATCAACTTCTTGACCAGCAGAGGCAACGCCTGTGCCGCGGCGGTTTCCCCTTCATACCGGGCCTGTCGCGCCGACATCAGCGTCGCCTGCACCCCAAGCGGTGCCTGACGGGCAATCCGCTCAGCAAGCTCAATCGCCCGGGGTAGCAAGTCCTCACTGGCCATGACCTCCTGCACCAGACCCAGGTGCAAGGCATCACGGGCGTCGAATTCATCACCGGTCAACAACCAGCGCATGGCGTTCCCCCAGCCGGCGACTTGATGCAGGCGCAGGGTGGCGCCGCCGAACGGGAAGAGCCCGCGTTGCACTTCCATTTGTGCGAACCGGGTATTGCTGGCGCACAGGTTGATGTCGGCGGCCAGCATCAATTCGATGCCGATGGTCAGGCAATAGCCCTGGGCGGCGACGATCACCGGTTTGCTGACCCTGGGACCTGCGAACACCGCCCACGGATCACAGCCGCCGGGCGGAACCTGCCAGCCATCTGCCAGTGTGACGCTGGCATTGACCAGGTCGAGCCCGGCGGTGAAGTGCTCGCCATGAGCGAACACCACCGCCACCCGCGCCTCGCTGTCGGCTTCGAACTCGCCATAGGCCAGGCTCAACGCGTTGAGCAGGTCGAGATCGAAGGCATTGCGCTTGGCCACCCGATCCAGACCGATCAGGAACACATGGCCATGCCGTTCGCGGCTGACTCGACTGGAACTGGGCTGATTCATGGAGCGGTCCTCGGGGTGGGAAAGGCGTGTCAGACCGGCGGTCTGCACGGCAAGGGGTGAACCGTTTTAGCGCCATCACCCGCAAGGCCGGGCCTTTGAAAAATAGACGGCTGATCGATTATTCGCAAAGCCTGTGACACAACGGTGTATCCGGTGAATTTTAGATAAAAAAAGCTCCCTTTTTGGGCGAATTCCGGTATAGTGCGCGCCGGCCTTTAACCGGGCCGCGTTTAGGTAGCGCAATTCCCCGAAGCCAGCTTCGGCTGCACGTCCGCCCAGCGGACTCTTCCTTGACGATTCTTTTCATTCATTCGTTTTCGCAAATCCCCGCCGACAAAGCTGCCAGGGCGACTCTTGAGTCTCAACACGGCACGCGCAGCTTTGGAGCATGGGTCTTTGCGGATGCACTTAGAGGCAGACCCATGACCCAGGAAACCGGCGGCTTCGCCGCTTTTAATCTTAATCCGAATATTCTTGCAGCCGTCACCGCGACTGGCTACGAAGAGCCATCGGCTATTCAGCAGCAATCGATCCCGATCATCATGGCCGGTCACGACATGATTGGTCAGGCGCAAACCGGTACGGGTAAAACCGCTGCGTTCGCCCTGCCGATCCTGCATCGCATCGATCCTGCAAAGCGCGAACCGCAAGCCCTGATCCTGGCCCCAACTCGTGAGTTGGCGCTACAAGTTGCAACCGCTTTCGAAACCTATGCCAAGCAAATGCCGGGCGTAACTGTTGTGGCTGTCTACGGCGGCGCGCCGATGGGCCCACAGCTGAAAGCAATCCGTAATGGCGCACAGATCGTTGTCGCCACTCCGGGCCGTCTGTGCGACCACCTGCGTCGCGACGAAAAAGTACTGGCGACCGTGAACCACCTGGTTCTCGACGAAGCCGACGAAATGCTCAAACTGGGCTTCATGGACGACCTGGAAGTTATCTTCAAGGCCCTTCCTGTCACCCGTCAAACCGTATTGTTCTCGGCCACCCTGCCGCAGTCGATCCGTGCCATTGCTGAACGCCACCTGCGCGATCCGCAACACGTGAAGATCCAGACCAAGACCCAGACCGTTACCGCGATCGAGCAGGCTCACCTGCTGGTTCACGCTGACCAGAAGACTTCGGCCGTTCTCAGCTTGCTGGAAGTGGAAGATTTCGACGCCCTGATCATGTTCGTGCGCACCAAGCAAGCGACCCTGGACCTGGCCAGTGCCCTGGAAGCCAAAGGCTACAAAGCCGCTGCGCTGAACGGTGACATCGCCCAGAACCAGCGTGAGCGCGTGATCGACTCCCTCAAGGATGGCCGTCTGGACATCGTTGTGGCGACCGACGTTGCTGCTCGTGGCCTGGACGTTCCGCGCATCACTCACGTGTTCAACGTTGACATGCCGTACGATCCAGAGTCCTACGTTCACCGTATCGGCCGTACCGGCCGTGCCGGTCGCGAAGGTCGTGCACTGCTGCTGGTGACTCCGCGTGAGCGCCGCATGCTGCAAGTGATCGAGCGTGTAACCGGTCAAAAGGTTGCTGAAGTTCGCCTGCCAGACGCTCAAGCCGTTCTGGATGCGCGCATCAAGAAACTGACCAACAGCCTGTCGCCGCTGGTGGCTGATGCCGAATCGACTCATGGCGATCTGCTGGATCGTCTGACCGCCGACATCGGTTGCAGCCCGCGTGCCCTGGCCGCTGCTCTGCTGCGCAAGGCTACCAACGCTCAAGCGCTGACCCTGGCCGCTATCGAGAAAGAACGTCCACTGGTGCCGAACAATGCACCGCGTGGCGATCGTCCAGAGCGTTCCGGTGATCGTCCTGAGCGTGGCGACCGCGAGCGTCGTGCTCCGATGCCACTGGGCGAAGGCCGTGCACGTTGCCGTACCGCGCTGGGCGCGCGTGACGGTATCGCTGCCAAGAACCTGCTGGGCGCCATCCTCAACGAAGGTGGTCTGGCGCGTGAAGCGATCGGTCGCATCCAGGTGCGTGACAGCTTCAGCCTCGTCGAGCTGCCGGAAGATGGTCTTGAGAAGTTGCTGACCAAGCTGAAGGACACTCGCGTTGCCGGTAAGCAGTTGAAGCTGCGTCGCTACCGCGAAGATTGATCCGCTCTCGGGCTGATTGATCGAACATGAAAAATCCCCGACTGGTTCGGGGATTTTTTTTGCCGTGCGCAAAAGCGTCAGCCGAAGCGATAGATGTCCATGCCCAGTGCACCCATGGTGAAGCCCTGGTGGGCAATGCTGAACGGCCCGCCGGCGGCGCGGGCAAAGTAAAGCGGCAACAAGTGTTCGTCGCTGGGATGGTTGCGCACAGCATTCGGTGCTTGCGCGCGGTAGTCGTGCAATGCGGCTTCGTCGTTCGCGGCGAGTTTCTCGATCATCCAGTCACGGAAGGATCGGGCCCAGGGCTCAGCGCTCTCGGGGCCGGCATGCCAATCCAGTTCCCGCAGGTTGTGGGTGATGCTGCCGGAGCCTATCAGCAGCACCCCGTGCTCGCGCAGGCTGGCCAGCGCGTGGCCAACGCGGGTCTGCAGGGCGGGGCCGCCACGGGTGGGCAATGAAACCTGGACAATCGGGATGTCTGCCTGCGGGTACATCAGCGATAACGGCACCCAGACGCCATGGTCGAAAGGCCGATTGCTGTCGATACGTGCTGGAAAGCCAGCGGATTTCAATAACTCGGCAACCTCTGCGGCGAGTCGTGGGTCGCCAGGAGCCGGGTACTGGACTTCGAACAGGGCTTTGGGAAAGCCACCGAAGTCATGCCAGGTTTCAGGTAGTGGATTGTCGCTGACCAGCAGCTCATTGCTTTCCCAGTGCGCGGAAACAATCACGATGGCTTTTGGCTTCGGTATTTCGGCGGCCAGGCGGGCGAGTGCCGGCCCGCTGGCGCCGGGTTCCAGGGCGAGCATGGGGGAGCCGTGGGATATGTACAGGCTGGGGAACATGAATGAGCTCCTGAGAGTTAAGATGCAACATCTTCAGTCAGATCATTAATCTAAATCTAATATAAGTTTTAGGGTGTTTTGATCGAATTTTCGGGGTTATTTATGCAGCCGGAGTTTTGGCACAAGAAATGGGCGGCGAACCAGATCGGCTTTCACCTGCCGCAGGTGAACCCTCATCTGAAACGGTTCTGGCCAGCGTTGAGCCTTGAAGAAGGCGCACGCGTGTTGGTGCCGTTATGTGGGAAAAGCCTGGATTTGCTTTGGCTCGCCCATCAAGGCCATGAGGTCCTGGGAGTCGAGCTGTCGGAAAAAGCCGTCGAGGAGTTTTTCAGCGAACATGGCTTCGATCCGGCCGTCAGCGAGCAGGGGCCGTTCAAGGTTTATCGGGCTGGTTCCATTGAGCTGTGGTGCGGCGATTTCTTCGAGCTGACGGCAGGCGATGTTGCCGATTGCTCCGCACTTTATGATCGCGCGGCGTTGATCGCGTTGCCGGCGGAAATGCGAGAGCGCTATGCCGCCCATTTGAAGCGGATTCTGCCGAAGGAGTCCCATGGCCTGTTGATTACCCTGGACTATGACCAGGCGCAAATGCCCGGTCCGCCGTTTGCTGTGCTCGATGATGAGGTGCGGCGGTTGTTCGGGGACTCATGGGCGCTGAAGATCCTGGAGGATCAGGATGTGTTGAGCGAGAGCGGGAAGTTTCTGGAGGCAGGTGTCACGCGGCTTGAGGAGCGGGTGTATCGGGTTTCCAGTCAGTAATTAGTTGTTAGTCCCGGCCTCTTCGCGGGCAAGCCCGCTCCCACAATGATCTGTGGCGTTCACAGATCCTGTGGGAGCGGGCTTGCCCGCGAAGGGGCCCTGAAAAGCACTGAAGCTTTTGAACAGACAAAAAAAGGCCCGCATCGCTGCGGGCCTTTTCATTTTTGCTGTGAAGTCTCTTAGCCGCGACGACGAGCCAGAGCGTCGATACGCTCTTCCAGCGGCGGGTGGCTCATGAACATGCGAGCGAACCCTTGCTTGATACCACCGTTGATGCCGAAGGCGTTCAGGGTGTCGGGCATGTGCACCGGCAGCCCTTGTTCCGCCCGCAGGCGTTGCAGGGCGCCAATCATCGCGGCGGTGCCGGCCAGGTTTGCACCGGCTTCGTCGGCACGGAATTCGCGCTTGCGCGAGAACCACATGACGATGGCGCTGGCCAGGATGCCCAGAACCAGTTCGGCGAAAATGGTCGCCACGTAGTAGGCAATGCCCTGGCCTTCTTCGTTCTTGAAGATCACCTTGTCGACGAAATTGCCGATGATCCGTGCGAAGAACATCACGAAGGTGTTCACCACGCCCTGGATCAACGCCAGGGTAACCATGTCGCCATTGGCTACGTGGCCGATTTCGTGAGCCAGGACGGCTTTCACTTCATCCGGTGAGAAACGCTCGAGCAAACCCTGGCTCACGGCGACCAATGCGTCGTTCTTGTTCCAGCCGGTGGCGAAGGCGTTCGCCTCGTAGGCCGGGAATATACCGACTTCGGGCATCTTGATCCCGGCTTCGCGGGACAGTTGCTCGACGGTTTGCAGCAGCCATTGCTCGTGACGGGTGCGTGGCTGGGTGATGATCTGGGTGCTGGTGCTCATCTTCGCCATCCACTTGGAGATGAACAACGAGAACAGGGAACCGGCGAAACCAAAGACCGCACAGAAAATCAGCAGCTGATTGAGGTTGAGATCAACCCCATTGGCCGCCATGAACCCGTTGAAGCCGAAAAGGCTCAGGGTGATGCTGGCAATCAGCACGACCGCCAGGTTAGTGGCCAAGAACAGCAGGATGCGCATCATGGTTGTAGAAATCTCCTCATGCTAAAGATGTAGCGTACTGCGGGGTATATAAGGTGCTGCACCGGGGTATTCAACAGGGTGACTATTTCAAACTGTGTCCTACGGCAACAGTCTAGCTGCTTGCAGGGCATTTCCGACAAGTGTGCGGGAAGTGTTTGTCAGTCAATTCGTGTCGAAGGCCCCGCCTTTGTTAGGCGCGAGCAGGCAAGGCGCTGTCCGGCAGCGACAAAGCGACTGCCAGTGGCGCAATGCAAACAAATGTTGCCGGATGAATCACCGTGCGACGTTCGGGGCGTCGCACGGTGACGGATCGCTTACTGGCGGTAGGACTTGAGGAAGCCGCCGATGCGTCCGATGGCCATCTCCAGGTCATCGACACGGGGCAGGGTCACGACGCGGAAGTGGTCTGGCCATGGCCAGTTGAACGCGGTGCCTTGAACCACCAGCAGCTTCTCGGAGAGCAGCAGATCCAGGACGAACTTTTCGTCGTTATGGATCGGGCAGACCTTCGGGTCGATCCGCGGGAACGCATACAGCGCGCCCATTGGCTTGACGCAGCTCACGCCCGGAATGTCGTTGAGCAACTCCCAGGTGCGGTTGCGTTGCTCCAGCAGGCGGCCCTGGGGCAGCACCAGGTCATTGATGCTCTGATAGCCACCCAGGGCGGTCTGGATCGCATGCTGGCTCGGCACGTTGGCGCACAGGCGCATGTTCGCCAGCATGTCGATGCCTTCGATGTAGCTCTGGGCGTGGTGTTTCGGGCCGGAAATGGCGATCCAGCCGGAACGGAAACCGGCCACGCGATAGGACTTGGACAGACCGTTGAAGGTCAGGCACAGCAGGTCCGGCGCCAGGGAGGCGGTGCAGATGTGCACGGCATCGTCGTAGAGGATCTTGTCGTAGATCTCGTCGGAGAACACCACCAGATTGTGCTGGCGGGCCAGTTCCAGCATGCCCAGCAGTACTTCCCTGGAATACACCGCGCCGGTCGGGTTGTTCGGGTTGATGATCACCAGGGCCTTGGTGTTCGGGGTGATCTTGGCCTTGATGTCGGCCAGGTCCGGCCACCAGTTGGCTTGCTCGTCACACAGGTAATGCACCGGATTGCCACCGGACAGGCTCACGGCTGCGGTCCACAATGGATAGTCCGGCGCCGGCACCAGCACTTCGTCGCCATTGTTGAGCAGGGCCTGCATCGACATCACGATCAGTTCGGAAACGCCGTTGCCCAGGTAAATGTCTTCAATGCCGACGCCTTCCACCTGCTTTTGCTGGTAGTACTGCATGACGGCCTTGCGCGCACTGAACAGGCCCTTGGAATCGCTGTAGCCCTGGGCGGTCGGCAGGTTGCGGATCACGTCCTGGAGGATTTCATCCGGCGCTTCGAAACCAAAAGGCGCCGGGTTGCCGATGTTCAGCTTGAGGATGCGATGGCCTTCCTCTTCCAGGCGCTTGGCGTGCTTGAGCACCGGGCCGCGAATGTCGTAGCAGACGTTGGCGAGCTTGTTCGATTTGCTGACCTGCATGGCGATGTGTTCCCGAAAATGAACGATCCAGACGGCGTTTGGGCAACCGTGCTGGGAATCCTGCGTATTCACACAGGCCTGACGCCTTGAGAGGCAGCACCCATATTTCCGTTTGAATGCGCGTGGACTGGCTGCCAGACTGGCGTTTGACGAGGCGCAATCATACGTGCCGCCCGATCCGTGGAAAAGGTACAGATCGGGCTTTTTCAGCCGCTGAGGTGTGATGATGGAAAAGTTGGAAAAAACCCTGGAAGAATGGAAGGCAATGCTCGATCCAGAGCAGTACAACGTGTGTCGTCTCAAGGGCACCGAACGACCGTTTTCCGGCAAATACAACGCCACCAAGACCGACGGTATCTACCACTGCATCTGCTGCAACGAACCGCTGTTCGACTCCAGGACCAAGTTCGACTCCGGCTGCGGCTGGCCAAGTTTCTACGCGCCGATCGGCGACAGCGCCATGACCGAAATCCGTGATGTCAGCCACGGCATGATCCGCACCGAAGTGGTCTGCGCCAAATGCGACGCGCACCTGGGGCATGTATTCCCCGATGGGCCACCGCCGACGGGCCTGCGTTATTGCATCAATTCGGTGTGCCTGGACCTGGTGCCCCGCGGGTAAGTCCCTGAAGCGATCCGGTGATCGCTTTCCGGATATTTAAATTGCACACAATTCAATTGCTCGCTACTTTGTTATCTCGTCCATTCAATCGGAACCTCAAACATGAGCGACAACCTGCTGAGCATCCCTTGCACCACGATCAAGGGTGAGCAAAAGACCCTGGCGGACTTCGCCGGCAAAGCCGTGCTGGTGGTCAACACCGCGAGCAAATGCGGTTTCACTCCACAGTACAAAGGCCTGGAAGAGCTGTGGCAGACCTACAAGGACCAGGGCCTGGTGGTGCTCGGTTTTCCCTGCAACCAGTTCGGCAAGCAAGAGCCGGGCAACGAAGGGGCCATCTCCGAGTTCTGCGAACTGAACTTCGGCGTCAGCTTCCCGCTGTTCAAAAAGATCGACGTCAACGGTGCCGACGCCCATCCGCTGTTCGTGCAATTGAAAAAGCGCGCACCGGGGGTGCTGGGTTCCCAGGGCATCAAGTGGAACTTCACCAAGTTCCTGATCGGCAAGGACGGGCAACTGGTCAAGCGCTTCGCCCCGGCGACCAAGCCGCAGGACCTGACCCGCGAGATCGAAGCCCTGCTCAAATGAACACCTTGTCAGTCGATTCCCTGAAGCTCGACAGCCAGCTGTGTTTCAAGCTGTACGCGGCTTCCCGGGCGGTGATTCGCGCCTACAAGCCCATGCTCGATCAGTTGGGCCTGACTTACCCTCAGTACCTGGCGATGCTGGTGTTGTGGGAGTGGCAGGAAGCGGCCCCGGAGCAGCCGACCGTCAAGGCATTGGGCGAGCGTCTGGCCCTGGATTCCGGCACGCTGACACCCTTGCTCAAGCGCCTGGAACAACTGCAACTGGTGCAGCGTCAGCGTTCGGCGCGCGATGAGCGTGAAGTGCACCTGAGCCTGTCGCCAGCCGGCACGGCCTTGCGCGACCGGGTCGGGCCACTCAAGGCGCGCCTGTTGTGCGACAGCGGGGTCGATCTCAATCGTCTCAACGACTTGCGCGATGGCCTCGATCACCTGTTGGGGCAGATCAAGGCGCTGTCGTAGCGGGGACCCACAAGTCCAGCAGGGCGGCCAGTTCTTCGCGCCGGAAGGGTTTGGCCAGGTAGTCGCTCATGCCCGCGGCACGACAGCGTTCGCGCTCCTCCGACATGGCGTTGGCCGTCAGGGCGACGATGGGCAGTTGGGGCCAGCGTCCGCTGCGGCGGATTTGCCGGCTGGCTTCATAGCCGTCCATCACCGGCATGTTGCAGTCCATCAGCACCAGGTCGAAATCCCGTTGCTCGAGTTGATCCAGGGCCTCGCCACCATGAGCCGCGGTGATGACCTCGCAGCCGAGTTTGCCGAGCATACCCTTGGCCACCAACTGGTTGACCGGATTATCTTCCACCAACAGCACGCTCCCGCGGCGTTGAGGGCATTGGGTGTCGAGCCGGGCCTCATTGATCGGGTGGGTTTGCGGTTGCAGGATCCGCTGCAACGTCTGCAGCAGTGTATTGCGGGCAAGGGGGCGGGCCTGTTGTTGCAGGGGGGCGAGGGCGTTGGCCTCTTCGCCGGGCATGAAGTTGCCGTAAGCGGTGATCAGCAGGATCGGCGCGCTGAGGGTGGGGCGCAAATTGAACAGGCATTCGGGGCAGTCGGTGATGAGCACGTCGGCTGCCAGGCCAAGCAGTGGGTCATCCATGGAACGCCGTTCATAGTCCAGCCCCCAGACAGGCAACAGGCTGTTCAACAGTTCCCCCAGCCCGCTGCTGGCGGCCGTGATGGCGATGACTTTGCCCTTGAGCGAAACAGCAGGCATTGCGCGGGTATGGCTGGGCAATGGCAACTCCGCGCAGAACTGGCTGCCAAAACCCGGCTCGGAGCTGATCGTCAGGCGCCCCTGCATGGCTTCGCAAAGGTTGTAGGTCAGGGCCAGGCCCAGCCCGGTACCGCCAAATTGTCGGGTAATACCGGCGCCGGCCTGGGTGAAAGGCTGGAGGATCTTGACCTGGGCATCCTGGGGGATGCCGATGCCGGTGTCGCACACTTCGATCCTGACGCCGTCACCGAACGTCGACAGGCGCACGTCGACCCGCCCGAAACGGGTGAACTTGAGGGCGTTGGACAGCAGGTTACTGACGATCTGCCGCACCCGGGTCGGATCGCCGAGCACCAGTGCCGGGAAATGCGGATCGATCAGGCAGGTCAGTTCGACGCTGGGGGCGGCGTTCTGCGACAACAGGTTGGCGGTGTCTTCGATCAGCGAACCAAGGTCGAAGGGGATGTGTTCGAGTTCGAGTTGGCCGGCATCGAACTTCGACAAATCGAGAATATCGTTGAGCAGCTCCACCAGCACTTTGCCCGAGTCATGGGCGATCGACAGTTGCTGCTGTTGTTCGGCATTCAGCGGCCCGTCGAGGGACAGCGCGATCATCCCGAGCAAGCCATTGAGGGGGGTGCGGATTTCATGGCTCATGTTGGCCAGGAACACCGAGCGGGCTTCGGCCATGTCGAGGGCGGTACTGCGGGCGGCTTCCAGTTCCTCGTTGGATTGACTCAGCCGGGTGTTGATCGCCTTGAGTTCGGCAGTGCGGGCCGAGACGATGTTTTCCAGTTGGCCGAGATACTCGGTCAGGCGGTTTTCCGCGTTGCGCCGCTGCTGGATTTCGGTGGCGATGTTCTTGAATTGCTGGTTGGCAACCTTGACCAGCACGCCGATCTCATCGTTGGCATGCCCGGTGGGACACTCCAGTGAGGTCGATTCGGTGCTGCTCGGGTCGCGACCGCTGAGTTCACGGATGACCCGCACCAGGGGTTTGGTCAGCATCACATAGAACAGCGCCAGCAGGATGCCGGACAGCAGCAGGCTGCGGGCGAAGCCATTAAGCAGGGTCACTTCGGCCCGGCGCAGGAACCGGTCGCCGAAGGCGTAAGTGTCGACGTTCAGCCGCAGCGTACCCAGGGATTCGTTGGGCATATGATCCAGGTAAAGCCGGTCATCGAACTGTCGGTTGGCGCCGAACAGGAAGTCACTGAGCATCCGGTAACCGTTTTCCACACCGGGTCGCTTGACGTTGGCCAGCACGGTGCCGTTGTTGTCGGTCAGTTTTGCGCCGATGATCGCCGGCGAGCGCAGCAGGCCCTGTGTCAGTTCCTTGGCGAGTTCGGCGTCGATGTTGTAGGCGATCCGCGATGCCGGGTTGTGGCTGATTTCCAGCAATGAAAGGATTTCACGATTGATGGAGGCGTCTTCACTGGCATAATCGATGCCTATTTGCAGCAGGCTGAGCAGCGTGCCCAGAATGAAACCGACCAGCACGGTAAGCCGGGCTTGCTTGAATGACAGCCGGTTGGTGAATTTGATGTCCATTGGGGGGTGAACCACTTCGGTTTCCTTTCGCTGCTCAAGCATAGTCGATCATGCCTGCCTGCTGATGTTCTCGCGAGGCATGTACTGCGGGGGCAGCCGCTTGTGTGACGCTGTGTTTCGTCGCTGTATCACCATCATTACTGTGAACGTGCCCGAGGAGAAGTCGTGGATTCTCGATTGAATGCTTTTCTTGAACGCGCCGATGCCGTTCTGGCCCGTATCGAGCCGTTGCTGCCGGCGCCTCGGCCAGCCATCGACTGGACGCAATGCCTGGCCGCGCGCTGGCAGCGTGAGTCGCGTGGCGGTTATCTGATGCCGCTGGAGGTCAGCCTCGACATGCGTTTGTCGGACCTGATCGGCGTCGACCGGCAGGTCGAGCAGCTTGGGCGCAATACCCGGCAGTTCCTCGACGGCATGCCGGCCAACCACGCCTTGCTCTGGGGCTCGCGCGGCACCGGCAAGTCGTCGCTGGTGCGCGCCTTGTTGGCTGAGCACGCTCAAGCCGGTTTGCGCTTGATCGAGATTGAACGTGATCACCTGGCAGACCTGCCGCGAGTGGTCGAACAGATCGGCAAACTGCCTCAGCGTTTCGTGCTGTTTTGCGATGACCTTTCGTTCGAGTCGGGCGAGGGTGATTACCGAGTGCTCAAGAGCGTCCTCGATGGCTCGCTGGAGCAGGCGCCGGACAACGTTTTGCTGTACGCCACGTCCAACCGTCGCCACCTGGTGCCGGAAAAGGAAAGTGACAACGAAAACTGGAAACGGGTCGACGGCGAACTGCATCCGAGCGAAGCGGTGGAAGACAAGATCGCGCTGTCGGACCGTTTCGGCCTGTGGCTGTCGTTCTATCCGTTTACCCAGGAACACTTCCTCGACGTCGTCGAACACTGGATCGGCCAGTTGGCCGGCAAGGCCGGACTGGCCTGGCAGCGCACCGAGGAGCTGGACATTCTGGCGGTGCGCTGGGCCACCGGCCGAGGCAATCGCAATGGGCGTTGTGCCTATCAATTTGCCCGTTACTGGGTCGGGCTGAAACTGTTGGAGCACAAGGCATGATCGATTTACAAAAGAGCGGCCAGGGCCTCGAAGGCTACGGCATGCTGCACGCGCAGCTGGAATCATTGCTGGCGGACGAGCGGGATTTCATCGCCAATGCCGCACAGTTCTCGGCGTTTCTGTTCAACCAGCTCGATGACTTGAACTGGGCCGGTTTCTACCTCAACCGTAATGAAGAACTGGTGCTGGGCCCGTTTCAGGGGCAGATCGCTTGCGTGCGGATTCCGTTTGGCCGCGGCGTTTGCGGGGCGGCGGCAGCCACCTTGCAGACTCAACGAGTCGAAGATGTGCACGCGTTCCCCGGTCACATTGCCTGCGACAGCGCCTCGAACAGCGAACTGGTGGTGCCGCTGGTAAAGGACGGCCGATTGATCGGCGTGCTCGATCTCGACAGTCCGAAACTCGCGCGTTTCACCGCGCAGGACCAGGCCGGAATCGAACAGCTGGCGGCGATTTTCCTGCGCCTGACCGACTGCTGATCAAGATGCCAATCCGGCCTTGGCCAACAGGCCCGAGGCATCCACCGCATCGATCTGCCCGGGGTCGAGGAAGCGCCTGGCGTACTGCAAATAGATCTGTGCCTTGATGAACAACCCGAACAGCTCCGGGTCGATGTGGGCATCACGGCACATGAACGCCATGATGCCCAGCGCCTCGCTCAAGGTCTTGGCTTTTTTGTAGGGGCGGTCGGCGGCCGTCAGCGCTTCGAATATATCGGCAATCGCCATCATCCGCGCCGGCAGGCTCATTTCCTCTCGCTTCAAGCGTTTCGGATAGCCGGTGCCGTCCATTTTTTCGTGGTGCCCGCCGGCTATTTCCGCGACGCTGCGCAAGTGCTCGGGGAACGGCAAATGGTTGAGCATCAGAATCGTCTGAACGATGTGGTTATTGATGACATAACGCTCCTCGCTCGTCAGGGTGCCCCGGACAATGCTCAGGTTGTACAGCTCGCCCCGGTTGTATTTGTGGGGCGGAACGTCGAGCTTGAAGGCCAGGGGATTGTCTTGCGGTATCACTTCGTTTTCGCTGCGTTCGAACAAGTGCTCGGGTTTGTCCGCCAGTAAGGGTTCGCTGACGGGCAGGGCGGGAGCGGGTGTTCGGGCCTGACGCCGGTTTTCTTCCCAGGACACGCCCAGCCGGTCATCCAGGGTCCGGGTCCAGGTGCGTTCAGCCAGGCGACGCAGGCGTTGCAGGTCATCGTCGGCCATGGCTTCGCCGCCGAGATTGCAACGGGCCACGAAGGCGTAATCATCATCCAGCCCGGCCAGGCTGGCATTGCGCAGTTCCGCCAGCGCTTGCTCGTCACCGCCCAGGGCGATGGCCTGCCAGTAGCTTACCCAGGCATCGCGCTTGAGTACCTCGAAGCGGGTACGGATTTCGTGGATGCGATCGGTCAGGGTTTCCAGTTTCGTGGCTTTGTCGACAACGTATTCCGGGGTGGTGACCTTGCCGCAATCGTGCAGCCAAGCGGCGATGTGCAGTGCCTCCCATTCATCTTCGGTTGGCTGATAAGCGCTGAAGGCGGGCTCCTGGCTGTCTGCCGCCGCCTGGGCGAGCATCAGGGTCAGTTCCGGCACGCGCTGGCAATGGCCCCCAGTGTAGGGGCTTTTGGCGTCGATGGCGCCGGCCAGCAGTTGAATGAAGGCGTCCAGCAGCTGTTTTTGCCGGGCTTGCAGGCGCTGGCTTTCGATACATACGGCGGCCGCGCCGGACACCGCCTGGAGAAACGCAATGCGGTCCGGCCGCAGTTTGTCCAGATCGCTCTGCTCGCCGCTGTCGGCCAACAGCAATACCAGCAGACCCACGGTTTCGTTGTGGCGATTGTGCAGGCGGATCCCGATCAGATGGACCCGGGGACTTTCCAGCGCGAGCAGGATTTTCTGCAGGTCACCTGCCTGCTCGAAACCCAGGTTGCTGACGACAGTGTCGACGTTGGCCAACTGATGCAGCCATGGGGGGCTTTGCGGGTTCTTGAGCGAGTGTCCGCGGATGTCGAAGGCTTGCAGGTTTTCGGCGGTGTTGTTGATCACCAGTCCGTGGGGTTCCATGTGCTCGCCATCACCTTCGCGCAGATAGATCAGGCCGGCCTGGGCCTGGCCGATTTTCACGGTTTCAAACAACACCCGTTCCAGCAGCGGGGCGAAACGGGTTTCGGCGCTGAGGCTCTCAGTGATCTGGAAGAAGCTCGCCAGGGTGTCTTTCATCCGTGCCATCGACACACTCAACTGGTCGACTTCGAGCACCGGCGAGCGACGGGAAAGCGGAAAATTGAAATCGAAGCTGCGAATCGCATCGGCCTCCTGCACCAGGGCGCGCAAGGGTTTGACCAGGACTCTCGACGTCAGCCAACCCAGCGGCACGCATAACAGCAGGGTTGCCAGGGTAATGAGCGCACCTTGCCAGCGCATCCGGTAGGCGTCGACGAGCAACTCGTCTTCCGGTACCAGCAGCGCCAGTTGCAGGCCTTGGGGGCCGCCTTCCTGCATGCTGCTGCGGGCCACGATCCACTGCCGGCCGTTGGCGTTCAGGCGACTGCCTTGAGGCGGACTGTTGAGCAACGCACCCAGGCTGGGGCTCAGGTCCGCCGCCTTGATCAGGCGGGACGTCTGATCATCGATGATCAGCCTGCGGCTGTCGGGGTAGGCGATGGCATTGCCTTCGGCATCGAACAACACGATTTCGGTATTGGGGGTCACGACGTGCTTGGCCAGGGTCGCGCTGAGCTCGGCCAGGGTCAGGTCAGCGGCCAGGATTGCCTTGTCGCCACTGCGTCGTGCCAGTGTCGTGCCGATATTGTGGGTGGAAAAGAAGATATAGGGTTCGGTGGTGATCTGGTCATTGTCCCCATGGGCGCTGATAAACCAGGCACGATTGCGTGGGTCGTACGTGTCGTTCAGGTTGTCCTGACGGCTGACAAGTGCCAGGTTCCGGTCGAAAAACAACGACTGGGAGTGGGCCTGGCCGCTGCTGTCGTGCTCGATGCTCCAGACCTGGTAAACCGCCGTGTCCGGTGCCTTGACCAGGGCATTGACCGCTGGGGTGCGCAGCGGGCGGACCATGAAAAAGTCACCATTGTCGTAGCCCAGGTACAGCGAAGCCAGGTTGGGGTTGTCTTCGAGTGACTGGCTGAACGGTTCGAGCAGTGCCAGGCGTTGTTCCAGATCAGGGGACTGGCCCGCCGGATTGAGTGCCAGCAGGCTCAACAGATGACGAATGGGGTCATAGGTCGCGTGCAGGTCCAGCCGGACATCCTGCTCAATGCGGTTGAAGAGTTTCTCGCTGCTGGACAAGATGATCTGTGTGGTTTGCCGGTAGTTGAAAAGCCCCAGCACCGCCCCGGTCAGCAACAACAAAAAGGTGAACATCACGCTGATATGGACATGCAGCGGAAACCGGCGTGGATCCGTGCGCAGTGGGTCAGGCATTGCGGGTTTCTCCATGATGGTCAACACACTGCCGAGGGACCAAGCATAGTTAAGGCTCTGGCATTTTGCCTTCGTCATATTGCTCGATCTGACGCAGCAATGCCTCCTCCAGCTCAAGCATGGCGCGCTCCATGGATTTGCAGCATCCGGCCACTTTTCCGCGATCGAAATCCTCATGGCAGACGGCTTCGAGTGCCTCGCAGCAGTCGATCAGGCGGGAGGCCTGTACTATCCGGGCTGCGCCTTTGATTTTGTGGGCAATGTCTCGCAGCGCCTGCGTATCCCCGGAGCTGGATAGCGACAACAGCGTTGGCAGATCCTGGCGGTTGCTGTTCACCAGTTCGTTCAGCAATCGTCGGTTCAAGATCGGGTTGCCCCCGGTCAGCAGTTTCAACCCGTGAAGGCTGAACGCCGGGGCTGCATGGGTTGGTTCAATGCCTTGCACCCATTGACTCAAGGCCCCGAGGCTGAGGGGTTTGAACAGGCAGTCGTTCATTCCTGCCTGTTTACAGCGTTGTATTTCTTCCGGTTGGGCGTTGGCGGTAAAGCCGAGAACGGTGCAGGGAGGACGATGGAGCTGTCGCTCATGCTGGCGAATGGCACGGGCCAGCTCGTAACCGTTCATGACCGGCATGTTGCAATCGGCGATCACCAGATCAAAAGGCTGGTCTTTCCATGCCTTCAATCCCTCCTGTCCATCGGCCGCGACGGCAAATCGATGCCCAAGAAATTCCAGTTGCTGGCACGTGAGCAATCGATTGGCGGAGTGATCGTCGACGACCAGAACATTCAATGGGGTTGTGGCGACGATGACTTGGGTTTCGACTGCTTGGGCTGACTGTTGCAGCGGCAACGTTTCCAGCTGCAACAACACCTCTACTTGGGTGCCGATGCCCGGCTCGCTGCGCAATTGCAGGCTGCCGCCCATCATCTCGCAGAGATTGCGGCTGATCACCAGCCCCAGCCCTGCGCCTCCCCTGGCCGATTGCATGGCGTGGTCGGCCTGGGCGAAGGGTTCGAACAGGCGTTGTTGATCCTGTTCGCTGATCCCGATACCACTGTCGTGAACCTGCACCCGCATCTGCACATGCTCAGGTTGCGTTGCCAGGTGCAGGTCGACAATGACCCGGACCTGGCCTTGCTCGGTAAACTTGATGGCATTGCTGATCAGGTTGGACAGCACCTGCTTGAAGCGCAATGGGTCCAGCAACACATCGAAGGTCGGGTTCACCGATGAAAACTCCAGCACCAGTTCGAGCTCCTTCTGTCGGGCCAGGCCTTCGAAGATTCGTACGACCGAGGTCACAAGTTCACCCGGATTGACCCGCTCCGGGCTCAGGCTCAAGCGTCCTGATTCGATTCTGGCGATGTCGAGAATGTCGCCGATCAATTCCAGCAACCCTTTCGCCGAGTTGTACGCGACATCGATGGCCGGACGCTCCGGGTGCTGATGATCAAGACGCTTGAGTGTCAGTTCAAGCATGCCGATGATTGCATTCATCGGCGTGCGTATCTCATGGCTCATCGTGGCCAGAAACGTGCTTTTGGCCCGGTTGGCGTTATCGGCACGTTCTTTCGCGCAACGCAGATCATCGAGCAGTTGCCGCCGTTCGCTGATGTCGATCCAGCCACCGATAATGCCTTGCACTTTTGCGCTCGAATCCCGATAGGGAAGAATCCAGTGATAGATCGTCAGCCGCCGGCCACCAATGTGCAGCTCGCGATCGACGATCAACGGTCTGCCCTCGGCCACCACACGCTGGTAGTCGGCCTGGTACTCCCGGGCTTCGAACACGTTGCTCATCGATCCCTGCATGACGCTTTTGCCGATGACATCTTCACGCCGGGCGCAGAACGCTTGCAGGTAACTGTCGTTGCAACTTTGCAGCAGCCCCTGGCGATCACGCACGTAGATCGGATGGGGTGTGCCGTTGACCAGCGATCGCATGAACTCAAACTGATCGTTCAGCGCACGCTCGGCGGCCTTGCATTGCTTGATCTGGCGTCGCATGTAGTCGTTCCACGCAATGGAAATCAGCAATAGCACGCCGGCACCGATGACGATTTGGTAGAACAGTCTTTGATAGTTGCGCCAGGTGTTTTGCGAGGACGCCGAATAGCCGCGCCAGCGACTGTTGATGATGCCCAGTTCTTCCGGCGAGATGCTCAGCAACGCCTTGTCGAGAATGGCGTTCAGCTCTTTGGCGTCCAGAGCGGTGGCAAGGGAAAACGCCGCCTGCTCGGTGCCGATGGTGGTACTGATTTGCAATGTGTGCTCGAACAGCTGCGAGGAAATAAAGTAATTGGCAATGACCAGTGAGTTCACCGCGCCCTCTACCTGGCCTTCGGCGAGTAGCTCTACGGCGCTGAAGGTGTCCGGGGTTTCGACCAACTTGATTCGGGGAAACTCTCCGCGCAGGTAATCCATGAGTGGATTGCCGCGGGCAATGGCCAGGCGCTTGTCCTCTAACTGCGCGAGGTTGGTCGGGCTGTCGGCGGCTTTGCGGGTCAGCAGGACGTAGGAATTTTCCAGAAAGGGGCGGGTAAAGTTCAGCCGGGTTTGACGTTGGGCACTGGGGAGCAACGCTGCGATCACATCTACCTTGTTGTCCTTGATCTGTTTGATCATTTCGTCATCGCTTCGGCTGCTCCGGATATCAAAACGCAAGCCGGTACGCAGCCTGATCAGCTCAAGCAAATCCGCGGTGACTCCGCGAAAATTGCCATTGCTATCGAAAAACGTCAGTGGCGCAAAGGCTTCGTTGACGACAACACGCACAATCGGGTGGTGGCTCAGCCAGCGTTCTTCCCGCTCGGTGAGTTGCAGCTTTTGATCGGTCAGCAGAATGTCGCTGCCGGCGCTCCAGCGTTTGGCGATGTTTTCTCGTTCACTGGAGGGGATGGCCGTGATCACCGTGTTGATGATGCGGAGCAACTCGGGGTTGTTCCGGTTGACGGCGAAGCTGAAACCAAAGGCTTCATGTTTGCCGAAGTTGGCCATGCGGATGTTGTTCAGGTACCCCTTGTTGATCATGTAGTGAGTTGAAATGGTGTCGCCGAGAAACACGTCCGCCTGATCGAAAGCAACGGCATTGATCGCATTCTGGTAGGACGGATAGGACGTGATGATCGCCTTCGGGTACAACGCCTTGACTTCCGCCAGCGGCAAGTAGTGATACACCATGCTCAGGCGCAATCCGGCCAGGCCATCGGTGAGGGATCGGGTTTCCCCTTCGCGGGTCACCAATACGGGTTGGTCGACGGCATAGGGTATGGACAGTGCAATGTCGGCATTGCCGGCTTCGAATCCATTGGCGGTGCCAAGCAGATCGACTTCGCCGTTCTCCAGCGCAGCGATCGCGGCCCCTCGGGAATCGAAACGCTGAACCGTGACGGGCAAACCGGTAACTTTCCCCAGGAGACCGGCGTAATCGGCGGTAAACCCTTCATAGTCCCGACCACTGGTGGTCAGGTCGAATGGGGGATAGTCCGGGGCCGACGTACCGAGCGTCAGCTGATTTTTTTGTTTGATCCATTGTCGCTGGGATTCATCCAGCCGAACCTCCAGTGCCCCGGCCTTCGAGCGACTGAGCAGCGTGTAGTTTTCATTGCCCGGTGCCCCGAACAACGAGGTGCTCACGCATAGACCTGCGGTCAATTGAATCAGATAGGCCTTCAAACGGCTGGGCATCGAGGTTCTCACACGAGTGCGTTACGTTTTGCCATCTCGATCAGTTCAACCAGGGATTTGGCTTTGAGTTTCTGCATGAGGCGCTTTTTGTAGGTGCTCACGGTCTTGTTGCTTAGAAACATGCCCTTGGCAATTTCCTTGTTTGTGCGACCTTGGGCAAAAAGTTGCAAGACCATAAGTTCCCGGTCATTTACCGATTTGAACAGTTCCAATTCGATGCAGCGTGTTTCATCTCCGCGGACGGGGTTCAAGGCCTCGCTCGGGAAGTAGTTGTAACCCGCAAATACCGCTCTTATGGCACTGACAAGTTCACTGATGTCCTCTTGTTTGCAGACATAGCCCGATGCACCCGATTGCATGCAACGAATACCGAAAAGTGTCGGGCATTGTGCTGTCAGTACCAGTGTTTTAAGAGGGGCGCTCATTGCATTGAATCGGGATAGCACTTCCAGTCCATCCAGTTTTGGAATGCTGATGTCGAGAATGACCAGGTCCGGCATGCATTCGCGAATCATCTGCATGGCGTCGACACCATTGTCAGTTTCGCCGACGACTTTGTAACCCTCATGTTCCAATAACATTCGAACGGCAAGGCGGATAACCGGGTGATCGTCGACTATAAAAACGGAGTTCATAATAAAGTCCCATGCGAGCTCAAATAAAGCGCGCACCATAGCTCAGATACTTGAAGGGACGCATGAACTGACCGACCTGTAGCAGCAATATAGGAGAAATCCTACAGATTAAAAAGAATTGGACTACGTATTAACTAGGTTTCTTATTAGGAAGGCTGAAAAAAGTCAAACAAGTGGATGTGCTTTAAAAGGGAGTTGTTTGTAAGTTTTTCACTGTGTGTTTGTCAGTTTTTATATGTTTTTTTCTATAGTGTTGCTGAAGTCAACAAGTCTCTAAATTCAGATTGTTTCAATGGTTTTATCAAGTAACCCAATAATGGCAGCCCGTGTTCAGTGGCTGTTTTTTCTAGCTCATCCAGTTCAGATGTCGTCAGGCTACTCAGAATGATCGCCTGCCTGATCAGCCCTCGCTGGCTGGCAAACCGGACCAGATCGAGTCCCGTCAGATCGGGCAGGCACTGATCGCATAAAAGGATGTCGAACGGTTGGTCGGCCCCGAGCAGTTGCTGCAGAGCGCCTTTTGCGCTGTCGGTGGTCGTCAGCCGGGTGAAGCCATAACTTTCCAGCAGGCATTGAGTGGCTATTAGTTGGAAGGGATGGTCTTCCACCACGAGGATGCGTAGATCGTCTTTGGCCATGGGGCGTACTTCATCTGTCGAACAGAAGGGAGGGCGATTGTTTCGCGAGAGTACCGGGCAAGCGATCAGTTTGCTCGCCATGTGCTGTAGGGCGATTCGACGAAACTTGAGTGCTGTTGGATGTTGAAGGGGGGATCAGCCATAACGAATGCCGTAATGGCTGATCAGTCGATTCTCCTCAGTGGCTGGCGCGGCCGGTCATCTCCAAAGCCATGTCACTGGCATAGCTGTCGGTCATGCCGGCAATGAAATCAATCATGCGCAAAAACGAAGTATGCAACGGGCCGTGAGGGTCGGGTGCATTGTTGCCCAGCAGGTCAAGGATGCGGCGGCTCTTGAATGACGGCGTCCGCCCATTGTGCTGCTCCAGCGCGGCACCGCAAAAGGCATTGAGCAGGATTTCCAGCGTGGTGTAGGCGCCGATCTCGTGCAGGGTCTTGCGCTTGTCCTGGAAGATTTTCTTGCGGGCCATGTCCTTGGCATTCAGCACGCAACGCTTGGCGGGACCGTGCATGTGTTCCACCAGATCGCCGGGCAGTGTACCGGCCAATAGCGCCTCCTGTTGCTCGACGAAGGCGCGAGCCGCGGCATTGGTCAAGTGCTCGATGGCTTTACCGCGCAGGATCGCCAGTTTGCGTCGGCGCGAATCGTCAGGACCGAGCTGGCGATAAGTTTCCGGCAAGTCATCGCCCACCAGGCCCAGCAGCAGGGATTCGACTTCGGCGTATTCCAGCAACTCCATTTCCAGGCCGTCTTCCAGGTCGATCAGCGCATAGCAGATGTCGTCGGCGGCCTCCATCAGGTACACCAGCGGGTGCCGCGCCCAACGCTGCTCCTCCAGTTGTGGCAGGCCGAGTTTATGGGCGATCTGCTCCAGCAGCGGCAGCTCGCTCTGATAACACCCGAACTTGTGTTTCTTGTAGCCCAGCGAGTCGGCGTGCCTGGCCGTCCATGGATACTTCAGGTACGTGCCCAGCGTTGCATAGGTCAGGCGGGTACCGCCGTCGAACTGGTGATACTCCAGTTGGGTGAGTACCCGAAAGCCCTGGGCATTGCCTTCGAAATTCAGGAAGTCATTGCGCTCGGCTTCACTCATTGCATCCAACCAGCCACGGCCGGCGGCTTGCTGGAACCAATGGCGGATCGCGTCTTCACCGGAATGGCCGAACGGCGGGTTGCCGATGTCGTGTGCCAGGCAGGCCGATTGCACCACCATCCCCAGGTCGCTGGGTTCACACCATTCGGGCAGGGTCCTGCGGATGGTTTCGCCGACGCGCATGCCCAGTGAACGACCCACACAACTGACTTCCAGCGAGTGGGTCAGACGCGTATGAATGTGATCGTTGCTGGACACCGGATGGACCTGGGTCTTGCGCCCGAGGCGGCGGAAAGCCCCCGAGAAAATGATGCGGTCGTGGTCTTTGTGAAAAGGGCTGCGGCCGAGTTCTTCAGGGCTGTGCAGAGGTTTTCCGAGGCGTTCGCGGGTAAGCAGGGTGTGCCAATCCAAGGCGGGTCTCTCCGTCAGGTGACTGATGGCCTAGCTTCCCGTTTCGCGCCATGACCTGCAAGCGGAACTACAATCTGGCGGCGTCGATATCGAGACGTCCTTGCAAGATCATTTTTTGGAGGGTGCCTGTCGACCGGGTAGGCGCACAGGATTGCACCCCTCGAAAGAGGGGCACATCCCGTCGACATGGCAAAAATACAGCCAGAAAAACTGATCAGTCTTTGCGCGAAGAGCCCTGCATGATCAGTTTGATCAGCGGCCCCAGTGAGGTGCCGAGACGGATCAGCCGGGTCAGGCTGCTGAGGCCACCTCCGTTTTTCGCACCCTTGCCGGTCAGAAAGCCCAGCAAGGTAACGGCGGCCACGCCCCAGAGTGGAGCGTGCTTGATGCCAAAGCCGTCCTGCAGGTTTTGTGTGATCCCGCGCACCCGTTGCAAGGGTTGCAGCAGTTGCGCGGACTCGTGGCGGATTTCCTGACGATGCATTTCCATGCGCAGGCGGATCAGGGCCTTGCGCATTTCCGCGCGCGAGCTGTTTTGTGGCAGTTCAGGCAGGCTCATGGCAGCAGGCGCTCCCGATCGTTGGCCAGCTCTTCCAGGGTGCCATGGAAGGGCGAGGACTCATCGAAAATCGCCGCTCTCAAGCGCATCCCACAGAATATGGCGGCGAGGGAGTAGAACGCACAGAGCCCGATGATGGCGGTCAGGCGATACGTGTCCCAGAACAGGATAAGCACCAGCGTCGACAGCCCTACCAGCAGCAGCAATGCAAACACCAGCGCCAGGCCGGCAAACAGCAACAGGCTGACGGTGCGGGCTTTTTGTTCCTGCAATTCGATGCCGAACAGTTCGACATGGCTGTGCAGCAACCCAAGGAAGGCAGCACCCAGGCGCCGCGATGAGGAGCTGGTTCCCGTCACGGACGGGCCGGATTCGCCGATCGACATATCAGCGCCGGCTGGCCAGCAGGCCGATCAGGAAACCCACGCCGGCCGCGATCCCGACGGATTGCCAAGGGTTGGCCTGGACATAGTCTTCAGTGGCCGTTACAGCAGCCTTGCCGTGTTCGCGCAGGGAGTCTTCGGTCAGTTTCAGGGTTTCACGGGCACGCAAGAGACTCTCGTGGATCTGCTCGCGCAACTCGTCGGCCTGATCGCCAGCCAGGGTCGCGGTGTGCTCCAGCAAGCGTTCGGTGTCACTGACCAGTGTCTGAAAGTCGTTCATCAGGATTTCTTGAGCAGTCTTTGCCTGGGGGCGGGCCATGGTGGATCTCCTTAAGTGGCTTTCTGATGCGTTCGAGTATGAGCCTTCGGCGAAGGTTCAGTACAAATGACTGGTACAACTTTTGCTGGGTCGTGGTGCGCCGGTCCGCACCATTGCGCTATTGCCGGGCATGATTTCAGTAAAACCGTAGGACCAACAATCAAAAACTCGCGTAAACGTCCGGGGCGCGTTTTTTCCCGGGTGGCGTCCGTGCGCCAAAGTGGTTCAACGAGATCAGTGCGCTGATGTCTTGAGGCTGCAACTTGGTGCATGGGCAGTCATCGCGAACTGCTTTGGTGCTTTTTTCTGCCATAAGGTCTGCCCATTCCATGGAAAATCTGCAAAGCGTTGTGGACACCCTGGTCCATAGCTCCAACACGCTGTTCATTCTGATCGGTGCGGTCATGGTTTTGGCCATGCACGCCGGTTTTGCCTTTCTCGAAGTCGGAACCGTGCGACAGAAAAACCAGGTCAATGCGTTGTCGAAAATCCTCAGCGACTTCGCCGTTTCGACACTGGCCTACTTCTTTATAGGCTATTGGATTTCCTATGGTGTGACGTTCATGCAGCCAGCGGCCGTGCTCAATGCCGACCATGGCTATGGACTGGTGAAGTTTTTCTTCCTGCTGACCTTTGCCGCGGCGATTCCGGCGATCATTTCCGGAGGGATCGCCGAGCGCGCCCGGTTTGTCCCACAACTGTGTGCAACCGCGTTGATTGTCGCGTTCATCTATCCGTTCTTCGAAGGCATTGTCTGGAACGGCAACCTGGGTTTGCAAGCCTGGTTGCTGGAGCGCTTTGGCGCCGGTTTCCATGATTTCGCGGGATCGGTGGTGGTGCATGCCATGGGCGGTTGGCTGGCACTGGCGGCGGTGCTGTTGCTCGGGCCGCGTAATGGCCGCTATCGCGACGGTCGGCTGGTCGCGTTCGCGCCATCAAGCATCCCGTTTCTGGCACTGGGCTCGTGGATCCTGATTGTTGGCTGGTTCGGCTTCAACGTCATGAGCGCGCAAACCCTGCAAGGTGTCAGTGGGCTGGTGGCGGTGAACTCGTTGATGGCCATGGTTGGCGGTACGGTGGCGGCGCTGATTGTCGGGCGCAACGACCCCGGCTTTCTGCACAACGGCCCTTTGGCGGGGCTCGTGGCAATCTGTGCCGGATCCGACCTGATGCATCCAGTGGGGGCGCTGGTCACCGGTGCTGTCGCGGGGGCGTTGTTTGTCTGGTGCTTTACCGCGGCCCAAGGCAAATGGCGCATCGACGATGTGTTGGGTGTGTGGCCGTTGCATGGCTTGTGCGGCGTGTGGGGCGGCATCGCCTGCGGCATTTTCGGCCAGAGCGCCTTGGGCGGGCTGGGCGGGGTCAGTCTGATCAGCCAGTTGATCGGCACTGCGCTGGGCATCACTGTGGCACTGGCCGGCGGATTTGCGGTGTATGGCGTGATCAAGGCGCTGCATGGATTGCGCCTGAGCCAGGAAGAAGAGTATTACGGCGCGGACCTGTCGATCCACAAGATCGGCGCCGTGAGCCAGGACTGATTCGGGTCTCTTTATTTTCGGTGGCATCAGGGCAGGGGCCTCAATGGCTCGACGGTTTTTCGGGGCAGGCCTAGAATGGTCACTTCATTTTCTGGTTGAGCACTCATGCTTCCCGAATGTCAGCTGTTCGGCACCCTTGGATGCCATCTCTGTGAAGTAGCCGAAGCCATGTTGATGGAGTTCGTCGAGCGCGGTCTGCTGGTGGAGCTGGTGGACATCGCCGAAGATGAAACATGGTTCGCAGCCTACAGCCTGCGAATTCCGGTGTTGCGGCGAGTCGATACCGGTGCTGAACTGGGCTGGCCGTTCAGTGCCGATCAGGTGGTGGCGTTCCTGGGTTAAACAGTTTTTGCACTGGCGGTATCTCCCGCCTGTCGAACTTTGCGATTGATCCCCTTGGCTTATTAGGTGTTGATCGGATACTGTATGTGTATACAGTTATTCGCGGTGCCTGCCTTGCCGTTCCCGATTTTCGGGAGTGAGCAGGCAAGCCCGGGCGTCAGAGGGATGAATCGTGGTCAATGTCGAACAGTTGAAGAACAGCGTGAACCGGATGTCCGCGGACGTCGTGCGCGAGGCTGTCCTTGAGTTGCGTCTGGATGGTCTGGTGACCGAGGGGAAAACGCCCTTCAACAAAACGCATTTCAATACCTGTTTCGCAGAAATCGAAGCCTTGTTTCAACGCGCGGGTTATCACCGGCAACTCGATGTCGTGGGTTATCAGGGGTTGTTGTACGCATTGTATGACCCGGCTCGCTGGGAGGCGGTCGATGTGCTGCGCTGGCTCAAGGAGTACACCGAAGCGGCGGCGCGCGCGCAGATCCCGGCTTGAGGAATCTTAGGGGGCGTTCTCAATTAGTTTTCACGGGAAAACTAATTGAGAACGTCCCCTAGGTTCATTCCCCGTGCTGTTGGATAATGCCGCTCTGCACTGAGGTTAGAGCTTTCGTATGTCCACTTCTTCTTCTTTTTCCGCGGCACACCGTCAGGCCAGTACGCTCTATTTGCCACCTGGCCCGTGGCAGACCGTTGTCGATTGCCTGTGCGAGCATTTCAGCGCCATCGGTCGTGAACAATGGCTGGACAGAATTGCCCGTGGCCGGGTCCTCGATGGGCAGGGCATACCGATTGCCCTCGATCTGGCCTACAGGGAAGGTTTGCGGATTCATTATTTTCGCGAAGTGCCGGATGAAAAGCCGATCCCGGTGATCGAGTCGATTCTGTACGCGGATGAGCATCTGGTGGTCGCCGACAAGCCGCATTTCCTGCCGGTGACGCCGGCTGGCGAATACGTCGAACAGACGCTGCTCAGGCGCTTGATCCGGCGCCTGGACAATCCGCACCTGGTGCCATTGCATCGCATCGACCGGCATACCGCGGGGCTGGTGCTGTTTTCCGCTAATCCGCAGACCCGTTCGGCTTATCAGTCGCTGTTTCCAACCCGGCAAATCGAAAAGCGTTACGAGGCCATCGCAAAGGCGTTGCCTGGCCTTTCTTTCCCGTTGGTTCATAAAAGCCGACTGGTCGATGGCGAGCCGTTTTTCCGCATGCAGGAGGGGCCGGGAACCAGCAACACCGAGACTGCGGTCGAAGTCAGGGAAAAACAGGGGGATCTCTGGCGTTATGGTCTTTACCCGGTGACGGGCAAGAAACATCAGCTGCGGGTACATATGGCGGCGTTGGGCGCCGGTATCTGCAACGACCCGTTTTACCCCGAGGTGCTCAAGGATGCGCAGGATGACTACGCCAATCCTTTGAAACTGCTGGCTCAAGGGCTGAAGTTCATCGATCCGGTCACGGGCCAGGCGCGTGAGTTCGAGAGTGAAATCACTCTGCAATGGTGATCAGGAAGCGCCCCTGAAGCGCTGTTCTCCAGGCATGAAAAAGCCCGCATCAAGCGGGCTTTTCTGTATCCGGTGTCACCAGGATTACAGCTCTTTGACGGTACGAACCTGATCTTTGTTGATGCGGGTCTGTTTGCCATCGAGCTGTTCGAATTCGTAGAAACCGGAATCCTTGTCGAATTGCGGTGTGTCGACGGCCTGGATTTCGCGACCGTCATTCAAGGTGATCACTGTAGGCGAGGCGCAACCGGCGAGGGTAGCAAGGCCCAGTGCGAGCATGAAAGTGGCGAGGGTCCGTTGAGTCATGAGTTGTGTCTCCGAAAATGAATTCTTTGGTTGCTGAACTTGAGACGTGCACCGTCCACGCAAGTTCCTGATCAATGTCAGTCTGACACAGTGTCATGACCGCTTAAAAGTTCCGGCGTGTTGAGATTTGCCAGCCGAGGATCGTTGTCCGGGCATTGCAGTGCGGTCGCACCGAGCTTGCGCATCAACCGGCCAGGGCTGCGCTCACCTTCGTTCCAGGCATCTTCAAATGCTGCCCTGTGTAGCACGGGAATCACGCACAACAAAGGTTCCCAGTGGCCGTCATGCCGCACCATCAGCGGCTTGTCCGGATGCAGGTTGGCGGACTCGCGCATAGTGCCGATCAGCGCCGCATCGATGCCCGGAACGTCACAGGGCATGACCAGCAGATGGCTATGGCGAGCCGCTTTCAGGCCTGCGCGAATGCCGGCCAGAGGTCCGGGGAAGTCACCTTCATCATCGTGGACCAACTGGTCGGCGTAGGGCTCGTACTTCTCAAGGTTGCGATTGCAGGAGATGATCAGGTCGTCGGTCAGCGGGCGGGTCTTGCGATGCAAGTGCGCAATCAGGGGTTCACCGTGCCAGTCCAGCAACCCTTTGTCCCGACCACCCATACGTTGGCCGCGACCGCCCGCCAGGAGCAGAATGGAGCAGGGTGGCAATTGTGAATTCGTGGTCATGGCAGGCCTCCATGGGGGCGGCGAAAAAACGGAGCGCTGTGATATAACACCGGGCTGTTTCTCCTACAACTGGACGAGCCTATGAAAGCCAAGGCTGATGTACCTTTCGCACCGCTGAATATTGCAGTGCTGACTGTCAGCGATACCCGCACACTGGAAACCGACACCTCAGGCCAGGCCTTTGTCGACGGATTGACCGCTGCCGGTCATTACCTGGCCGCCCGGGTGTTGCTCAAAGATGACCTCTACAAAATTCGCGCGCAAGTCGCCAACTGGATTGCCGACGATGTCGTGCAGGTGGTGCTGATCACCGGCGGCACCGGTTTTACCGGGCGTGATAGCACGCCGGAAGCCGTCGGTTGCCTGCTGGACAAGCAGGTCGATGGATTTGGTGAGCTGTTCCGCCAGATCTCGGTTGCCGATATCGGTACCTCGACCGTTCAATCCCGGGCGTTGGCCGGTCTGGCCAACGGCACGCTGGTTTGCTGCTTGCCCGGCTCGACCAATGCCGTGCGCACCGCTTGGGACGGCATACTGTCCGAGCAGCTGGATTCGCGGCATCGTCCGTGCAATTTCGTGCCTCATTTGAAACAGGCAGCGCCTTGTGAATCCCGTGGGTAAGCCTGGCAAGTCTGGCAGTCTGATGCCTGTCGAGCAGGCGTTGGCGCGCTTGCTGGAGATGGCCGAGGCCTCGAGGATTGTCGAGCGTGAACGCTTGCCGTTGGCGCAGGTACAGGGGCGCGTACTGGCTGAAGATCTGGTGTCGACGCTTGATCTGCCGCCCTGGCCCAACAGCGCCATGGACGGTTATGCCTTGCGCATGGCCGACTGGACGGGAGAGCCGTTGCTGGTAAGTCAGAAGGTGTTTGCCGGCCAGGCCCCCGATCCGTTGCAGCCAGGCACCTGTGCGCGCATTTTCACCGGGGCGCCTGTTCCCGCCGGTGCCGATTGCGTTGAGATGCAGGAGAACGCCGAGGTTCAGGCCGATGAGCGAGTACGTTTCACTCAAGCCTTGACCCAAGGCCAGAACATTCGCCCGCAAGGCCAGGAAACCACTGTCGGCGAGCTGGTTCTGCCGGCAGGTACGCAGCTGGGGCCGATCGAGCAAGGATTGGCGGCCTCCTTGGGATGCGCCGAGCTGGAGGTGGTTCGCAAGGTGCGCGTGGCTGTGCTGTCTACCGGCGACGAGTTGATCGAGCCGGGTCAGACGCTGGGGCCGGGACAGATCTACAACAGCAACCGCGTGTTGTTGTGTAGCTGGTTGCAGCGCTTGGGGTGTGAGGTCGTCGACGCGGGAATTCTGCCAGACAATCTGGAAACCACTCGCTCCCGATTAGGTGAGTTGAAGGATGTCGACCTGATCCTCTCGACCGGTGGCGTATCGGTGGGGGAAGCCGATTTCCTGGGCATCGCCTTGCGCGAAGAGGGCGAACTGACGCTGTGGAAACTCGCCATCAAACCCGGTAAACCGCTGACGTTCGGACATTTCCGCGGTGTGCCGGTGATTGGCTTGCCGGGCAATCCGGCATCGACCCTCGTGACCTTTGCCTTGTTGACCAGGCCCTATCTCTTGCGTCGTCAGGGTGTAATGGAAGTTGAGCCGCTGAAGATGCAGGTGCCGGCAGGGTTTGACTGGCTCCAGCCTGGCAATCGGCGCGAGTATTTGCGCGGACGGCTGGAAAATGGCAGGGCGACGATCTACAAAAACCAGAGTTCCGGTGTACTGCGCAGTGCTGCCTGGGCTGATGGACTGGTAGAAGTCCTGGAAGGTCGCACGCTGGCACAGGGCGATAGCGTTTTCTTCATTCCCCTGAGCGAAGTCCTGAGCTGACAGCTTCAGCGGCTTCGCCACACAAGACCCGGTTGATTGAACCGGGTCTTGTGTGGGTGGCACTCAATGCGCCAGAAGCAATGAAATGACCTGTTCGAAACGGCTATTGGCGATCCAGCCAAGGAGGCCGAGGATCACGGCTGTTCCGCAGGCGGAATAGGCAAGCCGGTGCTTGATGGATTTGACGTCATCCCGGGCTTCTTCCATGTCCCTGCGTATGCACTTGAGGTGTGTTTCCAGCTCGGTGACGCGAGGTTCCATATCATCTTCTCCCGTGGCTTTTGTGCTGTTGCGGCATTCAGCTCTATGGCCTGCATTTTTATTATCTGTGAGCGGCAAGACCGAAGTGGTCGGTGACGCGAGGTTCTGGCGTTGCATGGCACGTCCTTGTGATGTCCCGCAGGCTCCTAAAACTCTATCAATTCAGATTTCCGGTCAATTGAGCCGATTCCTCACGTTTTGTAAGAAAAGTCCTGTTGTGTGGGGACCAGGATTTTCCGACTGCAAATAACTCGTTTTCTGGCGACTTTTACCGGAGCCTTCGCGGTCAACATTCCCAGATGCCATTCAAACCGGGAGTGAGTAATGAGCGATCGCAAGGCGCTATTGATTCTGCATGGCAAGCAAGCGCTCAACGAGGCGGTTCGCACCGCCGTCGAAAACCGGTGTGAGCGCGGTTGGGAGCTGGAATTGCTTGATACCGTGCCGACTGCCATTGATCTGGGGGAGGTTGATGGGCAGATATTCCTGAACATGGCGACCGGTGAGTTTCACCCAGCAGCGTCACTCGTGCATCTGCCTGAGGCTTCGCCACTGTTACTGGCCATTGAAGTGCCTAGTCATCAAGGCTGATGATTTGTTCGCGCACGGCAAACAGCACGAGGCCTGCCACATCGTAGATCTGCAAGCGCTTCATGACCTGCGAGCGGTGGGTTTCGACGGTCTTGACGCTCAACCCCAGGCCATTGGCGATCTCTCGGGTGGATTTTCCGCGAACGATCAACCGCAGGATTTCCAGCTGACGTGCCGTCAGGTTGTGCGAGTCGGCGGGTTCGGGTTGGTGCTTCTGGTTTCGGGTCAGCGCCTGGTTGATCACCGTATGGGCAATGGCCGGGCTCAGATAGCGCTCGTTGTTGCGCAAGGCCTCCAGCGCGTGCTCGAGTTCGGTCGCCGTGGTGTCCTTGAGCAGGTAGCCATGGGCTCCGGATTCCAGCGCTTGCATGATCAGGTCCGGGTCGGTGTGCATCGAGAGGATCAGGACCTTGCTCTGCGGGCGCACCCGCTTGAGCTGCTGCAAGGCTTCGAGGCCGCCGGTCCGGCGCATCGAAATATCCAGCAGGACAATATCCGGGGACAGATGCCCGACCATCTCGAGCAGCTGTGAGCCGTCACTGGCCTCACCGATGACGGCATAGCCGGGCAGATCCATTACCAGGGCGCGCACGCCAGCCCTGATCAGCGAGTGGTCATCCACCAGTAGTAAATTACAAGTCAATGCATAACCTTATTCGGACTGGCCCGTTCGAGCGCACGGGGCGCCCAGGGAAAAAGAGCTTCAATTTGAGTGCCTTTGCCCGGCTCGCTGGTAACGGTCAGTGTGCCGCCCAGTTGATCGATCCGTTCCGACATCCCGGCCATACCGCGCTGCCCTTCACGACCTGGGTCTGTTGCGGGGGCGAAGCCCTGACCATCGTCGCTGATCTGTAACTTCAGGCCTTGGGGCAGACGCTGCAGGCACACCAGCAGGTTCTTGGCCTGGGCATGCCGCAGGATGTTGGTGACCGCTTCCTGGGTGATACGGAAAGCCGCCACGGCCATTTCCTCCGGAATGCCGGTCAGGCGCTGCTGGCATTCCAGGCTCCAGTGCACCGGGGTGTTGGCCAGGGTCTTGAGCAGGTGCGCCCGCAGACTGGCTTCCAGCCCAAGGCTGGTCAACTGTCGGGGATTGAGAATGGCGGATACGTCACGAACTTTGGCCAGGGTTTCTTCCAGCGTGTCGCAGAGGACCGAGCACTGTCCCTGGAGCTCTTCGGGCATCCTGCGTTTGAGCCAGTCACTTTGCAGTTTGGCGGCGGTCAGTAATTGACCGATATCGTCATGCAGCTCGCGGCTCAGTCGGTGACGCTCGTTTTCCTGGACCTGCAGCAGCCGGTCGGCCAGTTCCTGGGGCTGGAATTTGATCGATTTGCGCGAGAGGCAATACTGCACGGCAACACTGGTCAGCGCCGCAACGTTGAGCGCCAGCAATGACAGGGGCAAAGGAATGAACAAGCCATGGACCAGCAAACTGCCGAGCGTCGAACAGGCGCATAGCAGCAGCGTGAATGCGCGTGCATTTGCTCGGGAAGGTGGCCACATGGCGATTGACTTGAGGCTGGCGTGCATAGCGGATGGAGCCAATGGATGTTCGCTGCGGGCTGACCGGTCATGCTGGCTGACAGGCCCCTGTTTTTTATGTGGAGCGCCGACGAGTTCAGCTGCGAACTACAGCGAACTGTATCCGGCTGAAATCACACTGCCAATTATTGGCGTCAACTAACAGGCGGCATGGTAGCACTTAACATACCGTTGGTCGCGTCCGTATGTATGTCCGAAAAGTCAGGAGCCCAGTCGTCTGGACGATGATTCCATAATGGAACAAGTTGGTTGTTGCCGTCGCGAAATGCCGATTGCCCCGGCTTTTGTTGTTCATACCAGGCCATACCCGGGTCAAGGCAGGCGCGCAATTGTCGATGGGCAAAAGTGATTGTTTTAATTTAATGATGTCGTTAATAGCTATGAAATATTCATTTGCGACATGTGCGCACTCAAGTTACAGCACGGTATTGATAACCAGAACACGCCCTATGGCATGGGTTTGGCCAGTTCAGGCCCGGCGTTCCGAATAGGATACGAGGGTGAAGGGCCTGGCGTTGACCGGTGGTCGAAACCGGCTTTGCCCTAGCTGAAAGGCAAAGGCTTCGATCAGGGTGACCTGCTCGCTGTCGTCGAGACTGAGTTGTCCGGTGGTCTGGTCGATGAGTTCGAGTTGCCAGGCAATCAGGGTCAGGCAGTCTTTCAGGGCACTCAGCGCCTCGTCGTGCAGGCTCATGGTGTTCTGTGCGTGGTTCAGCAGGCCATGAATATGCAGAGAGAATTCAGACACGGCCGCCAACGCCAGGGCATCGGCCTTGTTGGCCAGCTTGAGCAGTGTGCTGAGCAGACAGTCGATGGCGTCCTTGTCATTGCTGATCAACTGCAGATGACTCAGGCATTCCTCGGTTTTAGCCAGGAGTGTTTCTGCCTCGACAAGAAACTCCGGGAGCCGCTGGGCCCACTCTTTACGGTCGTTCGGCATACTTATCTCCACAACGTCATGTCAAATGAGGGGATATCGTGTGTGTCGACGATGGCGGTCGGAACCCCGGCATTGCCGAGTCGTCGGGTGAACGAACTGCGGCTGGCCCGAAGGCAGGCTGGGGAACACGAGAGGGTGGTTGGCCACTGACTTGCGATCGCACACAAAAGCCTGACTCCGTTCATACAATGAGAATGGCGTCACATTAAGGGCTATTGGTTATTGCGAATATCAGGTTGCACCTGATTGTTGATAGGGGAATCCCTTACGCAGGGGAACCTTTCGCGCGAACAAAGGTCGCGTGGCGCAGAAGTGCAGCAGATATAATCACAGCGCCAGTAAAGCATGATGTTAATGTGACATCAATGGCCGGGCGTGGCATTTTAGAGAGGGTCAAGCTTCGGCAAAAACAGCCGATAACCTTCCTTGAGTGAATTCATCCGAACAAGACCTGGAGTCATTGATGGCCGGCATTCTCGACACGGTAGACCAACGCACGCAACTGGTGGGTGAGAATCGCCTGGAAATTCTCATGTTCCGGCTCGCCGGACGGCAATTGTTCGCGATCAACGTCTTTAAAGTACAGGAAGTCCTGCAACTGCCAAAGTTGACGCTGATGCCGCAGCGCCATCCTTTTGTGTGCGGCGTGGTCAACCTGCGTGGCCAGACCCTGCCGGTGATCGACCTGTCCCAGGCCATTGGCATGCGCCCGTTGGTGCCGGGGCCTGGCAGCACGATTATCGTCACCGAATACAACCGTTCGGTTCAGGCTTTCCTGGTCGGTGGCGTGGACCGGATCGTCAACATGAACTGGGAAGCCATCCTGCCACCCCCGAGCAGCGCCGGCCGCCAGCACTACCTGACAGCCATCAGCAAGGTCGATGACCAATTGGTGGAAATCATCGACGTCGAAAAGGTCCTGGCCGAAATCGTCCCGTACAACGCCAAGGTCTCCCGCGACAAGCTCGAAGATCCGGTGCTGGAACGGGCCCGTGGCCGTGAGGTGCTGCTGGTGGATGACTCGAACGTGGCCCTGGCGCAATTGCGCGATACCCTGGGACAACTGGGCGTGAAGATGCACATCGCCAGCGACGGGTTGAAGGCCTTGAACATGCTCAAGGCCTGGGCTGATACCGGCGTGGACATGACCGAAAAACTGCTGATGGTCTTCACCGATGCGGAAATGCCGGAAATGGATGGCTATCGCCTGACCACCGAGATCCGCAACGACCCGCGCCTGCGCGGCTTGTACGTGGTGCTGCACACCTCGCTGTCCGGCAGCTTCAACGACTCGATGGTGAAAAAGGTCGGCTGCGACAATTTTCTCTCCAAATTCCAGCCGGACAAACTCGTCGACGTGGTGCGCCAGCGCCTGATGCTTGACGAAGTGTCGGCCTGATCAGGCCTGCACAACCTGTAGGAGTGTTTGATCGCCAGCCTTTGATTCGCTCATCAAGCTCGTATAGGGTGGCGTTTTGCCTATCAGGGAGCTGGTCATGTTGCGTCTGAGCGCGCTGTATCGTTATCCGTTGAAGTCCGCCAAGGGCGAGACGCTGCAACAGATCGGTCTCGATAAACTCGGACTGGACGGCGATCGCCGCTGGATGCTGGTGGACGAGGCCAGCGGGCGCTTCCTGACCCAGCGTGCGGTGGCGCAGATGAGCCAGTTGTCGGCGCTGTGGAATGCCGAAGGCGGCTTGAACCTCAGCGCGCCCGGCCATTCGCCGATCGAAATAGCCTTGCCCGGTAACGATGCAGAGTTGCGTGGCGTAACGATCTGGCGCGATACCTTGCGAGTCCCCGATGCGGGCGATGAAGCAGGGGCCTGGGTCAGCCGGTTCATCGGCAAACCGACTCGCCTGGTGCAGGTGCCGCTGGATCGTGCGCGGATGACCGAGGCCGGTTACGGCAAGGATGACGACCAGGTGGCGTTCGCCGATGGTTATCCGCTGTTGCTGATTGGCCAGGCCTCTCTCGAGGACTTGTCGCAACGGGTCGGGCGCCCGTTGGAGATGCTGCGTTTCCGGCCGAACCTGGTGATCGAAGGCAGTGAGGCGTTCGCCGAGGACGGCTGGAAGCGTATCCGTATCGGCGAGGTCGAGTTCCGCGTGGTCAAATCCTGTTCGCGCTGCATCCTGACCACCATCGACCCGCAGACCGGGGAGCGCAGCGAAGACCGCGAACCCCTGGCCACCTTGCAGAAATACCGTTCCCAGGCGGACGGCGCAATGTTCGGCCAGAACCTGGTCAACGACGGCAACGGTCGTCTCGAAGTCGGCATGCCGGTGGAGATCCTCGAGTAATTTGCGCAGAATAAAAAATGCCCGTGTCGAAAAACACGGGCATTTTTACTTCTGTGAAGCCCCGCAGGCTTAGCCGCGGTATTCGCACAGGTAAGCGGTGTCGACGGCCACTTTCAGCTGGAACTTGCTGTTGGCCGGCACGTTGAACTGGCTGCCGGCGGCGAAGGTTTCCCAGTCGCTGCTGTCTGGCAGTTTGACGGTCAATGCGCCGCTGACCACGTGCATGATTTCACGCTGGCTGGTGCCGAATTCGTACTCGCCCGGAGCCATGACGCCGATGGTCGCCGGACCTTCTGCGGTGCCAAAGGCGATCGACTTGACGGTGCCGTCGAAGTACTCGTTGACTTTAAACATGGGCGATTCCTCGAAAA
This sequence comes from Pseudomonas sp. KH_046_2, assembly GCF_057838985.1. NCBI lineage: Bacteria > Pseudomonadati > Pseudomonadota > Gammaproteobacteria > Pseudomonadales > Pseudomonadaceae > Pseudomonas > Pseudomonas sp. KH_046_2. The sequence goes on along the minus strand of NZ_CM174480.1, from coordinate 4,472,388 downwards.
GGGCTAAAAAGGGCCGGCCAGTATGCACAAGGCCCCGGGAGTCGTCACCTGTCTAAAGCGGAAGAACCAGCGGCAGCAGGCGTGCGGTATTGCGCGCATCTTCCAGCGCCCGGTGTTGCTGGCCGGTGAACTGTAGGCCGGCCAGTTGCAGGGCGCCGTTGAGCCCCAGCGGGCGTTCCAGGCGTCGAGCCTTGGCAAAGCGCTGTTTGAGGTTCATGTGCGGCACGTTGGCCAGCATGCTGGCGAGTCCCAGCTGCTGCCAATCCTGAAGCAGTTGTTTGCGATCGTAATCGCCCCAGCTGGCCCAGCCTTCAAGTCGCGTGTGGTGTTGGCCGAGCCAGCGTTCAAACGCTGGCCAGACTTCGCCCAGCGGTTGCGCGGCATCGATGTTGGCTTGGGTGATGTGCGTCAGCTCGCGGCAAAACGGCGTCAGCAACGGCCGCCGCAAAGGCCGGACGAAGCGCTGGAACTGGTCCAGTTCGCGTCCCTTGCGGTCCACCAGGGTGGCGCCGATTTCAATGATTTCCATATCTGTTACGGGCCATCCACCCTCATCGGTGGTGGCCTCCAGATCAATGACCAGCCAATGAGGCATTGCAGGGTTCCTGATATCCGCGTCCTGTAGGGTTTGAGCGTAGCCAAACCCGACGGTTCCGCCTAGCGGCTTATTCGACCTCCAACAGAATCTGCCGGTTTTTCACCTGATCCCCGACTTTGACCTGCAAGCGTTTGAGAACGCCGTCGATGCCCGACTTCAATGGATGCTCCATTTTCATCGCCTCCAGTACCACCAGCAGTTGGCCCTTGGTCACCTGGCTGCCTTCGTTGACCAGGACGTCGACAATCGCCCCGTCCATCGGTGCCTTGAGGGTGCCGGAGCTGACACTGGCCTGGCCGCTAACTTGCGCCTGGGTGCGATCCACGAACTGCAGGTTGCCTGGCCGGGTAAACAACCAGAGACGCCCGGTCTCCAGACGGTAGGCGTGGCGTTGGCGAACGCCTTCGATTTCCAGGGTGGCCCAGCGTCCGTCGCTGTGGATGATCTTCAGTTCGAGGCTGCGCTCGGCGACCTGAATGCGCAACGGCTCGCCCGGGATCGCCTGCAACGCTACCGGCCAGTCCTGATCCTCAAGGCCGATGCGATAGTGCAGCGGCACGCTGGCGTTGTTGCGCCAACCACCAAGCGGGGCCGGGTGAGCCTGTGCCGCAGCCTGATAGAACAGGGCGGCGGCGATGGCCAAGTGGTGCGCGCCTGGGGTTTCGCGATGCAGGCAGGCGTGGTCGGCGAAGTGCTGCGCGATGAAACCGGTGCTGAAATCTCCGCCAGCGAACTGCGGGTGCTCCAGCAGGCTGGCAAGCAGGCGCTGATTGCTTTGCAGCCCCAGCAGCACGCTGTCTTGGACCGTCCGCAGCAGTTTGCGCCGGGCTTCCTCGCGGGTGGCACCGTGGGCGATGAGCTTGCCGAGCATCGGGTCGTAGAAAGGGCTGATGAGCTGGCCTTCGATCAGGCCGTGGTCGATCCGCACACCGTCCTGCAATGCCGGCTCCCAGGCCACGACGCGCCCGGTTTGCGGCAGGAAACCCTGGGCCGGGTCTTCGGCATACAGGCGAACTTCCATGGCGTGGCCCGTGAGTTGCACCTGTTCCTGGCGCAAGGGCAATGGTTGCCCCTCGGCGATGTTGAGTTGCCAGGCCACCAGGTCCAGCCCGGTGATCAGTTCGGTCACCGGGTGCTCCACTTGCAGTCGGGTGTTCATCTCCAGGAAATAAAACTGCCCGCGCGCATCCAGCAAAAACTCCACGGTGCCCGCGCCGACGTACTTCACCGCTCGCCCGGCCTTGAGCGCCGCTTCGCCCATGGCCTGGCGCAACTCAGCGGTCATCACCGGGCAGGGTGCTTCCTCGATGACTTTCTGATGCCGGCGCTGCACCGAGCAATCACGTTCGCCGAGGTAAATCAGGTTGCCATGCCGGTCACCGAACAACTGGATCTCGACGTGACGGGGTTCGGCCAGTGCCTGTTCGAGGATCAGTTCACCGCTGCCAAAACCGTTCAGGGCTTCGGAGCGCGCGGTGCGAATCTGTTCCAGCAAGTCGCTGGCGTTGTGCACCAGGCGCATGCCACGTCCACCGCCGCCAGCGCTGGCCTTGATCATCAGCGGATAGCCGATGCGCTCGGCCTCGCGGCTCAGGGTGGCGTCGTCCTGCCCGGCGCCTTGATAACCGTTGATGCAGGGCACACCGGCTTCGATCATGGCGATCTTCGACAGGCGCTTGCTGCCCATCAGTTCGATGGCCTCGGGGCTGGGGCCGATGAAGGTGATGCCGGCATCCCGGCAGTCAAGGGCAAACCCGGCATTTTCCGAGAGGAAACCGTAGCCCGGATGGATCGCATCCGCGCCCGTGCGCCGCGCTGCGTCGAGGATGGCCGGGATGTTCAGGTAAGACTGTTGTACCGGGGCCGGGCCGATGCTGACCGCCTCGTCGGCCATCCGCACGTGCAGTGCATCGGCGTCGACGTCGCTGAACACGGCGACCGTGCGATAGCCCAGCGCCTGGGCCGTGCGCTGGATGCGGCAGGCGATTTCACCGCGGTTGGCGATGAGGATTTTTTTGAGTCCGGGCATAGGGCTGTTCCCTTGGGGTTTGCGGTGAATGTGATGGCCTCTTCGCGGGCAAGCCCGCTCCCACAGGGTTTGTGAACGACACAAATCCAATGTGGGAGCGAGCCTGCTCGCGAAGCTTTTAAATGGCCCACCCCGGTTTGCGTTTTTGCACGAAGGCCATCGTTCCCTCGATGCCTTCGGCTCCGGTCACCGCTTCGCTGAACCATTGAGCCGCTTGATCCAGCAACTCATCCGACGGCTGTCCGGCACTGGCCAGCAAGAGTTTTTTGGTCATCGCATTCGCCCCCGGCGCACAACACAACACATGGGCCAACACCTCATCGAGACGTTCGGCCAGGGCCTGCGGATCATGCTCGACAAAATGCACCAGCCCCATGCGCCGTGCCTGATGACCATCAAAACGCGCGGCCGTCAGGGCCAGGCGTCGGGCCTGGGTCAAGCCGATGCGTTGCACCACGAATGGCGCGATCTGCGCCGGCAACAGGCCGAGGCTGGTTTCCGGCAGGCCGAACTGCGCCTGGTGATCGGCCAGGGCGATATCGCTGACGCAGGCCAGGCCGAGGCCGCCGCCAAGCACCGCGCCTTGCAGCACCGTGATCACCACTTGCGGAGCGTGTTGCACCTCTTGCAATAGCGCGCCGAACACCCGGTTCAGATCCCGGTGCGCAGTCGAGCCTTGAGCGCGGGCATTGGCCATGTCCTTGATGTCGCCGCCGGCACAGAAGTGCCCGCCGACGCCACCGATCACCAGTGCGCGAACCCCTGGTTTATCGCGTACCGCAACCAGCACCGAGCGTAACTCGGCGACCATCTGCAAGCTCATCGCATTGCGGCATTCCGGGCGGTTGAGGGTGATGTGCAACACGCCGTTGTGCAGTTCCAGCAACAGGGTTTGGCAAACCGGCAGGCTGTTCATTTCTTTTTCCCCGGCAGAATGCCCATGAGTTTGCAGATGATCCCCAGCATGATTTCGTCGGCACCGCCGCCAATCGACACCAGCCGTACATCGCGGTAAGCCCGGGCCACCGGGTTGTCCCACATGAAGCCCATGCCACCCCAGTATTGCAGGCAGCTGTCACTGACTTCGCGGCCCAGCCGCCCGGCCTTGAGCTTGGCCATGGAGGCCAGGCGCGTGACGTCCTGGCCTTTGATGTATTGCTCGGTGGCCTGATAGACCAGTGCCCGCAGGCATTCGATTTCGGTTTGCAGTTCAGCCAGGCGGAAGTGGATCACCTGATTGTCGATCAGCGCGTTGCCGAAGGTCTTGCGCTCCTTGCAGTATTCGATGGTGCTGTCGACGCAGTACTCCAGGCCCTTGATCATGTTGGCCGCGCCGAACAGGCGTTCCTCCTGGAACTGCAGCATCTGCATCATGAACCCCGCGCCTTCATGGCCGATGCGGTTGCGCTGCGGAACGCGTACGTTGTCGAAAAATACCTGGGCGGTTTCCGAGCTGCGCATGCCGAGCTTGTCCAGGTGCGAGCTCAAGCTGATGCCCGGTGTACTCATCGGCACCATGATCAGCGACTTGTTGATGTGCGGTTTGTCGTCCGAGGTGTTGGCCAGCAGGCAGATGAAGTCGGCGCTCGGCGAGTTGGTGATCCACATCTTGCTGCCGTTGATCACGTAGTCGTCGCCGTCCTTGCGCGCCGTGGTTTTCAGCCCGGCGACGTCAGAGCCGGCGCCAACTTCGGAGACGCCGATGCAGCCGACCTGCTCGCCGCTGATGGCCGGGCGCAGGAATTCCTCGCGCAGTTCATCGGAACCGAACCGGGCCAGCGCCGGGGTGCACATGTCGGTCTGCACGCCGATGGACATCGGGATGCCGCCGCAATGGATGGTGCCGAACTCTTCGGCGGCGACGATCGAATAGCTGTAGTCGAGCCCCATGCCGCCGAATTTTTCCGGTTTGGAAATGCCCAGCAAGCCGAGGTCGCCGGCCTTGCGGAAGATATCGTGGATGGGGAAGCGCCCGGCCTTTTCCCATTCCTCGACGTGGGGGTTGATCTCGTGCTCGACGAACTGGCGAACGGTGCGGCGCAGTGCTTCGTGTTCCTGGGTGAAGATCATTTTTATTGTTCTCCTGTTAGTCGGCTTAGAACCGCGCCACACCAAAGCTGTTGGTTTGCAGAGGCCGCATTTCGGCCTCGTGACAGATATCCAGCAAGTAACCCAGCAAGGTCCGGGTATCGCGCGGGTCGATCAAACCGTCATCCCAGAGGTTGGCGCTGCCGTAGAGCGCCGTGGACTGGCTGTCGAGTTTCTGCGCGGTGACCTGTTCGAGCATGTCGAGCATTTTCGGGTCGGGCACCAGGCCGTCCTTGGACTGTTTGGCCTCGGTGACGATGCGCAGCACTTTGCCTGCTTGCGCGCCACCCATCACAGCAGTGCGGCTGTTGGGCCAGGCGAAGATGAATCGCGGGTCGAGGCCGCGTCCGCACATTGCATAGTTGCCCGCGCCGTAGGAGCCGCCGACGACGATGGTCAGCTTCGGCACCCGGGCGTTGGCCACTGCCTGAATCATCTTCGCGCCGTGTTTGATCACGCCTTGCTGTTCCGACTCGGTGCCGACCATGAACCCGGTGGTATTGTGGAAAAACAGCAGCGGCGTCTGGCTCTGGTCGCACAGTTGGATGAACTGTGCGGCCTTGCTCGCGCCTTTTGGCGTGATCGGGCCGTTGTTGCCGATGAAGCCACAGGCGCGGCCCTGAATTTTCAGATGACCGCACACAGTCTGCTGATCGAACTCGCCCTTGAATTCAAGAAAGTTCGAAGCGTCGGCCAGACGGGCGATGATTTCGCGCACGTCGTAGGGTTTTTTCGGGTCATCCGGGATCAGACCCAGCAGTTCGTCGATGGGGTAGAGCGGTTCCTCCCAGCGACGCTCGGGGAGTGGGGGCAACTGCTCGTTCCACGGCAATAGGCTGACGATCTCGCGTACCTGGCGCACACCGTCGGCGTCGTTTTCAGCCAGGTATTCGGCGGTGCCGGCGGTTTGTGCGTGCATCTCGGCGCCGCCCAGTTCTTCATCGGTGGCGACTTCGCCGGTGGCGGCCTTGAGCAGTGGCGGGCCGGCGAGAAACAGCTTGGCCTTGCCCCGCACCACCACCACGTAATCCGACAATCCCGGCTGATAGGCACCGCCCGCCGTGGCCGAACCGTGCACCACGGTGACCTGTGGCAAGCCCATGGCCGACATCCGCGCCTGATTGGCAAAGCTGCGCGCGCCTTCGACGAAAATCTCCGCCGCGTAATTGAGGTTGGCACCGCCGCTTTCGGCGAGGGTGATCACCGGCAGTTTGTTTTCCATGGCGATCTGTTGCAGGCGCAGGGATTTCTTCAAGCCGCTTGGGGAGATGGTCCCGCCCCTGATCGCGCTGTTGTTCGCCACCACCAGCACGCGCACACCGGACACGTAGCCGATGCCGGCGATCAAGCCGCCACCGGCGGAGCTGCCATCCTTGTCGTCGTGCAGCTTGTAGCCGGCCAGGCTCGCCAGTTCGAGAAACGGTGCACCGGGGTCCAGCAGCAGATTGAGGCGCTCGCGAGGCAGCAATTGGCCGCGCTTTTCGAACTTCGGCTTGGCTTCGGCCGCCTTGTTCAGCAGGTTCTGTTCGAGCACGCGAACTTGCTCGATGGCGCTCAGCATCGCTGCGCGGTTCTGGGCGAACGGCTCGCTGTGGGGATCGAGTAACGACTGAATCACCGGCATGGGTTATTCCTTGTCCTTCAATACGTCTGGTATGTAGGCGCGGTGGAAACCGTTGTACGACTCGCTGTTGGTCGCTTTATGGATCGGCCAGGCGCGGCCGCCGAGGCTGGCGGCGCCGTCGATGCGCAAGGTGCTGCCGCTGACAAACGCCGCTGCGGGGCTGAGCAGGAAAACAATCGCCGCGCTGACTTCCGATTCGGTGCCGATGCGCTTGAGCGGCACGTGTTCGCGCAAGGTCGGAATCGCAGCCTTGAACGCTCCTTCGTAGGTGTCCATGCCGCTGGAGGCAATCCAGCCCGGTGCCACGGCGTTGACCCGCACTCCGGCATGACCCCATTCGTACGCGGCGGTCTTGGTCAGGTTGTCCATGCCCGAACGTGCCGCACCGGAGTGGCCCATGCCCGGCATGCCGCCCCACATGTCGGCGAGCATGTTGACGATGGCGCCGCCGTGCTGGCTCATGGACTGGTTGAACACTTCCCGGGCCATCAGGAAGCCGCCCACCAGGTTGGTGCGCATCACGGTTTCGAAACCCTTCTGATTGATCGAGGCCAAGGGCGACGGGTACTGCCCGCCCGCATTGTTGACCAGGCCGTGAATGGGGCCATGCTTGCGGATCAGTTCGCTGACCAGATACGTCACCGCTTCTTCCTCGCGGATGTCGCAAACCGCCCAATCGGCCTTGCCGCCGTCGTCGGCGATCTCCGCCGCAACGGTTTTCAGCTTGTCGGCCTTGCGCCCGACCAGCAGCACATGGGCGCCGAGGGCCGCCAGTTCGTGGGCGGTGCAGCGGCCGATGCCACTGCCGCCACCGGTGACGATGATGTTTTGACCGGCAAACAAATCGGCTTTGAAAATCGAATCGTAGGCCATGGCGGCAATCCTCTAGTTGAACTGGTCGGCGATGCGCTGCGGCACCGGGATCTGGATTTCCAGCAGTTGCTGGGCGAAAGCCTTGCCTTGCGGATCGATGCGCAGGCTGGCGACACCGCCGCCGCCGAGGGCGTTTTCCAGCAGGAAATTCAGGCTGTGGCTGGCGGGCAAGTACCAGCGTTCGACCCGCCCGTGGATTGGATCGAGGACGTGGCCCATCCAGTCGACGATCACCTCCGGGGTCAAGGCTTCGGCGATCCACGGCAGGAACTCGGGCTCGCGGGCCATGACGCCGATGTTGCTGTGGTTGCCCTTGTCGCCAGAGCGGGCGACCGCCAGTTTGACCAGGGCCACGCTGGCGTCGGCCAGGCCAAGCGGTTTCGGCGGCGCGAGCGGGGCTGGCAGGTCCAGCGGGTCGAGCACATCGAGGGCGGGCAGGGCACATGGGTGGCGCTCGCCCATGAAATCAATGTCCAGCGTGCAGGCGGTTTTGTCGATGAGGAACGAGAACAGCCGGATCAGCGGATACACCGTCGGCCGCCCACCGACAATGCCGGTCAACCCCGGCGCCATGCCGGTAGCGGCCTGGGCGATTTCCCGGGAGAACACGATCAATGCCTGCTTGTCCGGATGGCGCACCGCGAGCTTGATCACCACTTCGCGACAGTCCTGACGCCGGCCGTGGGGGCCGTAGGTGGCCTCGCTGCCCAGCAACTCGATACTCACGTCGCTGTAGGGTGCCCAACCGCGCTGGCGGAACATTTCCGAGGTCTTGTTGATGATCGCAGCGCTGACTCGCCGCGCCTTGTCGACGGCATCGATGCCGGCAATCAGGCAGCTGGCGGTGCAGCGAAAACCATCGGGGTACGTGGCGCTGACCTTGTATTGGGCGGTCGGCGGCAGGCCTTTGGCGCCATGCACCTTCACCGCGTTCTTGCCTTGTTGCAGCAGTTTGACCTGAGTGAAGTCGCACACCACGTCGGGCAGCAGATACGCGCGCGGGTCGCCGATTTCATACAGCATCTGTTCGCCCACCGTCAGCGGCGTAACCAGCCCACCGGTGCCTTCGGGTTTGCTGACGATGAACTGGCTGTCGGCGCTGACTTCGACGATGGGAAAGCCGATGTGTTCGTAGTCGGGCACGTCGCGCCAGTCGGTGAAGTTGCCGCCGGTGCACTGGGCGCCGCATTCGATGATGTGCCCGGCCAATGCCGCCTGGGCGAGCTTGTCGTAGTCGTGCCACGACCAGTCGAACTCATGCACCAGCGCGGCACTGACCACGGCACTGTCGACCACGCGCCCGGTGATCACGATGTCCGCCCCCAGACGCAGGGCTTCGACAATGCCGGGTGCGCCGAGGTAGGCATTGGTCGAGACGCACATCGATGGCAGGGGCGCGCCGCTGAACATTTCATGAATGCCCAGGTTGCCCAGTTGTTTTAATTGCGGCTGCAGGTCGTCACCCAGCAGCACGGCGATCTTCAGCGCTACCCCGGCCTTGTCGCAGGCCGCTTGCAGGGCGGCGGCGCAGGCTTGGGGATTGACCCCGCCGGCATTGCTGATGACCCGGGTGTTTTGCTGCGCGAGCTGCGGCAGCAAGGGCGCGAGCACTTCGATGAAGTCGCCTGCGTAGCCGGCCCGGGGATCTTTCATCCGCGCGCCGGCCATGATCGACAGGGTGATTTCGGCCAGGTAATCGAAGACCAGATAGTCCAGATGCCCGTGTTCCACCAGCTGCGCGGCAGCGGTCGAGGTATCGCCCCAGAAGGCGCTGGCGCAACCGATGCGAATTGTTTTAGGCGCAGTCCATTCCATAACCACCTCCAACCGAAGTGCATCGACATTACCAAGCAAGCGCTTGGTTTGTAAATGACTTGATTATCTTCTGCCCAAGCGCTTGCTTGGTTGCATCCATGCGCTTAAATTGCCCGCGCAACCCCGCTGTTTTCGGGGGGATCGGCGTTATTGATTGAACGACTGTAGGAGAGAACGGGTGGACGAGCAAAAAGCCCTGAGGGTGATGCGCCAATTGGTCGACGACGGCCAACTGACCGACCCGGACAGCGCCCGTGGCAAGCTGCTGCAAGTGGCGGCCCACCTGTTCCGCAATAAAGGCTATGAACGCACGACCGTGCGCGACCTGGCCGGCGCCGTGGGCATTCAGTCCGGAAGCATTTTTCATCACTTCAAGAGCAAGGACGAAATCCTGCGGGCGGTGATGGAGGAGACCATTCGCTACAACACCGCGTTGATGCGTGCGGCCATCGCCGAGGCCGGCAGTGTGCGCGAGCAGGTGCTGGCGCTGATCCGCTGTGAATTGCAGTCGATCATGGGCGGCAGCGGCGAGGCCATGGCCGTGCTGGTCTACGAATGGCGCTCGCTGTCCGAAGAGGGCCAGGCCAAGGTCCTGGCGCTGCGGGACATCTACGAAGACATCTGGCTGCAAGTGCTGGGCGAAGCCAAGACCGCCGGGTTTATCCGCGGCGATGTGTTCATCACCCGACGCTTCCTGACCGGTGCATTGTCCTGGACCACCACTTGGTTTCGCGCCGGCGGCAGCATGAGCCTCGATCAGTTGGCCGATGAGGCGTTGATTCTGGTGCTGGCAGACCGGCAATAAGCTTGTATTGGCCAGCATTAAACTGGCTAACTGGACGAAACCGCCTAGCTTGAATGCATTGATGCTGTTTTATTGGGGAGTGGGGTCGTTTTCATGGGTTCGCCAATTCGTTCAGCCTCGTGGCTGTTGTTGTCGATGTTTGCGGCGTCAACGATGATGCCGTCCCAGGCTGCGCAACTGGTGCGCATAGGTGCCGCGCACTTTCCGCCCTACACCGTGCGCCCGGAATCCGGGGCCGATACCGGGTTGCTGCCGCAACTGGTCGAGGCCCTGAACGCATCGCAAACTGACTACCAGTTTGTCCTGGTGCCCACTTCCATTCCCCGGCGCTTCGGTGACTTCAAGCAGGGCCGGGTCGACATGGCCATTTTCGAAAATCCCGCGTGGGGTTGGGAAGAGATCCCCCACACGGCCGTCGACATGGGGCTGGAAGACGCCGAGATTTTTGTCGCGCAACGCCTGCCCGATCGACAGCAAAGCTATTTTGCCGACCTGAACGGCAAGCGCCTGGCACTGTTCAGCGGCTATCACTACGAGTTCGCCAACTTCAATGCCGACCCCCTGTACCTCGCGAAAAACTACAACGCCACGCTGACCTATTCCCATGACAGCAATCTGCTGATGGTATTGCGCGACCGGGCCGACATCGCCCTGGTCACGCGTTCGTACCTGAGCGACTACTTCTTGCGCAATGAAAAAGTCGCCGGCGAGTTGCTGGCGTCCCAGCGCGTCGACCAGGTCTATCACCACTACGCCATTCTGCGTCCGACCGCGCCCATCAGCGGCGAGGTCTTCGGCAAGCTGTTGCAAGGCTTGCGGGACAACGGCCAGATGCTGAAGATATTCGATCCGTACAAGATTGCCCTGGTGCCGGTCCAGCGCAACGCACCGGCGCCACAAGTTGCCAATTGACGGTCTTTGGCTAAATTTCCCGCCCTGGCTCACGTCACTTCGTTGAACTGTCGACGATTATCGTGAGCCCGACCCATGCCCAATCTGAATGACCTGACTGCCCTGTGTCTGCCGACAGGCAGTCGTCTTGCCGCTGATGAAACCGATTGTCGCCTGAGTCTGCACCTGGAGGGGCAACCGTTGCCCGCCCTGCGGCTCAGTCGTGGCCCGGAGTTGCACGTGCAACTGGAGGAGCGTTTCAGTCGGCTTGAAGGGCAGGCGTTGTGGGCTGCCTGCTACTGGTTGTTCGCTCGCGAGCCCGACTGTCAGCGCCTGGTCTGGCAACTGCAAGACGTGCCGGATGAAGCCGTGCTCAGCGGTCTGCTGATTCCGACCCCCGTCAGCGGCGAGTATCACTGCGAGCGCACCGTGTTCTGGCAGTTGCCGCAGCCGTGGCTGGGGCATTCCCTGACCGGCAGCTATCCGCAGCAAATGCTCATCACTGATGGCAAGCGTCACCCACGGCGGCCGGTCAAGCCTCGTGGTGAAGTGTATCGACGCTTCGATGCGCGGCTGGGTGCCCGGGTTTCCCTGCGCACGCTGGACATCGAGCAAGACCTGGCACGCTTCAACCGTTGGCAGAACAGCCCGCGTGTCGCCAGTTTCTGGCAGGAGGAGGGCAGCCTCGAACAGCATCGCCAATACCTGGGCAAACTTGAAGCCGACCCGCACACGCTGACGTTGATCGGCTGTTTCGATGATCAGCCCTTCGCTTATTTCGAAGCCTACTGGGCCAGGGAAGATCGCATTGCACCCTTCTACGATGCCGGCGATTACGACCGTGGCATTCACATGCTGGTGGGCGAAGAAAGCCACCGCGGTCCGCACAAGGTGGAGAGCTGGTTATCGGCGCTGGTGCATTACCTGTTTCTCGATGATCCGCGCACCCGGCGCGTGGTTGCCGAGCCGCGTGCCGATAACGCGAAGATGATCGGATACATGCAGGAGCAACGCTTTCACTGCGAGAAAGAGTTCGACTTCCCGCACAAGCGCGCGGCCCTGATGGTGTTGGGGCGGGAGCGGTTTTTTGAACGGTGCAGACTGGCCTGAGGCCCAAGATCTTCGGTGCTCTTGAGTGCCCCATCGCGAGCAGGCTCGCTCCCACATTTGCCCTGCGTTCGCAGGACCCTGTGGGAGCGAGCCTGCTCGCGATGGGCGCGATGCAGATTTCAGAACTTAGTGGCGAGCAGCCATGTCACCCCGGTTGCCCGACACCTTGCGGCAATGCACCAGCGCATCTCGGATCATGAAGTTCACCAGGGTCGGCGAGACGCCGAGTTCCTTGGCGATGTCTTTTTGCGGTACGCCGTGCAGGCGATACATCTCGAAGGCGTAGCGGGTGCGGCTCGGCAACTCGGTCAACGCATCCGCAATATGCTCCAGCGTCGAGAAATTGATGTGCGACGTTTCCGGTGACGCACCCTGGATCACCACATTCAGCCCTTCCTCTTCAGGCCCGGAGTACTTCTGCTCCAGCGCCTGCTTGCGGTAGTGGTCGATCGCCAGGTTGCGCACGATCTGGAACAGGTAGCTGAGCTGGGCCTTGATCGAGCTGGTGATGGGTGGGGCCGATTGCAGTCGGAAGAATGCGTCCTGCACAACATCTTCGGCACGTGAGCGGCAGCCGGTAATTCGGGCTGCGATCTTCACCAGAATCAATCGATTGTCGACGAATGCCTGAAGTAGCGGTGTATCGCACCTGCTTGTGGATACTGGTTCCATCATGGAAATCACCCTGCTGCCAAAAGGTTAGTGGGACGGCGAATCAACCGGGGGGGCCGTCCTACACATCGAGCGACAAATTAGGCTTAATGATAATGATTGTCAAATGAGAAAAAGAACTAATGCGCTGCAAGGGTGCAGAGTGAGAACTGCGACACGCCGACTCACTTCAGTCCACTTTGCGTTCCAGCCTGGCGACTAATTATTTCCAGACGTCATCCGTTCTCATTGGTGAATGGAACCGGGCAGCAGCCCCGGTCACAACCGCATTGCCAATGCCTTGCGCGGTCGGCGAAGACCGCGTCCTGCGCGCCCTCGAACAGGGCGCGACGTCAGAAAACCGATTCCACATGCAAGCCGAATTCAGGCAGGAAACCTCATGACCGACGCGTTCGAACTCCCCAGCACAATGGTCCAAGCCCTTCAGCGCCGCGCGGCCCTGACGCCGGATCGGGTGGCCCTGCGCTTTCTCGCCGAGACCCCGGATCAGGCTGTGGTGCTCAGCTATCGCGAACTGGACCTGCGGGCGCGAACGATTGCCGGCGCATTGCAGGCCCAGGCGGATGTTGGCGACCGCGCGGTGTTGCTGTTCCCCAGCGGCCCGGATTACGTCGCGGCGTTCTTCGGTTGTCTGTACGCCGGGGTGATCGCGGTGCCGGCTTACCCGCCGGAGTCGGCACGCCGTCATCACCAGGAACGCCTGTTGTCGATCATCAGCGATGCCCAGCCGCGCTTGCTGTTGACCAGTGCCGGGCAGCGTGACGGGTTGCAGCAGATCGAAGGGGCGCCGCCGCTGCTGTGTGTCGATACCCTCGACGGTGCACTGGCCGAGCGCTGGGTCGCGGTGGACTTGCAGGACGACCACATCGCCTTCCTGCAATACACCTCCGGTTCCACCGCGCTGCCCAAAGGCGTGCAAGTCAGCCACGGCAATCTGGTGGCCAACGAATTGCTGATTCGCCACGGTTTCGGCATTGACCTGAACCCCGACGACGTCATCGTCAGCTGGCTGCCGCTGTACCACGACATGGGCCTGATCGGCGGTCTGCTGCAGCCGATTTTCAGCGGCGTGCCTTGCGTGTTGATGTCGCCGGCGTACTTCCTCGGCCGGCCGTTGCGCTGGCTGGAGGCGATCAGCGAATACGGCGGCACCATCAGCGGCGGGCCGGATTTTGCCTATCGCTTGTGCAGTGAACGGGTCAGCGAGTCAGCCCTGGAACGGCTCGACCTGAGTGGCTGGCGCGTGGCGTATTCCGGTTCCGAACCGATTCGTCTCGACACCCTGGAACGCTTCGCCGGGAAGTTCGCGACCTGCGGCTTCACCGCGGACAGTTTCATGGCCTCCTACGGTCTGGCCGAAGCCACCTTGTTCGTGGCCGGCACCGCGCGCGGCCAAGGCATCGGCAACCTGCGGGTGGACGATCAGGCCCTGGCGCAGAACCGTGTCGAAGCGGGCGAGGGCAGCCCGATCATGAGTTGCGGTATCAGCCAACCGGCGCATGCGGTGCTGATCATCGACCCGGTCTCCCTCAGCGAACAGGCCGACAACGTCGTCGGCGAAGTCTGGGCCAGCGGGCCGAGCATCGCCTCAGGCTACTGGCGCAACCCCGAGGCATCCGCCAAGACCTTTGTCCGGCACGCCGGCCAGACCTGGTTGCGCACCGGTGACCTGGGTTTCCTGCGCAACGGCGAGCTGTTCATCACCGGGCGCCTGAAGGACATGCTGATCGTGCGCGGGTACAACCTGTACCCGCAGGACATCGAGCAGGCCGTCGAGCGTGAAGTGGAAGTGGTGCGCAAAGGCCGGGTTGCTGCCTTTGCCGTTACGGTTGATGGTCAGGAAGGCATCGGCATCGCCGCCGAAATCAGCCGTAGCGTGCAGAAAATCCTGCCGCCCGAATCCTTGTTCAAAGCCATTCGCCAGGCTGTCGCCGAGGCGTATCAGGAAGCGCCGAGCGTGGTGGTGTTGCTCAATCCGGGTGCGCTACCCAAGACCTCCAGCGGCAAATTGCAGCGCTCGGCGTGTCGCAGTCGCCTGGCGGACGGCAGCCTCGACAGCTACGCAGTGTTCCCGTCGGCCACCACCGAAAGCGCGAGGCATATCGAGTCGGGCTCCGAGCTGCAAAGCCTGATCGGACGGATCTGGTGTGAGCAGTTGCAAGTGGCGCAGGTGGGTGCCGACGATCATTTCTTCCTGCTCGGCGGCAACTCCATTGCTGCGACGCAAGTAGTGGCGCGTCTGCGTGAAGAGCTGGGGCTGGAGTTGAACCTGCGCCTGCTGTTCGAAGCGCCAACCCTCGGCGCATTCGCCGATGTCGTGGCCTGTCTGCAACAGGACGGTGGCCTGGCCCAGGGCGCGATCACGGCGCTGTCGCGCCAGCAACCGATGCCGCAATCCCTGGCACAAAACCGCCTGTGGATCACCTGGCAACTCGATCCGCACAGCAGCGCCTACAACATTCCCGGTGCCTTGCGCCTGCGCGGCGAACTGGATGAGGACGCCTTGCGCGCCAGTTTCCAGCAGTTGATCGAGCGCCACGAATCCCTGCGCACGCGATTCTTCGAACGTGACGGCGTGGCGCTGCAACAGGTGGATGCGGCTGCCGGGTTCAACCTGCAACTGATCGACATCAGCGACCTGCCGGCCGCCGAGCGTGAGGCCCGGGCGCAGCAGATCCGCGAGGACGAAGCGCGGACCCGGTTCGATCTGGAGAAAGGCCCGCTGCTGTGGGTGAAGCTGGTACGCCTCGATGACGAAGACCATCAGTTGCTGGTGACGATGCATCACATCATCGCTGACGGCTGGTCGCTGAATGTGTTGATCGACGAATTCTCGCGCCTGTATGCGGCCGCCTCCCAGGGCCAGCAAGCGGTGCTGGCGCCATTGCCGACGCAGTACGCCGACTACGGCAGCTGGCAGCGGCAATGGCTGGCGCAAGGGGAAGGCGAGCGTCAACTGGCCTACTGGAAAGACCGCTTGGGTGATGAGCATCCAACCCTGGGCCTGGCCACCGACCATCCACGCTCTGTCCAACAACTGCACAGCGCCGCTCGCCACACCGTGCGTCTGGGCGCGGCCCTGAGCGATGCAATTCGTCAGACCGCCCAGGCCCATGAATCGACCGCCTTCATGCTGTTGCTGGCGGCGTTCCAGACCTTGTTGCATCGCTACAGCGGCCAGCGTGATATCCGCATCGGCGTGCCCAATGCCAACCGTCCGCGCCTGGAAACCCAGGGCCTGATCGGTTTCTTCATCAATACCCAGGTGCTGCGTGCCGAGGTGGACTCACGCCTGCCATTCGTTGAGCTGCTGGCGCAGACCCGTCAGGCGGCGTTGGGTGCGCAAGCGCATCAGGACCTGCCGTTCGAGCAACTGCTGGAAGCCTTCCCCCAGGCCCGTGAACAGGGCCTGTTCCAGGTCATGTTCAACCATCAGCAACGGGACCTCAGCGCCTTGAAGCGCCTGCCGGGGCTGTTGGCCGAAGAGCTGCCATGGCATAGCCGCGAAGCCAAGATCGATTTGCAGTTGCACAGCGAAGAAGACCGCAACGGTCGCCTGACCTTGTCCTTCGACTACGCCAGCGAATTGTTCGACGCCGCGACCATCGAGCGCCTGGCCGAGCATTTCAGCAACCTGCTGCGCGCTGTCTGCGAGCAAGCGGACACCGCCATCGGTGACCTGCCACTGTTGACGGCTGCCGAACACCAGCAGCAATCGGACTGGGCCAGCGCACCCTGCGCAGCGGCCAGCCAATGGCTGCCGGAATGGCTCAACGAGCAGGCACGCCAGACCCCGCAGCGCACTGCGCTGGTGTGGGACGGCGGCCAGCTGGACTTCGCCGAACTGCACACCCGGGCCAACCGTCTGGCCCATTACCTGCGCGACAAAGGTGTCGGCCCGGATGTCTGCGTGGCCATCGCCTGCGAGCGCTCGCCGCAACTGCTGATCGGCCTGCTGGCGATCATCAAGGCCGGTGGCGCCTACGTGCCGCTGGACCCGGATTATCCGGCCGAACGCCTGGCCTACATGCTCAGCGACAGCGGCGTGGAATTGCTGCTGACGCAAACCCGATTGCTTGAGCGCCTGCCAGCGACTGACGGTGTCAGCTTGATCGCCATGGACACCCTGCACCTGGACAGTTGGCCAAGCCATGCGCCGGGGCTGCACCTGCACGGCGACAACCTCGCCTATGTGATTTACACCTCCGGTTCCACCGGCCTGCCCAAAGGCGTCGGCAACACCCACGCCGCGCTGGCCGAGCGCCTGCAATGGATGCAGGACACTTACCGCCTGAACGAAACCGACGTGCTGATGCAAAAGGCCCCGATCAGTTTCGACGTGTCGGTGTGGGAGTGCTTCTGGCCGCTGATCACTGGCGCACGCCTGTTGATCGCCGGTCCCGGCGAACACCGCGATCCGCACCGCATCGCGCAGCTGGTGCAAGCGTACGGCGTGACCACATTGCACTTCGTGCCGCCGCTGCTTTCGCTGTTCATCGAAGAACCGCTGAGCGCTGAATGCACCAGCCTGCGCCGGGTGTTTTCCGGTGGCGAAGCCTTGCCGGCGGAACTACGCAACCGCGTGCTGGAACAACTGCCGGCGGTGCAACTGCACAACCGCTACGGCCCGACCGAAACCGCAATCAACGTCACCCACTGGCATTGCTCCAGCGCCGACGGCGAGCGCTCGCCGATTGGCCGGCCACTGGGCAACGTGATCTGCCGCGTGCTCGACAGCGATCTCAATCCGCTTCCGGCCGGTGTACCGGGTGAGCTGTGCATCAGCGGCATTGGCCTGGCCCGTGGTTACCTCGGTCGCCCGGCATTGACCGCCGAACGCTTCGTGGTCGATCCGTTGGGCGAGTCGGGCGCGCGCCTGTATCGCACCGGCGACCGGGCGCGCTGGACGGCGCAAGGCGTGATCGAATACCTCGGCCGTCTCGATCAGCAGGTCAAGTTGCGCGGGTTCCGCGTTGAACCGGAAGAAATCCAGGCGCGGCTGCTGGCTCAGAACGGCGTTGCGCAAGCCGTGGTGCTGGTGCGCGACACCGTGGCCGGGGCGCAGTTGATCGGTTACTACACCGCAGCGAGCAATGCCGGGGAGGAAGCCGAGCAAACCGCGCGCCTGAAAAGCGCACTGGCCGCCGAACTGCCGGAATACATGGTCCCGGCGCAACTGATGCGTCTGGAACAAATGCCCCTCAGCCCGAGCGGCAAACTCGACCGCCGCGCCTTGCCGGAACCGCAGTGGCAGGTTCGCGAACACGTCGAGCCCGTGACAGAACTGGAACAACGCATCGCCGGTATCTGGCGCGAAGTGCTGGACCTGGCCCAAGTCGGTTTGCGCGATGATTTCTTTGCCCTCGGCGGCCACTCGCTGCTGGCCACGCAAATCATCTCCCGCACCCGCCAGGCCTGCGACGTCGAGTTGCCGCTGCGGGCGCTGTTCGAACACAGCGAACTCGGTGCGTTTGCCGAACAGGTTCGCTTGATCCAGGCCAGCGGCAGTACCAACAAGCAGCCGCCGATTGAAAAAGTCGACCGCAGCCAGCCGGTGCCGCTGTCCTATTCCCAGCAGCGCATGTGGTTCCTCTGGCAGATGGAGCCGGACAGTCCAGCCTACAACGTCGGCGGCATGGCGCGGCTGCGCGGTGTGCTCGACGTGGCGCGTTTCGAGGCCGCGCTGCAAGCCCTGATCCTGCGTCACGAAACCCTGCGCACCACGTTCCCGAGCATCGACGGCGTTGCTCGCCAACAAGTGCACACGCAAACCGGCGTGCGCATGGCGTGGAAGGATTTCACCGCGCTGGATGCCGAAGTCCGCGAGTGGCAGGTCCAGCAACTGGCCGACGACGAAGCGCACCAGCCGTTCGATCTGGAGACCGGACCCTTGCTGCGCGCCTGCCTGGTCAAGACCGCCGAGCAGGAACACTACTTCGTCCTGACCCTGCACCACATCGTCACCGAAGGCTGGGCGATGGACATTTTTGCCCGGGAACTCAGCGCGCTGTACGAAGCGTTCGTCGATGATCGTGAATCACCGCTGGCGCCGTTGCCGGTGCAGTACCTGGATTACAGCGTGTGGCAGCGTCAGTGGCTGGAGTCCGGCGAGCGTCAGCGCCAGCTCGATTACTGGACCGCGCAACTGGGCCGCGAACACCCGCTGCTCGAGTTGCCGGCCGACCGTCCGCGTCCGCCGGTGCAAAGCCACCAGGGTGAGCTGTATCGCTTTGACCTGAGCGACGAGCTCGCGGCACGGGTCCGTGCCTTCAACGCGCAACACGGCCTGACCCTGTTCATGATCATGACCGCCACGCTGGCCACGCTGCTGTACCGCTACAGCGGCCAGACCGATTTGCGCATCGGTGCGCCGGTAGCCAACCGCATTCGTCCGGAAAGCGAAGGCCTGATCGGCGCATTCCTCAACACCCAGGTGCTGCGCTGCCAGCTCGACGGGCAGATGTCCGTGAGTGAGCTGTTCGATCAGGTGCGCCACACGGTGATCGAAGGCCAGTCCCATCAGGACCTGCCATTCGATCATCTGGTGGAAGCCTTGCAACCACCCCGCAGCGCGGCCTACAACCCGTTGTTCCAGGTGATGTGCAACGTGCAGCGCTGGGAGTTCCAGCAAAGCCGCAGCCTGGCCGGCATGACGGTCGAGTACCTGGCCAACGATGCCCGCGCGACCAAGTTCGACCTCAACCTGGAAGTCACCGACCTTGACCATCGCCTGGGTTGCTGCCTGACCTACAGCACCGATCTGTTCGACGAACCGCGCATTGCACGCATGGCCGGGCATTGGCGCAACCTGCTGGAAGCGCTGATTGCCGATCCGCAGCAGCGCTTGAGTGAGCTGCCGCTGCTGGCGTCCGGCGAACAACAACACCTGCTCGACAGCCTCGGCGTCGAGCCGGGGGAACATCGGCTGGACCAGTGCATCCATCATCTACTCGCCGAGCAGGCCTTGATTCGCCAAGACGCTCCGGCCCTGACCTTTGCCGGGCAGACCCTGAGCTACGCCGAACTCGACAGCCGCGCCAACCGCCTGGCCTGGATGCTGCGCGAGCGTGGCGTCGGGCCGCAGGTCCGTGTGGGGCTGGCACTGGAGCGCTCGCTGGAGATGGTCATCGGCCTGCTGGCGATCCTCAAGGCTGGCGGCGCCTATGTGCCGCTGGATCCGGAGTACCCGCTGGACCGCTTGCACTACATGATCGAAGACAGCGGCATCGGTTTGCTGCTCAGCGATGCGGTGATGTTCAAGGCCCTGGGCGAGTTGCCGGCGACCGTCGGCCGCTGGTGTTTTGAAGAAGACACCGCTGCACTGGCCAGCTATCCGGCCACCGAGCTGCCGTTGATCAGTCTGCCGCAGCATCAGGCCTACCTGATCTACACCTCGGGCTCCACCGGCAAACCGAAGGGCGTGGTGGTGTCCCACGGCGAAATCGCCATGCACTGCCGCGCGGTGATCGAGCGTTTCGCCATGCGCGCCGACGACTGCGAACTGCACTTCTATTCGATCAACTTCGACGCCGCCACCGAGCGACTGCTGGTGCCGTTGCTCAGCGGTGCGCAAGTGGTGCTGCGGGCTCAAGGACAGTGGGACGCGGAAGAAATCTGCGGCCTGATCCGTCGTCATCACATCAATGTCCTCGGCTTTACCCCGAGTTACGGCAGTCAGTTGGCGCAATGGCTGGCAACGCAAAATGAAATCCTGCCGGTGCGCATGATCATCACCGGCGGCGAAGCGCTGACCGGTGAACACCTGGCGCGCATTCGCGCAGCCTTCCAGCCGAGCCGGTTCTTCAACGCCTACGGCCCGACCGAAACCGTGGTCATGCCGCTGGCCAGTCTTGCCCCTGAAGTACTGGAAGAGGGCGCCGGTAGCGTGCCGATCGGCAGTGTGATCGGCGACCGCGTGGCCTACATTCTCGACGCCGACCTGGCGTTGGTGCCGCAGGGCGCGACGGGCGAGTTGTACGTCGGTGGCGCGGGTCTGTCCCAGGGTTATCACCAGCGTCCGGGCATGACCGCGGAGCGCTTTGTGGCCGATCCGTTTGCCGCCAGCGGCGGACGTATCTACCGCACCGGCGACCTGGTGCGCCAGCGCGCCGACGGCCTGGTGGAATACCTCGGGCGCATCGATCATCAAGTGAAGATTCGCGGCTTCCGCATCGAGCTCGGTGAAATCGAAACCCGTCTGCTGGAGCACGAGTCGATCCGTGAAGCGGTGGTGCTGGCGCTCGATGCGCCGAGCGGCAAGCAACTGGTCGGCTATCTGGTGACTGACGTCGCAGAGCTTGGCGAAGCGCAGCAGGCTGAACTGCGAGAAGCGCTCAAATCGCATCTCAAGTCGCAACTGCCGGACTACATGGTGCCCACGCACCTGATCTTGCTGGCCAGCATGCCGCTGACCACCAATGGCAAACTCGACCGCCGCGCGTTGCCGGCGCCGGACCCGGAGTTGAACCGTCAACATTTCGTGGCGCCCGGCAACGAGCTGGAAATCACCCTCGCGCAGATTTGGTGCGAAGCGCTGAACGTCGGTCAGGTTGGCCTCAACGACAACTTCTTCGAACTGGGCGGCGACTCGATCCTGTCGATTCAGGTGGTCAGCCGGGCGCGGCAGCAAGGCATCCACTTCAGCCCCCGCGACCTGTTCCAGCATCAGACCGTACAGACCCTGGCCGCCGTGTCCACCCGCAGCGAGCAGGTCAGCGCCGAGCAAGGGTTGATCATGGGCCAGTCGCGTCTGACGCCGATCCAGCACTGGTTCTTCGACACCGGCATCCCGCAACGCCAGCACTGGAACCAGGCGTTGTTGCTGCAACCGACCGCACCTCTGGAGCCCCATCGACTGGAACAAGCGCTGCTGGCGGTAATCGAACAGCACGACGCCTTGCGTCTGCGCTTCAGCCGGATCGCCGGTCAGTGGCAAGCACAGCATCAGCCGATTTCCGACGCGCCGGTGCTGTGGCAGGTACGCGTTTCGTCGATGGATAAATGCCCCGCCCTGTTCGCCGATGCCCAGCGCAGCCTCGACCTCGAAGAGGGACCGCTGATGCGCGTGTTGCTGGTCGATGGTCCCGAGGGCCTGCAACGGCTGTTCATCGCGATTCACCACTTGGTCGTCGATGGCGTTTCATGGCGCGTGCTGCTGGACGATCTGCAAACCGTGTATCGCCAACTGGACGCGCAGCAGTCGGTGAAACTGCCGGCGAAAACCAGCGCCTTCAAGGACTGGGCCGCTCGCTTGCAGGCCTATGCCGGCAGTGAATCCCTGCGTGAAGAACTGGAATGGTGGCAGGCGCACCTGGCCGGGCCAAATGCCAATCTGCCCTGCGATCACCCCGAGGGTGGGCGGCAGAACCGGCATGCGCAAAGCGTCAGCGTGCGCCTCGACAGCGAGCGTACGCGACAGTTGCTGCAACAGGCACCGAGTGCCTATCGCACCCAGGTCAACGACTTGCTGCTGACCGCATTAACCCGCGTGCTGTGCCGCTGGAGCGGTCAGCCATCGGCGCTGATTCAACTGGAAGGTCACGGCCGCGAAGCGCTGTTCGACGACATCGACCTGACCCGCACCGTCGGCTGGTTCACCAGCGCCTATCCGCTGCGCCTGACCCCGTCGAACATCGAAGAAGCCGCCGGGCAGGGCGCGTCGATCAAGGCGATCAAGGAGCAAATGCGTGCCGTGCCGCACAAAGGTCTTGGCTATGGCGTGCTGCGCTACCTCGCCGATGACCAGAGTCGCCAGCACATGGCCGGGTTGCCGGTGGCGCCGATAACCTTCAACTACCTCGGGCAGTTCGACCAGAGCTTCGGGGCGGATGCGCTGTTCCATCCACTGGATGAAGCCATCGGCGCGGCCCACGATGGCAATGCCCCGCTGCCCAACGAGCTGAGCGTCGACGGTCAGGTGTATGGCGGTGAACTGGTGCTGCGCTGGACTTTCAGCGCCGAACGCTTCGATGCACAAACCATCAACGAGTTGGCCGATGCCTACCTCGGTGAGTTGAGCAGCCTTATCGAACATTGCCTGCGCGATGACGCGGGCGGCCTGACACCGTCGGATTTCCCGCTGGCGAATCTCAACCAGACGCAACTGGATGCGCTGCCGGTCCCGGCTGCCGTCATCGAAGACGTCTACCCGCTGACCCCGATGCAGGAAGGCATGCTGCTGCACACCTTGCTGGAGCCGGGCACCGGCCTGTACTACATGCAGGACCGCTACCGCATCAACAGCGAACTCGACCCGCAGCGTTTCGCCCAGGCCTGGCAAGCGGTGATCGCCCGCCACGAAGCGTTGCGCGCGTCGTTTTGCTGGAACGTCGGCGAAGACATGCTGCAAGTGATCCACAAACCGGGCAGCACGCCAATCGAATACCTCGACTGGAGCGATCTCGCCGAAGCCGAGCAAGAGCCGAAGCTGCAAACCCTGCTCAAGACCGAACGCGAGGCGGGGTTCGATCTGCTCAACCAGGCACCCTTCCACTTGCGTTTGATCCGTGTCGGCGCGGCGCGCTACTGGTTCATGATGAGCAACCACCACATCCTCATCGATGCCTGGTGCCGTTCGCTGCTGATGAATGATTTCTTCGAGATCTACAGCGCCCTCGGCGAAGGCCGGGAAGCGCAGCTGGCGGTGCCGCCACGTTATCGCGACTACATCGGCTGGCTGCAGCATCAGAGCCTGGCCGAAGCGCGGCAGTGGTGGAAAACCAACCTGCGGGGTTTCGAACGGACCACACCGATCCCGAGCGACCGGCCATTGCTGCGCGAACATGCCGGCGACAGCGGCGGCATGATCGTTGGCGACCGCTATACAAGGCTCGATGCCCGGGACGGCGCGCAATTGCGCGAACTGGCCCAGGCCCATCAGTTGACCATCAATACCTTCGCCCAGGCGGCGTGGGCGCTGGTGCTGCGGCGCTTGAGCGGTGATCGCGACGTGCTGTTCGGCGTTACCGTGGCCGGGCGTCCGGTGGACATGCCGCAGATGCAGCGCACCGTCGGCCTGTTCATCAATAGCATCGCGCTGCGGGTGAAGATGCCCGAGGACGGCCAGCGTTGCAGCGTGCGCCAGTGGCTCAGCGGTCTGCTCGACCACAACATGCAACTGCGTGAATACGAATACCTGCCGCTGGTGAACATCCAGGAGCAAAGTGAACTGCCCAAGGGCCAGCCGCTGTTCGACAGCCTGTTCGTGTTCGAAAACGCCCCGGTGGAGGTCGCGGTGCTCGACCGTGCGCAGAGCCTCAACGCGACCTCGGATTCGGGCCGGACCCATACCAACTTCCCGCTCACGGCCGTGTGCTATCCGGGGGATGACCTGGGCTTGCACCTGTCCTACGACCAGCGCTACTTCGATGAGGCCACGGTCGAGCGCATGCTCGGTGAGTTCAAGCGTCTGCTGCTGGCGTTGGTGGAAGGTTTCCATGGCGATATGGCCGACCTGCCGTTGCTGGGGGCCGAGGAGCAGGACTTCCTCATCCATGGCTGCAACCAGAGCGAACGGGATTACCCGCTGGAGCAGAGCTACGTTGCATTGTTTGAAACGCAAGTCGCCCGGTACCCACAGCGGATTGCCGCCAGTTGTCTGGACCGGCAATACAATTATCTGGAGCTGAACCAGCGCAGCAACCGTCTCGGTCATGCGTTGATCGCCGCCGGTGTCGGGCGCGATCAGCCGGTGGCGTTGCTGGCCGAACGCAGCCTTGATTTGCTGGGCATGATCATCGGCAGCTTCAAGGCGGGGGCGGGTTACCTGCCGCTGGACCCGGGTTTGCCGAGTCAGCGTCTGAGCCGGATCATCGATCTGAGCCGCACGCCATTGCTGGTGTGCACGCAAGCGTGTCGTGCACAGGCGCAGGCCTTGCTCGACGAATTCGGCTGCGCCAGCCGGCCACGGCTGCTGGTCTGGGAGGACGTCCAGGCCCTTGCGCTGTCGGCGGACAATCCTGGTATCTACAGCGGCCCGGACAACCTCGCCTACATGATCTACACCTCGGGCTCCACCGGTTTGCCCAAAGGCGTGATGGTCGAACAGCGTGGCATGCTCAACAACCAATTGAGCAAGGTGCCGTACCTGAACCTGAGCGACGCCGACGTGATCGCCCAGACCGCTTCGCAAAGCTTCGATATTTCGGTCTGGCAGTTCCTCGCCGCGCCATTGTTCGGCGCACGGGTGGACCTCGTGCCGAACACCATCGCCCACGATCCCCAAGGCTTGCTGGCCCATGTGCAGAGCCAGGGCATCACCGTGCTGGAAAGCGTGCCGTCGCTGATCCAGGACATGCTCGCCCAGGAGCGCATGAGCCTCGACGGCCTGCGCTGGATGTTGCCAACCGGTGAGGCGATGCCGCCGGAACTGGCGCATCAATGGCTGTTGCGCTATCCGCAGATCGGGCTGGTGAATGCCTACGGTCCAGCGGAGTGCTCGGATGATGTGGCGTTCTTCCGCGTCGATTTGGCGTCGACTCGCGGCAGCTACCTGCCGATCGGCACGCCAACCGACAACAACCGTTTGTACCTGCTCGACGGAGCGCTGGAACTGGTGCCGCTGGGCGCGGTGGGTGAATTGTGCGTGGCGGGGACCGGGGTCGGTCGCGGCTATGTCGGCGATCCGCTGCGCACCGCCCCGGTGTTTGTGCCGAATCCGTTCGGCGCACCGGGTGAGCGCCTGTATCGCACAGGCGACCTGGCCCGCCGTCGCAGTGACGGCGTACTGGAGTACGTCGGCCGTGTCGACCATCAGGTGAAGATCCGCGGTTACCGCATCGAGCTGGGTGAAATCGAGGCCCGCCTGCATGAACAACCGCAAGTCCGCGATGCTGCGGTGGGTGTGCAGGTAGGGGCGAACGGCAAGCATCTGGTTGGCTATCTGGTGGCGGCGGATGTTGCGCTCAATCCCGCTGAACGCCTGGAGCGCATCAAGCAACGCCTGCGTGCCGAGTTGCCGGAATACATGGTGCCGCTGCACTGGCTGTGGCTCGATAAGCTGCCGCTCAACGCCAACGGCAAACTGGACCGCAAGGCCCTGCCGGTGCTGGAGATCGGCCAGCTGCAAAGCCAGGATTACCAGGCGCCGCGCAATGAGCTGGAGCACACCCTGGCAGGCATCTGGGCCGAGGTGTTGAAGGTCGAGAAAGTGGGCGTTCGCGACAACTTCTTCGAGTTGGGCGGGCATTCGCTGCTGGCCACGCAAATCGCCTCGCGGGTGCAGAAAACCCTGCAGCGGGAGGTGCCGCTGCGGGCGATGTTCGAGTGCAGCACGGTGGAGGAACTGGCCCGGTACATCGACGGGTTGGCGGCCAGCGAGCTCACCGAGGAGAAGGTAGATCGCTTGAATGACCTGATGGCGGAGCTGGAGGGATTGTAGATCTCCAGTACCGTTAAGCGAACCACTCTGACAGTACGTCGATACACAGGGTATCGACGTACTGTCAGCGGCTTATTCGGGATTGGATTCCCCCCTGTGCCAGATGGTCAGGTTATCAATAGAACTGTGCGCTGAACTTTCCACTTCGATGTAATGAGTCAGTCGACCTTCCGGGTCCTGAAAATCAACCCATGTCTCACTTTCTACCTCTTGCTCCTCGAGCAACTGATCTCCCTCGCCAAAGAACTTGAAGGTCGCGCCCTCGCCGGTTGTCGCGTACGCAAACTTGATGCGGCTGCACTTCCATTTGAGCCGAAAGTATGCTTTTTGAGTCTGCCCTGCGACGCCTCCACAGAACAGCGCCAACGCCTGCTTCTCAAGCATTCCGGGAATGTTTTCGGGGGGAGTTCGCACGAGATGCAGGCCGATGCCCTTGCGAGAGTCTCGAGGCAACTCGAACTTCAAAAGACGCGTTTCGATAATACTGCCAGGCCCGAGATACTCTTTTGCCGGATAGCTTTCAAAGTCGTCGAACAGCGAGAACTCCTCAATGTCAGTCAGCCGTAGTTTGGCAGTGGCGTGAGGTAACTCATGGGCGTTTTCCGGCAGGAGAGAAACCGACGGATCCACCGGTGGTGTACCGAATGCACCGTCGAACGTCACGGCCACATTCAAGGTGACAGAAGAATAGTCCTCACAACCGGACAGCCATTCGCGCGAGAGATCCAGTTGAAATCCATCTTCAGACTCAACGTCCTGTGTTGTCACGACGTGGTTTTCCAGCACCCAGGAGAAACGGTAGTCGCCAATCAGGTGCTCATTGCCTACAGCCAGAATCCACAGACGCTGTCCGGCGGCGATGAAAGGCCACCTCGGCAGGGCGATCCGGGCATCGCCGGAGAATTTTTCCATGTCCAGCCACCAATCGCCTTCAAACCATTTCAGGTCACGAAATTCTGGATCTGGCAGGTCTTCAGGTTCAATCGATTCGATCGTCAGTTCCAGCGAGTGAGATTCCTCCTCCAAATCGTCAAGTGTGGCGGTATACCAGGCGTGCACGGTTTTACTGACACAGGCACCGATGACTGACGCATCGATCGGAATCACTACACTGCCACTGTCACTGCCATCGACAACCGGCAGCGTTGGCCTGCCTGCCCCTGATGGTCCATCCCAATGCAGTTGAATCCTGTGTCTTTTGCGCATGCCTTCAAAGGCAACAGAGACCTTGGTGCCGTTTATGGCCTCCAGGGAGTAGAGCAGATTGTCACTGGTTGCGTACTTGACCTTGGGGTACGGCAATGTTGGAGATTTTTCCTGAGCCATGGTAACCACTCCTGTCTGTATGTCGGCGATTGCGACAGTGGCTAGATTTCCATTCCAAACAAGGTGGTGGCTACTGTCAGACTTGACAGTTTTACTGGGAAAAAAAGGCATTTCCGACCAATGGTTCCGAGAGCCTGCTCGCGATGGCGGTTATGCAAACCCATACATTCTCGCGATTGACGGCGATCCGTCAGCCGCGCAGTCTTCCGGCTCCATTTTTACTCGCGGAGACAGTCGATGCCCTTCGTAACGATAGACGGACAAGCCCTTCACTACATCGATCAAGGCACCGGCCCGGCGGTGCTGCTGGCCGGCAGCTATCTGTGGGACCAGGCCATGTGGGCGCCGCAGATTGCCGCGCTGTCGCAGCAGTATCGGGTGATAGCCCTGGACCTGTGGGGGCACGGCCAATCCGGGCCGTTGCCTGTCGGTACCACATCGCTGGATGACCTGGCGCGTCAGGCATTGGTCTTGCTCGACCATCTGGACATCGAACGGGTCACGCTGGTTGGTCTGTCGGTCGGCGGTATGTGGGGCGTACGCCTGGCCTTATCTGCAGCGCAGCGGATCAACGGGCTGGTGCTGATGGACACCTACGTCGGCGCCGAACCGGAGCCGACTCGCCAGTATTATTTTTCACTGTTGAAGCAGATCGAAGAGGCGGGTGTCATCACTCCGGCGCTGCTGGATATCGTGGTGCCGATTTTCTTCCGGCCGGGCATTGATCCGCAGTCGGCGCTCTACCGGGATTTTCATGCTTCCCTCGCGGCTCTGCCTGCGGATCGTCTGCGTGAAAGTATCGTGCCGATGGGGCGGATTACGTTTGGGCGCGATGATCAGTTATCGCGTCTGGGCGAACTGGACGTAGCGACCACACTGGTGATGTGCGGCGATCAGGACAAGCCTCGGCCACCGGGTGAAGCCCGTGAAATGGCTGAGCTGATTGGCTGCCCTTGGGTGCTGGTGCCGGAGGCGGGGCATATTTCCAGTCTGGAAAATCCTGGGTTCGTCACCGCCGAACTGCTGAAATTTTTAGCTGAGAGAACTTAGCCGGTTGTCCTGGACCTATCGCGGGCAAGCCCGCTCCCACAGTGGGCAATGTGAAGCACAAATTGTGCGAACTCCGAAGGTCCCTGTGGGAGCGGGCTTGCCCGCGATGGCGTCAGCGTTATCACCGTGAATCTGACGGCGGACTACTTACTTCGGCCCGAGAATCTTCGCCAGTTTGTCCGGCGACGGCGCGCCTTGCTGCTGTTGCAGATTGCCCTTGTCGTCCATGTAGAAAATCGCCGGCGTCGCCTGTAACTCCAGCTCTTCCATCAATTGCATGTTGGCCGCAAATTTTGCCTGAATCGCCGGCGGCACTTCCTTCAAGGCCTTGAGCGAACTGTCCTTGCCAGCGGCTTCGTGCTCCTGCAGGGCTTTTTCCGGGTCTTTGGCGGCGAGCAGTGCGGCGGATTTCCCAGGGCTGTCTTCACGGATGATGCCCACCATGATGTGGCGCAGTTGCACCTTGCCGGCCTTGACCCACGGCCGGGCCTGTTCCCAGAACATGTTGCAGTACGGGCAGTTCGGGTCACTGAACAGGTACACCACGCGTGGCGCATCCTTCTTGCCATCGCCGATCCAGTTGCTGGTTTCGAACTTGGCCCAGACTTCCTTGGCCATCGGGGCATACACCAGTTTCTGCAATGGCGCGCTGCTCAGGTCATTGCCCTCGGCGTCATACAGGTTGCCCAGCAACACGTGTTTGCCATCCGGGGTCAGGTACAGCGCCATGCCGCGGTTCTGGTATTGCGCGGCATAACCGCGCAAGCCGTCGGGGGCGTCGAACTGGCCGACGATTTTCGCGCCCTTGGCCTCGATTTTCTTGATCGCATCGGGCAACTCTTCGGCCTGCACCGATGGCAGGTGCAACAGGGCAGCACCGAGGCTCAGTGTCAGCAGGTGGCGGAGGCGGGGCATGGCAGTTTCCTTGAAGAAGTGGCGGGTACGGTGTCGAAGTTTTCCAGTGCGCGGGCCAGGCTGGCTTCCGACAACTCGCCCAGATGGCTGCCCAGTAGGCGACCTTCGGGGTTGTAGAACAGCGTAGTCGGCAATGCCATGGATCCGACGGCCTGGCTCAGGCGCCCGCTGCCGTCGAACAGCACGTTGGACAGGCTCAGGCCCTGGGTTTCCAGGAATGTCGCGACGCTTTGCATGCTTTCCGCCTGATTGACGAACAGGAACGTCAGGTCCGGCCGGTGTTGCTGGGCGTTTTCCAGTACCGGCATTTCCCGGCGGCACGGTGGGCACCAGGTGGCCCAGAGGTTGATCACCAAAGGGCCGCCCTTGTAGTCGGCCAGTTGCACGGTTTCGCCGGCGGCGTTGCGCAGGGTGATTTCCGGCAGGCGTGTGCCTTGCTCATAAATCGACAGGGAGAAGGTCGCCAACAGCCAGAACGCCAGGCCACTGGCCACGCCAAAGCCCAATGGACGGCGCAGCCCCGGGCGACGCCAGCCGCGATACAGCGTGGCGAGCAAAACCACAACTACCCCCGGCCAGGCGAGAAAACCGCCATCGCGCAGGTCGATGACCTGCCACGGATCATTGCGATAGTGCACCCAATAGGCCGCCACGAAACTGATTCGGGCTGCCAGCATGCCCAGCAGGAACAGGCTGAACAGCACCGACTCGGGGTTTTCACCACCACGCCTGGCAACCCGCCAGCCGACAAAAGTGGCCAGCGCCAGCGCACTGATCAGCAGCAGGTGATTAAGCGCGATGGCAAAGGTGCCGAGGGTGAAGGTCAGCATTAACGGGCGTCTCGGGTGATGGTCCAGCGTTGCAGGAAAGTATCGGCATCGACCTCGCCGGTGATGCGCTGGCTGCGCCGCTCTTCACCGTCCACGCCAATCCACAGCAGGCTCGGTGGCCCCGGCACTTTGTAACGGCCGAGCAGTTCGCGGCTGGCGGCATTGTCGGCGGTCACGTCCAGCCGGAGCAAGCGCACGTCGCTCAAGGCTGCGAGGACATTGGCTTTGCCGAACACCTGTTTTTCCATGACCTTGCACGACACGCACCAGTCGGCGTAGTAGTCCAGCAGCACCCACTGGCCCTGAGCCTGCGCGGCGTCGAGTTCCCGTTGCAGTGCCTGCGGATCCTTGATGGTGGTGAAGGCATCGTGGCCAGCCGGCACGGCGGCTACCGCCTGGTTCGAAGCGCGGAAGACCTGCAAGGGTTTGAACGGATCGTCGCTGCCACCGGCCGCCCCGATCACCAACAGACTGCCCCACAAACCGAGCAACAACGAACTGGCGCCAAACAGGTGCGCGATGCGGCCGAAACCTTCCGACTGTTTCCAGGCACTGTAGGCCGCGATCAACAGTAGCGCACCGCACAAGCCGACCCATAGGGATTCGTCCAGCACCGGGCGCAGCATCAGCAACGCGGTGGCGAGGAACAGGAAGCCGAAAATGCCTTTGACCAGGTTCATCCAGGCGCCGGGTTTGGGCATGAAGCGATTGCCGACTGTCACCAGCAACAGCAGCGGCACGCCGATGCCGATGCCCATGGCGAACAGAATCAATCCGCCATGCAACGCGTTACCGCTTTGCGCGATGTAGAGCAGGGCGCCGGCCAGCGGTGCGGTCATGCACGGGCCGACCAGCAGGCCGGACAGGGCCCCCAGCACCCCGGCGCCGATCAGACTGCCGCCGCGTTGATTGCGCGAGACGTTTTCCAGGCGATCACGCACGGCCACCGGCAATTGCAGTTCGAAGTAGCCGAACATCGGCAGCGCCAGCAACACGAAAATCGCCGCGAAACTGCCCAGCAGCCAGGGGTTCTGCAACCAGGCTTGCAGGTTCGCCCCGAGGGAGGCGGCCAAGACACCCATCGCCGCATACACCAGCGCCATGCTGACCACGTAGCTGCTGGCCAGGGCGAATCCACGTTTGGGCGAAGCTCCACTGCCGACGATCAACCCGGCCAGGATCGGCAGCATCGGCAATGAACAGGGCGTGAAGGCCAGCAACAGGCCCAGGCCGAAAAACAGCAAAAGGCTCCAGCCCAGCGCCCGTTGTTGCAGGTCGCTGGCCAGCGCCTGGTCCGGTGCTTCAGTGGTTGCATTCAGCGCATTGGTGTTACCCAGGTCCACGACCCTGGTTTGTGGCGGATAACACAAACCGGCATCGGCACAGCCCTGGTAACTGACCTTGACCTGACCACTGGCACCCGCCGGAATCTTCAGTTCCAGGCCCTGACGGTAGACTTGCTGTTCACCGAAAAACTCGTCGCTGTGGGCTTCACCTTCCGGCAGCGCGGGATGCTGCCCGACAGGCAATCCGTCGAACTTCAAGCGTTTCTGGTACAGGTAATAGCCGTCGGTGATCTGCCAATAGAGCTGGGTTTCACCGGATTCCAGACGTTCAGAGGTAAACGTGAAGGCTTTATCAACCGGGAGAAATTCAGGTTTGGTGTCGAACGGATTGGTTCCCGCCTGGGCCAGGCCCGCGATCAAGAGGGTAAAAAGTAAAAACAGACGACGCATGGATAAGCCTTTGCCCTGTGCTAATGAGGTGCACAGTGGCGGGTGGCGATTAACCGATGATTAACCGTCCCGGCCTTGTGGCGGTGGCACTTGCGGCATAATGTCGACTTAATCGGTCAACGGCTTAATAGGCTTTATTTCTACGAGGCTCCCCATGCACGTACTGGTTTGCGAAGACGATGAACTGATCGCCAGCGGTATCGTCGCCGGCCTGACCGCCCAGGGCCTGACCGTGGAACACGTCGCCACGGCGTCCGCCGCCCGGGCGATGCTCAAGGTCGCGGAGTTCGATGTCATGGTGCTCGATCTCGGCCTGCCCGATGAAGATGGCCTCAAGTTGCTGCAGCAGTTGCGTCACCATGGCCTGGAAATCCCGGTGCTGATTCTCACCGCGCGGGATTCGGTCACCGACCGGGTTGACGGCCTGCAAGCCGGCGCCGACGACTATCTGCTCAAGCCGTTCGACCTGCGCGAACTCGCTGCACGCTTGCACACGCTGTTGCGGCGAGTGGCGGGGCGCAGCGTCAACCTGATCGAGCATGGTGCCCTGACCTACGACCCGAGCAGCCGCGAAACCAGGCTCGCGGGGCAACCGGTGGACCTGTCGCGTCGAGAACAATCGCTGTTGCAGGCCTTGCTGCATAACCGTGGCCGGGTGCTGTCCACCGAGCAGCTCAAGGACAGCGTCTACGGTTTCAACGACGAACTGGAAAGCAACGCCCTCAACGTTCATATCCATCACCTGCGCAGCAAATTGGGTAAAGGCATCGTTGAAACAGTGCGCGGCCTGGGCTATCGCCTGGGGCCGGCGGATGGCGGAGATCAATCGAAGTGATGAGTCTGCGTTTGCGCCTGAGCCTGACGCTCGGCGCCGCATTTGCCTTGATCTGGGCCCTGGCCGCGGCCTGGATGCTCAGCGATTTGCGCAATCAAATGATGTTTTCCCTCGACCAGCGCCTGGTGGCGTCGGCGCGCATGGTCGCCGGCCTGATGGAGCAACTGCCGCCCGTGCCGAGCAAGGGCGAGGGCACCCACTTCAGCGCCGAACAGCTGAATATTCCAGGCGGCATGGCCTGCCAGGTCAGCTCGTTGCGCGGTGAAATCCTCGCCCGCAGTCACACCGAGCCGCAGCAGACCCTGGAGGCCGAGAAACTCGGTTTTCACGATCAGATGATCGACGGCGCGCCGTGGCGCAGCTTTACACTGGCCCGGGGCGATCTGCGCATCACCACCGCCGACCGGCAGATCGAGCGCGAGGCGTTGAACATGTCGATCCTGCTGGCCGCTTCGGTGCCGGTGGGCGTGGCGCTGCTCGGTTGCCTGTGTCTGCTCTGGCTGGGCATCGGCCAGGGGCTGGCGCCGCTCAACCGCATGCGCGACGCCTTGATGCGCCGCAGCGCCGACTCCCTCGAACCCTTGCAGATCCAGCCACTGCCCAGCGAGCTGCAACCCTTGCTGGAAACCCAGAACCAGTTGCTCCAGCGCATCGGCAAGACCATCGAGCGCGAACGTCGCCTGACCGGTGACGCGGCCCACGAACTGCGCAGTCCGCTGACCGCGATCAAGACCCACCTGCAAGTGGCGCGGATGACCGACGGCAACGCCCGGGATCAGTCCCTGGCCCGGGCCGAAGAGGGCGCCGACCGCATGCACCGGACACTCGAACAATTGCTGTTGCTGGCGCGCGTCGAGGGCAGTCTGTCGTTTGACGACGGTGTGCAGTGCAACGCCGAGCAGGTGGCGAAACTGGCGATCCAGGACGCGGCGAGCGGCGACCGTCAGCGCATCAGGTTTCAGGCACCGGGCAAGGTTTCCGCCGCGCCGGTACAAATGCCCGCCGTGCTGTCGATTGCCGCGCTGCGCAACTTGCTCGACAACGCACTGCGCCATACCCCCGCCGACAAAACGGTGGAGTTGAGCCTGGAAACCACCGGCAATCGTGTGCAGTTCGTGGTGCGCGACCATGGGCCGGGGATTGCCGAAGAAGATCTGCAACACCTGACCCAGCGCTTCTGGCGCAACGGCCAGAGCACCGGTTGTGGTCTGGGGCTGGCGATTGTCCAGGCCATCGTTCAGCGTTGCGGTTGCACGTTGCATTTCGATAGCCGGCCGGACGGCTTGCGGGTTGAGCTGACGATGCCGCTGCAATCCATCTGACAAACACCACATACCACTGTAGGAGCGAGTTCGCTCGCGATGGTCGATAACGATAACGCGTGCTTTCTGAATGCACGCGGTGTTCTTGAGTCCATCGCGAGCAGAGCTCGCTCCTACAAAGGTTTCCGTGTTACCGCCTAAATCCCTCAAGCGCTGATGCGTTTCCAGAACAGGAAAACCTTATTGAGGGGTCGAGAGATGTCAGTCGCTACCAGCCTTATCGAAGAGCAGCCGGCGACGCCCGCCGAGACGCTTTATCAATTCAACGAATCGCCGCTGCTGGCCCGTCAGAGCCGGCAGGAATCCAACGCCCGCAGCTATCCGCGACGCATTCCCCTGGCGCTCAAGCGTGCCAAGGGCATTTACGTCGAAGACGTCGAAGGCCGCACCTTCATCGACTGCCTGGCCGGTGCCGGGACCCTGGCGCTGGGGCACAACCACCCGGTGGTGATCGAAGCTATTCAGCAAGTGCTGGCCGATGAACTGCCGCTGCATACCCTGGACCTGACCACGCCGGTCAAGGACCAGTTCGTTCAGGACCTGTTCGGCCTGCTGCCGCCGGCCCTGGCTGCTGAAGCGAAGATCCAGTTTTGCGGCCCCACCGGCACCGACGCCGTGGAAGCTGCGCTGAAACTGGTGCGTACCGCTACCGGTCGCAGCACCGTGATCTCGTTCCAGGGTGGCTATCACGGCATGAGCCAGGGCGCGTTGAGCCTGATGGGCAGCTTGGGTCCGAAAAAGCCGTTGGGCGCCTTGCTCGCCAGCGGCGTTCAGTTCATGCCGTACCCATACGATTACCGCTGCCCGTTCGGGCTCGGCGGCGCGCCCGGGGTCAACGCGAACCTGAGTTACCTGGAAAACCTGCTCAACGATCCCGAGGCCGGCGTGCAATTGCCGGCGGCGGTGATCGTGGAAGTGGTGCAGGGCGAGGGCGGGGTGATCCCGGCGGATCTGGACTGGCTGCGCGGCTTGCGGCGGATCACCGAGCAGGCGGGTGTCGCGCTGATCGTCGATGAAATCCAGAGTGGCTTCGCCCGCACCGGCAAGATGTTCGCCTTCGAGCATGCCGGGATCATTCCCGATGTCGTGGTGATGTCCAAGGCCATCGGCGGCAGCCTGCCGCTGGCGGTGGTGGTCTATCGCGACTGGCTCGACACCTGGCTGCCGGGCGCCCATGCCGGGACGTTCCGTGGCAACCAGATGGCCATGGCCGCCGGTTCCGCGGTGATGCGTTATCTGGTGGAGCACAAGGTCTGCGAGCATGCCGCTGCGATGGGCGAGCGTCTGGCCGAGCACCTGCGCATCCTGCAGCGGGACTTCCCGCAACTGGGCGATATTCGTGGGCGTGGCCTGATGCTCGGTGTCGAACTGGTCGACCCGACGGGCGCACTGGATGCCCAAGGTCATCCGCCGGCCTTCGCCCGCCTGGCACCCCTGGTGCAGCGCGAATGCCTCAAGCGTGGGTTGATCCTGGAGCTCGGCGGCCGCCATGGCGCGGTGGTGCGCTTCCTGCCGCCGCTGGTGATTACTACTGCGCAAATCGATCGCGTGGCCGAAATCTTCGGCCGGGCCCTGACCGCCGCCGTCAGTCTTTAAATTTTTCGCCCTGCGGAACGTTCCTTCTACATAACGGCTGCGCACACAGCGCAGCCCGCCCGAAAACGATGGAGAGACACCATGACGTCAGTATTCGACCGCGAGGACATCCTCTTTCAGGTCGTGGTCAACCACGAAGAGCAATACTCGATCTGGCCCGACTACAAAGCCGTGCCACAAGGCTGGCGCACCGTGGGCAAAAGCGGGCTGAAAAAGGAATGCCTGGCCTACATCGAAGAGACCTGGACCGACATGCGCCCGTTGAGCCTGCGGCAGAAGATGGATGAGCAGGCGGCTGTGGCGCACTGATCCGTCATGCAAAAAGAAGCCCGCTGAACCGGTAAGGTCAGCGGGCTTTTTCAGGTCTTGTGTCGCCTATCAGGCCGCTATCGCGAGCAGGCTCGCTCCTACATTTGATCTCGGATTTACACAAGTTCTGTGTCCACTGAAAATCCCCTGTGGGAGTGAGCCTGCTCGCGATGAACGATAACTCGGTCTAATTCAATTACACACCACTCAGCCCCTTGATCAGCAAATCCACATTCCCCTCCAGCTCCGCCACCGGATCCTCGGCATCGGTACTCAACACCACCAACCGGCTACCCGACCCGGCAATCACCGCTTTCAGCGCATCCGACGGCTGCCGGTGATGCAGCACCACCGCCACGTCATTGTCCTTGAGCGTTGCGCCCAACTGCTTTAGCGCCTCCGGTGTCCACTCGGCATCGGCGCGTGGGTCCTGGCCGATCAATTCCAGATTGAGGCCGCCGATCAGGTAACCAAAGTGATCGCTGAGGCTCATCACACTCAGGTTATCCGCATCGGCCAGCCGCGCCTCGCTGATGGCGCTGAGCTTGAGCAAACGCTGCTTGAGCGCTGCCAGGTTGGCGTCGATTTGCGGCTTGGCCTCGGGAGCCAGGCGTACCAGATCCGCCGCCATTACATCGGCCATACGCCCCATGTTATTGCTGGAGAGCCACGGCTGACTGTTCAGGCCGTCGACCTTGTTGTCAGGCTGTACGGCTATGCCGGGCAGGGCGCCGTCCACCGGGCGGGCGGCGTCGACTTCGACGATACGGATATTGCTGCGCCGTGAGATCGGGTACAGCGGGTCATCCGGCCACAGTGAGCGCAGGCCGATCACCGCATCGGCATCGTCCGCCAGTTTGGCCAGCGCCGGGGCGCCACGGCCGGTGAAGTAGGCAGTCTGGCGGCTGCCGGGCAAACTGGCCGGGGCCGCACGTTCGAGGCTGACATCGGTGCCCTTGAGCAACGCCTCACCCAGCCCATAGGTAATCGGCAAGGAGGCCAGCACACGCAGCGGTTTGCCGTTGTCGGTGGCCATGGCCGTTGTCGCCAGCCCACACAGGGCGACGGCGAGGGTCAGTTGACGCATCGAAAAAGTCATTTATCCAAGGTTCCCTTTCAGGCTGGGGACGACGCCGCGCGCGAGGGCGGCCAGGGCGAAGGCGATACCGGCCACGAGGATGATCGCGGCGCCGGACGGGATCGGCAGGTCGAAGACAATCGGCGCGAGAATCCCGCACAGCGTGCTGACGGTAGCGATCAGCACCGAACACCAGAAAAAGCCCTTCAGTGACTGGCTGAGCAAACGTGCCGCGGCGGCCGGAATCACCAGCAGGGCGCCCACCAGAATCGCGCCGATGACTTTCACGGCGGCAACAGTGATCAGCGTCACCAGAATCACGAACAGGTAATCCAGGGTTTTCACCGCCACCCCGCGCACCGCCGCCAGCTGCGGATTGAAACTGGCGAGCATGATGCGGTTGTACAACGGCAAGGCCAGGGCCATGACCAGCGAACCGACGATGGCCAGCACCAGCAGGTCGTTGCCGTTGACCGTCAGCACCGAGCCGAACAGTACGTTTTCCAGAATGTGCACGTTGATCTTGCCCGCCAGAATCAGCAGCAGGCTCGCGCCCAGGGCAAGTGACACCGAGAGAAACACACCGATCAAGGTGTCCGGCGCCAGGCCGGTGCGGTTACGCAGGTAATTAAGCAGGATGCCGAACAGCAGGCAGTAGCCGAACAGGCTGCCGTAAGGCCCGGTGTAGGGTTCGCCGAGCAGGATGCCGATGGCCACGCCAGTCAGTGCAGCATGACCGACCGCCTCGGAGAAAAACGCGAAGCGCTTGACCACCACCAGCGTGCCCAGGCCGCCCAGCACCGGGCCGATCAGCAGGCCGGCGATCAAGGCGTTGACCACGAACCCATAGGCCAGCGCCTCGGGCAGATAACCCGACGACGCCCAGCCCTGGACTATCAGGCGAAAAGCTTCGTAACTCATCAGGCAAGACTCCGTGGGTGGGTCGAGAACAGGGTCAGCAGACGCTCCGGTGTCAGCGCTTGTTGCGGCATGGCGTCGAACAGCACCCGGCGATTGAGCCCGGTGACGTGATCGGCCAGGCGCCCGACCGCTTCCAGGTCGTGCTCGATCCACAGCACGGTGATGCCCGCTGCTCGCCAGTCGCCGAGCAAGCGTTCGAACACCCGGATGCCGGCCTCATCGAGGGCCGACATCGGTTCGTCAAGCACCAGCAATTGCGGAGCCGGAATCAGTCCCTGGGCCAGCAACACCCGTTGCCGTTCGCCGCCGGACAGCGCGCCCATGCGGCGCTTGCGTTTGTCCTGCATGCCGACCCGCTCCAGCGCCTCGCCAATCGCCGCCGCGTAGTGTTTGCTCAAGCCGAGAAAGGCCGGGCGACGCTGGCACATGGCGGCCATGAAATCGTCGACGGTCATCGGCAAGCCCCGGTCGAACTCCAGCGCCTGTGGCACATAGCCGATGGCCCCCGGCTCGGCGGGCCACTGCAGGCTCAAGCGGCCCTGATGCGGCATTTGCCCGAGCAGGGTCTTGATCAGAGAACTCTTGCCGCCACCGTTGGGGCCGACCAGTGCGTGCACGCTGCCGGGGCGGACCTGGAAGGTTACGTTGTCGAGGATCGTCGTGCGGCCAAGGGTCAGGCTGACGTCAGCAAAACCCACGGTCGGTCCGAGAACCTGTGGGAGCGAGCTTGCTCGCGATTGCGGTGTGTCATTCAGTGATGATGGCGCCTGACTGGACGTCTTCGCGAGCAGGCTCGCTACCACAGGGGATTCTGCATCGGCCAGGATGGTTTCTTTCGATGTCATGCCCCCGACTCCTGAATCGCCCGCACCACGGTGTCGAGGTTGCCGGTCATTTCCTTTTCGTACTTGTCGGCGGTGTACTCGCCGTAGGAAATGTGCGACAGCGGATACAGCTTCACCCCGGATTCGCGCTGGATGGTGTCGACGTAAGTGGAAGGAAAGTCCATCTCCGAGAAGATCACTTTCACGTCCAGTTCACGCAGTTGATCGATGGTTTTCTTCAGCTGGCTTGGGCTTGGCTCGATACCGTGGGCCGGTTCGACCACGGCTGTTACTTCCAGGCCGAACTCACGCAGCAGGTAGTCGTAGGCCGCATGCACCGTGGCCACCCGCAGTTCGGCGTTCGGTGCCTGGGTCAGTTTGGCCAGGGCGTCGGCGCGCATCTTGCGCAAGCGCTTGCCATAGGCGCGGGCGTTCTCGGTGTAGGTTTTGGCATTGGCGGGATCGAGTTTGCCCAGCTCCCG
Organism: Pseudomonas sp. KH_046_2; assembly: GCF_057838985.1. Classification (NCBI taxonomy): domain Bacteria; kingdom Pseudomonadati; phylum Pseudomonadota; class Gammaproteobacteria; order Pseudomonadales; family Pseudomonadaceae; genus Pseudomonas; species Pseudomonas sp. KH_046_2. The sequence continues at coordinate 4,433,281 of NZ_CM174480.1, read as the reverse complement.
AGCGATGTTGTTGACCTGGGCAATCGAGGCGCTGATCGACAGGAAGGTGTGCGGGTTTACCACTTTGCCGGCACCGCGTGCGGCCACGCCGGTGGCGGCCAGCAGCGGTACGTTTTCGTTGGCTTCGATTACCGGCACGTTCGGGGTTTCGCTGGCGGCGATCATGCGGTCGGCGAAATCGTCATGTCCGACGCCGTTGAGCACGATCACGTCCAGCCCGCTGATGCGCTTGATGTCTTCGGCGCGGGGCTCGTAGGCATGCGGGTTGAAACCGGCCGGAATCAGCGGCACCACCTCGGCCTTGTCGCCGACGATGTTCGCCACGTAGCTGTAGTAGGGATGCAGGGTGATGCCGATGCGCAGGCGCTTGGCTTCGTCGGCGCTGGCCAGTGATGGCAGCAGGCAGGCGAGCAAGCCGACCAGCAGCAGGCGCAAAAAACAACATTGAGATGAATTGGGCATGGGAAAGCGGTCTTCTCTCGGAAAAAGGCGAGGGTTCAGTGCCGGTGCTGGCGGGTCACGCCGGCATCGAATTGGGCGACGACCTGCTGCCAGCCGGCGCTTTCGAGCGCGGCGTCGCTGAGGTCGGCAGGGGCCGTGAGCGTGCTGGCGCGGTTGAGCCAGATGTCCGGTGCATCATTGGCTGCGGCCAGGCGCATCAGGAATGAACCGGCGACCGTCGGCGTCTGGCTCTGGCCGAAATAGGCCTTGTCGTCGAGCAATTGCCAGGCATGGCCGCCCCGGCTGACGGAGCTGGCGTCCCGGGCAAACGGCGCAAACCCTTCCTCGGCCAGCGCCTCGGGAGTTGGCAGCGCTTGCTGCTCCTGACGCAGCAGGTGGATCTCGTCCAGCGTCACCCGCAAATCGGCGTAGATACCTTGCTCGGATGCACTGAGGTCACGGCGCGCATCCAGTTGATGGCTGCTAACGCTGCTCACCTCATGGGATTCACCGCGCCAGAGCACCACCGAGCCGGCCACCGCCAGGATCATCAGGCACAGCAGCAGAACGTAGAGGGTTTCGTGACCGGCCCCGGCCGGGCGCACGACTTGGGTCGTTGGAGTGCTCATGGCGCCTCGATGTCCGCTTGGTCGATTTCCACGACGTGACCGGGGCCAGCGTCGAACAGCACATAGAACTCGGCGCCGGGCTTCTTGAAGGTCAGGGTCGAATCAGGCCCGAGCTTGCCCGGTACCAGGATGGTTTCGTCGTAGCCGATCACATCGAGGGTCACGCCAGGAGCGCCGCTGCCGTCGGAAAAACCGCCGGTGCACTTGATCTGTTCGGCGTCGATGGCCTTGCATTCGCACATCGGGTTGTGGGCCAGCGCGCTGGCGCTGAAGCCGGCGCAGAGCAGCAGCAACACGGCGTTGAGCGGGCGAAGAGGGTTGATCATGGTTTGCCTCCTTGTTTGTTCAACCAGGCGATGGTGGCGGGGGAGGCCTGGCTCAAAGGAATGGATGCCTGATGCATGGCGCCGTCCCAGCCTTCCATGGTGATCCATAGTTCGGCGTCGGCCGTGGTCTTTTCCGGGACGGGCAGCGAAGCGCCCATGCGGTACGGGGCGCCGAAGAAAATCACCCCGGCGGCGCGCAGGCTGCGGGGCTTGCCGATACGCAGGTAAGTGGCCTTGACCTGGCCGATACAGGCCTCGCACAGCGCGGCGTTGAAACCCTTCATGTGGCCGGCGGGGCCTTCGAGCATCGGGGCTGAATTGCGCAATTCCGCCAGGCGCAGGCTCCAGGGACCGACCCGGACTTCGCCGACTTCCCGTTCGCCAAGGCCACTGTCGCCGCGCATCAATGCCTCGTCGGCGAAGTACTTGGGCATGAAACCGAGTGGAATCAGCAACAACAGGACATTCAGGTGAAAGCGCCATTTGTGCCAGAACACGCTCAGGCGCGAGGGTTGTGGGGCTGCAATGTCTTTGCTCACAGGTCGACCTCCGACACTTCGTGGTTCGTGGCCGGTTGCGCCACGGCGTCGCGCTGTTTCTTGTTGCTGCGTTTGAAAGCATTGGCCGTGGCCAGCGCCGTGCGCTTGGTCCAGATCAGCAGGCCGCTGAGCACCATCATGCTCAGCAACAGGCCGAAGAACGCCCAGATCAGCTTGATCCACAGTCCGCCGAAATCGCCGGTGTGCAGCGGGCGCATGGACTCGGTGACGAACTCCAGGGCCGAACGGTCCGAGATCAGGCGCGAGGCGGCGATTTCACCGTTGTACGGGTTGATCGTGGCGGTCTGGAACATCAACGGATACCAACCGCGTCCGCCGACATCCAGATGGCTGTAGGCATTGCCCGGCAGGCTGACGAAACTGGCCTCCAGCCCGGAGATTTCCTGTGTGGCGATTTCAACCGCGCGATCAAGGTCGATACGCGGCGGGGGCGAGCCATCGGGCGACAGCGGCACCGCTTCGCGGGACATCGCCGGGATGATCTTTTCCGTGGAGATGGAAATCTGGTTATCGGACAGCAAGGCCTGGATCAGGAACCAGGTGCCGGTAATGGAAATCACCGCGATGAACCAGATCGACCAGATGCCGCTCAAGCGGTGAAAGTCGCCCCAGAAAATCCGCGCACCGTGGCGAAAGCGCAGGGTCGGGCGAAAAAAACCTTTCCAGAAACGTTTGTAGACCACCAGCCCGGTGATCAGCGAAGCCAGCAACGGCAAGCCGAGAAACGACACCAGGTACCAGCCCCAGCTGTAACCATTGGTGAACGGCACCAGCCACCAAGCGTGCAGGGCGCGGGTAAAGGCGCGGAAGTTGAACTCCGGCGCGACGCCCTGGATCACGCCGCTGTACGGATTGACATAAATCACCACCGAGCGCCCGTCGGGGTAGCTGACTTCGACATCCAGTGCGAAGTGCGACTCGTCGGGGCGGCTGATGCTCTGCACTACGGTCTGCGGTTCGGCCCTGTTGATGGCCTCGATGACCTGCTGATAGCTGAGCAGCGGAGCATCGTCCGAGGGCTGGCTGGCGCGCATTGACGGATTGGCCAGCCAGACGATCTCCTGGCTGATGACGGCCAGGGTTCCAGTCACACAGACGATCAGCACGAAAAACCAGATCGGCAGCGCCAGCCAGCTATGGACCAGGAACCAGATTTTTGAACGGGACTTCTTTGACATGTTGGAGGTCTTGGCTCGATGAGAGGCAGCTCGGCTGCGGGCTTCGCAGGGGGGAGCGCCCTGAAGGTCCTGTCGTGGCTTTTGCCTACGCGACAGGACTGCATCTATGTAGGACGGATGAGCGGGGGAAATCCCGAAAGGGGAAATGAAAGAAAATGTTTCTCATTGCCGACAGGTCGCGGGCGGGCATGCTTGCGCAAGTGATTAGCTAGTCGGCGGTACTGTTGAAGGCGGGGCCTCTGTGGGAGCGAGCCTGTTCGCGAAGAGGCCCGCTCCAGCACCAAGGATTTCAACCCTGGGCAAACATCTCCTTCGCCCGTTGCTCGATCTGCTCCTGGGTCAGGTCTTCCTTGTGCGTGGCCAGGAACCACAGATGCCCGTAGGGATCCTTCAAGGTCCCGGAACGGTCGCCATAAAACTGGTCCTTGACCTCCGATACAACGGTTGCGCCGGCATCGATCGCCTGTTTGTAGGACTTGTCGACATCCGTCACGTACAAGTGCAGACCCACGGACGGCGAATTGTCCGGGTTGCTCAGCGGCCCCTGATCACATGGTGTGCCCAGCATGATCGGGCAATCGCCGATGCGCAGTTCAGCGTGGCCGACACTGCCGTCGGGCATGTCCAGGCGCATGATTTCAATGGCTCCGAAGGCTTTTTTGTAGAATGCGATGGCTTCGGCGGCTTTGTTGATGCCCAGATAGGGGGTGATGCTGTGATATCCCTCTGGAATGGGTTTGACGCTCATGATGGATCTCCCTGATCTTGTTGCGTGAATGGAAAGTACCTGTGCCGTTATACGACCGAATAAATATAGGCCAGCCTCTTTCGCCTCACCGAGCGCCCGACGAGCAGCAATGCCACACAAATGCCATCAGGTCGGCTCCAGCCAGTGTGCTCCCAGCACATCGACAATGATCGCCATTTCTTGATAGCCACTATTGAAAGCGTTGATTTCTGCTGCCCGGGAGGCGCGGGTAGCCTGTGTTCATTGCCTCGAACCCAGTCGCCAGGACGCCAGAAATGAAACCGATGATTGCCACTTTGCTGATGCTAGCCGTCTCCGTACTCGCCGGATGTGCCAGCCATGTTTCCCCTGAGCTTCGGCCTTACACGGCTGAAGAAAGCAAGGAACTGGCACTGGAGGCGCTGAACCGCCGCGGTTTGTCCTTTGACGAATACCACGCGAAAAAAGCCGAACTGCTCGGCCAGCCGCAAAAGTCGTTCAACTTCGACAACCAGGGTGAAATGAACGCCGGGCGATCTGTACAGCTTCACGGTCGTCCAAGCTGAAGCGAAACTGTACTGCTCCAAGTTTCGCGTAACTGTCCATGGGTTTCGTGCAGGGGGTGCGATAGGGTCAACACCTGACCGACCCTGACGGACTGCCACCCATGACGCTCTCACTCGACCTGCTGCTGGGCTTCGCCCTGTTTGCCCTCGTCACCTCGATCACACCCGGCCCGAACAACACCATGTTGCTGGCATCCGGGGTGAACTTCGGCTTCAACCGCACGATTCCGCACATGCTCGGCATCACTTGTGGCTTCTTTGTACTGGTGGTGGCGGTCGGTTTCGGCCTTGGCGCGGTGTTCCAGACTTACCCTGTGCTCTACACCGTGCTGCGTTATGCGGGGGCGGCGTATTTGCTGTATCTGGCGTGGAAAATCGCCCATTCCGGGCCCATGTCGGAGAGTCAGCAGGGCGAGGCGAAACCGATCAGCTATCTGGGCGCCGCCGCGTTCCAGTGGGTCAATCCCAAGGCCTGGATCATGGCCATTGGCGCTATCAGCACCTACACGCCGATGCAGGGTTACTTCACTAATGTGATCGTGATCGCGGCCGTCTTTGCGATCATCAACCTGCCGAGTGTCGGTGTCTGGGCCGCTTGCGGCACGCTGTTGCGCAACGTCCTGAAGGATCGCCGCTGGCTGCGCCTGTTCAATTGGGGAATGGCCGCGCTGCTCGTGGGTTCGCTGTATCCGCTGTTGCTCGAAAGCTTTAGCTGACGCATTGCTTCAACCGGTTGCCCGATGCCTGTTAAGCTGACTTTTCAGGAGCGTTCCTACGCACTTTTAAATGAAGTAATTCTTCTTTAACGGCATCCGATCAGGTATTGGTAGCGTTCTGAAAACAGCGCGCAGCTCACAAGGCTGCGCTTTGCCGTTTGCAGTCACGAGCTTCCTGATCCCGGAACACGCTCTGAGAGTCTTTTATGAATAAACGTCCGTTGTATTTCGATTACGCCGCCACCACGCCGGTGGATGAGCGGGTCATCAAGGTGATGGTCGAGTGTCTGGGCATTACCGGCAATTTCGGCAACCCGGCCTCCAGCTCCCACGCCTTCGGCCAGCAGGCCCGGCAATCGGTGGAGCAGGCGCGACGCCAGGTCGCCGAACTGGTCGGCGCGACGCCCGGGCAGATCGTCTGGACCTCCGGCGCCACCGAATCCAACAACCTTGCGCTCAAAGGCGTGACCCAGGCCCGCGGCACTGGCGGCGGCCATATCATCACCAGCCAGATCGAACACAAGGCCATTCTCGATACCGCCAGGCAGCTGCAGGAGGCCGGTGTCGCGGTGACCTATCTGGTGCCGGACGCCGAGGGCCTGATCACGGCGCAAGCGGTGAGCGAAGCCATGCGCGAGGACACCTTCCTGGTGTCGCTGATGCTGGTCAACAACGAATTGGGCACCCTCAACGACATTCCCGCCATCGGTCAGGTCGTGCGTGATCGCGGGGCGTTGTTCCATGTCGATGCCGCACAGGGCGCGGGCAAAGTAGCGATCGACCTCGGCCAGTGGCCGGTGGACCTGATGTCGTTTTCCGCGCACAAGCTCTATGGCCCCAAAGGCATCGGCGCGTTGTATGTCGGTCCGCGTGCACAACAGCGTTTGCAGGCGCAGATCCATGGCGGCGGGCATGAGGGCGGTTTACGTTCCGGCACGTTGGCGACCCATCAGATCGTGGCCATGGGCGCGGCCTTTGCACTGGCGGCGGCTGCGTTCGATGAAGAGAAAGCCACCATCGTGCGTTTGCGTGAGCGCTTGCTCGAGCAATTGCAGAGCGTTCCCGGCGTGCGTCTCAACGGCAGCCCGACCCGACGCATTCCCCATACCCTGAGCCTGACCTTCGACGAAGGCGAGTTCAACCCGGCGGCGTTGCTGGTATCGATCGCGTTTTCCGCGACTTCGGCCTGCAGTTCCGCGAGCAATACCCCATCCCATGTACTGCTGGCCCTGGGGCACGATGCCCGCTCGGCCGGCCGCACCATCCGCTTGAGCCTCGGGCGCTTCACCACCGAGCAGGACATCGACCAGGCGGTTCAACTGATCAAGGCAGCCTGCGCCAGTGCTCCGGCATTCTGGCAATAGGGCGACGAAGCGCCGACATTGATCGGCACCCAACAATAATGATGAAGTGGTTAGCAGGAGACACGATGAATACGCAGCTTTCGATCAATGGATCGGTGCCCCAGCGCCTGGCGCAAACCCGCGAACTGATGAGCCGGGAGGGCATTCATGCCTTGCTGGTGCCGTCGGCCGACCCGCACCTGTCCGAATACCTGCCGGGTTACTGGCAGGGGCGCCAGTGGTTGTCGGGTTTCCATGGTTCGGTCGGCACCTTGATCGTGACTCCGGACTTTGCCGGCGTCTGGGCCGACAGCCGTTATTGGGAGCAGGCGACCAAGGAACTCAAGGGCAGCGGCATTGACCTGGTCAAGCTACAACCGGGTCAACCCGGGCCACTGGAATGGCTGGCCGAGCAAACCCCGGAGGGTGGCGTTGTCGCGGTCGATGGCGCGGTCATGGCCGTGGCTTCGGCACGGACCCTGGGCAGCAAACTTGAAGAGCGCGGCGCCCGTCTGCGTACCGACATCGACCTGTTGAGCGGCGTCTGGAACGACCGCCCAGGCCTGCCGAACGAACCGATCTATCAGCACCTGCCACCACAGGCGACCGTCAGCCGTGGCGAAAAACTCGCCAAGCTGCGTGAAACCCTTCAGGCGCGGGGTGCCGACTGGCATTTCATCGCCACCCTGGATGACATCGCCTGGCTGTTCAACCTGCGTGGCGGCGACGTGTCGTTCAACCCGGTGTTTGTTTCCTTCGCCTTGATCAATCAACAGCAGGCCACGCTGTTTGTCGCCTTGAGCAAAGTCAGCACCGAACTGCGCGCCATCCTCGAACAGGACGGCGTGACCTTGCGCGATTACAGCGAAGTCGCCGCTGCTCTGCGCGCCGTGCCGAGCGGTGCGAGCCTGCAGGTCGACCCGGCGCGGGTTACGGCGGGGTTGCTGGACAACCTGAACAGCGGGGTGAAGCTGATCGAAGGCCTGAACCCGACCACCCTGGCCAAATCGCAAAAGAGCCTGGCCGATGCCGAACACATCCGTCAGGCCATGGAACAGGACGGTGCAGCGCTGTGCGAATTCTTCGCCTGGCTGGACTCGGCGCTGGGGCGCGAGCGCATTACCGAACTGACCATCGACGAAAAACTCACCGCCGCCCGTGAGCGTCGTCCGGATTATGTGTCGCTGAGTTTCAACACCATCGCCGCGTTCAACGCCAATGGCGCGATGCCGCACTACCATGCCACCGAAGAAGAACACGCGGTGATCGAAGGGGACGGCCTGCTGCTGATTGACTCCGGCGGCCAATACCTGGGCGGCACCACCGACATCACGCGGATGGTTGCGGTTGGCACACCGACCGATGAGCAAAAACGCGATTGCACCCGCGTGCTCAAAGGCGTGATTGCCTTGTCCCGCGCGCAGTTCCCGAAAGGCATCCTGTCGCCGCTGCTCGATGCGATCGCCCGTGCGCCCATCTGGGCGGAAAGTGTCGACTACGGTCACGGCACCGGTCATGGCGTCGGTTACTTCCTGAACGTCCACGAAGGTCCGCAAGTCATCGCTTATCAGGCCGCACCTGCACCGCAAACCGCGATGCAACCCGGCATGATCACGTCCATTGAACCGGGCACCTATCGTCCGGGGCGTTGGGGTGTGCGGATCGAAAACCTGGCGATGAACCGTGAGGCAGGCAAAAGTGAATTCGGCGAGTTCCTCAAGTTCGAAACGCTGACCCTGTGCCCGATCGATACGCGCTGCCTGGAAACTTCGCTGCTGTCGGACGAGGAAAAGCAGTGGTTCAACGCTTACCACGCCGAAGTGCGCGAGCGCCTGAGCCCATTGGTCGAAGGTGCCGCACTGGACTGGCTGAATACTCGCACCGCGGCTATCTGATTGGCTGCAGCCCGGGCGCTGTCTCCAGCGCCTGGCTCATGTAGTCGACAAAGGCTCTGACCCTGGCGGATTGGCGACGATTCGCCGGGGCACAGAAGCTGCCCTTGTACCGCTCTTGTCGGGAGCGGCAAAGGGGTGGTTGGTGGTCGGGGCTTAACTCAAGGCTTCGAGCACGAAGTCCAGTCGATCCTGGCCGAAGTACATCTGGTTGTCGACAAACATGCTTGGGGCTCCGAATACGCCTCGCTGTACGGCTTTTTCGGTGTTGTCCTTGAGCAGGGCTTTGACTTCTTCATCGGCGGTCAGGGCCAGTATCTCTTGTGGATCGAACCCGTTTTCGCCAAGTACCACCGCGACGGTCGCCAATTCATCCAGGCTGCGACCATCGACCCAAATGGCCTTGAACAGGCAATCGATGAAGGCGGCAAAGCGTTCAGGGTGACGCAATTGCATGCCTGTTACGGCGCGCATGAGCATCAAGGTGTTGATCGGAAAGTGCGGATTGAATTTCAGAGGTACGCCGTAGCGTTTGGCGTAGCGGTCCAGATCCTGAAACATGTAGCGGCCCTTGGCCGGGACAGTCGCCGGAGAGGCGTTTCCGGTAGCTTTGAATACTCCGCCCAGCAAGAGTGGGATGTAGATCAATTGGGTGTCTGTCTGCGCGCAGATCTTCGGTAGCTGGGTATAGGCCAGATAGGTGGCGGGACTGCCGAGGTCGAAGTAGAACTCCACGGTTTTGCTCATGTTCAAGGCGCTCGTCTTATTGTTGTGTGGGAAAAGTTACCAGCGTTCACTCCAAGGGCGAAGGTCCAGCTCGAAGGTCCAGGCATCGCGGGGCTGGCTGTGCAGGTACCAATAGTTTTCGGCGATATGCTCGGGATTGAGGATGCCGTCCTGATCCTTGGTCGCGTATTTCTCGGGGAAGCTGTCGCGGATGAAATCGGTATCGATGGCGCCGTCGACGACGACATGGGCAACGTGAATATTCATCGGGCCGAGCTCTCGGGCCATGCTTTGCGCCAGCGCGCGAATGCCGTGCTTGGCACCGGCAAATGCGGCGAACCCGGCTGCGCCACGCAGGCCTGCAGTGGCGCCGGTGAACAGGATCGTGCCCCGCTGGCGCCTGGCCATTCGTTTGGCCACTTCCCGCGCATTGAGAAAACCGGAAAAACAGGCCATTTCCCAGATCTTGAAATACTTGCGGGCGGTTTCTTCGAGAATGCTGCACGGCACGTTGGCGCCGATGTTGAACACGAACGCCTCGATGGGGCCGATCTCGCTTTCGATCTGCTCGACCAGCGCCACCACATCGTCTTCCTTACGGGCATCGCAGGCGAAACCGTGGGCCTCGCCACCGTCGGCCTTGATGGCATCCACCAGTGGCTGGAGCTTGTCTGCACTGCGGCGGGTGACGCAGGCGACAAAACCCTCCTGGGCAAAACGCTTGGCAATGGCGCCACCCGTGGCATCACCTGCACCGACGACCAGTACGACCTTCTTGTTATTCATGGGTAGATCCCTTTTGGTAAACGATCGTTAACTAAACGAACGTTATGCTATGATTCGACAGGCGTCAAGGCGAGCAATTTAGGGGGAAGGGCAATGCGTTATTCGGCCAGTCACAAGCTGGAAACCAGGCAACGGCTGCTGGAAAGCAGTGCGGTATCGGCCAAGAAGTCCGGATTTTCAACGGTGGGCGTGGACGGCCTGATGAAAGCGATTGGCTTGAGTGGCGGCGCCTTCTATAGCCACTTCTCGTCGAAAGACGAGTTGTTCGCAAGCATAGTCGAACGTGAGTTGGGGCAAAGTCTGACGCGACTGGGGGAGGGGCAGGACCGGGACAAGCTTGAGCGCTGCTTGAAACAGTACCTGAGTATGTCTCACGTCGAGAATCCGGAAACCGGTTGTGCATTGCCTGCATTGGGGGCGGAAATTGCCCGTTCCGACCTGGCTGTCCGTCAACAGGCGGAGCACTGGATTTGTCGGCTTCAGGAACGTTGGGCGGGTGTTCTGCAAAGCGACAGCCTGGCGTGGGCGATTCTGTCGCAATGTATTGGCGCGCTGGTCGTGGCGCGCATGCTGGCTAGCCCTGATATCCAGCGCACGGTGCTGAAGTCCAGCTACGAGGAAATCGGCCGTCAGATCGCAAGCCCGAGGACCTGACGCGACGGCTCTGCCTATTTGCAGATGACAATCATGCTGCGGCTGGTATAGCCCGCAGGATTGAGGCCAAACGGGTAATCGCCGGGCTCTTCCACGGCATCTCCCGACTTGGCGATGACCTTGTATCCCTTGGGTGCGCAGGAATTGGCGGCGCTGGCGTAGCACTTGTCCCAGGATGAAGACAGTCCGGAACAGTTGATGTGTAGCCCTTTCTTGCCGTGCTTGATCTGTGTTTCC
>NZ_CM174480.1:2412500-4417500 GCF_057838985.1 Pseudomonas sp. KH_046_2 | reverse complement strand
GGGGCTCAAACCATACACCGAAGCTACGGGTATCATCTTCGGATGATGCGGTAGAGGAGCGTTCTGTAAGCCTGTGAAGGTGAGTTGAGAAGCTTGCTGGAGGTATCAGAAGTGCGAATGCTGACATGAGTAACGACAATGGGTGTGAAAAACACCCACGCCGAAAGACCAAGGTTTCCTGCGCAACGTTAATCGACGCAGGGTTAGTCGGTCCCTAAGGCGAGGCTGAAAAGCGTAGTCGATGGAAAACAGGTTAATATTCCTGTACTTCTGGTTATTGCGATGGAGGGACGGAGAAGGCTAGGCCAGCTTGGCGTTGGTTGTCCAAGTTTAAGGTGGTAGGCTGAGATCTTAGGTAAATCCGGGATCTTAAGGCCGAGAGCTGATGACGAGTGTTCCTTTGGAACACGAAGTGGTTGATGCCATGCTTCCAAGAAAAGCTTCTAAGCTTCAGGTAACCAGGAACCGTACCCCAAACCGACACAGGTGGTTGGGTAGAGAATACCAAGGCGCTTGAGAGAACTCGGGTGAAGGAACTAGGCAAAATGGCACCGTAACTTCGGGAGAAGGTGCGCCGGTGAGGGTGAAGGACTTGCTCCGTAAGCCCACGCCGGTCGAAGATACCAGGCCGCTGCGACTGTTTATTAAAAACACAGCACTCTGCAAACACGAAAGTGGACGTATAGGGTGTGACGCCTGCCCGGTGCCGGAAGGTTAATTGATGGGGTTAGCTAACGCGAAGCTCTTGATCGAAGCCCCGGTAAACGGCGGCCGTAACTATAACGGTCCTAAGGTAGCGAAATTCCTTGTCGGGTAAGTTCCGACCTGCACGAATGGCGTAACGATGGCGGCGCTGTCTCCACCCGAGACTCAGTGAAATTGAAATCGCTGTGAAGATGCAGTGTATCCGCGGCTAGACGGAAAGACCCCGTGAACCTTTACTATAGCTTTGCACTGGACTTTGAATTTGCTTGTGTAGGATAGGTGGGAGGCTTTGAAGCGTGGACGCCAGTTCGCGTGGAGCCAACCTTGAAATACCACCCTGGCAACTTTGAGGTTCTAACTCAGGTCCGTTATCCGGATCGAGGACAGTGTATGGTGGGTAGTTTGACTGGGGCGGTCTCCTCCTAAAGAGTAACGGAGGAGTACGAAGGTGCGCTCAGACCGGTCGGAAATCGGTCGTAGAGTATAAAGGCAAAAGCGCGCTTGACTGCGAGACAGACACGTCGAGCAGGTACGAAAGTAGGTCTTAGTGATCCGGTGGTTCTGTATGGAAGGGCCATCGCTCAACGGATAAAAGGTACTCCGGGGATAACAGGCTGATACCGCCCAAGAGTTCATATCGACGGCGGTGTTTGGCACCTCGATGTCGGCTCATCACATCCTGGGGCTGAAGCCGGTCCCAAGGGTATGGCTGTTCGCCATTTAAAGTGGTACGCGAGCTGGGTTTAGAACGTCGTGAGACAGTTCGGTCCCTATCTGCCGTGGACGTTTGAGATTTGAGAGGGGCTGCTCCTAGTACGAGAGGACCGGAGTGGACGAACCTCTGGTGTTCCGGTTGTCACGCCAGTGGCATTGCCGGGTAGCTATGTTCGGAAAAGATAACCGCTGAAAGCATCTAAGCGGGAAACTTGCCTCAAGATGAGATCTCACTGGGACCTTGAGTCCCCTGAAGGGCCGTCGAAGACTACGACGTTGATAGGTTGGGTGTGTAAGCGCTGTGAGGCGTTGAGCTAACCAATACTAATTGCCCGTGAGGCTTGACCATATAACACCCAAGCAATTTGCGTCGAAAGGCCAGATTGCGGTGTGTGAAGACGCAATGAACCGAAAGTTCGAAAAACACACAAATCTATTACATACCCAATTTGCTGAAGCGAGGCCAGCCGGTCACGACTCAGTACCCGAATTTCTTGACGACCATAGAGCGTTGGAACCACCTGATCCCATCCCGAACTCAGCAGTGAAACGATGCATCGCCGATGGTAGTGTGGGGTTTCCCCATGTGAGAGTAGGTCATCGTCAAGATTAAATTCCGAAACCCCTATCTGCGTATGCAGGTAGGGGTTTTGTTTTTGTCCGCAGAAAAGCAGGGGCTAGCTGGCTCCCCCGCTCAAGGTCAATTGTAAAAAAAATCACACGAACATGACTCCACGGTTTTGCTAAGGTGCAGCTCATTTTTAATGGACTGAGTTTGCGCCCACGGATCGGCATTCTTTTCAAAGAGTTGCTGCACAAGTGCCTGAACCGATACCGATCAAGGACCACGAGAAAGAGACACGCCTGGTCAATAAAAGGCTGATGGCCTGCGGCTTGTTCGTTGCCGCTGTCACCTGTGCGCTGGTAGTGCGCATGTACGTCCTGCAAGTAGTCGAGTTCGACTATCACTCGACCATCTCCGAAAACAACCGCGTCCACGTCCTGCCGATTACACCGACCCGCGGGTTGATCTACGACCGCAACGGCGTACTCCTCGCAGACAACCGTCCCAGCTACAACCTGACCATCACCCGCGAACGTGCTTGCGATGTAAACAAAGAGCTGGACGAGGTGGTCAATCTCCTGCACTTGCCCGCTGAAGATCGCACGCAGTTCGACAAGGCGATGAAGCAGGCACGACACCCCTTCGTACCCGTGACGTTGTTCTATGAGTTGAGCGAAGAACAAATTGCCGTACTCGCCGTCAACGAGTTCCGCCTGCCGGGCCTTGATGTCGAGCCGCAGTTCGTTCGGCACTATCCATTGGGCGAGCACTTCGCTCATTCGGTCGGCTACGTCGGACGTATCAACGATAAAGAATCAAAGGCTCTGGATACCGTCGAGTACCGAGGCACCCAATCCATCGGCAAGACCGGGATCGAAAAATTCTACGAGTCGCAGCTGCACGGCCATGTCGGTTACGAGGAAGTCGAAACCAATGCCCAGGGCCGCGTGCTGCGAGTGCTCAAGCACACTGACCCGGTGCCAGGCGAAAACATTGTCCTGAGCCTCGACGTCAAGCTTCAGGAAACCGCCGAACACGCCCTGGGGGATCGCCGTGGTTCGGTGGTCGCGCTGGATCCGTCGACCGGTGAAGTGCTGGCCATGGTCAGCAACCCGAGTTTTGACCCGAATCTGTTCGTCACCGGCATCAGCTCCAAGGAATACTCCACGCTACGGGACTCCATCGACCGACCGCTGTTCAACCGTGTGCTGCGCGGTCTCTATGCGCCGGGGTCGACCATCAAGCCGGAAGTGGCAATCGCCGGCCTCGATGCCGGTGTCGTCACGCCACAGACCCGTGTGTTCGACCCCGGTTATTACCAGCTGCCGGATTTCGATCACAAGTACCGCAACTGGAACCACAGCGGCGACGGCTGGGTGGATATGGATGCGGCGATCATGCGGTCCAACGACACCTACTTCTATGATCTGGCACACAAGCTCGGTATCGATCGCCTGCATGACTACATGGCCATGTTCGGACTGGGTGAGAAAGTCTCCCTGGACATGAATGAAGAATCCCCAGGCCTGATGCCATCCCAAGCCTGGAAACGCGCCACACGTCGTCAGGCCTGGTTCCCGGGTGAGACGGTGATTCTCGGCATCGGTCAGGGCTACATGCAGGTCACGCCGCTGCAATTGGCCCAGGCTACAGCGCTGATTGCCAACAAAGGCATATGGAATCGCCCGCACCTGGCCAAAACCGTGGACGGCGTTGCGCCGGTGGATGAGCATCCGATGCCGAACATCCTGCTCAAGGATCCTCGCGACTGGGAGCAGGTCAACCACGGCATGCAGATGGTGATGCACGATGCCCGCGGGATTGCCCGGGCCGCAGCCGCGGGCGCGCAGTACCGTATCGCCGGCAAGAGTGGTACAGCGCAAGTGGTGGCGATCAAGCAGGGCGAACGTTACAACCGGGAGAAAACCCGCGAGCGTAACCGCGACAATGCCTTGTTCGTCGGTTTCGCCCCGGCCGAGCACCCGAAGATCTTGATTTCGGTGATGATCGAAAACGGCGAGGCGGGCGGCCGCGTTGCCGGTCCGGTCGTGCGGCAGATCATGGACGCCTGGCTACTCGATCAGGACGGCCACCTCAAGCCGCAGTACGCAGCGCCGAGCAAGGCACCGGGCGATCCTCACGTCTGAATCATCGTGGCTTCACAGCACAGGCTCACGGATGCTGAGCATGTGCTGGAAGCTCTCGAGGAACACCGTTTCGGCCTGGCTCATCTTCTGTTCGCGATTCCACAACAGCTGGATATCGAAATCCACCACCCCGTCTTCCGGCGGCAAGCGCCAGAGCAGACCTTGCTCGACGTCCCGGCGCACCAGATGGGTGGGCAAGGCGCCGATGCCGTAACCTGCGCAGATCAAGCGGTAAATTTCTTCGAAGCTGGTGGAAGAGGCGACGATCTTGCCGGTGAAACCTTGCTGGTCGCGGAACATCGTCAGGGGGGAAAGATTGCCGCCCAATTGATCGCTGGTGAAGCTGACGAAGTTTTCCGCCGCCAGTTGTTCCAGGCTCAGGTTCTCTTGTCCGAACAGCCGGTGACGCTGGCCACAAAAGTAAGCATAGGTCTCTCGAAACAGTACCCGTTGCTCCAGCCGCGGCTGTGGCAAGCGGCACAGACCGACGCCGATGGTTGCGGTCTTTTGCAGCAGCGAACTGATGATGTTCGAACTGCCCATCACCTCGACTTCCAGCTCGATTTTCGGGTGGGTTTCATGGAAGTCCGCGAGGAAATCATCGTAATGCCGCGCCTGCACGCCGCTGACGGTGAGGATGCGGATCTTGCCCACCACGTCGTCGTGACGGCTCTCCACCACCGTCCCCAGGCGTGAAATATCCCCGTAGATATCCGCCGCTATGCGCAGGACTTCTTCCCCGGTTTCCGTCAGGTCAAAGCGTCGTCCGCTGCGGGCAATCAACACGCATTCCAGTTGTTCTTCCAGTCGTTTCAGCGCCTGGCTGACCGCCGACTGGGTGATGTGCAGTCGCGCGGCGGCGCGGCTCATGCTGCCTTCCTGGCCGATGACCAGATAGGTGCGCAGCAGGTTCCAGTCGAGGCGGTCATTGAGAAAGCGCCGGCCGACCCACGGGTTGGAAGTGGAAGGCATAAAACCTCATGCAGTAGCATTGCTAATAGTAAAGATAAGAATTTGAAAATTGACTAATCCTGGCATGGAAGCGATAAAGCCCACAAGCGCCATAGAGTGCAACCGTCATCAGCCTTAACACCTGCCCCAAAACTATAAATACACAGGGTCCTTGCATGCACACTACTCCCCAACCGCGCCGAGCCGCGGCCGCTGCCTTCATTGGCACGACCATCGAGTTCTACGACTTCTACATCTACGCCACCGCGGCGGCGCTGGTCCTCGGGCAAGTGTTCTTTCCCAGCAGCGACCCGGTCATGAGTACCCTCGCGGCGTTCGGCAGTTTCGCTGTCGGCTTTATTGCGCGGCCCATGGTCGGCCTGTTGATCCGTTCCGGGGTTCACGAGTCGCCGGAATTCGCCAAGGTCCAGGACAACAACGAGACGGCCAAATATCCGGTGATGGAGGTGATCCGCACCTGCTGGCGACAGATCCTGTTCGCCGCCGCTGGGGTGACCATCGGCTCGGCGAAGGGCGTTTTCTCAAATGGGTCGCGCTGCTGTGCATGCTCACGCCGTACCCGATGTTCCTGCTGGTCGGCACGCAGAACATTCTGTTGATGACGCTCGGCATCGCGTTGGCGGTGGTGATTCTCTCGGCCCTGTCCCTGATCGGTGTTTGCGGCCTGGCCCGCCTGCGCGCCAACCCGGTCGTCACCCACTCTGCCAAAGAGGTGTATTCGTGAGTAAACCTGCACACATCGACCCGGTTGAATGGCAAGCCCGTTGCGAGCTGGCGGCGCTGTATCGACTGGTCGCGCACTTTCGCATGACCGACCTGATCGACACCCACATCACCCTGCGGATACCGGGGCCTGAACACCAATTCCTGATCAACCGCTACGGGGTGATCTTTGACCGCATGCGCGCCTCGGACCTGGTGCGCATCGATCAGGAAGGGCGGGTGGTCGATCCGGAATACGCAGGCCATCGGGTCAACGCCGCCGGCTTCGTGATTCACTCGGCGATCCATATGGCGCGCCCGGACCTGAACTGTGTAATCCACACCCACACGGCAGCCGGCATGGCGGTTGCGGCGCAGAAGCAGGGCTTGCTGCCGATCAGTCAGCATGCGCTGAAGTTCTACGGCAAATTGGCCTATCACACCTATGAAGGCATCGCGCTGTCGCTGGATGAGCGCGAGCGCTTGATCGCCGACCTCGGTCCGCACAGGGCGATGATCCTGCGCAACCATGGTTTGCTGGTAGGTGGCTCGGGCGTGGCCCAGGCTTTCCAGGAAATCCACTTCCTGGAGCGCGCCTGTCAGGCCCAGGTGCAGGCACTGGCCGGTGGTTCGGCACTGCATTACCCGTCACCGGAAGTCTGTGCGCACACCGCCGAACAGTTTGACCGTGATGAGCAGGACAACATCATCGACCTGGCCTGGGAGGCCGCTCTGACGTTGATCGAATCCCAGCGCGAGTCTTATTTGTCATGAACGCCGTCATCAATACCGTGGTCCTGTTGTCCCGCGATACCCTGCTGCTCAAGCAATTGCAGGCGGCGTTTGCCCGCAGTGCGCCGCAGCTCACCGCCGTGCAGGCCGATGATTCCCGGGCCGCCAATGCGCAGATGGCGGCGTGCTGGTTTCCCTTGCCCGGCAGTCTCGGCGCATTGCCGAACCTGCAGGTGATCCACTCGGTGGCAGCCGGTATCGATCACCTCGATCACGATCCTTCATGCCCGGACCTGCCGGTTTGCCGTGTGGTCGACCCGGGCCATCGCCAGGGCATGACCGAGTACGTGCGCTGGGCGGTGATCCACTATCACCGCGGTTTCGACCAGGTGTTGTCGCAACAGCGGGAGCAACGCTGGGAGCGGCCGCTGCAACGGGCGGCGGGGCAGTTCAAGGTCGGTGTGATGGGGCTCGGATCGCTGGGCAGCGCGATTGCTCTGGACCTGGTCGCAGCCGGTTACGACGTGCGCGGCTGGGCACGGCGCAGCAAGGACTTGCCGGGTGTGCGCACGTTCGCCGGGGTTGATGCCTTGCATCCGTTTCTCGACGGCGTCGAGTTGCTGATCAACCTGTTGCCACTCACCAGCGAAACCCGCGGGATTCTCGGGCGAGCCACTTTCGAACAACTCGCCAACGGCGCTGCACTGGTCAACTGTGGCCGGGGCGGTCATTTGAACATCGACGACCTCGAGCAGGCCTTGGCGAGCGGACACTTGCGCGGCGCCTTGCTGGATGTCTTCGAGCAGGAACCTCTGCCGGTCGATAACCGGCTCTGGACGATGCCCGGTGTCACCATCACCCCGCACATGGCCTCGGCGGCTTCCCATGATTGTATTGCCGAACAAGTGGCGGAAAACTTCCGTCGATTGAATAGCGGCGAACCGTTATTGAACTGTGCCGACCGATTACTGGGTTATTGAACCCACCGCTATCCACCTAATAAAAATGCCCTGCGAACTCGCCCGTTGCGTCTAATCCGTCAGCCGTTGTTGCAGGCTTTCGAGAAAGATCGTCTCGGCCCGGCTCATGCGCTGTTCGCGATTCCACAGCAAATGAATGTCCACATCGGCAATCCCTTCGTGGGGGGGCAGGCGCCAGAGCAGTCCGGCGTCGACGTCCGCCGCCACCACGTGTTCGGGCAGACAGCCGATACCGAAGCCGGCGATCACAAGTCGCCGGACTTCCTCCAGGCTCGGTGAGGACGCGACGATGCGGCCGCTGAAACCCTGCTGATCGCGGAATATCGTCAGCGGCGAGAGCATGCCGCCGATCTGGTCGCTGGTGAAACTGACGAAATTCTCCCGCTGCAAATCCCCTTCGGCGACGGCCTGTTGGCCGAACATTCCATGGTGTTTGCCGCAGAAAAACGCATAGCGCTGACGCAGGAACAAGCGCTGCTCCAGGCGTGGCTGCGGGCGCCGATTGAGGCTCAGGCCTAGGGTCGCGGTTTTTTCCTGGAGGGCGCTGACGATATCGGAACTGCGCATCACATCGACTTCCAGGTCCACTCGCGGGTACTGGCGATGGAAATCGGCGAGGAAGTCATCAAAGCGCTCGGAGAAGATCCGGCTGATGATCAGCAACCGCACTTTGCCGATCACTTCGTCGGCCGGTTGTTCCAGCACGCTGCTGACCTGGGACATTTGCCCGTAGATTTCCCCGGCCAGAGCGAAGATCTGCTCGCCGACTTCGGTCAGGGCAAAACGTGGCCCGCGACGGGCAATCAGTTGGCGGCCCAGTTGTTCTTCCAGGCGCTTGAGTGCCTGGCTCACTGCCGGTTGTGTCAGGTGCAGGCGGGCGGCGGCGCGGCTGATGCTCTGCTCCTGGCCAATCACCCGAAAGGTGCGCAGCAGGTTCCAGTCCAGGCGGTCATTGAGCAGACGTTGCATAGGCGTTCAACAGTCAGGAAAAGGTTGATAGAGAAAGTCGACGGCCTGCACACGTCGTGCGCAAACCATGGAAATTCTACATCGCAGGATCGGCGTCATGCGTAGGCGAGGGCTTTTTCTTCCAGCAGTTCCTCATACAAGGCCGCCCATTTGCGACCCATTTCGTCCGCCGTGAACAGATGTTGATAACGGGCCTGAGCTTTCTCGCCCATTTGCGCCGCCAGCACCGGGTTTTCCCAAAGCGTGCGCATTGCCTCACGAAATGCCGATGGATTGCTCGGCGGCACCACCAGTCCGGTCTCGTTATGGATGTTGATGTAACTGGTGCCGGTGCCAATTTCACTGGAGATCATCGGTTTGCCATACATCGCGCCTTCCAGCAGCGAAATGCCAAAGGCTTCGGAGCGCAGGTGCGACGGGAACACCACCGCATAACTCAACTCGAGCAAGGCGACCTTGTCTTCGTCGCCCAGGAAACCGAGGAAGTGCAGGTTCTGCAGACCCAGGGCCCTGGCCTGGGCATGCAGCTGCGCTTCCAGCGGGCCGGCACCCACGATCACCACGGGATAGTTCAGCCCCTGCATCGCTTCGAGCAGGATGTGCAGCCCCTTGTAGTAGCGCATGACACCGACGAACAGAAAGAACTTGTCCCCCAGCTTCTGGCGCCAGCGCTCGGTCCGTGCCGCGTCGTGCTTCGGATAACCCGACTTGTCCAGGCCATAGGTGATGACTCGAGTCTTGTCCCGGTAGTCCTTGAGCACATCGCTGGTGTGAAAGTAGTTGGGGGACGCCACGGCGATTCGATCCGCGCTGTCCAGGAACCGACGCATCAACGGCCGGTACAGTTTGAGCAGGTGACGTTGGCGAATGATGTCGGAGTGGTAACTCACCACGCTGGGTTTTTTGGTGGTGCTGGCAAAATGCACCAGGTCCATGAAGGGCCAGGGGAAGTGGTAGTTGACCACGTCGGCTTCAGCCGCGAGCTCACGAAACTGCTTGAACACGCTGTAGGAAAAACCGGTGGAGGCGAGTTGAAAATCCATCCTGGCCTGATGCACCTGGTGCTCGCGGATCTGCAACACGCCCGGTACCGGATTATTGCTCAGGGTCAGCACGCTGCTGTCGACACCATGGCGCGCACCGCTTTCGCTCATCTGGAAAATGACTTGTTCGATGCCACCCATGGAGTCGGGCAAGTAGGTTTTATAAAAGTGCAGAACGCGCATATCAGTTCTCCATAACCTGGCGGTAGGCGCGGGCTGTCACCGTCGCGCAACGTTCCCAGGAAAAAAGCTTCGCTCGCTGCAAGCCCGCCTCGCGACAGGCCTGCCAATGCGCTGGGTCGTCGATCAACCGCTGCAGGGCATCGCGCAAGGTGTCGGGGTCGTGCGTCTCAATGTAGTTGCCGGCGTCGCCAGCCACCTCCGGCATCGCCGACTCACCCGTCAGGATTACCGGGGTGCCACTGGCCATGGCCTCCAGCACCGGCAGGCCGAACCCTTCGTACAACGAAGGGAAGACCAGCGCCCGGGCGCCGGCCAGCAACTGCGCCAGATCCTCGTCGGGCAGGTACCCCAGCAGGCACACATGACCTGACGCGAGGGCCGAGCGCAATTCGTCGTTGAACTGCTGGCGCTGCCAGCCGGCCATGCCGGCGATCAGCAGCGGAAAACGCTGGCGCACGGTTTCCGGTAGCCGGGCATGGGCGCGCAGGGCCAGGGTCAGGTTCTTGCGCGGCTCCAGGGTGCCGACGCAGAGGAAATACTCCCGGGCCTCGACGCCGTGGGCCTTGAGAACCTGATCGATGGCCTCGGGTTCACGGGGGTGAAAGCGCGCGGCCACACCCAGCGGCGCCACCACGAAGCGCTCGGCCGGCAGTGCGAACCAGGCCTGAGCTTCATCGGCGATGTGCTGAGAGTCGGTCAGAATCAGCCGCGCCCGCTGTACGCCGTCGGCCAGTCGCCGCTCGATTTCGCGCAGGCGTGCCGGGGGTTGGGTGTCGGGGTAGTGCAAGTGCGTGAGGTCATGCAGCGTGATGATGGTCGGGCCGTCGAACGACAGCGGCCACAAGCTCGGCTCGTGATACAGATCGATGGCCTGGGCGGGGCGCTGGTCGAAACGCTTTTGCTCCAGCCAGCGCCGTGCCTGATAGGCCCCCGGGATCTGTCGCAGCAGCGGCGTCAGACGCGAGTATCCGGGCATCGCCGTGTCAGGCAGGGTTGAACTCCAGCCCCAGCCATGGAACAACGACAACTCGACGTCCGGTTCGCGGGCCAGGGCCGTCGCCAGTTCGGCGACGTACTGGCCGATGCCCGTACGCGGCGCCTGGAGGATACGGGCGTTAAGGGCAATTCGCATGCTGACTCTCAGGCACCTTCGCATCGCTGTGCAGGTTGCGCTGGATGCGTTCGACCAGTTGCGCGCTCGCCTCGCGCCAGCTCAGCCAACGCCAGTTATCCAGGTTGAGGGGGGCGGGAAAGGCGCCGCCGCTTTCCATGTCGATGACCAGATCGGCCAGGTTCTGCGGGTCGGCGAGGTCGAAATACGCCATGTACTCGCCGCCGATTTCGCGGAACACCGGGATGTCGCTGGCCATGGCCGGCAAACCTCGCTGCATGGCTTCCACCAGCGGCAGACCGAACCCTTCGACGTAGGAGGGGAACACCAGCGATGTCGCGTGGGAATAGGCGTGTTCCAGGCTCTTGTCCGAGAGGGTGTTGAACATGAACAAGCGCTGGTTCAATTGCGGATGCCGGCGGATACGCTCGATCAGCGCCTCGCACTTCCAGCCAATCTTGCCGACGATGCACAACCGGGCTTTTGACCCGGCCGCCCAGGTGCGCTCGAACGCGTCCAGCAGATACGCATGGTTCTTGCGCGGCTCGATGGTGCTGACCATGAGGAACACAGGGTCCGGCGTCTTGAACATCTGCAGCAGCCCCGGGTCGATGGCGGAACGGGCATCGGTCAGGTCGAGTTCGGAGCCGAGGTGGAAGTAGTCGAACCAGCGTTGCTGAACCTGCGCGGGGCCGATCCTGCGGGTCATCTCCTGGCGAACCTGGTCGCGGATGGTGGTCGAGATCGCCACGTAGCCATCGGCGGTGCGGGCGATCCAGTCGAACCATTCGTTGAAGACCTTCACCAATCCTGCGTCGCAAAACTGCGGGTGGGTCAGGGGAATCAGGTCGTAGATCACCGAAACGATACCCACCCCGTCACGCTTGAGTTGCTCGGCCAGGGGGAAAAAGTTGGCGTGCCAGGACGAATCCAGCAGCACCAACTGATCGCCTGCGCGATGCTGCAACGGCACGCAGCGCTCGGGAACCTGCTGGCCCTTGAGTGCCCGGTCGAGCAGGCGCATCGGCAGGCTCAGGCAGGCGAACGCGGTCAGACGGCAACCGACGTAAAGCACCCGGCGGGCGAACTTCGATTGGCTGAAAGGGCGACGTCGTTCCAGCGCGCGGTGGCGCAGCCAGAACTGATTGGCAAACTGTTCGAGCTTCACCCGCACGCTCATCAGGTCCACTTTGACGGTGGGCAGGGGCGCCAGGCTTTTCACCTCGAACAATGCGCCGTTGATCATCACCACCGGAACGCATTCGCGCCGGGCGTCCGCAGCCGGCAATTGCTGAATCACATTACGCACGACCCGCTGGATGCCCGAGTTGGCATCCGGGTGTTCGAAGACGTAGGTACATTCCACCAACAGTCTGGTCATCGCGTCTCCCCAACGGATTCCACCCGGTTTTCGCTGGAACGGGTCACGCTGGTCTGCGCTTCGAGCCAGGAGCAACCCACGAAGTCTTCCTGGCGATTGTTGATCACGTGGAAGACCAACCCGTAGTCACGCCATTCGAAGTTGCGATCCAGGTGCGAATCCAGCCGCGACAGGCTCAAGGCCACCGAATAATTGCCCTTGCCCAGGCGCATGTCGAAGGCAAAACGGTAGGTGACGCGTTCGCCGGCACTCAGGTCGGTGAGGGCCTTGTCGACCCGGTGGGTATTGATGCCGTACATGGGCTGGCCGAGGCGATCCTTGATCATGAAACCGAGAATCAGCCGCTCGATGTCCTGGCGCACCTCGACCTGCACCTCCAGGACCATTGCCTGACCGACTTCCGCCACCTCCACCGAGCGGCCCTTGGGGTCAAGCAGGCGGACGCTGAGAATGCCCGCTTCACCTGTGCCGGAGATGGTTTGCACCTGCCCGTTGGCGAGCATTTCCTGGCGCACGGTCTGGCCCTCGCGCTGGGCGAGCATGGCGTTGTAGTAGTCCATCACTTCTTCGGGCTTGCCACGCATGGCCATGCGCCCGTTTTCCAGGAGGATGGCGGTGTCGCAGATCGACTGGATCGCCGAGCGGTCGTGGGACACGATCAGCAACGTGGTGCCGGCCTTGCGGAAGTTGCGGATGCGATCGAAGCTTTTGTGCTGGAAGTAGGCGTCACCCACGGACAGCGCTTCATCGACGATCAGGATGTCCGGCCGCCGTGCGGTGGCCACGCTGAACGCCAGGCGCATCTGCATGCCGCTGGAATAGGTACGAACCGGATGGTCGATGGCCTCGCCGATTTCGGCGAAGCTCTCGATCTCCGGCATCAGCGCTTCGATTTCTTCGACCTGCATGCCCAACAACTGCCCGGCCATGAAGGTGTTCTGCCGACCGGTGAAGTCCGGGTGGAAGCCCATGCCCAGCTCCAGCAGCGCCGCCACACGACCTTGCAACCGGATGTCGCCGCAGGTGGGCTGGGTGGTGCCGGTGATCATCTTCAACAGCGTGCTTTTGCCGGCTCCGTTGACCCCGACGATGCCCACGGCTTCGCCCGGCTGTATCTCGAAATCGACCCCTTGCAGCACCCAGTGCAGGTGATGCCGGGTGGGGGAAAACGGCACCAGCCATTCGAACAGCCGGCTCCAGCGATTCGGGTACTGCTTGTAGGCCTTGCCCAGGCCACTGACACGTATATGTCCCATCAGAGCTCGTCCACCATTTCACCGACACGCTGGCGGAACAGCCGCAGCGCCATCCCACAGAACAACAGGCCGATCACCAGCAACGGCAGCAGCGAGCTCCAGTCTGGCCATTGGTTGTAGAGAAACAGGTTCTGGTAGCTGTTCATCAGCGCCGTCATCGGGTTCAACTCGATAAAGTGCTGGATGCCCGGCGGCAGGATCGACAACGGATAAACGATCGGCGTCAGCCAGAACCAGAATTGCAGGCAGATGCCAAAAAACTGCCCGACGTCGCGAAAGAACACGTTGAGCACGCCCAGGATCATCCCCAGCCCCGCGGCGAACAGCACTTGCAGGATCAGCAACGGCACCAGCGCCAGCAACGCCATGCCCGGCAGCCGCCCGCTGATCAGCAGGAAGCCGAGGAACAAACCGAGGATGATCGCGAAATTGATCCCGGCATTGAGCAGCACGATGACCGGCAGGCAGATGCGCGGGAAGCTGATTTTCTTCAGCAGGTTGGCGTTTTCCAGGAACATGCTCTGGCTGCGCGTCGTGATCTCGGCGAACAGTCCCCAGGTCAGCAGGCCGGCGCACAGGTAGACGCTATAGGCCAGCCCGTCATCCACGCCCGGCAAGCGGGCGCGCATGATGGTGGAGAAGATCACCGTGTAGACCAGGATCATCGACAGCGGATTGAGCACGGTCCACAAGGCACCGAACAGCGAGTTGCGATAACGCGCCTGAAACTCCCGTTTGACACTGCCGAGGATGAAACCCCGGTAACTCCACAGCGATTGGTAAAGGTTACGCAGCATTCAAACCGTCCTGCCGTATTGATCTTCGAAGCGAACGATGTCGTCCTCTCCCAGGTATTCGCCGCTTTGCACTTCGATGATCACAAGGTCGATCACGCCGGGATTTTCCAGGCGATGCTTGTGACCGGCGGCAATGAAGGTCGATTCGTTCTTGGCCACCAGATGAGTACCGGTGCCATTGTTGGTGACCTTGGCCATGCCTTCGACCACCACCCAATGTTCATTGCGATGGTGGTGCATCTGCAGCGACAACTTGGCGCCAGGCTTGACCACGATGCGTTTGATCTTGAAGCGCGGGCCTTCCTCGAGCACCGTGTAGGTGCCCCATGGCCGGCTGACCGTCCGGTGCAGGCGATAGGCTTCGTGCTCTTTATCCTTGAGTTGCCTGGCCACCCGGCGCACATCCTGGGCACGGTCGGCGTGGGCCACCAGCACCGCGTCGGCGGTGTCGACGATGATCAGGTTGTCTACACCCACTGTCGCGACAAGACGGTTATCGCTCTGGACGAAGTTATCGTGGCTGTCGATGAAAATCGACTCGCCGACGGCGCGGTTGTTTTGTGCATCCGCCGGCACCAGCGCGGCCACCGCCCCCCAGGATCCGATGTCGCTCCAGTCGAAACGGGCCGGCACGACGACCACCTTGTCGGAGCGCTCCATCAACGCGTAGTCGATGGAAATGTCCATGATTTCGCCAAACAGGGCCGGCGACAGTTCCTGTTGCAGGCAGTCCGCGTTTTCCACCGCAGCGCTGGCGGCCATGCAGGTCTGCGTCTGCTCCAGCAAGTCGGGCGCGTGGGTTTGCAGTTCGGCCAGCAGGCTGGCGACCGAGAAGCAGAACATCCCGGAGTTCCACAGGAAGTTGCCGCTTTCCAGGTAATGGGTTGCGGTTTGCAGGTCAGGTTTTTCGACGAAGCGCCGCACGCTGGCCGCGCCTTTGTCGTCCAGTGATGTGCCGGCTTCAATGTAGCCAAAACCGGTTTCCGGAGCGGTCGGCACGACACCGAAGGTCACCAGATGACCGCGCCTGGCCAATGCCACGGCATGCTCGACCGCGTCCTTGAGCGCATCGACATTGACGATCAGGTGGTCGGCGGGCATGACCAGCATGATCGCGTCGTCGCCATGCAGGGCCTGGAGGGAGAGGGCGGCGGCGGCAATGGCCGGCGCCGTATTGCGCCCCGTCGGCTCCAGCAGGAAGTGCCCGCGATGACGGCCCAGTTGTGCGTCCCGAAAGTGATCCTTGCTCTGGAAGTAGTACTCGCGGTTGGTCACCGTGACGATATCGCCCCAGCCGTCGAGCAGGTCCGCGGCACGCCGATAGGTCTTGCCCAACAGTGACTGTCCGTCAGGCAAGGCCATGAACGGTTTGGGGTGGCCTTCACGCGACACCGGCCACAACCTTGTCCCGGCACCGCCGGAGAGAATCACGGGGATCAGCATGGCCTACTCCTTGGCGACGCGTTTCATGTCCGCATCCATCATCATGCGGATCAGGGTATCCAGGTCGGTTTTTGGCTTCCAGCCCAGCACACGCTGGGCCTTGGCCGGGTTGCCGAGCAGCACTTCCACTTCGGCCGGGCGGAAGAACGCCGGGTCGATCTTCACGTAATCGCGGTAGTTCAGGCCCACGTGATCGAAGGCGATCCGGCACATCTCGCGCACGGTGGTGGTCACGCCGGTGGCCACCACGAAGTCGTCGGGCTTGTCCTGTTGCAACATCAGCCACATGGCCTCGACGTAGTCCCCGGCAAAGCCCCAGTCGCGCTTGGCGTCGATGTTGCCCAGGCGCAGTTCCTGCTGCTTGCCCTGCTTGATGCGGGCGGCGGCGTCGGTGACTTTGCGCGTCACGAACTCGATGCCGCGCAGCGGTGATTCATGGTTGAACAGGATGCCGCTGCTGGCGTGCAGGTTGAAACTTTCGCGGTAGTTCACCGTGATCCAGTGACCGTACAACTTGGCCACGCCATAAGGGCTGCGCGGATAGAAGGGGGTGTTCTCGTCCTGCTGCTCGGCCTGGATCAGGCCGAACATTTCGCTGGTGGACGCCTGGTAGAAACGCGTGTGCGGGCTGAACTGACGGATCGCTTCGAGCAGGTGGGTAACGCCCAGGCCGTCGACGATGCCGGTGGTCACCGGTTGATCCCAGGAGGCTGCGACAAAGCTTTGCGCGGCAAGGTTGTAGACCTCGTCCGGCGCCGACTTGATCACCGCGCGCTGCACTGAACAGGCATCGGCCATATCGCCGTCCAGGTAGACGATGTCCGCCTCGACTCCCATCTCGCGCAGGCGCCAGCGCGAGTCGCTGCTGCGACGCGCTACCAGGCCGTGGACTTTGTAGCCCTTGTCGAGCAACAGTTTCGCCAGATAAGCGCCATCCTGGCCGGTGATACCTGTGATCAATGCACTTTTAGTCATTCTTGTCGTACTCGCTTCTCCCAGTCGGACAGGATCGCCCGCAGGGATTGTTGTGTTGTGATTTCAGGCTTCCATTCGGTGGTTTGGGCCAGCCTCGCAGGGCTGCCACACACCCGACGCTGATCCGCGCGGCGAAGTCGCGCAGGGTCCTGGACCAGTTGCAGGTCGACCCGGGCAAGATCTGCCAGCTGTTCGATCAAACTGCGAATGCTCTGCTCGCGCCCCGAGCAAATGTTGTAGACCTGCCCCGGCGTACCTTTTTCCAGCAAGGCCAGGTAGGCCGAGACCACGTCCCCGACATCGAGAAAATCGCGGGTGACGTCGATGTCCCCGACTTCCAGTTGTGGCCCTTGCAGGCCTTGCTTGATCCGGCAGATCTGACGGGCGGCGCTGGCGATGACGAAGCTGTCTTTCTGCCCGCTGCCGATGTGGTTGAACGGGCGGGCGACCAGCACAGGCCAGTCCTCACTCAGGCCCCATTGCAGGCTCAGGAACTCGGCCGACAGTTTGCTCACGGCATATGGATTGCGCGGGCAGGGTGGTTGCAGTTCAGTGATGGGCAGATGCTCTTCGGTGACCTGGCCATAGACATCGCCGGAGCTGACGTACAGGAACGTGCCGGTGAATCCGCGCGCCTTGAGGGCTTGCAGCAGGTTCAGGGTGCCCAGCAGATTGATGTTCAGGGTGCGCGCCGGATCACGAAAGGCGTCCGGGACGAAAGTCTGGCCAGCCAGGTGAATTACCGCATCGGGCATTTCAGGCCATAGGCCTTCGAGGCTGTCCGGCGCGGCGAGATCGTACTGGCAAGGCACAGGCAGAAGCGCCCATTTTGAGGCATCAGCCTGCAAGCGCGATTGGATGTGTTTTCCGACGAATCCGCCAAGACCCGTGACAAACAAACGCTTTTTCAAACAGCGATCCCTTGGTCATACATTTCATCCGGTTTCCACAGGCTTCATGGAAGGGTTTTACAAGCCGGTATGATCGCTTGAAAGCCGGGTGAAATGTTTGTTGTAGTTGTTTGCTAGCCAATTTGTGTCATTTGTTCGGCGATTTCAATAAGTCCAATAGTGACTGATCAGTTCTCGTCAGCTTGGCCCGATTTATTCTCGCCGGGCGGTTCACGAACCCTCGATGGATGTGTTTAGAATGCCCCATCGTCACGATTACCCAGGGTTCGGCAGCGTCGCTTCGAAACTGCGAGAAACTGACTACTAAAACAAGAACGAAGACGGGCCGGAAGACGATGGACGAGCGCCAGTAAACACTGACTCGAACCGTATCCTCCCCGTCATAGCGTGAGGCTGCCGGGATGGCGGCGTCACCGTGGGATGCCATGAATTTTATTCTTTACTCCGACGTCAACGACAGCTCCATCAGCCAGAGTCTCGGCCGTCCCGAGTACAGTTATTACTTCGTGCTCAAGGCGTATCGACCGCTCTTTGAAAGCCTCGGGCCAGTGCATGTCGTCTCGACGGCCGCCGAGGTCGACCCGCTGTATCGGCAGTTGCAGCAGGCCGGCCAGGACTGCCTGTTCATTTCGTTCGCACCACCGCACAAGACCCCCTCCGACTTGCAATGCCCGATGGTGTGCGTGGTCGCCTGGGAGTTCGACAGCATTCCCGCCGAGCATTGGGACAACGATCCGCGTCAAGACTGGAGCCAGACACTGGCTCGTCTGGGGCGAGTGATCACCTTGTCCACCCACACCGCCGAAGCCATCCGCCGGACCCTGGGCGACGACTTCCCGGTGCTGGTGTTGCCGACGCCCTTGTGGGAACGCTTCGCCGACATCCGCCAGCAATATCCCGGTACGCCGGTGAACGCGGGCACCACGCTGCAGATCAAGGGTTGCATCCTGGACAGCCGCTCGATGGGGTTGTCCGCCGATGGCTTGATCGCGCCGATCATCGAGCAACCGCCGCAGGAAATCGTCGAACCCGAGCCTCAACCCGAGCCGGAACCTGAACCTGCGGCGCCGCCGTTGACACTGCGTCGACGCCTGTTCATTACCAGGCATTACCTGCTGTTGTGGTATCGCGAAGCCGTTCGCGATCTGGTGCCGGATGCCGCTCGCCCATGGCTGGCCCGGTTTCGCACGCTTCAACCGTCGCCGGTTGAACCTGCGGT
Source organism: Pseudomonas sp. KH_046_2 (assembly GCF_057838985.1). NCBI lineage: Bacteria > Pseudomonadati > Pseudomonadota > Gammaproteobacteria > Pseudomonadales > Pseudomonadaceae > Pseudomonas > Pseudomonas sp. KH_046_2. The sequence goes on along the minus strand of NZ_CM174480.1, from coordinate 4,398,695 downwards.
CAGCGAAGCGCCCGTGCCGGATGTGCCTGCAATCAGCGAAGCTTTCGTGCCGGATGAGCACCCACAGGCGGCTTTCCCCGACACCAGCCAAACGGTGGAAATCGAGGTCGATGGCGTCATCTACGTGAGCGTGTTCAACCCCGACGACGGGCGCAAAAACTGGCACCACCTGATCACGGCGTTCTGCTGGGCGCTGCGTGATGTGCAAGACGCCACGCTCGTGTTGAAGATGACCCAGAACGACCTGTCGACCTATTACGTCGAACTCATCACCTTGTTGTCCCAACTCTCGCCCTTCGCCTGTCGCGTGGTGGTCATGCACGGTTATCTGCAGGACGAGCAGTTCGCCCGGCTCTATGGCGCGGCGAGTTACTACGTCAACGCTTCACGCTGCGAAGGCCTGTGCCTGCCGCTGATGGAGTTCATGTCCTGCGCACGGCCTGTGATCGCCCCGAACCACACGGCGATGCGCGACTACATCGACGAGCGTGTGGCCTTCGTCGTCAAGTCCAGCCAGGAGCCGACGATCTGGCCGGAAGACGCGCGCATCCTGTACCGCACCTTGCGCCACCGTCCGGACTGGGGCTCGTTGAAAATGGCTTGTGAGAACAGCTACGCCATGGCAAAGAACCAGCCGGACGCCTGGCAGGCCATGGCGGATGCGGCCAGCGAACGCATGCACCAGTACTGCAGCTTCGCCCCGGTGCAGCAGCGTCTGGCGCTGTTCTTCAATCAGGAACCTGCCCGTGACGTCGTGCCGGTGGTTGCCGAAACGGGGGCTGCATCGTGCTGATCATCATTCATTCGGAAACCAACAAGAGCAACATCCAGCAGAACCTGGGGCGGCCCGAGTACAGCTATTACTTCGTCCTCAAGGAATTCCGCCCGGTGCTCGAACGGCTGGGGCAGGTGATCGAGGTCAGCAACCCGGACGAACTGGTCGATCGGCTGTATTTCGATTGCCTGAGCCGGGGCGAAGACTGTGTGTTCCTGTCCTTCTCCCCGCCGCATCGCACGCCGGTCCACTACGCGTGCCCGACGATTCCGGTGTTCGCATGGGAGTTCAGCACCATTCCCACCGAGAGCTGGCAGGGCGAGCCACGGCATGACTGGCGGACGGTGCTGGGCGCCAGCGGGACGGCGATCACCCACTCCAGTTTTACCGTGAATGCCGTGCGCGATGTGATGGGCCCCGAGTACCCGATCAGCGCTATCGCGGCGCCCGTCTGGGACCGTTTTGCCGCCCGTGGCGAGCTTCTGGACAAGCGTCCGGTCGTGGGCCCTACGCGCCTGAACCTGCGCGGGCTCTTGATCGACAGTCGCACCACGGACTTGCGCCCCTACGGCCCCGAACGCTTGCGCGAGGGCACACCGATCGCCTTCGACCAACCGCCGCGGGACTGTGAGCTGCTGCTCGAGGGCGTGGTCTACACCTCGGTGTTCAATCCCTACGACGGACGCAAGAACTGGAAGGACATGATCAGTGCGTTCTGCACCGCCTTTCGCGACAGGCCCGATGCGACCCTGGTGCTCAAGCTCACGCACCATGACATCGCCAACGCGCTGAACGACATGCTGCACCACGTCTACAAGAATCAGTCCTATCAGTGCCGCATCGTGCTGGTCCACGGCTATCTGTCCGACGTCGACTACGAACGCCTGGTCGAGGCCACCAGTTACGTCGTCAACTGCTCCTACGGCGAAGGGCAGTGCCTGCCGTTGATGGAGTTCATGTCCTGCGGCAAGCCGGCGATTGCGCCGCTGAACACCGCCATGGCCGACTACATCGACCGTGACAACGCGTTTATCGTCGAAGGCACTGACGAGCTGACATCCTGGCCCCACGATCCTCGGGCAGCGTATCGTACCCTGCGTTACGTCACGGATTGGGACTCGCTGTGCACGGCATTTTCCGCCAGCCATGACGTCGCCAGGCAAGACGTCGAGCGCTATCAACGGATGTCGGCCCATGCCGTGCGCAGCCTGCAGGGATTCTGCAGCCAGGCCGTTGCCGAGCAGCGCCTGAAGGCGGTGCTCGAGCAGTTGCTGCAACGGCGTGAAGCAAACTGCGCACAAGCGTCGGGCACATGATTCGGCGCCTGCTTGCGAAGTTGCGGCCCGCACCGGTAGCGGTCGCCCCATCAGAAACGCGGGTCTCGCCCAGGGACATCGGTTTGTACGATGCCCTGCTCGACGGCTGGTTTCTCGGCGACAGCGGCGAATTGCTCAAGGGGTTTGCCATCACCGCTGACGACACCTTGCTCGATGTCGGTTGCGGTGAAGGCGTGGCGACCTTGTTCGCAGTCCGCCAGGGCGCGTCGGTGATCTTCACCGACAGTGAACACGACAAGGTCCGCGACCTGGCGCGGCAAGTGGAAGAGCAGTCGGATAAGGCGAACCTGGGGCTGGTCAGCAACAGTTTGCCGCTGCCATTGGCCGACGGCTGCGCCAGCAAAGTCGTGTGCATGGAAGTGCTGGAACACATCGATCAGCCAGAACCCTTCATGGACGAACTGGTGCGCATGGGCCGCCCCGGCGCGCTGTACCTGCTGAGCGTACCGTCCCCGGTGGGCGAGCATTTGCAGAAAGGTATCGCCCCGGCCAGCTATTTTCAATCACCCAATCACGTACAGATTTTCAGCCCCGAGCGATTCGCCGCGCTGGTGGAAGACGCGGGCCTGGTCATCGAACATCGCCAGGCCACCGGGTTTTTCTGGGTCATGGGCATGATTTTCTTCTGGGCCAGCGAGCGGGCTGCCGGGCGTGAATTGGGGGGGGCGGTTCGCGACCGGATTCAGGCGCCGTATCCGCCGCTGATGGAGAGCTGGGCGAAAACCTGGCAGGACTTGCTGGCCCAGCCCGACGGGTTGGCGATCAAGCAGATGCTGGACCGGTTCATGCCCAAGAGCCAGGTGATCATTGCCCGTAAACCTCATGTCCAGGAGGGCGCATGAGCAACGAAAAACGGATCATGGACATCGAGTTGCTGCGTGGGATTGCGGTGCTTGGCGTGCTGTTTCATCACCTGCAGGACAGCCTGTTCGCGGCGGCTGTTCCGTTGTTCCAGGCCATCACGTTGTACAGCCAGCCGTGGTGGGGCGTGGATCTGTTTTTCGCGATCTCGGGCTTCGTCATTGCCCGTAGCCTGATCCCGGCCTTGCGCCGCTGCACCACGCGTCAGGAGTATTGGCAACAGACGCGCAATTTCTGGTTGCGCCGGGCCTTTCGTTTGCTGCCGTCGGCCTGGTTATGGCTGGCGCTGATGTTGCTGGCGTGCCTTTTTCTCAACCGCTCCGGCGCGTTCGGCACCCTGCACGCGAACCTTCAGGCGACCCTGGCTGGCGTGGCCCAGTTCGCCAACTTCCGCTTTGCCGACAGTTTTTATCGCTACGAGTACGGCACCAGTTTCGTTTACTGGAGCCTGTCGCTGGAAGAGCAGTTCTACCTGCTGTTTCCGCTGATGATCGTGCTGTTTCGCAAGCATCTGGTGTGGGCGTTGCTGGCGCTGGTTGCGGTGCAATTGTTGACCTTGCGCACGCCGATGCTGATGGTGGTGCGCACCGACGCTCTGGCCCTTGGCGTGTTGTTGGCGATGTGGAGCGTGCAGCCTTCGTACCGGCGCTGGGAGCCGACTTTCCTGCGTCGCCCTTGGGCCGGCTTGTCGGCACTGGTGGGGATTGCACTGGTGCTCGGTTTCATGGCGACGGACCGTTTCACCTTTACCCATTACCGAATCGGTGTGATTGCGCTGTTGTGTGCGCTGCTGGTGTGGATCGCGTCCTACAACCGCGATTACCTGATGCCCAAGGGAGTGTTCAAGAACCTGATGACCTGGGTCGGCAGCCGCTCCTACGGGATTTACTTGATTCATATCCCGGCCTACCTGCTGGTACGTGAGTTCATTTTCCGTTTACAGGCTGCCGGGCTGCCCAGTCCGGCTGGTCATCCGATTCTGATGTTACTGATGGCTGGCGGCCTGATCGTGCTGCTGAGCGAACTCAACTATCGCTACATCGAAATGCCCATGCGCAACCGCGGCGCCTCGCTGGTCAAACGCCTGGGCACCTCACGAACAGCCGTCCCATCCTCTGGAGCCACCTCATGCTGAGCCTTTTGAAGAAACTCACGGCGGCCACGCCCGCGCCTGTGCAGCCAGAGACACCGCCCGCGGCGCCAGTGGCGGAGAAAGTCGACCCCTACATGCTCGGCCTGCACGACGCGATGCTCAGCGGCTGGTTCAATCAGCAGACCGGCGAACTGTTCACCGGCTTCCCGGTGACCCCCGAGGACACGCTGCTGGATGTGGGCTGCGGTGACGGCGGCAACGTGCATTTCTGCGGGATGCGCGGGGCGAAGATCATCATCGCCGATATCGACGCGGCCAAGGTCGAGGCGACCCGCCAGCGCCTGGGCGATACACCGGCCCGCGACGTCGAATGTCATGTCACCGACTGCAACCCGCTGCCGATTGCCGATGCGACCGCCACCCGGGTGGTGTCGACCGAGGTCATCGAGCACGTGGACGATCCAGCCCAGTTCCTCGCTGAACTGGTGCGCGTCGGCAAACCAGGCGCGTTGTATCTGCTGAGCGTCCCGCACCCCAGCTCCGAAGACCTACAGAAAGATATCGCCGCGGCCGAGTATTTCCAGAAGCCCAACCACATCCGCATCATCAGCGAAGAGCAGTTCAAGGCGATGGTCAGCGATGCCGGCCTGGAAGTGATCAGCCACAGCCAGTACGGATTCTACTGGTCGATGTGGATGCTGTTGTTCTGGGAAGCCAAGGTCGACTTCAGCAACCCGGACCATCCGTTGCTCAACCACTGGGCGGATACCTGGCAGGCGATCCTGGCCTCGCCACGGGGCACGCAGATCAAGCAGGCGCTGGATGCCGTGGTGGCGAAAAGTCAGGTGATCATTGCGCGTAAACCCTGATCGGCATTAAGGCTGCACCCTGCTCATGCATGATCCAGCGTTGCAGACAGGTTCGGCGATCGGGTACTGATGCCCATGAAGCGCCGCACGCGTTCTCCTTCGGCATCGCATCGTATGGTTTGCGGTGCGGCATCCAGTTGGATATTACCGTTCTCCATGAACACGACCCGGTCGGATATCGACATGGCAAAGTCCATTTCGTGGGTCACGATCAGCATGGTCATGCCTTCTTTGGCCAGGTCGCGGATCACGTTCAGCACGTCGTTGACCAGTTCCGGGTCGAGGGCCGAGGTCGGCTCGTCGAACAGCATGATCTGCGGCTCCATCGCCAGGGCTCGAGCGATCGCCACGCGCTGTTGCTGCCCGCCGGAGAGCTGGTGCGGGTACTTGTGGGCATGGGCCAGCAGGCCGACCTTGTCCAGTAGCGCATAGGCACGATGTTCACTCAGCTCGCCCGGCTGGCCATGGTAACGGGGCGCCAGGGTGACGTTGTCGAGAATGGTGCGGTGCGGGAACAGGTTGAAGTTCTGGAACACCATGCCGATGTGGCGCACGCCTTTACGCAGGCGGGTGCTGTTGGGTTTGTCCGACGCTTCGATGAATTTTTCGCCGAACAACAGAATGTCGCCGGTATCGATTGTTTCCAGGCCGTTGACGGTGCGGATCAGCGAAGTCTTGCCGGAGCCGGATGGCCCGATGATCGAGACCACCTGGCCGTATTCGACATTCAGGTCGATACCCAGCAGCACTTTGTGCGTGCCGTAGCTCTTCTGAATGTTCTTCAGTTGCAGGATCGGCGTTGTATTGTTGCCTGCGGCTTTGCGCGCAATGTCGGGCAACGCTTCGGCGCTGGCCTTGAACCTGGCGATGGTGGCCGCGTCGAGTGTGTGCGGCTTGCGGAAGTTCAGGTCCAGGTAGCGCTCCAGGCGCTGCAGGAAGTAACCGAACACGGTGACGATCAACACGTAATAGACGCCTACCGCCGCCAGGGTTTCCATGACCAGGAAATTGGTGGCATAGAGGCGTTGGCCGACCGTGAGGATTTCGGTCAGGGAGATGACCGAGACCAGCGAGGTCAGCTTGACCACCGTGATGTATTCATTGATCAGCGTGGGCAGCGAAATACGGAAAGCCTGGGGGATCACGATCAGGCGTTGCATGCCGAACAGGCCGACACCCAGCGCGCGCCCGGCTTCCTTCTGGCCCTTGGCCACGGAGATCAGGCCGCCACGATGGATTTCCGCCATGTACGCCGCTTCCGTGACCACCAGGGCCAGCAACCCTGCGTAGAAGGGGTTCGACAGAATCGGTCCGCTACCGGGAAACAATTGCGGCAGGTTGTAGACGAAGACCACCAGCACCAGCAACGGGATGCTGCGGAAGAACCAGATGTAGACCGCTGCGGGAATGCGCAGCAAGGGCGATTGGGACAGCTTGGCCGAGGCCAGGACAAAACCCAGCAGCATGCCGATGAACCAGGCCAGGGCGCTGAGCTGGACCACCGTGACGCAGGCCTTCCAGAAGTCCGGCAGGGAGAACAGGGATAAGAAATACGACCAATCGAATTGCATGGGGCACCTCGATCTGCCGCCCCGGTGCAGGGGAGGCAGATGACCAGACTACAAGGACAGGTTCTTAGTTGGCAGTCGGTTCTTCCAGGCCATATTTCTGGAGGATTGCCGCGTATTCACCGCTCTTTTTGCTCTCCTCGAAGGCCTTTTGCACGGCCTGGAAGGTTTCGTCGTTACCTTTCTTGACGAAGATGCCCAGGGTTTGCTGATAGATCGGATGCTCGGTGGTGATCACTACCCGGCCGTTGGTCTTTTCCGCGATCATTTTTGCCGCGCCAGCGATTTCGACCTGGGCCTGAATATTTTTGGACAGCAGGGCCTGGGTCACTTCGGGTGCCGAAGGGTACTCGCTGACGGTGATCGCGCCTTTATTGTTCGGTACGCAGTATTCGTCGGAGAGCTTCTTGAATTCCTTGACCCAGGTGGTGCCCTGTTCCAGGCCCAGTTTCAGGCCGCACAGGTCTTCAGGCTTTTTCGCATTGATCTCGCTGCCCTTGGGCACCATGACCGCGGCGCCGGTGTTGGCATAGGCGATGGTCTGGGCCTGGGTCTGGCGCTCCGGTGTGATGTACATGCCGGAAATGATCGCGTCGTACTTGCCGGAGTTCAGGCCCAGGATCAGGCTCGGGAACTTGGTGTCGACGAACTCCACCTTGGCGTTCATGTGCCTGGCCAGTGACGTTGCCAGCTCGGGGTCGGAACCCACCACGTTTTTGTCCTTGTCATAGGACTCGAAGGGCGGGTAGGTGATCTCCATGCCGACCTTGAACGTGTCTGCCGCGGCCATGCTCACCGAGGCGCCGAACATGCCGGCTGCCAATACAGCCAGGCCCAAAAGGTTTTTCTTGTTGTTTTTCATGATGTGCTGACTCCGGCGTAGGTAGGGGTTTAGCTGAAAACTTCAATCAGGACGGTTGAGCCTGATTTCTCAAATGTCCGAAACTGGCGGGCTTGCGCGCCTTGCCTGGCAGTTGAACGTCCCCGTTGGCCACCCTCTGGCGCAGATACTGATAGGTCTGCAGCGCCTGGCCATACATGTGTTCGCCGATGGTGATTTCTTCGTAGTCGTTGCCTGCCTGGGCGAAACCGGGCAGCGGTTTGATCTGGGTGTGATAGTCGCAGGCATAGAACAGCGGAAAGGAATAACGCTCCTCCTTCACGCTGCGTACCCGGTGCGCGGTGGCAACGAAAGCGCCTGCCGTCATCACTTCCAGCATGTCGCCGATGTTGACGACAAAGGCATCGGCAATCGGTGGTGCATCGATCCATTGGCCAAGATTGTTCATCACCTCAAGGCCCGGTTTGTCGGCCAGAAGGATGGTGAAGCACTCGTAGTCAGTATGGGCGCCAAGACCCGGTGCGTCATGGGCGGCGCCGTCGAAGGGATAGTGGATCAGGCGCAGTTTGGACGGCGGACGGGTCACCAGGCTGTCGAAATAGTTTTCTTCCAGCCCCAGGGTCAGGGCGAAGCCGCCGAACAGGCGCCGGCCCAAGGCGAAGATGGCTTCATAGTAGGCCTGCACCGACGCCTTGAAACCTTGCAGCTGCGGCCAGTCGTTGGGCCCCAGCAATGGGGTGTTGGCCAGCACCAGCGGGTCATCGGCCGGGACTTCGAAGCCGACGTCGAAGGCTTCCTTGTGGTCCGGCTTGCCCTTGGAATAGACCTCTTCGCCTTCGGGTACAAAACCCTTGTGGGTTTGCGAGGTGCCGATGTAGTGGCGCATCTTGGTGTCGATGGGCTGGTCGAAAAAGTCCTTGGCAGCCTTGCGCAGGTTGGCGATCAGTTGCGGGTCGATGCCGTGGTCGGTGATGTAGAGGAACCCGACCTCGCTGGCGGCGCGCCCCAATTGTTCGGCCACGGCCAGGCGGTGTTCCAGTTCGACGCTGAACAGACCGGCGATGTTGACCACCGGGATGCTATTGAAGTTGGCTTTGTGTGTGTCAGTGCTGGCGCTGTTGTTTTTGTTGTCAGGCATGACGCATCGGCTCCCTAAGGATTGCTTGAGTGGCTGAAACGGTCGAAGTGTTCACGCTCGGTCTGGCCCATCCACACGTTCAATGACCACAGGTCGGCGACCGGGACATTGGTGAAGGGCAAATGATGCAGGTAGCCGTCGGCGCCGAACTCCGGGGTCAGGGTACTGACCTGGTAACCGCGGGCTTGCTGCGAGCGCCAGATGCTTTCCCAGTGCTGCTGGTGGAAAGCCAGTTCCCTGGCATATTCGGGGGCCGCCGGGTGCGGGACCTGCGGTCCCTGGTCATAACCGACCCGGGCCTGGATATGGTGAACCCGCTCGATGAAAGCGCTCAGGTCATCGGCCGGGTCATTCAACAGGCGCTCGCAGGTCACCACCCAATGGCTGATGTCACTGGTGAACAGCAGATCGGGCAATTGCCGGATCAACTCCAGGGTCACCCAGGGGTTGAACAGCGAACGCGAGCGGTGGGTTTCGAAACTGCAGACCTGGCCGTGCTTGCGCGCCAGATCCAGCGCCTGGCCGAAAAACTCCACTTGTTGCGGCAAGGACCAGCGATCGTTGCCCGCCAGCACATTGACGAAGCGCGGGCCGAGTTCGGCGGCCCAGGCGAGTTTCTGGTCGAGGTCATTGAGGTGGACGGCAGGGGTCGCCGACTGCTCCGGCAGCACATCGTACGCGGTGAAGACCGTACTGATATAGCCCAGGCGATTGGCCTGGAGAAAGGCGCCAAACTCGGCCCGTTCACGGGCGTCCAGTGGCAGGCGTGCTTCCATGCCATCAAAGCCCGCTTGCAGCAACTCCTCGAGCGCCTGGGCCTTGCTGGCGGTGTAACCCCACAGCGTGCGAAAAATTTCCAGCTTCATCGGTGATCCTCAAAAATCCCAAGGCCTACTGCAAAAGCACTTCGACGGCGCCAGGCTGCCAAGAGGCTGGTTCGCTGTGGAGTCGATGTTAGGCACAGGCCGCGCACTGAAAGAATCTGAAAGTTCAAATGAATACTTCAGACTTTTATTAACAAATAGCTAGCTATTTATAGCGCTGCCAAGGAGGGATTTTATCGACGAAAACGTGTCTACGTTGGGTCTTGGCAAGAGATGCCATCACTACGGCATCGTTTTGAAGACGCCCAAGCGACACCGGGCCGCTGAGGGTTCTCTTTTGGCCGCTTGTTGCCTGTAGAGAAGGGCTGCAGCCCTCAATTATAAGCTGTAGTAATACTTCGAATAATAAATAGAAAATTGACTAATCATGTTCCCGGAACGAAAAATCATCCCCAGACCGGCGCCGCCAGAGCGCCGCGGATTTGCCGTTTCTCTCCTGCCAGAAAAATAACCAAAGGAGTCCCCCATGAAGCCTCCCGCTTCGTCCCAGCCGCGCCGTGCGGCAGCCGCTGCCTTCATTGGCACCATGATCGAGTGGTACGACTTTTACATTTACGCCACCGCCGCCGCGCTGGTGTTCGGCGCGCTGTTCTTCCCCTCAGACGACAAACTGTTCAGCACCATGGCCGCTTTCGGCACCTTCGCCGTGGGTTTCTTTGCGCGGCCGTTGGGCGGGATTGTCTTCGGTCATATCGGTGACCGCATTGGCCGCAAGAAGTCGCTGATCATCACCTTGTTGATGATGGGCGTGGTCACGGTGTGCATCGGCTTGCTGCCGACCTACGCACAAATCGGCGCCGCCGCGCCGGTGCTGCTGATTGTGCTGCGCATCGTCCAGGGCATCGCCGTGGGTGGCGAGTGGGGCGGGGCGGTGCTGATGGCCGGCGAGCATGCGCCGAAAGGCCGGCGCAATTTCTTCGCCTCGTTTGCGCAACTGGGCAGCCCGGCAGGTTTGATCCTGTCGCTGCTGGCCTTCAGCGCGGTCACCCGTCTACCGGAAGAAGACCTGATGAGCTGGGGCTGGCGCTTGCCGTTCCTCGCCAGTTCGCTGTTGTTGCTGGTGGGCCTGGCGATTCGCCTGGGGGTCAATGAGTCGCCGGAGTTTCTTGCCAGCCGCGAGCAGGCCAGCAAAAGCCAGCGTAAGGAGCAGGCACCGGTCATGGAGGTGCTGCGCACCGCGTGGCGGCCGCTGCTGTTGTGCATCGGCGCCAACACCCTGGGGATCGCCGGGGTGTATTTCACCAACACCTTCATGATCGCCTACACCACCCAGCAACTCGAACTTCCGCGTTCACTGATCCTCGAGTGCCTGTTCTTCGTCGCGATCATCCAGTTCTGCATTCAGCCGCTGGCGGCCTGGGTCGCCGAGAAGGTCGGGGCAACCCGCTTCCTGTGCCTGGTGTCGCTGCTGGCCATGGCGTCGCCGTACCCGATGTTCGTGCTGGTCAGTTCGGCCCAGGCGCCGCTGATCATCCTCGGCATTGCGTTGGCGGTGGTGTGCATGGCGTCGTTCTATGCGGTGATCGCCGGTTACGTCAGCGGCATGTTCGAGACCCGTGTGCGCTACACGGCGATTTCCCTGGCGTACCAGATTTGCGGCGCGCTGGCCGGTGGCCTGACGCCGCTGATCGGCACGCTGCTGGTGCACAGGTTCGCCGGCCAGTGGTGGCCGATGGCGGTGTTCTACAGCCTGATCGCCGCGACTTCGCTGCTGTGTGTGCTGTCCCTTGCCCGTCGCCATGCCAGCGCTGAACGCCTGGAACTGGCCAAGGCCTGACCCCTGAATTTTCCTGGAGAAGCACATGTTGAAGATCAATGGCGAACGCCTCTGGGCGAGTCTGATGGCGATGGCCGAAATCGGCGCCACCGTCCGTGGCGGCAGCTGCCGCCTGGCCCTGAGCGACGAGGACAAGGCCGGTCGCGAACTCTTTGCCCACTGGTGCCGTGAAGCCGGCATGACCTTGAGCGTGGATGCCATCGGCAACCTGTTCGCCCGCCGCGTCGGCACCGATCCGGACGCTGCCCCGGTAATGATGGGCAGCCACCTCGATACCCAGCCCGAAGGAGGGCGGTTCGATGGCGTGTACGGCGTGCTCGCCGGCCTGGAAGTGGTGCGTTGCCTGAACGATCTGGGCATCCAGACCCGCAAGCCGCTGGAAGTGGCGGTGTGGACCAACGAAGAAGGCGCGCGCTTCACCCCGGCGATGTTCGGCTCGGCGGTGTTCACCGGCATCATGGCGCTGGACGCCGCGCTGGCGGTGCGCGACATCGATGGCATCAGCGTCGCCGAGGCGCTGCAACGCACCGGTTTTGCCGGCGAGCGCCCGCTGGGTGGCGCGGTGGATGCGTACTTTGAAGCCCACATCGAGCAAGGGCCGATCCTTGAAGACAACGCCAAGAGCATCGGCGTCGTCAGCGGAGGCCAGGCGATTCGCTGGCTCGACGTGCGGGTCGAAGGCATGGCGGCCCACGCCGGCACCACGCCTATGCCGTTGCGCAAGGATGCCTTGTACGGTGTGGCGCAGATGGTCCAGGCCATCGAAGGCCTGGCGGCGGACTTCGCCCCCGAAGGCCTGACCACGGTCGGCGAGTTGAGCATCAACAAGTCATCGCGCAACACCATTCCGGGCCTGGTGAACTTCACCGTCGACCTGCGTCATCACCGCGATCAAACCATCGAGGCGATGGAGCAACAGGTCCGTGCGCGGCTGCAGGCGATTGCCGATGCTCGCGGTTTGAAACTGGCGATCACCCCGCACTGGATCAGCCCGGCGACGCCGTTCGACGCGGACTGCGTGGCGGCGGTGCAACAGGCCGTGGATGGCCTGGGCTACGCTCAGCAGTCGATCGTCAGCGGCGCCGGGCATGACGCGATCCACCTGGCGCGGTACTGCCCGACAGCCATGGTGTTCATCCCGTGCGTGGGCGGCCTGAGCCACAACGAAGCCGAAGATGTGCTGCCCGAGGATGTGCGGCAGGGCACCGATGTGTTGCTCAACGCGGTGCTGTCGCGCGCCGGGAAGGCCGACTAAACACAATCCCTGTAGGAGCGAGCCTGCTCGCGATTGCGGTGGATCAGTCGCCATCAATGTTGAATGTGCCGGCCTCATCGCGAGCAGGCTCGCTCCTACAGTGGTACGGGCTCGGCCAAAAGATTTTCGTTAACTGACAGGTATTCACTCCATGCGCAGTGTTTTCCACCCCGAACAATTGCTCCATCATCCACGCAGCTACTACTCCCGTGGCCAGATGCGCACGCCGCAGGAAGTGCCGGAGCGTGCGCAGCGCCTGGTGCAGGCGTCTCATGCGTTGGGTTTCAGTGTCGAGCAACCGGCCGATGCCGGGCTCGATCCGCTGCTGGCGGTGCACGGTGCGCCGTACCTGAGGTTCTTGCAGGAGGCCCATCAGCGCTGGAAAGAGATTCCCGAGGATTGGGGCGACGAGGTGATGTCGAACATCTTTGTCCGCGAGCCCAATGCCTTGCGCGGGATTCTCGCGCAGGCGGCGCGTTATCTGGCCGATGGCAGTTGCCCGGTGGGCGAGCAGACCTGGCGTTCCGCCTACTGGTCGGCGCAAAGCGCCATCGCCGGGGCCCGGGCGTTGCTCGATGGCGAGCCGGCAGCCTATGCCCTGTGCCGTCCACCGGGTCACCACGCCCGGGCCGAAGCGGCGGGTGGTTTCTGTTATGTGAACAACGCGGCGGTGGCGGCGCAGGTATTGCGCGCCGGTTTTTCGCGGGTAGCGGTGCTGGATACCGACATGCACCACGGCCAGGGCATTCAGGAGATTTTCTACGACCGCGATGACGTGCTCTACGTTTCGGTGCATGGCGATCCGACCAACTTCTATCCGGGTGTCGCAGGTTTTGCCGAAGAGCGTGGTGTCGGGGCGGGCGAGGGTTTCAACCTCAACCTGCCGATGGCCCATGGCGCCAGCGAGGCGGATTTTCTGGCGCAACTGGATGTAGCGCTGAACGCTGTGACGCAGTTTGGTGCCGATGTATTGGTGTTGTCCCTGGGCTTCGATATTTTCGAACTGGACCCGCAAAGCAAGGTGGCGGTGACTCGCGAAGGTTTTTCCGTGCTTGGTGAGCGGATTCGCAGCCTGGGATTGCCGTGCCTGATTGTGCAGGAGGGCGGCTATCACCTGGAGAGTCTGGAGGATAATGCGCGGGCGTTTTTTGTGAGCCCTGAGGTGTGGCAGCTCTGAGATCCTGGGTGTCTGGAAGATCGCTTTCGCGGGCAAGCCCGCTCCCACAGGTGACCGAGTTGGAACGCATATTTGCATTCACACCGGCCCATATGGGAGCGGGCTTGCCCGCGAAGAGGCCCTCAAGAACAGCACAAAATCAAACCCCAGGCACCGGACAACTCAAATCCCCTTCCTGGCACTTCAGGTAGTTCTTGAACGTCTGAACCCGTGCCTTGGTCAGCTCCGTGGTGCAGTTGCTGTAGATCAACGGATACACACTCCCGCCTTCCACCCCGGACGCCGAGAATTTGCACTCGGCATCGCGGAACGCCACCCACGCCCGCTGCGCACCCACCAACTGCTTCTTGCTGTCCGGGTTGCTCTTGAGTCGCGAAGTGATCTGCTGGTACAGCGTATTCAACTCCTTGTCGGCGGCCGCATTCTGCTGCGCCGCGCACTGGTTCATCGTCGCCTGGTCGCTGGCATTGTCGCAGTCCACGGCGAACGCCATGGAGGTGAACAACAGAGGCGTCAGCGCCAATAGTAAGCGTGGGTTCATGCTGGAGTGCTCGCTGTGACCGAAAGAGAGGTGCAGTGTAGCGCCGAGGGACACAGGCAACTGCCGCGCAGGTTTTTCATGTGGCTATCCTTTTCGATGCTGTTTCGAGGGCGAACGTTAGCAGTTTCGACCCGCTGATTTTGCGATTGCCGCAGAACTTATCCGCGTAAATGCAACCGAACATCTCAGGTATGGTTGATTGCAAATCCCGATTGGTACAACTTTAAAGTTGGTCTTGTGGTCTTACTGACCTACTGTTCAAGTACAGGAGGTGACTTATGAACCCAGCATCTGATCGCATCGAAAGGAAAGTCCTGCTCAAGGCCAAGCGTTCGCAGGTCTGGCGCGTGCTGGCCAATGCCGAAATGTTCGGACAGTGGTTTGGCGTGGCGCTGGAGGGCAAGCGTTTTGTGGCAGGCGAGTGGACCCAGGGGCAGATTACCTATCCCGGTTATGAGCATTTGCGCTGGAATGTACTGGTAGAGCGGGTCGAGCCGGAGCGACTGTTTTCGTTTCGCTGGCACCCGTATGCCGTGAACCCTGAAGTCGATTACTCCCAGGAACCCACCACCCTGGTGAAATTCGAGCTCGAAGACATGGACGAAGGAACCTTGCTCAAGGTCTCTGAGTCCGGTTTCGATCACGTTCCCCAGGCCCGTCGCGAAAAGGCTTTCCGCATGGACAGTCGTGGCTGGGAAGAGCAAATGAACAATATCGAGCAGTTTTTGATCGACAACGCCAAGTCCCATGAGCAACAGAGTGGCTGAAGCCGGCTCGAAACCTGAGGCGTCTAGGGGTTTTCGGAAGGTGGTATATAGCGAATGTCTTACACGCGATGGTAGCGATATCGCCTGTTACAAATTGGATCCGATGCGTATTCTGGCCTCACCCACTGAAGCACAGGATGTGCTCAGGATCATGGATGATCGACCATATGCAAGGAACGCTACGACAAGGAGTCGTCATGGTCTTGGAAAAACCCGCTTCGGCGGGTTTTTTTGTGGGCGCAGGAAAAGTCGTGGCGGCAGGAACCGGGTTCCCGCCGCCATTTCTTCACTGTCGGTCGAGTTTCGCCGCCGCGCGCTCGGTGATCTGCGCCCGCAGCTTCAACGAGCCGGCAGCCCGCTGGCGTGCCTCTTCCCGCACACTGGCCGGGGCCGTCTCGGGGCTGCCTGCGGTAAACGGCGGGGCCGGTGCGTATTCCAGCTGCAACTGCACCAGCTCGGCGGTGGCCTGGTCGAACAGCTCGGCGGCCAGGGTCAGGGCGAAATCAATACCGGCGGTGATGCCGCCGCCAGTCAACAGATTGCCGTCTCGAACCACCCGATCTTTCACCGCGATTGCGCCCAGCGGCTTGAGCAACTCGTGATACGCCCAGTGAGTGGTGGCGCGTTTACCCTTGAGCAGTCCCGCCGCGCCCAGTACCAGCGCGCCGGTGCACACCGAGGTGATGTAGCGGGCGTTGGCGGCCTGGGTCTTGAGAAAGTCCAGGGTCTGGTCATCTTCCATCAACGGCCCGACGCCGCTGCCTCCGGGCACACAGATCACGTCCAGCGCCGGGCAATCATCGAAGGTGGTGGTCGGCTTCAACAGCAGGCCGGTGCTGGCGCTGACCGGCATCAGGTCTTTCCAGATCAGATGCACTTTCACATCCGGCAGCGAGGCCAGTACGTCATAAGGGCCGGTCAGGTCCAGTTGCTGAACCTGTGGGAACAACAGAAAACCGATCTGCAACGTCATGGTGTTTTTTCTCGTGAAGTGGGTGGACGGTTTGACTCTAGGCTCGTAGGCTTTGGCGTATACGCCAATATCCCCACGAATTACGCCAAATGTCGAAAACCATCCATGTGCTCGCTTTCGCCAACGTGCAATTGCTCGACGTCACCGGGCCGTTGCAGGTATTCGCTTCGGCCAACGACATTGCCCGTCAGCAAGGCCTGCCGCCACCCTATGCGCCGACGGTGATTGCCAGCGGCGGCGGGGCGGTGATGTCGTCGGCGGGGTTGGCGCTGTTGGCCGAACCGTTACCGGAGGGGGGCACCGACACCCTGATCATCGCCGGTGGCTGGGGTGTTTACGCAGCTGCGGAAGATGCGCCGTTGGTCACCTGGGTGCGCGAACATGCCCGTGGCTGCCGACGGGTTTCCTCGGTGTGCACCGGTGCGTTTCTGCTGGCGGCCAGCGGCTGGCTCGATGGACGGCGCGTGGTCACCCACTGGACCCGTTGCGAGCAACTGGCGCAGCAACACCCTCGCTTGCACGTCGAGCCCAACCCGATCTTCATCAACGACGGCCCGGTCTGGACCTCGGCCGGGGTGACCGCTGGCATCGACCTGGCGCTGGCCATGGTCGAACAAGATCTGGGGCGCAGCATGGCCCTGGAAGTTGCCCGGCAACTGGTGGTGTTTCTCAAGCGCCCGGGTGGCCAGTCGCAATTCAGCGTGACCCTGTCCCTGCAACAGGAAGGCAACCGTTTCGACGAACTTCACGCCTGGATCAGCGAAAACCTGACCAAGGACCTGGGCATCCCGACCCTGGCCCTGCAGGCCGGCATGAGCGAACGCAGCTTCGTACGCCACTACCGCGCCGACACCGGCCAGACCCCGGCCCGGGCCATCGAACTGATCCGCGTCGAAACCGCACGACGTCTGCTCAGCGATACCGGCGTGCCGATCAAGCGGGTGGCGGTGCAATGCGGCTTCGGCAGCGAAGAAACCCTGCGCCGCAGCTTCCTGCGGGCCATGGGCGTGACACCGCAGGCTTATCGGGAGCGGTTTTCGGTCAGTGTTGCAGCAGATCCGGTGTCCAGCTCACGTCAGGCTTCCGCTTCCGCCAGCTGATTGAAATATTGTCGTGAAACTCCGGGAACTAAGGGGCCTAAGTAGCTGACTGGTTTGGGTGGCCGAGAGTTCATTTGGCGGGCGAGGAGGGGGGGCTGTGAGGGCCTCTTCGCGAGCAAGCCCGCTCCCACAGTTGATGGGTGTACGCCGTCCAATGTGGGAGCGAGCTTGCTCGCGATGGGGCCTTCACATTCAACCAACAATTCCACGCTTCCCCCACAATCAGCCGTTATGGCAACGTGCAGTCCCCTGATGAGACCCGTCCCATGGCAAACCCCTATCGCGAGTTGTTCAAGGCCCCTGGCAGTGGCGCATTCGTGCTGGCCGGGATGATCGCGCGCATGCCGATTTCCATGACCGGCATCGGCCTGATCACCATGCTTTCGCAGGTGCAGGGTGGCTACGCAATGGCGGGCGCGGTGGCGGCGACGTTCGCCCTGGCGACGGCCTTTTGTGCGCCGCAGGTCTCGCGGCTGGTGGATCGATATGGCCAGGGGCGGATTCTGCCGGTATCGGCACTGCTCGGCGGCGGGGCGTTGCTGCTGTTGTTGCTGTGCACGCGGTTGCAGGCACCCAACTGGACGCTGTTTGTCTTCGCCGCGCTGGCCGGTTGCATGCCGAGCATGTCGGCGATGGTGCGGGCTCGCTGGACCGAGGTGTATCGCGGTCGCCCCGAGTTGCAGACCGCCTACGCCCTGGAGTCGGTGCTGGACGAAGTCTGCTTCATCGTCGGGCCGCCACTGTCGGTGGGGTTGTGCGTGGTGGCATTCCCCGAGGCCGGGCCGCTGGCGGCCTTGCTGGCGCTGGCCATCGGCGTCACCGCGTTTGTGTTGCAGCGCAGCACGGAGCCGCCGGTGCATCCCCATGAAGCCCATCACCAGGGCTCGATCATCCGATCTCGCGACATTCAATTGCTGATGCTGTTGATGGTCGCCATGGGCACCATCGTCGGCGTGGTGGACGTGGTCAGCGTCGCCTTCGCCCGGCAGCAGGGCCAACCGGCGGCGGCCAGTATCGTGCTGTCGGTGTATGCCATCGGCTCGTGCCTGGCCGGGTTGGCCTTCGGCGCACTGCGTTCGAAAGTGCCGCTGGCGCGCCTGTTCCTGTACGGCGGGGTAGCGACGGCGGTGACTACCTTGCCGTTGTTGCTGGCGACGAACATTTTCGGCCTGTCCCTGGCGGTGTTTGTCGCCGGCCTGTTTTTTGCCCCGACGCTGATTGTCGCCATGGCCCTGGTGGAGCAGATCGTGCCGCCGGCCAAACTCACCGAAGGCCTGACCTGGCTGGTCACCGGCCTGAGCATCGGCGTGGCGATCGGCGCCGCCGGCTCCGGCTGGCTGGTGGACGCCTTTGGCGCGCGCAGCGGGTTCTGGCTGGCGATTGCGGCAGGGGCGGTGGTGCTTGGTTCGGCGATTCCGAGCTATCGCCATCTGAAATGAAGATTTACCACAATTGGATCTGCGACTAATTCCGGCTACGCCCCATCCGTTCTCTTGGCAGACAACTTTCGAGGAAATCCCGGTGACCCCGCTGACATTGCTGTGCCTGCCCTATTCGGGCGCGAGTGCCATGGTCTATAGCCGTTGGCGGCGCAAACTGCCGCAGTGGCTCACGCTGCAACCGGTGGAACTGCCGGGGCGTGGCGCGCGGTACGGCGAGCCCTTGCATACCGACATGCGCCGCCTGGCGCTGCAATTGGCCCAGGAACAGAAAGCCACGCTCAAGGCGCCGTACGCCTTGTTCGGCCATAGCATGGGGGCGTTGCTGGCCTGCGAGATGGCCCACGCGTTTCGCTCGCTGGGTTGCCCCGAGCCGGTAGCGCTGTTCGCCTCGGGCACCGCAGCACCGATGATGCGCGCCGACTACGACCGGGGCTTTGCCCAGCCCAAGACCGACGCCGAACTGATCGAGCAACTGCGCACCCTCAACGGCACCAGCGAAGAGATCCTCGCCAATCAAGAGTTGATGAGCCTTACCTTGCCGGTGCTGCGCGCGGACTTCCTGCTGTGCGGGCGTTTCGAACCAGTGCAGCGCCCGTTGCTCAAGTGCCCGGTGCACGTGCTCGGCGGCAAGACCGACCGCGCCACCGCTGAACAATTGATCGGCTGGAGCCAGGAAACCCGTGGCAGTTTTTCGGTGGACATGCTGGCGGGCGGGCACTTCTTCATCCATGAGCAGGAAGCGAAGGTACTGCGGGTGATCAAGGATCAGCTTGAAGTGCACCATCGGCGGCATGGGTTGATGGCGGTGGGCTGACCCGATTCCTGCATCACCGTACACCTTGTAGGAGCGAGCCTGCTCGCGATGGCGGCATCACATTCAACTTGAATGTGTCTGACCCACCGCTATCGCGAGCAGGCTCGCTCCTACAGGTTTTTTCAGTGTTCTGTATTCCGCGTTTCACCTTCCGCCTGATCCGCTAATTTTTCCCGCCTGCATTCGTTTTATAGGGACGACGCGCCTTTGCGCCTGCTGCCTACTGATGCGGATGCCGATAGATGAATGCTGAAGACTCCTTGAAACTTGCTCGCCGGTTTATCGGGTTGCCCCTGGAAAAGCGCCAGATGTTCCTTGCGGCCTTGCACAAGGAAGGCGTGGATTTCGCCCGTTTCCCGATTCCGGCCGGTGTCGAGGCCGAGGATCGCCAGGCGCTGTCGTACGCCCAGCAACGCATGTGGTTTCTCTGGCAATTGGACCCCCAAAGCGGGGCGTACAACCTGCCGGGCGCGGTGCGGCTGACCGGGCGCCTGAACCTGTCGGCGCTGGAACAGGCGTTCGTCAGCCTGGTGGCGCGGCATGAAACCCTGCGCACGGTGTTCGCCCGTCAAGCCGATGACAGCTTGCTGCAAGTGCCGGCCGCTGCGCCGCTGCGGATCGAACAGGTGGATTTCAGCGCATTGCCTGCCAATGAGCGCGAAGGTGCCGTGGCTGTAACCGCTGAACAGCAGTCGGTACTGCCGTTCGATCTGTCGACCGGTCCGCTGCTGCGGGTGACCTTGCTCAAGCTCGCCGAGCAGGAACATGTCCTGCTGCTGACCCTGCACCACATCGTCTCCGACGGCTGGTCGATGAACGTGCTGATCGACGAATTCATCCGCTGCTACGACGCCTTCGATGCGGGCGCGCAACCGCAGCTGGCAGCGTTGCCGATCCAGTACAGCGACTACGCCCTGTGGCAGCGCCGCTGGCTGGAGGCGGGCGAGCAGGCACGGCAACTGGCGTACTGGCAGGCGCAGTTGGGTGACGAACACCCGGTGCTGGAATTGCCCCTGGACCATTCGCGCCCGGCGATGCCGAGCTATCGCGGCACCCGCTACGAATTCGCGGTCGAGGCGCAACTGGCCGAGCAACTGCGCATCACCGCACAGAAACACAACATCACCCTGTTCATGCTGCTGCTCGGCGCCTTCAACGCTTTGCTGCATCGCTACACCGGGCAAACCGACATCCGCGTCGGCGTGCCCATCGCCAACCGCAACCGCGCGGAAATCGAAGGCCTGATCGGCTTCTTCGTCAACACCCAGGTGCTGCGTACCCAACTGGACGGCCAGACCCGGGTCGACGACCTGCTGCGCGCCATCAAGGAAACCGCCTTCGGCGCCCAGGCCCATCAGGACCTGCCGTTCGAGCGCCTGGTCGAGGCGCTGAAACTGGAACGCAGCCTCAGCCACACGCCGCTGTTCCAGGTGATGTACAACCACCAGCCGCACGTGGCCGACATGGCCTCGGTCAGCACCGCGTCCGGTCTGGAGCTGGGCAGCATCGACTGGCAAAGCCGCACCACCCAGTTCGACCTGACCCTCGACACCTGGGAGAAGGGCGGCAAGCTGCACGCCGCGCTGACTTATGCCAGCGACCTGTTCGAGGTCGACACGATCGCGCGCATGGCCCGGCACTGGACGCGTCTGTTGCAGGCGTTAGTCGACGACTCGACGCAAAAAATCGGCGAGTTGCCGATGCTGACGGCGGATGAGCAACAGGTGCTGGTGCAGGACTGGAACGGCACCGCCGAGGCCTATCCCGTCGAGCAGTGCATGCACGAGTTGATTCAGGCCCAGGCCCGACGCACTCCCGAAGCACCGGCGCTGGTGTTTGGCGAGCGCCAGCTCAGCTACGCGCAACTCGATGCCCGCAGCAATCAACTGGCTCATTGTTTGCGCGAGCAGGGCGTCGGCCCGGATGTGCTGGTGGGGATCTGCGTCGAGCGTTCGCTGGAGATGGTCATCGGCCTGCTGGCGATTCACAAGGCCGGTGGTGCCTACGTACCGCTGGACCCTGAGTACCCGGCCGAACGCCTGGCCTACATGATCGAAGACAGCGCGATTGGCTTGCTGCTCAGCCAAAGCACCTTGCTCGGCGCCTTGCCCACCGAGGGCGTCAAGGTCATCGCCCTGGATCAGGAGCAGGACTGGCTCGACGGCTACAGCGAGACCTGCCCGCAGGTTGAAGTGCATCCGCTGAACCTGGCCTATGTGATCTACACATCCGGTTCCACCGGCAAGCCCAAGGGCGCCGGCAACAGTCACGCGGCGCTGGTCAACCGCTTGTGCTGGATGCAGCAGGCTTACGGGCTGGATGACAGCGACTCGGTGTTGCAGAAAACCCCGTTCAGTTTCGATGTGTCGGTGTGGGAGTTCTTCTGGCCGCTGATGACCGGTGCGCGCCTGGTGGTGGCACCGCCGGGGGCGCATCGTGAACCGGCGCAGTTGATCCGCCTGATCGGTGACCACGGCATCAGTACGCTGCACTTTGTGCCGTCGATGCTCCAGGCGTTCATCCATGAGCCGGGTGTCGAGGCATGCACCGGTCTCAAGCGGATTGTCTGCAGCGGAGAAGCCTTGCCGCTGGATGCGCAATTGCAGGTGTTCAAAAAACTGCCGGACGCCGGGTTGTACAACCTGTACGGCCCGACCGAGGCGGCCATCGACGTCACCCACTGGACCTGCATCGACGAAGGCGCCGACAGCGTGCCCATCGGCCGGCCCATCGCCAACCTGCGCACCCATGTGCTGGATGCGCAATTGCTGCCGGTTCCGGCCGGCGTGGCGGGGGAGTTGTACCTCGGCGGCGCCGGGCTGGCGCGCAGTTATCACCGGCGTCCGGCGCTCAGCGCCGAGCGTTTTGTACCGTGCCCCTTCCATGACGGTGCGCGCTTGTACCGTACCGGCGACCGCGTGCGCCAGCGTGTCGATGGGGTGATCGAATATCTCGGGCGCCTCGACCATCAAGTCAAATTGCGTGGCCTGCGCATCGAGCTGGGGGAAATCGAGACTCGCCTGATGCAGCATGCCCTGGTGCGCGAGGCCGTGGTGCTGGTGCAGGGCGGCAAGCAACTGGTGGCGTATCTGGTGCTGGAAAATACCGACACCGACCCGCAGTGGCCGCAAACCCTCAAGGCCTGGCTGCTCGGCAGCCTGCCGGAATACATGGTGCCCACCTACCTGATGCCGCTGGATGCCTTACCGGTGACCGCCAACGGCAAGCTCGACCGCAAGGCTTTGCCGCAGCCGGACGCCGCGCCGCAACAGGCATTCGTCGCACCGCAGGATGCGCTGCAGACCGCGCTGGCGCAGATCTGGCAGGACGTATTGGGCGCGGAACCCGTGGGCCTCGAAGACAACTTCTTCGAGCTCGGCGGCGACTCGATCATTTCCATCCAGGTGGTCAGCCGTGCCCGCCAGGCGGGCATTCGCCTCAGCCCGCGCGACCTGTTCCAGTACCAGACCGTGCGCAGCCTGGCGTTGGTCGCGGCGTTCGACAGCCGCAGCACTGTCGATCAAGGCCCGGTCAGTGGCGAGGTGATCCTGACCCCGGCGCAGCATTACTTCTTCGAACAGGCCATCGCCCAGCGTCAGCACTGGAACCAGTCGCTGCTGCTGACGCCCCGGGAAGTGCTGAATCCGCAAGCGCTGGAACGGGCGTTGGTCACCGTCATCAACCACCACGACGCCTTGCGCCTGCGCTTCATCGACGGTGCCGAAGGCTGGCAGCAGCACCATGCAGCGCCAGTCGAGTCAACTGAATTGTGGCAGCGTCGGGCGTCTTCGACCGAAGCCTTGACCGCCCTGTGCGATGAGGCGCAACGCAGCCTCGATCTGGCAGACGGGCCGCTGCTGCGTGCCTTGCTGGTCAGCCTCGACGACGGCAGCCAGCGCCTGCTGCTGGTGGTCCATCACCTGGCCGTGGACGGGGTGTCGTGGCGGGTGTTGCTCGAAGACTTGCAACAGGCTTACCGGCAAGTGGCGCTGCCCGAGAAAACCAGCGCCTACCAAGCCTGGGCCGCGCACCTGCAACAGCATGCCGGCACCGTGCCTGGGCAAATGCCGTACTGGCAGGCACAACTGGCGGATGCCCGGGACCTGCCGTGTGACAACCCCCAGGGCAGCTTGCAGCAGCGCCACGGGCACAAGATCGAATCGACACTGGACGCCGAACTGACCCGCCTGTTGCTGCAACAGGCCCCGGCGGCCTATCGCACTCAGGTCAACGATCTGTTGCTCACGGCGTTGGCGCGGGTCATCTGCCGATGGAGCGGGCAGGGTTCGACGCTGATCCAGCTGGAAGGCCACGGCCGCGAAGACCTGTCCGATGACCTCGACCTGAGCCGCACCGTCGGCTGGTTCACCAGCCTGTTTCCGCTGCGCCTGCGACCCGAGGCCGAGGTGGCGAATTCGATCAAGTCGATCAAGGAGCAACTGCGCGCCATTCCCGGCAAAGGCCTGGGGTACGGCTTGCTGCGCTACCTCGGCGAACCGGCACAGCGCCAGGCCCTGCAAGACCTGCCGGCACCACGGATCACCTTCAACTACCTGGGGCAGTTCGACCGTCAGTTCGACGATGCTGCGCTGTTCGTCCCGGCCCCGGAAAGCGGCGGCCAGGCCCTGGGCGACGATGCGCCGCTGGCCAACTGGCTGAGCGTGGAGGGCCAGGTGTATGGCGGGCAGCTCTCGCTGCAATGGGGCTTCAGCCGTGACATGTTTGCCGAGTCCACCGTGCAACGACTGGCCGAAGCCTACACCGAAGAACTCAAGACGCTGATCGAACATTGCTGCACGACAGCGGCAGGCCAGGTCACGCCGTCGGACTTCCCGCTGGCGCGCATCACCCAGGCACAACTCGATGCCTTGCCTGTTGCGGCGCCGGCCATCGAGGACGTTTACCCGCTGACGCCTATGCAGCAGGGCATGCTGTTCCACACCCTGTACGAACCCCAGGCCGAGGCCTACATCAATCAATTGCGCCTGGACATCCAGGGCCTGGAACTGGCCGCGTTCGGCCGGGCCTGGCAGGCGGCGATCAACCGTCATGACATCCTGCGCAGCAGCTTCCACTGGCTGGGGCTTGAGTGCGCGCATCAGGTGATTCATCGCCAGATCGACCTGCAACTACAAGTGATCGAAGCGGCCGACATCGACCTCGACGCACTGGCCGCCGAGGAACGCAGCCGTGGCTTCGAACTCAGCGCCGCGCCGTTGTTCCGCCTGCTGCTGGTGCGTCGGGGCAGTGAAGACTGGCACCTGATCCATACCAGCCATCACATCCTCATGGACGGCTGGAGCAACGCCCAGTTGCTCGGCGAAGTGATCCAGCACTATGCCGGCCAGACCTTGGCCAGGCCGTTGGGGCAATACCGCGACTACCTGGGCTGGATTCAACAGCAGCCGCTGCTGGCCGGCGAGCAGTTCTGGAAACAGGCGCTGGCGCCGCTGGAAACGCCGACACTGCTGGCGCAAGCCTTGCCGACGCCTGCCGATGGGCACGGCATGGGCGAACATCAATTGAGCCTTGAAAGCGCCGCACTACAGCGCCTGAGCGATTTCGCCCGCCAGCAGAAAATCACCCTCAACACCTTGCTGCAAGGCGCCTGGGGCCTGCTGTTGCAGCGCTACACCGGTCAGTCCTGTGTGGCCTTCGGCGCAACGATTGCCGGACGCTCCGCGCCGTTGCCGGGCATCGAGCAGCAGTTGGGGCTGTTCATCAACACCTTGCCGATCATCGCCGCGCCGCAAGCGGGGCAGTCGGTGGCCCAGTGGCTCAGCGACCTGCAAGCCCTGAACCTGAGCCTGCGCGAGTTCGAACACGTGCCGCTGTACGATATTCAGGGCTGGGCCGGGCAACAGGGGGCGCTGTTCGACAGCCTGCTGGTGTTCGAGAACTTCCCGGTGGCCGAAGCCCTCAAGCAAGGAGCGCCGGCGGGGCTGACCTTCGGCGCGCTGCACAATCACGAAATCACCAGTTACCCGCTGACCCTGGGTATCGAAGTCGGCGCCACGTTGCGACTGGATTTCAGTTTCGACCGCACCCGGTTCAGCGCGGCGCAGATCAGCCAGTTGGGCGCCAGCCTGTTGCAGGTGCTGGAGCAGTTCGTCGCACAGCCACAACAGGCATTGGGCGCGGTCAGCTTGCTGGATGCACAGGCCCGAGCAAAGGTGTTGGCGTATTCCCGTCCGCCTGCGCCGCCAATCGACAGCCCGTTGCTGGCCCATCAGCGCTTCGAGCAACAAGCGGCACGCACCCCCGATGCCCTGGCGGTGATGGTCGGTGACGAACGCCTGACGTACGCCCAACTCAACACCCAGGCCAACCAGCTCGCCCATCGCCTGCGCGCCCAGGGTGTGGCGCCGGGGCAGCGGGTGGGCCTGTCGGTGCGACGCAATGCGCAGATGATCGTCAGCCTGATGGCGATCCTCAAGTCCGGCGCCGGTTATGTGCCGCTGGATCCGGACTACCCGGCCGAGCGCCTCGCCTACATGATCGAAGACAGCGGCATGGACCTACTGCTGGCGCAACCGGGGTTGCTGAGCGATGTAGCGCTGCCGCAAGGTTTACCGCGCCTGGCGCTGGAGCCGGGCGCAGACGCCGGGTATTGCACCGACAACCTGGTCAACCTCGCCAGCGCCGAAGACCTCGCCTATCTGATCTACACCTCTGGCTCTACCGGACGGCCGAAAGGCGTGTGCCTGGCCCATGCCGCACTGCGCGAGTTTTGCGTGATCGCGGCGGACTATTCACAACTCACCCCGCAAGACCGCGTGCTGCAATTCGCCACGTTCAGCTTCGACGGCTTTGTCGAGCAGTGCTACCCGCCATTGTGCGTGGGCGCGGCGCTGGTGATGCGCGGCGATGAGCTGTGGGACACCGACACCCTCTACCGCCAGATCATCGAACAAGGCGTGACCCTGGCCGATCTGCCGGCGGCCTACTGGTTCCTGCTGGCTCAGGAGTGGGCGGCCCAGCCTCGGCGTGACAAGGGGCGTTTGCGTCAGGTCCACGTAGGCGGTGAAGCCATGTCGCTGGAAGGCCTGAAGCTGTGGCACGCCGCCGGTTTGGGCGATGTGCGCCTGCTCAACACCTACGGGCCAACCGAAGCCACGGTGGTGTCCAGCACCCATGAGTGCACGCTGGCCGATACCCGCAATCACATTGGCGTGCCTATCGGCAATGCGCTGCCAGGGCGTGCGTTGTATGTGCTGG
Source organism: Pseudomonas sp. KH_046_2 (assembly GCF_057838985.1). Classification (NCBI taxonomy): domain Bacteria; kingdom Pseudomonadati; phylum Pseudomonadota; class Gammaproteobacteria; order Pseudomonadales; family Pseudomonadaceae; genus Pseudomonas; species Pseudomonas sp. KH_046_2. The sequence goes on along the minus strand of NZ_CM174480.1, from coordinate 4,372,265 downwards.
ACAGCGAAGGGCACCTGCTTCCGACCGGTTGCGTCGGCGAGTTGTGCATCGGCGGTGACGCTGGCCTTGCCCAGCGTTATCACCAGCGACCGGGCTTGAGCGCCGAACGTTTCATTGCCGATCCGTTTTCCAGCACCCCGGGTGCGCGGCTGTACCGCAGCGGCGACCTCGCGCGTTATCGCGAGGACGGTGCGCTGGAGTACCTGGGACGCATCGATCATCAGGTGAAAATTCGCGGTTTCCGGGTCGAACTGGGTGAACTGGAAGCGCACCTGCAAGGCCTGTCGATGATCAGCGAAGCCGCAGTGCTGGTGCATGAAGGCGTTGGCGGCAAGCAATTGATCGGCTACGTGGTGCCGGCCGATGCCGGGCTGCTGGCGGCGGATGCGCGTCAGCTCACCGACACCGTGCGCCGCGCCTTGGGTGAGCGCCTGCCGGACTACATGCTACCGGCACAACTGGTGTTGCTGCCCGCGTTGCCGCTCAACCGCAATGGCAAACTCGACCGCGCCGCGTTGCCGGCCCCGAAGGTCTGGGAGGCCGAGGTCGGCAGTGCCCCGCAAGGTGCGCTGGAAATCGAACTGGCGCAGATCTGGCAGCAGGTGTTGCAGGTCAGTCGCGTCGACCGCGAAAACAGCTTCTTCGAATTGGGCGGGCATTCGTTGCTGGCGACGCAAATCGTCTCGCAGATCCGCCAGCGCCTGGGCCTTTCGGTGAGCCTGCGCAGCCTGTTCGAATATCCGCGCCTCGAGGATTTCTCCGCTCAGGTGCAGGCGCTGCAACACAGCTGTGAACGCCCGGCGCTGGTGGCGGACACCTCTGGCGAACGCCAGCCGTTGTCCTTTGCCCAGCAGCGCCTGTGGTTCCTGTGGAGCCTGGAGCCGGACAGTTCGATGTACAACATGCCCGGTGCCTTGCGCTTGCGCGGCGAGTTGAACCTCGATGCCCTGCGCCTCACCTTCGAAACCCTGGTGCAGCGTCACGCCGTGTTGCGCACCACCATTTACGAAGAAGACGGCCAGGCCTGGCAGCGGGTCCACGGGCAATTGCCGTTGAGCTTCGAAGCCCGCGACCTGCGACATCGACCGGCGCCGGACGTCGAAGCGCAGCAACTGGCCCGCGAAGAAGTCGCGCGGCCATTCGACCTGCGCCACGGTCCGTTGCTGCGGGTGCGGGTGCTGCGGGTCGCGGATGACCAGCATGTGCTGTTGCTGACGGTGCATCACATCGTCGCCGATGACTGGTCGTTCCGCGTACTGATCAATGAGTTCGTCACGCTCTATCCAACCCTCAACCGTGGCCAGACCCCGCAACTGCCGGCGCACAGCGTGCAGTACGCCGACTTCGCCAAATGGCAGCGCCAGTGGCTGGAGCAGGGCGGCGAGTTGCAGCGCCAGCTCGACTACTGGCAGCAACGCCTCGCTGAACCGCAAGCCGTGCTGGAGTTGCCCGCCGATGGCGACCGGCGCACTGCACAGGAAGGCGCCAGCGCCCATTTCACCTTCAGTGCCGAACTCAGCCAGCAGTTGCGCGACTTTGCCCAACAGCGCGATCTGTCGCTGTTCATGCTGCTTCTGGCCGGATTCACCCTGGTCCTGCGCCAGCGTACCGAGGTCAGTCGTGTGCGCATCGGCACCGATATCGCCAACCGAAATCAAGCCGAGCTTGAAGAAATGGTCGGCTTCTTCGTTAACCAACTAGTACTGCAAGTGGAAGTCGATGCCGGGCAGCCGGCAGCGCAATTGCTGGAGGCCTGTCGCCGGGCGGTGCTGGAGGCTTCGGACCATCAGGACCTGCCGTTCGAGCGCCTGGTGGAGGCCTTGCGCCTGCCGCGCCGGGCCGGCCGTTCACCGTTGTTCGACATCAAGCTGATTTACCAGGAAGGCGTTGGTCGCCTGCCGTCGATGGAGGACCTGCAGGTCGAGGACTTCCCGTCCGGGCGTCAGGCCGCCGAGATCGGCATGGTCGCCGCGTTCTACAACGATGCCGAACACATTCACTTGAGTTTCGAAACGCCGGTGGGCCAGTACCTGCCGAGCACGCTGGAGTCCTTGTTCGAACAGATCCGGGCGGTGCTCGAAGCGCTGATACGCGCTGACGGAGTGCAGGTCGGTGAGTTGCTGGACCTGGCCGCCGAAGTGCAACGCCGTGCCGAAGCGCGCTTGAACGAGCAACGCAAGGCCTTGCTCGGCGGCGCCATGGCGATCAAGCGTCGCTCGGCGAGCCGTGGCACGCCGGCAGCGCAATCCGCGGCGGACTGATTCAGTCGGCGGCGCCCTTGAGCGCCGCCGTCAATATTTTCTGGAGGGGTTTATGACCGTTTCAACGACCAAGTCCATGCCCAGGATGGGTCGTGGTGCCCGCAAAAGCCTGTCCAAAGATCCGACGCGGCTGGTGAGTTTTGCGCCGATGTTCGAAGGCCTGAGCATGCCGCTGGTGTGCCGTCCGGCCGTGTCCGGCGTTAGCCTGGCGGAATGGGCGACCCAGAATCGCGCGCTGATCGAAAGCAAGCTGCTGGAACACGCGGTGATCCTGTTCCGTGGCTTCCAGGTGGCCGATATCGGCGAGTTCAACCGCTGTGTCGACGGGATTTCCGGCGGCGCCCTGGAGTATCTGTTCCGCGCCTCGCCACGGACCCAGATCAGCGGTCAGTTCAAGATCTACAGCTCCACCGACTACCCGGCGCCGGAGAAAATCTTCCCGCACAACGAACACTCGTATTCGCCGGTGTTCCCGCGTCACCTGTATTTCTACTGCGACACGCCGTCGGCCACCGGCGGCGAAACGCCGTTCGGCGATACCCGCCGGATCCTCGCGCGGATCGAGCCGGCGGTGCGCGAAGAATTTGCCCGCAAACGCATCATGTACGTGCGCAACTACGGCGACGGCATGGGCCTGCCATGGCAGACCGTATTCCAGAGCGAGAATCGCGGCGAAGTCGAGGCCTACTGCGCGAAAATCGGCATCCAGGCCGAATGGAAGCTGGGCAACCGCCTGCGCACCCGGCAGAACGGCCCGGCCATCGTGCGCCATCCACTGACCGGCGAGCGCATCTGGTTCAACCACGGCACCTTCTTCAACGCACTGACCCTGCCGGACAGCATCCGCGACAACCTGCTGCGTGAATTCGGCCCGCAGGACCTGCCGCAAAACACCTTCTTCGGCGACGGCTCGCCAATTCCCGACGATGTGATTCGCCACCTGCAAGGCATCTACCGCGAGGTGATGGTCGAGTTCGCCTGGGAGAAGGGCGACGTGGTGCTGCTCGACAACATCCTCAGCGTGCATGCGCGCAACGAATTCACCGGTTACAGAAAAATCCTCACGGCCATGGCCATCGCGCAGAAAAGCGCCGACCTGGATCAGGAATAAGGACACCCGACATGAACACCACCGCCCTCGAACCTTCGGTAGACGTATTCCAGACTTCGGCCCAGCAGGCCTTTTATTTGCGTGCCCAGGAGCTGGGCGCACGGCCGCTGTTCGCCGCGCTGACGTTGCCGGTCGCCCGGCCAGTGGACGCCCAGGCGTTGCGCAGGGCACTGGAAACCCTCGGTCAGCGCCATGAAATCCTGCGCACGCTGTACCGCCGCCTGCCGGGCATGAAGTGGCCGGTGCAGAGCCTGTGCGATGGGTTGCCGCTCACACTGCTGGGCAACCAGCCTTCGGTGGCCGAGGCCTTGAGCCGCAGCCGTGAAGTCATGGTTGAAGATTCGAATCAGGCGCTGGTGGTGGCGCAGGTTGACGACGGAGCAGGGCAGCCGTTCATCACCCTGCTGGCCCCGGCATGCAGCTTCGACGAGGCATCGCTGCGGGTGCTGGCGAGTGAACTGGGCAGCCTGTTGCGCGGTGAAACCCTGGGCGACGACGAGGACGCGCTGCAATACCTGGACTACAGCGCATGGCAGGAAGAACTGCGCGAAGAAGACATCGGCCACCAGGGCGCCGCGTTCTGGCGCAACCTGCAACAGCAATTCGCCGTGGCCCATCGCTTGCCGTTCGAAAAAGCCGTCGATGTCACGCTGGTTCGTCGTCAGGCAACGTTGGTTGACGCCCCGTGGCGGGCCAGCGTGCAACGGGTCGCTGGCGAAACGGGCGTAGAAGCAGAGCAGTTGGCGCTATTGCTGTGGACCGCTTTCGTTGCGCGCATCGGCCACCAGGAAAAGCTGCTGATGGGCTGGCAGGTGGAGGGTCGCAACGAACAAACCATCGCCACCCTCGGACGCTTCGCCCGGCGTTTGCCGGTGGCTTTCGAGCACCGCAGCCAGCAGACCCTGGCACAAGCGCTGGTGGCGTTTGCCGCCAGCGTCGAACAGTCGCTGTCGTGGCTCGATTGCCTCAATGAATTCGAACTGAGTGCCGAAGGCACCGCGCCGTTGCGTTACGGCTTCGTCTATCAGGCCGCCATTGAACGCGCTATCGAGGTGGACGACGGCAACCCCGAAGTCCTGCGCCTGCGGGTGCTGGGCGATCAGTTGCAGTTGTCTTGTTTAGACGGTGCACTGCCCGAATCGATGCTGGTCGAATGGCTGGAGCAGTTTGTCGAGTTCAGCCACCAATTGCTGGGGGCGCCCGAATTGACCCTGGCTCAGGCTGATCTGCTGAGTGCTGCGCAACGGACTCGCCTGATCGAAGGCTTCAACCCGAACGCCACCGAGCAGGCATTGCCGTGCCGCTTCCTGCAAGAACTGTTCAGCGAACAGGCGCGCCTGCATCCACAACGCATCGCCGTGAGCGTCAACGGTCAGCGTCTGACCTATGCCGAGCTGGATGCGCGCTCCAACCAGGTGGCCTATACCTTGCGCGCCCAAGGGGTGGCGGCGGATGAAATCGTTGCGGTCTACGGCCAGCGCTCCCTGGAAATGGTCATTGCGTTGTTGGGCACGCTCAAGGCCGGCGCTGCGTACTTGCCGCTGGACCCGAACTACCCGATCGAACGTCTGGCGTTCATGCTCGCCGATACCGGCGCGCGTCATGTGCTGGCCTGTCAGGCACTGCCGGATGCATTACGCAGTGAGCGGACAATGTCCCTGAAGCCGGGGGCCGAAGTCTGGTCCGCCGCGCCAACCCGGCCTGAGCCACAGGGCGACAGCGCCAATCTGGCCTACGTCATCTACACCTCCGGTTCCACCGGCAAGCCCAAGGGCGTGATGATCAGCCATGCCAACGCCGTGGCCTCGACCCTGGCGCGCAACGCTTTCTATCGCCAGCCGCTGCGGGCATTCCTGATGCTCTCGTCGTTCTCCTTCGACAGCTCGGTGGCCGGGGTTTTCTGGGCGCTGGGGCAGGGCGCGACCCTGTGCCTGCCGGACGAAGACAGCTACAAGGATCCGGCCCGACTGGCCGAGTTGATCCAGCGCGAAGAGATTTCCCACTACCTGACCTTGCCGTCCTACCACGCACAGATTCTCGAACACCTCGACCACCAGGCGCTGACCTGTGTGATCGTCGCCGGCGAAGCCTGCGGCAACGCACTGGTGCAGCGACATCGCGAGGCATTGCCGGGGGTGGCGCTGGTCAACGAATACGGCCCGACCGAAGGCACGGTGTGGTGTTCGGCCTGGGAGCTGCCGCTCGGTCAAGAGGAAGACAGCGTGCCGATCGGCCAGCCGATTGCCGGTATGCGCATCCACGTGCTCGGCCCGGACCTGCAACCGGTGGCCGTGGGCGTCGAAGGCGAGTTGTATGTCGGCGGTGCCGGCATTGCCCGGGGTTATCTGCAACGGGCCACGCTGACCGCCGAGCGATTTGTCCCCGACCTGTTCGCGAAGGCGGCGGGCCAGCGGCTGTACCGCACCGGCGACCTGGCGCGCTATCGCGCCGATGGCGTGCTGGAGTATCTGGGCCGGGTCGATCACCAGGTGAAAATCCGCGGCTTCCGCATCGAGCTGGGCGAAATCGAGTCGGCCATGCGCAACGCGCCGGGCATCGAAGACGCCACCGTGATTGCCCGGGAAACCCCGACCGGCCTGCAACTGCTGGGCTTCGTGGTGTCCCCGGCCGACACCGCCGACATCCGCCTCAATGAATTGCGCAGCCATCTGGCCGAAGCGCTGCCCGAGCACATGCAACCGGCGCGTTTGCAGGTGCTGGAGCGTTTCCCGCTGATGCCCAACGGCAAACTCAATCGCCAGGCCTTGCTCGATCTCGATGTGCGCCGCAGCGTCTTCGTCGCGCCGCGCAACGACCTGGAAAAAACCCTGGCGGCGATCTGGGCCGAAGCGCTGCACGTCGAACGCGTCGGTGTGCACGACAACTTCTTCGAACTCGGCGGGCACTCGCTGCTGGCCACGCGCATTCGTGCGCGGATCCAGGAAGAACTGAACCTGGCGATCCCGCTCAAGCTGTTTTTCGACGGCGACACCTTGGAACGCCTGGCGACGGAGATCGAGCAGTTCCGTCAGCAAAACGAACACAAAGAAAACGATGTAGACGCCCTCGAAGCGTTGTTCGACGAAGTGGATGAGGAACACGCGCGATGAGTGCTGCACCGGACAGAATGATGACCCTGGCCCAGCGTTTCTGCGGCTTGAGCGCGGACGCCCGGCGTGCGTTGCAACAGAAGATGCACGCCCAGGGGCTGACCCTGGAACTGCTGCCGATCCCGCCACGGGACCGCGCTGTCGACACGCTGCCGGCGTCCTACGCACAGCAGCGCTTGTGGTTCCTCTGGCAGATGCAGCCCCAGGCCACCGCCTACAACCTGACCGGTGCCTTCCGCCTGAGCGGCGAGCTCAACCCTGAGGCGCTGGCGCAGACCCTGAGCGCGCTGGTGCAGCGTCACGAAGTGCTGCGCACCACCTTCGTTTTCGACGATCAGCAAGTGCTGCAAAAGATCCATCCACGGATGGATGCGCCGCTGGTCGAAGTCAGCGCTGGCGATGAGGCCGAACTGCAACGGCAGATCGCCCTGAACGCCGAGCAGCCGTTCGACCTGCAACACGGCCCGTTGATGCGCTGCCGCTTGATCCACCTCGATGCGCAGCAACATGTGCTGGTGCTGACCTTCCACCACATCGTCACCGACGGCGGCTCGCTGTCGATCCTGTTGCAGGAGTTCACCCGGCTCTATGCACAACTCAGTGCCGGGCAGGCCCCGCAGTTGCCGGAGCTGGGCATCCAATACGCCGACTTCGCCCGCTGGCAGCGCCTGTGGCTGGAGGCTGGCGAGGCCGAACGTCAGCTCGATTACTGGCGCGAACAGTTGGGCCGTGAACATCCGCCACTTAACTTGCCGACTGACCGTCGTCGCCCGGCGATCCCGAGTCAGCAGGGGGCCAGTGTCGAGCTGGAAGTTTCTGCCGCATTGACCGCGCAGTTGCGTGAGCTCGCCCGCCGCGAAGGCTGCACCCTGTTCATGCTGCTGATGGCGGCATTGCAGACGTTGTTGCACCGCTACAGCGGCGAACAGGACATCCGCGTCGGCGTGCCGATTGCCAACCGCACCCGCCAGGACGTGGAAAACCTGCTGGGCTTTTTCGTCAACACCCAGGTGCTGCGCAGCCAGCCACGGGCCGACCAGCCGTTTGGGCAATTGCTGGCCGAGATCAAGGCCGCGGCCCTCGGCGCCCAGGCCCATCAGGACCTGCCGTTCGAGCAACTGGTCGATGGCCTGGGCGTGGAACGCAGCCTGAGCCACACGCCGCTGTTCCAGGTGATGTTCAACCACCAGCGCGACAGTGGCGGCGCGCAACGCTGGGACCTGCCGGGGCTGAGGGTCGAACCGCTGATCTGGGACGAAAAGACCACCAAGTTCGACCTGATGCTCGACACCGTCGAAGGCGACGAGGGCATTCACGCGTCGTTCGTCTACGCCACCGAACTGTTCGACGCCTCGACCATCGAGCGTCTCGGCGGGCACTGGCTGAACCTGTTGCAGGCGATTTGCACTGACAGCACGGCCGCCCTGGCGGACCTGTGCATGCTCGACGCCGCCGAGCAGCAGGCCACCTTGCTCGACTGGAATCGCAGTGCGGTGTTGAACGGCGATCAGCCGAACCTGTTGTGCGCCCATCAATTGATCGAAGCCCAGGCCGCCGCGCACCCGCACAGCATTGCCGTGACCTGCGACGGCGTCACCCTCACATACGCCGAACTGAACCGCCGCGCCAACCGCATCGCCCATCGCCTGCGCGAACGCGGCGTCGGCCCGGATGTGTTGGTGGGCATCGCCCTGGAGCGTTCGCTGGAGATGATCGTCAGCCTGCTGGCGATCCTCAAGGCCGGTGGTGCCTACGTGCCGCTGGACCCGGAATACCCGCAGGATCGCCTGGCCTACATGCTCGCTGACAGCGGCACGCGCCTGTTGCTGACCGATTCCGCGCTGTTGCCGCGCCTGCCGTTGAACGAACAGATCGAAGTGATCTGCCTCGATCACGCCAGCGACGGGCTGTCCGAGGTCAGCGCCGACAACCTGCCGAACCTGACCGCGCCAGCGAACCTGGCCTACGTCATCTACACCTCCGGTTCCACCGGCAAACCGAAAGGCACGCTGCTGCCCCACAGCAACCTGACGCGGCTGTTCAGTGCCACCGAACATTGGTTCGGTTTCAATGCGCGGGATGTGTGGAGCCTGTTCCATTCCTATGCCTTCGACTTTTCCGTATGGGAAATCTTTGGCGCGCTGTTCTACGGCGGCAAGCTGGTGGTGGTGCCCCACGCGGTCAGCCGCTCCCCGGAAGACTTCGCCCGCTTGCTTCGTGACGAGCGCGTCACCGTACTCAACCAGACGCCATCGGCCTTTCGCCAGTTGCTGCCGTTCGCCTGCGCCAACGCGCAAAACATGGCCCTGCGCTGCGTGGTGTTCGGCGGCGAGGCGCTGGATGTGGCCAGCCTGCGTCCATGGTACGACGCCTTCGATGACCGGCAGCCGTTGCTGATCAACATGTACGGCATCACCGAAACCACCGTGCACGTGACCTACCGACCGCTGTCCCGCGCCGACCTCGATGGCGCCAACAGCTCGCCGCTGGGGGAGCCAATCGGCGATCTGCGCTGGTACGTGCTCGACCCGCGCCTGAATCCGGTGGCCAAGGGTTGCGTCGGAGAGTTGTACGTCGGCGGTGCCGGCCTTGCTCGCGGCTATCACCAGCGTGCCGACCTGACCGCCACGCGGTTTGTGCCGGACCTGTTCGCCGCCGAGTCGGGCGCGCGCCTGTACCGCACCGGCGATCTGGCGCGGTACTGCGCCGATGGCAGCATCGAGTACGCCGGGCGTATCGACCATCAAGTGAAGATCCGTGGCTTCCGCATCGAGCTGGGGGAAATCCAGGATCGCCTGCAAAGCCATCCGGCCATCGAACAGGCGCTGGTGCTGGCGCCGCAGGTCAATGGCAGCCCACAACTGGTCGCGTGGTTCACCGCGACCGGCGACAACAGCGATTTGCGCCAGTCCCTGCGCGAACATTTGCAGGCCGGTTTGCCGGATTACATGGTCCCGGCACACTTGATCAAACTCGATCAGTGGCCGCTGACCAGCAACGGCAAGCTTGATCGCAACGCGTTACCCAAGCCCGACGCCGCGCTGGCGCAACAGGCTTATACGGCACCGCTGGACGAGATGCAGGGTGCATTGGCGGCGATCTGGCAAGACGTACTCAAGCTCGAACGCGTGGGCATCGACGACAACTTCTTCGAACTGGGCGGCGACTCGATCATCTCGATCCAGGTGGTCAGCCGCGCGCGTCAGGCCGGGATTCGCATCACCCCGCGGGATCTGTTCCAGCACCAGACCGTGCAGAGTCTGGCGAAGGTTGCCGAGCGCAGTGCAGGGCTGGTGATCGATCAGGGACTGGTGCGTGGCGAGGTGCTGCTGACGCCGATCCAGCACTGGTTCTTCGAACAAGACATCGAGCCCCGTCACCACTGGAACCAGTCTCTGTTGCTGGAACTGCGCGAGCCGCTGGACAGTGCCAGCCTGCAACAGGCCTTGGCTGCATTGGTGGAGCATCACGATGCATTGCGCCTGCGTTTGCGCAATGTCGACGGCGTCTGGCAACAGGCCCAGGCCGAGCAGTGGAACAGCGCCGAGGTGCTGTGGCAGCGCCAGGCTGCCGATGCCGCTGAATTGCTGGAACTGTGCAACGCCGCGCAGGCCAGCCTGAATCTGCAGGACGGCCAGCTGTTGCGCGCCTTGCTGGTGGACATGGGCGCGGCGGGCCAGCGCCTGCTGCTGGTGGTGCATCACCTGGCGGTGGACGGCGTGTCCTGGCGATTGCTGCTGGAAGATTTGCAAACGGCCTACCAGCAGGCGCAGCAAGCTCAACCCCTGCGTCTGCCAGCGAAAACCAGCGCCTATCAGGCCTGGGCCGCTCGCCTGCAATCCCATGCGCAAAGTGCTGAATTGGCTAGCCAGGCCGGTTACTGGCAAGACCAGTACCGCGACGTGCAAGTTGAACTGCCCACCGACAACCCCCAAGGCAGCCTGGCCAGCGAGCATGCCGTGAGCGTGGAAACGTTGCTCGACAGCACCTTGACCCGCCAATTGCTGCAAGACGCTCCGGCGGCGTACCGCACCCAGGTCAACGACCTGTTGCTGACGGCGCTGGCGCGGGTGCTGGGCCAATGGACCGGTCAAACTTCGACCCTGGTGAAACTGGAAGGCCACGGCCGTGAAGACCTGTTCGACGACATCGACCTGACCCGCACCCTGGGCTGGTTCACCTCGATTTTCCCGGTGAAACTCACCCCGGCCACTGATCTGGCCGGCAGTATCAAAGCGGTCAAGGAACAGCTGCGCGCCGTGCCCGACAAAGGCATTGGTTTCGGCATCCTGCGCTATCTGGCCGACGCCGGCCTTGAGGATCTGCCGTCGCCGCAGGTCACCTTCAACTACATGGGCCAGTTCGATGCCAGCTTCGACGAGCAGGCGCCATGGCGCCCGGCCCGGGAAAGCGGTGGTGCCGAGCAGGGCGCATCGGCCGAACTGGACCGGGGGCTGAGCATCAACGGTCAGGTGTATGCCGGGCAACTGCGCCTGAGCTGGACCTTCAGCGGCGAAGTGTTCAACCCGCAGACCGTGCAGCGTCTGGCCGATGCCTACGCCCTGGAACTGCAACAGCTGATCGATCATTGCCTCAGCGGTGCCGGCGGCTTGACCCCGAGCGACGTGCCGCTGGTGCATGTCGATCAGGCGCAACTGGATGCCTTGCCGCTGGCGGCCAGCCGGATCGAAGACATCCTGCCGCTGTCGCCGATGCAGCAAGGCATGCTGTTCCACAGCCTGTTCGCCCCGGATGCCGGGGCCTACGTGCCACAGATGCGCGTGGATGTGCAGGGACTCGACGTCGAGGCGTTCCGCGATGCCTGGCAAAAGACGCTGCAGCGCCATGAAGTGCTGCGCGCGGCGTTCTTCATCGAAAGCAACGGCTCGCGGCCGCTGCAAGTGATCCTTGCCGACGCCACGCTGCCATTGACCGTGCTCGACTGGCGCGATCAAACCAAGGTGACCGAAGCGCTGGATCGCCTGGCCGAGGACGACCGTTTGCGCGGCTTCGACCTGACGGCGGCACCCTTGCTGCGCCTGACCCTGGTGCAGACCACCAGCGACACTCATCACCTGATCTTCACCAACCACCACATCCTGCTCGACGGCTGGAGCACTTCGCAGTTGTTCGGCGAAGTGCTGCAGCGGTATTCCGGCGTCATACCCGCGCCGAGTGTTGGCGGTTATCGCGATTACATGACCTGGCTGGGCAGCCGTGATCGCGCCGCGTGCGAAGCGTTCTGGCTGGAGCAATTGCAGTCGTTCGCCGAGCCGACCCGTCTGGCCGGCGCCTTGCCGGGACCGGTTGCCGGGCAGGGCGATGCTCATCGCACCCTGCACCTGAGCCTGGACCGCGCGGCCACCGAGCGTCTGAGTGGCTTTGCCCGTCAGGCCCGCGTCACGCCCAACACCCTGCTGCAAGCGGCGTGGCTGTTGCTGTTGCAGCGCTACACCGGGCAGCAGACCGTGGCGTTCGGCGCCACCGTGTCGGGGCGTCCGAGCGAGTTGCAGGGGATCGAGCAGCAGATCGGTCTGTTCATCAACACCTTGCCGGTGATCGCCACGCCGCACCCCGAACGCACGGTCAGCCAATGGATCGATGAAGTCCAGGCGCTCAACCTCAGGTTGCGCGAAGTCGAATACACGCCGCTGGCGGACGTACAGCGCTGGGCTGGTCACTCTGGAGAAGCGCTGTTCGACACGCTGCTGGTGTTCGAAAACTATCCGGTGGCGCAAGCGCTGGAGGAGGGTAACGCCAGCGCGTTGAAGTTTTCCGGCATCAGCAACTACGACCAGACCAGCTTCCCCCTGGCCATCGCCGCTGAACTGGGTGAATGCCTGGACCTGCGTTTCAACTACGACACGGCACTGTTCAGCGCCGAAGCCATCGAAGGCTTGAGCGCACGTCTGCTGGCGTTGCTCGATGCCATGGTCCGTGCGCCGCAGCAGCCATTGGGGCGCTTGAGCCTGCTCGATGCGGCACAAACCGCGCAGCAAGTCGAAGGCTTCAACCGCACCGTGCAGACCTGGCCGGACGTGCGCCCGGTCTACCAGTGCTTCGAAACCCAGGCGCTGCAAACCCCGGAGGCCCCGGCCCTGGTGTTTGCCGGCCAGACCCTCAGCTATCACGAACTCAACCAACAGGCCAACCGGCTGGCGCACTACCTGCGCAGCCAGGGCGTCGGCGCCGAAGTGCTGGTTGGCATTGCCGCCGAGCGTTCGCTGGAATTGGTGATCGGCCTGCTGGCGATCATGAAGGCCGGTGGCGCCTACGTGCCACTGGACCCGGACTACCCGCGCGAACGCCTGGAACACATGTTCGACGACAGCGGCGTGCACCTGCTGCTGACCCAGCGGCATTTGCTGCAGCAGTTGCCGATTCCGGCCGCCACCACCGCGATCTGCCTGGACGACATGGCATTGTTGCTCGAAGGCCTGAGCGAAGAAAACCTGCCCTGCGTGGTCGAACTGCAATCGCTGGCCTACATGATCTACACCTCCGGTTCCACGGGCAAACCCAAGGGCGCGGCCAATCGTCACGATGCCTTGTACAACCGCCTGGCGTGGATGCAGGGCGCGTATCCGCTGGACGGGCGCGACACCGTGTTGCAGAAAACCCCGTTCAGTTTCGACGTGTCGGTCTGGGAGTTCTTCTGGCCGCTGATGGTCGGCGCACGCCTGGCCGTGGCCGAACCGGGCGCCCATCGCGATCCGGCGCAACTGGTCAGCCTGATCGAGCAGTACCAGGTCAGCACCCTGCATTTCGTACCGTCGATGTTGCAGGCGTTTGTCCAGGGCGAAGGCTTCGAGCGTTGCGCCAGCCTGCGGCAGATCCTGTGCAGCGGCGAAGCCCTGTCGGCGGACTTGCAGCACAGCCTGTTCCGCGTGCTGCCCAACGTCGGCCTGTACAACCTCTACGGCCCGACCGAAGCGGCCATCGACGTGACCCACTGGACCTGTGTCGACGACGGCGGCTTCAGCGTGCCGATCGGTTATCCGATCGCCAACCTGGTGACCTACATCCTCGACGACAGCCTGCAACCGCAGGTGCAGGGTTGCGTGGGTGAGCTGTACCTGGGCGGCATCGGCCTGGCCCGTGGTTATCACAACCGTGCGGACCTGACCGCCGAACGCTTTGTCGCCAGCCCGTTCGGTGAGCAGGGCGAGCGCCTGTACCGCACCGGCGACCTGGCGCGTTATCGCGAGGACGGCGTGATCGAATACGTCGGGCGCATCGACCATCAAGTGAAGATCCGTGGCTTGCGCATCGAGCTGGGGGAAATCGAGGCCTGCCTGCTGGAGCATCCACAGGTGCGCGAAGCGGTGGTGATTGCCCTCGACGTTGGCAAGTCCAAACAACTGGTGGCTTACGTCGTAAGCGATGCCGCTGTCGATCCACTCAAGCAACACCTGCGCAACGCGCTGCCCGAGCACATGCAGCCAAGCCACGTGCTGCTGCTCGATCAGTTGCCGGTGACGCCCAACGGCAAGCTCGACCGCCGCGCATTGCCGCAGCCGGACCAGCAAGTGCGCGAATACGTCGCGCCGCGCAATGCTGTGGAAGCGACGCTGCAAGCAGTGTGGCAAGCATTGTTCGACGTGCCGCAGGTGGGCGTTTTCGACAACTTCTTCGAACTGGGCGGCGACTCCATCGTCTCGATCCAGGCCGTCAGCCGCGCACGCAAGGCCGGGTTGAGCATTTCCCCCAAGGACGTGTTCAGCCATCCGACCATCGCCGAACTGGCGACGGTCGCTCAACCGCTCACGGCGGATCAATCCGTACCGACTGTGGTTGCATCGGCCGCGAGCATCGAACTGAGTGACTCGCAGTATCAGGCGCTGGAACTGACAGCGGACGAAGTCGAGGATGTTTATCCGCTGTCACCGATGCAGCAGGGCATGCTGTTCCACTCGGTGCAGGACGGCGACTCGGGGCTGTACGTCAACCAGATCGAAGTGGGCGTGCGCGGTGTTGACGGTGCGCGTTTCCGCGAAGCCTGGGCGGATGCTGCCCAACGTCACGGGATTCTGCGCACCGCATTCCTCTGGGAAGGCGACAAGGAACCGCTGCAAGTGGTGCTGCGTGACGCGCCGTCATTGCTCACCGAACTGGACTGGCGCGGGATGGATGATCAGCCTGAGCGCGTGCGCCAATTGGCTTTCGAAGAACGTGAGCGTGGCTTCTCGCTGAACCGCGCACCCTTGTTGCGCCTGTTGCTGATACGTCTGGAGGACGACCGCTATCGCCTGATCTGGACCTACCACCACATTCTCATGGACGGCTGGAGCGTGTCGCGCCTGATCGGTGAAGTGCTGCGCCATTACAGCGGTGAGGAGCACGAACCGGTGGCGGCCTATCGCGACTACATCGACTTGCTCGGCCAGCAAGTCGCCGAGGCCAGCGAGGCCTTCTGGAAAGGCAAACTCAGTAATCTCGAAGGCGCCACCCACCTGGCCCGCGCACTGCCGGTCAAAGCGCCGCAAGCGGGTTACCACGCGATCTACACGCACCTGAGTGCCGGGCAGACCGCGGGTTTGCAGGCCTTTGCCCAGCAACAGCAAGTGACCCTCAACACCCTGGTGCAAGCCGCGTGGCTGCTGCTGTTGCAGCGCTACACCGGCCAGCGCACGGTGACCTTCGGCGCCACCGTGTCCGGGCGCCCGGAAACCCTCAACGGCTCGGAGAACATGCTCGGGCTGTTCATCAACACCTTGCCGGTGGTCAGCAGCGTGCCGACCGAGACCAGCGTCGGCGACTGGCTGCGCGAACTCCAGGCCTATAACCTCGACATCCGCGACTTCCAGCAAACCCCGCTCAGCGATATCCAGCGCTGGGCCGGGCAGGGCGGGCAGTCGTTGTTCGACAGCATCATCGTCTTCGAAAACCAGCCGGTGGACCGCACCCTGCGCGAGTGGAACGGCGACTCCCTGCGTTTCGAGGACGTTTCCGATTTCGGCCTGACCAGCTTCGCCATGGACCTGATGGTCAGCCTCGACGAAGGGCTGCGCATCGAGTACATGCACCAGCGCGATCAGTTCGATCTGGCCACCGTCGAAGTCCTGCGCAGTCACATGGAAAGCCTGATGCAGCGCCTGTGCGACGCCGCCGGGTGCGCCGTCGGTGAGCTGGGCCTGCTGACCCTGGACGAAGGCCGGGCGCTGGACGGCGAGCTGCCGGTGGTGGCCGAGGGGGACGAGACGCCGGTGCACGAACTGATCCGTCGACGTGCGCGACTGCAATCGGATCACACGGCGCTGGTGCTCAGTTATGCCGACCGTGACGCCGAGCACTTGAGCTACGCCGAACTGGATCGTCGCTCCGATGCCCTGGCGGTGCATCTGCTGGAACAAGGCGTGCAGGCCGAAGACGTGATCGGCGTGTTCATGGAGCGCTCGCTGGAGCTGGTGGTGTCGCTGCTGGCGGTGATGAAGTGCGGCGCCGCCTACGTGCCGCTGGACCCGCAATATCCGCAGGAACGCCTGCGCTACATGATGGCCGACAGCGACATGCGACTGCTGCTGACCCAGGAGCGGCTGCGCGATAGCGCGCAACTCAATCCGGGCACGGCGATGGTCGCGGTGGATCGCTTGAACCTTGATGTCGATGTGACGCTGCCATCGTATTCCGTGCACGCCGAGCAACTGGCCTACCTGATCTACACCTCGGGCTCCACCGGCAAGCCGAAAAGCGTCGCCGTGGCCCACGGGCCGCTGAGCATGCACGTGCAAGCCATCGCCGAGCTGTACGAGATGGACCCGGGCAACCGCGAACTGCATTTCATGTCATTCGCCTTCGACGGCGCCCATGAACGTTGGATCACCGCGCTGATCAGCGGCTCGACCCTGGTGATCCGCGACAACACCTTGTGGACCGCCGAACAGACCCTGGCGGTGCTGCACCGCCAGTGCATCAGCGTCGCCTGCTTCCCGCCGGCGTACCTGCTGCAACTGGCCGAGCATGCCGAATTGCAGGGTGGCGATCCGCCGCCGGTGCGCATCTATTGCTTCGGTGGCGATGCGGTGCCGGACGCTACGTTCGAACGGGTCAAGCACACACTCAGGCCGCAATTCCTGGTCAACGGCTACGGCCCGACGGAAACCGTGGTCACGCCGCTGCTGTGGAAAATCGCCGCCGACGGCCACTGCCAGGCGATGTATGCGCCCATTGGCCAACGGGTCGGCGCCCGCAGCCTGCACGTGCTGGACATGGACCTCAACCCGCTGCCGGTGGGCATGGTCGGCGAGTTGTACATCGGCGGACGGGGTGTCGCGCGCGGCTACCATCGCCATCCGTGGCAGAGCGCCGAGCGCTTCGTCGCCGACCCGTTCAGCAGCGAGGGCGGGCGCCTGTACCGCACCGGCGACCTGGTGCGCCGTCGCGAGGATGGCGTGTTCGATTACGTCGGGCGCATCGATCATCAGGTCAAGGTGCGCGGCTTCCGCATCGAACTGGGCGAAATCGAAGCCCGCTTGCGCGAACAGGCCGGGGTCAACGATGCGCTGGTGGTGGTGCGTGACAACGGCCAGGGGCCGCAACTGGTGGGCTACGTGGTGGCGGCGCAAGACGATGGCCTCGGTCCGCGTTGCCAGGCGGCATTGCGCGAGAGTCTGCCCGACTACATGGTGCCGACGCAGGTCGTGGTGCTGCCGCGCTTCCCGCTGACCCCCAACGGCAAGCTCGACCGCAAGGCCTTGCCGGATCCGGCCTTCAGCGGTCGCGACTACGTGGCGCCGCGCACGCCGCTGGAATGGGCGCTGGCGGACATCTGGCAACAGGTGCTGGGCATCGAAAAGGTCGGCATCACCGACAACTTCTTCGAGTTGGGCGGCGATTCGCTGCGCACCCTCAAGGTGATCTCGAAAGTCCGTGCCCTGAATGAGCCTGGCTTCCAGCTCAAGCTGCGGGACATGATGGCCAAGCCGACGATTGCCGGGTTGTCCGGTGTCGATGAACAGCCAGTACGGCAGAGTCCACAACCGCTGTTGCTGCTCAACCAGGTGGTAGGCGATCAGCCGCCGCTGTTCTGCCTGCACGCCGGTTTCGGCACGGTGTTCGACTACGAACCACTGGCCCGGCGCCTGGAGGGCGAGCGCACGGTGTACGGCGTGCAATGCCGGATGCTGCTCGACCGGCAGTGGCACGACACCTCGCTGTCGCAGATGGCCGCCGACTACGTCGAGGCGATCCGCGCGCGGCAACCCCAGGGGCCGTACCACGTGCTGGGCTGGTCGCTGGGCGGGGCGTTGGCGTTGATGGTGAGTGACCTGTTCGAACAGCAGGGCCAGCGTGTGGCATTCGTCGGTCTGGTGGACAGCTTTGTGCCGACCCAGGCCAATGCCGTCGCCAGCCCGGATGAGTGGCGTGTGGATCTGGCAGAGTTCCTTGGTGCGACCTTGGGCATGGATGGCGAGGTGATTGCCCGGGCGTTGAGTACCGAGTCGGCAGGGGACCACGACGCCGTAGCGCGGATCATTCGCCTGGTGATCGGCAGCGAAAGCGATCAGGCCAGCGGTTACGCATTGCTCGGTGCCGACGAACTGGCCCAGACGTTCATGGTCAGCACGCGGTTGAAGGCACTGTCGCGGCAGATCGAAACCCTGCCGATGACTCAGGCCGAACTGCATTGCTGGTGGGCCGATGGCAACCCGACGGCCGAACGCGCGACCCTGGAGCGTCAGCAACCACGGCTGCGCAAGGTGCAAAGGGTAACGGCCGGCCACTTCGATATCCTGCAGCAGGATGAGTGCCTGGACGCCGTGGTGGCGGCGCTGGGCCGGGAGGTGGTGCCAGAGATCTAAGCCGATAATTTGTGGCGAGGCGGCTTCCCTGTGGCGAGGGGGCTTGCCCCCGTTCGGCTGCGAAGCAGTCGTAAACCCGAACAATGCGGTATGCCTGAATAACCGCAGTGGCTGGTTTTGGGGCCGTTTCGCAGCCCAACGGGGGCAAGCCCCCTCGCCACAGGTAAGTGGTCCTGGCCACAGATTTTCATTCGCTTCAGAAGTTCTTGAGCTCGCCCTAATGAACGGCCCTCACGGTTCGTTTATTGGGCGAGCTTTTTATTTTTGGAGACCACCGCCCATGGCACTGCACCCGGACATCGAAGGATTTCTAGAGCTGGCCGAGTTCGGCCGCCTCAGCGGCAAAAGCCAACCCATGCATGAGCTGAGCCCCGGAGAAGCGCGGCAGCAGTTCGAACAGACTTCGCAATTGCTCGATGCAGCTCCGACGGGCGCGTTGACAGTGACGGCGGTGAGCATTGCGGCGCGAGACGGGCATTTGCTCAACGCGCGGCTGTACGCCAAACCGCAACCAGGCAGCGAGCCGCGCCCGGTGTTGTTGTACTTTCATGGCGGCGGCTATGTGGTGGGCAGCCTCGATTCCCACGACACCCTGTGCCGGCGTCTGGCGCTGGTGGGGGAGTTTGCCGTGTTGTCGGCGGACTATCGCCTGGCGCCGGAACACCGTTTTCCCACCGCTTACAATGATGCCGAAGACATCACACGTTGGCTGGCCATCACCGGAGCCAAGACGTTGGGTCTGGACGCCAGGCGCATTGCGCTGGCGGGGGACAGCGTCGGCGGCAGCCTGGTGGCATCGCTGTGCATCGCCATTGCCCAGGACCCATTGGGCTGGCCGCTGGTGCCGCGCCTGCAAGTGTTGCTGTACCCGGTGATCGACGCGGTAAAAAAGCGTCCGTCTCTTGCGCGATTCGCCGAGGGCTATCTGCTGGAAGCCACCACGCTGGAGTGGTTCTACCAGCAATACCAACGCAGTGAAGCGGATCGTGCCGATTGGCGTTTTTCGCCGCTGTACGCCGAGTGCGTGCAACGGCTGACGCCGACGGTGCTGTGGCTGGCCGAGTACGACCCGTTGCTCGATGAAGGCCTGGCCTGGGCCGAGAAACTGCGCGCGGCGGGGCAACCCCTGGTGCTGGAGGTGAAGGCCGGCATGACCCACGACTTTGCGCGCATGGGCGAAATGGTCCAGGAAGTGCCGGGGATGCTGGTGCAACTGGCGGGGCAGATTGGCGAAAGCCTGGCCTGACGCACAGCGTAGTGATTAGCGATGCCGTCCCCCTGTAGGAGTGAGCCTGCTCGCGATAGCGGCAGCACATTCAACATTGATGTGTCTGACACACCGCCATCGCGAGCAGGCTCGCTCCTACAGTTTGTTTTGCGCTGACTCAGATAACTAAGGCGGATCAAGCCGATCCAGCGCCCGATTCACCGCCAGTTCCCCAAGCATGATCACCTGCGCAATCCCCAACAGCGCATTGCGACTCGTCCCCTGCAGATGATCCACCAGATCGTTGGCCATGACATTGGCCGACGCCAGCGATTCGCAGGCGTGCACCAGCAGGGTTTCGGTACTGAGTTCGGGGTTGACGATGAACATGGTGCTGGGTGCGCGCGGGGTGGCCATGATGTTGGCGCCCGGGTTGAGGTAGTGATTGAGCGCGCGTTCGGTGGCTTCGTGGAATTGTTTGGAGTTGGGACTTTCGTACGGGGAAGCCGGGTCGGATTCCGGCGGATTTGGAGTAACTTTGAACATAGGTGGATTTCCTAATGGGGGCCACAACCACTTCGCTACTAAACGAAAGGGTGGCGGCTGTGCGCAAGTTAGTAGACCGGAGAACCCACCAAATCCGGCGCGTCCGAGGACGCCATGCGCACAGCCACCATTGAGTGCAGGCGAGCCTGACTAAATGAAGCTTGTGCAACCGAGAGTGGGGAGTGCGGGCTACTAAACCCGATCACTGACAATCAGTGACCCGAACCAAGTTACCGACCACCCCCAAGGCGCACAAGCCGGCGGATTCTGGCGTACCTGTAGGCAACGACGCAAGGCGTTGTGGCTTTCACAAAGTAACCTGTAGGCCGCTTAAACGGGCGCTATCGAGTGGTTTTTAACCTGCTGTCATGCCTTGTCAAAGAGCGTTGAATTCCTCGGAGTCGGCAGGAAGAGTCCTACGAAAATTTGCGGTTGGCCCTCGGAAGTACAGCCCTTACGATCTGACGCGACGCAATGCTCGGCTAACCCAATGACATTCATCATTGCCAATGACGACAGCGGCCCTGGAGGCCATTATGAGCGCCGAACCTTCCCCCATCGTTTCAGGGCTTGAGACCGAAGAGCAGGCCGCCAGCCATGACCGTTGGTTCCGCGCCAAGGTGCAAGCTTCGATAGACGACCCGCGCCCGAATGTCCCACATGATCGGATGATGGAAGATATTCGAGCCCTCATCGAGTCAAAGCGCAATGTCAATGGACGAATTGGTGATATGTAAAATCTCTGGGCTCGCACCGCAAATCCGCGAGCTGGAAGCGCAGGCCGTTGCAGAAGGCTTCAGGTTCCTCACCCGGTTGATTGCGGAATGGGAAAGCGGCGCCAATCGATTCGATCAGCAGGGTGAGTGCCTTTTGGGGGTGTTTCGCAACGGGCGGCTGATAGCCGTTGGAGGTCTTTCATCCGATCCATTTTCCGAATCGAGCGTAGGGAGATTACGGCGGGTGTACGTCGCACGTGCATCAAGGGGCCAGAACGTGGGTAAAGCGCTGGTGCAGCAGCTTCTGGATTTGGCGTCTGAGCATTTTCGCAGTGTGCGACTGTCCACGGACACCCCCGAGGGCGCTGCCTTTTACCTTCATTGCGGGTTCCGACCGATACACGATGAACATGCGACGCATATGAAGTCATTGGAGAGGGGCATATAGCCAATGCGAAATCACTGATGAATTGCCTTGCCAGAGGAAAAAGTACAGCGAAATACGAAAAACTGCCCGGTAATTGGCCGTATCAAGTCCAACGGCGTTCTGAAAAAAACCAAGGACGATTCAATGATGGATCTCAAGAAAAGCCTCATCAGTTGCCTGATATTCCCAATCGCCCCGGTGGCAGTCATTTATCTGACCTTCGCCCTGTGCAGGGACATCTGGACAGAAAGCTTCTACACACCCGGCGAGGACGGCGGAGAAGTCGAGCCCATGCTGGCTAATGCCAGTCAGTTAAGCTGACTGGCATTTTTATTTTTGATCGGATACTTCGGTGATTTCAGCCGAATCGCCCGAGGATAAACGCGCTCCTCACGTCGATGCGGCAGCACGTAGTGCGGCGCTGAAGCATGAAGCTCGGCCAAATACTTGGGGATGTTCCCGGAACGGTCGGCCGAGACGCTGTTGATAAACCCGAGAATCGCCCAGGTACACGCGGTAAAGCTCATTTCGCACGGGTAAATGCCAGGACAGTGGCGACTCATTTCCACCATCTGATAGCGCAACAAGTTGTAGCCCAACAACACGCCCCACAACTCTTGCTCGATCATCTCGGGTGTCTTGCTGCGCAGCGTATAACTGCTGTTGAGCAGCGTCTGCTTCATTTCCCGAAAGCCTAATTCGATTTCCCAGCGCTGGCTGTACAGATCAACGATCTCGTCGGAAGGAAAACGCAGCGGGTCAGCCATTGAGGTCAGAATCTGACACACCTTGCCCTTCACGGTTTTGCTCAGCAGTCGCGCGGTCAGCCGCTCCGGCAACCCAGGCCATTGCTTGCGGGCCTGCGGCGAAGTGCTCAGCGAAACAATCGCATCCTGGCGCCCCAAACGCTGGATCACCTCGTACTGCGAGCCTTTTTTCAGCGGCATCAGCCAGTGGCGTTCGACGCCTGCCTGCTGCCACTGATGCAGTAAACCTAACGAGTAAAAACCACGATCAAACAGCGTCAGCGAGTGATCGGGGGTGGTTTCGATCAGTTGCTCGGCCAGTTTCATTTCGTTGCTGCGGTAGCCGTCAAACGCACTTCCAATCAGCAAATGGCTGGTCAACTCCATTTGGCAGACCATGCGCACCTGAGGAAAACCGGTGTCGCCGTGCTGGTTGCTGGCGGAGTCATAGCGCGCCCGATTTTCCGGCGTGTCGGGCGTGCGCCAGACAACGCCATCGACGCCCAACAAACGCAGACCGGCCCAAGTCGGATGATTGGCCGCCTCATGCCAACTTTTCTGGGTCAAATCGAAGACTTGTCGTACAGCTTCGCTGCCCAATCTCTGACGGGCCTGGACTACGGCGCTGGGGGCCACCAACGGGCGCTGGCCCGGCAACATGATGTTCATGCGACTGACCACATCCCAGGCCGACATGCGCCGGAAGAACGCCATGGAGATCACGCACCAGAGCATCATTTCCAGCGGCAAACGACGCTTGCGCAGCGTCGCCACACCGGCTTGTTCAAGCGCCTGTTCGACCAAAGAAGGATCGAGCAAGGCATCCAATCCCTCGATGGCGTTGGGGGTAGAGGCGATGTTGTGGGTCAGTTCCAGTGCCCGAGCGAGACGCATAAAAAAATCCGATGCCAGTACAGGCATCGGATTTTGATTTCTTGCGGCCAAAGGTCAAGCGAGAAGGCTTAACTGATCGGCATTAGCCCATGCTGGCTCTCTTTATCATTCCACTGCTGCTGGTCATTGCCGCATTTTTGCTTGCGGGGCTGACAGCGTTGACTCGATGGGGAACGCGGCGCTTTGAACCCGGTGCCTGGTGGCGATGGCTGATGGCGATTCCACGCATCGCCCTTGCAGCCGTCGCATTGTTTCTGTTTCTGCTTTCAAGCGGTTTTCTGATGGGAGACGTGCTCGGTCCACTCAGGCATTGGCCGGTGGCATGCGCATGGGCAGCCTGCGCAGCCACCGTGAGCGCATTCCTGGTTCAGCAATTTTCACGCCTGAAGGAATAGTCCTCAAGCCACGGACAGGGGGCTGCCGAGCTATCTTCCGCATCCCGTATCGGCTATGTAATATCGACATCGACCCGATGCTGCCCGCCGCTCGCTCCCGCCGGGAAAGGTGAAAGCGTCCCTTCTTGTACGAATCCTGTCGCCTCACTTGACGGTCGAGGTTTGGCAATGCGGGCGACCCGGTCCGCTTTGAACCACGATTTTCCACCCGTATTAAGGAGGAACACGGCATGACCACGCAGAACACTTCACTTCAAGACATCGCCGCGCCAGAAGGTGTTTGTTATGGCTGCGGCAGCCAGAATCCGCACGGGCTGCACATCAAGAGCTTCTGGCACGAAGACGGGGTGCATGTCATGGCGCAGCATTTGCCGGATGACAAGTACTGCGGCTGGCCGGGTCTGGTTTACGGCGGTTTGATCGCGATGCTGGTCGATTGCCACTCCAACTGGGCGGCGATGGCTTATCACTACCGGGCAGAACAGCGCGAGGTCGGCAGCCTGCCTCACGTTACATGCGTCACCGGAAACCTGGGCATCAAGTACATCAAGCCCACCCCGATGGGTGTCCCCCTGACACTGCGTGCAAGAGTCGAGGGCGAGGTCGGGCGCAAAAGCCGGGTCATTTGCGAGGTCTTCGCCGGGGATGTCCTGACTGCTGTCGGGGACTCCACTTTTGTCCGTGTCGATACCGGGCAACTCAGAGCCGACGCACACGGCCGTAAGGTCGAATCCTGAACCCGGAGCAATAAACGCACATCACCTTTGCGGTTCGTCAGCGAATCAGCACCGGGCCGCAAGCGGCCCGGTGGGGTGTGGCTGTTGACGCTGCCGGCAATCAGTACTGCGCGCGCAGGCTCAGGGTCAGGGTGCGCGGGTCGCCGTAGAAGTTGGTGCCCCAGGAGGCATCGACGCGGTCGTAGTACTTGCGGTCGAACAGGTTGTTGGCGGTCAGTGTCGACGACAGGTGTTCGTTGAACTTGTAGCCGACCTGCGCCGAGGTAACGGCATAACCGCCTTGCTGGAACTTCACGTCACGCTGGTAGTAGGTGTCGCTGACTACACGCACGCCACCGCCGACGCTGAAGTCCTTGAGCGCACCGTCGGTGAACTCGTACTTGGTCCACAGGTTGAAGTTGTGCTTGGGCGTGATGGTGCTGAAGGTCTTGCCTTTGTTGGCCTGATCGCCGTCCAGGAACTTGGTGGAGGTGTAGGCGTAACCGGTAACGATGCTCCAGTTGTCGGTCAGGTTGCCGCTCAACTCGGTTTCCCAACCCTGGCTGCGGGCCTTACCTTCGGTCATGTAGGCACCGGAGGTGTTGTCGTATTCGGCGCGGTTTTCATCGTAGATGCGAAAGGCGGCGATGCTGGCGTTCAGGCGACCGTCGTAGAACTCGCGCTTGAGGCCGATCTCGTACTGCTTGCCTTCGCGCGGGCCGACCGGCTCGCCGTCCGTGCCGATTTCGCTCTGCGGCTTGAACACGCCGGTGTAGCTGAAGTAGGTCGACAGTTCAGGGGTGATCTTGCCGATGATGGCGCCGTACGGCACGACCTTGCGGTTGATGCTGGTGTGGGCTTCGCCGAAGTTGTTGAAGAAGGCGTTGGCGTTCTTCGCATCGCTTTCGTACCAGGTGACGCGGCTGCCGCCGATGACATCGAGCCAGTCGGTGACGTTGAACTTGGCGCGGGTGTAGACGCCGTACTGATCGGATTTGGACCAGTTGCCGTTGACGTGCGCATAGTCGTTGCGGGGAATGTCGATGCTGCCCGGATCGAACACGTTGATCGGGAAGTACTCGCCGCCGCCGTAGGTGAAGTCCTTGTCCAGGTGCTGGTACTCGGCGCCCACGGTGAACTCGTGCCGACGATCGGCGAATTCGAACGGCGTGGTGACGAAGCTGTCGACGCCGATGGTCTTGATGTGGGTGTAGTAGTCGTAGGCCACGGCCCAGCTGTCACCGGTGGCCGGGTCGACCGCACCGTCGGCCCAGGTGAAGTTGCGCTCCGGGGTTTCGGCGTCGCGGTAGGTCAGGGTGGTCTTGAACTGACCGCCGTTGTCCAGTTCATGGTCGAGTTCGGCGAAGGACTCCCAGACTTTTTCGTTGAGGGTGTTCCACTTGGCATCGACGAAGGTCGAGCGCGGTACGTCGAGCAATGAGCCGTCGGCGTAGGCCGGCAAGCCGAAGGCCGGGGTGGAGTTGTTCTTCTGGTAAGCGCCACCGACCGACAGGGTGGTGGCCGGGTTGAGGTCGAATTCCAGGCGACCGTAGACCATCGGGCGTTCGTTCTGCGCGTAGTCGACGAAAGACTGGTTGTTCTCGTAGGCGGTGATGAAACGACCGCGCACGGTGCCCTGTTCGTTCAACGGGCCGGTGACGTCCACCGAAGAACGGTAGCGATCGTAGGAGCCTGCGGCCAGTTCGCCACCGAGGGCGAATTTGCTCAGGGCGCGCTTGCGCACCACGTTGATCGTACCGCCGGGTTCGCCCGCGCCCTGGTACAGGCCCGACGGGCCGCGCAGCACTTCGATGCGATCGTACATCGCCAGGTCGAAGCTGGTGGCCATGTCGCCCTGGCCGGTGGGCTGCGAGACGCCGTCGACCTGCACCTGGTCGACGAGGAAGCCACGCATGTAGACGTCGTTGAGGCTGGAGCCGGAGTTGTAGGTCTTGATGGTCACGCCGGTGACCTGACGCATGGCGTCCTGCAGGCTGTTCAGGTTCTGGTCGTCCATGCGCTGGCGCGTGACGACGGACACCGACTGCGGGATGTCCTTGAGCTTGATGTTGCCTTTGCCGATGGTCACTTCGTCGCTGGTGTAGGAGTGCGAACCTTCGGTGGTCGGCCCCAGCGCCACGCCGGTGATAGACGTCGCCCCCAGTTGCAGTGCACTGGAGTCAGCGGCCGATGGCACCAGCGACACGGTGTTGCCATTCAACTGAAAATTGATGCCGCTCCCCAGCAGCAAGGTTTTCAGTGCCTGTTCCGGTTCCATGTTGCCGGACACCGCCGTGGACTTGATGCCGTTGACCATGTCCTGGCTGTAGAGAATCTGCAGGTTGGTCTGCTGGCCCAGTTGGCGCAATGCGCTGGCCAGCGATTGGGCCGGTACATTGACGTTCACCGGGGCTGCCTCGACCTGGGACGTACCCAGCAGCAACAGGGTCAGCAGCGCGCCCGGCACGACCGTTCGGAATTTCTTTTGCCGTTCGATGGCTAACGCCAAGGGTGCGCGGGACAGAGTAAGGCTTTGCATTGCTCGAATCGCTCCAGAATGGTGTGTGCAGTTTTTTAGTTAATGATAATTATTATTAGACGGACCACTTTGGCTAAACCGGAAAACAAACTTCAAAAAACAATGATTTGCGTGCGGCCACGGCGTTCAGGCGGTTGCGCGCTCGGTGACGACCCGGCCCGATTCCATGCGCACCAGTTGATCGGCCATGTCGAAATAGCGGTCGTCGTGGGAGATGACGATGATGGTTTTGCCCAAGCGCTTTAGGTCCGGCAGCAGCTCGGTGTAGAAAATGCGGCGGAAGGTCGGGTCCTGGTCGGCGGCCCATTCGTCGAACACCAGCACCGGGCGTTCTTCCAGCCAGGCATTGACCAGCGCCAGGCGCTTGCGCTGGCCGGTGGACAGGTCGGTGGTGGTGAAACTGCCGTCCCTGACGCTGACCTTGTGCGCGATCTCCAGCCGTTGCAGGTATTGGTTGGCATCTTCGGGAATGTGTTGGTCGCCCTGGACCACGTCATCGAACAGGTAGTAATCGGCAAAAATCGTGGTGAACAACTGGCGGTAGTCGTCGCGATTGTGCGCATCGATGCCTTGGCCGTTGAGCAGGATCGAACCCTGCTGCGGCGCGTAGAGGCCCAGCAGCAACTTGATCAGGGTGGTCTTGCCGCAGCCGTTTTCGCCGACGATGAAAATGATGTCGCCTTGCTCTATGGTCAGGTTCACCGGGCCCAGGCGAAACGCGTCGCTGCCCGGTGCGGCGGGGAAGGCGTAGCTGACGTTGTCCAGTTGCAGGCGGTTGACCACCGTCGGCGGGGTGCCTTTGTCATTGAGCAGCAGGTGCGGCTCGGGCGAGGAAAACTGACTGGACAGTTCGGCGATGCGGCGGAAGGCAATGCGCGCGCGACTGACAATCGGCAAAGTGCTGACCAGGTGTTCGATCGGACCTTTCATGTACAGCAACACCAGCACGAAGCCGCTCATCACCGCCTTGTCGGCACTGGGCCAGAACGATTGCAGGGCCAGCGCCAGGCCGATCACCACAAAGAACAGCATCGAGCCCAGGGTCTTAGCGATCACGAAGGTGTTGATCGAACGCACCTGGGTGTTACAGATGAAATCGGCAGTGCCCTGGATGCCCTTGACGAACATGCGCTGGCGGCGCGGGCGGTGGATGCGCAACTCCTTGGCGCCACCGGCAACGGCGTTGTAGTGCTTTTGCAAGTCGTCCTCGGCGTCGCGGGCGGCCATGAAACCCTGGATGCCCTTGCCCTGGGCGTAGAACTGGATGCCGGTGCCGATGGCAATCGCCAGCACCATCATCAGGAACATCGGCCACGACAACATCGCCAGATAACCCATGCAGCCGAGGGACACGGTCAGGGAAATCGCCAGCGGCGCGAAGGCGAAGGCGAAGTCGCTGATGGTGTCGACGTCGTGGGTCAGTACCGGGATCAGCCGGTGGCTGCGGTAGCGCTCGATCTGCTCGATGGGCGCCGAAAGGACTTTCTCCCCCAACTCTTTGCGCAGCCTGGCAATGATGTGCTGGCCGACGTAGTTGGTGCCGATGTCCGAGCAGATCGAACTGCCCAGGGCCAGCAGGCACAGACCGCCGAACAGGGCGACCACGCCTTGGGTCAGGCCCTCCGCCGAGTGCAGCGCGTTGTTGATGGTGGCCAGCAACACCGTCACGCTCAGGCCACCCACCATGCCCAGGACAATGGACGTGGCAACGATCAGTCGAAACGGTTTCAACAGGGCCAGTAATTCGCCGATGGCGCCTCGGGTAGGCTGGGTCATGGCAAGCAGTTCCTTGGGTCGTAAGGCAGATACCCAGTAGAACGTCTGATGGAGGGCTTTATTTAACGGTGGGCGACTGGTAGCGGGGCTCGGTTCGCTGACAGGTAGGAGCGAGCCTGCTCGCGATGGCGGACTATCAATCAACTTCTATTGCGACAGGCAGACCGCTTTCGCGAGCAGGCTCGCTCCTACAAGGGGGGCGGGGATGTCAGAGGTTGGGTGTCAAGTCGCGCACGACGCGGAATCCGATCCAGTCGCCACGGGTTTGCGGGTCGATGTCATTGCGGTTGCCCGAGCGGGAAAACACCGGCGCTTCGCCCCAGTCGTTGCCGCGGATGCGCAGGGTGTCGCAGTTCGGTTCGGTCCAGGCGCTGCCGTCGGTGGGCGCGCCGACGTAGTCCGGGTGGTAGCAGTCGGCGATCCACTCGTAGACGTTGCCATGCATGTCGTACATGCCGAAGGCATTCGCCGGATAGCTGCCCACCGGTGAGGAATAGCTGTAGCCATCGGTGGGGCCGTAGGTGTTGGCGTGGGTGGCGATGCTGTACTCGGTGCCGGGGTCGAACGGGAAGGGGAACGCTCCCGTTGACCCGGCGCGGGCGGCGTATTCGCGCTGAGCCTCGCTGACGATGTGGTAGTGCTGGCCGGTCTTCATCGACAGCCAGGCGACGTAGGCGCTGACCTCGGCGAAGTTCATGCACACCGCCGGCTGGCGCGGGCTCTGTGGATAACGCGGCTTGCTGTTGATGCACTCGCGGCCGGGGCGGGTGTCGCCATCGGGCAGGGTGACTCCGGTTTCCTTCATGTATTGGGCCCATTCGCCGGCGGTGATCTGGTAGCGGCTCATGGCGAAGGGTTTGTCGAACGTCACCTCATGCATCGGGCCTTCATCAGGTTCGCGGCCGACTTCACCTTCCGGGGTGCCCATGGTGAAGGTGCCGGCGGGCAGCACCACCATTTCCGGGCAGTTGCGGCAATCCTTGAAGACCTTGCCGGGCAACGGCGCGGTGTAGGCCTGGGCGAGGCCGGGCAAGGCGCTGCCGAGCACGGCCAACAGCGTCAGGGCGCCGAGTTTTTTCAGGGTGCTTTTCATATTGGCTCTCGCTCAGTCAGACCTGGTTGGCCAGCAGTTCCATCAGGCGGTCGATGTGCGCTTCGGTATTGAGCAGCCCCGGCGACACACGAATGATCGGTCCGACATCACGGTCCACGGCATCGCACACCACACGCTGGTCCATCAGGTAATTGGCGACTTCCTCGCAATCCCGGTCCTTGATGCGGAAGAAGGTGAAACCGGCGGAATACTCCGGCGACAGCGGCGTCACCAGCTCCACCGACGGGTGTGCCTGCAAGCGTTTTTTCAGGTGGCTGTTGATGGCGTGAATGCGCGTCGCGACCTCGGCCTTGCCCAGTTCCAGGTGCAATTTGAAGGCCTCGGTCAGCGCCCAGCGGTGTTCGAACGAGTGGTAGCCGCCGTAGGTCATCACCGTGGAAAACTGGGTGGCTTCGGAGAAGGTCGGGATGGTCGGGGTCACGTCCTTGAGCTCGTCGGAGCGGGCGCAGATGATCCCGGTGCCCCGTGGGCCGAACATCCATTTGTGGGTGCCGGCGATGAAGAAGTCGCAGTGCATGTCCGGGAAGTCGACGTTCTCCACGCCGAAGCCGTGCACGCCATCGATCACGTAGAGGATGCGGTCCTTGTCCTCGCGGCCACGGTTTTTTTCTTCCACCAGTTTGCCGATTTCGCCGATGGGCAACTTCACGCCGCTGCCGGAGTGCACCCAGGTCATGCCCAGCACGCGGGTTTCGGGGCGGATGTTGCGTTCAATTGCGGCCAGCACTTCGGCGGTCGAAACCTTGTACGGGTCTTCGAACAATTTGATCTTGCGAACCTGGGTGCCGTCCTTCTGGGTGCGGTATTCGAACACGCTGTTGGCGGCGTAGTGCTCGTGTTCGCTGGTGAGGATCTCCTGGTCCGGGCGCACGTGGATGCCGGCGTAGATCATCGCCAGGCCTTCGGTGGTGCTGCCGGTCAGGGCGATCTGCGACGGCTTGGCCTTCAGGTAGCGGCCGGCCCACACGCGCACCTCTTCTTCGCGGCGTTCGGTTTCGCCGCGATGCCAGTCCATGGCCAGGCCTGGGTTGCGATCGAGGTTGGCGCGGTGCATTTCGATGGCTTCACGCACGGGAAGCGGGTGCGAGGTCACCAGGAAGTTGGCGAAGTGCAGGTAGTTCGGGTCTTGGGTGAAGAGTTGGCGCAACTGGTCCCATTTGTCCTTGGGCAGTGGCGCGGGGCTGGCGGCCCGTGCCGGCAGGCTCACGGCGGAGGCCAGGGGGATGCCGGCCGCGAGGATGCCGGCCTGCTTGAGGAATGAACGACGGTTGGTCATGGATTCGGTTCGCTTTGGCAAAGGAGAAATCAGTGTTGAACGACAGGCCGGGAGGACTTCTGCACCTGGTCCCAGACCCGCAGGAAATTGCCGCCCCAGAGCTTGGCGATGTCGGCCTCGCTGTAGCCACGGCTGATCAGTTCGGCGGTCACGTTGCGGGCCTCGCTCACGTCTTTCCAGCCGTCGAGGCCGCCGCCGTCGTTGAAGTCGGAACTGATGCCGACGTGGTCTATGCCGATTTTTTTCACGGCGTAATCGATCGCGTCGCCGTAATCCTTGAGGCTGGCCTTGGGTTCTTCGTCGAGGATCGAGTAGAGCTGGCTGGCGTATTCGCCGAAACGTTGTTCGGGCCAGACGGTGATCACCGGGTCGCCCGGCATCAGGGCCATCTCCAGGCCTTGCAGCGGTTGCAGGTCGAAACGGGCGCGCAGGGCGTTGAGCTTGTCCTGGGTGGCCTGGCTCAGCGGGCGGATGTAGGTCGGGAATCCAACGATCTGCACTACGCCGCCGCTGTTCTTGATCAACTGCATTTCCGCATCGCTGAGGTTGCGCGGGATGTCCACCAGGGCGCGCGGTGCCGAGTGGGAGGCGACCATCGGCGTGCGGCTCAGTTGCGCCACTTGCTCCAGGGCCTTGGTCGACATCTGCGACACATCGATGATCACGCCCAGGTCGTTGAGGCGATGCACCGCTTGCTTGCCGATGTCCGACAGCCCGCCCAGGGCATCCCGGGAATCGTTGAAGAACGGCAGCGGCCGCGACGAGTCGGCCCAGGCGTTGTTGCCCACGTAGCTGAAGCCGAACATGCGCATGCCGCGCGCGGCCCACTTGTCCAGGGCGTTGAGGTCATTGCCCAGCGGATAGGCGTTGAGCATGCTGATGAAGATCGCGAACTTGCCCTCGCCGTGCAGGCGGCGGAAGTCGTCGGGGGTGTAGGCGATGGCCACTTGATTGGGGAAGTCACGCACCATCGCGCTGATGATTTTGTAGCGGGTTTCCTGCTCAAGGCGGGCCTCGTCGACGAAACCGGCGGTGGGGCGATGGGGGGCGTTGGGGCCGTTCCAGATTTCCGGCCAGCCGAAGATCGTCAGCGCCGCACCGGACAGGCGCCCGCGACCGGTCTTGACCAGGTCGAACTGGCCTTCGCCGTCCTTGTCGACTTCATTGCCGGCAGTGCCGAAGTCCATGGGCACGGTGATGTGGCTGTCGAACGAGAGGATGCGTTCCTGCAACTGATCGGCCTGTTTCATCACCTTGACCGGGTAGCCGGGGTTGTCCCTGAACCCGTAGTCCCAGGCCGCGAAACCCGCACCCGCGCTGATCGCCAGGGCCAGCGGCAGGCCGATGAAAAGAGCCTTTTTCGAACGTGGTTTTGTCATTGCCGTCTCAGTCAGGTTCGCCGTCGAGGATCAGGCGCAGGGGCCTTTGCTATCTGGGAGGAACGAGTGGCTGGCCGGAAAATTTAGCGCGGCTGATGGCCTCATCGCGGGCAAGCCCGCTCCCACAGGGGTATCGCAATTCCTGTGGGAGCGGGCTTGCCCGCGATGCTTTTAAATTTATGCGGGCAACAAACGTTCTAGCTTGGATAAAGCCTGCTCCATGGCTGACACAGGTAGGGCAATGACGATTTCTCGACGATGGTTCCTCGCTGGCCTGGCGCTGACCGGTGCCGCTGTGCCGGCGGTGTATTACGGGCATCGCGAACTGACCAGGCCGGACCCGACGATCACCCCCGGCGAAGCCTCGTTCGACCTGGCGGATGTTGCCGGCCAACGCTTGGCGGATACCTTGCGCGGGGTCTGGCAGATTCGTTTCGAAGGTCGTGACGCCGGTATCGAAGGTTTGCCGCGCGAAGGCCTGGAAGTGTTTCTCGACATCGGTCACAAGGGGCGCGGCTTCAGTGGTTATCTCGACACCGCCGAGCGTTTGCGCTCTACCGAAGAGCCCCGTTACCGGGTGCTCGGCGATCTGTCCGGGGCCAACCCGAAGCAGCTGGTCTGGCGACTGCTGGGCGCCAGCGGCTGTTGCGATTACGAGTTCGACATGACCCTGGACGAGGTCTGGGCCGGTTTCGGCAACGCCGGCAGCGGCAGCCTCAGTGGGCGGGTGCTGGACCTGAAGCGGCCGCTGATGCTGACGGCCCAGGACAATCGATTCATTGCCGTCAAACGGGTATTCCCTGAAGCCCGCGAGCGTGCCGGCCTCAATCCGGCCCTGCTGATGTGGCTGGTGTCCCCGGAACATCGGCTGTTTCACCAGCTCTGGCATGCCTCCCGGGACAAGTGGCACAAGCTGTCCGAAGACCAGCGCGGCGCCTTGCGCGGGCTCGGCTGGCAACCCGGCCCGCGGGACCAGGAGCGCGATGCCCGTGGCGAGCGCAAGGATCGCAACGGTTCGGGCGTGGATTTTTTCTTCATGCACCGGCACATGCTCGGCACTGCACGTTCGATGCAGGACTTGCCGTCCTGGACGCATTTCCCGTTGCCGCAACCGGAGCTGGCGCGGGACCGGCTCGGCTTTGCGCGTTACTTCGACAACCACGACGGCACTGCGCTGCCGCCGACCTGGCTGGCCGAGGACGATGATGAGTACACGCAATGGGTCAGCGACATCAAGACTGGCGAGACGTATCACAGCAACTTCCAAGTCTGGGAATCCCGCTACCGCGACCCGCGTTACCTGTCGACGCTGACCCTCGGCCAGTTCGGCTCGGAGGTCGAACTGGGCCTGCACGACTGGCTGCACATGCGCTGGGCTTCGGTGCCCCGTGATCCGTCCAACGGTCAGCCGGTGCCGTTCGCCCGGGATCCGTCGGACTTTTCCGCACGCTGGTTTGCAGCGGAAAACGATTTTCTCGGCGACCCGTTTTCTTCCCATGTGAGCCCGGTGTTCTGGCATTTCCACGGCTGGATCGACGATCGCCTGGAAGACTGGTTCCGCGCCCACGAGCGCTTTCATCCGGGGCAGGTCAGTCGGCTGCAGGTCAACGGCGTGCAATGGTTTGCGCCGGGACGCTGGGTCGAGATCGATGACCCGTGGCTCGGGCCGAGCACCCATGGCTGCAGCACCACGCCGGGGTTGCAGGCGGGCAAGTCAGTGGAAGTGGACCCGGAAACCATGAAGCTGGCGCTGCGCATCACCTTTGGCGAGGACGAGAAGAAGCTGAAGGACTTGTTCCGCAAAGTGCCGCAGCGACCGTGGTATGCGCGCAATCTGAAGGCTAGACAGAGCCAGGCTTGATACCCGCGTTATCGTTCAATCGCTGGCAAGCCAGCTCCCACAGGGTTAGTGGGTGTACGCAAAGTCAGCGAACAACAAAAACACTGTGGGAGCTGGCTTGCCAGCGATGGCGTCCTCCCGGATACCACAACTACAAAACCTGCCACCCCCCACCCAACGCCTTGTACAGCGCAATACTCGCCTGCATCCGCGACAACCGCAGTTGCACATTCAAATCCTGCGCCGCATACAGCGTGCGCTGGGTTTCCAGCACTGTCAGCAAATCCTCGGCCCCGGCTTGATAACGGCTTTGCGCGATGTTGAACGCGGTCTGCGCCTGGCTCAGTTCTTCACTCTGCCACCCGCGCTGTTCATCCAGTCCGCGAATGCTGTTGAGGGCTTTTTCGACGTCGGCGAAGCCGTTGATGATCGCGCCGCGATAGGTTTCCAGCAATTCTTGCTGA
The DNA here is from genome assembly GCF_057838985.1 of Pseudomonas sp. KH_046_2. Classification (NCBI taxonomy): domain Bacteria; kingdom Pseudomonadati; phylum Pseudomonadota; class Gammaproteobacteria; order Pseudomonadales; family Pseudomonadaceae; genus Pseudomonas; species Pseudomonas sp. KH_046_2. Next base: position 4,337,947 of record NZ_CM174480.1, on the reverse strand, counting down.
CGCGCCGTGGCCTTGTCGCGTTGGGCGCCGAGGCGACCGTTGTTGAACACCGGCGCGAGCAGCCCGGCGGTGAGGTTGTAGAAGGGGCTGCGCAGGATGTCGTCGGCCCGGTCGGCACCGGAGCCGATTTCGGCGGTGAGGGTCACGGTCGGCAGCATCGCGGCCCGGGCGACGGTGACGTCGGCCTGGGCCGCGGCCAGTTGCGCCTCGGCCCGGGCAATGTCCGGACGGCGGCTGAGCAATTGGCTAGGTATCCCGGGGTCAATCGCAGGCCAGGTCAGTTGATCGAAGCGTTCCTGACCCAGCGACAGCGCCTGAACCGGGCGGCCGAGCAGGGCGGCGAGGCTGATCCGTGCATCCTCGGCCTGTTGCTGCACCAGCGGCAGCTGGCGTTGCTGCGCCGCCACCAGGCTTTTTTGCTGCGCCATTTCCAGGGCCGTGGCCGAACCCGAATCGAAACGGGTCTGCACCAGTTTCAACACGCTTTGGGCATTGGCCAGGTTCAATTCGGCGATGCGGCTCTGCTCCTGCAGCGACAAGGCTTGCGCGTAGCCGTTGGCCACGCCGCTGAGCAACGTCAATTCCACCGTGGCCTGATCGAACTCGCTGGCTTGCAAACTGAATTGCGCACTGTCGCGGCTGGCCCGTTGTCCTCCCCAAAAATCGATTTCGTAGCTGGCAGTCAGGTTCGCAGTGAAGTAGTCGACGGCGTCGTTATCGCTGTCGGCATCGAGCTGGCTGTAGCCACTACCGCGCAGCAGTTTCTGGCGGTTGGCGTTGACCCCGGCCTTGACCTCGGGCAGTTGCGAGCCGGCGGCAATCACCGTGTTGGCCTGGGCTTGGCGCACTCTTGCGATGGCGGCGGCCAGGTCGTAGCTGCTTAGCCGCGCCTGTTCGATCAGGCGCCCCAGTTGCGGGCTGCCGAAGCGGTTCCACCATTGCTGGTTGTCATGGACGGCGCCGGCGGTGTGCGGCGATTGCCAGGCGGTCGGCGGCTGGATACCGCTGTCGGGGCGCTGGGGCGGGGTGCCGCAGGCACTGAGCAACAGGCACAGGGTTATCACACTGAGTGGCGGCTTCATCAATCGATCATTCACTGGTAAGGGCCGTGACCGGGTCGAGTCGGGCAGCCTTGCGGGCCGGCATGTAGCCGAAAACGACACCGGTGACCAGGGCGCAGCCGAAGGCGCCCAGTACCGCTATCAGGGAGAACGCGACAGCGACTTCGCTGAAAATCAGCACGCCACCGACGATCAGCGCCAGGGCGATCCCGGTGAGGCCGCCCACCACCGAGAGCATCACCGCTTCAGTGAGGAACTGGCGCAGGATGTCGCGCTGGCGGGCGCCGGTGGCCATGCGGATACCGATCTCGCGAGTCCGCTCGCGCACGGTCATGAGCATGATGTTCATCACGCCGATCCCGCCCACCAGCAGCGAAATCGCCGCAATCGAGCCGAGCATCAGCGACAGGGTGTTTTGCGTGCGCGCCTCGGCCTGGATCATCGCTGCGTTGTTGGTCAGTTCGAAATCGTGCTTGCCGTCGTGCAGGCGCAGCATCAGTTGTTCGATGGCTTTTTCGGTCTCCTTGACCTTGCGCGCGTCGGCGGCGGCGATGGCGATGTACTCGGGATTGTGGGTGCCGAACAGCCGCACGCTGGCGGCGGAGTAGGGGATGGCGATGCGGTCGTCGCTGTCGGTGTCGCCGGAGCTGGCGCCTTTTTCCGCGAGCACACCGACCACCTGGAAGGGGACGTTTTCGATCAGGATGTACTGGCCGATCGGGTTGGCCACGTCCTTGAGCAGTTTGGTCCGCACCTTGTGCCCGATCACCGCGACCGCCGCGGCGTTCTGTTCATCGGCGTGGGTGAAGTAGCTGCCTTCGACCACCGGCCAGTTGAAAATGGCCGGGAAGTTGGTGTCGTTGCCACCGACGTAACTCAAGTGATCGAGGTTGCCAAAACGCACCCCGGCCTCCTGGCCGTTGACCGGCATGATCCGCATCACCTGGGGCAAGCTGGCAATCGCGGCGACGTCATCGAGGGTGACGATGCCCATGGGCGTGCGCGGGTTGGGCGCCGAGCCACTGAGGTAAATGATGTTGGAGCCGAACGCGCCCATCTGCGCCATCACCTGGCGCTTGCTGCCTTCGCCCACCGCCAGCATCACTACCACCGAAGCCACGCCGATGATGATGCCGAGCAGGGTCAGGGCGGTGCGGAACTTGTTGATCCACATCACCCGCCACGCCGCGTGCACGGCATCGACCAATTCGCCTTTCCAGGCGCCGGTGGCTTCGGCGCCTTCGCTCAGGCGCTTGCGTAAATCGACGGCTTGCAGGGCGCCGGGGTTGGCCGGGTTTTGCGCGGCGGGATTGTCCCGGGCGCTGTCGCTGATGATCTCGCCGTCGCGAATTTCGATGATGCGTTTGGCCCGGGCCGCGACTTCGCGGTCGTGGGTGATGAGGATCACCACGTGGCCCTGGCTCGCCAGTTCGTCGAGCAAGGTCATGACCTCGGCGCCGCTGTGGCTGTCGAGGGCGCCGGTAGGTTCGTCGGCCAGAATGATGTGGCCGCCATTCATCAACGCGCGGGCAATCGACACCCGTTGCTGTTGCCCGCCGGAGAGTTGGTGCGGACGGTTGCCGGTGCGCGAAGCCAGGCCGAGGCGCTCGAGCAGGGCGGCGGCGCGGGCGTGGCGTTCGGCGGCGGGGGTGCCTGCGTAGATCGCCGGCATCTCGACGTTTTCCTGGGCCGAACCGGAGGGAATCAGGTGGTAGCCCTGGAACACAAAACCAAAGGCTTCACGCCTCAGCCAGGCCAGTTCGTCACTGTCCAGGGCGGCGACGTTTTCCCCGGCGAAGCGGTATTCGCCCGAAGTCGGGCGGTCGAGGCAGCCGAGAATGTTCATCAGCGTCGACTTGCCGGAGCCGGAAGCGCCGACAATCGCCACGAACTCCCCGGCATGGATCGACAGGTCGATGCCACGCAGCACGTGGACTTCAGGCGCGTTGCCGCCGCCGTAGGCTTTACGGATGTCCGAAAGGTCGATCAGGGGCGTCTGCATTCAGCCGCCACTCCCGTCGACCGGGCCGATCAACAGGTGATCGCCCTCCTGCAGGCCGTCGAGGATCTGTACCCGCAGGCGGTCGCTGATGCCGGTGCGCACGTTGCGCTGCTCGATGCTGCCGTTGCTGGCGACCACTTGGGCGGTCTGTCGGTCTGTCTGCGGGCCGGCCTGCAAGGCGGCGATGGGCGCGGTGAGTACGTTCTGCGCCTGATTGGCGACGAAAAATACCTGGGTGGTCATTTCCGCCATCAAGGCGTTGTCGGCGTTGTCGACGTCCAGCAACACGGTGTACAGCACCACGCGGGCACTCCCGCTTTTGCTGGTGCTGGCGGGGCTGCCGCCGCCCTGGCTGGTCTGGTCCAGCGGCTTGGGCGGGACCGGAAGAATTTGCCGCACGGTGCTGGTCCAGCGCCGGGTGCCGCCGCTCAGGGTGGTGAACCAGGCGTGCATGCCGGGTTTGACGTGGCCGATGTCGGCCTCCGAGACCTCGGCCCACACGGTCATCGGCGACAGTTTGGCGATGCGCAGGATCAGCGGAGTCTGCTGCTGGGCGTTGAGGGTCTGGCCGACCCGGGCATCCAGTGCCACCACGGTGCCGGCCATCGGTGCATAAATCCGCGTGTAGCCGAGCTCCGCCTGATCGCTGCGCAGGCTGGCTTCGGCCTGGCGGATCTGCGCCTGGAACATGTCGATGCGCGCCTGGGTCACGCGCAATTCGGCCCGGGCAGTCTGCACGTCTTCCTCGCGGGTAGCACCGCCAGCGGCGAGGTTCTGTTGGCGCTGGTATTTCTGCCGGGCCAGTTCGTGTTGCGCCCGTTGTTCCTGCAGCTGCGCCTTGAGGTTTTCGATGGAGAACCGCCCGGCATCGAGTTTGGCCTGTTGCGTGGACGGGTCGATTTCCACCAGCAACTGGCCTTCCTTGACCACATCGCCGACTTCCACGTGGATTTTCTGGATCTGCCCGGAGGCCTGGGCGCCGACGTCGACATAGCGCCGCGGTTGCAGGGTGCCCAAGGCCGTGACGCTGCTTTCAATGTCGGCGCGGCTGACCTGGACGGTGGCGAACCCGTCGCGGCCCGGGGGGATGAACTGCCAGGCGGCGACGGCAGCCACGGGGATCAGACAAAGTGCTGCAAGCAGGGCGCGTCGGGTCTGTCGGGGACGTTTCATGCAGGGTTCCGGCCTGGGAAAATCGGCCCGTCGTTCAGCAGCGGGGAGACCGGGGCGCAGACGGGGAGCTGTCCTGTAAACGATGAACCGGGCGCGGAATTTAGGCGACGACACAAAACCCTTGTAGGAGCGAGCTTGCTCGCGATGGCCGCAAGGACGACGCGTTAAATCAGAAAATACGCATCATCGTTCACGACCATCGCGAGCAGGCTCGCTCCTACAGGGATCGAGACAATTTATCGGGCAAGTCGAAGCAGTACTTTAAATCTATATGAGAATTACTATAAATTACGCGGCTCGAACTGCCACTATCGTGCCACTGTGTGATTCAGCAGTCACCGAAAGGGCTCAAGGACAGAAACCGCACCCCCGTGCGGACGGGAGTCATGTTGGAAAACTACTATCGCGAACTGGTGTGTTTCCTGAACGCCAGGCTGGGCAACCGTCAGGTGGCCGAAGATGTGGTGCATGACGCTTATCTGCGGGTCCTGGAGCGTTCCAGTGATACGCCGATCGAGCAGCCCCGGGCATTCCTTTATCGCACCGCCCTGAACCTGGTTATCGACGACCATCGACGCAACACCCTGCGTCAGGCCGAGCCCCTGGACGTACTCGACAATGAGGAGCGCTATTTCACCCCTTCGCCGCAAAACGTGCTCGATCATGGCCAGCGCCTGGAAATGCTCCAGAGTGCTCTGGCGGAGTTGCCGAGGTTGTGCCGCGAGAGTTTCCTGCTGCGCAAGATCGAAGGCCTGTCCCATCCGCAGATTGCCGAGCAACTGGGCATTTCCCGGGCAATGGTCGAGAAGCACATTGTCAACGCCATGAAGCATTGCCGTATACGGATGCGACAGTGGGACGCCCAGTGATCCTGCGCGGTTAAATTTTTTTTCACGGTCCTCGTTCCTACTCAACAGACGACCTGTTGTGCGGCCCTTGGTGGGTCAGGTCACTTAGGTTCAATGCCCCATTGTTGAGGGGTTCATCCAGAGGACACTGGAAATGACACAGGCAATTGCTACGCCCCTCGTTCACGACCTGATCGGCGTCGGTTTCGGCCCGTCGAACCTGGCACTGGCCATCGCACTGCAAGAGCGCGGGGCGAGCCAGGGCAACCTGGATGTGCTGTTCCTCGACAAGCAGGCCGACTACCGCTGGCACGGCAACACCCTGGTGACCCAGAGCGAGCTGCAGATTTCCTTCCTCAAGGACCTGGTGACTCTGCGCAATCCGACCAGCCCTTACTCGTTCGTCAATTACCTCAAGGCCCACGGGCGTCTGGTGGACTTCATCAACCTGGGCACTTTCTATCCGTGCCGCATGGAGTACAACGACTACCTGCGCTGGGTCGCCGGACAGTTCACCGCGCAAAGCCGCTACGGTGAAGAAGTGCTGACCATCGAGCCGGTGCTGCACAATCATCAGGTCGAGGCGCTGCGGGTGATTTCCCGCGATGCGAGCGGGCATCAACATGTGCGCACCACCCGTTCGGTGGTGGTCAGCGCCGGTGGCACGCCACGCATTCCCGAGGTGTTCAAGGCACTCAAGGATGACGGCCGGGTGTTCCATCACTCCCAGTACCTGGCGCAGATGGCCAAGCAGCCGTGCGTGGACAACCGGCCGATGAGCATCGCAATCATTGGTGGCGGGCAAAGCGCGGCGGAGGCCTTCATCGATATGAACGACAGCTTTCCGTCGGTGCAGGTGGACATGATCCTGCGCGGCTCGGCACTCAAGCCGGCCGACGACAGCCCCTTCGTCAACGAAGTGTTTTCGCCGGAGTTCACCGATCTGGTGTTCCAGCAACCCGACAGCGAGCGCGAGCGACTGGTCAACGAGTACCACAACACCAACTACTCGGTGGTGGACATCGATCTGATCGAGCGCATCTACGGTATTTTCTACCGGCAGAAAGTCTCGGGCATCGCCCGTCATGCATTCCACACCCTGACCACTATCGTAAAGGCCACCGCCAACGAACGGGGCGTCGAACTGGTGTTGCGCAACAATGCCACCGGCGAAGTCTCGGTGCGTCACTACGACGCCGTGGTGCTGGCCACCGGTTACGAGCGGCAGATGCACCGCAAGCTGCTGGCGCCGCTGGAAGAGTATCTGGGGGACTTCGAGGTCGATCGCAACTACAAACTGATCACCGATGAACGCTGCAAGGCCGGCCTCTACATGCAGGGCTTTTGCCAGGCCAGCCATGGGCTGAGCGACACCTTGCTGTCGATCCTGCCGATTCGTGCCGATGAGATTGCCGGCTCTTTGTATGAGCACGGCAAGCATCGCGGGCAGGGGCGGTCGGTGGTGGATTTGTTGTTGGCGACGGCGAGCTAGGATCTTCAGCGCCTGTCAGGCCGCCTTCGCGAGCAGGCTCGCTCCTACATTTGACCTGTGTACGCAGGTTCATTGTAGGAGCGAGCCTGCTCGCGATGGGGCCTTTGAAATCCCCCCAAACACCCAATCCTGAACCCTTCCTGAAGAACCCCGCGATTCCCCCTGCAAGGTTTTGTAACGGGTTTACTCTCCAGACATCGAGGCGTAAGCTTCGCGCGTTTTCATCCATTACGGAGACCCACAGTGGGTACTTGTTCGAGTGACAGTTGTCGGCCGGTCTCGGTAACCGGCATTTTCTCGGCCAGATAACGCGCAGTCTCCTGTGCCGTTGTCTCGCCGACAAGCGAGCAGCGGCATCCCGATCATGGCCAGTCCCGGCCGTGTCCCGACGTCCCTTCTCATCGACGCTGAACAGTGCGTGGTTTCGACTTTTTGTCGTGGCCGCCGCCCTATCGACACGCCTGTCATTCGTGACCGGCGCGCCAGGCCTTGCTTTGCCGGTTGTTCCAGCGGCAGAGGCGTGGACTTGCCTGCTCGACGGTTTCCCGGCTGACCAAAGGGGCACCAGCCATGAAACTTACCCTCAAGGAACTCTTCGCAGGCTTCCTGCGTAACCGCCACATCGCCCGGCACTTTCGCCGCCTGGCGTTGCTGGAAACCTTCACCGACACCACGGTCAGCCGTGAAGTCCCGCCCACCCTGGCGCAAACCCTGGTGGCCGCTGCCGGCAGCGACACCGGTCAATTGCTCGACACCCTGGGCAGTCACACCGACGGCTTGAGCGAGTTCGAAGCCGATGCCCTGCGCGAGCAATTCGGCCTCAATGAAGTCGAACACGAACAACCGCTGCCGTGGTGGACGCACCTGTGGCACTGCTACAAGAATCCGTTCAACCTGCTGCTGACGTTGCTGGCGGTCATCTCCTGGCTGACCGAAGACATGAAAGCCGCCATCGTGATTTTCTCCATGGTGGTGCTCTCGACCTTGCTGCGTTTCTGGCAGGAAACCAAATCCAACCAGGCCGCCGATGCTCTCAAGGCCATGGTCAGCAACACCGCCACGGTGATGCGCCGCGACCTTGAGGACCGCGGCGCGCAGCGTATCGAACTGCCGATCGGGCAACTGGTGCCGGGCGACCTGATCGTGCTGTCGGCCGGTGACATGATTCCCGCCGATTGCCGGGTGCTCAGCGCCAAGGACCTGTTCGTCAGTCAGGCGGCCATGACCGGTGAATCGATGCCGGTGGAAAAGTTTCCCCGTCAGCAGGACCGCGACACTATCAACCCCCTGGACCTGGACAACATCCTGTTCATGGGCACCAACGTGGTGTCCGGCACGGCCATGGCGGTGATTCTCACCACCGGCAACAGCACCTATTTCGGTGCCCTGGCCCAGCGCGTGGGTGCCACTGACCGGGCGCCGACTTCGTTCCAGACCGGGGTCAACAAAGTCAGCTGGCTGCTGATCCGCTTCATGTTCGTCATGGCGCCGCTGGTGTTGTTCATCAACGGTTTCACCAAGGGCGACTGGACCGAAGCGCTGCTGTTCGCGCTGTCGATTGCCGTGGGCCTGACTCCGGAAATGCTGCCGATGATCGTCACCTCGACCCTGGCCAAGGGCGCGGTGTTCCTGTCGCGCAAGAAAGTCATCGTCAAACGCCTCGACGCCATCCAGAACTTCGGCGCCATGGACGTGCTGTGCACCGACAAGACCGGCACCCTGACCCAGGACAAGATCTTCCTGGCGCGCAACGTCGACGTCTGGGGCCACGACTCGGATGACGTGCTGGAAATGGCCTACCTCAACAGCTACTACCAGACCGGCCTGAAAAATCTGCTGGATGTGGCGGTGCTCGAACACGTCGAGATCCACCGTGAGCTGAAAGTCGGCACGGCGTTTCGCAAGGTCGACGAGATCCCGTTCGATTTCACCCGCCGGCGCATGTCGGTGGTGGTCGCCGAGCGCGATCAACCGCACCTGCTGATCTGCAAGGGCGCAGTGGAAGAAGTGCTGGCAGTCTGTTCGCGGGTACGCCATGGCGAAGTCGATGAAGCCTTGACCGAAGATCTGCTGGCGCGCATCCGTCAGGTTACGGCCACGTTCAACGCCGAAGGCCTGCGGGTAGTTGCGGTCGCGGCACGGCCAATGGTCGAAGGGCGCGACACCTACAGCCTGGCCGATGAACAGGCACTGACGCTGATCGGTTACGTGGCGTTTCTCGATCCGCCGAAAGAAAGCACCGCGCCCGCCCTCAAGGCTCTGGCCGCCCATGGCGTGGCGGTGAAAGTGCTGACCGGCGACAACGAACTGGTGACGGCGAAGATCTGCCGCGAAGTCGGCCTGGAACAGCAAGGCCTGCTGATGGGCAACGACATCGAACGCATGAGCGATGCCGAGCTGGCGAAAGCGGTGGAGACCACCAACGTCTTTGCCAGACTGACGCCTTCCCACAAGGAGCGCATCGTCCGGCTGCTCAAAGGCAACGGCCATGTGGTCGGGTTCATGGGCGACGGCATCAATGACGCCCCGGCCTTGCGCACCGCCGACATCGGTATTTCCGTGGACAGCGCCGTGGACATCGCCAAGGAGGCGGCCGACATCATCCTGCTGGAAAAGAGCCTGATGGTGCTGGAGGAGGGCGTGCTGGAAGGGCGCCGGACCTTCGCCAACATGCTCAAGTACATCAAGATGACCGCCAGTTCGAACTTCGGCAACGTGTTCTCGGTGCTGGTGGCCAGTGCGTTCATCCCGTTCCTGCCGATGCTGCCGATGCACCTGCTGGTGCAGAACCTGCTCTATGACATTTCGCAGATCGCCATCCCGTTCGATAACGTCGATGACGAAATGCTCAAGCAACCGCAGCGCTGGCAGCCGGCGGATGTCGGGCGCTTCATGCTGTTTTTCGGGCCGATCAGTTCGATCTTTGACATCACCACGTTCGCCTTGATGTGGTACGTGTTCGATGCCAACACCCCGGATCACCAGACCCTTTTCCAGTCCGGCTGGTTCGTGGTCGGGCTGCTGACCCAGACACTGATCGTGCACATGATCCGCACGCCGAAGATCCCGTTCCTGCAAAGCCGCGCGGCCATGCCCTTGCTGGTGATGACCGGGCTGATCATGGCCGTGGGGATATTCCTGCCGATGGGACCGTTGGCGCATTACTTCAAATTGCAGGCGTTGCCGTCGCTGTACTTCGTGTTCCTGCCGGTGATCCTGCTGGCGTACATGGCGCTGACCCAGGCGGTGAAGGGGTTCTACATTCGCCGGTTTGGCTGGCAGTAATGCTGCCAGATGTAGGAGCGAGCCTGCTCGCGATAGCGGTCTGTCATTCAACATCATCATTGGCTGTCAGACCCACATCGCGAGCAGGCTCGCTCCTACAGGGATCGTGTGTTTATCAAGGAGTTTCATATGCAAGCCATCAACAACCTCAACCTGAGCTCGCTGCTCGACACCCTGGTCAGCCTCAGCGCGGCCTTCATCCTCGGCGGCCTGATCGGTTTCGAGCGCCAGTACCGGCAGCGCACCGCGGGCCTGCGCACCAATGTGCTGGTGGCGGTGGGCGCGGCGATTTTCGTCGACATGGCCAACCGTCTCGCCGGTGCCGAAGGCGCCGTGCGGGTCGTAGCCTACGTGGTTTCCGGCATCGGCTTTCTCGGTGCCGGGGTGATCATGCGCGAAGAGGGCAATGTGCGCGGCCTCAATACCGCCGCCACGCTCTGGACCTCGGCGGCGGTTGGCGCCTGCGCCGGTGCCGACCTGCTGGCCGAGGCGCTGCTTGGCACCTTGTTCGTGCTGGCGGCAAACACGCTGCTGCGGCCGATCGTCAACAACATCAACCGTCAGCCGCTGGATGTGATTTCGGCGGAAGTCACCAACATCGTCTATGTCATTGCCCGGCGTACGCAGCAGAAAACCGTGCTGGCCTTGCTCGAAGCCGAGCTGGAACGCAGCAACTACCCGGCCAGCGATGTCGACGTGCACGCCTTCGGCACGGATGAAATTGAAATCGAAGCCACCCTGGCCACCACCTCGGTCGATGGTGATGAACTGGATGCACTGGTGGCACGGATTTCGACCTCGACCCTGGTGGTGCAGGCGTTCTGGAGTCCGAGTACCACGGAGTAAAGTCAGATTGACCGGCATTTATTTAGGAATATTCCTACATAAACCTAGGAAGGTCTTCCGTAGGCTTTGCGACCTCTTGAAACCGACATCCTTTTGGAGGTCACCATGCCGAACAAATCCTTGCGCATCCTGATCGCCGATGCGCAGCACTTCAACCGCCTGCGGATCGAGCGGCTGTTCAATCAGCTTGGCTACTTTCGCGTGGCACCGGTGCAGAGTCTCGACGAGCTGCTTCCACTGGTGGAGTACGGTTGCGAGCCTCTGGACCTGGTACTCGTCAATGGGGCGATGGCGAGCGGAGCGCTCGATCTGCTCGGTTTCTTTGCCGACAACCCGCAGGTCCATCAGGCCTTTATCTTCAATGAACAGCAGGCGCCCTTGCCGTCAGTCGCGGGCAACATCCAGGTCAGCCAGGCCGCCCTGCCTGACCTGGCGTGCATTACGCAGCTGATGAACGCTGTCAATCGTCACCTGCCGTTCGTCGGAACTGTCATTTCTGTCAGGTAGTTCTTTGCAGCCATCCATGCAAAAGTCAATGCGCAGCGTTGTGCCCAACCGCTGCGGTGCCTGGAGGGCATTTTTTTGCCCGATCGTGTTGTTTTGCACGGGAGTTGTCATGAAGTCAGCACTGATTGTGGAAGATCATCCGGTGGTTCGATCCATGATCAAACTCGTACTCAAGGGCGAAGGGTTCAAGCAGGTATATGAGGCCTCCCGTGGCGATGAGGTCCTGGCGTTGATCCGGGAGCATCGACCGGATGTCGTGCTGCTTGATCTGGGCCTTCCCGGTGTGGCGGGGCTTGAGGTGATGGACCGTATCAAGGCCGAAAACACGCGATGTCGCGTGGTGGTGTTCACTTCACTGGAGGCCCAGTTCTATCAGGACCGCTGCATGCGTGCCGGGGCCGTTGCCTATGTTTCCAAGAGCAAGGACCTGGATGACCTGAAGGCGGCGGTGAATTCCGTGATGGCCGGCTACACCTATTTCGCCCAGCTCCCCTCGAGTTCCGTGTCGATGGGGGAGCTGCAACGCAGTGAAAAGCAGTTGATCGACAAGCTCTCCAATCGTGAGTTGACCATCCTGCAGTACCTGGCCCGGGGTTCGAAAAACCTGGAAATCGCCGAGATCATGCACCTGAGCTACAAGACCGTCAGTACCTACAAGACCCGACTCACCCTCAAGCTCAACGTGAGCTCGTCGGTGCACTTGAGGGATTTCGCCCTGCGCAATCATCTGATCTGAATGAACGCATTCCGACGACTGGCAGGTGGGGTGCTGATCGGCCTTCTTCTCTGGGCATCGACGGTCTGTGCGCAACAGTCGTTGACCCTGTTGGGGCGCTCGAGCGTCGAAGGCCTGAGCGTCAGGTTGTCGCAAACCGAGTCGCGCTGGTTGCAGCAAAAGGGCCGATTGGTGCTGGCCGTCTCGGCGCCGGACTATCCCCCCTTCGAGTTCAACACGGCGGGCAAGGTATTCGAAGGCGTGACCGCCGATTACGCCGGGTTGCTCGAACAATTGTTGAACGTCGTCATCGAGGTCCGGCGTTATCCGTCGCGGGCCGACGCGGTGCAGGCCATCAAGGTGGGGCAGGCAGACCTGTTGGGAACGGCCAATCGGTTTGAAGCCGAAGATCCACAGCTGCAGATGTCCAGTGCCTATGCGGTCGATCAACCGGTGCTGGTCACCCGCACCGATTTCCCGCCGGTGCTCGACCCGACACTGGCCGGCAAGCGGCTGGTGATGCTGTATCACTACTTGCCCGAATACAGCGTGCAACAGTTCTATTCCAGGGCGCAGGTCCAGCTGTTTCCCTCGACACTGGCGGCGATGGGCGCCGTGGCTTTCGGCCAGGCCGATGTCTATCTGGGCGATGCGATCAATGCCCATTACCTGATCAGCAAAAACTACCTGAACAACGTGCACCTGACGGACTTCTCGCCCATGGAGTCCGGGCGTTTTGCCTTTGCGATGGCACGCGACAACGAATCGCTGTTGCGCATCGTCAACAAGGCGCTGGCGGCCATCACCACCAATGAGCAAATGAACATTCTGCGTCGTTGGGGGGCGAACGGGGGGTCTATCCCCGGCACCCAGTCATTGCAATTGAGCGTCGCCGAACAACACTGGCTCGAACGCCACCCGCGGGTGACGGTCGCGATCAACGAAAATATCCCGCCGATTTCATTTATCGACAGCGAAGGCAAGTTTCGCGGTATTGGCGTCGATGTGCTGACGAAAATCAGTTTGCGCACCGGCTTGCAATTTGACATCCAGGGCATGAAGTCGGTGGCCGAGATGATGACCGCCATCAAGAGCGGGCAGATCGATGTGCTGGCCGGTATCGGCCTCAGTTCCCAGCGTGAAGATGAGTTGCTGTTCACCCGCGCGTTCCTGAGCAGTCCTTCGGTGCTGGTGACCCGGGTGGACACGGACAGCCCCAGGACGCTGGATGACATGGCGGGAAGGACGTTGGCGCTGACCCGGGGCAACATTGTCGACGAGTACCTTCGCCAGCATTACCCGCTGATCCAGCTGGTGGATGCGCCCCTGTCGACGGACGCCATGGAAATGGTCGACCAGGGCACGACCCAGGGCGGCATCAACTCCTTGATCAGCGCCCGTTACCTGATTTCCCGGCAGTATCGCGATCGCCTGCAAGTGACCAGCACCGTGGGCACCGACCCTGCACGAAGCACCCTGGCGACCAGTCGCGAGGCCACCGAGCTGCATTCGATCCTGGACAAGGCGCTGTTGAGCATTCCTCCCGAAGAAATTGACGAGCTGACCCAACCCTGGCGTTACGACTCGATGGTCGAGCAGAGTTACTGGCTGCGACACCGGCAGGCGATCGTGCAGGCGTTTGCGGTGGCGGGTGTCTTGCTGTTGCTCGCGTTGGCCGGGATCGTCTGGCAGCGCCGGCAGATTCGCCAGCGCCAGCAATTGCTCGGGCAATTGCAGGAAGCCAAGGACGCGGCGGACGAGGCGAACCGGGCCAAGACTACGTTCCTGGCCACCATGAGCCATGAAATCCGCACGCCGATGAATGCGTTGATCGGCATGCTCGAACTGGCGCTGAAACGGGCCGATGAAGGGGAGACCGACCGTGCGGCCATCGAGGTGGCGTCCAACGCCGGGCAACAATTGCTGGATTTGATCGGCGACATTCTGGACGTCGCCCGGATCGAATCCGGGCATTTGTCGCTGGCGCCGGAGCGGGTCAATCTGCAATCGCTGGTGACGTCGGTCTGCCGGGTTTTCGAAGGGCTGGCGGTGCAGAAGAATCTGCAGTGGCGGGTCGAGCTCGACGAGCACAGTGACTGTGACGTGATGCTCGACCCCACGCGCTTCAAACAGGTGCTGTCCAATCTGCTGAGCAATGCGATCAAGTTCACCCGGGAAGGCCAGGTGAGCCTGACGCTGCGAGTGCGGCCTCAAGCCCCGGCGCACCTCGCCGTCAACGTACGCATCGTAGACAGCGGCATCGGCATCAGCGCGTTCGACCAGCAACGCCTGTTCAGCCCGTTCGTGCAGGCGGGCAACAGCCAGCAGAGCGCCCGGCAAGGTTCCGGCCTGGGCCTGGTGATCAGTCGTACCCTGTGCGAAATGATGGGCGGCCGGTTGCAACTCGACAGTGAGCTCGGGCGCGGGACGCGGGTGGACATCAGCCTGGTGCTGCCTGCCCTGCAAGCGTTACCCGCGGGGGGCAAGCCCCAGGATCCGGCGCAGCTCACGACCCGGGCGTTGTCGATTCTGGTGGTCGATGATTACCCGGCCAATCGCCTGTTGCTCTCGCGGCAGCTGAGCTACCTGGGCCATCGCGTGGTGCTGGCTGAAGACGGGGCGCAGGGGCTTGAACAGTGGCGCGGAGACCGGTTTGACCTGGTCATCACCGACTGCAACATGCCGCAGCTCAGTGGTTACGAATTGGCGCGCGCGATACGTGAGCAAGAGCAGGTGCAGGGGCTGTCATCGACGCTGATTCTGGGCTTTACCGCCAATGCGCAGGCCGAGGAGAAGGCCCGGTGTCAGGCGGCGGGCATGGACGATTGCCTGTTCAAACCCATTCGCCTGGTGGATTTGCAGGCGTGGCTGGCCCAGCGGTTTTCCAGCGCACCCTCAACGGCTATCGACGACCATGGCGTCGCCGAGTTCGACTTGAGCGGGCTGGAACGCTATGCGGATGCGGATCGTGAGCTGATCGATCAACTGTTGCACGACCTGGCGCTGACCAACCGCGAGGACCGCGTGCATTTGCTGGCCTTGCACGCCGGCGGCAATCGCCCGGGCTTGCAGGAGCTGGCACACCGGATCAAGGGCGGGGCGTTGATGGTGCGAGCGCTCGCCCTGGTCGAGTGTTGCGAACAACTGGAGCAGGCGTGCAATGACGGCCGCGCGGCTATGATCGACGACGCCGTCGACCGGTTGCAGCAAGCCATGGCCCGCCTGGACCAGCGTCTGGAGCAGGATTGAGGCTCAATCCCAGTTCGGTGCGATGCCTTCAGGGCGGGTCAACCGGTAGCCGAGCGCCAGGGCGGTGCTCACCGAATCGATGACCACCTGGCCTTGCAGGCGAAACGTACCCAGGCCGAAGGCGGGAATGGACATTGATGACTCCAGAGGTTGCTTTACCGAAAGTCATGAATCGGCGGCAGATTGCGGCATTGATGGTGTTTTAACTGGCCTCATCGCGAGCAGGCTCGCTCCCACAGGGGATTTGCGGTGCATATAGATCCAATGTAGGAGCGAGCCTGCTCGCGATAGCCATCACTCGGTCCAAAGCCTTACCCCGCCCTTAAGCAATATCACTACGACTGAATTCCTCCCCGAGAAAATCGATCAACGTGCGCACCGATGGCAGCAAACCCCGACGCGAAGGGAAAATGGCATGAATCACGCCGCTTTTCGGTGCCCAGCCCGGCACCAACTCCACCAATTGCCCGGCAGCGATTTCATCGCGCACCACCACACTGGGCAGGTGAACGATGCCGATCCCGGCGAGCGCCGCATGGCGCAAGGCCAACAGGTCGTCGGTGACCATGCGCGGGGCATGCCGGATCATCGCGGTACTGCCGTCGGCACTGAACAGTTCCCACTGATATTCGCGCTGCGCCGCGCCCCAGTGCAGGCTCGGCAAGCCGCTGAGGTCGGCCGGGGAGGCCGGTGTCGACAGGCGCGATAAAAAGGCCGGGCTGCCGACCACGCTCTGGGTACTGTTGCCCAGCACCTTCATCACCATGTCGGTGTTCTCCAGCGGCGGAAAGCGTACCCGCAGGGCAATGTCGAAGCCTTCGTGAATCAGGTCGACCCGGCGGTTGGTGCTCTCGATGAACAACTCCACCAATGGGAACTTGAGCATGTAGCGGGTCAGCATCGGCCCGACCCAGGAATTGAGCAGCGCCGTCGGGCAACTGACACGCACCAGGCCCTGGGGCTCGGAGCGGTTGCGCTCGATCAGTTCGGCGGCGCTTTCCGCTTCCACCCGCATGGCCAGGCAGCGCTGGTAATAGGCCTGGCCGATTTCCGTCAATGAACAATGCCGGCTGGTGCGGTGCAGCAGGCGCACACCGAGGCGTTCTTCAAGCTCGGCGATGCGTCGGCTGAGCTTGGACTTGGGCATGTCCAGCGCCCGGCCGGCCGCGGCGAAACCGTGATGCTCCACCACTTGGGTGAAGTAGTAGAGGGTGTTGAGGTCTTCCACCATCGTTCTCCAGATAGAACGCTAAAGCTGATTTTTGCAGTCTAGCGCAGCAAAGGTCACGGTTTTAAGCTTTGTCCATGGTTTCACTCACCTCATCAGGAGACACCATGAAAAACATCATCGGTATCTACACCAGTCCACGGACCCATTGGGTTGGCGACGGTTTTCCGGTTCGCACGCTGTTTTCCTACGACAACCTGGGCAAACACATCAGCCCGTTCCTGCTGCTGGATCACGCCGGCCCCGCGGAATTCACCCCGACCAGCGAGCGACGTGGCGTTGGTCAGCATCCCCATCGTGGCTTCGAAACCGTGACTATCGTTTACAAGGGCGAACTGGAGCACCGGGACTCCACCGGCAGCGGCGGCAAGATCGGCCCTGGCGATGTGCAATGGATGACGGCCGCCTCGGGGATCCTGCATGAGGAGTTCCACTCCGATGGATTCGCCAAAAGCGGCGGCACTCTGGAGATGGTGCAGCTGTGGGTCAACCTGCCGGCCAGGGACAAAATGGCCGACCCTGGTTACCAGACGATTCTCGATGGCGACATCCCGAACATCGTCTTGAAGGACAACGCCGGCAGCCTGCGCCTGATCGCTGGTGAGTTCGACGGCCACAAGGGCGCGGCGCGCACCTTCACCCCGGTCGACGTGTGGGACATTCGTTTGAATGCCGGCAAGTCGCTCACCCTTGACCTGCATGAAGGGCGCAACACCGCACTGGTGGTGCTGCGCGGCACGGTTCAGGTCAACGGCCTGGAATCGGTGCGCCAGGGGCAACTGGCCCTGTTCGATCGCAAGGGCGATCAGGTGACCCTCGAAGCCAGCGAAGACGCGGTGGTGCTGTTGCTCAGCGGCGAGCCGATCGACGAGCCGATCGTCGGTCACGGGCCGTTCGTGATGAACACCGAGCAAGAAATCCACCAGGCCTTCGCCGACTTCCAGTCCGGCCAGTTCGGCCGGATGCACGGTTAATTCGCAGCGCTTTAACACCCGACTCTACACAGGATGAGTAGGCCGGTTTTCAGGCCAGGGATGGCTGTTGCCCAAAAGAAAGAGGAAACGCTCATGAACACTGTCTACGCGGCCAACTTCAACGGCCAGAAACCGACCATCGACCCCAACGACAGCGCGATGCTGTTGATCGATCACCAGAGCGGACTGTTCCAGATCGTCAAGGACATGGACGTGCCACAACTGCGTGCCAACGCCATTGCCCTGGCCAAGGCTGCAACCTTGCTGAAAATGCCGGTGATTACCACTGCCTCGGTTCCGCAAGGACCGAACGGGCCGTTGATCCCGGAAATCCACGAAGCCGCACCCCATGCGCAATACGTGGCGCGCAAAGGTGAAATCAACGCCTGGGACAACCGGGAGTTTCATGCGGCGGTCAAAGCCACCGGCAAGAAAACCCTGGTGATCGCCGGCACCCTGACCAGCGTGTGCCTGGCGTTCCCGTCCATCGCCGCCGTGCATGAAGGCTACAAGGTGTTTGCGGTGGTCGACGCCTCCGGCAACCACTCGAAACTGGCCACTGATCTGACCGTTGCCCGTCTGGCCCAGGCCGGGGTGGTGCCGATCGACATCATGGCTACGCTATCCGAACTGCAAGGCTCGTGGAACCGTCCGGATGCCGAGCAGTGGGCCGCTGTCTACGCCCAGGCCATGCCGCATTATCAATTGCTGATCGAGAGTTACCTCAAGGCCCAGCAAGTGGCGAACGAACACGAGGCGCTGGACTCCCAGCGCTGACCGGTGACCCCACGCCGATTTCCAATCGGCATCGATAACATGCGAGGACTACTGCAATGACTACTTCCTACAAGCGTCTGGACAAGGACAACGCCGCGGTTCTGATGGTTGATCATCAGGCGGGCCTGCTGTCACTGGTGCGCGACATCGACCCGGATCGATTCAAGAACAACGTGCTGGCCCTGGCCGACCTGGCCAAGTACTTCAAGCTGCCGACCATCCTCACCACCAGTTTCGAAACCGGTCCCAACGGACCGCTGGTGCCCGAACTCAAGGCACTTTTTCCGGACGCGCCGTACATCGCTCGCCCGGGTCAGATCAACGCCTGGGACAACGAAGATTTCGTCAAGGCGATCAAGGCCACCGGCAAGAAACAACTGATCATCGCCGGTGTGGTGACGGAGGTGTGCGTGGCGTTCCCGGCCCTCTCGGCCCTGGCCGAAGGCTTTGAGGTGTTCGTAGTCACCGACGCGTCCGGCACTTTCAACGAACTGACCCGCGAATCGGCGTGGAACCGCATGACCGCCCAGGGCGCGCAACTGATGACCTGGTTCGGCCTGGCCTGTGAACTGCACCGCGACTGGCGCAACGACATCGAAGGGTTGGGCACGCTGTTCTCCAACCATATTCCGGATTACCGTAACCTGATGACCAGCTACAGCACGCTGGCCAACAGCAAGTAATCCAGTCAACACGCCTTCCCCTGTAGGAGCGAGCCTGCTCGCGATGACGGTAGAACAGACACTGTTGCAGTGACTGTCAGTCCGCCTTCGTCGGAACGCCGCCCGGAGCCGGCTCGCTCCCACATTGGTTTTGTGGTGTTTTTGGGAGGGTGTTCATCCCGCCAAATCAATTGCTCCTACACTATGGCCAATCCATGCGATCTTCGCGTAATTGGCCCTGGCTGGAGTTGCTTGATGCTGTCATTGCTCACCGAACACCCGCTGATCTGCGCGATGGCGCTGATCCTGATCGATCTTGGGTTGTGGTACTTGCTCAGTGCCTTTGGCAGCGCCTGGCGGCTGTTGGTGCGGGTGGTGATTTTTTCGTTGTTCAGCCTCTTGTTGTTCAACGAAGGCCTGAACCCGATGGAGCCACCGCCCTGGCCCGACAACATACCCCTGCACCTGGCGGCCACCGGCTTGCAGATCGGCTGGTGGTTGTTCGGCGCGCGGACCCTGACTGTTCTGATCGGCGCGGTGATGATGCAACGGGTCGGGCATACCGGGCGATTGCTTCAGGATCTGCTCGGTGCGGTGATTTTCCTGATCGCGGTGATCGCCGCCCTGGCCTATGTGCTCGATCTGCCGGTCAAGGGCGTGCTGGCGACGTCTGGTGCATTGGCGATCATCGTCGGCCTGGCCTTGCAAAGTACCCTCAGCGACGTGTTCTCCGGGATCGTCCTGAACACCACCAAGCCCTATCAGCTGGATGACTACATCTCCATCGATGGCATGGAAGGCCGGGTCACCGACATCGACTGGCGGGCCACGCGCCTGCAGACCTCCCAGGGTTGCATGGCGGTGATTCCCAACTCCCTGGCCGCCAAGGCCAAGATCATCAATTTCAGTCGGCCGAGCGATATGTTCGGCATCTCCGTTTCGTTGGAAGTGAGCCCGCACGCGCGACCGAACACGGTGATCGAAGCCCTGGAGCGGGCCATGCAGGGTTGCCGCTTTCTGCTGGACACACCATCGCCAAATGTCGGCATGAAAAGTGCCAGCAACACCGGCGTGGTCTATGAAATCAGCGGATTTGTCGCGCAGATGGACCAGAAACGTTCGGTGCGCAATCAACTGTTCGACCTGGCCTTCCGGCACTTGCAGGCGTCCGGCGTCAACCTGCTGTCGAGCGTGGAGCCCAATCCGCCGGGCAACCTGTCGCGGGCCCGGGCGTTGCTCGACAGTTCGCCTATTTTCTCCACCCTGCGCCAGGAAGAGAAAGACACCTTCAGCCAAAACATGACCTTGCAATCGTTCCGCGCCGGGGAAACGATCCTGGACGCGGGGGAGGTCAGTGATCACCTGTTCATCATCGAGTCCGGGGTAGTGACGGTGACGCTGACCCGGCACGGTGAACCTTTTGAATCCGGGCGAATGGGGCCGGGGGAAGTGATAGGCGAAGCCGGGATCCTGGACGACAGTTCGGTGCCTGCGCGGTTTACCGCCAAGACATTCTGTGGCTTGTACCGCATCGAAAAGTCATACCTCAAGCCATGCCTGGATGCCCGTCACGACATCAGCGATGCAATGAAAACTTTGCTCGATTACCGGCTGCTCAAAGCGAAAACCCTGACTCAGGACCTGCCGGTGGCGGTGGCGAAAAAGGGCTTTTTGCAGTGGTTGCGCAATCGGGTTTGAACTTGGTGGTGAATGGCCGCTGCGCGGTTCGCGAGCAGGCTCGCTCCTACAGGGGAATGCGCTCACCCATGCCACTCGTTACCGCCAATGGCCTCCTCGACTTCTAAAGGATTGGCTATTTGTGTAGACCGCTCGTGGGACTAACGTAGTGACACACTCATTTACCCTGGAGCACGCCATGAAACCCCGTATCGATTTCTACACCGCGTCCCCTGATGCCCTCAAAGCGATGATCGCCCTGGAAACGGCGGTGTCGAAGCTGCCGCTGGAAAAAAACCTGATCGAACTGGTCAAGCTGCGCACCTCGCAAATCAACGGCTGCGCCTTCTGCCTGGACATGCACAGCGCCGATGCACGCAAGGGTGGTGAGTCCGAGCGTCGCCTGGCGACACTGTCGGCCTGGCGCGAAACGCCGTTCTTCACCGAGCGTGAACGCGCCGCCCTGGCCTGGACCGAATCCCTGACCCTGATCAGCCAGACCCATGCCCCGGACGAAGACTATGAACTGGCTACCGCGCAGTTCGATGCCAAGGAATTGGTCGACCTGACCGTCGCCATCACCACCATCAACGCCTGGAACCGCCTGGCCATCGGCTTCCGCAAAATGCCCCAGGCCTGACCTGTACAAACATCAATGAGCATCGGCACTCGGCGCGGCCGGTGGTTGCACCTTGCGCATCAGGGGCACCATCGCCGTGGCGATAATGAAGCAGACCATGATCATCAGGAACGCGTCGCCATAGGTTTGCGTCTGGGCTTCGCGGTAGGTCAGCAGCCATAGCTGATGCAGGCTGGCGGTGACCCCGGCGTCACCGCTCTGGCCGAGGGCGGCGAAGTTGTTGCCGACCTGGGACAACCACTGGTTGAGGGCCTCGTTGGTGCTGTTGAGATTCTCCGCCAGCCGGGTGAAATGCAGGTTGGTGCGGTCGTTGAGGATGGTCGCGCACGCGGCGATGCCGATGGCCCCGCCCAGGTTGCGCATCAGGTTGAACAACCCCGACGCATGCTTGAGCCGTGCCGGCGCCAGGCTGCCGAGGGTCAAGGTCACCGCCGGCGGTACCGCCAATTGCTGGGCAATCCCGCGCAAGGCTTGCGGCAGCATCAATTCCTTGGCCCCCCAGTCATGGGTGATCGGGCTGAAATCCCACATCGATAACGTGAACAACCCGAGGCCGGTCATCATGATCCAGCGCAGGTCGATGCGATTGGCCAGAAAGGCATACAGCGGAATCGCCATGATCTGGAACACCCCGGTGGAGAAAACCGCCAGACCAATGTCCAGAGCTCCGTAGCCACGCACCCGGCCGAGGAACAGCGGCGTCAGGTAAATGGTGGCGAACAGGCCGATGCCGGTGACGAACGAGAAGAAACAGCCAAGGGCGAAGTTGCGATCCTTCAAGGCGCGCAGATCGACAATCGGGTTGGCCGCATGCAAGGTCCGGCCGATGAACGCCAGCCCGGCCAGGCCGCTGATCCACGCGGTGGTCAGGATCGTGCGGTCGCTGAACCAGTTCCAGCGCGGGCCTTCTTCGAGGGTGTATTCCAGGCAGCCGAGGAACAGCGCCAGAAACACCATGCTCAAGTAGTCCGCGCCTTTGAGCAGCGACAGTTCCGGCTGGTCGATTTTTACCAGCATCGGCACGGCCACGGCGACAAAGATGCCGGGGACCAGGTTGATGTAGAACAGCCAGTGCCAGGACGATATGTCGGTGATCCAGCCACCGATCACCGGACCCAGTGTCGGGGCCAATGAGGCCACCGCGCCGATGGTCGCGGCGGCGATCACCCGTTGTTTGCCAGTGAAGAACACGAAGGCCGTGGTGAACACCAGCGGGATCATCGAGCCGCCCAGAAACCCTTGCAGGGCACGGAAGGCAATCATGCTCTGGATGTTCCAGGCCACGCCGCACAGCAGGCTGGTCAGGGTGAATCCCACCGCCGATGCGCAAAACAGCCAGCGCGTCGAGAACACCCGGGACAGCCAGCCCGACAGCGGGATCACGATGATTTCGGCGATCAGGTAACTGGTTTGCACCCACGCGGTTTCGTCAGTGCCGGCGGAGAGCCCGCCGCCGATGTCACGCAGCGAAGCCGAGACAATCTGGATATCCAGCAGCGCAATGAACATGCCGATGCACATGCTGGCAAAGGCGAAAACCTTGGTCGCCGTCGCCATGCTCGCGGCATTGAACGGTTGCGCCGGGGCGGCGAGGGCGCGGCTCATGGCGCGCTGGCCACGGCTGGCGCTTCAGGCTCCTTGCGGGTGTCCACTTCAGCGGTCACCGACAACCCCGGACGCAGGTGGCCGAGCACACTGTCGGCCGGGTCGAGGTGAATCCGCACCGGCACCCGCTGCACGATCTTGGTGAAGTTGCCGGTGGCGTTTTCCGGCGGCAACACACTGAATTGCGAACCGCTGGCAGGGGCCAGGCTGTCCAAGTGACCGTGGAACTCCTGCCCCGACAGCACGTCGGCACGGATCACCACCCGTTGCCCCGGCACCATGTGCGCCAGTTGGTCTTCCTTGAAGTTGGCATCGACCCACAGACCACTGGTTGGCACCACCGAGAGCAATTGCGAGCCGGCCTGGGCATAGGCGCCGACCCGGGCCCGGCGATTGCCGATCACACCATCGACCGGCGCCTTCAGTTCGGTGTAGCCGACATTCAATTGCGCCAGGTCACGTTCGGCCTTGGCCTGGATCAAGGCGGCCCGGGCCTGTTGTTTCTGGGTGTCGATCACATTCAACTGGCGCTGCGCGGCCAGCAATTCAGCCTGGGCGCGGTTGCTTTGGGCCTGGGCCGTCTTGAACGTGGCGTTGGCCCGCTGGGCGCTTTCCACCGAGACGGCGTTGGTGGTCACCAGTTTCTTGTAGCGGGCATCGTCATCCCGGGAGCGGGCGGTTTCGGCACCGGCGGCGTCGATGCCGGCGCGGGCCTGGCCGATGACGGCCTGTTGCAGTTGTTCGGTGGCGTCGAGGTTGGCCAGCAAGGCCTCCTGGGCGGCCACTGCGCCTTCGGCCTTGGCCAGGTTGGCACGGTAGTCGCGCGAATCGAGACGGATCAGCACGTCGCCGGCCTTGACCTTCTGGTTGTCGGCCACCAGCACTTCATCGATGTAACCCGCCACTTTCGGCCCGATCACCGTAACGTCGCCGCCGATGTAGGCGTCGTCGGTTTCCTCGGTGAAACGTCCGGCGCTCCACCAATGCGCGCCATACACACCGGCCAATACCAACGCTGCGATGCCCACTGTTGGCAACAGCAGGCGTTTGAGCAGGGGAGGTTTGGCGGCAGTCACCGGGGCAGCCAGGTCGGGTTCAACGGTGGGCATGCTGGTCATGGAGGATTACCTGTTGGAGCGGGGGTTAATTATGATGGCTATAATATGACGTATGTAATATTTTGAGGCAATTGGTTTTTGCTGCCGGTCGTCAGGTGGTTGGTCCAGAGAGGGAAGGAGATTTTGTTTGCGCTGAAGAACCACTGTAGGAGTGAGCCTGCTCGCGATAGCGGTGTGTCGGGCAGCATGTTTGTCGACTGAACGGCCGCAATCGTCGGAACGCCGCCCGGAGCAAGCTCGCTCCCACAGGGAATCGCTACTGGTCTGCTGGAATGAAAAAGGCCGGTGATCTGCGCGATCACCGGCCTTTTGTACAGCTATTGCTTAGACTCGTTCAAAAATCGCCGCAATCCCCTGGCCACCACCGATGCACATGGTCACCAGCGCGTAACGGCCGCCAGTACGATGCAGTTCGTGGATGGCCTTGGTGGCGATGATCGCGCCGGTTGCGCCCACCGGGTGGCCCAGGGCGATGCCCGAACCGTTCGGGTTGACCTTGGCCGGATCAAGATCGAGTTCCTGGCTGACGGCGCAGGCCTGGGCGGCGAAGGCGATGTTGGCTTCGATCACGTCCAGGTCGGCGACGGTCAGGCCGGCGCGCTTGAGCGCCAGGCGGGTGGCCGGGATCGGGCCCAGGCCCATGAATTCCGGCTCGACGCCGGCGTGGGCGTAGCTGACCAGGCGGGCGAGTGGCTTCAGGTTATTGGCCTGGACCGCATTGCCGCTGGCCATGACCAGTGCCGCGGCGCCGTCGTTGAGGCCCGAGGCGTTGCCGGCGGTGACCGAGCCGTCCTTCTTGAACGCAGGCTTCATCGCAGCCAGCTGTTCCAGGGACGTGGCGCGCGGATGCTCGTCGACGCTGAACAGTTTGACGCCTTTGCGATCCTGGATTTCCACGGTCGCGATCTGCTCGCTGAAGTAGCCATTGGCAATCGCGTGGGCCGCGCGTTTCTGGTCTTCCAGGGCCAGGGCGTCCTGCATTTCGCGGGTGATGCCGTTGCGCGCGGCGACGTTCTCGGCGGTGATGCCCATGTGGATGCCATGGAACGGGTCATGCAGGATGCCGAGCATGTAGTCGATGACCTGGGCGTTGCCCATGCGCGACCCCCAACGGGCGCTCGGCATCAGGTACGGGCCACGGCTCATGGATTCGGCACCGGCGCCGACGACGATGTCGGCATCGCCGAGCATCAGGGTCTGGGCGGCGTTGATGATCGCTTGCAGGCCCGAACCGCACAGGCGGTTGACGTTGTAGGCCGGGGTTTCCTTCGGGATGCCGGCGTTCATCGCCGCAACGCGGGAGATGTAGGCATCACGGGTTTCGGTCGGGATCACGTTGCCCATCACCAGATGGCCAACGAGCGCCGGGTCCACGGCGGCTCGCTCCAGGGCGGCTTTCACGGCCGTGGTCGCGAGGTCGGCCAGTGGCACGTCCTTGAGCGAACCACCGAACGTACCGATGGCGGTACGGGCGGCGCTGACGACGTAGATTTCTGGAGTGTTCATGGCTGGTTTCCTTTCGGTGGATTCTTATCTGTACTGCGATTGAGCAGGGCGTTCAAGGCGGTTTTCGCCTCGTCGGTATTCAGGCGCTGGATGAACAGCGTGTTTTCTTCGCGCAGGGTGGCTTCCAGTTCGGCCAGGGAAGCCTGTTTCATCAGCTGCCGGGACTGGCGCAAGGCTTGCTGGGGCATGGCCAGGAAGCGCTGGGCGATTTTTGTCGCCGCCGCCAGGCATTGTGCGCCGTCATCGAAGGCTTCGTTGGCCAGGCCCCAGGCCACTGCTTCGTTACCGTCCAGGCCATTGCCCAACAGCAGCAGGCTCGCGGCGCGGGCATGGCCGAGCCGACGTGGCAGCAACAGGCTGGCGCCGAATTCGGGGCACAGGCCGATGTTGACGAACGGCATGCGCAGCTTGGCGTTGCGGGTGACCAGTACCTGATCGCAATGCAGCAGCAAGGTGGTGCCGATGCCGATGGCCGCACCGCAGACTGCCGCGACCAGCGGTTTTTGCAGGCGCGTGACGACCTTCATCAAGTAGAACGCCGGGGCGTCCAGATGAGTGGGTGGATTCTGCAGGAAATCCACCAGGTCATTGCCGCTGGTAAAACAGGCCGGGCCGCCGGTGAGGATGATCACGCCGGTCTGCGGGTCTTCGTCGGCGGCCAGCAACAGCTCGGCCAGTTGCGTGTACATAGCGTTGTTCAGCGCATTGAGCTTTTCCGGGCGGTCGATGGTCAGCGTCAACACGCCGTCGCGTTGCTCGTGTTTGATCAGGTCGGTCATCGCAGGCTCTGCAGGGTCGGTTCAGGGCTGCCACTTTAAGCGCCGGACAAACTCCGGATCTATGGCAAAACGGGTCAACTGCACTGCCGCTTTTTGCCATGCCGGTGTGCCAAAAGCGACACACACCCATTCGGGGTATGGCCGCGCCCGGCGAATCGACCAATAGTGGGGGCATCCGCTCATCCAGAGCCGAACTCGCTATAAGGTGCATTTGCTATGGGCAAGACGCTGCTTAAGGTGATTTCCAGTCTGTTTGTTGTACCGCTGACATTGAATGCCTACGCCGCTCAAGTGGACGACAGCAATACGCTGCGGCTGTACAACTGGGCGGATTACATCGGTGAAAAAACCGTGGCCGATTTCGAAAAGGCCACCGGCATCAAAGTCATCTACGACACCTTCGATGCCTACGAAACGGTGCAGGCCAAATTGCTCACCGGCCACTCCGGTTATGACCTGATCGTGTTGAACGCCTCCCTGGCGCCACCGCTGATCAAGGCCAAGGTGTTCCAGCCGCTGGACAAGAAACAGCTGCCGGGCTGGACAAACCTGGACCCGAAAGTCCTGGAGGATCTGCAAGGCTATGATCCGGGTACCACCTACTCGGCGCCGTATACCTGGGGCAGCAACGGCGTCACCTACAACGTCGACAAGATCAAGGAACGCATGCCGGACGCGCCGATCGGCTCGCTGGCGATGATCTTCGATCCCAAGATCGTCTCGCGCTTCGCCGACTGCGGCGTGACCCTGCTCGATGCCCCGACCGAAGTCATTCCCATGGCCCTGAAGTACCTGGGACGTGATCCACGCAGCGCCGCACCGGAGGATCTGAAAGCCGCCCAGGATTTGCTGCTGTCCGTGCGGCCGTACATCCGCAAGTTCGACTCGGTCAATTACCTGACCAGCCTGCCCAACGGCGACGTGTGCATGGCCATGACCTGGTCCGGCGACTACGCCACGGCCATGGCCCGCGCCGCAGAAGCCAAGAAGAAGATCGACCTGGCCTACTTCATCCCCAAGGAAGGCTCGTTGATCTGGTTCGACAACATGTACATCCCGGCCGACGCGCCACACGTTGCCAATGCCCACAGGTTTCTCGAGTACCTGATGCAGCCGCAGGTGATGGCGGATGTGAGCGACTTCATCAATTACGCCAACAGCAATGCCGCAGCCACGCCGTTGTTGAGCGCCGATGTGCGCAACAACCCGGCGATTTACCCCGATGCGCAAACCCGCGAGCGGCTGTTTCCGCAGAAGACCCAGGACGCCAAGGACATGCGGGCGATTACCCGGGTCTGGAGCACCGTGAAAAGCGGCATCTGATGGGTTCGAACGTTAGTCATTTCGGTTAGAGGTTTATTTATGGCGACGCCAACACGCAGCGTTTTTTCCCCAGCGGACGAGTCCCGGCTGGTCAAGGCCGACAAGGCTCACCACATGCACGGCTATCACGTGTTCGACGAACACGCCGAACAAGGCTCGTTGAACATCGTCGCAGGCGTAGGCGCCTACATCTACGACACCCAGGGCAACCGCTTTCTCGATGCGGTGGGCGGCATGTGGTGCACCAACATCGGTTTGGGCCGTGAGGAAATGGCCGAAGCCATCGCTGACCAAGTGCGGCAACTGGCCTATTCCAATCCGTTTTCCGACATGTCGAACAACGTGGCGATCCAGCTGTGCGAAAAGCTCGCCAGCCTGGCCCCCGGCGACCTCGACCATGTATTCCTGACCACCGGCGGCTCCACCGCCGTGGACACCGCCTACCGGCTGATCCAGTACTACCAGAACTGCCGTGGCAAACCCGAGAAGAAGCACGTCATTGCGCGGTTCAACGCCTATCACGGCTCCACCACCCTGACCATGTCGATCGGCAACAAGGCCGCCGACCGGGTGCCGGAGTTCGATTACGCCAACCCGCTGATCCACCACGTCTCCAACCCCAACCCGTACCGCGCGCCGGACGGCATGGATGAAGCGCAGTTCCTCGAGTTCCTGGTCAAGGAATTCGAAGACAAGATCCTCTCGATTGGTGCGGACAAGGTCGCCGGTTTTTTCGCCGAGCCGATCATGGGCTCGGGCGGGGTGATCATTCCGCCCCGGGGTTATCTCAAGCGCATGTGGGACGTGTGCCAGCGCTACGACATCCTGTTCGTCGCCGACGAAGTGGTGACCTCGTTCGGGCGCCTGGGCAAGTTCTTTGCCTCTTATGATGTGTTCGACGTGCAGCCCGACATCATCACCACCGCCAAGGGCCTGACCTCGGCCTACCTGCCGCTGGGCGCGTGCATCTTTTCCGAGCGCATCTGGAAAGTCATCGCCGAGCCGGGCAAGGGCCGCTGCTTCACCCACGGCTTCACCTACAGCGGGCATCCGGTGTGCTGCACGGCGGCGCTGAAGAACATCGAGATCATCGAGCGGGAGAACCTGCTGGCCCATGTCGACACGGTGGGGGCCTATCTGGAAGAGCGCCTGGCAACCCTGCGGGGCTTGCCGCTGGTGGGGGATGTGCGCTGCCAGAAACTCATGGCCTGCGTGGAGTTCGTCGCCGATAAACGCACCAAGGCGCTGTTCCCCGACGAGATCAACATTGGCGAGAAAATCCACGTGCGGGCCCAGGCCCGGGGCTTGCTGGTGCGGCCGATCATGCACCTCAACGTGATGTCGCCGCCGCTGATCCTGACCTTTGTCCAGGTCGATGAAATCGTCGAGACCCTGCGCGAATGCATTCTGGAAGTCGCCGCCGAGCTTGAAGCGAGCGGACAGTACGCGGGCCAATGATTTCGTCAGTCAGGCTGTTACCAAGGGCTTGTCCAGCCGCTAGACTGCGGGGCATGAGCAAACCAGACGACGATACGCTGATCGCGGTGCCCTTCGGGGCATTGCACAAATGGCATGGGGGAATGCGCGAGGCTTTCGCCCATATCGATGAGCCTGACGCCCTGCAACACCTGGCGTCAGCGTTGGCGCAGCTGGTGTCCGTCGAGTCGATGATGATCAGCCTCGAGCGCAAGGACCGCGCGCCCCAGTTGCTGCATCAGCGCGGGATTGCCCAGGAGTATCAGGTCTCGATCCTGGAGCGCTATTTTGCCGGCGGTTATTTGCTCGACCCGTTCTGCCTGGCGGTGGAGCAGGGGTTGGCGCAAGGGTTCTATCACCTGGAGGAAATTGCCCCGGACAATTTCTTCGACAGTGACTACTACAAATCCTATTACCTGAAGGCGGGCTGCTCGGAAGACAGCTACTACATCGTCGATACCGGCAATGACACGAAGATTTCCGTCAGCCTCTATCAGGGTTTCGGCGGTGAATGCCTGAGCAGTGAACAGCTGAATCTGCTGCGTGCCGTGGAACCGCTGGTGCGCGAATTCATTAGTGAGTTCAGTCAGCGTGGATTGCTGCGCAGTGGCGAGATCCAGTGCGATAAAGACCAGGGCCTGCGCGATGATCTCAAGCACCGGGTGCAGTCGGCATTCGAGCATTTCGGCAGCGACTTGCTCACCGAGCGCGAGCGGCAAGTGGCGCACATGGTCCTGCGTGGGCATTCGGTGAAATCCACGGCCAGCCAGATGAGCATCTCACCGGAAACCGTGCGCATGCACCGCAAGAACCTGTACCTGAAACTGGAGGTGGGTTCGCAGTCGGAATTGTTTGCGCTGTTTATCGAGTGGTTGCGCAGGCACTGACCCAATTTTTTGGCCTACCGATACCGGTGTGGGGGGGGCAAACCATTGCTTCAGGTTAATAGGAAGCATTACTATTCACGCTCCGTCTCCACAGCACACCGCAATGACCCTCAAGCTGCCCCGCAGACACGGCTTTTTTGAGCATTACGAAGAGTTGGTTGGCACCTGGACCCGTCGCCTGAGGAATCGTCAGCAGGCCGAGGACCTGGCCCACGATACCTTTGTGCGGGTGCTTGAGTCCGATTCGGCAGTGGTGCAACAGCCCCGGGCGTATTTGCACCAGACCGCGCGCAACATTGCCGTGGATGGTTATCGGCGCGAGGACCGGCGGGGCGCCATGGAGTCAGAGGCGATCGATCTCAGTGAGTCGCCGACCGGCGACCCGGAGCATTTCATGCACGCGATCCAGCTGGCGGATTCCATCGAACGGGCGCTCACCGAGCTGCCGGTCAACTGCCGCAAGGTGTTTGTCTGGCAGAAAATCGAGGGCCTGACCCAGGCAGAAATCGCCGAACGCCTGGGGCTGTCCAAGAACATGGTGGAAAAGTATATGATCCGCACGCTTCGACACCTGCGCGATCGCCTGGACGGGTTGCAGTCATGATCGGCTCCGCCTTCTCCTCCCCAGCCAAACAGGAACTTCCATGATGGATACTCGTGATTGTGCGTGCGGGCAAACAGCGGTTCGCGATGAAGCGGCGCAGTGGTTTGTGCGTTTGCGGGAGCCGGTTGCGGATGTCGAAGTGCGGCACCGGTTTGAGCTCTGGCTGGACCAGCACCCCCAGCACCGCAACGAATTCGAAGTGCTGCAGGGCTTGTGGAGCGCCGCCGACCTGGTGCCGGCGACGCGTTTGCGGGCCCTGTGTGAAACCCCGTCAACCCTGAAAAAACCTCGCCCGGTGCTGCGCTACGCGGTGGCCGCCAGCGTACTGGCCGTGGCGCTTGGCCTGGGCCTGTTCAGCGGCTTCAATCATCCGGCGCCTTACACCACCGAGTTTTCAACAGCCCTGAATGAGCGCCGCCATGTGACGCTGCCGGATGGCTCGGTGGTCGATCTGGACAGCCGCAGCCGGATCAAGGTGCGCTTTGAAAAGGATCGCCGCAACGTCGAATTGAATGCAGGCGAAGCGATGTTCAGCGTCGAGCATGACACCAGCCGGCCCTTTGTGGTCGCGGCGGGCAGCGGCAAGGTCACGGTCACCGGTACCCGATTCGATGTACGCAAAGGCGCCAGCGAAACCCGGGTGGTGGTGGAGCAGGGCACCGTCAAGGTTCAAGGGCACGACGCCGCCGACAACGATTTCATCAATCTGACGGCAGGCCTTGGCACCCACGTCGATGCCCAGGGCAAAGTTGCCGCCGCCTATGCCGTCAATCCGGCGGAAATGACCGCCTGGCGCAGCGGCAAACTGGTGTTCAACAACGCCAGCCTGGCCGATGTCGCCGAGCAGGTCTCGCGCTATCGCGAGAAGCCGCTCAAGGTCGCCAGCGCAGCGGTGGGCGATCTGCGCCTGACCAGCGTGTTCAAATCCGACAACACTGATGCGCTGCTCAAGGCCTTGCCGAGCATCCTGCCGGTGGCCGTGCGCACCCTTGACGATGGCAGCCAGGAAATAATTTCAAAATAAAATTCAGGTTTTTTTCGAGTTCATCGTCTTCCTGTTCAACTGCAACTGGTTTGCATTAACAAGCGCACACTCTTGCGATCCACAGGATTACGTTCGACGTGAAAAACTCCACCGCTAAAAACAACAAACTCCCCTGGTTGCCGCTGGCCCTCGCGCTGGCGGTCAATATTGCGCTGCCCCAGGCCTTTGCCGCCGACGGCATCCGCATCCCGGCGCAACCTTTGGGACAGGCCCTGAGTCAATTGGGCCAGCAAACCTCGCTTCAGGTGTTCTTCAGCCCTGAACTGGTTGCCGGCAAGCAGGCCCCGGCGGTGGATGGCAACCTTTCCCCGGAAGACGCGCTGCGCCAGTTGCTGCAAGGCAGTGGCCTGCAATACCAGATCGATGAAGGTTCGGTGACGTTGATGCCAGCGCCGACTTCGGCGGCCAACGGCCCACTGGAACTGGGCGTGACGGACATCAAGGTGGTCGGCGACTGGCTCGGCGACGCCGATGCCGCCGTGGTGCAGAACCACCCCGGCGCACGCACGGTGGTGCGCCGCGAAGCCATGGTCGAGCAGGGCGCGATGAACGTCGGCGACGTACTCAAACGTGTCCCGGGCGTGCAAGTCCAGGACGCCAACGGCACCGGTGGCAGCGATATTTCCCTCAACGTCGGCGTGCGCGGCCTGACTTCGCGCCTGTCGCCTCGCTCCACCGTGCTGATCGACGGCATCCCGGCGGCGTTCGCGCCTTACGGTCAGCCGCAACTGTCCATGGCGCCGATTTCCTCGGGCAACCTCGACAGCATCGACGTGGTACGCGGCGCCGGCTCCGTGCGCTACGGACCACAAAACGTCGGCGGCGTGATCAACTTCGTGACCCGCGCGATCCCGGAAAAAGCCTCGGCTGAAATCGGCACCACCCTGGAAACCTCGCAGCACGGTGGCTGGAAGCACATCGACACCGCGTTCATGGGCGGCACCGCCGACAACGGCATGGGCGTGGCGCTGTTGTATTCCGGCGTGAACGGCAACGGCTACCGTGAAAGCAACAACGGCAACGACATCGACGACGTGATCCTCAAGACCCATTGGGCACCGACCGATGTCGACGATTTCAGCCTCAACTTCCACTACTACGACGCCAAGGCCGACATGCCCGGCGGCCTGACCCAGGCGCAGTACGACGCCGACCCGTTCCAATCGGTGCGCGACCACGACAACTTCAGCGGCCGCCGCAAGGATGTGTCGTTCAAGTGGGTGCGGCAGATCGACGATCGCACTCAGGCCGAAGTGCTGACTTACTACACCGACAGTTTTCGTGGCAGCACCATCGCCTCGCGTGACTTGAAGACACTCAACTCCTACCCGCGCACCTATTACACCTTCGGTATCGAACCACGGGTGTCCCATGTGTTTGATGTCGGCCCGACCACCCAGGAAGTCAGCGTCGGTTATCGCTACCTGAAAGAGGCCATGCACGAAGAAGCCAGTCGTGTGGCGCTGGTCAACAACGAGCCGGTTGTGCGTCCGGGGGCGGACGGCCATGTCTATCAGGACCGCACCGGTGGCACCGAGGCCAATTCGGTCTACGTCGACAACAAGATCGACGTTGGCAACTGGACCGTTACCCCGGGTATTCGCTTCGAGCACATCAGCACCGATTGGCACGATCGCCCGGTGCTCGATACCGCCGGTAAACGGGTGCCGGAGAAAAAACGCAGCATCGAGAGCAACGAGCCGCTGC
The DNA here is from genome assembly GCF_057838985.1 of Pseudomonas sp. KH_046_2. Lineage (NCBI taxonomy): Bacteria > Pseudomonadati > Pseudomonadota > Gammaproteobacteria > Pseudomonadales > Pseudomonadaceae > Pseudomonas > Pseudomonas sp. KH_046_2. Next base: position 4,304,761 of record NZ_CM174480.1, on the reverse strand, counting down.
CGGCCCTGAGCGTGATGTATCACATGTCCGATGCCTGGAAACTGTTCGCCAACTACGAAACTTCGTTCGGCGCGCTGCAGTATTTCCAGCTGGGGCAGGGCGGTATCGGTAATGAGCCCGCCAACGGCCTGGAGCCGGAAAAGGCCAAGACCTACGAAATCGGTACGCGCTACAACGATGACGTGTGGGGCGGTGAGGTGACGCTGTTCTACATCGACTTCGACGACGAACTGCAATACATCAGCAATGACGTGGGCTGGACCAACCTCGGCGCGACCAAGCACCAGGGTATCGAAGCCTCGGTGCACTACGACATGGCCGCGCTGAACCCGCTGCTGGACGGCCTGACCGCCAACGCCGGTTTCACCTACACCCGCGCCACCTACGAAGGTGAGATCCCGGGCTTCAAGGGCCGTGACCTGCCGTTCTACTCCCGCCAGGTGGCCACCGCCGGCCTGCGTTACGACGTGAACCGCTGGACTTACAACCTCGATGCGTTCGCCCAGTCCAAGCAGCGTTCGCCGGGCACCGGCGTGAACGCCGATGGCAGCTTCAATGGCAACTACATCACCGAAGGCACCGCTGACGGCCAGTTCGGTGATATCCCGGGCTACGTGCTCTGGAACGCACGTGCCGGCTATGACTTCGGTCCGCAGGTGTCGAACCTGAAACTGGGGGCGGGGGTGAAGAACATCTTCGACAAGCAGTACTTCACCCGTTCCAGCGACAACAACTCGGGCATGTACGTCGGTGCGCCGCGCACGTTCTTTGTGCAGGCCAGTGTCGGGTTCTAGCTCATCTGTGGCGAGGGGGCTTGCCCCCTCGCCACAATTCAGACCTTCAACACTCTCCCGCCAACGGCCACCGCCACCAGCAACAGCGCCATCAAGGCAAAGGCAAAGCTCAAGCTGCTGCCATGGGCGACGAAGCCGATGACGGCGGGGCCTGCCAGGATGCCCGCATAACCCAGGGTGGTAATGGCCGGCACGGCGATGCTTTCGGGCATGACCGTCTGTTTGCCGACCGCGGTGTAAAGCACCGGCACAATGTTCGAACAACCGGCCCCCAGCAGCGCATAACCCACCAGCGCCGCCTCCCAACTTGGCGCGAACGTCGCCAGAAACAAGCCTGAAGCGGCTGTCAGCCCGCCGAACACAATCACCCGCGTCGCGCCCAGGTGTCGCACGATTTTGTCGCCGGTCAAGCGCCCGGCTGTCATGGTCAAGGCAAACGCCGCATAACCGAGCCCCGCATACGCCGTGTCGATGCCACGCTCCTGTGTCAGGAACACCGCGCTCCAGTCCAGCGCCGCGCCTTCGGCGAGGAACACGATGAAGCACATGCCGCCGATGAACAGGACGATGCCGTGGGGCACCGCAAACGCCGGCCCCGAACTCTCGCTGCCGTAGGGCAACAGATGCGGCACGGCCTTGGCCAGTGCGATCAGCAGCAACACGATCACCACCAGCGTGGCCCCCAGGGGCGAAATCCCCAGGCCAAGCAAGCCGCTGACACCCGCCGCACCGACAATCCCGCCCAGGCTGAACAGGCCATGGAACCCCGACATCATGTTTTTGCCGCTGGCGCGCTCGACGATTACCGCTTGCAGGTTGACCGTCGAATCCACGGTGCCGAGCCCCGCGCCGAACATGAACAATGCGCCGATCAGCGCCGGAATCGACGACACCGTCGCCAGCAGCGGCAGGGCGGCACAGATCAGCAGGGTCCCGCCGGTCGTCACCCGTCGGCAGCCGAAACGTGTGGCCAGGATCCCGGCCACCGGCATCGCCAGGATCGAACCGACCCCCAGGCACAGCAGCAACAAACCCAGGGTACCTTCATCCAGCCCGGCCCGGGCCTTGGCATACGGCACCAGCGGTGCCCACGCGGCGATGCCGACCCCGGCGATGAAAAAGCCGATGCGCGTGGACATCTGTTCCAGGCGGCCGGGAACGAAGGTGGTCTGGCTGTTGAGGCTGGTCATAACAATCCTTGGCAATAAGCGTCGCGTCCTCAACGGACAGTGATCGGCCTGTGAGGGTTCGATCAGTGCCCGGAAAGTTTTACGGTCAAGTAGGGTGACATCGTTGCACAGCGCCGCTGTTTTTCGCGATATGTTGAGCGATTCCAATGACACGCGGAGGGCGCCATGGCGCAGCGGTACGATGCACGGGGCAATATTTACATCGTGGTAGCGCCCGAAGAACTGCGCCGCCAGGGTATCGACCTGCCCGATCAGGCCAGCCAGGCAGCGCAAACCCTCGAAGCCTGGGCGATCGCCGCGATCGAGGCTTGCTGCAGCTGGGCTCCAGGCACTCAACCGTCCGGCAGCAAGGATCATCGCAGCGACGGTTTGCTGGTGGGGCCATTTCAGTCGTCGCCTCCCTTTGATCTGTTGATCGTCAACACCGACGGTACCCTGGCCGAGCGCAGTGGCAACGGACTGACGATTTTTTCCCAGGCCCTCAGCGATCAAGGGCTGTTGCCGCAGAGCGAAGCCTGCCTGCTCAGGGTTCATCACGACAAGGCTGATACGCCTTCACCGGGGCAGACTTCAGTGAAAGTCGCAGAGGTCGAGGGCGCGAAGGGTTTCTGGCTCGATCTGGGCCAGCCGGGATTCGGGCCGTCGGCGGTCAGTGCTCACGGGGTTGCAACGGCGATGTTCAACGGTCGCGAACTCAGCCACGTTGAACCATTGTCGGCACTCAATAGCGCATGGTCGCGCAGTCAGTTCGTGCGGGTCGGCAATCCCCATTGCGTGACGCTGGTGCAAAGTGCCGGGGATCTGCCGGGCAACGAGCAGATGCGAGAACCGGCGCTGGGTGAGGGGCTGACGCGAATCGCTTACGCCATACCGGTCGGTGCAGGCAAACCTTGTCCGGCGGGAATCAATCTGCAATGGGCAATACGTCTGTCCGAAGGGCACATCGCCGCGCGGGTATTCGAGCGGGGCGAGGGGCCGACGGCGTCGTCGGGGACCAGTGCCAGCGCGGTGGCCTGTGCGGCCTGGCGGGCAGGTTGGGTCAGCGCCGGGGAGGTGAAGGTGATGATGCCGGGGGGCACGGCGCCGATCTTGCTGGAGGAAGAGTTGGGGGAGTTGAGTCGGGTCAGCTTGTTTGGTACGGCTCGAATGATCGATTGATTTTGAAATGGCTTTCGCGAGCAGGCTCGCTCCCACAGGTTTTGTGAACGACATATAACCACTGTAGGAGCGAGCCTGCTCGCGATGGGGCCAGTCCAATCAGTGCAAGTTTCAGCTCAGCCCACTGAACTCCACCACCGGCATCGTCCTCTTCATCAAGACCTTGCCATCGCGCACCGAGTACAGCGGAAGCCCCTGGCTGCGGATCACCTCGTAATCACTTTCCGCCGACAGAATCAGCAGGTTCGCCGGCCGCCCGCGCTCCAGGCCATAGCGATCGCCGAGGTTCATGGCTTTGGCGCTATTGTCCGTCACCAGGTCCAGCGCACTTTGCAGGTTGCGATAACCGAGCATGTGGCAGATGTGCAGGCCGGCTTCGAGCACCCGCAGAATGTTGCCGTTGCCCAGCGGATACCACGGATCGACGATCGAATCCTGGCCGAAGCACACGTTCATGCCCGCTTCAAGCAACTCGTTGACCCGGGTCACGCCCCGGCGTTTCGGGAAACTGTCGAAGCGACCTTGCAGGTGGATGCTTTCGGTGGGGCAGGAGACAAAGCTGATCCCCGAATGCCCGAGCAAGCGAAACAGTTTGGCGCAGTAGGCGTTGTCGTAGGAGCCCATGGCCGTGGTGTGGCTGGCCGTGACCCGCGAACCCATGTCGCGGCTGCGGGCCTCTTCGGCGAGCACTTCGAGAAAGCGTGAATGCGGGTCGTCGGTTTCGTCACAATGCACATCCACCAGGCAACCGCTGCGTTCGGCCAGGTCCATGAGGAACTTCACCGAGCTGACGCCCTGATCGCGGGTGTATTCGAAATGCGGAATGCCGCCCACCACGTCGGCGCCCATGCGGATGGCTTCTTCCATCAATTCGCGACCATTGCGGTAGGACTCGATGCCTTCCTGGGGGAACGCGACGATTTGCATATCGACCAGATGCCGGCTTTCCTCGCGCACTTCGAGCATGGCCTTGAGCGCGGTCAGTTGCGGGTCGGTGACGTCGACGTGGGTGCGCACATGCTGGATGCCGTGGGCGGCGAGGGTCTGGATGGTTTTCTTGGCCCGGGCCTTGGTGTCTTCCTGGGTGATGGTTGCCTTGCGTTCGCCCCAGCATTCGATGCCTTCGAACAGCGTGCCGCTCATGTTCCAGCGCGGCTCGCCGGCGGTCAGGGTGGCGTCGAGGTGGATGTGCGGCTCGACAAAGGGCGGCACCACCAGGTTGCCGCCGGCATCCAGATCGTCAGGACCCAGGGTCGGGGCTTCGATCTGGCGGCCGATGCTGCTGATCAGGCCGTTTTCCAGGTACAACTCATGCAGGCCTTCCTGGTTGCGCAGACGGGCATTGATGATGTGCATCGGGCAGATCCTTTTGGCGAATCGTTTAGGCAATACCCTTTACGTTAGCTCGCCATCGGTGAATCCCGCCAGTTCAAAATGTGGGAGCGAGCCTGCTCGCGAAGGCGGTGTGTCAGTCACCTTGCTGCTGAATGTGCCACAGTCATCGCGAGCAGGCTCGCCCCACAGGTTATTTATGTTGCCTGGCTTATTCGCCGCGATAGATGCAACCGCTGGTGCAGGTCTCGTGGATACGGATCGCGCTCAGCTCCGGCAGCAGAGGCTTCAATTCCTGCCAGATAAACTTGGCCAACACTTCGCTGGTCGGGTTTTCCAGGCCGGGAATGTCGTTCAGGTAGTTGTGATCCAGACGCTCGTACAGCGGCTTGAAGATCGCCTTGATTTCCGAGAAGTCGCGGATCCAGCCGGTGTGCGGGTCGAGGTCGCCGCTCAGGTGGATTGCCACTTTGAACGAGTGACCGTGCAGGCGCCCGCACTTGTGGCCGTCCGGTACGTGGGGCAGGCGGTGGGCGGATTCGAAAGTAAATTCCTTGAAGATTTCCACAGTGTTTTCAGCTCTGTTCAGGTGGCGTTCGCCGCAGCGATTCGGGCAGGCGGCGAGTTTACCAGTTTGTCCTGACTAAAGGGTCAGCAAGCGCTCACCGAGGCGACCGTTGGCGGCCAGTTCGAGGAATTCGTCGCCCAGGCGGCGGCTTTCGTCCATGGTCGTGCGCCAGTATTTCTGCCGGGTCGGGGCATCGCCCATGAAGCGCTTGAAGTCGTTACGGTCCGGCAGCTTGCCGTAGGGCAGGCGCGCCAGGTATTCCTTCGACGGCGCCAGCAACAGCACGTTCTGCAAGCGAGCCGGGCAGGCGCGGCGCCATGGCAGGGTCTTGTCGAACCAGCCGGGGATCACCCGGTCGGTGAAGTGCGGGTACAGCACGATGTCGTTGCCGCTGTAAGGCAAGTCCAGGTGGTAATCCAGCAGACCGCCGTCGCGGAAGGTCCCGGCGCCGGCACCCGGCAGGTCGCGCACGCCTTCCATCACCATCGGGATCGAGCCCGAAGCCAGCAGGGCCTGGCGTAAATTGCCGGCATTGAGGGCGACGAAGCGCGACGGGAAGTCATTCAAGGCATCGACCGGCGGCGCCAGGCGCGGGTCGTGGATGATCAGGCGTTCGAAGTGCCGTGCCAGCCGTGCCCGGCCGCGCAGGTTGTCGGCGATGACCGATGACAGGCCCAGCCCCAGGCGACCGCGATGATCGTCGGCCAGCAAGCCGTGGCTTTTGACCACCATGATGTTCAGGCGGTAATCGTTGTTACTGAGGATCGAGGCATCGCGACCGTCGAGCAGGTCATTGAGCATGCGCTGTGAGCTCTGGCTGATCTGCGCCATGGTCACGCCCTTGGCGAAGTGTTGTTCGGTGTACAGCTGCCCGAGACGCCGGATGCCCTCGGCGGCGTCCGGCAGGCAGGCGCTGGCGAAGCGCCAGGAACCCACCGATGCGCCAATCAGCGAGCGTTCACGCGGTGCCGCCGGCAGCCACTCGCCGAACAGCGCCAGGTCCAGACCCTGAATCCCCAGCGCCTTCGGACCGCCAGCCGCGCCAGGCAAGGTGCCGACGTCGGCGGCGCTCAAGCCGTTGTCCCGGATGCGCGCAAAGGCACGCGGACCGGCCTTGAGGGTCAGGGAAGGGAACTTGATGTGGATGGCGGTCATTGCGGTCTCGATGTATGGCCAGCGGACAGATTATGTGGGAGCGAGCCTGCTCGCGAAAGCAGTGTGTCAGTCACCGCTGTGTTGGGTGTACCGCCGCCTTCGCGAGCAGGCTCGCTCCCACAGGGACTGGGGTGCTATCAATGATGGCAATTCAGTTTCAATTAAGTTCAGCGAGTTAAGGTGACTCGCCTGGACCCCCGACGCAACGCTGGTACCATTGTGGCTTTCGCTCTGGAATTAGACCCGGTCAGCGGCCAGTGACTCAAGGATCATCAGGATTGGTAATGAAGGTGTTTCTACTCAATCGATGTGTCGCACGCAGGATGGCGCTGCTGCTTCTGGCATTTTGCTCAGCAGTGATGGCCCGCGACCTGGATCAGGATGAAGCCCTGCGCCTGCGTCAACTGGGCGTGATCCTGCCGCTGGAGCAACTGCTGCAGCAAGCGATGGATCGCTACCCCGGCGCAAAACTGCTGGAAGCCGAACTCGAAGAGAAGCACAACATCTACCTTTATGATGTCGAATTGCTGACCCCCGAAGGCGTGGTCCGTGAGCTGCACATCGATGCGACTGACGGCCGATTATTGAAAGACAAGGAAGACTGATCCATGCGTTTGCTCCTGGTGGAAGACCATGTGCCCCTGGCCGATGAACTGCTGGCCGGCCTCAACCGCCAGGGCTATGCGGTGGACTGGCTGGCCGATGGTCGCGATGCGGTGTATCAGGGCAGTACTGAACCTTACGACCTGATCATTCTCGACCTCGGTTTGCCGGGCGTGCCGGGGCTTGAGGTGCTGGCGCAATGGCGCACGGCGGGTCTGGCCACGCCGGTGCTGATCCTGACGGCCCGGGATTCCTGGGCCGAACGCATCGAAGGCCTCAAGGCCGGCGCCGACGATTACCTGACCAAGCCATTCCATCCCGAAGAGCTGTTTTTGCGCATCCAGGCGTTGCTGCGCCGCTCCCATGGCCAGGTCAACCAGCCAACGCTCAAGGCCGCCGGGCTGCATCTGGACGAAGGTCGCCAGTGCGTTGTGCGCGACGGTGCCGACATTCAGCTGACCGCCGCGGAGTTCCGCCTGTTGCGTTATTTCATGCTGCACCCCGAGCAGATCCTCTCCAAGGGCCATCTCGCCGAACACCTCTACGACGGTGAAACCGAGCGCGATTCCAATGTGCTGGAAGTCCACGTCAACCACTTGCGCCGCAAACTCGGCAAAAGTGTGATTGAAACCCGTCGCGGCCAGGGTTACCTGTTCGGCGGGCAAGCCCGGTGAGATCGATTCAGCGCCGCTTGAGCCTGGGCCTGATCAGCGTGATGGTGGTCGTTGGCCTGGTGCTGGCGCAAACCAGCCTGTGGCTGTTCGAAATGGGGTTGCAGCGCTACCTTGAAGCCGGGTTGCGCAATGACAGCGAGAACCTGCTGGCGGCGCTGGTGCGCGGGCCGCAAGGCTTGCAACTGGATGAGCGGCGCCTGTCACCGGCCTATCAGCGGCCGTTCTCCGGGCATTATTTCCGCATCGATTTCACCGATGGCCATTGGCGTTCGCGTTCCTTATGGGATCAGGAACTGCCGGTGCTCGATCAACCCGGTCTGCATGGCAACCTGCAACTGGGTCCGGAAGGGCAACAGTTACTGGTGCTGCGCACGGACTATCGACGTTCGGGGGTGCCGATCTCCATCAGCGTCGCCGAGGATTACACGCCGATACGTGAAAGCTTCCGGCGCATGCAACAGCTCGGGTTTGGCCTCGGTTTGACAGCGCTGCTGCTGATTCTGCTGCTGCAACGGATTACCGTACGCCGGGCTTTGCGTCCGCTGGAGCAGGCCCGCGAGCAGATTGCGCAGTTGCAACAGGGCCAGCGCTCGCAACTCGACGATCAGGTGCCGGTGGAACTGGAGCCACTGGTGGCGCAGATCAACCACTTGCTGGCCCACACCGAGGACAGCCTCAAGCGCTCGCGCAATGCCCTGGGCAACCTCGGCCACGCCTTGAAAACCCCGCTGGCGGTGCTGTTGAGCCTGGCTTCAAGCGAGCAACTCGATGCGCACCCGCAATTGCGCAAAGTCCTCAAGGAGCAACTGGAACAAGTCCAGCAGCGGCTCAATCGGGAACTCAATCGTGCGCGGTTGTCCGGCGATGCGTTGCCGGGCGCACTGTTTGATTGCGATGCCGAGCTCCCCGGCTTGCTGGCCACCCTGAACATGATCCATGGCGAACACCTGGCGCTGAGCTACCGCGCACCCACCGGCCTGCAATTGCCCTGGGATCGTGAGGACCTGCTGGAACTGTTGGGCAATCTGCTGGATAACGCCTGCAAGTGGGCGGATGCAGAGGTTCGCCTGAGTGTGGCCGAGACTGCGGAGGGTTTTGAACTCAGCGTGGAAGATGACGGGCCGGGCATTCCCGAGGACCGCCGCGAACAAGTGTTCAGCCGCGGCACTCGACTGGATGAACAGACTGACGGGCATGGCCTGGGGTTGGGTATCGTGCGCGACATCGTCGATAGCTGGGGCGGCAAACTGTCGTTGCTGGAAAGCGAGTGGGGCGGGTTGAAAGTCGTCATCGAGTTGCCCAAACACACTTGAAGCCACATCAGGAGCCCTGTGGGAGCGAGCTTGCTCGCGATGAGGCCATGTCAGTCAACATTAACTGTGGCTGACACACCGCTATCGCGAGCAGGCTCGCTCCTACAGAGGACTTGCAAGGCTCAGACGCGGAACTGATCCATCAGGCTCTGCTGCTGGTTCGCCAGGCTGTTGAGCGACTGGCTGACCCGCGCCGATTCATTGGCCTGGCCTGACAGCGACTCGGTCACGTCGCGGATGGTCGCCACGTTGTTGTTGATCTCCTCGGCCACCGCGCTTTGCTCCTCGGCGGCGCTGGCGATCTGCATGTTCATGTCGTTGATCACGGTCACTGCGTCGCCGATCTGGCGCAGCGCCGTCACGGCTTGGCCAACCTGCTCGACACTGCCCTGGGCCTGACGATGGCTGTTGTTCATCGAACCCACCACCTCTTGGGTGCCGTTTTGCAGTTGTTCGATCACCAGACGGGTTTCTTCGACGGATTCCTGGGTACGCCGCGCCAGGTTGCGCACTTCATCGGCCACCACGGCAAACCCGCGTCCGGCCTCCCCGGCACGGGCCGCTTCGATCGCGGCGTTGAGGGCCAGCAGGTTGGTCTGCTCGGCAATCGCACGGATCACTTCCAGTACCGTGCCGATCTTCTCGCTGTTGGCGGCCAGGCCTTCGACCTGGACCATGGCCGCGCTCATGTCGGCGGCGAGGTTGTCGATGCTGGCGGTGGTGCGGTCGATCACGGTCAGGCCCTGACGGGTTGCCTGATCGGCATCCCGCGCGGCGTGAGCCGCTTGCGCTGCGCTGCGGGCAACGTCCTGGGCGGTGGCGCTCATTTCGTGGGAGGCGGTCGCGACCTGGTCCACCTGGCGGTACTGCTGCTCCATGCCGGCGCTGGTCTGTGCGGCGATGGCGGACGACTGGTCCGCGGTGCTGCGGGCGTCCTGCACCGAGCGTTTCACTTCGGCAATGATCGGTTGCAGCTTGTCGAGGAAGCGGTTGAACCAGCCGGCCAGTTGGCCCAGTTCATCCTGCTTGTCGTAGGCCAGGCGGCGGGTCAGGTCACCTTCGCCGCTGGCGATGTCTTCGAGCATGTGCGCCACGCCGAGGATCGGTCGGGTGACGCTGCGGGCCATCAGCCACACCAGCATCAGGCCCAGCAGCGCGGCGAGTCCGCCCAGGCCGAGTTCGACCAGCGTAGCGGCGGTGTTGCTGTCATCGAGTTGCTTTTTCAGGGTTTCGGCGGGTCCGACCAGGACTTTCTCCGGCACGTCGAGCAGCACGCCCCAGGATTTACCGCCGGGAATCGGCTGGAAGGGGGCCAGTACTTTCAGTTGCTGCTGGCTGTGCAGGCTGGCGATTTTGCTGCTGGCGGCGAGCATGCGCAGCAGTTCGGCGCCGCTGGCCTTGTCCACGGCGTCCAGGCGCTGGCTGAGTTTGCCGGCGTCCGGGCTGTAGCCGGCGAGCAGGCCGGCCGGGCTGATGATGCTGACGCTGGTCTGGCCGTCATAGAGCTTCTTGCTCGCGGCCAGGCTGACCGCTTGCAGGCTGTTGAGGTTGATGTCCACCGACAGCGAGGCGATGACCTTGCCGTTGACCATCAGCGGGAAAACGATGCTGGTCATCAGCACGTTCTGACCGTCGATCTCATAGAAGTAGGGTTCGATCACGCACGGCTTGAGGGTGGTGCGCGGGCAGGTGAACCAGGCGTTGGCCGCTTCGCCGCTGGGGCCGGTGCTGATGTCGGCCATGTCCTTTTCCGGCAGCGCCATGGACGTCAACTTGCCCGGCGTCGGCTGCGACCAGTAGAGGGCGAAACGACCCTTGTCGTTGCTGCCCAGTTCGGCTTGCCCGGCGAACAGTTCGTCCTTGCCGTCCAGCCCATTGGGTTCGAACACCAGGGACAGGCCGAGCAGGTCCGGGTTGGCTTGCAGGGCCGACTTGACCTGGCGGGTCAGGTCTTCGCGCAGGTCGAAGGCATCGAGGAAGCGCTTCTCGGCCTGGTCACGCAGGAACAGCACCTGCCGGGAGAAGCCGTGGCCGTACTGATAGGCGTCCATGAACTGCTGGCGAATCCCCAGCGCCTGGTTTTCCCCCTGGGACTCGATCCGGGCCTGGGCCGCGTCAGTCAGCATCTCCATGCTCGAGGCTTTCACCAGCTCGGAACTGTGCTCCATGCGATACAGTGAAAGACCCACCAGCAGGGTCACGATGCCCGCCAGGCAAAGCCCGGCCAGCAGGGTGATTTTCCATTGAATGGAAAGTTGTCTGAGCGACATGGAGACGTCCTTATTCGATAAATATCTGAGACTTTGCACTGTAGCGGCCGCGATCCGGCTTTCTTTATGCCAACAGGCAAAGCTTTTGTGGCGAGGGGGCTTGCCCCCGTTGGGGTGCGAAGCAGCCCTGAAACCTGAGACTTCATATATTCAGGCTCATCGCGTGTACTGGGCTTGCGACTGCTGCGCAGCCGAACGGGGGCAAGCCCCCTCGCCACAGATCATCACGCGCAGTTACTTATTCTGACAGCCCAAGTGCTTTGACACCGGCCCCACTCTGCGGCAAAGTGCGCGCCCTCTAATAAGACCCATTCCTTTTATCCGCTGGCGGCTCACGCAGACTGCCGGCCGGACTCTTTCCGTTTGTCACGAGGTAACGAAATGAACGCAGTCATTGCCGCGGTCGGCATCATGCTGATCCTCAGCCTGTCCCGCGTGCATGTGGTGATCGCCCTGATCGTCGGTGCGCTGGTCGGTGGCTTGACCGGTGGCCTGGGGATCGAGGCGACGCTCAAGGCTTTCAACAGCGGTCTCGGTGGCGGGGCGACGGTGGCGTTGTCCTACGCCTTGCTCGGTGCTTTCGCCGTAGCCATTGCCAAGTCCGGCATGGCCCACGCGCTGGCCGACAAGGCGCTGGCGATGGTAGATCGCCAGCACGCCAACGGCGGTGGCCAGGTCAAATGGCTGCTGATCGGCCTGCTCTGGGTCGTGGCCATCGCCTCGCAGAACATCCTGCCGATCCATATCGCGTTCATTCCGTTGCTGGTGCCGCCGCTTCTTTATGTGCTGACCAAACTGCAACTGGACCGTCGCCTGATCGCCTGCGTCATGACCTTCGGTTTGATCACGCCGTACATGTTCCTGCCGGTGGGCTTCGGCAACATCTTCCTCAATGAGATCCTGCTGGCCAACGTCGCCCGCAGCGGCGTGGACATCAGCGGCATCAACGTGACCCACGCCATGGGCATTCCGGCCCTGGGCATGGTGGCGGGCTTGCTGATCGCGTTTGTCAGCTACCGCAAGAAGCGTGTCTACGACCTGGCGAAGATCGAGCAGGTCGAGCAAGTGGCGGTGCAATACAACCCGCTGAGCCTGATGGTGGCCGGCGTGGCCATCGCGTCGGCGTTCATCATTCAGTTGTTGCTCGATTCGATGATCATCGGTGCACTGGTCGGCTTCCTGATCTTCTCGGTGTCGGGCATCGTCAAATGGCGCGACACCGACGACCTGTTCACCGAAGGCATGAAAATGATGGCGATGATCGGCTTCATCATGATCGCCGCCTCCGGGTTTGCCGAAGTGATGAAGGCCACCGGCGAGGTGCAGACGCTGGTCGAGTCGTCGGCGTCGTACATCGATCACAGCAAGGGCATCGGCGCCTTGCTGATGTTGCTGGTGGGGTTGCTGGTGACCATGGGCATCGGTTCGTCGTTCTCCACCGTGCCGATCCTGGCGGCGATCTTCGTGCCGCTGTGCGTGCAACTGGGCTTCAGCCCGTTGGCGATCGTGTGCATCGTCGGCACGGCCGGTGCCCTGGGCGACGCCGGTTCGCCGGCTTCGGACTCGACCCTGGGCCCGACCTCCGGCCTGAACATCGACGGCCAGCACCATCACATCTGGGACACCGTGGTCCCGACCTTCCTGCACTACAACCTGCCGCTGCTGGCGTTTGGCTGGGTTGCCGCGATGGTGCTGTAACCCCCGGAGCCCCTGTGGGAGCGGGCTTGCTCGCGAAGAGGGCGTGTCAGTCACTATAAATGTTGTCTGACACACCGCTTTCGCGAGCAAGCCCGCTCCCACAGGGGATCTTATGCGGACCTTTTGACCGCGTTCAACTTTTGATCCGGCGTGCCGTTAACGCTTTTAACCACGCCAACAAAATCAAAAGAGTGAACGTCATGCGCATGAGCCTGAAGGCTAAAGTCCTGTCCCTTGCCGTCCTCCCGGTGTTGCTGTTTGCGCTGGTCATTAGCCTGACCACGCTGTTCATTCTGCAGGATCAGGCGCGCAAGGAAGTCGAGCAGACCCGCGAGCGCCTGCTCAGCGATGCCAAGGCGACCCTGCAAAGCTACGTGGCCGTGGCCATGACCACGATCAAACCGCTCTACGACGCGGCCGCCCCCGGCGATGAGGCGGCGCGGGCCCAGGTGATCAAGCTGCTGTCGAGCATCACCTATGGCAAGGACGGCTACTTCTTCGGCTACGACTCCAACACCGTGCGCCTGTTCAAGGCCAACAGCCCCGAAGGCGTGGGCCAGAGCTTCAAGGACAACCGCGACCCGAACGGTGTCTACGTCAACCGCGACCTGGTGAAAGTCGCGAAGGACGGGACCCACTACCTGCAATACAGCTCGACGCTGCCCGGCAACACCCAAGTGCTGGTGCCCAAACTCGGATACACCGAGTACCTGCCGAAGTGGGACATGGCGGTCGGCACCTCGGTCAACCTCGACGGCATCGAAGCACAAGTGGCCGTGGTCGAGGCCAAGGTCCAGGAGCGCATGCAAGGCATGGTGCTGAGCATCGTCGGCGTGGCGGTCGTGGTGCTGTTGGTGATCGCTGCCGCGGGTATGCTGCTGGCCAACACGATTCTGCGTCCGCTGCATCTGATGAAAGCCAACCTCGACGACATCGCGGCAGGCGAGGGCGATCTGACCCGTCGCCTGACCATCACCAGCCAGGACGAACTCAGCGAACTGGCCGGCTCGTTCAACCGTTTCGTCGACAAGATCCACGGCCTGGTGCGCCAGATCACCGAAATGACCTCGCAACTGACCGGACTGGTGAATCAGGTGTCCGACCAGGCCAACCGTTCGGACCAGGCCATGGAGCGTCAGCGCCACGAAACCGATCAGGTGGCCACGGCGATCAACGAAATGTCGGCCGCCGCCCAGGAAGTGGCCAAGAGTGCGCAGAACGCCGCGGTGGCAGCCCAGCAGACCGACGAAGAAGGGCAGGCCGCCAAGCGCGTGGTGGCCGGCAGCATCGAGAAGATCCATGCCCTGGTGGACGACATCCGCAGCAGCGGCGTGTCCCTGGACAGCCTGCAAAAAGACGTGTCGTCGATTGTCAGCGTACTCGGCGTGATTCGTTCGATTGCCGAGCAGACCAACCTGCTGGCGCTCAACGCGGCCATTGAAGCCGCCCGCGCCGGCGAGGCAGGGCGCGGTTTTGCGGTGGTGGCCGATGAAGTGCGGGCGCTGGCCAGCCGCACGCAAATCAGCACCCAGGAAATCCAGGGCATGATCGACCGCTTGCAGGCCGGCACCCGCTCGGCGGTGGAGGCGATGCGCCGCTCCAGCGAGGCCGGCGACGGCACCTCGGCCCAGGCCAACGAGGCGGGGGCTTCGCTGGACACCATGGCCCAGCTGATCGCGACCATCAACTCGATGAACGCACAGATCGCCAGTGCCGCTGAAGAACAGACCGCCGTGGCCGAAGAGATCAATCGCAGCGTGCATCAGATTGCCGTGGCGGTGGATAACGTTGCCGACGAAACCCAGCTCGGCGCGCAGACTTCGCGCAGCCTGGCCGACCTCGGTCAGCGTCTGGGCAGTCTGGTCGGGCAGTTCCGGATCTGACTGGTTTGCAACCTGTGGGGTTTGTGACTGGCAGGAGCGACAGCCACTACACTTGTTCTGTGCATCCGAGCACTGGACGACCTTGCTAGAGGAGTCAGATCCATGATTGACCGCGAAAGTATCTGCGATTGCCCCAAATGTTCCTGCAAACTCGGTGACCATCCGATTGCCCGTCACGGCAAGCATTACTGCTGTGAAGCCTGCGCCAAACACCATGAACACGGCGAGGAATGCACCCATAAAGGTTGCAAGTGCGCTCATGGCTGACAACCGCGAATGAAAAGTGGGGCCTAATCCGGCTCCACTTCCAGCCTGAGGCTGTCATCTTCCAGGCGTTCGCAGTGGCGCACGGTGCCTTGCAAGCGCCGCCCTTCGACCCGCAGCACCAAGGTCCTGGCCTGCTCCAGATCTTCCGGCAATGGCGCCGGGACGCGTATGGCGAAGCAGAATGGGTCATTTTCGACCTGTTCCAGGCCGATCCGGCACTCGGCGCTTTTGGTGATGCGACCGATCGGCGTGTCCAGACCGTAGTCCAGCTGTGCAGGGCTGTTGACGGGTGTTGCGCTCATATCCCTTCCCCCGAACCTGATGGTTACCGGATATTAGTTCGTCGGCCGCCACTTGACGTTTTCCACGCCGAATTTTTCAGCCATCGGCTTGCTGGTCTTTTGCACCTTCTCGCGTCCGAATCGGGGGATTCGCCCCACCCCCGCGTCGCAGCTGGCCCAATGCCAGGCTTCTGCGTTATCCATTTTTTCCAGGCGGATGATGAATGATTTCGCAGCGCCATGGAGGGTGTACTCGATGACGAATAATTTTGCACTGTTCATAAAGCCCCGGTTCCTCCCTGTTGTACATAGAAGGATCGCGCGCCATCAGGAAAATTCATTCGGATTGTCGGACGGCGGCCATTGCTGGCGACAAGTTCGGTGCCTCGTTACCATGAGGCCTTCCCGAACCCCAATGAACATTGACCATGGCCCTCGCCGCACCGCCTGACCTGAGTGACACCGATGTGCCCGTGCAGCCGCTGGCTCGCACCTATCCGCGCGGGTTGTACATCGAGCCCCATGAGCACGTCTGGGGCCAGTTGCTGTATGCGATGAGCGGGGTGATGTGGGTCGAGACGCCACACGAGGCACTGGTGGTGCCACCGCAGCGGGCGGTGTGGTTGCCACCCGGTGTGCCCCACGGGATTCGCGTGGTGTCCGACCTGCAAATGCGCAATATCTACCTGCGGCCGTCCCTGGCCGCGACCCTGGACGACAGCGTGCAAGTCATTGAGGTCGGCGGCTTGCTGCGCGAGTTGATCGTCGGCCTGGTGGAGCAGGGTAACGACGGGGCGCCCGAGTATTACGACGCGCTGGTGGGCCTGGCATTGCTGGAGCTCAAGCGGGCCAGGCGCTCGTTGCTGAAAATCCCGCTGCCGGACGATTCCGACCGGCGATTGATGAATTTGTGTCAGGCGGTCATGGCTGCGCCTTCACTGGACATTCCTTTCGAACAACATGCGGATAACGCCGGAGCCAGCGTGCGCACCCTGGCGCGGCTGTTCAAGGACGGTCTGGGCATGGGCTTCGCCGAGTGGCGGCGTCAGGTGCAACTGGCGACGGCGGTGGCCGAGCTGATCCAGGGCGTGCCGGTCAGCGCGATTGCCCGGGAGCTGGGCTATTCGCCGAGCAGCTTCAGCGATATGTTTCGTCGTGAACTGGGCGTTGCCCCTTCGCAGTTTCCTGCGGCGCAACAGCAGGTCTGAATTCGCCGTGGCCATGCTTTGGCCGAAATTCAGAAGCACTTGGCCGATGCTCAAAGGCGTCGCCCTCTAGACTCGACGCATACCTCAATTGCCCCCGGAGTCTGCCATGAACTACCTCGTGTCTGTGGCCATCGGTCTGGGCGTCGGTCTGCTCTACGGCGCCCTGGACTTTCGTTCCCCCGCACCCCCGGCCATCGCACTGGTGGGCCTGCTCGGCATGCTTGCCGGCGAAAAGCTCTGGCCGATGGGGCGGGGGCTGGTGGCCGGCTGGATCTCCTGAACCCTTTTCGACTCGATGGATACGCTCATGAAAGCTCTGCAATTCGATAAAACCGGTGATCTCTCGGCCCTGCGCTACGTCGAGGCGCCTACGCCTGTGCCCGGCGCCGATGAAGTGCTGGTCCAGATCAAGGCCGCCGGCCTCAACCCCAGCGATGTGAAGAACGTGTTGGGGCGTTTTCCCTACACCACCTTGCCGCGGATTCCCGGTCGTGACTTTGCCGGTGTCGTCGTGGCCGGCCCGCAGGCGCTGATCGGCCGGGAAGTTTGGGGCACGGGCCGGGAGCTGGGTTTTTTCGCCGACGGTTCCCATGCGCAGTTCGTCAAGCTGCCGGCCAATGGCGTGGCGCTCAAACCCACGCACCTGAGCTTCGCCCAGGCCGCCAGCCTCGGTGTGCCGTACACCACGGCGTGGGATGCGCTGGAGCGCAGCCTGGTGACGACCGAAACCCGATTGCTGGTCATCGGTGGCGGGGCGGTCGGCTGTGCCGCGCTGGCCTTGGCCAAGGTGCGCGGTGCCCGGGTGCTGGCGGCCGCGCGGCGTCCGGAACAGGTCAGGGATTTGCAGGAGCAGGGCTACCAGATCCTGCAACTGGATAAACCCGAAGACCTCGGGGCTCAGGTCAACGCCGTGTATGCCGGCGGTGCCGACGTGATTTTCGACACCACCGGTTTCTGGCTGCCGGCCTCGGTACCCGCCTTGGCCGCGTTCGGCCGCATTGCGATCATCGCGGCGCCCGTGGACGGTCACGTGCAGTTGCCGGCCCTGGCGTTGTATCGCAAGGGCGGCTCAGTGGTGGGGATCAACTCGTTGCTGTACGGGGTGCAAGCGTGTGCAGCGATGCTTGATCAGTTCGGCAAGTTCTTCGATCAGGATTTGTTGCCCCTGCCACAAGGCTTGTTCGAGTCGCCACTGGCCGAAGGATTGGAGCGCTATGCCGAAGTGAATCAAGGCAGCGGTGACAAGGTGATTCTGCTGCCATAACCCACAGGGGCACTGCTCACTGTGGCATCTCCAGCAAAGAAAAAGGCTCGTTTGCTGTAGGATTAGTTACCTGGACTTTACGAGGTACACCTATGAGCGAGCCGATTCGCCTGACCCAATACAGCCACGGCGCCGGTTGCGGCTGCAAGATCTCCCCTCAAGTGCTGGAAGTGATCCTGGCCGGCAGCGGGGCGCAGAACCTCGACCCGAAACTCTGGGTCGGCAATGCCTCGCGTGACGACGCGGCGGTGTATGCCATCGATGAGGAACGCGGCGTGGTCTCGACCACCGATTTTTTCATGCCGATCGTCGACGATCCCTTCGATTTCGGCCGAATTGCCGCCACCAATGCCATCAGCGACATCTATGCGATGGGCGGCGATCCGTTGATGGCGATTGCGATTCTGGGCTGGCCGGTGAACGTGCTGGCGCCGGAAGTTGCCCGGGAAGTGATACGCGGCGGTCGTTCGGTGTGTGACGCGGCGGGCATCCCGCTGGCAGGTGGGCACTCCATCGACGCGCCAGAACCGATCTTCGGCCTGGCCGTCACCGGTCTGGTGGAAAAGCGCCACATGAAGCGCAACGACACCGCCACCGCCGGTTGCCTGCTCTACCTCACCAAGCCCCTGGGGATCGGCATCCTTACCACGGCCGAGAAAAAGGGCAAATTGCGCAACGCCGACATCGGCCTGGCCCGGGACTGGATGTGCACCCTGAACAAACCCGGCAGCCGTTTCGGCAAGCTCGACGGCGTGACTGCGATGACCGACGTCACCGGTTTCGGCCTGCTCGGGCACCTGGTGGAAATGGCCGACGGCAGCCAGCTCACGGCGCGCATTGAATACGACCGCGTACCGCGCCTGCCGGGGGTGGAGTATTACCTGGAACAGGGCTGCGTACCGGGCGGGACGCTGCGCAATTTCGACAGCTACGCCAGCAAGCTCGGACGCCTTCAGGAACTGCACAAACGCGTGCTCTGCGACCCGCAGACCAGCGGCGGCCTGCTGATTGCCGTGACGCCGCAAGGCAACGAGCAATTCCTCTCGGTGGCCGCCGAACTGGGCCTGAGCCTGGAACCGATCGGTGAACTGGTCGAGCGACAGAGCAACGCGGTCGAGGTGTTTTGATGTTCGTCGACTGCACTGATTACCGCGACATCTTCCTCAACGATCGGCCAATGATGGACGCCCGTGCGCCGGTCGAATTCAACAAGGGCTCGTTTCCCGGGGTGATCAACCTGCCGTTGATGAATGATCATGAACGCCAGCGAGTCGGCACCTGCTACAAACAGCACGGCCAGCAAGCGGCCATCGTGCTGGGGCATCAACTGGTGTCGGGCGCGGTCAAGGCCGAACGCATCCAGGCCTGGGCCGATTTTGCCCGGGCGCATCCGGATGGCTTGCTGTATTGCTTTCGCGGCGGCCTGCGCTCGCAGATTGTCCAGCAATGGCTCAAGGACGAGGCCGGCATCGACTATCCACGGGTGGGCGGCGGCTACAAGGCCATGCGCACCTTCCTGCTGGACACCCTCGATCAAGCCGTGACCCAGTGCGATTTCGTCCTGTTGGGCGGGATGACCGGCACCGGCAAGACCGAGGTGCTCACGCAACTGGGCAACGCCGTGGACCTTGAAGGTCATGCCAACCACCGCGGCTCCAGTTTCGGCAAGCGCGCCACGGGCCAACCCTCGAATATCGACTTCGAAAACCGCTTGGCCGTGGACGTGCTGAAAAAACGCGCCCGGGGTATCGAGCAGTTCGTACTGGAAGATGAAAGCCGTGCGGTGGGCAGTTGTGCGCTGCCGTTGCCGCTGTACCAGGGCATGCAGCAGTTTCCGATGGTGTGGCTGGAAGACAGCCTGGAAGGTCGGGTCGAGCGGATCCTGCGCGATTACGTGGTGGATCTGTGCGCCGAATTCATCGACGTGCATGGCGATGACGGCTTTGCATTGTTTTCCGAACGCTTGCTGGCAAGCCTGAACAATGTGCAGAAACGCCTGGGTGGCGAACGTCATCGGCGCATGCTGGTTTTGATGGAGGATGCGTTGGCCGAGCAGGCCCGCAGTGGCGCGGTGGATCTGCACCGCGGCTGGATCGAAGGCTTGTTGTGTGAGTATTACGATCCGATGTACGCGTTTCAGCGGGAGAAGAAAGACGCGCGGATCGAGTTTGCCGGGGAGCGGGGGGCGGTACTCGAGTATCTGCGTGAACGGGTCGGCCAGAAAGGTTGAGGGTGTTTTTGCTGGCCCCATCGCGAGCAGGCTCGCTCCTACAGTAAATCTTCGTTTGACACAGGTTTTGTGTACGGCGCGGATCCAGTGTAGGAGCGAGCCTGCTCGCGATGAGGCCCGGTCAGGCAACACACAACCTCAAGTCGGACAGGTTTCAGCGCCATTATCCAGGCCTTGCTTGTACACATGGCTCTGCAAGCTGGCCTTTCCGTTGTGCCAGGTCAGGGTCAGCACATACAGCGAGTCGTAGTCGCTGGACTCCCAGTCATCGGTGATGGTGACTTTCTTGCCGGTGGCGTCGCCGGCCACCTTGTTGATCAGCTCCGGCAGGTAGCCGTGGGACCAGGCCGTGTAGATGACCGCGTTGTGATACTTGTCGTGGATCAGTTCATTCGCCAGGTCACTGGTGTCATTGGCGGAAAAATTGATGTTCACCGGCAGGCCCAGCTTGATGGCGCTGGGGCTGATGGTCATCAGCGGGCGGATGTAACTGTAGGAATTGTCGAATTCGCCTTCCTCGACGTTACGGGTCGGGTTCGCCGCAAACACATAGTTGGCCTTGCCGAACTTTTCCGGCAGCAGCGTGGCCAGGTCGATGGCGCGGTTCAGTCCCTGGCAATTGAGCTGGCCCAGGCCACCGTCGGGTTTTTCCCCGTGGCGCAGGAAGACCAGCGTCTGGGTGCCATCCATCGGTTGGGCGCGACTCAGGCCGGACTCCAGCGACAGAAACAACGCACTGACTGCCAGCAAGATGGGCAACAGCAGGTAAGTGCGGTGTTTAAAGCGTTTGGCAAAATTGAACAGTTTCATGGGTAAAGAGTTCTTCAGCGCAATTCGGTTAAGGCTGACAAACCTTTCCACCACGATTGTCCTGCGTCGGGTGTTTTCCATGTCATTGAAGCCGGTCCGTTATCAAAGGGGTGGAGCTCAGAGTCCCCTGAACCCGTTTGGTTCGATTCCGGCCGAGTGGGCGGCAATGTACCGATAACCTTCACGGGTTTGCAGCGAAGGTTATCGACAGGATGTTGCACAATTGTGGACACGCTACACCCAATGGCGTTCAAACGGTCGTGATCTCTTTTGATCTCGTCTATCAGCGAGATTAATGGCTTCAAGGGCTCGATGAGCCGATATCTACATTATGATCGTCGCTCTCAATGTCTTCGTGGATCCCGCCCATGACCGATCTGTCTGCATTCCCCATCACCCGTAAATGGCCTGCCCAGTACCCGGAGTGGATTCAGCTGTACTCCCTGCCGACCCCCAACGGCGTCAAGGTCTCGATCATGCTCGAAGAGATTGGCCTGCCGTATGAACCTCACCGGGTAGGCTTCGACACCAACGACCAGATGTCCCCGGAATTCCTGTCGTTGAACCCCAACAACAAAATCCCGGCGATCCTCGACCCCCACGGTCCGGACGACCGGCCGCTGGCGCTGTTCGAGTCGGGAGCGATTCTGATCTACCTGGCCGACAAGAGCGGACAACTGCTGGCCCAGGAATCGGCCGCGCGCTACGAAACGATCCAGTGGTTGATGTTCCAGATGGGCGGCATTGGTCCGATGTTCGGCCAGCTCGGGTTCTTCAACAAGTTCGCCGGCAAGGACTACGAAGACAAGCGCCCCCGTGACCGCTACGTCGAGGAGAGCAGACGCCTGCTCAAGGTGCTCGACAGCCGGCTCGAAGGGCGCGACTGGATCATGGGCGAGCGCTACACCATCGCCGACATCGCTACCTTCCCGTGGGTGCGCAACCTGATCGGCTTCTATGAGGCCGGCGATCTGGTGGGCATCCAGAACTTCCCTAACGTCACGCGGGTACTGGAACGTTTCCTGGCGCGGCCGGCGGTGGTGCGCGGGTTGCAGATTCCGAGCCTGGTCTCCAACTGATCCACTGCAAAACCTGTGGGAGCGAGCTTGCTCGCGATGGCGTAGTGTCAGGCAGCATTTGTATCGACTGACCCACCGCTTTCGCGGGCAAGCCCGCTCCCACAAGGGGATATGGTGTTCTCAGGAAGTGCCAAAAAACGGCCGGATCCCATGATCGCGGAAATACCGTTCGATCACTTTCGGGTCCGCACACGTTTCGGCAATCGCCACATAGGTATCGGGCCGCAACAGATAAAAGCCGTTGCGCCCCAGGCCTGCGGCTTCAAACGCCGGTCGCCAGTCGAACACATGCAGTGGCAGATGGTGCTCATTGCACCAGGCGATCATCTCGTCGCTGGTGTCGCCATAAACATGCACCTGCCAGGTCACGCACTTGAGCGACTCGAAATTATCCCCCTCTCCGTCATGGGCCCAGGGCAGGCGATCACCGCCATGCACATGCCCGGCAACGCCCGTGCTCAATGGCATGCCCCGATAATTCAGGGTGATCTGCGACACCGTGCGAAACATGAATTCGCGGGTGGTTTCAAAGGAGGTTATTTTCGGTATCAAGAACGGTGCCAGGCGTGTACGCAGCAAATCGGCCATCCGCCCCTCGGCGGTGACGAAGTTGAATACCCGGTCGGTGGTGGCCACCAGTTTGCGCGCAAACGCGATGCGCTCGGTTTCATAGGTGTCGAGCAGTCTGGCCTCGGCGCCGCCGCTCAACACGGCCGCCAGTTTCCAGGCCAGGTTGATGGCATCGCCAATCCCGGTGTTCATGCCCTGGCCGCCCGCCGGACTATGGACGTGGGCAGCATCGCCCAGTAAAAACGCCCGGCCGTTGCGGAAGTGATCCGCCACCCGGTGATGCACGCGGTAGGTCGAGAACCAGTTCAGTTGCTCGATCTTCACCTTCATGTGCTCGATGGCCCGGCTGCTGACGTCCTCGAAGCGCAGGGTCTCGGCGTGTTCGGCGCGCTCGTCGCGTACCGTGCCGATCAAGCGCGCGCGACCACTGGCGGCCAACGGGAATACGGCGAGGAAGTCCGCCTCGTCGAGATCCACATGCAGTTCGCCGTTGAATGCCGGGCCGCTGGCCTGCACGTCGGCGACGTAGAAAATCTGCTGATAGGTCCCGCCGGGAAATCCGGTATCCAGGGTCTTGCGCACAATCGACCGGGCACCGTCGCACCCGGCCAGGTAACAGGCCTGGCAGGTCTCCTGCTGACCGTCGGGCAGGAGCAGTGTGGCCGTGATGCCGTTTGCGGATTGCTCGAAACCTGCCAGTTCAGTGTCGCGTTCCACCGTGATACCGAAGGATTCCAGGCGCTCGATCAGCAGCCGTTCGTGTTCGTCCTGAGGGAATATCTCGAGAAACGAGTAGGGGGTCAGGCCCTCACCGATCTGAGACAGGGGCAGGCGCGCCACAGGCTCACCCTTGACCCAGAAGTTGCCGGCCATTACTTGATGGCCGTTTTGCACCACGGCGTCATCCAGTCCGAGCTGGCGATACAACTCCAGTGTCCGTGCCTGGACGGCCAGCGCCCGGGACGTGGTGCCGGGGGCCGAGGTTTTGTCGACGATCCGCACGCGCACGCCCAGTTTGCTCAGCCACAACGCCAGGACCAGCCCGGTCGGGCCAGCACCGATGATCAACACGTCGCTGCGGTGCATGAACCTGTCCTCCTCGCTGTGTGAATCAAGTATGGTCCAGTCGGGGAGGGCGGCAACCGTCGGACTGTCAAGGACGTAGCCGCTGACCTGCCATTGGTCGTATGGTTGGCCCGGACCAACGGATTAGATGGAACGACATGCAAATCAGATTGATCACAAGCGTCGCCGTGTTGCTGGTATTGGCCGGTTGCGGCAGCCAACGGACCCAGGAACCGGCGGCGCGCAGCCCTGCGGAAGTGAAGGCCGAGATTGTGCGTTTGCTGCCGGCCAAGGCTGCCGATCCCCAGGGTTGGGCCAGGGATATCCAGGTGGCGTTTACCGCGCAAGACATCTCGCCGACCACAAAAAACCTGTGCTCGGTACTGGCGGTGACTGAACAGGAGTCGACCTTTCAGGTCGATCCGAGCGTACCGGGCCTGGGCAAGATCGCCCGCGACGAGATCGACCGCCGCGCTGCCAAGGCACACATACCCAGCCTGCTGGTGAGCGGTGCGTTAATGCTCGATTCGCCCAACGGCAAAAGCTACAGCAACCGTCTGAATGCCGCGCGCAGTGAAAAGGAACTGAGCGCTGTTTTCGATGACTTCATCGGCATGGTGCCGATGGGCAAGACCCTGTTCGGTGGCTTCAATCCGGTGCATACCGGCGGACCGATGCAGGTCAGCATTGATTTTGCCGAGCAGCAGGCCAAGGGCTATCCGTACCCGGTGAAGGGCTCGATTCGTCATGAAGTGTTCACCCGGCGCGGCGGCATGTATTTCGGCATCGCGCATCTGCTCGGGTATCCGGTGAGTTACCCACAGCCGTTGTACCGCTTTGCCGACTTCAACGCGGGTTGGTACGCCAGCCGTAACGCCGCGTTCCAGAACGCGGTGAGCCGGGCTTCCGGTATCCCGTTGGCGCTGGATGGCGACCTGGTGCGCTACGGTTCGATCATGCCCGGCACCACGGAACTGGCCGTGCGTACCCTCGGCAAGCAACTGGACATGCGCAATCCGACGATCCGGGAACAACTGGAAGAGGGGAAAACCCTGGCGTTCGAAGACAGCAAACTCTATCGGCGGGTTTTCGAACTGGCCGAACGGGCCGAGGGCCGGACGTTGCCCCGTGAAGTGTTGCCGGGGATCGTGCTGCAAAGCCCGAAAATCACCCGTAAACTCACCACCGCGTGGTTCGCCAAACGAGTCGATGAACGCTACCAGCGCTGCATGGCGCGGGCAGTGCAGTAATCGCGGCGCAAAAAGAGCATAAAAAACCCGGCGGGTGAGGCCGGGTTTTCATTGAGTCCTGCGGTCAAGCACTGCATTCAGACAGCGCGGCTTTCGATCAGGCGGTCCGAGCCACCTTCAGCGACGCGGTTTTGCAGCAGTTTGTCGGAGCCGCCTTCAGCTACGCGGTTTTGCAGGAGCTTGTCGGAGCCGCCTTCGGCAACGCGGTTTTGCATCAACTTGTCGGAACCATCGGCGGCGACGCGGTTTTCGATCAGGCGATCGGAACCACCCTCGGCTACACGGCTTTCAATCAGACGATCCGAGCCGCCTTCAGCAACCACTGGTTGAGCGGAGTTTGCGGCAAAAGCGTTAACTGCGAAAACCGAGAAAGCGATGCTGAGGAGGGTCTGGCGTTTCATGATCGTGTGCTCCGGGGGTGCTTATGGGTTGGTATGGAGCAGATGTTACGCCGGGGATTTTTTAAGAGAACTTCATTGAAGTGATGGTGAACATCGACGGCAATGATAGGACTTGCGCCACACCCCTGGTGAGCGTGATGGTGCGGTCGTCGGATGGTCACGGTGTGGCGGGCGGTGGCTTCTACACTGGATAGCTGGCGCGTTCCTCTGCCGCGACGGTCGATGTGGCCCGGCAGAGGTCGCGGTATGCAAGGAGACGTCTATGTACCAGCTCTACGGCCATCAGAACTCTGGCGCGGCGGCCATCGAGGCTGCCCTTGAACTCTGTGATGTTCCTTATCGCTTCATCGATGTCGAGACGTCCGCGGAGGCGGCCCAGGCGCTGGAGAAGCTCAACCCGCTCAAACAGATTCCGACCTTGCAGCTACCCGATGGCGCTGTCCTGACCGAGAGCGCGGCGATCCTGATCCACCTCGGGCTGACCTTTCCCGCATCGGGATTGTTGCCGCAGGATCCGGCCGAGCGAGGCCAGGCCATTCGCGGCATGGCGTACATCGTCAGCAATTGTTACGCGGCCATCGGCATCATTGATTACCCCGAACGCTGGCTGGCCGAGGCAGATGAGTCGTCCAGGCAAAACCTCATGGAGGGCGCCCGTCGGCGCCTGCACTGGAGTTGGGAGGTGTTTGCCGATCAGTTCTCGGGCGAGTTGTACCTGGGCAGCGAGAAGCCTGGGGGCCTGGATGTGCTGGCGGCAGTGATCTCGCGATGGGCGGGCAGCCGGGAACATTTGCGCAACGCCCGGCCGGGGTTTTTCGCCTGGCTGGAACGCATCGACCGCCACCCGGCACTGGCACCGGTGTTCGCCCGGCATTGGCCGGCCTGAAAACCCTGAAAACCAAATGTGGGAGCGAGCTGTGGCGAGGGGGCTTGCCCCCGTTGGGCTGCGAAGCAGCCCCAAAATTTCCGATGTATCGAAGATCTTGTGAGTGCTGCGCACTCAAACGGGGGCAAGCCCCCTCGCCACAGCTCCCACAGGTGGAAAGCAAGGTGTCCGGACTTATTCCCCGCGAATGTACTGTTCCAGCTGCTTGATCAGCTCCGCCTGTTCGGCAATGGCTTCCTTGACCAGATCACCAATCGACAGCAGGCCGATCAACTTGCCGCCTTCGACCACCGGCAAGTGACGCAGGCGTTTATCGGACATGATGCCCAGGCAGGTATCCACGGTTTGATGGGTGTCGACGGTAATCACCGGCGACACCATGATGTCGCGCACCGGCGTGCCCACCGAAGAGCGGCCGTGCAGCACCAGTTTTCGCGCGTAGTCCCGTTCGCTGATGATGCCCAGCACTTCATCATTCTCCACCACCAGCAAGGCGCCGACGTTTTTCTCGGCCATCTTCATCAGTGCTTCGAGCACCATGTGATCGGGTTTGATCTGGTGCACTTCCTGGTTTTTCTGATCTTTGAGCTTGAGCAGTTGGGCGACGGTTTTCATGGTGGTTACTCGGGTGTTGTCGTTGTTCTTGAAGAATCGTAGACGCGAGCGTTCTGGGCAAGGGCGAATGCGGCAGATAACACGCAAAAAACGTCATTCGACGGTTTTTCTTTGGTAAACCTCACATTTCAGGCCAATAGATTACCTGTGGGAGCTTGCTCGCGATGGCGGTGTATCAGTAGACATTGATGTCGACTGACACTCAGTCATCGTGAGCAAGCTCGCTCCCACAAGGTTCTGTACTGGATTCACTGCACGGGAAGGAAATTCAGGAACATCAGGCTCTGGGCATAATTCAGGCCGATGCGCCGGTAGCGTTCGTCGAGCATCCGGGTCAGCAGGTCCAGCCGGGCGACGATCTTGCCGAACTCGACGGCAAAGCTCAGGTTGCTGCCCTCCTCCGAGATTTCGTTGGAGAACAGCAAGGGCTGGCCCTCTTTGTTCTGTCGCTGGCTGAGGATCCAGGTGGCGATCTCGATGTTGCGCGCGGCATTGCTGACGAATACCGGGTTGATCGTATCGGTCATGTAGAACTCGAGACGATTGCCATGGGCGGTCACCAGCATGCTGCCGATGGCATAGATGAACGCCCCGACCCGATCGCCCAGAAACTCCGGGCTCATGGCAAAACGCAGGGCCGCGAGGTCCTTCTTGCCGCCCAGGGTCGGTAACGGCTGCTGTTGTTCAATGGCCATGCGCACTTGCTTGCCGGCCGTACGGGCATCGAGGAAACCGGATTTCTTCAGCTCATCGGGATTGCGCAGGTAGAGCTTGCTCATCAGCAGGTAAAGGCTGTTGAGGTTGTCGCGCATGGCCAGGGTCGCCATGCGGTCGACACTGGTTTGCAGGAACTCCTGGGGTTTGCCTTCGCGCATCTGGGTGATGATGTCGCCGCCCTGTTGCTGGCTGCAGCCGGTGACGAAGAACATCGACAGACCTGCCAGCAGCAGGCAATGACGGCGGATTTTAGTGGTGATCGCGGGTGAAACTCGAGCCATGGGTTCTTGGACTTGGGCATGGGCCGGCGGTGGGGATCGCCGCAGGCTGCCATGGATAGAGCCGGACATTTCGAAAAAGTGCAGTATCGGCACAGAGCAATCGATCACCGGCAAGGTGCAACTCAAGAGTTCGCAGCCGGCGGCGGAACCGATGGACTATTCTGCTGCCCACTGCAATAACCATCGGCATTCATAAAGGAGGTTTGCATGCGCACGCTTGAACTGGCTGGCACCAGGGTCCCGGTCATCGGCCAGGGGACCTGGCAGATGGGCGAAGACCGTTCACGGCACACGGAAGAAGTCGCGGCACTGCGCCTGGGCATCGAACTGGGCATGACCCTGATCGACACCGCTGAGATGTACGCCGAAGGTGGCGCCGAGGAAGTGGTCCGCGATGCCATCGCCGGCCAACGTGACAGCGTCTTTCTGATCAGCAAGGTGTACCCGCACAACGCCAGTCGCCAAGGCATTCCCCAGGCTTGCGAGCGCAGCCTGCGCAGGCTTGGCACCGATTACATCGATCTGTATCTGCTGCATTGGCGCGGCCAGTATCCCCTGGACGAAACCGTCGATGCCTTCGAGCGCCTGCGCGAAGCCGGCAAGATTGGCCGCTGGGGCGTGTCCAACTTCGACCTCGACGACCTGCTGGAACTGGACGCCCCGGCCTGTGCCACCAATCAGGTGCTCTACAACCTGGAACAACGGGGCATAGAATTCGATTTACTGCCCTGGAGCCAGCAACGGCGGTTGCCGGTCATGGCTTACTGCCCGATTGGCCAGGGCGGTAAAATGCTCTTCGACGCCACGCTCAGGCAGGTGGCCGCCCGGCACAACGCCACAACGGCACAGGTGGCGCTGGCCTGGATACTGCGTCAGGAAGGAGTGATCGCCATCCCCAAGGCGGTCCGACTCGAACATGTACGCCTCAACGCCCAGGCCGCTACGTTGCAGCTTGAGCCCGGGGATCTGGAGGCGCTGGACCAAGCGTTTCACGCGCCACAACGCAAACAGCGGCTGGCCATGGTCTGAACCACCGCAGTCAGAGAGCTTCGCCATGAGAAGCACCGACCACCTGGATCCGTTCAATCTGCAACGCTTTCTCCAGGCTCAGGAACCGGTATTCGACCGGGTTCAAAACGAGCTGAACAACGGACACAAGCGCAGTCACTGGATGTGGTTCATTTTTCCGCAGTTTGCCGGGCTCGGCGGCAGCGAGATGTCGCGCCGCTTTGCCATCCGCTCGCGGGAGGAAGCCCTGGCCTACCTTGAGCATCCGTTGCTGGGTGCCCGGCTACGCACCTGCACCCAGGAGGTGCTGAACATCCGGGAGCGCTCGGCAGTGGGGATTTTCGGTCATCCCGACGACCTGAAGTTTCACTCCTCGATGACACTGTTTGCCCAGGTCGCCGGCGCCGACAGCCTTTTCCAGCAAGCCTTGAACCAGTACTTCCACGGCATCCTGGATGACTGGACCCTGTCGCTGATGGACTCAAAACAGGCCCAGTTGCCCACCAATCAGGGTTGAGAAGTCGTCGTCGACAAACGGCAGTATCGCGTCCGCCACCGGTTGCAGCTGCCGGGTGATGTAGTGGTCGTAATCGATGGGCGCGCTACGCACTTCCAGCGGCTCGGGGCCGGCGACGGTGATCACGTAGCTGATCCAGCCGCCGTTCTGGTACTGGCGCGGGCGCCCCTGCCGGTCGTTGTACTCGTCGGCCAGGCGCGCCGCGCGTACGTGGGGCGGCACGTTGCGCTGATAATCATCGAGGGTGCGGCGCAGGCGTTTGCGGTAGATCAGCCGGTCATCGAATTCGCCGGCCAGGGTCTTGCGCACGTAGTCACGCACATAATCCTGATAGGGCTTGCGCAGGAAGATCCGCGAATACAGCTCCTGCTGGAATTGCCGGGCCAGCAGCGACCAGTCGGTGCGCACGGTTTCCAGGCCTTTGTAGACCATTTCGTCGCTGCCGTCGTCACGGGTGACCAGCCCGGCGTAGCGCTTCTTGCTGCCTTCTTCGGCGCCGCGAATGGTCGGCATCAAAAAGCGTTTGTAGTGGGTTTCGAACTGCAATTCGAGAACGCTCTGCAGGCCGTACTCCTGCTGCACGTGCTCGCGCCACCACTGATTGACGTGCGCCACTAGCGCGTGGCCGATCTGCGCCGCTTCCTGCTGGCCATGGGCGCGACGCAGCCAGACGAAAGTCGAGTCGGTGTCGCCGTAAATCACCGCGTGCCCCTGGGCCTCGATCAACTGGCGGGTGCGCAACATGATTTCGTGCCCGCGCAAGGTGATGGACGACGCCAGGCGCGTGTCGAAGAAGCGACAACCGCTGGAGCCGAGTACGCCGTAGAAGGCGTTCATGATGATTTTCAGCGCCTGGGACAGCGGCGCGTTGTGTTCGCGCTTGGCGGTTTCCCGGCCTTCGGCCACCCGGGCGACTATGGACGGCAGGCAATGCCGGGTGCGGGAAAAGCGCGCGCCACGAAAACCCGGTACCGACTCGCTGTCGTCCGGGTGCTTGAGCCCTTCAATCAGCCCCACGGGGTCAATCAGGAAGGTACGGATGATCGACGGGTAGAGGCTTTTGTAGTCGAGCACCAGCACCGATTCGTACAGCCCCGGTTGCGAATCCATGACAAAACCGCCGGGGCTGGCTTCAGGTGGTTTGCCACCGAGGTTCGGCGCAACGAAACCCTGACGGTGCATCAGCGGCATGTACAGGTGCGTGAACGCCGCCACCGAACCGCCCATGCGATCGGCCGGCAAACCGGTGACGCTGGCCCGCTCCAGCAGGAAGGTAAGCAACTCGGTCCTGGCGAAAATCCGCGTGACCAGTTCGCAGTCCTTGAGGTTGTATTTGGCCAGCGCCGGTTTGTCCTCGGCGAACATGCGATTGATTTCGTCCATGCGCTGGTACGGGTTGTCGATGGACTTGCCCTCGCCGAGCAAGGTTTGCGCGACGTTTTCCAGGCTGAACGAGGGGAAACTCCAGGTCGCCGAACGCAGGGCCTCGATACCGTCGATGATCAAGCGGCCAGCGGCCGATGCGAAGTAATGGTTACCGCTGCCGTGTTCGCGCCACTGCATTTCCTCGCCGCCGCGCCCCAGTTTCAAGGGCACCGCCAGACGCCGGGCGTGTTCGTGAAGTACCCGCAAGTCGAACTGCACGACGTTCCAGCCGATGATCGCGTCGGGGTCGAACCGGGCAAACCAGTCGTTGAGCTTTTTCAGCAGCAGGGTTCGCGAGTCGCAGTACTCGAGCTGGAAATCCACCTGGCTGGCGTCGCCATTGGGCGGACCGAGCATGTACACCTGACGCTCGCCGCAGCCTTCCAGGGCGATGGAATACAACTCGCCCTGGGCGGTGGTCTCGATGTCCAGGGACACCAGTTTCAGGCTCGGCCGGTAATCGGGGTCAGGTTTCATCTGCGCGTCGAGCAGCAGGCCCTCGGCATTCGGCGTGCCACTGAAACGCACCGGCGCGGTGATGAAACGCTCCATCATGTAGCGTTCCGGCGGGCGCACGTCGGCTTCGAACACCTCGACACCGGCCCGACGTAGCGCGGTTTCCAGGCGCATCAACTGGCCATGTTGCTGGCAGTAAAGACCGAGGACCGGTCGATGTTCGAAATCCTGCAGGGCCAGGGGCCTGAGCTCGACGTTCTTCTCGTCATGCAAAACGCTTTCGGCGGGCTGACGCTGCGCAGCGGGGATGAACGCCACCGACGGTTGATGAGGCAGGCGGATACGCCGGGGACCGCTGTCGGTCGCCAGCCAGAATTCGACTTCCGTACCGGCCGGGGTGTCGCGCCAATGCCGGGTCAGGACGAAGCCCTGCTGTAGATCCACCACTGCAAACCTCGAAACTGATTCAGAGGGGGATTCTACCCGTCATCAGTCGCGATAGCGCGTTCGTCGCCGGTCTATCAGGCAGACACCGATCCTGTGGGAGCGGGCTTGCTCGCGAAGGGGCCATAACATTCAACATCTTTATTGGCTGACAGTCCGCTTTCGCGGGCAAGCCCCCCACAGGGTGACATGATGCTTTCGGTATAAAGATAGATCGTATCGATATAGATGGTTATAAGAATTATCGCTATGCTGCGGACCAGATTTTCCCTGCGATCGTTGTGGACGTATTCATGGATTTACTGAACATCGGATTGGTTGTTGCCGGGTTGGTGGTGGGCTTTATCGTCGGCATGACTGGCGTAGGTGGCGGGTCGTTGATGACCCCGATCCTGCTAGGGTTCGGCATCAACCCGGCGACGGCGGTCGGTACCGACCTGCTGTACGCCGCCATCACCAAATCCAGTGGCGTACTGGTTCACCGCAAGAACAACAACATCGACTGGGCGATTACCGGCTGGCTGACCTTGGGCAGCGTGCCTGCGGTGTTGCTGACGCTGTGGTTCCTCAGCACCCTGCACAGCGCCCCCGAGGCGATGAACGCGATCATCAAGCAGGCCCTCGGTTTTGTGTTGTTCGCCACGGCACTGGCGATCCTGTTCAAGAAGCGCCTGCTCGACTTCGCCCACAAACGTGCGGGCGGCAACTACAACCCCAGCGGATTGCGCTTGAACGTGATGACGGTCATCACCGGGCTGATCCTTGGCACCATGGTCGCGCTGACGTCCATCGGCGCCGGCGCCCTGGGCACCGTGGCACTGTTCATTCTGTATCCGATGCTGCCGACCCGCCGCCTGGTGGGGACTGAAATCGCCCACGCCGTGCCGCTGACCCTGGTCGCGGGCCTTGGCCATGCCAGCATGGGCAACATGGATTGGCACGTCCTGGGCTACTTGCTGGTGGGATCGTTGCCGGGGATTTACCTGGGCAGCCACCTGACCGGGCGCATCTCCGACGAACTGCTGCGCCCCTGCCTGGCGACCATGCTGTTGCTGATCGGCTACAAACTGGCGTTCTGATTCAAGCTGCCACGCCAGCTTCATTCGCGGGTGAATATTTCCAGCAGATGCCCGTCCGGGTCATCGAAATACACCCGTCGTCCTCCCGCGAAATCGTTGATCTCCCCCAGTCGCTGCTTGCCCGGGTCGGCCCACCATGGCTGACCGTTGGCTTGCAGGCGTGCGAAGGCCGCATCGAAATCCTCGTCGCCCATCAAGAATGCGTAGTGCTGGGATGCTATCGGCGGGTCGTTGTCGTAGAAATCCAGTGACACGCCATTATCCAGTTTGACGATCAGCATGGGCCCGAAGGGCTGCGGGGTGGGCAGGCCAAGGAGGCGGGCCAGGAAACTCGCCGAAACTTGCTTGTCCCGGCACCAGACGATGGTGTGGTTCAACTGAGCGCTCATGGGCCAGTCCTCACGACGGATCAGGCGGGTTGTCATGAGTCTTCAGATTAGCCCAGCCTGTTGCGCAATGACTGCCCTGACCTAAGCTTGGGACAAGGCGAAAAATATTTGCGGTACGTCACCCGGAACGATCGCCGCGATGCGCAATCATTAGAGCGTGGATATCAAAAGGAGATGCGCATGCTCATCAGGTCACTGACCCTGGCTGCTTTGCTGGCGATCGCCGGCACCTCGTTCGCCGCCGATGGCGACTCACCGCTGGACATGGACAAGGGCAGGGCCCGGCCATTGATCGTCATCGCTCCGAGCACGGTTGATCCAACCTGGGTCAGCCTGAAAAAGTCCCTGGATGAGCCGGCCAACCGCAAGGGATTCACCGACCGCAACATGGTGCTCTACACCGTGCTCAACCTGATGGGCCAGCGCGACGGCAAAGACCTCGGGCCACAGGACACGGCGGCACTGATCCGCTCGCTCAAGCTGGGCGCCGGCGCCAAGACCAAGGTGATTCTGGTCGGCAAGGACGGCGAAAAGAAACTTGATCAATCGGACGCCATCAAACTGGAGGATATTTTCAGCGCCGTCGATCAGTTGCCGGCGGCCGAGAAAGAATTTACCGCGACCGTGGCTGCTCCCGTCACTGAAGCGGAGCCGGCGGCCAAAGGCGCCAAAGGTACAAAACCTGGCAAACCGGCCAAGCCCGCCAAACCGCCTGAAATGCCGGATGATTGAACCGACACTGAATTCTGCTGGTGAGTGGAGGACCTGTGGGAGCGAGCTCGCTCCCACAGATGGAGCAGCCACTATTGGGAAAGGGCACTCAGAATCTGATGGGCAATCTTGACCCGCTCCGCATTGGGATAATTCTTGTTGGCCAGAATCACAATGCCAATGTCCTTCGATGGCACGAACGCCACATAAGCCCCGAAGCCACCGGTTGAACCGGTCTTGTTGACCAGCACGTTCTGCGGCTGCGCTTGTGGCGGGTTCAGCCATTGGACCTTGTGCGCCTCCATGGCCATTGGCGTGGAGTTGCCCTCCAGCAAACGATCCAGTGTGATCGGGTAACGATACATCTCCCAGCCCAGGCCCTGGGTCATATCGCCTACGGTGTAGTAACCGCTATGAGTCAAGGCGATGGCTTGCTGCAATGGCTTCTCCAGAGACGCCGGCTTCATGTTCGCGCCGACATAGCCCAGCAAGTCTGCTGCGCTGGTTTTCACCCCGTACGCCTCGGAGTCCAGCGCACCTGGGCCAACCCGCACCGGTTTGCCGTCCTTGTTGTAGCCCTGGGCGTAGAGCGCCATCTGATCCTGCGGCACATGCACATAGGTGTGCTTGAGGCCCAGTTTCGGCAGCAGGGTTTTCTCCATCAGGTCATCGAACGGCTGGCCTAGGCTTTGGGCGGCGAGGTAGCCGAACAGGCCAAGGCTGGGGTTCGAATACAGTCGGTGGCTGCCGGGGGCGTAGAGCGGTTGCCATTGCTTGTAGTAGCCGAGCATTTTGTCGGCCGAATCATATTCGGCAGGGAATTGCAGCGGCAGGCCGCCAGCGCTGTAGGTGCCCAGTTGCAGCACGCTGATGTGGTCGAACGCACTGTCGCGCAAGGCCGGCAGGATCTGGCTGGCCTTGTCCGACAGCGACAGCTTGCCTGTGGCCTGGGCGTAGGCGGCGAGGGTGGCGGTGAAGGTTTTGCTGACGGAGCCGATTTCGAACAGGGTGTCTTGGGTGACGGGGTTGCCGGTTTCTTTCGAGGCGACGCCATAGTTGAAGTAATGCGCCTGGCCGTTGACGGTGACTGCCACGGCCATGCCGTGAATGCCCTCGGCTTGCATCACCGGTTGTACAGCGGCGTTCACCACTGTCTCGATTTGATCCTGCGCAACGCATTGGCCCGCGGCGAATATCGCCATGCAAGCGGCGATGGTTTTCAGCCTGTCCATGTTGGTTTCATCCGTCGTTGATTCAGTTGCGCGTCATTTTAGGGCGTGAAGCGCCATGCTCCGAGCGCTTTTTAAAATCGGCCGCCAACAGGCGGCCGCGCGCAACCGTCAACTCAACGCACCAGGCAGGGTCGTTTGTTATCGAACTTCCAGCCCGGAATCAAAAACTGCATCGCCACGCTGTCATCCCGCGCACCCAGGCCCATGCCTTTGTACAGTTCATGAGCTTTGGCGACCTGATCCATGTCCAGTTCGACCCCCAACCCCGGTTTCTGCGGCACCTGCACGCAGCCGTCGACGATTTGCAGCGGGGCCTTGGTCAGGCGCTGGCCGTCCTGCCAGATCCAGTGGGTGTCGATGGCGGTGATCTCGCCCGGTGCGGCCGCCGCAACATGGGTGAACATCGCCAGGGAAATGTCGAAGTGGTTGTTGGAGTGCGAACCCCACGTCAGGCCCCATTCGTGGCACATCTGCGCCACACGCACCGAGCCCTGCATGGTCCAGAAGTGCGGGTCGGCCAAGGGGATGTCGACCGACTGCAGCTGGATCGCATGGCCCATCTCCCGCCAGTCGGTGGCGATCATGTTGGTCGCGGTTTTCAGGCCCGTGGCCCGGCGGAATTCAGCCATGACTTCGCGTCCCGAGTAACCGTTTTCCGCCCCGCACGGGTCTTCGGCGTAGGCCAGGACGCGATGCTGATCGCGGCACAAACGGATCGCTTCCTTCAAGGACCAGGCACCATTCGGGTCGAGGGTGATGCGTGCATCGGGGAAGCGTTCGGCGAGGGCCGTGACCGCTTCGATTTCGGCATCGCCGCTGAGCACACCACCCTTGAGCTTGAAATCCTTGAAGCCATAACGCGCGTGGGCCGCCTCGGCCAGGCGCACCACGGCATCGGCGGTCATGGCTTTCTCGTGTCGCACGCGGAACCAGTCGTTGTCGGCGTCCGGTTCGCTGCGGTAGGCGAGGTCGGTTTCGTTGCGATCACCGACATAAAACAGATAGCCGAGCATCTTCACTTCATCGCGCTGCTGGCCTTCGCCGAGCAGGGCGGCCACCGGCACGTCCAGGTGCTGGCCGAGCAAGTCGAGCAATGCGGCTTCCAGGCCGGTGACGGCGTGAATGGTGATGCGCAGGTCGAAGGTCTGCAAGCCGCGGCCACCGGCATCGCGGTCGGCGAAGGTCTGGCGCACTTGATTGAGAATTTTCTGCCAAGAGCCAATCGGGCTGCCGACCACCAGGCTGCGTGCGTCCTCGAGGGTCTGGCGAATGCGCTCGCCCCCCGGCACTTCGCCGACGCCGGTGTGCCCGGCGTTGTCCTTGAGGATCACGATGTTGCGGGTGAAAAACGGGCCGTGGGCGCCGCTCAGGTTGAGCAGCATGCCATCGTGGCCGGCGACTGGAACAATCTGCATGCTGGTGATGATCGGGGCCTTGGCGATTTCTTGTGCAGTCATTTTTTTATCCTTTCAGGCGTGACGTGGCGCAGCTTTGGCTGATTCGACGGCAGGTGCGGATTTGGGTTTGTTGCGGGCGGCAAACACGATGATGGCGGCGATGATCGAGGTCGCGGCCAGGCCGTACAGCCCGCCCTGAATGGAGCCGGTGCGTTCTTCCAGCAGGCCGAATGTGGTCGGTGCAACGAAACCGCCGAGGTTGCCCACCGAGTTGATCAGCGCGATGACGCCGGCCGCAATTCGCGCATCCAGGTAGGCCTGGGGAATCGGCCAGAACAGCGACGAGGCCGATTTGAAGCCCAGTGCTGCAAAGCAGATCGCAACAAAGGCGAAGACCGGCCCGCCGGTGGTGGACATGAACATCCCGGCCGCGGCGATCAGCAGGGCGGTGGCGACCCAGGCTTGCTGGTGTTTCCATTTGGCCGAAAACGAAGCGAAAGCGTACATGCCGACAATCGACAGCAACCACGGAATCGAGTTGAACAGCCCGACCTGGATGTCGCTCAGGTCGCCCATCTTCTTGATGATGCTCGGTAGCCAGAAGGTCGCGGCGTAGATGGTCAACTGGATAAAGAAGTAGATCAGGCAGAACAGAATGATCTGGCGATCCTTGAGCAATTTGCCCAGCGACGGCTTGATCGGCGTGGCGGCTTCCCGGGCCAGTTGTTCGTCGTCTATGGCCTTGACCAGCGCGTCCTGTTCTTCGCGGCTCAGCCATTTGGCGTCGTGGGGTCTGGAGTCCAGCCAGAACCAGACGAACACGCACAACCCCACCGAAAACATGCCCTCGATGAAGTACATCCATTGCCAGCCGTGCAGGCCCAGCCCTTCGATTTGCAGGAGCAATCCGGACAGGGGGCCTGAGATCAGCGACGCGATCGCCGAGCCGCTGAGGAAGATGGCAATCGCCTTGCCGCGCTCCACGCCGGGTAGCCAGCGGGTGAAGTAGTAGATCACCCCGGGAAAGAACCCGGCTTCGGCCACGCCCAGCAGAAAGCGCAGGATGTAGAAGTGGGTTTCGTTCTGGATGAACGCCATGCCCGCGGCCACCAGGCCCCAGGTCAGCATGATCCGCGTCAGCCAGATGCGTGCGCCGACTTTCTGCAGAAGGATGTTAGAGGGCACCTCGAACAGTGCATAACCGATGAAGAACAGCCCGGCACCCAGGCCATAGGCGGCCGCGCCAATGCCCAGGTCGTGTTCCATGTGGGCGCGGACGAAACCGATGTTCACGCGATCAATGTAATTGACGATGAACATGATGACGAACAGCGGCAAGACGTGACGTTTGACTTTGACGATGGCGGACTTCAGCGCTGAATTGGCGTCGTCGTGCATCCCGGAGATGGATGTATTCACTGCGTTTTCTCCCACTCGTTATTTTTATGCGGGGTGAAGCTGGGTGCTGCGTTGTTGATAGACATCATACAACTAGATTTTTTGATCTTGCAACCACGTTTATCCAATGAAATGGCGCTTTTGCGGGTGATTGTTATTCTTTTCGTGGTGCTGAATGGCCTTTGTGGTCACTCAATGTGGGCGTGTTGTTGAGTGTTGTCATACAAGTTGAGCGAGATTTTTCAGGATTCCCGCCTGGCGCGGTGCTACGATTCGATAGCCCTGTTTTCCGGATATCCCCATGCATGAAGACCTCGACGCGCCTGCCCGCAAGCGCACTCACAACCTGGCCCATGACCTGGTCGAAAAACTGACCCAGCGCATCCTGCTCGGCCAGATGTTGCCCGGCGACAAGTTGCCGTCGGAAAACACCATCGTTCAGGAGCACGGGGTCAGTCGCACGGTGGTGCGTGAGGCGATCTCGAAGTTGCAGGCCTCGGGGCTGGTGGAGACCCGGCACGGCATTGGCACGTTCGTGATCGAGCGTGCGCCGGAGCAGGGGCTGCGGCTGAATGTCGATACCGCGTTGGGGGTGCGCAGCATTCTGGAGTTGCGCATGGGCCTGGAAACCCAGGCGGCGGCGCTGGCGGCAACTCGCCGCACCGACCTGCAACTGGCCCAAATGCGTGAAGCGCTGGACGACTATCAAAGCCTGCTGGCCAACAACGACAGCTGTGTCGAAGCGGACCGGCGTTTTCATCTGCTGATTGCCGAAGCCACCGGCAATGTGTGCTTCACCGAGATCATGCAGCACCTGGGCAGTGCGATGATCCCGCGCACCCGGGTCAATGCCGCCGAGCGCGGCGCGGTGGACTTGAGCAAGCTCGGGCAGTTGGCCAACCTGGAGCACGAGGCGATTCTCAACGCCATCAAGCGCCAGGACCCGGACGCGGCGCGGGCGGCGATGTGGCTGCACCTGACCAACAGTCGTGACCGGTTTTCGGCTGGTTGATGGTCAGTGATACCGCGTTATCGTTCATCGCGGGCAAGCCACGCTCCCACAGGGTTTAATGTTTGCCACAGATCTTGAGCACGACTCGGAACCTGTGGGAGCGGGCTTGCCCGCGAAGGCGCCAGACCAGACGGCGCAAAGCATGGATCAGGCCCGGGCAACCTGAGCAACCACAGCCCGCCGCTCCAGATTCAGAGCCAGCACACTCGCCAACACCACCAACCCGCCGACCACGATCATCAACGTCGGCCGCTCGCCAAGTGCATAGGACGCAATGACCATCGCCGTCGGTGGCGTCAAATACAGCGTCATCGTCGCCCGGCTCAAATCGACATGCGCCAGCACATAGGCCCAGGCCAGGTACGCCAGGGCGCTGGGGAATATCCCCAGGGCAATCACCGCAAACTGCACGCGCATCGGTGCCAGGGCGACTTGATCCACCAGGCCGGGCAAGAAAGCCAGCAACAGCGCCGTCCCGGACCACACCGTGTAACACACCAGCGTCAGCCCGTCGTATCGTCCGGTGTGATGCTTTTGCAGGGCAAAGTAGAGACTCCAGGACACTGCCGCCAGCAGGATCAGCAAGCCGTGGGCATCAATGCTGCCCAGGCCATGATCGCCCGCCACCACAATCATCACGCCAAACAACCCGAGCAGCACACAACCCCAGCGCCACAGGCTCACCTGATCCTTGAACACGAAGCGCGCGATCAGCGTGCTGAACAGCGGCGTGGTCTGGGCCAGGACGCTCGAAGCACCTGCGCTGACACCTTGCTGTCCGAAGTTGATCGCCACGTGGTGCAGGCTCACGGCAAAGAACCCCAGGCCGAACATCAACGGCAGATCGCGCAGTCTCGGCAGGCGTATGCCCTTGAACATCGCGACCACCGCCATGAACACGGAAGCCAGCAGGAAGCGCAGGAGCGCCAGGTGCACCGGGTCATAGGCCAGCAAGGCGATATGGATGCCGGTCGGGGAATAACCCCAGCACGCCGCGACAAACGCCATGGCCAGGATGATTTTCCAGGGTGAAACGGGGGAGGGCTTGAGCGGCGTCATGGTCGTGCACCTGTGGGTGGATGCACCGAGTATCAGAAAGCGGATCGTTCGCCACAACTGACTTATACTGCTCTAACCGTTCACTATGGGTGATGTATGGAGCTGGCACAGATTCGCATGTTCAAGACCGTGGCCGATGTCGGCAGCATCGCCCGCGCGGCCGAGCTGTTGCATTGCGTGCCGTCGAACATCACGGCACGGATCAAGGCCCTGGAGGCCGAACTGGGTGTCGCGCTGTTTCTGCGTGAGGGCCGAGGGCTGCGCATCAGCCCGTCGGGGCAAACCTTCCTGGCCTACGCCTCGAAAATCCTTGCCCTCACCGCCGAGGCCAAGCGCGCGGTCGACCCTTCGGCCGAGCCCTCGGGGCCGCTGCGCATCGGGGCCATCGAGTCGTCGGCCACCGGGCGATTGCCGCGCCTGTTGGCGAAGTTCCACAAGCGCTTTCCGGCGGTGGCGCTGGAGCTGACCACCGGTACCTGGGCCCAGTTGCTCGACGACACGCTCAATCACAAGCTCGACGGTGCAATCGTCGCGG
Organism: Pseudomonas sp. KH_046_2; assembly: GCF_057838985.1. Lineage (NCBI taxonomy): Bacteria > Pseudomonadati > Pseudomonadota > Gammaproteobacteria > Pseudomonadales > Pseudomonadaceae > Pseudomonas > Pseudomonas sp. KH_046_2. The sequence continues at coordinate 4,264,537 of NZ_CM174480.1, read as the reverse complement.
TCGACGTCGAGCGTTCGCACCTCAAGCGCACGCCGATGTACCGCGAAGAGTTGCTGCTGATCGCCTCAACCTCCCTCGGGCCGCTGCGCAACGTGACGGACCTGCATGACAAGACGATGTTCCTTTGGCCTCAGGGCTGTCCTTACCGGGCGGCGATGGAGCATTGGTTATTGCGCAATGGGTTGGCGCTGCCGATTGTCAGCCTGGCCAGCTATGGCGCGATTGTCGGTTGCGTCAGCGCCGGGGCCGGCGTGGCGCTGGTGACTAAAGGGGTTTTCGATCAATACGCCAAGGGCGCCGGGTGCGTGGCGTTTGAGTTTCCCGAACTGACGGCAATCGAGAGCCTGTTCTACTGGCACGAAAACGCCGGGGTGCACCCGGCACGGGAAGCTTTTGTGGCGATGCTCCGCGAAGAGTTTGCCTGACGCATCTCCCTGTAGGAGTGAGCCTGCTCGCGATAGCGATGTGTCAGTCACCATCAACGTTGACTGATGCACCGCTATCGCGAGCAGGCTCGCTCCTACAGGGGAGTTGTGTGTATTTGAAGATCAGTTCACGTTCACATCCCGCATCAACAACCCAAACTCCAGATCCACCGCATCCGGTATCGGCAAATACACCGTATGCCCATCGCCCGGTGCAACGTTGATCGCTTCACCCTTGGCGTTATGCAACTGATGCAGGTCGAAGTGGAAGTTGCCTTTCGGTGTCATCAGCTCCATGTGATCGCCCAGGCCGAAGCGGTTCTTTACCTTGACCTCGGCCAGTCGATCCCGGCGCTGCCCGGTCAGTTCACCGACAAACTGCTGGCGCTCCGACACCGAGCTGCCGTTCTGGTAGTTCTGGTATTCGTCATGCACATGCCGGCGCAGAAAACCTTCGGTGTAGCCGCGCTGGGCGAGGGATTCCAGGTCGGTCATCAGGCCGCGGTCGAAGGCCCGGCCCGCCACTGCATCGTCGATGGCCCGGCGATAGACTTGGGTGGTGCGCGCGCAATAAAAGTGCGATTTGGTCCGGCCTTCGATTTTCAGGGAGTGCACGCCCATGTGTGCCAGGCGTTCGACGTGCTGCACGGCGCGCAGGTCCTTGGCGTTCATGATGTAGGTGCCGTGTTCGTCTTCGAAGGCCGGCATCTGTTCATCCGGACGATTGGCTTCCTGCAGCAGGAACACCTGATCGGTGGGCGCGCCGATGCCCAGGGTCGGTTCCGGCTGATACTGCTGCACGATCTCGCCGAGCTGGTTTTCCGTGGCCGGTTGCGCCGAATATTTCCAGCGACAGGCATTGGTGCAACTGCCCTGATTGGCGTCACGCTTGTTCATGTAGCCGGACAGCAGGCAGCGCCCGGAATAGGCCATGCACAACGCGCCGTGCACGAACACCTCCAGTTCCATGGCTGGCACCTGTTCGCGGATTTCGGCGATTTCTTCCAGCGACAACTCCCGGGACAGGATGATCCGGCTCAGGCCTTGCTGCTGCCAGAACTCGACGCTCGCCCAGTTCACCGTATTGGCCTGCACCGAAAGGTGGATCGGCATCTGCGGGTAGTGCCGGCGCACCAGCATGATCAGGCCGGGGTCGGACATGATCAGCGCATCCGGGGCCATGGCGATCACCGGTTCGAGGTCCTTGAGGAAGGTCTTGAGCTTGGCGTTGTGCGGCGCGATGTTCACCACCACGTAAAAACGCTTGCCCCGGGCCTGGGCTTCGCGAATGCCGAGGGCCAGGTTGGCATGGTCGAATTCGTTGTTACGCACCCGCAGGCTGTAGCGCGGCTGGCCGGCGTACACGGCATCGGCGCCGTAGGCGAAGGCGTAACGCATGTTTTTCAGGGTGCCGGCGGGGGCGAGCAGTTCTGGAGCGGTGAGGTTCATGGCGGTGTCAGTCGCAAAAGCCGCGCAGGGTAAACGTCCTGTGCCGAAGGTTTATTGACCTGGATCTATGCCTGATCAATAAACCAATGGCATTCGCGCGAGCCGTGGCGGACTAAACACCATCGCCAGCTTTTTCACGCAGCTGCCTTCGGCGCTGAACCTGCCGGACTGGCCGGTGCCGATGCGTTGCGACAGCTCCCGGGCGGCGGGCAGCGAAGTGAGCGGGCCGCTGATCTGCACGCCGTCCTGCACCAGATACCAGCAGGCGAGCATGCCCAGCTCTCTGAGCTGTGCGGGGACGGCGCTGCCGATAACGGACATGATCTGAACCTTGGACATGACAAGTACCTCCATCAATCTGTGGAGCTACTTTAAGGTCCGGGTGCCTTGAGGGGTAATCAACGCTTTCGATAGTGGTCATTGATGCCATTGGGGGCAAACGACCGTTGGTAGGTCAGCTGACCACCTGATCGAGCATATGAACCACTTCCTGCTCGTTGAGCAGGCCCTTGCGCACCAGGCTTTGCGTCAGCAGCGAGAGAAACTTGGCGCTGCGATGACCTTCCAGGTGCTTGAGTTCGGTCAGTGCGTTGTACACCTTGCTGGAGGTGCACAGACCGACAATGCGGTGCGGGTTTTGCGTTGGCATGTGGTCGTCCTTGTTGTTTTCAACTGTTATCGACGGACAGCACCGAGCTTGCGGAACTGTCATGACAAAAATATGACCGTTATTTGCCGCACGGCAGAAAACGGGTCGAGTCCATCTTGCCCATTTCTGCCACGGGCACTGTCCCGATAGCGACGTTGGCGAGATTTATCCAGACTTGCACCGACAAGCGGGCATAAAAATGCCCCGCTGTTTCAGCGAGGCTGGATGAGTTCGTTACCAGCGGCCGTAGCGAGGGCCGTAGTAGCCCCGTGGCGGGCCGTAGTAACCACGGGGTGGACCGTAGTAACCACGGGGTGGGCCGTAGTAAACCGGGGCCGGGCGGTAGTAGATCGGTTGCTGCACGTAGACCGGGGCCGGCTGGTAGTAAACCGGAGGTGGTGCGTAATAAACCGGCGCGGGCTGGTAGTAGACCGGTTGCGGTGCGACATAAACCGGGCGGTTGGCGTTGATCAGAGCCGAGCCGACGATGGCAGTACCGACGATCGCTCCAAATACCGCCGCATCATTACCACCACCATGGGCTTGCGCCTGTCCTGCGATAGCGAGAGTGCCGATCAGCAAGGCTACTGTGGGGACTTTACGGATCATGATAGTACCTCGGTTCTTCAACCCGGCGCCTGTGTCTGCAATAGACCCAGGGATTGTCGCGGGGATACCTCTAAGACAGCTTTTTTTCGAAAATCAGCACGGCCGCGAGGTAAATTTTGTGTAAGGTCTGTACCGACTTTCTTACCGGTCTGTGTAAGTCCATGTAATCACGCTTATATGATCGATCAGAACCCGATGGAGGGCTAATTCCGTCCATCCGAAAAGTGCATTCGAAGGAGCTTCCCCATGCAGATGAATCCCAACAAAGACACCCAGCTGTGCATGTCCCTTTCAGGACGCCCCGGGAACTTTGGTCTGCGTTTTCACAATCATCTGTATGAACAGCTGGGCCTGAATTTTTACTACAAGGCCTTTGCCAGCCAGGACCTGACGGGTGCCGTTGCCGGCATTCGCGCCCTGCGGATTCGTGGCTGTGGCGTATCGATGCCGTTCAAGGAAGCCTGCATTGCCCTGGTGGATGAACTCGACGCGTCGGCCGCCGCCATTCAATCGATCAACACCATCGTCAACACCGACGGTCATCTCAAGGCCTACAACACCGATTACATCGCCGTTGCCCAGTTGCTGGACAAACACCAGGTGCCCAAGGACTCGACCTTTGCCCTGCGCGGCAGCGGCGGCATGGCCAAGGCCGTGGCGAGCGCCTTGCGCGATGGCGGCTATGAAAACGGCCTGATCGTGGCCCGCAACGAGCGTGCCGGGCAGGCGCTGGCAAAGTCGTTGGGGTATGAGTGGCAGGCCGAGTTGGGGAGTCGTCGCCCGCAAATGCTGGTCAACGTCACCCCGATCGGCATGACGGGAGGACCGGAGGCCGATCAACTGGCCTTTGAGGCTGATGTGATCGAAAAAGCGGAAACCGTCTTCGATGTGGTGGCGATTCCCTCGGAAACACCGTTGATCGTGCGTGCTCGTGCCGAAGGCAAGCGGGTCATCACCGGGCTGGAAGTGATCGCGATCCAGGCACTGGAGCAATTTGTGCTCTATACCGGTGTACGGCCGACGGACGAGCAATTCCAGAAGGCCGTGGCGTTTGCCCGCAGCTAGGAGGTGTCCATGCATCCCCCGATTCTCAATCTGGATTCGGTCGAACTTGAACCGCTGCCCGAAGCGTTTGCGCCGAGCGGTGAAACCGCCGGTCGCTATCAACAGCGCCTGGCCCGTGTCGGTCAGCAACTGGGGGCGCAAAAGCTGGGTTATCGCCTGTATGTGCTGGAACCAGGCATGCGCGGCAGCCCGTTTCACAGTCATCGGGTCAATGAGGAAATGTTCTACGTCGTGGCCGGGGAAGGGCAAGTCCGTCTGGGAGCCGAACGTTTTCCGATCCGCGCCGGTGATGTGATCGCCTGTCCACCGGGTGGGCCTGAAAAAGCGCACCAGATCATCAATACCAGCAACGGTGAGTTGCGCTACCTGGCCGTCAGCACCCAGCAATCACCGGAGATCTGTGAATACCCGGATTCCGGCAAATACGCCGTGATGGATGACTTCAAGGTGGATGCCGAGGGTAATGCTTCGGGTTTTGTTGCGGTGGCCCGGCAGGCGGACGGGGTGGATTACTGGGACGGCGAGTAGCGGTACAGGATGACGGTTACTTTGTGGCGAGGGGGCTTGCCCCCGTTGGGCTGCGAAGCAGCCCCCAGGAACAAACCCGTTCACCGATTTTACGACGGCTGCGCCGCCGAACGGGGCGGTGCGGCGTTCCGACAAGCCCCCTCGCCACAGTGGATAGCCAGAAAAATGAGGGGGGCTATTCGAGCCGGGCCAGCCTTTCTTCCAGTGCCGCAATCCGCGCTTCCAGTTCTTCGATCCGTTCAACCGAAACCCCGTTGCTGCCCCGTTCGGCCGGGTTTTGCCGGGCCGCCATGATCGCTTCGATATCCGCCGGGTCGCCCAGGGCGTGGGTGTAACGGTCTTCGCGCTGGCCGGCCTGACGCGGAATCAGTACCGCAAGGCCCCGGGCAATCAGGCGTTCGAGTTGATGCACCACCTGTTCGGCATCTTCGAACTCATGCATGCGGCCGCTGCGGGTCAGCAGTTCATTGACGGTCTGCGGGCCACGCAGAAACATCAGCCCGGTGAGGATGACCTGTGCCGGCACCAGTTCCAGTGCCTTGTCGACCTTGTGTTCCCAGCGGTCGGCGCGGCTGCCCATCACCAGTCTGGCAAAACCGCGTCCTTCGAGGGCGCGCAGGCTCTGGCCGACCTGGCCCGGCGTCAGGTTCATCACCGGCTCGCGGCTGGTTTTCTGGTTGCAGGCAATCACCAGGGCATTGAGGGTCAGGGGATAGGTTTCCGGGCTGGTGGCCTGTTTCTCGATCAGCGAACCCAGAATGCGGATTTCCGTACTGTTGAGCCGCGGCTCGTCGAAAGTCGTCTCTTGCTCAGTGCTCATGGTTCTGCATCCTTAGCCGATTCATGTTTTTCACTTGCGTAAGCGCACTTTGACATCGCCCGTTCGGACTAGGCAAGGCTAACGATTCTGCCGCGTCCGGGCGGCGCCAAACTTCATGCTCAAAGGGGTGTTGCGCCACGCGCGCCCCGCCAAACGAGCAGAAGGCGCCGCGATGGAGTTTGCATTCAGCGACGAACAGGAAATGATCCGCGCATCGGCCGAGGGCTTCCTCGCCGATGTCTCGGATTCTGCCGCCGTGCGCGCGGCAATGGTCAGCGAACGGGGTTTCGACGAAGCCCTCTGGCAGCGTCTGTGCCAGGAAATGTACTGGCCGGCCATTCATATCCCCGAAACCTATGGCGGCCTGGGCCTCGGCTTTGTCGAGCTGACGATCCTGCTGGAACAGATGGGCCGGCGCTTGCTGTGCTCGCCGTTTTTCGCCACCGCCTGCATGGCCACCCCTGCGCTGTTGCTGGCGGCCAATGATGAGCAGAAGCAGCGCTGGTTGCCGTCGATTGCCGATGGCAGCGTGACTGCGACCCTGGCGTTCAGCAGTGCCAACGGCTGGTCTGCCGATGATGTCCAGGCGACGGTGGTGGCTGAGGGCGACGGGTTCGTCCTCGACGGCACCCTCAAGCATGTGCTCGACGGCCATGGCGCCGACCTGTTGATCATTGCCGCACGACAACCCGGAACCACCGGCGAAACGGGCATCAGCCTGTTTGCCGTGAACGCCGTAAGCGCAGGCATCGAACGGCAAATGCTGCCGACCATGGACCAGACCCGGCGTCAGGCGCGGATCCAGCTCAAGGGCCTGTACCTTGAAGCCGACTGCTTGCTGGGTGAGCTCGGGAACGGCTGGCCGGACCTTGAGCGAGTCCTGCAACTGGCCTGCATCGGCCTGGCCGCCGAGCAGACCGGCGGCGCGCAGCAGGTACTCGACCTCAGCGTGGCTTACATGCAGGAACGCCAGCAGTTCGGTCGCCCGATTGCCAGTTTCCAGGCCCTCAAACACCGCGCCGCCGACATGATGCTGCAAGTCGAATGCGCCCGTTCGGCCAGTTATTACGCCGCGTGCGTGGCCCAGGAAGTCCTCGATCCCCAGGGTGATCCGCAGGTCGCGGCCGAACTGCCGCTGGCGGCGGCGCTGGCCAAGGCGCAGTGCTCGGAAACCTATTTCCACTGTGCGTCCGAATCGATCCAGTTGCATGGCGGTGTCGGTTTCACCTGGGAATACGACCCGCACCTCTACTTCAAGCGCGCCCGCGCCAGCGAGAGTTTCCTCGGGCTACCGGCCTGGCATCGCGAGCGCATTGCTTCGGTGATTCTGGGAGAGCAGCCATGAAAATCAGTTTCAGCGAGCAGGACGAATGCTTCCGTCGGGAAGTGGCCGACTGGATGAGCGCCAACCTCTGCGGTGAATTCGAGGCCCTGCGTTTTCGCGGCGGTCCGGGCGATGAGCACATGTTTCCCGAAGAGCGCAAAGCCTGGGAACGCAAACTCGCCGAAGGCGGCTGGACCTGCGTCGGCTGGGCGCCGGAACATGGCGGGCGCGGCCTGTCGATCACCCAGCAGGTGATCTTCAACGAAGAGTACGCCCGCGCCGGCGGCCCCGGCCGCATGGGCCATATCGGCGAAGGCCTGGCCGGGCCGACCATTGCCGCGTTCGGCACGGTCGAACAGCAACAGCGCTTTTTGCCGGGCATCGTCAGCGGTACGTCGTTCTGGTGCCAGGGCTACTCAGAGCCGGGCGCCGGTTCCGACCTGGCCAACGTCAAGACCCGCGCAACGCTGGATGAGGCGACCGGCCAATGGCTGATCAACGGGCAAAAAGTCTGGACGTCCCTGGCCCACGAATCGGATTGGTGCTTTGTCATCGCCCGCACCGAACCGGGTAGCGTCGGCCATCGCGGTCTGTCGTTCCTGCTGGTGCCGATGGCCCAGACGGAAATCACCGTACGCCCCATCGAGCAACTGACCGGCACCTCGGAATTCAACGAAGTATTCTTCGACGATGCCCGCACCGACGCCACCAACATCATCGGCGCGCCGGGCGAAGGCTGGAAGATCGCCATGGCGCTGCTGGGTTTCGAGCGGGGTGTCTCGACCCTCGGCCAGCAGATGCAGTTTCAGAACGAACTCAACGAAATCATCGCCAAGGCCCGCGCCAACGGCGCCGACCGCGACCCGATCCTGCGTCAGCGCCTGGCCGAGGCCTGGAGCGGGTTGCGGATCATGCGCTACAACTCGCTGCGCATGCTCTCGGGTAGCCAGGATGGTTCGCTGCGCAAAGAGGCGACCATCTACAAGCTGTTCTGGTCGACCTGGCACGCCAGCCTCGGCAAGTTGGCGATGGACGTCCTCGGCGCCGAGGCGGAATTGCTCGAAGCCGCGCCTTACCAACTGACCCGATTGCAGTCGCTGTACCTGTTCAGCCGCGCCGACACCCTCTACGGCGGCAGCAACGAAATCCAGCGCAACATCATTGCCGAGCGTGCCTTGGGCATGCCCAAAGAGCCGCGTCCGCGCGCCTGAAAGGAGAGAGTTCATGTCTGTACCTCAATATGTTGAAGGCCGCGGCCTGCTGCGCGGCAAGTCGGTACTGATCACCGCCGCCGCAGGCGCCGGGATCGGTTTTTCCGCCGCCGTGCGCGCTGCCGAAGAAGGCTGCCGTGCATTGATGATCAGCGATATCCACGAAGGCCGGTTGGCCGAAGCGGTGCTGAAGATCCGCGAAACCACAGGGCTGCAACAAGTGTTCGGCCAGGTCTGCAACGTTGCCGACGAAGCCCAGGTGCAACAGCTGATTGCCTGCGCCGAGCGTGACCTGCAAGGCGTTGATGTGTTGATCAACAACGCCGGGCTTGGCGGCTCGCGCTTGCTGGTGGACATGGCCGACGAAGAGTGGAATCGAGTCATCGACGTGACGCTCACCGGCACCATGCGCATGACCCGCGCCATGCTGCCGAAAATGATGGAGCGTCGTGCCGGGGTCATCGTCAACAACGCCTCGGTGCTGGGCTGGCGCGCACAGAAAGAACAGTCGCACTACGCCGCCGCCAAGGCCGGCGTCATGGCGCTGACCCGCTGCGCAGCGGTCGAGGCCGCCGACTACGGCATCCGCATCAACGCCGTCAGCCCGAGCATTGCCCTGCACGACTTCCTGCGCAAATCCGCGCCCCAGGCGGTGCTCGATCAACTGGCCGCCAACGAAGCCTTCGGCCGCGCCGCCGAAGTCTGGGAAGTGGCCAACGTGATGATGTTCCTGGCCAGCGACTACAGCTCCTACATGACCGGCGAAGTGTTGTCGGTGTCCAGCCAGAGGGCGTGACCATGCCACGAATTTTCGACACGCCGATGGCCTTGTTCGAGGCCGTTGGCGAATCACTCGGCGTCAGCGACTGGCTGTTGCTGGAACAGGACCGCATCGACCGGTTCGCCGACGCCACGGGCGATCACCAGTGGATTCACGTCGATCCGGTCAAGGCCGCCAGCGGCCCGTTTGGCGCCTGCATTGCCCATGGTTACCTGAGCCTGTCGCTGGTCAATCTGTTCTTGCCGCAGATCGTCGAAGTCCGTGGCCTGGCCATGGGCGTCAATTACGGCTGTGAGCGGGTGCGCTTCCCCTCGGTGGTGCGCGTTGGCTCGCGGGTGCGCGGAAGTGCGCAATTGATAGCGGTCGAGGAAGTGAAGGGCGGCGTACAGGCGACCATCCGCGTCAGCGTCGAAATCGACGGCGAGGAACGTCCAGGCTGCGTGGTCGACACCATCAGTCGCTATTACCCGGCCTGACCTTCAACAGCATTTTCGAGGAATCCAGCATGAAAGAAGCCGTCATCGTTTCCACCGCCCGCACTCCGATCGGCAAGGCCTTTCGCGGTGCGTTCAACGACACCGAAGCCCCGCAACTGGGCGGCCATGTAGTGCGCGAAGCCGTGCGCCGTGCCGGCATCGAGCCGGGTGAAGTGGACGACGTGATCATCGGCGCCGCCGCGCAGCAGGGTACGCAGTCCTATAACCTGGGCCGCCTGTGCGCGATCGCCGGCGGCTTGCCGACGTCGGTTGCCGGGATGGCCGTCGAGCGCCAGTGCTCGTCGGGCCTGATGAGTATCGCCATGGCCGCCAAAGGCATCATGTGCGACGAAATCGACATCGCCGTGGCCGGTGGCCTGGAGTCGATTTCCCTGGTGCAGAACAAGCACAAGAACCTCTATCGCAATCAATCCAGTGCTGTGATCGAGCTTGATCCGCACGCCTACATCCCGATGATCGAAACCGCCGAGATCGTCTCCGCGCGCTACGGCATCTCCCGCGACGAGCAGGACGAATACAGCTACCAGAGCCAGCTGCGCACCGCGCAGGCCCAGAGCGCCGGGCGCTTCGACCGCGAGATCGCGCCGCTGGCCAGCCGCAAGGCACTGTTCGACAAGGCCACCGGCGAAACCAGTTATGAAACCGTCACCTTGCTGCGCGACGAGTGCAACCGCATCGACACCACCCTTCAGAGCCTGAAGGCGCTGGAGCCGGTATGGCCGGGCGGTCAGTGGAGCGACAAGGGGCGTTTCATCACCGCCGGCAATGCCTCGCAGTTGTCCGACGGTGCGTCGGCCTCGGTGCTGATGAGCGCGAAAATGGCCGAGAAACGTGGCCTGGAGCCGCTCGGGATCTATCGCGGCATGGCGGTCGCCGGCTGCAATTCCGACGAGATGGGCATCGGCCCGGTGTACGCCATTCCCAAGCTGCTCAAGCGCCACGGCCTGACCATGGACCACATCGGCCTCTGGGAGTTGAACGAAGCGTTCGCCTGCCAGGTCTTGTATTGCCGCGACACCCTGGGCATTCCGGCCGAACGCCTGAACGTCAACGGCGGGGCGATCTCCATCGGCCATCCGTTCGGCATGTCCGGCGCGCGGATGGTTGGCCACGCGTTGGTCGAAGGTCAACGTCGCGGCTTGCGTTACGTGGTGGTGAGCATGTGCATCGGTGGCGGCATGGGCGCTGCTGCTCTGTTCGAGGTGGTCTGAATGATCAGCGCTCAACAGATTCAGGCGACCATGGCCCGCTACGTGGAAATGGTGGATGCCGGCGACATCGAGGGCATCCTTGCGCTCTACGCCAAAGACGCCACCGTTGAAGACCCGGTCGGCCAGGCGCCGTTGCAGGGCATCGACGCCATCGCGCGCTTTTACCGTGAAGGGCTGGGGGCGATGAAGGTCTCCGCAACCCAGACCGGCCCGGTGCGCGCGACGCTCAACGGTTGCGGGGCGATGCCGTTCCGGGTCGACATGGAGTGGGGCGGGCAACCGTGCTCGCTGCATGTGATCGACGTGATGGAGTTCGACGCCGACGGCCAGATCCGGTCGATGAAGGCCTTCTGGAGTGAGGTCAACGTGACAGCGCGAGGTGCAGCATGAATCTGGAGCAGCGGATCGCCCGCCTGGAAGCGCTGGAGGACATCCGCCAGCTCAAGCATCGCTATCTCAATGCCTGCGATCTCAAGCAGGTCGAGGTGATTGCCGATTGCATTGCCGAAGGTGAAGTGCTGATCGATTACGGTCCGTTGGGGATCTTTCGTGAGCGCGACAGTTTTGTCGCGCAGTACCGCGAACTGGCCTGCCATGAGCGGGTGATCGACCTGCATCATGGCGCCAACCCGGAAATCGAAGTGCTAAGCGAGGATCAGGCCCAGGGCCGTTGGGCCCTGTGGTATTTCAACCTAGATGGCGAGAGCGGGGCGACGCGGCAGTTGGGTGGGTTCTATCAGGACCGTTACCAGCGTATTGCCGGCCAGTGGAAGATCGTCGCCACCTGTTTTACCGCTCACTCGGAAGTGGCGCGTTCCTGAGGGCGGGTTTCGATCCGGTCGGGGTTTTGTGTCCGACCGGTTTCGTAGAAGGCCTTGAGGTTCTCGGCAATCTGCTGCACGACCTTGTTGAAGGCCTTGGCCAGCAACCTTTCAAACAGCCTGCCGCCGCGCAGGCTGTAATTCATTTGCAGGGTGATGCGCGTCGCGTTGCCTTCGGCTTGCAAGGCATAACTGAAACTCGCCTCGCGAAACGGAAAGGGCGAGTCATTGCCGCCCTTGTGCAACCGCAGCACGAACCCCGTGCCTTCCTGCCACTGCACCACGCTTTCATCCAGATACTGACCGCCCTTGCGCAACACCCGGCGACTGGCGTCGACACCCTCCGTTGCACCGGGATGAAACTGGCAACCGGTCAGGCCCGGCACATAGTGCGGGGCGAGGCTCAGGTCGCGCAGTTTGGCCCAGGCGGCTTGTTGCGTGAGGTTCAGTACAACGCTGTGGCTGGCTACGGGCATGTCGAAAGTCCTCTTATGAATGAGATTGCGCCGCGTCGAGAAACGCCGGGCGTTCACCGGCGCCATGCACCGCGATGTCCGCGCCGCTGACGTAACGGGCCAGGGGCGAGGCCAGGTACAGGCAGGTATCGCCAATGTCCTCCGGGGTCGCCAGGCGTTGCAGCGGAATGGTCGCCGCCACCCGGGCAATGCCCGCGTCGTCACCATAATGCATGGCCGCCTGCTCGGTGAGAATCAGCCCGGCGGTGACGGCGTTGACCCGCACCTTCGGCGCCCATTCCACCGCCAGCGAAGTGGTCAGGTTCAGCAGACCGGCCTTGGCCGCGCCATAAGCGGCGGTGCCGGGGGAAGGGCGGGTGGCGCTGACGCTGCAGATGTTGATGATTACACCGCCATCAGCCTGGCCCTGCATCACCTGGTTGGCCTGCTGGCACAGGTTCAGCGGTGCGATCAGGTTCAAACGGATGATTGCCTCGCTGAAACGCGGCGAGGCTGTCGCAGCGTCGGCATTCGGCGAACCGCCGGCGTTGTTGACCAATACATCGAGGCGACCGAAATACTCGGCGATTTGCGCGATCAAGCGCCCGGATTGCTCGACGTCCCGCAGGTCGCAGGGCACGAACAACGCCTCGCGCCCTGCGCTGGCCGGCAAGGTTTGTGGTGCTTCACGACCGCAAATCACCACCTCGGCGCCGCAGTCGAGAAAGCGCTGGCTGATGCCGCGACCCACACCTTTGCCACCGCCGGTGACCAGTACCACTTTGCCGCGAAAGTCCATCGGATCAAGCATGGGAATTCTCTTTTTGTTGCTCGGGAATGCCGTCGATGCTAGGTCCGCCGACCCTGTTGGCCAACGTCCGATAAGACTAGAAACTGTAGGAGCGAGCCTGCTCGCGATGGACGTCAACGATAACGCGTAAAACCTGATGCCCCGCGTTGTCCTGACGTTTTTCGCGAGCAGGCTCGCTCCCACAGGCACGTAGTCTTGTCGGACGATGTTGCGCACCCGGCCCCTCGGAATAATCCGGCTACAACAACAGGCCGGGAGGACACCTTATGGGCGCTTCAGCGCAAGGGCACTTCGTTACGCTGCCGGATGGTTTGCAGCTGCACTACAAAGACACCGGCAACGGCGAGCCGGTGATTTTCATCCATGGCAGCGGGCCGGGCGCCAGCGGTCACAGCAACTTCAAGCAGAACTACCCAGTGTTTGCCGAAGCCGGTTACCGGGTCATCGTTCCCGACCTGCCGGGCTACGGCGCTTCGGACAAACCCGACACCCTCTATACCCTGGACTTCTTTGTCGCCGCCCTGAGCGGTTTGCTCTATGCCCTCGACATCCAGCGTTGCGTGCTGGTCGGCAACTCCCTGGGCGGCGCGATCGCGATCAAACTGGCCCTCGACCAACCGCAGCGTGTCAGCCGTCTGGTGCTGATGGCGCCCGGTGGCCTGATGGAAAAGGAACAGTATTACCTGCAGATGGAAGGCATCCAGAAAATGGGCGCGGCCTTCGCCAAGGGTGAGCTGAACGATGCGGCGGGCATGCGTCGCCTGCTGGCCCTGCAACTGTTCGATGAAAGCCTGATCAGCGACGAAACCGTTAACGAGCGGGTAGCCGTGGTGCAACAGCAGCCGGTGTGCGTGCTGTCGACCATGCAGGTGCCGAACATGACGTCGCGCCTGGGCGAATTGCAGTGCCCGATCCTCGGCTTCTGGGGCATGAACGACAAGTTCTGTCCGTCCTCCGGTGCCCAAACCATGCTCGAAAACTGCACCGGTATCCGCTTCGTGATGCTCAGCGAGTGCGGGCATTGGGTCCAGGTCGAGCACCGTGACTTTTTCAACCGCCAGTGCCTGGCGTTTCTTCAGGAGGCCCGCGGATGAGCGTGCAATTGCGCCGTGAGTTCGGCGAAGAGCTTTATCAGGCGCTGCTCAGCGGCTCCACCCTGGCGCCGCTGACCGAGCGCTGGCCGTCGATCAGCATCGAAGACGCCTATCATATTTCCCTGTACGCCATTGAGCGTCGGGTGGCGGCCGGTGATCAGATCGTCGGCAAGAAAATCGGCGTGACCTCGGCGGCGGTGCAGCAGATGCTGAACGTGCATCAGCCGGATTTCGGCTTCATCACGCGGCAAATGTCGTTCGATGACGATGCGCAAATTTCCCTGTCCGCCAACAAACTGATCCAGCCCCGTGCCGAGGGCGAGATCGCCTTCAAGCTCAAGCATGATCTGGTCGGCCCCGGCATCACCGAGGCCGACGTGCTGGCCGCCACCGAATACGTGATGCCGTGCTTCGAGATCGTCGACTCGCGGATTCACGACTGGCGCATCCGCATCCAGGACACCGTGGCCGATAACGCCTCCTGCGGCGTATTCGTGCTGGGCGACAGCAAGGTCGATCCCCGTGAGCTGGACCTGCCGAACTTGCGCATGCGTGTGTTCAAGAATGGTTTACCCCTGAGCGAAGGCCTGGGTTCGGCGGTGCAGGGCAATCCGTTGACCGCCGTGGCTTGGCTGGCCAACACCCTGGGCGCCTTCGGCATTCCGTTCAAGGCCGGGGAAATCATCCTGTCCGGCTCTCTGGTACCGCTGGAACCGGCCCGTGCCGGCGACTGTTTTGAACTGACTATTGATGGCCTGGGCAGTGCCCGGGTGTCTTTCTGCGCCTGACTTTTGGAGTTTGACCCAATGAGCAAAAAACTCAGAGCGGCCATTATCGGCCCGGGCAACATCGGCACCGATCTGCTGATGAAAATGTGCCGATCGGAATGGATCGAGCCGGTGTGGATGGTGGGTGTCGACCCAGAATCCGAGGGCCTGAAACGTGCCCGGGAAATGGGCATCAAAACTACTGCCGGTGGTGTCGACGGCCTGTTGCCCCACGTGCTCGACGATGACATTCGCATTGCCTTCGATGCCACCTCGGCCTATGTGCATGCGGAAAACAGCCGCAAGCTCAACGAGCTGGGGGTGATCATGATCGACCTCACGCCAGCGGCCATCGGCCCGTTCTGCGTGCCGCCGGTCAACCTCAAGGAGCACGCCGCGAAGTTGGCGATGAACGTCAACATGGTCACTTGCGGCGGCCAGGCGACCATCCCGATGGTGGCGGCGGTGTCGCGGGTGCAGCCGGTGAGCTACGGCGAGATCGTTGCCACCGTGTCTTCCGGTTCGGTAGGGCCCGGCACGCGGCAGAACATCGACGAATTCACCCGCACCACCGCTGGCGCAGTGGAGAAAATCGGCGGCGCCCGACGCGGCAAGGCAATCATCGTGATCAACCCGGCCGAGCCGCCGTTGATGATGCGCGACACCATCCACTGCCTGACCGATGACGAGCCGAACCAGGACGCGATCCGCACCTCGGTGCTGGAGATGGTCCGCGAAGTGCAGCGCTATGTGCCCGGCTACAAGCTGATCAACGGGCCGGTGTTCGACGGGCGCAAGGTGTCGATTTTCATCGAGGTCGAAGGCCTCGGCGATTTCCTGCCCAAGTCCGCCGGCAACCTCGACATCATGACCGCTGCCGGTTTGCGCACGGCCGAGATGTTCGCCGAAGAAGCCCACAAGGGCACCCTGCAACTGCCCGTCCGTTGAGTGGAGAATCCCGATGAATTTGCAAGGTAAGAGCGTCCGTCTGCATGACATGAGCCTGCGCGACGGCATGCACGCCAAACAGCACCAGATCAGCATTGAACAAATGGTCTTGGTGGCCACCGGCCTCGATGCGGCCGGTGTGCCGCTGATCGAAATCACCCACGGCGATGGCCTGGGCGGTGCGTCGCTGAACTACGGCTTTCCGGCCCACAGCGACGAGGAATATTTCTCTGCGGTGATTCCGAAGATGAAACAGGCCAAGGTTTCGGCCCTGTTGTTGCCGGGGATCGGCACCCTCGATCACTTGAAAATGGCCCACGAACATGGTGTATCGACCATTCGTGTGGCGACCCACTGCACCGAGGCGGACGTGTCCGGCCAGCACATCGGCATGTCGGCGAAGATGGGCCTGGATACCGTCGGCTTCCTGATGATGGCGCACATGGTCAGCCCGGAGAAACTGCTGGAGCAGGCGCGGTTGATGGAAAGCTACGGCGCCAATTGCATCTACTGCACCGACTCGGCCGGCTACATGCTGCCCGATGAAGTGACGCAGAAGATTGGGGCCCTGCGTGCCGGGCTCAATGCCGGGACCGAAGTCGGTTTCCACGGCCACCACAACATGGGCATGGCCATCGCCAACTCCCTGGCCGCCATCGAGGCCGGTGCTGCGCGCATCGACGGTTCGGTCGCGGGTCTTGGCGCGGGGGCGGGCAATACGCCGCTGGAAGTGTTCGTCGCGGTGCTGGAGCGCATGGGCGTCAACAGTGGCATCGACCTGTACAAGATCATGGACGTGGCCGAAGACCTGGTGGTGCCGATGATGGACCAGCCGATCCGCCTCGACCGCGATGCCCTGACACTCGGTTACGCCGGGGTCTACAGCTCGTTCCTGTTGTTCGCCAAGCGTGCCGAGCAGAAGTACGGCATTGCAGCCCGTGAACTGCTGGTGGAGCTGGGCCGACGCGGAACCGTGGGTGGTCAGGAAGACATGATCGAAGACCTGGCGCTGACCCTGTCGCGGGCCAGGGGTGTACTGCCGACCTGATTATTGCGGCAACGAAAAAACCACCGATGATTCGGTGGTTTTTTTATGGTTGTTGCAAACCGCGCTCAAGGCAACAGATTGCGCACCACGGGCGGATAACAGTTGAAGGCCGCGCTCGAACAGCTGAAGTAAGCCGTGGTCGGTCGATAGGCTTCGTTCTTGAACAGCTGGCACAGACTGGTGGAAGCACCCGCACAGAGGATGATGAACAGAGCACAAGTAGATTTGCGCATGATGAGTCTCGACACGGTTTTATTGTTGTAGAGACAGGTTATGGCGGCGGTTCGCCAGTGGCTTCGTCCGAATGGACTAGCCGTTCAAATTGAAGCTGCCCCGTTCCTTGTGGTGTTCCCGGGATCTGTGCCTGGTCGTGATCCCCTGTAGGAGCGAGCCTGCTCGCGATGGCGGTATGTCAGGCGAAGCAGATGTTGGATGTGCCGGCCTCATCGCGAGCAGGCTCGCTCCTACAGGTTTTGTGTGGTGTCAGGTGCGTTGGGCGAGGGCGCCCATGGCCATGAACAAGGCCGCAATCGCCCGCGCTTCATGCAGTTCACCGCGGGCCACCAGTTCAGGGATCTGCGCCAGAGGTACACGCAGGCATTCCAGGGGTTCGGGTTCGTCGCCTTGCAGTTGGCAGGGGCTCAGTTGTTCGGCCAGTACCACCCGGTAGCGGTGGCACAAGTGCCCCGGTGCCAAGGTCAGCTCGCCCAGTTCGGTGAGGCGTTCGGCGCGCATGCCGACTTCTTCACTCAGCTCACGTTGCGCCGCCTGCAAGTAGTCTTCATCGGGCTCGGCACCACCCTTGGGCAGGCCAAGAATGGTTTTTTCCACACCGACCGCGTATTCGCGCACCAGCAGCACATGCTCTGGATCGGGCATCGCCACCAGCATCACCGAGCGATAACCGGTGCCGCGCAGGCGTTCGTAGACCCGCTGCTGGCCGTTGCTGAATTGCAGGTGCAGGGCTTCGATCTGAAAGTGGCCGCTTTGCGCCAGCAGTTCAGTCTTGAGGATGGTTGGGCAGTTGCGCATGGGGCAGTCCCCTGTTTGGGATAAAGACACTGTGCGCTGTACAACGGGAGCCGCCATCGTCCGAGCGGACGAGGGCGGCAATGAGGGCTAGCCGAGGGTCGCCACGCTGCGCAGGATCAGGCGCACCAGCATGGTCTGGCGGGTCACGCCGGTCTTGGAGAAGGTCGAGCGCAGGTGCGCCCGCGAGGTGTTGCGGCTGATGCCCAGTTCTTCCGAGGCTTCGTCGAGGGTCAGGCCGTTGGCCAGCAACATCGCCAGCTGGGTTTCCGCCGGGGTGAAGTCGAACAGCGCGCGAACGATTTCCTGCGGCGCAGTGGACTGTTGCTCCGGATCGCTGATGAAAATCACCACGGTCGGGCACTGCTTGCCTTCGCTCCAGTCGGTCAATGGCACCGAGCGCACGATGATCCCCAGGTCCGCTTTACCGGACGGCCGCTGCACGCGCAGGGCTTCGACCACCGACGGGTTGCTGCTCTTTTGCGACAGCAGCGACTGCTTGACCAGTCGGCGGAACTCCTGGGTGTCCCGGGCCGTACCGACCTGCAGGCCATCGTTGACCAGTTTGATGCCGTCCTTTTCCTGGATCAGCCGGTCGGCGACCTGGTTGGTCTGCAGCACCTTGCCGGACTCGTCGAGGATGATCGTGCCGACCGCCATCTGGTTCACCGCGCCGGCGTACAGGTTGCGCTCGGCTTCGATGCGGTTGAGTTGCATGTGGATCTTGATCGAACGTTCCAGGTGCGGAATGAAATGCGTGAGCATGGCCTTTTCTTCATTGCCGAAAGGCTTGTCGTCACGCCCGCGACTGATGCGAATGCGGCACTGGGCGCCGTCGACGGTGTTGATGTCGGCACCGAGGATGTGGAACACGTCCACCGGTTCAAGGAAGTTCTTGTAGAATTCGGAATTCTGCCAGTCGTCGTTGGAGACGAACTCGGCGAGGGTCACGACCTGGCGGTTGGGCAGGTCGACAAACGGATCCAAGCTGAAAAAGTGTTTGTTGTACGACGCGGTCGCCTCGGTCGAGGTGCCGGTGGTGTTGACCATCAGGCCGTCCACATGGGCGCTGGGCGGACGCAGGATGAAGGTCACGTACTTGCTGTTCAGATGCACATTGAGCTGGTTGAGAAAAGTCGCCCAGGGAATGGTTTCCAGCGGCCCCTGATAGAGGTTGCCGAGCAAATCACTGAACGTATCGAGGCTGAGGCTCTGCTGCATAGGGAAAAACCGTTTTTATTATTAGCGTTGGCGGTGGCCGAGAATAAGCGCCGGTATCGACTCCTTGCAACGCTCGGGCTCAGGGCCTGACAGGCGGCTGCCAATCAGGCCCGGGGCGGGCGAAAAGCCGCTGGCGTCAGACCCGTTCGCTGGCGCGCACGACAAACTTCTTGTGTTCGGCAACGTCCGCCGACAGCGCCTGGACGTCGGTGTAGAACTGTTCGTACCAACGGCGCAATTGATAGACCGGACCGTCGCCGTCACACAGCAGCGGGTTATCGACGCGGGTCTTGCTGTGCCAGATGGCCACGTCTTCGTAGAAGGCTGCCTGCGCCTGCGCCACGTAGGCCTTGGCCATCGCCTGGTTCTGCTCTTCGCTGAGCCCCGGGATCTTCTTCACCAGCACGCCGTAGCGCAGGGTGAAGCTGTCCAGATCGATCGGCACATGGCAGTTGAGCAGGATCGAATGGATCGGCTGGCCGTTCATGGCGCCGTTCATTTCGGTGATCTGATAGGCCGGGCCGAAGTAGGTGGCTTCGGTGGTCAGCACGCTGTCGCCGGACAGGCGTTCACTGCGGGCGCGCATGATCTGGGTGGCCAGGTGGCCCTGGAAAATGTTGATGAACTCGTCGACCGGCGCGCCGTGTACGGTGCCGAAGTGCGCCATGTCGGCGATGTTGTCGATCAGTTCGCGGCAGTTGGTGCCAATCTGCAATTCGGCGACTTCCCACGCCGCCCATTCGTCGCTGTAGCAGGCGTCGATGCGTGGAATGCGTTGTTCCGGCAGCGGCGGGTTGCCTTCGGGGTCGTTCCAGACGAACAGCAGCTGGTTTTCTTCCATGATCGGCCAGCTCTTGATCTTGGCCCGTGGCGGGATGCGCTTGGCATAAGGGATGTCATCGCAAACACCGTCAGCGCCCCAGCGCCAGGCGTGGAACGGGCAGCGGATCGAGTTGCCTTCAACGCAACCGGTGCTCAGGTCGGCGCCCATGTGCGGGCAGTAGCCATCCAGAATATGCAGATCGCCGTCTTCACCCTGGAACGCCACCAAGCGGGTGCCGAACACCTCCAGGCGGTGGGCCTTGCCGTCGCGGTATTGCGCGGCCAGGCCCAGGCAATGCCAGCCACGGGCGTAGCGGTCTTCCAGCAGTTTGGCTTCGATGCGGTGCAGGGTACTCATCTTATTATTCTCCCAAGGGATCACGGGTTTGGCGCATGTAAGGGATTCTGCCGCCCCTGTAAAAGCGGGCATCGTCTGAATGGACGATGGCTGCTTTAAGTAGGCCCGCTCTACTGGCGCCATTGGACCCATGGCAGGAGTTGGCGATGAGTAATGAACAAGGGCCGGTAGCGGTGATTACCGGGGCCGCCAGTGGTATTGGCCGTGGCCTGGCCGAACACGCGGCGACGCTGGGCATGCGCCTGGTGCTGGCGGATCGGGATGCAGCGGGCCTGCAAGCCCTGTGCGACGAATTGAAGGCCCGCGGTGTGCAAGCGATTGCCTGCGTCACCGATGTCGGTGATGTGAAGCAGGTCGAGCGCTTGCGTGACCAGGCTGTCGAGCACTTTGGCGGGGTCGATATGCTGTTCAACAACGCCGGGGTGATGCAAACCGGCTTCAGCTGGGAAATCACCGAGGCGCAATGGCAGCGCATGCTGGACGTCAACCTCAACGGTGTGATCAACGGCATTCGCAGCTTTGTACCGCTGTTGCTCAGTCAGGGCCGGGCCGCCCATGTGATCAACACTGCATCCCTTGCCGGGTTGGTCAGTAGCCCGCTGATGGCGCCGTACAACGTGACCAAGCAGGCGGTGGTCGCGCTCTCGGAAACCCTGCATTACGAACTCGCCATGATCGGTGCGCCGGTGTCGGTTTCGGTGCTGTGCCCGGGGCCGGTGGCCAGTGAGATCATGGCGTCGAACCAGGTGGTGGACACCGCCGGATCCGACTTCAGCCAGTTGCTCGACAGCACCATTCGCCAGGGCATGACCCCGGCGGAGCTGGCCGCGCAAGTGTTCGCCGCCGTCGCGCAAAAACGCTTCTGGATCCTGCCTCACAAGGGGTTCAAACCGGCGCTCGAACGCCGGGTGCAAAGCATCCTGGGCGAGACCAATCCGCAGTTTCAAATGGCTGACGTAGAGGATGATGCCCATGCCGCTCGATAAGCAGATCGCTGGAGTACTCCAGCAGTTTCGCGACATCCCGGAGCCCGACTTCAGCCAGGTCGATGCCGCTCAGTACCGGCAGTTCTCCGACAACCTGCTGCCGGCCATCCCCGGCGACCCGATGAGCGAAGTGCGCGACCTGAAAGTGGCCGGCGCGGACGGTGATCTGGACGCACGGCTGTACCGGCCATCGGAAGAACCCGACCTGCCATTGCTGGTGTTTTTCCATGGCGGCGGTTTTGTCATGGGCAACCTCGATACCCACGATAACCTCTGCCGCTCGCTGGCCCGCCAGACCGAGGCGGTGGTGGTGTCGGTCGCCTATCGACTGGCGCCGGAAAGCAAGTTCCCGGCGGCCCCCCTCGATTGTTATGCGGCCACCTGCTGGCTGGTTGAGCACGCCGCCGAACTCGGTGTCGATGGTCGCCGACTGGCCTTGGCCGGGGATAGCGCCGGGGGCAACCTGGCATTGGCGGTCAGTCAGTTGGCGGTACAGCGCAAGGGGCCGAAGATCAGTTATCAGTGCCTGTTTTACCCGGTCACCGATGCTGGTTGCGACAGTCAGTCCTTCGAAGACTTCGCCGAGAGCTACCTGCTTTCCGCCGGGATGATGCGCTGGTTCTGGCAGCAGTACCTGCAAGACGTCGGGCAGTCGGAAGATCCATTGGCCTCGCCCCTGCGCGCCGAGAGCCTGGCAGGATTGCCGCCAACGACCCTGATTACTGCCGAATACGACCCGTTGCGTGATGAAGGTGAGGCAATGGCCGAGTGCTTGCGCGAGGCCGGCGTGCCTGTGCGGGTACAGCGTTGTGACGGCATGATCCATGGTTTTATCAGCATGGCTGCATTCGTCGAAGGGGCGGCACAGGCCTTGTCCGATGCGGCGGCCGACCTGCGCGGGGCACTCAAATGAATGGCGTGGTTTTCAACACGGTACCGCAACTGATCGAGGCCATCGGCGCCGGTCGAATGGTGGTGATCACCGACGACGAACACAACGGCGAAGGCTCGCTGCTGATGGCCGCCGAACAGGCCGGGGCCGAGGCCGTCACCTTCATGGCGGTGCAGGCGCGCGGGCTGATTTGCCTGGCCCTGACCGAGCAGCGTTGCCGCGCGCTGGGTCTGGACCTGATGGTGCCCAACTCCCGGGCGCAACATGGCGTGGGTTTTACCCGCTCGATCGAAGCCGCCACCGGGGTGTCCACGGGTATCTCGGCGGCGGACCGGGCGCGGTCGATCCAGGTGGCGGTCGACCCGGCCAGCGTTCCGACGGACCTGGTGCAACCGGGGCATATCTTCCCGGTGCAAGCCTTGCCCGGCGGCGTGATGCAGCGGGCCGGACATGTCGAGGCCGCTTGCGACCTGACGCGACTCGCGGGGCTGCAACCGGCGGCAACCCTGGTGGGCATTCTTAACGAAGACGGCGAACTGGCCCGTGGCGCAGAGCTGCATGACTTCGCCCAGCGGCATGGCTTGCGGATCGGCACCATTGCCGACCTGATCCACTACCGGATCCTGCATGAAGGCACGATCGAGCGCGGCGGCGAATATCCGTTGCAAACCCGCCACGGCGAGTTCCAGGTGACCACCTATCAGGACACCTACCAGGGCTCGCTGCACCTGGCGCTGGTCAAGGGCCGGATCGACAGCACGCAACCGGCGCTGGTGCGGGTGCAAAGCATCGAGACGCTGCGTGACGTTCTTGGGTGTGAAAATGAAGGCGGTCCGCAGCAGTGGACCCTGGAGCGTTCGCTGGCCAGTATCGCGGCGGCCGGTAGCGGTGTGCTGGTGCTGCTGGCGCAAAAGGAAACCGCCGAGGGCGTGCTCGAACAACTGCGTCAGCGCAGTGGAGGCAAGCACCGGGCGCCACAGTTTCCGCAACGGACCCTGGGTATCGGCGCGCAGATCCTGCGGGACCAGAACGTGCGCAAAATGCGCTTGATGAGTTCGCCGGTGCCGTACACCGCCGTTTCCGGGTTTGATCTGGAAGTGACGGAGTTCGTGCCGTTCCAGCCGGCAGACTAAAGCCAACAACTATTCCTTCGGGAGCGGGCTTTTGTGGCGAGGGGGCTTGCCCCCGTTCGGCTGCGTAGCAGTCGTAAAATCGGCGAATGCGTTCTCACGAAAAAAACGCGAACACTGATTTTAGGAGCGCTGCGCGCCCCAACGGGGGCGAGCCCCCTCGCCACAGGTCAGTGTGTTCCCACAGATTCAGCTTAAGGCTTGATGCCTTGCAACATCTTCTTCGCCTGATCCTGCATCGCCTGCGGCGCGGTCATGTTGCCGTCGATCACGGTGATCACCGCGTGGCCTTGCCACAGTTGATAGGCATCGGCCTTTTGCTGGATTTCGGTGGGTGTCGGCGGTGGGGTCAGGTTGACGTGGACCACGCCGTCGGCGCCGCGCTGTGAGGTGAAGTTCACCCGATCCCAGTTGCCGATAGGCGCAAAGCTCACACCTTTGACCTCATCGGGTTTCAGCGGCGGGTAGTTGAGGTTCAGACCGCTGACACCCGGCAGGCCGAGCACGTTCAGTTCGCAGGCATGTTTGTTATTGGCACAGGATTTTTTCGCTTCTGTTCCGGCCAGGCTTGCCTGTTCAATCACCTTCACGGCAAAGCGCGCCGTGTCGTCCATGGCGCCGAGGGTTTTGCGGACGCCTGCCTGCTGGTCGCGAATGATCAGGTCCATGTCGATGGCCGTGGACACGGCGACTGCCGGAATCCCCTTGAACATCGCGCGTACCGCAGCGTTGAGGGTGCCGGACATCTGCGTCAGCGGGCCGACATTTTCGCCGAAGTTGCTGCCTGACACCACCAGGTCCGGCGGCGAATCCTTGAGGATCACGTCGAGGCCGACATTCACTGCATCCACGGGCGTGCCGATGGCGGAAGTTTTGCCGGCGGGCGGGGTGTAACCCTCCGGTGGCCCGACGCAAAACCGGCCCGGCGCCAGTTCGGTCACCGCCAGGGCCTGGCCGGGCACGACCACGCTGGCGGCGCTGATGCCGCTACTGTCGTTCAACGGGCCGACGAGTGTGACCTTGTGCCCGGCGGCGGTCAGGGCGCGGTACATCGCATCGATGCCGGTTGCGCGGCAGCCATCGTCGTTGGTCAGCAGGATGTTCAGGGCATTGGCTTGCATCGACAGGCCAACGCTGGCCATGGCGATGACGCCGGTGAGGAGTTTGTTCATGGGCAGTCTTCCGTGGGCGGAGCGGATTTTATAAAGCATAACGCCCCGACCGAATGAATCGGTCGGGGCGCTGAGGTTTTAGCGGGTGCCGAGTTTGCGCAGGTTGCCAGGGGTGAATTCGTCTTCGGTGAAGGCGGTGGCGTTGAGCTTGGCCGGTTTCTGATCGATCAGCATCCGGTCAACCAGATACGAGCCGGCGATCAGGTCGTGATAGATCCCGAGGCGAGCGTGGTAACGCTGCATCTCATAGGCGTAGATCGAAGTCTGCATGTTGGTGCGCCACAACTGGCCACGGCTGTCGTAGTTGTCGGCCAGGGTCGCGGCCCAGGTGTCCTCGTCCAGGTACATCACACGCTTGGCGTACACGTGGCGGGCACCTTCCTTGAGGTCGGCCTGCAACACCCAGACGCGGTGCTTCTCATAGCGCATGTACTGCGGATCGATGTGACCGGTGGTGGCCAGGATCTGATCGGTGCTCACGCTCGGGTCATCGATCTTGTAGTTGTGATAAGGAATGTAGATTTCCTTTTTGCCGACGATGGTCCAGTTGTAGCGGTCCGGCGCACCGTTGAACAAACGGTCTTCGTCGTACACGCGGAAACCGCCGGCGCCGGTCGGCGAGTCGTAGCCCACGGTCGGCGCGCGACGCACCCGGCGCTGACCGGGACTGTACTGCCAGGCCTGGCGCGGGGAGGCGGTCGGGTTGATGAACTCGTGGCCGACCACGATTTCGCCTTTCTTGCGCACCGGTTCCAGCGTGGTGATCAGGAAGTTGGTGAGGATGCCGTTGGATGTCTCCAGGGTTCTGTCCGGGTTGGACCAGATCGAGAAGATCTTGTAGTTGACCTCTTCGAGCACTCGCTCCTTGTTGGAATACACCACGGCCTGCCGGTAGTTGGCCTCTTCGGCGGCGGCACGGCCGGCGAGGGTGTGGTTGAACATCAACTCGCTGCCGTTCTTGGGAATCGGGAACGGCGAACCGGCCCAGGCGTTTTTCGTGTCGTTGTTGTCGTTGGCCAGCTCGGCGTTGACGGCGTTGTGCTTGACCGCCTCGACCAGTTTCGGATCAACGCGAAAGTCGCGGTGGCTCGGGTACACCGGGATCTTGAAGGTATCAGGGTAGCGTTTGAGCAGCGCCTTCTGGCCATCAGTGAGGTTGGCGGCGTACTTGTCCATGTTCTTCGAGTCGATCACGAACAGCGGTTTTTCCGCAGCATAGGGGTCCGGGTATGGCGTGCCGGGGCCGTCAAACTTCAGGCCCGGCGGCAGGCCGAGCCACTTGCCGCTCCAGGCCGGGATGCTGCCATCGGCGTTGCCGGCTTTTTCGGCGCCCATCGGGGTCAGGTCCTGGCCCAGGCGGGCGGCTTCTTCGGGGCTGACCTTGGCGTAGGCCAGGCCACTGCCGAGCAGGCCGACGGTCAGCGCGGTGCTCAATAATGTTTGGGTGAATCTGGACATGCTGTGCTCCTCCGATTGGGGAATCAGAACCGGTACTTGAAGTTGAGCGCGACGTTGTCGCGGTCGGCCAACGGGCTGTTGTTGGCACTGGCGAGGTAGGCGTTGTAGCGGGCCTCGACGGTGAAGTTGCCCAGGTAGCGCCAAGAACTGCCGATGCTGGCGCGGTTATCGTTCTGGCCGGCGTTGATCGAGCCGACCATCGAGCTGTCGCCGTGGGCGGCGGCGCTGAAGGTGACAGGCACCGACATGTCCCATCCGCTGAACACGTCGTTGTAGTCAAAATTCGCCTGCACCGTGTAGCCCCAGGCATCGCGGTCATAGACCAGGCTGTCGGTTCCCGGCAGCGCGAAGCCCGGCGCCAGGGTCACCGGCTGCGACTCGTCGTTGCTGACCACGGTGTTGTAGACCAGCTCGCCGGTCAGGGTGGTGTTGTCGGCGAAGGCGGTCGGGCCGAGCACGTAGATCATCGACGTTTGCGCTTGCACGGTCTTGCCACGCACGGGGCTGGAGAAACCGTTGTCGACCATCACCGGCGTGCCGTCGCGGTAGCTGATTTCACCGGCCCAGCTGACGTCGCCCAGCACCGTGGCGAAACTCGCGCCGAACAGGTCGATGTTGTCGAAGTAGCGCACCTGGTAGCGGCCCAGGGTCGATGCGAAGTCCAGCGACGGGGTCTTGTCGTGATAACGCGAGTAGTAGATGCCGAACTCGGTGTTGTTCAACGACTCGGCGGCGTAGGTGAAGGCCAGACCGTACTGGCCGCTGTCGCTCGGCTTGTCGTCCTTGAGGCGGGTCACAAAACCGGAGGCGTCGTTGAAACCACCCTCATCGATGAAGTCGGTGGTGGAGAAGTAACTACCCACGCCGAACAGCTCGGTCTTTTCCCACTTGTATTGGTAGTAGGCCTGGATACCCAAGCTTTCGGTCAGGGCGAACTGGGTGAACAGTTGGCCGACCGGTAGCAGGATTTCCTTGACCTCGACGCCCGGGGTGGTCGCCTTGGTCGCGTCCACCGGGCTCTGGGCCGCGGAAATACCCGGGTAGAACAGACTCTCACCCCAGCTCACCACCTGGTTACCCAGGCGTGCATTGAGGGCGTGGCCGCTCACGTCCCAGGTGCCATAGGCGTAGTAATCGAGCATGCGCAATTCATTGCGGTGCTGGTCGATGGTGTCCTGGGAGAAACGGTCAGGCTTGCTGCAATGGCCGCCGGCGAAGCAGTTGGAAGTGCCGGTGGTGTTGTCGTTGTCCTGATCGTAGACGTTGTCGTAGAAGCCCGTCGCCCGCACGAACACGCCGTAGTCGTCTTGCCACTTGATGTTGGCTTCGGTGAGAAAGCCGCTGCGGTTGTTGATCAGGCTGCCTTTGTCGAACGCGTTGTCGCCGTCGTTGCCGTTGGCATTGGCGGTCAGTTTGTGATCGCGAGACTCGGTCCGCCAGGCGAGGCTGTACGTCAGTGTGGTGTCCCAGTCGATGCTCAAGTCTTCGCTTGGCTGAAAGCTCATGGCGTTAACGTGAGCGCTAAGTCCGCCAGCCAGCATCAATAGAACAAGCTGTGTGCGAGGGTGCTGTGTTGGTGGGGCGATTATTGTTTTTATCATGTCGTCCTCATGGCCCAGGTCAGACCTGCCCGACCTGCATTTCAGGGGGTGATTGGTGCTGTGGGCGACTATGGAGTCACGACCTGCGCGCAACATCGTCCAAGCGGACTAAGCGATTTGTACGGGGTGGCCGCAGGCCTGGCCTTAGTCTTATCGGACGATGAACACCCGGCCCGTGCGGCGAACAATCCCGAGACCGACTGCACCGGGCGAAGATCCGGCAGCGGCGGTTTTTGCCTGATGGGCGCTGAACAAGGGTGACCGCATGAACGCTGCCGGGATCAAATGGGACGAGTGCTGTGATGTTTTGGTGATTGGCTCGGGAGCCGGGGGCATGACCGCTGCGCTGCGCGCCCACGACCTGGGCCTGAATGCGCTGCTGATCGAAAAGAGCGGCGAGTACGGCGGCACCTCGGCGGTGTCCGGCGGCGGCATCTGGATCCCCAACAACCACCGGATCAATGCGATCGGCGGCAGTGATTCGGCGGCCGAAGCGATTGCCTACATCCGCGCCGTGACCCATGGTGAGATCGACGACGGGCGCATCGAAGCCTATGTCGAACACGGCCGGGAGATGGTCGAGTACCTGGAACAACACACCCGCGTGCGCTTCGAGGCGCAACCGCGCTACGCCGATTACTACCCGGAAGTCGAGGGCGGAAAACCGGGCTATCGCTCGATGGATCCGCAACCGTTCGATGCCGCCGAACTCGGCGAAGAATTCTTGCGCATGCGCGCACCGTCCCCCGGCACCCTGATGATGGGGCGCATGGCGATGACCATGAAAGAGGCGCAAGTGCTGCTGTGCCGTGGCCCCGGCTGGTTGCGCCTGACCCTGCGGGTGATGTGGCGCTACTGGCGTGATCGCGAGGGGCGGCGCTTGTCCCGTCGCGACCGTTTCCTGACCCTGGGCAATGCCTTGATCGGTGCCTTGCGCTGTTCGTTGCAGGATCGCGGCAAGTCGCTGTGGCTCAACTGTGCGCTTGAAGAACTGCTGCTGGTCGGTGACCGGGTCGGTGGGGCGCGGGTCAATCGCAACGGTCAGTTGCTCAACGTCAAGGCGCGCTACGGGGTGATTATCGCCGCCGGTGGTTTCGAGCGTAACCAGGCGATGCGCGAGCAGTACCTGCCGCAGCCGTCCCAGGCAAACTGGAGTGCCACGCCGCCGAACAATACCGGCGACGGCATTCGCGCCGGCCAGGCCATCGGCGCGCGAACCGCGTTGATGGAGCACAGCTGGTGGGCACCGACCACTTACGTCAAGGGCGAAGAAAAACAGCGAGCGCTGTTCGTTGAACGCACCTTGCCGGGGTGCGTGATGGTCAACGCGGCGGGGGAGCGTTTCGTCAACGAAGCCGCGCCCTACACCGATATCGTTTACGCGATGTACGCTAACAACCGCGAAGGCGCCGCGAGCGTGCCGTGCTGGATGGTGTTCGACGCCGAGTTCCGCCGCAAATACCCGTGCGGCGCCTTGCTGCCGGGCTATGCCCAGCGTGATTGGCAATTGCCCGAGCATTTGCGTGATTACTTCCAGAAGGCGTCGAGCCTGGAAGAACTGGCGACGAAAATCGGCGTTGACGGCGCCGGACTGGCGCGCACCGTGCAGCGCTTCAACGGCATGGCCGTGCAGGGCGTCGACGAGGATTTCCACAAGGGCGATTCGCTGTTCGACCGCTACTACGGCGACCCCAACGTGCAACCCAATCCGTGCCTGGCGCCCTTGCTCAAGGGGCCGTTCTACGCCGTGCGCATCGACGCTGGGGACATCGGCACCAAGGGAGGCTTGCTGACCGACGTACACGCCCGCGTGTTGCATGAAGACGGTGAACCGATCAACGGCTTGTACGCCATCGGCAACAGCGCCGCCTCGATGATGGGCCGTACTTATCCGGGTGCCGGTTCGACCATCGGCCCGGCCATGACCTTCGGTTACCTGGCGGCCAATCACATCAAGCGCCAGAGCGAAACCGCTTCGGCGACAACCTTGTTCGGGAGTGTTGAATGAACAGTCAGCGTCCACAGATCGTCGTGGTGACCGGCGCCAGTCGCGGAGTGGGTCAGGGTATCGCCCTGGCTCTCGGGGCGGCGGGCATGACGGTGTATGTCACCGGTCGTGCCCCGGCGCAAGGCGGATCGAATTTGTATGGGCATGCCTTGCGCGGCTCGCTGGAAGACACCGCTGCGGCGATCACCGCCGCCGGTGGACGCGGTATCGCGGTGGTCTGTGATCATGCCGATGATGTACAGGTCGAGGCGCTGTTCAACCGTGTCGGGCAGGAATGCGGGCAACTGGACCTGCTGGTGAACAACGCCGCGTTCATCCATGACCAATTGATCGAGCCAGGACCGTTTTGGGCCAAGCCGTTGGAGTTGGTGCGCATACTCGACGTCGGATTGCGTTCGGCGTACATCGCCAGTTACTACGCCGCGCCGTTGCTACTGCGCAGTCCTCAAGGTTTGATTTGCTTCACCTCGTCGTTCGGTGCCGGGTGCTACATGCACGGCCCGGCGTATGGCGCACAGAAGGCTGGTGTCGACAAACTGGCCGCCGACATGGCGATCGATTTCGAAGGGCAGGGCGTGGCGGCGTTGTCGCTGTGGCTCGGCCCGCAACTGACTGAGCGCACGAAGATTGCCGGCGAGCAGCATGACGAGCAGTACCAGGCGTTTCTGGCCCACGCCGAAACCCCGCAATTCAACGGGCGGGTGATTCATGCCTTGCTCAATGATCCGCAGTTGATGGCGTTGTCCGGGCAGATCCTGATCACCGCCGAAATCGCCCCTGGCTACGGCATCAGCGAAGCCGAAGGCCGCCAGCCACCGTCCCACCGTGCCATGCTCGGAGATCCACGCCAGCAACATCCGGCGCGGGTGGTCTGATCCGTCCAGGCATACACAAAAACCTGTAGGAGCGAGCCTGCTAGCGATGGTCTATCAGTTGCATTTATGTCGACTGACACACCATCGCGAGCAGGCTCGCTCCTACAGGAATTGCGTTTAGTCGGCTGGCTGCAGTGCCCACTCGCGCAACACATTCTTGGTCACTTTGCCCGCAGCATTGATCGGCATGCTCTGCAGCACCTGAACCCGGCGCGGAACCTTGTAGTTGGCCATCTGCTCGCGGCACCAGGCGAGGAACCGTGCCTGCTCGATCTCCATCCCGGGGGCGGGCAGCAGGAACGCCATCGCCACTTCACCCATACGCTCGTCAGGAATACCGATCACCGCTGCCTGGGCCACGCCGGGATAGGTCAGCAGACACTGTTCGATCTCCGCCGGGTACACATTGAAGCCGCCGGTGATGAACATGTCCTTGAGGCGGTCGGTGATGCGCAGGTAACCCTGTTCGTCGAGCATGCCGATGTCGCCGGTGTGCAGCCAGCCGTCGGCGTCGAGAATCTCCTGGCTGGCTTCGGGGTTGTTGAGATAACCCTGCATCAGGTTGTAGCCGCGAATCTGCACTTCACCGGGGATGTTGGCCGGCTGGCTGCGACCGTTGTTGCCGACACAACGTACTTCTACCCCCGGCATCGCGCGGCCACTGGTGTTGGCGACCAGTTCTGCCGAATCGCCGGAGCGGCAGATCGTGGCGAAACCACACACTTCCGTCAGGCCATAGGCGGTGACGATGGTGGCGAAGCCCAGTTCGTCGCGCATGCGGTGGACCATCTCCACCGGAATCGCCGCCGCCCCGGTCACCGCCACGCGCAATGAGCTCAGGTCGAACTCGTTGCGTTGCGGATGGGCCAGCAACGATTGATACAGCGTCGGCGGCCCCGGCAACACGGTGATGCGCTCGCGCTGCACGCAATCGAGCACCGCCTGCACGTCGAACACTTGCTGGGGCAGGAGGGTGCAGCCACGCATCAGCGCTGCCAGCCACCCGGCCTTGTAGCCGAAGGAGTGGAAGAACGGATTGACGATCAGGTAGCGATCGCTCTCGCGCAAGCCGACGATATCGCTCCAGTCCCGCACGATGCGCAGGTTCTGGCCGTGGCTGGTCATCACGCCTTTGGGTTTGCCGGTGGTGCCCGAGGTGAACAGCACGTCGGACAAGGCCTGCGGGCCAACGCTCTGTTCGCGGGTGCGCAGGGCCAGGTGCGGCACATCGGTCCCCAGGTCCATGAACCGTTCCCAGGCCAGGGTGCCCGCACTGGCACCGCGCACACTGACGATGTGGCGCAGTGCAGGCAGGTCCTCGGACGCCAGCATGCCGGGGTAGTCCGCGCCGAGGAATTCGCCGATGGCAAACAGCACGCAGGTGCCGCTTTCGCGCAGGATGTAGCCGGCCTCGTTGCCCTTCATCCGGGTATTGAGCGGCACCAGGGCAGCGCCGACACTTTGCAGGGCGCCGGCGGCGACGATCCATTCCCACACGTTGGGCGCCCAGATCGCCACGCGGTCCCCGACCTGTACGTCGAGGGCCAACAGTGCGCGGGCAGCCTGGCGGCGCAGTTGGTCCAGTTGTCGGTAGCTGATGACGTGGCCCGCGTCCTCGATGGCCGGGCGGTCGCCGTAGGCCTGGGCTGCGTTGGCGAACAGTTGAGCGATGGTCAGTGCGGTGGCGACAGGCGGCATGGGGCCTCCCCGGTTAGAAGACAAGTACGAAAAAGGGAGTAGGCCGGGCAGGGCGCCCGGCCGGATTGCGAATTACTGGGCGGGCGGGGCGAAACGGCGACCGGCGGAGAAACCACCGTCCACGGCGATCATCTGGCCGCTGACAAAGGACGCTTCGTCCGAGGCCAGGAACAGCGCGACGTTGGCCACTTCTTCCGGTTGCCCGGAGCGGCTGAGCATGTGCTGCGAGGCGAAAAACGCGTGGAACGCGTCATTGTCACGGACCATGCTGGTCATCGGCGTTTCGATCAGGCCCGGGCACAGGCCGTTGACGCGAATGTTGGCGTAGCCATAGTCGATGGCCATGGAGCGGGTCAGCTGGTTGATGCCGCCCTTGGACACGTTGTAGGCCACGTTGCCGTCGCAGCCTTGCAGGCCGAAGATCGAACCGACGTTGATGATCGAGCCATTGCGTTGTTCAACCATCGACGCCAGCGCGTATTTGCTGGTGAGCATGCTGCCGGTCAGGTTGATGTCCATCACGCGTTGCCAGTTGGCCGTGGTGGTTTGAGTGACGCTGCCCTGGTCGGCGACGCCGGCGGCGTTGACCAGAACATCGATGCGCCCGAAACGGTTGATGACTTCTTGCATGACCTGCTGCACCTGCGCTTCGTCGCGCACGTCCAGGGTCATGAACAGGCCGGGAAAGTCTGCCGGTGCGCTGCCGATGTCCAGCCCGACCACTTGCGCGCCTTCGGCCGCGAAACGGCGCACGCAGGCCAGACCGATACCCGAAGCGCCACCGGTAACCACCGCGACCTTATTCTGCAAACGAGCCATAACTGCACCTCTTTATTGTTGTGGGCTAATGCTGTGGCCGAGTCTAACCGCAGACCGGGCCTGAGTGATCGTCCAATGAGACTAAGCAACAGATCCCCCGTCGTGCACATTTCAACTGTAGGAGCGAGCCTGCTCGCGAAAAACGTCCGGGCGCCGCGTTCATTCAGACAGGGCGCGTTATCGTTGACGTCCATCGCGAGCAGGCTCGCTCCTACAGGGGAGATGCGTATCTTCAATCCGGGAATTTCAGGCGTACCCGGGCACCGGTCGGTCGGCTCTGGCAGGCCAGTGTCCAGCCGTCGGCCAGCTCCTTGGGGGTCAGCACATCGTTGCGCGCCAACTGAACCTCGCCTTCCTTGACCACGCACATACACGCCCCGCAAAAACCTTCTTCACAGGACGACGGCACATCCAGGCCGGCGGCCTTGCAACTTTGCAGCAAGGTATCGCCGGGCTGGCAGGCAATTTCGTGTTGCTGGCCATCGAGTTCGACGATCAGCGCTTCGCATTGCGAATCCATGGCCGCAGCCCGCGCCTCGGCCTCTTCTGCCAACAGCTCGTCGGGGTCCGGCGGCGAGACGAAACGTTCGACATGGATCCGCTCGGCCGCTTCGCCCAGTGCCAGCAGCGTGCGCTCCACGGTGTCCATGAACGGACCCGGCCCGCAGATGAAGTAGTCGCCACCGGCCGATCCGCGCAGCAGATGACGGACCTGGTGGTCCGTCAGAAAACCCTGCACCGAATCGAGGACGTGCACCACGTGCAGTTGATCAGGATGCGCCTTGATCAACTGACACAGCTCGTCCTTGAAAATCACCGACGCCTCATCGCGGTTGGCGTAGATCAATTTGATCGGCCGCCGGCTGCTGTGCAGCACCGATTTGAGAATGGAAAACACCGGGGTGATGCCCGAGCCGCCACCGAACAGGACCAGGGGCTTTTCGGTGTCCGCCGACTGCTGCGGATCCAGGCAAAAGTGCCCGGCCGGTGGCAGCACTTCCAGCCAGTCGCCGACCTGCACTTCGTTCATCCAGTTCGACACCCGGCCACCGTCGACCCGCTTCACCGTGACCTTGGGCAGCGCATCCGCGAGGGGCGAGCTGGCCATGGAGTAGCAGCGGGTCAACAGTTTGCCGGCCAAGGGCACGCGAAAACTCAGGAACTGGCCCGGTTTGTAGCGAAAGCGCTCACGCAGGGTTGGCGGTACGTCCAGCACCAGCGAGCGCGCATCGGCGGTCTCGTCGATCACCGCGCACACTTGCAATGAGACACTTCCCGTCGTGTGTTCGGCCGG
Organism: Pseudomonas sp. KH_046_2; assembly: GCF_057838985.1. Taxonomy (NCBI): domain Bacteria; kingdom Pseudomonadati; phylum Pseudomonadota; class Gammaproteobacteria; order Pseudomonadales; family Pseudomonadaceae; genus Pseudomonas; species Pseudomonas sp. KH_046_2. The sequence goes on along the minus strand of NZ_CM174480.1, from coordinate 4,230,661 downwards.
GGTCAGGTTCTGTTGTTGCGTGCCCATGTTCACCTCGGCCTCAGAGCCCGCTGATCAGTTGGGCGTTGTCGACGCGGATCTCGGCACCGTTGACGAATCGCGACTCGTCGGCGGCGAGGAACAGCACCACGTTGGCAATGTCCCGCGGCGCGGCCATGCGGTTCATCGGATCCTGGTCCAGCGCTTCCTGCGGGATCGCCTGACCACCGGCCAACGCCTGGGTCATCGGCGTGTTCACGCCGTCCGGGTGCACGCTGTTGCAGCGGATGCGGTAGCCCTGCTGCTTGCAGTGCAGGGCAATGGAGCGGGTCATCGCCGCCACCGCGCCTTTGGACGCCGAGTAAGCGCAGAACATTGGCATTGCGCCCAATGCCGCCACCGACGACATGTTGATGATTGAACCACCACCGGTTTCCTTCATCGCCTGGATCGCGTATTTGCAGCCGAGGAAGTAGCCGTCGCCGTTGATCTTCTGCACCTTCTGCCACAGCTCCAGGGTGGTGTCTTCGATGCTGCCCAGGGCCAGGATCGCGGCGTTGTTGACCAGCACGTCGAGACGGCCGAAGTGTTCGACGGTGGTTTTGACAACGTTCTGCCAATCGCTTTCGCTGGCGATGTCATGGCGGATGAACAGCGCGTTGGCGCCGATTTCCGCAGCCACCTGGCGACCGGCTTCTTCGTTGAGATCGGTCAGTACCACTTTGGCGCCTTCACGGGCCAGCAGCATTGCGTCTTCGCGACCGATGCCGCTGGCGGCGCCGGTGATGATGCAGACTTTGCCTTCTACACGTTGCATTGTTGTTCTCCTGATCGTGCGGTTTGAAGTGCGAATTGGTCGGCCACGTGGGCGGCAGCCCGGCGACCGGAATAGATGCAGTCGGCCAGGGACAGGCCAGAGACATACAGGTTGGAGGCGACCCCGACGGCGTTGCGGCCGGCGCTGTACAGGCCATGGATCGGCTGCCCGGCGTGGTCCAGCACCCGACCGCTGTCCTCGCAGACCTTCAGCCCGCCCAGGGTGATGACCGGGCAGGGGAAGAGTTTGCTGTCGAAAGACAAGTCGAGGGCGTACCACGGGCCTTGGTCGAGGTCGGTGAGCATGGCGGCGGATTTGCCGAACTCGTCGGCGACTTCACCGCGTGCGGCGCGGGAGTAGCGTTCGACACTCTGGCGCAGCAGTTCCGGCGGCAAATTGCAGCGCTTTGCCAAACCGGCGAGGCTGGTGCTGCGTTTGGCGTTGAACAGCAGATTGAGCAGGACCGGCAGGCGCTGGAAATTCCACACCTTGCCCGGGCCGACCTGACTGAGTGCTTCTCGAACCAGCGCACGATTGAGAATCAGAATGGCCCGGCCGTCCTGTTCTTCAACCATCGCGTGACCGAGCGTCGCGCCGTAGATTTCTTCGTTGGCGTAGCGCTCGCCGCGAGCGTTGACGATCAGACCCCGAGCCCACGCCAGAGGCGGGTTGATGAAACGCCAGGCGCTGACTTTGTCCATCCGCGCCACGCTGCCGCCAGCACTTTGGCCCAGGGCGATGCCGCTGCCGTTGCAGCCAGTTGCGCCCAATGGCAGACCGGCCAGGTACTGCGGCGCGTGTTGGCGCACCAGATCGCGATTGAAGATGAAGCCGCCGCTGCTCAGCAGCACCGCCTGTTCGGCGCGAATCAATTGCCGAATGGCGCTGGTCTGTTCGATGCGGCGCTGACGGGCACGCAAGCGGTCGGCCAACGCCGGAGCGTACATATGAATGGCGGCGGCCCAGCGCGACAGACGCGCATGTTGTTTGGCGGCGCGACTGCCCGACGGCAACTGCCAGGCTTCGACGCCGATGACCTTGTCGTCGAGGTCGAGCACCAGTCGTCGCACTTCGCACTGGCTGCGCAGGCGCGCACCGTGGCGCAAGGCGCTGGCCTTGAGCGGGGCGAACAGGCTGGCGCCGGACATGCCCGGACCCTTGGTGCGGTGGCCACGGGGCGCCGGTTTGGCGCTGGCGGCATAGGCCGGCACGGCTTCGTTGCCGGAGTAATAGAGGTAGTACTGGTCACTCGGGTACGAGGTTTTATGCGGTGGCACGCTGGCCTCGAAAGCCGCGCCTTGTTGCTCCAGCCAGGCCAGTTGCTCGCGGCTGGCGTTGCAGAAATTGCGCAACGTCTCGTGGCTGACCGCTTCACCGACTTCCTGACGCAGGTAATTGAACATGGCCTCGCTGCTGTCTTCATAGCCAGCCTGACGCTGATACGGCGTGCCACCGCCGGCATAGACCACGCCACCGCTGAGCGCCGTGGCGCCGCCGCCTTCGAAGCGATCGAGGGCGAGCACCGACAGGCCGCGAGTGCTGGCTTCGATGGCGGCACAGGCGCCGGCTCCACCAAACCCGACGATCAGCAAGTCGCAGCGGTCATCCCATGGCAACTGGTCGGCGCTGTTCACTCGCAACGCCGTCAACCGGTTCAGGCTGTCCATGTTCGGGCCTCAGCCAGCAGCTGCGAGAGAAGGTGCTGGTTTGGCGGTGGTGGTGTAGCTGCCGTCGAGGTAGACCAGCGGGGTGATGGCGTCAGTGGTGTGGATCTGCAGGATGCGCCCGATGAATACGGTGTGGGTGCCGTAGCTGAAGTGGCCGTCTTGGCGGCAGAGGATCGCCGACTGCGCGTCACCCAGGTAAGGAATGCCACCGGGGCTGGTCAGCCAGTTGCCACGGTCGAAACGGGCTTCGCCCTTGATTGCGCCGCTGCACAGGTTGGCCAGGTCTTGTTGTTCGACGCCGAGGATGTTGACGCAGAAGTCGGCGCCGGTCGCCAGTGCGGCGTGGGGCGAGGCGGTCTTGTTGACGCAGATCAGCAGCGATGGCGGTTCGGTGCTCAGGGAGTCGACGGCCGTGGCGGCCATGGCGAAGCGTTCGGAGCCGTTGCTGGTGCTGATAATGGTGACTGACTTGGCCAGGCGGCGCATGGCCTGGAGCATGTCGGCTTTGAGATTGACGTCGTTCATCGCACTGGGCCTTTTTGTTGGTTGGGGAGTGCGATGGATTCTTGCTCCGACGTCCAGTCGTCACATCGTCCGAGGGGACTAGGCCTTGGCGGCCTCTGGGCCGACCAGGCTCTTGGGTGGTTTTGGGTGTATATCCGTTTCTGCGGTAACGGCCGCTTATGGTTCCGCTCTTACAGCGGGTCACTTTGGCAAACGCCCCAAAGTAACCAAAGGTCTCGCCCCTTACGTACGGCCCCTCGCTTAGGCTCGGGGTTCCTTCGCTGCGGTATTCATCCGGGGGCATTGCCCTCCGGTCGGCTTCGCTTCGACCTACATGCAATGAGTTCGACTGCGTCGAACGGCGCTGCGCGCCAGTCCCCGGATGAACACCTCCACTCAGCCTTCCGAGGGGGCGGGTGGATCAAGATCAAGAGCTGCAGGCGAGCTAACGCTCGGCCTGATGAGTGGTGAGGAGCGGGGTGTACGCCGCTCTGCCTTTGCTCTTCTGTGGGAGCGAGCCTGCTCGCGATGACGGCCTGCCAGCCAACACACCTCTTTCAGATTTACCTCCAAAAAACTGTTCCCCAGCCCCACATGGTCCGTTTGAGGGATGTCCACTCTGTTGCGCATTGCTTGAATGCCAGTGTAGGGGCGCTACACCCGCCCCGTTGCACGCGCGCCCCGGCGGATGGGGTGAACAAAGGAGAACAATAAAAATGCTCAACCAAGACCTGATTCGCCAGCGTCTGAGCCAACGTGCCCGCGAGTTGGTGCCGATCCTGCGTGAACGCGCCCTGAATGCCGCGCAAGCCGGCCAGTTGCCTGAAGAAACCCTGAAGGACTTCCACGACGCCGGGTTCTTTCGCATCCTGCAACCATCCCGTTGGGAAGGCTATGAGCTGGAACCCAAGGATTTCTTCGACGTACAGATGACCCTGGCCGAAGGCTGCATGTCCTCGGCCTGGGTGCTTGGCGTGGTAGCGATCCACAACTGGCAACTGGCGCTGTTCGACGACCGCGCGGCCCAGGATGTCTGGGGTAGCGATTCCAGCGTGCTGATCTCCTCTTCCTATATGCCCGTGGGCAAGGTCGAACGGGTCGACGGTGGCTTCAAGTTGAGCGGCCGCTGGGGCTTTTCTTCCGGCAGCAAGCATTGCGACTGGGTGTTCCTCGGTGCGCTTGTGCCGCCGGCAGAGGCGGGCGGGGCGCCGGATTACCGGACGTTCCTGGTGCCGCGCAGCGACTACCAGATTCTCGACAACTGGAACGTCATGGGCCTGGAAGCCACCGGTTCCCACGACATCCTGGTGGAAAACGCCTTCGTTCCCGAGTACCGCACCCATCGCGCGTTCGACGGTTTCATGCAGAACAGTCCGGGCAACGAGGTGAACACCGCGCCCTTGTTCCGTCTGCCGTTCGGGCAGATTTTCGTGCGTGCGGTTTCGTCCTCGGCCATCGGTGCCCTGCAAGGCGCGGTGGATCAGTTTGTCGAGCACAACCGCGCCCGGGTCGGGGTCAATGACGGTCGCAGGATGGTCCAGGACCCGGCCGCGCAATCGGCGCTGGCCAATGCCATGGTCTGCGTCGATGAGTGCAAGACCGTGCTGCATCGCAACTTCGCGCTAATGCTGGAGCGCGCGCAGAAGGGTGAGCCGTTGAGCATGCCCGAGCGGGTGAAGATGCGTTACGACTCGGCGCTGGTGGCCGACAAGTGTGCCAAGGCGGTTGGTGAGCTGATGTTCAACAGCGGTGCTTCTACGATCTTCCGCAGCCATCCGATCAACCGTGCGTTCCGCGACATTCACACCGGTCGCGCCCACGTCGCCAACAGCCCGGCCAAGTACGCCTGGAACCTCGGCGGCGTCAGCATGGGCCAGGACAGCAACGACTTTTTCCTCTGACTTTTTTACTGGCTCTTTTTCTATGAAGCGGGCTAGTCCGTTTGCGTGATTCGAGCGCCCCGTCGATGCACGAGCATTGACGGTAAGGCGAAGGTCTACGGCGCCGACTGCGCATCCAAATAAGCACAAGGATCAACCATGAAATTTTCCCTGATTTACGAAGCCCAGACGGTGGACTCCAGCCGCGAAGGCGACCGCAAGATTTTCGAAGACACCGTCGAGCAGGCCGTGCTCGCTGACAAGCTTGGCTTCGACACCTTCTGGTGCGTGGAGCACACCGCGTTGAGCAACTACTCGCACATGTCCGCGCCGGAAACCATGCTGGCTTTCGTTGCCGGTAAAACCGAGCGCATCGGCATCGGCCACGGCGTGGTTTGCTTGCCTCCGGCGATGAACCACCCGGTGAAGGTCGCCGAGCGCATCGCCACCCTCGACCTGCTGTCCAAGGGCCGTGTGCACTTTGGCGTGGGCAAGGGCGGTACCCAGCAGGAAGCCGGCACCTTCGGTTACGACCTGGCGACCTTGCAGCCGCAGATCGACGAGATGATGTACCTGATCCCGAAAATGTTCGTGCAGGACGAAATCGAACACAACGGCGACTTCGTGCAGATCCCCAAGCGCCCGATTCATCCAAAACCGTACCAGGATCCGCACCCGCCGATGTACCTGGCGTGCACCAACACTGAATCGCTGAAGAATGCCGGCGGTCGTGGCATGGGCGCCCTGGTGCTGGGCTTCGGTGGCCCAGAAGAAATCGCCAAGAAGGTCGAGGTGTATCACACGGCCTACGACAACCGCGATGAGAAGAAGCAGGTTGGTTTCCGCCCTAACCGTCACATCGCCGCGCTGTGCCCGGCCATCGTGCTGGACGACAACGCAGAAGCACGTCGCATCGGTATCCGTGGTCAGCGTTACTTCATGGAATCCCTGGGCTACTGGTACGGCGGTGGCGAGCGTCCGGACCCGGAGAAGTGGAAAGACGACACTTTCGTCGACGGCAACGGCCAGAGCGTGATCAAGTCGCGCTTCGCCTCGGAAGAAGTCAGCGTCGACTTCTCCGACCCGACCATGGCGATGATGAACCCGAACCACGCCTACGGCACCGTCGAGGATTGCATCGGCTACGTGCAGCGCCTGATCGACGCCGGCGCCGACGAAATCCTGTTCATCTGCCAGATGGGCACCGTGCCGCAGTGGGCGCAGCTGGAGACCTTGAAGAACATTGGCGAGAAGGTGATTCCGCACTTCCGCAAAGCGTGACCACATCGCCTCTGTAGGAGTGAGCCTGCTCGCGATGAGGCCATAACATTCAACATCAATATTGAATGTGAGACCGCTATCGCGAGCAGGCTCGCTCCTACAGTTGATTGCATTTCAGGCCTGGCACGGACGTCAGGCCAACTTTCCAACGGGTCCCCAAGGCCCGTTTTTTTATGCCTGCCGAATATGATTGAACACCGCATACCCCTTGTAGGAGCGAGCCTGCTCGCGATGAACCGGAGAACGCCGCGGGGTGTCAGGCTTGCCGCATTATCGTTGGCGACCATCGCGAGCAGGCTCGCTCCTACAGGTTTTGGGCCTATAGATAGAGCCTGTTTAACGGCTGTCAGTGTTACTTGATGAAAGCTACAACGCCTTGCGTCGTTGCCTACAGGTACGCCAGAATCCGCCGGCTTGTGCGCCCTGGACCCCCTCGGTAACTTGATTCGTGTCACTGCCCATCAGTGACCGGGTTTAGTCGCCCGTTGTGACACGAAGCGCATTTGCATCCCAAACAGTCAGGTCATTTCATGCCCTGCACTTCATGGTAGCTGTGCGCAGGGCGCCTTCGGGCGCGCCGGTTTTGTGCTCCGCCGGTCGACTAACCTGCGTACAGCTGCCACCCCTCTTGTTTAGTCGCAAGCAGGTGACGGCTCCACATTTTGGAGCGTTCAACTATGGTCAAACCTTCACCGAATCCGCCGGAAACCGTGCGCATCCCCTCAATCGCCGACATCCGCGCCACTCCTCGAACAATCAGCACACTGTTCAGCGTCAACCCTGGCCTCGGTCGATGTGATGGTGCATCAACTGGTGGATCATCTGGAGGGCAGTGACCGCAATGCGCTGCTGGGCATTTCCAACAGCGTCATGCTCGCCGAAATCACCGCGAACCGGGTGCTCGATCAAATCGACCCTCCCGCATAAACCCGCAACACCACATACCCACTGTAGGAGCGAGCTTGCTCGCGATGCACCAAAGAACGCCGCGTGGTGTCAGGCTATCAGCGTTTTCGTTGGCGACCATCGCGAGCAAGCTCGCTCCTACAGTTTTGATGTGCGTACCCCACCAATTCCGCTAGTCCCATTGGACGATGTTGCCCCTCCCCGAACCCGTTTGAATAGCTCCTACATATGGCCCCTACATAAAGTCTCCCCCGGCACCAGCCGAAGGGCGGCATGGCCTGAGAAAAACGAGGAGTGCATCCATGGATATCCGTGGTCTGGGTTACGTCACCCTGCTGTCCAGCGACCTGGCGCAATGGCGCCACTATGCAAGCCAGGTGTTGGGCATGATGGTTATTGGCAACGATGACGACGAGCTCCTGTACCTGAAAATGGACGAGCGCCACTACCGCATCCTGGTGCAGAAAAACGCCGACAACGGCTTCGGTGCCTGCGGCTGGGAAGTGGCCGGCAAGGCGGCGCTGGAACAGGCGGTCAGCGAGCTGCAACAGGCCGACGTGCAAGTCACTCGCGGTACAGCAGCCGAAGCCGAGCTGCGCAAGGTCCAGGAGCTGGTGCACTTCAGCGACCCGGATGGCAATCGCCACGAAATTTTCTGGGGACCGCTGCAGGATTTCGCCCGTTTCGTCTCGCCGGTGGGCGTCAAAGGTTTTGTCACCAACGACCTCGGCATGGGCCACGTCGTATTGCCTGCACCAGCCTTCGAGCGCTGCCGCGACTTCTACGAACAAGTGATGGGTTTCGGTTTGTCCGACCTGATGAAAGTCCGCTTCACCCCGGACCCGGCCGAGCCGCAAAAGCGCATTCACTTCCTGCACTGCAACAACGGCCGCCACCACTCGCTGGCGATTTTCGAGTGCCCGATGCCCCACGGCTGCGTGCACATGATGGTCGAGGTCAACGCGCTGGACGAAGTCGGCCGCGCCCTGGACCGCGTCCACGCCAACGGGGTGAAGCTGTCGGCCACCCTCGGCCAGCACACCAACGACCAGATGATTTCTTTCTATATCAAGACCCCGTCCGGGTTTGACCTGGAATACGGCTGCGATGGCCTGGTGGTCGACTGGGACCGCCACACGCCGTTCGAAAGCACCGTGGTCAGCCACTGGGGCCACGACTTCAGTGTCGGTCGCCAATGAGGAACAAGACGATGGACAAGCAAATGACCACTGCCGAGATTGTCGGCCAACTGCGTGACGGCATGACCATCGGTATCGGTGGCTGGGGCCCGCGTCGCAAGCCGATGGCGCTGGTGCGCGAAATTCTGCGCTCGGACCTCAAGGAGCTGACTGTTGTTGCATACGGGGGGGCGGACGTCGGCATGCTCTGCGCAGCCGGCAAGATCAAGAAACTGGTGTTCGCCTTCGTGTCCCTGGATTTCATTCCGCTGGAGCCGTACTTCCGCAAGGCGCGCCAGGAAGCGGCGCTGGAAGTGATGGAGATCGACGAAGGCATGCTGCTGCTCGGTCTGCGCGCGGCGGCGATGAATGTGCCGTTCATTCCGACCGCCGTGGGCCTGGGCACCGATGTGCTGCGCCACAACCGCCAGATCAAGTTGATCGCCTCGCCCTATGCCGATGGCAAGGACTGGGTGGCCATGCCGGCGCTCAAGCTCGACGCGGCGCTGGTCCACGTCGACCGCGCCGACAAACGCGGTGTGTGCCAGATCAGCGGTCCGGATCACTACATGGACGACCTGTTCGTGCGGGCCGCGACCCACAGCTACGTGACCTGCGATGAGCTGGTCGACAGCGAGTATTTCCATCAGGACGTCGCCCATGCGCATCAAGTGTTCTGGGAGCGCAACCTGACCACCGCCGTGGCCCACGTGCCGGGCGGGGCGCATCCGTCTTCCTGTGCGGCGCTGTACGGTTTCGACGTCGCGCACTTCAAGGCCTACAACGCCACGGTCCAGGTGGCCGACGGCTGGCAGGGCTATGTCCGCGACTACGTCGACTGCACCCACGAACAGTATCTGGAAAAGGTCGGCGGCCTGGCTGCGATCCGTGAACTGCCGTTGCCGATTTTCTAAGGAGCCTTTCGATGAGCACTACTGATTACAGCCTCGCTGAGTTGATGATCTGCGCGGCCTCCGAAGCCTGGCGCGAAGACGGCGAAGTATTGGCCTCCGGCATCGGCGTGATTCCGCGTCTGGCGGCATCGCTTGCCATGCTGACCAGCAGCCCGCAACTGCTGATGACCGATTCCGAAGCCTACATGGTTGCCGAGCCGGTGCCGTTGGGCGCGCGCAAAGGCTATGAACCCAAGCGCGACAGCTGGATGGGTTTCTCGCGGATTTTCGACAACGTGTGGGGTGGTAAACGCCATGCCCTGGTCGGCCCGACCCAGATCGACCGTTACGGTCAGGCGAACATTTCCTGCATCGGCGACTACGCCAAACCCAAAGCGCAGATGCTCGGTGTGCGCGGCTTCCCCGGCAACTCGATCAGCCACGCCAACTCGTTTTGCGTGCCGAGCCATAACCGCCGGGTGTTCGTCGAAGGCGAGGTCGATATGGTCGCCTCGGTCGGCTACAACCCGGCTCGCCTGGCACGGGGCTGGTCGCTGGACGACATCGACATCCGCCTGATCATCACCGACCTCTGCGTCCTGGATTTCCAGGGCCCGCAGCGGCAGATGCGCATCCGTTCGCTGCACCCCGGCGTGACGGCGGCGCAAGTCCAGGACAACACCGGCTTCGAGCTGCTCGTGCCGGATGACTGCCCGACCACCGCCGCACCGACGGCCGAGCAGTTGCAGCTGATCCAGCGCCTGGACCCGCACAACCTGCGCGCCCTGCAACTCAAAGACAACCCGCCAGGCCAACGCTGAGCAACGCGTTGCGGAGAAAAGTGATGGCTGAACATAACGATAACAATCAGGCCGAGGTGGTGCTGTACGAGGTGCGTGGCGCGGTGGCGCTGGTGACCATGAACCGCCCCGAGTTCCACAACGCGCAGAACTCGCAGATGACCTATGCGCTGGACGCGGCGTTTCGCCGGGCCTGCGATGACGATGAAGTGAAGGTCATTGTGTTGCGTGGCGCCGGCAAGCATTTCTCCGCCGGGCATGACATCGGCACCCCGGGCCGCGACGTCGACAAGACCTTCGACCGCGCCAGCCTGTGGTACGACCATGTGAACAAACCGGGCGGCGAGTTTCTCTATGCCCGTGAGCAGGAAGTTTATCTGGGCATGTGCCGCCGCTGGCGCGAGATGCCCAAGCCGACCATCGCCATGGTCCAGGGCGCGTGCATTGCCGGTGGGCTGATGCTGGCCTGGGTCTGCGACCTGATCGTCGCCAGCGAGGATGCCTACTTCGCCGATCCGGTGGTACGCATGGGCATCCCGGGGGTGGAGTATTTCGCCCACGTGCATGAACTCAATCCGCGCATCGCCAAGGAGTTCCTGTTCCTCGGCGAACGTATGCCGGCACCGCGTGCCTATCAGATGGGCATGCTCAATCGGGTGGTTGCTCGCGACGAGCTGGAACAACAGACCCTCGACATCGCCGGGCGCATCGCACAAATGCCGCGCCTGGGCCTGCAACTGAGCAAGCAAGCGGTGAACAACGCCGAAGACCTGATGGGCAAGCGCGCGACCATGGACATGGTGTTCGGCCTGCATCACTTCGCCCATGCCCACAATGAACTGGTGTCCGGCGACCGCCTCGGCGGTTACGACGCCAAGGCCATGGCCAGTTCCCAGCGCAAAACGGGCGAGGTGTGAACATGGCGATCTCGTTGAATACTCGTTTGACTGAACTGCTCGGTTGCCGCTACCCGATCATCCAGACCGCCATGGGCTGGGTCGCCGACCCGAAACTGGTGGCGGCCACGGGCAATGCCGGTGGTTTCGGTTTTCTTGCCGGTGCGACCATCGAACCGCAGCAGATGGAAGCGGCGATTATCGAAACCCGGCGCCTGACCGATCAGCCGTTCGGGGTGAATTTCCATATGTACCAGGCCAACGCCGGCGAGATCGTCGAGCTGGTGTTGCGCCACAAAGTCCGGGCGGTCAGCTACAGCCGTTCGCCGGGCAAGCAAATGATCAGCCGTTTGAAGGACGCCGGCGTGGTGTGCATTCCCACCGTCGGTGCGCTCAAGCATGCGCAGAAAGCCGTGGAAATGGGCGCCGATGCGGTGACCGTTCAGGGCGGCGAGGGCGGGGGACACACCGGTTCCGTGCCGACTTCGTTGCTGCTTGATCAAGTGGTCAATGCCGTGTCGGTGCCCGTGGTGGCGGCTGGCGGCTTCAAGGACGGCAGGGGCCTGGTGTCGGCCCTGGCCTACGGCGCCGAAGGCATCGCCATGGGCACGCGTTTCCTGATGTGCGCCGACAGCCCGGTGCCTCAGGAAACGTTGGCGCGTTACCTGGCGGTCAAGGACCCGGCGGCCATCATCATCAGCCGTGCCATCGACGGCATGCCGCAACGGATGATCCGCAACGAATTGCTCAACCAGCTGGAAAACAGCGGTGGCCTCAAGCGCCTGTTGCTGGCGTTGCAGAGTGGCCTGGCCTACCGCCGCCACACCGGCATGAGCCTGACGCAACTGCTGACCAGCGTGCTGAAGATGCGCGGCAGCGGGGAACTGACCGCCGCGCAAAGCATCATGGCCGCCAACGCGCCGATGGTGATCCAGAAAGCCATGGTCGACGGGCAACCGGCTGCGGGCGTGTTGCCTGCCGGGCAGATCGCCGCATCCATCGACAGCTTGCCCAGCTGCGCCCAATTGATTGAACAGATCGTCCGCGACGCCGAAGCGCGCCTGGGCGAGCTGTGCCGCCGTGTGTCGTAAGGGGCCATGCATTGTGAAGGAAGGAAACCATGAAACCATTTAGCGTCAGCATCGAACACGGCATTGCCGAACTGGTCTTCAACCGACCACCGGTCAACGCCTTCAGTTGCCAGGGCTGGGCCGATATCGCCAGCGAGATCGAGGGCCTGGGCCGCAACAACGACGTGCGGGTGATCGTGATCCGTGCCGAAGGTCGTGGCTTCTGCGCCGGGGTCGATATCAAGGAACTGGCCGCCGACGGTAACCTGATCGTTGCGGTGAACAAGGGCAACTACGACAGCTTCAAGGCCATCCACCGCAACCCGAAACCGGTGATCGTCGCCGTGCACGGCTTCGTGCTGGGCGGCGGCATCGGCATCTGCGGTGCGGCCGACATCATCGTCGCTGCTGAGTGCGCCACCTTCGGCGTGCCGGAAGTGGATCGCGGGGCCATGGGCGGCGGTGCGCATTTGCAGCGCCTGTTCCCGGTGCAGAAAGTCCGCCACATGTACTTCACCGGCGAAGCCATCGACGCCGCCGAGGCTTACCGCCTGGGCGCGGTGGAGCGGGTGGTCAAGCGCGAAGACTTGCGCGAAGCCGCGTTGCAGATCGCCCGCACCATCGCTGCCAAGAGCCCCGGCATGATCAGCCTGGCCAAGGAAGCGCTGAGCGGCATCGAAGACGGCAATCTGGAAGACAAATACCGCTGGGAGCAGGGCTTCACCCTCGAAGCCTACCGCTCACTGGACTCTCAGGAAGCACGCGACTCGTTCGTCGAGAAACGCGATGCCCGATTCAACGGCTGAAGGCATATCCATGGACCTGACCTATACCCCGGCCCAGCAGGCCTTTCGTGCCGAGGCACGGACCTGGCTGGCGGCCAATGTACCGAGTGAACCGCTGCAATCGTTCGACACCGAGCCTGGCTTTGCCGAGCACCGTGCCTGGGAAGCCAAGCTCAATGAAGGCCGTTGGGGCATGGTCACCTGGCCGACCGAACTCGGCGGGCGCGGCTGCGACCTGATCGAGTGGCTGATTTTCGAAGAGGAATACTACCGTTCCGGTGCCCCTGCGCGGGTCAACCAGAACGGCATCTTCCTGCTCGGCCCGACCTTGATGGAGTACGGCAGCTCAGAGCAAAAAGCACGCTTCCTGCCGCGCATGGCCACAGGCGAAGACATCTGGGCCCAGGCCTGGTCCGAGCCGGGTGCCGGTTCCGACATGGCAGCGATCCGCTCCAAGGCTGAACGGGTGGGCGACCACTATGTGATCAACGGCCAGAAAACCTGGTCGACCCGCGCGGTGTGGGCGGATTGGGCGTTCGGTATTTTCCGTACCGACTCGCAGTCCCAGCGTCATCACGGGTTGACCTTCATCCTGCTGCCGCTGGACACGCCGGGCATCACCGTACGGCCGATCCCGCAGCTCAACGGCTTGCCGGGTTTCGCCGAGATCTTCTTCGACGACGTCAAGGTGCCGGTGGAAAACGCCCTCGGTGGCGAAGGCATGGGCTGGCACGTGGCGATGTCCACCGCGGGTTTCGAGCGTGGTTTGTTGCTACGTTCACCGGCGCGCTTCCAGGAAACTGCCAAGCGTCTGGTGCAACTGTATCTGGCCAATCGTGAGCAGGCCGACCGCGACCCGGCCATTGGCGAGGCCGTGATGCGCGCCTGGCTCGATGCCGAGGCCTACACCCTGAGCACCTACATGACCGCCTCGCAACTGGTGCAGGGCGGCAAGATCGGGCCGGAGTCGTCGACCAACAAGATCTTCTGGTCCGAACTCGACCAGCGCATGCACGACACCGCCATGAGCATTCTCGGCCTGCGTGGCGAACTGCTGCCGCAAGCCCCGGCCGCCGGCGACGTCGGCCATTGGCTGGAAGGTTTCCTGTTTGCCCAGGCCGGGCCGATCTACGCCGGCACCAACGAGATCCAGCGCAACATCATTGCCGAACGCATGCTCGGCATGCCGCGTGCCTGAGGAATAGACCATGGACTTTAGTTTCAGCCGCGACCAACTGCTGTTTCAGGACAACGTCCGCAGCTTCCTGATCAACGAAGTCACCCCGGAACGCATTCGCGAACTGTGGCAGAGCGACAGTGGGCGCAGTGAACAACTCTGGGCGCAACTGGTGGAACTGGGCCTGACCGCCCTGACCGTGCCCGAGGCGCAGGACGGCATGGGCATGAATGAGCTGGACTTCGTGCTGATCGCTCAGGAATGCGGTTACGCCGGTCTGCCCGAACCGCTGGTGGACACCATGCTGGTCGGCGTGCCGTTGCTCGCCGCCCTGGATGAGCAACACGCGCCGCTCAAACAAAAATGGCTGTCGCGAGTGGCCGAGGGCCGCGCGCGTCTCGCGGTTTCCGAGCCGGGTAATCCGCTGGTCAGCGATGCCCATGTTGCCGATCTGCTGTTGCTGGCTCGTGGCGACGAGGTGCATGCACTGGAGCGCGACGCCGTGCGCCTGACCCGTAACGAGTCGGTCGACCCGAGCCGTCAGTTGTTCCAGGTCGAGTGGACGCCAACGCCCGCCACCTGCGTTGCCAGCGGCGAGCAAGGCCGGCGTTTGTGGGCGGCCGCCTTCAACCGTGGCGCCCTCGCCAGTGCCGCGCAATTGCTCGGGCTGGCCAAACGCATGGTCGACTTGGCGGTGGACTACACCTTCGAGCGCAAACAGTTCGGTAAACCGGTGGGCTCGTTCCAGGCGGTCAAGCACTTGATGGCCAACGTCGCGGTGCAGATCGAGTTCGCCAAAGGCCCGCTCTACCGCGCCGCTTATGCGCTGGCCGAGCAGCAACCGGGGCAGGATGTGCTGGTGTCCCACGCCAAACTGGCAACGGCGGAAGCGGCCATGCTCGCCGCGAAGAACAGCATCCAGGCCCACGGCGCCATGGGTTACACCTGGGAAGTCGACTTGCATCTGTTCATGAAACGCGCCTGGGCCCTGGACAAGGTCTGGGGCGATCGCGGCCATCACAAAGGGCGGATTCGCGCGGCGCTGTACGACGGCAACCCAGCGTTGGGTGCCGGCGAGACCTTCTGACTTCAACTTTTATTGCGGGATACACCATGCCTGAAGCCTACATTGTCGACGCCCTGCGTACGCCCACCGGGCGGCGCAAGGGTGGTCTGAGCCAGATCCACGCCGCCGACCTGGGCGCCCATGTGTTGCGCGCACTGGTCGAGCGCAACGCCATTCCCGACGAGGATTACGACGACGTGATCTTCGGCTGTGTCGACACCATCGGCCCACTGGCCGGTGACATCGCCCGCACCAGTTGGCTGGCGGCCGGCCTGTCGCAGTCGGTGCCGGGCACCACTATCGATCGCCAGTGCGGTTCATCGCAGCAAGCGGTGCACTTCGCCGCCCAGGCGGTGATGAGCGGCACTCAGGACGTGGTCGTCGCCGGTGGCGTGCAGACCATGACCCAGATCCCGATTTCTTCGGCGATGATCGCTGCCGAGCCCTTGGGCTTCACCGATCCGTTCAGCGGTTCCGAAGGCTGGGTGCGGCGCTACGGCGCGCAACCACCGACGCAGTTCCGTTCGGCGCAGATGATCGCCGAAAAATGGGGTCTGTCCCGGGCGCAGCTTGAAGCCTATTCGCTGGAGTCCCATCGACGTGCCTTGCAGGCCATCGAGCAAGGCCGCTTCAATCGCGAAATCGTGCCACTGGCCGGCGTGCTGCACGACGAAACCCCGCGCCAGACCAGCCTGGAAAAAATGGCCGAGCTGGAATTTCTGTTCGGTTGCGACCGGGTGACCGCTGCGGTGTCGAGCCAGACCTGTGACGCGGCCAGCGCGATGCTGATCGTTTCGGAAGCGGCGCTCAAGCGTTACGGCCTGACGCCACGGGCACGCATCCATCACCTGAGCGTGCGCGCCGAAGACCCGATCTGGATGCTCACCGCGCCGATCCCGGCCACGGCCTATGCGCTCAAGCGCGCGGGGATGAAGCTAGAAGACATCGACCGCGTGGAGATCAACGAGGCCTTCGCTTCGGTGGCCATGGCCTGGTTGAAAGAGACGGGCTATCCCCATGAACAGACCAACGTCAACGGCGGCGCGATTGCCCTCGGCCATCCGCTGGGCGCCACCGGCACACGTTTGATGTGCACCTTGCTGCATGAACTGGAACGCAGCGGCGGGCGCTTCGGCATGCAGACCATGTGCGAAGGCGGCGGTCAGGCCAACGTGACGATTATCGAACGCTTGTAAACCAGGATGTACACCGATCCTGTGGGAGCGAGCCTGCTCGCGATGGACTCAAGAACGACGCGGTTATTCAGATACCCCGCGTATTCGTTAACGACCATCGCGAGCAGGCTCGCTCCTACAGGGGATTGTGTCGACCAGTGATGAATTTGAAGGATGTAGAACATGAAGACTTGTGAAAACCGCGTCGTGATCATCACCGGTGCCGGCGGTGGCCTGGGCCGCGCTTACGCACTGGCCTTCGCTGCCGAAGGCGCGAAAGTGCTGGTCAACGACATCAACCGCGAAGCGGCGCTCGCCGTGGTCGGTGAAATCCTCGGTCAGGGCGGCAGCGCCGTGGCCAACAGCGACGACATTACCCGCTACGACTCGGCGGGGCTGATCGTCCGTCAGGCCATCGAAACCTTTGGCGACCTGAACGTGGTGGTCAACAACGCCGGCATCTGCCGCGACCGCATGTTCGCCAGCCTCAGCGAAGCCGACTGGGATGCCGTGGTGGCGGTGCACCTGAAGGGCCACTTCTGCATTTCCAGCCACGCCGTGAAGTACTGGCGCGAGCAGGCCAAGGGCGGCGCCAAGGTCGATGCACGGATCATCAACACCAGTTCCGGCGCCGGTTTGCAGGGCTCCATCGGTCAGTCCAACTACGCGGCGGCCAAGGGCGGTATTGCTTCGCTGACGCTGGTGCAGGCGGCCGAACTGCGCCGCTACGGGATCACCGCCAACGCCCTGGCACCGGCCGCGCGCACCGGCATGACCGAGCAAGTGTTCGCTGACACCATGAAAAAGCCAGAAGAGGGTTTTGATTACTTCGCCCCGGAAAACGTCGCGCCGCTGGTGGTGTGGCTCGGTTCCGAGGCATCTGCTGATGTCACCGGGCAGATGTTCGAAGTTGAGGGCGGCAAGTTGTCCATCGCCGACGGCTGGCGCCGTGGTCCGGAGGTGGATCGCCAAGGCCGTTGGGCGGTTGGTGAGATGGGCGACGCCGTCGCCCAACTGATGACGCAAGCGGTCCCGGCGGCAAAAGTGTACGGCAGCTGAAAAAGTCCGGTCTCGGGAGGGCGGCGCGCGGCTATAATCGGCCGACGTTTCCCTCTGTCACCACACGAGACCTGCCATGACCATTTCCCTGTACGACGCTTCGGTGCCTGTTTTCCAGCAAATGCTCAACGCTCTGAGCGATGTACTGAAAAAGGCCGAAGCCCACGCCACCGAAAAAAACATCGACCCTAACGCCTTCCTGCAAGCGCGCCTGTTCCCGGACATGTTCCCGCTGGTGCGTCAGGTGCAGATCGCTGTTGATTTCAGCAAGGGCGTTACCGGTCGCTTGGCCGAAGTCGAATTGCCGAAGTACGACGACACAGAAACCACCTTCGCAGATTTGCAAGCGCTGATCGCCAAGGCACTGGCCTTCATCGGCAGCATCACGCCTGCGCAGATCAACGGCAAGGAAGGCATCGAGATCGTGACCCGTCCGGGCACGCCTAAAGAGAAGCGCTTCAGCGGCCAGTCCTACCTGCTGACCTACGGCCTGCCGCAGTTCTTCTTCCACGTCACCACCACTTACGCACTGCTGCGCCACAACGGCGTGGAAGTGGGCAAGCGCGACTACATGGGCGCGTTCTAAACCGTCCAGGTACTTGTAGGAGCGAGCTTGCTCGCGATGGACTCAAATACAACGCGTTCAATCAGAAAGTACGCGTTATCGTTAACGTCCATCGCGAGCAAGCTCGCTCCTACAGGGGGGAGGACGTCAGGCCAGACGCTCGGCTTTCTGCTCTTCGCGCAGGCAAGCCGCGGCGGTGAACAGCACATCGGTGGAGGAGTTCAGCGCGGTTTCCGCCGAGTCCTGCAACACGCCGATGATGAAACCGACCGCCACCACCTGCATGGCGATTTCGCTCGGGATGCCGAACAGGCTGCACGCCAGTGGAATCAGCAACAGCGAACCACCGGCCACACCCGAAGCACCGCAGGCGCAGATGGCTGCGACGACGCTCAACAGGATCGCGGTGGGAATGTCCACGGCGATGCCGAGGGTGTGCACGGCCGCCAGGGTCAGTACGGTGATGGTGATCGCCGCGCCAGCCATGTTGATGGTCGCGCCCAGCGGGATCGATACCGAGTAGGTGTCTTCGTGCAGGCCCAGGCGCTTGCTCAATTCCAGGTTGACCGGGATGTTCGCCGCCGAGCTACGGGTGAAGAACGCCGTGATGCCGCTTTCGCGCAGGCAGGTCAGCACCAGCGGGTACGGGTTGCGACGCAGTTTCCAGAACACGATGAGCGGGTTCATCACCAGTGCCACGAACAGCATGCAGCCCAGCAGCACGGCCAGCAGGTGCGCGTAGCCGATCAGGGCGCCGAAACCGGAGGTGGCCAGGGTAGAGGCCACCAGGCCGAAGATCCCCAGCGGGGCAAAACTGATCACCAGGCGCACGATCACCGTCACGCCGTTGGACAGGTCGCCCAGCACTTCACGGGTGGTGTCGCCGGCGTGGCGAATGGCGATGCCCATACCGATGGCCCACGCCAGGATGCCGATGAAGTTGGCGTTCATCAGGGCGCTGACCGGGTTATCGACCACGCTCAGCAACAGGCTTTGCAACACTTCGCCAATACCGCCTGGCGCTGTGACCGCGACGTCCTGGGTCGACAGCACCAGGCTCGACGGGAACGTCATGCTGACAACCACCGCGACCACGGCCGCGGCGAAGGTGCCCAGAAGATACAGGAACAGTATCGGCCGGATGTGGGTTTCCTGACCGTGCTTGTGGTTGGCAATCGATGCCATGACCAGCACGAACACCAGAATCGGCGCGACCGCTTTCAGCGCGGAGACAAACACTTTGCCGATGAACGCCGTGGACTTCGCCATGTCGGGGGCAATCAGCGCCAGGGCAATACCGGCGATCAGGCCGATCACGATCTGTGTGACCAGGCTCAGGCGTTTAAGGCGTTGCAATAGAGAAGGGGATGAAGCAGTCATAAAACGGCATCTCTGATTTTTTATTAATGCATGGTTTCGCAGGTTTGCGGCAACAAACAGGGCAGGCCGCAGGCGGGAAACCGAGAGGGGAACACGGGGCTAATGCCAGCGCTGATTCCTGTGGCGAGGGAGCTTGCTCCCGCTGGGCAGCGAGCGGCCCCACCAAATGGGCCTGCTGCGCAGTCCAGCGGGAGCAAGCTCCCTCGCCACAAGGGGCGCGGACTTTATCACAGCGCAGGAACGATCTTTCAGACCTGTGACGAACTGCCACCCTGGCATTCAACGCAAATTGCAGGTTCGTGCAACCGCATCCGAAAACACTCTGTTAAGATTCGCCATCCTCATTTTCATGTCTGCCAGTGGGCCTTCGGGCTATCGCTGGTGTTTTCGTTTTCTGGAGTTTTGCATGCTGTTGCCCATTCTTCTGTTGTCCGCCGCCGGCTTCACGGTGCTGACCACGGAATTCATCATCGTTGGCCTGTTGCCCGCTATCGCCCGGGACCTGGAGGTCAGCATCCCGCAGGCCGGTTTGCTGGTGACCCTGTTCGCCTTCACCGTGGCCGCGTTCGGGCCGTTCCTGACGGCGTATTTCGCCCGCTTCGAGCGCCGCAAGCTGTTCATCTCGGTGCTGATCATGTTTGGCCTGGCCAACACGCTCGCGGCGCTGGCGCCGAATATCTGGGTGATGGCATTTGCCCGTTTGATCCCGGCGCTGGGGCTGCCGGTGTTCTGGGCCTTGGCCAGCGAAACGGCGGTGGATATCGTCGGGCCGGATTACGCCGGTCGCGCCATCGCCAAGATCGGCTTCGGCATCGTTTGCGCCACGGTGTTCGGCATTCCCGTGGGCACGCTGATTTCCGATGCGTTCGGCTGGCGCAGTGCCTTCGCGATTCTGGCGGTCATCGCCTTTGCCAAGGCGTTGCTGCTGTTTATCTACCTGCCGAAGACCAATCTGCACCAGCATCAGGTCAGCTTTCGTTCGCAGTTCAAGATCCTGCGCAGCCCGCTGATGCTCGGCCATGTGTTGCTGTCGGTGATTGTGTTCAGCGGCATGTTCACCGCCTACACCTATCTGGCAGACATCCTTGAGCGCCTGGCCGGCTTCAACGGCACCGTGGTCGGCTGGTGCCTGATGGGCTTCGGCGCGGTCGGGCTGATCGGCAACTCCCTGGGCGGCCGGGCGGTGGATCGTCATCCGTTGATGGCGTCGATGATGTTCTGCGCGTTCATGATCGCTGGCCTGGTGGCGCTGGTGCCGAACATCCACTCGCCGCTCGGTCTGGCAGCGGCGATGGGCATCTGGGGCGTGACCCAGGCGGCGTTGTTCCTGGTCAGTCATGTGCGCCTGATGAAAGCGGCGCCCGAAGCACCGGCCTTCGCCGCGTCGCTGAACATCGCCGGGGCCAACCTCGGTATCGGTCTGGGCGCGATGATCGGTGGTCGGGTGATCGACAGCGTCGGCCTGCAAGGCCTTGGCTTTGCGGCGGCCGCTTTCATTCTGGCTTCGATACTGCTGGCCATCGCGCTGATGACGTTCAAGCCGCGCGAAGAGGTCACAGCGCTGTAAACAGCTCGCGTCGGGCACCTTCGGTAATGGCGACAATGCCGGGGTGCTTGACCTTGCGTTCCACTGAGATGGCATAGAACGACTCGCTCACTGCGTCGGTCTGGCCGATCACTTCCACGCCATATTGGCGCTGCACTTCGTCGGCAATCACGCTCGGGCCGATGAAGATCCCGCTGCCGGATTGGCCGAAGGCCTGCATCAGGGCGCTGTCGTCGAATTCGCCGACGATATGCGGCTGGATCTGCTGCTCGGCGAACCAGCGCTGCAAACGGCTGCGCACCACGGTTTCCGGGCCGGGAATCAACAGCGGCGCACCGTGCAGATTGCGCGGGAAGTCCCTACCGTAACGTGCCGCCAGCTCCGGGGTGGCGAAGAAGCTGATCCCACACTCACCGAGTTTCTGGCTGTAGCCCTTGATGTCCAGGTGCGACGGCATCGGGCTGTCGGAGATCACCAGGTCCAGGCGCTGGATCGCCAGGTCGGCCAACAAACGTTCAAGCTTGTCTTCACGGCACGTGATGCGCAGCGGCTCGCTCAATTCCATGGTCGGTGCGATCAGGCGATAGACGATGGATTTGGGCACCACGTCGGCCACGCCGACGCGAAACAGAATCTGCTGCTCATTGGGTTGTGCCCGCAGCATCAGTTCCAGTTCGCCACCGAGCTGAAACATTTGTTCGGCGTAGGGCAGGGCCTGGCGGCCGGCCTCGGTCAGTTCGAGTTGCCGTCCGACGCGCCGGAACAACTCGATGCCAAAGGTCTGTTCCAGCAATGAAATCTGCCCGCTGATGGTTTGTGGCGTGAGGTTCAGTTGCTCGCAGGCGCGCACGATGCTGCCGGTCTTGGCCACCACCCAGAAGTAATGCAATTGCCGATAGTTGAGCATGATGTCTAACACTTCGTAAAAATCGAAGTATAGCTAGTAAAAATACGAATTTTCCTGAAGTGTTTGCTTCCCTAGAATGCATCGCTATCAACGGGCCATCGATTAGGTCCCGTTCGTTCTATCGAGGAAAGCATCATGAAGCTTAAAGCCACGGCATTGCTGATCACGTCTTTACTGGTACTGGCCGGTTGCGACCAGGCCGAGAAAAGCGCGCAACAATTGATGGGCAAGGCTGCCGAAAGCGCCAAACAGGCGATTGACGATACCCACAAGGCCGCCGAGCAAGCGCTCAGCGATGCCACCGGCAGCTTGAGCGGCAAAAAAGAATCATCGGAAAAAGATGCGGAAAAATCCGAATCTTCCTCCCAGGAAATCTAAACCGTATTACAACGAGTCAGGACTGACCCATGGATTACCTTTTACAACTTGCCGCCAGCCCCACTGCCTGGGTTGCCCTGGCCACCCTGGTGGTGATGGAAATCGTGCTCGGCATCGATAACCTGATCTTCATTTCGATCCTGACCAATAAACTGCCCGAGCAGCATCGACAGAAGGCGCGGCGCATCGGTATCGGCATGGCGCTGATCTTGCGACTGGGCCTGTTGAGCACCATCGCGTTCATCGTTCAGTTGACCGCTCCGGTGATCGAGATTCTCGGCCACGCGTTCTCCTGGAAGGACATGATCCTGATCGCCGGTGGCCTGTTCCTGTTGTGGAAGGCGACCACCGAGATCCATCACAGCATGGACCCGGCCCCGGAAGATCCGTTGTCGAAGACATCTACCGTGACGTTGGGCTTTGCTGCGGCGATCGGTCAGATCCTGATGCTGGACATGGTGTTCTCCATCGACAGCATCATTACCGCTGTCGGCATGACCGAGCATTTGCCGATCATGATCATCGCGGTGGTGGTGTCGGTGCTGGTGATGTTGTTTGCGGCTGATCCGCTGGCCAAGTTCATCAACGACAATCCGACGGTGGTGATGCTGGCCCTGGGCTTCCTGATCATGATCGGCATGACGCTGATCGCCGAAGGCTTCGGCGCCCATGTACCGAAAGGCTATGTCTATGCGGCCATGGCGTTCTCGGCTTCGATCGAGGTGTTGAACATGATGTCCCGTCGGGCCAGGCAGAAGCGCGTAGCCACTGAAGCTTAAGCGTCGCTGTAACGAAACGGCCGCCTGAACTCCCAGAGTGCAGGCGGCCGTTTTTGTTGGTGTCGGGTAAGCGTGTTGTCAGTGAGCGTTGGCGTGTTGGCTTGGCGACTTGTTCGCTTCCGGTGCAGGTGCTGGCTGAACAGGGTGGTGGCGGCGAGTAATGCGCAGCACACCCCACAGCATGGCGGCGGCTACCGCCAGCCAGCCGCCAATCAACATCACAATGATCATGGTCAGGCTCATCTGTGCCTCCTCTTTGCCCTTCTTTGGGCACTCCCGCTTCGCTGTCGTCTCTTCAGGGAACAGTCTAGCCGTTGCTGCATTTCAGGCTATTGACCGAAAGTCGGCAGTCACCAACCAGTTCGCTCTATCGAATGCACGCAACTACCGTTTAGAGCTATACCGTAACGGCGCGGCGCCCTATGATCGACGACCAAGCCGGGAACGGGATTGCCTGGCGTCTGAACCTGAACAAGAGAGAGATGATGGTGCGGGTATTTTCTCGAATTTTGTCGACCATGCTGATCGCCGGTTGCGTGGCAAGCCTGGCGGGTTGTGCCGGAAGCGTTGCCCCCGAGATCAAGCGTTTGCCGGAGCGTGTCGAACTCAGCGGCCGATTCTACCGGGGCGATGCGTATCAAAGCGGGCCGCAGGTGCTGGCCAGCATGCTGTCTCAGCAGGGCATCGTGATTACCCCGGGGCTGCTCGAAAAACCCTTGCATTTGCCGGGGGGCGAAGCCCAGTTGCAACAGAACATGCAGAACCTGGCCCGGGAGTACGGGATGGTTGTTTATCCCCTCGATAGCAACCTTGCGGCCTTGTTGACGCAAGTCGCCGCCGGTTATCCGGTGATGGTGCGCTTCACTGAGGGCTCGGCCATGTGGGCCGAACCGCGTTACGCCATTCTGGCCGGCTACAACCGCCAGAAGCAGACGGTCCTGCTGCGGGCCGGGATGGATCGACGCGAACTGATGAGTTTCAGCTCCTTCGAGTCGGCGTTCAAGGACGCCGGTGGCTGGGCCGTGCTGATCCAGAATCCGACGCAGATCCCGGCTCAGGTCGATCAGCAGCGCTGGCTCAAGGCCGCCAACGATGTGGCTCAGGCCGGTCAGGAACAAGCGGCCGCGAACGCTAAAAAAGCCTTGGCCGCGCACTGAGTCCGTTGGTCACCCGACGGGCACCATTGCCCGTCGCCAGCCTCTGAACTTTAAGGGCCCGGAACATTATCGGGCCGAAATCAGGAGGCGCCCATGGCTCATTCCACAACGCCCGTCGGTCCGCACTCGTCTGAACATTCGTCTGGCAATGAGCTCGGTTTCGATCCCGACTCCCCGGACCTTGCCGATCCACAGGTCGACCCGATCGGGCCCGCCAAGGCCCCGAGGGACGTGAAGCCGGGGGACAACCCCAAGGCCCCGGCCAAGCCCTACGATCCACTGGGTGATCTGAAGCACTAGGTTCAATGGAGGTGCGTATGTCTACCGATTCCGGTTTCGACGACAAGCGTCCGGAAACCGTCCCGACAACCCCCGAGCAAAGCACCGATCCGGTGATGGATCCCGACAGCCCGTTGAGGGATCCCTTGGCGCGACCAACGGTTGTGCCCTCTGAAAAGCCGAAGGGCTGGAGAGATCCGAGTACCGGTGACGGCATTCCGGATGACGACCAGATGCCGTTGCCCAACGACTGAATATCCGGCGAAAAAAAGCCCCGAATGTTCGGGGCTTTTTCATGGGTTTGCAGCATGGTTACTTCGACGCTTCAACCACGCCGCTCTGCCGCTGCTTGAGGTTCTTGTCTGCCTTGTACTGCAAGGCTACGGAAGGTACGTCCGCGCTCTTTCCGCTCTCTACCCAATTACGCATGCGCGTGGCATCGGCAAAATGGGTGTACTTGCCATAGGCGTCAAGGATCACCAAGGCCACCGGGCGGTTACCCATTCGAGTCACCAGCACCAGGCAGTGACCTGCTTCGTTGGTGAAGCCGGTTTTTGTCAGCTGGATGTCCCAGTCCGGCTTGCGGACCAAATGGTCGGTGTTGCGGAAACCCAGGCTGTAGTTAGGTTTGCGAAACGAAACGGTCTTTTCCTTGGTTGTACTCAGCTCGGTCAGCAGCGGGTACTTGTGCGCGGCGATCAACAGTTTGCTCAAATCGCGAGCGGTCGAAACGTTGCGCGGTGAGAGACCTGTCGGTTCGACGAAATGGGTATTGGTCATGCCCAAGGCCCGGGCCTTGGCGTTCATTGCAGCAATGAACGCGGCATAGCCACCCGGATAGTGGTGGGCCAGGCTTGCAGCGGCTCGGTTTTCAGATGACATCAGGGCAATCAGCAGCATTTCCCGGCGCGGCAGTTCGCTCTTGAGCTTGACCCGGGAGTACACACCTTTCATTTCCGGTGTGTCGCTGATGTTGATGTTGATGTATTCATCCATGTTTTGCCGGGCTTCAACCACGACCAGGCCGGTCATCAGTTTGCTGACGGACGCGATGGGGACGACGACGTCCGGATTGCTGGCATAGATGACTTTGTTGGTCTGCATATCCAGCAGTAAAGAGCTGCCTGAAGCGAGCTTGAGTGTCTTCGTATCTCGAGGCGCTGCGGTGGTTTCGCCAGCGCTGGCGATTGGCGTGATGAAAGTCCCTGTAACTGCAAAAAATAGGCTCAGGATGGAAAGACGGATTTTCACGCTGGCAGACTCGTAAGGTGTTGATACGCCGTTTTGTAACGGGCAATTTCGTAAAAAGCGCGACATTCTGGAGTATGGCTGAATAACTGTCGATGGTTGTTCAAGTAACAGGTGAAAGTCCTGAGAAACATGAAAAAAAGTCATTTTCCGGCGGGCGGTCGGTGTTTCTCGCAGGCAAAAAAAACCCCGCCAGAGCGGGGTTCCTTGTCACGCTGTCAGCCTCCGCGTTGAAACTCAGCTGTGCAGGGTTTCGGCGGCGTACAGGGTGTTTTCCAGCAGGCAGGCTCGGGTCATCGGGCCTACGCCGCCTGGTACCGGAGTGATCCAGCCGGCGCGGGGCAGGGCGGTTTCGTAGATCACGTCGCCGACCAGCTTGCCGTCATCCTGGCGGTTGATGCCGACATCAATCACGATCGCGCCTTCCTTGATCCATTCGCCCTTGACCAGGCCCGGCTTGCCAGCGGCGACGACGACCAGGTCCGCACGGCCGACATGGCCGGCCAGGTCCTTGGTAAAGCGGTGGGTGACCGTCACGGTGCAACCGGCCAGCAGCAATTCCATGGCCATCGGGCGACCAACGATATTGGATGCACCGACGACCACGGCATTCATCCCGTAGAGATCGACACCGGTGCTTTCCAGCAGGGTCATGATGCCTTTGGGGGTGCATGGGCGCAGCAGTGGAATTCGCTGGGCCAGGCGACCGACGTTATAAGGATGGAAACCGTCGACGTCTTTATCCGGACGAATGCGCTCCAGCAGCCTGGAGGCGTCCAGGTGCTCGGGAAGCGGAAGCTGAAGCAGAACGCCGTCGATTGCAGGATCGTCGTTCAAGCGATCGATCAGCTCGGTCAGCGCTTCCTGAGTGGTTTCCGAAGGCAGGTCATAGGCTTGGGATAGAAAGCCGACCTCTTCACAGTCTTTACGCTTGTGCGAGACATAAACCTGAGAGGCAGGATCGCTGCCGACCAGGATCACCGCGAGGCCGGGCGTACGCAGACCTTGCTGGCGACGCTCGGTGACACGTTGGGCGATCTGCTGGCGCAGGCTGGCGGCGATCGATTTGCCGTCGATAAGTTGTGCAGTCATTGCGCGTGATTAACCATCGAGAGGGGAAAAAAAGAGAACGCATTCTCGCATGTCATGCGGTGAGGGCAAAGGCGCTTGGTCTGCAAATTCCCCTAACTCCTTTAATTAAATGAATTTTTTTTAAAAAGGATTTGACGACCTTCGGGGGGCTCTATACTATTCGTCGCACTTGTCGGGCACAGCCTAGCACTGGTTAGGAAGGTTGAGCGGGATTACGATTCTGTGAGGCTGGAAAGCACTTAGTTTGTAGTCCTCCAAGGTTACAGCTAACAAGGCGCCCGTAGCTCAGCTGGATAGAGCATCCGCCTTCTAAGCGGATGGTCGCAGGTTCGAGTCCTGCCGGGTGCGCCATTAGGCAGCTTTGGCACAAGTAGCGCGATATGGTGGGCGTAGCTCAGTTGGTAGAGCACGGGATTGTGACTCCCGTTGTCGTGGGTTCGATCCCCATCGTCCACCCCATATTTCGAAAGGCGCCAGATTAACAGTCTGGCGCCTTTGCTTTAAAAGCTTCACCCGCGGATGTGGTGGAATTGGTAGACACACTGGATTTAGGTTCCAGCGCCGCGAGGCGTAAGAGTTCGAGTCTCTTCATCCGCACCAATTAAAGCTTCACTCAGGTTGTTGGCCTGGCTGGAGTTTGATAAAGAAGTTGTTTGGCTTCTTTAACAGGCAATATGGTGGGCGTAGCTCAGTTGGTAGAGCACGGGATTGTGACTCCCGTTGTCGTGGGTTCGATCCCCATCGTCCACCCCATATTTCGAAAGGCGCCAGATTGAAAAGTCTGGCGCCTTTTTTGTTTCAGCGACCGCCGGTTGCGGGTCGTAGGGGCAGGGCGTTTCGTCGTATTTATGTTTCTCGATGGTGCTGTCCTGTCCGCCGGCCTTGCTTGCGAGATCGGCTGTCAGGGAGATGATTGGCTGCCTTCTCTATATATGGAAAGGTTGGCGCAGAGCCCTGGCGTGATTGGTTGTATTTGCCATCGGGGCGAGGTGCATTCGTGCATTCGCACCTATAAATTGCCTGCTGCGTTTTTACCCGTTTTCAGTAGGGTGACTTCTTGAGTTTGACCCACTAGAATGCATGCCCTTGATTCTGGGGTCGGAAACGGCCGGCTAACGTCTGTGCAACGAGGAATATCCATGCAAGTTTCTGTTGAAAATACTACTGCTCTTGAGCGCCGCATGAGCGTCACCGTGCCGGCTGAGCGCATCGAGAGCCAGGTCAACAAGCGTCTGCAGCAGACCGCCCAAAAGGCCAAGATTGCTGGCTTCCGTCCAGGCAAAGTGCCAATGAGCGAAATCAAGCGCCGTTTCGGTGCTGACGCTCGTCAGGAAGCTGTAGGCGACGTGATCCAGTCTTCCTTCTACGAAGCTGTGGTTGAGCAGAAGCTGAACCCGGCTGGTTCGCCGTCGATCGAGCCAAAATCCCTGGAAGCTGGCAAGGACCTGGAATACGTAGCCGTATTCGAAGTGTTCCCTGAGTTCACCGTTGCCGGTTTCGAAGGTATCACCGTAGAGCGCCTGAGCGCTGACGTGTCTGATGCCGATCTGGACAAGATGCTGGACATCCTGCGCAAGCAGAACACCCGTTTCGAAGTGGCCGATCGCGCCGCTCAAAACGAAGACCAACTGAACATTGACTTCGTCGGCAAGGTCGACGGTGAAGTGTTCGCTGGCGGTTCCGCCAAGGGTACTCAGCTGGTTCTGGGTTCCGGCCGCATGATCCCTGGTTTCGAAGATGGCCTGGTTGGCGCAAAAGCCGGTGAAGAACGTGTTCTGAACCTGACTTTCCCAGAGGACTATCAGAACCTGGACCTGGCTGGCAAAACCGCCGAGTTCACCGTGACCGTCAACACCGTTTCCGAGCCAAAGCTGCCAGAACTGACCGAAGAGTTCTTCGCTCAATTCGGCATCAAGGAAACCGGTCTGGAAGGCTTCCGCGCCGAAGTTCGCAAGAACATGGAGCGCGAGCTGCGTCAGGCGATCAAATCCAAGGTCAAGAATCAGGTAATGGACGGTCTGCTGGCCACCAACCCGATCGAAGTGCCAAAGGCCCTGCTGTCCAACGAAGTTGACCGTCTGCGCGTGCAGGCTGTCCAGCAGTTCGGCGGCAACATCAAGCCTGACCAACTGCCGGCCGAGCTGTTCGAAGAGCAAGCCAAGCGCCGCGTAGTGCTGGGCCTGATCGTGGCTGAAGTGGTCAAGCAATTCGACCTCAAGCCAGACGAAACCCGCGTTCGCGAGATGATTCAGGAAATGGCTTCGGCCTACCAGGAGCCTGAGCAAGTTGTGTCCTGGTACTACAAGAACGACCAGCAACTGAACGAAGTTCGTTCGGTTGTGCTGGAAGAGCAAGTTGTGGATACTGTTCTGCAGAAAGCTAGCGTGACCGACAAATCGGTCTCTTACGAAGAAGCGGTCAAGCCGGTAGAAGCACCACAAGCCGACTGATCACTTTTGCGGTAAGAAGCAAACACCATAAGCCAGCTTTCGAGCTGGCTTATGCGTATTCAAGACATAACTATTTGGGAGTGACTGCAGAGCATGTTCCGTAATTCGTATATTCAGCAGAACTCTGATATCCAGGCCGCAGGCGGCCTGGTCCCGATGGTTGTCGAGCAGTCCGCTCGTGGCGAGCGCGCCTACGACATCTACTCGCGTCTCCTCAAGGAGCGGGTGATCTTTCTGGTTGGTCCGGTAGAGGACTACATGGCCAACCTGATCTGTGCGCAACTGCTGTTCCTTGAAGCGGAAAACCCGGACAAGGACATCCATCTCTATATCAACTCCCCGGG
This sequence comes from Pseudomonas sp. KH_046_2, assembly GCF_057838985.1. NCBI lineage: Bacteria > Pseudomonadati > Pseudomonadota > Gammaproteobacteria > Pseudomonadales > Pseudomonadaceae > Pseudomonas > Pseudomonas sp. KH_046_2. The sequence continues at coordinate 4,201,403 of NZ_CM174480.1, read as the reverse complement.
CGGTTCGGTGACGGCGGGCATGTCGATCTACGACACCATGCAGTTCATCAAACCCAACGTGGCGACTACCTGTATCGGTCAGGCGTGCAGCATGGGCGCGTTCCTGCTGACGGCCGGTGCGCAAGGCAAGCGTTACTGCCTGCCGAACTCGCGTGTGATGATTCACCAGCCACTGGGCGGTTTCCAGGGCCAGGCGTCGGATATCGAAATCCATGCCAAGGAAATTCTCTTCATTCGTGAGCGTCTCAACACGCTGATGGCCCAGCACAGCGGGCGCACTCTTGAAGAAATCGAGCGCGATACCAACCGCGACAATTTCATGAGTGCAGAAGCTGCGCGTGAGTACGGGTTGATCGATGAAGTGATCAGCCAGCGCCCTGCTTAAAATAAGCAGCTCAAAATAAGGTTGGTCGGCGGGTCCGATCACCTGCGGGCTTGAAAAAGCCCGCAATAGCCTTCATCTTGTGTTGCAAGCCTATCGGATTGGATCGAACGAATGACTGACACCCGCAACGGCGAGGACAACGGCAAGCTGCTCTATTGCTCCTTCTGTGGCAAAAGCCAGCATGAAGTACGCAAATTGATTGCCGGCCCCTCGGTCTTTATCTGCGACGAGTGCGTCGACCTGTGCAACGACATCATCCGCGAGGAGGTGCAGGAAGCACAGGCCGAAAGCAGCGCGCATAAATTGCCTTCGCCTAAAGAAATCAGCGGCATCCTTGATCAGTATGTGATTGGTCAGGAGCGTGCGAAAAAGGTTCTGGCCGTAGCGGTGTACAACCACTACAAGCGCCTGAACCAGCGTGACAAAAAGAATGACGACGTCGAACTCGGCAAGAGCAACATCCTGCTGATCGGCCCGACAGGCTCGGGTAAGACCCTGCTTGCCGAAACACTGGCCCGTTTGCTGAACGTTCCGTTCACCATCGCCGACGCAACCACCCTCACCGAGGCGGGTTACGTGGGTGAAGATGTCGAGAACATCATTCAGAAGCTGCTGCAGAAATGCGATTACGACGTGGAAAAAGCCCAGATGGGCATTGTCTACATTGATGAAATCGACAAGATTTCGCGCAAGTCTGACAACCCGTCGATCACCCGGGACGTTTCCGGTGAAGGCGTGCAGCAGGCCCTGCTCAAGTTGATCGAAGGCACGGTCGCTTCCGTTCCACCACAAGGTGGTCGCAAGCATCCGCAGCAGGAATTCCTGCAGGTCGACACCCGTAACATCCTGTTCATCTGTGGTGGTGCGTTCTCCGGTCTGGAAAAGGTTATTCAAAACCGTTCCACCAAGGGCGGCATCGGCTTCAACGCAGAAGTGCGCAGCAAGGAAGAAGGCAAGAAAGTCGGTGAGTCCCTGCGTGAAGTCGAGCCTGACGATTTGGTCAAGTTCGGTCTGATCCCGGAATTCGTCGGTCGTCTGCCGGTACTTGCCACGCTGGACGAGCTTGACGAGGCTGCGTTGATGCAGATCCTCACCGAGCCGAAAAATGCCCTGACCAAGCAGTATGCCAAGTTGTTCGAGATGGAAGGCGTGGATCTGGAATTCCGGAGCGACGCTCTGAAATCGGTCGCCAAGCGTGCCCTGGAGCGTAAAACCGGTGCCCGTGGCCTGCGTTCGATTCTCGAAGGTGTATTGCTCGACACTATGTATGAAATCCCCTCGCAATCCGAGGTGAGCAAAGTAGTGATCGATGAAAGCGTGATAGAAGGCAAGTCCAAGCCACTGTATATCTACGAAAACAGTGAGCCTGCTGCCAAGGCAGCGCCAGACGCTTAAGCGTCACGCAGCCGGTACAAAGAAGGGGCCTTCGGGCCCCTTTGCTTTTGTGGGAGCTGGCTTGCCAGCGAAGGCGAACTGACAGCCAATCTGATTTTCGGATGTGTCCGGACCATCACAAGCGCTGCCATCAGCTGCAATCTTTTAAGTCGTACTTTTATCCGCTTGTTTTTTTTCAAAGCAGCCCCCATCTTGGTTTCAAGCTTACTTCCATCTGTTTACGGCCTTACGGCCGCCGTAGAGGCGAAATCATGAAGACAACCATCGAATTGCCTCTCCTGCCATTGCGTGATGTCGTGGTTTATCCGCACATGGTTATCCCGCTGTTCGTGGGGCGCGAGAAATCCATCGAAGCCCTCGAGGCTGCGATGACGGGTGACAAGCAGATTCTTCTGCTGGCCCAGAGAAACCCGGCTGACGACGATCCCGGTGAAGAGGCCCTGTACCGCGTTGGTACCATTGCCACCGTTCTGCAGCTGCTGAAGCTGCCTGACGGTACGGTCAAGGTTCTGGTCGAAGGCGAGCAGCGGGGCGCTGTCGAGCGCTTCAGCGAAGTGGATGGCCACTGCCGTGCCGAAGTCTCCCTGATCGACGAAGTCGACGCCCCAGAGCGCGAGTCGGAAGTGTTCGTTCGCAGCCTGCTTTCCCAGTTCGAGCAATACGTGCAGTTGGGCAAGAAAGTCCCGGCTGAAGTCCTGTCGTCGCTCAACAGCATCGATGAGCCAGGCCGCCTGGTAGACACCATGGCCGCGCACATGGCCCTGAAGATCGAACAGAAGCAGGAAATCCTCGAAATCATCGATTTGTCGGCCCGGGTCGAGCACGTTCTGGCGCTGCTGGATGCCGAGATCGATCTGCTGCAAGTCGAAAAACGCATTCGTGGCCGCGTCAAAAAACAAATGGAGCGCAGCCAGCGCGAGTACTACCTGAATGAGCAGATGAAGGCCATTCAGAAAGAGCTCGGCGACAGCGACGAAGGTCACAACGAAGTCGAAGAGCTGAAAAAGCGTATCGATGCCGCTGGCCTGCCGAAAGACGCGCTGGTCAAGGCGACGGCTGAACTGAACAAGCTCAAGCAGATGTCGCCGATGTCCGCGGAAGCGACCGTGGTGCGTTCGTACATCGACTGGCTGGTTCAAGTGCCGTGGAAGGCCCAGAGCAAGGTGCGCCTGGACCTGGCACGCGCAGAAGACATTCTGGATGCCGACCACTATGGTCTGGAAGAGGTCAAGGAACGCATCCTCGAATACCTCGCCGTGCAAAAGCGCGTGAAAAAAATCCGTGGTCCGGTGTTGTGTCTGGTCGGTCCTCCTGGGGTGGGTAAAACATCCCTGGCGGAGTCGATTGCTCACGCCACCAACCGCAAGTTCGTGCGCATGGCCCTCGGCGGTGTGCGTGACGAGGCGGAAATTCGTGGACATCGCCGTACTTACATCGGTTCGATGCCAGGAAGATTGATTCAAAAGATGACAAAAGTGGGGGTCCGCAACCCGCTGTTCCTGCTCGATGAAATCGACAAGATGGGCAGCGACATGCGTGGCGATCCGGCATCGGCGTTGCTGGAAGTGCTCGATCCGGAGCAAAACCACAACTTCAACGATCACTATCTGGAAGTCGATTACGACCTGTCCGATGTGATGTTCCTGTGCACCTCGAACTCGATGAACATCCCGCCGGCGTTGCTGGACCGGATGGAAGTGATCCGTCTGCCGGGCTACACCGAAGACGAGAAGATCAACATCGCCGTCAAATACCTTTCGCCAAAGCAGATTACGGCCAACGGCCTGAAGAAAGGCGAGCTGGAGTTTGACGACGAAGCGATCCGCGACATCATCCGCTACTACACCCGTGAAGCCGGTGTGCGTGGCCTGGAGCGCCAGATTGCCAAGGTTTGCCGCAAGACTGTCAAGGAACATGCGCTGGAAAAACGCTTTTCGGTGAAGGTCACCGCAGACATGCTGGAGCACTTCCTGGGCGTGCGCAAATTCCGCTACGGCCTGGCCGAGCAGCAGGATCAGATCGGTCAGGTGACCGGGTTGGCGTGGACTCAGGTGGGCGGCGAATTGCTGACCATCGAAGCCGCTGTCGTGCCGGGTAAAGGCCAGTTGATCAAGACCGGCTCGCTGGGTGACGTGATGGTCGAATCGATCACCGCGGCCCTGACCGTGGTGCGCAGCCGTGCGAAGAGTCTGGGGATTCCCCTGGACTTCCATGAGAAGCGTGACACCCATATCCACATGCCCGAAGGGGCAACGCCGAAAGACGGTCCTAGCGCAGGTGTAGGCATGTGTACGGCCCTGGTGTCGGCATTGACCGGCATTCCGGTGCGCGCGGATGTGGCCATGACCGGTGAAATTACCTTGCGTGGTCAGGTGCTGGCGATCGGTGGTTTGAAGGAAAAACTGCTCGCGGCTCACCGTGGCGGAATCAAGACCGTGATCATTCCTGAAGAGAATGTTCGCGATTTGAAGGAAATTCCGGACAATATCAAGCAGGATCTACAGATTAAACCGGTTAAATGGATTGACGAGGTCCTGCAAATTGCGCTGCAATACGCGCCGGAGCCCTTGCCGGATGTGGCTCCGGAGATAGTCGCGAAGGATGAGAAACGCGACGCAGATTCTAAGGAAAGAATTAGCACGCATTAGTACGTATTTGCCTGGGGGGCTTTCTTGACAGCTTTTTAGAGCCCTTGTTATAAAGCGGCTCTTAAGTGTCTGTAGGCCATTCAGCACTCGTTTTTGCTTTTACCAAAAAAACTTAGAATCATACTCAAATAGATATAAGGGGACTTAGAGTGAACAAGTCGGAACTGATTGATGCTATCGCTGCATCCGCTGATATCCCGAAAGCTGCTGCTGGCCGTGCGCTGGACGCTGTAATCGAATCCGTCACTGGCGCTCTCAAGGCTGGCGACTCTGTTGTTCTGGTTGGTTTCGGTACCTTCTCCGTAACTGATCGTCCGGCTCGCATTGGTCGTAACCCACAGACCGGTAAGACGCTGGAAATCGCAGCAGCCAAAAAACCAGGTTTCAAAGCCGGTAAAGCACTGAAAGAAGCTGTCAACTAAGTTCGATTCAGGTTTTTACCCATCCGGGTCGGGGTCATGCCTGACTTGGCAGCGGAGCGGCAGTCCTGCCTGCAGGTCGCCGGTTCAAGACACCGAGGGTCGCCAGTTCGAGCCCCTCGATCCGCTCCGCCAGTTACGAGAAGGCGCATCCTCGGATGCGCCTTTCTTCTATCCGGACTCTACCCACGCTCCACGGTTGCCTAATTTTTGAAGTTCAACCGTTTCTGGGGGACGCATGCTGCAGAATATCAGGGACAATTCACAAGGCTGGATTGCCAAGACTATTATCGGGGTCATCGTTGCGCTGATGGCTTTGACCGGTTTCGACGCCATTTTTCAGGCCACGACGAACAAGAATGAAGCGGCGAAGGTCAATGGCGAAGAAATCAGCCAGAACGAGCTGAGCCAGGCGGTCGATATGCAACGCCGTCAGCTTATGCAACAGCTGGGCAAGGATTTCGATGCTTCCTTGCTCGATGAAAAAATGCTGCGCGAGTCGGCTCTCAAGGGCCTGATCGATCGCAAACTGCTGCTGCAAGGCGCAGAAAATTCGAAATTCGCTTTTTCCGAAGCGGCTCTGGATCAGGTCATCCTGCAAACGCCTGAGTTTCAGGTGGATGGCAAGTTCAGCTCCGAGCGTTTCGACCAGGTGATTCGCCAACTCGGCTACACCCGCATGCAATTCCGCCAGATGCTGGCTCAGGAAATGCTGATTGGTCAGTTGCGTGCCGGTCTGGCCGGTAGCGGTTTCGTGACCGATGCACAGGTGCTGGCGTTTGCCCGTCTGGAAAAACAGACCCGCGATTTCGCCTCCCTGAACATCAAGGCCGACCCGGCAGCAGTCAAGCTGACCGACGATGAGGTCAAGGCTTATTACGACGAGCATGCCAAGGAATTCATGACGCCGGATCAGGTGGTCATCGATTACCTCGAGCTGAAGAAGGCTTCCTTCTTCGATCAGGTCAGCGTCAATGACGAAGACCTGCAGGCGGCCTATCAGAAAGAAATCGCGAATCTGTCCGAGCAACGCCAGGCGGCGCACATTCTGATTGAAGTGAACGACAAGACCACCGAGGCGCAAGCCAAGGCGAAGATCGAAGAGATCCAGGCCCGTCTGGCCAAGGGCGAGAAATTCGAGGCTCTGGCCAAGGAGTTCTCCCAGGATCCGGGTTCGGCGAACAACGGCGGCGACCTGGGTTATGCCGGTCCTGGCGTCTACGATCCGGCGTTCGAAAAGGCCCTGTATTCGTTGGCCAAGGATCAGGTTTCCGCGCCGGTTCGCACCGATTTCGGGTTCCACCTGATCAAGCTGTTGGGCGTGGAAGCGCCTGAAGTACCGACATTCGCCAGCCTGAAAGACAAGCTGACCCGCGAATTGAAGGCTCAGCAAGTCGAACAGCGTTTTGTCGAGGCGACCAAGCAACTGGAAGATGCCTCGTTCGAAGCCTCCGATCTGGCTCAGCCGGCGCAGGACCTGAAGCTGACCGTCCACACGTCCAAGCCGTTCGGCCGTGAAGGCGGTGAGGGTATTGCGGCCAACCGTGCCGTGATCACTGCCGCGTTCAGCCCGGAAGTACTGGATGAGGGCGCGAACAGCACCGCTATCGAGCTCGATCCGGAAACCGTGGTCGTGTTGCGTGCCAAGGAGCACCTGAAGCCTTCGCAATTGCCGCTGGAAAGCGTCTCTGCCGCGATCCGTGCGCAATTGGCCAAGGAACACGCCAGCGCCGATGCCAAGACCAAGGCTGACGCCCTGATTGCCGGCCTGCGCGATGGCAAGACTCCGCTGGACCAGGCGGTCGACGGCCAGGCCTGGAAAGTCACCGAGGCGGCGACCCGTGCTCAGGAAGGGATCGACCCTGCGGTGTTGCAAGCGCTGTTCCGCATGGCGAAGCCTGCGGCCAAGGACAAGCCGACCTTCACCAGCGTGACGCTGGCTGATGGCAGCCTGATGATCGTGCGTCTCAATGGCGTGAACGAAGCCGCGGCACCGACCGAGGAAGAGAAAGCACAGTATCGTCGCTACCTCGCTTCCCGCATCGGCCAGCAAGACTTCGCAGCTTACCGCAAGCAGCTGGAAAGCCAGGCGGAGATCAAGCGTTACTGATGCCTGAACAGGTTTAGCGCTGCACAGAAGACCCCGGCCGAAAGGCCGGGGTCTTTTTTGTTGTGCGCCCAGCATGGGCGCAATCTTGTGGGTGGAAGTCCCACCGTGAGCTGACCACAGCGAACGAAGTGAAGCGCAACTGCATTAGGGCGACCGAGTGTGGGGAGGAAGCGTGAATCGAAACCGTGAGCCGATGGACAAGAACCGGATACAAGGCTATGTCGACCAGGGCGAGCGGGCAGCAAATCGCAAAGCTCTTGTGGTCAAAGGGCGGCATCGTAAATCCGGCGGTTGTGCGGGGAAGGATTGCGTTCTTACCTGGGGAGATCTCGCCTTGTGCCTGAAAGGGCGACGGCATCAGCCGGAGCGAGAAGTCAGCAGAGGCCGTAGTAGTCTTTTTTTTGACGAAGGGCCGAACGAGAGAAAGCGTTATAGGCCATGTTGATGCGAGAAGCCGGAAGTCAGATGCCTGCCAAACGCGGGGCGGATGGAGACAGCGAGCGGTGAAGCCGTGAGAAGTCCCGTCAGCGACGAGGTCAATCGCCCGCAAGATGAATCCGACAACGCAGGGCAAGGGCTGCTGGAGCGGGCCTTTGCAAGAGAAAACCTGAAACGGGCGTGGAAACGGGTCAAGGCCAACAAGGGTGCAGCGGGAGTCGATGGTCTGGATATTGAGCAGACCGCCGAACACTTGCTAACCCAGTGGGCAGGGATTCGTGAACAGCTTCTTTCAGGTATCTACCGGCCCAGTCCGGTACGACGAGTGGCCATTCCCAAGCCTGACGGCGGTCAACGTGAGTTGGGTATCCCGACGGTCATCGACCGTCTGATCCAACAAGCACTGCTGCAGGTCTTGCAGCCATTGCTCGATCCAACTTTCAGTGAACACAGCTACGGCTTTCGTCCGGGACGCTGCGCGCAGGACGCTGTTTTAGCTGCCCAGCGTCATGTGTCCTCGGGTCTCAAAGTGGTGGTGGATGTGGATCTGGAGAAGTTCTTCGACCGGGTCGACCACGATATTTTGATTGATCGTTTACGCAAGCGGATTGCGGATCGGGCGGTTATGCGACTGATCCGGGCGTATCTGGATGCGGGAACGCAGATCAATGGCGCGGTCGAGAAAAGCCGTTGCGGGGCGCCGCAAGGCGGTCCGCTGTCACCGCTGCTGGCGAACGTGCTGCTGGACGAAGTGGGTCGGGAGCTTGAACACCGAGGTCATTGCTTCGTGCGCTATGCCGACGATGCGAATGTGTATGTTCGCAGTCACAAGGCGGGCCAGCGGGTGATGATCTTGCTGAGGCGTTTGTATGAAAAGCTGCACTTGAGCGTCAACTCGAGCAAGAGCGCGGTGACGAGTGCATTTGGTCGCAAGTTTCTTGGGTACGCCTTCTGGGCCTCTCCACAAGGCGTCAAAAGAGCAGTGGCGATCAAGGCGCGCAAGCAGTTCAAACAACGGGTACGTGAACTCACGCGTCGCTCGGGTGGTCGCAGTCTGCGGCAAGTTGTCGAGAATCTACGACCCTACCTCTTGGGCTGGAAAGCTTGCTTCGGGTTGTCACAAACACCGAAAGTCTGGCGAGGGCTAGATGAGTGGATGCGACATCGATTACGAGCGATCCAACTTAAACAATGGAGGCGTGGTCCGACGATTTATCGCGAACTGCGGGCGCTGGGAGCCAGTAGCCAATCGGCACGGAAAGTGGCGGCTAACTCTTATAGTTGGTGGCGTAACAGCCGCTTTGAGCTCAATCGAGTGCTGGACGTGGCGTGGTTTGACAGGCTGGGATTGGTGCGACTCTCATAACCTCAATCTCTCGAACCGCCCGGTGCGGACCCGCATGCCGGGTGGTGTGGCAGGGGAGCGGCCTGTGAAGGCCGCCCCCTATGCCGATTGTGCTGCTTTTGTCGGTTGAGGGGTGTGTTGTTCGGACTGGCCTCATCGCGAGCAGGCTCGCTCCCACGGTTCTGTCGCATAATGGCTGGCCTTGGCGGCGTGTCAGGGATTCTTGGAGATGCGGGATTTGTTGAAATGGCGGCTGCATGGCCTTGGGGCTCTGATCATCATGCTGTCCGCCTGCGGCAGCGGCGACACTCTGGAAACCTTCGGCGGCCCGACCATGGGCAGCACTTATTCGATCAAGTATGTGCGCCATGCCGGCCTTCCGGCGCCGGACGAAGTCCGCGTCCAGGTCGAGCGGATCCTCGCTGACATTGACCGGCAAATGTCGACCTACCGCAGCGACTCGGACATCGAGCGCTTCAATGCATTGCCGGCCGACGGCTGTCAGGTTATGCCGGCGTCGATCCTCGAACTGGTCCGCGTGGGCGAGCAACTGTCAGTGCAAAGCGATGGTTCCTACGATCTGACGGTGGAGCCGTTGCTCAATCTCTGGGGATTTGGTCCGCAGGCCCGCGGGGAAAAAGTCCCGACCGTCGAAGCCCTCGCCGAAGTCCGCAAGCGCGTCGGCCATGAACACTTGCGCATCGAGGGCGACCGGTTGTGCAAGGACGCCGCCGTCGAGGTCGACTTCAACAGCATCGCCGCCGGTTATGCGGTGGACACGATTGCCGCAAGACTCGAGGCGATGGGCATCCATGACTACCTCGCCGAGGCGACGGGCGAGCTCAAGGCGTCCGGCAAGAAGGCTGACGGTTCGCCATGGCGCATCGCCCTGGAAGAACCTCGGGATGATCGGCAGGTGGCCGAGCGCATCATTGTTGTTGACGGCTATGGCCTGTCCACCTCCGGTGACTACCGGAATTATTTCGAGCAGGGCGGCCAGCGTTTTTCCCACACCTTTGATGCGCGCACCGGTGCGCCGGTCTCACATAACCTGGCGTCGGTCACGGTGATTCATCCTTCCGCGTTGATGGCCGATGGCTTATCGACGCTGTTGCTGATTCTCGGCCCGGAGCGCGGTTGGGACTACGCAGAAAAACACGATATCGGCGCATTTTTTGTGATTCGTGCCGATACAGGTTTCGTCACACGCAGCAGTCACGCTTTTGAACGCCTCAATGGCAAAAAAACCGAATGATTTCGGCGATTTGAGCATTGAAAACTGGCGTTGTAGCGCAGGCAAAAGTAGCCTACGACGCGACCAAGGGTTAATGTGCGCGGCGTTGACGCTTCTATAGACTGTGTCCGGGTTCTGCACTGGCCCCAAATTGTTCCTTCATGCCACGCATTGGCGTGATTTAGCCGCAGGTGCCGAGGGTGCCGCGGCCTGTTCTGAGGAGTACGCATGGCTGTCTACAACTACGACGTGGTGGTGTTGGGTTCCGGCCCGGCGGGGGAAGGCGCGGCAATGAACGCCGCCAAGGCAGGGCGCAAGGTGGCGATGGTCGATAGCCGTCGCCAGGTCGGCGGCAACTGCACTCACTTGGGCACCATCCCGTCCAAGGCACTGCGTCACTCGGTGCGGCAGATCATGCAATTCAACACCAACCCGATGTTCCGGGCCATTGGTGAACCGCGCTGGTTCTCGTTCCCGGACGTGTTGAAAAGCGCCGAGAAAGTCATCTCCAAACAAGTCGCTTCGCGTACCGGCTATTACGCCCGTAACCGCGTCGACGTGTTCTTCGGCACCGGCAGCTTCGCCGACGAGCAAACCATCGAAGTGGTCTGCGCCAACGGTGTGGTCGAGAAACTGGTGGCCAAGCACATCATCATCGCCACCGGTTCGCGTCCTTATCGCCCGGCGGACATCGATTTTCACCACCCGCGTATCTACGATAGCGACACCATCCTCAGCCTCGGCCACACCCCGCGCAAACTCATCGTTTACGGCGCCGGCGTGATCGGTTGCGAATACGCCTCGATCTTCAGCGGCCTGGGTGTATTGGTCGAACTGGTGGACAACCGTGGCCAGTTGCTGAGCTTCCTCGACTCGGAAATTTCCCAGGCCCTGAGTTATCACTTCAGCAACAACAACATCACGGTTCGCCACAACGAAGACTACGACCGCGTCGAAGGCGTGGACAACGGCGTGATCCTGCACCTCAAGTCCGGCAAGAAGATCAAGGCCGACGCCTTGCTCTGGTGCAACGGTCGTACCGGCAACACCGATCAGCTGGGTCTGGAAAACATCGGCGTGAAGGTCAACAGTCGTGGCCAGATCGAAGTCGACGAGGCGTACCGCACCTGCGTGCCGAACATCTACGGCGCCGGTGACGTGATCGGCTGGCCGAGCCTGGCCAGTGCTGCCCACGACCAGGGCCGTTCGGCCGCCGGCAGCATTGTCGATAACGGCAGCTGGCGCTTTGTGAATGACGTGCCAACCGGCATCTACACCATTCCGGAGATCAGCTCGATCGGCAAGAACGAGCAGGAGCTGACCCAGGCCAAGGTGCCGTACGAAGTGGGCAAGGCCTTCTTCAAGAGCATGGCGCGGGCGCAGATCGCTGGCGAGCCGCAAGGCATGCTGAAGATCCTGTTCCACCGTGAAACCCTGGAAGTACTGGGCGTTCACTGCTTCGGTTATCAGGCGTCGGAGATCGTGCACATCGGTCAGGCGATCATGAACCAGCCGGGCGAACTGAACACGCTGAAGTACTTCGTCAACACCACGTTTAACTACCCGACCATGGCCGAAGCCTATCGGGTAGCCGCGTACGATGGCCTCAACCGGCTTTTTTGACGGGCTCCGGCCGGTGGCCTGAGCCGGCCGGGGAGACCGATTTCAGCAATTCTCGAGCGTGGCGGTGGCCAAACCGGGAAAGTCTGTAATCAGGCTGTCAACGCCGAAGTCGGCGAGTCTGCGCATCAGCGCAGGCTCGTTGACTGTCCACACCGACACATGCAGCCCCTGACGCTGCGCCCTTTGCAGGCGTTCCGGCGTGCACAGGGTCCAGTTCAGCGCCAGAATCTCACAGCCATAACTGGCCGCGACCTTCAGCGGGTCGAGCCAGGCATACTCGGCCACCAGCCCGCGGGATACGTCCGGCACCAGTTCCAGCGCAGCCTTGAGCACTTCACGGGAGCTCGAGGTGATGGTCACCTTGTCCATCAGGCCATGACGCTGGACCATTTCGCGAATCGCCAGCACGGTGGTCGCGGCACGCATCCGTGATGCGCTTTTGACTTCCAGTTGCCAGTGATCGAAGTCGCATTTCTCGAACAGTTGTTCCAGCGTCGGAATCGGGCACGGCTTGATCCAGCCCGGGCCACCCTCGCGTGCGTCATACGTCACAAGCTCGGCCGCCGTGTGTTCGACGACCTTGCCGCGACGGTCAGTGGTGCGCTTGAGGGTTGGGTCGTGGATGACCATCAACTCGCCGTCCATGGACAGGTGCAGGTCCAGTTCGCAGCGACGCACGCCGTGCTTGAGACATTCCTGAAAGCTGGTCAGGGTGTTTTCCGGTGCTTCGCCCTTGGCGCCGCGATGGCCGTAGATGAGGGTCACGGTTCTTCCTTAAATTAATTGCCTGATTCGAGTTGGTCGCGGGCCAGGCGTCGTTCCTGGGCCTGCTTTTGCAAGATGTGGCGGGCCAGCAGTTGGCGCTGGGCGTCGGTCAGGTGTTCGAACTCGGTGCCGACGTCATAGCCATCGCCCTTGCGGTCGCAATGGGTGACGCGGGCGCGCAGCAGCAGGCCCAGGGCTTGTGGCATCAGCACCAGCTTGACCGACAGGCGTGCGCCGGCGGCAATGGGCGAGGGATGCTGAAAGTCGATGCCGCCTTCGGAGATGATCACCGGCTGCGGTTCGCCAATCTGCCCGAGCACTGTCAGAGCGACGACCTGGCTCAGCAAATCGATGCGTTTGTTCTGGGATTTGAGGAATGCGGCGGTCGTGCGGTCGCGTTCGCTGATCTGGCGCAACAGGTGTTGCGACTCGAATTCGCTCAGGTGCAGTTCGCTGAGCAAGTTGAAGAGTGGGGACGCATCCTGCAACACTTCCTGGCCTGTGGCTTCAGAAGCGGACAGGGGCCGAATTTCCAGTGCGATCGTATCCTCGATACGGTAGTATTCGCGGCGATCTTCTTCATCTAATGTCGACATGGCGAACCCATGGTAGCGGCGGTGGTCTGAGTGTAAAGCTGGTTATCGACCCCCGCCACAAGGACGTTCCTTTTCCCTCCGAACAAGCCCCGACATGTTCAGACCTCTCTTCGTATTTATCGGCACGCGTTACACCCGTGCAAAGCGTCGCAATCATTTTGTGTCATTCATTTCCCTGACTTCGATGATCGGGCTCGCCCTTGGCGTGGTCGTGATGATCGTGGTGCTGTCGGTGATGAACGGCTTCGATCATGAGATGCGCACCCGCGTGCTGGGCATGGTGCCCCACGCGACCATCGAGTCCGGCGAGGCGATCAGCGATTGGCAAAGCCTGGCCGCCAAGGTCAAGCAGAACCCGCAGGTAACGGCCGTGGCGCCGTTTACGCAGATGCAGGGCTTGCTGACCAACAACGGCAAGGTCTCGAAAGTCCTGCTCAATGCCATCGACCCGGCGCAAGAGCGCCAGGTGTCGATCATCGATCAGTTCATGACCCAGGGAAAACTCGACGACCTGGTGCCGGGTGAGTTCGGCATCGTCATCGGCGACAAGGCCGCGGCCAAGCTCGGTGCGGCCATCGGCGACAAGTTGACCTTCGTCGCCCCGGAAGTCACCGTGACCCCGGCCGGGATGTTCCCGCGCATGAAGCGCTTTACCGTGGTTGGCATCTTCCATGTCGGCGCCGGTGAGCTCGATGGCTATCTTGGCGTCACCAACCTGCAGGATCTGGCCCGGCTGCATCGCTGGAAACCGGATCAGGTCCAGGGCCTGCGCCTGAAGTTCGACGACCTGTTCCAGGCGCCGCGCACCGCGTGGAGCATCGCCCGCGACCTCGGCGAAGACCGCTTCTACGCCCGCGACTGGACCCGCACCCACGGCAACCTGTACCAGGCGATCCGCATGGAAAAAGCCATGATCGGCCTGTTGCTGCTGCTGATCGTTGCCGTCGCTGCGTTCAACATCATTTCCACGCTGGTGATGGTGGTGAACGACAAGAAGGGCGACATCGCGATCCTGCGCACGCTGGGCGCCACGCCGGGCACGATCATGCGCACGTTCATGGTGCAAGGCACCGTCATTGGCGTGGTCGGCACGGCCATTGGCGCCGTGGTCGGGATCTTTGCCGCGCTGAACGTCAGCGCCGCGATCTCGGCCCTCGAAGGCCTGATCGGGCACAAGTTCCTCAACGCCGACGTGTACTTCATCGATTACCTGCCGTCGCAGGTGCAGAGCCAGGACGTGGTGATGGTCTGCTCCGCGGCGTTGGTCCTGAGTTTCCTCGCCACCCTGTATCCAGCCTGGCGTGCCGCGCGCACCCAGCCTGCGGAGGCGCTACGTTATGAGTGAGTCGGGCATGAGTGATAAAGCAATCTTGAGCTGCCGCAGCCTGGGCAAGTCCTACGAGGAAGGCCCGGAATCGGTGGAAGTGTTGGCCGGCCTGCAACTGGAGTTGCACCCGGGGGAGCGTGTGGCGATTGTCGGCAAGTCGGGCTCGGGCAAAAGTACCTTGCTCAACCTGCTGGGCGGCCTCGATACGCCGACCAAGGGCAGCGTCTGGCTCGACGGTGAAGAACTGTCGGCGCTGAGCGAGAAGAAACGCGGCCTGCTGCGTAATCGCGCCCTCGGCTTCGTGTACCAGTTCCACCACCTGCTGCCGGAATTCACCGCCCTGGAAAACGTCTGCATGCCGCTGCTGATCGGCAAGACCGCGATCCCCGAAGCGCGTCAGCGTGCCACGGCGTTGCTGGAGCGGGTAGGGCTGGGCCATCGCCTGGAGCACAAGCCGGCCGAATTGTCCGGTGGTGAGCGTCAGCGCGTGGCCATCGCCCGCGCCCTGGTAAACAATCCGGGCCTGGTGATGCTCGACGAGCCGACCGGCAACCTCGATTCCCACACCGCCCAGGGGATCCAGGACTTGATGCTGGAGCTCAGCACCTCGATGCGCACGGCGTTCCTGGTGGTGACCCACGACATGAACCTGGCCCGCCAGATGGACCGCGTCCTGCACTTGCAGGAAGGTTGCCTCACTCCTATCTGATTGGCTGAAACCCGATGCCTGGAAAGGCGTCGGGTCATTTATTTCCATACGGTGCCCCAGCGAATGTTCAGACCGTTATCGATCTTTATCGGCACGCGCTATACCCGCGCCAAGCGCCGCAATCGCTTTGTTTCCTTCATCTCGATGACCTCGATGATCGGCCTCGCCCTCGGCGTGCTGGCAATGATCGTGGTGCTGTCGGTGATGAACGGCTTCCAGCGCGAAATGAGCTCGCGCATCCTCGGCATGGTGCCCCACGCCACCATCGTCGGCGTCAATCCGATTGATGACTGGAAGCCCGTGGCAGCGGCGGCGATGAAAAACCCGGAAGTGACGGCGGCGGTGCCGTTCACCGAGATGGAGGGCATGCTGTCCTACAAGGGCACGATGCAGCCAATCCAGGTCAGCGGTGTCGACCCGGCGCTGGAAGGCCAGGTGTCGATCGTCGCCAAGCACATCGTTCAGGGGAGCCTCGAAGCCCTGAAACCGGGCGAATTCGGCGTGGTGATCGGTGAGATCACGGCGCGCCGCTTCCGCTTGAACGTCGGCGACAAGATCACCCTGATCGTGCCGGAAGTCAGCAATGCGCCGGGCGGCATCACCCCGCGCATGCAGCGGCTGAATGTGGTCGGCGTGTTCAAGGTGGGCGCCGAACTGGACGGCACCATGGCGCTGATCCACATGGCCGATGCCGCGCAGATGCAGCACTGGGAGCCGAATCAGGTGCAGAGCGTGCGCCTGGCGGTGAAGGACCTGTATGCCGCGCCGCAAGTGTCGAGCGACATCGCCACGGGGCTGGGCGCCGCCTACAAGGCTGACGACTGGACCCACACCCAGGGCAGCCTGTTCAGCGCAATGAAAATGGAAAAAACCATGATCGGCCTGCTGTTGCTGATGATCGTCGCGGTGGCGGCGTTCAACATCATCGCGACCCTGATCATGGTGGTGAACGACAAGGGCGCGGACATCGCGATCCTTCGCACCATCGGCGCCACGCCACGGCAGATCATGGCGATCTTCGTGGTGCAGGGCACGGTGATCGGCATTGTCGGCACCCTGATTGGCGGTGTGTTGGGCGTGATTGCCGCGCTGAACGTCAGCCAGATCGTGGGCTGGATCGAGCGGGTCAGCGGGCAGCACATCTTCAGTTCCGACGTGTATTTCGTCAGCAACCTGCCGTCCGAGCTGCAAGGCGCGGATGTGGCGTTGATCTGCACGGCGGGGTTTGTCATGAGCTTCCTGGCCACGGTTTACCCGGCCTGGCGGGCGGCGAAGATCGAGCCGGCTCATGCGTTGCGCTATTCGTAAGCTTCAAGATCGCTTTCGCGGGCAAGCCCGCTCCCACAGGGATCTGCGTCGTACACAGATTATGTGAACGCCACAAAACACTGTGGGAGCGGGCTTGCCCGCGAAGAGGCCGGTACTGCTGGTCTCAATCTCCCCTTGGCAACTCGATCACAAACCGCGTCCACCCATTCTCCGATTCGCAACGAATCTGCCCGCCATGGGCACGGATGATCGACTGGGTGATCGCCAGTCCCAGTCCCGCATGTTCGCTACTGCCTTCACGACGCGCAGGATCGGCCCGGTAAAACCGGTCAAACAGGCGCGGCAATAGATCTTCGGAAATCTGTTGGCCCATGTTTTCAACGGTCAGGCGCAACTGTTTTGGCTGATCGACGATACGCACCCGAACCTCGCCATCGGCCGGCGTGAACCGTAGCGCATTGTCCAGCAGGTTCGACAACGCCCGACGCAACATGCTGCGGTCACCTTCGATGCGGGCATTGCCGTCACGACTCAGTTTTACCTGCGCGTCTTCCGCCAATGGTGCAAAGAACTCCAGCAGCAGATCCGCTTCCTCCGCCAGTTCCAGTGGCTCGCATTTGGGCATTAACAACCCGTGATCGGCTTTCGCCAGGTAGAGCATGTCGTTGACCAGTTGCGCCATCCATTGCAGCTCTTCGAGGTTGCTGTGCAGGGCTTCGCGGTAGTCCTCGATGGGGCGAGGGCGGGTGAGGGTGACCTGGGTGTGGGTCAGCAGGTTCGACAGTGGCGTGCGCAATTCATGGGCGATGTCGGCGGAGAACGCGGACAGGCGCTGAAACGAGTCGTCGAGGCGTCCGAGCATGGCGTTGATGTTGTGGGACATTTCCGCCAGTTCCGGCGGCATGTTTTCTTCAGGCAGCCGCGAGTTCAGCGATTGCGCGGAAACACCGCTGGCCACCGCACTGATCCGCCGCAACGGGCGCAAGCCGCTGCGTGCCGCCCAGGCGCCCAGCAGTGCGGTGGCCAGGGCTGACAGGCCGACGGTCAGCCAGATCAAATGCTGCATGCGTTGCAGAAAGTGCTGGTGGTGGGTGATGTCCAGCAGCAGGGTCAGTTGCGGTGAATCGGGTTTGCCCGCGAAAAGCGGTGCATTCAGCACGCGGTAATCCATGCCTTCATGGCTCACCGTCGACAATCCTGGCTGGTGCGGCAATGCCTGGGGAATGTTGGTCGAGCTGTCATACCAGCGCTGGCCGTCACTGCCGGTGATTCGCAGGGACAGGTCAGCCTGCCGGCTCAACTCTTCGGCCAGTTTCACCTCACTTTCACTCGACTGAAGGTCGTGCAGGGCCCGACGCAAGCCAATCAGCTTGCCGTCCAGCAGTTGCTGGTCGAGTTCAACGAAGTGCGCCTCGCTGGCGCGGCTGAACAGCACCCCGGCGAACAACGACACCACGGCGGTGCACGCGGCAAACAGCAGCGCCAGGCGGCTGCTCAAGGAGAGACGGCGCATCAGGCGGGGCGCTCTTCAAGGACGTAGCCCATGCCGCGCACGGTGTGAATCAGCTTGTTGGGGAAATCATCGTCGATCTTCAGGCGCAGGCGCCGGATCGCCACCTCGATGACATTGGTGTCACTGTCGAAATTCATGTCCCAGACCTGGGACGCAATCAGCGATTTGGGCAGGACTTCGCCCTGGCGGCGCAGGAGCATTTCCAGCAGGGCGAATTCCTTGGCGGTCAGGTCGATACGCTGGCCGCTGCGTTCGACCCGGCGCCGGATCAGGTCCAGGCGCAAATCGGCCAGTTGCAGGCTGGTCTCCTGGGGCGTGGCGCTGCCGCGACGCAACAGGCTGCGGACCCGGGCCAGCAGTTCGGAGAAGGCAAACGGCTTGACCAGATAGTCATCGGCGCCCAGTTCGAGGCCGTGAACCCTGTCCTCCACGGCGTCACGGGCGGTCAGAAAAAGTACCGGCGTGTCCAGGCCGGCACTGCGCACTGCTTGCAGAATCTGCCAGCCATCACGACCCGGCAGCATCACATCAAGAATCAGCAGGGCATATTCGCCGCTGAGGGCCAATTGCTGGCCGGTAGTGCCATCGGCCACCAGTTCCGTGTTGAACCCGGCCTCGGCCAGGCCCTGGCGCAGGTAATGGCCGGTTTTCGGTTGGTCTTCGACAATCAGCAGTTTCATGGGCGACTCATGGCAAGTGGAACGAACGCTTTATACCGTGGCAAGCATTGGCACAGGGCAACCTGACAAAGTTGTAATCTGGCTGTCAGGTTGCGGGCAGTGGCAGCAGTTTAGAGTTTTGCCCATGCTGAGCCTTATCTTGTTGGAGTATGACGATGTTTTTACGCAAATCCGTGGCGCAAATCGTTTGTTTGCTGGCGCTGAGTTCACCGGTGTTGGCGGACGCCGGGCATACCTACGATTTCGGTCAGCCGGCCCCGGCGGCCAAGGCGACCCGCAGTATAGAGGTGGTGATGGAGGACATGTCCTTTACGCCGAAGGCCATCGAGATCAAGGCCGGGGAAACCGTGCGCTTCGTGCTGGTCAATAAAGGCCAGTTGTTGCATGAGCTCAACCTGGGGGATGCGGCGATGCACGCCAAACACCAGCAGGAAATGTTGCAGATGCAACAGAGCGGCATGCTGACGCCCACCGGCATGAAGGCAATGGACCACGGCAACATGGCCGGCATGGATCACGGCAAAATGGACCACGGCATGAAGCATGACGACCCCAACAGCGTGCTGGTGGAACCGGGCAAGACTGCCGAGCTGACCTGGACCTTCAGCAAGGCCACCAGCCTTGAGTTTGCCTGCAACATCCCCGGTCATTACCAGGCCGGCATGGTCGGCAAATTGACTGTCAGTCAGTAAGCACTCAAAGGCGGGAGCAAAGGCTGATAGAATCCGCTGATTCTTCAGTCAGGTTTCCGCCATGCATCCCGCAGCCGAACATTCGCCGCTGGGCAAGTCCAGCGAATACATCGCCACCTACACGCCGTCCTTGCTGTTCCCGATCCCGCGCACCGCGAAGTGGGCGGAACTGGGCCTGACGGCGCAAACCCTGCCGTATAAAGGCGTGGACTTCTGGAACTGCTTCGAACTGTCCTGGCTGCTGCCGTCGGGCAAGCCGGTGGTCGCGATCGGCGAATTCAGCATTCCGGCGGATTCGCCGAACATCATCGAGTCGAAGTCGTTCAAGCTGTACCTCAACTCCCTTAATCAGACACCGTTTGTCGATACCGCGAGCCTTGAGGCGACGCTGGCCAAGGACTTGTCGGCGGCTGCCGGCAAGCCGGTGGGCGTGCGTATCCGCAGTCTCCAGGATGTCGAGAGCGAAGGCGTCGTGGCCTTGCCGGGCGTGTGCATCGATGAGCTGGATATCAGCGTCAGCAACTATGAGCATCCACGGCCGGAACTGCTGCGTTGCGATGATTCGCGCATTGTCGAAGAGAGCGTGCACAGCCATTTGCTCAAGTCCAACTGCCCGGTCACCAGCCAGCCGGACTGGGGCAGCGTGGCGGTGGCGTACCGTGGCGCGGCGCTGGATCACGCGAGCCTGCTCGAGTACATCGTCAGCTTCCGCCAGCACTCGGACTTCCATGAACAGTGCGTGGAGCGGATCTTCCTTGACCTGCAGCGGTTGCTCAAGCCGGAGAAACTGACGGTGTATGCGCGCTACGTGCGTCGTGGCGGGCTGGATATCAACCCGTATCGCAGCACTGAAGAGGTGCAGTTGCCGAACCATCGCCTGGTCCGCCAGTAACGAAACCCTGTAGGAGCGAGCCTGCTCGCGATGGCTGAGTATCAGGCGACATTGATGTTGGATGTGCCGGCCTCATCGCGAGCAGGCTCGCTCCTACAAGGGAAATGTATTTTCAGATATGAAAAAGCCCCGCTATCACCAGCGGGGCTTTTTTGCATCAGGAGGGTTCAGATCCCCATGTTGGCCAAGGCCTGCCCTATGTTGCGCAGGGTGCCGGCAAGGGTAGGGTGTTCGAGTTCGAAGCGCTCAACGGCCAGGTTGACGCCATCGGCGAGGCTGGAATCCTGGGTTTTGGTTTCCAGCTCAAGCTTCAACTCGATCTGTTGCATCAGTTCGTGTAGCTCGGCGCGTTCGGCTTCAGACAATGGAGGATTCTGTTCCAATTGCTCGCGCAGGGCATTGAGCTGTTCTTGCAGTTCGCGGGCAGGCATGGCGTTCTTCCTTTTATCGATAGGCACTGGCATAGACCATGGCAGCAGGCCAAAGGTCGATGGCTTACCTTTAGATTAATCCACTCGCGCCCAACGTGCATGATCTCGGTCAGGGCTTTTCGCCCTTGAGCCGACGCAAGCTGATATCGGCCAGGCAGGTGTCGAGTTCACCGAGGTGATCGATCACTGAATGCACGCCCAGGCCGAACAGTTGCATCGTCGCCTTGGCGCGTTTGATGTCGCGCTCCTGTGGGGTCAACGCTTGCCATTGCTCGGGCGCCAGCCCGCACAGCGAGCCGCAGGACGCCAGGCCGATGGTCCACAACCCGGCATTGAGCCCCGCTTGCAGCAAGCGGGGTTCGCCGCTCACCAGTACGCAGCCGTCGAGTCGCTCGACGTTCAGGGTCATCAAGGCTTGCCAGCAGGCATTCGGGGCGGGCCATGGGTTGTTTGTTGCTGGATGTTGCGAGGGTTTGATCCATTCCGGCAGCGCCGCGGCCAGGGATTGGCTGAGGGCAGGGGGCAGTTCATCGAGCCAGGCGCAGGGGATCTGCTGGCGCTGCAAGCTGCGCAGGCTATCCAGTGCGCCGGGTGTGGCCTCGGCGTGTTCGGCCGAGTGGCTGCCGTGCCGGTGCGTGTGCGCGCCGAAATCCACCAGGCAGCCACTGAGGCCGAACAGGACGGCGGTCAGGCGGGGTGCGGTTTGGGGCAAGGCTTCGGCGAGCGGCATGTGGACGTCCCTGAAATAGCCTGAAGGCTAGTGGGCGACGGTGACAGTTGAATGACATGGATGTGAATCGCTCACACTTGGCACGATTGTGTCTGTGTGAATCTCGTGCAAAGTGCGTTAAACGGCGTTTACGTCTTATACTTGCCCACTTATTGCCTGGGCCAAGTGCCCGAGCCAGTACAAACCAAGGAGTTTTTTTCTATGCGCTGGAGCAATCATCTAGCCAGGATTTGTGTATGCGCCAGTGCGATGCTGGTTCCGTTCGTTGCCCAGGCAGCCTCGGAAGATGATCCTTGGGAAAGCATCAACCGCCCGATTTACAAGTTCAACGACGTGATCGACACCTACGCGCTGAAGCCCCTGGCCCAGGGCTACCAGTACGTGACGCCGCAGTTTGTCGAAGACGGTGTTCACAATTTCTTCCGGAACATCGGCGATGTGCGCAACCTGGCCAACGATATCCTGCAGGCCAAACCGCATGCCGCAGGCGTTGATACCGCGCGAATCATTTTCAACACCACTTTCGGCTTGCTGGGCGTCATCGATGTCGGCACCAGAATGGGCCTGCAGCGCAATGACGAAGACTTCGGTCAGACGCTGGGCTACTGGGGTGTCGGCAGCGGCCCTTACGTGATGCTGCCCCTGCTGGGTCCAAGCACCTTGCGTGATGCGCCGTCCAAGTACGTCGACAGCTATACCGGTGCTTATCGTTACGTAAACGACGTGCCTGTGCGTAACTCGTTCTATGCCCTGGACATCATCGATACCCGTGCCAACCTGCTGTCGAGCGAAAAGCTGATCACCGGCGACAAGTACACCTTCATCCGTAATGCGTACTTGCAGAACCGTGAGTTCAAGGTCAAAGACGGTCAGGTCGAAGACGATTTTTGATCTCGACCGGTAAACTGAAAAAGGCGGCCATCAAAGGCTAATGCCGATCAGTTAAGCCTTCTCGCTTGACCTTTGGCCGCAAGAAATCAAAATCCGATGCCTGTACTGGCATCGGATTTTTTTATGCGTCTCGCTCGGGCACTGGAACTGACCCACAACATCGCCTCTACCCCCAACGCCATCGAGGGATTGGATGCCTTGCTCGATCCTTCTTTGGTCGAACAGGCGCTTGAACAAGCCGGTGTGGCGACGCTGCGCAAGCGTCGTTTGCCGCTGGAAATGATGCTCTGGTGCGTGATCTCCATGGCGTTCTTCCGGCGCATGTCGGCCTGGGATGTGGTCAGTCGCATGAACATCATGTTGCCGGGCCAGCGCCCGCTGGTGGCCCCCAGCGCCGTAGTCCAGGCCCGTCAAGCTGTACGACAAGTCTTCGATTTGACCCAGAAAAGTTGGCATGAGGCGGCCAGTCATCCGACTTGGGCCGGTTTGCGTTTGTTGGGCGTCGATGGCGTTGTCTGGCGCACGCCCGACACGCCGGAAAATCGGGCGCGCTATGATTCCGCCAGCAACCAGCACGGCGACACCGGTTTTCCTCAGGTGCGCATGGTCTGCCAAATGGAGTTGACCAGCCATTTGCTGATTGGAAGTGCGTTTGACGGCTACCGCAGCAACGAAATGAAACTGGCCGAGCAACTGATCGAAACCACCCCCGATCACTCGCTGACGCTGTTTGATCGTGGTTTTTACTCGTTAGGTTTACTGCATCAGTGGCAGCAGGCAGGCGTCGAACGCCACTGGCTGATGCCGCTGAAAAAAGGCTCGCAGTACGAGGTGATCCAGCGTTTGGGGCGCCAGGATGCGATTGTTTCGCTGAGCACTTCGCCGCAGGCCCGCAAGCAATGGCCTGGGTTGCCGGAGCGGCTGACCGCGCGACTGCTGAGCAAAACCGTGAAGGGCAAGGTGTGTCAGATTCTGACCTCAATGGCTGACCCGCTGCGTTTTCCTTCCGACGAGATCGTTGATCTGTACAGCCAGCGCTGGGAAATCGAATTAGGCTTTCGGGAAATGAAGCAGACGCTGCTCAACAGCAGTTATACGCTGCGCAGCAAGACACCCGAGATGATCGAGCAAGAGTTGTGGGGCGTGTTGTTGGGCTACAACTTGTTGCGCTATCAGATGGTGGAAATGAGTCGCCACTGTCCTGGTATTTACCCGTGCGAAATGAGCTTTACCGCGTGTACCTGGGCGATTCTCGGGTTTATCAACAGCGTCTCGGCCGACCGTTCCGGGAACATCCCCAAGTATTTGGCCGAGCTTCATGCTTCAGCGCCGCACTACGTGCTGCCGCATCGACGTGAGGAGCGCGTTTATCCTCGGGCGATTCGGCTGAAATCACCGAAGTATCCGATCAAAAATAAAAATGCCAGTCAGCTTAACTGACTGGCATTAGCCATCAAAGGCCGCCTTTTTTGTCTGCAAAGACCCGCATGCGGATGAAATCGCGCTTTTCGCTGTAGTCCCGAGGGGTTTGACTTATGGCTTCGAACCTTCCATTGGGTTACGGATTTGCCTGTTCTTATAACTCTCGGTGATTTGACAAATAAAGACGTCAGGCGACCATCGGCGTGAGCTTGAAACGCCCGGCGGATGGGAGTACCGTCTGCGCCTTAGAAGGGCACCTCTGGTGTACACGTGTGTAGGGCAAATGCCCGAAAGCGGTGCGACAGAGAGGCTAGAAAGCGAATCCAGTAGTCAGCGCCGGGCCAAAGTCCCCGCCTGCTACGCCAACCTAATTCTGGCGCCGTTTGCCCACATGCCAAAAACCAGTGCCACGCTGCTGATAATCGATGATGACGAAGTAGTGCGCGCGAGCCTCGCCGCCTATTTGGAAGACAGTGGTTTCAGCGTCTTGCAGGCCAGCAATGGTCAGCAGGGTCTTCAGGTATTCGAGCAAGACAAGCCCGACTTGGTCATCTGCGATCTGCGCATGCCGCAGATGGGCGGACTCGAACTCATTCGCCAGGTGACCGAACGGTCGCCGCAAACCCCGGTGATCGTGGTGTCGGGTGCCGGCGTGATGAACGACGCGGTCGAGGCCCTGCGCCTGGGCGCGGCGGACTACCTGATCAAGCCTCTCGAAGATCTGGCCGTGCTCGAGCACTCTGTGCGCCGGGCCCTGGATCGTGCGCGCCTGCTGCTGGAGAACCAGCGCTACCGCGAGAAGCTGGAGAAGGCCAACCGCGAGCTCGAAGCCAGCCTGAACCTGCTCCAGGAGGACCAGAACGCCGGTCGTCAGGTGCAGATGAACATGCTGCCGGTCAGCCCCTGGACCATCGACGAGTTCAAGTTTGCTCACCAGATCATCCCGTCGCTGTACCTGTCGGGTGATTTCGTCGACTACTTCCGGGTCGACGAGCGCCGGGTCGCCTTCTACCTGGCGGACGTTTCCGGTCATGGTGCCTCTTCAGCCTTCGTCACCGTGCTGTTGAAGTTCATGACCACGCGCCTGCTGTTCGAATCCAAGCGCAGCGGCACCTTGCCGGAATTCAAGCCTTCAGAGGTTCTTGGTCATATCAACCGGGGCCTGATCAGTTGTAAGCTGGGTAAACACGTCACAATGGTCGGTGGAGTCATCGACGAGGAGACCGGTTTGTTGACCTATAGCATCGGCGGTCATCTGCCGTTGCCAGTGTTGTACACGCCAGACAGTGTTCGTTATCTGGAAGGGCGTGGTCTGCCGGTGGGCCTCTTCAACGAAGCCACCTATGAAGACCACGTGCTGGAACTGCCACCGACGTTCAGCCTGACGCTGATGTCTGATGGCATTCTGGACCTTTTGCCAGAACCCACACTCAAAGAAAAAGAGGCGGCGTTGCCCCAACGGGTCAAGGCTGCGGGCGGCACCCTGGATGGGTTGCGGCAGGTTTTTGGATTGGCCACGCTAGGGGAGATGCCGGATGATATCGCCCTGTTGGTGTTGAGCAGGAATCTTTGATGAGTACCGGTAGAATCCAGTTCGCCGAGCAGGATGGCACCTTCGTCCTGAAGTTCGTCGGTGAAGTTCGCCTGACCCTGTGTTCGGCGTTGGATGCGACTATTGAGCGGATCTTCAGCGCGTTGAATTTCAACACGATTGTGATCGATCTGACCGAAACCCGCAGCATTGACAGCACCACGCTTGGCCTGCTGGCCAAGCTGTCGATCCTGTCGCGGCAGAAGGTCGGCCTGCTGCCGACCGTCGTCACCACCCACGAAGACATCACGCGTCTGTTGCAGTCCATGGGCTTCGAGCAGGTGTTCAACATCGTTGATAAGCCGGTGCCGTGCCCGGAATGCCTGGACGACCTGCCAGACCAGGATCAGTCCGAAGAAGTGGTGCGGATCAAGGTGCTCGAAGCGCACAAGATACTCATGGGGCTGAACGATACCAATCGTGAAGCCTTCCATGACCTGGTGAATGCGCTCGAACGCCATTGACCCCCTGTAGGAGCGAGCTTGCTCGCGATGGCGTCCTGACAGTCACCACACATACAAAAAAGGGCGAACCTGTGAGGGTTCGCCCTTTTTGCATTACACCCACTCAGGTCACAGCTTGGCCTGCAACAACGCCTCGAGCTTCTCCTGATCCCGCGCGAACTGACGAATGCCTTCGGCCAGTTTCTCGGTCGCCATCGCATCTTCGTTGGACAGCCAGCGGAACTGCGATTCGTTGAGGCTCAGGCGCGCTTCACCGGCTTGGCCGGGCGCCAGTTTGCGTTCCAGCTTGCCGGTATCCGCGGCGAGCTTGTCGATCAGGTCCGGGCTGATGGTCAGGCGGTCGCAGCCGGCCAGTTGTTCGATCTGGCCCAGATTGCGGAAGCTCGCCCCCATGACCACGGTCTTGTAGTCATTGGCCTTGTAGTAGTTGTAGATGCGCGTCACCGACTGCACGCCCGGATCATCCGCGCCGGTGTAGTCGTTGCCGTTGGCTTTCTTGTACCAGTCGTAGATCCGGCCAACGAACGGCGAAATCAGGAACACCCCGGCGTCGGCACAGGCGGCTGCCTGGGCGAAGGAGAACAGCAGGGTCAGGTTGGTCTGGATGCCTTCCTTTTCCAGGATCTCGGCAGCGCGGATGCCTTCCCAGGTGGAGGCGATCTTGATCAGCACGCGGTCGCGGCCAATACCGGCCTTGTCGTACAGCTCGATCAGGCGATGGGCACGCTTGAGCATGGCATCGGAGTCGAACGACAGGCGCGCATCCACTTCGGTGGAAATGCGGCCCGGGATCACTTTCAGGATTTCTTGCCCCACGGCCACGCCAAAACGGTCGCTGGCCAGGCCCACATCGCCCTTGCAGTCATTGACGCAGGCGTTCAGCAGCTCGGCATAGGCCGGAATGGCCGCGGCCTTGAGCAGCAGGGAAGGGTTGGTGGTGGCGTCCACGGGTTTAACGCGAGCGATAGCGTCGAAGTCGCCGGTGTCGGCAACCACGGTTGTCATTTGTTTGAGTTGTTCCAGCTTGGAAGTCATGGGCGTGCTCTGTCCTATGGATCTGATGACATTACCCGAGCGCTGACAGCCACTCAAGGGCGTGTACGTGTATCGACGGCCCCTGCGGCAACAACCTGAAAACGGTTGTTTGAAAGGCGGGGCCTGGTATCGATGAATACGATGCCAAAACGCGGCACAGGTTCCAGGCAACTGACCGTCAGCGTCCCGTGGACGCACGTCCTACTGCGGATTCAACTGGGTAGAGGCTGCCATTTTCGCCGGTTTCGCTTGGCCGTCGGAGGTCAGGAAACCGAAATTCCTCTCCCGATCGTTGCTGCCCGTTTCACTGTTTTTCCACTCGTAAATCGATGTCAGCGGGATGTCGAGCTTCTTGACGTCGGCGATGAAGGTGCTGATTTTGCTGGCCTGCGCTTCAATCCCGCCGTTTGAGCTGAGGGAGGGCACGCCCCATTCACTGATGACACCCGGTAGATGGAAGTTTTGCTGAATAAACGCCTGGGTCTTGCTGATCTGCGCGCCGGACATGCCATAGGGGTGATAAGAGATCGCACTCAGGCAATGGGGGTATTCACTGACGATTTTGTTCAGCGCCAATGCTGACGTCGTGCCAGCACTCGGTGGCCGGGCGAAGCCAAAGCCGATCAGCGGCGTCGCTTGCGGTTTGTCCTGCAGCGACTTGCACAGGGCACTCATGAACGGAACAAAGGTCGTGTCGAGATTTCCGGTTGGCCAGTACTTCGCCAGGTCCGGTTCGTTCCATATTTCAATCGCGACGAGCTGCGCGCCGTATGACTGCTCCAGCCCCTTCACCGAACTGGCGAACGACTCGCCGGCAGCAACGAGTTCGCTGGTGTTGTCGGGCGTGGAGGTCAGCGCCTTGGTCGAGCGTACGGTCATCAGTACCGGCAGATCGGCGGACTTGGCCGCGGCGAAGGCATCGCTGATCTGCTTTTGATACGCCGCGCCGCCCAGGCTGTTGGTCCATACACCAAAGCGCACGAATCCGAAGCCTGCGGCCTTGATCTGCTCGGCGTCGGTGGGGGAGAAGGTCTGGATCTTCACCTGGACACCGATGGTTTTGTTGGCGGCAAGTACGGGGAACAAGTCACTGGCGTAAACCTGACTGGCTGCACCAAGCATTAACAGGGTTGAGGCAGTGAGCTGTTTGAAACGTGCTGATTTCATGCCTGTTCTCCTGGCGGGTAATGACATTTTCCAATCGTTGACTTGTCACTTTTATTTCGATGCTCGCGAGGGTTCGAAGTGCACGAATGTTATTTTTTGTCAGGTAGCCAGTTCCGGAAAATCACAGTTATTTTTGGTCCGGTAATTCTGGTTGGGTGGCTTTTGGGGGCTGTGGTACTTAATGCACTTGTATTAACAGGGCGAATCTATTTCTCAGTGCCGCAAGGTCTTGTGGGTTCACTAAAGCCCACTTGATATGTTGGCCTATTGATATTACACGGGAAAGTAACCTTGTTCAGAAAGATCCTTGTCGTCTGCGTGGGCAATATCTGCCGAAGTCCGACAGCAGAAACTTTGCTGCGTAACGCGCTGGCCCCTTCAACGATCACGGTGACCTCGGCGGGGCTTGCCGCGCGGGTTGGCGAGGCCATGGAACCGTCGGCCCTCCAGGTTCTGGAAGACCACGGACACAACGCCCAAGGGTTTAAGGCACGGCAAATTACACCGGACATCGTCAATGAATCAGACTTGATTCTGGTCATGGAAAAAGAGCATGTAAAACAAGTACTGAAGATTGCCTCTCATGCCAGGGGCAAAGTTTTTCTGCTCGGCAAGTGGCAGAGCGAGCGAGAAATACAGGATCCGTATCGTCAAGGAAAGGCCGCCTTTATTCATGCCCATGCATTGATTGAAGATGCTGTTAGCTCATGGGCGCAGCGCCTCGGACATTGATGAATATTCTTCAGATCAGTGAATGGTAAGAACAGACTTATGCAGTTACCGTCAGTAATCGGCACCCGTGACAACGATCAAGACAGTATTGATCTCCTCGGCATATTTGGCTCTTTGATTGACCAGAAATGGTTGATCGGCGCGCTCACCGGTGCCTTCATGGCGACCGGCGTTGCCTATGCGGTTTTGGCCACTCCCGTGTACCTGGCGAACGCGCTGGTGCAGGTCGAGCCGAAGAAGAACGACATGCTCGGGTTTTCCGATCTCAACAGTATGCTCGGCGGGCAATCGCCGTCGGTGACCGAAATCGGCATCATCAAGTCCCGCGCGGTGATCGGCAAAACGGTCGATGATCTTCGCCTTGATATCGACGTCACCCCCAACACCTTCCCGGTCATTGGCGGTTTTCTCGCCCGACGTTATCGCGGCGAGACCGAGTTCAGTGTCGCGGCGCCGCGCTTGGGCCTGAACAGCTACGCCTGGGGCGGTGAGCGCCTCGAGATCAACCGGCTCAATCTGCCGAAAGAGCTGCTGGGCAAGAAACTCACGCTGGTCGCCGGCGAGCAGCATCGATTCCAGTTGTTCGATGAAAACGACAACTTGCTGGCCGAAGGCGTCGCTGGCGAAGCGTTCAAACAGGATGACGTAGAGGGGCAGATCGCTCAGCTTTCGGCGAACCCTGGCACCCGCTTCGAAGTGGTGCGCAATCCACGGATCGTGACCATCCAGAGTTACCAGGAGGCGCTGGATATTTCCGAGCAAGGCAAGGAGTCGGGGATCATTCGTCTGGCCCTGGCCAGCACCGACGCGGCCGAGGCGGTGAAAATCCTCAATAAAATCGCTTCGTTGTATGTGCAGCAGAACGTGCAACGCACGTCGGCGGAAGCGGCGCAGAGCCTGGAGTTCCTGCAAGGCCAGCTGCCGCAGGTCAAACGCGACCTGGCCAAGGCCAGCGATGCGCTCAATGGTTATCAAACCCGCGGCAAGACGGTCAACATTTCCCTCGAAACCCAATCGGTGCTGGAACAGGTTGTCAGTCTGGACACCCGTATCTCCGAACTGAAAATGCAACAGGCGGAGATGGATCGCAAGTTCACCAAGCAGCATCCAGCGTACCGCGCGTTGATGACCCAGATCGGCGAATTGACCCAGCAGCAGAAGGCGCTGGAGAGCAAGGCCCAGGACCTGCCTGCGACGCAACAGGAACTGCTGAACCTGACCCGCGATGTGGAAGTGGCGTCGCAGATCTATACACAACTGCTGAACAAATCCCAGGAGCTGGACATCGTCCGGGCAGGGGCGGTGGGCAACGTGCGATTGGTCGACACCGCGGATGTCGACCTGACCAGCCCGGTCAAACCGAAAAAACCCCTGATCGTGCTGATTGCCACCTTCCTCGGCGCCTTTTTCGGCGTTGCGCTGGTGTTGCTGCGCAAGTCCCTGAGCCGGGGCCTGGAAGGTCCGGAGGCCATCGAGCAACTCGGCTTGCCGGTGTACGCGTCGATTCCATACAGTGCCTTGCAACAGGAAGAGGACAGCAAAAAAGGGCGCGCCCGGGACGGCGCGGACAAGCCTGCCTACCTGCTGGCCCTGCGCAACCCGACGGATCTGTCCATCGAGTCGATCCGCAGTTTGCGCACGTGCCTGCACTTTGCCGGGCTGGATTCGACCAACAACCGGATCATGATTTCCGGCCCGAGCCCGCAGGTCGGCAAGACCTTCGTCTCTTCCAACCTCGCGGCGGTCATGGCGCAGAGCGGGCAGCGGGTGGTGCTGATCGATGCCGACATGCGCAAAGGCCATCTGCACAAGACGCTGAACACTCCGATCACCAACGGTTTGTCGGATCTGTTGGTCAAGCGCTGCAGCATCGAGCAGGCGATCAATAAAGTCGAAGTCGACAACCTGCATTTCATCAGTCGCGGCCAGGTCCCGCCCAATCCTTCCGAGCTGTTGATGCACGCCAACTTCCGCGAGCTGCTGGCACAACTCAGCGAGCTGTATGACGTGGTGATCATCGACACGCCACCGCTGCTGGCGGTGACGGATGCGGCGATTGTCGGTCGCGAAGCGGGGATCAGCCTGATTGTCACGCGCTTCGGGGTGAACCCGGCCAAAGAGATCGAGCTGACGATTCGTCGATTCGCCCAGAACGGCATCGAGTTGAAGGGCGCGGTGTTCAACGGCGTCGAGAAGCGCGCGGCCAGCTACTACGGTAACGGTAGCTACGGCTATTACAACTACGAATACGCGTCCGACAAATCCTGAGTGTCAGCGATTGTCCTTTCATGTTTGAAGTGGGTGAGTTGTGAAAAAAATACTGCACGTGGCAGAGACGATCAAAGGTGGCGTTGCGACGGTGATCCGCACGATTTCGGCTTCGCCCGAAGGCGACGCGGCAAACTATGAACTGGTCTATCTGGTCCCGCAGGATCAGGAAAAGGAACTGCACGGGATTGCCGGGCAACATATCCGCACCTTCGCCCGGACCGGACGCAATGTGCCGTCGTTGCTGCGCTTCGCCTGGCGACTGACCCAGGTGATGCTCAAGGAAAAACCCGATGTCGTGCATTTGCACAGCACCTTTTCCGGGGTTATCGGACGTTGCGTGTGCGTGCTGTTGCGACCTTGGCGCAAGCCGAAGGTCGTCTACTGCCCGCATGCTTTTTCGTTCCTGATGGAAAGCTCGCCGACCAAGCAGAAAGCCTACGCGTGGATCGAGCGGGTATTGCAGAAGGTCACCGACGTGATCATCTGTGTCAGCCAGTACGAGCTCGACAAAGCTGCGCGGTTCGGCATTGAGCGCAAGCGCATGAAGCTGATCTACAACGGCATTCATCACAAGGATGACGCGCCGAAAACCAGCAGTCCCGAGCCCATTCATCTGCTCTTCGTCGGCCGTCTCGATTATCAGAAAGGCTTCGACGTGCTGCTCAAGGCTTTCGCCAAAGTCCAGCGCAGCGACCTGAAGCTGACGGTGGTGGGCAGTGCCGTGAACGAGGATTCGGTCGAGTGCCCGCCGATGGAAGGGGTTGAATACCTGCCGTGGGTGACGCCGGGCGAAGTCCAGGCGCTGTACCGGAAAGCCGATGCGCTGATCGTCCCGAGTCGCTGGGAAGGCTTTGCCATGGTGCCGCTGGAAGGTATGGCCATGGGCTTGCCGGTGATTGCCAGCAACTGCACGTCGCTGCCCGAGTTGGTCACCAATGAGGTGTCCGGCTACGTCTTCCCCAGCGGGGATCACCAGGCGCTGGCCGATGTGCTGACGAAAATCCAGAAGCCGCGGTTGCTCGACCTTGGCAGCGAAGGGCGCAGCATCGTCCGCGAGCGCTTCAGCGCCGCGTTGATGATCCGCCAGACCTATGACCTGTATCGCGCCCCCACTTTTTAAGTAGAACTCAAGCATATGAACGTAACGATTTTGCATGGCTACAGTGCGTCCAACTCCGGTGACGGTCTGCTCGTGGATCTGGCCATTGCCCTGGTGCAGCGAAACTTTGGTGACGACACTTCGATCAGTGTCGTGGCCTCCGATCCAGAGTCCTTCAGTTACTTGCCACACCCGCGTTTTGACGCGCCGGTCATGGCGGCCAAGGGGCTGGGACGGGTCAAGCAAGCGGTGTTTCTCAACCAGTCCTACGTCGGTCTCGCTGACCTGCTGAAAAAAACCGATTTGATCGTCGGTGTCGGTGGCGGCTACATGCGCTCCAAAAGCGCCTTCGAACACATCAAGCTGAAACTGGGCCACGCCAAGCAACTGGAAACCGCGATCCTCAGCAAAGTGCCGTCGGTGTACCTGCCGCAGAGCATCGGGCCGTTCCACGGCGAGAGCAGCAAGATCGTCGAGCATTACGCCAGCGCCGATGCGGTGTTCGTGCGTGACAACCGCTCATCGGCGATTTTCGATGCCTGTGAAAATGTCTACCGCGCGCCGGATCTGGCGGTGCAGTCATTGGCCAGCAAAATCCTCATGCAGCCCAAGTTCACCCGTTGCGCGTCTTCGCCGGCAACGGTGTGCGTGGTGCTGCGCAAACCGCCGGAGTGGAGCAAGGAAAAGAAGGTCGCTTATGTGGCCAATCTGAAGTTGCTGCTGCAGCGCTTGAAGAACAAAAGCAAAGTGGTTTGCGCGGTCCAGAGCGCCGTTCGCGGCAATGATGACGGTGCGTTCTATCGCGAATTGGGCATTACCGAAGACCTGCTGCCGCTGAAGGCGACGCTGGCCAAATATCAGCCGGACCTGGTGATTTCCGTGCGCCTGCACGGCGCCATCGAATCGCTGCTGTCCGGCGTTCCGGCATATCACATCAGCTATGAGCGCAAAGGCTTTGGCGCCTATCAGGACATGGGCGTGGAAGACTGGGTGATCAACGGCGGCGACATTAATGTCGACACCATCATCGACACGGTCTACGCACCGAACGCATTGTCCAGTTTCGGCAAACGCCTGACCGACACCTGCCGCGAGATCGAGGCGAAAACCGTGGCCATGGACGACATCATCAAAGGTATCGTTCGATGATATTTCGGCTACTGCTTCGCGGCGGGGCATTGGGCGCGAAGTTTTTGCTGGTGCTGGCGATCACCCATTTTCTCGGTTATGAGGCGCTGGGTTTTTACGGCGTGGTGGTCGCGGCGTCGTTGATCGCATCGAAGTTCTACAGCGTCGGTTTCAGTTCCGAAATCAATCGGCTGATCAGCGTCGGTGGCAGTTCGCGCCGGGTCGTCGACAAGGTCCTGCTGCTGTACCTGGCTGTGGGGCTGCTGTTGTCGGTGGCGACGGTGTTGGTTTATTCGCTGTTCCAGGACGTCGAGGCGACGACTGCGCTGATCCTGTGCGTGACGCTGGTTTTGCTCACTGAACACCTGTCGTTCGAAATCAACTCTTTCGTGTTTTCCGCGCAGAAAGCCACGGCGGGTGCGCTGCTGTTTTTCATCAAGACCGGCCTCTGGGCGCTGTTGGCGGTGGGCGGGATGATGCTCGGCTGGGTGTCCGGGATCGCCAGTGTGCTGTGGTTGTGGGTTGTGGCCAACGTGCTGGTGATCGTCGCCGGTTACCTGATTGTGGTGAACGTGCACAAGGGCCGGGTCAGTGGGACGCTGGCCACGGCGACCGTGTGGAAGGCCGGATTGCCGTTCTATCTCGGCACAGGGTTGATCGCGTTGAGTCAGTACGCCGAGCGCTTTCTGATCATCGACATCGAACCCTACGCCAGCCTTGGTAAATACGTGTACGCCTGGTCGGCGGCCAATACCTTGCAGGCGCTGTCCTATGCGGTGGTGGCGGTGGTCGGCATTCCGGTGCTCGCCAAGCGTTTTCAGGCTGATCAACAGCCGTTCACCGTCCGGCAGTTGTTCGTGAACAAATGGGTCATGCGCTCGCTGGTGGTGTCCGCCGCGGTGGCGGTGTTGATTTATCTGTTCTTCAATGTCGTGCTCGATTACGTCGCCACGAGTGTTCCTCGTCCGGACAACGCGATCCTCGGTGTGCTGATTTTTTCCTTCGCCCTGCGTGCCATTGGCGACATCGTCTGGGGCGGTTTGATTGCCTCGAAAAACAGTCGGGTGTCACTGGCCAGTGCGGCGATCTGCTTGTTGGTTTCGGTGCCGGTCAGCTACCTGCTGATCAAGCACTATTCGATCTACGGCGCTGCCTGGGGCAACGTCTTTGCGATCATCGTGCAGCTCGGTGTGATTGCCGTGTTGGCCCGAGTGACCCGGCCGAAAGGGGCTTTGGCATGGGGTTGAAGCTGCCACTGATCGAGTTTCGCGGCAGAAAACTCGATTCCTCGATTTCGTTCCTGATCCTGTTCACCGGGTTGTTTCTGTCGGTGGCCATGCCGCTGTTGGTCCCTCGCGATCCTGGCCCGGATGCCATGACCTTGTGGTCGTCCTACGCCCGTGCCGACAACTGCAATTTCTGGAACCCGTTCTCGCCGGATCGTTCTTCCTATGAGTGTTCGGCGTTCCTGCTGCGGCCCACCGGGATCAATCTGACCAATGCCTGGGCCTACGGCATGTTCTGCAATTTTTTCCTCACGGCGATTCCGGTGGTGGTCTTCCGGCGCATGCCGCTGACGATTTTCGGCACGCTGTGTCTATGGGGCATCGTTCGTTCGTTTTTCCTTGAAAACCTGACCAAGGAAATCATTGTTTCGGTGGCGGTGTTGAGCATTTTGCTCAGCTCTTTGACGCGCAAATATCGCGGCGGATTTTTCTTCTCGGCGGTGATCTACGGCGTGCTGATCCGACCCTACTGGATTCTGTTTTCACTGTCCTGGGTCGGCGTCTGCGTGATGAAAAAGTATGTCTCGCGCTTCACCTTTTTCCTGATGCTGTTCCTGTTCTACCTGGCGGTCGCCATGGCGATCCAGGTCGCGCTCGGGTTTCCGGTGTCGTCGATTCGTGCCAGCAACAACGAACTGCGCACGGCGGGTGAGGAGGGTTCCAAGTCGTTGATCGTGTCGTGGCTCAGCGGCAGCGACTTTGTCTCGCAGGCGCTGGACTCGATGATCATCTTCTTCCGGTTGTCGTTCCCGGTGGAGCTGATTCTGCTGTCGGGGCCGGGGCAGGTGATCTTCGTGGCGTTGATGATCATGACCGCGTTGCTGCTGTTCAAAGTCATCACCTCGACCGATTACAAAGGCGCGCCGATCCAGACCAAACCCAAGGAACTGATTGCGATTCCGCTGGCGTTTCTGCTGGTTCAAGGCCTGTTCGAGCCGGACTTCGGCTCCTTCGCCCGGCACTTCTCGATGGTGGTGCCGGTGTTGTTCGTTGGCCTGGGATTGATGTTGCGGGCGAACAAGCCGGTGCAAGTTGAATCAAGAATTCTGAATTGAGGCAGGTGCTTTATGTCGAGCAAGAAAAAGTCCCTGGAGATCGAAACCCTGCGTGGCCTGGCGTGCCTGCTGCTGGTGCTCTATCACGTGATCGGCCCGTTGGGCGGCGGCTTGAAAATAGACCTGGGCTCGCCGTTCCGGGTGATCGCCGACTCGATGGTGTATGTGCGGATGCCGCTGTTCACCTTCATTTCCGGCTACATCTACTCCATCTACAAAATCCGCGGCAATGACTTTTCGGCGTTCTTCTCCGGCAAGGTGCGACGACTGATCGTGCCGCTGTTTTGCGTGGGCGTGCCGTTCTCGGTGTTGCAGGCGGTGGGGCCGGGGGTGAACAAGGACGTCGGTGTGATCGACGCGTTGTTGTCGTTCTGGGTGCCGATCAACCACTTCTGGTTCCTGCAGGCGGTGTTCATCATTTTCATGTTCGTCGGTCTGCTGGAGTGGCGTGGTTTGCTGCGTTCGGCGACGCGCTTGTATCTGCTGTTTGCCTTTGCGGCGGTGTTGTTTTTGTTACCGCAGTTCAAGTTCGATGCGTTCGGCATTAATGGCGCGATCTACCTGCTACCGTTCTTTGTGGCGGGAATGATTGGCCAGGAAAATGTCGATGCAGTGAAGCAACGGTTCAAGGTGATCGGGCCGTTAGTGTTTGTGTTGATCTCGCTGACGCTGCTGTACGTGGCGGCGATTGATCGCGAGTTGATCGTCGATCGCCGCAGCCTGATCGGTTTGACCGTGGGTTGCGTGTCCTGCATTGCGTTGCTGTCCAGTGACATGCGCTCGAAGTGGCTGACCTGGCTCGGCGGGTTTTCCTATGGGATCTTCCTGTTCCATGTGTTGTTTGCCGCCACTTCGCGGTTTGTCCTGGGGCGTTTGGGCGTGAAGGACGAAAGCCTGCTGGTGCTCGGTGGCTTGGCGTGTGGCTTGCTGGGGCCGGTGGTTCTATCGATGGTTTTCAGTCGATTCAACTTCACCTCCGTGCTGTTTCTGGGTGAGCGCGCGGCGGCTAGAAAAACGCCGGCAAACGCCGCCCCGGTACCACAAACCTGATGAGTGTCCGAGTGAAGGAAGCGATGCATGTTGGCAGTTGATGACGTCCAGCCTGTTGCGGCGTCAGTGGTCGAAGTCGGCGACGCTCGCGAACGGTTTGGCCAGTGGCGCGAAGGGAAGGGCGGGAAGGTCCTGTCCATCTCGGTAATCGGCGACAGCTACAGCGCTGGGCAGGATTTCTATCTGAACAAGCTGGTGCAGCGGCTGGCCGGGGAGACGGGTTTCGCCGGCCCCGGCTATGTCGGTTTCAACCATGGCGCGGCACTGGGCGGCACGCACTTCAAATACACCCGCAGCAGCGAAAAGTACTTCGGCGGTGACTGGCTGGTGTCCGGCCTCGGTCAGGCCAGCCCCGACAGCCGCACCCTTACCGGTCGGCCCGGGGCCTGGCTGGAGATCGATGCCAGCCCGACACCGGCCATCAACACGGCTGTCACCCAAGCGAAGCTGCTCTACCTCGGCAATGGTGAACCCAATGAGGTTCGCTACCGCTTTGCGCCGTCAGACACCTGGCAGCCATTGACGCTCGCAGGCTCAGGGGTTCAGGAAGTGCCACTGCCGAGCACATCGGCAGCGACAGACTGGGCGTTCCGGCTGGAAGTGGTGAAGGGTGCGCCAACGCTGTTTGGCCTGTGGATGAGCAACGATCAGGGCGGCGTGCGGGTATCCAAACTCGCGGCGTCCGGCGCGGCGTCCGCTGACTTCTACCACAACGACCCTCAGTGGCAGATGCAGTGGAAAGCGGCGGTGTCGAAGATTCCCGCCGACATCTACCTGATCATGCTGGGTGGCAACGACCAGGGTTTTGGCGTGAAGCCCGAGCAGTACCTCAAG
Source organism: Pseudomonas sp. KH_046_2 (assembly GCF_057838985.1). NCBI lineage: Bacteria > Pseudomonadati > Pseudomonadota > Gammaproteobacteria > Pseudomonadales > Pseudomonadaceae > Pseudomonas > Pseudomonas sp. KH_046_2. Next base: position 4,164,177 of record NZ_CM174480.1, on the reverse strand, counting down.
AACATTCAGGGTTTGGTGGGGATGGTCCGCGAGATTCAACCGACAGCGAGCATCAACCTGATCCTGCGTCAGGACACGACGCGATCCAGCGCTTACCCGATGTCGGCCTATGCGCAAGTCCTGGAGCCCTGGGCACGCCAGGAACACCTCGGTTACGCCAATCTGCAGTGTGCGTTCGGCACCGACTTCAAGCGCTATGCCGCCACCATGATCGGCCCGGACAAGATTCATCCGGTTCCGGCCACGGGTGGGCGGGTGATTGCCGATTACTTCTATCGTCTTATTGTCGGTGGCACCAACGCGGTTTCGCCGCAGGACAGCTGCGGCGAAACCCGGTGGTAAACCTTCAAGCCTTTTCGAACGCGTCCACTTGATTCAGCAGCTCCGCAGTTTTTTGTGGCATCAACTGCGTAGCACAACGGGTCTCCACGTTGATGATGATGGCCGGGTCGTTGCAGCAAATGCGCACCCGGAATCGCCAGTCGCTGAAAATCACTTTCAGTCCATCGCGGTCATCGATTTCCAGCGCCTGCCCGCGGTAAAGCCTTTTCAGGTGAGCGAGGAGGGGATAGGGGTCGAGCATCGGCCGGCGGATGTCTCCGGAAGAGGGAAACATACCGATTCGTTCCACCAGTAGAGTGGGGCCGAGCCAGGACTCGTTGGCGCTCGGCAACCGCTGATGTCGCGACAACGAGGACATCACCCCGAGGTTGCCCACCTCCATTTCAATGTATGCCGAGAGCTTTTTGATGTTCATGGTTGGCCTGCCTGAATGAAGAGTGGGCGTCGGGTGCTGGAGCCGTCTTAGCGGCCCTTGAGGTACACGTTCTCGTAGCAGAAGTTGCTCGCCTGCAAGTAACCCTCGGCGTCGCCGCAATCGAAGCGCAATCCCTTGAACTTGTAGGCCAGCACGCAACCGTCCTGCGCCTGTTTCATCAGGGCGTCGGTGATCTGGATCTCGCCACCTTTGCCCGGTTGGGTGTCGGCGATCAGGTCGAAAATATCCGGCGTCAGAATGTAGCGGCCGATGATTGCCAGGTTCGACGGGGCGTCTTGCGGGGCAGGTTTTTCCACCATGTTGCTGACCCGATAGATCCCGTCGGCGATCGGCTCACCGGCGATCACGCCGTACTTGTGGGTCTGGTCGCGCGGGACTTCCTGGATGGCGACGATCGAGCAGCGGTATTTCTTGTAGAGCTGGATCATTTGCGTGAGGACGCCGTCACCTTCCAGGTTCAGGCACAGGTCGTCGGCCAGTACCACGGCAAATGGCTCATCGCCGATCAACGGGCGGCCACTGAGAATGGCGTGGCCCAGGCCCTTCATTTCCACCTGACGGGTGTAGGAGAAGGTGCAGGTGTCGATCAGTTCACGGGTGCCGGCCAGGAACTTCTCTTTCTCGGTGCCGCGAATCTGGTGCTCCAGCTCATAGCTGATGTCGAAGTGGTCTTCCAACGCACGCTTGCCCCGGCCGGTGACGATCGCCATGTGTTGCAGGCCGGCGTCCCGTGCCTCTTCGACGGCGTACTCGATCAATGGCTTGTTGACGATCGGCAGCATTTCCTTGGGCATGGCTTTGGTTGCCGGCAAGAAACGAGTGCCATAGCCGGCAGCGGGGAACAAACATTTACGAATCATAAAAGTATCCTGGACAGTCATGGAACACAGCCAACGGGTGCGCGCAATAACGAGTGATTGCAAGTTTCAATGTTTATTGAAGGCTTACTTTAATACCTGAGTATGGCCACTAGTGGCAAATAGCAATGTGCGGATAACGCGACAATGTTATGAGATGTCGGGTTGATAGTTGTTGGTTATTTTTAGTCGGTATCTGTTGATAGTGGTGCGTGCGTCGGAATGCTAATAAGTATCCCGCAATACAGTTTGGCCTGAAAAAATATTTATTGCCAGTCGTTGAACTAATTTTGTTTTTGGTTGTTGTCGCTCTTATTTGTGTGGCTCAGCACACAGCTTTAACAAGAGGGGCTTGACACGCAACTTCGCACTTTTCCCACTATGGACCGCGCTATGAAAATTCTGGTAACGGGTGGAGCTGGATATATCGGTTCGCACACCACGCTCGCGCTGCTTGAGGCAGGCTATGAAGTTGTTGTGCTGGATAATCTTTGCAACAGCAGCGATGCGGCATTGCACGCGGTGGAAGCCATTTGCGGCAAGAGTGCGCTGATGATTCGCGGCGATGTGTGCGATCGGGCCTTGCTGGACCGGATTTTCCAGCAGCATGCCATCGATGCCGTCCTGCACTTTGCCGGTCTCAAGGCCGTGGGCGAGAGCGTGCGCAAGCCGCTTGAGTATTACGAGACCAACGTCAGCGGCAGCATCACGTTGTGTCAGGCGATGGCCGCTGCCGGGGTGTTTCGCCTGGTGTTCAGTTCGTCGGCCACGGTCTACGGCGAGCCGGAGCAGATGCCGATCCGCGAGGATTTCCCCACGGGCAACCCGACCAATCCCTACGGTCAATCCAAGCTGATCGTCGAAAATGTGCTGCGCGACCTGAGCCTGGCCGAGCCGCGCTGGAGCATCGCGCTGTTGCGTTACTTCAACCCGATTGGCGCGCATGACAGCGGCCATCTGGGCGAAGACCCCAGTGGCATTCCGAATAACCTGGTGCCCTACATCAGCCAGGTGGCGGTTGGCAGCCTGCAAGAGTTGTCGATCTTCGGCAACGATTACCCCACGGTCGACGGCACCGGGGTACGCGACTACATCCACGTCGTGGACCTGGCGGACGGTCATCTCAAGGCCTTGCAGTCCATCGCCGGGCGTACCGGCATCCATACCTGGAACCTGGGCACGGGCGCTGGCTACAGCGTGTTGCAAGTGCTGCGGGCGTTCGAGCAGGCGTGCGGTCAGCCGGTGCCCTATCGAATGATGCCGCGTCGCTCGGGTGATATCGCCGAGAGCTGGGCCGACCCTTCCAAGGCGGAGAAAGAGCTGGGCTGGAAAGCCACGCGCAACTTGCAGGACATGGTCACGGATACCTGGCGCTGGCAATCGAATCACCCCAAAGGCTACCTGGGATGATGGCGTTTTAGCCTAATGTTATTTCCGGTCAGGTTGTTAGATATCGTCGGGAAAATACACTGGCTATGCCTTTTGCAAGCCCGTAGATATAAACCTGCCGTTCGACTTTTATCAGTTGGGTAAGACTGTGAAAGAACAACGGATCTTGTTCGCGCTTTTCGCGGACTTGAACTCTACCACCTCTAACGCACTACCCGATTTCGATCAGGTTGAATGTTAGAAAGGAGTTGATATGAAGAAAGTGATGGCAATTGCCCTGTTGACGATGTTGAGCAACTGGGCGTCCGCGGTAGAAGCGCCGCTTACAACTGCGACCAATGTATTGGGTAACGTGGCGGCGACTCAAGCCACTGCAGCCAGTACTGCAATGGTCGCCAGTGCTGTAGCGGCGTCCAACAGTGGTGGAAGTGCAAACGGCGGTACGACGGGTACGACAGGTACCACGGGTACAACCGGCACGCACAACTAACTGAAGCATCTGTTGGTGCAGTACAAGGTCGCCCGATGCAAATCGGGTGACTTTGTTTTTAGATTCGCCCTTGAATAGCGTAGTGCCATTATGACTCGTAGTTTTTCTCTTTTAATGTTGGCAAGCATCGCTTTACAAGGTTGCATGTTTTCCCCCGGCCAATACCTGAGCACCAGTGATATCACACGCCAGGGCGCCAGTGAGAGCAGCCGGGTCGAGCTCATTCCGATCACGCCCAAGCTCATCTCCATGAACAGGGCCATGCAAAAGCGTGAGTCCGTGCCGACGGAACTGTTGGCGGCCCCGGCCGAGTACCGCATCGGCAGTAACGATGTCCTGTACATCACGGTCTGGGATCACCCGGAGCTGACGGCACCCTCCGGCGCGCAACAGCAGATTGATGCCAACGGTCGCCTGGTCCGTGCCGATGGCACGCTCTACTACCCGTTTATCAAAGAGGTCCAGGCGGCCGGAAAAACCGTCCAGCAACTGCGATCGGACATCGAAGAAAGGCTGTCAGCCTTCATCGCGGACCCGCAAGTGGATGTCGCCGTGTTGCGCTTTTCCAGTCAGAAAGTCGTGGTGTCGGGCGCCGTTTCGAAGGCCGGTCCGCAAGCGATTTCCACCAACCCGCTGAGTGTGGTCGAGGCCCTCGGATCCGCCGGTATCGATACGGCGAGTGCCGACTTGTCCGGACTACTGCTGACGCGCAACGGCCGGGTCTATACGCTCAATCTCGACACGCTCAACCAGCCGGATTCCGAGTTACAGAATGTCTACCTCAAGGGTGGCGATCAGTTGTATCTGCCGTACAACGACAAAAAGCGCATCTACGTCATGGGTGAGGTCAACCAGCCCCGCGCACTGAGCTTCAAGACCGCCACCATGAACCTGTCCGATGTGCTGGGCTCGGTCGGCGGATTGAGTCAGACCACCTCCAACGGTAACGCCGTGTACGTGATCAGGGGTGTTGAAAACCTCGATGTGGAGCCGGCGAAGGTCTACCAGTTGCAAGCCGAATCACCGACCGCCATGGCGCTGGCCACGCACTTTGAAGTACGTCCCCAGGACGTTGTCTACGTAGGCCCTGCCAACGTGACTCGCTGGAATCGCTTCGTCAGCCAATTGGTGCCGTCGGCAGCGATTGTCGGTACGGGCGCTTCCGCGGCGAAGAACATGAGTGAAGTCAGCAGCAACAGTAATTAAGGCCGGGTCCGATCGTGAGAACGTTGAATGTTGGCGTCTGCTTGATAGCGGCCTTGATGTTGTGTGGTTGTAACCCACTGATGGTCGCTTCGATGACCAACCTCAAATCAGCGGTGTCGGGGCCGGATGAGCTGGAAGTGACGGCGGCCCAGGTGGCGGATGTGCGCTATCCCCAGCTCAAGCTGACCACGCCGTCCGGTTCCGGCGTGCTGGCGCTGGTGCGTGAGCGCGACGACCTGCAGTTCTGGGTTGCATCCGGCAAACAGGTTCTGCTCATGCGCGATGGCCTGGCGGTGCGCAGCATCGGCCTGGGCCTGGGCGGCGATCTGGACGGGACGCGTCTGGCTGACGCCGCACCCTTCAAGCAAGGCCTTCATCAAGTGCCGGATGGCTACACCAGCCAGCGCTGGATCGATCTCTATCAAGGCCAGGAAGTCGGGGTGACCTTGAACAGTCGCTTCTCCCGTAAATCCATGGAAACCCTGGAAATCCTCAACAAGGAATACGCCGTGCTACGTGTCGACGAGCAGATTGACGCGCCGGCCATCGGCTTGCGTGCGACCAATCGTTACTGGGTCGATCCCGTTGACGGTTTCATTGTGCAGAGTGAGCAGCAACTGACCTCGCAGCTGCGGGTCAAGATCGTGCAACTGACCCCTGACCGCAGGCATGCCCGGTGAAGCGGGTCAGGGCTCTATCGGCGTGCCTGCTGTTGATCACCGGCGCCTGCCATGCAGCGGTCACCGTCACCGGTGACGTTGCCAGCCCGGGGGCGGTCGACCTGCCAGCGGGCGGGCGATTGCTGGACGTGATCAGCGTGGCACAGCCCAATGCCGAGAGTTACTGGTTGGCGGGCGTATTGCTGCGTCAGTCCCTGGTCGAGGAACAAACCCGGCTCAAGGCCGGCGTGCTGTTTGATCTGGACGTGTTGCAGCGCTTGGCCTTGCTCTTCGACAGGCCGAGCCGGGCAGCACTGGCGGTGCGACTGGCCGAGCAAGTCAGGGGCATGCCGGTCACCGGGCGCCAGGTGGCTGTTCTGGACCCGGTCGCCGTGGAAGTCGGGTTTGCCCGCAACATTCGCCTGGACGATGGCGACCGTCTCATCTACCCGTTGCGGGTCGACGAAGTCGAGGTGCTCGGCGCTGTCGCCGAGCCGTGTCGGTTGCCCTATCAACCGCTGCAAGAGGCCCGCGATTACCTGCAGGGCTGTACGCCGCTGGTCGATGCTGACGCCGATTATCTGTGGTTGATCCAGCCCAATGGCGTCTCTCGGCGCGTCGGTATTGCGCACTGGAATCGTGAGAGCGGGCAGATACCTGCCGCCGGCAGCAAGATTCTGGTCCCGGTCAAAAACGATGACCTTGTTCCGCCTGTTCCTGAACTGAATCAGCAGTTGGCCGAATTTATTGCCACGCAGCTGGCTGAGGTGGTTCGTTGAATTTACGTTTTGCAGCCGTATTGTTATTGCCGTGTGGTCTGGCTCATGCAGAACCACGCATTACCCAGAATGATTTCGGTGGCGCGGGCTTGTTGCAAACGCCGACGGCGCGGATGGCGCCGGCCGGTGAGCTGAGCCTGAATGCCAACCGCACCGAGCCCTACAGTCGCTATAGCGTTTCACTTCAGCCACTCGAGTGGCTGGAAGGCTCGTTTCGCTACACCGCGATCACCAACCGCCCTTACGGCCCCGAGTCGTTGAGCGGCAACCAGAGCTATAAGGACAAGGCGGTCGACCTCAAGGCCCGCCTGTGGGAAGAGACCCATTGGGCGCCCGAGGTGGCCTTGGGCTTCCGGGACATCGGTGGTACAGGCCTGTTCTCCAGTGAATTCGTGGTGGCCAACAAGCGCTACGACAATTTTGATTTCAGCGCCGGCATTGCCTGGGGTTACCTGGGCAACCGCGGCGACTTCGAAAACCCGCTGGGCTACATCAGTGATCGCTTCAAGACCCGGCCCGACAGCGAGGGCACCGGTGATGTCAACGCCGGGGCCTACTTTCGCGGCAGCCCTTCCTTTTTCGGCGGCGTGAGCTACCAGACACCCTGGGATCGGCTCAGTCTTAAACTCGAATACGAAGGCAACGATTACAAGCACGAGCCGAAGGACAATCAGATCAAGCAGGATTCGCCGATCAACCTCGGCGCAGTGTTCAAGCTGACTGACTCGATCGACGTCAGCGCGGCGTGGGAACGCGGCAACACGGCGATGTTCGGTGTCACCTTTCACACCAACTTCGTCAGCCGCAAGGCGCCAGCGAAGACGTTCGACCCGCCGGCTGAACCCTTGCCAGCGAAAGCACCGAGCACAGAAATGGACCAGGTCAACTGGGCCGATGTGTCCCGGCGCCTGCAGCAAAATGCCGGGTACAAGGTCGAACGGATCAGCCAGCGCGATTCCGAGTTGATCGTGTATGGCGAGCAGCAGCGTTACTTCCATTCGGCCAAGGCCGTAGGCCGCGCGAGCCGGATCCTGGACAATAGCGTCAACGACGATATCGACTGGTTCACCGTGGTGAACAAGCGCTACGACCTGCCGCTTGAAGAAACCAGCGTGCCTCGGCAAACCTTCCGCGAAGTGATCAACAACGAAGAGCCGCTGCAAACGCTGCACCGCACCACCGAGATCAACCCGGCGATGCCGCACAACGAGAAAACCCTCTACACCGAAGCGATGCAGCCATTCGCTTATGGCGTCGGATTGGGCTTCAAGCAGAACGTGGGCGGCCCCGATGGCTTGCTCTATCAGTTCAGCGCCGACGCGGACGCCGAGTACCGCTTCAACCGCAACACCTGGTGGAGTGGCTTGCTCAGTGCCAACCTGATCAACAACTTCGACAAGTTCACCTATGACGCACCCAGCGGCTTGCCGCGCGTGCGCACGGACTTGCGCCAGTACATGACCACGTCCGATGTCACCATGCCGTTGTTCCAGTTCAGCCATGCCGAGCAGTTGGACAAGGACCTGTACGGCATGGTGTACGGTGGCTATCTGGAGTCGATGTTTGCCGGCGTCGGGGGCGAGGTGCTGTTCCGTCCGACCGGCGAGCGCTGGTCGGTGGGCGCGGACCTGAACTACGTCCGCCAGCGTGAGTTCGACCAGGGGTTTGGTTTGCGTGATTACTCGGTATTGACCGGCCACATCACCGGCTACACCGACTTGCCCTACGATACGCTGGCAGCCGTCAGCGTCGGGCGTTACCTGGCAGGTGACTGGGGTGGCACGCTGGATATCTCGCGGGAGTTTTCCAACGGCGTGCGGTTTGGTGCGTGGGCAACGATCACCACCGCAACCGGCCCTCAATACGGCGAAGGTAGTTTCGACAAAGGCATCTACCTGTCCATTCCGTTCGACGAACTGATGAGCATGTCGACCATGCGCCGCGCCAACCTCGTCTGGTCGCCTCTGACCCGGGACGGCGGTGCACGGCTCAATCGCAGCTACCAGTTACATTCGATGACCGACAGCCGCGACGACGACATGTTCTATCGCAACTTCGAGAAGATCACTGAGTAACCTCAGCACAAAGGCCCTTGTGGGAGCAGGCTCCCACAAGGGCAATGCGGGGATTTATCAGCTGGACTGTGGCATTTCGCCATTAGCCAGGCGCTTGTTGATGTCGGCGATCACTTGCGGCAGATCGGTGATGGTGTCGATCATGTAGTGCGGGCGCGAGCCTTCGAACATCCCGTGGATGCGCTTGCGCTCGCTGTCCAGTTTGTCGCTGCCCAGGGCGCGATAACCTTCGTAGTCCAGGCCCAGGGCGTTGCCCGAGCAGATCAGCGCCACGGTCCACATACCGGCGCGGCGACCCTCGAGAATGCCCGGCACCGTGTCATCGATCTTCACGCACGCGGCGACATCGTCGATGCCCAGGGCGATGACGTTGGCCAGTGCCTGGGCGGGCCATGGGCGACCATTCGGGACTTCGTCGGTGGCAACCACGTGATCGGCCACGTAGCCGTTGGTGGCGGCCAGTTCGACCACTTTGTCCATGACCTGTTTCGGGTAACCGGAGCAGGAGCCGATCTTGATCCCTTGCTGGCGCAGGTTGGCGATGGTCTCCAGCGCCCCCGGGATCAGTGCCGAGTGTTCGGCGATTTTTTCGATCTGCAGCGGCATGAAGCGTTGGTAAATCGCGGTGACGTCATCGTCGGTCGGCGTGCGGCCGAACACTTTACGATAACGCTCGGCAACTTGCGGCTGATCGCACAGGGTGCGGATGTGGTCCCACTTGCCCATGCCCATCGGGCCACGGGCCTCTTCGATGGACACCTGGACGTCGAACTCGGCGAAGGCCTCGACGAAAATCTGCGTCGGGGCGAAGGAGCCGAAGTCGACCACGGTGCCGGCCCAGTCGAGGATGGCGGCTTGCAGATTGGTTGGGTTGGAGTAGTTCATGGTGATCTGGGTCCTGTAATAAATGGCTATCTAGGAAAACGGTTCTTTGTAGGAGCGAGCCTGCTCGCGATTGCGGGCTGTCATTCAACATCGGTGTCGACTGGTCTGACCTCATCGCGAGCAGGCTCGCTCCTACAGGGGGAATGCGGTGTGGCTTAGATTTCGAGCACTTCCATCTCGCGCAACACTTCAGCAATCGCCGCCACGGCTTCGCGCATTTCGGCTGGCTGGACATGGCCGATGCAGCCGACGCGGAAGGTTTCGACCTGGGTCAGTTTGCCGGGGTAGAGGATGTAGCCCTTGGCCTTGACCCGCTCGTAGAACTCCTTGAATGCGTAGCGCGGATCTTTCGGGGCGTGGAAGGTGGCGATGATCGGCGCCTGGATAGCCGCTGGCAGGAAGCTGCGCAGGCCCAGTTTGCCCATCTCTTCCATCAAGGCCTGGCAGTTGGCGGCGTAGCGTTCGTGCCGCGCCGGCAAGCCGCCTTCTTCGTTGTATTGCAGCAGGGCTTCGTGCAGCGCCGCGACCACATGGGTCGGCGGGGTGAAGCGCCATTGGCCGGTCTTGGCCATGTAGGTGTGCTGGTCGTATAGGTCCATCGCCAGTGAGTGCGAGTTGCCAGCGGCAGCGGCCAGGGATTCTTTGCGAGCGAAGACAAAGCCCATGCCCGGCACGCCTTCAAGGCATTTGCCGGACGCGGCGATCAGTGCATCGAAGGGCACCTGTTGCGCGTCCACCGGCAGGGCGCCGAACGAGCTCATGGCGTCGATGATCAGACGTTTGCCGTGTTGTGCAATGACGTCAGCGATTTCCGGCAATGGATTGAGGATACCTGTGCTGGTTTCGCAGTGGATCAGGGCGACGTGGGTGATGCCGGGGTCGGCGCGCAACAGGCGGTCAACGTCGGCGGCGGTGGTCGGCTCGTCTTCTGCGGTTTCGAAAGTGCTGAAGGAGCGGCCCAGCACTTCGCAGATTTTCGCCAGGCGTTTGCCGTAGGCGCCGTTGATCAGTACCAGAACCTTGCCATTGCGAGGCACCAGCGTGCCGATCGCAGCCTCGACAGCGAAGGTGCCACTGCCTTGCAGGGGTACACAGTGGTGAGTGGCGGCACCGTTGATGATCGCCAGCAGTTGCTCGCAGAGGCTGGCGGTCAGTTGATTGAAGCGGTCATCCCATGAGCCCCAGTCGATCATCATCGCCCGACGGGTGCGGGCCGACGTGGTCAATGGGCCGGGGGTGAGCAGGATGGGTTCGGCAGTACTCATTCTCGTGTCCTCGCAATCGATGGGATGAAGCTACGGGGCTTAAATTGCAATTTGCCGTGTCATCAATCAAATTGTTTGTTGTTATCCCAGTCATCAGTGAGGGTTATTCATGAATCTGTTCCAGCTCCGAGCCTTCGATGCCGTGGCCCGGGAAGGCAGCTTTACCCGGGCGGCGACCCGGCTGTTCATCAGCCAGCCGGCGGTCACCGGGCACATCAAGGCCCTGGAGGAGCACTACCAGATCACGCTGCTGCGCCGCACCGCCCGACGCGTGGAACTGACGGAGGAGGGCACCAAACTGGCGGCCATCACCCGGGCGATGTTCGGCCTGGCCGAAGAGGCGCAGGTGATGCTCGAAGCTAACCGGCAATTGCTCACCGGGCGTCTGGAGGTGGCGGCGGACGGTCCGCACATGGTCATGCCGATGCTCGCCAGCCTGCGGGCGCGCTATCCGGGGATCACCGTGAACCTGCGCCTGGGCAACGCACAGGAAACCCTGGCGGCGTTGTTGTCCGAACATGCCGACGTGGCGGTGCTGACCGAGGTCGAGCCGCGCAAGGGCTTGCATCTGCAGGCGCTGAACGAATCACGGATTTGCGCGCTGGTGCCCGACGGTCACCCTTGGGCGCAGAAGACCAAAGGCGTGCAACTCAAGGAGCTGGATCAGGTGATCATGGTGCTGCGCGAACCGAGTTCGATTACCCGGCGCACCTTCGACGAGGCTTGCGCCCTGGCCAAGGTCAATCCGCGGGTGTTGCTGGAACTGGACAGCCGTGAAGCGGTGACCGAGGCGGTGGCCGCCGAACTGGGGGTGGGAGTGGTGTCGTCGGTGGAGGTCAGTCATGACCCACGGGTAGCGGCGGTACCGATCATTGGCGAGGGGTTGGTGAACCGGCACATGATCGGGTGCATGGAGCGGCGCAGGGATTTGCGGTTGATACAGGCGTTTTTCGAGTTGGCGCCAGGCAGGTAGACCGAGTCGCCTGCCATCGCGGGCAAGCCACGCTCCCACAGGTATCGGGTCGTACACAAAATCAGCGAACGAGCATAAATCCCTGTGGGAGCGAGCCTGCTCGCGATGGGGCCGGACCTGCCTACACCAGACTCTCGCGCACCATCTCCAGAAAAGTCGCCACCACCCGCCGCGAACTCTGCTCGCGCAAGCACACCAGTGTCTCGGTCAGCCGTCGTTTGCAATCGATAATCGGCAGTGCACACACCCGGGAATCCGCACCAAACTCGGCAGCCGACACCACGCCCACTCCAATCCCGACCACCACCGCCTCCCTCGCGGCTTCGCGACCTTCAACCTGAATTGCCGGACGAATGCGAAAACCCGCACCGGCCATTTCCTCCTCCAGCGTCTGCCTTGTCACCGAACCGATCTCCCGCAACACCAGTGGCGTATCGTCGAGGTCGGCGAGGGTGATCGATTCGCGGTCGGCCCACGGATGATTGTGCGACACGAACGCCACCATCGGATCGTTGCGCAAGGGCAGGGAAATCAGGCGTTCATCGCTGACGTCACGGCCCAGCAACGCCAGGTCGGCCTGATAGTTGAACAGTCGAAACAGCGATTCATCGGTGTTGCCGGTTTCGATCTTCACGCTGATCCCGGGGTAACGCTCGCAGAATCGGGCAATCTGCGGCAGCACATGCACCGGCGCATCCACCGCCAGAATCAGGCTGCCGGTCTGCAAGGCCTGGGAATCCTGCAACAGTTCCTGGGCCTCGGCTTCGATGACAAACAGTTTCTGCGTCACGCCGAGCAGGCGCTCGCCCAGGTCAGTCAGGCGCACGGAACGCTTGTTGCGGTGAAACAGCAGAACCGCGTAGCGCTCTTCGAGTTTACGCACTTGGTCGGAAATCGCCGGTTGCGTCAGAAAAAGCCGCTCGGCGGCCTTGGTAAAGCTTCCATGCACCGCCACGGCATGAAAGGCTTTGAGTTGGGCGTGGGAAACCGACATGGGAATCTCCAGTAACAAGCTGTGCTTATTTTGGAAATACGATAAATCGATTTCACTTATTAATCAGTAATTGTTTTTATTCACTTCAGCCCCGGTGACTGGTCAGTCGAACAGCAGCGGGTGCCATGAGCCTGTGCGTGCAGCCGCAGGACTCATCTGACCGGTATCCGCCATAGGGACAGGGCGATATCGCAGTGCTCAACAATAAAAATACAGGCGTTTTCTTCCAATTCTGCCGGCACACTCACACCCTGAGGTCAGAACCACAATGAACAAGCACATCGGCACCATCAAGCGTTGGCGCGTGCAGATCTTCGCGATCACCTGGCTCGCCTACGCCGCGTTCTACTTCACCCGCAAAGCCTTCTCGGTCGCCAAGCTCGGTATCGGCGAAGACCCGACCTTCATGCTCGACAAAATGGCCATGGCCAACCTCGACGCCATCTACCTGACAGCCTACGCCGTCGGCCAATTCACCTGGGGCATCCTGGCCGACCGTTTTGGTCCTCGGGTCGTAGTGCTCGGCGGATTGCTGATTTCCGCCGCCGCGGCGCTGGTGATGGGCAACTTTGCAACGTTGCCGATTTTCGCTACCTGCATGCTGATACAAGGCCTGGCGCAGTCCACCGGTTGGTCGGGGCTGTGCAAGAACCTCGGCAGCTTCTTTCCCTCGGAGCAACGCGGGCGGGTATTGGGCTTGTGGAGTTCCTGCTACGCCTTTGGCGGTCTGGTGGCCTCGCCGTTTGCAGGTTGGTGGGCGTACACGCTCATCGGCAGCTGGCATGCGGCGTTCATTTCCAGTGCGGCGGTGGTTGGGCTGGTCGCCGTGCTGTTTTTTATTTTTCAACGCAACAAACCCGAAGACGTCGGCTTGCCAGCGGTGGAACCGGAACCTGAGCTGACCGCCGAACAGGCTGACGCGCAAAGCAAAATCAGCATGTGGGAGCCGTTGAAGGAAATCCTGCGCAACCGCACGGTGCTGGTGCTGGGGTTGGCGTACTTCATGCTCAAGCCGGCGCGCTACGCGATTCTGCTGTGGGGGCCGGTGATCGTCTTCGAACAGATGCCTTCGGTGGGCAAGGTCGGCGCGGCGATCATTCCGACGGCCTTTGAACTGGCCGGGTTGCTCGGGCCGATCCTGATTGGCCTGGCCTCCGACAAACTGTTCGGCGCCCGCCGCATGCCGGCCTGCGTGATCAGTCTGTTGGCGCTGACGGTGTCCCTGGCGTTTTTCATGGGCGCCCTGCATACCGGCAGCGTGCTGCTGGTGGTGGCACTGCTGTTCGTCATGGGCCTGACCCTCTACGGGCCGGACTCGATGATCAGCGGCGCGGCCGCCATCGACTTCGGCACCACCAAGGCCGGCGCCACGGCAGCCGGTTTCGTCAACGGCTGCGGCTCGGTCGGGGCGATTCTTGGCGGACTGCTGCCGGGCTACTTCGACACCGTTACCGTGTTCATCGTCTTCGCCGGCTGCGCCATGTTCTCGGCGCTGGTGTTGATCCCGCACTGGAACAGCCGCCCCGGTGGCCTGGGCACTCACTTCGCCTACGTGCCCAATAAAGCGATGACCATCAAACCCCTGCGTACTTGAATCCTGTCCCTCGTCGCCTGCTGCACCTGCGGCAGGCCGGCGTGTGGGCAACTGACCGGAGATTGACCCCATGAGACCCTTTTGGCTGGACCAGGCCTTGAAGGCTGATGCATCCGAAACCTGTCCGCCACTGGAAGGCGACACCCGCGCCGACGTCTGCATCGTCGGCGGTGGCTACACCGGGTTGTGGACCGCGATCATGCTCAAGGAGCAGAACCCCGAGCTGGACGTATTGCTGATCGAAGCGGACATCTGCGGTGCCGGGGCCAGTGGACGCAATGGCGGTTGTGCGTTGTCGTGGTCGGCCAAGTACTTCACCCTCGAGCGTTTGTTCGGCGTCGAAGAAGCCGTTCGACTGGTCAAGGAGTCCGAACACAGCATCCATGCCATTGGTGCCTTCTGCGAACAGTATGGGGTGGATGCCGATTACCGCCTCGATGGCACCCTCTACACCGCGACCAATCGCGCTCAGGTTGGCTCGACTGACGCTGTGATCGCGGCGCTGGAGCGCAACGGCATCAACTCGTTCACCCAGCGGCCAGTGGCCGATGTGCAGCGTATGGCCGGCTCTGGCAAGCACCTGGAGGGCTGGTTTTCCCCGGCCGCAGCCAGTGTGCAACCGGGCAAGCTGGTGCGTGGCTTGCGCCGGGTTGCCCTGCAACTGGGGGTGAAAATTCATGAGAACACCGCGATGACCGGGCTGGAAGAGGGCAGGCAGGCGGGCATTCAAACCCCCAAGGGCAGCATTCGCGCCGACCGCGTGGTGCTGGCGATGAACGCCTGGATGGCCCGGGCGTTCCCGCAGTTCGAACGCAGCGTAGCGATCGTTTCCAGCGACATGCTGATCACCGAGCCTCGGCCGGATTTGCTCGATGAAATCGGCCTGACCAGCGGCGTCACGGTGCTCGATTCGCGGATTTTCGTGCACTACTACCACAACACTCCGGACGGCCGGATCATGCTTGGCAAGGGCGGCAATACCTTCGCTTACGGCGGACGCATGCTGCCAGTGTTCGATCAACCTTCGCCTTACGCCGGTTTGCTGCAGAACAGCCTGGCGGATTTCTTCCCGGCGTTTGCCGACGTCAAGGTCGAGGCGACCTGGAACGGTCCATCGGATCGATCGGTGACCGGGCTGCCGTTCTTCGGGCAGATGAGCGCCAGTGGCAACGTGTTCTACGGTTTTGGCTATTCCGGCAGCGGCGTCGGGCCCTGCCATATGGGCGGGCAGATTCTGTCGTCGATGGTCCAGGGCCTGGACAACCCCTGGACCCGTTCGCCGCTGGTCAATGGCCCCCTGGGTTTTTTCCCGCCGGAGCCGATTCGCTACATCGGCTCGCTGATGGTGCGCAACGCCATCCGCCGCAAAGAGCGCGCGGAGGATCACGGGCATCGACCACGGTATCTGGACGTACGCCTGGCGAAGTTCGCCGCTGCCGCCGGCAAGGCTGACAAGGGCTGAGCGTCAGGGCGCAAGTTCCGAGCGGGTGAGCAGCCAGTCGAACAGCAGGCGAGTATCGCCCCGGGGCTCACGTGGGCAAGGGCGGTGAGGTTTCGGCCGAGGGCCCAAGGCCGTACAAAGCACCGGGCGATCCGGGTCACTGTCGAGGAAAATCACCAGTACCTCGCTGCCAGCCGCGGGTAGGCGGGCCGGATCGATCCAATCCTCGGCACTGGGCAGCGCCAGCGGTAGCCACAGGCCGTCGGACGCCTCTGCGGCTGATGGTGTGGCGGGCCAGAGGTTCACCTGAACCCGGCCATCTTCGTCCACTGTCGCCGGTTGTCCGATCGGGCCGCACACCTGGCCGGGTTGATAGCCGGGGATGCTCGGCCTGGGTTGTTTGAGGGCTGGCCTGAACACCGTCGACCAGGGGATGGCGCTGAATTGATTGCGGTAACCCGGGGCCATGTCGGGTGTTTCGTCGAACAGAATGGATGACTGACACCCCTGATGGCGGATTTCGGTGACCAGCCATTGATCATTGAAATTCGCCAGCGGGTGCTCGGCCACCTGCAGGATCCGGCCACTGCGTAATGCCCCCTGGTTACTTTGACCGTGGATCTGCAGGTGTCGGCAGCGCAGACGCTCCAGTTGGCGACGGCTGAGCTGGTCGCGATGTTGTTCGCCAGCGGGACAGTGCCTCTGCGTGGTGAACGAGTGATTGGCTGCGCCTTCGCTGATGTCCGCTGCACCCGGATTCCTGGTGCCAGGGCGCACAGGGGAGAGCGGAGCATCATGGCGCTGGAACAGTTCGCTGATCACCGGTTCCTGGTGTTCGTCGAGGGCGTTCTTGCTCATCGACATGAGCAGTGGTTCCTGGGGAAAACTCAGGCTGTCATCGGCGAGCACCAGCACATGGCTGTCGCGTTGATGCTCGAAGTGATAGTGGATGCCTTCTTCCTCGCACAGCCGTTGCAGCAACGCCAGGTCGGTTTCTTCGTACTGAATGCAAAAAGGGCGCAGGGGATAGTGCCCGGTTGTCAGTTCAAAACGATAGCTGTCGGCGGGCAACCCATGCTCCTCCAGCAACCGGCGCAGGATCATGGGCACGCTGGCACGCTGGAAAACACGTCGGCATCGTTGCTGTTCCAGCGCCTGGATACGGGGTACCAGCGCCAGTTTGTAAGCGACCCGGTGTCCGTTTCGATGTTCACAGCCGGCGCTGTGCAGTACGCCATGAATGCCTTGGTCATGGCCAAATTCGAGCCGCGCCGGTTGGTGCAGCAATCGCTCAAGGTTCAGGGCCGGTGCCAGCCCGATAACCTCGATGTCGAATCGATAAGGCTGGTTGAGTGCTTCATGACCACTGAACCGGACCACCTGGAAGCTCAGGTCGTCGTCGAGAAGCGTCAGGGTGGTGGGACTTTCCTTGTCGTTGTGCATCGAACGCGCTACCGCCGTGGAGTCGGATGCAAAGCGTACGAAACCCCGGCGCATTGCGGGCACGGTAAAGCGACATTTCCGAATCGCCCTACAACCGCTGGTGAAGATGTCGATGCAAGTCGGGAATTTTTGGTCGATTGCCAACTTCAGGCCGTATAAACTTGCGCAAAGCGTCGGCCAATAGATGTCTCGGCGCCACAGATGCCACAGATAAGAGAGTGAGAAATGGGCGCACAGTGGAAGGTTAAACATAAAGAAGCGGCAGCCAATGCCAAGGGCAAGATCTTCGGCAAACTGGTGAAGGAAATCACCATTGCTGCGCGCAACGGCGCTGATATTGCTACCAACGCGCACTTGCGCCTGGTGGTTGAGCAGGCCAAGAAAGCTTCGATGCCCAAGGAAACACTGGATCGCGCCATCAAGAAGGGCGCGGGCCTGCTGGGCGAAACCGTGCAATACCATCGCGTGACCTATGAAGGTTTCGCCCCGCATCAGGTACCGTTGATCGTTGAGTGCGTGACCGACAACATCAACCGCACCGTCGCCGAGATCCGCGTAGCGTTCCGCAAGGGCCAGCTGGGGGCTTCCGGTTCCGTGGCCTGGGACTTCAACCATGTCGGCATGATCGAAGCGTCGCCGGACACCCCGGACGCCGATCCGGAAATGGCCGCCATCGAAGCCGGTGCACAGGATTTCGAGCCGGGTGAAGAGGGTGCAACCCTGTTCCTGACCGAGCCGACCGACCTCGACGCGGTACAGAAAGCCCTGCCGGAACAAGGCTTCACCGTGCTGTCGGCCAAACTGGGCTACCAGCCGAAAAACCCGGTCAGCGGCCTGAGCGATGAGCAGATGGCTGAAGTCGAAGCGTTCCTCGAAGGCCTCGACAACCATGACGACGTGCAGGACATGTTTGTCGGGTTGGCGGGTTGATCGAACTGGCCTAGGTCTGACTTGTGGCGAGGGGGCTTGCCCCCGTTGGACGGCGAAGCCGTCCCAAAAGCGACGGCTGCTGCGCAATCGAACGGGGCGGTTCGGCGTTCCGACAAGCCCCTCGCCACATTGTTTTGTATTTACAATTTGAACTCAGCCAATTCCTGAACAACTTCACCAAACCCCGGCCGTGCCAGCACCTGCGGCTGACAGCAACGCCGCTCCAGATCCTCCAGCACCCCCCGCTGTTCAGTGCTCAACCCCGAGTCAACCCGCTCCAGCAGTTCGCCCAGCAACACCCCGAACGCCCGCACCTCGATCCGCTGCAAGGCACGGCTTTCAAGACTGTCGGAAATCTCGTGGAACGACGCCGCGCCAAAATCCCCCAGCAAGCAATCACCCTGCTCATTCCACAGAATATTGTGCCCGTAGAGGTCGCCATGGGTGATGCCATGGCCGTGCAGGTGTTCGGCCACCGAGGCAATGCCCGAGGCAATGCGTAGCGCTACCGCTGCACTGAAACGCAACCCATCGGCATAAATGTCGCGGCTGCACGACGCCAGGCTTGGCAAGTTGGCGAGGTTGCGAAAACTCGGCGGGATCAGCTGCATGACCAGCCCGGCGGTTTGCTGCGGGTGATCGACAATCCGCCCTTCGACGCGAATCAGGTTCGGGTGCAACCCGGCGGTGATGCAGGCGTTCATTTCGTGCAGCGGCGAGCCATCGCTGGTCATTTCGCCCTTGTAGAGCTTCACCGCAACTGGCGTGGCCGGTTGCTCAGCCGGTTGCCAGACAGCCTGATGAATCACCCCGGACGCTCCTTCGCCGAGTTTTGTCTCCAGGTGCAATGCCGACCAGTCAATGCGCGGTGTGGCGTCGAGGGCGGCGGCATCGGCTTCGGTTTCCAGCGGGTTACCGGCATAGGCCAGCCAGGTCAGGCTCGGCAGCGTCAGTAGCCATTGGGGCAAGTCGGTGAACTGGTTGGCGGCGATGCGGATCAGCTCCAGCCGATGACAATCGCGCATCGACTCCGGCAACGTCTGAAGGCGGTTACCGGCAAGCATGAGCTTTTGCAGGTATGGCCGCTCTCCCAACTCGCTCGGCAGCGTCTCGATGCAGTTGTCGGTCAGGATCAGCCAGCGCAGCAGCGGTGGGAGTGCCGCTGCGGGCACGTGGGCGATGCGGTTGGCCTTGAAGCCGATCATCGTCAGTGCGGCGCATTGGCCCAGGCAGGCCGGCAATTCGGTGAAGCGGTTATCGGAACAAAACAGCACGCGCAAACGGCTCAGGCGATGCAAGTCCTTGGGCAGGTCGCTCAAGGCATTGCCGCTGAGATTGAGCACTTCCAGCGAGTCCGCCAGATCGAAAATTTCCCGAGGGAATTCGGTGAGGCCTTCGACCAGATCCAGCCGCGTGATGCCCGACAACTCGCCGTTACGTAATTGAGCAAGGGTATGCATGAACAGATTCGCCAATAACCAAGGGGGGGCGCGGGGCCCTGGAAATGGGCGACATGATACCGGGAAAGATGTGGAAGCGAGCCTGCTCGCGAAGGGGCCCTTCGATACAGCAAAAGGATATCGATCAGACCGGTTCGCTGACTTCGACCAGTTGCGCCAATCGACTGCGGGTACGCGCCAGATCAATGGCATCGCCACCCAGGCTTTCGCGCAATGAGTGCTGCCCGAGCAACGTCAGGTGTTTGTCCTGGTCGTACAGCACGTCGATGAGATTGATAAAGCGCTGCTGGGCGGCAATCGTGCAATCGCCCAGCAGTGGCAGTTCATCGATGATCCAGCGGTCGAACTGGCGGCACAGCTCCAGATAATCCATCACCGCCGTGGGCTGATCGCACAACTCGGTGAAGGTAAAACCGATGCCGCGCCCTTCGCACAAATGCGCTCGCAAATGCCGGGTGCCCACCGGCAACGAAACAGACGTGGCATTGCGCTTGGGCAGGTTCAGTGATTGTCGTTGCGCCATACTCGCCGGCCAGACGTAGTGACCTTGAGTGAACAACTGATGCGCATGGGTTCGGGCCTGGCTGCGATAGTCGTGGGGCCCGCCGACTTCCATCACCTGCATGCGCGCATTGATCAGGTCGATTACCGGTTTGAAGCGTGCGTGGTACAGCGGATTGGGCAGCAGGCCTTCAGGCGGGTAATTGGATGTGACCAGCAACAGGATGCCGCGCTGGAACAGTGCCTTGAACAGCCGGGTGATGAGCATCGCATCGCCGATGTCATGCACATGGAACTCGTCGAAACACAGCACCCGGCAATCGCTGAGCAGTTCATCGAGGGTGACCGCCAGGGCGTCGGCCTGTTCGCGGTGCTTGAACATGCCCAGGTGCAGTTGGGCGAAAAACTGATGGAAGTGCAGACGTTGTTTTCCCGCGAGAGGAATAGCCTGGAAAAAACCGTCGAGCAGCCAGCTTTTACCGCGCCCCACGGCACCATGCAGGTAAAGGCCGGGAAGGGGTTTGGCCACAGTGCCCATCAGCATGCAGGCATGCCGGGCCATGCAGTCGATCACTCGCTGTTGGCTGTGACTGAGGGTGTAACCCTGGGCATGGGCCTGATGGCGAAAGTAGTCGTGGATGACTTGGCCTGCCGCGGCGCTGCCGGCAGCCGGTACCTTGCCGAGCAGGCGACGCAACGTTTGCCAGCGCGATTTGATTGGCGAACGGTTGGGCGGTCGAACAGCCACTGGGATATCACCTCTGGTGTGCGGGCAGGCTCTTTGTGTTGCGGCGCCATAGTGTAACCAGAGCCGGGAATTTGCTTCCAGCGGTGTCGGCATATCCGGGCCACCGTCACGGGGTTCTAAAGGAACACCGCAGACCCTGTGGATCAGAACTGAGTGGTCTGTTTGAGCATCCGCGCCGCCGGCGTATCCGCCGGGCTGACCATCGCATAGTTGTAGCCACTTCCCGACCAGTACTCGGCCTGCAACTCGCCATCACTGCGACTGCCCCTGGGTAGCAGGAAGTTTCTCGGTCCAGGCGGGCGCACGTAGAAACTGATTTTCTGCCCGTACTGATCCTCGTAGACCACCATCGCTGCCGGGCCTTGCTCGGTACTCAGCAAACGCCCGCTGGCCGGCCTGAACCCGGCACCCGAGAGGTCGGGCAGGCGATTGGCCCGAGTGAAGTAGCGGTCGAGCCAACCCTGCATGTCACCGTCGTCACCGACTTTGTAATCCGCCGGCAGGAGGCCTTGCTGGGCAATCAGGCGATACGCCTGCAAGGCATCGGTCATCGGAAGCTGGGGGCTCGCGAGTGTCATCTCCCGCGCTTGCCAACCGCTGAAACCGCCGACGCTGACGGCGATGAGCAACACCGCGGCACTGGCCAGGTGTCGACGGGATTGGCGTTTGAGGCGTTGGCGTATCACCGCCGGATCCAGGTCCGGGTTCGAGGGTTGTTGCAAGGCACCACTCAGGGCTGCGCGCAGTGTCTGGGCATCCTGCTGCCAGGCGCGCACTTGCGCGGCCACCTGCGGGTCAGTGGCCAGAAAAGTCTCCACCTGGCGTCGGTCGGCGTCGCTCAGTTGGTGGTCGACGTAGGCGTGCAGGTCTCGCTCGCTGGGGGGCATGCTGATCATTTGAGTCTCCGCAGGGAAGGGCGATTGATTTCGCCCTCGCTGAGTTGGCGCAGGGCCTGGCGAGCCCGGGACAGGCGGGACATCACGGTGCCGGTGGGAACGTCGAGAATCTCGGCGACCTCTTTGTAGCTCAAGCCTTCCACCGACACCCAGAGCAGCAGCGCGCGCTGTTCGGTGGGCAGTCGGTCGAAGGCGTTGAGGGTCGATTGTGCAATCACGGTGCGCTCCACCGAGGGCTGGGCATCGTCACGCCCGGTGAAGAATTCGAGCATGCGCGCATAGCGCCGGGAGCGGCGGTGCGCATCGAGAAACTGTCGATAGAGAATCGAGAACAGCCAGGCGCGCAAGTCGCCCTCGGCGCGTTTGCCTACCCAACTCGAGAGTGCCCGCTCCAGGCTCGCCTGCACCAGGTCGTCAGCGCTGCTGGTGTTGCGCGTCAACGACATGGCAAATCGCCGCATTCCGGGAATGATTTCTCTGAGTTGTTCGTCGATATCGTTCATGAAGTTCTGGCTAGTCACTACGCTGGACTGTGGACCAGGAAGACGCCCGGCATTCGAGGTTATTCCACGTCAGAAAAAATAAAAACCGCGCGTGGGAATAAACCTGCGTGAGGTTCGTCTGCTTGATTCTTCTCACTTGTGGCCGATGGCCCTGGAGTCATTCATGGTAGATCGATCATCACCGCCAACCCGGCCACCCTTGAGTGCGGCGAGCCTGACGTTGCGTCTGGCTGGCATTGCCGTGGTCGTTGCCGCCGTGGCGGGGGCGTTTGCCTACGTCAACGGCACCTTTGACCCACAGCGTCTGACCCCGAAGAAGCTGATTAACGTGCTGGAAACCAACAACGGCGTGCATCCGGGTTTCCGTCGCAACCATTCCAAAGGCGTGTGCGTGATCGGGCATTTCGAGAGCAGCTTTGATGCGCGCAGTTATTCCACCGCCCAGGTGTTCAACGAAGCGCGGACGCCGGTGGTCGGGCGTTTCGCCTTGCCGGCCGGTAACCCCTATGCGCCGGACAGTGCCGTGCCGATCCGCAGCATGGCCTTGCGCTTCACCCAGGCCAACGGCCAGCAGTGGCGCACGGGGATGAACAGTATGCCGGTGTTCCCGGTGGGCACGCCCGAGGCGTTCTATCAATTGCAGCAGGCGCAGTCGCCGGACCCAGCTACCGGCAAGCCGAACTCGACCGCGGTTCCGGCGTTTTTCGGTGCGCATCCGGAAGCCGCACCCTTCCTGGCCTGGATCAAGACCGCCAAGCCGTCTGCCAGTTACGTCACCGAGACCTATAACAGCGTCAACGCGTTCTATCTGGTGAGCGCCACCGGACAACGCCAGGCCGTGCGCTGGAGCATGGTGCCGGTGGCTCAAGATGCGCCGGGGGCTGCGGCGCCGGAGGGGGCCGACTTTCTGGAGAAAGACCTGATTCAGCGTATAGCCGCAGGGCCGTTGCGTTGGCAGTTGAACATCATCCTGGCCAATCCTGGCGATCCAGTGAGCGACGCCAGCAAAGCCTGGCCCGAAGGGCGCAAAGTGTTGAACGCGGGCACCCTGGTGCTGGAAAAAACCCAACCGCAACTCAATGGCGAATGCCGTGACATCAACTACGACCCGCTGGTTTTACCCGCCGGTATCGAAGGGTCCGACGACCCGTTGCTCGCCGCTCGCTCAGCCGGTTACGCCAATTCCTACCTGCGTCGCACCAGCGAAGTCAGCCAGTTGCCCGCCGCCAAACAGGAGGCCCAGCAATGAGCACTCAACCCAACCACTTCGCTCCACTGGCGCGCCTGCTGCACTGGCTGATGGCGCTGATGATCATCGCCATGCTGTTTATCGGTGCCGGTATGGTCGCCTCGGTCTCCGAGCGGCATGAATGGCTGATTCATCTGCACAAGCCCTTGGGCGTCGCGATTTTGCTGCTGGTGATCGTGCGGTTGGTGGTGCGTTTCTCCACCACGCAACCTCCGCTGCCGTTGGATCTGCCAGGTTGGCAAGCGCTGGCGGCCAAGGCCTCGCATGTGTTGCTGTACGCCTTGATGCTGGTCTTGCCGCTACTGGGCTGGGCGATGATTTCGGCGTCGGGTGAGCCGGTGATGCTCAGCAGTTCGTTGCAGTTGCCATCGATCGTGCCGGCGAACGCCCAGCTGTTTGCGTTTTTGCGCAAGGCCCATGGGTATCTGGCGTATCTGCTGTTCCTGACGGTGTTGCTGCATTTGGCGGCCGCGTTGTTTCACGGCTGGGTGCGACGGGATGATGTGCTGGACAGCATGCTGCGGGGCAAGGATCGCGGCTAGTTGCAATGGAGAAAAAGATCGCAGCCTGCGGCAGGCGGCGATCTTTTGATCTTGACGGGCAATCAACGCAAGGTGTCGACCATGTCCGCAATGGTGGTGAGTACATCCTTGCCCAGCTGCTTCGAGCGCTTGCCCGACCAGCCCGTCAACGGGTTCGGATGATCATCGTGATCCTTGAAGGGCATTTCCAGGGTCAACGACAGGCAGTCGTACTTCTGGCCCACGCTGTTGCAGGCCAGCGTCATGTTGGCCTGGCCTGGTTCGTCGCGGGTGTAGCCGTACTTGGTCTGGAAGTCTTTGGTGGTGTGCTTCAGGTGGCTGCGGAAGTGTTCTTCGAGCTTTTCGATCCGTGGCGTGTAGCCTGGATTACCTTCGCAACCGGCGGTGAACACGTGAGGAATTTCCTCATCACCGTGAGCGTCGAGGAACAGGTCGACGCCGTACTTTTCCATCTGCTGCTGTACGAACAGGACTTCCGGGCTGTTTTCCTGGCTGGCGTTCTGCCAGGCGCGGTTCAGGTCCTGGCCCATGGCGTTGGTGCGCAGGTGACCGTGGAAGGCGCCGTCCGGGTTCATGTTCGGCACCAGGTACAGGTCGGCGCCGGCCAGCAGTTTGTTCAGCACCGGGTCGTCGTGTCTTTCCAGGCGCTCGATCACGCCTTCCATGAACCACTCGGCCATGTGCTCGCCCGGATGCTGCTGGGCGATGATCCACACTTTGCGCTGGCCTTCGGCACCGGTGCCTTTGCGCAATAACTGGATGTCGCGGCCTTCGACACTCTTGCCGGTGGCCAGCAACTCGGTACCGGCCTTGGTCAGCGCCTGCTCGATCAGCCAGTCGTGGCGACCACGGCTGTAGGGTTCGAAGTAGGCGAACCAGGCGTGGGTCTGCTCGGCTTCGAGGCTGAAGCGCAGGCAATCACCCTCGAAAATGGTGGGCACGCGGAACCAGTTGACGTGATCGTAGGACGCCACTGCCTGATAGCCGGTCCAGGCCTTGTTATAGGAAGATTGGCTGGCATTGTTCAGGCGAAACCAGTGCTCCTGGCCGACATGCAGGCCGCTGGCCTTGAAGTGGAACCATTGGAAATGGTTGCTTTTGCTATCGGGGCGGATCGCCAGCAGGGGCTTGAGCGGGTCGCTGAGGTCGATCACCTGGATGTTGCCGCTGTCGAAATCGGCACTGATGTCGAAAGAAGTTTTAGCCACGGCCATAATCGGGTCCTGAATATGATTTTTATGGTGGCTACTTTACACGCAAGAGTGGGGTGAAACCGAGGGGAATTGCGGGGGTGCGAGGGTGGGGGCGTCCTCCTTGACGCCGCCGCAGCTTAGAGACTGTGCGACTGATTCTCAAGTGCTATCTTTCGTTGGTTTGAACCAATGATGCCGGGCTTCTCTTGCCAACTGGTATTCTTTTGATATCATCCGCGCCATCGAGTTTGCGGCACTTAAAGACTTCATTAGCCTGAAGCCAAAGCCAGAAAAAACTGGCAAAAAAAGACCCGGCAAAAAGCCGGGTCAAAAACCGTGATTAGCCTGATGAGGAGATAGTCCAGGAGACCGACCTAAGGTCACCTGGTCCATCGACTGATCTCGCGATCAGTTGATGCAATAATAATCATTCTCGTTTGCAGGTCAAGCATTTTTGCCTGCGCGACAGGAAAATTCTTTCCAGTCCTCTCGATTTTCCTTCTCGCCTCAACCGTTTTCATACTGCTCCAGCGATCGATCGACCATCGCCTTGGCCATGTCGATCATGTGTACCGTCGAAAACGCCAGGTCGCGGCTTGCGCCTTGCAGGTGACTGGCTGACTCATACGCGGTGGCGGCAGCGCAGCGCAACAGGTCCAGGGCATGGACCAGCGCCTCTTCGCCGCTGATATTGCGGTTCACATCAAAAAAGCGCGGCTCGGCCACTTCCTCCGAAACAGCTGGTTTCAAGTAATAGTCCAGAGCGCGTTGTGCCGCCGCAGAGTCCAGGGGCGAGGTGAAGGTGTTGTCGATTTGCAGGTCCGCGCGGTCATTGGTGGGTTGGTTCATGGTGATGGCAAGCTCCGTGTTAGATTCAGATCCGTGAATCGATCCTAACGACGAGTTTCATTTAATTGTGAACTGGACCAACGCTCTAGAGCAGCTGCTTCATTAGTGGTGTCATTAGTTTGAATTTCAGTATCAGCAAATTGTGAATTTTCTGACGTTTTTTCATTTTAAAGCGAATTTTTATATTCTCTGAGTTGGGGTTGAGTCGGATAAGTTATGCGGTGTGCTTATAAGGTGGGCGTATGATTATGAGGGGTACATACGCCTCGTCCCATCATCAGAGTGCGGGAAAGTATTGGCCAGGTAGATGCAAATAAGGGAAGTTATAAAAGTATATTTCGAGCGTCGCGGAGGCCGTACTTGCAGGCTAGGATGTCCGAGGTGTAATAAAGCAGAATACAACTTGAGTGGGCATGGTTCGTACACCGAAGTTTCCGGATTAATCCAGCTTTCACCGTTCTAGTTATTTGGGTTTCGGAGAAGTTTCCAAGGGAGCCAGCATTTCGTTTGTTAACATATTTTTGTGCCTTGATGCGTATTTTTTTTAATGTGGTCTTATCATAAAGCGTCTCTTGAAGGATATTGTCAAGGCATGCTGGAATTTTTCTGAAGAATCGGACGTTGAATTCTCTAGTTGTAATGTGTAACTGTCGAGTTATTTCAGGTACGGTGTAATGGCTGTCACGCCATTTTTTAAATTCTTTCAATAATTCGGTTGGTTGGTCGTCGTCAGGGAGACGCTGTATGTGACCTATATTTTTTACAAAATGCTGTGGGTTTTTTATCATGCAGGATGCTGTAGAAATTTTCACCTTTAGTTGTTTTGCAATGCTCTGTGCCCTTAATCTAATGGTTTTTTTTGTTTTTTGGCGGGTAATTGAGTTGGTTAGAATAATTATCTGGTTTTTGATCTCGGGTGTTAATAGTTTTCTTGGGTAAATATTGGTTTTGTTACGTGTGAAAGCACTAATGTAGATGGATTGGATGTTAAGGCTTTTTATTATTTTTTTCATTGTAAATTGCCTGGCTACAAGAGATAGCTCTATAGCCAGTGCCGCGCTGCTTATGTAAATTGAGTTGAAGGTTTTGGTTTGTTTTTTTGATATGAGTGTGACCCTTTTGTTCAGTTTTTTTGTTTGCCCGAGCAGTCCGATTTTTATTAGGGCTTTCAGCGGGTTATTGGGGATGTGTAGTATATTTACTACGTCGCTCAAATGATGAAATCTGGTCCTATAGCTATTTTTATTCTTGGCTTTTATTTTTATTTTCTCAAGTTGGCCATCCACGAAATCACACATGCTTGGGGATGAGTAGTAGTTTAAAACTCCGGAATGGGTTTTTTTTAATTTTCCACCAGTAACGGCTTCAGATAAGGCTGTGTCTGACATTGAAAGATTTTTGTGAAAGAAAGAGGAGGTGAGACCAAGTTGCCTGCAGCAATAATCAGTCGTACATAGCCTCTTTTCCCATCGAAATTGTGAGTATAACTCGCTGGCAGTTGCCTGTATCCATTCGTTTTCGGATGTAAGCCAAGGGTAAAATATCGCTATCGGATGCAGTTGTTTATAGGTTTCGAGGTCGCCAGTTAAAATATGGTTTAAAGTTTCCTCATTTTTAAAGCCGATTTGCAATGCTGGGGCCATAAAGTCAGAGTTGCGCATGGTGTCAAGATTGCGGGGCTTTAAGCATTTTAATGCTGCAATCGTTCTGTTGAATGTCTCTTGATCCTGCGTGCGGAATAATTGAAGCAATTGGATTGCTGAACTGTTATCACCTAAGGTGACGGGCGATTTTCGAAAATCGTGGCCACATCGGCACAAGCTATCAATTGAGTTTCGCCATTTGTAGGGGCGTTGACACGCCGTGCAATTCCTTAAGTATTCTGCAGCATGGTAGGGACAATACTTAAAATCAGCGATATCTTGGATATAGCGTGTGTAACCCTCTTCAAGGCACATTGAGCAAAACACTTGTGGTCGCCTTAACATCATCCAGGGCACACGCATTCCCTGGACAATGACGTCATCTGATCTGCCTAATGGCTTTTGGGATTGAAAGTAAAAACATTCTTTCAACTCTTCTTGAAGGTTGGGCGCTGCCTTGCAAAACGTCGCACACATCATGCCGTCATTTAGGATCCATTCCCCCATAGTGCGTTCTGTAATTTGGAGGTCTGCGCTCATGTTGATAATTGAGGAGTATCCATTATGCAAGGCGGTTCTCATTAGTACGCTGCTTGGGCTTTCCTCAAAAAACGGATTGGCCACAAAGCATAAAGGCCTCAGCATGGCGGCTTACTCATCAAGTTGTGAATGGCATGTGAGTCCAGGGTGAACGGATTGATTTGCGTGGGAAAACAACAAGGGATGTCTAACTCATCAAAGGCGTCGACACAGTCTTCTCGTGTTAGGGTATTTTCTGTGTTGTTCAGTGATCGTTGAAAAATCTCGAACAGTAAAATGCAAAGGGCATCTAAATTGCCGCCACTGATGACATAGAATGTTCTGAGAGCCTGTTCTCCCATGATAAAAGAATCTGTGCGGAGTGTGCCAATTTTTACCATTTCACCGATTAAAGTAGTGAAAAGTGCCTTGAATTCAGAGTTGTACCCAAGGTTTTTCAGGAGAACTCGGTACGGGTAGCGTCTTGCCAGTTGTGGGTGCTTATCTATGATTTCCTCACAGCTTGGCGTGCCGGCCAAGATGATTGGGATAAGCGTGCTGTTCATGAGATTTTTTACCCAGTTACACAATTTCTCGCGGGATTTGTCTGCTCCTTTTTCAAGAAGGTGATGAAACTCATCAAAGATTATGACCTCAACTTGGCAAGTTTTGAGCCTGGCGATTATGCGAGATTCAAGTATTTGGTCTCGGGTGTTCTTTTCGATGCCTCCAAGTTGGTCTAGAATTTTAATTGATAATCTGTTAATCGTACAGTCGGCGGGGATAGGGCAAAGAAGTACAG
The DNA here is from genome assembly GCF_057838985.1 of Pseudomonas sp. KH_046_2. NCBI lineage: Bacteria > Pseudomonadati > Pseudomonadota > Gammaproteobacteria > Pseudomonadales > Pseudomonadaceae > Pseudomonas > Pseudomonas sp. KH_046_2. The sequence goes on along the minus strand of NZ_CM174480.1, from coordinate 4,135,514 downwards.
GAACCTTTTGAAATTCGCCATGTGTTTCAAGGGTGTCGATGGGTTGCCCTATTATATTCAATAAGTGTTCGCATATTGTGGATTTTCCTGTGCCAGAATCGCCCAATAGCAATGCACTGCTGGGCTCTCCACGAACCGTTGATGTGTGTACGCTGTGTAATATCTTTTTTATCGCCTTCTCATACGAGGGGAATAAGACCACAGTCTTAGCGAAGGCGGTAAGTTTTTCGTCGATAGTGTCACTCATGTTGGTTGTCCTTGTTTATGAGTTTCACTACTGGATAGGCTATAGACGGTGGAAGATCTTCCAATGGAGTAGTTGCCCATTCAGATTTTTCTGCTGACGGGGAGGCTAGTGATGCCGAATTGTTGTGAGTATTTTTTAAACGTTTATTTTGTAGTGCTTTTTTTTCTGATTTTTTGTTAGTTTTGCTTTTTGTGTATCCAGAACGATTTTTTTGTTGTTCATAGATTTCCTGGATTTCTGTGTGGATATCTAAAAGGGCTTGCCGCGCGTGAGCCTCAGAATAGCATTGGCGTTTTTTTTTCAGTTCGGCTTGTACCAACTCGTGTTCAAATAGCGTCAAATGATTTTGATAGTTTGGATCGGTAGCAAAAGCTTCAACTTGTTCGGTGGGGCGATCTGGGTGGGCAACCCAGACTTTTGACAAATCACTGCTGTCATAGTGGACCAACGCTTTTTGATTGGGTTTTAAGCGGTGAGCGATTTCCGATAGGGATGGCCCTGTCCAGCTTAAACCGAGAAGGCGCACCACGCCATTCCGGACTCTGCGAAAGGTCAAGCTTCTGCATAGTTCGTCCATATCGTTTTTAGAATACCGTTCTGGCGGTAACTGGTGTTCCATTGCAGCTTCCCATGCCATGCGCGGAGATTGATCGAGTCCGGCATGTGGTAGTTCGTGATAGACATCTTTAATCCATCGTGCGAACTTCTCATTCAATTGCTCAATAGTTAGGCAGGCATTTTTTTTTGAGTTGTAATCGCCCCGTTCTTGTGGATTTGAGTAAGTCGTACCTGGAATCATATGGATCAACCCAGTGTTCAGGGTCCCAAAGAAACGCTCGATCTGGGCTTTTACATCTGGGCAACCAGGTGGGCCGTAGGTCAGTTCAAAGCCAACTATGGTGGCCAAATTTTGGATAGCTGGATTAGCGGTTTCTACCCCATTGTCTAATCCTACTTCCTCCGAACGCCCACCCGGCTGATTGTTTTCGGAAACCTCAAGGGACATACGAAAGGCACGGAGGGCTTTCTCCGCACAGGGTGGGGTAAATGACAACTCCCAGCCGATAATGCAGCGGGTCATTATTTCGGTTAACAAAAACAACCAAGGTCTCCCCAGGTTATTACCCTCATCGTCGATCAGTTCCAGATTAACCAAGTGTGAGTCGCCTTGAACCTGCGCCAAAAGGGTGAGCGAAGGTGCATGTTTTAATCCAAACTTATGAGCGTTGTCCGCAAATTTTTTGCCGTGATGTTTAAGGTCCAGCAAGTATCGGTTGATTTTATTGATGGCTCGATGTACTGAGCTTTTGGAGGGGGAATTTAGAAGTGGGGCGTTAGTCAGCATGCGAGCGCTGTTTTCATGTTCGATGTGCGTTTTTATAAATCCATGCAGTATTTTTACACTGGGATGAGGCCGCTTTAAGTAAAAAGTGTGGATGTGCTCTCTAATGATGGCGTGGACTTCGTCTCCAAGTTGTTTACCCCGTGGGCGATGGCTCGGTTTTTTTAGCAATGCGAGGGGGTTGTAGTTTGCTTTTTTGTAGAGCCGGAACTTATTATATAGTGAGGTGTAGCACGGTGGGCTTGAATCGCCAAGATTGGCAGCTAATGACTTTAATTCCGCAATGGTAGCTGCGCGCGGTAATGAGCCATGAAATTTTTTACCAAGGCTCCGTAAATAGTACATGTCTCTCTGTAATGACTTGGATTGCTCAGTGTCTAAGTTTGTCAGGATGGAAGCAAGTGATTTGTCAATGGGGGCCTGTTGATGAAGCATCACCTCTCCGCTGAGTTGTAACACGCGGAATGTGTCGTGTGGGATATACACAAACCGTTTATTTTGGATTGACCGTAGCGATATCTGTGTGGGATCTACGGATACCACTTCATGCAGATCTTGGTACACAAGGTATTGGGCTCCGGGACTGACAGGGGAGGTGATATTCATACTGAGGCTTCAAAACGTAAGAGTGTGCGCAGGTTCAACGGTTTATTGAGGTCCATCCATATGTCACCTCGTAGGATTGCCTTAGCGACTACAGTCATCGGAGGCGCGAGCGACTGATGAAGTAGCTCGCCGAGGGTAAGAGGCAAATTGTTGCGGATGAGTTCAATGAAGTAATTGTATTGATTGTCGGAGGTGTGCAGGGAGCGGAGGTACAACGTTTTTAAATTAAAGTGTTTTGGCTTTTGTTGGATTTGTTGGTCATTCACCTGCCGAAAGCCGTAGTTTAATTTTTTGGCTATTTTTTCAAATGCTTGTAAAACGTCAAGATACTCTTGTGGGCACACATCAAAGCTGGGTTTGACCTCTGCAAAGTAATCTTCGTGATAGTGGCAGCGGACAAAAAAATCGGGGGTGTAATGAGTCTTTTTTTTACCCAAGCGAATCTCAATCGTTACGGGCTGAAGGAAATAGCTTTTGACGTCTTTATCGGTCTCCAGGTAAATGCAATAAGCAGCTTCGTGGCGGCTCTCGCAGATGATTTGTTTGTTATTTTTTTGTGACGGAAACAGGACAATGTGTCTGCCAAAGTGGGCGCGGCTAAAGCTCCTGACCGGTTCTCCATCTTCTGGTCTCCAGTCGTGATTTAACATGGGATGCCTCCTTCGAAAAATAATCGTTACGAGGATCGATAGCAGTTCGAGACGGCCGAACATGGGGATCTCGAGGCGAAGCAGGATTTATGACGAAAAGCGCAGGTAGCAAGACGGCGCATATTTATAATATTTGGCGATACCCAGTCCGCTTTTTGACACTTTTTTCATTGACCGTTCGCAATCGGTTTTGGGGTGTTCGATATAAGCAACGCTACACCTGAGGTTTAAAAAAAACTAAACCCTTAAAACGTGCATTTTGTTTTTGGTTATATCACTCTAGCTCAGGGGATTCGGAGGGCGCGCCTGAAGGAGGCCAATTAATTTTTGAAAAAGTGGCACTGTTCGCACAGGTATTAGCCTTCGGAGTATGCTAATTGGCCTGCAGCCACTGATCGGGGTCGGGAGAGGGCATATGGCCAGGCCACAGAGTTCAAAGTGTCAACACTTTCGTGGCATGCTTATTGCTCATGGGCTGGCTGATTTGGTCCGCGTGAGCCACACAGGATCTGGGTTGACCCGCTGGTTTGAAGTCGCCTCTGGCGTACCTAAATATTTGTTTCCCGATAAAATGTTCGGTAAGTACCTGGAAGGCTCGCTGCCTTCCCAGCAACGCTTGAATCAAATACAGGAACTCTGTCCTGAGGTGAAACATTGGATCCGGCATCCACTCTATTACGCGTTAAATACTAATTGGGTTAGTCCTGAAGGTTGGGAAGCGTTTATTTATACAGAGGATGGTGGTGAGATTCCCTACGGTGAAACCAATCTTTTTTTCAAATACCTCCCTAAGTTCTGGAACGTGGATGTGGACTTAGCATTTTTACTGATGCTGATTCGCAGTACAGACGGTCATCAGGAACGCCTAATACGTGAATGCTTTTGGTATTTGCCGACGCTCTTTGCAGTAACGTGCCATTTGACGTCGGTGGGATACGTTAGATATATACTCTTCGATCTGATCAGCGAGATGCTCGAGTTAGAGCTGCCGGAAAGCCCGGAGTGGGCAGGTGGAAGTTGGCCAAAAGCATATGCGGAATTAGATGCGTTGATAGCGGCATGGGCTGCCTGGATCGATACCGCTCGTTTGGTGGGTTTGGTATCTTCTAATCAAAGCGCGGCTAAGTTTTCCAGGCTTGTTCAGAAACTGCGGGACGATGAACGAAAATACTTGATTGATACGCTGTCGCTCGCAGCAGGCGAGCATGTATCCATATTTCGTTTCCCTATTTTGCGTCGTTTCTACCACGCTATGCGCCGTCATCCGCCTTTTTTATTGAACGTTGGTTATCCTCCTAATCCAAGTTTGCTGGTTAGCTGAGGGGCTGCAGGTGAGGAGTCGCTAGTTTTAGGCGAAGTGAAATTTCCATAACTGCACCAATTAATTACTGAATCTTAACTAACTGCAATTTGGCAGGCTGGTTTAGTCGAGGTTTTCTGCCAAGTGGCCAGGATTTCCTGCAGACGAAAATTCGGATAGCGCGTGAGAGATGGCCTCCATGGGAAGTAAAGCCCTTCGTGAGTTCCGGCTGTGGTCGGACGCGAAGGGCAGTCGATCCCCCACGACAGCTGCGTGTTTTCAGGCGCGGGGAGCACTATCGTACTCCTCAGCCAGTTGTAGTTGGAGCGCCTGAATTTGCTCGGATGCCTTGCGAAGATTTCTTGAATCCTGTCGATGCATAAGTAAATAGCGCTTGGCTTTTTCGTGTAATGCTGCTCGCTCGGCGAGCAAGGCCTGGATGTGCCGCTGCTCCGTTTGTTGGCTCGTCACGCACACTTGCAGTTGCAACCGTAGTTGTTGCAGTTCGCGCTCGCAGGCCCGGGTTTGCTGCTGTTGCTGCCGCTGCTCGCCGTTCAGACGTTCCAAGTCGCGATACATTTGGCTGGCTTCCTCCTGCTTGGCCAGCACTTGGCCCAGCAAGGTACGGCGTTCCTGCTGCAACTGTTGCAGTTGCACTTCATGGTGACGCAACTCGTGTTCGCGCTGTTCCGCTTGTTGTTGGCGGTAGTGTTTGAGTGCGGCACGCGCATGTCGATGCTTGTCTTCGAGGGACAGGATTTGGGCGGCACGCTCTTCCAACAACCGGTCTAAGCTGTGACCGGCCTCGCGCAGACGTTGACGCTCGCCTTCAGCCTCGTTCAGTCGTTCGCTCAATGCGCGTTCACGCTCCAGCCCTTCACGGCGTTCGGCCAGTGCCGTGGCGTGGGCCAACTCCAGTTGTTCGAGGCGCGCCTGTTCGGCGATGCGCTGGCGAACCAGCCCTTCTTGTTGGCGTTGTAGGCGTGCCCGGTCTTCGGCCACAGCCGTCAAGGCGTGCGCCGTCAAGCGCTCGGCTAGACTGCTGATGTACGCCAGCAGTTCGTCACCTAGGTTAACGGCACGAGCAGTGGGTTCGCGCTCCGAAAGTTCTTTCAGATAGCGTTGAATGGTGCTTTTCGAGCCGGTGTTACCCAATTCGACACGGACGGCGTCGATGCTGGGATTTACGCCGCGTGCGCGCAAGGCGTCACACGCGTCCTGCACCAGGGCCTTGTTGATGCCGGCACGGGCCATAAGGGTTACTCCAAATCGGAGTCGTACTCAGATTATTTCGTACTGTTTTACAGGCTATGTGATTACACCTAACACGCTACGCAGGATTGTGAACAAAATCGGACGAACTGGCGATTGAGAATCTAGATTTCTTGAACGTGACAAGCCTTTTTCGATGCTTGGTCCCGAAATCGCGGTATGCAGGAGGTGGGATGAGCGATTCAGCCGAGCGGTACCTGCAAGCGGCGCGACGCGACAGCACCCTGCGGCGCTACGCACAAGCCGTTGAACACTTTGAAGTGGAGTGGGGCGGGGTGTTGCCAGCCTCCAGTGAAAGCGTCGTGCGCTACCTGGCGGCTTATGGTACCCAGTTGTCCTGCAACACCCTACGCACTCATCTGGCGGCCTTGGCCCAATGGCACCAACAACACGGCTTCGATGACCCAACCAAAGCGTCGCGCGTACGCGATGTCCTGCGCGGCATTCAGGCGCTGCATCCGCAACCCATCAAGCAGGCCGAAGCGCTGCAGTTACAGCGGCTGGAAGCATGCATCGAGGGGTTGGAGCAGCAGTTGGCCTCAGATCAATGGGCGGTGCGGCTGCGTGCCGCGCGGGACCAAGCGTTGATGCTAATGGGCTTTTGGCGTGCATTGCGGGGTGACGAATTGTGCCGGCTGCGAGTCGAGCATATTCAGTTGCGAGAAGGGCAAGCGTTGGAGATCTTCCTCGCCAGCAGCAAGACCGACCGTGACCATCGCGGCCGCACACTGGTGGTCCCGGCGCTGAAGCGACTGTGCCCAGTGGATGCTTACCAGCACTGGCTGTTGGTCAGTGGCATCAACCACGGGCCGGTATTTCGCGCCATTGACCGCTGGGGTCACTTAGCGGAAGAACGCGTCAATCCGAACAGTCTCTCGCGCATTTTGCGTCTGGCTTTCTTGCGCAGCGGTGTGGCTGGCGAGGGTTATACCGCGCATTCGCTGCGCCGCGGTTTTGCCACATGGGCCAGTCGCAACCAATGGAGCAGCAAGGCGTTGATGGAATATGTCGGTTGGCGCGATGTGCAGTCGGCGACGCGTTACATTGAGGCTGATGTGCCGTTTGGCGATTGGGCACGTTGAGCGCTCAGACAGCCAACGCTAATGAACTGTCGGGAAGATAGAGATGCACTGGGAGCTCAATAACAAATGCTTGAAGCTGAGGCAAGTGGAGTGCAATTTCGCAGTCATCTGACATGGTCGCTTCTCCAGTTCTTGTAGAAATCGTGGCAGCGACCAAAAAAATGGCCCGCATGCGGGCGGGCCAAATGGGAATTCTTCAAAGGAGCAGGGTTAATCTGCGCTCCACCATGTGAGCGATTGGTGAAAAGCATGTCGCAGAAACGAAAAAGCCCGGCACATTAGCCGGGCTCTCTGTAGATGGGCCAAATCCCTTTGGCTGACTGTATTGTGCTTGGTAGGTGTGACGAAGGCATGACAGGGGCAGATACGAGAAGCCCGGCTCTGGACCGGGCATTTGAGTTACATCGGTACGACCGCCAAGCCGCTACAACATCTCGCCGTCATACCACGCGCCTACTCCGCCTTCCCCCGCACACTTCTTCTCGCCTTCATAACCCGCCAGCTAGTTTGTGCCGTTCAATGGAGAACCCTGCGACTCTCTCCAATCCTGATCCGATCAAGCGCCCGGTTTAATGCGTCCAAGGCATCGAGGAGAGCTTTCGCCTCGGCTTCCCGGCCATCCCCCCATAGGCGTTCAGCCATTTTGTTCAGGGCTTGGATAGAACGCTCAATTTCAGCAGCAGTCACTGCTGCTTTACTGTCCGTCAGCTTCTTCTTCATTGAGTAACCGTTTACAGGGCATTGCTTGTATTTCAGATCTAGCGCGAATACGCCCGCCAGACGCATGGCTATTCAGCCTTCCGGACAATCCTTCCCGCCTTCACCTCATCTGTGTAAGCAGTCAGCCGATCAGCTTGCTCATGCAGCTTTTCGATCGTCTCCATTGCCTCCAGAAGCTCTGTATCCCCGCGCTGTTTTGCAAGCCTGAACATTTCCAGGGCAGCTTCTTCGAGGGAAAATGCAGCGGCTTTCAAGTCGCGGCGTAACTCTTGATTGGGTTTGTTAAGTGCCATGACAACCTCCTGCCAATCCCTTCCGCGATCATTGGCAGTGGTCTGCCTTCGCCGGCCGGACTACCTGACCTGCACCGATTTCTTTAATCCAGCCATCTAACCGATTCTCACCTTGCTGGAAGATTGTGATCATCGCTTCGAAGCGCCTCAGCGTCTGGTCCATTACCTGCGTGGCTTAGCCGCTCGGCAATCCGAACTAACTCCACGGCCGACCACTTCAGATCAGAGGCGACACCCTGCAGATCGCGCTTCAGGTCCTGCACTGGTTTGTTGAGCCCCATCATCACCCCTTACAAGTCCCCACAACACTAATCCGATATTCAGCTGCGAAATTGCACTCTACTTGATCACCCGCTTGCATTCGACCTGACCAGTCATTTGCACTCGTTCTGACCACCGATTGCATCGGATTTGACCAGCACGCTTTGTAACCATGATCGGCAGAGAACGGCCAAAAGCGGTCGAAGCTGCGTCGCATCGAGGACCGACTCATGCTCCCAGCACTAATCTACACTCCTGGCTAATGGTTCGATCAATGCTGCATCTGACATCGGCAACGCAAGTAGATGTCCAACCTCCGTCCCACTTCACTAGATAGAGGTGAGTTATGCCCAGCAACTCCATTCGAGCACTGCTTACCACAATCTTGGTCACGGCCTCCTGCTTATCAGGCGCTGCCGAGTCCGCAGCAGCGAAAAGTACAGGAGAGATCGATATGTCCCACCCTTCGGCATTGTCCTATGAAGTACTCGTTACTGACGGGGTAACTAGGGCGAGCGATAAACGCCTACCCAATGGTGATCGCATCGTTTCATCGCCGATCACCTCAACCCTGATCTTCGGGAAAACCGACGCTGTGCTGATCGATCCGCCAATGAGCCGTGAGCAAACGCAAAAGGTCAGCGACTGGGTTGCGCAATCCGGTAAGCACTTGAAATACATCTACGTGACCCACGGACATGGCGATCACTGGTTCGGTACTGAACAGATCCTCGAGCGGTTCCCTGGGGCCACTGTATATGCCACCGAAGGCACGATCCGGCTCATGCACCAGCAGGCCACTGTCGGACGCGAAAAGGTTTATGACAAGGACTTTCCCGGGCTCATTGGAAAGACCGATGTTATTGCTCAACCGATACCTGCTGAAGGCTTCACACTTGAGGGCAATACCATCCAGGCCATAGATGTCGGTCATACAGATACTGACGACACCACGGTGCTGTATGTGCCGTCCATGGGACTGGTGGTGGCCGGCGACGTTGCCTACAACGGTGTACACCAATATCTCCTCGAAGGCGGCAACGGGGGGCTCCAAGCTTGGGTCAAGGCGATTGACCAAGTAGAAGCTTTGAAACCGCGCATCGTTATTGCTGGGCACAAACAGAAAAATCGTGCCGATGATCCAGTCATTCTGGAGCAGACCCGCCAATACCTGTTGGATGCCATAGAACTACTCGCCGAGAAGCCGCCCCCACGTGAGTTCTTCGACAAGATGATCGAACTCCACCCCGACCGCATCAATCAAGGACCGCTCTGGTACAGCGCTATCGGACTGCTCGGAACGCCGACTGCATCTTCGGGCGACGCCCCCCAGCCCAAGAATTAAACCTTTACCCGTCTAGGTGAGGATCGCCCCCATGCCTACTTTATTGACCCGTATAGTACTTCTCGCAAGCCTGGTTACAGCCCCGTATTTCGCGTTTGCGGCTGAAGAAAAAGTCACCTTCTCCGTTGAAGGAATGAACGTCGTCGGCACCCTGAACCTGCCCGACGGCGTTAAGAAGCCCCCGGTAATTCTGTTACTTCACAGTTTCGGGGGCAGTAGGGATGAGGGGATCATTCCGGCCGTCAATGAAGGTATCTTTGCCCGGGCCGCACGTCTTTGGGCCGAACAAGGCATTGCCAGCCTCCGTATCGATTACCGTTTTGATGGCGACAGTGATGGTGCAAAGACCGACGGCACACTCGATACGGATGTTGAGGATGGGCTGGCTGCGCTCGACTTTCTGGCCAAGTCCGGGCGCGTCGACGCCAACCGCATGGCGCTTGTTGGATGGAGCATGGGCGGAGCAATTGGTGCTGCTGTAGCAGGACGGACCCCGCATAAACTCGACGCGGTCGCACTTTGGAACCCTGCGACCAATATGGGAGCCGCTTTCCCGCTGCTGTGGGGCTCCGAGAAGATCAAGGAAGCATTGCACAGCGGTGACACCCCCGTCGCACTGGCAGTACCTGGTGGTGGCGAGGTCAAGCTTAAATCCGCGTTCTTTGTCAGCTTGATGACCCTCGATGCCGCCGCCGAGATCACCCAATACAAGGGGCCACTGCTCGTCGCCGTCGGCACTAATGACGACATCGTTTCTCCGCAGCCAACCCTCGGGAAAAGCTTTATCAGCTATCACCCCGGAGAACATGAGCTGCTTGTCCGCCCCATGGATCACGCCTTCAACATAACAAAAGACGAGAAGCAGATCGACGAGCTGATTTTGACGACCGCTACCTTCGTCAAGAAACACATTCACTGATCCCGGTATCCCCGGCTATTTCAAGTTGCTTGAAACGAGTCCCTTGCCGTTGACTAACGACTGGCAAGGGGCTTAGTCGCTAAAGCCGCATGACGTTACCGTGTTGGGCGAATGCGTGAGCGTCAACACGAAGACCACGCAACGCCACCTGGACTCAGACGTTGACCAGAAAAGAACCGTTCCATGTCTCAGTCGAATCAACAAAAACGGCCGTTTTCTGCCCTTCATGACTGACTGGTTTGGGTCGGATAGCGACCACCAGCCATTGTGACTGATCCACCATTGTCTTCCCTCAACGTGGAGGACGAGCCATGAACACTGTTGCTAGATACCGCCATCAGCCTTGGAACAAGGGAAAGCTGGTCGGTCAGAAAGCCCCGCTCCGAGTCAGAGATATCTGGGCTATCCGAGTAAGACTTCAGCTTGCTGAGAAGACGCGTGATTTGGCGCTCTTCAACTTGGCCATCGATAGCAAGCTGCGTGCCTGTGACTTAACCAAGTTGCGAGTCCGAGACATCGCCCATGGGGAGCATGTGTCGTCACGAGCCATCGTGATGCAGCAAAAAACTCAGCACCCAGTACAGTTTGAAATCACTGAGCAAACACGAACAGTTCTGGAGGCTTGGATGCGTCAGGCGCATCTCCGCAACGAGGACTTCTTGTTCACGAGCCGGTTGCACGCCTCAGTCCATCTTTCCACCAGGCAATACGCTCGAATAGTCAAAGCGTGGGTGACAGCCATTGGCCTTGATCCAACCATGTACGGTACCCACACGCTACGGAGAACCAAGGCTTCGTTGATCTATCGCAGGACGAAAAACCTGAGAGCAGTCCAACTCCTGCTTGGTCATACCAAGCTTGAAAGTACTGTCAGATACCTGGGAATCGAGGTCGATGATGCCTTGGAAATGGCTGAGCAGACGGAAGTCTAACCATTCATGGCGACGGTCGATGCTAGACCGTCGCTATCCGTCCCGTAGCCGTCAGTCAATTGTGTCTACAAGATCAGGGGCCATTCAAATCAGAGGGCAGTCTTGCGCTGAGCAATTTACGCCTGGCGTATCCTTAAAATGGAATCTGTGATGGCTTGAGCATTAGTGTCCAACGTTTCCATTGCCGACATCGCATTAGCGGCGACACCGCCGGCTCCATTTTCTGAGAGGTACTGGGTTATTTCTTCTATCGCTGCACTTAGGGCGTGCTGGTTGTGGAGGAGCAATGTCAGTGCGTCCGCCGTGGCGATCTTGCAGTCTGAGTTATCTGGCATGTTCGTCATCCTTGAGGAGTGATGCCGGAAGCCTAGCTCATCTCGCTGCTGGCTTAGACTGGAGGCTTATTACCCAGATCTACCCAGCTGTTTGCATTCGACCTGACAGTCCTTTGGACCGAACTTGACCAGCACGCCCTTGGTTTTGAACGGCAGAGGTCGACCGATTCTGTTGAAAAAGTCGACCATGGTTTCCGCAGCAGAAAAGTATGCGTCCGAGATTGAAATCTCTACTTTCGGCAGAGGCTTCCGGACTCGGATTTCACGTAGCAGTGTGCAAAAAAGGCGTTTTAACCAGTCAATGACCAGGTTGTTTGGGCGAACCGACTTTTTCAACAGAATCGACCCAAAGCAGCCTGTCGTGCCCTCGCTTGTTCGTGGAGCTGCATGTGGATGGGGTAGCGTTTGAATCCATCCTCTCTGGGGGGATATGATTTGCGCAATCACTTACGATGAAGACTCAAGATATGAGCGACCACGAACATCCGCATCCCCATACTCACCAAAGTCACGAGGCGATCATCAAGCGCCTCAAGCGGGCGGATGGCCATTTACGCGGCATCATCACCATGATTGAAGAAGGTCGGCAGTGCGTCGACATTGCTCAGCAGCTGCATGCCGTCGAAAAAGCGGTGTGCCAAGCCAAACGCACGCTTATCCAGGATCACATTGATCATTGCCTGGAAGACACCGTCTCTGCATTGAACAATGGCGAGCGCGCGCCACTGGAAGCCTTCAAACAAATCACCAAGTACCTCTAAGCGACCTTCCTTAAAGACCTGCGGCTTCGTGGGATCTCAGTTCGGCCATTTCCGATGCTGGTCGTCGATTACATAAGGGTGTTCGTGATCCGTACCCTCTTCGCCGTCGAAGTGCGTGTGATTGCCCGGCAGATTCTCATGGGTGTGCTTGATCGACTCCAGGTCATGAGCCGGACGCCAGATCATGATGCTGACTACCAGTGCACTACCTGCCACCACAGCGAGCCCAACAAACGACGCCATGAGGCTGATGTTGGCACCCAGCCATCCCGCCAAGGGGTAAGTAATCAACCAGCAGGCATGGGATAGAGCAAATTGTGCGGCAAACAAGGCCGGGCGATCTTCGGCATGTGCCGAGCGACGGAGCAGCCGACCGCTCGGGGTCTGTGCCAGGGAATAACCCACGCCGAGTACCATCCACAGCGGCAACAGGAAGTTGTAGGTGGTCAGGTTGATACCAACAGCCAAGCCTGCGACCAGTATCCCTCCGCCAAACAGCATGGCTGTTCGGTCCTTGATGTCTTTCAACAGCCGAGGCAAGGCCAAAGCCGCGATCATCGAGCCGCCGCCAAACGCGGCCAGCGCCAATGCCGTAGAACTCTGCGGCAGGGCGAAGCGGGACTGTACCAGCACCACTGTGTTGACGATAACCATGGCACTGGCAGCCGCCACTGTCAGGTTAAGAGCCAGCAGCCCTCGCAGCCGGGGCGTGGCCAGGAATATGCGCATGCCGCGGGTGGTTCGTTCGTAGATGCTGCGTCGCGGTGTTTTCTTCGCCTTTGGCAGTAGCACTGTGCCGACCAGGGCCGCTGAGGCAAGGAAACCAATGACCGTGCCTGCGAACAGGTTGTGGAAGCTGATCACCGTCAGCAACGTCGCTGCGAGCATCGGGCTGGCGACGCTTTCGAGGTCGTAGGCCAGACGCGAAAGCGACAAGGCACGGGTGTAGTCGTCTTCATCCGGCAGGATGTCAGGGATGGTCGCCTGGAACGTCGGGGTGAACGCCGCCGAGGCCGACTGAAGGACGAAAATCAGCACATAAATTTGCCAGACCTCGGTCACGAACGGCAGAGCCAACGCGACCAAGGCTCGTACTAAATCCAGCGAAACCAGCATGGCTCGGCGAGGCAGACGCTCTGCAAAAGCCGCTGCAATCGGCGCAACGCCGATGTAGGCCGTCATTTTGATCGCCAATGCTGTGCCAAGGACAGCGCCCGCTTGGGCGCCCGCAAGGTCGAACGCTAGCAGGCCCAGTGCGACCGTAGCGAGTCCCGTCCCGACGAGCGCAATCACTTGAGCCAGAAAGAGATGACGGTAGGTTCGTTTGGACAGGATTTTCAGCATGAGAAATCTCAAATGGAAAGGCGCGTGCCCATCTGGTTGTCGAGCATTTATCGAAGAAAGAGACTGATGAGCTTATCGTTTGCAGATGATTTTGTATCCCCCCTAGGGGGATGTTAGACCATCCTAAACCAGAGGCAGGGACAGCTCAAGAAATAGGCGCTTAGCCTACTTTCCATTACCTCCATAGCGGCCTCCGCGCACAGCGGCGGTACTGATGCAAAAGGTTGCCGTCACAACCGTAAACGAACGACTACCACTGCCACTAAACGGCAAAAGCCCAGCGCTAGGCTGGGCTTCGGTGCGAGCTTGTCTCTTTACATTTGAGGAGGCCAGTTATGCGATTCACCTTGGCATTCCTTGCACCAGGCATAGAGCGCGTCGTACATGACCAGACCGTGCGCCAGCATTTCGTGATCGTCCGAAAAACGCTGCGACAGTCCCAGCGAAATCGCGTATAGCCCAGCCGATTGAGGCGTCAGATCCAGGCGGGAGGTATCCGCCCCGCGCACGATTTTCGCCAACTGCTGCAAAGCGGGCTCGCTGAGCTGGTACTTCTTCAGGAACGCATCGAAGCTGCACAGCTCGCCCTCATGAGTCAGTTCTACGCCGGGAATATCGAAGGGTGCAGCCTCTTTCTCCGCCGCTAAACGCAACACGTCACCACTGGGCACGTAAAAAAACTCGGGCTGCGGATCGATAAAGCGAGCGATCAGCCAGGGACAGGCGATGCGGTCAATCTTGGGCCGTTCACGGGTAATCCACTTCATGGAACACCTCCTGCCTAGCTCGGTAGGCTGGGTGATCTGGCGGGCCCGGTGCCCGCCAAAGACTGTTAATCCACTCGTGCGGTCTAGCGCAGCAGATGTACCGCCAAACCGACGAGCGCGCAGGCCATCAGCACCTGGATGACGCCCCGCTTGAAGCGGAACAAGGCAATCGCCGCTGCAATGGTGATCAGTGCAGAGGGCCAGTCGAGGTTGCCGCTAAAGCCTTTCGGCCAAAGTACGTGATAGCCGAAGAAACACGCCAGATTAAGGATCACGCCGACAACGGCCGCCGTAATGGCAGTGAGCGGTGCGGTGAATTTGAGTTCGTTGTGGGTCGACTCTACCAGCGGGCCACCCGCAAGGATGAACAGGAACGAGGGCAGGAAGGTGAACCAGGTCACCAGGGCGGCGGCCACAGCTCCCGCCAGAAATACTTGATCGGCACCGAATACTTGCAAGACATAGGCTCCAACAAAGCCAACGAAAGCGACCACCATGATCAGTGGCCCCGGTGTGGTTTCTCCTAGAGCCAGACCGTCGATCATCTGCGTCGGCGTTAGCCAGCAATAGTGACCGACCGCGCCTTGGTAGACATATGGAAGTACAGCGTAGGCCCCACCAAAGGTCAGCAACGCGGCCTTGGTAAAGAACCAACTCATCTGTGTCAAGGTGCCTTCCCAGCCAAAGAGGGCGGTCAAAATCCCCATTGGCAACGCCCACAGTGCGGCGCCGATCAGTGCGAGCGGCACCAGTTTTAACCAACTAAATCGGGCATGCTCAGGAGATGGCGTGTCGTCATCGATCAACGCCGGGCCATAAGACTTTTTGGCGGCGCTATGGCCGCCAGCTCTGAACTTCTCAGGCGCCAGGCGTCCACCGAAATAGCCGATCAAAGCTGCACCCAACACGATCAGCGGGAATGGGACATTGAACGCGAAGATTGCGGTGAATGACGCCGCCGCTATCGCCCACAGCCAATTATTCTTCAACGCTCGAGAGCCGATTCGATGGGCCGCCTGCACCACGATGGCGGTCACGGCGGGCTTGATCCCATAGAAGAGACCGGCCACAACGGGCACTTCGCCGAAGGCGATGTACATCCACGACAGAGCAATCAAGATAAACAGTGAGGGCAGCACAAACAGTGCACCGGCGATCACGCCACCCCAGGTTCGATGCATCAGCCAACCGATGTAAGTCGCCAATTGCTGAGCTTCTGGCCCAGGCAGCAACATGCAGTAGTTGAGGGCATGCAGAAAGCGTCGTTCGGAGATCCAGCGCCGCCGCTCTACCAGTTCCTGGTGCATGATCGATATCTGACCGGCTGGCCCGCCGAAGCTGATGAACCCCAGCTTCAACCAGAACCAGAAAGCCTCACGCAAACTGATTGGCGTTGGCCTCGACAATTCCTCTGCAACCGCTGGTGCGAAAACCTTATTCATTGGGTTGTTCCTCTTTTACAAACCCGGCGAGCAGGCCGTCGAAGATGGCGCTCGCGGCAGCCAGCAGATGGTCGTCGTGGGTAATGGTTTCACGCAGACCAGCCAGTACACGTTCGATGCCAGCTGCCTCCACCGGCTGAATGCCCCCGATATCCAGGTAGTGCACCAAGGCCGCGATGCGGTTTAGGCCGGGCTCTTCAAGCTCAAAACTGGCTTGCAAGGTTTCGAAGGTCACGCGGTTGCCTACATGACTGAAGGTCGCATCATCGAAGTCAAAACCCAGTGCATCTACCGGGCAGTCCTGTGGTGTGTTCAGCCAGAGGATCTGAGCGAGGGGGTCAATGAAGCGGCGAATCAACCAGGCACAAGCCAAACGATCCACCCAGGGACGTTTACGGGTTGCCCAGATACGGCCCTGATAATCGTCGAGATTGAGTGCCGTTATTGGTTGGTTGCTGCTGTGTGGCTCATCCGGCGACAAGGCTCTACTGACCGCCGTTTCTAGCTCCTGCAACGCCGAATCGATCTGCTGCTTCGGCTTGCCTGGGAAGTAATCGATGCTGACCAGTTGATCGTACGCTTTGCGCAGCTTACGAATTTGTTTGGTCGTCGCCAACGCATTTTCAGCATTCAGCTGTCCACGGCATTCTTCGATCTCCGCACGAAGCTTGCCGTAGTCATCGCTACGGTCGAACCACTCGACAAAGCGCTCACCATTAGGATCGACGACGGGCAGGACGAGCGCGGTGCCATTGATGGCCAGGATGTCACGCTCTACAGACGCCAGCACTTCACGACAGAAACCGGTATCAGGCAACAAGTAGGCGCCATCGCGCAAGACCGCAGCACCTGAAGCTTTCAAGGCACGCCAAGCGCGCATGCGTTCGGTGGCATTCGCGGTGGGTAGGCCTAGAATCAAAGTCAGCCATTTCTTCATGTAGAGATCGCAATTTATTTTGTAATAGGAATTACATTATCTCTGTTTTACATGTTTGGAAAGCTGTCCTTGATAACCGAGGATTTTGGCAAGCATGGATGGCGACGTTGGGATAGGCGCAAACAGCGCGTGTACGCGCGCGCTGGTGACAGTGTCAAAAGGCAAATCAATGCGCTTTAGGCATTGGAGTGACAGTCAGCTTTTGGCCGATCTCTGCCTGTCACCAAGGGCTGTATCCGACCATTGCAGTCGTTCGCTATGGTCGGAAGCTGCCCTAGGGGCGAGATACCCGTCGAGCCGCCCGCAAGCGCCGATCACAACTGCATGACCGTGCATGGGGAGCCAACGACCGTATTGTTTTCTCTGCTCACCAAGTGCGACTATTCCACTTTGTATACCAAGACGACACGGAGGTTTCACGTGAGCAGTATTTCTTCGAATTGGTTTTTTGTCGTGCCATTCGCGATTGCAGGTGCCATCCCCGGAGCCGCTCAGGGGGCCTTCTGGGTCAAGTGTTGTGCCGGTTGGATGGCCGTTCCGCACTGACCTCCTCTGCGGTACGGCTTTGCAAGACTGTAAAACCTTAATCTGCTTCGCCGCTCCATCCGACCAACAATGATCTGATCTTTCTGTGGCCTGCATGAGCACGCGCCTTCCTAATAGCCGACTCCGGTCCGTTACGAAGGGTGCCAAACGACCAAAGCTGCGATTCACAGCCTTGGAGTGAGCCCTGAATCAATTTGGAAACTTCAAAAATGGACACTCTGAAATTCATAAGAGAAAAGGCCGGCGCAATCAAGGAAGGCGCAGGTAAGAAGACAGATGAGCTTATGGAGAAGGCGGCCGAGCTCAAGAAGGAATACGACGAAAACCAGCGCAAGAAGCTGGAAAGCTGGGTATACAAAAAAGAAGAAGAGCTCAAAAGCTTAGAGCGTTCACTGAAGGAACGCGAAAAGATAATCGCCGCTAAGGAGCTAATGTTGCCGCTGACCGAAAACTGACCCAGTAAAGGCTGTTCTGCCGACTGAAAACTGACCCAGGTGTTCAACTACTTCTGCTCACTTTCCGAGCAGGAGAACACAGGGTGATCAGCATGGAAATGTTGGGGAAAATTCGGAGGATGTACTTTCGCGACAAGCTGTCGCTGCACCAGATCGCCAAGCGTACCGGGCTGTCGAGAAACACCATCCGAAAATGGGTCAGAGCACCCGAAGCCACTCAGCCGGCGTACCAGCGGTGCGTAACCTTCAACAAACTCAGCCCATTCCACGAGACGCTGGAGCAGGCGCTGAAGGCTGATTCGTTTCGGGCAAAGCACAACCGCAGGAGCGCCAAAGCACTCTTTGAGCAGATCAAAGCCCAGGGTTATGACGGCGGCTACAGCCAGCTCACAGCCTTCATCCGCTCGTGGCGCGGTGAGCAAGGCAAATCGTTACGTGCCTTTGTGCCGCTGACGTTTGCACTCGGTGAGGCTTTTCAATTTGACTGGAGCGAAGAAGGTCTGCTGATCGGCGGCCTGTTCCGACGCATCCAGGTCTCCCACATGAAGCTGTGCGCCAGTCGCGCGTTCTGGTTGGTTGCGTATCCCAGCCAAGGCCACGAGATGCTGTTCGATGCCCATACGCGCTCGTTCGGTGCGTTAGGTGGGGTGCCACGTCGAGGCATCTACGACAACATGAAAACGGCTGTCGACAAGGTTAACAAGGGCAAAGGCCGCACGGTCAATGCTCGGTTTTCCGTGATGTGCGCGCACTACCTGTTCGATCCGGACTTCTGCAATGTCGCCTCGGGCTGGGAAAAAGGCATCGTTGAAAAGAACGTGCAAGACAGCAGACGACGCATCTGGCTCGACGCTCAAGACTGCATGTTTCACACCTTCGAAGAATTGAATGCCTGGCTCGGCCAACGCTGTCGTGCACTCTGGAGCGAGCTGGTGCATCCGCAGTACAACGGGCTGACGGTGGCAGAGGTCTTGGAGCTAGAGCGGGTCGAAATGATGCCGATGCCGACGGCTTTTGATGGCTACGTCGAGCGCACCGTGCGGGTCTCCAGCACCTGCCTGATCAGCGTGGCGCGAAATCGATATTCGGTGCCTTGCGAGCGCGTCGGCCAGTGGGTCAGCAGCCGTCTGTATCCTTCTCGGATCGTGGTCATCGCCGATGAAACTATGATCGCCAGCCACGAGCGTCTGTTTGATCGAGATCAGGTCAGTTTTGACTGGCAGCATTACATCCCACTCATCGAACGCAAACCCGGTGCGCTGCGCAATGGCGCGCCGTTTGCCGATCTGCCTAAGCCGTTGCAGCTTCTCAAGCGGGGCCTGAGACGTCACAGCAACGGTGATCGAATCATGACGCAGGTACTGGCTGCTGTGCCCATCGCCGGTCTCGACCCGGTGCTCGTGGCGGTAGAACTGGTGCTTGAGTCGGGAAGCTTGAGCGCCGATCACATCCTGAATGTTCTAGCTCGACTGACCTCCACTGCACCACCTCCTTCCGTAGAAACCAACCTGCAACTCAAGGTAGCGCCTGTCGCCAATACGGCGCGCTACGACCGGCTCCGTACAACCGATGAGGAGAATCGCAATGCGTGACCTAATGGCGGAACTCAAAGAGCTGCGTCTGCATGGCATGGCCAGCGCTTGGGAAGAACTGGCTTCTCAAGGCGAAGCCTCGACGACGTCGTCGAAGTGGCTGCTCGAACATCTGCTCCAACAAGAACAAGCAGATCGCGCCGTACGCTCAGTGAACCACCAGATGAACATGGCCAAACTGCCCATGCATCGTGACTTGGCAGGCTTCGACTTCGGCGCTTCCAGCGCAGATGCCCGTCTGGTCAAAGATCTGTCCAGCTTGGAGTTCACAGAGACCGCGCAGAATGTCGTGTTCATCGGCGGGCCCGGAACCGGCAAAACACATTTGGCCAGCGCCCTGGCCGTGTCCGGAATCACGACCCATAACAAACGCGTGCGCTTCTTTTCCACAGTGGATCTGGTCAATCTGCTGGAGCGTGAAAAGTACGACGGCAAGAGTGGCCGAATCGCTCAAGGGCTGCTTCGGACAGACCTGGTGATACTCGATGAACTGGGGTATTTGCCCTTCAGCCAGAGCGGCGGCGCGCTGTTATTTCACCTGCTGTCCAAGCTATACGAGCACACCAGCATTGTGATCACGACCAACCTCAGCTTCTCGGAATGGTCGAGTGTGTTCGGCGACGCCAAGATGACCACAGCGTTGCTGGATCGGTTGACACACCATTGTCACATCGTCGAAACGGGCAACGAGTCCTACCGCCTGCAACACAGCACTCTGGCCGCGCAGACAAAGATCAAATCACGTGAACGAAAGCGCAAGGACGAAGATGGTATCGAGGACGATGAACCGTTTTGATCTGCACCATAAACACCCTGCCGCATGCCTTTATGCGGTGGGGCTTGATGACCGTTCAACCGGAACACTGCTGCTAAGCTTATTCACAATTGCTGGGACAAAAAACAGCAATCCGCCCTGGGTCAATTTTCAATCGGCAGGGTGGGTCAGTTTTCAATCAGCGCCAACAGGCGTACCGACTTTTTCAACAGAATCGGCCAAAAGCCGACGTTCCGGCCTCGGCCGTACGCCCTCCTGCAAGCTCACGACGGCTGCATTGTATAAATATGTTTTAAAGATCGCTTATCAGTGGGTCACCAGGGACACAACGGCAACATGATCCGCCAGCACTACGGGACGAGGATCAACGAGGACGACCCGGACGTTGTTGGCATGCTGCAGAACGCCCAAGGCCTGTAGTCAGATGGGGAGCGCTGTGAAATGATCGAAGCTATCGCCCTGACACTCCAAGCGAAGGAACTGCTTATGCCAGTGATGCATTTGTTCATAGATACAAATATCTTCTTGAATTTCTACACCTATCCCGACGATGACGACGGAGTCATAGATGAATTATTGGAAAATATCGGTCCGAACAAGATAGTTTTGCATCTTCCAAAACAGGTAGAAAATGAGTTTGAGCGAAACCGAGAATCAAAGCTCCATGGTGCTGTCACTGAATTCCAGAGTAGCAAGTTCCCCAATGCGGTACCAAACCACATGCGAGGAACGGAGGCAGCCAGAAATTATCAGGAAGCTATAAAAATTGCAGAATCCGCAAAGAAGACTTTAATAGCGAACGCTACAGGTTTAGCGCTGCAGAATGACTTGCCTGTCGATAAAAAAATAACTGAAATCTTCAATAAGTCACAAAAATACGACGAGGATGATGCAACCTTTAAGCTTGCGATTGAGCGCTCCCAACGAGGTAATCCTCCGGGCAAAGGAGAAAGCGTTGGTGACAGATACAATTGGGAGGTTCTACTTAAGCATGTACCGGTGGGAGATCTACATATCGTCTCTAAGGATGGTGACTATGCATCACCTCTAGCAAACCTAGACAAAAGAACAGTCAAAGCCAAGCGCTACCTTTCCGAGGAGTGGTCAAAGAAAAAAGAAGATGGATCTCTCCACATCTATACAAATATTAAGTCCGTAATTGCCCATTACAAAAAACTCGTACAACAGCCTGAGCTCCCAGAGCCGCCGCCAATGGACCTTGACGCACCGCCGCCACCTCCAATAGCCCCTGTTCCAATACTTGTTCCACCTCCTCCACCTCCTCCGGTGCATAGAGTGGCAGCCGTCGGTGTGCCAGAGGAAGTGCCGGACCGATTACAAAGCCCAGAGTATTTAGCTGTAATTAACCAGAAAAATGAAGCGATTGAATACCTAAAAGAGAGTGGCAGCTTCTCTACAACCCATGTGGCCATCTCTAAGCTTGCCAATTATTTGGGATATTTTGATGCGTCCGACGCAACAAAGCTTTTCAACGCAGCCTTAGAAAACGCTCAAGTGGGGTGGATAATTTCCGATGACGATGTTTATGACTTTTACGTTAAGCTAGCGAACGAATTTCTAACAGCTGTTGAGCCTGATCTCGCAAGTCAAATTGTTGATCTGATGGGACTCGTGCCGGCCCCTCCGCCACCGCCACCGCCACCACCTCTCCAATCGTAGAAGCGCCTCTTAATTCTTAAATTTCGGATAGACATATGGCCTGACCCACGCTCAACTCAGAGCTGGGCCAGGCTAAACGCCGAGCGCACTCTGACGCTACACCAAGGCCGGCGAATTGCTGGCCGAGCTGCGTGGTCTGTATCGACCGGATTCGACTCAAAGCTGACGGATACGACATTCAAAAAAACACCCAATGCGGTCGGTAAACCGAGCTAAGGTAAGCGAGCGAGGGGCTGCGCATATCGGGATTTATGGTATTTACCGTTAGGATGAGCCGTTAGGAAGCGGCTCTCGCTTACTCCCGAGTTAATGGCAATAGTAGCCAGTAGCTTTATGTGCCTGACAAAAAGTCAGTTCCCCATCCTGACTAGCCAGGTCGCTCGGAGCCCCAAGGTAAGCGTCTGCCCAACTCACCTTGCGTAAGTTAGGCCGGCACCCACTGATGCGGCAGCAGTTGGTCGATCTCACTTGCCCGCTGCGTCGGCAGGCGCATCAACACATCTTTGAGATACGCATAAGGATCATGCCCATTCATGCGGGCTGACTGGATCAAGCTCATGATCGCAGCTGCCCGCTTACCGCTGCGTAGCGACCCGGCGAACAACCAGTTCGAGCGTCCAAGTGCCCACGGCCTTATCTGATTTTCGACCGCATTATTATCTATGGGCACAGCCCCGTCCTCGAGATATCGAGTCAGTGCCGTCCAGCGTTTGAGGCTGTAATCCAGAGCTTTGGCGATGGCCGACCCTTCGGGCACAAGATCGCGCTGGGCCAACATCCAGGTATGCAGTGCGTCGATCAGGGGGGCTGCTTTTTCCTGGCGTATTCGCCAGCGATTTTCGTCGGTCATTTCCCGCGCTTGCCGTTCAATTTCGTACAACCCGCCAATTGAGTGCAGCGCCTGCTCAGCCAGTTGGCTTTTATTCGTCGCGTGCAAATCGAAAAACTTGCGGCGGGCGTGGGCCAGGCAGCCGATTTCCGTGATGCCTTGCTGGAAGCTGGCTTTGTAGCCGCAATTATGTGTTGCAACACATAATGCCGGTTATGTTGCGGCCTGAGTTATGTGATCCCGACCGGGCGAATAGGCAGTTTCTCTGTTGTCGATAGGTGATTGACGCAACATAAGTTGCAGCGCCTTGGTAGACCCTCATCACCTGGAGTGTCTGCCATGTTCGAGAATATCTATTCTTCAAACGCTGCCTGTAAACGCCATCGTGTGGGATCGCTGGCCGCTGAACGCGAGCGATATCTACAGCACTGTGCTGAGCAGGGCTGTACGCATGCCTCCCTTTACTTGAAGGCGTGCTGCTTGCTTTGGATCGCCGAACGGGTGCAGCCAAGCGACCTCAATGCAATCAATTCGTCACGGCTGCGCCAGATCATTCACGAAGGGCCATTGCCGGCCAATTCTCCTGCAACTGCTACGACGTTGATAAACACCGCAAGACCTTGGTTTAAGTTCCTGGGCTGGTGGCAAGAGCCAACGGCGGAGCCAATTCCATTCGAGGAGAATCTTGAGCTTTTCGTCTCGTGGATGCGGGATGAACGCGGGTTGACACCATGTACCATCAGTCAATGGCGCAGTCGAACGGCAACCTTTTTGCGCTGGTGCTTCAACACAGGCCGCAGATTTTCGACGCTTAGCCCCGAGGATATTGATGCCTACTTCATCACCTACGGTGCGCAACGGTGGTCGCGAATTTCGGCAGGGCACGTCGCAACAATGTTGCGGGTATTCCTGCGCTACGCGGCAACGCAGGGAGCATGCAGCAGTACATTGGCCGACTCGATCCGCGCCCCGCGACATTACGCCCTAGAGTCACTTCCCTATGCACTGAGCTGGGAGGATGTTCAGCGAGTACTCGCAACTACAAATTCAAGCTCTGAACGCGATGTGCGCGACCGAGCCATCCTGATGCTTCTCGCCGTCTACGGTTTACGCCGGGGAGAAGTTGCCGCACTCCGGTTGGATCAGATCGACTGGGCTGCTGGCCAATTGCATATTTGGCGATTGAAGCGCCGTCAGCCACAGGTTTATCCATTGGCGTTCACAGTGGCTGAGGCATTAGCGCAATACGTCGACACAGTGCGTCCGAAGGTACTGCACCCTGAGATATTCATCCGAACTCGGGCGCCGCGAGTCCCCATCTCCGCTGCTGGCCTATACAACATCGTCAGCGGCAGATTGCGTCTGCTCAACATACAAGTCGCACATTTGGGGCCGCACGCGCTGCGACATGCATGCGCGGCCAGGCTGCTCGCCAATGGGCTGAGCCTCAAGGAGATTGGCGACCACCTGGGCCACCGCAGCACGTCGGCGACAATGACGTACACCAAGGTTGATCTGGTCTCGTTACGTGAAGTCGGTGACTTCGACCTGGGAGACCTGCTATGAGAACCTTGGACGTAGTCAATGCCTACGTGGCTGTCCGTCGTGCCCAAGGCGTGGGCCTGAATAGCAGTGCCAGAGTACTACGTCAGTTTGCACGTGAGACTGGAAACCTGCCGCTGCCCGAAGTTACTCCAGAGGCAGTAGCCGCATTTCTGCATGGGCACGGTGAGCTAAGCGCTACGTGGAAGACGAAGCGAGGATTACTTGTTAGCTTTTATCGCTTCGCAATCGCACGTGGTCACACAACGATCTCGCCCCTGCCGGAACGACCACCACAGTTTCCACCGGCACAGACTCCCTATGTCTATGCCACCGCAGAAATACAGCACTTGTTAGATGCCACCGTCATACTGAGTACCTCGCTCAGTCGCCTTCAAGCTGCGACATACAGAACCCTCCTGCTGATCCTTTACGGTGCAGGGTTGCGCGTCGGAGAGGCGATCAGACTAAATCTCTGTGACGTCGACCTCGAGCAGCGAATCATCACCGTTCGTGACACGAAGTTCTATAAGACAAGACTGGTGCCGATTGGGCCCAGGCTGGCATCGAAACTGCGAGTCTATCTAGGACAACGTTGCGCGCTGGCACTTCCACTGGGCCAAGACTCTGCCCTGCTGTGCACTCGTACTGGCCATCGCCTGAACTACCAATACGTCATAACTGTGTTCCAACGTGTTCGTTTGGCGGCAGGTATTGCTCGCCCAACTGGCGAGCTACGGCCACCGCGCCTCCATGATCTGCGGCATACAGCCGCCGTTCATCGTGTACTGGGATGGTATCGCGCCGGTAAGGATGTACAGCGGCTATTGCCGCAATTGGCAACGTATTTGGGGCATGTCGACATAAGGTCGACCCAGCGCTATTTGCATATGACTCCCGAACTGTTGCACGAAGCGAGTCGCCGATTTGCCATTTATTCAGGCCAGGAGATTGATCATGATTGACCGCAATCGCCTCGGGGCATGGGTACGTCGCTTCTTGTTGGAGTATCTGGTCGCCGAGCGCAACCTATCCCACAACACCCAGATCAGTTACCGCGACACGCTGACGCTCCTGCTTCCATTTGTCAGTCGACGAGCCTCGGTGGCAATCGACCATTTAACGGTGCTCGACATATCGCCCGCCATCGTGCGCGCATTCCTTGAACACGTCGAACACGAGCGCGGTTGTGGCATCGTCACGCGCAACCAGCGGCTCTGCGCGATTCATTCATTAGGGCGTTTCATTGCTATGCGATCGCCAGAGCATTTGGCGTGGTGCACAGAGATCCGTTCTATCCCGTTCAAAAAAACTACCCAGGCAGTCATCCACTACCTCGACAAGCCAGAAGTGGAGGCTCTGCTCCGGGCACCTAATCGGGCTACGAGCCAGGGTGCACGGGACTATGCGATTTTGCTGTTCCTATACAACACCGGCGCCCGCGCTGACGAAGCTGCCTGCCTCAGCGTTGGTAATTTGCAACTTGGGACTTCACCCTCCGTGCGCATTCTGGGTAAGGGAAACAAATGGCGCGTCTGCCCCCTGTGGTCAGTAACAGCTACAGCGCTGCGGGCACTCATCGTCGAACGCAGAACAGAGGATCGCGTATTCATAGGTCGTGCCGGGAATCCCATGACTCGATTCGGCATCCATCGCGTTGTGTCGGTGTATGGACGAGCAGCCGGCAAGTGGGTTGATTCCATGCAAGGCAGGCGCATCAGCCCGCACACTATTCGACACACGACCGCCGTTCACCTGTTAAGAGCCGGGGTCGATATCAATACAATTCGGGCCTGGCTGGGGCATGTCTCCTTGGACACAACCCACATCTACGCGGAAGTCGATCTCGAAATGAAGGCCAAGGCGCTTGCATGTTTGGACGTCACAAATGTGCCTGAGGCTGTGCGCCTGCGACCGAGTTCAGCATCTCTCATGGCGTTCATGCGAGGGCTGTAACATGAATTTATGTGCCACTTTTTGCGCCGAACTCCCGATTGGGAGGCGGCGCCTCTTACCACCGCAACATAACTCAGACCGCAACATAACCGGCAAAATCATCGCAAACCAGCTTGCCATTCCACTGGCCAAGAAAATTGCGTGCATGTTCGCCCGCCCGGCTCGGGCTGAAGTCGTACACCACTGCCTTGAGCGCCGAAAAAGGCGTGGTGCAGTAGGCCCAGACGTAAGCACGGTGGGTTTTCTTCTCGCCCGGCGCGAGCATCTGTACCGGCGTTTCGTCAGCGTGGATCACACCTTGAGCAAGCACTGTTTCGCGCAGCGCATCGACCAAGGGCTGGAGCTGCACACCGGTTTGGCCGACCCATTGCGCCAGGGTCGAGCGGGCGATAGCCAGGCCGGCGCGGCCAAAGATTTTCTCTTGCCGATACAGCGGCAAATGGTCGGCGAACTTGGCCACCATCACGTGAGCCAGCAGCCCTGCGGTCGGGATGCCCTTGTCGATGACCTGGGCCGGAACCGGAGCCTGACTCAGCGTTTCACATTTGCGGCAGACCCATTTCCCGCGCACATGCTGCTCGACGGTGAACACGCCCGGGATGTAATCCAGCTTCTCGCTGACGTCTTCGCCGATGCGCTGGAGCTGGCAGCCGCAGGCGCACTGGGTGGTGTCGGGTTCGTGATAAATCACGGTACGCGGAAACTGCGCTGGCAAGGAAACACGCTTGGGCTGCTTGCGTGGTTCGGCCGGCGCAGCCGGCGGATTCAGCGCCTTCAGCTCGGCTTCGATGGCCGCGATGTCGGTGTCGAGCAGGTCGTCGAGCAGGCTGCCTTGGGCAGGGCTCAGTTGCTCGCTGCGCTTGGCAAACTTGTTACGTTTGAACCAGGCGATTTCGTGGGTGAGCTGCTCGATGATGGTTTGGTCGCGGTCGTTCTTCTTGCCCATCCGGTCGACCTGCTGCCCGAGAGAATCAACCTGGGACAGCAACTGCGCCGCGAGGGCACGCAGTTGGTCTGGGGACATTTGGTCGAGATTGGGCGATGAAGTCATGCCGCGAATTTTGCCAGAGCAAGCCGTTTGCGGCGATAGACCAATGGGCTAATGGCGGGCGTTAAAGCAGTGTGATTGCACCGCCCGCCCCAACGCGCTGCCAAGGCAGACCGAGCACCAAGGCCTGAAGTTGCTCGGTATCCAGCTCCATCTCGCAGCCATTCCGAATACCGGGCCAGTGAAACTTGCCTTGGTTCAACCGGCGAGCAGCCAGCCAGACGCCAATCCCGTCATGCACCAGCACTTTCATACGAGTGGCGCGGCGGTTGGCGAACAGATAAGCACAGTGCGGCTTCGCCGCACCGAACACCGCGATCACCCTGGCCAGCGCCGTTTCAGTACCGGCACGCATGTCCATGGGCTCGGTGGCAAGCCAGATGGCGTCGATGCGAATCATTGAGTGAGTCCACGGACAAAGCGGGCGCAGCCTTCAGGATCGGACGTTGGCCATTTCACTGTGATCGATTGCTCGCCAAGCGGCAACTCAATGGTCGCCAACGCTTCCACCTGCCGTTTAGGCGTAGCTTTCAACGGAACGAAAGCCGGCAACGCCGCTGGTAGCTGATCTCGATAAAGCGGTAGCCACTTGCGGATAACGTTGGCATTGATGCCGTGGCTGATGGCAACGCTGGATAGGGTTGCGCCCGGTTGCAGACATTCCTGAACAACCTGGGCTTTGAACGGTTTCGGGTAAGAGCTTCGTTGGCGCATGGAAATCCTGACGTTAAGGGCGATCGCGTCCGCTTAAAAATACGCGGACACCATCGCCCTTAACGCTGGAGTTCGGAAGGTGTGTTGGCTGGACGCTTACGCCCCAAGGGTGGGAGGGCCATGCGTAAACGAGAACCGCACCTGGCGGTAGGTGTACTTCATGGAGCGCTTACGTTTATTCTTGGCCAGTTCAACGTGTGACAATGCGGTTAACTATCGCTCACTTCGCTCGCTGGACGTCCAAAAGCTGCGCTTTTTCTGCCGGTTAGCTCCACGTTAGCGGTCAGCCTGAGTCGAGTTTTTAAGGAAGTCATATGAGAAAACCAAGAATATTTATAGCTTCAGCGGTAGAAAGCTTGGATGTGGCTGATGCATTCAACGTAAACCTAGATCATCAGGCTGAGGTAACGGTTTGGAAACATGGGTTTAACCTTTCTCAGAACACGATTGACTCCCTGGTAAAAATGGCGGAATCAGTGGATTTCGCAATTTTCATTTTTACACCAGATGATATTGCAGAAATCAGAGACCAACAAAAGCACATCGTCCGAGATAATGTGCTTTTTGAGCTTGGCCTATTTGTCGGTACTTTAGGTAAAGAGCGATGCTTCATCGTTAAACCTCGAGACACCGAGCTGCATTTTCCGACTGATCTTTTGGGTCTGACACCCGCAGATTACAATGGTGAAAGGTCTGATGGAAATTTAGAGGCCGCTGTAAATCACCCATGTGTACTAATCAAGAAGGAAGTGGCAAATTTAGGCTTGCTTTCACAGGATCTAAATATTCAGACAAAACCGCGTCGGAAGGCTGGATACAATTATAAACTTGGCGACGTTGAGCATCGTCTATTGGCAAAAGTTCTTGAAAGCTACGCTAGCTCCCCGGATGGTGTATCTGTATGGAGTACATTCAACGATCTGAAAGGGGTTGAGCAAGGGATACTGAGTTTAGCGGCGATTAAGCTAGAAAGGGTCGGATTTCTAGATAAGAGTATCGCTATAGATCACGAGTACAATGGCTCTGAATATTATGCATTCTCAATAACTGCCGACGGGATAGATTACCTGCTCGAAAATGAGGAGTTGCTTCACAAAGCAAATAAAAAGGTAGATGCAGTTGATTTCGATGCAGATATTCCGTTCTAGATTTGTGCGCTAATAGTTCGCTATTACGGACTGCTTCTACGGTAACGTAAAAAGCAATCTTGTTGTAGTGAAGTGTTTGTGAACAACTGGTTCAAATCGTTCGCGCGCTAACTTGGACGGGCTGAAGCGCGTCCGTTAGCTCAATCATTATGCAAACAAGAAGATCAACGCTGTAGCTAAGTCCTGACTTATGCGACGACACATTCGGGCCTGATCGTAATGGCTTTACGATGTCGCGCGATTCTGTCGCAGGT
Source organism: Pseudomonas sp. KH_046_2 (assembly GCF_057838985.1). NCBI lineage: Bacteria > Pseudomonadati > Pseudomonadota > Gammaproteobacteria > Pseudomonadales > Pseudomonadaceae > Pseudomonas > Pseudomonas sp. KH_046_2. The sequence continues at coordinate 4,106,420 of NZ_CM174480.1, read as the reverse complement.
ACTCGATTATGTGCGACATGACATGCGAAAAATGTGGCATTGAGATGGAGGGATGTTAATCCAATACCTGTCACGACTGACCGGTAATGGCCGATTGCTGTCTGTCAGGAAGAGGTCATTCAGACGTCATGAGTATCGCTAACGTCATGTTGATGAACTCTTCGTTCTTACTGATCGTTGCCAGCGCTCCGCGTACGTTGCCGCCAACCTCATCCGCGCCACGCTTTTCGATCCACAGCGTCAACTCCATGATCGCGGCTTCGAGGGCTAGCTGGTTCTGATTGATCTTGAAGAGCAGCGAAGGGAGTAGGTCTGCGTTCGACATTGTGATTCCTCCATGGAAGAGGTCAGCGTAGCAAGCGCGCGGCCGCGATCATGAATTGATCCAATCGGCGCGGCTGAATGGGCATGATCCGTACGTGTATCTGAAAGACGCTCTCAATCGTCTTCAGACTTAGCGGGCAAGGACAATTGAGGACTTGTTGCCGCATCATTGGTGAGCAAGATACTAACCCAAATGATTTCGGCAACAGTTACACCAACTCATTCCACTCGCGCACCATAACCAAATCTCGTTGGATATCCTTGCCGCATTGAAAGGTTGTTTCTCCCACTGTTTGAAACCCATTACGTTGGTAGAAGCCTATGGCCCTGGCATTCTGATCATTCACCGTGAGTCGGATGCGATTGGAAACAACAGCAAGCGTTGCGGTTAGTAGGTACTGCGCAGCGCCAGTGCCATGATGCTCTGAAGCGACATAGCATCGTTTCAACTCAGGAATGCCGTCTGCCAGTGCGATCCCTAATCGATCTGGTGTGTAGTCGATCAAACTGAAACCAACGACATCTCCGGCTTTCTCTAGCACCATCACCTCCTGATTTGAGGTGGTCAACGCGACCTGAAAGCACGATGGAGTTAGATTTTCTCTGATGTAACGCTCTAATTCTTCTCTTGGAGTGTCTGCTGGGCACGCCATCGAAAAGGTATCCTTTGCGATTTTGCTAATGATGTCAGAGTCATCAATTATCGCTGAACGCACACGCATTCATCGCTCCTTAGGGTTGGCAAGGGGGGCGCGTCCCAACCCTCAGGGACGCGATTGTGCAATTCAAGTGTTACGAAATGAGCTTAGGAAAGGGAAACCCTCATGGGCGAACCGTGGCCAATGAAGATCGCTGGCATGGCTGTCATTCTCCCCTCCTATCGCCTGGCGTTTACCAGTTTGAGGATTAGATTGAAGCATTTGGGTGCAGCTGCGATTCATTGCTCCGTTACTCTCTGGCAGGCTAAAACTCATACTCCAGTGAGCATAGATCACATTGAACCAGTGCCCCTTGCGTTACTGAAATCGTGCCCGATATTTTACGTCCTATCGTCACGATGAATACGAGATGTAGGTCAGATTCAGTTCCGTAACACTACTCGCCGGAGTTACGGACCATTTGGCTTCGAGAACTGCCGGTCATAATCGGTAGCTCTTCGCGAAAGGCAGCAATTGGCCGGTTGTTGCCTGTCGCCAAGGGCAGTAAACGACCCAATCTGCCCAAAGGCGATCAGGTCTGGCAACACAGCGAGTCGGTACAACAGCGCGTCGACGCAGATGGCAACTGGCTGCGCCACAGCGTGACCGTGGATGACCACAGCATCGAGTCAGTGGGTGGCATCAAAAAGATCGAGGCCTTGGGCTCGCTCAAGCTGCTCTCGGGCGGTTCCGCCAGTCTCGCGGCCGTGGACGACCTGCATCAAGCCACCGGTCGTGACCTGAATCTGGTTGTGGGGCAGAAGCTCAATGCTTCGGTGGGTGGAGATATGGAAGAGCGCATCACTGGCCTACGGCGCAGTGTGGCGGAAAAGACCTGGGTGGGATCGGAAAGGGGTGAACGTGCTGCAGATCCTGTGCGACTTGCTCGATCTGGTGACGGCAATGAACACGCAACTGGCCGGCCATACTCATGTCCCGGGGCCGGCGCCGAGTCCGAGCGATGCGGGAGCATTCACCGATAACGCGGCACAAGCCACCACACTGGTCGGTCTGTTAAACCTATCACTCTGTAGCAGGGGCAATTGCACGGACTTGCCCGCCCATTTGAATTCGACCGGACTAGTCATCTGCACTGGTTTTTCACAGTGCGATTCTTGACCGGCAGAAGACGGTCCATAGCTGCTACCCATGAAATGCAAGTTAAGGGAGCGCCTCCCCAATTGTTCTGGATGTCGAGGATGCAGCTCTAGTCTATTGTTTTTGTGGGGGGCTCAAATGCTAAGTAAGTTGGTTAAAAATACTGCCATTGCTTTGGACCATTCGGAGTTTTGAATGACCGCTATCGCCATGGAGGCAACCGCTACTAGTAGTGCACCGATTGTCAGAACCTCCATCCTGCGTTGAGCCTTGATGCTCTCTCGAACACTGATAATACTTGAGAGTTGCTCTAGATGTTCACGCAAGGAGTGCTCTTCAGTTATTACTTGTTTTGCAAGGGAGTTTGAATATCCACAAAGCTCTTCTGCTATCGTACGTTTTGAATCACCCGCTCGCCAATTGGGGGCAGTAAAGATACTGCAGTCATGCACAAAATTAAGCATATGCTCTGACCGGCTTCGCAGTTCCGCTGCAATCGCGGGTGTACCAAGAGACCGGTCGAAAAATGCCTGAATTTTTTCCAGCGCATGTAGCCCTTTACCCCGGTTTACTTTATGGATTTCTAGCGAGGCTCGGCTCAGCCGTATGTTTTTTAGGGTTTCCGTTAGGAAACCTATGCTTGCAAAATTACTAATTATTCCTGCCATTAGATCTGCGCTGTGTGATATGAAGACCCTGTTGCTTCTTTTGCCCCTGTATTTGATTACATCATCTGATACATCTGCTTTGCAAAGGGAAACAATAAGATGAAGCGGCTCATCTTTCAATCCATTGCGGTCGCTTGTAAATCGAACCCCTGTTCCGTCTGGGCTACTCCAAACGTCATATGGGGGAGAAGATGCAATAATACTCTTCCAGTGCTCGCTAGCATTAAATCTAACATTTTCTCCAGGGAGGAGCGGTTCGGTGGCAGTCGTAATAAGTTCGGCAGTAGGTAAGCGATGAATGTCAGAGCTGCAAAAGTATCCCGGAAGGTTTGACTGGAACCAAGTTTGCGCGATGCTCCGAACTGCTTCTCTCGATTTGATAATAGAGCGATTTTTTAGTTGGTCTGGCGAGAGTCTCAAGGTGCTACGCTTTGAAAATCATTCGAAGTGGCCAACCCTGCTTTTTTTTAATTCGGACTCGTAAATTACTGATAGATTTTCCTTAAGTGCGAAGCCTACAACAACGCACGTGAGAGCTGGTGTTAGTTGGAAGATTTGGACTATCAAGTAATCTACTTTTTCAGGCAGCCGGAGTTCGTTAGTAGGAAGAATGAATTTATGTCTATCACTGGGACTTGCGACCGTCCCTACATTATACCAGCCCCCTTCACCGTATGAACGTTGCCGACGAACCCAGTCAGCGGCCCCGCCGCGCTTGCCGGAGCCCGAACCTGCAGTCCATCTCAAGCGTGCCAAATTTTCGCACAGACTGTCAGTTTCGGACGGACCATAAACTTCTGCGCCCCATATAAATTGAACCCGCAGTTCTTCGGTATCGGGAACGCGGGATTCTAGATTGGATTTGACATCTGACTCTTTATAGAATGTTGAATCGTCTCCTGGCACGGCTGAAATGATATTAGGGAGTAGCCAATGTGCGCGCCATTGAATTTTGCGAATCAGTTTACGAAACCAAGTCTCAGATTTGATCGTGGGTTTAATAGCCGCTGCCTTCTTTGAATCATCTGATTTAGCAACTTTCGATATCACGGTCGCGCTCCTCCGCCTGGTCAATATGCGGCGTATCATAGCTTATGGGGTTCACCTTCGTATGCGTGTGGCTCTTTGCGAGAAACTTAAAACGTGTCTCGTGAGGTCTAAGCGCCTAAATCTCCTGTCCTGGAGCTAAAACCGAAATGATCCACCCAGTCGGTTCACGTCCACTTTCCATGAATGCGAGTCGAAGTGTTTATGGCGCCTGCTGAGAGGCAGCTCTTAGCCGATCTCTGCCTGTCGCGAAAGACTGTAATCGACCCAAAGAAACCATTTTCACGCGCTAACCAAGGATTAGCTGTATTCAGGTTTTCCTGAATTTTTAATCCAGGTATCAAGCTCTGTAACCATTTTGTTGACCTCACTGTCCTCTCGTTCCGAGGGGCGGACAATGGCGTTCCAGGCGATGTCGAGGCCGTCATTCAGGGCGGCCCACGCAAGCTCCCCACGCTCAAGGCTGGGGGTCACCAGATCCCGTTGCAATATGCTGATTCCGTATCCTGACCGAACCAGTTCAACGATGGCTTCGATCAACTCCACCGTGATCATGCGGCGCGGCAGGATGCTGGCGGGAGCGAAAAACCGGTCATATTCCCAGCCACTGGCGCGATCGGTTGAATACGTCACCAGGTTGTAAGTCTTGAAGTCCTCCGCGTAGATATTTTTCCTGCTTGCAAGAGGATGATCGGTCGCCATGATCGCAATCAGGTCGTCCCGAAAAAGCGGCAGTTTTGCTACGCCACTGGGCACCATGCCGTCATCGATGATGGACACATCAAGCCGACCTTGCATCAGGCTCGCGTAAACGTCGTTACGGGGCACGGTCACCAGTGTGATTTCGATGTCGGGCCGAAGACTCGAGTAGTGCTTGATGAATTTTGGAATCCAGCGAAACGGGCCGTAGGAGGTGACACCCATACGGACAAACGCTGTGACGCCACCGGCCATGGACCGGGCTTCGGACTCGGCTTCATTGAGTGTGGCGATGATGTCTTTGGCGGCTCGCTCCAGACGCACCCCGGCAGGGCTGAGTCGTAATTTTCCACCTGATCGCTCCGTCAGGCTCACACCCAGCCGCCGCTCCGCTTCGCGTATGCGGTGACTGACGGCTGAAGGGGTCAGCCATAAACGCTCGGCCACCGCGGTTATCGAATCGACTTCCGCCAGGGTTTGCAACATCACCAGATGATCCAGCGTCAGTCTCATTGTCGTGCGACCTGAAAATAATTCACAAAATTGCGTAAAATTATGAGCGTGACTTGTTTTTGGTGCCGATGCAATCTGAATCCAGCAGAGCCACCGGAGACCAACAAAAATGACTACCCTGCCTTTCACACCTGCGCTAACCCTGAGCGATATCATTGATCTCGAGCGTTACCCCATTACCGATCGCACCAGCCCCGCTTATCTCGAACTGGTCACGCACAGTCAGTCTTTGCTGGGACAAGAGGGTGTAGCGATCTTTCCGGGTTTTGTTCGTGATTCATCGGTTGTCGCGATGGCGCAACAGACACTTGCACTGCACTCGCGCATGTTTCATTTTCGGGAAAACCACACGGTTTATTTCAAACCTCAGGACGAAAGCGTTGACCCGGAACATCCGCTACGACGCTTGATGAACACTGCGAAAGACACCGTGGCTTATGCCGATATTCCCGCCGACCATTTGATCCGGCAGATCTACGGATCGGACGAAGTCCTTGCTTTCATCAAGGATGTCCTGGACCTGGACACGCTCTATCGTCATGCCGACCCACTGGCCGCCCTTAACTTGCAGGGCTTCACGGCTGGACAGGAGTTGGGATGGCACTTTGATCGTTCCGACTTCAGCGTCACGCTGTCCCTTCAGGCGGCGAACGCTGGCGGGGATTTTGAGTACGTGCGCATGCTGCGCAATGAAAACGACGATTGTTATGACGCCGTCAGGGAATTCCTCGATGACCCGCAAACTCAGCAGATAGAGGTTCTGCCTCAAGTGCCTGGCACCCTGACATTGTTCCGTGGCCGCTATTCATTGCACCGGGTCACGCCGGTGGAAGGGGACAGGCTGAGGCTCAACGCGGTGTTTGCGTACGTGGACCAGCCCAATGTCGAGTTCAGTGCCTATGCCCGGCAATTGTTTTACGGGCGTACCTCGGTTGACCCGGCAGTCTGAGTTTCGCCCATAACAATAAAAGCAATTGATTCACGCCTTTGCCTCACGTGTTTGCGCGCGTACCTGTCCATGCTGAATCAGATGGGCTCGTTTGTTCCTGTGTCGCACACAACAGTTCGCTGCCCCCAATAATAACGATTCGGAGCGTCTGATCATGAAAAACAGGAAGAGTTTGCTGGCCTCGTTACTTACCCTCGGCTTGCTCGTTGGTAGTGCTTCAAGCCAGGCTTCGGGATGGTGTGAATCGGGCAAGCCGGTGAAATTTGCCGGGTTGAACTGGGAGAGCGGGATGCTCCTCACCGACATCATGATGATCGTGCTCAAGGAAGGCTACGGCTGCGCAACGGATCAGTTGGTGGGTAACACCATCATTCTTGAGACCGCGCTGGCCGGCAACGACATTCAAGTGTTTGGCGAAGAGTGGATGGAGCGCAGCGAAGTCTGGAAGAAGGCTGCGGCAGCCGGGAAGGTCGTCGGGGTTGGCGCTCCGATCGTCGGTGCGACTCAAGGCTGGTATGTGCCGCGCTATGTCGTGGAGGGGGACGCAAAACGCAATAGACCGGCGCAAGCACCCGACCTCAAGACAGTCGCCGACCTGAGCAAGTACCCGGGCGTTTTCAAAGACTCGGAGGAACCGTCCAAAGGCCGCTTCTACAACTGTCCCGCTGGCTGGATCTGCGAACAGGACAATACCGAGATGCTGAAAGAATACGGTCTTGAAAGCACCTTCATCAACTTCCGTCCAGGCACTGGTGCGGCATTGGATGCAGCGGTCCTGTCCAGCTATAAACGCGGTGAACCGGTACTGTTCTACTACTGGTCACCGACCCCGTTGATGGGACAGATCGATGCGATAAGACTGGAAGAAAAGACTGGGGCCAACAAAGACGTCATCACCATGGTCGGGCTCTCCAAGGCGTTTCATGAACAGGCGCCCGAGCTGGTCGCAGTATTGGAGAAGGTCAACATTCCCATCGATCTGCTGAATCAGAATCTGGCCAGGATGACCCGGGAACGCATCGAGTCGCCGAAGCTGGCCAGGATGTTCCTCAAGGAACACCCGGAAGTTTGGCATGCCTGGGTGGATGAAGGCGTAGCAAAAAAGATCGAGGCATCGCTCTAACCGGCCTCCAGGGCAAGGACGCCTGCCTTCTGTAACGCCCCTCTGAACACAACCTCTTTACCCTTTCTACAAAGTGGAGGCTTCTCTTTGCCTCCGGGAATCATGACCATGATCAAATCACGAGCGGCCGTCGCCTTCGCGGCGAACCAGCCTCTGCAAATTGTCGAAATCGATGTGGCGCCGCCGCAAGCCGGTGAGGTGCTGGTGCGCATTGTTGCGACAGGCGTGTGCCATACCGATGCGTTTACCTTGTCCGGCGCCGATCCGGAAGGGATCTTCCCCGTCATTCTTGGCCACGAAGGTGGTGGTATTGTCGAAGCGGTGGGCGAGGGGGTGACCTCACTTGCAGTGGGCGATCATGTGATCCCGCTCTACACCCCGGAATGCGGAGACTGCAAATACTGTAAGTCCGGGAAGACCAATCTCTGCCAGAAAATTCGTGCAACCCAAGGCAAGGGATTGATGCCAGACGGCACCAGTCGTTTCTCCTATAACGGCCAGCCCCTGTTCCACTACATGGGCACGTCGACCTTTTCCGAATACACCGTGCTACCCGAAATTTCCCTGGCCAAAATCCCCAAGGATGCGCCACTGGAAAAGGTCTGCCTGCTCGGTTGCGGTGTGACCACCGGCATTGGTGCGGTGCTCAACACGGCAAAAGTGGAAGAGGGCGCCAGCGTGGCGATCTTCGGTCTGGGCGGCATCGGCCTGGCCGCCATTATTGGCGCCACCATGGTCAAGGCCGGTCGCATCATTGCGATCGATATCAACCCGGCCAAGTTCGAAATCGCCAGGCAACTGGGCGCTACCGACTTCATCAACCCCAACGATTACGACAGACCGATCCAGGACGTGATCGTCGAGATGACCGGGGGCGGTGTCGACTACTCCTTCGAATGCATTGGCAACGTCCATCTCATGCGCGCGGCCCTGGAGTGTTGCCACAAAGGTTGGGGTGAGTCGGTGATTATCGGAGTTGCTGGCGCGGGCCAGGAAATCAGTACCCGACCGTTCCAGCTGGTGACCGGTCGGGTCTGGCGCGGCTCGGCATTTGGCGGTGTTAAAGGCCGCAGCGAACTGCCCACTTATGTCGAGAAGAGCCAGGCCGGTGAAATACCGCTCGACACCTTCATCACCCACACCATGGGGCTTGAGGACATCAACAAGGCCTTCGAGTTGATGCATGAAGGCAAGAGCATACGCACCGTTATCCATTTCGATCGCTGATTGAATCGTCCTGGCGTTGAGCGTCTGACGTCTCGCGCACCGGCCAACTGCAACATCCACTCACTGTGTCTTTATAAAGAGACCATCAAAATGAGCATCTTCACTCACGTCACCGTCGGTACCAACGATCTGCAAAAGGCCCGCAGTTTCTACGACAATGTGCTCAGCACACTCGGCCAGAAACGCATCGCTGATCTGGAAGATAATGGCTCGATCTGGGGTGAGAATGCCCCGTCCTTCTTCGTCCTGAAGCCGGCGAACGGTGCTCCGGCCAGCGTCGGTAACGGTGTCACCATCAGCTTCGAAGCACCGGATCGCGCCGCTATCGATGCCTTCCACGCGGCAGCCCTGGCCTGCGGTGGCACCGACGAAGGTGCGCCGGGCCCGCGAGGTTGGGCCCCTAACGCCTATGCGGCCTATGCGCGGGACCTGGACGGTAACAAGCTGGCCGTGTACTGCTTCAAGGCTGCGTAAGCTTCATTCAAGCTGCGCATTCACTTCTGTGAGCCGGTCAATCCAACATGAGGTTTTGGTCATTTTCAGAAGATGCCAGTGACACCATGTTTCAGGAGTCGTGTAACAGGCGGCCGGTCGGTAGCCTTTCGCTACCATCAGCCGCAGTTGGTCGATAGCCGCCTGTTGCGACTGGCAACAACCGATCTATATAGCTGCCTTTCGCGAGAGGCAGTTAATGGCCGGTTGTTGCCTGTCGTGACGGGCGGCAACCGACCCAATATAGCTGCCGGTCAGCAATGGCTAAAATTGACCGATTGCCGCCCCTCGCCAAGGGCAGCAATTCTACCATTTGCCGCCACTCATCGATGGTAACGAACCACTCCCCCTCATCTTCGTCACACTACTGCTGCTTCAATCGTTCTGGAACGCCAGGCATAAGCCAACACCATCAGCAGCCCCAGAGCAGCCATCGCCGCTCCAGCCAAGGAAATCGCCGGATAACCCAGACCAGCGTTGATCACCGCTCCGCCCAGCGCTGCGCCAATCGCGTTGCCAAAATTGAAGGCGCCAATGTTCACCGCAGAGGCAAGATTGGGCGCGTCCTTCGCTGCTTCCATGACGCGCATCTGTAGCGGCGGCACCAGGGCGAAACTGGCGATACCCCATATCAGGATGGCCAGAGCAGCCGGCACCGTCCAACGCATCAGCAGGGTGAACGCCAGCAAGACGAGAATCAGAACGCTTAGCGAGACGATCAAGGTGCGATCTATCGAGCGGTCGGCGGCCTTGCCGCCCCACATATTGCCCAGCGTCAACCCCACACCAAAAAGAACCAGCATGGCGGTGATGTAGGCGGTGGAACTATTGGTCTCGCTGCTGAGGATCGGCGCGATGTAAGTGAAGACGGTAAACATTGCGCTCGATCCGACTACGGTCAGGGCCAACGCGCCCAGCACCGGACCACGCCCCAGTACCCGAATTTCGGCCATTACACCGACGCTTTGCGGCGTCTTCAGGTTAGGCAGGGCGAACCACAACGCGGCCATGGTCACCACGCCGAGGCCGGTAATTCCCCAGAAAGCGGTGCGCCAACCGAACAGTTCACCAAACCAGGCGGCCAGCGGCACACCGCCGATGGTCGCCAGGGTCAGGCCCATAAACATCGCCGCAACCGCCCCGGCACGTTTCTCCGGGGCGACCACGCTGGCGGCGACGATGGAGCCAACGCCAAAAAATGCACCATGGTTCAGTGAGGTCACCACCCTGGCGACCATGAGGCTGTAGTAATCGGTGGCCAGGGCTGACATCAGATTACCCAGGGTGAAAATCGCCATGAGCCCGATCAGCAGATAGCGCCGGGGAATCCTGCCGGTGGTCAGGGTCATCAGCGGTGCGCCGAGCAATACGCCCAGCGCATAAGCACTGACCAGCAAACCGGCGGCGGGAATGGAAACGCCCAGATCCGCAGCGATACCCGGCAACATGCCCATGGGGGCGAATTCTGTTACGCCGATGCCAAAGGCACCGATGGCGAGCGCGACAAGTGGTGGATTGATACGCATGGAAGGCTCCTTATCTATGCCGCTAATGCTACGATCCAGTCTTTTCAGGCGGTAGATAGCATTTTTGGCAATCACCTTTGCGCAGGAGGCACAAGTGGATTTCAACGGCAGGTCAGGTGAAATGAGCGTGTTCACCACCGTGGCGCAGGAAGGCAGCCTGTCGGCCGCCGCGCGTGCACTGGGCCTGACACCCTCGGCAGTCAGTCGGATCATCGCGCGTACCGAGCAACGTCTTGGCACCCGCCTGCTGTTGCGCACCACCCGAGCGATCACCTTCACTGCCGAGGGCGAAGCGTTCCTGCGCGGCGCCCGGCGTATCCTGGCCGACATGGACGAGGTCGAAGAAGCCATCGCCGACCAGGGCGTACCCAGGGGGCGATTGCGGGTCAGTGCCGCCCTTGGCCATGGGCGGCTGGCCATCGTTCCCTTGGTTGCAGCATTCAGCGCCCGTTACCCGAACATCGTCGTCGACCTCACCCTCGGCGACGAAGTGGTCGACATTCTCGGCGGGCAGGCCGACGTCGCGGTCCGCTTTGGCCATCTGCCCGACAGCCCGCTGACCACGCGCAGGATCGGCGACACCGGCCAGGTAGTGGTGGCATCGCCCGAGTATCTGCAGCGCCACGGCATCCCCCAGGAACCGGAAGACCTGTTACAGCACAACTGCCTGCGCTTCAACTTCCGGCGTGCCGAACCCAACTGGCCGTTCATCCGCGATGGAAAAGAGTTTTCCCTAAAGGTCAGCGGCAACATCGAATGCAGCAGTGGTGAAGCGCTGGCACAACTCGCGCGAGTAGGTGCCGGCATTGCACGTATCGGTGAGTTCAGCGTGAGCGAGGATCTGCAGCGCGGCGACCTGATTCCGCTGTTGGAAGCCTGGAACCCCGGGGACCAGGAACCGATTCATGCGGTGTTCGTCGGCGGGGCGACAATGCCGGCGCGGGTGCGATTGTTCGTGGACTTCTTGCTGGAACATCACCGGATGTAAGCGGAGGCATAAGCTGATATTTCCGGGTACTTGTGATGTTGAAGTGACCAAAACATTTTTGGGTGCACTATCAATAGATGGTTTGCCTTACTGGAACAATCGTGAGTTCTGGCATTGATGGGTCGTCCGCACGTCTTAAATGGCCGTCGTGAAAGACCGCTTTTAGCCGATTTCTGCCCGTCATGACGGCAGAAATCGACTCTTAGCTGCAGGTCAGCAGAGGCAGAAACCGACCCAGGCTGTGTGAAACGCCAGTGATTGTCTAACCTCTGATCGTCGAGATCGTAGCGGCGCGATTCAAACGCGGCCCAAACGGCATTACGAACGTCTATGTAGGCTGACTAACGTAATTCGCGCTTCCGCCTGCTTATTCCACAGGCAATCCTCGCGACTCTCAGTTTTCGACGTATTTAGCGCGTTTTCACACAGCCTGGACCCCAAGCGGACACTCGCGAGCGGGCGAAAACCGGTCGACTCTATTGAAAAAGGCAGTATCAGCCGCGAATCAGGATCGCCCCTGGAGGTACTTGCTAATCCAGCTTCTGACAACCCCCCCTCTTGGCGTTGGGGGGACGTCGATCGGCTACGCAATTCTGATCAACCGTCATTGTTTTTTCCCGGCCCTCCTTTCCTTTTCCCCTTGGCACGAGACCTTTCGGATGGTTCGGACGATGTCCGCAGAGTTCCGGGCTCAAGTGTTCTCCTAGCGGTTTCGATTTTCTCGTTCAGTTGTGACAATTCGGTGGACAGCATTTCGATCTCGGAATCGATCTGACGTGCATGTTCCGCCTTCATCTTCTGCAGGGTTTCGATTCGCTGCTGGAGGCGGCCCATGCGCGCCTCCTGCGAGGCAATCGGCCAGTTCAACATGCTCGGGGAAACATTGCGTTTGTTGATGAGCGCCGTGGCCTCGGCGAGGAGCTTGTCCTGTCGCGCAATCAGTTTTTCGATATCCATCGATCTCTCCTCAGGCTTTCAGGTTGTAATTAAACTCGGGATTCGGAAACCACGAGGCGCTGTTGAGCCGGCCCCATGTTGGGCCATGCGAGATGTTGCCGATGAACGGGCCGGGCATGCCGTGCAGGTCATAGGAGCGGAAGTCGGGGGTGGCCGCCTTCACCTGGTTTCCAGAGACGGTGCAGAGCCTGCCCGCCATCGACACTGTTGCTGCGCGTTGGTCGTTGAAGGGTAGGCTGAAATGCGAGCAGTAATTGCCGCTGAACATCACCCGCTCGAACCGTGCCTTCACGTTCGCAAATACTGTTTGCCGCAACTCGACGAGAGCGGTCGCTCCGGTGCCGATGAACTTGTTGTTCGTAATCTGCACCGGGAACCCGAACACGGTAGAGCCTGCGGGCAGTTTGATCTCATATTCGATCATGCCCTGCAGCAGCAGCGCGCGGTCCTCATTCGTCGGCGGGCGAGAGCCTGGTCGTGAGTAGGTGACGAGATTACTGTCTATCCTGCATTCCAGCACGGTGAAGCCCGTGATGCCGAAGGCGAGCGGGGAGATGCCACCTCCGGTAGCCGCCACACCTGTGTCCATAACTTCATTGCCCTGGACGTTCAACTCACCAAAGATCGCGATGGCGGCGATCCCCAGAGCGAGACCGGAACGCGTACCGCAACGGATCACTCGATTGGACGTGATGTCACAGCGCTCTGTCGATTGAAAAACCAGAAGGCCCAGGCGTTCGAGATCTGTCAGGTGATTGCCGTGCAGGGTCGGGGCGGCCTCTTCATGCATGAAAATACCGACTTGTCCTGCCTCGATCCGATTATCGCGGATGAGATTGCGTGCACCCTGTGTGGCAAAAATCCCGATCATCGCCTGGTAGACGATGTTCTCGCTGATCAGCGTGTCGGCGACCTGAACGAGTGTGGTCGCAAAACCGAAGCGCACGCTTCCCTGTCCCATGACATTGCCTCGAATGGCGCTTCGCACGGCACCGATCATGAGGATGCCGTGTTGGCCGCCTTCAATAATGTTGTCGGCGACGATCATGCGCTCCAGCGGCAGCACGGCGCCGGCCGGGCCAATGTTGCCCACCACGATTGCCAGCGCGATGTCGGGAGCTTCCCGGCGGCACACCACGATGTTCCCCATCGCAGTTGATCCGTTGCCGCACAGGCGGATGGCAGTGAGATTGGACCCGTCGTGCACCAGTTGGTTGTTGCTCACGATAGTCTGCGGGCTCGCGACATCAATGCCAAACGAGCGGTCGGGAAACTTGTTCTCGGCCAGTTCAATGCGATTGCCCGCGATACGCGAGAAGTTGGCCCGTGACACCGGCATGTCGTTTGGCTGGTCGTTGATGAGGATACCGTTCACTGCATTGACGATCGTGTTGTTCTCGGCAGTGACGGAGCCGCGCATCGTGCGGGCCATGATGCCAACGGTGGTCTTGCGGTTCGTGTCCGGGTCTGGCAAGGTAATTTCACAGTCAGTCACCACGACATCGCGTGAGCCTTCGTCGAACCAGACGCCGATGGCAGCCTTATCGAATATACAAGCCGACACCGTTATGTTGGCTGCATCGAAGGCCAATATTCCCACACTGCCAGGACGAGCGAACGTCTCCAGTCTGCATTCGTCAATGATCAAATCTTCTGTTCCCTTAATCACAATGATCGGGTCGGAAGATGCTTCGCCCTGTCGCAAGACGAGCGTGTGAATGTGAACGTGGTTGGCGCCGGAAACAACAATGACGCCGGTTCCGCGCCGGTTGAAGACCATCGCGCCCATGCTCTCTCCGTGCAGGCAGAGATTGTCGCGCTGCAGGATCAGAGGGCGGTCGATCGGATGCAACCCTGCCTTCAGGCATACGCAACCTCCAACCTTCGGCAACTTGTCGATGGCTGCCTGAATGTCCTCTCCAGGCCGCACCACGAAGGTACAGCATCCGGCATCATCGATTTGGATGGGTCGACAGTCAGTGGGTGCACCATTGGCCGGTATTGCGGCGAGTTGAAGATATTGGTGATGGATGCCGCGGGGCGGTGCCGCATTGAGCGGTTCAACCCAGGCATTCGCCGTTCTCGCCGCGAAGACCCAGTAGTCGCCGACCTTGAACTGACCGCCAGCGGTAGCGGTGGTAAAACTGACCTGCACGCCGTCTTCAAGATCGATGGGGCCTGCCGCCGTTGCCATTAGGCCGTCACCGTTGATTACGTTCAGCGGTGCGCTTTCATCCCATCGCTGTAAGCGCGTGTTGCGCGCAACGACATCAACCGCCGTTGCCCCGAACGCACGTCCCGCTGTCGGTACGGCACGATCCAGCACGATTATCCGCTTTGCCTCGTCGATATCGATCACGCGCGCCATCTGGCCCGCTTCACCCCAGAGTTCACGATGGTCGTCGGTCAGTGTCACCCAGTCATTGATGCGCAACCGCAGGCGCGCGTCGCGTCCGACACGGTTCACCGAGAGGCGCGTCTGTCCGCCGGCGACCGCGATGCTCGTCACGCGGGAGGCGATGGAGCCATTGTCGCGTGACCACTTGAAGAGCGCGGTTCCCAAGGGGCCAGGCGTCTGGATTTCAACCCGATAGAGCCGATTTTCGATACCCCGATAGCCAGCGTTGAGCGGCAGGATGCAGGGATCATCCGGCGCGGGCGGCGCCACAGCGGAGGTGGTGAGCCGGCCGGCGGAGGGCGCAAACAAGGCGTTGAGATCAACGCCGCATACCGCCGGAGCCCCGGGCTGTTTGTAAAGCTTGACCTGCCAGACCTGCTGGATGCGCGTGGTGGTATCGACGCCACCCAGAGCGGTATCCAGCAGCTTCAGTTCTTCCACCCACGTGACTTCGCGCTCCCAAAGATCGAGATAGACCAGCGTGTCGATGGTCGGATCTGGCGCGGGTGGATCGGGAAGAAAGGGCTGCTTGAGGTAGGTAACGCCTTCATTGGAAAAGATCTCGGCAAGCCTGCCGTCAACATAAATCCTGCCGTCTTGAATGGAGAGGTCGGCGGGTGGTCCGGCAATGGCACCGATCAGGAAGGCATCGGGCGTTGTCAGCGTCGGAAGCCATGCCGGACCGCCGCTATCGAGACCCAGCAGGCGGGTGCGCTCGCGCAGTACATCTGAATGCTCGTTCCAGTCGGAATCCAGTTGCACGCGGCCTTGTTGCACACGTACTGAAGCGAAGCGGCGTAACGGGTCGAATGTGAAGCGCGAATAGTCGCCGGACATTGTTTTGTTCCTCTACGCGTCATTCGTTCAATTGGCGTGGATCAGGGCGGCCGAGAGGCCAAAGGGCAGATATTCGTCGAGGCGCAGCTTCAGGTTGGCGGCCCGCTGGGGTTGCTTGAGATGGCACCACACGCCCATCTCGGCCCCATCCTCGGAGCCTGTTCCGATTTCAATCGGGCCGTTGTCGCTGAGTTGCAGGTAAGCGGGCTGGCCATAGGCTTCGGACACATATTCGGGCGCCACCCGCTGCGCGACCTGCTGTCGCAACAGTGCTAGTTCGGCGGGCGTCAATGGACCTGCTGCATCAACGGCCTTTCGTATCGCCAGACTGGGCTGGCAGCGGTAGCGGCGTGGCGTGCGTGCGTTGTCCTGCACGTAGCTGAAGCGTAGGCAACCGACCTGCTGTCGCAACACCGTCAATGAACCGTCAAAAATACTCTCGCTCGCGAGATCGATCTGGCGAAACCGCATGGCACCGCGCAGCGTCGAGCGCTCAATGCGCGATGCGGGACCGAAACTGTTGGCCGCTGGCCCGGCAACGGCAGCGATATCGAGCCCATCAACGATGCAATCGAGCAGCACCAACGCTTGCGCGTGCTCCGGCAGGCGGAGCGGTCCCATGACGCAAAAGGCGGCTTCCACGCGCAGTTTCCTATTCGCCGGACTGCCATCGGGGCGCGTCATGGCGGCAAGGATGCTGGGTTGGGTGGGCTGTGCGGGAGGCGGCGCAACGGCAGGGTCCGGTACGGCGATGCTTTCGCCCGGAACAAGCGTTGAATGGATCAGTCGCAGTGCACCCAGTGAGCCGGTGATTTCGACTCGCCCTTCTATCAGCAGTCCGCCCAGCGTCACGGTGGAACTGTCGTGATCGCCGGAGATGGTCAGTGGGTCGGGAAGCAGCAGATGCGGGCATTTGCTGTCGCTGGCTTCAATCGCGATAAAGCGCTTGTCGAAAGGATCGATGGCAATCGCCTCCTTGTAGGTGCGGTTATCGCGGATCTGGATGATGCAGTTCGGTTTACCGAGTGCCACCCACTGCGCCAGCGCCCCGTTAATCGTGTTGAAAGTTCCCGGATTACCCGAGTTGTCGACTGGCAGCATCTGTGTACCGGCGGGCGCGTTGATCTGCCATGCGCGCCGCCGATAGGGCCCGCCACCAAGATCGCCAGGGAAACCGTGGTGGTACCAGACGGTCACGGGACCGGCGGCCGCGGCTACAGGCCCAAGTGCAATGCGGCCAGTGGCTGTATCTACTGACACAATATTCGTGGCAGGTTGCGACCACGCATCCAGGTTGCGGCACCGAATGCGCGAGAGTGGCACAGGCTGGCCGCCGATGAAGATCATCATCGCTCTGTCTTCGGCCAGCACCATGGCCGGGAATGGGTCGAAGAGGCCGTAATATTGTGAAAAATCGGGGATCACTGGCTGGCTGAGGCTCTGCGAGAGATCCTCGAAAAACGTGGCATGGCTGATCGCTTGCGGCACGTGATGGCGGGCGCTAAGCCCGGTCTCATCGTCTTCCCGCCGTCCTGCGGAGAACAAGGGAGCGTCTTGGCCAAGAGGACTGAAACGCCAGCGGAAGTCGCCTGCCGCCCCTTGCTGGCGCGCGTCGATCTGCTCGAAACGGTGCGCCTTTAGACGCCAGAGAAAGAAGCCGATTTTGCGGGTGCCGTACCAGCCCTCATCGGGTGCAATCGCGCGAACGTCCACCGTGCGGCAGGTTTCATCGAAAGCGCCTTCCAGGGTGTCTAACCGCACGACCGAACGAAGATCAGGGGTTTCCAGGGCCTGCATACGGATGTGATTGCGGATCCACTGACTCCATCGCAGGCGCTGGAAGAACTCGACGCCATGAGCGGGCCATCCGGTCACGTCACGCGCCATTTCCTCCAGCATCGGCAATGTGCCTTTGCGGCGGCGGTAATAGATCGTCTTCGCAACATCGGCCCGATTGCCCAGGCCTATGTTGGGTCGCAGCGAGGGCCCGTTCAGGTCCGAAAAGATCTCGGCGGCACTGTCGCCGCCACGAATCCGGCTCTCGTCGAACAACGGCGTCATTGCGACGAGATCGCCGATGTAGGGAATTGCCCAAGGCTCGCATGTCTCGATGAATGCGTTGTTCAGGAGTTGCTCGATGTCGCCATCAAGCGCTTCGGCCTGCATTTCGATTACGCTCAGAAAGGCTTGCAGTGGGCCCGGCGGATCATCCGGGTGCAGCCGTTCCAATCCATCCAGCTCGCGCAGATAAGCCGGGAGGAGGTTGAACAACCTGTCGCGCTTCTCTCTGGAATAGGCCGTCATAGCGTCTCCACTACATGCAGAGTGAGATCGGTGTCGGGTGCCTCGATAAAGGCTTGCTCGGCGGGAAGCGCCAGTGCATCGGAATCGAGTGCCAGACCCGCAAGCGCTGCTGGGTCAAGCATGGCCACAGGCGGGCGCGGCCGAGCTTCGAACAGGCGGATATGCGGCTGCACCGGTGCGCCGGTGAGACCCCGACGGGACAACCATGCGGCAGTCCAACCCGCAAAACCCTTGATCTGAAAAAGGTCCACATCAACCGCCGCGACGCCCCGGGCGCCCTGAAGCACGGCGATAATTTGGCTGAGATGGAGAGGGCGCCCCATCGGTTGCCGCTCGAACCGCATGAAGTCTGATAACGCCGTGCGGGCTGCATGCTGCACCGAGTCCTTCTCGAACACGGGATCACGCAGGATGCGCGCGGTGACCACAATCGGTACGCGCCACAAATTCCCGATTATCAGCAGATGGTTCGGATCGCGCGAGTGGGTGAGTGAGCTGTGCAGAGCGGCGAGGGCGTCGGGCGATAGGCGTTGGCCGTTACCACCCGAGACCGTGAGCTGGATCGCCTGCTCCAGCCCTATCCAGGTCCAGGTCGCCTTTGCCGCGGCCGCCATGCCTGTCTGGCGCGCGACATCCGCAAAATCTGATAGCGCTATGGCACGGCCAAATGTGCGGACAGTTACAGGTGCCGCCTCGCGCGCATGATCGAGTGTTTCGGGATCAACTCCGCCCTCCGTGGGCAGTGGATTGGAAACGCCGCGAACGCCAACCGGACGCTCAAGAAGCGTTGAAAGCTGCCCGGCAGCCAATCGTCCTTGCAGACCTATTCCCGTCCGATAGCGCGCGACCACATTGCTTGCACCACTCGGTAACCTCGCACCCGTGAGGCCATCTCCGAACGAGACGATGCTGTTGCCCGCATCATCGTCTCGCAGCGTGTAGACGTGGTCGTTCGGTCCGCGGCCATAAAACGATGGGGCCTCGCTCCAGAGTTCGCCGTTCACGCGAACCGCCAGCTCGGCGCGTGGCGTCAACCCCACACTACCGGGCAGGCGCGTCATAGCCTTGCGCTGCAACTTGAAGCGCTGGAACAGGGCGGACGCATCCCCGTGGCCCAGCGCTTCGTCACGCTGCGTCTCTCCGTGGCTTGCAGGTGCAACATTGCCATTCATGCGTGGGGATATCATCGGAGTGCCGATGGGGGGATCAAAGCCGATAGTAATGTGTGAAATGCCGTCGCCCACGGACGGTGATTGCGTGACGGTCGCGATGCTTGCGACGTACCGCCGCGTGCTTTGAGCAATTGCAATAGGCTGCTTCTTGGTGAGCAGGCGGGCATCGTTGACGTGATCGCTGCGGATCCAGGCGGTGCCACCTGAAAAGCTCGCCGGGTAGAGGTAGGCGCGCGGGGCGATCTGAGGGCGAACGACTTCGTAAATCTGCGTCTGACGGCGGTCAGCTATGGCGGGCAGTCCGGTGCCGCCGAGGTGATTCAGGACATCGTCGCTGCCAATCGTGACTTGTGCGAGTGAAATCCAGGTAACGGTGTCGGACATGGGACCGAGGGTGACCGTGCTGTGGAGGACAGTACCGACAAGCGCGAAGACATAACGGCCAGCACCCGACCCAAGATCGACGAGCAGCAGGGTGCCCGGATTCAGGTCATCGATACGCGCGTCGAGCGGATAGAAGGTCTGGCTTGCCGCAATACTGGCGGAATAGTCCACGCCGAGGGTCTTCATGGTCCAGCGCTTCGCGACGGGGGTCGCCGGGTTCATGTCATAGAAGGAATAGCTCGGTGGCACATTGTGGCCAAAGAAGCGCAGCGCGCGCTTGGTCTTGAACCCGATCGAGCCACTGCCTGCAATGGCGAACGGGGTGGTAAAAGTCACATATTCACCATCCGATGCGGTCTCGACGTTATGCACACTGGTCACTTGCAGTTCGTTGTTCCCGACGATGGCGATGGTGTCATTACGCAGCAATATTTCGGGTCGCTGCAGGATCGGAATACGCGAAAGGCCTTGCTGGAATGGCACCACGGCCTGCGGCTGACCATAAAGCGGGACATCGTTCAGCCGGGCGTCGGCGCTCACGGAGCCGATAGTCTCGAATGTCTGTGCCACTTCGTCCTGACCTGGGACGCTCATGACTTTCAGGCCGGAATGGATGACGGTCGTGGCGCCGGGATCAAGGGTGAACGCAAGTGATGTGGTGGCCGCTAGCCCCGGGGCAACGCGGTATCCAATCAAACGGGCCAGACGGAGCACCGAGTCCCGCTCGCGCGCCGTGCGCATGAAGATTTCGTTGGCGTAGCGCTCGCTATAGAAGCTCAGCACATCCGAGACGGCGGCAAAAAGATCGATGCACATGATTGCATGATCGGTGTCGTCGCGTGTCGTGAGCCTGGCAAGCGCGTTGCACACCTGCAGAGGCCACAGCGTGTCATCGGGATCTAGCGGATTGGGCGGGCCTGACGCCATGGCCTCTATCATGGCCTGACGGAAGGTAGCGTAGCTTCCAGTTCGCCATGCAATCGTGCTCAGACCCGGTCGGTTGAAAATGGATGCGGGAGCAGCGGGTTCATGCGGCTCGCAGCACAGGCAGAACCGGGTATCGGGAGTCATGGTCATCTCACAACCCTCCCACGGCGGTCAGGCGCAGCACGCCGAACTCCGGCTGGCTGCGATCGTTGTCCAGGCGCGCGACTTCGCTCGGTCCCATGGGAACGAGGCCTCGCTCCAGCTCGCCATTCGGCGCGTCCCAAAAGCGCTTCATCACGAGAATGCGGGCAGATTCAACACCGTCGATGTGCTGCAGCAGCGCGTAGATGCGGCTCGAATAGACCGCCGAACCGAAGCGAAAATTGAGGGGGTGGAAGAAGCCGGAACTTGCGCCGGCCAGACGTCGGTTCGACAGCACATTGGCCGCTGCTTCCAGAACATCACCACGGAAATGGCCGCGCGCGATGCAAAGCTGGACTTCAAGTTCGATCGGAACATAGATGGCTGCGTGTACCACAAGGTCATAGCCAGCCAGGCGATAGCGGTTCAGCACTGCCCAAATGTGCTTCGCGAATGCCGGTTGCAGCCGGGCGGCGCCGCCCGGCATCCGGTCAAGAAGGTCTGGATCTGACGGATGGATCGCAACGAAAACGGTGTGCCAGCTCCCCGTCCAGACAAAAGAGGCTTTGGCCGCGGCCACATACTCCAACCGCATGGACACGGCCTCGTAGTCCGCCTCCGTCACCGCCCGGAATGTCTCGGCGCGGAACGCCTCGGGTGCAATCTGGCGGGCTTCCTCGATCGATTGCGGATCGACACCACCGCGTGCTGAGAGCGGTTGCCTGAGTTCTATGATGTCTGGGAAGTGCTGCGGCCCGCCACCGGGATTGGCCGGGTCCACCAGGTCGATAGCATCGGGCATGACGACATGCGTCAGCGCTCCTGCACCGATATTCCCCAATCGACCATTGCCAATCCTGTAACGGGCGCGGGCGGTGAGAGGCTGGGTGGGGTGCGTGACGCGGCGTCCATATTGGTCATCGCCGAAGCGCAGGTGCACCCTGTGGTCGGTGTCCACTTCGGCGACGAAATGTGGATGATAGGCATCGCTTGCGAAGAGCGTCGGAACAGGGCGGAATAACTCCGTATCCCCCACTGCCCAGCCGTATTCAACGACAACGGCGGGCATGGCCTTGGAGGTTGGCTGATCGAGGTCATGGCGGCCGGCGGACAGCCTGCCATCGAATGCATAATCCGGATCGCTCGGCATCGTCTGAAAGGTGAGCGGTGCATCGATCAGGATTTGCTGATCGATAGGCCAACGGCCCGTGCCCACATCAATCGGTGGCAGTTCCCGCAATGGGTCTGTCGGATCAGGTAGACGGCGGATGACTGTACGGCCATGGTCTGCGGGCGTGACATTGCCCCGCACAATCGTCACCGGTCCAATGAGTTGCCTTGTCTCTGGTATCTGAGCCGAAAGACAGAAGGGCAAGGGTGGTGCGTCGTTTTCACGCCAACGTACGTGCAGCAATGGCAACTTCACGTCGCCGGATGCGGCGGGTGTGAGTGCGCCATCGACCAGCAGATCGCGGAAGACCGGGTCGCTCGTGACGTCGACTGCCTCGATCCGCACGACATGGCGGTTGCGCGGATCAGCATCGGCAGCAAGGCCGGTACGTGGGCCAAGTATTTCCTCAAGAAGCAGATACTCGCCAAGGGCAATGTCGGGCCGGGTGGCGCGCAGGTTATTGCCCTGCGGCGATGTAACGTAGAGCCAGGCCTCTCGTGCTCCCCGCGCCAGACAGCATGAGGCGTCGCCCCAGTCGTGGATGCGCATTTCGTTGCGACCAGCGAGCACGCGCACCGGTGCCGATGTTTCGAACACCACCGTCCGTGCCAGCGCCTTGTCGTCATCGAAGTCGGCAACGCCAGTGGGAATGACCAGCCCAGGTGGTGCCTTTTGCCCGCGCAGTGGCTCAATGACTTGCGTAAGAAGTTTCGTTCCCGCCGGAACAATACCGTCGGGACCGGCGCTCGCATCGAATTGCACAAAGCAGAATGCGTTGCGACCATTATGCATGGCGTAATCGATCAGGCGTGTGTGGCGCGCCGCCGAGACACGGTGGCGGCAAGTGTCGAAAAAAGCCTCGGTGATGGCAGCGTCCTGGAAATAGCTCAGATAGTCGGCGACATAGGCGAAAAGCTCGATCAGCGCAACGCAGAGATCGGCGGGATTGTGGTCGTCAAAATCGGGATTGAGCTGCGGTGCCAGATCCATCATCAGGCGACGGAAGCTCTGGTAGTCCTTTGCAAGATAATCGAGCGCAGGCTCCATGAAGCGCTCTGGCTCGCAATCGTGTCGTGTGCCGCAATCGAATTCGGTCGGGCAACCCGCCTTGAAACTGAACGCTGCCTCGCAGCGTTCCTCATCGATGCCGGGATGAGTAACGCGCAGGTAATAGGTCGAGAAGTCTCCCTCCCGATCCAGAAACAGGACCAGCCGATTGGGATCCGGATCGGCGACCACTGCAATTGGCTCGATGTCGACGACGCGAATGCCGCCCTCGATGCTGAACGAAGCGGGAGCGCCGACGAGGGCCGGGGGCGGAGGCTTCAGGAATTGGATTTCAAGCCGGTTGCGCTTAGGGGGCGCAGCCAGCAGGTCGCGGCGGAACTCGACAAAATCGACTCCATTCAATGGATGCACAGGCACCGTGAGAATCGCGTCGCGCCGTTCGTTTTCACACCACAAGGGCTCTTCGCGCGAGATCATGATGCAATGGCCTGTTTGAACTCCGCTGAGTGTCGTATGGAGCTTGCATTAATCGTGTAGACGACCGTGATGAAGAGCGTTGAATCATCGGCGCGCACGTCCACAGCTTCGACCCTGATGAGGTCACTGAGCCAACGCAGCAGAGATCCTTGAATGAAGTGCTGGGTGGTTGCGGCGAGTGCCTCACTGAGTGGTGCGAAGAGAAGCTGGCGAATGCCGCATCCGAAATCGGGACGATTGACCCGCTCCCCGGGCGCGGTGAACAGTACAGCGCGGATCGCGTCCAGAATGCGCTCGTTTTCGTCCGACACGGCGGTGCGACCCCGCGCGTCAAACCCGAATGGCACATCGAGATGGGTTGCCATTGTTTCAAATTCCCGTGGTGGAAATCTTGGGTGTCGTCGTGCGTGCAACCGCGCCGTCCGTGTAGTGGATGACGATGCTGGCCTGATTGTCGCGCAGGTATTTGACGACGCCCCGCGCGATTGCCACGAACAGCCGACGCCGGTCTCGTACATCGCTGGCGGGCTCGTTCGGCAGGCCCGGCAAGCCATCTGCCAACAGGCCGTCATGGAGTTGCGCTTCGATTGCTTCAGCCATCGAGGCGCCGAAATCGTCGAGTGTCCCGGGTTTGAGCGGCATGCTTGTTACTCCACAAAGACTTTCTGGGAGATGAGCGAGGGGGTTGGTAGCATCATCGGTGGCACCGGGAGCGCCGGAGCCACAGGCATGAAACCAAGCGCAAGTTCGCCGGGATGCACATGCGAATTGAAAGCGGCGACCAGTTGGCCGAGATAGGTCATCAATTGGTCCCCGAAAACGGACGGGTGAAAGGCTGTTCCACTGCCGTGCTGCACCAAAGGGGCTTCAAGCACGACAACACCCATGCCCGAAATCTTGACGCTCGCGGTTTTGACATTGACTTCGATCTTGTTCTGCGCGAGGGGATCGCTGATCGTAACTGTCTGGAGCGTGTCATCCATGGCAATGGTCAGCCCCGTGTCGGAGCGCCAGATCTTTTGCGTTGGCAGGGGCGGGGTGAGAGCAGGGGGCTCATTCGGGGCTTCGAGCGTCGCCCAATAGCCGCCAACCCAGATCGGCCGCGACGTGTCGCCCCCCTCAAACTCGATCCAGACACCGGAGCCTTGCGGCGGTATGGCAAAGAACCCGGCCTGCAGGCCCGCGACCGGTGCGCAAGGGTAAGCCCATCCGGTCGGAATGCCCTGCAGTACCTCGGGTACCATGGCCTGAATGCGCCCCAGTTTCAGTGGGTCCAGCGCATTGAAGACTGTGCCGCGATATTTTCCATACATGCCGGCCCGATGCGAGGATCCGGGCTGAGACTGTTCGTTGAACTCAAGCATGCAACAGACCTCCTTTTGGAAGGCCTGCTCACCTGACAGGCCTCATGGTGACAGCCCTCTCAGGTGACAGGCGCCAGCGGATCGATGAACACCTCCGCTCCGGTCAGGCCGACGGCGTTGCGCATCGCCTGGAAACTTTGCGTATACGCGTCGCGCGAGATTCTGTGGGTGACGCTTGTTACGGAGTACAGGCCTGAATGCTGTCGCCCCGCACCGCGCACCAGCACGGGCAAACCCGGCTGGAGAGGGCGGCCGAATTTCAGACCATCGACTTCACCGTTAGCCGAAACCGTGCGGTTCGACTGTGTGACACGGCCGAACGCGCGAACGAGTTTCTCGGCGGGGCTCGATGCATCACCCACCTCATCCATTTCGATTGCGGGCGGCATCATGCGGGCAATTGATGGTTCCAACCCCATCGGCAGCTCCGTCGGCGTCGACGCGAAAACCGGGACGGGCATGCGGGTGTGCGGGTCCACATAGCTCGTCAGTACGGTGGCGGGCTTCAACATCTGGTTGCTGATCTGGAAACTGCGCAAATTCGATTGCGATCCGAAGTCGATCGACAGCACGCCTTGGGCTGGCGCAACCGTGATCGGCGGATGGAAATGCCCGACATTGAAACCCGCAAGCGGATCGGGCTGAATATAAAGCTGGTAGCCGTATTTCGACGCCAGTTGCTCCAGAAAGGCATTGTCGCGTACGCGTTGCGTTGTCGTCGTATCCAGTGTCGTTCGCAACAGCGGCGTCGGCTCGGCGAGGGGAAGGATTGCGTATTTGCTGAAAATGGCTGAGGCAATCGCATCGTCCGGCATGTTGGGCCAGGTGAAGGCCGTTTGCACTTGCCCCATCAGTGTTCCCAGTGCATCAGCGCCCACGACTTCCAGCCGTGCCGACCCCGGCTCGCTCCCGACGTGTATTTGGACATCACGGATATAGCCGTTGATCAAGGTCAACGGCAGGCCAAGCCCGAAAGACAGGCTGATGCGCACTGGCATCATCGGTCGGAACAGATCGAAGACCAGGACATCGAGATCGCCCGTCGTCGTGCGGCTGAGTTCGACATGCAACCGGAACATCGCCGCACCTTCTACCGAGGTCTCGACCTCGATCTCCGAGAGCGCACTCGTGATGAAAGGTGGCAGAGGCGCGAACCCCAGGTTCACCATGAAAAAGGACGGCAGGAGGCTCATGACGCGCCCTCGCTGCCAGGTTGTGGAACGATGATCCTCGCGCCAGGTCGCGCCGTCAGATCGGCGGGACGCGCCAGGAGATTCGCATCGCACAAGCGCCAGAATGTCTCGGGGTCTTGCGCAATTCGCCAGGCTGCAAGATCAGGCCGGTCCAGGGGTTCTACGATGGTTCCCGCCGACCCCGTCGGCGTTGGCAAAAAACGAATGCGCTTGTGACGGATCACCCGGCCATCGGATGCCGTGTACTCGCTCTCGCCAATGGGCTCGTAGCGGCTACCGCGCGTAAACATGGTGGCCTCACAGCGGCAGAAGATCGGCGATCGCCGATGCATTGCCGAACGTGTTTGCCGTTGCCAGCACCTCCTTCTGCGCGTATCCGGCCATGTAGACCCAGTAAGCGGGATTCGTGATTTCAAGATCGCGATAGGTCTGCACCCTAAGTGACAGATCGGCTGCGATGCGAATGGGGTTGAGCGCCGTATCGAACGCCTGCTCCTTGATCGTCAGACTCTCGACCCGAACGGGCAGAACCCTGCGTTCACCCCAGATCAGCAGCGTGAGTGGGGCTTGTTCCGCCGCGACAAAAGCCATGCCCGCAAGCGCAAGAGCTTCATTCATGACCACGAGCGGGAACGCGGGATAGAGCAACATCTCGAGGGCGGCAATGACCGGATGTAGGCCCATGCGCGCCGTTGCGGCGTTATCTGTCGGGAATTCAAGCTGGTCGGTGGCGTCAATTTCGACGGTGAAGGTGAGCGTTTCGTCGGGAGGCCCCGATGCCCGTTGAGATTCGCCGCGCGCGCCCGAACCTTGGCTTCCACGCGCCGTCAGGCTGCGCGAAACTTCGTCAGGATTGTATTGAAAGACGATAATCGTCGGCACCAACGCAGGCGGACGGTAGGCGGCCAAGCCGCCCTTGCGCAGACGGGGACTGCGCGGAAATTGTGATGGCACGCGTATACCTTCTTGATTATATAAAGAAAAGTTACGGCAACCGGTCTGTGATCGGCGATTTGCAGATCACAAGAGTACGTTCAGGTCAGTACAGCTTCTCAACAATGTCAAGTTCGGCCTGGATTGCCAGAGAGGCGAGGGGTTGATTTTTGTATTTCTTTGTGCCGCTTTTAAAAGTCGACTACAGTGAGTTGGCGTTGACGTTTTCAGCAGGCTCTGCGTGCTAGAAATGAGGAGGTATCTCCAATGCCGGTCCGCCCAACTTATCCAGGCGTTTATGTCGAAGAGATCCCGAGCGGCATCAGAACCATCGCGGGTGTCTCGACATCGGTCGCGGCATTCATCGGCAGCTTTCCGCGCGGTCTCCTGAACCAGGCAGTGCAACTGTTTGGTCTGGCGGATTTCGAGCGGGAATATGGCGGGCTCGATGTCGCCAGCGAAACGAGTTACGCGATCCAGCAATTCTTCCTGAATGGCGGCACCGAATGTTTCGTCGTCCGGGTCGCCGACACGGTCACGGCCCCCGCCGCGCAGGCGTCCGCCGTAATTCTGCCGAATGGGTTTGGTATCGATATCGCCAACGTCTCCGCCGGGCGGCGCATTCGCAGGCAATCAGCGACGAACCCCGGATCATGGGGAGACTCGCTGCGGGTCGATATCGATTTCGCAACGCGCCCGGCAACCCTCGCGGCCGAGAAGGGAACACTGTTCAACGCCACGATCAGCCTCATCCGGGTCGATGGTGACCGCACTGTCACGGTCGCAAGCGAGCGATACACCAATCTCACGATGCAGGCTGGGCAAGATAACGCGCTCGACACAATCAACGCCGGGTCAACGCTTGTTCAACTGGACCGAACCGGTCTGCCCGCGCTGCCCGCCACCGATGCGCGACCGGCCGCAAGCGGCACTGTCAGTGGGCCTCATCCGGCAGCAACCGCCGCACCGGCAGTTGCTACCAATCTGACGCTCACCCTCACTGTTGGCGGTGTCGCGCAGCCCCCGATTGCGCTCGTCATTCCGCCGACGCCAGCTCCAGGTCGCCTGGCAGACTGGGCCAACAATTTGCAGACAGTTATTCGCGCGCAAGCGGCGATTCTGCCGCTCCCGTTGCAACCTTACCTATCCGAGGCAACGGTCGAGATCGTCGGCGAAAACACTGCACTCAACCCAGCGCGTTTTGTGATCCGCACCGGGCGCAACGCGCGCCCCTTCGACACCAATACGACGTTGGACTTCAAGGGAGCTGATCTGGCGGATTATCTGCTCAATTCCTCCACTGGTCCGGTCGCAGCGAGAGCGGTCAAGTCGCCGCAATCCTACCCATTAACCAGCGGGCAAAATGGCAGCGCTGCTGTACCGGTTACCGCATACCGTGGTGTCCGTGCCGCGAAGACCGGGCTTTATGCGCTGGAAGACATCGATCTGTTCAACATTCTTTGCGCCCCGGACGCCGCTGCCATGGCGGGTGCAGATATGCGGGCGCTCTACACCGAGTGCGAAATCTACTGCGAAGAGCGACGCGCGATGGTGCTGGTTGATATCGACGCCAGCGTCGTGCGGCTCGATCAAATGCAGGCCTGGCTCGCCGACAACGAAACGCTGCGGCACCCCAATGCAGCCATGTATTTTCCACGTACCCAGATTTCTGACCCGCTGTCGCGTGGGCGGCTGCGGAGTATTGGCGCAAGCGGAACGATTGCAGGGCTCTATGCCCGCACCGACACGCAGCGTGGTGTCTGGAAAGCACCCGCGGGCACCGATGCTCGGCTGCGGAACGTGCAGGCCCTCGACTATGCGATGACTGATAGGGAGAACGGTGCGCTGAACCCGCTTGGCATCAATTGCCTGCGGACATTCCCCGTCTACAGCAGTATCTGCTGGGGCGCCCGCACGCTCGATGGTGCCGACCAGATTGCGTCCGACTGGAAGTATGTTCCGGTCCGCCGTACAGCCTTGTTCCTTGAAGAGTCGCTTTATCGTGGGTCCAAGTGGGTGGTCTTCGAGCCGAATGACGAGCCGCTCTGGTCGCAGATCCGGCTCAATGTCGGGGCCTTCATGCAGGATCTTTTCCGCAAGGGTGCATTCCAGGGCTCGTCTGCGCGCGACGCCTATTTTGTGCGCTGCGATTCTGAGACGACGACGCAGTTCGATATTGACAGCGGCATCGTCAATATCGAGGTGGGTTTCGCGCCGCTCAAACCCGCGGAGTTCGTCATCCTGAAAATTTATCAGATCGCACGGCGCGCCGAGGTTTGAAAGGGGTTGAATGATGGCTCAGTTCACGGTCAACGCACGACGCTTCGATCCCTACAAGAACTTCAAGTTCAGGGTGAAATGGGACGGCCGCTATGTCGCCGGCATCAGCAAGGTGTCAGCTCTCAAGCGCACGACCGAAGTCGTCGAGCATCGGGAAGGCGGCGACCCGAGTACCAGCCGCAAATCGCCCGGGCGCTCAAAGTATGAGCCACTGACGCTGGAGCGTGGTGTCACGCACGACATCGATTTCGAGCAATGGGCTAACAAGATCTGGAATTTCGGTTCCGGCCCGGGGGCGGAAATGTCGCTCGCCGACTTCCGCAAAGACGTGATCCTCGACGTGTTCAATGAGGCGGGCCAGAAAGTTTTGTCTTACCAGCTCTATCGCTGCTGGGTGTCAGAGTATCAGGCGCTTCCTGATCTTGATGCCAATGCCAACGCGGTGGCGATCCAGATAATCAAGCTGGAAATGGAGGGTTGGGAAAGGGATTACGCGGTCGTCGAACCCGCCGAGCCGCGTTTCAACGAGCCAGCGTAAGCAAGAAGCCCAAAGCAAATAGACCACGCGTTGTGGAGGATGCTGCGGATGGAAACGATCCCTTCTGTTTTCCAAACGGTGTTCTTGCCGTATGGGCTCTGGCAGGCTGGACAGCGCTATTGCACCATTGCGGTTCGCCCAATTTCCGGCCACGACGAAATACTTGTGGAAGAGGCTCTTGCCGCCGGAGCCAGCGTCGCGCGCGCGGGCACTCTGCTGATAGGCCTATGCGCCTCCCTGACAACAGAGGAGGGCGCTCAAACAGCTCTCGGGTCAGAGGCCGCGCGGACGCTGACACTGGGGGATCGTGAACTCCTGTTTCGCGCAATTTTTTCCAGCACGTTTTCGCCAAAAGTCGCGTCGGGGCTGCCATGCCCTGGCGATTGTGGCGAAACCATCGAGTTCGATCTTGACCTATCCATCGCTCCCGAAATGCCGCCTGAACCGGGCCCGATCCATCATCTCGAATTCATGGGGCTGCAAGCTACTTGTCGATTGCTCACCGGTGCCGATCTGGAAGAGGCGGCGGGCACAGACGATCCGGTGTCATCGCTATGTCACGCCTGCACCGGTAATGATGCGCTTCCCTGCGACGTTCTTGCACAGGAACTGACCCGGCTGGACCCGAATGCGGAAACGGTGATCAATCTGACCTGTGCCGCCTGTGGTCACGAGACGCAGGTCTACCTCGATGGATTCGAGTTGATCAGGCATGCACTCGCCACGGAGGGTGGCATTTTCAGGCAGGTCCATATTCTTGCAAGCGCCTATGGCTGGCGAGAACAGGACATTCTGGCGATCCCGCGCGCGCGCCGTCGCCGTTACTGTGCCTTGGCGAATGAATGATGGGCCGCCAGAGTAATTTCCTCACCCGACTTGTCGACCGTGCGGTTGTTCCGCAACCCGACATTGAGGCTCCGCTTGTCCGACCGCTGAGTGCCATCTACGAGGGCGGCGGCTTCGAGGCGGACCTTGTGACGCAAGAGGCCGAAACGCGCGCCAACCGTGGGATAGGGCAGCCTCAGAATCACAGCGCGGCTGCGACACGTCCTCCCCCATCGCATGATGCGACAGAACCGCTCCGACCCCGGCACGAGCGGGGCGGGCGGCAGCTTCAGGCGCATTCGGAAATGTCGCCGACAGGACCCTCTGAGCGGGAAACCACAAGCCAGCACGCCGCGAGGGAGGAAACCGCCACTGCTTCGGACCTGCACATCGAAGAGAGAACTCCGCCGATTGAACCCCGCATTGTCCAGCGACCATTGGACAAAACCGCGCATGCATTTGCCAGCCAGCCCATCACGTTGCAATCGGTGATCGACCATATTTTTCGTGATGAAGGCAGACCAGGCAAAACCCGCGAGCCTCAGCCAATGCAGACTCCGCCTAACTCTGTCGAACAGCGCAGCGACAACCTGGAAGAGACGTCTGTGCCCCCGTTTGTCAGCATTGGTCGCATTGATATCTCGGTTGCTCCGCCGCTGCCTGGTCCATCTCGGGAGACAGGCCCACCTCGTTCGCAGGGGTTCGCCAGCTACAGTCGCATTCGTCGTGGACAGGAACGATAGGGAGCTTCGATGGCGAATTTCAACGCGATTGCCGCCGTATCCCGCACCCTTCGGCGGTTGTTGCTGGACCGTATGGCAAGTGCCGGTGTGTCGGTCACACTCGCCCCGCCAGATGTGACGATTGCTGGCGTCAACGGACCCCGCGTCAATTTGTATCTCTATCAGGTGCTGGAGCAGGCGCAGCTCAAGAACCAGTCAATTCCCGGTCACGAGCATCCCGCAGCCTTCGGTCATCCACCGCTGTCACTGAC
Organism: Pseudomonas sp. KH_046_2; assembly: GCF_057838985.1. NCBI lineage: Bacteria > Pseudomonadati > Pseudomonadota > Gammaproteobacteria > Pseudomonadales > Pseudomonadaceae > Pseudomonas > Pseudomonas sp. KH_046_2. The sequence goes on along the minus strand of NZ_CM174480.1, from coordinate 4,075,165 downwards.
CATGCGTTTTCTTGTCAGCAGCTACGCCAGCTCCGAGGACCAGCAGGACTCGGATATCATCGCCCAATCCATCCTCGGCGACGCCATGCTGGTGTTGCACGATTTCGGCGCGCGCATGGAGAACATGCTCCTTCTCACCAACCGGGCAGGGGCCATCGGTGACCCGGTTCTTGATCCCGTACTGCAATCCGAATTTGAGCGGATAAAGCTGGTCTTGCATCCCATTCCCTTCGACGAAGTATCGAAGCTGTGGTCGGCAATGCCCGAGGCCAATCTACGCCGGTCGGTCGTGTACGAGGCCAGCGTCGTGCAGATCGAGGGGCGGCTCCCGCATCGTCAGGCGCAGCCCGTGTTGAGGCGTCGGATTCTGGCTTCAATCGCCAGACCACCCGTTCTTGTCGACGCCTATCGGACAGCCCCGCCCACCGCTTCTTCCTTGCGCGATGCTCGCATCGGGATTGGCGAGGAGATCACGATCGAGCATCTGCCCACGACCGCCGAGCGGCTTTATGTCTGTTTAGGGTCGCTTGAGCCGATTCGCGTTGCGCTGCCGTCGAACGGGATCATCCGCATCCTTGTCCCCGACGCGCAATATCCGATAGATCTCGATCACCTGGCGGTGCGGCCCATCCCGCCGGAGACCCAGTTGCAACCCGGACCACTGGAAATCGTTTTGATGTCGGCTACTGCGGTGAGCGGTGTTGAAGGCGGTCTTGACCGAGGAACGCCGGTCTTGACCGACCGCATGCTTACGTCCAACAGCGCGCTGATGCAATTGATCCCGCTTGTTGCAACCGCGTCGCCAACGTTCGGGAACGCAGGCGCGATCCTGCGTCTCACTGGCCAGCGCCTTTGGGCGGATACGCTGCCCAGTGAGGTCCTGATGGCGGATGTCGCAGTGCCCGTTCGGCCCCCGCAACCGGGCGATCAATGGGCGGCACCAACGTCCGTGCAAGTCGAAATTCCCGTCAGCGCAATTGCAGGTCTGCTTCCCCCGCGTGCGACACCCTACCGAGTCGCGGCCCAGACAAACGGCGTGCGTAGCCGCGAGAACGCACTGACTTTCAGGCTCGACCCATGACTTCCGAAACGACGGCAACAACGCAAGGGCTGCACGATGGCCCGCCGCAGGAAACTGCCGAAGAGCAGGCCGCCGTGCACGAGGACACGGACTGGCTTTCATTGAATGACGATGTGCTGCGGCTGGGCCTGCAGTGGGCCGACGACCGATTGGCTGGGGCGTTCGATGCGGATAGCCGATCGGCCTATCTTGCCGCACGCGACGCGATGATCGACCTGGGGCAGCCCTCGGCGCTCGACCTCATATCGCAATGCTTCTGCCTCGCACGTTGGGATGAAGATGTATTGCTGCTGGCGCTTGCGCCGGCCATCGATGGTTCATTTGGTCCACGGTATGGGGCGTTGCAGGGCCTGGTAACGGCCTCGCCCTGCACGCCGCATGTGCTGGCGAAACTGCTTTTCTACTCCGACCGGCTGCCTGCCCAGGCCATGCAGCGATTGTCGAGCGAGGCTCCGCTACGGCGACACGCGCTGTTAAGCGTTGAGCCAAATTCTTCGCTGCCGATGGGGGCGGCGATTGAATTGCCCGAAAGAATGCGCAATCTTCTTTGCGGGTTTGGCGGGCATGAAATGGGCATCGATGAAGGTGTGGAACCGCTGGCACCCGTGCCGCTGCCCCAGCGCTTGGAGAATCTCGCGACGCGGCTCGCCAAAATCGATGGTGTTCCTTTGCGGTTGCAGATTATCGGACAGTCTGGTGCCGGTCGCACGGCGCTTGCGACCGAAATTCTTGCGCGACTTGGCGTTGGTGCCTGGAGCGTCAAGGCGAGTCTCGCTGGATCGGAATTGGCGCTGGCGCGTGATGCGGTGCTTGCGGGATGCGGCATTATTCTGAATGTCGAAGCAGATGGCACGCAGGGTTTAGCGCAGCGGCTAGATCGGCTTTTACCGCAACCTCTCCTGATGGTCAGCGAAGCGCCCATTGAGGAGATGGAGCACGTACCTGTCACCCGGATCGATTCCATTTCTCCTGTTGAACGCGCCGCTTTGTGGCGCGTGGTCGTGGATGCGCCTGTAACCGAGGTGTTGACGGTGGCCGAACAATTTGCGCTCGGCCCGAGCCGCATTGCGGCCATCGCGCGGCAACCGGGACTCGCTGCGGGTGGATTGTGGGCAGCGTGCCGTGATCTCGGTGCGCGTGATCTCGAGGCGCTCTCGACGCATATCACACCACGGCGGAACTGGGACGATATTGTTCTTGCGCCTGAAACTCGTACCGCGCTGGATGCACTCGTCGCGCAAGTCACGGGGCGAGCCGAGGTGAATGGGGCGTGGGGATTGCGTCGCGTACTGGGACGTGCGACCGGGATCAGTGCCTTGTTTGCGGGGCCGAGCGGGGTCGGCAAAACCATGGCGGCGGAGATTATCGCGGGCGCGTTGAAGCTTGATCTCCATGTCGTCGATCTCGCCCGCCTATCGAGCAAATTCATCGGCGAGACGGAGAAAAACCTGCGGCGAATTTTCAATGCGGCGGAGCGGGGGGGGGTGGTGCTGTTTTTTGATGAGGCCGATGCGCTGTTCGGCAAACGCAGCGAGGTGAAGGACAGTCACGACCGCTATGCCAATGCGGAGGTCAGCTATTTGCTGCAACGCATGGAGACCTATGGCGGGCTTGCGATTCTCGCGACGAATCTCAAGACTCATCTCGATACGGCGTTCCTGCGCCGCTTGCGGATGATTGTCGACTTTCCTCTGCCCGACGTCGCCGCGCGACTCGCTTTGTGGCAGCGCGCAATTCCGCAGACAGCCCCGCAGGGCGTGATCGATTGGCAGCAACTGGCCCGGCTTGATTTGTCCGGCGGCAATATTTCGACCATCGCGACCAACGCCGCTTACTGCGCGTGCGCGGATGGCGGGGTGATTGAAATGCGTCATTTGCATGCCGCAATCGCGGCAGAATATCGCAAGCTTGATCGCGATGCCTCAGGTCTTGGACAGGGTTGAAGGAGCACGCTGATGGATACCAATACCCGAATTCGGATTGATCGCCTCTCAATCAGCGGCGTCGATGCGGCAACTGCCAGGGCGCTCGGCGCTGCCATCGAAATGGCGCTCGGCAAGGCGGCATTGGCTGGACGCCTTAATCCCTATGAACAACGGACATTGCGATTGAACCTCAAGGCGGGTGCTGACGCGCGGGCAATTGCGCGCGCGCTGGCCGATGCGCTGGGAGAACGCTAATGGGGGGCCAGGCGACATACGACGCGAAGCGCGCTGTCGCCTCCACTTCGAAGGCCGACGCCAATCGGACCTCTCGACCTGAGGCGCGCAAGCAATCCCCGATCCGGGCGTCCGCCGCCGGCTTGACACTGTCTCCTCTGAGATCCTCTTCCGAATCGGAAGCCGACCGGATGGCCGACGCAGCGATGCGTCCAGAGGGGATCCACCCGATGAGTCACTTCCCCGTTACCGCTCCACCCAAAGCCCCGAACAGCCCGGCGATCCAGGGTGGACGGCCACTGCCAGCGTACCTGCGGGATTGGTTCGAAGACCGGTTTCACACGGATTTCAGTGACGTAAGGCTGCATCATGGATACGACGCCGCCCGGACTGCCAGGCTGCTGCGCGCCAGCGCCCTGACCATGGGCGACCATCTGATGTTCGCGCGCGACGCCTATCAGCCCCATTCCATGGCAGGCCGGCGCCTGATTGCACATGAACTGGCGCACGTGGCGCAACAGCGCCGGGATGGCCGGGCCGTCATCGCCCGAAAGCCAGCCGACTGGCTGAACGGCGGGAGCCGCCTTCTGGAGGATATACCGAACATGTCGGACCAGAATCTGCAGATCGAGCTCGACGAACTGGAGGATTGGCTCAATCAGCAGATCCGGGGCAGTGTGGAGGACGACCATATCCGCGTCGTCGCTCACAGCATCAAGCTGGAGCTCGCCCGCCGGCAACAACTGGAGCTCCAGGCAGGCAAGCGAAGGGCCAAAAAAAAGGGACTGACCGAACCCGACAAACGGATCGGTGCGGCTCCGTTGCCCCGCATCCTCACCGAACGCGGCAGCCGCGTCCTCACCGATCCTGTCGAAATCCGAGACGAGTACAACCTGATCTCTGAACGGCTGCGACGCTCGGACATCTCGCAAGAGGAGCGCAGGCTCCTGGAGGTGGCGCGTCTCAACCTGACCCCAAAGACCGAGGCTCTGCGTCAGCAGGAGGCTTCTCAACGCAAGAATCAGCAGATCGCAAAGGCGCTGGAGATCGACCCGAAGGCAGCCGACGCGCTCGCTGGACTGGCGCGGACCATCATGGAGATCAACGCCGATCCCCAAAATCCAGAACAGTTCTACATCTACAGCAAAGGTAATCGGGTTCCGATCAGCCGCGGTCAACGCGACTATGTCCGCACGACACTCGCCAGCGAGCTGCGACACGCCTACATGCTGACCAAGGGCAACACCGAAATGACGTGGGAACGCTACGAGGGCCAGGTCAAGCTCGACAGCAAACACTGGGTCATCTCGTACTTCGCCAGCCTGCTCGGCGGGGTGGACGATCCTGGCATGCAAATCGTCATGGCGCGGCTGATGGCCCAGAACAGCCTGATCCAACTCGACGCCCTGCTGAAAACCGGCGATATGGTTGGGGCCGCCACCATCTTGCCGCGGGTCAACGCCAACTGCAAACTCGTCCGCGCCTTGGCCGATGCCTACTATTTTGGGATGATCAAAGGCGCGGAGCGGGTCCTCACCGTGCTGGAGATCACCGCCGCCGTCTCTGCCGCGGTCGCCGTGAGCATTGCCGCTGTGGTGGCGGCGCCGTTCGTGGCCGGAGCGGTGGCGGGGGCCGGGATCACCGGCGCTGGGGGTACTGTCCTGACGATCGCCGGCACCGGTACAGTGGTCGGCACGGGCAATGCGCTGTACAAGGGCGGCACCGCCGCTCTCGTCACAGCGGTCGGCGGCGGATCGGCGGACGATGCGTGGAGGGCTTTCAAGGACGCCGGCTGGGCCGGCGCGAAGGAGGGATTCTTCGCCGGCGCCGGCGGCGCGGCCGCCCGCGCGCTCGGCCCCGCGCTTAGAAGCGCCGGGGTCGGCAACAAGGTGCTCGAGCGCGTGGCGACCGAGATGGTGGTCAATGGCGGCTCGACGACCCTGGACGCAATGGCCAGCGGCGCGTCTGTGCAGGACGCCGTTCAGGCCGGCTTGTTCTCAGCGGCGACCAGCCTTCCCGGGGGGGCGCTGGGCGCTGCCAACAACAAGATCGTCAGCCAGATCGCCGCGCCGCTGGCGTCCTCGGCAGCCGCCTTTGCTACGTCGCTAAATCGCGGCGAAACCCCCGAACAAGCGGCGCGCGCGGCGACCACGGCGTTGGCTGTCAGCCTCAGCGTCAACGCCGCCACGTCCGGTCGCACGGCGGAGCTCGCCGGATACCAGGCCAAAGGGCAGGCTGTCGGCAAGCAGGTCAAGAGCGCAGCCATCAGTACGACGGCCGCCCTGATGATCGGGACCGCAAAGCCCCTGCAGACATCGTTGGATGCGACCGGTCCCGCCGCAAACCCGTCGGCATTGGTACAACCGGCGAGCCCGCCGAAGGTTCAGGCCGGAGCCTCGCTCCCAGCCCGCCCGGCGGAGCCAAAGCCCAAGGCGCCACCCGCAACGGCCGAGCCGGTCGCGCCGAGAAGTCTACCGGTAGTGCACGCGACCGGATCCAAGCCCGTGATACCCGCCGTAGTCGCGCCGCCGTCCAAGGCGCCGGCCGCTCTCAAGCCAACGTCCGAAGGCAACGCGCCGGATGCCGAGCGCGAGCCGCCGGCGAAGGCGGCTGCGCCGGCCAAGACACCCGCGGAGGAGCCACCGGCCGCACCACCCCGCTCCAATAAGCCGGGTGGTCCCGCAGACCCTCTGACCAAGCAGATCGAACAGCTGCCCGTCCAGGAAATCGGCAACATGATCGAGTTCGCCCAGGTCGAAGCCGAGCGGCGCTACTTCGCCATGCGCTACAGAAACAATCCGAAGGCCGCCGCCAAGGTGGCCACGGTGCTGGAGACCGCTCGCAACACTGGAGCGGCGACTGCGGACTTGCCATTGCCGGACCGTGTGGACCTGCATCGCCGGATCGCCGAGGATCAGAGCGGCATGACCAGGAGGTCCACCACCATCACCACATCCGTGAGCGTCGGGGTCGGAACCGAAAAATCTCCCGTGAGGGATGTGAACGTTGTCACCGCATACGGCGACAATCCGCAGAAACGCTGGCAGATCCGCCCAGCCCTGGTGAAGAAGGGCGGCAGCTATCCCACCATGCAGAATGACCTGAACCGTCGCAACATCCGTGGCCAAGCTATGGGATTGGCAACCTATCTGCGCTCGACCAGGAACGCGCCGGACCGTCTGGGCGCCGGCGCGGCGTCTGCAGAAGTACGCGTCGTGGAAGCCGCGCGCCTGCGCGGCGGAATGGCCTCGTTGACCCTCGAACAGGGAATGACCGAGCTCGGGGCCCAGGATTTCGATGCGATGCCGCTGATGCGCACGCCAGAGGGACAGCCGGTCCGTCCGCTCGTCGGCAAGAAGCAAGGGCCTGCCCCTGCCGGCGACAGCTTTCCCGAGCGCACCAGGGGGACCGGCGACCTTAACGCGATGGCGGGCGAGAAGACGGGCGCGCTCGCGCAGTACGACGCCGGCGTACGCAATAAGGCCGGCATCTCCAAAACGGCAGAGGCCCAGAACCGCGAAAGGCGGTTTGCCGCCGAGGCCGATCTGTTCAAGACGCTGAATCGCGTCGACGAATCGGTCCTGCTCGGTGGCAGCAAGGCCGGCGCCGCCCTGGAGCCCGTGCGCTCTAGCTTCCGAGCGTATATGAAGGCTTGGATCGACGCCCGTGCCGCCCCCCCGCCAGGAAGCTCGCGCGTCGATCCTCAGGCGGTGCTGAGCGCACGCGAAGACTTCGTCATGGCGTTGACCGAATACATGCAGAAGCAACACCCCTAAGGGCGGCTCAGCCGCTCTCGAGCGCCCGTGCGAGACGGGATCGCGCACTGGACTACCGCTGAACGACGGCGGTGCTCGACCTCACCGGCTTCCGCGCGCGTGCTGATGTGCCACCCTGAAACTCCCCCGGGGGGGAAGTAGAGTCTGGCCCATTGTGTGAGGTCAGAGGACGGCGCTTCACCGTCAGCCCAAGCTCTGGTAGTCAATGAACATCGGAAGGCAGTTGGGGGGGATGGTGGGTAACGCGCAGCGTTGTCCGGCAAATCCACTACCCTATCGCAATCTCGTGGCTTCTGAAGCACATTGGGACTACGTCAGCCATGACCGAGACATTCGACCGGATTGCACTCCCGTCGGCCAGCGCGAAAGGCACAGGTAATTGTCCCTCGCACGCTACTGTTGGGATGGTTCGAGACCAGCGGCCAGAGTTCGTGGACTACGGCCGCCCACGTCTCTCGAAAGCAACCGGGCGGAAACGGTAGTTCAGGACGGCACTTGACCCTCCGCTCTGGCCGAACACTCACCGGCCGACACTACTGCACGAATGACCGTTGCCTCTTGGAGGCTGCCGCTGAGGTCGCTCCGGGTCAAAGGGCAGAAGTTGGCCGTTTTCTGCCTGCCACGACCGGCTGAAACCGACCCAATGCAGACGGTCATCATTGACCCACATAGAAACCTCAACCGCAGGTGATTTCGAGTAAATCCCCGCTACAAAAGTATTGGATAGCCGTTTGACTATAGTGTTTGTCGGCTGCCTGCCAATCAGGGATCAATTGCGGGGATATAATCGATGCGCAAAAACAGGGTGTTCATCGTCAGCGTACTGGCCTTTGCGGTGCTGGCGAACTCTCATGCCAGCCTCGCACAGGCTGGAATGGAAACTCAGGGAGGGCAGCCGCCTTCAGGGTCGCGCAGTTCCATCCAGGACTTCGACTACCAGATCAAGTACCAGCGCGCGTTCGAAGCTGTGCTGTGGAATATGCCGGCGATCGCCATCTATAGTTTCAGGCGCGCAGCCTTTGACAACCTGGGCGTCAAGGACAACGACATCATTGCCTATTCGGCGCCGGCGACGCCGAAACTGGAGGCCATCACTGCCAATAGCAGCACGCCGTACATCACGGCATTCACCGACCTGCAAAAGGGGCCGGTCGTCCTCGAATTGCCCGCTGCCAGCGAGGAGGGTAGCGTCTACGGCCAAGTGGTGGATGCGTGGCAACTGACCATCGCCGACGTTGGCCCATCGGGTCTGGACAAGGGCAAGGGTGGGAAATTGCTGTTCACGCCGCCGGGTTTTACCGGCGAAATCCCCGCCGGCTACATTCACGTTCCGTCCCCCAACTACCGGATCGCCCTGGCTTTCCGCTCTGTGCGCGCCCCTGGCAAGACCGCTGCTGACGCTTATCAGTATGCAAAGAAATTGCGCATGTATTACCTGGCAGAAGCGAGCAATCCCCCACAGCAGCGCTTTATCGATCCGATTGACAAGGTTTACCCGACGCTGCCCTTCTATGACGAACGACACTTCTTCGACATGCATGCAGTGATGAGCACTGAACCTGCGCGTCCACAGGACAAGGTAATGATCGGGATGCTGCGGTCACTGGGCATCGAGAAAGGCAAGCCGTTTGCCCCTGACGAGCTGACAAAAAAAGCCATGCGCCAGGCTGCAATTGACGCCTGGTTCTACCTGCAACACTGGTTCGATAACCTGCCAAAAGACAAGTTCTATTGGCCCGATCGCCACTACGCCTCGCTGTTGATGACCGACGAAAACAAGCGTTTCTCTTTTGAATACCCTGACAGCATTGACCTGATCGGGCGGGCGGCGGAGTACTTCTGGTGTACCTATATGCCGAAGGAGTTGAGCGATTCACCGGCCACCCAATACCTGATGGCCATGGCGGATAAAAACGGCAAGCCCCTCGAAGCCGGCCAGAACTACAAGATCGATGTACCGGCAAAGATGCCGGTCAAGCAGTTCTGGGCGTTGACCGTTTATAACCGTGACACCATGTCGTTCATCTACAGCGATACCAATCGCACGACGCTGTCCTCGTACGATCTGGATGCAATGAAGAAAAATGCCGACGGTGGCGTCACGATTTATATCGGCCCCAAAGCGCCTGCCGGACTGGACAGCAATTGGATTCCCACCGCCGGAAAGCGCCCGCTACCGGCCATGCGCTTTTATGGCGGCACTGAGGCGCTGAATGACAAGAGCTTCAAACTGCCGGATTTCGAATGGGTTGAGTGAGCAGTCCTAAGAATCATGCGTCGTTCGCGACCGGTAAATGGGCCAGTCGCTTCCGACGTATCCAGCGGTTGTTCGACAGGTCGCCAATGGTTGCTTCTGGCGGCTTTCTGCCTTTCGCAACCGGTTGAATCCACAACCCATAGCGGTCGCTGGCTGGCCTTAAGAGTTAATCTCGGACACATAGCAGTCAGTGCTCTAACTGTCCGCTTTTGGCTGCTGATTACGATCGGCTGTTCTCGAAGCTAAATGGACCGTAACGGCGACGAGTAAATGTTACGGAACTGAATCTGACCTGCATCTCGTATTCATCGTGCCGATAAGACGTAGAAATAACGAGGGAGTTGGTGTCCGGTTTTGTAGGGGTAAGTCCATTTATTGTGATCTACACTCCCAGGGCGTATGAGTTGGTGCTTCGCCACAGGATTTACTTAGTCGGGAGACAGACCTGAATTTCAGTTGGGCCGCGGTCTGGATGGGGGCATGCCAGTCGATCAGCAAAAACCCTTGTCTGGCTATCGTGTATCAGGCGAGTTCGACAACGCCTGGATTGAAACCCTGATCGCCAAAATGACTCGGCATTACTGAAAAGTCGGGAGGGCTTCAGGCGTACAGATTATTTCACCGTGGCTATGAAGACTCACGGTGCCAGCTTGCTCAAAACTAACGAGGTGGAAATGAACAGGATGTTTAACCGGGGATGGACAATGGCTGCGGCAGTCGTCGTAGTGGGTTCAACGCTTTTTGCGGGGTGTGCGAGTAAGACCGATCCGATCACGCAGGCAGACAAGGCGGGTGTGGCCAAGGGCGTACCCGCTCCGAGTCTCGAGCAGACCAAGGCGATCGCCGAGGAAGGCTTTATCTACGGCTTGCCGCTGGTCATGAACTACGCCGTGATGAATGAATTCGCGGTGGACTCCAAGTCTAGCCAGTTCAAGGCCCCCTTCAACCAACTGCACAACGATCATAAGGTCGCGACCCCCGCTGACACGGCCATCATTACACCCAACAGCGACACGCCGTACTCCTTTCTCTGGGCCGACCTACGCGCCGAGCCGCTGGTGATCACCGTGCCGGCCGTCTCCAAAAAACGCTACTACTCGGTGCAGTTGATCGACGGCAACACCTATAACTACGGCTACATCGGCAGCCGGGCCACGGCCAGCGCGCCCGGGAGCTATCTGATTGCAGGCCCCGACTGGAAGGGTGCGACACCTCCAGGCATCGACAAGGTGTTCAGCTCCACGACGCCCTTCGCGCTGACGTTGATCCGTACCCAGTTGTTCAATCCGGCCGACATGCCGAATGTCGAGAAGGTGCAGGCGGGTTACAAGGTCCAGCCGCTGTCCGCTTTCCTCCATCAACCCGCGCCGCCCGCTGCGCCGAAGATTGCTTTCGTGCCGGCCACCACGGAGGGCATCAAGGCCAACTTCTTTGAGTACCTGTCGGCCGCGTTGGAGTATGTGCCGCCATCGGCTGAGGACAAGGCGATCCGTGCCAGGCTGGCCAGCATCGGCGTAGGCCCCGGTCGCAGCTTCGAATTCAAGGACCTCTCGCTCGAGCACAAGGCCGTGGTCCTGCTCGGGATGAAGGCCGGCGACGAGAAGGTCGACCAGTTCCTCGCGAGCGGAATGAAGAACATCAACGGCTGGAGCGTCGGCGCGTTCTTTGGCGACCAGGCGTTTTTTCAGACCGACTGGCTGATGCGGGCTGGCGCTGCGAAGGCTGGTCTGTACGGTAATGACGCCGCCGAGGCGATGTACCCCATTACGCGTACCGATGGCAACGGCCAGACGTTGAATACCGGCAAGCACAATTACACGCTCACCTTCCCCGCCGGCAAACTGCCGCCAGTCAATGCCTTCTGGTCGGTAACCATGTATGACGGCAAGAGCCAGCTGCTGATCAAGAATCCGCTCAACCGCTACCTGATCAATTCGCCGATGCTGTCGACCATGAAGAAAAACGCGGACGGTTCGCTGACCCTGTACATCCAGAAGGACTCGCCGGGCAAGGCCAAGGAAGCCAACTGGTTGCCGGCGCCTGACGACACGGCCTATCTGGTGCTGCGTCTCTACTGGCCGAAGACCGCACCGCCTTCGATTCTTCCCGCTGGCGAAGGCAGCTGGCAGCCACCGGCAGTGGTGGCATCGAAGTAGTGCGACACTTGCGGCCCATTGCTGACACTCGCCGTAGGTCGGTGTCGGCTAGTGCTGCCTTTTTGCCAATAGCAGCCGATCATGAAGGGCTGCTATTGGCCGATTGTTGCCTGTCGCGAAGGGCAGAAAACGACCCATTGCCGCTCACAGATGGCAGCGATCAGCCATGTGGGGGCAGTGTAGAGATAATATATTTGTCCGTTACCCTTCAGCAGGTCTCGCAAGAGCGGTTCGAGATCGATCCGCTCAAGCATTTGGATGTCTTACATGATCAGGGTTGAATTGCTGCAATCAGGGCGTCCATGTGCGGCCTGTCCTTTTCCGAGATGGCATCGATCAGGTCCCTGACGGCATGCTCCAGATCGAAGATAAGTTCGTTGTTGCCGGCAAGCCGATCAAGCGTGTTGCCATGGCTGAAATAGTGAAAGATTTTGAGGATTCGCTTTGCCCGCTCGACGCCAAACAGCACTTCTGCGCGCTCATCAACTTGCTCGGCATCCTTGGGTCCAGGGAGGCGGGAATAGGTGTAGAGCTCGATGAAGCGCCTCATTGCATTCGGGAGCAGCATTAACACATCGTGAGCGGTCTTATCCGGTGCTTGGTTGAACCGATGAATAACTTCGAATAAGAAGTGGTATTCGGATTGATAGCGTGCCAGTGAGGCGGGCATGTTTTCCAGCGTTGAGGATTTTTCCGCAGTTCGCTTGATCAGAAAGAGCCGTGCTCCTTGCTTACTTGCTACAGGCTTGATTTCTCTGAGAAGGTTGAAGAACTCAAAATTGTGTGTGGATACGAATAGTTGCTTGCAAGTGGTTTGCCAGGGCGCATTTTTGTCGGTTTGCATAAAGAAAAGCGCCCGAATAGCAGCGGTCACCTGAAAAATGTGATTGGCGTCCAAGCTTGAGATCGGGTCGTCGATGTAGACGATGGTCTCCTTGAAATCTGCTGGCTTAATCTCCTGCAATTTTGTCAGGAAGTATGAAAAAGCAATGGCGGTTCGTTCCCCGTCGCTCAGATTTTTTGCAACGGTCCCGTTCTTTCGAATCAGTTGAAATCGATCTTGTCCTGTTGGGTCTTTGACGACTTTTATCTGTACAGCCTCACTACCGAGCATCGAATTCAAGCGTTCATTGATCTTCTCCCTACCTTGTTGAGCTTGGCCAATCTCGGCTTGGAGCATGTCGATTTGTGGCTGGAGTTTGGAGGCGTAAGCCTTCAGCCGGTCAGACCGTGTCATCTGCCGATCCTTCTTGACCTCTAAACCCGCGGCATCCTGTTCATCAATGAACTGCTGAACGTAGTGATACTTTGCCTTACGAAGGCAGTCTGCTCTGATCTTCGTGAAGTTGGAGGCCAGTTCATTGTTTTGTTGGATGATCGCGTTGACCTTATCTACGGCATCCTTAATTGCTATCTCCAATCCTTGAGTTAGTGGGCTGGGTTCCATAGCTTTACGGGAGTTATCGGCTTTGCCTTGAACTTCGGCGGTTAGTTTTTTGACCGCCTGGTTGAATGCATCGATGGCTACCGGTAGCGAGTCGATTGCGAGCTTGTAGCCCTCGCGAAATTGCGGATTGAGTTCGGCAGCTTTAGGCCATACCAATCTCAACTCTGCCGCCCTCACTCGTTCAAGCAACCCTTCAACTTTCTGTTGGTGGTCTGCCAAATCTTCAGAGAAGTGGTTGCGAAATGCCTCAAGACGAGCCGGTGTTAGCTCGTTGCCGCAAAACTCACAAGTCCCGGCAGTGGGGTGTAGATGCAAGCCACTTTGCACCCAACGCTCGATGGCCGGATTTTCTTCGAGATGCTTCAGGGTGTTGGAAAAGCTTGGAGTTTCGGCAAGCACCGTCACGGCTTCTTTTTGCAGCCCCTCAATCGCTGGAGAAGTGTGAAGTTCATCAACAGTGCTCGGCTTCTTGGAATCAGGCGTCAATGCCAGTTCAATGGTATCAGCGAGCTCTTTTTCCATCAAAAGTTGGGAGTCTAGAATGCTCACTGCCAGCACATCCTGTCCCAGATGCGCGGCCGTATAGGGGTCAACTTTTAATCGTTGACGGATGAACTTGGCAGCGTCTGTTTTGGCTAGGGCAATGCGTGATTTAAAACTCTCAAATTTTCCATTTAGCTTGCGTTGAGCCGAATCAGAACGCTTGATCCGCTCAACGAGTTTGTCAATCTTTTGCTGTGCTTCCTCCGACTCTTTGCCGAGTAGGAGGATGGGGTTGAAGCTTCCGCCATCGAAGTGCAGATTGGCCGTTACAAAATCTGAATTAAAAACGCGAACGGAGATGTTGGAGCGATTGAAGTTTTTTTCGGTGATCGCATCATCGTCGGTACCGAACGAGAACTCGCATCCGGATAAATCCGGGTTGGCTGTCTTCGCCTCAAGCTGAGCGAACAGTCTGGAGAGGGTTGTCTTCCCGGAATAATTCCAGCCGTAAATGAGGTTCTTGATTCCAAACTCTTGGGTGTCTGCAGGCTTGTTGTAATTCTGATAGACCCCAAGGCCTTTTATTTTTTCGATGCTCTTGAGCATTTATCCTCCCTGACCTAGCGCATGGTTACCTTCATCGAGCAGGTAACAATGTAGCGGTCAGGTGAGTCGCCGTATATGGGGTTTCTTTAGTCTTGCCACCTTCGACCTTTTTCTTTTGGGCTCCATAAAGGGCAGTCCCCAGCGGCAGCTAATGGCCCAGACTGTGTAAAAACGCAGACACTATTTTGAAGGCTGCGACGCTACGTAAAATCTGCCAAGGATTGGTGAATCAGCGGATCTGAAATTTGCATAGAAACGCGATTTTCGTTCTGGTTCTGACTGTCAAACCTGCTCTAAACCGTTTTTACACCGCCTCGGCCGAAAACAGGGCGGGCATGCTTTCCGGTTTTAAAAACTAATGACTTCATTTTATTTTCTAATGACGACTGAAGAGAAGGTAGGCCGTAATTTCGATAGGCTGTATAAACCAAATGTTTATAGTGGCATCTATAGAAACCTTCAGGAGTATCGAATGCTTTGTGCGCAGTGCCAAAGTCGGTATCTTAGGCAAGGCCGCTCGATGCATGAGCGATACCAGTTGCGGGGCAAAGAGGTCACCTAACTGGAGGTGCGCTTCGGAATGCGGTTGTTCAGTGCAACACCGCGGAAACTCCTCTAGCAATAGCCGCCTTCACGGCATAAAACAATTCATGCACGGCACTCATGCAGACCTTTAACGTTCCTGCACGATGGTTGGCTGATTCCATTCTTAATGAAAAGAATTCCAATCGAAGTGAAAACTCATGGTCGGTTTGCGTCCCCGCCAAGGTACACGCCGACGCTTGCCAAGGGATACTGCACGTTTTAATCAATAATATATCGGTTTTGGTCATTGTGACTGCCATGAGTGTTTTAGTTGTTTTGGGTGACTTATAGGAGGCGAAGGACTCAAGAGTTTTTTCAGTCATCGCTCGTTGTAGATCTACCGATGGGCGCCGCTCATTACCGGTTGAGATCGTAGGCGTGGCACTATCCAGTCTTAATTTTCATCATCCATTTAACTCGGCTGTCTTTGCTTGACCTCGGTTCTGTCAGACAGAGCCACGTTTAAGTAACCACTGACAAGTTAATAAATAGTCCCAGCATATGGCGCGTGCAAAATTACCCAGCACGGGTTGAAAGTAGGTGCTGTTATTTTTACCGCGTCCGCAAAGAGATCTAAGTAGATCCTTCCAGACTGCCCGTCTACTGGCTGTTACAAACACCTTTTTAGCGCGTAGCTACACGAAATCTGAGCGCGAACCATCTGCTAAACGTAAAGACTTCAATCTTAAGTATGTACTATTCCTCAATGGAAGCTATGGCCGACTGTTTTCAATAGGGGCGGTTGATTTTTCCTGTCGTGATTGGTGGAAGCATCAAATGTAGTAGGGCGCAAAAAAAAACGTCGAGGCGTTTCAGTTTTTGATGATTCTGTTTCAACTTTTAATGGTACTCGTCGCCTAATACGAGCTGTATTTGTGACGATAATTTAAATACTACAATTTGTGTTTTGATGGCCGGAGTCGCCCACGTATCGTGCCGCACATGGATAAATGGATTGAATTGGTCAAGGCCAAGATGAGTGAACTCAAAATCACTCAAGAGATACTCGCCGAGCGCCTCGGGATGTCCCAGGGCGGGATTGGCCACTGGCTCAACAAACGTCGTGAACCCGGCATCGAAGACATGAACCGTGTGCTGCGGGCGCTGGGCCTCGAGTTTCTCGAAGTGGCGCTGGTGATCCGGGAACCGCAGGCGTCAACGGACGACGAAATCCCCCTGACACAGAAGTACAACCCGTACTATCGCTACCCGGTCAGTGACTGGCGCGAACCTGCCGAAGTGCGCGACGGCGACGTCCCGGCGTACGGGAAAGGGCACTTTGAACTGTCCGATTACCACGCCCGGGGGCCGGCATTCTGGTTGAGAGTGGCAGGTGATGCGATGACCGCACCCAATGGCATCAGCATCCCGGAAGGCATGCTGATCCTGGTGGACCCGGCGGTGGACGCCGAGCCTGGCAAACTGGTCATTGCCCAGTGGCCGGGCAGCACCGAAGCCACGTTCCGCAAGCTCATCGAAGAGGGCGGGCAGCGTTATCTGGTCCCGCTCAATCCGACGTATCCGAAAGCCTTGTACACCGAGGATTGTCGAATCATCGGCGTAGTGGTTCAGGCAACAGCCAGGTTCTGATCAGATCGGTCCTCGCGATGCGTAGGACCGATCTTCATTTCATGCTTCTTCCAGTTCGACCAGTGCACTGCCTTCGCTGACCATCTCGCCTTCCTGGCAATACAGCGCCTTGATCACCCCTGCGTGGGGCGCGCGGATGCTGTGCTCCATCTTCATGGCTTCCAGTACCACCAGTTGCGCCCCGGCTTCGACCGATTGCCCGGCCTCCACCAGCACTCGGACGATGCTGCCGTTCATGGGGGCGGTCAGCCCGCCGTGATGGCTGTGACTGGCCTCGACGGCGCTGATCGGGTCGTAAGCCTCGATGCGACGCAGCTCGCCGTCCCACTGCAAATACACATGTTCGCCACGGCGTATTGCGCGGTGTTGACGACGTACGCCAGCCTGCTCGGTCAGCAGCTGCTCGCCCTTGAGCAGAGCGCTGTGGGCATTGATGTCGCCCAGGGTCAGCGCCCGGTCCTGGCCTTCACAGCTCAGGTGAAGGGTGATCTCTCTCGGCAAACCAGCGCGCAGCCCGTTACCTGCCGCCCATGGAGAGCTCGGGTCATCGGCGCGGGTGGCAGGCGGCTGGCTCTGGGCAAACGCCTGGGCGGCGGCTTGCCAGAAATCGTCGCTGAGTTCCGCAGGGGCCGGCAGCAACTGCTCCTGATAGCGCGGAATGAAGCCGGTATCGAGTTCGGCAGCGGCAAACGCCGGGTGGCCGATGATGCGTCGCAGGAAATTGATGTTGGTCTTCAGCCCGCCGATGGCGAATTCGTCGAGCATGCTCAACAGGCGCAAGCGTGCCTGTTCACGATCTTCGCCCCAGGCAATCAACTTGCCGAGCATCGGGTCGTAGAACGGCGAGATCTCGTCGCCTTCTTCAACGCCGCTGTCCACTCGACGCCCCGGCCCCTGGGCGGATTCGCGATACAGCTCCAGGCGACCGGTCGCCGGCAGGAAATCGTTGCCCGGGTCTTCGGCATACAGGCGCACCTCGATCGCGTGACCCACCAGTGGCACCTGGTCCTGTGTCATCGGCAAGGCTTCGCCACGAGCCACACGAATCTGCCAGGCCACCAGGTCGAGGCCGGTAATGGCTTCGGTGACCGGGTGTTCCACTTGCAGGCGGGTGTTCATCTCCATGAAGAAGAACTCGCCGCGCGCATCCAGCAAAAACTCCACGGTGCCGGCACCGACGTAACCGATGGCCTGGGCCGAACGCACGGCGGCTTCACCCATGGCACGCCGCAACTCCGGGCTCAGGCCTGGCGCCGGGGCTTCTTCGACGACTTTCTGGTGGCGGCGCTGAATCGAGCAGTCGCGTTCGTTGAGGTACAGGCAGTTGCCGTGCTGGTCGGCGAACACCTGGATTTCCACGTGACGCGGTTTGAGCAGGTATTTCTCCACCAGCATCCGTGAATCGCCGAACGACGATTGTGCCTCACGCTGGGCCGAGGCCAAGGCTTCGGCCAGTTGGCTGACGTCCTCGACCACTTTCATGCCCTTACCGCCGCCACCGGCCGTGGCCTTGAGCAGCACCGGGTAGCCGATGCGTTCGCAGGCGGCGCGGAAGGTTTCCAGATCCTGGGCTTCGCCGTGATAACCGGGCACCAGTGGCACGCCAGCGGTTTCCATCAGGGCTTTGGCGGCGGACTTGCTGCCCATGGCGTCGATGGCCGAGGCGGGTGGGCCGAGGAAAATCAGGCCGGCGTTTTCAATGGCGCGGGCGAACCCGGCGTTCTCGGATAAAAAGCCGTAACCGGGGTGAATCGCCTGGGCGCCGCTGGCCTTAGCGGCGGCGATCAGTTTGTCGATCTGCAGATAGCTGTCGGCGGCTTTGCTGCCACCGAGGTCAACCTGAATGTCAGCTTCGCGGCTGTGCCGGGCGTCACGGTCGGTGGCGCTGTGCACGGCCACGGTGGTCAGGCCCAGGGCCTTGGCGGTACGCATCACCCGGCAAGCGATTTCGCCACGGTTGGCCACCAGCAGTGTGGTGAGGACAGGTGCGCTCATCAACGGGGCTCCTTGGTGGTTTCGGCTTGCCAGTTCGGCGGACGTTTTTGCAGAAAGGCACGCAGGCCTTCCTGGCCTTCGGGGCTGACGCGGATGCGGGCGATGGCGTTTTCGGTGTAGCGGCGCAATGCCGGGGTCAGTGAGCCGTCGCCGACTTCACGCAACAGGTCCTTGCTGGCGCGCATCGCGGCCGGACTGTTGAGTAGCAGGTTGTCGATCCACTGTTCGATTTTTTTCTCCAGCTCAGCGAGTGGATAGCTCTCCGACAACAAACCGATTTCCCGAGCCCGTTGCCCGCCGAAGCGCTCGGCGGTCAAGGCATAGCGACGGGTCGCGCGCTCGCCGATGGCTTGCACCACGAACGGGCTGATGACCGCCGGCGCCAGGCCGATGCGTACTTCCGACAGGCAGAACTGTGCGTCATCGGCGCCGATGGCCATGTCGCAGCAACTGATCAGGCCCAGCGCGCCACCAAAGGCTGCGCCTTGCACCACGCCCAGGGTCGGAACTTTCAGTTTGGCCAGGTTGTACATCAACTCCGCCAGTTCCCGGGCGTCATCGAGGTTGGTGGCGTAATCGAGTTCGGCCGATTGCTGCATCCAGGCCAGATCGGCGCCAGCGCTGAAATGCTTGCCGCGACCGCGCACGATCAAAAATCGCAGGCTGGCATCGCTCGCGACCTTGTCGAGGGCGAGGATCAGTTCTCGGATCATTTCGGCATTGAAGGCGTTGTTCTTTTCTTCACGGCTGAGCCACAGGGTGGCAAAACCACGGGGGTCGGTCAGCAGTTCGAGGGTGTTGAAGTCGCTCATATTCGTCCGTCTCCACGGTCCTTGTAGGAGCGAGCTTGCTCGCGATGGTTTACAGGGCGGCGCGTTTATTCAGAAAACACGCGTTATCGTTAACGTCCATCGCGAGCAAGCTCGCTCCTACAAAAAAATCACATCCGGAACACGCCGAAGCGGCTCGGTTCGATTGGCGCGTTCAACGACGCGGACAAGGCCAGGGCCAGTACGTCGCGGGTCTGGGCCGGGTCGATGACACCGTCGTCCCACAGGCGCGCGCTGGAATAGTAGGGGTGACCCTGTTCTTCGTACTGGTCGAGGATCGGTTGCTTGATCTCGGCTTCCT
Organism: Pseudomonas sp. KH_046_2; assembly: GCF_057838985.1. Lineage (NCBI taxonomy): Bacteria > Pseudomonadati > Pseudomonadota > Gammaproteobacteria > Pseudomonadales > Pseudomonadaceae > Pseudomonas > Pseudomonas sp. KH_046_2. The sequence goes on along the minus strand of NZ_CM174480.1, from coordinate 4,055,899 downwards.
GCTCGGCGCTGAAACCATGGCCACTGCGCTCGGCCTGTTCACGCTTGACCTGAACCAGTACGCCAGCCGCTTGCTCGGCACCCATCACGCCGATGCGCGCGTTTGGCCACATCCACAGGAAGCGCGGGTCGTAGGCGCGACCACACATGCCGTAGTTACCGGCGCCGAAACTGCCGCCGATGATCACGGTGAACTTCGGCACCTTGGCGCAGGCCACGGCGGTCACCAGCTTAGCGCCGTGCTTGGCGATGCCGCCGGCTTCGTATTTCTGCCCGACCATGAAGCCGGTGATGTTTTGCAGGAACAGCAGCGGGATGCCGCGCTGGCACGCCAGTTCGATAAAGTGCGCGCCTTTCTGCGCCGCCTCCGCAAACAGGATGCCGTTGTTGGCGAGGATCGCGATCGGGTAACCGTGCAGGTAAGCAAAACCGCAGACCAGCGTGGTTCCGAACAGCGCCTTGAACTCGTCGAACACCGAACCATCCACCAGCCGCGCAATCACTTCACGCACGTCAAAGGGTTGCTTGGCGTCGGCAGGTACCACGCCGTACAACTCGTCACTGCTGTAGAGCGGGGCGATCGGCGTGCGTTGCTGAACCTCGCCCTGCTTGCGCCAGTTGAGGTTGGCGACGCTGCGGCGGGCCAGCGCCAGAGCATGCTCATCGCTCTCGGCGTAATGGTCGGCCACCCCGGAGATCTTACAATGCACATCGGCCCCACCGAGGTCTTCGGCACTGACCACCTCACCGGTCGCAGCTTTCACCAGCGGCGGGCCGGCGAGGAAGATCGTCGCCTGTTCGCGGACCATGATTGCTTCGTCGGCCATCGCCGGTACATAGGCGCCACCCGCAGTGCAGGAGCCCATGACCACGGCAATCTGCGGAATGCCCATGGCGCTCATGTTGGCTTGGTTGAAGAAGATCCGCCCGAAGTGTTCGCGGTCCGGAAATACTTCATCCTGGCGCGGCAGGTTGGCGCCACCCGAATCCACCAGATAGATGCACGGCAGACGGTTCTGCTGGGCGATGGTTTGGGCGCGCAGGTGTTTTTTCACGGTCAGCGGGTAATACGAGCCACCTTTCACCGTGGCGTCGTTGGCGACGATCATGCATTCGACGCCTTCCACACGGCCGATCCCGGCAATCACGCCAGCAGCGGGGACGTCTTCGCCATACACCTCGTACGCCGCGAGTTGGCTGATCTCCAGAAACGGCGAACCCGGATCGAGCAAGCGGTTGATGCGCTCGCGAGGCAACAGTTTGCCCCGCGAGGTGTGGCGTTCCTGAGCCTTCGGGCCGCCACCTTGGGCGACTTGGGCGAGCAAGGTGTGCAGGGCGTCGACCTGCTTGAGCATCGCCGCACTGTTGGTGGCGAACTCCGCTGAACGGGGGTTGAGCTGGGTATGCAGGGTAGCCATGGACAGCTCCGTTTAGCGGGTTTCGTTGAACAGTTCGCGACCGATCAGCATGCGACGGATCTCACTGGTGCCCGCGCCGATTTCGTACAGCTTGGCGTCACGCAATAGGCGACCGGCCGGGAATTCATTGATGTAGCCGTTGCCACCGAGAATCTGGATTGCGTCGAGGGCCATTTGCGTGGCGCGTTCGGCGCTGTAGAGGATCACGCCAGCGGCGTCCTTGCGTGTGGTTTCGCCGCGCTCGCAGGCCTGGGCCACAGCGTACAGGTAGGCGCGGCTGGCGTTGAGTTGGGTGTACATGTCGGCGACCTTGCCCTGGATCAGCTGGAATTCGCCGATGCTTTGGCCGAACTGCTTGCGGTCGTGGATGTACGGCACGATCAGGTCCATGCATGCCTGCATGATCCCGGTCGGGCCGCCGGAGAGCACCACGCGTTCGTAGTCGAGGCCGCTCATCAAGACTTTTACGCCGCCGTTGAGCACGCCGAGGATATTTTCTTCCGGCACTTCGACGTCATCGAAGAACAGTTCGCAGGTGTTCGAGCCACGCATGCCGAGCTTGTCGAATTTGTTGCTGCGGCTGAAGCCTTTCCAGTCGCGCTCGACGATGAAGGCGGTGATGCCGTGGGGGCCTTTTTCCAAGTCGGTCTTGGCGTAGATCACATAGGTGTTGGCGTCCGGACCGTTGGTGATCCAGGTCTTGCTGCCGTTGAGCACGTAGTGATCGCCGCGTTTATCGGCACGCAGTTTCATCGACACCACGTCGGAACCGGCATTCGGTTCGCTCATGGCCAGGGCGCCGATGTGCTCGCCGCTGATCAGCTTGGGCAGGTATTTGGATTTCTGCTCGTGGTTGCCGTTGCGGTTGATCTGGTTGACGCACAGGTTGGAGTGCGCGCCGTAGGACAACGCCACCGAAGCCGAACCACGGCTGATTTCTTCCATGACCACCACGTGGGCCAGGTAACCCAGGCCGGCACCGCCGTACTCTTCCGGCACGGTGATGCCCAGCAGGCCCATGTCGCCGAATTTGCGCCACAGGTCGGCCGGGAACAGGTTGTCGATGTCGATCTGAGCTGCGCGCGGGGCGATCTCTTTGGCGACAAAGGACTGGACCTGATCGCGCAGCATGTCGATGGTTTCACCGAGGGCAAAGTTCAGGGATGGGTAGCTCATGGGTCACCTTTTGGCTTTTTTGTAGGGCGGGGAGGGCAGTGATTCGGCTCTCACCTTTACGTTAACGTAAGCCTGTGACGAATGGCTGTCAATCACCCTTTACGTTAACGTCAACTTGAGCGAGAGTAGAGCCAGTTCAAGATAGAACGCGGACCACGCCTGTGGGACCGCCGGTAGCCCATTAATAAAGACAATAGGGGTCGTCATGGATCAACCCAGTGCAAGCCCGCAACGCAGTTACACCCGTGGTTCACAGGACAAAGCCTTGCTGGCGATGACCATCGGCCAGGCATTCGACAACACGGTCGCGCAGTACCCGGACGGGGAGGCGCTGGTGGTGCGTCATCAACAGCTGCGTTACACCTGGCGGCAATTGGCCGAGGCCGCGGACCTGCACGCCAGGGCATTGCTGGCGCTGGGGCTGCAAGCCGGGGACCGCCTCGGCATCTGGGCACCGAACTGTGCGCAGTGGTGCATCAGCCAGATTGCCACCGCGAAAATCGGCGTGATCCTGGTCAACATCAACCCCGCCTATCGCAGTTCCGAACTCGAATACGTATTGAAGCAGTCCGGCTGCCAATGGCTGGTGTGTGCCGGGGCCTTCAAGACCTCGAACTATCACGCGATGCTGCAAGGCCTGGTGCCGGAATTGGCCGAGCAATCCATCGGCAAGTTACAGAGTGAGCGGCTGCCGGAATTGCGTGGCGTCATCAGCCTGGATGCGCAGCCGCCGAGCGGTTTCCTGCCGTGGTCGCAATTGTCCGATCTGGCCGGCAGCGTGACGCTCGAGCAATTGCATGAACGCCAGGACAGCCTGCATTTCGATCAGCCGGTGAATATCCAGTACACCTCCGGTACTACCGGTTTCCCCAAGGGCGCGACCCTCAGTCACTACAATATTCTCAACAACGGTTACATGGTCGGCGAAAGCCTGGGCCTTACGGCGGCCGATCGCCTGGTGATCCCGGTGCCGCTGTATCACTGCTTCGGCATGGTCATGGGCAATCTCGGCTGCATTACCCATGGCAGCACGATGATTTATCCCAACGACGCGTTCGATCCGTTACTGACCCTCAGCACCGTGGCCGACGAAAAAGCCACGGCGCTGTACGGCGTGCCGACCATGTTCATCGCCATGCTCGATCAGCCACAACGTGCCGAATTCGACCTGTCGAGTCTGCGCACCGGGATCATGGCAGGCGCAACCTGTCCTATCGAGGTGATGCGCCGGGTCATCAGCGAAATGCACATGAGCGAAGTGCAGATTGCCTACGGCATGACGGAAACCAGTCCGGTGTCGTTGCAGACCGGTCCTTCAGACGACCTGGAGCTGCGCGTGACCACCGTCGGCCGCACCCAGCCGCAACTGGAAAGCAAGATCATCGACGAAGCGGGCAACCTGGTACCGCGCGGCACCATCGGCGAACTGTGCACCCGCGGTTACAGCGTGATGCTCGGTTACTGGAACAACCCCGAAGGCACGGCGGACGCCATCGACCAGGCAGGGTGGATGCACACCGGTGACCTGGCGAGCATGAACGACGAGGGTTACGTGTGCATTGCCGGGCGCAACAAGGACATGATCATTCGCGGCGGTGAGAACATTTACCCGCGGGAGCTGGAAGAATTTTTCTTCACTCATCCGGCCGTTGCGGATGTGCAGGTGATCGGCATTCCTTGCTCGCGCTACGGCGAAGAGATCGTCGCCTGGATCAAGTTCCACCCCGGCCGCAGCGCTACCGAGCAAGAGCTGCAAGCCTGGTGCAAGGAGCGCATCGCGCACTTCAAGACGCCGCGCTACTTCAAGTTCGTCGAGGAGTTTCCGATGACGGTGACCGGCAAGATCCAGAAATTCAGGATGCGCGAGATCAGTATTGAGGAGTTGCGTAGCAAGCAGGGCTGACAAGGTCCCTGTAGGAGCGAGCTTGCTCGCGAAGAACGTCAACGATAACGCGTGCAGTCTGGTTCAGCGCGGTGCCTTTGAGTTCTTCGCGAGCAAGCTCGCTCCTACAGAAAGGCGGTGCAAAATCCAAACGCCAGACAGCACAAAGGGGAGCCGAAGCTCCCCTTTAATTTCGTTGCGCGTGCTCTTTTTTTATTATTGAGGGTCGGTCTGTTGTTGTTTTTGGCAACCGTTGCCCTTTACCGCTGTTTTTGGCGATCCCCATTCGGAATCAAGAGCAAACGTATTTTTTTGAGCGCTGATCTACTTTCTCGCTGAGCGATCCAACCAGTACGGGAGCTACCTGAAGGTAGTTTTATTATTCTCTGTCCGGTTGCGGGTAACTCCGAAAAGCACCCTGAAAAGCACATCTTCTCCAAAAAAATCTGTTAGCTGCGTCTCTGCCGTGTTGTTTTTGTTATGTCAGAGTCGTTACGTCTTGTTTTTATTAGGTTTGCCGCAATTTTTTTATTCTTGTTGTGCGATAGATATAGCAGGAGGCGTGCCAACTTTTTAAAATCCTTTAAAATCAATGGCTTGAGAAATTGTAAGGTTTTGCGCCTCAGGCAAAACCCTACATTTTGTTTCCGTGTTACTCGCTTGCGCCCACGTTTCAGACTCAGCGGTAACACCTGGACACACTCACTGTGCGCTACGGGCCTTGGCCACGCGGGAACCGGTAGGGCGACCCAATACTGTGCAAATCTGCTGGCCGGCGAGCATCAAGGCGTCGAGGTCGATTCCTGTATCGATGCCCAAACCGTTGAGCAGGTAAACCACGTCTTCGGTGGCGACGTTACCGCTGGCGCCCTTGGCATAGGGGCAGCCGCCCAGGCCTGCGATGGAACTGTCGAACACCGAAATGCCTTCCAGCAGGCTGGCGTAGATGTTGGCCACAGCCTGACCGTAGGTATCGTGGAAGTGCCCGGCGAGTTTCTCCCGGGGCACATCCTTCGATACCACTTCAAACATCCTGCGGGTTGCACCAGCGGTGCCGGTGCCGATGGTGTCCCCCAGCGAGACCTCGTAGCAGCCCATGGCATACAGCTCGCGGGCGACCACGGCGACTTGCTCCGGGGCGACGTTACCTTCATAGGGGCAGCCCAGCACACAGGACACATACCCGCGCACGGTCACGCCATGCTGTCTGGCGGCGTCCATGATCGGCCCGAAACGCTCCAGGCTTTCGCTGATCGAGCAATTGATATTGCGCTGGGAAAACGCCTCGGACGCCGCGGCGAATACAGCCACTTCCTTGACCCCGGCGGCGAGGGCATCTTCGAAACCGCGCAGGTTGGGGGCGAGCGCGCCGTAGACCACGCCCGGTTTGCGCTGGATCTGCGCGAAGACCTCGGCGGAGCCGGCCATCTGCGGCACCCACTTGGGTGACACGAAACTGCCGACTTCTATATAGCCAAGCCCGGCTGCGGTCAGCGCATCGACCAGTTGTACTTTGTCGGTAACACTGATGGGCTGGGCTTCGTTTTGCAGGCCGTCGCGTGGGCCGACTTCGACAATGCGTACGTGGGTGGGGAGGGGCATGGGGTTCGACCTGTGCTGATTGTTCGGAGAACCCTGTAGGAGCGAGCCTGCTCGCGATGGGCTCTCAGACACCGCGTTTATCCAGCAAACACGCGTTATCGTTAACGACCATCGCGAGCAGGCTCGCTCCTACAAGGGGTCGGGTTTTACTGAATGACTTCCTGGCTTTTGAGCGTCTGCTCCAATGCCTGCACGCAACGCTCTTCGGCAGTATCGAGTTCCAGTTTCATCTGTTCGATGTCGAGCATTTGCTGTTCAAGCTGCTCCCGGCGCTCGCTGATTTTCGCCAGCATGCTGTGCAACTGTTTGGTGTTACCGCTGGACGGGTCGTAGAGCTCGATCAGCTCGCGGCATTCAGCCAGGGAGAAGCCGATGCGCTTGCCCCGCAGGATCAGCTTCAGGCTGACCTTGTCGCGGGGCGAGTAAATGCGTTCCTGGCCACGGCGCTCGGGGCTGAGCAGGCCTTGCTCTTCATAAAAGCGAATGGCGCGGGTGGTGATGTCGAGCTCGCGGGCGAGATCGGAAATGCTGTAGGTCTGGCTGCTCATGGACGCGCTCGCAAAAGGTCATGGCGCTAAGCTAATGGTAGGTTGACGTTTACGTCAAGGGGCATTGATTTCCGCTGTTCTTGCTGGCCTCATCGCGAGCAGGCTCGCTCCTACAGGGGATCTTCGCAGAACACAGATTTCGTGTTCACAGCAGATCCTGTAGGAGTGAGCCTGCTCGCGATGAACGATAACCCGGTGCCAGGTCCTACACCTTCTCGAGCTTCTTCTCCTGCGCCGTCACCTGCTGGCACAACTCGATCATCTGCTCGCGCATCCAGCGGTTCGCCGGGTCCTGGTCAGTGCTTTCGTGCCAGTAAAGGTGGGTTTCCACCGGCGGTACGTCGTTGACCGGCAGATAAAAGGCGTGCAAATCGTTACGGCGGGCGAAGCGTTCCGGCACGGTCATGACCATGTCGGTTTGCTGCAACACTTGCGAGGCCATCAGGTAATGCTGGGAGCGCAGGGCGATCTTGCGCTGGATGCCCATCTTGCCCAGGGCCAGGTCGACATAGCCGAGGCCGCTGCGACGACTGGAAATATGGATGTGGGTCAGGCCCAGGTAATCATCCAGCGTGAGTTTCTCCTTGCCCGCCAGCGGATGTCCCTTGCGCATGGCGCACACATAGCGATCCTCCATCAACTTGACGTGACGCACCTGCGGGTCGGTGTTGAGCGGCGCATCCACTGCGAAGTCGAGACGACCGGCCGCCAGTTCCTTGGTGGTTTCACGACGCTTGGACAGGAAGCTTTCGATGATCACCGCCGGCGCCAGGCGGCGCAGGCGCTGGAACAGCGGCGGCAGGATTACCGCTTCGGTGAGGTCGGTCATGCTGATGCGGTAGGTCTTGACCGCTTGCTGCGGGTTGAAAATGCGGCTTTCCTGCACCGACACGCGCAGCAGCGAGAGCGCGTTGCGCACCGGGCCGATGATGTTCTGCGCCATTGGCGTAGGCACCATGCCTTGGGCGGTGCGCACGAACAACGGGTCGTTGAAGGTCTCGCGCAACCGGGCCAGAGCGTTCGATACCGCTGGCTGGGTAATGCCCACAATCTGCCCGGCACGGGTCAGGTTGGCTTCGGTGTAGATCGCGTCGAAGACGATGAAAAGGTTGAGATCGACCTTGCTCAGATTCATTACGCGGCTCTCTTATTGTGTGGGCGGGCTGACCGTGACGATCAGCCGATCATATATCGGTGATGAATGTTTATACACGCCGAGAATAGGCTAGGTAAATTATCAACGCTGTTCTAGCATCGATTGCATGACCTAAACAACCTCCCCCAAGAAGGTATCTCGCTCATGGATTTCGCTTATTCGCCCAAGGTTCAGGAACTGCGTGAGCGCGTAACAGCGTTCATGGACACCTATGTCTATCCCGCCGAAGCCGTGTTCGAGCGCCAGGTCGCCGAGGGCGATCGCTGGCAGCCGACCGCGATCATGGAAGAACTCAAACTCAAGGCCAAGGCCGAAGGCCTGTGGAATTTGTTTCTGCCTGAGTCCGAACTGGGTGCCGGGTTGACCAACCTCGAATACGCGCCGCTGGCGGAAATCATGGGCCGCTCGTTGCTGGGACCAGAGCCGTTCAACTGCTCGGCACCGGACACCGGCAACATGGAAGTGCTGGTGCGTTATGCCAACGAAGAGCAGAAGCAACGCTGGCTCGAACCATTGCTGCGTGGCGAGATCCGTTCGGCGTTCGCGATGACCGAACCGGATGTCGCATCCTCCGACGCCACCAACATGGCCGCCCGTGCAGTACGTGATGGCGACGAGTGGGTGATCAACGGCAAGAAGTGGTGGACGTCGGGTGCTTGCGACCCTCGCTGCAAAATCCTGATTTTCATGGGCCTGAGCAATCCGGACGCGCCACGTCATGCCCAGCACTCGATGATTCTGGTGCCGGTGGATGCGCCCGGCGTGAAGATTGTGCGTCCGCTGCCGGTGTTCGGTTATGACGATGCACCTCATGGGCACGCCGAAGTGCATTTCGAAAACGTGCGGGTGCCGTACGAAAACGTCCTGCTGGGCGAAGGACGCGGCTTCGAAATCGCACAAGGTCGCCTTGGCCCTGGCCGGATTCACCACTGCATGCGTTCGATCGGCATGGCCGAGCGTGCGCTGGAACTGATGTGCAAACGCTCAGTGAGCCGCACGGCGTTCGGCAAGCCGCTGGCACGCCTGGGCGGCAACATCGACAAGATCGCCGACTCGCGGATGGAAATCGACATGGCACGCCTGCTGACATTGAAAGCGGCGTACATGATGGACACCGTCGGCAACAAAGTGGCGAAAAGCGAGATCGCGCAGATCAAGGTCGTGGCGCCGAACGTGGCGTTGCGAGTGATCGACCGGGCGATCCAGATCCATGGCGGGGCAGGGGTTTCCAACGATTTCCCGCTGGCCTACATGTACGCGATGCAGCGCACCCTGCGCCTGGCCGACGGCCCGGACGAAGTGCACCGTGCGGCGATCGGCAAGTTCGAAATCGGCAAATATGTGCCGAAGGAGATGATGCGTAGCGGGCACTGACAATGCAGAGTATTTGTAGTCAGTGAGCTTTTGTGGCGAGGGGGCTTGCCCCCGTTGGGCCGTGAAGCGGACCTGAAACCATCCACCGTGTTTCATCTGAAGTTACGCGGTGGATAGTTTACGACTGCTTCGCAGCCGAACGGGGCGGTGCGGCGTTCCGACAAGCCCCCTCGCCACATTTGTTCGCATTTCAATTCAATACACCCAAACCTCAACCCGCCGATTCTTGATCCTTCCCTCATCGGCGCTATTGGCCGCCACCGGCATCTGCGCGCCAAACCCGTGAATCTCGCGAAACACCACGCCGCTCTTCACCAACTCCCGCCGTACCGCCATGGCCCGCAGCTTCGACAACAGATCGGCGCGCGCCGGGTCGCTCTTGGCATCGCCAAACCCCACCAGCGTCACTTGCCCGGACATTTTGTCTTGCTGCTTTATATAGTCGAGCACTCGCGTCAGGTCTTGTCGGGCCTTGTTGTCCAGGCTGGCACTGCCTTCTTCAAAGCGAAAATTCACCGACAGCCGCTGGGCATGACGACTGAGGGACTGGTATCCCTCGGGCATCAACGCATTGGGGGTAACGGCCATGGCCTGGACGGTCTGGGCAATAAACCCGTTGGCGGCGACAATCGCTTGCCCTTTGCTGCTTTGGGCATAGGCCACCAATGCCTGGGCCCAGGGGTTTTTCCCCGTCGGCGGCAGGTAGAGGAACAACCGACGGGACAGCGGATAATCCTCGGTGGCAATCAGGCTGTTGAGCGGCAACATGGCTTGCGATTGACCGTCGACAATGGCCACTGCTTTGGCCCGGCGCACGTAGGGCAAACCGATAAAACCGATGCCTTGCGGGTCTGCGCTGACCGCATCGGACAGTTGCTCGCTGGACTCGAAGCGTTTCGCCGCGCTGCCCAGGGTTTTCCCACGGCCGCTGAGGACCAGTTCCTTGAAGGTGTCGTAGGTACCGGACTGATCATCGCGCGCATACAGATGAATCGGCCCGCCGCGACCGCCGATGTCTTCCCAGGTCTTGACCTCGCCACTGAAGATGCGCGCCAGTTGCACGGTGTCGAGTTGGTTCAGCGGATTGTCCGGGTGAAGGATGATCGCCAGGCCATCGATGGCAATGACCTGTTCTGCACTCGGGCTTTTCAGGTCACCGAGCGATTGCAGGCTGGCCAGTTCGCTGTCCTTGATCGGGCGCGACGAGGCGGCAAGATCGGCGCTGGCGGTTTTTAGTGCAGTGAAACCGGTGCTGGAACCATGGGCCGCCACCTCCACCACGACCCGACGGCCCTGAACGGTTTCGCCGACGATGCGCAGTTCGTTGGCGGTGTCCGGGGTTTCGCGGTGAATCTTGCGCAGCCCCTGTTCGCTCATCAGGCCCTCGACCAGCGCCGGTCCCAATGCCGCACCGATGGTGTTGGAACCCTGAATGCGCAGCACCGGACCGCGCTCGGGTGTCGGCAACTCGCCGGCCGAGGCCGCCTGGGGCAAGCCCGTGCAAAGCATCAACAGGAACAACACGCGCAGCATCATGCCGGCACCTTATATAGCCAAAGGAGGTGCCGGGAGATTAAGTCAGTAAGGTTTCCGAAAAATGACACTTTCCCATGTGGGAGCGGGCTTGCTCGCGAAAGCGGCGGGTCAGTCGACATTGATGTTGAATGATTAACCGTATTCGCGAGCAAGCCCGCTCCCACATGAGAGTTGTGTTCGACGGGGATCAGCTCAACTCAAGCCAGATCGGCGCATGGTCCGAAGGTTTTTCCATGCCGCGCAGTTCGTAGTCCACACCGGCGGCCTTCACCCGTGGCAGCAAGCCGTGGGAGGCGAGGATCACATCAATGCGCAGCCCACGCTTGGGCTCGTCCTCAAAACCACGGCTGCGGTAGTCGAACCAGCTGAAGACATCCGCCACGTCCGGGTTCAGGTGGCGGAAACTGTCGACCAGGCCCCAGTTTTTCAGGCGGGCCATCCACTCGCGCTCTTCCGGCAGGAAGCTGCATTTGCCGGTTTTCAGCCAGCGTTTCATGTTGTCCGGACCAATGCCGATGTCGCAGTCTTCCGGGGAAATGTTCACATCGCCCATCACTACCAGCGGCTGGTCGTTCTTGAACTGGCTTTCCAGCAATTGCTGCAAGTCGCTGTAGAAACGCTGCTTGGCCGGGAACTTGGTCGGGTGATCGCGGCTTTCGCCCTGTGGGAAATAACCGTTCATGATGGTCACTGGCACACCGTTGGCGTCGGCGAAGGTGCCCCAGATGAAGCGCCGCTGGGCGTCTTCTTCGTCGGTGGCGAAACCTTTGTGCAGGGCCAGCGGCTCTTGGCGCGAGAGCAGGGCGACGCCGTAGTGGCCTTTTTGCCCGTGGAAATACACGTGGTAGCCCAGTGCTCTGACTTCATCCAGGGGAAACTGGTCGTCGTGGACCTTGGTTTCCTGCAAGCCGATCACATCGGGCTGGTGCTTTTCGATCAGCGCCGCCAGCTGATGGGGACGGGCGCGCAGCCCGTTGATGTTGAAGGAGACGATCTTCATGGTCGGCAGTCCTGGCAAAAGGGCGATGCTAGCTGACATGTGGGAATCGGGCCAGTGTGGGGTGAGGGGATTCGGTTTTGCCGGTCAGTCTTGTGTGGGCAGTGATGGCCTGCTCGCGAAGGCGATTTCATTGCCTACACTGAGTTCGGATCTGTAAGGAACTGTGTCAGCGCCGACAGGCTCGTAACAACAAGAGTGCAGCCACCCGAGCTGTGCCGGGGAGATCAACCGTCATGCCCGAAACCTCCACCGCCATCGCCGATATTCACATGCTCGACAGCGGCTACGCCCGCGAAGCGCGTTCGCTGTTGTACCAGGCTTATCGACACGAGCCGACCTTCGGCTATCTGTTCGAAGCCGAGCGCCCCGGCTATGAACAGCGGGTTCGCGCCACCGTGCGCGAACTGGTGACCCAGCACTTTCTCCAGGACCTGCCGGCCATCGGCCTGCTGGTCAACGACCGCCTGATCGGCATCGCCCTGATCGCACCGCCGCAACGTCGCCTAGGCGTCACCGAAAGTTGGGCCTGGCGCCTGCGCATGGTGCTCAGCACGGGATTTCGCTGCACCCGCCGCTACCTTGAATATCACGCTGCCGTGGAAGCCTGTGTGCCGAACGAATCGGTGCACGTCCTGCCGTTGCTGGGGGTTCATCCGCAGTTCCAGGGCAAACATTTCGGCGAACAATTGTTGCAAGCCGTGCACAACTGGTGCGCCGTGGATGAAAACTCACAGGGCGTGATCCTCGATACCGGGAACCCTCGCTACCTGGAGTTCTATAAGCGCCAGGGCTATCAGGAAATCGGTGAAGTTGCCGTAGGGCCGGTTCGCGAGCACGTGTTTTTTCACCCCAATCCCCAGGTGTTACATACAGCAACGGCTTAATCCAAGAACTTTCCGGGCATGTCAGGCTCTATCACGCTCCCGAGCTCGTGATAGCATCCGCGCCTATGAAGTTTCCAGGAAGAATTACCAGCGGCGCACTGATGCTGATTACCAGCTGTGCGGCGCTGGCACAAAGTGAATTGGATGTACGGATCAAACCGTCCAATGACGAGCTGAAGGCCAATATCGAAGGCTATATCGGCAGTCTCGGCGATCGCGATGAAGAAGCGTTGCTGCGCTTCAGCCGTGGCGCCGAAGAGCAGGCGCGCAAGGCCGCCCAGGCCCTGGGTTATTACCAGCCGCACATCGACAGTGAAGTGAAAGGCGGCGAAAAGCCGCGCCTGGTGCTTACGGTCGACCCCGGTGAGCCGGTGCATCTGCGCAACGTCACGGTGCGTGTCGACGGTCCGGCAGCTTCCCTCAAGGCCTTTCGAATCCCCAAGAGCGATGCGCTCAAACCCGGTGCCGTGCTCAATCATGGGCATTACGAGGACGCCAAGCGCCTGATCCAGAATCAGGCTTCGCGTTATGGCTTTTTCAGCGGCCGGTTCACCCGTTCAAAACTGTCGGTCGACCCCCGTGCCGGTGTCGCCGATATCGAGCTGATCTATGAAAGCGGTCCGCGCTATACCTTGGGCAAGGTCAATTTCGAGGGGGATACGCCGTTCGATGACGAGCTGCTGCAACGCATGGTGCCGTTCAAGACCGGCACGCCGTATGACTCGGAACTGATCGCCGAACTCAATCAGAACCTGCAATCGAGCGGCTACTTCGAAGGCGTGCGGGTGGACGCGGCGCCGACGCAATCGAAAAACGATGCGATCCCGGTGGACGTCAAGCTCGAAACCCGCAAACCACGGACCATGGGCCTGGGCCTTGGCTTTTCCACCGACGTCGGTCCACGGGCCAAGGCCAACTGGACTCGGCACTGGGTCAACGCGCAAGGGCACAGTTATGGCTGGGAAACCGAAGTCTCGGCACCTCGGCAAAACGTCGGGCTGTTTTACGACATTCCGCTGGACCCGCCCCTGACCGACAAACTGCGTTTTGCCGGTGGCTACCAGAATGAAGAAATCGCCGATAAGGAAAGCCACAGCAAGCTGCTGACCCTCGGCCCCGAGTGGCACAGCAAGTTGCCCAGCGGCTGGCAACGGGTGGTATCGCTGAAGTGGCAGCGCGAGGACTACCAACTGGGCGACGACTCGGGACTCAGTACCTTGCTGATGCCAGGTGTGAGCTATTCGTACCTCAAAAGCGACAACCGCATCGACCCGCACAACGGCTATCGCCTGCAATTCGAGTCCAAAGTGGCCAAGGAAGGTTTGGGTTCCGACAGCAACCTGCTCTACGGCACGGCATTGGTCAAAGGCCTGACCACGGTGTTCGATAAACACCGCCTCCTCGGGCGGGTGCAGGTCGGCGGCAGTGCCACCAACGGTTTCAAATCGGTGCCGCCATCGTTGCGCTTCTTCGCCGGTGGCGACCAGAGCGTGCGTGGCTACGACTATCAGAGCCTGTCCCCGGAAAACTCCGACGGCGACCGCATCGGTGGTCGCTACATGGTGGCCGCCAGTGCGGAGTATCAGTATTCCGTCGCCGAAAAATGGCGGGTCGCGACCTTTGTCGATCAGGGCAACTCCTTCAACACGCTCGAACTGCCGAACCTCAAGACCGGGGTCGGTATCGGCGTGCGCTGGGTATCGCCGGTGGGGCCGATCCGCCTCGACCTGGCCCACGCGCTGGACGACGATGGCGGCATTCGACTGCACTTTTCCATGGGGCCTGAGCTGTGAAGCGTGGTTTGAAAGCAACACTGCTGACGATGGCGGCGCTGGTGGCAGTGGTTGTCCTGACGCTGGCCACGGTGCTGGGCACGGCGACGGGCAGCCGCTGGGCGTTGGGCTTCGTACCGGGCTTGACCCTGGAAAACTTCCAGGGCCGGTTGGGTGGGCAGTGGAGTGCCGAGCGGGTGCTGTGGCAACAGGACAGCAACCGGGTTGAGCTGAGCAAGGTGATTTTCGCTTGGTCGCCGTTGTGCCTGACCCGCATGACCCTGTGCATCGAGCAATTGCAGGCCGATCAGGTCAGTTTGACCTTCCCGCCGGGTGCCGAAGAGCCAGACAGCGGCCCGATCACGCTCCCGGAGCTCAAGTTACCATTGGCCATCGAACTGGGAGAGATCAAGGTCGGCAGCCTGTTGTTCAACGGCAGCGAAGAGCTCAAGGGATTGCAACTGGCGGCGCACTGGACGGTGGCCGGTATGAAGATCGACTCGGTGGCGTTACAGCGCGATGACCTGAGCCTGAACCTGTCCGGACTGCTGCAACCCTCCGGCAACTGGCCCCTCAGCGCCTCCGGCAAGCTGACCCTGTTGTCGACGCCTGAGCCCCTGGCGCTGGCGCTGAAAGTCGACGGCGACCTGCTCAAGAACCTGAACCTGAAAGCCGACAGCAGCGGTTACTTCAACGGACAACTGACCGGCGAACTGCAACCGCTGGTGGAAAACCTGCCGGCCAAGGTGCGGATCACCGCCGATGGCTTCAAGCCCAGTGCCGATCTACCGGACACCCTGCAACTCAATCAGCTTGAACTCACCGGCGCTGGCGACTTGAAGAACGGCTACGCGCTGCTCGGCAAAGCCACGCTGCCCGCCGAGCAAGGGCCAGTCGCCCTGGCGCTGCAAGGCAAGGTCGACGCCAAGGGCGCGCAGATCGCCGCGCTGGACCTGACCGCCAACGACAAGCAAAGCCTCAAGCTCACCGGACAACTGGATTGGAGCAAGGGCCTGAGCGCCGAGGCGAAGATCGACTGGCTGGATTTCCCGTGGCACAGGCTCTATCCGCTCATCGACGAACCGCAGGTAGCGCTTCGCACCTTCATCGGTGAAGTCTCTTACACCGACGGCAAGTACCTCGGGCATTTCGCCGCCGCGGCGGATGGTCCGGCCGGCGCCTTCACCCTGGCCAGCCCTTTCGCCGGCGACCTGACGAAAATCTACCTGCAACAGATTCAACTCCAGGCCGGGCAGGGCAAGGCTGAAGGGCACCTGAACCTGCAATTCGCCGACGGCATCGCCTGGGACACCGCGCTGGACCTGTCGGCGATCAACCCGGCGTACTGGGTCGCGGAGCTGCCGGGCACACTGGCCGGGCCATTGCGCAGCACGGGCGAGATGAAAAACGAAGTGCTTAGCCTCAATGCCGACCTGGACCTCAAGGGCAAACTGCGCGGCCAACCGGCGGTGATCCAGGCCAAGGCCGATGGCCGTGGCGAGCAATGGAACCTCAATGCCCTGCAAGTTCGCCTCGGCGACAACAGCATCAGCGGCAAAGGCAGCCTGCAACAGAAACTCGCCGGCCAGATCGATCTCAAGCTGCCGCGCCTGGCCCAGCTCTGGCCGGAGCTGCGTGGCCAGCTCAATGGTCGTGTGGATGTCGCCGGCACGCTCAAGGCGCCCCAAGGCAAGCTTGACCTGCAAGGCTCGCAACTGGCTTTCCAGGACAATCGCCTGCAAAGCCTGAACCTGGACGCCACGCTGGACAGTGCACAACGGGCGAAAATCGGCCTCAAGGGCAGCGGCATCCGGGCCGGCGACACTTCACTGGGAACTCTGACCGCCAGCGGTCAGGGCGATATCAAGAACCAGAAGTTGAGCCTCGACCTGCAAGGGCCGAAGCTGAAACTGGCGCTGGGTCTGGACGGTGCGCTGGACAAAGGCAATTGGCGCGGACGCCTGGCCAGCGGTGATATCCAGGCCGGCGGCCAGGACTGGAAGCTGCAAGGGCCGGCGAAACTCGAACGCCTGGCGGACGGCAAAGTCAACTTTGGCGCCCATTGCTGGGCATCCGGCCAGGCCAGCCTGTGCGGTGAAGACTCGCGCCTGATGCCCGAGCCGAAGCTGCGTTATCACCTCAAGCAATTCCCGATCGACAGCCTTGCGCAGTGGTTGCCGAAGGATTTCGCCTGGCAGGGCCGACTCAATGCCGACCTGCAACTGGACCTGCCGGCGAGTGGTCCGAACGGCCAGGTCAGCGTCGATGCCGGCGGCGGCACGTTGCGCATCAAGGACAAGGACCAGTGGCTGGACTTCCCGTACCAGACTCTGAAACTCACCAGCAAACTCACGCCCAAGCGCATCGACACCGAGCTCAGTTTCGTCGGTGGCAAACTCGGCGAGTTGATGGTGCAGGCGCAGCTCAATCCGTTGCCAAAGAACAAACCGTTGAGCGGCTCGTTCCGCTTGAGCGGGCTGGACCTGTCGGTGGCGCGACCGTTCGTGCCGATGGTCGAGACACTGACCGGGCGCTTGAATGGCAGCGGCACGATTTCCGGCGGGCTGCTGGCGCCGCAGGTCAATGGCAGCCTGCAACTCAGCGACGGTCAGATCTCCGGGCCTGAATTGCCGATGGAGCTGCAAAACCTGCACGTTCAAGCGCTCATCGCCGGTGAACGCGTAGAACTGAAAGGCGGCTGGAACAGCGGCAAGGCCGGGCAGGGCAGCCTGAACGGCAACATCGCCTGGGGCCAGGCGCTGGTGGTGGACCTGGCGCTCAAGGGTTCGCAGCTGCCGGTCACCGTCGAGCCTTTCGCCAAGCTTGAAGTCGCACCGGACCTGAAAATCTCGATGAAGGGCGACGAGTTGGCCATCGCCGGTAAAGTGCTGGTGCCCAGGGGCGAGATCACCATTCGCGAGTTGCCGCCATCGACGGTCAAGGTCTCCGATGACACGGTGATCATTGGTCAGCAAACCGAGGAGGGCAAACCGCCGCTGGCAATGAAGATGGACATCGAAGTGCTGGTCGGCGAGGACAAGCTGAGCTTTGCAGGATTTGGCCTGACCGCGAATGTGCAGGGGCATGTGCACATCGGCGACAACATGGACACCCGTGGTGAGCTGTGGCTCAACGACGGGCGTTATCGCGCCTACGGCCAGCGGCTTTCGGTGCGCCGGGCGCGCTTGCTGTTCGCCGGGCCCATCGATCAGCCGTACCTGGACATCGAGGCCATTCGCAAGACCGACGACATCATCGCCGGCATTCGTTTGAGTGGCAGCGCCGAGCAGCCGACCACGCAGATTTTCTCCGAACCGGCCATGAGTCAGGAGCAGGCCCTGTCCTATCTGGTGCTCGGGCGTCCGCTGAGCAGCAATGGCGAAGACAACAACATGCTCGCCCAGGCGGCCCTCGGTCTGGGCTTGATGGGCAGCTCCGGGGTAACCAGCGGCATCGCCAAGAACCTGGGCATCCAGGACTTCCAGCTCGACACCCAGGGCAGTGGCGATGCCACCAGCGTGGTGGCCAGCGGCAATATTTCCGAGAAGCTCAGCCTGCGCTATGGCGTCGGCGTGTTCGAACCGGCCAACACCATTGCCCTGCGCTACAAGCTGAGCAAGAGGGTCTACCTCGAAGCCGCCGGCGGCGTGGCCAGTTCGCTGGACATCTTCTATAAGCGGGATTTCTAAGCCCATTCTCCCATCCGCCGTTTACGGCGAAGGCCGGGCCTGCGGCCTCAGGACACTAAGGCAACACATAACCTGTGGGAGCGGGCTGTTAGTTGGCAGGTGCGGCAAGTTGCGGCGGCGGAGGCGTGAAATCAAACGGCGCCAGCGCAAACCCTTGCTCATCCACCTGCAACGCCCAACCCTGCCGATCCCAATCCCCCAGCACAATGCGCCTGGCCGCTTGCTCGCCAAGCTGCAACTTGTGAATCGCGGGGCGGTGGGTGTGCCCGTGGATCAAGGTCTTCACGCCGAATGCCTGCATGATCCGCGGAATCTCTTCGGGCGTAACATCGACAATGTCATTGGCCTTCATCCGCGTTTGCGCGCGGCTTTCACTGCGCAGCTTGCGCGCCAGCTTGTGCCGGGTGCGCAGCGGCAGATGCCGCAGGATGAACAGGGTGATCGGGTTACGCAGGTAGCGACGCAGCTTCATATAGGCTTCGTCGCGGGTGCACAGGCTGTCGCCGTGCATCAGCAGCACCGGCTCGCCGTTGAACTGCACGACACTCGGGTCTTTCAGCAAGGTGCAGCCGGCCTGTTTGCAGAAGGCCTTGCCCAGCATGAAATCACGATTGCCGTGCATCAGAAAAATGGCCGTGCCGCTGTCGCTGAGGTCGCGCAGGGCCTGGCAGATGGAACGCTGGAAGGGTGTCATGGCGTCGTCGCCAATCCACACCTCGAAGAAGTCGCCCAGAATGTACAACGCACTCGCCGAGCGGGCGCGTCCGGCAAGCAAATCCAGAAACGCCCGGGTAATGTCCGGGCGCTCCTCTTCCAGATGCAAATCTGAAATCAGCAATATCACTCAATGATCTCGGCTTTCTCGATGATCACGTCGTCTGCTGGTACGTCCTGGTGGCCGGACTTGGAGGTGGTGGCCACACCTTTGATCTTGTCGACAACGTCGGTGCCGGCGGTCACTTTACCGAATACCGCGTAGCCCCAGCCCTGAACGTTCTTGCCGCTGTGGTTCAGGAAGCTGTTGTCCGCCACGTTGATGAAGAACTGTGCGGAAGCCGAATGCGGCTCCATGGTGCGGGCCATGGCGACGGTGTACTTGTCGTTGGAAAGACCGTTGTCGGCTTCGTTCTGGATGCTTGGGCGCTTGTCTTTCTTTTCTTTCATGCCTGGCTCGAAACCGCCGCCCTGGATCATGAAGTTACCGATGACACGGTGGAAAACGGTGTTTTCGTAGTGACCGGCTTTAACGTACTCGACGAAGTTGGCCACGGTGATCGGGGCTTTGTCGGCGTTCAGTTCGAGGACGATGTCGCCGAAGTTGGTAGTTAGTTTGACTTGGGTCATGATCGTTACTCTTTATAAGAAATTCGTGGTGTTGGAACATCACGTCCCGCCACCGGTTCAGCCTGTTTTGGCCAAGGTGCGCAGTTTAGCCTGCCGGACGCGAATTTCGAGGCTGTTTTTTCATTTGCGGTCTATAAAAAGCGACCGTTTACAGTGCGCGCGCTGTCAGGTACTTGACGGCATCGGCTATGATAGCGGCTTTGTTTTGTCCGGCCTTCATTACGGCCACGCACTTGTACGTTCAAGGATCCTATGAGCAAGCCCACTGTCGACCCTACCTCGAATGCCAAGACCGGCCCTGCCGTGCCGGTCAACTTCCTGCGGCCGATCATCCAGGCAGACCTGGACTCGGGCAAGCACACGCAGATCGTCACCCGTTTCCCGCCTGAACCCAACGGCTACCTGCACATCGGCCACGCCAAGTCGATCTGCGTGAACTTCGGCCTGGCTCAGGAGTTCGGCGGCGTCACGCACCTGCGTTTCGACGACACCAACCCGGCCAAGGAGGACCAGGAATACATCGACGCGATCGAAAGCGACGTCAAATGGCTGGGCTTCGAATGGTCCGGCGAAGTGCGCTACGCCTCGCAGTATTTCGACCAGTTGCATGACTGGGCGGTGGAGTTGATCAAATCCGGCAATGCCTACGTCGACGACCTGACCCCTGAGCAAGCCAAGGAATACCGTGGCAGCCTGACCGAGCCGGGCAAGAACAGCCCGTTTCGCGACCGCAGCGTCGAAGAGAACCTGGACCTGTTCGCCCGCATGAAAGCCGGCGAGTTCAAGGACGGCGCACGGGTGCTGCGGGCCAAGATCGACATGGCTTCGCCGAACATGAACCTGCGCGACCCGATCATGTATCGCATCCGTCACGCTCACCACCACCAGACCGGTGACAAGTGGTGCATCTACCCGAACTACGACTTCACCCACGGTCAGTCGGACGCCATCGAAGGCATCACCCATTCGATCTGCACCCTGGAGTTCGAAAGCCACCGTCCGCTGTACGAGTGGTTCCTCGAGCACTTGCCAGTGCCGGCCAACCCGCGCCAGTACGAGTTCAGCCGCCTGAACCTGAACTACACCATCACCAGCAAGCGCAAGCTCAAGCAACTGGTCGATGAAAAGCACGTCAACGGCTGGGACGATCCGCGCATGTCCACGCTGTCGGGTTTCCGCCGCCGTGGCTACACGCCGAAATCGATCCGCAACTTCTGCGAAATGATCGGCACCAACCGTTCCGACGGCGTGGTCGACTTCGGCATGCTCGAATTCAGCATCCGTGACGACCTCGACCACAGCGCCCCGCGCGCCATGTGCGTACTGCGTCCGCTGAAAGTCGTGATCACCAACTACCCGGAAGGCCAGGTCGAGAACCTCGAACTGCCATGCCACCCGAAAGAAGACATGGGCGTGCGCGTCCTGCCGTTCGCTCGCGAAATCTACATCGACCGTGACGACTTCATGGAAGAGCCGCCGAAGGGCTACAAGCGCCTGGAACCGGCCGGTGAAGTGCGCCTGCGTGGCAGCTACGTGATCCGCGCCGACGAAGCGATCAAGGACGCCGATGGCAACATCGTCGAACTGCGCTGCTCGTACGATCCGGACACCCTGGGCAAGAACCCTGAAGGCCGCAAGGTCAAAGGTGTGGTGCACTGGGTACCGGCTGCGGCCAGCGTCGAGTGCGAAGTGCGTCTGTACGATCGTCTGTTCCGTTCGGCCAACCCTGAGAAGGCCGAAGACAGCGCCAGTTTCCTGGACAACATCAACCCTGATTCGCTGCAGGTACTCACCGGTTGTCGTGCCGAGCCTTCGCTGGGCAATGCACAGCCGGAAGACCGTTTCCAGTTCGAGCGCGAAGGTTACTTCGTCGCCGATCTCAAGGACTCGAAACCAGGTCAGCCGGTATTCAACCGTACCGTGACCCTGCGTGATTCGTGGGGCCAGTGATTTAGCGTCAAGGAATTAACGTGCTTACGATCTACAACACGCTCACCAAGAGCAAAGAAGTCTTCAAGCCGCTCGATGGCAACAAGGTGCGCATGTACGTGTGCGGCATGACCGTGTACGACTACTGCCACCTGGGGCACGGCCGCAGCATGGTCGCCTTCGACCTGGTGACGCGCTGGTTGCGCTTCAGCGGCTACGACCTGACCTACGTGCGCAACATCACCGACATCGACGACAAGATCATCAACCGTGCCCGCGAGAACGGCGAGTCGTTCGAAGCGCTGACCGAGCGCATGATCGCGGCGATGCACGAAGATGAAGCGCGCCTGAACATCAAGAAACCGGACATGGAGCCGCGCGCCACGGATCACATCCCTGGCATGCACGCGATGATCCAGACCTTGATCGACAAGGGCTACGCCTACGCCCCGGGCAATGGCGACGTGTACTACCGCGTCGGCAAGTTCATGGGCTACGGCAAGCTGTCGCGCAAGAAAATCGAAGACCTGCGCATCGGCGCGCGCATCGAAGTCGACGAGTCCAAGCAGGACCCGCTGGACTTCGTATTGTGGAAAGCCGCCAAGCCGGGCGAGCCGAGCTGGGAATCGCCGTGGGGCGCAGGGCGTCCGGGCTGGCACATCGAATGCTCGGTGATGTCCACCTGCTGCCTGGGCGAGACCTTCGACATTCATGGCGGCGGCAGCGACCTTGAGTTCCCGCACCACGAAAACGAAATCGCCCAGAGCGAAGCGGCCACCGGCAAGACCTACGCCAACGCGTGGATGCATTGCGGCATGATCCGTATCAATGGCGAGAAGATGTCCAAGTCCTTGAACAACTTCTTCACCATTCGCGACGTGCTCGACAAGTACCACCCGGAAGTCGTGCGTTACCTGCTGGTGTCGAGCCACTACCGCAGCGCCATCAACTACTCGGAAGACAACCTCAAGGACGCCAAGGGCGCCCTGGAGCGTTTCTACCACGCGTTGAAAGGCCTGCCGAGCGTTGCACCTGCTGGCGGCGAAGCCTTCGTCGAGCGCTTCACCCAGGTGATGAACGACGACTTCGGCACACCGGAAGCCTGCGCGGTGCTGTTCGAGATGGTCCGCGAGATCAACCGTTTGCGCGAGAGCGATCTGAACGCAGCGGCCGGTCTGGCAGCCCGTTTGAAAGAACTGGCCAGTGTGTTGGGTGTGTTGCAGCTTGAGGCTGATGACTTCCTGCAAGCCGGCGCCGAAGGGCGTGTGGATGCAGCCGAAGTCGAGGCGTTGATCGCAGCGCGCCTGGCGGCACGTGCCGGCAAGGACTGGGCCGAATCCGACCGCATCCGCGACCAGCTCACCGCCATGGGCGTGGTGCTGGAAGACGGCAAGGGCGGCACGACCTGGCGTCTGGCGGACTGATTGCTGTCTTTGTTACAGACAAAACCCGCCTTGTGCGGGTTTTTTTATTGCATAACTTATTGTTTTATATGAATTAAATACAGGAATACGGTGGAAGCCCCACGCCTAGCCCCACACGAATTGCTTGCGTGAAGGGTAGCTGGTCTGCCAAGCAGGCAGCAGTGCCCACCCAAGTGCACACCGGCACCAAGCTACACCGTGCAACTGCCCCACAGGCATGCTGTAGCGGCCCTGTTGGCCGCGCAGGTGGCTGGCCCCTACGTTTTGTGCGGCGGTTAGGGCTTTAGCCGCACGCGGCCACCCATAGCCCCAAGTGCCCCCCCCATGAAGTAAAACACGGTAGGGTGCTGTACAGTCCTGTGGTCATTCACAAAAAATGTGGATTTTTCCAAGTGCATGGTGCTACCCCTGCTGCGCAGCTTCCATCCTGCGGAATTGCACTCCACTTGCGCCCCCATTTGATTCAACCTGATCAGTAATTTGCATCGGACTTGATCTGCACCTTTCGTAGCCATGACCGGCGAGCCCAACTTGACCCAGCGCATGCCCAACGAATTATCGGCATAACCGATGCCGGCGACCAAGGACTGATCGCCTCACGAGTGTTACGTTGAAGTCTTTGCCGGCGGTGCCGTGCTCTACTTCATGAGGCCTCAGGCCGCGCCCGTTGAAGTCCTCAACGACATCAATGGCGACCTGGTCACCTTGTACCGCGTCGTGCAGAACCACCTCGAAGAGTTCGTGCGCCAATTCAAATGGGCGCTCAGCTCGCGCCAAGTGTTCGAGTGGCAGAAGATGACCCGCCCCGAAACCCTTACCGACATCCTGCGCGCCGCCCGATTTTTCTACCTGCAGCACCACGCCTTCGCCGGCAAGGTCACCGGGTAAACGTTCGGCACTGCCACCACCGGTCCGGCCATCAACCTGCTGCGGATCGAGGAAAACCTCTCGGCCGCCTGGCAGCGCCTGTCCGGTACCTACGTCGAAAACTTGCCTTGGCTAGAATGCGCCGAACGCTACGACCGTGCCCACTCCTTCCACTACATGGACCCGCCTTACTGGCAGACTGCCGGATATGGCGAGGATTTTCCCTTCGAAAACTATGAGCGCATGGCTGACTTCATGCGCCGATGCAAAGGCAAGGTGATGGTCAGCATCAACGACCACCCGGACATCCGGCGTGTATTTGAAGGCTTTCATTTCGAAACGCTGGACATCCGCTACTGCAATACCAATCAGCGTCAAGGAAAAGCGGAGTTGAGTGGCGAGCTGGTAATCATGAATTGGGAGCCGGCGGCATTGGGAGGGTTGTTTTAGGTTTCACCGAAGAGTTTTTTGGCAAGAAACTGAAGTAGCCGAACAATCTCAATGGCAAGAAATAGGCACAGTCGTGCAGAGCTGATGTAAGCGATCAAGAATACGAACACTAGAGAGGGAGTCAGTCCTCACTGCGAAGGGGGCCGCATCGGTAGCGGTCCACCTAGGAAAACCGCCGACTACCAGGTTTCAAAAGCTCTACTGGGAAGGTTGCAGGTGTGCGCATGATCAAGCTGAGGGAGGCGAGTGAGAAGTGAATACCGATCAATGATCGTGGGCTGCCATCTTTGTAGGCTGGTGCCTGCCCCATAAATATCTTGTCTAGCACCTACTCTCCTCGCATCTCCGCATCTCCGGCGCATGCTAGGGGATCCATCAGGTCAATCGTCTCTTTACCATTACTTCCCCTCTCATTACTATTATCGATCACCCAAAGGAGCGACGCCCGTGACGATCAAAATATTTACCAAAGAGTACGATAGTGTTATTAAAAGCGTTGTTTTGACGGGTGAGACTACTTATCGATTTGCAATTGATAATATATTTCCGTTGATAAATCGGTTTTCTGCTCAGCGTAAAATTCAAAATCCAGCATTTTATGATCGATTGCGCAATGATATTTTGAAAGGGTGTCTAATGCCTCCAATAACATTGGCATTGATCGAACTCGAGCAAATCGATTTTGAAAATGTTGATGAGGCTTCTAATTACGCTAATGAAAATGTTGAAAAGGGTTATGTGCTTGATGGTATGCAGCGACTTAATACGCTTAATAGCATTAAAGATCATGAGGACTTTCCTAACGATAAAGCGCTATACCTCAGTGTGGTTATATCGGGGAATAAGGATATGTTGCTATATCGAATGATCACCCTCAACAATGGTCAGCGGCCTATGACGCCGAGACATCAAATAGAGGTTTTAACTGAGGAGCTTTTTGATTTTAGCTCGTTAGATATAGAAATTCAGTCGGAAAAAGATCGTGGCGAAAAAATAAAGCGAGGTGCATTCAATCTTTCTGATATTTCGAAGGGGTACCTTGCTTTTTTTACTAATAGTGTTCATAACGAAAACAATAAAATCATCAGCGAAAAAATGGATGAGATTATTGTTGGCAACATCATGGCGACGGCTGTTGTCGAGAACGGCTTAGAGTTTCAGCAGGTTCTTGAGTTGATAGACAAATTTTCTACGAATGATCATGCGAAAACTTGGCTGAAAACTCAAAATAACTTAATTGGCTTTTGCGTTGGTGTAAAATCTTCCTATGGGTTTTTGAATAACCTCGATGCTGATAGTTTTGGTGAGTTGGTAGAGCGGTTCGATACAGCGTTTAAATCTATCGATGCAGCCAAGGTTAACCTAGGTAAATACAGGCGTGAGCTTAGTCGTAAACTTATTGAAAAAATTAGCGATGTAATTTCTTTTAATGATATTGAATTGCTGACATATTTCTCTGACGAAATAGCTGCGTAATTATGAAAACAGTTAGCTATGAGTTTGCCGAGAGGTCCGGATCTCCATTTTCGGAGGAGTCACCCTTTTATATCGGCCAGAATACCCACGAATTTGCGATGATTTTCCGGGTTATCTCAGGTAGCTGTCAGATAACGAACTTGAACACAGAGGAAGGTGCTTCGCTTGAGACCAACTATTTTTATAGTGATCTCAGGACCAATTCCCAGGGCGATCTTGATTTCTTAGATGGCTTTGATGAGGGGTTAAACCTTTCTGATTACGAGGCTCTAATAACGCGTACTGGTTTCAAAAACAGGAAGTTTTATAAGAGTTTTTTGGCCGAGCTAGCTAGCTGTATTTATCATGAGAAGGGGGAGAGGCATACAGCGGCCTTTGTACATTTATATAGGTCGTATGAACATTTGTCCTATGCTTTCCCAATGATCTATGCATCCAGGACCGAAGACTATATAGGAACATTTGAAAACCTTCGGCAGTGGTTGAGTACTTCGAACTCTGATGGGAATGTAGGGGAATTGAAGTTCCATAAGAACTTCATAGCGACCCTTTTCAAAGGGCTCCCGGAGTTGCAGACGACGGTTGATATTGAAATTAACACAAAGCAGGAGTATCGAGCGTCAATTTTTAAAGCCCTGGCCGAAAAAGTGGTTGGTTGGAATGGTCCGGCAAAGTATAGCGCAGGCACACAATTTCCCGACAGGCTTGCTATCCCTTTCTTGGAACACCATAGTTTTCTTGTTAACCTCCGGAATCGATTCTTTCATTATTCTAACGCACGGAGCGATAACATAGGTCTTGATGATATTATTGAAGCTGATCTGCTGTTTTCATTCGTGAATAAGGCAACCCTCAGTTATATCGCAACTATTTTCCATGGAATAGTAAAGCATCAGATGCAAAGCTAGATGGCCTATTTCGCTTTAGTAAGGTTAAAATGGCCCCTAGCCACCGTTTTAAAAGGGGGGTAGGGGCTTTTTTCTTTCATGCCCAAGCTAAATCGGGATGTGTTCGACTGAGGTGTTGTCTTAATCCGGGACAATGATCCGTGCCAGATCTTCATATAGTTCAGCAAAAGCATCAAAATGCGATGTTCTCTTGCTAACGCTTGATTGTGAAAAAATGCCTTGAACTGGCGTGGTCAGAAGTTTACCTGGTTGGTAGCCGCTAACAAGCTTTCCATCAGGTGGTTTTAGAAAAGCCAAGGCGGTTTCTTTAAACGCTTTCCTGCATTTTTCAGAGCTATGTGCAACTCGATTTCTGATTGCAGAGGCATGTCTGATTAATGGTGCTTTGCTTTCTAAAGATCTAAAATTATGTTTTGAAAAGAAGAAGTCAGCCGTCCTCCAAATGCCGCGGGGTTCTGTAACTTTCAAATAAGATTTTGCTTTGTTGTATTCGGGGTCGTGTGAAAGTATTTCATAGGCATGTGCTAAATCTGTCGCTTGCCCGAATTTAGGTGTGGGGCAATAACCATTTTCTGTAGTTGCACCTGTCATATAACGCACAAGTGTTGCTTCTAGGAACTCTTCCCAGGCTGAAACCATTCCCATGAAGGCCAGTTCAATAATTTGATTCACGTGCTTTGTATGAATGACTTCATCGATGGATTTCGGAGACCAACGAGGTAACTCCTGGACAGAGTGCACTAGATTCTGTGCACGGATGATTTCAGCAATAAAGGTCTTTCTGATATGCGACACACTTGACTTGGCCATCCTGGTTTCTCTTACTTTATGAGGGCGAATGTGCTCAGGCCGCGCTGCGGGAAGTTAGCTTTCAAAGCTATCAACTTAACAATTTGAGCCTTTTAATCGCGAGCCATCGTAATGCCATCCTGGCTTTCGTCAAGCTTTGAGTGACAGTGCTCGGGATTGGAGCCGAAAAGGGTTGCTCAAAAATTTACTACAGGGGTGAAAAAAGGAGGCGGATTTTAGTGAGTGGCGAATTTTGCTGGTACGAAATTGGTACGGGGTTTTTTTTTTTTTTTTTTGGCCGTCATCTTTGCCTTTATTTCATGGCGTGTGACGGTAAGTCGATCCAATCCATCATCAGGAAACAGGAGAGCCTCAAGGAGTGCCGATGGGTTGGGGAATCGGCACTGAATTAGAGATACTCCTAAGCCTCAGAGGGAAGCTCGACCTGGCGATACTCAAGTGGAAGATTCAATTTTCCCGTAAGGTATCTGAGATATCTCTCGTCCTCAGGGCTCAGTGCTGTCCGACCAACCGCAACCAGTCTTACCGCTTTTTCTGGTAGCTCATTCCAGTAGTACGCGTACTCAAGTAGCTGTCCAATCGCCAAGCGCAAAACCCTACGGGTGCAGAAATCTGACTTAACCTCGAAGAGAATTGTCTCCATTTCCGTTGTTAAGGTGACATCTACAAAATTTTCTTCGAAGACGATATTCGCCCCAGGGTATTCAATTTTCAGCTCCTCATGCAGGGCGGCCTGCATTATCCCATGCTCTGGCGAGCACTCCCGTCCCGAGCCGCCGCTCCTGAAGTAGCTGTCTTGAATGGGAGGAAGATTCTGTCCTTTCCGAGCCGGGCGGCGTGTATTCACCGTATCTGGCAGGGAGGCCTCGTGATTAAGCTCAATGAGCTGATAACGGTTGTAGTGCTGCACGGGGTCCCCAGCCGCGGCAAATGTGTTTGGCGGATACCACTCAACATCTTCTGGGCGAAAACGGACATTCAACACGTAAGGGGCCCATTCCCCGTTCCCCAAGCCACTTCTATCACCATCTACAGTGTCTATTTCCTCCAGCATGCGGTCATACCACCCAACGCGCTTGTAGTGATCCAAGGCCGCAATGCCTTGAGCTTCATCTAGGAACTCGATATGGCGAATACGGGCCACATAGCGGCGCCCATCAGGAGTAAGGGTGTAGAGCACAACATCACCTGCACGCTCACCACGTGCGAGCCGTGACTCCCAGCCCTTGTTTACTCCTTGAAGAAAGCCATATTGCCAGCCGCCAATTTGCCATTCGAATCGAAAAAGCCATTCCTCATGGCCATAGCCGTGCTGTGAGGAAAAGGTATTCGATGCTTCGGCTGCGCTCCTGGTGGGGTACTGCCAATTGGAGTCATTTTGACAGATGCGGGTGATATAGCTCGTTACTGTCCTTGTCGTCGATTTGCGACTAATTGAGTTCACGTTGCCAGCCTCTACTTCAGCTCGGATAGTGGCGGCTACTGCCGCCAATCTATTGTCGTCACCGAAAAAATCTTTCCAGACGCGATTGTCCTCTTTGCTCCCATTACGGAGCCCCTGAAGGCCCGCATCTATGTGAGAAGGATTGAAATGGCTGAAGTTGGCAAGCTTCATCACAACAGCGTTTGGACTACGGAAATTTTGGGGCATAGGCCGCCCCATTAGCTTTCCCATTCGTCTCAGGAAATCAGATAGCTCCACAACATCTGGGTGATCTTCTGAAAGTGATTCTCGCGGGTGATGCAAGAAAAGATTGAGAGCCAATATCAACTCATAACGCGACCACGATGGGCTACGGCGATTTTTGGTTTGTTTCGCTGGGGTACCTTCCATGATGGTGGCTCATTTGTTATCGGTGAGTAGATTGAACTGAGCTTAGCGAAACCCAACGCCCCCCGCCTGCTCAATCTCCAGCATCAACTCCGT
The DNA here is from genome assembly GCF_057838985.1 of Pseudomonas sp. KH_046_2. Taxonomy (NCBI): domain Bacteria; kingdom Pseudomonadati; phylum Pseudomonadota; class Gammaproteobacteria; order Pseudomonadales; family Pseudomonadaceae; genus Pseudomonas; species Pseudomonas sp. KH_046_2. The sequence continues at coordinate 4,026,728 of NZ_CM174480.1, read as the reverse complement.
CCCCTCATTTTTCACGGTACCTGGATCGATTGCCGCCTGTCATGAGGGGCAGCATTCGATCCATTGCAGTCGGTCCTTATTCATGCTTACTGAAAACTATTATCAGAAAGTTTAGCGCCGGAAATGGAGCTGCAAGTAGGTTCAAGGGCGCATCAGTTTGTTCCAATCGAAGTTATGACCGGCGGCTTGCAACTCTCTCCCTAAAGCTTGTTTCCAGCCGCCCGTGTCATCCATCGGTTCCCACACCACGCCCGCAAAATCACTTGGAATTTCTAGCTGTCCGCGTTTCAGGGCACAGACTTTGTCACGCCCCAGACGGCCAATAAAGTAGCCCAGTTCCAGTAACACATTTTGTCTAGCTCGAGGCTCCAGGACGCCTCCCTTTACACTGCCTTCATCGTCAGGAGTAAGAAGTACCACGGCAAAACTCACATCACCGTGTGCTTCCACCTTTTCGATTACGGTACGGCCTTGGTTGGCTTGCTCATGCAGGATAATTGCTTCAAAACCCATTCGCTCAAGGAAGCGCGCAACGGTTTCGCGAGCACCGTCGTCATGGCCATGAACAATGAAAATCTTGTTGGAAATTGGTAGTTTCAACTGTGGCTTAACCTCCCCATGTGTCTGGACATAGAGCTTGTAATCCCGCACAAAGGGGATGATAAGTTGCCCTGTCAATGCGTGTATTCCGGAAATTACTTTGTTACCTGAATAAAAATAATGGTGACTAAAATTAATTGCATAATCCGAGTCAGCAGCCAGCTTATCTATTAGCAGGAGCGTAAGGCCCAAGGTCTGCTCATGGTCATCAGGCCAGAGGAGAGAGGCACTTCCGACCATGCCTCCACCAGTGCTTTCGCTTGCTTCTAAAAAGCCTTCTAGGTCGACGCTTGCGGTCAAAACGCTATTAACGGCCTCCAAATCAGGGTGCTGGAGCAAGCTAGCGAGCTTTTTTAAAGGGCGCTCAAAAGTTTGAAGCTGGGCACCTTGCAGATCCAGAACGGAGTTGTTGATCTGTGAAAACAAGTCTATAGCCATTATTCAGCCCCCTTCAACCGAGACGCTGCTGCGCGGTCGATGATGTCCGCGCGGTATTGCGCCTTCATCTGCTCGGCAAGAGGCCCAATGATCGGATTTGAATTATGGTGTCCGACGCGCTCATCAATAACGGTCACGACCTGCTGAATAGCCGCCTCAATACTCGCAGGATCATAGGGATCGAAGTTCACCGTACAAAGATCACCATCCAAGCTTTGAAGTACTTTCTGTGCTTCGGCCATCTGACGCTGAAGCTTTTCGAGTCCTTTGATCATAGCTACCATCCTTATGAGTGAGAAAGGACATTATCACTAATAGATCAGCTGCGGGAGCAACACTGGCGGGGAAAACGGACCGAGTAGCCGAATCAATCACTGAGGCTATCCACTGACGGTTCGTGCTGTAAACAAAGGTGCTCTTGGTCAGTCAGCAGCTGTTGATTCGAGGAGTGACCGCATCAGCCGACAACAGTCATTCCGGCGTCATCATCACCGCGAGTGTCATCTTGATGAACTCTTCGTTGCGGTCGATCGCATCCAGGGCGCCGCGCACGTTGTCGGCGACATCCGCGGCTCCCCGCTGCTCGACCCAATTCGTGAGCTCCATGATGGCGGCTTCCAGGGCGAGTTGGTTTTCATTGATCTTTAACAGCAGGGAAGGGAGCAGGTCAGAGTGTGGCATCGAGAATCCTCCGTGAAGAATTCAGCGTAGCAGTCGAATGTCGAGCGGATGACTCACTACCGCCTTTATCCCAAGCAAGGGGCGACTCCCCAGACGACAAACCAAGAACCGGTAGTGCCAGGGAAAGGCCTGTGTGAATGCCTGCTTAAAAATTGCTACAAAGGTGAAGAAATAAAATGGGGAGGACTAAGCGGGCCGGGCCTCTGGTGGATGGCTACATCCAATCCATCATCTATCCGGCCGGAATCGAGATTCGGTGGAAGGATTAAAGAAAATCAAGACTCAAGCAGATGTCGCTGGATAGTTGTTCGATGGGAGCAAAGGAGATTTTACTTTTTTCAGCGGCCTATCGCGGAATAGGATTATGGGCGCGAATTCATCATTTGTTCGAATCTGATCTGCTATGTATGTTTTTAATTAAGCCTGATGGCTGTAATTGCGATAGCATTTATTTTAGTATTAATGCGACGCTGTATACTTTGGCGTAGTTAGCGCCTAGGTGCTTGGCAAGCTTCATGGCAGATACGTTATCGATACGTGTTGCCCACCATATAAACCGTTTGCTAGTCAGTGTCGCGACTCTTTCGCAGGACATTATTAGAGATTGCCCGATGCCACGTTTACGATGTTCGGGCGCGACATAAAGGTCACACAAGTGCAGGCCTTCAACTCCTGCCCCTGGATCATAGAATGTTTTAAACGAGATAAACCCAATAATTTTAGTTTCATGTCTTGCGAGGTGGATAGCAACACGTCGTTTAGAAGAAAAAACATCAGCGTTGAGCTTGCTATTATTTAAAGACGTAAGCGGCAGTCCTTCGCTGATGCGAAAAGAGTTTAAAAGTGCGAAATAGGTGTCTATTTCGCACGGTTTAATTGGTGATATCCGCCAGTAGTTATTAGAGTGTGGCATTGAACTGCGTCTATTTAGTGGTGGTTGGTTTAGTATACGATGGTTATAATTGCGGAGCTCTCAACATTGCTAGGGTCTCTCAGGTCCAACGTATTGAATCCGAACTGTTTCATGACTGCTACGTCTTCAATGTTTACTCCGTGCTTGGCTAATGCTTTTTGAACGTCCGATACTAATTCCGCCCGAGCATCGTCATCCGTTTTCATTTTGTTTTTGAAAATTTCTAGTTCATTGCTCATTTTTATCTCCAATAGTCGCGGTCAGGTTGAATTTTTTGAAAAGCTCCGCGACATCCAGCTCTCCAATTAGTTGTTTAAGTTCATTCTGTGCTTCCAATAACGAGTCTACTTCGAATTCGGCAAATATTGCACGTAACTTAATGGCGAGTGTTTCGCTAGAGAAAACTGAGTTGCAGTAGCTACAGGCGCCCGGAAAACTATTTATGTCTGGCATGTTGCTTGCCAGATTGGAGTCGTATTTGGCGACGATATTTATGATTTCGGAGAAACCGGAGGTTTTCATTATCCGAAACATACTAGAGTATTGAATTCTTCTCCAGATTTCATCTAGCGGGGTTTTAAATGCATTACCTATGCTCAAGCCTTTTGTTGAAAGATTAAAGGTTGAACAGCAGGGATAAACCTCCCCATCCCAAAAAACGACAACGTCATGATACTTTCGTCTATAGCAGGTTTTATAAGGATTTTGAAGTGACTGCTCACTATAGGTTACTGTAGCTTTCTTTGCTCTTCCAACTTTTGCTAGTCGTTTTGTTCGAAGAGATATATAAGGTTTGTTTACGAGGTCTGGTACCATTGATTCTAATGAGCTGTTTTCATCTGGGAAGGTACCAATAATATAGACTGGGATTTTTTGCTCTGCGAAGGCTCGAGCCGCGAAGACCACGTTCTCAGTTGGGACAAATGCTGAGTGGGAATGGTCGCAACTAATGTTTGCTCGTTTTAGTCCGTTTGCTACTAGCTTTTTCGCAAGTTTTGAAGCGGCCTCGAATGAGGTTGCCCAATGCGCTGCTGTAGCTACAGTGAAAGGTAGGCCACACGTGGATATATGTTCTGTGAGAGATATAAGCTCATCTTCGAACATGAATATTTCCCCTCCAGTCAGCCCAATTGATGTGAAATTAGGCATGGCTGCGGCCTGAGTTACTAGTGCCTTTGCTGATGAAAGGGGCATTTTTTCCTTTCGCTTCGGATGGCAGCCATAGCAGCAAAAGTCACATGCAAGGGGGCAGGCTAGTGTGTAATTTAGAACGAGCACGTCTTTTTCAGGAGTGTCATAAAGTTCATGTTCAAGTAGTTGGATATCTTCTGTGGTGCTTGAGTCTAATTGAGTGTGTGGGATTAGCATCATGCTTTTCTCGATTGGTTTTTTCCATTCGGTGAGCATAGGGTGGGTTTTTAAGATGTCAAAAAGAGTCTTTAAGGTCTCCTATGTTAGTAGGCTTTCTATTTGACACTGTGAGCTTCGGGTTCGAGAAGAAGTGACTTTTTATAAGCTATTGGAAATAATAAGTTTTTTTGTTGGTTGTATCACTTGCGTGACAATCTTGAAAATTTTTAGTCGGCTTGGAGTAAGGTCGTCACGCCTCAGTTGGAGATATAAAATATTTTTTTATGAGCTTTAAGTATTTTAAATGTGGCGCGTCGATCTGCAGGTGCCTTCGTTTTTTCTGTGGCTCGCCATCAGGGCTATGTATCGCGAACGGAACGATGCTTTAATGCCAAACGAGGTTTGTCTGCGACAGGTGGAATAGTAGAAGGAAAGCGGGAGCTATTTTCGAGGACCACGTTTTAACCAGCCGTCTGCATGGCTTCCGTGGGCATTTCACCCACTCGATGCGTACCCCTCTGTTGCACCAATAACATCTGCTCCATCACGACTGCCTCTAAAGACAGCTGGTTTTCGTAGATCCTTTTCGGCACGTCCGGCAACGAATAGTTTGCTTAACATGGTTTCGACTTCTTTCGAGAAATCCAAGCAGAGCAGCAAGAGTGTCCACAACAGGCACCTGATTCGAGTTGCTTAAAAGTTGCTACAGAGCGAAGAAGTTGCAGCGGATTAGCCAGTCTGGCTGGGGTGTTGGGAAGTGCTACGCCCAATCCATCATGGGCATAAAACAACGCGGTATCAGCAGCTTCTTTTGACCGAGTCTTTGTAAAAAACGTTTTAGAGGGGACTAACGGTCAGAGTCGGAACGAAAATCGCATTCCCACGCATATTCCAGCTCGCGATGTACACCCCGGGCGGATTGCAGCCAGCCGCTATAAGCACCTTTAGGGGCCTTTGGGTTAAAGTTTAGGGCGCAATGCAAAGCTAATAGCGGCCTTTTGGCGTGGTAAAATAAGCGTGCCACGCCACCCCTAAAGGGGCAGCCACTATGCACCGTGCAGACCTACCGACACTGGACATCAGAACCCTACTGCATCAAGGGTTACTGAGGGACTCCACACCCGGAACTTTGAGTTTAGGTGAGCTTAGATTTGACTGTGTAGCGCCCGACCGCTCAGCACTGTTAGTTAGTTGGGTTGGGCACCAGCAAGCGTTGCCCCTCCGCTGGACCGGCGTGTGTGGCCGTTCTGGTGCGCACCGAGTTTGCTGGTGCTGCCCTCAGTGCGAAAAGCCTACTTCGCTGCTTTACCTGCTCGAAACTTTCGCCTGCGCCAAGTGCCACGGGCTGCGCTCAGGGCTCGGTACTGCTGAACGTTTGCGCAGGGCTAAGGACGCCGTAGCCGTGTTAGAGGCAGCAGCACAAGGGCCGATTGCATTGCTGGCAGAACTAGCGAGCAGGTCTGTCGTGCAGTCCAGCGGTACAACAGTGCTGGTCACTGGCCCGATAGCACCCGTAATCGAGATGGTCGGGCAGCGTGATACCGAAAGCGAGACAGCGCTCCAGCAGGCTCAACATGAGCAGCGTCTGGCGGCAATTCGCCGTGCCAAGCGGGAACAACGACGATGAGAAAACCGCACACGGGCGAGGTTCCAGCCCTGGAGATGAGCGCGTTCCGGCAGATGGGTGGGTTGGATGCTGGAGCAAAGCTGGAGCTAAAGGGTGGGCTAGAGGGCGAAGTGCGAATCATCACCGAAATGATGGGCGATCACGTGTTGGTGACGGCTTACGAGGCGACGCAGCGGCTTGACCTCACCATGAGCGTGGACAAGTGCAATAGGCTTAGAGTACGAGTGCTCTGCCCTCGGTGCTTCACGCGGCGGCGCAAGCTTTACCTGTGGACGGGTGGATTCGCCTGCCGTGGCTGCCATGGACTGCACAGACCAAACAGCGTCGCTCCACGTGCTGAGGGGCGGGACTTGGTGGCAGGGTACGAGCGGCTACGCACCAAGCTCCACGCCCGGGATATGCCAATTCAGTGTATTCGCAGACCTGTCGGGATGAAGCGCGTGTACTTCCAGCGTTGGGTCGAACGCCTGAAAGTGGTGGAACCGCTCGCCGTGGAAGAAATGTACCGGAATCTCAAGCGAGCGGGTTTACTGGGACTATTCAGTGTTGGCCCCAAGAAGATGGGCAGACCAAAGACGCGCCACCCGGCCCGTAAAGCGGGGTAGCAGGGCCGCCAGTGCTCCGCAGTCCACAACATGGTAGGGGCTACAGGCGGTACTTCCAGTAGGGGAGGCAAGGGAGGCGCGGTGCAGCCAAATTGTTATAGGTTTTAAAAAAATAAAATTTTACTATTAGCTATATTCCCCCCGTAACTAGTAAGTAAAAAGTATATTTTTGGTTTTTTAATTTTTTAAAGCTGCATTTAATTTGGGGGTGCCCCGCCTCCCTTGCCTCCTAATTTTTCGTATTGATACGTAGACCGAATATATCGCGCCGACCAGCATGGCCTTTAGCCGTTGTGCAACCGAGTAGAAGCAGCCGCTCGGTGAACGTGGTGTGTGCTACGGCTACCTTGATACCCTCTTGCGTGGCCCAACTTTGGTAAAGCTGGAAAAGAGTCGCTGACTTCTCACGTCCCGACGGGTCACGCTCAACCATGCCTGACTCCTCAACAAAACGTGCCACTTGATCAGCCGAAGTTCTCCATACCTTGAGCTCGACCAGACTGCTTGCTGGCGTGGTGAAGCCCTTCACTAATCCGGTAGCGTAGGCCCGTAGGGCAAGGTTCAGGATTCCAGGCAACTCCTTCATTAGTTTGTTCGAAAGCAGCGGGTCGCAGCTGCCTAGCTCGGGCTTAAATTCGTTGTTGAATCGAAGAATCAGCGCACGGCGAAACATCCCATCCGAAAAGTCCCGCGTGTGGGGCAAGTGGTTTGCGCCAAACCAGCAAGTAGCGAAGGGGTGCATAGTGAACGGCTTCTGATGTTTATGCTCGACCGTCATTCCTTCGCCCGACACGATTGCCTTGAGTGCGGCGTCGTCGATGGTCATCCCCTGTTTCATTTCGCTGACCAAATTAACTAACTTGTTGTGCAACTCGGCGCGTTGAAAGCTACTGCCGAACGACGCAGGTTGGACGGCTGCGACAGCCTTAGGACCGCACAGCCCCTCAATTACTCTCAGCATCACGGACTTACCATTGCCACCCCCGCCAATCAACAGAACAAACTTTTCCAGTCGGCAGTGCGCCATCAGGGAATAACCCATCATTTCAAGCAAGGCAGTGGCCTTGTCCGAGGCGTCTTCGTCGCCATCAAAGACTGATTCCAGGAATAACTCGAACCGTGGTGCTATGGCCTCCGAGTCGAACTCCACGGGGAGTTGAGACGTGCGGTAGTGCTCCCGATTGTGGGGCTCGATATGCCATTCCCCGTTCTGTAGGGATAACTCCCCATTCAGCACGTTGACACACTCGGGAGGGCCTACGTTGAAGGTGCAAGACTGGTTGTAGACTTCGGTCTTGAGCAGGTCGGTCACAGAGTCCACAAGCCCTTTATTTACGTTCTCAGCACTGGCTTCGACCTCGGCCTGTACCAGTTGTCGAAGCGCTCGTTCCTCGCACAACTGCCACACGCCGCGCTTAATCCACTGCCAAACGCCAGAATGCGCACCTACAAGGTTTTTGTGTCCGACTTTTTCAATTGCATTGCGTGCCAATTGCAGATGGTCGCCCCCGACTTTGGTGGAGCGTATCGCGCTGCGCAGTGCGCCCATTGGTGTGCCTGTGCTCTTTTTGATCTGCTTAAGCACGGCGTCCCGTTCGACAGCCCCCAGAAAGGCCGCCTGCGTGGCTAGCATGGTCACTTCCTCTGGCTCGGTATCGTTGCCAAACTTCTCGGCCCGTGCCAGCAGGCTTTTAAACTCGCTCCACCCTTCCTCGGTGGCGTACTTCTTGAGTGTGCCCAGCCCTACCGGGTTGGTCGCGTCAGCATGGAAGCTGCGCCATTTTTCTTCGACTTCGCTGTCGTCGCCTGCGCTCCATTGACAAGCCAGTTCTAGCCCAACCTCAGAACCGCCTGTTTCGAAGTGCAAGGCCATGAGTACGGTCAGCCACCGGTCGTAGTCACAGTCAGGCTTAATGTGTGCCAGCAACTCGCACACACGCCCCCCAGCGTCGCCCATTGGTGCTCTCGGAGGGCATGGCTTAGCAAGTCGGGGCGCTTCCCGCCCGTTCAGTTGCCACACAGCATCTATGAAATCCTGCCCGATCTCGACCAACTCATCAACACGAGCGACGGTATCGATCAGCATGGTCTTTCCCGGTGACGGGGCCACTACCAACATGGCTAGCCCCTCGATGGCGCTGCGGCCCGTTTTTACATCAATATTGTCGGGGCTTTTAATAGTGCTGAATCCTTGCTGCCAAGCCGTGGTGTTCGGCGCTCGGCGAAAGCGGTAGTGCATACCCTTGCGGGTCTGCTGAATCCAATTGCAGGTGAGACCATGCTCCTCAATAAGTGCCCGCAGTCTCGCCAGCGACTCCGGTGAGTCGGCGTCAAGCACCATCGTCTGGTCATCGACGATGATTCCCAGCCCAGCCTGGGGGTTCCTATGCCAGTACGCATCAATGGCGTCGTGGCTAAGTTCGTTGAGCCACGGCTGCCACCTGACCAACGTTGACTTCGTTTCCATGCCAACTGGGATCGGCCTGTCTCCGAAATCCAGTAGTTCATGCGCTCTACGCTGAAAAGCGTTTTCAATATGTTTCCATTGGCCTGGAGATTTTTCATAGATGGTCATGCCAGCACCTCTAGCGCGAGCAAGTCGGCCTCAAGGTGAATATGAGCAATTCGATTGAACGCTTGGTGGTAGATCTGAACACAATTCACCTGCGCGGCGTTTCGACTGCCGGTGAGTGTGGCGTCGGTCATCACTAACCACTGTGGTTCAACTGCCTTCAGAATCCCGGTGTAGGTCACTGGGCCAAGCTGCATAACCACGCGCTGGCCAAGGTAGCGGTCAAGCGGGCTGGCTTTGGGTTTTGCCTTGTTTAGCGAAAGCTTTTCCATTGGGTTCTCTCCTGAGAAGCCCAACCTTTAAGGGTGTAGTACGCGCCAAGGGGGTATAAAATTACAACTGTATTGCTACACCCCAAGCCGCTGACTCCTTAACTGGTCGGCGGCTTGTTATTGGGGGTGGTCTAGCTGATTGTTTATCCAATCCTGTACAGCAAGACTGTCCCAGCCAACGGCGTGCAGGCCAGCTATCGGCTTACCTTTAGGAAACCTACCCTCGGCCATTAGCTCGTAGATTTTGGTGCGGCTAAGACCCATGGCTTTCTGTAGGTCGTGGATGCGCAAAATTGTGCGAGGGAGTGGTGTGTTGCTCATGTTTGGTGCCCCAAGTATGGCCACGGGCTGCGGCGTATAGGGCATATGTTGGTGGTTGGGGCATGCCATTGCAGCCAAATAGCCCCCCACCTTTTTGGCAGCTTATTTGTGAGCCAAGCTCTCCGCTCTAGGCACTACCTCCCACTCCCCACCAGCCACAAACGTCTTGTAATATTTCCGTGCCGTGGCGTCACTTATACCAAACCTATGAGCAACCTCTCCGGCAGCGGCTGACATAGATAGCCCTTTCTCATGCATTAGCAGACGAATGTGTGTCCCGACCGTGAATATGTCAGCGGCAGGCCTGCGATTTTTCGCGGTCAGTCCCAGCTCGTCTGTTAATGCTTTGGCGCGGTGCTTGGCTGGCTTGCCCATGCTAGCTTCTATCGCGTCGGCTAAATGGTCGGCCAGCCCTTGGGGCATCTTTCCGTACTCGCGCAGACTCATGGCGATCCACTGTAGCGCCAACGCTGCTGCTTCGGGGTCGGACTTAGCCTGAGTTAGAAGCATTTCAACTCGATCATCGACGCTGGGGCCGTCCGTCATGCGCCAACCCTCCCGAATGTGCCATGCACCACGTTCGTCGCTGGCGCGGTGGTCGCGTAGTCAGCCCATGCCTGCATTAGCTCCCGGCGCTTTTCCAGCAAGTTGCTTCGACTGTAGGCAGCTTCTGTTTGGTCGCGTTCATCGTGTGCCAGCGCAAGCTCGCATACTTCGCGCGGGTAGTGGGTGCATTCACTCGCCCACGTGCGAAAGGTGGCGCGAAAACCGTGGGTGGTTATGTCCGGTAGCGCCATTGAGTGCAGCAGATTGAAGGTTGCGCCGACGTGCATGACGCCAGACTTGCTGCTGGTGCCAGGAAACAGATAAGGACTGCCAGCGATGCGCGGAATGGTTCGTAGTAATGCAACTGCTTGTCGTGAAAGTGGAACTGTAAACGGCTGCCGGGTTTTCATGCGCTCGGCAGGCAAGCTCCATGTGGCAGCGTCAAGGTCGAACTCGTCCCAAGTGGCAAAGCGAACCATTCCAGCGCGAGCGGCAGTCAAAATTAACAATTGCAGCGCATTAGCATCACGCCTTTCCATGGATGCCAGTCTTCCCATGAACGTCGGTAGGTCGCGCCAAGCCATCGCTGGATGTTTGGTCTTTTGCCTAGCGCGCTTTTTGTCAACACGACTTAACAGGTTGTCCAAGTGGCCACGCCAGCGTGCAGGATTCTCCCCGGTCCTTAGTTTGAGCGTTTTGGCTGCATCCAGCACCCGCTCGATATGGCCGCGCAACTCATCGGCAGTTGCTGGTTTCGTGCTCCAGATCGGCTGCAGAGCTCGTAGTACTTGCTCCGTCTGTATCTGATCAGGTCGCAGCGTGCCCATAGTCGGGAGAGCGTAGCGTTCCATAATTGACAACCAGCCTTTGCGGCGGCGTTCAGTCAGGTGTTGGCAGTGTGCCGAATGGTAATCCAGCACCAGCGATTTGAAAGTAGCGACATTTGCCTGTTCTGCTCGGCGCTGCTGCTCGGCTCGGCGCTCATCCAAGGGGTCGCAGCCCTTCAGGATCAGTGCACGTGCTTCAGCGGCGGCTTGCCTAGCTGCTTTGAGTTTTGCCACTGGATATGGTCCCAAGCCCATGTCTCGGCGCCTGCCATTGAGTTGGTAGCGCAATAACCAGGACTTGTTGCCTGTAGCCTTGATTACCAGATAAAGCCCATCACCGTCTGGGTATCTGCCCGGCTCGGTTAGGTGCTCGACTTGCTTTGGATTTAGCGCGCTCATTGCAATAGCCCCACACTCAGCCCCACATATTTACACGGGTTTAGGCGTACAGCCACACACCGCCACGCACATTATATACCACAAAGGCCTTGTATTTATTGGGTTTGCGCACAAGTGCGTATTGCGGCGTACAAAAACAAAACCCGCCTTGTGCGGGTTTTTGTTTATGGGGTTGGCAGTTCAATTTGAAATGACAGGGCTGACGCCTTCGCGGGCAAGCCCGCTCCCACAGTGTCCGTGTCGTACACAAAATCTGTGCAGCCCGCTGAACCTGTGGGAGCGGGCTTGCCCGCGAAGGGGCCCGTTTGGCCAACTTGTCATTCAGTCTGCCGCAACCGCTTGTAAAGGGTATTGCGGCTAACCCCCAACCTGCGCGCCAGGTACGAAATATTCCCCCCAACCGCCTGCAACTGCCGGTTCAAATACTCGGCATCATTCAGATCCACGGCCAACGGTTCCGGCGTATCGACCGGCTCCATCTCCAGGTCGACAAAAAAATCATCCGGCAAATGCTCCGGCCTAATCGGCTGTTCCTCGGCCATCGCCAGCGCCACCTGCATCACGCTGCTGACCTGGCGCAAGTTCCCCGGCCACGGGTGGCGGTTGAACAGTTCCAGCACTTCGTTACTCAATCCGGCCCATTGGCTTGGTTCGCGATGCTGTTCCCACAGACGTTTGAACAGCGCCTCTTTATCGCTGCGTTCTCTTAACGGCGGCAACTCCAGGGTCAGGCCGCCGATGCGGTAATACAGGTCTTCACGAAACCGCCCCAGTTGTACTTGTTCGCGCAACGAGCGATTGGTCGCGGAAATGATGCGCAAGTCCACAGGGAACAACTCGCTGCTGCCCACCGGCTGCACGCAACGCTCCTGCAACACCCGTAACAGGCGCGCCTGGGTCGGCAGCGGCATGTCACCGATTTCATCGAGGAACAGCGTGCCTTTGTCAGCCTTGCGGATCAGCCCGATGCTGCCTTTCTGGTTGGCGCCGGTGAACGCGCCTTTCTCATAACCGAACAACTCGGATTCCACCAGTTCGGCGGGAATCGCTGCACAGTTGACGGCGATGAACGCTTGTTTGCTGCGCGAGCTGGCCTGGTGCAGGGCTTTGACGAACACTTCCTTGCCGACCCCGGTTTCACCGTGGATCAGCAGTGGAATGTCTTTTTCCAGCAAGCGCTCGGCCTGACGCACGGCCTTTTCCACGCGACTGTCGCCGAAATGCAGGGAGTTGAGGCTGATGGCCGCGGGTGCAGCTACAACCGGCTCGGTGAACACTCGAGGTTGAATCGATGCCTGTTTCGGCCGCTTCAACAGGCACTGGAAGCGGTTGCGCCCCGAGGTTTGCAGGGCGAAGGGCAGGCCGTCGGGCTGGTTCAGCAACTCCAGCAGCGAGACCTTGAACAGGCTTTCGACATTGACCCGCGACAGGCTGATGCCCAGCAGATTGTCGGCCCGGCGATTGGCCGACAACACCTGTCCGGTCTCATCGAAAATCAGTAACCCTGCCCATTGGCTGTCGAGGTTGTTCAGCCCGGTGTTGAACGTCAGCTGGAAATGCTGGCCATGGAACAGGTTGAGGATCAGCCGGTTTTCCACGGTCTGGCTCATCATCTTGACCATGCCCAGGGTGTGGGAGGGCGGCAGGTAGCTGTCGCTGGACACGTCCAGCACCGCGATCACCTTGCGCTCGGCATCGAAAATCGGCGCGGCGGAACCGGTCATGAAGCGGTTGGCCTTGAGATAGTGTTCATCGTGCTCGATGTGCACCGCTTGTTCGCAGGCCAGGGCGGTGCCAATGGCGTTGGTGCCGGTGCAGCGTTCCATCCAGCTGGCGCCGGCGCTGAATCCCCGGGCCAGTTTCGGTTCGATAAAACGCTGGGTGCCCCAGGACGTGAGCACCTGGCCCTGCTGGTCGGCGAGCATGATCAGGCAATTGGAATTGCTCAGGATGTTTTCGTAGTAGGGCAGCACTTCCTGATGGGTGGTTTGCACCAGCGAGTGCTGGCTCTCCAGCAGTTGCGCGATGCCTGCGGCCGGCAATTGGTCGAATGCCGGCGTGCTCTGATGACTGAGGCCGAACGCGCGGCAACGGGACCAGGAGTCCTGGATGATGGCGTCGTGGGACAACGGCGATGCGGGTGCGGCCATGGCAGTCGATCTCTGAGCAGGCTTTTATTGTTTTTATGGTGGCTTCAACTACACACGGTCACTGTAGGAGCGAGCTTGCTCGCGATGGACGTTAACGGTGATGAGGGCTGCCTGAATAAACGAGGCGCTCTCAAGCGCATCGCGAGCAAGCTCGCTCCTACAGGGGGGGGCGTGAGCAGTCCATAGAGTGTTGTTCACTATTGTTCACTGTCAATGGGTGAGCTGTTCAATTGTTCATTTCCGATTGTTCATTTGTGTTCAGCAACGAACGCGGTTTCGCCGTCCTCTTCGGGAATTTCAAGCTGAATCAACAGCTTGAGTTTTTTGGCACGGATGTCGCTTTAACGCTCCGGTCGCTTGACTCCAATAATAAAAAGGCCGAGCCATGTCACTCACCCTGGAACACGTCAGCCGCACCGTCGAGGGCCAGACCTGGATCGACGATGCCAACCTGAGTTTTGAACCCGGTTCCTTCAACGTTTTGCTGGGTCGCACCCTGTCCGGCAAAACCAGCCTGATGCGCCTGATGGCCGGTCTGGACAAGCCCGACAGCGGCCGCATCCTGATGAACGGCGTCGACGTTACACAACGCCCCGTGCGCCTGCGCAATGTGTCGATGGTCTATCAGCAGTTCATCAACTACCCGACCATGACGGTGTTCGACAACATCGCCTCGCCGCTGCGCCAGGCCGGTGTATCCAGCGAAGTGATCCAGGACAAGGTGCTGGAAACCGCGAAGATGCTGCGCATCGAGAAGTTTCTCAAGCGCTATCCGCTGGAGCTTTCCGGTGGTCAGCAACAACGCACGGCCATGGCCCGGGCGCTGGTCAAGGATGCCGAACTGATCCTGTTCGACGAGCCTCTGGTCAACCTCGACTACAAGTTGCGCGAAGAACTGCGCCAGGAAATGCGCGAGCTGTTCAAGGCGCGCCACACCATTGCGATCTACGCCACCACCGAACCCAACGAGGCCCTGGCCTTGGGCGGCACCACCACCATTCTTCACGAAGGCCGGGTGATCCAGAGCGGCCAGTCGGCCTCGGTCTATCACCAGCCGCAAACGGTGCTGGCGGCGGAGCTATTCTCCGAGCCGCCGATCAACCTGATGCCGGGGCGCATTGCCGGCAACGAGGTGAGTTTCGCCAACTTCGTGCATTTCCCGCTGAACGTCGATCTGCGCCCGGTGGGCGAGGGCGAGTTCCGTTTCGGCGTGCGGCCCAGCCATATCTCGCTGGTGCCGAGCAACGACGATGACCTCGAACTGGCGGTGACCGTCGAAGTCGCGGAAATCAGCGGCTCGGAAACCTTCCTGCACGTGCGCAACGAGCACTTCCTGCTGGTGCTGCACTTGCCGGGTGTCCACGAATACGACGTCGATGCGCCGATCCGCATCTACATCCCGACCCATAAACTGTTTGTGTTCGATACGCAGGGGCGGCTGGTCCAGGCGCCGGGCCGGCGTGTCACGAGGGTTGCCTGATGGCCGAAATCCGTTTGCAGAACCTCGCCCACAGCTACACCAAGACCCCGGCGGGACCGGAGGACTACGCGATCCGCGAGATGGACCACATCTGGGAGCAGGGCGGCGCCTACGCGTTGCTCGGTCCATCGGGCTGCGGTAAATCAACCTTGCTCAACATCATTTCCGGGTTGCTCAGCCCATCCCAGGGCCATGTGCTTTTCGACGGCAAAGCGGTCAACAACCTGACCCCGGAAAAGCGCAACATCGCCCAGGTTTTCCAGTTTCCGGTGGTCTACGACACCATGACGGTGTTCGACAACCTGGCCTTCCCGCTGCGTAACCAGGGCATGGCCGAGGCAAGAATTCATACCAGGGTGCAGGAAATCGCCGAAGTCCTCGACCTGCAGAACCTGCTGAGCAAAAAGGCGCGCAACCTCACCGCCGACGAAAAACAGAAAGTTTCCATGGGCCGCGGGCTGGTGCGCGACGACGTGTCGGCGATCCTCTTCGACGAGCCGCTGACGGTGATCGACCCGCACCTGAAGTGGAAACTGCGGCGCAAGCTCAAGCAGATCCACGAGCAGTTCAACATCACCATGGTCTACGTTACCCACGATCAGCTGGAGGCCTCGACCTTCGCCGACAAGATTGCGGTGATGTACGGCGGGCAGATCGTGCAGTTCGGTACGCCAAGGGAATTGTTCGAGCGCCCGAGCCATACCTTTGTCGGCTACTTCATCGGCAGTCCGGGGATGAACCTGATCGAGGTGCAGCCGCAACCGGGCGGTGTCGGTTTCGCCTCGACTCACCTGCCGCTGTCCGAGGCCATGCAGCAGCGTATTGCTGAATCGGAGTGGAAAACCCTGAAGGTCGGCATTCGTCCGGAGTTCGTCCATGTGTGGGACGAAGCCTTTGATGACGCGCTGCGGGCAAAGGTCGTACACGTCGAGGACCTGGGCACCTACAAGATCATGAGCCTCGAGCTCGATGGCGCGCCCCTGAAGGTGCGCCTGGCCGAAGACAAACCGGTGCCGCAAGGCACGGCCTACATCAGCTTTCCGGCGCAGTGGCTGATGGTCTACGCCGATGAATTCCTGCTCGAAGCCAATGCCAACCAAGAGGCGCAGCCATGAACAAGGTGCAGAACAACAAGGCCTGGTGGCTGGTGCTGCCGGTGTTCCTGCTGGTGGCATTCAGTGCGGTGATCCCGATGATGACCGTGGTCAACTATTCGGTGCAGGACATCTTCGACCAGTCCAGCCGCTACTTCGTCGGAGCCGACTGGTACAGGCAGGTGCTGCTCGATCCGCGCCTGCACGACTCGTTGCTGCGCCAGTTCATCTACTCGGCCTGCGTGCTGCTGATCGAAATCCCCCTGGGGATTGCAATTGCCCTGACCATGCCGACCAAGGGTCGCTGGTCGTCGGTGGTGCTGATCATCCTGGCGATTCCGTTGCTGATCCCGTGGAACGTGGTCGGCACCATCTGGCAGATCTTCGGCAGGGCCGACATCGGTCTGCTGGGGGCGAGCCTCAAGGCCATGGGCATCAGCTACAACTATGCGGCGAACACCATGGACGCCTGGGTCACCGTGCTGGTGATGGACGTCTGGCACTGGACCTCGCTGGTGGCGCTGTTGTGCTTCTCCGGCCTGCGGGCGATTCCGGATGTGTATTACCAGGCGGCGCGGATCGACCGGGCCTCGGCCTGGGCGGTGTTCCGGCATATCCAGTTGCCCAAGCTCAAGAGCGTGCTGCTGATCGCCGTGATGCTGCGCTTCATGGACAGTTTCATGATCTACACCGAGCCGTTCGTGCTCACGGGCGGCGGTCCGGGCAATTCCACGACCTTCTTGAGCCAGACCCTGACGCAAATGGCGATCGGGCAGTTCGACCTGGGGCCGGCTGCTGCATTCTCGCTGGTGTACTTCCTGATCATCCTGTTGGTGTCCTGGCTGTTCTACACCGCCATGACTCACTCCGACGCCAACCGCTGAGGCCCGCCATGAGCAAGAGAAAGCTTGTTCCACTGCTGCTTTACATCCTGTTCCTGCTGGTGCCGATCTACTGGCTGCTGAACATGTCGTTCAAGAGCAACAGCGAAATCCTCGGCGGCCTGACGTTGTTTCCCCAGGATTTCACCTTCCACAACTACAAGGTGATCTTCACCGACCCGAGCTGGTACACCGGTTACCTCAACTCGCTGTACTACGTGAGCCTGAACACGGTGATTTCCCTGAGCGTGGCGCTGCCTGCGGCCTATGCGTTTTCGCGTTATCGCTTCCTCGGCGACAAACACCTGTTCTTCTGGTTGCTGACCAACCGCATGGCGCCGCCTGCGGTGTTCCTGCTGCCGTTCTTCCAGCTGTATTCCTCGATCGGCTTGTTCGACACTCACATCGCCGTGGCCCTGGCCCATTGCCTGTTCAACGTACCGCTGGCGGTGTGGATTCTCGAAGGCTTCATGTCCGGCGTGCCCAAGGAAATCGACGAAACCGCCTACATCGATGGCTACAGCTTTCCCAAGTTCTTCGTGAAGATTTTCATCCCGCTGATCGGCTCCGGCATCGGCGTCACGGCGTTCTTCTGCTTCATGTTTTCCTGGGTCGAACTGCTGCTGGCGCGAACCCTCACCTCGGTGAATGCCAAACCGATCGCAGCGGTGATGACCCGAACTGTCTCGGCATCCGGTATCGACTGGGGGGTACTGGCGGCGGCGGGGGTGTTGACCATCCTGCCGGGCATGCTGGTGATCTGGTTTGTTCGCAACCACGTGGCCAAGGGCTTTGCCCTGGGCCGGGTATGAGGAACTGATGATGGAATGGATGAGCTGGACCGTCCCCACGGCGGCATTCTTCAGCGTGATCGCCTTGATCCTGGTGGTCATGACCACTTGGGAATTACGTTCGCCGAGCATCCTTCGGCGTGGTTTTTTGCCGATTGCCACCACCCGTGGCGATCGGCTGTTCATCGGTCTTCTCGGCAGCGCCTACCTGCATTTGCTGGTAATCGGCGTCACCGACTGGAGCATCTGGGTCGCCTTCGCGATGTCCCTGGTGTGGCTGTTGGCTGTGATGCGTTGGGGCTAGTCGAATCGCTCGGCAATGTTGCTCCGAAACTTAAACAGGAGGTCTCTATGTTCGACAAAAACAATAAGCTGCGACATAGCATTTCATTGGCAGCCATGCTGGCACTCAGCGGTTTGAGCGCGTCTGCCTGGGCCGATGCCTATGAAGACGCGGCGAAGAAATGGATCGGCAGTGAATTCAAGCCATCCACCCTGACGGCCGATCAACAACTCGAAGAGCTGAAGTGGTTCATCAAGGCGGCTGAGCCGTTTCGCGGGATGAGCATCAAAGTGGTGTCGGAAACCATCGCCACCCACGAGTATGAGTCCAAGGTGCTGGCCAAGGCTTTCACCGAGATCACCGGGATCAAGCTGACCCACGACCTGCTGCAGGAAGGCGACGTGGTGGAAAAGCTGCAGACCCAGATGCAATCGGACAAGAACATCTATGACGGCTGGGTCAACGACTCGGACCTGATCGGTACGCACTTTCGCTACGGCAAGACCGAATCGATCACCGACCTGATGGCCAACGAGGGCAAGAACTTCACCTCGCCGACCCTCGATATCAAGGACTTCATCGGCATCTCCTTCACCACCGCGCCGGACGGCAAGATCTACCAGTTGCCCGACCAGCAGTTCGCCAACCTTTACTGGTTCCGTGCCGACTGGTTCGAGCGTGCAGACCTCAAAGCCAAGTTCAAGGAAAAGTACGGCTATGAGTTGGGCGTACCGGTGAACTGGTCAGCCTATGAAGACATCGCCAAATTCTTCAGCGAAGACGTCAAGGAAATCGACGGAAAACGCGTTTACGGGCACATGGACTACGGCAAGAAAGACCCGTCCCTGGGCTGGCGCTTCACCGATGCCTGGTTCTCCATGGCCGGCGCTGGCGATAAAGGCATACCCAACGGCTTGCCGGTGGACGAGTGGGGGATCCGCGTCGAGGATTGTCATCCGGTCGGCTCCAGCGTGACCCGCGGTGGCGACACCAACGGCCCGGCAGCCGTGTATGCGACCACCAAGTACGTGGACTGGATGAAAAAATACGCGCCACCGGAAGCGGCGGGCATGACCTTCTCCGAATCAGGTCCCGTGCCGTCCCAAGGCAACATTGCCCAGCAGATCTTCTGGTACACGGCGTTCACCGCCGACATGACCAAACCGGGCTTGCCGGTGATGAACGCCGACGGCACGCCGAAATGGCGCATGGCGCCTTCGCCGAAAGGCCCGTACTGGGAGGAGGGGATGAAGCTCGGTTATCAGGACGCCGGTTCCTGGACGTTCATGAAATCCACGCCTGAGAAGCAAAAACTCGCGGCTTGGCTGTACGCGCAGTTCGTGACCTCGAAAACCGTGTCGTTGAAGAAAACCATCGTCGGCCTGACGCCGATCCGCGAATCGGACATCAACTCGCAAGCCATGACCGACCTGGCGCCGAAGCTCGGTGGCCTGGTGGAGTTCTATCGCAGCCCGGCCCGGGTGCAATGGACCCCGACCGGAACCAATGTGCCGGACTATCCGCGCCTGGCGCAACTGTGGTGGAGCCACATCGCCGAAGCCGCCAGCGGCGAGAAAACCCCGCAAGAGGCGCTGGACGGACTGGCCAAGGATCAGGACGCAATCATGACCCGTCTGGAACGCTCGAAGGCCCAAGCCACCTGCGCCCCGAAAATGAACCCCGAGCGCGACGCGCAATACTGGTTCGACCAACCGGGCGCACCGAAGCCGAAACTGGCGAACGAGAAGCCTAAGGGCGAGACCGTGAGCTACAGCGAACTGCTGAAATCGTGGGAGGCGGCGCGTAAGTAACTTGGTTGTACTGTGAAAGGCGAACGGCACCGGAAGGTGCCGTTTTACTTTGTGCCTGATGGACCGCTTTCGCGAGCAAGCGACCCGGCGGGAGCAAGCTCCCTCGCCACAGATACCTTTCAGGCTACATAACGGATATGTAATTTCCGCGCCACCGTCATGAAAGGTTCGGATTGTTACCTTGACCTCGTTAGTTAATTAAACGAGGAACCAAACATGAAACTTGCAGAACTGAGTGCGTTTGCAGCGGCGTTGGTGATGTCTTCTGTTGTTTTAGCTGAAGGTGGCGGCGACAGAACCTTTGAAAAAATGATGGCGGCCAATGACCGTTCGGTGGAGAAGTTTGTCGCGAAGCAACAGGCGCGTAACCCCGTCGTCGTGAATGAAAAGAAAGACGACAAGACCAAAGACTTGTAAGCGTGTCGCACTTGAACTAGCCCGTCATCGAATGCCGATGGTGGGCTTTTTTTATGAGCTGAAGGTACAGAATATGACGTTGATCAAGTTGATTGCGCTCGCCGGAGTGATGGCGACGTCCATGAATGTGCTCGCTGAAGGTGGCGGTGACAGGACGTTCGAAAAGATGCTGAGCGCCAACACCCAAGCCATGGAAGAGTACGCGGCCAGCCAGGGCAAACCCGCACCGGTGGTGAAAGACTACCAATACGGAATGAAGCTAGATGTGGTGAAAGTAGTGAGTGTCGTGCGGCCACAAGTTGCCTGCGCCGTAGTACCCACCGCAATGACCTATGAAGATTCTCAGGGCCGACTCAACACCATCAAATACACAGTGGCAGGCGATTGCCGCAACCGCGGCGGATAACACGGTTCCTACACAGTGCCTGTTCCATTGCTATCGCGAGCAGGCCATCCCATTCATCCGGTTTCTTCAACCGAATAAACATTTCCTGAACAAATGATCACTTGTGGTGGTGGGCCGATCAGACCAAAACAGCCAGATCCGTGTACCTGGCAACCAATGGATCGGCGGTGAGGAGTTTCATGGGTTCTGTCATGGCCGTTGCAACAATGAGGCGGTCAAACGGGTCCCGATGGTGATGTTCGAGGTCCTTCACAGCAATGGCGTGTTCTGAGGTCACTGGCAACTCGATGAACCCGCTATCGAGGCAGCACTGGCGGATGTCTTCCAGGTCAGCGTTCAGCTTACCCAGCCCAACCTTGATCGCCATCTCCCAGAATGTCGCTGCGCTGATGTAAATGTCGGCAGCGCTCTCTATGAGCTTTCTGGCTTTGCCGGATAGCCTGGGGTCATCGCTGAGCGTCCAGAGCAAAATATGCGTGTCGAGCAGAAGCCTCATTCTTGAGTGCCTTCAAAAGCATCGAGCATGTCGTCCGGCAGTGAGGCGTCAAAGTCTTCGGGAAGCACCAGTTTGCCTTTCATCGCTCCGATACGCTGTCCGCGGGGTTTTCCCACCGGAACCAGACGCGCAAGGGCCCGACCATGTTTGGCAATCGTGATGATCTGTCCGGCGGCCGCGTCATCGACGAGTTTGGACAGATTGTTTTTTGCTTCGGCCAACGGAACGACGATCATGGCGTTTCTCCTGAATTCTGGACAAATATAGCCAGAATTCAGAGCGCCGACAAAGGCAAGCTGATGATAGGTCAAATCGTCATGTGTCAAATTGGGTGAGCAATCAAAACTGCTGTCCCGCAACGTATAGGTTTCCCGTTTCATGGAGTGCTCCGAATGGTTTTTCACGCACCATAGCGCTCGTTAGCGATGATCGGATGTCAGCTATTGCATACCGTCGTGCAAGCATCTTCCTGAAAGGGGTAGGCTGCGATCTTTACTTTTGAATTCCCAAACGCAAAAACGGCACCCGAAGGTGCCGTTTCTGTTCACTGCCGAGTGCCGCTTAAGCGATCAACCCGCCAACCCCGACTGTTGAACCAGGTTCAGCAGCGGTTGTGGGTACAGGCCGAGGAAGAAGGCCAGTACGGCGATCGCCAGCAGCATTACACCGCCTGCACGTTGTTCCCAATGCAGCTGGGCGTCGACGCGACGCAGGTTTGGCTCGATCAGGAACAGGGTGACCATCACGCGAAGGTAGTAGAAGACGCCGATGGCGCTGCCCAGTACCAGGGAGCCGACCAGCCACCATTGGTGCGACTCGACACCGGTGGCGATGATGTAGAACTTGCCGATGAAGCCCGCGGTCAGCGGGATACCGGCCAGGGACAGCATCATCACGGTCAGTACGGCGGTCAGGTACGGACGGCGCCAGAACAGGCCGCGGTATTCGTACAGGGCATCTGCGTCACGGCCTTTGTACGGCGAGGACATCAGGGTAATCACGCCGAAAGCACCGAGGCTGGTGATCACGTAGGTGACCAGGTACACGCCGATCGCTTCCACGGCCAGACCCTTGCTCGCCACCAGGGCGATCAGCAGGTAGCCGAAGTGAGCGATGGACGAGTAACCCAGCAGACGCTTGAGGTTGCTCTGGGTCAGTGCCAGCAGGTTACCGAACAGGATCGACGCGATGGCGATGATGGTCAGCACGTTGCTCAGCACGCCGCTGCTCGCCACTGGCGAGATCTGGAACAGACGCACCATCACCGCGAACACCGCCACTTTGGAGGCGGTAGCCAGGAACGCTGCCACCGGCGCCGGAGCACCTTCGTAAACGTCTGGAGTCCAGAGGTGGAACGGCACCAGCGACAGCTTGAACGCCAGGCCGATCAGCATCATGCCCAGGCCCAGTTGCGCCAGCGAGCTTGGCATGCCGGTGGCCGCCAGGGCCTGACCGATGCCGACGAAGCTCAGGGAGCCGGAGTCAGCGTAGAGCAGGGCCATACCGAACAACAGGAACGCGGAACCGGCCGCCGACAGCACCATGTACTTGATACCGGCTTCCAGCGAGCGCTTGTTGAAGAAGGCATAAGCCACCAGACCGTAGACCGGTACCGAAAGCAGTTCCAGACCGACGAACAACCCGGCCAGGTGCTGCGCGCTGACCAACACCAGGCCACCGGCAGCGGCCATCAGGATCAGCAGGTACAGTTCTTCACGGTTGCCCGGGTAACCCGTGCCGCCATCGCCGAGGTAGGCGTGGGCGAGGGTCACACAGGCGAGGGTGGCGACCAGGATCAGCGCCATGTACAGGCAGGCGAAGCTGTCGATCTGCAACAACGGCGTCACGGCCAGGGGCGCGACTTTCAAGGCAGGCAGGATCGACAGCAATGCCAGGTTCAGACCCGCCACCGACAGCAGGAAGGTCTGGGAGTGGTTGCGGCGCCAGGCAATCGCCAGCATCACCACGATGATCGTGGCGCTGGTGATCAACAACGGCGCTAGCGCGATAAAGTGTTGAGTCGTGAATTCCATAGCGCTCTTACCGGGCCGAAGCGAGTTGAGTGAAGGCGGTGCCGAGCCATTGCTGCACGCCATGCATCGTAGCGGCAGAGGTGTCGAGGAACGGTTGCGGGTAAACACCGATGTAGATCACCAACGCCGCAAGACCGGCTACCATGATCAGTTCGCGACCGTCCATGCCATGCAGCACCGCGTCCGATTTGGACGGGCCGAAGAAGGCACGGTGGATCATGATCAGCGAGTAGACCGAACCGAACACCAAGCCGGACGTCGCGATCACGGTGACCCATGGGGCACTGGCAAAGGTGCCGATCAGTATCAGGAACTCTCCGACGAAGTTACCGGTCGCCGGCAAGCCCAGCGACGCGGCGGCGAAGAACAGGCTGAGGGCTGGCAGGTAAGCGATCTTCGACCACAGGCCACCCATTTCACGCATGTCGCGGGTGTGGGTGCGTTCGTACAACTGGCCGCTCAAGATAAAGAGTGCCGCGGCCGACAGGCCGTGCGCCAGCATCTGCATCACCGCACCCTGCAGCGCCAGTTGGCTGCCGGAGTAGATGCCGATCAGAACGAAGCCCATGTGGGAAACGGACGAGAAGGCAATCAGACGCTTGATGTCAGTTTGCGCGAAGGCCAGGAACGCACCGTAGAAGATCCCGATCAGACCCAGAGTCATGGCGATCGGCGCAAACTCGGCCGACGCATTCGGGAACAGCGGCAGGGCGAAACGCAGCAGACCGTACGCAGCAGTCTTCAGCAAGATACCGGCGAGGTCGACGGAACCTGCGGTCGGCGCCTGGGCGTGAGCGTCAGGCAGCCAGGAGTGGAACGGTACGACCGGCAACTTGACCGCGAAGGCGATGAAGAAACCGAGCATCAGGATGTACTCGGTGGTCAGCGACATCTTGGTTTTCAACAGATCGGCGTAGTTGAAGGTAATCACGCCGGTGTCGTTGAAGTTGACCAGAACCAGGCCCAGGATCGCCACCAGCATGATCAGGCCGGAAGCCTGAGTGAAGATGAAGAACTTGGTCGCCGCGTAGATCCGGGTTTTCTTGCCGTCCGAAGAACTGTGACCCCAGAGCGCGATGAGGAAGTACATCGGCACCAGCATCATTTCCCAGAAGAAGAAGAACATGAACAGGTCGAGGGCGAGGAACACGCCGACGACACCGCCCAGGATCCACATCAGGTTCAGGTGGAAGAAGCCCACGTGACGCTGGATCTCTTTCCACGAGCAGAGTACCGAGAGGACACCCAGCAGACCGGTCAGCAGGATCATCAACAGGGACAGGCCGTCGAGGGCCAGGTGCACATTGATGCCGAAACGCTGGATCCAGACGTGTTTGAACTCAATCACCCAGGTCGGATCGGCGCCTGGCTTTGGTGCCAATGAATAGTCACCGTTGGCCCACAGCCAGAGGCCGAGGGAGAGCAGCAGGGACATGGTGATCAGCGCAATCCAGCGCGGGAGGGTGGCGCCGAAGCGCTCACCCATCCAGCACAGCAGGCCGCCGATGAAGGGGATCAGGATTAGCCAGGGCAGAATCATGACGGGCTCGTTTCCTTTCGCAAATTCGCAAGGTTCATATCAGACCGCTACCAGCACGACGGCGCCGATAACCAGCACGGCACCAGCAGCCATCGAGGCGGCATACCAACGCAGTTGACCGGTCTCGGTACGGCTCAGGGCGGTGTGACCGCCTTTGGCCATGCGCGGGATCAGACCGATGGTCTGGTCGAGCGGGTCTTTGCGCAGTACATGGATGATCGCAAGGTAAGGCTTGACGAACAGTTTGTCGTAGATCCAGTCGAAGCCCCAGGCAGCGAACCACCAGGCCGAAAGGAGGCGGCCGATGCCGCTGTTGGCGACGGCAGTGACGAAGCGACGCTTGCCGAGGAACAGCAGCGCGGCCAGCAGGATACCGGCCAGGGCGATGGCGCCCGAAGCGATTTCCAGACTGTGCTTGGCTTCGCCGCCAGCATGGCCGACGCTTTGCGGCAGTACGCCGTGCAGCGGTGGAACGATCATCGCGCCGATGGCGGTGGACAATACGATCAGCACCGACAGTGGCAGCCAGTGGGCAATGCCGTGACCGGCGTGGGCTTCGGTCTTCGCTTCACCGTGGAACGCGATGAAGATCAGGCGGAAGGTGTAGAGCGAAGTCATGAACGCGCCGACCAGACCTGCATAGAGCAGACCGTTGTTGCCGCTGGCGAACGCTTCCCAGAGGATTTCGTCCTTGGAGTAGAAGCCCGCAGTCACCAGAGGCAGGGCCGCCAGGGCCGCGCCGCCGACGATGAAGCTGGCGTAGGCCAGTGGCAGTTTCTTCCACAGGCCACCCATCTTGAAGATGTTCTGTTCGTGGTGGCAGGCAACGATCACCGAACCGGACGCAAGGAACAGCAGGGCCTTGAAGAAGGCGTGGGTCATCAGGTGGAAGATCGCGCCGTCCCAGGCACCAACGCCCAGGGCCAGGAACATGTAGCCGATCTGGCTCATGGTCGAGTAGGCGAGGATACGCTTGATGTCGGTCTGGACCAGGGCTGCAAAGCCTGCGAGAACCAGGGTCACGCCACCGACGATTCCTACTAGATGCAGGATTTCCGGCGCCAGAGTGAACAGGCCGTGGGTACGGGCAATCAGGTAGACGCCAGCGGTTACCATGGTTGCGGCGTGGATCAGTGCCGAAACCGGAGTCGGGCCGGCCATCGCATCCGCCAGCCAGGTTTGCAGCGGCAGTTGCGCGGATTTACCGACAGCACCACCCAGCAGCATCAGGGTGGCCATGACCATCCAGAAGTCGCCGGCCTGGAATTTCTGCGGAGCCAGCACCAACAGTTCCTGAACGTTCAGGGTGCCCAGTTGGGCAAACAGAATGAACAGGCCGATGGCCATGAACACGTCACCGATACGGGTCACGATGAAGGCTTTGAGTGCGGCGTTACCGTTGTTGCGGTTGCTGTAGTAGAAACCGATCAACAGGTACGAGCACAGGCCCACGCCTTCCCAGCCGAAGTACAGGAACAACAGGTTATCGCCCAGCACCAGGAACAGCATGCTGGCGATAAACAGGTTGGTGTAGGCGAAGAAGCGCGAGTAGCCGTCTTCACCGCGCATGTACCAGGAGGCGAACAGGTGGATCAGGAAGCCGACGCCAACCACCACACCGAGCATGGTCAGCGACAGGCCGTCCAGGTACAGGGCGAAGTTCGGCGTGAAGCCTTCCACCGCCATCCACTGCCACAACACCAGGGTGTAGTGACCGCCTTCCGGCGGGGCGACGTTGAACTGCCAGATTACATAGGCCGCGACGATCGCCGACAGGCCAATGGAGCCCACGCCGATCAGCGCCGAGAGGTTTTCCGAGAGGCGTCCCCGGGAGAACGCCAGCAGCACAAAACCGATCAGAGGGAACAGGAAAGTCAGATAGAGAAGGTTCATCCGCGCATCTCACTGGCAGCGTCGATATCGAGCGTGTGGAAGCGGCGATACAGTTGCAGCAGGATCGCCAGGCCAATGCTGGCCTCGGCGGCTGCCAGGCTGATCACCAGGATGAACATGATCTGTCCATCCGGCTGCGCCCAGCGGCTACCGGCAACGATGAACGCCAGGGCGGAGGCATTCATCATGACCTCCAGGCTCATCAGCACGAAAAGGATGTTGCGGCGGACCATCAGGCCGACCAGGCCGAGGCAGAACAGGATGCCGGCGACCGCCAGACCATGCTCCATAGGGATAGCAGGCATCGTCATTGCTCCTTGGCTTCGTTGCGGCCCAAGTGGAACGCCGTGACGGCTGCGGCGAGCAGCAGCATCGAGGCGAGTTCGACCACCAGCAGGTAAGGACCGAACAGGCTGATGCCCACGGCCTTGGCGTCTACGGTGGTGTGGCCGATGGCTTCACCGGTCTGGTGGGAGAACAGCACGTACAGCAGTTCCACCAGCAGCAGCGCGGCGAGGAGGACCGGGCCGCCCCAGATACCGGGCTTGAGCCAGGCGCGCTCTTGCTGAGCCGAGGCAGGACCCAGGTTCAGCATCATCACCACGAACACGAACAGCACCATGATGGCGCCAGCGTAGGCGATCACTTCCAGTACACCGGCGAACGGCGCGCCGAGGGCGAAGAACGTCATCGCCACGGCGATCAGCGAAATGATCAGGTAGAGCAGGGCGTGCACAGGGTTGGTGTTGGTGATCACGCGAAGCGTGGACACCACAGCGATACCCGATGCGAAATAGAAAGCGAATTCCATCTTTCTTCCTTAAGGCAGCAAGCTCTTCACGTTGATCGGCTGGGCTTCATTCTGCGCGGAGCCTTTCGGCTTTCCGGCAATCGCCATACCTGCAACACGATAGAAGTTGTAATCAGGGTTTTTGCCGGGGCCGGAGATCAGCAGATCCTCTTTCTCGTACACCAGGTCCTGACGTTTGAACTCGGCCATTTCGAAATCCGGTGTCAGCTGGATCGCGGTGGTCGGGCAGGCTTCCTCGCAGAGGCCGCAAAAGATGCAGCGCGAGAAGTTGATGCGAAAGAACTCCGGGTACCAGCGACCGTCTTCGGTTTCAGCTTTCTGCAGCGAGATGCAACCGACCGGGCACGCCACGGCGCACAGGTTGCAGGCTACACAACGCTCTTCGCCGTCGGGGTCACGGGTCAGGACGATACGCCCACGAAAGCGCGGCGGCAGGTACACCGCCTCTTCCGGATACTGCAGCGTGTCGCGCTTGCGGAAGGCATGGCTGAAGATCATCACCAGGCTGCGAAGCTGGGTGTAGAAGCCATGCACGATGTCAAATATGTACTTCATGATTCTCTATCCTCACTGAGCCGCGACGGCGGGCGTGTTGAGCAACACGATCGCAGCGGTCACCAGCATGTTGACGAGGGTCAGCGGCAGGCAGAACTTCCAGCTGAAATCCATCACTTGGTCATACCGTGGGCGCGGAATCGAGGCGCGCAGCAGAATGAAGAACATGATGAAGAACGCGGTTTTCAGTGCGAACCAGATGAACGGGATCTGCGGCAGGATGCCGAACGGACCGTGCCAGCCACCGAAGAACAGGGTCACCAGCAGCGCCGAAATCAGCACGATACCGATGTACTCGCCGACGAAGAACATGCCCCATTTCATGCCGGCGTATTCAATGTGGTAACCGTCGGCCAGTTCCTGTTCCGCTTCCGGCTGGTCGAACGGGTGACGGTGAGTCACGGCCACGCCAGCGATGAAGAAGGTCAGGAAACCGAAGATCTGCGGAATGACGAACCACAGGTTCTGCGCTTGATATTCAACGATATCGCGCATGTTGAACGAGCCGACCTGGATCACGATGCCCATCAGCGACAGGCCCATGAACACTTCGTACGACACGGTCTGCGCCGAGGCCCGCAAGCTGCCCAACAGGGCGAACTTGTTGTTGCTCGACCAGCCGGCGAACAGCACCGCGTAGACCGACAAACCAGCCATGGCGAAGAAGAACAGGATGCCGATGTTGATATCCGCCACGCCCCAGGTCGGGGTGATCGGGATGATCGCGAAGGCAATCAGCAGGGCGCTCATGGCCACGACCGGCGCCAAAGTGAAGATCACTTTGTCGGCGAACGGCGGCGTCCAGTCTTCCTTGAAGAACATCTTGATCATGTCGGCGGCGATCTGGAACGCGCCGAACGGACCGACTCGGTTCGGACCGTAACGGTCCTGCCAGAGGGCGAGCAGACGACGCTCGACCCAGCTCAGCAGGGCGCCGCACACCACTACGGCGAGCAGAATCACCACGGCCTTGAGGACCGCGATGATCACGTCGATCATTTCAGGAGTGAACAAGGTCATTGAGCTGCCTCCTGCAGACCGTCAACGGATTTGCCAAAGATCGCTGGCGGAATGCCAGCGATGCCCGCAGGCAGTGCCACCAGACCAGCGCCCAGCTCTTCGTTGATGCGCAGCGGCAGACGCAGGGTCTGGCCGGCCACGTTCAGGCTCAGCATGGCGCCGTCATTGACACCCAGGCGGTCGGCTTCGGACTTGGCCAGTGCAACATAAGCAGCCGGAATGCGTTCCTGAACCGGAGCGGCTTTCGAAGAGTTCTCTTCGCTGCCGAACAGGTGGTAGAACGGCACGGCCTGCCAGGTACCTGGAGCAGGGTTGAACGCACGCGGAACACTGGCGAACCAGTTCAGCGAATCACCAGTGCTTTCGATCAGGCGGGTGCCCGGGTCGCCAGCGCGGATGTGACCACCGACTTCGTCCTGGAACTTGTTCCAGGCTTGCGGCGAGTTCCAGCCCGGAGACCAGGCGAATGGCACTTGCTGACGCGGTTCGGCTGAACCCGAGTAACCTTCCATCGAGAAGGCGAACGCGGTGTCCTTGTCCTGCGGGGTACGCGGTTCGTGCACGCTGATGTCGGCGCGCATGGCGGTACGACCGGAGTAACGCAGCGGTTCGCGGGCCAGTTTCAGGCCTTTGATGCGGAACGCGGCGGACGGTGCGGCGTCGACGATGCGCGCCAGTTGCGGTTTGCTCGCAGCAACGGCAGCGGTGACGTGGTCCAGTTGGGTCCAGTCGATCGGCTGGTTCAGCAGGGTCGAACGCAGGGCATGCAGCCAGCGCCAGCCTTCGTGAACCAGAATGCTTGCGTCGAGGTAAGTCGGGTCGAAGACCTGGAAGAAACGCTGGGCGCGGCCTTCCTGGCTGACCAGCGTACCGTCGCCTTCAGCGAAGCTGGCAGCTGGCAGAACCAGGTGCGCGCGATCGCTGGTGGCGGTCTTCTGATGGTCCGCCACGATCACCACTTTCGCGGCGTTAAGGGCAGCATCGACACGAGCTTTGTCGGTGCGGGTGTACAGATCGTTTTCCAACACGACGATGGCGTCGGCCTTACCGTCGATCACCGCTTGCAGGGCTGCATCGACCGAGTCACCACCGAGCATGGCCAGGCCGAGGCTGTTGGCCTCTGGCACGATCAGGCTGATGGAACCGTTCTTCTCGCGCAGCTTCAGGGCCTTCGCAATGTTTGCAGCAGCCTCAATCAGTGCCTTGGAGCCCAGCGAGGTACCGGCAATGATCAATGGACGCTTGGCAGCGAGCAGGGCGTTGGCGATGCGCTGAGCCAGTTCGAGGGCTTCAGCGTCCAGGCCTTCAACGGCCGGCGCGCTGGCATCGAGGGCGTGAGCCACGGCGAAACCGATGCGGGCCAAGTCGTCGGGAGCGGCGTGAACGCATTCTTCAGCCACGTCGTCGAGCTTGGTTTCAGCCAGGCTGGCGATGAACAGCGGGTTCAGCGCGTTCTGACCGATGTTCTTCACCGCGGCATCGAGCCACGGCTGAACGCGCATGGCGTCGGCCATGTCTTCGGCCTTGCCCTTGACCGATTGACGCAGGGCCAGGGCCATGCGCGCAGCAGTCTGGGTCAGGTCTTCGCCGAGGACGAAAATCGCATCGTGATCTTCGATGTCGCGCATGTTCGGGATCGGCAGCGGGCTGTCCTTGAGCACCTGTACTACCAGACGAATGCGCTCAAGCTCAGCGGCTTCGATACCGGAGTAGAAGTGCTCGGCGCCGACCAGTTCAAGCAACGCGTAGTTGCTTTCGAGGCTGGCGCGCGGCGAACCGATACCGACGATATTGCGACCGCGCAGCAGGTCAGCGGCTTTATCCAGTGCTTCGTCGAGGCTCAGCTTGGTGCCGTTGGCCAGCAATGGCTGACGCGGGCGGTCTTCGCGGTTGACGTAGCCATAGCCGAAACGGCCACGGTCGCACAGGAAGTACTGGTTCACCGAACCGTTGAAACGGTTTTCGATGCGACGCAGTTCGCCGTAACGCTCGCCCGGGGAAATGTTGCAACCGCTGGAGCAGCCATGGCAGATGCTCGGCGAGAACTGCATGTCCCACTTACGGTTGTAGCGCTCGGAGTGAGTCTTGTCGGTGAACACACCGGTCGGGCAAACCTCGGTGAGGTTGCCGGAGAACTCGCTTTCGAGGGTGCCGTCTTCAACGCGACCGAAGTACACGTTGTCGTGGGCGCCGAATACGCCGAGGTCGGTGCCGCCGGCGTAGTCTTTATAGAAGCGCACGCAGCGATAGCAAGCGATGCAGCGGTTCATTTCGTGGGAAATGAACGGCCCCAGTTGCTGGTTCTGGTGGGTACGCTTGGTGAAGCGGTAACGGCGCTCGTTGTGGCCGGTCATTACCGTCATGTCTTGCAGGTGGCAGTGACCGCCTTCTTCACAGACCGGGCAGTCGTGAGGGTGGTTGGTCATCAACCATTCAACAACACTGGCACGGAAGGCCTTGGATTCTTCATCTTCGATGGAGATCCAGGTGCCGTCGGTGGCAGGCGTCATGCAGGACATCACGATACGACCACGGGTGTCGTTCTCGTCGGTGTACTGCTTGACTGCGCACTGGCGGCAAGCGCCAACGCTGCCTAGGGCAGGGTGCCAGCAGAAATAAGGGATATCGAGGCCTAGCGACAGACATGCCTGTAACAGGTTGTCTGCCCCATCGACTTCGAGCTCTTTGCCGTCTACGTGGATAGTGGCCATGGTTCAAAGTTCTTCGTTGGCCCGGTGTCAGCGGGCGTGGCTAATGGAATCTTGTTATCCGCGTGAATCAACACAGCCGTTAAAGGCGTCATCACACGAAAAGCGAAGGGCACGGACCCTTCGCCTTTTTTAAGCGTTTACGCGCCGACCAGGATCGGCCTTGCCAGAGGCGGGACGGCGGCGCTGACAGGCGCGATACCGGCTTCGAACTCTGGACGGAAGTATTTGATTGCGCTGCCCAACGGCTCCACGGCGCCCGGTGCGTGAGCACAGAAGGTCTTGCCTGGGCCGAGGAAACCGACCAGGCCCAGCAGGGTCTCGATGTCGCCTGGCTGGCCTTCACCGTTCTCGATGGCCATCAGGAGCTTGACGCTCCATGGCAAGCCATCGCGGCACGGGGTGCAGAAACCACAGGATTCGCGGGCGAAGAACTGCTCCATGTTGCGCAGCAGGGACACCATGTTGACGCTGTCGTCCACCGCCATGGCCAGGCCGGTACCCATACGGGTGCCCACTTTGGCGATGCCGCCGGCGTACATTTGTGCGTCCAGGTGTTCCGGCAACAGGAAGCCGGTACCGGCGCCGCCAGGCTGCCAGCACTTGAGCTTGTAACCGTCGCGCATGCCGCCGGCGTAGTCTTCGAACAGCTCGCGACCGGTGACGCCGAATGGCAGTTCCCACAGGCCCGGGTTCTTGACCTTGCCGGAGAAGCCCATGAGCTTGGTGCCCATGTCTTCACTGCCTTCGCGAGCCAACGATTTGTACCAGTCCACGCCATCGGCAATGATCGCCGGCACGTTGCACAGGGTCTCGACGTTGTTCACGCAAGTCGGCTTGCCCCACACGCCAACGGCGGCAGGGAAGGGCGGCTTGGAGCGCGGGTTGGCGCGGCGGCCTTCCAGGGAATTGATCAGTGCGGTTTCTTCACCGCAGATGTAACGCCCGGCGCCGGTGTGGACGAACAGCTCGAAATCAAAGCCGCTGCCCAGAATGTTCTTGCCCAGCAGGCCGGCTGCCTTGGCTTCTTCAACAGCACGGTTGAGGTGCTTGGCGGCGGTGGTGTACTCGCCACGCAGGAAGATGTAGCCACGGTAGGTTTTCAGCGCGCGGGCACTGATCAGCATGCCTTCGATCAGCAGATGGGGCAGTTGCTCCATCAGCATGCGGTCTTTCCAGGTGTTGGGCTCCATTTCATCCGCGTTGCACAACAGGTAGCGGATGTTGATGGATTCGTCCTTGGGCATCAGGCCCCACTTAACGCCAGTGGGGAAGCCTGCACCGCCGCGACCCTTGAGGCCGGAATCTTTCACGGTCTGGACGATGTCGTCCTGAGCCATGTCGGCGAAGGCCTTGCGCGCAGCGGCGTAACCGTTCTTGGCCTGGTACTCGTCGAGCCATACGGCTTCGCCGTCGTCACGCAGACGCCAGGTGAGCGGGTGAGTCTCGGCCGAACGCTTGATAAGGTTGGCCGGACCGAAGGAAGTCAGGGTCATACGTAGCCCTCGAGCAATTTGGCAACGCCTGCTGGCTGCACATCACCGAAAGTGTCGTCGTCGATCATCAACGCCGGCGCCTTGTCGCAGTTGCCGAGGCAGCAGACCGGCAGCAGGGTGAAACGACCATCGGTGGTGGTCTGACCCAGGCCGATGCCGAGCTTGCTCTGGATTTCGCTGACCACGGACTCGTGGCCGCCGATGTAGCAGACCATGCTGTCGCAGACGCGAATGATGTGACGGCCAACCGGCTGACGGAAAATCTGGCTATAGAACGTCGCCACGCCTTCAACGTCGCTGGCCGGGATGCCGAGGATCTCGCCGATGGCGTACAAGGCGCCGTCCGGCACCCAGCCACGTTCCTTCTGGACGATCTTCAGGGCTTCGATCGACGCCGCACGCGGGTCTTCGTAGTGATGCAACTCGTGCTCGATGGCCGAGCGCTCGGTTTCACTCAAGGTGAAACGGTCTGTCTGGATAAGCGTGCTGTTCATGCTTAGCGGTCCACGTCGGCCATAACGAAATCGATACTACCCAGGTACGCAATCAAGTCCGCGACCATGCTGCCTTTGATCACCGAAGGGATCTGCTGCAGGTGCGGGAAGCTTGGGGTACGAATCCGGGTGCGGTAGCTCATGGTGCCGCCATCGCTCGTCAGGTAATAACTGTTGATGCCCTTGGTCGCTTCGATCATCTGGAAGGATTCGTTGGCCGGCATGACCGGGCCCCACGAAACCTGCAGGAAGTGCGTGATCAAGGTTTCGATGTGCTGCAGCGTGCGCTCTTTCGGCGGCGGCGTGGTCAGCGGGTGATCCGCCTTGTACGGGCCTTCCGGCATGTTGCGCAGGCACTGGTCGATGATCTTGATGCTCTGGCGCATCTCTTCGACGCGCACGATGCAACGGTCGTAGGCATCGCCATTGGCCGCCAGCGGCACTTCGAACTCGAAGTTCTCGTAGCCGGAGTACGGGCGCGCCTTACGCAGGTCGAAATCGCAACCAGTGGCGCGCAGGCCGGAACCGGTGACGCCCCATTCCAGGGCTTCTTTGGTGTTGTAGTCGGCGACGCCGATGGTCCGGCCGCGCAGGATGCTGTTGTCCAGTGCGGCTTTCTGGTATTCGTCCAGACGCTTTGGCATCCACTCGACGAAGTCTTTAACCAGTTTTTCCCAGCCCCGCGGCAGGTCGTGGGCGACGCCACCGATGCGGTACCAGGCCGGGTGCAGACGGAAACCGGTAATGGCCTCGATCACCGTGTACGCCTTCTGGCGGTCGGTGAAGGTGAAGAACACCGGGGTCATGGCGCCGACGTCCTGGATGTAGGTCCCCAGGAACAGCAGGTGGCTGGTGATCCGGAAGAACTCGGCCATCATGATGCGGATGACGTCGACCTTCTCCGGCACCTTGATCCCGGCCAGCTTCTCGACCGAGAGCACGTACGGCAGGTTGTTCATCACGCCGCCGAGGTAGTCGATACGGTCGGTGTACGGGATGAAGCTGTGCCAGGACTGACGCTCGGCCATCTTCTCGGCACCACGGTGGTGGTAACCGACGTCAGGCACGCAATCGACGATCTCTTCACCGTCCAGCTGCAGGATGATGCGGAACGCACCGTGGGCGGACGGGTGGTTCGGGCCGAGGTTGAGGAACATGTAGTCCTCGTTCGGGCCGGAACGCTTCATGCCCCAGTCTTCAGGCTTGAAGCGCGCGGCTTCTTCCTCGAGCTGTTGCTTGGCCAGGGTCAGGCTGAACGGATCGAACTCGGTGGCACGGGCCGGGAAGTCCTTGCGCAGCGGGTGACCTTCCCAGGTCGGCGGCATCATGATGCGCGACAGGTGCGGGTGGCCTTTGAAGTCGATGCCGAACATGTCCCAGACTTCACGCTCGTACCAGTTGGCGTTCGGCCAGATGCTGGTGACGGTCGGCAAGCTGAGGTCGCTCTCGGACAAGGCGACCTTGATCATGACGTCACTATTACGCTCGATCGACATCAGGTGATAGAAAACGGAGAACTCGACGCCGTTCGGCAGCCCTTGACGCTTGGTGCGCAGACGCTCGTCCACGCCATGCAGGTCATAGAGCATGACGTACGGCTTGGGCAGGTTACGCAGGAACGTCAGGACTTCGACGAGTTTGGCGCGGGCAACCCAAAGCACCGGCATGCCGGTGCGGGTAGGCTGGGCGGTGAACGCCTCCGGGCCAAAACGGTTGTTCAGTTCGACGACCACATCCTGGTCGTCTGCCTTGTAAGGCGGGATGTACAGAGCACTGCCTGTAGTCATGGTTATTTATCGCTTTCGGTCAACGTAAAGAATGAAGCCAGGTTCTCGTTCTATTAAAGAAGCAGATCTGGATCAGACTTCGTCGGGGCTGCGCAGGTTGGTGACTGCGATTCGCTGTTCGCGGCGCTTTTCCTTCTCGGAAGGCATCTCGGCGCGGTATACGCCTTGATCACCAACGACCCAGGAAAGCGGACGACGCTCCTGTCCAATCGACTCTTGCAACAGCATCAAGCCTTGCAGGAAAGCCTCAGGGCGGGGCGGGCAGCCAGGCACGTAGACGTCCACGGGCAGGAACTTGTCCACCCCTTGAACGACGGAGTAGATGTCGTACATGCCACCGGAGTTGGCGCACGAACCCATGGAGATGACCCATTTAGGCTCGAGCATTTGCTCATAGAGACGCTGAATAATCGGCGCCATCTTGATGAAGCAGGTACCGGCGATAACCATGAAATCCGCCTGGCGCGGCGATGCCCGGATAACCTCGGCGCCAAAGCGCGCGATGTCGTGGGGCGCCGTGAAGGCGGTGGTCATTTCCACGTAGCAGCACGAAAGACCGAAGTTATACGGCCACAGGGAGTTCTTGCGCCCCCAGTTGATCGTGCCGTTAAGCACGTCTTCGAGCTTGCCCATGAAAATGTTTTTGTGGACTTGATCTTCTAACGGATCGGAAACGGTTTCCCGCTGGCCGATCGGATACTGCTCGTTAGGAGCATCGGGGTCGATCCTGGTGAGATTGTATTGCATTGCCAAAGCCTCATTGTTTCAGCTTCGCTTGCCGCTTGCGCCGAGCTTCCGGAGCCCAGTCAAGGGCGCCCACTCGGAATAGGTAGACAAGGCCTGCCAACAGAATTGCTATGAAAACGAGAGCTTCGACGAATCCGGTCCAGCCGCTTTCGCGGACGGACACAGACCATGCAAAGAGAAAGAGGGCTTCGATATCGAAGATCACGAAGAGCATCGCGACCAGATAGAACTTGGCTGAGAGCCGCAAGCGGGCGCCACCTGTAGGTAGCATGCCGGACTCGAACGGTTCGTTTTTGCTGCGGCCCCAGGCTTTTGACCCAAGGAGGCTGGAGACGCCCAGCATGAAGGCACAGAGGCCGACGACGCCTAGAAGGAAAATGGCAAAGCCCCAGTTGTGGGCCATGAGTCCTGTCGCTTCGGGCATGCTGGTAATCCTTAACAGAGAGCAAAGGTCTCTGAGCTTGAAAAGAAACAAAAGCAGTGACGATATGTCGCAGCAATCAATCCCGCTGATTTTATGGCTAAACACCCGGCAAGTAAAATTCCTATAGCGAAATTTATTATAGGAATAAGGACATAGCGCGCTTCAAAAACCCCGCAGGCCTTGCGCCTTGGGCATTAGCCGGCATTTCGTCAATTATGTTTTGTAGGGAATGTAACGAACATTGTTGCCGCTAAATGATAATCAATATTGTTTGGCTTGGTTTTTAAACTGCTTGTCCTGCGGATACTCGGGAAGTTGTCTTATATGGGCGTAACTGCAAGTAGCGGCGGAGTGCGTTTTAGCGGATTTTTCTGACGTCGATGTCGCTCTGGATCAATGTTTTCGCTTGAGGTCACCACCAACCCTGTGGGAGCGGGCTTGCCCGCGATAGCGGTGTGTCAGCCGACATGTTTGTTGGGGTTGAAGCCGTCATCGCGGGCAAGCCCGCTCCCACAGGAATCTATGGTGATTTCGAAATCACGCACAAAAAAACGCCCCGAACCAGTCGGGGCGTCAGATGTGCGGCGTTGCGGTTTCTAATCGGTCCGCAACGGCCGTTTACTCAGGCGAAGCAGATCAGTGGAACTGTTCTTCTTCGGTCGAACCGGTCAGCGCGGTTACCGAGGACGAGCCACCCTGGATCACGGTGGTCATGTCGTCGAAGTAGCCGGTGCCCACTTCCTGCTGGTGCGCCACGAAGGTGTAGCCCTTCGAAGCGTCAGCGAACTCCTGCTCTTGCAGCTTCACGTAGGCAGTCATGTCGTTGCGGGCGTAGTCGTGCGCCAGGTTGAACATGCTGTGCCACATGTTGTGAATGCCGGCCAGGGTGATGAACTGGTGCTTGTAGCCCATGGCGGACAGTTCGCGCTGGAACTTGGCGATGGTCGCGTCGTCCAGGTTTTTCTTCCAGTTGAAGGAAGGCGAGCAG
This sequence comes from Pseudomonas sp. KH_046_2, assembly GCF_057838985.1. NCBI lineage: Bacteria > Pseudomonadati > Pseudomonadota > Gammaproteobacteria > Pseudomonadales > Pseudomonadaceae > Pseudomonas > Pseudomonas sp. KH_046_2. The sequence goes on along the minus strand of NZ_CM174480.1, from coordinate 3,989,272 downwards.
TTGTACGACAGCAGTTGGTCCGGGTATTCCTTCTTGATCGCTTCAGCGAAGCGACGAGCCTCGTCCAGGTCTGGCTTGGCGGTTTCGCACCAGATCAGGTCGGCGTACGGAGCGTAGGCCAGGCCACGGGCGATCGCTTGATCCAGGCCGGCACGAACCTTGTAGAAGCCTTCCTGGGTACGTTCGCCAGTCACGAATGGCTGGTCGTACGGGTCGCAATCGGAAGTCAGCAGGTCAGCCGCGTTAGCGTCGGTACGCGCCAGGATGATGGTCGGCGTACCGGCAACGTCAGCTGCCAGACGAGCAGCGGTCAGCTTCTGTACGGCTTCCTGGGTAGGAACCAGTACCTTGCCGCCCATGTGGCCGCATTTTTTCACGGAAGCCAGTTGGTCTTCGAAGTGAACGCCGGCGGCGCCTGCTTCGATCATGCTCTTCATCAGCTCGTAAGCGTTCAGAACGCCGCCGAAACCGGCTTCGGCGTCAGCCACGATCGGTGCGAAGTAGTCGATGTAGCCGTCGTCGCCCGGGTTCTTGCCGGCTTTCCACTGGATCTGGTCGGCACGACGGAACGAGTTGTTGATGCGCTTGACCACGGTCGGAACCGAGTCCACCGGGTACAGCGACTGGTCCGGGTACATCGATTCGGCGGAGTTGTTGTCCGCAGCAACCTGCCAGCCAGACAGGTAGATCGCCTGGATGCCGGCCTTGACTTGTTGTACAGCCTGGCCGCCGGTCAGGGCGCCCATGCAGTTGACGAAATCTTTCTCAGGACGGAAGGCTGGCTTGGCACCCTGGGTCACCAGGTTCCACAGCTTCTCGGCGCCCATTTTTGCAAAGGTGTGCTCAGGTTGAACCGAGCCACGCAGGCGGACGACGTCAGCAGCGGAGTAAGTGCGTGTCACGCCTTTCCAGCGCGGGTTTTCAGCCCAGTCTTTTTCGAGGGCTGCAATTTGCTGTTCGCGTGTCAGTGCCATGGGAGATAAACCTCGTCGCGTCTTTATGAAAAGTTGTTCTGCGGTGGAAAATTCCTGCGCTCGCTGACCAGAAGCTTAAGCGGTCAAGTCGGATTCGGCGGGGAGGGCGACGGGATGAACGATCGGCTCGAGGGGAAGTGAGCAGGTAAAGGCGAACTGCGGGCGCATTCGGGCGTCGTGGGCCTTGGTGCGAACATCAGTGTGGTGCCGGGTTACCTATTACGCTTCCGTCCCTCGGGACAACTTCGTTCCAGTCGACAACCTCGTCAAACACACCTTGTGGGCGGTACAGACACGAAGCGGTTCGCGGGGTAGGTGCGAACATCGCCTCGAAGGCCCTTGCCAGGGCCCCTGATTAGCGGGAGCGAGGCCATCATGCCTTCGCTTTTTTGGCTCGTCAAACGTTTTGTAGTGCTTTTTTTCAGGCACTACATCTTTGGTCTAATACGACTCGTCAGTCAGTTTTTGGTGCTTTAGTCCAGGGTGTCGACTTTTACCCGCAATGTCATGTCGTTGCGGCTCTGGGTCGAGTAGCTGCGGGTCAGGCCCTGTTTGTCGGCCTGGGTCTGGCCATTGACCCCGGCCAGCAGGATCCACTCACCGAGGTGGCCGGTGACGGTTGTGTCGGTGCTTTGTACGTTCACTACATCGGGACGTTCCTGGCTCATGCGGTCACGGTTGGTACTGATCGACAGGTGGACGATGTCGCCGGTGACGTTTGCCGTGACGTAGAAGCCCTGGGTGACGTTGCGGTATTCGGTCTGGCTGCGCAGGTCGCCGTAGGAGTCGGTCTGCGAGCTGGTCAGCGGCACGCTCTGGCCGACCTGGATCAGTGCCGGTGCGCCTTCGCTGGCCTGCACTTGCTGAATGCCGCCGTCGCGGCTATCGGTGCTGTAGTTGATGATGCGGGTCTGGTTTGGCTTGGCGCCATTCACCGAATAACCCTGGTCACCCTGGAAGTTGTTGTCGCTGGTGTCGACGGTGATCAGCAGGCGCTTGGGTGCGGTATCGAGTTGTGAGAGAAGGGCTTTAAGTTCGTCGATCTTGCGCTGATCGGCGTTGACGATGAGTTGATTGCCGTAGGCGCTGACCTGTCCGTCCTTGCCGACGAAATCCTGCGCCACCGGCAACAGGTCGGCGCTGGTTCGGTAGTTCAGGGGCACGATTTCGGTGGCTGCCATGACCGAAAAGCTGCAGGCCACCAGCAGGGTGCTGAGCAGGGTGCGTAGGGGCATATCCGTTATCTCCGCCAACTTGAATTGATGATAGTGCCAGTTTGTCGGCCTGGAGTGGCGCTAGTTGAATCGTAGGCAGCAAAACGCCCCGGTATCCGAAGATAGCGGGGCGTTTTTGGGTGTTCTTCAGGGCCTCATCGCGAGCAGGCTCACTCCTACAAGGTCTAGCGCAATCCTTGTAGGAGCGAGCCTGCTCGCGATGGCCGCGACTCGGTATCAGGCCGAGTGGCGAACCATGTCCACATGCGGAATCCCGGCTTCCAGGAACTCCTCACTGACCATGTGAAAGCCCAGGCGCTCATAGAACGCCGTGGCTTGTACCTGGGCGCTGAGCATTTGCTGCTTGAGTCCGCGCTCTTCGGCTTCACCGATGACCGCTTGCATCAGCGCATCGCCGACTTTCAGGCCGCGCCAGTCCTTGAGTACCGATACCCGGCCGACGTGGCCGTCGGGCAACAGGCGGGCGGTGCCAATTGGAAAGTCGCCTTCGTAAGCGAGGAAATGCACTGCATCAATGTCATCGGCGTCCCATTCCAGTTCTGGCGGAACCGATTGCTCGGCGACGAACACCGTCTCACGAATGCGCCGGATCTCGGCGTTGTCCTTTTGCCAGTCTGCGACACGTACGTGAATCTTATTCATCGGCAAACCCCAGGCTTCCTTGCTTGACCAGTTCGCACAGCAGGCCGCGACCGTCTTCGTCGCTCAGCCAGTCGCCAAGGTTGTCGGCATGCAGCGCGTCGGCGGCGCAGATCATCTTCAGCAGTTCGCGCAGTTTGCCCGGCAGGTAACGGCTCTGGCCGCTGGCGAACAGCAGCAGGTCGTCATCGACTTCAGACCACGCCAGGCGTGCGCTCGGGTTGCGAATCAGGATCGCGCCTTGCTCCAGGGCGGACATGAAGTCTTCTTCTTCGACCTCTTCCGGGCCCACCACCAGTTCCGGGTAGCGTGGCTCGGTCATGAACTGGCCGAACCAGGTCAGCAGCAGGCGCTCGTCGCTCATGTGCTCGGCCAGCAGGCCTTTGAGGCGGTCGAGTGCGTCGCGCTGGATCTGGTGAGGATCGGCAGTCGGCAAGGCGTCGGCGTCGGTGTAGCGTTCTTCGTCCGTCAGGAACTGGCTGAGGAAGTCCGTGAAGTGGGTCAGCACTTCAGCGGCGCTCGGTGCACGGAAGCCGACCGAGTAGGTCATGCAATCATCAACGGCGACGCCGCAATGGGCCAGGCGCGGTGGCAGGTAGAGCATGTCGCCCGGTTCCAGCACCCATTCATCGGTGGCTTCGAATTCGGAGAGGATGCGCAGGTCGGCGTGGGCCAGCATCGGGCTCTCGGTGTTGCACATCTGGCCGATCTTCCAGTTGCGCTTGCCTTGGCCTTGCAGCAGGAACACGTCGTAGTTGTCGAAGTGCGGACCGACGCTGCCACCTGGCGCGGCGTAGCTGATCATCACGTCGTCGATGCGCCAGCTCGGCAGAAAGCGGAAATTTTCCAGCAGTTCGCTGACTTCCGGGACGAACTGATCCACGGCTTGAACCAGCAGGGTCCAGTCAGTTTCAGGCAGCTTGCTGAATTCATCTTCGGCGAACGGGCCGCGACGCAGTTCCCACGGGCGCTCGCCATTCTCGATGATCAGTCGCGATTCGACTTCTTCTTCCAGCGCCAGGCCGGCCAGTTCGTCGGCGTCGATCGGGCTTTCGAAATCAGGAATTGCCTGACGGATCAACAGCGGCTTTTTCTGCCAGTAGTCGCGCAGGAATTCCCGTGCCGTGATGCCGCCCAGAAGTTGAAGAGGAATATCAGGATTCATGTGTAACCTATTGAAAAAATGCACTTTTCAGACGGGAATAAAAACGCCCGGCGCGGCCGGGCGTCTTAAAAGGGTCTAGCGGTCGATCAGATGCGCTTGGCTTGTTCTACAGCGTTGCCGATGTAGTTCGCCGGGGTGAGCAATTTCAGCTCGGCCTTGGCGGCGGCTGGCATGTCCAGGCCGTCGATGAAAGTCTGCAGCGCTTGCGGGCCGATGCCCTTGCCGCGGGTCAGTTCTTTCAGTTTTTCGTACGGGTTTTCGATGTTGTAGCGACGCATCACGGTCTGGATCGGCTCGGCCAATACTTCCCAGCAGGCGTCCAGGTCAGCGGCAATTTTCTGCTCGTTGAGCTCAAGCTTGCTGATGCCCTTGAGGCTGGCTTCGTACGCGATCACGCTGTGGGCGAAGCCGACACCGAGGTTGCGCAGTACGGTGGAGTCGGTCAGGTCGCGCTGCCAGCGGGAGATCGGCAGCTTGCTCGCCAGGTGCTGGAACAGGGCGTTGGCGATACCCAGGTTGCCTTCGGAGTTTTCGAAGTCGATCGGGTTGACCTTGTGCGGCATGGTCGACGAACCGATTTCGCCAGCGATGGTGCGCTGTTTGAAATAACCCAGGGAGATATAGCCCCAGATGTCGCGGTCGAAGTCGATCAGGATGGTGTTGAAGCGCGCGATCGCGTCGAACAGCTCGGCGATGTAGTCGTGGGGTTCGATCTGCGTGGTGTACGGGTTGAAGCCCAGGCCCAGTTCGTCTTCGATGAAGGCGCGGGCGTTGGCTTCCCAGTCGATCTCAGGGTAGGCCGACAGGTGAGCGTTGTAGTTGCCGACAGCGCCGTTGATCTTGCCCAGCAGCGGAACAGCAGCGACTTGAGCGATCTGGCGCTCCAGGCGGTAAACCACGTTCGCCAGTTCTTTGCCCAGGGTGGTCGGCGAGGCCGGCTGACCGTGGGTGCGCGACAGCATCGGCACGTCGGCGAAACGGATCGCCAGTTCGCGGATGGCGTTGGCGGTCTGGCGCATCAGCGGCAGCATCACGTCATCACGGCCTTCGCGCAGCATCAGGGCGTGGGACAGGTTGTTGATGTCCTCGCTGGTGCAGGCAAAGTGGATGAACTCGCTGACCTTGGCCAGTTCCGGCAGCTTGGCCGCTTGCTCTTTGAGCAGGTATTCGATGGCCTTGACGTCGTGGTTGGTGGTGCGCTCGATCTCTTTGACGCGCTCGGCGTGTTCCAGAGAGAAGTTTTCCGCCAGGGTGTCGAGCACAGCGTTGGCTTCGGCGGAGAACGCCGGCACTTCGCTGATGGCGGGGTGAGCGGCCAGGCGCTGGAGCCAGCGCACTTCAACCAGGACGCGGGCACGGATCAGGCCGTACTCGCTGAAAATTGGGCGCAGGGCCTGGGTTTTGCCGGCGTAGCGGCCGTCAACAGGGGAAACCGCAGTGAGCGAAGAAAGCTGCATGGGGTGTTCTCGGACAGTCGGGCAACGAAATGGGGCGCGTATCATACATGAAAAAATCCGCCGGTCCGTCGCCAACTGACCGGCGTATTACGCGTATTGCTAAGTTCTGTTCTGTCGATGCGGGTTATTCGTTACGCATCAAGGGGTAAAGCTCTTTGAGCAATTTGCGGCGGCTGATCACCAGCTGCCAGCGATGACCGCCCAATTGCCGCCACAGGCGCGCCGAACGAATGCCGGCCAGCAGCAGGGCGCGAATTTTCGAGGCGTTGCTCGGTTGTTGCAGGTTGCGCATGTCACCGTGCACCTGGATGCGTTGGCGCAGGGTGCTCAGGGTGTCCTGATACAGCGCGCCGCAGGCGGCGACCACGTTTTCGTGGGCAGGGCCGAAGTGTTCGACCTGGGACTGAATCTGCGGCAGGCGTAAACCGATCACGTCGAGCATGTCGTTGCGCTTGGCCAGCTGACGCTCAAGGCCGAGCATGGCCAGGGCGTAGCGCAGCGGCTCGCGCTGCAGGGCACTTGGGTCGCGTTCGAGGGCGCCGATCAACGCGCGATAGCCCTCACGCAGGTTGATGTCGTCGCCGCCATAGACTTCCAAAGTGTCCTTGGGGTCGCGAATCAGCAGGCTGCCGAGCATGCAGGTCAGGCCGGCTTCGTTGGTCTGGCCGGTCTTGGCGATCCTGTCCACCAGCACTGCGGCGAGAAACACGCCGCCCAGTGCCGTCAGTTGCTCCTGGATCGGGTTCATAGGGCCTGGCCCTTGCTCGTCCACGGCTCGGCGACTTCAATCACGCCGCCCCCGAGGCAGATTTCACCGTCGTAGAACACCACGGACTGGCCCGGAGTGACCGCGCGTTGCGGATCGTCGAAGGTCGCGCGATAACCGGTGGCGGTTTTTTCCAGGGTGCACGGCTGGTCGCTCTGGCGATAACGAACCTTGGCGGTCAGCTTGCGCGGCTGGCTCAGATCGATCGGGTTGACCCAGTAGATATCGGAAGCGAGCAGGGCGCGGGAGAACAGCCACGGGTGATCATTGCCCTGGCCAACGATCAGCTCGTTGTGTTCCAGGTCCTTGATCAGCACGTACCACGGCTCATCGCTGGCATCTTTCAGGCCGCCAATACCCAGGCCCTGACGCTGACCGATGGTGTGGTACATCAGGCCGTGGTGACGGCCGATGATTTCGCCTTCGGTGGTCTTGATCTCGCCCGGTTGCGCCGGCAGGTACTGCTTGAGGAAGTCGCTGAAGCGGCGCTCGCCGATAAAGCAGATCCCGGTGGAATCCTTTTTCTTCGCGGTCGCCAGTTCGTACTTCTCGGCAATGGCGCGCACTTGCGGTTTTTCCAGCTCGCCGACCGGGAACAGGGTCTTGGCGATCTGTTCACCGCCGACGGCGTGCAGGAAGTAGCTCTGGTCCTTGTTCGGGTCCAGGCCCTTGAGCAGTTCGGTGCGGCCATCGATGTCGCGGCGACGCACGTAGTGGCCGGTGGCGATCAGGTCGGCGCCCAGGATCATGGCGTAGTCGAGGAACGCCTTGAACTTGATTTCGCGGTTGCACAGGATGTCCGGGTTCGGCGTGCGTCCGGCCTTGTATTCGGCCAGGAAATGCTCGAACACGTTGTCCCAGTACTCGGCGGCGAAGTTGGCGGTGTGCAGCTTGATGCCAATCTTGTCGCACACGGCCTGGGCGTCCGCCAAGTCATCCATGGCGGTGCAGTATTCCGTTCCATCGTCTTCTTCCCAGTTCTTCATGAACAGGCCTTCCACCTCATAGCCCTGCTCGATCAGCAGGAGGGCGGAAACGGAAGAGTCCACGCCGCCGGACATGCCGACAATGACGCGCTTCTTTTGTGTGTCAGAAGGGGCTGGATCACGCATAGGGATTCAATGAGTGTCTTGAAAAAGGACGCGATTCTAGCAGGCTCGGGCCCGCAAGGCTAAAGAGAAGGACGGATCAATTCGAGGCCGAAGTGTTGGCCTGCCAGATAGTCGTCGATGCAGCGGATAATCAGCTCACTGCGCCAGTTGTCGCGCTGCTCGATTAATTCCTCGCGGGTCAACCACTTGGCGCCGACGATGCCGTCATCCAGTTGATAATGCGCGTGGTGTTTCAGTGGTTTGGCGATGAAGCAGACCCGCTGGTAGGTCACGCCATTGCTCGGGGCGGTGTAGAGGTAAATGCCCAGTACGCCGGTGGGTTCGACGTCCCAGCCGGTTTCTTCGAGGGTTTCACGGATAGCGGCTTCGGTCAGGGTTTCGTTCGGGTCCAGATGGCCGGCGGGCTGGTTGAGCACCACGCGCCCGTGCTTGAGTTCTTCGACCATCAGGAAGCGACCGTTGTGTTCGACGATGGTGGCGACGGTGATGTGGGGTTTCCAGTCCATAAACTTCCTCAATTCTGAAATTGAAATGCGATCAGTGTGGGAGCGGGCTTGCTCGCGAATGCGGTGGGTCAGCCAACAAAGATGCTGAATGATAAACCGCATTCGCGAGCAAGCCCGCTCCCACATGGGATTTATGTAAGTTCTGAAAACACAAACCCCGGCACAGGGCCGGGGTTTGTGATGTTCCCTTACAACCTTAAACCAGCGCAGCAACAGCCGCGTTGAAGGTTGCGCTTGGGCGCATGGCCTTGCTGATCAGCTCGGCGTCGGCGTGGTAGTAACCGCCGATGTCTACTGGCTTGCCCTGAACGGCGTTGAGTTCGGCAACGATGGTCGCCTCGTTCTCGGTCAGGGTCTTGGCCAGGGTCGCGAACTGCGCTTGCAGTGCAGCGTCTTCGGTCTGGGCAGCCAGGGCCTGGGCCCAGTACAGCGCCAGGTAGAAGTGGCTGCCGCGGTTGTCGATGTTGCCGACTTTGCGCGATGGCGACTTGTTGTTGTCCAGGAACTGGCCGGTGGCCTGGTCCAGGGTCTTGGCCAGAACCAGCGCCTTTGGATTGTTGTAGGTTACGCCCAGGTGTTCCAGGGACGCGGCCAGGGCCAGGAATTCACCCAGCGAATCCCAGCGCAGGAAGTTCTCTTCCAGCAACTGCTGAACGTGTTTCGGTGCCGAACCGCCGGCGCCGGTTTCGAACAGGCCACCGCCGTTCATCAGCGGCACGATCGACAGCATCTTGGCGCTGGTGCCCAGTTCCATGATCGGGAACAGGTCGGTCAGGTAGTCGCGCAGTACGTTGCCGGTCACCGAGATGGTGTCGAGGCCAGAGCGGGTACGCTGCAGGGTGTACTTCATCGCGTCGACCGGTGCCATGATCTGGATGTCCAGGCCGGCAGTGTCGTGATCCTTCAGGTAAGCCTGAACTTTCTCGATCACTACGCCGTCGTGGGCGCGCATCGGGTCCAGCCAGAAAATCGCCGGGGTCGCGCTTGCGCGAGCACGGTTGACGGCCAGTTTGACCCAGTCCTGGATCGGCGCGTCTTTGGTCTGGCACATGCGGAAGATGTCGCCGGCCTCGACAGCCTGTTCCATCAGCAGGTTGCCCTTGCTGTCGGTGACGCGAACAACGCCGTCAGCCTTGATCTGGAAAGTCTTGTCGTGGGAGCCGTACTCTTCGGCTTTCTTCGCCATCAGGCCAACGTTCGGCACGCTGCCCATGGTGGTCGGATCGAACGCACCGTTGGCTTTGCAATCTTCGATCACAGCCTGGTAGATGGTGGCGTAGCAGCGATCCGGGATCACGGCCTTGGTGTCGTGCAGCTGGCCGTCGGTGCCCCACATCTTGCCGGAGTCACGGATCATTGCCGGCATCGAGGCGTCGACGATGACGTCGCTCGGCACGTGCAGGTTGGTGATGCCTTTGTCGGAGTTGACCATCGCCAGGGAAGGGCGAGCGGCGTAGACCGCCTGGATGTCAGCTTCGATCTGCGCTTGCTGCTCGGCAGGCAAGGCCTTGATGCGAGCGTACAGGTCGCCGATGCCGTTGTTCAGGTTGAAGCCGATCTGTGCCAGCACGTCAGCGTGCTTGGCCAGTGCGTCTTTATAGAACTCGGCAACGATCTGGCCGAACATGATCGGGTCGGAGACCTTCATCATGGTGGCTTTCAAGTGAACCGACAGCAGCACGCCTTGTGCCTTGGCGTCTTCGATTTCGGCCGCGATGAAGCTGCGCAGGGCGTTTTTGCTCAGTACCGCGCAATCGAGGATCTCACCGGCTTGTACGCTGGTCTTTTCTTTCAGGACGGTAGCGGTGCCGTCTTGAGCGATCAGTTCGATTTTCACGGCGTCAGCGGCGTCGATCAGGGCGGCTTTTTCGCTGCCGTAGAAATCGCCGGTGCTCATGTGCGCGATGTGGGACTTGGAGTCCTTGGCCCAGGCGCCCATTTTGTGCGGGTGCTTGCGTGCGTAGTTCTTGACCGACAACGGCGCGCGGCGGTCGGAGTTGCCTTCGCGCAGGACCGGGTTCACGGCGCTGCCCTTGATCTTGTCGTAACGCGCCTTGGCTTCCTTGTCGGCGTCGCAGGTCACGGTTTCCGGGTAGTCCGGCAGTGCGTAGCCCTGGGCCTGCAGCTCTTTGATCGCGGCTTGCAGTTGTGGAACCGAAGCGCTGATGTTCGGCAGCTTGATGATGTTGGCTTCAGGCGTAACGGCCAGGGCGCCCAGTTCGGCGAGGTGGTCGGCTACGGCTTTGTCACCCAGTTGCTCGGGGAAGCTGGCCAGGATGCGCCCTGCAAGAGAGATATCGCGGGTTTCAACGGCGATATCAGCCGAGGCGGTGAACGCCTCTACGATAGGCAACAGTGAATAGGTGGCGAGGGCAGGAGCTTCGTCGGTGAAGGTATAGATGATCTTCGAGCGGGTGGGCATATTCGGATTAACTCTCTCTTCTTTGCTAAAGCGTGCGCAGAAACTCGAGGGCGCCGGGTAAGCGCGTTCGTTCAAAGTCATCCATGAGCCGAATATCGAGGTTTCGTTGCTGTGATGTTGGGTGCATCAGTGGGGTGTCAAGCAGCCGGGCTGCGGTAACAGACCGGCTTATCGGGCCGAAACACTCGTCGTAGAGCTGTTCAGTCCGTCGTGACCCTTTAGTCAGCGGCGGCATTATACATAGGTAGCTGGCAATCTGCCGATGGTTCATACGCAACGAATGTCGTCCATTGGTCTAAAGGTCGCAGGGGCAAGTCGGGCGTAGAGTCATTCGTCGTGCTTGAGTTTGGCGCTTTTCCCTTTGCTTTCAGGCGTGTAGCGCGCCAGTTGTATGGCTTTGCGGCATATGGATAGAACATAGGGTTTGCGCGCCGATTCAACTGGGTTACGCTCGAACCAAGCCAGATGTTCAATCCAATCAATGGAGTTCAGCATGGGTTACAAGAAGATTCAGGTTCCAGCCGTCGGCGACAAAATCACCGTCAATGCAGACCATTCTCTCAATGTTCCTAATAACCCGATCATTCCCTTCATCGAAGGCGACGGCATTGGCGTCGACATCAGCCCGGTCATGATCAAGGTTGTCGATGCTGCTGTGAAAAAGGCTTACGGCGGCGAGCGCAAGATTTCCTGGATGGAAGTGTACGCCGGGGAGAAAGCGACTCAGGTTTACGATCAGGACACCTGGCTGCCTCAGGAAACCCTGGACGCGGTCAAGGATTACGTGGTTTCCATCAAGGGCCCGCTGACCACCCCGGTCGGTGGCGGCATCCGTTCCCTGAACGTGGCCCTGCGTCAGCAACTCGACCTGTACGTCTGCCTGCGCCCGGTGCGCTGGTTCGAAGGCGTGCCTAGCCCGGTGAAAAAGCCTGGCGATGTCGACATGACCATCTTCCGCGAGAACTCCGAAGACATCTACGCGGGCATCGAGTGGAAGGCCGGTACGCCGGAAGCCACCAAGGTCATCAAGTTCCTGAAAGAAGAAATGGGCGTTACCAAGATCCGTTTCGACGAGAACTGCGGTATCGGCGTCAAGCCGGTGTCCCTGCAAGGCACCAAGCGTCTGGCGCGTAAGGCCCTGCAATATGTGGTCGACAACGATCGCGATTCGCTGACCATCGTGCACAAAGGCAACATCATGAAGTTCACCGAAGGTGCCTTCAAGGAATGGGCCTACGAAGTGGCGGCTGAAGAGTTCGGCGCGACCCTGCTCGACGGCGGTCCGTGGATGCAGTTCAAGAACCCGAAAACCGGCAAGAACGTCATCGTCAAGGATGCCATCGCCGACGCCATGCTCCAGCAGATCCTGCTGCGCCCGGCCGAGTACGATGTGATCGCGACCCTGAACCTGAACGGCGACTACCTCTCCGACGCCCTGGCGGCGGAAGTGGGCGGTATCGGTATTGCGCCGGGTGCCAACCTGTCCGACACCGTAGCCATGTTCGAAGCCACCCACGGTACCGCGCCGAAGTACGCAGGCAAGGACCAGGTCAACCCCGGTTCGCTGATCCTGTCCGCTGAAATGATGCTGCGCCACATGGGCTGGACCGAAGCAGCCGACCTGATCATCAAGGGCACCAACGGCGCGATTTCCGCCAAGACCGTGACCTATGACTTCGAGCGCCTGATGGAAGGTGCCAAGCTGGTGTCGTCTTCCGGCTTCGGCGATGCGCTGATCTCGCACATGTAAGAAAACGCAGGCACACAAAAACCGCCTGATTCAAGAATTTGAGTCAGGCGGTTTTTTTATGACTGGTTGATGTTGCGGTGTTAAACCACAACGGTCTCTTCAGTTGTGGGTGTCGTGGCTTTCGAGGTATCTATCGGGTTGCCGATGTTGACCGCGTGCAGGCCTTTGGGGCCCTGGATGATATCGAATACGACAGCTTGCCCGGCTTTCAGGGTTTTATAACCATCCATTTTAATGGCTGAGTAGTGGGCAAACAGATCTTCTGTCTTGCCTTCCTCGTTGATGAATCCGTAACCCTTGGCATTGTTGAACCACTTCACCTTGCCGACAGCCATACCCAACTCCCTCTGCAACAGACTCCATCACTGGAGTATCATCCAGTACATCCGCAGTCGAATCTGTAAATAAGATTGACTCCGCGGACCTTTTTTACCCACTGTGGGCTCTATTGGTTGTAACACTGTTTTGCCGATAGTCAAGCTGACCCGGCAGTCGGAGTTGAAATCGCTGATAGCCGCCCCCACCACTGTATTTGAACAACTGACGAACCTTTCTTTCCATGCATGCAATCAGCCAGATTCGACTAACATTCAATCAGGATCACCCTGATTTACACGACGACGATTCCGCAGGCATTGCTGTTCAGGAGGCAAAGCCTGCACTTCAGGCGCCGCCGATGTACAAGGTGGTTTTGTTCAACGATGACTACACACCGATGGATTTCGTCGTCGAAGTGCTCGAGGTGTTTTTTAACCTGAATCGCGAGCTGGCGACCAAGGTCATGCTGGCCGTCCATACAGAAGGGCGGGCAGTATGTGGAGTGTTTACCCGCGACATCGCCGAGACCAAGGCCATGCAGGTCAACCAGTACGCCAGGGAAAGCCAGCATCCGCTACTCTGTGAAATCGAGAAGGACGGTTAATCGCCGGACACTTGGGTATGAGGTGAAGCTATGTTAAACCGCGAGCTCGAAGTCACCCTCAATCTTGCCTTCAAGGAGGCCCGTTCGAAGCGTCATGAGTTCATGACCGTCGAACACCTCCTGCTGGCCCTATTGGACAATGAGGCTGCCGCCACTGTTTTGCGTGCGTGCGGCGCGAACCTCGACAAACTCAAGCATGACCTGCAGGAGTTCATCGACTCCACCACGCCATTGATCCCTGTTCATGACGAGGATCGCGAAACCCAGCCAACCCTGGGCTTCCAGCGTGTACTGCAACGTGCTGTGTTTCACGTACAGAGCTCGGGCAAGCGCGAAGTGACTGGTGCCAACGTGCTGGTCGCGATCTTCAGTGAGCAAGAGAGTCAGGCAGTGTTCCTGCTGAAACAGCAGAGCGTTGCCCGTATAGATGTCGTCAACTACATCGCCCATGGCATTTCCAAGGTGCCTGGGCATGGCGATCACTCTGAAGGTGAGCAAGATATGCAGGACGACGAGGGCGGTGAGTCTTCTTCTTCAGGCAATCCTCTGGATGCTTATGCCAGCAACCTCAATGAACTGGCGCGCCAGGGTCGTATCGATCCGTTGGTAGGTCGTGAGCTGGAAGTCGAGCGTGTCGCGCAGATCCTGGCGCGTCGTCGCAAAAATAATCCGCTGCTGGTGGGCGAGGCGGGCGTGGGTAAAACCGCGATTGCCGAAGGCCTGGCCAAGCGCATTGTCGATAATCAGGTGCCGGACCTGCTGGCCAACAGCGTGGTTTACTCCCTCGACCTGGGTGCCTTGCTGGCCGGCACCAAGTACCGTGGCGATTTCGAGAAGCGCTTCAAGGCGTTGCTCAATGAACTGAAAAAACGTCCGCAGGCGATCCTGTTCATCGATGAGATCCACACCATCATTGGTGCGGGTGCCGCGTCCGGTGGCGTCATGGATGCCTCGAACCTGCTCAAGCCGTTGCTGTCGTCCGGTGATATCCGTTGCATCGGTTCGACTACCTTTCAGGAATTCCGCGGCATCTTCGAGAAGGACCGTGCACTGGCTCGGCGCTTCCAGAAGGTCGATGTGTCGGAGCCTTCGGTGGAAGACACCATTGGCATTCTGCGCGGCCTGAAGGGGCGTTTCGAAAGCCATCACAATATCGAATACAGTGATGAAGCTCTGCGCGCGGCTGCCGAGCTGGCCTCGCGTTACATCAATGATCGTCACATGCCGGACAAGGCCATCGACGTCATCGACGAGGCGGGTGCCTACCAGCGCCTGCAACCGGTCGAGAAGCGTGTGAAGCGCATCGAAGTGCCGCAAGTCGAGGACATCGTCGCGAAAATCGCGCGGATTCCGCCAAAGCACGTCACCAGTTCCGACAAGGAGCTGCTGCGTAACCTCGAGCGTGACCTGAAGTTGACCGTGTTCGGTCAGGATGCCGCGATCGACTCGCTGGCAACCGCGATCAAGCTGTCTCGCGCCGGTCTCAAGTCCCCTGACAAGCCTGTTGGTTCGTTCCTGTTCGCAGGGCCTACCGGTGTCGGTAAAACCGAAGCGGCGCGTCAGTTGGCCAAGGCCCTGGGTGTCGAGCTGATTCGTTTCGACATGTCCGAGTACATGGAGCGCCACACCGTATCGCGTCTGATCGGTGCGCCTCCAGGCTATGTCGGATTCGATCAGGGCGGTCTGCTGACCGAAGCCATCACCAAGCAGCCACACTGCGTGCTGTTGCTCGATGAAATCGAGAAGGCGCATCCCGAAGTCTTCAACCTGCTGCTGCAGGTGATGGACCACGGTACGTTGACCGATAACAACGGGCGCAAGGCGGATTTCCGTAACGTGATCGTCATCATGACGACCAACGCCGGTGCCGAGACCGCAGCCCGCGCTTCGATCGGTTTCACCTATCAGGATCACTCGTCCGATGCGATGGAAGTGATCAAGAAGAGCTTCACGCCGGAATTCCGCAACCGTCTGGACACCATCATCCAGTTTGGTCGCCTCAGCCATGAGGTCATCAAGAGTGTGGTGGACAAGTTCCTTACCGAGCTTCAGGCGCAGCTGGAAGACAAGCGTGTGTTGCTGGAGGTCACCGATGCAGCCCGCAACTGGCTGGCCGAAGGTGGCTACGACGCGGCGATGGGTGCTCGCCCGATGGCTCGCCTGATCCAGGACAAGATCAAGCGTCCGCTGGCGGAGGAGATTCTCTTTGGCGAACTGGCCGAGCATGGCGGTGTGGTACACATCGACATCAAGGACGGCGAGCTGACCTTCGAGTTCGAGACCACGGCCGAGATGGCCTGACGTTAAACCGCAACAAAGCAAAAAGGCGCCTTTGTGCGCCTTTTTGCTGTCTATCAAATTCACTGCATTCCCCTGTAGGGGCGAGCCTGCTCGCGATGCGGTGTGTCAGTGGCATCAATGTTGACTGAACTGACGTTATCGCGAGCAGGCTCGCTCCTACAGGTTTTCGGTGTGCTGGCAAATCCCGCACTAACAAAAACGCCCGGCATGAGCCGGGCGTCTTGTATTGACTTGATTAACGGGCGCGGTAAGTGATGCGCCCTTTGCTCAAGTCATAGGGAGTCAGCTCTACGCGCACTTTGTCGCCGGTAAGAATACGGATGTAGTTCTTGCGCATCTTGCCGGAGATGTGCGCGGTTACGACGTGCCCATTTTCCAACTCCACACGAAACATGGTGTTGGGCAGGGTGTCGACGACAGTGCCTTCCATTTCGAAGCTGTCTTCTTTCGACATGCAGTAAAGCCCTCGGTGTCCAATGAATGGCCCGGTGCAACTGCGCCAGGCAAAAGCGGCGTGCATTGTGCCCGAAAAGTGGGGTTTAAGCCAAGGGGTTTAGGGCCGGCTCTAGTTTAGAACCACCCAGCGCTGATTAATCAGCAACTCAATAGGGCGATATTGAGTCTTGTAGTTCATTTTTTTGCAGTTCTTGATCCAGTAGCCGAGGTAGACCGCATCCAGCCCCAGCCGCCTGGCCTCGGCGATTTGCCAGAGAATTGCGTAGCGCCCAAGGCTGCGGCGCTCTTCGGCAGGCTCGTAGAAGGTGTAGACCGCCGACAGACCGTTCGGCAGTAAATCGGTGACGGCGACGGCCAGTAGTCGGCCGTTCAGGCGAAATTCATAAAATCTTGAAAACGGCAGGTCCCGCACCAGGAATGTCGAGAACTGGTCGCGACTCGGCGGGTACATGTCGCCATCGGCGTGACGCTGTTCGATGTAACGCTGGTAAAGGTCGAAGTACTCTTCGTTGAAGCCGGGCCTGGCCGGACGCACCTGCAAATCCGTGTTGCGCTTGAAGATGCGTTTCTGTTGCCGGTTGGGCGTGAACTGCCCCACGGGAATGCGCGCCGGAACGCAGGCATTGCAATTCTGGCAATGCGGCCGGTAGAGATGATCGCCACTGCGACGAAACCCCATCTCTGACAGGTCTGCATAGACATGCACATCCATGGGCTGGCTAGGGTCGAGGAACAGGGTTGTGGCCTGCTCATCGGGCAGATAACTGCAAGAGTGCGGCTGAGTGGCATAGAACTTCAAACGCGCCAACTCGGTCATGATCAACCCTCGGGATAATGCTTTTGAATAAGTGTAAGCCACACGGGGAAAAGTCGCTCAGCAAACCCAGGTGGCATGGTTGGGTTGGTCAAGGTGCCTGGCCAGAAAATCGGCAAACTCGCGGCGCGGAATCGCCCGGGCGCCCAGGCTATGCAAGTGGTCGGTGGGCATCTGGCAGTCGATCAGCACGAAGCCTGAGTCTTTGAGATGGCGGACCAACGTGGCAAAGCCGAATTTCGAGGCGTTGTCAGCGAGGCTGAACATGGATTCGCCGAAAAACAGCTGGCCCATCGCCAGGCCGTAGAGCCCGCCAACCAATTCGTCCCCGTCCCAGACTTCCACCGAGTGCGCGTGTCCGCGCCTGTGCAGCTCGATATAAGCGTCCTGCATGGCCTCGGTGATCCAGGTGCCGTCAGCGTATTCCCGAGGGGCTGCACAGGCACGGATAACGGCGGCGAAGTCCTGGTCAAAGGTCACTTGATAGCGTTGCTGACGCAGCAGTTTGTTCAGGCTGCGCGAGACGTGCAATTCGTCGGGAAACAGAACCGTGCGTGGGTCCGGCGACCACCAGAGGATCGGCTGGCCTTCGGAAAACCATGGGAAGCAGCCGTGGCGATAAGCCGAGATCAGCCGATCGGCGGACAGGTCGCCACCGGCAGCCAGAAGCCCGTTGGGGTCGCGCATGGCCTTTTCCAGCGGTGGGAAATGCAAGGTATTGCGTTGTAACCAAGTCAGCATGGCATCCGGGCTTGCAGAAGGGGAGGGCAGTGGCGGGTGTTGGCCCGCCATAAAGTTTGCCTTTAAACGGCAGGAATGTCGTCGAGGTATTTTTCAGCGTCCAGCGCCGCCATGCAACCGGCCCCGGCAGACGTAACGGCCTGGCGATAAACGTGGTCGGCCACGTCACCGGCGGCAAACACCCCGGCAATCGCCGTAGCGGTGGCATCGCCTTCGCTGCCACCCTTGACCAGCAGATACCCGTTGCGCATTTCCAGTTGGCCCGTGAACAGGTCGGTGTTGGGTTTGTGGCCGATGGCGATAAACACCCCGGCCAGCGGCAGCTCCTTCGTTTCGCCGGTGTGGCTGTCGCGCAGGCGGGCACCGGTCACGCCGCTGGCATCGCCGAGCACTTCGTCCAGGTTCTGGTTCCAGTGCAGGCGGATATTGCCATTGGCGGCTTTTTCGAAGAGTTTGTCCTGGAGGATCTTCTCCGAGCGCAGTTTGTCGCGCCGATGGATCAGGTGCACTTCCTTGGCGATGTTCGACAGGTACAAGGCTTCCTCGACCGCCGTATTGCCGCCGCCGACCACTGCAACCACCTGATTGCGATAGAAAAACCCATCACAGGTTGCGCACGCCGACACCCCTTTGCCGGCAAACGCTTCCTCCGACGGCAGACCCAGGTATTGCGCGGAGGCGCCGGTGGCAATGATCAAGGCGTCGCAGGTATAGGTGCCGCCATCGCCGATCAGCTCGAACGGCCGTTGTTGCAACTTGGCGGTGTGGATGTGGTCGTAAACGATCTCAGTGGCAAAGCGTTCGGCGTGTTTTTGCATGCGATCCATCAGCACCGGTCCGGTCAGGCCTTCGACGTCCCCTGGCCAGTTATCCACTTCGACGGTGGTAGTGAGCTGGCCACCTGCCTGGATGCCGGTAATGACAACGGGCTTGAGGTTGGCGCGGGCGGCATAAACGGCCGCGCTGTAACCGGCGGGGCCGGAGCCCAGGATAATCAGGCGTGAATGCTTCGCTTCGCTCATAAAAACACCTCATAAGCCTTTGTCACAAAAGAGAATGCATGCTCAAATTGAACAGCATGTCATGTGCTGTTGACTATGCTACACCCAAGGGTCTCAAGCATGGCGTCGTGCGTACAAACCCGTACAATGCCCTGCGTGTTACATATATTCAGTGCGCGCCATGTTTATAAAAACCGGGGCGCAGTGTTAAAAGTAGTCCCGGTAACGCGTGTTAACTCTTTTACCTGCCTGGATTGGGCAGTTTTTTCGCAGTTTTTTGGCAGCTTTTATAGACATTCACCAGATGGACGCGCCATAGGCGCAGGAAAAGAAGCGTTTTGAAGAAATCCACCGCAGCACCTAAACCAGCCGTCGTACCGCTCTGGCGCCAGCACTTGCACTACCGACTCAAGGAAGGTGCGCTGATCGCCATCGGTGCCTTGTGCCTGTTCCTGATGATGGCCTTGTTGACCTACGGCAAGGACGATCCGGGCTGGAGTCATAACAGCAAGATCGACGACGTGCAGAACTTCGGCGGGCCAGCGGGCTCCTACAGCGCCGATATCCTGTTCATGGTGCTGGGTTACTTCGCCTACATCTTCCCGTTGCTGCTGGCCATCAAGGCGTACCAGATCTTCCGCCAGCGTCACGAACCGTGGCAGTGGAGCGGCTGGCTGTTCTCCTGGCGCCTGATCGGCCTGGTGTTCCTGGTGCTGTCGGGTGCCGCCCTGGCCCATATCCATTTTCATGCCGCGACCGGTCTGCCGGCCGGTGCGGGCGGCGCGCTGGGGGAAAGCCTCGGCGAACTGGCCAGGAACGCCCTGAATATCCAGGGCAGCACGCTGTTGTTCATTGCCTTGTTCCTGTTTGGCCTGACTGTGTTTACCGACCTGTCGTGGTTCAAGGTGATGGACATCACCGGCAAGATCACCCTCGACCTGTTCGAACTGTTCCAGAGCGCCGCCAATCGCTGGTGGGCGGCCCGTACCGAGCGCAAACAGCTGGTCGCCCAGTTGCGTGAAGTCGACGACCGTATGGATGAAGTGGTCGCGCCGAGCGTCACCGACAAGCGCGAGCAGGCCAAGGTCAAGGAACGCCTGATCGAGCGTGAACAAGCCCTGAGCAAGCACATGTCTGAGCGCGAGAAGCAGGTGCCGCCGGTGATTGCGCCCGCGCCACCAAAGCCCGCCGCACCGAGCAAGCGCGTCGAGAAAGAGAAACAGGCGCCGCTGTTCGTCGACAGCGCCGTGGAAGGCACCTTGCCGCCGATCTCGATTCTCGACCCTGCGGAAAAGAAACAGCTCAATTATTCGCCTGAATCCCTGGCTGCGGTTGGCCACTTGCTGGAAATCAAGCTCAAGGAATTCGGCGTTGAAGTTGCAGTGGACTCGATTCACCCGGGTCCGGTGATTACCCGTTACGAAATCCAGCCGGCCGCCGGGGTCAAGGTCAGCCGCATTTCCAACCTGGCCAAAGACCTGGCCCGTTCCCTGGCCGTGACCAGCGTGCGCGTGGTGGAAGTGATTCCGGGCAAGACTACGGTCGGTATCGAGATCCCCAACGAAGACCGGCAGATCGTGCGTTTCTCCGAGGTGTTGTCGACCCCCGAGTACGACAACTTCAAGTCGCCGGTCACCCTGGCCCTGGGTCACGACATCGGCGGCAAGCCGGTCATCACCGACCTGGCGAAGATGCCGCACCTGCTGGTGGCCGGTACCACCGGTTCCGGTAAGTCGGTGGGTGTGAACGCGATGATCCTGTCGATCCTGTTCAAGTCCGGCCCGGAAGACGCCAAGCTGATCATGATCGACCCGAAAATGTTGGAACTGTCGATCTACGAAGGCATTCCGCACCTGCTCTGCCCGGTGGTCACCGACATGAAGGACGCCGCCAACGCCCTGCGCTGGAGCGTTGCCGAGATGGAGCGACGCTACAAGCTGATGGCCAAGATGGGCGTGCGAAACCTGTCGGGCTTCAACGCCAAGGTCAAGGAAGCCCAGGACGCCGGCGAGCCGTTGAGCGATCCGCTGTACAAGCGCGAAAGCATCCACGACGAAGCGCCGCTGCTGAGCAAGCTGCCGACCATCGTGGTGGTGGTCGACGAATTCGCCGACATGATGATGATCGTCGGCAAGAAGGTTGAAGAACTGATCGCCCGTATCGCCCAGAAGGCGCGTGCGGCCGGTATCCACTTGATCCTTGCGACCCAGCGTCCGTCGGTGGATGTGATCACCGGTCTGATCAAGGCCAACATCCCGACCCGCATGGCGTTCCAGGTATCGAGCAAGATCGACTCCCGGACCATCATCGACCAGGGCGGCGCCGAACAACTGCTCGGCCACGGTGACATGCTCTACATGCCACCGGGCACCAGCTTGCCGATTCGTGTCCACGGTGCTTTCGTGTCCGACGATGAGGTTCACCGCGTGGTGGAAGCCTGGAAGCTACGGGGCGCGCCGGAATACAACGACGACATTCTCAATGGCGTCGAAGAGGCGGGCAGCGGCTTTGAAGGCAGCAGCGGTGGCGGCGACGGTGACGATCCCGAGGCCGACGCGCTGTACGACGAAGCCGTGCAGTTCGTGCTGGAAAGCCGTCGCGCCTCCATTTCCGCGGTTCAGCGCAAGCTGAAGATCGGCTACAACCGCGCCGCGCGCATGATCGAAGCCATGGAAATGGCCGGGGTCGTGACGTCCATGAACACCAACGGTTCGCGTGAAGTCCTGGCCCCGGGCCCGGTGCGCGACTGACCCGAGTATGAAAAGGGTGGTGCCTTGGGCGCCGCCCGCACTCCCACGAATGTTATGAGGACTCCCATGCGTCTGATCCGCATGCTGTTGCTGCCGGTACTGGCCTTGACCACGCTCCAGGCTAACGCCGATGACAAGGACGTGGCGCGCCTGACCCAACTGCTGGAAAAATCCCAGACCCTGACTGCACGCTTCTCGCAACTGACCCTCGATGGCACCGGCACCCGGTTGCAGGAAACCGCCGGCGAGATGTCCCTGCAGCGTCCGGGCCTGTTCTACTGGCACACCGATGCGCCGGCCGAACAGACCATGATCTCCGATGGCAAGAAAGTCACCCTGTGGGACCCGGACCTGGAACAGGCCACCATCAAGAACCTCGACCAGCGCCTGACCCAGACGCCGGCCTTGCTGCTGTCCGGTGACGTGTCCAAGATCAGCCAGAGCTTCGACATCAGTGCCAAGGAAGCCGGCGGCGTGATCGACTTCACCCTCAAGCCGAAAACCAAGGACACCCTGTTCGACAGCCTGCGCCTGTCGTTCCGCAATGG
Organism: Pseudomonas sp. KH_046_2; assembly: GCF_057838985.1. NCBI lineage: Bacteria > Pseudomonadati > Pseudomonadota > Gammaproteobacteria > Pseudomonadales > Pseudomonadaceae > Pseudomonas > Pseudomonas sp. KH_046_2. The sequence goes on along the minus strand of NZ_CM174480.1, from coordinate 3,967,713 downwards.
TCTGGTCAATGATATGCAGTTGATCGACAGCGTTGGTCAGCGCACCAATATCCTGTTCACCGGCGTGAAGGCCAACGAGCCGATTCCGGCTTCCAAGTTCAAGTTCGACATCCCTAAAGGGGCTGACGTAATTCAGGAATAAGACAGATCACCTGTGGGAGCGAGCTTGCTCGCGATGGCGGCATAACATTCAACAGCAATGTCGACTGACCTGACGCTATCGTCGGAACGCCGCCCGGAGCAAGCTCGCTCCCACAGGGGCTTGCGGTGTTTAATGATTTGGCTGATAGGCAGTGAGGTTTTTTAGGTAACCATGGATCTGTTTCGCAGCACCCCCATCGCCCAGCCATTGGCCGCCCGCCTGCGTGCGGCCAATCTGGACGAGTACGTCGGTCAGGAGCACGTGCTCGCTCGCGGCAAGCCTCTGCGCGAAGCGCTGGAGCAGGGTGCCCTGCATTCGATGATTTTCTGGGGGCCGCCGGGCGTGGGCAAAACCACCCTGGCGCGATTGCTCGCGGAAGTCTCGGAGGCGCACTTCGAAACGGTCTCGGCGGTGCTGGCCGGGGTCAAGGAGATCCGCCAGTCGGTGGAAATCGCCAAGCAGCAGGCCGCGCAGTACGGCCGCCGCACCATCCTGTTCGTCGATGAAGTACACCGTTTCAACAAATCCCAGCAGGATGCGTTTCTGCCCTATGTCGAAGACGGCACGCTGATTTTCATCGGCGCGACCACGGAAAACCCATCGTTCGAACTCAATAACGCCTTGCTCTCCCGGGCACGGGTCTACGTGCTCAAAAGTCTCGACGAAGCGGCCCTGCGCAAACTGGTGCACCGTGCGCTGACCGAAGAACGGGGGCTGGGCAAGCGCAACCTGACCCTCAGCGACGAAGGCTTCCAGATGCTACTGTCGGCCGCGGACGGCGATGGTCGACGCCTGCTCAACCTGCTGGAAAACGCCTCGGACCTGGCTGAAGACAACAGCGAAATCGGCACCGGGCTCCTGCAAAGTCTGCTAGGCGATACCCGCCGACGCTTCGATAAGGGTGGTGAGGCGTTCTACGACCAGATTTCCGCGCTGCATAAATCGGTGCGTGGCTCCAACCCCGACGGCGCCTTGTACTGGTTCGCACGGATGATCGACGGTGGTTGCGACCCCTTGTACCTGGCTCGGCGGGTGGTGCGCATGGCCAGCGAAGACATCGGCAATGCCGACCCGCGTGCCCTGAGCCTGTGCCTGGCGGCCTGGGAAGTGCAGGAGCGCCTCGGCAGCCCAGAAGGCGAGCTGGCGGTGGCCCAGGCCATCACCTATCTGGCTTGTGCACCAAAGAGCAACGCGGTGTACATGGGCTTCAAGACGGCACTGCGCGCCGCCGCCGAGCACGGTTCGCTGGAAGTGCCGCTGCACCTGCGCAACGCGCCGACCAAGCTTATGAAGCAACTGGGCTACGGCGATGAATACCGTTATGCCCATGATGAGCCGGACGCCTATGCCGCCGGCGAAGACTATTTCCCGGAAGAACTCGACCCGATCCCGTTCTATCAACCGGTCCCCCGTGGCCTTGAGTTGAAAATCGGCGAGAAGCTCAATCACCTGGCAAAACTCGACCGTTTAAGCCCAAGGCAGCGGAGAAAATAGTGCTTCCACTGATTGTTGCGGTTTCCGTTGGCGGGATGGCCGGTACGTTGTTGCGCTTTGCCACGGGCAACTGGATCAATGCTAATTGGCCGCGGCACTTCTATACCGCGACGCTGGCCGTTAATATCGTGGGCTGTTTGCTGATCGGCGTTCTATACGGTCTGTTTTTGATACGCCCGGAGGTGCCCATCGAGGTGCGTGCCGGGTTGATCGTCGGCTTCCTTGGGGGGCTGACGACTTTTTCATCCTTTTCACTGGATACGGTGCGCCTGCTGGAAAGCGGGCAAGTGCTGCTGGCCCTGGGCTATGCGGCGCTCAGCGTATTCGGCGGGCTGCTTGCCACCTGGGCCGGCCTGTCCTTGACCAAACTTTGATAAACGAGAAACCGACATGCTCGATTCCAAACTGTTACGTAGCAACCTTCAGGACGTAGCGGACCGCCTGGCATCCCGTGGCTATGCCCTGGATGTTGCGCGCATCGAAGCGCTGGAAGAACAGCGTAAGGAAGTCCAGACCGAAACTGAACGGCTGCAGGCCGAACGCAACGCGATTTCCAAAAGCATTGGTCAAGCTAAGCAGCGTGGCGAAGATATCGCGCCGCTGATGGCGAATGTCGAAAACATGGGCAGCCAACTGAACAACGGAAAAATCGCCCTGGAAAAGATCCAGACCGATCTGGACTCGATCCTGCTGGGTATTCCCAACCTGCCGCACGAATCTGTGCCGGTCGGCGATGACGAAGACGGCAACGTCGAAGTGCGCCGTTGGGGCACGCCGACTGCCTTCGATTTCCCGGTACAGGACCACGTGGCCCTGGGCGAGAAGTTCGGCTGGCTGGACTTCGAAACCGCCGCCAAGCTGTCCGGCGCCCGTTTTGCCCTGCTGCGCGGTCCGATTGCCCGTCTGCATCGCGCCCTGGCGCAGTTCATGATCAACCTGCACGTCACCGAGCACGGCTACGAAGAGGCCTACACGCCTTATCTGGTCCAGGCTCCGGCGCTGCAAGGCACCGGCCAGCTGCCGAAGTTCGAAGAAGACCTGTTCAAGATCGCGCGCGAAGGCGAAGCCGACCTGTACCTGATCCCGACCGCCGAAGTGTCGCTGACCAACATCGTCGCCGGCGAAATCGTCGATTCGAAACTGCTGCCGATCAAGTTCGTCGCCCACACGCCGTGCTTCCGCAGTGAAGCCGGCGCATCGGGCCGCGACACCCGCGGCATGATCCGTCAGCACCAGTTCGACAAAGTCGAAATGGTGCAGATCGTCGAGCCGTCGCAGTCGATGGAAGCGCTGGAAGGCCTGACCGCCAACGCCGAGAAAGTCCTGCAACTGCTGGAACTGCCTTACCGCACCCTGGCGCTGTGCACCGGCGACATGGGCTTCAGCGCGGTCAAGACCTACGACCTGGAAGTGTGGATCCCGAGCCAGGACAAGTACCGCGAAATCTCGTCGTGCTCCAACTGCGGCGACTTCCAGGCCCGCCGCATGCAGGCGCGTTTCCGCAACCCGGAAACCGGCAAGCCGGAACTGGTACACACCCTGAACGGCTCCGGTCTTGCAGTCGGTCGTACCCTGGTGGCGGTGCTCGAGAACTACCAGCAGGCCGACGGTTCGATCCGTGTGCCTGAAGTCCTCAAGCCGTACATGGGTGGCCTCGAGGTCATCGGCTAAATGAACTATCTGCCGCTGTTCCATAACCTTCGCGGCAGTCGTGTGTTGGTCGTCGGCGGGGGGGAGATTGCCTTGCGCAAGTCCCGCCTGCTGGCCGATGCCGGTGCGCTGCTGCGGGTGGTTGCACCTGAAATCGAAGCGCAACTGCGCGAGCTGGTTGCCGGCAGCGGTGGCGAGTGCCTGTTACGTGGCTATGCCGAGGCGGATCTGGACGGTTGCGGGCTGATCATTGCCGCCACCGACGACGAAACGCTGAACGCACAAGTCTCCGCCGATGCCCATCGGCGTTGCGTGCCGGTCAACGTGGTGGACGCGCCAGCCCTGTGCAGCGTGATCTTCCCGGCCATCGTCGACCGTTCTCCGTTGATCATTGCAGTGTCCAGCGGCGGCGATGCGCCGGTGCTGGCGCGTTTGATCCGCGCCAAGATCGAAACCTGGATTCCTTCCACCTACGGTCACCTGGCCGGTCTGGCGGCGCGCTTTCGCCATCAGGTCAAAGGCCTGTTTCCGGATGTGCAGCAGCGTCGGGCGTTCTGGGAAGATGTTTTCCAGGGGCCGGTTGCCGACCGGCAACTGGCCGGGCAGGGCGGTGAAGCCGAGCGTCTGCTCCAGGCGAAAATCGATGGCGAAGCGCCAGTGGCGACCGGTGAGGTCTATCTGGTGGGCGCAGGGCCAGGTGACCCCGACCTGCTGACGTTCAAGGCATTGCGTCTGATGCAGCAAGCCGACGTGGTGCTGTACGACCGTTTGGTCGCACCGGCAATTCTTGAGCTGTGTCGTCGCGACGCCGAGCGGGTTTACGTCGGCAAGCGCCGAGCCGATCACGCGGTGCCGCAGGATCAGATCAACCAGCAATTGGTGGACTTGGCCAAGCAAGGCAAGCGCGTGGTGCGATTGAAGGGCGGTGATCCGTTCATCTTCGGTCGTGGTGGTGAGGAGATCGAAGAACTGGCGGCCCATGGCATCCCGTTCCAGGTCGTGCCGGGGATCACGGCGGCCAGTGGTTGCGCGGCCTATGCCGGGATTCCGCTGACTCACCGCGATTACGCGCAGTCGGTGCGTTTCATCACCGGCCACCTCAAGGACGGCTCCAGCGATTTGCCATGGGCCGATCTGGTGGCCCCGGCGCAAACCCTGGTGTTCTACATGGGGCTGGTGGGCTTGCCGATCATCTGCGAACAGTTGATCAAGCATGGTCGCGCCGCCGATACCCCGGCGGCACTGATCCAGCAGGGCACCACGGTCAACCAGCGGGTGTTTACCGGCACCCTGGCAGACCTGCCACAGCTGGTGGCGGAGCATGAGGTGCATGCGCCGACATTGGTGATCGTCGGTGAAGTGGTGCAACTGCGCGAGAAACTGGCGTGGTTTGAAGGGGCTCAGGGGCAGGTCTGATTTGTGGCGAGGGGGCTTGTCGGAACGCCGCATCGCCCCGTTCGGCTGCGAAGCAGCCGTATAATCAGCAAACGCGGTCTTTCAGTAAGACCTCGCTATCCGATTTCAGGGCCGCTTCGCGCCCCAACGGGGGCAAGCCCCCTCGCCACAATTGATCTCATCCACTTTCAAATTGCAGTTCGATTTCAGGCCTTGCGCCAAACCCCTTTCCCACTCAACCGCTCCCGATCATGGGCCGCGGTGAAGTCCTGGGCCGGGCCTTTGGGCACCACACCCGTCGGGTTGATGGTGCGGTGGCTGGCGTAGTAGTGGTTCTTGATGTGGGTGAAGTCCACCGTCTCGGCGATCCCCGGCCACTGATAGATTTCCCGCAGCCAGTTCGACAGGTTCGGATAATCCGCGATCCGCCGCAGGTTGCACTTGAAGTGCCCGTAGTACACCGCATCGAAGCGAATCAGCGTGGTGAACAGGCGGATGTCCGCTTCGGTCAGGTACTCACCAGTCAGGTAGCGGTTGGCGCCCAGCAGCAACTCCAGGCGGTCCAGCTCGGCAAACACCTCATCGAAGGCTTGTTCATAAGCCTGTTGCGAGGTGGCAAATCCGGCGCGGTACACGCCATTGTTCACTGCCGGATAAATCCGCTCGTTCAACGCATCGATCTCACCGCGCAGCGGCGCCGGGTAGAAGTCCAGGTCGTTACCGGTCAAATCGTCGAAGGCGCCATTGAACATGCGGATGATTTCCGATGATTCATTGTTGACGATGCGTTTTTGCTGTTTGTCCCACAGTACCGGGACGGTGACGCGGCCGGTGTAGTCGGCGGTGTCGGCGGTGTAGCGCTGGTGCATGAAGTCGAAGTGATCGAGCTTGTCGCCGGTCGAACCGAGGCTCTGGTCGAAGGTCCAGCCGTTTTCCAGCATCAACCAGCTGACCACCGAGACGTCGATCAGCTTTTCGAGGCCTTTGAGTTTGCGCAGGATCAGCGTGCGATGGGCCCATGGACAGGCCAGGGACACGTACAGGTGATAGCGTCCGGGCTCGGCCGCAAAACCGCCGACGCCGGTCGGTCCCGGCTTGCCGTCAGCGGTCAACCAGTTGCGACGCTGCGCCTGTTCACGCTGGAACGCGCCGTCCTTGCTGCTTTCGTACCACTTGTCCTGCCAGCGGCCATCAACTAACAAACCCATGTTCAAGACTCCCGAAACCCGTGATCGATGGAGTCGAGTCTATTCCGATGAGTTCGAACAAAAAGCGCAAAGATCGGGCGCGAATGATCGATTAAATCGATTTGTCCCGCGCAGCCCAGTATTTTTCAGCGGTTTTGAAAGCCTGTTCGCGGCTCTGTCCCAGGCCGCGCAGAGCCAGGGCCATGGTCGAGATCAGGGCCATTTGCGGGTAGCTGTCGACCACATCGCCACGCCAGACCGCTTTCAAATGTTCAGGCTCAAGCGAGGCGGGTTTGACGTGACGCTGCGCCGACAACTGCGGCCATTCCTCGTCCCAGCTCTCGCCTCCGCTCGTACCGTACAGGTGGCTGTCAGCGTCCGGGTTGATCTCGATTTCGCCGCCGTCGCCCTTGATCACGATGGCGGTGTCACCCAGCAGGCCGCTGGCATCGCGATGCACCGCCTGATAACCCGGGTGGAAAATGCTCTGCAGGCCGCAACGCGCGCCCAGCGGATTGAGAATTCGCGCCAGGGAGTGGATCGGCGAGCGCAGGCCCAGGGTGTTGCGCAGGTCGATCATGCGTTGCAGCTGTGGCGCCCAGTCCATCAATGGCATGAAGGCCAGGCCGCCGTTATCCAGTGCCGAACCCACCTGTTGCCAGTTGCGGCACAGCGGGATGTTCAGTTCGCCCAGCAGTTGTTCGCTGTACAAGCGACCTGCCGTGTGGGCGCCGCCACCGTGCATGAAAATCCGCACGCCGTTTTGCGCCAGGCACTTGGCCGCCAGCAGATACCACGGCAAGTGCCGCTTCTTGCCGGCATAGGTCGGCCAATCCAGATCCACCGCCAGCGCCGGAGGATTCAGGCGTTCGCGCAAGGCCTCGGTGAAGCCCGCCATTTCCTCGGCGCTTTCTTCCTTGTGTCGCAACAGCATCAGGAATGCGCCGAGCTGGGTTTCCTCGACCTTTTCATCGAACACCATGCCCATGGCTTCGCGGGCTTCGACCCGGGTCAAATCGCGGGCGCCGCGCTTGCCTTTGCCAAGGATCCGCACGAACTGGGCGAACGGATGCTCGGCGGGCGTTTCGAGTGTCAGTGCTGGGTAATCGGTCATAAGCAATTCGTCGGTTTGGGCAGGCCCGCCAGTTTCGCGGCGAGTTTGGCGGGAGTGCCTTTGAACAGTCGGTTCAGGTGCAGGCTGTTGCCTTTTTCCGGGCCGAGTTTCAGGGCGGTGTACTTGATCAACGGGCGGGTGGCCGGTGACAGCTGGAACTCGGCGTAGAAGCTGCGCAGCAGTTCGAGGACTTCCCAGTGATCGGGCGTCAACTCGAGGTCTTCGGCAGCCGCCAGGGCACTGGCCACATCGGCGGACCAGTCACTCAGTTCGACCAGGAAACCGTCCTTGTCCAGCTCGATGGCGCGGGCGCCGACCGTCAATGCATTCATAGCCAACTGTTGACCTTGTCGTAGTGAATCGACAGTTCGACGAAGGCCGGGTAATCGATGGCTTTGGCCCAGTCTGGAACCGCAAGCGCGCGGGCCTGGGCATCTTCAGCCAGCACGAACAGCTTCAGGCCGCGTGCGCTGAGCGCCGTGAACGGCGCGGTGCCTGGCTGCAACGCATAGGCGGCATCACCGGACAACAGCAACCCGTCGTTGGCGCCGATCACGCGCAGGCAACTGGTCAGGCGTTCGTCACCGAACGGGGAATGAGACAACACATGCAAAGTCGGCATCAGAGGGTGATCACCTGGTCGTAACGGTCAATGAGGGCGGTGATTTCGTGGGCGGCCAACACCTGGGCTTCTTCCAGCGACAGGCCGCTCGGGTCCAGGCCACGCTGGGCGATGCTGTCGCCGCAGGCGAACAGTTCCTCGACACCGAACATCGGCAGGGCTTGCAGGTTGGCGCTCAGGTCTTTCTGTTGCAGGGCTTTGGCGTTCTGACTGGCGGCCAGCTGGAACACGCCGTCATCGAGAAACAACAGGCCGATCGGCAGATCGAAAGCGCCCCCGGCCAGCACGATATCCAGAGCTTCCCGCGCCCCTGGGCCAGACCATGGCGACTGGCGGCTGATGATCAATATGGATTTGGCCATGTCATGCGCCTCCGAAACAGATCAGACGGTCGGCATCCTGCGCCGCGTCATGCAATTGGCCGAGGCCGGACAGTTCCCACGGCGCACCGACGGCCACCGCCTCGCGCTGATAGCGCCTGGCTTCTTCCTCGTTCAACACGCCACGACGCAATGCGGCGGCGATACATACAACGCCATCGAGTTGATGGTCGCTGACAAAGGCATGCCATTGCCGGGGCAGGTCCAGTTCATCCTGGGGCGTGACCACACTGGCGGAGGCGTTGTAGACGCCATCCTGGTAGAAAAACAGCCGGACAATCTCATGCCCGCCGGCCAGCGCGGCCTGGGCGAACAGCAAGGCGCGGCGCGAGGAGGGCGCATGGGCGGCGGAAAACACGGCAATGGCGAACTTCATGGTGCACTCGATCAGCGAAACTGCGGCCATGATAAAGCTTTCTCGCCAGGAGTGCTGGCTAGGGTGCTATCCCGTACAGGTCGCAATACTCCAGCCAATCCATCCCGGCCATTTCCGCGACTTCGCGGTGTACTTCAAGGCGCTGGGCCTCATAGTCCCGGGGGGTGGCAGCGGTCAATTTCAGGGTCAGTTCCCAGGCGAACAGCCCGAGGCGCTCGGCTTCGGCTTCGAAGGCTTCGTGCAAGCGTTCGTCACGGTACTGCGCCGCGGTTTCGCCCTTGGCCTGGGCCAGCAACGGGTTGAGATGATCGAGGTCGTGGCGCAACTCGGGGCGTTCGTCGAGAAAGCGCTTGAGTGCCTGTTCGTGTTGCTGCTCGGTTGCCGCCATGGTTGCTCCTTGAGTGGGGATTACGAAGACTGCTTCTTGCTGGCCTTGGCCGCTGCCGCCAGGCATTCGAGGGCAAACTGCTCGGTGTAGGTCATCTGGATCGGCGTGGTTTCGCCTTTGACGGTTCTTTCGCCGTCGAGGATGTAGCGAATCCGCTTGTCGGTGACGCCGATTCGCTTGGCAATCCAGGAAGGCGTCTGACCGATCTGGCTGATCAGCTTGTCGGCATATTCAGTGCTCGGTTTGTAGAACTCGGCATTAGGTGTCATCAGGTTTCCAGTCAGGGGTGCGATGCAGCGTTATTGGCGCGACAGGGTGCGCGAATCGTTGCGCGCTGTCGCGGTATAAATGCAGTAAAGCAGAACGATACGGGCTGCCGGGGTGATAAAGTCCGCTTTTTCCCGATGAGTGAATGCAATGCGAATTCTGATGGCGGCGCTGGCCGTGACGTTGCTGGCGGGATGCGCCGGCTCGGCGATGAACGACGCCCGCACCAAGGCCCCTTACAAGACCCTGAACTCGGAAAAACCGGCAAAAGACGTCGCCCAGTGCGTACAGTTTTCCTGGCAGGACGAGGCCGTGTTCGGCGTCGATGCCGCTGCCTATCTGCAACCGGGGGAGAAGGGCGGCACGACCGTTTACACCCGTTCGGCGGAGTCCTTCGTCGACGTGACCACCGATGCCTCGGGCACAGTGTTGAGCTACTACGCACAGAAGGACGATTTCGTGGCCAAGCGCCGGTTGGCGGCGTTGGCGACTTGCCTGTGATTTGAAGGTTTATTGCATACCCCTGTAGGAGCGAGCCTGCTCGCGATAGCGGTAAGTCAGTCGACATCAATGTTGAATGACAGTCCGCCATCGCGAGCAGGCTCGCTCCTACAGGGGTTTTGTGTGCTGGTCAGTAGCTCAGGCGCTTCTGGAAGAAGAAGTGCTTGTGCCCCGGCGGGTAATCGGCAATGTGCCCGATCTCGCTGTAGCCGCATTTCTTGTAGAACTCCGGCGCCTGGAATTCAAAGGTGTCGAGCCAGAGCCCGACGCAGCGCCGTTCCCGCGCCAGGTCCTCGGCCATCTGCATCAGTTTCGAACCCAGGCCCTGTCCCCGGGCCTGTTCCGGTACCACCAGCAAGTCGATGTACAGCCACTGGTAAAACAATCGGCCATGCAGGCCGCCGAGGATCTCGTCGTTGTCGTCGCGCACCAGCAAGGCGATGTGCTCAGGCACGTTACCTTCGGCCTTCGAGCCGTTGTAGGCGCGCAACGGTTTGAGGATGGCCTGGCGTTGTTCATCCGTGGGGTTTTGCGACAGCTCGATACGCAGGTTCATGGCTATATCCTTATGGCATTGAAGCCGCAGCCTATCCCGCTTGCAGCGATTGTTCCATCCCCGGAAAAGTTGAACCGTGGCCAACGGGCAGCTTGCTTGAGGGGGCAAGCGCTGTCCGTTTTCACTTAACATATGGCCCCTCAGACCAATAACAGGACGCGTTGCCATGTCGAACACAGCCGAGCGGGTCAACATCCTTGAGTCTCAGGTGTTGTCCCACGACTGGTACCTGCTCAAGAAAATCACCTTCGATTACCAACGCAACAATGGCGAGTGGCAACGCCAGGTCCGGGAGGTCTACGACCGTGGCAATGGCGCGGCAATTCTGTTGTACAACCGCGAAAAGAAAACCGTGGTACTGACCCGGCAGTTTCGCCTGCCGGTGTTCGTCAACGGTCACGACGGGCTGTTGATCGAAGTGGCGGCGGGGCTGCTGGAAGGCGCGGCGCCTGAAGACCGCATCCGCGATGAAGCGGAGGAAGAGACGGGGTATCGCGTGCACCATGTGCAAAAGGTATTCGAGGCCTACATGAGCCCCGGCTCGGTGACGGAAAAGTTGCACTTCTTCGTCGCTGAATACGATGCGACCTCGAAAGTCAGCGCCGGCGGCGGGCTGGAGTCGGAAACCGAAGAGCTGGAAGTGCTGGAGTGGGCGTTCGACGACGCGCTCGAAGCGTTTTACCGCGGTGAGATCTGCGACGCCAAGACCATCATGCTGTTGCAGTATGCGGCGATGAAAAACCTTTTCGCCCCAACCTGACCCTGTGGTGGAAGGGCTTTTGTGGCGAGGGGGCTTGCCCCTGTTGGACTGCGCAGCGGTCCCAAAAACATTTGTACTTTTATTCTGGACGTTCACACGCTCCGCGATGACGACTGCTTCGCAGCCGAACGGGGGCAAGCCCCCTCGCCACAAAAGCTCCCTAAAACAGATCATCCATGCGACTTGCTCCCGACCACTCGCAGCCCTCCAGCGACAGCAACAGCTCCTTCGCCTCAAGCCCGCCGGCAAACCCGGTGAGCTTGCCCGACGCACCTATCACCCGGTGACACGGCGCCACGATCGAAATCGGGTTCTTGCCATTCGCCGCGCCTACCGCCCTGACCGCCGTCGGGTTGCCGATCTGTTCGGCGATCTGGCTGTAGCTGCGGGTCTCGCCGAACGGGATGGTCAGCAGCGCCGCCCAGACCTTCTTCTGAAATTCCGTGCCGGAAAAATCCAGATCCAGTTCGAAGCGGTCGCGGGTGCCGGAAAAATATTCGCGTAGCTGCGCAGCCGTGCGCACCAGGATCGGATTGTCCGGCGCTTCGCTCATCGGCCCGAGGCGTACCCGGCCGGGTTTGTCGTTTTCCCAGAGGATGGCCGCCAGTCGTGAACCGTTCGCCACCAGCTTCAACTGGCCGACAGGTGAAGCCACGGTGATGCAGGTATAGGTCATGCCAGGGCTCGCGCACAATTGCTGAACAGGCGTTAAGGATACTGCCTCGATGGGGAGGCGCAATACGTAATCCCGACCATGGACGACTTCACCTCAAAGATCGGCGTACCGAACATGTACGGCCTGGTGCAGGGCGAGGCCAACGCCATCGCGCCCGGCAAGGCGCCGCTGTCGTCCATGAGCCCGACCATCGTCACCAAGGACGGCAAAGTGGTGATGGTGGTCGGCACTCCGGGCGGCAGCCGCATCATCACCGCGACCTTGCTGACCATGCTCAACGTGATCGACTACGGCATGAACATCCAGGAAGCGGTGGATGCACCGCGTTTCCACCAGCAGTGGCTGCCGGAGGAAACCAACCTGGAAGCCTTCACCACCAGCCTGGACACGGTGAAAATCCTTGAGAGCTGGGGGCACAAGTTCGCCGGTCCACAGGATGCCAACCACCTGGCGGCGATCCTGGTCGGCGCGCCATCCCTGGGTGGGAAGCCGGTAGGCAAGAACCGTTTCTACGGAGCGAACGACCCACGACGTAACACCGGGTTGTCGCTGGGTTATTGAGGCTTGTGTCCGGAGGGGGACGGGCTTATGTTCGTCCCCTGATCCATCGACATCACAAGGAAGGAAATCATGACCACTGCGTTGTTAATCATCGACGTCCAACAGGCTTTGTGTTCCGGTGAGTACGAGTGCTTCGAGATTGGACGGGTCATCAACACCATCAATGACCTGTCCGCCCGGGCGCGCAAGGCGGGAGTGCCCGTGGTGCTGATCCAGCACGAAGAAGCAAACAGTCCGCTGGCGCATGAAGCTGCCGGCTGGCAACTGGCCGAAGGGCTGGAAACCTCGCCCAAGGACCACCGCGTGCGCAAGACCACCGGGGATTCGTTCTACCAGACCAATCTGCAGAAACTGTTGCCGAAGGAGGACTTCGAGCGCCTGGTCATCTGCGGCCTGCAGACCGATTATTGCGTCAACGCCACCGTGCGCCAGGCCCTGAAACTGGGTTACGACGTGGTGCTGGCGGGCGATGCCCATTCCACCGTCGACAACGGTAACCTGACCGCCGAAGACATCATCGCCGAACACAACAAGGACCTGGCGCACCTGACCGGGTCCGTGGCGCGGATCGATGTAATACCGGCCAAGGACATCCATTTCTGAAACCACCACATCCCCCTGTAGGAGTGAGCCTGCTCGCGATGACGTCGTTACAGCCAACATTGATGTCGGCTGACCTACCGCTATCGCGAGCAGGCTCACTCCTACAGTAATCCGGTTGCTGGCAGATTTTGCGTACACCCACTAACCCTGTGGGAGCGAGCCTGCTCGCGAAGGCGTCATTACTGCCAGCATTGGCGTCGACTGACCCACCGCTCCCACTGGACCTACACCGCTCCGAAAATCTCGATCAGCTCGTTCAGGAACGCACTCACCAGATCCCGCTGCCGCGCCGAATGCCGCACCGCCGCATGAAAGCTGACCTCATAGCGCAACAGATCCGGGTTCAGCGGATGCAACTGTCCCAGCTGTTCATGGCGGGTCGCGTAGTGCTGCGGCAGAAACCCCAGGTGCTGGCCGGACAGGATCAGCAGGGCCGCGCCGTCCATGCTGTCGGTGAGCACGGTCAGGCGCTCGATGGACGTGGGGGCCGGCATTTCCGGCAGCGGATGGCTCGGCCAGACCCAGTCGAACCCTCTGACATCTTCCCGGGTCAGTGCGCCGACCTTGCCGAACAGCGGGTGCGAGGGCGCGCAGTAGGCAATCTGGGTTTCCGGGAACAGCGGGAAATAATCGATGCTGGGCAAGCGATGCCAGAAGTAACCGATGGCCAGGTCGATATGGCCGTTGATGATTTTTTCTTCCAGCAGCGACGACGACAGCTCGGTGAAGTGGAAGTACAGCCCTTCGTGCCGCGCCCGCAAACGGGCAATGGCCTGGCCGATTTTCCTGTTCGCCACCGGATCGATTTGCCCCAGCAGGCCGATGTTGATGCTGCCCGAGACTTTGCGGTTGATGTGCTGCACCTCGACCCGAAAACCCTCGGCCGCCGCCAGCAAGCGCCGGGCCGCGTCGATGAACTGAGTGCCTTTGGGCGTCACCGAAAACCCGCCGCGCCCGCGTTCGCACAAGCGGAAACCGACCCGGGCTTCCAGCGTCGCCAGCTGCGCGCTGATCGTGGGTTGCGTGGTGTTGAGGGCGGATTGCGCCGCCGAGATGCCGCCCGCCTCGACGACGGTCAGAAATACCCGGATCAGGCGCAGATCCAGCTCCGTTACAGTTCCCAGCATGGGGGCTCCCGATTCTCGCTTACATAGATGTCGATCTATGTGAACAGTGTGCCTGCGATATTTTATTGCCCGGACTCACGCCCTACATTGCCGTGAAACCAGCGTCATCGTCAGCTTTTTCTGGAGTTTCACCTGATCTGGACGTCGTAGCGAGCGCTGTTACCACAAAAACAACAAACAACAGCATAGGAACAATCGTATGTCAGGTTCCCCAGTGTCTGCGCACGCCACCGAGGCGAGCGGCGGGTTGGCCATCGAAGGCCACTCCATCGACTACATCCCGGAAAACGAACGCCACGCCAAACTCAGCAGCCAGGGGCCTTTCTGGTTCCTGGGCAATTTCCACTTCTTCACCATCTCCATCGGCTTTGTCGGCCCGAGCCTCGGCTTGTCCGCGCTGTGGACCATGCTCGCCGGTGCCCTGGGCATCATGTTCGGCACCATTTTCATGGCGTTCCACGGCTCCCAGGGCCCGGAAATGGGCCTGCCGCAGATGATCCAGTCCCGTGCCCAGTTCGGCTATCGCGGAGTGATCCTGGCGTTGATGGCGACGATGTTTGTGTTCGTCGGTTTCAACGTGGTGAACATCTCGCTGATCATGAATGGCCTGGAGCATGTGTTCGGCATCGACCCGACCATCGTCGCCGTGGCCGTGGTGCTGATCGGCGCGCTGTTGTCGATCTACGGCCACGACTTGATGCACAAGGCCTTCAAGTGGGCCTTGCTGGCGACCTTGCCGCTGTACGCACTGGTGACCATCGCCCTGATGTTCGGCGCGGGCCAGGAAGGCGTCACGCCGGCGACCGACCTGGGCTTCAACTGGGTGGCCTTCGCCACGCTGTTTGCCATCGGTGCCAGCTACAACATTTCCTATGCACCCTACGTGTCTGACTATTCCCGCTACCTGCCGAAAAACACCAGCCGGGCGAAACTGATCGCCGCGGTGTTCATCGGCGCCTCGTTGTCCGGCAGCTGGATGATCGGCCTCGGCGCCTGGCTGGCCCAGGAGCTGAAAGCGGCGGATGCGCTGGTGGCGTTGAATCAGGTCGGCTCCTCAATGGTGCCGGGGCTGGGCAATCTGCTGGTGATCGTGTCGGTGGCGGGCTTCCTGCCGATCATCGCCCTCAACACCTACAGCGCCATGCTGACGCTGCTGACCGGTGTCGACTCGATCAAAAAAATCACCCCGACACCCCGCGCCCGTGTGCTGTCGATCAGTGTGATCAGCGTCATTGTGTTGACCTGCGTGCTGTCGATCAAAGGTGACGGCATCGCGTTGTTGAACACCTTCCTGGTGTTGTTGCTGTACTTCCTCGTGCCGTGGACCGCGGTCAACCTGGTGGACTACTTCTTCGTGCGCAAGGGCCGTTATGCGATCCCGCATTTCTTCACGCCAAACGGCATCTACGGCGCCTGGCAATTTCGCGGCATCGTTTCGTACCTGATCGGTTTCGCCGCCATGGTGCCGTTCTTCTACATCTTCGATGCCGCCGCCGGCAAAGAAGTTTTCGTCGGCCCGCTTGCGCGAGTGCTGGAAGGCGTGGACATCGCCTGGCTGGTGGGCCTGGTGGTGTCGGGCCTGACCTATTACCTGCTCAGCCGCTCGCTTGATCTGGCCGCCGAACGTCGGGTGATCGACGCGCTGAGCGAGAGCGACATCGTCGCCATGACCCATTCATCTACGGAGGCAGGGCGTTGAACAGCGTAAAAAATACCGTGGTCGCCTGTTGCCAACTGGCACCGAAAATCGGCGACCTGGCCTACAACCGCACGCTCACCGAGCGCGCGATTCGCCAGGCAGCCTTACAGGGCGCCCAGGTCGTGGTGCTGCCCGAACTGGTGCAGAGCGGCTACCTGTTTGCCGACCGCTTTGAGGCGCTGTCGCTGGCGGAAACCGTTGACGGTCCGACCTTGCAACTGTGGCAGGCCCTGGCCCGTGAGCTGAACCTGGTGATCGTCGGCGGATTCTGCGAGCGCCTGCCCGGTGACGAACTGGCCAACAGCGCGGCGATGATCGACGCCAATGGCCTGCGCGCGGTGTACCGCAAGGCGCATCTGTGGGATGCCGAGAAGGACATCTTCACGGCCGGCGATGCGCCACCGCCGGTGGTCGAAACGGTGCATGGACGCCTTGGCATGCTGATTTGCTACGATCTGGAATTCCCCGAGTGGGTGCGTCTTCCGGCGCTGGCCGGGGCCGATCTGCTGTGCGCGCCGGTCAACTGGCCCGACGGTCCGCGGCCGCAGACCGAGCGCCCGGCCGAAGTGCTGCGGGTGCAGGCCAATGCCTCGGTCAACCGCATGTTCATCGCCGCCTGTGATCGTTATGGCCATGAACGCGGGGTCGGCTGGGTCCAGGGTTCGGTCATCGTCGATGCCGACGGTTATCCGTTGGCCGGGCCGGCGGAGCAGGGCGGCGAGCAGATGTTGCTGGCCACGCTGAACCTCGCCGAGGCGCGCAACAAGCGCATCAGTGCGCGCAATGATCTGCACAAGGACCGCCGACCATCGTTGTACGGGTTGCACAGCGGTTTGTAACTGCTGATGTCAAAGTGCGCTGGACCCGTTCCCGAGCCTATGGCATCGTCCAGACGACAAAAACCATGCAGTGAACGGGATCGCAATGATGGAGGAGGGGATCAAGGCCGGCGACAACACGTCCATGGCCACGCTGAAGGCGTTCAATCGCTGCGTGTTGCACGTTGGACGGCTTGCGCGGGAAAGTGGCGCGTCGCGCTTCATCGCCGACGGTTTGCAGGCATTCGGTCAACTGGTGCCGTTTGCGTCGGCCTGGTGGGGCGAGATGTCTACGCCGGGTCCCAATGTCGTCCCGCAGAGCTGGATGCACGGCAGCATCAATCTCCCCGAGTCCTTTGCCGCCGAATGGCATCCGGTCGCGGCAAACGATCAGTTCTCCTATACCACCCTGAGTCAACCCGGCGAGGTGGTGCGTGATAAAGGGTTCAACGACCCGTGCGAAGCCGTCAACGATTTCGCCCGGCGTTACGATCTCTACCACTTGATGGGCATCACCTTTGAGTTGCCCGAGAGTGGCTTGATGTTCTTCGTCTGTCTCTACCGCGGCCAGCACGAACAGCATTTCGATGAACACGAGGCAGAGCTGTTTTCGGCGTTCTGTGATCACCTGTTCCAGCTATGGCGGTTTCAGGTGCAGGACATGATTCGCTTCGACACCGATGATGGTGCGAGCGACTTCGGTGTTGCTCGCCTGGACGGCAGCCTGCTGTATGTCGGTGCCCGACTGTGCACCGCGATCCAGCGCGAGTTGCCCGGCTGGAACGGTTCAATGCTGCCGGTCGAAGTTGTCTCACAGTTGCAAAAAGCGCCCTGCGTGGTTCGTTTGGGCCGCTGCGCGTTGACCCTGAGCCCCAATGCCGAACATGTCATCTTGTCCCTCGAAGCGCCATCACGGGCCGAAGGCCTGGCGCCTCGGGAACGCACGGCGGCGATGTTGTTCGCCGCCGGCCATTCCTACAAAGAAATCGCCAAACTCCTGTCCCTTAGCCCGGCGACCGTGCGTACTTACCTGCGCAATTGCTATTTGCAGCTCGGCGTGAAAAGCAAGGTGGAGCTGGGTTCGGTCCTGCGTTCGCCCGGTTCGTTGATTGAGTCTTCGCGCCGCGATTAATCGCGTCATTTCAACTATTTGCCTCACCCCTCCTCATTTGCAGAGGTCCATTCGAACGCTGCGCCCTATAGGGTAGGCCCTGTCTATACAAGGGCTGGCGCAGTCGCTTCGGGCCGCTTCAAAACAATAAGAACAGGGGTGAGGCATTTGAGACTTTCCAGGCTTTTTGTCGCCGTTGCGGCGACGACGGCATTTTCCGGCATGGCATTGGCGGCGGCACCCGCTGACACGGTCATGCGCAATGGCTACGTCTACACCGTCGATGGCCGGAGTTCCGTGCAACAGGCCATTGCCATTTCGGGCGGCAAGATCGTTTATGTCGGCAGCGATGCCGGGGTCGACGCCTACATCGGCAAGCAGACACAACTGATCGACCTGGCCGGGCGCATGCTGATGCCCGGCTTCGTCGATGCGCACATGCACCCGGGGGATGGCGGTCGCGCCATGACCTTGTGCGACCTGAAATACCAGACTATGACCCGTGCGCAGTTTCAGGCGAGCATCCAGGCTTGCCTCGATGCCGAAAAGGACAAGGGCCCGGACGTGTGGCTGGAAGTCGGCAGCTGGGACCGCATGGGCATGACCGGGCTCGACGGCGATGCGGACAAATCGACCCTGGACGCGCTCAAGACCAAGCGTCCGATCCAGGTGCGCTCCACCGACTTCCACACCGTGCTGACCAACTCTCGCGGCCTGGAACTGGCCGGCATCAACAAGAACACCGCCGACCCCGAAGACGGCAAGTACCGACGCGACAGCGCCGGCAACCCGAACGGCATCTGTGAAGACGGCGCCGCCGAATCGTTGGCCGCCGTGGTGCCGCCTGCGACCGACGCGGAAAAACTCAATCAGGTTCGCGCAGCCCTCGACGCCATGCGCCAGCAAGGCATCACCAGTTTCATGGATGCGCTGTCCGGTCCGGAAAACGGCAAAGCCTTCACCAGCCTGCAAAAGTCCGGCGAACTGACCGCCCGGGCCTTGCTGGCGATCAAGCTGGACCCGGCCGCTGCTGCCGCCGACCCGGTGAAAACCATCGCCGAGGCCAAGGCCCTGGCCAGCACCTATGACCAGGGTGAAGTGAACGTCGCGCCGGGCGTGAACATGCGCCACGTCAAACTGTTCATGGACGGCATTATCAATGCCCCGGCGGACACCGGCGCCATGTTGACCCCGTACCTGCACAACAGCGGCACCGACAAGGCGCCGAAGTGGACGCCGGGCAAGAACCTGGGCGAACTGTACTTCCCGCCGCAAGTGCTCAATCCGTTGTTGCTGCAAGCGGTCAAGGCCGGTTTCGATCCGCACCTGCACGCCACCGGCGAGCGCGCGGTGCGCGATGCACTGGACAGCGTCGCCTACGTACGCAAGGAACTGCCCGGTCAAGACTTCCGCCCGGCCATCGCCCACGCCGAGTCTGTCGACCCTGCCGACTATTCGCGCTTCAAGGCACTGGACGTCACGGCCACCATGTCGTTCCAGTGGGCGCAGCAGGCACCGTCCACGGTCGACGGCACCAGTGATCACCTTGGCGCCGAGCGATTCGAGCGCATGGAACCCTCGGGCAGCATCGCCCATGCCGGCGGCCGAGTGGCGTTTGGCAGCGATTGGCCGGTCGATCCCCTTGATGAGTTCCTGGCGCTGAAAGTCGGTGTCACCCGTTCCGGCGACCCGACCAATCCGCACAGCTATGGGCCCAAATATGCCGGGCGACTCAACACCGATCCGGCGCTGTCGCGAGCCGAAGCGCTGCGCAGCATCACCCTCAGCTCCGCCGAACAGCTGAAGCTGGACGCGGTGCTGGGTTCGGTCGAAGTCGGCAAGTTCGCTGACCTGATCGTGCTCGACAAGAACTTCATGCAGGTGCCCGAGGAGGAACTGGGCCGCAATGACGTGCTGCTGACGCTGGTCGGCGGCAAGGTCGTGTGGGCCAAGGCGCCGTTCCTGGGGCTTGCGCCACACGTGGTTTCTCAAGCGGTTACTTCCCGATCCGCCCCATAAAAACTAGAGAGCGTTCCGATGCGATTGATTCCAAACCTGTTGGCCGCCGCGCTTGCCTTGTCGTCGGTGCAGGCCATGGCCGCCGCTGACCTGGTGTTGTTCAACGGCAAGGTCTTCACCGCCGAACCCGGCCAGGCACTGGTGCAGGCTGTTGCGGTGCAAGACGGCAAGATTCTGAAAGTGGGCAGCGATGCCGAAATCAATGCCCTGGCCGATGCCAAGACCCAGCGCATCGACCTGGCGGGCAAAGTGTTGATGCCGGGCATGATCGACACCCACAGCCACCCGGTGGTGGGGGCGTTCGACAGCATGAAGGCCAATCTGCTGGACGAGGTCAAACCCTTGCCGGAACTGGAGCAATGGTTGATCGAGCAGGACAAGGCCGGTCGTGCCCGGGCCGGTGATGTGATCAGCGTGGCCGGGGTGAGTTCAGCCTACTGGGAGAAAAGCCGTGAACTGGGCAAGGTGTTCAACCAGGGACGCTGGGCGGATCAACCGATTGTCTTCAGCGGCATCGACGGGCACACCGGTTGGGCCAACAACGCGATGCTCAAGCGCCTGAACATCGACGCGGCATTGGTGAAAGGCCTGCCGGAGAAAGAGCGCAGCTTCGTCGGCCATGAAGCGGACTTCACCCCTAACGGCTACTTTGCCGAATCCCGCTGGGACGTGGTGCGCAACGGGATTCCGGCGCCCAGCCCGGAGGCCATGCTCAAGGCCGCTCGCGAGGCGGTGAAGATCAACAATCAATTCGGCGTCACCGCCTGGATGGACGCGGCGGCGAACGGCGGCAGTGAAGATTCGTTGTTCGATTTCCATGCCACAGCGGAAAGTGTCGGCGTGCTGCCGCTGTACAAGGAGCTGGCGCAGAACGGCGAACTCAGCGCCCACGTCGCCGCGTTGATGGTCACCAACCCGAAGAGCAAACCCGCCGACCTGGAAGTGATCGCCACGGTGATGAAACAGTTCGAGGGCGTGCCTAACCTGACGTTCCCCGGCGTGAAGATATTTGTCGACGGTATTCTCGAGTTCCCGGGACAAACGGCGGCAGTCGTGGTGCCGTACAAGAACAGCCACAAGGACGGTCAACTGCTGACCGACCCGGCGCACTTCGGAGAACTGGTGGTGGCGGCGGAAAAACGCGGCTGGATCGTGCACATGCATGCCGTCGGCGACCGCGCGGTGCGTGAGGCGCTCAATGGCGTGGCCTATGCGCGCAAGCTCAGCCCGACGCACGTGCCCCACAGCATCGCGCACCTGCAACTGGTCAACCCCAAGGAGTTTCCGCGCTTCAAGCAACTGGGCGTGATCGCCTCGATGCAACTGCTGTGGGCCACCAGCGAGTCCTACACCGTCGAACTGGTCAAGCCTTACATCAGCGCCTTTGCCTACGGTTACCAGTATCCCGCGCGGTCCTTGCATAACGCCGGCGCGACGATTGCCGGTGGCAGCGACTGGCCGGTGTCGAGCGCCAACCCGTTCAACGCCATTGCCCAGGCCAGCACGCGCAAGGGGCCGTTGGGCGTACTCAATGCCAAGGAAAGCATCGACCGCCAGACCATGTTCTACGCCTACACCATCAACGCGGCGAAAACCCTGCGCCTGGATCAGCAGATCGGTTCGCTGGCACCGGGCAAGCAGGCCGACCTGATCATTCTCGACCGCGATGTGTTCAAGGTCAGCGATGACGACCTGTTCGAAACCAAAGTCATGAACACCTTCTTCGCCGGCAAGCAGGTCTACGCCCCCGCGTCCTGACCTGCGTACACCCAGCACACGCAAATATCGCCAGCCCCTCGTAGCGCGAGGGGCCTGGCATCGCCATGCCTGAAATTCCCCGTACGCCATAACAACAAGAGAACTGTATGAACGCACTTTCAGCATTGACCCTCGCGACACTGGCATTGATACCCCTGACCAGCCAGGCCCTGACCCTCAACGATGATTTCAGCCTGGATATGACCCTGGGCGTCGTCAGCGATTACCGCACCCGGGGCATCTCGCAGACCCTGGGCGATCCGGCGGTGCAGGGCGGCGCAACGCTGCTGCACAGCAGCGGCCTGTACATCGGCGCCTGGACCTCCAACGTCGATTTCGGCGGCGGCTTCGACACTCGTCAGGAACTTGAGTACTACGCCGGTTACTACTGGCAGGCCACCGACGCCATCAGCCTGGATCTGGGCTACATCAAGTACGACTACCCGAAAAATGCCGAATTCAACCTCAGCGAGGTCTACGCCGTCCTCGACCTGTACGGTGTGAAGCTGGGTGCCTATTACTCCAAGGACACGCCGAACTTCTTCGGCGAGGACCAGGACACCCTTTACACCTACGTGGGCTACAAAATCGATTTGCCGGCCGAAGTCGGCCTGGATTTGCGCTTTGGGCGCAACGATGTGAATGACCCCGCGTTCTGGTCCGCCAATGGCGATAGCCGTGAGTCTTACTACGAGTGGGAAGCCAAGCTGACCCGCGACTTCGTTGGCGTCACCTGGGGGCTGAGCTATGTCGACACCGACTTGTCGAAAAGCGAGTGCAGCAGTTGGTACGGCTATGACGACCTTTGCTCGGCAACAGTTGTAGCCAGCGCAACCAAGACTTTTTAAATTCCGTCCCTGACAACAAAAACAGTTCCACATAGGAAACACCGTCATGAGTGCGCAACGCAGTCCCCTGATCGAGACCCGCTCGATCGATTTCATTCCCGAGGCTGAGCGACACGGCAGTCTCTACAGCCAGTTCACCCTGTGGCTCGGCGCCAACCTGCAAATCACCGCCATCGTCACCGGCGCCCTGGCCGTGGTGCTGGGCGGGGATGTGTTCTGGTCGCTGATCGGTTTGCTGATCGGGCAAGTGCTCGGCGGTGCCGTGGTGGCGCTGCACGCGGCGCAAGGGCCGAAGCTCGGCTTACCGCAGATGATCTCCAGCCGCGTGCAGTTCGGGGTATATGGCGCGGCGATCCCGATTGTCCTGGTGTGCCTGATGTACCTGGGTTTCAGCGCCACCGGCGCGGTGTTGTCGGGGCAGGCGATCGCGCAGTTGATCAGTGTCAGCGACAGCACCGGCATCCTGATTTTCGCGGCGAGCATCGCGTTCCTGACGATCTTCGGGTATAGGGTGATTCACCTGGTCGGGCGGGTGACCAGCGTGCTGGGCATCATCGCCTTCGCCTACCTGTTCACCCGGTTGATGACCCTCAACGACATCGGCCTGCTGCTCGACAATCGTCATTTTGGCTGGAGCACCTTCCTGCTGGCAGTTTCGCTCTCGGCGTCCTGGCAGATCGCCTTCGGCCCTTACGTGGCGGACTACTCGCGCTACTTGCCGAGCAAGACTTCGTCGTGGAAAACCTTCACCGCCGTGGGCCTCGGCACAGTGCTGGGGGCCCAGACTTCGATGGTGCTGGGGGTGTTCGCCGCGGCACTGGCAGGGGCGAATTTCCGTGGGCACGAAGTGGCGACCATTGTCGGCCTGGGCAGTAGCGGTGTGATCGCGTCCTTGCTGTACCTGAGCATTGTGTTCGGCAAGGTCACGGTGTCCACCCTCAACGCCTACGGCAGTTTCATGTGCATCGCCACCATCATCAGCGGCTTTCGTCGTCGCCTGGAAATCACCGCCCGCCAGCGCATGCTGTTTGTGCTGCTGATCGTCGTGGCGTCCACCGCGCTGGCATTGCTGGGGCAGTACTCGTTCCTCAACTCGTTCAAGTACTTCATCCTGTTTTTGCTGACGTTCTTCACCCCGTGGAGCGCGATCAACCTGGTGGATTACTACTTCATCAACAAGGAGCGTTACGACATCCCGGCGCTGTCCGATCCGAACGGGCGCTACGGTCGCTGGAACGTGCTGGGGATCAGCGTCTATGTGATCGGCGTGTTGATCCAGCTGCCCTTTGTCGACACCCATTTCTACTCCGGGCCGATGGTTGCGCAACTGGGCGGCGTGGATATTTCCTGGATCGTCGGGCTGCTGGTGCCGGGGGTGATCTATTACGCGCTGGCCAAGCCGTCGATGAGTGGCGTGGTGGTTGAGCGGGGTTAATACCGGCATTTGTGGCGAGGGGGCTTTTGTGGCGAGGGGGCTTGTCGGAACGCCGCATCGCCCCGTTGGACTGCGCAGCAGGCCCATCTTTTAGGGCCGCTTCGCGCCCCAACGGGGGCAAGCCCCCTCGCCACAGGGTTAGTGCTCAGGCAGTTTCCAACGCTCGCGCAACTGTTCGTACTGCGCTTCAGGCAGTTGCACCAGCACAGGGGATTTGCCCGGGTCCAGCCAGTCGAACAACCGCGCGATATTCGCCGGGTCCATGGCCGTACAGCCACGGGTCGGCGCCGTGGGGCCGCGCCAGATGTGGAAGAAAATGCACGAGCCGGCAGCGGGCGTGGCCGGGGTGTTGTGCTGGATGACGATGCCTTGGCGGTACAGCTCATCCGAGCGGCGCATCCGTTCGGAGCTGCTCCAGTCTTTTTCGACGACTGCTCCGTCGACCAGTTCGTTGTAGCGCGCCGAGTCGCTGTCATCCACGCATTCGATGGTCGGCGTCAGCGACAGATAGGGCAGGCGGGTTTCGGCCGAAGGCGCGTAGCCGAACGCCGTGCCCAGCTTGAACATGCCTGCCGGCGCCTTGCCATCGCCTTCCTGTTTGACCGGCCCTTCAGGTTGCCCGATATCGAGCAGCCCCTTGCCCCAGCCCATGCCGTTCTTGCCGAGCACCACTGCAAAGGGCGCTTCGAATTTCTGCAAGGTCTGCCCGTGCCGTTCATAGCGCTGGGCAGTACCCTGGATGTCATCCCAACTTTTACTGGTGACCACGATCAGTTGGTCGCTGTCGTCGAGTCCCTGGGCCATTGCGGCCAGCGGAAAAAACGCCACCAACAGTGTCTTGAGCAGAATGTTCATGGTGCAAGCGGCGTGATGGGGAAGTCCATGACGTCCGGCTTCGGCGGATTCCCGCTGTACGTGAAGTGCCACCACTCGGCCGAATAACCCACAAAGCCTTCCTTGGCCATGGCACTGGTCAGGCGCTGGCGATTGGCTTTGGCCGTGGCGTTGATCAGCGCCGAGTCGGTGTGCGCCCGCTCATCGAAGCAATCGAAACCGGTGCCCATGTCGAGCGCGCCGTCGTGCCAGCGCTGGCCGTAAGGGGCGGTGCAATCCACTGGCGTGACCGAAGGCGTCCAGGTGTCGGCGGGCAGGGCGTCGGGGCCGGTCATCGTCAGGTCGACGGTGTTGCCCCGGGAATGATTGGACACCCGGGCCACATAACCCAGGCGCCAGAAGTCCTGCTTGTCGACCCGCGGATAGAACTCGGTCTTGAGCGGGTCGCCAGGTTCGGTGGCGTAGCGGCCCATGTCCGCCACTGCGCGCCTGGGTCGATAGCAGTCGAATACCTTCAAGCCGTAGCCTTCGGCTTTCAGTGAGCTTTGCACTCGGGCCAATGCCTTCGCTGCGTCCTCCGACAGCAGACACTCTGCCGCCTGGTAGCCATCGAGCGGGTGCCCGGTGAAGTTGTGCGCGCTGGCGTAGCGGATGTCCTGCTCGATGCCCGGATCTACGCTACGCACATACACCATGTGCCCGGGTTTCGACTCGTCGGCCATGCACGGCGTGGCAAGGCTCAGGCACAGCAACAACAGACAGGGTGAACGCGACATCGGAAACGGCTCCATGCATGACCAGTCATTCCATCATGGCTTGAAACCGTCCGTACCTCCATGAAGTTGTTGATCGGCGTGATAGGACGAACGCACCAGCGGCCCGGACGCCACGTTCTTGAAACCCATGCGCGTACCTTCCTCGGCGAACCAGGCAAAGGTGTCCGGGTGCACGAAGCGCTGCACCGGCAAGTGACTGCGCGAGGGTTGCAGGTATTGGCCGAGGGTCAGCATGTCGATGTCGTGCTCGCGCATGCGCTGCATGACCTCGAGGACTTCCTCGTCGGTTTCGCCAAGGCCCAGCATCAGGCCGGATTTGGTCGGCACATGGGGCACCGCTTGCTTGAACTTTTGCAGCAGGTCCAGCGACCACTCGAAATCCGACCCCGGCCGCGCGGCCTTGTACAGGCGCGGTACGGTTTCCAGGTTGTGGTTGAACACATCCGGCGGCTCATGGGCGGTGATCGCCAGGGCCACGTCCATGCGCCCGCGATAATCCGGCACCAGGGTTTCCAGTTGAATGCCGGGGGACAGCTTGCGGATTTCCCGCAGGCAATCGACAAAGTGTTGGGCACCACCGTCGCGCAAATCGTCGCGATCCACCGAGGTGATCACCACGTACTTCAGGCGCAACTCGGCAATGGCTACGGCCAGGTTCATCGGCTCGTTGGTGTCCAGCGGCTTGGGCCGGCCGTGACCGACGTCGCAGAACGGGCAACGACGGGTGCAGATGTCGCCCATGATCATGAAAGTCGCGGTACCACCGGAAAAACACTCGCCCAGGTTCGGGCACGAGGCCTCTTCGCACACGCTGTGCAGCTTGTGCTTGCGCAGCAGTTGCTTGATCCGGTCGACCTCGGGAGAGATCGGCATGCGCACGCGAATCCAGTCGGGTTTGCGCGGGAATTCATCCGTGGGAATGATCTTCACCGGAATCCGCGCGACCTTTTCCGCGCCGCGCAGTTTGGTGCCGATTTCTACTTTGGCCGGGCTCTTGCCGGTCGATTCGACAATGGCATTCATCGTTATTTCCTTGTGCACAGAACCTGTAGGAGCGAGCTTGCTCGCGATGGTCGCCAACGATTACGCGCGCATTCAGGATTAACGCGGTGCCTTTGGGTTCTTCGCGAGCAAGCTCGCTCCTACAGGAGGGTGTGTGTTGTGTGCTCAGTCGCGGTAGACCGGGAAGTCGGCGCACAGGGCGGCCGCCTGGCGGGCGACATTGGCCTCGATATCGGCATCGCCCAGGTGATCGAGGATGTCGCAGATCCAGCCCGCCAACGCAATGCTCTGCGCTTCCTTGAAACCACGGCTGGTGATCGCCGGGGTACCGATGCGCAAACCGGAGGTCACGAACGGCGATTGCGGATCGTTGGGCACGGCGTTCTTGTTCACGGTGATGCCGGCGCGACCGAGGGCGGCGTCGGCGTCCTTACCGGTGAGGCCCTGGCGGATCAGGCTGACCAGGAACAGGTGGTTGTCGGTGCCGCCGGACACCACGTCATATCCGCGCTCGATAAACACCTGCGCCATGGCCTGGGCATTGCGGATCACTTGTGTCTGATAGGTCTTGAAACCTGGCTCCAGCGCTTCCTTGAAGCACACGGCCTTGGCGGCGATCACGTGCATCAGCGGGCCGCCCTGACCGCCGGGGAATACCGCGGCGTTGAGCCTCTTCTCCAGCTCCGGGTTGGCCTTGGCCAGAATCAAGCCGCCACGGGGGCCGCGCAGGGTCTTGTGGGTGGTGGTGGTCACCACGTCGGCGTAGGGCAGCGGGTTCGGGTACAGACCGGTGGCCACCAGCCCGGCGACGTGGGCCATGTCGACGAAGAAGTACGCGCCGACCTTGTCGGCGATCTGGCGGAAGCGCGGGAAGTCCAGGGTCTTCGAATAGGCCGAGAACCCGGCGATGATCATCTTCGGCTTGTGCTCGACCGCCAGGCGCTCGACTTCGTCGTAGTCGATCAGGCCCGTGGTGGTGTCGATGCCGTACTGCACGGCGTTGTACAGCTTGCCGGAAAAACTCACCTTGGCGCCGTGGGTCAGGTGACCGCCGTGGGCCAGGCTCATGCCCAGCACGGTGTCGCCGGCTTGCAGCAGGGCCAGATAAACCGCGGCGTTGGCCTGGCTGCCGGAGTGCGGCTGGACGTTGGCGTAATCGGCGCCGAACAGTTGCTTGGCGCGGTCGATGGCCAGTTGCTCGACCACATCGACGTGCTCGCAGCCGCCGTAGTAGCGCTTACCCGGATACCCTTCGGCGTACTTGTTGGTCAGGCCGCTGCCTTGTGCCTCCATCACCCGCTGGCTGGTGTAGTTTTCCGAGGCGATCAGTTCGATGTGGTGTTCCTGCCGCGCATCCTCGGCGTTCATCGCCGCCAGCAGTTCGTCGTCGTAGCCTTGGATCTGGTCGTGCTTGCTGAACATGGTGTGGTCCTTTTTTTGGGATTCGGGGGCTTCAGGCGTCGGCGTGTTCTGCGGTCAGGCGTTCATAGGCGTCTTGATCCAGCAGATCGCCCAGCGCCAGGACATCGACCGGTTTGAAGCGAAAGAACCAGCCTTCGCCCAAGGGGTCTTCGTTGACCAGTTCCGGGGTGCTCTCCAGCGTTGTGTTGATCTCGACCACTTCACCGTCCAGCGGCATGCCGATACTGCTGGCGGCCTTCACCGATTCGAGCACCGACACTTCAGCGCCTGCATCGAAGGCGCCCAGTTCAGGCACCTGAACGAACACCACATCCCCCAGCGCCTGCTGGGCAAACGCCGTGATGCCGACGGTGACCAGGCCATTGCTCTCGAGGCGCAACCATTCGTGATCGACGGTAAAACGCAATTGGCTCATCTCAACTCCTTATTGTTTTAAGGCTCGTGGCGGGGCGACGAGCGGGGTTGCAGGAGTGATAGCAAGGGCGGTGCCAATGTTTTTTATTTGTTTTAAATCAATGGCTTGAAGTAATTTTTTGGGACATGGGAGATTTTATCTGTATTGAAATGAATACAGGTAAACCGGGCTGTGGGCGCGGACGCCGTAATTGCGGGTGGGAAAGGTTTTGTATTGGTTTCGCTACGCTGTATCGATTTGCAGACATTGGTTCAGCGACACCGCAAGTCCTGTGGGAGCGGGCTTGCCCGCGATAGCTGACTGACATTCAACATTGATGTTGGCTGGTCCACCGCCATCGCGGGCAAGCCCGCTCCCACAGGGTTCAGTGTTTGTTGTGGGATTGTGTTCCCTCAAAAGGTATCAGGGCTTGGCGGGAATCCCGTACTTGCGCAACCGAATCGCAATCGCACTATGGGACGTCTGCAACCGCGCCGCCAGCAACCGACTGGACGGATAGCTGCGATAAAGCTGTTCCAGCAGGTTCTTCTCAAAGTCGCCAACGGCCTCTTCCAGGCTGCCGACTTCGCCGTCGTTCTGCCGCTCCACCGCCGTGCGGGCGATGTCCAGGTCGTCGATGTCCACCAGCGGGTTTTCGCAAATCGCCGCCGCGCGAAAGATCACGTTTTGCAGTTGCCGCACGTTGCCAGGCCAACGGTTGCCGAGTAGGGCGCTGAAGGTGCTCGGTGCCAAACGACACGGCGGTCGCTGGATCTGCGCGCAGGCCTGTTGCATGAAGTGATTGGCCATCAGCAGGATGTCGTGACCGCGTTCGCGCAGCGGCGGCACTTGCAGGTTGAGCACGTTGAGGCGGTAGAACAGGTCTTCGCGAAAACGCCCTTCGGCGACCATTTTTTCCAGGTCGCGGTGGGTGGCGCTGAGTACCCGTACATTGACCCGGACTTCTTTGTCGCCACCGACCCGCCGGAAGCAGCCATCGCTCAAAAAACGCAGCAACTTGGCTTGCAGGTACGGCGACATTTCCCCCACTTCATCGAGGAACACCGTGCCCTGATCGGCCAGTTCCAGCAGGCCGAGCTTACCGCCCCGTTGCGCGCCGGTGAAGGCGCCGGGGGCGTAGCCGAACAGCTCGCTTTCGGCCAGGCTCTCCGGCAGTGCCGCGCAGTTCAGGGCCAGAAACGGCGCATCGTGCCGTGGGCTGATGGCATGGCAGGCGCGGGCCACCAGCTCCTTGCCGGTGCCGGTTTCACCCTGGATCAGCAACGGCGCATCGAGGGCCGCCACCCGTTGGGCACGGGCCTTGAGCGCACGGATCGGCGGCGATTCGCCGAGCAGCGCGTCGAAGCCTTCGGCATGGTCATGGTGCAGCGCCGACAGGCGTTCGCCAATGCGATTGGGTTGATACAGGGTGAGCAGGGCGCCGGCGTCGGTGATCGGCATCGCGTCGAGCAGCAAGGTCTGGCCGCCAAGGCTGACCTCGTGCATCGGCAGGCGGAAATGCTGAGCGATCAAGGTGCGTTGCAAGTCGGCATCGTCGAACAGCGCGGTCAGCGATTCACCGGCCGGTTCGCGCCCGCAGAGGGCGATCAGCGCCGGGTTGGCCAGCAGCACATGACCTCGGTCATCCACCGCCAGCACCGGGTCGGAACTGGCGGCCAGCAATGCGTCCAGTTGCAGGCGCCGGCGTTGTCCCGGAAGGATGTCGACCATGGTCACCGCTTGCACGCCGCGCACATCGAAAAGCGCCTCGCGCAGTTCTTCGAGCACCTCGGCGCCGAGGGTCGGCGCATCGATGTAGACGTTCGGCGGCACCATCTCCACGGCGTCCAGATTGAAACTGCGTCCACCGAGCAGGGCCAGCACTTCCTGGGTGATGCCGACGCGGTCGATGAAGGTGACGTGGATGCGCATGACGGGCCTGCAAGGTTGGCGAACTAAAATCAGTATGCCCGGCAAAATTTGAATTTGGCGAGTGTCACATCACGGCTGGCCGGTTTTACGGGCGCTGGCGGCCAGGTCCTCGAGGAACGCCTGGAGGATCGGTGGCGGTGCCGGGCCGCGTCGGGTGATCACGTCGAACGGCGATTTCAGGCGCAGGCTCGCGGGTGCCAGTTGGTGCATCTCACCGCTCTTGACCCATTGGGCGGCGAAGTGCTCAGGCAGAAAACCCAGGTAGGCGCCGGAAATGATCAGGATCGCCGTGGCTTCGATGTTGTCCACGGTGGCGGCCGCCTTGCTCACGCCCAGGTGTTCGAGGTCGTATTGCTGCATGTAGCCGCGCACAACGATGCGCCCCGCAGCGACTTCTTCGAGCAGCTCCTCACCTTCGGCGTGGCTGCCGTACAACGGGTGCCGCCGCCCGCAATACAAGCCCAGGGCTTCCTGGTACAGCGGTGATTGCAGCAGGCCCGGCACATGGATCGGAAAGTGCCCGATGGCCAGGTGCAGGCGGCCGTCGAGCACCCGCTCTTCGAGTTCCGCCGGGGTGCCGACGTACACGTTCAGGTGCACGTCATGGCCCCGTGAGACGAAGCGCTGGGTGGTGCGCGGGATCGGCGAATCCGGGTCGGTGATCGTAGTGTCGATGATCCCCAGGTTGAGCTTGCCGCTGATGTGCTGCTTGAGCACGTCGGCGTCCATGCAGAAGTTTTCCACCGCCGACAGCAGGCGCTGGGTGGCTTCATGAATCGCCACGCCTTGTTCGGTCAGGCGAAAGCCGCTGCGGCCGCGCTGGCACAGCTTGACCCCGAGGCGGGTTTCCAGATGGGTCATCTGTTCGCTGATGGTCGACTGCCCGGCATTGAGCGCCGCCTGCGCCGCCGAGAAGCCGCCGCAGCGGACAATCGTGGCAAACACCCTGAGCAGTTTCAGGTCGACATCGTGCAGCTGGATCATCTTGGACCTCCGGCATGGGGATGCATCGGGAATACCGATATGAGTATCTGATGTTTAGCATTTTTTCCACGAAAACCTGCGCCCATAGTCTTTCCAACGGCGGTCGCCTTGCAGTCCGTCAAGCCGATAACAAGAAGTGGAGAGGCTAGAAATGTCGAACAACGGTTATGAATCCGGTCGCCTGAACCTGCCATTCGTGGGTCATTGCACCTTTGGCAAATCCCCGGTGTGCACCGATTGGGATGCACTGGATGCCGACGTCGCGGTGCTCGGCGTGCCCAACGACATGGGCACCCAGTGGCGCTCCGGCGCACGCTTCGGACCACGCGGGATTCGCGAAGCATCGACGCTGTTTTCCTTCGGCCACGCCGGCGCCTACGACCACGAAGACGATGTGATGTACCTCACCGCATCGGACGTGCGCATGGTCGACGTCGGTGATGCCGACATCGTCCACACCGACATGGCCACCAGCAACAAGAACACCGAATACGCCGTGCGCAAGATCCTCGACGCCGGCGTGATGCCGGTGGTACTCGGCGGCGACCACTCGGTGCACGCGCCAGTGATCAAGGCCTTCGAAGGCCGCGGCCCGATCCACATCATCCACTTCGATGCGCACCTGGATTTCGTCGATGAACGTCACGGCGTGCGCTACGGCCACGGCAACCCGCTGCGCCGCGCCTCGGAAATGAACCACATTGTCGGCATGACCCAAATGGGCATCCGCAACGTGTCGTCGTCCAACCGCGACGACTACGAAGCGGCCCACGAAGCCGGCTCGAAAATCCTCTCGGTGCGTGACGTGCGTCGCCTTGGCGTCGAGGGTGTGCTGGCGCTGATCCCGCAGAACATCAACTACTACATCACCATCGACATCGACGGTTTCGACCCGTCCATCGCCCCCGGCACCGGCACCCCGAGCCACGGCGGCTTCCTCTACTACGAAGTGCTGGAAATCATCCAGGCCCTGGCCAAGCGCAGCAAAGGCAACATCGTCGGCATGGACCTGGTGGAAGTGGCACCGGTCTACGACCCGACCGGCATGACCTCGATCCTGGCTGCGCAACTGCTGCTCAACAGCATCGGTTTCATCTTCCACGAACGTGGCAAGGTGCGGGCGGCCGCCGAGAGCGAAACCGCATCAGCCTGATCATCGAAACCAGTGACCCGGCAGGTTCTGACTGCCGGGCAGAGAGAACAAAAATGGACACGATCGTCAAAAGTTACCTGCAAAAATTCGGCGTCAGCGAAGCCACCCAGACCTTCCTCAGCAAGGTCCAGAAAATGTTCATTGGCGGCGCGTGGGTCGAAGCCAGCGACGGCCAGACTTCCGATGTGATCGAACCCTCGACCGAAGGCCTGATCACCCGCATTCCCATGGGCACCACCGATGACCTGGACCGCGCCGTGCAAGCCGCCCGCGCCCAGTTCGACGGCGGCGCCTGGCGTCAGGCCAAACCGGCCGAACGCGAGCGCATGATGCAGCGCCTGGCCGACCTGATCGAGCAGAACGCCGCGGAGCTCGCGGAAATCGAATCCATCGACATGGGCAAATCCGTGGCCTTCGCCAAGGACGTGGACATCCAGGGCACCGTCGATACCCTGCGTTACTTCGCCGGCTGGGCCACCAAGCTGCACGGCCGCACCGTCGAACCTTCGCTGCCGGGCAATTACCTGGCCTATACCCGCAAGGAAGCGGTAGGCGTAGTCGGCGCCATCGTGCCGTGGAACTTCCCGCTGCAAACCATGGCCTGGAAACTCGGCGCGGCACTGGCGACCGGTTGCACCGTGGTGGTCAAACCCGCCGAGCTGACCTCGTTGTCGGCCCTGCGTTTCGCCGAGCTGGTGCAGGAAGCGGGCATCCCCGACGGCGTGATCAACATCGTCACCGGGCGCGGCAGCGTGGTCGGTGCGGCCATGGCCACCCACCCCGGCATCGACAAACTGACCTTCACCGGTTCGACCCCGGTCGGCCAGACGGTCGGCCGCGCAGCGCTGGATGACATGAAGCGCCTGACCCTCGAACTCGGTGGTAAATCACCGGTCATCGTCTGCGCCGACGCCGACATCCCGGCCGCCGCCCAAGCAGTCGCCAACGGCGTGTTTTTCAACTCCGGGCAGGTATGCGACGCCGGTACACGGGCCTATATTCATAGGAGTGTCTACGACGAATTCCTGCGTGAACTGATTGCCTACACACGCACCCTGAAAATCGCCCCGGGCCTGGATCCGGATTGCTTCATCGGCCCGCTGGTTTCTGCACTGCAAAAGCAGCGCGTGACCGAGTACATCGAGACCGGCAAGACCGAAGGCGCCGAACTGGTCTACGGCGGCCAACCGGTCGATGGCCCTGGCTTCTACGTCGAGCCGACCATCTTCGCCAATTGCCGCAACGACATGCGCATCGTCCAGGAAGAGATCTTCGGCCCGGTGCTGGTCACCGCACCGTTCGACGACGAGGAAGACGCGCTGGCCCTTGCCAACGACTCGCCTTACGGCCTGGCGGCGGCACTGTATTCCAACGACCTGGGCAAGGTGCACAGCCTGATTCCACGTCTGAAAGCAGGCTCGGTCTACGTCAACGCCCACGGCACCCTCGATCCGTCAATGCCGTTCGGTGGCTACAAGCAGTCCGGGTTCGGCAAGGACCTGGGCGCCGAGCAGCTCGACTACCTGCTCGAAACCAAGGCGGTGTGGATCACGCTGCCAGGCTGACGCTAGTCCTTTGTAGGAGCGAGCTTGCTCGCGATGGTCTCAAGAGCACCGCGTTTAACCAGCAAGCACGCGTATTCGTTAACGACCATCGCGAGCAGGCTCGCTCCTACAGGTTTTGCGTTTTTCCAATAAGGCATCTGCAACAACGCCAGGTAGGCACGGGCACTGACTATCCCTGTGGGAGGTCATTCACCCGAAAGAACGCGGTTATCTCGTCATGATCTTCCAACAATAAGAGTCCATCATGAACACTAACGCCAAGTCCGCCCCGAGCGTGTCCAGCCTCGACGAAAAATCCGTCGTCGAGGGGCATTCGATTGACTTCATCCCCGAGAACGAGCGCACCGACAAGCTGGCCAGTCAGGGCCCGTTCTGGTTCCTCGGCAATTTCACCTTCTTCACCATGACCATCGGCTTCGTCGGCCCAAGCGTCGGCCTGACCGCGCTCTGGACCACGCTCGCCGGCACGCTGGGTATCATGTTCGGCACGCTGTTCATGGCGTTTCACGGCTCCCAGGGCCCGCACCTCGGCCTGCCGCAGATGATCCAGTCCCGCGCGCAGTTCGGTTATCGCGGGGTGATCCTGGTGCTGCTGGCGACGCTGTTCGTGTTCGCCGGCTTCAACATCGTCAACCTGGTGCTGATGATGCAGGGGCTGCACACGCTGTTCGGGTTCCACCCGGCGGTGATCGCAGTGGCGGTGACCATACCGGCGGCGGTGCTGGCGATCCTCGGTCATGACTGGATGCACCGCAGCTTCAAATGGGCGTTGTACCTGTCGTTGCCGCTGTATGGCCTGGTGACCGTGGCGGTGGTGATGGGCTGGGTGCCGGATGCGGTGCTGCCGGCACTCGCAGAAGGCGAAGTGGCCCGGGAGCCGCTGGGTTTCAACTGGACCGGTTTCATCGCGCAGTTTGCGGCGGCCGCCAGCTACAACATCGCCTATGCGCCTTATGTGTCGGACTATTCGCGCTACCTGCCGAAAAACACCTCCAGCGGCAAGCTGATCGCCGTGGTGTTCCTCGGGGCTTCGCTGTCCGGTGCATGGATGATTTCCGTGGGTGGCTGGCTGGCCGATCACCTGCACACCACTGACGTGTTGGTGGCCCTCGGGCAAGTCGGCAACACCGTGTCGCCACTGGTGGGCACGGCGGTGGTGGTGGTCACCATCCTGGCGTTCCTGCCGGTGATCGCGATGAACATCTACAGCGCCAAGCTGACCACGCTGACCTGCGTCGACTCGATCAAGCACATCGAGCCAACCCGCAAGGCTCGCATCCTGGCCATCGGCTTCGTGATCCTGCTGCAACTGGGCGTGGCCCTGAGCATCCAGAGTTCCGGCAAAGGCCTGTCGGTGCTGGGGATCTACCTGGTGGTGATGCTGTACTTCCTGGTGCCCTGGACCTCGGTCAACCTCACCGACTACTTCTTCGTGCGCAAGGGCCGCTACGCCATCCCGCACTTCTTCATGCCCCACGGCAACATCTACGGCAGCTGGGGCCTGCGCGGCATCGCCGCCTATGCCATCGGTTTTATCTCGATGATCCCGTTCTTCTACATCTTCGACGGCGTCGAGCAGCGCGAGGTGTATGTCGGCCCGCTCGCCAAGGCGCTGGGCAGCATCGACATCGCCTGGCTGGTCGGGCTGATCGTGTCGGGCCTGGCGTACTACTGGCTGAGCCGCTCGATCGATCTGAAGCGCGAAGAAGCGGTGATCCAGCAGATCGAGAAAAACTCCCCGCAATACACCACCGGCGACACGCTGACCCACAAACAGCAACCACTGCCGGTATTCACTGAATCGACGGTCGGGAGATAGTCATGACCACGCAAAAAATGGCTACGCAAAAATACGACTACATCATCATTGGCGCAGGCTCGGCGGGTTGTGTGTTGGCCAACCGCCTGAGCGAAGACCCGGCCACCTCGGTGCTGGTCCTGGAATTCGGCGGCAGTGACAAGAGCGTAGTGATCCAGATGCCGAGCGCATTCTCGATCCCGATGAACACCAAGAAGTACAACTGGCGCTACGAGACCGAGCCGGAGACCCACCTCAACGGCCGACGCATTCACTGCCCTCGGGGCAAGGTGCTGGGCGGCTCGTCGTCGATCAACGGCCTGGTGTATATCCGTGGTCACGCGCTGGACTTTGACGAGTGGGAATCCCTGGGTGCCGAAGGCTGGGGCTATCGCAACTGCCTGCCGTACTTCAAACGTGCCGAGAGCTACGAGTCGGGCGGCGACAGCTATCGCGGGCAAACCGGGCCGCTGCACACCACCAACGGCAACCACATGAAAAACCCGCTGTACGGGGCCTGGGTCGAAGCCGGCGCGGAGGCGGGCTACATCAAGACCGAAGACTGCAACGGCTACATGCAGGAAGGTTTCGGCGCCATGCACATGACCGTGAAGAACGGCGTGCGCTGCTCCACGGCCAACGCCTATCTGCGCCCGGCCATGGGCCGTCCGAACCTGACGGTGATCACCCATGCGATGACCCGCCAGATCATCCTCGAAGGCAAGCGGGCGGTGGGGGTCATGTATGACCACGGTGGCCAGACCCACCAGGTGAATTGCAACCGCGAAGTGCTGATCTCGTCCGGGCCGATCGGCTCGCCGCACCTGCTGCAACGCTCGGGCATCGGCCCGGCGGACGTCCTGCGCAAGGCGGGGATCGGCGTACGCCACGACCTGCCGGGAGTAGGGGAGAACCTGCAGGATCACGCCGAGGTGTACATCCAGTTCGGCTGCAAGGAACCGGTGACCCTCAACAACAAGATGGACCCGCTGAGCAAACTGATGATCGGTCTGCGCTGGCTGCTGTTCAAGGACGGCCTGGGCGCCACCAACCACTTCGAGGCCGGTGGTTTCATCCGCTCCGAGAAGGGCCTGCGCTGGCCGGACATCCAGTTCCACTTCCTGCCGGCAGCGATGCGCTACGACGGCAACAAGCCGATCAAGGGCCATGGCTTCATGGTGCTGACCGGGCCGAACAAGCCGAAAAGTCGTGGCTATGTGCGCGTGCGCTCGGCCGACCCGTACGAGCATCCGGAAATCCGCTTCAACTATCTGGAGCGGGAAGAGGACCGTGAAGGCTTCCGCCGCTGCATTCGCCTGACCCGCGAGATCATCGGCCAGAAAGCCATGGACCGCTTCCGCGACGGCGAAATCGCCCCGGGCGCCCAGGTGACCAGCGATGAAGACCTCGACGCCTTCGTGCGCGACAACCTGGAAAGCACCTACCATCCGTGCGGTTCGTGCCGTATGGGCGAGGACGACATGGCGGTGGTCGACTCCGAATTGCGCGTGCGCGGCATCGCCGGCCTGCGGGTGATCGATTCGTCGGTGTTCCCGACCGAGCCGAACGGCAACCTCAATGCGCCGACCATCATGCTCGCCGAGCGCGCCTCGGATCTGGTGCGTGGCGCACAGATGTTGCCGTCAGCGGATGTGCCGGTTGGGCTGGTGGAGGGTTGGGAGAGCAGCCAGCGTACCTCCTTGCCAGGGC
This sequence comes from Pseudomonas sp. KH_046_2, assembly GCF_057838985.1. NCBI lineage: Bacteria > Pseudomonadati > Pseudomonadota > Gammaproteobacteria > Pseudomonadales > Pseudomonadaceae > Pseudomonas > Pseudomonas sp. KH_046_2. The sequence goes on along the minus strand of NZ_CM174480.1, from coordinate 3,930,656 downwards.
GCAACGTCCGCGTCTGACCACACCCCGCAATCCAATGTAGGAGCGAGCCTGCTCGCGATAGCGGTCTGTCAGTCAACTTCACTGTTGAATCTGATGGCCTCATCGCGAGCAGGCTCGCTCCTACAGGGGCCGCGGTACTTTCAGAAAAATAGTGCGTCGCTGTTCCATGGCCATTGCTAGTCTGTAATTCCTTGAGACCGTAATGGAGCACCCTCATGGCTATTCAGGCCCTGCGCGCCGACGCATCGCACATCGACCAGATCGCACCTTTGTTTGACGCCTACCGGATGTTCTACAAGCAGCCGTCGAACCTTTCGCAATCCCGCGCCTTCATCGCCGAGCGACTCGCCCGGGATGAATCGGTGATATTTCTTGCCCGGGACACCGACGGTGAAAACTACGGCTTCGTCCAGCTGTTCCCGACCTTTTCCTCGATCGATGCCCATCGCACCTGGCTGCTCGGTGATCTGTTCACCACGCCCACCGCCCGGGGCAAAGGTGCCGGCACCTTGCTGATGAGCACCGCCCGGGATTTTGCGAAGCTGGCCGGCGGCAAAGGCATGACCCTGGAAACCGCCACCGACAACCTCACCGCCCAGCACCTGTATGAATCCCTGGGCTGGGTGCGGGACCCCGGTTACTACACCTATTGCCTGGATCTGAAAAAGGATTGAGTCAGCGATCCTGTCAGCCAAACACCGGCCGCATGAACGAACGCTCGTAGCTGAGGATGAATTTCTTCTCCTCGGCGTACTTGAACGCCGCGATGCACTGCGGATCGTTCATCGACTGTTGCCGGTAATGTTCGTACGCCGCCAGGCTGGGGAAGGTGAACAGCGCCAGGGCGATGTTGTTGGCACCCTCCGACGGCAAAAAGTAGCCGTGGTGCTGGCCGCCGAACTTTTCCACCAGGGGAATCCACAACTTGCCGTAGTGTTCGAACGCTTCGAGCTGGTAGGGATCGAGCACGTATTTCAGGTAGCAGGTCACCATTGTTTCGTTCCTTGATCAGGTTTTGAGGGCAGTCGCCACTGTAATCAACAGTGGGCCCCCGGCACAGGCGCTTGTTCGACATTGACCGGTAACTTTGCGCCAGAGGCAGGCGCTGGCGTCGCCGCACTATTGGTTCAGTCAATAGTGACCATCAAGAATCGCAAGTTCTGTTTTTTGCGCAAAGGCGGAAAATTGCCTGCATTGAACACGCTGCTCAAGGAACCTGCGCGATGAAAATCTTGACCCGACTGGCTGTGATTGCCCTGTTGCTGGGCAGCGTTGCATCCACCGCATCGGCCTTTGCCGAAGACACACGCTGCCATCTGCCACCGATCACCGCTGGCCAGGGCAGCTTGCAATACGGGCAGACGGTCGGGGTGCTGTACAGCGAAAACACCGTGGAAAACCTGCAATACCTTGAGCAATACCACTCGGTGGCCGTGAACGGTGCGAAAAACGCACTGGATGCGCGGATTCGCCAGGCGTTCGTCAACAGCTCCGATCCGGACCTGGCCATCGACTGGCTGATGAGTTCGCTGCACCACAGCTTTCTGTCAGTGACGGTCTACGACAACCTCGATGCTCTGGTACAGGCCCACCCGGATGTGGTGGTGATGCTCGATACCCACAACCAGTTGCTGACCCAGCGTAACGACCGGGTCGAGGCGCGTTTCGCCGCGCGGTTCTACGACGCCAGCCTGCAGTACATCGGCAAGGCCGAAGGCGCGGTGGAAAAACAACTGCCGTCGGTGTGGGTGCATGACAAGACCGCGCCCGAGATCGCCGCGCAAATCGAACAGCAACGGGACCTGCAACTGACCGCGCTGAAACAGTTCGATGCGTCGCTGAAGGCGCTGGTAACCGCCGGATTGACCGCAACAACAAATTAATCAGCCCGACGCCGATTGAGCGGCGGGCAACCCGATCCACCGTGGATTTCTGTTCAGGACCTGATACATGCGCACTGTTTTTGCCCCGACCCTGGCCTTCGCCTCGCTGCTGCTGGCCGGTTGTGCCACGCCGAACGATCCGACGCTGACCTTGCAGACCAGCAAGTCGCCCGAGGAGTACACCCATTGCGTGGTGCCGAAGTTGCAGCACGATGCGCTGGCACCCACGGTATCGCAGACCCAGCGCAGCTACCGGATCGTCGTATCGAGCAAAGTGGCGGCGGACAACGTGCTTGAAACCTATAAAGCCTCGAACGGCGGCAAGGTGTTCCTGTACGAGCGCAAGCTGCTGGCCTCGACCTTCGTGCCGTCGACGTTCGAGCGTGCGGCGCAGGAGTGTTTGTAAGGGTAATTCCAGGCAAAAAAAAGCTGCCGGGACTGGCAGCGGAAAGTTAAAGCACGCATTGAATGACTTGAGTATGCCGCCCGGTTCATGACGATTCGATGACGGCTTGATGGCCATTCATCAGGATGCCGCAAATCCTGCTACGAGTGATTAACTGTGGCGAGGGGGCTTGCCCCCGTTGGGTTGCGAAGCGACCCTAAAACCATCCATCGCGGTTTTTCAGGCATACCGCGTTGTTCGGGTTTACGACTGCTGCGCAGCCGAACGGGGGCAAGCCCCCTCGCCACAGGTCACCACAGGTCTTGTGTTGAGCTTCAGTAAATCTCCGGCACGATGATTTCCTGCGGTACAGGCCCCCGTGAATAGTCCTTCTGGCGCACCCGCTGCGGCAATTCGATCACCGGCAGCTCGATTTCTTCATAAGGCATCTGGCTCAGCAGGTGATGGATGCAGTTGAGCCGGGCCTTCTTCTTGTCGTCGGCCTGCACCACCCACCAGGGCGCTTCGGCGATGTGGGTGCGCTCGAGCATGATTTCCTTGGCCTTGGTGTAGGCCTCCCAGCGGCGGCGCGACTCCAGGTCCATGGGGCTGAGTTTCCACTGCTTGAGCGGGTCGTGAATGCGGCTGAGAAAGCGCAGGTTCTGATCCTGGTCGGAAATCGAGAACCAGTACTTGATCAGCTGGATGCCGGAGCGGGCGAGCATGCGCTCGAATTCCGGCACGGTGCGGAAGAATTCTTCGTACTGGTCGTCGTTGCAGAACCCCATGACCTTTTCGACCCCGGCGCGGTTGTACCAGCTGCGGTCGAACAGCACGATTTCCCCGGCGGCGGGCAAGTGCGATACGTAGCGCTGGAAATACCACTGCGTGCGCTCGCGGTCGTTGGGCGCGGGCAGGGCGGCCACCCGGCAGACCCGAGGGTTGAGGCGCTGGGTGATGCGCTTGATCACGCCACCCTTGCCGGCGGCATCGCGGCCTTCGAACAGGATCACCACCTTGTGCCCGGTTTTCACCACCCAACTCTGCAATTTCACCAGTTCGCCTTGCAGGCGAAACAGTTCGGCGAAGTAGCGGCGCCGGGCTTCCTTTTCGCTGCCATCCTCGATGTGTTCATCGAACAGTGCGTCCAGGTTGTGTCCGTCTTCCGATAATTCCAGTTCCAGCTCTTCGTCACTGATATCGAGCAGCTCGCGGTGGATGCGCTGGATCAAGGTGTCCTGATTGGAAAGCATGGTGAGACACTCGTGTCATGGGTGGTACGGTCGATCCTGGTCACAGTTTGTTACGAAGTGGTGATGCCAGGCGCTGTCATCTTGGTGTCATCGAAGCAATGGCAAGATCCTCGCAATCCGTCTTGAGTGCCCGACGGCCGCCAGTCCGCCGGCAGATGAATGTGCAAGGAACCCTCCATGAAAGACGCCCCGCTGTTTGCCGCCATCGACCTGGGTTCCAATGCGTTTCGAATGATGATTGGCCAGTCGGTGAGACGGAACCAGCAGATGGTCATCCAGGAAGTGAAAACCCTGCGTGAGCCGGTGCGTCTGGCCGAAGGCCTGCAGGGCGGGGCGCTCGATGAGTTGGCGCTGGACCGGGGCTGGCAGGCGCTGGCGCGATTCGGCAAGAAACTGCGCGGTTTCGAGGCCGGGCGCGTGCGGGCGGTGGCCACCAGCGCGGTACGCGAAGCGGACAACGCGCCGCTGTTCCTGGCCAGTGCCGAGCGCCACCTGGGTTTTCGCATCGACGTCATTTCCGGTCACGAAGAGGCGCAACTGGTCTACGCCGGCGTGGCCCACACCTTGCCGGCGCAAACCACGCGGCTGGTGGTGGATATAGGCGGTGGCTCCACGGAGATGATCATCGGCCGTGGCGACCAGTTGCTGGTCACCGAGAGCATTGCCATCGGCAGCGGCACCTTCGGTGCGCATTACTTCCATGGCGGGCGGATCGTGGCCGAAGCGCTGCTGGAGGCCGAACGCGCGGCCACCGTGCAATTCGAACGCATTGCCCGCCGTTACCGCGCCATGGGCTGGCAGCAGGCGGTCGGTTCTTCCGGGACAGCGCGGATGCTGGCCAAGGTGCTCAAGGCCAATGGCCTCAATGATGACGGCCAAAGCGGCATCACCTACGGCGGCCTGTTGCGCCTGTCGTTGCGCCTGCTGGAAGTCAAACATGTGAAACACCTCAAGCTGGCCGGTTTGCCCACCCATCGCCTGAGCATTTTGCCCGGTGGCCTGGTGGTGATGCTGGCGGCGTTCAAGGTGTTCGGGATCACGCACATGATTGCGTCTGAACCGGGTTTGCGGTTCGGCGTGCTGCATAGATTGATGAGCAAACACTAAAACCCGCCAGTCGAGGTACACCCATGACCGACCCCCGTCGCGTGCTGTTCGTCTGCGCCAGAAACGATGTCCGCTCACCCATGGCCGAAGCCCTGTTGCGCCATATCGATCCTGCCGATTTCCAGGCTTTCAGTGCCGGGCTCGAGGCCACCGAGATCGACCCGCGCACGTTCGAATCCCTTGATCACATCGGTGTCGATGCCAGCGGCTTGCGCAGCAAGTCCCTCGAAGATTTCGAAGGCCAGGCATTCGACTACGTCATCACCCTGTGCGACAAGTCCTCCGAAGAGGCCGCGCGAATGCCGTTTACCGCTGAAGTGATGGTCTGGAGCTTTGAAGACCCGACCACCAGCGAAAGACACGACCCGTTCCGCCATACCCTCCAGGAAATCGGCGACCGCATCAAAATGTTCGTCACCGTGAAAACCCGCTCTGTGCCCGCAAGATCATCCACCAAGCCTTGAAGGCAATACCCGGCGTGCCATCGATATTCGCGAGGGCGAGCCGATCGATGAAACGGCGCTGAAGGCCTTGATTCAGACGGCCATTGAGCTCAATACCTCCCGCACCAAAAAATTACTCAATACACAGACCCCCTGTGGGAGCGAGCCTGCTCGCGAATGCGGACTGACATTCAAAATTAATGTCGACTGACACAGCGAATTCGCGAGCAGGCTCGCTCCCACAGGGGACGGTGCCCACCTGACCGTTTTGGAGATACTCAGCTGTCATGTTCCAATAGCCGGTAATGTAAAACTGGAACCGGAACATGAAGAAAATCGCCGCCCTGACCCTCGCCTTGGCGCTCGGCGCTGGCCTGTTCAGCACTCCCACCCTTGCTGCGGGCGATGTCCAGGCCGGAGAGAAAGTGTACAAGCGCTTCTGCAGCGGCTGTCATCAGATCGGCGAATCGGCTCGCGCCTTCTTTGGCCCGCAGCTCAATGGCGTGATCGGTCGGCCCTCCGCTGTCACCACGGACTACGTGTATTCCGACGCGATGAAATCAGCCAACCTGGTCTGGAACCGCGAAACCCTGATCGGCTACCTCGAAGCGCCGAAGAAAGTCGTCCCTGGCACCCGCATGATTTTCTGGGGCCTCAGTGACCCGGAAAAAATTGAAGACCTGCTGGCCTACCTGCAAACCTTCCCGGCGCAATGATCATTCCAGATTGTTCACCAGCCACTCGGTAAACGCCCGCGCCATCGAAGTGTTCTCGCTGTCACGGTGGGTCAGCAGTGCCCAGTTCGGGCCGCGGATGGTTTGCTCCACCATCGGCTGCAACAACCCGGTGGCCCGCGCCTGCCGACTCAGCAACTGGCTCACCAGCGCGATGCCGAGCCCGGTGCAGGCGGCGTCCAGCAGCAAACCCGGATCGGAAAAATTCAGCCCCTGATCCATCTGCCCCACATCAATGCCCGATTCCACTGCCCAGTGGCTCCAGTCCATCTCCCGCTCGCCATGCAGGGTGGTGCGCTGTTCCACCGGCATGGCCAACAGGCTCGGGTGACACGCCGGGTAGAGGCGGTCGGCGTGCAGCACCTTGAAACTGCATTCGGCCTGGGAACTGATGTCGTCGCGTACCGCCAGGTCGATGGTCTGACTGGCCATGTCCGGCACTTCATCGGTGCTGAAAATCCACAGATCGACCTGGGGGTGCAGCCGACGGAAATCCCCCAGGCGCGGCAACAACCAGTGCCGGGCGAACGCCGGGGTGGTATTGAGCACCAGTTGATTGGGTTTCTGGTATTGCCCCAACCGGCGAATGCCCACCGCCAGTTGCTGCAACAACGCCTGGGTGGTGCTCAGCAGATCGTGACCGGCATCGGTCAGGCTGACGCTGCGCCCGCTGCGATGGAACAGCGGTTGCTCCAGGTACGCCTCAAGGCTGCGGATCTGCTGGCTGATCGCCGATTGGGTGAGGTGCAACTCATCGGCGGCCTTGTGAAAACTGCCCAGCCGGGCGGCGGCTTCGAAGCCGCGCAGGGTGCTCAGGGGCGGCCAGTGTTTGAGCATATCGATAAGTTCCTCTAATCAGTTGTCTGCAAAATCCATCGTTTGTTTGCCTGTTTTTCCAGCCGTAGCATGCATGCCAAGACCGCCAAGGCCGTTTTCATTGAACACAATGACTTAACTCAGAGGTGCTTGTCATGCAGCAGAACGTTATTCAAAACAGTGGTTGGACGATGCCGGCCGAGTGGGTCACCCACGCCGCCACCTGGATGGTCTGGCCGCACAACAAGACCCTGTGGGAGTCAGGCTGGCGGGTGACACTGCCACAGGTTCAAGAAGACTTCGCCCGGGTGGCCAACGCCATCGCACGCTTCGAGCCGGTGAAACTGGTGGTCGATCCGTCAGCCGTCGCCAGCGCCAAGGCATTGTGCGGGCCGAACATCGAATTGATCGAACTGGCGGTCAACGACAGCTGGTGCCGCGACTCCGGCCCGAGCTTCGTCTGCCACCCGCAGCAAGGCCTGGCCGGTGTGAGCTGGCGCTTCAATGCGTGGGGCGGCAAGTCGGCCCACGATCTGGACGAAAGCCTGGCCCGCCGCGCGCTCAATCATCTGGGCCTGGAGTGTTTCGGCACGGCGCTGAGCAACGAGGGCGGCGCCATTCATGTGGACGGCGAGGGCACGTTGATCACCACCGAATCGGTGTTGCTCAACCCCAATCGCAATCCGGGGGTGTGCAAGGCCGAGATCGAAGAGATCTTCACCCGCCTGCTGGGCGTGAAGAAAACCATCTGGCTGCCGGGGGATCCGGACTACGTGACCGGCGACATGACCGACGGCCACGTCGATGGCGTGTGCGCCTTTGCCCGTCCCGGCGTGTTGCTGGTGGACGCCACCCACGACCAGAGCTCGGTGTACGCCGCAGTCGCCCGGGAGAACCGTCGCGCCCTTGAACTGGCCACCGATGCCCAGGGCCGCAAGTTCGAGCTGATCGAACTCTATGAAGCCTCCGACGCCGTGGACACCGAGGCCGAAGTGTTCTGCGCCTCCTACACCAATTTCTACATTGCCAACGGCGCGATCATCATGCCGGCCTATGGCATCGATGCCGACAAGGTCGCGGCCGAAGTGCTGGCGCAGGCGTTCCCCGGACGCGAAGTGGTGCCGGTGCGGATCAACCACCTGGCCCATGGCGGCGGCGGCGTGCATTGCATCACCCAGCAACAGCCGGCCTGGCCGGTGAAGGGTTGAAGCCATGACTTTACTCACCATCGCCACCACGCAAATGGCCTGCAACTGGGACCTGAAACACAACCTCGACCAGGCCGAGCAACTGGTCCGCGAGGCCGCGGCCAAGGGCGCGCAGGTGATCCTGTTGCAGGAGCTGTTCGCCACGCCGTATTTCTGCATCGAGCAACACCACAAACACCTGGCGCTGGCCGAGGAGTATCGCGACAGCCACGTGCTCCAGCGCTTTGCCGCATTGGCGAAAGAGTTGGGTGTGGTGCTGCCGCTGAGCTGGTACGAGAAGGCCGGCAATGCCTACTTCAACTCACTGAGCGTGGCCGACGCTGACGGGCGCCTGTTGGGCGTGTACCGCAAGACCCACATCCCCAACGCCATCGGCTATCAGGAGAAGGAATACTTCAGCCCCGGCGACAGCGGTTTCCGGGTCTGGGACACCGCGTTCGGGCGCATCGGCCTGGGCATCTGCTGGGACCAGTGGTTCCCGGAAACCGCCCGCTGCCTGGCCTTGATGGGCGCCGAAGTGCTGCTGTTTCCGACGGCCATTGGCTCTGAACCGGGCTGCGCGACCCTGGATTCGCGCGATCACTGGCAGATGACCATGCGTGGCCACGCCGCCGCCAACCTGCTGCCCGTGGTGGCGGCCAACCGCGTCGGCCGGGAAGCGGCGACCACCGACTCGACCCTGCAAATGAGCTTCTACGGCTCGTCGTTCATCTGCAATCACAAGGGCAAATTGCTCGCCGAAGCCGACCGTGACAGCACCAGCGTGCTGGTCCACACCCTGGACCTGGCAGCCATGCGCGAAGACCGCCTGACCTGGGGCATCTACCGCGATCGCCGTCCGGAAATGTACGGCGCCTTGTTGACCCAGGATGGTCGTCAGATCCATTCACGCTGGGCAACCCAAGGGGTGTGACATGAACACGATCAACAAGCTGTGCCTGGCCATGGGGCTGGCGCTGGGCTGTACGGTGCCTGCGTTGCACGCCGAGGAGAAAACCCTGCGGCTGTACAACTGGGCCGACTATTTTGCCGAGGACACCCTCAGCAAGTTCACTGCCGAAACCGGGATCAAGGTGATCTACGACGTCATGGAAGGCAGTGAAACCCTGGAAGCCAAGATGCTGGCCGGCGGCAGCGGCTACGACCTGATCTTCCCCGGCGACACCGTGGCTGAACGCCTGATGCGCGCCGGCAGCCTGCAAGCGCTGGATCAGTCCAGAATCACCGCCCTGAACGACGTCGAACCGGGGCTGCAGAAATTGCGCTCGCACTATGAGCATTCCAGCAAAGCCACGGTCCCGTATACCTGGGGCACTATCGGCCTGACCTACAACGCCGAGCAGATCGCCAAGCGTGCGCCGGACGCGCCGGTCAACAGCCTGGACATGCTGTTCAAGCCGGAACTGGCGGCGAAGTTCGCCGACTGCGGCATCTCGATGATCGATTCGCCGGACGAGGTACTGGCGGTGGTACTCAATTACCTCGGTCGCGAACCGCGCAGCGCCAAACCGGCGGACCTGGCGGCGGCAAGTGAGGTGCTGATGAAGCTGCGGCCGTACGTTCGCAAGTTCCAGTCGCAGCCAGTGACCGATCTGGTCAACGGCAACCTGTGCATGTCCCTCGGCTACAGCGGCGACATGACCCAGGCGCAGCGCACGGCCGACAGCGCCGGCAAGAAAACCACCTTCCACTACCGCATTCCTCGCGAAGGCACCACGGTGTGGATGGACACCATGGCCATTCCCGTCGACGCCCGGCACCCGGAATACGCCTACGCTTTCATCAATTTCGTGATGCGCCCGCAAAACATGGCGGCCATCAGCAACTTCACCGGCTACCCGACCTCCAACGCCAAGGCGCGGCCGGATGTCGATGCGGTGATGCGCAATAACCCGGACATCTACCTGGATGAAGCCACCTACGCGCGGCTGATTCCCGGCAAGGACATTCCCCAGGCCGACATGCGGGCGCGCATGCGCACCTGGACCAAGTTCAAGACCGCTACTGTCAAATGATCACCGGTCGGCCCGCGGGCCGGCCAAACCCCGAATTTCAGGAAAACACATGCCGACACGTCGAACATTCATCAAGCAGGTATCGGTCATCGCCGGACTGGGCGCAGTGGCGTCCATGGGATTGGGCTTTGCCTCCCTGCCGGTGCGAGCGGCCGGTAAAGGCAACTGGTACATGCCCGATGAAGGTGACAAACACCAGCGGGCCTTCATCGCCTTCGGGGCACAGGCCGCGATCTGGGAGGACTTCACGCCCCACGTGCAAGACGCCCTTGGCAGGATCGCCCGCAGCATCGCCGAATACGAGCCGGTCACCGTGTTCTGTCGTCAGAACGAACGGCGTCTGGCCGAAGCCAAATGCGGCAGCCATAACACCACCTTCGTGATCGCTGAGCTCGATGACATCTGGATGCGCGACATCGGCGCCAATTTTGTCGTCGATGGCAACGGTGACCTCGGTGCCGTGGATTTCAACTTCAACGGCTGGGGTAACAAACAGCAGCATGAAGAGGATGCGCAACTGGCCGCCCTGGTCGCTGAAAACGCCAAGGCGGATTACCAGCGCAGCGAACTGGTGGGCGAGGGCGGTGGTATCGAAGTGGATGGTCACGGCACCGGGATCATGACCGAAAGCAGCTGGATCAACCGCAATCGCAATCCCGACTGGAGCAAGGCCGAGGTCGAAGCGGAACTGAAAGAACGGCTGGGGCTGCGCAAAATCATCTGGCTGCCGGGCATCAAGGGCAAGGACATCACCGACGCCCATGTCGACTTCTATGCGCGCTTCGTCAAGCCCGGCGTGGTCATCGCCAACCTCGACAACGACCCCGAGTCCTACGACTACAAGGTCACTCGCGCCCATCTGAAAATCCTGGAAAACGCCACGGATGCCGATGGCCGCAAGTTGCACGTGCATACCCTGTCGCCGCCGCTCAACCCGCGCAACAGCCGGTTCAGCAAGGCCAACCCGGACTTCGCTGCCGGCTACATCAACTACTTCGTGATCAATGGCGCGATCATTGCTCCGGAGTTCGGCGACAAGGAAGCCGATGCCAAGGCCTTCGACCTGCTGTCCGAACTCTACCCGGACCGCGAGGTAGTGCAGCTCGACATCGACGCGATCTCCGCGGGCGGTGGTGGGATTCACTGCGTGACCAGTCACCAGCCGTTGGTCTAACGGTTTGTCCCTGATTTCAGGCTAAACACAAATCCTGTGGGAGCGGGCTTGCTCGCGAAAGCGGAGTGTCAGTCAACAGAGATGTTGAATGTGATGGCCTCTTCGCGAGCAAGCCCGCTCCCACAGGTTTTTTTGGTGAGTCAGGTTAGTCAGGCCTTGCTGGCCTTCAGATAAGCCCCCAACCGCCGCCCCATTTCCTCACCCAACGCCTGCAAGCCACTGAGCGGCCGCACCATCACTTCAAACTCGACAATCTTGCCCTGTTCGTTGAAGCGGATCATGTCGATGCCCTTCAACTCTTTCTCACCCACTCTGGCGCTGAATTCGAGAATCACGTTCAAGCCATCCGCCGTCGCCAACTCACGGTGATAAGCAAAATCCTCGAACACGTTGACGACCGTGTTGAGAATCATCGACACCACCGGTGCTCCCGGATACGGCGTGTGCGCCATCGGCGAACGGAACACCGCCTGCGAGTCGAGCATTTCGGGCAAGGCGCTCAAGTCGCGCTTATCGATCATTACGTGCCACTGCTTCAGGGACGCTGCGACGTTGGGGTTCAGGTTCAGCTCAGACATCTTCAACTCCTGTTTTTATTGTTGTGGTGCGAAAGCGTTGGTCGATCACCCTGGCGGCATCGTCGGCCCATTGCCGGTAAAGCAGCGGCCCCGGATGAAAACCATCGCTGGCCATCAGGCCCGGTTCGGGCGCCAGCGGGGTAGTCAGCATCGTACATTGATCCAGGCGTGCGGCCAGATCCGCCAAATGTGCATTGAAACGACGCGCCCTGAACCCCAAAAACCAGCGCAAGGGTTGCGGCAGCGCGGGGAACAGATGCATCGGCGGAAGCGGCGACAGCACAATCTGCCTGACCGCGAATTTGTCGCACAACAGCGCCAGCAAACGCCGTTGCCGGGCGAGCCATTGATCCAGTGTGAGTGAGCTGGTGACATCGTTGACGCCAATCGACAACAGCGCTACATCGAACGGCTCAGGGGCGTGCTGTTCGAGCAGCTCGAACAACCCTTGCGAATCCAGACCGGTACGCGCCCAGAGTTTCCACGACACCTGATAAGCATCGGCCAGACGCTCCACCAACCGACCGCTGAGGGCTTCACCTTGAGTCGCTGCACCCACGCCTGCAGCGGCGCTGTCGCCGACAATCAACAAGCGCAGCACCTCGCCGCTGCCGGCATCGCCCTGACGTTCACCTTCGGCCTCTGGCAACTTGGGCGTCACGCGTCGCGTGTACAGTCCCTGCGCCAGCAACAGCGGGCCAAGCAGGATTTTGGCAAGGGTTTCAGTGTGGCTCATTTGACCTTATCGCCCCGCAATGCACAGCTCCCCGGTCGCACGAATCATCGCCTGGCCATGCAGGTAATCCTTGATCAGCGCGGAGCGTTCGGTGGCCAGCCATTGCGGGCAGTTCGGGTCTTTGCGGTAGGGCAGGAAATCGGCGTACTGCTGGAGCAGCAGGTTTTGCAGTTTGTCGAGCTTGGGCCGGATGTCGTTATTGAGGTCTGGTCGTGGTGTGTCTGGTGCCTTGTGCGCTGCTTGCCATTGCGCGAGCCGGCCGTATTGCACCAGTTTGCTGGCTTCGATCTGCGCGGCGATGAGGTCGGCGACATCGTCGGGGTCGAGCTGGCGCTGGGTGGCTTGCTGGCGGGCGTTGGCGATGACTTGCGCTTCCCGGGCGTTGTCCTGGACCGGTTTGCCGCTGTCCCACTTGGTCAGCGCCACCAGCTCGCTGATGTACAACCGCTCGTTCATCGTTGCCAGCAAGGGTTGCAAGGCATCGGGCGCCGGGGGCGTCGTGCTGGCCTGGGCGCCGCCAGCGAACAAACCGAGCAAGACGCAGGCCAGCCAGTGCGACAGGCGTGGGGAACGGGGCATGGGCAGAACCTCCTTGGACGCGAAAATCACTCCGGCTTGTGTATCACAAGTGCGGGCAGGGAACGACTGGTTGCGAAGGATTCAGGCCAGCAGCCGTTCAATTTGCGCCAGCTCCCAGGTGCTGAGCAAACTCACCGGGTCGGTGCCGAAGCGCTGGCCGTTGTCGAACGCATACTCGCGGCCATCGGGGCATTGGCCGTGCAGGCAGTGGCGCAAGTGGCCGGAGTCGACGTCGAGCGACAGGCGCCAGCCGTCGATGTCGACCTGTACATGAGCGGACTCGTAAACCTCGTCGACTCGCTTGAACGTGCGAATGCCCTGGGCGGCGTTGCGCAACTGCTGGTAAAGCTCGCGGGCGGTGAGGGTGGGCACAGGTGTCTCCGGGGTGGAATCGGGAGGGCACAGGATAAATCATCAACCTGCAAAAAAGCCCGGCTGGTGTGGCCGGGTTTCACTCCGAGGCCACCGGCCGCCCCGCAACAAAGAGACAACCCGGTGTTTCGGTCTAGACCACCTGCACATTCCGAGCATTGCTCGCCACGGCATGACAACCGCAGGCCAGGAGATGGCCCTGCAATACGAGCGCAATGCCGTTCATTCGCCGGCGCGGATGCCCTTCGACGAAGGCAAACTCGCCCAGATGAAGTGGGCAGGTAGCCTTGTCGCCCAACACCGCCGGAGTTTTTCCATTGAGGGTATGCGTGCCTTCGAGCTGGCAGGAGACGACGCTGCCGCCGCTGCTGGTGGCGTCACCCAGGCAAATGGGATGGCTCATGGTTTGTCTCCCGGCATGCGAAACCTGAACGGGTCGGCACCGTGGGTTTGCTGGTTTTTCGCTTTGCGGGCTTCGTCTGGTGGGCGAACCATTTGCACGGTGACGCTGCCGTCCTCGCCGGTGTACATCACCGCGCTGACACCACCCTCCTGATAGCTGGCAATCGTGGCGAGGTTGATTTCGACCAGGGCGCTACTGACGCCGGTGTTGCCCAGGCGCCGACCGATGTCGTAGCCCTCGTCGACATTGCCCAGTTCGAGGCCGGCTCCATCGACATTGAGGCCATGCAACGCGATGGTCAGGGCGATCTCGCCAGAGGTGTTGTCGGTGCTGTCGTAAAACACCCGTGCCGGTTTTTCACCTTTGGGCAGGGTTTGCAGTGCCTGCAGCCAGCCTGCTTGCAGGGCTTTGGCCTGTAGCGCGGGTTTGAGCGGTTTGCCGTTGTCGTCATGCATCGAGACTTTGATCGGGCGGTGCAGGTAACCCAGCACCGGGGCTTTATCGAACTCCTGGACTTGGTGCTCGGCCCAGCGAACCGGTAGCCATGCGGAGGGTTCGAAATGACCGGGGCCTCGGTTGCTCAGGGTTTGCCAGAGGGTGGGGAGTTGAGATTGCCAGTAGGTGGAGGACATGGTGCTGGGGGCATTAGGTTCCTTCACACCCCTTGCCAGCTCAGCATTCTCATACCAATCGATGAATGCTGTATCACGATTCCAGTAGTACGCCCACAACTTGCCCATGTCAGTATTTTTGTTCTGGTTGTCCTCCGAATCCTGGGTGGCAAAGGGGCGGATGTAGCGGTCTACCCGATCCGAACGGGTGACCAGCAGACCGGTTGTGCTTCCGAAAACAGTCGGAACGGCCTGGACGCTTTGCAAGCCGGGCGTACCATGCTTTCGGTACAAGTTTCGGGACACATCGCCATCTTTGCTAACGATCAACGCCTGTGGCACTTGTGGGTTGTCGTCAAAAAAAACAAAGAGCCGTTCGATTATTGCTTGTGCGTGAGGGGTGTTTTCGCTGTCCTGCCAGAGGAACTGCGTAACACCCAGAGTCGCAGCATTGCGACCAGAATTGATCAGATCAGCAGCTTCGTAGCCTTTTTCATATGGATTTGGTGGCCCCAACGCAAACACCGGGATTGGCCAGTAGGCCACGGAGTCACTGGCCGAATATTGGAAAGCGGCCCGGGTACCAAGACGACTGGAGTTCCCTCTGGATGTTAATGAGGCCTTGTAATCCTTAGTGTCCTTCGAAAAAATCGAAGCAAAGTTGTCTGCTTTTTTCTCGATTTTTTGCCACACCGATGATTGATACCAGCCCTGTACCGCGAGTCCCACCCCTCGAATTTCCAACGCATAAGTACGTTCCTGGGTAGCGACGTGCTCGGCCCTTTCGGCCATGACTTTTGATTTGTAGGCAGCGAGTTCTGCCTCTTCGTAGGCTACGACCTTACCAAACCAGTGCCCGCTGTAGGCCAACACTAGCGCGCCAAAAATGCTCGCCACTCCCCAACGCATAACGGGTCCCATGTCCCTGAGCTCCCTGTTTTCAGCCTGTGCTGTGTAGATGATGAACAGTAAAAAACCAAGCCAAATAGCCGTCAGTATCCCCGCAATCCAGAGATAACCCTTCAGCTTCGGCCGCTGTGATTTGTCCTGCCGGCGATCCCTCATTGAGACACTCCTTTTTCCGGAAAGGGCAAAATCAAATTTGGCGGCGTCAACGAGACCAGTTCGGTTGAAGGAAACTTACCCTTGTCGTAATACTGATAACTGGCCTCCACCAACGCCTGCGCCTTTGCACTAAGTCGAGACCAACCCAGAAAACTGCTGACTTCTTTAAAGCGCTCCTTATCGATTCTCCAATCCGCAATCGCCACCAACACCTCGCGCATCACCGGATCATCCAGACACCTGGCCTGCCCAATCGCAACATCCATCGCCGCGACCCAGCGATGGTTCTCCGGGCTACGCAATACTGCCGAGTGATAGCTGTTGTCAGTCCACTCCTTCTGATCAACTTGCATGCGCGCACGGATTTCGTTAGGGGTTTCCTCGCGGTAGATGCGGTAGTGGTCCGTACGATCGAGCATCGGGTTGCCGGACACCGGGGTCTGGCGCAAGGCCCGGGTCTGGTCGTCCGGCTCTTTGCCGTGATTCCAGCGAATAAGCCCATCGTCCAGGTCGAGTCGCTTGTCACTGTTGGTCACATAAATCCATTTGAAAGAGGAACCGGGGTTGCCCAAGGCAGCGTTTTGCGACACCGCATCCGGTCGATCCTTGCCTGCCTCATGGGTAGACCCCGTCACGGCTTCGCCGCCGAACATCTGCGGCGCATGGGCTGGGTACAGTTGTTCGGCATTGATGTTGCGCGTCTGGCCTTCACTGATCCCGGCTTGCGAGGCTATCGCGGCCACTGACCAGCCACCGGGATAGCGCGGCTCCCCCTCGGCGCGTGTGAAGTCCTGTTGTGGAGCCTTGCCCACGAGTACCGGCTCGCCGTCGCGCAGGCGCTTGGTCCACAAGCGCTGGTAGAAACGCAAGGATTGCAGCGCGGTCATGGCCGGCTCGCCTTGGAGCAGTACGTCCGGCACGCCGTAAGTGCCGATGCCTTGCACATCATCCAGCGCCACGGTGGTGTCGTCCGGGCAGAAATACAGGTAAACCTTGCCGCGGTTGTCGCGCTCGGGAAACACCAGGGTTTTCCCGTCGGCACCCAGGCGCTGGCCTTGTTCGGGTGACCAGCGCGGTCCCGTGCGACCGCCATAACCCGGCAGGCCACAGCGCAGGGCACTGAGGGGTGGTTGCGCATGGGGTGATTGGGTGGTGTGTTGCACGATGTCGATCAGGGTTTGCAGGGTTCGCAAATTTTTCGGCGTGGCATCCGGCAGTACCGAATAGGGCGAGGCCACCATGATGGCGCAGTCGGCGCAGCGTTCACCGCGATCCACCAGCATGGCCTGGGCGAGCAAAGTGATCAGCGTGCCCTGGCTGTGCCCCATGATGGTGATGGTTTCATCGGGGGAAACGCGGCGAATCTCGCTGACCAGCATGGCCAGCCGGGTGGCCGCCAGCACGAAGTACCGTCGATGCGGCGCCTTGCCCATGTACAGGGAGTTGGGCATGGTGGGTTGAACCCAATGGCGCAGCCACTTGGCGAAACCCTCTTCGTACATCTCCAGCAGATTGTTGGTGGCATTCGAAAAGAAACCGCCGCCCTTGGCGAAGTGACGGTCCAGACGGTTGTCGAATCGGTCCTGGAATTGATCGCGTAGCCGGGCCGGGTTGCCATTTTTATCGCGTTTTATCTCGCCGGGTTCGGCCCGGTAGCCCCAATAAAACGGGATCATCAGGCTGCGGGTCTTGGGGGCGTTTGTATCGCGCTGGTAGAGGTAGGTGTCCGGATCATCGAGCGCAGCTTTGTGCTCATCCTCCCGCAACTCAGGTGGTAACGCTTCAGCTGCACTGTAATCTGCCCCATACCGCCCCGCCTTCAGATCCGGCCGATCCAGCCGCTCGTTAACTCCCTGACACAACCCGGTTTCCACCGACTCATAGGACGCCCCGGGGTCATTCACGCCGTGCAGGAAGATCACCACGCCTGGCAGGTCTCGCGGTACAGCGGTATTGCGATCCGTGGATCGATTCGGCAGCAAACGACTCTTGCTTGTGGCGATCACGGTGTTGTCTATGTAGCTCATGCATTCCACATCCTTCTGAAATCATGCTCCTCTCGCTAATCCACAGAGGACCAGTCTCCTCTTATTGAGAGGCTTCAATCGTTGATTCGTATTGATCGAGCAGGCTCATGACCTGCGTGTCATCGGCGTACTTGGATTTCAGATTTTGCAAGGCGGCATCCGTGCCTTTGCAATGCTGGTTAATGTCGTTGATCACTTGCTCGACACTTTCCTTTTTGTCGGCGTCAGGAATCTCTCCGCGGAGCACATCGCACATGTCGCGACGCTCTGCGAACGCCTGGACATCAGGTGGCGTTTGCGCATGAACGGCCGATACCTGGCCCAGGGTGAGTACCAACCAGAAGAGCATTACCGAATGTTGTGGCATGGCTTCAGCGTCCGTCGGTTGACCAATGAGGCTTGTCTTTGTCGCCGCCTTTGAACTTGATGACCATGTAGGTAGCACCCACTGCGTGCAGGTCCGCATTCATTCCTGTTTTCGGATCTGTCGAAATATCCACGGTTCTACCCATGGCATCCTTTATCGAGAGAGTTCCCGTCCAATTGATCGTCATATCAATCGCTTTACCCTCGATATGTCGGGACGTCAGTGCGGGGGCAACTCTCAAGTTTCTCATGCCATATCCATTGACCATGGCCGTGGCTGCGGCAACGGATTTTTCCCTGCAGTAATCGCCTTTTTCGTTTAAGTGTCCCCACTGGATGTCCACTCCCTCACGTTCAGGAATGGTTAACGGGTCCGCATCGGCATTGACGATTTTCCAGGCCCAATGCATCAGAAACGCACGCTTGGCAGGACGCAGGGTGGCCGAAATGTCGACGCTGGCACCTGCCGCTTTGAGAGCGCTGAGAAATGAAGCAACTGATGTGGCAAAGGCTGAGTTCATCTCATCAAGTCTTGTGCTTGTGGGAAATTTTGATACCCACAAGGCGCCGCTTAATTGTTTCGTGGGGATCTCAACAGTCACAGGTGTCTGATCTGATGAGGGGGTCAAAAGATGTTGCGCGATCGTCATGGTAAGGGACCTCGATGGTGGCTATTTGTGGGGTGTCTGATCGCACAATTTGAGTCCGGCCTTGCTCATCCGAAACGCCGACAACGACATCTCCCGACTCCAGCTTGATCCGGTACGTGACACCGTTCAGCGTGACACCTGTTTTTTCGTCTTTAAGCAAAAAGAACAGATCAAAAGGTCTTGATGCGTCCGCCCCGGTGCTGTTCGAGCCTGGGTTCGCTGCCTGGTCGGATGAGTCGCGAAAAACCTCGAGACTGGCGAGTTGCATATCTGTTCGCTGGAGCAACTCGGTGAGGCCATCAGTACCCGTGATGCCTTGCACCAGGCCACCATCTTCCAACGCGATTTTGTAAGGTTGGCCTTGAGCAATTGCGGTGGGATCACCTTCGTAGTGCAGCCGATGCCGTTGGTCAGCACCGTCACGACCGAAAGCAGGAATGGAGACGCTGTCGGTTTTCGGCCCCACCCAGTCATGCTCGCCGGCATGCACAATGGCCTTGCCCTGCGTACCGATCTCGACCCCGCCGCCGATCCTGATGTAGCTGCCGTCATCGGCCACCAGGCGGATGGTGGGGGCGGTGATGAGGATTTCGCCTTCGGCTGCCGACAGGTGCAGGTTCTTCTGCGCGTTGAGCACCATGTCATCGTCCTGGGCTTGCACCAGCACCCTGCCGCGATTGGCGATGGCGCTGATGCCCTCGTCCTGGGCGAAGGCGCTGATCCCTTTGCCGGCGTGCAGGCGCATGGCCGCGCCGCTGGTCAACTGCACATGATCCTGGGCGGTGGTGTCGTGGTTTTCACCGGCGTAATGCACCTGCGAACGTGGCGTGGCGCTGGCAATGCCTGCTTCGGCCGCTACCGCGACCACCGGCTCACCCGAACTGTTGCTTTCGGGCGCCGGCCATTGACTCAACGACCGACGTAGCGCCTCGATGCCTTGGGTGTCGACCTGCCGGCTGCCACGGGCAGCGGCGGTCTGGCCGAGGGACTGGAACAGCTCGCCGCACTCGGCCAAGAGCGTGAGCAGTTCTTCGCGGTCCAGCTGTGAGCCCTGCGCCTCGTGGCGAGCGTAGGTGGTCAACAACATCCCTTGGGCCGCCCGCAGGGCAATCGCCGCATCGCTGCGCAATTCGGCGCCCTGGCCGCGTGCCTGGGCCTGTCCGTCGGTTCGCGGCGTGACGAGCTTGCCCAGATTCAGCGCCGTGGCCTGATGGCTCGTGGCCAGTCGGGCGCGCAGCGCGCCGGGGGTGTCGTCGAAGAGCAGTTCGTTGAAGCCCCTGCCCTGATGTTCGCGGGTCTGGACGCCCGATAAGGTGCGATTGCCCGGCAACCCCGTGGCGTTGCTGAAATGCGGCGGAAAATGGTCGGCGTTGTACAGCACCGACGTCACCAAGGGGCGGTCGATGTCGCCACCGAGGAAGGTGACCAGCACTTCCTGACCGATGCGCGGCAAAAACTGATGGCCAAAACCGGCGCCAGCACTGGGCATGGCGACCCTCAGCCAGGTCGTGCCTTGGGCAGGATCCTGTTCCCGTTGCCAATGGAAACGCACTTGCACGCGGGCCATCTCGTCGGTAAACACCTCCTCGCCTTTCGGGCCCACCACAATGGCGGTGAGCGGCCCGGAAATCGTCGGGCGGGGCGTAAGGACCGGTGGGCGATACGCAATCTTGTGGCGGATGCACACGAAGTTGTTGTCGTAGCTCGCCGGTTGATCCGTCAGGTAATTGTTGCTGGCGCGGTGCTCCACCTTGAGCAAGAGGAAATGGCGATCATCCACGGGATCACGATCGTGATCGAAGTGCTGGGTCAGTTCGAAGGTATAACCAGGCAGCATGGCGCGACAATTGCTGGCGCCCTCAAACGTCTTGGCCTGTACCTCCAGGGCTTCGAGTCGATGACGCACCAGCGCTTCGCCCTCTACGGGCATGCCGTAGCTGTAGTGACCGGGAAAGTCGTAGATTTCGTAGGGGGGAACCTCACCTTGGACGTTGAGGCTGGGCATGCTCACCGGCAGCGGATTGCGCGGCTGGCGGTAGTCGAAGGTCTGGATAGCCATCTTGCCGGACTGCAACACCCGGTGGCTGCTCCATTGGGTGATCGAGTCGGCGGTCTCGGTGACCGATGCATTGTGGTAGCGGATCCGCGGTTGCCGGGCCAGCGGTTCAAGGTGGCGGGAGTGGTCGGTGATGATCAGGCGGTGTTCTTCCTTCGTATGATCGAAGTAGAAAAACAGGCCCTCACGTTCCAGCAGGCGCAAGACGAAGTCCAGATCGCTCTCGCGGTATTGCGTGATGTAGCTGTGGGACTTGAGCGGCTGCTCCAGGCGGAACTCGAATCTGGGCAGCACGCCATAGTGGGCGAACACCGTGCGCAGAATGTCTTCGAGGGTTTGCTCTTGAAAGATCCGCGAGTCGAAGCGTCGCGACAGCATCCACAGCCAGGGGCTCAAGGTGGCCGAATAGTAAGCCAGGCCGCCGTCACTTTTCTGCAGGCTGAATCGACTGATGTAACCGTGGATGTAACGTGCCTCTGCAGTCGCCAATTCAATCTCGAGAGAAGTCGGTTGCCCGATTAACGACTTGAGTTCCAGTCGTGCGTCCAGGCTGATCAGCGCCAACTCGAAACTGAATAAGGTCGACATCCCCTCAGAGCCGGAAAAGCGTTCGAGCAGCAATTCTTGCGGGTTTTGAATCGGGGCGGTGAGTTTGATCAACCGTTGGTTCTGCGGCGAAAAAATCTTTGTCAGTTCCATTAACAAGCTTCCTGCGGCATCAGCAATCCGTGTTTGCCTCAGGAAATGCACGTCCATGCCCCTGGCCAAACCCAAAGGCGGGAATTAAGACGCTTATGAAAAATCTTGTATGTAGGACGCTTCCTTTTTTGGATTAAGAATTGTCAGCGGAATCGAGATGTCTGGCCCTGATTCAGAGGTAAACCTGTTTCAGGACCAGACCATTGCCCGCCATCAACCTCCGGCTTGCTTGTTCAACGCCGCTTCCGCCGCAGCGATTTCAGCCTGGCGCTTGACGATCATGTCGCCCACCGGCGGCCCCTGGAAGCGCCGGGCTTCAAAGCCGAACCAGACGATGGCCGTCAGCACCAGGAAGCCAATGGTGATGTACAGCGCCCAATCGTTCGGTGGCTGGATGCCGATGACGAAAATGATGAGCATCGACAGGATCGAGAGAATGGCGAACACCGAGTACCAGAAACGCCCCATGTTCCACGGTCCCATGGTCGGCCACTTCGACGTACCAAAGGTAAACAGGCCGAGCGCGATGGGAATGGCGAAGGAGAAGAACAGGAAGATCACCGTGCAGGACACCACGATGGTATAGACCGGCGTTGTCCCGATCGAGATCACCGACGATCCCCAGACGAACAACACCGCGAGGGTGGCACCGGTCCAGATTGCCGCCACCGGGCTGCGAAAGGTCGGCGAGACCGAAGACAGGGCTTTCGAGCAGGGCAGGCCACCGTCCCGGGAGAACGCGAAGATCATCCGTGAAACCGAGGTCACGGTGGCCAGCCCGCAGAGCACCTGCGAGATGAAGATCGCCACGAAAAGCACCAGTTTCAGTGTCGGGTTGACCTGGGTGTTCATGGCCCAGAAAAACACGTTCCAGCCTTGCTTGGCCGCCTCGTCCATGTTCGGCAGCATCAGCACGAACGCGCTGAGCATCAGCCAGCCGAACAGCAACGACCAGACCACCGACATGACCATGCCGCGCGGCACCGACATGGCCGCATTGCGGGTTTCCTCGGAGGTATGCGCGGAGGCGTCATAGCCGGTGATGGTGTAGATCGGCAACAGCAGGCCGAGCATGAACACCCAGCCATTGGAGACCTGCGGCCAGACGCCGCCACCCGCCTCGCCGGAGTAGTTGCCGAAGGTCCACAGCCGCGCGAATTCATAGCTGGGTGCCGACATCAGGCAGACGATGGTCAGGGCCAGCGCCGTGGCGAAGATCAGGTAGCCGGAGAAGTCAGTGAGCTTGGCCGTCAGGCCGATCCCCAAGTGGTTACACAAGGCCTGCAGGCCGGTGAGGATTGCCAGGAAAATCACCCGGACCGTGGTCGTGTCTTCCATGCCCAGTGCCGGTCCGAAGGCACCGAAAAAGAAGTAATAGGTGCCGACGTTGATCGCGCCCAGCACCGTGACCAGTCCCAGCAGGTTGAACCACGCGGTCAGCCAGCCAGTGAAGCGGTTACCGAGGATCGAGCCCCAGTGGTACAGGCCGCCAGCGGTGGGGTAGGCCGAGGAAATCTGCGCCATGGCCATGGCGAACACCCCGGAGATCAGGCAGCCGATCGGCCAGCCGATCCCGATGGATGCACCCCCCGCGCCCGAGGTGCCCTGGGCCAGGGAGTTGATGCCACCCGAGAGGATGCAGATGATCGAAAAGGAAATGGCGAAGTTGGAGAAAACCCCCATTCGTCGTGAGAGTTGCTGGGCATAGCCCATGCTGTGCAGCACCTTGACGTCATCGTCGTGCGTTTCGGTGCCCGGCTGGCTTGCTGGGTTCATGATGTGTGCCCCTTCAGGTGTTCATACGCAACCATCCGGCTGACCGGATGGGCTGGCTTTCAACCCCTTGTCGTACTGCTCCTGTCGCTATCGGATCACACCTGTCCATGCGCAGTGCTGGCCAGGCGACTGCTCTACAGGCGGCCGTGATACGCCGCATCGAAAATCTTTGCCACGCCGTCCCGGGTCAATGGCAGCGGGTTGCCGCCGGCGGAAGGGTCGACAATCGCCATGTCCGCGATCAGGTCGGCCTGCCGGTCATCCACGCCCAGTTCAACCAGGGTATGGGGCACGCCGATGTCCTTGCGCAGCTTGAGGACGAACGCCAGGAAACTGTCGAAGCCGGGGGAGGGCAGGCGCAGGTACGCCGCCAGGCGGGTGATGCGCTCCTCGATGGCGGTGCGATTGAACTGCAGGACATAGGGCATGAAGGTGGCATTGGTCATGCCGTGATGGGTGTCGTACAACGCACCCACCGGATGGGAGAGCGCATGCATCCCGCCCAGGCCTTTCTGGAATGCCGTGGCGCCCATCGCCGCCGCCGCGAGCATTTGCGCGCGAGCCTCAAGGTCCGATGGCGTGTGTACCGCCTTCACCAGTGAGTTGGCCACCAGGCGCATGCCTTCCACGGCAATGCCATCGGCCAGGGGGTGAAAACCGGGGGCGCAGTACGCTTCCAGGCAATGGGATAACGCGTCCATGCCAGTGCCGGCGGTGATCTTGGCCGGCATGCCGACGGTGAGGGCCGGGTCGCTGATCACCACGCGCGGCATCATTTTCGGGTGGAAGATGATGCGTTTGGTGTGGGTGCGCTCGTCGATGATCACCGCCGCGCGACCGACTTCGGAACCGGTTCCCGCCGTGGTCGGCACGGCAATGACCGGGGCGATGCGGCTGTCATCGGCGCGGGTCCAGTAGTCGCCGATGTCCTCGAAGTCCCAGACCGGGCGGGTCTGGCCGCTCATGAAGGCAATCAGCTTGCCCATGTCCAGGCCACTGCCGCCGCCGAACGCGATCACCCCATCGTGCTGGCCGGCACGCCAGGCGTCGAGCCCGCCGGCCAGGTTGGCTTCCACCGGGTTGGGCTTGAGGTCACAAAACAGCGCCACGCCAAGACCGGCGGCGCGCAATGCGTCCAGCGCCGCCGTGGTAATCGGCGCGCGCGCCAGGCCGCTGTCGGTCACCAACAAGGGGCGCTGGATGCCCTGGCTGCGACAGACCTCGGCCAGTTCGGCGATGCGCCCGACTCCGAAACGAACGCTCGTGGGGTAGTTCCAGTTGCCTGTCAGGTTCATGGTCTACACCTCGTGACGCAGATGAAAGGACTTGGCCCGGGTCAGGTGCTCGTAGCCCAATGGCGACAGGGTGACGCCGCGCCCACTGTTCTTTACGCCCGTCCAGGCCAGTGCCGGGTCCAGGTAATCGCAGCGGTTCATGAACACGGTGCCGGTGGCGATGGAGTTGCCCAGGCGTTCGGCCGCTGCGAGGTCCCGGGTCCAGATGGACGCGCTGAGCCCGAACTCACTGTCGTTCATCAAGGCGATGGCTTCTTCATCACTGGCCACCGGCATGATGCCGACCACCGGGCCAAAGCTTTCGTCGCGCATGACCGACATTTGATGGGTCACGTCCACCAGCACTTGCGGTGCCAGGTAGGCACTGCCCGGCACGTCGGCGGCAAAGGACTTCGGATCGATCAGCGCTTTGGCGCCCTGAGCCAGGGCATCGGCAATCTGTCCGCGAACAGAATCAGCGGCGGCCGGCGAGACCAGCGGGCCAAGGGTGGTGGCGGGGTCCAGCGGATTGCCCAGCACGTATTGCTGGGTCAACGCGACGAAGCGCTCGACAAAGGCCGGATAGATTTTCTGATCGACATAGATGCGCTCCACGGCGCAGCAGCTCTGCCCTGAGTTGAAGAAGCTGCCGTCGACCAGATTCTCCACCGCGTGCTCAAGGTTGGCATCTGCCCGAACGTAGGCCGGGTCTTTACCGCCGAGCTCCAGGCCCATGCCGAGGAAATCGGTGAAGGCAGCCTGTTGGACTACCTTGCCGGCGTCCACCGAGCCGGTGAAGTTCACCTGCTGTACCTCTCCGGAAATGATGGCTACAGCGGTCAAGGCATGACTGAGCACCAGGTTCTGGAACAGCCCTTCAGGCAAATTCGCGCGGCGAAAGGCCTCGGCAAAACGCTCGCCCACCAGCAGGGTTTGCGACGCGTGCTTGAGGATTACGCTGTTGCCTGCCATCAGCGCCGGAATGATGGTGTTCACCGCGGTCAGGTACGGGTAATTCCACGGAGCGATCACCAACACCGTGCCCAGCGGTTCGCGTTTGATATAGCGGCGAAAGCCCGCTACGGGCGCGGGCTCGACAGCGGCCAGCGCTTGCGGCGCAATGGCGATCATATGCCGGGCACGTTCCTCGAAACCGCGCAGTTCACCGGCGCCAAAACGCACCGGTCGACCCATTTGCCAAGCCAGTTCCGGGACGATTTCAGCCGTCATGGCGAGCAGCGCGTCCACCGCGGCGCTGCACAACGCCGCGCGTTCGCTCAGTGGTCGGCGTTGCCATTGCGCCTGGGCGGCGGCTGCCGCTGTCAGCGCCTGATTGAGCTGGATCACATCGGTGCAGTGACGCTCGGCGTAGACCCGGCCATCGACCGGGGAAATGATCTGAATCTTCTCTTTCATGGCGATCTCAGTAGCGCTCGAAACCGCGCTGCAATTCCCAGTCGGTGATTCGCCGGTCGTACTCTTTCTGCTCCCACTCGGCGGTGTGCACGTAATGGTCGACCACCTCATCGCCGAACGCCTCGCGCAACATGCTGGAGGCCTTCAGTGCGGCGCTTGCCGCGCGCAGGGTCTTGGACACCTCCGGCAAATGCTCGTCGAGGTAGGCGTCGCCTTCGAACGGCGGCGCCAGATCGAGCTTTTCGTCGATACCGGCCAGGCCCGCCGCGATCAGCGCGGCGAAGGCCAGATAGGGGTTGAGGTCGGCACCGCCGATACGGCATTCGATGCGGATGGCCTTGCTGCCTTCGGCACACAGGCGAAAGCCGGCGGTGCGATTGTCGCGGCTCCAGACCGCCCGCGTCGGCGCAAAAGTGCCAGCCTGGAAGCGCTTGTAGGAGTTGATATAAGGCGCGAGAAAACAGGTGATGTCGTTGGCGTACTTGAGCTGTCCGGCGACCCAGGCCCGCATCAGTTTCGACATGCCGAACTCGGCTTTCGCGTCGAAGAACAGCGGCTTTTTGGCGTTCTTGTCCCACAGCGAATTATGGATGTGACTGCTGGAACCGGCGGCGTCGTAGCGCCACTTGGCCATGAAGGTGATCGCCTTGCCCTGCAACTGCGCGATCTCTTTGCAGGCGTGCTTGATGATGACGTGGTGGTCGGCCATGGTCAGGGCGTCGGCGTAGCGGATGTTGATCTCTTCCTGCCCAGGGCCCCATTCACCCTTGGAGTTTTCCACGGGAATGCCCGAAGCCTGCAAGTGCTTGCGGATCGCCCGCAGCACCGGCTCTTCGCGGGTGGTCTGGAGGATGTTGTAGTCCTCGATGTAATGGCCGGCGGTCTTCGGTTTGTGATAGTTGCGCTGGTGGATCGCCTCGTAGCTCTCATCGAACAGATAGAACTCGAGCTCCGAGGCAAACATGCCGGTATAGCCGCGCTCGCGCAGGCGCTCGACCTGCTTTTTCAGAATCGCCCGCGGGCTGTGGGGCAGGTCCTGGCGATGGTGATGATCGAGCACGTCGCACAGCACGAGCGCCGTGCATTCAAGCCAGGGCACGCGCCGCAGGGTGGACATGTCGGGCTTGAGCACGAAATCGCCGTAACCCTTGCTCCAACTGGCCGCGGCGTAACCCGGCACCGGCTCCATGTCGATGTCGTCGGCCAGCAGGTAGTTGCAACAGTGGGTTTCTTCATGACCGCTGTCGATGAAAAACTCGACCTGAAAGCGCTTGCCGACCAGGCGTCCCTGCATGTCGACCATGCAGACCAGCACGGTATCGATTTCGCCGGCGGCAGCGGCGCGCTTGAGTGCATCAAAGCTGAGGAGGGGCTCTGTCATCACGGCAGTCCTGCGTGAAAGGTTTGGGCCAGTCTGGGATAGCTGTTGCAGACGCTCTCCAGAAAAACCCAAAACCTGCAGAACCGAGCATCAAAAGCAACGAGTTGATCAAAGCTTAGCTTACCGTTGCAAAGTGCAAGTTTTGCCAGGTGAAAGTCGTGTTCAGCGACCCATCACTCCGGCAACCCCGCCTTGCGCAGTCCATCGACGAACCGGGCGAAATCCTCAGGCCGTTGAATGGGCAGCCAGCCCTTGAGGGTGCACAGACGCAAAGATGGATCAAGCTTTTGCAGACGCTGCATCGCCAGATTCGCTTTATCCATTTGACCGCCGAGTGCAAGACTGGCCGCCACCAGTGCCGCCGCGACCAGCAGACTGGGCAGGTTGCCCAGCGCCTTTTCCGCCCAGTCCGCGGCGGCATCGAAGTGCCCGGCGAAGAAATGCGCAAGGGCCATCCCGACCTGCATCCTGAACATTTCCGGATCCAGCGGGCTCAAGCGAACGGCATGGTTCAAATGCTCGATGGCGGCGTCTGTTTCGCCGTGCAGCGCCCGCAGGATACCGCCCAGGAACCAGGCAGGGGCGAGGTTGGGATTGAGCAGGCGCGCCCGGTCGAGCAGTGCAATGCCGGCGTCGACTTCGCCGGCGAGATGAGCCAGCGCATGTCCGCCCCGGGTCAACGCGACGGCATCATCGCGGCCGAGGGTCACCGCCAGACGCGCGAGCCGTATGCCCTCGGCGATTTCTGCTGGTCGATCGGTCATCCAGCCATTGAGCTTGCGCCAGAAGTGGCACCAGGCGGCCATGCCATAGGCCGAAGCGAATTCCCCATCGAGTTCGATGGCCTGGTAGAACATCGGCAGCGCCTGCTCGATGGCTTCCCGGCTGCCGCTGTGCAGTTTTGCCATGGCCCGCAGGTAGTAGTCGTAGGCGTCCAGGCTTTCCGTCGGCTTGCGTTTGGCGCGTTCGATTTCTGCCCGTTCCAGTTGTGGCGCGATGGCACCGACGACGCTTTCGGTGATTTGGTCCTGCAATTCGAAGATGTCGTCGAGCAGGCCTTCGAAGCGCTCCGCCCAGATGTGCATCCCGGTCGTCGCGTCGATCAGTTGCCCGGTAATGCGCAGCCTGTTCCCGCATTTGCGCACGCTGCCTTCGAGCACGTAGCGCACACCCAACGCCTGGCCGACGCCCTGGGCGTCCACGGCCTGGCCCTTGTAGGTGAAGCTCGAATTGCGCGCGATGACGAACAGCCAGCGGATACGCGACAGGGCGGCGATGATGTCCTCCACCACGCCATCGGCGAAATACTCCTGCTCCGGATCACCGCTCAGGTTCTGGAAAGGCAGGACGGTGATCGAGGGTTTGTCCGGCAGGACGAGCATGGAAGAGGGGATTGGTTTCGGGGCAGCGCTCGCGCGCTCATCGATATCGGGTTGCCGCGCTTCCCCGGTCAAGTCCCCGTTGATCCGGCCAACGAAGCGATAGCCTTTGCGGGCAACGGTGCGTACCAGGCGCTGCTCCTCACCGGTATCGCCGATGGCCTTGCGCACGGCATTGATGTGGCTGGTGATCGTCGATTCCGAAACGATCCGGTCGCCCCACACCGCCTTGAGCAATTCGTCCTTGCTGACGACGCGATCGGGATTGTTGACGAACAGCAGCAACAGGTCGAAGACCTGCGGGCCGACGGCCACGACTTGTCCGCGCAAGGTCAGTTCCCGGCGCTCCTGATCGAGTACGTAGTCTTCAAACGTGAATGACAAGTTGAGCATCCCCTGGCGAAGCGCCCTCAACTCCGTGTCCCAGGCGGCTGGCGGTTGGTAACTGAGGCAGATGATACGGCAGCTCGACACCCGCTGCACCGTCTGCGGCAAGGGCGGCTGGAGTAACCTCAGTAGCCTTGGACATAAATCCAAGCGTTCGCCAAGGCAAACCCAAGCCCGGCGCAAGGACTTGCCTGGTGCGCGCAGGCAATCTCTCTACACCGACGCAATGGTTGCAGTCGACAAGTGGAGAACAGTCATGAAGATCGTCGTCATCGGAGGCTCCGGCCTCATCGGATCGAAACTTGTGAACACCCTGCGCGAGCGCGGCCATGACGCGCTCGCCGCCAGCCCAAGCACGGGCGTGAACAGCATCACCCGCGAAGGCCTGGCCGAAGCGATGGATGGTGCTGATGTGGTGGTCGACGTGGCGAACGCGCCGTCGTGGGAGGACCAGGCCGTTCTCGATTTCTTTGAAACGTCGAGCCGTAACCTGCTGGCTGCCGAAGCCGCCGCCGGGGTTCGTCATCACGTTGCCCTGTCGATTGTCGGGAGTGAACGGCTTCCCGATACCGGCTATTTCCGGGCCAAGGTCGCGCAGGAGGCCCTTATCAAGGCGTCGGGCATGCCTTACACCATTGTGCGTGCCACGCAGTTCTCCGAGTTTGCCGGAGGCATTGTCCAGTCGTTCGCCGTCGGCGATGAGATTCATGCTTCTCCGGCGCTGATCCAGCCGATTGCGTCCGACGACGTGGTGGCGGCGCTGGCCGATGTCGTGCTGGCAGCACCGGTCAATGGCACCGTTGAAGTCGGCGGCCCGGAAACCATGCCGATCGACGAACTGGCCAGGCGCTATCTGCGGGCGACCCAGGACAACCGCAAGGTCGTGCCGGTCGTGCATGCGCGCTACTTCGGCGCCGTGCTCAACGATCAATCGCTGGTCACCGGCAAGAACGCACGCCTGGGGGCGATTCGCTTCGACGACTGGCTCGCCCGGTCGACGGCGCAGTAACGAATCGCACCCTCACATTTCCCTACCAATCCAGGAGAAATCCCATGGTTACCCGATTGCTAATGGCCGCTGTCTTCGCCGCGCTCTCGATCAGCGCCGCAACGGCCGCCGAGCCGCCCCCCGGCAAGGTGACGGTGGTGTTCGACCGTCCCATTCCCAACATCCCCGGCAAGAGCATGAGGGGCGTGGTCGTCGAGTATGGGCCGGGTGCCGCATCGCCGGCCCACACCCATCCGAAAACGGCCTTCATCTATGCAACGGTGCTGGAGGGCTCGTTTCGCATCGAGGTCAAAGGCGAACCGGAAAAGATCTACAACGTCGGTGAAAACTTCGTAGAGGAGCCGGGTTCCGTGCACCTGGTCAGCGCCAACGCCAGCGACACCCAACCGGCACGCCTGTTGGCGGTGTTCGTCCTCGACACCGAGGAAAAGGTGCTCGTAACACCCATCAAACAGTGAACCACGAAAAAACCCGGCTGTTGAGGCCGGGCTTTTCGTTGAGTCCTGCGGTCAAGCACTGCATTCAGACAGCGCGGCTTTCGATCAAGCGGTCCGAACCACCTTCAGCGACGCGGTTCTGCAGCAGCTTGTCGGAACCGCCTTCGGCAACGCGGTTTTGCAGGAGCTTGTCGGAGCCGCCTTCGGCAACACGTTTTTCCAGCAGGCGATCCGAACCGCCTTCGGCCACACGGTTTTCGATCAGGCGATCGGAACCACCCTCGGCCACACGGCTTTCAATCAGACGATCCGAACCGCTTTCAGCGACCACAGGTTGAGCAGAGTTTGCGGCGAAAGCGTTAACTGCGAAAACCGAGAAAGCGATGCTGAGGAGGGTCTGGCGTTTCATGATGGTGTGCTCCTGGGTGCTTATGGGTTGGTATGGAGCAGATGTTACGCCGGGGATTTTTTAAGAGAACTTCATTGAATCAATGGTGACTATCGATGCTGTCAATGGCTCGAACACCGCCTGTATAAGCACCTCTTTTTGTGGTGAGGCCATCAGGCCTCACTGATCTGACTCACACTGGTGATCTGCCCATTCCAGACCATCTCGTAATGCGCCGTCTGCACAATCGACGCAACCGGCCTCGGCGTCATCAACGCCCAGCAATAACTGCCAGGCATGCGCACCGAGTGATAACGCAAACCCGGACAACCGGCATCCCGCACCGCCCGCCCCAGCACACGGGAATGGCTGTAGTCGTCCGGCGCATACACCGGATCGGTCAGTGGCAGGGCAGTAGCGTCCTTCATCCCGCCACCGCCAAAGGCACACGCCAACCCCCGAAACACAAACCGCTCATAGTTCAGCCTCGGCACCTTCGACCAATACAGCGCCTGGTGATGCCGCACCTCGGCCAACGCCGCTTCCATCGAGTCCGCCAGGTACAACACGCCAAAACTGCCGTCACTGAAGCGCGAGCCCGCCGGATTGACGTGGGTAAAGGGCGCAATCGCGTAGGAGCAACCGGGAATGCCGAACGGAATCTCGCTGCGCGCAATCAACTCCAGCTGACCCACCTCATTCTTCAACCGTGGATTGGTCAACGCCTGAATCTCGAACAACAGCTCAAACTCATCCGCATCCGCCACATCATCAAACAATGCAATGGGTGGAAACTTCGAATTGACCAGGCGATAAGCCTGCAACGACTGACCGGCAAACACCGCCAGCTCACTCGCCATCACCATTGCGCACCCCGCAGCATGTCGATGCGGCGGAAGGTTTCATACAGCGAAATCATGTCGCCCTGGGCCATGATCTCCAGCGGCGAACGCCCGTTGAAAAACTCGTTGTCGTTGGCCATGGAGGCAAAGCCATAGACGTTATCCGGGTTGTCGAACACCAGCCGCAACGTCGCGTGCATGTTCAGCACGAAGCTGATGCGCTGCATCTGATCCGCATCCAGCGCCACCGCCCAATCCGGGTCACGCTGACGGGCGCGGGTGTAGGTACTGCGGGAAATACGCAGGATGCGACAGGCCTGGTCGCTGGTGGCTTTCCACTTTTCCAGAATGCTCACGGCGGCGCGCAGACCGGTGACGCATTGGTTTTTGCTGAAGGATTGGGGTTGCAGGGGGACGGCCATGATCAATACCTATCTTGACTCCATAGACTCAAAGATAGGTTTATTGAATCTATAGATCAAATAAGTTCGACCAACGGAAAACTTCCCGCGTCGAACATCACTGATGAAACGTCCGCCCCAACGCATCCAGCCGAGTCGCAATAGGCGGCAAGCGCCGACTGCTCAACGCCAGGGTTTCCACATCATCCGCTGTGTTCTGCGCAATGCTCTGCACCGACTGCAAGCGCCCGACAATCTCGAAACTCGCCGTGGACTGTTCGCGGGTCGTCGTGACGATCCGCCCGTTGAGTTCATCAATCTGCAAGATGTCGCTGCCCACCGCCTGCAACATCGCCGCCGCCAACTGACTGTCCTCGACACAGCGCTCCACACCTTCGCGGCTGTCCTGCATGGCCTCCACGGCTTTGCGGCTGCCTTGCTGCAAGGCCTCGATGATGGTCCGGATTTCCTTGGTGGACACCGCCGTGCGTTGCGCCAGGCTGCGCACTTCATCGGCCACCACCGCAAAGCCCCGGCCTTGCTCGCCGGCACGGGCGGCTTCAATCGCCGCGTTGAGCGCCAACAAGTTGGTCTGCTCGGCAATGCTGCTGATCACTTCCAGCACCTTTCCGATCTGCTGCGCCTGCCCGGCCAGCACCTGCACGGTCTGGTTGGTGCCTTCCAGGCGCGACGCCAACTGGGTGATTTCCTGCCGCGCACGGTTCACGCTTT
Source organism: Pseudomonas sp. KH_046_2 (assembly GCF_057838985.1). Lineage (NCBI taxonomy): Bacteria > Pseudomonadati > Pseudomonadota > Gammaproteobacteria > Pseudomonadales > Pseudomonadaceae > Pseudomonas > Pseudomonas sp. KH_046_2. Next base: position 3,898,074 of record NZ_CM174480.1, on the reverse strand, counting down.
CCTGCCCACGGGTGACTTGCGCGCTGGCCTGGCCGGCATGTTCAACGGCATGCTCGACATGCACCACGATGTGCTCCATCGCATCGCCCATGCGCTGCATCGAACTGGTCATCTGCGCGATTTCCGTCAACTGATGCTTCGCGCCTTTCTCCAGTGTATTACTGGCCTTGGCCAACTCCTGGCCCAACTGACCCAAACCCTGAGAGTCACGCACCACGCCGTCCACCAACGCGGTGATCTGCCCCAGGAACTGATCGAAGCGCTGCGCCAGCGACACATGCACTTGCGCCTTGTCACCCTGGCCGGCACCAGCGGTGAACTGGGACGTGGTGGCGAGCATCTTGTCCAGCATGTCCTGGCTTTCCACCGCGTCGGCCTGACTGTGCAGCGCCAGATAGAGCAGTGCGACGGTCTCCATCACCACATAAAAGGCGTGAACGAACACCATCGTCCAGCCACCGTGATGGGCCATCACAAACACCGGAAAACCCTGATGCTGCAGCACATGAAACACCACGTGATGCAGCGCAATCGCCACTGCCGCCACCAGAATCGGCAGCCAGTCCCGATAAAACGTCAACACCGCCAACAACGCAAAAATCCCGAAGTGCGACTCAATCACCCCCTCGGCCTGATTGATATGCAGCGCCGCCATCACCATCAAACCCACGCCCAGTAAACAGCGCATCAACCGCGACCCGCCGATGGCGCGATACAGCAGCGTCAACAACACACTGGTGCCACCGCCCACCAGCAGCGCCTGCTTGAAGGTGTCGTGCCAGAACGCCAGGCCGACAGCGAAAGCGAACATCAGCCAGATCAGGCCCAGCATGATGCGGTCGGCTTTGCGGTAGTGGTCGAGGAAACGAGGGGGGAAGGGCATGTACGCTTACTCCATGTATACGAACCGGGAAAAAGCTGAGGTAGGACTGATACCGGAAGAAAAACCTGACACCGACCCCGTGGCGAGGGAGCTTGCTCCCGCTGGGCTGCGAAGCGGCCCCAAAAAATGGGACTGCTGTGCAGTCCAGCGGGAGCAAGCTCCCTCGCCACAGGATTTTTATCGCTTGAGCCATTGTGGCAAATCGATTGCCGGCAAGGTCGAGGTGTATTTGAGAAGCCGTGGAGAGCGTAGCCCTTGGCCATCATTCTTGGCAGGTACGACGTCGCTTGTGGAAAACAATGTCCGATATAGAGGCAAGTAATGCTGAAGTGACGGGGAGTACGACAGGCTCCGTTGCAAGGCCTGTCGTACACCCGAGGTCATTACGACTTTTTCGACGGATAGTTGCCGCGCAAACCACCGGACTTGTTGCCGGTTTTGCTCGGCAGGTTCGGCACTAGCGGGCGGGATCTGGGTTGAGGGTTGGAGCGGCTTTGGGGTTGAGGTTGTTTGCTCATGGTTCGCCTCCTGATTTTTCAGGGTCGCGCGAAGTGGTTTACTCATGAAGTTTAGCTAATCGACTGTGGGCTGGGTCGATTGGCACTTGGGGGATGTGTTGTGAACGAACAGTTTTTTCGGCCCCATTGATAGACCCCTTTACGCAATTTGAAATCCAAAGGTTCATGGCCGAAGAAATGCTGGGGGCGTCTTGTTGTTTCATTCGAATTGAATCGAGTAGACGAAAAAAAGCCCGCGATGGGGAGTGCGGGCTGGAAAACACAAAAGGAGCTGGATCGACCGTATGCCAATGGATGTGAAAATACTGTGATGGATGGCTGATCACTTGCTCGCGCAGAAATTGGTTTTTCGGCTGGCGAATGTCATTTTGGAAGTTGCTCGCAGTCAAATCGCCAAGCGTTGGAAGGTTCGGTGCTGTTGCTGGCCAATCTGGTGCGAGCTTGAGTTTTCGTCGTGTCACTTGGGGCCGCATTGAACTGCGCCGACCCGCCTGGTGCCTTAGAAGCGATACTTCGCTGAAGCTGTGATGCTGCGCGGTGCGCCGTACGTAAGGGCACCATAGGCATCGAAGATGTCGAAGTACTTCTCGTCGGTGACGTTGTCAGCATTCACCTGCGCCGAGAGGTTTTCGGTGATCTCGTAGCGAGCCATCAGGTTGACCAGGGCATAGGCATCCTGCTGGATCTTCTCGTAGTTACCTGCCGGGTTTCGCTGTAGCCGTAGTCTGTCCGCGGGCCCCAGATCGGTTCCGGAAAATCGCCGTTGTAGGCATCGAAGTTGGCAACACCGTCAAAGCCGGTTTGCGCATTGAGTGCATCGGCATCGAATTTCTGCTTGCTGTCTACATAACCGAAGGCCGCTTCATGCTCGCGGCCCAGCAGCGAGAACGGGCCATTGAAGCGGATGCCGTAGTCGTCCTGGGTGGTCTTGGTCTTGTAGGTCGCCGGGAACGAAGACATACCGGCACTACCGTTCTGGCCCGGATTGCCAGAGGGGTACAGCAGGGAAGAGTCGCCGGTTCGCTCGCCACGGTTGTAGCTGAGGTTGACCTGCCAGTCGTTGGCGAAGGTGTGATCGAGATTGACGAAGTAGGTATCGTAGGTGGTGTCCCACTTGCTCCATTTGGCGGAGGTTGTCTTCGAGCGACTCCAGTTTGTACGGCTGCCGTCCGCGTACCAGACCGGCAGGCCACCCCACATCGGCGAGTCGGCGTTGTTTTCCTGGTGGCTCAAACCGAACCACAGCGTGGTGTCGGGCGTCAGGTCGATGTCCATCGTGCCGTAGAGGGTCTGGCGCTTGTTGGAGTTCATGTCGATCCAGGTATCGCCTTCGTTGGTTTCCCCGACCAGCCGTGCGCGAATGGTGCCTTCCTTGTTCAACGCCGTGGACACATCGGCCTCGACGCCATAGGTGTCCCATGTGCCGGCGCTCAGTTCTACCGAACCCTTCAGGTCAGTGCTGTAGGCGCGCTTGCGTACCATGTTGAGAGACGCGGAAGGGTCGCCCGCGCCGGTCATCAAGCCGTTGGCGCCACGGACCACTTCAACGCGGTCGTACATGGCCAGGCTGCTGAAGATTTCCCCTGAACTCCAAGGCTGCTCGAAGATGGTAGGTACACCATCGATCATCAGCGAGTTGAGCTCAAAGCCGTGGGCGTTGAACTGTGCCCGGCTGGTCTCGTAACGGTTGACCGACACACCCGTGGCATTGTTGACCACGTCGAGGATCGTACGCAGATCCTGGTCTTGAATGCGCTGCTGGGTGACGACACTGACCGACTGCGGAGTTTCGCGCAGCGACATGCTCAACGGTGTCGCCGTGCGCGCAGCGTCAGTGGTGAAAGAGTGGGTGTCTTCGGTGACGCCGATTCGCTCTTGGGTGGCAGTCTCCGTGATAGCGATAGGCGCCAGGGTCAAATAACTTCCAGTCTCGGCCGGATCAGTCTGTTCCGCCGCCTGTAGAGATGGAGCCGCGACAGTGATACCGACTGCAAGCATGTGCACTGCGAGGGCCAAAGGCACGCGGCACTGTCGTACGCGACTGGAGCGCGCATTCTCGACGCGCTCAGAGTAGACCTTGCGCCACCTGCGCCCGAAACTGCCGCCCGATCACACCCATCGGTGCCAGCGCTATTCGTCCACGCTGACGCCCGATCCCCCCAATTCGCTGGGGATATCCTTCAGCTTGGGCAGCCCGTCTTTGATGCGCAGCCTGGCCTCCTGATAGTGGACGTGAACGCCTGGCGAATACGCGAGATCCGGGATGACAGCGGCATACACATCGATGAGCCCCATCCCGGGGTGTTCGGTGAAGATGTGCCCGCCGCAACTCTTGCACCATTTGCGATAACTCTGCGGTGTCTTGTTGTAGGTGCCAATGTTGTCAGCCCCCCGAGTTACTTGCACCGCCTCGGGTTTCCACAGCGTGAAGGCATTGACCGGCGCGGCTGACCAATGTCGACACGACTCGCAATGGCAATAGCCCATTGCGGCCGGCTCACCGCTGACGGTGAACTCGACTGCGCCGCAAAAACAACTGCCTTTGTAAGACCTTTGAATGCTCATGGAATGACTCCTTCATCAGTTGTTACGCATACCGCCGAAGTTGGGATGGATCGCCTGAGCGTTGGTTGGCTTCACCCGTCGATGTAGCGCACCGCTGTCGCCGGCGTGCGTCGCACCTGCAGTTCGAAAATGTCAGGGCGCGCATAGTGCCCGGTGACGTCGAGCGTCCGCCGCGCTGGCGCCACGAGTGAGACGTCGATGTCCGCATACACAATGCCTGCCTCTCGGTGTAAGGGACCGGCTGTGATCCGGCCTTGAGGGTTGACCACCACCGAGTCGCCGTCGTTGATCCACTCGTCCGGATCGGGAAACAGTTGCATGCGAGCCGGAAAGTCGTCGGGAATGTCGCTGCCGCGCAGCAAGGTGCCACTGCCGATCACCCAGCATCGACCTTCTAGTGCAATGTGGCGCATCGTGCTGATCCAGCCATCGCCACTGTCATACGTGGGTGCGATGTAGATCTCCACCCCTTGGGCATACAGTGAATAGCGTGCCAGCGGCATGTAGCTTTCCCAGCAGATGAGTGTGCCAACACGGCCGACCGGTGTATCGACCGTACGTAACCCGCTTGCATCACCGAAGCCATGCACCATGCGCTCGGGATTGGTTGGCATCAGCTTGCGGTGGCGGTTGAGCACTTCGCCGTTCGTACCGATTACGACTACGCTGTTGTAGAGCGTGCCGCCGCCATGGCGCCGCTCGCATTCATTGATGCCGCACACGATCGTCACGGCGTGAACGCTGGCGGCTTCGCACAATTCGCTCAGGTCACCGTTCGCAATATCGACGGCGTTGGCCAGCAGCCGTGCATGCAACTGGCCCATTAAAGCCCCGTCCCTTCCCGCCGCCAGCCGCCAGATCCATGACGGGTAACCTGGAATGAACTGTTCGGGTAAAACGATCAGCGAGGCTCCCGCCGCCGCGGCCTCAGCGACCGATTGCACGGCTCGGGCGATTGTCGCGCTGCGATCGAGCAGCACTGGCGGCCGCTGAATGATGGCTATCTTGGTCATGGCGTTCTCCTGAGACGGTGGCTTTCGCAGGTTTGAGCGTGCACGTGGCGAAGTCGCGAGGCTAGTTCAGAATCTGAAGCGTTGTAGTTGCGGAGTACAGGCGATGGAAGAAAGCTACGGTCAGTTTTGTACGGTCGCGCGCGGTGCTGAAGCACTGTGCGAGCGCTGGACGCCCTTGGTCGTGCGCGAGCTGCTATGCGGCAGTAAGCGCTTCAATGAACTGCACCGTGGCGTACCACGGATGTCCACCAGCTTGCTGGCACAGCGGCTGCGCCACCTGGAAGATATCGGTGTTATACATCGCACGGCCGCAGGCAAAGTCTGGGAGTACAGCCTGACCGACGCAGGCGAGGAATTGCGCCCCATCATCATGGCGCTAGGCCATTGGGGCGCGCGTTGGATCGGCAGTCGCCTTCGCGATAACGAACTCGACGCGGGCCTGCTCATGTGGGACGTGCGCCGGTTCGCGCGCATCGAGATGTTCCCGTCCCGGTCGGTGGTCATCCACTTCAAGTTCCGCGACGCGCGGTCCGGCGAGCAAGAGTGGTGGCTTGTGGTCGAACATGGTGTGGCAGATCTGTGCCGCGACGACCCCGGACGCGAACTCACGCTCGTCGTGGACTCTAGCGTGCGCGCGTTGACCGAGGTGTGGACCGGCGATCGCACACCAAGGGAGGTTCTTCAGTCGCGAGAGCTGCGTGTAGACGGCGCTGTGCAGGATGCGGAAAACTTGTGGCGCTGGCTTGGCACGAGTGCGTTCGCCGGTAGCCGGAGCGCTGCAATCCAGCCTTTGCAATAGCCATCGAGAAAAGTAAGCGTTCGACCGTCCGTATATGGCCGAATTGAGGCAGTCGCGACAGGCGAAAACTGACTCAATATGGACAATCCCTCTCACTTTCCGAGATTCTCGGTACGGCTGACAGCTGCCTGCCGCCCGCGCTCGAGGTCGACGCCGGCCAGGATCAGCAGGCCGACCACGAAATAGCTGCCGGTGATCAGCATCGCCAAGCGGTGATCGCCACCGGACAGCCAACTGGTCAGGCCGTAAGTCATGGGGCCGAGGATTGCCGACAGTTTGACCGCCAGCCCCCAGAGGCCGAAGAACTCCGCCAGGCGCGTCGGCGGCGCCAGCAGACCGACTATCGCGCGGCCGGCCGATTGGCTTGAGCCCATGCACAGGCCGGCGAGGTTGGCCGCCAGCCAGAACAGCCCGGGGCCACTGGCGAACCAGACCAGACCGACCATGCTGAGCCAGCCCAGCAGGGTCAGCGCCAGCGTGGCGCGATGGCCGAGGCGGTCCTGCAGCCAACCGAACAGCACGGCACCGATGGCGGCCGTGATGTTCACCACGAAAATCAGCAGCAGCGTGTCCTGGGTACTGAAGCTCATGACCTGATTGGCATAGATGGCCGCCAGGGTGATCACCGCCGAGATACCGGCCTGGTAGCAGACGGTGCAGGCAAGGAAGCGCAGCAGGTCACGATAGCGGTCGGCTTCGCGCAGCGTTTGCGCAAAGCGCGCCAGCGCCGCTTGCGCCATAGGTATGTCGCCGCGCCCTGGCTGCGGCTGGCTGCGTTCGCGCAGGAACAGGAAGGTCGGCACGCTGGCTACGGCGAACAGGGCCGCGGTAATCAGCATGCACACCGGCACGAACTGCGCTGCAGTCTGGCCCTGCGCCTGGGCCCGGCTGACAAAGGCCAGGCAGGCGCCCAGGCTGACCAGACCGCCGAGATAGCCGAACCCCCAGCCCCAACCGGACACCTTGCCCAAGGCCTCCGCACGGGCGAGTTGGGGCAGAAAGGCGGCGATCAGGTTCTCGCCGCAGCCGAAGCAGAAGTTGGATAGCACGATGAACAGGATCGCGACACCGAGCTCCCCCGGCCCGGCCAGCGCGAGTCCAGCAGTGAAGACGACGCAACCGAGCGTGCTGAACAGCAGCAGGCGCTTCTTGCAGGCGAAGGCGTCGGCGTAGGCGCCGATCAGCGGCGCGGTCAGGATGATCAGGACATAGGAGAGGGCAGTGGCGCTGGTCCAAGCCAGCGTACCCCAGGCTTCGCCCTTGGCGACCACAGCGACGAAGTAGGCATTGAAGACGGCTGTGATCACCACTGTCGTGTAGCCGGAGTTGGCGAAATCGAACATCGCCCAGGCCCAGATTTCTCGGCGTGTCACTCCGGGGGCAAGGCTGGCTGGCATGGCGATCTCTCCATAGGCGCTGCGTCCTTGAGAGCCTAGCCCTGGCTCCGCCATCCCGCGAGCGCAGCAATCGATGATGGCATTCCCAGTCGCCGCCATAGGCGCATAATGGCAATTGGCAAGGATCTACACACAGAGTGTCCTGTCATGAGGGGCCGCCGATGTCTCGTCCGCCTCCAGAAACGTGCGCCGTTCCCCATTCCGATGGGGACGCGGAGAAATTGCTCGAAATTGTCCGGCGCACCGTGGTCGAGTTGCGCCCGCAGGTGGCAGAAGGTTTGCACGTCACCTTGCACAGCGTGTTGGACCGGGACCTGGGCGTAGACAGTCTGGCCCGAGTCGAATTGTGGTCACGTATCGAGCACGAATTCGCTGTGCGCTTACCGGAAAGTCTGTTCGCCTCGGCGGAAACCCCCGGCGATGTACTGCGCGTACTGCACAGCAGACAGGGTGCCGAGTCGGTACGTCCGTTGTCCTCCAGCGACTCCAGCGAGGCCCCGACAGCAACGGGGCAGACGCCGGACGCCGCGCGGACCTTGATCGAGGTGCTGGAATGGCATGTGCGCCATCAGCCGCAACGTCCCCATGTGCGCCTGCTGGATGAAAGTGAGCAGCTGGAGGACATCAGTTATGGCGCCTTGCACCAGGACGCTCTGGCCGTTGCCGCAGGACTGCAACGCAGTGGCTTGCAGGCGGGTCAGACCGTGGCCCTGATGCTGCCCACCGGGCGCGACTTTCTCCATGGCTTTTTCGGAACTCTGTTGGCCGGTGGTGTGCCGGTGCCCATCTACCCACCGCTACGCCTGTCGCAGATAGAGGATCATCTGCGCCGCCAGGCCGGCATCCTGCGCAACGCCGAAGTCAAAGTGCTGATTACTGTGCCGCAAGCGAAGCTGCTCGCCCGATTGCTCCAGCCGCAGGTACCGAGTCTGACTCGCATCGCCAGTGTGGCCGAGCTGACAGGCGCGGGGGGCGAGTGTGTCACACCGGCGCGGCAACCGGATGACATCGCCTTCCTGCAGTACACCTCGGGCAGTACTGGCCAGCCCAAGGGTGTAATGGTCAGCCATGCCAACGTGCTGGCCAATCTGCGCGCCATGGGCAGGGCGCTGAAGGTGGGGCCGCAGGACGTGTTCGTCAGTTGGTTGCCCATGTACCACGACATGGGCCTGATCGGTGCCTGGCTGGGCAGCCTGTATTACGGCTACAGCCTGGTGCTGATGTCGCCGTTGGCTTTCCTTGCGCGGCCGGCGCGTTGGCTATGGACCATCGATCGCTTGCGCGGCACGTTGTCGGCGGCGCCCAACTTCGCCTACGAACTGTGCCTGAGCAAACTCGCTGACGCCGACCTCGAGGGCCTGGACCTGAGCAGTTGGCGCGTGGCCTTCAATGGTGCCGAGCCGGTCAGCCCGGATACTTTGCAACGCTTCACCGAGCGTTTCGTTCGCTATGGCTTGGCGCCCACCGCGCTGGCGCCGGTCTATGGGTTGGCCGAGGCCACGTTGGGCGTGGCGTTTCCTCCTTTGAACCGAGGGCCGCTGATCGACCGGGTGCAGCGCGAGGCGTTCCAGGCCCGCGGCCATGCGCTGCCCGCCGAAGCCGACGCCAGCGCAACGCTGCGCTTCGTCTCCAGCGGCCGGCCGCTGCCGGGCCATCAGATTCGCATCGTCGATGGCAGCGGGGTCGAAGTCCCAGAGCGCAGCGAAGGTCATCTGCAATTCAGCGGTCCGTCCACCACCGGTGGCTACTACCGTAACCCCGAAGAGACCCGCCGGGTGCTGCACGATGGCTGGTTCGACTCGCTCGACTTCGCCTACATGGCAGGCGGTGAGGTCTACCTGACCGGCCGCGCCAAGGACCTGATCATCCGTGCCGGGCGCAACATCTATCCCTATGATGTCGAAGCGGCGGTCGGCAACTTGCCCGGTCTGCGCAAAGGCTGCATTGCGGTGTTCGGCAGTCCTGACCCGGCCACCGGCACCGAGCGCCTGGTGGTGTTGGCGGAAAGCTACGAGAAGGAAGCTGCCGCGCGGCAACGCCTGCAGCAGGAAGTCAATCGCATCGTGGTCGACCTCACCGGTGTGCCGCCTGACGACATCGTTCTGGCGCCACCGCATAGCGTACTGAAGACCTCCAGCGGCAAGATTCGCCGTGCTGCCAGCCGCGAACTGTATGAGCGAGGCGAAGTGGATCGGCCGCACCTTGCTGTGTGGCGTCAGTTACTGCGCCTGGTGCTGCAGGCCGTACGCGGGCATATCGGCCGCAGCTGGCGGAGCTGCCGTGCCGCGCTGTATGCCGCTTACATCTGGCTGCTGTTCTGGCTGGTCACACCGCTGACCTGGCTGGGCGTCGCGCTCCTGCCGCGCCAGCGTTGGTGCCGCAGCTTTACCCGCGCAGCCGCACGGCTGTTCGTGCGCCTGGCGGGGGTGCCGTTCAGCGTCACGGGGCTGGAGCGCCTGCCAGAGTCAAGGGTGAGCGTGCTGGCCGTAAACCATGCCAGCTACCTCGACGGCATCATTCTCTGCGCAGCCCTGCCGCCGCAGTTCAGCTTCGTTGCCAAGCGCGAACTGGCTGAGCAGTGGATTGCCGGCCTGTTCCTGCGCAAGCTCGGCGCCCGCTTTGTCGAACGCTTCGACCTGCAGCGCAGCGCCGCAGACACCGAGCCCCTGGCCGAGGCGCTACAGGCTGGCCAGCCGCTGGTGTTCTTCCCCGAGGGGACCTTTACCCGGGAACCAGGCTTGCGCACCTTCCACATGGGCGCCTTCGTGCTCGCCGCGCGTGTCGGCGTGCCGCTGCTGCCGGTCGCAATCCGCGGCACGCGCAGGGTGCTGCGCGACGGTCAGTGGTTCCCGCGCCACGGTGCAATCCACGTCAATGTCTGCCCTGCGCTGTTGGCGCAGGGGCCGGGCTGGATAGAGGCAATCAAGCTGCGGGATGCAACGATAGCGGTGCTGCTGGAGCATCTGGATGAATCTGAACGGGCCGAGCTCGCAGGTTAGGCGATGACTTCGCCGGTGCAGGCTTTCCAGAGCTGATTAAAGAGTGGGCAAGCGTCAAAAGCTAAACTGGATTCTTATCCTTTATCGAACAAGGCTGATATCGACATCTGCTGTGAGTGACCGCTTCTGGCCGTTCTCTGCCGGTCATGACTGGCTGTTTCTGGCCGATTTTTGCCTGCCCCGAAGCGCTGAAAACGATCCAAAGCCATCATTGGAAGTGCTTGGTATTGCGACTCTGGCATACGCCAAGCCGGCATCATTCCCTCACCACAACCGTGCCTCTGCCTCGTCATATTTACTGGCGACTTTCAAAAAGGTTTCCGCCCACCCACTACTGAGACTGAGTTCTTGCAGCGGACCTGTTGGCGCAAAAAGTACAGCAAAGTGGGTTCTTGCGGGCAGCCCCCCCAGCTCTAAGCGAGTTGATCAACCCCTCCAGTTCTGCTTTTGCTTCATCGCTGTCAGCCCAAAAAGACCAGCAGAAATCATTCTCAGGAAGCGATATCAATTCGAGGGATGCCTCCAGCACATGGATGAGGAGCTCAAGAGGGGTGTTGTGTGGAGTTGATCCACGGACTAACTGCTTTGTACGGTTAATCTCCATAAGGCATCCATGCGTCAAACCGACGAAAAAAAGATGAAGCCTGGCGCGCTTCGCCAGGATCGGGCCTCAGAACAAATAAACCACTTTTCTCGTCAGACAAAAAAACGGGCACCTTTGATGCCCGTTTTCCTTTACTCAGAAGCCAGCGCCCGCAACCGCCGCCTAATCACATCTATCAAGTCACAACCATCGTGCAACGGAATGGCCAACTGTGAGGATTTTGCTGGAAGCCGCAGAGGTTGTTTGGGCCTAATGCTATTTTTCGCGCGATGCATGCAGTAAATATTGAAGTATTGAAATTGCTACGTTGTTGCGACATAACTTTTGTTCTGTCTATTTTATGGAATTAATATTGTTGCATGGAGTGCTATATGCAAAAACCAATTACACATTATTCACCTTTAATAACGCCTGAATCTCGACAGGTTCAAGCTACAGAAGCCCAAGTTTTTCCTTCAAGCTTCGATAGTGTTTTGTTTTGGGATGGGACTGTCCCGGCAGTTACTACGCCCCATAGTATTGAGAGTACCAAAAACCCCAGTAACGCATACCAAAAGTTGGAGGCGATAGGGCTTTCGGTGCACGATCAGATAACGAGTGTTTTTTCTGGTGCTACACCGAATGTTCGAAGTTATCTAGAAAAACGCATAGTCGCAGCCATTGATGGGCAGGAGTTCAATGCGTTGGAAGCTGCCTTAAAAAAGAAAGCGATCATCGTAGAGCTTCTGCAACGGGCCAGAATCCACAGAAGTTGGCATGATGCACTACTATATAATGGTTTAGACGCATTGTCGCTAAACAGAGAAATGAGTGCCGCAGGATTTGCATCGAATACGGATGCAGAAGACGATATGGCATTGCGACAAAGCTTTTATGAAGAATACCTATTATCGCTAACTGCCGCCTACGTTAAACGAATCCTTGTCGAAGCCATCTCCATTCTGGAGGATGCTTCCACAACTGAAGACGCTGCAATCCATCACGCCTTGGCAAGGGGCGAAGTCGCTTACACCTACAGGTTACATATTGGTAATGGCATAGAAGCGGGAACTGTGGCGGGTGCCATTGCCATCCATTTCGCCGAAGGTTGGACCTTCGGGGCAGTGATCCATGGAGGCATTAAGTTGTTGTCAGGGTTGGGGGAGGCCCTTATCAGTCGGGCCACTGCTGTTGGGATCGGGGCCTTGTTCTATTCACCTGATCTTGCTAACGGCGAACGCTTTCCTCAAACCGTTCTCACATTATCCGGTAGCACTTTTTTGCCAAAGCTGCCGTCAAACCTGAATGAAATCGCCGCTACCGAAGGAACCATTGACCTTCCTTATCGGATTTTTGGCGACCTTAACCAATACACACTTGTTGCAACCCCGGCTGGAGGGAGTGTCTCGGAAAAAGTGCCAGTGCGAGCATTGGCATTCGATCCAACGACCAGCGCCTACAGTTTCACGTCAAACGATACACCGCCCATTATCCTCAGTTTTCCAATTATTCACTTGGGAAACGGCTCGACAACTTCGCCTGCCCGCCCTGCGCAAGTACCGACTTACACTGGAGTTACGCTGTCGCCATTGCTTGTGCAGCCTGAAACCTTACCCGCGGTCGAATTGCCTGATTTCAGGGATTGCATTTACTGCTTTCCGATTGAAAGCGGTCTGCCGCCAATCTACGTTGTTTTTAATAGTCCTTATGAAGGAGCAACCACAAGGGGAAAATACAGCGGTCGACTTTTCAATCCTGCCAAAGCTGGAGGCCCAATCCTCGATCTCGATTGGACAAGTGCTACCGTGAGCCAAGCGGGTATTGACCTGGTAAAATTACATACGGGACGCTTTGGGCCTTCGGACGCCAATGCCATCATGATTGATCGATTGGAAAAAATCCTACGGGGTGAATTGATAATTATGGCAGTCGACAAGCGTTTCTATACTCATGAGCTCAGAGAACTCGAACGTTTCAGAGCATTAGGTGTAGCTGACGGTGTAAACTCGAACGACGGTGTCATTTGGAACAACACCCACGCAGCGACACTGGAAGACTACAAGCTAAAAGATGATTTTGAACTACTCTACACGCCCGAGGCTATAGAGGCCGATAACAAACAAACGGACAGAGAGTCTAAGTAAACAGGAGGAATAAAACGATGAGCGCCATAAAAACCATCGTACTAAACGAGAAACCTGAAGAGGTAATTTTATTTCTTACCAAAAATGAATTAGGCATCTCCTTTCCTCGGCTTGATGGCCTTTATAATCGGGCTAACTGGGCGCATGTGGAGAACAACATAGGGCTATTGAACCTTGTCCAGAAAATGTGTGATGCCGGTTTTATCAAATATAGTGGGGGCGGAGTTGTGAGAGGGCCCAACTGGAGAGAGCCGGCATTCATGCTCGAAGGCAAATATACCTTTGATTGACAGCACCAAGTGCCTGAACGCAGGTGCCAGAGAACGGTGACAGTAGCCATCATTTCGTGGTCATCCGGTTCCCTTGTCCAGTTGTTTAAATCATCGAAGGTTTCCCAGGTTGAGCCGCTGCCGCAGCGGCTCTTCTCTTTGTTACGGGAATATTGCTACTCCGCAGCCTGCGCTCGCAACCGCCGCCCAATCACATCCATCAAGTCACAACCATCGCGCAACGGAATGACCAGCAACTTGGAAAAGTCCTCCAACACCACGGTGTCGCAACCGAGTTCGGATCGGTAGGCGATGTTTTCCAGTACCTGGGTGACAGTGCGAATGCGGTAATCCGCCATGGCTTGCAGTACGTCGAGTGGGGCTTGGGTGTCGATGAGCAGGGAGGCCGGAACCAGGTCGATTCCGGTGAGGGGCATGTATCGATTCATTTTGAATGATCTCAGTTTGATGGGCTCAAGGCCGTCAGTCGGTCATTCTCTGTTGTCAGGTCGCCAAACCCGAATCGCTTTCTGAGCGACGGCGCCGACTATAAGCCCCATGAGATCAGCGAGGGAAGGTGAGGCATTCCGAGCTTCATGTAGGACTCGCGACGATGAAACTTCAGACCTTTCACATAACGTCGCTGGAAATATAAACACAGACCTGAGATGTTCACGGCCCCTTGGATTCAGCCTCCCACGCTATCCTTAATCATCGCTCACGCCGTCGAGATGGACCTTCCCGAATGCAAACCCCGAACCCCCAACGCCCCCTCTGGAAAACCTACCTGTTTTTCCTCGCCCCGATGGTCCTGTCGAATTTCCTGCAATCGATGTCCGGCACGGTCAACAGCATCTACATCGGCCAGATGCTCGGCACCCAGGCGCTGGCGGCGGTGTCGGGGATGTTCCCCATTGTGTTTTTCTTCATCGCCCTGGTGATCGGCCTTGGCGCGGGCGCGGGGGTGTTGATCGGGCAGGCGTGGGGGGCGCGGGAGACGCATCTGGTGAAGGCGATTGCCGGGGCGACGTTGTTGTTGGGGGTGTTGATCGGGTTGGTGGCGGCGGTGGTGGGGAGTGTGTTTGCGCGGTCGGCGTTGGTGGGGTTGGGGACGCCGGCGGATGTGCTGGACGATGCGGTGGCGTATGCCCATGTGATGTTATGGATCATGCCGTCATTGCTGGTGTTTGTGTTGTTCACGCAGTTATTGCGCGGGGTGAGCGATACCTTGTCGCCGTTGTTGGCGCTGGTGGTGTCGACCATTGTCGGGCTGGCGCTGACGCCGGCGTTGATTCGCGGGTGGTTGGGTTTTGCGCCGATGGGGATTCAGAGTGCGGCGATTGCCGGGCTGGTGGGTAACCTTGTGGCGATGGGGTTGCTGGCGTGGCGCTTGCTTGGCAAGGGCCATCCACTGGCACCGGACCGCGAGTTCTTCGCGGCGATGAAGCTGGACATGGCGATTCTCGGCAAGGTGTTGCGCATCGGTTTGCCCACCGGGTTGCAGATGGTGGTGTTGTCGCTGTCGGAGCTGGTGATTCTGGCGCTGGTGAACCAGCACGGGTCCCAGGCGACGGCGGCGTATGGCGCGGTGACGCAGATCGTCAATTACGTGCAGTTCCCGGCGCTGTCGATTGCGATTACCGCGTCGATCCTTGGGGCGCAGGCGATTGGGGCAGGGCGCATCGAGCGCATCGGGCCGATTTTGAAGACTGGACTGATGATTAACGTGTGTTTGACCGGTGGCCTGGTGGTGCTCGGGTACTTGTTATCGAGCTGGTTGCTGGCGTCGTTCCTCACTGAAGAGGCGACGCTCAACATGGCTGAGCACCTGTTGCACATCATGCTCTGGAGCCTGTTGGTGTTTGGCTTTCAGGCGATCATCGGCGGGATCATGCGCGCCAGCGGCACGGTGATGGTGCCGGTGGCGATTTCCATTGTGTGCGTGGTGGGCGTGCAGTTGCCGGCGGCGTATCTGCTGGATGCGAAGTTCGGGCTGCAAGGGGTGTGGATGGCGTTTCCGGTGGCGTATCTGGGGATGCTGGTGTTGCAGACGCTGTATTACAAACTGGTGTGGCAGCATCAGAAGATTGAGCGGTTGGTATAGCCCATTGCGCTTGATGTCGGCCTGCATGAGGTCGACAATTTGGGGGCTGTGAGCCAACAGGCGCCATCGCCTGGGGAGGTTTCAAATGAGCCCCTTGTCCCATTCCGTCCTGCAAGACCGGCCGGCAGCCGGGCGGCGTTTGATTGAGCCGTTGCTGCCTTACGCCAATCGCTCCGATGTCATCGTTCTGGCTTTGCCCCGTGGCGGCGTGCCGGTGGCTTATGAGGTGGCCACGGCGCTGAAGGTTCGCCTGGACCTGATGCTGGTGCGCAAGCTTGGCGTGCCGTCCCACCCGGAGTACGCCATGGGAGCGATTGCCAGCGGTGGTGTCCAGATTCGTAATGAAGAGGCGCTGCGGGTGCATCCGATTGCCAAGGCTGCATTCGACGCGGTGGTCGAACGGGAAAGCCGCGAGCTGTTGCGCCGCGAGCAGGTCTACCGGGGCAAGCGGCCGGCGGTGCAGATCAAGGATCAGGTGGTGATCCTGATCGACGACGGCCTGGCCACCGGCGCTTCGATGAGGGCGGCGATCCAGGCGCTGCGGGTGCAGGCGCCATCGCGCATCGTGGTGGCGGTGCCGGTGGCGCCGATCGAAACGGTGCAGGCGCTGCGCAGCGAGGTGGATGAGTTGATCTGCCCGCTGATGCCCGAGTGGTTCATGTCGATTGGCCATTGGTACATGGATTTTTCCCAGACCTCGGATGCCGAGGTGATCGACCTGTTGCAGCGGGCGTGGCAGCGCGAGGGGGGCGGGTAGCTCGGGCAGGTGGTCGCAAATCAACGGGTGAGGTGGAATAAACGCCGGTTGTTTGCTTTAGTCCATCTGATGCCACCCGATCTGTGCGGCACGCCAACTCAAGACGGGAGCCCTCCCGGAGAGTGCCATGAACCTTCGATCCGCGCGTTTCGTCGCTCTGGCCGGCACGTTGGTGTTCGGCCTGGTGCCGTTTGCTGGAGCCGTGGAATACAAGGAGGTGAACGCCAGGGCCAGCACCTTGAGCTTCACCTATGTGCAGATGGGTTCGAAAGCCTACGGCACCTTTGGCAAGTTCAAGGCCAAACTCGACTTCGACACCGATAACCCCGGCGCCGCCCATGCCGCGCTGACCATCGATCTGAAAAGCATCGATGCCGGCAGCAGCGACGCCAACACCGAGCTGCAAAAACCGGCGTGGTTCGACACCGCGACTTATCCGGTGGCGACCTTCGAGTCGACGTCCATCAAGGCCCAGGGCGATAAACGCTACACCATCACCGGCAAGCTTTCCCTGCGCGGGCTCACTCGGGAAGTGAGTGTGCCGGTGCTGCTGAAGTCGGAGAGCGCCATCGGCATCTTCGAGGGCCAACTGGTGCTCAAGCGTGACGACTTCAAGATAGGCGAGGGCGAGTGGGCGGACAGTGTGGTGTCCAACGAGATCAATATCCGTTTTCGGATGGTGGCGCCGCAGCGGTAGCTGCCAGGCACTTTGCCGATAGAACCGATCGTCAACAAACCCCATCTCCGTCCCACAGTACGCTGCACAAAAGAAAAACGCCCGATCCACATTGCATGGACCGGGCGTCGATCAATCCGCTCTAGTTCACCTTTATCGGCACCGTCACGGTTTTGCCGAAGGCCGATTTGATGGTTGCCGTCGGGTTAGGCGACGGACCAGTGCCGACTGTCGTCACCGCTATGTTCCAGCGCGCGCCGGTCGGCGTAAGCGTCATGACAGCGGCGCCAAGGTTCACCGTACCGGTTGCGGTGGTGGCAGTCGCCGTGATGGTATTGCCCGTGCCACGGGAGGTGGTGCCGGACAAGACCCAATACCAGCGGCTGTTGAGGCGGGCAGTGACGGTAGCGCTGGTGACGATCAGGCTCTCGTTGATCGTTGCCGAGACCGCCACGGACACCGTCGCCGGTTCCGACTCCGCGCCCTTGGCATCGGCGGCCCTATAAGTAAAGGTCGCGGTGAACGGCGCGGGGACCGTGGCCGGTGGTGTGTAGGTCACACGCGTACCATCGGTGCTGACCACGCCCTTGCCGGAGTCCGGTTGCTCCAGACCCACCACTTTGAGTGGCACGTTACCGTCAGGGTCGGTGTCGTTGGCCAGGACGTTGATGATCACCGGTTGGCCGGTGTTACTGACGGCGCTGTCGGCGTTGGCGATCGGTTTTTGGTTATCGACGTCCTCGACACGTTCATCGCCAGTGCGGAAAGTCGGCAGCGCGGCGGAGTTGACGTAGGTGACGCCGTCCCAGCCAGGCAGGGGCGTTGGCATCAACTGGAACTGGCCGGGGTGCTCGACATCCCAACGCAGCAACATGGACGTGTCCTCGTGCTGGGTGTTGTGGCAGTGCTCCATGTAGGTCCCGGCGAACTCGCGGAAGCGGATCGCTATGTCCACGTCCACCGAGCTGTCGATGCCATCGCCGATGATATAGACGTCCTTGCGCGCCCATTTTTCCCATTCCGGCGGCGCCTTGCCGTCGCGGTTGAGGACGATGCCTTCTTCGAAGTGCACGTGCACCGGGTGGCTCCAGCCGTTGCCGCCGTTCCTGATTTTCCACACTTCCAGGGTGCCGTCGCCGGAGAACCCGGCAGGGGTCGGGCCGTTGGCCAGTTGCGGAGCGGCGCTGATGATTCGAGGGTCCATCTGGAAGCCGAACCCACCGTCGGACTTGATCGTCCAGGGTTCTTCGTCGGTGCCGTCGGAGCGGCCGAAAGTGAACTCGCGATGCCGCGCCAGTTTCAGTTTGGCCTGCACCGTCGGGTCGTCACGGTTGAGGGTCAGCGCAATCATGGTTTTACCCGCCGCCTTGCCCGGCTTGGCGGGTTCGAAGTCGGCGGGGTTCATGCTCACGTCCTGGCCAGCATAAGGCTGGACCACCATCTGCATGAACTTGCCTACCGCCGGGTCGCCGGCGTCCCACTCCAGCCCTTTGCTGCCCAGCTTGAGCACCGCCTTGTACCTGCCGGACAGGACATCGGCCAGGCTCAGCGGCAGACTTTCCGGACCCTTGCCGTCGTGGTGCTCCATCAGGTTGACGAAGTACAGCTTGTCGCCGGTGCTGATCCCGTTTTTCGCGAAGTTGACGATGATGTCGAAACGCTCGGCGATGCCCTGGCTGGGAAGGATAGCGTTGTGGTCCTGCACATCGCCGTCGGCGTCCAGGTCCATGCTGCCGTCGAACGGCACGGCGTGTTCCATGAGGTTGCCGTCGTTGGCGATCAAGTGGAACGGCACGCGGGTATAGGAGAGGCCGGAACCGGTCGGGCCGGGGAATTCGCCACCGGTGCCGACGATTTCACGCACCAGCGCGATCCTGAAGAAACGTGACACTGAGCCATTGAGGATGCGGAAACGATAGCTGCGCGCCCGCACATTCAGGCGTGGCTGGTACTGCCAGTTGACCAGGATCTGGTCGCCGAGAAAGCCATCGGTGTTGAACGGGTTGAACCACAGTTGACCATTGGCGTCCCAGGCCTTGTCGGCCACCAGCAGGTTCACATCGTAGTCGCGGTTGCCCCAGGGTAGTGCTGAACCGCTGGGCAGGCGCAGATTGACGCCGTCTTGCAGCGCTTCGTTACCGCGATCCAGGGCGCTGTAGTAGTTCATCATCGTCGCGTTGCCCTTGTAGACGTTCTGGGCGGTGAAATCGAGCATGTGGTCGTGGAACCAGTGGGTGCTCATGGTTTCGCGCCAGTCGCCACGGATCTTGATGGTGCCGTTGTTGCAGGTCTTGAGGCCCGGCGTGGCATCGTTGACGAACAGGGTTTCGCCCGGGGCGCAGGGGAACGCCGCGCGCGGATCCTGGGCGCTGGTGTTGATGGTGTCGTAACCGGCCAACTGGATCGGCCAGCGATAGTCGTAGTACTGCCCCGGAAAGAAAAACGCATTGGCATAGCCGTCGCTTTCGGCCGGGGAGTGGCCGTTGTGTTCGTGGGTGCTGAGGGTGTGCAGGCCGAACCCCATGTTGGCCGACGGATCGATCGGCAGGGCGTTGTAGTGACGCATCAGCACGGGTTGGCCGTACCGCACCATCAGCAGTTTTGGCGGAAAGGTGCCGTCGAAGGTCCAGAGCGCCTTGTGGTTCTGAATCGGCATGTTGGGGTGAAAGCGAGTGTCGATGCCTTTGGTGGTGCCCGCAATGATCGGGTTGTCCGAGGTCTGGTTGTAGAGCCCGCCAGGCCCGAACTCACCGACGGCGTAGTTGTGCAACTGCCGGCGGTCGCGCATGCCGCCGTTGAGCTTGGCGCCCGCTTGAGCGGTCTTGAAGGCGACCTGTGGGTAAAACTCGTTCCAGCGCTGGTGCGACCAGCCTTTTCCCGGCGGACGACCTTCGGCCGGTGAACCGACCGGATGGCGGTTGAGGAAGGCTTCGATCTGCGCTTTCCAGGGGTTGCGGTCCAGCACGTTGGAAAACTGCGACGGGAACGGGTACAGCCCCGGCTGGCGCATGAAGGCTTCCAGCGCCGCGGCCGAAGGACCGCTGCGGGCGATGTTGTTCGGATCCTGCGTGGGCGCCGGGCCGACGATCGGAACCGGGAAGGTCAGGGGCGGTGCCGGCAGTGTCGGGTCGAGTTTTTCCGTGCCGAATTCTTCGAACAGCAGCAGTTGCTGAGTGTACGGCTGGGCCCCGAACAATGGGCTGGGCTTGCCATTGGTGGGGATTTTGAAGGATGTCTGCAGGGCTGGCGGCAGCACGTTGTCGGTCGTTGGCGTGGTGCGGGTGCCAAAAACGCCATTGGGCAGGGCGTAGGCGCCCTGGTTGGCGGGTGGCATGGCCTCTATGGCATCCACCGCGGCCTTGGGGTCGGCTGGGGGATTGGTAAACGCTGAGGGGTCCGTCGGCGGTGGCGGGCCGAAATCATCCAGCGGTGCTGCGTTGACGGTGCCTAGGCTGACGTTGATCAGCATCACAGCGGCGATGCCCGGTTTGCTGAAAAAGCCGAGCGATTTGAGGTCAGGCATTTTTATCATGTTGTTCCCCTAGGCGCGCGCCGGGGTGGCTGACGTTGGCCATTGGCCCATTGCAAGAGGTGCGCCAATCGCAGGGAAATCCGGGGGGAGACAAAAACCTGTTTGATATCAAAAGGCTGGCGGTTTGGACATTGGTACTAGTGGCGCAGTGGGTGGGAATCCTCAAAGTTGGGGGCTTTGACCCACCCATTCTCCCCCCACTCACACCCCCAGTCCGGTGGGGTGGTGGAGGCTTTCGCGAACAGGCGAGCTCCCGCAGAAGATCGAGGAGTGGGCAAAACCGCAGTCCCCTGTGGGAGCGGGCCTGATCACGAAGAGGCAAGTTCATCCAGCACAATGTGTGCCGGACTCACTATTGTGAGCCTTGAAAACGCAACCAGGCGTCCGCCGGCGATGCGCATGGCTCAATGAGAGAGGATGTCCGTCCATCACCTTCGGACCGGACGTGCCAGGCGCGCTATGATAGGCGGCCCTTGCCTCCCGGAGCCTGTCACCGCAATGCCCCTGATCAGCCATTTCAAGACCCCGTGCCCCGAGCACATCAATAGCCAGATCCTGCAGATGGTGGTCGACAACCTGACTGACATCAGCATGGTCGCCATCCCGCCCAGCAACCTGCTGTACAACCTCTATCAATACGCGATCGGCTATGAGGTGCACCTGTATCTGGAGGCGCTGAACGGTGAAAAAGGCATTGCCGTGGAGTTGATCGTCGCCACCGACGAAGACGATCCGCAAAAGGTGACTGGCTTTGTGCTGTACCTGCCGGTGCAGGACGACCCCGAGGCCTGCGGCGTGGCGTATATGGCGGTGCAGGCCGAGTATCGTCGCCAGGGCGTGGCCCGGCGGATGCTGCGGGAAATGGTCGGCCGCTATCCCCATGCCGAGCTGACCTGCGCGGTGGCCAAGGTGCCGTATTTCGAGGCGATGGGCTTTGAGGTGGTGGGCGTGCGTGCAACCCAGGTGTTGATGAACACCCGCGACCACGCCACCGATGGCTTGATGGCGCTGCTGGATGTGGCGTCGATCTACAGTTCGCTGGAGGTGCGGCAGATTCATACCTACCTGCTGCAAAAGTATGGCAAGCGAGCCATGACCGACGCGGAAAAACAGCGCGACCGGCATCTGGACCAGTTGACGCGCAAGGCCAATGAATTTGTGCGGGGGCGGTTGGGTGACGATGCGGTGCCGGCGAGTGGTCCTCGACTTCGGTTGGTCTAGTCGCACTCTGCTCAACCTCACAAATCTCCTGTGGGAGCGGGCTTGCCCGCGATGGCGGCCTGTCAGCCAACATTAATGTTGGATGTGATGGCCTCTTCGCGGGCAAGCCCGCTCCCACATTGGAGATGTATTGATAGATAGATGGTTTTCGCAGGTAAAAAAAGAGCCTCAAAGCTCTTGATGGGGAGGAAGTGGAGCCGTGAGGCTCAAGATGCGCATGAAGCAAGCGGTGAGCTTGATAGGGGTTCAGTGCACTCACCACCTACGCAGCGGTTTGCACAGGCAAGCGGCTGCGTAAGTTCATCCTAAAAAGACCGAGTGTTTGACTCAAGTACCGCTAGTCGCATCCCCCGGCCAGCCGGCGCGATGCAACGCCTTGAGCAGGGTTTCGGCATCCAGCCCCTGCACCCCATGCCCGTTGCCTTCGGCCGTTTCGGCGGCGAGCAGGGCGTTGATGATGGCTTCTTCCACGGCTTCGGTGGCGGCCAGGAACAGCTCGCTGATGTGGTCGTTGTTGACCATGCTCAGGTTGTGGGTGGTCGGCGCTTTCTTGCTCTCGTAGGCAGCCGGTGGCACGTGATCGTTACCGGTGGCGAAGGCGATGAAGATGTCGCCGCTGTGGTCTTCATTGCCGCCGCCGGTGCGGGCCAGGCCGAGGCTGGCGCGCTGGGCCAGGCGGGTGCATTGGTGCGGCAGCAACGGCGCATCGGTGGCCAGGCAGACCACGATCGAACCCATGCCCGGATGGGGCAGCGAGGCCTTGAGGAACGGCGAATCGACCTGTTCCATGTAGCGCCCGACCGGGTAGCCATCGACTCGCAATTCATTGCGAATGCCGTGGTTGGCCTGGACAATCGCCCCCACCGTCCAGCCGCCCTGGGCGCCGTTCAAGCGGCGCGACGCGGTGCCGATGCCGCCCTTGAATTCGTGGCAGATCATGCCGCTGCCGCCGCCGACATTGCCTTCGGCCACCGGGCCGCCCGCCGCCGAATGCACGGCCTGGGCCACGTGTTCAGGCTTCACGTGAAAACCGTTGATGTCGTTGAGCAAGCCGTCGAAAGTTTCCAGCACCACTGGCATGTTCCAGTACAGGCGCCCGTCATCCGGTTGCTGCTCGCGGTCGAGCACGATCAGCGCGTCGCGCACCACGCCCAGGCTGTGGGTGTTGGTGAAGGCGATGGGGCTGGTCAGCAAGCCTGCTTCGCGAATCCACTCCAGCCCCGTGGCATCGCCGTTGCCGTTGAGCACATGCACACCGGCAAAACACGGTTGCTGGCTGGTGGAGCCGGCGCGCGGTTCGATGACGGTGACGCCGGTGAGGATGTCGCGGCCATTGGTGGTGCGGCCTCGTACATCGCTGTGGCCGACCCGTACGCCGGGGACGTCGGTGATGGCATTGAGCGGGCCGGGTTGCAGTTGGCCGATCGGGATGTTCAGGTCACGGGCGCGTGGTTTCATGGTTTTTCTCATCTTCGAATCGTGGCAGAAAAAAGGGTGTTACCCGGTCGTCTTGGCACCGCAGATCCCCTGTGGGAGCGGGCTTGCCCGCGATAGCGGTATGTCAGGCAACATTGATGTTGAATGTGATGGCCCCATCGCGGGCAAGCCCGCTCCCACAGGGTTTTGTGGTGTCCTCGTCACTGACCGTTTTTGACCTTGCTCCAGATCCGCGTACGCACGCGCTCGGTAGCGGGTGGCAGTGGCTGGAGGGTGAACAGGGTGGCCATGGCTTCGGCGGGCGGATAGACGGCCGGGTTGCTGCGGGTCGCTTCGGCCACCAGCGTGGTGGCGCTGCGGTTGCCGTTGGGATAGTTGAGGTGGTCACTGACCGGGGCGATGACCTCGGGGCGCATCAGGTAGTCGATGAAGGCCATCCCCTGTTCCGGGTGCGGTGCGTCCTTGAGCAGTACCAGCGTGTCGAACCACACTGGCGCGCCTTCCTTGGGCAGGCTGTAGGCGATCTTCACGCCGTTGCCGGCCAGCTCGGCAGTGTTCTTGGCTTCGAGCATCGCGCCGGACCAGCCGACCGCCACGCAGATGTTGCCGTTGGACAGGTCGCTGATGAATTTCGACGAGTTGAAGTAAGCGATGTGCGGACGCAACTTGAGCAGCAGCGCTTCGGCCTTTTTGTAGTCCTCGGGGTTGGTGCTGTTGGGCGGCAGGCCGAGGTAGTGCAGGGCGACCGGCAGCATCTCCGACGGCGAGTCGAGCATGGCCACGCCGCATTCGCCGAGCTTGGCCAGGTTCTCTTCCTTGAACACCAGGTCCCAGGAATCCACCGGTGCCTTGTCGCCCAGCAGCGCGCGCACTTTGTCGATGTTGTAGCCGATGCCGTTGGTGCCCCACAGGTACGGTACGGCGTACTGGTTGCCCGGATCGTTGTTGGCGAGTTTCGCCAGCAGATCGGTGTCCATGTTCTTGAAGTCCGGCATCTGCGCACGGGGCAGGGGGGCGAGGGCGCCGGCCTTGATCAGCGTGGGCAAGCTGAAGTTGCTGGCCACCACCACGTCGTAGCCGCTGCGGCTGGTGAGCAACTTGCCTTCCAGCACTTCGGCGCTGTCGAAAGTGTCGTAGACCGGCGCAATCCCGGTGTCACGCTTGAAGTCCTGCAAGGTGGTAGGGCCGATGTAGTCGTACCAGTTGTACACGTGCACCGTCGGGGCTTCGACCGCAAAAGCCGACAGCGAAACCGCCAGACAGGCGCCAAACCCCAGATTGAAATACAAGCGGTGACGACTCATGATGCGGCACTCCTGGCCTGTGGCGGCCGGTGGTAATCAGGAGTTCTCAGCGTATCGGCCGGGGTGGCCTTCACCCATTCCCATCATGGGTTACTCAAAAGGGGTAGTGCGTGGACGCGTTGTTGAAAGAGTTGCCAGTGCACCAGGGGCTGGCGCGGGTCTTCACGGCGGTGGGGCAGGACGGTTTCTGGCGGGCGCTGGTGGATACCTTGCGCTTGCTGGTGCCGCTGGACAACGCGCTGGTGGCGCTGATGCGCCCGGGCCATGTGCCGCGCCTGCTGATTGATTTCGATGCCAAGGGCAACGCTGATGAGCAGGAAGAGCTGGCGGACTACCGCGCCGGCATGTACCTGCTCGATCCGTTCTATCAAGCCGCCTGCGCGGGCATCGCCGACGGCTTGCATAGCCTCGAATCGGTGGCCCCAGACCAGTTCCAGCACAGCGAGTACTACCTGAGTTACTTCAGCACCGTGGTCGGTGGCGACGAGTTGCAGTTCATGGTCAACGTCGATGGCGCCGTGCTCGGCCTGTCCCTGGGGCGCTCGACACGCTTCAGCCTCGAGGAACAGGGCCGCCTGCTGTGCGTGCGTGACTGGGTGCTGGCAGCGATGCGCCGACATCTGCAATTGCTACCACCGGAAGGACAGGTCGCCGAACCACCGGCCGGCGACCTGGCGACCTTGCTCGATCGCTTCGACGCACGCCTGACCCTGCGGGAAATCGAAACCGCGCGCCTGATTCTCCAGGGCTTCTCAAGCAAGGCCATCGCCCAGCAAATGGGCATCTCCCCGGAGACAGTGAAAGTGCACCGGCGCAACCTCTATCACAAGCTCAACGTGAACGGGCATGGCGAGTTGTTTGCGTTGGTGTTGCGGCCGCGCTGAACTCCCACAGGCTCGGTGTTACTGCCGAAACACCAACGCCTTCAACCCACACTCGACATCCGCATCCGGGAACTCCGGCGGGTTCTCCAGCCGCTGTTCGAACCGCAGGCTCGGGGCTTCGCGGGTCACGCCATCGATAAGGAAATCAGCACCAAAGGCCGGGTCGTTCATGCACGCCAGCACGGTACCTTGAGGGCTGAGCAATTCCGGCAACCGGCGCAGCACGCGCTGGTAGTCCTTGGTCAGCAAGAAGCTGCCTTTCTGGAACGACGGCGGGTCGATGATCACCAGATCGTACGGGCCCTTGCCGATCACCTTGCCCCAGGATTTGAACAGGTCGTGGCCGAGGAAACTGACCTTGCTCATGTCGTGGCCGTTGAGCCGGTGGTTGTCACGGCCGCGGTTCAAGGCCGGGCTCGACATGTCGAGGTTGACCACGTGGCTCGCGCCGCCTTCGATGGCCGCCACCGAGAAACCGCAGGTGTAGGCGAACAGATTCAGCACCCGCTTGCCCTCGGCATTGGCGCGGACCCAATCGCGGCCGTAGCGCATGTCGAGGAACAGCCCGGTGTTCTGCTTGCGGCCCAGGTCCACCCGGTATTTCAGCCCCCCCTCGGTGATGGTCATTTCCTCGATCAGGTCCCCCAACAGCCACTCGGTTGTGCTTTGCAGCAGGTAGCGATGTTGCAGCAACAGCGTGTGGGCACCGGACTGGACCCATTGCGCTGACTCGGTTATCGCCATCAGCAGATGCTTCAAGCCTTCCAGTTGCGCCGCTTCCGGCTCCTTGAACAGCGCCACCAGCACCACGCCCTGCAACCAGTCCACGGTCACCTGCTCCAGCCCCGGCCAGCAGCGGCCACGGCCGTGGAACAGGCGGCGGGTTTCGGCGGGGGCGGTTGCCAGGGCGGTCAGCAGGTGCTGGTTGAGGGTGGCGAGGGCTTCAGGGTTCATCGGGTCGGGTCGGTCATTTGTGGGGGCGGCATTTAACCATAATTGCACAACCGGCGGAGTACCACAGAACCCTGTAGGAGTGAGCCTGCTCGCGATGACGGTCCATCAGTCGACATCAATGTTGAATGACAGACCGCTATCGCGAGCAGGCTCACTCCTACAGGGTTTTGGTTGGCAGTGAATGAGCAGTTATCACGTTTAATTTAACTTTACGTGAGGATTTGGCGATCTTCCGGCTCCCATACTCGGCTCCAACGAACAACAACAAACCGGAGCCGGACATGTCGCAGAGCACTGCTTCACCCAAGTCCAGTCATCCACGCTGGCTACGCCTGACCCATTGGCTCAATGCCCTGGCGGTGCTGGTGATGGTCACCAGCGGTTGGCGCATCTACAACGCCTCGCCGATCTACGACTTCAGTTTTCCCAATTCGATCACCCTCGGCGGCTGGCTGGGTGGTGCGCTGCAATGGCATTTCGCGGCGATGTGGTTCCTGGCGATCAACGGTCTGATCTACCTGGCCTTCAACCTGTTCAGCGGGCGCCTGAAGCGGCGTTTCTTCCCGGTTTCGCCCAAAGGCGTGCTGCATGACTTGTGGACGGCCTTGCGCGGAAAACTCGGGCACGCCGACCTCAGTCATTACAACCAGGTGCAGCGTTTTGCATACCTGTTCGTGATGGTCGACATCCTCCTGCTGGTGCTCTCCGGGCTGGTGTTGTGGAAGTCGGTGCAGTTCCCGCTGTTGCGTGAGTTGCTGTTCGGCTACGAGGGCGCACGTCGTGTGCATTTCTTCGCCATGGCCCTGTTGGTGGCCTTCGTGGCGGTGCATCTGGTGATGGTCGCACTGGTTCCAAAAACGCTGTTGGCCATGATCGTCGGCCGCAAGGAGCAGGTATGAAAAAGCGCATTCAGGTACCCGGGCTGGACGAGGCGTCGATCCTCACCGATGCCCGCAAGATCCTCGCCCCGCAGATCGAAGACCGCTCGCGCCGCTCGTTCCTGTTGCGCGGCCTGACCCTTGGCAGTGTGGCGATGTTGTCCGGTTGCAACATCACCGACAACGACAGCGTCGAGACCGCACTGTCGTCCATGTCGCGCTTCAATGACCGGGTGCAGGGCTGGCTGTTCGACCCCAACGCGATGGCGCCGACCTATCCCGAATCGATGATCACCCGGCCGTTTCCCTTCAATGCCTTTTACGGCATAGACGAGGCGCCGACAGTGGAAGAGGAGAGCTACCGCCTGGAAGTCACCGGGCTGGTCGCCGACAAACGCAGCTGGCGCCTCGAAGAGCTGCGCGCCATGGCCCAGACCGAGCAGATCACCCGGCACATCTGCGTCGAAGGCTGGAGCGCGATCGGGCGTTGGGGCGGCGTGCGCTTTAGCGATTTCCTCAAGCGCATCGGCGCCGACACCGATGCCAAATACGTCGGCTTCAAATGCGCCGACGACTACTACACCAGCATCGACATGGCCACCGCGCTGCATGCGCAGACTCAGTTGACGCTGACTTACGACGGCGCAGTGCTGCCGCGCGAATACGGCTTCCCGATGAAGCTGCGCATGCCCACCAAGCTTGGCTACAAGAACCCCAAACACATTCAGGCGATTTTCGTCAGCAACACCTACAGCGGCGGCTACTGGGAAGACCAGGGCTACAACTGGTTCGGTGGCAGCTGACGGGTGCCTGGCCATTTCACTTCTCCACAACCCACGCTCCAAGGAGTTTCATCATGAAAAAGTTGACCACTGTTGTTCTGTCCATGTGCCTGGCCGTTGGTGCTGCCTCTGTGTTCGCAGCTGACACGATGAGTAATGACAGCATGAGCAAGGATTCGATGTCCAAGGATGCGATGTCCAAGGATGCAATGAAAAAAGACGCGATGAAGAAGACCGATTCGATGTCCAAGGACGCCATGTCCAAGGACGGGATGAAAAAAGACGAAATGTCCAAGGATGCTATGAAAAAAAGCGAAATGTCGCAGTAAGTCCAACCACCGCGGTACATGTGGGAGCCCTGTGGCGAGGGGGCTTGCCCCCGTTGGGTCGCGAAGCGGCCCCGGCATTTCCAGCATTCAATTGGATGTTCCGGGTTTACGACTGCTTCGCAGCCGAACGGGGGCAAGCCCACTCGCCACAGGTTTTTTCCGCAGGGCTTCAGGGATAGTGTGCCGCCTGATGCGCAAGATTGATCAGGACGCTTGAAGCCGGTCACCTGGCTGCAACAAAAATGAATTTCCGTCGAGTCCGCTGCTCATACCTTTTAGGTGGCGGATTAGTACCCGCGAAATCAATGAGGCAATCAGGGAGCGGCACGGTCATGAGTCGAGTACCGACGGCGGGTGGGGATCTTTCTGGCGGGTTGATTCTGGTGGTTGAGGACGACCCGCTGATCCTGGAGTTTCTCTGTGAGATTCTTCAGGAGGAGGGTTTTGTCGTCGAGCCGCAAATCAGTGCGGACGCGGCAGCGATCTATCTGGACCAGCATGCTCCGCAGGTGCACATGCTGCTGACAGATATCACCATGCCCGGCACGCTCAACGGCGCGGACCTGGCCAACCAGTTCGGCGATCGCTGGCCGGACAAGCCGATCATGATCATGTCTGGCTTCGAAACTCCTGAAAGCGCAGGCGTGCGGCACGAGGTCTCGTTCATCAAGAAACCCTGGATGATTGGCGGGCTGCTCGATTGCGTGGGCCAGACCTTCAAGTCCAAACGACTCAACTGACCTGCGCGCAGATGCTACATTGCCGGGCAAATCCGTCCGGCACCTGCGAGGCTCCTTTCCTTGTCCGATCACTCTGTTTTCAACTCGACCTACCGTGCCTTTCTGTTCGACATGGACGGCACCGTCCTGACGTCCATTGCCGCCGCCGAGCGGGTCTGGACAACCTGGGCGGTGCGCCATGGCGTCGATGTCGACAGCTTCCTGCCGACCATTCACGGCGCCCGCGCCATCGATACCATCAGGCGCCTGGGCTTGCCCGGGGTGAATGCCGAGGCCGAAGCCGCGTGGATTACCGAAGCGGAAATCGTCGACGTCGAGGGGGTACTGGAAGTGGCTGGCGCGGCGAAATTCTTGCGGTCCTTGCCAGCCAGCCAATGGGCCATCGTCACTTCCGCCCCGCGGGAACTGGCGTTGCGGCGGATGGTGGCGGCGGGGATTCCCGAGCCTGGCGTCATGATCACCGCAGAGGATGTGACTGCCGGCAAACCGGACCCCGCGGGTTACCGCCTCGCGGCCCGGCGCCTGGGTGTCGAGCCAGGGCAGTGCCTGGTTTTTGAAGATGCCACGGTGGGGATTCTGGCGGCCGAGGCGGCGGGGGCGAACTTGATGATTGTCACGGCGACCCATGAGCAGCCTATTGAGACGCCTCATGCGACGTTGGCCGACTATGAGCTTATGGGTGTTCGCGTGCACGCCGATGGGCTCCTTGGCCTGCACAAAATCTAATGTAGGAGCGAGCCTGCTCGCGAAGGCGTCATGTCAGTGGCTATTAATGTTGGCTGACACACCGCCATCGCGAGCAGGCTCGCTCCC
This sequence comes from Pseudomonas sp. KH_046_2, assembly GCF_057838985.1. NCBI lineage: Bacteria > Pseudomonadati > Pseudomonadota > Gammaproteobacteria > Pseudomonadales > Pseudomonadaceae > Pseudomonas > Pseudomonas sp. KH_046_2. The sequence continues at coordinate 3,868,493 of NZ_CM174480.1, read as the reverse complement.
ACAGGGGCCTGCGTTTCTTCAGTAAAGCCCGGGGATCAGCCGCCAGCTGCGGGCGCAATAGGCTTCGTACTCGCTGCCGAACTGCGCCTTCAACAAGGCTTCTTCCGAGTGAATGCGCGCGATCAGCGGGATCAGCGTCAGCGCCACCAATATCAGCCCGACCCCCGAACGAAAGGCCAGTGCCCAACCCATGCCGATGACCATCATCCCCAGGTAACTGGGGTTGCGCAGGTTGCGGTAAATTCCGTCGGTGACCAGTCGATGCCCTGGCTGAATGGCCACCAGCCCGCTGAAGCGCTTGCCCAGCACAAACACCGGCCACAACCGCAGCGCGCCGCCCAGGATGAACAACAGTGCGCCGAGCCAGCGCACGCCTTCACCGCCAAAGGTCCAGAAATCGATGCGGTCGGTATAGGCCGGCAGAAAACCGCTCAGCAACCCGATCACGCCGAAGGCCGGGATGACCCAGCGATTGGCCCGGTCTTCGCGTTCCCCCGAACTCAGGTTGACCTCGGTGAACAGAGAGGCGACAGCCATGATCAGGGTGGCCAGGGCAACGACGACCAGTGAACCGTGGCTCAAATAAGCTGCGAAACCACCCAGTCCCCAGATCGCCAGGGCGAGGTAGGCGAGGGTGCCGACGACGGCGAAAAACGCCAGTTTGGCCGAGATTTTCATGGTGCCTCCACGAATAGACTTACGTAGGAGTTGTCGTAGGCTGCGATCTTTTGATCGTTCTTTGGCCGTCGAGTTTCCATGGGTAAGAGATCGCAACCTGCGCCGGACCGCCGGGACGGTCGCCCCTAGACCGGGTGAACTAAACTTGCATGAGAGGACCGTTCACCGCGGGCTCGTTGACCTGTTCGACAAGCCGGTGGCGTGAAACAGGAGCCTGTATGCTTCACATCCGCACGCCTTTGATCCTGCACCCTGGCCTCTCGACCCCGACCCGCCGAATCTGGCTGAAACTGGAAAACCTGCAACCTGGCGGCTCGTTCAAAATACGCGGCATCGGGTTGCTGTGCAGCCGGGCGGCGCAGCAGGGCAAGCGCAAGGTGGTCTGTCCCTCCGGCGGTAACGCGGGACTGGCTACGGCCATGGCCGCTGCATGCCTGGGGCTCAAGGCATGCATCGTGGTGCCGCACACCACCCCGCAAAGCACCCGGGCGCGGATCAGCAATACCGGCGCCGAGGTGATCGTCCACGGCAAGGTCTGGGACGAAGCCAATCAACGGGCACGGGAACTCGCCCAGGACCCACGCTGTGAATTTGTGCCGGCCTTTGACCACCCGGTGTTGTGGGAAGGGCACAGCACCATGGTCGATGAAATCCTTGAAGACTGCCCGCCAGTGGATGTGCTGGTGACATCGGTGGGCGGCGGTGGCTTGCTGGCGGGGCTGCTCACTGGCCTGATTCGTCATCGGCACACCGATTGCCGCATCGTAGCCTGCGAAACCGAAGGCGCGGCGTCTTTTGCCGCGGCGATGGCGGCCGGGCACCCGGTCAAACTGGCGAAAATCGACACCGTCGCCACGTCCCTGGGCGCCGCGCAAGTGGCCGCCTGGCCGGTCAGGCACATCGGCGATTTCTCCCATGAGTGCGTGGTGCTCAGTGATGATGAGGCGATCATGGGCGTGGTGCGTTACGCCAATGATTTGCGTCAGCTGGTCGAGCCGGCGTGCGGGGTTTCATTGGCGATTGCCTACCTGGACCACCCGGCGATTGCCGACGCCAATGACGTGGTGATCGTGGTGTGCGGTGGGGTGAGTATCAACGCGCAACTCGTGGCCGGGTGGGCACGCTTGTCCACTGGCACGCACGCCAGGTAGGGCTGGAAACGCTATCCCGGTGTCACAAGCCCCACCGCTGGCAATGACGATCTTCAGTGATCGGTGGCAACGCCTTCCTGGACGAGAATGGCGCGGGCCAGATCTTCGTCGCTTGCGTTGTTGAGGGCGGGATTGTCCTGACGGATCTTTTTCAACACCGACTCCAGGTAAGCACCACGAATCGCACCGCCGCTGGCGACGAAGCTGGATGCGTCATCCCGGGCGGGAATCATGAGTTTGTCGTCTTTGAACGTCGAGTACAGCGAGGCGGAAACCCCGGCGGAAGTGGCGACGTCACCCGCATCCACTTTGGCCAGAGCCGAGCCGAAGGGTAAACAAAGTACCAGGGAAGAAATGATAAACATCCGGCGCATGACGGTGTCCTCCGACAGCATGAAGCATAAGGGAAGTACCACATAGTTTAGGATGCGTGGCGGTCGCCGAGAGTTCCCTTGCATTAGCGAGGAACGGGGTGAGAGGGAGGCAAGGTCGTTGAACGTCGATATTCAAAGCGTGGTGATCGGGGCCGGCGTGGTCGGGTTGGCGGTGGCCAGGACCCTGGCCATGAGCGGGCGGGAAGTGCTGGTGGTCGAAGCCGATGGGGGTATCGGCACGGGCATCAGCTCGCGTAACTCGGAAGTGATTCACGCCGGCATCTATTACCCCGGCGGCAGCCTCAAGGCGCGGCTGTGTGTGGAAGGCAAGCAGCGTCTCTATACCTATTGCGATGAGTACGGTGTCGATTACCGGCGAGTGGGCAAGCTGATCGTGGCCACCGATGAGCAGCAGCGCTCGGCTTTGCAGCGTCTGTTGCAGCAGGGGCGTGTCAATGGTGTCGATGACCTGCAATGGCTGGATGGCCCGCAGGCCCGGGAGCTTGAACCGGCGTTGTCCTGCGTCGCGGCGCTGTGGTCGCCGTCTACCGGCATTATCGACTCCCACGGACTGATGCTGGCGCTCCAGGGCGATGCCCAGAGGTTTGGTGCCACGCTGGCCTTGCACACGCCGCTGCTGTCGGCCCGTTGCATCGAACAGGGTTTCGAACTGCACATGGGCGGCAGTCAACCCATGACGCTGTGCTGCCGCGAATTGATCAACTGCGCAGGGCTGTCCGCTCCCGAGGTAGCGAGCAGCATCGTCGGTCTGCCGGGGCAATTCATTCCCCGGGCACATCTGTGCAAGGGCAGTTATTTCAGTTTCAGTGGCCGGGCGCCGTTTCGCCACCTGGTGTATCCGGCCCCGGAGAGCGCCGGACTGGGTGTGCACATGACCCTGGATCTCGGCGGGCAGGCGCGCTTCGGGCCGGATGTCGAATGGGTCGAGCACATCGATTACCGCGTCGAACCCCGCCGCGCCGAGGGCTTCTATCAGGCGATCCGCCGCTATTGGCCGGGGTTGCCGGACAACAGCCTGCAACCGGCCTACAGCGGCATTCGCCCGAAAATCAGCGGGCCGACTGAACCGGCTGCCGACTTTCTCATCAGCGCTCGCGCCGAACATGGGGTGCCGGGGCTGGTGAATCTGTTCGGCATCGAATCACCGGGGCTGACCAGTTGCCTGGCACTCGCCGAACTCGTGGTGAAACGCCTGGACGACCGATGATCAGGGCTGGCACTGCTGTGCGGCCATCGGGTCTATGCTAGTGGGTGCGCTTACCGCCATCGGAGAACTCTGATGATCACCGTACGCACTGCCTGCCTGCTGGCCGATTACAAACGCTGGGCCAATCAGCGCCTCTTTGACAGCCTCGCGGCGCTCCCACCGGGCGAAGTCAAGAAAGAACGGGTGTCGGTGTTCAAAAACATGATCGGCACCCTCAATCACGTGTACGTGGTCGATTGCATCTGGCAGGCGCACCTCGAAGGCCGGGGGCATGGCTTCAAGACCTCACACGACCTGCTGCATGCCGACCTGTCCGAACTGCGCATGGCGCAAAAAGCCATCGATCGCTGGTACTGCGACTGGAGCGCCCGGCAGACCGACGCCTCCCTGGACAAGCCCCTGGAATTCACCTTTGTCTCGGGCGAAAGCGGCACCATGAGCGCCGGCGCGATGCTGATGCACGTGGTCAACCACGCCAGCTATCACCGTGGCTGGGTGGTGCAGATGTACTTCGAGATTCCGGCCATGCCACCGGTGACCGACATGCCGGTGTATTTGCGCGAGTCCGAGCCGGTGGTCCTGCAGTCGCTCAATGCCCCGATAGTGGCGCCGCCATGTGCTGTGCAATTTTCCAGTGCGACCAGTGTTTTGCCGGATCGGTATCGTTGATCAGTGGATCATACCCACTTGGCTCAGGTCGTTCGGTTTATGGCGAAAACAGTAAATTTTCAAACTTCGTGGATGCTGTAGGTTTAACGATAGCTGTAATCAATATAGAAATGACTGTTGAAAATCTCATCTCTGGTTTTCTTGAGTTTTAATCTATCGCTGCCATACCTAATGCCGTTTATTTTTTCACGGTAGCTTTTTGCAAGCTCCCAGCGGAAAACACCACCAATCCCCTGTGGGAGTGAGCCTGCTCGCGATAGTGGAGTGTCAGGCGATACATTTTTACCTGATACACCGCCATCGCGAGCAAGCTCGCTCCCACAAGTACTGTGTCCAATCAGGCGGATTTGTATCAGGCCTGCGGTATCAAACTCTCCCGACAATCAAGCACCAGCCGCGCGCCACCCAGTTCGCTGTTGCCCACTTCCAGGGTAAACCCGTGCAGGCTGACAATCGCCGCGACGATGGACAGCCCCAGCCCGAAACCGCTTTTGTGATTGCCCGCCTCGGCGCGATAGAAGCGCTGGAACACCGCTTCACGTTCCGCTTCGGGAATGCCCGGGCCGGAGTCGAGCACTTCGATTCGCGTGTGCCCGCCGTCGTTGACCCCACGCAGGATCACCGCGCCGCCGGGCGGGGTGAATTTGATCGAGTTGCTGAGCAGGTTCGCCACCGCTTCGAACATCAGTGCCCGGTCGCCATGGAGGGGCGGCAATGACGCGGGCAGGTGCAGTTGGAACACCAGGCCGTCGTCTTCCGCCAGGGGCAGGTAGAACTCATGCAGTTCTTGCAACAACGGCACCGGGTCCAGTTGCACAAAGCCGGAGCGGCGCTGGCGGTCTTCCAGTTCGGAAATTCGCAGCAAGCCACGGAAGCGCGCCATCAGCGTATCGGCCTCGGCCAGCACCAGGTCCAGTTGCATGGCCTGCTGCGAGCCTTCGCCGGCTTGCTGCTGCATGCGGTAAAGCTGCGCGCGCAGGCGGGTCAGGGGTGTGCGCAGGTCATGGGCGATGTTGTCGCACACGCCCTTGACCTCGTTCATCAAGCGCTCGATGCGTTCGAGCATGGCGTTGACGATGGCGGCGAGCATGTCCAGTTCGTCACGCCGATTGGACAGTGGCAAGCGCCGGCTCAGGTCGCCAGCGACGATGGCTTCGGCACTGGCCTGAATCCCGCGAATGCGCCGCAATGGGCGCCGGCGCAGCAAATACCAGCCGACGATGCCCGGCACGATGGTCAGGGTCATCCCCCAGAACAAGGCGTGAAGGATGATCCGGGTCACGGCGAACAACGAACCGTTGTCGCGCACCAGCACCAGCCAGCGGCCATCGAGGGTGCGGGTTGCCACGGCATCGCAGCTGTCGGTGGGCAGCGTCTGTTCGTCGTTGTCGTCAGAGGCATCGCAATCGCGCAGCATGTGGATCTTGCCATCGAGCGGCAAGCCGTCCGGAATGTAGCGCAGGGCGCCGCTGAGGTAACGGTGTTGGGCATCGAACAGGCCGTAGGCGTCGATGCCGCGGATGTCGAAGGTCATGCTGACGGCGAGGGCGTCCACCAGTTGCTCGTCGGAGAAACGCGAAAACAGGTGCTGGCGTTGCATCAGCGAATGCTTGGCCAGGTTGTCCAGGTAAGCGGAAACCTCGTAGTACATGACCCCCATGAGGATCCCGCTCCAGATCACGAACAGCGAACTGTAGAGCGCCAGCAGACGGCTGCTGGAGGAGCGCCAGCCTTTAGACGGGTTCGGCAATGACATAACCCGAGCCTCGCACGGTCCGAATCAGTGGGGCATTGCCAGGCGGGTCAATCTTCTTGCGCAGACGGCCGATGTGTACGTCGATCAGGTTGGTGCCGGGGTCGAAGTGGTAACCCCAGACCTCTTCGAAAATCATCATCCGCGAGAGGATTTGCCCGGTATTGCGCATCAGGAATTCCAGCAGTTTGTACTCGGTGGGCAACAGCGTCAGCAGTTGGCCGTCGCGGCTGGCTTCGTGGCTGATCAGGTTCAGTTCCAGATCCGCTACCCGCAGCGTGGTGGCCTGGGCCGTCACGGTGTTCTGCCGGCGCAGCAGGACTTCGACCCGGGCAGCCATTTCATCGGTGGCGAAGGGTTTGGTCAGGTAGTCGTCGCCGCCCGCGCGCAGGCCGCGCACGCGCTCATCGACGTCGGACAGGGCGCTGATCATCAGGATCGGCGTGGCCACGCCCATGGTCCGCAGCGTGGTGACGATCGCCAGGCCATCAAGCTCGGGCAACATGCGGTCGAGGGTGATCAGGTCGTAGTTGCCGCTGACCGCACGCTCCAGCCCTTCGCGGCCATTGTCGACCCAGTCGACGTCGAGGCCGTGGCTGCTCAGTTCGGCGACAATCTCCCGGGCGGTCACGGCGTCGTCTTCGATGGTCAAGATGCGGGTCATAGGGCTGGCCTGATAAGCAGTTCATTACGAAGTTGCGAGCATTTTGCCAAGAATTGCCCGCGACTTAATAAATTAACTTTCATCTAGCTGGGGTCGCAGTTCGCAACGTTGATATCATTGGGCCATAATTTCAATGGGGGTGCTGCATTGTGCGCAACTCGATCCGCTGTGGCTGGATGCCGATTTGTCTGCTGCTGTTCAGTGTTTTCAGTTCGCCTGCCTGGGCTGGCAATACACCCTGTTCCGGGAAGAAAGGTGGAATCGATCGATGCGACGGCGATCTGTTCCTGTGTAATGACGGCTCCATCAGTGGTTCGAAGAAAAGTTGCTCGGCAATGTTCGGTGGTCAGACCCAGGCGAGTCCACAAGCGTTTATCCAGGACACGCAGGGCTGCTCCTGTGGCACCGGTTCGTTTTGTACCGGGCCCAGAGGCGGCGTTTATTGCCTGACACCCAGTGGCAACAAAAGCTATAAGCGCAAATAAACAATGCATGTGTCGACTGATCTGCCGTCATCGCGAGCAGGCTCGCTCCCACAATGGGTTGATGTCGAACACATAGTCCGCGTACGACGAAAATTACTGTGGGAGCGAGCCTGCTCGCGATGGGGCCAGATCAGGCAAAACGAATCCGTCAGTCAATCGGCGTACTGACAAACACCTCAAGCCCCTCGGCATACGCCGTGAATGCAGCGATCCGCGGAAACTGCGCCGCACTCACCTGGTCCGGTACCACCAGATTGGTGAAGCTCCAGGCCACCGCCACTGTGATGCCGTCCTGCTCAAGCGAACCGTCAGTCTTCAGTGGCTGTTTTTCCAGCTCCCGCTCCAGCGCCGAATAGGCTGCCTTCAGCTGTCCTTCGACCCGCTGCACCCAAGGTTCGAATTGAATCTCCTCGGGCCGCAGGTTGCGCTCGTAGTAAAGCTGCACGGACTTTTCGCTGGCGGCCAGGGCCAGGCCGATCAGGCGTAGCGCGCGCAGACGCAGGCTCGGTTCGACGGGCATCAGGCTGTTTTCGGCCAGGGTTTCCAGGTAGTCGATGATCAGCGTCGAGTCCATCAACACCTCACCGTCATCCAGCACCAGGGTGGGCGCCTTGACCACCGGGTTGATCTGCTGGAATTGTTCGAAGTGGCGGAACACCGAGACCGATCGGTGTTCCAGGGCGATTCCCAGGCATTTGGCAGAAATGGCGGTGCGCCTGACATAGGGCGAGTCCAGCATACCGATCAGCTTCATGGTCCTTTCCTTTATATGGCCATTTCGGGAGGGACAACCTTAGCTGAGGTTCGCGGCCCTGCAAATGACCGTGAATAATGCCCGGTGCCGGCCGTTTGTCTTCTATATACAGCCGCTCGATTGAATTTCTTGCTATAAACGCACTCCGATTACCGCCTCAAAGCCTGCCTTAGAGCATTTTCAGGGCTTTGTCGGACAAATTCGCAGTCTTTTCAGTTGCTGAGGCCTCGAGTCGGCCGTAGACTGCCGCCCCTCGTAAATTGAGTGCCGGGTGGCGCTTGGAACAAACGGCGCCTTTCCGATGGCCTGCCCAGGTCTGCCGGAACGCTCCCTTATTCGCCTTAATGCACGTTTTTTTATAGAGATATCAATGACAAAGGACAAGTTGCTGGCCATGCCGGCGGATGACTACATGAATGCCGAGCAACATGCTTTTTTCTCCGGGCTGTTGCAGAACATGAAAGTCGAAACCCATGAGCGCATCGAGCAGAACCGCATTGCCATCGAAAGCCTGGACACCCCGGCCGATCCGGCAGACGCGGCTTCGGTTGAAGAAGAGCGCACCTGGCTGGTGAACGCGATCGATCGCGACCAGCGCATGCTGCCTCAGTTGGAACAAGCCCTTGAGCGCATCAAGGAAGACAGCTTCGGCTGGTGCGACGACAGCGGCGAGCCGATTGGCCTCAAGCGCCTGCTGATCAGCCCGACCACCAAGTACTGCATCGAAGCTCAGGAACGCCACGAGCAAATCGACAAGCACCAGCGTCAGGCCTGATTCCGCGAGGCAGTCCATCAAGATGGACTGCCTTTGAAAAGATCGCAGCCTGCGGCAGCTCCTACGCAATTGAAGTAGGGCGCTGCCGCAGGCTGCGATCTTTGTTTTCTGCCGTCTTCGATTTCCCGGTTCTTCTATTGATCTGCTGCAACGTTCGCGACTAAAGGCTCATGGATAATGGCTTTATGGTGGCGTTTAATGCGAAGACAACAATTAGAAGCTTTACGGGGTGACGATGATGACAAGAGACGGGTCTCTGGTTGCGGCAGTGCCCGCTCCAGTGCTGTTGCCGAAAAACCGCTGGCTGACGCCAACGCTGCAAAGCATCGCCTTGATGCTGTTGTTAAGTGGCATGACGCTAGGCGGATGGTCGCTCTACCTTGGCCTGCCCCTGACCGTATTGATTGTCTGGCTGCCTCGCCTGCGCTCGCGCGCGACCCCGGAGGCTGCTTCCCCCGACAACTCCGGTGCCATCGGCGAGTTGACTCGCGATCTTTCCTACACCACCAGTCATAACGCACTGTCGGCCGCCGGTGTGGCGTTTTCGGTTCGGCAACTGGCGGACAAACTGCAATCGCAGCTCACGGCGGCGGCACAGATCGTCAGCAATGCCGAGGTCATGATCACCACCGAACAGGCCACCTCGACGCTCAGTCGCCAGGCGCTCAGTGCCGCCAGCGAAGCTCATCAAAGCGGAGTGGCCGGGCGTACGGAATTGATCGAGTCCATTGCGCGCATGCATCAGCTCAGCCAGCGCGCCAGCAACAGCCGTGAACTGATCGAAGCCTTGAGCCTGCGCAGTGATGATATCCAGCGGGTGACCCTGGTGATTCAATCCATCGCCAGCCAGACCAACCTGCTGGCGTTGAACGCCGCGATAGAAGCGGCGCGGGCAGGGGAGCACGGTCGCGGGTTTGCCGTGGTGGCCGACGAGGTTCGCGGGCTCGCCGCACGCACGGCGACCGCCACGGGGGAGGTGGGCGAAATGGTGGCCGACATCCAGCATCGCACGGCGCAGGTGGTGGAGCAGATCCGTCAACTGTCCAGCGACCTTGACTCCGGTGTCGAGCAGGTCGAGCGCACGGGCCAGCACCTGGAGAACATTGCCCGACTGGCGGCCAGCGTCGAGTCCCAGGTCGGAGAAATCGCCCAAGGGGCAGACACCAACCGTGTACAACTCGACAGTCTGTTTCACGCCATCGAACAGATGCGCAGCGATCTGGTGGTCAGCGACCAGCAGACTCAGCGCCTGGCCCATGCGGCGGTGCAAATGGAGGGACAGGCCGAAACCATCAGCGAGCGTCTTGCCGAAGTGGGGCTGGATGACTATCACCAGCGGATCTATGACCTGGCCCTGGATGCCGCGAGCCAGATTGCCGCGCGTTTCGAGGCGGATATCGATGCCGGTCGAATCAGTTTCGACGATCTGTTCGACCGCAATTATCAGGTCATCCCCGATACCAGTCCGGCCAAGTACCAGACGCGTTTCGACCGCTACACCGATCAGGTTTTGCCAGCGATCCAGGAAGCGTTGTTACCGCGTCACGAAGGATTGGTGTTCGCCATCGCCTGCACCCAACAAGGTTATGTGCCGACCCATAACAAGGTGTTCAGCCAGCCGTTGACGGGAGATGCGCAGGTCGATGCCTTGCAGAACCGGACCAAACGCAAGTTCGCTGACCGCACCGGGATCCGCTGTGGCAGCCATCAGAAGGCCGTACTGCTGCAAACCTATACCCGTGATACCGGCGAGTTGATGCACGATCTTTCGGTGCCGATCATGCTCAAGGGCCGGCATTGGGGTGGTTTGCGCCTGGGTTACAAACCGGAAAGGCCGCGCTAGAAAACCCGGGCTGTCGGACGATTGTTACAAATTCTGCAATTAACCTGTGCAGGGTTTTGCTGTTTCCTCGCCGGAAAACTAATTAACATACCTACTAATTAGGTTGCTAATGAAATTCGGGAGGTCAGCATGCAAGGCAAAGTTGATGTCGCGGTCATGATCGGCAGCGGAGTACCTGCCAATCTGCGCTCCATGGGACGCAAGGTTTGCTGGGTGGTGTTGCTCAATGGCGAGCGCCGGGGCACGGCGTTTTCCAGTCGCGACGAAGCGGAGGAGTGCAAGGCTGCCTGGCTGGCGCAATTGAGCGCCGAAAGGTCTGGCAGCCTGCATTAAGGTTGTCAACGGGTCTGGTGCATACGCAGGTTCAGGTCGTCGACCACCCGCGCCCGGTCTGCGTCTTCGCTCACCGCCAACCCGACAATCAGGCTTTCAATGCACCCGCATCGACCGCGGCCTTGAGTTCCCTGGCCGATTCCTGTGCCGCGATGGCGGCGACATCCGGGGTTTTGAACCAGCGATCCTTTTCGACCTGGTGATAGGTCACGGTCTTGAGCGGTGGTTTGGCGCGCATGACAATCACGGCCTGGAATTCACCTTCGACTTCTCTGGCTTCACCCCGGATAAAAAACTCGCCGATATCAAATTCCGTCACGTTGCAGACTTCCCTTGGAAAAACATTGTTGTTGTCAACGCAACCCGATTTCTGCGGATCCGTTTTATTGGGCGGGCAGTATGGCAGTAGTTGCCCGTCGACGGCTGAGATAAGTCGGCGGGCAGACGAAACGTCGATAGAAGCGAGCGCGGTGGGCATGTCAACCGTGTGATTCAAGAAACCGGGCGAGGGCACAGGCTTCGTTATGATTGGCTCGGAAACCTCTTACACAGCCTGTAGAAATATCCTTGATGTGAAAGAAGGCAATGCCTGCCATCACCACCTGAAATCGCGGGCGGGTCGGGGCATCGGGAGCTGGTTCATGTAGGCAGGGCCGTGTCGGGCGTAGGGCCGGAGCTGTTTCCGAGTCAGGCAGCAAGGGATAGGCAAAGTGTGTCAGCGTGCACATATGAAGTCCTTTTCATTGTTTTACCGACGTATGTACGTCGTTTTGGCTAGTCGCCAAGAGCATCGCTGCTCTAGAATCACCCTCACTGGTGGGTGAATGATGTTTATCTAAAGCAATTTTTTGCGGACGATATGTAGGAAAAGTTTTTTTCTTGATGAGATTTTTCCCTGAAGTTGATAGTCCATAATTTTCTGGCAGCAGGAAGGGTGTTTTCCTTCAGCCTGTGACGAACACCAGTCAGGACGACGCGAGAGACGTTCCAGTAGTCTTCTCAAGCTTCGTGATGAATGAGTGCACTGCTCATTCAGGACTTCAACCCGGGTTCTTTGGCTACACCTTCGGCATTGCCGCTTTTTTGGCTGTGCGTTCATTTTTCGCGCACGGCACCATTATTCAGATGTGGGGATGTTTCCTTGGCAGTAAGTAATCTCGATATGCATGCTCTGTTCGTGCTGGGTGATTTGCGCGCAAAGCTGGTCAAGCAGTTTCAGTCACGTTTCGTTTACATCACCGAACAGAACGCTGAAGGCATTTACATTGCCGAAATCGACACCGAATCAGCCCTGGTGGTGGACGACAAGCCCGGACTCAAGCTCAAGGTCGGCGATCATTTCAGCGCGTCCGTGCTGCCCAGTCGCGAAGGCGGCAAGCTGGACATCAAGTTCCGCGACATCAAGCTGACGGTTTACGGAATTGGCGACTACGCCTTCGTGACCACGGCCGACGGTCAGGGGATCGTGTTCAAGGAAGGGCACAGCGTGGTGATGGTGTTCGCTGCCCATCAACAGTTGCAGGAAGGCCTGACCAAGACCCTCAAGGCCGTGACCGCCAAGGCGGCCAAATGGCGCAAGGGCGAGTTGGTGACCTTCAAGGCCAGCGAGTGATGACCCTGACCCGCGCCGACTTCCACGAACAGAACCTGGCCAGCGCTCAAGACGAAGCACGGCGGTTGTTCGGGCAGAAGACCATTCTGCAGGGGGGGTGGCTGAATTGGGTGGCGTCACAACTTTACCAACTGCAACCGGCGGAGTACGCCAGTATGGTCAGACGAGAGCTGATGCGTTTGCAGGAAACTTGCGAAAACTGATCCACGCACCTCGAAAGCAGCAACCTCTACTACAGTCATTGGACTGAGTATTCAGAGGCTTTGCGGTCTACTGCCAGGCCATCCTGCTATTGCTGAGAACAGCACGAGGTGCAAAAGCATGAACGGATTTCGACGGTTGCTGGCCGCTGTCCTGGCCACCTTCGGTTTGCTGGCGACACCCGTCCCGGTGTCTGCCGCCCAGGCGCCGATCCACTTCGCCGACCTGAACTGGGAAAGCGGCAGCCTGATCACCGATGTCCTGCGCATCATTGTCGAGAAGGGCTACGGGCTGCCGACCGACACCTTGCCGGGCACCACCATCACCCTGGAAACCGCGCTGGCCAACAATGACATCCAGGTCATTGGCGAAGAGTGGGCCGGTCGCAGTCCGGTGTGGGTCAAGGCGGAAGCCGAAGGCAAGGTCGTCAGCCTCGGCGACACGGTCAAGGGCGCTACCGAAGGCTGGTGGGTGCCGGAATATGTGATCAAGGGCGATCCGGCCAAGGGCATCAAGCCGCTGGCGCCGGACCTGCGCAGCGTCAGCGACTTGCCGCGTTACAAAGACGTGTTCAAGGACCCGGAAGCCCCGACCAAGGGACGTTTCCTCAACAGCCCGATCGGTTGGACCTCGGAAGTGGTCAACAAGCAGAAGCTCAAGGCGTATGGGCTGGACGACAGCTACGTGAACTTCCGCAGCGGTTCGGGCGCGGCACTGGATGCCGAGATCAGTTCGTCCATTCATCGTGGCAAGCCGGTGCTGTTTTACTACTGGTCACCCACGCCGTTGCTCGGCCGCTTCAAGCTGATTCAACTCGAAGAGCCACCGTTCGACGCCGAAGCCTGGAAGACCTTGACCGACGCGGATAACCCCAATCCACGGCCGACCCGTTCCCTGGCCTCCAAGCTGTCGATCGGTGTGTCCACTCCCTTCCAGAAGCAATATCCGCAGATTGCCGAGTTCTTTGCCAAGGTCGAATTTCCGATCGATCCGCTGAACAAGGCTCTGGCCGAGATGAGCGAGAAACATACGCCGCCGCGCCAGGCGGCAGAGGCGTTCATGAAGGCCCATCCGGACGTCTGGCGGGCCTGGCTGCCAAAGGACGTGGCAGATAAAGTCTCCGCCGGAATGTGAGCTGGCGCCGGTATGAGCATTTGGTCTTGCACGCGGCCGCGCACTTCAGGAAAAGCCGACTAGCCTGTTCTGTTCATATCCCTTTCAAGGATCTCTGAACCATGACCCTGTTGTTGGCTCAGTCGCTGGTGACGATCTTCGCCGTGATCAGTCTGGTGCATGTCTATTGGGCGTTGGGTGGCGAATGGGCGGCGGTGGCGGCGGTCCCGCAAGTACCGCAGGAGGGCAGTGCGCAACTGAGGCCGGCGTTCAAGCCACGAGGCTGGATCACCCTGGTGGTGGCCGGGCTGTTGCTGTCGATTGCCGTGCTGGTGTGCTTGCGGGTGGGTTGGTGCCTGCCACCCTTGCATCACTGGTCGTTGCAGTGGGTGATCAGCGCGATTGCGATTTTGCTGTTTGCCCGGGCTATTGGCGATTCGGAACTGGTGGGTTTTTTCAAAGAGGTCAAAGGCTCGGAGTTTGCCCGGCTCGACACCTGGGTTTACTCGCCGTTGTGTGTGGTGCTGGGGGTGGGGTTGTTGGCGGTGGCCTGGGTCTAACTACCACTCTCACTCCGCCGACTGCTCACCTCGGCCGGCACATCATCACCGGCCATGCGCTTGCGAAACAGTGCCGCCCGGGCCAGCAGCAGGGTGGTCACCGGGACGGTGATCGCCAGCAGGATCGGAATCAGCCAGGCGTGCAATACCGGCGCGGACTTGAGCGCCGAAAAGTAGATGATCGACGCCAGCGCCACGCACCAGGTGCCGAGCGTCGAGGCCAGGGCCGGCGGGTGCATGCGCTGGAAGTAGTCCTTCATGCGCAGCAGGCCCGTGGCGCCGATCAAGGCAAACAGGCTGCCGAGCACCAGCAGGATCGCCACCGGGATCTCCACCCACAACGACAATGGCGTATTCATTCGATCACCTCGCCACGCAGCAGGAATTTCGCCAGGGCGAACGAGCCGACGAAACCGAACAGGGCGATCAGCAGCGCCGCCTCGAAGTAGGTGTCGCTGGCATAGCGAATGCCCAGTGCCAGCATCATCAGCATCGCGACGATATACAGGTAGTCCAGCGCCAGGACCCGGTCCTGGGCCGACGGCCCCTTGAACAGGCGGATGAGGGTCAGGATCATCGCCAGGGAAAAGAAGAACAGGCTCAGCAGGATCGCATTCGACAGCAAGGGGCTCATTCGAAGATCTCCATCAACGGACGTTCGTAGGTCGCCTTGAAGTGCTGGATGAACAGCGCCTCGTCGTCCAGGTCGAAGACGTGCAGCAGCAGAATGCTGCGGTCCAGCGCCAGCTCCGACCAGACTGTACCGGGCACCACCGTGGTGATCATCGACAGCGCGGCCAGGCCGTTGGCGTCCCGCAAGTCCAGCGGCACCTTGATGAATTGCGAGCGGGGCGGGCGGCGACCGGCATTGAGCACGCTCCAGGCCACGGCGAGGTTGGACACCAGTACATCGCGCCCGACCAGCAGGACCAGGCGCAGGATCACCCAGGGACGACGGATGCGCACCGGTAGCGGACGCAGCCTGCGCATCATCAGTGGCGCACAGAACCCCAGCGCGGCACCCAGCAGCAGGTTGCCGGGGCTGATCGACAGGTTCAGCAGCAGCCACAGCAGCCACAGGGCCAGCGACAGCAGCGGTGCCGGAAACAGGCGCTTCATGGCTGCACCTCCTGCGGGGCCGCTACGGCCGACGGGTTCGGTACGACGCGCGTGTCGAGCACCGCCATCACGTATTGCTGCGGGTTGTACAAGGCATCGGCGGCGGCCTGGGTGTAGCGCAGCAGCGGATCGGCCTTGAAGGTCAGCGCAATGCTCAAGCCCAGCAGGGCGAAGATCGGTACGCATTCCAGGCGTCGCAGCAGGGGCGATGGCCGTTCCGCAGGCGTCCAGAAACGCTGGATGCCCACGCGCGAGAATGCGATCAGCGACGCCAGTCCGGACACAATCAACAACACCAACAGACCCCACGCAGCGTTGGAAATCGGCGTGTCGCCGCTGTTGCCCAGTCCTAGCGGATTGAGCAGGGCGCCGATCAGCCCGAGTTTGCCGATAAAGCCGGAGAGCGGTGGCATGCCGATGATCAGCAAGGCGCAGGCGATGAAACTCAGGCCGAGAAACGCCATGGTCCAGGGAATCACCTGGCCGACCACGGCTTTCTGGTCGTCGTCGAGGTTGGTGCCTTTGGGCGGGTGCAAGGATTCCAGAGGACGGGGCAGCAGTTCGGCTTCATCTTCGAGCAGGATCTCGTTGGCCGAGCGCGAGCGCTCGATCAGTTCTGCCAGCAGGAACAGTGCGCTCAACGCCAGGGTCGAGCTGAACAGATAGAACAGCGCCGCGCCGACCAGGTTCGGCTGGGCGAAACCGATGGTCGACAACAGAATGCCCGCCGACACCAGAATGCTCAGGCTGGCCATGCGCTCCAGGCGTTGCGCGGCGAGGGTCGCAATGGCGGCGCAGACGATGGTCGCCATGCCGCCGTAGATCAGCCAGTCGCCGCCAAAGAACGCCGATGCGCCGGCCTCGGCGGAGAACAGCAGCGTCCACAGGCGCAGCAAGGTGTAGACGCCGACCTTGGTCATGATCGCGAACATCGCCGCCACCGGCGCGCTGGCCGAGGAATAGGCCGGCACCAGCCAGAAGTTCAGCGGCCACATGCCGGCCTTGGCCAGAAACGCGATGGCCAGGATCCCCGCGCCGGCGTGAAGCAAGCCGCGATCGGCTTCGGACACCAGCGGGATTTTTACCGCCAGGTCGGCCATGTTCAGCGTGCCGGTAACGCCATAGATCAGCGCGGCACCAATCAGGAACAGCGACGAGGCCAGCAGGTTGATCGAGATGTAATGCAGCCCCGACGACACCCGCGCCCGGCCCGAGCCGTGGAGCATCAACCCGTAGGACGCGGCCAGCAACACCTCGAAGAACACGAACAGGTTGAACAAGTCGGCGGTGAGGAACGCGCCGTAAAGGCCCATCAACTGGATCTGGAACAGTGCGTGAAAGCTCGAGCCGGCGCTGTCCCAGCGTGCCATGGCAAACAGCAAGGCACTGACGCCGATGATGCCGGTCAGCACCAGCATCAGCGCCGACAGGCGATCGACCACCAGCACCAGGCCGAACGGCACTTGCCAGTTGCTCGGCAGGTACACGCCGATGGAGCCGGGCACTCCAGTGGTCTGTGTCCATTGCAACAACGCCACGGCAATGCCCAGCCCGAGCAGGCTGGAGAACAGATTGATCCTGGCCTTGAGCGGCCGGTGCTTCTCGCCGAGCATCAGCATGATCGCGGCGGTCAGCAGCGGCAGCAGAATGGGCGCGACGATCAGGTGGGTCATCGCCATCATTCCTTGGGCTCCCGGCCATCCACATGGTCGGTGCCGGTCAGGCCCCGGGAGGCCAGCAGCACTACCAGGAACAAGGCGGTCATGGCAAAGCTGATGACGATCGCCGTCAGCACCAGTGCCTGGGGCAGCGGGTCGGTGTAGTGCAACAGGTCCTGTGGCACGCCGTCCTTGATGATCGGTTCCTTGCCGATGAACAGGCTGCCCATGCTGAAGATGAACAGATTGACGCCGTAGGACAGCAGGCACAGGCCCATGACCACCTGGAACGTCCGTGGGCGCAGGATCAGCCAGACGCCGGACGCGGCCAGTACGCCGATGGCGATTGCGATGACTTCTTCCATCAGACGGCTCCTTTGGCGGCAACGGATCTGGGTTGGGCGGCGGTTTTGTGGCCGCGCACCGATTGGTGGGCGAGGGCGGTGAGGATCAACAGGGTCGAGCCGACTACCACGCCGTACACACCGATGTCGAAGAACAGCGCGCTGGCCAGGTGAATGTCACCCAGCAGCGGCAACGAGAAATGCCAGGTGTGGGTGGTCAGGAACGGATAGCCGACGACCATCGCACCCAGGCCCGTGGCCGTGGCAATCATCAGTCCGGTACCCATCCAGCGCAGTGGCCGCAGGCTCATTTGCGCCTCGACCCACTGCGTGCCGGCGACCATGTATTGCAGGATGAACGCCACCGACATCACCAGCCCGGCGACAAAGCCGCCGCCCGGTTGATTGTGCCCGCGCATGAACAGGTAGAACGACACCACCAGCGCCACCGGCAACAGCAGGCGCACCAGCACCGCCGGTACCATCATGAAGCCGAGCGCGGTGTCGCTGGCGTGACGCGGGTTGACCAGGTCGGTGACCACATCCGGCGCGAGCAAGCGTTGCTGTGCCGGCAGTTGCAGGCTTTCTTTCGGTGGGCGGAAGCGGCGCAGCAGGGCGAACACAGTCAGGGCCACGGCCACCAGTACGGTGATCTCACCGAGGGTGTCGAAACCACGGAAGTCCACCAGCATCACGTTGACCACGTTGCTGCCGCCGCCTTCGGGCAGGGCGCGACTCAGGTAGAACGAGGAAATGTCGTTGGGGGTCTGGCGCGTCAGCATGGCGTAGGCCAGCAGCGCCATGCCGACACCGACCGAGGTCGACAGCAGCAAGTCACGGATACGCCGCACCCGCGCCCGGCGCAGGCTGCCCGGCAACGGCGAGACCTCCTCGATCCGTCGTGGCAACCAGCGCAGGCCCAGCAGGATCAGCACCGTGGTTACCACTTCGACCGCCAGTTGGGTCAGGGCCAGGTCCGGCGCGGAAAACCAGACGAAGGTAACGCAGGTCATCAAACCGCAGACGCTGACCATGGTCAGGGCCGCGAGACGGTGATACTTGGCCTGATAGGCCGCGCCAAGGGCGCAGGCGATGGCCAGCAACCACAAGGTGACGAACACGATCGACCCGGGGATTTTCGGCCGGTCACCCCAGTGAAGGCTGCTGTGCAGCATGGGAATCAACCCGGCCAGCACGGCGGCAAGCACCACCAGGAACAACTGCATTTGCAGGCGTTTGGTGCCAATCCGCGGTTCCAGGCGTCGGGCCAGGCGCAGGATGGCGACCAGCGCGTATTCGAACAGGTGCTTGCCGTCCAGGCGCCCGATGACGGGCGGACGGTCGAAGCGCCCGCGCTTGAATTGATTGCGCAGCAGCAGATAAAGCACGGAGCCGCAGGACAAGGCGATCAGGCTCATGATCATCGGTGCGTTCAGGCCGTGCCAGATGGCCAGGCTGTATTCGGGCAGCGTGCCGCCGACCACCGGTTGCGCCGCCGCCGCGAGCAGCGGGCCGACCACCTGGGCCGGGAAGATCCCCACCAGCAGGCAAGTGAACACCAGCAACTCGACCGGCGCGCGCATCCAGCGCGGTGGCTCGTGGGGGGTGTGAGGCAGGTCGGTCGCGGGCGGACCGAAGAACACATCCACAGTGAAACGCAGGGAGTAAGCCACGCTGAAGGTACCGGCAATGGTTGCCACGATCGGCAAGCTCAGTTCGACCCAGCGCGTGGCATTGATGAACACGGTTTCGGCGAAGAACATCTCTTTGGAGAGAAAACCGTTGAGCAATGGCACGCCGGCCATCGAGGCGCTGGCGACCATGGCCAGGGTGGCGGTAAACGGCATCAGCTTGTACAGGCCACTGAGCTTGCGGATATCGCGGGTGCCGCTTTCGTGGTCGATGATCCCGGCGGCCATGAACAGCGAGGCCTTGAACGTCGCGTGGTTGAGGATGTGGAACACCGCGGCGACGGCGGCCAGCGGGCTGTTCAGGCCCAGCAGCAACGTGATCAGGCCCAGGTGGCTGATGGTCGAGTAGGCCAGCAAGCCCTTGAGGTCGTTCTGGAACATCGCGCAGTACGCCCCGAGCAACAGGGTGCAGGCACCGGCGCCACTGACGATGTAGAACCATTCTTCACTGCCCGACAGCGAAGGCCATAGCCGCGCAAGCAGGAAGACCCCGGCCTTGACCATGGTCGCCGAGTGCAAATACGCCGACACGGGCGTCGGCGCGGCCATGGCGTGGGGCAGCCAGAAGTGAAAGGGAAATTGCGCACTTTTGCTCAGTGCGCCGATCAGGATCAGGGGTAACAGGATCGGGTAGAGGTCATGGGCGCGAATCAGGTCGCCGGCGGCCAGGACCTTGTCCAGGTCATAGCTGCCGACCACATGGCCGAGCAGCATGACCCCCGCCAGCAGGCACAGACCGCCCGCACCGGTCACCATCAGCGCCATGTAGGCACCGCGCCGGGCATCGGCGCGATGGTGCCAGTAGCCGATCAACAGGAACGAGAAGAGGCTGGTCAGCTCCCAGAAAAACACGATCTGGATCAGGTTGCCGGAGATCACCAGCCCGAGCATGGCGCCCATGAAGGCCAGGAAAAACGCGAAGAATCGCGGCACCGGATCGTTCGGCGACATGTAGTAGCGGGCGTACAGCGAAACCAGGGAGCCGATGCCCAGCACCAGCATGGAGAACAGCCAGGCGAAACCGTCCATGCGCAGGACGAAGTCCAGGCCCAGGCTGGGCAGCCATGAAAACTCTTCGCGAATGACGCCGCCATCGGCGATCTGCGGGTACAGGAAGGCGACCTGAACGGTGCCGATCAGGGCGATCAGGCCAGCCAGCAGGGATTCGGCGTTACGGGCATTGTGCGGCAACACGGCCGCCAAACAGCTGCCTATGAAAGGCAGAAGCAGTAGAACTATCAGGGACATAGGCTTCTAATCTGCGGAAGTTTGTGAAGCATCATACGTGCCAGTTCCCGGATCACCAAACGTCAAGCTGTCGCAGAATCCTACACCGTAGACGGAAAAGTCCTGATTCACATTGTTTCAGAGAGGGGGCGCCTGTACCGACCCCTTCGCGGGCAAGCCCGCTCCCACAGGTCCAGAGGCGTTCACATAATTTGTGTACGACGCGGACACTGTGGGAGCGGGCTTGCCCGCGATGGCGATCTATCAGGCGATGCAGAAGCGGCGGTTTACCGCTGTGTTTCCTGCTCCAGCTCTTCCTCAGCCACCGCAGCCTTACCCTTGGTCTTCAACTCGCTGACAATCACCGCCGCTACAATCAACCCGGCCCCGACCAGGGCAATGGCCGGCAAGCGCTCCCCGGCAATGCGCCCGACAATCCCGGCCCATACCGGCTCGCCGGCATAGATCAGCGTGGCGCGGGTCGGTGACACGCTTTTCTGTGCCCAGTTCATCGCCACCTGAATCGCCGCACTCGCCGCCCCAAGCCCCAGCGCGCTGCACAGCAGCAACCAGGAGAAGTCCGGAATCGTCTCGTTGGTCGGCACCACCATCAGGAACGACAGCACCGAAGTGACCGCCAGTTGCACCACCGTCACCCGGCGCACATCAACCTGGCCGGCATAGGTGCTGATCAGGATGATCTCGGCCGCAATGGCCACGGCGCTGATCAAGGTGGCGATTTCACCGGGGCTGAAATTGAACGACGCACCGGACGGCCCGGACAGCAGCATCAACCCGGTAAAGGCCAGCATGATGCCGATGCTCGGCATCAACCCCGGACGCCGCCCCAGCACCAGCCACTGCAGCAACGGCACAAACGGGACGTACAGCGCGGTAATGAATGCCGATTGGCTGCTGGGAATGCTCTGCAACCCGACCGTCTGCAAGCCGTAGCCGAGCATGATCGCCACGCCGATAAACGACCCGGCCTTGAGTTCGAACAGGGTCAGGTCGCGCAGATGACGCCAGGAAAACAGGGCGACGATGCTCGCGGCGGCGGCAAAACGCAGGCCGACGAAAAACATCGGACCGCTGACGGTCATCGCATGCTGTACCAACAGGAAGGTACCGCCCCAGACCATGGTGATCAGCACCAGCACGCATTCGGCCTTGCTGAACCTTGTAATACGGGAGGAAGCCTTTGGGGAGTTCACCGACGTCATGACCTTGCACGCTACTGGAGGGGGACGCACAATGCGTCGAATGTTGCGCAGTATACTGCCCAACCCCACTCAGTGAGCAATATAGTGCACAAAGATTCTACCCAACGGGCATCGGTGCTCCAGCACGTCAGTCAAAATGTCCGCCGTTTGCGTCATGCCGCCGACTTGAGCCAGACGGCGCTGGCGGAAAAGTCCGGTGTCAGCCGTCGAATGCTGGTGGCGATCGAGGCGGGGGAAAAGAACGTCAGCCTGACCACCCTCGACCGTGTGGCCGAAGCCCTCGACGTCGCCTTCAGTGATCTGATCCAGGCCCCCGACGCCCGCGATCCCAGCCGTATCAACGAACTGGCCTGGACCGGCACGATTCTCGGCAGCAGGGCGGTGTTGCTTTCCAAGGCCCACGCCAGCCGCGAAGTCGAGCAGTGGGAATGGTGCCTGCAACCGGGCGAGGTGTATCCGTCAGAGCCGGATGCCGATGGCTGGAGCGAGCAGATTTATGTCTTCGAAGGTTGCCTGACCGTTATGCTCGGCGACCAGGCGCAGAATATCGCGGCGGGTGAATTCTTCATGTTCGCCAGCAACCAGCCGCACTGTTATCGCAACGACGGGGCGGTGGCGGCGAAGTTTGTGCGTAATGTGGTGATCTGAACAGGGAGTGCACGATGGGCCAGACCTTGACCAATGACGCCGACATCCTGATAGTCGGCGGCGGCCTCAGTGGCGCCATGCTGGCGGCGCAGTTGATGCGTTTGCCGGGCCGACGCCGGGTGCTGGTGATCGAGCCCCGGGCCGAGTTGGGGCGGGGTGAAGCCTACAGCGCGGTGGAGCCAGGTCATACGCTCAACGGCAATGCGGCGCGGATGAGTGTCGACCCGGACAATGCCGACGACCTGACCCAATGGTTGACCGGGTACATCGAGGCGGGCGGCTGGCCGGAATCGGATCAGCAGCACGTGCCGATCAGCGAACTGTTTCCGCCACGGGGCGTATTCGGCCTGTACGCCCGGCAGCGCCTGGCACAAGCGCAGGCGGTGGGCGCCTTGAACGGTTCGACCGTCGAGCATGTGCAGGCCGAAGTGGTCGATTTGCAAACCGATGCCGACGCCGTGCGCTTGACCTTGAGCGACGGCCGATGCGTGCAGGGCGCTTTTGCGGTGCTGGCCACCGGGATGTTTCCCGCCGCGCGCACGCCACAAACCCGGTCCAGCGGCTTGAATGCGGCGGCCCTCGACCCGTGGGACGTGGCGGCCATGCAGCGGCTCGATCCGCAATCGACGGTCATGATCATCGGCTCGGGCCTGACCATGGTCGACGCCGTGGTGTCCCTGGAACAGGCCGGGCATCGCGGGCCCATCGAAGTGTTTTCCCGCCATGGCCTGCTGCCCCATGTGCGTCGCCAGCCACCGGCCTGGGTGGATTTTCTCGCTGAAGATCAGGGCATCCGCACACCTCGCCAGTTGATGCGCGAGCTGCGTCGACACTGCCGGGACGCCATCGCCCGGGGCATCGACTGGCAGGCGCCACTGGACACGGTGCGGGCACATATCGGTCGCTTATGGCATCAGGCGACAGATGTGCAGCGTCGGCAGTTCGTGCGGCATGTGCGGCCGTGGTGGGAAAGCCATCACCACCGCTCGCCACCCTTGAGCGCCGAACTGGTGGAGCGCTTGTATAAGGAAGGGCGGTTACGTATTCACGCAGCCTCTTACCAGGGCCTTGAGCCCTCGCTGAATGGCGAGGTGAGTATTCGCCTTCGACGGCGCGGCGAGGCGCAGACCTGTGTGGTCAGTGGTGCCGCCTTGATCAACTCCAGTGGTATCGAATACGACTGGCGCCGGGTCGCGCGACCGTTGCCCCGGCAACTGCTCGCCCGTGGCCTGATCCGGCCGGGGCCGTTGGCCCTGGGCATCGCCGCGGAAGTCGATGGCGCGGTCCTGAACGCCGAGGGTCACCCCGCCAGTCGTCTGTTTGCCATGGGCCCGCCGTTGCGCGGCGTGTGGTGGGAAAGTACCGCCGTTACCGACGTGGCTAGCCAGGCCAAGGCGTTGGCCGAACGACTGGTGCGCTAGCCGCCCATCCAACAACTTTTTCTAACAACCGCCCGCACTGCTGCAGAGCGCAAGCAGGCAGAGCGGTGCGCGGTCGACGTTTTCATGGTCTTGTCCTCAGGGTTGAAGCCGGCCCCATCAACCAACGTGGTTAATGGGGCACGGACTCAGTTGGCGATCACCGGCACCGTCCGCACGGAGCCTTGGGACGAGGTGATCGTGGCGGTCGGGTTCGCCGACGGAACGACCGTGGTGGTGTTGTTCACCGTCAACCGCCAGCGACCGTTCACCGGTACGGTGGTGGTGCCCAGGGTGACGAGCCCGGTCGGCGTGGTGACCTTGATGGTGATGGTGTTGCCGGTGGTCACCGATGAGGTGCCGGCAAAGTCCCAGGTGAAGCGGTTATTGGAGCGGGCTCTCACCGTTGCGGTGGTCACTGCGAAGGTTTCCGCAGCAGGCCGTGGCGAGACCTGCACCGTGACCGTGGCCGGCGATGTCGACTGGGCGCCGAAACTGTCCCGGGCGATGTAGCTGAAGGTCGTGGTGAAGGCCGTGGTGACGGTGGCCGGTGGGGTATAGGTGAGCACCGTGCCGTTACTGCTGACGGTGCCGCGACCTGCCGGTTGAGTGAAGCTGGCGACCGCGAGTGGCACATTGCCTTCCGGGTCGCTGTCGTTGGCCAGCACGTTGATTGGAATCGCCACACCCAGTGTCGTGACGGCATCGGCGACTGCCACCGGAGGCCGGTTAGGCGCCACGGTAATGGTCACGGTTGCCGCTGTCGTCGAAGCCAGCCCTTTGACGTCTTGAGCCTTGTAGGTGAAGGTCGTGGTCAGCGGCGCGTTGACGACAGCCGGAGGGGTGTAGACCACCGCCGTAGTGCCGCTCAATGCCACGGTGCCCTGGTCGGTGGCCGGTTGGGTCAGCGCGGTAATGCTCAGCGGCGTATTGCCGTCCGGGTCCCTGTCGTTGGCCAGCAGGTTGAGGGTGATCGGCACGCCGAAGCTGGTGCCGCCGGTATCGGCGACGGAGATCGGTGCCTGGTTCGCACCGGTGTCCGGCGCCGTGCCGACGACTACGACCGGCTCGGTGTCACTGCCGCCGGCGGCGGATTTGACCGTCACGGTTGCAGGGGGTTGGGTCAGGTCAGCCACCGTCAGGCGTTGCAGGATTCCGGTTTTCGACAGCCGTCCGTAACCCTGGGCGACCATGTCCGGTACCACCACTTCGTCCGTGGAGGTGGCCTCGATCAGCAGGCTGTGGTTGCTCCAGCTGTAACGGGCGGTCTGGATTTTCACCACGTCCGAGAGCTTGCTCGACACCGCGGTCGGGCGGGTGGTCCCGGCGGGGTTGGTGGCGGTGACCACCACGACCGGCGGCACGGCTCCGTTGGCCAGCAGATGCTGGGCGAAGAACACGCCGTTGTTGTCGCTCACCATGTTGGTCTGGCAAGGCGACACAGGCGGGCCGGGGACCAGGGCGATGCTTTCGCGAAAGCACAGGGTCGAGCCGTTGGCGGCTTTGGCAAACACTTCGACCCGGGTGGTGGCGCCGCCCGTGCCGGCAATGCGGCGGTAGGTGGCACGGGTCATGTCCACCGCGGTTTGCGCACGGTTGTCGAGCACCTTGCCGGACAGGGTGAAGAGGTTGGTCTGGATAGTCCCGGCCGGACCCTGGATGCGCACAAAGTTAGTGTTGTTGGGGCTGCCGGTCACGGCTTCGGTGAGGTTGGGGTCGCCGACGAAGGTTTCGACGGCGCCGGTGTCCGGGTTCACCTCGGTGTAGGGGCCGTTGACGCTGCGCAGGAACGGCCCGATCGCACCGTTGACCGCACCGCTGAAAACTCCCGGCGCACCGATGCCGACGTCCCTGGTGATGTTGATCGCACGACGCCCGGTGGTGGTGACGTTGACCGTTTCCACGCCATAGGGGTGGGTAATGGTGTAGGTCCCGGCAACGGGAATGTTCACCCGCATACGAATCCGCGCGAAGCTGACCTGGTCGCCATCAAGCGGGTTGCCACCGGCGAATGCAGCCTCGATCCCGGCGACATAGACGTCCATGCCGTAGCCTGCGGTGTTGTCGGGGATGCTGGTCTCGGCAAGGAACCAGAAGGCTTCGTCTGGCCAGTTATCCGGGAACACCATCGGCAGGGTGTCGTCGAAAATGCCCGGTGTCGGCAGCAGGGTGCACATGTAGGCCGGTGGCACGCTGGCGGCCACCCGTGAGCTGGCGGCGCGGGACTGGCACAGCTCCATCGACAGTTGATTATTGTCCTGATACCAGATCGGGAATTTCCCGGTGGCAAAGGTGTAAGGTCCGGGATCGACGGCGGCGAGTTGCGCCAAAGCACTGCCGGTCAGCGATAGAGTCAGTCCCAGGGCTTTGAGCGCCAGGCGTGGCCATTTGTTCATGATGCCTCCTGATGAGGATCCGGGCATGTGGGCGTTCATTGCACGATGACCACTTCTTCGGTATCGCTGCCGCCATTGGAGGACGACACACGAACCTGGGCTGGCGGAATCGGCGAGATGCCGGTGGCCAGGCTTTTCACGGCGCCGTCACCACTCAGGGCGCCGATGGCGATACCGGTGCCGGAGGTAGCGGTGAGCACCGGTGGCGACGTTTCATCGCTGGTCGAGGCCACGATGGTGATTTGCCCGGTGCTCAGGCTGTACTCGGCGCGCGCGATCGTCACCAGGTCGGTCAGCGGCATGGGCAGGATGGTCGGCGTGCTGCTGGCGATGGCCAGGTGGTTGTCGGCGGTCACCTGCAAGGTGCCCGGCAGCGTTGGATTGTTCGGCGACTGCGCATACCAGTGGCCGGTGGTGTTCGCTTCGGTGAAGTTCAGCACCGGGTTGTTGCTGTCCAGGGTCACGGTGGCCGGTGGCGGCGGGGCCAGCACGAACACGTCCTGCTGGGCCACCGGGGCGCTGGTGCCGGCCTGTCGCGAGTAGGTGCTGCGCTCGGCGATCACCGGGGTCGGCCGGACCACCGTCGACAACTTGCCGGATACGGCGAAGAGGTTGGTGCGCAAATCCAGGCCATTGGGGCCTTCGATGCGCACGTAGTTGGTGTTGAACGGGCTGCCGGTGACGGCTTCGGTGAGGTTCGGATCGCCGACGAATTGTTCGGCCTGGCCAGTGCCCGGGTTGGTCTCGGTGTAGGGGCCATTGACGCTGCGCAGGAACGGCCCGACGTCGCCCTTGAGCGCGCCGTCGTAGGTTTTTGGCGCACCGATGCCAATGTCCCGGGTCATGTTGATCGCCCGCCGGCCGGGAGTGTCGACGTTGAACACTTCGACGCCGTAGGGGTGGGTGATGACATAAGTGCCGGCGGTGGGCACGTCGATGCGAACACGGATACGGGCAAAGCTGATCTGGTCGCCCTCCAGTGGGTCCCCACCACTGAAGGCTGCTTCGAGCGCCGAGACATAGGTCAGGTCGATGCCTCGGGCGGCATCGACGATGGTCGTTTCGCCTGTGGCCCAGAACGCTTCGTCGGGGAAATTGGTCGGGAAGACCAACGGTTGGGTGTCATCGAAAATGCCGGGATTAGGGATCAGCGAGCACATGTAAGTCGGGGCGCCTGGCGCGCTGGCAACCCTGGAACTGACAGCCTTTGATAAACACAGGTCAAGGGTTCGGCCGTGGCTGTCTTGATACCAGGCGGCAAAATTGCCATTGGCTGGCAGGTAGGGTCCGGGGTCAACGGCAAACAGCGCGGCCTGGGCCATGCCTTGGGCTAGAGCGGTCATAACCAGGGCGGTCGCGGTTTTGCACAGTAACGGGTGCATGGGTATTCCCTCTGTCGAAGTACCTGCCCCTTGGGGATGGGGCAGTTGGCAGGGAGTTCGGCAACTTCCATACCAATCGGCGAAAACGAGCGTGAGAAGCCCGCAGTAAAGGCCTTGGCGCAATCGTTGGCGGCAGTACGGGAGGTTATGGCGCGGGCAACTGTCCCCTGCTTTGGGGGTGACGGGGTCGCGGGGTGGGTGGGGTATCGCAGTCCCCAGGTTCGGGCAAACGGCCATGGCTGGGCTATAAACCTATAGGGGGTTTCCGGGAACCGTGTCCATGAACACAATCGCCAAAGTACTTGCGACCGACAGCGAAGTTCGCTTGAACACGCGCAAGGAGCCGTTCAATCTGCTGCGCTGGTTTTCACTGGTCAGCATGGTGGTGATCGGCACGGTGGCGGTGGCGCTGGGGGCGGTATCCACGCGGTTCGTGATTACCGAAAGCGTGCAGCGCGATGCGCTCTTGACCTCACAATTCATCCAGGCGATTGCCTCGGCCGAGGTGCGCCATGTGTCGATTCCCAACGTCAGGACCATGGGCGATTTGCTCGACCCACGAAAGGACAAGGACTTTCCCGACGTCGACCCGCTGTCCCGTGCCAGTGCCCGGGGTGAATTCTTTGACCATATCGCAAACTTGCCGGACGTGATCCTGGTCAACATCTACGCCCCCGACCGCATGGTGATCTGGTCGACCAACCCGGCCTTGATGGGTATCACGATCCGTGCCGATGAAGACCTCGACCGCGCATTCAACGCCAAGACTTCAGTGTCGACCAGTTTCCACGGTGCGGACAAATCCCGCATGGAGCAGAAGTTCCTGGAGCCACCCAAATACACCTTCATCGAAAACTACATTCCGCTGTTCGATGCCGATGGCAGCACCGTCACGGCGATGGTCGAGATCTACAAGGAACCGCAGGACCTGATCAACCGCATGGAGCGCGGCCTGGTGCTGATCTGGCTGGCAACCGCCCTGGGCGGCGGTCTGATTTACCTGGGGCTGTACTGGATCGTGCGGCGGGCGGCGATCCTGCTGGCGACGCAGCAGAAGCAATTGATCACCAACGAAACCTTTGTGGCTCTGGGGGAGGTGTCCTCGGCGGTCGCCCATAGTCTGCGCAATCCGTTGGCGAACATCCGGTCAAGCGCCGAGCTGGCGATAGAGTTCGACAGCGGCCCGGCACACAGGAACATCAACGACATCATAGGTCAGGTCGATCGCATGTCGAATTGGGTACGGGAGTTGCTCCAGTCCCTGCGACCGCTCAATGACGAGGCAGAACCGGTGAACCTGGTGGCGGCCCTGCATGACAGCCTGATGGCTTACGAGCATCAGATCAGCCAGGCCAGGGTCAACGTGGTGTTCGAGCCGGACCAGACGCCCATGGTGCTGAGCCAGCACGTGCAACTGACCCAGATCCTCAACAGCCTGCTTTCCAATGCGGTGGAAGCCATGGACGACGGCGGCACGCTGACCATCCGGATCGAACCGCGCGATGCCCAGCGCGTCAGCGTGAGGGTGAGCGATACCGGTAAAGGCATGAGCGAAGAACAGCGCGCCATGGCCTTCCGGCCGTTCTTTACCACCAAACAGGGCGGGCTGGGCGTCGGGCTGGTGCTGGTCAAGCGGATCATGGAGCGATTTGGCGGTGCGGTTGCCCTCGACAGCAGTGAAGGCGAGGGCACCACTGTGCGCCTGTCGTTTGTTCTGGCCCCCTGAAAACGGGGATGAACTACCCCCAACATCGGGTATCAATCCCCGGTCATCTCCCCGGTCATCGCCCATTGATTTTGATAAATCATTGTTTTGTCGAGTGTTAGTACTTTTTTTATACAAAAGCACATGATTGGCGAGGTCCTTGCAAAACCACCATTACCCCCCTTCACCACATCGAGGCGGCTGGTGATGGAAAAAAAAGAGATGCATTCACCACGCTCACGCGCCTTGGGCATGCACCTGGTGCTGATGCTGGTGACCGGTTTACTGGCCAGCCAGTTGCTGGTCGCCAGCCAGCCGACGTCGACGCCCGCACCTGCCCCGGCATCCACTGGCGAAACGGTTGTCGTTGAAGCCGTCACCCCGTGGGGTGCCGACTATTTCCCCAACACCCTGCTGACCGACCAGGACGGACAGCAGCTGCGTTTTTTCGATGACCTGATCAAAGACAAGGTGGTGGTGATCAACTTCGTCTTCACCTCGTGCAGCGACTCCTGCCCCCTGGAAACCGCGCGCCTGCGCCAGGTGCAGAAACTGCTGGGGGATCGGGTCGGCAAGGACATCTTCTTCTACTCCATCAGCATCGACCCCTTGAGTGATACCCCCGAGGTGCTCAAGGCCTATGCGCAACGCTTCCAGGTCGGGCCCGGGTGGAAATTCCTCACCGGGGAATTCGCCGACGTCACCGACCTGCGCAAAAAACTGGGGCTGTTCATCGAAGGCGTCGATAACGGGCGCAACAAGGACCACAACCTGAGCCTGATCGTCGGCAACCAGGCAACGGGCCGCTGGATGAAAGCCTCGCCGTTCGAAAATCCGTGGATTCTGGCCGACCAACTGGCCAATACCCTGCATAACTGGAAACAGCCCAGTGTGGAAGAAAGCTATGTCGATGCACCGGAAATTCGCCCGCCGAGCAATGGCGAAGAGCTGTTTCGCACCCGCTGCGCGTCTTGCCACAGCCTCGGTCCGCTGGACGGGCAGGGCATCGGCCTGCGCAGCATCGGCCCGGACCTGATCGGTGTGACCTATCAGCGCGATCCGGCCTGGCTCAAGCGCTGGATCCGCGAACCTGACCGCATGCTCGCGGAAAAGGACCCGATTGCGATGGAACTGTTCGAGCGCTACAACAGGATCACGATGCCCAACTTGCGCCTGGATGCGAAATCCGCCCAGTCCATCATCGATTTCCTGCGGGAAGAAACCGACCGTCAGCATCCGCCAGCGGCGCCATTGGCCAGTGGTAACGAGGAGCCCGAACAACATCATTCGGTCGCGCAACCCGAGACACCGCGGGTGCAATAGCGTCAAAAAAATTACGCGGGCCGGTCAAGGCTATCAATGCCACCTACACTGATCCTGAAAGCGGCTGAACAGGCTCGATTTCAAGTACCCAGGACACAGCCATGCAGATACTCGAACAACAAAAAGTAGCTGCGCCGCAGGCCCCGGCAGCACAACGCAAGGGGTGGCGGCCGCAGTTCAACTTGCTGCGCTGGTTCTCCCTGGCAAGCTTTCTGATCATCGCCGTGGTGGCGCTGGGGCTGGGTTACATCTCCACGCGCTTTGTTGTCGATGAAAGTATCGAGCGTGATTCGATGCTGACCGCGCAGTTCATCCAGTCCATTGGCGAGGCCGAAATCCGGCATGCCGGCATTGCCCCAGGGCGGACCATGGGCGAAATGCTCGACCCGCGCATGGACGATGCCTACCCCGACGTCAACTCCGTATCCCGGGCCGCCGCGCGCGTTGAGTTTCTCGACCATGTGGAGCATCTGCCGGACATCCTGCTGGCGACGGTGTACGCCCTGGACCGCACCGTGGTCTGGTCGACCAACCCCGAGTTGATCGGCGTGCGCATCGAAGACGACTTTGAGCTGGACGAATCCTTTGAAATGAAATCGCCAGTGTCCACCAACTACCACGAAATCGATGAGGAGCGCCCCGAGCAGCGCCTGTTGCGCGAACCGGAGTATTTGTTCGTCGAGAACTACATTCCGATGTTCAACGCCGACCGAAGCAAAGTGGTTGCCATGGTGGAAATCTATAAGGAGCCACTGGATCTGGTGGAGCGCATCCAGCGTGGCTTCAAGGCGATCTGGCTGGCCACGCTGATCGGCGGGGCGGCCATTTACCTGGGGCTGTTCTGGATCGTGCGACGCGCGGCGACGCTGTTGCAGAGCCAGCAGAAACAACTGATCGCCAACGAGACCTTTGTCGCCCTTGGCGAGATGTCCTCGGCGGTGGCCCACAGCTTGCGCAACCCGCTGGCCAATATCCGTTCCAGCGCCGAACTGGCCCAGGACATCGCCAGCCAGACCGCACAGAAAAACATTGGCGACATCATCAGTCAGGTCGACCGCATGTCGCGCTGGGTTCGTGAATTGCTGGTGTCGTTGCGGCCGATGAATGACGACTGTGAAACGGTCGATCTGGTGCTGGCCCTCGAAGACACCCTGAGTGCCTTTGAGTCCCTGATCAGCCGTTCGGACGTCGAAGTGCGGTTCTCCCCAGTCAGCGTGCCACCGGTCGTCAGCCAGCAGGTGCTGCTCACGCAAATACTCAATAGCCTGTTTGCCAATGCACTGGAAGCAATGCCCAAGGGTGGCGTGCTGACGATCGAGATCGATTCCTCGGTGTCCGGCGATGTGAGAATGACATTGACCGACACCGGCAAGGGCATGTCCAGACAACAGCAGCAAATGGTCTTCAAGCCGTTTTTCACCACCAAGCAAGGTGGGTTGGGCGTGGGCCTGGCCCTGGTCAAAAGAATAATGGAGCGATTTGACGGTTCGGTCGAACTGACCAGCCGGGAGCAGGAAGGAACCCGTGTTTGTCTCAATTTCAAAGTGGCAACGGGAGGGGAATATGGAGCACAGCATTCTGCTGGTCGAGGATGACGAAATCCTCGCCGAGAATATTCAGACTTACCTGGAGCGCAAGGACTTCGAGGTGACCGTCTGCCACTCGGCTGAAGATGCTCTGGAGCAATTGGGTTCTTTCGCGCCTGACGTGGTACTGACCGACAACTCGTTGCCGGGCATGAGTGGTCACGACCTGATCCAGAAGCTGCGCATCAGCGCGCCGGATCTGAAAGTGATCATGATGACCGGCTACGGCAATGTTGAAGACGCCGTGGTGGCGATGAAAGAGGGCGCCTTTCACTACGTCACCAAGCCAGTGGCCCTGCCAGAGCTCAAGCTGCTGCTGGACAAGGCCCTGGCCACCGACCGCATGGAGCGCACGTTGTCGTTTTATCAGGAGCGCGAGGCCCAGAAGTCGGGGGTGCAGGCACTGATTGGCGAGTCGGCACCGATGGCGTACCTCAAGGGCACCATCACCCAGTTGCTCGACGCCGAGCGGCGCATGGCCAACAGCGACCTGCCGCCGGTGCTGGTGGAAGGCGAGACGGGCACCGGCAAGGAACTGGTGGCCCGGGCCTTGCACTTCGACGGCCCGCGAGCCAAAGGCCCGTTCATTGAATTCAACTGTGCTTCGATCCCGTCCAATCTGGTGGAGTCGGAACTGTTCGGCCACGAGAAGGGCGCCTTCACCGACGCCAAGGATCGTCGCATGGGGCTGGTGGAAGCGGCTGATGGCGGCACGCTGTTCCTCGATGAAATCGGTGAAATGGACCTGCTGCTGCAAGCCAAGCTGCTGAAGCTGCTGGAAGACCGGACCATTCGCCGGGTCGGTTCGGTGAAGGAGCGCAAAGTCGATCTGCGGGTGATCAGCGCCACCAACTGCAATCTCGAACAGATGGTCCAGCAAGGCAAATTCCGCCGCGACCTGTTCTTCCGCCTGCGCATCATTTCCATCAAGGTGCCGCGCCTGTATGCCCGTGGCGCCGATATCCTGCTGCTGGCCCGGCACTTCCTGGCGCTGCATGGCAAACGCTACGGCAAACCGAACCTGTATTTCAGCGACCAGGCCGAAGATTTGCTGCTCAGCTACAGCTGGCCGGGCAACGTGCGCGAATTGCGCAACATGCTGGAGCAAACCGTGTTGCTGGCGCAAAGCGACACCATCGCCGCTCATCAGTTGAACGTCTGCCTGAGCCTGACGGATGAGCCACCGATGTTTCATCACGAGCCGCCACACTTCAGCGAACCGCGTCCGTCCTTCAACGGCAGCGATTCCATGAACCTGCCGGAAGTGGAGCGCGACATGGTGCGCAAGATGCTCGACAAGACTGACTGGAACGTCACCAAATCGGCACGGCTGCTGGGCCTGAGTCGTGACATGTTGCGCTACCGGATCGAAAAACTCGGCCTCGCCCGTCCTGACAAACGCCAGTGGTAAGGCTCACTGCAACACCGGTCCCTGCCTCAGACAAGACAGCATGCAGCCGGGGTTCTCGACTTCCTGGTTGACGTATACGCCACGCTCCGGATCGTAGGAGCGGATAAACACCCGAACCGTGGCGTCGGCCACTGTCGGCAAGCGTGAGTCGGAAAATACGTGTTCATTTGAAACCGGAATGAATTCCCCGGGCGCGGTCGGGATGTACGAACCCGGCGGCACGATGTTCATGGACGGTGGTACGGGGTGCGCGAAGGGCTGGTCGGCGCCGTAATAGTTGAATTCGCTGCTGTAGTTGGTGGTGGGCATGTCGTCGGCGTGGGCGACAGCGGGCGCGCCAAGGCAGAGGGCAAGCAACAGCGTCAGGTCGGTCTTTTTCATGGCAACACCTGCTGGATCGGTTTAACCACATTCCCCCCAAGGTCTTTAACTATAGCTGGCGCCGTGTACAGCCGTCAGTGCTGCGCGAATTACAAGTTCGCAACACCTGCCAGGATGAGGTTGATCTAGACTCCGGCCGGTCAAATCGACGACCCGGACCCAGGAGCGTGCAATGGAAATGCCGACAAAAGAACAAGCCATCGCCAGTAACCGCGAGGCCTGGAATGACTCCGCCCGTCACCACAAGGACTCCTGCGAATGGCAAGCCTTGTTGAGGGGCGTGGAACACGCGGATTTTTCCTGTCTGGATGACACCCTGACCGCTTTGCTGAGCCAGACAGGTGTCGACGGCAAGGACGTGGTGCAACTGGGCTGCAACAACGGTCGTGAAAGCCTGTCGCTGTTCGCCCTGGGGGCGCGCAGCGTGGTGGGCGTCGACCAGTCAGAAGCATTTCTCGGGCAGGCACGGGAACTGGCGTCCCGCTCGCCCCACGCGCCGCAATTCATCGAAGCGGACATCCACCACTTGCCGGCTGGACTGCAGGAGCGCTTTGACCTGGCGCTGATCACCATTGGCGTCTTGAACTGGATGCCGGACATCGGCGAATTCTTCCGCCATGTGGCGTGCACGCTGAAGCCGGGTGGCGCGCTGGTGGTGTACGAAACCCACCCGTTCCTGGAAATGTTCGACCCCGAGGCCGCCGATCCTTTTCGCCCGGCCAGCTCCTACTTCCGGCGCGAACCGTTCGTGCAGCACGAACCGATCGTCTACGAAGGCAAGATCGAACAGCCGGCCGCGCCGTCCTACTGGTTCGTCCACACCCTGGGCGACCTCTTCAGCGCCGCCATTGCAGCAGGGCTGCAGATCCGTCACTTCAGGGAATACCCACACTCCAACCGCGAAGAACTCTATGACCGCTATCAACAGCAGGTGGCGCAGTTGCCGTTGTGCTTTACGTGGGTGGTGGTGAAGAGCTGATGCCCTGAGCTCAACAGTGTGTTGGTCCTGCTGGCCCCATCGCGAGCAGGCTCGCTCCTACAGGTGTTCGGTGTCGTACTACGGTCTTGCATACGACAAAAATGGGGGGACGCAAAAACCAAAGGTACCGGTGGCGAACGGGCGTGGTTTTCTATTGACCTCGCCGGGTTCGCCAGGCGCCCGGCGCGCACCCCAGCCACCGCAGGCAGGCACGGTTGAAGCTTTGCACATCGCTGTAACCGAGGCGGTCGGAAATCTCCACCAGCTCCAGGTCCGTTCCCTGCAAAAAGTCTTCGGCCCGGTAGCGGCGGTACTCGTCGAGCAACTCTGAAAAACGCCAGCCCAACGCCTTCAAGCGTCGGGCGGCGGTGCGCTCGAGCAAGTGCTGGGTGGTGCAGAATTGCTGCCAGTTGGCCTCGGCGAGGTTGCTGATCAAATGGTCGCAGACTTGCTCCAGCAAGGTCGGCTCACTGTTGCGTCGGGTCTGCTCCAGCAGCTCGACCAGCGTGTGTTCCAGGTCATGATTGCCCGGCGTTAACGGGATGACGAACAGCTGTGGATCAAGGCGGATCGAGTGCTGCGCTTGCCCCCATTGCACCGGTGCGCGAAAGGCTTGTTGATGTTCCTGCGCATTGGCCGTGCAAGCACCGGCCAGCCCGACGCCCAGAATCGGATCACGCTCCAGGCCACTGGCGAGGAATTTGCGTCGCAACATGCTGCACAGGCTGATGAGGATGTAATCGGTGGTTGCTGCGTGGGTTTTCACACTGCCGCAGTCGAGCAGGTGCAATTCGACGCTGTCGTCGCCGCGCACGATCCGCGCCTGGAAGTGCCCGTTGAAAAACGGAAAGAAGCGCACGAAATACTGGCAGGCGCTGTCCAGTGAGGCGGCCACGTCGAACAGGTAGGTCAGGCCATTGGTGGCGGTGGACACGAAGCGCCGACCGGCCGCCAGGCCGATCAGCGGGTCGCCGGTCTGTTCCAGGGCAAACGCCCAGAAGCGCCGCGACATGAACAGCGGAATGCGCATGAATGGCGTGCGCAATTCGAACAGGCTGCGATGAAACAGGCCCTCGATGCTTTCGCGGGGCACACCGCGCGCCAGCAATTCTTCGATGGCCGGCAGCAGGGTCGGCGCGTAGAACGCATTGGGTATCGATTGATCGCGCAGCCGCTGATCACTTTTTGTCATGTAGGGCTCACAGCTTGTTCCGCAACACTGGTTAGGCTGCCCGACGTTAAGCGATTTGCCGGAGCAAGACCATGCTTGATTTACGCCAGCTCGATTTGAACCTGTTGCTCGCCTTCGATGCGATTTACCAGCAGCGCAGCGTCACCCGTGCGGCCGAGGTGATGTGCCTGTCGCAACCGGCCATGAGCAATGCGTTGCGGCGCCTGCGGGAATTGTGCGGCGACCCGCTGTTCATCAAGAGTCGCCTGGGGGTGACGCCGACACTGGTGGCCCATCGGCTGGCCGACTACGTGCGTGCCGCGCTCGAGTCGTTGCGCGATGGCTTGCGCATGATTCCCGCCGCGCGGCAGAGCAATCCGCTGCTGCGCATCAGTTGTCTGGACTGCCTGCAACCGGTGCTGCTCGATGCCTTGCTCGAATCGCCCCACGCCGATTGGCAGGTGCGTTATTTCCAGCCGCGGCGCCGCGATGCCTTGCAGGACCTGGCCAGCGGCAAGCTGGATATCCTGATCGACCTCGACCAGCCGCTGGCCGGGCTTGCCGGCCTGCACAAACAGGCATTGCCCGCCGACCATTACGTGTTCGCCTATGGCGCTGCGCTCAAGGAACCGCCGCGCACCCTGCAGGCGTATCTGGAGCAGCCGCAGATTCAGGTGTCG
The DNA here is from genome assembly GCF_057838985.1 of Pseudomonas sp. KH_046_2. Classification (NCBI taxonomy): domain Bacteria; kingdom Pseudomonadati; phylum Pseudomonadota; class Gammaproteobacteria; order Pseudomonadales; family Pseudomonadaceae; genus Pseudomonas; species Pseudomonas sp. KH_046_2. The sequence goes on along the minus strand of NZ_CM174480.1, from coordinate 3,831,958 downwards.
AGCCGCCGCGACGGGCTCAGCCCGGTGGACTTGCAGCTTGGCTTGAAAGGTCTGCGCCGGAATGTGGCAATGAGCACCCAAAGCACCCTGGCCGCGAAGCTTATCGCCGATCGCCAGCCGTTCGGCATCAGCCTGCCAAGCCGGGTCGCCAACGTTCTGGGCCTGCAGCACGTGCCGCTGCCCCTGGACGAACCGGTGGAGTTGAAACTGGCGCTGTACATCGAGTCGCGCTATCGCTTCGAGCGCAGCCGCGAGGAGGCGATGCACTGCCTGCTGCGCGCCCTCGGTGAGCCCCGGGCATTGCAGGCGCTGGCGCGGCGTGCGTGACTTCAAAGCTGCGACGAACCCTGTGGGAGCGAGCCTGCTCGCGAAAGCGGAGTGTCATTCAATAGTGATGGCGACTGACACGACGCCTTCGCGAGCAGGCTCGCTCCCACAAGGATTGCGGCGTTGCAGGCAGGCCTTAGTTCGACGCCAACAAGCGCCGGTCAACCGACAGCACCGCATCGACCATCGCCAGCGCGGCCGGTGTCAGGGAATGCCCGGCGCGGCTGACGATGCCGTAGTGCAATTGCAGGCCGGGGTCTTCCTTGGGCACGTCGGTAAATTCCAGCAGGCGAATCAGGCCCTGGTCCACCAGTTCGGCCAAGGCTTCCACGGTGGCGATGCCTACCGCGTCGGAACGCATCACCACGCGGCGGATGGCGTCGAATTGCGCGCATTCCACGCTCGGGTTGAAGTCCGCCTCGCCCTGCACGTCGGCGAGGATCTTGCGGATCATCGGCGGTATTCGCGTGCCGACCACCGCGTAGTCGAGCAGGGCGCGCAGGGGCAGGTTCTGTTGCTGCACCAAGGGATGACCGACACGGCAAAAGAATCGCCCGCGTCGAGGGCGCAACAGTTGTACCTGGTATTGCGGGTCGCCAGTGAAGTACCGCGCGTCGGCCACGAGGAATTCGATCTGTTGCTCACGAAGCCAGACCGCCAGTTGCTCCCAGTCGCCCTGGTGGAAACTGATGCGGATCGCCGGGTGGGCCTGGATGAATTGCGCCAGCGCCTCGGGCACCAGCACCTGGGCCGGATACGGGCCGCAGCCGAAGTGCAACTCGCCACCGGTCAGGCCGTTGTATTGCGTCAGTTCGTTGTGCAGGGCCTGGCTGCCGGCGAGCAGGCGCCGGGCATGTTGCAGCACCAGTTCACCCTGGCCAGTCAGGCGGAATTCGCGGCTGCTGCGTTCCACCAGCGCGCAGTCGAGGTCGCGCTCCAGGGTCTGGATGCTGCGACTGAAGGCGGGTTGGCTGAGGTTGATCGCCTCGGCGGCCCGGCCGAAGTTGCGGTAATCGGCCAGGGCGACAAGGTGGCGGAGTTGTCGTAGGTCCATCATGCGTCTCCTGCATTCGGCGGATACTTTTAATGCATTGGATCGATAGCACAGAGGCTGGCATAAGTACACGCCTGTCTTCTCGCCGTAACTTGCCATGACCAGCCAACCGTTCATTTCCAGCGCCTTCACCCGCACCATCCTCAGCCATGCCCGGCAGTCCGGCCTGTGCCAGGACCAACTGCTGGAACGGGCCGGCATCTGCCTGTCGTTGCTCGAAGGGCAGGACCTGCATGTGCCCGTGCACCTGGTCGAACGCCTGTGGAGTGAATGCGAGCGTGCGGGCGCGGGGGTGTCGTTTGGCTGCGATCTGGTCAACGGCATGGCAACCACTACGTTGCGGGGGTTGAACATTCTGCTGGACTCCGCCGCCACACTGCGCGGGAGCCTGGCGTGTTTCACTGAATTCCTGCCACGGGTGACCAACTACGTAGTGGCGGAACTGGAGGAGAGTGACGGGCAGGCCCGCTTGCACTTGCGCAGCGTTGACCTGCAGCCGCATTTTTTCGGCCTCGATGCGGCGACCCTGACGTTGGTGCGCAACATCGCCCGACGTTTGGGGCGAGCGCCGGCCGAGGTGTTCGTCGCGGTACACCTGACGCCGCAACAGGCTGCGGGGCGGTGGTTGCGTAGCGCTGGTGTCGAGGTGCTGGAGGGTTCACATCCGTGTCTGAGCCTGCCGGCGACCAGTCTCGATGAGCCTCTGCTTGGGGCCAATGGGTTTTTGCATCAGAGCATGTTGCGGCACTGGCAGACTGCCGTGGCGCAACATATTCGCAGTGACAGCCTGGAGATGGCGCGGCATTGGTTGACGGCGGGGGATCAGCCGATCGAGCGGATTGCCGAGCGGTTGGGGTATCGGCAGCCGAGTAATTTTATTCGGGCGTTTCGCAAGCAGTTCGGGATTACGCCCAAGCAGTTTCGCCTTGGTTTGTAGGGTGATGGAGTTGGTGTACATATCCATTCCTGCGGTAACGGCCGCTTATGGTTTCGCCCTTATGTATGGACTCGCCCCTACGGTCTACCTGCTTTTCAAACACTGCTACCCGGTTGCATCTATGTATAAGGCCTGTTCGAGGAAGCTGTCTTCGGCTTCTGGCCAACATTGGTTGAGCTCGCGGCATGCCGATTACGTTCAGGCCTCGAAGGCCGGTAAGGGCGCAGGCATCGATCCGCGACGGTCTGACCTGGGGTCAATGTTTTCTAGCAGGGGCTGGAGCGCCTTGGCGCCCCGGAGGCAGAACGCTGTCGATCAGTAACTTGGCGCAGCTGGCCGGCCATTGGCCGGTTGGCTGCGGTAAGTCTGGTCATTTTGTAGCAGCACCCAAACGATTCGAAGGTTGCGGTTCGCCAACCGTATCGCCGCTTCCTTGCGTCCCAGTCGACCCAGCCAACGTTGCAACCGACGATCGTCGGGCTGCTCTGAATCAGGGCGCAAATGCCTCAATACCGCGTGAGCCCCTTGAACCATCAGGCTGCGCACATAGCTGTCGCCTCGTTTGCTCATCCTGCCCAGGCGAATCTTCTGCCCACTGCTGTTCTGCTCAGGCACCATGCCAAAGTAGGCCGCGAACTGGCGTGCATTGGCAAAACGTTCAGGTTCGGTCTCCTTGGCCAAAAGCGCTGTGGCGATGATCGGGCCGATACCGCGCACGGTCATCAGTCGCCGGGCTGTTTTATCCTCGTTCGCGGCGCTCTCCAGGCGACCGGTCAGCACGTTGATCCGTTCGCCTAACTGACGCCACTCGCCCAGCAGCTCGTCTATCAGCTCACGCAATATGTCTGGCAATGGTTGTGTCGCGTCTTCCAGCACCCGAGGCAGGGTCTGACTGATAGCGACATCACCTTGTGCCAGGGTTATACCGTGTTCCATCAGCAAGCCCCGCATCTGGTTACTCATGGCTGTGCGCCGACGGACATAACCCTGCCGGGCACGGTGCAAGGCCTGCATGGCCAGTGCTGTGGCACTTTTGATGGGGACCGCCGCAATTTTGCTGTCGCGCCCCGCACGCAATATGGCCCGGGCATCATTACGATCATTTTTGGCGCCGCTGCGGTGCTTGGCCACAAGTTGCGCCGGAAGAATTCGCGCCAGATTGCCCTGAGCCTGTAGCTGCCGCGCCCATGCTTGAGCGCCTGGGCCCGTTTCTACCAGCACCACTACGGTTGGCGGCAGTTTGCGCAGGAAGGTATGAAAGGCTTCACGCGACTTGATTCGCTCTTCGTAAAGCACTTGGCCAAGGGCATCTTCCCCCGCGACCTGGAATATCTGCTTGGCAAGATCGACTGCCACTGTCGTGCATGTCGATAGATCGGTTGGAGACAGGGACTGTTTAACCGTCGTATTCTTTTTCATGGATTCGCCCTCGCTGTCGGTGGCTTCTTAGACTGCCCCCGTGGCGCATTGACGCCTCGGCGCGGGCGAGTCCATCCAATTACGGCCAGCCCTTTCAAGGTGTTTTCCCTTTATGGGCCTTAAGCCCCCGATCGGTCGACACATGAGCATGCGCAGCTTTGCCGTCCAGCCACTCCTTGGGTTTGGCGATTTTGGGACCGCGTATGCTTTTGGCCACTTGCTTGGGCTTGATATTCCTGGCCAGCGCCAACAGTCGCATTGCCAGCGTTTCCAGGGTCGTTTGAAGGGGCAGGTAATCTGAGGGTAACGCGATCTGCATGCCCTCGTAACCGCTACGCACTTGCACGGTCAGATGGAAGATCGAAGCCTCCCAACCTTCAGGCAATGTCTCGCGATGAGCCTGTTCCACGCTACGTTTGAGCACTGCCAGGACGTTGTAGGCCAAGATCGCCGAAGCAAAACCCAGCAAGGCCGCCCGGGGAGCGCCAAGGCTTTCGATTTCACTGTCCAGCACCGATTCCAGGCGTTGGAACATCCCTTCGATACTCCAGCGACGACGATATAAATCGGCGATTTGCACGGCGCTGATGGTGTCGGGCAAGTTGCTCCAGAACCACATCACGCAGTCGCCTGATTCGGTAGGTGTTTGCAGGGTCAGTTCAACTCGGCGCCAGCGATGACCACCTTTGAGTTCGATGATTTGCTCGCGCACCGTGCCGGATTCAACCGCCACAGGTTCTTGCCAGCTGCCTTCCTCCATCAACCGTGGATGTTTGCTTGGCTGGCGAATAATGAACGAAGCCTGCGTTTCCTCGCAGGCTTGCATGACGGGCAGCGTGCAATACAGCCGATCGGCCATCCACAGCTGACCCTTAGTAGCGCGGGCCAACAACGGCAGCACGCTGACGCGTTCACTCGCGTAGGCATCCTCGCAAGGTTGCAAGTCGACGATCTGATCCAGGTCCGGGTCGTAGACCACGACTGAAAACCCTGGCCGGGCCGCACCTCGTTCCCGGCGCAAAGCCCCCAAGCGTTTTTCGGTAGAAGGCAGGTGGTTACCGTCGACAATGCGCAATTGCCAGCCAGGCAAAATGGCGGGACAACCCAACTCCTCTATCGTCGGGGTCAGGCGCTCAGCGCTCCCTGTGACCAACGCCCGCAGCAATGCAGGCTCTGTGCGACTGACCTTGTCATAGAGCGCCGCCAAGGTAACCGGTAGGTCATCCATCTGGCGGGCAGCGGCATGCAAGGAAGGGCGCAAACCCAATGAAACAAGGGACATCAGTTCAACGATGGTCGAAAGCAAAAGCTCACGCGGGTATTGGCGTTGACGGTGTTCTTCGAACACCTGATCAACCCATTCGGCAGGAACAGCCTGCTCCAGTATCAACTTGGTCATGACACTGGCCGGTGTCTTTTTTTCAAACCGTGCTAGAACTTCTGCCCACATCGTTTTCGTCACCCTGACTGGAGTTTTGGGGGAGTTTAAACGAAGACCTTGAAAGGGCTGGCCCTTACGGCGACTCACTTTTTTACAAGCGCCTAAAAAAGTAAGCAAAAAACGCTCGCCCCGAACGTACGGCCCTCGCTAAGGCTCGGCGTTCCTTCGCTCCGGTATTCATCCGGGGGCATTGCCCTCCGGTCGGCTTCGCTTCGACCTACATGCAATGAGTTCGACTGCGTCGAACGGCGCTGCGCGCCCATCCCCGGATGAACACCTCCACTCAGCCTCCCGAGGGGGCGGGTGGATCAAGATCAAAAGCTGCAGGCGAGCTAACGCTCGGCCTGATGAGTGGTGAGAAGCGTGGGTGTACGCCGATCAACTGTAGGAGCTGGCTTACCAGCGAAGGCGGCCTGACAGCCTACCAGGTAGCTCACAGACGAACGAAACCCGCGAACAGGCCGGCCGGTAGGCCGCCTCGGGTGCTGTTGCGGTGTACGCCCCCTCGTGAGGCCGAGCGCAGGTTCTGCGTAGTGGGCAACCCGGCATGGATGCCGGGTTAGCCGCCCCCGGCCATGGATGGCCGATGGCGGCGGGCCCACGGAGCAGGACCGGAGCGAGGGCATGCCGAGCCTAGGCGAGGCACCGAATGTAAGGGGCAAAGCGCTTTGGTTACTTTCGCGCTCTTCGAAAGTGCCCCGCCGTAATTGGATGGACTCGCCCGCGCCGAGGCGTCAATGCGCCACGGGGGCAGTCTAAGAAGCCACCGACAGCGAGGGCGAATCCATGAAAAAGAATACGACGGTTAAACAGTCCCTGTCTCCAACCGATCTATCGACATGCACGACAGTGGCAGTCGATCTTGCCAAGCAGATATTCCAGGTCGCGGGGGAAGATGCCCTTGGCCAAGTGCTTTACGAAGAGCGAATCAAGTCGCGTGAAGCCTTTCATACCTTCCTGCGCAAACTGCCGCCAACCGTAGTGGTGCTGGTAGAAACGGGCCCAGGCGCTCAAGCATGGGCGCGGCAGCTACAGGCTCAGGGCAATCTGGCGCGAATTCTTCCGGCGCAACTTGTGGCCAAGCACCGCAGCGGCGCCAAAAATGATCGTAATGATGCCCGGGCCATATTGCGTGCGGGGCGCGACAGCAAAATTGCGGCGGTCCCCATCAAAAGTGCCACAGCACTGGCCATGCAGGCCTTGCACCGTGCCCGGCAGGGTTATGTCCGTCGGCGCACAGCCATGAGTAACCAGATGCGGGGCTTGCTGATGGAACACGGTATAACCCTGGCACAAGGTGATGTCGCTATCAGTCAGACCCTGCCTCGGGTGCTGGAAGACGCGACACAACCATTGCCAGACATATTGCGTGAGCTGATAGACGAGCTGCTGGGCGAGTGGCGTCAGTTAGGCGAACGGATCAACGTGCTGACCGGTCGCCTGGAGAGCGCCGCGAACGAGGATAAAACAGCCCGGCGACTGATGACCGTGCGCGGTATCGGCCCGATCATCGCCACAGCGCTTTTGGCCAAGGAGACCGAACCTGAACGTTTTGCCAATGCACGCCAGTTCGCGGCCTACTTTGGCATGGTGCCTGAGCAGAACAGCAGTGGGCAGAAGATTCGCCTGGGCAGGATGAGCAAACGAGGCGACAGCTATGTGCGCAGCCTGATGGTTCAAGGGGCTCACGCGGTATTGAGGCATTTGCGCCCTGATTCAGAGCAGCCCGACGATCGTCGGTTGCAACGTTGGCTGGGTCGACTGGGACGCAAGGAAGCGGCGATACGGTTGGCGAACCGCAACCTTCGAATCGTTTGGGTGCTGCTACAAAATGACCAGACTTACCGCAGCCAACCGGCCAATGGCCGGCCAGCTGCGCCAAGTTACTGATCGACAGCGTTCTGCCTCCGGGGCGCCAAGGCGCTCCAGCCCCTGCTAGAAAACATTGACCCCAGGTCAGACCGTCGCGGATCGATGCCTGCGCCCTTACCGGCCTTCGAGGCCTGAACGTAATCGGCATGCCGCGAGCTCAACCAATGTTGGCCAGAAGCCGAAGACAGCTTCCTCGAACAGGCCTTATACATAGATGCAACCGGGTAGCAGTGTTTGAAAAGCAGGTAGACCGTAGGGGCGAGTCCATACATAAGGGCGGAACCATAAGCCGCCGTTACCGCAGCAACGGATATGTACACCCACAAAACACTCATCGCCTGACACAAAGCCATCGCGAGCAGGCTCGCTCCCACAGGTAACCGTATCCGCAGAAACGGATATGTACACCTTCAAAACAAATACCGCCTGCCACGCAGCCATCCCGATGATTATTTTTTGTCGGCCATCGCTTGCGTGTCCCGCCCGATAGTTGGGCACCGTGTCCGGGCTGAGCAAACCTGACCGGAGCCCAATAATGATAAAAAAACGCTCGGCCACAGCCGGAGTCCGCCAACGACTTCACCGGCTTGGCCATACCCGCCCGCAACCCCTTGCGCTGGCGATTCTTGCCCTACTGACGGGGCCAACCTACGCCACCACATTCGACCTCAACGAAGACTGGAGCCTGTCGACCAAGACCAGCCTGAGCCTGGGCAGCAGCTGGTCGACGCAAAACCCCGACAAAAGCCTGATGACCCGCGCCAACGCCTTGCAGGCCCAGGGCGTGAATGCCAATGGCACCAGCGTCAGCGCCGACGACAACCGGCTGAACTTCGAGAAGGGCGACCCCATCTCGCAACTCTTCAAGGGCCTCACCGATGTCAGTCTCGATGGCCAGGGCCAGGGCGCATTCATTCGCTTCAAGTACTGGTACGACCATGCCTATGAAACCGGCAATGGCCGCTTCAAGGATTTCGATGATTCGGGCTGGGACGACCTGTCAAAATTCAAGGGCTTCGAAGTGCTCGACGCCTACGTCTGGAAAGACTTCCAGGTGGCCGGGCATCCGCTGAGCGTGAAGGTCGGCAACCAGGTGTTGTCCTGGGGCGAAGCGCTGCTGATCCAGAACGGTATCAACGTGATCAACCCGCTGGACATCTCGGCGTTCAACCGTCCCGGCGTGGAAATCAAGGAAGGCCAGTTGCCGGTGGAGATGGTCTCCTTCAGCTTCGGCCTGACCGACACCACCAACCTCGAAGGTTTCTACCAGTACAACTGGCGCCCCAGCGTACTTGACGGTTGCGGCACTTTCTTCGCCAGCAGCGATGTGATCCAGCCGGGTTGCGGACCGCTGTACCTGAGCCAGATACAGACCGATCAACAGATGCAGGCCGCCGGTTTGTTCGCCACGTCCCGGGGCAACGAGTCGCCGTCCGACAACGGCCAGTTCGGTTTCGCCCTGCGCCAGATGATCCCGGCGCTCAACGATGCGGAAGCGGCGATCTACTACATCAACTATCACTCGCGGTTGCCGTATTTCACCATTAACGCCAGGAACACCGCCTTGCCCGGCACCTTCCCCGGTGGCATCCAGGGGCCGAGCTATGCGGCGGCTTTCCCGGAAAACATTCGCCTGTACGGTATCAGCCTCAACGGCGTCGAGCCTGTCACCGGGATTTCCCTGGCCGGTGAACTGAGCTACCGGCCGAACATGCCGATCGCGATCAACGCGCCCGACGTCAACGTCGCCGTGATTTCCGGACCGGGGGGCAGCTCCTGGGTGCAGCTGCCGCCCGGTTTCAGCACCACCAATGGCAGCCAGTTCGATGCGTGGGAACGCAAGGGGGTCTGGCAACTGACCGGTTCGGCCACCCAGGCCATCGACAACGTGCTGGGTGCCACGCGCCTGAGTCTGTTCGGTGAAGCCGGGGTCGTGCACATCGACGATCTGGGGGACGAGCGCCTGGGCCGTAACGCTGCGTTCGGCCGCAGCGCCCCGCGCAACGGCACGCCGTGCAACACGGTGGCGTCCGGTGTGACCAACCAATACTGCACCGACAAGGGCTTTGCCACCGATTGGTCGTGGGGTTATCGCCTGCGCGCCAGCCTCGAATACAGCGATGTGTTGCCTGGTATCAACCTGATTCCGGCCGTCAACTGGCGGCATGACATCTCGGGCTATTCCTACGATCCGCAAGGGCCGTTCCAGGAAGGGCAGCAGGCGCTGGGCGTGAGCCTGACCGGCGTCTACATGAACGATTACAGCGTGGAACTGGCCTACAACACGTTCTTCGGTTCCAACGACTACAGCACCCTCGACGACCGCGATTTCGCATCCGTCAGCTTCAAGGCAGACTTCTAAGGAGAACCGTTATGCGTATGCAATTGTGCGTGCTGGCCCTGGCCTGCACCGTTGGCCTGGCTCAGGCCAAAGGCACCGATTCGGCGGCGCTGGGCAAGTCCCTGACCCCCATGGGCTCGGAAATGGCAGCCAGTGCCGACGGCAGCATTCCGGCCTGGACCGGAGGGCTTGCCGTCAACGCCGGCACCGTCGACAGCAAGGGCGGCTACAGCGATCCGTATGCCGCCGAGAAACCCTTGTTCACCGTCACGGCGAAGAACGTGGCGCAGTACGAGAAGTTTCTCAGCCCCGGGCAAATTGCGTTGTTCAAGCGTTTTCCCGACACCTACAAGATGAACATCTACCCGAGCCATCGCAGCGCCAACCTGCCCAAGGAGGTACTGGTGGCCAGTCGTGAGAACGTCGCCAAGACCAGCATGGCCGACGGCGGCAACGGCTTGCATGACTACGCCAGGGGCATTCCGTTTCCGTTGCCCACCGAAGGCCTGGAGGTGATGTGGAACCACATGACCCGTTATCGCGGCGGCAGCTACGAGCGCATCAGCAGCGCCGCGCTGGTGCGTGAAAACGGCGCCACCAGTTACGTGCGCAACCAGTCGCTGATCAACTTCGCCGACACCGTGGGCGGACTGGAGCCGGGCTCGAACATCCTGTTCATGTTCAAGAGCCGGGTGCTGGAACCGGCGCGTCTGTCCGGCGAGGCGGTGCTGGTGCACGAGCCGATCGATCAGGTCGCCGAGCCGCGCTCGGCCTGGCAATACCTGCCGGGGCAGCGTCGCGTGCGTCGTGCGCCGATGATCGCCTACGACAACAGCGCCCGTTACAGCAACGGCTTGATCACCGCCGACAACATCGACGGCTACAACGGCGCGCCGGACCGTTTCGACTGGAAGCTGGTGGGCAAGCAAGAGCTGTTCATTCCTTACAACAGCTACAAGATCGGCAGCCGCGACCTCAAGTACGACGCGGTGATCAAGCCCAACCACGTCAATCAGGACCTGGCCCGCTACGAGAAGCACCGCGTGTGGGTGGTGGAAGCAACCCTCAAGCCGGGCGCCCGGCACATTTATGCCAAGCGCCGGTTCTATGTCGATGAAGACAGCTGGCAAATCGCCCAGTCGGACCAGCACGACAGCCGCGGAGAACTGTGGCGCAGCGGTGAACTGCACGCGATCCAGCAGTACGACCACGGCTTCACCTACAACGTGCTGGAAACCTCCTATGACCTGATCTCCGGACGCTACTACGCCGGCGGCCTGGCCAACGAAGAGACCGAGCCGATGCGCGTGGGCTTCGCCGCCAAGACCGACGACTACACCCCGTCGGACCTGCGGCGCTGGGCCAAGTAAATCGTATTGCAGCATCACCGAAAGTCCCTGTGGGAGCGGGCTTGCCCGCGAAGGCGGTGTGTCAGACAACATCAATGTTGGATGTACCGGCCTCTTCGCGGGCAAGCCCGCTCCCACAGGGGCCGGTGTGTTGATATTTACCTGCCAAGGAGATCTGCCATGCGCTACTGGATATCCGCTCTGGCCCTGGGCGCGAGCCTGGGCACTGTTCACGCTGCAACCCTGGATCAACAGCAAGCGAAAGCCCTGGCCCAGGAAGCCTACGTGTTCGCCTACGCCACCGTCGAACACGACAAGGTGCTCAGTGCCATCGCCGCGAACCTGCCGTTCAACCGCCTCTACAGCGAACCGCGCCTGCTCGGTCCGCAAGACAACAAAGTGGTGTCGCCCAACAACGACACCTTCTATTCCCGCGCCTTGCTCGATCTGCGCAGCGAACCTATGGTGCTGGACGTGCCGGCCGTGCATGGGCGCTACTACAGCTTCCAACTGGTGGACATGCGCACCGACAACCTTGACTACATCGGCACCCGCGCCACAGGTGATCAGGCGGGGCGCTACCTGATCGTCGGGCCGGACTGGAAGGGGCCAGTGCCATCGGGTTTCAGCGCGGTGATTCGTTCGCCGAGCCGGCTGGTCTTCCTGTTGGGACGGACCGAGGTCAAGGGCGAAGCGGATCAGAAAGACGCCGCGCAAGTGCTGAAGGGCTACGCCTTGCAACCGCTGTCCAAAGTCACTGGCAGCGCGGCCCCTGAACCCTTGGCTCCGCTGCAACTGCCAGCGTATACGGACAGCAAGCAAGGGCCGGCGCAGGCGCTGTTCAGCACCTTCAACGCACTGGCCCCCTTGCACCAATGGACCGCCAGCGAACAACAGAAACTGACCCGTTTCGCCGCCATCGGCGTGAAGCCGGGGAGCGAATTCCAGGCCCCGGCGGACTTGAGCGAAGCCGTCGCCCAAGGCGCCGAATCCGGTCGCGAACAGGTCCGCACAGCCTCCAGCCAGCTGTCGGTGGAACGGCAGGGCTGGTTGCCGTCGCCGTCCAACGTCGGCAAATACGGCGACGATGACCTGACCCGTGCCGCGGTCGCCTGGCGCTACATCTACGCCAACGATGCGGTGGAAGCGCAGTACCCGATGGCGTTGCACGATGCCCAGGGGCAGGCGCTCAACGGCCAACACACCTATCGCCTGCATTTTCCCGCCGGGCAATTGCCGCCGGTGAATGCGTTCTGGTCGCTGACCCTGTATGACGGCAAAACCCAGTTGCTGGTGGCCAACCCGATCCAGCGTTACGCCCTGGGCGATCGCAGCCCTGGTCTACAATACGATGCCGATGGCGGCTTGACCCTGATCCTGCAAGCCGATGCGCCCAAGGCTGCGCCGCAGGGCAACTGGCTGCCGACGCCGCAAGGTCCGTTCAACCTGCTGTTGCGCCTGTACCTGCCCAAGGGCGGGGCATTGGACGGGGGTTATCAGTTGCCGACGATAACGAGGATCGAATCATGAACCTGATTTTCAGTCGCCGCCGGGTGCTGGGCGGCATGGGGGTATTGGGCGGCAGCCTGATGTTTCCACGCTGGTTGCTGGCCGCTGATTCCGATGACCTGCGGCAGATTGCCAAAGAGGCGTGGATTTACGCCTACCCCATGCTCATGCATTACCAGACCATGGAAAAACAGGCGCTCAACCCGGCCGCGCCGGAGTACGTCGGCGGCTTCAACCGCTTTCGTCATTACACTGAGTTGTTCACCCCGAACAACCGCGACATCGTCACGCCGAACAACGACACGCCGTACTCCTGGGCCTGGCTCGACCTGCGCAGCGAGCCACAGGTATTGAGCGTGCCGGCGGTCGATGACGAGCGCTATTACGTGCTTCAACTGGTCGACCAATACACCCACAACTTTGCCTATGTCGGCGTGCTCAGCACCGGTCGCGAAGCGGGGAATTACCTGATCGCCGGACCCGGCTGGCAAGGCCCGACACCGGACGGCGTCAAGGCGGTGCTGCGCAGTGAAACCGAAATCGTCATGGTGCTTGGGAGAACGGGCCTGAAAAACGCCGGGGACCTGCCGGCGGTGCGGGCCTTGCAGCAGCAATACGGTTTGCGTTCGTTGCATGAATACACCGGCAGTGCACCGCCCGTGGCTGCGCGAGCCATTGACTGGCAACCCTGGGACAGCAAGACCGGGTTGGGGCTGGAGTTTATCCCGGCACTGAACCAGATCCTCAGCCTGTGCCCCACGCAGCCGTCCGAACAAGCCTTGCGCGCACGTTTTGCCCGGATCGGCATCGTGCCCGGCCAGGCTTTCGACCCGGTGACGTTGCCGCCAGCAACGCGCCAGGCACTGCTCTCCGGGATTCAGGACGCCCAGGCGCAACTGCAAACCGCGGTGAGCCAGGTACGCACCACCCTCGGCCTGTTCGGCACGCGCGAAGCGCTGAACGGCAATTACCTCAACCGCGCTGTCGCGGCGAATGTCGGCATCTACGGCAACAGCGTGGAAGAGGCCTTCTACACCGGCACTCGCCTGGATAATCAGGGGCAACCCTTGCAGGGCGGGCGAAGCTATCGCCTGCGTTTCGCACCGGGTCAATTACCGCCGGCAAGTGAGTTCTGGTCGCTGACCTTGTATGACTTGCCGGACCGGCAACTGGTGGCCAACCCGATCAATCGTTACTGCCTGAGCAGCCGCGATCACATGCAGATGGACGAGGACGGCGGGTTGACGTTGATCCTGCAGAACGCCACTCCGCCAGAGCAGAGCAACTGGTTGCCGACGCCGGCAAGCGGGGCGTTCACCCTGGTCCTGCGCTTGTATGGACCTGGGCAGCAAGTGGTCAATCAACGCTGGCAAATGCCGAAGGTTGAAGTGGTGTCTGCCTGAACCGCATCGCGAGCAGGCTCGCTTCCACAGTTTTGAAATGCGTACGGACCAAAGAGTCAGGTCGGCCGGTAGGCCGCCTCGGGTGCTGTTGCGGTGTACGCCCCCTCGTGAGGCCGAGAGGAGGTTCTGCGCAGTGGGCAACCCGGCATGGATGCCGGGTTAGCCGCCCCCGGCCATGGATGGCCGATGGCGGCGGGCCCACGGAGCAGGACCGGAGCGAGGGCATGCCGAGCCACAGCGAGGCACCGAACGTCAGGGGCAAGAGCCCTTGGTTACTTGGGGCTTTTCCAAGTGACCCGCTGTAAGAGCGGAACCATAAGCCGCCGTTACCGCAGAAACGGATATGTACACCCTCAAATATCCATGCCGCCTGCCAGATAGCCATCGCGAGCAGGCTCGCTCCCACACGGGACCTGTGTCGTTCACAAATGCTGTGAACAGCACGGATTCCTGTGCGAGCCTGCTCGCGAGGACGGTATCAAGGCGTCACGATATTGAACTGCGGCGCAAACGTATCGAGGCTGCTCATCAACTCCCCAAGCTTCTTGCCATTGCCTTGCAACTTGATCAGGCCTTTCTGGATCGCCGTCGGGATATCCAGTTGCTTGAGGCTGATCTGTTCCAGGGTGGCCTTGCTCATGGTCACGCTGGCATCCGCCTGAGCATTGAGCCCGGCACGGTGGGTCAACACGCCATTGCGCAGGGTCAGGTTGAAGTCCTGGTTCAGGTCATCGAAGGTCCAGTTCAGGGTCAGGTCGTGGCCTACGGCCTTTTCACTGTCCAGGCGCACCGCCAGGAAGTCAAAGAACATCTGCGGGCTCATCGCCCGCACCATGTCCACCGATACCGACGTGCCCGCATTGGGTGGCACGCCGTTGCGCAGTTCCATGGCACCGGTCAGGTACATGTTGCGCCAGGTGGCGTTTTCACTTTGATAGCCCATTTGCTCCAGCGCCTGGGCCTGGGCTTTGCGGGCATCGCCGTTGTCCGGGTTGGCGAACAGCACCTGATTGCCCAATTGCGCGGCCCAGCGGTACTCACCCTTGGACATCGCCGCCTGCATTTTCCCCAGCACCGCCGCTTCGCCGCCCATGGCCTCGACCGAACGCTTGGCCGTTTCCACTGGCGGCAGCGGGTTGAGGTTGGCCGGGTTACCGTCATAGAAACCCATGTAGCGCTGATACACCGCCCGGGTGTTGAAACTCAGTGAGCCGTAGTAGCCACGGGTGTACCACTTCTGGTCGAGGCTGCCGGGCAGTTTCTTGATCGAGTCGGCGATTTCCAGCGGCGTCAGGCCCTGGTTCAGCAGGTGCAGGGTGCGGTCATTGAGGAAGGCGTACATGTCGCGCTGGTCGGCGAGGAAGGTGCGGATGCGCTCGCCGCCCCAGGTCGGCCAGTTGTGTTGGGCGAACAGCACGTCGCTCTTGTCGCCGTAACGCGCCAGGCTGGCGTCCAGGTACTCGGCCCAGGCCTTGGCGTCACGCACCTGCGCGCCTCGCGGGGTGAGGATGTTGTGCATCATTTGCGTGGCGTTTTCCGCCATGCACAAGGCGCGCAACTGCGGCAGGTACAGGTTCATCTCCGCCGGCGCCTCGGTGCCCGGGGTCAACTGGAATTCCACGTCGAGGCCGGCGATGGTGCGGGTTTCCAGTTCCTTGTCGATCAGGTCGGTGGGCGGGATCAGGGTGACGGTGCCGCCGCTCGGCGAGCTCTTGCCCAGTCCCGCGTCTACCTGGCCGTGATCGCCACGGGGCAGCAGGCTGCCGAACTGGAACTGCGCGCGGCGGCTCATGGCGTTGCCGGCGTAGACGTTCTCGCTCATCACGTGTTCCATGAACCCGGCGGGGGCGAACACCTTGACCTTGCCGGCCTTGACGTCGGCTTCGTCGATGACCCCGCGCACGCCACCGAAGTGGTCGACGTGGGTGTGGCTGTAGATCACCGCCACCACCGGTTTGTGCGGGCGGTTCTGGTAGTACAGGTCCAGCGCGGCCTTGGCGGTTTCGGCCATGGTCAGCGGGTCGATGATGATCAGCCCGTCATCGCCTTCGATGATGGTCATGTTCGCCAGGTCGAGGCCGCGCACCTGATACAACCGAGGGCTGACTTCGAACAACCCGGCATGGGCGTTGAGCTGGGCCAGGCGCCACAGGCTCGGATTGACCGACGCCGGGGCCTTATCCTTGGTGAGGAAGTCATAGGCCTGGATATCCCAGACGACCTTGCCCGAGGCGTCCTTGACCTGGCCCTTGAACGGCGCGATCAGGCCCTTGGTGACCGACTCGTAGTCGGTGCGGTCGGTGAAGGGCAGTTGTTGCAGCACGGCGGCGTTACTAGCCGTGGTTTGCGGGCTGGCCGCGACCGGTGCGTCGGCGGCGACCACCGATTGCGCAAGGCAGGCAGTGATCAGGCAAGCGAGCAGCCCACGGGGGCTCAAGGTGAAACGAGGCATGGCGTCTCCGTTTTTTATCGTTATGGTCAGACCAGCTTCGAGGGTAGGACGATGGCCGGTCGGGGCCATGATCGTCAGCGGACAAAAACCATTCAGGGCCGCTATCCTTGGCCCATGCATATCCAGCAGGTTGACCCCATGCTTGAAGTCCATGGCGTTTTCAAAAGCTACGCCACACCGCAGGGGCCGCTGCCGGTGCTGCAAGGCGTCGACCTGACGCTCAGGCCTGGCAGCAGCCTGGCGCTGATGGGCGAGTCGGGCAGTGGCAAAAGCACCTTGCTGCACCTGATCGCCGGGCTGGACAAGGTCGATCGCGGCAGCATCCGCAGTGGCGAGCATCGCCTGGAGCAGATGAATGAAGGGCAACTGGCGAACTGGCGTCGTACGGAAATCGGCCTGGTGTTCCAGCAATTCAACCTGATCGGCAGCCTGCGGGTCGAAGACAACCTGGCGATTCAGGCACGCCTGGCGGGGCGTCATGACCCACGCTGGCAGGCGCACCTGGTGCAACGCCTGGGCCTGGGTGAGCTGCTGCGGCGCTACCCGGAGCAACTGTCCGGCGGTCAGCAGCAACGGGTCGCGCTGGGCCGGGCGCTGGCGTCGCGCCCGCCACTGCTGCTGGCCGACGAGCCCACCGGCAGCCTCGATGAAACCACCGGCGCCGAGGTGTTGCAGTTGCTGCTGGAATTGCTCGATGACAGCCCCACCAGCCTGTTGATGGTCACCCACAGTCCCGGTGTGGCGGCGCGGCTGGCGGAAAAAGCCCTGCTGTGCGGCGGTCGCCTGGCCGGTATGGGCGACCGCTGACATGCGCATCTTTGGCGAAACCCTGCGCGCGCTGCTCAGCCACTGGCGGCAGCACCCGGTACAGTTTTTCAGTGTGTTGACCGGGTTGTGGCTGGCCACCGGTCTGCTGACCGGCGTCCAGGCACTCAACAGCCAGGCACGCGACAGCTACGCCCGCGCCAGTCAGTTGATCGGCGGCGAACCTCAGGCCAGCCTCGGTGCGCCTGGAGGCGGCACGTTCGCCCAGCAATGGTTTATCGATCTTCGGCGCGCGGGGTGGCCGGTGTCACCGGTGCTGCAAGGCCGGGTCACGCTCAAGGGGCACGAAGAGCAGCGCTTGCAGTTGATGGGCATCGAACCTGTGTCGCTGCCGGCGGGCGCGGCGGTGGCCGGGCAGGCCCTGGCGATTGAACAGGTGGTCGGCTTCTTCAGTCCGCCGGGCAGTACCTGGATATCGCCCCAGACCTTGCAGGCACTGGGTTTGCGCGAAGGTGACCGGCCACAGAACCTGGCGGGCGCGGCACTGCCGCCGCTGCATGTACAGGCCGACATGGCGCCCGGCGTGCTGCTGGTGGACATCGGGTTTGCCCAGAAGGTCCTGGGGTTGCCGGAGCAACTGTCGCGGCTGCTGTTACCGAAGGATTTCACCGCGCCGCTGCCGGAGCCGTTCAAAGGGCAACTGCAACTCAAGCGCGCCGGCGAAGAAAACAACCTGACGCGCCTGACCGAAAGCTTCCACCTGAACCTCGATGCCCTGGGGGTGCTGTCGTTCGTGGTCGGCCTGTTTATCGTGCACGCTGCCATCGGGCTGGCACTGGAGCAACGGCGAAGCCTGCTGCGGACCCTGCGTGCTTGCGGTGTGAGTGCGCGGATGCTGATCGCTTGTCTCGCCGTGGAATTGGGTGGATTGGCCCTGATTGGCGGTGTGGCCGGGGTGGTCAGCGGCTACCTGCTGGCCGGCGTGCTGTTGCCCGATGTCGCCGCCAGCCTGCGTGGCTTGTACGGCGCCGAAGTGGCGGGGCAGTTGAGCCTCAGCCTGTCGTGGTGGTTCAGTGGGATCGGCTTGAGTCTGGTCGGCGCGTTGCTGGCCGGGGCCAACAGCCTGTTGCGGGCGGCGCGTCTGCCATTGCTGGCGCTGGCCGACCCGCAGGCCTGGCACCAGGCCCATGCACGCTGGTTGCGACGCCAGGGTTGGGTGGCGGCATTGGCCGGGGTGATCGCGCTGCTGGCGTTGATCTTCGGCGACAGTCTTATCAGTGGCTTCGTACTGATGGCCGCGCTGTTGATCGGTGCCGCGCTGGCATTGCCGGTGGTGCTCAGTTCACTGCTCAATCTCGTTTCGCAGCGCAGTCGCTCGGTGCTCGGCCAGTGGTTTGTCGCCGATTGCCGCCAGCAACTGCCGGCCCTGAGCCTGGCGTTGATGGCGCTGCTGTTGGCCATGGCGGCGAACATAGGTGCCGGCAGCATGACCGCAGGCTTTCGCCAGACCTTCAGCGACTGGCTCGAACAACGGCTGACGGCCGAGCTTTACCTCAATCCCCAGAACCCGACCCAGTCCCGGGAGCTGCACGGCTGGCTCGACCAGCAGCCGCAACTGGCGGCAGTGCTGCCCAACTGGCAGGTTTCGATCCAGTTGCAGGGCTGGCCGACGGACTTGTCCGGGATCATCGACCATCCGACCTATCGCCAGCACTGGCCGCTGCTCGAAGCTCTGGGCGACAACCCTTGGGAGCGACTGGCCAAGGACGATGCAGTGATGCTCAGCGAACAACTGGCCCGGCGCCTGCAAGTGCAACTGGGCGATCACCTGACGCTGCCGACTCCCACCGGTCCGTGGTCGCCGAGAGTCGTCGGGATCTACGCCGACTATGGCAATCCCAAGGGGCACATTCTGGTGAACATCAACCACCTGCTCAGCGGTTGGCCGCAACTGACACCGAACCGCTTCAACCTGCGCATCGAGCCGGGGGCGATCCCGGCGTTCGTCACGGCATTGCAGGCGCGCTTTACCCTGGACGACAGCCGCATCGTCGATCAGGCGCGGCTCAAGGGCTGGTCCACGCAAGTCTTCGAACGCACCTTCGCCGCCACCGCCGCGCTCAACAGCCTGACGCTGTGCGTGGCCGGCGTAGCGCTGTTCATCAGCCTGTTGACCCAAAGCCAGAGCCGCCTCGGGCAACTGGCGCCGCTGTGGGCGCTGGGCGTGAGGCGTCGGCATCTGATGTTGCTCAACCTCGGGCAAACCTGGTTGCTGGCGATATTGACCCTGGTGCTGGCGTTGCCGCTGGGCATCGCCCTGGCGTGGTGCCTGGACACGGTGATCAACGTGCAGGCCTTTGGCTGGCGCCTGCCGTTGCGGGTGTTTCCATTGCAACTGTTGCAATTGATGGGGCTGGCGCTGGTGGCGACGTTACTGGCCTCGGCCTGGCCGTTGTACCGTTTGTACCGCACGCAACCGGCGGACCTGCTGCGGACGTTTGCCCATGAAGATTAAAGTCGGCGTGTTGCTCCTGGCGCTGCTGGCGAGCGGTTGCGATCAACCGGCACTGGAGCAAAAGGGCTTTGCCGGGCTGGGCAGCCAGGCCGCCGCGTTCACCCCGGTGGTGCCCGGTCGGGAGTTCAGCTTCCCGGCGGATCACGGCCCGCACGACGGCTTTCGCATCGAATGGTGGTACGTCACGGCCAACCTGAAGGACGATCAGGGCAATGAGTTCGGCGCGCAATGGACCTTGTTCCGCAGCGCGTTGAAAGCCAGCCCCGAGGTGGCGGGTTGGCAGAATCAGACGATCTGGCTCGGCCACGCGGCGGTGACGTCGGCGACGGTGCATCACGCGGCCGAACGTTATGCCCGTGGCGGCGTCGGTCAGGCCGGTGTCAGCGTTGCGCCGTTCTATGCATGGATCGACGACTGGCAATTGCGCAGCCAGGCGACTGCCGACGACCCGTTGGCCGACGTGCTACTCAGTGCTCGCGACCAGCGTTTCAGCTACCGGCTGCGGTTGACCGCGACGGGGCCGCTGGTGCTTCAGGGAGACCGGGGGTTCAGCCAGAAGTCCGAGCAGGGCCAGGCTTCTTACTACTACAGCCAGCCGTTTTTTCAGGCCAGCGGCACTCTGGACATCGACGGCAAAATCTTTCAGGTCAGTGGCCCGGCCTGGCTCGACCGCGAATGGAGCAGCCAACCCCTGACGAGCAACCAGACCGGTTGGGACTGGCTCTCCCTGCACCTGGACAGCGGCGAGCAGGTGATGCTGTATCGCATGCGGCACAAGGACGGCGAGCCTTACCTCACCGGCACCTGGATCGACGCCCGGGGCCAGGTACAATTGCTGCACGCCCGCGACATCATCCTCACGCCGCAAGACAGCGCCCGGGTTGCCGGGCGCACGATGCCCATTCGCTGGTCGATCAAAATCCCCGCCAGGCACCTCGATATCGCCATTACCGCGCTCAATCCCCAGGCCTGGATGGACTTGCGCATTCCCTACTGGGAAGGCCCGGTGCGCCTCAGCGGCAGCCATGCAGGGCAGGGCTATCTGGAAATGACCGGGTACTAGGCGCTCGTGCGAGGAAAATCACCGTCCCGGCGCGACCACTCGCTCAACAGCGTCTATGCTCACTCGCACACATGGCGTTGAGCCTGGTTTCAACGCCGTCTGTTGCCATCTATCACAGGGAATGTTCTGCCTATGAAACGCCATGCACTGACCAAAGCCATCACCCTCGCTACCATGCTGTCTGCCGCCAGTTTTGGCGCGGTTGCCGCCGATATCCCGTTGTCCGAAGTCGTTGTGGCTGATCAGATCTCCACCAAAGTCGTTTCGGTTGATGCCGCGAACCATTCCGTGGTTCTTAAAGGCCCGCAGGGTAACGAGTTCCCGGTGCAATTGACCGACAAGGCGAAAAACCTCGATAACCTCAAGGCCGGCGATACGGTCGACATCACAGTCACCAGCGCCGTTGCAGCCTACCTCGACACCGATATCGACAAAGGCCTGCCCGGCACCGCCGAAGCCACCGGCGAAATCCGCGCAGCGCCAGGCAGCGCCAACCCGGGCGGCGAAGCTTACCGCCAGGTGAAAGTGCAGTTGAAAATCACCCACATCGACCTGAAGAAAAACCAGGTGACCTTCGAAAACCCGGAAGGCAAGTCCAAGACCGTCGACGTCAAACGACCTGAAGTCCAGGCCAAACTCAAGGACTTGAAAGTCGGGCAAAGCGTCAACGTGGTTTATACCGACATATTGACGGTGACCAGCAAGCACTGATATCGAGTAATGGTTCTATACGGGCTGATTATTTTTGTGCAAGTTTTGTATAGGAATGATCAGCCCATAATGGTCGAACTGGTGAGTTTGAGCTGCCGTGTTGCATAGTATTTAAATCGACATCTTGTTAAACATTGTGTCGATAAATTTCATCTTTGCGGCACGGACATATTAATCCGCTTCTACTAAAATACTTTCCGTTCGCCCAGTGTCAGGGCTCTTTACCAGTGCATGGATTGCCGAGGCCATTGCACTGGGCGAACACTTTATTTGTTGTATTGAAAGTTTTGGATATAAAAAAACGGGCGACCTGCAGGTCGCCCTTTTTTATTCAGTTGTAACAAATCGTTCAGTAATGTTTTGTATTGACTTGAACAACATCGGCCAGCGCGGTGAAACACTGTTCGATCGAACGCCGCTGGCTCTCGGCGTACAGTTCCAGCTCATCGATCGTCGAACGCCCCAGGGCCTGTTCGAACGCCTGCTGATTGGCATGGGCGCCGTAACGGGTTTGTGCCGCGTCCCCCAGGTTTGACTGAAAAATCCCCGCCGCGCTGACCGGCAGGAAGTCTTCGTACACCAGTGGTTCAACCCGCAGGTAACCGTCGCTGAGCAGGTCTTCCAGGGGCGCGTTTTTCAGGTCGCCCGCCGCCAGGCCTTTTTCCGTCACGAAGTAGCGGAAGTAGGCCAGGCCCTGTTGGCGCATGCCTTCCCAGGTGTCAGGGAACTCGCTGAAATGCTGCGCCATCAGGGCGTTGTAGCGCGCGGCGTTGGCTTCGCTGGGGAAGTCCTTGAGTTCGTCCCGTGCGGCGTTGAGCAAGCGGTCATAGAGTGCGCGGCCTTTGGGCGTGAGGGCGGCACCGCGCTGTTCGATCTCGCCGAAACGGGCACTGTGGCTGCCGCGTGCCTCGCTTTGATCGGTGAAGGCAATCGGCTCGTCCAGGGCCTTGAAGCTGGTCTGGCGCAGCAGGATCGGGCACTGGCGGCGAGGCGGGCCTTCGATCACCGCTTTGGGGGTGATGCCATGGGCCGGCATCTGCGCCTGGACGATGTCGATGTCCAGGGTCCGCGGTGTCAGGTGGTTGATGTGCGGGCCCTTGAACGCCACCACGTCGGCGATCAGGCGATGCTGGGCGCTGAGCTGTCGATACTGTTCGGCGGTGACGGTGGCGCTGTGGTGCCAGCGAAACGTTTCCAGTGCCTGCTCGACGAACTCCAGGGCCTCCTGCTCGGTCAGGCCACCCCGGGATTCGGCGCGTTCGATGAGCGTGAGAGCCGTGGGGGTGAAGATCGAACGCTGGTCGAGCATCGACTGGGCGAACGCTCGCAGCTCCAGGTCTTCGATCAGTTCCAGGCGCAACAGCGAGGTGAACACCCGGAACGGGCTGACCTGCAGCGACGCTTCATGCACCGCGCGAAACGCCGTGGAATGTACCGGTACGCCGGCCGGTGTCAGGTCGTAGTAACCCACCGGTTGCATGCCCATCACCGCGAACAGGCGGGCGAGGGTCGCCAGTTCATCGGCGGTGCCGACGCGGATCGCCCCATGACGTTCCAGGTCCAGGCGTTCGATTTCGCCGGTGCTGGTGAGCTGTCGCAGGATTTGCCCATCGCTGTCCAGCACGTGACGGTTAGTCTGTTCCACCAGTTCCATCAATGCGCCGTACAACGGCACTTCCTCGCGGTACATGTCGGACATCGCTTTGGAGAAGCGTTGGCGGATCAGGTCAGGGCTGACGAAGTTCGGGTTGTTCATGAACAGGATTCCTGGCGCGGTGACGTAAAGGATGGACAAAAGATCGCAGCCTTGCGCGACGCCGACAAACGAAGTTTCTGACGAACTTCATTCTGCAAAGGACTGAGTGCCTAATGCAGTCGTTGATCCTGTGGGCTCTCCGAACGCAGCGATGCCAAAAACTCGCGATACAGGCGCGCCGAACCGTATGGCGCTTCCACCATGGGCATGTGCCCGATGGCGTCCCAGATATGCACGCGCAGGTCGACGATGCCCTTGCTCCAGACCGCCACGCTGCTGACATCGATCAGCCGGTCCTTGCGTCCCCACAGCAACAGCGCCGGAGCGGTGATGTCGGGCAGGTGCGGTTCCATCGGCGGGCTGGCGCGCAATTCCCGGAAGATTTCTTCCAGCTCCTCGCGGGACTGTTCATAGCGCTGGGCGACGGCATCGAGCACCAGCTTCGGTACCCAGGGTGGCGAAGCCATGGTCATGGCGTAGAAACGCCGGAACTCTTCGCGCGAATGAATCAGAAACGGGTTGTGGCCCTTGGCCAAATGCCGCTCAAGGTCACTGGGCTCGGGCGAAGTGACCCCGGCCGGGTCGACCAGGGCCACGGACACAATGCGCTCCGGATACTTGGCCGCAAGCCAGGCTGCCATGTAGCCGCCCATGGAGTTGCCGATGACATGGACTTTCTCCACCCCACACACGTCCAGCAGCTGGATCATGCGCTTGGCCTGCAGCGGGATGTCGTAGCCGCCGCCCGCCTTGAAGCCGGTTTCGCCATGGCCGGCGATGTCCGGGATGATCACCCGATGGCTGCCGACAAAGTGTCGGGCGAAACGCAGCCATAGGTTCTTGTCGGCGCTGAAGCCATGGAGCATCAGCACACTGCTGGTGGCCTCGTACGGCCCGCCTTGCCAGGTCGAGACGGTCATCTCGGGGATGGGCACGACGATCTTGTGCAGCCGGTACAGCTTGGCCTCGGCCGCCATGCTCAAGTCATAGACCCAGTAGCCGATGGCCGGGTAGGTCAGCCAGCTCCAGGCGACGAACACTGCGAGAACGACGAACAACAAAAGCATCACGCGTCTCCCTTCTATCTACTCAGGACAAAATGTGATCGGCGGGTTTCAGCGCTCGGGTCAAGCGATGAAAGCTGAAGCTGAATCCCGGAAACATGGCAATCACATGACCGCTCTTGCTTTGATACCAACTGTGGCAACCACCGGATTTCCACACGGTGCGTTCCATTTCCCGGTGGATCATTTCAGTGTAGGTACGTTACGCCTCATGGCGAACTTCGATGCTGCGTAAACCTTGAGTCTTCAAGGTGCGAATGCAATCGAGGATGTAATTCATCTGGGATTCGATGATGAACAGCGCCGAAGTGTGGCCGATGCCGGTATTCGGCCCGGTGACGATGAACAGATTGGGAAAGTCGGGCAGGGCGGTGCCGAGGTAGGCCCGCGGGAATTGCGCCCAGACCTCCTTGAGACGGGTGCCGTTTTTGCCCGTTACCGGGTAGGAAATAACCCCGTCGGTGGCATCGTAGCCGGTGGACCAGACGATCAGGTCCAGGTCGATGTGCTGGCCATCCTGGGTAACCATGCCGGTTTCGTCGATAGACGCGATGCCTTGCTCGCGGCTGTGCAGCGTCACGTTGTCGCGTGCCAGTGCCGGGTACAAGGTGCTGGACAGAATCACCCGTTTGCAGCCGATGGTGTAGTCCGGCGTCAGCTTGCGCCGCAGTTCGGCGTCCGGCACCTGGCGTTTGAGAAAGCGCAGGGCCTGGCGTTGGACCATGTGCACCGCCGGTTTCGAATACTTGAAGGCAATCACCCGGGTTTCGAACTGCCAGTAGATCCCCCAGCGCAGCAGCTTGTAGGCCGGCTTGAACCCCAGCAGCCAGCGCTGGAAACGGCCAAAGCTGCGGTCGGCCCGGGGCAAAACCCAGTGGGGCGTGCGCTGGAACACATGCAAGTGCCCGACGTCCGGAGCGATGGCTGGAATGACCTGGGCCGCACTGGCGCCGCTGCCGACGATGGCTACGCGTTTTTGCCGGTAGTCGTAGTGGTGATCCCAGTTGTTGGTGTGAAACGTTTTACCTTGAAAGCGTTCCTGTCCGTCGAAGTGCGGAACCACTGGTTGGCTCAACGGCCCGGTCGCGTTGATCAGGAACTGCGCGCAAAACGTGCCTTTGCCGGCGGTGTACACCGTCCAGCGTTTGTTGGCATCGTCCCATTCGACGCGCTCGACATTGGCGTCCAGCTCCACTTTGTCCCGCAGGCCGAAGTGTTCCACCACGTGGCGGGTGTAGCGGTGCAGTTCGGCCTGTTCGGCGAACATTTGTGTCCAGCGATACGGAGCAAAAGACAGGGAGTACAGCGGTGAGGGCACATCGACTGCCGCGCCGGGGTAGGTGTTCTGGCACCAGGTACCGCCGAAGAAATCCCGCCGCTCCAGCAGGCGAAAATCGTCGATGCCGGCCTTGAGCAAATTGATTGCTGCACATTGGCCGCCAAACCCGCTGCCGATGATCAATACTTGAAAGGTCTGCATGGGCCTCCTCTTATGGTCATCGATCAATCCCTTCTTTCATGTATAGCCGTTTCTGGGGCGAGGCTTTTGCTTTTATGTGAGCGTGATGTCGCGATATTCAGCCTGTCAGCCGGTGATGGCTATTTAATCTCGCCCTGATAGACTCCAGCGCACAGGCACAGGCTGTAATCGCATTCCGTCGAGTGGCACAGAGGCCCTATGGCAAAATCGGGAGGAAAGGGATTTTCATTGGCCAGGAGGCTCTATACATCGCGGACCCTGGGGTTGGCCCTGGGGCTGGTGTGCGTGAGCGCGGCAATGTATCCACTCGATCCGGCACCCTGGGTCTGGGGTTTCATGTGGTTCAATGGCCTGGTCTGGCCGCACCTGGCTTACCAATTGGCGCGCCGGGCCAGGACGCCCTATCATGCCGAACACCGCAATCTGCTGATCGATGCTTTTCTTGGCGGCTTCTGGATTGCCGCGATGCAATTCAATCCTCTGCCCAGCGCGACCACCATTTCCATGATGGCCATGAACAACGTGGCCATAGGCGGCTTGCGTTTCCTGCTGGCCGGGACAGCCGCGCAAATCCTGGGCGTGGGCGTGGGCCTGCAGATTTTCGCCCCGGCGTTCATTCCTGCCACCAGCGCGGTGCAGCTCTATGCCTGTTTGCCGTTGCTGTGCCTGTATCCGCTGGCGCTGGGCTGGATCTGCTTCCGCCAGGCCCATACCCTCGGTTGTCAGAAGCGTGAACTGCTGGCACTGAGCCGCACCGACAGCCTGACAGGCCTGCTGAACCATGGCACCTGGAAGGACCAGCTGGAGGTCGAGTTCCAGCGTTGCAAACGCCAGCAAAAAGGCGGGGCGATCGCCCTGATCGACATCGACCATTTCAAGGCCATCAACGACACCTACGGCCATGTTGCCGGCGACATCGTCTTGCGACAGTTGAGCAAAATGCTCAAGCAGAACCTGCGAGCGACCGATGTGGCAGGGCGCTACGGCGGTGACGAGTTCTGCGTGATCCTTCCGGACCTGCCCCTGAACCGCGCCGTCGCCGTCATGGATGCCCTGCGCGATCGTTTCGCCACTTTGGGGTACGAGCAGAATCCGGCGCTGAAAGTCAGCCTGAGCATTGGAATGGCGTCCTTCAACCCGGCCCACGCCGATGCGACGCTTTGGCTCAACGACGCCGATCATGCGCTATACGAAGCCAAGACCACTGGGCGCAATCGGGTGATCTGCTGCGGGAACGGGAAACCCCATCGCGAACTGCTCGACTCGGTGTGACTGTCCAGCGCAAGACCTGTGGGAGCGGGCTTGCTCCGGGCGGCGATCCGACGATGGCGGCGTGTCGGTTTAAACCGTCATTCCTTCACGCTCATGAACTCCTCCGCGAAGCGGATGTATTCCTCGGGTTGCGTGTAGGTGTGCGTCAGCTCGGTGGCGCTCAGGTCTGAGGTCTGGGTGAGGATCTGGCGTTGCTCGCGCAGGCTGTCGTAGGTCGCCTTGATCGCGGCGAAGTACGCGCCATGACCGTCGATGGTCACGCGTACGCCCAGTTCCGCCAGGCGCTTGTCATCGCGTAGCAGCGGGTTGCCGTAGGTCACCAGCATCAGCGGCACGCTCAGGTGTTCGGCGATCTGCTCCAGATGGTCGAAGTCCTTTACGCCCACCATGCAGATCCCGTCGGCTCCGGCGCTTTGGTATTGCCGGGTGCGGCTGATGATTTCCTGCACCGGCAGAATCCCGGCGTGGGTGCGCGCGATGATCGCCATTTCCGAATCAACCCGGGCTTCGAGCGCCGCGCGGATCTTGCCGACGCCTTCGGCGACCGTGATCAGGTCGGTGGATTTGCGGCCGAACTGCGCGGGCAGCAGCGTGTCTTCGATGGTCAGTGCGGCGACGCCGGCCCGTTCGAGTTCGACGATGGTGCGCATGACGTTGAGCGCGTTGCCGTAGCCGTGGTCGGCGTCGGCGATCACCGGCAACTGGGCGACACGGCCGATGCGGGTGGCCTGTTCCGCGAACTCGCTGAGAGTGATCAAGGCAAAGTCAGGGGCCCCCAGTACTTGCAGCGAGGCGACCGATCCCCCGAGGATCCCGACTTCGAAGCCCAGGTCGGCGGCAATGCGGGCCGACATCGGGTCGAACACCGAGGCTGTGTGGTAGCAGGTGTTGGAGGCGAACAGTTGGCGAAAATTGCGGCGCAAATCTTGATGGGAAAGCCTGGACATATGAGTTCCACCAATGGAATGGAAGGGCTTGAGCAAAAGTGTCAACGCCGAAGGAATAAAAGGCTATCACGCGCGCCGGGGGAGAATGATGACGAATTTGCTGGGTTAGGCAGATTGACGTCGCTGCGATGGAACTGATAGGTCACGCCGCCACGGCCTGTTGCCGCTGGTCAAGCAGCGGTACCGCACGCACCGAGTCACCGGGTTGCAGCTGCAGGCGCTTGGCGGTCAGGCGATCGACCACCAGGCTGTTGCCCACCCGCCGGGCCGGGGCGCAGGTGATGCGACAGTTTTCCAGGCGGCGATTGTGGATCAGCCAGATAGGCGCTTTATCGTCCGGCGCGCCGATGGCCAGAAGCAGCGATTGACTGTCGCGCACGGTGCGGATCCCGGAAACCGGGGCTTCGATGACCGGCCCACCGTCGAAGATATCGATGTAGCCCTTGTGCGCAAACCCCTCGGCGCTGAGGATTTTCAGGGCCGGCCCGGTATTGGGGTGGGCCTTGCCGATCACCGCCTGGGCCTGTTCGGTGAGCAGGCAGGTGTACAGCGGCTGGCGCGGCATCAGTTCGGCAATGAAGGATTTGTTGCCCAGCCCGGACAAATGATCGGCGTGGCTGAAATCCATCTTGAAAAAGTGCCGGCCGAGGCTGTCCCAGAACGGCGAGCCGCCTCGTTCGTCGGTACTGCCGCGTAGTTCGGCGATGAGCCGGTTGCCGAATAGCTGGGTAAACTCGGCCACAAACAACAGGCGCCCGAGGGAAAGCAAACGGCCGTTGCTTCCCCCGCGTTGATCGGGCCGCAGGTACAGCGAGCAGACTTCCGATTGGCCGGTCAATTCGTTGCTCAGGAACAGGGTCGGGATCTGGCGCTGGATACCCAGGTCCGGTGCCGCACTGATCGTCAGTCCGACCCGATAGTTGTACCAGGGCTCGCGCAGGCCGACGCCACCCGTCAGGGCGCTGACGCCCACCACTTGCTGCTCGTCATCCTCGAGCACGAACAGGTAATCGGCATCGGCCCGGTCGACCTGCCCGGCGAAGGTGCGTTGGGCCCAGCGAATCCGATGGGCCAGGCGTTCTTCGTCGGCCGGCAGGCTGGTAAGCCCCGGAACGGCCTGACGCACCAGCGTGAACAGAGCGGGCAGGTCGGTGATCTGGACCGGACGGACAATCATGCGGCGGTTCCTTGTGCGCGTGTGCTCGGGCGTTGAATCTGCTGGGTGTTCACAGGGCAACCAGCCTGACCGGGCTGCCCTCGGTCACCTTCAGCGCCTCGCACATGGCGGCGTCCAGGATCACGGGTTGCCCGGGGATGTAATCAAGATCGGCGACGATGGCCCGATAATCCTTCAAGGACTCGTTGCTCACCAGAAAGCTGCCACGGGCATCGATCACCGGGCCAGACTGCGTCACACCGCACTGGCTGTGGGCGATGGAGTGAATGCCCGAGGTGCGCCCATAGAGTGTCGGACCTCCATCGAACAGATCGACGTAACTGTTGGTTTCAAAGCCTTCCCGTTCGAGGATATCGAAGGCTTCCTGGCCATCGGGGTGGATGCTGCCGATGCAGTCCTGTGCCGCCTGGGGCAGCATGGGCACGTAGATCGGATACTGCGGCATCAGTTCGGCGAGAAAGGTGCGGCTTTGCAAGCCGCAAAGCCGTTCGGCCTCGACATAGGGCAAGTCGAAGAAATGCTTGCCCACGGCGTCCCAAAATGGCGAGTGGCCTTCATCACTGCTGTAGCCGACGATCTCGGTGATCACCGTGTCGGAAAAGCGCCGCGCGTGGGCGGCGATGAACAGCAGGCGCGCCCGCGACAGCAGTTCGGAATGCGCGCTGCGCACCCGCGCGGCATCGATATGAAAGCCCCGCAGCAAGGTGTGGCCACTGAGGTCGTGACACAACGACAAGGCCGGTACGCCGTGCTCGATGTTCAGTTCCCGCGAGGCACTGGTGAAGTGCCGGTTGCGCAGGCTGTAGAACGGCTCGTTGTATCCCGCGGTGGCGAGGATTTCCGAGCAGCCGACCAGGTGCCGTGTCGTCAGGTCCTCGAGTACAAAAAAATAGTTTTCCGGGCCATGAGTCTCGACGTCTTTTTCGAACGAGGCACAGGAGTCGAGGATTTTTCCGCGTAACCGTTCGCTATCGTCGGGCAGGGACGTGACGCCCACGAGGCTTTCACGGGCCAGCCTCTGCAACTGGGGCAGGTCGGCCAACTCGACTGGACGCAAGACCAGCATGGAGACACTCCTGTATCAAACGATTCGGCGGTTTGAGCCGAGCCTGACGATCACTGTCGGTTTTTCTACACATTAAATCGGTGTCATCTGAACGTTGTCAGGCGCCACTCTTTTTCTTGTCGGATGTTTCTTGAGATGGACCGCATTAAACGAGGAACAGACGGTTCGCAGGCGGTGCCTGGCCGGGCGCGTTGATCGGGTGTTCGAGAAAGGGCATCCGGGCTCCTGCTGGATGAGCGTGGAAAGTGTTTTAACAGTCCGTTGAAAGGAGTATTTAATCATCGCGTACTGCCTGTCTAGTGAATTTTCGCGTGGTCTGCTCGTGCCCGAAAAAGGGGCGAAGTGCCTGTGCCAAGGGGCTACGGCGATGTCGTAAAGTCTTGTAGGTGATTGCCTGCGTTGCGGTCAGTCATGACAGAAAATCTGACAGGAAATGACTGAAGGAATCCGTTTCAAGCAGGAAAATTAAACACCCCCCGGGCCTGCTGTGTTGCGGCACAATTGCGCGATGGCGCTCACCTGACGCCGTCGTTCCTTTCCATCCCTGGAGTGATTGCTGGTGCAGGCAACCCGTTTAACCCTGATTTGCCACGCTCGAACCGTCGCACAGAAATTGGCGCGTTTTCCTCTGGACGAGCCTCTGGAGATGGATTGGCAAGCGCTCAGGCTTTCCCGTTGCAACCAGTTCAAGGGCGCTCCACGTCTTGTCTGTGGTCCGGAGTTGCGCACCCGGCAAACCGCTGAACTGTTCGGCAGCGCGTCGCAGATTGTCGACGCACTGAGGGACTGCGACTTCGGGCGCTGGGCCGGTGTGCGCATCGGTGAGTTGCAAAAAACTGAAGCCCAGGCGCTCCAGGATTGGCTGGAAGACCCGGCTTCGGCGCCCCACGGTGGTGAGTCGCTGGTGCAACTGGGCAAGCGGGTTGGCGCGTGGTTGACAACCTTGCAATCAACGCCGGGGCACATCGTGGCCATTACCCATCCTTTCGTCATCCGCGCCGCGTTGACGCAGGTGTTGCGGGGGGCAGCGTCCAACCTGATCGACGTCGAACCCCTGTCGGCTGTCGAGTTGCGGTTCCATGGTTGCTGGCGGCTACGCTTGCCGGGCACCGACCCCGAGGACTTGCTGTGATGAAAAAACTCCTGGTCATCGGGATCGGTGCCGGCAACCCCGACTACATCACGATGCAAGCGGTGAAGGCGTTGAATCAGGTCGATGTTTTTTTTCTCATGGACAAGGGCCAGAGCAAAGACAAACTCATCGATCTGCGCCGCGAGATTTGCGAACGCTACATCACCGACCGCGATTACCGTTTTGTCGAAGCCCACTGCCCTGAGCGCGAGCGCGGTGAGGTGGACTACAAGACCAGTGTCGACGACTTGAACCTGGCCAAACAACAGACCTTCGAACGGTTGATCAACGAGGAATTGTCCGACGGCCAGTGTGGTGGTTTTCTGGTGTGGGGCGACCCTGCGTTGTACGACAGCACCCTCCGTATCCTTCAGGCGATCCAGGCCTCAGGTACCTGTGGGTTCGAGTTCGAGGTGATTCCCGGCATTACCAGCGTCCAGGCACTGGCGGCACAACACAAAGTGTCGCTCAACCAGATTGGCCGCTCCGTTGAAATCACCACCGGCCGGCGTCTGGCGGCAGGGCAGGTGAGCGATGCCGACAGCCTGGTGGTGATGCTCGATGCCCAGGATGCTTACCAGCAGGTGGTGGATCAGGACACCGAGATTTACTGGGGGGCCTATCTGGGGACGCCGGATGAAATCCTGATCAGCGGCAAGCTCAGGGATGTGGCGGATGAAATCGAACGGGTGCGCAAGGCTGCAAGGCTGGCCAATGGCTGGATCATGGATACCTATTTGTTGCGCAAGCCTTGAGAACACCTCAAAAACCAGAATTGCCCCCACGCCCAAACCGCTCCCGATACACCGAAGGCGGCACGCCAACCACCGTGCGGAATGCCACCCGAAAGCTTTCCACCGAGCGATAACCACAACGCTCGGCAATCTGCTCGGTGTTCTGGTCGCTGCTTTCCAGCAGTTCGCGGGCGCGGCCCAGGCGTTCGTGCTGCAACCAGGTTTTCGGTGACTGGCCGCTGGCTTCAGTGAAACGACGCAGGAAGGTGCGTTCGCTCATGGCGGCTTCGCTGGCCAGGTCGCGCACCTCCAGCGGCTCATGCAGACGCTCACGAGCCCACTGCATGACGCGGGAAAGATCGCTGCGCGGTGTAGGACTGACCGGCATCGGGATGAATTGCGCCTGGCCACCGCTGCGTTGCGGCGACATGACCAGGCGTCGGGCCACGGAGTTGGCCACCTGCGTACCGAAATCCCGTGCCACCAGGTGCAGGCAGGCATCGATGCCTGCCGCGCTGCCGGCGGAGGTGATCAATTGGCCGGAATCGACATACAGCACGTCCGGGTCCACCAGGATGCCGGAAAACCGTTCGGCCAGTTCCGAGGTATAGCGCCAGTGCGTGGTCGCACCGTGCCCGTCGAGCAACCCGGTGGCGGCGAGGACGAAAACACCGGAGCAGATCGACAGCAACCGCGCCCCCCGCGCATGGGCCTGGCGCAGGGCGGCGATCAGCTCGGTGGGCACCGTGGCGCTGCGGTCGCGCCAGCCGGGAATGATGATGGTGCGGGCTTCGGCAAGCAATTCCATGCCGCCATCGGCCAGTACCTGGATGCCGCCCATGGCACGCATCGGACCTTGATCGACCGCGACGATGCGATGCTCGTACCACGGAAAATCGAATTCAGGCCGTGGCAGGCCGAAGATCTCCACGGCAATACCGAACTCGAACGTGCACAGGCCGTCGTAGGCCAGAATCGCGACCATTCCTGGGGTGGGGTGCATTTGGCGGAAAGTTCCCGGTGAGTGTCTTGTGCGCCACTGTAGCCGCAAGTGGGTGGCGGATAAAGTCTTCCCACACCCACCGCTTCTTTGGAGTACAGCCCATGACCAGCCTGGTTCGCGAAATTCCCGCCGCCCCCTCGGCCATTGCCCTGATGCATTTCAGCAACCGTCTGACCTTCGAAACCGATTGTTCCGACGTCCACGGCAGCCAACAGGCTGGCGAAGTCGATTTCATTCTGGTGGATGTTCGTGGCCCGCTGGCGTTCGAGCGCGGGCATGTACCGGGAGCGATCAACATTCCCGGGCGCTTGCTGACTGCCGAAGGTTTGGCGGGTTATCCGAAGAACAGCCTGTTTGTGGTGTATTGCGCTGGGCCTCACTGCAACGGCGCGAACAAGGCGGCGGTGAAACTGGCGGCCCTGGGTTATCCGGTCAAGGAGATGATCGGCGGCGTGACCGGGTGGCTGGATGAGGGGTTTGGGTTGAGTGTCACTGAGCAACGACCCGCTCGTGACGTGATTGGTTGCGAATGCTGATACCCAAACACCATTGATCATTGTGGCGAGGGGGCTTGCCCCCGTTGGAGTGCGCAGCGCTCCCAAAACTCTCGACCATTACCGAGATTCTGGGGTTGCTGCGCAACCCAACGGGGGCAAGCCCCCTCGCCACAGGTATGTACTTCAGCGAAAGGAAGCGGCTGCCCACCACTCATCCAGTGTCGCCTCTAACCACTTGGCCACTGCTGCGTAAGCTTCAGTCTCCTGCGGCCCCCGGGGCAACGGCGACTCATCGCCAAAATGCGCATTGAGCAGGGCCACCGACTCTGCGTTCCACTCCGGGTGAAACTGCAACCCCAGCCGCGTCGGCCCAGCGCGGTACATCTGCTGCGCACAGTGCTCGCTGCTGGCCAACAGCTGCGCGGTAGGCGGCAGGTCGACGGCGTCTTCGTGCCACTCCAGCACCTTCAGCGTTTGCCCATCGATAAAGGTCACGGTGGTCCATCCGGTTTCGCTCCGGTCCATCCGTCGTACATTCCCGCCCAGGCTCAACGCCAGCAACTGTGCCCCCAGGCATATGGCGAACACGGCCGCGTCCTGATCCAGACTGTTTCTGAGCCATTGCCGTTCGGCTTCCAGCCAGGCCGGACCGGCGTTGGATTCATAAGGCCCACCCAACAGGATCACGGGATCGGCGCTGACGGGCGGCAATTGGCCGAGGTCGGCGCGAAACACCTTCAACGTCAGCCCTCGGGATTCGGCCCAGATGCCGATGGCCCCCGGACCTTCGGCGGGGTGGTGCTGGATCAGGTTCAACGTGGGCATCACGCTACTCTCGATGGGACGCAAGGGTGCTCAATGTGCCGCAAAACACCGGGCATCGCCAGTCAGCTCATCCTGTCGGTTGGAGCCGGAAAACCTGTAGGTCCGGTCTGAAATAGCGATATGTCTGACAGACTTTGCACCGTCATGGCGCGTTCACCCCGCCGCCTCTCTCCGGGCGCCACTTTTCTATAAATAATTGTCGCCTCGACGTAATTTGCCCTCCTGTAGCCGCTCTAGACTGCCGGCCACTTCGGTTCCCGCTCACGAAGCGATGACCGAACGCTGCCAATCGAAGCTGCCAATAAAAGCCTCCGCACACAGGAGTTATAAATGAAGAAGCTAGTGATGTTCGGTGCCCTGGCACTGTCGATGTTGTCCCTGACCGCGGTGGCCGAAGACGCCAAACCGATCCGCATCGGTATCGAAGCCGGCTACCCGCCATTCTCGATGAAAACCCCTGACGGCAAACTCACCGGTTTCGACGTGGATATCGGCGATGCGCTGTGTGAGCAGATGAAAGTCAAGTGCACCTGGGTCGAGCAAGAGTTCGACGGCCTGATCCCGGCGCTGAAGGTCAAGAAAATCGACGCCATCCTGTCGTCCATGACCATCACTGACGACCGCAAGAAGAACGTCGATTTCACCATCAAGTACTACCACACCCCGGCACGCTTCGTGATGAAGGAAGGCAGCGACGTCAAGGACCCGCTGACCGAGCTCAAGGGCAAGAAAGTCGGTGTCCTGCGCGCCAGTACCCACGACCGCTTCGCCACTGAAGTGCTGCAACCGGCGGGGATTGTCCTGGTGCGCTATGGCTCCCAGCAGGAAGCCAACCTGGACATGGTGTCCGGCCGTATTGACGCGCTGCTGGCCGACTCGGTCAACCTGGACGACGGTTTCCTGAAAACCGACGCCGGTAAAGGTTTTGCCTTCGTCGGTCCTGAGTACAACGATCCGAAATACTTCGGTGGCGGCGCCGGCATTGCCGTGCGCAAGGGCGATACCGCCCTGGCCGATAAATTCAACACAGCGATCACCGAAATCCGCGCCAACGGCAAGTACAAGCAAGTGCAGGACAAGTACTTCAAGTTTGACGTTTACGGCGAGTAATCCAGCCGTTTGGAAAAGTGGCAACCGTTGGCGCGGTTGCCATTTTTTTTGTGCAATCATTTTCAGCGCTCGCCGTACAGATATCAGGAGTTCCTCCATGCAACGCATCGACCACAAACTGCCCTGGAGCCACCTGGGCAGCGAGCGCACCCTCAGCGTGTTTCGTTATGGCGCGGGCACGCGCAAGGTCTACATCCAGGCCAGCCTGCATGCCGACGAATTGCCGGGCATGCGCACCGCCTGGGAGTTGAAGAAACGGCTGACCGAACTTGAACAGCAGGGACAACTGACGGGTGTGATCGAACTGGTGCCGGTGGCCAATCCCATTGGCCTCGACCAGCACTTGCAAGGCAGCCACTTGGGGCGTTTCGAGCTCGGCAGCGGCAAGAACTTCAACCGCTCGTTCGTCGAACTCAGTGCGCCGGTGGCCGAGTTGATCGGTGATCGCCTGGGCACCGACGCCCAGGCCAACATCGCGCTGATTCGCCAGACCATGGGCCAGGTCCTCGACGGCTTGCCGGCAGCGCTATCGCAGCTGGAAGCCATGCACCGCCTGTTGTTGCGCCATGCCTGCGACGCCGACATCACCCTCGACCTGCATTGCGATTTCGAGGCGGCGATCCACATCTACGCGTTGCCGCAGCACTGGCCGCAGTGGCAATCCCTGGCGGCGCGTTTGCAGGCCGGCGTGGCGTTGTTGTGTGAAGACTCCGGCGGCAGCTCGTTCGATGAGTCCTGTTCTTCGCCATGGTTGCGCCTGGCCAGGGCATTTCCGGCGGCAGCGATTCCACCGGCCAACCTGGCGACCACCCTGGAGCTGGGCAGCATGGGCGACACCCGGGTCGACCAGGCCCAGGCCAATTGCGAGGCCATCCTCGGGTTCCTCGCCGAACGGGGTTTCATCTCCGGCACCTGGCCGGCGGCACCGGCCGAATGCTGTGAAGGCATGCCATTCGAAGGCACCCAATACCTGTTCGCCCCGCATCACGGTGTGGTCAGCTTCCTGCGTGAGGCCGGGGAGTGGGTGGAGAAGGGCGATGCGCTGTTCGAGGTGGTCGACCCGTTGAGCGACAAGGTCACCACCGTGCAGGCCGGCACCAGTGGCGTGCTGTTCGCCATCGACCGTGGGCGCTACACCCAGCCAGGCAGCTGGCAGGCGAAGGTCGCCGGGCGCGAGCCGATTCGGGTGGGCAAGTTGATCAACGACTGATCCAGGTACTTCGCCGTCTGTTCTGGCCTCTTCGCGAGCAAGCCCGCTCCCACAGGGTTTACGCGTTCCCTGTGGGAGCGGGCTTGCCCGCGAAGGCGGCATCAGCCACACCCGAGATGTCCCTGCCTACTGACCAGTGTTAGGCTCTTCCCCGAATCCTGCATTCAGTGAAGGAAGACCCATGTTGAAGATGCTCGCGCTGCTCACGCTCCTGGTATCCACCGCTGTCCACGCCCAAACCCCGCTGCAAACCGACTTGCCGCTCAAGTACCTGGCGCAGGCCAGCGCCGATTCGAACCATCAGCCCCTGGTGATTTTCCTCCACGGTTACGGCAGTAACGAGCAGGACCTGTTCGACATCAAGGACGGCTTGCCCGCGTCCTACACCTACCTGTCGGTGCGGGCGCCGATGGTGATGCAGGAGGGCAGTTACCAGTGGTTCCGCAAGAAGGGCGAAGGGGCCTACAACGGCGAGACCGATGATCTGAAGTCCAGCGGCCAGTTGTTGCTGGATTTCGTCGCACAGGCCACGAAGAAATATCACACCGAACCCGAGAAGGTGTTCCTGGTCGGTTTCAGCCAGGGCGCGATCATGTCCTACGAAACAGGCCTGCGGCATCCCGAGGCGTTCGGTGGGATCGCTGCGTTGAGCGGGCGGATTCTGCCGGTGCTCAAATCCGAGCTCCAACCGGATGAAAAACGCCAGTCGCTGGCGATTTTCATCGGTCATGGCGAGCAGGACAAACGCCTGCCATTGAGCGACGGCACCGAAGCCAACAGCCTGTTGCAGACCGTGTCACTCGAACCCGAGTTTCACGCCTACCCCGGTGTCGGTCACAACATCAGCGCCGACGAGATACAGGATTTGAGCGCCTGGTTACAGCGCCTCAATCCCTGAGATTCATTTTCCGCTGACGATCTGTTTGATCAGGGTTTCGTGGGCCGCCATGTCACCTGGGCGGGAAATCACCTGGATCACCGCCATGCGAGTGCCGGATGCGGCCATCAGCGTGGTGGTGAGGGTCATGCCGCCGCCCTGCGTGGCAGTACCGTCGATCTGGCGCAGGCCCAGCCCGGTTGTCCGGGTCAGGGCTTTCTCGCTGAGCTTGTTGTAGTCGGGCAGGGATTTGTGTTGCGCCGCATCGAAATCGGCCACGGTGCCGTCGAGGAACCCGCCGTCGTTGTCCTTGACGCTGATACCGTTGGGCAGGGTGTTTTCTGCGGCGATCACCACGGTCTTGGTGGTCTCGTTGCTGTACAGGGTGCCGCTGGCACCGTCCGGGCTGGCAGGCAGCGGGTTGGCGATGAAACCCTTGGGCAGGTTGAAGGTGAACTTGCTGCCGAGCATCGAGACTTTGTGGGCGGGCGCATCGCTGGAAGTGGCCTTGGCGGCCTGCGCATTCAAAGCCCCAAGGCCGGTAGCGGCGGCCAGCAGCAGGACAAGGGCTTTTTTACTCAACAATGACATCGGGATCTCCAGGGATGGGCGCGCAGTAGGGCGCGATCATCCCATGGAGGTTGCGATGGGTTCCAGTGTGCTCTACCGAGCGGTCACCCGAGTCGAGTATCCACCTATGCTGAGGACAGCCCGATGACCCGATGCAGCTTAGCGTTTGATGGCAGCTCCTTCAGTGTTCGTCGTCAGCCCGGCCGGCCGCGCCAGCAGGCGCTTGGTAACACCCAGCATGGCCACCGATACCGCGATGCCCAGCACAAACGCGTTCATTCCCATCGTCGGCAGGGCCAGCGCCAACACCAGGCAGAAGGCGGCGAACGAGTACATGCCGGTGGCGGTGGCGCGCAGCAGCGCGGCGGTAAAGGCCGGGCCACGGGTTTGCTGGGAGAACACCGCCATCACGCTGCCCAATACCGGGAACACCGCCAGCAGGCCGCTCCAGCGGTCGCCGACGGTGCTGGCCAGCAAAGTGACGACCAGGGTGAGCAATGCACCGGCCACCATGCGCAACAGGAGCTTGTCGGATTTCGGCGCCGGGCCGCTGAGCACCGGTTGCACGGTGGGGAACAGGTACGGTGCGGCGAGCAGCGCAGTGGCGGCGGCGCACACCGAAAACACCAGGGAGGCCGGGATCAGCGACAGGACAACCGCCACCAGTGCCCAGACCGACAGCGATATCAGCAGCGCCAGCGGCCATCCGGCCCGTTGTGCGACCTGGGCGTAGGTCACGCAGAACGCAATCATCGCGAACATGGCTGACAGCGCGGCGGTAGCCGATTGCGCGGCGAACGCCTGGCCTTGTTCGAGGGCGAGGAACAACAGGATCGGCCCGACCACCACCGGCAACCCCGACAACCAACCGGCCACGCTCGGCCCCCAGCGTTTGCCAGCCAGGGAAATCAGCAGCAGGAAGCCTGGGATTACCAGCAATTTGAGGATCAACACGCGCACGTCTCCGACCTGTGTGAGGTGGCAACGGTAACATTGCATCGGGTAGATTGCTTTATTTGTATGCGAATGTTGTATACAAAATTCAAGCCCTTTGAAAATTGTGCGAAAGGTCTTTTGCGCATACGTTTTTTGGGCATTCCGCGATGAGGTCAACCCGCCATGGCTGATTCAGCAGTTTCTGGGGTGACAGATCGGGCCGCCGAAGAACGATGACTCGGTCCACCTGAAAAAAACGCAGGCAAAAAAGAACCCGGGATGTGGCGAGGGGGCTTGCCCCCGTTGGGTTGCGTAGCAGCCCCAGAATCTCGGAATTGGTCGAGTATTTTGGGAGCGCTTCGCACTCCAACGGGGGCAAGCCCCCTCGCCACAGTTTTCCAGACGGCGACAGATCTTCGTGGGTCCCCGCGCCGTCTGTTGAACGCTGTTGGCTTACGCCCGTTCGAGCGCCAGCGCCACGCCCTGACCACCACCGATACACAGGGTGGCGAGGCCTTTCTTGGCGTCACGCTTGAGCATTTCATGCAGCAGGGTCACCAGCACGCGGCAACCCGAGGCACCGATCGGGTGACCCAGGGCGATGGCGCCGCCGTTGACGTTGACCTTGTTCAAGTCCCATTCCAGGTCCTTGGCCACCGCCAGCGATTGCGCGGCGAAGGCTTCGTTGGCTTCGATCAGGTCCAGCTGGTCGATGTTCCAGCCGGCCTTGTCCAGGCAGCGGCGGGTGGCCGACACCGGGCCGATGCCCATGATCGCCGGGTCGACGCCTGCGTTGGCGTAGGCAGCGATTTTCGCCAGTACCGGCAGGCCGAGGGCCTTGGCCTTTTCCGCGCTCATCAGGATCACGGCGGCGGCGCCGTCGTTCAGCGACGAGGCGTTGCCGGCGGTCACCGAACCGTCCTTCTTGAAGGCTGGCTTGAGTTTGCCCAGGGATTCGGCGGTGGTGCCGGCCCGTGGCTGCTCGTCGGTGGCGAAGGACAGTGGATCGCCCTTGCGCTGCGGGATCAGGATCGGGGTGATTTCATCGACAAAACGTCCGGCTTCGATGGCGGCCACGGCTTTCTGCTGCGAGGCGGCGGCGAACGCGTCCTGCTGCTCGCGAGTCAGGCTGTACTTCTCGGCCAGGTTCTCGGCGGTGATGCCCATGTGGTAATCGTTGAACGCATCCCACAGGCCATCGCTGATCATGGTGTCGACGATTTGCCCGTTGCCCATGCGCAGGCCGGTGCGGGCACCGGGCATGACGTAGTTGGCCAGGCTCATGTTTTCCTGGCCACCGGCGATGATCACCTCGGCGTCGCCGCAGCGGATCGCCTGGGCGCCCAGGTGCAGGGCCTTGAGGCCGGAGCCGCAGACCTTGTTCAGGGTCATGGCCGGCACGGCGAAGGGCAGGCCGGCCTTGATCGCGGCCTGGCGCGCAGGGTTTTGCCCGGCGCCGGCGGTCAGCACCTGGCCCATGATCACTTCATCGACTTGCGCAGGGTCCAGGCCGGTTTGCGCCAGCAGCTGGCGGATCACCGCAGCGCCCAGGTCAACCGCGGACACATTGGCCAGGGATCCCTGGAAGCTGCCGATCGCGGTGCGCGTGGCGGCAACAATGACGACTTCTTGCATGGAATGATTCCTCACTGGGCAGCGAACTGCATTTCCGGCACGTGGTCCGGCACGATCAGTTTACCGGCAGTCTTGGCGACGATCTCTTCGACGCTGACGCCCGGTGCACGTTCTTTGAGAATGAACGCGCCGTTTTCGATTTCCAGGTAGGCCAGGTCGGTCAGTACGCGCTTGATGCACCCAGCGCCGGTCAGCGGCAGGCTGCATTGGGACAGCAGCTTGGATTCGCCGTCCTTGGAGGCGTGGGTCATGATGACGATGATGTTGTCGGCGCCAGCAACCAGGTCCATCGCGCCGCCCATGCCCTTGACCAGTTTGCCGGGGATCATCCACGAGGCGATGTTGCCTTGCACGTCCACTTCAAAGGCGCCCAGTACGGTCAGGTCGACATGACCACCGCGGATCATCGCGAAGGACTCGGCGGAGGAGAAAATCGACGCGCCGGTCCGTGCGGTCACGGTTTGCTTGCCGGCGTTGATCATGTCGGCATCGATGGTTTCTTCGGTAGGAAACGGACCCATGCCCAGCAGGCCGTTTTCCGACTGCAGCATGACTTCCATGCCTTCGGGGATGTAGTTGGCGACCAGGGTCGGAATGCCGATGCCCAGGTTCACGTAGAAGCCGTCCTGCATTTCGCGGGCGACGCGTTGAGCCATTTGTTCGCGGGAAAGTGCCATTGTCGTTATTCCTTCATTCGGTCCGGGGGCAGGGGATCACTTACGCACGGTGCGCTGTTCGATGCGCTTCTCGAACGTGCCGCAGATGATCCGGTCGACGTAGATGCCAGGGGTGTGGATCTGCGCCGGGTCCAGCTCGCCGGGTTCGACGATTTCTTCGACTTCGACCACGGTGATCTTGCCGGCGGTGGCCGCCAGCGGGTTGAAGTTCTGTGCGGTGTGGCGATAGATCACGTTACCGAAATGGTCGGCTTTCCAGCCTTTGACGATGGCGAAGTCGCCGGTGATGGATTCTTCCATCAGGTACTTGCGGCCATGGAATTCGCGGACTTCCTTGCCTTCGGCGACTGGAGTGCCAACGCCGGTGGCGGTGAAGAAGGCCGGGATGCCGGCGCCGCCTGCGCGCATTTTTTCGGCGAGGGTGCCTTGCGGGGTCAGGGTGACTTCGATTTCGCCCTTGAGCAGTTGCTCTTCGAACAGCTTGTTTTCGCCGACGTAGGACGCCACCACTTTGCTGATCTGGCGGTCGGTCAACAGTACGCCGAGGCCGAAACCGTCGACGCCGCAGTTGTTGGAAACCACGGTGAGATCGCGGGTGCCCTTGCGCTTGATCTCGTTGATCAGGTTTTCCGGGATCCCGCACAGGCCGAAGCCGCCGGCGATCACGGTCATGCCGTCTTCAAGACCTGCCAGAGCTTCCTCGTAGGAACTCACGCGCTTGTCGAAACCTGCCATATGCACCTCTTTTATTCTTTGTGGGCGGCTGGCTAGCCGAATGGGAAGGAGTGTCTCGCTGCAAGATTCATTTGTTAAGTTGTTTTTTAGAGCGGATTGATTGATAAAGCTCAATAATGTGCTGCCCCGTCCTTTTCAGCTTAGAACCTGTAGCTTACAACTGGAGCATTGCCCCATGACCGTCAAGCAGATCCGCGCCTTTCTGGCGGTGGCCCAGAGCCTGAGCTTTGCCGTGGCCTGCGAGCGCCTGCACCTGTCGCAATCGGCCCTGAGCCTGACCATCAAGGCGCTGGAGGAGGGCCTGGGCGGGCGCTTGTTCACCCGCACCACGCGCAACGTGGCGCTCACCGCCGAAGGCGAATCCCTGGTGCCGCTGGCGCGTCGGCTGATCGCCGACTGGGACAATGTCGAGGATGAATTGCGTCAACGCTTCACCCTGCAGCGCGGTCGCGTGACCCTGGCGGCGAT
The DNA here is from genome assembly GCF_057838985.1 of Pseudomonas sp. KH_046_2. NCBI lineage: Bacteria > Pseudomonadati > Pseudomonadota > Gammaproteobacteria > Pseudomonadales > Pseudomonadaceae > Pseudomonas > Pseudomonas sp. KH_046_2. Next base: position 3,789,629 of record NZ_CM174480.1, on the reverse strand, counting down.
GCCATCGTTCGCCGGCAACCTGCTGCCGCCGATCCTCAAGACGTTCCGCGCCCGCTATCCGAACGTCAACGTGACGGTCAATGACGTGATCAACGAGCAGGTACTGGAAATGGTCCGTGACCGCCAGGTTGAACTGGGGGTGGCGTTCGAGCCGACCCAGAGCTCGTCGCTGCAATTCACGCCGTTGTACATCGACCGATTCGTCGCGGTGGTGCCCCTGGATTCGGCGCTGGCCGAACTCGACGATATCGACTGGCAGACCCTGCTCAAGGAACCGTTCATTACCTTGCAGCGTCCGTCGACGGTGCGGGTGATGCTGGAAGAGCACTTGCAGGCCCGCGGCATGAAGCTGCCTGTGGAGTTTGAAAGCCATCAACTGGCGACGGTCGGGCGCATGGTCGCCAGTGGCCTGGGCGTGAGCGCGGTGCCGGCCTTGTGTGCCGGGCAGATGCGTGAACTGGGGGCGCGTTGCATTACCTTGGGTGACCCGGTGGTGGAGCGGGCGCTGGGGGTGCTGACGTTGCCGGGGGGAGAACTGTCGGCGGCGGCGCAGGCGTTGTTTGATGTGCTGAAAGAGGAAAATCTGGGGCAACGATTTTCCTGAGATGAATGCGGACCACTGTGGGGGCGAGCCTGCTCGCGATAGTGTATCAGATAAATTGATGTTAACTGACACTCCATCGCGAGTTCAGGCTCGCTCCCACAGGTTTTTTTGGTTGATCAGGATGAGAGGCGTTCGGCTAATAAGGGCAACAACCGCTCGCACGACCCTTCGATCTTCATATCCAGCAGCTCATCCGCCCGGGTCTTGCCCAGGTTGATCGCAATCAACGGCTTGCCCTGATCCACCACCGCCCGGCACAAGCGAAACGCCGAATAGGCCATCAACGACGAGCCGACCACCAACAGCCCCGCAGCCTGTTCGACGGCGGCCATCGCCTTGGCCGCCGTGGCCTGTGCGACGTTCTCGCCAAAAAACACCACGTCCGGCTTCATCCGTTCCCCGGCGCAATGCGGGCAGCGGGGGACCTGGAAACGTGCTTCGAAGGCCGGGTCGAGCAAGGTGTCGCCGTCCGGCGCCTGCACCGCGTCGACGCCGGCCAGGTACGGGTTCTGTGTTTCCATCAAGTGCTGGATCGAGTCGCGCTCACTACGCTGGCCGCAATCCAGGCACAACACCCGGTGCAGACTGCCGTGGAGTTCGATCACGTCACGGCTGCCGGCCTGGTCGTGCAGGGTGTCGACGTTCTGGGTGATCAACCCGCTGATCTGTCGCGTGCCTTGCAAACGGGCCAGGGTGTCGTGGGCCACGTTCGGCTGGGCCAGACGCACCCTCGGCCAGCCGAGCATCGCCCGCGCCCAGTAGCGTCGCCGGGATTCCGGGGCCGAGAGAAATTCCTGGTACATCATTGGCTGTCGGCCCCGTCGCACGCCCTGGCTGTCGCGATAATCCGGGATACCCGAGGGCGTGCTCATACCGGCACCGGTCAGCACGGCAAACGGCTGATCCGCCATGAGCTGATGGAGGCGATCGAGTTGGTCACGGGTCTGGCGGTCGAGCATGCCGGTAAACCTGTAGGAGCGAGCTTGCTCGCGATGGTCGTCAACGATAACACTGTAAACCTGACACCCCGCGGCGTGATCGCGTTTATCGTCGGATCGCCGCCCGGACCAAGCTCGCTCCTACAGAGATGGCGGCGGGGATTATTTACGTGCCTCCAGTATCAGGTTGAACGGCGTTTCAGTCGCCCGACGGAATTGAGTGAAACCCGCTTCGCTGAACACCTTGCGCAACCGCGCTTCACCGGCCTGGGCACCGAGGCCGAGGCCGACTTCCTGGGACAGCGAGTTGGGCGTGCAGATGAAGGTCGAGGCCGCGTAGAACAGGCGTCCGACCGGGTTGACGTTGTCGTCGAGCAAATCGTTGGCGTAAGGCTCGACCAGCAGCACCGTGCCGTCGTCCTTCAACGACTCATAGGCATGTTTGGCCGCACCCACCGGATCGCCCATGTCGTGCAGGCAGTCGAAATAGCAGATCAGGTCGTAGTCGCTGCCGGGGTAACTTTTCGCCGTGCCCTGGAAGAACCTGGCCCGGCTGGATACACCCCCTTCTTCGGCCCGTTGGGTGGCAACGGTAACGGACGGCGCGTGGTAGTCGAAACCGACGAAGCGCGAATCCGGAAACGCCTGGGCCATTATCACCGTCGAGGCGCCATGGCCGCAGCCGATGTCCGCCACTTTGGCCCCGGCTTCCAGTTTGGCCACCACGCCGTCGAGGGCCGGCAACCATTCGGCGACCAGATGGGCTTTGTAGCCGGGGCGGAAGAAACGTTCGGTGCCGCTGAACATGCACGGATGGTGATCGCCCCAGGGCAGGGCGCCGTCGCCGCGCATGGCGTTGACCAGTTTGTCCTTGTCATGGAAAAACGACGCGACCACGCCGATCCCGCCCGCCACATAAACCGGTGAGTCTTCGTTTGCCAAAGCCATGGCTTGCTCTTCGGGGAGGCGGAACTGGCCGTCCTGGTGTTCCATGTAGCCCGAGGCGGCGTGGGCACTGAGCCATTCGCGCAGCAGACGGGTGTTGCAGCCGGTTTTCTCGGCAAGGGTTTCGGGGGTGATCGGCTGACTGTCGGCCATCGCCCGGTACAGGCCGAGCTCTTCGCCGAGGATGACGTTGGCGAGCATCGCCGCGCCGCCCATGTCATTAATCAGTTTGCCCATGAAATCGTTGAGTCTGGCCTCGTCCATCATGTGTGCTCCTTCAGCAGGATCACGGTCCAGGGGCATTGTTTGGCGAGGCGTTCGCCGCTGGGCGGTGGTCGTGGGAATGTACAGGGCACCAAGCGGGTCCTGTGTGCAGTAAGTTTAGTCCGGGCCCCGTACCGCGCGGCCTGGCGCGACGAAAACTACATGTTCCTGACGGACACCGCTCCCACAGGGGATTTGTGCTGTGTATTGCACTGTATCTCACCGGCCTTTCGATACAGTCCCGCGCAACTTCAGACCCCAGCCGAACACAGTCCAGATACACCCTTTCGATTAACTCTGTCTCATGGCGGGCACCGGCTCGCGTCCTTGAACATTTTGTGAGATCGACACCATGCAGACCTCCATTCCCCCCGTAGCCAAGGCCAGCGCAGGGCTTGGCCTGCGTCGCGGTTTAATGAAAGACCTCCAGGCCGCACCGGCAGGCGATTTCGACTTTCTGGAAGTCACACCGGAAAACTGGATCGGCATCGGCGGTGCCCATGGTGCGGCATTGCGCGCCCTGGCTGAACGCTATCGGTTGTCCTGTCACGGCTTGTCCCTATCCCTTGGCGGTCCGTCGCCGCTGGACGTCGATTTTCTGCATGAGGTGCGCAGCTTCCTTGATCACTACAACGTGCCGCTGTACAGCGAGCACCTGAGCTATTGCAGCGATGACGGCCACCTGTATGACCTGTTGCCACTGCCGTTTACCGAAGAGGCGGTGCACCACGTCGCGAGGCGTGTCCGTCAGGCCCAGGACGTCCTCGGTCGGCGCCTCGCGGTGGAAAACGTCTCTTACTACGCAGCGCCGCAACAGGACATGGACGAGGTGACCTTCACCAATGCAGTACTGCGCGAGGCCGATTGCGACCTGTTGCTGGACGTCAATAACGTCTACGTCAATTCGATCAACCACGGCTTCGATCCGCATACGTTTCTGGCGGGCATCGATTCGGGCCGGGTGGTGGCGATGCACATTGCCGGGCATTTCGACGAGTCCGACACCTTGAAAATCGACACCCATGGCGCTTCGGTCAAACCGGCGGTGTGGTCGTTGCTGTCCCAGGCCTACGCCCGGTTCGGTGCTCAACCGACCCTGCTGGAGCGGGATTTCAACTTTCCGGTATTCGCCGAACTGGTGGCGGAATTGCAGACCATTCGCCGCTTGCAACAGGAGGTTTGAACCGTGGAGAAGTCGAGTCTTTTGCATCAACAAACCACCCTGGGCCTGTACCTGCGTGACCCTGAACACAACGCGCCACCCACCGAAATGGACCCGGCGCGGGCACAGGTTTACCGGGACCTGGTGTTTGCCAACCTGTCTTCGTTGCTCAGTGGCACTTTTCTGGTGCTGGTGAAGATTCTGGGGGATGAACGCTGGCGTTCGCTGGTGCGGATCTTTCTGCGGGACTACCGCGCTCGCACGCCGAAATTTGGTGAGATTGCTCAGGAGTTTGTCGAGTTTCTCGGGGCCGGGCCTCTGGCGTTGAGCGATGGGTCGTGGCCGCCGTTCATGGTCGAGCTGGCGCATTACGAGTGGGTGGAAATGGCGCTGCAACAGTCTGACGCCGAGCCTCTGGTTGGCGGTGATGCCGCGTTGCTGCTGGATCGGCCCTTGCAGGTGTCGCCGCTGGCCTGGCCGTTGGTTTATGCCTGGCCGGTGCAGCAGGTGGGGCCTGATTATCAGCCGGACGTTTTACCTGCTCAGCCGACCTTGTTGCTGGTGCGTCGTGCCGAGGAATGGAGTGTGAGGTTTTCTGAACTGAGTCCGTTGGCGTGGCGGTTGTTGCTGCGAGTTGGTGAGTTTCCGGAGTTGACCGGGCGTGAGCAGTTGCAAGGATTGGCGGTCGAGGCGGGGATGGTTGGGGATTTGGCTTTTCTGGAGGGTGGGTTGGCTTTGTTGCGGCAGATGCATGGGGAGGGGGTTGTTGGGGTTGTTTGATCCGTTACAGGAGCTCCACCATGTTCAAACCCACACCCAATCCCCCCGAATCAGAAACCGATACCACTCAACGTGCATCCGGTCTGCACCTCAAACCCGCCATCCTCAAAAACAACGCACCGCACAATCCCAGCACGATGTTCATCATCGCCCCGAACATCGACACCGAAAGCCTCTTGGCCCACGCCTGTGAATCGCTGGCTTCAGCAAGCGTGATGGCGACTGATTTCGCCACGTTTCTGGACGGCCCCCAGCGCAGCATGTTGCTGGGTATCCAGCAGGTGATCATGCTGGCCGACCTGGCAGTCAACCGCGCACTGGATAATGTTGCCCCCGCTGGATTAACCACTGAGCCTTTGTGGCGAGGGGGCTTGCCCCCGTTGGGCTGCACAGCGGCCCCAAAACAAGCTATGCGGTTTGTCAGGTACACCGCGCTGAATGGATAAACGACTGCTGCGCAGCCGAACGGGGCGGTGCGGCGGCCCGACAAGCCCCTCGCCACAGGGGTTGTGTTCGCGTGTACGCTTCAGGCGTTTTCCAGCATCTTGATCAACTGCTCTGGCCACACCGTTTCTCGGGTCTCTCGCAGTTCGGCTACGGACCACCACTTATGGTCCGCCATTACCCGGACTTCGTTCGCCGTCCACCCCTCACGGGACAGGCGTTCACTGTCGGTATGAACCACAAAATACCGCTCAACCGACAGCACCGTTTCACCACTGGGCAACATCATCGGAAAACGCCGCTCTGCAACGCTGGCTCCCACGGTAGTGACATTCAGTCCGGTTTCTTCAAACAGTTCACGAACCGCCGCAGCCTCGAAGGATTCACCTTGCTCAAGACCTCCACCGGGTGTCGCCCAGTGGCTTTGGCCAGCGAGGGCATCGTTTTTGTGTTGGAAGTGAAACAGCAGAACCTGTCGCGAGGGATTGATCACCAGCAGTCTGGCGGAATTGCGTTGGCGCATTTTTTCTTTCCATGGAGTGCCGCGAACCGCAGCTTTCACTGCGGTTCGCGACGGTAAAGCTCATGTCGGCATTTCTACGCCGAATTTGTTACGCAACGACTCGATAACACGGCACATACGCCGCGCCACCCGGCAGTTTCATGCGGTGCTGGGCGACGAAGGCTTTGAGCAGCAGGTCCAGCGGTTGCATGATCGCCGCGTCGCCACGGATCTGGTAGGGCCCGTGCTCTTCGATCAGGCGGATGCCCTTGTCCTTGACGTTGCCGGCGACGATGCCGGAGAACGCTCGGCGCAGGTTGGCCGCCAGTTCATGGGGTGGCAGGTCGAGGCTCAGTTTCAGGTTGGCCATGTTTTCGTGGGTCGGGTCGAACGGGCGCTGGAAGCCTTCGTCGATTTTCAGCAGCCAGTTGAAGTGGAACGCATCGTTGCGCTCGCGGCGGAACTGCTTGACTGCCTTGAGGCCCTGGGTCATCTGCCGCGCCACTTCGGCCGGGTTATCGATGATGATCTGGTAGTGCTGCTTGGCGGCGTCGCCCAGGGTGGCGCCGACGAACGCGTCCAGTTGTTCCAGGTACGGTGCGGCATGTTTCGGCCCGGTGAGGATGACCGGGAGGGGCAGGCCTTCGTTGCCCGGGTGCATCAGGATGCCCAGCAGGTACAGGAATTCTTCCGCCGTGCCGGCACCGCCCGGGAAGATGATGATGCCGTGGCCGACGCGGACGAAGGCTTCCAGGCGTTTTTCGATGTCTGGCAGGATCACCAGTTCGTTGACGATCGGGTTCGGCGCTTCGGCGGCGATGATCCCGGGTTCGGTCAGGCCCAGGTAGCGGCCGCCGTGGATGCGTTGCTTGGCGTGGGCGATGGTCGCGCCTTTCATCGGGCCTTTCATCACGCCGGGGCCGCAACCGGTGCAGATGTCCAGGCTGCGCAGGCCCAGTTCGTGGCCGACTTTCTTGGTGTATTTGTATTCTTCGGTGTTGATCGAGTGCCCGCCCCAGCACACCACGATCTTCGGTTCGACGCCGGGACGCAGGGTGCGGGCGTTGCGCAGCAGGTGGAAGACGTAGTCGCTGATGCCCTGGGAGCTGCTCAAATCGATGCGTTGGCTGTCGAGTTCGTTTTCGGTGTAGACGATGTCACGCAGGGCGCTGAACAGCATTTCCCGGGTGCTGGCGATCATTTCGCCGTCGACGAAGGCGTCGGCCGGGGCGTTCAGCAGTTCCAGGCGCACGCCCCGGTCCTGCTGGTGAATGCGGATTTCGAAGTCTTTGTAGGCTTCAAGGATGGTCTTGGCGTTGTCGACATGGGCGCCGGTATTGAGGATGGCCAGGGCGCATTGGCGGAAGATGTTGTAGGTGCTGCCGGAACCGGCTTCGCTCAATTGCTGGACTTCCCGTTGCGAGAGCGTTTCCAGGCTGCCTTTGGGACTGACGGAGGCGTTGATAACTTGGCGTTGGGTCATTCATTGATCCTTAAAACGATGCCATTCACACAGCAACTACGAATGGCATCCGAATAATGTGTATTCATGAAAGAAGATGGCACGAACTGCGCGGTCTTGCCATGTCCCCGGCTTGACGATGAAAAGATGAAAAGGTGCCCCAGCATAGCTAAATCCCGCGCAGAGGCGATAATGGCCCGCTGTCTTTCTGTCCCGGACCCAAGGAAACCCGACGCAATGTTCGAAATCCAGCCGATGAACGCCGACACCTACCGGCAACAGGCACGGCGCAGCACGGTCATCATTGCCCTGATCTTTCTGGCGCTGGCGATGGTTTTCTCAACGGCCGCGGTGGCGCTGTTCGGCGAGCCTGGGGGCGACAACCTGCGTTTCAACGTCGGTGGTGTGTTCGTTGCGGTGCTGGCGATGGCGGTGCTGATGCGCAAGGTATTCTGGCACCAGGAATGGATGGCGCCGGCGGTCTACAGTTGGCAACTCAAGCGCAGCCTGATGAGCGTTACCAATGTCATGCATCATGTAACGGCGGCCGTGGAAAAGGGCGATCCGGTTGCGATGAAGCTGTTGCGTTTCTACCATTTGGGGTTGAACCAGATGCATCAGCTCGACGGCAACTCCAGCGACCACGGCCAATTGATCCGCGAAACGGATCAGCACGAGGAACGAATGCAAGCGCTGGGCATCGATACCGAACAGACGCGGCTGGATCCGGCATGGCTGGAGGCGGTAAAGCCGGTCAGGGGCTAACATCATTGCGAGCCTGGATCAGGCATTGTGAGCAAAAGCGGCGATCAGGAAGGTTCGCGCTGTTACCAACAATCAGGGAGCACCATGGGACAACCGTCGATCCACGATCATATTGAAATGCTCCGGCCAGCCGTGCCCCGGCTCAAGGTCCGCTCGGCGGTGACCCTGCTGGTGGCGGTGTGCCTGTCGATGGTGGTTCTCGTGATCTGGGAAGCCTGGAGCTCACGCCAGTACCACCTGCAGGACAAGGAAGTGGCGATGTCCAACCTTGCGCAGACCCTGGCATCGCAAGCGCAGGCCACGATCAAGCAGGCCGACACGTTGTTGTTCACCCTGGTCGACCGTCTGGAACAGGACGGTGTGGATCAATCCCGGCTGCCGCTATTGCTCAACGCCCAGCGCAGTGAGCTGAGCCAGCTCCACGGTGTCTTTGTTTTCGACGAAAAAGGGCAGTGGATCGCCAACTCCAATGGTGCCGGCCAGACCGGCGTCAACAATTCCGACCGCGAATACTTCATCTTCCATCGCGATAACCCCAGCCGTGGGCCGCACATCGGGCCGTCGATCAAGAGCCGTTCGACCGGTGAGTGGATCGTGACGGTTTCACGCCGGGTCAATCATCCCGACGGCAGCTTCGCCGGGGTGGCGCTGGCGTCGATTTACCTCAGCCATTTCCTGCTGCTCTACGACAGCATCGACATGGGCAGTAACGGCGTGATCAACCTGATCGCCGACAATGCCACCGTTGTCATTCGCAGACCCTTCAAGGAGGCGGATATCGGCACCAGCCTCGCCAAGAGCCCGTTGTTCACCCAGTTGTTGCCCAAGGGCGACGCAGGTACGGCCACGATCAGGTCGATCATCGACGGCGTCGAGCGGGTGACGGGCTATCGCCGGGTCGAGGGTTATCCGCTGATCGTTTTTACCGCGGTGAACAAGGATGAAGCGCTCGACAGCTGGCGCAAGGAGACGGCGCTCAGCGCTGGCATCGTCACGCTGTTGCTGGGTTTTCTCGGGGTACTGGGGGTTCGGCTAATCAATCTGATGAAGCAGCAGAACCTGGTGCAGGTCGAGTTGCTGGACACCCAGGACAAGCTCCTGGAGGTCAATCGCAACCTCGAAGGCCTGGCCCTCAAGGACGCGTTGACGGGGCTGGCCAACCGGCGTCAGCTCGACGCTTTCATCGATGCCGAAATGGGCCGTGCCCGACGCAGCCAGTCGGAGTTGGCGTTGCTGATGATTGATGTCGACCATTTCAAACCCTTCAACGACCGCTACGGCCACCTGGCCGGTGATGAGTGTTTGCGCAAGGTCAGTGCGATCATCACCGACAACATCAAGCGCCCCGGTGACCTGGCCGCCCGCTATGGTGGCGAAGAGTTTGCCGTGGTGCTGCCCGGCACCGACTACGTCGGGGCATTTCTGGTGGCGGAGAAAATCCGCCGCGCGGTACTGCTGGCCGACATTGCCCATAGTGACAGCCCGGAAGGCACCGTAACCGTCAGCGTTGGCGTGTGTGCCTGCAATGCTGCTTCCCAGGTCCATCCCGAAGACCTGATTGGTGCGGCAGACAAGGCGCTATACGTGGCCAAGGCCAGTGGGCGCAACATGAGCGTGATTGCCAACTGAGGGGCAGCAAGCCGGTCCGTCAGGCTGGTTGAAGATTCAGACGGCCCATCGCTTGATCAATCGAAGATAGATCAGCACGTTGATCAGCAACACCACGACGCCCAATCCCAACTGAATGCCGGGTGTCAGGCCCGCCGGGTAAATCACCGGCCAAATGTAATGCTCGATGAATCCACCGCCATAGCCGGTTTGCCCGGCTTCATGGCGCATGCGGTTTTCCCAGTCGGTCAGCGGGCAGGGCAGGTGGAGCAACTCCACCGCCACACCCCAGACGGCGGCGGGCGGATGCCACCAGATCAGGTGGCGCCATTTGAGCACCAGCAACCCGCCGAACAACACAAACACAATGAACAGCAAGTGGAACAGCATCAGCCCATCGGCGGCGATTCGGTACAGCATGACGGTGCCCCTGAAGGCTGAACGAATCGCTCCATGGTACTCGGGCCGCAGGCCGGCGCTCTATCGATTGTCGTGATCCAATGCCCTGAGCACGTCCTTCAGATGCTCGGTCATCGATTCACTGCTGCGTTGCATGGGCGCGCGCAGTTCGTCACCGATCAAGCCTTCCAGGGCCAGCGCGGTTTTCACCGGGGCCGGGTTGGGCTCCAGGAACAGGCTGTTGATCAGCGGCAGCAAACGGAAAAACGTGGCGCGGCCTTCCGCCAATTGGTTGTCGCGGATCTGCCGGTGCAACTGCACGAACAGTTCCGGATGGACATGCGCCGACGCGGCAATCGCGCCTTTGGCGCCCAGGCACAGGGCATTGAAGATCTGGTTGTCTTCTCCGCACAGCACGTCGACATGGCCGCTATTGAGCAAGGCGAGGGTGTTCGAAAAATTGCCGCCGCAATCCTTGATGGCGACGATCCGCTCGTGGGCGACGATGTTGAGCAGGGTCGCCTGTTCGAAGGCCACACCGGTACGGTAAGGGATGTCGTAGAGAATCAGCGCAACGCTGGAGGCATCGGCGACCGTACGAAAAAACGCTTCGAGGCCGGCCTGGGATGGGCGGATGTAATACGGTGCCGGTACCAGCAGGCCAGCTACCGGGCGCTTGAGGATCTCGCTCTGGAACTGCAACAACTCGGTCAGGTTGTTACCGGCCAGGCCCATGACCACCTGTTGCGCCGGCACCAGCTCCAGCACCGCATCGAGCACCGCCAGTTGCTCATGCTTGCCCATCGCCGCCGGTTCGCCGGTGGTGCCGCAAACGATGAGGCCGTCGACACCTTTTTCCAGCAGATGGCTGACCAGCCGGCGCAAGCCGACAAAATCGATGGCGCCGTTGTGGAAGGGTGTGACCAGTGGAACCCAGATACCTTGAAACGCTGACATGCACTTTCTCCTGATGGTTGACCGATTTCGTCACCGTCAGGGGCATGGAAGGAAAGTAAGCAAGGGGAGGGTGGTCCGTTGCGCTCAATGTCCTGTCAGCTCATCTGACGGGACAGCGCGCCCCGGTCACATGAGCGACTGTTTCTTCGATTTGAGGGCGTGCGCAACGCAACCTTGCGCCTTGGCAATCAAGCCAATGACGGAAGAGTCGAGATTGAAGGTTGCGGACATACTTGCTTACACCCTGAGTGAGGCGCCCAGTTTTAAAAGGCGGAGCGCCGTTTGTCAATCACGAAAATCAGCGAACTCTGCACGCATCCGGCCATTGTGCTTGGCCTGGTAGAGCAGATGATCGACCTGTTCGACGAACTCCAGGGCCGTCGCGTGCATCGACGCCAGGGTGGTGCCGACGCCGAGGCTGACACTCAGCAGCCTCGACACGTTCGAGAACTCATGGGGGATCTGCTGCTGGCGAATCAGGTGCAGGCACTTGTGCGCCACCAGCCGCGCGGACTCGGCATCGGTTTCCGGCAGCAGCCAGACAAACTCTTCACCACCGATCCGCGCGATGAAATCCCGTGGCCGGTTGGCCGCCAGGGATAAGGTTTGAGCGACGCGACGCAGGCATTCGTCGCCCTTGATGTGGCCGTAATGGTCGTTGTACTGCTTGAAGTAATCGATATCCAGCACGATCACCGACAACGGCAAGGCAGTGCGCTGGGCATTGTTCCACTCCCGTTCCAGCACGGTGTCGAACATGCGCCGGTTGGCGATGCCGGTCAGGCCGTCCTGGAAGGAATACTCTTCGAGCTGTTTTTGCAGGCGGACCAGGTGCTCTTCGGTTTTCTTGCGCTCGCTGATATCGAACATGAAACCCACCAGCGCCTCGACTTCGCCGTCCTTGCGCACCACATGCACCACATCGCGGATCCAGACGTACTCGCCGCTTTCAGTGAGTGCGCGATAGTCGGCCTCGTGATCGATGCCGGCGCGCGATTGCGAGAGGCAGACGTCCATCACGTAGTCGCGGTCATCCGGGTGCATGCGCTCGACCCAGTCGTTGACCGAGGCCCAGCTGTGCTGTTTCCAGCCCAGCAGCTCTTCGATCTGTGGCCCGATGTAGCTGAACGTCATGGTTTTCCAGTCGATGCGCCAGGGAATCGCCCGGGTCGACTCAAGCAGGGTTTTATAAACGTCGCTGTCGGTTTCCACTGAACTCATGAAGGGCCTGCCTCGATGAAAATGCAGCGCCATCATGTTGTTACCACTTTGGTGAATCAAGCGGGCAACCGATGAATGGCACGCCGCGTATCAGTGAGCAAGATTGTTCAAGCCTTCGGCCGCGACTGCTGGCAAAGTCTGGGGTCTATCCCTGTCTGTAGAACGTTATGTCCAACTCAATCATGCCGCGCAGTGCCTTTTTGCGCGGTGCTGCGGCGATCATGCCGTTGTCCCTGGCCACCGCGCCCTGGGGCTTGCTGGCCGGTTCCATGGCCATCGAAGCCAACCTCACGCCCCTGCAAGGCCAGGGCCTGTCGAGCATTGTGTTTGCCGGCGCCGCGCAACTGGTGGCCATCGGCATGCTCAAGGGCGGTGCCGGGATTTTTTCGATCCTGCTGACCACGCTGCTGCTGACCTCCCAGCATTTGCTCTACGGGATGAGCATGCGCTCGGTGATTTCGCCCTTGCCGGGGCGCTGGCGCGCGGGCCTGGGGTTCTTGCTCACCGATGAGCTGTTCGCCCTGACCAGCCAGCACGACAAACAGCAGTTCAACCGTTGGTACGCCCTGGGCGTGGGCCTGACGTTCTACATCGCCTGGAACCTGTTCACCCTGGCGGGCATTGTGCTCGGCAGCAGCATTCCCGGCCTTGAACACCTGGGCCTGGATTTCTCCATCGCGGCGACCTTCATCGCCCTGATCACCCCGGTGGTGCGCAACGTGCCGACTGTGGTGTGCGTGGCGGTGTCGCTGTTCTGCTCGGTGCTGTTCAGCTACTGGCAATGGGGCTCGGCGCTGGTGCTGTCGGGGCTGGCGGGCATGACTGCCGGGTTTGTCTGCAATAAATTCTACGGTGGCCGCACATGATGGTCTGGGCATTGATTATCGGAATGGGCGTGTTGGTGTTCCTCAACCGCTATGTTTTTCTGGAACCGCGACTGCCGCTACGCTTGAGCAGCAATGCCCGGCAGTTCCTGGGGTTTGCCGTACCGGGCATGTTGACGGCCATCTGCGGGCCGATTGTGTTCATGCCGGAAAAACAGCTGAACCTGCACTGGGACAATCCCTACCTGATCAGCTCGCTGGTGGCGGTCGCACTGGTGCTCTACACGCGCAATACGTTGCTCAGCATGCTGTTGAGCATGGGCTTCTTCTTTTTGCTGCGCTGGTGGCTTTGAGCGGGGCAGGGGAACTGATCTAAGCTTAAGTTGATGACCGATCCCTTCAGGAAGAGAGGTGAACATGGCCAATGAACCCAAGCAACCGGACCTGGAAGAAGACGAGGACGAACCCACGGAAGAAGAGATTGAGCAGCAGAAACGTTCGATACCGGACTGGAAGCATCCTGACGACGGTAAGGAATTGTCAGAGCCTGACCGCAAGTTCTGAGCGGCACGGGAATCCAACGAAGCCTCGCCATTGAGCGGGGCTTTGTCGTTATCGACAGATTCATGGAACTTCCTTGATCAGCGCGGCGCCCTGGTTCCTGACATTGCCAACGGCACTGTCGACCTTGTACCACTCGAATACATCACTGACCTCGCCCTGGGATAATGCCATTTCCTCGGCTCGCTCCTTGGGCGTGGCCGGGTCCAGCCATTCCCGCGCCAGTTCGGGCGAGAACACCACCGGCCGCCGGTCATGCACGTCAAGCATGCCGCCCGCGCTGTCGGCCGTCAGGATGACGAAACCGTCGTGCTCCCTGTGAGGCGCTCCGCCGATGGGGTACTGGCCGATGGCCGCGCAGAAAATCGGTGCCCGATTCCGCCGCCGGATCAACCACGGTTGCTTGTTGGCCTCACCGGTGTCGACCCATTCGAACCAGTTATCAATCGGGCAGATCGCGCGATGGGGCCAGATCGCCCGGAAGTACGGGCCGTGGGCGACTTTCTCGACCCGGGCATTGACCGGCTCCGTGCGATCCGTCGCCCAGTGCGGTCGCCAGCCCCAGCGCACGGCGTCGGCATGCAGCCGCTCGTTTTCCAGGTGCAGCAGGGCGAGTTGCGTGGTGGGGGCGGCGTTATAGTGCCCCAGGGGTTCGTTGCCGACGCGATTGATCAGCGCGTCGGGGATGCTCAGCACCGCTACGAAGTCGTGGATTCCACGGTATTGCGACAGTCGTCCGCACATGGCCTGACACTCCGGTTAAGACGCTCCGACCGAAGCTTTGAGTTTAGTTGCTCGCGGCGAAACGGGCCTGGCAAGCACCGGAACCAAACCCTGTGTACCCTATCCAACCGACCGTGATGGTCTGGCCCAAGGCAAAAGATGAAACCATTGTTCAAGTGTTTGACGGTGTGCGCCCTGGCAGTGGGTCTGCTGGGTTGTATCGCAGCACCGATTGAAATGACTCCGCGGACCGAACAGCGTTTGCAGGCGCAACCCCCCATCCGTTTTCTGCTGACCTTCGATGACGGTCCCAGTGCCTCGAGCTGGTGGAACCCGACCGTCACGGTGCTCGAGAGCCTGGCGCAAAACCCGCTGCAACCGGGCATCAAAGCCGTGTTCTTCGTGCAAACCCGTGCACCGCGGGCGGGTGGCAGCGAGTTGGGCCGGGACATCATGCGGCGCGAACACGCCGAAGGTCATGTTCTGGGGTTCCATACGGCGACGCCCAGGCACACCAATCATCGCTCGCTGGAGCCGCAGGAGCTGGAACAGGCCCTCACCGATGGCAGCGCCGACATCGCCACGATCACCGGCGCTCCGCCAACCCTGTTGCGCCCGCCATTCTGGAACTACGACAAACGTACCTTTGCCGCTTATCAGCAGCATGGCCTGCACGTGCTGCTCACCGACTTGAGCGCCAATGACGGCAAGATCTGGGGCTTCAACGCCAGCCCCCGGCGCCGGTCGCACATGCTGCGTTCGATGTCCGAAGTTCGCGAACGCATTGCCCGCGGCGAGTTACCGGTGGTCGATGGCGTGATTCCGGTGGTGGTGACCTTCCACGACCTCAACCGCTATACCGCCCGGCATACCCGTGAGTACCTGCAGATTTTGCTCGACAGCGCCCGGGAGACCGGGGTGAAAACTGCCGACAAACCGTTTTACGACGATCAGGCTGCGCTACAGCGGGCGGCCATGGCGCGAACCGTGCGCGACGATTCGCAGCCGGTGGAATTGCCGGGGTTCTGGAACTGGATCTGGGGTGGTAATTCCCGCTGAATGGCCGGAAATGCGAGCGGTATAACAAAATTGACGGCAATTTACTGGCGCAAAATCGGCAGAGTGTAACTATGCTGAAACGGATCCAACCGAATTGACTGTCGCCCGAGGGACCGGCCATGCTTCCGATTTCAGTTCTTTGCAACATCGTAGAGTCCGGTTTTGAGCCGCTGTCGTGCGAGTGCACGGAGAATCTCGGACTTTTGCGCATCGAAGTCTGCGATCCCGTCACCAAGCGAGTGGAGCTGTTGATCAGCGGTGTTTCGACGGCGGAGCTGACCAGCGTGCGCGCCATCTCTGACTTTGTCGGCGAGTTGCGTACCGAAATGAAGGCAGGGCGCCGGGCGTTTGCGGGCTGATTATTGTCAGCCTCGCGGCAGCAGCTCATCAATCATCCGCAAACAGTGGTTCAACCCCGGTGACACATCGCCCACCCGTCGGCTGAGAATGATCGGCGAGGTGGCGTTGTCTTCCAGCAGCGGGGTGAAGCCGATGTCGTCGCGGTGCAGCAACTGCACCGAGGCCGGTACCAGCGTGATCCCGATGCCTGCCCCCACCAGCCCGATCGCCGTTTGCAGCTCGTTGGTCCATTGCGCGACGTGGATGCTCACGCCGTAGGACTCGAACAGGGCAATCACATGGTCGGCGTAACTCGGCCGTGGATTGCCGGGGTACAGCACAAAGGGTTCCCTGGCCAGATCCCGCAGGCTGATGGGGCCGGCAAGCAACGGATGGCCGGCGGGCAGGGCGGCGACCAGGCGGTCTTCGGTGAGCACGGTCTGGATGATGGCCGGGTCGTCGATACGGATTCGGCCGAAACCGATGTCGATCCGACCGGCCTTGAGCGCCTGCACCTGTTGCAACGTGGTCATTTCCGACAGCCCCAGCTCCAGCTCCAGTGGCTCACCACTGCGTAACCGCCGGATCAGTTCCGGCAGCACGCCATACAACGTTGACGGCGCAAAGCCGATACCCAGCCAGGTCTTTTCACCCAGGCCGATACGCCGCGTGTTCTCGCAGACCTTGTTCAGTTGTTCGAGCAGGGCGGTGGAGTGCTCATGGAAAAACCGCCCGGCGTCGGTCAACTTCAGCGGTCGGCCGCGCTCGAGCAGCATCACCCCCAGTTCGTCCTCCAGTTGTTGGATCTGCCGGCTCAAGGGCGGCTGGGCGATGTGCAGCAACTCGGCCGCGCGGGTGAAGTTGAGGGTTTGAGCCAATACCTGGAAATAACGCAGGTGACGCAGTTCCATGGAACCTCCAGACGCGGATCGGTTGCATACCTTTAAGGTATCAAGTCAGACCAATTCTATATTGGCTTCAGGAAAAAAGCCGTACGAGAATCGATTCCAGAACTTCAAGAACCTGACGGGTATCGAAATGCTTGCAACAGCCATTGAGTCGATCGAGACGATCATCGTCGATCTGCCGACCATCCGCCCGCACAAGCTGGCGATGCACACCATGCAGAACCAGACCCTGGTGATCATCCGCGTGCGTTGCGCCGACGGCATCGAAGGCATCGGCGAATCCACCACCATCGGTGGCCTGGCCTATGGCAATGAAAGCCCGGACAGCATCAAGACCAACATCGACACGCACTTCGCACCGCTGTTGATCGGCCAGGACAGCAACAACGTCAACGCTGCCATGTTGCGCCTGGAGCGCAGCATTCGCGGCAACACCTTCGCCAAATCCGGTATCGAAACCGCACTGCTCGATGCCCTGGGCAAACGCCTCGGCCTGCCGGTCAGCGAATTGCTCGGCGGTCGTGTTCGCGATGCGCTGCCGGTGGCCTGGACCCTGGCCAGCGGCGACACCGAGAAGGACATCGCCGAAGCGGAAAAAATGCTCGACCTGCGTCGCCACCGCATCTTCAAGCTGAAGATCGGCGCCGGTGAGGTCAACCGCGACCTGGCCCACGTGATTGCGATCAAGAAAGCCCTGGGTGACCGCGCCAGCGTGCGGGTCGACGTCAACCAGGCCTGGGACGAAGCAGTGGCGATACGTGCCTGCCGGATCCTCGGCACCAACGGCATCGACCTGATCGAACAACCAATCTCGCGCAACAACCGCGCCGGCATGGCTCGCCTCAACGCCATGAGCCCGGCGCCGATCATGGCCGACGAATCCATCGAATGCGTGGAAGATGCGTTCAACCTGGCCCGCGAAGGCGCGGCCTCGGTGTTCGCCCTGAAGATCGCCAAGAACGGTGGCCCACGCGCTGTATTGCGTACCGCATCCATCGCCGAAGCGGCCGGTATCGCCCTGTACGGCGGCACCATGCTTGAAGGTGGCCTGGGCACCATGGCCTCGGCTCACGCCTTCGTCACCCTGAACAAGCTGGCGTGGGACACCGAGCTGTTCGGCCCGTTGCTGCTGACTGAAGACATTCTCAGCGAACCGCTGGTGTATCGCGATTTCGAGCTGCATGTGCCGAACACACCGGGTCTGGGCCTGAGCCTGGATGAAGAGCGCCTGGCGTTCTTCCGCCGCGACAAGACCATTCATCAAGCCTGAGGAGAGCATTATGCTGTTCCACGTAAAAATGACCGTGAACCTGCCGGTCGACATGAATCCCGAAGCGGCAGCCAGACTCAAGGCTGACGAAAAAGCCCTGGCCCAGCGTCTGCAGGAGCAGGGCAAGTGGCGCCACCTGTGGCGCATCGCCGGACACTACGCCAACTACAGCGTGTTCGATGTCGACAGCGTTCAGGAGCTGCATGACCTGTTGATGCAATTGCCACTGTTTCCGTACATGGCCATCGAGATCGACGCGCTGTGCCGGCATCCTTCTTCCATCCGTGACGATGACCGCTGAGCCCAGCCTGCTCAGTTCGCTACGCTAATAATTACAAGATGAGGAACCCTTCAACATGAACGTCAAGATTTCCCACACTGCCGAAGTCCAGAAGTTTCTCGAAGAAGCCAGCGGCCTGCTCAACGACGCCGGCAATCCACGGACCAAAGCGCTGGTCTACCGCATCCTGCGTGATTCGGTGAACATCATCGAAGACCTCGCCGTGACTCCGGAAGAATTCTGGAAAGCCGTCAACTACCTCAACGTGCTGGGTGCGCGCCAGGAAGCCGGGCTGTTGGTGGCCGGGGTTGGCCTGGAACATTACCTCGACCTGCTGATGGACGCCGAAGACGAGCAGGCTGGCAAATCCGGCGGCACCCCGCGTACCATCGAAGGCCCGCTGTACGTGGCGGGCGCGCCGCTGTCGGAAGGCGAAGCGCGCCTCGACGATGGCGTCGATCCGGGTGTGACCCTGTTCATGCAAGGCCGCGTGTTCAACACCGCTGGCGAACCCCTGGCCGGTGCCGTCGTAGACGTCTGGCACGCCAATACCGGTGGCACCTACTCGTACTTCGATACCACGCAGTCGGAGTTCAACCTGCGTCGCCGCATCGTTACCGACGCCGAAGGCCGCTACCGTTTGCGCAGCATCGTGCCGTCGGGCTACGGCTGCCCACCGGATGGTCCGACCCAGCAACTGCTCGATCAACTGGGCCGTCATGGCCAGCGCCCGGCGCACGTACACTTCTTCATTTCCGCGCCGGACCATCGCCACCTGACTACCCAGATCAACCTCGACGGTGATCAATACCTGCACGACGATTTCGCCTACGCCACCCGTGACGAGCTGATCGCCAGGATTACCTTCAGCGATGACCAGGCGCGTGCGGCGGCCCACGGTGTCAGCGGTCGCTTTGCCGAAATCGAATTCGATTTCACCCTGCAGTCGTCGGCCCAGCCTGAAGAGCAACAGCGCCACGAGCGGGTTCGTGCACTCGAGGACTGATAGCACGACCCTGTGGGATCACCACACTGTGGGAGCGAGCTTGCTCGCGATAGCGGTTTTACATTCAACATCCATGTTGACTGGCACTCCGTCATCGCGAGCAGGCTCGCTCCTACAGGGTGTTTGTGCAACTGGCCGGAAATATCTCAAGGGACTGATGCACTGTTCTAGAATGGCCCGACGCAACCTATAACAACAATGAGAGTGACCCGATGATGCAAGCTCAACTGTTGAGTCAGCGCAGCAGAGTATTCGACCATGCCGACCCTTATGCGGTGTCGGGCTACGTCAATCAGCACGTCGGTAACCACTGCATCCTCATGCCCCGTGCCGGCAGCCCGCTGGCCAGTCTCGACCATCGCAAGTTCGCCAGCCTCGACCTGTGTCGCATCAGCTACGGCGCCAGTGTGCGCGTGACGTCAGGTGCGCTGGACAGCATTTATCACCTGCAAGTGCTGCTGCGCGGCAACTGCCTGTGGCGCGGCCACGGCCAGGAACATTACTTCGCTCCCGGCGAATTGCTGCTGATCAATCCCGACGATCCGGTGGACCTGACGTATTCCGCCGATTGCGAAAAGTTCATCCTCAAAGTCCCGACCCGCTTGTTTGAATCGGTCTGCGATGAGCAGCGCTGGCGCTATCCGGGGCAGGGCGTGCGGTTTCTGGAAAACCGTTATCAGCTCAATGAACTGGAAGGTTTCGTCAACCTGCTGTCGATGATCTGCCAGGAGGCCGAATCCACCGAGCAGATCCCCAGGGTGCAGGAGCATTACACGCAGATCATCGTCAGCAAGATGCTCAGCCTGATGAAAACCAATGTCTGTCGTCTCGAACTGGGCTCGCAGACGGCCACGTTCGAGGCGATTGCCGATTACATCGCCAATAACCTCAAGCAGGACATCGACAGCGAAGCCCTGGCACGCCAGGCGCACATGAGCCTGCGCTCGTTGTACGGACTGTTCGAGCGCAATGCCGGCCTTACGCCGAAAAACTACCTGCGCCAGAAACGCCTGGAACGCATCAACGCCTGCCTGAGCGACCCGACCTGCAACGTGCGCAACGTCACCGAAGTGGCGATGGACTACGGCTTCCTGCACCTGGGGCGGTTCTCCGACAGCTACCGCAAGCAGTTCGGCGAGTTGCCGTCCGATACCCTCAAGCGCCGGCATTGAGTTCACCGCACAACCTGTGGCGAGGGGGCTTGCCCCCGTTGGGTCGCGAAGCGGCCCCCGACTGGATGTCAGTCATACCGCATTTGCAGGACGAACGACTGCTACGCAGCCGAACGGGGGCAAGCCCCCTCGCCACAAGGTTTAACGTCACGCCCCCAACTGCACAAAACGGATAAAGGTCTGCACCCCGCGGATAGTCCGCCCCATCGCCCCGTCCTAGCATGACCCCTGCCTGAACAATAACAATGGAGGCGGCGGCCATGACCCTGCGACCCGAATACGTGCATTCCCTGCTTGAAGACGATCCCGAGCAGGGCCTCTATCGCTGTAAACGCGAGATGTTCACCGACCCCCGGTTGTTCGATCTGGAGATGGAACACATCTTCGAGGGCAACTGGCTCTATCTGGCCCACGAAAGCCAGATCCCCAACATCAACGATTTCTACACCACCACCATGGGGCGCCAGTCGATCTTCATCGCGCGCAACAAGGACGGTGTGCTCAACGCCTTCATCAACGCCTGCAGCCATCGCGGCGCGACCCTGTGCCGGCACAAGTCCGGCAACAAAAGCTCCTACACCTGCCCGTTCCACGGCTGGACCTTCAACAACTCCGGCAAGCTGCTCAAGGTCAAGGATCCGGCCAACGCCGGTTACCCGGCGAGTTTCAACTGCGAAGGCTCCCACGACCTGACCCGCGTTGCGCGTTTCGAGTCCTATCGCGGCTTCCTGTTCGGCAGCCTGAAAGCCGATGTGCTGCCGCTGGTCGAGCACCTGGGCGAGTCGGCGAAGATCATCGACATGATCGTCGACCAGTCCGCCGATGGCCTGGAAGTGCTGCGCGGCTCCTCCAGCTACATCTACGAAGGCAACTGGAAACTCACCGCGGAAAACGGCGCCGACGGCTACCACGTCAGCTCCGTGCACTGGAACTATGCGGCCACCCAGAACCAGCGCAAGCAGCGCGAGGCCGGCGACAGCAATCCGACCATGAGCGCCGGCAGCTGGGCCAAGCAGGGCGGTGGTTTCTACTCCTTCGACAAGGGCCACATGCTGCTCTGGACCCGTTGGGCCAACCCCGAGGACCGTCCGCTGTACGAGCGTCGCGATGAGCTGGCGCAAGACTTCGGCAAGGCCCGCGCCGACTGGATGATCGAGAATTCGCGCAACCTGTGCCTGTACCCGAACGTGTACCTGATGGACCAGTTCAGCTCGCAGATCCGCATCGCCCGGCCGATCTCGGTCAACCGCACGGAAATCACCATCTACTGCATCGCCCCCAAAGGCGAGAGCGACCACGCGCGTTCCAGCCGGATTCGTCAGTACGAAGACTTCTTCAACGTCAGCGGCATGGCCACGCCGGACGATCTGGAAGAGTTCCGCTCCTGCCAGACCAGCTACCAGGGCAGCGTCACCACCTGGAACGACATGTCCCGCGGTGCCGAACACTGGATCGAAGGCGCCGACGAGGCCGCCAAGGAAATTGACTTGCATCCGCTGCTCAGCGGCGTGCGCACCGAGGACGAAGGCCTGTTCGTGCTGCAACACAAATACTGGCAGCAGACCATGCTCAAGGCCCTGGCGGCCGAGCAATCGAAGCTGATCGCCGTGGAGGACGTGCAATGAGCATTTCCTTTGATACCGTGCGCGACTTTCTCTATCGCGAAGCCCGCTACCTCGACGATCGTCAGTGGGACGAATGGCTGGAGCTTTACGCCCCTGACGCGACGTTCTGGATGCCGTCCTGGGACGACAACGACGAGTTGACCGAAGACCCGCAGCGGGAAATCTCGCTGATCTGGTACGGCAACCGCACGGGCCTGGAAGACCGCATCTTCCGCATCAAGACCGAGCGCTCCAGCGCCAGCGTGCCGGACACCCGTACCTCCCACAACATCAGCAACATCGAGCTGCTCGAACAGGTCGACGGACTGTGCAAGGTGCGCTTCAACTGGCACACCCTGAGTTTTCGCTACAAGACCGTCGACAGCTATTTCGGCAGCAGTTTCTACACCCTCGACGTGCGCGGTGAAAACCCGCTCATCAAGGCCAAGAAAGTGATCCTGAAGAACGACTACGTTCGCCAGGTCATCGATGTCTACCACTTGTGAGACTGCCGTCATGACCCATTCCATTGCGTTCAATTTTGAAGACGGCGTCACCCGGTTCGTCGACGCCAACGCCGGCGAAACCGTAGCCGATGCCGCGTACCGCCAGGGCATCAACATCCCGCTGGACTGCCGCGACGGCGCTTGCGGTACTTGCAAGTGTTTTGCCGAAGTCGGTCAATACGATCTGGGCGAGGAGTACATCGAAGACGCCCTCAGCCCTGAAGAGGCCGCGCAGGGTTTTGTCCTGACCTGCCAGATGCGCGCCCAAAGCGATTGCGTGGTGCGGGTGCCGACGTCCTCCGAAGTCTGCCGCACCCGTCAGGTGAGCTACGACGCCACCATCAGCGCTGTGCGCCAGTTGTCCGACAGCACCATCGCGCTGTCGATCAAGGGCGATGCCCTGAGCAAGCTGGCGTTCCTGCCGGGGCAGTACGTGAACCTGGGGATTCCCGGCAGCGAGCAGACCCGTGCCTATTCGTTCAGCTCGTTGCAGCGCGACGGCGAGGTCAGTTTCCTGATCCGCAACGTGCCCGGTGGCCTGATGAGCAGCTTCCTGACCGGCATGGCCAAGGCCGGCGACTGCATGAGCCTGGCAGGTCCCTTGGGCAGCTTCTACCTGCGTGACATCCGTCGGCCGCTGTTGCTGCTGGCCGGTGGCACCGGGCTGGCGCCGTTCACCGCGATGCTGGAGAAGATCGCCGAGCAGGGCAGTGATCATCCGCTGCATCTGATCTACGGCGTGACCCACGATTTCGACCTGGTGGAAATCGACCGCCTCGAAGCCTTTGCCGCGCGCATCCCCAACTTCACCTTCAGCGCCTGCGTCGCCAGCCCCGAGAGCCAGCACCCGCTCAAGGGCTATGTGACCCAGCACATCGAGCCGAAGCACTTGAACGATGGCGACGTTGACGTCTACCTGTGCGGCCCGCCGCCGATGGTCGAGGCCGTCAGCCAGTTCATTCGCGAACAAGGCATCGCACCGGCGAACTTCTACTACGAAAAGTTCGCTGCCAGCGCAGCGTGAGTCCTGCACAAATTCCCTGATTGGCAAAGATCCAATGTAGGAGCGAGCCTGCTCGCGATGAGGCCGGAACATTCAACAGAGATGTTGCGGATGAGTCCGCCATCGCGAGCAAGCCCGCTCCCACAGGATTGGATTTCGACCGATACATCGTCATTGCCCGATGAGGTACACATGAACAGATTTCAAGACAAAGTCGCCCTGATCACCGGCGCTGCCCAAGGTATCGGGCACCGGGTGGCCGAGCGTATGGCCGCCGAAGGGGCGAAGCTGATCCTGGTGGATCGCTCCGATCTGGTGTTCGAAGTCCAGCAACAGTTGGCGCCAACCACCCAGGTACTGGCCCTGACCGCCGACCTTGAACAATACGAGGAATGCAGTCGGGTGATGCAAACCGCCGTCGAGCGCTTCGGACGCCTCGATGTGCTGGTCAATAACGTCGGCGGGACGATCTGGGCCAAGCCGTTCGAGCATTATGAAGCGTCGCAGATCGAGGCCGAGGTTCGCCGTTCGCTGTTCCCGACCTTGTGGTGTTGCCATGCCGCGCTGCCATTCATGTTGGAGCAGGGCAGCGGAGCGATCGTCAACGTATCCTCCATCGCCACCCGCAGCCTCAACCGCGTGCCCTATGGTGCGGCAAAGGGTGGGGTCAATGCCTTGACCGCTTGTCTGGCGTTCGAAACCGCCGGTCGCGGCGTGCGGGTCAACGCCACGGCGCCTGGCGGTACCGAAGCACCGCCGCGACGCATACCCCGCAACGGTGCCGAGCAGAGTGAGCAGGAAAAACTCTGGTACCAGCAGATCGTCGACCAGACCCTCGACAGCAGTCTGATGAAACGCTACGGCACCCTGGATGAGCAGGCAGGGGCTATTCTGTTTCTGGCCAGCGACGAAGCGTCGTATATCACCGGCATGGTCATGCCCGTGGGCGGTGGCGATCAGGGCTGACGCGAGCGACAGACAAACCCATCCACAAACGGAGTCATGGTGATGAGTGACAAACCCACGATTGTGCTGGTCCATGGTTTTTGGGGCGGCGCTGCCCACTGGAACAAGGTCATCGTCAAATTGCTCAGCCGGGGCGACACGAACATTCGTGCCGTAGAGTTGCCGCTGACGTCCTTGGCCGAGGATGCCGAGCGCACACGCAAGATGGTCGCCCAGGTGCCGGGGCCGGTGCTGCTGGTGGGGCATTCCTATGGCGGTGCGGTGATTACCGAAGCCGGCGACCAGCCGAATGTGGTCGGGCTTGTGTACATCGCCGCGTTCGCGCCGGACGCCGGTGAAAGTCCCGGCGGCATCACGCAACGGCATTTCCCGGCGGCGGCGGCCAACCTGGCTCCCGACAGCGACGGTTATCTGTGGGTCAAGCCCGAGCTCTACCACGAAAGCTTCTGCCAGGACCTGCCGGCGACCGAAGGGGCGGTCATGGGCATCACCCAGAAAGCGCCGCTGGCGAGCACCTTCGGTGACACCATTGGCACGGTGGCCTGGAAGAAAAAGCCATCGTGGTACCAGATTTCGTCTGACGACCGAATGATCGCGCCACAAAACCAGCAATGGATGGCCGCGCGGCTCAACGCCCGGGAGATTCTGACCTTGAACGCCAGCCATGCGTCCTTGGCGTCGATGCCCGCCGAAGTGGCGGCTTTGATCGACAGGGCAGCGACGGCGTTGGCCAAGGGCTAGGGTCCAAGTACAACCCGAATGGGGAATTTCCGTGGCGACGTCTGGTCGGTATTTTGGATAAGGGTGGGTGTAAGGTTAGCAAGTCAACCTGATATCACTGCCCAGGAGGAGGTGACCATGAGTGTTCCGATGCTGAACAAAATGCACATGAACGGCTATGACGTACTCCGCGTGAGCAACGGCCCCTGGCGGGTATGCACCCACGGCGATCGGCTTGGCTCGTTTGATAGTCGGGAAGAAGCACTGGCGTTTGCCGCGTCGTTGCCCGGCAACAGGGCTCGTGCTGGCAGGCCTGCGGGCAGCCATCAAGCAAAATGAAGTCATGCCCGAAGCCCCGGTTCTCCGGGGCTTTTTCATTATGGAACGGTGCTAATAGCCGCCGCCTCCGCTGGGGCGGGAGGGTTCCCGGGCCTTTAGCTGCGTGTGGCTCCATTCCGCGCAGGTCATGAAACTCTTGTGGTCGACCATGCCGCGACCATCGAAACTGACGTTGTACGACTGCTGATGGTCGGCATGAGTCAGCTTGTAGTCAAAGCACGTGCCGGGTTCGACAGTCCGGTCGGTGACCGCAAGGGGCTGGCCGCCGATTTGCCGGACTTGCTCCTGGGTCATGCCGGTGTCGACTTTCGCGACCAACGGCTGGTCCTGGTAGATCGAGTTGGTGCTGCAGCCTGCCAACGCGGTCAGTGCGACGACCAGCGCAAATAGAGGCCTGTTCATGGCAGCGCTCCCGCTATTGAACCTTGTTGCGGCTAATGACCTTGGCCTTCACTTCCTCGGCGTAGCCGGACAGTTTTTCTTCATCGCCCTGAAACAAGGCACAGAGTTTCTGAACGGCTTGTGCGTCGGCTTCGTTGCCGAGCAGGCGCAATTGCTGCTCTATGCGCAAAAGCTCCACGGCCGACCAGCGCAAATCCGACGCAAGCCCTTGCAGGTCACGCCGAAGTTCCTGTTCCGATTCGTTAAGCCACATGATGACCTCCTGAACTCCTCACTCCGGAATTTTAGACCCGTTTACCGCACCGGATGTTGTATTCGTCTGAATCAGCGGGGTTTCCTTTGGTCGGGAAAATAAATGCGAACATGAGAGTACGCTGTCTTACATTATCTGAACGCAAGGAACTAACCGGGCAAAGTGATATCAATGAAAGTCGCTGAATCGTTGGGGATGGTTGTAGGGACGACGGCGAGCTACATTTTCTTATTTCAAATTAAAGGAAGCAGCATGCGGATGTTGATGGGGGGAGTCGTGTTGGCATTGCTGGGCGGGTGTTCGTTGCCGGCGTCACTGGTTCCGGGCGAGCCGAATGTCAGCAAGCACAGCGAGAAGACGCCAAAAGAGTATGCGGCGTGCGTGTTGCCTGCCTGGCAAAAGGAAGTATCGAATACCACCCAGGTTTCGATATCCAACGGATTTCGTATCACCGCGCCCAGCGTAATCACGGCCGACGAAGTGGTGGATATCGTGAAGTACAAGGACGGCAGCCGGGTTTCGCTGTATCAGGGGCCACCTTGGGCCAAGTCCGGCGACCTGCGCAAAATCGTGCGCGACTGCTTGTAAACGCGAGAGGAGGAAAATCGGTCACCTGCCTCGATCTGGGCGCCTGGGGCGCGGTGTACACCGAGGGCTGGGATCGTCAGGTCAAGCTGGTCAAGGAGGAGGCCAAGTCGCTGAAAACCCAGATCAACACCCAATGGATCTACCCGCCAGCGGCGAACCGCGACACCGCGTGGGCCGCGGCGGATCCGTTGATCCCGATTGCCTGATACGTTCGCTGACGCGCGCTGAATAAACCTCCCGCCCAAGTCCTCTTGGGCGGGATTTTTTTGCGTGCCATTTGCCTGTGTGAAATTTACCGTGTATTTTTTCATGAAATTACAAATAGAAAATTTCATGAGGCTTGCATGTTTCAGCAGTCCGCCCAACACGTCGCCAGCTATTACGCCCACACCTGCGCCGATCGTCTGGTCAATCGAGCCGCACTGGAAGGTGAGCAAGACACTGAAGTGCTGATCATCGGGGCCGGTTTCAGTGGATTGCACACGGCTTTGCGCCTGGCGCTGGCCGGCAAGCGCGTGACTTTGCTCGAAGCCAGCCGGGTGGCCTGGGCCGCGTCCGGGCGTAACGGCGGCCAGGCGATTCTCGGCTGGTCGTGTGACATGCCACCGCTGGAAGCGGCGCTGGGTTACGAACGGGCGCGGCGCTTGTGGGACGGCATGCGCTGGGCCGCGCGCGAGCTGCGTGATTTGCCCGGCCGCCATGAGTTCGATTGCGACTACCGCGCCGGTCATCTCTGGACCTCGGTGATGCCCCGTCGGGTAGGCCTGCTGACCGAATGGCAACATGAGGCCAGCCACAAGTGGGGCCACGACACACTGCAATTTATCGAGCGCAGCGATTTGCCGCAGTGGGTGGCCAGCGAACGTTATCAGGCCGGCCTGTTCGATCCCGAGGGCGGGCATTTGAATCCGCTGAAACTGGCCCTCGGCCTTGCGGATGCGATTGAGCGGGCCGGTGGGCGCATCCACGAGCAAAGCAAGGCGCTGAGCTATGGCGAGGAGGGTGACGGGTTTGTGGTGACCACCGAGCGCGGTCGTATTCGCGCCGATGTGCTAGTGCTGGCGTGCAACGCTTATCTTGATCGGCTCGACCCGCAACTGGCCAGTTGTGTGTTGCCGGTCGGGACCTATCAGGTCGCGACCGCGCCGCTCACCCGGGACCAGGCCACCGCGCTGCTGCCAAGCAACGTGTGCGTGACCGACAACCAGTTCGTGCTCGATTATTTCCGCCGCACCCCGGATAACCGCCTGCTGTTCGGCGGCGGTTGCACTTACCTGGGCGGAATGCCCAAGGACATCGCCGCCGCGACCCGGCCGTTCCTCGAGCGCGTGTTCCCGCAACTCACCGGCGTGGAGCTGGAGTTTGCCTGGGGCGGACACATCGACCTGACCCTCAAACGCACACCGGATATCGGGCGGCGAGGCGATCTGTACTGGATGCAGGGGTATTCCGGGCATGGCGTGCTGCCGACACTCGCCGCGGCGCGGGCGGTGTCCGACGCGGTACTCGGTCAGCCCGACGAGTTGTCCCTGTACCAAGGCCTGAACAACGGCAGTTTTCCCGGCGGCAAATACCTGGCCGCGCCGCTGGAAGCCATCGGCAAGGCCTGGTATCGACTGCGCGACAGCATTTGAAGCGACACTTTCTGGAAGCCTCTAGATGGACATGCAAGAAGAAATCTCGGCGCTGGCGATCCTGATCCAGGACCTGCGCAAACACAAAAAGTACACCCTGAAGGAACTGGCGGACAAAATCGGTCGCTCCGTCGGTTTTCTGTCCCAGGTCGAGCGCGGTCTGTCGCGCCCGACGGTGGCGGACTTGACTGCCATCAGCGAAACCCTCGGCGTGCCGACCACCTATTTCTACAGCCTGCCCAAACCCATGGCCTTGTCCTGGGTCACCCGCCCGGACGAGCGCCGCACGCTGTACTACGCCGACGGCATCACCGACATCCTCGTCTCGCCAAAGATGCGCGCGTCCTTTTCGATGCTCGAAAGCCAGCTCGAACCCGGCGCCAGCAGCGGTGACCGACACATGAAGGACAGCTCGGAGCAGGGCGGTTACGTCCTGGAAGGGCAGTTGACCCTGTGGCTCGACGACAACGAACCGGTGACCCTGCATCCCGGTGACAGCTTTCAACTGGCCAGCCATGCGCACTGCCGCTACGGCAACCTGTCCGACCAACTGACCCGTGTGCTTTGGGTTTACACCTGATAACAACAAGGAACAAAACGATGGATGCTGTGTGCTCTGAACTGCTGGCCGAGGTTCGCAACTTCCGCCACTGCAACCCCGAAGTGCGTTACGTCGACCTGATCTCCCTGGACATTCCGGGGCATTTCTACGGCAAGCGCTACCCGATCGAGATGCTGGAAAAAGTCGCTGCCGGCAGTGCACTGAAGCTGCCGCAGAACTGCGTGCTGCTCGGCACCCAGGGCGGGCTGTTCAAGATCGGTGATTACTGCTTCAACGATGGTGACCCGGATGCGCTGCGCCGTTTGGTACCCGGCACCTTGAAGCTGGTGAGCTGGGAAAAGCAGCCCTTGGGCCAGATGCTGATCACCTCCGACGGCACGGAAAAACCCATCGAATTCGAACCCCGTGAAGTGCTGGCGCAGGTGCTGGACCGACTCAAGCGTAAAGGCATTTTCCCGGTGGTGGCCTTCGAGCTGGAGTTTTACCTGTTCGACAGCCGCTTGAAGGATGGTCTGCCGCAGTTCCCCCGTGATGAGTTGACCGGCGATGCCGACGATCAGCCGAACATGCACATCGAACGCTTGTCGCGCTTCGCCCCGGTACTTGATGAAATGGTCGAGACGGCACGGGAACAAGGCGTCGATGCCACGGTGATCACCGCCGAGCTCGGCCCGGGCCAGTTCGAAATCAACTTCGGCCATTGCGATGACGGCCTGCGCGCCGCCGACTGGGCCGCTCTGTTCTGCCGCAGCACCCGGGGTGTGGCGCTCAAGCACAACTTGCGCGCCAGCTTCATGGCCAAACCCTACTTGCAGCACCCCGGCAGCGGCATGCACGTACATGTCAGCCTGTATGACCAGGCCGGCAACAACCTGCTGGCGGCGAACGGCCAGCGGGCGCTACGCCATGCGGTGGCCGGTTGCCTGGATGTGTTGCCGCACTGTATGCCGATCTTTGCCCCGAACCACAACGCCATGCGCCGCTTGAGCGGCACCGTGAACGTTGCGTCCCGCGCCAGTTGGGGCTTCGAGGATCGCGATGCCTGCTTGCGTATTCCAGAGTCGGACATCAAGAACCTGCGCATTGAACATCGCCTGGCGGGCGCCGACGCCAACCCCTATCTGGCGTTGGCGGCGATTCTGGTGGGGTTGGAACAGGGCCTGGAAGGGGAGCGCGAGCCGATTGCACCGCTCAACGAAGACCGCGGCAGTGGCATCGATTTTCCGCTGGAAATGCTCGAAGCGGTGCAGTCCATGCAAAATCATGCATCGCTGCGCGAAGGCTTGGGGGCGGAGTTTGTGGACGTCTATTGCGAAAACAAGCGTCAGGATCATCTGGCATTTCTGCATGACATCAGCGCGAGGGAGTATCGCTGGTTCCTCTAGTCGCCCCTAGAAAACATGTGGATATTGAAGGGGTTAGAAGGATTAGTATCTGGATAGTGAATAAAAAATATCTTGTTACAGGCTGAAATATTCCGTAATATCCGCGCCGCGTTCACCACCACGGTTTATGCATTTTTAAATCCCAGGCGTCCATCAGCTGCCTGGGATTTTTTTTGCCTGAAATTTAGTCGGCCGCTGACTCCATCATCGGCGCTCGCTTGCCGAGCTTCATCAGCCAGTAATAACTCAACGCCGGCACCAACAACCCGACGATCCACGCCAGATCCACACCGTCCAGCGCCGTGGCCACCGGGCCGACGTACAGCGTGGTGTTCATGAACGGAATTTCCAGGGCAATCGCCAGCAGGAAACTGCCGCAGGCGATCCAGTTGACCCGCCCGTAGATCCCGTTCAGGTCGAAGATATCGTCAATCCGGTATTGGCCTTTGCGCAGGCAGTAGTAGTCCACCAGATTGATCGCCGTCCACGGGATCAGGAAGTAGCTCATGAAGAAGATGAAGTTGAGGAAGAAGCTGATGAAGTCGTCCTGACTGATGGTACACAGGGCCGTGGCCACCAGGCTGATCAGCAGCATGAACACGCAGCGTACTCGCGGGGTCACCTTGAGTCGGGCGAAAGGTTCGATCACGGTGATGGTCGACATGAACGCGCCGTACAGGTTGAACACGTTGATCGACACCTGGCCGTAGACGATGTAGGCGAACAGCAGCACCGCGCCAGCGCCGAACAGACCGGCGACATGCCCGCCGACGTTGCTGGAGAAGTCGCCGATGCCGACGCTCAGGATTGCCCCGAGAATCATCATCCATGCGCCACCGCTGACCGTGCCGGCGTAGCTGTACCAGAACACCTGGGCGGTCGGCGTGTTGCTCGGCAGGTAGCGCGAATAGTCAGCGACATAAGGCGCGTAGGACAGTTGCCAGGTCACGGCAATGCTCACCGCCACCAGGAACTTCGACAGCGAGAAGCCGGTTGGCAGCCATTGTTCGGCCGGGATCGGCAACTGCAAGGCGAGCACCGTGGCCGCCACGAACACCACCAGCGACAGAATCGACAGCAGCTTCTGCAAGCGGTGAATCAACCGATAGCCATAGAGCGCGACGACGAAGCACAACGCGCCAATCAGGTAGATATTGCCGGACATCGGCAGCGGGCTGACCGACTCCAGCGCCTGGGCCGCGAGCAAGGTGTTGCTGACGAAGAAGCCCAGGTAGATCAGCATCACGAACAGCAGCGGCAACACCGCCCCCAACACGCCGAATTGCGCCCGGCTCTGGATCATTTGCGGAATGCCCAGCTTCGGTCCCTGGGCCGAGTGGGAGGCCATGAAAATCGCCCCCAGCAACGAGCCGATGATGATCGCCAGCGCACTCCAGAACAGGTTGAGCCCCATCACCACCGGCAACACGCCGGAGGCGATGGTGGTGATGTTCATGTTGGCGCCGAACCAGATATAGAACAGCGAACCCGGCTTGCCGTGGCGTTCGGTCTCGGGGATGAAATCGATGCTTCTTTTTTCGACTTGCATGGCGATCACTCCTGAGTCCGGACGAGACGGGATTGCAGACGGGCGATGGTGCTTTGCAACTCATGGGGCTGGTGGGCAAACAGGTCCGGACGCTCGGGGATCAGGCTCAGGTAGTCGCGGTGTTCCAGGGCGCGCAGGCATTCGTTCGTGGTGAGGATTTCCAGCGCGTAGACCCAGTTGGCCATGATCAGCAGGGCCGAGTAATGCCCGGCCTCGGTGGTCGTGGTGCAGGCATCGCTGACCAGGCGCACGCGATAACCCAGGGCGAAGGCATCGAACACGCTGGTGAGTACGCAGACGTCGGTCAGCACGCCGCAGACGATCAGTGTGTCGACCTTCATTGCCTTGAGTCGGGCATCGAGGTCGGTGCGGTGAAAGGCACTGTAACGGCCCTTGTCGATGATCAATTCACCGGGTTGCGGCGTCAGCGACTCGATGATTTCCACTTGGCGGGTGCCGGCGCGGTAACTGCAGGGGCCACCGTCGGCGGCCAGGGGTTCGCCGTGGGGCAGGTCACTGCCGTCGGCCAGATTGATGTGGCGGGTATAGATGACAGGCATCCGCTGATGGCGGGCGGTATCGAGCAGGGTGGCGGTATTGGTAGCCACTCTGTCGAGGTTTTCCAGGACGAAGCCGTCCTCCTGTTGCATGTCGATGATCAACAGCGCGTTGTTATTGTTCATTGGGCAAACCTGATCAAAGGCGAAACACGATGCACCGTACGCGCCATGCAATGGCGGGACGCGGGGTGCGTGATTGGCTGTTCGGGTGGGCTCAGTGAACTATTTGCCAGAAACCGTTCTGCTTGGCCGAAACGCTGGCGCGCAGGCGCTTGAAATGCAGGTGCGAAGCAGTCCATTCACCGCGCAGGTAAGCCCGAGCGGCGCCGGAGGGAAGGGCGAGTGATGGGAGACGACCAGTCATCATTGGAATCGACCCCTGTAGGAGCGAGCTTGCTCGCGAACGCGGTGTGCCAGGCACATCAATTTCGACTGTCAGACTGCAATCGCGAGCAAGCTCGCTCCCACAGTTTTTGTGGTGACGCCGGCATTGCGAGAATCCTCAATCCCCTGTGGGAGCGAGCTTGCTCGCGATGGCTGCATGTCAGGCAACATCAATGTTGAATGTGCCGACCTCATCGCGAGCAAGCTCGCTCCCACAGTTGAGGTGTGTTGAGCCCTGGCCTCGCATCCGGGAGCAGGGTGACGCAATCAGCGGAACGCTGGCACCACGTGCTTGATGAACAACTCCAGGGATTTTTTCTTCTCAGCGTGGGGCAGGCTGTTATCGCACCAGAAGCTGAATTCGTCGACCCCCAGTTCCTGGTAGTACTTGATGCGCGGAATGATTTCTTCCGGGGTGCCGATCATGGCGGTCTTGTGCAGGCTTTCCAGTTCGAATTCAGGGCGACCGGCGAATTTCTCTTCCGGGCTCGGTGCGAGGAAACCGTTAACCGGAGTGGTCTTGTTGCCGAACCAGGCATCGAAGGTGCGGTAGAACTTCGAGATCGCCTTGGCCCCGACTTCCCAGCCCTGCGGATCGTCGGCGGTGTGCACGTGGGTGTGACGCAGCACCATCAGTTGCGGGCGCGGCACGCCCGGGTTGTTGTCCAGCGCGGCCTGGAATTTGTTCTTCAGGTCGAGGACTTCCTCGTCGCCTTTCATCAGCGGCGTGACCATCACGTTGCAGCCGTTGGCCACGGCGAAGTTGTGCGAGTCGGGGTCGCGGGCGGCGATCCACATCGGCGGGTTCGGCTGCTGGATCGGCTTGGGCACGCTGGTGGAGGTCGGGAATTTCCAGATGTCGCCGTCATGGGCGTAGTCGCCGTTCCACAGTGCCCGCACCACCGGGACCATTTCCCGCAACGCCTGGCCACCGGAGGATGCCGGCATGCCGCCGGCCATGCGGTCGAACTCGATCTGGTAGGCGCCACGGGCCAGGCCGACTTCCATGCGCCCGTTGCTGATCACGTCGAGCAACGCGCATTCACCGGCCACCCGCAGCGGATGCCAGAACGGCGCGATGATGGTGCCAGCGCCCAAGTGGATGGTGGTGGTCTTGCCCGCCAGATAAGCCAGCAGCGGCATCGGGCTTGGCGAGATGGTGTACTCCATGGAGTGGTGTTCGCCGATCCACACGGTGCTGAAACCACCGGCCTCGGCCATCAGCGTCAGTTCGGTCAGGTCTTCGAACAACTGGCGGTGGCTGACGCTTTCGTCCCAACGTTCCATGTGTACGAACAGGGAAAACTTCATGACGCTTACCTCGGATCTATTGTTATTGGCCCGTCGGCGCAGGGCATTGATGATTGTTGGTATACCATAATACTTGATAACCGCAGCCGAAATGTCAAATCAGGCTAGAACGGGCAGGGCGCCCATCTTGCCGTGGCAATACACCAGTGGCCCGCTGCTCTGCCGGGGCACGATCAGGTTTTTCACCGCGCCGACCATGATGGCGT
This sequence comes from Pseudomonas sp. KH_046_2, assembly GCF_057838985.1. Lineage (NCBI taxonomy): Bacteria > Pseudomonadati > Pseudomonadota > Gammaproteobacteria > Pseudomonadales > Pseudomonadaceae > Pseudomonas > Pseudomonas sp. KH_046_2. The sequence goes on along the minus strand of NZ_CM174480.1, from coordinate 3,755,464 downwards.
GGTCACCGCCTTCATATTCTCGCCACAGCTCACATTCGATGACCGCCGTGGCATTGGCCAGAATCGGGTTGCCCAACTCGCTGAGCGTCCACTCGATTCCCTGGGCCTTGTCCTTGCCCTTGCGCGCGAAGGCATAGGCTTCGCTTTGTTGTCCGCCGGACAGCACGTGGATGGCAAAACGTTTGTTCTTGATCAGGACCGGGTAGGAATCGGAGCTGTAGTCGGGGCAGAACAGCACCAGGGCCGGGTCCATCGACAGCGAGCTGAAGGCGCTGGCGGTCAGGCCGACGATTTGCCCGTCGTCATCCAGGGTGGTGATCACGGTCACTCCGGACGGGAACGAGCCCATGACTTGTTTGTAGATGGCGGCATCGATCATTGGACGGTCCTCGGGTGATGTGACGCGTTTTTTATGTGTTTGTAGGTCTGATGGTATACCGTAATACATCGATTGCAAGGTCTTTTTAGGTGAACCGATAAACGTACGGCTTTCGTCGGAAACTCAATGTTTACTGGGCTTTCAGCTAGCAAGGGCTGGCAGGATAGCGGCTCAGTTGCTTGTTCAAAGACCGGATCAGTCTTGTTTAAAGTTTGGAATACCATAATATGGCCGGCATCTGAGGGCGGCCAGAGAGTCCCCCCGGTTTGGCTTCATACAAAGATAAGAACAGACAAACTCGAGTTCATGCACATGTCCCAGATGTCCCGGCAAGATCCGTTGATCGAGAACCATACGGTCGACTACGTTCCACTCGCAGAGCGCCACGGGAAGGCCCGCGATCTTTTCACCCTGTGGTTCAGCACCAACATCGCGCCACTGCCCATCGTCACCGGCGCCATGGTGGTCCAGGTGTTCCACCTCAACCTGTTCTGGGGTTTGCTGGCGATTGCCCTCGGGCACATGGTCGGCGGCGTGGTGATTGCGCTGGCGTCGGCCCAGGGGCCGTGCATGGGCATTCCGCAGATGGTGCAGAGCCGTGGTCAGTTCGGCCGCTATGGCGCGCTGCTGATCGTGTTCTTCGCAGCGCTGATCTACATCGGTTTCTTCATTTCCAACATCGTGCTGGCGGGTAAATCGATTGTCGGCATTGCACCGTCGGTCCCGGTGCCGGCGAGCATTCTCATCGGTGCCCTCAGCGCCACGGCCATCGGCGTGATCGGTTATCGCTTCATCCATACCCTGAATCGCATCGGCACCTGGGTGATGGGTAGTGCCTTGCTCGCCGGTTTCCTCTATATCTTCGCCCATGATCTGCCGGCGGACTTCTTCACCCGCGGCGGATTCAACCTGTCCGGCTGGCTGGCCACGGTGTCGCTGGGCATCATCTGGCAAATCAGCTTCTCGCCATACGTGTCGGACTACTCGCGCTACCTGCCGGCGGATATCGGCATCACCCGGCCGTTCTTCGCCACTTACCTGGGGGCGACCCTGGGCACGATCCTGTCGTTCACCTTCGGCGCCGTGGCCGTACTGGCGACCCCGGAAGGCACCGAGGCGATGGCGGCGGTCAAGCAGTCCACCGGTTGGCTGGGGCCGATACTGATGGTGTTGTTCCTGCTCAACATCATCAGCCACAACGCCTTGAATCTGTATGGCGCGGTGCTGTCGATCATCACCTCGATCCAGACCTTCGCCAGCCAGTGGACGCCGAGCATCAAGGTGCGCGTGGTGTTGTCGAGCATCGTGCTGGCGGGTTGCTGCGTGGTGGCGCTGGGTGCCTCGGCGAACTTCATTTCGCAGTTCATCGGGTTGATTCTGGCGTTGCTGCTGGTGCTGGTGCCATGGGCGTCGATCAACCTGATCGACTTTTACCTGATCAAGCGTCGCCGCTATGACATCGCTTCGATCTTCCGCGCTGACGGCGGTATCTACGGCCGCTTCAACCTGCACGCGATCATCGCTTACTTCATCGGCATCGTCGTGCAGCTGCCGTTCGCCAATACTTCACTGTACGTCGGACCGTACGCCAATCTGGTAGACGGCGCGGACCTGTCGTGGCTGGTGGGGCTGGTGGTGACGTGTCCGTTGTATTACTGCCTCGCTACGCGGAGCCAGGCGCAGGAAAGCCGTTCGGTGAAGTTCGGCTACACCGACTGACAAAAAAACGATTCGTGTGCGTCTGAAAATGCCCGGCACTTCGCCGGGCACTTTGCTTTCGCTGACCGCTCAGGAATGCTTGAACGCATTCAGGCCGCGTTGTACCGCCGGCCTGGCTTCGATCGAGTCGAACCAGCGCGATAGCTGTGGAAGTTGCTTCCAGTCCAGCCGGTCACGGAACGCGGTGGCGATGGTGAACGCTGAAATGTCGGCCATGGTGAACTGCGCTCCGGCCATGAATTCGCCAGTCAAAAAACTTTCTGCGTAGGTCAGTTGCTCGATCACCCGCAGATCGATGATCGCCGCTGCCTTGTCCTGCCCCGCCTGGTGCAGAAAAAACGCGGCATGGCTGGGGGCGATGACATCGGTGACGAAAAAGAAATAGCGGTCAATCACCCGGATTCGCTCAGGTCCCGGCTGCGCCGGAGCCAGCCGTCCCGGCGCCTTGGCATCGGCGTACTGGATGATTGCATTTGACTGGTTGATGACCAGCGCCGGTGTCGTACCGTGATCGATCAGGGTCGGGACTTTCCCGGCCGGGTTAAGCGCCAGGAAGTCTGGCCCACGATGCTCCTGTGCGTACAGGTCGAGCCTGCGTGCCGTGTAGGCAATACCGGCCTCTTCAAGTGCAATGGCGGCCCGTAGCGTGTTGCCGGTGTTCGCGCCGAACAGCTCTATTTGATCGTTCATGGGGTGTCGCTCTTGTCGGGACAAACAGGCAGCCAGCGAACGCTGCCGATGATGTCAGTATGATGAAAATCCGCCGCACCGATATGCAAAAACAGTGATCGTCCATACCCCTGCGCGACAAGCCTTATCCTTCCACGAAAACTACTTTCACGGTGTTTGATAATAGCGCCTCGAAATGTTTTAAGAGTTTCACAAGCCATTCAGTAGACCCTCACCTCGAGCGATATCGATAGCCTGACATTGACCTGCGTGAAGGTACCGGCCTCATCGTCGGATCGCCGCCCGGAGCAAGCCCGCTCCCACAAATCAAGGTTGGCCGCTGCTTGCGCTCACGCGTGGTTGCTCCTTGTCCCAAAGCGCAACCAAGCCACCAAAAGTCCCGACATAGGCCGTGCCATCCGGCGCCAGGGTGATCGGCGACCAGTTGTTGTCGAACGCCTGGCCGACTCCGCTCAGCGCCTTGAACCGGGTCTGGCCGCTGTCGAAATCCAGCGCCATCAGGTACCAGGCGTTCTCGCCGTCGGGCTGCGGCTCGAAGGTGTAGAAGTACAGCAGGCCGTTGCTCACCGAGAGTTTGGGGACCACCGAAGGCGAACGTTCCTTCGATTCCCAGACCCGATCACAGCCCGACTCATCGGCGCGGATGTCGATGCGGCTGATGCCGCCGTGCACGGCCTGCCAGTCCTTTTGCGCGAAGGCGCTGGTGTAGCCGGCATTGTTCTCGAGGATGATCGAGCGCCCCCAGCCGATGGCCGAGTTGTCGGTGGCCGAGGCATTGTTGTCGAACACCGGCAGCTTGCAGATCAGGCGATTGCCGGCGTAATCCTGCTCGCGACGGTAGACCAGCAGGTTGATGCGCCCGTCGCTGTTGTCGGTGATGGTGACGTAGTGCTCGCCGAGCAGGGTCGGGGTCGTGCCGCTGCCCTGATTGATCGCCCCGACCTTGCGCCCGGTGCCACGGTCGTAGACTTCGCGCCAGCCTTGCACGGGCTTGCCCTCGGCATCGGCGGCGAAGCGGTACATGGCGTGATCGGACACCAGATAGACACCATCGGCCGCCACCGACATGCCGTTCTGGATTTCTTCGTTGGCCAGTTGAATGCCCTGGACCTTGCCGGTGTCGGGGTTCAGGGTGCCGATGCGCCCGCGTCGGGTGATCCACCAGATCAAGCCCTGGTGATCGGGCATGACCCCGGTGATGGGGTCGCACTCACCCTTGGGAAACCAGGAGGTCGGGCGCACGCAATCGTGGGGAACCTTGTCGCTCAGGTCCCAGCTGTCGACTTCCTCGAACGACCACGCACCGGATTCATCCTGACGATGCACCACGCGCTGGATGTGCTGCTCGGCATCGGCGATGACCACGCGATTCTGTTCGTCGACATAGAAATAGGCGCCGGAGGTGTCGGCCATGATCTTGTCCGGGTCCAGGGTAATCAGCGCGTGGAAGGTCGACGGACGCGGCGGCAGCGGGTAGCGGGCCAACAGCTTGAGGGTGCGCGGTTCGAGCAGTTGCAGTTCGAACTGCATCAGGTTGGCGCACAGCACCACCAGGCGGCCCTGCTGATCGAAGGTATGAATCGGGCACATGCCGCCGGGCTTGCGACTGCCGTCACGGCTGCTCACTTGCATGTCGCCGCCCAGTGGACCGGGGCCGGGGTGCGTGTCGGAACTGTAACCGTCGGCATGCATGTAGCTGCTGCCGTTGCTGGCCATGAAGGGGTTGGCGGGTATGGCGCCACTCAGCGGTCGGGGGACAGCGGCGCTGCCGATCAATGCAGTGGCATTGCCGGTGCTGGCCAGCGGTTGTGGGTCATAGGGTTCGGAACAGGCACTGAGCAGGCCGAGCAGGGGCAGGGCAAGCAGGAGTGGAGCACGCATCGAAGCCTCGCGATCTTGTTATTGGTGTGATGCGCAATAAGCAACAAGGAGACTGCCCGGGCATCGGCTGTTTGGACTAACCTTCGGTGAAAGGCCTCGCGCCGCTGATCAAAGCGGACATTTATTTTGGCCATTTCGATCTCCTTTTGGCCTGCCTCACGCTGTGAACCGGCGGCGCCGTCAGCAAGAATCAGACGCGGGTGGCTGAATCGGCCACCCAGGCTGAAATCACAACCAGATGCTTCACTTCCTTGCCCTTGGCTATTTTCAAGGCCGCTGCCGTGTACAGAACATAAAAACCATCCAACTCACGCCACACTTGGGGAAACGATCCATGGACTCAATGAAACGCATACTGGGCGCCACCGTTTGCGGACTGTCGCTGCTGGCCAGCGCGGTGCACGCCGAACAGCGCGAATTGCGGGTGTACAACTGGGCGGACTACATCCTGCCGTCCGTGCCCAAGGATTTCGCCAAGGACACCGGGATCAAGGTGACCTGGGACACCTTCGACACCAACGAGTCCCTGGAAGCCAAGTTGCTGACCGGCAACTCGGGCTACGACCTGGTGGTGCCGTCGAACCAGTTCATCGAAACCCAGATTAAGGCGGGCGTGTTCCAGAAACTCGACAAGTCCAAACTGCCGAACTGGTCGCACCAGGACCCGGCGTTGCTCAAGCTGCTGGACAAGAACGACCCGGGCAACCAGTACGGCGTGCCCTACATGTACGGCACCGTGCTGATCGGCTTCAACCCGGCCAAGGTCAAGGCGGCGCTGGGCGAGAATGCGCCGGTGGACAGTTGGGACCTGGTGTTCAAGCCCGAGAACATGGAGAAGCTCAAGGCCTGTGGCGTCGCCATGCTTGACTCGCCATCGGAGATCCTGCCACTGGCCCTGCATTACCTTGGGCTGGACCCGAACAGCCAGAACCCGGATGACTACGAAAAAGCCAAGGCGCTGATGCTCAAGGTTCGCCCCTACGTCACCTACTTCAACTCTGCCAAGTACATGACCGACATCGCCAACGGCGATATCTGCGTGGCCATCGGTTACTCCGGCAGCTTCTATCAATTCGGCAATCGCGCCAAAGAAGCGGGCAACGGCGTGGTCGTCGACTGGCGCCTGCCGAAAGAAGGCGCTCCCATCTGGTTCGACACCTTCGCCATCCCGAAAAGCGCGAAGAACGTTGCCGAGGCCCACGAATTCCTCAACAACCTGCTGGACCCGAAAGTCATCGCGCCGATCAGCGACTTCCTCGGCTACCCGAATGCCAACAAGGACTCGCTGGCGCTGATCAACAAGGACATCACCGGCAACCCGAACCTGACACCGACCAGCGAGGCATTGAAGACGCTGTACGTCGTGCAGCCATTGCCGCAAAAGCTTGAACGGGTGCGCACCCGGGTCTGGACCAGTATCAAGTCCGATCAGTAACACCGGGATATTTATGTGAAATCTCTGTGGGAGCGAGCCTGCTCGCGATGGTCGTTAACGATAACGCGTGTTTACTGGCTAAACGCGGCGCTCTTAAGTCCATCGCGAGCAAGCTCGCTCCTACAGGTCGTCCTGTGTCGAATTTATCGAAAGAATTCCCCCGGTGTTTCGCCAAACTGCTGGCGGAAGGCTGCGATAAACGCTGATGTCGAGTCGTAGCCGCAGGCCAATGCGACGTCGGTCACTCGCTCGCCCTGTTCCAGTGGCGTCAGGGCGCCGAGCAGGCGCAAACGCTGGCGCCAGGCGCGAAACGTCAGGCCGGTGTCGCGCAGGAACAGGCGACTGAGGGTTTTCTCTGTGACGCCGAATTGGTCGCTCCAGTGACTGAGTGTGGTTTGTTGCTCCGGATGCGACTCCAGGCTCTGTGCGATTTGCCGCAATCGGCTGTCCTGGGGCAGGGGCAGCATCAAATCGATCTGCGATGCTTGCGCCAACTGATCCAGAATCACCTGGGCCAACCGGCCATGCGGACCGTTCTGATCGTATTCCACCGGAATCTGACTGAAGGCACGGATCAACTCGCGCAACAAATCGCTGACCCCCAACACATGACAACCCGGTGGCGCCCATGTCGAAACGCTGCAATCGATGTACAGGCTGCGCATTTCCGTGCGCGGCGAGCTGAATACCCGGTGCGGCATGCCCGCCGGAATCCACACCGCACGCTCCGGCGGGGCGACGAATCGCCCGGCGCCGGTCTGTATTTCGAGCACGCCCTGAATTGCATAGGAAAGCTGCACCCACGGATGGCTGTGACGCCGGGTCAGGGCGCGATTGGGCAGCGATTCGGTACGGCCATAGAGCGGTCGTGGCAGGCTGGACAGCCCGGGAATACTGCGTCGAACACTCTTGTCATGTCCTTTAGGCGGCATCAGCTGGCTCATCGGCGTTAGTCGGTAACTCCCGGTCACGTTAGAGTCGCTTTCACGTACTGGCAACCCCCGGATGATCAACCCCATGACTCGCCCCCGTTTGTTAACCGACAACTTCACCCTGACCCTGATCGGCGTCGTGACGCTCGCCAGCCTGCTGCCCGCCAGCGGTCAGGTCGCGGTCGGTTTTGGCTGGCTGACCAACATCGCCATCGCGCTGCTGTTTTTCCTGCATGGCGCCAAGCTGTCCCGCGAGTCGATCATTGCTGGCGCCGGGCACTGGCGCCTGCATTTGCTGGTGTTCAGCCTGACCTTCGTACTGTTTCCGCTGCTCGGCCTGGCGCTCAAGCCGCTGCTGTCGCCGCTGATCGGCAATGACCTGTACATGGGCATGCTCTACCTGTGCGCGCTGCCCGCCACAGTGCAGTCGGCGATTGCCTTTACTTCGCTGGCACGGGGCAACATCCCGGCGGCGATTTGCAGCGCGGCGGCATCCAGCCTGTTCGGGATTTTCCTCACGCCGTTACTGGTGACCCTGCTGCTGAATGTCCACGGCGAAGGCGCCTCGACCCTGGACGCCATCCTCAAGATCAGCGTGCAGTTGCTGCTGCCGTTCATTGCCGGGCAAATCGCGCGGCGCTGGATCGGCAACTGGGTGGCGCGCAACAAGGGCTGGTTGAAGTTCGTCGATCAGGGTTCGATTTTGCTGGTGGTCTACGGTGCGTTCAGCGAGGCAGTAATCGAAGGCCTGTGGCAGCAGATTCCATTGCTGGATCTGGTCGGGCTGGTGCTGGTCTGCTGCATCGTTCTGGCGCTAGTGTTGGTGGCCGCGACCGTGCTCGGCAAGGCATTCGGCTTCAATCAGGAAGACCGCATCACCATTCTCTTCTGCGGTTCGAAGAAAAGCCTGGCGACCGGTGTGCCGATGGCGCAGGTGCTGTTTGCCGGTAGCACCATTGGCTTGCTGATCTTGCCGCTGATGCTGTTCCACCAGATTCAACTGATGGTCTGTGCGGTGCTGGCGCAGCGTTATGCCAAGCGGCCGGAATCGATTCCCGAACTGATGGCTCAGGTTGATCCTTGAGCATTCGCCAAAAGATGGCGGCTCGAGTGAGCCGCCACGGTTTTACGGGTCAGCGCTTGTCAGCGACCAATGGCGGGGTACGCGGCGGGATCATGCGTTTGTTTCCGGTCGACTCGAACGCCGACGCCAGGTGCAGCAGCGACGAGTCGTCATAGGCGCGCCCGGCAAACGTCAGGCCGACCGGCATGCCGATGTCCGGCATCACGCCCATCGGCACGGTGACCGTTGGCACGCCCAGATGACGGATGGCGAGGTTGCCGTTGGCGACCCACACACCGTTGCTCCAGGCAATATCCGCCGATTGCGGATCGACATCGGCATTCGCCGGGCCCACATCGGCGACCGTCGGGAACAGCACCGCGTCGAGGCCCAGGCGATCCATCCAGTCTTCCAGATCGATCTTGCGGGTCTTTTCCAGTCCGCGCAGGCCGTCCGGCATCGTGCTGATCTGGTCCCACGGGGTGATGCCACGCTCGGCCATGCGCACGTATTCGTCCATGCCGGCGACCAGGTCGCCCTCGCGGTTGGGCAGGGTGCCCGGGTCGTGAGGGAAGATCTGCGGGCCGTCGACATCGACGAGGCGATTCAGTTTGGGATCGCCGTTCGCTTGCAGGAAATCATCGAAGGCCCAGGCGGTCAGGTCCCACAGTTCATGGTGTAAAAATTCCTTGGAGACGATGCCGCGATTGAACACGGTCGGCGCGCCAGGACGATCGCCTTCGCAATTGGAGACTAGCGGGAAGTCCACATCGAGCACTTCGGCGCCCGCGGCTTCGAGGGCCTTGCGCGCCTGCTCCCAGAGCCCGATCACCGAAGGACGGGTGTTGATGCGTTGGCCGGTCGGGCCACCGATGCCCGGTGCTTCTGAGGTGCCGGCTTCAGGGTCGGCATTGATGTACATGCGCGGGATGCCGAACTTCTTGCCTTTGAGCGCTTCGCTGTTGGCGGCCAGCGCCGCGTAGGATTTGGGGCGCACCAAGGACGAGCTCGGGATCGGCACCCAGGGTTGCAGGCGCCACAGGTCGCCGCGGGTGTCCGGGTCATCGGCCACTACCACGTCGAGCACTTCGAGCAGGTCGGCCATGGTCCGGGCGAACGGCACGACCACGTCCATGGTCGGGGTCAACGGCCAGTTGCCGCGCACCGAGATCACCCCGCGCGAAGGCGTATAGGCGCACAAACCATTGTTCGAGGCCGGGCCACGACCGCTCGACCAGGTTTCTTCCGCCAGGCCGAAAGCCGCGAAGCTTGCGGCAGTGGCAGTACCCGCGCCGTTCGATGAGCCGGAGGCGAAAGGGGCGGTGAGGTAGTCAGCGTTGTACGGGCTCTCGGCGCGGCCGTAGACGCCGCGCTGCATCCCGCCGTTGGCCATCGGCGGCATGTTGGTCTTGCCCAGGCAGATGGCCCCGGCAGCACGCAGACGTTCGATGGTGAACGCATCGCGATAGGCGACCAGGTCCTTGAAGGCCGGGCTGCCGGAAGCGGCGGTGAGGCCCTTGACCAGATAGCTGTCCTTGGCCGTGTAAGGGATACCGTCCAGCGCTCCCAGGGTCTGGCCCTTGGCGCGACGGGCGTCGGACGCCTGCGCTTCGGCGAGCGCCTCGGGGTTGCGAACCACGACCGCGTTCAGCGCGGTAGGGGTTTCGGGGCCGTCATAGGCGTCGATCCGCGCGAGATAAGCCTGGACCAGTTCAACCGAGGTGGTCTGGCCGGATTCGAGCGCAGCGCGCAGCTCGGCAATGGAAACTTCGGTAACTTCGATCATGCTGCCACCGCCGCTTGCAGGTGGAGGGTCCCAAACACTTCACTTTTCTCGAAATGGACTTTCATATCGTTATTCTCGTTGCACTGTGTGGCACGACAGGGTCGGGTGTTAAAAATACTGAGCACTATTTAGCATTAAACCGGGATTTTAGGAATCCGTTGTCCAATTTATCTTACAGGCGACAGAAAAAAGGCCACCACAACCCGACGTTGTGATGGCCCGAGGGTGACTCATTATAGTGGCCCGCGCGCGCAGGCCAATGGATCAGTGAGCGCCGGCAGCCTTGTTCAGGTCGCTTTCGGCCCACTCGGTGTACACGCAGGCATCCGCCGTGGCCCAGCGCACTCGCACCGGGTCGCCGGCCTTGAGTGGCATGCCGGCGGCGGACAGCGCCTTGACCGTCATCGAGGTGCCACCGGCGGTGACCACGCTGCAGGTCTGGCTTTCGCCGAGAAACAGTACTTCCACGACCTTGGCCGAGACTTCGTTCCAGCCGGCGGCCAGCGGTTCGGCAAGGGCTTGTTCATTGCTCAGGGCCAGGGCTTTTTCCGGACGCACCATCAGCAGCACGTCCTGATCGGTTTGCAGGCCGGCGGTGAGGCGGATCGACAGCGGTTGCCCCTCGAAGGTCGCCACCGCATTACCCTGGGCCTTGAGCTTGAGGAAGTTCGAGTTGCCGAGGAACGAGGCGACAAAGGCGTTCGGCGGGTTCTGGTACAGGTCATAGCCGCTGCCCAGGCCGACGATCTTGCCGTGGCTGAAAATCGCGATGCGCTGGGACAGGCGCATGGCTTCTTCCTGATCGTGGGTCACGTAGACGATGGTGATGCCCAGGCGCCGATGCAGCTGACGCAGTTCATCCTGCAAGTCTTCACGCAGTTTCTTGTCCAGTGCACCGAGGGGTTCGTCCATCAGCAGGATGCGTGGCTCATAGACCAGCGCCCGTGCAATGGCGACTCGTTGCTGCTGACCACCGGAGAGTTGCGAAGGGCGGCGATGGGCGAACTGCTCGAGTTGCACCAGTTTGAGCATCGCATCGACCCGGCGCTCGCGCTCGGCGGTGGCCAGTTTGCGGATGGCCAGCGGGAAGGCGATGTTGTCGCGTACCGACAGGTGCGGGAACAACGAGTAGCGCTGGAACACCATGCCGATATCACGCTTGTGCGGCGGCACGTTCACCAGCGACTGGCCGTTGACCAGGATCTCGCCGCTGCTCGGGGTTTCGAAGCCGGCCAGCATCGACAGCGTGGTGCTTTTGCCCGAGCCGCTGGAGCCGAGGAAGGTGAGGAATTCGCCGTCCTTGATGTCCAGCGAGATGTTGTCCACGGCGGCAAAGTCGCCGTAGTGCTTGTTCAGGTTACGCAGGCTGACCAGGGGTTTGTCATTTTGCTGCGCGGAATCTTTGATCACTGCACTCATGTCGTACTCCTGGCGCTCAAGCGCTGATTTCGTTGCGCCGGCGCAGAGCGGCGGCGATCACCATGACCAATACCGAGAGGCCGATCAGCAGCGTCGAGGCGACGGCGATCACGGGCGTCAGGTCCTGGCGCAGGGTGGTCCACATTTTCACGGGAAGGGTTTGCAGGGTCGGGCTGGCCATCATCACGCTCAGCACCACTTCATCCCACGAGACGAGGAAGGCGAAGAGGGCGCCGGCCACCATGCCCGGACGGATCGCCGGGAAGGTCACCTTGAACACCGCTTGCAGGCGCGAGGCGCCGCAGATCACCGCCGCATCCTCGATCGACTGGTCGAACAGCTTCAGCGAGTTGATGATCGAGATGATGGTGAACGGCAGCGCGACGATGACGTGGCTGACCACGAACGCGAACATGGTCCCGGTGTAACCCAGTTTCAGGAACAGCGCGTACACCGCCACGGCGATGATCACCAGCGGCACGATCATCGGCAGGGTGAACAGACCGTAGAGCATTTCCCGGCCGGGAAAACGGCCGCGCACCAAGGCAAACGCGGTGGGCAAGCCCAAGGCGACGGCGAAGAACGTGGTCAGTACCGCGACTTTCAGGCTGGCCATGGCCGCGTTCATCCAGTCGGCATTGGAGAAGAACTGGCCGTACCATTTCAGCGTCCAGCCCGGTGGCGGGAACACCAGCCATTGCGACGAGCCGAACGACAGCAGCACGATGAACACGATCGGCAGCAGCAGGAACAGACCGATCAGCCCGGTGGTGGCATACAGGCCGAAGCGCATGCGCCGGCTCATGGCATTGGGGGTCAGGAGCATGACGGCTTACCTCGCGTTGCTGGCGCCAACCGGGGATTCCGGCTGGAGCTTCAGGTAGAAGTAGAACAACACCAGCGTGATCACGATCAGCAACGCGGCGCCGGCGCTGGCCAGGCCCCAGTTGAGGAACGACTGCACCTGCTGAATGATGAACTCGGGCAGCATCATGTTCTGCGCACCGCCCAGCAGCGCCGGGGTCACGTAGTAACCGAGGGACATCACGAACACCATCAAACCACCGGAGAACAGCCCCGGCCGGCACAGCGGCAGGAACACCCGGAAGAAGTTGGTCCAGGGGCTGGCGCCGCAGATCGAACCGGCCTGCAGGATCATCGGGTCGATGGCCTGCATGGTCGCCTGCAACGGCAGCACGATGAACGGGATCATGATGTAGCTCATGCCGATAACCACGCCGGTGAGGTTGTGCACCATCTCCAGCGGTTGATCGATGATGCCCATCGCCATCAACGCCTTGTTGATCACCCCGGAGGCCTGTAACAGCACCAACCAGGAATAAGTGCGGGCGAGCAGGCTGGTCCACATCGACAGCAGCACGATGTTGAGGATCCAGCGACCCCAGCCACGCGGCACCAGGGTGATCGCCCAGGCCAGCGGGAAGCCCAGCAACAGGCTGAACAACGTCACCAGGCCGGCCACCGAGAAGGTGTTGAGCAGCACCCGGGCATAGGCCGAGTTGGCGAACAGTTGCTCGTAGTTGCCAAGGCCCGGCACCGGTTCCAGCACGCCGCGCAAGAGCAGGCCAATCAACGGCGCGAGAAAGAACAGGCCGAGGAACAGCAGGGCGGGCACCAGGTTGCTCGCGCCACGCCAGCGCTGGGCCAAGGAAGCAGATTGCGTCATCACAGCTGCCTTGGCGGGCGCCGAACCGGCAGCGCCAGTGGCGCTCCCGGTGGCAGTGGATGGACGAGACGCGGTTGCCGTCATTTTCATTTGACCAGCCATTCGTTCCACCGTGTCGCGATGGCCGGACCGTTCTTGGCCCAGTACGCGAAATCAAGAGTGATCTGATCCTTTGCGTAAGCGGTCGGCAGGTTAGGGGCCAGCGCCGAGTCCAGGCGCGCCACGCTGTCGACGTTGACCGGGGCGTAGGCGGTCAGGTTGGAGAAGTCCGCCTGACCCTTGGCACTGCTGGCGTTGGCCAGGAACTTCATCGCAGCGTCCTTGTTTTTCGAACCCTTGGGAATGACCAGGATGTCGGCCATGACCAGGTTCTGCTTCCAGCTTACGCCGACCGGGGCGCCGTCTTCTTGCAGGGCGTGGATCCGGCCGTTCCAGAACTGGCCCATGCTCGCTTCACCGGAGGCCAGCAGCTGCTGCGACTGCGCGCCGCCGCCCCACCAGACGATGTCTTTCTTGATGGTGTCGAGTTTTTTGAACGCACGGTCCAGGTCCAGCGGGTAGAGCTTGTCCGCCGCTACACCGTCGGCCAGCAGCGCCAGTTCCAGCACGCCAGGGCTTGGCCATTTGTAGAGGGCGCGTTTGCCGGGATAGGTCTTGGTGTCGAACAGCGCGGACCAGTCCTGAGGCTTGTTGGCGCCAAGCTTGCCTTCGTTGTAGCCGAGGACGAAGGAGAAGAAGAACGAACCGACACCGTGGTCGCTGACGAAACGCGGGTCGATCTTGTCGCGTTCAATGACTTTGAAATCGAGGGGTTCGAGCAAGCCTTCGGCGGCGGCGCGCAGGGCGAAGTCGGCTTCGACGTCGACCACGTCCCACTGCACGTTGCCGCTCTCGACCATGGCCTTGAGCTTGCCGTAGTCGGTCGGGCCATCCTGCACCACGGTGATGCCGCTGGCCTTGCTGAACGGGTCGGCCCAGGCCTGCTTCTGCGCATCCTGGGTGCTGCCGCCCCAACTCACGAAGTTGACGCTTTCAGCCGCTAGCAATGCCTGGCTGGTCACACTCAGCAGTCCCGCAAAAAGAACCGCGGTCGCACGTTTGTTCAACACCATTTTCACGCCCTCATTGTTGTGTTTATGAGCGGGGCTTTGGAGTGCCCGCCTATCGGGAGCAGTAGGCCCGTCGAGTCAGTACTGACTGTTCGGTCTATGGAATATCATATTATGGTATTCCAAACTTTGTGCAAGCACTTTGCCGTACCGGCTATCAGCCAAAGGTGGATTTTTTCCTGTAATCGAATGCAGACCTGTGGCGAGGGGGCTTGCCGGAATGCCGCACCACCCCGTTCGGCTGCGAAGCAGTCGCACAATCGAGTGACTGGGTCTGTCTTAATGACGCTGGGGGGCGCTTCGCGCCCCAACGGGGGCAAGCCCCCTCGCCACAGGTCTTAGGCAGGGCTCGGAATCACTCGGTAAACGCAATGCTCTCCACCACTTCCAGGTCATACCCGGTCAAGCCCGCATACTTCAGTGGCGGGCCGAGGTGGCGCAATTTGCCGACGCCCAGGTTCTGCAGGATCTGCGCACCGGTGCCCACTTCCGAATAGATCCGCGATTGCGACCGGCTGAACTGCCGGGGCGGCTGGGTCAATTGCGGCACCCGTTCGAGCAACGCCTGGGAAGATTCGTGATTGGCCAGCACCACCACCACGCCGTGGCCTTCGGCGGCGACGCGCTGCAAGGCTGCCCACAACGTCCAGTTGGTCGGTCCGCTGTACTCGGCACCGACCAGGTCACGCAGCGGGTCGATCACATGCACGCGCACCAGTGTCGGTTCGTCGCGGCGCAGATCACCCATGACCATGGCCATGTGGACACCGCCTTCGATGCGGTCCTCAAAGGTGATCAGACGAAAGGTGCCGTGCACGGTCGGCAGGTCACGTTCACCGATGCGCACGATGGTGTGTTCGGTGCTCAGGCGATAGTGGATCAGGTCGGCGATGGTGCCGATCTTGATCCCGTGCTTGCGCGCGAACACTTCCAGGTCCGGGCGGCGGGCCATGGTGCCGTCATCGTTCATCACTTCGACGATCACCGAGGCCGGGGTATGGCCGGCCAGGCGTGCCAGGTCGCATCCGGCTTCGGTATGGCCGGCACGGGTCAGCACGCCGCCTTCGCGGGCGCGCAACGGGAAGATATGGCCCGGTTGCACGATGTCGGCAGGGCCGGCGTTGGCGGCGACGGCAGCGGCCACGGTGCGTGCCCGATCCGCCGCTGAAATGCCGGTGGTGACGCCGACAGCGGCTTCGATGGACACGGTGAATGCGGTGCTGAACACGCTGCCATTGCTTGGCACCATCTGCTCCAGGCCCAGGCGTTTGCAGTGCTCGTCGGTCAAGGTCAGACAGATCAGGCCCCGGGCTTCTCGGGCCATGAAGCTGATCGCTTCGGGCGTGCAGCAGTCGGCGGCCAGCAACAGGTCGCCTTCGTTTTCCCGGTCTTCATCGTCGACCAGCAGGACCATTTTGCCGAGGCGGTAATCTTCGATGATTTCTTCGATGCTGTTGAAGGCCATGCTGGAGTCTCAGTGTTTGTTGGATTGGTAATGTGGTATACCATAATACAAAACAAACCGAGAGGTCACTATGAAGGCGTACTGGATTGCTCACGTGGATATCACCGACCCCGATCAATACAGCCAATACACCCAGCGGGCGCCGAAGGCGTTTGCCCTGTATGGCGGTCGGATTCTGGCGCGGGGTGGGCGTAGCGAGGCGATGGAAGGTAGGTCTACGCCGCAGCGCAGTGTGGTGATCGAGTTTAATTCCTATGAGCAGGCGGTGGCTTGCTATCACTCGGCGTTGTATCAGGAGGCGAGGGGGTATCGTGAGGGGGTGGCTTTGGCTGAGGTGATTATTGTCGAGGGCATGGCGCCGCTCTGAAAAGCGACTGAGTACATATCCGTTGCTGCGGTAACGGCGGCTGGCGGTTTCGCCCTTATGTATGGACTCGCCCCTACGGTCTACCTGCTTTTCAAACACTGCTACCCGGTTGCATCTATGTATAAGGCCTGTTCGAGGAAGCTGTCTTCGGCTTCTGGCCAACATTGGTTGAGCTCGCGGCATGCCGATTACGTTCAGGCCTCGAAGGCCGGTAAGGGCGCAGGCATCGATCCGCGACGGTCTGACCTGGGGTCAATGTTTTCTAGCAGGGGCTGGAGCGCCTTGGCGCCCCGGAGGCAGAACGCTGTCGATCAGTAACTTGGCGCAGCTGGCCGGCCATTGGCCGGTTGGCTGCGGTAAGTCTGGTCATTTTGTAGCAGCACCCAAACGATTCGAAGGTTGCGGTTCGCCAACCGTATCGCCGCTTCCTTGCGTCCCAGTCGACCCAGCCAACGTTGCAACCGACGATCGTCGGGCTGCTCTGAATCAGGGCGCAAATGCCTCAATACCGCGTGAGCCCCTTGAACCATCAGGCTGCGCACATAGCTGTCGCCTCGTTTGCTCATCCTGCCCAGGCGAATCTTCTGCCCACTGCTGTTCTGCTCAGGCACCATGCCAAAGTAGGCCGCGAACTGGCGTGCATTGGCAAAACGTTCAGGTTCGGTCTCCTTGGCCAAAAGCGCTGTGGCGATGATCGGGCCGATACCGCGCACGGTCATCAGTCGCCGGGCTGTTTTATCCTCGTTCGCGGCGCTCTCCAGGCGACCGGTCAGCACGTTGATCCGTTCGCCTAACTGACGCCACTCGCCCAGCAGCTCGTCTATCAGCTCACGCAATATGTCTGGCAATGGTTGTGTCGCGTCTTCCAGCACCCGAGGCAGGGTCTGACTGATAGCGACATCACCTTGTGCCAGGGTTATACCGTGTTCCATCAGCAAGCCCCGCATCTGGTTACTCATGGCTGTGCGCCGACGGACATAACCCTGCCGGGCACGGTGCAAGGCCTGCATGGCCAGTGCTGTGGCACTTTTGATGGGGACCGCCGCAATTTTGCTGTCGCGCCCCGCACGCAATATGGCCCGGGCATCATTACGATCATTTTTGGCGCCGCTGCGGTGCTTGGCCACAAGTTGCGCCGGAAGAATTCGCGCCAGATTGCCCTGAGCCTGTAGCTGCCGCGCCCATGCTTGAGCGCCTGGGCCCGTTTCTACCAGCACCACTACGGTTGGCGGCAGTTTGCGCAGGAAGGTATGAAAGGCTTCACGCGACTTGATTCGCTCTTCGTAAAGCACTTGGCCAAGGGCATCTTCCCCCGCGACCTGGAATATCTGCTTGGCAAGATCGACTGCCACTGTCGTGCATGTCGATAGATCGGTTGGAGACAGGGACTGTTTAACCGTCGTATTCTTTTTCATGGATTCGCCCTCGCTGTCGGTGGCTTCTTAGACTGCCCCCGTGGCGCATTGACGCCTCGGCGCGGGCGAGTCCATCCAATTACGGCCAGCCCTTTCAAGGTGTTTTCCCTTTATGGGCCTTAAGCCCCCGATCGGTCGACACATGAGCATGCGCAGCTTTGCCGTCCAGCCACTCCTTGGGTTTGGCGATTTTGGGACCGCGTATGCTTTTGGCCACTTGCTTGGGCTTGATATTCCTGGCCAGCGCCAACAGTCGCATTGCCAGCGTTTCCAGGGTCGTTTGAAGGGGCAGGTAATCTGAGGGTAACGCGATCTGCATGCCCTCGTAACCGCTACGCACTTGCACGGTCAGATGGAAGATCGAAGCCTCCCAACCTTCAGGCAATGTCTCGCGATGAGCCTGTTCCACGCTACGTTTGAGCACTGCCAGGACGTTGTAGGCCAAGATCGCCGAAGCAAAACCCAGCAAGGCCGCCCGGGGAGCGCCAAGGCTTTCGATTTCACTGTCCAGCACCGATTCCAGGCGTTGGAACATCCCTTCGATACTCCAGCGACGACGATATAAATCGGCGATTTGCACGGCGCTGATGGTGTCGGGCAAGTTGCTCCAGAACCACATCACGCAGTCGCCTGATTCGGTAGGTGTTTGCAGGGTCAGTTCAACTCGGCGCCAGCGATGACCACCTTTGAGTTCGATGATTTGCTCGCGCACCGTGCCGGATTCAACCGCCACAGGTTCTTGCCAGCTGCCTTCCTCCATCAACCGTGGATGTTTGCTTGGCTGGCGAATAATGAACGAAGCCTGCGTTTCCTCGCAGGCTTGCATGACGGGCAGCGTGCAATACAGCCGATCGGCCATCCACAGCTGACCCTTAGTAGCGCGGGCCAACAACGGCAGCACGCTGACGCGTTCACTCGCGTAGGCATCCTCGCAAGGTTGCAAGTCGACGATCTGATCCAGGTCCGGGTCGTAGACCACGACTGAAAACCCTGGCCGGGCCGCACCTCGTTCCCGGCGCAAAGCCCCCAAGCGTTTTTCGGTAGAAGGCAGGTGGTTACCGTCGACAATGCGCAATTGCCAGCCAGGCAAAATGGCGGGACAACCCAACTCCTCTATCGTCGGGGTCAGGCGCTCAGCGCTCCCTGTGACCAACGCCCGCAGCAATGCAGGCTCTGTGCGACTGACCTTGTCATAGAGCGCCGCCAAGGTAACCGGTAGGTCATCCATCTGGCGGGCAGCGGCATGCAAGGAAGGGCGCAAACCCAATGAAACAAGGGACATCAGTTCAACGATGGTCGAAAACAAAAGCTCACGCGGGTATTGGCGTTGACGGTGTTCTTCGAACACCTGATCAACCCATTCGGCAGGAACAGCCTGCTCCAGTATCAACTTGGTCATGACACTGGCCGGTGTCTTTTTTTCAAACCGTGCTAGAACTTCTGCCCACATCGTTTTCGTCACCCTGACTGGAGTTTTAGGAGGTTCTAAACGAAGACCTTGAAAGGGCTGGCTGTAAGAGCGGAACCATAAGTGGCCGTTACCGCAGAAACGGATATGTACACCCGTAAAGATCCATGCCGCCTACCACACCGCTATCGCGAGCAAGCTCGCTCCCACAGGTGGCAGATCAAAATCCACGGCTATCAGCGGATGAAATGGATTTTGCCGCTGTCATCATTACCCATATAGATGCCATACACCCCAGCCTGCCGCTCCTCGATATAACGCTCAAGGATCTGCCGGATCGCCGGATAGTAGATGCTGTCCCAGGGAATCTCCTCGGGCGCGAAGAATCGGTAGTCGAGGGTTTCCGGCCCGTACTGCCCGGTAATCTCCAGCGCGATGGCGCGGAAGATGATGTACACCTCGCTGATCTGCGGCACGCTGAAAATCGAATAGGGCGAGACGATTTCCGCGCGCACGCCGCTTTCTTCCCAGACCTCGCGCAAGGCCGCCTGCTCGGTGGTCTCGCCGCTTTCCATGAAGCCCGCCGGCAAGGTCCAGGTGCCCGGACGCGGCGGAATCGCGCGTTGGCACAGCAAATACTTGCCGTCCTGCTCGATGATGCAGCCGGCAATGATCTTCGGATTGATGTAGTGGATGTAGCCGCAACCGCGGCACATCAGGCGCTCGTGCGTATCGCCCGGCGGCACCTGTGACCTAAGGTCTGCGCTGCCGCACTTGGGGCAAAAGCTCGGGCTGAACATGTCAGCGACCTATGCGCGGTTCTTTCAGCGCGATGGGTTGGGTGATCGCCGGGATGTCGCCGGTTTCTTCCTGCTTGCGCTTGAGGTAATCCAGGGCCACGGCAGCGGCCGCACGCACGTGGTCGACGCAAGCCTGGTGGGCGGCCAGCGGGTCACCGCCCTTGATCGCCTCGACCATGCGCTCCATTTCCTGGTTACTGGCGCCACGACGGTTTTCCTGGGACACCGAGGTCGCGCGCAGGTAGCTGATGCGTGCCTGCAACTGGCGCAGCTGAGTGGCCGCGACATGGTTGCCCGAACCTTCGAGCAGCACATCGTAGAAACCCTGCACCGAGTCGATGACCTGTTGCAGTTCGCCGTCTTTGAGCGCCTTGCGGTTTTCTTCCAGGGCTTTTTCCAGGGCCTTGATGTCCTTGGCCTTGGCGCGCAGGGTGAACAGTTGCACGATCAGCCCTTCGAGTACGCAGCGCAGCTCGTAGATGTCCACGGCATCGGCCAGGGTGATGATCGCGACACGCGGGCCCTTGGCATCGGCGAATTCCACCAGGCCTTCGGATTCAAGGTGACGCAAGGCTTCGCGCACGGAAGTACGGCTGACGCCCAGGCGATCGCACAGATCGCGTTCGACCAGACGGTCTCCCGGCAGGAGCTGGAAGTTCATGATGGCGCTTCGCAGTTTATCCAGCACGATTTCGCGCAGGGTAACGGGGTTGCGATTGACCTTGAAGCTGTCGTCGAGTGGCAGGCGTTTCATGGGGTCCGCTCTGATTGTGGCTGTCCATGCAAAAAGAGCACTTCGATTACGGGAATCTGGGTGCCCGGTCAGATCAAACAGCCAAGGGTTAACTGGAGGCCTCGGCATCGGCTTCGGCGAAGGCTTCACGGGCGAGCCGGAAACTGTCTACGGCAGCGGGGACACCGCAATAAATGCCGACCTGAAGCAGTATTTCGCGTATTTGCTCACGACTCAGGCCGTTACGCAAGGCGCCGCGCACATGCAGCTTGAGTTCATGGGGCCGGTTGAGGGCCGAGATCATCGCCAGGTTGATCATGCTGCGCTCCTTGAGCGACAAACCCTCACGACCCCAGACATGACCCCAACAATATTCGGTGACCATTTCCTGCAACGGTCGGGTGAAGTCGTCGGCGTTTTCGATGGAACGGTTGACGTAGGCTTCGCCCAGCACCTGGGTGCGGATCTTCAGGCCTTGTTCATACTTTTCGTTGTTCATTTGCGTAGCTCCCGTGGGCTCAGAGGCCGCCCATCAAGGTGTATTTGAGTTCCAGGTAATCCTCGATGCCGTACTTGGAACCTTCACGGCCCAAGCCTGAGGATTTGATGCCGCCGAACGGCGCGACTTCGGTGGAAATCAGCCCTTCGTTGATCCCGACCATGCCGTACTCCAGCGCTTCGCTCATGCGCCAGGCGCGGCCCAGGTCGCGGGTGTAGCAATAGGCGGCCAGTCCGAACTCGGTGTCGTTGGCCATCTCGACGGCCTGGGCCTCGGTGTCGAAACGGAACACGGCGGCCAACGGGCCAAAGGTTTCATCCCGGGCGACCTTCATCTGCGTGGTGACGCCGATGAGCACCGTCGGCTGGAAGAAGCCATTGCCCAATGCATGGCGTTCACCGCCGCACAGCAGTTGCGCACCGTGATCCAGCGCGTCTTGCACATGGTCTTCCACCTTGGCCACGGCACGCTCGTTGATCAGCGGCCCTTGGGTGACGCCATCATCGAAACCGCTGCCGACCTTGAGTTGTGAAACCCGCTCGGCCAGGCGCGCGACAAAGGCGTCGTGGATACCGTCCTGCACCAGGAAGCGATTGACGCAGACGCAGGTCTGCCCGGCGTTGCGGAATTTGGCGATCAGCGCGCCTTCAACGGCGCGCTCCAGATCAGCGTCGTCGAAGACAATGAACGGCGCGTTGCCGCCCAGTTCCAGCGAGACTTTTTTCAGGGTCGGCGCGCACTGGGCCATCAGCAGCTTGCCGATGGCGGTGGAACCGGTGAACGAAAGTTTTCGAACCTTTGGACTGGCGGTTAGCTCGCCACCGATGGCAATGGCATCGCCAGTGATCACGTTGAAGATGCCCGCTGGAATGCCAGCCTGTTCCGCCAGTGCGGCCATGGCCAGTGCCGAGAACGGCGTTTCCGGGGCCGGCTTGACGATGCACGGGCAACCGGCCGCCAGCGCGGGGCCGGCCTTGCGGGTGATCATCGCTGCCGGGAAGTTCCACGGCGTGATGGCCGCGACGACGCCAATCGGCTCCTTGGTGACCACGATGCGTGCATCGCCCTT
This sequence comes from Pseudomonas sp. KH_046_2, assembly GCF_057838985.1. NCBI lineage: Bacteria > Pseudomonadati > Pseudomonadota > Gammaproteobacteria > Pseudomonadales > Pseudomonadaceae > Pseudomonas > Pseudomonas sp. KH_046_2. Next base: position 3,733,608 of record NZ_CM174480.1, on the reverse strand, counting down.
GTGGCTGGGGATGGTGTCGCCGTAGATGCGCTTGGCCTCTTCGGCGAACCACTCGATGAAGCTCGCGGCGTAGAGGATTTCGCCCTTGGCTTCTGCCAGTGGCTTGCCTTGTTCGAGGGTGAGGATTTCGGCCAGGGCGTCGGCGTTTTCCAGCATCAAGGCATGCCAGCGCTTGAGCGTGTTGCTGCGCTCCTTGGCGGTCAGTGCGCGCCAGGCCGGCCAGGCTTTGTTGGCGGCGTCGATGGCCAGGCGCGCATGCTCGGCACCGAGGTTCGGCACCCGGCCGATGAGTTCACCGGTGGCCGGGTTGAAGATGTCCTGATAGGCGCCATCCGGCGCGTCCAGCCATTGGCCATTGATGTAGGCCTGTTGGCGGAACAGTTGCGAGGCTGCTGGGCTCATGCCGGCTCCTGGAAAGAATGAAGACTTATCAGTCTGGTGCAGTACCTGTGGGAGCGAGCTTGCTCGCGATAGCGGTGTATCAGTCGACATACATGTTGAATGTCAGTCCGTCATCGCGAGCAAGCTCGCTCCCACAAGGGATTGTGTAGATCCGTCAGGCCAGGGTGGGCAGCGGCCCCAGCTTGCCTTTGTGGTAGATCATCGGCGTCACCGGTTGCGCGGGCAGGATCAGGTTCTTCACCGCGCCAACGATGATCGCGTGATCACCGCCGTCGTATTCGCGCCACAGTTCGCACTCGATGATCGCCGTGGCCTTGGCCAGGATCGGGTTACCCAAATCGCTCAAGTGCCACTCGATGCCCTTGGCCTTGTCCTTGCCTTTACCGGCGAAGGCATAGGCTTCGGCAGTCTGCTCGGCGGACAGCAAATGAATCGCGAACTGCTTGCTGTCGCGCAGCACCGGGTAGGTGTCGGAGCCGTAGTTGGGGCAGAACAGCACCAGTGCCGGGTCGATCGACAACGCACTGAAGGCGCTGGCGGTGATGCCGACGATGCCGCCTTCCGGGTCGAGGGTGGTGACCACCGTGACCCCGGACGGAAATGAGCTCATCACGTCTTTGTAAATGCCGGGTTCGATCATTTTCCAGGACTCCTAGCGCATCACGAAGGGATCAGGCATCGGTGCCTGGGACAGGTTGATCCACACCGTTTTCAGCTCGGTGTAGGCCAGCACCGAATCGATGCCGCTTTCGCGTCCATAGCCACTGTTCTTGAAGCCGCCGATCGGCGCCATGGCCGAGACCGCGCGGTAGGTGTTGACCCAGATGATCCCCGAACGCACGTCCCGGGCCAGGCGATGGGCGCGGCCCAGGTCGCGGGTCCAGATGCCGGCGGCGAGGCCGAACTGCGAGTCGTTGGCAATCGCCAGGGCTTCGGCTTCGTCCTTGAAACGGATGACCGAAGCCACCGGGCCAAAGACTTCTTCCTGCATGATCTTCATCGAATTGCGGTCGCATTCGAACAGCGTCGGTTCGTAGAACCAGCCGTCGCCCAGATTGGCCGGACGCTTGCCGCCCAGGCGCAGGCGCGCGCCCTCAGCGATGGCATCGGCCACCAGGCCTTCGACCACGGCCAGTTGCTGCGCGGTGGCCATCGGGCCCATTTCGCTGTTGTCGTCCTGGGGGTTGCCGATGCGGATGCGCTGGGCGCGTTCCACCAGACGACCGACGAACTCGTCGTAGATTTCGTCCTGCACCAGCAAGCGCGAACCGGACACGCAGCTCTGCCCGGAGGCGGCATAGATCCCGGCGATGGCGCCGTTGATCGCGCTGTCGAGGTCGGCGTCGGCGAAGATGATGTTCGGCGATTTTCCGCCCAGTTCCAGCGACAGCTTGGCGAAGTTCTCCGCGCTGCTGCGCACCACATGCCGCGCCGTGGCCGCGCCGCCGGTGAAGGCGATCTTGCGGATCAGCGGATGGCGGGTGAGGGCGGCGCCGGTGCTCGGGCCATAACCGGTGACAACGTTGACCACCCCCGGCGGAATCCCGGCTTCCAGCGCCAGACGCGCCAGTTCAAGAATCGTTGCCGAGGCGTGTTCCGACGGCTTGATCACGATGGTGTTGCCCGCGGCGAGGGCCGGCGCAAGTTTGATCGCGGTCAGGTACAGCGGGCTGTTCCACGGAATGATCGCGGCGACCACGCCCATGGCTTCGTGCACGGTGTAGGCAAAGAGGTCCGGCTTGTCCAGCGGCAGGGTGCCGCCTTCGAGCTTGTCCGCCAGGCCTGCGGTGTAGTGGAAGAACTCCGGCAGATAGCCGACCTGGCCGCGGGTTTCGCGGATCAGCTTGCCGTTGTCGCGGCTTTCCAGCTGCGCCAGTTGTTCCTTGTTCTCGGCGATCAGGTCGCCCAGGCGGCGCAGCAATTTGCCGCGCGCGGTGGCGGTCAAACCGCGCCAGGCCGGGCTGTCGAAAGCGGTTTGCGCGGCTTGTACGGCGCGCTCGACATCGGCTTCGTCGGCATCGGGCAATTCGGCCCAAGGCTTGGCCAGCGCCGGGTTGAGGCTTTCGAAGGTCTTGCCGGACAGGGCATCGACCCATTCACCGCCGATGCACATCTGGAAGCGTGCGAGTGTCATGCAACGATCCCCTTGATCTGGTTTTGTTGGGAGTGCGCGGTCTGCAGAAACTCCAGCAACAACTGGTTGACCAGGCGCGGAGACTCTACGGGCATCATATGCCGTTGCTCGGCGAGCACGGCAACGGTCGCGCCGGGAATGCGTTCGGCCAGTTGCCGGGCCATTTCCGGGGTCGAGCCGGGGTCCAGTTCGCCGGTGGCGATCAGCGTCGGCACCTGGATGCTGGCCAGGTCGTCGGCGCGGTACATGTCCTGGGTGGCGAACAGTTCGTAAGTGGTCAGGTAACCCTGAGGGTCATTGCCGGCCAGGGTCTGGCGAATCGCGGCGATCTGCGCCGGGTTCGCCGCCTGGTATTCGCGGCTGAACCAGCGCGACAGCGCCGCTTCGGCATTGGCGTCCGGCCCGTGTTCGGCAGCCTGGCTGGTGCGGGCGATGACCCCGGCGCGCTGTTCGGCGCTGCGGTTGAACACGCTGTTGAGCACCACCAGGCCTTCCAGGCGTTGCGGGTAGTGCAGGGCAAAGGCCCGCGCCACCAGCCCGCCCATGGAAAAACCGATCACCGTGGCCTTGGGCAGTTGCAGATGGTCGAGCAGCTCCAGCAACTGGTTGGCATAGCCGAGCAGCGGCGTGCCGATCGAAGGGCGCGGGCTGGCGCCATGGCCGAGCATGTCGTAGGCGATGACGCGGTACTGCGTGGCCAGGCCGACGATCTGGCCGCCCCACATTTCTTTGTTCAGGCCCACGCCGTGGATCAAGACCACGGGCTGGCCTTGGCCGGTCGCCAGGTAACTGGTACCAGCCGGGGTGAGTTCAGCGGTGAGCCGAATCATGGAGCGCTCCTGCAATGCCTTCTTGTTGTCGTTCTGCTGGCCGGTTACTGGGCTTTTTCGGCTGCCAGCTCTTCCAGGTCGATGTAGCGGTTGCCGATGCGCGGGTGCAGGCGGCCGCCGTCGGCGCAACCCAGGACCACGACGATCTCGTCGGCACGCGGTGCGTCTTCGATCTGCATTTCCAGGGTGATGTAGTGCGAACGCAGGCCTTCGTCGTCCTTGTGCATCATCGGGATCTGGATCGAAGTGCCCGGGCCGCCGCGCTTGTTGGTGAAGCTCAGGTAGCTCTTGGCCTTGACCGCTTCGCGGTAGTGGTTGCCGAAGCGCAGGGTGTGGATCACCGCCGAAGCGTGCTCAATCTCGCCGTCGGCGCCGACCACCGCAGCCTTGCCGTAAGCCTCGATCTTCTCGGCGCCGCCAATGATGCCCACCAGGCGCTCGACCATCAGTGCGCCGAGGTCGGAGCAGTTGGCGCGGATCTGTGGTTTCAGGTCTTCGACGAAACCGTTGCCCAGCCAGGGGTTCTTCATCACCACGGCCAGACCGACCATGGTCACGGGCTTATCGGTGGCTTTGCCGCCTTCAATAAAGGTTTCTTCGACATAGCTGACGATCTTGCGGATTTCGAAACTCATGAGCTGCTCCGTAGAGGTTTGGGTGTCTGTGCGTCTGATGGTATACCATAATACCGGAAGCACAAGTCCCTGAACGGAGTTTCTGGCTGGATGGCACGCAAAAATGTGCGCCACGGGCAGCAGCGGACAAACGGCAGGCACGGGTTTACGCCGGGTGGGGGGGAATGTTGTTGAGGAAGGGGCGAACGCTGTATCTGTGGCGAGGGAGCTTGCTCCCGTTGGGCGCTCCAGAGCGAAATGGCCAATAAATAGAGGGACTGCTCCGCAGTCCGACGGGAGCGAGCTCCCTCGCCACAGGTTATCTATTGATCTTTCAGGGTGGGCTAGAAGGAAGGGGATGGCGTTACCTGATGGTCGTCAGGACTTCGCCTCCTTCGTCCCCAGCACATCACGGATGTTGTCCACCACATTGCTGTCCTTGATCACATCGTTGAGCCAACCCTCGAGCGGCATGTTGCCCCATTTGATCGCGCGTTCGATCAGGTAGGGGACAGGGCTCTGGGGTTCGGTCTGCTTGAAGAACTGCGCGATACCCGCGAGCAGGGTGAATGCCTCGTCGCGGGTTTGCGGTGTGGTGCGCAGCGGCGTGACTGGAATGTCTTGCTGGGTCTGGGTCATTGCGGCACCTGTGGGTTGTGCGCCAGCGCTTTCGGAGACGGCCGGGGTGGGAGCGACAGGGGCCGGGTTCAGTTCGATGCCGCGATCCTTGAGCAGTTTCTCGGCCAGTTGGCCTGCGCGGGACAACACGTCATGGAGCCCGGCAAAGCTCGGCGCGTCGTGGCCGAACAGCCTGTCGGCGGTGCTCTGCAGTTGCTGGCAGGCATTGAGGCTGGCGGCGATTTCGCCGGCTTTCTGGCGCAGGTGATCGGAGTCGGTCAGCACCACCGAACGCTGGAACACCTCGGCGTTGATCTTGCCTTCGTCGAGGGCGGCGCGCATGGCCTGGGGGTTCTGCAACGCCAGGTTTTCGACGTGCCGGGATTCGTCATAGCGCAGCAGGCCGTACGGTTGGCCCTGGGTGATGGGCAGTCCGCCCACCACATCCGCCAGCGACGTCTTCATCCACGCCAGCCGGGCAGCGCGTTCATCGACCCCATCCTCGAGGGAGGGGAAGAGGCCGGTCCAGAAATTGTCCAGCAGGCGTTCGGCCAGGGTCAGGCCGAAGGTGATACCGGTGAAATGGTACTTGTGCGCCAGGGCCTCGTTGAGCCAGGCGACGAGCATCAGGTCCTTGCTCTGTCGAGCCAGGCCCTGGGCAGCCAGGGTGAGGGTCAGATCCCAGTCGGATGACTTCAGATCGGTTTGCCAGTCACCTTGGGTCAGGTAATCGGGGTCTGCTCGCCGTGCTTCTTTCACCTGATCGAACAAGGTGGAAAAGCTCAGGTCTTCGCCGCTCCCCTCATTGATGGGCGCGGTCAGTTCGGCCAGCGAAAGGTCGTTGAGAAATTCAGACATGGGAAACTCTGATCAGAATAAAAGAACACCGCGCCCGCCGGGCAGGCACGGTGCCGAAAACGAGCCGCGTGCGCGGCCCGTCATTACCACGGTTTTATGCGACAGGCTTGTTCGTGGTGCGATCCCAACCACCGGAGACGTTACCGCCGCCCTGGCCATCGGCACGGCTCTGCTGGGTGTAGGTGGTCTTGATGCGCGCGAAGTTGAAGGTGATTTCTTCGATCGGCAGATCGCCAACGGATTTATCTTCACCGTTCTGGCTGCCACCAGCGACCGCTTTCACGGACGACACCACGACCTCTTCCAGGTTGATGGTCAGGTAGGTCACCTTGTCGCCACCGGCGCGGTTCACGTTCAGCTGGATCTTGGCGATGTGGGTGCCTTTGCAGCAGGCTTCGAACAGCTTGGGAGAGGCCTTGTCCACGGCTTTGCGGATGCTGAAGTCGCTCAACGCAACACGCTCCGACGAAGCACCGCCCGAAGAGCTGGCCGTCGCGGAAGTCGCCTGGGTTGCGCCGTACTCGTAGCCCAGCACTTCGATCCAATCCTTGTGTTTGTCGTCCAGAACTTCACCTGGAATGCCGTCGATCTGGATGTATGCGTCAAATGCCATTTCTATTTTCTCCTTACCTTCATTTAAAGGGTGTTATCTGCAAACAGATCACAGCCCTTCGCTTTAACCTCTTTGAAACGATCAAGAGAGGTGTGTTACGGCAGCCTCGGCGAGAACCCAGGCGCCGGTTTTTCTACAACAAGCGCTGGCGACTCAGTTGAGTGCCCGCACTTCGATTTCTACCCGCCGGTTAGGCTCAAGGCAGCGGATCAGTTGGGCCCTTGGCTGCTGCATATCGCACTTGACCAAGGGCTTGTTGCTGCCTTCGCCGACGGCTTCGACCAGCTCGCCGGGTACGCCTTTGCCCACCAGATAGGTCTTGATGGTTTGCGCTCGCTGTTTGGAAACCTGCAGGTTGCCTTGGGGATCGCCGAGCTGATCGGCGTGCCCGGCGATGATGATTTTTCCGATGTTGGGCGTACTGAGCAGCTTGCCGGCGATCGCGCTGAGCTGGCTTTGGCCTTCAGTCTTCAGGCTCTGGAAATCCGCACGGGCGAAAGCGAACAGGGTGTCCGACTCCAGCGTGATGGTTTCGATCGAGCGCAACGACTGGGTCAGTAGGCTGTTGATGTAATTGCGCGAACTGGAGATCAGGAACGCGTTGTCGAGGATCCGCGGCACGTCCGGCTGGTGAATCTGGTCGCTGTAGAAATTGATCTGGCGGCTGGCAAATTCATAGTCCGAGGCGGCGACACTGGCGTTGCCGACCTGGCGGGCAATTGCCGGATACCAGTAATCCGGGATTTTCGCTTTCAGGAACCCAGGGTCGGCCTTTTCCCGTTGTGCACGGGACAACATGACGTAGGTGTCCAGCGTCGCCTTGCCGAACGCGGCAATGGATTGCGCCCGATTGTCGTTGGGCAGCGCCTTGGGTTCGACGCTGTCCACGCCGGTCACGGGCATCAGCTCTTTGGCATTGCGCTGATAGACCTTGAGGGTGGTCAGCAAGTACAACGAGCGGGTCAGGTTGTTGGCCGTGGGCTTGAGCATCACGCTTTCCAGGCGGTCGAAATAGCGGCTGCGCACCAGCGGCTCGACCTTGTAACCCTGATAAAGCCCCAGACGCATGCGCAGCGGCACGCCTTCGTCGTGGTGTTGCGCGTAGTAGTGCGCGGTCCAGAAACGCAGGCGGTCCAGGGTTTGCCAATCGGTGTACTGAGCGGCTACTGAACGGTCGTCGACGCCAGCCTGAGTCAGTTCTGCCGAGAGGCTTTGCAGGGTGTTTTTGTTGTTGACGTACGACCAGCCCAACAGGCTGCACAACAGCACCGCGACCACTGCGGCACCGCCGATCCAGGTCGCTCGGCGCCGACGTTCGCGATGGTTGGTGGTGTAGAGCGCCACCAGATGCTGGTCAGGAATGATGACTTTGCGGAACAGACTGTTGATGAACAAAGGGCGCGGTTGCGCGTGACCGTTGGCGATCGCCTGATCACTTTCCAGCGAAAAACGCTCGGTCACCTGGCGTGCGTGTCCGCCCAGTTCCGGCTGGTCTGCGTCCAGCGCATTGGTGAAATAGAAGCCGCGCAGCAGTTCCGCACTTTGATAAGGGTTGGCGCGCAACAGGGCATCGACGAACAGTTGAAGCCTTGGCTTGAGGGCTGCCAGTTCCAGCGGGAACCGATACACCGCCGAATCCTGCCGGGTGATCTGGATGTCTTGCGTGACCAACTGCTGGCTCGCCACCTGTTGCCAATAGCTGACCAGTTCGTCCATCGCGACGCCGAAGCGATGGCCCCAGTCGGCCTGCTCATAGCCCTTGTGGGAGAAGGTCTTGCCCATGACTTCACCGCGGGCGGTTTCATCGAGTTGGCGATAGAAGGGTGCGAAACCGGGCACCAGGTCGCACTTGGTGAACACCAGGTACACCGGCAGGCGCACTTCCAGCAGGGCATGGGTTTCCTGGATGCGTTCGCGCAGGCGTTTGGCGATGCGCTCCTGATCTTCCAGCGAAGCTTGCAGGATGTCGTGGATGCTGACGGTGACGATCAGGCCATTGAGCGGCCGGCGCTGGCGATGCTGGCGCAGCAGCTGGAGGAACGCGCGCCATTTGCCGGCCTCTTCCTGGTTGTTCATGTAGCGGCCGGCGGTGTCCAGCAGCACCGCTTCGGAGCTGAAGAACCAGTCGCAGTTGCGGGTGCCACCCAGGCCTGCGACGCGCACACCCTCACGCTCGGCGTAAGGGAAGTTGAGACCCGACTGATAGAGCATGGTGCTCTTGCCCGCCGCAGGCTGACCCACCACCAGGTACCAGGGCAGGGCATACAGCGCATCCTTGGGGTTGCTGCCCCGTGGCTTGTTGCTGTGCAAGCGCTCGATGCTTTGCAGTAACCGCTCGCGCAACAGGCTGACTTCTTCGCGATCCGCCGGGCTCGCGTTCAACACCGCCTGATCGGCATCCTCGCGCAGCAGGCCTTCGAGGTTGTGATGCCGGGACGCGCCCCGATAAAGCAGGAGCACATAGCTGGCGGACAGACCGAGGAACACGCCGATGCCGGTCAACAGGCTGTTGAGCGAACTGAAGTCGAACGCGCGCCCGATGCCCCACACCACGAAGATCGTGAGGAAAAAGCACACCCCGAGAATGTAGGGCTGATAGCGCAAGAAGTAATACTTGATCTTGTTCATACGGACTTCGAATCCAGGGCATCGACAAAACGGTCGATAACGTCACCCAGAGGGCGGTCGATTTCGGGAAAGACGTGGTTGCGATGCTGCTCGTCAAAGGCCTCGAAGGACGCCAGCACGTCATAGCTGTGCGAGCGCTCATTGCTGCCGGTCAGCAGGCGATAGGCATCACTGGTATTTCGTGATGCAAAGCAGATCAGTCGGGGACGCATGAAGTCGTCCGCCAACAGGCTGATCTGCGGCACGGCACGTTCAGGTGTCATCTGCGTCAGCCAGGTGACCCACAGATCGGCTGTCGGATTTTTCAAGCCCCGTTCCGCCGGCAAGGGCAGGGCGATGCCGATGGGCGTCGCGTGAGCCAGGTGCCGTCTGAGGGCCTGAAGCCGGGTCAGCACTGCGTTGGTGACGAACTCCGGGTAGGCCCCTTCGAGCGCGGTACTGATATCGCGCAGGTTGAAGTTCACCAGGAACTTGTCATGCACGCGCCGGAACAACTCGAAGTCCTGGCCTTGCAGCGGGCGCAGGGCCTTGATGCGCTCGAACAGCACCGACGCGCCTTCGCCCTGGACCGCCATGTGCAGCAACGGCCTGATCTGTGCGCTGAACAGTTCGCCCAGGGTGAACGGATTGACCAGAGGCTCGGTTTCGCTGGCCTTGAGCGTCTGGAAAATGAAGAACGGATAACGCCGTCCACTCGAATCCTTCGAGCTGATCAACCCGCCCAGCAACCAGTTGCCGCTGCGTGCGCGGTAGCTGAAAAAACACACCGGCAACGCGTCGAACAGCTCGCGCCAGTCTTCGCGATGCTGCAGGGCGGCCAGCGCACCTTGAAGCCAGCTGTCGAACTCGCAGACGTCGTCGCCCGCACCTTGCAGGCTGACGAAATCCGGGCTCGCGGGCACCTTGCCAAAGCAGCCGATCATTGGCCGGTTCCCCGGTTCAAGTTCCAACTGCTCACAGCGCCTGACCTTCTTTGGCGTTGAGCGCGCTCAATGCCTTGACGTTGGCCAGGTCAGTCAGCTTGACGCCGCCGTAGTTACGCACGGCGAGGCTGACCGGGCCACTGCTGGTGTTCCAGCTGAAGCGTTGCTGGATACCGTCCAGATCGTTGACCCGTGCGCTGTCATTCATGCGCAGCAGGCCCCAGCGGCCCGGGTAGTCGAACACCGTGATGCGTTCGCCGGTCAGGGTCACCACATCCAGGCGTGCGCCCGGCGTGGTGGTCGTGCCCGGCCAGGAGAAGCGGCTCCAACTGGTCTTGCCGTTACGGTAATGCTGCACCTGGCCGTCGAGGGTGAAGATGATGTCGGTCAGGTTGGCGGAGGGCTCGAGCATGATCTCGAAGCCGTTGTCGCGGTCCGACAGGCTGGCGATCACCTGGCCCAACGAGCTGGCCTTGTCGATGCTGTTGACCATGTTCGGGTTGACCAGCGGCGTTGCCTTGCTGTTGCTGCTCATCCCCAGGCCTTCGCCACCGGACAGGTTGCCGATTTCGTTACGCTTGAAGTTCGGCAGCAGCCCGGATTCCGGGTCGACGAAACGCTGCAGATCCTTGACCGAGGCTTCATTGCGGCTGCCGGGCGCAATCGGGTAACGGTGCGCCATGACCTGCTCCCAGGGCTTGGCAATCTGCTGCGCCCAGGCCTTGGCAATCTGTTGGCCGGCCGGGTCGCGCAGGGTTTCCCAGGCAAACTGGATCGGCAGGCTGAACAGGCCCTGCAACGAATCGGACAGGCCGCCCTGGCTGGTATCGACGGTGGTCTCGACATAGTTGCGCACGCTGGTCACTTCGCTTGGCAGCCCTTCGAGGGTTTCACTGATCAGCTGCTTGCTGCTCTTGCCAACATCCTGGGAGCGCTGGATGTTGTTCATCCGCACCTTGAGCTTGCGCAGGGCCGCGAGGTAGCGGTCCATGATCGTGCTGTCGGCGCCTTCGGCGTTCTGCACGGCGAACACTCGCGACACTGGCTCGAAGCGTTTGGCCAGGCTGCCGTCGTCGACCGCCGGCAAAGGCGAAATCAGCGCGCCTGGCGAAGTGTTTTTGCCGTCGAAGATCCCGCTCCAGAATCCGTCATCGGGCTTGATGCCCGCCGGCAGGGTTTCGCGCGGGGCCGGGACGTCCCATTGGGTGTTGTCGTTGACCGCCGCCAGGAGGATTTTCACTGGCGAGTTCTGCACGTCGCTGAGCAGCGACAGCTGCTGGGTCGCATTGGCCATGTCGGTGAAATGACGAACGCCCACGCTGTCGATGAAGGTGTACCAGGCCTGGGTGTAGTCACGCTTGTAGCGCGTCATGAACTCACGGATGAAGTTGGCTTTCTGCACGATGCTGTCGCCGCCTTCACCATCGAGCACCCAGTCCGATTCGTTTTGCAGGTTGCCCGACACCAGCTTGATCAGCTCAGGCTTGAGGAACTGCTCCCAGCCCTGACGGGTGAAAATCGCCGGGACCGCCTCGGTGCCGTACAGCAACTGACGGCCGGGCATTGGCACCAGGTCGCTCAAGCCGACCGCCGGAAACTGCCGGCTGGATTCCAGTTGCAGGCGCAGGTATTCACGGTCCACCAGCGAGCTGGAAATCATGAAGGACTTCAGGCTGTTGCGGGTTTCGCTGATGAGCTGTTCGTTACGCGACAAGGTCGGTGCCTGGCCATTCTTGAGCAATTGCACGTAGACCGGCGAGTTGTCCTCGATGACCGTAGTGCTGACAGGATTCTCGGCGCTGGCGGTATTGGCCCAGGCCACCGGCAACGCGACGCCGACGAACTCCGGGTCCGGATGGGTGCCCGGTTGCGTCAGCAGCAGGTAGAGCTTGAGGGCGTTATAGGACTCGATGATGGATGCGACCTGGCGCTCATCCAGTCGCCCGAGCATTTCTTCGGACAACGACAATCCGCCGGTGGTCGCCGACAGATCCGCGGCGTCGCTCGCCGTGGCCGGGTTGCGCAGTGCCGTTAGCGCTTCGCCCCGTGCCTTGTGGGCGGCACCCTTGGCTGCGCCGCTCAGGCGGCTGGCCACATCACCGGTACTGCGCGGCAGGTTGCTCAAGCGAATTGGCAGTTTCTGGCCCGATGCGCGAGCTTTGACTGAGTTGGCTTTGGAAGATGCAGGCGCAAAGCTGTTCTGCGCATCCATGGTCTTGGCGAATTCATTGAAAGCGCGCATCTGCAATTGCAGTTGCAGGGTGACAGGCTCCAGCGCCTGGGTACGCAGTTGCTGCAAGTAGGCGGTCTGTGCGACGCGGTAGATGTCGTCACCGCGGTAAAGGCCTGCGCCCAGTTGCAACGGCACACCTTTGGCGTGGTGCTTCTCGATGGCCGAGAGTTGGTCGCGCAGCAGTTCCAGGCCCTGGCCCGAGGCGAGCAGCCCGGCGCGGTCCGGGGACTGTTGCAGCTCGGTCAGTTGCTCGCGCAATGAGGCCAGCCACTGACGGTTGTTCTGGAACGACAGGGCTTGCCAGCCAATGAACGCGACTCCAGTCAGCACCGCCAGGCCCAGCAGGACAGGGCTGGCGGAGGTGTTCTTGCCAAGGCGCGACTGATAAAGGGTCAGGTCACGGTCCGGGAAAATCACCCGACGGAACGTATCGGTGATGAAGTAGCTGCGGTCGCTGATTTTCTTGCCGCTGCTTTGCTGCGGTTGCTCATGTTCCGCTTGCTCTTGTTCCGGTTGCAATGCGAACGACTCGGCCAGGTCGTCTTCATACACCTGGCTCAGTTGCTGGTCGGTCTGCAGGGCACTGGTGAAATACAGCCCGCGCAGCAACAGTGGCGCACCGTTGCGACGGGTCTCTGCGAAGTGCTGGAGAAACTGTTCCAGCACCCCCGACAGCTCGGTGAAATAGTTCGGGAAGTTCAGCAAGGCACTGTTGGCATCGGCACCCAAGGCAATCATCTGGGCGTCGACGTGACGACGAATATGGCTGTGCAGGTTGGCCAGCTTGACATCCAGCACCGTGTGCAGGCCCTGGTTGCGGATCTCGGACAAACCGAAGGTCATGCCCAGCGGCTGCTGGCGCTCGTTCAGGTCCAGGCCTTCAAATGCCTGGCTGAAGCCCGGCAGTTGATCGGTCTTGCTCAGCATCAGGTAGATCGGCGGGTTGGCGTCCAGGCAATCGTTGTACTCCTCGATGCGCGACACCAATTGCGCGGCGAGTTCGTTGCGCTGGGCCGCGCTGTACGCCAGCAGTTCAGGCAGGCTCACCACCAACACCAGACCGTTGACCGCGGCTTTGCTGCGCTGCTTTTTCAGCAGCCGCAGGAAGGCGGCGAATTCACTGACCGACGGATCGTCCCGCAGGTAACGGCCGGCCGTATCGATCATCACGGCCTCGGGGCTGAAATACCAATCGCAATGCCGGGTGCCGCTTTCAGTGTCGTTGGCGCTGCTGGCAATGCTGGCGGACAGGCCGGAGCGGGTCAGCAATGAGGTCTTGCCCGCTGCCGACATGCCGATCACCAGATACCACGGCAAATCGTTAAGCGCCGACGAGCCGCCGCCACCGGCCGAGCGGTCGGCGCGCAGCATCGCGATGGCGTGTTTGAGGCGTTCGCGCAGCACTTGCTGATCGCGGAATTCACCGGTGGATTTGAGCGAGCGATCGACTTCGATCTGTACCAGGTTTTCAAGGTTGTGCTCGGCGCGGATGCGCTTGTACTGACGCAGCACAATGATCAGCAGGTAGAAGGCGCTGACGATCGCCATTGCCTCCGGCGCATAACCGCGCAGCCGACTTACGTGCGGGGCCACGAACCAGCAGACCGCCAGGCTCGCCAGCCACAGGACGGAAACGAGGAACCAAAAACTTTTCAACGAGCGCAATAATGTCTTCATGTCTTCCTGACTCGATTACCTGACCTGTTTTCAGGCACTGAACAGCTGGCTGATTTGTTCGGACAATGCGGCCAGGTCTTTGGCCAGCAGCCAGTCCAGCGTCAGGTAGACACCCGTGCAGACCAGCGCTATCAGCGCCAGGTAGAGCCAGAGGGGAACTTCATGGCGCAGCATCTGCGAAACCTGGTCGGGCAACGCCCAATCAGGCGAAAGGGCCTTGGGCGTTTTGCGAAAACGTGCGATATCCTGGCCCAGGGTATTGGCCACGTAGCGCAACTGGTCCTTTTGCCCGAGGCTGAACTTACCTTCGAAACCCAGGGCCAGGCACAGGTGGTAAACCTCGAGCACGTCGAGGTTCTGTTTGACGTCGCCACGCAGTGCATCGATTTTTTCGAAGAAGCCTTCGCCGGCCAGGTGGACGCCGAAATAGCGGAACTGCAAGGGCTGCAATTCAAAGTGACTGCGCAAAGGGTTGGCTTCAACACCCGGTTCGAGGGGGCGCAGCACGCTTTCATCGAGAAACGCGCACAGGGCGTACTGGGTGTCTTTCACCTGTTCAACGCTGTAGTTGGCGCCACGGGCATCGCGTTCCAGCGCCTTGAAGAAGGTGTCGACGCTCGCCTCGAAGGCGCTGACCGAAGTCACCTGGCGACCCTTGCGCACGATCAGCGCCATGCTGATGAAGTCCTGCACCAGATCTTTGAGGGTCGGTTTTTCACGGGCGGCGGTAACGGCGCCTTGCAGTACGGCTTCGGTCATTTGAGTACCGCCATCAGTTCAAGCTTGAGGTTGGTGAACGCGCTGGGCGCATAGAAAGAGATGGCCTGGGCACTCATCATTCGTTCGTAGACCCGACCATGGGGCTCGATGGAGAAGTAGTGATTGTCCAGTCGCACCGGAATCGCATTGGGCAGGCGGGTCGAATGATTGAGGGTGACCCCCGGCATGGCGCTGTTGACCACCACTTCGATGTCTTCCGGCGAGCCGACCTTGAACGCCCGTGGCACCAGTTCCAGCAGGCTCGAGCCCGGCATGTCGGCGTGCACGGAGATGTAGAAGTCCGCCTCTGCCAGACGTGGGTCGTGCAACTGCCCTTGCCAGTAGGAGGGTTTGGTCTGGGTCAGGTTGATCACCACACACTGGTTCGGCACCACGTTATCGAGCAGCACGCGAATCATTTCGTCGAGCTTGACCAGCGAGGCCGCCGGGTCGTGGTGGTCGTACTCGGGGATGTCGTTGAGCTGAGTGTCCAGCGAGAACGTCAGCAAGCCGCCGGCGAGTTCGGCCAGGAACAGATACAAGCGCTCGGGGTGCAGGCGCGGATGCGCGAGCAGGTGCGCCAGGGCCGGGTGGGCACGGTTCACCGTGTTCAACAGCCAGAACAGGGTCACGTCGCTGGAGCCGAACTCGGCAATCTGGTCCGCGCGCTCGCGCCGACGGCCCGAAAGCGCCTTGCTCTTGGATTGCAAGGCACCGAGCAAACGCTTGCCCAGCCCGATCAGGGTGTCGTGGGTGCCCAGGTGCAGCGTCGGGTGTACGAAATGCCCGTCGAGGTTGAAGCCGCCAATGTTGTTGCGCGACAGCCGGGCAATCGGGCACCAGGTGTAGCCATCGAGGTTGTCGCCGTCGATCAGCATCACCACGTTCAGGCGCAGACTGGTGATTTCGTTTTCCAGGTCGCCTTCGTTGAGGTCCGGCAAGGTGTCGAACTGCTTGCGAAAGCGCCGCCCGGTTTTTTGCTCCTGGCCGTCTTCGACGTAGTTCAGGCCGAAAGGCTCAGGCAGTTTCAGCGCGGCGTAGACCTTCAGGTCGTTACCCTTGAGCAGGTCCTTCAAGTCCCGGGCCGCCGGCAGCGGGTCGTGCTGCGGCGCGTCGAACAAGCTGCCGTCGGGGAACACCAGCTTCAGACGCTTGAGCTGCAGGGAACCGGTGGCGAGGGCTTCCTCGTCCACTTCCAGCAACTGCACGCCCCAGTGAAAAGGCGTGTTGCGCAGGGTCGCCTGCGCCAGCTGATGCTGGTGGAACTCATCCTGATACTGGAAATGTTGTGGCAAAAGGAACATGCCTTCGGACCACATCACCCGGCTTTGCTTACTCATTGAGCGCTTTCCAATAATGAATTCAATTTCGAGTCCACGGCTTTTTGCGCAGAGCCAACGGCTTTGTCCTGGACCTTTTGCACCACGGCGTCCTGAACACGTTCGGTCAGTGTCGGTTCGGCAGACGGGTCGGGCTGGGCGGCGGCCTTGGCCAGTTGCTCCTGGGTCTTGGGTTTGTTCAGCACGTCGACACCGCTGACGGCGGATACGGTGTTGTTGTCCACCAGCACCCGCAGGCCGTCGGAGGAGAACCAGATGCCGTCCTTGCGCAGGGAGTTGGCGTCGAACGCGACCTTCCAGCGGCTGTTGTCGTCGGTGCGGAAAAAAGCCGCGACGCCGACATAGCCCGCAGCCTTGTTCAGCGGCCACTTGTCGACTTGCCCCATGCCCGGCAACAAGGTGATTTCGCGGTTTTCGAGCAGGGTATTGCCGAGAGCCTTTTGCGGGTCGTCCCACAGCGAGTCGGCATCCACCGACGCAAAGCGCTCCAGCGACGTCAGCTGGTACACGCGCAGCACCACTGAAAGCGGCTTGCCGGACGCGTCGGGATTGAGCTGGTTACCGCCGTCGGACGTCAGGATGACTTTCTCGTTGTCGTCGAACAGCATGTCGCCGGCCCACGTATCGTCGACCCGCTTGCCGACCCGGTCGGTGACGCCACAGGCGCTCAGTACCGCCATCATCGCCATTGCCGTCAGGCATTTAGCCAACGCCGTCTTTTCGGGACGCTTCCCTGAATATCTGTTGTCCATGACCACTACCTGTAAATGCCCGATCAGTTCAGGCGATAGGCGAAATCGCCGTCGCTGCCCAACTCGATGTTCAAACTCTGAATCGGTTTGTCCTGCGCCATGCGCTCCAGGACCCGCTGGGCCAGTTCCGGCATCAGGGTCTTGGACAGAATGTTGTCGATGTTGCGGGCGCCGCTGTCGACTTCCGTGCAGCGCGAGGCAATGGCCTTGACCAGCGCCTCGTCATAGCTCAAGACGGCTTGATGATTGCGCTCGAAGCGCTGGCGAATGCGCTCCAGCTTGAGCGCGACGATGCGCTCAAGGATCGCGTCCTTGACCGGGTAGTAGGGGACGATGGTCAGGCGGCCGAGGAAGGCCGGCTTGAACACCTGGTTCAACACGTCACGCAGCCCGTCGACGATGTCTTCCGGCGTCGGTTGCGGCTGGGCATTGAGGCACCACTGCATGATGCGGTCGGTCCCGGTGTTGGAGGTGAGGATGATCACGGTGTTGCGGAAGTTGATCTCGCGACCTTCGCCGTCATCCAGCACGCCTTTGTCGAACACCTGGAAAAACAGTTCGAGGACGTCCGGGTGGGCCTTTTCCACTTCATCGAGCAGCACCACGCTGTACGGCTTGCGTCGCACCGCCTCGGTCAGCACGCCGCCCTCGCCGTAGCCGACGTAGCCCGGTGGCGAGCCCTTGAGGCTCGATACGGTATGGGCTTCCTGGTACTCGGACATGTTGATGGTGATGACGTTACGCTCGCCGCCATACAGGGTGTCGGCCAGCGCCAGTGCGGTTTCGGTCTTGCCGACGCCGCTCGGGCCGAGCAACAGGAACACGCCGATCGGTTTGTTCGGGTCTTCCATGCGGGCGCGGGAAATCTTGATGCGCTTGCCGATTTCCTGCAGTGCGTGGTCCTGGCCGAGCACTCGCTCGCCCAGCAACTCAGGCAGGCGTTGCACGGTTTCGATTTCGTCGCGCAGCATTTTGCCCAGCGGGATGCCGGTCCAGCCGGAAATCACTTCACCGATGGTGCCGCCATCCACCAGGGCATGCACCAGTGGTTGCTCACCCTGGACGCTGGTCAGTTCGGCGCGCACCGCGGCAATTTCGCCTGCATCGGGTGAGTGATTTTCCGGGTGGCTGAGAGCGCCGAGTTTCTCCACCAGTTGCAGCTCGCGTTGCCATTGCTGTTCGAGGGCATCGCGGGTCTGTTGTTCGCTGAGCAGTTCGGTATTGAGGGTGTTCAAGCGTCGGGCATGGTCGCTGCCTTTGGCGGCTTCCTGTTGCAGTACCGAGATTTCCGCCTGCAGGTTGTCGATCTGGCGCTTGCAGTCTTCCAGCGGCCCAGGCTGCGCCGATTGCCCCAGGGCGACCCGGGCGCACGCGGTGTCCAGCACGCTGACGGCCTTGTCCGGCAGTTGGCGCCCGGTGATGTAGCGATTGGACAGGCGCACGGCCTGCACCAGTGCTTCGTCCATCACCGTGACCTTGTGGTGTTCCTGCATCTTGGCCAGCAGGCCGCGCAGCATGTGGATGGCTTTGTCTTCGTCCGGCTCTTCGACCTTCACCACCTGGAAGCGGCGGGCGAGGGCGGCATCTTTCTCGAAGTACTTCTTGTACTCGGCCCAGGTGGTCGCCGCGATGGTGCGCAGTTCCCCGCGAGCCAAGGCTGGCTTGAGCAGGTTGGCGGCGTCGTTCTGCCCGGCCTGGCCGCCCGAGCCGATCAGGGTGTGCGCTTCGTCGATGAACAGAATGATCGGGTGCAGGCTGCGTTTGGTTTCTTCGATGACCGACTTGAGGCGGTTTTCGAATTCGCCTTTCACCCCGGCACCGGCCTGCAACAGGCCCAGGTCCAGGGTGTGGACGGCGACGCCCTTGAGCACCGACGGCACGTCACCCTGGATGATGCGCAGGGCCAGGCCTTCGACCACGGCGGTTTTGCCGACGCCCGCTTCACCGGTCAGGATCGGGTTATTCTGGCGGCGGCGGGTGAGGATATCGACCATCTGCCGCACTTCGAACTCACGACCGAGCACCGGATCGATCCGGCCTTCGCGAGCGCTTTGCGTCAGGTTGATGGTGTATTGATCGAGGGCCGGGGTTTTGCCGTTGCCTTTGATTGGGCTGGTGCTAGCTCCGCCGGTAGTGTCCAGTGGCTTGGCCTGTTGCGACTCGGCGCTGCCTTCCACCAACGCGTTGAGATTCACGCGCAAATCGTCGGCGTTGATTTTCTCCAGCTCGGCGGCGCCGGCGATGACCACCCGGCGCAGCTCGTCGTCATCGAGCAACGCCTGCAACAGATGGCCGGTGCGGATCTGCGCCTGACCGAACTCGATGGAGGCCAGGACCCATGCCTGTTCGATCATGCGGGTCAGGTGCGGGGAGAGTGCCGGGGTGCGCGTATTGCCTTTCTTGAAGGTCCCCAGTGCCGTCACCAATTGCGCCTGCAAGCGTTCAGGCACTACGTCGTAATGACGCAGGATGGCCGGCAGGTCGTTGTCGTGGCTGTCGAGCAATTGCAACAACAGGTGCTCGATTTCGACATCGTAGTGGTGTTCCGACAGGCACAGCGCCGCAGCGCTTTCGGTGGCGGTACGGCTGGTGTCGTTCAGCTTGGCGAACAGGGACTTCAGGTTCACAGGGAGACCCCATCAAAAGGAATGTGGAAGAGGGCGCAGCGGGATGGTTCAACGTCGACGCCTGGTCGTTTGAGCCAGCCGAGCCGGCCCAGGGAAACGTTGCCCTGACGACCCAGGCGGGCGACGGGCACGGACTGCGGTTTGAGCCTGGGCGCCAACTGGAAGTCGAGTTCCGCGCCGACGTAGAAGCGCACGAGCTCAACCAGCTTCTGGTAGTCGACGCTGCCCGGCTGCAAGCGTTGATAGTCGGCCAGCTCCAGTGGTGCCGTCTCGATGCGCACGCACGATTGGTAGTCCCAGACCCGGTTGCCGGCCACGGCGCTTTGCCCGAGCACGGCGTTCTTGCGCCCCAGTTGTGTGCATTGGCTGGCGTCGAGTTTCAACCAGCGACCGGCAAACGGCTTGACCTTGAACGGCAGGGAAAAATAGAAAGTCAGCATCGCTTCCAGGTTCAACGCGTTGCGCGGTTTCTGCGCGAACAGGCCGGAGAAATAGCTGAACAATTCACGGCGCAGGGGCGAGCCTTGCCTGTCGAATTTCTGCTTCTGCGCCTCGGGGCCGAGCCCCACCAGGTTGAGCAGGTAACGGTCGAAATCCGAGGTGCCGTTGCGTTCGTACTCGATGTAGAACTTGTACTTTTGCCAGGCCTCGTAAAACAGCGTGGTCATGCGGTGCGAAAAGATGTCGAGGAACGCATGGGCCGCGTCATCCCGGTACTGGATGTGCCGCTCGATCAACAGCTCGGTGTACGGGCGCGGCAACACACCCGAGGGCCCGACCAGGCCCATGAAGGTGACTTGCACTTCGGACAGCGGCAGGCCGGCCACGGACACCTTGCCTTCACGCTCGAACTGCAGATCGCTGACTTCACTGGCCGGGAAGTTGAGCGACAGCTGCGAGCGAAAACGCAGGGGGTCTTCGTGCGGTCGAGTTTGCAGGTCCATGCGCCCGGTTCTGCTGTAATGCAGGCGAAGCAGGCGCACCAATTGGAAAAACTCGAATCGGTGCGGCTCAGCCCTTGCCTGGTCGATCAGACCAGGGGTTGATCGCCGGTTCGCGGTGGCCATTGGACGACTCTCTTTTCGCGCTGCAAGCTGCGAAGGGTTAATTGGGTAAAGCTGTTCATCGAGCAGTACTGACCAAAGAAGTGATCGAGCGCCATGCCGAACAGAAACACACCGCTGCCGGTGTATTGGCTTTCATCGAAATTGAGGGTGATGCCGACACCACGAACGAAGTTCGGCCGCGGGTGGCCGATGCGCGCGACTACCGGTTCACTGTTGACCGAGACGATGCCGTTGATCTGTTTGCGGATCGCCGACACGTTGCGGTAGTTGTAGAGCGACAACAGTTCCAGCAGCACTTCGCGACCACGGGACACCAGCGACATGTGGTTCAGCGACAGGTGTGAAATCAGCCGCCAGATCACGCCGTTGCCCAGCGGCACCCGGACGGTGGCGGTGGGTTTGCGCAGGCAGCGGATGTCCTTGATCACCGAGTTGCCCAGGATATTGAAATCACCGCGCTCGCCACCGAACGGCAACATCAGGGGCAGGTCGGCATTGCTGCAGGTCAGGCGGATGCTCAACGTATCGTTGTTGGCCTCCATCAGCCCCAGCTCGCGATCCACCACTCGGATAAACACGTTCGAGCCATCGCGCTGGCCGCTCTGTAGCGCACGGCGCCGGGCAATCCAGAAGCTCTGGCCCGTCCCTTGATCGCCACGGGGTTCGAAAAACGGATGGCAGGTGCCCACCTGATCGATGCTGCCCACCTTGCGCACCCGTCGTACGCGATCGATGGACACCACTTCGGCCGAGCCTTGCAGGCGCACATCCGACGTCACTGCGTACTCGTGCTGGGCGTGGGTCAACTTGATCGGCTCGGCCTGCTGGCGGAACAGGTTGATGATCGGCGTGCAATTGAGCTTGAAGTTATTGCGCCCGATGTTCTGCGTCAGACGCGCCAGGCGATCGCTCAGGTCGTAGTCGGAGAAGTAGAAATTGACCTCGACTTTCTCGAGATTTTTGCCGGCCAGAATGCGCGCAAAACCCGACAGGTCGAAGAACATGAACTTGTCGGGGAAGGTGAAGTACTCGTGCAGCAGGCGGTAACCGAGGAACGAGCGCTCGGAGTAGTCCACCAGGCCTTCGTCCCGACCGAAGCCGACGGCTTTCAACGCGTTGGCTGGCAAGACGACCTCGCGCGTACGCCCCTGATCTTCGAAGGTCAGCGTGGCCTTGGCCAGGTTGTTGAACAGCAGTTCGTAGAGCTGCAGCATCAACGTGCTTTCGCCGTCGAGGAAGAACCGCAGGCTGTCCAGCTCCAGCTTGCCGAACATCACGTCTGAGGTGGCCACCAGGCCGATGCGCAAGCGCGCCACCAGGTCGGCGCTGTGCCCATTGAACGCCGAACGTTCCATCTCGATGAACGACGCCTGTTGCACCGCCACCTGCCACAGCTCGACCGGGTAGCAGGTGCGGAATTTACACACCACGCCATCGATCGGGTTGGCGCTGAGTTCGGTGTGCCGGGGCACGCGGAAGGCTTCGGTGACTTTTTCCTGCTTGCCCAGGTTGAACTCGACGATCGACATCGACGGGGTAGGGCGCAGGTAATGCGGGTACAGCACTTCGAGAAACGACTCGACGATTTCCGGCAGCTCGTCGTCGAGTTTTTTGTGCACCCGCGCCGACAGGAACGAGAAGGCCTCGATCAAGCGCTCGGTATGCGGGTCTTCGCAGTTATCGCCCTCGATAAGCAACCGCGAAGCGATTTTCGGATACTGGCTCGCGAACTCCTGGCCCAAAAAGCGCAGGTGCGACAGTTCCTTTTCGTAATAGGGCAGCAGTTCGTCGAGCATCAGTTGAGGTTCTGCACTTTGTATTCCTGG
The DNA here is from genome assembly GCF_057838985.1 of Pseudomonas sp. KH_046_2. Lineage (NCBI taxonomy): Bacteria > Pseudomonadati > Pseudomonadota > Gammaproteobacteria > Pseudomonadales > Pseudomonadaceae > Pseudomonas > Pseudomonas sp. KH_046_2. The sequence continues at coordinate 3,711,707 of NZ_CM174480.1, read as the reverse complement.
GTGTTGACCTGCAGCACCGCGTCGAAGGACACCTGACGGGTGACGTCTTGCAGGCGCAGGACCGCGTCCACGCGAAAGGTCAGCATGCGTTGGCCGGTCTGTTGGGCGAGCAGTTGCACTTTGACGCTGTTAAAGCGCCGGTCGCCGTCCGTGATCGCTTTCTCCAGCTGCCGCTGGATCAGCAGGCGATCCTTCGGATCAAGCACGCTGCGACTGGTGAAGTCCGGCATGCCGTAGTCGAGGATGCTGCCGCTCAGGTTGACGAAACCGTCCAGCTCGTTGGCGACCAGGGACTGGCGGGTGTTGACCAGGATTTCCAGGTCGCGAACGATGCTGGCCTTGTAATCGGCCAGCGAACACAAGCGCTGCGATGACGTTTCGATGGACTGATGCGGACGATCGTCCAGCAATCGGTCCAGCAGAGATGGCAACAGCTTGTGTTGACTTGTCATATTGCCTCCCTGGCAATGTGCTCGATCAGCCGCGGGTCGATTGCGGCAATTCAGCGACCAGGCGCAACGAAGCGGTCAGCTCGTCCAGTTGGTAGTGCGGGCGCAGGTAGGTCACGGCCTTGTATACCCCCGGCTTGCCCGGCACCTCGAACACCTCGGCGCGGGCTTCGCGCAACGGGAACTTGGCCTTGGCTTCCTGGCTCGCGGTGTCGTCCAGCAACACGTAGCTCGACAGCCACTTGTTGAGGAACAACTCGACGTCCTTGCGTGAAGCAAAGCTGCCGATCTTGTCGCGCATGATCGCCTTCATGTAGTGGGCGATGCGTGAAGTGGCGAAGATGTACTGCAACTGCGCGGAAAGCCGGGCGTTGGCGTTGGCGATGTCGGTGTTGTACTGTTTCTGCTTCTGCGCCGACTGGGTGCCGAAGAACGCGGCGTAGTCGGTGCCTTTGCAGTGCACCAGCGGAATGAAACCGAGGTCCGACAGCTCTTTTTCACGGCGGTCGGTGATGGCGATTTCGGTCGGGCACTTGAGGGCGATTTCACCGTCATCGGTCTTGAACGTGTGGGTCGGCAGACCTTCCACCAGACCGCCACCCTCGACGCCACGGATCGCCACGCACCAGCCGTAGCGGGAAAACGCGTCGGTGACCCGGGTGCCCAGCGCGTAGGCGGCGTTCATCCACAGGTACTTGTTGTGGTCACGGCCATCGACGCTTTCGACGAAGTTGAATTCCTCGACCGGCGTGGTATTTGGGCCGTAAGGCAGGCGACCGAGCACGTGGGGCAGGGTCAGGCCGACATAACGCGAGTCTTCGCAGGCGCGGAACGACTTCCACTTGGCGTATTCGACGGTGTCGAAAATCTTCGCCAGGTCCCGTGGGCCGGACATGTCGGTGAACGAATCCCAGCCGAACAGCTCAGGCGAGGCCGCCGAGATGAACGGTGCGTGGGCGGCCGCGGCGACGTGGGAAATCTCTTCGAGCAGGTACATGTCTTCCGGGCTGCGGTTGAACTCGTAGTCACCCAGCAGCATGCCGAACGGTGCACCACCGAAGGTGCCGTATTCTTCTTCGTAGATCTTCTTGAACAGCGCGCTCTGGTCGAATTCGGAAGCGGCCTTGAGGTCGCGCACCAGGTCTTTCTTCGACGCATTGAGCAGGTGGATCTTCAGTGTGGTGCTGGTCTCGGTCTGGTCGACCTGATACTTCAGGCCGCGCCAGGACGCTTCCAGCTGCTGGAACTCACTGGCGTGCATGATCTCGTTCATCTGCTCGGAGAGCATCGCGTCGATCTCGGCGATGCGCGCATCGAGCACGGCGATCAGGTCCTTGCTCGGCGTCATTTCGCCTTCCAGGATCTGGTTGACCAATTCGCCGATCAGGTCGCGGGTGCGGCTGCGCTCGGTTTCGGAGCGGGCCACGCGGCTTTGCGAAATGATGCTGTCGAGCAGCGAGGATTGCGCGGTGAAGCTGTCCACTTCAACCAGCGTGCTGTCCTGTTGAGTCACGGTTTGCTTGTCGTTCATCGTCAGGCTCCTACGCTTTGCCGTCGGTGGCTGGAACGGCGGCTTCGCGGCCGAATTCCTTGCCCAGGGTTTTCAACTTCTCGGTGTTCTGCAAAACGTCCATGAGCAGCTCTTCGAGCTTGTCGTTGCCGCCCATCTTGTTGCGCAGGTCCGCCAGCTTGTTGCGCACTTCCAGCAGCTTGCGCAGCGGCTCGACCTGCTTGACCACGTTCTGCGGTTCGAAGTCTTCGAGAGCGTTGAAGTTGAGCTCGACCCCCAGCTGCGTGCCGTTCTTGGCCAGGGTGTTGTCGACGCGGTAGGTCAGGCGCGGCTTGATGCCTTTGAGCACGCCGTTGAAGTTGTCGCGGTCGATGAAAATGAACTTGCGGTCCTTGAGCTTCGGCAGCGGCTCCAGCGGGTTGCCGGAGAAATCGCCCAGCACACCGACGACAAAGGGCAGCTCTTTCTTTTCCTGAGCGTCACCGATATCCACGTCGTAGGTGATGTGGACCCGAGGCGCGCGAACGCGGTCGAGTTTGTGCTGGGTACTTTCCTTCTTCGCCATCGTGATCTCCTGTGCGAACAAATCGCTGCAAGTCGTTTGCGTGTCGGTTCAATGGGTGGCCGAGCGCGTTACATTCCTTCGATCGTCAGCAGCAGGCGCTGACGAATTTCATCGTTCATTTCCATGATGTTTGCGTGGCCCACCAACTCTTCGAAGCTGGTGTTGCCGGCAATCTGGGTGCTGCTGCGGATCACCGCCTCGTCGGGCAGTTGCGAGCGAACCGGCGAGCTGATGACGCAGAAGGGCAGGTCGCCGAACTCCTTCAAACGTTCGAAACTGACGGGAAAACGCAGGCCTTCGAGCAGGCGGCTAATGCCGGGCGACTTGCTCAGGCAGTAGAACAGCACCAGGTAATGCACCACGAAGCGGTACAGCTCGGCGCTGCTGCGATTGGGGTCTTTGATGACAGTGCGAAAACGGGCCAGGTCGAACGAACTGAACCCCACCACCCAGCGCACGGGGCTGGTGATGCGAATGGATTGGCCGCTTTGGGACAGCACCTTGTCGTACTCCAGCGCAAACAGTTGCGGGGTGGTACTGAGCAGGTTGAGGGGCACTTCGAGTTCGTTGACCAGCTGGAACGGAGCGCCTGAGCCGATGCGGTCGTAGAGCTCCTTGAGTTCCTTGAAGTGGTGCTGGGTCTCACGCCCGCTGCTGCGTTGCGCACCCTGCAGGTACTCACCGAAAAACGCTTGCGGACGGATCAGCAAAGCCAGGGTCGCCAGATAATCCGAAGCCTGCGCCTTGAGCGCATCGGAAATGGCCCGGGTCTGGCTTCGCAGCTTGATCAATGCTTCAACATCAAAAAACGTCTGAGTCATCGGTACATCGTCCTTGAACACTCCACGATCGCTACCCGGATTAACCTGGGCGTGAAGAGCTACTAATTTCTCGATTGAACACCTGTTCACGAGTTGTGATTGCTGATGTTTGACATCAAAAAAACTTGCGGCCAGAAATGTTTTAGTCTGGCTTGCTGGCATAAAGATATTGAGTTGCCATCAGCGTTGTGTAGGGCAGCAAAGAAATCGAGAAGTTCAAATCGGGAGCGGATTTTTTCGCGTTTTTGATACATATCGCAATACTGTCTACGTGCCACTACTTGTAGGAAATAACTTACAAAGAGTCGTGAAACCCAGCTGTATCAAGGGTTTGGCAAGAGTGTTGGATCCAATTTTTTGTGCAATTCAAATTGTAAATAGGTGAGCCGGTTCACCAAAAGCGAGCGGGTGCCATCGCTGAAAAAACAAGTTTTGTGGGAAGTTTTGAGGTTGTTTGTAAGAAGTATCGATGAGGCGGGGTGTCCGCTGTCCGGAAGGAATGGGTGAATGAACGAGTGTTTGGGGGGGTGAGAGTTACAGGTCGGTGGCATTTCTGTATAAAGCGCCAGGTACAACTTCGCCTTGGTAACTTCATGGCGGGTTGTGCAATCGCGAAAGGACTTCCACGCCTTTTTTAAACGGATTTTTTGCTCGCCATGGCTATATGGGCGACGCAACGATTGAGGCCAAGTATCATGAAGCATTTGAAACTCATTGCCGTACTTGTTCTGTTGCCGCTTTGCCTTGGTTTGATTGGCATCTGGGAGTTGCAACGCAGCAGTGAGGCCGGTCGGCAGTTCGCCAGGGTCCGGGCTGACCTGATCGATATTCGTCCGCAGCTCGAGGCGCTTTCCAGGAAACGAGGCTCCAGCGCTATCTCAGTCGATTTCGACGGTGAACGGGTGGACGTAGTGTTGGCCTTGTCTCGTCTGGAGGAGGTCGAAGATGCGTTTGACACTCTGATCCCGGTAAATGCGGTGAGAATCTTTTTGGCCAAAGGTGTCGTCGTCCTTGGCATCATGGCCTCGCTGATCGGCGTATCGGGTTTGCTCTGGCTCGGTTGGGCCGGATCCCGTGCAAGCCGGTCTCGTGAACAGCTGCTGTACAACTTTACGGAAGTCAGTCGTACCCTGCCTTACCTGCTGGTGGGCCATATCGTCTTCATGGGTGCGGCAGTCGCGGGCATCCTGACTTTCGAAAGCCTGGTGTTCTGGCATGCGGGACAAATGCTCGCAGGTGAAATCAAGTTGATAGCCATTGCAATGATGGTGATATTCGGCTTCCTGTACTCGATCTGGCAGATGGGCAAGCAGTTACCCGTGATGCTGCACATGTTCGAGTCGACGCCGATGCCCGTCCTCTGTCAGGAGGTCTCGGCAGAACAGGCTCCGCAGTTATGGGCGTATGTTCGCGGCCTGGCCGATCGACTCGGCGCACTACCTCCCGAGCACATCGTTCTGGGCATGGCCGAAGGTTTTTACGTCACCTCAAGCGACGTCGATCTGCTCCCGTCGCAGACCACGCTAAAGGGCAGAACCCTGCACGTGCCGATGGTGTACCTGGGACTGCTCGATACACAAGAAACCAGCGCGGTGATCGGGCACGAACTGGCGCACTTCGCCGGCGCCGATACCGAATACAGCTTGCGCTTCGTGCCGATCTACGATGGCATTGGCCGCAGCCTTGGGGTGATTGCCGAAACCTTGCTCCATAGCGATGTGCTGCAACGCACGATACTGTGGCCGGCCTTCATGCTCGGTGAGTTTTTTCTCGAGCGGTTCGACCATGCGGTGAACCATTGGAGCCGCGTGCGGGAATTGGCGGCAGACGCGGCGGGCGCAGAGTTGGCGGGGAATGTCGCCGCGGCCTCGGCGTTGGTGCGCATCTCTGCCATCGACCCGTTGTTGCAGCAGAGTGTATTTACCCATGTGGCCCGCGCGACCAACTCGAGTGCCGGGCAAGTCCTGTCCCGTGACTTGCCGACCAGTGTGGTGCAGGAGCTGGCCGCGCAGTCACTGACCCTGCCCGAGGAGGAAATGGCACCAGCCTGCCTCATCCGTCGGACACTCATCCATCCAATGGCGAGCGAGTTACTTCCTTGCAAGTCGCGCTCGAAGAAGCGGTGAGCCGTGGGACTCGCCCGATCATCGCGGCACAAGCCTGTGTCGCGATGGATCGTTATTTCGCCGATCCCCAGGCGTTGCGTGCCCGCATGACCGAGGATTTTCTCGATCATTACGTGGAGCAGGACGCCACGGCCGTGGAAGAGTTGCGTGCCCAGGCCGACAGTGTCGCGGACGAAGTCCGTCTGCATGAAGGCGCACGATTGCGCGGGTGGATTACCCTGATTTGCTTCACGCTCCTGTTGCTGTCGGGCTTGGGTCTACTGATTTTGCCGTTGCTGTCGCCGCCGGCTTTGGGGGAGAGCAAATCGATGATGCAGGGTGCTGGCGGCGGGCTGGTCGTCTTGATGGCGTGCCTGCTGCCGTTCTCGGTGCGCATGCTCAAGCGGGCGAACAAGACTGCTTTGCTGCTGACTCCCGAGCACTTCGTTTTCGCTAATCTCAAGGCGCCATTGCCGATCCGGCACATCGCCGATTTTGCTCTGCAAGTGGGGCAGGGGGTGCACTTGGATCTGCTGCTGGAAGACGACGCCCCCTTGCCTGAGTTGGCCTCGCGCTCGTTCTTTTCGCCCAATGCGAAGCTCAACAGGAAAAAGCGCCGGGTCCAGTTGCAGTTGATTCAATTCTGCCGCGACGACAAAAAACTCAAGGGTAAGGAACTGGCGGAACTGATTGGCGCCTACCTCAGTGCAGGCGCTGCGCGGCACTTGCTGCAACAGCGATTTGAGCAGGCTTGAGGGAGGGCTGTGCTGGCAGTCGTAAGGGCTGTCAGCATCGGCAGGCGTGGGCAGGCGGGTCTGATAGCAGCCTCTGCAGTTCGTTATTTTCGTCCGACAGGGGGGTTGCATTCTGACGCAGGACAATGTCGTTGAGTGAGGCCATGCCATCGTACAGCGACGTCAATGAGTCAACTGGTCAGTGTTTCCTGCCATCTCCCGCATATGCCTTATTGCCCAGGGCAACGTATTCATCAAACATTTGAACCTGTTCTCTAATCAAGGGGAAGTCCTGATAGTAATGAACATATTTACTATATAAGAGGAATTGTTCCGATTGTCGTCCGCAGCCAAGTAGCGCAACAATGGAAGCACATTGCATGAGCCAATAGATTTCGAAGGTGGATTCAGTACCTCGACAATAACCCAGGTCCGTTCCTTGCTCATATAAGTATCGAGCCAGTTGGCTGGCTTCATCGTAGTTTATCTGTGTCGCTGATGCCGCCCGGATCGGGGTGTTCTCGGTGACAAACAACCGATAGCGCAGCAGCAGGTGGCTATCCACAAGCCTTAGATCCGGGCAGGCGGGCGGTTTTAACGATACAAAAACCTCTGGATCACTATTGATTGGCAGCCAAGCCAGGTTCTCTTCCATTGGCGAGAGTGTCTTGTTCAATTCGAACACGGGGGCTGTATCAACCACCTGTTCGGTGGAGGCTGGTGGAGGGACAATTTTTTGTCCGAACAGTATCTTCAAACGATTCAGGAGCTTTGTCATTGGGGGCTCACTTAAGGATTTTTACTCTGATGACTTATCGCCCATCGACTTGTATGCAGACTTCCTGTTTCCCAATCATCTTGCAAGGCCAGTGGTCATTGATGTAGCGGGTCGGCTTGAAGCATGCGTTTTTGTCGTTTACCCAAAACAGTTGCCAGGCCGACCCAGAGATAAGCAGCTTTGGGCAAGGAGTGTAGCCTCTGTTGAGCAATGTAAGCGTGGTCAGGACCATTATGGCGGGCACAATATAAATTATTGTCTTGACCGAGAGGTACATCATTAGTGTTGAGAATCTGTGTAAGAGCGAGTTATTTGGCGGGTCAAATTTTTTTCCAGTCCACACAGCAATTGAAGCGCCTATGACTCCAAGCAGCAGGGCAGGCGGCGCCATCAGTAGGCAGAAAACCAAGTAGGGAGTTTCTACAATCGGAGCGTTTCGATAGATGCGTCCGTAAATAGGTAACATGTCCTCCCAAAGCCAGTACGCTGATAAAGCTCCGACAATTAAAGCTGACAAAATAACTGTAAGTGCTATTAGTCTGAATTTTAATGCTGAAATGATGCGTTCGGACGAACTTGCATTGTTGTTCATTGTGAGCCTGGAATTTAGGAGGCTAAAAATTAACGGTCAGGGACTTGTTAAGATGTCAGTCAGGATAACTTTTAAGCACTCGCCGAGATGATCTTGGGTTTGTATAAAAATCAATATATAAAGTGCGGCGCCGTCTCCGTGACGAAACTGGCTGGGCCGCTCCCATCATCAACTTTAACCTGGCTGTTTTTCATGCAATTCACCTTCCATCCACCTGTATGCACACTTCCTGATTGCCGATCATTTTACAAGGCCAGTGATCATTGATGTAGCGAGTCGGCTTGAAGCAGGCATTTTTGTCGTTTACCCAAAACAACTGCCAAGCTGACCCAGAGATAAGAAGTTTAGGGCATGGGGTGTAGTCTCTGTAGAGCAGTGTAAGTGTGGTCAGGATCATGATGGCTGGCACTACATAAATTATTGTTTTAAAGCAGAGGTATAACATTAGTGTTTGGAGGCGAAATAAGGATGGGTTTTCTGACGGGTCAAATTTTTTCCCCGTCCAAGCGGCAATAGAGGCTCCTATGACCCCGATCAATACAACGGGCGGCGCCATCAGTAGGCCGAATGCTAAATAAGGAGTCTCTACAACGGGAGCGTTTCGGTAAATACGGCCGTAGATAGGCAGCACGTGTTCCCAAAGCCAATATAGCGAAAATATGCCAATCAGTATCATGAAAAAGACAAAGGCCAAAGCACCGAATCTGAAGGTCAGCGGTGACATGGCGTGTGCAGATTCGCATGATTTGTTATTCATAAGTGACCTAAAATTTAAAAGGTTTAAATTTTGAAATATTTGGTAGTTCCGAGGCTTTAGGCCAGCTAGGTAGTGGAAGAACGTAGGGCTGTACTTTTCGGAGGTTCCAGGATTTTGTTTCGTCGTAAGCCTGATCAATAAGTCCGTTTATGATGCTGGTGGCTACTTTTTCGGTATAAATTTGCAAGTTTTTAGCGCTGATTGTTGTCGCCTGCTCGTGTAGTTTTTCTATGTTGTCAATAGTGTAACGCATTCCGGATTTCACACTGTTTTTGATGCCATAATTAGCGTCCAGAACGTTTAACCCAATACCTATGCCGAATACAACAAGTGTTCAAACTGCGACCGGAAATGCAGCGGCGGTAAAAAATGCTCCTGCCGCCATTGCAGCCGCATACCCAACCGCAGTCGCAATCCCCGCTTTAATCAATTCAACACCAACACCAACACCCGCAAACAAGTCAGTAAGAACAGCCTCGTCATTGAAAGCCCATTCCAGAACTTCAATACCAACCGCAACATAGCAAGAAAGTTTAAATCCTTTTATCGAGGATCCGCGAATGCCATATCTACCTATACCAACTTCAACTAGTTGAGCATTTCGAATCCCATAGCGAGCTCCTTTCAATCGGTTACGCAACCCCGGATATCCGGTCAGAACGACATACTGCTTTCCGTTTTTAATCAGAACCCGAATCTTGGTCCCAAACCCGCCAATGTCACTGAGCAAGCGGCCGATGTTGTAAGCATCATAGGCGCCCAAGGCTACCGGAACTCCCCAGGTAGTATTGACGAACGGATGCACGGTTGCGTTGTAGATGGATTGCGTGTCCCCCCCCTTGAAACCATTGACACAAGGTGATGTAAGGACGTTCGGGGTATTTGAAGAATGTAGTCAGATTTGGTCGGGTCTTAAGCCATCATCGTCCGTCCACCTGTATGCACACCTCCTGATTGCCAATCATTTTGCATGGCCAGTGGTCGTTGATGTAGCGAGTGGGCTTGAAGCATGCGTTTTTATCGTTTACCCAAAACAACTGCCAAGCTGACCCAGAGATAAGAAGCTTTGGGCAAGGTGTGTAGTTTCTGTAGAGTAAAGTAAGCGTGGTCAGGATCATAATAGCAGGGACGATATAAACTAATATCTTGACTGATAAAAAAATCATTAGTGTTTGGAATCGATCTAAAAAAGAGTTATTGGGTGGATCAAATTTCTTGCCATTCCACGCCGCAATGGAGACTCCCACGATGGCGCCCAAGAGGCCAGGAGGTGCCATAAGCATGGTAAACACTAAATACGGGGTTTCTATAACGGGAGCATTTCGGTAGATGCGTCCGTAGATTGGTAGCGCATCATACCAAAGCCAATATAATGATAGAAAAAACATCAGGATCATGCAAAAAATAAGGCCGAGCGCAAGTAATCTGAAAGTGAACGGAGACAAGGTTGGTTCAGTTGCATAGGACTTTTTATTCATCAGAAACCTAAAATTTAGGAAGTTGAAATTTTGATAGATCGGGTAGCACGGGGGCTTTTGGCCACCCAGGCAAAGGGATGTCGGAGGGTTGGATTTTTCGGAGGATCCAGTTTTTTGTTTCGTCGTATGCTTGGTCAAGGAGTTGATCGATGATGCTGACAGCGAGTTTTTCCGTATAAAGTTGCAGGTCTTTAGCGGTAATTTTGGTTGCCTGGTTATGTAGCTTACGTATGTTTTCCACGGCATACCGCATTCCAGATTTTACACTGTATTTGATGCCGAAATTACTGTCTAGTGCATTTAATCCGATGCCAACGCCAAATACAAAAATAGCTCCGACTACGACCGGAAATGCGGCGGAGGTAATAAAGGCTCCGAGAAGTATTGCGGCTGCATATCCGACAGCAGTCGCAATCCCCGCTTTAATCAACTCAACACCAACACCCGCAAACAAGTCAGTAAGGACAGCCTCGTCATTGAAAGCCCACTCCAGAACTTCAATGCCAACCGCAACATAGCAAGAAAGTTTAAATCCTTTTATCGAGGATCCGCGAATGCCATATCTACCTATACCAACTTCAACTAGTTGAGCATTTCGAATCCCATAGAGCCCGATATCCGGTCAAAATGACGTATCGCGCACCTTGATTAAAATTCGCCAATATCGCTGGGCAAACGGCTGATACTGCATGAATCAAAAGCGCCCAAGACTAGCGCCGTGCTCCAAGTGGTATTGGCGAAAGGAGGTACGGTTGCGAAATAGATGGATTGAGTGTTATCCCTGTTCACCTGCCGTCCACCTGTATGCATACCTCCTGATTGCCGATCATTTTACAAGGCCAGTTATCATTGATGTAGCGAGTGGGTTTAAAACATGCTCTTTCATCGTTAACCCAGAATAAATGCCATGCCGAACCTGATCTCAGTAGTTTTGGGCAAGGGGTATAGTCTTTGTAGAGCAACGTAAGCGTGGTCAGGACCATTATGGCGGGCACAATATAAATTATTGTCTTGACGGAGAGGTATATCATTAGTGTTGTAAATCGATGTAAAAAAGAGTTATTGGGCGGATCAAATTTTTTTCCAGTCCACGCGGCAATGGAGGCTCCTATGATAGCGCCCAAGAGACCAGGAGGCGCCATAAGTAGGGCGAACGCTAAATAGGGAGTCTCTACAACAGGAGCGTTTCGGTAGATGCGCCCGTAGATTGGCAACACGTCATCCCAAAGCCAATACAGTGAAAAAGCGCCGGTCAGAATCATACAAAAAAAGAAGGCTACTGCAAGGGATCTGAAGGCTAGCGGAGACATGGTATGCTCAGAAGCGCATGATTTTCTGTTCATTAGAAACCTAGAACTTAGGGAGTTTAAAATTTGAAAGGTTGGGTAGCTCTGGAGGGGGTGGCCAGTTAGGTAGCGGCAGATCGCCGGGCTGGATTTTTCGGAGGATCCAGGATTTTGTTTTGTCGTATGTCTGATCAATAATTTCGTTTATGATGCTGGCAGCGACTTTTTCTGTATAAAGCTGCAGGTCTTTAGCGCTAATGCTGGTCACTTGTTCATGCAGATGGCGCACGTTGTCCACGGCATAACGCATTCCGGATTTTATACTGTTTTTAATGTCATATTTTTCATCCAGTGTATTCAGGCCGAAACCGATGGCGAATACGAAGATGGCACCGACTACGGCCGGAAGTGCAGCGAAGGTAAGTAAGGTTCCGGCTATCATTGCAGCCGCATACCCAACCGCAGTCGCAATCCCTGCTTTAATCAACTCAACACCAACACCCGCAAACAAGTCAGTAAGAACAGCCTCGTCATTGAAAGCCCATTCCAGAACTTCAATACCAACCGCAACATAGCAAGAAAGTTTAAATCCTTTTATCGAGGATCCGCGAATGCCATATCTACCTATACCAACTTCAACTAGTTGAGCATTTCGAATCCCATAGCGAGTGCCTTTCAAACGGTTCCGTAATCCCGGATATCCGGTCAGAACGACATACTGCTTTCCGTTTTTAATCAGAACCCGAATCTTGGTCCCAAACCCGCCAATATCATTGAGTAAGCGAGTGACGTTGTAAGCGTCATAGGCGCCCAGGGCTACCGGTGTACCCCATGTGGTATTGACGAAAGGATGTATGGTTGCGTTGTAAATGGATTGGGTGCTTCCCCAAAGACCATCCAGCATGCCCGGTTGCGTTCGGTAACAAATTTGCGGTGACTGTGTGCCAGGACTTGAGGAGGCATTGCGTTCTGCCATCATCGCGTTTGCGTCGTCCATGCTCAGGACGACCATTTCGCGTTGATTACTGTCCATGTCTCGGTCCAGCTGCTTGAGTTGTGTCTCACTCAAACTCATGACGAACTCCCTGTATGCATGTTTGCTCGCCGTACGTGGCAAGCTCCCGTGGCGAAGGGTGCACTGACAGAAAAATAAAATCAAACAGGCGAATTGCCATCATTCTGAAGTGTTTCGTTGCCTTGACAAAGAACTTTCAAGAGGTTTCCATCGCCGACTTCAGGCCAATTTTTGCAGGATGCAACGCATGATATCGGAACTCATCGGGCAGTTTACCGCTCAGAATAATCGGCTCATCACCTTCGATTCCCCGTTGCCACCTGAGCAGGAACTGATCCTGGAAAGCTTCGGCGGTGAGGAGGGGCTTTCGCTGCTGTTTGAATATGAATTGCAGCTTTTGTCCACCGACGCCACGATCGAACTTAAAAAGTTGATCGGCAAGAAAGTGTCCATGGAAATAGCTTTAGCGGATGGTGGCACGAAAATTATCAATGGCCATTGTTCGCACTTCAATCACGTTGGTGCCAACGCCGGTGTCGCCAAATACGTGGCCAAGGTTGTACCTTGGTTGTGGATACTGAGTCGGCGTCGTGATTCGCGGATTTTTCAAGATAAGACCATTGAAGAGATCATCACAGAGGTTTTTTCCTATTACCTCAGTTTGGCCAGCTATGAGTTTAGATTGAGCCGGCCTTTAAAACCTGTCAGTTATTGCACGCAGTATCAGGAGTCGGACCTCAATTTTGTACTCAGACTCCTGCAGCAGGAAGGCTTGTTTTTTAATTTCGAGCACAGTGAAGATGATCATCGCATGGTCATTTTTGATGAGAGCCTTAACTTTGAACCGTTGCCCGATCAGCCGACTATCCGTTTCCACACGGCCTCTGTCACTGAAGAGTCTGACTCCATTACTGAATGGTCATCGCAGCGTACTCTCCATTCGACACGACTGTCATTGAAGTCATTTGATTACAAACAGCCTAATTTCCCAAATCAGGTGCAACTCCAGACTATCGCCAAGCAAGGCGATGTGGGGCAGTACGAGGTGTTTGAGTACGAAGGGCTCTACGGCTATTCAGATCCAGAGCATGGTCAACAAATAGCACGCAATCGTTTGGAGGCAATGGAAGTACAGGGCAAGACCTTTCAGGGCAAAAGTAACTGTCGTGCCATGCAGCCTGGCTACTATTTCGAATTGACTCAACATTACGATCATGACAAAGGTGCTGTAGAGGATAGGCAGTTCCTGATTTTGAGCGTGAAACACTTCGGGCGTAATAACTATACCGGTGACGGAGAGGCGTTCTACCAGAACCAATTCATTTGTATCCGCCGCAAGATTCCATTCAAAGCACCGATGAGTACCCCGCGGGCTTTGATCAGTGGTCCACAAACCGCCATCGTCGTCGGCCCACCCGGCGAAGAGATCTACACCGACGAACTTGGCCGGGTAAAAGTACAGTTCCACTGGGACCGCTACGGCGAGTTCAACGACAAGAGTTCCTGCTGGGTCCGCGTCGCGCAGTCCGGTGCCAGTGGCGGTTTCGGCAGTATCCTGATTCCCCGCGTTGGTGACGAGGTCGTTGTCGTTTTCCTCGACGGCAACCCCGACCGCCCGCTGATCATGGGCAGCCTCTACAACAGCCAGAACACCCCGCCATGGTCGCTGCCGGCGAACAAGACCCAGAGCGGATTCCTGACGCGGTCGATGAAGGGGAAGGGCAGCAACGCGAACTTCTTCCGCTTCGACGACAAGTCCGGCGCCGAGCAGATCATCATGCATGCCGAGCGCAACATGGACACCGAGATCGAGGTCGACGAGACCCACAATGTCGGCAGCAACCGCACGATCACTGTCGGTGGTACGCACACCGAAACGATCAAGAAAGACACGGTGATGAATGTCCAGGAAGGCTCGCTGACGATTCAGGTCGATAACCAGTTCATTCAGGTCAGTGCCAATCAGCACATCATTCTTCAGGTGGGGGACAGCAGCATCACCCTCACGCCGGACGGCATCGAGATCAAAGGCAAGGCGATCACCACTACGAGTACCGGCACGACCCAGATCACCGGTTCCGAGGTCAGGGTCAATGATTGAGGTAACGGCGCCATGACCAGAGTCAGTCTCTACGATCGCATTTCCGAAAAGCGTATTGCGCGGGAGGAGGCCGAACGCCTTGCCCAGCAGAACGCGCTCCTCGTTCGGCCTGAGCCCGAGCCGGAACCCGTACCTGTGGTGGCGCTGCAAGATACGCCCAGCAGTTTCACCTTCGGTGGTTTCAACCTGGCATTCCCGACGGGGTTCAATTTCCGGGAGGTCCAGACCACCCTCGAGCACGAAGGTGAGCCGGTCAGCCTGATGATCAAGCGTCGAGATGTGCAACAGGGGCAGACGCTGGAGCAGCTTTTCGAGGCTGCGGTGCAGGCGTTTCGCGAGGAACACCCGGACCTGCGCATCATCCGCCAGCGCGATGTCAGCGTGGCCGGCAGTGCGGCGAAGTCCGTGGATCTGCATTTCAAGTCCGGTCATGCCGATCGCCACGCGCGCCTTGTCGGTGCCTTGGTGCCTGTCGCCGGGCGTGACGATGCGCAATGGCTGACTATTGCTTGCGAGATCGATCCGGCCCGGCCCGTGCTCAGTCTCTGGCTGGTTGATTTTGACGGCATGCTCGACGGCCTTGCCGTGCGCTGAACGCCAAATTTTTTTGATTCAAGGAAGTTACCCAGAATGGATTATGAGTTGCAGGAAGGCAGCATCGCGTTGCCGCAAGGTTTTCAGGACCGCACGGTGAACATGTTTGTGTTGGGGTCGAGTATTCCGGCGCCGTTGAGCATCACCATTTCCCGGGACACATTGCTGCCCGGCGAAGTGCTCAAAGCCTATGTCGAACGTCAGATCAAGATGCTCGCGTCCAGGCTGCGCGGCTACACGCTGCTGGGGAAGAAGGCCGTTGCGCTGTCGACCACGGCGCCGATCGAGGGCGTGCAGATCGATGCGTATTACATGACCGATGGCCGACCTTTCTATCAGCGCCAGGCGGCGTTTCTGATCGAGCCTGGACGCGCGATCATTTTTTCCACCACCGCCCAGGCTGACTTCAGCAGCGAGCAGACTCAGAACTGGATAGACCTGCTGGCGAGCTTTCAGCCTCGCCAGCCCGGCGTCCCCCAGACCGACTCCAGCGCACAGGAGTAACGGCCATGTTCGAAGCCGCAAGGTTTGGCGATGAACTGTCGCACACCAGCGCCCTGGGCGGGTTTCTCATCGGCGCAGCGCTTGGCATAGCGCTGGTCGCCACGGTGGCGATCGCGACGTTTACCTGCGGGTTTGGCGTGGCTTTGTTGGCGGGTTTGGCCGCAGGCGTCGGAGGTAGCCTGCTCACCGCGGCCGGGGAGAAGATAGGCAGTATGTTTTCTTCACCCGCGGGGACCATCGTCACCGCGTCGCCCAACGTGTTCATCAACAGTCGCAAGGCGGCTCACGTCGAAAAGAGCACGGGCGCCTGTGACAAGCATCCCGGTCCGGTAAAGGTCGCCGAGGGCTCGACCAACGTCTTCATCAACGGCACGGCGGCCGCCCGCAAGGGCGACAAGATGACTTGCGGTGCGACACTCTCCAGCGGTTCGGACAATGTATTCATCGGTGGTGGCACCTACCGCTATCTGCCAGTGGACGACGAGATTCCCGGTTGGCTGCGGACCACGGTTGACATCCTCATGGCGGTCGCCGGTGCGGCGGGCGGTATCGCCCAATTGATCAAGGCCGGGACCCAGGCCGGCATGAAAGCCATCATGCCCTGCGCCCTGAAATTCACCGCCGGGTTCGTCGCCGGTGAGGTTGCCTCGCGTTACGTCGTGGGGCCGGCTATCGAGCGTGCGGTGGGTGGTTTGATCGGCAACCCGGTCGACGCCACCACGGGCCGCAAGGTCATTACCGACGAAACCGACTTCAGCCTGCCGGGCCTGATGCCGATTCAATGGTCGCGCTTCTATGCCAGCGACCTGAGCGTCGACAGCGTGCTCGGCAAGGGCTGGGTCTTGCCCTGGGAGCAAAGCCTGCGTCGCAGTGGCACCTTCGTTTACCTCACCGATAATCAGGGGCGCAGCGTTCCGTTCGTGGACGTGCAGCCGGGGGAGCGCATCTACAACCCCCATGAACAGGTGTATCTGGTCCGCACCGAAGGCGGCCACTACCTGCTGCAAACCCTCGACAACAGCTTTTTCTATTTCGGCGAAATCGCGGACGACAACATCCCCGTTCAGCTGCAACGCATCGAAAACGCTTTGGGCCACTTCCTGCATTTCACCCACACCGCCGAAGGCACGCTCACCGACATCAGCGCCACCGGTGGCGTGCGGGTGCATCTGCATTACGACAACCCGCTGGGCCGCCTGACCGACGTCAGGCGCGTGGTCGACAACGAGGCCGTTGAAACCCTGGTGCAGTACCGTTACGACGACAACGGCCAGCTCACTGAAGTCATCAACCGCAACGGCGATTCAGTGCGCCGCTTCAGCTACATCGACGGCGTAATGGCTACCCACAGCAACGCCCTGGGCCTGACCTGCAACTATCGCTGGGAACACTTCGACGGCCAGCAACGGGTAGTTGAGCACTGGACCAGCGATGGCGAGCGCTTCCAGTTCCGCTACGACATCAAGGCACGAGTCACGCGGGTCACCGACGTGCTCGGGCGCGAGGCCGAGATTCACTACAACGCCGATCATCGCGTCACCGCCAGCCGCGACTTCGGTGGCGAGCACTACGTCATCGACATCGATGACACGGGCAACATGACCGGCCTGACGTTACCCGACGGCAACAGGATCACGCTCAAGTACGACGAGTACTCGCGCCTGCTCGAAGAGACCGACCCGCTCGGGCGCGCGATCAAATACCGCTATCACCACCTGACCCCGCTGATCACGCAGGTGGACTACCCCGACGGCAGCACCTGGCAAGCCCGCTACGACGACAAGGGCAACCTCATCGCCGAAGTCGACGCCCTCGGCCACACCACCGAATACCTCAACGGCGATGACGGCCTGCCGCACACCATCATCGATGCGACGCGCAAGTCCAAATACCTGTGGTGGAACACCCTGGCCCAGGTCGAACGTTTCCAGGATTGCTCGGGTAAAAACACCACGTACCGCTTCGACGAGCGCCAGCATCTGGTCGCCGTCACCGACGCGCTGGGCCAGACCACCACGCTGGAACGCAAACCCGACGGCGAAGTGCTGCGCATCAACCACCCGGACGGCAGCGCCGAGTCGTTTACCTACAACGCCCTCGGCCAGGTGCTGACGCACACCGACGGCAAAGGCCAGACCACCCGACTGCTGCGCACTGCCCGCGGCCTGCCGAGCAGCCGCCAGGACGCCAAGGGCCAGCGCATCCGCTACGAATACGACCCGGCGATTCGCCTTACCGCACTGATCAACGAAAACAACGCGGCGTACCAGTTCGCCTACGATGCGTGCGACCGGTTGATCGAAGAAAAACGCATCGACAACCTGACCCGGCGCTTCAGCTACAACCTCGGCGGACATCTGACCCAGGTCGATGAAACCGGCTACGGCGAACGCGGCGAGCGGCCACAACGGCGCACCGAGTTCGAGCGCGACCGTATTGGCCGGTTGCTGGCCAAGCTCAATGCCGATGCCCGTCAGGACTATGTGTATGACGACGCTGATCGCCTGCTGTCGATCCAGCGCCTGCCAACCGCGCAGGGCAAGCAGCTCGGGGTCAGCGAAGAGAAGCTCGAATTCTCCTACGACCTGCTAGGTCGCTTGATTGAGGAGACGACAGCGCAAGGCGCCTTGTCCTACGAATACGATCCACTGAGCAACCTCACCACGCTGACGTTGCCCACCGGCCAACACCTCAATCACCTGTATTACGGCAGCGGCCACCTGCACCAACTCAACCTCGACGGGCAACTGATCAGCGACATCGAGCGCGACGACCTGCACCGCGAAGTCCTGCGCACCCAAGGCACACTCACCAGCTGCTTCGGCTACGACGCCCTGGGCCGCAAGAGCTGGCAGTTCGCCTCGCGCCTGCCGGCGGAAAAGCTCTCGAAAATCCACAACCCCGGCATCCAGCCCGACCTGCTGGTCGAGCACGCCTACAACCCGATCCATCGCCGTCACCAATACGACCCCGCCGGCGAACTGACCCGCTCCCTCGACAAACTGCGTGGCGAGATCAAGTACCAATACGAAGCCAACGGCCAACTGCACAGCCGCGACACCGGCCAGTTGCTCGACAGCGAAGAGTTCCGCTACGACGCCGCGGCGAACCGGCTGAACTTCAACACCAGCCAGTTTGACCACGTCAAGGACAACCGCCTCAAGCGCTGGCGGGACCAGGAATATGCCTACGATGCGTGGGGCAACCTGATTGAAAAACACAGCGGCATGGGCAAGCTGCAGACGTTTGTTTATGACTGTGAAAATCGCTTGGTGCGGGCCGAGACGCTGGTCAACGGCAAGCTGGAAAGTACCGGTGCGTATCGGTACGACAGCCTCGGGCGGCGGGTTGCCAAGGTTTCAGAGGTCAACGGCAAGACCGAGCAGAAGCACTTTTTGTGGCAGGGCTTGCGGATGCTGCGTGAGGAGCGTCCGGGGCAGAGCAGTCTGTATCTGTATGAGCCGGGCAGTTATGCGCCGTTGGCGCGGGTCGACCAGGCGGAAGGTGAAGAGCAGAAGCTTTACTACTTCCATACTGACCAGATCGGTACGCCGCTGGAGATGACTGACGCGGACGGGAGCATTGTCTGGCAGGCGACGTACAAGGCGTGGGGGGCGGTTGAAAAGCTGGCGGTCAATGAGGTCGAGCAGAACCTGCGGTTTCAGGGGCAGTATTTCGATGACGAGACGGGGCTGCACTACAACACGTTTCGGTATTACGATCCGGAGGTGGGGCGGTTTGTTACGCAGGATCCGATTGGGTTGGATGGGGGAGATAATTTATATAAATATGCTCCTGGTCCTACGGGATGGATCGATCCACTGGGGCTTTGCTCCAAGGCACTAAGTAACAATATGACAAAAGGTGGAACTCCCCGCCCCGCAAACTCTGCTGCTCATCATATCGTTGGTGATACCGCTAAGCTTGCAGCTCCTGCGAGAGCGGTTCTGGCAAAGCATGATATTCATGTGGATGATGCGGTCAATGGAGTGTTTTTGCCTAATCGCAATAACGTTGACTCGAGCGTGCCGGGGATCCTGCATAATGGTAAACATCCAAATTCTTATTTTGAAAGTGTTAACCAGCTTATAATTAGTGCAGATAAGGCTGGTGGTAAGCCGATGGTTTTGAAGACGATCGATAGGATTCGTAATACATTGCTTACGAGTCCTCGCGATGCTCAGTGGTCCGGATTATTTGGGTGATTTATGAAAATTTATTCAATAACGCAAAATGACAAATATAAAACATTGGTCGATGCGGATCAGGTGGAAAGTCTGCAAGAGTTCGCTACAAAGCTCGCGTATGGTGACGCAACCTTAGAGTCTGAAAAGCAGGTTTATCGCGTCGTTTATAATAGCGATGATAAAAATAAATCCGCACTTTCTGATTTTTTTACCTTTTTTAGGCCTATCTTGGTTGTCTCTGAAAAAGCATATGGTGCGCTTGGTTTTTTGCAGGTTTTTCCTAGGGTTAATCTGCTCGGGCCGCGTGCGGGGGATGTCGCAGTGTTTATTACCGAGCAACTATCAGATGCATTTGATGTTGATCAATCGGATTTTGATAAGGGGGAGGGTGGCTACGTAGTATACAAGGCGGTGTTAAAAGTCCCCGAAAGTTATAAGGGTGAGATTTTTCGCGTCCCTGAAAATCCGCAAGTGCTATATGTCAGTCAAGTATTCAAAGACGCTGTAGAGTCACAAGGGCTAAGAGGAGTCGCTTTTAAGGAAATTACACAGAGTTGTTGAGTGTATATGGGGAAAGAGGTTGTATTGAAAAGGCGGTTTGGGGCGCAAGAAACAGCCAAACTTTTTGAAGGTCTGTCTAATTAGAGTGGAAGATTAACAATTCCGTCGAGCGAGATGCTAAATTATTTGGGCAGCCCTTTGATTTTGTGATCAATGGGCTGAACCGTACAACCTGTATCTGAAGGTTTGCAATGGAGTCGACAGTGTATTCACAGATAACGACTCTCAATGAGACATAGTTGTCTGGATTACTGTGTTTTTAAATCAACTACTAGGGAAGTAACCATCTCATGCAGCAATCACCCACACCCACACCCACACCCACACCCACACCCACACCAGCAGTGACAGGTCAACTGATCACTACCTTCCGTCACGGCAAAGGCTTTCTGATCTTCATGCTTTTGTTCGCAATCGTCTTGTTGGGCCTGGCGGGATTTGTGTTGTACCTGGGTACCATGTTGCCGGTGGCCAGCTCCGGGGCGAACACCAGCCGTGGTTCCAGCCCGCAGTTGCTGATCTATTCCGTCAGTGGCTTGCTGGTCGTCATTTCGGCCGTTCTGTTCGGACTTTATACTTGGCAGAAAAAGTTGCGCGGGACGCATTATGAGGTTTATGAACACGGCATTGTTGCTCTCACGGGGAAGCAGCAACAATATACGGCGTTTGCTGAAATAGAAGACCTTTACCTGTTCGCCTCAGGGCAAGCTGCGTTCACTGGCCTGATCACCAACCTGGCGTACCGTCGTAATGACAGTGAGCCATTTCATCGCGTCATCGAGTCTCTGAAAGGCTTTCAGGACTTTCAGCAGTTGGTGCGTGAGTTGCACGTCCGCGAGCGTTTGCCGGTTGTGATGAACAAGCTTGAGTCTGGCGCTGCAGTGACTTTCAAGTATGTGCCGACTGGGCAGGTCTGGCGCAAGCGAATCGGGGGGGACTTCCTGAATGTCGTCACACAAACAATTATTGTGACACGTGAGTTTCTGGAAGTTGATGGACGTAAAGTCCCGGTATCGGCCCTTTCTTCAGTCGATTTAAATGTCTGGAGTGAGAAGGTCACTCTAAAAGACGAGGCGGGGAATCAGATTCTATCAACGGTGTGCACCGGCATCATGAGCCACGACCTGTTCCTCATCACTCTGGATGTGCTGCTGGATGCTCAACGGGCAAGCAGCGGTGAGGCTGTCGAGAGCCTGGCCTGAGGGTCTCAGGGCACTGTCAGGCTGACCAACACAAAAAAACCGGCTGATCAGGCCGGTTTTTTTGTGGGGCGGTGGCAGAGCAACTTATTCAGGCAGTGCGATTCTGGATCAGACGATCCGAGCCACCTTCGGCAACACGGTTCTGCAGCAATTTGTCAGAGCCGCCTTCGGCGACGCGGTTCTGCAGCAGTTTGTCAGAGCCACCTTCGGCAACGCGGTTCTGCAGCAGTTTGTCGGAGCCATCGGCGGCGACGCGGTTTTCGATCAGGCGATCGGAACCACCCTCGGCCACACGGCCTTCAATCAGACGATCCGAGCCGCCTTCAGCGACCACTGGTTGAGCGGAGTTTGCGGCGAAAGCGTTAACTGCGAAAACCGAGAAAGCGATGCTGAGGAGGGTCTGGCGTTTCATGATCGTGTGCTCCGGGGTGCTTATGGGTTGGTATGGAGCAGATGTTACGCCGTGGATTTTTTAAGAGAACTTCATTGAGTTGATGGTGACTATTGATGCAGTCAATGGATGATTTGCTTGTCCCTGTAGGAGCGAGCTCGCGATAGCGGTGTGACAGTCGCCACCAATGTTGAATGTGAATCCGCCATCGCGGGCAAGCCCGCTCCCACAGGTTTTTGCAGTGAACACAGGGCTAGAGGTGTTAGCGGGAGATGAGTCCGTGATCAATCGCGTATTTGACCAACGCCGCCGGCTTGTCGATGTTGAGCTTGCGCCGGATGCTCAAGCGGTGTGTCTCCACCGTGCGCACGCTGATGTCCAGTTCCCGGGCCATTTCCTTGTTGTTCAAGCCTTGGGCCATTTTCGACAAGACCTGGCTTTCCCTCGGGGTCAGTTCGTTATCGGTGTTCCTGTCGGCGATCAGCCGTTGGGCGATTTCCGCGCTGTAGAAGGTTCCGCCGCTGCTGATGGCTTCGATGGCGGCGATGATTTCCCGTGAAGGGGCGTTTTTCAGCACGTAGCCGCTGGCGCCGGAGCGCACCGATTCACTGACGTATTCGTAATTGTCGTACATGCTCAGCACCAGCACCTTGAGCGACGGGTACTGGCTGCGCAGCACGCGGGTCAGCTCCAGGCCGTTCATGTCCGGCAGGCTGATGTCGACCAGCAGCAGGTCCGGTTGGCAGCGTCCGACCATCTCGATGGCATCGGCGCCGTTTTCCGCTTCGCCGACCATTTCCAGGGGCGACATCACGGCCAGCAGCGCCTTGATACCGTCGCGGACCAGGGAGTGATCGTCGACCAGGGCGACGCGGATCGGGGAGGGCAGGTTCATGCAAGGTTTCACTCTTGTAGTTTTGCGCCAGGTTTCATCGGCAGCCGTACGTCCAGCTCACTTCTGCCCGGCATCGAGATCAAATCGAAGCGCCCGCCAAAATGTTCGACGCGTTCGCGGATGTTACGCAAGCCAATGCCCGCCTGACGACGTTCGACCTGAGCGACGTTGAAACCGATACCGTCATCGACCACCGTCAGCCGCACGGACTCGTCGCAGCCGCGCAGTGTAATGGACACGTTCTTCGCCTGCGCGTGGCGTTCGATATTGGTCAGGCCTTCCTGGACGATGCGGAACAGCGACACAGCCGCGCCGTCGACCAGTTGGCAGTCGAATTCATTTTCGTCATAGGTCACGGTCAGCCCGCTGCGCTGCTCGAACTCGGCAGCCAATTGGCCGATGGCCGCCGGCAGGCCGAGGGTGTCGAGCAAGGATGAGCGCAGGTCGTGGGAGAGACTGCGCACTTCGCCGATGGCATCGCCCAGGCGTTCGGTGGCGTCCTTTAGCGTGCTCAAGCCCTTGTCGTGGGCTTGTCCGCGTTCCAGCAGATGGCTGGCCAGTTCGAACTGAAACTTGATCGAGACCAGCACCTGGCTGATGCCGTCGTGCAACTCGCGGGACACCCGGGATCGTTCTTCCTCCTGCAGGCTGACAATGCGCTGGGTCAGGCGCTGCAGTTTCTTGTCCGCCAGGCGATGTTCGCTGACGTTGAGGGTCATGCCGGTGGCGAAGACAAACAGCACCGCGACGAGGGCGACCACGGCAATCGCCATCATGGTCTTGCGGATGCCCATGGCCACTTCGGCGCGGGCCTGCTGGGTGGCGCGCTCGACGTCTTCGAGGTAGATGCCGGTGCCGAGCATCCAGCCCCAGCGATCGAGCATCACCACGTAGGCGAGCTTGTCGGTCACCTGGCCGGAAGAGGGCTTGTTCCAGGCGTAGCGTTGAAAGCCTTCGCCCGATTGCGCGCTTTTGAGCAGCGCCTGGATCACCGGCAGGCCGTGGGGGTCTTTCATGTCCCACAGGTATTGGCCCACCAGTTCCGACTGGCGCGCATGCATCAGGCTGCGGCCTTCGTGGTCGTAGACGAAGAAGTAGCCGTTGATGCCGAAGCTGAGCTTGCGCAGTTCTTCCAGCACTTTTTGCTGGGCGTAGGCATTGCCGTGGCCGTCGTCGTACAGCGGCGCGATCAGGCTTTGCGCCATTTCCACGTAGTTTTTCAGTTCCGCGCGCTTGCTCGCCAGAATGCTGTCTTCGATCAGTTGCGCCTGTTGATCGCCCAGTTGGCGGTTGAGGGATATCACCAGCGCGCAGATGACGGCAATGGCCAGCACCAGCGGCAGAATCCCGAGGGCGACGATCTTGTGTTTGAGCTGCATGTTGACTCCTGCCCGCGCGAAGGCTCGGGATCATATGCCAAACCGGCGCTCGGCCAGTAGCGCTGCTGGACGGAATGACCGGTGGCCGTTATGTCCATTCAGTTGAAATGCAGAACCTGTGGGAGCGAGCTTGCTCGCGATGAGGGCGGCACATTCAGCAGTGATGTGGCAGACAGTCCGCTATCGCGAGCAAGCTCGCTCCCACATTTGACCGGAGATGGCTCCAGATCCAGTAGTCAATCCACAGGGGATCTGTGGCGTCTACGTAGAACTACGTAGACGCCACGTACGTAGTAACGCGGATTTATTTGTGGACGGCATGCGCGGATATTGGGCCAGCTCCGCACTGCGGACACAATTATAAAAATTACCGCCGCAGTCACTGGCTGTCGGCAGGAGACACGTTATGCCCCATCTGGCTAAACACCTCGCCTGGTTTGCCGTGGCTGTCCTGGGAGCGATTGCGCTGAGTGTCGTGGCCTTGCGCCGCGGCGAAGCGATCAACGCCCTGTGGATCGTAGTCGCAGCCGTCGCCATCTACCTCGTTGCCTACCGCTACTACAGCCTGTTCATCGCCAATAAAGTGATGCAGCTCGACCCTAATCGGGCCACTCCGGCTGTGCTCAATAACGATGGTCTGGACTACGTGCCGACCAACAAACACGTACTCTTCGGTCACCACTTCGCCGCCATCGCTGGTGCAGGCCCTCTGGTCGGCCCGGTATTGGCGGCGCAGATGGGCTACCTGCCCGGCACGCTGTGGCTGATTGCCGGCGTGGTGTTGGCCGGTGCGGTGCAGGACTTCATGGTCCTGTTCATGTCCACCCGCCGCAACGGTCGCTCCCTGGGCGACATGGTCCGTGAAGAAATGGGCCGCATCCCTGGCACCATCGCGCTGTTCGGCTGCTTCCTGATCATGATCATCATCCTCGCGGTGCTGGCGCTGATCGTCGTGAAAGCCCTGGCCGAAAGCCCTTGGGGCATGTTCACGGTCATGGCGACGATCCCGATCGCGATGTTCATGGGCATCTACATGCGCTACATCCGCCCGGGCCGCATCGGTGAAATCTCGATCATCGGCGTGTTCCTGCTGCTGGGCTCGATCTGGCTGGGCGGGCAGATTGCCGCTGACCCGGTGTGGGCCAAGGCGTTCAGCTTTACCGGAGTGCAGATCACCTGGATGCTGATCGGTTACGGTTTCGTGGCTGCCGTTCTTCCGGTGTGGCTGATTCTGGCACCGCGTGACTACCTCTCTACCTTCCTCAAGATCGGCACCATCGTCGCGTTGGCGATCGGCATTCTGGTGACCATGCCCGAGCTGAGAATGCCGGCGCTGACCCAGTTCATCGACGGCACCGGCCCGGTATGGAAGGGCGGGCTGTTCCCGTTCCTGTTCATCACCATCGCCTGTGGCGCGGTCTCCGGTTTCCACTCGCTGATTGCTTCCGGCACCACGCCCAAGCTGCTTGCCAGTGAGGGGCATGCCCGTTACATCGGTTACGGCGGCATGCTGATGGAATCGTTCGTGGCGATCATGGCCATGGTCGCGGCTTCCGTGATCGATCCGGGCGTGTACTTCGCCATGAACAGCCCGGCCGCTGTAGTCGGTGCCGATGCGGTGACCGTTGCGCAAACCGTCAGCAGCTGGGGCTTCGCCATTACCCCGGAAGCCTTGCAAGCCGTAGCCCACGACATCGGTGAAACCACCATCCTGGCCCGTGCCGGTGGTGCGCCGACCCTGGCGGTCGGTATCGCGCAGATCCTGCACAGCGTCCTGCCGGGTGAAAACACCATGGCGTTCTGGTACCACTTTGCGATCCTGTTCGAAGCGCTGTTCATCCTCACTGCGGTCGACGCCGGTACCCGTGCCGGGCGCTTCATGCTCCAGGACTTGCTCGGTTCTTTCGTGCCGGCGCTCAAGCGCACCGAATCCTGGACCGCCAACCTGGTGGCCACCGCCGGTTGCGTGGCCATGTGGGGTTATCTGCTGTATCAGGGTGTGATCGATCCATTGGGTGGCATCAACACCTTGTGGCCGCTGTTCGGCATCTCCAACCAGATGCTGGCCGGTATCGCGTTGATGCTCGGCACCGTGGTGCTGATCAAGATGAAGCGCCAGCGTTATGTGTGGGTGACTTTGCTGCCGGCCGTGTGGCTGCTGATTTGCACCACCACCGCCGGCTTCATCAAGCTGTTCGACGCCAACCCGGCGATCGGCTTCCTGGCCCTGGCGAAGAAGTACAGCGATGCGCTGGCCAATGGTCAGGTGCTGGCCCCGGCCAAGAGCATCGACCAGATGCAGCACGTGATCTTCAACGCCTACACCAATGCAACGCTGACCGCTTTGTTCCTGTTCGTGGTGTTCAGCATCCTGTTCTTCGCGCTCAAGGTCGGCATTGCTGCCTGGGGCACCAAGGAACGCACGGATAAAGAAGCGCCATATCAAGCGCTGCCGGATGCCTGATCATGTTCAATGACCTGAGTCGCCTCGGTAAATACCTCGGTCAGGCCGCGCGCCTGATGGTCGGCATGCCCGACTACGACAACTACGTCGAGCATATGCAGACCAAGCACCCGGACAAACCGGTGATGGACTACGAGGCGTTCTTCCGCGAGCGCCAGGAGGCCCGTTACGGCAGTAAAGCCGGACCGAAGTGCTGTTGAGTGAAATGAAAAAACCGGCTGAAAGGCCGGTTTTTTATTGAGTGCAGGAATGCCCTGAATGGCGCAGGCGCCATGGCGGTCCGAATCGTCGTCGCCACTGTTGTCCCGGATCATGGAAGCATTGCCAATATCCTGACTGATTTGAGCTGTTTATCAGCTATCTCCCCCAGATGAAGCGACAGTTTCCCCGTCCGGTACTTTAATGGATGTTCTGGAGCGACTGATCACTGGGCCGTCATAGCCTCAAGGCTATGGATCCCATACCGAAAAGCTATTTCTTCAATCGGTGATCCGGATCCACGCTTAAGGATGATTAGCTGAAAACAAAATCAAGAGGAGATGCCATGTCAACTGAATCGAAATGCCCGTTCAATAACGCCGCTGGCGGTGGCACGACGAACCGCGACTGGTGGCCGAACCAACTGAACCTGAAGATCTTGAGTCAACACTCGCCCAAGTCTGATCCGTTGGGGGGCGACTTCAACTACGCCGAAGCCTACAAGAGCCTGGACTTCCAGGCGCTGAAAAAAGACCTGACCGCATTGATGACCGATTCCCAGGACTGGTGGCCAGCGGACTTCGGTCACTATGGGCCTTTCTTTATCCGCATGTCCTGGCACGCCGCAGGCACCTATCGCACCGGTGACGGCCGGGGCGGCGCCGGTTCCGGCCAGCAACGTTTTGCACCGCTCAACAGCTGGCCGGACAACGTCAGCCTCGACAAGGCCCGTCGGCTGCTGTGGCCGATCAAGCAAAAGTACGGCAATAAAATCTCCTGGGCCGACCTGATCGTCCTCACCGGCAACGTCGCACTGGAATCCATGGGCTTCAAGACCTTTGGTTTTTCCGGCGGCCGCCCGGATGTCTGGGAACCGGACGAAGACGTCTACTGGGGCTCGGAAAGCACGTGGCTGGGTGGCGACGTGCGTTATGGCAAAGATGCCGGGCAAACTCCCGCAGAGCGCAATCTGGAAAACCCACTCGCCGCCGTGCAGATGGGCCTGATCTACGTAAACCCCGAAGGCCCTGAAGGCAACTCTGATCCGGTCGCCGCCGGGAAGGACATCCGTGAAACCTTTGCGCGCATGGCCATGAACGACGAGGAAACCGTCGCGCTGATCGCAGGCGGTCACGCCTTCGGCAAAACCCACGGTGCCGGTTCTGTCGACCATGTCGGGCCTGAGCCCGAAGCCGCCGGCCTCGAACTGCAGGGCCTGGGCTGGAAGAGCACGTTCGGTACCGGTAGCGGTGCCGACGCCATCTCCAGTGGTCTGGAAGTGACCTGGACGACCACGCCAACCCGGTGGAGCAACAACTACCTGGAAAACCTGTTCGGTTACGAATGGGAGCTGACCAAGAGCCCGGCGGGGGCAAACCAGTGGAAGCCGAAAAGCGGCGCTGGCGCCGGCACCATTCCGGATGCCTTTGATCCGTCCAAACGGCGTGATCCGACCATGCTGACCACGGACCTGTCGCTACGTTTCGACCCGATCTACGAGCCGATTTCCCGGCGCTTCCTGGCCAACCCGGACCAGTTGGCCGATGCCTTCGCTCGCGCCTGGTACAAGCTGATTCACCGTGACATGGGGCCGCTCTCGCGCTACCTCGGCCCGGAAATGCCGAACGAAGAGCTGCTGTGGCAAGACCCGATCCCTGCTGTCGATCATCCGCTGGTCAATGACAGCGATGTTGCCGCGCTCAAGGGCAAAATTGCCGCCTCGGGGCTGTCAGTCTCGCAGCTGGTCTCTACGGCCTGGGCGGCGGCTTCCTCTTTCCGTGGCTCCGACAAACGCGGCGGTGCCAACGGCGGGCGCTTGCGCCTGGCGCCGCAGAAGTCCTGGGAGGCCAACCAGCCAGAACAACTGGCCCGCGTGCTGGCAAAACTCGAAAGCATCCAGAACGAGTTCAATAGTGGTGGCAAGAAAATCTCCCTGGCCGACCTGATCGTGCTAGCCGGTGGCGTGGGCGTGGAACAGGCCGCGAAAAATGCCGGCCAAAGCGTGACGGTGCCTTTCACACCAGGACGCATGGACGCCAGCCAGGAGCAGACCGATGTCGACTCCTTCGGTTTCCTTGAACCGATTGCCGATGGTTTCCGTAATTACCTGAAGCAACAGTACCGTGTGCCGGCCGAAAAACTGCTGATCGACAAGGCGCAACTGCTGACGCTCAGCGCCCCGGAAATGACGGTATTGCTGGGTGGGCTGCGGGTGTTGAATACCAATGTCGGCCAGAGCAAACACGGTGTGTTCACTACGCGTCCGGAAGCCTTGACCAACGACTTCTTCACCAACCTGTTGGATATGGGCGTGGAGTGGAAGCCGGTGTCGGATGCCCGGCAAGAGTATGAAGGGCGCGATCGCAAGACCGGTGCGGTGAAGTGGACAGGCACCCGGGTTGACCTGGTGTTCGGTTCGAACGCGCAACTGCGTGCGTTGGCTGAGTTCTATGCCACCGCCGATGCGCAACAGAAGTTCGTCAAGGACTTCGTCGCTGCGTGGAGCAAAGTGATGAACCTGGATCGCTTCGATCTGGCGTAGTCAAAAAGCAGAACTTGCCGCGACCTGAGTGGGATCGGGTCGCGGTCACTTCATTTTCGGCATTGACCACGATGCCAGTGGGCACGATGGCGTGCCGGCCCGTTTGTATCCGCAGGTATCCGCAACGCCCGCCGTTACCCGGGCATACAAAACCGCCGTTTCCCGACACCCGGGCGATACACGGCGGCCTTCAAATGGAACTACCGGTATCGCGCCATTTTCGGCGCGGTCTGGCGTGGTTCAACTGGAGGAAAGACAATGTTGCGTACCCACACCCGTCACACCCTTGGCAAGCTTGGTCTGGTCCTGGCCGCCACAGGGCTCGCCACCGTAGCGAGCCTCTCTCAAGCCCAGGAAGCACAGCCGGCCCCGGCGATGAAAAGCTGGCAGCAGGGCCTGCATCGCACCGACCTGGTACGCCAAGACCTGGGCGCCGCCAACCGCGAAGTCCTTCAGGTGCTCGTGGACTTCGATCCGGGCGTGACCTCGCCCAAACATGCTCACCCGGGCGTAGAGGTGGCTCATGTGATCAGCGGCACTTTTGAGTATCAGCTGGAAGGTCGGGCATCGGTGACGCTCAAGGCCGGTGATTCGTTGTACATCCCCGAAGGCGTCGCCCATGTGGCGAAGAACGTGGGCCAGGGCAAGGCCTCGGAGCTGGCGACCTACATCGTGAAAAAAGGCGAAGCACTGCTGATCCTGAAGGAATAGGCGGGCCATCGGGTCATTGCTGGCTGCACACCTCCCACACACAACCGCGCAACCAGCGATGGGCCGGGTCGGCGTCCATGCGCGGGTGCCACAGCATCGAAACCGTGATGGGCGGCGTGGGGAACGGCAGGGCAAAGCAATACATCCCCTGGCACAGGTTGCCGACGTGCCGCTGCGGTACGCTGGCGACCAGGTCTGAAGCCCGCGCCAATGCAATCGCCGAAGAGAAACCGGCGACAATGGTGGCGATGTCCCGCTTCAGTCCCAGCTCGTTCAAGGCGTCGTCCATTACGCCTTTCTCGTGGCCCCGGCGCGAGACCAGGATGTGCCGGGCGGCGGCATAACGAACAGGCGTCATCTCGCCTCGCGTCAGTGCATGGCCCTTGCGCACGACGCCAATGAACCGGTCGCGAAACAGCATCCGGGTCCGCACTTCCGGGCTGGTGGATTCGCCGATCACTCCGGTTTCCAGATCCACCGAGCCTTCGCGCAGCAGGGTGCTGTCCTTGTTCAGCTTCTGCACGAAATTCAGGCGGACACCGGGTGCCTCCTGGTGGATGCGGTTGATCAGTGACGGTCCGAAATTTTCCACGAAGCCGTCGCTGGTGCGCAGGGTGAAGGTGCGCACCAGTTGATCGAGGTCCAGTGCCTCGGCGGGGCGCAGGACGGCTTCGGCGTCCTGCACCAGCGCGCCGACCCGTTCACGCAGCTCCAGCGCCCGGGGCGTGGGAACCAGCCCGCGCCCGGCCCGCACCAACAGCGGATCGCCCGTGGTTTCGCGCAATCGCGCCAGCGCCCGGCTCATGGCCGACGGGCTCAGGCGCAAACGCTTTGCAGCGCGGGCCACACTGCCTTCTTCGAGCAACACGTTCAGGGTGATCAACAGATTCAGATCGGGCATTGGACCAATTCCTGTGGGAGCGAGCCCCCTCGCCACAGGGCTCCCACAATGATTTGTGGATGAGGTGGCGTTATATGCACGTATAAAGTGCAAATGCTGCGTCTTCCGCCATGTTATGGCCGGGCTTAGGCTTCGGACAACCTGTTTACGGAGTCACGAGAAAATGAAGTCCATATCGATCCGGGGCGGCTTGGCCAGCCTATCGTTATCCATGCTGCTGTCATCCCTGGGCACCAGCATTGCCAACGTGGGCTTACCGACATTGGCCGAGGCGTTTTCAGCGTCGTTCCAGGCCGTGCAGTGGGTGGTGCTCGCCTATTTGCTGAGCATCACCGCGCTGATCGTCAGCGTTGGCCGGCTCGGCGACCTCATGGGGCGGCGGCGATTGCTGCTGATAGGCATTGCGCTGTTTACCGTCGCCTCGATCCTCTGCGCCCTGGCGCCCAACCTGTGGTTGCTGATTGCTGCCCGGGCCTTACAGGGCGTCGGCGCGGCGACCATGATGGCGCTGACCATGGCGCTGGTGAGCGGGGCGGTGCCCAAGGAAAAAACGGGCAGCGCGATGGGCGTGCTCGGCACGATGTCGGCGATTGGCACCTCATTGGGGCCGACGCTTGGCGGCGTGTTGATTGCCCAGGTGGGCTGGCAGGGGATTTTTCTGCTCAACGTACCCTTGGGGGTGTTGGCGATGGGACTGGCCTGGCGCTTTTTGCCGGTGGATCTCCACGAGATGAAGGCCACCCGACCAGACTTCGACGCGCTCGGCACGCTGGTACTGGTCCTGACCCTGTTGGCTTACGCGCTGGCAATGACCCTTGGACGTGGCAGCTTCGGCCCGCTCAATACAGCGCTGCTGCTGGTCGCGGTGATCGGGCTGACGGTGTTCGTGTTCGTCGAGCAGACCGCCGCGTCGCCGCTGGTCAAACTGGCGATGTTGCGCAATCCGCTGCTGAGTGCAGGGTTCGCCATGAGCACCCTGGTGACCACGGTGGTCATGGCCACCCTGGTGGTCGGCCCGTTCTATCTGTCGGGTGCGCTGGGTTTGAGCGTGGCGGCTACCGGGCTGGTGATGTCGGCCGGTCCGCTGGTGGCAGCACTGGCCGGCGTGCCGTCAGGGCGGCTGGTCGATCACTGGGGCGCACAGCGTTCAAGCACGGTCGGGCTGATTGCCATGTTGACCGGCGCCTGCATCCTTCCTGTCGTGCCGATGAGTCTCGGCGTACTCGGCTACCTCGCGCCGCTGGTGGTCCTCACCGCCGGCTATGCGCTGTTCCAGGCGGCCAACAATACCGCCGTGATGTCGGACATTGCGCCGCAGCAGCGTGGTGTGGTTTCCGGTTTGCTCGGGTTGTCGCGCAATCTCGGGTTGGTCACGGGCGCCTCGGTCATGGGCGCGGTGTTCGCCTTTTCCACGGCCAGCGACGATATTTTGCAGGCGCAACCTGAGGCCATCTCGCAGGGGATGCGGTTGACGTTTACGGTGGCCGCGGGGCTGATTCTCCTGGCTCTGGCGCTGGGAGCGGTCAGCAAAATCGTTTCACGTCGCTTGATCGCGCCGTGCTGAAAAACGGCGCGACTGTCGTGAAAACGACCTGTTTGCGCTGAACGCGAAGCCTCGCGAGTTTTCTGTTGAACGAGTGTTCAGTCTGGACTATGTTGGGGGCCACCTTCCCCCGGCTGGTTGCGGGCTTGCGTTTCTTCAATTCGAACGAGGCACTGGCATGCGGTTTTCACCCTTTGTTGAACGGATCAGTGGCCAAGGCGTTGCCGCCTGGGATATCCACTACGCGGCCAGCGCGGCGCAGCGCAAAGGCGAGGACGTGATCATCCTCAGCGTCGGCGACCCGGATTTCCCCACCCCCGATTTCATTACCGATGCCGCGATCCACGCCTTGCGTGAAGGGGATACCCACTACACCGAAATCGCCGGCCGCCAGGCCTTGCGCGAGGCCATTGCCGGCCGCTACAGCCAACTGATCGACCGCGAGCTGCAGGTGTCGAACGTCATTCTCACGGCAGGTGCGCAGAACGCCTTGTTCGCCACCTCGATGTGCCTGCTCGGTGCCGGCGACGAAGTGATTGCCTTCGATCCGATGTACGTCACCTACGAAGCCACGCTCAAGGCGTCCGGCGCCACGCTGGTGCGGGTGCCCTGCGCAGCGGACTCGGGTTTCCGCCTCGATGCCGCCGTGTTGGCCAAGGCCATCACCCCGCGCACCCGGGCGATCTTCTTCTCCAACCCGAACAACCCCACCGGCGTGGTACTCAATCGCGAAGAGCTGCAAGCCATCGCCGAACTCGCCATCGCCCATGACCTGTGGGTGGTGGTGGACGAGGTCTACGAGAGCCTCGCCTACGAGCGTGAACACTTGAGCCTGGCGGCGTTGCCGGGCATGGCCGAGCGCTGCGTGGTGATCGGCAGTCTGTCCAAATCCCATGCCATGACCGGTTGGCGCATCGGCTGGGTCGTGGCCAATGAAGCCCTGGTCAACCATGTCGAAACCCTGGTGCTGAGCATGCTGTACGGCTTGCCCGGGTTTGTCATGGAAGCGGCGCTCAAGGCCGTGCAGTCCCATGACGAAGTCACCCACGGCATGCGCGAGATCTATCGTCGGCGCCGCGATCTGGTGGTGTCCGGCCTGGCGGATTGCCCGGGCATCAGCGTGCTCAACCCCGATGCCGGCATGTTCGTGCTGGTGGACGTGCGCGGCACCGGCCTGACCTCGCTGGAATTCGCCTGGCGCCTGCTGCGCGAAGCCGGTGTCTCGGTGCTGGATGCGGCGGCATTCGGTGAGCCGGCCCAGGGGTTTGTACGGCTGTCGTTCACCTTGAGTGACGAGCGCCTGGCCCAGGCCTGCCAGCGCATTCGCGGCTTTGTCCAGGTGCTCAATGGTGAAGCGCCGAGGCCGGTAATCGGCACGGTGACCAGCACCGCGACCGTCGAACCGGTCGCGGTCAAGACCATGATCGAGGTCGATGGCCTGCACAAACGCTTCGGCAATATCGAAGTGCTCAAGGGCGTTTCCCTGACTGCCCGCGAAGGCGACGTGATTTCCCTGATCGGTGCCAGTGGCTCGGGCAAAAGTACCTTGCTGCGCTGCATCAACATGCTCGAAGTGCCGGATCAGGGACGCATCCTGGTCGATGGCGAAAGCATTCACCTTAACCAGAATCGTCCCGGCGCACCGCTGGTGTCGGACGCCAAACAGCTGGTGCGCATCCGTTCCAGCCTGGG
Source organism: Pseudomonas sp. KH_046_2 (assembly GCF_057838985.1). Taxonomy (NCBI): domain Bacteria; kingdom Pseudomonadati; phylum Pseudomonadota; class Gammaproteobacteria; order Pseudomonadales; family Pseudomonadaceae; genus Pseudomonas; species Pseudomonas sp. KH_046_2. The sequence continues at coordinate 3,677,752 of NZ_CM174480.1, read as the reverse complement.
CATGGTGTTCCAGAACTTCAACCTCTGGCCCCATCGCACGGTGCTGGAAAACCTCATCGAAGCGCCGACCCAGGTCCTGCGTGAAAGCCGTGCGGAGGCCACTGAACGGGCCGAAGCCCTGCTCGAACGCGTCGGGCTGGCGGCCAAGCGCAACGAGTACCCGGCGTTTCTCTCCGGGGGACAGCAACAACGGGTGGCCATCGCCCGGGCCCTGGCCATGCGGCCCAAGGTCATGCTGTTCGATGAACCCACCTCGGCACTCGACCCGGAACTGGTCGGGGAAGTGCTGCGGGTGATCCGCTCCCTCGCCGAAGAAGGCCGGACCATGATCCTGGTGACTCATGAAATGGCGTTCGCACGCGATGTCTCTTCCAAAGTCGCCTTTTTGCATCAAGGGCTGATCGAGGAAACCGGTTCGCCGGACGAAGTGTTCGTACACCCACGCAGCGAGCGTTGCCGACAATTCGTCAACGCTCATCAGACTCGCTAACTCATCATAAAAAGACGGGAAAACAACATGGGAAATCGACGTTTTGCAAACTGGTTGACCGGTGCGGCCTGCGTAATGCTGGTCGGCATGAGCTCAGCTCAAGCACAGCCGATCAGGTTCGCGGTGGCAGCGGAACCCTATCCGCCGTACACCGAAAAACAGGCCAACGGTGAGTGGAAGGGCTTCGAAGTCGACCTGATCCACAAACTGTGCAGCGAAATGAAAGCCGATTGCGAGATCAAGGAAGTGGCATGGGACGGCATCATTCCGTCGCTGCTCGCGAAGAAGATCGACGTGATCTTTTCCTCGATGTCGGTGACCGAGGAGCGCGAAAAACAGATCGCCTTCAGCAAGGCCTACTACGACTCGGCGATTGCCGTCGTCGGCCCGAAAGAGGCGTCGGTGAAGAAGTACCCGGACGACATCAAGGGCAAGATCATCGGCGTGCAGAACTCGACCGTGAGCGCCAGCTACCTGAAGACCTACTACGAAAAAATCGCCGACGTTAAGTACTACGACACCCAGGACTCGGCCAACGCCGACCTGATTGCCGGCCGCATCGACCTGATGATGGCCGACGGCACCGCCATGGCCGCGTTCATCAAGACCCCGGATGCCAAGGACCTGGCCTACCTCGGCACCGTGCCTTACGACCCGATATTCGGCAAAGGCGTAGGGGCCGGCATGCGCAAGGACGACACCGAACTCAAGGCCAAACTGGACAAGGCCATCCAGGAATTGCTGGCGAGCAAGGACTACGACGAGCTGTCCCAGAGCTACTTCGGCACCAGCGTGAAGCCTGCGTTCTGATCCCAGGCATACAAGCAAAAACCTGTAGGAGCGAGCCTGCTCGCGATGAGGGCATGACAGTCACCAACCGGGTGGCTGAACCACCGCTATCGCGAGCAGGCTCGCTCCTACAGGGGACCGTGTCCTCCAACTGGAGAGTGAAATGCCGGCAATGTTCGATCTGATCAATTTCACCGAGCAGGGATGGGGCAGTGCGCTGTTGAAGGGGCTCTGGATGACCCTGCAGATTTCCGCCGGGGCCTTTGTGCTCGGGCTGGCCATCGGACTGGTGGTGGCGTGCCTCAAGCTCGGCGCACCAAAGCCGATTGCAGCGCTGATGCGCGGCTACACCACGTTGTTCCGGGCGGTGCCGGAGTTGCTGCTGATTCTGTTGCTGTACTACGTCGGCTCCATGCTCCTCAACTCGCTGATGACCGAGCTCGGCTACGGCGTGGTCGATGTCAGCGGCCCGCTGGCGGCCATCGTGGTGCTGGGGTTGGTGCAGGGCGCCTACGCCTCGGAGATTTTCCGCGCGGCGATCCAGGCGATTCCCTTCGGCCAGATCGAAGCGGCCAAGGCGTTCGGCCTCAACGGTTTCGGGCTGTTTCGCCGGGTCACGCTGCCGATCATGGCGCCTTACGCCATGGCCGGGATGGCCAACCTGTGGATCAACCTGGTCAAGGACAGTGCGCTGATCAGCGTGGTCGGCACCAACGAGCTGCTGTACACCGCCAAGCAAGGCGCGGGGTCGACGCGCCACTATCTGTTGTTCTACCTCACGGCCGCCGCGTTGTATTACGCGGTGACGCTGGTGTCCAACTACCTTTCGGGACGGTTGGAGCGACGCATTCGTCGCTGGATGCCTCTTGTTGACTGAACCGGCAGAGAGAATGAAATGATTCCAGCGTGGATAGTTGAATACGCGGCACTGTTGGGCCGGGGGCTGCAAACCACCCTCACGATTCTATTGATCGCCAGTGTGTTCGGTTTTGTCCTGGCGGTGTTGGTGGCACTGGCGCGGATCTCGAAAAACAGGGTGATCGCCAAGGTCAGCCTGTTCTATACCAGCGTCACCCGTGGCACGCCGTTGCTGATCCAGATCTACATTTTCTACTACGGCCTGGGCAGCCTGTTTGCCCAGTTCCCGCTGATTCGCGGCAGTTTCCTCTGGCCGTACCTGCGCGATGGTTACTGGTACATCGTGTTCGCCCTGGTGGTGTCGGTGGGGGCTTATGTCGGCGAAGTGATTCGCGGTGGCCTGCTGGCGGTGCCCAAGGGTGAAATGGAAGCGGCCTCGGCCTTCGGCATGACCGCGCGCCAGTCCTTGCTGCGGGTACGCTTGCCCCGGGCGATGCGCCTGTTGCTGCCGACCCTGGCCGGGGAAACCGTGATGCTGCTCAAGTCCACGGCGCTGGCCTCGACCATCGCCGTGATCGATCTGCTCGGCGCCGCCAACGTGGTCCGCGCGCAAACCCTGCAAGTGTACGAACCCCTGTTGCTGGTGGCCGGGGTGTATGTCTGCCTGACGTTCGTGATCGAAGCGCTGTTTGCCTTTGCCGAGCGGCGCGGGACGCCCGTGCGCAGGTCGGCCTGATGAGTTCGCCAACGGTTGACCGCTCGCTGCAAGGCATTGGCCTGTGCGTCCTGGGCTATGCGTTCCTGTCGTTTCAGGATGCGCTGATCAAATGGCTGGTGGCTGACTATTCGGTGGTCACCATTCTGTTCTGGCGCGCCGCCGTGGTGGTCGTGGCGGTGCTGCTGGCAGGCCGTCTGCGCGTCATCCGCCAGGCCTGGCATTCACCCAGCCGGCGCCTGCTGGTGGTGCGCGGCCTGTTGTCGATCGTCGCCTGGGTGCTGTACTACACGGCGGCCCGGGACCTGACCCTGGCCGAGATGACTACCCTGTATTTTTCCGCGCCGATCATGGTCACGGTGCTGGCGGCGGTGATCCTCAAGGAGCGCGCCAGCGGCTGGCAGTGGTTCAGCCTGATCCTCGGTTTTGTCGGGGTGGTCATTGCCTGTCGCCCCGACCACATGACCGATCCGTTGCCGATCGTACTGACCCTGCTGGCGGCGATGTGTTGGGCGTTCACCTATATCCAACTGCGTCAGGTGGATGAGCAGACCTCAGTGCTGGAGCAGATGCTGATCACCAACGTGGTGTTCGTGATCTGCATGGCGGTCGCACTGCCCTGGACCCACACGCCATCACCGACGCCCGCCTGGCTGGGCATGCTCGGCGCCGGCCTGGTGGGCGGCATCGGCCAGTTCCTGTTGTTCGCCAGTTTCCGCCGCGCCACCGCGACCTTGCTCGCGCCGTTCGAATACACCGGGCTGATCTGGGCGTTTGCCCTGTCGAGCCTGGTCTGGGGCACGCTGATGGACATGTCGTTGATGATCGGCGCCGGGCTGATCGCCGTCAGTGGCACCCTGGCGATGATCTTCGGTCGGCATCCGTCACAGGACGTCGTCGGAGCTGAATGCTCCGTGACGCAACCCCTTTATCCAGCAGCGGCAGATATGCAGTCCGTTGGCGGCGCTGAAGGTCTCGGGGTTCAGGCACCACTCGAGCCAGAGACCGTCGAGCATCGCCGATAAGCCGATGGCCGCCAGGCGGGTGTCGTGAATCACGAAGCCTTCGCTGGCGGCCAGCCCGTCGAGCAACTGGCGGATCAGATCGAGGTAGGCGCGGTAACTTTTTTCGTGGGACTGGCTGACGTGTTCGGAGTGACGGATCAGGCTCCAGAACACCACCCACACGCCGAGCAGTTTCGGGTCCATGACCCTGGGCGAGAACGAGCCTTCCAGGAAGGCATCGATCTTTTGCGCGGGTGTCTGTGCCTGCTCGATTTCCTGGAGCAGGGCGGTGGTCAGTTCGCTTGCAAGCCGCTGGTAGGTGTCGGCGATCAGTGCCTCGATGCTGCCGAAGTGATGGTTGAGCAACCCCACGGAGACCCCGGCTTCGGTGGCGATGCGTCGCACGGAAATCCCGGCGTGACCGTCGCGACCCAGGCAACGCAGGGTGGCGGCCACCAGCATTTCGCGACGGTCATCGGGTTCGGCGCGGCGGTTTTTCGGGGCATCGGTTGTCACAAGGCTGTCCTTGGGTGAGGTTCCACGATGCCGAGCTTAGTTGAACGTCTGTTCAATCACCAGCTTCGGCAGCAGCGATACAACGTTTTTCAAGGTTCATGTCGGGAGGGAAAGCCAATGCCGCAGGATATTTCGTTCAGTGTTCGCAACAACAACGGTGACGCCGTGCGGGTCGGTGCCTGGCGCTATGCAGGTGACGGCAGCGGGCCAAACGTGCACCTGCAGGCCGGCGTTCATGCCGATGAAATCGCCGGGATGCTGGTCCTGCACCTGCTGATGCAACGGCTTCAGGTCGCCGAGGCCCAAGGCCGGCTCAAGGGCCAGGTGACTGTGGTACCGCAGGCCAATCCGCTGGGCATCGGGCAGTTTCGCCAGGGGCGGATCCTCGGCCGCTATCACGACGCCACCGGGCAAAACTTCAACCGCGCGTTCGACCAGTCGGCAGCCATGGAACGACCTTCGACCTGCGTTCAGCAATGGCAAAAGCAACTGGTGCAACTGGCCGCCCCGGCCGATGTGATGCTCGACCTGCACACCGATGACGAGGCCTTGCCGTACCTCTACGTACACCGCAGTTTCTGGCCCCGTGGGCGCGAACTGGCGGCGGCGATGAAGATGGACGTGGCGATCATCTGGGATGACGGCGGCGATGGCTCCTTCGAGGAAACCATCATTGCCCCGTGGATACGCGACGGAGCCACAGCAGGGCGCATGGCCGCCACCCTGGAGCTGCGCGGGCAGGGCGATGTCAGTGATCGTTTCGCCGAGTCGGATGCCGCAGGGCTGTACAACTGGCTGTGCGGGTGCGGCGTCATCGATGAGTCAGTGGCGCCCGCGGACTGGCCCGTCGAAGCCGTGGAAATGGGCCACATGGAAACCATTATCGCCCCGCAACCCGGCGTGCTGATCTTCGAAAAAGAGCTGGGGGATTTCGTCGAGGAAGGCCAGCGCTTTGCACGGATTCTCGGGCGGCCGGGTGATCCATCCTCCGAAGTGGTGCTGCACGCCGAACAAGCGGGGCGCCTGGTGACGCGCTATCGCGATCGCCTGATACCCCAGGGCATGGGGGTGGCGAAATTCACCGGCAGCCGGGTGTCGCGTAACTGGAGTGGTGGGTTGCTGGACCCGAACTAGTGATAGCCCAGCCAACATCAAACACACAAAACCTGTGGCGAGGGAGCTTGCTCCCGCTGGGTCGCGTAGCGGCCCCAGCTCTTCACCTGAAAAGCAGGGCCTGCTGCGCAGTCCAGCGGGAGCAAGCTCCCTCGCCACGGGGGCGGTGTTAGCTACAGAGTTAGTGTCTGCCAATGATTCAGTGCGATGTATGTGTTGTTGCGCTAATTGAGCCTGCCGACATTTGTGGCGAGGGAGCTTGCTCCCGTTGGGCTGCGAAGCGGCCCCCCCGCTTTTCTTCAGTCAGATGGTGCAGTCAGGTGTTGCGACGGCTTCGCCGCCGAGCCGGGGCAAGCCCCCTCGCCACAGGGTCAGCGTTAGCCACAGACTCAGTGTTTATTCGCGCGGGTCGATTTGGTCCAGCACCCGATTCGCCGTGATCTCCGCCAACATCACACTGTTGGAAATCCCCAGCAGGGCATTGCGCGATCCGCCGTCCAGATGATCCACCAACTGATGCACCATCACATCGACCGAGGCCAGCGTTTCGACCAGATAAACCACCAGGGTTTCGGTATCGACCTCAGGGTCCACGGTAAACAAAGTGCTGGGTGTACGTGGAGTGGCTTTGATGTCGGCAGTCGAGGGGAAATGGAAGGCGAGCGCGCGTTCGGCGGCCTCGTTGAGCTTGTTTGAATCGGGTTCGTATGGGGAAGTCGGATCGGTGTCCGGCGGGTTGGGGGTGACCTTGAACATAAGCTAGATCCTTGTATGGAGCGCCACCCCTCTAGCGACTAAACGAAAGGGGAGGCAGCTGTACGCAGGTTAGTCGACCGGGGATCTAGCAAACCGGCGCGCCCGAAGGCAACCTGCGCACAGCTACCATCAAGTGCAAGCATGGGAATGCCTGACTGACAGAGCTTGTGCACTTCACTAGAAAACCACGGGCGACTAAACCCGATCACTGATGGGCAGTGACGCGAACCAAGTTACTGAGCAGCTCCCGGACGCACAAGCCGGCGGATTCTGGCGTAACCGTAGGCAACGACGCAAGGTCCTGTAGCCCTCAGGAAATAACCTACAACCTTTTTAAACAGGTGCTTCGGTCGGACGAAGACGTCCTGCGCGCGCCCCGTGATCAAGGCATGCTGAGGGTAATCAAGTAGTTTCCGGAACGGACCGGCGAGCCTGCATCATCCACCAACACATACTGCTGATCGAAATAGCGACCTTCTCGACCACTGTCAGCGAGCAGTTTGACGTGGGTACTGGTTTGACCGACAGCGCTAACACTGGCGGTTGGCGCGATGGTGTTTGCCTCAATCCCCATCGCGCGACTCTGGGCAGAGCATTGGTAAAGTTCGAATGTGCCATCCGTCCCTACGCGTGACTGACAGCCCGGCTCGACAATGCTGCCTTGAAACCTGATGGTGCCCGGCGCCGCCAGGCACGCACCACTGAGTGCGAACAAAAGACTCAATCCCGCTGCTATACATTTACCGTTCATGTCTGACGCTCCTTGAGTTGTAAGGTCTAGGTCGTCAATGAAGGGTAGTAGCTTGAGGCTTTTGTTGTATCGCCGTGTATCAAGGCGCGGCATCTTGATACAGCCATACAAAACCAGCGCTTTGCGGATACAGCCCGGATACACCACTGGGGCCCAATAGACCTGCCAAAGCGAGATGCACAACGCACCTCGCAACCAGGTTAGTTAACCCTTGTGGCACGACCAGAATGGTCCAGCCACGCCATTGCTCCGGAGTATCAACATGTCTCGTATCCAGTTCCCGAACAAAACCCGCGTTGGCCTGATCGCTGTTGCACTGGTCGGCGGTATCAATTTCGCTTCCACCGTGTTTTCCGCTGAAGCCTTGCCTCAAGGCTATCAACTGGCCGCTGCGGAAAAGACCAGCGAAGGCAAGTGTGGCGAAGGCAAGTGCGGTGCCGAAGCCAGCGCGCAAAAGACCCAGGCCGAGGGCAAGTGCGGTGAAGGCAAGTGCGGCGATGCATCTTTCGCGCGCACCGACACCGATGATGACAGCCGCGTGTCGCTCAAGGAACTGCTGGCGGTGGCGCCCAAGGGCACTGAGGAATTCAAGGCGATGGACACCAACGGCGACGGTTTCCTGTCCGAGGGTGAGGTGTACAAGTTCCGCACCAACCAGTTCATTTCCAACGGCAAGAAAGTACCGACCGAGCTGTTCACCAAGTTGAGCCAGGCTAAAGACTGATCGGCCGCAAACAAAAAAAACCTTCCTGTGTTGAAACGCAGGAAGGGTTTTTTGCGTGGGCAGTACTGGTTTGGTCGTCAGGCGCGAAATTGCACTCCGCTTGACCACCGATTGCATCGGATTTGACCGGAAGGCTTTGTAACCGTGTCCGGCAGAGAGCGGCCAAAAGCATCTATTCTCAATATTGCGTTTCCCACATTCGCAATCAGAACAAATATTTAAAGCGCATAAAGCCCGCCGAAGCGGGATTTATTTTGTCAGTGGTTTTCGAATATTTCATTACTCATCTATAAATAATCCGTTCACTTTTCTGATTACGAAAATTCTTTCCGCGGCGTCCTTGTTTTTGCGTGGTGGTTGCTGGCCACGCCATCGGTGAAAACGCTCTCCATCTTCTGACGTGCTATTTCGGCACCTTTCCGTCGCAATGGAACCTCGACAAACCTGTAGTTCAATTCGCTGAGCACTATCATGACGATTACTGATGTGAGCAAAAGTTCAGTGGTGTAGCCTTGGGCAAGCGTCAGCCCTTCTTTCACGGCTACCCGGCTCCAAATTTCCGTACTTAAGTGGTACGCAAACATATGGATGACATATAGAGCGTAGGAGCGCGAACCCAACCATTGAAGTAGGCTGCTCAGCATCGACGGGCAGTAAATGTAGCCGTTTTGGTAGCTTGCAAGCCAAACTAGGATCAAGGCGTTTATTGCAATCAGGCCTACGGCAATTGGGATTGCCATTAGTTGCCCGGCAATAGCGCCCAGCATGTAAAGGAGAAACACGGTCAAAGTAAATCGCTTGAGTAGACTGGTGCCGAGTGCAGTTGGCTCAAGCTCCCTGTACAAAGTCGTGCGCGTAAACAAACACAACAGAATCCCCCACATCATGGCATCTAGGCGAAATGAGAAAAGCATGCCTGCTGGAGGAGCGCCGAAGGCATTTCGATCTAAACCAAACTGGGCAGCTATTAGCGCGATCAAGGCTATTGCTCGCCATCGAGTGGAAGTTATCAATAGCAGAAAAAGGGGGAAAACGAAGTAGAACTGCTCCTCAAGCGCCAGGCTCCAATAAACTGAGTTAGGGCCTAGAAGTAAGCCGTATTGGTTCGCGAGGTTGCCGCTAAATGTAGCAATGGCTGTGAAGCTGCGTAGATTGTAAAACCACGACTCGAACGCATTCGATTGATTGTAAAATATCGAAAAGACGAGGGGGATAAGCACCCATAACCAGGCAGTAGGAAGAAGACGGTAAGCACGTCTGATCCAGAAGGATGCCGCCGCAACTCCAAATTTTCCTTGAGCTTTACTTTTGTCGAAATAGTCAAGGTATGCCTTGCTGACGACGTACCCCGATATGCAAAAAAACAAATCTACACCTGTCCAGGGAGAATAGATGTTAAACAGCTTCTCCATGAATCCTGCATGGAACGGCAAGAGCAGATTTGAATGCGTTACCACCGTCATAACGATGGCTATCCCGCGCAAATATTCAATTTCAATATTTTTTCTAAGATTCATCTATCTCTCTTATTTTTGTGCCAATACAGGACTGCAGCCAGATTTTGGTTGCCTGTTTTAGTAATTTGACGTGGGGAATCGCCGAGCTAATTAGGCCAGTTGCTTGGTGGCATCATGGATGGGCCAGTCAAAGGCTTCAAGGCCAAATGCCAAACTTTACTACTCGCCTGTGTGCCTAGACCGCACAGATAGGCTGACTCGTTGGTCACCTCGTCCTCCTGTATGCGCAAACCCTGGGGGCGCTGATAGATGAACCTCAAGGTACCGCACTGCGCCGTTATCACTACAGAATGGCTATGGCTCATTTGCTCAATTTTGTATGTACCAAAAAACATGACTTGCTGGTCACTGACGGAGGACGAAATGGTCGCCCGGTCATGCTGATCGAGGACAATAAGCGCATCATCTTCTCCCGATTGGCAAGCACTTAGGATGGTTGGTAAGGTGAATATGGCGAGTAGTTTGATGTGTTTCATTGGTTCTGACTGCTTAAGCATCTCCTGCCCGCTAAGGCGAAAGGAAGGCGGTAATTACCGCTTGCAAGAGCGTGCGTTGCAAAGGGACTGGAATGCCTGAGGCCCCGATTCTAGCTTGCGGTACTGGTTGTTGCTATGGGCGTCGTTGAGTGTCCTGTCTAGGCAGTTTGACTCAGCTCTTTTGGCTGCTTCGGATTACCTTCGGGATGACGTTCGCTTTGCGCACAGCGTGTTCTTACGGAAGGTGACTTGACCAGCCGATTACAACCCTTGGCGACAGGCAGATATTGTCTGATTTTTGCCTTTGACCAACGGCATATTGGGTCGTTTTCTGCCGGTCATATCCATAAGCGCGGCAGTCAACTCCATACAAATGGTTGCTCAGCTCGAATGCAATCAGCTGACCAAATCTATCCTATTCCCCATCAAGCCTTAACCCACCGCTGCCGACTCCAACTACTCAACCCATCAACAGCAAACACCAGCACCAACATCGCCAAAATCACCGTACTAGCCTGGGCCTCCAGGAACAGGCTGAGGCTGACATAAAGCATCTGCCCCAACCCCCCAGCACCAACAAAACCAAGCACGCTGGCCATGCGAATATTGTTTTCCCAGCGGTACAGGATGTACGCCAGCAGCTGCGGAAACAGGTTGGGCAGGGTGCCGTAGCAGAAGGCCCAGACGACGTTGCCGCCCTGCAAGCGGATGGCTTCGGCCGGTTGCGGCGGGGTGTTTTCCAGTGCTTCGGCGAACAATCGGCCCAGCACCCCGGTGGTGTGCATGGCCAGTGCCAGGGTCCCGGCGTTGGGGCCGAGTCCGGCTGCCAGCACCATCAGCGCGGCCCACACCAGTTCGGGAATGGCACGCAGGGCGTTCAGCACCAGGCGCGACGCACTCTGCAACGGCCAGCCGAAACGCCCGGCCGCCGGCAGTGCCAGCACCAGGCCGAATACCGCCGCGAGCAGGGTGCCGAGGGCCGACATGGCCATGGTTTCCACTGCGCCACGGCCGATGGCTTGCAGATGGCCGGCGCTCAGGTCCGGGCTGAGAAAACGCAGCACGTAGGCGCCCATCTGCTTCAGGTTACCGCTGCCACCCAGTTCGCCGAGGTCGATGCCCAGATAGCGGAACGAAGCGATGACCGCCGCGCCAATGCAAAGGATCAGCAGCAGGTTGATCAGGCGATTCATGCGAACCTCCAGCGCAACAGGCGGCTGATCTGGTCGGCGAACAACACCAGGACGAAAAAGGTCAGCAACATGCTCGCCACTTCACCGCCGGCGAACATGCGCAATGACAGGTCGATCTGCTGGCCGAGCCCGCCGGCACCGACGAAGCCCATCACCACCGACGCGCGGATCGCGCACTCCCAGCGATACACCGTGTACGACAGCAACTCCGCCGCGACATTGGGCAGGATGCCGTAGCAGAACGCCGCCAACCGGCCACTGCCGGCTTGCAGCAGTGAGTGGGCCGGGCGCTGGTCGACCGACTCGAAGATTTCCGCGTAGACCTTGCCCAGCATGCCGCTGTAGGTGATGGCAATGGCCAGTACCCCGGCTGTCGGGCCAAGGCCGACGGCGCGCACGAACAGCAAGGCCCAGACGATTTCCGGCACGCTGCGCAGGAAGATCAGCAACCCGCGCACGGGCCAGCGCAACAGTCGGCCGAGAGCGCTCGGGCGACCACTGCGCGAAGCTGCGGACAACGACAGCGCTCGACTGGCCAACAAGCTGGCAGGCACGGCCAACAGTAAAGCCAAAGCCATGCCGGCGGTGGCGATGGCCAGGGTCTGCAGCGTGGCTTGCCACAGCAACTGCAAGAACTCTTCGCCATGGGCGGGCGGCCAGAAGGCTGAGACAAACCGGCCCATCTCACTCTGGCTGTCGGCCTGGAGCAGCACACCCAGGTCCAGTTCGCTGAAATGGATACCCGGCCACAGCAGCGCAAGCGCCAACAGACTGAGCAGCAGGCGGGGCAGGGTGGCCGGGTCTCGTGTATCGCGCGTCAGCATCGTGGAATCTGCAGGCTCAAGGGCGCCACCGGAACGGGTGGCGACAGCAGTTGCTCATTGGCGTAGAGCCTGTCGAGCAAATCGTGGTCGACGTCGCCGGCGGGTAGGTCGAACAGGACCTGACCGTCACGCAAACCGATGATGCGCGAGAAGTGCGTCAGGGCCAGTTCCACCGCATGCAGGCTGGCGACCAGGGTCACCTTGTGTTCCCGGGCGTGGCGGCAGAGGATCGACAGGGTGTGCCCGGCCAGTACCGGGTCCATTGCCGACACCGGCTCATCGGCCAGCAGCACTTCGGGTGCCTGGTACAACACGCGGGCAATGCCCACACGCTGCAGTTGGCCGCCGGACAACTGCTGGCACTGGGCGAACAGCTTGTCACCCAGGTCCAGCTTGACCAGTGCCGCCCGCGCGCCCGGAACATCCACCGGATGCAGCAGGCTCAGCAGGCTTTTGGCAAACCCCCATTGCCCCAGCTTTCCGGCCAGCACCGCCGTGACCACTCGCTGGCGCGGTGGCAGCGGCGGCGCCTGATGCACTAGGCCGATGCGCGCCCGCAGCCGTTGGCGCTGTCGGGCGCCAAGCTGCCAGGCGTGCTCACCGAGTACTTCGACCGCGCCGTCGTCCGGGCGCAGGGCGGTGGCCAGCACGTTGAGCAGGCTCGACTTGCCGGCACCGGACGGGCCGATTATGGCGACCTGCTCACCGGCAGCGATGTGCAGGTCGATCTCATGCAGCGCACGCACGCCATTGCCGTGAGTGAGGCTGACCTGGTTCAGATGCAGTGTCATTTCAGCAGGTCGGCAGCGCGCGCGGCTTCCTCGATGCCCTTGTAGTTCTCAGGCTTGGTCTCGATGAAACGGCTGGCGGCTTGCAGGTCCAGAATCGCCTTTTGCTCCGGGTTGGCCGGGTCGAGCGCGAGGAAGGCCGCCTTGATTTTCGCGGCCAGGGTCGGGTCGAGGGTGCCGCGCACGGTCCAGTTGTAGTCGAAGTAGGCCGGCGTGGTAGCGAAGACCTTGACCTTGTCGGTGTCGACCTTGCCGGCCTTGACCAGTTTTTCCCAGACGCTGGCATTCAGCACGCCGGCATCCACTTTGCCAGCCTGAACCCAGGCGACGGTGGCGTCGTGGGCGCCGGAGTAGCCGACACGGCTGAAGTAGGTTTCAGGCTTGATGCCGTCCTTGAGCATGAAATAACGCGGCATCAAACTGCCCGACGTCGACGAGACCGAGCCGAAGGCAAACGACTTGCCCTTGAGGTCGGCCAGCGACTTGACGGCCGGGTCGGCGGTGATGAATTTGCTGGTGAACTGCGCATCCTGCTCACGCTGTACCAATGGAATGGCATTGCCGGTTTTCAAACGCGCCTGCACGAAGGTGAAGCCGCCCAGCCAGGCCATGTCGATACGGTCTGTGGCCAGGGCCTCGACCACCGCCGGGTAGTCGGACACCGGTACGAACTCGACCTTCATGCCCAGCTGCTTCTCCAGGTACTCGCCCAGGGGCTTGAACTTGCGCAGCAGTTCGGTGGGGGCTTCGTCGGGAATGGCGCTGACCTTGAGGGTGTCGGCGGCCTGTGCCAGCAGGGTGGAAAAGGATAGGGTCAGGCCGACGGCCAATGCCAGGGTACGTTTGAGCATGGAAGTTCTCCGGTTCAATAGCGGAAAAATGTCGATGCGCCCCGCACAAGCTGATTGCTGCACGACGCTTCGTGAGGGTAGACGAAAACGCCGCGATTATAGGGAGTCTTGCGTGCCAGACCAGCAAAACCTGTAGGAGCGAGCTTGCTCCGGGCGGCGCTCCGACGATGCACGTTAACGATTACGCGTGCAGGCTGGGAAAATACGGTTTCCTTCACACTTTTCGCCGGAAGACCGTAGCAGAAGGCGATTGATTCTCCATTTCCTACATACATCCCGGAAACGTCCTATTTACGTGTATTTCCCCTGCGTTAAACCTGTGCGCCGCGCATTGCCGTGCCCCCGTTTTCACTCAGGAGCAGACGCAATTTGCTTGTTGGCGGGTGCACTGAGTGCCCGCACAAGTCGTCAACAGACAGGGAATTCAAGCAATGACAGAGGGATATTTCATCCGCAAGGATGACTGGACCACCTGCGGCGGCAAGGTGCTGGATGCCGATTGCTACCTGATGATGTTTGACTTTGCCGCCGCGTGTGCCGGGGACCCGGTTTCCTGCGGCAAGGACAACAGGATCTACGTCATCGTCAGTGGCATTTCACACATCGAAAGTCACGGCAGATTGCTGGCCGGCACGCTGGACAGCTTCAGCAGTTGCCCCTGCAACGCCAAACTGATTCCATCCGTGCTCGATACCACTTACTGCAACGAAGAGGCCCCGGCGCCACGGACGGCCTCTCAACCGGAAACTCCCTCCGCCCCCGGCAATCGCCACGCCGGCTTTACCTCGACGCCGAAACCCTCCGCCCCGACCTTCAGCGAATGGCAGGGCCGGGTCTGCGAGAACTTCTGGCGCGGGTATCAACAGCGAGTCGAAAACATCGTGGCGCCGGGCGGTCAACTGATTACCGACCCCAAGGCACGCAACCAGGCGATCAACGCCGCCTACGCCCAGCTGTGGCGCCACGACCCGCGTTTCCAGTGGGCCGGCCTGGCCGCCTTCGCCTCCAAGCAGGTGGGCTGCGGCTTGCTGCACGCGGCCGAATCGATCGACAGGATCCAGGCCGAATACCAGGCTACAGAGCACCTGAAGTACAGCGCCAGACAAGGACTGGTGGGCTTGCTCAGCGGCAGCGAGCGGGAAAAACGGGCGAAAATACGCGAGTTCGAACAGCGCCAGCGCGACTACGAACAGGCCAACCGTGACAACCCGGTGCCGGGCGGCACCCTCGGTGCTGGTGACGACTCGCTGTCGTACGCACAACGGCTGTACCGGTTCGTCTACGAAATGCTGGCGATGGGCAATACCACGCTGTTTCTGGATGTGTATCCATTGCATGTGTTCTACAAGGAGCGGGGGTTGGCGGCGTTGAAGGATTGTCTGGCTTCACGGAAGGACATCTATGGGAGTGGCGAGCATTCGGTGTTGTGGCCGGTGGGGCAGGAAAGGCTGAGGTTCGGGACTGACTACAAGGAAATCCTCCTGGCGTTTGAGGCGATTGAGGCGGGTAATATCGCGGAAAGCGTCGCACTTCTTGCCGAGCACGAACAGGTCAATATCTTGCAACCGGCGATGTACAACGATAGCGGAATGAAATGGTTGCTGCGCGGCAACCATGCCTCCTACGTCACCAACTTGCCCTCCGGGGCCGCTCAGGCCATCGAACTGACCCTGGCCAGCCAGTGCCGCCCCGTCGATGACGGACGCACCATTGGTTTTGGCGACAACCCCATTGCCAACCTGGCCGATGTCAATCAGCGCATGGCCTTCGTGCTCAGAGCGGCGAAGCAGTTTGATGAGCTGCTGCATAGCGACAAACGCCATCTGATTGAGCAATCGATTCGGGATATCGCCTCGGGTGGGGGTGTACGATGAATCTGATGCACCGCCTGGGCTGGCGGCGTGGCATGTTGGTACTGGCTATCACATCCCTCCTGACGCTTTCAGCGATTGAAATGCTATCGGACGAACCGGAAATCGCCTTGGTGATTGGCGAGCCTTACGAGGCCATGCGCCAGCGCTCCAGCGCAAGTATCGACCCCGCCATACCGGGCCAATCATGGTTCAACGTTCCCAAGTCAGATGCCCGTCTTCGTTTCACAGACCCTCAATTCAGCTTTGTAACCCCTTTGGCCCGATTCTTTACCGTGAGTTTTACTGACGAGAAGGTGAGGAGTGTCCGCATGTCCCCACAAATCGAGCCGCTATTGCTCGATGACACCCTCAAGGTCGTGCTGGATCTGCAAGACCAATTGCGCGCAGCCGGCTGGACCCCGATCCGAATCGAGGAAGATCCACCATTCGCCGACACGCCGCAATGGCGAGCCCGATTGCGCGACGTGAACAAGGGCGGCACCTCCTATTGGCATGCGGGAGACAAGTATCAGGTGATGCTGGTGGTTCATCGTTTCAAGGACAACAAGCGCCCCACGGAAGAGCGCTACCTCATCACACTGGCACTGGCCACGCCGTGGACGAACCCTTGACCCTGTATAGCCAGCCGTTGCCGGTTGAAGACTTGCAAAAACGCCTGAAATATCACCACCCGTTGTAAGCGAGCTTGCTCCGGGCGGCGTTCCGACGATAGCGGAGTGTCAATCTGCGTCATTGCCGACTGATCCACCGCTATCGCGAGCAGGCTCGCTCCTACAGGGATTTATTACATCCGCGCCAACGCCTGAGCCAAATCAGCCCGCAAATCCTCCACATCCTCAACCCCCACCGACAACCGCACCAACCCGTCGCCAATCCCCAGCTCTGCGCGGGTGGCGGGTGGGATGGTGGCGTGGGTCATGATCGCCGGGTGTTCGATCAGGCTTTCCACTCCGCCCAGGCTCTCGGCCAGGGCGAAGATCTGCACGCTCTCGAGGAAGCGTTTGGTGCCAGCCAGGTCGCTGTTGAGGTCGAGGGAGATCATTCCGCCGAAACCGTGCATTTGCCGTTGGGCCAGTTCGTGTTGCGGGTGCGAGGGCAGGCCGGGGTAGTAGACCCGCGACACTTGCGGTTGGCGCTCCAGCCACTGCGCCAGTTCCAGTGCGTTACTGCAATGGCGCTCCATGCGAAGCGCCAGGGTCTTGACCCCGCGCAGGGTGAGGAAGGCGTCGAACGGGCCGGCGATGGCGCCGACGGCGTTTTGCAGGAAACCCAGGCGCTCGGCCAGTTCGGCGTTCTGCCCGACCACGGCGATGCCGCCGATCACGTCGGAGTGGCCGTTGAGGTATTTGGTGGTCGAGTGCAGCACGATGTCGAATCCCAGTTCCAGCGGGCGCTGGATCCACGGGCTGGCGAAGGTGTTGTCGGCCACGCAGATGATGCCGCGCGCGCGGCAGGTGCGGGCGATGGCGGCCAGGTCCGTGAGGCGCAGCAGCGGATTGCTCGGGGTCTCGACCATGACCATGCGGGTGTCGTCTTGCAGGGATGCCTCGAACGCCGCCAGGTCGGTCAGGTCGACGAAGCTGAAGCGGTGCCCGGCGCTGCGCTGGCGCACCTTGTCGAACAGGCGGAAGGTGCCGCCGTACAAGTCATTGCCCGAGACGATGTGCGAGCCGGCGTCGAGCAGTTCCAGCACGGTGGAAATGGTCGCCAGCCCCGAAGCGAAGGCAAAGCCCCGGGTGCCGCCTTCGAGGTCGGCCACGCAGCGCTCCAGCGCCCAGCGCGTCGGGTTGTGCGAACGCCCGTAGTCGAGGCCTTTGTGCACCCCGGGGCTCTGTTGCAGGTAGGTGGAGTTGGCATAGATCGGCGGCATCAGCGCCCCGGTCGAAGGGTCCGGCACTTGCCCGGCATGGATCACGCGGGTGGCGAAGCCCCGTGGCGGGGCATTTTCATCGTGCTGACTCATGGCAGGGATCTCCGCAAATGGTTGAGCATGTCGGTTCGGGTAATCAGGCCGTGGAAGCCCGAGGCATCCTGAATGATTGCCACCAGTCCACGGCCCAGTTCTGCCTCCAGATCCGCCAGTGAGGCGCCGGGGGACAGGGTTTGCAGTTTGTCGGTCATGGCGCTGGAGACGGTCTTGCGAAAGTGCGCAACGTCTTCATGCACGCCCAGCAGGATGTCGGACTCGTCGATCACGCCGACCAGTTGCTTGCCATTCACCAGCACCGGCAGTTGCGAGACATCCGCCAGACGCATGCGCTGGAACGCGGTGAGCAGGGTGTCGTCGGGGCCGACGCTGATCACCCGGCCATCCTCGAAACGTCGCGCGATCAGGTCGCGCAGGTCGCCGTAGTGCTTGCGTTGCAGCAGACCCTGATCGTTCATCCACTGGTCGTTGTAGACCTTCGACAGGTAACGCGTACCGGTGTCGCAGACGAAGCTCACCACCCGTTTCGGCTGGGTCTGTTCGCGGCAGTAACGCAGGGCGGCGGCCAGCAGGGTGCCGGTCGACGAGCCGCCGAGAATGCCTTCGGCGCGCAGCAGTTGGCGGGCGTGGTCGAAGCTTTCTTCGTCGCTGATCGAATAGGCGTGGCGCACGCTGGACAGGTCGGCAATCGACGGAATGAAGTCCTCGCCAATGCCTTCCACCGCCCACGAACCGGGGGTGGGGAGGGTGCCATTGCGGCTGTATTCGGCCATCACCGAGCCGACGGGGTCGGCCAGGACCATTTCCAGGTCCGGCTGCACCCGTTTGAAGAAGCGGGTCAGCCCGGTGAGGGTGCCGGCCGAACCGACGCCGACGACGATGGCGTCCACATCATGCTGGGTTTGCGCCCAGATCTCCGGCGCGGTGCTGCATTCGTGGGCCAGCGGGTTGGCGGGATTGTTGAACTGGTCGGCGAAGAACGCATCGGGAATTTCCGCCGCCAGCCGTGCGGCGACGTCCTGGTAATACTCGGGATGGCCCTTGCCGACATCGGAGCGGGTGATGTGCACCTCGGCGCCCATGGCCTTGAGGTGCAAGACCTTCTCGGTGGACATCTTGTCCGGCACCACCAGCACCACCCTGTAGCCCTTGGCGCGACCGACCAGGGCCAGGCCGAGGCCGGTGTTGCCGGCGGTGGCTTCGACGATGGTGCCGCCGGGACGCAGGCGGCCATCGCGTTCGGCGGCATCGATCATCGCCAGACCGATACGGTCCTTGATCGAACCGCCGGGGTTCTGGGATTCGAGTTTGAGAAACAGGGTGCAGGGGCCTGTATCGAAACGGCTGACGCGCACCAGCGGGGTATTGCCAATCAGTTCGAGCACGGCAGGACGGGAATTGTCGGGCATGTCATCACTCCTTGCGTGAATCCGCACTGGATGGACAGCAATCCGCGCCGGGTCTTCGCGCCGGTCGCGGGTATTGCATCGCTTGGACCATAGGCCGGGATCGGGTTGTCCGCAACCTTGCACAGCCAACCGGTCGCCTCGACGCTTTTTCCTCGCCAGCGACCACAAAAAACATAATTTCGCTAATTCCCGGCTCCGAACAGAATGCGGCCAACACCCTGACACCAATAGCGGCAGCAGAAGAACAACAGTGATCAGAATCGAGGCGGCAGCCATGACCGACCTGAATCAAACCACCTTTCAGAAGTGCACAGCCATGACAGTTGATAAAACCGCAATTGATACGCTTGTTGTTGGCGCCGGCCAGGCCGGCGTGGCCATGAGTGAACACCTGAGCAAGCTCGGTGTGCCGCACCTCGTTGTGGAGCGCAATCGTATCGCCGAAGCCTGGCGCACCGGTCGCTGGGATTCGCTGGTAGCCAACGGCCCGGCCTGGCACGACCGCTTCCCGGGGCTGGAATTCGACGGTCTGGACCCGGATGCCTTCGCCGGGAAAGAGCAGGTGGCTGAGTACTTCGAAGCCTATGCCCGCAAGTTCAACGCGCCGATCCGTACCGGCGTGGACGTGAAGAAAGTCGAACGTAACATCGACCGTCCCGGTTTCACCGTTGAAACCTCTGATGGCGTGATCGAGGCCCGGCACGTGGTGGTCGCCACCGGCCCGTTCCAGCGTCCGGCCATTCCGCCAATCGCTCCCGAAATCGCCGGCATCACCCAGATTCACTCCGCCCAGTACTACAACCCGCAGCAACTGGCCGAAGGTGCGGTGCTGGTGGTGGGCGCCGGTTCCTCGGGCGTGCAGATCGCCGATGAACTGCAACGTTCCGGCAAGCAGGTCTACCTGTCGGTAGGCGCCCACGATCGTCCGCCCCGTGCCTATCGCAACCGTGATTTCTGCTGGTGGCTGGGGGTGCTGGGCGAGTGGGATGCCGAAGCCATGCAACCGGGCAAGGAACACGTGACCATCGCCGTGAGCGGTGCCCGTGGCGGCCACACCGTGGACTTCCGCCGACTGGCCCATCAAGGCATGAGCCTGGTCGGCCTGACCCAATCGTTCAATGGCGCCGTGGTCAGCTTTGAAGACAACCTCGCCGACAACATCCGCCGCGGCGATGAAAACTACCTCGCACTGCTCGACAAGGCCGACGCCTATATCGAACGCAACGGCCTCGACCTGCCACTGGAGCCGGAAGCCCG
Source organism: Pseudomonas sp. KH_046_2 (assembly GCF_057838985.1). Taxonomy (NCBI): domain Bacteria; kingdom Pseudomonadati; phylum Pseudomonadota; class Gammaproteobacteria; order Pseudomonadales; family Pseudomonadaceae; genus Pseudomonas; species Pseudomonas sp. KH_046_2. The sequence continues at coordinate 3,657,920 of NZ_CM174480.1, read as the reverse complement.
GGCCATGCTGGCCGATCCGGACTGCGTGACCAGGCCGATTCTCGAGCTCGACCTGGTCAAGGCCGGTGTCACCACGATCATCTGGGCCACCGGTTACTCCACCGACTACAACTGGCTGAAGGTCGATGCCTTCAAGGAAAACGGCAAACCGCAGCACCAGCGCGGCGTGTCGGCCGAGCCCGGCGTGTACTTCGTTGGTTTGCCGTGGCAGTCCCGTCGCGGCTCCGCGTTTATCTGGGGCGTTTGGCACGACGCCAAGCATATCGCCGATCACATCGTTAAACAGCACACCTATCTCAACTATCGGGATGCGACCCAGCGTCAAGCCGACGCCGCCCGTGCACCTCTTCAGAAAGCCAGCCTCATGGGAGTTCGTTAATGCCTACTCATACCCGCATCCGCATGTTCAACACCAAAGACACCTACCCGAACCAGACGCTGGACAACGACCTGTGCCAGGCCGTACGCGCCGGCAACACCGTGTATGTGCGTGGTCAGGTCGGCACCGATTTCAACGGCCAACTGGTGGGCCTCGGTGATCCGCGCGCCCAGGCCGAGCAGGCCATGCGCAACGTCAAGCAACTGCTGGAAGAGGCGGGCAGCGACCTGAGCCACATCGTCAAGACCACCACTTACCTGATCGACCCGCGCTATCGCGAGCCGGTGTACCAGGAGGTCGGCAAGTGGCTCAAGGGCGTGTTTCCGATTTCCACCGGTCTGGTGGTCAGTGCCCTCGGCCAGCCGCAGTGGCTGATGGAAATCGATGTGATCGCTGTCATCCCTGAATAAGGAATTCGCCATGACTTTTTCCATCGTGGGTCGCTGCGCCGAGACTGGCCAGCTGGGCATTGCCATCAGCTCCTCGAGCATTGCCGTCGGCGCGCGCTGCCCGTGGCTGCGTGCCGGTGTCGGCGCGGTGTCGAGCCAGAACATCACGTTGCCGGCCCTCGGCCCGCAGATCCTCGATGAACTGGCCAACGGCTCGGCGCCGCCCCAGGCGCTGGACCATTCGTTGACCCGCAACGGCTACAGCCAATACCGCCAGGTGGCGGTGGTCGATGCCCATGGGCGCACGGCGGTGTTCAGTGGCAACCATGCGCTGGGCATCAACAATGCGCTGGCCGGTGACCAATGTGTGGCGGCCGGCAACCTGCTGGCCAACAGTGGGGTGATCGAGGCGATGGTCGCGGCCTTTGAAAACAGCGAAGGCTGCCTCGCCACCCGGCTGATGAATGCCTTGCAGGCCGGGCAGGATGCCGGTGGCGAAGCCGGCGCAGTGCACTCGGCGGCGCTGTCGGTGGTCGGTGACCTGACCTGGCCGGTTGTCGACCTGCGGGTGGATTGGGCCGATGAAAACCCGATTGGCGAGCTGGGCAAACTGTGGACGGCCTACGAGCCGCAATTGCAGGACTACCTGACCCGCGCCCTCAATCCGACCCTGGCCCCCGCCTATGGAGTGCCCGGCGATGAGTGAGTTGCGCAGCCGCGCCATGCTCGCGCGGTTGATCGGGTTCGCCACGGTCAGCCGCGACTCGAACCTGGAGCTGATCGAGTTTGTGCGTGATTACCTGCACGAACTGGGCGTGGATTGCGAGCTGATCTACAACGCCGAGCGGACCAAGGCCAATCTGTTGGCCACGGTCGGCCCGCGTGTGGCCGGCGGCATCGTGCTGTCCGGTCACACCGATGTGGTGCCGGTGGACGGTCAGGCCTGGACAGTCGAGCCGTTCAGCCTGAGCGAGGCGAACGGCAAGCTATATGGGCGCGGCACCGCGGACATGAAGGGCTATCTGGCCTCGGTGCTGGCGGCCGTGCCGATGTTTCTGGCCCGCCCTTTGAAGCGCCCGGTGCACCTGGCGTTTTCCTATGACGAAGAGGTCGGCTGCCTCGGCGTGCGCGGCTTATTGGAAGTGCTGCCTCAACGTATCCCGGCCCCGGCCTTGTGTCTTATCGGCGAGCCGACCGAACTCAAGCCGGTGCTTGGCCACAAGGGCAAGCTGGCGATGCGTTGCCACGTACGCGGCGCCGCTTGTCATTCGGCCTACGCGCCTTATGGGGTGAACGCCATCGAGCAGGCCGCGCGCCTGATCGGTCGGCTGGGCGACATCGGCGCCACCCTGGCTCGCCCGCAATTGCACGACAAACGCTTCGATCCGGCGTTCTCGACCGTGCAGGTCGGAGTGATCCAGGGCGGTACGGCGCTGAATATCGTGCCAGCGGACTGCCGTTTCGATTTTGAGATCCGCGCCTTGCCGGACTTCGCCCCGCAAGTGGTCGTCGATGAACTTCAGGACTACGCCGAGCAGACGTTGCTGCCGGCCATGCAGGCCGTGGACACCGCTACCGGTATCCGCTTCGAAAAAATCTCCGCCTATCCCGGCCTGGCGACGCCCGCCGACAGCGCTGCGGCCCGGCTGATTGCCCGGCTGTGCGACAGCGACGAGTTCAGCACCGTGGCCTTTGGCACCGAAGGCGGGCTGTTCGATCAGGCCGGCATCCCTTCGGTGGTCTGCGGTCCCGGCAGCATGGACCAGGGGCACAAGCCCGATGAGTTTGTCAGCGTCGAACAGATGGCGGCCTGTGACCGCTTGATGGATCGCCTGGCTGCGTACTTGAGTGAATCCGAACACCCATAACAACAATGGGTCGACAAGACCCGAGGAAGCGATCCATGTCCAGATCCTTGCGTTGCAGTGTTCCGTTTACCCTGGCGTTGCTCAGTGCCAGCGTGTGGGCGGCCCCCCAGGACCTCACCGTGATTTCCTTCGGTGGCGCCACCAAACAGGCCCAGGATAAGGCCTACTTCCAGCCCTTCAACGCCAGTGGCGCGGGCAACATCATCGCCGGGGAATACAACGGCGAACTGTCGAAGATCAAGGCCATGGTCTCGGCCGGCCACACCAGTTGGGACGTGGTGGAAGTCGAAAGCCCCGAGTTGTTGCGCGGCTGCGAGGAGGGCCTGTTCGAGAAGCTCGATGCGGGGCGCTTCGGTGATTCGGCGAACTTCGTGCCGGGTGCGTTAACCGAGTGCGGGGTGGCCACTTACGTCTGGTCGATGGTCATGGCCTATGACCAGAGCAAGCAGGCCAAGGCGCCGCAGTCCTGGGCGGACTTCTGGAATGTCGCCGACTTCCCGGGCAAGCGCGGCCTGCGCAAGAGCGCCAAGTACACCCTGGAAATCGCGCTGCTGGCCGATGGCGTGAAGGCTGACGATGTGTACAAGGTCTTGAAGACCCCGCAAGGCGTGACACGGGCCTTTGCCAAACTCGACCAGATCAAGCCGAATATCCAGTGGTGGGAGGCGGGCGCACAGCCGGCGCAGTGGCTGATCGCCGGCGACGTGGTGATGAGCGCGGCCTATAACGGCCGGATTGCCTCGGCGCAGAAGGAAGGCATGAAGCTGAGCATCGTCTGGCCGCAGAGCCTGTACGACCCGGAATACTGGGCGGTGGTCAAAGGCACGCCGAACAAGGCATTGGCGGAAAACTTCATCGCGTTCGCCAGCCAGCCGCAGACGCAAAAAGTCTTCTCGGAAACCATCCCCTACGGGCCGGTGCATCGCCAGACCCTGCCATTGCTGCCCAAGGACGTGCAGGACCAACTGCCGACCGCCGAAGCCAACCTGGCCGGCGCCCGGGCCGTGGACGCGGAGTTCTGGGTCGACCATGGCGAGGAGCTTGAACAGCGCTTCAATGCCTGGGCTGCGCGCTGATACAGACACCACATAACCCCTGTGGGAGCGAGCCTGCTCGCGATGAGGCCATCAGATCCAACATCGTCGTTGGTTGATACACCGCCATCGCGAGCAGGCTCGCTCCTACAAAAAAGCTGGGTGCAATACCTCGGGCGTACCGGGTTGCAATGATTGTGTAATTCGGGATGGTCGTTTGCCGGGCGTATCGCTATGCTCAGCGAGTTTTCCAAACGCCAATGATAACAATCACAGTGAAACCATGAGCCAATCAGACACGCGTGCGACTGTTCTAGCGCTGTATCCAGAAGACTCCCGCGAGGCCGCGGCATTGCTCAAACAGGCAGTGCCGCTGATGGTTCGTCACAACATTCCGCCCAACCCGGTGCATTACGCACTCTGGTACACCTACAGCAAGGGCCAGGAGCCGGAGCTCAACCGGCATCTGGACCGGGTGGTCAACGACTTCGACTGTTTCCCGCCGGAGTCGGCCGCCAAACTGTTTCGCGAGTACATCATCCGCGATGAACTGGCGGACGCCCGCTCCGGGCAGCAGGACGCAATCAACCTGGTCGACGACATGGAGCGCGATGTTTCGCGCAGCGTGAGGGGTAACCAGAACTTCCAGGCCAGCCTGGGCCAATACCTGCAGATGCTCGAAGAGCCCGCCAGCGAGCGTTTGCCGAGTATCCTGAGCGAGCTGCAACAGAGCACCCGGCTGATGCAGGGACAGCAGGAGCATTTCCTCGCCCAGTTGCAGTCGGCGCAGCATGAAATCAAGAGCCTGCGGGACAAACTCGAACGCGCTCAATTGGCCGCGACCCTCGATGGCCTGACCGAGTTGTTCAATCGCACCACCTTCAACCGCCAGCTTGAAAAGGCCCTGAGCAACGTGGCGACGGGTGTGGCGCTGGTGATGCTGGATATCGACCACTTCAAGCAATTCAACGACCAGTACGGCCATCCCTTGGGCGACCGCGTGCTTCAGCATGTCGCCCGGGTGTTGCGCGACTCGCTGCCCGGCGAAGCGTTCGCGGCACGTTACGGCGGCGAGGAGTTCTGTGTGGTGCTCAAGGATTGCCCGGATCTGGCCGCCGGGGGCGCTTTTGCCGAGCGCCTGCGCCTGAAGATCCAGTCGCTGCGGGTCAAGGCCCGGGGCACCGACACGGTGCTGGACACCATCACCGCGTCGTTCGGCGTGGCCCATGCACAACCCGGCGACACACCGGAAAGCCTGTTGACCCGTGCCGACGACGCGTTGTACCAGGCCAAGCGCAATGGGCGCAATCAGGTGCGTCAGCAGCCTGATGTAGCGGTCGGGGCCGTTTAGCCGAGGATGAAGTAGACCTTGCGCACCGTGGTGAGGTTTTCCCAGGTGCCATTGAATCCGCTGGCGACCACGAAGGAGTCACCGGGGCCGAACGTGCGCGCGACGCCCTCGGCATCGGTCAGGCGCACGCTGCCTTCGAGGATGTGACACAGCTCGTCGTAATCGCACTGGCAACGCTCGCGGTGCGGTCCCGCCTCCCAGATGCCGGCCACGGCGTTTTTCCCGGGCTGCACAAAGTGCCGCCAACTCTTGCTGTGATAAGGCGCATCGACCACGGCCGGGTCGTTGATTTCAATTTCACGGGGGGCAAGGTCACTGGCGAAGTCGATGACGTGCCGGGGCAGGGCTGTGGACATGGTGGTCTCCGGATCAGGAATCGAAACCGATGCCAAAGGCATCGAAGGTCTTGAGCAGCAGGTCGCGGTGACCGTCGCGGTCCTCTCGCGCCAAAGAACGCTGGGCCAGTTTCACGCCGACATAACGCAAGGGTTCGGGCGGAAAGCGGAACGGCGCCTTGGAAATCATCAGCAGTTCGGTGCGTTCGGTGCGCTCGCCGGCCAGCAGGTCCAGCATGTTCAGCGCGGCGAAGCGGCTGGCGGACACCCCTTGCCCGGTGAAGCCCAAGGCATAGGCGACGCGACCCTGGTGTTCGCAACCGGTGAACATCGTGGTGCGCGCGGAGGTGTCGATGATGCCGCCCCAGGCATGGCTGAAGCGCACATCACGCAGCGCCGGGAAAGTCTGTTGAAACTGTTCGGCCAGGCGCTGGAAGCTTTGCGGGCGCTGGGTCAGGGCTTCGTCGCGGCGCCCGCCGAAATGGTAGATGGCGTCATAACCGGCCCAGAGAATGCGGTTATCGGCGGTCTTGCGCAGGTAGTGGAACTGATTGCCGGCGTCGGCGATGCCGTAGCGCCCGGTCCAGCCGATGGCCTGCAACTGCACGGCGCTCAAGGGTTCGCTGACCAGGCTGTAGTCGTAGACCGGGATCACGCTCGATGCCAGATGGCCGAGCAATGGCGGGGCGATGTTGGTGGCGAGGGCGATTTTGCCAGCGGTCACTTCGCCGCTTTCCGTACGCAGACGCAGGTTGTCTTTGTCTGCGCTCAGTTGCAGCACCGGACTGTTTTCGAACAACTGAATCCCTTGTTCAAGGCAAACGCGGCGCAGTTCGGCGGCCATTTTCGCCGGGTTGAGCAGGGCGTAGTTGGGTTCGAACAGGCCGGCCGCATAGGCAGGTGAGTCAAGTTTCTGCGCCAATTCGCGACCTTCCAGCCATTCGCAGTCAATGCCGAAGTGCGCGTAGTTGCGTTGCATTGAGCGCAAGCCGTCGACCTGCCACGGTCGGGCCGCGACGTTGAGTTTGCCCTGGCGTTCGAACTCGACCTGCATGCCGAAGCGATCGAGGTCGGCGGCCAGCTCATCGAGGTTCTGCCGGCCGAGGCGGATCAGTTGATCTGCTTCATCCGGCCAGCGCTTGAGTGCATTGGACACACCATGGGAAATGCTCGGTGCGCAGAAACCGCCATTGCGTCCGCTGGCTTCGCCACCACAACGGCGTGCCTCGATGATCGCGATGCTCATGCCCGGGTTGCGCTGGCGTGCCAGCAGTGCCGTCCACAATCCGGTGAATCCGCCGCCGACCACGGCCAGGTCGCACTGCACCGTTCCGGCTACGGAAGGTGCAGCGGGGGGCGGCATGACGGTGTCCTGCCAGAAGGGATGGGGCAGGACGTGGTCGAGCGCATCGAGACGCGGTGGGGCATTCATGCTGAAACTCCGGCGGTGTGTCGGGCAGCGACGATTGCGTTCGGTTGTCCGACGGTTTTTTGTTGTTATGGCTAGAGGTCTGGAAGCGCAAGAATTGCCCGCGCGGCAATCTCGGTGCCGCGGGTCGCCTGCATGCGCTCGCTGAACGACTTGAGGCGTTGTTTCATCGCTTGGTCGGCCAGCAGTTGTTCGAGGGCGGCGGGCAGGGCGGCCAGGGGGTCGGCAAAGCGTGGCAGGTAGCGGCCGACGCCGACTTCCTCGGCGCGGGCGGCGTTGTCGTGGCCGTCCCAGCAATAGGGAATGATCAGCGACGGCAGGCCGAAGTACAGCGCCTCGCAGAAGCTGTTGTTGCCACCGTGGTGGATGAACAACTGGCATTCCTTGAGTACCGCCGGCTGGGCAAACCAGCTGTCGAGGTACACGTTGTCCGGCACGGTGGTGTACATGTCGCGGTAGGCGCCGACGTTGACCAGGAAGCGGTACGGCAAGGTTTCGATTGTGCTGATCAGGCGCTTCATCATCCCGGTGTCGGCGGCGCCGAGGCTGCCGAAGCTGAGGTAGATCAGCGGCGCGTCGTTGTGCCGTGGAAAGTCCGGGACGATGTACGGCGCTTCGCGGCGTACGCAACCGTCGAGGTACACGTAGCACTGCGGGTCCAGCGGTTGCTGGCGCTCATAGCGTACTGGCGTCGGTGACAACAGCAGGTTCAGCCATGGCGAGTCGGTGAGGAACTGCCCCGCTGGGCACGGCGCCGTATTGTTGCCGAGGAGAAATAGTGAAAAGCGTTCATGGGCCGGTGCGACAGCCTTCAGGTACTGCTCGGAATATCGCTCGCAGGCCTGGGTGTCACTGGCCAGGCATCCGGACAGGTACGGCGGAACAGCGGCGTCCGGCAGTTCGGTTTCCGCGCAGGACACCACCCGCACCCACGGGCAGCCGGCATTGGCGATGGCCGGGAACATCACCACGTTGTCGAGCACGATCACGTCGGGCTTGAGGCGACCGAGCAACTGCTGCAAGGGTTTTTCCGCTTCGATGGCGGTGTCGATGATGGCTTCCCAGGCCGGCGCCACGTAGCTGTCGATCTGTGCCAGCGGGGTCTGATCGAAGTAGGGAATGCTGCGCTCGATGAAGCGTTCCCAGTAGTGCTGGTGTTCCGCCGCCGACAACGGGCTCACCTGCGGAATCGGGTACTCGTCGAAACCGTATTCGGCGAACAGCCCCTGGAAATGTTCATGGCAGATGAACACCGGTTTGGCGCCCAGCTCACGCAGCGACTGAGCGATACCAATGCAGTTCAAGGCCGCGCCGAAACTGGCTTCCGGAAACAGGGCGATCAGTTTTTGTTTTTGCATGGCGAGGGACTGTCCATGGCGGGTCAGCCCCGCCGCTCCTGAAGGTGTTTTGGATGCTGTCTTATTTTCAGAAAAAAATCACCATGTTTTTGCGGGCTGTTTAGCGACGCCCGAACAGATGGCTTTGCGGGATGCCACGGTTGGCGGTCTGCGGGCGTTGCGCGGCACTCAGGCGCAGGTGCAGGCGCAGCAGGTCGGCGGCGATCTCCATCTGCCCGCGTTCGATCTGCGCGATGATTTGCAGGTGTTCGCGCAGTGCTTCCTGCAGGCGGTGCACGCTCACCGAGGGCAGCAGGTTCGGCAGGCGCCGCAGGCCCTGGTGCTGGAGCAGGGCATCGCTGATGAAGCGGTTGCCGCAGCTCTGGGCCAGCAGTTCGTGGAAGCTGATGTCCAGTTCGCGAAACTGTTGGATGTCGAAGTCTTCCACGGGGCGCGCGAGCAGGCTTTGCGTGGCGCTGCGCAACAGCGCCAGGCGTTGCGGGTCGGCGTTGAAGCTGGGGCTGAGCAGGGCTTCGGGCTCGAGGATCAGGCGGAACTTCAGGCTTTCTTCGAGGGCGGCCAGGCTGTTCAGCGATGGGCGAAACAGCCAGGACTGGCCGGGGCCGCGCTCGATGGCCTGGCTTTCGCTCAATTGCTGCAGGACCTTTTGTGCCGCCGGCCGGCCGATGTCGTAGCGGCGCATCAGCTCGCTGATGCTGATGCTGTCGCCCAAACGCCCGGCCATGCGGTCGCGCAGTACCGAGGCGGCCAGTTCTTCTTCCTCGGCTTGCGGCAAGGCAGCGTTGAAGGCCTGGCCCGCCGGTGAGGCCAGCAATCGGTAACCCTTGCCGGCTTCGTGGCTCAGCAGGTTTTCTTCCAGCAGCACTTTCAGCGCGCCGCGAATCAGCGTGCGCGAGACCTGGAAGGTCCGGGCCAGGGCCTGTTCGGCCACCGGGTCGCCGGCCACCAGGCCGCTTTCCTGGGTGTGCTCGAGGATGCGCCGGGCCAGTTCCAGGTGATTGGTGCGCGGTTTTTTTTCGGCTGTCGTGCTCAAGCGTCTTTTCTCGTTGTGATCCGCTGTCGGACTCAGTTGCCCATCTTATGTCATGCGCTGGCCAATCGTCAGGCTGGAAAAAATGCGTTGACATCTTTTGATACTGGTCCTAATTTCTAAAAAAAAACACCAGTAATCGTTTTTCGTTTTGCCGTACTGCCTTCGAACACAACAATAAACAATCGTCGGGTGAGTATTTATGAGCAAGCTGAATGATCTTCTGTGCGTGGGATTGGCCGTTTCCCTGGCAATCGCTTCACAGGCTGCAAGTGCGAAAGACATGGTGATTTCCATCTGGGACGGCTACATGGCCCCGGATGCGCTGGAGAAGTTCAAGGCTGCCAGCGGTGTGGACGTCGACAAGGCGCTGCACGCCACCAATGAAGAAATCATGGGCAAGCTGATGGCGTCCGGTGGTGAAGGGTACGACGTGGTGTTCGTCTCCTCGCCCTTCGCCGAAGTCCTGCACAAACAGGGGCTGCTGGCGGACATCGATCCGGTCAAGGTCCCCAACCTGAAAAACCTCTACCCCGAAGCCACGCATCTGGAATATGACCAGGGCAACCGGTTCTCCGTGCCTTACACCTGGGGCACCACCGGCATCTGCTATCGCTCCGACAAGGTGACGCCGGCGCCACAGAGCTGGAACGAGCTGCTCAACCCGAGCGATGCCCTCAAGGGCAAGGTGACGATGCTCGCCACCGACCGCTGGATGCTCGGCGCCGGTTTCCTCGCCAAGGGCTGGTCGGTCAACGACAGCGACCCCGCGCAAATCGCCGCGGTTCGCGATCAACTGATCGCCACCAAGAAACGCATCCTTTCCTTCGACGACACCACCTTCTACTCCAAGCTGGCCTCCGGCGAATCGCTGATGGCCCACGCCTGGGACGGCTGGTGTAACTACGGCACCCAGGCCAACGCGGCGATCAAGTTCGTGGTGCCCAAGGAAGGTTCCGACCTGTGGGTGGACACCATGGTGGTGCTCAAGAGCTCCAAGCACCAAGACGAAGCCTTCAAGTTCATCAACTTCATGCTGGCCAAGGAAAACCACGCCTGGGTCGCTGAAAACATCCTCTACAAAGTCCCCAACCAGGCGGCAATGGCCGGGTTGTCCGCGGACCTGCTCAAGCAATACCCCAATTTGACCATGACGCCGAGCGAGCTGGTGAAGATGGAGCAATTGCGCGACCTGGGCGGCACCACGCAAAAGGCCTACACCCGCGCCGTCACCGAAATCATGGCGGCGCAGAACTAACGCCACGTCGATCCGAGGCATGCCCGGCATGCCTCGCCACGCTCGCAAGCCGCCTCTGTCCTGAGGCGGGAGGATATGGGTAATGAGTGCTTTGCATGCTGACAGGCGTCTGTCGGCCTGGCTTCTTGCGCCCGGCTTCGGCTGGCTGCTGATGTTTCTGGTGATTCCGTGCGTGCTGGTGCTGGTCTACAGCTTCGTTGAACGCGGCGCCTATGGCGGCATCGACTGGTTGTTCACCTGGGAAAACTACCAGCGTGCGTTCGATCCGCTGTACCTGGGCATCCTGCTCAAGTCGGCGAAAATCGCCGGGCTGGCCACGGTGTTTGCGGTGTTGATCGGCTACCCGGCGGCCTATGCGATTGCCCGGGCGCCACGGCGGCGTCAGGCGGTGTATCTGTTCCTGGTGATGCTGCCGTTCTGGAGCAACTACCTGATCCGCACCTACGCCTGGATCGTCCTGCTCAACCGCGAAGGCCTGATCAACCGCCTGCTGCAAATGCTCGGCTACAGCGGCGAACCCATCAGCCTGCTGTACACCGAATCGTCCGTGGTGCTGGGGCTGGTCTACAACTACATACCCTTTGTGATCCTGGCGATTTTCTCCTCGCTGTCGCGGATCAACAACGAATTGTGGGATGCCTCGAAAGACCTCGGCGCCTCAGGCTGGATGACCTTTCGCCGGATCATCCTGCCGCTGAGCGTGCCGGGTATCGCGGCGGGCGCGGTGTTTGTATTCGTGCTGAGCATCGGCAACTTCATCACTGCCGACCTGCTGGGCGGCAAGCAGGTGCAGATGGTCGGCAACCTGATCTATTCGCAGTTCCTCACGGCGCGGGACTGGCCGTTCGGTGCGGCGCTGAGCTTCTTCCTGATCGCGATCATGTTGATCCTGCTGTTCATCCAGGCCCTGGTGGCCCGTCGTGCAGAAGGGGCGCGCTCATGAGTCAGTCTCGTTCTGTCAGCGGCACCGTGCTGGGCTCGCACCTGGGGCTGGTGTACGCCTTCCTTTATATACCGATCCTGGTATTGATCCTGCTGTCGTTCAACAAATCCGGATTGCCCACCGCCTGGGGCGGCGTATCGCTGAAATGGTACGCGGCACTGGCGCACAACACGGCGATTCTGTCGGCGGCGCTCAACACTCTGATCGTTGCCTTGTCGGCGACCTTGATTGCCTGCGTGCTCGGCACGTTCCTGGCGTTGGGCATCGAGTTGCGCCGCAAGGGCAACGACAAAGGCCAGGTGGTCGACACCTTGCTGATGGCACCGATGATCATCCCCGACATCGTGCTGGCGATTGCGCTGCTGAGCTTCTTCAACCTGCTCAAGGTCGGCCTGGGGCTGCACTCGATCATCATCAGCCACGCAGTATTCAACATCGCCTTCGTCTGCGCGGTGGTGCGCACGCGGCTCAAGCACTTCGACTATTCGATCCTCGAAGCCTCGATCGACCTCGGTGCGAGTTGGTTCACCACCTTGCGCCGGGTGCTGTTGCCGGTGATTTTCCCCGGTGTGCTGGCGGGCGGTTTGCTCTCGTTCACCCTGTCGGTGGACGAATTCATCATCGCCTTTTTCAACTCAGGCTCCGGCCAGGCCTCGACCACGTTGCCCATGCAGATCTACGCCATGATCCGCTTCGGCGTCACTCCGGAAATCAACGCTCTGGCGACGCTGGTGATACTGGTCAGCATCACCGCGCTGCTGGCTTCGCAGCGTCTCAACAAGGCTCCTCGCACCCATGAATAACTCTTCCGCGGTACTGATCCTGGATAAGGTCAGCAAGTCTTATGGCAACGGTCTGGCGGTCAACGAGGTGTCGCTGAGCATCCGCGAGAACGAGTTCTTCGCGCTGCTCGGGCCGTCCGGCTGCGGCAAGACCACGCTGCTGCGCATGCTCGCCGGTTTCGAGACCCCCAGCGGGGGCTGCATCTACCTGGACGGCAATGACATCTCGCCGTTGCCGGCCAACAAGCGTCCGCTGAACCTGATGTTCCAGTCCTACGCGCTGTTTCCCAACATGACCGTGCGCAAGAACATCGCCTACGGCCTGGAAATGGAGCGCTTGCCTGAGTCCGAAATCCGGCGCCGGGTCGATGAAGTGCTGAGCACCGCGCAGCTCGGCGAACTGGCCGAGCGCAAACCCGATCAGCTTTCCGGTGGCCAGCGTCAGCGGGTGGCATTGGCTCGGGCGCTGGTCAAACGCCCGCGGGTGTTGCTGCTCGACGAGCCCTTGGGCGCCCTCGACAAGAAGCTGCGGGAAAAGATGCAGCTGGAACTCAAGCGCCTGCAACACGAGAGCGGCATCACCTTCATCATCGTCACCCACGACCAGGAAGAAGCCCTGGTGATGTCCGACCGCATGGCGGTGCTCGATGGCGGCAAGGTCTGCCAGTGCGGCAGCCCGTCCGAACTCTACGAAAACCCCAACAGCCGTTTTGTCGCCAACTTCATCGGCGTCAGCAACCTGCTCGAAGGCGTGCGCTCGGGCCAGCACTCGGTGCGGGTCAACGGCCAGGAGCTGAGCGTCGAAACCGACGCGCCGCTGATGACCGGCCAATCCGTCGCCGTGGTGGTTCGCCCCGAACGCCTGCAAGTACTGGTGGAGCAGGGCGGCGATTGCGCCAATCAGGTCAGCGGCAAGATCGTCGAAGTCGCCTATCACGGCCTCGACACCAATCTGCACGTGCAGACCCCCCTCAGCGACAAACCGTTGATCGTGCGCGTGCCGTCCTCGCAGTTTGAATTCGCCCATTTTGCAATCGACACGACCATCCGGCTGGGCTGGCAGCCCCGGCATGCCCGCGTATTGACACGCTGAACAATAAAAAGACCAGGCAGGAGCAGCACTCGATGAAACAGAAAGTGATCGCATTCTTCCCCGAAGCCGCCTACGGCCCGGCGCTGAACTCAGTCGGTATCGCACAGGCCTGTGAAGCCCTGGGGCACAAAGCGGTGTTCCTCACCGACCCGGGCATGAGCGGTGTCTACGCCGGTTATGGTTTCGAAGAGCACATGGTCAACATGTCGGCGCCGATGCCGGCCGAAGAAATGGCTCGTTACTGGGTGGATTTCATCAACGGCCACATTCCGAATTTCCGCAGGTCACCGCTGGAGCAGATCGACAACTACGTCAAGGAATGCTGGGCGGCCATCGTCGAAACCGCCAAGTGGGCGCAAAAGGACCTGCCGGCGGTGCTGGACAAAGTCAAGCCCGACCTGATCTGCGTCGACAACGTGATCCTGTTCCCGGCGATCAAGCAGTACGGCAAGCCGTGGGTGCGGATCATTTCCTGTTCGGAAAACGAGATCGAAGACCCGGATATCCCGCCGCACCTGTCGGGCATGAGCATCGACGACAAGGCGGGTCACGCAGAGTTTCGCCAGCGCTTCGAAGAAGTGGTCGGGCCGATCCACGAGGACTTCAACCAGTTCCTGCAAGCCCATGGCGAGCAGCCCTATCCGCTGGGGACCTTCTTTGAAGCCTCTCCGTTCATGAACCTGCTGCTGTACCCGGATGCGGTCAAGTTCGACCGCCGCCATCCGTTGCCCGCCGAGCGCTTCCATTACCTGCAGGGTTGCGTGCGCCACGACACGCCCTACGAGATTCCGCAGTTCCGCGCGAACAACGACAAGCCGCTGCTGTACGCCAGTTTCGGCAGCCTCGGTTCCGGCGATGTCGAGTTGCTCAAGCGCCTGATCGATGCGGTGGGCAAGCTGCCTTACCGGGCGCTGTTCAATGTCGGCGAGCACCTTGATGAGTACACGAACCTGCCGGACAACGTGCAGATTTCCAACTGGTTCCCGCAGCCGTCGGTGATTGCCCAGGTCGACGCAGTGATCCACCACGGCGGCAACAACAGCTTCACCGAGTGCCTGTTTTTCGGCAAACCGGCGATTGTCATGTCCTACGTCTGGGACGGTCACGACAACGCCATGCGCGCCGAAGAAAGCGGCCACGGCTTCAAGCTCGATCGCTACGAATGGAGCGAAGAACAGCTCGCGGAAAAACTCCACGCGTGCCTCAACGACGAGGCGATGCGCCAACGCCTGCAGCGCACCAGCGCGCAGATGCAATCCCGCAAGGGGCCGCAAGACGCGGCCGCGATTCTCGACAAGGTGCTCAACGATGCCTGATTCATCCACCACGGCGGGTATCACGCCGTACCTCGATGCCGTCAGCAGCCGCACTGACCTGGTGGACTGGGGCGTGCAGAGCGACGCCATCGAAGGTGTCTCGCATTCCAGCGGGCGCTTGCTTTTCAAGGGCCCGAACAACAGCCCGGAAAGCGGATTGTGGGTATGCACCCCCGGTCGCTGGCGGCTGTCGATTCCCCGGGACGAGCTGTGCCATTTCATTGCGGGGCACGCCACTTACCGTAACGACAACGGCGAAGTGATCGAAGTGCGCCCCAACACCCTGGTGCTGTTCCCGGCCGGATGGACCGGCGAATGCCACGTCCGGGAAACCCTGCGCAACGTGTACATGCTGGCTTGAGCCTGACACCGGACCTGAACCTGACACTGGACCTGTGGCGAGGGAGCTTGCTCCCGCTGGGTAGCGAAGCTGCCCCCAGCTCTTGCCCTGAAAAGCGGGGCCTGCTGCGCAGGCCAACGGGAGCAAGCTCCCTCGCCACAGGTTATGTGATGAACCTTTTTGAACTGATTTTTTTGGAGAGCAACACATGACTACCCCGTTTCTGTACGACCCGCTGAGCATTACCGACGTCAAGGATTGGGGCGTGATCCCGACCATGCTTGAAGGTGAATCCCGTGTCTGCGGCGTGGTGCTGCACAAAGGCCCCGAAGGCCAGTCCGAATGCGGCATCTGGATCTGCACCCCGGGTAAGTGGTTCTGCCATGTGACCAGCGACGAGTTCTGCCACTTTCTCGAAGGTCGCTGCACCTACGTCCACGAGTCCGGCGAAGTGATCGAGATCAAGCCGGACACCGCCGCCTTCTTCGGCAAGGACTGGAAGGGTGTGTGCACCGTCCACGAGACCATCAGAAAGGTCTACATGATCCGGTGACTGCCATGACAGATGCACTGGCGTCATTGCCAACCCGTGAAGACCAGCGCGCCGCCTTTCTGGCCCGCGCCGGGTTCGCCGGAGCCTTGCTGGTCGCCCTGCCGGTGGATGCTTCGACCCGGCGTTACTTCCGCCTCGACGGCGCCGGCCTGTTGCTGATGGATTCGCCGCCTGAGAGTGAGCCGATCGGCCCGTTCGTGCGGATCGCCCGGCAGTTGCACGGGCTGGGCCTGTCTGCGCCCGCCTTGCTGGCGGTGGACGAGGCGGCGGGGCTGGCGTTGATCGAGGATTTCGGTCACGACACCTATACCCGGCTGCTGCTGGCCGGGCATTCGGAGTCGGCGTTGTATCACCTGGCGGTCGATACGCTGGTGGCCTTGCATCGCGCAGCGCCAGGCACGGAACTGGCGCCTTACGACGGGCAGCGACTGGCGGACGAGTACGCGTTGTTTATCGACTGGTACGTGCCGCTGCTGATCGGCAAGGACGCGGCGCAGAACGTGCGAGATGAGTATCTGGCGTTGTTCGCCGATGCCTGTCGCGATGTCGCAAAACGCCGCGAAGCCCTGGTGCTGCGCGACTTTCATGTCGACAACCTGATGCTGCTGCAAGGCCGTGAAGGCGTCGCGGCCTGCGGCTTACTGGATTTCCAGGACGCCTTGGTCGGGGCGGCGGCCTATGACCTGATGTCGCTGCTCGAAGACGCCCGGCGCGATGTGCCCGAGGCGCTGCGGGAAGCACTGCTCAGCCATTACCTGTTGCAGCGCCCGGAGCTGGATGCGCCGGGTTTTCTCGAAGATTACCGGCGCCTGGCCGCCCAGCGTCACGCCAAGGTGCTGGGGATTTTCGTGCGCCTGGCCGGCCGTGACGGCAAGCACGGTTACCTGGCGCACCTGCCGCGCACCCTCGGTTTGTTTGTCCGCGCCCTGGACGCCGAGGCCTTTGCGCCGCTGCGCCAATGGCTCGACCGGCACGTGCCGGGCTGGCGTGATCAACTGCCCGCCGAGACCCTGGCGACATTGCGTGAAACCCCTTATCGATTGGTTCAAGGATCATCCCATGGCCACGTTCAACACTGACACCGCATTGCGTTTCATCAATTCTGAATTCCTGCCGCTGACCGATGGCCGTGTGCGCGAAGTGCTCGACCCGGCGACCCTGCAAGCGGTCGGGCAAGTCGGCGTGTGTGGCGAAGCCGATGTGCAAGCCGCCACCGATGCCGCCACCGCCGCGCAAAAACAATGGCGCGTAGTGGATGCCAAAAGCCGCGCCGCGCGCCTGCATCAACTGGCCAATGCCATCGAACAGAACCTGGCCTGCAACCGTGAAGTCGCCCGCCTGATGACCCTGGAAATGGGCAAGCCGTTTCCCGAGGCCATGGGCGAGCTGGCCAACTGCGCGCCGATCTTTCGCTACTACGCGGAGATGGCTCGGGACGATGCCGGCAAGGTCGCCGGCACCACGCAGATCGGTTCGTTCCAGCATGTGCGTTACGAGCCGTACGGCGTCAGCGTGCACATCATGCCGTTCAACTTTCCGATCCTGCTGATGTGCTGGACGGTCGCCGCGTCCCTGGCGGCGGGCAATGCCTGCATCATCAAGCCGGCGGAAGCCACGACCCTGTGCACCCTCAAGTTCATGGAGCATTTCACCGTGTTGTTGCCGGGGCTGGTGTCTTGCGTGCCGGGCGATGCGGTCACCGCGCAGTTGCTGGTGCAGTCGGCGCAGACCCACGCGGTGGCGTTCACCGGCAGCGTGGCGGCGGGCAAAGCGGTGGCCGTGGCCTGCGCCGAACGGATGAAACCTTGCGTGATCGAGGCCGGTGGCAGCGATCCGCTGATCATCTCCAGGCATGCACCGCTGGACGTGGCAGCGGCGGGGGCGGTGACAGCAGCGTTTCACCTCAGCGGGCAGATCTGCACTTCGGCGGAACGCTTCTACGTCGTCGATGAAATCCATGACGAATTTGTCGCGAAGTTCGCCGAGCGCACTCGCGCATTGCGCATCGGCCATGGCCTTGAGCGCTCGGAGATCGGGCCGATGGTCAGCGAGGCAGCGCGCAACAAGGTCATGCGCCTGGTCGATGACGCCGTGGCCAAGGGCGCGACAGTGGTGTGTGGCGGGCGGATTCCGCCCGGGCACAGCGTCGGCTGGTTCTATGAGCCGACCATCCTCACCGGCGTGACCGGCGACATGGCGATTCTGCAGGAAGAGTGCTTTGGCCCGGTAGCGGCGATCTGCCGGGTCAGCGATTTCGATGAGGCGGTGCGGTTGGCCAACGACTCGCCGTTCGGCCTCGGTGCCTCGCTGTTTTCCACGGATCTGGCCGAAGCCATGGAAGCCGCCGAGCGTCTGGAGGCGGGGATGGTCTGGGTCAACAATCCGCTGATCGACAACGATGCGCTGCCGTTCGGTGGCTGGAAGATGTCCGGGCTTGGGCGCGAACTCGGGCGTCAGGGGCTGGAAGCGTTCCGCCGTTCGAAAATGGTCATCATCGACCACCAGCCGAAGATCCAGGACTGGTGGTATCCCTACGCCGACGACGTGTTCTATCGCGATCCGGCTTGAAGCCGGGATGCACACAGGAGGATCACGATGAATGACAACATTGGCTGGCCGACCCTGGCGGTGATTCTCGCGGCCGGGCAGGGCACGCGCATGCATTCGCCGCTGCCCAAGGTTTTTCCCGATTTGTACGCCTGTGGAACTGGAAACCATTCTGGCAATCGAAGCCTATACGGGCGAGACGGACGTCGTATTGGTTACGCGTTGGCATTGAACGCCCTGTATGGCTGTAAAGCCGGGAGGGTTGCATGGAAAGGGACGCGATGTACAAGTTCCTTGCGGGCTACCTGTTGATGTGCGCCCTGCTGGCATGGGGGGTGGTCCAGGCGTCTCACTGGATTGCTTCTAGCCTGCTGTTGTACTGGATTATTTAGCGCCGACCCTCGCTGCCTCGCTCCTTCCTGTCGATTCTTCCAGCACCACAATGGTGCGAACCACTGTCTGGCCTTCTTCCTCCCACCTTTTGCCTACGAAATCAGGCCGGTTCGCTGAACCGGCAACCGACCCAATTCAAGGATTGAGCCAGTTGCCGATGCTGCCGGTTAGTGGAACGGAAAGATGTAGTTCATCCAGGCGGCCATGCGCAGGAGGATCTTGCGCATCATCGCGATGTGATGGAAATGCTGGCTGTACAACGCCGCCTGGCCGTAGGCGCCGCCGGGCATCTGCTCGGCGTACTGGGCATAGTCGGGATCGGTGATTTCAATGATCACCGGAACCCTGCCGGCCGGTGGTGAACCGGTGAAGCCGATCAGCGTGCCCGACGGTTGAACCTGGCCTTCGGCGATGACCGAAACGACGGTTTTGACCTTGCCTTCGAAAACCTTCCCGGGAATGCCGTCAAATGCGACTTCGGCCTCGTCGCCTTCTGTCAGGCGCAACAGGCTGTTCTGCCGCATCCACGCCGCGAAGTAATGCCCTTCGGCGGGAATGAAGACCATCGAAGGGCGCAGCGGCAACTTGGTCGCCATCATGCCCGGACGCAACGAAACGTGGGTGACGAAGCCTTTGCTCGGCGCGCGGACGGTGGTGTTGTCGAGTTCGTACTGCACGTTGTCCAGTTGTGCCTTCAGGTCATCACTGCGCGCGACCACAATGTCCAGTTCGCGTTGGGTACTGAAATTACGCTTGATCAGCTCGGTGATCCGGGCGCGATCGGCCTGGGCGGCAATCAGCTGTGCCTTGAGGGATTTGAGCCGGTATTCGAAAGGCGCGGGGTCGATGCGAAACAGCACATCGCCTTTTTCCAGGGGCTGGTTGGTCTTCACCGGCACGTCGATCACCTGGCCGCTGACCACGGGAATCACCGGAACCGATACGAAATAGGAACGCGCCACCTCGGAGTAGGGGTGGTTGTAGTTCATCGTGAAAATCAGCGCGCCGATAATCACGATCCCGCCCAGCACCGCCGTGGGCACCGTCCATTTGTTCAGGGGGATGCGGAAGATCTTGAAGATGGCTACGCACAGAGCGGCATACGTCAGAATGAGTAAGAGATCCATGGCTCAAATGCCCTCGCCGAGATTGTCCGTTGGCACCCGGTTCTGGGTCGTGCCCGTTGCTGCCTCCAGGCGTTCGATCCGGCCTTGCAACTCGGCCACCTGTTGTTCGAGGTGAACCACATGACTTTTTGCTGAATGTCCGTCACTGAAACCCCAGCCCCGGTCCTCTCGATAGGCCATCGCCCAGATCCACAGGAACGGCCACAGCGCGTGCAAGGTGAACAGGCTGACCCAGCCGGTGGCGTGGATTGCATCCTGGTGAGGGTGGTTGCGGTGGACGGCAATTTCATAGGGGATGTCGTGGAGCAGAATGATCCCGTAAAACAGGACAAGCCCGACAAAGACCAGCAGGCCCAGGGCGAAGTAATCAAGCATGAACCACTCCTCTTGAAGCGGATAACGTGTGCGCCTGAGTGTAGCCGTTCAATCTACACTTGACGGGGATGCGGGTATCCAGCCGGAACAACCGGTGCCTGGCTGAAGCGTCGACCGATATCGTGCAAGCACACTCCGACGAGGTGAATTCATGCCAACCAATGGTCGATTCGAGAGGGCGCCTGTACTTGACCCTGTCGAGCGCATTACCGAAGTGATTTTCGGCCTGCTGATGGCCATGACGTTCACTGGCACCATCAGCGTGGCCACGGCAGACCAGGCAGCCGAACGCACGATGATGATTGCCGCGCTTGGCTGCAATCTCGCCTGGGGACTGGCCGATGCGGTCATGTACCTGTTGCGCGCACTGGTCGAGCGCACGCGCAGGATCAAACTGTACATGGCCTTGCGCAATGGCGCGGACGCCACTGCCGGTCAGGCGCTCGTTGCGCAAGTGTTGCCGTTGCAATTCGCGGCGGCAGCCGGCAGCGAGGGCCTGGAGTTGTTGCGCCGGCGGCTGCTCGAGCAGCCCCCCTTGCCGATCAGGGCCGGCCTCGGCTGGAACGACTTCAAGGGCGCTCTCGGTGTTTTCCTGTTGGTCGTGGGCTCGACATTTCCGCTGGTGGTGCCGTTCATACTGCTCGATCAGACGGCACTCGCCATCCGCCTGTCCAACCTGATCGGGCTCGTGGTGCTGTTCATCGCAGGCTGGATGCTCGCCAGATACGCTGGCGCCACGCAATGGCAGGGTGGGGTGATCCTGGCCGCCACCGGGGGTGTGCTGATCCTTGCAATCATTGCGCTGGGCGGCTGACAACCGGTCATAATTCAACACACAAAAGACTCATTCTCATTTACTATTGCCCTTCCATTTACGTCGGGCAGCCCGGTATGGATGTTCTTGCCACAATCCATCTTTATTTATCCCAATGGGTGATCGAGCCGGTCACCCGGCAGTTCCTGGGCATTTTCGACTTCAACGGCAGACTCGGTCTAGCCTTTCTCTGCATGTCTTACGGTGTCGCTTACTGCCTGTTCCGCTACCGAAAATCCCGGGGCCTGACCGACGCGCGCTCATTCGGGCAGTTCATCGGCGGCCGCCGGGTGTACCTGCATCGCTCGGCGCTGCTCGACTACCGCTACTACTTCGTACTCGCCATCCTCAAGGTTGCCCTGGTGCTGCCCATCGTCGGTCTGGTGGATCCGTACGTCTTGCGTTCAGCGGACTACATCGCGTTCTTCACCAACCTGTGGGGCGCGCGTACGCAAGTGGAGGAGCACCTGGCGCTGACCCTGCTCTATGGGCTGGGCGTATTTCTGGTCAAGGACTTCAGCCATTACTGGGGTCATCGCGCTTTCCATTCGCGGTACCTGTGGGCCTTCCACAAAGTCCATCATTCGGCGCCCGTGCTGGTGCCGGCGACGGCCAGCCGGGTGCACTTTCTGGAAGAGGTGGTCGAAAAGCTCACGGACATCATCTGCGTCGGCGCGTTTGCCGGTGTCTTCTGGTACGTCTGTGGCGGGGAGATCAGCCGCTATACCTTGTTTGGCGTGACCTACATGGTGTTCATCTTCAATGCCCTGGCGGCCAACCTGCGACACAGCCACGTCTGGCTTTCCTTCGGACCGGTGCTGGAGCGGGTGCTGAGCAGCCCGGCGCAACACCAGATTCATCACAGCGATGCGCCGCGACACTTCAACAAGAACTTCGGCATCAACCTGTCACTGTGGGACTGGATGTTCGGCACGCTCTACGTCACCCGGTCCACACCCGAGTCCATCCAGTTTGGCACCGGTGAGCAGGATCATGAGCGTTACCTGACGCTGCAGGGGCTGATCGTCACGCCGTTTGTGGACATCGCGCGCAAACTCCTCTCTGGGAAACCCCCGAAAGCACAGCCTGAAAGTGGATCTGATCCGTATTTTTCAGCGCAATCTGCCTCTGTAACGGATACAGCGGCCAGCCCACAATAAGTCTTCGGTACGCCGTTGGGGCGGCACATGCCGCCCCTGTACCGCCAATTCATAGTGTGGGAGGCCCCATGGCCAAGATGACGATTTTTCTCGGCGGTTTTCTGCTGTTGACCATCCTGATCGGCATGCTGGCGACGATTCCGCCGGCGTGATTACACCCGCCGCTGTTCGTCCACGGCCAGGCGCAGTTCGCGGTAGGCCGTGACCAGTTGTTCGAGGCTGAACGCACAGTTTCTCCCGCTGGGGTTGGGCTGGATTCAGACCGAAGCATTGCCGTGTATTGCCGGGGATATTGGCTTGAGGAACTGAATCCAAAACATGTAGCAGGCGTGATCAAACGCGCCATTCGACTACCAATCTCACCTGTTAAATTTATTGACTTAAAAGTCAGCTTCTAGAAAGATGCAGGCCGCCAGACCTGTTTCGATCTTTTTCCGAGCCTCAATCACGTAGCACTGACGGCGCTTGCAGACTTGCAGGCCGTAAATTTCGCCCATCGCTATATACAAAAATATATAGCGATGGGCGAATACGTCAGGTCACGAGGGAATCAGGTCCATGGACGCCCCCCCAAAAAAAGAAACAAGAGACCCGCACTGGAGTAAACACAATGAAGCTGCAACCCCTGGCCCTGGCCATCACCCTGGGTGGTTTGACCCACCAGGCCATCGCCGCTGGTTTTATCGAAGACAGCAAGGCCTCGCTGAACCTGCGCAATTTCTATTTCAATTCGGACAACCGGGAAAGCCAGGGCAAGGTGGGCAATGCCGCCTACACCAGCCAGGCCAAGGAGTGGGGGCAGGGGCTGCAACTCAACGTGATCTCCGGATTCACCCAGGGCACCGTCGGTTTTGGCCTGGACGCTATCGCCATGACAGGCCTGAAACTGGACAGCGGCGGTCGCGTAGGCAAGGCCGGTATCGACCGCACGCCGGGGGCGCTGTTTCCCACGGACAGCGACGGCCATGCGGTCGATGAGTATTCCAAAGGCGGCGTGACCGGCAAAGTACGCATTTCCAAGACCGAAGCACGCCTGGCACTCTGCAGCCCAAGCTGCCGGTGATCAACTTCAACGACGGTCGTCTGCTGCCGCAAACCTTCGAAGGCGGGCAGATCACCTCAAGCGAAATCGACGGCCTGACCCTCACCGCCGGTCAACTGCAAAGCACAAAGACCCGCAGTTCCACCGACGATATCGACCTGCGCATCGGTGGCGCGACGCGCCCCGCGGGTACCCCGGCCAGCACCGCCCTGGCCGACTCGGACACCTTCGTCTTCGCCGGCGGCGACTACAAGATCACCAAGGACCTGACCGCCCAGTACTACTACGGCAGTCTCGAAGATTTCTACCAACAGCACTTCCTCGGCCTGATCCACACAATGGCCATCGGCCCCGGCGCGCTGAAGACTGACTTGCGCTATTTCAACAGCAGCGCCGATGGCAAGAACGGCAACGCGGCCGGACGTGCCCAAGGCTACAAAAGCAGCGGTTTCTGGAAAGCGGGCGACACCCACGCCGGTGAGGTGGACAACAACACCTGGAGTGCCCTGTTCACCTACAGCCTGAGTGGCCATGCCTTCAGCGCCGGCTACCAGCAAGTCTCCGGCGACAGCGCGTTCCCGTTCGTCAACCAGGGCGACGGCGCCACTGCGTACCTGATCACCGACCGGCAGATCGGCAAGTTCCTCAGTGCCGGCGAGCGCACCTGGCTGGCCGAATACGGGTATGACTTCGTGGCGCTTGGCGTGCCGGGGCTCAAGACCGTGGTCACTTATTTGAGCGGCGACAACATCGACTCCGCCGCCGGTGACCGCAAAGAGTGGGAGCGCGACCTGCGGATCGACTACGCGCTGCAAAGCGGTCCACTCAAGGGCGTGGGCATTTCCTGGCGTAACGCCAGCTTGCGTGGCAATGCCAGCAGCGACCTGGATGAAAACCGCCTGATCCTCAGCTACAGCCTGCCGCTGCTTTAAGCATCTGACGGTCCTGGGCTGCCGGTGGGCAGCCCAGGACCGTCAGGTGATTGGTCAACCCCGAGAGGAGCATCGCCATGCGTTCCATTTTTTCGACTGTGCAAAGCCTTGTTCGCCCCAGCGCCAAACCCGTGTTGTTGTCGCGCCCGGTCATCAATGTGGCTGAGCAGACACTGGAGGTGGTCGGGCAAGTGCAGAACCCGCTGTACCTGAGCGTGGCCGACCTGCAAGCCATGCCGGGTTATGACTGGGTGAGACTGACCAGCAATACCTGCGAGGGCAATGCGCAAAAAGCACAGAAAAAGGGCTATCGCGGGGTGTTGCTGCGGGAAATTGTCCTCAAGGCCGGGTTGAAGAGTGATGACCCCAAAGGCTGGAAGCGCGCCTATGTGGTGGCGCGTGCCAGTGACGGCTATGTCGCGTTGTTCAGTTGGAACGAACTGATCAATACCGACGTGGGCGATGCGGTGCTGGTGGTGTACCGACAACATTCGCACGGGCAGACGGAGCTCGGAGAACACCTTTCATTGGTCTCGGGAAGCGATCGTCATTCCGGGGCTCGTCAAGTGAAGTGGCTGTGCAGCATTGAACTGTGCAGCATCTTTGGCTGACTCCATCCACAACGCCTACGGAGGAATATGCCAATGCCAGTGTGCAATTCGCTTGGCTTTGATCGACATTCTACGGTCGAGCAGGTGTTGGCCGGCGAACAGTGGCCACCTGAATTCGAAGTGGCCCTGAGGGATTTGCTGGAGCAGATGTCCAACGCCGGCCATGACGTCACGCTGCACAACCTGGGCCGGTTCCTCGGCGACTTTGTGCCGCGCTACACCCTGGACCGTGCCGAGGAATGGCAGGAATGGGCGACCCGGCGCTGGGTCTCGCAGACCAAGCCGGCGCTGGTGGACAAACTGGCGGACGTCTTCATCGGCGGTCAGTGATACCGCTGGCGCTCACCGGTACTCATCATGCCGACGCCACCAGGGTCCCGTTTCATTGCGGCCCTTGGGCGCGCGGTCGAGCCATTGGTACATGCTCCACAATCCGTCCAGGCCCCGTGCGTAGGTGGAATAGGTGTGATAGATCTCGCCGTCTTCCAACACGAACGTGCTCAGCCCTGGCCGGTCGCGGGTGTAGGTCGGTGCATCGGTGCCACAGGTCGCGGCGAACTGTTTCACCGGATCCGGGATCTGGCCACCTCATCGCTGCGTCGGGACAGGGCCTTTTCCGCTTCAAGCCGTTGCAAACGTGCCGCCAGCCATTGCTCCCGGGTCGCGATTGCGTGCGTGTTCATCGTTGTACGCTCCTGGTGAAAGGTCGTGATTTAGACTAAACCCGGGTGTCAAATGATGGGAGTGACAAGCGTGGCGGGATTTCCATGGACTCGATGATCGCGGCAGCCGCACAGGCGCTGGCGGCGGGCAATCCGCTGGGCGCACTGGACCGCGTGGCCTTGCGCGACGATGCGCCGGCGCTAGCCCTGCGCGGTATCGCCATGGCGCAACTGGGCGACCTGGTGCGGGCCAGGGCGCTGGTCAAGCGTGCGCAACGGGCCTTTGCGCCAAGGGAAGTGCTGGCCCGGGCGCGCTGTGTGGTGGCCGAGGCCGAAATCGCCCTGGCTTCGCGGGAGCTCGGCTGGCCGGTCAAGGCGCTCGAAACGGCGCGGGTCACCCTGGAACACCACGGTGACCGGGTCAATGCCGCCCATGCGCGCTATCTGCAAATCCGCCGTTTGCTGTTGATCGGGCAGCTCGACGAGGCACAGCAGTTACTGGCCGAACTCGACCCCGGACCATTGCCGCCGGCCTTGCGGGCAACCCATGAACTGGTGCTGGCGGGGATCGCCATTCGACGCTTGCAATCGCACGAAGCGCGGGAGGCGTTGAAGAGGGTCGGTCAGGCTGCCGGTCAAACCGGGATTGCCGCGCTGATGGCTGAGGTCGAGCACGCTGTGCGTCTGCTCGATGCCCCCGCGGCACACCTGTTTGCCCAGGGTGAAGAACGGCCGCTGTTGCTCGATGACGTTGAAGCGTTGTTCTGTTCAACGTCACTGGTGGTGGATGCCTGCCGGTACGTTGTGCACGGCTGTGGCATGTCGGTGTCGCTCGCTACAAGGCCGATCCTGTTCGTACTCGCCCGCGCATTGGCCGAGGCGTGGCCCGCCGACGTTACGCGGGAAACGCTGATCACCCGGGCGTTCCGTTTGAAACTCTCGGATGAATCCCATCGCGCGCGGCTTCGGGTGGAAATCGGCAGGCTGCGTAAAGCACTCAAGCCGTTGGCCGACGTCATCGCAACGGCACGCGGTTATGCCCTGCAATCGCCGGTGTGTACGCAGGTGGTGACACTGGCGCAACCGGTCGAGGAAAAATTTGCCTGGGTATTGGCCTGCCTCGCCGATGGCGAGTCGTGGTCGAGTTCCGCCTTGGCATTGGCGCTGGGTACCAGCCAGCGCACGGTGCAACGGGCGCTCGATACATTGGCGGAGCAGGGCAAGGTGCAGTGGTTTGGCCGTGGTCGCGCGCGACGCTGGATGACGCCGCCCGTTCCGGGATTCGCGACGACCTTGTTACTCCCGGCGCCGCTGCCCGGTGGCTAGGATGAACGCCACCAACCCCCATCGAGGAATGCCAGATGAAACACGCAACTGCTGAAATCATTCGTGAATATGGCCCGTTTGCCGATGTCGACCATGTGTGCGGCGTCACCTGGGACGGCGAAAAGGTCTGGTTCGCAAGCAACAGCAAAATCAACGCCCTGGACCCGGAAAGCGGCAAGGTGCTGGGCTCGATCGATGTCGCTGCCCATGCCGGCACCGCGTTTGACGGGGAGCACCTGTTCCAGATCGCCGAAGACCGCATCCACAAGATCGACCCCCGCACCGGTCGTATCCTCTCGACCATTCCTGCCCCCGGCGCAGGCACCGATTCGGGGCTGACCTGGGCCGAAGGGACGTTGTGGGTAGGCCAGTACCGCGAACGCAAGATCCACCAGATCGACCCCGAGAACGGCAAGATCCTGCGCACCATCGAATCCAACCGTTTCGTCACTGGCGTGACCTGGGTGGACGGCGCGCTGTGGCACGGTACGTGGGAAGGCGATGAAAGCGAGCTGCGCCGCATCGATCCGCAATCGGGCGAAGTGCTGCAGAGCCTGAAAATGCCCGAAGGCGTGGGCGTGTCGGGGCTCGAGTCCGATGGCGGCGAGCGGTTGTTCTGCGGTGGCGGCGATAGCGGCAAGGTGAGGGTGGTGCGTCGGCCTGCCTGAGGCGCTGCTGCCAGGTCACCAGGTACAACCTTTGTGGGAGCGAGCCTGCTCGCGATTGCAGAGTGTCAGGCAACTTCGATGTTGACTGATTTGACGCTATCGCGAGCAGGCTCGCTCCCACAATGGATCTTCAGCGAACGCGAAAGATGTGTACGACACAGCTCACTCTGTGGGGCTCGCTCCAGCCACTCAGTCCGTTTGTGGATGCTGATCGTTGATGTCATACCAATCCGCTTTCGAACCGACACAAACATGTTTTTGCTTGTTTGGGCGTAGCGGCGTATCCAGCGTGCCGAGGGCAACCGAAACCCACTCGGAAAACGCTCCTGTCGAGTCAGTCCAGAACAGTGAAGATCCGCAGCGGGAACAGAACTGCCGCGTGACACCTCTGGACGATTCAAACACCTGCAGCGAATCTGCGCCGGTCATGATGGTCAGCGCCGAGGCGGGCGCGCTCCCATAGGTTGCAAACGCAGCCCCATGGCCCTTTCGGCATTGGCTGCAATGGCTGCAATGGCAATGGGTGACGGCTTTCAGCTCGGTCGACAAGCGATATTTGACGGCGCCGCAGAGGCAACTGCCGTGGTGAAACTCATCCATGTAAAGTCATCCCTGGATCGATAGTATTTTTCCGTCCTGCCATGTTTTCTGCTGGTCGAAATCGGTCTAAAAGACCCATTGGCAATCGTTTCTGTTTTGCTATCCTCAATCCTGTAGGTGAAGACGCAGACTGATGCGCAAAAGGATAGCAAGGAGACGTGGGGCGCGTTCCGAAGGGTACACGGTTAGAAAGATCCCCGCGCTGGGATCCAGCCCTTATGCCGTGTGAAGCAGAAGAGTTCCATTACAGTTTCACGGCTCTTTTGTGGGAGGCCTGATAAACCTTGTAAGCCGGAGACCAGCACCGGCCACCTACTTGTTACATTCACTCGCGAAGCCCGCCCAGTGCGGGCTTTTTAATGCCCGTAAGGTGGGTCTGGCCGGCGGCTCAAGGCGCGCCAAACAGCATCGTCCAGTAAACACCGTTGTCGCTGCGGGCGTTGGCGGCGTAAGCGGCACCGACCTGGGTGAACATCGGGTTCATCAGGTTGGCGCAGTGCCCGGGGCTGGCGAGCCAGCCGGCCATGGCCTTGCTGGGGGAACCTTGTCCGGCGGCGATGTTTTCACCGATCTGCCGGCCACGGTAGCCGGCGGCCCTGGCGCGGTCGGAGGGCATGTCACCGTCGGGGTCCTGGTGGGCGAAATAGTTGCCGTAGGCCATATCCTTGCTGTGGCTTTGTGCTGCGGAGCCCAAGGCTGCACTCCAGGACAGCGGCCGCGCGGCGCCGAACCGCTGGCGACCGCACATGCGCGGCTTGGCCCGGGCGGCGTTGACCTGCGCCAGCAACGCCTGTGCGGCGCTGCGTGGATCGCCGGTTTTCCCGTCGAGCACCGGCCGGGCCAGCACCACTTGCCACTCACTCCCGGCGCGGCTGACGCCAATGTCGGCGTATTGGTTGTCGAGCAGCGCGGCGCAGTGCTCGTCCTGGAACATGTCGAAGGCTTCTTCGGCGTCCCGTGCACCCACCACGCGGATCGACCGCACCATGGTTGCCTGATAGCCGGAAGCCTTTAACCGGTCCCGCAACCCACCGCCATAGCCAACGGGCAGGGCCAGGTTCGACTTGAGCGTCAGGGGGGATAAGCGTTGCGTCGGCCGCCGGTCGCAGCGTTGCGGATGGGCGCGATAGTCGTTGATGGCGTCTACCAGTTGCCGTTGCCCATCGGCGTGGGCGGGGCTTGCAAAAACGGGGAGCAGGGAAAACAGGCACAGCGAAGAAAAGCGCAAGGCAACGGCTGTTTGGCGCATGGACGGACAACTCTGATGAGATGACAACGAAGAAAGTGGGGAAAAGCGCTGGGCTATGACTGGTGCCTTGAAACAAGGTTCACGGCGGGCGTGAACCTGTTTATTGCCGGAGCCGAATGTCCGACGAAGGGTATTGGTCTGCCCCTGCAGGAGCGAGCCTGCTCCTACAGGGGCCGTGCGTTGGGCCGGATCAGTCCATGCAGGCGTAAACCACCAGCTCCACCAGCATTTCCTCCCGGGCCAGGCCCGCCACGACCATGGCGGCGCGGTTAGGGTAGGGTGCCTGGAAGTACTCGGCGTAGACCGCATTCACGGTTGCCAGGTAGCTGCGGTCAGTGACGTAGATCAGCACCTGGGTGACCGCGTCCAGCGAGCTGCCGGCGGCTTGCAGGGTATGGCGCAGGTTGTCCAGGGTCTGCCGGGTTTGTGCTTCGATGCCGCCGCTCACCACTTGGCCCTGGCGGTCGATGGGGATTTGCGCGGTGTACAGCGTGCCGTTGCCGACAACCGCCCATTCCAATGGCGCGCGCGAGGCAAAGAGGTCGGTTTTGATCGCCTGTTTCATTGATGATTCCTGATGCGGGTTTGAGGGTTTTACCGGGCGTCGCTGCCTTCACCGGCTCCACGGCGACGGGATTCTTCGGTGCTTTCCACCAGCACCCGTTCACCCAGTTTTTTCAACTGGGCCCAGACTTCATCATTGACCTGCAGCCCGCCCGTGGGTGTTGGCTGACTGAATTCAAGCGTCGGGGCCGCGTCTTCGGCACTCAGGCGTGGCAGCAGCGCGAAGTGTCTGGAAATCAGCACGTTGATGCTTTGCTCGTCGCCCTGCGCCGGTTGCGGCAGGTCATACACCCGCAAGGCCGGGCGGGTGTTCCCGGCGCTGAAGGTGGCCACCAGTTCCTGCCGGGCATCGCGCCAGTACACACAAAAATTCAGACCTTCTCCGGCACAGCGCGCCAGATAGCCCAGCAGCAGGATGCGGTTGTGGCAATGGCGGACGCGGATCAGCGCACTGCCGCCGCGCAAGGCCTTGCCTACCCCCAGTTCGATGGCCTGGGCGGCGCAGCGCAACACGCTCTGGCCATGGGCATCGAGGGTCAGTTGCGTGGCGTCTTCGTAGCAGGTTTCGATGGGGCGATCGACTTCATCGTGAAGGAAGTCCAACGCCTTTTTCAGCGCACCGATACCGTCGAGGCCTTGCTGTTGCAGCCTGGCAATCATCTCGGCGGCGTCGTCGCAATCACCGGGTGCAAAGCCGATGCCTTCGAAGGCCTTGCGGCAGATCACCTGGATTTCATTGAGCGATACACGCATTTCAGAGTGCTCCGGCAGCGTTGGTCAGTTCAGGCATGACGGCAAAGTTCCAGTCGTCGGGGAACGGCTGGCCGATCTCGCTGACCAGCGGTGCCCCCTGAAACAAGGTGATGCGCACCCAGCGGCTGGACTTGGGGTCGAACTTGCCGGCGCCGAAGAACGCCAGCTTGCAGCGCAGCAAGTGGATCGGCAGCATGCCGCGGTCCATCAGGTTGGCGCGGATCTCCCCGAAGGTGCAGCGGGCCATGCCTTGCAGGCGGCAGACAGTGCCTTTGAACTGCGGCAGCGCCAGCAGAAAGTGCGCGGTCAATTGCCGTGGGTGTTGCTCGCGGTAGGCAAGCAGCGCGCGATGACAACGTTGAATGTTGTGCGCGACCCCCAACTGCATTTCCTTCTCGGCGCCTGGCTCCATGGCCCGTTCGCCCAGGCGTGGTTCTTCCTTTTCCGCCGAGCGATACCAGAAAAAGTGGTTGGCCTCGGCGCCGCTCAAGTCGTAGTCGAGCGCCCAGCGGTACTTGGTCTCGATCAGATCGCACAGCTCATCCAATGGCATCTCGGCGTTCAGGCGAAACCCCTCGTTGACCGACATCTGCTCGGCCAGCGGATCGACCTGTTCGGGGTACAACTCCAGCAGCAGGCTGACCAGCAGTTCCTGGCAGCCGGCGCCGACGTTCACTTCGGCCCAGGCTTGCAGGCGCGACCACGACCCGGCGTTGACCGACTGGCCCGTGAACCACTCGGCCAGTTGTTCGAGATCGACCAGCGTCTGTTGGTCGATGTCGCTTTGCCGTTGGTCCTCGGTGCTGGTTTGCTGCAAGTGCTGGCGGGCCCGTAGCAGCAACGCCTGAAAGCGCTGGGCATGAGGAACGTCAGCCGCTTGCGCCACAACCTGCGCCAGTGCGGTTTCCCTGGCCCACAGCCATTGGTTGACCAGTTGCGGGTGATTGATCAGGAACGGCGCCATGCCCAGCCCCGTGGAATTGCCGACCCCAAGGTAACGCTGCAGGGCAGGGTCCAGGCCCACCGCCCGCTGTGGGTTGCGCGCCCGGGCCATGTGTTCGATCTGCTCGATGCTGAAATGTCGCAACAGGTACACGGTAAACATCTGGGCGCTGAAGGGTTGCGTGAAGTCCGCAGTGCCTTGCAGGCAACTGAAGTCGGCGATGCCGAACTTGCCGTTGCCGTACACCGCGGTGGTGCGATACAGGTAGCCGACCTCGGCCAGTTGTCGCGGGTCTGGCTGACAGCCTTCGGCCAGCGCTTCGAGGAAGCGTTCGAAGTTGCGCAGGCTGCGGTTGGCCCGCGACAGCACCAGCACGCGCGAATCAAAACGCCCGGCTTCCTGCAACGGCACATTGCGCCGCAGGTCAGCCAATTGCTGCTCATCGACATTGCCGGTGAGCAGAACAAAAGTGACATCCCACTGATCGGCGATGACCCGGTCGCTGCGCTTTTCCGGCGGCAGGTACATGGAGAAAATCACACAGTGATAGTGGGCACTGGCGGTGTCGATGCGGTAGATCGCCGTACCGAAGCCCTCGGCATCCAGATCGAAGCAGGTGCGCTGGATGCGCCACTGCTCGTTCATCATCCGCCGCACGCTGCTGCGCACGAAACTCAAGCGGCTTTGAAAGTGGCTGCCCAGCCGCTCCAGGTCCATGACCCGAGCGGCGGGCCGCAAGGCCGAAGAGGTATCCGTGTCGGTGTGCGACATCATTGCGATTCCTGAACTGTTCATCATCATCAGACTGCCTGTTCGCGAGCCATCTGCCGGGCGATGCGCAGTGCATCCCAGAGCGACGGCAGGATCAGCAGTGAAACCGGTACGGCAGTAATTACGATAAAGGATTGCAGGGCCGTGACCCCGCCCGAACCAATGGTGATCAACACCACCGCGGCCAGGCCCATGCCGATGGCCCAGAAGGCACGCAGCCATGGTTTCGGTTTGTCATTGCGGGACATGGCCATCGCCACGGTGAACGCCATCGCATCGCCGTTGGTGGCCACGGAAATGAAGCTCAGGAACAGGAACAGCGCCGAGATCAGTCCACCCAGGGGCAGGTTCTGGGCCACACCCAGCAGCAGGTCTTCGGGCTGCGCGCCGTGGGCGGTGACGATGCCTGGCGACTGCAATTCCATGCCGATGCCAGCGCCGCCGACCACGGTGAACCAGAACATGGTCACCAGCGGGGCGATGATCGACAGGGTCATGATCACTTCGCGGATGGTCCGGCCACGGGAAATCTTCGCCACATACAGGGCGACCATCGGCGCGTAGCCAATGAACCAGCCCCAGTAGAACACCGTCCACCAGTCGAGCCATTTCGGATCGGCGCGGAACAGGGTCATCGGAATGAACTGCTCCAGGTGCAAGGCGAACGCGGTGGGAAAACCGCCGAGAATGAAAACGGTGGGCCCCAGCAGCACCATGAACACCGCCAGGCCGATCATCAGCCAGACGTTGATTTCACTGACGAAACGGATGCCCTTGAGCCCGACCAGGCAGGACGTGGTGTACATCACCGTGACCAGCACGATGGTGATGGACTGCACCATCAGGTCATTGGGAATGCCCCAGACCGAGTGCAACGCACTGCTGATTTGCAGGCCGAGGAAACCGATCGGGCCGATGGTGCCGGCGACGACGGCGATGATCGAGGTGGCGTCCGCCAGCGTGCCGATCGGTCCCTTGAGCGCACGCTCACCGAACAACGGATAGAGCAGGGTGCGCGGTGCCAGTGGCAAGCCTTTGTCGTAGTGCAAATGCATCAGCACGATGGCCAGCAGACTGCCCAGCACTGCCCAGGCCAGGAAGCCCCAGTGCACGAACGATTGCGCGAGCGCAGCGTGTGCGGCGGCTTCGGTGTGAGGCTGCACCCCCGCGAACAACGGTGGTGGGCTGGCGAAGTGCATCATTGGTTCCGCTGCCGCCCAGAATGCGCCGCCCCCGGCGAGCAGGGCGCACATGATCACGGCGATCCAGTTGAAGGTGCTGGAATCGGGCCGCTGATCGACGCCGCCCAGCCTGACGCGCCCGCACTTGCTGAAGCAGATGATCAGGCTCATGGCAAAGGTCGCCAGCATCAGGATCTGCCAGTACAGCCCGAAGAACTTCGTCGACCAGGCGAACAGCGTGTTCACCAACAGCGATACGCCATCGATGTCGATCAGTGCCGCGATCAGGAAGGCGCCGAGGAAGCCGCCACTGATTAAAAACAGCGGCCAGTCGATGTCTTTTTTCGGCGGTGCAAGGTCCAGTGGCTGGACGTCGGCTTGTAGGGAGTCGGATGTTTTCATGATGCCTCCAAAATACGCGCCTGGGGCTGTGCATCGCCGGTCGGGGAGATGAACGGGAGGTTATTGTTGTTATTTTTCATGCTGTCCTCACGGTGTCGATCAAGAGTCAGTTTTGCGCCGTCGTAGCGTTTTCCAGCAGGCGCAGCCAGTTGAGTCCCATGATGTTGCGTACCTCGTCATCGGCGAAGCCACGGTCGCGCAGGCCCTGGGCGATGACCGGGAAATCCCGGCTGTCGCGGAACCATTGCAACGGTGCCGGCCAGTTGGCGTTGTCCTTTGATCCTTCGCCGTAATCCTTGTCTTTGCTCCAGCGCCCGTTGCGCATCCATTCGAGCACTTGCAGGGGTTGTTGCTGGCACAGGTCGGTGCCGATGCCGATGTGTTCGACGCCCATCAGCTCCGCCGTGCTGGCGACCATGTCGCAGAACGATTCCAGGGTGCAGCCCGACGCGCCCTTGAGGTGGAACGGGTAAGTACTGAAACCCAGCAGGCCACCGGACTCGGCGATGCCGCGCAACACCGCGTTGGACTTGTTGCGTTTGGCCGCGTGGAAACTCGATGGGTTGGCGTGGGAGACGATCACCGGCCGGCTCGACAACTCGATGGCTTCCAGGGTGCTGCGCTCGGCGCTGTGGGACATGTCGATCAGCATGCCGACGCGGTTCATCTCGCGGATCACCTGGCGGCCGAAACGGCTGATGCCATTGTCTTCGGTCTCGTAGCAGCCGCTGGCCAGCAGGCTTTGGTTGTTGTAGGTGAGCTGCATGATCAGCACACCGAGCTGACGGAAAACTTCCACCAGGCTGATGTCGTCTTCAATCGGCGAGCAGTTCTGGAAACCGAAGAAAATCCCGACGCGGCCTTCCTGATGCGCCAGACGAATGTCCGAAGCCTCGCGCACCGGACGAATCAGCTCGGGCCAGGTTTCGAAGCGCCGGTTCCATTCGCCGATGCGCGACAGGGTTTCCCGGGCGTTCTCGTGATAGGCGATGGTGGCGTGCACCGCGCTCAGGCCACCGGCCTGCATCTGGCGAAAGATCTCTTCGTTCCAGTGGGAATACTGCAGGCCGTCGATCATCAATAAGTCGTGCATGGTGATCTCCTGTTCAAGGACGCACGTAGGTGGTCTTGACCACGGTGTAGAACTCGCGGGCGTACTGCCCTTGCTCGCGCGGCCCGAAGCTGGAGGCTTTGCGGCCGCCGAACGGCACGTGGTAATCGGTGCCGGCGGTGGGCAGGTTGACCATGACGCAACCGGTGTGGGCACGGCGCTTGAAGTCGCTGGCATAACGCAGCGACTGGGTGATGATCCCGGCGGTGAGGCCGTATTCGGTATCGTTCAACACGGACAAGGCTTGTTCGTAATCGCTGACCCGGATCACACAGGCAATCGGCCCGAAAACCTCTTCGCGATTGATGCGCATGGTGTTGTGGGTGTTGGTGAACAGGGCGGGGCGCATGTAGTGCCCGGCCGGTTGCAGGTTCAGCAACTCGCCGCCCTCGACCAGGGTCGCGCCTTCGTCTTTGGCCAGTTGCAGGTAATGAAGGTTCTGCTCCAGTTGCCGGGCTTCAGCCACCGGGCCGATCTGTACCCCTTGTCCGAGGGCATGACCGACTTTCAGTTGACGCATGCGTGCCACCAATGCCTCGACGAACCGGTCATGGATGCCATCGCAGACGATCAAACGCGAAGAGGCCGTACACTTTTGCCCGGTACCGAAAAAGGCGCCGTTCAACACGCATTCCACGGCGATTTCGAGGTCGGCGTCATCGAGCACCACCAAGGCATTCTTGCTGCCCATTTCCAGTTGGCAACGCACCAGATTGCCGGCGGTGGCGACCGCGACGCGGCGACCGGTCTGCAGGGAACCGGTGAAGGTCAACGCATCGATGTCGGCGGACTGGATCAGGCTTTCGCCGACCACAGCGCCGCTGCCCATGACCAGGTTGAAGGTGCCGGTGGGCAAGGCCTGGCGGCTGATGATTTCAGTCAGGGCCCAGGCGCTGGCCGGCACCAGGTTTGCCGGTTTGAACACCACGGCGTTGCCGAAGGCCAGGGCTGGGGCAATCTTCCACGCGGCGCTGGCCATCGGGAAATTCCACGGCGTGATGATGCCGATCACTCCGACCGGTTCACGCTGGACTTCGATCTCGATGCCGGGGCGTACCGAGGCGGCTGTCTCGCCCATCTGACGCAGCACTTCGGCGGCGTAGTAGTGGAAGAACTGCGCGGAGCGATTGACTTCGCCGATGCCCTCGGCCAGTGGTTTGCCTTCTTCCCGGGAGAGCAGTTCGCCGAGTTCTTCCTTGCGCGCCATCAACTCGTTGCCGATGGCCATCAATACTTGCTGGCGCTGTTCCAGGCCACTGGCGGCCCACTGCGGCTGGGCGTCGCGGGCGGCGGCGATGGCATCCAGCGTCTGTTCGGCGCTGGCCTGGTGGTAATGGCCAATGAGGTCTTGAACATCCGAAGGGCTGTGGTTGGCGATGACGCCCTGGCCTTCGCACCAGTTGCCGCCGATGTAGTTTTTGTAGGGTTGCAGTGCCATGGGAACCTCCGATTGCGTTGGCCCCATCTTGAGAGTATTAGTCTGCAAATAAAAATTAATAATAAATATGAAATGATAAGGAAAACTTACCGTGCTTCCCGAGCTGAAGATTACCCAACTGCGCTATTTCGTCCTGGTTGCCCAGCTGAAAAGCTTCCACGGCGCGGCAAGGCAGGCCTATCGCACGCAACCGGCGCTGTCCCTGGCTGTGCGCGAACTGGAGCAGAAACTCGGCCAGCCCTTGTTCGAAAAGGGCGGCAAAACCGAACTGACGCCATTCGGCGAGCACTGTTTGCCGCTGTTCCAGGATTTGCTGGCGCATCACGACCGCATCGCCCGCGAAGTGAGTTTGCTGGCACGGCATGAAATCGGTCAGGTGAGCATCGCTACGGTGCCGTCGGTGGCCAGTCGGTTGTTGCCACATCTGCTCGCACGGTTTGTCAGCGAGCACCCGAAAATGCAGATCAGCATGCAGGACGGCAATGCCGACAGCGTGCAGCAGTTGTTGGTCCAGGGGCAGGTGGATTTTGCGATCAGCAGCGTGTGGGCGGCGGACGAAAACATTGAGTTCGTGCCGATCCTGAGTGATCGGGTGGGGGTGGTCTGCCGCCACGATCATCCGTTGGTGGCCAAAGGCGAGGCATTGCATTGGTCGAGCCTGCAAGCCTATCCGTTGGTGCGCAATGGCACCTCGCGCTTGCTCGCGGGCACGGAAGCGGCGGGGTTGCTGGACAGCAGTCTGCTGTTCGTCTCCAACATGATTTCGCTGATCGCGATGCTTGAAGAGGGCATTGGCATCACGACGCTGCCGTCTCTGGCGTTCCCACAGGGCAATGAGAAACTGACGTTCCTACCGCTTTCAGAACCGCGGCTGGAACGCCAGATCGGCATTCTGTGCCGCAAGGGGCATAGCCTGTCGCCAGCGGCAGCCGAGTTGATGGGCTTTCTCAAAGCGAACATGCAGATGGTCGATCTGTAAGGTCAGTGTTCCAGTGGTGGCTCCGGAGTTTCACTCGGTCGCAACCTGAAGCGACAGACATGCCCGCCGCGCACCATGCACTCGCTGTGCTCGACTTCACCGCCGCCCAATGCGCCGATCAAGGCCAGGTCCAGTTCGCAGACCACCGGGTGCTCGGCGGCCAGGCGATGGAACACGCAGTTATGCGCGACGATTTCCGGGGTGCCGCCTGAACGAAAAAACACCTCGGCCTCGTAGCCCGTCTGGTTCATGTGCTGGACGATCCTGGCTTCATCCACGACCTGTTGTTCCAGGTCCGAAGCCAGCTTACGGCCCATGCTGCGCATCAGTGAAGTCAGGGCTTCAGGACCGATGATGCCCGCCACTTCATCAATCAATACGCTGGCCAGTAGCTGATAGTGGCGAGGGAACTGCTCCCGCGCGTGGTCGGTGAGCCGATACAGCTGCTCAGGGCGACGACCCGTCGGACGAGTATCGCCGCGCAGCACCAGGCCGTCACGCTCCAGCGCCGCCAGGTGTTGGCGGATCGCGGTGCGCGTGACAGCCAGATGTTCAGCCAACTCGTCAATGCTCATGCCGCCCCCATGGTGCAGCAGCGCATTGAGCAGGTCCTGCTGTGTTCGGCCCAGTCCTTCCAGCATGGTGTGCCCTCGCGCGATATCAGAACTTGTCCGGGAATTGCTTGACCAGCGCACCGGTCAAGGCGTCGGCCAGGGCCAGGATGTGCATGCGCATCATCGCCCAGGTGCGGGCTTCGCCAGCGTAATCGTGCGCGGCAAATTCATCGATCTGGGCGATGTGGTGACCGCCATGGGCCGACAGCATGTTGACCAGAGTGGCCTCAGGCAGATAAGGGTTGGCGCCGGCCAGGAAAGCCGCAATGGCCTTGGCATTGCCGGTCAGCTCGGTGACGGCGGCCTGCTTGCCCTTGGTGTCCTTGGCGACCGTGGCATCGCTGTAGTGTTTCACCGCGCCCCAATGGCCAGCAAGCAGCTTGAGCAGTTGATCCGCCGCCGGCTGGCCGTAGAGCGGGGCGATGCTGTTGGCGATTTTGGTGGCGTTGTCGACCACCTGGTCCGCCGCCACTTTGGCTTGCTTTTTGTCGGCGGATTGATTGGCCAACGCGTAGTTTCTGATCCAGAAAATGTGTTCGACCCAAAGGTCACGCTCGGCCAGGCGCGTGGTCAGCGCAGGGCTGTCGGCAGCGGCGGGAGAGGCGGCAGGCGTCTGGCTCCAGACCGGTTGCGCACATAAAGCCAGCAGGAGCAAAGCCAGGGTTTTGATATTCATGACGGCACCCTCAGAGAGTGGGAACGTTCGACAATATCAATATAGGCATGAAAATATGTTTTTATTGAGTGTTGGTGAATTCTCGGATTAACGGTCATAGCCTGTTGTTGATAGAGATATTGCTGTTTGTGGCGAGGGGTGTTGCCGTTACAACCCATCCCCCAGCGCCTTCAAGTACTCAGGGCTGTCACTGATCGTGTTATGCCCCGTCCCCGGTATCACCCGCAGTGACGCCACGCCTTTGGCGAAGTGTGTATACAAACGTTCGGTGCTCGGGCGCGGAATCACTTCGTCATGCTCGGCCGCGATCAAAAGTGTGGGCACCGTGATACGGGCGGCGTACTGCCAGGACGGGTATTTGTCCCTCAACAACCAGCGCACCGGAAACCAGCGGAACTGACGGGCGGCCAGCCCTTCGAGGCTGTTGTAGGGCGTGATCAGCACCAGTCGCGCGGCCGGGCGTTCGCTGGCCAGGCGCACGGCTACCCCGGAACCCAGGCTGCGGCCGACTACCGCCACATGCGGATGGCTGGCATGTACCTGGTCGAACAAGGTGATGGCGTCGCGGGCAATGGCCTCTTCGGAAGGCGAGCCGGAACTGCCGCCATAACCCCGGTAATGCAGCAGGTACAGCGCGTAGTCAGGGAAGGCTTGGGAGAAGGCGGGCAAGTTGCGCGAGACGTCTTCGGCATTGCCGCCAAAATAAATCAGTGCGTTCGGGCCATCGTGAGGACGGACGGAAACCAGCACCTGCGCGTCGGCGACCGGCAGGGTCAGCAGCGTCGCGGCGGTCCCGATGGCGCGCGGTTGCGGGTAATAAATCAGCGCCCGTTGAAACACAAACAGCGCCACGCACAGCGCCAGGTACAGCGCAGTGACGATGACGACGAGTAACAACAGGGTGCGCGACATTCGACTAACGTTAGTGGGCGGCATTGACGCCTCGGGGTTTGAAAGTGGCTGGCGCTGCAAGGCTTTCTGAGTGTAGTCAATCGACCCTTGGCGCGGGGTATCCGGGGTGTCGGCGCAACAGCCCGGACCCCGGCGACTGGTGAGAAATGTTTTATGAGCCATCCTGAGGGTTACACCCGTAGAGAAGTACTCACGCTGGCTGCCGGTGCTTCGGCGGTCTTCACCTTCGGTCCGGTGGGTGCACAACCCGAGCCGTCGACGGGAACAGGAGGCAAGACCATGCAGACCCGCGCCATTCCTTCCAGCAACGAGTCCTTGCCGATCGTAGGGTTGGGCACTTATCGCGGATTTGACGTCGAGCCTTCGCAACCGGCGTACAAAGACTTGCCCGCGGTGCTGGATGCGTTGTTCGACAAGGGTGGCAAGCTGATCGACAGCTCGCCGATGTACGGTCGCGCCGAACAGACCAACGGCGAGTTGCTATCGATCCATGAGCCGCGCTCGCCGGCGTTCCTGGCCACCAAGGTGTGGACCCGGGGCCGCGAAGAAGGCATCGCGCAGATGGAACAATCCTTCGCCCTGTTGCAGACCGACCGGATCGACCTGATGCAGATCCACAACCTGCTGGACTGGCAGACGCACCTGCCGACTCTGCGCCACTGGAAGGAATCAGGGCGCATCCGCTACATCGGCATCACCCATTACACGGCGTCGGCCCATGAAGAAGTGGAAGCGGTACTCAAGGCCGAGCCACTGGATTTCTTGCAGATCAACTACGCCCTGGATGATCGCGGCGTCGAGAAACGCCTGCTGCCGTTGTGCCGCGAGCGGGGCGTGGCGGTGATCTGCAACCGGCCGTTTGGCGGTGGCGGCTTGCTGGCCAAACTGAAAGATAAACCGCTGCCAGGCTGGGCGGCGCAAGTCGGGGTCAAGAGCTGGCCGCAACTGGCGCTGAAGTTCCTGCTGTCGCATTCGGCGGTGACCTGCGTGATTCCCGGCACCGGCAACCCGCGCTACATGGCGGAAAATGCCCGCGCCGGTTTCGGCCCGATGCTCACCGATGCCCAGCGTCAGCAATTGATTGCGCTGGTGGGCTAGCGAGGCGTTCAACCCGTTGCGGCGAGTCGTCGAACCTCTCCTATACTGATTCGCGTCCATGCCGCGGGAAGTGCATTCGCTGCCCTGACGGCGTCCCTGTCCATCACTGCAAGGAGATCGAACATGGCTATCCGTATTGGCGACGAAGCACCGGATTTCACCGCCGACACCACCGAAGGCACCCTCAATTTTCACCAATGGATCGGCGATGGCTGGGCCATCCTGTTTTCCCACCCCAAGGATTTCACCCCGGTGTGCACCACCGAACTGGGTTACCTGGCCAAACTCAAGCCGGAATTCGACAAGCGCAACACCAAGGTCCTCGGCCTCAGCGTCGACCCGGTCAGTGACCACAACCGCTGGGTGGGCGACATCGCCGAGACCCAGGGCACGGCGGTGAACTACCCGCTGATCGGCGACGAAAACCTGGTGGTGGCCAAGCTTTACGACATGATCCACCCCAATGCCAGCGGCGGCGCACGCACGGCGGTGGACAACGCCACGGTGCGTTCGGTGTTCATCGTCGGCCCGGACAAGAAGGTCAAGGCCATGCTGATCTACCCGATGAGCGCCGGGCGCAATTTCGATGAAGTGCTGCGCCTGCTTGACTCCCTGCAACTGAACGCCAAACACACCGTCGCCACGCCGGTGAACTGGCAGCCGGGTGAAGACGTGATCATCCCGACCTCGGTGTCTGACGAAGACGCGAAGAAGAAATACCCGGATGGCTTCAAGACCCTGAAACCGTATCTGCGGACGGTGGCTCAGCCGAAGTAGTTACCAGCAGTGAGACCGCCATCGCGAGCAGGCTCGCTCCTACAGGGAACTTCAGTGAACACAAAATCTGTGTTCGACAGAAGCCCAATGTAGGAGCGAGCCTGCTCGCGATGGGGCCAGTCCTGCGGGCCCAGGACTTCTATTCAAACCAGATACTTTTTAAACCACCCCAACGTCCGCTCCCACGCCAGCCTGGCCGCCTCCTCGTCGAAGCGCGGTGTGGAGTCGTTGTGGAAACCATGATTGCAGCCCGGGTAGATGTAGGCCTCATAGGTCTTGCCCCCGGCCTTCAACGCTTTCTCGTAGGCGGGCCAGCCTTCGTTGATCCGCGTATCCAGCTCGCCGTAGTGCAGCATCACCGGTGCCTTGATGCGGGGCACGTCCTCGGCCGCTGGCTGGCGACCATAAAACGACACGGCGGCACCCAGTTCCGGATAGGCCACGGCAGCGGCGTTGGTCACGCCACCGCCGTAGCAGAATCCGGTGATGCCGACTTTTCCGCTGGCGGCAGGGTGTTTCATCATCCACTCGACGGCCGCAAAAAAGTCGTTCATCAGCTTTTCCGGGTCGACCGTGGCCTGAAGCTCGCGGCCCTTGTCGTCATTGCCCGGATAACCGCCGACCGAACTCAGGCCGTCCGGGGCCAGGGCGATGAAACCGGCCTTGGCCAGCCGCCGGGCCACGTCTTCGATGTAGGGATTGAGCCCGCGGTTTTCGTGCACGACCACCACCGCCGGCACTTTGCCGGTGGCCTTGGCCGGACGCACCAGATAACCGCGAACCTGGCCGTGGCCCTTGGGCGACGGGTAGGTAATGTACTCGGCAAGAATGTCAGGATCGGTGAACGCGACCTGCTCGGCCAGTGCATAATTGGGGCTTAGCGCGGCGAGCAGGGCTCCAGCCGTCAAACCTGCGAAGGTGAACAACGCCGCGCGGTCGAGAAACTCCCGGCGGTTGATCTTGCCGTGGGCGTAGTAGTCGTACAGTTCCAGCAGTTCGGGGGCAAAGTCTTTGGCAGTTAGACGGGGCATTGCTGCAACTCCTTTCGACTGGTTTAACACGGACCCCTGTAGGAGCGAGCCTGCTCGCGATAGCGCCATATCAGGCGAAACCTACGTTGAATGACACTCCGCGATCGCGAGCAGGCTCACTCCTACAGGGGGGAAATGGTGATGCCAAAATCTTATTCCAGGCACTGCGCCCCGGCCTTGGCCACTTGCGCATCCTGCTCGGGCTTAACACCAGACACCCCAACAGCGCCAATCACCTGGCCATCGAAAACAATCGGCACGCCCCCCTCAAGCGAAGTCAGCAAGGGTGCTGACAGAAAAGCGTAGCGCCCGGCGTTGACCATGTCTTCATAGCTTTTCGATTCGCGCCGCCCGAGGGCTGAAGTGCGAGCCTTTTCGGTGGCGATGTAGGCACTGCCGGGCGCGCAGCCATCGAGGCGTTCGAGGGCCAGCGGGTGGCCACCGTCATCGACCACCACTATGGTTACGGCCCATTGATTGGCCTGTGCCTCGGCGCGGGCGGCTTTGATGATCTGGTTGACTTCGGTCTGGCTCAGGACGGCTTTGCGGTTCATGGGCATCTCCAGGGTTCGGTTAAGGCAGGGCGGCTTCGACCAGTTCGATCCAGTGCCGCACCGGGGTTCGGCCCGCGCCGTCGAGGTGCGACTGGCAGCCGATGTTGGCCGTGACAATGACCTCGGGATGGCCGCTTTCCAGGGCGTTGAGCTTGTTGTCGCGCAGTTGTCGCGACAGTTCGGGCTGGGTCAGCGAATAGGTGCCCGCCGAACCGCAGCACAGGTGTCCGTCGGGGATGGAGGTCAGGTTGAAACCGAGTCCGGTCAGCAGCGCTTCCACGGCACCGCCGAGTTTCTGCCCGTGCTGCAAGGTGCAGGGGCAATGGAAGGCCAGGCGTTGCGAGGCGTGGATGCCGAGCTTTTCCAGCGGTTCGTCGCGCAACACCTCCACCAGGTCCCGGGCCAGTTCGCTGACCTTTTTCGCCTTGTCGGCATAGGCCGGGTCGCTGGCGAGCAGGTGGCCGTAATCCTTGATGAAGGCGCCGCAACCGCTGGCCGTCTGCACAATCGCCTCGGCGCCTTTTTCGATGCCCGGCCACCACGCGTCGATGTTGCGCCGGGCACGGTCGAGGCCGGCGGCCTGGGCGTCCAGGTGGTAGTCCACGGCGCCGCAGCAACCGGCTTCGCGGCTCGCGATGACGCTGATCCCCAACCGGTCCAGCACCCGCGCCGCCGCGGCATTGGTATTGGGCGACAGGCTGGGTTGCACGCAACCTTCGAGCATCAGCACCTGACGCTCACGCAGGGTCGTGGGGCGCGGCTTGGCCGGCGGTACATTGCGCGGCAATTTACTTTGCAGGGTGCCGGGCAGCAGCGCGCGGAACACCTGACCGCTATTGACCAGGCTCTTGAACAGCTCTGGATGCGGCACGGTCTGCCGCAACCCCTCGCGCAACAGGCGTTGACCGAGCGGGCGTGGCACCGCCGCATCGACCACCGCGCGCCCGATGTCCAGCAGGTTGTGGTAATCGACGCCCGACGGGCAGGTGGTTTCGCAGTTGCGGCACGACAGGCAGCGGTCCAGGTGCTGTTGGGTCTTTTGCGTGACGTCGTTGCCTTCCAGCACTTGCTTGATCAGGTAGATACGGCCCCGTGGTCCGTCCAGTTCATCGCCGAGCAATTGATAGGTCGGACACGTGGCATTGCAGAAGCCGCAGTGCACGCAGGTGCGCAGGATGCTTTCGGCTTCTGCGGCGCGGGGCAGTTGACTGGCGCGTTCACTCAAGGTCGTCTGCATGGTTCAAAGCTCCGCGTACAGGCGTCCGGGGTTGAAGATGCCCCGTGGATCGAGTTGTTGTTTCAGGTTGCGGTGATAACGCATCAGCGCCGGGGGCAACGGGTGGAAGGGGCTGTCGGTCAGGCCGTGGCTGAAGCAGGTGGCATGGCCGCCGACCTCGTCGACGACCTGGCGGATGTACGCTGCATCGGCATCGGATTTCAGCCAGCGCTGGGCGCCGCCCCAGTCGATCAACTGGCGCCCCGGCAGCGACAGGAGCGGCGTGTTGTGCGGCAGGGACAGGCGCCAAAGCGGCTGGTCCTCATCGAAGAAACTCAAGCGCTGTTCGTTGAGGTCGTCCCAGAAGGAAGCCTCCAGCCGTTCGCCCCCAAGGCGCTCATGGGCCGCCGCCACCGAACCTTCACCGCCCTCCAGCCGCAGGTGCAGGCGTGAACCGTCGTGACAGGCCGCGCTGATCGGCAACGGCTGCTGGCCCCATTCGGCCAGGCGCAACAAGGCGCGTTCTGGGTCCATTTCCAGGCTGATGCTCAAGGCTTGCCGGGGTTTTGGCAGCACTTTGAGCGAGACTTCGGTAATAACCCCGAGGCTGCCATGACTGCCGGCCATCAGGCGCGACAGGTCGTAGCCGGCGACGTTTTTCATCACCTCGCCACCAAAGCGCAATAGTTTGCCCTGACCGGTGATGATCCGCGTGCCAAGAATGAAGTCCCGCACCGAACCGGACCACGGGCGCCGTGGCCCGGACAGCCCGCAGGCGATCATGCCGCCGACGGTGGCGCCGTCGCCGAAGGACGGTGGCTCGCAGGGCAGCATCTGTTGCGCGGCGTCCAGCACTTGCGCCAGGTGTGACAACGGTGTGCCGCAACGGGCGCTGATCACAAGTTCAGTCGGGTCGTAACTGACGATGCCCCGGTGCGAGCGGGTGTCGAGAATTTCCCCGGCCGTGGTGCGGCCGA
Source organism: Pseudomonas sp. KH_046_2 (assembly GCF_057838985.1). NCBI lineage: Bacteria > Pseudomonadati > Pseudomonadota > Gammaproteobacteria > Pseudomonadales > Pseudomonadaceae > Pseudomonas > Pseudomonas sp. KH_046_2. Next base: position 3,612,959 of record NZ_CM174480.1, on the reverse strand, counting down.
GAAAGGCTTTGCTGTTGGAGCCCTGGATGCGCAACGGCGTGGCGTTTTCCAGCGCCTGATTGACCTGTTCCAGCAGTGACTGGCTGTCATCGAAGTCTTCAGGGCTGCGCATCAGAAACGCTCCAGCTCAGGGAAGGGCAATTGACCGCCGTGTATGTGCATGGCACCGAATTCGGCGCAGCGGTGCAGGGTCGGAATATTCTTGCCGGGGTTGAGCAGGCCGCCGGGGTCGAAGGCGGCCTTGACGGCATGGAACAGGGTCAGCTCATCGCTGTTGAACTGCGCGCACATCTGGTTGATCTTCTCTCGGCCCACGCCGTGTTCACCGGTGATGCTGCCGCCGACTTTCACGCATAACTCCAGAATCTTGCCGCCCAGGGCTTCGGCGCGATCGAGTTCACCGGGTTGATTGGCATCGAACAGGATCACCGGATGCATGTTGCCGTCGCCGGCATGGAACACGTTGGCCACCCGCAGGCCGTATTCTTTCGAGAGCTCGGTGATGGCGTGCAGCACGCCGGGCAGTTCGCGACGGGGGATGGTGCCGTCCATGCAGTAGTAGTCAGGCGAGAGGCGGCCCACCGCCGGGAAGGCATTCTTGCGCCCGGCCCAGAAACGCACGCGCTCGGCTTCGTCCCTGGCCTGGCGCACCTCGATGGCGCCGGCCTGTTGCAGCACCTGGCGCACCCGGTCGCAGTCATCGCAGACATCGGCTTCAACGCCGTCGAGCTCGCACAACAGAATTGCCTGGGCATCCACCGGATAACCGGCGTGGATGAAGTCCTCGGCGGCGCGGATGGCCAGGTTGTCCATCATTTCCAGACCCCCGGGGATGATGCCGGCGGCAATGATGTCGCCGACCGCGCGCCCGGCTTTTTCCACGGAATCGAACGCCGCCAGCAGCACTTTGGCGGTCTGGGGCTTGGGCAGCAGCTTGACCGTGACCTCGGTGATCACCCCGAGCAGGCCTTCGGACCCGGTGAACAGCGCCAGCAGGTCGAAACCGGGGGCGTCGAGGGCGTTGGAGCCCAGGCTCAGGTGCTCGCCATCGACGGTGAGGATGTCGACCTTGAGCACGTTGTGCACCGTCAGGCCGTACTTCAGGCAGTGCACGCCACCGGCATTTTCCGCGACGTTGCCGCCGATGGAGCAGGCGATTTGCGAGGATGGGTCCGGCGCGTAATACAGGCCGAAGGGTGCCGCCGCCTGGGAAATCGCCAGATTGCGTACGCCGGGCTGAACCCGCGCAGTACGGGCGGCAGGGTCGATGTGCAGGATGTTGTTGAAGCGCGCCATCACCAGCAGCACGCCTTTCTCCAGGGGCAGCGCACCGCCGGACAAACCGGTGCCCGCGCCACGGGCCACGACGGGGACGTGCAGCTCATGGCAGACCCGCAGCACCCCCTGGACTTCCTCGATGTATCGGGGCAGCACCACCAGCATCGGCGTGGTGCGATAAGCCGACAGCCCGTCGCATTCGTAGGGCTTGAGTTCCTCGCGCTGATGCAGGACTTCCAGATTCGGCAAGCGGGTTTGCAGGGCTCGCAACAGCGCCTGTTTGTCGACGTCGGGCAGGGCGCCGTCAACGCGTTCATCGTAGAGAATGTTCATGGGATCACGATTCTCGCTGGAGGCCACTGATGTACATCATTGGCCTGCAACGGCTGACTGTCCATGGGATGTTTGTCAGCCTGAAGCGGGCATTGATTCAATAAATCTGTGCGGAAAATGCCAACGCCCGGGCGACGGAGCCCGGGCGTTGCAAGCGTTGGGAGCAGGGTACGCAGACTCAATGCCCGCCCACCACCATGTGGCTGAACGGTGCGACATAGGCCTGCAACGTCACCAGCCCGCCGACCAGAATCGCCAGCACAATCGAGTGGAAGAACACGTAGCGCAGGATTTCCCCTTCATGGCCGTACCAGCGGGTGGCGGTGGAGGCGACCACGATCGACTGGGCATCGACCATCTTGCCCATGACCCCGCCGGAACTGTTGGCGGCGGCCATCAGCACCGGGCTGATGCCCAGCTGCTCGGACGTCACCCGTTGCAAGCCGCCGAACAGCACGTTGGACGCGGTGTCCGAGCCGGTCAGCGCCACGCCGAGCCAGCCGAGCAGGGTGCCGAACATCGGATAGAAAATGCCCGTCGCGGCGAAGGCCAGGCCCATGGTCGCATCGAGCCCCGAGTAGCGCGTGAGGAAGCCCAGCGCGAGCATCGCCGCAATGGTGATCAGCGAGTAACGCACCACCCACAGGGTGCGCAGGTACTGGTGAATCAATTGCGGGATCGAGTACCCCATCAGCAAGCCGCCGACAATCGCCGCCAGCAGAATGCCGCTGCCGGTGGCGGTGAACCAGGTGAACTTGTACACCGCTTCTTCGGTTTTCGGCGCGGCCACCACGGGCGGGACTTTCTCGACCTGCAAGTGCAGGGTGGTGAAGGTCACGACCGGCGCAAACACGGGGTTCGCCTCGCGCATCGGCTTGCCCTGGGGATCGAGCTTGGCGGCGCTGGTTTGCGGGTCGATGGCGGGGCGGGTGTCGAAGGTGTTCTTGAAGCCCTGGGTGCCCCAGATGAACACGAAGACCGTCAGGATCAGCCACGGCATCCATGCGCGCATCACTGCCGGTTTTGCCTCATTGGCGAAGGTTGCAGTCGGTACGGGCTTTTCGTCGTGTTCGGTGTCGATCTGCGAGTTGTCGACCCGGCCGGACAGGGCGGCGGACGTGTGTACGGTGGCCGGTTTCCACACCTTGAGGAAACCGGTCAGGCAGGCCATGGAAATCAGCGCGGCGATCACATCCACCAGCATCGGCCCGTGATAGTTCGACACGAGGAACTGCGGTACGGCAAAACTGACCCCGGCCACCAGGATCGCCGGCCAGATTTCCACCATCTTGCGCCAGCCGGCAAAGGCCCAGATCAGCCAGAACGGCACCAGCACCGAAAAGAACGGCAACTGCCGACCGACCATCATCGACAGTTCCATTTCATCCAGCCCGGTGACCTTGGCCAGGGTGATGATCGGCGTGCCGAGGGCGCCGAACGCGACGGGGGCAGTGTTGGCGATCAGCGCCAGCCCCGAGGCGGCGAGTGGCGAGAAGCCCAGCCCGATCAGAATCGCCCCGGTCACCGCCACCGGCGTACCGAAACCGGCCGCGCCTTCGAAAAACGCACCGAAGCAGAAGGCGATCAGCAGCAATTGCAGGCGCCGGTCATCGGTGATGCGCGCCAGGGAGTCTTGCAACACCTTGAACGAGCCGTTCTCGGTGGTCAGGCGATGCAGGAAGATGATGTTCAACACGATCCAGCCAATCGGCAGCAGGCCGTTGGCCGCACCGAACAGCGCCGCCGAACCTGCCATGTCCGCCGGCATGCCGAAGGCGAAGATCGAGATCAGCAAGGCCGAGACCAGGGCGAGCAACGCCGCCAGGTGCGCCTTGATATGAAAAAACGCGAGGGACGCCAGCATCACCACCACCGGCACAGCCGCCATGAGCGTTGAAAGCAACGGGTTACCGAACGGATCGTAGACTTGCTGCCAGACCATGTTCCACCTCTGCTTTTTATTGTTGGACGTGCAGATCCCCAGGGGGAGGTGGCCTTCAGTATAGGTGGCATCGCGCCGCTGTCAGGGCCGGCCTCTGGTCCTGCCAATCGGCGCATTTCCGGGGGCTGAGCTAGCATGGCCAGTAGGGTTTGAATTCTGTCAGGGGAGCAATGCAGTCATGACCGAGCGCCACATGGAGCACAAGGAAACGCTATCGAACGGATGCAATATCAAAGTCAAGGCCGAGATATTGAAAGACGGTTCGTTGGGCATGTTCATCGGTGTCTATCGGCCGGACGGCACGGCCATCGATGAAAACCACGACCCACGGCCGCACATGCTCGACATGGAAGCGGCGATGGATTGGGGGATTGATATTGCCAAGGGGATCGGCAATAGCCAGCGAACGTTGTGAGCGGTGCCGTCCGTGCCCGGGCGACCGGCGGTCGCTGTCAGAACCCGAACGAACGGGCCGAGCCTTTTGCCAGTTCGACATCCAGCAGATGCTCGACCAGCATGTCATTCAAAAAACGGAACTGATCATTGAGCCCGACCACTTCGTTGCTGAAGTGATGATCGGCCGCCGGGATCAGCAACGCCTCGAAATTTTTGTCGAACATCAGAGTCAACTCTTTACGTGACTCGAATTCCTGCGCGTAGAAATTGTTGCCGAACACCGGGAAACGTACGGCGAGGGTGACCGTGTGAATCATGATGTTTGCTCCTCGCTCAGGGCGTACCAGGCAAACACACTCAATGTGAACGCCGTCAGGGCCAGGCAGGTCAGCAGATGGATCAGCATGAGGTTCCCCTCCGATTCGGGGTTTCGTGTTGGCTTGGGACCGATCCTACGCTGACGGCGTTCAAGCGGAAGGCAATCGCGGCGATGGTGAATATCGACGCAAGTGATGGTGCAATTTGCGCTGTTTGTCGGGGCCCCTTCGCGAGCAGGCTCGCTCCCACCTTGGACGGCGATGAACCTGTGGGAGCGAGCCTGCTCGCGAAGGCGGCCTCAGGGACACCGCCACCTATACTTAAACCGAGGGTTTTGGGTGTCGGGCATTTCGCCCGGTGCACACTGCAGGAAGTCGCAATCTTGAGCCTGCGTTCGCTGATCATTGCCGTGCTGGTGGTGTTGGCAGGCTGCGCCACACCGCCACGTGCGCCAGTGGAAGTGGCGCCGGTCATCGTTCCCGCCAGTACCTGGCAGCAAGTGGACCGGGAGATCGTCGCTGCGTCGCAGTCGGCCACCGAGCAGACCCGAATCTACGCCCGCGGCGCCATGGATTACTGGCGCACACGGGTCTATGAATTGACCGAACAGAATTTCATTCCGTGGTTCAGCAGCTACTGGACCCAGGAATGGCTGTCGATGAAGGTCAGCTGGTACACCATCAGCGCCAAGGGTGAGCAGAACGCATCGGAAAAACGCCTGGCGGCTTACCTGCTCGAAGCGTACCAGGAGAAGGTCCTGGCCCCGGTGGCGGTTGAAATCGATCCCGATGCGATTCTCGGCCTGGCAGCGGCGTTCTACGTCGACATCCTCAAGGAGGATCTGCAGAAAATCTCCACCCGCCACGGCGTGCCGATGGCCCAGCTCAACGGGCGCATCCAGAAAATCCCGGCCATCGCCCTCGGGCCGCCGCCGGCGCGGGACGCCTCGTTGTACCAGATCGTGCACACCGAATCGCTGAAAACCTTGCCGGCCTTCGCCGCGCTGATCGACAAAATCCACAAGGCCGGCGGCGACAGGGGCGTGGGCTCGACCGACACCGCGATGGCGCCGGTGGCCAGGCGCGCCAGCCGGCGAATGGAAGCCGAGATGGCCCCGCGCGGGGCCGCCAGCGCCGTGGCCGCGGCAGCCGGGAGACTCGCCGGTGGCTTGATCACGGTAGGGGTGGCGGGCATTCGCGCACTGATTCAGGCCAATGACCGGCCCGACAGCGAGGCGCTGATCCGCAGCAGCCTGGGCAATACCTTCGACAAGGCGTGGATCAAGCTGGTGCAGAACCCGACCAGCGGCGTCATGGCCGGCACGCTTTATATGGCGGGGCAGATCGAAGGCAGCCTGGCGGACCGCACTGCACCGCCGGTCGGTTTGAGCGCCGGGACTGTCGATTTGACGCCATCGCAACCGACTACCCAGCAGAACACCCCATGACCGAAGGAGAAGCACTCATGTCTTACGTCGATGGTTTTATCGCTGCCGTACCCACCGCCAACCGTGAGCAATACATCAAACACGCCGAAATGGCCGCCTTGATCTTCAAGGAAAACGGTGCCTTGAATGTGGTCGAATGCTGGGGCGAAGATGTGCCGGAAGGCAAGGTCACCTCGTTTCCAATGTCGGTGAAGCTCAAGGAAGGCGAAACCGTTGCCTTTGGCTGGATCGTCTGGCCGGACAAGGCCACCCGCAATGCCGGAATGGACAAGATGATGCAGGACCCGCGCATGAAACCAGACGTCAATCCGATGCCATTTGACGGTCAGCGCATGGTGTATGGCGGGTTTGAAGTGCTCCTCAAAGTCTGACATTACCTTGGGATCACTCCGGCGTCGGGGTGATCCTGCAACTCTTGCGCTGGCGGATTTCGTCGTCCGTCGGTCGCTCGCGGATGAACTCGAAGCGCGGCTCACCTTCGCTGTAATGCACCAGCCAGCCCCATTCCAGCTTGAGTTCGTCCTGGCCGGGCTCGGGCGGTCTGGCCCACCAAGGCTCTTTGCTGATGATCTGTCGCATGGCCCCCTCCGGTATTTCGGGATGCTGAAACTATAACGCGCATGCCCCACGGCGCCACAAATGCGCTAGCCGGCAAGCGGGTGTTGAGTACACTCAGGCAGTCTTCCCAGGAGGTGTCCGGCATGAACGACGAACCCCGCGAACCGTTCAAACGCCTGTTCTTTGCGCTGGACTGCGCCCCGGCCCAGCGCCGGGAGATAGCGCAGTGGCGCAGTGCGCTGCAACTGCGCAACGGACGGCCGGTGCCGGCGGACAACTTTCACCTGACGCTGAAGTTTTTGGGGGCGGTGGGCGCGGCACAGATTGCCGAGATCTGCAGCGCTGCGGCGTCGATCCGTACACCGGGCGAGCGCCTGACGGTAGTGCTTGATCGGCTGGATGTGTGGCGCAGGGCAGGGGCGCTGGTGCTCGCGCCGCAGCAGGCGCCCCCGGCATTGCTGCGCCTGGTGTATGCCCTGGAACAGGCGATGTTGCCGTTCGGCCTGGAGCAAGCCCCAAGGGAATACCGTCCGCACCTGACCCTGGCGCGGGACTATCGGGCGCCGGTGCCGGAGTCCGCAACGGCGCCGGAGTTCTTCCTGCGTGCCGACCGGTTCACCCTGTTCGAATCCCACAAGGGACGCTATCGGGCGCTAGCCGAATGGCCTCTGACTGATTCCCAATAAAAAAGGCGCCCGAGGGCGCCAAAATTCACCTGAACCGAGGGAGCCAGGTGAGGCCGTTCTACTTGCAGGAGAGGCAGCGGTGGTAAGGCGCTGCGTGAACGGAAACTGGTAGAGCTGAAATGTGTGCTGGATGTTCTGGCCTCATCGCGAGCAAGCTCGCTCCCACAGGTACGGCATGTACCTTGAAGTTCGCGCTATCCCTGTGGGAGCGAGCTTGCTCGCGATGGCTATGTCAGGCTCAGCAGATCAATTGAGTGAATTACTGGCCGAGTTTCACCTTGGTCCAGCCACGGGTCATGATCCGCTGGACGGCAATCGGCTGGTCCGGCACGGCATAGAGCGTGGCCATCACCGCTTCCGGCGGGTAGGAGCCCGGATCGTTGCGGATCGCTTCGTCGACCAGCGGCGTGGCCGCCGCGTTCGCGTTGCTGTAGCCGATGTTGTTGGTGACGTCGGCGATCACCTCGGGGCGCATCAGGAAGTTCATGAACAGGTACGCGTTCTCGACGTTGGCGGCATCGCTCGGGATGGCGAGCATGTCGTAGAAACTGGCGGCGCCTTCTTTCGGGATGCTGTAGTCGATCTTCACCTTGTCCCCGGCTTCCTGGGCGCGGGCCTTGGCCTGCAGCACGTCGCCGGAGTAACCGACGGCCACGCAGATGTTGCCGTTGGCCAGGTCCGAGATGTATTTCGACGAATGGAAGTACGCCACGTTCGGGCGAATCTTCATGAACAGCGCCTCGGCTTCGGCGATGTGCTGTTTGTTCTGATCGTTCACCGGGTAGCCCAGGTAATGCAGGGCGGTCGGGATCATTTCAGTCGGCGAATCGAGGAAACTGATGCCGCAGGCTTTGAGCTTCTCGGCGTTTTCCGGTTTGAACAGCAGGTCCCAGGAGTTGGTCGGGGCGTTGGCGCCGAGCACTTCCTTGACCTTCTGCGGGTTGAAGCCAATGCCGATCGAGCCCCACATGTACGGGATGGCGTGGGCGTTATCGGGATCGCTCGCGGAGGCGTTTTTCAGCAGCACCGGGTTGAGGTTTTTCCAGTTCGACAGCTTCGATTTGTCCAGTTCCTGATAGACGCCGGCCTTGATCTGCTTGGCCAGGAAACTGTTGGAAGGCACGACGATGTCGTAGCCGGATTTGCCCGCCAGCAGGCGTGCCTCAAGGGTTTCGTTGCTGTCGAAGACATCGTAGGTCACCTGGATGCCGGTCTCGTCTTCGAACTTCTTGACGGTGTCCGGGCCAATGTAATCCGACCAGTTATAGACGCGCAGAACCTTGTCATTGGCCTGGGCGCCAGTGGCGATTGCGCCCAATAAGGACAGTGTCAGCAGAGTCCTGCCAAACATTTTCATCGGTACAACTCCATTTCTTTTTTATTCAAAAACAGTGAACACAAAACCTGTGGCGAGCGAGCTTTTGTGGCGAGGGGGCTTGCCCCCGTTCGGCTGCGCAGCAGCCGTAAAACCAGTGAGTTCGGTGTAACTGAAACACCGAGGTTCCGGTTTTGGGGCCGCTTCGCGACCCAACGGGGGCAAGCCCCCTCGCCACAAAGAGCAAACCACAGTGCCTTAGGCCGTGGCTTCCAGCATTTTCTTTTCAGGTTGCTGCCAGGATTCGCTGGCGGTCTGGTCCATGGCTTCCTGGATCGCGCGCTTACGGGTGGCTTCGGCACGGCGGCTGAAGTACCAGACCATGAAGGTCACGATCGACACGGCCAACAGGATCAGGCTGGCCACGGCGTTGATTTCGGGCTTCACGCCCAGGCGCACCGCCGAGAACACTTCCATCGGCAGGGTCGTGGAACCCGGGCCCGACACGAAGCTCGCCAGCACCAGGTCATCCAGCGACAGGGCGAACGACATCATGCCGCCGGCCGCCAGTGACGGCGCGATCATCGGAATGGTGATCAGGAAAAACACCTTGAACGGCTTCGCACCCAGGTCCATGGCCGCTTCTTCGATGGACAGGTCCAGCTCGCGAAGGCGGGCGGAGACTACCACCGCAACATAAGCGGCACAAAACGTGGTGTGGGCGATCCAGATGGTGACGATGCCACGCTCCATCGGCCAACCGATCAACTGCGCCATGGCCACGAACAGCAGCAACAGCGACAGACCGGTGATCACTTCAGGCATCACCAGCGGCGCGGTGACCAGGCCACCGAACAGCGTGCGACCCTTGAAGCGCGTAACGCGAGTCAGGACGAACGCGGCTAACGTCCCTAGTGCGACTGCCGCAATCGCGGTGTAGCAGGCGATTTCCAGCGAGCGCCCCACCGAGCCCATCAGCTGGCTGTTGTCGAGCAAACCGGCGTACCACTTGATCGACCAGCCACCCCACACCGTCACCAGCTTGGAGGCGTTGAACGAGTAGATCACCAGAATCAGCATCGGCAGGTAGATAAACGACAGGCCGAAAATCAGCATGAACTTTGAAAATCCGAAGCGTTTCATCCCCGTGCCTCCATCTCTTTGGCCTGGCTGCGGTTGAACAGCAGAATCGGCACAATCAGGATCAATAGCATCACCACCGCCAGGGCGGATGCCACCGGCCAGTCGCGGTTGTTGAAGAACTCTTGCCACAACACGCGGCCGATCATCAGGGTTTCCGGACCGCCCAGCAGTTCCGGAATCACGAACTCACCGACCACCGGAATGAACACCAGCATGCAACCGGCGATGATGCCGTTCTTGGCCAAAGGCACGGTGATTTTCCAGAAGCTGTTGAAGGTGCTCGAACCCAAGTCCGATGCGGCTTCCAGCAGGCTCTGGTCGTGCTTGACCAGGTTGGCGTACAGCGGCAGCACCATGAACGGCAGGTACGCATACACCACGCCGATGTAGACGGCGATGTTAGTGTTGAGGATCTCGATCGGGTGCGACGTCAGCCCGGTCCACATCAGGAACCCGTTGAGCAGGCCGTTGTTGCTGAGGATGCCCATCCACGCGTAAACGCGGATCAGGATCGCGGTCCAGGTCGGCATCATGATGAGCAGCATCAGCACGTTCTGCGCTTCCTTGCTGGCCTTGGTGATGGCGTAGGCCATCGGGAAGCCGATCACCAGGCACATCAGCGTGCTGAACAGCGCGACCTTCAACGAACCCAGGTAGGCGGACAGGTACAGCTCATCCTGGCCCAGCAGGGTGTAGTTGCCGATGTTGAGCAACAGCTGGAATTTCTGCTCGGCGAAGGTGTAAATCTCCGAGTAGGGCGGAATGGCCAGGGCCGCTTCCGAGAAGCTGATCTTCATCACCAAAAAGAACGGCAACATGAAGAACAGGAACAGCCAGATGAACGGAATCCCGATGACGAACTTGCGCCCGCTGGGGACCCACCTCAGGAATTGCTGATTGAAGGTTTTCATGCGCGCAGTACCACGCCGCTGTCGTCTTCCCACCACACGTAGACCTGATCGTCCCAGGTCGGACGCGCGCCACGGCGTTCGGCGTTGGCCATGAACGACTGGACGATCTTGCCGCCAGGCAGCTCGACGTAGAACACCGAGTGGCCGCCGAGGTAGGCGATGTCATGCACCTTGCCGCTGGACCAGTTGTAGCGGTTGTCTGGCTTGATCGTGCTGACCAGCAGTTTTTCCGGGCGGATGGCGTAGGTGATCGATTTGTCCTGCACCGACGTGCTGACGCCGTGACCGACGTAGATCTTCTGCTCCAGGTCCGGGCTGTGGATGATCGCGTGACCTTCCAGGTCCTCGACCACGGTGCCGTCGAAGGCATTCACGTTGCCGATGAATTCGCAGACCATGCGGCTGACCGGTGCTTCATAAATGTCCACCGGGCTGCCGATCTGGGCAATCCAGCCCAGGTGCATGATCGCGATGCGCTGGGCCATGGTCATGGCCTCTTCCTGGTCGTGGGTCACCATCACGCAGGTCACGCCCACGCGCTCGATGATCTCGACAAGTTCAAGCTGCATTTGCGAACGCAGCTTTTTATCCAGTGCGCCCATCGGTTCGTCGAGCAGCAGCAGTTTCGGGCGCTTGGCCAGGGAACGGGCCAGGGCCACGCGCTGACGCTGGCCGCCGGACAGTTGGTGCGGCTTGCGCTTGGCGTACTGGGTCATGTGCACCAGGCGCAGCATCTCCTGCACGCGGGCTTCGATCTCGGCCGCTGGCAAACGGTCCTGCTTGAGACCGAAGGCGATGTTCTGCGCCACCGTCATGTGCGGGAACAAGGCGTAGGACTGGAACATCATGTTGATCGGTCGTTCATACGGCGGCATGTCGGTGATGTCGACACCGTCGAGCAGAATCCGGCCTTCGGTCGGGCGCTCGAAACCGGCGAGCATGCGCAGCAGGGTCGATTTGCCGGAACCGGAACCACCGAGCAGGGCGAAGATTTCACCCTGGTGGATTTCCAGGGACACATCGTCCACGGCGGTGGTTTCGTCGAACTTCTTGGTGACGCGATCGATTTTCACCAACACCTTTTTCGGTGCCTGGTGACCCTCAAGAGCCTTCCTGTAGATGCTGGAGGCGTTTGCCATGTGAAACTCCCAACAGGTTTCAGTCGCCCGGCCAACACGGCCCGGCTTAATAGTGGATTGCAAACCCGTGAAGCCGGTTCGCGCTGGCCCCTTGTAGGAGCGAGCCTGCTCGCGATGGTGTGTCAGCCACTGTGGTGTCGACTGACACCCCATCGCGAGCAGGCTCGCTCCTACAAAGATCTGCGCACTCCCGCTCGGGTTTATTCGGCGCCGCCATCCTGGCTGCCTGGTCGTACTTGTTGTTATTGCAGTGTGTTGTTTTCGCGAACGGGGCACGCACAAGCGCCTGCCCGCTCGCGTTGGGCAGTTAATCGTTGAATGTGGGTATCAGGTCGTCAGCTCGAGTGACGCAGTGCCGCCCGTTGCCGGCAGGCTTCGCCGAACGCCTGGAAAATACTCAAATAAGGAGGGTTGTTCAGCACTTGCCATTCCGGGTGCCATTGCACGCCGAGGGCGAAGGCCTTGCTGTGTTCGACCGAGATCGCCTCGATCAGGCCATCGGGAGCGACGGCTTCGGCGCGCAGGCCGGGAGCGAGGCGGCCGATGCCCTGGCTGTGAATCGAATTGACCTGGAACACCGCAGGCAGGTCCAGCGCTTCGAACACGCCGCCCGGCTGCACATTCACCCCGTGAGCGGGAGCGTATTGCACGGCCAGGTCCGGGTGGTCGGCCTCGCGATGGTCGAGGAAGCCAGGCAGTTCATGGACCTTCTGATGCAGGCTGCCACCGAACGCCACGTTCATCTCCTGGAAGCCACGGCAGATGCCGAGCACCGGAACGCCCGCTGCAATAGCGGCGCGGATCAGGGGAAGGGTGGTGGCATCCCGCGCCGGATCGTGATCCGTGCCGGGGGCGCTGTCGGGGCCTTGATAGTGGAAGGGTTCCACGTTCGACGGCGAGCCGGTCAGCAACAGACCGTCGAGCTGCGGCAGCAGGTCATCGATTTCGGTCAGGTCGCCTAAGGAAGGAATAACGACAGGCAGCCCCAGCGCCGCAACGCTGACAGCACGCAAGTACTTGTCACCGCTGATGTGGTAGGGGTGCAGGCCAATCTGTTTGACGCATGCAGTAACGCCGATCAATGGCTTGAATGCCATTTTTATCACCTCGAAGTTTCACACTTGAACGAGCTTTTCTGGAGCTTAGCCTTGTTGATTTTAATTAACAACTCTCATGTAAAAAATTCTAAACGCCGCACGTCCGATCTTCAGGGTTTACGCGTGTTTGAGGGCGTATCTGGCACTCTCGTCCCCCTGAGAGGCCCGAAAATAAACGTTGAAAGGCCAGGTGTTCGCTATTGACTTCACTTTGCCTTTCGGATTGACTGGGCTCGTGAAAGGGCGGTGAACATAATAATTAACAGTAAAAAATAGGTGCATCATGTCGGTCCCTCTGCGTACCGTTCAACTCAACGAAGCAAACGCATTCCTTAAGAAATATCCTGAGGTTTTGTACGTCGACCTTCTGATTGCGGATATGAACGGTGTGGTGCGCGGTAAGCGCATCGAACGCACCAGTCTTCATAAGGTTTACGAGAAAGGCATCAACCTGCCGGCGTCTCTGTTTGCTCTGGACATCAATGGTTCCACGGTGGAAAGCACCGGCCTGGGTCTGGACATCGGCGACTCCGACCGGATCTGCTACCCAATCCCGGGCACCCTGAGCATCGAACCCTGGCAGAAGCGCCCAACCGCGCAACTGCTGATGACCATGCACGAACTCGAAGGCGAGCCATTCTTCGCCGACCCGCGTGAAGTGCTGGCCAATATCGTGCGCAAGTTCGACGATATGGGCCTGACCATCTGCGCCGCGTTCGAACTGGAGTTCTACCTGATCGACCAGGACAACGTGAACGGTCGTCCGCAATCGCCACGTTCGCCGGTGTCCGGCAAGCGTCCGATGTCGACCCAGGTGTACCTGATCGACGACCTCGACGAATACGTCGACTGTCTGCAAGACATCCTCGAAGGCGCGAAAGAGCAGGGCATCCCGGCTGACGCCATCGTCAAGGAAAGCGCCCCGGCGCAATTCGAAGTCAACCTGCATCACGTGGCTGACCCGATCAAGGCCTGCGACTACGCCGTCCTGCTCAAGCGTCTGGTGAAGAACATCGCCTACGACCACGAGATGGACACTACCTTCATGGCCAAGCCGTATCCGGGCCAGGCAGGTAACGGTCTGCACGTGCACATTTCGATTCTCGACAAAGAAGGCAACAACATCTTTGCCAGCGAGGATCCCGAGCAGAACGCCGCGCTGCGACACGCGATCGGCGGTGTGCTCGAGACCCTGCCGGCGCAGATGGCGTTCCTGTGCCCGAACGTCAACTCCTACCGTCGTTTCGGCGCGCAGTTCTATGTACCGAACTCGCCGAGCTGGGGCATCGACAACCGCACCGTGGCCGTGCGTGTACCGACCGGTTCGCCAGACTCGGTGCGCATCGAACACCGCGTAGCGGGCGCCGATGCCAACCCGTACCTGCTGATGGCTTCGGTATTGGCGGGCGTGCACCACGGCCTGACCAACCAGATCGAACCGGGCGCCCCGGTGGAAGGCAACAGCTACGAGCAGAACGAGCAGAGCCTGCCGAACAACCTGCGCGATGCCCTGCGCGAGCTGGACGACAGCGAAGTCATGGCCAGGTACATCGACCCGCTGTACATCGACGTGTTCGTAGCGTGCAAGGAAAGCGAGCTGGCCGAGTTCGAGAACTCCATCTCGGACCTTGAGTACAACTGGTACTTGCACACTGTCTAAAGGCCCTCCCAAATCCCTGTAGGAGTGAGCCTGCTCGCGATAGCGTCATCACATTAAATAGTGATGGTGACTGATCCGCCGCTATCGCGAGCAGGCTCACTCCTACAGGGGGGGCGGATTACCAAATTTTGATTGGCGGGCGTTCGCCTGCCATCCAATCCCCCTGCGTCGAGTCACAACCATGACAAACACTCGCAGCGATTGGGAGCAACGCTTCCAGTCCCTCTCTATTGAAGGTCGCGCATTCATCGACGGCCAATACTGCGCCGCCGCCGATGGCGCGACGTTCGAATGCGTCAGCCCCGTTGACGGTCGTTTCCTGGCGAACGTCGCCAGCACCGACGAGGCCGACGCCAATACAGCGGTCGCCGTCGCGCGCCGCACCTTCGAATCCGGCGTCTGGGCCAACCTCGCCCCGGCCGAGCGCAAGCGCATCCTGATCCGTTTTGCCGACCTGATCCTGGCCAACCAGGAAGAACTGGCGCTGCTCGAAACCCTCGACATGGGCAAGCCGATCAGCGACTCCATGAGCATCGATATTCCGGCGGCCGCCAACGCGATCCGCTGGACCGCCGAAGCCATCGACAAAATCTACGACGAAGTCGCCGCCACGCCCCACGATCAACTGGGCCTGGTGACGCGTGAAGCGACCGGTGTGGTCGCGGCCATCGTGCCGTGGAACTTCCCGCTGATCATGGCCAGCTGGAAATTCGCCCCGGCCCTGGCGATGGGCAACTCGTTCATCCTCAAGCCTTCGGAAAAATCCCCGCTGACGGCGATCCGCATCGCGCAACTGGCGCTGGATGCCGGCGTCCCGAAAGGCGTGTTCAACGTTTTGCCAGGCTACGGTCACACCGTCGGCAAGGCGCTGGCGCTGCACATGGACGTCGACGTGCTGGCCTTCACCGGCTCCACGGCGATTGCCAAGCAACTGATGATCTACGCCGGGCAAAGCAACATGAAACGCGTCTGGGCGGAAGCCGGTGGCAAGAGCGCCAACGTGGTGTTCGCCGACGCGCCGGACTTGCGCGCCGCAGCGCAGGCCGCCGCCGGCGCCATTGCCTTCAACCAGGGCGAAGTCTGCACCGCCGGTTCGCGTTTGCTGGTGGAACGCTCGATTCGCGAGCAGTTCATTCCGCTGTTGGTCGAAGCACTGCAAGCCTGGAAACCGGGCCACGCCCTCGATCCTGCAACCACCGTCGGTGCGGTCGTCGACCAGCGTCAACTTGACAACGTGCTGCGCTACATCAACATCGGCAAGGAGCAGGGCGCTCAGTTGATCGCCGGTGGCAGCCGCACCCTCGAAGAGACCGGTGGCCAATACGTTGAGCCGACGATTTTCGACGGCGTGACCAACGCCATGACCATCGCCCAGGAAGAAATCTTCGGCCCAGTGCTGTCGGTGATCACCTTCGACAGCGAGCAAGAAGCGCTGCAAATCGCCAACGACAGCATCTACGGCCTAGCGGCCGGCGTGTGGACCAGCAACCTGAGCAAAGCCCATACCTTCGCCCGTGGCCTGCGTGCCGGCAGTGTCTGGGTCAACCAGTACGACGGCGGCGACATGACCGCGCCGTTCGGCGGGTTCAAGCAGTCGGGTAACGGTCGGGACAAATCGCTGCACGCGTTCGACAAGTACACCGAACTCAAAGCGACCTGGATCAAGCTCTGATAACAATAAAGCGACGGTCGCCGGCAATCTGCGGCGGCCCTCGGAGAAACCTATGAAACAAACGCATGTAAACAGCTACTACGCCGCCACCCGTAACTTCACCGGCGATTTCCCTGTGCTGGAAGGCGCGGTGGACTGCGACGTCTGCGTGATCGGCGCTGGCTACACTGGCTTGTCCTCGGCCCTGTTCCTCGCTGAAGCGGGCTACAGCGTGACCGTGCTGGAAGCGGCCAAAGTCGGTTTCGGCGCCAGCGGTCGCAACGGCGGCCAACTGGTCAACTCCTACAGCCGCGACGTCGATGTCATCGAAGAACGTTATGGCGACAAGACCGCCGAAATCCTCGGCAGCATGATCTTCGAAGGCGCCGACATCATCCGTCAGCGCATACAGCACTACGACATCCAGTGCGATTACCGTCCCGGCGGCATCTTCGCGGCGATGAACAAGAAGCAACTCAAGGGCCTGGCCGAGCAGAAGAAGAGCTGGGAACGCTACGGCAACAAAAACCTGAAGATGCTCGACGCGGCCGACATCAAGCGCGAAGTCGGTTCCGAGGCCTACGTCGGTGGCTTGCTGGACATGCAGGGTGGCCACATTCATCCGCTGAACCTGGCCCTCGGAGAGGCTTCGGCCATCATCGGCCTGGGCGGCAAGATCTACGAGCAGTCGGCGGCGGTGGAAATCACCTACGGCGAGCCGATCACCGTGCGCACTGCAAAAGGCGTGGTGAAGGCCAAGTACCTGCTGATCGCCGGTAACGCCTACCTGCCGCAGGGCCTGGACAACCGCGTGACCAGCAAGAGCATGCCGTGCGGTTCGCAGATCGTCGTCACCGAGCCGTTGTCGGAAAAGCAGGCCCGCAGCCTGATCAAGAACAACTACTGCGTCGAAGACTGCAACTACCTGCTCGACTACTACCGCCTGACCGCCGACAACCGCCTGCTGTACGGCGGCGGCGTGGTCTACGGTGCACGCGAGCCGGATGACATCGAACAACTGATCCGCCCGAAGATCCTCAAGACCTTCCCGCAATTGAAGGGAGTGAAGATCGACTACCGCTGGACCGGCAACTTCCTGCTGACCATGTCGCGCATGCCGCAATTCGGCCGTATCGAGAAAAACGCCTACTACATGCAGGGCTACAGCGGCCACGGCGTCACTTGCTCGCACCTGGCCGGCAAACTGATCTCGGAAATGATCCGTGGCGACGCCGAGCGCTTCGACGCGTTTGCCTCGCTGCCGCACATGCCGATGATCGGCGGGCGCACCTTCTCGGCACCGTTGACCGCCCTCGGCGCCGTGTACTACTCGCTGCGCGACCGTTTCGGCATCTAGGCTTTACCTCGCCGGCGGCATCCCCCAAAAGGATGCCGCCGGTTTTTTAATACCTGAACCACCACGGTCCCCTGTGGGAGCGAGCTTGCTCGCGATAGCGGTCTGACATTCGACATTGATGTTGACTGACCCGCCGCCATCGCGAGCAAGCTCGCTCCCACAGGTCTTGTGTCTTGACTGAGAATTATCATCAACCGGTTCTTTTCTTCTGCCGTTTATCGAACCTGCTGAGCATTATGAACAAACGTGATTTAATAGCCGCCTTTCACGTTTCCGGGACCGGAAAACGGCGTGATCCGCGCCTGTACTCCACCCATCCATTATCCCTGTAGGAGCGAGCTTGCTCGCGAAGGCGTTGGTTCAGTCGACATCAATGTTGAAGGTCAGATCGCAATCGCGAGCAAGCTCGCTCCTACGGGTTGGCACATAAGGCTGTCATGGACACGGGCTCACGACTCAAATTAGTACGCGAAAGCTACAAAATGTCCCAGCGCGAGCTGGCCCGGCGTAGCGGCGTCACCAATGCAACCATCTCCCTGATCGAACAGAATCGGGTCAGTCCTTCCGTCAGCTCCCTGAAGAAATTGCTGGAGGGCATCCCCATGTCCCTGGCCGACTTCTTCACCTTCGATCAGCCACCACGCGAACACCAATACGTCTTTCGCGCCAACGAACAGCCCGACCTCGGCCGCCATGGCCTGCGCCTGCTGCTGATCGGCGCGTCCGTGCCGAGCCGGCAGATGCGCCTGCTGCGCGAGCAATACGCACCGGGCGCCAGCTCCGGCGAGGAGCCGATCGTGCATTCCGAAGGCGAGGAGTGTGGGTTGGTGACCCGGGGTACCGTGGAATTGACCGTGGATGGCCAGGTGAGCGTGCTCAACGCCGGGGATGGCTATTACTTCCCGACGACCTTGCCGCACCGGTTTCGCAATATCGGGGCGGATGAGGCGGAAATCATCAGCGCCAACACACCGGCTAACTTCTGATAACCGCTTTGCGGGCAGGGTTCATCAGGAACCAGTCGTTAAAAACCCGCAGCTGATGCGGGTTTTTTTATCATTCGAATCTGGTGACTGCCAGGCATCTTGAAGTGCAGCGTTGGTCATTCCCGCTGCTCAAGACGAAACACTGCACCCTTTGCGGGTTATATCGATCTGTTGGTAGTCGGCGCGCGATTCTTTCTGCAGGGTGGCCAACAGGGACAAAGTGGCTTGCGGATCATTGAGCGGTAATGTCTTGAGTACCTCGACATCAACATCCCACCACTTGCTGTTGATCAGCGCCTCAATCAACTCGGGTGTGTGCCGATACTTGACAATTTTTGCCGGGGTGCCGGCAACAATGGCGTACGGTGGCACGTCATGGGCAACCAGGGCGCGGGTTGCGATGACAGCGCCGGTGCCAATGGTCACGCCTTCCAGGATCATCGCGCTATGGCCGATCCAGACGTCATGCCCAATCGTGATGTCCGCAACCTCCGGGTCGTAAACCAGCGTAGTGTCGGTATATTGAAAGGGATGTGAACTGAGCCAATCCAACGGATGCGAGCTCTTTTGCTGGCCGATAAAACAGCTGCTACTGATGGAGCAAAACCTGCCAATGGATGAGACCGCCGAAAGGAAGCAGTCACTGCGGATATAGGTATGGGCACCGATTTCCAGCTTTTTCGACTCTATGACCACATTCCCAAGCGTCACGCCTTCTTCTATGGTCAGTGTCGTTCTTTTGTGCAGTGACAATAAACCGCCCGCCACTTTGCATTTGTGTTTGCGAATCCATCTTTTCCAGTAACTATTTCGCAAATAACTGATTATTTTTTTCATGAAAAGCTGTCTTGGATATCCGTTATAGGGCTTGGCCTGGCCCCATGAGCCAACAGTCGAGTCTAAATGAATCGGCTGCGAAATTGCACTCTACTTGACCACCCGCTTGCATTCGACCTGACCAGTCATTTGCATTCGTTCTGACCACCGATTGCATCGGATTTGACCAGCACGCTTTGTAACCATGATCGGCAGAGAACGGCCAATAGCAGTCGTTCATCGCGAATGAAATTAGGGGCGATTCAGTCTTTGTAGTTGGATGAACTCACAGACAGCCCTGTAACGCGGCTAGATGTTTTTTTGATATCCAGCGATACGTCGCAGCGTAATACTTAGCCACCGAGCCGGACGCTTCTGGCCAGATGTCGACAAAATACGCTGAGCCACTCGTTGCTACTGTGTAGCCGCCGCTGCTGCTAGATTCCTGAGTTGCCCCGTCCCGTCCTTCAAAAACGAACAGGCTTTGCCACTCGCGCTGAACGCAATCCGCGATGACCTTATCGGCTTTTTTTGAATGCAGCACCTCGCGAGGTGCTTCCTGGCGCATCTCGTTCATGGTTGGCGTCGCACATCCTGCCAATGACACTAAAGCCAATACCCATATGACTGATTTCATATTGTTCCGTCCGCGTTGACAGGAAATCCAATCAAGAAAGGCTGAATGTTTTACCGGAGTGACGGCAGCGCTTTCGCACGCTGCCATCCTCCAGGGACGATGGGTCTGTCGCAGAGTTGCCTGCGACGTGATGGGATTGCGTTACGGCGTCACGATGTTGAACCAGAAATCGAAGTTGTCCATGTAGGACACCAGCTCCTCCAGCTTGCCTTGCGCCCCGTCTATCTTGATATCGCCCGAGGCCAGTGCATCTTTCAACGAGGTCTCTTTCAACACGATCTTGTTCAGCGTGTCGCGGGTCAGGGTCACCTTCGCATCGGCATCTTTTGCTTCAACGCCTTCAGTGTGGTTGAGCACGCCATTCTCCATTTCCACCGAATATTTCTGCTTGAGGTCGGTGAAATCAAAGTTGAGCGACAGACGCTTGCCTTCGGCTTTTGGCCCATTCAAGCGCATGGCCAGGAAGTCAAAGAACAAGTCCAGATCCATGGCCCGCACCGTATCGGGGCTCGCGGTATCGGGTGTT
Organism: Pseudomonas sp. KH_046_2; assembly: GCF_057838985.1. Classification (NCBI taxonomy): domain Bacteria; kingdom Pseudomonadati; phylum Pseudomonadota; class Gammaproteobacteria; order Pseudomonadales; family Pseudomonadaceae; genus Pseudomonas; species Pseudomonas sp. KH_046_2. The sequence continues at coordinate 3,592,763 of NZ_CM174480.1, read as the reverse complement.
GGCAGCTTCATCACACCTTCGCGCAGTTCCTTGGCGCCGGTGAGGTAGAAGTTACGCCATGGCCCACTTTCGGCTTGGTAACCCAATTGCTCCAGGGCATCGGCCTGCATGTTCTTCGCTGCCTGATTGCTCGGATTGGCGAACACTACATGGTTGACCACCTCGGCGACCCAGCGGAACTCGCCCTTGTCGAAATATTCCTTGGCTTTCTTGAGGACAGCCTCTTCGCCGCCCATCATCTCGACATAGTGTTTGCCGCCTTCCTCCGGTGGCAGCTCATGCAACTGCGCCGGGTTACCGGTAAACCAGCCCAGGTACAACACGTAGGTGGCTTTGACGTTGTGGTTCACCGAACCGTAGTAACCACGGTTGGAGAATTTGTTGGCGATCGCCTTGGGCAGTTTGAACTGCTCGGCGATCTCGACCATGGTGTAACCCTTGTTGATCATCCGCAGGGTTTCGTCGTTGATATAGCGGTACATGTCACGCTGGGAGGATAGTTGCTCGCGCACCTCCTTGTTGCCCCAGACTGGCCAGTGGTGCATGGCATACATCACCTGGACATCGTCGCCCCACAGCTTGAGCGCCTCGTTGAGGTATTTTGACCAAGGCAGCGGTTCGCGGATCTTCGCACCGCGCAACGAGTAGGTGTTGTGCAGGGTATGGGTTGAGTCTTCGGCGGTGTTGAGTGCTTTCTTCTCCTTGATGTAATAGAGCATCTCAGCGGGCGCTTCACTGCCAGGCGCGTACAGGAACTGGTACGTCAGGCCGTCAATGATATGGGTTTCGCCGGTCGCCTTGATGATGTCGGTCGGCGGGATCAGCGTCACCGTGCCAGCCGATGTCGTGGTGCCCAGACCGGCACCCAACTGACCGGTCGGAGCCGGAGGCAACAGGTTGCCGTACATGTAGCTGGCGCGACGACTCATGGCGGTCCCGGCCATGACGTTTTCGGCTACCGCATGCTCGATGAATCCAAGGGGGGCATAAATCTTCACCTTGCCGGCTTTCACATCGTCTTCGTTCACCACACCGCGTACACCACCGTAGTGGTCAACATGGCTGTGGGTGTAAATCACCGCCACGACGGGCTTTTTCGGTCGATGCTGATAGTAGAGATCGAGTGCTGCCTTGGCGGTTTCGGCGGAAATCAGCGGATCGAAGACGGTGATGCCGTCCTTGCCCTCGACGATGGTCATGTTCGACAGGTCGTAGTTGCGAACCTGATAGATACCGTCGGTAACCTCGAACAAGCCGGAAATGTTGATCAGCTGGGACTGCCGCCAGAGGCTGGGGTTGGTAGTGTCCGGCGCGTCTTCACCTTCCTTGATGAACGCGTATTTGGCCGGGTCCCAGATCACATTGCCCGAGGCGCCTTTGATGACAGTCGACGGCAGGGGCGCAATAAATCCTTTGTGTGCCAGCTCAAAGGATGTCTTGTCGTTGAACGGCAGCTCCTTGAGCAGCGCGTTGTTAGCAGCCTTGGTAGCCTCGGAGGCTGGTTTTGGTTTCTCTGCATCCGCCGCAACCGCCTGGGTGGCCAGTGCGATTGCCGCTACCAATGAGCAGATGACTCCTGCCACCTTCAGGGGTCGATACTCGCTACCAGGCAGCGTAGGACCTGACGCCTTCATATTGAATTTCATCTTCCAAACTCCTTTTAGTCGAAACGCGCTACCCCGAAAGGCGTAGCGGCAGGCTCAAATAAAAGTAGTCCTTGTTGAAGATAAATCGAGAAATTGAAGTTTCGATGGTCAGTTCAACGGCCGCCTCTGATCATTTCCCGTCCTTCGCGACAGGCAGAAATCAGCCAGAAGCACGTTCAGTCTTGCGTGCGTTCAAAACGAAAATGCTTCAATGCGGCCGAGTGGAATAGCGCTACGGAAGACTTATCGGATTAACCGCCATGCTTGTGTTTGTATTTATTCTTATGCTTATAGTCGGAGTGATGGTCGTTATCGTCGGCCAGATTGTTGCCGACCGCACCGCCTGCTGCGCCCCCAAGTCCTGCGCCGATCAGACCGCCTGTGGAACCACCAACGCTGTTGCCGATCACCTGCCCACCAGCGGCCCCGAGACCTCCGCCAATGGCTGATTCAGTCTTCTTGCCGCTCTTCGCCGTCATTGCGCCACCAGCGGCGCCACCTACGCCAGCTCCGATCGCGGCGCCAGTGCTACCCCCTACGGCCTGACCGACAACGCTTCCGAGAGCACCACCGATACCTCCACCGACTGCTGTGTTCGTAGCTTCACCGGCGAAGGCGTGATGAGATACAAAAAGGCTAAACGCAACGACAGACAATGATTTACGCATCTAATAGACCTCTAGAAATTCACAAGAGCAGGAAAGTCTGGTGGCCTGAAATAGTCAGGTCAATGCGTATTCGGCCGTGTATTAATCTGAATCAATCAATCGCCGATTAAGATAACCACTTATCGAGTAAAAACTCTAATTTACGATACTTTTCTCACTCGGATGCTGCATTGAAGCTGCCGTTTTTGAATTCAAAGTTACGATGGGTAAGCTTCCCATACAGCTGCAACATGCCATGCCCCGGCAAAAGGTGGTCGATCGTTTTCGTTTCGTGAAAGGCTGCTTTGGGTCGATTCTGTTGAAAAAGTCGACCATGGTTTCCGCAGCAGAAAAGTATGCGTCCGAGATTGAAGTCTTTACTTTCGGCAGAGGCTTCCGGACTCAGATTTCACGTAGCAGTGTGCAAAAAAGGCGTTTTAACCAGTCAATGACCAGGCTGTTTGGGCGAACCGACTTTTTCAACAGAATCGGTCGTTCTCTGCCGGTCATGGCCACGCAGCGTGATGGTCAAGTCCCATGCAAACAGCTGGTCAGGTCCTATGCAAACAACTGGTCAAGTCAGTGCAATTACCCATCGGCGGAGGAGATGAATTTTTTAGACGGTATTCAAAAACAGTTCCGGTGCGTCAGTCTGCTGATGGCTGCTGTAGCCAACTGAACGGTGGTCATTGAAAACCCGCAGAAATGCGGGTTTTTTGTGCCTGAAGAATGTCACTGCTTCTTCGGCCCCTCAAACCCTCGCTGCTCGATCACGCCAAACACATCCCGCACATCCTGAAGCAGAATCCGCGAAATGTTGGTGACGGTGTTGATGTCGTTTTCGGCGTAGTCGGGGAGGCTGGTGCAGGCCATGAGGTTGAGGTATTGCAGGACGGCATTGAGGCGTTCGGCGGCGCAGTTGTGGAGTTCGCGTAGCGGGGCGTCGCTGTCGATGAGGAGGACGGGGTAGCTGGTGGCGATTTGTTTCATGGGGGTGAAGCGGCGAGGCGGATTTTGCATTGTCATAAGGTAGAACTCTTCAAAGGTTCATGAAGTGCCACCTTTTGCTGCGAAACAAATGGGTGGCAGCTATGTGCGGGTTCGCAGACCGGAGAAGAGTCAAGCCGGCAGACCCGAAGGTCTCCCACACACAGCCGCCATAAAACGAAACGGCGGCAAATTTTGCCACAGTTGTCATTTAGCTGTGTTCCATCTTCTACAGGGCTGCGAAACCCGATCGCCAACTCAAGTCAGCGACCGGCGCACATTAGGCATGGATTTCGACTGCTGCAACCGGCCTGTAGGACGCCCAAAGCCCCCTGTGGCGAGGGAGCTTGCTCCCGTTCGGCGGCTCTGCCGCCGTAAAACCGGGCACTGCGGTGTGTCTGAGGAAATGAGTTGCAATGGATGAGGTCCGCTTCGCAGCCCGGCGGGAGCAAGCTCCCTCGCCACGGGGGGTAAATTCCTACATATTTTTCGGATGTCAGGGATGTGCGATCGACAAGCCCCATCCTCCGGCAAACGCCTGCAAGGCTTCGATCGGACGAGCGTAGACGGTTTGGCGGTGGGTGACTCGATGGAACCAACTTCGTCTATAACGTCTAAATTTCAGGGAATATTCCCCACCACGAAGGAATGAATCATGTTCAGGACTCGATCATTGATTGCAGCTGTTACCTGTTTGACTCTGGTCTGCGGCTCGGTGACGGCGCTGGCCGATCCCGGTAACGGCCAGGGCAACGGGAAGGTCAACCATGGCAACCAGGGTGGTCATGGCAACAAGAACAAGAATTCCGGCGGCGGCGGGGACTGGAGCAATGGCCCGAGCATCAACCGGAGCAGCGTGCTGGAGATCATTGGCGTGAATACGGGCTACTGGAGCCCCGGTCCTGATTTGCCACCGGGTATTCAAAAGAACCTTGCCCGAGGCAAGCCGCTTCCACCCGGTATCGCCAAAAAACTCGATGGCCGACTGGTCGGCAGGCTGCCCCACTATGATGGCTACGAATGGCAGCAAGTCGGCACGGACCTGATCCTGGTTGCGCTGGCCACCGGGCTTGTCTATGAAATTCTCGACGGTGCGTTTGATTAACGTATGGATGGCAGCCTGGCCGTCTGTCGTCGAGCTGGAACTGTTGGAGGGATATCGCGTCATACGTCACGCGATATCAACCTCCTACGGAAGCAATCATGCTTTTTAAAAACAAGAGTCTCGTTGCTGTAATGTCATGCGCCATGATGCTTGCAGCCGCCCCGTTACTCCCTGATGGCCTGTCGATCATGGGTTCCGCATACGCGAAGGACGGCGGTGGCGGTGGTGGTGGCGGCGGAAACGGCGGCGGTGGCGGTGGTGGAAACGGCGGCGGAAATGGTGGCGGAAACGGCGGTGGAAACGGTGGAGGCCACGGCGGCGGTATGGGTGGCGGACACGCCGGCTCAGGCCACTCCGGCAGTAACGGCCGCGGCAACGGGCTGGACAGCGACCATGCCGGCAAATCCGTGCGCGACCATGGCCTGAGCGGGAACCACTACGGTAGTGAGCGCAACGATGACAACGGTCATGGCTCCACGACCTCAGGCATCGCCCATTCCAAAGATACTCGCGGCATCTCCAAGGCCAGGGCTATTTCGGCCTCGACGCCGGGTGAGCACAACACCAAAGGCTTGAGTAAAGCCGGGCTGTCGACCTCGAAAAAAACCCATTGAGTTCGCGGTTGTAGACATCAGTTTCTGAAAAGCCAAAAACCCGCTGAAAGGCGGGTTTTTTGCAACTGGAATTTGATCATCGGTCATTGCGCATCTCGCACCCTGCCAAGTGCATCACTCACATCCCGCGCCAAAGCTGGCCGCACAACAGGCATTACACGGACAGAAAACGAGCCGCCTGGACACATCGCGCAGTGATTTGCGTTTGCAGGCGTTTTGTCATGTTCAGCGCCATTTCATTGTAGATATTAGTCAGCCCAACGCGATTTCAATGAGGCTGCACTGTGTTCCAACGACTTGTGTGTTCGCTGTCTGTTTTGAGCCTGTCCATCGCTGCCGCCCAGGCTGCCGAGACTGTCTCCCTCAACACCCCACGCCTGAAGAGCATCGACAACTTCCGCGATGTCGCCGGTCTCACCACCGCGTATTCGACGGCCAATGACGGCACCATGCGTGGCGGGGTGTTTTACCGCTCCAATGCGTTGACGCCGTCGGCGGCGGATCTGGCGACCCTGAACGGCCAGGGCATCAAGGCGGTCTACGACCTGCGCACACCCAGCGAGATCGCTGCCACGCCCGACACGATGCCCACGGGCGCGACCTACACCAACATCGACATCATCGGCGGCTCAACGTCCGGCGCGAACATCACCAACGTTGCGTTCCACAGCGCCGCCGAAGCCACCGCGATGATGCAGGACACCAACCGCGATTTCGTCAGGAACGCGGGGATGCGCAACGAGTTCAACCAGCTGTTCAATGAGCTGGCCACGGTCGACGGCGCCGCGTTGTTCCATTGCACCGCCGGCAAGGACCGTACGGGCTGGACCGCCGCGGTGCTGCAAAGCATCGCCGGGGTCGACGATGCCACCATCATGAGCAACTACCTGGCGACCAACGACTACACCGCCGCGCGCATCAAGGCGACTCTGGCGGCGTTGCCACCGCGCCTGGCGACCATCTATGGACCGTTGATCGGTGTGGAGGCCAGTTACCTGCAAGCCGGCCTGGACGAGGTGACCGCGCAGTACGGCACGATGGATAACTACCTCAAGGAAGGCCTCGGCCTGTCCCAGGAAACCATCTACGTGCTGCGCGGCAAGATGGTGTTCTACAACAGCCTGCCGGGCGCGGCGGACCTGGCGGGCAACGCCGCGGCCGGCGCGCAGTTGTTGCAACAACTGCAGAACAGCAACCTGTCGGGCACCTACAGCGCTTAAAACTACTACCTGCAGTCGGCCATCGATGCCCGTAGCCTCGGTGGCGTAGAGTCCACCGTCGGCGGTCAGGTGCACGCCGACGCCGCCAGCTACCTGCTGCGCCAGGGCGCGATGATCGAGCAGGCCGCTGCGCCGTTCACCAGCGGCATCGACCTCAAGGCCGGGCAATATCGCCTGTGGAGCACCGCCCTGGCGGGGTATCTGGGCACCGACGGTTCGTCCCAGGCCTCCAGCAGCAACGAGCATAGCCAGGGCATGATGATTGGCCTGACCCAGCGCTTTTCCGAACAGCTCAGCGCCCATGCCGGCTTCGGCTACAGCAGCGGCAATGTCGGTGGCGCAGGTGGCGAGGCCGATACCGACCTGACCTTCTTCAGCGTCGGCGCACGCTTTGCCCCGAACGGTCTGGAGCGTGGCCTGTTTGTGGATGCCGATGCCAGCGCCGGCTACCTCGATTACGAGAGCAAGCGCGAACTGGGCGGCGGTCTGGGCACGGCCAAGGGCGACAGCCATGGCAACCTCACCGGCGCGACCCTGGCGCTCGGTTACCGTGTGCCGGTGAACGGCGTGACTCTCGAGCCGAGCCTCGGCCTGCGTGTCAGCCACGTCAACCTGTCGGGCTTCCAGGAAAAAGGCAGCGAACTGGCCCTGGACGTCGACGGCATCCACGAGACCCGCAAGAGCGCGGTGGCCAACCTCAACGCATCCTTTGCACCTGTCAGCCTCGGCGCCTGGCAAGTGGTGCCGGGGGTGCAAGTGGGCTACGAGCATGTGTTGGGCGACCCTGAAGTCGACAGCGAAGGGCAATTGCTGGGCCTGGACATTGAACAGCAAGCCGCCTTCGACAACCGTGACCAGTTCACGGGCGGGGTCAATGTCATGGCCAACCTTGGGCCGTGGAGTGTGGGTGCGGAAATCGGCGCCAGCGGTGGCGGCGACAGCCACGGCTTCAATGGCGGGCTGAAGGCCAGTTATCTGTTCTGACGATCAGTTGAGGCAATCTGTGGGAGCTGGTTCGCGATAGTGATCTGACAGGCAGGCAATATTGATATTGAGTCTTCAGGCCCCTTCGCGAGCAGGCTCGCTCCCACAATTTCTCAATTGATCGCCATTGACCGCGTTCGCAAGCCCTTTCTCACGTCTGCGGGACTGATGCCGTAGGCACTCTGGAAATACTGGCAAAACCGGCCGACATTGCTGAAGCCGTGTTGCAAGGCCACGTCTGTCACCGATGGCGACACCCCCTGGGACAGCGCGGCATAGGCGCGCTCCAGGCGGACCTGGCGCTGATAGGCAACGATTGAAGTGCCCATGAAACGCTGAAAACCTTCCTGCAATGCGCGCAGGCTGACGTTGGTCAGTTGCGCCAGCTCGGTGCCGCTGGCCAGGTGGTCGGGATGCTCCTGAATGTACTCGACGGCCAGCTTCACATGCCGCGGCGCTATCAGTGGGGAAGGGCGCTGGAGGGCTTCGGTGAAGTTGTGCGGCCAGGCTTCCAGTACCGCATCGACCAGCATCTCGCGAAGGCGCGAAGGCATCAGCGAACCTGTATTGATCAGCAGGTCGAACTCGGTGCCCGTGGCCAGTTCAATCAACGCCCGGATGCCCTGCAAGGCCGACACATTCAGGTCCACCACCGGTTCGAAATGCACCTTTTGCAGGATAGGTTTGCCCAGCAGCGTCGACAGGCGCTCGGTAATCAGCCGGCGGCTGATCGAAATCCCGTGCTGTGCGTGGTTGTCGACAAAGCGCGCCGAGCGGACCTCGGCCTTGTCGATCGCCAGGCCTATTTGCGCGAAACCGACCGACTCGGTGACGTGGTTGAAAATGATCTTGCCGGCGGTGGGAATGACGAAGGTGATTTCATCAAGTGGGGCGGGAAAAGCCACCGTGAAGTCACCGCGATAGTGCATGCGACGAAAACTGACACCTTCGTGCCGGCCATAGACCCCGCCAATGATGATGTTTTTCGGCGGTGGCGGAGAGTCGGAATAGAGGTTGCCGAACATATTCGAGAACAACGCGCCAAAGTCGTCACAGCTCATGTCGTTGGATCTGATGATGATTTGCTTGCGCGTTGTGCTTGAGTACACCTGAAGTGGCACCTTGAGAGGATGGGCAAAGCCCTGGTACAGGGAACTGGGCGATCGAAGATCGAGCGGATGCGGTTCGGGAAAGCGCTTGAACGTTATCAGTGAGTAATGACAGGTTTGTTACTGGTTGTTGCCGCCGGCCCCCTTTCAGTTCACCCGACGCCACCGCTCGCACCGGACAACCGGTGGCGCGAGCGGTACTCGGGCGTGGGCTGGCCTGCAAGGGCCGCGGCTATTTCACCGGCTCTGTTGCCTTGATATCCCCGCAAAAGATATCGACGTTGCCATCGGTCGAAGCCGTTCGCACGACCACCGAATACTTGCCGTCAAGCAGGGTTTGCAACGGCACAGGCGCGGTTCTGGTAAAAGACCAGCCGCGTACGGGTTGGGCTTCGGTGTTGACGGTGTCGTTCATCGCGTAGGCGACTGACCCGGGTTGCTGGCAGGTGCCGTTATTGATGAACGAGTAAAGGCGCAGGGGCAGGGTAACCCCCATTGGAGCACCGCTGATGAAGAAACTGAGCCCGGTTTTCTTGTCCCAGTCGGTCAAGGTGACGGTGCCGATCTGACCGGCGTTTTGCCGGGTTGCGGTCAGGTTAACGTTCACGCCATGGGTCGATGAAGTGGTGCAGCCGAAAAGGCATGCCGCAACCATGAGTGCTGCCAGTGGGGTTCTGAGCTTCATTGCCAAACTCCTGAGTTGAAGAACTGCAATGGGGGGAATTAGCGGGTATAGCTCATTTATCGCTTTCATGACGTCGTCCATATAAGGCTTTCCATTTTTTAGTGGTGATGGTGGGGCATCTGTCTCCTTCGCCAGCCATGTGGCGGCGTAGCCGTGCAAACCGGCTACATTTGTAACTGGTCGAGTCTGCGTGGATTGCCTGCTGGCACACGCGCCTTGATGCCGATGAGGGTTTGCAATGGTTGCGCGTGCAGTTAAAGGATTGTGCGGTCAGTTGAGCCCACTCATCATCCGCGTGGAAGATTTGCCACTGGAGTGACTGATGAATCAACAAGGCAGCCATCCGCAAGAGCGGATTCCGGGTACTCCACAGCGGGGTACCGTGCGCAGCCTGTTGATCCCGGAATGGCTCGGCAGCTATCGGCCAGACTGGTTGCGAGGCGATGTGGTCGCCGGGATGACGGCAGCGGCCGTGGTCATTCCCAAGGCGCTGGCGTACGCCACCATTGCCGGCCTGCCGGTGCAGGTCGGGCTGTACACGGTGCTGGTGCCGATGGTGATCTATGCCGTGCTCGGCACGTCGCGCCCGCTTAGCGTCAGCACCACGACCACCCTGGCCATTCTCGCCGGCTCCGCGCTGGGCCAGATCAGCCCCGCTGGCGATGCGGCGACCTTGCTCGCCGGTTCCGCCACGCTGGCCCTGATGGTGGGCGCGATCCTGATCGTCGCCGGGCTGCTGCGCCTGGGTTTCGTCGCCAATTTCATTTCCGAACCGGTACTGGTGGGTTTCAAGGCCGGCATCGGCGTGGTCATCGTGCTCGACCAGTTGCCCAAGCTGTTGGGCACGCACATCGACAAAGGCGGCTTCCTGCACAACCTGGTGGCCACGGTCCAGAGCGTCGGTCATGCCTCGCTGCCGACCGTGGCGGTCGGTGTGTTCATGGTCCTGCTGCTGGTGGGCATGAAGCGGTTTACGCCCCGGCTGCCCGCACCCTTGATTGCAGTGGCGCTTGGCATCATCGGCATGAGCCTGTTTGGCCTGGAGCGCTTTGGTGTGTCCGCCGTCGGCGTGGTGCCGATCGGGTTGCCCGCGCCGACCCTGCCGGTATGGTCGATGGCCGAGACCCTGTGGTCCTCGGCGATGGGGATCGCGCTGATGAGTTTCACCGAAACCATCGCGGCGGGGCGCGCTTTTGCCCGCGGTGACGAGCCTGCGCCACAACCGAACCGGGAACTGTTGGCCACCGGCGTTGCCAACATCGGCGGTGCGTTTCTCGGGGCCATGGTCGCGGGTGGCGGGACCACCCAAACGGCGGTGAACCGCCTGGCCGGCGCCCGTTCGCAACTGGCTGCACTGGTCACCGCTGCCCTGGCACTGGGCACGTGCCTGCTGTTGGCACCGCTCATTGGTCTGATGCCCAACGCCACGCTCGCCGCCGTGGTGATCGTGTATTCGGTGGGCCTGATCGAGCCGGCGGAATTTCGCGAAATCCTGTCGGTTCGCCGTACCGAATTTGCCTGGGCCGTGGTGGCCATGATCGGCGTGATGTTGCTGGGCACACTGCAAGGGATCGTCGTGGCGATCATCGTCTCGTTGCTGGCCTTGGCCTATCAGGTCTCGGACCCGCCCGTGCATGTCCTGGGACGCAAGCCCGGCACCAACGTCTATCGCCCGCAGTCCGCCGAACACCTCGAAGACGAACACTTTGACGGGCTGCTGTTGCTCAGGCCCGAAGGACGGGTGTTCTTCGCCAATGCCGAGCGCATCGCCGACAAGATCCGGCCGCTGATTGACGTGGCGGACCCCAAGGTCGTGGTTCTGGACCTGCGCAGCGTGTTCGACCTGGAATACACCGCGCTGAAAATGCTCACCGGGGCGGAACAGCAACTGCAGGAAAAAGGCATTTCATTGTGGCTGGTGGGCATGAGCCCGGGTGTATGGGACATGGTCATCAAGGCACCGTTGGGCCATACGCTGGGCGAGGCGCGCATGTTCCTGAACCTGGAGCAGGCGGTGGAACACTACCAGCGCAGTAGACCCTGAATGAACGCGGCCGGGCGCACTCCGGACACTGTGTGACGCATTGAAGGAGGTAACGGGCATGGCAAAGAAGAAGGCTGTACCGAAAAAAAGACCGGTTGAAGGCGACAAGCTCAAGAACAAGGTTTATCTCGAGGAACTGGCGAAGCTGCATGTCGAGATGGTCAAGCTGCAGGAGTGGGTGCAGCACACGGGCGCCAAGATATGCATCATCTTCGAGGGCCGCGATGGTGCCGGCAAGGGTGGGACGATCAAGGCGCTCACTGAACGAGTCAGTCCGCGGATATTCCGGGTGATGGCGTTGCCGGCACCGACCGACCGGGAAAAAAGCCAGATGTATTTGCAGCGTTATCTGCCGCACCTGCCGGCGGCCGGTGAAGTGGTGATATTTGATCGCAGCTGGTACAACCGCGCCGGTGTCGAGCGGGTCATGGGCTTTTGCAGCGAAGAGCAGGTGCGCACGTTTCTCACCGTGGCGCCGCGCGTCGAGCAGGCCTTGGTCGAGTCCGGAATCATCCTGATCAAATACTGGCTTGAAGTGAGCCAGGAGGAACAGACCCGACGCCTCAAGGCGCGTATCACCGACGGGCGCAAGATCTGGAAGCTGTCACCCATGGACCTCAAGTCCTATAACCGCTGGTACGACTACTCCCGTGCCCGGGACGACATGTTCAAGTACACCGACACCAAATTCGCCCCGTGGCGGGTCGCCAACTCGAATGACAAGCGACGGGCGCGACTGAACATCATCAGCGATGTGCTGGGCAGTATTCCTTACGAGGAAGTACCGCGGGCAAAAGTGAAACTGCCCAAGCGCCAAAGTCCTGGTAACTATCGGGATCCGAACTATCCGTTCAAGTTCATCGCGGAAAAATTCTAGAACGATGCATTGGGCAGAAGCCGGCCCACGCCGGCTCCTGCCGCATGCCATCAGGCCTTGATCACGTACCCATAGGCCCGGGTACGACCGCCTTCCTGCTTCAGGTACACGCCTTGCAGTTCCGGTGTGAAGCCCGGCAAGCGGTTGATGCCTTCCTCCAGCGCCAGGAAGTACTTCAACACCGCGCCACCCCAGATTTCACCCGGCACCACGCACAAGACGCCCGGCGGGTAAGGCAGCGCACCCTCGGCGGCGATACGCCCGTCGGCGTCCGCCAGCGCCACCAGTTCGACGTTGCCGCGGATGTACTCGATTTGCGCTTGCTGCGGGTTCATGGCCTTTTTCGGGAAGTGCTCCTTGCGGAACATGTCCTTCTGCAACTGCTGCACATTGTGGTGGCGGTACAGGTCGTGCATTTCCTGGCAGAGCTGGCGGATGGTGTAGTTGCGATAGCGCTCCTCATGCTGCGCGTAGATGGCTGGCAGCACCCGGCTCATCGGTGCGTCATCGCTGATGAAACGTTCGAAGCGGGCGATCTGCGCGGCCAGGTGGGTCATCTTCGCCCAGTCTTCGGCCGGGGTGAGCAGGAACAGGATCGAGTTGAGGTCGCATTTTTCCGGGACGATGCCGTTCTCGCGCAGGAAGTTGGCCAGGATGCCGGCATGAATGCCGAAGTCGGTGTAGCTGCCGTCCACCGGGTCGATGCCCGGGGTGGTGAACAGCAACTTGCACGGGTCGATGAAGTACTGCTTCTCGGCGTAGCCAGCGAAGGCGTGCCAGCGGTCCTTGGGATGGAACTCGAAGAAGCGGATGTCGTTGGCAATCTCGTCCGTTGGATAGTCTTCCCATGCGCGCCCTTCAATGCTGTAGGGCACGAACGGGCGGACCATGGTGCAGGCTTCGAGGATCAACTTGCGCGCTTCGATGCCGAACTTCACGCAGTCTTCCCACAGGCGCAGGCCGCTGCGGCCGGAGTGGATGCGCGCGTTCACATCCAGTGAGGCGAACAGCGGGTAGAACGGGCTGGTGGAGGCCTGGGCCATGAACGCGTTGTTGAGCCGGTGATGGTTGCAATAGCGCGCCTGGCCTTTGATGTGCCGGTCCTTCTTGTGCACCTGGGAGGCCTGGGAAAAACCGGCCTGCTGTTTGTGCACCGACTGGGTGACGAAGATGCCCGGGTCGTTCTCGTTGAGGTCGAGCAACAGTGGCGAGCAGTCCTTCATCATCGGGATGAACTGCTCGTAGCCGACCCACGCCGAGTCGAACAGGATGTAGTCACACAGCTTGCCGATGCGGTCGACCACTTGCCGGGCGTTGTAGATGGTGCCGTCGTAGGTGCCCAGCTGAATGATCGCCAGGCGGAACGGTCGGGGCAGCTGGGCCTTGTCCGGGGCGACTTCGGCGATCAGCTCGCGCAGGTAGTCTTCGTCGAAACAGTGGGCGTCGATGCCGCCGATGAAGCCGTAGGGGTTGCGCGCGGTTTCCAGATAGACCGGCGTGGCACCGGCCTGCAGCAGCGCGCCCTGGTGGTTGGACTTGTGGTTGTTGCGGTCGAACAGTACCAGGTCACCGGGGGTCAACAGGGCGTTGGTCACCACCTTGTTCGAGGCCGAGGTGCCGTTGAGCACGAAGTAGGTCTTGTCCGCATTGAACACTTGCGCTGCGTGTTTCTGCGCCAGCAGCGCCGGGCCTTCGTGGATCAGCAGGTCGCCGAGCTTGACGTCGGCGTTGCACATGTCGGCGCGAAACAGCGTCTCGCCGAAGAAATCGAAAAACTGCCGCCCGGCCGGGTGCTTGCGAAAGAACTGGCCGCCCTGGTGGCCGGGGCAGGCAAAGGTGGCGTTGGCCGCCTCGGTGTAGTGTTTGAGGGCATCGAAGAAGGGTGGCAGCAGGCTTTCTTCGTAGGCCTTGGCGGCGGTCTCCAGTTGGTTGCCGTGGTATTCGACGTTGCTGGGCGACAGGTCGAAGATGCCGTTCACCTGCAGCAGCACGTCATTGAGGTGTTTGTAGACCTCTCGGGGGCGGGTGCTGGTGCCGGGGGACGCCACCAGGAAGATCGGAATATCAAAACCGGTGCGCTGAATGATATCGAGGGATCCGGCCAACACATCATTGACCGACACCACAGCCACGGCGACGTCGGTGAAGTCGGTGTGACCGAGCGGAACCACCTCCCGGGCGTTCAGGAAACAAGCAGATGCGCCTTCACTGGCGGCGATTTTCAGGGCTTTCATCGGTGGTGTCTCCTGGCGGGCACTCAATTGTCCGCAGCTTTTTTAGAGATCAACTTCCGGGGAGCCTTCCAGTTCCCCTGCTCGGAAATCGTGTCACCACTGGTTATAGAGCATATTCCTGATCTGTCAGGCTTTTTACCGCGACCTGTCGGTCAGGCGTGCACCAGCGCGATCGTGAACGAGACCACGATCATGCACGCAAAAGCAAAATTGATATTCATGAGGTTTCCATCCGAAACATGATTGACGGCGCCATCTTGAACAGGTCACGGGAAAATAAAAAATTCGGTGTAATGATTTGAAAGATCGAAAAAAATGATACTTGGCCGGTTCGTTGTTTTTGCCCAGGGTTGCGGATACTCTCGTGTAACACGCAATTACATGCATAAACGAGCAAAAACATGCACGACAACCATTCCGCTGCCGAACTTCCATCCGTACGCCGGCAAAAAATCCTGTTGATCCTCGAACGTGATGGCAAGGTCATGGCCTCGGAATTGAGCCAGCATTTCGCGGTGTCCGAAGACACCATCCGCCGCGATCTGGCGGAGCTGGCCAGCGTCGGCCTGGTGCAGCGGGTGCACGGCGGGGCGTTGCCGCGACCCAAAGACACGGGCAAGGACTATTTCACCCGGATCAGCGAAACCGATGAAGTGAAAACCCATCTGGCGCAACTGGCGGCGCGACAGGTGCAGGACGGTCAGATCGTGGTATTCGACTCCGGCACCACCACCTTGCAGATCGCGCGCTCGTTGCCGGCGGACATCGCCATTACTGCGATCACCGCGTCGCCGATGACGGCCATCACCTTGTCCGAATACAAAGGCATCAAGGTGATCCTGGCCGGCGGCCAGCTCAACCCGGCGACGATGTCGGCCAACGGCCACGAAACCCTGCGGTTGCTGGCGGGGATCAAGGCCGATCTGCTGTTTACCGGGGTCTGCGCGATTCACCCGCAGGTGGGCTTGAGCTCACTGCATTTCGATGAGGTGCCGGTGAAACAGGCGATGCTCGACTGTGCCTCCCACGTGATCGCCGTTACTACGGCGGACAAGCTCGGTGCGGTGGAACCCTTTGTCGTCGCGCCTTGTAGCCGCGTGCACACGCTGATCACCGAACGGCATGTGGCGTCAGGCAATGTCGAGGACTACCGGGCGCTGGGGATTGAGGTGGTGCAGGCTTGATTAGGTCTTTGTGGGAGCCTGCTCGCGATGGCGGTGTGACTGGCGCTGAATGTGTGTTGAATGTACCGGCCTCTTCGCGGGCAAGCCCGCTCCCACAGGGATTGATGTCGACCATAAATATCGAGGCCGGCAAACAACCCTTGTAGGAGCGAGCCTGCTCGCGAGAGGTCAGCACAAACAACATCAATGCCGGATGTGCAGCCAATGGCTCAGCGCAATCGCTCAAGCATCTGGTAGTACCACATGCCCGCAGCAAGCATCGGGTTGCCGAGCAGGTCGCCCATGGGCACGCGGATGTGCTGGCAGGCGGCGAAGGTGTCGAACTGCTCCAGTTTTCCTGTGATCGCCCGGCCCATGATTTCACCCATGATGTGGGTGGTGGCGATGCCGTGGCCGGAGTAGCCCTGGCAATACCAGACGTTATCCGACAGCTTGCCCAGTTGCGGAATGCGGTTGATCACGATGCCCATCGCGCAGCTCCACTGGTAATCAATGGCCACGCCCTTGAGCGCCGGGAAGGTCTGCTCGATGCACGGGCGCAGTTCGGCGGCGATGTCCCGCGAATCCTTGCCGCTGTAGTTGGCACCGCCACCAAACAACAGGCGACCGTCGGCGGTGAGGCGGTAGTAGTCGAGCACGAAACGGCAGTCGTAGACCGCCAGGTCTTCGGGGTTGATCTGCCTGGCCAGATCGCCCAGCGGCGCGGTAGTGACGATGCCGCCCATGGCCGGGAAAATCTTGCCCTTGAGCTTGCCCGGTTCCAGCTTGTGGTAGACGTCGCCGGCCAGCAGCACCTGATTGGCATCGATGTGCCCGTGGGCGGTACGTACGCCTGGCGTGTCTCCATGGGTGATCTCCAGCACTTCGCTGTTCTCGAAGATCAACGCACCCAGGCTCTCGGCCGCCCGTGCTTCGCCGATGCACAGGTTGAGCGGATGCAGGTGCATGTTGCGGGTGTTCTTGATCGCGCCGTGGTGGAGCTCGCTTTGCAGCAGGTCGCGTACCTGGCTGCGGTCGAGCAGGCTGACCTCGTCGCCCATGCCACGGTGCACCGCCTCTTCGTAATCCTTGCGCAAGCCGACCATGTGCGCGGGTTTGTACGCCGCATGCAGGTGGCCGTGCTTGAGGTCGCAGGCGATGCCGTATTTTTCCACGCGCTGCTGGATGATCTGGTGCCCGCGCCAGCGCAGGTTCCAGATGAAATCGTCGACTTCATCACCAATGCTGCGGCGCATCTGTTTGCGCATGGCGTCATCGCCCGACAGGCTGCCGGTGACCTGGCCGCCGTTGCGCCCGGTGGCGCCCCAGCCGATCTTGTGGCTTTCGACGATGGCGACCTTCAGGCCTTTTTCCGCCAGCTCGACGGCGGTGGCCACGCCGGTGAAACCGCCGCCGATGATCACCACGTCAACCCGGTGCCGGCCTTGCAGCGTCGGGTAATCGGTGTCCTGGTTGAGGGTGGCGGTGTAGTAGGAATTGCAACGTTGAGTCATGTCGGTGTCCACACAAATTTGGGAGAACCCAATGCCAGCCAGTCGAAGTGCGCAACCTGTGGGAGCGAGCCTGCTCGCGATAGCGGAGTGTCATTCACCGTTGATGTCGAATGACATTCCGCATTCGCGAGCAAGCTCGCTCCTACAGGTATTGCATACGCTGGGCAAACGCAGGGATAGCGAAGGAGGGGGGCTCGCCGATCAGGCGAGCAGGGCGCTATCCGGCGGACGTGCGGAGTGACGCAGTTTGGAGCGGCGCAGGGCCATGGGCAGGTTGACGATGCGCTTCATGCAATGCCGTCCACGGCCAGCAGCGAGGTGGCCAGGTTCGAGAGGTTCAGCAGGTGCTGTTCTGACGGCAAAGTACGCATGGTGCAGGTTTCCGGCGGCGGAAATCGTCGGTGGCGAGTGGAACAAGCCATCCGGGGATGGCTGGATACTAGGGAGGATTGTGGTGCGTGTAAATGTTTGATTCAGAACATCAGGTGCACACCGAGGCCGATCAACCCGCAGCCGATCAACACCTTGATCACTGCGCGCTTGAAACGAAGCAAGGCAATGCCGGAGCGCGTTGGATAGCCGCCTGATGCTGTGCACCTGCCCAGCGCGCGACGGCTGACCGGTCGCTGTCTCGGGCATCGACCCAGCGAGCACCGTTCGCCACGTCTTCGCATTTCCAGAACGGCGCGTCGGTTTTCATGTAGTCCATGATGAACGCACAGGCTTCGAAAGCGGCCTGGCGGTGCGGGCTGCTGACGCCGACAAACACGATCGGTTCGCTGATCGACAACGGGCCGATCCGATGCACGATCTCCACGGACCTCAGTGGCCATCGGGCCCTGGCGTTGTCGATGATTGTCTGCAGCGAGCGTTCGGTCATGCCCGGGTAGTGCTCCAGAAACAACCCGGCGACCGCCTCACCCTGATTGATGTCGCGTACGTAGCCGACGAAGTTGACCACGGCTCCCACGCCCGGATCGTTGGCTTGCAAGCTGTCGATCAAGCCGCCGACGTCGAACACTTCACGCTGGACCCGAACCGTCATGTCTCAACCTCCGGTGACCGGCGGAAAAAAGGCGATCTCGTCATAGTCCTCGATCACCTGGTCCGGATGGCACAGCTCCTGATTCAGCGCACACATCAGGTTGTTTTCACCGAGCACATGGCTCCACAGCTCACCGCGGGCCATCAGCAGTCGGCGCACGTCCTCGATGGTCTTGAGACTGGCGGTCAGGGGCAGTTTTTCGCCGCCCAGGTTGAGCTGTTCGCGGTAACGGGCGAAGTAATTGATCAGGATCATTGGGCGTCCTCGAACTTGAAATGACCGGAGCGGCCACCTTGTTTACTGAGCAGCCGGATGTCATTGATGACCATGCCGCGGTCCACCGCCTTGCACATGTCATAGAGGGTCAACGCCGCCACGCTGACGGCGGTGAGGGCTTCGAGTTCGACCCCGGTCTGGCCCTCGACGCGGCAGGTGCCGACGATTTTCACGCTGTCCGGTGTGCAGGCCTTGAGTTCGACGTGGATCGAACTGAGCAGCAGGGTGTGGCACAGCGGGATCAGCTCATGGGTTTTCTTCGCCGCCATGATTCCGGCGATCCGCGCCGCGGCAAATACATCGCCCTTGGGGTGGCCGTCGCTTTGAATCAGCTTCAGGGTTTCCGGGCGCATGCGCACCCAGGCCTGGGCCTGGGCTTCACGCTGCGTCGGGGTTTTTTCGCTGACATCGACCATGTTGGCGCGACCCTGGCGGTCGAGGTGGGTCAGGCCATCGGGGGATGCATCTGCAATGTCTGTCATGGGAGGTTCCTGCGCTTGCCAGCGCGGTGATCGGGTGAAGGCATCATGCCGGGCTGTAAATGCGTGGTGCGTTGCGGTGGGGGACGTGAATCAGGTTGAGGCGGTGCTTGATCGCCCATTGCACGGTCAGGGCGGTGGGCGTCGCCTGACAAACTGACGCGGCATTGTCGTACTCGCGAAAGTTCACACTCAGCGGTTTTGGCGCGGGGGCGTTAGTGTCGCTTCGAACATCGGCTTGTTCAACTTGGCACAACATGAAAAGAATCTCGAAGCGCTGAATTAAGTTCAGGCTACGGGTAACTTTTCAACGCGTCCAATCGCTTGTTCCGATGTGCTGATTGGTGATGTCTATCAAGCCGGGAAAGCATGTTCGGTTCGGTATTGTATAAAGCCGAAACTGGATCAGTGGGTCCGGCTGAATAACGTTCGCGCTTCGGCGAAACACTTCTCGGCAATCGCCGAGCGCGGTTCGGTCTTGCGCATCACCAGGCCCAGGGGCGCGAGCACGCTGGCATCGGGCAATTCGATGAAGGACAGGTGTTCGATGGGTTCTTCCAGGCCGCTGTCGAGCGGCATGATCGCGCAGCAGAAACCCTCGTGAATCGCCTGCAGCAGCTGGTAGGTCGAGTCGCTTTCGAGGATCGGCTGCGGGTCCAGTCCGCGGCTGCGGAAGCTCAGGTCGATGGATTTTCGGTAGTGCATGCCATTGCTGAGCATCCCCAGCGGCAGTTCGGCGGCGTCCTCCCAGCTCATTTGCGTGCCGTCGAAATGGAAGTGGCGGGTGTCGTACAACAGGCCGACGCGGGTCTCGCCGATTTCGAAAAACTCGAAATAGCTCGGGTTGACGTGATCGAGGTAGCACACGCCCAGGTCCAGCTGATTGTTGCCAAGGCCCTCGATGATCTGGTCGGAACTCAAGGACGACAGGCTGTACTTGAGCTCGGGAAAGCTGCGGGACAGGCCCTGGATGTAGGTGACCGGGTTGAAGCTGCTCAGCGGCACCAGCCCCAGGCGCAGGTTGCCGACGAGCTGGCCCGGCACGCGGCGGCCTCGGCGAAGAGCCCGTCGTGGGCGGCCAGCAGGGTCCTGGCCCACGCCAGCACGCGTTCGCCGGCCTCGGTAAAACCCTCGAAGCGCTGGCCCCGGGTGACCAGCACCAGGTCCAGTTCATCCTCCAGGTTGCGCAGGCGCATCGACAGCGTGGGCTGGGTGATGTGGCAGCGCGCGGCGGCCTGGCCGAAGTGGCGGGTTTGCTCCAGGGCGATCAGGAACTTGAGTTGTTTGATGTCCATGAAGGCACCTGCTGGCGGGGGAGTGAAGGGGTAAGTATTGACTCAGGTGCGCAAGACACAAGGCGAGGCAGGAATCGTGAGGAGCGGACGATCTCATTGTCTTTGGTGTGCGTCCAATCACTGCTATCTAAGGGGTTATCGACGGGCTCTATGATTGATGTTGTTTCTGGCCTTTTTATATTGATAGATTGGCTCGATGGTCTGGTTTGTTAGAGTGATTAGACACGGATTTATTTATCGAATTAGTCTCCGGAAGTTGTTTAATAAATATCTGCCGGAGAACCCCATGAGCGTCAAACCGGATGCATTGTTTATACCCCTGAATATTGCCGTGCTGACCGTTAGCGATACCCGTGAATATGCCAATGACACCTCCGGCCAATTACTCGTCAGTCGTTTGCTGGAAGCCGGCCACACCCTCAGCGAGCGCAATCTGCTCAAGGACGACCTGTACAAGATCCGCGCGCAGGTGGCGAACTGGATTGCCGACGACGGCATCCAGGTGGTGCTGATCACGGGCGGCACCGGGTTCACCGGCCGCGACAGCACACCCGAGGCCGTGGCCTGTTTGCTGGATAAACAGATCGATGGCTTCGGTGAGCTGTTCCGGGCGATTTCGATCCTCGACATCGGTACCTCCACGGTGCAGAGCCGGGCGCTGGCCGGGCTGGCCAATGGCACGCTGGTCTGCTGTCTGCCGGGCTCCACGGGCGCCTGCCGCACCGCCTGGGAAGGCATCCTCGCCGAGCAACTCGACGCGCGCCACCGGCCGTGCAATTTCGTGCCGCACCTCAAGCCGGTGCAAGCCTGCGGGACGCGGGGATGAGCACTTCACCGCTGATATCGGTGGAGCAAGCCGTCGACCGGCTGCTGACAATGGCCGAGGCACAGTGGATTGAAGACAGCGAAGCGGTGCTGCTCATTGCCGCCAGGCAAAGGGTGTTGGCCAATGACCTGGTGGCGTCCCTTGATCTGCCGCCGTGGCCGAACAGCGCCATGGACGGCTATGCCCTGAATCTCGACAGTTGGGGCGGGGAGCCACTGACCGTGTCGCAGCAGGTATTTGCCGGGCGCGCCCCCGAAGCCCTGGCACCTGGAACCTGCGCGCGCATCTTCACCGGCGCCCCGGTTCCGCCGAGTGCCAACTGCGTGGAGATGCAGGAGAACACGCAGGTGCTGGATGACGGGCGTATCCGCTTCAAGCAACCCCTGAGCGCGGGCAGCAACATCCGCCCGCAAGGCCAGGAGAACCGCGTCGGCGATGTGCTGCTACGCGCCGGCAAGCGTCTCGGTCCGTTCGAATTGGCAGTCGCGGCGGCGCAGGGCTGCACCCATGTGCAGGTCGTGCGGCGACCACGGGTGGCGTTGTTGTCCACCGGCGATGAACTGGTCGAGCCGGGCACGCCACTCAAGCCCGGCAGCATCTACAACAGCAACCGCACCTTGTTGAGCCATTGGTTGAATGCGTTGGGTTGCGAGGTCATCGATGCCGGCATTCTCCCCGACGAGCCACGCCAGACGCGGCTCAAGCTCGAACAGCTGCAACACACGGCGGACCTGATGCTCAGCACGGGCGGCGTGTCTGCCGGTGACGCCGACTGCCTCGGCCAGGTACTGCGCGAGTGCGGCAAGCCGTTGCTGTGGAAACTCTCGATCAAACCCGGCAAGCCATTGACCGTGGGCCACTTCGGCCGCGTGCCAGTGATTGGACTGCCGGGCAATCCGACTTCGGCGTTGGTGACTTTCGGCCTGTTGGCCCGGGCTTATCTGTTGCGGATTCAGGGTGTGGAAGACGTCGAGCCTTTGAGCTTCCCGGTCAGTGTCGGCTTTGCCTGGCCCAAACCCGGGAGCCGCCGCGAGTACCTGCGGGCGAAACTCGAAGCCGGTCGCGCGGTGCTCTATCCGAACCAGAGCTCAGGTGTTTTGTTGGGAGCATCCTGGGCCGATGGACTGGTAGAAGTGCTGGAAGGCTGCACACTGGAAATGGGCGACATGGCGCGGTTCATACCCTTCAGCGAGCTGTTCTGACACAGCCCCTGTGGGAGCGAGCCTGCTCGCGAAGAGGTCGGCACATTCAACAGAGTTGTCGACTGACCCACCGCTTTCGCGAGCAGGCTCGCTCCCACAGGTTTTGCGTGTTTCCTGAATATCAGTTCAACACGAAATCCACCGGCTCCAGTTGTGGCGGCAACTCCGTCACACCCAGCGCCGCCAGCACATCACGTTCGATGTTGCGCACGATGGCGTCGGTGGGCAGGTCGTTTTCGTCGCGGCCGAAGGGGTCCTCCAGTTCATCGGCAATCGCATCCAGGCCGAAAAAGGTGTAGCTGACAATCGCCGTGAATATCGGTGTCAGCCAGCCCAGGGGTTCCGCCATGGCGAACGGCAGGAGGATGCAGAACAGGTAGATGGTGCGGTGCAGCAGCAGGGTGTAGGGGAACGGCAGCGGGGTGTTCTTGATCCGTTCACAGACGGCCTGGGCATGGGTCAGGCTGGTCAGATGGTTGGCCATGAGCGTGTAGCGCCAGTCGCTGATCGCCCCGGACTCGTTGAGTGCCGAGCACTGTTGACCGACCTGCATCAGGATCTGCCCGCTGATGTCCGTGGTGTTGCCCTTGGGCATCGGGTGCAGCCAGTCGCCACTGGCGGCCATTTCGTTTTCCTGGCGCAGCCGCGCGTTGAGGGCATGGGCGAAGCCGCACAGGTTGCTGAGGATCGTGTGGCGTTCAGCCGTGTCCTTGATCACCAGGGTTTCACGAATCATCGAGCGGATCTCCACGATCACATCGCCCCAGGCCTTGCGCGCTTCATACCAGCGGTCGTAGCAGGCGTTGTTGCGAAAGCTCATGAAGATCGACAGCGACAAACCCAGCAGCGTGAAGGGCGTGGCACTGACCTTGGAAAAGTAGCTGGGGTGCAAGGTTTCGATGAGCACGATGGCCGAAGCGAGCAGCGTCACCATCAGGCTGCGCCAGGCGATGCGTTTGGCAATCGAACCCTTGAGCGACGTCAAAACGCCGATCAGGTTGGGTTTGGGTCTCACGATCATGGGTTTCAGCCGCCCGTCATGTTCATGAAGCGAACAACCTGGACATCGTCGTTCACTTCGAAGTTGTGTCGATAAGGCTTGAGTTTCATCGCCTCGATAATGGCCTTTTCCAGGCGCTCGGGCTGTCCGGGGTGGCTGCGCAGGACAGCCTTGAGATCCACCGAGTGCTCATTGCCCAGGCACAGCAGCAGACGTCCTTCCACGGTCAGCCGCACCCGATTGCAGGTGCCGCAAAAGTTGTGGCTGTGGGGCGAGATGAACCCCAGGCGTATCTGCGGCGCCTCGGCCAGGCGCCAGTAGCGCGACGGGCCCTGGGTCGACTCGGCGGAATCAATCAAAGTGTAGCGTTCGGCGATGCGTTCGCGGACCTGGCTGCTTGCGAAAAACGCTTCGGCGCGGCTGTGCTCGTCGATGGTGCCCAAAGGCATTTCTTCGATGAAGGAGATGTCGAGATTACGGTCGATGGCGAAGCTCACCAGATCATTGATCTCGTGATCGTTGCGGCCTTTCATCACCACGCAATTGAGCTTGGTGTTGCGAAATCCGGCCTGGTTGGCGGCGTCGATGCCCTTGATCACCTGCGCCAGGTCACCGGTGCGGGTCAGTTCGCGAAAACGTTGCGGGTCCAGGCAGTCGAGGCTGATGTTGAGGCGCTTGACCCCGGCTTCGAACAGCGGCCCGGCCAGTTTGGCCAGCTGCGAACCATTGGTGGTCATGCACAGTTCACGCAGGCCGGGCAGGGCGGCAATCTTCTCGCACAGTTGCACCACCCCCGGACGGATCAGCGGCTCGCCCCCGGTCAGGCGGATCTTGCGGGTGCCCAGTGCCACGAAGCTTTGTGCCAGTTGATAAATCTCTTCCAGGGTCAGCACCCGTTGCCGCGGCAGAAACTGCATGTCCTCGGCCATGCAATAGACGCAACGGAAATCGCAGCGGTCGGTGACCGACATCCGCAGATAGTCCACGCGCCTTGCAAACCCATCGATCAGGACTCGTTCTGACATGATTTTCTCTCTTGGCAACGCACGCATTGAATGAGTATCCGAAAAACCTGTAGGAGCGAGCCTGCTCGCGATGGTCGTTAACGATTACGCGCCCTTTCTGGTTGAACGCGGTGCCCTTGAGTCCATCGCGAGCAGGCTCGCTCCTACAGGTATGAGTCGGGTTGTTTTCAGACTTGTTGAGCGCAGGCTAAGAGCAACTTAAGTGGGCGTCCAATCACTATTAATTACCGGGTGATCGACGGGGTCGATGATGAACTTTATTTTGTTGTTGAAGTGCTTTTAGCAATATTTAAGTTGTTGAATATAAAAGAATAAAATCCGTGATAGAGCGTTTCGATAATGTGGTCGTAAATAGCGATTAGACAATAATTAAACGCCATTCATATGCTTTCTCCGCAAATCGAACAATGACCTGAATCAGGTCGAAGCCTGTGTGCATTGTCACGGAGAAGTACCATGTCTCAAGTCGACCGCTACAAACCCTATAAAGGTGCCGCCGCTGGTTGGGGCGCGCTGATCGCTGTTACCAAGAACTGGCTGGGCAGTGAAAACGCGCTGAAGAACATTCGCGCCATGCTCAAGACCAACCAGAACGGCGGGTTCGATTGTCCCGGTTGTGCCTGGGGCGAGTCGCCGGAAAACGGCATGGTCAAGTTCTGCGAGAACGGCGCCAAGGCGGTTAACTGGGAAGCCACGGGTCGTTTGGTCGACCCGGCCTTCTTCAACAAATACAGCGTCTCGGCGCTGGCCGAACAGAGCGATTACTGGCTGGAGTATCAGGGCCGCCTGACCCACCCGATGCGTTATGACGCGGCCACCGACCGCTACGTCGAAACCACCTGGGACGAAGCGTTCGCGCTGATCGCCCGGCACCTCAATGCGCTGGAATCGCCGGATCAGGCCGAGTTCTACACCTCGGGCCGGGCCAGCAACGAGGCCGCCTATATCTATCAACTGTTTGTCCGCGCCTACGGCACCAACAACTTCCCGGACTGCTCGAACATGTGCCACGAAGCCAGCGCGGTGAGCATGATCGAAAGCCTCGGCGTGGGTAAAGGCACCGTGGTGTTTGACGACCTGGAGCATGCCGATGCGATCTTCGTCATCGGCCAGAACCCCGGCACCAACCACCCGCGGATGCTCGAACCCTTGCGCGAAGCGGTCAAGCGCGGCGCACAGGTGATCTGCATCAACCCGCTCAAGGAGCGTGGACTGGAGCGCTTCCAGCATCCACAGCACCCGATCGAAATGTTGCTGAACGGCTCCGAGCCCACCAACACCGCGTACTTCCGCCCGGCACTGGGCGGTGACATGGCGGTCATGCGCGGCATGGTCAAGTTCCTGCTGCAGTGGGAGCGCGAAGCACAGGTCAGCGGCGGCGAGCCGGTGTTCGACCATGCGTTCATCGCCGAACACACCTCGGGAATGGGCACCTACCTGGGGGAAGTCGACGCAACCAGTTGGGAGCACATCGAGCAGCAGTCGGGCATGACTTTGGCGGACATCGAACTCGCCGCCCGCATGTACGCCCGGTCCAAGCGGGTGATCATGTGCTGGGCGATGGGCCTGACGCAGCACACGCACTCGGTGCCGACGCTGCAGGAAGTCATCAATCTGATGCTGTTGCGCGGCAACGTCGGCCGTCCCGGCGCGGGGCTGTCGCCGGTGCGCGGTCACAGTAACGTACAGGGCGACCGCACCATGGGCATCAACGAACTGGCGCCTGTGGATTTGCTCGATGCCCTGGAAAAACGCTTCTCCTTCAAGCCGCCGCGCGAGCATGGCCACAACACCGTGATGGCGATCGGCGCGATGGAGCAGGGGCATTCGAAAGTGTTTATCGCCCTGGGCGGCAACTTCGCCCAGGCCACCCCCGACACGCCGCGCACCCACGCTGCGTTGCGCAAATGCGACCTCACCGTGCACATCGCCACCAAGCTTAACCGCAGCCATCTGGTCACCGGCCGTGAGGCGCTGATCCTGCCGTGCCTGGGCCGCACCGACATCGACATCCAGGCCGAAGGCCCGCAAGGCGTCACCGTGGAAGACACCTTCAGCATGATCCACATCTCCCACGGTCAACTGAAACCGAAGTCGAAACACCTGCGCTCCGAGCCTGCGATCATTGCCGGCATTGCCGCCGCGACCCTGGGCAAGCACCCGATTGACTGGAACTGGGCCATCGGCGACTACGGCCGCATCCGCAACATGATTGCCGACACCATTCCCGGCTTCGAAGACTTCAACCGGCGCTTGCTGCATCCGGGCGGTTTCCACATGCCGAATGATGCGGCCAAGCGCATCTGGAAAACCGCCAGCGGCAAAGCCCAGTTCACCCCGAGCGTGTTGCCGGAGCACCTGATCAGCGAAGGCGTGCGCAACCTGGCGGTCAAGCCGCATCTGATTCTGCAGACCATGCGCTCCCACGATCAGTACAACACCACGCTCTACGGCCTGGATGACCGCTATCGCGGGGTGTACGGCATGCGCGACGTGGTGTTCGCCAACGAGCAGGACATTCGCCGGCTGGGTTTCGAGCCGGGGCAGAAGGTCGACCTGGTGGCGCTGTGGGACGACGAGCGTGAGCGTCGGGTCAGCGGTTTCACCCTGATCGCCTACGACATTCCGGCTGGTCAGGCAGCGGCGTACTACCCCGAGACCAACCCGTTGGTGCCGCTGGAAAGTTACGGTGACCGCACCTTCACCCCGACTTCCAAGTTCGTCGCCATCCGGCTGGAACAGGCGAAGGCCAGCAACCTGATTTCGACTTCCGCCGCCTAGCACCGGGGGCGGCCCGATGCCGCTCACGTAACCCTTTCGACTTGTGTTGGCTGCAGGCCCCCCGGCCTGACGGTGGCCCGACCGTGTGCCGTCGTTTTTCAGCCGCGATGAGGATATCGACATGTTTAACCTGGAGGCACTGGACCTGGCGCGCATGCAATTCGCGTTCACGGTTTCGTTCCACATCATCTTTCCCGCCATCACCATCGGGCTGGCCAGTTTCCTGGCGGTGCTCGAAGGGCTTTGGCTGAAGACCCACAACGACACCTACCGCGATCTCTACCATTTCTGGTCGAAGATCTTCGCCGTCAACTTCGGCATGGGCGTGGTCTCGGGGCTGGTCATGGCCTACGAGTTCGGCACCAACTGGAGCCGTTTCTCCGATTTCGCCGGCAGCATCACCGGGCCCTTGCTGACCTATGAAGTGCTCACGGCGTTCTTCCTCGAGGCCGGTTTCCTCGGGGTCATGCTGTTCGGCTGGAACCGGGTAGGGCGCGGCCTGCACTTCTTCTCGACGGTCATGGTCGCCATCGGCACGCTGATTTCGACCTTCTGGATTCTTGCGTCCAACAGCTGGATGCAAACGCCCCAAGGTTTCGAGATCGTCGACGGTCGCGTGATGCCGCTGGACTGGCTGGCCATCGTGTTCAACCCGTCGTTCCCGTACCGCCTGGCGCACATGGCGATTGCCGCGTTCGTGGCTACTGCGTTCTTTGTCGGCTCGTCGGCGGCGTGGCATCTGCTGCGCGGCAACGACACCAAGCAAGTACGCAAGATGCTGTCGATGGCGTTGTGGATGGCCTTGATCGTCTGCCCGATCCAGGCAGTGGTTGGCGACGCCCACGGCTTGAACACCCTGGAACATCAACCGGCGAAGATCGCCGCCATCGAAGGGCACTGGGAAAACAACGGCAATGAAGCCACACCGCTGGTGCTGTTCGGCATCCCCGACATGCAGGCCGAGAAAACCCGATACGCCATCGAAATTCCGTACCTGGGCAGCCTGATCCTGACCCACCGCCTCGACAAGCAGATCCCGGCGCTCAAGAGCTTCCCGAAAGAGGACCGGCCCAATGCGACGGTGGTCTTCTGGAGTTTCCGCGTCATGGCCGGGCTCGGCATGTTGATGGTGCTGACCGGCGTGCTTGGCCTGGTCCTGCGTCGCAGCGGTGCCATCTACCGCAATCGCTGGTTCCTGCGCCTGATGCTGTGGATGGGGCCAAGTGGCCTGATCGCCATGCTGGCCGGGTGGATCACCACCGAAGTCGGGCGCCAGCCGTGGGTGGTGTACGGCCTGCTGCGTACTGCCGATGCCGCGTCGAACCACAGTGTCGCGCAGTTGAGCATCTCGCTGGCGCTGTTCGTGGTGATCTATTTCTCGGTGTTCACGGTGGGCATCGGCTACATGATGAAACTGGTTGGCAAAGGCCCGCAGCCGCATCACGGGCATCCGGTCGACGGGCATTCCGATCAGGTCATCACACCGCGCCGGCCGCTGTCCGCCGACGCTGAAATCCTCGAAACCGACGCCCGCGTCAATTGAAGGAAGGGAGTTGAGTCATGGGTATTCAAGGTATCGATTTATCGCTGATCTGGGGCGTGATCATCGCCTTCGGCGTGATGATGTACGTGATCATGGACGGCTTCGACCTGGGGCTGGGCATTCTGTTTCCGTTGATCCCGGATGCGAAGGAGCGTGATGTGATGATGAACACCGTGGCACCGGTCTGGGACGGCAACGAGACCTGGCTGGTGCTGGGTGGCGCGGCGCTGTATGGCGCGTTCCCGCTGGCCTATTCGGTGATTCTGGAAGCGTTGTACCTGCCGCTGATCCTGATGCTGTGTGGCTTGATCTTTCGCGGCGTGGCGTTCGAGTTCCGTTTCAAGGCCAGCCCTGAAAAGCGGCATGTCTGGGACATGGCGTTCATTGGCGGTTCGCTGCTGGCGACCTTTTCCCAGGGCGTGGTGATCGGCACTTACATTGCCGGTATTCCCGTGGTCGACCGCCAGTTCGCCGGTGGTGCGCTGGACTGGCTGGCGCCGTTTCCGCTGTTCTGCGGTTTCGGCCTGATCGTCGCCTATGCGTTGCTCGGCAGCACCTGGTTGCTGGTCAAGACCGAAGGCATGCTCGAATCGCGCATGCGCCTGTTCACCCGGCCCCTGGCCTGGCTGCTGTTGGCGGTGATCGGCGTGATCTGCGTGTGGACGCCAATCCTGCATCCGGAAATCGCCACCCGCTGGTTTGCCCATGCGCACCTGGCGGTGTTCGTTGGCCTGGCGGTGCTGGCCTTGCTGGCGATGTTTGGCTTGCTCAAGACCCTGCGCCAACGCCACACCCATTGGCCGTTCGCTTTCACCCTGATGCTGGTGTTCCTGGGCTACATCGGCCTGGCGTTCAGCATCTGGCCGAACATCGTGCCGCCATCAATCAGCCTGTGGGCAGCGGCGTCACCGCCGACCAGCCAGTTGTTCATCCTGATCGGCGCGCTGTTCATCCTGCCGATCATCCTGATGTACACGGTCTGGAGCTATTACGTTTTCCGCGGCAAAGTGAGGATTGGCGATGGCTACCATTAAGACGAATCAAACGGCACCCGCGCGCTGGTACAAGCGCCTGGGATGGCTGGTGGTGATCTGGCTGGGCAGTGTGGTTGCCTTGGGTGTGGTGGCGGGGGTGTTGCGGATGTTGATGCATGCGGCCGGGATGAGTTCTCACTGACGGATCAACCCTCTGTAGGAGCGAGCTTGCTCGCGAAGAGCGTCAACGATAACGCGTGCTGCCTGATTGAACGCGTTGCCCAAACGTTCTTCGCGAGCAAGCTCGCTCCTACAGGGACTTCGGTTTTGGTTACTGCGCTCCAAACATCGCCGTCCAGTAAATCCCCGCATCGCTCTTCGGATCGGTCGCATACGCCGCGCCCAGTTCGCGGAATTGCGGGTTCATCAGGTTGGCGCAATGACCGGGGCTGGTCAGCCAGCCTTCGACCACCTTGCGTACGCTGTCTTGCCCGGCGGCGATGTTTTCGCCGATCTGCTGGAAGTCGTAGCCGGCCAGTTCCGCGCGGTCGCCCGGGGTGCGGCCATCGCGGTCCTTGTGATCGAAGTAGTTGTTGTTGGCCATGGAGCGCGAGTTGCCTTCGGCGGCGCTGGCCAGTGTGGCGTTCCAGGCCAGCGGTGGCGCGGCGGCGAAGGATTGCGCGCCGCACTGGCGTGGCCGGGTGCGTGCGGCGTTGAGTTCGGTGAGCAGCTTCTGGCCTTCGGCCTGCGCGTCGCCCAGGCGTGCGCTCAACAACGGCCGTGCGACGACGATGCGCCATTCACGGTCCTGGCGGCTGACGCCGACATCGACGAATTGCGGGTCGAGGACGATCTGGCAAAAACTCTCTTGAATCGCCTTCATCGCCGAGGCGGCATCGCGAGGTCCGGACAGGCTGATGGCCTGCACATTCTTCATCGGATAACCGGCAGTGGCCATGGCCTGTTGCAGGTTGCCGATGCTCGGGGCGGTCAGCACCAGGCGCGGGTCGGCCGACAGTGGCGGCAGCTCCGATGAAACCTGGCCGGCGCAGCGCTGCAACTGGCTGCGGTAGACGTTGATTGATTCGATCAATTGCGCTTCGTCCGCCGCCATAGCGTTGGCAGCGAATACCAGGCCCAGTGACACACCGGCCAAACGCATTGCGGATGAAATGAAACCCATGAAAATCCCCCTTGAGCAGATTGCGCCCATGATGCGCGAAGTTGGCCCAGCTAAGACAACGGATTTATCCAGAGTGTAGTGGGGTGGGCGAAATCATTTCACTACTAGACTCAATTGAACCACTCACCGAGTGACACCGACCATGCGCCTCGACTGGATCGCCACCTGCCTCGCCCTGACGTTGCTTGCCGGCCCGGTGTCCGCTGCGGATCAAGCGCAAAAACAGCAAGCGGCCGAGAACAAGGCCGAGGTGCTGGAACAGAAAGCCGCCGAGAATAAAAGCCCCGCACCGGCGCCCAAGGCCGAAGCCATTACCCCGTCCGAAGTCCAGGCCGTCGACCCGGCCGTCGACCCGGCCGGCGCCGCGCCGCTGGACGA
This sequence comes from Pseudomonas sp. KH_046_2, assembly GCF_057838985.1. NCBI lineage: Bacteria > Pseudomonadati > Pseudomonadota > Gammaproteobacteria > Pseudomonadales > Pseudomonadaceae > Pseudomonas > Pseudomonas sp. KH_046_2. The sequence continues at coordinate 3,561,927 of NZ_CM174480.1, read as the reverse complement.
TGCGATCACCTGCCTGGCCCGGTCCATTTACTGGGAGGCCAAGGGCAATGACGCCGCCGACATGGAGGCGGTGGCCAATGTGGTCATGAATCGCCTGGGCCACGAAGGCTTTCCTGACACGGTGTGCAAAGTGGTCAAGCAGGGTTCGGAGACCAAGAGTTGCCAGTTCTCCTGGTGGTGCGACGGCAAATCCGATTCGGTTCAGGAAGAGGTGCCTTACACGATGGCCAAGGAAATCGCGCGCAAGGCCCTGAACAAGGAACTGCCGGATCGCACCCAGGGTGCCCTGTATTTCCATGATCGTACCGTCAAGCCGGACTGGGCCAGGGAATACATCAGGACCGTGGATATCGGCTTGTTCCGGTTTTACAAACCCCATGGCGGATCGGCCAGATAACCGCGGTGTTTTCGGCCAGATATTTTATTTTTCCGAGGTAGTGCCAGGCGTTATCCAAACTGAAATGTGTCTGTTTTATAAGCTTCATAACGCAACCGTGCGTGAATGACGCCATAAACAGGGACTACACATGAAGTTGACGAGGGCCCGGATCAGTAACCTCGCGTCGATCGCGACGCAGTCGCCGGCGCGTTTCCCATGACCGTCCTGGTCACCGGTGCGGCCGGTTTCATCGGCTTTCATACGGTCCAGCGCTTGTGCCGCGAGGGGCAGGAGGTCGTCGGTATCGACAACCTCAACGACTACTACGATGTGGAACTCAAGCACGCACGCCTCAGGGTGCTGGAGACGCTGCCGGGTTTTCGCTTCCGGAAAATGGACATCGTCGACAAACCGGCCCTGATCAGCCTGTTTCAACAACACGCTTTTACCGAGGTGGTGCACCTGGCCGCCCAGGCAGGGGTGCGTTACTCGCTGGACAACCCGGATGTCTATGGGCAATCGAACCTGGTGGGTTTCCTCAATGTGCTGGAAGCCTGTCGGCACCATCGCCCCGAGCACCTGATCTACGCCTCGAGCAGTTCGGTGTACGGCGCCAACAGCAAGATGCCGTTCAGTGTCGAGGACCCTGTCGAACATCCCGTTTCGCTGTACGCCGCCAGCAAGCGCGCCAATGAACTGTTGGCCGAAAGTTACTGCCATTTGTATGGCTTGAAAGCCAGTGGCCTGCGCTTCTTTACCGTCTATGGCCCGTGGGGGCGCCCGGACATGGCGCTGTTCAGGTTTACCGACGCCATCCTCAAAGGCCTGCCCATCGACATTTACAACCAGGGCCAGATGTCCCGCGACTTTACCTACGTCGACGACATTGTCGAAGGTATCGCCCGACTGCGCCCAAGGCCTCCGGTGCCGGAAGGCTCCGCCGTCGGCGTCAACCGGCTGTTCAACATCGGACGTGGCATGCCGGTGGCGTTGCTGGATTTCGTCGAGTGCCTGGAATCCGCCCTGGACCTGCAGGCTCGGCGCAACTACCTGCCGATGCAGGCCGGAGATGTGGTCAAGACCTGGGCCGATGTCTCGGCACTGGCCGAGTGGGTGAGCTTCAGCCCGCAGGTGACGCTGGAAACCGGCGTTAAAGAATTTGTGAAGTGGTATCGGCAGTTCTACCGGATTTGAAGCGTTCGCCTCTGATCTCGAAAAAATCAAAAAGGGCGAGAGAGACCCCATGAGCCAAGACATTTTTGTATCCGTACTGATTCCCGCCAAGAACGAAGCAAACAACCTCAAGCCATTGCTTGAGGAAATCCGCGTGGCGCTGGCCGATGAGGCTTACGAAATCATCGTGGTCGATGATGGCAGCACCGACGGGACCCTGCATGAACTGCGGCAGATCCGCCAAAACGGCTTGCACACCTTGCGCATCCTGCATCACGAACGTTCGCTGGGGCAGAGCACCTCGCTGTACCACGCGGCCCGTGAGGCTCGCGGTCTGTGGCTGGCGACTCTCGATGGCGACGGCCAGAACGACCCGACGGACATTCCCGGCATGCTCGCGCTGGTGCGTGGCGAACCGGGCAAGGTCGATGTGCAACTGGTGGCCGGGCACCGGGTCAATCGCCGTGACACCGCGAGCAAACGCTACGCCTCGCGGTTCGCCAACAACCTGCGCCGGCGCCTGCTCAAGGACGCCACCCCGGACACCGGTTGCGGCCTGAAGCTGATCGAGCGCGCGGCGTTCTTGCGCCTGCCGTACTTCGACCACATGCATCGCTATATTCCGGCGCTGATCCAGCGTCATAACGGGCGCATGATCGTGCACCCGGTCAACCACCGTCCGCGTACGGCCGGGGTCTCGAAATACGGCAACCTCGACCGCGCGCTGGTCGGCATTCTTGACCTGATCGGCGTCTGGTGGCTGATCAAACGCACGCGCCTGAACACCCAGGCCCAGGAGCTCGAAGGATGATTCTGACCCGTGAAACCCTGTGGTTGCTGGTCGGCTTTGCCGGGCAGGCGGCCTTTACCGGGCGGTTTGTCTTGCAGTGGTTGTACAGCGAGTACAAGAAACGCAGCGTGATCCCGACCAACTTCTGGTACCTGAGCATCGTCGGCAGCACCTTGTTGCTCGCCTACGCCATTTACCGCCAGGACCCGGTGTTCATCGTCGGGCAGGCCTTTGGCTCCCTCGTCTATTTTCGCAACCTGCAATTGATTGCCAAAAGCAGAAGCGTAAAGGAATAAGCAATGCGTAGATCGTTGTCGCCCAGGGTCGAGTGCCTGGGCCTGATGCTGCTTGCTCTGTTGCTGATCGGCGCGGGAATGGGGCTGCGTCAGGCGCAGAATGTGGATGAGGAGCGTTTCCTCGGTGTCGCACTGGAGATGCTGCAGAACGGGTCGTGGCTGATCCCGCACCGGGCCGCCGAGATCTACGGCGACAAGCCGCCGATTTTCATGTGGACGGTGGCGTTCTTCACCTGGTTGACCGGCAAGCCCAACATCGCCCTTTATATCCCGGGACTGTTTTCGGCGGTGACGGTCACGGCGATGGTCTATGACCTGGGCCGTCGCCTGTGGACCCAGCGTACCGGGCGCAACGCCGCGCTGTTGTACCTGGCGACGTACCAGACCTACAGCATCCTGCGCACCGGCCAGATCGACAGCTTGCTGATTCTGTTCACCTCCCTGGGCCTGTACGGCCTGGCGCGACACCTGCTGCTGGGACCTGCGTGGCGCTGGTTCTACGCGGGCTGCGCGGCCATGGGCATTGGCGTGATCACCAAAGGCGTGGGTTTCCTGCCGGGGCTGTTGCTGATTCCTTACGCCTATGGGGTGCGCAAAGGCTGGCCCGGTGTGGTGGCGATGCCCGGCGAGGCGCGCAAGTGGTTGCTCGGGTTTGCACTGATGCTTGCGGCGATTGCGATCTGGCTGCTGCCCCTGGCCTTGTCCATCATCTTCAATGGCAGCGCAGACGAAGTGGCCTATGCGCGGGAGATTCTCCTGCGCCAGACCGCGGGCCGCTATGCCGCCGCGTGGCATCACCGCGAACCGTTCTGGTACTTCTTCACCAAGGTAATTCCGCAGTATTGGCTGCCGTTGGTGTTGGTGCTGCCATGGCTGGTGCCGGCCTGGCGCCGTCAGTTGCAAAAACGCGACGGCCGGGTGTTGGTATTGCTCGGTTGGGTGCTGCTGGTGGTGCTGTTTTTCTGCATCAGCACGGGCAAGCGCAAGTTGTACATCTACCCGGCGCTGCCCGGTCTGGTGCTGGTCGCCGCGCCCTTGATCCCGTGGCTGCTCAAGCGCTGGTTCAAACGGCACCCGCGTTTGCGTCGGGTGTTCCCGGCACTGGTGGCGACCTGGTTCGCGTTGTGGTTCGCCCGTGGTTTCATCGAACCGCTCAAGGACGGCACCAACGTTGATCAGGTGCTCATGACCCAGGCGGCGACCATGACCCAGGGCGCCGATCTGGTGCTGGTCAACTGGGAGGAGGGGCACTGGTTGTTCGCCCGGCAACCGATCGTGCATTTCGGCATGGACAATTCGACCATCGAAAAGGCCGCGCTTTACTTGCGCGAACACCCCAAGGCCTACGCCTTGGTGCCCGATGACGTACTGAACCAGTGCTTCAAACCCGAAGCGGCCCGTGAACTGGGGGAAAACGCCCGGGCGAACTGGTCGATCGTGGGCGCGGCTGCCGACAACGGCAAATGCCTGCCGCAAGAGGCCGGCAAAGCCTATCGGTTCACCTGGAATGACCCGCACATGCCGGCCAAGACGTTGCAAGTGGCCAATCCCTGAGGGCAAAAAAAGGGCCGCTTGAACAAGCGGCCCTTTCTCTTCGTTCGTCGCCCGTCACTGACTGGCGTCCAGCACCACACGGTAGCGCGCCTTGCCGCTGCGCAAATGATCGATGGCTTCGTTGATCCGGCTCATGGGAAACATCTCGACCTGCGGCAGGATCTGATGGCGTTCGCAGAACTCCAGCATGGTCGCGGTGTTGGCGGGAGAGCCGACCGGTGAGGCGGACATGGTTTTCTGCTGGGGAATCAGCTCGAACACGTGCATGGGGATGGCATCGGGCACGACGCCGACAAAGTGCAGTCGACCCTTGCCGCGCAGGGTGGCGAGCATGGCGCTCCAGTTCAGGTTGGCATTGGCGGTGACCAGGAGAAAATCCAGGGTGCCGGCAATGGCATTGAGCGCATCGGTATCGGTCGAGGCGACCACCTTGTGTGCGCCCAGGCGCCTGGCTTCGTCCTGCTTGCTCAGCGATGAAGTGAACGCGGTGACTTCGCAGCCCCAGGCGTTGAGGAAGCGCAGCGCCAGGTGACCGAGGCCTCCGATGCCCACCACGCCGACCCGGTCAGTGGGCTTGATGCCGAATTCCAGCAGCGGGTTGAACACGGTCGAACCGGCACAGAACAATGGGCCGGCCATCGCCGGATCGAGCCCCGCCGGAATCGGCAGGGCCCAGGCCCAGTGCGAACGAATGCGGTCGGCAAAGCCGCCGTTGCTGCCGATGATGGTCGGTTGCACGGTGCGACACAGGTTATGGGAGCCTTCGATGCACGACGTGCAATGCATGCAACTGCCCTTGTACCAACCGATGCCCACCCGTTGCCCCATTTCCAGTCCGCGCACCTGGTCGCCCATCCGTACGATACGGCCAACCACCTCATGGCCGGGAATGAACGGGTAGCGGCTGATGCCCCAATCGTTGTCGATCAGCGACTGGTCGGAGTGGCAGACGCCGCAATATTCCACGGCGACTTCCACCTCATCGTTGCCCAACGGACCGGGATCGTAGCTGTAGCGTTCCAGTGGCGCGCCCGCTGCCGTGGCGGCCCAGCCGGTAAAGGTGGTGAGTTCGCTGCTGTCGCTCATGGGATACCTCCAGATCAGAAGTCAGGGGTCGTGGCCGCTTCGGTGTAGCGGCGGAGCGAGGAAAGTGTAGCGGGTTGCCGGCGTTGCATCGGGCGCGAGCCTTGAGACTGTTGATTTCGGTGTTACTTTAGTTCGGCAGATCGATCACGAACGCCTCATCGAAATCAGGATTTTCATTGATGCCATTCTTGGCATAGCCCCGGGGGTTGCAGACCACGCGGGTATTACCTACTCGATAATCGAAGCTGCCATGGGTATGGCCATGCAGCCACAGTACCGGCTGCCACTCTTTAATCCGCGCTTCAAGGTCCGAGACAAAGCTTGAGTTGATCGGCGAACCGGCAAACGTCGGGCTGATGCTCGACCGCGTCGGGGCGAAATGCGAGACCACCACCGTGGGCGTGCTGCTGTCGCGGGTGAAGCAGTCTTCCAGCCAGGCGACAGTCTGCAGAAACACCAGCTGGGAAATGGCCGGTGTGAACAGGTCTGGAAAATCGGGGGCGACTTTGATGTGGCTGAAGTCACGGATCAGTTTGGTCGCCAGATCGATGCCCAGCGCCCGATCCTCGGGACTGTCGAGAAGGCGATAGTCGGACCACAGCGTGCAACCAAGAAAGCGCACGCCGTCGTGGATGTACTCCGAACGTTCCAGTACGTGGATCTGCGTGCCTTGCGCCAGGCTGTTCAACTGTTCGTAGGTGGAGACCAGGTCACTGCCATAGAACTCGTGATTGCCCGCCACATACAACAGTGGAACCGGGCATGCTCTGGCCCACTCGATGGCCTTGGCCGGCCGGGCGATGTCCCCGGCGAGCACGACAATATCGGCCTCCACGGCGGGAAAAGGGATCGCGTTGACGGACAGGTGCATGTCGGACAGCAAAGCGATGCGCATGGATCAACTCCGGCGTGTCTTGAAGGGCAGGTCATTCAAGTTACGCGTTGATTACCCGTTGCCACAAGCCTGCTCCCACAGTTTTGATCTTCAGTGAACGCCACTCCCACGGCCGGCCACAATCCCTGTGGGAGCGGGCTTGCCCGCGAAGAGGCCGACACATCAAACAGAGATATTGGCTGACCCACCGCTATCGCGAGCAGGCTCGCTCCTACAGATTTGATCTGCAGTGAACGCTAATCCCCCGGCCGGCCACAGTTGACCTGTTTACTTCAAATACCACCCCCACGGCTGGTCGCTGACGTACTCGGTCACCTGCTTGACCTCAAGATAATTGTTCAACCCCCATTGCCCCAGTTCCCGGCCGATGCCGCTGTGTTTCATCCCGCCCCAGGGCGCTTCGACGAAGGTCGGTTGCGAGCAGTTGACCCAGACGATCCCAGCGCGCAGCTGGTTGGCGACCCGGGCGGTGCGTTGCAAGTCGGCGCTCATCACGGCGGCGGCCAGGCCGAAGCGACTGGCGTTGGCCATTTGCAGCGCTTGTTCTTCGGTCTTGAAGCGCTTGATGCACAGCACCGGGCCGAACACTTCTTCGCGCCACAGAATGCTGCTGTGGCCAGGCTCATCGAAAATCGCCGGTTCGACGAAGTAACCTTCGCGCAAGTGCGCCGGTCGCCGCCCACCCGTGAGCAAACGGGCGCCGCTGGCCAGGCCCTGGTCGATGAAACCGAGCACCTTGTCGTACTGGCCCTGGCTCACCAGCGGCCCGAGCAGTACGCCGGGTTGCATGCCGGGGCCGATGCTGATCTTGCGGGTTTCTTCCACCAGCCGTTCGATCAGGCGCGGGGCGATGCTTTCCTGCACCAGCAGGCGTGACGTGGCGCTGCACACCTGACCCTGGTTCCAGAAGATCCCGAACAGAATCCACTCCACCGCCGCTTCGACATCGGCGTCATCAAACACGATGAAGGCAGACTTGCCCCCCAGTTCCAGGCTGATGTTCTTGATGTCCCGCGCCGCCGCCGACATGATTTTCGCCCCGGTGGGCACGCTGCCGGTGAAGGCCAGTTTGTCCACCCCCGGATGCTCGGTAAGCGGGCTGCCGGCGTCGGCGCCGAGGCCGGTGACCAGGTTCAACACCCCGGCGGGCAAGCCGATGCGGTCGGCGGCGGCCGCCAGCTCCAGTGCGGTCAGCGGCGTCAGTTCGGACGGTTTCAGTACCACCGTGGCCCCGGCGGCCAGCGCCGGTGCAACTTTCCACGCAGCCATCAGCAGCGGGTAGTTCCAGGGAATGATCTGCCCAGCCACGCCAATCGGCTCGTGGCGGATGCGGCAGCGGAAACGCTCGTCCGGCAGGGCCAGCGGTTGGTCCTGCTGTTGATCGAGTTCACGGGCCAACCCGGCGTAGTACCGGAAGCAACCAATCGCATCGCCAATGTCCCACTGCGCTTCGGGCAGGGGCTTGCCGTTGTCGCGCACTTCCAGTTCCGCCAGCGCCTGCTGGCCACTTTCCAGTTCATCGGCCAGCGCCTCCAGCCACTGTGCACGTTCAGCGCCGCTGGTTTGACCCCAGCCATTGTCGAAGGTGCGACGGGCCGCGCGCACGGCATGGTCGACGTCTTCTTCAGTGCCTGCCGCCACGCGGTGGAAGACTTGCTCGGTGGCCGGATCGATCACGTCCAGATAGCCGCCCAGGTCCGGGCTGACCCATTCGCCGTTGATGTAAAGCTGATCACGCATGGTGCGACTCCTGAACGCCGGTGCGGCGGTTTTGCAGATGGCGGGAAGTGAACAGCAGGGCCAGCGACACGCAGATGATCACCGTGGAAATCGCATTGATCTCTGGCGTCACGCCGCGGCGGATGGAGGAAAAGATGTAGATCGGCAACGTCGTTTCCGAGCCGGCGACGAAGAACGCGATGATGAAATCGTCGAAGCTGAAGGTGAACGCCAACAGGAACCCGGCCATGATCGCCGGGCTGATCTGCGGCAGGGTCACCCGCCAGAAGGTGTCCATCGGTGGCGCGTACAGATCCGCCGAGGCTTCCAGCAAGGCCTTGTCCAGGGAATCGACGCGGCTGCGCACGATCACCATCACCAGGGCCATGGTGAACAACGAATGCGCGGCGATCACCGTGAAGAACCCCATGTTCAACTTCGGCACCGTCGGCAGCCAGCCCGCCAGCAGCGGGTTGATCAGGTCGAACAGGCTGATGAAGGCGATCAGCGTCGAGATGCCGATGACGATGCCCGGCACGATGATCGCGCAGTAGGTCAACGCATCGAAAAGCATGCGCACCTTGGCGCCGCAGCGCTGCAAGCCAAACACCGCCAGGGTGCCGAACAGCGTGGCAATCACCGCGGAACTGAAGGCGATCAGCGCGCTGTTGCCCAAGGCTTCCATGATGAACGGGTTGCCGAACGCGGTGCCGAACCATTGCACCGAGCAGCACTGGAACGCCAGGCCACTGCGCCCGGCGTTGAAGCTGAACAGCACGATCAAGGCAATCGGCGCGTAGAGGAACAGGTACAGCGAGGTTGAATAGCTGCGCAGCCACATGTCACAGGCCTCCGTCGGCAGGGCGGCCGCCGTAGCGCGCCACCAGTTTCAAGTACACGCCGATGATCAGCAGCATCATCGCCACCAGCGTCATGGCCAGCGCACTGCCGAAGGGCCAGTTGCGCGATTGCAGGAACAGGTCGACCAGCGCGTTGCCGACAAAGAACACCTTGCCGCCGCCGAGAATGGCCGGGATCAGGAACTCGCCCATCAACAGGATGAACACCAGCATCACCCCGGTGATGATCCCCGGTGCGGACAGCGGCAGGGTGATCCGACGGAAGCTTTCGAAGGCGCTGGCACCCAGGTCCGCCGAAGCTTCGAGCAGGCGCTTGTCGAGTTTTTCCAGGCTGACGTAGATCGGGAACACCATCAGCGGCAGGTAGCCATAGACGATGCCGATCAGCACCGCCCACGGCGTGTTGATCAGCCGCACATCCTCAAGCCCCAGGCTGGCCAGCAGCGCCGGAATGCCCTTGCCGCTGAGGATGAAAATCCACGCATAGGTGCGGATCAGGAAACTGGTCCAGAACGGCACGATCACCAGGGTCAGCAACAGCGAGCGGTTCCTCGTGACCTTGACCGCGAGGAAGTACGCCAACGGATACGCCGCCACCAGGCACACCAGGGTGCCCAGCGGCGCCAGCATCAGCGTATTGCTGAACGCTGCGCCGCGAGAACCGAGGTTCAGGTAGTTGGCCAGGGTGAAGCCACCGGCGTAACCGCCCACGGCGCTGCGCTCGCCGAAACTGAAGACCAGGATGATCACCAGCGGCATCAACAACAGCAGCAGGAACCACAGGGTCGAAGGCAAGAGCATCAGCAGGGTGATGCGTCGGCCGAGGCTGCGCCGTTGGCGAACCTCGACCGGCAGGGCATGGCCCGGCTGCACCGTTTGCGGGTGGGCGGCGGCATTCATGGGTGACTCCTCATTGGCCATGGTCAAGCGATCAGGCGGACTTGAACCGCGCCATCAGTTCGGCGCGCGCCGGGCTGGTCAGCGTCGCGGCGGCACCGAACTCCAGTGGGCTCAGGGCCTCGGCGGCCGGGTACATGATCGGATCGTCGAGCATCGCCACCGGCAGCAGCGCGTCGACACGCTTGTCGCCGCTCGGGTAGCCGTGGCTCAGCACTTCCAGCTTGTTGTGCTGCGGGTCGAGCAGGTAGTTGATGAAGGCGTAGGCGGCGTCCTTGTGCTCCGAGCTTTTGGGGATCGCGAAGAAGTCGCTCCACAGTTCGCCACCTTCCTTGCCCAGTTCGAACTGCATTTGCGCGTTGTCGCGGTGCAGTTGCGAAGCGTCGCCGGTCCAGGACATCGCCAGCCACGCATCGCCGCTGCGCATCGATGGCTGGATGTCGGAGTTGATCGCGAACAAGTGCGGCTTGGCCTCAATCAGCAGTTTTTCCGCGTCGGCCAGTTCTTTCGGGTCCAGGGAGTTGAAGCTGTAGCCGAAGCTTTTCAGCGCGTTGCCGATGGCAGTCAACTGATAGTCGTGGACGATCGTCCGGCCACTGGCCGGGCCTTGGGCGGCGACCCAGAATTCCTTCCAGCTGGTGGGGCCGTTTTTCAGCTTGCCGGTGTCGTAGAGCATGCCGGTGGTGCCCCAGTTTTTCGGCACCGCGTAGACCTTGCCGTCCACCGTGCCCTGGGCCATGAACTTCTGCTGGAACGCCGAGGCATCGAAGTTGGGAATGCGCGACAGGTCCAGCGGCTCGATCAGCCCCAGCCCGACGTAGGTGCTGATGGTGTAGTTGGTCGGCACCAGCACGTCCCAGCCACTGCCGCCGGCCTGCAGTTTGGCGAGCATTTCTTCGTTGGAACCGAACACGCTCATCGACACCCGGGCGCCGGTGGTCTTGCCGAAGGCGTCGAGGTTTTCCTGGCTGTGGTAGTTCGGCCAGGTCGCCAGCGCCAGGCGATCACCCAGCTTGGCCTGCTCGGCGGCCTCGGCGGTGGAGGTCAGCAGGCCGGGCATATTGGTCGCGACCACAGCGGCGGCAATCCCAAGGCCCGTGCGGCCAAGAAATTCGCGGCGACTGATCGAGCCGTTCTGCCAGCTGCGCAGGGTTTTTATAAAAGTCTTCTGGTCCATAGCACGCTCCACATCCGGTTGATGAAACGAATCGATGATTTACAACGCCATGGCCAGGCCATTGGCGTGATCCCAGCCGACGCGCACAGCCGCGCCGTGTTCGAATGCATTGGCGCCGTGATCCTGCTGGCGCGGCACCCGCACGCAGACCACACCGAAGGCCTGGGTGCGCACGCGGTACTCGGTGGAATTGCCCAGGTAAATGCGGTCCTCGACACAGCCCGGCAGCTTCACTTCACGGGTCATCTCGGCATTGGCCCCGGCGATGCTGATCAGCTCCGGGCGCACCGCAATGCAACCCGCGGCATTGGCGCTCAGGGCTTTGCCGGTAGGTGTCAGCGGGCTGGTCAGCTCCAGACCCTGCTCGGTACGCAGAACGACGGAGTTGCCGTTGAGCTGGCGCACGGTGCCGTCGAACAGGTTGGACTCGCCGATAAAATCAGCGACGTAGCGGCTGGCCGGGGCTTCATAGAGTTGTTCCGGGGTGGCGGTCTGGATGATCGAACCGTTGTGCATCACGCTGATGCTGTCGCTCATCGACAAGGCTTCTTCCTGGTCGTGGGTGACCAGTACGAAGGTGATGCCGACCTCGCGCTGCAAACGCAGCAGTTCCGATTGCATCTCCTTGCGCAGCTTGCGGTCCAGCGCGGCCAGCGGCTCGTCGAGCAGCAACACCGTCGGCTTGTTCACCAGCGCGCGGGCGAGGGCGACACGCTGTTGCTGGCCGCCGGACAGTTCACTCGGCTTGCGCTGGCCGAAGCCGCTCAGGCGCACCATCTCCAGCGCTTCATCGGCCATGCGCAGTTGCTGTTTTTTGTCCGGGCGCGGGGTGCGATAGCGCAGGCCGTAGGCAATGTTCTGCGCCACGGTCAAATGCGGGAACAACGCGTAATGCTGGAACACCATGTTCACCGGCCGCTCGAAGGCCGGCACGCCGGCCACGCTTTTGCCGGCCAGGCGGACCTCGCCGCTGGTGGGCTGTTCGAAGCCGGCGATCATGCGCAGGGTGGTGGTCTTGCCACAGCCCGAACCGCCGAGAAAGGAATGAAACGAGCCACGCCGCACCGCGAAATCCAGACCACTGACGGCCTGCACCTCGCCATAGCGTTTGACCACATTGCAGAATTCGATATCGCTTGGCGGGGTGTTGTTCACGAGGCGGGCTCCCTTGCAGTGATGAATCAGTGCGTCGGGGGCCAAACTAGCAATCGGGGTTTTGCGGTGTATATATCCCTTGGGGGATAGATAGGAGCAGCTGCAAGCTTCAAGCTTTCCAGTAGAGGTATGACGTAGCGATCATTGATAAACCCCGTGCTCAATCCGGGTCAGATAATTCTCAACCTTCTGGAAGCCATGCGAGTTGCGGATCAGTTCCAGCGGGATGTTGCCTTCCAGACGCTTGCAAGGTTTCTTTAGCCAGTCCTTAGCCAATTGCTGATTGCCGAACACGTTGATGGCGTGTTTCAAGGTCTGGGTATATCGGACTGTATTTTTCTGCTGGTTTAGACGCATTGACTTAGTCTCCTTCGCCATCTCTTGTACTTGCCTAGAGCTGTCAAATTAAACCTCGTACTTCCGATGGCCAACCCTAAAAGGGCGTCGGATATTTCCTGCATTTGCCTAATGTTTTCAACGTCTGTAGGGCGTGCAAAACCGCTGTTGAAGCGTAGTGTTTAATCGCTGTCAGCGTTACTTCCCGCAAGCTACAACACCTTGCGTCGTTGCCTACAGGTACGCCAGAATCCGCCGGCTTGTGCGCCTTGGGGCTGGGTTTTATCGTTTGCCGGTCGCTGAATAACAACAGTGATCGGGTTTGGTAGCCCGGTGTTACAAGGTGCAATGCGTCACTATCAGCAGCGTTTTTCTGCTCTGCTTTATGGTGGCCATGCACAGGGCGCCTTCGGGCGCGCCGGTCCTTGTACCCGGTCTACCAACCTGCGTATGGCCACCACCCAACGTTTGGTAGCGTGAGAGTGATGGCTCCTTTTTACGGTACAAGGAGTTTCACTATGTTCAAGGTCACACCTAACCCGCCGGATACCGATCCGGCATCTCCGTACGAAAGCCTCGATCACGACCTCAACCCCGGCCCCCAGATCATGGCGACGCCGCGCAAGCCCAGCACGATGTTCGTCGTCAATCCCGAACTCAGTATCGAAACCTTGCTGGTGCATGCCTGTGAATCACTGGCGTCGGCCAATGTCATGGCCAATGATCTGGTGGATCATCTGGAGGGGACGAGCCGCAATGCGCTGTTGGGGATTGCGCAGGTGATCATGTTGGGGGAGTTGGCGGTGAACCGGGCGTTGGATCAGCTTGATCCGCCCTGACCATACTCTCCAGAACACCGATAAACCTGTAGGAGTGAGCCTGCTCGCGATGGCGGTGTATCAGAAACAGGGATGTTGGCTGTACTGACGCAATCGCGAGCAGGCTCGCTCCTACAGGGGGTTTCTGTTGACTGACAGGTCTCAGGCTTGCAGCTTGAGGCCCGGCGCCTGCAACGGTTCCTCCGTCAACTCCCGAATAAACAACCCCAGCAATTCCGACTGGCTGCCAATCCCCAACTTCGCGTAGATGTTCTTGCGATGAATCTTCACCGTCCCCGGGCTGATGTTCAGTTGTTCGGCCACCGAGGCGCTGGAGTGGCCGCGCAGCAACAACTGGACAATCTCCTGCTCGCGGCCGGTGAGGATGTGCGCGCCGAAGTGGTCGAAGGCTTCGCGGATCTTGAAGTCCAGGTCTTGCGCCGGGCGCGGTTGCTGGGCCTGGCGCAGGCGCCAGGCTTCATTGATGACCTGCTCGACCACCGCTTGCGTGCACTCGACCAGCTGCATTTCGTCCCGGCTGAACGCACAGCTGGCGCTCGATCGCATCAACGACAACACCGCCGTGGCACCACCGCCGAGGTCGACGAAAAACGCCACTTCCTCGGCCAGTCCGGTTTGCTGGTAATAGGTCAGGAAGTATTCGCCGAGGTAGAAGTGGTCGGGGGCGAACTGGCGCAGACGCCACAGTCCTGGTGCTTGGCCTCGGGTGCAGGCCAGATAGAACGGATCGAGCAGGTAAGGCCCGCATTGATAGTCGTCGACATACACCGCCCGCTTGTCCGCCGAGAACGTATCGAACAACGCCAGTGGCCGGTGATTGCCTTCGTAGACAAACAACACGAAGTGATCGACCGGGCAGATTTGCCGAAGCCAATGGCTCAACCCCGACAGCCGCGCATGCCCGGCAGGCAGGTCGAGCAGGTGGGCGACTCCGGTGGTCCAGAGTTTCAGTTCCTTGGGGCGCATGGCGGCTACAGGCAGAGGAGGATGGCCTTTGGATGCACAAAGTACGCCATGGCGGGTTTGCCCGTGCGGAGCGGGACGGGTGGCGGTGTGGCGTGACGAAGACGCACCGCAACAGGGCTGGGTGTTACCGAGTGCTACAGGGCGGGTAGCAAAAATGATCAGGTGGAGCGGGCAGCCCAGTCGCGATCATTCACGCTCCCGACGGACGTTGCCCGGTAGATGGCAACAGGATTGTCAGAATTCCCAGTGGCGCCAGCAAGCGCGACTGCTGCTGGCGTTGGAACGAGTCGCCGTCGGGGGAGAAGGTCATCGACATTGCCAGGGAAATCGGCCAACTGAACCAGATTGCTGTGCTGCGCGGCTATGGGGACGAATGCCTGCGGCAAGCGCACCGGATGTCTCCATCAATGCAACGCCTGCTCGTCCAGGTACTCATTCAGGCACTCGATGAACGCCTGATGTTTGCGGGTATGACGGCGGTGCGCCGGGTAAATCACATGGATTTTCCGGCCGAACTGCTCAGGGTCGAGGTCGGCGTCCGGCAGCAGGTGCACCAGTTCGCCGCGCCGGATGTACGGTGCGGCGCTCCATTGCGGGCAGAACTGCAACCCCCGGCCGGCGAGCAGGGCGCCGAACAGGAAGTCATAGTTGTCGCTGCTCAGCCGCGGTATCGGTTGGGCGATTCGTTTGCGTTGTCCCTCATGTTCGAGCCACCAGTAATGCGGGTTCAGGGCCGGATGCCGAAACAGCAGCCAATCGTGTTGATTGAACGTATGCGGTTGCACCTCCAGCGGGTTGCGTTGCAGGTAGCGCGGGCTGGCGCACAAGAGGATGCGGTTGGCAGTCAGCGGGCGCGTGATCAGGTCGGGCAGTTCCACCGGGCCATCGCGCACGGCCAGGTCGAACCGGCCTTCGACCAGGTCGACGAATTCATCGCTCAGCACCACGTCCAGGCGCATCTGCGGGTAGCGCTCGAGAAAGCGGCAGCACACCGCATTGAGAAAGGCCGGTGCGAACGAGGGCGGGGCGGTTACGCGCAGCAGGCCAAACATTTCCCGCTGCAACTGGCCGATGTCTTCCCGGGCCTGCTCCAGTTGCGTGAGCACTTGCCGTGAACTGGCGAGGAAAATTTCCCCGGCCTCGGTCAGCGCGATGCGCCGTGTGGAGCGCTCGAACAAGCGCGTGCCCAACTCTTCTTCCAGGTGGGTGATAGCCCGGGTCAGGGCCGAGGTGGTCTTGCCCAATTGCGAGGCGGCGCGGGTGAAACTGCCCTGGTCGGCGGTTTCGACAAACATCGCGATGGCGCTGAGTTGGTCCATTCAGTGTTTCCTGTTTGGAAAGTATGTGTTGCCTGGGCCGAGTATTCTTTACCGCTACCCGGTTCGCTAGTCTCTCGGCATTCTTACAAGAAAAAAGGTGCGGGACGATGAAGCGAGTATTCCAGTCGGCATTGGCCATGGCTATTGGTCTTTCCTCTATGGAAAGCATGGCGGCCGCCGATCTGATTTTGCATAACGGCAAAGTCTTTACCGCCGAGCAGGGCAAGGCGCTGCAACAGGCCGTGGCGGTGGAGGACGGGAAAGTCGTCAAGGTCGGCAGCGATGCCGAGGTGCTGGCCCTCAAGGACCCCGGCACGCAGGTCATCGACTTGCAGGGCAAGGTGTTGATGCCCGGTTTCATCGACACCCACAGCCACGCGGTGTTTGGCGGGGTGAAGCTCAAGTCCGCCGACCTCGAGACGCAGATGTTGCCGTTCGACGAACTGGAGCAGCGCTTGCGCGAATGGCGCGACAACGGCAAGGCACGGCATGGCGACATCCTGGTCGTCGGTGGAACGCCTTCGACCTACTGGAGCCAGGTAGCGGAGTTTGAGAAGCGCTTCAACCAGGGTGAGTGGGCAAACACGCCGATTCTGTTTGCCGGTTGGGATTACCACACCGGCTGGGCCAACAAGGCCTTGCTCAAGCGCGCTGGTATCGATGCCGAGCGGGTCAAGGCACTCACGGGCGAAGCGGTGGCGACCATCGGCCACCATGACGACAGCACGCCCAACGGTTTCGTCGCCGATGCTGGCTTGTCGGCGGTGATGTCGCAGTTGCCGCCGGCCAGTCTTGAGCAATTGATCGGCGCCGCCGAAGCAGCCCGCGATCTTTATCACAGCCTGGGCGTGACGGCCCTGATGGACCCGGCGGCCAACGCGGTGCCCGGGGATGCGTTGTTCGACTTCAAGCCCACGGTGAAAAACGTCGGGGTGCTGCCGGCCTACAAGGCGTTGGCGGACAAGGGTGAACTGCGCCTGCACGTGGCAGCCTTGATGGTCGTCAACCCCAAGAGCAAACCCGCCGACCTTGAGGTCATGGAGCAGGTGCGCGAGCAATTCGCTGGCGTCGACAATCTGAGCCTGCCGGGCATCAAGGTGTTTGCCGACGGCGTCGCCGAGTTTCCGGCACAAACCGCATCGTTGCTGTCGCCCTACAAGAACTCGCTCAAGGGCGGCGAACTGCTGATCGACCCGGCGCACTTCGGCGAACTGGTGGGGGCCGCCGATGCTCGCGGCTGGCTGGTGCATGTGCATGCCATCGGTGATCGTGCGGTGCGTGCAAGCCTCAGTGGCATCGAGCAGGCGCGTCGCGAAGGGCACAACAACGTGGCCCACTCCGTCACTCACTTGCAGATGGTCAACCCCAAGGAATTCACCCGGTTCAAGCCGCTCAACGTCATCGCATCGATGCAGCTTTACTGGGCCTCGGCAGACGAACTGAGCATCGATTTGCTGCAGCCTTACATCAATGCCATGCAATTCCAGTTCATGTACCCGGCGCGTTCGCTGCTCAAGAACGGCGCGACGATCTCCGGGGCCAGCGACTGGCCGGTGTCGACACCGGATCCGTGGAAAGCGATCGGGCAAGCCATCAGCCGCAAAGGCCCCAAGGGTGTGCTGAACCAGGCAGAAGCCATCGACCGCGAAACCATGTTCTACGCCTACACCCGCAACGCCGCGAAAACCATTGGCCTGGAACAGCAGATCGGTTCACTGACCCCAGGCAAGCAAGCCGACATGATCGTTGTCGATCGCGATGTGTTCAGCGCGCCTGAAACGCAACTGGCCGACACCCAAGTGCTCAAGACTTACTTCGCCGGCCGCGAAGTCTACAGCCGCCCGTAACTCCCTCCTGTTCGCCCACCCTTTGCCCTGCCGGCAAGGGGAGGGCGAAGCCTTGCCGACTCAATAATAAGAAAGGACCTGAAACATGCATCGCCCTGCATTGACCCTGTTTGTCGCCTGCACTTTTTTGCCGCTGGCCGCCCACGCCCTGACGTTGACCGAAGACTTTCAACTGATGCTCAAACCGGCGGTGGTCAGCGACTACCGCAGCCGTGGTTTGTCATTGACCCTGGGCGACCCCGCCGCGCAACTGGACGCCACGCTGCTGCACAGCAGTGGTGCCTACGCCGGGGTCTGGACCTCGAATGTCGATTTCGGCCTGAACTATAAAACCCGGTTGGAGCAGGATTTCTACGCAGGCTTCTACAAGCAGATCACCGATGACGTCAGCCTCGATCTGGGCTACCTCAAGTACACCTACGCCAGGCAATCGGACTTCAACCAGAGCGAGGTCTACGCCATCGTCAAAGCCTATGGCTTCAAGTTCGCCAGTTACTACTCCAACGATTTGCAGACTTACGTGGGCAAGGACCAGGACACCCTCTACACCTATCTGGGCTACAGCTATGCGCTACCGGCGGACACCGGGCTGGAGGTGCGCTATGGCCGATTCGATTTCAAGGATGACGTGTTCGTGTCCGGCAACGGCGCTGCACGCGGCGACTATCACGAATGGGAAGCGCGGCTGACGCACAGCGCCGTGGGCGTTGACTGGGCCGTGGCGTACATCGACACCGACCTTTCCGCGCACGAGTGCACGAGCTACTACGGCTATGGCGACGTGTGCACCGCCACCGTCGTGGTCAGCGCCAGCAAGACCTTCTGATCGAGGTGCGGTAGCGTCCTGATCAATGACACGCCGTGTTCATCAATTGCCCGCCCTCGACCCGCTGCTTGAGGAACTGCACGCCGCTGTTTTTGGCGGCGTGCACCAGTTCGCCGACCACCTGGAAGGGATCGAGAAAATGCCCGGTGCGCTGGAACGGCACCGGGCGCAGGTTGAGCAACAGGCGCATGAACCAGGGCAGGGCCCGGGGCATGTATTTCCAGTCCAGGCGCAGCTGGCCCATCGGGTCCATGAGCATGGCGGGCAGGCGCTTGAGGATCGACAGGTCGGCGATGGGGAACACCTGCTCGGTGGCCAGGTGCCCGGTATTGCCGAACGAGGCACCTCGGCCGGGCTCCTGCTGGTCGATGACCACCACCCGCCGGCCCTGACGGGCCAGGCGCAGGGCGCAGGCGATGCCGATGATTCCGGTACCGATCACGGCAACGTCCGCCGCGGGGTGGGAGCGGTTGAAAAGGGAGTCGTTGGACATGGCCTAGGCTTCTCTCTGGCCGTCGAGCAGGCGACGCAACCGCAACGGATTGCCATGCTTGAGCGCGGCCGGTAACAAGGCATCGGGAAAGTCCTGATAGCAGACCGGGCACATTGCACGATCAGCGACGCGGCGCCGAACATTTCCGCCTGCAACGCCGGGTCGGCGAGAAAGTCGCTGGCCGGCGTTGCGCTTCTGTTGCCGATGCTGGATGTCATTCCCAATGCCGCGATCTTCATCAAGGATGTGCAGGCGCGCTATGTCATGGCCAATCGCACGCTGGTGCAGCGCTGTGGCTTGAAGCAGCTCAAGCCGCTGCTGGGGAAAACCAGCGCCGAGGTGTTTCCCGAGCAATTGGGGCCCGGTTACACCGAGCACGCCCATCGATTGCTCCTCACGGATCTGCCGATCACCGAGGTCGCCCTGCAATGCGGCTATACCGACCACAGTGCATTCACTCGGCAGTTCAAGGCCTTGACCGGCTTCACCCCCGCGTCAGTACCGTCAGGCCACCGGTATCGAGCAGCCGTCGGGCCTGGATTAGCGACGCGCCGCAAATGGCCCTGTAAACTGGCCGCGCAAAAGGCGCTGGCCTTTCCACTTATTCAAGCAAGAGATCCCCCATGGCAAACCACGACCTGACCTTCACGCCCGACCTCGATGCCGATTCGATTTCTTCCGACGTCGTCGGTTTCGGTGGTGTGCTGGTCTCCACCCAGATCCCCACCCGTGCCGACGGCAGTCTGGAACTGGGCGACATCACCCTGCAAAGCGAATGCACCCTGCAAGCGCTGAAGGTCGCGCTGGAGCGTGCCGGCAGTTCCATGGACCGCGTGATGCACCTGACCATCTACCTCACCGACATGGCCGACCGCGCCGCGTTCAACGAGGTCTACAAGCGCTACTTCGCCAAGCCATGGCCGGTGCGCGCCGCCGTTGGCGTTGCTGCATTGGCAGTGGAAGGCATGCGCGTGGAAGTGACCGCGATGGCGGCCAAGGCCTGATCGCAGCCAGACATGCCGCACGACAACCCTGTGGGAGCGGGATCCGGGCGGCGTTCCGACGAAGGCGTCAGTTCAGTCAGAACGCATAGGGAATACTGACCTTCGCCCAAAGCATTTCCCCTTCAGGCCGGTTTTCCACATCGAACTCTTTGGCCCAGCGAATCTCCGCGCTGGCGTATTCGAGAAAGGTCCAGTGCAGCGCCGGGCCAATGGCAAATACCTGGCCGCGTACCCCGTCGTTCACGTCCTGGCCATTGAACTGCACGGTGTGGCCGAACTGTTTGTCGTCGGTGGTTTGCTTGAGGTAGTAGCCGTTCAAACCGAGCATCAGGTCGTCGGTGATCTTGAAACTGGCGGAATAGTCGAAGTGGAAAATCTGCCCCGACCTGTAGTCGGTGTCCTTGTTTTTCTCGTTGAAACTGTAGGTGGTCTTCATCGACACCTCGGTTCTGTCCGTCGGTAGCCAGGTGAAGGAAAACAGCGGTTTGTAGGTGTAGAAGTTGTTGCTGGTGTTGGCCAGGCGATCAACGCTGTATTCGCCGGTCGGCACGGTGACTTCAATGGCGGCGCCGAGGGTCAGGTTTGGGCCCATGTCCCAGAGAATGATCGGCGCGACCGTGGTGTCGCCCATGCCTTCGCGGGTGTCCTGCAAGCCGAACACCGAGACCTCCTGCTTGAGCCAGGGCTGCGCGATGTAGCCGCCCAGCCGGCCGCCAAACACGCGCACCGGGCTGAGGTAATCCAGGCGCGGAATGACCGCCGTGGACTCGATCTCGACGTTCGGTACTTTGCCGCCGAGGGAGCTGATATTGAGCTTGGTGGCTTTGTAGTGGTTGTAGTAGAGGTTGAACGCAACCATGTTGTCCGGAAGGCTGTCGGGCGAAAGCGGCAATATGAAAAAGCCGTCGGTGCCGGTGCCGATGTTGTCCACGCCGGCCTCGGTGGCCAGTGCCGGTTGCAGGGCGCAGACGCCGGCCAGGCCAATGACCAGTAGGGGAAGTGTCGTGCGGGTCGGGATCATGGGTGTACTCATTATTATTGTTAGCGGGCTGTCCGGCATCCATACGAGGGCCGCAACATAGAAATAAGCTGTCTGCGCCCTGCAAGGCAGGGTATTGGCGGCCATTTAGGGGGACTTCTGCGGACAGCCTTTGAACCCTGTGCTAACTTCCTTCGACATAACCGGTTACAAAAATAAGAATGCAGCTCGACCCGGAATGTATGGCCCCATGCAAATGAAAGTGATCGATCCCACCTTTGAACTGGCGCTGGTGTCGCCGTTTCTCCTGCAGACCCTGGCCGAAGTCGCCGAGCAAAAAGGCATCCACCCCCAGAGCCTGTGCCGAGGGCTGGGTTTTACCTTCGAAGACCTGCAGGACCCGGCGCAGCGTATTTCCTATCGCCAGGCCGTGGCCATGATTCAGCGCGCGCTCAAAGTCCTGCCCAATCAGGGGCTGGGCTTGTGGGTCGGGGCGCAGAATGTGCTCGGTACGCTGGGGTTGCTGGGGCATGTGTTGTCACTGTGCAAGACCCTGCGTGATGCCTTTGAACTGGGCATTCGCCATCAACACACCTCTGGCGGCATTGTCGTGTCGAGTGTGGAGGAGGCGGGGGATCGGGTGTTTATCGACGTTGAATGCCGCTTGCCGTTCGCCGACGTACAGTTGTTCGCGGTCGAGGAGTTTTTCGCCAGCCTGCTGGTGTACGGCCGGGCGCTGGTCGGGGCGGATTTCAAACCGGTGGCTGTTGAGTTCGTGCATGCCGCGCCGGACTATCTCGGCGAATATTCGCGCCTGCTGGGGCCGGACGTGCGTTTCGGTTGCCTGCAAAACCGCATGGTGATCGAGGCGCATTGGCTGGGCGTTCACTTGCCCAATCATCATTCCCTGGCCTTGCGTCAGGCAGTGAAGCTACTCGAACTGGAAGCCGCGCAGGTGCACCAGAAAATGGATCTGATCCAGGCCGTGGAACGGGCGATTGCCCGGGACCTGACCGAAGGCAGCCACATCGAGAAAATCGCCGGCGACCTGAACATGAGCAGCCGCACCTTGCGCCGCCGTCTCACCGAACATGCGCTGACGTTCGAAACGCTGCTGGAACAAGTGCGCCAGGCCCGCACCATGAGCCTGCTGGCCAACCCGGACATGTCCATCGAACGCATCACCGAGGAAGTCGGCTACAGCGACGTGCGCAGCTTTCGCCGGGCGTTCAAGCGCTGGACTGGCCTGAGCCCGAGTGCGTTCCGCAACGAAAGCCCCAGCGCGGTTTGATCTTTTTGTGGTGAGAGGGCTTGCCCCTTGCCACAGGTTCCTGGCCTCTGACGGCACACAAACCCTCGTACTCCGGTTAAACTCCATGCTCTTTTTCAAGGAGTTCATATGAGCCATTACCAGCCGGGCATTCTCGCCACCCCCGTTCCGCCTCAAGCCCGCCATATGTTCTTCGCCCTCGAATCCGTTGTGGCACTGCCGGCCGCGCTCGACAACTTGATGCAACTGGTGGACGGGAAATCGGCGGTCGTCGGCTTCGGCGAATCCCTGGTCAAGGCGCTGGCTGGGCAGATCGAAGGCTTGCGCACTTTCCCGGCACTGACTGGCGTCGGCGTCGACAACCCGTCGACCCAGCACGCGCTCTGGTGCTGGCTGCACGGTGAAGACCGTGGTGAGTTGCTCAACCGCAGCAACGCCATCGCAGCGGCGCTGGCCCCGGCATTGCGCCTGGTGCAGATGAACGAAACCTTCCGCCACATGAGCGGCCATGACCTGACCGGCTTCGAAGATGGCACCGAGAACCCCCATGACCAAGCCGCAGTAGCCGCCGCACTGGTGGCTGAGGGCGCGGACGGCATGGTCGGCGGCAGCTTCGCCGCGATCCAGCAATGGCAGCATGACTTGAAAGGTTTCCACGGGCTGTCGGCGGATGAAAAAGACAACATCATGGGCCGCCGCTTGAGCGATAACGAAGAGATTGACGACGCGCCGGTTTCCGCCCACGTCAAACGCACCGCCCAGGAAAGCTTCGCGCCCGAGGCCTTCGTGGTGCGCCGTTCGATGCCGTGGATCGAAGGCGAGCGCGCCGGCCTGATGTTCCTGGCCTTCGGTTTTTCCCTCGACGCCTTCGAAGCCCAACTGCGCCGCATGAGTGGCCTGGAAGACGGCATCACTGACGGTCTGTACCGCATCAGCCGTCCGATCACCGGTGGCTACTACTGGTGCCCGCCGCTCAAGGACGGTCGACTGGACCTGCGCGCATTGCGCGTCGGCTGAGCAGCAAGGAGAGCCTATGAACCTGGTGCGCTGGGGCATGATCGGTTGTGGCAGCGTCGCTGAACGCAAAAGCGGGCCGGCCTTCTACAAGGCGCCCGGATCGACGTTGGTGGCGGTGATGGGCCGGCGCCTGGAAGCTGCCACCGACTACGCCGCGCGCCACGGCATCGCGCGGGTCTACACCGATGCGCAGGCGTTGATCAACGATCCCGAGGTCGACGCGGTGTACATCGCTACGCCGCCCGACAGCCATCACGCCTATGCCTTGCAGGTGGCCGCCGCCGGCAAGCATTGCTGCGTCGAAAAGCCGATGGCGCTGAATGCCGGGCAAAGCCGCGAGATGCAGCAGGTGTTTGCCGACGCCGGGCTGCACTTGTTCGTGTCCTATTACCGACGTTCGCTGCCACGCTTCCGGAAAGTGCGGCAATGGCTGGAGGAGGGGCGGATCGGCGAGGTCCGGCACTTGAGCTGGACCCTCACCAAAGGCCCGTCCGCAGCGGACCGCAACGGCACCTACAACTGGCGCACCGATCCGGCGATTGCCGGTGGTGGCTACTTTGCGGATCTGGCCAGCCATGGCCTGGACCTGTTCCAGTACCTGTTCGGCGATATCGTCGAAGTCGCCGGGTTCACCGCACGCCAGGCCGGTTTGTACGCGGCCGAAGATGCCGTCAGCGCCACCTGGCGGTTTGCCAGCGGGGCACTGGGGATGGGCTGCTGGAACTTCGTTGCAGACCGTCGCGAAGACCGGGTCGAAGTGATTGGCAGCAAAGGCCGGATCACCTTTTCAGTGTTCGATGAACACCCGGTCGAACTGCACGCCGATGAGCACCTCAGCCTGACCATCGAGCATCACGCCCACATTCAGTGGCACCACGTATTGGGCATGAATGCGCATATTCGTGGCGAGGCGCAGCACCCGGCCGTGGCCGAGCAGGCGCTGAAGACCGATTGGGTGATGGACCGGATCCTCAAGCGGCACTGATTCTTCAGACCACACAAATCCCCTGTAGGAGCGAGCCTGCTCGCGATAGCGGTTTCACATTCAACATTGAAATCGACTGACCCACCGCCATCGCGAGCAGGCTCGCTCCTACAGTTTTGGGTTTCGTTACGCATCTAACCTTATGCGCATTCGGTATTTCTCAAGCGTGTCATAACCTCGCTAAGATCACGTCATAACTCGTTATAACAAGTGATCTGCCATGACCGATAACGTTCTATCCCTGAGCAGCGTCCCGTTGCACACCCAGCTGCGAGACGTGCTGCGTGCCCGCATCCTCGACGGCGAATACCCGCAAGACAGCCAGATGCCTTCCGAAAGCGAGCTTGGCGCGTTGTTCAAGGTCAGCCGCATCACCGTGCGCCAGGCCTTGGGCGACCTGCAAAAGGAAGGGCTGATCTTCAAGATCCACGGCAAGGGCACCTTCGTCGCCAAGCCGAAAACCTTCCAGAACGTCAGCACCCTGCAAGGCTTGGCCGAGTCCATGACCGGTCGCGGCTATGAGGTGATCAACCGCCTGCGCAGCTTCAAGTTCATTGCCGCCGACAAGCTCGTCGCCGAGCGTTTGCAGGTGGCCGAAGGCGAGGTCGTGGCGCAGATCAAACGTGTGCGCCTGATCAATCGCGAGCCGATTTCCCTGGAAATCACTTACCTGCCCAAGGCCATTGGCGAGCGTCTGGAAAAAGCCGACCTGGTCACCCGCGACATTTTCCTGATCCTGGAAAACGACTGCGGCCTGGCCCTGGGACACGCCGATCTGGCCATCGATGCGGTACTGGCCGACAGCGACCTGACCCGCGCGCTGAACGTTGAGCCGGGCTCGCCGATCATGCGCATTGAGCGCCTGACCCACGATGCCGACGGTCGTCCGCTGGACTTTGAACACCTTTACTACCGTGGCGATGCCTTCCAGTACCGCCTGCGGATCGACCGGCAAAAAGGGGAGCAGGCATGACGCGCAGCACGTTGGAGCAGGAATACGACATCGTCGTGATCGGCGGCGGCACCGCCGGCCCGATGGCGGCGATCAAGGCCAAGGAACGCAACCGCGACCTGCGGGTGTTGTTGATCGACAAGGCCAACGTCAAGCGCAGCGGCGCGATCAGCATGGGCATGGACGGCCTGAACAACGCGATCATTCCCGGCCACTCGACGCCGGAGCAATACACCAAGGAAATCACCATCGCCAACGACGGCATCGTCAACCAGGCTGCGGTGTACGCCTATGCCACCCACAGCTTCGAAACCCTCTCGCAACTGGACCGCTGGGGCGTGAAATTCGAGAAGGACGAAACCGGCGACTACGCGGTGAAGAAGGTCCACCACATGGGCGCTTATGTGTTGCCGATGCCGGAAGGGCACGACATCAAGAAAGTCCTCTATCGGCAGTTGAAGCGCGCGCGGGTGAGCATCACCAATCGCCTGGTGTGCACCCGATTGCTCAAAGACCAGGAGGGTGCAGTCAACGGCGTGATGGGCTTTGATTGCCGCACCGCCGACTTCCATGTGATCAAGGCCAAGGCAGTAATCCTCGCCTGCGGTGCCGCCGGACGACTGGGATTGCCGTCCTCGGGCTACCTGATGGGCACCTACGAAAATCCGACCAATGCCGGCGACGGCTACTCGATGGCCTACCACGCCGGGGCCGAGCTGGCGAACCTGGAATGCTTCCAGATCAACCCGCTGATCAAGGATTACAACGGTCCGGCCTGCGCCTACGTCACCGGCCCCTTGGGTGGCTACACCGCCAACAACAAGGGCGAACGCTTCATCGAGTGCGACTACTGGAGCGGGCAGATGATGTGGGAGTTCCATCAGGAGCTGGAAAGCGGCAATGGCCCGGTGTTCCTCAAGCTCGATCACCTGGCCGAGGAAACCATCCAGAACATCGAAGAGATCCTGCACAGCAACGAGCGTCCGAGTCGCGGCCAGTTCCACGCCAATCGCGGCACCGACTACCGGACGCAGATGGTCGAGATGCACATCTCCGAGATCGGCTTTTGCAGCGGGCATTCGGCGTCGGGGGTGTGGGTCAACGAAAAGGCCGAGACCTCGGTCAAGGGCTTGTACTCGGCCGGTGACATGGCTGCCGTGCCGCACAACTACATGCTCGGCGCGTTCACCTATGGCTGGTTCGCTGGCAACAACGCAGCGGATTTTGTCGTCGGGCGCGAGTTTTCGGCGCTGGATACCCGGCAGATCGAAACCGAAAAACAACGGGTCTACGCACCGCTGGATCGCGAACATGGCCTGCCGCCGGCCCAGGTCGAATACAAACTGCGGCGCTTCGTCAACGACTACCTGCAACCGCCGAAAGTGACGAAGAAGATGCAGATCGGCCTGCAACGCTTCAGCGACATCCAGCGCGATCTCGACCAGATCAAGGCCCATAACGCCCACGAGCTGATGCGCGCCATGGAAGTCAGCATGATCCGCGACTGCGCCGAAATGGCTGCCCGCGCTTCATTGTTCCGCGCCGAAAGCCGCTGGGGGCTTTACCACCACCGCGTCGATCACCCACAACGCAACGACCGCGACTGGTTCTGCCATTGCCACCTGAAGAAAGACGAAAACGGTTTGATGAGCAGTTTCAAGAAAGCCGTCGAGCCTTACATCATCCCGCTGGATGCCGACGAGATGCAGGCCTACGACCGGCTGCGGGTCGGTGCGGATGCCGCCTGAGCATCACCCAAGAGAGAGACCGTGAAATGGCCTATCAAGCCCAGGAAATTTTCTTCCGTTCCAACGCCCCCGTCACTGTCGACGAGGAAAAATGCATCGCCCACAAAGGTTGCACCGTGTGCGTCGACGTCTGCCCGATGGACCTGCTGGCGATCAACCCGGCCACCCAAAAGGCCTACATGGCCTTCGATGAATGCTGGTACTGCATGCCCTGTGAAAAGGACTGCCCGACGGGCGCTGTGAAAGTCGAAATTCCGTACCTGCTGCGCTGAAACACAAATCAATGTGGGAGCGAGCCTGCTCGCGATGAAGCCAGCACAGGCGACATCTCCATTGACTGCAAGAACGCCTTCGCGAGCAGGCTCGCTCCTACAGTGGATCGTGGTCAGTTCAAATAGTATTTAAAGCTATCCGCCACCACCGGACGCCTGATTCAAGACACCCCTCGTTTCCCACCACGCCCTGATCGTGGCGGAGACGAACATCCTATAAATGATTCGAGGGGAAATACTCATGATGTTGCGTGCAGCTTTGGCCGGTCTGGTACTGGCTTCATTCACCCTGTCGGCCTCGGCCGAAACCATCCGCATTGCCATCGGCACCCAGGACACCACTATCAACTGCGCCGCCGGCGGATTGTTGATTCGCGAACTCGGGCTGCTGGACAAATACCTGCCCCACGATGGCCCCTACAAAGACGCCCAATACGACGTGCAGTGGAAAAACTTCACCAGCGGCGCCCCCCTGACCAACGAGATGGTAGCCGGCAAACTCGACTTCGGCGCCATGGCCGATTTCCCCGGCGCGTTCAACGGAGTGGCGTTCGAAACGGCGGGCAAGCACAGCCTGTTCATCAGTGTGCTGTCGGGCAGCATCAAGGGCAGCGGCAACGGCATCGTGGTGCCAAGCGCATCGGGCGTGCAGTCCCTGGCAGAGCTGAAAGGCAAGACCATTTCCGTGCCGTTCGCTTCCACCGCTCATGGCATGTTGCTGCGGGCCGTCGCGGCCCAGGGCTGGGATCCGCTCAAGGACGTGAACATCATCGCCCAGCCGCCGGAAGTCGCCGGCTCCGCCTTGCAGGCCGGCAAGATCGATGCTCACGCTGACTTCGTGCCATTCGCCGAACTGTTCCCCAGCCGCGGTTTCGCCCGCAAGATTTATGACGGCGCCCAAGCCAACGCGCCAACCTTCCACGGTGCGCTGGTCGATCAGGCTTATGCGAAAAAGTACCCGGAAATCGTCGTCGCTTACCTGCGGGCGAGTATCGAAGCCAACCAGCTGCTGGCGGCTGAACCGGAGAAGTACAGCGAGCTGATCGCCAAAGTCACCGGGGTCGATGCCGAGGTCAATTACCTGTTCCATGGACCTCTCGGTGTGCAGACCCGCGACCTGAGCTGGAAGGCGGAATACCGTCAGGCTGTGGGCACCGCCATCGATACCCTCAAGTTGTTGAAGAAAGCCGATCGCGGTCTCGATCTCAACCACTTCATCGACGACCAATACATCCGCGCCGCGTTCAAGGCCTCGAACCAGGACTACAGCGCGCAGCTTGCGAACTACAAGCAGGCGCCGCTCAAGGCCGTCGATGCCACCAGCGGCCAAGCCATCACCGACTTCAGCCACGTGGCGGAAATCTGGGTACGCGGCGAGCCGAAAGTCCGTCAGTACGCCTCGGCGCAAGCGGCGTTTGCCGCGCTGTCAGCCCTGAAACAGGAAGGCAAAAGCATCCGCGCGGTGTACGCCCAGGCCAGCGACAGCGGGATCAAGCTGCTGGCGGATCAGGCGTGGTTTGCCACCGATGGCAAAGGGCAACTGAGCGCGTTCCTGCTCAAAGGCCAGGCCCAACAGTTCGCCACGGCGCAGGGCGGCAAGGTCTTTGACTTTACTGATGCCACTGCGCAGGCCGTGGCCGTTCGCTAACAGCCGAAACACCACAGCCCCCTGTAGGAGCGAGCCTGCTCGCGAAGGCGGTGGGTCAGTCGACATCAATGTTGAACGTGAAACCGCTATCGCGAGCAGGCTCACTCCTACAAGGTTTGGGTCGAGAGGAGGATTTGTGTACCGATCATATTCACGCTGGATCCCCAGAGCCGCATCCTTGCTGCTCTGTCTCGTATTCTGGCAACTCGCCGCCAGCCACCACTGGAACCTTGGCCTCGTGACCTTCGCCAACGTCCCGACACCCCTGGCGGTCATTGAAGCCGCCCTCGGCCTCGGCGACTCCGGAAAACTCGCGCAGCACCTAGGCAGCAGCCTCGGCCGGGTGTTCGCCGGCTACCTCGCGGCGCTGATCATCGGCGTGGCCCTGGGCCTGGCCATCGGCCGTTCGAAATGGGCCGAAGATCTGTTGCTGCCGCCCCTGGAAGTGCTGCGTCCGATCCCGGCAGTGGCATGGATTCCCCTGGCGATCCTGATGTTTCCCTCCTCGGAACTGTCGATGGTGTTCATCACCTTCACCGGCGCACTGTTCCCGATCCTGCTCAACACCGTGCACGGCGTCGAAGGCGTCGACCCGCGGCTGATCGCCTCGGCAAAAAGCCTCGGGGCAGGGCGCCGGGCAATCCTGCTGGAGGTCGTTCTTCCGGGCGCTGCGCCCAGCATCATCACCGGCCTGGCCATCGGCATGGGCACCTCGTGGTTCTGCCTGGTGACGGCGGAAATGATCTCCGGCCAATTCGGCATCGGCTATTACACCTGGGAGTCCTACACCATCCAGAACTACGCCGACATCGTGGTCGGCATGTTGCTGATCGGCGTGCTCGGGATGGGCAGCAGCCTGTTGATCAAGCGTCTGGGCGGGCTGTTCACGCCCTGGCATCGACCGCGAGGAAAAGCCTGATGAGCGTTTTTCAACACCTGGAAGGGCGTATCGACATTCGCGGGTTGTCGATCAGCCTGGGCGAGGGCGACACCGCTTTCGAAGCGGTGCAGGGCCTCGATTGCCAGATCGAACCGGGGCAGTTCGTGTGCATTCTCGGGCCGTCCGGTTGCGGCAAATCGACTTTGCTTGGCGCCCTGGCCGGGCACCTGCAACCGCGCACCGGCACGCTGAATGTCGATGGTGCAGCGGTGTCGGGTCCATCGCCACAACGGGGCATGGTGTTCCAGCAGCACACATTGTTTCCGTGGCGCACGGTACGCGACAACGTGGCGTTCGGCTTGAAAATGCAAGGCATCGGCAAGGCCGAACGGCACCGGGCCGCCGATAAAATCCTCGCCCTGGTGGGCCTCGAAGGGTTTGCCGGGCGCTGGCCCGATCAACTCTCCGGCGGCATGCAGCAGCGGGTGGAAATTGCCCGGGTGCTGGTCAATCGCCCGCGCCTGTTGCTGATGGACGAACCCTTCGGTGCCCTCGATGCCCTGACCCGATTGAACATGCAGGAACTGCTGCTGGACATCTGGACGCGCATCCGCACCACCGTGGTGTTTGTCACCCATGACATCGACGAAGCGCTGTTCCTCGCCGATCGCCTGCTGGTCATGAGCTCGCGCCCCGGGCGAATCATCGAAGACCTGCGTCTGGATTTCCCCAGGCCGCGCAGCACCGAACTGGTGACCAGCCCTGAATTCTCGCACCTCAAGCGTCATTGCCTCGAACTCCTGCGGCATGAAGACGGTCGGCAGCTGCCGCGCCTGAACCCGCTCGGACTTCCCCCCGAAAACAAACTGCCGCGATTTGCCCTATGACCTCACTATTCGATGTAACCGATAACGATGGCATTCTGGCCCTGCAACCACGCCTGACCGATGACGACCCCGGTGTACGCCGGATCGCGCTGATCGAACTGGCCGATCTCGAGGAGCCGGAAGGCCTGCAGTGGTTGATCAATCGACTGGCCGAAGACCCGATTGCAGACGTTCGCGCCGAAGCCGCGCGGTTGCTGGAAGCCTGGGAAGACGAGCCCGTGGTCGAAGCGTTGTGCCAGGCGCTGACCGATCCATCCCCGGCGGTGCAGGCGGCCGCTGCGCAAAGCCTCAGTTTGCTCAAGAGCGAAGCGGCGGGCCGGGTCATTCTGCCGTGGACCGGGCACGCCGACATCGGCGTGCGCATCGCCGCGTTCAGGGCGTTGCGCGAGTTGCGTTGCCCTGATGCCGCCTCGGCGGCTGCCGCTGCATTGGCCGATGAAAGCGCCAGTGTGCGCCGCGAAGCGGTGGGTGTGCTCGGCTGGCTCAAGCAGCTTGATGCCTTGCCGGCACTGGCGCAGTTGGCCAGCGCTGACCTGGACACCGACGTGCGGCGTGCCGCCACCGGGGCGTTGGGCCTGGCGTCTGACGCGCAAGTGCTGCCGGCCCTGCGCCAGGCCTTGCGCGACGCCGCCTGGCAAGTCCGCGAAGAAGCCGCCACCACCCTGGGCAAGGTCGGCCAATCCGACGCCGGCCCGGCCCTGATCGACGCCTTGGGCGACGATTACTGGCAAGTGCGTCTGCGCGCCACCCGCAGCCTGGGTCGATTACGTTTTGTACCGGCGCTCGATGCACTGATCGACACCCTCGGCCACCGCATCAGCAACCTGCGCAAGGAGGCCGCGTTGGCCCTCGGCGAATTGAACGACCCACGGGCCATTGCGGCACTGCAGGACGCACAAGACGACGGCGACCCGGAAGTGCGCAAGGCCGTGCGCATTGCCTTGAGCCAACTGCAATGAACCCGCTGGCGATTGGCAATTCCCGCAGCAAACAGCAGTTGCGCCTGAACTGGCCGGATGGTCGCGAGCAGGTGTTCGAACATGCTGATCTGCGCCGGCAGTGTCCGTGCTCGCAGTGCCGGGCGTTTCGGTTGCGGGGGATGGCGCCGTTGGTGGATGAGCGGGTTCAGGTGATCGAGTTGCACTCGCAAGGGTATGGCCTGCAACTGGTCTTCAGCGATGGGCATGAGCGGGGGATTTATCCGTGGGCTTATCTTGCTGGACTTACCGACTGAATCGAACTCCATTCCTCATCGGGAGTTGTCGCGGTCTGCGGCAGCTTCCCCGTGTGCGCTTCCAGTTGCTTATGTTGCGAATACAGGTTCAGTAACGGCCCGGATAAACGCATCGTCCACAGTCTTTACTCCATGCTTTTGCATGAACTCACTACCATTGGCAAAGCGATTGAAGCGTTGCTGGCTAATCATGTAAAAATAATCACAGTGGTTAATTACTTCATCAACATTATGCGAGGAAACCAGAATGGCGGTGCCCTCCCTGGCGGCGCCGTGAAGGCACTGCCAAATATAGCGGCGAAATTCAGGATCTACACCGGCAGTAGGTTCGTCGAGAATCACGAAATCCGCAGACATTGAAAGAAGAGAGAGCGTAAAGAACCAGCGTGTCTCTCCGTAGCTGCACAGCGATGATTTTTTGTTCCATATGTCTTGGTATCGGTTAACTATCGCAGGGCTCCACGCACTTAGTTTTTTTAAGGTTTTTTCTTGTGTCATGGGCTCGCTTGATGACAGTGCAGTCACCATTTTAAAAATGTCACGCATGCGCAATGGTGGGGGAGTGGAGATGATTTGAGAAAGGTATAAAAAGTGACTGAAGTCGTTTTTTATGAAGCCGGACTTAACTTTTTTAAGGTCACAGACGATATCGAAAAAAGTTGTTTTTCCAGATCCATTGGGCCCCAGAATGCCGACAATGTCGCCTTGAGCAACCTCAAGAGATGCCTGGGTTAAGAGGGGTTTGTCTGAATAGGAGAAGTCAATGCTCTGCGCCCTGAATTTTTTCATCAGTATCGGCTCCATACGGGATTGATTCTTAAGTGCTTGAACGTTCTGTGCAGTACTGAAATAAATAAAAGAATTATTGCTGTCGTGATGAGTTTGTTGGATTCAAGGCCTTGTTCCATTATCTGACTTGCAAGTGTCAGTGGGTTTGCGAGGTTCAAAGCGTCGGTAATGTGGTTTGATCTGCTGGCACTCATTACACCGAGAATCAGCATGCAGAACGAAAAAATGGAAAGCAAAGTGTTCGAGTTCTGAAAGTTGATCGGTAACAATGAAAATGCAGCCCCGAAAGTGCAAAACATGATAAAGCAGATGTAAAAGCGTAGTGCGATATTCAGTAATTCATTGAGGGCGTAATTTCCAAATGGAAATTTGGTCGTTAAATAAAAAGTTGTGCAATAAGATATCGATATTAGCGAGTAGGCAATGAAGTGCGATAAAAGAAAAATCAGTTTCGATTCCTTGGAGTAAATAAATGAACGGGTGAACCCGCTTTCCCTTCTTCCGATTATGTAAAAGGCGAATCCGAATAATGCGACACTAGAAGAAATATAAGCATAAAACCATGCTGAAATCGTAATATAATTGCTCGAAAAATAGTTGGGGTCTTGCCTGGTTGTTGCAAGAAAATAGAACATCGCACAAGGTGATATCATGATCCAGAAAAAGGCGATGGGTTCTTTTAATTGTTCTTTTATGAATATTGACGTTAGGGAGAAAGCTCTGGGTAAAATATTTTTAGTCATTGAGTGGCACTTTTTCAGGCTTGTTGTTTTTATTTTGCTTTTATTTGTGGGGGCTTGGCATTAAGTGGTGCTGCAAGGATTAGTTGATTTTACTGTTGGATGCAAGCGAGAGGATTTTGTGTTGTAGGGGGATTCCTGCATGTTTTTAAGATGCGTCCTGCATGATGTTAGGAATCTTAGTGGCTTGGTTTTGTTTTGGTGTGGATAGTTTCTAGCGTGGAACTGTGAAATTCCTTTTTGAAACTGTGTTTTAGTTTTCTGCAAGCAGAAATGATCTTGCTGTGTTGAGTAGAATATTTCTGTAGGAGTAAATGTGCGTTTTGTACTTTTTTTGTGGATTTTTATTTTCTTGAGATGCTAATTTTTTTACAAAGGCGACGAACGGTAGGCCTTGTTTTTTGATCGTCCGTTTTGTTCGAGTAAGGAGTGCTTGGTTTTACGTCTGCGGGCTATCGAGTTGCACGCCAGGGGTATGGCCTATCTGGCACAACTCACCCCTGTAGGAGCGAGCCTGCTCGCGATAGCGGACTGACATTCAATATCGATGTTGACTGTGCTGGCCTTATCGCGAGCAATCGAGCGTCGACCGGCTGCTCCTACAAGGTCCTTGCCAGAAAAAAGCCAAAAGAGTACAAATGTACTCCATGACGACTCTAACTCCCCGCCGTACCGCCATCCTGACCTTTATCCGCGATCGCATCGCCGAGCACGGTCAGCCTCCGAGTCTCGCTGAAATTAGCGAGGCGTTTGGTTTTGCCTCCCGCAGCGTGGCGCGCAAGCATGTACTGGCGCTGACCGAAGCCGGTTTCATCGAGGTCAACCCGCATCAGGCCCGGGGCATTCG
The DNA here is from genome assembly GCF_057838985.1 of Pseudomonas sp. KH_046_2. Taxonomy (NCBI): domain Bacteria; kingdom Pseudomonadati; phylum Pseudomonadota; class Gammaproteobacteria; order Pseudomonadales; family Pseudomonadaceae; genus Pseudomonas; species Pseudomonas sp. KH_046_2. Next base: position 3,528,068 of record NZ_CM174480.1, on the reverse strand, counting down.
CCTGCTCGGGCAGCCGCCGCGCCCCGAGTTGCTGGATATCCCGGTGCTCGGTCGGGTGGCGGCCGGTGCGCCCATCGGGGCCGATGCCGAGGTGCACAGCCGCTTGCTGCTCGATCCGTCGATCTTCTCGCGGGTGCCCGACTACATGTTGCGGGTGCGGGGTGATTCGATGATCGAGGACGGCATCCTCGACGGCGATCTGGTGGGTGTGCACCGCAGCCCCGAGGCCGTTAATGGCCAGATCGTCGTGGCGCGGCTCGACGGCGAAGTCACTATCAAGCGCTTCGAGCGGGTCGGCGATGTGGTTCGCCTGCTGCCGCGCAACCCGGCCTACCAGCCGATCATTGTCGAGGCCGACCGGGACCTGGCCATCGAAGGCGTGTTCTGTGGCCTGGTGAGGCAAGGCTGATGGGTGCCGTCGTCGCGCTGGATACGCTGTTCAATGGTGGCCAGGTCTGGAAGGGCCGGCCTGCGCCACCGGCTGCCAGCCCGCAACCCACCGGGCATGCCGCGCTGGACGCCGCATTGCCCAGCGGTGGCTGGCCGGAGGCGGCGCTGACGGAGATCCTGTTGGCCGGGCAGGGCGTGGGCGAGCTGCAACTGGTGTGGCCGACGCTGGCACGGTTGTCGGCAGCGGGCGAGCGCATCGTGCTGGTGGCGCCGCCTTATGTGCCGTATCCCCAGGCGTGGCAGAGCGCCGGGGTCGATCTGCGTCAGTTGTCGATCATCCAGGCCAGCGAGCGCGATGCGCTGTGGGCCGCGGAGCAATGCCTGCGTTCGGGTAGTTGCGGTGCGGTACTGTGTTGGCCGCACAAGGCCGATGACCGCGCCTTGCGCCGCTTGCAGGTGGCGGCGGAAACCGGCCAGACCCTGGCCTTCGCCTATCGTCCCCTGGGTGAAGCGATCAACCCTTCGCCGGCGGCCCTGCGCATTGCCATCGATGCCCGACCGGCACAACTGCGCGTGCTCAAGTGCCGCGGCGGCCTGGCCCGTTCGGCGCCGATTGCCTTCGTCGTGGGGCATTGAGGTTGCCATGCGCTGGGTCTGCATTGTTTTCCCGCAATTGGCGCTGGACGCAGTACTGCGTCAGCGCGCCGATCCCGATGAACCCCTGGCGTTGCTGACCGGCCCGGCCCAGCGCCGGGTGCTGCAGGCCGTCAACGGTTCGGCGCGGGCGCTGGGCTTGCGTCCCGGCCAGTCCATGAGCGCGGCACAGGCCTTGAGCAAAGGCTTTGTCACGGCCGAATACGACGCCAGTGAAATCGAACGCTGGCAGCAGTTTCTCGCCGCCTGGGCCTATCGCTTCAGTTCCCAGGTCAGCGTGCATTACCCCCGGGCCGTGGTGTTCGAGATCGAGTCCAGCCTCGGCCTGTTCGGCGCCTGGCCGCAATTCGAAGCGCTTTTGCGCCGTGAGCTCGGCGAGCTGGGGTTTCGGCACCGCATCGTCGCCGCGCCCAACCCGGTGGCGGCGCGGGTGCTGGCCAACGCCTATGACGGTCTGGTGGTGCCGGACGATCAAGCCTTGCAGCATCACCTTGGGCAAATGCCCGTCGACCGGATCGGCCTCGAAGCCTCGGTCGCCACGGCCTTGTCGCGCATGGGCTTGCGCACCTTGAGCCAGGTGCAGGCGTTGCCCCGGCATAGCCTGGCCCGGCGCTTTGAAGCCCAGGTGCTCAAGCATCTGGACGCGTTGCTCGGGTTACGGCGGCTGGCGCTGGCGTTTTACCTGCCGCCGGACCGCTTCGATGTGCGTATTGAACTCAATTTCGATGTGCAGTCCCATCAAGCCTTGCTGTTTCCGTTGCGCCGGTTGACGGGCGACCTGTCGGCGTTCCTCTGCGGTCGCGATAGCGGCGTACAGCGTTTCGACCTGCATCTGGAGCACGCCGGGTTGCCGGACACCGTCATCAAGGTCGGCCTGCTCAGCGCCGAGCGCGATCCGGCGATGCTCTTCGAGCTGGCCCGGGGGCGGCTGGAGCAGGTCCAGGTCGAGGCGCCGGTGCGCGGCTTTCGCCTGCGCGCCGAGGATTTGCCGACCTTCGTGCCCCAGCATCAGGAACTGTTCGACGATCGCCCGCAGCAGTCCTTGCCCTGGGAGCAACTGCGCGAACGCCTGCGTGCACGGCTGGGGGATGACGCGGTGCATGGCTTGCGCTTCCAGGCCGATCACCGCCCCGAGTGCGCGTGGCAGGCCAGTGCCGACAGCCAGCCTTGCGCGGTGCTGGCCGCCGTGAAACGGCCGGGCTGGCTGCTGGCCGAGCCGTTGGCCGTGCATCAGGGCTCGGCGCGCATCCTCATGGGGCCGGAGCGTATCGAGTCCGGCTGGTGGGACGGCGACGATGTGCGCCGTGACTATTACCTGATCGAAACCCGCGCCGGCCAACAGGGCTGGGCCTACCGGGCGGTCGGTGAGGACGGCCCGTTGTGGTTGCAGGGCTGGTTCGCATGAACATCGACTATGCCGAACTGCACTGCCTGTCGAACTTCAGCTTCCAGCGCGGTGCCTCCAGTGCCCTCGAGCTTTTCCAGCGCGCGAAAAAGCAGGGTTATCAAGCCCTGGCGATCACCGACGAATGCACCCTGGCGGGCATCGTTCGCGCCTGGCAAGCGGCGAAGTCCGTGGAGTTGCCGCTGATCATCGGCAGTGAAATACGCATCGAGAACGGTCCGAAACTGGTGCTGCTGGTGGAGAGCCTCGAGGGCTATCAGGCGCTGTGCCGATTGATCACCCGCGCCCGGCGCCGCACGCAGAAAGGCCAGTATCAGGTGCTGCGCGAAGACTTCAGCGAACCCTTGCCGGGATTGCTGGCGTTGTGGGTGCCGGACGCTGTCGATGCCTTTGAACAGGGCCACTGGCTCAAACAGGTCTTCGCCGAGCGGCTGTGGCTGGCCGTGCAGTTGCATCGCGGTCAGGACGATGCCCGGCGCCTGGGCGATCTGCTGACACTGGCCAGGGAGCTGCAGATTCCGACCGTGGCCAGTGGCGATGTGCACATGCACGCGCGCGGCCGGCGCGCCTTGCAGGACACCATGACCGCGATCCGTCATCACCTGCCGGTGGCCGATGCCGGGTTGCGCCTGCATCCCAACGGCGAACGCCATCTGCGCAGCCTCGATGTGCTGCAGGCGCTTTATCCGTCCGACTTGCTGGCCGAAACGCTGAACATCGCCCGGCGCTGCACCTTTGATCTTGGTCAGTTGCGTTACCAGTACCCCCGTGAACTGGTGCCGCAAGGGCACTCGGCCTCCTCGTGGCTACGTCATTTGACCGAGGAAGGCATCGAGTGGCGCTGGCCAAAAGGGCCGAAAAGCGAAGTGCTGGTGCAGATCGACAAGGAGCTGCAACTGATCGCGGAGCTGGGCTATGAAAGCTACTTCCTGACGGTCCACGACATCGTCCGCTTCGCCCGCCAGCAACAGATTCTCTGTCAGGGTCGTGGTTCTGCCGCTAACTCGGCAGTGTGCTTCGCCCTGGGCATCACCGAAATCGACCCGGATCGCACCACACTGCTATTCGAGCGTTTTCTGTCCAAAGAGCGTAACGAGCCGCCGGACATCGACGTCGATTTCGAGCATGAACGCCGCGAGGAAGTCTTGCAGTACGTGTTCCAGCGTTATGGCCGGGCCCGGGCCGCGTTGACGGCGGTGGTCAGCACTTACCATGCCGCCGGTGCGGTGCGCGATGTGGCCAAGGCCTTGGGCTTGCCGCCGGACCAGATCAACGCCCTGGCCGATTGTTGCGGGCACTGGAGCGATGAAACACCGCCCGTGGAGCGTCTGCGCGAGGGCGGGTTCGACCCCGAGAGCCCGGTGCTGTACCGGGTGCTGAGCCTGACGGGGCAGTTGATCGGCTTCCCCCGGCATTTGTCCCAGCACCCCGGCGGTTTCGTGATTTCCGAGCAGCCGCTGGACAGTCTGGTGCCGGTGGAAAATGCCGCCATGGCCGAGCGCACCATCATCCAGTGGGACAAGGATGACCTTGATGCGGTCGGTTTGCTCAAGGTCGATATCCTGGCGCTGGGCATGCTCAGCGCGATTCGCCGATGTTTCGATCTGCTGCGCCGGCACAGGGGGCTGGACTTGAGCCTGGCGACCATCCCGTCCGAAGATGCGGCCACCTACGAAATGATCGGTCGGGCCGACACCATCGGCGTGTTCCAGATCGAATCCCGGGCGCAGATGTCGATGCTGCCGAGGCTCAGGCCGAAGACGTTTTACGATCTGGTGATCGAGGTCGCCATCGTTCGGCCGGGGCCGATCCAGGGCGGCATGGTGCATCCGTACCTGCGGCGACGGAACAAGGAAGAACCGGAGGCGTATCCGTCGCCGGAACTGGAGGTGGTACTCAAGCGCACCCTCGGCGTGCCGCTGTTTCAGGAACAGGTGATGCAGATCGCCATCGTCGCCGCCGACTACAGCCCCGGCGAGGCCGACCAGCTACGCCGCTCCATGGCCGCGTGGAAACGCCACGGCGGACTGGAACCGCACAAGGAACGACTGGCCGCCGGCATGAAAAAAAACGGCTACACCGCTGAGTTCGCCGCGCAGATCTTCGAGCAGATCAAGGGGTTTGGCAGCTACGGTTTTCCCGAGTCCCACGCGGCCAGTTTTGCCTTGCTGACCTACGCCAGTTGCTGGTTGAAATGCCACGAGCCGGCGGCCTTCGCCTGTGCGCTGATCAACAGTTGGCCGATGGGTTTCTACAGCCCGGACCAGATTCTGCAGGACGTTCGGCGTCATCATTTGCAGGTTCGCCCGGTGGACGTGCGCGCCAGTGACTGGGATTGCAGCCTGGAGCCGATCGCCGGTGCGCAACCGGCGATTCGCTTGGGGCTGCGCATGATCAAGGGTTTTCGCGAGGACGATGCCCGACGCATCGAGGTGGCGCGCTCCAAAGGCGCGTTTGCCGACATCGCCGACCTGGGCGAACGGGCGCGACTCGATGCCCGCGCCCAGGAGCAATTGGCCGATGCCGGCGCATTGCGTGGCCTGGCCGGCGACCGGCATCGGGCACGCTGGGAAGTGGCTGGGGTACAAAAGCAGCTGGGCCTGTTCGCCGGCCTGCCGAGCCAGGAGGAGGACGCGGTGTCGTTGCCCAGACCCACCGTAGGCGAGGACCTGCAAGCCGATTACGCCAGTGTCGGCACCACCCTCGGGCCGCATCCTTTGGCCCTGTTGCGCGGTGAATTGAAGGCGCGGCGCTGCCGCAGTTCGAAAGAATTGCTGGACGTCGAGCACGGGCGACCGGTCAGCATCGCCGGGCTGGTCACCGGCCGACAACGCCCGGCCACCGCCAGCGGCGTGACCTTCGTCACCCTTGAGGACGAGTTCGGCAACGTCAACGTGGTGGTGTGGCGCGACCTGGCCGAGCGGCAGCGCCAGGTGCTGGTCGGCTCGCAGTTGCTCAAGGTCGATGGTCGTTGGGAGAAGGAGGGCGAGGTGCGGCATCTGATTGCCGGGCGGTTGAGTGATCTGAGTTCGATGCTGGATGGGATCACTGTGCGCAGCCGGGATTTTCACTAACACATGCATTCCCCCTGTAGGAGCGAGCTTGCTCGCGATGGACTTGAGAGCGCCGCGTTCATTCAGAAAGCCCGCGTTATCGTTATCCACCATCGCGAGCAGGCTCGCTCCTACAGGGTTGTGTCATTGTGTGCTACTTGGCCAGCGGCCAAAACCGCTCACCACCCCCCGGCGCTTCCGTCCAGGCCTGCAAAGAGCGCGTCGGCAAGTCGAAGTAATCCCGCGTGCGCGCATAGCCATGCCCGCCCATGCGTCCGATCGCATCCAGCCCCAACTGGTCGATGTACAGGGTTTTCGGGTCGATCAGTTCGTCCCGCACATGGGCCATCAGCACTTCACCGAAGATGATCTCCCGGGATTGGCCGATGGACAGGGCCATCATCCGCCGGCACTCCAGCGCCACCGGGGCTTCGCCGATGCGTGGGCATTTGACCGTGGTGCCGGGGATGGCGGTGAGGCCGGCGGCGGTCAACTCGTCGAAGCCGGGGGCGAAGGGCACGGCGCAGACGTTCATGGCTTCCACCAGTGCATCGCTGACGATGTTCACGGTGAATTCCTGATTGAGCTGGATATTGCGAGTGGTGTCCTTGGGGCTTTGGTCGCCGTAGTTTTCCACGCCCAGGGCGAGGATGGGCGGATCGGCCGACAGCGCATTGAAGAAACTGAACGGCGCCGCGTTGATCCGGCCTTCGCCGTCGACGGTGGTGACCAGGGCAATCGGCCGTGGCACGACACTGCCGATCAGGATCTTGTATTTGTCCCTTGGGCTCAATGTGCTGAAGTCGAAGCTTTGCATGGGCAGGAATCTCTAGAGAAGTGGATCAATCGCGCTCAGTGGCGCGTGGGCGCTGTAGTCGTCGGCGAACGGGATGGCTGGCTGGAACAGGCTTTTCCAGTCGGGTTGGGCAAAGGCCCGGTCGCTGTGGCTGCGCATCAGTTTTTCGAATTGGCGTTGGGCCTGGCGTTGCAGGGCGGGGTAGTCGACGCCCACGACCTGGCCGTCGCGCATCACGCAGCGGCCGTCGATGTAGCTGGCGATGCAGTCGTCACCGCGGCCGGCCAGAACAAGATTCTTCAGCGGATCGAACAGCGGCCCCAGGTGCATGCCGCGCAGGTTGAACACCGTGATGTCGGCTTTGCAGCCCGGTGCGAGGCGACCGATATCTTCGCGACCCAGTGCTTTGGCGCCGCCAAGGGTTGCGGCGTTATACATATCCAGTGTGCTGGTCAGTTCGTTGCCACCCTCCATCAGTCGGGCGATGTTCAATCCCTGGCGCATGTTGTCCAGCAAGTCCGCCGGCCAGGTGTCGGTGCCCAGGGCGAAGTTGATGCCTTTGGCCCGATAGCGCCCAAACGAATTCAGCGCTTCGCCGTCCCGGGCAAACACCACCGGGCAATGCACCAGGCTCGCGCCGCCATCCACCACCCGTTGCAGGTCGACATCGCCTAGGGTGTAGATGCCGTGGGGCAGCAGGCTGCGCGGGTTCAAAAGCCCAAGCTGCTGCAACCAGCCCAGTGGCGAGGTGCCGCGCAGTTGCTCGACCATCGCCACCTCGCCGAGGCCCTGGCAGCAGTGCAAGCGCATCGGTGCGTTCAGCTCCCGGTTCAGCGCGGCGGTACGCTGCAGCAGCGTCGGTGTGCAGGTCTGGATGCGATCAGGCAGCAGCGCACCGCGAATCAGGTCGTTGTGCGTACCGTCGAAATCCCGGAAAAAGCGTTCGGCGGCATCGAGCCCGGCCATGCCCCGGGCTTCGTCCCAGTGGTGTGCCAGGGTTCCATCGGCCTGCCAGTAGCTCATGCCGCTCATGTAGCAAGGGCCGAGGTAAGTGCGCAGCCCCAGTTTGGCAGCCACACCGGCCACCGCCGCAAATTCGTCGTAGGTCTCGGCCCACTCGCGGTAATACATCGAGGTGATCGGCATCGCGGTGGTGATGCCGTTGCGGATCAGTTGGGTGAAGGCGTAGCGGTATTTGAAGATTTCTTCGTCCGGGCTGTAACTCTCCCAAGGGCCTGTCGCCAGATACTGCGCCGACCACATCCGGCCCATGTCGCGCTCGTCGCCGTTGTCCAGGGTCAGCACCGTGGAATCGAGATCGCCCAAGGCATCCAGATCGATGAAGCCGGGGCCGATCAGTGCGTTACCGTAATCAACCCACTGATCTACCGGACCCGGATAACCGCGCCCGACAAACTCGATGCGTGCGCCTTCGAACACCACTTCGCCATCGCGCCACAGCACATGCTGCGTGCCGTCGAAGCCAACCACGCAACTGGCCCGCAAGCCGATGCGCTTCACAGACGGCTGTCCAGCAAGCGACCACCCGCAGCAATTAATTGACCCGCGCGATAGACCTGACGCAACGGCCGCGAAACCACCGCCTCACCCAGTGTCTGCACTGGCATCAGCAGAAAGTCCGCCGGATGGCCGATCTCCAGGCGATTGGCTTCGCAACCCAGCGCCTGGGCGCCGTTGACGGTTGCCGCTTCGAACGCCGCCGCCAGTTCTTCGTCCTTGCCAAGGTCGAAACGGAACGCCAGCAGCATCGCCCGCTCCAGCATGTCGCCGTTGCCCATGGGCGACCAGGCATCACGAATACCGTCCGAGCCCAAGCACACATTCACACCGGTTTCGCGCAGGGCCAAGAACGGCGGCACCGCACAATCGGCCGGGGCCGAGCTCATCAGCGAAATACCCAGTGTCGCGAGGCGCACGGCCACCGGTTTGACCTGGCCCCACGGCAACATGCCCAGGCAATACGCGTGGCTGATCATCACCCGGCCCTGGCGGCCGAAGCGCTCGGTGTAGTCGGCGACCAGCGCAATCTGCCACAGGCCCAGCTCACCCTTGTCGTGCAGGTGGATATCGATGCCACGGTCGAACTCGCTGGCCAGCTTGAACACGAAATCGAGTTGCGCAATCGGGTCGTTGTCGATGCCGCACGGGTCCAGTCCTCCGACGTTCTCCACGCCCAGGGCCATGGCTTCTCGCATCAGTTCGGCGGTGCCGGGGCGGCTGATCAAACCCGTCTGCGGGAACACCACCAGTTGCAGGTCGATCAGGTCGCGGTAGTTTTCACGCAGTTGCTGCATGGCCTCGACATGCCGCAGGCCGAATTCCGGGTCGATGTCGACGTGGCAACGCATGGTCAGCGAGCCACGGGCGATGCAGTTTTCCAGCAGGGCGCCGGCCCGTTGCGCAATCGGTGTGGTGACTTCACGCAGGATGCGCCGCTCGTTGGCGATGTAGTCCTTGAGGGTCGGGCCGGCGCTGTTGGGGCGCCAAGGTTGGCCCCAGAGGGTTTTGTCCAGGTGAACGTGGCTTTCCACCAGGGCGGGGGTGAGCAACTGGTTCTGGCCGTCGATGTCGGTGGACAGCAGCTCGGTGGTCGAGGCCGGGCGGCGTTGGGCGAAGCGGCCGTTTTCGATCAGCAGGTCTTCGGCGGGTGCGCCGTAGGGGCGCACGTTGTGCAGCCAGTGGGGTTGGGTCATGTAGAGCCTCAAATTCTGTGTTGTTTGGGAGGGCCTCATCGCTGGCAAGCCAGCTCCCACAGGGTTCGGGGGTGTTCACAAAATGTGTGATCCACACAAATCACTGTGGGAGCTGGCTTGCCTGCGATGGCCGCACCGCGGTTTCAAGTCGAACAATCAGCCCTTGAGCTTGGCCCAGATGCGGTCCTGCAGCTCCCGCGCCTTGTTGCTGCATTCCTTTTCCGGGCGCAGGCGCGAGGCGAATTCGTCGGGCATGTTGATGGCGTCCATCACCCGCCACTTGGCGTCGATCAGCTTGTCGCTCTGGATGCCGTTGGCGTAGGCGATGGCGTTGGACACGGCGGCGGCGTTTTCCGGTTTCATCATCCAGTCGATGAAGATCTTCGCGTTGCCGGGGTGTGGCGCGCTCTTCGGTACGGCGAAGTTGTCCTGGAACATCGCCAGGCCTTCCTTCGGATACACGTATTTGATCGTGCTCTTCTGCAAGGTGGCCCGCGCTGTAGAACCGTTCCAGTTCTGCATCATGATCACTTCACCGGAGGCCATGCGGTCGACGGTGTTGTCCGAGCTGTACATCTTCAGGAAGGGTTTCTGTTTTTGCAGCAGTTCAAGGATGCGCTTGGCGTCCTGCGGGTTTTCGCTGCACTCGTCGACATTCAGGTAGTGACTGGCGGCGTTGATCACGCTGCTGGAGGTATCGAGGGCCGCGAGCTGGCCTTGCAGTTCCTTGCGTGGCTCGAAGAACTCTTTCCACGAGTCGTCGAGCTTGCCGCCGGGAACCCGGGCGCTGTCATAGGAGAACCCGGTGGTGCCCCACAGGTACGGTGCCGAGAACTTGCGGCCCGGGTCGAAGCTCGGGTCGCGGAACGCCGGTTTGACGTACTGGAAGTTGGGCAGGGCCGAGGCGTCAATTTCCAGCAGCAGGTCCTGGTTGATCAGGGTGCGCATGATCGATTGCGACGGCACGATCACGTCATACGCCGCGCCGCCGGCCTGCAATTTGGCCAGCAGGGTTTCGTTGCTGTCGTAGCCGTCCATGGTGACCTTGATGCCGGTCTCCTTTTCGAACTTGGCCAACAGCTCGACCGGGTAGTAGTCGGTCCAGTTGTAGAAGAACAGTTCCTTGGGCTCGGCAGCCTGGGCGCCGAACGCAGTGAGCGCGGTGAAGCAACTCAGGGCCAGGCCGGCAACGGCGAAACGGATGCTTTTCACTTTCTTGCTCATATAGAAGTCTCCAGGCTTATTGTTGTTTGCCGCGCTGTCCCAGCCAGAAGGCCAGCACCACCAGCACGATGGAAATCACCAGCATCAGCGTTGAAATCGCGTTGATCTCCGGCGTCACGCCGGCCTTGATCGCCGAGAAGATGTACACCGGCAAGGTCGTCGAGCCCGGTCCGGCAACGAAGAAGGTCATGATGAAATCGTCGAGGCTGACCACGAACGCCAGCACCGAACCGGACAGCACTGCCGGCCACAGCAGCGGCAAGGTCACCCGGCGAAACACCTGCCACGGGTTGGCGTACAGATCGTTCGCCGCTTCCAGCAGGCTCTTGTCCAGGTCGTTGAGCCGCGCGCGGATCGGCAGGTAGGCGAAGGGAATGCAGAAGCCGATGTGCGCGACGATCACCGTCAGCAGACCGAGCTTGATCCCCAGCGCCATGAACAGCAGCAGGGTGGCCACGGCGGTGACGATCTCCGGCAGGATCAGCGGCAGGTTGATCCCGCCCTCGACCATTTTCTGCCCGTAGAACGGCCGGTAGGTCGCCAGCGCCGCGAGCAGGGCAATCGCCGTGGCGCACACCGTGGCGATGCTGGCGACGATGATCGAGTTCAGCGCCGCGGTCTGGATCGACGGGTTGGCCAGGATTCGCCCGTACCAGGCGAACGAGAACTCGGTCCACACCGTCGCCGAGCGGTTGGCGTTGAAGCTGTAGGCGATCAGCACGAATATCGGCAGGTACAGATAGGCCAGCATCAACAGGCTGACTTCGCGGGTCAGGGGCAGTTTCTTCAGGTGCAGGGCGATCATGCTTGGGCTCCTGGGCGTTGGGTCTTGGCGGCATTGCGGCTATAGAGGGCGTAGAGCACCAGGGATACCAACATGATCCCCAGCAACAGGAACGACAGCGAACTGCCCAGCGGCCAGTTGCGCGCGGTGCCGAATTGCTGCTGGATCAGGTTGCCGATCATCAGCGTCTTGCCGCCGCCGAGGATCGCCGGGGTAATGAAGGCGCCCAGGCTTGGCACGAACACCAGCAAGGCACCTGCTATCACCCCCGGCATCGACAGCGGCAGGATGATCCGCCGTAGCGCGTGCCAGCGGTTGGCGCCCAGGTCGTAGGCGGCTTCCACCAGGCGCCAGTCGAGTTTTTCCAGGGTCGAGTAGATCGGCAGGATCATGAACGGCAGGAAGCTGTAGACCAGCCCGACGCTGACCGCGAAGTCGTTGTAGAGCAGGGTGATGCCACCGGCTTGCGGGAACAGCGCGTTGAGGCTCTGGGCGACCCAGCCGTGTTCGCGCAGGATGATCAGCCACGCGTAGTTGCGGATCAGCAGGTTGGTCCAGAACGGGATGGTGATCAGCAACACCATCAGGTTGCGTCGCCGGGGTGTCAGGCTCGACATCCACAACGCCACCGGAAAACCGAACAGGAAACACAGGACCGTGGTGCCGCCGGCCTGGAACACCGAACGCAGCAACGCCTGGGCGTAGACCCAGTTCAGTTCCAGTTCGCCGTCGAAACCTTCCTGGAAAAACAGTTGCACGTAGCTTTGCAATTGCCAGTCGGCCTGCCAGTCGACGCCGCCATAGACGTTGCGTGGCAGCAGGCTGATGTAGCCCATGATGCCCAGCGGAATGGCGATCAGGGCCAGCAGGGTCAGAACCACCGGGCTGAGCAACAGCGCGCGGTTGAGGGCCGGGGAAGTGCTGCTGACGCTCATCTCAGGCCTCCATCAACAGGCAGGCGTGGGGCGGCAGGTTGACCGCGACGCGATCGCCCACCACTCGCCCATGGTTCAGGCCTTCGTTGTTCTCGCGCAGCATGACCTTGATGTCGTTGTTCAGGCGGCATTGATAGAGCGTGGCCGTGCCGACATACAGCACGGCTTCGATCACGCCGCGCAGGTGATGGGGCTGGGTCGGCTCGACCAGTTGCGAACGCTCGGGGCGGAACGCCAGTTGCACCTTGCTGCCGTCAAAGCCCTGGGCCGGGCAGGGGATTTCCACGGGCATGCCGTTGGGCACGAAGAGCTTTTCGTTCTGCTGGCCACGTTTGATATGGCCGGGAAGAAAGTTGATGTCACCGATGAATTGCGCGACGAACTGGTGTTGCGGACGCTCATAGATTTCATTGGGCGTGCCGATTTGCAGGATCTTGCCGGCGGACATCACGGCGATGCGATCGGACAGGGTCAGGGCTTCTTCCTGATCGTGGGTGACGAAAATGAAGGTGATCCCGGCTTCTTTCTGCACGCGCTTGAGTTCGACCTGCATTTCCTTGCGCAGCTTGAGGTCCAGGGCCGACAGCGGTTCATCCAGCAACAGCACTTTGGGTTTCGGCGCCAGGGCCCGGGCCAGAGCCACCCGTTGCTGTTGGCCGCCGGACAGTTCGGCCGGTTTGCGCCTGGCCAGGTGCTGCATTTGCACCAGCGCCAGCATCTCGTCGACGCGCTGCGGGATCAGTTTGCGATCAAGGCCCTGCATCTCGAGGCCGAAGGCGATATTCTGCGCAACACTCATGTGCGGAAACAGCGCGTAACTCTGGAACACCGTGTTGACCCGACGCTTGAACGGCGGCAAATCGTTGACCGGTTCGCCCGCAAGGAGGATCTCACCGTCGCTGACGTGCTCGAAGCCGGCAATGGTGCGCAGCAGAGTGGTTTTGCCGCAGCCGGAGGGGCCGAGCAGGGTGAAGAATTCGTTGTCGGCGATGTCCACCGAGACGTTGTCCAAGGCTGGTGCCAGTCCCGGATCGTCGGAATATCGCTTTGAGACGTTTCGCACTTCGATTGCTGTTGGATGACCCATTATGGTGCATTCCTCTAATTATTGTATGCAAAATATGGATGCAATTTAGAAATACCCGGATTAATCTGCCCGTGCAAGCCCCTTTTTCAATGGCTGTTCATTCGCCGGGGTCGGTTGCACAGGGCGCAAGGAGTTGATGAATGACGGAAAAGAAACTGGAAACCACGGTCGACCGCGTCTACCAAGGGGTTTACGAGGCGATCAGCAAGCGTTCGCTGCGTCCCGGGATGAAGCTCGGCGAAGCCTCTTTGGCCGAGCTGTTCAATGTCAGCCGCACGTCTGTCCGGGCCGCGCTCAAGCAATTGGAAGCCGACGGGCTGGTTACCACCGAGCCCAATAAAGGTGCGTCGGTGTCGCTGCCCAGTGACGAAGAGATCCGTTCCCTGTTCGAAACCCGGCGCCTGGTCGAGATCGGCATCGTCAGCGAACTGTGCCGTCGGCGTGATACGGCGGTGACCCAGGACCTGCGCGATCACTTGCTGCTCGAGGATGAAGCGCATCAGAGCGGTGATCACGAGAGGCTGATTCACCTGCTCGGCGAGTTCCACATCAAACTGGCCCGCAGCCTGAACAACCCGGTGCTGCTGGACTGGTTCCAGAAGCTGATTTCCCGGGCGTCGCTGTATGCCGCCGCACTGGATGACGACAGCCATGAGGTCTGCCGCGACGACGAACACCTGCGGCTGATCGAGTACATCGAAGCGGGCAACCAGAGCGCGGCGATCGAGCTGACCTGCATGCATTTGAATGGGATCGAGAAGGCCATTCTCGACGTCGCGGCCACGCTGAAAAGCAGTTACAACCCGCTGAAGCACTTGATTGAGGTGTAGTGCACGGTCTTTCCGTTACTGAGGACCAAATTGTGGGAGCGAGCCTGCTCGCGAAAGCGGTGGCACAGTCAACATCGATGTCTTCTGACACACCGCCTTCGCGAGCAGGCTCGCTCCTACAGGAGTTCTGCGAAGGCCGCCAAGAATCAGCTATACCTCTATGAAACGAACAGCGTGCAGGATGCTCGAAACAAACGGGTGCAACTTACCGGGGTAGAGCCAGCCGATGCAGTTTCTAGAGGATAGCCACGGGTGCTCCGGGTGGAACGGCGAAATGGCCGGGCGCATTCGTGCGTTCGACTGGAGCCTGACCGAACTTGGCCCGCTCGATTCATGGTCCAGGAGCCTGAGCAGCGCGGTGCAGTTGATGCTCGCGTCCCCGCTGCCGATGGTAATGCTCTGGGGTCAGTCCGGGTACATGATCTATAACGACGCTTATTCCAAGTTTGCCGGTGGGCGTCATCCGTATCTGCTCGGCTCTGCCGTGGAACTGGGTTGGCCGGAAGTCGCCGAATTCAATCGCCACGTGGTCGACACCTGCCTGGCGGGCGGCACCTTGTCCTATCGCAACAAAGAACTGGTGCTGCTGCGTGACGGAGTTCCGGAAGATGTCTGGATGGACCTCTATTACAGCCCGGTGGCTGACGATGACGGGTGCCCGGCCGGAGTCATGTCCATGGTGGTGGAAACCACGGAGCGGGTGATATCCGAGCAACGGCGACAAGTGGCTGAAGACGCGTATCGTGCGGATAACGAGCGGGTGCGCCTGGCGTTGAATGCCGGTGCCTTGCTCGGTTCCTTTGTCTGGGACATCAAGACCAACGTGTTGTCGGGTGATGAGCGCTTCGCCCGCACACTTTCCTATCCACCCGGGCAAGACCTGCAAAATCTGTCTCAGGAAATCGCTCAAAGCCGGATCCATCCGGATGACCGCAGCTGGGTTCAGGAACGGGGCGCACTGTCGGTCGAGACAGGTGAATCCTACAACGTCGAGTACCGGATCCAGCGCCCCGATGGCAGTTACCTCTGGGTGCTCGCCAGCGGTTGTTGTGAGTTCGACGAGCAAGGCGAGGCGTTTCGTTTCCCTGGCGTGCTGATCGATATTCACGAACGCAAGACAGCCGAAGAGTCCCTGCTCAAGTTTACCCGCAACCTGGAACAGCGGGTGGCCGATGAGGTCGAGGCACGGCTGGCGGCGGAGGAACAACTGCGCCAGTCACAGAAGCTCGAAGCCATCGGCGGCCTCACCGGCGGCGTGGCCCATGACTTCAACAACCTGTTGCAAGTGATCGCTGGCAACCTGCACTTGCTGGCACGCCACGAGCCGGGTAACGCCAATGTGCAGCGCCGGGTCTCGGCGTCGATTGCCGCCGTCGAGCGCGGTGCCAAACTGTCCTCGCAGTTGCTTGCATTCGCCCGTCGCCAACCGTTGTCGCCTGCGGTCTTTACGCTGCGGCAGATATTCGATGGCCTGGCGGAGCTGTTGCTGCGGGCCTTGGGTGAAACCCTCCAGGTGCACATGACGGCACCCGAAGACGCCTGGAATGTGTTTGTCGATCGCAACCAACTGGAAAACGCCATTCTCAATCTGGCGATCAATGCCCGTGATGCCCTTCAAGGCGAGGGTACGATTGACATTTGCGCGGAAAACATCGTCCTTGATCGCAAATTTTGCGCTGCAAAGGGCATTCCCCCCGGGGACTATGTGCGGGTGTCCGTGACGGATACCGGCGTCGGCATGCCTGCGCAGGTGCTGGCCCGGGCGTTCGAGCCGTTCTTCACCACCAAGGCCGACGGGCAGGGCACCGGCTTGGGCCTGAGCATGGTGTTTGGTTTCGTCAAACAGAGTGGCGGACATATCGAAATCGCCAGCGATGTGGGGCTGGGGACTCGGGTGCAGTTGTACTTCCCGCGCACCTTGCGCGCGGCACCCAGTGAAACGCCGGGCCCTGATGTGCCGCAACGGGGCGGCCACGAACGCATCCTGGTGGTCGAGGACAATGAGGCCGTGAGAGTGTCGGCGGTGGAGTTGTTGCGCGAAGAGGGTTATCAAATCCTCACGGCCACCAACGGTGACGTCGCCATGCAAATGTTGCTGGAAGGGCTGGCGGTGGACCTGATATTCACCGATGTGGTCATGCCCGGCCTGATCAAGAGTTCGGACCTGGCGGCCTGGGCGAAAGTGCAGGAGCCGCCGGTGGCCGTGCTGTTCACTTCGGGTCATACCCGCGACATCATCTCGCGCAATCACCAGCTCAGCCCCGACACTCACCTGTTGAGCAAACCCTACAATCCCGAAGCGCTCAGGCAAATGGTGCGCATGGTGCTCAACGGCTGAAACCGCTGGCGCAGGCAAAGGTTTTTATCGCCTGTGGGACCGGACGACGAACGGACACCGCTGGTCTGACAGGTGGTCGACAGAACGGGCTAACCGAGGCCATTCTGATAGTTGGTGAACGCAATTGATCGCGTTTCGCTGCCGATCAACAAACGGAGGTGTTCCATGCCGGTGCCCCATGACCTTTATCAGGATCTGAAACGCTCAAAGGAAGAAATCCAGCAGAAACGCACCAAGGATCCGTTACTGGATTCACTGCTTAACAAGTATTCCCAGGCGGATGCCGAAGTGGTGAAAGCAGAGGAGGCCAAGTCCAACGATGACACCGTAAGGAAGCTCAAGGAGACACGTTTGCTGGTCAAGGACAAGATCGTCAAGCAACTTGGCGCGTCGTCCTGACCCAGCGTGCTGCCACCGACGACCGGTGGCGGGAAAGTTGGAACGGCAACCAGAACCGGCACCTCGAATGTTCAGGGACCGCTGTTACGGCTCTCAACGAGGTGCCCCATTACCCAATCAAAATATCCCGGTGAACTGAACGCTGTCCCTGTGGGAGCGAGCCTGCTCGCGATAGCGGAGGGTCAGTCACCAGTGTTGTTGAATGTGCCTCAGTCATCGCGAGCAGGCTCGCTCCCACATTGGGTCTTCAGTGTATTCAGATAGTGGTACTGCTCATTGCAATGCCTTGCTTAACGGCAATCGCACCATGTTCTGCGCTTTCAGCGAACCGAAATACAACCAGTCCCCATACTCGCGTACGGTGGTGATGGGGGAGTAATTGTTTTTGCTGTCATCCTGAAGGTTGGCGATCACTTTGCCCTCAAGGTCCAGGCCCAGGGCAAATCCGCGTTTTTCCACGGGCTTGGGCAAGACGGCCATGGCTCGCACGATCATCTTGCGTACCAACGGATACGCCGCCGTGGCGTCGAGCAAGGCATTACGCGGGGCATACAGTGCCACCCAGAACCGGTCGTGACCATTGAACGACAGGTTGTCCGGCAGCCCCGGCAGGTTGTCGATAAACAGGTCGTGGGTGCCGGCCTTCGGACCGCTGAGCCAGTAACGGCTGATGCGGTAGGCGCCGGTTTCATTGACCAGTACATAGGCATCGTCCGGTCCCAGGGTCACGCCGTTGGCAAACTCCAGCTTGTCCAGCACAACCGACGTTTTGCCGGTCTGAAAGTCGTAGCGCAGCAGTCGACCGTCGCCGCCGTGTTCGATCACGGCCTCACCGTCGTGGCCATAGCTGAAGCGGCTCGAAGCATCGCTGAAATAAGCGTAGTGACCGGGTTTGTCGATGGCCACATCGTCGGTAAAACCGAAGGGAACGCCGCCGGCCTCTGTGGTCAAGGCTACCAGGCGTCCCTGGGCGTCGAGGGACAATAAGCCTTTGACGGCATCGGCGATCACCAGCAGACCATTGGGATGCCGGGCCAGGCCCAGTGGCCGGCCACCGGTATCGGCCAGCACTTTGGTGGTCTTGCCGTCCAGGCTCGTGCGGATCAGGCGACCGTCGTGCAGGCCGGTGATGAGCGTGTCGTTTTCCAGCAACAAGGCTTCCGGCCCGTCGATGTCGGCGGCACCGACGCGTTCCATCCCCTTGAGGCGCTGATTGTCGGCGTAGATTCCGCTGGTGAGGGATGGCGCAGGTTGTGGTGTCCAGGCCACCGGTCGCACCTTGGTCGGCATCAGCAGCAGGAAGGCGCCGATGACGACGATGGCCAGTAACAGACACTTGAAGGTTTTGATCACGCGCCGACCCCCGTCGCCGCCAGATACTTCTGCGCCATGTCGCGCAGCGCCAGCATCGACGCCGCCGATTCCCGATCGATGCGCCGCTTGAGCAACAACCGGTTGGCAATCCGCATCGCCAGACCGTTGAATTGATACTCCAGAGTGCGGACGAAGTGTGTGTCCTCGCCTGTGGCATCGCATTCATAGGTCACCACCAGCGACAGGCCGTGATCACCCCGGGCCTCGGCGCTCCAGCGCCGTCCGGGCAGGTACTCCGCCACCTCCCAGCTCAAGTGCCCATCACGCCCACCGGCGCGGATGTCCTCCTCGAAACGTGCGCCGGCATGCAACGGGCCTTTTGGCCCATCGATGCGCAGCGACGACGGATGCCATTGCGGCCAAAGGGTCACGGTGCTGGCGTAGGCAAGTACCTGGACCGGGTTTCCGGCAATGACAATCTGATGCTGCATGCGGGTCATGGGCGTTCTCGTCGGGTTGAGCGGCGCAGGTTCCGGCTCCCAATAGAGGGTGCCGAACAGGTAGTCCATCAGCGGGAAAACGATGTTGAAATTACGCTCCTGCATCAGTTCGCGGCGGTGGTGCAGTTCGTGCAGCCGGCGCATCTGGCGGATCCACGGCAGCCGTGTGAGCGAGTTGCGCGACGGCAGGTGCTCGCAGGCGTGAAACATTTCGTAAGTCAGGTAACCGAGGACAAGAAGGCCGCCGACCAATCCGGCGACGTTGGTATTGATGTGCTTGAGCAGCCACCAGAGGGGCAGGGCGACGGCGAGGGTGTGCAGCACGATCAGCCACGCCGGAAACAGAATCACCCGCCAGTCACGGGCGCTGTCGTAGGTCATGTGGCCTGGGGTGAAAAAGCTGTGGTGGTCGACTGCGTGACGGGCATAAAACAGCCGGGCGAAGGTCTTTTTATGATGCCCCAGGTGGCGATGCACCATGTACACCCCGAGGTTGAACAACAGCAGCGTGACGGGCACCGCCAACCATTCTGCCGGCCGCACCTGATGTACGCTGCTCCAGAAGATGCCGATCGCCAGTGCTCCGAACATCAGGACAAACGCGCCATGTAGCCAGGGATTGTAGAGCGGATGAATGTCGGCGCGGTAACGGCTGCGGAATCCTTCGGTGGTCTGCCTCACTGCAATCACCTGTCGTTTTTGTTATCTCTTTCAGATTAGCCGATCCCGGTGACTGGACGGGGCGAACCTTGAGGACACAACGGCCATGATCCGGTGCAAACCGGTCTCAGGTCAGCGGATCCCAGCGTTGCGACCAGTCTTCGTCGGAATCGATAACTTTGCGCAGCAGGTCGAAGGCGCGTTGCAGTGTCGGCGAGTCACGATCGCGCGAGTAGACCAGATAGGTCGGGTAATTGAATTCGGGAGCCTTGGGCACCCGTTCCAGGGCGCCACTATCCAGATAACTCTGTACGACGCGGGTGCGGAAGTAGCCACTGCCGCCGTTTTCGAGAAGGTACTGCAGGCCCAACGGGCCAAGATTGAAACTCAGCGCAGCCCTGGCTTTTTCCGGCAGGGCTGCGTCGTGCTGACGCCGGAATTCGGCGCCCCAATCGATGTACACATAAGGATCGGGCTTGCCGGCCAGGCGCACGAGAATCAGCTTTTCTTCGAGAATCTGCTCGACTTGCAGGCGCGGCCAATATTCGGGCTGATACACCAGTGCGGCATCCAGAACGCCCAACTCCAGTTGCCGCAGCAGGTTTTCGCCGTCGCGGATTTCCATGCGCAGGGCGTGGCTGGGGATGTTCTTGCAGATTTCGCCGGCCCAGCCGAGCATCAGCGGGTTACACAGGCTCACCTCGCCACCGATGTGCAGCACATCGCGATAACCCTCGGGCAACGGCAGGTCGCGCCGTGCAGCTTCCCAGGTTTGCACCAGTTGATTGGCGTATACCACGAACGCTTCGCCGTTGGGCGTCAGGCGGGCGCCGGCACGATTGCGCACGAACAGGGTGCTGCCCAGCTGGCTCTCGAGTTTTTGCACCCGTGCGGTGATCGCGGTCTGGGTGACATGGAGTTTTTCCGCGGCGGCAGCCAGGCTGCCATGGCGGACGATTTCGAGGAAGGTGCGGGCGAGGTCGATGTCCATGGGGCGGCCGGTGTGGGGAGTGCGGACATTGTAAGAGCACCACCGAACCTGTGGCGAGGGGGCAAAAACGACGAATCCCGCCACTAAGGGCGGGATTCGTATGCAGCAGGCACGCTCCCGAAGATCGGGAGCCAGGTGCTTACGACGGGAACAGCTCGGACAGTTTCATCGCCAGCATCATGTCGCCTTCAGCGCGCAGTTTGCCGCCCATGAACGCTTGCATGCCGTCAGTCGAACCGTCGACGATGCCTTCCAGGGTTTCGCCGTCCATCACCAGGGTCACCTGGGCGTCCGGGTTCTCGCCTTCCTGCAGTTCGCAGGTCTGGTCCTTGACGATCAGCGAGAAGTTCTTGGTGTCGTCGATGCGGAAACCGAAGACCAGGTCCAGACCGGCAGCAGCGGCTGGGTTGAACTTGGCTTTCATTGCTTGTACGGCATCAGCTACGGAGGTCATGGTTCGATCCTTTCTTGGGTAATAAGAGCTGGGTGATTACAGCCAGGGTTACAATAGTCCGGACTCAGCGAAACGTGATGAGTTCCGGGGCCTTCAACAGTTGCAGGTGCGCATGACTGTTGAAGGAAGCCAGGGACACCTCGCGACCACGAAACTTAAGCTGGTTGAGCGAGGTGTTGACGATTTGCCAGTTCAATTCAAAGGCCTGCCTTGCAGGCATTTGCGTAATCAGGTGGAGCAGGGCAGTGATGGTGCCGCCGGAGGTGAACACGGCGATTTTCTGGGTGTTGTCGGCCTGGTCGAGGATACGATGCAAGCCGGCCCGAACCCGCTCGACAAACCCCAGCCAGCTTTCCAGGCCCGGTGTGTCATAGGTGCCGGCAAGCCAGCGCTCGATGATCAGGGCGAAGATACGCTGGAACTCACCACGGTTCTGCGCGGCGTTGCGCAGGATGTCCAGGGCTTCGGGTTCGTCCGGCAGCATGGCCGGCAACAGCGCGCGGATCACCGCATCGGCGTCGAACTCGTTGAAGGCGGCGTCGGTTTCCAGCAGCGGCACCGGCAGGCCCGCCGCGGCGAATTGCTCCAGCGCGCTGTTGGCCGTGTGCTGCTGGCGGCGCAGGTCTCCGGCCAGGCAGCGGTCGAAGCTGATCCCGAGTTCGGCCAGGTGGCGGCCAAGGATTTCAGCCTGACGAATGCCGGTCGGCGACAGGACGTCATAGTCGTCTGCACCAAAGGAGGCCTGGCCATGTCGAATCAAATAGATGCTGCCCACGTCCGCGTCTTCCCGGTACGTTGAAGGTTTGGCGAGGTTATGAGGATGGCGGTGTGCTGTCAATGAAAAAACATACGCTTGTTTGAAATGCCCGTTACAGGCCTGTTGCCAGAGGTTTCACGGCTGGTCGCAAGGTCGGCGCATGGGTATGCTGGAGGTATCCCGCGCGCGTTCAAGCCGCGCATCGTTTGAGGAAACCCTGTGGAGTTTTTTTCCGAGTACGCCATATTTCTGGCCAAGACCGTGACCTTGGTGATCGCCATTCTGGTGGTCCTGGCCAGCTTTGCGGCCTTGCGCAGCAAGGGTCGACGCAAGTCGTCCGGCCAGTTGCAGGTCAGCAAGCTCAATGATTTCTACAAAGGGCTGCGCGAGCGCCTGGAGCAGACCTTGCTCGACAAGGACCAGCTCAAGGCCCTGCGCAAGACCCAGGCTAAAACCGACAAGAAACAGAAGAAAAAACCCGAGGCCAAACCCCGGGTGTTCGTGCTGGATTTCAATGGCGATATCAAGGCTTCGGCCACCGAAAGCCTGCGTCACGAAATCACCGCCTTGCTGACCCTCGCCACACCGAAGGACGAAGTGGTGCTGCGCCTGGAAAGCGGCGGCGGCATGGTTCACAGCTACGGTCTGGCCTCCTCGCAACTGGCGCGTATCCGTGAAGCCGGCGTGCCCTTGACCGTGTGCATTGACAAGGTCGCGGCCAGCGGTGGCTACATGATGGCGTGCATCGGCCAGAAGATCATCAGTGCACCGTTCGCGATCCTCGGCTCGATTGGCGTGGTGGCGCAGTTGCCCAATGTCAATCGCTTGCTGAAAAAGCACGACATTGACTTCGAAGTGCTGACCGCCGGTGAATACAAACGCACCCTGACCGTGTTTGGCGAAAACACCGAGAAGGGCCGGGAGAAGTTCCAACAAGACCTGGACATTACCCATCAACTGTTCAAGAACTTCGTGTCGCGCTATCGCCCACAACTGGCCATTGATGAAGTGGCCACCGGTGAAATCTGGCTGGGTGTCGCGGCGCTGGACAAGCACCTGGTGGACGAACTCAAGACCAGCGATGAATACCTCGCCGAACGCGCCAGGCAGTCCGAGCTCTATCACTTGCATTACAGCGAACGCAAGAGCCTGCCGGAGCGCATCGGCATGGCCGCCAGCGGCTCGGTCGATCGCGTGCTGCTGAGCTGGTGGAGCCGTTTGACCCAGCAACGCTTCTGGTAACGGGCCAGGAGATATTGCAAAACATCCAGCCGGGGCAATTGCCCCGGCTTTTTTTGTCTGCGAATGCTTGCCCGAAGTCCTCCACGGCCCGGCGAAATCTCTGTAGGCAGCAGGCGACCGTTCCTGCTTTCGGCAACGCGACGGCTGGTTATGTTGGTGTTCCAAAAATAGTTGCCATGGAATGCACATGAATGACCATCAGACACCGCTTCATCCCGATCTTGTGCCGCTGCGCGAAACACTGAAGTCTGTGGTGAACGCGGCTTTACCGCAGTCTCCCGAGCAGTTCGGTGCACAGTTGATCAAGGAAAAATGGGGGCAAGACATCGACCCGCAAACCGACCGGTTGGTCACCCTGGATTACCGATACCGCGGGCACCCGCCGCAAGACGGTATCGAGCAAGGCCAGGTGGCAAACACGCAAACGTTGGTGCAGGCGTTGCTGGCGAACTACCAGACCGTTGGTGACGGGCGCTTCGCCGAAAGCGCATTTGGCTTGTACACACCGCCCGATGTCGGCCCGTCCATTCGCATCGTGGAGCATGTCGATGAATTCGCCGACCACGGCAATGGCAATCACCATACCTACGAAGGCATTTATCGCCAGACCACGCCCCAAGTGTATGGGCCGGCAACGCAAATTGCCCTGAGGCCAGCGGCGTTCAAACAGTGGGTCTGGGAACTGGAACTGCAAACTTGCTATCAGGCTTACCTCGATCGCGCCTGGCCTTCCGATAAGCGAATCGTCCAGGCGGAGCCTTATGACCTGAGAACCTCGGCCAAGGCCGCCTTTATCATGAGTGCCTGCCTGCAACATCAGGAGGGCAGTTTGAGCCAGGAAGGCCTGGCGTTGGCCATGCAGGCTGCCGGGTTGCCAGCGGAGCAGGCGTGGAGTGCGATGACCATCGAACAGGTACAGGCGCCCACTCGCGTCAGCGCGCCGATCGAGGTTGGTCGGCTTACGATCTATCGCTACACATCGGACGATATCTGGTGTTATCGCCACCGTCACAGCGGTCGGGTCTTGCTGAATATTCCCGGCAACTCCTCACCCTTGCATGAGTTCGCCGACTTCCGGGACCTGCGCCAATGGATCGTGGCCCAAGGCAGGGGTGCCGCCACACGGCAAGCACTGGTCGCACATTTTGCCGAGGACGATCGTGAAGACGGCACCTTCCATGCGGGTGTGTTGACGGCGTTGGAGGGCATGGCGGTCTACCCGAAGGAGCACTGGCTGAAAAAGAACGCGGGGCTCTTCAACGACGACGGTTTCTGGGACCCGCAAGACTATATCGACCTTGAGCGTCCGCCCGCCGACACCGATCCGTTCGCGCAACTGGTGTTGACCATGAAGCAGGCCTCCATGGCCAGCGTCAAAACCATCCGCGACGATGCTCAAGTCAATCGCGACAACCTGAGCGCGGTGGTGGAGCCGCTTGTGCAGTGGATCAATCGGCTGGGGCCATTGGCATTGTTCATTCCGGGAGGTGAGGGCGTCCTGGTATTGGCCGGGCTGATCGACGCCGGTTACGGCCTCGATCAGGCCATCAACGGTAAAACACCGGAGCAGCGCACCGAGGGCGTGACTCGCACTGTGTTTGGCCTGCTCAATGCGTTACCTCTGGTCGGGGCTGTGGCCGAACTCAAGGGCGAAGGAACCCTTGCCGGAACCCCGCACGAGTCCAAGGGCCCCGGGAATGCGCCGCATCCCGAAACACCGGTCGAGCCCACGACCGCAACGGCTCCGGCGCCCGTGGCGGCACGCGTGGAGCTAATGCGTAGCGTTTGCGCGCCACTTGCCTACTTCAGTGATGAAGTCCTGGCGCGGATCGCCCGAATCAGCACGGTCGACGACGATATGCTGCGCCTGATTCAGGCGGGCCGCCCGCCGACGCCGTTGCTCGCCGACACCATCACACGCTTCAAGCTCGATCAGGAGCTCGAAACCGTCGCCGATGCGCAAACACGGGACGGAATGTTCAACGACCGCTATCAGGCGCTCCAGCATTCCGGGCAGCCATGGGTTGGCCTGGTTCAGCGACGGTACCCCGGGTTGCCGAAAAGCGTCGTTGAGCAAATCCTCGACCGCTCCGGAATCGAAACCGACAGACCCGTTGACGCCGGTGAAGCGCTGCAATTGTTCAGGCGCCTGGACTGCAAGCTGCTGGAGTATCAACAGCATGTACGGCTGAATCGAGCCTATGAAGGCCTGTACCTGCGTTCGATGAACCATCCCGAAACCGATGTCCTGGCGTTGCATTCCCTGCAACGCCTGCCCGACTGGCCGAAAGACTTGCGCATTGAAGTGCTCGACGGATCAATCAGTGGTCGGCTCCTGAATCGCTGCGGCCCGCTTGAATCTGCGGATTGCCGGCGAATGATCAAGGTGGGTGATCTTTATCGGCTTTCCACGGTGGCGACGACCGAGGCGGGGACGGATCTGTTTACCGCGTTGGTCAATTTGTTGTCCGTGGAGGAGCGTTCGGCGATGTCGTTAGGTTCCGTGGATCCGGCCCGCCAGTTGCGGTTGCGCCTGGGCGAACACGTGCTGTCCCGCGCCGAGTTGATGCGAGGCTTGAACCGCATGGATTCGGGGTTGCCGTTCGAAGCGTACGGTTTACGCGGTGGCGGCTTTCCGGAAACCCCACAGGCGGCTGCTTTGAGCCACCAGATCATGCGTTTGCAGATCAAGGATGTGTATCCGGGTTTCACCGACGCCCAGGCCGATGAGTTGCTCCTTGAGGCGGGTTCGGGGGCACAAACGCTGGTGGATCGCCTGACTCTCCAGTTGAAGCAGTTGCATGCCGATATGCGTCAGTGGGTCGACCAGGCTGTGCTGGATGTCGACGACATGGATCTGGATTTTCTCGCGGTGGGCGAGGTAGGCGCTGCCGGGATGAGCCCTGAACAAGTTGCGGCGCACAATCTCGAATTGGTGCAACACATGGTCGAAGACGAGAGAGAAACCCGAATCGAACTGGCCGACGAACTGATCAACATCTGGCAAAAATGTCCGCCCCAGGATAACCGGGTCGTGACCGATGGGGTGTTTTCCGGTTACAGGCTCGATTTGAGTTTCGAGGATTTCCATCGATTGCCGACGATGAATGTTCGCTTCAATGAGGTCGTTGAGATATCGATGCAGGGTCTGCACGTGTTAGAGCGCGAGAGCCTGAGCGCATTTCTGGATAATTTCCCGAAGCTGCGCTCCTTGAACCTGGAACATGTCGACTTGCGCCGGCTCAACGCAGATGAGGTGCTGGAAGCCGCATTGCCGCCCTCGATCCGCCACATGACTGAACTGACAACGCTCAACCTGAAGTCCACGATGCTGACGCTCAAGGAGAACACCGCCGCCCAGTTTGGCGATCTGGTCCACTTGCAAACGCTGGACCTGAGTGACAATCCGCTGGTGATATCGCCGGTTGTGCTCGGGTTGAATGATTTGCGCGTGTTGAACCTGCGGAACACCGGGATCACCCATTGTCCGATCGGTATCAGCGATCAGCCGCACATGACCTCGCTTGACCTGCGAGACAACCAAATCAGGCGTGTGCCCTATGGGATTCTGAATCAGGCGGTGTCCCGGGACCGGGTCAAGCTGTGGGGCAATCCGCTGACGGACGAAGAGACATTGTTGCGTCTGGTCGAGCATCGTGAGCGCACGGGTATCAATATGTGGCTGAGCGAGCCGGGTGCGGGTTATGGCAGTCCTGCGCCGTGGCTGGAGGAGGGCGATGAAAGTGTGCGTGCGACCCGGCAGGCCATCTGGCAGCGGTTGGCGGCCAGAACGTCGGGCAGCTCATTTCTGCGAGTCATGGATGGATTGAGTCTGACGCCAGACTTCCAGGTCGGTTATTTGTTGCTACAGGCACGGGTGTGGCGGTTGTTGCACGAAGTGGACGCTTCAGAGGAATTGTGGGGCTGGCTGAGTCAGAGCATTGAAACCAGAATGGCTGACGCGGAGAACCCGTTCAGGTTGTTCGTAGTGCTGGAAGATCGAGTCCGGCTGTACCGCGACTGGGTCGCCTTGGGGCGGCCGATTCCGATGGTGGATCATCCGCCGTTTTAGCGTGAAGGGTAAATCCCCTTGAACCCGGGCTGGGGTTCAAGGGAGGGACGGTCAGCGACGACGGAACAGCGGCAGCGGTTCGTCGGTAGCGGCCTGATAAGTCACCGAGAAGTCCTTGAGGCCTTCAAGGGCTTCGTACGGGTCTTTGTCGGGGCGGATTGCAAACGCGTCGAAACCACAGCGATGCATGTAGAACAACTGGTCACGCAGCACGTCGCCAATGGCCCGTAGCTCGCCCTTGAAACCGTAACGGTCACGCAGCAGGCGGGCGTTGGAGTAGTTGCGGCCATCGGTGAAGGCCGGGAAGTTCAGGGCAATGACCTGGAACTGAGCCGCGTCTTCGCCGATTTCCTCGGCTTCTTCATCGGCGTCCAGCCAGATGCCCAGGCCGCCATCGCGGGCCAGGAGCATGCGGCTGTGTTCGCGCCACAGCTGCAACGGCACGATAAGGTCGTCGCAGTTGCTGATCTCGTCGATGTTGAAGTCCTTGGGCAGCAGGTGCCAGGTCTCGTCGACGACCTCGTTGTTCTTAATGATTCGCTGCATAGACACGCTCCTTGAAGAGATCGATACCAATACGCTGATAGGTGTCGATGAAGCGTTCGTCTTCGGTACGTTGTTCGATGTACACGTCGATCAGCTTTTCGATCACGTCAGGCATGGCTTCCTGGGCAAAGGACGGGCCGAGGATCTTGCCCAGGCTGGCGTCGCGGCTGGCGCTGCCGCCGAGGGAAACCTGATAGAACTCTTCGCCTTTCTTGTCCACCCCGAGGATGCCGATGTGGCCGACGTGGTGGTGACCACAGGCGTTCATGCAACCGGAGATGTTCAGGTCCAGTTCGCCGATGTCGAACAAGTAGTCCAGGTCGTCGAAACGGCGCTGGATCGATTCGGCGATCGGGATTGACTTGGCGTTGGCCAGGGAGCAGAAATCGCCGCCCGGGCAGCAGATGATGTCGGTCAGCAGGCCGATGTTCGGCGTGGCGAAGCCTTGCTCGCGCAATTCGCCCCACATGGCGAACAGCTTGTCCTGTTCGACGTCGGCCAGGATGATGTTCTGCTCGTGGGAGGTGCGCAGTTGACCGAAGCTGTAGCGGTCGGCCAGGTCGGCCACGGCGTCGAGCTGTTTGTCGGTGATGTCGCCCGGTGCAACGCCGGTCGGCTTCAGGGACAAGGTCACGGCCACATAACCCGGCTTCTTGTGGGCCAGGGTGTTGCGCACGCGCCAACGGGCGAAGCCCGGGTGCTGTTGGTCGAGTTCGGCCAGGGCGGCGGTCTGGTTGTCCAGCGCCTTGTAGTCCGGGTCTACGAAGTGTTTGGCGACGCGCTGCACTTCGGCTTCGGTCAATGTGGTCTGGCCACCGCGAAGGTGCTCCATTTCCGCATCGACTTTCTGTGCGAAGACTTCAGGCGTCAGCGCCTTGACCAGAATCTTGATCCGCGCCTTGTACTTGTTGTCGCGACGGCCATAGCGGTTGTAGACCCGCAGGATGGCGTCGAGGTAGCTCAACAGGTCTTGCCACGGCAGGAACTCGTTGATGAATGCACCCACCACCGGCGTACGGCCCAGGCCACCGCCGACCAGGACACGGAAGCCCAGTTCGCCGGCGGCGTTGTGCACCGGCTCAAGGCCGATGTCATGGACTTCGATGGCGGCGCGGTCGGAAGTCGAACCGTTGACGGCAATCTTGAATTTGCGCGGCAGGTAGGCGAACTCCGGGTGGAACGTAGTCCACTGGCGCACGATCTCGCACCAGGGGCGCGGGTCGATCAGCTCGTCGGCGGCGACGCCGGCAAACTGGTCGGTGGTGACGTTGCGCAGGCAGTTGCCGCTGGTCTGAATCGCGTGCATCTGCACGGTGGCCAGTTCAGCGAGAATGTCCGGAATGTCTTCCACGGCCGGCCAGTTGAACTGCACGTTCTGCCGGGTACTGATGTGGGCGTAGCCCTTGTCGTAGTCGCGGGCAATTTTGGCCATCATTCGAATCTGGTGCGAAGTCAGTTGGCCGTATGGCACGGCGACTCGCAACATAGGCGCGAAACGCTGGATATAAAGGCCATTTTGCAGGCGCAGGGGGCGGAATTCTTCTTCGCTCAGCTCGCCTGCCAGATAGCGTCGGGTCTGATCACGGAACTGCTTGACGCGGTCCTCGATGATCCGCTGATCGTATTCGTCGTATACGTACATATAAGTCCTGTTCTCAGGCTTGGGCCGGTCGGAAACAGCGGCGTTTTTTGGCTTGCTGGCGTCCGATAAAACCTCGGCAATTCTGCGCGCACGGCCGCGCACTCCCTAAGGAGCCGGGGCACGATACCAGTTTGCAGTTATGCGTAAAAGTGATGTTTGAGCATATGTAAAGAACCAAATCGCCTAATGAGATTCGTTGTTGCAAAGACCCTGTTTGTGATGCGGGCAATCGTCGTCTTTACTCTGCTCGAGTCTTTATGCAATCACCGATAAAACCGACAAGAGGCGATGCAATGAGCAACCCAACCAAAGCAAGGAAAAGCGATAGCACCGTTGATGCATGGGCAATTTTGTTCCTGATCATTCTGGTCGTGGGGACGGCGGTTTTCTGGGTCAGCCATCAGTAAACGACCCCGTCCGGGCCCGGTTCCGACGATTGTCTGACAAAAACCGGAAAAATCGCCGTTTTACGGACGTTCGCTGGCTATAATGCGCGGCGAATTTCCGGGGGCTCGGACGACCAATGTTGAAGTTTCTGTGTGGCGTATTGCTGACGCTGGGCATGATCGTGGGACATTGTGCCCAGGCGGCGTCAGTGCTGTTCCTTAACCCGGGAACCGCCACGGAGGCCTTTTGGGTGAGTTACTCGCAGTTCATGCAGGCCGCGGCGACCGACCTGGGAATGGACTTGCGCATCCAGTATTCCGACCGCGTCTCCGAAAACACCATCCGCCAGGCTCGCGAAGCCCTCCAGGGCCACCATCGCCCCGACTACCTGGTCTTCGTCAACGAGCAATACATCGCCCCCGAAGTCCTGCGGCTGGCCAAAGACAGCGGTGTGAAGCTGTTCATGGTCAACAACGCCCTTACCCCGGATCAGATGAAGCTGATCGACGCCCGGCCTGACAAGTATCCCGATTTGCTCGGCAGTCTGGTGCCCAACGACGAGGAGGGCGGCTACCTGATGCTCAAGGAGCTGATCCGACAGCACGGCCCGGTGGCCCCCGGCCAGACCATCGAGTTACTGGCCTTTTCAGGTTTGAAGATCACCCCGTCCGCGCAATTTCGCGAGAAGGGCTTGCGGCGTGCCTTGGCCGAGCACCCCGAAGTGCGTTTGCGGCAACTGGTGTACGGCGGCTGGATCCGGCAACGTGCCTACGAGCAGGCCAGGTTGCTGTTCAAACGCTACCCGCAGACGTCGCTGGTCTGGGCCGCGAATGACGAAATGGCGTTCGGCGTGATGCAGGCGTATGTCGAGGCGGGAGGTGTGCCAGGCAAGGGCGTGCTGTTCGGCGCGATCAACAATTCACCCGCCGCGTTGCAAGCGCTGCTGGACCGTCGCCTGAGTGTCTTGCTGGGCGGGCACTTCAGCCTCGGTGGCTGGGCACTGGTGCAATTGCATGACTACGATGAAGGCGTGGACATCAGCCAGTACGGCGGCCGTGACCGCCAGGTTCCGTTGTTGCAGCTGATCGATCGGACACAGGCCAGGCGACTGCTGGCGATGAGCTCCGCGCAGGACTTCGGCGTGGATTTCCACAAACTCTCGGCCAAGGGGCGTCCCGCGTCCTGGCGTTACCCGTTCACCCTGCAAACCCTGATGCACTGAGCCCCGTCAAACCCCGGCCAGCAGCAGCACCAGCTTGACGACGCCGAACAGCGTCAATGCAAACACCGCCGTGAACACAATCCCCAGAATCACGAAATGACTCGGCTTGCCGTGAGTGAAATCACGGGCCCGGTTCTTCCCGCTCTGCACCCCGAACGCCGCTGCCATGACGCTGTGCAGCATTTGCCAGAAGGTCGGCGGCTTGTTGTCGGCCGGATCGTCCATAAAACCCTCGCCTGAAAGTGGGTCCCCACAGCATAGCCAATCTGCCGATTCGTGCCGTGGCTGCCTGAAACGCTTTGACTCGCCTTTTCGAAATTGCGGTAACTATGTACCGCAGGTGTTCAAGACCGAGGTGGTGTCCTGTCGCTCCATTTACCAGGAGAGACAGTATGAGCATTTCATCCCGCACTTCGTCCCCGACGTCGAAGGTGCAGTCGCCTATTGAAGGTTCAGTGTCGAAGCCGTTGCTGCCAGGAAAAAGCAGCATGCACAGTGAATCGCTTGAACGCATGACCCCCGATTGGTTGATCAACGCGACGCCCCCAAGGCGCGCCGCGATCAAGGATAGCGCAACACGCCTGACTGGTACGCGCACGCATCCGACGCGCAACGGCAGGCACTGAGGGCAAGCTTCAACGCCAGTTTTATCTCGCAGACCCGGCTGGACCAGACAATGTCCGCGCTGCACGACGCCGAAACATTCGCCGGGCCGATATTGGCCAAGGCTCTCAAGGCCAGGTTCTCGGTCGACGTTGACGTCAACAAGACCTGGGTGTGCCTGCGGCGCCCCCTGGAGGTTGGCGCGTTCGATGTCGAACTCACGTCTTTCGAGGTGTTGAAGTTGTCCTTGCTCCAGGCGGCATTGCACAACTTCGAGGCGTCGGAGTGTGAAGAAGGGGCCTTCCACCGTGAGTCAGGGTTTGTGATCGAAACGCCGACCCCGGGTACATTCCAGAATGTTGCGCTGGGCATGACGGTCAGGCAGTTCCTGTCGCTGTGCCGAACGCTGGACATCGGAGCGCAGTATCAAACCTGTGTGAACGGATTTTTCCACCCAGCGGATGCGCGGGTCGAAACCAACTTGCGCGAACAATTCATCGACAGCCAGAAAACCGCAATGAGGGCGGCAGCCGACCTGGCGTTGTTGAAAAAGGACATCGAACCGCAAGACTACTCGATGATCCTTTCGGTCATTGGCGGGGAAGTCCATCCCCGGCTGGGCGACAGACAGGTCTGGTTCCGCGACCTCGCCTTGATGAAGCGCCGGATGACCGGCTGTGTGGTGTTCAGCATCAGCGAGCAGTATCGCTACACCAGCGATTTCATCGTCTACATTCCCCATGATCCCGAGCATCCGCTCAAGCGCTACACCTCGGCGCAGTTGCGTGACGAATTCAAGCGCCAGTTCACGGCCGGCAATACACGGTCTGCCAGCGATGGCAGGCCGACCGCACACCAGCGTTTTTTCAGTCAATTCGTGGCTTACGCCGACCGCCCTTACTACTTCAGCCAGTTCACCCGCAAGGCGGCGGACGCTCCGAGCGATCCGTTGCACTCCATCTGGGTCAAGGTCGCCCGATACATTCCGCCGATCTCCACGTTCGTCGGTATCAAAGAGCTGCCCCCTGAAACCCGGGGCAAGCGCGAACCGGTGGAAGATCCTTACCTGGACCCAATGGGTACGACACGTAAAGACGTAGCTGGAATCTGGTCCGCCAATACCGATCTGTGGGCTTATCTCTACGAGCAAAACCGCGCCAAGGTCATCGCCGATGCGCGCAGCCATGCCGTCCCGACCGCTGACGTCGATGCAAAGGTGCGGGCAGAAAAGCTCAATCACCTGCTGGAAATCGGCATGCTGGGCTTGAACATGGTGTCGATGTTCGTACCGGTGCTGGGCGAGATCATGCTGACGGTAATGGCCGGGCAATTGCTGTACGAATCGTTCGAAGGGGTTATCGAGTGGAGTGAGGGGGATCGCACTGCGGCCAAGGCGCACCTGATCGATGTCGCGGAAAACCTGGCGCTGATTGCGGTGATGGCGGGGGCCGGCAAGGTGCTCGGCAAGATAGCGCCGGTTGCGCCGGAGCCCGTGATCGAAGGGCTGGACGCCATCAAGCGCCCCGATGGCACGACACGGCTGTGGAAACCCGACCTGAAGGCCTATGAGTGCAACGTTGAGCTGGGCGATGACATCGCCCCCAATTCCCTGGGGCAGTTTCGTGCGAACCGCAAGACTTACATCCGCCAGGCGGGCAAGGTGTATGAGATCACCTTTGATTCGTCAGTGAAAAAGTGGTGCATCAAGCATCCGACCGATACCGGGGCCTGGCGGCCGATTCTCGAACACAACGGCCACGGTGCCTGGCGCCATGCGCTGGAGCGTCCTCTGGAGTGGGACCGACTGACCCTGTTGCGGCGCATGGGCCACGCGACCGAGGCTCTGACTGACGAACAACTGCTCACCATCGCCGATGCCAGCGGTACCAGTGACAGTGCTCTGCGCAAGATGCACCTCGATCATCTGCCTCCACCTCCAGGGCTGACTGAACTGTTGGCAACGTTCGAGGCTGGCCCGGAGAGTACCGAGGCGGGTAAGGGACCGGTGGCGATGCTGCGGCGTGCTTGCCCGGGGCTGAGTGAGCCCGCTGCCAACAGGGTGTTGCTGGATGCCAATACCGAGGAACTGGCCCGGTGGCAAACGACGCGGCGGATTCCCTTGAGCATGCTTGAAGAGGGCCGCTGGTATGCACGGCAAGGGCGCGTCAACCGTGCATTTGCCGGGTTGCATCTGGAGCGTTTGGCGTCGGCGGACAGCCGATGGCTCGCCCTGCATTCCCTGGAAAAGCTGCCGGGTTGGTCCGACAGCGTTCGCCTGGAAGTGCGCGACGGTCACGTCGAGGGGCCGCTGATCGATGGCATTGGCAGTCAGACTGCGGTCACGCGCAAATACGTGGTCAAGAAAGGGCCGGCTTACCAGGCGTTTGATGAGCGCGGCGAGGAGCTCAACGGCATTCCTCGAGATAGCGACAATTTTTACTCGTCGATCATGCATGCCTTGCCCGACGAGGCGCGCCAGTCGCTGGGCGTTCCCCATGTGGCTCAGGGCAGCCAGTTGCGCACGGCAATCATCGACCATGCCGTCACCCATCGTGGCGAGCTGGCACAAAGTCTGGAGGCAGGCAATGGCAAGCATGCGAAGTTCAAGCCTCCGGTTCGGGTCAGCGAACGGTTGGTGGGGTACTACGCCAGCGGACGCGGGCAAGGGATCAACCCTTCGCTGGCGACTCGGGTTCGGGATGTCTATCCGGCGCTGACCGAGCAGCAGGCCAACGGATTTGTCCTGGCGCAGTTGCGTGCGGGAAAAACCGACGCGCAGATTTACGGTTTGTTGCAGGCCCGTCTGCGCGAGTGGGAGACGCTTGAGGCGACGCTCGATCATTGGGTTGGCGAGCCATCGCCGAACTCTCCCCTGGAGCGCATGCTGGGCGGCAAGGCCTCGGTCGCGCAGAGCCTCAAGCAAAGCTGGCGCAACTCGCCGTTGGCCGCAGAGCAGGCGCGCTTCACATTGCTTGACCTGACCTGTGATGAAGCGCTGCCTGCGTTGTCGGCGGATTTCTCCCATGTGCGGGATCTGTACGTCCGGGGGCGGTGTATCACCGATGCCAATGCCGATGCGCTGTTGGCGAATTTCCCCAGGTTGAGAAAGCTGCGGATCAACGCTACGGGCAACCAGTTCAGCAATGTGCCCGAAGTCATCGGCACGATGCCGGAACTCACGGATCTGAGCTTCTATTCAGCCGCGCCCTACGCCGTCGACATGCCAACCAGGCTCAGCACGTTGACCAGGCTTGAGTACCTCAATGTCTATTGTTCGGGGTTCACGCCGATTGCGCTGGATGTCAGCCAGTTGCGCAATCTGCGCCGGCTGGAAGTGCTTGCACCTTCGTTGTTCGAATGGCCCGCCGGGGTTCTCGAACTGCCGCGCCTTGAGCAATTGAACCTCAAGGACACCGGGATCAGAACCTTGCCCGACGGCATTTTCAGCGGACATGAAAAGCTCTGGTCCGGACTGTCGCTGGACTGGTCGAATTTCCTTCGTGAGAATTTCAGGCCGGCGTATGAGTACGCCAAAAGGCAACCCCCACACCTTGTCGATCTCGAAGCAATGGTCAGGGATTACAGCAAGGGTGAGTTGAGACGCCTTGGCGAGGGCATCAACGAGAATCACGAGGCCTTGTTCAACCGGTTTGTCGATCAGTGGCAGGACGCCGAGGCGAGGTACGGGGCGATCGAAGCCTTGAGTGAGCAACACCATGCACTCAACCGCAACCTCAATGACTGGTCCTATCGTGTGTTTGCGAAGCCGACAGCGATCAACGAAATAACAGGTCGAACATTAGCGGCAAATTCCCTGAGAGCCTGCTGGCGCAACGGCGTATTCAAGCGCTACGGCGCTATGGTCAATGCCTCGGTGCTGGACTTGCCTAATCTGGGATTGAGTGATTTTCCCGAGCTGCCGGCCGGTGCTTTCCCGGAGGTGCAAACGCTGTATTTGAGAGGGAGTAAAGCGTCTGCAGCACAGATACGCGGTTTCATCAGTGGGTTTTCCGAGCTTCAAACACTCGACTTGCGCAGTTGCGGCCTGACCGAAATCCCCATCGGCCCCAACGATCTCGGAAAATTGACACAGCTGGACCTCTCCAGTAACGAGATTGTTGTCGATCCAGGAATCCAGCAAGGTCTCGATGGGTTGCAGACGCTCGAGTATCTGGACCTGAGCAGCAACCCCCTGAACACCCTGGACGTCAGCGCAATGACTCGCCTCAAGGCCTTGAATCTGCGCGCAACTGAGCTGCGGGAGTGGCCGGCAGGTGCGCAAGACCTGCCCGAATTGACCTGGCTGGATTTGCGCGACAGCAAGATTTCCGAGCTGCCGGTGGCAGTGCTGGAAAATGAGGTATTGATGAAAACAAGTCTCGGCGGTTCGCCCTTGACCCCTCAGGCTGGCGCAATGCTCAAGACCGCCTGTCAGCGTATAGAAGTTGCCAGGGTGCTGCCAGAGGGTGCCCTGGAGCGCTTCGCCATGGAGCCGATACCGCATGGTTTCCCGCCGTCCGAGAGTGGTCTTTCCATCGCGCAGAATTTGCTGGTGTTGCCTGAGGTTCCAGCGGGAGAAGGGGCCGAGGTATTCACACGACGTCTGCAACGTTTGAATCCGGCACTGGCGGATGATGAAGCCTTGCAAACGCTGGAACAGATGCGCGAGCGCGGGGCGAGCGAGGTGCAAATCAGCGAGCGCCTTGCCGGTTGGGAACAGACCTACGAAGCGCTTACCCGTCAGTTGAACGGCTGGATCTTTACACGGGGAGTCCGCGGTACAGGCTGGATGATGTCTTCAAGCATTCGCAGGCTGGGCGCCTTGCGCATCCTCGAATGCTGGCGCGAAGGCCTGACTGCTGTGGAAGGTGTTGCCAATGCCGTATTGGATCTGAGTGGCCTGCAACTGGGCGACCTCCCGGAGATGCCGGCAATGTTCGATCACGTCGGTACGTTGAAACTGACGGGTGTAAAACTGACCCGGACAGGTTCCGACGGGTTCCTCAACGCCTTTACCCGAGTGAAAACACTGGAACTCAATGGCAATGGGCTGGAGGCAGTGCCTGAGCCGGTCCAGTACATGGATATGCTTGAGCGACTGGAGCTGTCTTCGAACCGGCTGGACGACACCGAGTTGTTGTATGACTCGTTGAGCAATCTGGAGCGTCTACACTGGCTTGATCTGGGCTACAACGAGCTGGACTCCTTTGATCTCGGTGTTTTCGAGGCATTGGAGACGCTCGATCTGCGCAACAACAGTTTGACCCAATGGCCGCAGGGCGCGCTGGACGCCTACCACCTCAATACGCTGAACCTCAGTGGCAACGACATCACGTCGATTCCGGCACAGGCACTGGATGGCAGTCACGAAGTACTGTTGAGTGGTACGGACCTGAGCGATAACCACTATTTGTCGCTGGAGAGTCTTGAGCGATTGAGGGCTTACCGTGACGCAGGAGCACGCGACACCGTGCTGGGGCTCTCGCGTTCTGAGCTTGATGAATTGATCGATGATGCCCACGACGAAGGCAGCAGTGAAAGCGTTGAGTCAGATGAAGAACTTCCGGAAGTCGAGCCTGATTCCGAACAGGTAGCCCCTTGGTTGGCCAACGCGCCCCCGGAGGAACTGGCCGGTAAAAGCGAAATCTGGAATCAGCTGGCGGCCGAGCCGGACAATGCTGCGTTCTTTCATTTGCTCTCGCGATTGCAGGACACCCAGGAGTTTCGGGTGGCCAATGCCGACTTGACGCGACGGGTCTGGACAGTGATGGAAGCCGCGGCCAGCAACAGCGAACTTCGGGAAGTCCTGTTCGCCGGTTCGACTACCCATGGCACCTGTGTCGACGGTCGAATCCTCACGTTCAGCGGGCTGGAAAGCAAAGTGTTCACCCACAATGCCTTGCTCGACATTCCGCCTGGACGCCTGAGTGTGAAGGGCGAAGCATTGCTGAAACTGTCCAGGCAACTGTTTCGACTGGACAAAATCGATGATCTGGCGACCAAAGCCGCGGCTCGTACCGGCGAGGATGAGGCCGAGGTGCGCCTGGGCTATCGAATCGGCTTGACCGAGGGCTGGGATGACGGCCTGATCCTGCCGGGGCAGCCGAAACACATGACGTATGCCTCGGGTGTCACTCGGCAACAACTGGTGGACGCGCGCGTGGAGGTCATCAATGCGGAGCGCTCCGACGGTTTTTTCGAAGACTTGATCCAGCGCGATTATTGGGTGGATTACCTCAAGGAGAAATACCCTTGAGAGTTCAGGGCACTTGATGAGGCGGAGAGCCAGGCCGGGGAGGATGACGGTGCTGATAACGCCGATGACGCTGCCTTCTTGAACCAGCTGTTCGAACAGGCGGCGGCGCGCAACGCGAAGATGATCGAGTTGTCCCGCAAGGAGGTTGCGGGTGAAGAACCGCAACCAGGGACATCGGCCGGGAACAGCTGAATCAGCCGCCGGATAACTATTGTGGGAGCGAGCCTGCTCGCGAATGCGGAACAACATTCAACATTGATGTTGACTGATAGACCGTTTTCGCGAGCAAGCTCGCTCCCACAAGGGATCTTTACCGACCACGATGGCGTGGTTGGCAAGGCTGTTTAGTTGTCGTAACCCAGGTTCGGCGCCAGCCAGCGTTCGGTCACGCTCAATTCCTGACCTTTGCGCGAGGTGTAGCTCTGCACCTGGTCCTTGTCGATCTTGCCCACGGCAAAGTATTGCGCCTGCGGGTGAGCGAAGTACCAGCCGCTGACCGCTGCCGCCGGGAACATCGCGTAGTGCTCGGTGAGGAACACGCCGCTGCGGCCAGCGCGCATTTCCTGGGCTTCTGGATCGAGCAGGGCAAACAACTGGGCCTTCTCGGTGTGGTCCGGGCAGGCCGGGTAACCCGGTGCCGGACGGATGCCGGTGTATTGCTCCTTGATCAGCGCCTCGTTATCGAGCGCCTCATCCTTGGCGTAGCCCCAATGCTCTTTACGCACCTGCTGGTGCAGCCACTCGGCGCACGCCTCGGCCAGGCGGTCGGCCAGCGCCTTGACCATGATCGAGTTGTAATCGTCGCCAGCTTCCTGGTAAGCCTTGGCCACTTCTTCGGCGCCGATGCCGGCGGTGGTGATGAAACCACCCACGTAGTCAGTCACTTCACTGCCTTTGGGAGCGACGAAGTCGGCCAGGGAGAAGTTCGGCTTGCCATCGGTCTTGATGATCTGCTGGCGCAGGTGATGCAACTTGGCCATTGGCTTGCCGTCATCGCCATAGAGCTCGATGTCGTCGTCATGCACCTGGTTGGCGGGCCAGAAACCGAACACCGCACGGGCGCTGATCAGCTTCTCGTCGATCAGTTTGGTCAGCATTTCCCGAGCGTCTTTATAGAGCGAGGTGGCGGCTTCACCGACCACTTCGTCCTTGAGGATGCGCGGGAACTTGCCGGCCAGGTCCCAGGAGATGAAGAACGGCGTCCAGTCGATGTACTCGGCCAGGACGTTGAGGTCGATGTTGTCCAGCACCCGGGTGCCGGTGAAGGTCGGTCTGACCGGCGTGTAGCCCGCCCAGTCGAATTGCGGTTTCTTGGCGATGGCCGCGCCGTAGCTCAGGCGTTCGGTGCGGGCGCTGCGGTTGGCAGTGCGCTCGCGAACCTCGATGTAATCCTGGCGGGTTTTCTCGACGAAACCGGCCTTGAGTTCCTTGGACAGCAACTGCGTCGCCACGCCCACGGCGCGGGAGGCGTCAGTGACGTAGATCACCGCATCGTTGCTGTACTTGGGCTCGATCTTCACCGCCGTGTGCGCTTTGGAGGTAGTGGCGCCACCGATCATCAACGGCAGGTGGAAGTCCTGGCGCTGCATTTCGCGGGCAACGTGGACCATCTCATCCAGCGACGGAGTGATCAGGCCGGACAGGCCGATGATGTCGCACTTCTGTTCCTTGGCTACCTGCAGGATTTTTTCCGCCGGCACCATCACGCCGAGGTCGACGATGTCATAGCCGTTGCAGCCCAGCACCACGCCAACGATGTTCTTGCCGATGTCGTGCACGTCGCCTTTCACCGTGGCCATGAGGATCTTGCCCTTGGCTTGCGGCTTGTCGCCTTTTTCCAGTTCGATGAACGGGATCAGGTGGGCCACGGCCTGCTTCATCACGCGAGCGGATTTCACCACTTGCGGCAGGAACATTTTGCCGGCGCCGAACAGGTCGCCGACGATGTTCATGCCGGACATCAACGGGCCTTCGATCACTTCGATCGGACGGGCGAACGACTGGCGCGATTCTTCGGTGTCTTCGACGATGTGGGTGGTGATGCCCTTGACCAGTGCGTGCTCCAGACGCTTGTTGACGTCCCAGTTGCGCCACTCTTCGGTCTCGGCTTCCTTGACGCTGCCGTCGCCCTTGTACTTGTCGGCGATGGCGAGGAGGGCGTCGGTGCCATCCGGGGTGCGGTTGAGGATCACGTCTTCCACGGCGTCGCGCAGTTCTGCCGGGATCTGGTCGTAGATCTCCAGTTGACCGGCGTTGACGATGCCCATGGTCAGGCCGGAACGGATCGCGTACAGCAGGAACACCGAGTGGATCGCCTCGCGCACCGGGTTGTTGCCACGGAACGAGAACGACACGTTGGACACGCCGCCGGAGGTCAGCGCATACGGCAGCTCGTCACGGATGTAGGCACAGGCATTGATGAAATCGACGGCGTAGTTGTTGTGCTCTTCAATACCGGTGGCCACGGCGAAGATGTTCGGGTCGAAGATGATGTCTTCCGGCGGGAAGTCCACTTCGTTGACCAGGATGTCGTAGGAGCGTTTGCAGATTTCCTTCTTGCGCGCTTCGGTGTCGGCCTGGCCGGCTTCGTCGAAGGCCATCACCACCACCGCGGCGCCGTAGCGCTTGCACAGCTTGGCGTGATGGATGAACTGCTCGACGCCTTCTTTCATGCTGATCGAGTTGACGATGCCCTTGCCCTGGATGCACTTGAGGCCGGCTTCGATCACTTCCCACTTGGAGGAGTCGATCATGATCGGTACGCGGGAGATGTCCGGTTCGCCGGCGATCAGATTGAGGAAGGTCACCATGGCCTTCTTCGAATCGAGCATCCCTTCGTCCATGTTGATGTCGATCACCTGGGCGCCGGCTTCGACCTGCTGCAGGGCGACTTCCAGGGCTTCGGTGTAGTTGTCTTCGCGGATCAGGCGGGCGAACTTGGCGGAACCGGTGATGTTGGTCCGCTCGCCGACGTTGACGAACAGCGAGTTGCGATCGATGGTGAACGGCTCAAGGCCCGAGAGGCGGCAAGCCTTCGGGATGTCCGGAATCTCGCGCGGTGCATAACCGGCCACGGCCTTGGCGATGGCTTCGATGTGGCCCGGCGTGGTGCCGCAGCAGCCGCCGACGATGTTGAGGAAGCCGCTCTGGGCGAATTCTTCGATGACCTTGGCGGTTTCCGACGGCAATTCGTCGTACTCACCGAATTCGTTCGGCAGGCCGGCGTTCGGGTGCGCGGAAACGTGGGTGTTGGCCTTGTTCGACAGCTCTTCGAGGTACGGGCGCAATTCGCGGGCGCCGAGGGCGCAGTTCAGGCCGACGGAAATCGGCTTGGCGTGGGCCACGGAGTTCCAGAACGCTTCGGTGGTCTGGCCCGACAGGGTGCGGCCCGAGGCGTCGGTGATGGTGCCGGAGATCATGATCGGCAATTCAATGCCCAACTCCTCGAACACGCCTTGCACGGCGAAGATCGCAGCCTTGGCGTTCAGGGTGTCGAAAATGGTTTCGATCAGAATCAGGTCGGCGCCGCCTTCGATCAGGCCTTTGGTGGACTCGGTGTAGTTTTCCACCAGTTCATCGAAGGTCACGTTGCGGTAGCCGGGGTTGTTCACGTCCGGGGACAACGAGCAGGTGCGACTTGTAGGACCGAGCACGCCGGCGACAAAGCGCGGCTTGTCCGGGGTTTCCAGGGTCTTGGCGTCGGCCACCTTGCGCGCCAGGCGTGCGCCTTCTACGTTTAATTCATACGCCAGGCCTTGCATGCCGTAGTCAGCCAGGGAAATCTGGGTGGCGTTGAAGGTATTGGTTTCCAGAATGTCGGCACCGGCGTCCAGGTAGGCTTTTTCAATGCCGCCAATCACATCCGGGCGAGTCAGTACCAACAGGTCGTTGTTGCCTTTGACATCGCTTGGCCAGTCAGCGAAGCGTTTGCCACGGTAATCCTGCTCTTCGAGCTTGTAGCTCTGGATCATCGTGCCCATACCGCCATCGAGAATCAGGATGCGCTCTTTGAGGGCGTGCTTGAGAGCTTGAAGGCGAACGCTGCGATCGGACATTTGGACTACTCGGTAAGACCATGACGAAGGGCCGGGATGATAGCAAACCTGTGTGCTTTTGGAGCATGACTCGATTTTGCATGAATATCGTTCATGTTGGTAAGGATGACAGACCGGTAGAATCGCGGCGTTTTTTCAGGATTCAGGACCAGGGACATGTCGTATCGCTTCGTCATCGGCACATTGCTGCTGTTTTTAAGCTGGGGCGCCACCGCGCAAGGCCCGGCGATTCCAACTGCCAGTTCACCGTCTATTTCCTACAGCCGTGACATTCAGCCGATCTTCACTGAAAAGTGCGTGGCCTGCCACGCCTGCAACGACGCCGCCTGTCAGCTCAACCTGGGCAGCGGTGAGGGCGCGGCACGTGGCGCAACCAAAGTCCCGGTCTACGACGGTGACCGACGCCAGGCGGTTGCTCCAACCCGACTGTTCTATGACGCCTCCGGCAAACAGGCCTGGCAGCAAAAGGGCTTCTATTCGGTGCTCGATGCCCAGGGCAGCCAGGCTGCGCTGATGGCGCGGATGCTGGAGCTTGGCCACAAAACCCCGTTGCAACCCAACGCGAAGCTGCCGGAAGACATCGTCCTGGGCCTGAACCGGGAAAACATGTGTGCCATGCCCGCAGAGTTCGACGGCTACGCCGCCAAGTATCCGAAGGAGGGTATGCCGCTGGCAGTGACCGGCCTGACCGACCAGCAATACCAGACGCTGCAACGCTGGCTGGCGGCAGGCGCGCCGATCGATCAGCAGGCGCTGGCGCCCAGCGCCAGGGAAGCCTTGCAGGTGGTGCAATGGGAAAACCTGCTCAATTCGCCGGGCGCCCGGGAAAGCCTGGTGGGGCGCTGGCTGTACGAGCACTGGTTCCTCGCCCATCTCTACTTCAAGGACGGCGAGCCTGGGCATTTCTTTCAGTGGGTGCGTTCGCGCACCCCGACCGGCCAGCCGATTGACCTGATCAACACCCGTCGCCCGAACGATGATCCGGGTACGCAGTTTTATTACCGCTTGTGGCCGGTGCAGGGCGTGATCGTGCACAAGACCCACATCACCTATCCGCTGAGTCCGGCGAAGCTGGCGCGGGTCAAGAGCCTGTTCTACAGCGGCAACTGGCAGGTCGACGCATTGCCGGGCTATGGACCGCAGAGCCGGGCCAACCCGTTCGCCACCTTCGAAGCGATTCCGGCCCAGGCGCGCTATCAGTTCATGCTCGATAACGCCGAGTACTTCGTGCGCACCTTTATCCGTGGGCCGGTGTGTCGTGGTCAGATCGCCACGGACGTGATCCGCGATAATTTCTGGGCGCTGTTCCAGGCGCCCGAGCACGACCTGTATGTCACCGATCCGAACTATCGCGGGCAGGCCACGCCGTTGCTGGCCATGCCGGGGCAAAACGATGATGTCGGCAGCGTCCTCAGCCTGTGGCACGACTACCGCGACAAGCGCAACGAATACGAAGCCTTGCGCCGGGACAGTTACGCCGATGAGCCCGCGCCGAGCTGGTCGACCCTGTGGGCCGGCAACGACAACGCGTTGCTGAGTATCTTCCGCCATTTCGACAGCGCTTCGGTGACCAAAGGCCTGATCGGCGAGGTGCCGCAAACGATATGGCTGTTCGACTATCCGCTGCTGGAGCGCACCTACTATCAACTGGCGGTGAACTTCGATGTGTTCGGCAACCTGTCCCACCAGGCCCAGACGCGCTTGTATTTCGACTTGATCCGTAACGGCGCCGAGCAGAATTTCCTGCGCCTGATGCCCGCCGATTCCCGGGATGACTACCTGGACGACTGGTATCAGAACAGTGGCAAATTCAAGATGTGGCTGGACTACGAGACCATCGACGACGACAAGCCGACCGCGCTGAATCTGAACCGGGCTGATCCCAAGCGTGACTTTGCCAACCAGCTGCTGGCCCGATACGGCGACCTTAATGCCAGGCCCGACCCGATCAATCGCTGCGACGGCGCTTACTGTTCACGACCCAACATCGACCCGGACCTGCAAAGTGCCGAGCAGGCGTTGAGCCGTCTGACTTCGCGGCCGGCTGCCGGGCTGAAGGTCATCGATCAGTTGCCGGAAGCCACCCTGCTGCGGATCGAAACCAGCAGCGGCAAGCGTGAGGTCTACAGCCTGTTGCGTAACCGTGCCCACAGCAACGTGGCGTTTTTGCTCGGTGAATCACTGCGCTACCAACCGGGGCTCGACACCCTGACGGTTTTCCCGGGTGTGCTCAGCAGCTATCCGAACTTCATGTTCAACATCCCGGCCGGGCAAGTGCCGGCGTTTGTGGATGCAATGGAAAGCGCCAAGGACACCGACAGCTTCGAGAAAATCGTCGAACGTTGGGGAATACGCCGCAGTCATCCGCAATTCTGGTTCTATTTCCATGAC
This sequence comes from Pseudomonas sp. KH_046_2, assembly GCF_057838985.1. Taxonomy (NCBI): domain Bacteria; kingdom Pseudomonadati; phylum Pseudomonadota; class Gammaproteobacteria; order Pseudomonadales; family Pseudomonadaceae; genus Pseudomonas; species Pseudomonas sp. KH_046_2. The sequence continues at coordinate 3,484,367 of NZ_CM174480.1, read as the reverse complement.
CTGAGCCGCTACATCCACGAAAGCGATCCGGTGGAAGAGGGCGTGCTGGACATGAACCGCTACGAGAACCTCTGAAACACCACTGAACCCTTGTGGGAGCGAGCTTATGTGGCGAGGGGGCTTGTCGGAACGCCGCACCGCCCCGTTGGACTGCGCAGCAGTCCTTTTTTTGGGGCCGCTTTGCGACCCAACGGGGGCAAGCCCCCTCGCCACAAAGGCCTGCTCCCACAGGTTGATCGGTGTTTCTTTTCCCGACAAAAATACTAGGACTTTGTCCGGCGCGTTGATTGGCGTAAACTGCGCCCAAGCCTGCGAGGAGTTTCCATGACCGCTATTACCATCACTGACGCCGCCCACGATTACCTGGCTGATCTGCTCTCCAAGCAGAACACCCCGGGCATCGGCATCCGCGTCTTCATCACCCAGCCTGGCACCCAGTACGCCGAAACCTGCATTGCCTACTGCAAGCCGGGCGAAGAAAAACCCGAAGACACCGCGCTGGGGCTCAAAAGCTTCACCGCGTACATCGACCACTTCAGCGAAGCCTTCCTGGACGATGCCGTTGTCGACTACGCCACCGACCGCATGGGCGGCCAGCTGACCATCAAGGCGCCAAACGCCAAGGTACCGATGGTCAACGCCGACAGCCCGGTCAACGAGCGCATCAATTATTACCTGCAAACCGAGATCAACCCGGGGCTGGCCAGCCACGGCGGTCAGGTCAGCCTGATCGACGTGGTCGAAGACGGCATCGCTGTCCTGCAGTTCGGCGGTGGTTGCCAGGGCTGCGGCCAGGCCGACGTGACGCTGAAGGAAGGCATCGAGCGCACTCTGCTCGAGCGCATCCCTGAGCTCAAGGGCGTTCGCGACGTGACCGACCACACGCAGAAAGAAAACGCCTACTACTAAGGTGTTCGCTGCGAAACGAAAAAACGGCGCTGTGGCGAGGGAGCTTGCTCCCGCTTGATGGCATAGCCATCACAAAATCAGCCAATGCATTTTCCGTGATGAATGCGTTGGCTGATGTTGGGACCGCTTCGCGGTCCAGCGGGAGCAAGCTCCCTCGCCACAGGTGCTTCAGGGCCTGTAGAGATGCGCATGCCCCGCGCGATACAGCGATGACGAGCTGAAGTGATCACTGCCCAGCACGCGACCCACCAGAATCAACGCCGTACGGCGAAAGCCCTTGGCTTCTACCTTCCCGGCAATATCCTCAAGCGTGCCCACCACCCAATCCTGATCCGGCCAGCTCGCGCGGTGAACCACTGCAATAGGACAATCGGCGCCGTAATGGGGCAGCAGTTCCTCAACGATCTTCGCCAGGTGATTGACCCCTAAATGAATCGCCATGGTCGCGCCGTGTTGCGCCAGGCTGGAGAATTCCTCTCCGGGAGGCATGGCGGTCTTGTCGGCGTAGCGCGTCAGGATCACGCTCTGGGAAACGTCCGGTAGCGTCAGTTCCGCGCCCAAGAGCGCTGCGCAAGCGGCTGTGGCCGTCACGCCAGGTACGATTTCGAACGCAATGCCCAGCTCGCGCAGATAGCGAATCTGCTCGCCAATGGCGCCATACAGGCTCGGATCGCCAGAGTGCACCCGGGCCACATCCTGTCCTTTGGCGTGGGCGCTCTTGATCAGGTCGATGATCTGTTCCAGATGCAGTTCGGCGCTGTTGACCACCTGTTCGGCACAGTGACCTTCCAGCACGGCGGCAGGCACCAGGGAACCGGCATAAATGATCACCGGGCAGCTGCGAATCAGCCGCTGGCCCTTGACGGTAATCAGTTCGGGGTCGCCGGGACCTGCGCCAATGAAGTAGACGGTCATCGTCGGTTCCTGTGGGAAAAAAGGGGCTGAACAGGGCTTCAGATGAAGAATGTTCATGATCAATGGCGGGGATTATCGGTTTTTTACGCAGCGCCAGCCAATGCCAGGGTTGCCTGGGCGTATTTTTGTCGTGGAATCAGCAGTTTTGCCGGGGCCTGGGCCAGTTGCTCCGCCAGGGCCAGTGCGGCGCTTTCCGCCACGCCGTAGCAACCGGTGCGTTCAAAGGCTATTTGCGATTGATGACTGAGTTGCGGTTCATAAACGGCCAACTGTTCACTGCTGAAATACTGCAATTCCAGTCCAAGCTGCTGAGCCAGTTCGATCAGCGCAGGCTCGTCGCGCTTCGAATCGATGCTGGCCAGCGCCTTGATTTCATGACGAGCAATCTGGTGCGCCTCCAGCGCCTGATCGAGCAGCGCCAGCAACGTGCTGACAGGGCAGCCTCGCTGGCAGCCCAGACCGACCACCAGGGTCGGCGCTGTGCTGATATCCGTCATGCGTTGTATTGGCCATCGCTTTTGCGACGGAACAACCAGGCGCTGATCAGGCCCAGGGCCAGCCAGAACGCCACGTTGGTCAGTTGCGAAGCGATTTTGAACTGGGTTTCCAGTGCCTCTGGAGCGAGCATCGAATGCACTTCCGGTTGCGGTGCGCCAATCACATGGGGAACGGCGAGGATCGCCGCGCCGAGGATTTTCATCAGCCAGTGACGGCTGAACACGATCAGCGCGATACCGACGGCGGTGGAGGCGGCGGTACCGATCCACCACAGTTGCCGTTGTGCCAGGTCGGCGGCGGCAGTGCCTGGCAGTTCCGGAGGCAGGCCGAGGGTCGGCGCGAGCACGAAGGTCGCGTAACCGGCCAGGCCCCAGAGCAGGCCCTGGGAGGTTTTGGTTGGCGCACGCAAGGTGTACAGGCCGGCCAGCATCAGGGCGAAACCGACGGCCACCACCAGGTTGCCACCGGTGGTCGACAGCACGCGCTGCCAGCCGTCTTCCGGCTCCCAGGCTTGCGCATCGTGAGTGTGGGCAGCCGTCGCACCGTCGGCGTGCTCATGCATTTCAACAGCGGCCGGTTCGGATTTTTCGTAGGTCTCGGCCTGCAAAATCAGCGGAGCGACCCAGAAACTTTGCAGCAGGGTCAGCAACAGGGCGGCCAGCAGCCCGGTGAAACCTGCGGTTTGCGCAATACGCGTGATCATGTCGACAGCTCTCAATGGCACGGGAACGCGGAGCTGTGGCGGGTATCGTGGGCGGCGTTGTGCACCGCTTCGATATGCGAGAAACCGGCGAAATACACCAGGCACGCGCCCAAAATCGACGCGCAGACGGCGACGGTCAGACGTTGGGTCAGGGTTGAGGTGGTGCTCGCGGCTGTGTGTTCGGCGCTGCTGATGATCGACATGGCGTTTCCCTCTGGTCTGTCAGCGGGGAATAAGAGCGCACGCAAAAAACCGTACGACCAGGCGCGCAAGGTTTCAAACAGCGCCCGCCCACCGCGGGTTTGTTGGTTCAGTGACCGTACTGGTCACTTTGTGTTGCGGGCCGGTCTCCGGGCTCACGAGGGGCGAAGGCTTGCGCCTGGACCTGAAAGCATCACCTTCCCATGCCGCAGTGGCACAGTGGATCTGACGCTTCGCTCGCTTACCGTTGCGGGGGCAGCACCGGACTGACATGGCTTAAGAGTAAAGCACATGATTCACCGGTTTCCCGTTTCACCCTGTGAAGGGCACCCGTAACAAGGTGTGTAGGAGAGCATGGGCGGGGGTTGGGCGTCAATTGGCAAGGGTTCTCACTTGAGGCTTGCACAACACATTGTGGCGAGGGAGCTTGCTCCCGTTGGGTTGCGAAGCGACCCCCCTCACCTTTATCCAGGTAAAACCTGCACTCTGGATTTGCGACGGCTTCGCCGCCGAACGGGAGCAAGCTCCCTCGCCACAGAGGATCGCAATCAACCTGCGGACATTGACCCGCCCCAAGACCATGCGTAGCCTTGCGCTTTCGAGGTTCTTCGGCGTTTGTCGAAGCTAAGAAGGGAACGCGGTCGATGCCGCGGCTGCCCCCGCAACTGTGAACGGTGATGTTCGTTGCCACGCCACTGCAGGCTCAATCCATGAGGCCGGCGGGAAGGCGCAGCGAATGCCAGGCTCAAGGCCGGCACACCGTCAGCCAGGAGACCTGCCTCGTCACAGATTCTCACTTTCAACCGGGCGGGGTGATCCGGTGGCGAACTCTTCAGGCACGCGCGTCCGCGTTGCCGGTCGTCGTCCCGTATGCCCGCCACATTAGCCATAGGGCATCCGATGAAAACACTGGCCAAACTCCCCGTCACCATCGTCACCGGCTTTCTCGGCTCGGGTAAAACCACGCTGCTGCGGCACATGCTCGACAACGCCCAAGGTCGCCGCATCGCGGTGATTGTCAACGAGTTCGGCGAGTTGGGCATCGACGGCGAAATCCTCAAGCAGTGCTCCATCGGTTGCACCGAAGAAGAGGCCAACGGCCGTGTCTATGAGCTGGCCAACGGCTGCCTGTGCTGCACCGTCCAGGAAGAATTCTTCCCGGTGATGCGCGAACTGGTGGCCCGTCGCGGCGATCTTGACCATATCCTCATCGAAACGTCCGGCCTGGCCCTGCCCAAGCCGCTGGTCCAAGCCTTCCAGTGGCCGGAAATCCGCAGCGCTTGCACGGTGGACGCCGTGATCACCGTGGTCGACAGCCCTGCCGTGGCCGCCGGCACCTTCGCGGCCTTCCCGGATCAGGTCGACGCCCAGCGCAAGCTCGACCCGAACCTGGACCACGAATCGCCGCTGCACGAACTGTTCGCCGACCAACTGGCCAGCGCTGACCTGGTGATCCTCAACAAAGCCGACCTGATCAACCCGGCGGACCTGGCCCGCGTGCGCCTGGAAGTCGCCGAGGAATTGCCGCCAGCGGTGAAAATCATCGAAGCCAGCAGCGGTCGCCTGCCGCTGGACGTGCTGATCGGGCTGGGTGCCGGCTCCGAGGAACACATCGACAGCCGTCATAGCCACCACGATCATCATCACGATGGCGACGACGATCATGACGACCACGATCACGACGCCTTCGATTCGATCTCCATCGAACTGCCGCAGGCCGACGAAAGCCTGCTGATGGACGCGCTGACTCAACTGGTGGTCCAGCACGGCATCCTGCGCGTCAAAGGCTTCGCCGCCGTTCCAAACAAACCGATGCGCCTGCTGATCCAAGGCGTGGGCACGCGTTTCGACAAGCACTTCGACCGCCAGTGGGGCACCGAAGAAGCACGCGTAACCCGCCTGGTGCTGATCGGCCAGGAACTGGACGCCACTGTTCTCGAAGCGCAATTGCGCGCCGCGCTCAGCGTGTAAGCCATGCACCTGCTCAGGACCCAGCCCGGCGGTTTCGTGTCGGATGACAACATTGCCGACCTTGGACAAACCCCCGCCGAACTGGTGGTCCTGTGCAGCGGCGATTCCAGCCTGGCGCTGCTTGCCGAAGCGGCGCAGCAATTGCCCGACGATTACCCTGGCGTGCGACTGGCCAACCCGATGCAAGTGCAGAGCCATGCCTCGGTCGATTTGTATGTCGATGAAGTGCTGCGTCACGCCAAGGTGATCCTGATTTCGTTGCACGGCGGCATCGCCTATTGGCGTTATGGCATCGAGCGCCTGGTCGAGCTGTCGCAGCGCGGAGTGCAGGTGATTCTGGTGCCGGGTGATGATCGCCCGGACCCGGAGCTCAGTGACCTGAGCACCGTCGCTGCCGAGGATCGCGACCGGCTCTGGCAGTTTCTGCGCCAGGGCGGCATGGGCAACGCCCTCGATTTCTTCCGCTGCCTGGCCAACCGCTGGCTGGCCCGTGATTACACCTGGGGCGAGCCGCAAACCCTGCCACGCACGGCGATTTACCATCCGCACAAACACTGCGCCGCACTGAGGGACTGGCAGGCCGACTGGCACGCCGATCAACCGGTGGCGGCGGTGCTGTTTTACCGCTCGCACTTGCAGGCGGCGAACACCGCTTTCATTGATGTTTTTTGCCAGCGTTTACAGGCCGCGGGGTTGAATCCGTTGCCGATTGCGCTGGCCAGCCTGAAGGAACCCGGTTGTCTTTGCGTGGTCGAGGACTGGCTGGATGAGGCCAGCGTCTCGGTGATTTTGAACACCACCGGCTTCGCCCAGTCCAGCCCCGAAGCGCCGCACTTGCGGCCGTTCCGTCGCAATATTCCGGTGATCCAGGCGATTTGCGCCCAGGACAACGAACCGGGTTGGCGCGCCAGCGAACAGGGGCTTGGCCCTCGCGACCTGGCGATGCATATCGCGTTGCCCGAGCTGGACGGGCGCATCATCAGCCGACCGATCAGTTTCAAGGATCTTGCGTGGCGCAGTGAGCGCAGTCAGTCGGATGTGGTCTGCTACAGGCCGCAACCGGAACGCATGGACTTCGTTGCCGAACTGGCGCGGCGCTGGGTCGATCTGGCGCGGGTGCCCAATGGGGATAAACGCATTGCCTTGATTCTCGCCAATTACCCGACCCGCGATGGGCGCATCGGTAATGGCGTGGGCCTTGACACCCCGGCCGCCGCGCTGAATATCCTGCGGGCGCTGCATACCGAAGGTTATCCGTTGCCGGCTGAATTGCCGGACAGCGGCACCGCGCTGATCCAGCAGTTGCTCGGCGGCGTCAGCAACGATCTCGAGACCCTCGACCTGCGTCCGTGCCAGCAAAGCCTGGGGATGGAGGATTATCTGGCGATGTTCAACGCATTGCCCGAAGCCAATCGCGCGGCGGTGCTCGAACGTTGGGGGGCGCCGGAGAACGACCCGATGTGCCGCAGCGGACGGATGATGATCGCCGGCCTGCGATTTGGCCTGACCTTCGTCGGCATTCAGCCGGCGCGGGGTTATCAGGTCGACCCGAGCGCGGTGTATCACGACCCGGACCTGGTGCCGCCTCACGGCTACCTGGCGTTTTACTTCTGGCTGCGCAACACCTACGGCGCCCACGGCGTGATCCACGTCGGCAAGCACGGCAACCTCGAATGGCTGCCGGGCAAAGGCGTGGGGCTCTCGGAAAACTGCTGGCCGGACGCGCTGCTCGGGCCGCTGCCGAACATCTATCCGTTCATCGTCAACGACCCGGGTGAGGGCGCCCAGGCCAAACGGCGTACCCAGGCGGTGATCATCGATCACTTGATGCCCCCGCTGACCCGCGCCGAAACCTACGGCCCGCTGCGTAACCTCGAACTGTTGGCCGACGAGTATTACGAAGCGCAGTTGCTCGATCCGCGCCGTGCCCGCGAGTTGCAGCGCGACATCCTGCAACTGGTGCGCGACACCCACATCGACCGTGAACTGCAACTGGATGAACAACTCGACAGCGATGCCGACGCGGCAATCTGGTTGCCGCGACTCGACACTTACCTGTGCGATTTGAAAGAGTCGCAGATCCGCGACGGCCTGCATGTGTTCGGTGAATCACCGACCGGTCGATTGCGCATCGATACCCTCCTGGCATTGCTGCGCATCCCGCGAGGCGATGGCCGGGGCGCGCAGTCGAGTCTGCTGCGTGCATTGGCCAAGGCCTTCGGGCTGGGGTTCGATCCACTGGATTGCGCGCTGGCCGAGCCTTGGGCCGGGCCGCGTCCCGAACCACTTTTGCTTATCAGCGACGAGACTTGGCGCACGGCGGGCGATACCCGCGAACGCCTGGAACTGTTTGCCGCGCAGTTGATTTCGGACGCGTTGAATACAGAGGCTCAAACCACACCAATCCTCTCTGGGAGCGGGCTTGTGTGGCGAGGGGGCTTGCCCCCGTTGGGTCGCGTAGCGACCCCAAAAAAAGGGACTGCTGCGCAGTCCGACGGGGGCAAGCCCCCTCGCCACAAAGGCTCGCTCCTACAGGAGGCGGACTGGATTGAGGTACAAGCCATTATCGATGGTTTGCGTGACGTCATCGCCCCGCGTCTGGACGCCTGCGGTCCGGCGGAAATGCGCGGATTGCTCGATGCCCTGGGCGGTCGCTTCGTCCCGGCCGGTCCCAGCGGTGCGCCGAGTCGTGGTCGTCTGGACGTGCTGCCCACCGGACGCAACTTCTACTCGGTGGATGTACGCAACCTGCCGACCACCACGGCGTGGCGCATCGGGTTCCAGTCGGCCAACCTGATTCTCGAACGGCACCTGCAAGACCACGGCGATCATTTGCGCCAGCTCGGCCTGTCGGTGTGGGGCACTGCGACCATGCGCACCGGTGGCGATGATATTGCTCAGGCGATGGCGCTGATGGGCGTGCGTCCGGTCTGGGCCACCGGCAGCCAGCGGGTCGATGATTTCGAGATTCTGCCGTTGAGTTTGCTCGATCGTCCGCGGGTGGACGTGACTTTGCGCGTGTCGGGTTTCTTCCGTGACGCCTTTGCCAATCTGATTCGCTTGTTCGACGCGGCGGTGCAAGCGGTGGCCGACCTCGATGAGCCGGACGACCTCAACCCGTTGGCGGCCAAGGTACGCGCCGAGCGCGCAACCTTGCTGCAGTCAGGGCTCGATGAAGACGCTGCGCGGCGTCAGGCCGGCTGGCGGATTTTCGGGGCCAAACCGGGTGCCTACGGCGCGGGCGTGCAGGGCGCCATCGACGGTCGCCTGTGGCAGAGCCGCGAGGACCTGGCCGAGGTTTACCTCAACTGGGGCGGCTACGCTTATGGCGGTTCCGACGAAGGCACCGCTGCCCGCGATCAGTTCAGCCAGCGCCTGAGCCAGGTACAGGCCGTGTTGCAAAACCAGGATAACCGCGAGCACGATTTGCTCGACTCCAACGATTACTACCAGTTCCAGGGCGGCATGCTCGCGGCGGTGGAAAGCCTGAAAGGCGAGGCGGCGGCCAGCTATCATGGCGACCACAGCCAGCCGGACCTGCCGAAGATTCGCACCCTGAAGGAAGAGCTGAACCGGGTGATCCGCTCCCGGGCGGCCAACCCGAAGTGGCTGGAAGGCGTCAAGCGTCACGGCTACAAAGGTGCGTTCGAAATGGCTGCGACGGTCGACAACCTGTTTGCCTTCGATGCCACCACGCAGTTGATCGACGATCACCAGTACGCGTTGCTGGCCGATGCCTACTTGCTTGACCCGGACACCCGGGATTTTGTCCGCGAACACAATCCCCATGCCTTGCGCGACATGACCGAGCGCATGCTCGAGGCGCAACAGCGGGGGATGTGGAAGGAGCCCGGCGAGTACCGTGAGGCGCTGGAAAACCTGTTGCTCGATATAGAAGAAGACAGCTAATCACCGCAAACCCTGTGGGAGCGGGCTTGCCCGCGAAGAGGCCAGCACATTCGATGCAGCTTTATTGGCTGGAACACCGCTTTCGCGGGCAAGCCCGCTCCCACAGGGATTGGGGCGCCTGTGAGATCACCGACCATGACCGAGATAAAACAATGACCGACACCCCGCATTTCCCACTCTCCGCCGTGGTCGGCGCCGACGATTTGAAGCTGGCCCTGTACCTGACCGCCATCGACCCGAAAATCGGCGGCGTGCTGATCGAAGGCCCGCGGGGCATGGCCAAGTCAACCCTGGCCCGTGGTCTGGCGGACCTGTTGGCCAGCGGTCAGTTCGTCACATTGCCATTGGGCGCCACCGAGGAGCGCCTGGTTGGCACCCTCGATCTCGACGCGGCGCTGGGCGAAGGTCGCGCACAGTTTTCGCCCGGCGTACTGGCCAAGGCCGATGGTGGCGTGCTCTACGTCGACGAGGTCAATCTATTGCCTGATCACCTCGTTGATCTGCTGCTCGATGTGGCTGCCAGCGGCACCAATCTGGTGGAGCGCGACGGCATTTCCCATCGGCACTCGGCGAAGTTCGTGCTGATTGGCACCATGAACCCGGAAGAGGGTGAACTGCGTCCGCAACTGCTTGACCGATTCGGCTTGAACGTCGCCCTCGGTGGACACACCGTGCCGGCCGAGCGCGGTCAGATCATCCGCCGTCGCCTGGATTTCGACAGCGATCCGCAAGGTTTCTGCGCCGAATGGGAAACCGCGCAGGCGTCTCTGCGCGAACGTTGCCAGAACGCACGCAACGCGCTGGCAAACATTCCCCTCGACGACCAGGCGCTGGCACACATCACCGAGCGCTGCTTTGCCGCTGGTGTCGATGGCTTGCGCGCGGACCTGGTCTGGCTGCGCGCCGCCCGTGCGCACGCCGCCTGGCGCGGGGCTAACGCCATCGCCGAGGAAGATATCGACGCCGTGGCCGAGTTCGCCTTGCGCCATCGTCGTCGCGAGCATTTACCACCGGCGCCGCAGCCATCCCAGACTGCGCAACCCTCAGCACCGCAGAACGCCAACCCGAGCGAAGGGCAGGGCCAGTGGGGCGAGTTGCCTGCCCAGGCGCTGGCGGTCGGCGCACGACGTGAAGTGCCGAGCTGGCCAAAAAAGCCCTAGGCATTCGCCCTCGCTCCAACGCGGGGGCGAATGCCAGACCCCGTGCCGGGCGGCTGGACCACGGCAAACAGGGCAAACGTCACGCAGCCCGCAGCGGCTCGGTCAACTGGCCTGGCACTTTGCTCAATGGCCGACCGCGTCAGCGCGACGACCTGTTGTTTCACCTGCGTACGCGTTCGCCCCATGAACTGTGGCTGGTGATCGTCGATGCCTCGGCATCGACCCGCCGTCATCAGGCATTGAGCGATGCCAAGGGCTTGCTGGCGCAGTTGTTCGACGACGCCTATCGCCAGCGCGCGCGACTGGCGTTGCTCACGGCCAGCGGTGCTGCACCCAAGTGGCAGGTGCAGGGATTGAAGGCCTCGACCGGGTTGCGCCTTTGGCTCGATGGCCTTGGCGCCGGTGGCGGCACGCCGTTGCTCGCGGCATTGAGCGAAGCGGGGCAATGGCTTGCCGCACGGCACAAGCGTTTTCCGGCAGAGCAGCAGCGCTTGTTGCTGGTGACCGATGGCCGGCTGAAGGACTGGCCGTTGCTGCCGACGCTGGAGTGCCCGGGGCTATTGATCGACATCGAGCGCGGGCCGATTCGGCTTGGGCGCAGCAGGGTGCTGGCGGCGCAGTTGCAGGCCGAGTATCGGCATATCGATGAGCTGTTGCTTGGCTGAGTTCTGGGTTGTTCATGCCGCCGTCTTCGCGGGCAAGTCGGATCGCCGCACCGCCGCTCCCACAGTGGTTGGCGTTGTACACAAAATTTGTGTTCAGCGCCGAAACGTGTGGGAGCGGGCTTGCCCGCGAAAGCGGTGGGTCAGGCAACATCAAATTTGAATCATTTGCCCATCGCCTGCCGATACTGCCGGGTACGCTTGCCAATGTATAACCGGTCGAGAATCAACGCCCACAACGCCGAGACTTCAGGTCGGGTTTTGCGCCCGCGGCTCAAGCGATTCAGTTGAAACTTGACCACCGCCATGCTCGCCAGCGCCGCCAGGGGCTTGCGCTTCCAGCGGATCGGCGGCAGCTGCGGATGGCTGTCCCGGCCTTCGCGCCAGTGCTTGACCAGGTGCGGTTCCACGGCCAATGCGGTGCCGATCCCTACCATGGCGAGTCCGCTGTCGAGCACCTGTTCGACGATCGCCAAACGGCGGATCCCGCCGGTCACCATTACCGGCATGCGCGCTACGCTGGCCAGTTCACTGGCCATTTCCAGAAAGTATGCCTCTCGCGCCAGGGTCCGGCCATCGCGCGCTTCGCCTTGCATGGCCGGTGCTTCGTAACTGCCGCCGGAGAGTTCCAGCAGGTCGATCGCTTGTTCGTTTAGCCACTGGATCACTTGTCGCGCATCATCGGCATCGAAACCGCCGCGCTGGAAGTCCGCTGAATTGAGCTTCACCGATACACAAAATTGTGGCGACACCGCTTGGCGAACCGCGTCGACGACGGACAACAACAGACGTGCACGATTTTCCAGGGAGCCGCCCCACTGATCGGTGCGCCGATTGGTGAGCGGCGAAAGGAACTGGCTGATCAGGTAGCCGTGGGCAGCGTGGATCTGCACGCCGGTAAAACCGGCTTTCTCGGCCAGTGCGGCGCTGGTGGCGAAGCGTCGGATCACCTCCTGGATGTCGTCCTCGCTCATGGGCTTGGGTTCGGCGAACATCTTCGAGAACTGGCCCAGGTCCAGCGCAACCGCCGACGGCGCCAAGGCTTGCTGGCCAAGGTTGGCCATAGTCTGACGGCCAGGATGGTTGAGCTGCACCCAGAAGTGCGCACCGCCAGCCCGGCCGACACTGGCCCACTGGCGAAAGCGCTCCAGGTGGCGCTCGTCTTCCAGCGCTACACCGCCGGGGCCGGTCATGGCGCGGCGGTCGATCATCACGTTGCCGGTCAGCAACAAGCCGGCTTCGCCCTCGGCCCAGGCCTGATACAAGCGCAACAGCGCCTGGTCGGGCACCTGATCGGTGTCGGCGAGGTTCTCTTCCATCGCCGCTTTGGCAATGCGATTGCCGATGGTCTGGCCGTTGGGCAAATTCAAGATCTGGAAGGGCGACATGCTTGACTCCTCGTAGTGATGAGTAGAGGCTAAGCTTAAAGTTAACTTTAATGTCAAGCGGACAAATGAGGCCTTTATGAAAATTGGTGAATTGGCGCAGTTGAGTGGGCTGACCGCATCGCGCATCCGCTTTTATGAGTCTCAGGGGTTGATCCGGCAGGTCGAGCGTTCTTCCAACGGGTATCGGCGCTATTCGCAACAGGCGCTGCAAACCCTGCAACTCATCCAATGTGCACAACAAGCCGGCTTCAGCCTGGAGGAGCTAAAGCAGTTGCTGCCGGATAATGTGACGGGCGCGTTCAAGCACGATGAGTTGATGGCCGGCCTGCACCGCAAGATCGGGCAGATCGAAGAGATGCAACGGCACCTGGCCCATAGCAAGGCGCAGTTGCTGGGATGGATCGAAACCATTGAGGCCAGGCCCGAAGGCATGACCTGCGATGAAAATGCCGAGCGGGTGATGACGTCATTCAAGCACTAGGTCGGGCAGGGATACGACACCCCAGGTGGGAGCGAGCCTGCTCTCGATGGCGGCGTAATGGACGCCAGATAACTCAAGCCTGACGATGAAAGGTATACCGATCCTTGCCCGTATGCTTTGACTCATACAAGGCTTCATCGGCCTTGACCAGTGCCTGGTTCAGCGTGTCGCCGTCGAGCACCCGGGCCAGGCCGATGCTGATGGTCACCGGGTGCCTGGTGGCTTGCTCGCGCACCACCCGACACAACTCGCCTGCCAGCGCCTCGACGTCTTCATGGCGAACCCCGGCCAGGTAAATCGCGAACTCCTCGCCACCCAACCGCGCATATTCGTAGTGGGCCATCACCGACTTGATGTCCTGGGCGATGCGCTTGAGCACTTCGTCGCCAATGTCATGACCATAGACGTCGTTGACCTTTTTGAAATTGTCGATATCGACCATCGCCAGGTAGTGGTCGTTTTCCCGTGGCACCGTGTGCAATTGTTGGTTGGCGCGGGTCATGAACGAGCGGCGATTGGGGATTTCGGTGAGCGTGTCGATGTAGGCCTGGTCCAGTAGCAGCTTGGACATGATGAAGTTGTAGAGCTTGGCCTTGCGTAGTGTCAGGAAGCTGTAGATGGTCAGGCCGCAGATGAATGTCGAGTAACTGAGGGCCATCACGCCCTTCAGTTCAAAGTGTTCGATTCCTGTGTTGTAGAAGGGATTGAGAAACCACCAGGTGACAATTTGTGCGGTAAAGAATGACCAGCGGCTCAATGGCAATACTGACGCTGTAAACAGGGCGGTCGAAGCCGCCAGCAGCAACCAGGCGGGTTGGTGATCGTTGGGCAGACCTTCGGTAAGCAACCGTGTGCCGAACGCAATGGTGAGTACGAACAGCAGGTTGAGCCACTGGAAATGCCGGGCGTCGCGGACAAACAGCAGGATGATCACGAGGATCGCAAAGACGCCGAAAAACACCAGCGAACGCCAGGTGAATGGCTGTCCGCCGATGAAACTGAGGATCAGGTCATAAGCAATCCAGACGGCAATGCTGGCGATGTAGATCAGTACGCAGAAGGTGCGTAGCCGATCAAATTCATGCTGGAGAAATTCGGCTTTGAGCTTGGCCGGCGCCGATTTCTTCAGCACTTCATCTTCAATGGTTTTGTACATCGCCGACCTTGCTGCTGTGCTGGTTGTCGAGAATCACCTTACCCCAGGGCCGGTAGCGCAGGGAGAAAACCGACGTCGGGTGGCAACCCGGCGATGAGGTTTGCGGGGGCATCGGTTCGGCACGGAAGGGTTGCCCGGCCGTGCTGGTTTGCCGGAACGCTTCCCTGACGATACCGATGGAGCAGGGCAGTGCATTGGCATAGCCGTTGCGAACCAGGAGTGGCAAGCGCCCGGTGCCGGCGCCGTCCTGCCACCACACTTGAATCCCTGCGTTGGCCAATTCCCCCAGCCACTGGCCATTCACCTGTGGCGAAAGCTTGCCGACGTTGAACACGCTGATGTGCAACGGCGCGTCGAGCTGGTCAGCGAAATCTTTGAGCTGGCGTTGCAGGGTTTGCCGACGATCGAGCGGCAGAAAGTGCAGGTCATCCAGCTCCATGGGCAAGTACCAGCCGCTGACCGGCAGCTTCCACTCTTTGCGCAGTGTCTGCTGGCGGGCTAGCGACTGCCCCAGCTGCGTCTGCCAGTAGGTTGCCAACCCGGCGCTGTCCAGTTCATTGATGCGCTGGTAATAGGCCGGGTCCATGCGCAGCCCCAGTACCAGATTCAGGCCTTGGGCCCGGGCCAGTTTCAGGCTGCCGGCGAGCCAGCCATTGGCGCCGCCGAAGTCGGAGTCGCCATAGGCCGTCCATTGCACGATCACCGTGTGCGCGCCCTGGCGGGCGCTGTCCTGCCAGATCCGCTGCCATTGCGCCTGGCTCAGGCTGGCATCGGCATTGAGTGGCTGATAGAAAATCCGCTCGTCGGCATGGGCCGCCACGCCGCCCAGCAGCACGCATAAAGTCAGTAGTAGTCGCCTCATCAGAAATTCAACTCCACGCCCAGCAGCACGCCATTGGCGCCTTCATACAGATTGCCGCCCAAGGATTGCTGATACTCGGTGCGGACCGTCAGGTGCGCGCGATAGGCGTTGTAGATACTGTCGTTGAACCACCATTGCCAACGCAGGCCGAGACCGGTGCGCAGGTCCTGGCGCCAGTCGTTGCTCGGGTCCTGGCTGGCGAATTCGAGAAAACCGTACGGCATGAGCGTTTGTGCGCTGTTGAACGGCAATTTCCAGGTGTGCCCTTGCTGGAAGCGCGACAGCCATTGATGGTCGCCGGCCTTGGTCCACCACGCCGCGTCGAGATAGAGAAAACGTTCCTCCCAATCGCTTTCGTCGACGCGCCAGTCGTTGCGATAGCGCCCCTGATCGAGGAACGACGCGGTAGCGCGCAGAAGGTAGTCAGTGGTGGTGTGCCCATCCTCTCGATGATCCTCAGCCTGATCGTTGACCTTGTCGGGGATCAGCATCTGGCCCAGGCTCAAGCCGTGGTTGTCCTGATCATTGAACTGGCTTTGCTTGTAAACCTCGCCGTAGAAGTTGATGTTGGCCGTACCCCAGGGCTTGTAGCGCAAGCCCACGCCGGTGGCGATGGACTCTGCATAACTGGAGCGACTCTGGCCGCCGAGCAGCACCCGTCCGTAGGCCGACAGTGAACTGCCAGCGCGGCTCGGCTCTTCGCCGAGCGCATGGTCCCACATGGCCAGTTGCACGTTCTGCGAGGTCGTGCGCCGGCGAGCGCCGATGCTCTCATCGGGCCGCACGAAGTCGTTGGTCGAAACCCCGGCGGGTGACCAGGTACTGGCGAAGGTCAAGGTATCGCGGCGGGACAGGGATTCATGGGCGCGCCGCTGGCGATAGCGTCGGGCTTCCATACTGCCGTCCTCGTCGTCGGCCGCTATCGGGTTTTGCTCCAGATCGATCACGCGCTCCAGTTCCTTGCGCGCCGAGGCGCTGTCCTCGACCTCGTCATAGCGCCAGGCCAGGGTTTCGCCGAGGCGATAGTCTTCCGGGAAATCCCGGGTGGCGCGTTGCAGATAGGGGATGGCGCGGGCACGTTCCGCCTTGGTCCCGGCACCGGCCAGGCGTACGCCGTAGTCGGCGCGATAACGGGGGTTGCCCGGATCGCGACGCACGGCCTCGGCCAGCCATTCGGTACTTTGTTGCAGTTCGCCGGCCTTTTGCGCCGTGACCGAAGCCGAGTAGTAATGCTCGGCATCCGGCGCCAGTTGCAAGGCGGAACGCTGGCGCTGCAGCGCCAGCGTGTGATCGCCCCGGGCATCGGCAATCGCCGCGCCCAGCGCCCACTCATTGGCGCCACGGGTGCGGCTTTGTTGCCAGTAGCGTTCGGCTGTTTGCGTGTCGCCGATGTTCAGCGCGCCACGGCTGGCGGTGAGACGGGCATTGTCACTGAGTTCGGCGTCTGGAATGCTGCGCCAGATGGCCAGGGCAGCCGCCGAATCGCCGGCGGCTTCCAGGGCGTAAGCCAGTGGCAGGCGACTGTTTCGATCACCCAGTTTTTCGGCGGTCTGGTAATACACCACCGCTTCGCCGGGGCGCTCCGGCATCGCACAACGACCCAGGGCGCGGTAATCGCCTGCGGCTTGCGGATGATCGCCAATCGCCTGTTGAACCGCGCCGCACTGACCGTTTTCCGCCAATTGCGCGAGCAGTTGTCCGCGGGTGGCAGGGTCAACGCGGTTGAGCAATGAAACGATGCGTTGCTGTTGCGCCGCGGTCGGTGTCGTCGCGGCATACAGCCCCGCCAGGCGTTGCAACAGGGGCGTCGGCAGCTTGCCGCCGTGGCGGTCGTAAGCGCTCTCGAGCAACTGTTGCGCATGTTCCCGTTGGCCGGCATTCAGGGCCAGATAGGTGGCCTGATTCAGTGAGTCGAGGTTGCCGGTCTGCTGGTAATGCCGCTCCCAGAAGGTCGACGCTTCGCTGTTGCGACCCGCTGCCTGGAGCAGCTCGGCGCGGCGCTTGACCACGTCGGCGGTCTGCGGCTGGCCGGCGAGGTAAGCCATGACTTTGTCGCTGCGACCTTCATCCTGCCAGACGTCCAGCAGGCGTTCGCGGCGCCGGGTGTCCCAGGGCTCCGGCAAACGGGTTGCCTGCAGCAGATCGGTGGCCTGCAGGCGCTGCGCGAGGATCAGCCAGGCCTGCGGATTTTCATCGGGCCGGCAACTCTTCAGCTGGCTCAGTGCGGCTTGCGGATCGTGGCGCGACAGCCAGTCGGCGGTCTCCAGGCAGGGCCGCTGCAACTCCGCGCTCAAGCGTTGCACCGTGGCACTGTCACCGGTTTGCCGCGCCAGTTCCCACAGACGCTGGCGCTGCGCCGGGTCGGCAAGGTCGGCGGGCGGCAGCGATTGCATCCAGCGTTGCGCCTGCTGGATGTGACCCAGGGCGATCGCCCGGTCGACCATGGCCAGCCGAGCCTTGCGTGCGGCCTGCGGGCTGGGCGCTGTTTGTAGCAATTGCTGCAAGGGTTGTTCATCGAGGCGTTGCACGTAGGCGTTGGCCAGGCGTTGCCAGCCTTGCGCGTCGAGCTGATTCTTCGCGGCGAGCGGGGCCAGTTGTTCGATGGTGCCGTTCCAGTCGTGCAACTGCTCGGACCAGTTGGCCCGGGCCAGTTGCAGGATGCGTTGATCGCCCTTGGGCGCCAGTTGCGCCAACCAGTCATGGGCGCGCGCCGCGCCGCCGAACTTGGCCAGGCTCAGGCTGTAGGCCTGCCACAAACGGATACGCTGAGTGAGGTTGCTGGTTGCGATCCACTGTTCCACCTGGTCGCTGCCGGGCGGGTCCTGTTCGATCCAGGTCAGGCGCAGGTTGAGCAGGGCGTCGCTGTTGGCCGGATTGTCGGGCAACGCCTGCACCGCTTCCTTGTAGCGCCGTTGCCTGGCCAGTGATTGCACCAGCAGCGCCCGCGCTTCATCGTTGTTCGGCACTTTGCTCAGCAGGTGACGCATCAACTTTTCGACTTCGCCCCAGTTGCCTTTTTTCGCCTCACGGTAGCTGCGGTCCATGTAGGGATAACTGCGAAACTGCTCGAACTCGGTCAGCGGTTCGGCGTGCACACCAGTGGCCGAACTCAGGCTCAGCAGCAGGCTGCCCAGTAAAAGGGTGTAGCGGTGGCCGGCTGTCATGCGACCTCCCGGGCAATGCGGTAAGCCGCTTGTTGTTCGCTGGCCTGATCGGCCAGGGCTTGTTCGAGGATTTCCCGAGTGATCATGCCGCGTTCAATCAAGTGTTCGCCCAGAGACATTTTTTCCGCATCGAAATCGATCAACGCCTGATTGAACAGGGTTGGCGGCACCATGCCGCGTACTTGCAACAGATTGCCCAGCAGCACCTGGTGATGGCTGACGCGCTCGATCAGGTTTTCGTCGTCCTGATGTTGCTCAAGCACCTCGAGCATCTGATGGACTTCTTCGCTTTGACGAGGGCTGGCGTACCAGTAGCGGATCCCCAGCGTCACCCGGCCTTGTGGTGCAAGGCGGCAACGCACCGGGCGTTTCAGTTGACGGCTGATGGCGCCCAGGGACACCTGGCTCACCGGGCCTTCGGACGCCAGCACCAGGGTGTCGCCTTCTTCGGCAACCGGTAGCACACCGTAGTGCGTGGCAATCTTGCGGGGTACTGCAGCGATCAGGCGCTTGTCGAGTTTGAACGGATTCAGCGGTGCCCACTCCAGGTCCAGTTGTTCTGCCAGCTCTTGCACAAGCTGCGTGGTGTCGATGTGCCCGCGCAGCAGCAGTTCACGACCCAGGCGTCGACGCACAGGGTTGGTCACCGCCGCTTCGAGCTGCTCTTCGCTCAGCAAACCTTTTTCCACCAGTCGATGCCCGAGTGGGGTGCGCTGGGCCTGGGTCAAGGCGGGGAATTCGTGGGTGGTCTTGTCCCAGGCCACGCGGCGTGAGTCGCCCATCTCCATGACCTGACGCAGCGCGCGCAGGTTGGCGAAGAAGTTGACGAAGTTGCTCCACATCATTCGCGGGGCGGACAGCAGCCCTTCGACCAGACCGTAATAGCGAGTGACGAACCAGCCGCGCTGGAACAACCGATTGAGCAGCATCAGGCCATTGAGCCAGAGCAAGGTCGTCAGCAACGAACTGCCGGCAAGGATCGACGGATAACGCCAGGCGGTCGGAGAAATCACCGTCACCAGCCACATTGCCAACAGCACCACGAACAGCAGGTTGACGAGGAAACTCAACAGGTACGCAATCAAGCCGCGACGGTCGCGCCACAGGAAGTAATTGAGCAGGCCCTTGGGGCTCCAGCCGAGGTTCTTGGTACCCTGGAACACGATGCCGACGATCCAGCGCGACTTCTGCCGGATCGCGTGCTGCAAGTCCCGGGGAAAGTGCTCGCGCACGCAGATCACCTGGGAGAACGCGCGGTTCATGCCGAACACCCAGGGCTGCTCCAGCGCCAGTTTCGGATCGGTCACCGAATAGCGGGCGAAGATGCACTTCATGCCCTTTTGCTTGAGGCGAAAACCGATGTCGTAGTCTTCGGTCAGGCTCTGCACGTCGAAGGCGATACCGTCACCGTCCTCGAGCAGGGCACTGATCGCCTTGCGGCTGAAGCAGGTGCCGACCCCGGCGCTGGGCACTTGCCCGGTCAACGCTTCGCGCACGATGACGTCCTTGCCGTGGTTCTCGGCGAACTCGTCGACGTAGTGGCCGGCGGTGAAGCCTTTCCATTCCGGTGCGTAGGGGTAGACCGGAATCTGGATCAGGTCCTTGGCCGGCAGCAGATAGTTGAACAGGCGCAACTCCATGGGCGAGATCACGTCCTCGGCATCGTGCAGGATGAAGCCGGAGAACTGGATCTTTGCATCGCTTTCAAAGCGCAGGATGGCGTCGATCACGTTGTTCAGGCAGTCGGCCTTGCTGGTCGGGCCGGGGCGCGCGCACACCACTTTGTGCACGTTGGGATAATGCAGGCACACCGCATCGACGTCGGCCTGGGTCTCGGCGTCGTTGGGGTAGGTGCCGACGAAAATCTGGTAGTTCTCGTAGTCGATGGTCGAGGCGGCCAGGCGCGCCATTTCACCGACCACGCCGACTTCGTTCCACGCCGGCACCATGATCGCCAGGGGTTTTTCGCCGATGGTGTACAGCCGCTCTTCATCGGCGCGCTCGAATTTTTCATAGATCCGCCAGCGCCGGATCAGCTTGCGGGTCCAGTACACCAGGTCGATGAACAGGTCATCGAGCCCGAGGATGAACATCAGCAGGGCGAGGATAATCGCGAGGTATTTGAGTCCGAACAGTACGTAGGCAAAAAAATCGACCAACTCCAGGCTCATACGGCTTTTCCCGAGGCCGCGCGATGTTTGAGCCAGACGCCGAGACGATTGGCGATCCGTTCGCTGGCGTGGCCGTCGCCGTACGGGCTATGGATACGGCTCATGCGCTGGAACGTGGCCTGGTCATTGAGCAACAGGCAGGACTCCTTGACGATCCGGTCGGTGTCGGTGCCCACCAGCAGCACCGTTCCGCCTTCGAGCACCGATGGCCGCTCAGTGACATCGCGCAGTACCAGCAGCGGTTTGCCGATGGCCGGGGCTTCCTCCTGGATGCCGCCGGAATCGCTGAGGATGAAGTACGCACGCCCCATCAGCCAGACGAAATGCTGGTAGTCCTGCGGTGCCACCAGATAGATGTTGGGCTTGTCCGAAAGTACGCTGTACACCGCGTTTTGCACCTGCGGGTTGAGGTGCACCGGGTAGACGAACTGCACGTCGGGATAGCGTTGGGCGAGGGTGGCCAACGCCAGGCAGATGTTGCGGAAGCCACCGCCGAAATTTTCCCGGCGATGTCCGGTGATCAGCACCATGCGCCGGTTGTCGTCGAGTACCGCAAGCGGTGAGTCGGCGGCCGGGTGCCACTGGGTTTGCTGCTGGTGATTGCGCATCCACACCAGGGCGTCGATGACGGTGTTGCCAGTCACTTCGATATTGGCCTTGGGCACTCCTTCGCGCAGCAGGTTGTCTTCGCTCTTGGTGGTCGGTGCGAAATGCAGGTCGGCGATAACGCCGGTCAGGTGCCGGTTGGCTTCCTCCGGCCAGGGTGCGCGCAAATTGCCGGTACGCAAGCCGGCCTCGACATGGCCGATGGGTATCTGGCGATTGAAGGCGGCGAGGGCGGCAATGAAGCTGGTGGTGGTGTCGCCGTGCACCAGCACGATGTCCGGCTGCACTCGCTCGTAGGCTTTGTCGAGATGCCCCAGCAATTGTTCGGAGAGGCCATTGAGGGTCTGGCCCTGGGTCATCACCTGCAAGTCTTCGTCGACCGTCAATTGGAAAGAGTCGAGCACTTGCTTGAGCATTTCCCGGTGCTGGCCGGTGGAGCAGATGTTCAGATCGATTCCGGGCCAGTTACGCAGGACCCGAGCCAGCGGCGCCATCTTGATGGCCTCCGGACGCGTGCCGAAAACCATCATGACCTTAAAAGACATTAACCCTCCTTGAATATCGTGAAAGGCTGGCGCATCAGGTGGCCAGCTGCAGTTCATAACCTGTCTAGAACTTGAATAAAGCAGCCGGAACCGGGGTTGTCCAATCCGGTTCTGGGCATGTTGGCGGTCGATCACCAGCACGGTGGCGATGGCCAGTAGAGGCAATAGGATGGCCAATAGCCAAAAAAATTCCCCGGGTGATTGCAGATAAGCGGGATTAGAGATGAATCCTTTAAGCAGAAGCGGTTGGGCAGTCCGTTTACGAGGCCATTTTCCTGGTTGTTTTCAGTTCGGGTCCTTGCAGTCGGCCGGCGGTGTGCACCCGCTTGGGGCCCGGCTACCCGTGCCTTGTAGCCAAAGGTAGCGCTCCTTTGCGTGGTGATGGGTAACGCTTGCTGCCCCGTGTTTGGCCATCTTGTTGATTGTGTTGAATTTTCAAATGCACTGGGAAACGCCTGGCGTCCTGTGGCACACTTTCTGCTGTCTATTCCGTTGTTACATACCTAGTTCCGGTATAGCGGAATACACATCACCCTGGAGTGCTTGCCATGCATCGCCGACCTTCCTTGTTCAAAGCGTGTGTTTTTCTGTTCGCGGCTACCGCCGCTGCCATGGGCGTGGCCCAGGCGGCGGACAGCAAGCTCGATAGCGTTCTGGCCCGCGGCAAATTGATTGTTGGTACCGGCAGCACCAACGCGCCGTGGCACTTTCAGGGTGCGGATGGCAAGTTGCAGGGTTTCGATATCGATATCGGGCACATGATCGCCAAGGGTTTGTTCAACGACCCGGACAAGGTCGAGTATGTGGTGCAGTCGTCCGATGCGCGGATTCCCAACCTGCTGACCGACAAGGTCGACATCAGCTGCCAGTTCATTACCGTGACGGCCAGCCGTGCGCAGCAAGTGGCGTTCACCCTGCCGTACTACCGCGAAGGTGTCGGCCTGCTGCTGCCGGCGAACAGCAAGTACAAGGAAATCGACGACATGAAAGCCGCCGGTGACAGTCTCACCGTGGCGGTGCTGCAAAACGTCTATGCCGAAGAACTGGTGCACCAGGCGCTGCCCAAGGCCAAGGTCGATCAATACGACAGCGTGGACCTGATGTACCAGGCCGTGAACTCCGGCCGCGCCGACGCGGCGGCCACCGACCAGTCTTCGGTGAAATACCTGATGGTGCAGAACCCTGGCCGTTATCGCAGCCCGGCCTACGCCTGGAGCCCGCAGACCTATGCGTGCGCGGTGAAACGCGGCGATCAGGACTGGCTGAACTTCGTCAACACCACCCTGCATGAAGCCATGACCGGCGTGGAGTTCCCGACGTACGCGGCGTCGTTCAAGCAATGGTTCGGTGTAGACCTGCCAACCCCAGCCATCGGTTTTCCCGTCGAATTCAAATGATCCCGTGAGAGTGGGGCGCCGCTGAGCGCCCCGCTCAAGGTACTGCTGACCATGAACTATCAGTTGAACTTTGCCGCCGTGTGGCGCGATTTCGACACCTTGCTGGCGGGGCTCGGCATGGGCCTTGAACTGGCGCTGCTGTCGATCGCCATCGGCTGCGTGATCGGCCTGATGATGGCGTTTGCCTTGCTGTCCAGGCACCGCGCATTGCGGGTGCTGGCGTCGGTGTATGTCACGGTGATTCGTAACACGCCGATCCTGGTGTTGATCCTGTTGATTTACTTTGCGCTGCCGAGCCTGGGGATCAGGCTGGACAAGATCCCCTCGTTCATCATCACCCTGTCGCTGTATGCCGGGGCGTACCTGACCGAAGTGTTCCGTGGCGGTTTGCTGAGCATTCCCAAGGGCCTGCGTGAAGCAGGGTTGGCCATTGGCCTGGGCGAGTGGCAGGTCAAGGCCTACGTCAACGTGCCGGTGATGCTGCGCAATGTATTGCCGGCGCTGTCGAACAACTTCATTTCGCTGTTCAAGGACACCTCGCTGGCGGCCGCGATTGCCGTACCGGAGCTGACCTATTACGCGCGCAAGATCAACGTCGAGAGCTACCGGGTGATTGAAACCTGGCTGGTGACCACGGCGCTGTATGTGGCGGCCTGTTACCTCATTGCCATTATGCTGCGTTACCTCGAACAGCGTCTGGCGATTCGCCGATAGGAGGCCCCATGTACGAATCCCCCAGTTGGTTGCATGAGTTGTGGGTGGCACGGGAAGTGCTGTGGCAAGGCTTCCTGACCAGTGTCCAAGTGTCGGTGCTGGCGATTTTGCTCGGCACGCTCGTTGGCGTTGTCACCGGTCTGGTGCTGACCTACGGCAAGTTCTGGATGCGCGCGCCGTTTCGTTTTTATGTCGATGTGATTCGCGGCACGCCGGTGTTCGTGCTGGTGCTGGCGTGCTTCTACATGGCACCGGCACTCGGCTGGCAGATCAGCGCGTTCCAGGCCGGTGCGCTGGGTTTGACGCTGTTCTGCGGCTCCCATGTCGCCGAGATCGTGCGCGGTGCGTTGCAGGCATTGCCGCGCGGGCAGATGGAGGCGAGCAAGGCTATCGGCCTGACGTTCTACCAGGCGCTCGGTTACGTGCTGTTGCCCCAGGCGTTGCGGCAGATCCTGCCGACCTGGGTCAACTCGTCCACCGAGATCGTCAAGGCCTCGACCCTGTTGTCGGTGATCGGCGTAGCGGAATTGCTGCTCAGTACCCAGCAGATCATTGCCCGGACGTTCATGACCCTGGAGTTTTACCTGTTCGCCGGTTTCCTGTTCTTCGTCATCAACTACGGCATCGAGTTACTCGGCCGGCACATTGAAAAGCGGGTGGCTTTGCCATGACTCAGACTCAAACCAATGCACAAAACGGCCAACCGCTGCTGGACATTCGCGGCCTGCACAAGCGTTACGACCAGCTCGAAGTGCTCAAGGGCGTCGACCTGAGCATGCAGCGCGGCAATGTGGTGACGCTGATCGGCTCCAGCGGTTCGGGCAAGACCACGCTGCTGCGCTGCGTGAACATGCTTGAAGAGTTCCAGGGCGGGCAGATCCTGCTCGACGGTGAATCGATCGGTTATGACGAGGTCAACGGCAAACGCATTCGCCACCCGGAAAAAGTCATTGCCCGCCATCGCGCCATGACCGGCATGGCGTTCCAGCAGTTCAACCTGTTCCCGCACCTGACGGCCTTGCAGAACGTCACCCTGGGCCTGCTCAAGGTGAAGAAGCTGCACAAGGACGAGGCCGTGGCCCTGGCCGAGAAATGGCTGGAGCGCGTTGGCCTGCTGGAACGACGCGATCACTTTCCCGGTCAGTTGTCTGGCGGTCAGCAGCAGCGCGTGGCGATCGCCCGGGCGATTGCGATGAACCCGAGCCTGATGCTGTTCGACGAAGTGACCTCGGCCCTCGACCCGGAACTGGTGGGCGAAGTGTTGAGCGTGATCAAGGGCCTGGCCGAAGACGGTATGACCATGCTGCTGGTGACCCACGAAATGCGCTTTGCGTTCGAGGTTTCGGACAAGATCGTATTCATGAATCAGGGGCGCATCGAAGAGCAGGGGCCGCCCAAGGAACTGTTCGAACGCCCGCAGTCGCCACGACTGGCAGAATTTCTCAAAAGCACCCGTTTTTGATCCTTCAATTTTCAATCAGGAGAAACACTCATGAGCATTACTCGTTACGGCACCGGCAGCACCGCCGCTGGCGGTCAGCCTCGCCCTTTCGCCCGCGCCGTTGAAGCCGATGGCTGGCTGCACGTTTCCGGGCAGGTGCCGGCGGTGGACGGCGAGATCATTACTGGCGGCATTGTCGAACAGACCCACCAGACCATGAAGAACCTGATCGCCATTCTGCAAGAGGCCGGTTATGGCCTCGAAGACGTGGTGCGTGCTGGCGTGTGGCTGGAGGATCCGCGGGATTTCACGAGTTTCAACAAGGTCTTCTCCGAGTACTTCAAACCCGAGCACGCCCCGGCGCGGGCCTGCGTTCAGGCGAACATGATGGTCGACTGCAAGGTCGAGATCGACTGTATTGCGTACAAGAAAAAGGCTTGAACCGAGTCGCGCCCATCGCGGGCAAGCCACGCTCCCACATTTGGAATGCATTTCCCTGTGGGAGCGAGCCTGCTCGCGAAGGCGGCCTAACAGTCGCCGCCGCACTCTCGGTAAACTCCCGGCATTATGAATGGGAACCACTGAAATGACCGAAGACACCATCAAGCGCCGGGCACGCGGTCTGGACCGGGCGTTCGATATCCTCGATTTCCTCAAGGAAATCGGCCAACCCCTGCGCCCGAACGACATCGCCAACGGCATCGGCAGCCCCAAATCCACGGTCTACGAACTGGTGGCCTCGCTGCTGGAACGACGGATTCTGGAGCCGGTGGGCAAGGACGGTCACGTCTACCTCGGTCGCCAGTTGTACTTTCTCGGCCAGGCGCATTTGCGCCATTTCGACCTGACTCGCGAGGCCGATCACGCCTTGCAGGAAATCGTCAGCCAGACCCATGAAACCGCACAGATGTGCTTGCTCAACGGGCGCAAGTACACCGTGGCGCTGATGAAGGAAGGTGAGCGGCATTTCCGCATTTCCTCGGACATCGGCGAGAACGCGCCCATCCCCTGGACCGCCTCTGGACGCCTGCTGCTGGCGCACCTGAGCGACCAGGCAATCGTCGACCTGATCGACCACGACGACTTCGTCCTGCCCAATGGCGAACGCTTGCCACTGGAGCAGTTTCTCAAGGAAATCCGTCAGGCCGGTATCGATGGTTTCTTTTCCTTCGATAGCGTCGCCGACACCTTTACCCATTGCTTCGCCGCGCCGGTCAAAGATCCCGGCGGCGTGGCCATCGCGACCCTGTGCATCGTCGCTCCACGAGCCGATGCGAAGAAAAACTATAACGACTATCGCCGGGTGCTGATCGAAAGCGCCAACAGCCTGGCCCGTCGCATCAACGAATAGCAGCGGCTGCCTGCGGCCGCGTGAACGAGGAGTTCGACCATGTCTTCTGCCCCCCATACTGCCAACGTCGACAAAGGCGCTGCCCCGATCGGTGCCAGCCTGGTGCGTGACGTCAGCCTGCCGGCGCTGGTACTGCACCGCGAGGCGCTGGAACACAACATTCGCTGGATGCAGGACTTCGTCAGCAACAGCGGCGCCGAACTGGCGCCCCATGGCAAGACCAGCATGACCCCGGCGTTGTTCCGCCGCCAACTGGACGCCGGTGCCTGGGGCATCACCCTGGCCAGCGCCACCCAAACCTGTGCGGCCTACGCCCATGGCGTGCGTCGGGTGTTGATGGCCAACCAGTTGGTCGGCACGCCGAACATGTCGTTGATCGCCGATCTGCTGGCAGACCCGGCGTTCGACTTCTATTGCATGGTCGATCACCCGGACAACGTCGCCGACCTCGGCGCCTTTTTCGCCTCCCGCGGCGTGCGCCTGAACGTCATGATCGAATACGGCGTGGCCGGTGGCCGTTGCGGTTGCCGCAGCGAGCAGGAAGTGCTTGATCTGGCCAAGGCCATCGGCGCGCAACCGGCACTGGCCCTGACCGGGATCGAAGGCTACGAAGGCGTGATCCATGGCGACCACGCGGTGACCGGCATTCGCGATTTCGCCGCGTCACTGGTGCGCCTGGCGGTGCAGTTGCAGGACAGCGGAGCCTTCGCCATTGCCAAACCGATCATCACCGCGTCGGGGTCGGCCTGGTATGACCTGATTGCCGAGTCCTTTGAAGCACAGAACGCCGCTGGGCGTTTCCTCAGCGTGCTGCGTCCCGGCAGTTACGTGGCTCATGACCATGGCATCTACAAGGAAGCGCAGTGCTGCGTGCTCGACCGTCGCAGCGACCTGCACGAAGGCCTGCGTCCGGCGCTGGAAGTGTGGGCGCACGTGCAGTCGTTGCCGGAACCGGGGTTTGCGGTGATTGCCCTGGGCAAACGCGACGTGGCCTACGACGCCGGTTTGCCGGTGCCATTGCTGCGTTACAAGGCGGGCGCCGTGCCGGCCAAAGGCGATGATGTGAGCGCCTGCAAGGTGACCGCGGTGATGGACCAGCATGCGTTCATGACCGTGGCGCCGGGGGTTGATCTGCGGGTGGGCGACATCATTTCGTTCGGTACCTCGCACCCGTGCCTGACGTTCGACAAGTGGCGTGTCGGTTGCCTGGTGGATGAGCAACTGAACGTCATCGAGACCATGGAAACCTGTTTCTAAGGTTCAGGACCGAGGTGCGGCCTTCGCGGGCAAGCCCGCTCCCACATTGAAATGCGTTCCCCTGTGGGAGCGGGCTTGCTCGCGAAGAGGCCCTACCAGACAAAAGAGAAATCCGCGTATGAACACCATCAGCACCCTGGGCCCCAACACTCCACGCATCGCCCTGATCGGCGAATGCATGATCGAGTTGCAGCATCGCGCCGACGGCAGTCTGCAACAGAGCTTCGGCGGCGACACCTTGAATACGGCGGTGTACCTGTCCCGGGAACTGGGAGAGGACGGCTCCGTGGACTACGTCACCGCCCTGGGCGATGACAGTTTCAGCGACGCGATGTGCCAGAGTTGGGCGGCGGAAAATATCGGGCTCGGCATGGTCCAGCGTCTGCCCGGACGCCTGCCGGGTTTGTATTGCATCCAGACTGACGCGGCCGGCGAGCGGCGCTTTCTGTACTGGCGCAATGAAGCGGCGGTGCGCGATTGCTTTACCACCCCGGCCGCTGCGCCGATCCTCGCGGCGTTGCCTGATTACGACGTGCTGTATTTCAGCGGTATCACCCTGGCAGTGCTCGGTGTGGAGGGCCGGGAAAAGCTGCTGGAAACCCTGATCGAAGCCCGCCAGCGCGATGCGCGGATCGTGTTCGACAACAACTACCGGCCACGGCTGTGGGCATCGGTCGAGGAGGCCCGGGCGGCGTATCGCCGTGTGCTGCCGCATGTCGACCTGGCGTTGCTGACGGTGGATGACGAACAGGCGTTGTTTGGTTATTCCGATTGTGACGCGGTGTTTGCCGCGTATGAGCAGATCGGTACGCCGGAAGTGGTGCTCAAGCGCGGTGCCCAAGCGTGCCTGATTCGTTGTGATGGCGAGTCATTCGAGGTGCCGGCGCAGAAGGTCGAACGGGTAGTGGACACCACGGCGGCGGGGGATTCGTTCAGCGCGGCGTATCTGGCTTCGCGGCTCAAGGGTGGTAGCCCCGCTGACGCCGCCGAGGCCGGGCATCGGCTGGCGAGCCGGGTGATTCAGGTGCCGGGGGCGTTGATTCCCAGAGATTGAATCCATTATCTGTGGCGAAGGAGCTTTTGTGGCGAGGGGGCTTGCCCCCGTTGGGTTGCGAAGCAGCCCCAAAACCTGCCGGATCTGATTTTGATGACACACCGAGTGTGCAGGGTTTGCGACTGCTGCGCAGCCGAACGGGGGCAAGCCCCCTCGCCACAGGGGCCTGACCAGCCACTCAATCCCGGTAAAACACCTGCACCAGGTGATACCCGAACTTGCTCTTGATCGGCCCATGTACCACCCGCAGCGGTTTCTTGAAGATCACCGCATCGATCACGCCGACCATCTGCCCCGGCCGCACTTCACCGAGATCGCCGCCGCGCTTGCCCGATGGGCAGGTCGAGTACTTCTTGGCCAGCACGTCGAACGCTTCACCCTTGGCGATGCGTTGTTTGAGCTGCTCGGCTTCTTCCGAGGTTTTCACCAGAATATGGCGGGCTTGAGCTTTCATGGGGCGGTTACCTTGCAACGGTGGTGGCTATGTGGGTGGCTATGTGTGTGGCAGCGGGGGCGCGCGATTATGCCTCAACTCAGTCCGGTTGACTGATCATCGTGCGAATCTTGTTGGCCAGCAGGTCGATGGAAAACGGCTTGGCCACCATGTCCATGCCTTCTTCGAGGAAACCCTGGCGCTCGGCGGCGATCTCGGCGTAACCGGTCATGAACAGCACTTTCAGTTCGGGACGATGCTGGCGGGCGATTTCCGCCAGTTGGCGGCCGTTCATGCCCGGCAATCCGACGTCGGTCACCAGCAGGTCCACCCGCAGGTCCGACTCCAGCAGCGGCAGGGCGCCCTTGGCATCTTCGGCTTCATGGGCTCGGTAACCGAGCTCCTTGAGCAGGTCCAGTACCAGCATGCGCACCGCCGCATCGTCCTCTACCAACATCACGGTTTCGCCGGCAATCGCCGCCGGTGCCTCGCCGACGAAGGGCGACAGGACTTGTTCCGGCTCGTTCGAATGCAGGCGCGGCAGGTACAAGCGCACGCTGGTGCCCCGTCCGGGCAGGCTGAACAGGCTGACGTGGCCCCCCGTTTGCTGGGCAAAACCGTAAATCATCGACAAGCCCAGGCCGGTGCCCTGGCCGATGGGCTTGGTGGTGAAGAACGGGTCGAATGCCTTGGCCAGCACCGAGGGCGTCATGCCGGTGCCGTTGTCGCTGACGGCAATCATCACGTAGTCGCCGGCCTTGACCGGCTCCAGGGTCGTGATGTCGCTGCCATCGAGGTAGACGTTGGCCGTTTCGATCTGCAACTCACCGCCATCGGGCATGGCGTCCCGAGCGTTGATCACCAGGTTGAGCAAGGCGTTTTCCAGCTGGCTGAAATCGGTGCTGACCCACCAGATGGTCTCGGCCAGTTGCAGTTTGAGTTCGATGTGGTCGCCCTTGGTGCGCCTGAACAAGTCTTCGAGCGAGTGAACCAACTCGTTGGGGTTCAGCGGCTTGCGGTTGAGCGACTGACGCCGGGAGAACGCCAGCAAGCGATGGGTGAGGGCGGCGGCGCGGTTGGCCGAGGACACCGCCGCCTCGGTGAATCGGCCGATCTCGTCGATACGTCCGTCGGCAATGTAGCGTTGCATCAGGTCGAGGCTGCCGATGATGCCGGTGAGCATGTTGTTGAAGTCATGGGCGATGCCGCCGGTAAGCTGGCCGACCGCTTCCATTTTCTGCGCATGGCGCAAGGCGTCTTCGGCACGTTCGCGCTCGAACATCTCGTTTTGCAGACGCTCGTTGGCCTCGGCCAGTTGGCGGGTGCGCGCGGCAACCCGTTCCTCAAGGGTTTCGTTGAGGATGCGCAGGGCTTCTTCGGTCTTTTTACGCTCGGTTTCGTCGATCACGAAGATGTAGAAGCCGTTCACCGCGCCGTCCGGGCCGTGGCGTGGCAGGTAATTCATCAAGGCCTGGCGGATGCTGCCGTCGCGGTGTGGCGTGCTGATGCTGAAACAGCAGGGCCGGCCAGACAGCGCCTCGATGATGTACGGGGCGCGCAGCGCATAGGCTTCTTCGCCGATGACTTCAAGAATGGTTCGCCCGTAAAGCTCTTGCGGCGTGAGCCCGTACCAGTCGAGGTACGCCGCATTGTTCAGGCGAAAGCGTTCTTCGCGGTCGACGTAGCTGATCAGGACCGGCATGGCGTTGATGATCAGTTGCAGTTCGGTCTGGCTCTGGCGCAGGGCTTGCTCGGTGTGTTTGCGCTCGGTCAGGTCCATGGCGGCGCCGAGGAAACGCATCGGCCGGCCGTGGTGATCCTTGTAGCAGCGACCGCGGGCAAACACCCAGCGCATCTGGCCGTCGGTTTGCAGCAGGCGATACTCCTCGGCGTATTCGCTACCGTGGGTGATGCAATGCTTGATGCTGCGGGCGATCAGGGCACGGTCTTGCGGGTGTACGCCGTGCAGGTACTCACTGATCGGCAACTGGCTGGCCATGGCCGGGTCGATGCCGTGCAATTGGGCAAAATGCGCATCGGCGATGAAACGGTCCTCGCTGATGTCCCAGTCCCAGGTGCCGACCGCATCGGTGGCGGCGAGGGCCAGTTGCAGGCGTTCCTCGGTTTCACGCTGGGCCTTGAGGCTCGCCGCCGAGCGCTGTTCGAGTTCCAGGGCGATACGCCGGCGTTCGTTGGTTTCGATGGCGATGACCAGAATCCCGGCCACCTCGGCACCTTCGTCGCGGATCGGGCTGTAGGTCAGGTCGAGCCAGAAGTCTGACTCCCGGCCTTCACGTTGCAGGGTGAAGCGCTGTTCACTGTAGGTTCGTACCTGACCTTGCAGGACGGCGCTGTAGATCGGGTCGGTAAAGTCTTGCAACTCTGGCCAGATCAGGTGTGTCGGTTGGCCGAAAGCCTGTGGATGTTTGCTTCCGGCGAGCAGGGCGAAGCCGTCGTTATAGATCTGCGTCAGTTGCGGGCCCCATAGCAGCAGCATCGGCATCGGTGAGTGAATGACGATGTCCACGGCAGTTCGCAGGCTTTGTGGCCAAGTGCTGGCAGCGCCCAGCGGGCTGCTTGCCCAGTCGATTCGGGCGATCAAGGCCTGGGCATCGCTGGCGGTTGGTGTTGCGTTCATCAAGGAGTCCTGCACATGAGTCGCTTTGGCTGGGACTATTCTTGCACAGGTGACAGGCGCAGGTTGATTCAGAGGCTTGAGCGGTAAATGTGGGCGAGCTTGCTCGCGATGGCGTCGGGTCAATTTGCATTGATGTCAACTGACACTCCGCTATCGCGAGCAGGCTCGCTCCTACAGGTAACCTTGTTTCATGACTGGAGTTCGGGCCTGTTTCGGTACTGTTCCAGCGCTTCGGGATTGGCCAGGGCATCGGTGTTCTTCACCTTCTGCCCATGCACCACATTGCGCACCGCCAACTCAACCACCTTGCCACTGATGGTCCGGGGAATGTCGGTGACCGCGACAATTTTCGCCGGTACATGGCGCGGCGTGGTGTTGGCGCGAATCGTCTCGCGGATCTGCTGTTGGAGTGCCTCGTCCAGTTCGAGCCCGTCGTGCAAGCGTACGAACAGCACCACCCGCACGTCATCCTGCCACTGCTGACCAATGGCCACGCTGTCGAGCACTTGGGGGACTTTCTCTACCTGACGATAGATTTCCGCCGTGCCGATGCGCACGCCACCGGGGTTGAGCACGGCATCGGAGCGACCGTGGATCATCATCCCGCCATGGGGCAGTTGTTCGGCGTAATCTCCTTGAGCCCAGACACCGGGGAACAGGCTGAAATAGGATTTTCGCAGTTTCTCGCCATCGGGATCGTTCCACAGGCCAATGGGCATCGCCGGGAAATGCCGGGTGCAGACCAGCTCACCCTTTTCGCCGATCACCGGGTGGCCTTCGTCGTTCCACACTTCGACGGCCATTCCCAGGCTTTTGCCCATGATTTCGCCGCGCCGCACGGGCGTCATCGGGTTGCCGTTGACGAAGCACGAGACGATGTCGGTGCCCCCGGACATCGACGCCAGGCACACGTCAGTTTTGAAGTCGCGATAGACGAAGTCGTAACTGTGCGGCGACAGTGCCGAGCCGGTGCACAGCAACGTCTTGAGGCTGCCCAGGTCGTGACTTTCACGGGGCTTGATACCGCTGCTTTCCAGGGTCGCGAGGTATTTGGGGCTGGTGCCGAAGACGCTGATGCGTTCGTCGTCGATCAGGTCGATCAGGCGTTGCGGTTCAGGCTGGAACGGTGAGCCGTCGTACAGCACCACGGAACTGCCTGTCGCCAGCGCCGACACCAGCCAGTTCCACATCATCCAGCCGCAGGTGGTGTAGTAGAACAGCCGTTCACCGGGGCCCAGATCGCCATGCAGGCCGTGTTCCTTGACGTGTTGCAGCAACACGCCGCCGGTGCTGTGGACGATGCATTTGGGCACGCCGGTGGTGCCGCTGGAGTAGAGGATGTACAGCGGATGGGCAAAGGACACCGGGACGAAATCCGGTTCGCCGCCGGGTTCGTAGAAATCGTCCCACAGCGTCACGTTGGCCCGGGTGCGGAAGTCTACGATGTGCGCCTGAGGTCGCGCATACGGGACCACAATCAAATGCTGCAACGACGGCAGCCGTTCGAGGATTTCATTGATCTTGGCGGTCTGGTCGATTGCCTTGCCGGCATAGTGATAACCGGCACAAGTCACCAGCACTTTCGGCTCGATCTGGCCGAAACGGTCAACCACCCCTTGAGTGCCGAAGTCCGGCGAAGAACAGGACCAGATGGCGCCAAGGCTGGTGGTGGCGAGCATGGCCACCAGGGTTTGCCAGGTGTTGGGCATGCACGCGGCGACCCGGTCGCCAACCCCGACACCGGCCGCTATCAGACTGTTTTGAAAGCCGGCGACATGTTCCGCGAGTTCGGCCCAGGTCAAGTGTTCACGCTGACCGTTTTCGCCAACGGCTATTACGGAGATCGCATCATCGCGACGCTGTAGCAGGTGTTCGGCAAAGTTCAGCGTTGCGCCGGGGAACCACTGGGCGCTAGGCATCTGCGGGCCTTCGAGCAGCACGGCGTCGGGTTGCTCGTGGAAGCGGATGTCGAAGAAGTCGACGATGGCCTGCCAGAAGTCCGGGCGTTGCTCGATGGACCACTGGTGCAGGGCCGGGTAGTCGTCGATCTTGAGGTGGTGTCGCTGATTGACGAAGCGCCGGAAGGCCTCCATGCGGGTCTTGCCAATGCGTTTGGCGTCGGGTTGCCAGAGGATGTCGGACATGGTTTGCCTCTTCTTTTTTATGCCTTCACACAGGCTGATGTGGAGCAGGTTTTGTGGCGAGGGGGCTTGCCCCCGTTGGGTGGCGAAGCCGCCCCAAAATTCACAGACGATTCGGGTCGTCTGATTTTACGACTGCTGCGCAGTCGAACGGGGGCAAGCCCCCTCGCCACAAATGTACTGTGCCACTGGGGCTAGCAAAAGATCACTGCGCCAACCACCCACCATCAACATTCCACGCCGCGCCCCGCACCTGGCTGCCGGCTTCACTGCACAGGAACAGCACCAGTTCACCCAGTTGCGGCGGTGTCACGAACTCCAGCGATGGCTGCTTTTCAGCGAGCAAATCGTGTTGCGCCTGCTGCGGGTCAACCCCGTTGGCGGCACGATCATCAATCTGCTTCTGCACCAGCGGCGTCAATACCCAGCCTGGGCAAATCGCGTTGCAGGTGACCTGGGTGGTCGCGGTTTCCAGCGCGACCACTTTGGTCAAGCCGATTACCCCGTGCTTGGCGGCGACATAGGCTGACTTGCCCACCGAACCGACCAGACCATGCACCGAGGCAATGTTGATCACCCGACCCCAGCCCTTGGTGCGCATACCCGGCAGGCTTAAGCGGGTGCTGTGGAACACCGACGACAGGTTGATGGCGATGATCGAATCCCAGCGCTCCACCGGGAACTCATCCACCGCAGCCACGTGTTGAATGCCAGCGTTGTTGACCAGAATGTCGACGCCGCCGAACTCGCGCTCGGCGTAGGCGATCATGTCGGCAATTTGTGCCGGATCGCTGACATCGGCCGGGTGATGGCCGACCTTGCCGCCGAACTGTTGCACCTGGGCGATCACTTGGGAGGCATCGCCAAAGCCGTTGAGGATCAGGTCGGCCCCGGCCTTGGCCAGGCTGAGGGCTATCCCCAGGCCGATGCCGCTGGTGGAGCCGGTGACCAGTGCGGTCTTGCCCGAAAGAGTCGTCATGAATACCTCACACAATGCCAGTGGCGTAGAAGGTGCCGATTACCACGAAAACCGCCAGGGTCTTGATCAGCGTAATACAGAAAATGTCTTTGTAAGCCTCGCGGTGGGTCAGCCCGGTGACCGCCAGCAGGGTAATCACCGCGCCGTTGTGCGGCAGGGTGTCCATGCCGCCGCTGGCCATCGCGGCGACCCGGTGCAGCACTTCCAGCGGAATGTTCGCAGCATGGGCGGCGCTGATGAACTGCTCGGACATCGCCGCCAGCGCGATGCTCATGCCGCCCGAGGCGGAACCGGTGATGCCGGCCAGCAGGGTCACGGTAATCGCTTCGTTGACCAGTGGGTTGGGAATGCTCTTGAGCCAGTCGGCCAGTACCAGAAAGCCCGGCAAGGACGCGATCACCGCGCCGAAACCGTATTCCGAGGCCGTGTTCATTGCCGCCAGCAAGGCACCGCTCACCGCACTTTTACTGCCTTCGGCCAGCTTGCGGCTGATCGCCTTGTAGCCGAACGCCAGCACCATGAGGATGCCTACCAACAGCGCGGCCTGGACCGCCCAGATCGCCGTGAGCTTGGCGATTTCCGTGGTCACCGGCGCGGCCATGCCCGGCAGCGCGAGGCTGTGGGTCTTGCCATACACCTGCGGGATCCAGTGAGTGAACAGCAGGTTCATGATGCCCACCGCCAGCAGCGGCGAGAGCGCGAGCCACGGGTTGGGCAGCTTGAGGTCGGCGGCGGTTTCCGGCTCGTTGCGCAGGTCCGAGCCATAACCTTCACCGGCGCGCTGGGCCTTGTTGCGCTGGCGCTGGAGAAACAGCATGCCGGCACAGAACACGAAGATCGTGCCGATCACACCCAGCCATGGCGCCGCCCATGCGGTGGTGTTGAAGAAGGTGCTGGGGATGATGTTCTGGATTTGTGGCGTGCCGGGCAGTGCGTCCATGGTGAACGAGAAGGCGCCCAGAGCGATGGTCGCCGGGATCAGCCGCTTGGGGATATTGCTCTGGCGGAACATTTCAGCGGCAAACGGATAGACCGCGAACACCACCACAAACAACGATACGCCACCGTAGGTCAGCAGGGCGCAGACCAGCACGATCACCAGCATCGCCTGGCGGGTCCCGAGCAAACGAATCGCCGCCGCGACGATGGAGCGCGAGAAGCCGGACAGTTCGATCAGCTTGCCGAACACCGCGCCGAGCAGGAACACCGGGAAATACAGTTTGATGAAACCGACCATTTTTTCCATGAACACCCCGGTGAAAGCGGGGGCGACGGCAGACGGGTCGGTCAGCAGGACGGCGCCGAGGGCGGCAATCGGGGCAAAAAGGATAACGCTGTAGCCACGGTAGGCAGCCAGCATCAGCAGCGCGAGGGCCGCCAAGGCAATGATCACACTCATGGTGTGTCTCCTGGAGTTGTTATTTTTGTGGGGTGAAGCTTGGTAGGAGAGGCGTATAGCGAGTTTTGTGCCAGATGCTTAAGGTGTTGAAATATAAGGATATATTTTCAGGTTGGCGGGCTTGTCGAGTAGATTTGTCTCTATTCTGAGACTTGCATTGGCAGTGCTGGCCTCTTCGCGAGCAGGCTCGCTCCTACAGTTGACCGAGTTGATCAGCAGAGCACCGTCTCTTGTAGGAGCGAGCCTGCTCGCGATGGTCTGTCTAACAACAGAGATCCATGTCTCTTTATTGAGACTCCGCGATCCCCAACGCCACCATCTTCTTGTACAGTGTCGACCGACCCAGCCCCAGCCGCGCCGCCGCATCAACCACCTTGCCCCCGCATTGCACGAGGGTGGTTTCGATTAATTGCCGGTCAAATCGCTCCCGCGCCGCACTGAACGTCTCATGGGCGATCGGTTCGATGGTCAAGGGCGCCACGCGCTCCACCGGGGTGAATGTACCAATCGCCGCGCGGATGTCGGCCACCGTCAGGCGCAAGTCATCACTGAGCAACGCGGCCCGCTCCAGCACATTGCGCAGTTCCCGGATGTTCCCCGGCCAGGCGTGTTGGCCCAACAGTTCCAGGGCTTCGTGGTGCAGTTCATGCTGGCTGCGCAGTTCTTCGAGAATGGCTTCACTGAGCGCCGGCACGTCATCCAGGCGGTCACGCAGGGGCGGAACCTGGATCGGCAGCACGTTGAGCCGGTAGTACAAGTCGGCACGGAATTCGCCGCGCTTGATCGCGGCCTCAAGGTCCGTAGAAGTCGCGGCGATCACCCGCACATCGCTCTGGATCACTTCGTTGGAGCCCACCGGCTCGAATTCCTTTTCCTGCAACACCCGCAACAGTTTGCTTTGCAGGGGCAGCGGCATGTCGCCGATTTCGTCGAGAAACAGCGTGCCGCCCTGGGCGATTTGCAATTTGCCGGCGCGGCCCTTGCGGTCGGCACCGGTAAACGCGCCGGGGGCGGTGCCGAAGAACTCGGCTTCCAGCAGCGATTCGGGAATTGCCGCGCTGTTGATGCTGACAAATGCCTTGTGCGCACGGGGCGAGGCATTGTGGATCGCCTGGGCCAGCAGTTCCTTGCCGGTGCCGGTTTCGCCGAGCAGCAGCACCGGTGATTCGGTACTCGCACTGCGCCGGGCGCGGCGCTTGACTTCAAGGCTGGCGGCGCTGGTGCCGATGAAGTGGGCGAAGTTGTATTTGGTCTGCCGCGCCCGCAGCAGCGAGCGGGTGGAGGCCAGTTCTTCCTGCATGCTCATGTAGCGCTTGAGCATCGGCGACAGGCTGCGCAACTCGTCGAACAGGGCGAACCCGATGGCGCCGATCACCACGCCGGCATCGTCGTGAATCGGCAGGCGCATGACCACCAGCGGCTCTTTGGGGGTGTCTTGCATATCCAGCAAAATCGGCCGGCCGGTGCGCACCACCTCACGCAGCAGGCTGCCGGGGATCACGCTTTCGCAGGGCTTGCCGATCGCGACTTCGGCCGATTGCAGGCCGAAGCGCCGGGCATAGCGCTCATTCATCCAGACGATGTTGGCATCGCGGTCGACAATCACCGTGCCTTCACTCGATTGCTCGATGATTTCGAACAACGAACGGATCGCCAGCAAGCGAACGCGCTGGTAGTCCTTGAGGCTTTCGGTGGTGTTCATGGGTATTGGTCCTGATGTATTTGCTGCCTGTTCCGGCCCCATCGCGGGCAAGCCCGCTCCCACAGGGTTCGGGGTTGCCCGCTATTATGCCTGCCCCAACATCGCCGCCGCCAACAGCTCCTTGGTGTACGGATGCTGCGGTGAGTCGAACACCTCATGACTGGCGCCGCGCTCTACCACTTTGCCGTCCTTGATCACGATCATGTCGTGGGCCAGGGCGCGCACCACAGCCAGGTCATGGCTGATGAACAGATAGGTCAGTCCGTATTTTTCCTGTAGCTGGCGGAGCAGGGCGACCACTTGTTTCTGCACCGTGCGGTCCAGCGCCGAGGTCGGTTCGTCGAGCAGGATCAGCGCCGGTTTCAGCACCAGCGCCCGGGCGATGGCGATGCGCTGACGCTGGCCGCCGGAGAACTCGTGGGGATAGCGATGACGACTCTGCGGGTCGAGGCCGACTTCGCTCAGTGCCCGGATCACTTCGGCATTGCATTCTTCTGTGCTCAACTGGCTGTGCACTTCCAGGCCTTCGCTGATGATCTGCGCGACCGACATTCGCGGGCTGAGGCTGCCGAAGGGGTCCTGGAACACCACCTGCATCTTTTTGCGCCACGGCCGTAGCTGTTTTTGCGTCAGGCCGTCCAGCGCTTGGCCCTGAAAGCGGATACCGCCTTCGGAGTCGAGCAAACGCAGGATCGCCTGGCCCAGGGTGGACTTGCCCGAACCGGACTCGCCGACGATGCCCAGGGTCTTGCCGCGTTGGATATTCAGGCTGATGCCGTCGACGGCACGCAGCCAGGTCTTACGCTGGAACAGGCCGCCACCGACGGGAAACCGCACCTGCAGGTTGTCCACCTCCAGTACGTTTTCGCGCTCGTCCCGAGGCAAGGCTTCGCCCTCGGGTTCGGCGTGCAGCAATACGCAGCTGTAAGGGTGCTTCGGCTCAGTAAAAAGGACTTCGCAAGGCGCCTGCTCGACGATTTCCCCGGCCTTCATCACGCACACGCGCTGGGCGATGCTGCGCACCAGATTGAGGTCATGGCTGATCAGCAACAGCGACATGCCCAACCGCTGTTGCAGGGATTTGAGCAACAGCAGGATCTTGCGTTGCACCGTCACATCCAGCGCAGTGGTCGGTTCGTCAGCGATCAGCAGTTCCGGTTCGCACGCCAGGGCCATGGCGATCATCACCCGCTGGCGCTGTCCGCCGGACAGTTGATGGGGATAGGCCTTGAGGCGTTCCTCGGGTTTCTGGATGCCCACCAGGTGCAGCAATTCGAGGATCCGCGCTTGCGCCGCCTTGCCCGCCAGGCCTTTGTGCACCAGCAAGGTTTCACCGATCTGTTTTTCGATGCTGTGCAGCGGGTTGAGGGAGGTCATCGGCTCCTGGAAGATCATCGCGATGCGATTGCCGCGCAGTTGTCGCAACTTGCCGGCATCGACGCCCACCAGTTCCTGGCCGCGATAGCGGATGCTGCCCGTCGTCTCGGTATCGGTTTGCGGCAGCAATTGCAGGATCGAGTGGGCCGTCACCGACTTGCCCGAGCCCGATTCGCCCACCAGCGCCAGGCATTCGCCGGGGCGGATGTCCAGGCACAGATTGCGCACTACGGTCTCGCCGCTGAAGGCCACGCTGAGGTCACGGATTTCGATCAGGTTGGTCATATCAACATCCGCATCAAGAACGGGGATCAAAAGCGTCGCGTAGCGCTTCGCCGATAAACACCAGTAAAGAAAGAATCAGCGCCAGGGTGAAGAACGCCGTCAGCCCCAGCCACGGCGCTTGCAGGTTCTGCTTGCCCTGGCCGATCAGTTCGCCCAGGGAAGCGCTGCCCGCAGGCATGCCGAAGCCGAGGAAGTCCAGCGCCGTCAGGGTGGAAATCGCCCCGGTGAGAATGAAAGGCAAGTAGCTCAAGGTCGCGTTCATGGCGTTGGGCAGAATGTGCCGCACGATGACCTTGCGGTCGGTCAAGCCCAGCGCACGCGCGGCCTTGACGTATTCCAGGTTGCGCCCGCGCAGGAACTCGGCGCGCACCACGTCCACCAGGGCCAGCCATGAAAACAGCGCCATGATCCCCAATAGCCACCAGAAATTCGGCTCGACGAAGCCCGACAGGATGATCAACAGGTACAACACTGGCAACCCGGACCATACCTCTAGCAGACGCTGGCCGAGCAAGTCCACCCAACCACCGTAATAGCCTTGCAGGGCCCCGGCGGCGATGCCGATCAGCGCGCTGACAAAGGTCAGCATCAAGGCAAACAGGATCGACACCCGGGCACCGAAGATCACCCGGGCCAGAACGTCCCGCGCCTGGTCGTCGGTGCCCAGCCAATTGACGCCGGAGGGAGGGCTGGGGGCGGGCGTGTTCAGGTCGTAGTTGGGTGTGTCGTCACTGAACGGAATCGGTGGAAACAGCAACCAGCCGCCATCCTTCTTGATCAGTTTCTGCACGTAGTCGCTGCGGTAGTCGGCCTGGAACGGCAGTTGCCCGCCGAACGCCTGTTCGGTGTGGCGCTTGAAGACCGGGAAGTACCACTGGCCCTGATAGCTGACCATCAGCGGTTTGTCGTTGGCGATCAGTTCGCCGCCCAGGGTCATCAGGAACAGGCCGATAAACAGCCAGAGCGACCACCAGCCCCGACGGTTTTTCTTGAAGCGCTCGAAGCGGCGACGCGCCAGCGGAGAAAGCTTGAGCATCAGGCGTTCCTCGCGGCGAAGTCGATACGCGGGTCGACCAAGGTGTAGCAGAGGTCGCCGACCAGTTTTATCAGTAGGCCGAACAGGGTGAAGATGAACAGCGAGCCGAACACCACCGGATAGTCCCGTGATACCGCGGCTTCGTAGCTCATGCGGCCCAGGCCGTCGAGGGAGAAGATCACCTCGATCAGCAGGGAACCGGCAAAAAACACACTGATGAACGCCTGGGGAATGCCGGACACCACCAGCAGCATGGCGTTGCGGAACACGTGCCCGTAGAGCACCCGTCGTTCACTCAAGCCCTTGGCCCGGGCAGTGACCACGTACTGACGGGTGATTTCATTGAGGAACGAGTTCTTGGTCAGGATTGTCAGTGTGGCGAAGCCGCCGATCACCAGCGAGGTCACCGGCAACACCAGATGCCAGAAATAGTCGGCCACCTTGCCAAGAGTCGACAGCGATTCGAAGTTGTCCGAGACCAACCCGCGAACCGGAAACCAGTTCAGCGAAGTGCCGCCGGCAAAGATCACGATCAGGAACATCGCAAACAGGAACGCCGGCATGGCATAGCCGATGATGATCGCGGTACTGCTCCAGATGTCGAAATGGCTGCCATGGTGCACGGCCTTGCGGATGCCCAGGGGAATCGACACCAGGTAGGTGATCAGCGTCGCCCAGAGCCCGAGGGAGATGGTCACGGGCATTTTTTCGAGAATCAGGTCGGTGACGCTGGCGCCACGGAAGAAACTCTTGCCGAAATCCAGGCGCGCGTAGCTGGTGAGCATCAGCCAGAGGCGTTCGTGTGCCGGCTTGTCGAAGCCGTACTGCTTTTCAATGTCCTTGATCAGCTGCGGGTCAAGCCCGCGACTGGAGCGGGACTTGCCGCTCATGGCTTCGCCGGAACCGCCGCCAAC
This sequence comes from Pseudomonas sp. KH_046_2, assembly GCF_057838985.1. Taxonomy (NCBI): domain Bacteria; kingdom Pseudomonadati; phylum Pseudomonadota; class Gammaproteobacteria; order Pseudomonadales; family Pseudomonadaceae; genus Pseudomonas; species Pseudomonas sp. KH_046_2. Next base: position 3,442,948 of record NZ_CM174480.1, on the reverse strand, counting down.
CGCGGCGCCGCCAATGCCTTGCAGGTGCGCGATGGCTTGTTCGACCGGCCCGCCCGGCGCCGCCTGGACGATGACAAAGTTGACCAGGAGAATGATCACCAGCGTCGGAATGATCAGCAGCAGGCGCCGCAATATGTAAGCCCACATCAGTGCGGCCCTCCGGGTTTGCCACGGCTGATACGTTCGGCCGTCATCTGTTGGTTGGTCAATGGCGTGGTGCTCATCTCCCACCAGCTTTCGATGGCTTCGTCATTGCTCGCCTGTACGTTCGGGATGCCAAAGCGGTTCCACCACACCGTCGAGGTGCCTGGCGGGTAATAGTTGGGAATCCAGTAGTAGTTCCATTGCAGCACCCGGTCCAGGGCATGGGCGTAATGCAGCATGTCAGCCTGGGTATTGGCGCGGATCAGCCCGGTGATCAGGGTGTCCACTGCCGGGTTCTTCAACACCATGTAGTTGTTGGAACCAGGGTCGGTGGCCGCCGCCGAGCCGAAATAATTGACCAGTTCGCCCCCCGGAGAGGTGGTGACCGGGTAGCCGGTGACGATCATGTCGTAGTCGCGACTCATCAGGCGATTGACGTACTGGGACGAGTCGATGCGGCGGATGTTGAGGTCGATGCCGATCTGTTTCAACGTGCGTTTATAGGGCAGCAGCAGGCGGTCCATGCCGTTCTGGCTGACCAGGAACGTGAAGCTCAACGGCTCGCCGTCGGCATTGACCAGTTGGTCGCCATCGGGTTTCCAGCCGGCCTGTTCGAGCAAGTCCAGGGCTTGCAGCTGCTTGTCGCGAATCACACCGCTGCCGTCGGTCCTCGGTGCCTCGAACACCTGGGTGAAGACTTCGTCGGGAATCTGCCCGCGCAGCGGTTCGAGAATCGTCAGCTCACCGGCATCCGGCAGTTGCCGGGCCGCGAGATCGGTATTGGAGAAAAAGCTCTGCTGGCGGATGTACATGTCACGCATCATCTGCCGGTTGCTCCACTCGAAGTCCCACAGCATCACCAGCGCCTGGCGCACGCGGCGGTCCTGGAACATGGGCTTTTGCAGATTGAACACAAAACCCTGGGCCGGCTGCGGCGCCTCGGTGGCGAGGTGGGCCTTTTGCAGGCGACCGTCGCTCAGGGCAGGGCTGTCGTAGCCGATGGAATAGCCGGTGGCGGAAAATTCGCGATTGTAGTCAAAGGCGCCACCGCGCAGGACCTGGCGCGCCACATCGGTATCGCCGAAGTACTCGATGCTGAAATGATCGAAGTTGTACAGGCCACGGCTGACCGGCAGGTCCTTGCCCCACCAGTCGGGATTGCGCTCGAAGGTGATGCTGCGCCCCGAATCGATCTTGCCGACTTTATAGGGGCCGCTGCCCAGCGGCGCTTCATAACCGCCGCCGCCGGCGAAATCGCGGCTCTTCCACCAGTGTTCGGGAAACACCGGCAGGGTCGCGATGTCCAGGGGCAGGGTGCGGTTTTCGTTGTTCTTGAAATCAAAGCGCACGGTCAGTGGCGATTCCACTTCGACGCTTTTGACGTCGGCGAACTGGGTACGGTAACGTAGGCTGCCCTGAGTCATCAGCAGGTCGAAGGTGTAACGCACATCCTCGGCGGTAATCGGTTTGCCATCGGCAAAACGCGCCTTGGGGTTGAGGTAAAAGCGCAGGGACAGGCCATCCTCGGAGCGCTCCATCTTCTCTGCCACCAGACCGTACACGGTGTAAGGCTCGTCCAGCGAGCGCTGGGCCAGTGGTGAATAGAGCAAGCCGTCGATCTGTGTGACGCCGATGCCTTTGTCGATGTAAGGCAAAACATGGTCGAACTGACCGATTTCGATCGCCGAGCGCCGCATCGTGCCGCCCTTGGGGGCCTGCGGGTTGGTGTAGGCGAAATGACTGAAGCCGGCAGGGTATTTCGCCGGTTCGCCGTACACGGTCATTGCCGGTTGCGGTGCCGCATTCACACCCGCGGCAGCCATCAGCAGGGTCACGGCAGTGAACAACAAGGTAGGGAAAGCCAGTCGCATTGTCAGCCTTGGAGCCGGGTGGTCGTTAACCACAATTTGTACGCTAGCGGCGCGTCCCTCGCCAGCCGTATTACGCATCGCAAACACAACGGCCCACCAAAAGGCGGGCCGTTGTGTGAATAGTTCAAGCGTCGATCAGTCCTGACGGCTGGTCACTTCCAGCAGGTGGAAACCGAACTGGGTCTTGACCGGGCCCTGGACCACGTTGAGCGGTGCGCTGAAGACCACGGTGTCGAATTCCTTGACCATCTGGCCCGGACCGAACGAACCCAGGTCACCGCCCTGGCGGCTGGATGGGCAAGTGGAGTTTGCCTTGGCAACTTCGGCGAAATCGGCGCCAGCCTCGATTTGGGCCTTGAGTTCGTTGCACTTGGCTTCGGAGGCGACAAGGATGTGACGGGCAGTGGCTTTAGCCATGGGAAAATACTCCTTTCAATACTCGATAAAGTGCTGAGCCTACCGGATTCAGTGAGCGATTTCTCCTCAAAGTTCCGTTCCGCGCGGGATCCACGGCAGGTGAGAGCTCAAAGGCCGGCGTCCCGCAAGCGCCTGGCATGCTGGACATACAGATCAATCGGGTCGACACCTATACGTAGTTGCCCGGTCGGTTGGCCAATGGCGTCCAGATGATCCAGCGCATAGTCGGACCGGATAACCGTGCCGAGGTGGGAACTGAAGCGACCGACCAGGCCGTCGTTCTGCTCGCTTTCCGTGACGAAATAACCGGAAAGGGCCCGGCAGAAGGCGTTGAGCGGGTCGAGCGCATAGAGTCCTTCTTCGAGAACATTCGACGGCAGCACGCCGCTCCACGAGTAGTAACGAATACCGTTGACCTGTTCGCAGCCCTTGCCACCCCAGGTGGTGGGCAGTCCTTGTGGGTATTTGTCGTTGAATGCGCCGACGCCTTCGGTAGTCAGCGAATTGAGGGCGGCAATGGCGTTGCGCGGTTGATACTGATTGTTGCTCAAGGTCGCGAGGAAGTCGGCGAACAGGGTCACCACTGTCTCGGCCACATGTTCCGGCAGGCCGCCCGGTGTCAATGCCTTGCGCAGGAAGTCGGCCAGTTCCGAACCATGGTTCGGCCCGCTGACAGAAGTGACCGACGCCACGCTGTGTGGCGAAATCGCTGCGGCATAACGTGCGGTCAGTGCGCCCTGGCTATGGCCTATGAGGTTGACTTTGCGTGCACCGGTTCCTTCCAGTACCCGCTCGATCTGTGCGAGCAATTGGTCGCCGCGTACCTCGTTGTCATGGATGGCCGACAGGTGGGGAACGAACACCCTGGCTCCGGCGTTCCTCAGCGCCTGCCTGATGTCGTGAAATAGCTCGAACTTGCCGATTCTTTCGAAGCCGAACAATCCGTGGACCAGCAGTATTGGGTGGCGAGTGCTTGCATTCCTTTGCATGTTCATACCTTTGCGCAGAAGTTCATTGGGACTGCATGGCGCTTCACTCTAAAACACTCGAGGGTGGCGCGATGTATGAAAAGTCCGCCGAAGCTTGCGGAAAGCGGAATAGAACAAGTGCGAATGCTCAAGAGCGGATGAAGCCTTAGTCGGAATAGTTCGAGGATTTTTCGCGGCAATCAGGTTGCTGCTGATCAAAGACCTACTTTGCACGTATCGATTTTCCGAGCGGGCCGGAGTGAGAGGCCGACATCACGACTGTTTGCCATGAGGTTAAATAGCCGTCCGGTGTTTATTCCAGGGAATGGAGCGAATGAATGACTATTTATGAACCCGTCGCCTCGAATCTCGCGCAGCAACCATTACCACCGCCCATGCTTGAGCAGGCGCGACACGGCGTTCTGAACCCCTCTGACAAAAAAGCCGTCATCAGGGTCCAGCCTTATCCAGGCATGACCTGCGGCGACAAATTGCTATTGAGTTGGGCGGGACTGGATGCCGAAGGCCTCGCCTGCAATCACCAGGTGGCGCGTTTTGTCAGTGAAGACCGGGTCGGCGAGGACATAATCTTTGCCGTGGGCAGTGCGCATATCGAGGCGCTTGAGGGTGGTTCGCTGGAAATCGGCTACTCACTCACAAGCACCCGATTTTCCGAGCCCGTGCATTCCCATCGATTGCAGCTGAGTGTCGGTGACGTGCAATGCGACCTGTTGCCCGCGACGGTGAACGATGCGGTGGGCAGAACGCTTGATCCGGATCGGGTGAAGGAAGGGGCGATCGTTACGATCAAACCCTATGCGCGCATGGCGGCGGGCGACTGGGTGTTGCTGACCTGGACGGGCGTTTCGGTCGAAGCAAGTTTCAGTGATGCACTCAAGGTCGAGTCCTTCGCTGTGGGGGCCGAGCTGTCGTTTTGGGTCAGTCCGGAGTGCATTACGCTCAATCTGGGCTCCTCCGTGTCCGTCGACTATTGCATCAAGCAAGCAGGGCAGGGGCCTCGTTATTCTGAAGTAACGGCACTGATGATTGGCATCCTGGAGCGGCGTCCACTGCGAGCACCCACTGTGCTGGAAGCCGACGAAGGTTGGGTGGATCTGCAAGATGTGCAGGATGGCGTGACCGTCGTCATCGAAAACCCCATGGCTGAAAAAGGAGAACGGATTTACCTGGAGTGCGACGGGGAGAAACTCAATCACCATGACGACCGCGTAATAACCAGGGACACCGCGGGCGAGCCGTTGGTATTCATCGTTCCCTACCCGTTCTGGAGGGATCATCGAGATTGCGCGATCCGTGTTTCCTATTCAGTCGAGCGCCTTGACGGCACCCGCCAGCAATCGGGGGTGACACTGGTTCAAGTGCAGTCCCTGATGGGACATTGATCGCCATTTGCCCTCCAGCCTTCCCATGAAGGCCCGAGGGCGTACGGATGATGCCGATTATCAGGCGTTGTTTGACGCTCGCAGCCGATCTGCTGCTTCAAGCAACAGCTGTTCTGTCCCGGCCCAGCCGAGGCAACCATCGGTCACCGATACACCGTATTTCAATGACGAACTCAACGGCTGGCAGCCCTCGAACAAATGGCTCTCGATCATCATGCCGATCAGTGAACGATCACCTTGCAGGCGTTGTTCAAGCACATCTTTGAACACAACTGGTTGGCGCAACGGGTCTTTACCGCTGTTTGCGTGACTGCAATCGACCATGATTCGCGCCGGAATCTTCAGTTTGCTCAGGTCGCTGTTCACCTGGGCGACGCTGGCGCTGTCGTAGTTCGGCCCGCGATGCCCGCCGCGCAATACCAGGTGGGTGTCCGCATTGCCCAGGGTTTGAATGATCGCCGGATGTCCCTGGCTATCGACACCGAAATGGCGATGCGGGTGGGCCGCCGAACGCATGGCGTCGCTGGCGACGCCGACACCGCCGTCTGTCCCGTTCTTGAACCCTACAGGCATGCCCAGGCCGCTGGCCATTTCCCTATGGATCTGCGACTCCGTGGTCCGGGCGCCAATCGCCACCCAGCTCAACAGGTCGTCGAAGTAGCCGGCCGCCATCGGTTGCAGCAGCTCAGTGGCAACGGGCAAGCCCAGGAGGAGCATTTCGCGCATCAGCTCGCGGGACAGCGTCAGGCCGGCGGCCATGTCATCGCTGCCATTGAGGTGCGGGTCGTAGGCCAGGCCTTTCCAGCCAACCGTGGTACGGGGCTTTTCGACGTAGGCACGCATCACCAGCAGCATTTGGTCGCTGACTTCGGCGGCGAGGCGGGCAAGGTTACCTGCGTATTCGAGGGCTGACTTCGGATCGTGCATCGAGCAGGGGCCGACGATGACCAGCAGGCGGGAATCTTCACCGTTGAGGATCGCGCGAACCGCCTGGCGGTGGGCGGCGACTTGCCGGGTCAGGGCGTTACTGAGGGGCAATTGCTGTTTGAGTTGCAATGAGCTGGGCAGGCGCAGGGTCAGCGCTTCATTGGCAGGGCTCAAGGTGGACAGCGGCAGTGCAGAGACGGACGAGTTCATATTCAAGGCTTCCTGGGCTGGTAGCGGGTTCGTGCCCGCGCGCTCGGCCCTACTGGGGTGTTCGACAATTGGCCGGATTGGCTGCGTGTGTGTGCTTGCCACCTGTGGGTGACCGATCGGAGGCGGCAGGCTGTCCCGAGCGGAGGGTGGTAAATCGCCAGGCGGTAAAACTGTCATAACGGTAATAAGTGGCGTAGTTCATGTTCTGAATCCTCTGAATGTCTGGTGTGTCGCTAAAAGTGTTGGGGCTGAAAAAACAAAACCCCCGGTCGGGAGGCCGACCGGGGGTTGAGAATTCTCTGGTGGCGACCCGTTTAAAGTGGGCGCCGTGTGGGTATCAGGCGCGCCAGTGGCTAAACCAATACCCAAAATAAAAGCTGACCGGAGCACAACCGTCGTTCACCCGGGCAGCCGCAACCGAGCGCGGGGCGCTGGCGGTACGAAGCTGTAAGAGGGCGTTGAACATGGTCTGTCTCCGATGGATGGTCCGAGCTTACTAGAGGCCGGTACGCAGATTCAATCAGAAAATTCTATTGGCCAACGACGGCGCTTTCTATCGCTTGAGTGCCCCGAAGGTTGTGACACACTTCGCGCTGCAACAACAAACAAAAACAACCCGGCGCAAGCGTTGTACGAGCGCAAGGGATTGAGGGTGGTGGGCAAGGACGAGTGTTTCCTGAGGATGCAGCTGGATATCCTCGGGCTGGATTGTTGAAACACGCTTGCAACAAGCCTTTCAAGATGAATTGAAACTTTTAATCTGACGCTTTCCGCTAGGTCTGCCAGATGCTTTTTGCTAAGGTGTCTGGCAAGCCAATAAGACCATATCGCGAGGTGTCTGCTTGATTAGGGTGCTAGTAGTCGATGACCATGATCTCGTTCGTACAGGCATTACACGAATGCTGGCTGACATCGATGGCCTGCAAGTAGTCGGCCAGGCCGAGTCGGGTGAGGAATCCCTGCTCAAGGCGCGTGAGCTGAAACCCGATGTGGTGTTGATGGACGTCAAGATGCCGGGTATCGGCGGTCTTGAAGCCACTCGCAAATTATTGCGCAGTCATCCTGATATCAAGGTCGTCGCGGTGACCGTATGTGAAGAGGACCCGTTTCCTACGCGGCTGTTGCAGGCCGGTGCGGCAGGCTACCTGACCAAGGGGGCAGGTTTGCCGGAAATGGTCCAGGCCATCCGCCTGGTGTTCGCCGGGCAACGCTACATCAGTCCGCAGATTGCCCAGCAACTGGCGATCAAGTCCTTCCAGCCAACCAATGATTCGCCTTTCGATGCCTTGTCGGAGCGGGAAATCCAGATCGCACTGATGATCGTCGGCTGCCAGAAAGTACAGATCATTTCCGACAAGTTGTGCCTGTCTCCGAAAACCGTGAACACCTACCGTTACCGCATCTTCGAAAAACTTTCGATCAGCAGTGATGTCGAGTTGACGCTGTTGGCGGTACGTCATGGCATGGTCGACGCCAGCCTCTGAAAATGAACGAAACCTTTGATCCGAGCGCCTTTCTGTCGACCGTTAGCGGGCGCCCCGGCGTGTACCGCATGTTCGACAACGAAGGGCGGCTGCTCTACGTCGGCAAGGCGAAAAACCTCAAGAATCGCCTGTCGAGTTACTTTCGCAAGACGGGGCTTGCCCCCAAGACCGCCGCACTGGTAGCGAGAATCGCGCAGGTCGAAACCACGATCACCGCCAACGAAACCGAAGCCTTGTTACTTGAACAGACGCTGATCAAGGAGTGGCGTCCGCCCTACAACATCCTGCTGCGCGACGATAAATCCTACCCCTACGTCTATCTCTCCGACGGAGAGTTTCCTCGTCTGAGCATTCATCGCGGCGCGAAAAAGGCCAAGGGCAAATACTTCGGGCCATACCCGAGTGCCGGTGCGATCCGCGAAAGCCTGAGCCTGCTGCAAAAGACCTTTTTCGTTCGGCAATGCGAAGACAGTTATTACAAGAACCGCACCCGTCCTTGCCTTCAATATCAGATCAAGCGTTGCAAGGCACCCTGCGTCGGGTTGGTGGACCCCCAGGTGTATGCCGAAGATGTGCGCCACTCGGTGATGTTTCTTGAAGGTCGCAGCAATGCACTGACTGACGAATTATCCGCCGGGATGGAAGAGGCAGCGATCAATCTCGAGTTCGAACGAGCAGCCGAGTTACGGGACCAGATCGCGTTATTGCGCCGGGTTCAGGATCAACAGAGCATGGAAGGCGGGACCGGGGACGTCGATGTGATTGCCGCCTTCGTCAACCCGGGCGGTGCCTGTGTGCACTTGATCAGCGTGCGGGGCGGGCGGGTACTGGGAAGCAAGAACTTCTTCCCTCAAGTCGGTATTGAAGAAGACGTTTCCGAAGTCATGGCCGCGTTTCTCGGCCAGTACTTCATCAGCAGTCCTGAACGCGACTTGCCCAGCGAATTGATCGTCAACGTGGTCCACGATGACTTTCCCACTCTGATCGCCGCCATCGACGAGTTGCGCGGTCGTGAACTGACCATCAGCCATCGCGTGCGGGGTACGCGGGCGCGCTGGCAACAATTGGCGGTGACCAATGCCGAGCAGGCCCTGAGTGCGCGCCTGGCGAATCGTCAGCATATTACGGCACGCTTCGATGCGCTGGCCGAGGTGCTGAAGCTGGATGAGCCGCCGCAACGCCTGGAGTGTTACGACATCAGTCACTCAAGCGGTGAAGCGACCGTGGCGTCCTGTGTGGTGTTTGGACCCGAAGGCCCGATCAAGTCCGACTATCGTCGCTACAACATCGAGGGCGTCACGGCCGGCGATGATTACGCGGCGATGCATCAGGCATTGACCCGACGCTTCAGCAAACTGAAGGACGGGGAGGGCAAGCTGCCGGATATCCTGCTGGTGGATGGCGGCAAGGGTCAGTTGTCCATGGCCCGCGACGTACTCGATGAACTGGCCGTGCCCGACCTGATTCTGCTCGGTGTGGCAAAAGGCGCGACGCGCAAGGCCGGTTTCGAAACCCTGTACCTGAACGACGCTGCACATGAGTTCACGTTGCGCGGGGATTCTCCCGCGTTGCACCTGATCCAGCAGATTCGCGACGAAGCCCACCGATTTGCCATTACCGGGCACCGCGCCCGGCGTGGAAAAACCCGTCGGACGTCTACACTGGAAGGCGTCGCCGGCGTCGGACCCACACGTCGGCGTGATTTGTTGAAACATTTTGGTGGATTGCAGGAGCTGTCTCGTGCAAGCATCGAAGAAATTGCCAAAGCCCCCGGGATCAGTAAAAAGCTCGCAGAGTTGATTTATGCAAATCTGCACAGCGAGTAGAATGCCCCCTCACCTCGTAGCCAGTTGTGCCGATGAATATCCCTAATCTGATTACCGTTCTACGCGTTCTACTCATACCGATCTTCATTTTGCTGTTCTACCTGCCTTACCAGTGGAGCTACATGGCCTCCGCCTCGGTCTTCGCGTTCGCTGCCGCGACCGACTGGCTGGACGGGTACCTGGCGCGCCGCCTGGAACAAAGCACACCGTTCGGGGCCTTCCTCGATCCGGTGGCCGACAAGCTGATGGTTGCGGTTGCATTGGTCCTGTTGGTGCAGGAACACGGAAACCTGTGGCTCACGCTGCCAGCCGCCGTGATCATCGGTCGCGAGATTGTCGTCTCGGCACTGCGCGAATGGATGGCCGAACTGGGCGCTCGTGCCCACGTTGCCGTATCGAACCTGGGCAAATGGAAAACCGCCGCGCAAATGCTGGCGCTGGTGATCCTGCTGGCCAATACCAAGGATTTCAGTTTCTGGGTCTTGCTGGGCTACACCTTGCTGATGGTGTCGGCTGGCCTGACTTTGTGGTCGATGGTCCAGTACCTGCGGGCTGCCTGGCCACATCTGAAGACCGACGTTGAAAAGAAATAAAACTTTTTTGAATCAAAGGGTTGACGGGGCTTCTGGATTCTATAGAATGCGCCACACCAAGACGCGGGAATAGCTCAGTTGGTAGAGCACGACCTTGCCAAGGTCGGGGTCGCGAGTTCGAGTCTCGTTTCCCGCTCCAAGTTTGTACGCATTTGATGTCGCGCTACTGACAGCAGATGTTTTGAGGCCGAGTAGCAAAATGGTTATGCAGCGGATTGCAAATCCGCCTACGCCGGTTCGATTCCGACCTCGGCCTCCACTATAAACAACCCCGTAGATCAGTGATCTACGGGGTTTTTTATTGTCTTCGAAAAAGTGGAGTGTTCCGCAATTTTTTGCACGTGTTCCGCAACTGGCCGATCTCTGTCTGTCGCGAGCGGCGAAAAACGACCCTTTTATAGATAGTCGCCGGCGGAACTCAAGGGTGAATTCGGACACATGGCAGTCAGTTCTCTGACTGTTCGCTTTTTGGCTGCCGATTACGACCGACAGTTCTCAAAGCCCAATGGTCCGTAACTCCGGCGAGTAGTGTTACGGGTGATCTATGCTGACTGGACGTATGAGTTTTAGCCTGCCAGGGAGTAGCGGGAGCAATGAATCACGGTTGCACCCAAATGCTTCAATCAGATCCTCAAACCGGTTAACGCCAGGCGATAGGAGGGGAGAATGACAGCCATGCCAGCGATCTTCATTGGCCACGGCTCGCCCATGAATACGCTCGAACTCAATGGGTATACGCGAGCGTGGCGAAAATTGGGTCAGGCACTTCCCCGGCCGCGAGCACTGCTGGTGGTTTCGGCGCATTGGTTCATCGGCTCGACAGCCGTGACTGCAATGGCACGGCCGCGCACGATTCACGACTTCTACGGCTTTCCCGAAGAGCTGTTCGCTTTCGAGTATCCAGCTCCCGGCTTGCCAGAGTTGGCCGACGAAGTGGCGCAAGTGGTAAAACCGTACTGGGTTGGCGCAGACCGTGACCAATGGGGCCTCGATCATGGCACGTGGAGTGTACTTGCACACCTCTTCCCCGAGGCAGACGTTCCCGTCGTGCAACTGTCGATCAATGCATTGAAACCGCTTGATTACCATATCGGGCTCGGTTCCAAGCTGGCGTCGCTCCGTGACCGAGGCGTGATGATCGTGTCGAGTGGCAACGTCGTACACAACCTGCAGCGGATCGAATGGCACAACCCGAAAGGCGGCGCAGATTGGGCACACCGATTTGACGATGCAGTGGCTCAGCAGATGGTGGAGGCGCCCGGCGATCTCATCAAAATGGCCGAACATCCTGACTTTGCGCTGGCTGTGCCGACGCCCGACCATTTTCTCCCGCTACTCTACATTGCTGGCGTCGCGGCGGCGGGCTCAGGCGCCAAGGCCTTGCTACGGGGTTATGCCATGGGTTCACTGTCGATGACCTGTTACGGCGTCGACATGGACGACGTGATTTGTGAGGACGGCGAGGGCGCAGCTCTTCTGCCCGAGGGTATTCCACCAGACCAAACGAACCTGTAGAAAACTCCGAGTTGCCGTCGCGTAAGTGGGCACCCGTCCAACCAAGCCATGCATTGATGGACGGGTGATGTGCAATCGCCCACCTCGTCTTTTTGTTGCTTATTTACCGACACCCATCTGCTGCATGAGCGTAGCGTTGTCCCAGAACAGGTATTCCTCATCCATAACCCCCTCCTTATTCCAGTGACCGAGGGTGGCCATGGGAAGGTGATATGCCTTACCCGTTGGCTGAATGACCGTACCATCCGGGAAGACCATGGGCTTGGTAAAGGTGCCATCCAGGTAGCCCATGACGGCCGTCCACTGAGCATCCGCAGTGCCAAACCGAACCGCGTGCTCTGTGATGCGATTGTCGGGAGCAAAAGTCCACATGAACTTCAGTTCCTTGACGTGATCGGGAATACCTTTGGTCGTGTGACCATCGGGGTAGTGAACGATGATGTCTTTCCCATGACTCTTGTGAAGATTCTCCCACTGCTGCCCCGTATAGACATGGAAGTCGAGGTCGTCGAAGTTCGCCAGATTCCTGGCAAGCTCTGGCGGCATACCCGGGATTTTCGGAGTTGGGGCGGCGACCTTGCTACCCGGCCAGTTATCCTGACCGGCGAATGCGACTTGATTTGCGCCAAGTAGCAATGACGCGGCAACAGCGATAGCAACAACGTGTGGCTTAAGTGCATCAGCTTTCATGGCGATTTCTTCCTCGTAACTTACTGGAGAACAGCCTTTTGCCTGAAGGCGATGGGATAAATCTGTAATGCGCCTACGAATTCTAGTTTGGTTTCCCGCAGACCTCGCAACGTACTTACTGCAAACTCTTGAGATAAGCGATCAGGTGCTGACGACTCTGCGCGTCAGCCTGTCCCGGGAACATCATCTTATTGCCCGGCAGAAGGCTGGCAGGGCTTGCCAGCCACTTGTCCAGATTAGCGTCATTCCACTGCAGCCTGGCGCCTTGCAGGGCGGCAGAATAGGTGAACGCCGGTGCCTGGGCGCTGAGACGACCGAAGACACCGTGCAAGCTCGGCCCCATCATGTTCTTGCCCGCTTCGGGGCTGTGACAGAAGCCGCACTGAGTGCTGAAAAGGGCTTGGCCTTGAGTGGCGTCGCCCTGGGCCAGCGTCAGAGGGGCGGCCAGCAGCAGGGCGCTGGCAACCAGCAATTGTGTGTAATTCATTGCGATTCCTACAAATAAACAAAGCCCCGCCAGGACAGGCCTGACGGGGTCTCAAGAGCAATCAGAATTTGTTGGCCAGGTCGATGCCAGACTTGCCCGGTGCCAGAATGTTGTTCGGGTCCAGCGCACGCTTGATGGCATGTTCAAGCTTGCGTTTGACTGGGCCGTAGCTCTGTGCAACCCGATCCTGGAAGGCGGTGTTGACGCGGTATACGGCGTAGCCTTCCTTCTCGAATACATCCAACAACTCTGCAAAGCACGCATTGGCGCGCTTGGTCTCCTCCGGGTTGGTGCGGTCATACAACACGTCGATGACGTGGTGCATGTCGCGCCAGCCGACGATGAACTCGCCGACATAATCCAGGCCGTGCTTGTTGAGAGTCTTCTTGGCCAGCGCTTGTTGTTTATCGCACTCGCTGCCTCGGGCCTGGCTTACCGGTGCGAACCACATTGAACCGCCGCCGCCACGCCAGTTGTACAGACCGAACTCCTGCAGGTTAGGCACCCCGGACATCAACTGGGCGCGGTACTTGAACGGCTGGGTATCGCCGGCTTCTTCCTGAGTGACGATTCGGCCCTTGCCCAGTTGCTTCAGGGCACCGGTAACGATGTTCCAGTTGACGTCGACCTGCTCCTGAGTACCGTACAAAGCGGCGTAGACGTTCCAGGCACCGAGGTTCTTGTCTTTCTGAATTTGCTTGAGGATTGCGTCGGAGGTCGCACCCGGTTCGCTGGTGTAATCGGAGCGGCGGGTGTTGCAGGTGGAGGCCTCCCAGAGAACGCCTGCGATGACCACAGAGTTGGGAATGACCTGGGCGATGCGCAGCGGACGGATGAATTCGACAATCTCGGCGATATCCGACTCGTTCTCGAATTTGATCTCGAACGGTTTGAATACCGGCGGCTTGGGCATCAGCCAAAAGCCCATCTTGGTGCAGATGCCGTAGTTGGCCTGGGTGAACATGCCGTCCAGTGTCGGGCCATAGCCCCACTTGAAGACCTGCCAGGCGTTGTCGCCTTTAACCCCGCCCATGCCGGTGCGGTAGATGTCGCCGTTGGCCAGTACCACTTCCATGCCGCATTGCATCAGAAAGTGCTCGCCGTATGGGGTGTAACCCACGCCGCGGTCCATGGTGTTGCCCAGCGGACCGGCGATAGCCGACGGTGCGGAGAACGACAGCATCAATGGCAGTTTGTTTTCCTGAATGTAATCGTATAGCTGCTGGTAGGTCACACCCGGCTCGACCAGGGCGGTACACAGTTCAGGGTCAACGTGCAGGATCTTATTCATCTTCTTCAGGTCAAGGATCACCTGACCTCGCTGGCCTGGCGCAGCCGAACCGTAACCGAAGTTGCGACCCGTGGAGATGGTCCATACCGGGATCTTGTGCTCGTTGCAGATCTTTACCACGCCTTGCACCTGTTCCACGGTGGTGGCGGTGACAGCGGCAGACGGCGTGTGCTCGGCATTGTCCACGGCGATCATGATCTTGGAATAGGGGATCAATTGATCGTCTTTGATCAGGACGTTTTCATCACCCAGCAGTTTGCGAAACTTGGCGATTGCTTGCTCGAAGTTGGCGCTGTCGACGCCGCGAGGGAGCAGGGGCTTGTTGATTTGCTCAGTCATTGGGTTAGCTCCTTCAAGCTTCGATCGAAAACGAAACGAAATTACCGGTAAGCGGCGACGCACGGCTGGCGATTAGTGGCGCCTGCCCGATGTTGGCAGTGCCCAACGCAGCGAGGCTGTAGCCCAGCGTGGCCGCCCATTGCTCGGAACCGGCACTGTTACGCGCAGCCGCAGAAAGTTGCAGCGGCGCTCGTTGGCCGCCCATACGGTGCTCGCGAAGGCTAAAGCCGGTGCCACAGGCGTTGAGCTGCAAGCCGAGTTGCGGGGCGCAACCGCTGGTGGCCTCGGCACTGAGCAGGTGGTGCTGCGAGGCGTTGGCTGTGGCGCGATGCTGGCCGAGCCACTGCACGCGAGCGCCCGCACTGCGCGCCAGATCAATGATCAGCGCGGCACTGGCGTCGTCGACCAGGCCGATGATGCGTTGTGGTTGACCGCTGCTCAGTTGTTTTTCCAGACCGAGAATGAAGTCCAGGCTGAGGTCGGTGCGCTGCACCTTGACTTGCCTGGCCGTCGGGCTCGCAGTCACACCCTCGAGAAAGGCAGATGCGGCGACTTCGCCACTGACCAAGGCCAGGGTCGGCAGAGCTGCACGGGTCTGGCTGCCCAATACCGTATTGGCCATGGCCAGGCCGGAACTGCTCATGGCTACACCGACCAGGCCGCCCAAGGCCATACCCTTGAGCAGTACACGACGTTCAACGTTCATGGTTGGCTCCTCAAGGTTTGGCCGCGGGGGCGGGCGTTTTGGATATGTATTCGGCGACCTGTTGCAGTGAGTTGTCGTCGATGAACGAAGCAGGGAAAGCCGGCATGGCGCGAAAGCCATTGCGCACGATTGCGGTGATGTACTGCGTGGGCAGTTGGCGGCCGGTGATTTGCGGACCGACCTGTTTTTCGTGGCAGTGGCCGCATACCTTGGCATAAACGTTCTCTCCGCCTTTCCAGACGCCATCGCCATCGGCGACAGCGTTTCCGGCCAGCAGGATAAACGGCAGGGCAAAGCCGGCAGCGAAGGTCCGTTTCACAGCCGGGCTGTTGAGCAGTGAGGACATTTCGTACTCCTTATTCTTATTGGTAGGTTGGTTCATGGGAGCCTTGGTTTGGATCAGAACGGGTATTGTCGAGGGGTGTGTTGCACGGTGATCCAGTGGTCGGTGGTGAACTCGTCGATCGCCCAATCGCCATTGAAGCGGCCCAGGCCGGAATTTTTTTCGCCACCGAAGGGGGCGTTGGGTTCGTCGTTGACCGGGATATCGTTGACGTGGGTCATTCCGGCATGGATGCCTTGCGCGAACTGCACGCCGCGCTCCAGGCTTGCGCTGAATACAGCGCTGGAGAGTCCGTATTCACTGCTGTTGGCCAGTTCAAGGGCATGCTCGGCGTCACGGGCAGACTGAATACCCACCAATGGACCGAAGATTTCTTCACGGGCGATGTCCATGTCAGCGGTGACGTTGCCGAACACGTGCGGCGGCAGGACGTTGCCCTGGGCTTCACCGCCAACCAGCAGCGTGGCGCCTTCGGCTTGGGCCGTGGCGATCTTTTCTTGCAATCCAGCCAGTTGCCTGCTGTTGATCACCGGACCGATCGCGGTTTCAGCCTTGTTCGGGTCGCCGTAGGGCAGTGCCTTGACTCGCTCGACGAATCGCCGGGTGAACGTTTCCAGCAGCGGCTGCTCGACGATGATGCGGTTGATCGCCATGCAGATTTGACCCTGATGGAGGAACTTGCCCACCACGGCGGCGCTGACGGCCTGCTCGACGTCGGCATCGGCCAGGACTACGAACGGACTGTTCCCTCCCAGTTCCAGGGCTACGTGCTTGAGGTGCTCACCGCCGCTGGCGATGCAGCCGATGTTGCGTCCGACCTGGGTCGATCCGGTGAAGGAAATGAATGCCGGTACGGGGTGCTCGACGAAGGCGTCGCCGATTTCCGCGCCGGAGCCGACCACTACACTGAGCACGCCCGTTGGTAATCCCGCCTCCTCGAAGATTCGCGCCAGCAACAGGCCGCCGGTGACGGGGGTGTCGCTGGCCGGCTTGACCACCACGGCGTTGCCCAGCGCCAGGGCCGGTGCCAGGGAGCGTGCGGTCAGGTGCAGGGGAAAGTTCCACGGGCTGATCACACCAATCACGCCCAGCGGCTTACGGTAAACGCGGCTTTCCTTGCCCGGAATATTGGATGCAAGAATGCGCCCATGCACACGGCTTGGCAGGCTGGCCGACTCCAGGGTGATGGCGCGAGCGGCGCCCCATTCGATCTGCGCTTTGATGCGCGTACTGCCGGACTCGCGGATGATCCAGTCGATAATTTCTTCACGACGCTCGTCAAAGATTTTCACCGAGTTGAGCAGCACCTGGCCACGCTCGGCCGGCCCTTTGGCAGCCCAACTGACCTGGGTTTCGCGTGCCTTGCGGTAGGCTGCGTCGAGGTCTTCGCGGTTGGCCAGGGTGATCTGCAGCAAAGGAGTCTGAGTGAAGGGGTCGAACACCTCCATCGAGCGACCGGCGCTACCTGCCCGCCATTGACCGGCAAGTGGCTGCAATTCAAGGTCCTGGTAGACAGGGCTGGCGGAGTGGGTAGTAGTCATTTCGAGGTCATCTCTCTTTTTATTAAAGTGCACAGGTGCCCTCTAACATTTATCGTGCCATGTCCAGCTACTCAATTAATTACGATTAAAAACAATAAGTTGAGATAATTTATGGTTTCGCAAAACCTGCCTCGGGCTCGAACTCGAAAGCCGTTGTGCGGAAATTTATGCAGAGAAGTCGCAGGCTGTTGAAAGCTCGACGCAGATTGGATGGATGAACAGAAGTTGTGCGGTTATCGGACAAATGACCAGCAGGGGGAGAGGAGGCGATCGCCAGCGGATTGACCCGAGGGAAGGGCTGGGCATACTCATAGGCTACCCACCTGCCTCTTGTTGATTGCCCATGACTCGTACTACGCCTACCAAGACCGGTCGTCCTGCCGACGAGGATTTCCTCAAGCAGATACTTGGCCGGCAGAAGCGCATGATCGTCGACCGCGCCAGTCAATTCGGCGCCAGCGGCCTGCCATCAGCCGAGCAGTTGGCGCAGACCGTTGCCTTCGCCCCGCATGAAGGAAGCGTCTGGTTGTGTGGCCAGCGCATGATGTTGCTGCAAGGCTCCGCGTTTGGGGCGATCCGCCGCGAGCTGATCGAGGCGCTGGGGTTCGACAAGGCACGTGGCCTGTTGACGCGCATCGGTTGGCAGGCGGGGGCGCGTGACGCGGCCCAGGTCAGCGAGCAGTGGCCAGAAGGTGATGACGCCAGTCTGTATAGCGCCGGACCGCGGCTGCACATGCTCGAAGGCATGGTCAACGTCGAGGTGGTGCGCTTCGAAATCGATTCGAGCGTTGGCCACTTCTATTCCGAGTTCCTTTGGCACAACTCACTGGAAGACGACGAGCACATTGCAACCTATGGCCTGGGCGGTGAACCGGCCTGTTGGATGGAGATCGGTTATGCCAGCGGCTACGCCTCGTCGCTGCTCGGCCGCCTGGTAGTCTTTCGCGAGGAGGAGTGCCGCTCGATGGGCCATCAGGCCTGCCGTATCGTTGGTAAACCGGCTGATCAGTGGGACGACATCGATGTCGATCTGGCTTATCTGGATCCAGGCGACTTCCTCAGTCGCAGCACCTACGCCTCGGGCACAGAGACCACCGTTGCCGAGTTGGATGAAGCGGCCGACGGCAAACCGCTGGTGGGCATTTCGGCGGCGTTCGTTGTTGCCACTCAATTGCTGCACCGCGTCGCACCGACCCAGGCGACAGTGTTGTTGACCGGGGAATCGGGGGTCGGCAAAGAGTTGTTCGCCCGCTCCCTGTATCAAGCCAGTTCCCGGCAGCATATGCCGCTTGTGGCACTCAACTGCGCGACCTTGCCGGAGAACCTGGTGGAGGCGGAACTGTTCGGTGTCGAGCGTGGCGCCTTTACCGGTGCTGAGCGTTCACGTCCCGGTCGTTTCGAGCGGGCCCATGGCGGGACGTTGTTCCTCGACGAAATAGCGACCTTGAGCCTCAGTGCACAGAGCAAGATCCTGCGCGCCTTGCAGGAAGGTGAAATCGAGCGGGTCGGTGGCACGACGCCGATCCGGGTGGATGTACGGGTCATCGCCGCGACCAACCTGGATTTGCGTCGCGAAGTTGAGGCCGGACGTTTTCGTGAGGACTTGTTCTACCGATTGAATGTGTTCCCCATTCATCTGCCACCGTTGCGTGAGCGTCGTGAAGATATCCCGTTGCTGATGAGTTACTTCCTGCGTCATTTCAGCCTGCGCCATGGACGTCGGCTGGCAGGTTTCAGCACGAGGCTGGTCAACGCACTGCTGACCTATCGGTTTCCCGGCAATATTCGTGAACTGCAGAACCTGATCGAGCGTGGCGTAATTTCCGCCGGCGATGGCGAGGTGATAGACATCGTGCATCTGGCCGAAATTGGCGCGCCGTTGATGGAAATGGCGATAGGCCTGACCCCTGAGGGGCGCTTGTCTGCTATCGAGCGACGTGATGAGTCGGCAGACAAAGTGCGGGCAGCCACAGAGTCGACTGAAGACGGCGTAGGCGCACTTCGGGAGCCGGTGTTGGAAGGTCTCCAGGCCTTCGTCTCCGGGCAACAACGGGTGTTGAACACCTCCCTGGCAGAAATCGAACTGCACCTGGTGCGCCTGGCAATGGAACGCTCGGGTGGCAACATCACGGCGGCGGCGCAGATGCTCGGCATGAGTCGCGCGCAGGTCAGTTATCGTCTCAAGGGAAACTAGCGCCGGGTCGATCCGGACCGAACCCATTGCCCCGTGACCTGATGGCCACGGGGCATTTTCGTAGAGGCACTCAGAGCGGGACGGTGAACTTCAGCCAATAGGCCTGGCCATCGGTACGGTTGCGTACGCCGGATTCATCTTGCCATTTGGCGCTGAGGGACCAGCCATCCTTGCTGGTATATTGCACGGCCGGACCGATGGAGAAGGAGCTGCCACGGTTGCCATCGGCAGCATCGACCAAGGCCGCGGCGGCGCAATGGGGGGCGCTGCACTGGTCATCGCTCACCTGTTTGTAAGCGTGGCCACCAACGCCGAGTACCCAGCCATTGCCCAAGCCCCAGCCAAGGGTGTAGTCGGCATGAAGCTCACGACCGGACTGGTAGTGGGTGTCCTGATTTTCGAAGTTGTAATCGTACATCAGGCGCACATCGGCGTTGAAACCCTTGGGGTCCATATAGGTCATGGCATACACCGCTTGTACGGTGTAATAGTTCGTGCCGAGGTTGACCAAGTCGTTCTTGTCGTACTCGCTGGCGGTGGGCAGTACGAAGTCGACACCCACAGCGGTGTGGAACTTGTCACTATGGTGGAAACCGACCACCGGGCCGAGATGAGCGTCGCCGATACCGCGCTTGTGGTCGTGCGGGCCGTTCTTGATGTTAAGCCTCATGTCATTGAGCGGTAGCAGTGCGTGGAAGCCCAAGCTGCCACCGAGTACCTGCTGTTCGGTGACCCAGATGAACCGAGGCACGATAGTGCTGACACGCAGGTCGATGTCGGCCACCTTGTCGCCCGCGTTATCGCGCAGGGTATCGGCCAGGTAATCGCCGACGAAAATCTGACCGTAGGTACCGGGTGGCGGCAGGATACCCATGCCGTAGATTTCAATGCCCAGCGGCCAGGACGACACACCGCCTTCGGTAGCCTGGGCCAGTGAGGCGCTGCCAGCCAGCGATAGGGCAGTGCTGAAGGCAAGGAATGTGCAGCGGGTGAATTTCTGATGCATGAGAGGCCAACCTTATTGTTATGAGTGGCGTACAGCCGCTTTTGACTGCGCAAGGTTGCCCTACTCAACTATTGTGCCAGGTTGGATTCATTTATTTTTTGATGTAAATCAATGGCTTGATGTCTAGCTGTGAATGGTTCATGGCCTGGGCAGCACGCCTGCGACGGTTCTTGTTAAGAAAATTCGACCGAGTGCAGAAAGTTCATGGTTGTCACGCACTGCTTTGCCCGACTCCCCCGACTCTATGGCACCTGAAATTCTGGGAACTGCGGGTGGTTGAGTGCTTGTGAGGGAGCCAAAAAAGCGTTCCGCAACCCAAGCGCTATCCCTTTACTGCCGTGGCCTATAGGTCTTTTAAAATCAGTAGCTTGCGGAATATAGTCTATGCTAACCTACTGATCTGCTTAGCTTTGTTAGTGGATTGCAAATCCGCCTACGCCGGTTCGATTCCGACCTCGGCCTCCACTAATAAACAAGCTCCGTAGATCTATGATTTACGGAGCTTTTTTATTTGCACTAGCCCGCAAGATTTAGTCTTGAAAAGGCTATTTGCGAACTTGCTTCACCGGGGCGGGATGTATATATTTCCACCTCTGCTGCACAAGCGTCAGAACTGCCAGATCGTTATTTGGCAAAACCTGGACGCTTCACCGCGCTACCGCCCGAATGGCGAAACTGGTAGACGCATGGGACTTAAAATCCCCCGCTCGTAAGGGCGTGCCGGTTCGATTCCGGCTTCGGGCACCACTATTCATAAGGGTTTCAGAGATGCGCTCTCTGTTTTTCTGAAGTCGTAAAAGTTTCTGTCAATCACCGGTCAATCACCGCACTAGAAGAGGTGATAGGCCTTGCGCCTGATCGAAGGCGGTTTCGGCAACGATGATAGGCACCCCCCCCTTGGCGTTACGCCCTTAATTTTTCACTCCCTTGATCACCAATCTGGATTTCCGTTTCTCGGACTACAGTTTTAGGCTCCGCATGCTTATCTGTCGCTATTTCAGCTGCTACGCCTAGCCGTGCACAAGGAATGGAGGTGGCCTGAATGTGTAAGAGCCTGGCCGGACCCATGATGAAGTCCTTGTACCCGTTGCTGCTTGGCTTGGCGCGAGTGGATTACGCTGAGGCTTAACCCCAGAGGTTATTGCAGATGCGCTGCACCGCCGCGTTGGCGGCACGGCGGTCGAACAGATCGGCATCGAAGCTGCCGCCGGCCCACTCCAGTGCGTAACGGCCATCCTCGCTCAGGGGCTGACTGTTGATGGCTTCGAGGAAGTGCTGATAGCCCGGCACGCCGCCCACATCCTCCGGCGGGCAGGCGCCGGCGCCGTCAAGAACTTCGCACCAGCTACCGCTGACATCTGCTGGTTCGATGCTTTCCACAGCAATCACATGCTGCCAGTAATCGCCAAAGTCATATATGTAGCGCGCACGATCACCGGCTTTTAGCAGGCTACGGATTTTCTGCTTGCGATCATCGCGCCCAGCAAATTCGGGATACTCCGGGTCGGGTGGCAAGTAACGTAACTCGCCCGCCATAAAGTCGTGCAAATGGCTGCTGCTCCAGCCTATGGCCGCCTGAATAAAGTGGTGCAGCTTGCGCAGCGTGCAGTCACTGGTTACCCGCAGCCGCCGCCAAATCGGCGGGTTGAGTTGCTGTTCTTCCAGCTGCACATGCAGGGTGATCCATACCGGTTGCGTCGCCATATGTTCTCCTCAGTGATACAGCCAGGGTTGTGATGCATCCAGATTAGCCACCACGATTTGCTGGGCGCTGGCCTTGGAATGCACCTTGTTTGGGTCAATTTGAAAACGCTGCAATACGTACTGCACTAATTCGCCACGGCTAGGCGCTATGAGCTGATCATTGAGCATGCCGTAGTTAAGTATCAAGACCCGAAGCGACTGATTGGTTTACTATCCAAGTCGCGAACCAGAGCACATTTTTTCTCCTGCCGGCTATATAGGCAATAGGGAGGCCGGGAGTACAGGGACAGTGGTGAAAAAGCAGCGTGTGTTGGTCAGTTGGGTTGGCGGCAATGATCTCAAGGCCGTCTTAGGTGGTGAGGCAGGCCCGATTCTGTCCACGCTAAAAGCTGTGCCTGTCGATAGCGTCCAGTTGCTTTGCTCGTATCCAGCTGCGCGTGTTGAGCCCTATCTTGCCTGGCTCCGCGAGCAGGTCAATGTGCCCATCACGGCGCATTACGCAACATTGTCTTCCCCTGTTCATTTCGGGGAGATCTACCAGGCTGCCAGCCAGCATTTAAAACGCTTGAGTGTTCCGGGTGCTCAACTCTCTATCCTGCTAAGCCCCGGCACGCCGGCTATGCAGGCGGTCTGGATTCTGCTCGGCAAGACTCGCTACCCGGCGACCTTCTACCAGTCTTCTCTTGAGCAGGGCGTGCAGCAGGTCGAGGTGCCGTTCGAGATCGCCGCCGAGTATGTCCCTGCGGCTAATGCGATCAGCACCGACAAGCTCATGCAGCTCGCAGGTCTAGGCGCGCCAGTGAATGCTGCCTTCGACAGTATCGTTACGCAGAGCGAGCGCATGCTAGTGCTCAAGGCGCAGGCGCAAATTCTGGCGCTCAAGCAGGTTCCTGTACTCATTTACGGCGAAACCGGCACGGGCAAAGAGTTGTTTGCCCGTGCGATTCATAACGCTGGTCCGCGCTCTGCAGCGCCTTTTGTTGCGGTTAACTGCGGCGCCATCGTACCGGAGCTGGTCGACTCCACCTTGTTTGGCCACAAGAAGGGTGCATTCACCGGCGCTATTGCTGATCGGGCAGGCGTATTCCAGCAGGCTAATGGCGGCACGCTGTTTTTGGATGAGTTTGGAGAGCTGACGCCCGATGTGCAGGTGCGTCTTCTGCGGGTGCTGCAGGAAGGCACCTTCACCCCTGTGGGGGCAAGCCAGGAGCTCAAGGGTGATGTGCGGCTGATCACTGCCACTCACCGTAATCTAATGCAGGAAGTTGCTTTGGGGCGCTTCCGGGAAGACCTGTTCTACCGCATCGCCGTCGGTGTTTTGCACCTCCCACCGCTCAGGGAGCGCGAGGGCGATCTGCTTCTGCTATCCGAGAAGCTACTGGCTGGCATTGCTAGCGAGGATTCCAGTCTCAGCAATAAGAAAATTTCCGCAGAAGCAAAAAACCTTATTCTTCATCATCCGTGGCGTGGCAATGTGCGAGAGTTGCAGTCCACCTTGCTCCGTGCGGCCCTCTGGTGTCAGGGCGGTTTAATAGCAGCTAACGATATCGAGCAGGCGCTGTTTAAATTACCGCAGGTGGAAGCCGATGTGTTGGCTATGGATGTTTCACAAGGCATTGATATACAAAAAGTAATCTCTGTAATCGCGGACCGCTATCTGCGCAAGGCGCTGGCGATTACCGGTAACAACAAAACCCGGGCGGCCAGCCTGTTAGGCCTCAAAAGCCAGCAGACGCTGAGCAACTGGATGGATAAATACGGCATCGAATAATACTGGCACGGTCCTCGCTATAGGATCGATATGGACAGAATCGCCTTTATGAAATCATTCAACTTCGAGTTTCTTCGCCCCGGCAACGAGCTGCTGGCCAATCTGGCCGGCTTAGCTGAAGCGGTGCTGCACATCGATCCGGGTAGCGCCCTTACGCGCTTGCGCAGCTTTGCCGAAGAGCTGACTAAGGCCATTTACAAGGAAGAGCTGCTGCCGCGTCTGCCGCAGTCGAGCTTCTATGAGCTGGTGAAAAACCCGGTGTTTGTCGATTGCGTCAGCAAGTCTCTGGTCTATCAGATCAACTTTCTGCGTATTCAGGGCAACGACACTGCCCATGGTGGCGAGGGGGATGTGCGCAACGCCAAGCTGGCCTTGAATGCAACGCACGAATTGGCCAAGTACATGGCCGTCAAATACTACGGCGTTGCGCAGACCACCATCCCCGAGTTTGCCGAGGTGAAGGACCCGACTAAGATGCTGGCCAGCCTGCAGAAGACAGTTTCCAGCTACGAAAAGGAACTCAACCAGCAGCAGGAAGAGTTGCAGCGTGTCATGGACAAGCTGGAGCAGGAGCGCACCCGCCACCTCGACAAGATCGACCCGCCAGCCAAGCCCGATCAGCAAAAGCGTCAGCAGCAAAGCCAGAAGGTTGCCGACAGCCTGCAGTGGAGTGAAGCCAAGACCCGCACACTGCTGATCGACGCCATGCTGTTGCAGGCCGGCTGGGATGTCAGCAACCCGGCTCAGGTCGGCCATGAGGTGGAAGTCGATTTTCCCGACAACGTCTCCGGCAAGGGGCGTGCGGACTACGTGCTATGGGGTGACAACGGTCAGCCCTTGGCTGTCATCGAAGCCAAGAAATCCGGCAATGTCAGCCTGCAGGCCGGGCGCGAACAGGCCCGTATGTACGCTGACGGCTTCGAGCGCATGGGCATGCGGCGCCCGGTAATCTTCTACAGCAACGGCTACGAAACCTTCATCTGGGACGATAAGCAGTACAACACCTACCGCCCGGTGTATGGCCTCTACAGTAAAGACAGCCTTGAATACCTGACCTACCAGCGCCAATACCGCATCGCCGAACTGGAAAGGCACAACCCCGAACTGAGCATTGCCGATAGGCCTTACCAGATTGAGGCGATCAAGACCGTCGCTGCGCATTTTCAAAAGCAGCGCCGCAAGGCCCTGATCATCCAGGCCACTGGCACCGGCAAAACTCGTGTGGCCATCGCCCTGGCCGAATTGCTGCTGCGCACCGGCTGGGCAAAGCGCGTGCTGTTTCTCTGCGACCGCAAGGAGCTGCGCGTGCAGGCCGATGAGGCCTTCAAACAGAACCTGCCCAGCGAGCCGCGCTGTGTGATTGGTGAAACCAACAGGGTGGATCAGACCGCGCGTATCTATATCGCCACCTACCCAGGTATGACAAACCGCTTCGCTCAGCTGGATGTGGGCTTCTTCGACCTGATCATCGCCGACGAAAGCCACCGCAGCATCTACAACAAGTACCGCGACCTGTTCGATTACTTCGATGCTCTGCAAATCGGCCTCACCGCCACCCCAGTGAAGTTTATCGCCCGCAACACTTTCGATATTTTTGACTGCGAAACCACCGACCCCACCTTCGAGTTCGGTCTGGATGCTGCCATCAACAATGAACCGCCGTATCTGACACCGTTTCGCGTCAAGGATCTCACCACCGACTTCCTGCGCGACGGCATCCACTACAACGACCTGAGTGAAGAGCAGAAGCGTCAGTTGGAAGAAGACCTCGGCGAGGAGGAGGCCAAGCGCACCACCATCGCTGGCAAGGACATCGGTCGCAAGATCTTCAGTGAAGACACCGACCGCATCATCCTGGAAAACCTGATCAACAACGGCATCAAGGATGAGACCGGTTCACTCGTCGGCAAGACTATCGTTTTTGCCCAGCGTCAGGACCACGCCGAGCATCTGGAAAAACTCTTCTGCAAGCTTTACCCGCAGTACGGCACCAAGGTCTGCAAGGTCATCCACAACGCCATTCCGCACGTGGATACCCTGATCAAAGAGTTCAAAAAACCGGATAACGACTTCCGCATTGCCATCTCGGTGGACATGCTCGACACCGGCATCGACGTGCCGGAAGTGGTCAACCTGGTATTCGCCAAACCGGTCAAATCCTGGGTCAAGTTCTGGCAGATGATTGGCCGTGGCACGCGCCTGCGCCCCAATCTGTTCGGCCCTGGCAAACACAAAAGCGAGTTCTTGATCTTCGATCACTACGGCAACTTCGATTTCTTCGAGCAGGAATATCAGGAGCCGGAAGACACCGGCAGCAAATCACTGCTGCAAACCACCTTCGAAGCACGCCTGGAGTTTGCCCAAGCCGCCCTTCGTCACAATCATGCCGCGGCATTTGACGCTGCAATTGAACTGCTGCGTGCAGACATCAATGACCTGCCGGAGTCCAGCGTGGCCGTAAAGCGTGAGCTGCGCGTCGTCCACCAGTTGGAGCAAACAAATCTGCTGCAGCGGTTCGACGGAAAAACCCAGCACCTGCTCAGCAATACCATTGCCCCGCTGATGTCCGCCCGGGTGCTGCGTGACAAGCACGCCACCGCGCTGGACAAATTGATCGCAGGCATCCAGCGCTGCCTGGTCGAGCAGGCCAGTTGCTTCGAGGATGGCAAGATCACGCTGCTGGCCGAACTGGACAAGCTCGCCGTCAACATCCAGGCCGTACGTCAGAAGGATGTGCTGATTGCAGAAGTGCGCAGCGCCGATTTCTGGCAGCAGCCGAGCATCGACAAGCTGGAAAATGCCCGCAAGGAACTGCGCGGCATCATGAAATACCGCCAGACCGGCAGCGGTGGCGGCTATGCGATGCCCAGCACCCGTACCGGCGATGACGGTCTGCTAGTGAATGAGCGCGAGGTGAAGATCGCTGGAGCCAGCGAGGCGATGAACTACCGTCGCCGTCTCAAGAACATTCTCGACGACATGCTCTCCGCCAACCCGACCTTGCAGAAAATCCACAAGGGCGAGCCGATAGCCGAGTCTGAACTGAAGACGCTCACCTCGACCATCCTAACCAGCCACCCCGGCGTTAGCCTTGAGGTGCTCAACGAATTCTACGGTCGCACGGCGGATCAGCTGCACCTTACCGTGCGCGAGATCATCGGCCTTGATTTGGAGGCCATTGAGGAACACTTCAAAAATTTCCTCCACGCTCACCCCAGCCTTACTGCACAGCAGGTGCGCTTTATGAACCTGCTGAAGAACTACATCTCCCAGCACGGCAGCATCGTCATCGAAACACTCTACGACGCGCCGTTCTCTAGTATTTCCCACGAGGGTATCGACGGTGTATTCGCGCCCGGCGATGTCACCGCTTTAGTGACTGTGCTTAAACCCTTTCTGCGCGGGGACACCTCGCCAAGCAACCTCTAGGAGTGATCATGCTAGCCAGCCAATGGACGACTGAAATTATTACAATCTGCGTGATTGCCGCCATAGCCAGCCTGGGCATTGGTTATTTGCTTGCGATAATGCTGCAGAATCGTAAGCTCACGCTGCTGACTGCTCAGTTAGAGCAAAGTCAGCAGGCGCTCACCAATGCAGCGGCACAACAGAGTGTGCAGCAAGGACAGCTCAAGGCTGCTGAGTCGAAAAACCATCAGCTGGAACTGACGGAAAGTCGTCTAAATGAGCAGCTCATCTCGGCCAGAACCACGGTAGAGCGGCTGCTTGAAGAGCTGAAAGGAAGTAGGGCTGAAGTCTCTGCGTTGGATCTGAA
Organism: Pseudomonas sp. KH_046_2; assembly: GCF_057838985.1. Classification (NCBI taxonomy): domain Bacteria; kingdom Pseudomonadati; phylum Pseudomonadota; class Gammaproteobacteria; order Pseudomonadales; family Pseudomonadaceae; genus Pseudomonas; species Pseudomonas sp. KH_046_2. The sequence goes on along the minus strand of NZ_CM174480.1, from coordinate 3,415,743 downwards.
GCTGGAACTGTCCAATCAGCACCGCCATACAGCCGAAACGCAAAACGAAACAGCCAAAACTGAAAGTCTGGGTTTAAAGGCGCAGTTAGCTGGGGTTGAAGAGCGGCTAGAGCAAACCCAAGTAGAACTGCAGAATGAACGCAGCGCGGTCAGTAGCTTGAAAGAAGTGCTGGCAGAGGAAGGTAAAAAATCCAAGACCTCTGAGACGGGTGAAAAGGAGACTCGCGAGCAGCTTGTGGAGCTGAAGGCACAACTAGTCACTGCAGGTGAAAAATACGATACCCAGCAGGAGCGCCTAACAAACCTCAGCAGTCAGTACACCAAGCTCAAGACTGAACAAGACGAACGTGAGGCCAGCCATGCTCGCGAGGTGGCTAACTTTGAGCAGCAAAAATCCAGCCTGAGCGAACACTTCAAGGTGCTTTCCAACGAAATCCTCGACGCCAAAACCAAATCCCTGCAGGAAAGCAGCACGCTCTCGCTGAACGCAGTGATGAATCCCTTCCAGCAATCCATCGAGGGCTTCAAGAAGGAAGTGCAGGAGATCCATCACCGCGAAACCACCCAGCAGGGTGAGCTGCGTAAGGAGCTTGAACACCTCAAAGAGCTGAATCAGCGAATCACTGCTGAAGCACATGAGCTGTCCACCGCCCTACGTGGTCAGAAAAAACTTCAGGGTAATTGGGGCGAGCTGGTCCTGGAGAACGTGCTGGATCGCTCCGGCCTGGAACTGGGTAAGGACTACCAGCGCGAAGTCAGTATCACTACCGAGGATGGTCGGCAGCGCCCCGATGCCATCGTCTACCTGCCACAGGGCAAGCATCTGATCATTGATGCCAAGGTATCGCTCAATGCGTACACGCGCTACGTCAATGCCGAAGATGAGGGCGTGCGCGCGATTGCCCTGAAAGAGCATGTGCAGGCGGTCGGCAATCGAATCAAGGAGTTGGCGGATCGTGACTACTACAAACTGCCAGGCCTGAACTCGCCGGACATGGTGTTCATGTTCATCCCCATTGAGTCGGCTTTTGTCGAGGCGTTAAAGGCCGATGAAACCCTGTTTCAGAAGGCCATTGAGAACAATGTGCTGGTGGCAACACCGACCACCTTGCTGACCAGCCTTAATATCGTGCGCCAGTTGTGGCGCTATGAGGACCAGAACAAACACACCGCGGCGTTGGCCAGCAAGGCCGAGGCAGTCTTCAAGAAGCTCAATACCTTCCTCGGCAGCTTCGAGAGAATCAAGAAAGGCCTGGAAAGCGCGACAGATGCCTACGTCACCGCCGAAGGGCAGCTGGTCAGCGGCAAGGGTAACTTGGTGAAACAGGTGGGTGAGTTCAAGAACCTCGCACCGGCGATTAAAGCCGAGTTGCCAAGTTATTTTGTCGACAAGGCCTCGTTGGAAATCGACTTTATCCCTGCAGACCCTGACCCGGTTCTGTTTATCGGTGATGAGAAATCTGAAGAATTACTAACTGAAACCAATACTGAAACTGAGACCATCTAATGCTCACCGGCAAAATTCGCAACGATATCGACAAACTCTGGGAGAAGTTCTGGACCGGCGGCATCACCAACCCGCTGACTGTGATCGAGCAGATCAGCTATTTGATGTTCGCCCGCATGCTCGATATGCAGGAAGACGTGGACGAGCGCAAAGCCAACCGCACCGGCAAGGCTTTTGACCGTCTGTTCCTGGATACACCGGAAGGCCAACTGTTGCGCTGGAAGAACTTCCGCAACATGAGCGGCAAGGAGCTGCACAAGCACCTCAAGCAGAACGTCTATCCCTTCTTCGCAAAACTGGGCAGCGCCGAAGGCGAGGGTGACGAACGTAAAGGGCTTGGCCATATCAGCGAGTACATGCAGGACGCCGACCTGGAGATCAAGAACGAGTCGGTGCTGACCTCCGCCGTGGAGATGGTCCACGACCTGCCGCTGACCCAGAGCGACGTAAAGGGTGATATCTACGAATACCTGCTGAGCAAGCTCACCACCGCCGGCATCAACGGCCAGTTCCGCACCCCGCGCCACATCATCGATGCCATGATCGAACTGATCGCCCCGCAGCCGACGGACGTGATCTGCGACCCTTCCTGCGGCACCGCAGGTTTTCTCGCCCGCACCATGGAATACCTCAACCGTGAGCATTCCAGCGAGTCGGGTATCTTTACCGATGAAGAGGGCAATCAGCATTTCACCGGTGACCTGTTGGAACCCTATCGCCAGCACATCAACAGCCAGATGTTCTGGGGCTTCGACTTCGACACCACCATGCTGCGCGTCTCCAGCATGAACATGATGCTCCACGGCGTAAACGGCGCGAACATCCGCTACCAGGACTCCCTGAGCAAATCCATCAAGGAGCACTACCCGCGTCAGGAGCAGAACTTCTTCGATGTGGTACTGGCCAACCCGCCGTTCAAGGGCACGCTGGACGAAACCAATACCAACCCAGACGTGCTCGGGCTGGTGAAAACCAAGAAGACCGAGCTGCTGTTCGTTGCCCATATCCTGCGCTCGCTCAAACTCGGCGGCCGTGCCGCCGTGATCGTGCCGGACGGCGTCGTGTTCGGCTCCAGCAAGGCCCACCAGCAACTGCGCCAGGAGCTGCTCGACAACAACCAGCTCGAAGGCATCGTCAGCCTACCCAGCGGCGTGTTCAAACCCTACGCCGGGGTGAGTACTGCCATCCTTATCTTCACCAAAGGTGGCAGCACTGAGCGCGTGTGGTTCTACGATCTACAGGCAGACGGCTACTCCCTGGACGACAAGCGCACCGAGCTGAAAGGCGAGGGCAGTAACGATCTACCCGATGCCATCGCTCAGTGGCATCGCTATCGGCAGATGGTCGAGAGCAATATCAGCGGCAGCACCATCAATACCGTGTTCGGTGACAAGAGCAAAAAGGCCTTTGTCGTACCGGCTGAAGAGATTGCCGCCAATAAGTACGACCTATCCATCAACCGCTACAAGGAAGTGGTGTATCAGCAGGAGCAATACGAAGACCCAAAAGTGATTCTACAAAGGCTCAAAGGGCTGGAGCAGGAGATTCTGGCGGATCTGGATGAGCTGGAGGGGATGCTGTGAGTTGGCCTTTGGTTCGACTGGGCGATGTTGCGCCGGCAAAGGCGAGTAAGCATGCTTTTGCCAAGAGTGACGAGGTGTGGACACTAAATCTGGATCAGGTAGAAGCAGACACAGGCAAGGTTCTGCAGAAAATCATGGCGCCTGTTTCAGAGGCCGGATCCTCTACACATGGCTTTGATGAGCGACATGTTCTCTATTCAAAGCTCCGCCCATATCTGAATAAAGTGGTTCTTCCTGACGAAAAAGGGCTGGCTACTACTGAGCTGGTGCCGATGTTGCCAGATGTTCTGAGACTTGATCGTAAATATCTATCCTATTATTTGCGCTCAAAAAGCTTTGTCGACTGGGTTAGCTCACAGGTGGCCGGCGCAAAAATGCCGCGAGTTTCCATGCAGCTATTTTGGCAGCATGAAATTCCTCTCCCCCCCTACCCGAACAAAAACGCATCGCCGCCATCCTCGACAAGACCGACACCATCCGCCGCAAACGCCAGCAAGCCATCCAGCTCGCCGACGACTTCCTCCGCGCCGTGTTTCTGGACATGTTCGGTGACCCGGTGACCAATCCGAAGGGATTCTCACCAATCAGGCTTGGTGATTTGTGTGAAGATTTGTTTTTGGGATTAACGTCAACGGTTGACTATGTCGATGGTGTGGACGGATATCCACTGGTTAGGGCAAAAGATATTAACTCTGGAGAGCTGAGCTTTGAGGATGTTAAATACATATCTAGGGAGCAGCATAAAAAATTAACAAAGCATCACTTGACGCAAAAAGGAGATTTACTAGTAAGTAAGTCGGGCACGCTTGGAACTTGTGCCTTGGTGCGGACTGACAGGGAGTTCAGTACTTACGAAAGTATCTTCACCGTAAGGCCTATTGCGTCAAGGTTGAATGTTTTTTATCTGATTCACCTCCTTCAGAATAAAGGATTCAAAGAGAAGCTGGTGGGGAATAAGGTTGGTGGAACTGTGGCTCATCTCAACCTGAAAATGTTCAGAGATTTTGAGGTTGGTGTCCCCCCAATAAGTCTTCAGAATGAATTTTCCCTGAAGATAAATAAGTGCGAGTCGAAAATCGATAGATATAGGAAGTCAGTACTTGAGGCAGAGCATTTATTTTATTCGCTCAGCCAGAAAGCCTTCTCTGGTCAGCTATAGATAAGGAAATCCCAATGCGCCTCAAGTCCGTCAGACTCACCCATTTTCGTGGCTACCGCGCCACCACGGTTATTCCCATTGACGAAGCCATGACCGGCATCGTCGGTCGCAATGACTATGGCAAATCGACCATCCTCGAAGCCCTGGCGATCTTTTTCGAGAGCGGCGACGTCAAGGCCGACAAGAGCGATATGCACTGCTTTAGCCTCGCCGAAGGCATCGATCAGTTCGAGATTGCCGGTGAGTTCGACAACCTGCTCGCGGCACGGTTACAGGCCGAGGCATCTTGTGCGCCATCAGGCGGATAGCCAATCGCGACCTAAACATTACATCAAAGTCATTTGCCGGCCATCCGCCGAGCTAGAGCATAAAAGCCATGCGCATTACGGAAATCACCCTCACCAACTTCCGCTCATTTCAAGCCACGCAAAGCCTCCAGCTAGCGCCGGTGACCTTGATGTTTGGCCCTAATAGCGTCGGCAAAAGCTCGGTGCTACTGGCGCTGTTTTATCTGCAGCAAATTCTGGCCAAAGGCCACTGCGACCCGCAGCGCATTGATGTGCTGGGTGAAAAACACATTGGTGGCTTCGCCAGCCTGGTTAATGTCGGCGATCTGGATAAGCGCATAGTCATCAAGCTTCAGATCGACAAAACCGGCAGTATCGGCGCCAGTTACAACCAGCTGTATGAGCTGATCAATGAAGACTTTGGCCTAACTGTCGATAGCCCAACAGCTGATGCCGCATGCTTTGCCGTTGAGTTGCATATTGGCTGGTCTAAATCGGCCGAAACCGCCTATGTTGCCTGCTACAAGCTTTGGCTGGACGACAGCCTAATTGCTGAGCTGACCAGCGATGCAGGGATGAAGCAGCCGGTGCTGGCCTGGCTCAATTACCAGCACCCAGCCTTGCTGGCAGAGCTTGATTTGGATGAAGCCCCGGAGCGCGAAGCCGATGGCTTTGTGAGCATCTTGCATGAGCTGTTAAACGCTCACCGCCCCACCCAACTGTGTAGCCGCCGCGAATCCTGGCATACCCCTGAAATGGCGTTTGCCCATGCCGAGTTGGGGTTCAAAGGCTTTGCCGGTGCTTTGCCAGTGTTGGGCAAACGACTGGAAAGCACCTTCGAACATGACGACCTGCGTATTACCACGCGGCTGCATGAATTTCTCTCGGATGTGTTGGTAGCCCCGCTAGACAACCTGCTGACACTGCTTAATCAGAGCCTGTGCATCGGTCCGTTGCGCATGGTGCCTGATGCCTTGCGCCAGCCTAATCCTTACCCCGAGCAAAAAGACTGGTACAGCGGTGCTGCTGCCTGGGATGTGGTCAGCGCTCTCAGCCGCCAGCATAAGGCGCCGGCTTTGCTGGCGGAGATTAACCAGTGGATGAAACATCTCGGCCTTGGCTATTCGCTACGGGCTAAGTCGGTGGTGAGCAAGGTGGTTTATTCCGGCGGTGACGACAGCCTGGGTGAGTTGCGCGCCATGCTTGATGCACACGGGGATAAGCTTGAAATCAGCCTTAGTGGTGCCGATGAAGAAGAGAATCCGTCAGAGCAACAAGCGCCGATCGACATGGAAAAGCTGAAAGCGCTACTGCAGGAGCTAGCGCCTGAAAGCAAGGCGCCCAAGGGCGCGGTTATTGAGCAGGTACGTAATCAATGGGGTCTGTGGGATGAAGCGCGACAGTGTGAAGTAGCCTTTACCGAGGTGGGTGTTGGTATTTCGCAGTTGTTTCCGCTGATTGTGGCTGCTGTGGTGGCGCGCCAAGGGCTGGTTACCTGCGAGCAGCCAGAGCTGCATGTGCACCCACGGATTCAGGTGGGCATTGGTGATTTGCTCACCCAGGCCAATCGCCAGTGCAGCTTTTTGATTGAAACCCATAGCGAACATCTGATTTTGCGGATTTTGCGGCGCATTCGCGAAAGCACAGAGGGCGAGCTGCCCGATGGTCTACAGCCACTGACGCCTGAGGACGTGTCGATTATCTATCTCGACACGGCGGCAGGCGGGGTAAAGGCCACGCGCATTGCAATTGATCGCTATGGCGAGTTCACCAGCCGCTGGCCAAGTGGCTTTTTTGCTGAGCGCAGTGAGGAGTTGTTCTAATGCATGCGCTTTTTGCGATTGAGCCCCAAGCCATTAATAACTGGCACGACCTGCGCTACGCGCTGGAGAAGTTCGGGTACAGCAAAGGCTTGCTAATCGCACGCTTTCCCAAAACCTGGATGCGCTTGGTGATGGAGGCCTGCCAGTGTAACGGCCTGGGGGATGTGGAGCTTAAGCGTATCGAGGAAAAGCTGCGCCAAGCCAAAGACGACCGCCTGGTGCGCATGGGCTTGCCATTTGCCGGTGATGATTGGCTGGGCAATGCCAAAAACGATGCTGTACGCGAAAGCCTGTCAGCGATTTTGGTGCGGGATAAGTTTGAGGCAGAGCGATTTCATTGTTTGGCCGAGGTCGATGAGGCGCTGTTTGATAACCGCCGCGATGTGCAGGTTAAGCGTAATGCTCAAGCTTTGGCCGAGGCTGCGCGCTATGTGCTACTGAGCTCTGATCGCATTGTGTTGGTTGACCCTTATTTTCAGGCCAAACCTAAATGCTGCAAGGTATTGCAGGCGATGGTTGATCTTTGTCGCGAGCAGGAGCATCGCTTGGTTGAAGTGAGCATTTTTACCGCACAAAGCACGGATGAGCGTCGCGTTGATCTTATTGCTGCCGATTATGAAAGGATGCTTGAAGGTGTGCTGGATCAGGGTGTTTGCCTACATATTCACCTATTACCAGATGCTGCTTTAGGCCAGGATTTTCATGCCCGTTATGTGTTCAGCCAGCGTGCCGGTTTGCGCTTTGATCGTGGTTTTGTTGAACCCCCCGATCATGGGCAGCGCGAGCACCTGACTGATGTTGCCTGCTTAGATGAAAGCCGGGTGGCTGAACTGAATAGTCGCTATCTGGCAACTGAAAATGGTCTGGCTAACGTTGTGTCTATTATTTTACCGTTAAAATAGTTGTGGTGAAGACTTGGCTAAGATTATTCCAGATATTAAAAAAGCAAAGCTTTCCAAGCAGCCGCCTACGGAAGGTGAGATTTTCTTACTAAATTACCTTCAAGACAATTTTGATCCGGATGCTGAGGTTTACTTCCAACCCTGCTTTAATGGCGAGCGTCCCGATGTCGTAATAATCAAAAAAGGAGTTGGCGCTATTGTTGTTGAGGTCAAGGACTGGAATCTTGCCAACTACAGTGTTGATACGAAAAATAAATGGCACCTGGCGAAAAATCAGACTCTATTGAGGTCGCCTTTTGCTCAGGCGTTCTCCTACAAGCAGAACCTTTTTGAAGTGCACACAAACGGTCTGCTTGAAAAAAGCATGGCCAGCGAAACTTTTTACGGCCTAATAAAGGTTCATGTGTACTTCCACAATGCTACAAGAAATACGATTGCAGCATTTTATGAGCCCGTAATACGTGAGCTGCGAAGTGAGTTGGACGAAAATCAACAGGCATTTCGCGAGCAAAAGGTCGGGTATGAGCCGTATGAGAAGAAGCGGCTCTACCTTGCCAACAAGAAGAAACAGCTTGAACGTGATGTGGGAACTGTAGCGATTACACGAGACTCGCTGAAAAAAATTGCATTCGCAGGTGGCAAGCAAAACCCTCAGTTCGAGGAGGGCGTATATACAGAGCTCATGCGCTTGCTGCAGCCGCCATTCCACTATGCCAATGAAGGCAAACCCATTCCTTATACAAAGCCACAGGAGCGGCTTTCCGAGAGCTCAGTGGGTGACCGAGTTAAGATCTGCGGAGTAGCAGGATCCGGTAAAACCTCCGTCCTGGCGAAGCGTGCTGTCAATGCCCACAGGCGACATGGCGAGCCCGTGTTGATACTCACATTCAATTTGACACTTCGCATGTTTATCAAAGATAAACTTAATGAGGTTCGCGAAGATTTCAGCTGGGGGGATTTTCATATCCTCAATTATCACAAATTTATTAGCGCTGCTCTAAATAGCGCCGGAATCGATGTGCAGGTGCCAAAGGGCTTGGTGGATCCCAGTGCGTACCTTGAGGAGCATTATTATTCGAATGAGGCTGTTCTAGATTATTATGCCGCTGATAGGTACCAAACCATCCTCATCGACGAAGCTCAGGATTACAAGCCTGAGTGGCAGAGGATCATAAGAAAATACTTCCTGGCTGAAGACGGTGAAATGGTTCTGTTTGGGGATGAAAAGCAGAATATTTATGAGCGTGCAGTCGATCAAGAAAAAAGAGCAAATGTTATTTCCGGATTCGGGCGTTGGCAGCGTTTGTCAAAGAGCTTCAGGTACAAACAGGATTCTCCAATTTTGCGATTGGCTGTTGCTTTTCAAGAGCAGTTTTTGTCAGAGAAATATAATTTTGATGGGGATGACTCCTATCAGAATACAGCCTCTTTATTTGGGGTGAGTGCTGTCGGAACTTGGTCTGCGGATAAATTGCGCGATGTTGCTGAGATTATTATCTCTATCGCGAAGCGAGAGCGCATTCATCCGAATGACATCACCATTGTGTCGTCAAAGGAAGATGTGCTGAGAGGGATTGATTTTTTTATCAGAAATGGCCCTCTGCATCAGGAAAGGACGATCACGAGTTTTGCCTCTAAGGAAGATGTTGAGTGGGTCCGCAGCAAAAGGCTTGGCCCGGTGGAGGAAAGAAAGGAGCTGCGCCGGTTAAGTTCAATTCGGAAGCAAGGATTTAATCTGAATAGCGGAGTAATGAAACTCTCGACCCTGCATAGTTTCAAGGGCTTTGAATCGCCTACGGTATTTGTCCTGGTAAATGATTTGGATGGACCGGAGTTGGTGTACACAGGGTTGACCAGGGCAAAAGAAAATATTGCTGTATTGTTACCAAGCGGCAGTCGATATTTTGATTTTTTTACCAGATATCTAGATGACGTCAGTGGTTAGGGGTTAGTGACATTGGGTACACTCCACTATTTGTTGGTTTTGTGTTAGGGGTGGTTAACGCTGAGCAACCTGCTAGATGAGAAAGCTGCGCAATTTCATAATAACCCTAGGGCTCCTGAGAGCCCCGTAGCACTGACTCAGATAACCTTGTTCCAATGACGCTTGACTGTGGCAATACCAAGCTGTAGTTCAATCGACACTTCGTTCTGTGTCATGTCCTTGGCCTTCAGACGTTGCACAGCGGCTGTTGTGTCCAGAGCCTCAGGACGGCCGAGCCTCTTGCCTTCAGACTTGGCACGTGCCAACCCAGCTTGTGTACGCTCAATCAGCAAATCACGTTCGAACTCTGCTACAGCACCCAGCACTTGCATTGTCATCTTGCCCGCTGCACTGGTGAGGTCTACACCACCGAGAGCGAGGCAGTGAACACGGATACCACTCGACTCCAGATGCTCAACTGTGGCGCGTACATCCATGGCGTTACGCCCCAGCCGGTCAAGCTTGGTGACGATCAGCACGTCTCCAGATTCCATACGATCCAGTAACCGTTGGAAGCCGGGGCGCTCCTTGGCCGCGATGCTACCTGAGATTGTCTCTTCCACTACGCGGCTCGCCTGTACATCGAAGCCAGCGTTCTTCACTTCCTGCAACTGGTTCTCTGTGAACTGGTTGGATGTGGACACTCGTGCATAAAGGAAGATGCGGGACATGGCGGCTGGCTCCTTGGTGTCATTTAACGTGGCATCAGCGTACCAAAGGATCATCAATTCACAAAGTATATTTTTATGATGCTTAATGCCGCGTATCTGGAACGTGTCGTTTAACGACCGGTTGATGATGCCCTGATATCCTCAGGTTCAGCCACGCACGGAATCGATAGAGAATTGGTAATGAGCACTGCACTGGAATATTTAAGACCTGTCAGCAAATCGATGATCATGGACTGCGTTCAAGGCGCGGGTATTGATGTCCAGGCATGGGGGTTCAGGAGAAAAGACGGAAAGCCTGTCGCCCAACCTCAATCAAATGGTGGCTACTGCTATGAGTGGTCTTTCCGCAGCGATGATAGAAGCATATTGCTGTTGTGCATCTGGTTCGAAGGAATACGTATCGACAGCCAGGGACGGGTTTTTTTTGCCGAAAACTTGAGGGCGTACGCCGAGACGTTGATTCAACAGCTTGAGAAAGACCCAAAAAACAAAAATCGAACGATCAAAGATCCACGTATCAGTCGTGCACAGCATTTCAGCACTACCGTCCAACTGGCCTACATGAATTCGACCCCCGTACGGGTAGTGATAGTGTCGGGGCCCGTTCGTGAAAAGGAAGATGAAGGATCAGAGCATGATCGAGCGATTGGGCGTCAATTGGATGATCAGCAATGGTTCGTCGAGTCGTTTGATGATGATACTGGGGCGTTCGTATTGCTTCGCGGCAATCGCAATCAAGTGAGTGTCAGTCTCCGAACAACTGATGTTGAGGAGATTCCCGTTGAGTCGGGCCTGGGTATGATCAGTGATGCAGCCGTTAGAGATCAGTTTGTTACTGATGAAAGGCCTGATACGTATACCTATGGCGGCGTGCAACGTTATCGTGATCCAAGTGTTCGTCGGCGGGTATTGGAACGCTCAGGAGGTGCCTGTGAGCTCACGGAGGTTTCCGGGTTTCTGATGGCGAATGGCGGTGTCTATCTGGAAACCCATCACATCATTCCACTTTCAGAGGGCGGCCCTGATACAGTTGAGAACGTCATAGCCTTAACTGCGGATGCCCATCGCCAAGCCCATTTCGGCGTTGATCGGGATGAGTTGCGGGTACGCTGTTTGGAAATCGTTGCAGGTCGAATCGGGCGCTAGGACGAGCTTCAGATTTGCGAGGATGTCAGTTCCTTTACTCAAAAGGACGCACACCAGAGCGGACAGAAGGGCGCCAAACAAAGGCTGCACATCTTTCCCAAAGAGTTTCTTAGGGTTGGTGTGCAAACGTGGGCCAGTGTGCCTCTGGCTCCACGGAGTGCGTTTTGCGAAACAGATTCAGTCGGCACACTTCTACAGTTATTCGATAAAGGCCAGTTCGCGCTCGAACATCTCATAGCGGTCTTCCATAGCCATCAGCGTTGCCACCACACACTGCGTATGTTCGGTCTTCAGGCGAGTGTAGGTTTTCCAGTGCATCCCCTTGGGTTTGACTCCGTCACCGTTGAGGATGCCAGGCTTCCAACCCAGCTTTTCCCGGATTCTGTCGGCACGATGCATAGCATTATCACGGAAGCGGCATCGCTGGCTTGGATACGCCAGCTTGTGACAGTGCCGACAGGCAAAGACTGATCCGCCGAACAGGATCGCCACCCGTCGCCCGCAATTGTGCCCAGGGCAAATAAACCATGGCCGCCGCCCACCATAGGTGCAGTCTGTCCATTCCAGAAAGACGGGATACTCCACCGTTTGCCATTCGTCGCCACTGATTCGGGTTCGGTAGTTGAGAGTTACTTGCTCAGCCTTTACCTGAATTTGGATGGAGCCGACTTTTTCGCCATTGAGCGACCAGTACCTCTCGACGATCCTGCCCGGTGAAAACAGTCCATCACGCTGCAGGCGACGAACATCCAGCGCCTGCATGTCGTCTGTGGTGTCCTTGCCAACCTGTCCACACCCGCTACCCCATCCACCCATTTTCTCTCCCAGGGATTTGTCGAAATCATTTGGCAATTTTCAGTGAAGTTTTCGTCAGGACTGACTGAGAACCATGTCCCTTCTAGCCTTGTGCCGATTTTGGTGATGTAGGAATTCATGTGCCGCGCAGGTCTTTCAGCTTCAAAATCATGGCAAGTGTTCGTTCAAATTTACGATCAAGGTGCGTTTCGTAGCGGTTTAGCTTCTCCAATAGGTTGGCTTGCAGCCCTTTGCCCAAGATTTGCACTTTGATTGCGGGGGTAAATGCGGCTTCTTGCAGCGTGCGGTCGCAGAGCGGCTCCAGCGTTTCGCGGATGAATGCGGTCAACCCTTCGGCAGTTGCCGGGTGGACCCCTTCCTCAACGTGCCCGTCCCACCAGTCTCGGGACTCAGGGATCAGCGCACGCCGGGCTTTGGCGTAGGCATTCGGCCCACCCTTGCGAAGTATCGAAGACGCCTTTTGGGTAGCAGCAAGGTCGAGTTCGGCTTCATGTTTGCGTTCGGCTATTTCATCCTGGGTTGAGTCCAATAGCTCCCGCAGGTTGGCACTCTCACCTGACAAGCCACGCTGAAAAGGCGCCGCTGACGGCATAACCGACTCCGGGCTATTTACGGCAGTGTTCAGCCCTTCGTTGATCTTGGCACCTTCAGCCAGTAGCACCCGCCGTTTGCGCCAGATGATCGTGGCCAGCTCTTCGATCAGGTGCCGCTCGGTCATGCCCGCTGGCCGGTGCTCATCGATCAGTGCTGCCAGGAGATCATCAAACTCGGCATGATTCTCATGTGCCAGTACCGCCAGCTTGGAAAGAATGCCGTGCTTCACGGCGTTAAATCGTACTGGCTCATAGTTGCCATTCGTTGCTGCCGCTGGCACTTGGTCGCGGGTTATCAGCATCGCTTCGTTGTTTGTTTGCGCGGCAATGGTTCGCATCAATTAGTCCTCTGTTTAGCTTGTCTTGGCCAGCGTTGAGACGGTGTCTATCTGTTGAGTCCGTGCGAAGGTCCTGTCTGTTCGTTATTGGGGCGGATCACGGAACGATCGGTTAATCCATGCCGAACTGTGCCGGATTGAATTTGCTACTCGCTCAGGGTCGGTGCCGGCCCACTCGATCAGGCCGTGCGGTCCGAGGTGTTTTTCTTCCAGTAGTACGACAGGCAGCACGCCCAGCCGGCGCGCAACGTGTGGCAGCTAGGTGCATGACGGGGTAGGTGGCGGTGTTGGCGCTTCGAGCGTGCCGGCCAAGGCCATGGCGACCTCCTGCTCGGATAGCCAGCGATTGAAGCCGGGCACTGCTAGGATGCGCACAGTTGTGATGTCGAATGCGGGTCGCTCCTTGCCAGTGACGCCACACTGGATAACGTCTCCATTATTTTTCACCAGTAGCCACAACCAGGCGCTGGCCTGCCTTGGAACGCTGGCGACGGTCAGTGAGGCGATGATCTCGGTCTTGTGCACGATCAGTTCTGCTAGCAGCGAGGCCGGCGGCTGACCCTGAGCGTTAAGCTCAAGGCCGGCTGTGCTGAGCGTCATTGTCACGCCGGCATCGGTGACGCGACGGATCAGGTCAGCGATGGTCATATTGTCATGCACCACTGGCCGGAATCATCTACTGGCGTAGGTGGCGGCGAATTTGGCGAATCCGGCGAAAGCGCCCGGTTTAGCTGGTTTTCGCCGTGGCGAGGGAGTGGCGAATCGTGGCGAATTTCTTGGTCCGGGCGTGCGACATGATCTTGGGTGGTGGCAGTTTCGCCACCGTTCGCCATGCTTTCGCCAATCACCGCGACAGGAATGACACCGCTTTTCGCCGGAGTCGCCACATTCGCCACTTCATCGGTAGGCTTGTGCGGATTGATCTCGAATTCCTGTTTATCCCCTGCAGGAAAAGCCAGCCATCCAGCTGCAGTCAGGGTATGCAATGCCCCGCGTGCCTTGGCTGTCGAGCGGAACTTGCGCGGCCCGCCCTTTAGAATGCCCGTCACGCTGCGTATGGCAGGTCGAGCCTGCAACCAACCCAGTAGCTCAAGTGCCTCGCGGTTGTTGTTTGACTCTGCTGCGTGGTGGCCGAGGTACCGCGCCCATTCCTGCAAGGAGTGCTCAACGATCTCGCAGGCAGCTTTCATAGTCTGCTCACTGATCTGCTGTTCGCCCTCGAAGAGAGCGAACACAGCAGCGACTCGACGCGCCAGTTCACCGCTGCGGCTGGCAAATGGCTTTAGCGGTCCACCGTATTCGCCGAGGCTGCCTTGTTCGATTTCGACGCGGTTGTAGAACTTAAGCCATCCGTTTTCGGCGCCGGGAGTTAGTTCGATGACGGGGGGTGTTACTGCGCCATCTTGACCAGCGAACGATTTCATTCGAGCGATCTCTTCGCAGCGCTTCCAATAGCGTTGCACTGCCGGGTCGCTATAGGCGCTGTCCTTCATCGTTTCAATGGTCATTAGTCGTGTACCGGCCAGCGAGGGTGCGGCGCTCATCAGAAAGCGCGGCAAGAAGCCTTGCCCTTGCAACAACGGATCATTTAATGCCTGCCGTACTGTGACCTCCTGCGCCAGCATGTGGACGCTGAAACGACGGTCATAGGCAATGCCGTTGCCGAACTCGCCTACCCGGTCACGCTCGGCTCTGCCGTTGTCGAACAGCTTGACCAAGCCGCCCAAGGTGGCCGCGATGGTGTCGGACTTCATACTGTGCCCGCCGAGAATGCGGCCGCCTTCATCGGTTGCCCACATGGCCGAAGGCATGCCCTTGATGAAGTCCCCGGCGATACGCTCGAAAGTGGCGTCGGTGTACAGGGTGCGTGGATCGGATGGCGGCGTGACGCTTTCTTTGAACTCTTGCAGCGCCTTACCGTTCAAACCCTCCTGCATCTGGCGAATCTCGGCAATAGCCAAAGCATACTCATCTCGCGCGGTGCGCTCGGCTTCCTCGATGACTTTGAAGGCCAGTCGGTAGCATTCGGTCTTGCGGTCACCGGAGCCGGCCAGGGCCAACTGAAACAGCGCGCAGGGCATCCCGTCCGGATTGTGAAGGTGTGGGGCGTTAATGCGCGTCTGTACCAGGTAGGCGGCAGCTGCTATGGCGCATTGACCGGCCAGTACCTCCGGGGCGGCAACGTGCTTAGCAATAGCGCGCACGGCATCGCGCATGATCGACGGCAAGCTGTCGGTTGGGTAAGGTTTGGGTGGCGGCTCGGTTGGCAGCTGATCGGGCACGCGCCATTCGGTGATGGGCTTCTGCACTTTGGTCATTAGTGACTTTTTCATTTACGACCTTCCAGCCATTGGCGCAGGTCGTTGTAGTCACTCAAATACAGCGGCGCATACGCCGGCCAGCTCGGAAAGGTCACCCCGCAACCGAGCATGGCAGCCGCGTGAATCGCAGCCGCTTTGCCTGTATTGACCTTGCCCTCGGCCGCCTTGCTGCGGTCATCGTCGCCGCCGACGATCAGTACGGCCTCGGGATACCGCCGTTGCAGCTCCAGGCCAGCCGGTAGCAGGTTGCCAGAGCTCATGGCGGCGGCGACCGGCAGGCCGGTTTCCTCGTGGAGCGTGGCGGCCGTGGCAACCCCTTCTACGATCAGTAATTCGCGGCTAACTTCAATGTGACCAAACGGACAATAACAACCGGCCATCCGTGCATCTTTCTGGTTCCGTTTTTCGCCGTCGGCGGTGATGAACTGGAGCGAAACCAGCTCGCCGCGCCAATAGATTGGAATCAGCAGTAGCTTGCCAAGCTGGCGCAGGTGGTGCGGCTTGATGCCTTTGCGCATCAGGTAGGGAAAGTCCGGATCGGCAGCCTTGGCCTTACCCCACAGAAGCTGAGCACGTGCGGCGGACTGCTCCCACCTGGCCTGTTGCTCGATCTCGTCCTGCTGCTGCCGATGCTGTCGCAGACGGGCGATGCGCTGGCGCTCAATCTCGTCTTGCAGGTGGTCATGCTTATGCGGGTCAGCGTTGAAGGCGATACCGAGCTGCTGAGCGATCAGCCGGGCGGCCTCCATCTGCCGGCAGCCACGAAGGTAGGCTAGCAGCGATACAAGGTCGCCACCTTTGTCGCCGCAGGCGAAGTCGTGCCAGGTGCCAGTCATCATGTTGATGCTGAACGATCCCGGCTTGCGGTCGCCGCGTACAGGGTTGATCGGCCAGTACTCTTTGCCGCGGCGCTTGCCGTCCGGTAGCCAATCGGCAAGTAGGTTTTCAGCCACGGCCAGGGCTGCGTGAGCGATGCGCTGAATCTCGACATGAAAGGCCATCACTGCAGACCCTCCGTTGCTTGGTGAATCGAGGTCTTTTTCATTCGGACCACCACTCGCATAGCGATGAGAGTGGGCACCCACTCTTGAACCTCGCACAGCTGGCGTGCGTTGTGTGCGCCTAGGAATAGATAAGCAGCAGCGGCGGGCAGCCTGAACAGGTAGTGCCGGCCTGATTTTGGGTACGGCTTTGCCGCCCCGGACGAGTTGCAGGGTTGGTTATTGTTCAAGGGGTTAGCTCCTGACGATTGACAGGCGACGGGCTGGTTCGCGCCGCACCAGCATCTTCAGCACGTTGCGTGCGCGGCGGTGCTCACTCTTTGGTAAGCCGTAGCGTTTGGCTGCTTTGTACTCAGGACGGAGTGCCTTGTTCATTTCAGGCGACCTCACCGGTATGGCAGGCAGTGCGGCGCACCATGAACTCGGCCAGGACTCTCGGTCGATACCGCACCAGGCGGCCAACCTTGATATAGGGCAGGTTGTAGCGACCAGTTGAGCGCCAGACAGACAGCGTCCCAGGCTTTACTCCAATCGCAGCGGCGGCCTGCTTGTCGTCCAGATACGGCGGTGGTTTTTTTGGGTCAAAACCGAGGGCGGCGAGCATCTCGGCCTCCATGGTTTCGATCATGGCTTCGATGTTTGCGGTGTGGGTGTTTGGCATGATGTAGCCCCGTAAAGGTGAAATTTAACGGGCTCTCATCAAGCCCTGTAAATGCAAAAGCATTTCGGGCATTGGACGTTAACTGGCGAGGTTAAAAAATCCCCCGCCCGTTACGCTTATGGGATTAAGCGTTACGTTCGGGGGGGATTTCGGGGACGGCCACCTTTTCGGGCATACTCAGGTGCAATGGGCTTTATCCATCCATTGATAGTGTTTACGGTATCCGGCAGCCCTTTCGGGCCTTTTACAAAACCCTCTGCACTAAGCGCTCTGTAAATTTTGTCTGCCATCTCTGACGTCTTGATTTCACGGGCCTCATCGAGGCTCCAGAGCTCGGCTGCAATGCTCATTGCGCGATCCTTAACATCAGCTTTGCTTTGATTTTGCGCTGCAAGAGGGGCAATCCGGCGTCGCTCACTTTTAATCTTTTGGCCATGACAGAAAACAAGTTCGCCGACCGCCGCTACTAGCAAACAGGTGAGGCTTTCTTCTATTTCACCCCGGGCTTCCGGGTACTTATGAATGACGCCTTCGATCATAGCGAAACCTTTCGCTACACCTTCCTTTGTTGTCTTTTGTAACTCGCCGTCTTGAGATGCACCTATGATTTGCGACATTGAACGCAACATTTCTAGACGGCTTTCGGGCTCAGAAGTAGTAGGGCTAGAAATGGAGAGGCCCTTAGTGAACCCGAGAACAGCAGCTCTTGTTTTTCGGTAAGTTGGTGTGTCTAGTGGCTCTGATTTCTTGCTCATTCTCTCGCCTCCGGGCGCGCGCATCTTGAGTAGATGGCAGGCCTCGCAGCTAGTTACGACCAGCCGAAACGGTTAGACGCTTTTGACCGCGCCTTGAATAATGGCTGCTTATTTTTGAATGCCGGCGGCCTGCCCCATTGCGGCTGTAGTGTGAGTCAGCGCCTCACGAATCGGGTCGATTGCAAGGTGTGCATATTTAGCCGTAGTCACTGTCGTGGTATGACCTAGCAACTTGCCAACCATAGGAAGCGAAACGCCCTGGGTCACTAACCAGCTCGCCGTTGTGTGGCGCAGGTCGTGAATATGGAGGTCCGGCACTGCGTCCATATCCAACTCTTTAGCAAATGCGGCGACCACTGCCTTCCAGCTTTGACGTATGTCCGTCAAGTGGCCGGTACTGCTTGTGCTTGACGGGAAAACCCACTCTTTACTCACGCCTTGACGACTTTTAAGAATCTCCACCACCGGTGGAGCAAGAGGAATCGTCAGGATTTTTTTGTTCTTATGATGAGCGCTGCTAATAGTCCAGATGGCAGCATCTAGGTCTAGAGCCTTCCACGTCATAGCTTTTACGTTTCCAGAGCGGGCGCCCGTGAACAGACATAGTCGAATCATGTCGGCGGCGTCCTGATTGCCTACAGAGTCAATCGCTTTGAACAACGCTGGCATTTGCGAAGGCTCAATCCATTCCTCACGATTGCACTCGTAATTGTCTTTGATGCCTGACCAGGGATTGCTCACCTTAAGCCCGTGACGTTCAATCGCATGATTCCACATGGCTCGCGCCAGGCGCTTTACATGATTGGCTTCCACTGGCCCACTCAGCACTGTCACGTCGCGAAAAATCTTGCTCGCCAACGTGGTACTGATTTCGCTTACTCGCCGGCTAGCCTTCGCCTTCAAGTGGCAGTCATATAGACGCTGGTCTTTCTTCCAGCTTCGCTTAATTGGCTGCTCGGGATTTGGCCCTAGTGCGCGTTCAGCCTTCCAAATGTCCCAAACGTCACCAAGGGTCAGCTCGTGCTTTTTGGCGAGCGTGTTAGCACGCACACTATCGCCCGCGTTTAATGTCTTGAGCTTGGTTCTGGCCTCAGCACGGGCTTGCTCAACCGTCATACCGGGGAACGTGTTAAGCCGAATGAACTCGGTATTCCCTTTACGGCCCAAGCCGCTGACACGACACACTACATAGAAGGTCTTGCTACCGGCTGGGGTGACGCACAGGGCTAGCCCCTGCGTAACGGCATCTCGATACCAGACTCGCTTTGCCGTTGGTACGATTCTGCTCAAAGTGGTTTTGCTGAAGTCGAAACACTTTTCTTGCGATTTCAAACGACTTCCCCCTAGTGGTCTGTCAATCACCGGTCAATCACCAAAGGTGGCAAGTGATAGGTTTTGATAAAGGGAGAATATGCCTAGACCCCATGCAAAACAAGGGTTGGTAAGTTTTTATAAAGCTCGGTAAACCGTACAAAAAGAGACTTAAAATCCCCCGCTCGTAAGGGCGTGCCGGTTCGATTCCGGCTTCGGGCACCATGAATATCAAGGGCTTGCGTGAGATACCTCATGCAGGCCCTTAGTTTTTTATTGCCGCAATTTTTGAATCTTGCCGCAATTCCTGTTTTGTCGACGTCACTTTCTTGCCTTTCCGATTGCGGATGTAGTGCTTGGTCATCACGGCGGTGGTGTGGCCCAGTTGGTCCATCGCCTCTCGAATGTTTCCAGTCGACTCTTCCTTATCAGTAGCTGCTTTTGCCCGCGAATCGCGCATTTGGAATTCGGCCTTGTCGATCCCGGCTTTCTCCCTTGCCAGATCAAATCTCCCCTGAGCATTGAATAGGTCAGTGGTTGTTCGCTTCAAACCGTTTGAGTTTGAAGAGGGGTAACAAGTCTCACATGGTGAATACCTTTTTCGAGTGAGTGGCCGACTCTGCGTAAAACCAGAGGGCCGGGGTCTGGTCACCCAGTTTAGGGGGGGCAAACAAAAGGTTCTTCACGGAATCCCGGGAAACACAGAAACAAGAACGCCGATTTGATTGATGATGTTCGTGCGAGCAAACACATCTAACAAACCGGCGTTCTTATGCGTGATATTAATACTTTCCTTCCCTTTTGGGAGGGCTTTTCTGTCGTTACGATCAAGCCCGATGGCGATACGCTACAGATCGACCTGATGCCTCACGCCACCCGGTTTCCTTCCTGTGGCGGCTGCCAACAACCGTGTTCAACCACGCATGAGTACTGCCAGCGAGTCATTCGTGATTTGCCCATTCTCGGCCGAGCAGTGCGCCTCAGCGTGTTGCTCCGACGTGTCGGGTGTCGCGACTGTGGCAAACGCATGGAAGCGGTCAGTTGGCTGGATCGCTATGCCCGCATGACACGCCGCCTGGCCGAGGCCGTCATTCAAACCTGCGAGCGCCTGCCCACAAAACACGTGGCTCAACTGTTCGGGCTGCATTGGGACAGTGTGCGGTTGCTGGAGCGTCGAGCCTTGCAAGCGGCGCTGAGTGTTTTGCCAAAGGCGCAGCCACGGCGCCTGGTAATGGACGAATTCGCGCTGTTCAAAGGTCATCGTTACGCCAGCGTCGTGCTGGACGCCGATACCCGGCGAGTGCTGTGGATTGGCGAAGGTCGCAGCCGTGCGGCGATCAGGCCATTCTTCGAAGAGCTGGGCCCAGAGGGTTGCGCTCGCATCGAAGCGGTGGCGATGGACATGAACACCGCTTTTGACCTGGAGGTTCGTCAGCACTGCCCAAAAGCGCGCGTGGTCTACGACCTCTTCCATGTGGTGGCCAAATATGGCCGAGAGGTGATTGATCGAGTCCGCGTCGATGAAGCTAATCGGCTACGTCATGACAAGCCTGCCCGAAAGGTCATCAAGCAAGCGCGATGGCTGTTGCTGCGCAACCCGCAGAACCTGAAAACGCCGGAGCAACAGGTGCGTTTGGAGGATCTGCTGGCGGCCAACCAAGCGTTAATGACGGTCTATTTGATGAAGGCTGAACTCAAAACGCTTTGGACACCGAGCACCGCCTGGGGCTGGCGATCAGCCTGGCAGCAATGGCTGCGCCATGCGCATGAAAGCGAAATACCGCCTCTGATCCAGTTTGCCAAACGACTGAAGGGTTACTGGCGGGGCATCGTCAGCCGGGTTCGCTGGCCGATGCATACGGGCCAGTTGGAAGGCATCAACAATCGAATCAAGGTCATCAAGCGGATGGCGTACGGTTACCGGGACAGCGAATTCTTTTTCATGAAGATCAAGAGCGTCTTTCCCGGTAATCCGTGAAGAACCAAACAAAAAGGCCCCCACACTTGAGTCGGGTGTGAGGGCCTTTTTATGGGCGATGCTTACTGTTCATGAGGGATCGAAGCCGCTTGGGCTCGCCAAGGTGCGCAGCTCACGCAGCACCTGGTCGCTGATAAGCGCTTCCAGGATTTCTTGTTGGATGGATTTTTATGATTCATCCCACCGGAACGCGGCGAACTTTTCCATCACACCAAAGACCATGTTCATCGTCGAGTGATAGCCACAGCTGATGCTTTCCAGCAGCATGACGGTCAGGTAGGCCGCCATGAAATCGACCTCATTCTGCTGATCTTTGGCTTCGTTCATTTGCGAAATTATAGGAATCATGTAATTGACTTTTCCGTCAACCGACAACGCCATAAACCCAGGTAGTCCACCTATGTCGTTTTCCAGGGTCCGTCGATACTTGCGCAGCTTATGAGACGTCATCAGCTTGGTGGCGGTACTGAGGGATTTGAGACGGAGCAAGAGTCCCTCGAGGTCTCGTTCAAGCGCTAGTTGTCGCTTGGATTTGAAAAGCAGCATGCCGAACTCCCTCCTGATTCCAGACTTTCCGGCCATCGCGCTGACTCATACCTTTAAACGGCCCATCGATCACCGGCAAGGCTTGCAGCTCATCTCGATCAACCCCTGAACTGTTTCTCTGCCCAAGCATGATCCGTGCCCATTCGTTGTTCACGTCGTCCCCCCGCCACGCCTGCAGGCTAAACAGGTCACTTTTTTCGCACTCCCTGCAGGTGCTGCGGCGCGGGCCTGGCTGGGCTTGCTCTGGTATTGATTGGGGCGAAGAAGCCTGCGAATCCCTGCAAGGGGGGGCTGTTTTGAGGGGGCTGGAGCGCAGTCTGGGGGCGATTCTAAGAGGTGGCTCGGGAAAAGGGTGGCCGCATGGGTTCAGGAACGCAGCCGCCCAATGAAAACGGCCTGGCCCCCTTTGGGGGAGCCAGGCCGTTTACCTGCAGCAGCGTTCAGACAATGTCAGTGCTTTCCATGTTGGTCACACCGACCAACTGGATGATGTTGGTGATACCCGTATCGTCACTGTCATGTGCCAGGTAGCCGTCGCCTCCAACGACGCCGAAGTAGTAGTGGGTGGTGCTGTTCAGCGCGCCATTGGCATTCGAGATGAATGCGTTCAGGTCGGCAACGGAATTCAGCGACTCGCTGTAGTTGGCTCCAGTACCTGCCGTCGTGAAGTCCAGCTTGTCGAAGCCGGAGACGAAGCCGGGGGAGATCACGCTAGTCGGTGCGGACAGCGCCCCGTCGGTATCGGCATCCAGGGCCTTGAAGCTGAAGGTGTCCATTTCCGTGCCGCCGGTGAAGGTCTTGCCGCCAGCGATGGTCACGCCCAGGGTCTCGGCAGTGGTCGAATCTCCGTCAAAATCCGTCACCGTCACGTTGAAGGTCAGGCTGGCGTCAGGCGTCGACGAGGTCACAAAGCCCATGTCAACGATCTTGACCACGTCGCCGTCCCAGGTTCCTGCTTCGCCAGCCTCCACGGGATTGCTCTTGCTGCCCTCACCAGACTCGTTCCCGAATGCCAATGTGGCACCGGTACTTGCCCCGCCGAGGCCGACGTTGCCGTTGAGGTTGTACCCGTCGCCGGTGACGCCCTCGGTCGAAACCAGCACCTGCAAGCCCTGGATCACGTAGTCGTCGTCGCCGAAGTTGTAGTCATTGCGCTCGAGGATCACCGCGCCGTCGTTCTGATCCAGTGTGATCCCGTATGCCGCGGGATTCGCAATTGGATGGAAGTTGTTGTTGGTGGTGGAGGGGGTTTTCAGAATGATGTCCTGGCTGTCGACAATGATCGCCCGGGTAATCTGATTGTTGGGGTCGTCAGAATCGACCAGCTTCAACACCAGCACCAGATCCTCGTTGCCGATGCCGTCGAACTTGATGAAAATCCCGTTGCTCGTGGCGGTGGGCGCCAAGCCGGTGTCGCCGAATGGATTGGCGGTGAAGAAGTCCAGGTCCATCACCTCGCCCTGCTGGATGGTGTCGCCGGCCACGCCGGCCGCAGTCCCGGAAACACTCACCCAGGACGTCGCCGCCGAGAACAGCTCATTAGCGCTGAAGGCGTTGTCGCCACCCGCCTTGATGTTGTTGGCTCCGGTTCCGCCGCCCGCTTCGGCGAATCCACTGAACTGCACGAAGAAGTCGCTGGCCAGCTCGGCCACCGAGACCGGCGGCTGTTGGTTGATCGGCGTCGTGCCGTTGATCGCGTAGCCGGTGAAACCCTTCGCAGTCGATGTCCTCAGGATGCTGAAGCTTTCGATCTCGTCGGTCAGGCTCAGCGTGTAGGTGTCGGCCACCTTGTCGAACCTCAGCGTACCGGTCGCATTGGTGGTAGTGCCCTGGGTCGGGTCGGACATATAGCTAAAGGCGATGTTGAACACCGCCGAGGTGTCGTTTTCCGAGTCCCAGGTTACCGACCCAGGGGTAAAGGCGTTCGCTCCCACCTTGACGCCCGTCATGCTCACGGACAAGTCGCTGTTCAAGGCGCTGTAGAGTGTTCCCAGTCGATCATCCGCGCCGATGTCGTAAGCGAAGGTGCCGGTGCCACCGGGGGTCGGATTGGCGGAGTTCGGGTAGACCAGGTTCGACTTGGCCGTTACCACCGGCGAGTCATCATCGACCGTGATCATCAGCTTTTCGGCTGTGGCCGTCACCGTATCGCCATCTGCGTCGGTAGCCTGCAGGATGGTGCCGAGCTGGAGGACAAGATCGTTCTCGGTGTTGTCGCCCGGATCCCCATTGAGGCTCGGGTGGTCGAGTTGGTCGAGCTGCGTGAAAACGTAGGCGCCGGTCGCCGCGGTCAGCGCAAAGGTGAACACTTCGCGGTCAGCGGCTTGGTAACCGTCGCTGGCTCCGACGTCCACGTAGGCCGTCAGCGTGTTGCCGGTCACGTTATATTTCACCGCCTCGCCCTTGGAGGTCAGCGTCTGCGCCAGATTGCTGGTGTCCGTGGCCAGGCCATAGGTCAGCGGATTGTCGACGCCGGACTGGAAGATCGAGGCGATGCTGCCTGAAGCGGACGCGAGCTCCCCGCTTACATCGTTGGTCCCGCCTGCGATCCCGTCGGGCAAGCCGTCCTCGTCCACTGTCGCTGTCTCGGGCGTGCCGGTTGCCGTCGGGCCATCGTCCTGGAAGGCGACACGGGCGCCGATGCCGACCGAGTCGGTGTCGCTATCGCCGTCGGTGACGGTGACTACCGCGAGCAGCGCGGCGTTGTCGATGGCGAGCGACTCATCGTAGCTGGCGCCGCCGGTGGGGTGCTTTATCGAGTGGTACTGCACGACGCTGAGCACGCCAGTGATGGCGTCGATCGCCACGGCGAAGGCGGCTTCGCCGCTATCGGGGCCGCCGGAGATGCGGCCGACCACCAGCGCGCCTTCCTTGGTCAACAGGATGCTATTGCCTTCGGTGGTGTCCAGGCCGGCACCGAGCGCCGCCGAGGCTGTCGGACCATCGTCCTCGAAGTACACCTGGCTGCCGATTTCCTGGGTCGCGGGTTCGATGTTGGGCAAACGGAAGCCGCCGATATCGAAGGGGGAGTTGAGCTGGGGATTTGCATTTCCGATGTTCTCGATCAACACGCGGTTGTGCAGTTCGCTGGTGGTGTATTCGATCGAGTACTTGGACTGGAAGCCAGCAATCGTCACGGTGCGATCGGCGTTGTTATTGCTGAGGTTGAACGTCACGGTGATATTGCCAACCGTCGTGTTGGCGGTGACACCTCCGAGACCGGCGATGATATTGCCGTTGCCATCGCGGATCGTGACGCTGGAGATGTAGGCCAGTTCGTCGTCCGCGTCCAGGAGCCCCTCGTAGTAGAGATTCTTCTCCTCGAAATCCGTGGTGTAGGCGCTGATCCTGGCCGTGGACGCCTTGGGCGGTGTCTGCTGCGCAATGACAAAGGTCGCACCCGTCGCGCCGAAGAGTGCGCCAAAGTCGATGTTGTCTTCGACGATCGCCTCGCCGTGCGTCAGGTCAGGCACGGTGTAGAGCGGGTTGGGTTTGGACACGAAGGTGAAGATCATCCCTTCGCCAGGATCGACCCCCTGGTTGTTGGTGCCGATGGTCGTGGCGCCGGCGCCCTGGCTGGTATTGACGGTGTCACCCGCGTCCTTGCCATTGACGATCTTGTCCGGATCCAGGCCGGTGACGACGATCCCCACGTCAGAGCTGCTGTCTTTGAACATCAGGAACTTGTTCTGCCCGGACGGCACACCGGCGTAGTCGAAGGCGACATCCTGGCTGGTGGTGACCCAGAGGTGGTCCGTCATGTCGACCACGTCGTCGGGGTTCTAGGTAACCGGGTTCTTGAGCGGTGCGAACTGCGCCATCCAGACCTTGGCGCCGGTTGCGGTCTGTTCCAGATAGACTGAGAAAACGATGGTGCCGTTCGGATCTGCCACGTCGTCCTCGGGCGCGTCAGTGGTCCCTTCAGCGCCTATGTGGCCCAGGACGATGTTGTTGGTGGAAGTCCGTGTACAGGAAGATTCTCCTGCCATCGAGGGTATAGAGACCGCTCCAGTCCGTACCGGCATTGAGATTGGTCGGGTCGCCGAGCGCTCTGCCCTTGGCATCGGTGAAGGCGAGATCGAGGTAGCCGCCGGTGATGGTGATCAGGTCGGTACCGGTGTTGCCAGCGTCGCCGGTATAGCCACTCAGCGCTGTCTGCATTGGAGTAACGACGCCCAACAGCGTGAACAATCGGGACTCGAACGCCAACGGGAGGTCGTTGGCATCTTCGGAGTTGTTGATTGCGGCAACGGCAATGTCATTATCGTCGCTGTCGCCGAAGATGCGGGATGTGGCAGTGAGGTTCTGTAAACCGCCTGATTCATCAGTGGTGATGCTGCCGCTCAAGGTGATAGCCATGGTGTTCTCCAGTGGAGTTCCGGTCATCGAGGTCTGACCGTTGACCTTGCATTGCTATATGCCATCACTATGAAGAACGGCCGGGTGATTGGGCATGGCCCGATACTCCCAATCGGGGCAGGAAATTCGGACTACCTGGAGGCGGAAACGGGATGTGGACGCAAGGACGCGACGCCGCAAATCCCACGTGTGGATGAGGAAATGACGCCTGTACTCAAGGCCGCCCGGTGCGGGGAGGCAGTCTTCTTGACGGAAAGCGCCTGGAGCAGTTTGAAGAGGTCGCAGTGATCCATGAGACCGAGATATTCGATCAGGAACAAATCTTCGTAGACGCTGCTTGACCATAGTGGCCAATTGGCCGTGAATTAACCCCGTTATGTCGATCTTGCGCGTTATGAGACGCGACTTCAGAAGCCTGGCCATTGAACTGCGCTTTTTCTTGCCCAGATTTTTTTCAGCCTTTACGCTAGCGACTGCCGCCGTGGAGTAGCTTAAATGAGCTTAATTGAAGTAAAGCAGCGTAACGTCATTCAAATTCAAAGCCTGAAGAGCAAATGGATTGATGGCGTAACGATTCCAGAAAATCCTCCGAAGTTGCTTTGGGTGGTTTATGAAGGGGAGAAGATTGTAGGAGTTTTTTCAAATTGGGAGGAGGCGAGCATCCTTGTTGGTGCGCTTTATTGGGCGCAGCAAACGAGGCAGTTTTTGCACGAAAAGAAGTTGGAAGAGGAAGAGAAGAATCCTGGCGCCAGCCCCAAGCCAGGTGATTAATAGCCTCGAAGCCACAAAGAAGTATCGCACCCAGCCTCGGCATAACGCCGGGGCTTTTTATTTCCTGCTCCCGCATCAGGATGTTTTGGGGCTGCAGAGCCGTTAGCACTCGGTTGTTGTGCGTTCACCCAAAGCGGCCTATGGAATCTGCTTTTTTCCGCTTAAATCATTTGCTGGTTAGCGGCAGCCGTCATGTTCCGTCTATCAGACCTTTCTGTATCAATGTATTCCTGATAATTATTTGGCTGCTCTTGGCAAAACATATCCATTCATGGAAGCTTGCCTTTCCTGATTTCATTTCGTAACACTTGAGTTGCACAATCGCGTCCCCGAGGGGGCGCGCGACCCTCTACCAACCCAAGGAGCGATGAATGCGTGTACGTTCAGCGATAATTGATGACTCTGACGTCATCAGCAGAATCGCGAAGGATACCTTTTCGATGGCGTGCCCAGCAGACACTCCAACGGAAGAACTAGAGCTTTACATCAGTGAAAATCTAACTCCATTGGTCTTTCAGACCGCGTTGACCTCCTCAAGTCAAGAGGTACTGGTGCTGGAGAAAGCCGGAGATGTCGTGGGTTTCAGCTTGATCGACTACACACCAGATCGATTAGGGATCGCACTGGCAGACGGCATTCCTGAGTTGAAACGATGCTATGTCGCTTCGGAGCATCATGGCACTGGCGCTGCGCAGTGCTTACTAACCGCAACGCTTGCTATTGTTTCCAATCGCATCCGACTCACGGTGAATGATCAGAATGCCAGGGCCATAGGCTTCTACCAACGTAATGGGTTTCAAACAGTGGGAGAAACGAGTTTTCAATGCGGCAAGGATATCCAACGAGATTTGGTGATGGTACGCGAGTGGAATGAGTTGGTGTAACTGTTGCCGAAATCATTCTGGTTTGCATCTTGCTCCCGAGCGATGCGGCAACAAGTCCTCAATAGTCCTTGCCCGCTGAGTCGGAAGGTGGGTGAGAACGTCTTACTGATACACATACGGATCATGCCCATTTAGGGGCGCCAGGTTAGCTAACGAGTTGGCGGTCTCATCGGTTGCCAGCTTGTCCTCAGCCTCCTGAAATACTTGCGCGATCTTTAGCCGTTCCTGGGCGTCAGCCTCAAGGCCAGATTCCGAAAGCCTCACAACTACCTGCATCAGATCCACGCCCGACTATTTGAGCAGGGCGGCCGCCTGCTTCAGGTCTCGGCGCAGGTGTTGGTTCGGTTTGGTGAGCCCCATGATCTCCACCTAAATATCACCGCCAGGCCAGCTACCCATCTCTGTAATGCGCACAATCTTTCCTGCCTTCACCTCGTCCGCATGCGCAATCAGCCGGGCTGCCAGCCGGCGCAGCTTTTCGATCTTCAGCGTCGCTTCCTTCATCTCGGCCTCGTTGTACTGCTTTGCTGCTGCGAACAAGTCATGGGCAGCCTGTGCTATGGCATGCGAAGCAGCTTTCAGGTCGCGGCACAACTGTTGGTTGGACTGGACTGAGGGCATGGGATGGGACTCCTGTGAGGGGGTGGATCAACCAGTAACGCCCTGGCACCCTGCTTGGGGCGAGGATGTTGTCCGGAGCAGTTACTTGCTCCTAAGTATGTGGTCGATGGTTGTGGTGGTTATACGGCCAGGAAGATGTCGCGGTATCGGCCGATGGGCTCGGTGGCGGGGCAGCCAGTTCTTCAAGGTGGGCGATGATGTCGTTCGGCTTGAGCACCAGTACGTCACTGTCCAGTGTGTCCAGAATCATCTCGGCAGTGTTGCCGATCAATGCGCCGGACAGCCCGGTACGGGCCACGCTACCGATTACCGTGAGTGCGGCTTCGAGCTTGTGCGCGATGTACGGGATCAGCACCTCGGCTGAGCCTTCCTCGATATGCAGGCGATCGTCGCTGATGTTGAATTCTGCCTGGAACGTCTTGCACAGTTCGCGATATAGAGCCTGAATGCTTTCCTTGAGTTGGAGTACGGGGTTGGCTGCCGAGAGCAGGGGGTAGGGGTGGGCGCTCATCATGTGTAGAGTGCCGCCGGCCATTGCGGCGATGTCGTACCCGTGGCTAACGATGCCGGAATGCAGGACGCGGTGTTCCACATCACTGTTACCGGCATCAATGGCCGCGAGAATGGTGCCACCGGTCCAGGGTCTTGCGGTTTTTACTATCAGTACCGGGCTGGGGCAGTATCGCAACAGCTTCCAGTCCTCGGGGGTGAGAAGGCCTTTCATCAGTGATGTGTGGGGTAGGTGCTGCTTGATTACCAAGCCGCATCCCACCGCCTGTTGGGCGGCGATGATGGTTTTGTGTGAACTTCCGTTCCAGGCCTGCTGGGTACTGACGCTATAACCTTCCTGTGTCAGTTCGCCTTGAATGTCGTTCAGGTAAGAGCCATGGTGGTTTCCCTTGTCGCAGGCCAGCAAATGCAGGTGCGACCGGGTAGCGCCGGCAATCATTTTGGCTCTGTTCAAGATCAGATCCCTGGACTGCTGTGAATCCACTACCACCAACGTGTTGCGAATGGTGTGCATGAGTGTCTTCCTTTGCTGAGTACAGTTTACTTGTGGGTGGCGGGAACTCTTGGCCTGGACCCTTTCGAGCCGGGTTTACGCGTACTGGCCAACTGTCGCCCGCTTGTCAGCCGAAGTTCACTTACCTGCACCATGCAATCGACATCCAAAGTCGAATCTTGCCCAATCGTCCGATTGTCACGCTTGAATCGAGCGGGCATTGAAAACCGGGAAACTGCCGTTGATCGTTTATGCAGCTACGCAATATGACTCTCTAGCACTGGCGCCGTTGTTCAACTGCATCTATATTAAACAGAGTAAGTTGTAACGTAGTTGGTACACTTTGCCTCGAAGGAATTGCGTTACTTCTTGTCGGCTGCGCTACTGTAAAGGAGATGCAATAGTATCTGCCGTCTCAATGCCCCGATTGCCTGCGCCTTTATCCAGCTGAACAAATTCCTCACCCCAAGTGGATGCCCAGATCCTGGAGTTATGGTCGAGTTGCTCTCCGGCGAGCGTTTGTGCTCGCGCAACTCAATGATTGAGTATGGTGGCTATTCTGCTTGATGCTTAGTTAGTTAGTCGGCTGAGCTAGTTGATTTTCTACTAAGTCAGCTCTAAATGGATCCAATTCGATCTGATGAAGTAGCACCTTTGCTGCTGATCGAAACACTTGAAGCAGATTCCCATTATCCAATGCCAAGTCTGCCGAACAAATCAAGCAGACTTGTCGCAGGGGGCTCCAGAGTGCAATGGGCCAGATACTGCCATAGACTCGATTGCTTGTTTTGTTCAAGCTCCGTTACGCGAAGAGACAATGTGCACGTCCGATGTCACCGTGACTGGGGCTTGCACCGCGGCCGCCAGCGTGAACTCATCGGTCGCACCACTCATGCCACGTAGTCGCAGGCGATCCAGTTTCAGGATGCGCTTGAGGTGGGCAAACAACATTTCGACCTTCTTGCGTTCGTGGCGAGAGCGCACGTACTCCGGCGTTGCTGCAATGCGCCGAGCCACATCACGAGCGGCTTCATGGACGCTGCGAGCAATCTTGCGCAACGATGTGTTCGGGCAGCATTTGGCTTTCATCGGACACGCTACGCAGTCGGTCTGCCTGGAGCGGAAGATGATGGTGCTGGCTTTGGTAACGTGCGAACGCTCGTTCTTGAAGGCTCACCATTCACTGCGCAATGCATTGCCAGCCAGTCACCGGCTGCCCGGTCCATGACCACCAGGTGCGTCGATCTAATCCTGTACCCAGTCTTTCGAGCCACTCTCACATCACTCTGGACGAGCCACTCTTAGCGGCCCACGCATCTCGTTCCTTCGCGGCGAGAGCGATGTTAAAAAATGTTATTAATAAAAAATACTTCACATAATCAGATCACTGGTAGATGATCTGCACCAGCCGGTATGACAACCTGATAACACGACAAAAACAGGATGGCCTTGATGCTCAATGAGATCCCGACTCACGTCATGAATCACAGCGTCCCTCAGCTGGTTGGTCTGCACGGTGCTGATTCTGTCTAGCCCTATTCACAACGCGGCCAACGTCTGTGTCTCGCAGGCGACAGTCGCTGCTTTCCACTGGAGTACCCCATGAATAACAAGAATGTCGGTGTAGTCGGTCTGGGTGCGATGGGGCTGGGCATTGCCCGCTCGTTGTTGCGCAGCGGTTTTAATGTGCATGCCTGTGATGTGCGCGCTGTCGTAACAGAACAGTTCGCCGGAGAGGGCGGTGTGGCTTGCCTGTCACCGTCGCACATGGCCGCTGAGTGTGACGTGATCATCACTGT
The DNA here is from genome assembly GCF_057838985.1 of Pseudomonas sp. KH_046_2. Lineage (NCBI taxonomy): Bacteria > Pseudomonadati > Pseudomonadota > Gammaproteobacteria > Pseudomonadales > Pseudomonadaceae > Pseudomonas > Pseudomonas sp. KH_046_2. The sequence continues at coordinate 3,384,924 of NZ_CM174480.1, read as the reverse complement.
GGTGGTCAACGCCGAGCAGACCGAGACCGTATTGTTTGGTGAGGGTGGTGCCGTGGCCGCTCTGCGGCCGGGCAGCCTGGTGATCGGCTGCGCCACAGTCGCTCCGACTTACGCGGTGGACCTGGGCCAGCGCCTGGCCGCGCTGGGGTTGCTGTATCTGGATGCACCGATTTCCGGTGGCGCGGCCAAGGCTGCCGCTGGTGAAATGACCATGATGACCTCGGGCCCGGCCGACGCCTATGCCAAGGCTGAGTTGATCCTCACTGGCATGGCCGGCAAGGTGTATCGCCTGGGTGACGTCCATGGCCTGGGTTCGAAGGTCAAGATCATCAACCAGCTTCTCGCCGGGGTGCATATTGCCGCTTCTGCCGAAGCCATGGCGCTGGGTCTGCGTGAAGGGGTCGATGCCGATGCGCTGTATGAGGTGATCACCCACAGCGCCGGTAATTCCTGGATGTTCGAAAACCGCGTGCCGCACATTCTCAAGGCGGACTACACGCCGTTGTCCGCCGTGGATATTTTCGTCAAGGACCTGGGCCTGGTTCTGGATACCGCCCGGGCCAGCAAATTCCCGTTGCCGCTGTCGGCCACCGCTCACCAGATGTTCATGCAGGCATCCAGTGCCGGCTTCGGCCGTGAGGACGACTCGGCGGTGATCAAGATTTTCCCGGGCATCGAATTGCCAACCGCCAAGCCTGAGCCTGTTTGAGGAACACCCCATGACTACCTCCACCGCACGCCCGCTGCTGGGCTGCATCGCCGACGATTTCACCGGCGCCACGGACCTTGCCAACATGCTGGTACGCGGCGGTATGCGCACCGTGCAAAGCATTGGCATTCCAAGCGCGGAAGTCGCGGCCGGGCTTGATGCCGATGCGATCGTCATTGCCCTGAAGTCGCGTACCACGCCGGTCGCCGAAGCAGTCGAGCAGTCCCTTGCCGCGCTGGCCTGGCTGCGCGAGCAAGGCTGCGAGCAGATTTTTTTCAAATATTGCTCGACGTTCGACTCCACCGCGGCCGGCAATATCGGCCAGGTCAGCGAAGCGTTGCTGGCCGCACTGGGTAGCGACTTTACCCTTGCGTGCCCGGCATTCCCGGAAAATGGCCGGACGATCTTTCGCGGTCACCTGTTTGTGCAGGATGAACTGCTCAGCGAGTCGGGCATGCAGAACCACCCGTTGACGCCGATGACCGATGCCAACCTGGTTCGCGTGCTGCAATCGCAGACCCGTCTGAATGTCGGTCTGTTGCGCTACGACACGATTGCCCGTGGCGCTGAGCAGGTGCAGGCGCGAATCGCCGAGCTGAGGGCTCAAGGTGTCGGCATGGCCATCGCTGATGCGTTGTCGGACAGCGATCTGTACACACTCGGTACGGCCTGCGCCGATCTGCCGCTGTTGACGGGTGGTTCGGGGTTGGCCCTGGGCCTGCCGGAAAACTTCCGTCGCGCCGGCAAGTTGCGCGACCTTGACGCCTCGAAACTCCCGGCGGTGTCCGGCGGGGAAGTGGTGTTGGCCGGCAGCGCTTCGATCGCCACCAATGGGCAAGTGGCGGCCTGGCTCGAAGCCGGCCGTCCGGCTTTGCGGATCGATCCGTTGGCCCTGGCGCAGGGAAAACCGGTGGTGGCGCAAGCCTTGGCCTTCGCCCGTGATAACGGGCAAACCGTATTGATCTACGCCACCAGCTCACCGCAAGAGGTCAAGTTGGTGCAACAGCAACTGGGCGTCGAGCAGGCCGGTAGCCTGGTGGAAAACGCCTTCGGCGAAATCGCCCAAGGCTTGCTCCAGAGTGGCGTGCGCCGCTTCGTGATCGCCGGCGGAGAAACCTCGGGTGCTGTGGTCCAGGCGCTGGGTGTACAGCTGTTGCAGATCGGCGCGCAGATTGATCCGGGTGTACCGGCGACCGTCAGCAGTACCGAGGAACCTTTGGCGTTGGCACTCAAATCGGGCAACTTCGGTGGCCGGGATTTCTTCAGTAAAGCCTTGAACCAACTCGCCCAGGCCGGGGGTGCACAATGAGCTGCGCAATGAGCAACGAGAACGCCCTGCGCGAAGAAATCTGTGAGGTTGGCCGCAGCCTGTACCAACGCGGTTACACCGTTGGCAGCGCCGGTAACATCAGCGCGCGACTGGACGACGGCTGGTTGATCACACCGACGGATGTCTGCCTCGGGCGTCTCGATCCGGCAACCATCGCCAAGGTAAACCTGGCGGGTGAGTGGGTGTCCGGCGACAAGCCTTCAAAGACCCTGGCGTTGCATCGCCAGGTCTACGACCGCAACCCGAATGTTGGTGGCGTGGTGCATACCCACTCCACCCATCTGGTGGCGTTGACGTTGGCCGGTGTCTGGCAGGCGGACGACATTCTGCCGCCGCTGACGCCGTATCAGGTCATGAAAGTCGGGCATATCCCGTTGATTGCCTACCAGCGACCCGGTTCACCGAAGGTTGCCGAACAGGTCGCGCTGCTGGCCAACAGCGTTCGCGGCGTGATGCTCGAACGGCTGGGCCCGGTGGTCTGGGAGAGTTCGGTCTCCAGGGCCAGCTACGCCCTGGAAGAGCTCGAGGAAACCGCGCGGCTCTGGCTGATGAGCAATCCCAAGCCTGAACCGCTCGATCAGTTGGCGCTGGACGAACTGCGAGCAACCTTTGGTGCGCACTGGTAAAGCGCTGCCTTAACACGACAGATCGATAACGCAGGCTCTGCCCGGGAGACGCACAGGGACTCTCGACGGCCCCGGCTTGCCTGAAAAAACAATAACAACAGGAAATCCAAGCATGACTCACCTTCATTGCGGCATGTTCAGATCCAGTGGCAGTACCCTTTCATTTGCCCGGCGTGGAGGGTTTGTGAAATGAGCCCGTTAATCCTGATGATTACCGCTGGGGCAGGCATCGCGTTGTTGTTGTTCCTGGTGCTCAAGTACAAGTTTCAGCCTTTCGTGGCCTTGATGCTGGTGAGCATTCTGGTGGCGCTGGTGGCCGGGGTGAAACCGGCCGATCTGGTCGCCACCATTGAAGGCGGCATGGGCAAGACCCTGGGTCATATCGCAATCATCATTGCCCTGGGCGCGATGATCGGGCGGATCATCGAGCTTTCCGGCGGTGCCGAGGCGCTGGCCAAGACGCTGATCACCCGCTTCGGCAACCGGCGCACGCCCCTGGCGTTGACGATTGCCGGCTTCATGGTCGGGGTGCCGGTGTTCTTCGAGGTCGGCGTGATCATCCTCATGCCGCTGGCCTATGGCATTGCCCGGCGTGCGCGCAAGCCGCTGTTGGTGTTTGCGTTGCCGATGTGTGCTGCGTTGTTGACTGTGCACGCCTTTCTGCCGCCACACCCGGGTGCAGTCGCCGCTGCCAGTCAATTGGGCGCGGACCTGGGCCGCGTGCTGATGTTCGGGTTGCCGATCACCGCGTTCCTTTGCTATGTCGGCTACCGCGTGGCCGGGCGCATGACCCGTCGGGCGTACCCGATGACCGACGACATTCGTGCCGAGGTCTATGGCCCGCATGTCACCAACGAGGATCTGGCGGCCTGGTCCAATGGCCACGACATCAGCGCTGAGCGAGCGGCTGAAGCCGTATCACACATGGGCCTGGAAGAGTCGACCAGCAGCATCGTTTCCAAATTGCCGCCGGCACCGGCACCAGGTTTTGGCCTGATCGTCAGCCTGATCCTGCTTCCGATCATTCTGATTCTGTTGGGGACGCTGTCTACCTCGTTGCTGCCTGCCGAATCGACTCTGCGCGGCATCATGACCGTGCTCGGTGCGCCGCTGGTGGCGCTGCTGATCGACACCTTGCTGTGTGCCTGGCTGCTGGGTTCGCGTCGGGGCTGGAGCCGAACTCAGGTATCAGACGTGATCGGTTCGGCCTTGCCCGGTGTCGCCATGGTGATCCTGATTGCCGGCGCCGGTGGCGTATTCGGCAAGGTGCTGGTGGATACCGGAATCGGCGCCGTGGTCTCCGACATGCTGCGCACCACGGGTCTGCCGGTGCTGGCCCTGGGCTTTCTGCTGACCATGCTGTTGCGCGCGGTGCAAGGCTCGACCACGGTGGCGCTGGTGACCACTGCCGGCATCATCAGCCCGCTGATTGCGACCCTCGATCTCACCCCGAACCACATGGCGCTGCTGTGCCTGGCCATGGGCGGTGGCGGGTTGGCCATGTCCCATATCAATGACGCCGGTTACTGGATCTTCACCAAGCTGTCAGGCCTGAACGTGGCCGACGGTCTGCGCACATGGACGGTGATGACCACCTTGCTCGGCACCTTGGGTTTCTGTATTACCCTGCTGATCTGGCCCCTTGTCTAACCCTTTATCTCAGGAGCTACCATGCCTCGTTTTGCAGCCAACCTCAGCATGCTCTACCCGGAACATGAGTTTCTGGATCGCTTCGCCGTCGCTGCCTCTGACGGTTTCGAAGCGGTGGAGTATCTGTTTCCCTACGACTACAGCGCTGAAGAACTCAAGCAACGCTTGAGCGACAACGGCCTGGTGCAGGCACTGTTCAACGCGCCGCCCGGTGATTGGGCTGCGGGGGAGCGGGGCACGGTGTCGTTGCCCGGTCGGGAGAGTGAATTTCGTAGCGGGTTTGATCGTGCCCTGGAATACGCCAGCGTATTGGGCAATTCACGCATCCATGTCATGGCCGGGCTGTTGCCATCGGAAAGCGATCGCCCTCGGCATCACGGCGTGTACCTGGAGAATCTCGCCTACGCCGCCGCCCAGGCGGCCAAGGCAGGCGTTACCGTATTGCTCGAACCGATCAATACGCGGGACATGCCAGGCTTTTTCCTCAACCGCCAGGATCAGGCCCAGGCTATCTGCAAGGAAGTGGGCGCCAGTAACCTGAAGGTTCAGTTCGACTGCTACCACTGCCAAATCGTCGAGGGTGACCTGGCGACTAAACTGCGTCGGGACTTCGACGGAATCGGCCATATCCAGATCGCCGGCGTGCCGGATCGGCATGAACCGGACCTGGGGGAAGTCAATTACCCCTATCTGTTCGAGCTGATCGACCAATTGGGTTATGACGGCTGGGTTGGGTGTGAATATCGGCCACGAGGCAATACCTCTGCCGGCTTGCAGTGGTTGCGCGACTGGAAAGCACGCCAGGCGCTATAGAGGAGGGCGGCGACGGGCTCCGCTGGATGCAGGAGCCCGTCGTTTCACGCCGGCGTATTGTCAGCCGGCAGCAACAGTTCGACACCCTGCTTGCGGATGCCATCGGCCGCCGCAGAGGTCAATGCGTCGTCACTGAGAATGATGTCGAACTGCTCGAGTCCGGCAATCCTGTACATGCTGAAGGTGCCGTATTTCGAACTGCTGGCCACCAGCACCACTTGCGAAGCCGATTGCATCGCGGCTTGCTTGACCTCCACCTTCAGCGCCGAAGGCGTGGTGAGGCCGCGACGCAAATCCCATGAACTGGTCGATATGAAGGCGATATCGGTGACGACCTGACGCAAGGTCGCAACCGCCAGACCGCCCACGCACGATTGATTGGAGTGATCCAGTTGCCCGCCGGTATGGATCACCGTGACATGGGGGGCTTCGATCAGTGCCTGGACAATACCGAAGTCATTAGTCACCACAGTCATGCCGGACAGCGCCTTGATATAGGGGACGATTTCCAGCGTGCTGGTTCCCGCATCCAGGTAAATCGTCATGTCGGCATGCAGTAGCCGGGCAGCGAGCCTGGCCATGGCCTGCTTCTGCGGCAACTCGACCACCGCCTTGATCTGATGGCTGGGTTCGCTGTGCAACTGGCTGGCGATCCGCACTCCACCCGTTACCGAGTAAGCGCGACCTTCCTGCTCCAGCAACGCAATGTCGCGGCGTATGGTCATGTGCGAACAGTCGAACATTTCCATCAATTGATGAACGCTCAGCACCTGATGCTTGCGCAACTGTCGCAGCATCAACTCACGGCGCTGTTCAGGGATCATCGGTGCGCCGCTTTCGGCGGCGATGTCCTTTTGACTAGGCATTCGGGCTCCAGAATGAAGAGATCCGCAGACAGGAAAGGCGGGTAAACATAGTAGCGAATCTGCCGCCGGATCAGTAGCGCGACGAGGTACCGGGGCGGTTTCATACTCTGGGCCCAGTCGCCGTAAAATTTCGACACGCTGCATGAAACGGGCTTTACTGGAATAAGTCGTGCGGATTATCGAGGGCTGCATGTTCTCGGCAGCCAGTACTGGCTGGATGCCGAGTGCAAAACTACACCCGTCGAGGTTGAGAACCAGCCCTTGCCCCTGTCCCGGTTCCTCTGCGCCATGCTGTTCGCGCTGCTGCTCGTTGGCTGCGCCACCACGCGCTTGCCCCACGAACTCAGCGAGGCGATACCCGCCGGCGATTCGGCTTTCGGGCGCTCGATCCAGGCTCAGGCCGCCGCGCACGAGGGGCGCTCGGGTTTTCGCTTGCTGCCCAACAGCAGTGAAGCATTCCGGGCGCGCGCCGAGTTGATCCGCAATGCGCAAAAATCCGTCGATCTGCAGTACTACATCGTGCATAACGGTCTCAGCACCCGGGCACTGGTGCTCGAAATGCTGTTGGCTGCCGACCGCGGCGTACGGATACGCATCTTGCTCGATGACACGGCCAGCGACGGCCAGGAAGAAGTCATCGCTACCCTGGCCGTACACCCGAACATCCATATCCGTGTGTTCAACCCATTGCATCTGGGGCGCAGCACAGTGGTCACCCGAACCATGGGCCGTCTGCTTGATCTTTCCCAGCAACACCGACGCATGCACAACAAACTGTGGCTGGCCGACAACAGCGCAGCCATCGTCGGCGGACGCAACCTGGGGGATGAATATTTCGACGCCAAGCCCGATCTCAATTTCACCGACATGGACCTGCTGTGCATCGGCCCGGTCGCCGAGCAATTGGGACACAGCTTCGATCAGTACTGGAACAGCGCCCTGAGTCAGCCGATCAGTGATTTCGTGTTCAACAAGCCAACCGCCGAAGACTTGCTTCAGAGCCGTCAACGCCTGGAGCAATCGCTCCAGACCTCACGTATCGAGAGCAAGGTGTTGTACAACCATCTCATGACCTACCAGACTCAACCGCAGTTCGAGACCTGGCGCAATCAGCTGATCTGGGCTCATAACAAGGCAATGTGGGACGCTCCGAGCAAGGTCCTGGCCGACGGCGAACCGGCCCGCGCGTTACTGATGGCCACGCAGTTGCGGCCTGAACTCGATGGCGTCAATAACGAGCTGATCATGATCTCGGCCTATTTCGTCCCGCAAAAGCCGGGCATGGACTATCTCCTGGGGCGTGCCGATGCCGGCGTCGATGTGCGTCTGCTGACCAACTCACTGGAAGCCACCGATGTGCCGGCGGTGCATGGCGGCTATGCACCGTATCGCAAGACTCTGCTCGAACATGGCGTGAAACTCTATGAGCTGCGGCGCCAGCCGGACGATCCCGGCCGCAGCTCTTCGTTTGGTTTCAGTGGTGGCTCGGACTCCAGCCTGCACACCAAGGCCATGATCCTGGACAAGCAGAAAGTGTTCATCGGCTCATTCAATTTCGACCCGCGTTCAGTGTTCTGGAACACTGAAGCCGGAGTGCTGGTCGATAGTCCCGAACTGGCCGGTCAAGTGCGTCAGTTGGCGCTTGAGGGCATGGCGCCGGCCATGAGTTACCAGGCCCGACTGGAAAACGGCGAAATCGTCTGGCTCACCGAGGACGACGGTCGCCAGCAGACCTTGCGCAAGGAACCCGGCGGCACATGGCGCAGCTTCAAGGCCTGGCTCAGCGACAAGATCGGCCTGGAGAAAATGCTCTAGATCGAAACCCGGCGTACAGTCTCTGTTCCTACGCCTACAGCTGTGAGCATTCAATGAGAGCTCGGGGCTTGCGTCAGGTCGCCGTGCAATAGGGACTTACAAAGAAGCCTTTCGATAAGGGTGACGCGGTCGAGCTGGATGTCTTCTGACGTTTTTGCCTGCACCTGCCTGACTCAGGCTCTTTGCAGTAAATGGAGGGTACTTATGCCCTTACCTTTGAGGGTAATGAATGAAACAAGGACAAGTTCTGCTGTTGGCTTTGTTGATCATGTTTTTAACGGGTTGCACGACTATGCCGCCAAAAGATCAAGGCAATCTCTGCAGTATCTACCGTGAGTATCCCGACTGGTATGAGGACTCGCTGCAAATGCAGAGTGAATATGGGACGCCTCTGCATGTGGCCATGGCGATCATGAAGCAGGAAAGCAGCTACGTGGCGGACGCATTGCCGCCTCGTGACTACCTGCTCTGGGTAATCCCCTGGGGGCGAGTCAGTTCGGCCTACGGTTATGCGCAGGCTCAAGACCCGGTATGGGGTGAATACAAGGACAATACGGGCAACGGTGGTTCGCGTGACAGTTTCGACGACGCGATCATGTTTATCGGTTGGTACACCACTGGCACCCAGCGTCAGCTCGGAATCTCCAAATGGGACACCTACAATCAGTACCTGGCTTATCACGAGGGGCGAGGGGGCTTCAGCCGCGATTCCTATCGCAGTAAACCTTGGCTGATGCAGGTTGCCCAGAAAGTGCAAAAGCAGTCAGAGATCTACAGCGCCCAGCTCAAGCAGTGTCGCCAGGAACTGGATGATGATCGTAGTGGGTGGTTTTAGCGCGGCATCATCGAGGATCAAGGGCTTGCAAGCGAAAGCGGATGAAAGCCCTTGTTTGTTTCTGTTCCATTATTTCTATCTTGATCGTGGTCGCCTGATGCTTCAGGACGCCGGGTCTGCCTTGCGGCGATCGCTGCCGGCCGGGTTGCCGGTATCGATCAGCCTTCTTTCCAATAGTACGTTTTCCAATGCCTGGCGGTCTGACGGGTCCATCTGATGTTCTCGTTCCTTGAGTTCCAACAGGATCGGGGTCGACCACTGGCGGTAGGTTTGTTCGGCACTACGATTGAGTGACATGGGTTCCTCCTTAATCAGGCTCCTGCCAATAAAAGCGCCGCACTTCGATACGCCAAAAACCCTAGTCGACGAAGCGGGTTCCCGCCACTGCTTTACGTCGGACTGCCATCGCCCCAGATGCCCGTAGCGGCAGTGCGTTGTACGTAGTCGCCGAAGTCGCGCGCCGGGCGTCCCAGCGCCCGCTGAACGCCATCGGCCACGGGTGTGTTGCGCCCGTCCAGCACAGTTGTGAAGAGATACAACACCAGATCGATCAACGTCGGGGGAAGTTGTTCCTGTTCCATTGCCTGTCGATAGGCGTCCGGAGGTACGGCCACGAACTCGATGTTGCGACCGGTGGCGCGGGCAATCTCGGCCACGGCTTGAGCGAAGGTCAACGCCCGCGGGCCGGTCAGTTCATAGAGCTGGCCAGTGTGCCCGGGTTGAGTCAGTGCGGCGACGGCACACTCGGCGATGTCTTCTGCATCGACAAAGGGCTCGGCGACCTGGCTGACGGGGAGTGCGAGTTCTCCCTGCACAATGGGTTCAAGAAAGTGTGCCTCGCTGAAATTCTGGCAGAACCAACTGGCCCGCAGAATCGTCCAGTCAATCCCGCTGTCCTGTACGACGCGTTCGGCCTGTTCTGCTTCAACTTCGCCACGTCCGGATAACAAGACCAGTTTGCGGACGCCGCTTTTCACCGCCAGGTCGGTGAACGCCTGGATGGTCTCAACGGCGCCCGGAACGGCGAGATCAGGTTGAAAGGAAATGTAGACGCAATGAACGCCATCGATCACGGCGTCCCAAGTCGATCGATCTTCCCAGTCGAAGGGAGGATTGGCGTCGCGCGAACCCCGCCGAACGGGCATGCCGGCGGCTTCGAGTCGTTGTGTGATGCGCCGTCCGGTTTTGCCGGTGGCGCCGAGGACCAGCGTGATTGGTTGGGCAGTTTTCATCGCGTTCATCTCCATCGGTTAATGTGAGTGATGCTCATGTTGTAAAGATGATAGATGCTCATGTTTTACCGTCAACCCATCGGATCGAATTCCCCGACGTGTGGCATCTGTTGTTGGGCGTAGGGAGTGGCGATGCTAAGGTGAGTACATGTCACGTTTTTGATCGGGAATTCACTCGTGCGCAAAAAAACCTCTGAAACCCTCGAACAGCCTGCTGCAGAAGCGGTTCGACGCAATCCCACGCAACAGCGCAGCCGCAATCGTCAGGAGCGGATTTTGGCGATGGCGACTCAATTGATCGCGGACAAGGGCAGCGATCAACTCAAGATGAGTGAAATCGCCGAGCGCTCCGAGATCTCGATCGGTTCCCTTTATCAGTATTTTCCCGACAAGAGTTCCGTCATCCGCACGTTGGCCGAGCGCTATAACGCTGAGAGCCGTCGTTGCATTGCAGAGGCAATGGAGGCCGTCGAGGATGCCCGGGGTTTGCAGGCGGCCTATTCGCAGTTGCTCGATTTGTATTACGAGATAGTGATGGCGACACCGGTGATGCGTGACATCTGGTCCGGCATGCAGGCCGACAAGCAGTTATTGCAGCTGGAGTTGGAGGAGAGTCGGGTTGCCGGAGCGTTGCTGTCCCAGGCGATGCTTCGTGTGTATCCCGACTGCGACGAGCAACAGGTCGAGGAGTCCGCGTTTTTGATCTGGCACCTGGGCGAGGCAACCATGCGGTTGGCTGTCACTTGTGCACCGCAGGAGGGACGAGCACTGGTCGAGGCGTTCAAGCGCATGTCCCTGCGCGAGATCATGGAGCCGGTGCACAGGGGCGTCGACAAGTAATGAGGTCTCTGTTCATGTGTGACCGCAGGCAAGGCGCCCGCTGACGTTGCAATGAGTGATCATTGGAACGTCTCCTTCGTGACGCGTGAGCGGTTGACTCCACGGGAGCGGGGACGTTCGATTGGTTTTGCGCAACAAAAAATCCCGGTTCCAGGCCGGGTTGTGAGAAAGGATGGAAATCCAGCAGGCAGCCAAAGGTTCGGAGACGTCAGTGTCACCGATCATGCTGCCCGAATCGGGCCTGTCCTCGCACCGCGAATCCGTGACGGATCATCTGAACCGAGGCAGAGGCCGGTCGACAGGCTGGAGAGACGACAGCGTGTGCCGGATCAGCGGCGTGTCCTTCTCGATGTCGTTCAGGCGATCACGAATTCTGAGGGCGGTGGGGTGTCCGCCTTGATGATCGACCCAGTCGGCGATTTCCTTGCAGGCGGCGGCCAGGCGGGCCTGACGGGAGTCCAGCAAGGTGAGCAGGGTGGTGATGGACTCTTTTTCGGACATGGGAGACACCTCCGTTCAAGAAACCTGGTGTGGCAGCAAAAAGCCCGCCGGGAGCGAGCTTTCTGCCGAATGGGTTACTGATCCTTCAGCCATTTCAGTATAGACCCGTGAAAAAAGGGTGACACTCCTCAACTTTGTCGGGCTGTCACTTGTGATTTAGCGTTCAACTGACGGCAAACACGCACGGCGTCCTCTTCAACCTCGTAGCCATCTCCGATGAAGCCCTGGGTGCGGGTATCGGCGATGCGGTACCAGACCGCGGCATCCGGTGGCAGGTGGTCAATTTCACCTTCACGGCGGCCATGGATGATGATCTTGTTGCAACGCTTCACGACGAAAATGTCTTCCATGGCGTCTCCGCAGCGGATTCGTGTTCAGTTCAACTATAGAAGTCATTGCTGATCGTGCAAAAAATAGGCAGGTCAATTCGTCGGTTCAGGCGCTGACCTCTGCCCGGTGCAGTCGTGCCTTCGGATTTACGCCAGCACCGCAACCGCTTTTATTTGTGCCCAGAGTGGCTGGCCAGGATGGATGTTCAGTTGATCGCGGGAATATCGCGTGATCCGCGCAAGCAGTGGCGTGCCGGCGGCGTCCAGGCGAATCAGCACGTGGGCGGCGTTGTCGGCGTTCATTTCACTGACCACGGTGACCGGCAGGCGATTGAGGATGCTGCTGTGCCCGGCATTGTCCAGGCTCAGGCTCACATCCCGGGCCTGGACCTTGCAGCGCAGCGCCTGGCCCACGTCCATTGGCGTATGCGGCACACGAATGTCGAGGGCGGTGTCGGGCAGTTGCAGGCTGAGCAATTGATAGTCGGCGTCATAGGCGCTGACGCGACCTTCGATCACCACACCGGCGTCATCCCCCATTGCCAGCGGTAAGTCGAGGCGTGCCAGGGTCTGGCCGATCGGGCCGCTGGCCAGTGCCTTGCCGTTACTGAGCAACACGATATGGTCGGCCAGCCGCGCGACTTCATCCTGGGAGTGGCTGACGTACAGCACCGGGATGTCGAGTTCGTCGTGCAGGCGTTGCAAGTAGGGCAGGATTTCACCTTTGCGTTGGGCATCCAGCGCCGCCAGGGGTTCGTCCATCAACAGCAGTTTCGGGCTGGTGAGCAAGGCGCGGGCGATGCCGACGCGCTGTCGCTCACCGCCTGAAAGGTGCTGTGGGTGCCGGTCCAGTAAATGGCCGATGCCCAGCAACTCGGTGGCGTGGGCCATGTCGACCCGGCGCTGCAGCTTGGGGATGCGCTTGAGGCCGAACTCGAGGTTGGCCAGCACCGACAGATGAGGAAACAGGCTGGCTTCCTGGAACACGTAGCCGAGCGCGCGTTTGTGCGGCGCGACGAAGATCCGGTTGTCGCTGTCTTGCCAGACTTGATCGTTGATCTGGACATAGCCTTGATCAGCCCGTTCCAGGCCGGCGATGCAGCGCAGGCAAGTGGTCTTGCCCGAGCCGGAGTGGCCGTAAAGCGCCGTGACGCCACGGCCCGGCAGTTGCAGGTCGACGTCCAGGGCGAAGCCCGAATAACGCAGGTTCAGACGCATTTGAATCATCGATCAGCTCCAGCCCGCTTTGGTTTTACGGCTGGAATACAGCGCCAGCAGGACGACAAACGAGAACACCAGCATCGCCCCGGCCAGCCAATGGGCCTGGGCATATTCCATGGCTTCGACGTGATCGTAGATCTGTACCGAGACCACGCGGGTCTTCTCGGGAATGTTGCCGCCGATCATCAGCACCACGCCGAACTCGCCGACGGTGTGGGCGAAGCCGAGAATGGCCGCGGTAATGAACCCGGGGCGGGCCAGGGGCAGGGTCACGCTGAAAAAGGTGTCCCAGGCATTGGCCCGCAAGGTCGCGGCCACTTCGAGCGGGCGCGTGCCAATCGCGGAAAAAGCGTTTTGCAGCGGCTGGACCACAAACGGCATCGAATACAACACCGAACCGATGACCAACCCCGCAAAACTGAAAGTGAGGGTGCCAAGGCCGAGTGACTGGGTGAGCTGGCCCAGGAACCCGTGAGGGCCGAGGGCCAGCAACAGATAGAAACCAATCACCGTCGGTGGCAGCACCAGGGGCAGGGCGACAATCGCCCCGACCGGGCCGCGCAGCCAGGAACGGGTGCGCGACAGCCATAACGCAATCGGAGTGCCGACAATCAGCAGGATGACGGTCGTCAGGGACGCCAGTTTCAGGGTCAGCCAGATGGCGGAAAGATCGGCACTCGATAGCGACATTTAGATTTCGTAACCGTAGGACTTGATGACAGCTGCCGCTTTCGGCCCCTTGAGGTAGTCAACCAGCGCCTTGGCGGCCGGGTTGTCCTTGCCCTTGTTGAGAATCACGGCGTCTTGCTTGATCGGGTCGTGCAGGCTGGCGGGAACGATCCAGGCCGAACCGCTGGTAATCTTGCCGTCCTTGTAGATCTGCGACAGTGCGACAAAACCCAGCTCGGCGTTGCCGGTGGAGACGAATTGGTAGGCCTGGGAAATGTTCTGGCCTTCAACGATCTTGTCCTTGACCTTGTCGCTCAGGCCTTCTTTTGCCAGTACCTGGGTCGCCGCCAGGCCATAAGGCGCGGCTTTCGGGTTGGCGATGGACAGGTGCTGGAACTCGTTCTTTTTCAGCACATCGCCTTTGGCATCGACGTAGCCTTCCTTGGCCGACCACAGCGCCAGGGTGCCGACGGCGTAGGTGAAGCGCGAACCCTTGACGGAGTCGCCTTCGGCTTCAAGTTTTTTCGGGGTGCTGTCGTCTGCCGAGAGGAACACTTCGAACGGCGCGCCGTTTTTGATCTGGGTGTAGAACTGGCCGGTAGCGCCAAAGGATGCGACCAGTTTATGCCCGGTGTCCTTTTCGAAATCAGCGGCAATGGCCTGGATGGGCGCGGTGAAGTTGGCGGCGACAGCCACCTGGACTTCGTCCGCCTGGGCTGAGCCGAAGGCGAATACGGCGAGAAGGCTCGCCAGGCAGGTCGGGGCAAAACGTGAGGCACGAATGGTCATGAAACGGCTCCGTCAAAGGCAATTGCGGTAGGGGTAAATCGTTATGTACATAAATATATAGCGAATTGCCTTTGAACGGAATGTGTTGCCGCAGAATTGTATACAATTTTAACGAAACTGATGCTCAGGAGCGACCTAGCAGCCTCGCTAATCCTTCTTCAGCCAGCTTTCGAGTCAGTGCCTCGCTGGTCAATTCGACCCCAAGGGTAAAGGCCTGGCCGGCCCAGAGGTTGCTGAAGTCCGCTTCACCTTTGGCCCGCAACGGCATCAGCGCGCCACCGGCAAGGGGGAAGGCCGGGGCCTTGGCGCTCATGGGGCCCAGTTCACGCATTACCCGATTGAGGATGCCCCGGGCCGGGCGACCGGTGAACACGTTGGTGACGGCTGTCTCACTTTCCCTGGCGGTACGCAAGGCTTTGTGATGAGACGGACTGACCTTGGCTTCAGGCGTGAACAGGTACGCCGTACCCACCTGCACCGCCGAAGCACCGAGCATGAAGGCCGCCGCGACGCCTCGTGCATCAGCGATGCCGCCAGCGGCAATCACCGGTACCTTCACCGCATCGACGACTTGGGGCACCAAGGCGAAAGTCCCAACCTGACTGCTCAGGTCGTCGCTGAGAAACATCCCGCGATGGCCCCCGGCCTCGTAGCCCATGGCAATGATTGCATCGCAGCCGTGCTGCTCCAGCCACACGGCTTCTGCGACGGTGGTGGCCGAGGACAGCACTTTCGCACCGGTGGCTTTGACCCGGTCGAGCAGGGATTTTTCCGGCAGGCCAAAGTGAAAACTCACTACTTCAGGGCGAAACGCTTCGACCACTTCGCAGGCCGCGTTATCGAACGGCGCCCGGTTGGACACCGGCGTCGGCGCATCGAAGTCGGCGCCGAGTTCCTGGTAGTAGGGTTGCAGCAGGTTTTTCCAGTCCTGTGCGCGTTGCTCATCCGCAGCAGGAGGCTGATGACAGAAGAAGTTGACGTTGATCGGGCGCCGGGTGTGTTGGCGGATGGTTTTGAGCTCTTCGCGCAGTTGATCCGTGCTGAGCATTGCCGCTGGCATCGAGCCCAGGCCGCCGGCATTGCAGGTGGCGATCACCATGGACGAGTTTGTGGCACCGGCCATCGGCCCCTGAATGATCGGCAGTTCGATCCCGAGCAGGTCAAGAATGCGGGTATCTGGCCATTGGTTCATGCGCTGTGTTCTCCGACGTTGGATCCGGGCAGGGACGGTAGAACAGGATTTGTAACGCAACGACTGGCGCAAGGCCAGTCGTCTTTTCAGCAGGTAAGGCTTTAGCGTCGGTGGAAGCCGCCACCCCCGAAGGAGTGATTCATGAAGCGGGACGAGTCGTGATAACTGTTGAAGCGATCATTACCGAAGGAGCGCGCATCGTATTCCCGGTTGAGATTCTGGACCTGGGCAGTGTTGGCCGAATCGAGACGGGTTGCACCGCCCTGGACCATCGATTGCCAGCCGCTATCGGTCCTCTTGTAAACGTTGCCATCATGGCCGGCGTACACGTTGTCGCCGACGTGCGCCACGCCGCCGTTGCGATCATGGATACCGCCGTACTGGGTGGTGTTGCCGGTATTGGGGTTGTAGACGGCCCCGCGATTGGCGGTGACCTGGGTGCCGGTGCGGACGTTGCCAGCGGTCACATGCTGGCCGGCAATGGCCCCGCCGTCAGGGCCCACGGCCGCACCGCTGCGGCCAGCGGCATAGTTGCCGTTGTAGACGTTATGTACCGCGCCGCGCTGGCCTGCCGCGGCGATGCCGGTACGCGAGTTGTAGGAGGCGCCAACCTGGCCGGCCCAGCGATTGCCGGTCCAGGCGTTGTAACCACCACCGTAGCGGCTGACCGAAGCGCGGTCGCCCCATTGGCGGTAGATGTTGCCGGTCGTGCCGGCCCAGCCACCGGGGCCCCAGGCGACGGCGCCGCCATGATAGCCGTAAGCGGCACCGCCCCAAGGCATTGGCGCCGGGTACAGATGCGGCCCCCAGGCATAACCCCAACCGTAATTGCCCCACCACGGATAGGCGCCCCAACCCCAACCCACGGCGACCGTGCTGCCGCCCCAACTCCAGCCGAAACCGAAGCCGAACGTCCAGCCTGTCCAGGGCGTGTAGCGAATCGCCACGCCAAAGCCATAGGTTACTGGCGGGCCGTACCAGACACTGCCTACCCACGGCGTATAGGGATAACCGGTGCCATACACCACCACACCGCTGTCAGGGTCCAGCGTCGAGCCCTGGTACCCCGGCGTGTAACCAACGACGACCGTATCGCCACTGGCTTCGTAGACTTTCACGTAAGTGACGTAGTGCATCGGTGAGCTGGGAGGAATCGAATAGATCTCCGCCGGTACCGAAGAGGCGACCGTCCAGGGGCCTTGCACCGAGGTGGCAACGAACCAGATGCCGTTCTCCACCGCGTACCAGCTTTGTGCATCGACCATGATGATCGGCATCGGGCTGTTGACCACGTATTGCAGGGGCGTGCCCTTGATGGCCTTGAGTTGCGGCTCACCGTCAAAAGTCGGCTTGCTCATTTTCACCTGGCTTTTCTTGATCGCCGAGGTCTGTGGAATGGTCGCTGCAATCGCCGCTTCCTTGGCCTGGGGCGTGCCGGCCATCGAGGCTTTTACGTTTTCCTTGGGGCTGTCATCGGGAATGTTGGCGAAGTCCGCCGGCAACTTGTCTGCACCGACAAAGGTCCAGGGGCCTTTCATGTCACCGGCGCGGAACCAGCGACCCGAGATCAGCACGTAACTGTCCTGGTCACCGATTTCCTTGAAAATATGCCCGGTGGTGTTGGTCACATACAACAGCTTGGTGTTCTGGATCGGCTGCCATTGCGGCGCGCCGTCAGTGACGATCAGTTCGGTCGGCACTGTGGCGATATAGATCTGCGGAATCGGCGGCTTGGCCAGCGTCGGTATCTTGTCCTTCGGATCGCTCTGGCCTGTCAGCAGGTCTACCTGTCGGCCCTGGATCGCAGCTTTCTTGGCTTTTTCCAGCTCGGCGGAGGGCGAGGGCAATGGCGCATATTGTCCGCCCAGGTTGTCTGCCACCATCCAGCCATCGAACACGTGCAGGTAATGTTTGCCCTGCGCATCCTTGAGCAGCAACGGCCGGGTGTTGATCACTCGCTGCAGTGAGGTGCCATCGACGGGGCGATAGGCAGGCTCGCCATCGATGTACACCAGCAGCGCGGGCACCTCGGACGAAATAATGGTCGGCGGGGTATTTTCCAGCGGCTCGCTGTTGGACTTTTGCTCGGCGGCGATGACGCCGAGCGCGGCTTCGAGTTGGTCGAGGGAAATGGTTTTCGTGCGATTCTCGGCGTCTTGCTTTACCGCAGCGATCCAGCTGTCAGCCTTGGTTGCGCTGTCGGGGAAATCGGCCTTGGTGATGGTGTACTGATCGAGCGCCACCCAGCGGGTGGCCTTGTCGACCAGGGTATGGGCGCTGAACTGCACGATGCCGTAGGTGGATTTGCCATCGGTGTCCGTGGCCTCCACGGCAGCCCGCGCATTCAGGGTGTAACCGTCCCAACTGTCCAGTTGCGGTTGGTAGATGGTCAATTTGGTGTCGCCGGCAGCCAGCACCTGTGGCCAGCTGGGGGAGGCAATCGCCTGATTCGCGGGAGGTTGGGCGGGTTGCTCTGCTGCGGCCTGGACGCCGCCGAGTGGGGCCAAACAGAGCATTAGTAAAATGGTGAGTAAACGCAGTTGAGGCATAGTCAGCTCCATCGACAAGACAGTCTGTTGCGGCACTTCAGGGTTGCGAAAAAGCATAGCCGCCGTCAATCAAAATGCCCGGCGGTTTGCCTGGTTGGCTTAAAGTCGCGTACGGCAATCCGTTGCCATGTGTTATTTCAATTGCACCACCACCAGACTGATTCCATTGAGAGGCCGTAATGTTCAAAGGCATTTTGATCGACAAAGACGACAGCGGTTACCGGGCCACACTGCAAGAGATCCAGGACGATCAGTTACCCGAGGGCGATGTCACGGTGCGCGTTGCCTACAGCACGCTGAATTTCAAGGATGGCCTGGCGATCACCGGCAGCAGCCCGGTGGTGCGCAAATTCCCGATGGTTCCGGGCATCGACTTGGCGGGTGTCGTCGAAGTCAGCGGGCATCCGGACTACAAGGTCGGTGACGCAGTCCTGCTCAATGGCTGGGGCGTGGGTGAAGGGCATTGGGGAGGATTGGCGCAGAAAGCTCGCCTGAACGGTGACTGGCTGATTCCGCTGCCCAAGGCATTTACCGCGGCCCAGGCGATGGCCATCGGTACGGCGGGCTACACGGCCATGCTGTGTATTCTTGCCCTTGAGCACAATGGCGTAACGCCCGGGCAGGGCGAAGTCCTGGTCACCGGCGCCAACGGTGGCGTCGGCAGTTTCGCCATCGCTTTGCTGAGCAGGCTCGGCTTCCGGGTGGTTGCGTCCACCGGACGCACCTCGGAGCACGACTACCTGAAGCAACTGGGGGCCAGCGAAATCATCGATCGCGCGACCTTGTCCGAGCCGGGCAAGCCGTTGGCCAGGGAGCACTGGGCGGCCGTCATCGACTCGGTCGGCAGCCACACCCTGGCCAACGCGTGCGCCAGCACCAAGGCCAATGGCACCGTCGCGGCCTGCGGTCTGGCCCAGGGCATGGACTTTCCGGCATCCGTTGCGCCGTTCATTTTGCGCGGCGTGACCCTGGCCGGCATCAACAGCGTGACCCAGCCCAAAGCCAAGCGCGTGGAGGCCTGGAATCGCCTGGCCAAGGATCTGGACTTCAACCTGTTGCCGCTGATCAGTCACGAAATAGGTTTGAGCGAAGCCATTGAAGCCGCGTCGCGCTTGCTGGCCGGGCAGTTGCGCGGGCGCGTGGTGGTGGATGTGAATCGCTGATCACTGCGACTCGCGTTCCAGCAACTGGCGTTTACGCTCGACTCCCCAGCGATAGCCCGACAGATTGCCATCGCTGCGCACCACGCGATGGCATGGGATCGCTACTGCCAGGTTGTTCGCGCCGCAGGCTTGAGCCACGGCGCGAACGGCTTTTGGTTGACCGATACGTTGGGCGACATCGGCGTAGCTGGCAGTACTGCCAGCGGGAATCTCCCGCAGCGCTTGCCAGACTCGCTCCTGAAATGCCGTGCCGCGTACATCCAGCGGCAAATCAAGGCCAATGGCCGGCGCCTCGATAAAGCCGACTACCTTGGCAATCAATTGCTCGAATTCATGATCGGCACCAATCAGGTTGGCGCGGCGGAATTTGTCTTGCAGATCACAGACCAGTTGATGCGGGTCATCGCCCAGCAGGATCGCGCAAACGCCGCGCTCACTCTGCGCCACCAGAATCGCGCCCAGCGAACACTGGCCGACGGCAAAACGAATGTCATTGTTTTGGCCAGCGGCGCGGTAGTCACCGGGTTTCATTCCGAGCAGTTGGTCTGCCGCTTCATAAAATCGGCTGTTGGAGTTGAAGCCGGCGTCATACAGGGCATCGGTCACCGAGCCGCCGTCTGCCAGCCGTTCGCGAACCTTGCGTGAGCGATGGGCATCGGCGTAACCCTTGGGCGTCAGGCCGGTGACGGCTTTGAACACGCGATGGAAGTGAAAGCTGCTCAGGCCCGCCGCCTCGGCCAATTCGCCCAGCGCAGGCAGCGTTTCGGCGCTTTCGATCTGGCGGCACGCGGCGGCCACGGTGGCGGCATGTTGCGCGGCGAGTTCGCTCTGATCTTTGGTCGCACGCTTGCTCGGACGATAACCCGCGGCTCGGGCCTGTTCGGCGCTATCGAAGAATTCGACATTGTGGGGCTTGGGCAAACGCGCGTGGCTGCTGGGATTGCAGTAGATGCCGGTGGTCTTCACGGCATACACGAACTGCCCGTCTGCCTTGGGATCGCGCGCGACCACGGCGGCCCAGCGCGGATCGTTTTCGATGGTGATCTTGGTCGATTGGGTTGTCATGGCGTCACGTCCATTGAGGGGTTGCCTGCACATTAACCATGGGGCAATTCCCACACACTCCGGCGCTTGCGGTCAAATTCTAAGTCTTATCCGGCGGTACGGAAGGTGAAGTTGATGCGTTGCTCGCCCAGCTTCGGATGATGGCCATCCTTGATTGGCAACACACCGTGATAACGCAGGCGATCCACGCCACCCCAGACCACGATGTCACCATGGAACAGGGGAACGCGCTGACTTTTGTCGCTGCGTGCAAAACCGCCGAACAGAAACATCGCCGGCAAACCCAGGGACACCGAAACGATGGGGGCTGCGTAGGAATGTTCGTCCTTGTCCTGATGCAATGACATTTTTGCTCCGGGGATGTAGCGGTTGATCAGGCAGGAATCCGGTGCAAAGTCGGCGAAACCCGCTGCCAGCGCCGCCGCTTGTGCCAGTTGGAAAAACACCTCGGGCATCATTGGCCAGGGCCGGCCGGTTTGTGGATCGTCGCGGGTATACCGATAACCGCTGCGGTCTGTGGTCCAGCCGAATGTGCCACAACTGCTCAGGGCGACCGACATGGTGAAACCGCCGGGTGTGACCATCTGCCGAAACGGTGCGGCCGCCAGCACTTAATCCAGGGCAGGCAGCAAGCGCTCCAGCCAGGGCAGGGCGAAGCCTCTGAGCACGTAGGACTGTTCGCCGATCTGCTCGCGCCTGGGCTGTTGCTCGGGTTCAGCATCGGCAAACAGATCGAAAGTCAGCGGATTCATGGGCTCATGACGCATCGTGAAAGATGATTCCAAGGGTATGCCGTTTGCCGCTGTGCAGGCGACTCACGCCGTGACGCAGGGTCACGCGGTAGTAACCGCGAGTCCCTTTGACCGGCCGTTGATTGACCGCAAAGATCAACCCGTCACCTTGCTTCAGGCCGATGACCATCGGGCGCGACTGCATTCGCGGGCGCTGTTCGGTCAGGAGAAATTCGCCGCCGGTGAAGTCTTGATCGGGCTCTGACAGAAGAATCGCCACTTGCAGCGGGAAAACCTGCTCACCGTATAAGTCCTGATGCAAGCAGTTGTAGTCCTGCGGACCATATTGCAGCAACAAGGGTGTCGGACGGTTCTGACCAGCGGCATGGCAGCGTTCGAGGAACGCTGGATGGGTTTCAGGAAAACGCTCCGGCAAGCCCATTTGTTCATGCCAGCGATTGGCGATGGGCACCAGCCGCGGGTAGAGCGCGCCGCGCAAGCGGGCCACAAGTTCCGGCAGCGGGTAGCTGAAATACTTGTACTCGCCTCGACCAAACCCGTGACGAGCCATCACCACGTGCGAGCGAAAGAGTTCGGTTCGAGGGTACAAGGCGCTGACCTGCTCGCAAGCCTTGTGGCTCAACAGTGACGGGATGACGGCGTAACCGTCCTGATCAAGTTGCTGTTCCAGTCGGGGCCAGTCCAGCCTGTCCAGATATTGCGCGCTCATTGCCGGGCCTCTTGTCATGGAGGTGGCCAGTCTGCACGGCAAGGATGAAGCTGGCACTCCGCTGCTTGCGGTTGAACTGCGAGCGGGCGGCGACGTCCTTTGTCGCTCCGGATCGTGTTACAGCGCTTTGCTGACGCTGATGTCGCTGATGACGTCGTCCTGCCCATGAATGGCATCCAGTGCCGCCTTGGCTTCTTCCGGGGTGCCGTTTTCAAGCTGGGCAAACTCGAAGCGGCGCTCACCGTTGAGTTTGTATTTGATGACGTACTTGGTCGTTTGGGCCACGGTTGTATCTGCCTGTCTGGTGTTTCGGGTTCGCTGGTCAGCTCAGTTTAGTGCTGGAACGGCGAATGATTTTGATCGAGTGAGTCAGCGTGGGTTTGCGCGTCACGCTGATAGCACGGCGGTTGACGGTGTCGATCGTGATGTTCCAGAAACCGGTGCTCGGGGCCGTGATGCGGGCCGGAAACGTGTCGAATGCTCCACCGTGGTAGGTGTGACGGCCGCCATTCTTGAAGCTGCGGAAGTTGGCGTCGTTCATCAAACGGATGTTGCACATTTGGGAGCATTGAATGACGACGATGTCGTCTTCATTGAGGTGCTCGCGCTGATGGATAAATTTCATGAGGCGCCTCCAGAAGGGCTTTTTCTACAAAATCAAAACGATAGCATGGGCGATTGGCGCAGTTTATCAGCCCGAAGGCCTTATTATCCGGCCACTTTGACAATTAAAAACGCTAATTTCACGTTTGATGAGCGATAAAGCAGATTGTCTCGGAGAAAAATCGCAGTTGCGCTGTCCGAGGGTCTTTATCGGAGGTTTAGTATGAAGTGGGGTTTGTGGTTGTTGCCGATGGCATTGACGATCAGTGGTTGCGCGAACGTCTCGGACATCAACGAGTCCTTGCCGACGATGAACGTGATTTCCGGCAAGAAACCCCATGAGTACGCGCAATGCCTGAGCGAAAAGCTGGCCGATAGCCGTGGCGCCTTGCAGATCCAGCCGCACAAGGATGGCTTGCGTGTGATCGTGCCGCTCAAGTTTTCCGCGGGGCCGTCTGCCGTGTTTGACATTGAAGAACGCTCCGGCGGCAGCAGCATCAAGCTGCACGAGAGCATGTCCAATGTCCCGGTGCGGCCAAAGGACGTACAGAATGCTGCAAACGAGTGCATTTCCGGCTGATAGACTATCGACCATCAGCACCGATGCCGCCCAAGCCCTGCTTAGGCGGCATCGTTATTTCTGGAGTCGAACATGAAGCGAGAGCAGGTCCGGGAGCGCCATGCAGAGGGTTTGATCTCTGCCACCCATGTGATTCAGAATCCGGCGGAGCTGGGGGAATGGATCGTGTTTTTCAAGAAAAGCGCCGGGCGCAGCTATTTCCTGGTGGATGACAATGATGAAGTCGAATCCTTCAGCCGCCTTGACGATCTGATCGATACCGTGCGCGGGCTCGGAATCAAATTCGCCGAAATCCACATGTAGGGCGCAGCGCCTTACTTGCAGATCACCACGACATTGCGGCTCTTGTAGTTGCCGACATCGGCGCCGAGGGTCTTCTCGCTCTCCTTGAGCGCGGGCGTGCCATCGGTCCCGACAATCTTGTAGCCGGTGCCCGCGCAGGATGCATCGGCCTTTTCGTAGCACGCCGCCCAGGAGTTGGCTTCCCCGGAGCAGTCAATCGATAGGCCTTGCTGTCCGTTGCCCAGGTAGGTTTCTTTCGACGTTGCGCAGCCGCTCAGGGCCAGTATCGCGATCAGGGGCAAGCATTTTTTCATGGCGTGGTCGTCGTCAAAGGGGTGGGCTAAGGCTGAGACAGCGTCGCAGGCAAAAGGTTATAAGCCAAGGGTCACTCATTGCATGCATTCATAAAAAAGGTTCTTCACGGAATCCCGGGAAACACAGAAACAAGAACGCCGATTTGATTGATGATGTTCGTGCGAGCAAACACATCTAACAAACCGGCGTTCTTATGCGTGATATTAATACTTTCCTTCCCTTTTGGGAGGGCTTTTCTGTCGTTACGATCAAGCCCGATGGCGATACGCTACAGATCGACCTGATGCCTCACGCCACCCGGTTTCCTTCCTGTGGCGGCTGCCAACAACCGTGTTCAACCACGCATGAGTACTGCCAGCGAGTCATTCGTGATTTGCCCATTCTCGGCCGAGCAGTGCGCCTCAGCGTGTTGCTCCGACGTGTCGGGTGTCGCGACTGTGGCAAACGCATGGAAGCGGTCAGTTGGCTGGATCGCTATGCCCGCATGACACGCCGCCTGGCCGAGGCCGTCATTCAAACCTGCGAGCGCCTGCCCACAAAACACGTGGCTCAACTGTTCGGGCTGCATTGGGACAGTGTGCGGTTGCTGGAGCGTCGAGCCTTGCAAGCGGCGCTGAGTGTTTTGCCAAAGGCGCAGCCACGGCGCCTGGTAATGGACGAATTCGCGCTGTTCAAAGGTCATCGTTACGCCAGCGTCGTGCTGGACGCCGATACCCGGCGAGTGCTGTGGATTGGCGAAGGTCGCAGCCGTGCGGCGATCAGGCCATTCTTCGAAGAGCTGGGCCCAGAGGGTTGCGCTCGCATCGAAGCGGTGGCGATGGACATGAACACCGCTTTTGACCTGGAGGTTCGTCAGCACTGCCCAAAAGCGCGCGTGGTCTACGACCTCTTCCATGTGGTGGCCAAATATGGCCGAGAGGTGATTGATCGAGTCCGCGTCGATGAAGCTAATCGGCTACGTCATGACAAGCCTGCCCGAAAGGTCATCAAGCAAGCGCGATGGCTGTTGCTGCGCAACCCGCAGAACCTGAAAACGCCGGAGCAACAGGTGCGTTTGGAGGATCTGCTGGCGGCCAACCAAGCGTTAATGACGGTCTATTTGATGAAGGCTGAACTCAAAACGCTTTGGACACCGAGCACCGCCTGGGGCTGGCGATCAGCCTGGCAGCAATGGCTGCGCCATGCGCATGAAAGCGAAATACCGCCTCTGATCCAGTTTGCCAAACGACTGAAGGGTTACTGGCGGGGCATCGTCAGCCGGGTTCGCTGGCCGATGCATACGGGCCAGTTGGAAGGCATCAACAATCGAATCAAGGTCATCAAGCGGATGGCGTACGGTTACCGGGACAGCGAATTCTTTTTCATGAAGATCAAGAGCGTCTTTCCCGGTAATCCGTGAAGAACCATAAAAAAGCCCTGCGCAGTGGCAGGGCTTTTCGCCTCGTACGCCGATCAGCTCTTGTCCTTGCCGCGTCGCTTGGGTTCCGGATGCTCAAGTTCCAGCACCGAAGCCACCTCGATAGCCAGGGCTTCGGAAGGGAAAGGTCCGGCGATATTTTCACCAGCGACGCTGGCCACCCACCATTGACCGTCTTTCCCCTTATTGATCAGGAATCCGTTGACGCTTTTTGCTTCCGACATCTATTTGCCTCGTTGTCTGGTTCAATCGCGCCATGATACCGCCAAACGCACTCAACGGGTGCCGATGGGCGTATGGTGCTTCATTCAGGGCGGTAGAAAGCCGTGCATTTGCGCAAGTCTCTGCTATGCATAAGAGGCTGTGCAGAGACCTGCGCACACCCGCAGGGAACTATCGGCAAGAATATTTCTCTATGTTGACATCGGTTAGCCAGCGCGGGGCATTGTAAGGTGCACGCCGCCTGATTAGACTGCGCCGAAACTCGTACACACAGCCCTTTCAAGGACTTTTATGATCAAGAAATGCTTGTTCCCAGCAGCCGGTTACGGTACTCGCTTCCTGCCAGCGACTAAAGCCATGCCCAAAGAAATGCTGCCGGTGGTGAACAAGCCACTGATCCAGTACGGCGTCGAAGAAGCACTGGATGCCGGCTTGAACGAAATCTCCATCGTCACCGGTCGCGGCAAACGCGCCCTGGAAGACCACTTCGACATCAGCTACGAGCTGGAAAACCAGATCAAGGGCACCGACAAGGAGAAATACCTGGTCGGCATCCGCCGCCTGTTGGATGAGTGCTCGTTCTCTTACACTCGCCAGACTGAAATGAAAGGTTTGGGTCATGCGATCCTGACCGGTCGTCCGCTGATCGGCGACGAACCGTTCGCCGTGGTACTGGCGGACGACCTGTGCGTCAACCTGGAAGGTGATGGCGTACTGAAGCAGATGGTCAAGCTGTACAAGCAGTATCGCTGCACCATCGTCGCGATCATGGAAGTAGACCCGCAAGAAACCAGCAAGTACGGCGTGATTGCAGGCGACCTGATCGGTGACGATCTGTACCGTGTGCGCAACATGGTCGAGAAGCCAAAGCCGGAAGATGCCCCGTCGAACCTGGCGATCATCGGTCGCTACATCATGACGCCGGACATCTTCAGCCTGATCGAACAAACCGAGCCAGGCAAAGGTGGCGAGATCCAGATCACTGACGCCCTGATGAAACAGGCGCAGGATGGTTGCGTAATTGCCTACAAGTTCAAGGGCAAGCGTTTCGACTGCGGTGGCGCCGAAGGCTACATCGACGCGACCAACTTCTGCTTCGAGAACTTCTACAAGACGGGCAAGGCTTACTGATAGCCTGAGTTGCTCGTGTTGGAAATCGAACTTCGCTCTGTGTAAAAAACACAGGTGAGGGATCAAACAAACGCCCCGACTTCGTTCGGGGCGTTTGCTTTTGTGCGGGCTGAATCCACTCAAATTAGCGAAAAGTAAGTATTGCCTGACATCCATTTCCGGAGTTTTCGAGAGAAATTCCTGATTGTCTGGCTACAGTGGGGAAATGAGTTTGCGGCTTTTTAGTAACGTTTGTATTAAATGTGATGATCGGCAGGCTCGTTGCTTTACTGGCCAAATCTTTACCCGAATGTGTATAGAGATCGACTCGCGGGGGCAAGGAAGCTGCCTTGGTTTTTATGAGTAAAAGGAATTTCGTAGATGGCGTTAACTGTGGGCGAGACCCAACGCAAATCAAGGCGTTGGTTAGGCTTAAGCGTACTGATGCTCCCCGTATTGCTGGTAACAATTGACAATACGGTGCTTGGATTCGCGTTACCAAAGATTGCTGAGGCCCTGCGTCCGAGTGCTAGTCAGCAGTTGTGGATGATCGATGCTTATTCGCTGGTATTGGCGGGGTTGCTGGTGTCGATGGGTAGTCTGGGAGATCGGGTCGGGCATCGTAAGTTGTTGCTGGTCGGGTCTTTGGGTTTTGCCATTATCTCGGTGCTGACGGCGTATTCCGATACCTCCGCGCAACTGATTGCCGGGCGAGCTTGTATGGGCGTTTTCGGTGCAATGCTGATGCCCTCAACGTTGGCGTTGATACGTTCGGTGTTCGAGGACCGAGAAGAACGCAGACTAGCTGTCGCGATCTGGGCAACGACGTTGACGGTTGGCTCGGCACTCGGTCCTTTGGTGGGTGGGGTGTTGCTGGAACTCTTCAGTTGGGGGTCGATTTTCCTGTTGGCGGTGCCCGTATTGGTGCCACTGCTAGTGTTGGGGCCTCTGTTGTTGCCCGAATCCGAGCGAGATGCTTCAGGACCGTTGGATCCCATAAGCATCCTGCAATCGATGGTAGCCCTTGGTGCCCTTGTTTATGGCATTAAGCACAGCGCCAGTAATGGTATCGACTGGACGGCGCTGACGGCATTTGCAGTAGGCGCAGTTGCGGGCTGGATGTTTGTGCGTCGACAGTTACGTCTGCCAGTACCGCTGATGGACCTGACTCTGTTCCGCAGTGGCACCTTTAGCGGCTCTGTCGCGATCAATTTGATGAGTCTCGCGTTTCTCGTCGGCTTCGTATTCTTTACCACTCAGTTCCTGCAGATCGTTCTTCAGATGTCGCCCTTGAGTGCTAGCCTCGCGTTGATTCCTGGTCAGGTCATGGCGATTGTAGTGGGGATGGCGGTCGTGCCTGTCGCACAGCGATTACAGGTGCATGTGCTGATACCGATTTTGATGGCGTTTGCAGGAGCGGCGTTTTTGCTGGTCGCCAGCATGGGCAGTAGCCTGACCGTTCTAGTGGTGGCTTTTGCCTTGCTGAACATTGGCGTGGGCGCGATTGCGACGGTATCCAATGATGTGATTTTGTCAGCCGCACCACCGGCAAAGGCGGGCGCCGCGTCTGCCATTAGCGAAACGGCCTATGAAGTAGGTGTAGTTTTGGGGACGACAGTGCTCGGCGGTGTCGTCACTGCCTACTATCGCGGTGCATTGCAGCTTCCGGGGTTCCTGAGCGAAGTGCAGATGATGCTGGCGAGTGAGACGCTGTCTGGCGCCTATCATGTGGCGGCAGACTTGTCGGGTGATCAAGCAAGGGAATTGATGGCGCAGGCGGGAAGGGCATTCGAAGGTGGAATCGGTTTGGTTTCGTGGGTGACGTTCAGCTTGGCACTCATGGCGATTTTGATTGCTTGGCGCACTCTGCGGACATCGAAAACGCAATCTGCAGAGGGGCATTGATCGAAAACGAAGATTGGGCCGCGCATTTCAGCACAATGCTTGCTCAGCGGCCGTCCGCAGGTATGCTGTTGGCCTGCCGAGGAGATTGAAAATGGCCTACGATTTTGACCTTTATGTGATTGGTGCCGGTTCCGGCGGTGTGCGGGCTGCGCGGTTTGCTGCCGGGTTTGGTGCGAAAGTCGCCGTGGCCGAGAGCCGTTACCTGGGCGGGACTTGTGTGAACGTCGGCTGTGTGCCGAAAAAATTGCTGGTCTACGGTGCCCACTTCGCCGAGGACTTTGAGCAGGCTTCCGGTTTTGGCTGGAGCCTGGATGAAGCGCAGTTCGACTGGCCGACATTGATCGCCAACAAGGACCGCGAGATCAATCGCCTCAATGGCATTTATCGTAACCTGCTGGTCAACAGCGGCGTGACCTTGCATGAAGGTCACGCGAAGATCGTCGATCCACATCAGGTCGAGATCAATGGCGAGCGCTTCAGCGCCAAAAATATCCTGATCGCCACCGGCGGCTGGCCGCAGATTCCGGAGATTCCGGGGCACGAGCATGCCATCAGTTCCAACCAGGCGTTCTTCCTCAAAGAGCTGCCCAAGCGGGTGCTGGTGGTGGGTGGTGGCTACATTGCGGTGGAGTTCGCCGGGATCTTCCACGGCCTGGGCGCCGAGACCACGCTGCTGTACCGCGGTGAACTGTTCCTGCGCGGCTTCGACGGTTCCGTGCGCAAGCATTTGCAGGAAGAGTTGACCAGGCGCGGCATGGACCTGCAATTCAACGCGGACATCGAGCGCATCGACAAGCAGGCCGATGGCAGTCTGAAAGTCACGCTCAAGGATGGTCGCCAACTGGAAGCCGATTGCGTGTTCTACGCCACGGGGCGTCGTCCGATGCTGGATAATCTGGGGCTGGAAAACACCGAAGTCAAACTCGACAGGAAAGGCTTTGTCGAGGTCGACGAGCTGTACCAAACCGCCGAGCCGTCGATCCTGGCGCTGGGCGATGTGATCGGCCGCGTTCAGCTGACTCCGGTGGCCCTGGCTGAAGGCATGGCGGTGGCGCGACGCCTGTTCAAGCCCGAGCAGTATCGTCCGGTGGATTACAAGATGATCCCGACGGCGGTGTTCAGCCTGCCGAACATCGGCACCGTCGGTTTGACCGAGGAAGAGGCTCGCGAAGCCGGCCACGAGGTGCAGATCTTCGAAAGCCGCTTCCGGCCGATGAAGCTGACCCTGACTGAATGCCAGGAGCGCACGCTGATGAAGCTGGTGGTGGAGGCCGGGACCGACAAGGTCCTGGGTTGTCACATGGTTGGCCCGGACTCCGGTGAAATCGTCCAGGGCCTGGCGATTGCCTTGAAGGCCGGCGCCACCAAGCGCGACTTCGACGAAACCATCGGCGTGCACCCGACGGCCGCCGAAGAGTTCGTCACCATGCGTACGCCGGTCGCCGGTTAAGCGTCCTTCGCTGCGTCTGCCGCTGCCGCAAGGGTCGCGGCCAGACGTACGCGTTCTTCCAGATCCGCCCGGGTCTTGGCCAAATCCATTTCCAGTGACCTGTTGAGCTGCGACTGCTCATCGACGTTCTGTTTGAGTGCCTGGCTTTCCAGCAGGGCGACGCGCAGGCGTTCCTGGAGGAGGGTGCGCTCGCCGTCGACGCGGGTGGCCTGTTCCAGCAACTGATCCTGGCGAGTATTGCTTTGCTTGAGCTGTTCTTGCAGCAAGCTCAGCTCGCGCAACGTGCCGCGGTTTTCAGTCAGCAAGCGTTCATTGTCGCGGTGCAACTGGGTGATTTCATCCTGGCGTACCAGCGCACTTTGTTGTGCCTGACGCAGTTCCATCTGTAGCTGTTGCACCTGGCCTTCATGGCGACTCATTTCCTGTTCGCGCTGTTCCTTGACCGCATTGCGGTAGTGCTCCAGCGCGTCGCGGGTGTGCAGGTGTTTTTCTTCAAGGGAGCGGATCTGCTCGTCCTTGTCTTTCAAGCGCAATTCGAAATCGGCCAGCGCCTGGTTGAGTCCGGCGTTGCGGGTCTGCTCCGTTTGCAGCATGGCGCGAGTTTCTTGCAGAACCTCGGATTCCTGAGTCAGCGCCAGGCTTTGAAATTCGTATTGCTGGTGCAGTTCGCTATTGGCCTCTTGCGCTTCGCTGAGCTGGTTATCCAGCGCCTTGCGTTGTTCCTCGTACTGCGTACGGGCCTGGTCGATGGGCTCTTGCGCCTGCTCCTTGAGTCGTTGCGCGAGCCGCGCCACCAGAGCCATCAGTTCGTCGTCGATTGGTTCCGTCGGCGCTTCGACAGGTTCGACCCTGTCATCGAGCTCCTTGAGGTAGCGATGAATCGTGGTTTTCGAGCCGGTATTGCCCATTTCGATGCGTACGGCATCGATGCTGGGGTTTTCGCCGCGGGCGAGGATCGCCAACCGAGCGGCTTGAACCACCGCTTTATTTACACCGCCGCGTGCCATGAGATCTCCCGGGTTTTGATGATGTGGTACGTACCACGTAAATACACATTGTACCATTCAATCGATAAAGTTAAATGTTGAATGTAACTAACACGGGATATACTGGTATTACCCCGTGTGATGCACCATGTCGCGTTTTTTGACCCGTCAAAGCGGTATGAATTCAAGAGTTGACCCCATGACCGAGCTGGATCGTTACCTGCAAGCTGCAACGCGCGACAACACCCGTCGCAGCTATCGCGCGGCCATCGAGCACTTTGAGGTGACATGGGGCGGTTTTCTGCCGGCCACCGGCGACAGCGTGGCGCGTTATCTGGTGGCGCATGCCGGGGTGTTGTCGATCAATACCCTGAAGTTGCGCTTGTCTGCGTTGGCGCAGTGGCACAACAGTCAGGGCTTTGCCGATCCGACCAAGGCGCCGGTGGTGCGCAAAGTGTTCAAGGGCATCCGCGCGCTGCACCCGGCCCAGGAAAAACAAGCCGAACCCTTGCAGCTTCAGCATCTGGAGCAGGTGGTCAGTTGCCTGGAGCTAGAAGTGCAAACCGCCAGGGCCAAAGGCGACCGACCGGGTTTGCTGCGGGCCAGGCGCGACATGGCGTTGATCCTGCTGGGTTTCTGGCGCGGCTTTCGTAGCGATGAGTTGTGCCGGCTTCAAGTGGAACACGTGCAGGCCAGCGCCGGTTCCGGCATCAGTCTCTATCTACCGCGCAGCAAGAGTGATCGCGACAACCTCGGCAAGACCTATCAGACGCCGGCCTTGCAACGCTTGTGTCCGGTGCAGGCTTATATTGACTGGATTACCGAGGCGGCACTGGTGCGTGGGCCGGTGTTCCGTGGCATCGACCGCTGGGGGCATCTGGGCGAGGAGGGGTTGCACGCCAATAGCGTGATCCCGTTGTTGCGTCAGGCGTTGGCGCGAGCAGGTATTGCCGGCGAGCTTTACACCAGTCACTCCTTGCGCCGCGGCTTTGCCACCTGGGCGCATCAAAGTGGCTGGGATTTGAAGTCGCTGATGAGTTATGTGGGCTGGAAGGACATGAAGTCAGCCATGCGTTACATCGAAGCCAGCCCTTTCCTCGGCATGGCGCGCATCACGGAAAAGCCCGTGTCACCCTAGATACCGTTTTCTTCTATTAATACCGCTGGCTAATAGCGAAAGCCAATCAGCAGCATCAGGTTTGCCAATGAGCCTTCCGTTCGTCGAGTGGGTAAAGTTCTCTCCATCAACTTCTTAACCCCTGACGGAGAGTCAACGATGCCTATCATCAACAGCCAAGTTAAACCGTTCAAAGCTGACGCATTCAAAAATGGCGACTTCGTAAAAGTCTCGGATGCGGACCTGAAAGGCAAGTGGTCTGTAGTGTTCTTCTACCCGGCAGACTTCACCTTCGTCTGCCCGACCGAGCTGGAAGACCTGGCTGACAACTACGACGCATTCCAGAAGCTGGGCGTCGAGATCTACAGCGTTTCCACCGACACCCACTTTGCCCACGCTGCCTGGCACAACACTTCGCCAGCCATCGGCAAGATCCAGTACACCATGATCGGCGACCCGACCCACGCCATCTCCCGCAACTTCGACGTGCTGATCGAAGAAGCCGGTCTGGCTGACCGTGGCACCTTCGTGATCAACCCGGAAGGCCAGATCAAGATCGTTGAACTGAACGACGGCGGTGTAGGCCGTGACGCTTCCGAACTGTTGCGCAAGATCAAGGCAGCCCAGTACGTCGCTGCTCACCCAGGTCAGGTTTGCCCTGCCAAGTGGAAAGAAGGCGAGGCCACTCTGGCTCCGTCCCTGGACCTGGTCGGCAAGATCTAAGTCTGTGACGCGCTTCATCAGGGCGGACTTCCGCACCTTCTAAGCAAGCTGCACCGCCCAATAAAAACGCTCGGGCGAGATTCGCTCGGGCGTTTTTTTGTCTCAAGAATTCAAGGAAATCGCCCGTATGTTGGACACCAATCTTAAAGCCCAGTTGAAATCGTACCTGGAACGGGTCACCCAGCCGATCGAGATCGTTGCTTCCCTCGATGACGGTGCGAAATCCCAGGAAATGCTCGAACTGCTGAAAGACGTTGCCAGTCTTTCCAGCCAAATTACCTTGCTCGATAACGGCGACGATGCACGCAAACCGTCGTTCTCGATCAACCGCCCGGGCGCCGATATCAGCCTGCGTTTCGCCGGCATCCCGATGGGCCACGAATTCACGTCCTTGGTGCTGGCCTTGCTGCAGGTCGGCGGTCACCCGTCCAAAGCCAGTGCCGAAGTGATCGAACAAATCCGCTCGCTCAAAGGCGAGTTCAGCTTCGAGACTTACTTCTCGCTGTCGTGCCAGAACTGCCCGGACGTGGTCCAGGCGCTGAACCTGATGGCGGTGCTGAACCCGAACATTCGCCACGTCGCCATCGACGGCGCGCTGTTCCAGGTCGAAGTCGATGAGCGCCAGATCATGGCGGTGCCGAGCATCTACCTCAATGGCGTGAACTTCGGTCAGGGCCGCATGGGCCTGGAAGAAATTCTCGCCAGGATCGACACCAGCGGCATCGAACGCCAGGCCGAGAAGATCAGCGCCAAGGATGCCTTTGACGTGCTGGTGGTCGGCGGTGGCCCGGCCGGTGCTTCGGCGGCCATCTACGCGGCCCGTAAAGGCATCCGTACCGGTGTCGCGGCCGAACGTTTTGGTGGGCAGGTGCTGGACACCATGGCCATCGAGAACTTCATCTCGGTGCAGGAAACCGAAGGGCCGAAGCTGGCCGTGGCCCTGGAAGAACACGTCAAGCAGTACGATGTGGATATCATGAATCTGCAGCGCGCTGACAAATTGATAACTGGCAAAGAAGGTGAGTTGCACGAAGTCCACTTCGCCAGCGGCGCGAAGCTCAAAGCCAGGACTGTGATTTTGGCGACCGGTGCGCGGTGGCGTGAAATGAACGTGCCGGGCGAGCAGCAATACCGCAACAAGGGCGTGGCGTACTGTCCGCACTGCGACGGCCCGCTGTTCAAGGGCAAGCGCGTGGCGGTGATTGGCGGCGGCAACTCCGGCGTCGAAGCGGCCATCGACCTGGCCGGTATCGTGTCCCATGTCACGCTGCTGGAGTTCGATGTGCAGTTGCGTGCCGATGCGGTATTACAGCGCAAGTTGCACAGCCTGCCGAACGTCACCGTGATCACCAGTGCGCAAACCACTGAGGTCACCGGCGACGGCCAGAAGGTCAACGGCCTGCGCTACAAGGATCGTCAGAGCGACGAATTATGCAACGTGGAACTGGAAGGGATCTTTGTGCAGATCGGTCTGTTGCCCAACACCGATTGGCTCAAAGGCACCATCGAGTTGTCGCCCCGTGGCGAGATCATCGTCGACGCTCGAGGTGAAACCTCGGTGCCGGGGGTGTTCGCCGCCGGCGACGTGACCACCGTGCCGTACAAGCAGATCGTGATCGCAGTGGGTGAGGGCGCCAAGGCTTCGCTGAGCGCTTTCGATCACTTGATCCGGACTTCCGCCCCGGCATAAAGTCAGGCGCTGAAAACACAAAACCCTGTAGGAGCGAGCTCGCTCGCGATGGTCGTCAACGATAACGCTGGTTAGCAGGTGCCTTGCGGCGTTCTCAGGTTTATCGCGAGCAAGCTCGCTCCTACAAGGGGCATCGGCCGCCGGCGCTGAAAACACAAAACCCCATGAGTGATCATGGGGTTTTGTGTTGTAAGTACATCAAAAAATGTGGGATTTGTGGCGGGTTTACAGTGGAGCAGGTTGAATGATCTCGACCCAGTAGGCGTCCGGATCCTTGATGAACGCCAGGCTCTTCATGCGGCCATCGCTCAGGCGCTTCTGAAAATCGCAGCCCAGTGCTTCAAAGCGCTCGCAGGCGGCGACGATGTCCGGTACCGAGATGCAGATGTGGCCGAAACCACGGGGGTCGGTGTTGCCATTGTGGTAGGCGAAATTAGCATCGCTCTCGGTGCCGTGATTGTGGGTCAGCTCCAGGATGCCGGGGATCGATTTCATCCACTCGGTGCGCGCGGCGGCGTCGGCCGGGATCTGGTTCTTGTCCACCAGCGCCAGGAAATACAGGCTGAACTCGGCTTCCGGAAAGTCGCGTTTTTCCACCAGGGTAAAACCCAGGATGCGTGTGTAGAAGTCCAGGGACCTGGTGATGTCCTTGACCCGCAGCATGGTGTGGTTGAAGACAAATTTCTGCGTGGCGGCGTCCGGTTGGGCGGTGACGCCGGGGAAGGTGTTCAATTCGTGCAGGCTCATGGGCCCTCCGGGAAATATGTGGGCTAACGAATGACGACAATGATACGCAAGGCTTCGGACATCACCAAACCCAAACAGTCGGCTATTGCCTGACAGCCGGCCTGGGCCCAGACTTTACGGCTTGATCCTTGAGTGCCCATTGCAATGATTCGATTCCGTAACCTGCTGTTCATCCTGCTGAGCGTGTTTTCGCTGGCTGGCGTTGCTCGCGCCGATGCGCCAGTAGTGACCTGGCCGCAAGGCTGGCAGGTCGAAGAAGTGCCTGAATCGGCGTCGGGGGTCAGTCGCCAGCGGGCAGTGAAAAATGATCAGGATGGATCGCCGCTCATGGTGATGGAACTGACCATGAGTCCGGTGCAAAGCGATCATCAGGTAAACCTCGAAGGCGTATTGCTGGAGATGCGCAAGTCGGTTCAAAAAGACTTCTTTCAGGGAGGGTATCAAAGTGTCTGCACGCGAATTCATGCGACTACGTTGAGTCGATTGGCTGCGCTGGAAACAACCTGCACCATCACGCAAAACGGCAGGCATGTGCTTTCGCAAACATTGGTGGCCGCGGTGGATGCCGATAAGGCCTATGTTCTTTCCTACGCAGGGCAGGCCGAGGCTTATAAGGCGAGCCAGGATGAAATAGACGCTGCCCGTAACAGCTTGAAACTTTAGTACGCGACAGTGCTTTTTCGATGCATGAAGAAAATTTTAGATATCCAAATGGATTAAGCACAAAGTTGGTGGCAGTCAGGTAGTTGTGCGGTTTCCGCCTTTGGGTTTTAGATAGCCCATGAAAAAGCCCTGCACAAGCAGGGCTTTTTTTGTCGCCGCGAGAGTTAGCCGCGCAGCCAGGAATCAACGGTGGCTGCACCGTACTGTTCTTTCCAGGCTTTCAGGCCGCGGTGGTTGCCGCCCTTGGTTTCAATCAGCTCGCCGGTGTGCGGGTTCTGATAAACCTTGACCACACGGGCGCGGCGGGTTTTGGGCGCTGCCTGCTGCAGGCCGGATTTTGCCGGGTTAGGGTCGAGAATGGCGATGATGTCGCGCAAGCTCTTGCCATAGGTTTTCATCAAGCCCTGGAGCTTTTCTTCGAATTCGATTTCTTTCTTGAGCCCGGCATCGTTCTTCAGGGATTCCAACTGCTTGAGCTGTTCTTGAAGGGCCTTTTCGGCTGCACGAAATTCAGCGAGTCTGGACAATATCTTTACTCCAATAGTGTGTTTGGCTGATACCAACCGCAAACAAAGCTATAAGCCAAGAGCCTTGAAGCGACTCGGTGATAGTGGCTCACCTGCCAATTTAGCGCAGGCATGAAAAATTGTAGTAGTTAATTGGCCAAGAGTAAATCCTGTCTTTTTCTTCATGTAACGTCAGTAGTGTTTTGATTCAATTTGGTGCGGCTAATCGTTTGTTTTGGCGATTAAATTTGCGAGTTAATGGTCGCTTAATGCACTAATGAATTCCGCGCCTGGCATGGGTTTGCCGAACAGATAACCTTGCAGGAAGTTGACCTGGTGAACGCTCAGGTAATCACTCTGCTCGCGGGTTTCGACACCTTCGGCCACCAGGGCAAGGTCGAGTTTGACCGCCAGTTCGATGATGCTGTCGAGGAGGTGGCTAGTGAGTGTATCGACGCCGATCATGGCGACAAAACTCTGGTCGATTTTCAGAAAATCGACATTGAACTGCCGCAGGTAGCCAAGGCTTGAGTGGCCCGTGCCGAAGTCGTCGATGGCGATTTTCACGCCCAGTTCGCGAAGTTGCTCGAACAGTTGCAGGGTAATGGCCGTGGGCTCGATCAGTTCACGCTCGGTCAGTTCCAGTACCAGATGGATCGACCCCGGCTCGAATGCATCGAGGAACTCGCGGCAATCCTTGACCAGTTCCAGGTCCTGGCAATGGCTGGCGGTGATGTTGATGCCTATGTGAAAGGGTTTGTTGAAGCTGGCCGATTGCGGTGCGAGCAGGGCGGCGGTTTGTCGCATCAGCGAGCGGGTCATCGGTACGATCAGCCCGGAGTGCTCGGCAAACGGAATGAACAGGTCCGGACGCACCAGGCCTTCCTTCGGATGTTGCCAGCGCATCAGCACTTCAGCGCCGGACCAGCTTTTGCTGTCGCCATGCACTACGGGCTGGAAATACGGAATGAACTCAGAAGCTTCCAACGCCCGCTGCATTTCATAGGTGGGTGACGATGAGCGCTTTTGCAGGAAGTGACCGATTGCCCCGGCAATCACGCCGAAGAAAACCAGCAGGCTGAACAGCGGCGGATATTCGCTGCTCATGTATCGCCAGGTTTCGCCTTTGGGGAAACCGGCTTCCACGGCAAACGCATAGTGCCCGGAGGTCAAGCGACTTTGCGCAACGGGCAACTCAGGCGCAGTGCCGGTATGAAACTTGCCGTCGGCGGACAACCAGTCCGGGCCAACTTGCAGCAACAGCAAGGTCTTGCGGCCGATCAGGCGCAGGATATTGCTCAAGTGATAACCATCGAGGGTCGTCAGCGCGCCTTTTTTTCCTTCGCTCAGGCGATACACCAGCAGGGCGGTGTTGGGCGTTACCGGATTGCCGCTCATGAGCCATAAGGCGCCCTGGGTGTAGTCACCGGGGTTGACCGTCTCCTGGTAGTCGCCGAACAGAGAGCTGCAATAGAGGTTGTTGTCCCACACCAGATTGGTTGATCGCACGAAGGGGCGGCGAGTGACCTGCTCGCGCAGCGCCAGTTTGGCGTCAGCGCAACTTTGACCCGCCAACGGCAGCAATTCACGGGCGGCCTGGGCGGTGTTGTCGAGCATCAGGTCAAACTGGCGAATCGCTTCTTCGGCGGTTTGTCTGGTGTCTTGTTTGAGCGCACGCCCTGCTTGCATGTAAAGAATGGCGGCCCCCAGCAGTACCGGGAGCAATCCACTGATCAGGGTGACCGCAATTCTTTTGCTGCGACTGCGGGATTTGGCTTTCAGCGGCATTCGCGAGTCCTGTCACGAAGTAGTAAGGCTCTCAATTGATGGCAGGGCAAAAACGCCTTCCATGAAGAGTTCGGGTATGGGCCATGATAGTTGGCCGTTGGCGGTTATGCCGCTTAACGCAAGTCAAGGCTTTCGGCCAACTTGATAAAGGCCAGCGTCGCGGGTGATGCCTGGCGTCGATCGAGCACGGCCAGGCCGACCTGGCGCAACACTGCCGGCGACAGCGGTTTTTTCACCCAGCGACGGTCAATCTGATCGGGCAATGAACCTTCGGCAACCACCGTCACCCCGTCGCCACGAGCGACGACATCCAGGGTGCTGATCAACTGCGAGCATCGATAACGGATGTTGGGCGTCAGTCGGGCCGCCGTGAAAAGGCGTGAAACCAGCTCCGAAGAACCGGCCTCGGTCAGTACGAACGGGAAGTCGCACAGGTCTTTCAGGCTCAGGCTGTCGTGAGCCGTCAGCGGGTGGCCGGCGGGCAGCAGCGCGACCATCTGGTCTTCGATCAACGAGACCGTGTCGAAACGCTCCTCGGGCAACACCACAAAGCCGATGTCGATCCGCCGTTCCTCCAGCCACTGGAGCACCTGACGGTCAGGGCCTTCGTCGATATGCACCTCGATGCCGGGATGGGCAGCGCGGTACTGCTGCAGAATCAACGGTAGCAATTTGATCGATGAGGTCGGGCCGAAGGAGCCGATGCGCAGCGTGCCGCGTTTCATGCCCCTCGCGTCGGCCGCTTCCTGGCGCAGGGTGTTGGCCAGGCCGAGCATCGCCCGGGCGCGCAGCAACAACTGATGGCCAATGTCGCTCAATTCGACCCGGGATTGATGACGGCGCAACAACTCGACACCCAGCTCCAGTTCCAGGGACTTCAACGCATGGGACACCGCCGACTGGGAAATACCCAGGCGATTGGCCGCGGCCGTGAAGCCTTGGAGTTCGGCCACCAGGGAGAAAATCTCCAGTTGAGTGAG
Source organism: Pseudomonas sp. KH_046_2 (assembly GCF_057838985.1). Lineage (NCBI taxonomy): Bacteria > Pseudomonadati > Pseudomonadota > Gammaproteobacteria > Pseudomonadales > Pseudomonadaceae > Pseudomonas > Pseudomonas sp. KH_046_2. The sequence goes on along the minus strand of NZ_CM174480.1, from coordinate 3,346,185 downwards.
GGTCATGAGTGTTTGCTCATTTTACGATGACTGGGTATTAACCGAATGATACGGCATCTCTCCACTATCCGGTCCTGGAATCCATGACGATCTGCGAGCAAAGCCTGTCAAAACCCTCGGATCTGCCGGTCTATCTGAAACTGGCGGCGGTCACCATGGTGTGGGGTGGCACCTTCGTTGCCGGGCGCTATCTGGCCGGCGGCCTCAGCCCGTTACTGGCAGCCAGCCTGCGGTTTTTGCTGGCCAGCGTGGCGTTGCTGCTGTTTATACGCATGGCGCGGACACCGCTGGCCCGGCCCAGCCCCCGGCAATGGCTGCAATTGCTTTTGCTTGGCTTTTTCGGAATCTTTTTCTACAACCTGTGCTTCTTTTACGGACTGCATTACATCAACGCTTCACGGGCGTCCTTGATCGTGGCGCTGAATCCGGCGGTGATCGGCCTGGCGTCCTGGCTGCTGTTCAAGGAGCGTTTGAACCGGGCCAAAGTCGTCGGCATTGCGATCTGCATGGCGGGTGCGAGCATGGTGATCGTCAGTCGTGACCCGCAACTACTGGCCGGCGGTGCCGATGCCTGGCTCGGCGACTTGCTGATTTTCGGCTGCGTCCTCGGCTGGGGTGTCTACTCGCTGTGCTCCAAAGAGCTGAACCACAGCCTGGGACCGGTGCAAACCGTGACCTGGTCGATCCTGCTGGGCACCGTCATGCTCTGGATCACCTGCATCGTACGCGGTGAGGTGAGTGTCGCCGCGATCGCCCAGCTCGGTGCGCAGCAATGGATGAGCCTTTTGTACCTGGGCGTGCTGGGATCGGCGCTGGCGTACATTGGCTATTACGACGGCATTCGCAAAATCGGCGCGACCCGTTCCGGGGTGTTCATTGCCTTGAACCCGTTAACGGCGGTGATCCTTGGCGCGCTGCTGCTGGATGAGCCGCTGACGCTGGCCATGTGCCTGGGTGGCGGGCTGATACTGGCGGGGATTTTCCTCTGCAACAAACCCCTTGCGCGGGCATGGAAAAAGGGGATTTGATACAGAAGGCGGACAAACTGATTTACGCTGTGTAGAATCGGGTTACGCATACAATAATAATCGTCTTCTGGCAGCAGAAGCCTCGCCCGCAAGAGCCTTGGGTCGACAATGAAGATATTCGGGTTTCAACTGATCTACGGTGACTTTCTCGCCCGCAGTGTGCGGGGCATCTCCTGTGCGCCACCCACCGGTCTCAGCATTGCTTACAACTAACCTTTGTTAATTGATAAAAAAATGATGAGGCGCCGACCATGGCAGATTTATACGAAAACCCAATGGGCCTGATGGGCTTTGAATTCATCGAGCTCGCATCGCCGACCCCGAACACCCTGGAGCCGATCTTCGAGATCATGGGCTTCACCAAGGTGGCGACCCACCGTTCCAAGGACGTGCACCTGTATCGCCAGGGCGCGATCAACCTGATCCTCAACAACGAACCCCACAGCGTGGCCTCGTACTTCGCGGCCGAGCATGGCCCGTCGGTGTGCGGCATGGCGTTTCGCGTCAAGGATTCGCAAAAAGCCTACAAGCGTGCCCTGGAACTCGGCGCCCAGCCGATCCACATCGAAACCGGCCCGATGGAACTGAACCTGCCGGCGATCAAGGGCATCGGCGGTGCGCCGCTGTACCTGATCGACCGTTTCGGCGAAGGCAGCTCGATCTATGACATCGACTTCGTGTTTATCGAAGGCGTGGACCGCCACCCGGTCGGTGCCGGCCTGAAGATCATCGATCACCTGACCCACAACGTGTATCGCGGTCGCATGGCCTACTGGGCCAACTTCTACGAGAAGCTGTTCAACTTCCGCGAAATCCGCTACTTCGACATCAAGGGCGAATACACCGGCCTGACCTCCAAGGCCATGACCGCACCCGATGGCATGATCCGCATCCCGCTGAACGAAGAGTCGTCCAAGGGCGCCGGGCAGATCGAAGAGTTCCTGATGCAGTTCAACGGCGAGGGCATCCAGCACGTTGCGTTCCTGTCCGAAGACCTGATCAAGACCTGGGACCACCTGAAAAGCATCGGCATGCGCTTCATGACCGCGCCACCGGAAACCTACTACGAAATGCTCGAAGGCCGTTTGCCGAACCACGGCGAGCCGGTGGGCGAACTGCAGGCGCGGGGCATCTTGCTGGACGGTTCGTCCGAGTCGGGCGACAAGCGTCTGCTGCTGCAGATCTTCTCGGAAACCCTGATGGGCCCGGTGTTCTTCGAGTTCATCCAGCGCAAGGGCGACGACGGTTTCGGCGAAGGCAACTTCAAGGCGCTGTTCGAATCCATCGAGCGTGACCAGGTTCGTCGTGGTGTTCTTTCCACCGACTAAATCCTTGCAGATGTAGTAACTGTAGGAGCGAGCCTGCTCGCGATAGCTATCTGTCAGCCAATATCTATGTTGTGGCTGAAGACGCCATCGCGAGCAGGCTCGCTCCTACAATTGTTTTGTGTGTGCTTAAGGTCGGCGCTGCCGAACCAGATGCTTGAACCCTTCGAACACCAGCACCAGCACCGCCATCCAGATCGGGATGTAGGTCAGCCATTCGCCGGCCTTGATGCTTTCTCCCAGCAGCAACGCCACTCCCAGCAGCAACACCGGTTCGACGTAGCTCAACAAGCCGAACAGGCTGAACGGCAGCAGGCGGCTGGCAATGATGTAGACCACCAGTGCCGACGCGCTGATCACGCCGAGCATGGGGATCAACAGCGACAACCATGGATGCTGTTCAAACACACCAAAACCTTGCGCGCCACTCTGGACGAACCAGAAGGCGACCGGCAGCGTCAATGCCATGTCCAGCCACAGACCACCGAGATTGTCCGCCGCCAGTCGTTTGCGCAGGACGAAGTAGGTCGGATAACCGACGCAGACCAGCAAGGTCGCCCAGGAAAAACCACCGACCTGATACACCTCGTTGACCACCCCCAGGCAGGCGAACACCACGGCGACTTTTTGTAGGTAAGACAGGCGTTCGCCGTAGGCCAGGCGGCCGGTCAAGACCATGGTCAGCGGCAGCAGGAAATAGCCGAGGGATACGTCGAGGCTGTAGCCGTTCAACGGCGCCCACATGAACAGCCACAATTGCACGCCGAGCAGGGCAGAGGAGGCGATCAGCGCGCCTGTCAGTTTCGGATTGGCCATGGCGCGCCGAACGATCTCCAGCACGCGCTTCCACTCCCCGGACACCACCATGAACACGGTCATGCACGGCACCGTCAGCAGCATGCGCCAACCGAAGATTTCCACGCCGCTCAAGGGGGTGAGCAGCGACGTGTAGTAATACATGACGGCAAACAGCACCGAGGCTGAAACCGATAGAGCGATACCTTTAGACAAGCTGTCCTCGCGAGGTTGAAGGTGAAACGGGGGGCGGAGGATACGGGGTTTCCGGGAAGAATATTGACCAATCAATCAACTCAGTCCAATTGTAGGAGTGAGCCTGCTCGCGATAGCGATCTGTCATCCAACATCTCTGTTGAATGTAGTACCGCTATCGCGAGCAGGCTCGCTCCTACAATGGGTTCTGTGTTGATTCAGGGAGTGCGCGGTTTGCGCCCCGACACAAAATGGCTCACATCATTGAACCCCGGTGTCGACGCATGCCCCGATGTCACCAGCGAATCGATGAACGCCTCGTCCTCGGCCGTGATCTTCACCGCCTGCGCCTTAGTGTAGGCGTCCCACTGCGCTTCGGTGCGCGGCCCGACAATGGCCGAGGTCACGGCGCTGTTGTTCAGCACCCAGGCAATCGCGAACTCGACGATGCCGACGCCGCGTTCCTGGGTGTATTGCTGGATTTGCTGGGCGATACGCAGGGATTCGACGCGCCATTCGGTTTCCAGGATGCGTTTGTCCTGGCGTCCGGCACGGCTGTTGGCGTCGGGTTTCACATCCGGCGCGTATTTGCCGCTGAGCACCCCGCGCGCCAGCGGGCTGTAGGGCACAACGCCCAGACCGTAATTTTGCGCCGCGGTGATCTGCTCGGTTTCAGCCTGGCGGTTGACGATGTTGTACAGCGGTTGGCTGATCACCGGCCGGTCAACGCCAAGTTTGTCGGCCACACGAATGACTTCAGCGATGCGCCAGCCACGGTAGTTCGACAAGCCCCAATAACGGATTTTGCCTTGGCGAATCAAGTCGCCAATGGCCGATACCGTGACCTCCAGCGGCGTATTGTGGTCTTCGCGGTGCAGGTAATAGATGTCGAGGTAGTCGGTGCCCAGGCGCGTCAGGCTGGCCTCGAGGCCATTGAAAATGTGCTTGCGGCTCAAGCCGCTGCGGTTGGGCACGCCGTCCACGGGACCGAAGCCGACCTTTGTCGCCAGCACCCATTCATGGCGGCGGCTGGCGATGGCCTCGCCGACGATTTCCTCGGAACGGCCATTGGTGTAGACGTCGGCGGTGTCGATGAAGTTGATACCCTGGTCCCAGGCCTTGTCGATGATTCGCAGGGAATCTTCGGCACTGGTCTGTTCGCCGAACATCATGGTGCCCAGGGTCAGGGTGGACACCTGCAGACCCGAATGACCCAGCGTGCGGTAGCTCATGAGCAAATCCTTTTACCAGTGGGAAAGCCTCAATCAGATACCAGAACAACTGCAGGGATCAAACTGAAATATCGAACACCGCAGATCAAACTGTGGGAGCGGGCTTGCTCGCGAAGGCGGAGTGTCAGTCAACGTAAATGTCGTCTGATACACCGCCTTCGCGAGCAAGCCCGCTCCCACAGGTGATTTGCGGTGCTTAGGCGCGCAGGGTACGGGTCATGCGCAACGCCAGCAAACTGCCGCAGACAATCACACCCGCCAGCAGGTACAGCGCCGCATTGGTCGAGCCTGTGCTGTCCTTGACCCAACCCACCAGGTACGGGCTGAGGAAGCCGGCCATCTGTCCCATGGAGTTGATCAGCGCCAGGCCGCCAGCTGCGGCACCCGCACTGAGCAGGGCGGTCGGCACCGGCCAGAACATCGGCAGGCCGGTAAGGGCGCCCATGGTGGCGATGGTCAGGCCGAGAATCGCGATGGCCGGGTTGGCGGCGAAGTTCACAGCGATCAGCAGCCCCAGCGCCCCCATCAACATCGGCACCACCAAATGCCAGCGGCGTTCTTTGCGCAGATCCGCCGAGCGGCCGACCATCAACATGAAAACGGCGGCCAGCAGATACGGAATCGCGCTCAACCAACCGATCACCAGGTTGTCGCTGAAGCCCAGGTTCTTGATGATCGACGGCAGCCAGAAGTTGATCGCGTACACGCCACTCTGGATGCAGAAGTAGATCAGGCCGAAGGCCCAGATCGCCGGGTTCTTGAACACCGCCAGCAGCGAATCGGTGGTGGTTTTCGGCTTGTTCGCCAGATCTTCGGCGTGGTCGGCTTCCAGCACCGAACGCTCGAAGGGGGTCAGCCATTTGGCATTGGCATAGCTGTCGCTGAGCAGGAAGTAAGCCAGCGCACCGAGGATGACGGTGGGAATGCCTTGCAGCAGGAACATCCACTGCCATCCGGCGAGACCGCCTTGGCCGGCGGCGAAGTGGTTGAGAATCCAGCCCGAGAACGGACTGCCGAGCAGGCCGGATACCGGGATCGCCGACATGAACAGCGCCATGATGCGGCCACGGCGGAAGGTCGGGAACCACTGCGAGAGGTACAGCACCACGCCCGGGAAGAATCCGGCTTCGGCCGCGCCGGTGAACAGGCGCAAGGTGTAGAACTCGGTCGGTGTGGTGACGAACAGCAGGCAGGTCGACAGTGTGCCCCAAGTGATCATCATCAGCGCGATCCAGCGCCGGGGGCCGAATTTGGTCAACGCCAGGTTGCTCGGTACGCCGCACAGTACGTAGCCGATAAAGAAGATGCCGGCACCGAGGCCGTATACAGTCTCGCTGAATTTCAGCGCGTCGAGCATCTGCAGTTTGGCAAACCCAACGTTTACCCGGTCGAGGTAGTTGAACAGGTAGCAGATGAAAATGAAGGGGATCAAACGCAGGGTGATGCGCTTGTAGACGGCGTTTTTGTCGTCAGCGATGGCGTCGGACGCTACGGCGCTCTGTGTCATGGCGGCTCTCTCTTTATTATGATTTTTTGCGATGCAAAGGGTAACGTTGATCGCCCCCAGAGTCTCGACCACCCTCAGGGTGGCTGTCTTTGTGCCTGAGCACAGGGTTTGCAACCAAGGCCTGTGCGGGTGAACAACCCGTTCCATCACTGTCTTCAAGGATCACTTGCATGTTCGAACTCGATCACGACCTGGCCCAGGACATCGTCGACCGGGCGATGGCTATCCTGCCGTACAACGTCAACGTCATGGACAGCCAGGGCTTGATCCTGGGCAGCGGCGAGCCAGAGCGGGTCAACACTCGACATGAAGGCGCGCAACTGGTCCTGGCCAATGGCCGGGTGGTGGAGATCGATGCGCAGACGGCGATTCATCTCAAGGGCGTGCAGCCGGGCATCAACCTGCCGTTGATGCTCGACCAGCGCCTGATCGGCGTCCTGGGCATCACCGGCGAACCGGAGCAACTGCGCACCTACGCCGAGCTGGTGCGCATGACCGCCGAAATGCTGGTGGGCCAGCGCAATCAGCAGGCCGAACAGCAATGGCGGCGCCAGCGCTGCGATGATCTGCTGGCGTTGTTGCTCAGCGAAGCCGGGGATGCTCCGCGACTGGTCGATGAAGCGCAGCAGCTGGGCCTCAAGCCACAGATGACCCGGGTGCCGTACCTGTTCGAACTGGGCCTGGAGCACGCCCCAGGGCAAACCGTCGAAGCACTCAGCGCCTGGTTGACGAGCCGTCACCCCGACAGTTGGTGCGTGAGCTCGGCCAAGACCTCGTTGCTCTGGTGCCGGCCGGCGAACCAGACAGTCGAAAACGAGCGCTTGCTGGACAAGCTCGACGGCCTGGGCTGGAACATCCTGCGCATTGCCGTGGGTGGACAAGCCGACGGACTGGCGGGGTTGCGTCGCTGCTATCGCCGGGTCGGTGACTTGCTGGCCTACGGGCGCGAAGTGTTGCCGCGCTCCCGATTGCTGACGCTGAACCGCTATCGGCTGCCGGTGATGCTCTGGCGCCACCGCAACGACGACGCCCTCGACGAATTGCTCAACCCGCTGCGCAAGGTCATTGCCAAGGACAACAACGGTCAGTTGCTGGCAACCCTGCGCAGCTGGTGCGAACACGACGGCCAGAGCCAGGCCTGCGCCGATGCACTGGGGATTCATCGCAACAGTCTGCGTTATCGCATGGAGCGGATTGCCGAACTTAGCGGGGTAGATCCATTGCGACTCGATGGGATGCTCGCGCTGTACCTGGGCGTGCAACTGCTTCCCCAGACAGACACCAATCCCTGAACCCCACAGGTCGCTCGTCTGCCACAGGGTTTTGTGGAAATGAACAATAATCCTCACAACCGCTTGTGCAGCGGACCGGCGTTATTGTTCATGGTGGCTGGCAGCATGTGGGCATTGGAACTGGAGAATCCCCATGAAAATCGTGATCGCCCCCGACTCGTTCAAGGACAGCCTCAGCGCTCAAGGCGTGGCCGACGCCATTGCCTTGGGATTGGCGCAGGTCTGGCCTGATGCCCAATTGATCAAATGCCCGATGGCCGACGGCGGGGAAGGGACTGTCGAGTCGATTCTTGCCGCGTGCGAAGGCGAACTGCGCCGCACCATGGTTCGCGGACCACTGGGGGCCTCGGTGGATGCCGCTTGGGGCTGGTTGCCGCAGAGCCACACCGCGATCATCGAAATGGCCGAGGCCAGCGGTTTGCAGTTGGTCCCGGTGGCGCAACGGGATGCGTGCATCAGCAGCACCTTCGGTACCGGGCAATTGATCCGCGCCGCGCTGGATGCCGGTGCACAACGGGTGATCCTGGCGATTGGCGGCAGCGCGACCAATGACGGCGGCGCCGGTGCCATGCAGGCCCTGGGGGTGAAATTGCTCGACGCTCAGGGGCAGGCGCTGTCACCGGGCGGCCTTGCCCTTGCGCAACTGGCCCGCGTCGACCTGAGCGACATGGATTCGCGTCTGGCGCAGGTACGCTTCGACATCGCCGCCGACGTCAATAACCCGTTGTGCGGCCCCCACGGCGCCTCGGCGATTTTTGGCCCGCAAAAAGGCGCCTCGCCGGTGCAGGTCGAGCAACTGGACAAGGCGCTGGGGCACTTTGCCGACCATTGCGCGACAGCCTTGAACAACGACGTCCGCGACGAACCGGGCAGCGGCGCGGCGGGTGGCCTGGGGTTTGCCGCCAAAGCGTTTCTGGGCGCGCAGTTCAAGGCCGGGGTCGAGGTGGTTGCTGAACTGGTGGGCTTGGCCGAGGCGGTTGTAGGCGCCGATCTGGTGATCACCGGTGAAGGGCGTTTCGATGCGCAAACCCTGCGCGGCAAGACGCCGTTTGGGGTGGCACGTGTCGCCAGCCGGCACGACGTGCCCGTCATCGTCATCGCCGGCACCCTGGGCGATGGTTATCAGGTGCTCTATGAACATGGCATCGACGCCGCGTTTGCCCTGGCGAGCGGGCCGATGACCCTGGAGCAGGCCTGTGCCGAGGCGCCGCGTTTGCTGCGTGAACGGGCGACGGACATCGCTCGTGTCTGGCGGATGGCTGTTCGCTGCGGCTGAGGTTTTTTTCTGTGGCGAGGGGGCTTGCCCCCGTTGGACTGCGAAGCAGTCCCGCTTTTTGCCGAGTAAATCCCGTATACGTATTGCGGCTGCTGCGCAGCCGAACGGGGGCAAGCCCCCTCGCCACAGAAGCCTCGATGGCAGTTTGACGGTGGATTTGAACGCCATGGTGGCGCGTTTCGTGATTTGAGATAGGGTTGTGGCTGGGAGCACCCGCGCGACAGGAGACAGACATGCGCTATTCAGCCTTGACCCAACGAATCGCCGGTGACGGAGCGGCGGCCTGGCAGATTCACGATCGAGCGCTGCAATTGCGCGAACAGGGCGTCGACGTCCTGCTGCTGTCAATTGGCGACCCGGACTTCGATACGCCGCAACCCATCGTCCAGGCCGCCATTGCCAGCCTGTTGGCCGGTGATACGCACTATCCTGAAGTGCGCGGCAGTCGAGGGCTGCGCGACAGCATTGCCCGCCGGCATCGGCAACGCAGTGGTCAGATGGTGGATGCCGAACATGTGATTGTCTTTCCGGGCGCACAGTGCGCGGTGTATTCGGTGGCGCAATGCCTGCTCGATCCGGGCGATGAAGTGATTGTCGCCGAACCGATGTACGTGACCTATGAAGGCGTGATCGGCGCTTGCGCGGCCACAGTGGTCCCGGTACCAGTGTGCCCGCAGAACGGGTTTCGCGTTGACCCGGCGGATGTCGCGGCACGGATCACGGCAAAAACACGCGCCATTCTGCTCAACAGTCCGAACAATCCATCCGGCGCCAGTCTGTCGTTGCAGGTCTGGCAAGAGCTGGCGGCGCTGTGCATTCGCCACGATTTGTGGCTGATCAGCGATGAGGTTTACAGCGATCTGCTGTACGAGGGTGAGCACATCAGCCCCGCGAGTCTGCCGGGCATGGCCGAACGTACGGCGACGATCAACAGCCTGTCCAAGTCCCACGCCATGAGCGGCTGGCGGGTGGGTTGGGTGATCGGGCCCAAACCCATGGCCGAGCATCTGGTGAACCTGTCGTTGAGCATGCTGTTCGGCATTCCGGATTTCGTGCAGAACGCCGCGCAACTGGCATTGGATGAAGACCTGCCCGAAGTGGCGATGATGCGCGAGGAGTATCGCCAGCGCCGTGACCTGGTGTGTGCAAGTCTGGGTCAATGTCCGGGCCTCAGGCCGATTCGCCCGGATGGCGGGATGTTCGTAATGGTCGATGTGCGCCAGACCGGTTTGTCGGCCCAGCGCTTCGCCGAGCGACTGCTGGAAGACTATGGTGTGTCGGTGCTGGCCGGTGAAGCGTTCGGGCCGAGTGCGGCGGGGCATATCCGGATCGGGTTGGTGGTGGACCAGCGCAAACTGGCCGATGCCTGTCGGCGCATTGCGTTATGCGCGGCGGATTTGCTGGTCGCGCGCCGCGCCTGATCCCTCAAGCCTTCCACGCTTGAGCGTTGACTAAATTGGCCGGCCGTTCACCCGCCAGCGCCGCCAACAGGTTATCCACCGCGCATCTGGCCATGGCCTCCCGTGTTTCATGGGTGGCCGAGCCTATGTGAGGTGTCGCCACCACGTTGGTCAACTGCAACAAGGGCGAGTCCTGATTCAACGGTTCGCGTTCGAATACATCCAGCCCCGCCGCGCGAATCCGGCCCGCACGCAAGGCCTCAATCAGCGCTGCTTCGTCCACCACTTTACCCCGTGAAATATTGATGAAGATGGTCTCGGGACGCATCAGGGCGAACTGTTCTGCGCCGATCAGCCCTTCGGTTTCAGCGGTCAGCGGCAACGTCAGGCAAACGAAATCGGCCTGTTGCAACAGCTCCGGCAGGCTTCGATAGTGCGCATTGAACCGCTGCTCCACCGCCGGTTTCGGTGACTGGCTGTGATAAATCACCGGCATGCCAAACCCGAAATGCCCGCGCTGCGCGAGGGCCTCACCGATGCGCCCCATGCCAATGATGCCCAGGGTTTTGCCGTGCACGTCGCTGCCGAAATGTGGAGGGCCGATGTTGCGGTTCCATTGGCCGGCGCGAACCAGGTTCGCCAGTTCCACCACACGCCGGGCGGTCGCCAGGATCAGCGCGAAACCCGTGTCGGCGGTGGTTTCTGTCAATACATCCGGCGTGTTGCTGAGCAGGATGCGCCGCTCGGTCAGGTAATCGATGTCGTAGTTATCGACACCCACCGAGACGCTGGCAATGGCTTCAAGGTTGGGTGCCAGATCGAGCAGTTCGGCATCCAGTTTCAGGCTGGCACCCAGCAAGCCGTGGGCGCGGGGCAGGGCATCGCGCAGTTTGCCCAGGCCCTCGGCATCCAGGCTTTCGATCAGCGTCACTTCGGTCTGCTCGTGCAGCCGAGCCATCAGCAGCGGCGAGAGTTTCTTGTACAGGACGACCTGCTTTTTCATCTTCGGGATCTCAACTTCGATTCAGGAATGTGCCGTGGCAGTGCGCGTTACCGTGGCCGTGGGTCGCTCCCGATCGCTGGCGCCGGGCTTGAGGAAAATGGTCAGCAGCACCGAGAACATCAGCGCGCCGCTCATCAACAGGTACGAGGCGCCGGGCGAGCCGGTGGAGCTGTTCAGGTAACCGACCAGATAGGAACCGCCAAACGAACCGAGGGCGCCCATGCTGTTGATCAGCGCCATGGCACCGCCCGCGACGTTGGCCGGGAGGATCTCCGGAATGATCGCGAAGAACGGTCCGTAGGGCGCGTACATGCAGGCGCCGGCAATCACCAGCAGGGTGTAGGACCACCAGAAGTGTTCGGCACCCAACGCGTAGGAGCCATAGAAGGCAATCGAGGCAATCAGCAGTGGCGGCCAGACGAAACGTTTACGTTTTTGCAGCTTGTCCGAACCCCAGGACACCAGCAGCATGCCGATCACCGCCGCCAGGTACGGCAGCGCCGACAGCCAGCCGGCCTGAATCATGTCCATCTGCGCGCCGGCCTTGAGGATCGACGGCAGCCACAACACGAAACCGTACACGCCAATGCTCCAGCAGAAAAACTGCAGGGCCAGGATGATCACTTTGGGTGAGCGGAACGCTTCGGCGTAGTTCTTCACGGCCTTGATGCCGACCTGTTCGGCGGCCAGTGCGCTTTCCAGATCCTGCTTTTCCTGGTCGTTGAGCCACTTGGCTTGTGACGGACGATCATCGGCCAGGCGCCACCAGATGAATGCCCAGAGCACCGCTGGCAAACCTTCGACGATGAACATCCAGCGCCAGCTGTAGTGCTGCACCAGATAGCCCGAGACCACCGACATCCACAGCATGGTCACCGGGTTGCCGAGGATCAGGAAGGTGTTGGCCCGCGAGCGTTCGGCGCGGGTGAACCAGTGGCACAGGTAGATCAGCATCGCCGGCATCACTGCCGCTTCGACCACGCCGAGCATGAAGCGGATGACGATCAGCCAGTAGGCGTTGGAGACGATCCCGGTCAACGTCGCCAAGCCGCCCCAGAGGATCAGGCTGACGAAAATCAGCTTCTTCACACTGTGTTTCTGCGCGTAGATCGCGCCGGGTACCTGGAAGAAAAAGTAGCCGAGGAAGAATAGCGCGCCGAGCATCGACGACAGGCCTGGTGTGATCATCAGGTCCGCCGCCATGCCGGAAGCGGCGGCGAACCCATAGTTGGCGCGATCCAGATACGCCAGGCTATAGGTGATGAACACGATGGGCATGATGTACCACCAGCGGCGGGTGGCGAGCGTTGCGGTTTTCATGGTGGTGCTCCTGAGCTTGTTGTTTTTGTCGCAGCAGGTAACGGTTTGAATATTCGGTGCCTTTATTGGCCTCATCGCGAGCAGGCTCGCTCCTACAGGGGAGTTACGTTGGAATACGATCCAATGTGGGAGCGAGCTTGCTCGCGATGACGGCCTCGAACTCGCTGGCCATTTCAGGTCGGGTAGGCAACCCCTCCATGTCCCCCCGGCTCTGCACCGCCCGGCTACCAATCCAGTTGGCACGCTTCACGGCTTCGACAACGCTGTGGTTTTCCAACAGCGCGCTGATCATGCCGACGGCAAAACCATCGCCGGCACCCACCGTATCGACCACCGTTTGCACCGGTACGCCAGCCACGAAACCTTGATCAAGATGTGTACGGTAGAACGCCCCGTGCGGGCCAAGTTTGATCGCCACGGCTTCGGCGCCCTGGTCGAGGTAGAACGCGGCGATGTCGGCCGGATCTTCAAAACCGCTCAGCAAGCGACCCTCGCTCAACCCCGGCAGTACCCAATGGGCGAGGGCGGCGAGGCGGTTGATCTCGGTGATCATTTGTTGCTCGCTGGCCCACAGGCTCGGGCGCAGGTTCGGGTCGAAGGACACACTGCGCCCGGCCTCGCGCATGCGGGTCATCAATTCGAACGACATCTGCCGCGCCGACTCCGACAGCGCCGGGGGAATGCCGGTGGCGTGCAGGTGTCGGGCCTTGAGCAATTGGGGCACGATCGAGTGCGGCGACAGGTGACTGCCCGCCGAACCACGGCGGAAGTACTCGACCACCGGATCGCTGCCATCGTCGGTGCGGGACTTGAGTTGAAAACCGGTCGGGTGGGCGGTGTCGATGTCGACGTGGCGGCAATCCAGGCCTTCTTTTTCCAGGGTGTCGACAACGAACCGGCCCAACGAATCAGCACCGACACGGCTCAGCCATGCCACGTTGAAGCCCAGCCGGGAAAGGCCAATGGCGACGTTGCTGTCAGCTCCGGCAATGCGTTTGTGGAAAGCGCCGACGCTGGCCAGGTCACCAGCCTGCTCGGCGACGAACATCGCCATGGTTTCGCCGAAGGACAGAATATCGATCTCAGACATGAGCACTCTCCAGCTGCGATTGGCCGAGGTGGGCGAGAGCGGCGACGTGCTCGGTGGTCAGTTGCACCAGGTCATCGCCTTGCAGTGGATATTCCGCGGCCCGCATAACGCCTTGGGCCATGTGCCGCAGCAGGTGTTCCCAATGTTGCAGGTCACTGACGGCGGGCGGGATGGCGACCAGTTTGCCGTCGGCACGGCGCGTGACCGCTTTGCAATGCACATAACCGACGTGACGACCGAGCAACCGCGCGGCGCTGGCGGCGGACTGGTCCTGCCAGTGCCAGTTGCCGATATCGAAGGTCATTTTGATCGGCAGCTTGTGCTGCTCGACGTCCGCGAAAAAACGCTGGAAGGGTTCAATGCGGCCGCCGTGCAGGGTCTGGTCGTTTTCCACCAGCAACTGCACGGCGCTGTCGCCCAGCGCTCGGGCGAGGCTTTGCAGATCGCTGTTGTCGGTGAAATAACCCAGCGACACCTTCAGCCATTTGGCGCCAAACGCCTGGGCACGTTGCAGGGCCGTGATCAGTTCTGGATTGGGCCTGGATTGCCCGGCCAGCCATAGCTCCATTGGTGATGAATACACGCTCTCCAGGCCTTCTGCCTGAGTGGCGTCGGCCAGTTGAGCGGGGTCCTCGATGGTCAGTAATTCTTCGCGCCACTCAATGCGCGTGGCGCCGGCGGCGGCGAGAATCTCGATGAAGCTGCCCTGGCCGCGTTGACGCACAAGGTCGGCGCCGTAGCTGGACAGGCTGATGGAAACAGCTGGTTTGTTCATTGTTTTTGTACCTCTGAAACCGGTTTCATTTTTTTTCAAAAAAATACCAGGGAGTGGTGTGTTCCTCCGGGCCTCTTCGCGGGCTTGCTCGCGAAGAGGCCGGAACATTCACCGAGAATTTCCAAGGGTCGACCCTCTAACAATTAACCGCGCCGAAAAGTCCAGCATCCGCACCGCCCCGTCATCCCCGCGCAGCCGCTTGAGCAGACACTCGAAAGCACTGGCGCCGATCTCGGTGGTCGGCTGCGCGAGGGCGGTAATGCCGCTGCCCACCAACGGGTACCAATCCAGGTCATCGAGGGCGATCAAGCCCACGTTATCGAACAGGTTGCACTTGAGTTCACGCAACGCATGGGTGCTGGCTAGCGCCGCAACCCCGTTCGCGCAAAACAGCGCTTTCGGGCCGGGGCCAGGCGTGTCGAGGAAGGATTTCAATTGTGCGGTCAGTTCGCTGCCGGTTTCGATGTGCGTGCCGCGAAGCGCCGGGCGTTGCCCGATTTGCGCCTTGAAGCTGCTGACCCGCTCGATTCGCGAACTGGTGCCGTCGAACGGCTCGGTGACCAGCAACACATCGCGATAACCGCGCTCTTCAAGATGGGCGAGGGCCATCTCGACCGCCGCAGGGTTGTTCAGCCCGACCATGTCGCTTTCAAGGTGCTCCACCTTGCGATCCACCAGCACCAGGGGCATTTCCCGGTGCAGTTCGTGCAATTGGTCACGGTGATGACCGAGGGTGTTCACGATCAGGCCTTCGATGTTGTACGAGCGCAGCAGGGCCAAGTGCTGGCGCTCTTGCTCGTCGTCGCGGTCGGTGTTGCACACCACCAGGCTATAGCCGTGCTGGCGGCAGGCGGTTTCCACCCCGTGCATCACGGCAATTGAATAAGGGTTGCGGATATCGGCCACCAGCATGCCGATCAGGCGGGTGCGCCCGCGTTTCAGGCCGCGGGCCATCTGGTTCGGGCGATAGCCGAGTTCGGCAATTGCCTGTTCGATGCGCTGGGCAGTGGCATCGGAGAGCAGGGCACGATCATCGCCAATGAACCGCGAAACGCTGGCCTTGGAGACCTTGGCGTGTTCGGCCACGTCGAGCATGGTCACGCGGCTGCGCTGGGCGGCGGAGAAATCGTTCACGGTCTGAAACCTTCTTATTGGATTTATAAGGTCGAGTGCTTCGTGAGACAGCACTGAAACCGGTTTCAGAAGACACCAAAAACCATTTCGCCGTCAAGCCCCGGATGCTTGATTGTCGAACAATGAACGACAAGTGGCGCTCAGGCCAACACGCTCAACCACGCGGAACCCAGCAACAGCAGGCCCATCAGGCCGTAGGCGCGTACGAACCAACGGCCCAGATGGCTCTGATCGGCAAAATCGAGCGACATCTGGAACGTTTGCGCACTCATCAGCCGAACAGACCGGCCGCGATGTTGATCGAAAACCCGAGAATGGCAGTGTTGAACACAAAACCGATCAACGACTGCGCCAGCACGATCTTGCGCATGCCCCGCGTGGCCACGCCGACATCCGAGGTTTGCACCGCCACGCCGATGGTGAACGAGAAGTACAGGAAGTCCCAGTAGTTGGGTGTCGTCAGACCTTCGGCAAAACGCAGCGCCGGCTCCTTGCCGTCCCAGAGGTAATACAGCCGGGCGTAATGCAGGCTGAAGATGACCCCGATCAGCAGCCATGAACCGATGACGGTCAGCGCGGTGAAGCCGTAATGCAAAAGCTTGCGCGTGGTTTCCAGGTCTTTGCTGCCGGCCAGTTCGAAGGCGATGGTCGCCAGGCTGGCCAGTGCCGCAATGCACACCAGCGCCAGCACCAGCCCGGCGTTTTCGTCTTCGATTTCGGCGATGCGTTTCACGTCAGGCGCTTTCGAACGCACGGTGAGCCAGAGCATCAGAAGCAGGTAGATCCAGACGCCGGCATTCCAGCCGATGAGGATCTTGCTGATGGGCGAATCGGCCGGAACCAGAATGCCCACCGCGATGCCCAACAGGATGGCGGCGGACAAGCGAGGGTGGGTGCGGGGGAGGAAGATCATGGAGGCTCGATGGGTTGGGGCTGTGCCAACACCTTAGCCCAGGGTTGTACGTTGTGACCAGAATCCCAATACCAACGAGATTCCTGTGGGAGCGGGCTTGCCCGCAATGGCGAACTGTCAGTCAACATTGTTGTTGGATGTGACGGCCTCATCGCGGGCAAGCCCGCTCCCACAGGGTTTTTGTGGTGTTGGTCAGCGCGATTTATGTCGCTTGCGCACCAGCTTCATCACCACCACAAAAAACACCGGCACGAACACCACGGCCAACGTCGCCGTGATCATCCCGCCGATCACCCCGGTGCCGATGGCCTGTTGGCTCGCCGAACTGGCGCCGGTCGCGATCGCCAACGGCACCACACCAAGGATGAACGCCAGGGAGGTCATGACAATCGGCCGCAACCGCAGGCGTGCCGCTTGCAGGGTGGCGTCGATCAGGTCGTGGCCTTCGTCGTACAGGCTCTTGGCGAACTCGATGATCAGGATCGCGTTCTTCGCCGACAGGCCGATGATGGTGATCAGCCCGACCTTGAAGAACACGTCGTTGGGCATCCCGCGCAAGGTCACCGCCAGCACCGCGCCGAGCACGCCCAGCGGCACCACCAGCAGCACCGAGGTCGGGATCGACCAGCTCTCGTACAACGCCGCCAGGCACAGGAACACGATCAACAGCGACAGCCCCAGCAGGATCGGCGCCTGGCTGCCGGACAAACGTTCCTGCAACGACAACCCGGTCCATTCCTGGCCCAGGCCTGCCGGACCTTGCGCCACCAGCCGCTCGATCTCGGCCATGGCCTCGCCGGTGCTGTGGCCCGGGGTCGGTTCACCGGAAATGCTGATCGCCGGATAGCCGTTGTAGCGGGTCAACTGCGCCGGGCCCTGGGTCCACTTGGCTTGTACAAAGGCCGACAACGGCACCATTTTTTCGTGGGTGTTGCGCACGTGGATCTTCAGCAGGTCTTCCACCTGGCTGCGCTGGTCGCCCTCGGCCTGCACCACCACGCGCTGCATCCGCCCCTGATTGGGGAAGTCGTTGATGTAGGCCGAGCCCACGGCCGTGGACAGCACGTTGCCGACGTCGGCAAAGGACACCCCCAGCGCGTTGGCCTGCTTGCGGTCGACCACCAGTTGCACCTGCGGTGCCTCGGCCAGGGCGCTTTCGCGCACGTTCATCAGGATCGGGCTTTTTTCCGCCGCAGCGAGTAACTCGGTGCGGGCTTCCATCAATTTCTCATGGCCGAGACCACCGCGATCCTGCAGGCGGAACTCGAATCCGCTGGACGTACCCAGGCCATCCACGGGCGGCGGCAGTACGGCAAAGGTCACCGCGTCCTTGATCTGGCTGAGGGCGACGTTGGCCCGGTCGGCAATCGAGCTGGCCGAATCGTCGCTACCGCGCTCGGACCAGTCTTTGAGCGTGCTGAACGCCAGCGCCGCATTCTGCCCGCTGCCGGAGAAGCTGAACCCGAGAATCACCACGCTGTCGCGAATGCCCGGCTCGCCGGCGTTGTGCGCTTCAACCTGCTCGGCCACCTGCACCGTGCGATTCTTGCTCGCACCCGGCGGCAACTGGATGTCGGTGATGGTGTAGCCCTGGTCTTCCACCGGCAGGAACGAGGAGGGCAAGCGACTGAAGGCCAGGCCCAGACCGATCAGCAGCACGCCGTAGATCAGCAGGTAGCGCCCGGTGCGTTTCAACGCGTAGGCGACCCAGCCCTGATAATGCTCGGTCAGTTGCTCGAAGCGGCGGTTGAACCAGCCGAAGAACCCGGACTTTTTATGGTGCTCGCCTTTGGCAATCGGCTTGAGCAATGTCGCGCACAGGGCCGGGGTCAAGGTCAGGGCGAGGAAGGCCGAAAACAGGATCGAGGTGGCCATCGACAGCGAGAACTGCTGGTAGATCACCCCGACCGAGCCCTGCATGAACGCCATCGGAATGAACACCGCGACCAGCACCAGGGTGATGCCGATGATGGCCCCGGTGATCTGCTGCATGGCCTTGCGCGTAGCGTCCTTGGGCGACAAGCCCTCGGTGGCCATGATCCGTTCGACGTTCTCCACCACCACGATGGCGTCGTCCACCAGAATGCCGATGGCCAGCACCATGCCGAACATGGTCAGCACGTTGATCGAAAACCCGAGTGCCAGCATCGTCGCAAACGTACCCATCAACGCCACCGGCACCACCAGCGTCGGAATCAGCGTGTAGCGGATGTTTTGCAGGAACAGGAACATCACCGCGAACACCAGCAACATGGCCTCGCCGAGGGTGTAGACCACCTTGGTGATCGAGACCTTGACGAAAGGCGAAGTGTCGTACGGAATCGAGTACTCGACGTTCGCCGGGAAGTAGCGCTTGAGTTCGTCCATCTTCGCCCGCACCAGGGTCGCGGTGTTCAGCGCGTTGGCGCCGGGCGACAGCTGCACGGCGACGGCGGTGGACGGCTTGCCGTTCAGGCGCGTGGAAAACTGGTATTCCTGGCTGCCGATCTCGACCCGCGCCACATCGCTGATGCGCACGGTCGAGCCGTCCGGGTTGGCCTTGAGGACGATGTCGGCAAACTCTTCGGGGGTCGACAACTGACCCTTGACCAGAATGGTCGCGGTGATTTCCTGGGTGGTGCGGGTCGGCAGGTCGCCGATGCTGCCGGCCGACACCTGGGCGTTTTGCGCGACGATAGCGGTGTTGACGTCCGCCGGCGTCAGGTTGAAGGCGAGCAGCTTCTGCGGGTCGATCCAGATCCGCATCGCCCGTTCGGCGCCGTACAGCTGCGCCTTGCCGACGCCGTCCAGACGCTTGACCTCGTTCATCACGTTGCGCGCCAGGTAGTCGCTGAGCGCCACGTCGTCGAGCTTGCCGTCGCTAGAGGTCAGGGTGATCAGCAGCAGGAAACCGGAGGAGACTTTCTCCACCTGCAAACCTTGCTGGATGACCGCTTGCGGCAGCCGTGACTCCACGGCTTTCAGGCGGTTCTGTACATCCACCTGAGCCAGTTCCGGGTTGGTGCCGGGCTGGAAAGTGGCCTTGATGGTCGCGCTACCCAGGCTGCTCTGGGATTCGAAATACAACAGGTGATCGGCGCCGTTGAGCTCTTCCTCGATCAGGCTGACCACGCTCTCGTCCACGGTTTGTGCCGAAGCGCCCGGGTACACGGCGTAGATTTCGATTTGTGGCGGCGCAACATCCGGGTATTGCGCCACCGGCAGTTGCGGAATGGCCAGAGCACCGGCGAGCAGGATGAACAGGGCAACCACCCAGGCGAACACCGGGCGGTCGATAAAGAACTGCGGCATAAAAAAGCGTCCTGCTTACTGACCAGTCACCTGGGCGAGTGGAAGAGGGGTGTCGTCGATCTGCACTTTCTCGCCGGGGCGGGCGTGCTGCAGGCCCTCGATGACGATGCGGTCGCCTGCCTTCAGGCCGCCGGTGACGATCCAGCGATCGTTCTGCACGGCGCCCAGTTCGACCGGTTGCTGGCCGACCCGCTGTTCGGCGTCGAGCAGCAGCACCTGGGCGATGCCGGCGCTGTCGCGCTGGATGGCCCGTTGCGGCACGCTGATGCCCTGCTGGTTGACCGCTTGTTCCAGGCGTACGCGCACGAAACTGCCGGGCAGCAAGTCGAGGTCGGGGTTGGGGAACTCGCTGCGCAGGATGATCTGGCCGGTGCCCGGGTCGACGGTGATGTCGCTGAACAGCATTTTGCCCGGCAGCGGGTAGAGGCTGCCGTCATCCTGAATCAGCGTGGCCTTGGCCTGGTCCTGGCCGACCTGCTGCAACTGGCCGGAACGGAAGGCGCGGCGCAGTTCGTTGAGTTCGCGGGTGGACTGGGTCAGGTCGGCATGAATCGGGTTCAGTTGCTGAATCAGCGCCAGCGGCGTGGTTTCGTTCTGCCCGACCAGCGCGCCTTCGGTGACCAGTGCGCGACCGATACGCCCGGAAATCGGCGCGGTGACGGTGGCGTAACTGAGGTTCAACCGGGCGCGCTCCACCGCAGCCTTGTTGCCGGCGACGTCGGCGGCGGCCTGCAGTGCGTTGGCCCGGGCGTTGTCGTAGTCCTGGCCGCTGATGGCCTTGTCGTCGATCAACCGGGCGTAGCGTTGCTCCTGCAGTCTGGCCTGGAACGCGTTGGCTTCGGCCTTGCGCAACGCCGCTTCGGCGCTGTCCAGGTCAGCCTTGAACGGCGCCGGGTCGATGCGGAACAACACATCGCCCTGTTTCACGTCACTGCCTTCACGGAAGGTGCGCTGCAAGACCACGCCAGCCACGCGGGCACGCACTTCGGCCATGCGCGGTGCGGCAATCCGCCCGCTCAGTTCGCTGCTGATGGTCAGTGGCCGCGCTTCGATGGTTTCGACGCGAACCGTGGCCAGCGGCGCCTGTTCCTCGGTATTCGAGGACTTGTCACACGCGCCCAGTGTCAACGCCAGTGCAATCAGGCTGAGCCTGGCAAGCAGATTCTTCGACATGTAATACCCCAATAAAGACCCCCAGCATCCTACTGGGCGACGGCGAGGGTAGCGGTGAAGCTTTGTTGGTGCTGTGTGAAATTGTGTAAGGGTTTTACTCAGGTGTGCGTGAGGGCGTATATCCTTCAGTCCTTGATTTCTATTGCGCCTGACAGATCGCTTTCGCGGGCAAGCCCGCTCCCACAGTGGCCGGTGGTGTTCATATCATTTGTGTTCACCACAAATCCCTGTGGGAGCGGGCTTGCCCGCGAAGAGGCCGGATCAGACGCCAAAGCACTTTCTGGAAACACCCCCATGCCCAACATCCTCCTGGTCGAAGACGACACCGCCCTCGCCGAACTGATTGCCAGCTACCTGGAACGCAACGGTTACTCCGTCAGCGTGATCGGTCGCGGTGACCATGTGCGCGAACGTGCGCGGCTCAATCCGCCGGACCTGGTGATCCTCGACCTGATGCTGCCCGGCCTCGACGGCCTGCAAGTCTGTCGCCTGCTGCGTGCCGATTCGGCGACCTTGCCGATCCTGATGCTCACCGCCCGCGACGACAGCCACGACCAGGTCCTGGGCCTGGAAATGGGGGCCGATGACTACGTCACCAAACCCTGCGAGCCACGGGTGCTGCTGGCCCGGGTGCGGACCTTGTTGCGTCGTAGCAGCCTCAGCGAGCCGCAGACCGCCAACGACCGCATTCTGATGGGCAACCTGTGCATCGATTTGTCCGAGCGCACCGTGACCTGGCGCGAGCAGTTGGTGGAACTGTCCAGCGGCGAGTACAACCTGCTGGTGGTGCTGGCCCGGCATGCCGGCGAAGTGCTGAGCCGCGACCAGATCCTGCAACGCCTGCGCGGCATCGAATTCAACGGCACCGACCGTTCGGTGGACGTGGCGATTTCCAAGCTGCGACGCAAGTTCGACGACCACGCCGGCGAGGCGCGCAAGATCAAGACCGTGTGGGGCAAGGGCTACCTGTTCAGTCGATCCGAGTGGGAATGCTGAGCCGATGTTCAGAATCCTCTTTCGTTTGTACCTGGTGACCATCGTCTCGTTCAGCGCCGCGATTTACCTGGTGCCGGATCTGGTGGTCAAGGTGTTCCAGGAGCGTTTTGTCACCTACAACCTCGATTACTCGCGAGGGCTGCAAACACTGATCGTCAAACAGTTCCACGGGGTCCCGGCCGAACAGTGGCCGACCTTGGCCGCTGAAATGGACAAGGACTTTTCTCCTCTGCATATCGTGCTCAGCAGCAATGACGACAGCAGCCTGACACCTGACGAGCAGCAGCGCTTGCAGCGCGGCGAGAACGTCGTGCGCGTGGGCGACTGGGGCTGGCGCACGTTGGCGGTTGCGCCGCTGAATCAGCGCACCGTGGTGCAAATGGTCGTGCCACCGGACCCGCTGGACGTCAACCTGTTGTACTGGAGCATCAACGTGCTGATCGGCGCGACCATGCTCGCGTGCCTGTTGTTGTGGCTGCGCCCGCACTGGCGTGATCTGGAGCGCCTCAAGGGCGCCGCCGAACGCTTTGGCAAGGGCCACTTGGGCGAGCGCACGCAAATCTCCCCGAGCTCCAACATTGGTAGCCTGGCCACAGTCTTCGACACCATGGCAGGCGACATCGAAAACCTGCTCAACCAGCAGCGCGATTTGCTCAACGCGGTGTCCCACGAGTTGCGCACGCCCCTGACGCGCCTGGACTTCGGCCTGGCGCTGGCCTTGTCTGACGACTTGCCGGCGGCCAGCCGCGAGCGCCTGCAAAGCCTGGTGGCGCACATTCGTGAACTTGATGAGCTGGTGCTGGAGTTACTGTCCTACAGTCGCTTGCAAAACCCCGCGCGACTACCGGAGCAGGTCGAGGTGTCACTGGATGAGTTCATCGACAGCATTCTCGGCAGCGTCGACGAAGAGCTGGAGTCCCCGGAGATCGTCATCGACGTGCTGCTCCACGGCCAGTTCGAGCGCTTCAGCCTCGACCCGCGCCTGACAGCCCGCGCCTTGCAGAACCTGCTGCGCAACGCCATGCGCTACTGCGAGAAGCGTATTCAGATCGGGGTACAGGTGTCTGCCGACGGCTGTGAAATCTGGGTCGACGATGACGGCATCGGCATTCCGGATGACGAGCGTGAGCGCATCTTCGAACCCTTCTACCGCCTCGACCGCAGCCGCGACCGCGCCACGGGAGGTTTCGGACTGGGACTGGCGATCAGCCGCCGGGCGCTGGAGGCCCAGGGCGGCACGCTGACGGTGGAAGCCTCGCCGCTGGGTGGAGCGCGGTTTCGCTTGTGGTTGCCGGCGTCGGCCTGACGCGCTTGGCAGGCGCTGGCGCAGCGCCTGCGTTGAACCGAGGTTTCTCAGGTACTGAGGCGACTGCGCAACGTCTTCGCCATCTCCTCCAGATCCGCCATCGGCTGATGCCCGATCAGCATCCAGGCGTGTTCCATGTCAGCCCAATACACGATATTCAGCTCGCGCCGTTGTTCCCGGGCGAAATGGCGGCTGCCGCTGTTGGAGCGGGTGACGCACAGCGCCATGGGGCCGTGCACCGGATCGAGGTAGGTGATCTGGGCGATGGGCGCACCGTCGTACTCGAGGATTTGCGCGCGCTTGAACTCTGCACGGGGCAGGCTCAGTTTTGCCGGCGCGAGGTTGAGGCCCAGGCGCGCATCGATGGTGCGCAGTTGTGCCCGTTGGGCGGCTTCATCGCCGGGCAAGTGATCCAGGGTTTCCGGTACGTAGAGCGCCATGTAATCGGCCACCAGGCCGCGCCAGTTATGTGTCTGCTGGCTCGCTTGCCAGTTGAGGAACAAACGGTCCGCCAGCACGCCGCCGGCCAGCAGCCCGGCCGCGGCGGCCAGGAACCAGCGTCGACTGAGCCCGGGGCGGGCGGCTGAGGGCAGTGTGGCGAGCATGGCTTGCAGGCGATCCACCGGCGCCTGTCGGGCCAGTTCATCGTAGGCGTCCTTGAACGGCAGGCTACTGCGATCCAGCCATTGCAGGCGCAGGCCGAGCATCGGGTCGGCGCTGATGGCCGCGTCGATGCGCGCGCGCTGCTCGGTATCGAGTTGGTTGTCGAGGTAAGCCACCAGTTGTTCGTCCGAGGGTATCGTGTTCATCAATGTTCTCCTCGGTTAGGGGTGGGCACCGTGTGCAACGGTGGGTATTCGGCCAGTTTCGCCCTTGCGGTGGCCAGGCGACTCATGACCGTGCCGATGGGCACTTGCAAGACTTCGGCGACTTCGCGGTAGGACAAGCCTTCGACGTAGGCGAGAAACACCGTTTCGCGCTGGGCCTCGGGCAACGCATCGACGCGGCGAATGACCTGTGCCGCCAACACGTGGGTCTGGGCCACGGATTCACCATCGAACGACAAGGCTTGATCGGCGTCTACCTGGCCCTGACCCTGGCGCACCCGCCGGGCACGGACTTCGTTGAGCCAGATCGAATGCAGAATGCTCAGCAGCCAGTGGTCCATGCGCGTTCCCGGCACGTATTGCCCGGCCCGTTCCAGCGCCCGCACGCAGGTGGCCTGCACCAGGTCATCGGCGACATGCCGTTGCCGGGACAGCAGCAGGCCGTAGCGCCATAAACGCGCCAGATGCTGGTTCAGCTCCGTTCGTATTGCCTGATCGCTGGCGATGGCGACCTCCGTCCGCTCGGGTTGTCAGGTTTTCGATGAGCCGTTGATGGCTTCGGCCAGATCCTGGTACTCCTGGCATTGAGTGCTGCCACAGATGGATTCGATCTGCCGCAATTGCTCCTGTGCAAGGTCCAGTCGGCCTTTGACCACATAGGCTTCGCCGAGGTATTCGCGGACCTGCGCGTACTGCGGGTCGAGTTTCACCGATTGCAGGTAATAACCGATGCCTTCGTCGGTACGTCCCAGTTTACGCGTGGCGTAGCCGCGATAGTTCAACGCTTTTGCGGTATTTGGCTGATTCAGCGTGTCGAGCAGGGCCAAGGCCTCTTCATAACGCCCGTCCTTGGCCAGTCGATAGGCATAGTTGGTGCGGTCTTCGTCCGGCACCAGGCTGCTGGTCTGCCTGACGCAACGCTTGGATTTGCTATCGAGCACCTGACCTTTCGGGCAGTTGGGCCTGATGGGCGCGTCGTCGTCCCCGCCACCGCCGTTGGCCAGGGCGAGGGAGCCGGACAACGCAACGGTCAGCAACAGAGGAGGCATCAGAACAGCAAAGCGAATATTCATGGGCGTTGCTCCACAGGTTCATGGTTTCCGGATCAGGTCGCGCCTCGCTAGACGCAGTGCATGGGTGATGTGTTGAGAACACCGCAGCGTGAACAATTATTCGTTGTGGGAGCGAGCCTGCTCGCGAAGCGGAGTGTCATTCAACGTTGATTGCGACTGATACACCGCTATCGCGAGCAGGCTCGCTCCCACATTGGAGTGTCAACCCAGCAAGCGAATCGGTGCACCCGCCGACCAGGCCTGAATATCCTCGATCATTTGCGAGAAGAACAGCTGGTAGTTCTGTTGGCTCACGTACCCGACATGGGGTGTCGCCAGCACATTGGCCAGGGTCCGGAACGGATGGTGGGCGGGCAGCGGCTCTTGCTCGAAGACGTCCAGGGCGGCACCGGCCAGCCGTTGTTTCTGCAACGCCTTGATCAGCGCCGCTTCATCGACAATCGGTCCGCGAGCGGTGTTCACCAGCAATGCCGTGGGTTTCATCCAGCCCAGTGCCTGGGCGTCCACCAGACCGCGACTGCGCTCGCTGAGCACCAGGTGCACCGACAGTACGTCGGCCTGTTCGAACAGTGCCTGTTTGCTGACATGGGTCACACCGACTTGGGCCGCACGTTCGGCGGTGAGGTTTTCACTCCAGGCGATGACGCGCATGCCGAACACCTGACCGAATTGTGCGACACGCTGGCCGATGCTGCCCAGACCGAGGATGGCCAGTGTCTTGCCATGCAGGTCGCAACCCAGGCCTTGTTGCCATTGCCCGGTACGCAGGGCATTGGCTTCGACCACCAGGTTGCGGGTCGCGGCCATGATCAGCGCCCAGGTCAGCTCCGGCGCGGCGTGTTTGTAGCTGTCGGTACCGCTGACCGAAATGCCCAGCGCGGCGGCGGCTTGCAGGTCCAGGGCCGCATTGCGCATGCCGCCGGTCACCAGCAGCTTGAGTTTCGGCAGCCGGCGCAGCAGGTCTTCATCGAAACGAGTGCGCTCGCGCATCACGCAGATCACCTCGAACCCGGCAAGGCGCTCGGCCAGTGTCTGGTTGTCGGCGGGGTAGTCATGGAGAAAACTCACTTGGCCGACGCCATCCAGCGCCGACCAGTCCACCACATCCCGCGCCACATCCTGCCAATCATCAAGCACTGCAATCTGCACTGGCATCAGCCTTTCCTCTTCAACGCAAGCAGGGTCGGAACCTTCAGGTTGTGGAAATCGTAGTACACAGGCAACCGCCGCCCTTGATGGTTCAACCCATCCAGCCCAAAGTCGCCATGACCAGCACGCCGTAGCGGGCGCCTTTGGCCAGGGTGACGATCAGCAGGAAGCGCCCCAGGGGCTCGCGCATGACTCCGGCGACCAGCGTCAGTGGATCGCCGATCACCGGCAGCCAACTGAGCAGCAAGGACCAATGGCCGTAGCGTTGGTAATGAAGCCGGGCTTTTTCCAGGTGTCGGGGGCTCACCGGAAACCAGCGTCGATCGCGGAACCGCTCGATCCCGCGCCCCAGCCACCAGTTAAGCAGCGAGCCCAGAACGTTACCGAACGTTGCCACCGCCAGCAGTGCCCAGAGCCAATAGCGATCGCTGATCAACAGGCCCACCAGCACGGCTTCGGATTGCAACGGCAGCAGCGTGGCGGCACCGAATGCCGCGAAAAACAGCCCAAGGTACGCGCCGGACATCAATGGGCGGGATAGTCCGCAACCACCACGTCAGTGCCGTCCTTTTTCAGACCGATGACCTGATAGGCATCGCTCATGCCGTCCATTTCCATGCCGGGCGAACCCATGGGCATGCCGGGCGCAGCGACGCCCAACAGATCGTCGCGCTTGCTCAGGGCCAGGACCTGGTCAGCCGGGACATGACCTTCAACGAATTTGCCATTGATCAAGGCGGTATGGCACGAGGCCAGGCGCGGAGGCACGCCGTGCTGTTGCTTGAACTCGCTCATGTTGGCCTCGACATGGTCTTCGACCTTGAAGCCGTTGGCTTCCAGGTGGGTGATCCATTTTTTGCAGCAACCACAATTGGCGTCGCGATGAACCTCGATCGGAATGAGGTCGGCGGCCTGGGCCAGGGAGGAAAGAAACAGGGCGCTCAGGGCGATCAGGCGCAGAGGGTTTCGCATGGGATTCGTCTCGGCTAACGGGCAAAAAAACGCATTTTGACCATTTTATCCGGCCAGGCATTCAAGGAGTGTTTCGAATTACTACAAAGATCCGCCATTCGATGATGGTAGGTCAACGCTGTCAGGCAGATGAGGTTATCGCCGCAATGAAGCCAAAACGCTTCATCGGCTGTAACATGAGACCCCGCCTGTAGCCGCTTATCCCCGAAACAGAGTAAGCGCTTGGCATGGGTGTCGATACAAACCGGACACATTTTCAGATTCAGGAACCCGCAATGACTCAGTCGCAACGTTTGAAATACTCGATTCTGATCTCCCTGGTGGTGCTGGGGATCATGTTTGGCCTTTCCTGGTTGCAGAACACCGGCGTCATCAACGAAAAAATGTTCCAGTACATCGCCATTGGCGTGGCGGTGGTCGTGGTGGTCATCAATGGCGTGATGCGCCGCAAGGTCAAGCCCTGATCATTCGATCATCGGTTGCGCAGGATGGCAGCAGCCTGAGGATGCAGGCTGTAGCTCTTGTCGGGATTGAGGACAATCACGCCTTCGCTGCACAAGCGCTTGAGCACTTCACGCACGCTGAGAAAGGACAGGGGAATATCCAGGTCCAGCAATTGGTTGTGCACGCCGCGCACGCCAAGGCTGCGGTCGCTTTCTGCGGCCGTCAGCAGGGCATCGATGACTTTCAGGCGGATCAGGCTGGTTCGAAGGCCAAAGCTTTTGAGCAGGATCCTGATCCGCTCGTTGCCGTGGCGATCGGTACGCCGCTCGAATACGCCGACTCCCATGGAAGTACCCTTTGGCGCGTTGCTACCGTCCGTTGGCAGTTGCGAGTTGTACATTGCAAAACTCCTTTTCAGAGCCTGATCAGGAAAAAATGGGCGCTCTTACAGGGTTAGACGTATGAGCAGCCCGAATCATGAAGACTCGAATGTAGAAAATTTGTCACCATCGCGTGATCAACCTGTCAGACCATGGGTCGTTGCGCAGTAATTCCTTAAATTTTTGTGGTGAGCTTCGTCCCTACAGGGAGGCTCGGCGCGCATGGATATGCGCAGCTGCGGCCATCGTTTTTTCGATCAGGAGCGAGCGTGATTATTTCCAGCCAGTTAACCAGGTTGAACCTGGCCGGTGTGACTCTGGGGTTGAGCCTGGGGCTGAGCCTTGCGGCGAGTGCGAGCGATACGCCTGCGCAAACGAGCGCCGACATCCGCCGAACCGGTTTCGGCGTGCCGAACATCCGTGCCGACAACGAGCGCGGGCTCGGCTACGGCATCGGCTATGCCTACGCCCAGGACAACCTGTGCCTGCTGGCCAACGAGATCACTACGGTCAACGGTGAACGCTCGCGCTACTTCGGGCCGGATCAGTACACCGTCGAAGAGCGTGAGAACCTGGTCAGCGATGTGTTTTTCACCTGGCTGAACACCCCGCAAGCCGTCGCCGGTTTCTGGCAGGCCCAGACCCCGCCAGTACGTGAGTTGGTCGAAGGCTATGTGGCGGGGTACAACCGTTCCTTGAGCGAGCGTCGGACCCAGGGTTTGCCGCCGCAGTGTCAGGGCGAATGGGTGCGCGACATCACCCCCTCGGATCTGGTCAAGCTGACCCGGCGCCTGTTGGTCGAAGGTGGCGTCGGCCAGTTTGCCGAAGCCCTGGCCGGTGCCACGCCACCCCAGGCCATGGCCCAGGCGTCGAGTGCACAGGCAGCGTTCCAGGTGGCCGCCACGCGGATGCAGCGCTTCGCCCTGGACCGGGGCAGCAACGCCGTCGCGGTCGGCAGCGAGCGCTCCTTCAACGGACGCGGCATGTTGCTGGCCAATCCGCACTTTCCGTGGGTGGGCGGCATGCGCTTTTACCAGATGCACCTGACCATTCCCGGCAAGCTGGACGTGATGGGCGCGGCATTGCCCGGCCTGCCGCTGATCAACATCGGTTTCAATCAACATCTGGCCTGGACCCACACCGTGGATTCGTCCCGGCATTTCACGCTGTATCGCCTGCAACTGGACCCCAAGGATTCCACCCGTTACCTGCTCGACGGCCAGTCCTTGCCGATGGACAAGCAGACCGTGACCGTCAATGTCAGGCAGGCGGACGGGCAGGTCCGGGCAATTTCCCATGAGGTCTACAGCTCGAAGTTCGGTCCGGTGGTGCAATGGCCGGGAAAACTGGATTGGGATCATCAGTACGCCTACAGCCTGCGTGACGCCAATCTGGATAACGACCGCGTTCTGCAGCAGTGGTACGCGATGAACCGCGCGGAAAACCTCAAGGATTTCCAGGCATCGGTGCACAGGATCCAGGGCATTCCGTGGGTCAACACGCTGGCGGCAGACGACCAGGGGCAAACGCTGTACATGAATCTCTCGGTGGTGCCCAACGTCAGCGTCGACAAGCTGGCGCAATGCAGCGATCCGCGAGCGGGTTTGCAGATGATCATTCTCGACGGCTCCAACAGCGCCTGTGCCTGGGACATCGACCCGCAGGCGCCACAAGAGGGTATCTATGCAGCGGACAAGTTGCCGCAATTGCTGCGCAAGGACTTTGTCCAGCACTCCAACGACTCGGCATGGATGGCCAACCCGGCGCAACCGCTGACCGGCTATTCGCCGTTGATCAGCCAGGACAGCCAGCCACTGGGGCTGCGTTCACGCTTTGCCCTGGACCGATTGAGCACGCTGGCCCAGGCCGGCAAGGTCGCAGCAGCGGACTTGCAACGCATGGTCATGGACGATCAGGTTTATCAGGCGGATCAAGTGATGCCGGACCTGCTGCAATTTTGCGCGGCGGATCTCGGTGCCGATGCCAAGACCCTCGCGCCACTGTGCGCCAGCCTCAAGGCCTGGGACCGCAATGCCAACCTGGGCAGCGGTCTGGGCTTTGTGCATTTCCAGAATGTCATGGAGGCATTGGAGCCAGTGCCGGACCTATGGCGTGTGGCATTCGATCCGCAGGATCCGCAACATACCCCGCATGGACTCGCAGTCGATCACCCGGCGGTGGCGAAGGCGCTGCGGGCAGCGATGCTGGCTTCGGCTGAGCAGGTCAAGGCGGCAGGCCTCAAGCCGGACAGTCGCTGGGGCGATATCCAGGTGGTCAGCAGCGGCGGACAACAGACGCCTATCCACGGCGGACCGGGTGCGCTGGGGGTCTACAACGCCATCCAGAGTGTGCCGCGCAGCGATGGCAAGCGCGAAGTGGTCAGCGGTACGAGTTACCTGCAAGTGGTGACCTTTGACGAAAACGGACCACAGGCCAAAGGGCTGCTGGCGTTCTCGTTGTCCAGCGACCCTGCCTCGAAGTATTCACGGGACCAGACGCAGGCCTTTTCCAGGAAGCAATGGAGCGTGCTGCCCTTCACCGAGCAACAGATCCTGTCCGATCCGGACTATCAGGTGCAGACGATCCGCCAGCAGGATGCAAAGGTGGTCGCGCAGTAAGGAATGGAGATTTGCATGAACGCTGAAGGCCGCACCCGCAAGGGTGGCGGCCTTTTCAGCTTTTCGGGGATGACTGCGGAATCGCGTTGACCACCAGGTTGCCGTTCTGGTTGCGGGTCAGGTAGACCGGCAGGACCCGCGGCAAGGACTTCACCAGGCCGTTGATCTCCTTGATGTTGTAGATGCCGCCGATGTGGATCGAGCCGGTGCTGTGGTCAGCCACCATCAACGGTTTGTCCAGGTAGCGATTGATCAAGGGCAGCGCATCGCTCAGGGCCAGATCGTCGAGCACCAGTTTGCCCTGGCGCCAGGCCAGCGAGCTGTCATTGTCATAGGTCTGGCTGATGCGGGGGGTGAAGTCGCCGTGGCGATAACTGGCCTGCATCGCCGGGTCAAGGCGCAATCCGTCGCCTTGCAGGTCGGCGTTGCTGCTGACCAGTACCGAACCCTCGATCAGGTTGACCTTGACCTGGTCTTCATACATCCAGACGTTGAATTGGGTGCCGGTCACGCGAATCCGGCCTTCGGCGGCCTTGACCACGAAGGGGTGACGGGTGTCATGGCTGACACTGAAGAAGGCTTCGCCTTTTTCCAGCGTGACTTGCCGCTGATCCTTGTAGTTGCTGTAGGTCAGCTCGCTGCCCAGGTTCAGTTCCACCTGGCTGCCGTCTTTCAAGGTGACCGTTCGAACATTGTCGGTCGCTTCGAAATGCTGGTACGCGTTCGGCACCCAGCCCAAGTGCCAGCCGCCATAACCGGCCATGGGCAGTGCCAGGATACATATCGCCGCGGCAATTCCCAGGCGGCGCCACGGGTTTTCGACTTGGGTACGGACCAGTGGCACGACAGGCGCGGGACGGGGCAGGTCACCGGCGACATCCCAGATCTCCAGCATCGCTTCGTACTCGAAGGCATGGAGCGGATGTGCATCCCGCCATTGCTCGAACGCCTGGCGCTCTTGCTCGGTGCAGTCATTGGCGTGTAAACGCATGCACCAATGCGCAGCGGCATCGGTGATGGCGTCGAATTCGGCTTCCGAGGGTGTGTGGTCGGTCATTGGCCCTTCCTGGTTTCCTGCATTCTAACCTTGGGGGGAGTCTGCGAGAACATCAGTCATGGCATTTAACTATCAATGGGTGGTTTTTTTTAACGCTTCGCCTCTGGAACACCTGCTGTCGGGTAGCAGTAACGGCACCTGTGGATTGAGCATCGAGACTAAAAGCCGGTGCGTTGACGCGGGTGGTAAATAGATAACGCACGGGGCGTGGGCGTTCGTGACACGGATACATCTCATCGGCCCTGAGCGAAAGGTTGACAGGTCGCTCGCCGCACGTTGTTAATCGGCGGGTCTTTGTACGCTGTTGTTCCCTCCAATAATTAGTCTGGAGCTTCAGATGTCTGCGCCACACGATCACGCGTCTACTGCGATCTCGTCACACCTGTCATTCGAAGCGCTGAGCGCTTTGCTCGAGAAGATTTTTCTGCGTCACGGCACCTCGGCCGACGTTGCCCGGGTGCTGGCGCAAAACTGCGCCAGTGCCGAGCGCGACGGCGCGCACAGTCACGGGGTATTCCGGATTCCAGGTTATGTTTCGACGCTGCAAAGCGGCTGGGTCAATGGCCAGGCCGTTCCGGTGGTCGAGGATGTGGCTTCAGGGTTTGTGCGGGTCGATGCCGGCAACGGTTTCGCGCAGCCGGCTCTGGCGGCGGCACGCGAGTTACTGGTGCACAAAGCCCGAAGTGCCGGCATTGCGGTGCTGGCGATCCGTAACTCGCACCATTTCGCGGCCTTGTGGCCGGATGTCGAACCCTTTGCATCCGAGGGCCTTGTGGCATTGAGCGTGGTCAACAGCATGACCTGCGTGGTGCCCCACGGCGCCGACCGGCCGCTGTTCGGCACCAACCCGATCGCCTTTGCTGCCCCGCGAGCCGGTGGCGAGCCGATTGTCTTCGACCTGGCCACCAGTGCCATTGCCCATGGTGATGTGCAAATTGCCGCACGCGAGGGAGAACGCTTGCCGGCAGGGATGGGCGTGGACAGCCTCGGCCAGCCGACCACAGACCCGAAGGCGATTCTTGAGGGCGGTGCGTTACTGCCTTTTGGCGGGCACAAGGGCTCGGCGCTGTCGATGATGGTCGAGTTGCTCGCGGCGGCACTGACCGGCGGCAATTTTTCCTTCGAGTTCGACTGGAAGAACCACCCTGGTGCCAAGACGCCCTGGACTGGCCAGTTGCTTATCGTGATCGATCCGGACAAAGCGGCGGGGCAGAGTTTTGCCGAACGCAGCCAGGAGCTGGTGCGGCAAATGCACGGTGTGGGCTTGAAGCGTTTACCGGGGGATCGGCGTCATCATCAGCGCGCGAAGTCGCAGATCAATGGCATTGAACTGGATGGCCGGACGCTGGCGAACTTGCGGGAGCTGGCGGGGGAGTGATTCGAGGTAATGGCAAATAGCGGGTAATTAACGCAACCCTTGTGGGAGCGGGCTTGCCCGCGAAAGCGGTGTGTCAGCAATGTTGATACCGGCTGACATGACGCCTTCGCGGGCAAGCCCGCTCCCACAGTGTTTAGTGTTTACCGGTACTTATCGTCGGCCCAGCAACAACCCCACCACCAAACCAAACCCGGCGGAAATCGCCACGGTTTGCCATGGATGCCCGCCGATATAGGTTTCAGTGGCCTCGACCGCGGGCAGGGCCCGTTCGCGTACGATGGTCACCGAATCCCTGGCCTGCTGGAGTTTCAGGGCGATTTGTCCACGAAGGGTCTCCGCTTCTTCCCCGACCAGTGAGGCACTGCTTTTCAGCAGTTTTTCCGACTCTTCGATCAGCGACTGAAGTTCGCTGAAGACTTGATCCTTGATTTGATCTTCGGCGGCTTGCAGGGCGGTTTTGCGGGCCATTGAAGTACTCCTTGCAGGTAAGTGGACAGTGAACAATGGAGTCAGTCGCTGTCGGAAAAGTTGCAGCTGTTTTGACCGGAGAGGCCATCTTGCTGAAAAACCGGCGCAGGACATTTCGCCCTACAGTGTAAGATGTCGCCAATTTTACGCAGCAGGAAATTCCCATGAGCTTCAATCTGGCCGACAAACCCCTCGCCGAGCGCGCGGCGCTTGAAGACGAAAAATCCCGTCTGTTCGAACTCTGGCAAAACAACCTGGGCAAAGCCAAGGGCGAGGCCGCGCGGTTGTTCGGCGAACGGGCCAAGCGCAAAGGCAAATGGGCGGAATGGGTGCGCGCCGAGCTGGACGGCATGTCGCCACCGGAGTTCGCCAACATGGTGCGCAGTGAAGTCAACCGCCTGATGGCGGCCAACAAGTAACATCGGCCATCAGGCGAAGGTCGCGATGATCGCCTCGCGTACTTTCAAGAGCACCGGGTCGAGCTGGGTGCTGGTCCGCCAGCCCAGTTCGATCGGGTAGCGCGGCAAGGCCAGGGGGCAGGGCAGCAGCGCCAGCCCGCTGAGCGTTGTGATGCTTTGGGCGGCATGGGCCGGAATGGTCGCCACCGCCCGGCTGCCTTTGAGCAAATGGGGCACCGCGCTGTACTTCGATCCGCAGGCCGGGCTGGTAGCCAAGCACCGCAAACTGATGCCCACCGGCACCGAACGGCTGATCTGGGGGCAAGGGCGATGGCTCGACCTTGCCGGTGGTCGACAGCCAGGTCGGGCGCGTCGGTGCGCTGGTGTGCTGGGAAAACATGATACCGCTGCTGCGCACGGCGATGTACGCCAAGGGCGTGGAGGTGTGGTACGCGCCCGCTACGACTACGACGTGGTCGGGCACTACGCCCGGCCGGATGTGTTCGAGCTGACCGTGGACGAGCGCGCCAAACCCGGGGTGCGCTTCACCTCCTGATGACCTGCGGGCTTTGGCCAAAGCAGTCAGACAACTTGATAACTTTGACCATTGCCCGCTAACCCGCGCAGAGCGAGTATTTCCCTGTTGATTACGGTTCCCCCAACCTAATAAAAAACACAGAGGGATTCTGGCAATGCGCGATTACTTGTCTGCTACTGCTCAGTTCAATTATCAGCACACCGTCGATGCCGCGCTCGCAGGCGATCTGACGGCCCTCAATGCCAGTGTCGAATGCTGTGACCGGCATGCCTTGCCGGGTCGCATCGCGCTGTTCTGGGAAGGACGCGACGGCACTGGTGCGACGTACACCTTCACCGACTTGCAGGACAAGGCCGCGCGTTTCGCCAATTACCTGCTGGCCCAGGGCGTGAAGAAGGGCGACAAGGTCGCCGGCCTGTTGCCACGCAATATCGAATTGTTGATCACGGTGTTCGCCACCTGGCGCATCGGCGCAGTGTATCAACCGCTGTTTACTGCGTTCGGCCCCAAGGCCATCGAGCACCGCCTGAGCAGCTCTGGCGCCAAGGTTGTGGTGACCGATGGGGTGAACCGGCCGAAACTCGCCGAAGTCGCTGATTGCCCGACCATCGTTACTGTCACCGGCGCCAAGGGGCAGGGCCTGGTGCATGGCGATTTCAGTTTCTGGGCCGAACTGGCCAACTATTCCGCCGACTGTGAACCGGTGCTGCTGACCGGCGAAGATCCGTTCCTGCTGATGTTCACCTCGGGCACCACCGGCCCGTCGAAAGCGCTGTCGGTGCCACTCAAGGCCATCGTTGCGTTCCAGTGCTACACCCGCGATGCGGTGGATCTGCGCCCGGAAGACGCCTTCTGGAACGTCGCCGATCCAGGTTGGGCCTACGGCATTTATTTCGGTGTCACGGGGCCAATGTCCATGGGCCATCCGATCACCTTTTATGATGGTCCGTTCACCCTCGAAAGCACCTGCCGAGTGATCAACAAATACGGGATTACCAACCTCACCGGTTCGCCGACGGCCTACCGTTTGCTGATTGCCGGCGGCGATGAGTTCGCCAGATCGATCAAGGGCAAGCTGCGTATCGTCAGCAGCGCCGGCGAGCCGCTGAACCCGGAAGTGATCCGCTGGTTCGCCGATAACCTCAACGTGGTCATCCACGATCACTACGGCCAGACCGAACTGGGCATGGTGCTGTGCAACCACCACGGCCTTGAGCACCCGATTCACATGGGCGCCGCCGGTTTTGCCTCGCCGGGGCACCGCATCGTGGTACTGGATGACGAGTACAAGGAGCTCGGCGTGGGCCAGCCGGGCATCCTGGCCATCGACCGCAGCCAGTCGCCGATGTGCTGGTTCGCCGGCTACGAAGGCGGGCCGACCAAGGCCTTTGTCGGCAACTACTACCTCAGTGGCGACACCGTGGAGTGGAACCCGGACGGCAGCATCAGCTTCGTCGGGCGCAGCGATGACGTGATCACCACCTCCGGATACCGGGTCGGCCCGTTCGACGTGGAAAGTGCGCTGATCGAACACCCGGCGGTGGTTGAGGCTGCGGTGGTCGGTAAGCCCGATCCGGAGCGCACTGAACTGGTCAAGGCGTTCGTCGTGCTCAGCGCGCAATACCGCGCCGCCCCCGAGTTGGCCGAGGAGTTGCGCCAGCACGTGCGCAAGCGTCTGGCGGCGCACTCGTACCCCCGTGAAATCGAATTTGTCAGCGAGTTGCCGAAAACCCCAAGCGGCAAATTGCAGCGCTTTATCTTGCGCAACCAGGAAATCGCCAAGGCTCAAGAGGCTGCGGCGAAGAATCTTCCAGCTTGAATCCAGGGAAATAATGATGCAGATCCAGAACAAGATTTTTATCGTCACCGGTGGCGCCTCCGGCCTCGGTGCAGCGACAGCCGAGGTGCTGGTCGCCGCTGGCGCGAAAGTGATGCTGGTGGACATGAACGCCGAGGCCGTTGCAGCCCAGGCCCAGCGCCTGGGTGCGCAAAGTGTGGTGGCAGACATCAGCAACGAAGCGGCGGCCGAAGCCGCGGTGCAGGCAACGGTCAAGGCCTTTGGTGGCCTCAACGGCCTGGTCAATTGCGCCGGGATCGTGCGTGGCGAGAAGATACTCGGCAAGAACGGTCCGCACGCACTGTCCAGTTTCAGCCAGGTGATCAACG
This sequence comes from Pseudomonas sp. KH_046_2, assembly GCF_057838985.1. Classification (NCBI taxonomy): domain Bacteria; kingdom Pseudomonadati; phylum Pseudomonadota; class Gammaproteobacteria; order Pseudomonadales; family Pseudomonadaceae; genus Pseudomonas; species Pseudomonas sp. KH_046_2. Next base: position 3,309,666 of record NZ_CM174480.1, on the reverse strand, counting down.
TGAACCTGATCGGCAGCTTCAACATGCTGCGCCTTGCGGCAGCGGCGATTGCCGAGACCGAAGCGGATGCCGATGGCGAACGCGGCGTGATCATCAACACCGCGTCCGCTGCGGCATATGACGGCCAGATCGGCCAGGCGGCTTACTCGGCGTCCAAAGGTGCGATTGTCAGCCTGACCTTGCCGGCGGCCCGTGAACTGGCGCGTTTCGGCATTCGTGTCATGACGATCGCCCCAGGCATCTTTGAGACGCCGATGATGGCCGGCATGACCCAGGAAGTCCGCGATTCCCTGGCCGCCGGCGTGCCATTCCCGCCGCGTTTGGGCAAACCGGGCGAGTATGCCGGGCTGGTCAAGCATATTATTGAAAACAGCATGCTCAATGGCGAGGTGATCCGTCTCGACGGTGCCTTGCGCATGGCCGCCAAGTAAGGAGGATTTGTCATGACTATTTCCAACGATCCAATTGTTATCGTCAGCGCCGTCCGCACCCCGATGGGCGGTTTTCAGGGCGAACTGAAAAGCCTGACCGCGCCGCAACTCGGCGCGGCCGCCATCAAGGCCGCCGTTGAACGTGCCGGTGTTGCCAGTGATGCCGTCGATGAAGTGTTGTTCGGTTGCGTGCTGCCGGCAGGCCTTGGTCAGGCCCCTGCGCGTCAGGCGGCGCTGGGCGCGGGGCTGGATAAATCGACCCGCTGCACCACCCTGAACAAGATGTGCGGTTCCGGCATGGAAGCGGCGATCCTGGCCCATGACATGCTGGTGGCGGGCAGTGCCGACGTGGTGGTCGCCGGTGGCATGGAAAGCATGTCCAACGCGCCTTACCTGCTGGACCGCGCCCGTGCCGGTTACCGCATGGGCCATGGTCGGGTGCAGGACTCGATGTTCCTCGACGGCCTCGAAGACGCCTACGACAAGGGCCGCCTGATGGGCACCTTCGCCGAAGAGTGCGCCGAAACCAACGGCTTCAGCCGTGAGGCCCAGGACGCGTTCGCCATCGCCTCGACCACTCGCGCACAGCAGGCGATCAAGGACGGCAGCTTCAAGGACGAAATCGTCCCGCTGACCGTGACGGTCGGCAAAGAGCAGGTGGTGATCAGCAATGACGAGCAGCCGCCAAAAGCCAGGCTGGACAAGATCGCTTCGTTGAAGCCGGCGTTCCGCGAAGGCGGTACGGTGACCGCGGCCAACTCCAGTTCGATCTCTGACGGTGCCGCCGCGTTGGTGCTGATGCGCCGCTCCGAAGCCGAAAAGCGTGGTCTGAAGCCATTGGCCGTGATCCATGGTCATGCGGCATTTGCCGATACGCCGGGCCTGTTCCCGGTGGCGCCGATTGGCGCAATCAAGAAGTTGATGAAGAAAACCGGCTGGTCGCTCAATGACGTCGACCTGGTGGAAGTCAACGAAGCCTTTGCCGTGGTCGGTATGGCCGCGATGACTCATCTGGAAATTCCCCACGAGAAGCTCAACGTGCACGGCGGTGCTTGCGCCCTCGGTCACCCGATCGGCGCGTCCGGTGCGCGGATTCTGGTGACCCTGCTTTCGGCCTTGCGCCAGAAAGGCCTGAAGCGCGGCGTTGCAGCGATTTGTATCGGCGGCGGTGAAGCGACGGCCATGGCCGTGGAATGCCTGTATTAAGACTTGCGCAGTCCCTGTAGGAGCGAGCTTGCTCGCGAAGAACGTCAACGATGACGAGCTCTGCCTGGATGAATGCGGCGCTCTCAGGCCCTTCGCGAGCAAGCTCGCTCCTACAGGGGGCAATTAAATTTTAAGGATTCACCATGATCCCCAATGACGACCAACAACAAATCCGCGACATGGCCCGGGACTTTGCCCAGGAACGGCTGAAGCCGTTCGCCGCCGAGTGGGATCGCGAGCACCGCTTTCCCAAGGAAGCCATCGGCGAGATGGCCGGGCTGGGCTTCTTCGGCATGCTGGTGCCAGAGCAGTGGGGCGGATGCGACACCGGTTACCTGGCCTACGCCATGGCGCTGGAAGAAATCGCCGCCGGTGATGGTGCCTGCTCGACCATCATGAGCGTGCACAACTCCGTGGGTTGTGTGCCGATCCTCAAGTACGGCAACGACGATCAGAAGGAGCGCTTCCTCAAACCGCTGGCCAGCGGTGCGATGCTCGGCGCTTTCGCCCTGACCGAACCCCAGGCCGGTTCCGACGCCAGCGGCCTTAAAACCCGTGCGCGCCTGGAAGGCGATCATTACGTGCTCAACGGCTGCAAGCAGTTCATCACGTCCGGGCAGAATGCCGGGGTGGTGATCGTGTTTGCGGTGACCGATCCGAGTGCTGGCAAGCGCGGTATCAGCGCCTTTATCGTGCCGACCGATTCGCCGGGCTACACCGTTGCGCGGGTCGAAGACAAGCTTGGCCAGCATGCGTCCGACACCTGCCAGATCCTCTTCGAAGACGTGAAGGTGCCGGTGGCCAACCGTTTGGGCGAGGAGGGCGAAGGCTACAGGATTGCCCTGGCCAACCTTGAAGGCGGTCGCGTCGGCATCGCTTCGCAATCGGTGGGCATGGCCCGCGCCGCCTTCGAAGCGGCTCGCGATTATGCCCGTGAGCGTGAGAGTTTCGGCAAGCCGATCATTGAGCACCAGGCCGTGGCGTTCCGCCTGGCGGACATGGCGACCCAGATCGCCGTGGCGCGGCAAATGGTGCACTACGCCGCCGCCCTGCGCGACAGTGGCCAACCGGCCCTGGTCGAAGCGTCGATGGCCAAACTGTTCGCCTCGGAAATGGCCGAGAAGGTATGCTCCTCGGCGCTGCAAACCCTGGGCGGTTACGGTTACCTCAACGACTTTCCGCTGGAACGGATCTACCGCGACGTGCGGGTCTGCCAGATCTACGAAGGCACCAGCGATATTCAGCGCATGGTCATTTCGCGCAATTTATAAGAAGGAGTCCCCTGTGAGTTATGAAACGATTTTGCTGGAAACCCACGGCCGCGTTGGCCTGATCACCCTCAACCGTCCACAAGCGCTGAACGCGTTGAACGCGCAGATCGTCAGCGAACTGAACCAGGCCCTTGATGGCTTCGAGGCTGACTCGAACATTGGCTGTATCGTCCTGACCGGTTCGAAAAAAGCCTTCGCCGCCGGTGCCGACATCAAGGAAATGGCCGAGCTGACCTATCCGCAGATCTACATCGACGACCTGTTCAGCGACAGCGACCGTGTAGCCAACCGCCGCAAGCCGATCATCGCGGCGGTCAACGGTTTCGCCCTGGGCGGCGGCTGTGAGCTGGCGTTGATGTGCGACTTCATCCTGGCCGGCGATAACGCCCGATTCGGCCAGCCGGAAATCAACCTCGGTGTGTTGCCGGGCATGGGCGGCACCCAGCGCCTGACTCGTGCGGTGGGCAAGGCCAAGGCCATGGAAATGTGCCTGAGCGGCCGCTTGATCGATGCCGTGGAAGCGGAGCGTTGCGGCATCGTGGCGCGTATTGTGCCGAGCGATGAGCTGCTGGATGAAGCGCTGAAAGTCGCGGCATTGATCGCCAAGAAATCGTTGCCGATTGCGATGATGGTCAAGGAAAGCGTCAACCGTGCCTTTGAAGTGAGCCTGGCCGAAGGCGTGCGCTTTGAGCGCCGGGTGTTCCATGCGGCGTTTGCGACGCAGGATCAGAAGGAAGGGATGGCGGCGTTTATTGCCAAGCGTGAGGCGGAGTTCCAGGATAAGTGACGTAGCGTTCTTGCGGGCCTCATCGCGAGCAGGCTCGCTCCCACATTGGACCTCAGCGTTTATGAGATCCCTTGTAGGAGCGAGCCTGCTCGCGAAAAACCTGAGGGCACCGGGGCGATTCAGGTACCCCGCGTCATCGTTGACCTCCATCGCGAGCGAGCTCGCTCCTACAAGACTTCACACCAGATAGTTCTTCAGTTCGCGGGCAATCACCATCCGCTGAATCTCGCTCGACCCTTCGTAGATCTGCGTGATCCGCGCATCCCGGTAATACTTCTCCACCGGATAGTCTTCCAGGTAGCCATAGCCACCATGAATCTGAATGGCGGACGAGCAGACCTTCTCGGCCATTTCCGACGCAAACAGCTTGGCTTGTGACGCCTCCGACAGGCAGGGTTTGCCGGCCGTGCGCAGGCGTGCGGCGTGCAGGATCATCAGTCGCGCGGCGTTCAACTGCATGTGCATGTCGGCCAGCAAATTGGCGATGCTCTGGTGTTCGTTGATCGTTTTGCCAAACTGCACACGATCACGGGAATATGCCAGCGCCGCTTCAAACGCCGCGCGGGCGATGCCCAGCGCCTGGGCGGCGATGCCGATGCGGCCGCCTTCGAGGTTGGACAAGGCGATGGCCAGGCCCTTGCCGCGTTCGCCCAGCAGATTGGCTTCGGGGATGGTGCAGTTGTTCAGGGTCACCGCGCAGGTGTCGGAAGCACGGATGCCCATCTTGTGTTCGGTGCGATCGACGATAAAACCGGCAGTGTCGGTCGGTACCAGGAACGCCGAGATACCGCGCTTGCCCAAATCCGGATCGGTCACGGCAAATACAATCGCCAGCTTGGCGCGCTTGCCGTTGCTGACGAACTGCTTGGCGCCATTGATCACCCACTGGCCGTCGCGCAGTTCGGCGCGGGTGCGCAGGTTGTGCGCCTCGGAACCGGCCTGGGGTTCGGTCAGGCAGAAGCAGCCGATGACCTTTCCGCTGGCCAGGTCCGCCAGCCAGGTCTGCTTCTGTTCTTCGCTGCCGTAGTTAAGCACCGGTCCGCAGCCCACGGAGTTGTGGATGCTCATGAAGGCGCCGGTAGCGCCGTCGCCGGCGGAAATCTCTTCTACCGCCAGGGCGTAGGCCACGTAGTCGACATAGGTGCCGCCCCATTCCTCGGGGACCACCATGCCCAGCAAGCCCAGTTCGCCCATCTTCGCCACCAGACCGTCATCGATCCAGCCGGCCTTTTCCCAGGCCTGGGCATGGGGCGCGATTTCGCCGCGGGCAAAATCCCGGGCCATGTCGCGGATCATGACTTGTTCTTCGCTCAATTCGATATCGTGCATGGCTCAGCTCTCGCTCTGGTCAAACTCGCTGAAGAAGCTCGCCACGTGTTCGGCGTCCAGCGCCTGGAGGGTGGGCGGGTTCCAGCGTGGTGTCTTGTCTTTGTCGATCAGCAAGGCGCGCACGCCTTCGATCAGGTCGCCGCGCTCGAACCACTGGCGGTCCAGGTGCAGCTCTAGGGCGAAACATTGCTCCAGCGGCAGTTCGCGTCCGCGACGGAGCATTTCCAGGGTCACGGCCATGGCCAGCGGCGAGCGGGTTTCCAGCAGGTCGGCGGTGGTGACGGCCCATTCATGGCTGTCGGCAACCGTGACCTGACGCAGTTGTTCCACAATACTCGGCACGTCGGCTTGGGCGAAGAAGTGGTCGATGGCCGGGCGCAAAGTCGCCAGCGGCGCATCGGGCAGTTGCTGCACGGCGAATTTCGCCAGCAGGCCTTGCAGGTCCTTGAGTGGCGTATCGTGCCAGTCGAGCTGGTCGAGTTTCTCGTCCAGCGTGCCCAGCTTGGCGCTTTCGAGGTACCAGTCGGCCAGGCCGCAATACAGCGCATCGGCGGCACGAATCTGCACACCGCTGACGCCGAGGTAGATCCCCAGTTCACCGGGAATGCGCGACAGGAAGTAACTGCCGCCGACGTCCGGGAAGTAGCCGATGCCGACTTCCGGCATGGCCAGGCGGCTTTTTTCGGTGACCACGCGCAGGTCCGCGCCTTGCACCAGACCCATGCCGCCGCCGAGGACAAAACCGTCCATCAGGGCCAGCACCGGTTTGCGGTAGTGGTGGATCGCGAGGTCGAGGGCGTATTCCTCGACGAAGAAATCTTCGTGCAGGGTGTCGCCGCTTTTGAAGCTGTCATGCAGCGAGCGAATGTCGCCGCCGGCGCAGAAGGCTTTTTCCCCGGCACCGCGCAAGACCACGGCAAGTACCTGCGGATCCTGGGCCCAGGCGTCGAGCTGGCGGTGCAGGTTGCGCACCATATCCAGGGTCAGGGCATTGAGGCCGGCGGGGCGGTTGAGGGTCAGGTGACCAATGTGGTTGCGAACCTCGGCCAGCACTTCGTTTTGCATGGCATCCATGGACTGAGTCCCGGGAGAAAAAACCTGAGCAGTCATCACTAACTCCCTGCTTTTATTGTTCTTTATCGAGATGCTCGCGCGCGAGCGATGGCGGATCGTATCAGCGCAAATTTGCCTTGTACAACCCGGATAAGTGCAGGTTGTCTGTGCATTTTTGCATGTCGGTGTCCGGTATTGTTACAGCTTAGACCAAGACGAATTCAGGCAAACGCTGCGAGCAGATCCTCTTCGAACGCCTTCTGCGCCTCGCCGGCCACCTGCGCCCGGTGCCGGGCCAGATGAAACGCGACATCGAAACTCATGTCGCCTCGGCGCACGGCCCTGAGCAAACCCTTGTCTTCCCAGCCACGGGCGAAGTGGCTGGGCAAGTAACCGACATGCTTGCCGGAAAGAATGAAGGCGAGGGTGCCTTCGACTTGTTCCGAGCGCGCCGAACACAACTTGCCCTGGAAGGGTTCGTCACTGCGTAGGAAACGGTAGGGATGGTCGACCCGGTCGCAGGCCTGTAGATCCTGATCGTTCGGGGCCGGATTGGTGAACAGCGGGTGGCCGGGGGCGCAATACAGATGCTGGGTTTCAATGAACAGTTGGCGGTAGTCAAACGCACTTTGCACTTGCGAGAAATAGCCGATGGCCAGGTCCAGCCGCTGCTGCAGCAGCAAGCGCTCCATTTCGCCGGGCATGGCGCTGATCAGTTCGATGCGCACTGACTCATCCCGTTCGCGGAAGCGCCGGATCGCCTCGGCCACCCGTTGCAGCACCGATTGATCCAGGGCTTCGGACAGGCCCAGGCGCACTTCGCCGATCAAGCGCCCGGCCACGCCGTTGGATTGATGACGAAAGGCTTCGATGGACTGGAACAATCCACGGGTGGCGCTGAGCAATTGTTCGCCCTTGGGCGTGATCCGGAACCCGCCCTTGCCACGACTGCATAGTCGATAGCCCAGGCGGGTTTCCAGTTTGGCCATTTGCTGGCTGATGCTCGACTGGCTCAACCCCAGTTCGCCTTGGGCGGCGCTGAAACCGCCGCACTCCACCACGCTGACAAACAGACGCAACAATTGCAGATCCAGGTCGTGGAGTTGGCCGAGCATCAAACATTACTCCGTAATAAAGTCAGGTTAATTAACTTGGTATTTCACCAATGTATCTGACGACGCATCCTGCCACCACTTCCTCTGGTCAGGTGTTCGTCATGGCTCCCATGTTCAAGCTGTGTTTACCCGCGCTGTTCCTTGCCATGGCCGCATCGGCCCAGGCCGAAGACAAGGTGGTCAATCTGTACAGTTGGGCCGATTACGTCGCCCCCGAAACCCTGCAACGGTTCGAGCAGGAGACGGGTATCCATGTGCGCTACGACACCTTTGATTCTTCGGAAGTACTGGAGACCAAGTTGCTCACCGGCGGCAGCGGTTATGACGTGGTGGTGCCGTCCTCCAGTGTGCTGGCCCGGGGGCTTGCGGCCGGTGCGTTGAAACCGATTCCCCATGAAGGCCTCGCGGGTTACGCCAACCTCGATCCGGACTTGCTGGAAAAACTCGCCGCTGTCGACCCGGGCAACCGTTACGGCGTGCCTTACACCTGGGGCACCCTGGGTTTGGGCATGAACGTCGAGGCGGTCAAGCAGCGCTTGCCGGACGTGCCGCTCAACAGCCTGGATCTGCTGTTCAAACCCGAGTACGCGAGCAAGTTGAAGGATTGCGGCATCGCCATTCTCGACTCTCCCCAGGAGGTGATTGGACTGGCGTTGCACTACTTGGGTAAAGATCCCTACAGCACGGACAAGAACGATCTGTCAGCCGCTGAGGCGTTGCTGCATCAGCTACAGCCGAACGTGCTGTACGTCGCCACCGGGCGGCAGATCAGCGATCTGGCCAATGGCAGCGTGTGCCTGGCGCTGACCTACAACGGCGACGCGAGCATGGCCGCCGACCAGGCACGCAAGGCCAACAAACCCTATGAAATCGCCTACCGGATTCCCAGGGAGGGCACCCTCGTATGGCAGGACAACCTGGCGATTCCCAAGGACGCGCCGCACCCCGAAGCCGCCCGCGCCTTTATCGAGTTCATGTTGCGCCCCGAGTCCGTCGCGGCACTGACCAACACCTTATTCTTCGCTACGGCGAACCAGGCCGCCACGCCGCTGGTGGATGAAGCGGTGCGCAACGATCCGGACATCTACCCGTTGGCCGATGTGCGGGAGCGGCTGTACGCCGACCGCAGCATGGGCCTCAAGGACATGCGTCAGCGCACCCGCCTGTGGACCACTTTCCGTAGCCGCCAATAACAAAAGAGAAGGAGCCTTCAATGGACGTCCCGATGCAGAACGATCAAGCCCTTACCCGTGACAGCCTGTACGGCACGGCCGCTGAAAGTACCTACGCCGGCATCACCAGTTTCATGCGTCGCCGCTACAGTCGTGACCTGCGTGGCGTTGATGTGGCCGTCAGTGGCGTGCCGTTCGACACCGCCACCAGCAACCGTCCAGGGGCGCGCTTCGGACCGCGCGGCATTCGCGCCGCTTCCGCCGGGATTGCCTGGGAACGGCACTGGCCATGGACCTTTGATCCGTTCGATCACCTGGCAGTGATCGACTACGGCGATTGCGACTTCGATTACGGTTCGCCGCAATCGACGCCGGAATGCATCGAAGCCCACGCCGAGCACATCCTCAACGCCGGCACGGCGATGCTGACCTTCGGCGGCGACCATTTCATCACCTATCCGCTGCTCAAGGCCCATGCCCGCAAGCACGGGGCGCTGTCGCTGATCCACTTCGACGCCCACAGCGACACCTGGCCGGACGAAGAGGGCAAGCGCATCGATCACGGCACCATGTTCTGGCACGCGGCGAAGGAAGGCTTGGTCGATCCGTCGCGCTCGGTACAAATCGGCTTGCGCACCACCAACGATGATCACCAGGGCTTTCAAGTGCTCGACGCGCGGCAGGTGCATCGCCGTGGCTGCGAGGCAATTGTCGAGGCGATTCGCGCCCGGGTCGGCGACAACCCGGTGTACCTGACCTTCGACATCGACTGCCTCGATCCGGCGTTCGCTCCAGGCACCGGAACACCGGTGTGTGGCGGCTTGAGCACGGTGCAGGCGCTGGAGATTCTCGGCGGCCTGCGCGGGATAAACCTGGTGGGCATGGACGTGGTGGAAGTTGCCCCGGCCTATGACAGCGCGGAGATTACGTCACTGGCGGCGGCGACATTGGCGATGGAAATGCTGTGCCTGTATGCGGCCAGACACAAGGTCGATAAGTAATACGCTTGACCCTGTAGGAGCGAGCCTGCTCGCGATGGCGGTCTTGCCTTCAACATCTCTGTTGGCTGGCAGGGCCTCATCGCGAGCAGGCTCGCTCCTACAGTTTTGATTTGTGTCAGGCCACCGGAATGCTTGGCAGGTCGAGGATCTGACCGCCGCTGAACCGTGCGGACGAACCGGAAATGGATTCGTGCGGCACGCCTTTGGCCACGTCACTGACGCCGTCCAGTCGTACCAGTTGCTCGGTGCTCAACTGCACATTCAGCGCGCCCAACGTCGCGTCCAGTTGCTCCCGGGTCCGGGAGCCGAGGATCGGAATCAGCGCCGTGGTCGAGCGTTTGGCCTTTTCCCGCAGCCAGGCGATGGCCACGTGGGTCGGGCTGGCGTCCAATTCTGCGGCGACCTCGATCAAGGTGTCGAGCAGGGCGGTTTCCCGGGCGCTTTTTTCGGCGTGGATCAGCACGCCGAGTTTGTTCCCACGGTTGTCGCCCTCACTGTTGCGATACTTGCCAGTCAGGAAGCCGCCACCCAGCGGCGACCACAAGGTCGCGGCCAGGCCCAGGGCTTCGGCCATCGGCAGTTGCTCGCGCTCAGCGGTGCGTTCGGCGAGGCTGTACTCGACCTGGATCGCGGCAATCGGCGCAAACCCGCGTACCTCAGCCAGCAGGTCGGCGCGGGCGATGCGCCACGCGGGGAAGTTCGACAGCCCTGCGTAATGAATCTTGCCGGCACTGACCAGATCGTCGAAGCCGCGCAGGATCTCTTCCATGGGCGTGACGCCGTCGCTCATGTGCGCCCAGAACAGGTCGATGTGCTCGGTCTTCAGCCGTTTGAGGCTTTCTTCGACGGCGCGCACCATGTTCTTGCGGCTGTTGCCAGTGTGGGAAATGCCGGCCGCCGGTGTAGTCCCGAGGGTGTATTTGCTGGCAATGACCAGGCTATCCCGTTCTGCGGCGATGAATTCGCTGAGCATGGCCTCGGACTGCCCGCCCTGATAGCCATTGGCGGTATCGATGAAGTTGCCGCCGGCTTCCACGTAGCCATCAAATATGCGCCTGGCTTCGTTACGCTCGGCGCCATGGCCCCAACCGGTACCGAAGTTACCGGCGCCCAACGCCAGTTCGGAAACCCGCAAACCGGTTTTACGACCGAAAACTTTGTAATGCATGGGATGACTCCAGAGGGATGGCGACAAGGGTAATAGATTTGTAGCAACATTTATTAAATATGATGCTAGTAATCTAATGCGTCAAGGCGCTTTTCCTTTCTGCATAAAACCGCCGATCACTGGTCGCGTTATTCATGCGCAATGGCATACTGCCGCCCATGACTATCGATTCCCCCTTAAGCGCTTGGCAGCATGCCATCGAACAAAAGGGCTTCGTCCAGGACGAGGCCCAGGAACATGCCGTGTGGGCCCTGCAAAAATGCCACGAGGCCCTGCACGAAGGCCGCGCGTCCATTTCCGGCGTGTACCTGTGGGGGCCGGTGGGGCGGGGCAAGACTTGGTTGATGGACCAGTTTTACCAAAGCCTGCGAGTACCGGCGCGGCGTCAGCACTTTCACCATTTCATGGGTTGGGTGCATCAGCGCTCGTTTCAACTGACCGGTACCGCCGATCCACTCAAGGCGTTGGCTCGTGAACTGGCCGAAGAGGTGCGGGTTCTGTGTTTCGACGAGCTGTTCGTCAATGACATTGGCGATGCGATCATTCTCGGGCGCCTGTTCCAAGTGATGTTCGAACAGGGCGTGGTGGTGGTCTGCACGTCCAATCTTCCGCCGGACCAGTTGTACGCCGACGGCTTCAATCGCGACCGTTTCATGCCCGCCATCGGGGCGATCAAGCAACACATGCAGGTGATTGCGGTGGATGGCGGGGAAGACCATCGCCTGCATCCGGGGGCCGGTTTGCAACGTTATTGGGTGGCCGAGCCCGGTAACCCCGGCGCTTTGGGTGAGGTATTCCAGTTGTTGAGCGTCGGCCAGTCAGTATCGAGCGAGTCGGTCAGGGTCGGTTACCGTTCCCTTGAGGTGATCAAGGCTAGCCCGGCCGTGCTCTGGACCCGTTACGCCGCGCTGTGCGAGCAACCCTTCGCGGCCATGGATTTCATCGCCCTGTGCGATACCTACGGCGCTATTCTGTTGAGTGACGTGCCCAACCTCAGCGCGCAGAAACGTGCCGGGCGCATTGCCCGTGGCACCGAGGACGGTGTCGAGCGGGTGGAAGCGGGGGACCGCGAGTTGCCGCAGCTGTCGGTGCATGACGACGGTGTGCGACGCTTCATTGCCTTGGTGGACGAGTGCTACGACCGCAAGGTGCCTCTGTACCTTGAAGCGCAAGTACCAATGGCATCGCTTTACACCGAGGGTTATCTGGAATTCCCGTTCCGCCGCACCCTCAGTCGATTGCAGGAAATGCAACTGCAGCGGTTTGCCGAAGTTTGATCGGGATTTGATCGGGAGCAGCGAAGATGAATCAGCCCCTGTCGCACCATTTGCTGACCATGGCCTATCAGAACGCCTGGGCCAATCACCGACTGGCCAAGGCCTGGCGTCAGTTGAGCCCTCAGGAACTGAGTGCACCCCGGGTCAGTTTCTTCCCGACGATCCGCGCCACCCTCAACCATATCCTCACCTGTGACTGGTTTTATGTGGACGCCCTGGAGCGCGAACTGCGCGGCGACGATCCGCATCCCGATTGCCGGGTGTTTTTCAAGGAAGACGAGCCCTGTCTCATTGCGCCGCACCTCGTTGGCGAACAGACCCGCGTCGACTGCCGGCTGATCGCCTACTGCGAGCAGATGCGCGACGCCGACCTCGGTAAAGTCGTGACCATCGCCCGCGACACCCCGCAATACGACAGCCGACTGCGCCTGCTGTCCCATTTGTTTGAACACCAGATCCATCACCGTGGCCAGGTTCACGCCATGCTCAGTGGCACTTCGGTCAAGCCACCGCAACTCGACGAGTTTTTCTGCGCCGGTGAGTCGCGCTTGCGGGCTGAGGACTTTGCCGAACTGGGATGGACCGAAGCCTTGATCTGGGGCGCTTGAGCGCCAAAAGATTTCCTCGGTTGCGATTGTCGATACCACGGTGCTCGCGCTATGGTCTGCCGGCACTTCAGCGTGAAATACATGCTGGGGGCTACTTCATGTGTGATCGAGGATGGAAATGGACTCCGCAGAAATTCTTGTGCTTCAGGCCAGCTACACCAATCCGGTGCATGCCGAGGCTATTTGTCTGGTGTTGAACCACTACGCCGAGGACCCGATGGGGGGCGGCCAGCCGTTGCCGGCCAATGTACTGGAGCAACTCCCGGCAGAGCTTGCCAGGCGCCCCCACGCCTTCAGTGTGCTGGCCTTTGTCGGTGGCGAGCCGGCCGGGCTGATCAATTGCTTCGAGGGATTCTCGACCTTTGCCTGCCGACCGCTGGTCAATGTGCACGATGTGGTGGTGGTGAAAAAATTTCGCGGCCTGGGCTTGAGCCAGAAGATGCTGCAAAAGGTCGAGGACATCGCCCGTCAGCGTGGCTGCTGCAAGCTGACCCTGGAAGTGCTGGAAGGCAATGCCGTGGCCCAGGGTTCCTATGAAAAAGCCGGATTCGCCCCCGGCATGTTCGACCCGGCCCACGGGCGGATGCTGTTCTGGAGCAAGGCGCTGTAACTCGGAAACCAAAAAACGGCAGGTCAAAAAAGGGCGTCCATCAGGACGCCCGACAGTCTTCTGCGACCCTGGCGTCGCAGTCAAAAGACCATGGATCATTTCGGTCTGTAGGTTTCAGTCATTTGTGCAGTTTGATCGTCGGGAACCCGCAACTCAGTGCTTTGGATGGGGTGGCCCAGGGCTTGTTGCTGGGCCAGTCGCAGACTTTCGTAGTAATAGCGCATGCGTTCGGCTCCGCCTTCGGCAAAAGCGCTGGATGCGCCCAAGGCCATCAGGCCGGCGAGGATCATTGCGGTGCGTTTCATGGTTTGCCTCCCACTACAGATGTCGGATGCCTTTCGTCCATGAATCAATGAAGCAGTGTCGAAATGGCATTATCCGCCGATTCGGTTAAATGGGAATGAACTTCATGAGCATGAAAAAGGGACCGGAACCGGCCCCTGAAAGGATTACTGCTGGACGACCGTCGGTGGCGTCTTCGGCTTCATCAGACTGAAGTCGATCAACGCCCGTTGCTCACGCTCATACGGGTTGCCGATCATCAATGGCCGGGGCTTGAAGCTGTCGCTGACCAGGCTTTTGCTGCGATCGAGTTCGTCGAAGCTCAGGCCTGCGAGGTCCGCCCAAGTGTGGATCAGGTGCGAGCTGCTGTAAGGACGCGAGAGATCACCGGCGAGGTTCCAGTCATGGGTTGCGCGCCATTTCGGCGAAGCCCAGGTCATGAACGGAATGGTGTACATCGGTGCCGTCGGCTTGTTCTCGTTGCGCCCCAGGGTACTGTGGCCCACGGAGTCGAACACGTCTTCGCCATGGTCGGACAGGTACAGCAGGAAGCCGTTGGGATCGGTCCTGGCGTAGTCCTTGATCAGGCTGGACACCACGAAATCGTTGTACAGCACGGCATTGTCGTAGCTGTTGTACGTCGGCAACTGGTCATCGCGAATACCGGCAGGCACACCGTCACGGTCCTGGAACTTGTCGAAGGTCGACGGGTAGCGGTACTGGTAGCTCATGTGTGTGCCGAGCAAATGCACGACGATGAGTTTGCGCGGTGCCCCGTCGGCCAGGGCCTTGTTGAACGGCTCGATCACGTCGCCATCGTACTGGGCGGCGTTCTGGTTGCGGTTGTTGTTCAGGTACACCTGCTCGTCAGCCTGTTCGGAGAAGGTCGTGAGCATGGTGTTGCGCTTGGTCATGGTCTGCTGGTTGGTGATCCAGAAGGTCTTGTAGCCTGCCTGTTTCATCATGCTGACCAGCGATGGCGTCGACAGGTACAGGTCCGGGTTTTCTTCGTCGGCGAAGGTCAGGACCTGCTGCAGCGCCTCAATGGTGTAGGGGCGCGGGGTGATGACGTTGTCGAAAACGTCCAGTTGATCCTTGAGCTTGTCCAGTTCCGGCGTGGTTGCCCGAGGATAGCCATACAGGCTCATGCGCTGACGGTTGGTGGACTCGCCGATCACCAGCACCAGGGTCGCCGGCGTGTTGGCCATGGCGTCCTTGAGGTTGTGCAGCGGTGGAATCTTGCTGGCGCTTTCCAGCATGTCCTGCATTGCGGCCAAGGTGTCGAGGTAACGGTGATAGGCCACGGCCATCTGCCATGGCACCGCAGGTTCGATGCGGGTTTCGAACTTCTCGAAACCGGCGGCGAAACTGCCGGTGCGCTGGGTCTGCTTGATCAGCGGATAGGCGACCACGGCGAACAGCAGGGCTGTAGCCGCGACCAGCGCCTTGCCACGGGACAGGTACACCGGGCGCAGGCGTGTCCACAGGAAATAGCTAAAAGCGCTGTGGGCGAGGAACGCCGGGACCATCCACCAGGCAAAGTACTGGGTCATGTACTCGCCGGCTTCAGCCACGTTCGACTCGAACATGATGAAGATGACGCTCTGGGAAAATTCCTGCTGATAAATGAAGAAGTAGCCCAGGCTCGCCATGGAGCATGCCCACAGCACCACGCCGATCACGGCAGCCATGACACGGGTTTGCCGGGGGAACAGCAACATCGGCGCCAGCCAGATGGCGCTCATGACGAAGGCCTGGCGGAATCCGGTAAAGCCGGAGGTGCCAGTCAACTGGATCAGTAGTTGGGTGATGCCGGAAAAGTACCAGAAGAATACAAACAGCCAGACAAATCCGGCCCAATCGAAACCTGCCGCAGTCGTGTTGCTGCGTTTAAACCAAGACATTCAGCGCTCCAGCCGAGAATTCACTACCACCGCCGGGACTTGGATATCGCGGACGACGAACGAGGGCCGCGCGGAATCGGGCGACCTAAACTAGTAATTATCGTGTGACAATTGTGAAAATTTTGTGAGTTGCCAAGGGCGGCAGGGCGTGAGCCGGTGCGGAAACAGTGCAGACTGCTCCCGCTTCAAAGGAGGGAATCAGGCGAGTGGGGCGCGCTGCACCACAGCCAGGGGCTGCACTTGATTGGCTTGCAGCAACAGCCGCAGCTGCGCCAGTTCCTGTTTCAATTGATCGCGTTCGTCTTTCAACTGGCGCAATTCATCGCGACGGATAGTGACGTAAAGGGTTTGTGCTGGCAGTGCGGTATGTACTGTGCCCATTGCTCACCTCGCAAATGGCGTGTCTCAACTGTAGGTACGCCTCGAAATCCGGGGCTGACCTACTATCGGCGCCAATTTTGATTTCTTTTGCCCCCAAAGGGAACTTTTTTATTTTTCATGGTCGTTGTGTCTTCGGTTTGATTCCCGACGTTATCCATCAGGATCGGGCACAATGCCCGGAAACTTCACGCCAACGCTCTGGACTAACCTCATGAGTCGCGTTGGGCTATAACCTTTGACACACTTTTATTTGTAGTAGGGAGCATCAGCACATGCAACTCGGGATTATTGGACTGGGCCGCATGGGCGGCAATATTGCGCGGCGCCTGATGCTCAACGGGCACACCACCGTTGTTTACGATCGCAATACCGCCTTTGTCGAAGCCCTGGCCACAGAGGGTTCCACGGGCGTCACCGATCTGCCGGCGCTGGTCGCCGGCCTGGCCAGGCCGCGTGCGGTCTGGGTCATGCTGCCGGCCGGCGCGCCGACCGAAGAAACCATCGACACCCTGAGCACCTTGCTCGAAGCCGGCGACACCATCATCGACGGCGGCAACACCTTCTATAAGGACGATATCCGCCGGGCGAAGACCCTGTCGGAAAAAGGCCTGCACTACATCGACGTCGGCACGTCCGGCGGTGTCTGGGGCCTGGAACGCGGTTACTGCATGATGATCGGCGGCGATGCCGAGACCGTCAAACGCCTCGACCCGCTGTTCGCAACCCTGGCCCCGGGCCTGGGCGACATCCCGCGCACCAAGGACCGCAAGTCCGACGACGATCGTGCCGAGCGTGGCTACATTCACGCCGGTCCCGCCGGTGCCGGGCATTTCGTGAAGATGATCCACAACGGCATCGAGTACGGAATGATGCAGGCGTTTGCAGAAGGCTTCGACATCCTCAAGACAAAAAACAGCGAGAGCCTGCCGCAAGACCAGCGTTTCGACCTGAACGTCGCCGACATCGCCGAAGTGTGGCGTCGTGGCAGCGTGGTGTCCTCGTGGTTGCTGGACCTGACGGCCGACGCCCTGGCCAGCGATCCGAAACTCGACGGTTTCTCCGGGTCCGTGGCCGACAGCGGTGAAGGGCAATGGACCATCGAAGCCGCCATGGAACAAGCGGTGCCGGTGCCGGTGCTGTCGAACTCGCTGTTCTCCCGCTACCGTTCCCGTGGGCAAGGCACCTTTGGCGACAAGGTTCTCTCGGCCCAGCGCTTCGGCTTCGGCGGACACGTGGAGACCTCGAAAAAATGACCCATGCGATCCGCAGGAAATCCAAGGCTGAGCCCGCTCCACCGACGACGCTGTTTCTGTTTGGCGCCCACGGCGACCTGGTCAAGCGTCTGTTGGTACCGGCGCTGTATAACCTCAAGCGCAACGGGTTACTCGGGGATGGACTGCGGATCATCGGCGTTGACCACAACGCCATCAGCGATGAAGGCTTTGCGCAAAAGCTCGAAGAGTTCATTCGAAACGAGATGGCTGGCAAGGGTGACCACACCCTTGATCCAGCGGTCTGGTCCAGACTCGCCAAAGGCATCAGCTACGTCCAGGGCGATTTCCTGGACGACAGCACTTATCAAGCGCTGGCGGCGAAAATCGCCGACAGTGGTACCGGCAATGCGGTGTTCTACCTGGCCACCGCGCCGCGTTTCTTCAGTGAAGTGGCACGTCGCCTCGGTGCCGCCGGTTTGCTGGAGGAAACTCCCGAGGCGTTCAGGAGGGTGGTGATCGAAAAGCCCTTCGGCTCCGACCTGCAAACGGCCGAGGCTTTGAACGCCTGCCTGCTCAAGGTGATGACGGAAAAGCAGATCTACCGGATCGACCATTACCTGGGCAAGGAGACCGTGCAGAACATCCTGGTCAGCCGCTTCTCCAACAGCCTGTTCGAAGCGTTCTGGAACAATCACTACATCGACCACGTGCAGATCACCGCCGCCGAAACCGTCGGCGTGGAAACCCGTGGCAGTTTCTACGAGCACACCGGCGCCCTGCGCGACATGGTGCCCAATCACCTGTTCCAGTTGCTGGCGATGGTGGCGATGGAGCCGCCCGCGGCGTTTGGCGCCGATGCGGTGCGCGGCGAGAAGGCCAAGGTCGTTGGCGCGATCCGTCCATGGACAGTCGAGGAGGCCCACGCCAACTCGGTGCGCGGCCAATACACCGCGGGTGAGATCGATGGCAAGGCGCTGCCGGGCTATCGCCAAGAAGACAAGGTCGCGCCCGACAGCAACACCGAAACCTATGTGGCCCTCAAGGTCATGATCGACAACTGGCGTTGGGTCGGCGTGCCGTTCTACCTGCGCACCGGCAAGCGCATGAGCGTGCGTGACACCGAGATCGTCATCTGTTTCAAGCCGGCGCCCTATGCGCAGTTCCGTGATACCGAGGTCGACGAATTGCAGCCGACCTATCTGCGCATTCAGATCCAGCCGAACGAAGGCATGTGGTTCGACCTGTTGGCCAAACGGCCCGGTCAGGCCTTGAAGATGGACAACATCGAGTTGGGGTTTGCCTACAAGGACTTCTTCGAGATGCAGCCGTCCACCGGCTACGAAACCCTGATCTACGATTGCCTGACCGGCGACCAGACGCTGTTCCAGCGCGCCGACAACATCGAAAACGGCTGGCGTGCGGTGCAGCCGTTCCTGGATGCCTGGCAGCAGGATTCCAGCGTGCAGAGCTATGCCGCCGGGGAAAACGGCCCCAAGGCCGGCGAAGAACTGCTCACCCGTGACGGTCGCGTCTGGCACCGCCTCGGATAATGTGGGAGCGAGCTTGCTCGCGATGGCGGCGGCACATTCAACATCCTTGTGTCTGACAGACCGCTATCGCGAGCAAGCTCGCTCCCACAGGGTCGGTGGTGTCAGAGCCAGTAGCTCACCGCATACCACCCGAGCAAGCCCATCACCACGGTGTACGGCAACGCCATCCAGACCATCCGCCCGTAAGACAGGCGCACCAGCGGTGCGATCGCCGAGGTCAGCAGGAACAGGAATGCCGCTTGGCCATTCGGTGTTGCCACGCTCGGCAGGTTGGTGCCGGTATTGATCGCTATGGCCAGTGTCTCGAAATGCTCACGGGTCATCTCACCCGCCATGAACGCGCGCTTCACTTCGGTGATGTAAATGGTTGCCACGAATACGTTGTCGCTGATGGCGGACAACAGGCCGTTGGCAATGAACAGCATGCCCGGTTGCTGGTCTGCCGGCAGCGTCAGCACCCAGTGGATCAGCGGGGCGAACAGTTGCTGATCGTGAATCACCGCGACCACGGCGAAAAACACCACCAGCAATGAGGTGAACGGCATGGCGTCCTTGAATGCGGTGCCCAGGCGGTGTTCGTCGGTGATGCCGGTAAAGGCGGTGATCAGCACGATCACCATCAAGCCGATCAAGCCCACTTCGGCGATGTGAAACGCCAGCGCGGCAATCAGAATCAATGCGGCAAAGCCTTGCACCAGAAGCGCTGCACGTTGGCGTGCGGTGCGCTCGGCGTTGTCTTCGGCGGCGTAGTTGGCCAGCACCGCACGGACGTTATCCGGCAGCAGCGTGCCGTAGCCGAACCAGCGCAGTTTTTCCAGCAGGACGCATGTCACCAGCCCGGCAACCAGTACCGGCAGGGATACCGGCGCTACCTGGGTAAAGAACTCGGCGAAGTGCCAGCCCATTTCATGGCCGATCAACAGGTTCTGCGGTTCGCCAACCAGCGTACAGACACCGCCCAGCGCGGTGCCCACGGCGCCGTGCATCAGCAGGCTGCGCAGGAAGGCGCGGAACTGTTCCAGATCACCCTGATGCAGGGTGGGCAGATGTTTGTCGTCGCTGAACTCGCTGTCCTGACGTGGATCGTTGCCCGAGGCAACGCGGTGATACACCGAGTAAAAGCCTACGGCGGCACTGATGATCACAGCGGTCACGGTCAAGGCATCGAGGAACGCCGACAGAAAGGCCGACAGAAAGCAGAACATCAGGGCCAGCAGTGCCTTGGAGCGGACCCCGAGCAGCAGGCGCGAGAACAGGTACAGCAACAGGTCCTTCATGAAATAGATACCGGCCACCATGAACATCAGCAGCAGGATCACCGGGAAGTTGTGCAGCAACTCGTCGTACAGAGCCTGGGGCGTGGTCATCTTCAGCAGCAGGGCTTCAATCATCAGCAGGCCGCCGGGCATCAGCGGATAGCATTTGAGCGCCATGGCCAGGGTGAAGATGAACTCCAGCACCAACAGCCAGCCGGCAGCCACCGGGCCTGCGGTCCAGAGCACCAGGGCATTGAGGATGAGGAAACCGACGATGCAGGCCTTGTACCAACGGGGCGAGTGCCCGAGAAAGTTGTGCGCGAACGCCTGGGCCATTGAACCGGACATCGGCTGCTCCTTGTCTTGAGAAGCGCGCAACTTGCCGTAAGCGCGCGCGAAGATCAAGCGCAGGAAAAATGCCGGTGTTTATCCCTGGAAGCGAGCAATGACCGCCTTGTAGTTTCCTTGCAGCGAAAAGCCGCCAACGACGATGTTTCCATTGGCTTGCGCGGCGACACAGGTGGCGGTATCCAGGCTAGGGCCGAGGCGGGTACGCGTGTAGCCGCTGCCTTTGCCGAAACGGCGATCGGGAAGGCCGTTGGGCAGGTATCGCCCGAGAATGAAGTCTGCTTCGACGCCGCCGGTGGTGGCGCCCGCGGTCAGCACAGCGCCATCGGGCTGTAACTGCGCGGCGGTCCACTGGCATCCGCTGTAACCGATTTCCCGGCGCTGCGGGTGTCCTCCGTTGCAATGAGTGTCGGGTCGGCCGTTGCTGTGCATTTTGAATGTCAGGCAGTGCATTGGCTCGCGACTGCTGCCAAAACACAGGACGGAGCCTTCGTTTTGCTGGACCACCTGACTGATCCGTGCGCCATGCCCTTGCGCCTTGAAGGTCATGAATCCATCCACGGCAAAACGGTCGTCGAGGAGCCCGTCCGGGTGATAGCGTGCCAGCAAACCCTCCTCGGGAAAATTGATGGATCCACCGACCAGGATTCGGCCATCACGTTGTACCGTCAGGCTGCCGAGCCAGGTATTCATCAGCAGGTGCCTGACCATCACAAAGCCGCGGCCATTGAACGAGCAGTCCAGCGAGCCTTCGACATCCAGTCGTATCAACATGCCGACGTGATCGGCCAGTTCGAAGTGATGGTTGGCCAGGACCAGAATCCGGCCGTCTTGCTGTACGGCCACATCGCAGGCTTCTGCACCCGGCACGCCAGGAGGCAGCCAGAGATCGCGCATGCCCAGGGACAGACCGCCAGGCAAGCGCACGACACGGCGGCCATTATCGCCAAAGCTTTGCACCAGGCGGCCATCCTGATCCAGCAATGCCAGGGCCGGGAGTGTGCGGTGCGTGTTTTCGTATTGCAGGCCGGCCAGCAGGATATTGCCGTCGGGCAGGATCAGGACCTTGGTGCCCATGGCTTCGAACCCCGGTTCGAATTGCCCGATGACACTGCCTTGTTTGCCGAACGTCAGGTCTGCGCAACCATCCTCCAGCAAGCGGGCCAGGCCAAAGCGACTGCCATCGGCCATGCCGACTTTTGCGGCTACCAGCAAGCGACCTTGCGCATCGATCGCAACGCCATTGGCCAGGCTGAAAAGGCTGTCGGCGAAATAGACCTGGGTTTTGCCGCTGGAGGCAAACGTCGTATCGAGGGCCCCGGCGTAGTTCCGGGTGGCGGGGTAGGCAAAAGCGGACTGGCTTGACATGCACCGCATCTCCTTGCGAGTCGTCCTGATCCAGAAGTTTGGGTGGCGACTTGATGAGGAGAATATTCAATCCCTGAATGAAGGGATGCACAACGGTAAGAACTAACAGACGGAGGGTCGTTGTGTGCCACAACAGTGTCTTTTCGATCCAATGGCGAGCCTGCAAAGTATCAGGCGCATGCAAAGTTAGAATTAAACAGTGTCAAGTAGCGCACGGTCAGAAAAACCTGCGAACTAAAGACAGGAAAAAGGCGCGGATTACCCCGGAGTAATCCGCAAAACGATCAGTGCGGCATCGACCACGACTGCAGTGTGTAACCTTCCTCGCTCAATTCGGCGCGAGCCTGTTCCAGCAGCAGTTCGAGTTGCGCGGGATCGGAATAGGCGCTGCTTGGGATCTGCTTGCGGCCAATGCTGGTGCTGGTGCGGTCGATAACGGTCAGGCTGAGTTCGCCATTACCGTCTTGTGGGGCCCAGGCGACGCATTTGAATGGTTTAAATGCGCGGTCGGCAATCAGAAGTGCTTCGTTGATACGGAGCGGGGCGTTCATGGGGTCTTCTCTCTATATGCCCAATCAAGTGATGTGCCGAAGGTTGGGCTTACCGTTCGGCTGGTTACTTGTACTGATGCCCGCAACCGGGGTTTGGGTCACACACAATCAAAAGAAATTTTCACTTTGTTTCACAAACTCAAGAATGAGCCTGACATTGAAAGCTGAATGAAAGGAAAGAGTCGTTAGGTGACTAACATAATTGCAACTTATAACTGGTTGCATTGCATGCCTATAGTCAAACGGTACAAGCCCCTGTCAAATTCTTGCTAATGTTACAGCCAGGTTCGCCAAATGACTGTTTTTAATAAATTTTCGTAAATTTGGCGCCAAGGAACAGTCATGAGCGATGCGCCTGCCTTACGACGTTTATTAGTGGTGGACCCCTGTGACGATTGCTATCGCCTGCTCCCTGGATTGCGCGATATCGGTTGGGACGTTGACAGCTGCACGCTGGAGAACGCCGCTGACCGAACCTGCGACGTGGGCTTGCTGCGCTTGCAGCCCTATCACCTGGAGCACCCGGACGCTGTCAAAGAGTTGATCAGCCGCAGCGGCACCGAGTGGATAGCCGTACTCAATCAGGAAGTGCTGCGACTGCAAAATGTCGGCGATTTTGTCTGTGAATGGTTTTTTGACTTTCATACCCTGCCATTCGATGTGTCCCGGGTTCAGGTAACACTGGGCCGGGCGTTTGGCATGGCGCGGTTGCGCGGACAAGGTACGGTCCATGTCGACCAGCCCGAGCACGAATTGCTGGGCGACAGCAAACCTGTCCGTGAACTGCGAAAACTCTTGAACAAACTGGCTCCGACCGAATCTCCGGTGTTGATTCGTGGTGAAAGCGGCACTGGCAAGGAACTGGTCGCACGAACCCTGCATCGTCTGTCCCAGCGTCACAGCAAACCCTTTATCGCGATCAATTGTGGGGCGATCCCCGAACACTTGATCCAGTCCGAGCTGTTTGGTCATGAGAAAGGCGCATTTACCGGCGCGCACCAACGCAAGATCGGGCGGATAGAAGCCGCCAACGGTGGCACTCTGTTTCTCGACGAGATCGGTGACCTGCCACTGGAGTTGCAGGCCAACCTGTTGCGGTTCCTCCAGGAAAAACACATCGAGCGGGTCGGCGGCAGTCAGCCGATTGCGGTGGATGTGCGGGTTCTGGCGGCGACGAACGTCGACCTTGAAGCCGCGATCGGGAAGAAACGCTTTCGCGAAGACTTGTATTACCGCTTGAACGTACTGCAAGTGGCGACCGTTCCGCTGCGCGAGCGCTATGGCGACCTGGCGGTGCTGGCCAACCACTTCTCCCATTTCTACAGCCGTGAAACCGGGCGCCGCCCACGCAGTTTCAGCGAAGACGCGTTGATTGCCATGGGCAAGCACGACTGGCCAGGCAATGTTCGCGAACTGGCCAACCGCGTTCGTCGCGGGCTGGTGTTGGCCGAAGGCCGGCAGATCGAGGCCCGTGATCTGGGGTTGATCAGTCAGCATACGATCGCCGCGCCGATGGGCACCCTCGAAGAATACAAGTCCCGGGCCGAACGCCAGGCGTTGTGCGATGTATTGAATCGCCACAGCGATAACCTGAGTGTCGCTGCCAAAGTATTGGGTGTGTCGCGACCGACCTTCTACCGGTTGTTGCACAAGCACCAGATCCGCTGAACCCCGGCCGCAAACCAAAAAACCGTTGCGATTGCAGCGGTTTTTTTGTTCGAGTCAGAAGTAGTAAGGGAGTTTCAGGCTGAACTGGAAGTCCGGGGCATCGTCGGTCATGCCGATGGACAGGTTGGGCACGATGGTCAGGTTGTCGGTGGCTGCTATGGTCATGCCGATGTTGAAGTAACCGGCGTTGGCATCGCTGGAGACCACCGATTGCCAATCCCCGCCATCTTCCTTGAGCTTGCTTTTGCGTTGCACCAGGTCGGAGACCGAGAACGACATGCTCATCTTTTCGTTCAAGGCGAAGGCAATACCGGCGCCAATCTGGAAGCTGTCGCCAATGCGAACCTTGCCCGGCGTCTCGACCGCCGGATTGGAACTGATGTCGTCGAAAGACTCTTCCATGTTGTATGTGTAGGACAGGCTGCCGAACAGCACTGCCGGATCGAATGTCTTGACCAGCGAGATCCCCGGCGTAATCGACCAGACGCCGTTACCGGTTGGCAAGGATTCGGGCACGGCCAGGTTTGAGTTATCGGCCACCCGAACCAGCTTGATGCCGAACGGGTCTTTGCCGGTAGGTGCCTTGACGCGCAAGGTCACCACGGCATCCGGCGTGTTGGCGGATTCATCGAGGAACTTGTAGGCGATACCGAAGTTGACGTCGCCAATGGTCGGGTCTTCCTTGACGGTCTCTTCGGTGGTGACGTTTGCGGTGCCGCTATTGCCGCCACCGGACTGGTACGTGGACTCTCGGTAGACCACCGGCACGTTCAGGTCGAACTGCCAGCGATTGTTGAAGTTGTAGCGGCCGGTGAGGTCAAGCGTCCAGGTGTCGGCCTTGATCCGGTCCAGGTTGATGGCGCCCAGGAAGATCGAGTCCAGGGCGAGAAAACCGTTGAGGACCAGTTGGCGGGTATCGTATCGGGAGTACGTTATTCCGGTTTCGAAGCTGAACTTGCCACCGCCGAAGAACCCGCTGGCCTCGTCATACAGGTTCGAAACGCTTTGCGCCGGTTGCGAGTCATTGGCCAGCGATTGACCATACGAGCTGCCGCTGCCCCCGGCGGCGCCCGCTGGATTGCCCTTGAGGTCCGCTGGCGACTTGGCCAGGCGTTTGGGAGGGGGTGAAGCAGGCTGGTCCTCAACCTGGCGGACCCGTTGTTCGAGCACCGCCAAGGCTTTTTGCTGTACTTCGTATCGTTGTTTCAACTCCAGAAGCTCTTGCTTGAGAGCCGCCATTTCCGGGTCAGTTGCTGCCTGCAACATCGCCGCTGGTAGTAGAGCACTCAAGCATGCAACTGCACGCAGTGATACTGATCGGTACATGGAATAAGCCGTCCATTTGTGCCCAATGGTCCAGACTCAGCGTAGTTCAATAGCCCATGGTCCGTAATGCAGCGAGTTGGTTGAGGTTGCAGTCCAATGCACCCGCACTCGGGCCATTATTGTTGAGCACTACGTTGAGTTGAGTCATGTTGTCGACCATATTGCTGCTGCCCAGCAACCGGGTGTTTTGCAGCAACCCGCCTTGGGCGACTTGTTGCAGGCTTGTGCCCTGGTTGTTGTTGGCGGTAATGGCCATCTGAACACCGCCGCTGGTCGCGGATACGGCGACACTGCCTGCGGCATTGCTGGCGGTAATGGTTTGTCCGGCTATCAGCGTCTGGCCCTGGCTCGGCACCAGTGCAGGGGCCGTGTTGGCCTCCTTGACGTTGATGGCGATGTTGTTGTTTGCGCTGTTGTCATCGCCTGCGGCCCGTGTGACCTGGGTTATGCCCCGGGAAGTGCTCAGGGCTGCGCCCCCCGTCACGTGACCGCTGCCCGACCTGGACGAACCGCCATGACCGGATTGCTTGATGGTTGAAACATAGAACTCGGGTTTGACCGTTGCAGCTTGAAGCTGCATCGAGGTGGATGCTCCGATCAGGTCACCGCTGGCATTGCGCCAGGTACTGCTCATGACAACACCGAAGCTGATGACCCGCCCCGGCATCACATACCGGCCACGCAACTCGGCCAGTTCCTGGTCCTTGATTTCGATGGGTCTGAACTCTTCAGCAAAACCTGAAGTGGTCGCTGCCAGACAGGCAGCGACCACCCAATACGAGGTTTTCATTTGCTGCTCCCGGAGCATCCTGCCCCCTATCATCTTGTAGGCGATTAAAAGAAGTCGCTCTGTATGAAACCAAAATCCATCAATTCAGCATCTTTGACCGGGTTGAAGTTATCCATCTTGTTCTTGGCTGTCAGCGGTTCCGGTGGACTGCGTAACGCATTGGTCTTGTCGTAACCGGGACCGACGATAGCGAAAATGATGCCATTCCAGCCTTTGACAAAGTCATCATGGGCGTAGCGTTTGTGACCGAGTACCGGGTCGCCGATATAGACCCAGTTCTTGTCCGCCCGCTGCAACACCACGAAGTGCTTGTAGCCGCGAATTTCCATCAATACCACCACCGGAATCGTCACGGCTTCGAGTCTTTCCGGCGGGATCCTGTAGCCCCGGGCGCGCATGCCGATGCGTTCTATGTAGCGCTTCATGTCCAGCATGGAAAAACCCTGGGTACGCACAAGGTCCTGGTCTGCGGTGAGCAGCATGCCCTTGATGATGTGCTCTTCATCGACGTCGAGCCAATAGGCCTGGCGCAGTATCGTTGCCAGCGCGGCGGCGCCGCAGCTGAAATCGGTTTTCTGTTCGACGATGTCGCTGAACTTGCGCTCACGCAAACTCTGTACGTGCTTGTACACCAGCACGCCACCCGGCAGGGCGGCAACCGGCATCTGTGCAGCCTGGGTCAGGCCAGACAGGCAGAGCAGGGCGAAAAGGACAGTCTTACGCATGATCGATACGCCTTGGGACTGTGGAAAAAACCCGTCGCTGGAGCTTCCATTGCAATCGCGATTATTGACAAGACTTGCAGCCCGCGGCGATGGACAGCGAGTTGCTTTGCTGGTTGCCCACACCCGATGACACGTTGACTCCGCCGTTGCCGGAGAAGTTGTTCATCGAGCCCGTTATCGAAGCATTGTTGGTTACAGGGGGTTTCCAGCCTTCTGGCGTCATCACTTGCTGAGTGGTTACGCCCGCCAGACCGATTACACCCACGGTTACGAAATCAGTCTGGGTGCTGTCGTCATGGTTGGCGTTGTTGGTAACGTTCAGCCCGGACGTGCTTTGGTTGGCCGCCGCCGCCGCCAGTGCTACACGCCCGCCGGAAACGGCAATCGCCAGGTTGTTTTTCTGTTGGTTGAACTCGCCGGTGGTCACGTTGATGCCGATGTTGCCGGAACCGCTGTTGCCCGCGTTATTGAGCGTTGTGTTGTTGGTGTTGGAGTGGTTCCTGGCGGTGTTGCCGGTGCTCTTCTGAGTCGCGCTGGAGACGGCGACCGCGGTGCCGAAGATGAAGCTTTCGTCAGCCGTGGCAAGGGCGGCGGCGTTGTCTTGTTGGTTGCCGTTACCGGCTGCAACGTTGGCGCCCATGTTGCCGTTGGAGTTGTTCAGGGAGTTATCGACTCTAGCGTCGTTCCTGGTGTCCCGGTTCAATACGCTGCTGTCACTGCTTTCCTGCGAGTCCATCACGGCGGCCCCGGCGCCTGCTGTAATCTGCAGAATTTGTTCCAGCGTCGGGCCTATAGGCTGATGGTTGTTGCTCTGGCCATCGCTCTGGCCGTTGCCTTGATCATCATCAAGGCTGCCTGCTTGTGCTGCGAATGCCATCACTGCTGCCAGAGCGAAAGCCAGAGGTTTGAGAGCAGTTGTCGGGTTCATGATGTTTCTCCGTGCTCATTAGTTGGTCAGGTGTTGGTACTTCCCTAATCGCACTGTTTCGAGGTCAGTCAGCGACCCGGATGCTCAGGGTGTTAGCCATTCGGTTCCCCACCCCGGCACTCTGGTTCACCTGGATCACTCCCCGGCTGCCGGTGAAGGCCTGGTCGCTTGTCACGACCTGGCGACTGCCGTTTTGGGCGCCAGTTGCTCCAAAGTTCGGCAGCAACGCCACGTTCTGTTGAGAAAGGGCACTATCGTCGATGGCTTGCGGTGCAGCGCTGATGCTGATGCGCATGGCGTTGGCCATCTGGTTGTTCGCCCCGGCGCCCTGGTTGACGCCCAGTACGCCGTTGCCATTACTGAAGGCGGCGCCGCCGATAGTGGCCGTCGCGTCCATCGACGGATTGGCGGGCGTGGTGATTTTCTGCTGCACGCTTGTAGTTGCACCGGCTTGGGTACCCATGGCGATCGCGCGGACGTTGGCCTGCTGCTGCTGATCGCCAGCCGCCTGATTGACGTTGAAGTTGCCGCGGTATTGAGTGCCGGAATCCTGGAGGGTGGCGTTGTTCACCGAACTGACGCCCGAATCGGCCATCACACGGGTGCAGCCGAGCAGGACTAGTAACAGCAGGGATCGACTCATCTCATTGGCCTCCCGCCATTCTGTCCAGTGAACCGAGACCGCTGCTCATGGCGCGGTTGATGGTTCCGGAAATTGCGCTGCCACTGCCACCGCCGTGGCCGACGGACATGCCGGGCATACCGTTGGGGTTGGTGACGGCATTGAGACCTTGCAGGCCACCCAGGCTTTGCCCGTTGTTGTGGCGAAGGGCCGTTCCGGTGGTAACCCCGGCAATGTCGGCGTCGCTGAGTTCGCCGGTGACGCGGGCCGATGGGTTGGCATTGAGGGTATTGGGGTTCGGATCTCTGCCGCCGCTGCGACCGATAGCGGTTGGGTGAATGGTGCGATCAAGCACGATGACGCCGTTGCCGTCGGCTTGAACGTCAAAACTGAAAACCGCGCCTGCAGCGCTCGCGATCAGCAGCAGGCACGTCATGGCTTTTTTATCGAGTATCCCCACGACGGTCTTTCCTTCTCATGTGGGCTGGCCCTGGTCCGCTTTGTGAAGGAGAGAGCGAAAGCTGTGCCGGTTTTTGAATGTCGTGTTGATTCAATGGCTTATGGATATTGTCCGGATAGCCTTTGCCGAGAATGTTTCAAAGGTGAGACGAAACCCTGCGCAGGCAGCCCTTATTTGCGGATAAATCGCTCTGGAACAAGGGTTTCAGCGGCGTTGTATCAATGACTTAACAAATCCGATGATCCAGCGGTGAAGGGCGCTGAAACAGGCGGTTTGAGGCAGGAAGGGTGTTTCAGGATCGGACACTTTTCCCCAGGGACAGGGGGGGTGGTGGGGAAATTGCCCCAAAAGGCCGGTCAGGCACCGAGCAATCGGGCCACGGCGTTCAGTGCCAGGGATCGGCGTTCTGTCCAATCTCCGTGCAGTACTTGAACCGGTTGTGCGTGGCGCTCGAGCCAGGCCAGGGTCTGCTCGAAAAATGCCTGGCGCTCACTCAATCGGGGCTGGCAGCGCTGGCCATCATCCGTCCATTCGACGTGTTCCGGCGACAGCAGCAAGTGCAAGTCGTAATGCCGGGCCAGTAGCGCTTGTTCGATCCAGGCGGGGCAGTCGCCAAACAGGGTCTGGCTCCAGAGGATATTGCTCAGCAGGTGTGTGTCGAGGATCAGCAAGGACGGTTGTTGCGCCCGCGCCTCGTCTTCCCATGCCAATTGACCGCGGGCGATGTCAGGAATGTCGGCCAGGGTGGTGTCCCGCGGATTCTGCTCAATGAACCAGCGCACATACTCGTCGACCAGAACCCCGCCGAAACGCTGTTGCAACTCGGCCGCCAGCCAGCTTTTACCGCTGGATTCAGGGCCTGTAAGCACCAGGACTTTCATGCGCGCAACGCCGGATCGGCGCGCCATTGGCGCCAGCCGAATACGGCAATAACGGTGAACAACCCGTACAGGGTGGCGGTCAGGTACAGGCCTTTATAGATGAACAACCCTACGAAAATCACATCCAGGGCTATCCACAGCGGCCAGCACTGGACACGTTTTTGCGCCATCCAGACCTGCGCCACCAGGCTGAATCCGGTCAGCGCGGCATCGAGCCAGGGTTGCGCGGCGTCGGTCCAGTGGGCCATGGCCGCCCCCAGCAAAAGACTGCCGAGTGCGCCGATGGCAAGGCTCAACGCCACGGAACGGGAATCGAGCCAACTGACTTCGCGGCCATGGGCCGTTTCGCCAGCCCTTGTCCACTGCCACCAGCCGTAAAGCTGCAAGGCGGCATAGACCACTTGCAGCAACATGTCCGAATACAGCTTCACCTCAAAAAAGATCCAGCTATACAGCAGCACCATGACCAGGCCGATGGGCCAGCACCAGGGGTTCTGTTTGACCGTCAGCCAGACGGCAATGACACCGAGGGCGGCGGCAAACAGTTCAAGCCCGGACATGGAGGTTCCTTGGTGAAATCGAAGAGGGGGCCGATTGTAACCGGATTGGCGTCGGGAATCCCGTGGCGCAGGGTGGGCTTCATTGGTACGCGATAACGCGGCAGCGCCAATCGGACTTGTCTGATAGGATTTCGGCCCCGCGCGGGTAAACCCGGATCAGGATTGTTTTTTCACAGGATTTTGACGGTTTCGTGGTGATCCTTGATGCGCGGGGCTTCAGCTACGCTGATCGCAATTCAAGCTTTGGAAAAATACTAACGGGGCATGCCGGCGCGCATAGCCTTTTGGGGGATTGATGGATCTTTGGACCGCCTTTCAGGCATTGATACTTGGGGTTGTAGAAGGGCTGACCGAGTTCCTGCCCATTTCCAGTACCGGCCACCAGATCATCGTGGCAGACATGCTCGGCTTCGGGGGCGAGCGGGCGATGGCGTTCAACATCATTATCCAGCTGGGTGCCATCCTGGCGGTGGTATGGGAGTTTCGACGCAAGATCTTCGATGTGGTCATCGGCCTGCCGACCCAGCCGAGCGCTCGGCGGTTTACCGCGAACCTGTTGATTGCGTTCTTGCCGGCCGTGGTGCTGGGCGTGATCTTCGCCGACATGATCCACGAGTACCTGTTCAATCCGATCACCGTGGCAACGGCGCTGGTCGTGGGCGGGTTCGTCATGTTGTGGGCCGAGCGCCGGCAGCATGAAGTCCACGCCGAAACGGTGGATGACATTACCTGGAAAGATGCCCTGAAAGTCGGCTTCGCCCAATGCCTGGCCATGATTCCGGGCACTTCGCGTTCGGGCTCGACGATCATCGGCGGGTTACTGTTCGGCCTGTCGCGCAAGACCGCTACCGAGTTTTCGTTCTTCCTGGCGATGCCGACCATGGTCGGCGCAGCGGTGTACTCGGGCTATAAATACCGTCACCTGTTTGTTCCGTCCGATTTCCCGGTGTTCGCGATCGGCTTCGTCACGGCGTTCGTCTTCGCGATGATCGCGGTCCGCGGGCTGCTCAAGTTCATCGCCAACCACAGCTATGCGGCGTTTGCCTGGTATCGCATTGTGTTCGGTCTGATCATCCTGGCGACCTGGCAGTTCGGCTGGGTCGACTGGAGCGCGGTCAAGCCGTGAGTGACTCAAGCTCGCGCAATAACCCCGGGCGCCAGCCCGGGGGACAGATCCGTCATCCACGGCTGAAGTGGCTGGTGTTTGCAATCCTGTGCGCGTTGCCGGTGTCGGGTTCGGTGTCGTCATGGCTGCACGGGGTGTCGTTGATTCCCCTGGCGGCCTACGGCATCGTCAGCGTCGTGACGTTTTTTCTGTACTGGAGCGACAAGCGCAAGGCCCGCGCCGAGCAATGGCGTACGCCGGAGAATGTCCTGCATGCGCTGGAGCTCGCCGGTGGCTGGCCCGGCGCCTTGCTGGCCCAGCAAGCGTTTCGGCACAAAACCCGCAAAGTTTCCTACCAGTTGGTGTTCTGGGTCATCGTGCTAATGCATCAGGTGTTCTGGATCGATCACCTGTTCCTCGGCGCACACCTGTTCGCCTTGTTCTGATAAAGAACGCCCTAAAGCAACAGGCCGACTTGAGTGCGCTTTGGCAGTCTGCTCACTACCAACTGATGGGAACGCTGCAGCAATCCTTGTAGCTCTTCGCCACCGAGCGGGTAGGGCGTTTCCATGATGATCCACTGGGCGCGCGCCAGATAAGGCGCCGGATGAATCCCCGGGCGGTCGCAATGACCGAGAAACAGATCCTTGTCGACCTTGAAGGCCAGGGAATCACCCCGCAGGCCCTGCAAGGCGAACATCTTGTTCCCGGCAATCGAAAACACCCGCACGCCTCCCCATTTATAGTCTTCCCGTGCTCCGGGCAGGCTAAGGCAGAATTTCGCGACATCCTCTTCGCTCATCCGTCCGGCTTTCATAACAATCGTTCCCCACAGGCATTGAATGACTCGACCAGGTGGTCAATCCAGGCGCGTACCGCCGGCATGACCCCGCGTCGATGAGGATAGACCGCTTGCAGCCAGCCACCGGGCAACGACCACTCGGGCAACAGCTGCACCAGTGAGCCGTTTTCCAGTTCCTGTTCGCAATACATCATGGGCAGCATCGTAAAACCCAGGCCGGAGAGGGTGCTGGCCTTGCGCACGATAAAGTCATCGATGCCCAGCCGGGCCTCGAGCGCGAGTTCACAACTTTTGCCTTTTTGATCCAGCAGGCGGATGTGCACCAGGCGGTCGGCTTCCAGGGCACCGAGCACCGGCAGGCTTTTCAGATCCTCGGGATGGTTGATCTCACGGCCAACGAGGAAGCCGGGACTGGCCACCATCAGCATCTGTGCCTGACGCAGGCGGCGGGTGACCAGCAGCGGGTCTTCGTCGCCCAGTTCCCGCACACGCAGGGCCACGTCAATGCCTTCGTTCACCAGGTCGACCCGTCGGTTGAGCAGCATCACCTCCAACTGGACTTGCGGAAACCGCTCCAGAAAGTCGCTGATCACCCCCGGCAATATTTCGTGGGCCAGCCCGACCGGGCAGGACACCCGCAAACGCCCGCGGGGCTCGCTGGACATGCTGGCCACGGCTTCGTCGGCCATTTCCGCCTCCAGCAGCATCGCCTGGCAGTGCCTGAGGTAGCGTTCACCCACAGCCGTCAATTTCAGCTGTCGGGTGGTGCGTTGCAGCAGCCGTGCGCCGAGTCGCTCTTCCAGCTCGGCGATGCGCCGTGACAATCGGGACTTGGGGATGCCCAGCAAACGCCCGGCTGCCGCGAATCCCCCGGCTTCCACGACTTTGGCGAAGTAATACAGGTCGGAGAGATTCCTAGCGGTGCCATCTGTCAAAGCCATACAAAAACCTGTGTTATCAACGTTTTAATCTATTTTTTTTTTTGACAATTTGTCAAACGTGACGCTCGGAAAAGGATTCCATTGCGAATTGGTTTCACGGAATAGCAGGCATCGCGAATTGTGTATTCAGTTCAAGCCCGAATCGTCCTGACTACCCAGTCTAAATTCCTGCCAATGGTTTGGTTGAACTGTTTTCGTGTAGAAAAGTATGGCGCCACTTTCGATCGCATCCCACTCGAAGCACGCTCCTTAAGCGGCGAAGACGTGGAAACCATTTTACTCTTGCCATCGCTCAGAAAGGCTCGTACATGTTTTCCGTACGGCGGGACTGAGCTCTGGAACAACTGCTCCGGCGGTGCCGATATGGAGTGATAAACCCGATTGAGGCTTTTCAGAGCTACATAAGTGCGACGAATGAAGCGGTAGGGAAGAGGAACGTTGATCCTTGATTCGGTTGAGTAGCTTTTTGCAGCTACGGAGCTATGTCTGAGTGAGGCGACGAAGCACAGGAAAAAAGGTCATCATCATTTTATTCATCAGAAGCGAGTCCACTAAAAAATGTCGTTTTCTCGGCTGGCTGTTGACGCTTATCCTGGTGTTCGCCAGATCCTGTTAACCGTTGAAGTTGAAATTCCAAGCGCAGCAGAGGTTTCTTTCTGTGTCATCCCCCGTGTACGGCAACGAAGCACGGCCTCTACTTTATCAGCAGATGAGCGCTTCCCAGCCTTACTGGGTAGGAGCGTGCCGTCAGCGAATTGCCCCGACAAACCTTTCACGACCCCCAGATCGCTGAGACTTTTGACCTCCAGGCCGAGGCGTTTGAGAGCGTCATCAGGAGATAGCTTCTTGTCGAAGCATGATGCGGCCACAAGCAGAGCCAATGGATCGACATTCAATGCTGAGGAGATTGTGTTCAACATATCGAGGGTTACGCCGGTTTTGGCGTTCTCGAGTTTGTACAGATGTTTAGGATCAACCTGACCTTGAAGGTCTTCCTTCGAAAGGCCACGAGCAGATCGAACTAGGCGGAGCACTGCCGCTAGTGATTCCCTCATAACCATGGCGAATCCTCAAAAGCGAGGATAAAGCCATATTGATCAATCTCATGCCATGGATTATAGTCCCTTATGTGGGATTGTGATCGGCCTAGCTGAGTGGCCAGTAAAAGATCCTTCGGAAACGCGGAATGACGGATTTATTTTTTCCTCTCGTAAGATGGCGGCAGCGGG
Organism: Pseudomonas sp. KH_046_2; assembly: GCF_057838985.1. NCBI lineage: Bacteria > Pseudomonadati > Pseudomonadota > Gammaproteobacteria > Pseudomonadales > Pseudomonadaceae > Pseudomonas > Pseudomonas sp. KH_046_2. The sequence continues at coordinate 3,275,747 of NZ_CM174480.1, read as the reverse complement.
TAAGTCATTCACCACACTCGCGATGCTTGTGACGCAGTTTTCTGATTGGCGTTTTTCCACTCCATGGTGTGGGATGGGGAGTGACAAACATTAGTCATAAATTGACAGGGCAGATAGGTTTTTTAGGGGTGGAAATTTTGAGAATTCACTTGCTGTCTGATCTCCATATCGAATTCCATAAATTTTTGCCAGTTGCTCATGATGCAGATGTCGTCGTACTGGCCGGTGATATAGATCTACTGTTTAGAGGAGTAGATTGGGCGAACAGAGCCTTTCAATGCCCGGTGATATACATCGCTGGTAATCATGAGTTCTACAAAGGCCACCTTGACAGCACAATCCAAAAAATGCGTGAGAAGGCTCTCCCTCATCTTCACGTTCTAGAAAACGAGCACGTAATAATTGATGGCGTAAGATTTCTTGGTGCGACTGGCTGGACTGATTTTTCGTCCACTGGAGATACCGCTGCAGCTATGAAAAAAGCCAAAGACTCCATGAATGACTACAAAATGATTCGCACCGGCACTCAGTACCGCCGAATCATGCCGACTGACATCCAGCAAAAATCGCAATTTGCGAAAAAATGGTTGCTCTCTCAATTGTCAACAAAGTATCAAGGTAAAACGGTTGTTGTAACCCATCACGCACCTTTTCCGGAATGTGCGCCTGGAATCAAGTATGAGATGGGCCATTTGGCTGCAGCTTATGTCAATGACTGGAAGGAGTTTACAGGATGCAATATAGACATCTGGTTGCATGGGCATACGCACGTCGGTTATGAGAAAACCATAGAAGGCATTCGCTGTGCGTCTAATCCAAGGGGCTACCCCTTCGAAGAGACTGGTTTTTTAAGTGATCTAATACTTACTATCTGAATCAGATGGGCGCTAAAGAAATAAATTGTCAGTCAGGAGCTGTATTGTGTTCAGAACAAACGAGAGTCAGCTGCAAGGCAGATTCAAAATGCCTGATGAAAATCTCCTGTTATGGAAATCCGTAAATCTTAGTCATAACCAATATACTTTCTTAGTGGAAGGGGTAGGTTTATTTGATGGTGTTTTCGGGCCAAACGTGCGCCTCGTCAGTGACACAGAATCGGTTCAAACCATATGCAGTTTGGGAGATTCCGAATTTCTTGCTGTTACCAAGGTATACCTCATTTCCCCACCTTGGATGAACCGGCAAAATGAACGTCTAATGGAACCGCTTGCCGAAATCAGATTGCAAAGTTCTGACAAAAAACCACCCATCTACGAATTCGTAACCATGGCGGGGCAGACCTATACAAGCGTTCCTCAACCTAATCCAACTTGAGATAATACTATGGTGACCTTGGATGAAATCTCCCAGCTCCTCTACGGAGCTGGGGAGGGATCGGTCGGCTGGCAGGGCTCTCAGGATTGCTTGACTTCCTTGGCATCAAAGCTGTATCCAGGCAAAGCATTCTGCATCGTTCGGCAGTGGATTTTGATCGACCTCATCGTTACGACTGCTGAGAACGAAAAGCTTACGAACCTCGGTCTGCTTCCCATGACGCTGTTCGCTCACGAGATAGTCGTGGACAGCAGAGGGCGCTTTCAGCCAGGCATGTGGGTGCGCAGTAATTTTGGAGTGTCTTTCATTTACGACTGCATGTTTGAAACCAAGAACACCGTCTACCTTCTATGGGGCCCAGGCCAACGAAAAGAGGCCACTGTGGGTGCCGCGTTTTCGATGTCGCCCGCGTGAGCGGTGAACACCGCAAACACATATTGAGTCATTTTGGAGATTTGGCCGGATGCCTGATGCAATCGAAGTAGAGCTGCACGGTAAAGATGTCAGTGAGTTTCAACTGGTTCGCTTGGTGCGAGCGAGCCATCGAAAATACAGCGTGCCGATTACTGCTTTCATTAGTGATGCTTTCATCGCTGAGGATACGTGCGCAGGCGTTTCTTTTGACCACGCAGAGAAACACGAGGGATACCGCAAAGCAGATGGCGCCATCCTTCGAACAGGAAAAATTCACATCGTACGGAAAGAAGGGCGTTTCTGGCTGCTTGAAGCACAAGATGGCGATTACGTTATCTGCAGCTTCATGCGAGATGTTGGACGGGGGAGTTTTCTGAAGTTTCTGCGCACCGGCGAGCGCATCTGAGTATTCCAGTCAAAGAGCTCCGAAACCGCAATTCGGAGCCCTTCATTTGTCTGGCTCTAGCTTATGATTCCCCTCAGCTATTGGCTGATGCAAGAGACTAGAGGTGGGGCTCAGTAGCCGAACTCGTTCAACAATTTCTGTAAAAACTCGCGCCGCCTTTGAACGATGCAGAGAATCAAATAATCCCGGTCGGTATCCCTTGTGGACAGGTGCCCAGCATCCACCAGGCCATGGATGTAGCCATCAGCTCTGCCTCTTGCCTCGAGCAATGCCTCGATAGACGTACTCTTGTAAATGTCGCTAGCGATCAGTTGCCACCTCTTCTTTTGCCGGTGCCCGATAGGATCGTCCGAAAATTTTGGTGCGCTGATCAGTGCATCGAAATCGTTAGGTAGCCTGGTGGTTCTCAAGATGGATTCTCGTGACGTTGACATCTGAGAGGAGGCTATCACGCGTACACTATATAGCCGGATGCTAACTGGAATATTGCTAAAGCCCCTTTCTTATTGAACTCAGCCCTACCCGAACGGCCTAGCCGCTGACGCGGAGAAGCGACTGCAGCAATGCCAACGGCACAGCGAAAAGCGGTCAGGGCTCAAACCTCACGAACTCATGGCCAACCTGCAAATTGTGCTCTCGGTGAACAAATTATCTATTGCTGCGCCAGGTCAGGGAATTTTGAAGAAGCAACCTTCACAGGTGCAGTTCATAGCGCTCTCCGTTATGGGGAGTGCCATTACCCCAGTGTGTAGAGTTCTGAACTGATGCCCGCCAGTACCCAAGCAGGCGGCGCAACGGCATACATCGCACAAGACGTAAGTAACGGTCTCGACTTCGACCATTACCATGTTTGCTTGGAGGAACGGCCAGCAGGGCCGGGAGATGAAACCGCCGATATTCGCTGCCGCGAGTCGATTCGGCCCGTGACATGGGGTGGGAGATGAACCCCCCGATGTTCATCAAAGGCCCGTGTTTGCTTGGCGGAACGGCCAGCGGAGCCGGGAGATGAAACCGCTTATATTCGCTGCCGCGAATCGATCCGACCCTCGCCAGGGGGTGGGAGATCAAACTACCGATATTCGCCAAAGGCCCGTGTTTGCTTGACGGAACGGCTAGCGGGGCCGGGAGATGAAACCGCTTATATTCGCTGCCGCGAGCCGATCTTGCCCTTGCCAGGGGGCGGGAGATGAAACTGCCGATATTCGCTTCAGCCAGCCGATCCGGCCCTTGCCAGGGGTGGGAGATCAACCCCGCGATATTCGTTAAAGGCCCGTGTTTGCTTGGCGGAACGGCCAGCAGGGTCGGGAGATGAAACCGCTTATATTCGCTTCAGCCAGCTGATTCGGCCCGCGTCACTGGGTGAGAGATGAAACCCTCGATATTCGTCTGAGCCCAGATACTACGTACCGCATTAGCCAGGAATTCAACTCGCACGGCTAGTCGCTTACGCGAAGAAGCGACTGCATTACCTGGCGACGTTAGAACCACAAAAAAGCGGTCATGACTCAGCACTTATGATCGCCTGGCCAACCTCTAACTCTGTTCTCAACGAATCCATCGGTCGCAAGTTTTCTCGCTCGATATTGACCGCAGACAGGCTTCGACGGTAACTGTATTTATATACAGTTTAGGTTAAGGCATCACTCATGAGCGTCACCATTCTCGGCCCATTGGCAGAAGGGGGAGTTCAGCTTCCCTTTTTTTCGTTCAAAGTCCCGCAGGCTTCCCATCGCCCGCAGCGGATTAAGGCGATCTGAAAATCCGACTTTTCCAACAGAATCGGCCGATAGTTGCCTGTTGCGAAAGACTGTCATCGACCCAAAGAAACCATTTTCACGCATTGGCCAAGGATTAGCTGTGTGCAGGTTTTCCTGCATTTTTAATCCAGGTATCAAGTACGGTAACCATTTTATTGACCTCACTGTCTTCCCGTTCCGAGGGGCGAATAATAGCGTTCCAAGCGATGTCCAAGCCGTCGTTCAGGGCTGCCCAAGCAAGCTCCCCACGCTCAAGGCTGGGGGTTACCAAATCCCGTTGCAATATGCTGATTCCGTAGCCTGAGCGTACCAGTTCGACAATGGCTTCAATCAACTCCACCGTGATCATGCGACGCGGCAAGATGCTGGCGGGGGCGAAGAAACGGTCATATTCCCAGCCACTTGCGCGATCAGTTGAATATGTCACCAGGTTGTAAGTCTTGAAGTCTTCCGCGTAAATATTCTTCCTCCCCGCAAGGGGATGATCGGTTGCCATGATCGCAATCAAGTCGTCCCGAAAAAGCGGCAGCTTGGCGACACCGCTAGGCACCATGCCGTCATCGATAATGGACACATCAAGCCTTCCTTGCATCAGGCTCGCGTAAACGTCGTTACGGGGCACGGTCACCAGTGTGATTTCGATGTCGGGCCGAAGACTTGAGTAGTGCTTGATGAATTTTGGAATCCAGCGAAACGGGCCGTAGGAGGTGACACCCATACGGACAAACGCTGTGACGCCGCCGGCCATGGATCTGGCTTCAGACTCGGCTTCATTGAGTATCGCGATGATGTCTTTGGCCGCACGTTCCAGGCGCACACCAGCAGGGCTGAGTCTGAGCTTTCCTCCTGATCTTTCCGTCAGGCTCACACCTAGCCGCCGCTCCGCTTCGCGTATGCGGTGACTGACCGCTGAGGGGGTCAGCCATAGACGCTCGGCCACCGCCGTAATCGAATCGACTTCCGACAGGGTTTGCAACATCACAAGGTGATCCAGCGTGAGTCTCATGGCTATAACCTGAAAATAATTCACAGAATTGCGTAAAATTATGAGCGTGACTTGTTTTTGGTGGCGATGCAATCTGAATCCAGCAGAGCCACCGGAGACCAACAATAATGACTACCCTGCCTTTCACACCAGCGCTCACCCTGGGCGATATCATTGATCTCGAGCGTTACCCCATTACCGATCGCACCAGTCCCGCTTATCTCGCACTGGTCACTCACAGTCAGTCGTTGCTGGGACAAGAGGGCGTTGCGATCTTTCCGGGTTTTGTTCGTGATCCATCGGTTGTCGCGATGGCGCAACAGACACTTGCACTGCACTCGCGCATGTTTCATTTTCGGGAAAACCACACGGTTTATTTCAAACCTCAGGACGAAAGCGTTGATCCGGAACATCCGCTCCGGCGGTTGATGAATACTGCAAAAGACACCGTTGCTTATGCCGATATTCCTGCCGACCATTTGATCCGGCAGATCTACGGATCGGACGAAGTCCTTGCTTTCATCAAAGATGTTCTGGATCTGGGTACGCTCTATCGTCATGCCGATCCACTGGCCGCCCTTAACTTGCAGGGCTTCACGGCAGGACAGGAGTTGGGGTGGCACTTTGATCGTTCCGACTTCAGCGTCACGCTGTCCCTTCAGGCGGCGAGCGTTGGCGGGGATTTTGAGTACGTGCGCATGCTGCGCAATGAAAACGACGACTGTTATGACGCGGTCAGGCAATTCCTCGATAACCCGAAAACACAGCAGATAGAGGTTTTACCTCAAGTGCCCGGCACCCTGACATTGTTCCGTGGCCGCTATTCATTGCACCGGGTCACGCCGGTGGAAGGGGACAGGTTGAGGCTCAACGCGGTGTTCGCGTACGTGGATCAGCCCAATGTCGAATTCAGTGCCTATGCCCGCCAATTGTTCTACGGGCGTACCTCCGTTGATCCATTGGTTTAAGTTTCGCCGATAACAATAAAAGCAATTGATTCACGCCTTTGCCTCACGTGTTTGCGCGCGTACCAGTCCATGCTGAATCAGATGGGCTCGTTTGTTCCTGTGTCGCACACAACAGTTCGCTGCCCCCAATAATAACGATTCGGAGCGTCTGATCATGAAAAACAGGAAGAGTTTGCTGGCCTCGTTACTCACCCTCGGCTTGCTCGTTGGTAGTGCTTCAAGCCAGGCTTCGGGATGGTGTGAATCGGGCAAACCGGTGAAATTTGCCGGGTTGAACTGGGAGAGCGGGATGCTCCTAACCGACATCATGATGATCGTGCTCAAGGAAGGCTACGGCTGTGCAACGGATCAGTTGGTGGGTAACACCATCATTCTTGAGACCGCGCTGGCCGGCAACGACATTCAAGTGTTTGGCGAGGAGTGGATGGAGCGCAGCGAAGTCTGGAAGAAGGCTGCGGCAGCCGGGAAGGTCGTCGGGGTTGGCGCTCCGATCGTCGGTGCGACTCAAGGCTGGTATGTGCCGCGCTATGTCGTGGAGGGGGACGCAAAACGCAATAGACCGGCACAAGCACCCGACCTCAAGACAGTCGCCGACCTGAGCAAGTACCCGGGCGTTTTCAAAGACCCGGAGGAGCCGTCCAAAGGCCGCTTCTACAACTGTCCTGCTGGCTGGATTTGTGAGCAGGACAATACCGAGATGCTCAAAGAGTACGGTCTTGAAAACACCTTCACGAACTTCCGTCCAGGCACCGGTGCGGCATTGGATGCGGCTGTCCTGTCCAGTTACAAACGCGGTGAGCCGGTACTGTTCTACTACTGGTCACCGACGCCGCTGATGGGGCAGATCGATGCGATAAGACTGGAGGAAAAGACCGGAGCCAACAAAGACGTCATCACCATGGTCGGGCTCTCCAAGGCGTTTCATGAACAGGCTCCCGAACTGGTCGCGGTACTTGAAAAGGTCAACATTCCCATCGATCTGTTGAATCAGAACCTGGCGAGAATGACCAGGGAACGCATCGAGTCGCCGAAGCTGGCCAGGATGTTCCTCAAGGAACACCCGGAAGTCTGGCACGCCTGGGTCGATGAAGGCGCAGCAAAAAAGATCGAGGCATCGCTCTAATCGGCCTCCAGGGCAAGGACGCCCGCCCTCTGTAACGCCCCTCTGAACACAACCTCTTTACCGTTTCTACAAAGTGGAGGCTTCTCTTTGCCTCCGGGAATCATGACCATGATCAAATCACGAGCGGCCGTCGCTTTCGCGGCGAACCAGCCTCTGCAAATTGTCGAAATCGATGTAGCGCCACCGCAAGCCGGCGAGGTGCTGGTACGCATCGTTGCGACAGGTGTCTGCCATACTGATGCGTTTACCTTGTCTGGAGCCGATCCTGAAGGGATTTTCCCTGTCATTCTTGGCCACGAAGGTGGCGGTATTGTCGAGGCGGTTGGTGAGGGGGTGACGTCACTGACGGTCGGCGATCATGTGATCCCGCTCTACACCCCGGAATGTGGCGACTGCAAATTCTGCAAATCCGGGAAGACCAACCTCTGCCAGAAAATTCGTGCGACCCAGGGCAAAGGCCTGATGCCAGACGGCACCAGCCGCTTCTCCTACAACGGCCAGCCCCTGTTTCACTACATGGGCACCTCGACCTTTTCCGAGTACACGGTGCTGCCGGAAATCTCGCTGGCCAAAATTCCCAAAGAGGCGCCGCTGGAGCAGGTTTGCCTGCTCGGTTGCGGTGTGACGACGGGCATTGGCGCGGTGCTCAACACCGCCAAAGTCGAGGAGGGCGCCAGCGTGGCGATCTTCGGTCTGGGCGGCATCGGCCTGGCGGCTATTATCGGCGCCACCATGGCCAAGGCCGGTCGAATCATCGCGATCGATATCAATCCCGCCAAGTTCGAGATCGCCAGGCAACTGGGCGCTACTGACTTCATCAACCCGAAGGATTACGACAGACCGATCCAGGACGTGATCGTCGAGATGACCGAGGGCGGTGTCGACTACTCCTTCGAATGCATTGGCAACGTCAACCTCATGCGCGCGGCCCTGGAGTGTTGTCACAAGGGGTGGGGCGAGTCGGTGATCATCGGTGTCGCCGGCGCGGGCCAGGAAATCAGTACTCGACCGTTCCAGCTGGTGACCGGTCGCGTCTGGCGCGGCTCCGCTTTCGGCGGCGTCAAAGGTCGCAGTGAATTGCCCACTTATGTCGAGAAGGCTCAGGCCGGCGTAATCCCGCTAAGCACCTTCATCACCCACACCATGGGGCTTGAAGACATCAACAAAGCCTTCGAGTTGATGCATGAAGGCAAGAGCATTCGCACCGTTATCCATTTCGAACGCTGATAGAACCGCCCCGGCGTGCATCGTCAATCGAGCAGCGCTCGGTCGAACTGCAATGCCCACCCCCCGTATTATCAAAGAGAGAATCAATATGAGCATCTTCACTCATGTCACCGTCGGTACCAACGATCTGCAAAAGGCCCGTAGTTTTTACGACAATGTACTCGGCGCACTCGGCCAGAAACGCATCGCTGATCTGGATGAAAATGGATCGATCTGGGGTGAGAACGCCCCGTCCTTCTTCGTGCTGAAACCGGCAAACGGCGCTCCTGCCAGCGTCGGTAACGGTGTCACTGTCAGCTTTGAAGCACCGAGTCGCGCCGCAATCGATGCCTTCCACGCGGCAGCTCTGGCCTGCGGTGGCACCGACGAAGGCACACCCGGGCCACGAGGCTGGGCACCTAATGCGTATGCCGCCTATGCCCGAGATCTGGACGGTAACAAGCTGGCTGCGTACTGCTTCAAGGCCGCCTAAGCCTCATCGGAGCTTCGCATTCCTCCTTAATCGGTAAATCACCCATGAGATCGTGGTCACTTCGCGAGCTTGCCAGTGACCATGTTCCAAGGCTCTTGTAACAGGCTGCCGGTCGTATGCTGCTCGCCACGATCGGCCGCTTTTGGCTGTGGATTCAACCGTTAGCTGCCTGTCATGAAGAAATCATTCTGGTGTTATCAGCGCTGCGAGCGTCATGTTGACGGCCCGGCGCTTCGATTGCCAACGTCGCACTGAGCCACTGGCTCAACACGAACCTCGTCCATAAGTGGATTCGGCTGCGATCGCAGAAAAGTGTCGTCCTGCAACCTGCCTCATTCCGATGACATTATCTCCGTCGGCGTCATGATCGGATATCACCCCCAGCCATGATCTGCCTCGAAATCCAACGCTCATGCGGCACCGTCAAAGTGAGCTGGCCGACCGAAAACGCTGCTGCCTGCGCGACCTGTCTTCGAGACCTGTTGCGATGATCCGCATCGATTCCAACTGGCTCGCCACCGAGCCGATGAACATGCGCGCCGGTAAAGCTGATCGAGTTTGCAGGCAAAGGCCATGCACCACAGATGGAAGATTCAGCCGGTTTCAATTAGGTGCTGGTCGAAGCGCAGAATTGCAGTTAGGGCATTGCATGGGTGAGAAAAGCAAAACCCCGGAGGTTGGCCCTGCCGGGGTTCTTATGTTCTCCCTTCTGGGCAGAGAACATGGCGAGATCTTAGCAGAGTGGTGCTTCTGCATCATGTCGATGCGCGACAGTCCACGGTGGTCGGTAAACCCCTCCAGAGTAAATCGAGCTGACTAAAGCCCCACTTCGCTGGACTCTCTCGGCTAGTGATTTTTTCACGCCCTACTAATTTGGCGAGGTCAATGATTTCATGTGGAACGGGTAGATTTGAATGTGTTGAGAAAAATACCTTGACCTGTGGTGTCAACAGCGATTTTTCATGCTGCTCAATCACTACGCCCAGCAGCCCACTCTCCAGTCGAACCAGAGCACCCACCGGGTAGATGCCGATTGTTCTAATAAAAGCGTGCAATATTTCAGTATCGAAGTGGCCTTGCCACGTCGCCATCTGATGGATAGCCTCGGCGGGATCCCAACCTGGTTTGTAGGGGCGTGCCGATGTCAGCGCATCGAACACATCGCACACCGCTCCCATGCGCGAAAATAGGCTAATTTGCTCGCTGGCAAGTCGATGTGGGTAGCCACTGCCATCGTACTTTTCGTGATGGTGCAGGCATACATCAAGCACTAAATCACTTATGTACTCATTGTCGGTCAGTATGTTGATTGCCGCTTTAGGATGCTTGCGTATAATTTCAAACTCTTCATCGGTGAGTTTCCCAGGTTTATCAAGGATTGTTTCTGGGATCGCGATTTTTCCGATGTCGTGCAACAGCCCTGCGATGCCTGCCTCAAGTACTAAATCTTGACTCAGATTCAATTCGTGAGCGAGGGCGATCATGAGCGAGCTGACCGCCACTGAGTGCATGTACGTGTAGTCGTTTGCGGTTTTCAGGCGAGCCAGGCTGATTAGTGCTCTGGGGTGGCGTAACACTGAATCGGAGAACTCCGAAACCAGTTCGGCAACACGGGCCAGTTTTAACGGCTGGCCCATGCGCGCCTTGCGGAACATCGCGACCACGGCCATTTTGGCCTCCGCACAGAGCTTTTGTGCTTGAGGCAACTCAGCCGCTAACGTCGTCAAGCCTCGTGGCGCAGTACCACCTACTGTCGAAAGATGTGGCGCCTCAAGTCGCCCGGACACGGCATCTATGCCTTTGCCGACATCGATCCACACCTCATGAACAGTCGAGTCCTTGATACGTTTCAGATCATATGAAGTCTGGATCAGGAATCGGCCTTTCCAAAAGGTCGGATCCATTCCTGAATCGCTGAAATCATGAACATACATGCCGAGGCAAAGCTCATTAGCAGGAATAAGTTTAATCATTAATAGATGATATCCATATATAGATAGCTACTATTTGCTAGAGATCGATCACCTTTGTGCTTGATGGCTCAGTGATATCATTTTTTTCGTTGATGCACATTAGCATGGGGGCGGGGTGGAATTGAAAATTCCAGAGGACACGCGACAGGCGGGTGAGGATGGGGCGAGGTCTGCGCCTATCACTTCAGTGAAAACTAAAGTTGTTTACACGGAAGCCTTTATAGATCAATCGCTTGTGACGAAAGTATCCTGATTTTTTGTCGTGCCTCGGCATGCCCCATGAAGGCTTGGGTGCAAGCGGCTGTCGGCATGAGTATTCCACTGGCGGTGTTGCATTGGACTACAGCCCTGGGGGCGTTGGCGTATTCATCGCGTGAATCTGTCAGGCTTCCTTAGAAAACATGGCAACGCTCGCCATCCTGAAGGTTCGGCTAGATCTGTACGAATCTAGCTTACCCATGTTGGCTAAGAGGAGCGCAAGAAAGGCGCCGAGGCGGATGATGATCAGGCCGCATCGAGAGGTCGGTCACGAGCAAGGACTCCCAGGGACATTGGGCTAAGCCAACCCCGCCATTCTCTTCAGCCGTTCGATCGTCACGAGCTCTTCTCCTTGGACTTCTGCAGCTGCCAGGCGCATCACCACCTGCTCGCGTCGTACCTGGGCTGGTGGCAATACATAAACTGCCCCGATCAATTCGCGCAGAGGCATGGGCAAGCCCCAATGGGCTTTCAGGTTAATGGCGAAGGGGCCGCTGAACTTGGCAATGGCCTGCATGAGCTGGTCGTCGTCAATGATGTGGCCGCTATTTTCCCAGATCTGAGCGAGGTGGAGCACACATAGCTCGCCCATCCGATGGAGCAGCGCTGCGGTGTGCAGAGGGGCTGGATCAATGCGGCACTGCCTCGATAAGGCTATCGTTCGATCACTGAGGTGTTCGATTTCGTCCAACTGACTTTGGATTTTCAGCTGAAGCAGAGGACTTGCCTGTTCGGTGTGCTGGCGCAACGCCATCCCTGTGGCTAAATTGAGGCAAGTTTGTACGCCAAGTTTGCTTAGAGCCTCTATGTGGTTGAGGCATGGCCTGCCACCATTGTTATAGGCACTACTGTTGGCGACGGCAATCAATTTGGCGCATAGGGCTGGGTCATGTCGCCAAGACTCAGCGAGTTCACGCAGATCTTGCTCCTCTCCTTTGAGACAGCTCAACAACTGCTCCCGCACATTGCCGATCAACGGCATGTCGAGTTCACCGACATCTTTCCCGGCAAGATACGCGATCAAATCCTCCCCCAAGAGCGGGCTGCTGGGGGCTGCGTCAGGTTGTGGAATCAACTTCGCAAGGTACTCGATTACACGCGGCACTTGAAACGGCTTGGTGATGAAGGCGCTAACTCCCAGAGTGCGAACCGCCATGATACTAGCCCGTTCTGCATGGCCGGTGACGATGACCACAGGCGTGCTGCGATCCTCCTGGCGGATACTTTTCAGCAGATTGATGCCGGTGGCATCGGATAGATTCCATTCGGTCAAGACCAATTGGTAGGGGGCAAGCTGCCAGGCCTCAATCGCATTCTGGACACGGGTGAACCAATCGACCTGGATGCCAGGACGGATACTCAACACGATCTGTTTGAGTAGGTCTGCACTCCAAGAGTCATTTTCCAGAATCATTACACGCATGGCGTTCCTTAGCTGCGATGTGCCTTGGTCTTGATTGCTCATCAAGCCGAGCATTAAAAGTAGGTGCTGCGAAGTCGATCATCTGCGAAGGCTCGATCAGCACGCTTTTGATGTAGCCCTCGACCTCCGATACGATAGGGAAGAGCAGAGAGCTATTTGTAGAAATGCGACGGTATCTCCTTTGGCTACGCTGTTCGACGGGCGAAGATCCGTTCAGGTGTATCAGGATGGCTTGGCAGAAAACGTCGCCCCCGGGCTCTTGATTGTTGCCGGCAAAGATTGCTGCTCGCAGGGCACATCGCTGGTCACAGAGGTTGGTTCTAGTCAGCAAACAAACTGGCTCGAATGCGTCCAAATAATCTCAGGTGTGCATCCTGTAGGGCACTGCATGTGCAGTAGGGCACAACGCAGCGCCACACCGAGCTCGAATGGCGCTGGTTCGCTCAGATCCACTAATGAGGTGAAAGCGACTTTGACATCGTTGGTTTACCAGGAATCGAGAGCGTCTTGAACGTCTCAATTTTCTCTGACTCCAGTTCCTTCAAGATCGTCTCCTTCGCATCGTTCTTATCAATCGTCTTGCCTGTATTGTCGAAGGTGATCTGCTTGATCCGCAGTTCGATTTCGCTGTCCTTGTTCTGGCCGGCAGAGAACTCTGGAAAGCCAAGGGAAATAACGCAATTGCCATCGAGCCCCGACGTGCTGAAGCGAAACTTGGCGTCCAGGCGATGCAGGAACAGGCTCGGTCGATAGCCTACATTGGAGAGAAAATCCGAATCCTCTAGGCTGAATCCCTTCAAATCAAGATTGCGAATTTTCTCCTTCATCCACCCCAAATCGGTTGGGAGCAAATTGTCAGGGTCAGGGGCTATCCCAATGTCCACGATTTCGAGGAACGTGATGGCCACCAAACGGCTGTACTGGGTCAGACCCAATAGATAAAGGAATCTGTTTTCGTTGGTGAAATCGCAGAAGCGGATCGACGTGACCGTCTCGTTCTCGTCGATTTGCTTAACCGATTTGAAGTGCGAGACCAAGTACTTGGACATCGCCTTGTTCGTGGTTCTTGTCTCTGGCGCGGTATGCGTGCTGATCAGAATCAGTTCGTCTTGGGCCTTGTTTTTCTTGATCTCGATTGACCCTTTAAAGGTCTTGTGGGAATCCGCCCAGCTTTTGGATCGATCAATTCGCTCCAGAAGGTAGTCCATCCGGATGGTGTCCAAGTCTTTGTTGACGGGGTAGAAACCTGGTGTCCCCAGTACCTTGAAATTTACGAAGTCGAGGTCAAGGAGTTTGTTTACGTCGATCAAATCGGGGACAGAGTCGAGTAACGTATCTTGTCCGAGCCACTTGATCGTTTGGGTGGTGATCTTTGGATTGTCTTCCTTGGTCGTGTAGGCAAGCTGGAGTTGAGAAAATTCGCTCGGCCTGATCAGGGAAAGCGTCAGTGCAGGGATAGACTGCTCTTTTTCCTGACTATTGATGAAGACGCCCCGACTCTTCAGTACGGTTTTGATATCGCCTGCGCCAATGTAGGGTTGGGCCAGGTAGGTGCGCAATGCCTCACCTTGCGGCAGGATCGAGTCAATATTCTGATTGCTCACTGTATCAACCTCTAAAATCTGCCAGGTAAGACTCCACATCTACTATGGAGGCGAATTCTTTATTCGCGATTGCCACCTTGGCAATATTCGCGATTTCTTCGTGTTCGACGTAGTTATAGTCAGGGAATGCGAGCGTCACTTTATGTGGAAATTCAAGGGCGATTGCCATCGAAAATCCGATCATGCGTTTCACGGCTTCCTCGCTGAACTCGTCCTGGCAGCAGATGACCAATTGTTTCTTGCCGTGCTCCTGAACAAAGAAAGGAATGAGACCGCTGTTGAGGTACTCAGGGGGCAAAATCGGGCCGTTAGTCAGCCTTTGGATGGGGCTGACGTTCTTCCCTGTGGAGGGGTACAGGAAGCTCACGTTCTGCGCACCGAACGTGTTTCTGACGTAAGTGATGGTGTCGAACAGAAAGCTCGCGCGGCAGTTATCGATTACATAGATAGTCCCGTAATTGGAGTCATCCAGCTTTCGCGAGCCAGCAACCTGACTGACCACATCTGCCTCGGCGTCTGATTTCGCGCTTAGCCAGAACAGGACGCCCGCAATCGATTGAGAGCTGGCATTGGAGTAGCCGGTATTGATGGACTTCTTCACGGTCGAGCGATTGAAGCATTCGACCGTTGTCGCCAGGTCGACGAAGTGCTCTTTGAATTTGGCTCCCGGTGAAGTGGGGTAGGGCACGCTCGAAAACTTCGACGAGATGACCATGTGCTTGAGCACGCCATCCTCAAGGGGAGATAGGCAGCTGAAGATGAAATCCGCGCCATGCGTCTGTCTCGGGTTATCAGTTGTGCTGTGCGGCTTGGGCTTGACGCAATCGATGCTTGTTCCCTTGAGCGCCGCTTTCCACCCGATGAGGTTGAGGAGGGTTTCAACAACGTGTTCCCCACGCTCACCCAATTTCTTTGACCATTCGCCCATCACAAGTCCTTTTATAAGCCAAGACGCAGCTACCTATGTCTGCTGAACGCTACGGAGTCTGAACGGTGATGTCTAGTGGCACTTTGTCCATGAGACTGCAGGGCTGCGTTGTGCACCGTGGATTATTGGTTTTTCGATTGAGGGGCAAGAGGTTCATGGGTTTGAAAGGGGCATGGCGGTATGTGTAGCCTGTAAGATCGGTTGACGTCCCATTCCGATATTCCAGAGGTATGTTGTGCTCATGGATTTATCCATCAAAGAATATGTCCCCGTCGGATTTGTTCCAGCCAATGTATGGGGGATGTTGGGAATACCGTCTCGCGGCGTGGAGTTGCAAAAATTGGTTCATCAGGGTTTGCCTCTGGTTTTTTTAAAACGGTTGGCATTCATCCTGGATGTGCCCGAGAGTTGGCTTCGTCAGTACTTGTGCATAGCACCTGCAACATTTTCTAGAAGGGTATTGGCAGGGGGGCGATTGAACACCATAGAAAGCGATCGTCTGTGCAGTCTTGTTGGCGCCTTGGATGCAGCCTATGCGATCTTCAGTAATGATCTTGGCCGATATCTGCGGGTCTTTATCGGCAGCTTTGGGTTGACTACGGCCAGTCGAGACAGCGGATGATCTGACCTTCGACCTGCTTCTCAACGGCGACGACGGTCATGCTCCATGCACCTTTTAAACTGGCCCCAGAGCCCGACAAAGTCGGTGATACAGCTCAATTACTGTAAAGGTCAATATCTCCAGAAAACTGGAGTTACGAGCACCAACACAGTCAGGATTTCCAGCCTCCCTAGGAGCATTCCAACAGTCAGTAACCATTTGGCTGCGTCAGGTAACGATGAGAAATTACCTGCCGGCCCAATGATCGTGCCAAGCCCTGGCCCGACGTTACACACCGCAGTAGCGGCACCGCTCAACGCTGTTGTCCAATCAAGCCCAATGAGAGCCAAGCCCAAGGCGATAGCGGCAATTGTGATGGTGAAGAAAAACGAGAAGGTCAAAAGCGAGCGCAAGATCTCTTCGTCAATGGGATGGCCGTTGTACTTCTTCTGAATCACGGCTCGAGGATGGATCAACT
The DNA here is from genome assembly GCF_057838985.1 of Pseudomonas sp. KH_046_2. Lineage (NCBI taxonomy): Bacteria > Pseudomonadati > Pseudomonadota > Gammaproteobacteria > Pseudomonadales > Pseudomonadaceae > Pseudomonas > Pseudomonas sp. KH_046_2. Next base: position 3,259,816 of record NZ_CM174480.1, on the reverse strand, counting down.
GCTTCAAACTACTGACCAGCAGAGCGGCAGCAACCTGAAAGCGGAAGATTTTGAGACCGCCTGCAGTTGAGCCTGAACATCCGCCGACAAAGGTCAGATAGAAAAACAACAAGACAGCGAAGCTGCCCCATAACGTGTAGTCGCCAACCGCAATTCCAGTGGTCGTGACGACCGAGGTCACATTGACTGCCACGATACGAAACGCATCCCACCATCCGTAATCGCTGTGAAAACAAAGCCAGGTACCCACCGCCAGCGATGTGACGAGCAAGAATCCAATGAATCCGCGTACCTGGTGATCCTTGATCAGCGCACGCCGATTGCCCCGCAATGTCGCAACGTACAAGGTAAAGGGCAGGCTACCCAGAATCATGATGGCCACCGCCACCCAGTGAATAGCTGGTTGCGTCCAATGCCCAAGTGAGGCGTCCGAAGTTGAGAACCCCCCGGTAGAGATCAACGACATTGCGTGGTTGACCGCTTCAAATGGCGTCATCCCAGCGAGCCAGAGCGCCAGAGCTCCGATGCCAGTAAGCCCCAGATAGAGCAAAAGAATGTACTTGGCTGCCACATGGGAACGCGGCGTCACTTTCTCCGACCAATCTGAGGACTCTGTCTGGAACAGACGCATGCCGCCTACTCGCAACAGTGGAAGGATCGCCACAGCCATGCCGATAAAACCGATGCCTCCCAACCAATGCAGCATGGAGCGCCATATCAACAAGCCGGGAGATGAGCTATCCAAACCGGTGAGTACAGTCGAGCCAGTGGTTGTGATGCCAGACATCGTTTCAAAGAACGCGTCGGTGTAGCTGATATCGCTGATGAACACCATTGGCAACGCCGCGAAGGTGCACACAACCACCCAGCTTCCGGTAGTCAGCAGGTACATATCCCTGGGACGAAGCTGGCCAGTATCCGGGCGCCCCCGCACGACCAACAGAAGGCCAAAAATGAAGGTAATCAAACTCGACCAGAGAAAGGCAGAAAGATCGTCGCTACGCTCATAGGCCACCAGCGTGATCATGGGAATAGCCATGCTTACGGCCAGCGTGATCAGAAAAATGCCTAAGATGAAGCCGATAAGCCGCATTGCTGCGAGGGACATAAAAGTAGCCTGCCAAATTAACGCCGCGCAGTATCGGATGCTCAACCTCAAAACCCCGTAAATTTTACGTAAAATTTCTACGGGCAATCAGTCAGTTTGCGTACGTCCAAGGGTTTTCATTGAGTAGTAGTGTTCACAGAGGAGCAACGGTACTTCATCAAAGCATACAGAAATGAAGGGCAATGGGTCGTTTTCAGTCGGTAGCGACAGATTGAAAACGGCCAAAAGCAGCCGATCGAACCTGGGTAAGAAACTGGAGTCGATTTAGCTCCACAAACTCTACATTCCGACCAAACGGCGACCACCAGCAGCTAGAGGCGGTTACTGCCGGTAGTGAGGGCCACAAAGCGGTCGACTGGCTGTAGAAAATAGATCCGCCTCCTTGCGCTGCCGGACGCCCTACTATGCTATCTGCTTAGCCCCTCTGCTAACGGAGCTAGTGCTATGGCCAATTTCCATGACTTTCTGATTGTTTGGAAGAGTTCGAATGTTAAGGTCAAAGGGATGCTCTGCACTCGTTGGTAAATGACTATTTCGGGTCGTCAACCTCCCTGCATGTCAGCTGCAATCGGCCATTTGCGGACATGCCATTGCTTTCCATCACCCTTCGCTAGCCTTGGGACTCAGCTAAAGTACTGATTCATGGAGCTTAGAGACGAGCAATGAAACTGAACCACAGGCCAGTGAAGGCTAGCGACGTTAAAGTGATCTGCGGCTTTCCTCAGAACGCTCAAGAGTTGTTTTTCATGTTTCCGAAGGCGCACTTCCCGCTAACGGAAACGCAATTAATTACCGCGATCTCCCAACGCTTTGACTCTACCGTCGTGGAGATCAATGGGACTGTCGTTGGGTTTGCCAATTTCTATCGAGCTGAACGCAATGGCGTTTGCTGTATCGGCAATGCCATCGTCTCGCCGAGCGCTCGGGGCGAAGGAGTGGCCACGTTTATCGTAGAGACGATGACCGGCTTGGCATTCGAGCGTTACGGAGCCAACGAAGTGCAGATTTCCTGTTTCAACGAAAACACGGCAGGGTTGCTGCTCTACCCCAAGCTTGGGTTTGTGCCTTATGCCATTGAGGAGCGACCTTCTTTGGGAAACGGCCGATCGGCACTCATACACATGACGCGCAGCAGAATCTCGACAGATTGAATACACAGCCGATAGCTACCCTGGATGACAGGCAAGAGTCGGCCAAAAGCTGCCTCTCGCCAAGGGCAGCCATCGGCCGATTCTGTTGAAAAAGTCGGATTTTCAGCCTGAGTAAAATCAAGTACAGCTACCACCGGAGAGCCTATTCACCACTTGGTGTGGTTTCTCGGCCCTTCATTGACCTTTGCTGCGTCGTTATCGGGTTAATTTGAGGTTTTTGGTTTAGTGCAGGCGCACCTATCCCGTCACTGGTGGCCCGTGAGATGTCAGTTTGGCCAGCCGACGTAGGTTCTGCACCGCTGCCGCTAGCGTGAACTCATCGGTCGCGCCACTCATGCCCCGTAGTCGCAAGCGATCCAATTTCAGGATGCGCTTGAGGTGGGCAAACAACATTTCGACCTTCTTACGTTCGTGGCGAGAGCGCACGTACTCCGGCGTCGCCGCGATGCGTCGAGCGACATCACGAGCGGCTTCATGGACGCTGCGGACGATCTTGCGAATCGAAGTGTTCGGGCAGCACTTGGCTTTCATCGGACATGTTGCGCAGTCGGTCTGTCTGGATCGGAAGATGATGGTGTTGGCTTTTGTGACGTGCGAACGCTCGTTCTTGAAGGCTCGCCATTCGCTGCGTAATACGTTGCCGGCTGGACAGCGGTATTCCTCAGCCTCTTCATTCCAGTGGAAATCGTTGCTCGAAAAACTGTCGTTCTTGCGCTCGGTTTTGTCCCATACCGGCACATGCGGCTCGATGTCTTTTTCCTCCACCATCCAGGCCAGCATCGGCGCGGTACCGTAAGCGGTATCGCCAATGAGGCGCTCCGGCTTGATGTCGAACTGCGCTTCGACCCGTTCGATCATCGTCTTGGTGCTCTCGACTTCTGCGGTTCGATGAGCCGGTGTGGGTTCCACATCCATAATCACGCCGTGCTCGGTATCAATCAGATAATTAGTGGAGTAAGCGTAGAACGCTGGGCCACCTGGAGCTGCGGTCCAGCGGGCTTGAGGATCAGTCAGCGATAGGCGCTTCGGTAGCGTTTCGGCCAGAGCCTCTTCATCGAGGCCTTCAAGGTACTCACGCACGGCGCGGGTGCTCAGGGACGGATCGCTCCAGTTGACCTGTTCATCACCCGGTACACCGCGCTGCCGGCTGGCATCCGCTTTGATGATGCTGGCGTCCACGGCAAAGCCTTCACCTTTGACCAAGCCTGCGTCCATGCAACGATGCAGCACTTCATTGAACAGCCAGCGAAAGAGATCGCTGTCCCGAAAACGGCCGTGTCGGTTTTTGGAAAAGGTCGAGTGATTGGGGACTTCATCTTCAAGGCTCAATCGGCAGAACCAGCGATACGCCAAGTTCAAATGGGCCTCTTCGCACAACCGCCGCTCTGAGCGAATGCCGTAGCAATAGCCCACGATCAACATGCGGATCATCAATTCAGGATCAATCGACGGGCGCCCAATCGGGCTGTAGAAGTCGGCGAGGTGATGGCGCAAATCACTCAGATCGAGACACCGATCAATGCTGCGCAGAAGGTGATTGGCTGGGATGTGATCTTCAAGGTTGAACGAGTAAAACAGTCGCTCCTGCCCACTCGATAACTGTCCCATCATGCTGTGTGATCCCCGCCGGCCAATGAAGCAATTTTGCCGCAGGCCAGACAGGGGAGCTACTTTTTCAACAGAATCGGCCAACAGCTGACCTTGCAGGTCGGCTGCCAGAGGGCCACTTTTCCACTGCTATGCTAACAACATCTGTTTCTACACTAGAGACGAGCAGCATGGCAGCACAAGGCAAGCATGCCCCGTTCACGTTCAAGGCTATGGCCTACTCGGCTGGTGGTTTCCTTGTCGCTTGGGCTGCCATGAAGCTGCTCGACACCTACTTCGACCTGACGTTGTTGGCAGATATCACGGGCTGGCTGCTACGTTTTTGGGATTGGCTTTTGCTGGAAACGCCAATGCTAAATTGGTCTCTGCTGACGATTATCGCGATTTTAATCAGCACGCTGTCTGTAGCGATTTACTACGCCCGCATCACCGACGGAGCTTACGGCAAGTTACATAAGATAGAGCGAAAAGTTTACAAAGTGAACAACCCTCAGCTTCCACAGTTGACAGATAACCAAACGCTACTAATGGAAGTATTAGCCTATCATGCAAAATTCAGGAAAACTGCAAATTTAGACTCGATTTGCAAACTTGTTTCACTCAGTAAGTTAGAAGTTAAAGCCGATTTAAATCAACTCAAAGTTAAACGTCTTGTGAGGCAAAAAGTGACACGAGGAACGTTCGGCGCCACCACATTTGAACTTACCTTGGTAGGTAAGAATTATGCATTAGAGCGGCTTGAGCTAACGTAATATCGACAAATGGCATGTGACCTGAAGGTATTTTTGAGTGACATAGTTCACCCTATGGGCGACATGATTCACCTGAACGTTCGGTTAGTCAGCATAAAAATCGAGAAAAACCACATGACAGGTCTACGTACGGCCATTGGTCGCATTCGCTGATCACAGGTAGCAAAAAATCAGAAATCCGCTATTACGTTAGTAACTGCAACTTCATTCATTGCACATCGTCAGAGGAACGCCCCGCGATGCGAAACTCACTTAAGCATTCGAGACTTCGTTTTGGCTTTTTACTTACTGTTATCTTAATGGGGCTGATCGCTTGCACCAGTAACGAAAATATTATCACACCCACCAAAGAAATTACTCGACCACCTATCGATGATAGCGAGACTTCGTCTGTGCGTGTCACTACTAGCTGGATACAACACTCGCTTAGCCAAACTGACTGCCTGAAGCACGCCCGAGCGGCTCTTACAAAAGCGAGATATTTTGTTGATGCAGGAGACAGATCAGTCTTTGGGTTTCGTGAAGGTATGACTTTTTCGATCCGCTGCGACTACGAAGGAGTTGCTTTTTTAGCAGTGGCTTATCGCCATAGACCAAGTACTCAAATCCAGGATCGGATCTTGAATGAAATAACCAGGTTATTTTAAGGACTAAGGCAAGAGGTATAGGGCCTCGTCCACAGCGAGATCAAATGCCAGTCCTCTTTTCTGAGGTAAAACCTTGGCTTACCAATCCCCCACCTACTCCACCAAATTCAATGCGGCCAGTGGTGCATGTGCATGACTGCAATCAGCTGGAGGTCGTGCCGACGCACCGTCGGAGAATCAAATACCGAGAGCCAGACGATATTTCTCAGACTTTCCCTTGCATTACTTCCCGATCGGTTGAATCCACACCCACAAGCGGTCATTCAAGCTTGATCGAATCAACGAATGGCTTGGCAAGGAGGTAGTGAAGTTCAAGCCCATTGAAACCGATGCGTAGCCTCAAACGCGCCGGCCTTCAAGATGAAATCTGTGAGTTTGCGATTTTGGATACTCATTACAGATTCCTCCCGGTTCGATCAATCCGCATTCCTAGTTTCGTGCGCTGCCCTGCGCGGGGTGGACTTTGAAGCACGAGTCCTCAGCAGGCTCCCCCTGAAGCAGCACCATCTGTTCGGCCCTAGGTTCGGGATACTGGGCTACCTTTTTTGTACGGCCTCCGCTTCGGCGTTTTGCACCGCGCTTTGAATATAGCCATACAGCTCCACGCAGGCATCGTTATACGCCCTGAGTGCCTTATCGGCCGCTTCACTGGCGGCGGGCAAATCTTCGGGAGCGGCCACTTCGCGGGCCTTCAATGCCTTATACCAAGCCGCTTCGGCTATCTGTACCGGTCGCAGACCGGGCTTGAGGTGTTCGCTGTCGATCATCGGCATGGCGGGGTTCCTTTCAGTACGTTATTCGTAACGCGGTGGTATTCGCTTGGCCAAAGTCACGCAGAGCGTACCCCTGTCGACCAGCCTGTCAGTTGTCGGGCCAGATACGGCACACTTTTAGCTGCGCAGCATCGATGTTCAGGCTGGCCCCGATCACTGCGCGTGCTTCGTCTAAAGACAAAAAATCAGCGGGGCTCTCATCTACTTTTACCGGACTCGTCATAGCACTGCTCCAAGGGTCAACTCCATCGCTAGTACAGCGGACAGCGCCAGCGTCATCACCAACGCGATAAACATCAGGCTCAACTCAGCGAGCTGCTTATAAAGGGGCATCGGCCGTTTCGTGATTCGAGCAATTGATCTATCAGTGGAAGCCATTACCCATCCTCACGTTTGCGTGGAATACGCATCACAGGTTTGACTTGGGCACTAAGGCGATGGAACCGCATGGTGGTGTTGCGCGTTTCATTTCTCACCTCTCGCGTCATACCGAATCTGGCGAGCCCTGCCGTCTCCATGATGTCAGGGACGACAGCTGTTGCGAGTCCCAGGGGGGGAGTGCAACTAATGAGCCATTTCAATAGGGCGAGGAAAAAGTTCAAATGAATTAACAAGCTGTTTCCGAGGGTTTCAAGCGAGAGAACGGGTGAGGTGGGAATATTCCTCAAATTTGGTGGTAAACGCCTGGTTGGGTGGGTGTAGTACCCCATTTATGGAGAGAGTAGCGACCCTGTTTTACCGACCGCTTTTGGTAGGGGCTGTTTGCCCTGAGGCGACATGGATTTAACTGGTCGAGAAGGGCCGCTTCAGTCGGTTGCAGCCGGTCGTAGAAGGCAGAAATCGGCCAAAAACTGACGTTCAGGCAAGTCCAAATTGCGGTTACGCCGGATGACTGCGTTGTCTCTCCGGGTAACGGGGCTTGAACAAAGCAACCAGCTCAGTCCATGGCACCACCTGATCCATCACAATCAGGAAGCGCTCGCGACGAGTTTGCTTGCGTTTTTCGGCGTGCTTGGCATCGAAAAAGGTAATCTGCTTCAGGCGTCTCGGCCAACGAGAGCGGTGCTTTTCTTCAGATCGAATGGGGTTTGTTCAGAGTTTCCTTAGGTGAAAATCAACTAACTCAGTCGACCAACTACCTAAGCTTTAAGCAGAATAGCCACCATACTTAGCCATTGAGTTGAGCGCGCAAAAAGCGCCCACAAGAAAGCAACTCGATTCATTCCACCAAGGTCGGGGGTATCCACCTAAGCGTAGTATTTGCGCGGGCGGATAGGCGCAGGCAGCCACGGCATTGAAAGCGGCAGACGCTCACGCGCTTTATTTGCCAGCAGCTCAGCCAACAAGAAGTAACGCAGTTCATCCGGCACCAAGTGTACCGGCCGCGTTACAACTCAATATAGATGCAATGGAACAACAGCGCCAGCGCTGTGGAGTCAGCTTGCGCAGTTGCATGAGCGATCAGCAGCCGTTCCGGTTATTAAAGCCAGCTCGATTCAAGCGTTAACAATCGGACTGAGCGGGTAGAATTCGATTTTAGCTGTCGCGTGCATGATGTCGGTAAGTGAGCTTCCGGTTGACGGGCGGGCAAGGGTTGGCCAGTAACGCGTACAACCCGCCCGAAGGGGCATAGGCCAAGTGCGCCAGCAACGCTGCCCCACATAAAAAAAACTGTACTCACGCACAGGAAGACACTCATGCACACCATTCGCAACACCTTGGTGGTGGTGGATTCGAAGCAGTCCAAGGGACTGATCCTGAATAGAGCCAAAATGATTGCCAGCGCCACCCAGTCGCACCTGCATCTGCTGGCCTGCGACAAAGGACACCACCATTCCTCCTACCTGAGCGACATGCAAGACGGCTTGGTACAGGAGGGTTATAGCGTCAGCACCCAGCAGGCCTGGCATGGGAGCTCACACAAGACCATCATCGCCGCCCAACGGGAGGAGGGCTGTGGCCTAGTCATCAAGCAGCACCTGCCCGACACCCCGCTGATGAAGTCCCTTCTCACCCCCGAGGACTGGAAGCTACTGCGATACTGCCCCTGCCCAGTGCTTATAGTAAAAACCGCAAGACCCTGGAGCGGTGGCACCATTCTCGCGGCCATCGATGCTGGCAGCAGTGATATGGAGCATCGCGTCCTACATTCCGGCATCGTCAGCCACGGCTACGACATCGCCGCACTGGCCGGCGGCACTCTACACATGATGAGCGCCCACCCCTATCCCATGCTGTCGGCGGCCGACCCCGTACTCCAACTCAAAGAGAGCATTCAGGCTCTCTATCGCGAACTGTGCAAGACATTCCAGGCCGAATTCGACGTCAGCGACGAACGCCTGCATATCGAGGAAGGTTCGGCCGATGTGCTGATCCCGTACATCGCGCACAAGCTCGAAGCCGTACTCACGGTGATCGGTAGCGTGGCCCGTACCGGACTGTCCGGCGCATTGATCGGCAATACCGCCGAGATGATTCTGGACACCTTGGACAGTGACGTACTGGTGCTCAAACCGGACGACATTATTACCCACCTGGAGGAACTGGCCGCCCCATCATCCAGTACATCGGCAGATACTGCGGCATCCTCTTGGCCATATAACCACCATAATCATCGGCCACATACTTAGGAGTTAGTCAACTGCACCGGCCAACCAACTGCCTTGGCATAGCACCTCAGATCAACTATGCAGATTCACTCAGTAAGCAAGACCTGCCGTCCTGCTAGTCAGCGCCAAGAAGAAGGGGAGGCCAGCCCGCACCGGAATCAGCTAGCAAACATGTCTGCAGGATGAATTGCCACGTGTTTCGTTGGCACTTGTGATCGTCGGCTTTGGGTCGATTCTGTTGAAAAAGTCGATTCGCCCAAATGGCCTGAATATTGACTGGTGAAAACGCCATTTTTACACGCTGCTACGTGAAATCTGAACCCGGAAGCCTCAGCCAAAAGTAAAGATTTCAATCTCAGACGCGTATTTTTCTGCCGTGGAAACCATGGTCGACTTTTTCAACAGAATCGGTCGATTACTGCCCTTAACGACAGGCAAAAATCGGCCAGAACCAGCCATTCGCGATGTGCCCCTGAAACACCAGTACTCAGGGGGAAAACGCTGGTTGACTACAGTCACCATAAGCTATGCCCCAATCCTTGTGCCCAATGACATCCCCACTCACCGGGGAATTTACCCCCATAGTTGGCTTCACTGCCCCGATTTAAGGCTGCTCTGCTTGCAGCCTGAGTTCGTTCAAAGACTGACGGCCCAAGCCCCGAACCTGGCCGCCGTTTATGGCATGGAGAATGCTGGCATTGATTTAGGCTCAATGTAGAGGTTCTGCCTGCTGCACCGGAAATGAAACTCCCCACAGGACATTCCCCCATGCCTGCCCTATCAGCATTGTTCAAGCGTTTGCATAGGGGAGTCGCTAACTCCATTTGGCCCCCTCAACAATTCAGCCTCCTGCGATGGTTTTCGCTGATCAGCTTCTTTCTTATCAGCGTCATTGCATTTGGGCTGGGTACCGTGTCGACGCAATTTCTGATCATCGAAAGCCTGGAGCGCGACGCGCTATTGTCAGCGCAGTTCATCCAGACCATCGCAAAGAGCGAGATAAGCCATCACGGGCTCTCGGGAATGCGGATAGGCGATGTTTTGGCAGCAACCCCGTATGGAATGCTGTCGGAGGAAATGTCGCAGAAAAGGCAACGTGCGCGCTCCGAATTTCTCGACCACCTTTCACACCTCCCGGACTCACTGCTGATCAGCATCTACTCCCCTGAGCGGACAGTGATCTGGTCAACCAATCCACAATTGATCGGGCAGAAATTTCTGAACAACGAGGCGCTTGAAGCCGCATTCAATTCCAAAGACCGCGTGTCCACCGAATACAACACCGCTGATGTAAGCCGCCCCGAGCAGCAGTTTTTGCATCCCCCGAAAATGTTCTTTATCGAGAGCTACATCCCCCTGGTAGATGACATGGGCAACACTTTAGCGGTGGTGGAAATTTACAAGGAACCGTTCGACCTGATCGAAAGACTCAATCGCGGCCACTGGATAATCTGGCTGTCTACGGCCCTGGGTGGCGTACTTCTGTACTTCGGGCTCTACTGGATTGTCCGGCGGGCATCGACCCAGCTGGCGTCACAGGAGGCCCAACTGGTCGCCAACAAGACGTATGTGGGGCTGGTTGAGATGTCCACGGCAGTCGCCCATAGCCTGCGCAATCCGCTGGCCTCCATCCGCTCAAGTGCAGAGTTGGCGGACGAAATGGACGGCCAGCCGGCCAGGAAGAACATCGCCGATATCGTCAGCCAGGTTGACCGGATGTCGAAGTGGGTACATGAATTGCTGCTGTGCTTGCACCCAATTCGCGGGGACGCAGAATTGGTGGAGCCGATGATATTGGTGCAGGCAGCGCTGAGCAGCTTCAGCACGCAACTGGTCGAATTCAGAATCCAGGTTGTGTTCAGCAATGAGCCAACTCCCCGGGTAATCAGTAATCCGCTTCTGCTGTCTCAAATCATGAATAGCCTGATAGCCCACGCGATCGAGGCAATGCCTGAAGGAGGGATATTGACTATCCTGTTCTGTCTGGATGACACCCAACAATGGCTGCATCTCACCATAGATGACACCGGTCAAGGCCTAACAAGACAGCAGGAAATGTCGGCCTTCAAATCCTTCTATACGACCAAGCAAGGCAGGCTCGGCATAGGGCTGATCATGGTGAAGCAGATCATGGAAAGTTTTGGCGGAGAGGCCAGTCTGACTAGCCACGAACAACAGGGTACTTCCATGCGATTGACCTTCAGAGTTGTCGAAAGAAGGAACAACCCGCTGGGTTAATCTGCGCTTTGGGCCGTTTGCGGCCCTTCGCGACAGGCAATAATCGGCTGTGGATTCAACCGGTCGACGCAACGTATTGGCTGAATCGTTCAGCAGGCTAACCAACCATCGATTTCAATTGGGAAGATTTGATGCACTAGCCACTTGCCGCTAAACCATACAGTGAGCGGCTCACCGGCGCGGTGGACATGAGGGCGACGAGTGGAAGGACGAGTACAGAGACGGGCCATGCAAGGTGAAGATCGAATCAAAAGACGATCAATACAAGGAAGAAATCAAATGCCCGGATGGTCGCGGCGCCAACTGGCGTCGGGGCGAGTGGAAAGACGAATTCTGGGAGCGTGGCTGCAAGGTCAAGATCGAGGCCAAGCGAGATGAGTACAAAAAAGAGGTCAAGTGCGATGGCGATGATTGATCGGTTGCTCAGACAGCGCGTGAAACGGCGTAGTGAGCGCGATTAGTTTTCTACTCTTCATTGACATGCGCTCTGTTCGCGAACCTAAGATCGAGTTTTGTGGTCGAGACTCCATTGCCTATGAAGCACACCCGCTCCTGATAGGGCGGGAGACAGTCTTTAGGTGAGAAAAGACGATAGATTCATTGTCCGCTGCCTAGCCATCGACTCTGTATAGATTGCGGACTTTGACGTAGCGCGCTTTCTTAACCGTCAGTGCTCGTACACCATGATGGACTGGATCGACCATCGCTAAACCCATTGGATTAGTTCCACAGGAGAAGAACGGAAGAATTTCGATCTGACTGACCGAAATGCTTACTACTCGCTCGACAAAGTGTGCCCATGGCAGGTAACTACCATTCCTACCGCGACCGTATCCATCGTGAAGCTTACTGTCCATCTCACAGATAGACAGATCGAAATTGTTGCCAGCGTGCTCCTGGCGCAGTGCAGAGGCCGAATTTCATTGGCGGGACTCAATGCGTGCCATCATAATGATGGCGTTTTGTGATGCATTAACGGAGACGACGATGAGGCTAGAGTACGAAGTCAGCCAGGTAAAAAGGCTGCGTCAGTTCATAATCTATGCCCGATTGGCCGCCTTCACTGTGACGGTAGTCGGTATATGTGTGCTGGCGGGCTGGCTGCTTGATGTGCCCATGCTAAGGACAGTGCTTCCTGGCTGGACTGCGATGATGGTCAATACCGCCAGTACGTTCACTGTCCTCGGAGTGGGACTGTGGTGCGCTACGTTCAGAGCGTCTCTGGCCGGAAGCTTGATCAGGCGGTTTTGCGCAGTATTGGCGATACTGGTTGGTGGGTTGACCCTCATTGAATATGTCCTGTCGGTTGATCTAGCGCTTGATTTGCTACTTCCTTTCGAGCTTCAACGCAGCCAACCCGTTACTTTTCCAGGGCGAATGGCTCCCGCTACGGCCCTGTGCCTTCTGCTTTCTGGCTTTGGCCTGCTGCTTGGGGGCAGGCCGTCACTACCGCAATATTTTGCAACGTCAACACTATTTATAAGCCTGATAGCTCTTGCTGGTTATTTGTTCGACGTCAGCGCTCTCTACTCGGTCGGCCTGTATAGCTCTATGGCCATCCATACGGCTATTGCGCTGATCCTGTTCAATACCGGACTGCTGGCTATCCAACAGCGCTCGGAATTCGTCGAGTTGCTGACAAGCGATACAGCGGGTGGCGAGGTAGCGAGAAGCTTACTGGCTAGTATCCCAGTGGTAATTCTCAGCATCGGAGGCGCCCTACTAGCCGGAGAAAAGCTGGGCTACTACGACGATCGGTTCAGCTTGGCGTGGATGGCGACTTTGAGCATCGCCACGCTTGTTGCGGTAATACTGAGAACTGCGAGGCATCTCCAGCAGATCGATAGGTCGAGAGGGAATGCCGAGGCGGAACTGGCAGCCCTGAATGCGGCACTTGAATTGCGGGTGGTTGAGCGAACCAGTGAACTAGAAACGGCGAACAGGACGCTGATGGGGGAAATATCGCAGCGACAAAAGGTCGAAGATGAGGTGCGCCGACTGTCGCTGACGGATGAACTGACTGGCTTGCACAATCGCCGCAGTTTTTTTCTTTTGGCTGACCAGCTAATGCGCTCAGCTCGTCGTAATGATCAATTCTGCTTGCTGTTTTTTATTGATCTCGACGGTCTGAAAAAACTTAATGATGTTCACGGCCATGAGGCGGGCGACTTGGCGATCATCGCTGCTGCGCAGGTGCTCACAGCCGCGTTTAGGCAAAGCGATGTTGTGGCTCGGATCGGCGGTGATGAGTTCGTTGTTCTGGCTGTCGACGCGGGGGAGCCGTCGGATGCCCTCTCTGCTCGTGTGCAAGCACTGGTCGATGAGTTCAATGGTAGTGAACGCTGTCGTTATCCCATTGGGTTAAGCATCGGCGCTGTTGGGTGTTCGCCAAAGGAGCTTAAGCCTCTGGGTGAGCTACTTGCTTGTGCCGATGCTTCTATGTATGCCAATAAGCAGAGTCGTCGTCAGCGTCGTCAGCAAAACGCAATACGGGTTCAAACCTGCGTTTGAGTGCTGACTCCGAGCAGCCGCATTCGACTGTGGATTCAACCGGTCGCATATCTGGCTGTGGTTAAACTAGCTCTACGACAAGTTCATGTGCGGGGGAGCTGTCGTGATGATGGCTAATTGCTATGTGGTGTGGCCATACGTCTCTTGTTGTACATTCGCCAACAATAATCGATAACGACAGTGACGATATGAACCCATCAGAGATGCGTGCGACTGCCTTGGCGCTGTACCCAGAGGACACCCTCGAAGCAGCGACGCTGCTGAAGCAAGCTGTACCGCTGATGGTGCGTCACAACATTCCAGCCAACCCTGTGCAGTACGCCCTCTGGTACACCTACAGCAAAGGCCAAGAGCCGGAACTCAATCGCCATCTGGACAGGCTAGTCAAAGACTTCGACTGTTTTCCTCCGGAGTCCGCTGCAAAGCTTTTTCGCGAGTACATCATCCGTGATGAGCTGGAGGACGCCCGCATCGGACAGCAGCAAGCCATCAAATTGGTAGATGGTATGGAACGCGACGTTTCGCGTAGCGTGAAAGGCAATCTCAATTTTCAGGTCAGCCTTGGACACTGCATGGAAATGCTTGAGGCGCCGGACGACAATAGTCTCCCGACTATCCTCAAAGAGCTGCAGCAGAGCGCTCAGCTGATGCAGGATCAGCAAGCACTTTTTCTCTACCAGCTGCGCGCCGCTCAAAATGAGATTAAAACCTTGCGTGACAAACTGGAGGAGGCCAGCCAGGCAGCAATGCTGGATGGCCTGACCCAAGTATTCAACCGTGCCACGTTCAATCGCTTGCTGGAGGAAGCACTAAACAATGCCCCCGATGGTGTGGCGCTGGTCATGTTGGATATCGATCACTTCAAGCTATTTAATGACCAGTACGGTCACCCGTTAGGTGATCGCGTGCTGCAACACGTTGGTCAGGTGCTGCGTAACTTGCTACCACCGCACGCCACGGCGGCCCGCTATGGCGGCGAAGAATTTTGCGTGATCTTGAAGGGTTGCGCCGATCTCGAAAGTGTCCATGCGTTCGCTGAGCAACTGCGTGTGAAAATCCAGTCGTTGCGGATAAGGGTTCGTAGCAGTGACAAGATGCTCGACACGATTACGGCGTCCTTCGGTATCGCACTCTTCGAAGCTGGCGACAACCTGGAAACGATTCTGACTCGTGCCGATGATGCCCTTTATCAGGCCAAGCGTAGTGGGCGTAATCAAGTGCATCGGTAATTCGACCAATCCTATAGAACATTGATCGCTCGCCAAAGAAATGGGCTTCGATTAAGAGGGGAGGGCCGGGGCGAGCAAGGGGCTTTGCCAGAGCAAATGACGCATCGCTCACCGCTCGGGCAGGGGGGAGCAATAGAGGCAGTCTTAATCTGCGAACATGTTCTGACACCCATTTGTATTAGGTGTGTTGACGATGTGCTCGGTTTCGCCGATTGCACTTGGCGTGGCTAACAACATAGAGCCCTCACTCTCGACTTTTACAGTAGTCGTCGGTAGTAGGCGCTCGAACTCGATCAGTGGCATTGGCCGGCCAAACAAGTAGCCCTGGAAGCTCCGGCAGCCGAGCTCCTGCAGAGCAACGTACTGCTCATGACTCTCCACCCCTTCGGCAATAACCTCAAGCTGCAGACTACTGGCCAAGGCACAGATGGCTCGGACAATTGCAAGACTGTTTGAATCACCCGGCAGCTCGCGAACAAAAGACTGGTCGATCTTCAATTGATCTAGCGATAGTTGCTGCAAGTAGGCCAGCGACGAGTAACCAGTACCAAAGTCGTCGATTGAGAAACGAATTCCATAGACCTTGAGTTCACATATCCGAGTAACGGCACCTGGCAAGTCGTCAAGGAGTAGCGTTTCGGTAAGCTCAAGTTTCAGTCTGTGCGGATCTGCGCCACTTTGCTCCAAAATCTGAAGCACTCGCTCGACAAAGTTTGTCTGATAGAGGAGCCGTGCACTTAGGTTGACGGACAAACTGAGCGATGCGGTGGCCGACTGACGGCGCCACAACGCTAGCTGATGGCAAGCCTTCTGCAGCATTTGCAAATCCAGCGTCTCAATCAAGCCGGCGTGCTCAGCCACCTCAACAAAGGCAGCTGGACTAAGCAGGCCGCGTTTAGGGTGTTGCCAGCGTGCCAATACTTCAGCGCCAACCAGACGACCTGTGTCATCTAGCTGCGGTTGCAGGTAGGGGATGAACTCTTCGGACAGTAGTCCCCGCCGGATGTCCTGTTCCAGATTTAGGCGCTCGCTAACAGCCTCCTGCATGCGCGGATCGAAGAACCGCACCGTATGCTTGCCCGCAGCTTTTGCCTCGTACATCGACAGGTCAGCGCGTTGCATGAGTTCATCTATTGAGCAAGACCCGTCGTTGAACAGTGTTACGCCGATACTTGCACTGCTGCGCAGTTCTAGTCCGTCAATTTGGTAAGGTGCGGCCAGTGTCGTTAGCAGTAATGTGGTTACGTGCTCGACCTGCATGGCAGCCTGTTCTGGTTGCTTGTTGAGATGCTCAAGCAGTACTACGAACTCATCGCCGCCAAGGCGTGCCACTGTGTCACTCACCCGTACTGCGCCGTTGAGCCGTGCAGCGGCTAGGCACAAAACCTTGTCACCAATATGATGCCCATGCAGATCGTTGATGTTCTTAAACCCATCTAGGTCGAGAAACATCAGTGCTGCACACTCGCCATTACGCACACAACCATCCAACGCGTGCTGCAAGCGATCGAGGAGAAGGCTCCGATTGGGTAGGTCGGTCAGGCCATCAAAAAAGGCAAGGCGCTGGATACGCTCCTCGGCCGCCTTACGCTCGGATGTATCGTCAATTGATGCAACGTAATTGATAACTTGACCCTGGGTATTTCGCACCGCGCTGATTGACAGCCATTCGGGGAAAATTTCTCCGTTTTTACGCCGATTCCAGATTTCGCCTTGCCAGCGATCTACCGCCCTGAGCTGTTGCCACATGCTCTGATAAAACGCCAAGTTCTGACGTCCAGAGCTGAGCAGGCTGGTTCGCTGCCCAATAGCTTCCTCGCGACTATATCCGGTGATTGTGCTGAAGGCCTGATTCACTCGCAGGATGCGGTTGAACTCGTCGGTGATAATCATGCCCTGCTGAGTTTCGAAAGCGGCTGCGGCGATCCGCAATTCATGTTCGTCATCGACCCGCTGGGTTATATCGCGGGCGAGCACCACTACTGCCTGCTTGCCATTGAGTTGAATATCAAGGCGCTGGGCATGCCCCTCAAGCACCTTAATTCCGTCTACATTTTGCCGAGTGTATTCAATGAGCTGCGGATGATTGCTGGCCAGGGTCTGCCGTATGAACTCCATGAAACGCTCGGCTTCGTGTTGAGGTAATACATCGTGCACGCTTTGGCCAATACGTGCAGTCAGGGCACCACTGTGCGCCTCTTTCTTGGAAGGGGTCACCTCAAGATAGAGTCCATCTTCATCTAGCACTAATAGGGTGTCAGGGATTGCCTCGGTGATTGCGCGTAGGCGCGACTCTCTAAGTTGCAGCGCGAGCTCTGTTTGTTTGCGCTGCTCGATCTCTTTGAGCATCAAACCAAGTACAACCGTCGCAAATGGCATGACCAGCAGTAGGGGGACAGCTGTCTGTTCCAGACTGGATGCCGCTTGTGCGGCAGGCAACAACAACATATCCAAGGCCTGCATTAATAGGCCTAAAAACCAAAGCTGCCAAGGGCCGATGCTGAACTTGCCGCTTAAGCAAAAGTGCCGGTAAGACAGGCCAAGCAGTATGGATAGGCCGATCTCAGCCAGGCCAAACACCATACCGCTGCCGCCCATCCATATCCGGTAAATGCCTGCGATTACACCTGCTACACCGGCTACGAATGGCCCATTAAATAGCGCGGCCATGCTTAGAACTACGCTGCGACCATCGAAGAATATTCCGGGCTCTGGCGAGATTGGGTTTAGCATGCCAATCACGCAAGTAGCGCCAAACAACAGGCCTGACAGCATCTGTATGACTGTGTTGTGCTCGTCCCAGCGGCGCGTGATGAACGCGTGCAGCCAGCACAAAGCCAAAAGCAATGCAGCTCCATTAATTAGGTTGATAATCAAGGCGAGCCCTCCTTAGGGATAGCTACCTGTTGAACCGTTCAACCAGAGCCCGTAGACCACGAGATGTAGCCTCAAGCTCACTGCCACGAGCTACTGCTGCGTTAGCATTTTTAGCTGTTCTATCAACCGTCCCAGCGACGTTGTTGATCTGCCGAGCAATATCTTCAGCGACATGAGCCTGTTCTTCCGAGGCGGCTGCCATTTGTTGGCTCATACCACTGATGCGTTCAACCGCCTCGCGAATGCCATGAAGGGCTCCCTGCGCCTCTATAACTTGTTGTACGCCGTGATCTGCCTCGCGGATACCAAGCTTGGCAATGCTCACAGCCTCATCAGCACCCTTTTTCAGGGTTTCAATGACACTCTGAATTTGTTGGGTCGACACGCGGGTTTTACTGGCCAAGGCGCGAACTTCATCAGCGACCACAGCAAAACTTCGGCCCTGTTCACCAGCCCTGGCTGCTTCAATTGCCGCATTGAGGGCCAACAAGTTGGTTTGATCAGCAATAGATTGGATTACCCCGGCAGCGGTCATGATTTGCTGCGTTTCATTGGCGAGGTTATCCACCGCAGTGCTGATGTTTGTTACCGTACTCGCCAGAAGCTGAATTGCCTCTCTAGTGGTGTGGGCTACTTTGTCGCCTTGTTCGGCCAGTTCATTCGCTGTTTGCGCCTCGGTGGCGGTTTGTTGAACATGCCCCGCCACCTCACTGATAGAAGCCGCCATTTCGGTCATGGCGGCTGCGGTCATGTCCGTTTCGGCCCGCTGCTCCAGCAACGCATGTTCAGTTTGGTTAGAGAGCAAGGAGGAATCTGCGGCAGCTTCAGCCACTTGGCTAGCCAGATCGCTGAGCCGGGTGAGGGCGGTTTTAAGGCGCGCATCCTCACTGATCAATATCATTTCCAGCTGCGCCGAGCGACCGTATATGTCGCTGTAAGTAAGGGCACTAATCGAGTCACTGAAAGCATCTGGAGCACCTTTAATAATTCGATTGAGTTGATTTCCCTCTCGCGTATATGACCACCATCCCATGGCTAGGAAGAGCATGGCGATTATTGTTTGGGCCGGCAGGTTCGGCAGCGTGTTAACCACACCGATAGCGATCAGCGCCGCAATTGCGGGCAAGGCCAGCCTGCCAATAAAAGCGGCACAGTGGCGCCTTTTCGGAACGGCTTGTTTGCCAGCCCGCAACCGCTCATACAGTGTTTGTGCACGCTCAATCTGTTCGCGAGTCGGCTTGACCCTCACGGACTCGTAGCCTACCAGATGGCCATTTTCGAGAATGGGAGTGACGTACGCATTGACCCAGTAATAGTCGCCATTTTTGCAGCGGTTTTTTACGATTCCCATCCAGCTTTTACCGGCCTTCAGGTAGCTCCACATCATCCCAAAAACAGCAGGTGGCATGTCGGGATGGCGAACCAAATTGTGTGGGCTACCGACCAACTCCTCACGGGAGTAGCCGCTTATTTTCGTGAACTCATCATTGCAGTAGGTGATGTTACCGCTGGCATCAGTAGCTGAGATTAAGCGCTGCTGAGCGGGAAAAATTTGCTCAACAGTCGTAATCGGATGTGTTGTGCGCAAGGTCAATTCCTACAAAAAGTATGCAATATGACCATTGTGCCATCATCAGTGCTATTGCCACAATTTTAATATGGTTAACGATGGCTGTTGAAATAAATTCTGGGCAACGGCAGCCAGTAGAAACTCCTCTTATGCACCACTCAAACCTCGTAGGTGGAGACGATCCAGACACAGGATTCGTTCGAGGGGGGGCAAACAGCATTTTAACTTTCTTCCTGTCCACACGTACTGAGAGGCATTGTCGCGATCTCTCCAGCCACATCGTGATCGGTCTCTTGGATATGACGAATGAAGGGATCCGAGACATCTCCTCAGCACGAGATGATCATTCGCACAGCTGTCTAGATCATGGGAGGGCATTAGTCTAATGGAGGAGGGGGCTTGTGAGGATCAGGAAGCGGTGATTCGGGCTAGGGCACTTGGGGCTGATGCCAATCAATGGATGCGAATGATGGCCCTTGGTATTACGGAGCAAACCTACGATCAAAGTGGTGGATACGATGAGCAAGGATAAGAATGTCGGTGACGGCTAAAGTTTGGGCGAAAAGGTTAAGGCAGGCGAACGGCTAATGGAGCGTGCAAAGCAGGCACTACCTCGATACCACAAGGCGCAAGAAACGCAGCCTGCACGAGAAGTCGAAAAGCTGTGTCTTGAAGAAAAAGCGCTGTTCGCTGCTGTTGGCGAGTATTAGCGTCAAGTACTCGGCGGGCCTCAGCCTCGATTACATTGAGCGAAATCGGGGTGCAACAAAGTCACACTACCGACCCATGGCGGGCGGTTAAAAGTCTCCGCTAAGCCAAATGCAACTCAACCTGCGATAGCGAGTTGACAACAATGCTCATATTTTTTCCGCTGGCCTTGGCGGCATAGAGTGCTTTATCCGCAGACTCTATCAATACATCGGGAGAATCCTCGCGTGTAGATATGCACGTACTAACGCCAATGCTTACGGTAATGATACCTTCAGGACTGTCACAATGCTGAATTTCAGCTTGCAGTACTGCCCGCCGTATTTTTTCAGCTACAAGAAAAGCACCTTCAGAGTCGGTGTCTGGAAGCACCACGGCAAACTCTTCACCACCATAGCGGGCTGCTAGGTCGTTAGATCGCACAATGTTTTTTTGGATTATTGCGCTGAGTGTTCTTAGGCATTCGTCGCCTCGGGGGTGACCGTAATGATCGTTGTAGTTCTTAAAGTAATCCACATCGATCATGAGCAAGGAAAAGGCATTGTTATGGCGTCTTGCTCGGGCCGCTTCGGCCTTTATAAATTTGTCGAACTCGCGTCGATTAGCAAGACCTGTGAGCGCATCCTCTAGTGCCATCAGCTCCAGGGCTCGGTTCGCCTTTATAAGCCGGTTTTGAGTAATATACAACTCACCTTGCACATGCATCTGGTGTTTCATGAGTTTAACAAGCCGAAAGCCGATTGTGCCCAAAATCACTAATAGCAATGAGACCAACGCTGCACTGGGTAGCGACTCATTACGCCAGCTGGAAAGAACTTCGTCCTTTTCGTATGCGGCAAAAATAACCAGTGGGTATCCATCTACTCGACGATAGCCCACAATGCGCTCTACGCCGTCCACATGCGATCGCACGGCAGCTGTGCCAAAAGGAGCATTAGGCAACAGTTGAGTAAATAACGGAGCGTTGATGAGGCTACTGCCGATATCAGCTTCCCTGAAAGGGCGGCGCACCAAGATCTTGGCGTCTGCCGATATCAACGTAATAACTCCGTTACGGCCTACTTCGATACTATTGTATAGCTTTAGAAAATGTTTGAGATAGAGGGTGGCTGTTACCACTCCGGCGAAACTTCCATCAGGGTGATTGAACCGGCGCGAGACAGTGATGACCCAATCCCCCGTAGAACGGCTGCGTATCGAAGGCCCCATATGAGGCCCACGCTCAGGATGGTCACGGTGGAAGATGAAATACTCACGATCGGAGTTATTGGCGTTAGGTGGTAATACCCCGCGCGAATTTACAATCCAGCGACCCTTGTCGTCGTAGATAAAAAACCCGTGTAGCTGAGGCAGTTCGTTATTCTGAACTTTAAGTAGTCGCTCCATTCTCTCCAGCTGGGAGCGATTCATGCCATCCGTTTCGAGCCTTTCTACCAATCCCAAAAGAACGGTGTCAGCCTGCTTAATCGTAGCCTCAGCTTGGGAGGATAACGTTTGAGCAAGGTTCGACATCGCTATTTCTTTATCATGCAATTGATGTTGTCTTGAATTCCAACTGCCAAAAATGGCAACCGCTACCAACGACAGGCATACGGCAACGACAAAATAAATCGCATGGCGAACCTTGATCTTTCTATCATTCCGTTCAGTCATTGTAGGCATCAAGTCATCATCTACAGCCCAAAAAATGGAGAAGTATATAGATATTCGTGCCCATCAACCGAAGGTTTTATATCCAAGCTTAATGGTTGGGCTTTTATCTGCGTATGGTTTCACTACTCACTGACTACTTTTGGCCGGACTCAGCCAGTTATTTTCGGAGGCTCCGGTAGTGAAAATTGGCAATGCGGTTCTGATCGGGAGGAGGCAGGTAGTAACGTAAGGGCGCTTCTACAGTGCTGGCAACCAACCTGCGCCATGACCTGCTTGGTACCGACATCGTTGCCATCGAAGCCGAATTCGAGGCCCTGCAACCGGCCCTGGTATCATCCGAGATTCGGCGAAAAACCAAGCGCACCGCCTTACACCGCCGGCCAAGGCCGCGCCGGCGAGCACGCGCGCGATGGCAAGTTGGTCTGCGGCGATTTCGGCGACTGGGCGTGACCGAGATCGGTTGCATGGCCCACACTCGTCGCAAGTTCTTCAATTTGCATACGACCAACAAGAGCCAGATCGTAGAGCAGGCTCTGGGGTGATGCCACCCACATCCATGAAGTTGAAATGCTACTTTTTTCGCTGGCAGATGCTGACATTTATGCAGATGTGTATAACCGTCTTTCCAGCTATACGGTAAAGTATTAGGAACCCAATTCCTGTTGCCTTCACAAGGCGCTCTAGATTTTATTTTGACTTGATTATCCAATAAATCCTCGGAGGCTCCAATGTCCAAACTCGCAGAATTCCGTCAGCTCGAAAAACATCTGGCCGAGCAGCTCCAAGCTCTCGAAGCTCTCAAAGAAAACGCGGGCCTTCAGAAAGAAATCGAATTTGAAACGAAGCTACGCGCATTGCTTGCCGAATACGGTTACAGCCTGCCGAAGGTGATCAACTTGCTGGATCCTCAGGCTCGCCGTCGCGCTCCAGCCGTCGAGTCCAAAGCAGGTAGCCGTAAGCCACGCCAAGTGAAGGTCTACAAAAATCCTCACACTGGCGAAGTCGTAGAAACCAAAGGTGGCAATCACCGGACTCTGAAAGAGTGGAAAGCTGAGTACGGCTCCGACACTGTCGAGTCCTGGCTGACCAAGTGATCTTGGTTTGAGTACAAAAGGGTCTTAAGCAAGACCCTTTTTTATGCAGAGTAGTGCTTCATTGCCCCGCCTGATATCAAGGCTCTTGGAGCCATTGCCACGCTCGACTTGAACGCCGAGTCCATCAGAAAGGGAATCGAATCATTGAAGAAACCGTAAGGTAAAAACGACCAACGCCAATTACAGGCTCTGCTTGCGAAGCGATATACAGACCTCGTAAAGACAAGAGCGCTTTAACCCGAGCTCGGCATTGGCCCGTCCACCTCACGAAAGGATTCCAATGGTGTTGATCAGTATACCGGCCGAGTCCTATACAGTAAGGCTTCCAATTGTTCTACGGGTTGTGGGCGGGCGTAGAGGAATCCCTGTAGTAAGTCGACATCTAACTGACGCAATATTTGCGCTTGCTCCGCCGTTTCTACTCCTTCGGCGACAACCATTAGATCCATGCTATGACCCAAGTCCGTGACCGCGCGGACGATCGCTTGATCGATTCGGTCGTTGTCGATGTTCATCACAAAGGAGCGATCAACCTTGAGCGTATCAACTGGAAACCGCTTGAGATACGCCAACGACGAATAACCGGTACCGAAGTCATCAATCGATATGCGGGCACCGAGATCGCGTAGCGCCTGCAACGTCTCGGCGGCGGCGGCAGGGTCGCTCATCACGGCTGTTTCCGTGACTTCGAAGCCAAACTCGATTCGTGTCGGATCGAAGGCAGTGAGACTAAAAATACGCGTGACCTTCTCGATCAAATCGGACTGAATCAGCTGCCTGGCCGAAAGGTTGACCGAGACACCAAGTGGCAAACAGGTATCGCGCAGAATCCCCCACGTTTGAGCCAGTCGACAAGTCTCCTCGATGACCCAGGTGCCTATGGGGATAATCAAGCCCGTTTCTTCGGCAATTGGGATAAATTCTGCGGGTGACAGCAACCCTCTTTCTGGGTGTTGCCAGCGCAACAACGCTTCGACTGAAACCACTGCGCCACTGGCGGCGGCAATAACGGGTTGGAAATATAGGCAGAACTCGCCATTGGCGATGGCACGGTGCAGATCGCGCTCGATGCGCAGTCGGGTTGCGACCTGCATCTGCATCTGCCCATCAAACAATTGGTAGCGGGCGCGCCCACTTGTTTTGGCTTCATACATGGCAATATCAGCCGAGCCAATCAATTTTTCAGCATCATAACCCGGCTCCGCCATCGCAATCCCGATACTGGCCGCGACGAAGACCTCATCGTCTTTTAAGTGAATAACCGGTGCCAGCCCCTTCAGCAGACGCTCGGCTATAACAGCCGCATCGCGATAGGTGGTTACGTCAGGGCAAACCACCACGAATTCATCGCCGGCCAGACGTGCGACTGTGTCGGAAGGTCGCATGGTTCTCTGCAACCGTTGAGCCACAGTGATGAGTACTTGATCGCCTGCATCATGGCCAAAGCTGTCGTTAATTCGTTTGAAATGATCCAGATCGATAAACAACACAGCAAGGCCAGTATTGGACGCATCTCTTCGGGATAAGCATTGGCGCAGCCGATCCAGCACCAACGTCCGATTAGGAAGACCAGTTAACGAATCGTGCAGAGCCCGGTGCTCAAGGTCTTCTTCAACCTCGATTCGTGCAGTGATATCGTGAGCGAAGGCAAAGAGGCTCCATTCATGATTCTCTTTGAACGACCAGAGAGTAATTTCTATAGGAAATTCCCGCCCACCCCGGTGCATGGCTGGCAGCTCAAGTCGCTGCCCCTTGGCCAAGGCCTTGCCATGACTAACTAGGCGCGCCAATCCTCGTCGATGCGCTTTGCGGTGGTGGATAGGGGCTATGATGTCAGAGACCACGTGCCCTACTACCTCTGCCGAAGACCAGCCAAAGATTTTTTCTGACGCCTTGTTCCAGGCGGTAATAACTCCTACGGCGTTGATGGCGATAAAGGCGTACCCGGCACTGTCGATGATCTGACGACTGCGCTGCTCACTGGCTTGCAGCGTGGATTGTGCTGCTTCGCGCTCGAATACTCGCCCCACTTGGACGCCGACCTGCGTCATGATCTCCAGCAGTTCAGGTGTTAGCTGCTGCGGGGTCGGAGTATAAAACTCCAGCACCGCAGTAATGCGGTAACCGGAATGCACCGGCAAAGCAAATCCAGCGGCGAGGCCTGCTTGCATAGCAGAGGTGCGACGGAGAAAGGTGACTTCTGTCCTCGCATCACTCATTCCCAGAGGGCGACCTTCAGCCAAGACCCGCCCCGGCAGCCCTATCCCCGAGGCAAAACATTGCTCTTCAGTAGCTTGACGGAAAGCTCCAAGGGCACCGTCCGAAAAGCGTTCATCGACATGCCAAATGCCAGTCGAATGGAGGCTATCCTCCCGAAGTTTGAGTGCGTGCCCCACGGGCCAACCGGTGATCCGGCAAATGCTCTGCAAGACCAAGAGCAGCGCAGCATCTACACTAATGGCCTCATTGGCCGCTGTGGCGACCTCTTTTAGCAGTTGAATGTACGTTGTGGCGGGATTGTCAGAGCTACGCTGCATTACGACACCTATCTGTAATGTTCTTTTCTCAATTGCCCGGCACGCATTCAGCGCGATTCCCGGCTCATATCAGCGGCAACTCAACGCCCGCTAGTTTTCGTGAGCTGAACCTCACGGGAGTATCATCAGGAGCAGCCCTACATTCACGAGCAATTTTTTATTGGTACAACGCTGATGATCCTCCCAAACTCCTGGGCGCAAATCAGTGATTCCACTATGCCATCACTCGTGGCTCTTCCGCCACGCAAGATGCACCGTAAGCCTAGGTTTTTAAGAGGTATCGTTACAGGCACGGCAACTTGACCATGGCAGCCATCCGCTGAAGCCTCAGGGTACTGGCCAGTTCTTACTGTCATAGGCTCGGAGTAATGCTTCGAAGCAGTTTTCTCGCAGTTCACTGGCGTGAAGAATTAAATACTGCCCATGCGGTGACATTCGGGCAAAAAGCACTTAACGAATCGGCCTTGAGCACCTGCTCCAGTGTCTCGTGAAATGGACGGAGTTTGTTGAAGGCTGCGCACTGCTGGTGCCCCGGCTGAGTTGCTTCGGGCGCTCTGACCCATTTTCGGATGGTGTTTCTCGACAGTCAGGTACGCTTGGCCATCTGATGCAGCGACAGCTTGTCGCGAAAATACATCCGCCGAATTTTGCCAATCATTTCCCACCCTGACATTACCCTCTGAGTCAGGCTAAGACAGCCCCCGCCATATTCACAAATAATCTACTGATTTCATTGATGAAATCAGTCCAGGTCGCGACAATCTGAGACATCCGAAGACAAGCTGAGCCACGCGATCTGTGTACATGGCCGCGTACACAAAACAGCATTTCGGAACCCCCAGAAAATTATGTACGCAGTCCGGAGAAGCCCATGGCGATCTCAGACACCTGGCTGAAAGCCCATAGCGGCAAACCCCACGCCACACGCGAACAGAAGGCCGACCGCGAGGCCTTAAGTGTGCGCGTGACGCCCAAGGGCAAGATCACCTTTCAGCTGCGCTTTCGCTATGACGGTCGTCCCTGCCGTCTTGATCTCGGCACGTATCCGTTGATGTCGCTCAAGGATGCGCGCGTAGAAACGCAGCGCCTGCGCGCCCAGCTGGAGCAGGGGTATGACCCTCGGGTGGTGAAGCAGTTGGAGAAGCAGGCGATCCTCCAGGCCGACTCCGTAGAGTCCCTGTTCCGCCAGTGGTACGCGGCGTACTGCAAAGGCAACAAGAAGGGGCATCACGAAATCCTGCGCTCCTTCGAAATTCATGTGTTCCCGAAAATCGGCAAGCTCCCGGCTGGGAAAGTCACCCTGCACGAATGGCTGGCGCTTCTTGAAGGGCAGGCCAAAGCACGGCCCGGTATTGCCGAACGCATCCTGGTCAATGCCAAGCAGATGCTGAAATGGGGTGTGAAGCGCCAGCTGATCCCCGCGCACCCGCTATCGGAAATCAACGCCAGGGATGACTTGCAGATCAAAAAGGTCGCCGGGTCGCGCTCCTTTTCCGACGAGGAAATCAGGCTGGTGTGGAAAGCCATGGAGCAATCGCGCATGGCGACCAAGAACAAGCTTTTCCTGAAGCTTTGTCTTATCTATGGATGCCGCAACAGCGAGCTGCGCCTCAGCGAAAAAAGCCATTTCGACTTTGCCAGGAAGATCTGGACGGTGCCTATCGAGAACCACAAGCTGGGTAAGGCATCAGGCAAGCCGCTTCTGCGCCCGATCACCCCGGAGATCGAAGCGCTTATCAAACAGGCCATGGCGCTCAGTTCCGAGGGCAAGCACCTGTTCACGAACAGTGGAACGGCCAAGCCGATGGGAATAGGGGCTCCCTTGCAGTTGCCCTACAACATCATGCAGTGGCTGCGGCGGCATGAGAAATACGAAATGCAGCATTGGTCGGTTCACGATTTGCGCAAGACTGCGCGCACGAATTTCTCGACCCTGACCGAGCCCCATATCGCCGAAATCATGCTCGGCCACAAGCTGCCGGGCAGCTGGCAGGTCTACGATCAGTACGACTATCTGGCCGAGCAGAAAGAGGCCTACAGCGCTTGGTGCCAGCGTCTCGAAAGCCTGACCGCATAGCCGCTGAAATCAAAGGGCGGAGTCTTGTTATGATCTCTTTTATTGCGAAGTTATATGCTAGAGCTAAAATTATTCTTCTTTAATTCGTTATTTGGAATGTTGATTTAGCAATATCTTCCGTAAGCGTCCGCCCAACACACCTTGCGTGATTAAACGGACACCCACCTGTGCGGCAACAGCTCGGTAATCTCACTCGCCCGCTGCGTCGGCAGGCGTGTAAGAACATCCTTCAAATAAGCATACGGATCATGCCCGTTGAGCCGCGCCGACTGGATCAAACTCATGATCGCTGCGGCACGTTTACCACTGCGTAACGAGCCTGCGAACAGCCAGTTCGAGCGACCAAGAGCCCACGGCCGAATTTGATTCTCGCACCAGTTATTATCGATGGGTACAGCACCGTCATCGAGATAGCGCGTTAGCGCTATCCAGCGTTTGAGGCTGTAATCCAACGCCTTGGCGATGGCCGATCCCTCAGGCACAAGCTGCCTCTGGGCGATCATCCAGGTATGAAGTGCATCGATGATCGGCCCTGCTTTTTCCTGCCGTATTCGCTGTCGGACACCCGGTTCCAGATCGCGGACTTCTCGTTCAACTTCGTACAAGGCCGCGATGTAGTGCAGCGCTTTTTCGGCGATCTGGCTTTTGTTGGTCGCGTGCAAGTCGAAGAACTTGCGGCGGGCATGGGCCATGCAGCCGATCTCCGTGACGCCCAGTTCAAAGCCTGCCTTGTAGCCACCATTATGTGTTGCAACACATAATTGCGGTTATGTTGCGGTCTGAGTTATGTTGCGGTGGTAAGAGGCGCCGCCTCCCAATCGGGAGTTCGGCGCAAAAAGTGGCACATAAATTCATGTTACAGCCCTCGCATGAACGCCATGAGAGATGCTGAACTCGGTCGCAGGCGCACAGCCTCAGGCACATTTGTGACGTCCAAACATGCAAGCGCCTTGGCCTTCATTTCGAGATCGACTTCCGCGTAGATGTGGGTTGTGTCCAAGGAGACATGCCCCAGCCAGGCCCGAATTGTATTGATATCGACCCCGGCTCTTAACAGGTGAACGGCGGTCGTGTGTCGAATAGTGTGCGGGCTGATGCGCCTGCCTTGCATGGAATCAACCCACTTGCCGGCTGCTCGTCCATACACCGACACAACGCGATGGATGCCGAATCGAGTCATGGGATTCCCGGCACGACCTATGAATACGCGATCCTCTGTTCTGCGTTCGACGATGAGTGCCCGCAGCGCTGTAGCTGTTACTGACCACAGGGGGCAGACGCGCCATTTGTTTCCCTTACCCAGAATGCGCACGGAGGGTGAAGTCCCAAGTTGCAAATTACCAACGCTGAGGCAGGCAGCTTCGTCAGCGCGGGCGCCGGTGTTGTATAGGAACAGCAAAATCGCATAGTCCCGTGCACCCTGGCTCGTAGCCCGATTAGGTGCCCGGAGCAGAGCCTCCACTTCTGGCTTGTCGAGGTAGTGGATGACTGCCTGGGTAGTTTTTTTGAACGGGATAGAACGGATCTCTGTGCACCACGCCAAATGCTCTGGCGATCGCATAGCAATGAAACGCCCTAATGAATGAATCGCGCAGAGCCGCTGGTTGCGCGTGACGATGCCACAACCGCGCTCGTGTTCGACGTGTTCAAGGAATGCGCGCACGATGGCGGGCGATATGTCGAGCACCGTTAAATGGTCGATTGCCACCGAGGCTCGTCGACTGACAAATGGAAGCAGGAGCGTCAGCGTGTCGCGGTAACTGATCTGGGTGTTGTGGGATAGGTTGCGCTCGGCGACCAGATACTCCAACAAGAAGCGACGTACCCATGCCCCGAGGCGATTGCGGTCAATCATGATCAATCTCCTGGCCTGAATAAATGGCAAATCGGCGACTCGCTTCGTGCAACAGTTCGGGAGTCATATGCAAATAGCGCTGGGTCGACCTTATGTCGACATGCCCCAAATACGTTGCCAATTGCGGCAATAGCCGCTGTACATCCTTACCGGCGCGATACCATCCCAGTACACGATGAACGGCGGCTGTATGCCGCAGATCATGGAGGCGCGGTGGCCGTAGCTCGCCAGTTGGGCGAGCAATACCTGCCGCCAAACGAACACGTTGGAACACAGTTATGACGTATTGGTAGTTCAGGCGATGGCCAGTACGAGTGCACAGCAGGGCAGAGTCTTGGCCCAGTGGAAGTGCCAGCGCGCAACGTTGTCCTAGATAGACTCGCAGTTTCGATGCCAGCCTGGGCCCAATCGGCACCAGTCTTGTCTTATAGAACTTCGTGTCACGAACGGTGATGATTCGCTGCTCGAGGTCGACGTCACAGAGATTTAGTCTGATCGCCTCTCCGACGCGCAACCCTGCACCGTAAAGGATCAGCAGGAGGGTTCTGTATGTCGCAGCTTGAAGGCGACTGAGCGAGGTACTCAGTATGACGGTGGCATCTAACAAGTGCTGTATTTCTGCGGTGGCATAGACATAGGGAGTCTGTGCCGGTGGAAACTGTGGTGGTCGTTCCGGCAGGGGCGAGATCGTTGTGTGACCACGTGCGATTGCGAAGCGATAAAAGCTAACAAGTAATCCTCGCTTCGTCTTCCACGTAGCGCTTAGCTCACCGTGCCCATGCAGAAATGCGGCTACTGCCTCTGGAGTAACTTCGGGCAGCGGCAGGTTTCCAGTCTCACGTGCAAACTGACGTAGTACTCTGGCACTGCTATTCAGGCCCACGCCTTGGGCACGACGGACAGCCACGTAGGCATTGACTACGTCCAAGGTTCTCATAGCAGGTCTCCCAGGTCGAAGTCACCGACTTCACGTAACGAGACCAGATCAACCTTGGTGTACGTCATTGTCGCCGACGTGCTGCGGTGGCCCAGGTGGTCGCCAATCTCCTTGAGGCTCAGCCCATTGGCGAGCAGCCTGGCCGCGCATGCATGTCGCAGCGCGTGCGGCCCCAAATGTGCGACTTGTATGTTGAGCAGACGCAATCTGCCGCTGACGATGTTGTATAGGCCAGCAGCGGAGATGGGGACTCGCGGCGCCCGAGTTCGGATGAATATCTCAGGGTGCAGTACCTTCGGACGCACTGTGTCGACGTATTGCGCTAATGCCTCAGCCACTGTGAACGCCAATGGATAAACCTGTGGCTGACGGCGCTTCAATCGCCAAATATGCAATTGGCCAGCAGCCCAGTCGATCTGATCCAACCGGAGTGCGGCAACTTCTCCCCGGCGTAAACCGTAGACGGCGAGAAGCATCAGGATGGCTCGGTCGCGCACATCGCGTTCAGAGCTTGAATTTGTAGTTGCGAGTACTCGCTGAACATCCTCCCAGCTCAGTGCATAGGGAAGTGACTCTAGGGCGTAATGTCGCGGGGCGCGGATCGAGTCGGCCAATGTACTGCTGCATGCTCCCTGCGTTGCCGCGTAGCGCAGGAATACCCGCAACATTGTTGCGACGTGCCCTGCCGAAATTCGCGACCACCGTTGCGCACCGTAGGTGATGAAGTAGGCATCAATATCCTCGGGGCTAAGCGTCGAAAATCTGCGGCCTGTGTTGAAGCACCAGCGCAAAAAGGTTGCCGTTCGACTGCGCCATTGACTGATGGTACATGGTGTCAACCCGCGTTCATCCCGCATCCACGAGACGAAAAGCTCAAGATTCTCCTCGAATGGAATTGGCTCCGCCGTTGGCTCTTGCCACCAGCCCAGGAACTTAAACCAAGGTCTTGCGGTGTTTATCAACGTCGTAGCAGTTGCAGGAGAATTGGCCGGCAATGGCCCTTCGTGAATGATCTGGCGCAGCCGTGACGAATTGATTGCATTGAGGTCGCTTGGCTGCACCCGTTCGGCGATCCAAAGCAAGCAGCACGCCTTCAAGTAAAGGGAGGCATGCGTACAGCCCTGCTCAGCACAGTGCTGTAGATATCGCTCGCGTTCAGCGGCCAGCGATCCCACACGATGGCGTTTACAGGCAGCGTTTGAAGAATAGATATTCTCGAACATGGCAGACACTCCAGGTGATGAGGGTCTACCAAGGCGCTGCAACTTATGTTGCGTCAATCACCTATCGACAACAGAGAAACTGCCTATTCGCCCGGTCGGGATCACATAACTCAGGCCGCAACATAACCGGCAAAGTCATCGCAGACCAGCTTGCCGTTCCAGTGGCCAAGGAAGTTTCGGGCATGTTCGCCAGCACGGCTCGGACTGAAGTCATAAACGACTGCAGCCAGATCGGAGAACTGGCTGGTGGCATAGGCCCAGATATAAGCGCGATGAGTTTTCTTCGCGCCAGGCGTCAGCATTTGTACAGGGGTCTCGTCGGCGTGGACGACGCCGTGCGTCAGCACGGCTTCGCGCAGCGCATCAACCAGCGGCTGTAATTGCACGCCGCAGTTGCCCACCCATTGCGCCAAGGTCGAGCGAGCAATCGGCAGTCCGGCGCGGCCGAAGATTTTCTCCTGCCGATACAGCGGCAGATGGTCGGCAAACTTGGCCACCATGACGTGGGCCAGCAGGCCCGCCGTCGGGATGCCTTTGTCGATGACGTGCGCCGGTACCGGCGCCTGGATCAGTGTTTCGCACTGCTCGCAGGCCCATTTTCCACGGATATGGCGCTCGACAGTGAAGACGCCCGGTGTGTAGTCGAGCTTTTCGCTGGCATCTTCGCCGATACGCTTGAGGGCGCAGCCGCATTGGCAGTGGCTGTTTTCCGGTTCGTGATGGATTAGCGTGCGAGGGAACTGCGGTGGCAGCGCAGCGCGCTTGGGCTGCTGGCGCATTTTGGCTTCGACAGACACGGGTTGCAGTGCTTCAAGCTCAGCTTCGATGGCGGCGATATCGGTGTCGATCAAGTCGTCGAGCAAGCTGGCTTGATCCGGACTTAGCTGCTCGCTGCGCTTGGCAAACTTGAAGCGTTTGAGCAGCGCGATCTCGTGGGCCAGCTTCTCGTTGACCGACTTGTGATGAGTGATTTGCTTGTCCATCGTCTCGACGCGCTGGATCAACTGCGCCGCCAAGGCACGCAGTTCTTCAGGGTTTAATTGATCGAGATTCGGATGCGAAGTCATGCCGCCGATTTTGCCAGAGAGGGCACATGGCTGCGACAGACTGATGGGCCAATTGCGCTGGCAAGCGCGCCATTGCAGGTGTTAAAGCATCGAGATGATTCCGCCTGCACCGACGCGCTGCCAAGGTAAACCGAGCACCAGAGCCTGAAGTTGCTCGGCATCCAACTCAACTTCGGAGCCGTGTCGCACACCCGGCCAGAAGAAGCGTCCTTGATTCAAACGCCGGGCGGCAAGCCAAATCCCCACGCCGTCATGCACCAGCACTTTCATGCGATTGGCGCGGCGGTTGGCGAACAGATAGGCACAGTGCGGCTTCGCCGCACCGAACACCGCGACAACTCGCGCCAGCGCGGTTTCAGTGCCGGCCCGCATGTCCATGGGCTCGGTGGCGAGCCAGATGGAGTCGATGCGGATCATCGCAGCAGGTCTCGCAGGAAAGCAGAACACGCCGCTGCATTTTCTGCCGGCCAACTCACAACAACTACGCCTTTTGAATGAGGCACTTCGATCCTGATCGAGGCAGGAAGGACTTGATGCACCGCTGGCGCTGGCGATGCCTTGACCGGGATGAAGGCGGTTTGCAGCGCCAGAGTTTTCTGCACATGCACCCGAATCCATTTATGGACTAGGTTGGCGTTGAGGTTGTGGGTCAAAGCGACATTGGCAATCGAGGTGTCAGGCTGCGCACATTCGGCAATGACTTGGGCCTTGAAGGACTTGGAATAGGAACGACGTTCTTGTGGCATGGGCGTCCGCTTAAAAAGGCTAAAAAATGGTGTCCACTTAAATTAGGTGGACACCATCGCCTTAAGCGATGGCATCAGGAAGGTGTGTTGCCCGGACGGTTACTATCTTCCCGCAGGAGATAGCTCATGGCCTCAAATAACTCTCTGAAAGTCATATTTCTAAACACTTTTCTCATTGTCTGCGCGAACTCAGGGATGGCTGGGGCAGAGTCTCCCTCGTTTTTACATGACACCGAAGGATTCAGGATGGAGCCCTCCTGTGATGAATTCAGCACAATGAAGGATATGCTTGTAGAGAATTCTGAACTTCCCTCTGGAAAAAAGGCATCGAACGATAAGTGGGACATGGAAATATATGAAAACAAAGCCACTGGTTTATGGTCTCTGCTGTCGCGCAACAAAAACCCAGCATCCGAGTATGAAGAAAGCTGCATATTGAAAAGCGGTTACGACACATCTTACACTCAAGAAAAATGGTACAAAAAGTATTTTCAGCAGACGCCCTGAGTTTCACCATGGGGCGGCAAGGCTTCCGCGATCTGAATGCGGACTGCAAGTAAACAAGGCCATCCATACGGATGGCCTTGTTTTAAGAGTTTGTACCCAATAGAAACGCTCTGCCGCAGCAGGCCTGGGTTGTCTGATTTAAGCCACCAGCAAAATGGCGTATCGGAACCTCAAGAAAATTATGACGCAGTCCGGAGAGCTCATGGCGATCTCAGACATCTGGCTGAAAGCCTATAGCGGTAACCCTTGGCGTGGGGGCTCCCTTGCAGCTGCCCTACAACATCATGCAGTGGCTGCGGCGGCATCAGAAATACGAAATGCAGCACTGGTCGGTGCACGACCTGCGCAAGACGGCGCGCACCAATTTCTCGACCCTGACCGAACCCCATATCGCCGAAATCATGCTCGGCCACAAGCTGCCGGGCAGCTGGCAGGTTTACGACCAATACGACTATCTGGCTGAGCAGAAAGAGGCCTACAGCGCTTGGTGAAAGCGCTTGGAAAGTCTCGTCGAAAGCGGTTCAGCCACCCTACCCAAGGCTCTGGAATCGGCCTAGGATCGGGCAAGGATCGTAATTGTTTAGTGCCTTTCTTCTTCCCGCGAGAGGTGAAGATCATGACTAGCGTAAGTCTTCTGAAAATAGCTGCTCTGGGCTCTCTACTAGCCAGCAGTACCATCGCAGGCACAGCCATTGCTGATTACGACATACTCACCCGCGAGCAAAGCGCGGAAGGCCTCTTTAAAAAACCGATTTGCGATTACGATTTCCGCATTAAGAAAGGCTTATCGACTCTATTAGGTGAGCAGCCGACTGGCATCACGGCATCCAACAGCAAGTGGGATATGGAACTTTATGCGAATCCAACCCGTGGTAACTGGACATTGGTTGGAAAAAACAAAGAACCCACGACATCGAGCATTAAAAAACTCTGCACATTAGCAAGCGGGCTATCAGACAATCCGTATACGCAGGAAGTCTGGTTCAAGAAATACTTCCAGGACACGCCCTGAGCAAGCGCCGGTTCACGACCTGCGCAAGACTGCGCGCACCAATTTTTCGACCCTGACAGAGCCGCATATCGCCGAAATCATGCTCGGCCACAAGCTGCCGGGCAGCTGGCAGGTTTACGATCAGTACGACTATCTGGCCGAACAGAAAGAGGCCTACAGCGCCTGGTGCAAGCGCCTGAAAAACCTCACCGAATAACGTTCGCAAACCCTTCCAAAGGCCTCGGAATCGGCCTAGGATCGGGCAGGGGTTGAAATTATACCCTTGACGGAATATTCACTTAAGGATATATTTAATAATGGCGTGGCATATCGAATTTTGTGACGAATTTGAGCCGGAATTCGAGGTCATGGCTGAGGCGGTTCAGGACGAACTGCTGGCGCAGCTCAAGGTGCTTGAGCGATTTGGCCCGGAGTTGGGGCGACCCCACGTGGATACGCTCAACGGCTCGAAACACGCCAACATGAAGGAGCTGCGCTTCAAGGCTGACGATGGGGTCTGGCGCGTGGCCTTCGCGTTCGATCCCGAAAGGAAGGCCGTACTGCTGGTTGGCGGCGATAAGTCAGGCGGCAGCGAGAAGAAGTTCTACAAGGCTTTAATCAAGAGCGCGGATGCCCGCTTCGACCGGCACCTGGGCACATTGAAGAAAGGGTAAGGCAATGGCTAAGTCACTCGACCAGGTTATGAAAGGGCTTCCCACCGCGCGCAGGCAGAAAATCGAGCAGCGCGGCGCAGAGCTCATCCAGGAGCAGATGACCTTGCAGGAGTTACGCAAGGGGCTAAACCTTACGCAAGAGGCGATGGCCGATCTTCTCGATATAAAACAAGGAAACGTCTCCAAAGTGGAGAAACGCACCGACATGCTGATCTCCACGCTGCGTGAGTACGTCGAAGCCATGGGGGGAACGCTAGAGTTGGTAGCCCGCCTTCCAGGGCGCGCCCCCGTGAAGCTGGAAGGTTTCCGCGACCCGAATGCGGAGCATAAGTAAACAAGGCGCTCCGCGCAGACTGTCAACGCCCCTTTCTTAGCTGCGAGCGGTGAAGATCATGACTTATATAAGTCTTCTGATAATCGTTGTTTTCGGTTCCCTGCTAACCTTCAGCCCCCTATCAGGGGCCGCAGTTGAGGATACTGCCCCTGATGCAGCGGAGCGTGATTCAGAAGGCTTTTTCAAAGAGCCCAGCTGCG
This sequence comes from Pseudomonas sp. KH_046_2, assembly GCF_057838985.1. Classification (NCBI taxonomy): domain Bacteria; kingdom Pseudomonadati; phylum Pseudomonadota; class Gammaproteobacteria; order Pseudomonadales; family Pseudomonadaceae; genus Pseudomonas; species Pseudomonas sp. KH_046_2. The sequence continues at coordinate 3,224,140 of NZ_CM174480.1, read as the reverse complement.
GTTTTCATACCAGCGTAAAAAAGTCTCTATCGATATTCTTGGGTGAAGCGCCCACTGGCATTAAATCATCAAACGAGAAATGGGATATGTAGATTTATGCCGACCCGGCAGACGGCAGTTGGACTTTACTGGGAAAAAGCAAAGATCCGAATGCAAGATCCTCTCAATTATGTCGCCTTGCAAGAGGACTGTCAGATACCCCCTACGCGCAGGAAGCTTGGTACAAAAAGTATTTTCAGGTGGCCGCACTGTAAGTTTTTCAGTGCCGTAACTTTCGGCAGAAGCAGGAAACGGGAGAAAACGCATGACCCCCACAAATCTTTTGAGACCCATGCTCTTCACTTTCCTGCTGATCTTGAGTGCGTTGTCAGGGGCTGTTGCTGAGGATACAGACCCTTATGCAGCGGAGCGCGATTCAGAGGGCTTCCTGAAAGAACCTGCGTGCGGCTTCCACACCAACGTAAAGAAGTATCTTGAGGTTCTTTCAGACGAAGCGCCAACAGGCATCAAGGCATCGAATGACAAATGGGACATGGAAATTTATGCCAACGCCCAAAGTGGAACTTGGACTTTAGTCGGAAAAAGCAAAGCCCTTGATGCGAAAAAATTCCAGCTTTGCTACATCGCACAAGGTCTACCTAATACACCCTATACGCAGGAAAAATGGTACAAAAAATATTTTCAGGCGACGCCCTGAATATCGCGATGAAGCAGGAAGGCTTTCGCGACCTGAACTCGGATTTAAAGTAAGAAAAGGCCATCCATACGGATGGCCTTTATTCTTGTAGTCCAATCATCCCCAAAAATCAGCAGGATTATCGTAAGCGTCTGGCAAAGTCACCTACCCGATCCCAACGATAAGGGCGATGTTGTCCACTTAAAAATACGTGGACACTATCGCCCTATCATCAGGATTGCCATGCGCCAAAGAACCTCTTATCCCAAACCCTTTAAAGCCCAGATCGTCCAAGAATGCCTGCAGCCTGGCGTGTCGATGGCCAGCGTGGCCCTGCGTCATGGCATTAACGCCAACCTGGTTCGAAAGTGGATACCTGCTTATCTGATCATCAGGCGCCGGCGTTGCCTGCTTTTGTTCCGATGAAACTTGCGCCCGCAACCCGGCCCGATCAGCAGATGTCGGTCAACATCGAGGTTCCTTTCGGGCAGCAAAAACTCACTGTGAAGTGGCCATCCTCAGATCCTGACGGGTGTGCTCGTTTTGTCCGTGAGCTTGCCAAGTGATCCGCATCGACGCCATCTGGCTCGCCACCGAGCCCATGGACATGCGCGCCGGCACTGAAACCGCTCTGGCGCGGATCGTGGCCGTGTTCGGGGCGGCGAAGCCGCACTGTGCTTAGTCGAACTGCTGAATGGTGAGGAAAGCGAGATTTATGCCGATGCCGCTCAAGGGTATCTAGTGGCTCGATTTACCTAAAATGAGAACGCCCTGTAGTCATATAGAATTAATCCTCGCCTTGATGGCATATTGACCATACTGCTGTGTGGGGCAGGCAAACAGGGGCGGGGCAGAGTATATGAATTCAGAGGCTTCGGCTAAAAAGCCATCGTTGTTATGGCTTGATCTCACCCATGATCATTCGGCTGAAGAGCTGATCGAGCATTTTCGCTCCGACTGCGATTGCAAACTGGTGAAGACCGCAAAGCCGACCGATTTCGACTTCGCACGAAAACCGGACATGATCTGCCTGCATTACGATTGTCCCGACATGCACGGCCTGAGCCTATTGTTGGAGATAAAACAAGCCGCACCGTCCATTCCTATTACTATGTTCACCGTGCAGCACTCCGAAGAACTGGTCATTTGGGCCATGCGCTCGCGAGTTTGGGAATACGTGGTGCTGCCTCTGACCACCACAGAGAAAAACCGCTTTCTGAATGCCTTGGCGCAGCTGTGCGAGCTGCGTCGTAATTCCATACGCGCTAACAAGGCATTGATCGAGCATGGCCCCTCCCTGCCGGATAGCATCCGCCTGACAGCCGAATACCGTAAACACAAGGCCCTAGGCAAGGTATTGCTTTACATAGACCAGCACTTTCGAGAAAGCATCGATCAGAAGGAACTGGCCAGCCGCTTTGGCATGACAGCGTTTCGCTTCAGCCGCCTGTTTAAGGAGGTGAACGGCCTGCGCTTCATGGACTACGTTCTGAACAAGCGTATGGAGTGCGCCAAAGATCTGCTCGACAACAGCCAGATGCCCATCACCAGCATTGGCTATCAGGTAGGCTTCATGGATCCTTCTTACTTCGCCCGTGCCTTCAAGCAGTTCGCCGGTTGCTCCCCCAGTAAATACCGCCAGATACGCCGTGAGCCAGCACCTGCGACCGTCGAAAAGCAGCTGGATCAGGCATTGTTAGACGTCATCGAAAGTCTGCCGCTGGCTTCTACAGGGCGTTCCTTTTGAGGCAAGTCGAGCTACTCGATAAAGTCAGCGGAATAAAAGCAGGTTGAGGAGCTGCCGTTGCTCACTGAAAACCAAATGAAAAGGTGGTTCGACCTTACCCTGCAATGCCTTGAATACCGCAATGGCGCGGATCCAGGTCTGCCACGCCACGCCATGCCTTGTCATGTCTTTCTCGCCAACTGATACAGGTGCTGCTGCGGCTGTCTCAGGGTAAGCGTCCGCCCAACACACCTTGCGTGGCTAAACAGATGCCCACTTATGCGGCAGCAGCTCGGTGATCTCACTCGCCCGCTGCGTCGGCAGGCGCGTGAGAACATCTTTTAGATAGGCATACGGATCATGTCCATTCAGCCGCGCAGACGGGATCCGGCTCATGATCGCCGCATACCCGACATAATTTCCGACTGCGGATAATTGCTACCAGCGCAGCCAGCGCTGTCCGAGTAGCGCGCCTATAACTGTGGGTACTAACATGCCTAACAAGTACCAGGCTCCCCAAAATGGAACTTCCATTTCAGGGCAATGCAGACAATACGCAAGGGTTGCCATCGCACCTGCCAGCAGCCCGCCGCATGCCCCGGTCAATGTCAGGCAGGTGGGTGCCAGGCCGCGTAGCGCCCAGAAAACAGCAATGAATCCCGGAATTGACAACAAGGTAATGTTCAATGCGCACACCCGCCAAGTCTTGCCGAGAATGACCGCGACGCGCACATCGGGTGCGGAGCCCATGAGGACATAAATGGCACCAGCCCATACTGCAGCGACTGCAGCAAAGATCAGTAGCTTTCCGGAACCGGGGGTTTTTCCAGGTACCGCCAATCGCATAACCACACTCAGCGCACCAATCATCAAGCACAGCGGGAAGGCGATCTTGGCCCAGAAGATCGGCGTTGTCGCCACAGTGGAAAGATCTGAACGAACGCCCAGTATGACCATCACCAACAAAGTGGCAGTCACCAGGCTGACCAGCACCGCAACACCGAAACGCTTGGCGAGCGCATACTGATCAACCGGGATGGCCCCTGATGCGAGCATGGTAATGAAGTCATCAGTTTTCATCGTGTACCTCTAATCTTCGCCGCCAACGCTTTAAGCCCGCGATGTACGCCTATCTTTACGGCTGACTCGGATAGTCCGGTTATCAGCGCGGTTTCAGTGACTGACAATCCTTCAAGCTTCACATGGACGATGGGCAGACGCTGACGCTCGGGTAATTGCTCCAGTAATTTGCCGAGGTCGCGACTGGCCTGTGCCGGTTCAAGGTAGGGCTCGGCAAACAGCTCTGCCGCATTGTCGAGGGAGTTGTTGAACACCTCATGGCGTGACCTGCCTCGAAAAAAATCCGTGAGCTTGTAGCGCGCAATAGCAAAAACCCACGCCGTCAGTGGCTGATCTTCCTGGTAGGTGTGGCGACCGTTATGAACGGCCAGCAAGACCTCTTGCAGCAAATCCTCGACTTCACCTGGTTGTCGTTGAAGTCTCGCTCGCAGAAAGCCGCGTATGTGACCACTTAATTCCGACAGGAATACACGGTAAGCCTGTTCGTCTCCCTTTAAACCGGCGAGGAACAGGCTCTGAAGATGCATCTCCCGGCTGCGCAATGCGTCGTTATGTGTAGTTCGTTCCATCGCCCGCTCTAGTTACACGAAGGGAAAAAATATTCCGTACCGACATGACGCCAGCGCTAATGACGGGCAGCGGATCATGCTTGCACTCAAGGGCATAGGGCAACCAGCGGCGTTATTTTGCGATTCTGAAAAATATTTTGCGATGGCTGTAACTGGATATGAAATCTCAGCGAACTACTTTTCGGATCGCAAGCACAGCGCACTCCTGCACTGATGCGACGCCCCCTCATCATGACCCCGGAGTACAACCATGAACAATCTGAAACTCGCCGCTCTCGCCGTTGCGTTCTCTTCTTTCGCAGCAGGTGCTATCGCTGCCGAGGCCCCAGCTGCAGCCGGCGCCATGGAAAAATGTTACGGCGTCGCCAAGGCCGGTCAGAACGATTGCAAAGCCGGTGCAGGCACCACCTGTGCAGGCACCGCTAAAATGGACTATCAGGCTAACGCCTGGAAAAACGTCCCGGTAGGGACTTGCACTTCCATCAAGACCCCAAAAGGCATGGGCACTTTGGCACCGAAGTAACTTCCATACCACGGGGCGCACGCCAATCATGAAGAATCAATTCCAGGTAGGGGCCGGACTCGGCCTCAAACCGAACCACTATCAGGACGCCTTCGACTGCACAGACGAGGGGCTGTGGTTCGAAGTTCATCCGGAAAACTACATGGTCGGTGGTGGCCCCCGTGTGGCATGGCTGGAGGCGATTGGTAGCCGACATCCGCTGTCGTTGCACGGTGTATCACTCTCGCTGGCGGCCGACTGTGCGCCGGACGCAGAGCACTTGAAGCGTCTAAAAGGACTCGCTGACCGCATTCAACCCGTATTGGTTTCCGAGCACCTGGCCTGGTCGGCCTGGCGCGGCCAGTATCATCCAGATTTGCTGCCATTTCCCCGCACAGGCGAGGCATTGCGGCGCATAATCCGCAATATCCAATGCACACAAGAGGTGCTTGGGCGTCGAATCGCGATTGAAAACCCGACCCATTATTTACAACTCGATGGCCATGACTACAGCGAAATCGATTTTCTGATCGAGTTAAGTGAGAGGACTGGCTGCGGGTTGCTGCTGGATGTCAATAACGCACACATCAGCGCCCATAACCTGGGATTCGATGCGACAACCTATCTGGATGACTTTCCGGCTGCTGCAATCATGGAGATTCATCTGGCGGGACATGCCCCGGATCCTGGGGATTCAACGTTACTCATCGATACTCACGACGCACCTGTCGCTGACGAGGTATGGTTTTTGTATGAGCGTTTAATCGAGCGGGTAGGCATGCGTCCGACATTGATCGAGCGTGACGACCATATCCCCACTTTCGATGCTCTGCTTGCCGAGCGCGACAGAGCGCAAACTCTATTGAATCGTGGGCAGCACCTGCGGTTGCGGGGGGCGATATGAAGCCGTCCCTGGAAAGCTTTCAAGATGCATTCGTCGATGCCCTGTACGGTGCCGAATCATCCGAGATGATGGCGCTTACCCGACAGCCTGGCTTTGCGGTTTACCGCAATACCGTTCTCAAAGGTGCAATTGATGCACTGCTCGCCAATTTCCCGACCATTGAGCGCCTGGTGGGCACCGACTGGCTTCGCAGCGCCGCCGCAATCCACGCCAGACTTTCGCCGCCAACGGATGCCCGTTTGCTGTACTACGGAGCCGACTTCCCCGATTTTCTCGACGGTTTTGTACATGCTCGGGAAATGCCCTATCTGGGCGACGTCGCGCGCCTGGATCTGCTCTGGACGCAAGTACATTGCGCCGATGAAGAACCCGTTATCGAGATGAGCGCCTTGGCGCACCTGCACTCGGCAGATTTTCCCAGCCTGCGGCTTACACCACGGGCCAGCTGCCGCTGGGCCTGGTTACCCGACTGTCCCGCCTACACGATCTGGCGCATTAACCGTGAGCAGCTGCGAATGCCTGACGAACTCAACTGGCAGGGCGAGGGTGCGCTGCTGACGCGCAATGGCGGTCGTGTGCATTGGCAAGCCGCTAGCGCTGCCGATTGTGCCTTTCTCGACGCGTGCGCGACACATCTGCCCCTCGATTTGGCGGTAGACAAAGCCGTTGGAGTCGAGCCGACTCTGAATCTGGAAAACCTCCTCATCCGCCTGGTGAGCGCTGGCGCGTTCACCGCTGCGAACCCAGGTCGACCTTCTTGTAAGGCCCTATAATCAACGGAGCACACCATGGGCGTATCTCGAATTCACTCATTCGTCGCCGATAAATCCCTGCTTGGAATCTGGAACCGCGCCGCCAACCGATTGAGCGCACTTATTGGCGATTCACTCTTGGTGCTGGTGGCCCGTCTTTCGATCGCAGCCATTTTCTTTATGTCCGGGCGTACCAAGGTCAGTGGTTTTCTGACGATCACGCCGAGTACCTACGAGCTGTTCCGTACTGAATACGCGTTACCCTTGATCTCTCCAGAACTTGCTGCGCACCTTACTGCCTACAGCGAACACTTGTTCCCCGTGCTTCTGGTGGCAGGGCTGTTTACCCGGCTATCAGCTTTGGCGCTGCTGGGCATGACTTTGGTCATCGAGATTTTTGTCTACCCAGACGCCTGGCCGACCCATCTTTCTTGGGCTGGCTTGCTGCTGCTGATTATTGCGCGGGGAGCGGGGGTACTTTCGTTGGATCGACGACTGGGCATCCGATGATCCGTCGCGGTGGTGGAACGCTCAACTAGCGCCCCATGGATGGCTTCGGTAACCCGACGGGATGCCTCTCGTGTAAAAGTCGCACTGGGTGATCGAGGCAGCTCTCGCTCCATGACTGACTGCAGGCGCCTTCTCTTTCCGTGCCTAATAGACCTACGCTGAGGGCAATGGAGATGTCGCTGGTTCGGGCCAACTGGCCCGGCTTGGTGGTAGGTTTTCAGATGGAGGTGAAAGTGGTGTCATCGATCAAGGAGTACCAACCAGGGCCTCAGATGCCGCAGAGCATTTGGATGACTCTCGGGCTGCCGTCACGCGGTACAAAGCTTCATGACCTAATTCGTGAGGACTGCCTTTCGAATTCCTCGACCAGTTAGTGAGCCTTCTGCAGGTGCAGCTAGCGGTTATCTCCAAGGCTATTTGCATGTCACCCACAACGTTGGCGCGTCGGGCGAAAGCAGGACGGTTCAACACCCCAGAAAGCGACCGGCTGGTTGCATTGGTATCCATAGGCTGCGTCCGGGATATTGTGGAGCGGCGCCCAACCACGGCTGGGCGCCATTTGACTCAGCCAGTGTGGTGACACTCGGCAAGGCCGTAGACGGATGTGTCGATGCCTTCGAAGCGCGCCTTTAACTGCAGCGCCAGATACAGCGAATAATGCCTTGACTGATGCAGGTTGCCACCATGGAACCAGAGGTTTTCCTGCTGTGTTGGCTTCCACATGTTCCGCAGTTCGCCCTCGTAGGGGCCAGGATCATTCGTGGTTCCAGAACCCAGGCCCCAGCAGCGGCCGACCTTGTCAGCTACTTCCTGGGAAATCAGCTTCGCCGCCCAACCATTCATTGAGCCATAGCCCGTGGCGTAGACGATCAGATCTGCCGGTAGCCGGCTGCCATCGTTGAGTACGACGGCATCGGCTTCGATACACTCGACACCCAGGCCAGGCGCGCTCTTGAGCTTTATCGTGCCGTTAGCGATCAGTTCTGAGGCGCCGACGTCGATGTAGTAACCAGAGCCACGGCGCACGTATTTCATGAAAAGGCCAGAGTCGTCGTCACCGAAGTCGAGCATGAAGCCGGCCTTGGCCAAGCGTTCGTAGAAGTCCTTGTCACGCTCCTTGATCGCGTCAAAGATGGGTTGATGAAAGCTTGGCATGACTTTGTAGGGGATAGAGGCGAACAGCATGTCGGCCTTGTCCGTGGTCAAACCCGTCTCCAGGGCGTTTTCCGAGTAGAGCCCGCCGAAGACGAGATCCATTAAACTGTCGGAACGCACGATGTGGGTGCTCGAGCGTTGCACCATGGTCACCTCGGCACCGTTCTCCACCAGGTCGGCGCAGATATCGTGAGCCGAATTGTTCGCACCGATGACCACCGCGCGCTTGCCGCTCCAGGCGTCTCCGCCGGGATGGCGACTGGAATGATGCTGCTGGCCATGGAAAACCTCGGCACCCGGATAACTAGGAACATTGGGTACGCCTGACATGCCGGTAGCGAGGATCAACTGGGTAGGCTGTAAAGTCACACGCTCGCCATCGCGCTGCACTTCAACCTTCCAGGTGTCACTTTGCTCGTCAAAGCTGGCGCTCACGCATTCTGTACGCGGCCAATAATTGAGCTCCATGACTTTGGTGTACATTTCCAGCCAGTCGCCAATCTGGTCTTTTGGGGTGAAGACTGGCCAGTGATCGGGGAAGGGCAGGTAAGGCATATGGTCGTACCAGACAGGGTCGTGTAGGCACAGCGACTTGTAGCGACCGCGCCACTGATCGCCAGGACGCTCGGCTTTGTCGACGATCAGAGTTGGCACGCCCATTCGCTTGAGCCGCGCTGCGAGCCCCAGCCCACCCTGGCCGCCGCCCACAATCAGGCAGTAAGGTTGGGTGTTGATGCCTAGCGAAGCTTCTTCATCACGACGGCGTTCTAGCCAGTTGCGTTTGTCGGCATGGGCGTGACCATGATTGGCACCCATTGGACGACGGCGGCCGCTGGGTTCTTCAAAGCCTTTGAGCTCGCGCATGGTCGTCAGCAGCGTCCAGCACAGGCCCTCCTTTAGACGCACGTAGCCTTTACCTCGCGCCGTATCGGTTTCCAGGCTGATCCAACCTTCGAGCACACCGTTATTCAGCGTCGCCTCTCCTTCCAGTTTCCATCGCTCAGGACGCGTTTGGTCGAGGCGTGTTTCGAGCATGTCTCGGATGGCAGGCTTGCCTTCCAAGGTCACTAAGTTCCAGCTGAAAAGTAGCAGGTCACGCCAGTGACACTCTTCGGCAAACAATTCCAGCGCGCCGTCCAAATCACGTTGGGCGAGACACTCGCCGAGGTTTTCGACCCAGGCCGCGAGCTGAGCAGTTGGCGTTTGCAGAGGTGTTTCGATAGCGATGTTCATGGAGCCTCTCCCGATCTTGTTGTTTTTGTAACAACTTGCCCTAGAGCAAGGCCCGGGCCATCTTCATGAAAGCCCCGTTGCAGAGCGGCTGCCGCAGTAGTACTCAGGCTTTGACTCGGATCTATGTCACGATTTTGGGAACGGCGGATGACAGAGTGTCACGCGGCGCAAAGAGCGCTCGTTGCAGTCTTTTCATATAAGCTGCGAATAGCCCCGTGTCCTAACCGTAGCGGAGAACAAGAACAATGAAGCCGGCCTTGATCAACGCCCATGCACAACAAGTGCTACAAGCCGTGCAGGGCACTCCCGCCAGCCACGGCCATACTGCTGACCTGGCCATCACACGATCTTGGCGCCGGTGCCTGGATCAGCATCAGCTCGATCCCGCCAGCCGCCGCGCGCCTAATGTAGTTGAGCACCCACGCTTACAGGATCACCGCGCGCCACTGGAACACATCATCTCCGTGGCGCACTGGCAGATGAGCAGTTTGCACCAACAACTCGGGCGTGACGGCCACGTGGTGCTACTCACCGATGCCCGCGGTGTGGCGATTGACAGTGTGTTCAACGAAACCGAACGAGCCGAGTTCCAGCGTTCCGGACTGTGGCTCGGTTCGGTATGGAGCGAGGATTGCGAGGGTACCAACGGTGTCGGCACCTGCTTGGTCGAGCGACAGCACGTAACCATCCGTCGTGATGAACATTTCCGTGGTAAGCACGTCGGCTTAACGTGTTCGGCTAGCCCGATATTTGATGCGAACGGAGAGTTGCTTGCCGTGCTCAACCTCTCCTCTGTGCGGGAGGAACACAGTCTTCAGCAACGCTTCAAGGCCATGGCGTTGACCAACCTGTCAGCCAAGTTGATCGAGAGCTGTTTTTTCTTAGGGCATGATCCGCAGCGATACTTGCTGCGCTTCCACCCTGAGGCAGGTTTCGTTGGGCTGCTGGGTGAAGGTCTGCTCAGTTTCGACGAGAGTGCCCGTATCTGTTCAGTTAATGATGCTGCGCTGGATCTGCTGGGCCTCAGTCGTGACCAGGTGGTTGGGCAATCTCTGACGATGCTGCTGGAAACACCTATCGATCAGGTGATGAGTCAGGCCAGCTCTCAGCCGAGTGTCTGTTGGCCAATGCGGCTGGTGGACGGACGCCTGCTCTACGGACAGTTGCGAGAACCCTTACGCCAGGTGCCTTTAGTTACTCCTGCAATCCCCCAAATTAACGACGTGCACGTGTGTCTGGAAGACCCGCGCCTGCAACGCGGCTTTGCTCGCGCATTGCGTGTTTTGGAGCGTGACGTTCCGGTGTTTTTACAGGGCGAAACCGGTACCGGCAAAGAAGCTTTTGCTGCGGCGCTGCATCGTGCCAGCTCCAGAGCGAACCAGCCGTTTGTGGCGATCAATTGCGCGGCCATTCCAGAAACGCTGATCGAGAGCGAGCTGTTCGGCTATCGCGGCGGCAGCTTCACCGGCGCACGCAAGGACGGGATGATCGGTAAGCTGGAGCAGGCCCATGGCGGCATTCTATTTCTCGATGAGATCGCCGATATGCCACTGGCGTTACAGACTCGCCTGCTGCGTGTGCTGGAGGAACGTCAGGTGGTGCCGCTAGGCGGCGCGACGGCACGTCCGCTCGACGTACGCCTTATCAGTGCCAGCCACCAGGATCTGCACGCCTGTGTGGCCGAAGGGCGTTTTCGCGAAGATCTGTTTTATCGCATTGCTGGGTTCGCTGTGCAACTCCCGCCGCTGCGCGAACGATCAGACAAGGGCAGTTTGCTCGACCTTCTACTGCGCGAAGAGACAAAAGGTGCAAGGATTCGGCTAGAGGCGGGCGTCAAAGAGCGCTTGCTGACGCAGCCTTGGCCGGGCAATGTCCGGCAGCTGCGTACGTGTTTGCGCACACTGGTAGCGTTGTCGTTGGAGGGGCGTGTCACCCTGGACGACTTGGCGGAGCTGCTGCCGACAGTACCAGCGACAGTCGCGTTGGCCGAAAATCCGCTTGGAGTATCCGAACGGCAGACGCTGCTAACATTGATTGAGGCGGAACACTGGCATATCGCCCATGTTGCCGCCCGCCTAGGAATCAGCCGAAATACGCTCTATCGCAAACTGCGTCATCACGGTATTTCACGACCCGGTTGAATGCAGAATGACATCGTCGCGTTTCCTGCCTCTGTGGACTTGGACTGAGGCGATAGAGGTCGAGCAGGAGAGGGCGCTAATGCTAGAAGCAACCATGTGTTCGTGCACGACACGATGCCAGCTCCGTATGACACATATGTGGCCTTCATATGGGATTTAGCCAAGGCATTCTTGCCTCGCTGGTAGCTGATAAAGCGCCCACGCCAGTTTCCTAAAGTCGCTACTTCGGGCCAACTGGGCCCGGCTAAGCTTTTGGTGTTCCTGATGGAGGTACAGATGACGTCCTTCTGGACGGTCATAAGTAGTACGGCCTGCCCATCCGAAGTGCCCCTGGCGATTAAGCGCAGCGCGCATTGAGCTATCACTCAATGCTCATGGGCATGTGAATGGATGGTCAGGGCACCAGGTACCTTGGTGCGTTCGAGCCCCCCACGTTCCAGCCACCGGAGGGTCTGCTCATAGGCGCGCTGCAGCAAAGACTCGGTCTGGTCAAAGTTGAACACCGAGACATCCACAGGGCACAAGGGCGGGACGATGTGTAGGCTGGTGAGAGTGCGGAAGTGTTCGATGTCACTCACCAACTGGCGCATGCTCATCAGGTTGACGGTATGTAGGGCTAAGGCGATCAAGCCTCGGGGCGGTTGTGGTAGGGCGCAACTCACTCCTGTAGGAACCACCACTACGTTGGTGGCGCCCAGGGCTACGGCAGTTGAAATAGGTGTATTGCTTGCCACGCCACCGTCAATCAGGAATTGATCGGCTATCTTTACGCAGGGGAACACCAGCGGGATGGCAGCGCTGGCCAGTAATGCCTGTCGGAGTTCGCCACTGGACAGAACGGTCTCGGCACCGCTCAGCAGGTCAGTGGTGACGATGTGCAGGGGCAACGCCGCATCCTCAATGCGGTGTATAGGCAGTGCCTGATCCAACAGTTGGTTCAAAGCCGCCGGCTGCAACAGAAAGCTACGCCGTTTGATCAGTCCTCTACAGGTATCGAGCCAGGACAGGGGAAAGATGTCCGTTTTACGTAGGCCCCGCCAGAAATTGGCGAGCGCCTCGACGCCTTCGGAATCGGGTCTTGCGGCAAAATAGGCACCGTTGATGGCGCCCACCGAAGCGCCCACCACCATGTCGAATCGAATGTTGGCCTCGACCAAGGCCCGCAACATACCCACTTGGACAGCACCCAAACTGCCGCCGCCAGCGAATACGATTGCGGTTTTGGTAGCCATGATCGAAGTCTCTGTACAGAAATGTATCGAATTAGTGTAGCTGGCAGGTCGACGTTACTTCCGGGTGCTTGCAACATGATCGAGACGTCGCAAGCTTGGAGTTCCGGACGATGCTGAATTCCAATGGAAACGGGATCAATGCATAACGGAGCGCGGTTCTACTGCGAAACTGCGCCCATAGGATTGAACGTCTATGACAACGAAGAGAAACTACGTCTCCAGAACACCTATCAGGCTCTAGAGGAAGCCGAGGTTGAGAGTCAGCGACTTAACCTGGAGCGCCTTCAAAACGTACTTTCGGAACGGAAATCCACGACTGCGCTATAGGCATGCAGCTGTCCTACAAAGTCATCCGGCGCATGGCGTTCCGAATCGGGTGGATCATAGGCTTAGGGACGCACGACCTACACCATTCTGACGTGGATGCTCGGCATTCAGGAGCGAACAAATAGCGTCTGCCTCGGCCCTGACCTTGAACACACCATGCTTGCTAGCTGAGCCTCCTTCGACGAGATCAACGACTCTGTATCGCTTACTGCCATCTTCCCGTCCGGCGGTCTCGATGACCCTGAATCTTGGGTGCATGGTGCGTTCCCTGCTAAAGAATGGTGTTCTAGGAGTACCGGTATGACTCTATGAGTTCAACAATTATGGAGGACTGAGCTGCGACAATTTATGACAGCGCGCCGCGACTCTCATTCCCCCAACTGTAGACAGCTATGGCCACTGCTTTCTCTGGAAAATAGCCGACTTCACGTACCAGATTCGAATACGTATCAAAGTGCTACCATTATGCAATTTGCCACCAACGATCCTCGACTTTGGACGATCTTGGTGGATTCGAGGATGAACAAGGAGGTAGCAGGTGGTTCACGTAATTACGGTAAGCGCTCGGCTCCGGAAGGGAGTTCGGTCTTTACAAAGGGCGCTTATTGCCCAAGCAGAGCCACGTGGTAGGCTCGAGTGGGCGTTTCCTAATGGATATAAAGCACTATGTATCACTTACGCCTTGCAGACAGATCTTGGTGAAATGGTGTTCGCTGTCCCACCGCCTTGGGAGGGACGACAAGCTCATTTGTTTAAGCTGGGTTATGAGGGAGGGACGCTCTCTCCAGATGCTGAGATCAACATTCCGACCGGCTTGAACCGAAGGGTTTCCGGTGTTTTAGCTGCTGCCGATGATGGCAAGATCATGATCTGCCATCGCGGCACATTCACGGCATTTCGAGGGCGGATACCTCGAAGCATCACGCTTGAGCATTTTCAGGCGTGGCTTCAGGTTGTCGACGATGACGGCAGAACGGCAGAGGTGATTGCCGTTACTTCAACTGATTCTCCCACCATTGCGAATGACATCTCTGAATTTGTCTTTGAGGTAAAGCAGCTCAAAGAACAGCTGAAGACAGAGATCAGTGATGGTCTGGACGACGAAGATTCCACCTCTGTTGGCGAAGACGAATCAGATGCCGGTTGGCGAGATCAAGAGGAGTACGAGGGCGACAAGTCCTACACCCCAAACCCAGGCAAGCGTGAGTACCCGTATTTGCATGGCCCACTGTGCAATGCGCTACACCGCAAATTGAGCGAGCTTGTTGAGGGCCACTCAGAGCTCGAAGTCAGGAAAAATTGCAACGTCGACCTAGCGCTCGTTGACCGGACTACAGGGAAAGCCAAGGCGATTTTTGAGGTCAAGACTAGCGGCTCGCTATCGGCTCAGCTCTACACAGCCTTTGGCCAACTTGCGTACTACCACCATCGATTTGGTAGTGCTGGCACGAAACTGTACTTGGTGCTGCCAGCGAGCACCGCTTCTGACTTCACGGCACGTGAGTTCTTTGCTCGGGCCAACATCGATGTGATCTTCGGTGAAGCGGGGGATTTCCAGGGAATAGATGGAGCACGCCTGGAGAAGCTGTTGAGCAGCACGCTGCGATAGCAATCCAGCCTTCGTCAGCTACTTCCAGGTAATTCAAAACCAGTTCGTGCAGCTGAAATACTGACGAAACATTCCGGCCATATGATTCGCACCACCGAAACATAGGAGGGTTGGAGATGAATCGGCCATCAAGAAGCATGCGCAAACTGCTCGACGCCGTTGCTACCAACAATGAGGCAGCGGCGCTTGATGTGATGCGTGCTACTGAGCAACTCCAAGATGAGGTGTTGCGCCAACGATTGCTGAACTTGATTCATCGGCTCAACCAAGACGCCAATGACTTGCGAATGGCGCGGGACGATATCCAAGGCAGAGCCATCAAGCTCGCGTGACCCGCGTCCACCACTTAAAGCTAGTCCGCCTAAGCCACACTTTGGGTGGCGCGATGAACAGCTTTATTTCAATCCCGGCAGCACTGAGCCCTCCATGGCTTACAGCCAAAGCTGCTGCTAGGCAGAACGCTTACATTTGCTCGGAATCTGTTGTTCCTTGAGCGAATGAACTGGATGCGGCTTCAATCCGTTCCTGCAACTGAGTCACGTATGTCTTCGCTTCCTCCAGGTTCTGGAACGACACTGCATTGTTGTCGAGCCAGACCGTGCATCCACTGCCTTCCTTATGCGCTTCAATTCTGACGTTCATCTGCAATCCCTATGCGTTTTAGTGCGGCGGATCGTAGCGTACTTTTCAGATGTATCAAAATGAAACAAAGGCTCTAGATCAATGCTTTGGCGAAGCATCCGGTTCAGGGCACTTGCAAAAAACAGTAGGAATACTGCCTCGGCAGGTATCACACCCAATCACTGATGGAAATGTGAAAGCAGGGGAGATGCCGTTCTCAACGCTTGCTGAAAGCCAGCCGAGTGGCAAACAGAACAAAGACCATACCGGTGGTGCGATCCATCCACTTGGTCACATTCTCACGCCGCAAAATGCCAGCCAGTGGTTGAGTGGCGCCAATCAACATTGACGACCACAGTAAACCGAGCGCCACGTGGATGCTGACCAAGCCAAATGTCCAGGCAATCAACGAGTGCCCTTGGGGAATGAACTGAGGGAGAAAAGAGACGTAGAAAATGCCAACCTTGGGATTAAGGACGTTCCCCATCATTCCCTTCAGAAACCAATTTGCATTTGGCTTTCCGTCGGTTTCAGCGGGCGACAGTGAGGTACGTGGACGCAAGAGCATATTCAAACCAAGCCAGGTTAGGTAAGCGGCGCCACAGTATTTCAAGAGATTGAATGCCAGCTCAGAGACTGCAATCAACGCACCCAGACCAAAGGCGACGGCAGCGCCCCACAGCAGGCAGCCAGCATTGATACCCAGCGCAGCTCGGAATGCCTGTTGTTTACCCTCCACAGTTGCGGTTCTCAAGACCAATGCGGTATCGAGGCCCGGCGTCAGCGTCAGTAGAGTGGCGGCGAAGGTAAACGCTAAAAGATTTTCGGCGACGGACATGGGATTTAGAGGCTGCTAAGTGAACACTCGCGCACGTTAGCACATGAGGAGAGGCGGCCGATGTAAGGGCGATTTCAGATTGCAATTCGTCCAGGGGAACTATTCCAATGGATAGTCTCTCGCCTGTTCTGACCCCGTGCTTTGGCATGCATGTAGGCAGCCGTCGCGAAGGGCAGTATTCAACCCAAAAAACACTCTGGCGAAGTCGGCTTTTCTTTGAGCAGACGTCAATGGGGCATAGTTCTTTCTTCTGGGAAGCTAAAGCTACGCTGGCTATCGCTCCTTCGGGCTTAAGCCCGGCTCGAACCCAAGTCTTCTCACGCCCTGGGCGAGTCACGGAAGCGCATTACGACTGCCTTATTTCACCTCGGCGTTGCCAAGCTGTCCGCTATCCCAGGTTTCAGTGAGCTCGTCTATTCGATCCGCGAGTTGAGCCGTTTTTGATAGGACTAGGCATCGCGTGTTGCCGACAAATTCTTCAATCAGATACACGGCGTCGCCGACATCCAGCTCCAGTTCTTGCAATGCCTCATCGGGAATCCGGATTGCACCGTCACCATCCCATTCTTCGATGATGATTTTCATAGATGGCTTTCTCACGTGTGGTCTTCATTGCTTTTGAATCGGCAAGCCATTCAACGCCAGTAGGTTCTCGGCGACACTTTTTACAGATCCGGATAATCATCAAGCTTAAGGCTAGGAGCGCCTCCGTCCTCCGGTTCGCGCTTAGGCGTATGTATCACTCCAGCCTCAGCATCTGCACGCATCTGCTCGAGCTCTTTGTGAAATGCTTTGTCCTGAACCGTGGGTTTGCTGGTGTACGGTTTTCGCTCTGGTACAGGCTTGGCTGCATAAGTCGTTACCGCATCCGGGTCGTGCTGTAGTTTTTCTTGAACTTGCGATTCCAGTATTGCACGGAGCGCGTCTTTGTCGGGACGGGTCAGCAATTTGTTACTCCTATTGGGAAGCCAGGCACTCAGTTTTTGTTGGGGGGACTGGCAGGCCGGTTGGGGAAAGTAGGGCGGCTCATATTTATTGTTGCATTGCAGATTGGCCGTTACTGGGTTTGCAGGTTAAAAATCCTGGTAAGCCTACCAAGCCTTGGCGGCAACCGTCTGTGGTGAAAATGATGTCATAGCTACAGTCTTGGAAGCAGCTTTCGAGATGGAAGTGGCCAGACCATCACCTGCCGGTTTTGCATGCAGGCTCAGAGCGCGGCGAGCAGACGTTCGAGCTGTTCACGCTCCCAGGCACTCAATAGGTCGACAGGATCAGCTCCGTCGCGCTGCCAGAGTTCAAGTGTACCGACTCGACCGTCAGGCGACCTGCAGTACCGCAGTAGTCCAGGGTGCCACTGTCATTGAAGATGGTGAGCAACCAAGCGATGCAGCGGTGGATTGACTGCAACTAAATCCCTCGCGGGCAGTGGAGGGAGGGGGCAGTTGCAACTCTGTGCACCTGAGCTCAAATACGTTGGTCGTAGAGATTTGTCACAGAGTAGCCTTCGATAGGCTTGAGGGTCAGCTTGATGATATGTCCGTTCTTCCACTTTCCCTTCTTCTGCTTGATTTGAGGAATGAACCCTTCGACGAGCAGAATCCTTCTGGGCAGCCCGATTACCTGACCGAAAACCACAACCGCCCCATGTTCGTTTTCAATGAATCGCAAGGTTCCTGGATTGTTTGCCCCTAAGATTTCCAACTGATCGATGCTATCGTCATAGATCACTTCGACGATCATCGGCTTTGTTAGGTTTTCCCTTGGAACCTGGCCTTGATTCTCTAGGATTAGGCGAATGTCTTCGAGATTAGTCAATTCCTGACTGTCGAACGTTATGTCTTTGGTGAAGGTGATTGGCTTTTGAAGCAGCATCGAAACACTGCGGGCTCTCGTTGTGTAAATCATGAAGGCGTTGAGTACTTGAATGTCATCTGCACAGGCTTTGAAATCACCTGTGCCACTGAAAATAACGTCGCCCTTGTGCTCCATGATTAGTGAGAGCTCCCAGCCGTCTGCCAGGCGTTGGTAAAGTTTTGCCACCTTCGATAGGTATGGAAGGGAGGCCAGTGGTCGCTTCTCCCACTGGCCAAGGTCGATATGCATAGAGATGGTTTGAGGTGAGCCATCCTCTACAAGGTTTTTATTGAAGCCAACGGTGAATAAACCCTCAAAGGCTTTGCCCTCAAAATGCATCGACTTCTTGCCGGCAGTAATCTCTCCAGCAACCTCTGTCACGTGGTCGACCAGATTGGTTTTCGGATCAACGAGTTCGATCCTGGCAGATGCAGTGCGGGTTGACGGGCTAAAGACCATCTTTCCGCCTACCTTGGCGTCTCCGGCAAAAAGGTGAGAGAGAAGATCAGATCCATGGACGGAAGCATCTAACAGATCAATCTCAAACTTCTTACCATGATCGAAAAGATTCCTGAACCCCTCTGCGTACCCGTTTTTTTGCGTCGTGCTTACCTGGAGTCGGACGTTTACGGTTTCCTTGGCCTTGATCTCGATGCAGGGCCTGCCGTGTATAAGGTGGGATGTGACAGCAAAGCGATGGTCTAGCCGCTCAAGGAACTCTTCCTGATCACGGTGGGCTTTAGCAATCGCCTGTGCAAGGTTGAGCTTAGGTTGCCTGTTATCCAGGGCCTCAATCAACTTGCTTATCGTATCCTCAGAGCGCTCGGGCCTTTTGCCGAGTGCCTCAGTGGCCCTATTACCAGCGGCTACCTTCCATTCAAAAAGTCGTTCTGCGGGAAACAGTTCAATGTCCCTGTCGATCATGATCGAACAGTTCGAGCACAGCCAGAGACCGTTATCTATGTGTATCCGCTCTTCCCGAGTCATTCCTGCGAGGTAGCGTTTTCCTCCTGGTGCTGCGGCATGAATGTGAGCCGCCACACCAATGCTTGTGACCTTGTCGCTACCGCACGGAGCGGCAGTAGGTGCTAGGCATTCGGGGTTTGAGCAAACTTCGCCCGCTCGCTGACGCATAACTGTGATAGTAGATTTGTAGGAAATCATCCCGGTTCTTCTTGGCCAACGGTGCTATCCATCCCTATGCTCAATAAGGCGGATTATACCGATTAAAATTTGACCTGACTCACTAGGGAAAGTCCAGGTAACTCCGTACGCTTTCGTCAACCCCACAGGGGCTTGCCACGATTATCGTGGATTCAAGGTGCCCAAATTTGCCTATAGCGTAATGGCATTTTTGGTGCAGCAAACGCTAGTCTCCAGTCTTTCACTTCATCAAGGACGACTATGAACAAGCTCATCGTAGCAATTGGAATGTGTTTCATCCTCGGTGGCTGCGCCACTTCCCACTACACCGCTGGCCGAGATTTTTCCTCGGCGAATGTGACCAAGCTAGAGAAGGGGAAAACGACTACTACGGAGTTAAAATCGCTCTTTGGTGAGCCCTACGCGAAGAGCGCTGTGAGCGAAACCGACGAGAAGTGGATTTACACATACACGAACGGCTCGGCTCATGCGCAAAGCTATGTTGTGACGATGAAGGTTACGACCACGGGTACTCAGAAAGCTCTGGATGTGCTGATAAGAAATGATGTCGTCATTAACTACACCTTCAACGAAGGCCCCTCTCCAGGTTCGAGTGTAGCCACTCAGTAACTTACAATTTTTGTGACTTCGATGTCCTCACTTTAATGGCGCATGGTATTTGGAGGAGAGTGGAGTTGGCGGAGATACGAGCGATATGGTGTCCGTCAAACCTATCCCATAGCCGATCGTCATCAGCGCGGGTACGCATGGGCATCGATTCAGAGCCAAGTCCAGAAACAAGAGAGGGTTGTGCTGCCGGGTTTTCACCTCCACAAACGACCGAAATCGACCCAAGCTACAGGCACAAAACGACCCATAGCCGTCGTTCATGTTGCCCAGACAATCCGGAGCTATTCAGTGCACGGGCAGATTATCCTTAATGGCGCGGACTAACTTTGCTGAGGCATCCATTTCAGAAAGTCCGCTGATGTTGATCACTAGGTTGGCACGGGCCTGAAGCTCGTCGAGCACTCGCTTGCGAAAGTACGGATCCAAGGTTTCCATATCTTCCACAGTAGCCCCTCGGGTAAGCAGGCGATGTTGTCGCTCCGATTCGTCAAGCAATAGCAATATGGTTATGTTTGGCGGGATCAGACTCTTGCTCAGCGCGTCTAGGTCAGCCGTGACACCTCGGGCTTTCGCATAGGCCAGTGTCGAGGCCCAGTAGCGATCCATGAATACCCATTTTCCTCGCTCTGCCAGGCTGATCGCCTGCCTTCCCTCGCTCGATACGCTGGCCGCATAGAATAACGCTTTGGCCAGCTCATCATGGGCAAATGCTTCAAGCACAGCAGGGCGACTGCCTCGAAGCGCTGGCCCGGGTGTGCTCATGGCATGGCCTGAAAAGATCTCGGCCAGTCTTTTAACCACCGTGGATTTCCCAACGCCATCCAGCCCCTCAATGGCAACAAAGCCCCCCATTTCAAATCTCCTCGAGCAGTTTGGCAATGCACGCCATCTCGGCATGGTCTGCCTCGGAAAAGCTGTTGCTGGCAACTACGATGGGAATGCGCTGATCGTCGCTTTCCCTGAATCCAAACAGTTGCTTCTGCTCATACAGCGGTGTTCCCCGCAACAGCATCAGTGGCCATGCTCTCAATCGAGGGACGTGCCGCTGCAAGCACCAGTCAACGCTGGCATTGAAGCTGTCCAGCGTCTGATTTGGCAGACCGTAGATCAGGGAAACCTCGAAGTCGATCTGCCGCTGTTGTAGCTGGCGGATCCTGTTGCAAACGATCTCCATATGGTTGGGTCTTTTGATCGCCCGATACTCCGCTTCCACGGTCGTCTGCAGGCCAAACTCCAAGGTGACGTTCAGTCCCTCGAGTGCATCCAGAAAATCTGTGCTGCAGGTTTCGAAGCGGCACTGCAGCGAGAACTGGGCATTTATGCCGGCTGCCTTGATGCTGTTCAAAACCTCAATAGCACGTGTCTGATTGGTGTGGAAGATCGGATCCAGTACTGAAATACGCTTTACCCCTGTTGCGGTAAATAGCGCTAGCTCCCTTTCTAGGCGCTGGCCATCGAACGACTGATGCTTGAGCCGTTTTCCCGGCTCACGGTGCTGGCAGAATGAACACTTGAAGGGGCAGCCACGCTGGGTTTCCCAACGAATGTTGTCCCGAACTTTGGCTGTTCCCAGCAGGTACGGCGAGGGTAAATCCAGCAGGTCATGAT
This sequence comes from Pseudomonas sp. KH_046_2, assembly GCF_057838985.1. Classification (NCBI taxonomy): domain Bacteria; kingdom Pseudomonadati; phylum Pseudomonadota; class Gammaproteobacteria; order Pseudomonadales; family Pseudomonadaceae; genus Pseudomonas; species Pseudomonas sp. KH_046_2. Next base: position 3,203,030 of record NZ_CM174480.1, on the reverse strand, counting down.
CTGCCTTGAGGCCTAGGTCAGGAGTGCCAGCAACATGAATTCCACATTCGCTGGGCAACACGCCGTGAGCCAGCGCAACCATGGCCATTTCCCCCTGCCCGCGAATGAAATAGTCGGCTTCGGGGTAAGTACTTTCCAGTTGCCCTTTGGTCATGTAGGAAATCTGTGGCCCGCCAAGAGCGATGCTCGCTCCTGTACCCTGGATCAGGCGAATCAAACTGCGAACCTCGGCGTCGTTCCACACGTAGGTGCCAAAGCCTACCAGGCACCCCGGGCCAGCCTCGGCAATTGCCAGGCGCAACTCACTCAATACCCGCTCTTGGGAGAACGTCGGGCTGTTCACCTGTGCGTCGATGATCCGCCATAGAACATCCGCGACTTGTAGGGCCGCGGCAATCGAGGCGATACCCAAGCCTGTTTTACCATCTTGTGGCCTGCGCCAATCCAGCGATACCAGAATGACCTGCTTCATGGCATCACCCTCTGCCAGGCATGCCGGTATCGCTCGGCATGGCCACGTAGCCGTTGTCGGACATCACGGCGAAAGTTCTGGAAGGCACGTCGGTCACCGGGTGTCGTGGGCACTATGACCATGCCGCAGCCGTTGGGTGGGAAAAGCTTATAATGCCGGCCTTTGGCATACGTCCAGCCTCGTTGAAGTAGCTCCAGTACGAGCTCATTGATGTCTTTGTTCTTGCTGAAGTACATGATTTTCCCCTGCTGTATTGCGTTACGCGAACGATGCAGCGGAAGCTCGGGGCAAGCCCGACAGGCGACCGAAAGAAAAAATCAAAAATGACCGATCAGCAGGCGGGGCCCCGTGGGAGCTGCATCTGCAGGTATTCGACAACGGCATGCCGCTTGTAGACAGCGGCAACCCACAGCGCGTCCTTCACGTTCAGAGGAGATTCATTGTCCAGCGAAAGCCAAGGATTGCCATCAGCCTTGATCATGGCCTTGAGAACATCCAGGTTCCCTATCTGAGCGGCAAACAGCGTAGGCGTCCAAAGATCCTGATACCCGTTGAAGTCCTCGTAGCGCCGATTTGGATCGGCTTTGTTTTCCAGCAATATCATGACCACTTGGCGCCTCGCATTGACGGGGCGTCTGTAGTACGAGGTCACTGCCTCGTAGATCAACTGCTTTCGTGGCGCTTCGAGATCCGACATCCAGGCCTGGCGTCTAGCTGGCAGTTCACAGTCCAGAATCGCGCCGGCCTTGGCATCAAAGGCGTCTGCCGGGACGCGACCATCAAGATAGGCGTCCCGCTGTGCGGGGTCACTCACATGCATGCTGTCGTGCAGCAGTGCCATGGCATAAACAAGTGCACAGGGTGAGGTGAAGCAAGACTGCTCGACATCCGCACCGAGGGTGATCAGCTTGTCGACGACCTCGGCATCGCCCATATTCATGGCAATCTGTAGGGGCGTTTCCCGTTTGCTTGAGGCAGGGTAGTTGGCCGTTTCAGGGCTGATGCGCAGTGTCATCAGATACTTCAGGATGTCTGGGTCTTTTCTGTCATAAGCTCGACGCAGCGCCATGATCAGTGCGTTTTCGCCCGATTCCGGAATAATCAAGTTCGGATCAGCCCCCGCTTGTACAGCTTGCTTCACATCGTCGAGCGTGCCCAACAGCACAGCATTCATCAGCGGTGTATAGCGAACCTGTCCATCGGACTGGGCACTGATACGGTTGGGGTTGGCAAGCTCTTTGGCTGATAGCGAGAAAGGCTTGTTCAGCACCACAACTCGCATTGCAGGTAGAACGCGTTTTTTGGCCTTTTGCTGCGCAAACAGACGCTCGAACTCGGTTGAGAGATGCTGCATTTTCTGCTCGTCCAGTTCCCGTTTCAGCGGCTTGTTCAATCCCAGCAGAAAGCATTTATCCCAATAGTGATTGGCCTGAACCTTGTCGCCTACACCAACTGCGTAGCACAGGGCCTCGTGCAGGATCCCATGCTGGTTTGGGCCAGCTCTCCACCACGCACCTTGGCAGGCAGCTCTATAGAGTTTGAGTGCGCTGTCCTGTTCTCCGAGATTGGCATCTAGCCTTGCGCAGAGCCACAACCAGAGGTACTCATGAGTAGCCCTTAGAGACGGGCTGCTCCGTTCACAAAGGGCGCGAAGCCAATTGAGTCGATCACGAATCGGCTGTTCGTTGCCCCGTGCATCGGCAAACAGTCGCTCAAGGTCAGCCAGTACGCGAGCCGCCTCATCACGTACAGGCAGGCTATTACGATCAGCGGCGTCACGCTTCAACTGGGAAATAAACTGCTGCTCGTTTTGAAGGGGGCGCTGGCCATGCAGATAGAAGTCACGCTTGATGTCGTCACGCAAGTCGGCAGGCAGCGACTGCAGCGCTACAACCATGGCCAGCCAGCCGGTGAGATGCTCCGACTTTTTAGCGGCAAGTTCGCTACCGTGAAACATGGCTTGTGTCGTGGATCGGTAGGGCCACATCGGCTTTTTAATCGGGCCACCGTGCTGCCAGCGCTCCAATGTGCGTTCATCGATATTCAGATGATTGGCAAGCTGCTCCAGCAACTGCCTTACAGGGAGCATGGTCTGCTGAGCGGCAGCCTGTAGCCAGGTGGCAAAGGGAGCTCCCCACCATTGATTTAAATCGAGCAGGGGTACTTCGTGGCTGGCGCGACGGATCATCCCTGAAAGCTCAGGAACTACAAACAGTCTGAAAAGAGCATGTTGAGCAGGCTCTGCGATCATTCCAGAAGTATCGGTGTTACGTGCCAATGACTGCAGTAGGTTACTGTGCCGATGCCAGGCAGATTCGATCAGATTGCTCCAGTCGGCACCACAGTCGTCGCGTATAGCGCGTAGCCACTGCGCCAAGCAATTTTGGAACAGATCGAAGTTGCTACCCGGGCGCTTTTCATCGGCTTGATCATCCAGGTCTTTGTCCAGTCCTTTCTGCGTGAAAAAAGGACGATATCCAGAAGCCGTAATAACATGGCGAAGAGTTCTACTCGGAGTGGGCTGTATGGCCAGGGCGCTCATCCTTGATCCTTGCAGTGGGGACTCCGCGAAATCCCTAGATGGGTAGGCAAAAGAATTGATACTCGCATAGCCGCGCGCCGATACGACAATTAGTTGCCCTACGCTTTACTTCGTCAGTTAAAAGTAGTCCAAGTGGGCGATTGACGCTCATGACTGACTGCTATTGACCGATTCTGTTGAAAAAGCCGGCCATGTTTTGCGCATCAGAAAAGTACGCGTCCGAGATTGAAATCTTTATTTTGGGCAGAGGCTTCCGGACTCGGATTTCACGTAGCAGTGTGCAAAAAAGGCGTTTTCACCAGTCAATGATCCGGCAGTTTGGGCAGACCGACTTTTTCAACAGAATCGGTCGATTGCTGTCTGTCAGGAAGAAGTCATTCAGGCGTCATGAGCACCGCCAGCGTCATATTGATGAACTCTTCGTTTTTGCTGATCGTTGCTAGCGCACCGCGCACATTGCCTCCAGCCTCACCCGAGCCGCGCTGCTCGACCCAGAGAGTCAGTTCCATGATCGCGGCTTCGAGAGCTAACTGGTTCTGATTGATCTTGAAGAGTAGGGAAGGGAGTAGGTCTGCATTCGACATTGTGATTCCTTCGTGGAAGAGGTCAGCGTAGCAGGAGGAAAAATGAGGTGGGACGCTTTCAGAAGGGCGGAGCACAATCTTGAGTCCGCGTGACCCAACTAAGCTGGAAATTGATCGCGGCTTTCCCGGTGATGTAGTGCTCACGGGACATTCGGCATAGGTCAACATCGAAGTGGGACATGCTCAACCTCTCCAGGTACTCTCGCAATAGTACACGGAGTGTTGAAGGCCTCTTTTATAGGTAATTCACATCACTCAATGCTCATGGGCATGTGAATGGATGGTCAGGGCACCAGGTATCTTGGTGCGCTCGAGCCCCCCCACGTTCCAGCCACCGGAGGGTCTGCGTATAGGCGCGCTGCAGCAAAGACTCGGTCTGGTCAAAGTTGAACACCGAGACATCCACAGGGCACAAGGGCGGGACGATATGCAGGCTGGTGAGAGTGCGGAAGTGTTCGATGTCACTCACCAACTGGCGCATGCTCATCAGGTTGACGGTATGTAGGGCTAAGGCGATCAAGCCTCGGGGCGGTTGTGGTAGGGCGCAACTCACTCCTGTCGGAACCACCACTACGTTGGTGGCGCCCAGGGCTACGGCAGTTGAGATAGGTGTATTGCTTGCCACGCCGCCGTCAACCAGGAACTGATCGGCGATTTGTACGCAGGGGAACACCAGCGGAATGGCAGCGCTGGCCAGTAACGCCTGCTTGAGTTCGCCACTGGACAGAACCGTCTCGACACCGCTGAGCAGGTCGGTGGTGACGATGTGCAGGGGCAACGCCGCATCCTCAATGCGGTGTATAGGCAGTGCCTGATCCAACAGTTGGTTCAAAGCCGCCGGCTGCAACAGAAAGCCACGCCGTTTGATCAGCCCTCTACAGGTATCGAGCCAAGACAGGGGAAAGATGTCCGTTTTACGTAGGCCCCGCCAGAAATTGGCGAGCGCCTCGACACCTTCGGAATCGGGTCTTGCGGCAAAATAGGCACCGTTGATGGCGCCCACCGAAGCGCCCACCACCATGTCGAATCGAATGTTGGCCTCGACCAAGGCCCGCAACATCCCCACTTGGACAGCACCCAAGCTGCCGCCGCCAGCGAATACGATTGCGGTTTTGGTAGCCATGGTCGAAGTCTCTGTGCAGAAGTGTATCGAATCAGTGTAGCTGGCGGGTCGGCGTTACTTCCGGGTGCTCGCCACATGATCGAGACGTCGCAAGCTTGGAGTTCCGGACGATGCTGAATCCCAATGGAAACGGGATCAATGCGTAACGGAGCGGGAATCCATGACTGCGCTGTAGGTATGAGCAGTCCTACAAATCACCCGGCGCTTGGCGTTCCGAAACGAGTGGATCAAAGGCTCAGGGACGTACGACCTATGTAAGGGGCCGGCAAACACACCTACCGACCCTGGGTAATAAGGACGATTGTGTCCGCGTATTTTTAAGCGGACGCAATTACCCTCAACATCAGGATCGCCATGCGCCAACGTAAGTCCTACCGAAATTGCTCTGGCGCGTGTGGTCGCTGTGTTCGGTGCGGCGCAGCCGCACTGTGCTTATTTGTTTGCCAACCGCCGCACCAATCGTATGAAAGTGCTGGTGCACGACGGGTTGGGTATCTGGCTGGCGGCGCAGAAGATGAGTCAGATTGACGAGTTGCTGCCGCATAAGTGGCAGCCGGCTTAATCAGACAAGGTGGGTTCGCCGTTCGCTTACGCTTTTTGTGCCTGCTGCTAAGCTTTCCTCATGCGCCTGAAGAGGGTGCACTAGCGCACCTCCCGCACAACTACACAAGGACACGCGAATAAAATGAGCGCCGCCGCACGCAGTGTCTTCGTGTTTAGTCTATATCTATTGGTGCTTGGCATTGTTCTGCTGATAGCACCCAACCTCCTGCTTGGAATCTTCAGTCTTCCCAGTACCTCAGAAGTATGGATCCGTGTTGTCGGAATGCTGCTGCTTATTTTTGCCTACTACGACATCCAGGCAGCCCGCATGGAGCTCGCCGAATTATTCAAATGGACGGTTTATGCGCGTTCCGCTGTCATAGTCTTTTTCGCCGCCTTTGTGCTGCTGGGGTTAGTCAAGCCTCCCCTCCTTCTATTTGGGGTAGTGGATTTACTCGGAGCGATTTGGACGGGCTTGGCATTGCGCTCCCAGAAGGCCACCTAACTGAAACGAACCAAGCTCTATCTGCTTTTGACCTGAACCTCCTCCTGAACCCCGCGTGGGCTGTTTGTTCGTAAGCGTCCGGCGAACACGCTTTGCGTAGTTAAACGGGCGCCCACTTATGCGGTAGCAACTCCGTAATCTCACTTGCCCGCTGCGTCGGCAGACGAGTCAGCACATCCTTCAGATAAGCAAACGGATCGTGCCCATTCATGCGCGCCGACTGGATCAAACTCATGATCGCTGCCGACCGTTTGCCGCTACGTAGCGATCCGGCAAACAACCAATTCGAGCGTTTATGCCAAGCTTGGCATAAGCGCAATTATCCTCAGTCGGAAATTATGTCGGGTATCCGGCAACGGAGGTCAACGCACCTCGTCGCCTGCGCTGTCGACTTTGCATAATTTCAGAGACTTTCCAGAAACTTGAGCAGGGCGTCAGTCGGGCGATAACGCGTGGGCTTGCGTCCTGGTGGGTCGATGGCGGCAATCAAGTCTCGCCAGGTATTGATCCGCAGACATGGTGCGCTCCTGTAGCGGTGGAAGAGCCCTACAGAAAACCGCCAAATATTATGGCGTGTCGGAAATATGTAAGGAGTCCCGGAAAGCCTACCCTCTACAAGTGCCGGTAAGACTCCATGATTTCAACAACTATGCAGGACTGAGCTGCGACAGTTTATGACCGCGCAACGTGCTTCTCTTTTCCCCGACCGCTAACGTCTATCTAACAATTCTTAAGTCGGTGCACGCCTGTCCCATCCAAGGTTTCACATGCCGAAGCTGTCATTTGCTTGGCTGCTTGTGACGAGCGTACATCACTGCCGTGCCACCTGATGTGCCTCTGGCCTGCAACTCAAACGCTTGCGGGTAGCCTTTGATGAGGTCGCTGAGTTTCTTGTAACCATGAGTGCGTGGGTCAAACTCCGGGCGTAGTTTCGTAATGTTCGTGCCCAGCGCGCTTAAATGTGCCCAGCCATCCTCATCAGCAATGTCGTCCATGATCTTGGCGATGAAGCTCACCGGTGCTTTAGGCTTTTTGGGAGGCTCAGCAACTGCAGGTTTGGCCACATCAGGGAGCGCAGCGGAAGCGGTACTAGGTTCACCGTTGGTAGCCGCAACGCAAGGGTAAGGGTGGTGACGATGAGCACCCGTGAGGTTGTTGATGGGAACAAGGCCTTATGCCATCAATGGGTCGCCATTTTCTCAGACGTCGAGTAATCTGCTTTGACGTCATACAAGGATGAGGGAAGGAGAGCCTATGACTAACGACTGGTTACGTGATCTTGTGAAAAAAATGAATGAGACTTCCCCGAAGTCCATAAAAGATATTAACGACCTTTACGATTACAAAGATGAGCATCCGCAAGGAAAGAAAGATTCTCTATTCGTCGCGTGCGGACAGTGCAATGGGTATAATGAGCTTCAGTATATATATGATGAGAAATTAGAACCTCATATTTCAAAAGGTATAATTAAGAAGGCTGAAGCCATCAAAGCATTGACTGAGTGCTGTGCCGAATTAAAGAGTCCGCGAAACAGAGAAGACTTCTATAGAAAGCTCTCGCAAAAGCTTTTGGTAATGATCAAGTAATTTTTGACAAAGCTATAATTAACGAAGGTTGCTTCTCACGCTTTAACTCGTTCAAGTGTGAGAAGTAACCTTCGAAGAAACCCTGAGAAGGGTAGTCAGTGCATGCTCTCATCTGTCATAAGCAGTTCAGCAATCGCCTTATCCATTACTTCCGCGTTGAATCTCAGATCGCCAACACGAATCCTAAGTTTCATCGCTGTCTTTTGTTGCACCTTCTTTCTCCAGCCAGGTCGCGATCTCCTCGAAGGCCTCACCGATCATCATCTGATTCAATTGAAGGCTAGCCAGCGTAGCTGGAAATAGTTTTGGGTGAGCCATAGCTCATTCCTCCATGAGTGCATTGGGCGCGCAGACAACAAAATAGCCTCTGAAAGTGGGCACATCAGGGTTCTTTGAGTTTCTTGTGATCCCGTAATGATAGCCCTGAGGTGACCTCTTCCACGGAGGAACCACAATGTCGAACGCAGACCTACTCCCTTCCCTACTCTTCAAGATCAATCAGAACCAGCTAGCCCTCGAAGCCGCGATCATGGAGCTGACACTTTGGGTCGAGCAGCGCGGCTCAGGTGAGGTTGGAGGCAATGTGCGCGGTGCGCTGGCAACAATCAGCAAGAACGAAGAGTTTATCAACATGACGTTAGCGATGCTCATGACACCTGAGTGATCTGGATGGCTTTCCCACCTATCAGACAACTTTCGGCAGCAGTTACACCAACTCCTTCCACTCGCGTACCATCACCAAATCTCGTTGGATATCCTTGCCGCATTGAAAGCTCGTTTCTCCCACTGCCTGAAACCCATTACGTTGGTAGAAGCCTATGGCCCTGGCATTCTGATCATTCACCGTGAGTCGGATGCGATTGGAAACAACAGCAAGCGTTGCGGTTAGTAGGTACTGAGCAGCGCCAGTGCCATGATGCTCTGAAGCGACATAGCATCGTTTCAACTCAGGAATGCCGTCTGCCAGTGCGATCCCTAATCGATCTGGTGTGTAGTCGATCAAGCTGAAACCCACGACATCTCCGGCTTTTTCCAGCACCAGCACCTCCTGACTTGAGGTGGTCAACGCGGTCTGAAAGCACGATGGAGTTAGATTTTCGCTGATGTAACGCGCTAATTCTTCCGTTGGAGTGTCTGCAGGGCACGCCATCGAAAAAGTATCCTTCGCGATTCTGCTAATGACGTCAGAGTCATCAATTATTGCTGAACGCACACGCATTCATCGCTCCTCGGGTTGGTAAAGGGTAGCGCGTCCCAACCCTCGTGGACGCGATTGTGCAACTCAAGTGTTACGAAATGAGCCTAGGAAAGGCAAGTCCCCGTGAATGGATATGTTTTGCCAAGAGCAGCCAAGTAATTATCAGGAAGGCGCCTTTGCCGGACGGTTAAATCTGTATCGGCAGAGCGATAGACTTAATGCTCCCTGACGATAGCCCTCTGCGCAATTCCGGATCAAAGGTAGTGGATTGTCATGGAATGATAAAAGGCTGTCGCCTAAAGAAACGTTGGTAACCTTCCCGTCTATAAACTCCTCAACGTGCTCTGCGCTGCAAGCCCCGCTATTCGACGACTCGACCGATTGGAGCAAACCCGGTCGTGGGCCCGCTCAACGGAATCAAGAACCTGCTTCAGGGCAAAGTGCAGTTCCAGCTCGATCAGGGCATTTACCGTCCCAGATGACATGGCCTTCGCCCTGAGCTCCGGCGGGCTGGAGGAGAGATGAGTATTAAACGATGAGCGACACTGATGGCCACTTGCTTCTATTGGTAGTTAAAAACATCATTTAGCCATCATTGGTGGCCATTTGATTTCGGCTGTGCCTTACTGACAAGAAATCCCCCTGAGCATGACTCCTTTAGTGCGAAGCGGATTGATGAGCCTGCGTGACTACCACTGGAAAGAGGGGGGAGGCCGTTGCCCAGGAGCCAGATGTTGAGGTCAATGATGAGACCTGCGAAGGGGCACATTTGCGTTCGGCGCTGCCTTGCTTGTCGCTATTCCAGGCTTCAGTGAGCTCGTCTATTCGATCCGCGACTCGAGGCTTTTTTGATAGGACTAGGCCGCGCGTGTTGCCGACAAATTCTTCTACCAGGTACACCGCGTCGCCGACATCCAACTCCAGCTCCTGCAACGCCTCATAAGGAATTCGAATCGCACCGTCACCATCCCATTCTTCGATGATGATTTTCATAGGTGGCTTTTTCACGTGCGGTTTGCTTCTGAGTCGGCATGCCGTCAACGCCCGTAGATTCTCGGCGACATTTTTTACAAATCCGGATAATTATCAAGCTTAAGGCTAGGAGTACTCCCGTCCTCTGGCTCGTGTTTAGGCGTGTTTATCACTCCTGCTTCCGCATCTGCACGCATTTGCTCGAGTTCTTTGTGAAATGCTTTGTCCTGAACCGTGGGTTTGCTGGTGTACGGTTTTCGCTCTGGTACAGGCTTGGCTGCATAAGTCGTTACCGCATCTGGGTCGTGCTGTAGTTTTTCTTGAACTTGCGATTCCAGCATTGCACGTAGCGCGTCTTTGTCGGGACGGGTCAGCAATTTGTTACTCCTATTGGGAAGCTAGGCACTTCGTGTTCGATTGGGGGCATTGGCCGGTTGGGGGAAATCGGATCGTTCATGTCGATTGTTGCAGAGCAGCTAACATCCTCCTGAACCACCAACACCCTGTCGGTGGTGATCAAGTGGCAGAAGTCCCGGCTCGAGGCTGCGCTGGATGCCAAGCACCACAGATACCCGGCACATCCGCAAGTTGGCTGGCCGTGTCAAAGGTAGCCAATTCAACCGGCGGTAGCCTCTCAGCGCTCGAGTCGATAATGATCGGTTACTATCAGCAGATTGGGAATCCCGGGTCGTATAATTGCTTCCCAAAGTATTGGCTATAGCAAATTCGTCCAATGATGAAACCCTTCTGATCTAGTCTATTTCCGTAGGTCGAGTCCTCCAAGCTAGGCAAGGTAGTAATTTATCAACCTTGGGGTTCGATCATGTGAAGATTGGAAAAATGGGCAACTACAACATTGAGCGTTGGCAATGGTGAGTAACGCTAACAATGCGCTCACCTCCTTAGCTGAAAAGCAAACAACCACGCTTTTGTCTGCTAGTTAGATTAACCGATCATCCTCGGTGGTGTTCAGCCGGAGACGAGATAACTGAGTTGAGGTACAGCATGACGACCAAACGAATTGATCCGTTCGAGGTTTTCTCTGCTGCAGCACTAAAGGAACGCTTTACGGTAAAGGCGCCGAAAGTCGCAGCGCTCACCCACAAAAGACTTATCGATGTCACAAAAGATCTCGGTGGGATCGTGCTGCCGCCGAGCGCCAAGGCGTCTATGATATTGACGGCACGGCATCCGTATGACCCTGCCGGCTACATGGATGTTTTCCAACCCGGTCGTTGGGACTGTGAGCTAAATTTGGTCTTCATGGACGTAATCATATCCACTGGCCCGAACATCGGCCAGTGGGATGGCTCCGTATGCTACGTGCAGTTCAAGGTTCCGTCCGATGGTAATTATCTCGTCGTAGCGAATTTCTCTGGCTACCAAATTACGATGACCCTTCAAGGCCCGTGGGGCAGCAGAAGTGCCTACTGTGCAACTACCAACGACCACGGACTAGCAGCGGCCCAGTGGGATATGACAGCCGGCAAGACCGTGTTTTTCACGGTAAGCTGCACAGGGGCTTTCATCGGTTATCTCGAGTCCGTTCAGGTCATCCCTCTTTCTTAGAGGCGACGGGGTCGAAGCGCAGAGTTGGCGGATATGCCGAACAACGTTGCTGAAGCCGACGCGGATGGGAGTCGGCTTCTCGCTGGCCTACTTGCCTGTGCGGTAGCCTTAGGGAATCTCAGGAACAGTCCCGGCCGATACGCTGAAATGGCGCTCTCGCAGAACGCGAGTCCTGCTGCATGCCCCCCGACGCTTCAGCCTACCGTATTAAAGTGACTCTCAATGGTGGTCAATTTGCCGGCGGTCAGGTCGGTCGAGAAAAAACATAACGTCGTGTCCGGGATTAGTTGACCACTACACAGTTCACATCCATGAGGTTTCAAAAAGGGCGAGGTTTATAGCGGGAATAGCTCTTGGAGCGTAGGGGGATGAGTTTAGTGCTCTAATAATCAAACAAAAAAACGGCTCCCCAATTTGCTGGGAGCCGCACAAGCTGGTTTTATCCAGCATACGAGAGGGAGGGTACTACCGCCCCCTACCTGGCGGGACTACATCACGCGTACCACTCGATAAAACGCTTAAATTCTTCAAAGTGTTCAAAACGCCAATACTGAGCGGCCTTCCCAATTCTCAACCGTGAGGCATGCTTTCCATTCAATGCTGAGGTACGCGTTTTGGATGCAGGGTAGAGGGCTACGGGAGAGCAGGGCGCCGCGCTAAGTGACGTATGCTCCGTCCAGCAGTAGATGGCTCCTCTAACTCGTTCAATAGCCAGCTGTCGTCCTAGGCGTGTAGTGAACCCAGCAATGTACTTAGAAGGTTTGGCATTGAGGCTGAGCTTTGCTGCGCAATACTCTTCAGCTTGCTTTGCGAGTCCCATGATCAGATCACCTGTGTTGGGTTAAAGCTTCGACGACCAGACAACCACCGTAGTGCTTCAGATAGCTCGACTACTGTTCGAGTACCTTGCTTGGTGGTCATAAGACGATCTTGAGCCGTTGGCAGAGTTGCGTTCCGAACGGACTTTTCAGACATCTGTGCCATGATCGCTATCTCGAGCAGGGTGAGAAATTCTGAATATAGCCCCTCCAGCACCGCTGGAACTCCCTCGATGTCGGATCGTTCGGAGTCCAAACTCGCGCGAATCCCTCCCATCACCAAGACCTTTTCCAGCGCTTTGGGTGGAGCAGCTCCGTAGTGCTCCACATAGATTCGGCCAGTCGCAACAAACGCACTCAAATCCAACCAGTCAGCGTCATTGTCATGACCGTGAGAAGACCACTTACCTTCCACCGCATACTCATAGCAAACCTGCGCCAAGTACTTGGGGCGATCCGAGCTTCCGAGTGTGAGCTTGGCGGCTGACTTACTTATCTTGTAGAGCGTGGACAGCGCAGTGAGCTGGACGTCGAAAATCTCATCGACTTCCTTCAGCAGAGCTCGCAACGAAATGGGGTCGGTAGGATGAACAAACTCTAAATGTTGGTTGGTTTTCATGTGCCGGTCTCTCTTTTGGTGAGGTGAGGCTAGACCTGGCATCTAAATTTGTAAAGTAATTTACCATCAATGTTTGGAATAAATGGAATTTTGTGGCTTGGCGTGTGCTGACGCTTTGTTATGGATGGCCACTGAGGAAGGTCTTCGTGCATACGCCTAATTTCGCTGAGATAAAAATCTAGAGCGATAAATCGCTTCTTCGGGCACCTGGGCCCGGCTTGAATAGTCAGCCGAGCATCTCCCTAATGATGGAAGCAACATTTCTAGCGTCGTCGATCCCTCGGTGATAGGTACCCTGCCAATCCGAGTCCATCGACTCTACCGTTTGTTTGAGGCTTTTCGGTCGATTGTCATATAGGCCCGCGTGCCATTTTCTGGCATTGAAATGCTGCAAACCGGAGAGCATGGAAGGGCACGCAGCAAATCCAGCATCGCGCTCTAGCTGTCTCGCATCATAGTCACCCCATGACGCCCAAGCAGCGTTTGGAAACCGCGCAATAAACGCTGCTAGCTCCTGGCCAATCTCTTTATAGGTTCCTGCACTGTCCACGTCCGCTTGTTGAATGGATGTGAGCTTTTTGCAGAAGTCGGTGAGGATGGGATTGATTTGAGGCCGGACGAAGCGCTGGAATTCATCGACGATCTCAAGCGTTTCCAGATCGATCACCACCAGGCCAATTTCAATCGTTTCCATCTGATCGGGGACGACTGCAAGCGGCCTTTTTGATTCCGACTCACCTACCTCATCGCAGGTTGCCTCAAGGTCTACGCAATAGAGGTAGCGGTATGGCGCGAGGAGGCTTCGGATGGCTTGGAGATGAAGGAGCTTTGCTTCAATGCTCATGGCATGGGAGACCTTACTTTGAGTCTGGTCAGGTTACACCGAGCCATGGATCCGATGCAGCAATGCGGGTGGGAGCAGAAAATTACAGAGCAGTGAGCAAACCGTTGGCCTCGATACATCGATAGCCTTCGTCATGCATCTCCATTGCTCGTAATCCGTCTGCGATCGACAATCTCCTACTTTAGATAGAGGTCTTAATTTTTCGGGCTTTTGGGCCCGACCACGCTGCCACGAGAGCAGCTCTATGTTGCAATCGTCTTTAACAAATTTTGTTGTTACGGAAAATTATTTCTCTTCAACGTTAAAGATTGACCCAAAAACATCCGATTTGATTTTAAGAATTATAATTTATGGCGGTGTTTGTGGGCAAAGATAAAGGGCAGTCAGGAATGTTTCTCGTAGCTCGCGATTTTACATGCTGGCGCGATCGTGAGTTCAACGACCAATATCCATGTCAGGTATCCAGGCAGGGCGAGGATGGTGTCAATCTTAACTTAGATATTGTATCGATCGTTTTCGCCAGCGCCATAGCTGAAGAGATCGCGCACTGTCTTTACGATGCTGTCCTCGTGACGGTGGGAAACAGGGCGGGCTTTCTACCAACGCCTACCAGGCGCACCAGCAAGCTTGAGAGGAAGTTTCGTAACAGAGCGCCGGGATGCTGGAGTTATACCGCTGACGGAAGGTTCAACTGCTCGGAAACGGAGGATGAATTCTATTTTGGTGAGCTTTCAAGCCATGTGGACGATATAACTGGGGGGGTGAGTGTCTACACAATGGAGGACGGTGGAATAGAGCTCGTTTTCGACTTTATGTGTTATTCGTTCAGCATGCTTGACGCAGTATGGCTAGCTAATAGCTTGATGGAGGCCACAGGGGGTGAGCCGCTGGATGTACTGGAAACCACTAGCTTGAGTTGCAGGTCAATGGTGGGATGAATTCAGACGGGTACAGACCAAGAGACAAAAGCCGCGATATTCCGGCCAGCCAATGCCGAGCGTGCCTGGAGATGATGTCTCTGAAAACCAAGAGACCAATCACGTGATATTCAAGTCCTCGACCGCAAACACTGCTCGGCAGGAGATCAATCCGCATAAAACCAAGGGATAGGAGCCTCATTTATTGCGGCCAGGCCCGTGCTGATGGATGTTCTCAGTGACTGTCGCTGAAAGCTAAGAGACAAATTGAGGGATATTCAAGCCATAGCCGTCAGCGACAGTTAGGCAAATGATCAATCCGCTAAAACCAAGAGACAAATGCCACGATATTCCAGCCAACCCATGCTAACGGGTGCCCCGAGTGGCTGTCGCTGAAGGCCAAGAGACAAACCACTGGATTTTCAAACCTGCGTCGCCGCAAAAACCGGGCAGCAGGAGATCGATCAGCAGAAAACCAAGAGACAAAGGCCGCGATATTAAATACATCGACCGCATCCACAGCCCAAAAACTATCGGCTCTTCGGGCTTCTAGCCCGGCTTGACTTCGCTTTCCGCTAAAGAGAAATCAGGAAAAATATCCTGTGCAAACCAGAGCGGTAGGCCTACCTGCACCGTATGGATATTAGATGCCGCGCTCACTGCAAGGCCAACATTAATCAACCTGCTGAGCTGATCGCTTGCTTCGCTAGGCTGAAGCCCGGTAAAGGTTTCGAACTCGGTATGCGGTAGTGCGCCTTGGATCAGCAGCGCAAAGAATGCTGGCGCTGTTTCTGGTCTGATCCCTGCCTCTGTTAAGCGCAAGTTCGATCTGAAAACATGCATAACTGCCTCCCGAAGCCGGCTGCGATTCAGCGCAGCAGTCATGTAACCCACTTCTCCAAGGCAAACCTCAAGCATGAATTCAATGAAGCTGAGAATGGATTTACCTGACGGTTGGGCACCATCAGTAGGCTGGCTCACTCGCGTGCGATGAGTCGGAGCTAAAGCCTCAAATTCATCGTGCCTGCGGGCCAGGCCGCGAGCAAGCGACCACAGGTGGGGATGCAACCCAAGCTGAGCCAATTGCTGGTGAAAGTTCACCCTCGCGCCAGCCCCTTTACCATCGGGAAACGCTTGCGTTTCGAGAAGGTGGAAGTGGTGGGCTATCGCCGCAACGATACGTCTACGAAGCTCAGGTATCTTCTCCTGCGTGGACAGCCGATTCGCTGAGTTAAGTGCATTCTTCAGAATTTCTGGCTCTGTGTGGTACCCGTCGATGATCCTTGAATAATGGGCGTCAGAGTCCACCCACAATTTGCTAAAGCACGCTGCGGTTTCAGGCGCGACCATGCCAGCTAGGAAAGCAGTCTTCGTTACGAGCGAGTCTGCGCTCGCCAGAATTGACTGAGGAATCGAGTCGGGGAGGGCTACGTTTGAGACATTCATGGCGCTGACATTATTCGCGCCGGGGTTGAAAGGCAATCCGAATGCAGCTGCAGCAGGCGCTCTTATACGAAGGTGGCTGTCCATCCTCAATAGTGCTTTGATTCAGGCAGTAAGGCACGAATGGACGTCGCCACATGATTGAACAGAATTTTAAAATTAGATTTTCCGAGTTCGAAACCGCAGTGCCATCGGCGTGAAGTCTCTATGAGATCGTAACCGACGAAGGAAAGCTTCTGAAGGTAGGTATCAGTAGCAATCTACATCGACGGCTTATTCAGCACAGGCAATCTAAGCAATCTCGTCTAAAGCTTAAGGGCGCAGGAGATTGGAGCAATCCTAGTGATGTCATGTGCAAGCAGTCGATACTCGCAAAGCACTTGTTCTTCCACTCACCTGTACAGTTCGTAGGAGTCACGAGGACGGATTCCAGCGCGATTTTCGGAGTATCACCTCATGAGCGAAACCGAGAATCAAGAGCCTAATGACCCTGCGTTTCTTAGTAGAAAAAAATTGTTAGTCGTCATTAAAGTTTTAAGTGCGGCGTACCGATTGTATATGCATGGATGCTAATTGGTGGATGCATATGAAATCTGAAGCTTTGGCTACAAGCAAAATTGTTTATATGGTCGAACGCTCGATTAGCTGGCACGGTTATTCTGATGATGCATCGTACGTGGCCTCGGTTGAAGTTGTGGATAATTACGTATCGTTTGTACTTGATGGATCAGAGTATTGTTTTACCGCACAACAGTGCGCTGCGGTGACTACAAATCTTGTAAAGTTGTTGTTGAGATACTCGGGTCTTGGGATCTGCCAAGGAAGTGCGGTATCTGTTTTACGATTAGAAGCTATAGGCTCTTGGTTCCAATTGTTCAAAACACAAACCTCCTCTGCTGAGCGTGACTTTTTGCAGATTTATGAATCGGGGAGCAAAGGGCTGGAGTTTTGCGTCTCTGGTTCATTTAGGCACCCAGAGTTGCAACATGGAGAATCGGTGTATTACAAGCTCGTGATTTGCTTGAATGATGACCTTAATCTTCCATGCTTGGGCATTGAGGATCGATCATTCACGCTGAGCTTTGAGGAAGCGTTCTGGCTTGTGGAACAGCTTTGGATTACAGGACTTTTGGTGGCTCAGACCGAGCAATCCACTTAATACCACGATTCAAGAATTGGATTAAAGACGAAAGTCCGCCAGCAATCTCCTCAGATAGGAGGCCGTGACAAATCCCATTCCATGCTGAATGGAGCTTCGCAACTTGATGTGTCTACCGAATTGCCGTCCGTCAGCATCTCGCAGAGCACGTGTGCGGTGAGGGCTGGTTTTTAGACATTCATGGCCTGACACTATCCGTTCTTGAAGCGCCTGTCAGCCAACGGTGTAGATTTCGAAAAGAGCAGCGCGGTGGCTAGCATTTCGTTGAAGTCACGAAAGCTCGCAGGCTGGGATGCACTAACGTCCCCTCGACGCCAGTTCTTCCTGGGGCTGGCAGATCCTACGTGGCGGGCAATAGGGGATTTCGCTGGTTCGGGCCACTTGGCCCGGCTCGGTCGTAGGTTTTTCAGATGGAGGTGAAAGTGCTGTCATCGATCAAGGAATACCAACCAGGGCCTCACAGCCCACCGAGTATTTGGATGGCCCTCGGACTGCCGTCACGCGGTACCAGGCTTCATGACCTAATTCATGAAGGACTGCCTTTCGAATTCCTCGACCGGATAGCGACCCTACTGCAGATGAAGCGAGGGGATATCTCCAAGGCTATTTGTGTGTCGCCCTCAACGTTGTCTGGAAGGGCGAAAGCAGGTCGTTTCAGCACCATAGAAAGCGACCGCTTGATCGCATTGATAGCTGTCTTTGAGGAGGCCCTTTCCCTATTCGAGGGCGAGGTCGCTGTTGCGACAGAATGGATTAGCTCGCCGGCTCGAGGGCTCGGTTGGAAGCGTCCCCTGGATATGATGAGTACGAGGGTGGAAACGAAGACTGCCTTCGATCTTATTGGTCGACTGGAGAGGGGAGTGCTTGTGTGAGACTCACTAGACGGTCTAGTGGGCTGGAGAGCTGTAGCTATTTTTGCTATCGCTCCTTCGGGCGTAAGCCCGGCTCGACGTGTGAGGGCCGGGTGTCTGAAAAAAAATGCTTGACGGAAACATGTGTATAAGTATACAGTTTACTTGCTGTGTTGACGTGCCGCTCCTGATTAGCTGCCAGATGTTTTGGGCGTCAGCGATGATCGTAATACAGTGAAGCCAGAGCCCCTTAAATGGGGCTTTTTTTGCCTGAGCTAAAGAAGCCGAGGGCGAAGATGGCTGTGTATCAAGCTTTCCAAGCAATCTCTCTTTCGGCTCGATGGGTCGACCTCCGAAAACCGAAATGACGTCACGCCATCAAGTGAGCTAGGTCGGAGGGCGAGTGAGATGGGTCATTAGGTACGGTACACTTGAGCGAGAAAGGTAAGAGAGTCTATCGCGCTGCTCAAGCCGGGGAAAAAGCGGAGTACGGTGTCGAGGTTGTCGAAGCTTGGCGCCAGAAGGTTGCATTAGGGAATGCCTCCATAGGAGGTCTTCATGCTTACCCCAGTAATTTGGGTATTGCCCGGCTAGGTTATCGCCTAGCGGGTCTTTCCTGCAGCGAGCTGCCATATCTTGCCGAGAGATATCGCATTGCATAGTCCCTAATGAATCTGAACCCTTCGTCGATGGTTAGCGAGGGGGTTTTGATCTCCTTAACTTGCTGCTTGAACCCATGCCTTGAATCGAAGCCACTTATCGAGAAGTTGTTTGCAGTGAGCTCAAATCTTCTCTTGATATTCTTATCTAAGGAAATTTCCAGTTCGTACTTGGTCGTATAGGATTCTATGGTTTCAAGAATCATATAGTAGCTAGACCATCCCCCTTTTAGCTCGAACAACTTGACTAGGTGATACGCATCCTGGTGCTCGCAAGCAAGTGAGAGAAGACGAAATACTAACGAGCTATCACCACGATCCCTGTCTCGCTTCGCGGAGGGCGAGCGCGCGCCCAGCAGTCCTTGTGCGTTTCGCTTTTCAACGTAGCTTGTGTTGCGGCCATGATGTAGTAAAGCGCCCAGGCGGAAGGGATATTTATGATGCCGGATGAGGGACATGGCGCCATTGAACAGCGACAGGAGCTCATGCGCCACCTGCCATGCAAGGTCAACATCATCGTCTATATCGTCGAAATGGGACGAGTTGAAGCTGAAATTGTCATCCCTGCAGTCAAGATAATCGTTGACTCCCCCCCAAACCCAAAAATGTCCGCTATCGTCGTTTTGTTGAGCCAGCTGATGTAAATGCATTGGGGCGCCATCAGTAAGTTGGGCTTCCCATTTAGGTGTCGCGCTCATTCGAATCGTTACCTGAGAATTCATATAGCGGCAGTGCGTCTGCCCAATGCCGAAGCCGGTCAATTTAAGCCAGGCTTCTCGGGCTGAGCAATGGGATTTGATGTCGGGCTTTCACCGAATTGTCACCAAGACCAGGTCGCCGGCATTTGCCGGCTCATGGTGCTGTACGTGCATCAGTCGTGGAAGTAACTGAGGTTCGGTTTTCGAAGGCTTGCCAGGCAACGGGAGCAGCAAGACGATGTAGCCACTCGGAATGCCAACGGCAAGACCTATCAGCGCAGTTTTCAGCTGTTTCTTATTCATCAGTTGCCCCACCTCCTTTTTCGAGGGCAACAGTATTTATAACGGCAGATTTTCCTCCGACCAGTACAAGGTTTCCGATTTGTTTTTGCATCGCCATCATGGCCTCGATTGCTGTGCGATCTGCTGATCGTGCTGTCATGACCAAATGCAGGCACTATTTTCACCGGCGTCAGGCTGTGTCATCGGGCGGTATTTGCATGTTTTTCGCAAAGTCTGGAGAGCGGAATGTTCTGCTCAGAACAGGCCGGCGCCGACTGTCAGCGGCGAAAAAACGTTGGCGCCAGAAGCGAAGCCGCTCTGAGGGTTACCAAGGTGATACGTCGGCGCCGGCTGAGCGGCTGACAGATCTGATTCTGATCAAAGGGGGCGTGGCCACCTATATGTCCAGGTCTGCCGAAAAACTGCGGGCTCAGCAGTCGCTTTGCAAACGACTGCGTGTGAGTGCGCATCCCGGAATGTCCAACCCCGATGAGACCAAGTGATCACCGGAGATCTGTCTGCGGCTGCCCAGCCTGTTTGCAAGTGAGAAGTTAATGGGCGTGCTCGATACGGTAGATGGTCGGTGAGGGAGGGGAGATAAAGTTGGCTGGCGTGCCGGTTGAACCGAATTGGGAAATGCAGCGAGAGAGGATGAACCAAGGCTTACAACGAGGATGGATGAGCTGTGGCTTGCCTTCTGTAAATTAGGCTAGGTAACTCCGCGATACGTGGCTTGAATAAATAATTCGTTTCACATTGCCATCCTCCTAACACTAGGCTGCAGTTTAGTTGATGAGTCAATTCTTATAAATTAAGCCGAGCAAAGAACTAAACTAACAAGCGGGTCAGGTTTTTGTTAAGGCGAGAATGGTTCGCAACTAATGCATTTTTCTCAATCCAGGCAACTTTTTTGTCGTAATTTTGACAGAAAAACACGTCACTTTTCAGACGTTCAGCTAGTCGTGACACGACTCGTCATCTCGTATGTAGAGGCGTTCGCCCTAAGTTTGTAACAGTTTATTTCTCGTCAAATCCACCAAACCCCTGTAACTCGCGGGCTGTGCATACGTACAGCTGAAAAATGGGATCCAACAGACGGCTTGCGCACTAGATCTTCGTGCGATGTCCGCTTGCGGTGTCGTGCTTTTTTGCCTATGTTGTAGCTATGGTTGAAATGTGGCACTACATGTTGTGTTTTTCTCTGTGGTCTTGAAATGGATTTCGCAGGATGGTTGCTAGGTGAGTGGGAGTGGCTAACGGCCACCCTTGAATCGCGGCCAGTGAATGAGTCGGTGGGATGATGTGTGTTGGGGCTGCCAATGTTTCAGGCCGTGTGGATGCTCAATGAGTGGATTGTGCTGACCCAAACTCCAGTACGGAGCTTTCGACAGGAAATCACTCGGAGTGTTTAAGCGCAGCTGGTTACTGCATCCTCAAAACTATCCTGTTCACCCGAAATCCGCATTCAGCACATAAGCGTACTTAAAGCTTTGTCCAGAACTAGACAAAGCAACAGGTTCATTCGCGCTCCGCCTTTTCTGAAGGGCAGTGGCTTTTAAACAAAAACGTTTTCCGTGTTTGGAAAGTCGTATCCAGCCGATCTTGGGTACGATTTTCCAGATAGCGCAAGGAGGTACGAGTGGTAGCTAAGTTTTCTTTTTTCCAAGTTGGTAATGGCGATATGACCTTGGTGCGCTTGGCGGATACTAGGGTCACTACCATTCTGATTGATTGCCACATTAGGGCGGCGGCAGATAACCCGAACGATGACACCCCCAACGTTGGTAGGGCGCTGCGTGAGCGGTTGATTTATGACAAGGATGGCCGCCCCTTCGTTGATGCATTTCTGCTGAGCCACCCTGATCAGGATCATTGCGGGGGGCTGCGCAAGCATTTCTGGCTGGGGCACCCCGATGACTACCCTGACGATGATCTTGATCGCTGGGAAAAGCGGATCATCATCCGCGAGCTTTGGTCTTCCCCGCTGGTCTTCAGGCGGCGGTCGAAGAACCACACCCTTTGCGATGATGCGAGTGCCTTCAATAAAGAGGCACGTCGGCGGGTGAAGCACTGGCGTGATCACCGCTGGGCGTCCAGCGGCAATCGCATCCAGATCATGGGCGAGGACGTGGATGACAAGACCGATGACCTGAGAGCGATCCTGGTCAAGGCAGGCGAATGGTTCAACACCATCGACGGCTCTTCCTCTTCTCTGTTCAGAGCGCAGCTTCTGGCGCCGGCACCCCATGAAGATGACGCTGAGCTCGAAGAGGAGCTGACCAAGAACGAGTCCAGTGTTGTCATGAACATGGAGATCGCACCGTCAATCTTCACCAGCAAGCGTACCCGGTTCCTGGTAGGCGGGGACGCAGAGGTTTTGATCTGGGAGCGGATGTGGGATCGGTTTGAGGATGACCCGCAAACCCTCGCTTATGATCTGCTGCTTGCACCCCATCATTGCTCGTGGCACACGCTGTCGTGGGACAGTTGGTCTGGCAAGGGAGAGAACGCGAAGGTCTCCGAGGCTGCACGGAACGCCCTTGGCCAAGCTAAAGAGTCGGCCACAATTATCTCCAGCAGTAAAACAATCGTAGATGATGCCAACGACCCGCCCTGCATCCGCGCTAAGCGGGAGTACCAGGCGATCTTGAAAGATGTCGATGGCTGGTTTGCCTGCACGGAAGAAAATGGCTCCAAAGGGGTACTTGAGCTTGAGGCGACATCTGGCGGCAGCGTAGTCAAAGCGGTTGTAGCGGTCGCCGCAGCTGCGACCTCGGCTGCAGCAGCTGCTGCACCCCGCGCAGGTGCCGTCAAAAAATGACCAGCTTCTACGTGTTGGGTGAGGCTATGGGGGAGAAGCCCGAACCCATTCATGCGTACACCAAAGCATTGGTGAAAGCATGCAAGGCGTACTCGGGTGTCGAGCTCCTGGGGCTTCGGCAGGAAAGCGAAGCCGGCGGGGTGACGGAGTACCTCGTGATCGAGGCCGGCGACGGGACTGTTACCGGTGGAAATCCAGGTGGAATCCATCGCGTGGAGACGCTAGCAATTGCAGTCAATCCACGGCTTCATATCCCGGTTACCGTGCATGCGCTGCGAATGGACTTCCCAGAGCGTTCACACCTACACGGGTCAGATCCGGGGACTCCCAGGATCCTTTGCCTTTACGACGTGGATTGGAGCGGAGTCGAGCGGATCTGGACGGCTGAACGTTTTCTGGAGCGGATGTTCTGGTGGTTGCGCGAATCATCAGAGCTGCGATTGCACCGGGAGGATCAGCCGTTGGAGCAGATGTTCTACGCCAGTCCCTTCCAGCTGATTCTTCCGGCTATGGATCCAGCGCAGCTGGCTCAGGGAGCTTGCAAGCTTCGAGTTGTGCTGACTGACACAGCCGAAAAAATCACGCTACGGGCTGTTATCGATTCTGATGCTTCGTCAGAAAAATCAGGCTACCGGTTGCTCAACATCATGGTTCCGCCTGTTGAACCAATGTCAGTGGTGATGTTTCCAGCCAACCTCGGGGAGCTGCATGATCAGTTGGTGGAGTGGGGCAGCGAACTGTCCCAGCAGCTTTCTGATTGTGTGTACGAGGCTGCTACCGGTGGTATTCAGAAATTTGAAAAGGGCGAAAGACAAGGGCTTTTGATTCTGGTCTGGGTGCCTAGGCTTCGCCATGGCGTCGTAGAGCGTACGGATGTGAAGGGGTACATGCTGGAGGTCAACTTGTTTGATCTGGCAGCCTCATTCGAAATGCTTGCACCGGCAACGGCAGAGGGAGTTTTTTTCCCTGCAGTGCAGATTGGAGGGTACACGGGACAGGCCTGGAAAGAGTTTGGCGTTCGTCCTGTGGAGGTTCGCAGCTCCCTGAATGCGGCGTTCGCTAGAGATCTCTCTGCTGTTGACTCTACCACTGCGACATTCAATGGAGTGCTGGCCGGAACGGGTGCCCTTGGAGGCATGCTCGCGGATATCTGGACGCGATTGGCTTGGGGAAACTGGACATTCATCGACCCTGACTTGCTGCTACCGCATAACGTTGTAAGACACGTTGCTAATGACGAGTACGTAGGTTTTCGGAAAGCGGACGTGCTCCAGGACATGATGCAGCGAGTGTATCCGGGGGAACCAGCTCCCAAAGCCATCTCCAAAGGAATCTTGGCAGATGATGCTCGCATCCATGAGGCCATTGAACACGCGGATCTTTTGATTGACGCTACAACGACGTTGGCGGCGCCTCGGGATTTGGCGCTGCGGGATCAGGCTCCTCGGGTCGCGAGCGTATTTCTGACGCCATCTGGCATGGTCAACGTCATCATTCTCGAGGATTCGGAACGGCTACAACGAGTTGATGCACTGGAGGGGCAGTATTACCGGGCGATATTGAATAATCCCTGGGGCGAAGATCATCTCGTTAACCATCTGGGGGATCGTTGGGTCGGTGGTGGCTGCCGTGATGTATCGTTCCGGATGTCCAATGAGAACATCCACATACATGCGGGTTTGATTTCGCGCAGGTTGCGGAAAATAGTAACCAGTTCAGAGCCCAAGATCCTGATATCTACACTGGATGATGAATCAGGCAGTGTGGAGTCTCATGAGGTGCACGTCCACCCAGTCACTTCCGTAAAGGTAGGGGAGTGGATGGTCAAATATGACGGCGGTTTGATTGAAAAGATCAGGGCGCAAAGGTTGTCCGAGCTTCCCAATGAGACCGGTGGATCGATTCTTGGGATTACTGACTTGAAGAGTAAAACGATCGTCCTGGTTGATACCTTGCCACCTCCACCAGACAGCGAGTCAGGCCCCTCCCACTTCATCAGAGGCAGGGAGGGGCAGCTGGACGCACTGAAGAGGGTGCATGACCTAACTGCTGGGGTCGTTGACTATGTGGGTGACTGGCATTCGCACCCCAATGGTTGCTCCGTTAAGCCAAGCGCAGACGACGAAATATTATTTGCCACGTTAGTGAAAAGGATGCAAGTGGAGGGGCTTCCGGCAATGATGTTGATTGTTTCAGATGTCGACCTAGGTGTGTACGTGATCTAGCGTTCTGTTAAGTGGCGAATGTGTTCTGGCCGGCCTGCTCTCCAGTGGAGAACAGCGGAAATTTATACAATGATTTGAAGGTGCTCACGATTTAATGTGCGATGCATATTTCTGCCTGCAGGTGGATGGTTGTCTGCACTTGGCTAGTATATGTTGAGATCTTGATTGTTTTGACTTTGGGGGTGGTATGCCGGTAATAAAAAGCCTTTCCGTGGGCAATGGCGATATGTTTTATATTGCGCACGCTGGTGATAGTTTCACCATGATCGATTGCAATCTTAAAGCAGATAACTCAGAGGAGATCATTGCTGAGCTCAAGCGGGTGGCCCGAACGAAAGGAATGCGTAGGTTCATTTGCACTCATCCTGATGAGGATCACTTCCGAGGGATCGAGTTGCTGGATAAAGCGCTTCCCATTAATAATTTCTACTGCGTTAAGAACAAGGTGGAGAAAGATGATCTGACGGACTCGTGGCTGCATTACAAGTCTCTGCGAGACGGAGATAATGTTTTCTATCTTGAGAAAGGTGTGAGGCGACGCTGGCTTAACGCTAGCGATGAATCACGTGGCGGCGCCGGCGTACAGGTCTTGTGGCCTAATGTGTCCAATCCAAACTTCATCGAAGCGATGAGAAAAAGTGAGGCTGGACATAGTCCGAATAACCTTTCTTGCGTACTTCGCTATGCAGTCAAAAATGGTGCAAGCTTCATGTGGCTTGGCGATCTTGAAACGGACTTCATGGAAAGTATCGCCGATGACATTGAGTTGGAGAAGACCACCGTGGTTTTCGCGTCTCATCATGGTCGAAAGACAGGGAAAATTCCAGATTCCTGGCTGAAAAAACTGGATCCTCAAATCATCGTAATTGGTGAAGCACCGCGCCGTGACATGCATTATTACACAGGCTACCAAACGATTACCCAGAATACGGCTGGTCATATCACAATGGATTGCAGTGATGGTAATGTCCATGTGTATGTATCAGCGGAAGGGTACTCTCGGGACTTCTTGAGCGATGAGGGGGAAAACAAGTATCCGGGTTATATTGGCTCGTTTGAAGTAGAGACAGAATACACTCTCTGAGAGGTGAGTATGGACTTGAGTAAGATCTACGACCCGTACAAAATCAATGCTAGGATCAAGCCAGCTTTTTTGCTATTTTTGCCTGTAGTTATATGTGTGATGGCTTTTTTTGAGCCGTCTCGTACGATGGAGGGTATTGCGTTAACTTTTTTGGTGTCGTTTGGAGTCATCGCCTTTGCGGCCAACCAAATGTCCAGCAGAGGCAATATCCTTCAGGAAAAGCTTTACAATAAGTGGGGTGGAGCACCTACCACTATTGTTTGCAGACACTCTGATGACACGCTGGATCGACCGACCAAAAGCCGCTACATGCAACACTTGGCAGGTCTGATCAAGGGGTTTTCTGTGATCAGTGAAGCAGATGAGAAAAATGATCCCAAAGCTGCGGATGAAATGTATCGGTCAGCGGCTAATTATGTTAGGGAAAGGACTCGGGATCAGAAAAAATACTCCATGATTTTCAATGAAAATATTGAGTATGGATTTAGCCGAAACCTTACTGCGTGCAAACCTTTTGGCATCGTACTGACATTAATTTGCCTTGTGATCTGCTTGCTGGGTTTATATCACGTGATAGGCGTTCCATTGGAAAGCCTAAGTCTTACGGATTTAACAAGGCATCCGTACTTAGTGACCGCTACGGGTGTCGAGCTGCTAATTTTTCTGGGCTGGATATTTTTAGTGAACCGTGACTGGGTTCGAGTTCGCGGTTTTGCTTATGCCAAGCGCTTGTTTGAAAGCTGCGAGGAGGTCAGTTGAGCGCTGTTAGGCGCTGCATCCACCCCGGCCTTGAGCCGGGGTCGTATCTGAGAGCCACTCAGACCGCCGGATGAAAAGGCTGATACCCATTAGGACTGAACGATAACTCATTCGAAAGCAGGAGCCTGGCCTTAAGTAGAGTCTCTCAAATTGGGTCGAAACGACTCAGTACAGCCTCATGCTCGTCGCAACCGCCCCAGCGATTATATGGCGCAATGTACAGAGCAGTCTGGTTGCATTGGTAGCTGTCTTTGAGGACGCACTTTACCTCTTCGAAAACGATAATCCCGCAGCAACGAAATGGATGAACTCACCGGTTCGAGGACTCGGATCGAAGCGTCCACTCGACATGCTGGCTACGAGGGTGGAAACGAAAACTGTTTTATATCTTATCGGCCAGCTGGAGAAGGGGATTCTTGTGTGAGACCCGTCAGACGGACTATTTGATCGGCACCAGAACCCTGGCACCCTCTGACAATCCTGATACTCGAATAGCTGCATCAGGCTCTTAACGCATCTCCCTATGCGCCGCGAGGTTCTGCATCTCGGCTGTCCAAAGTCGTAAAAAACGGCGCCAATCTCTCGCATAACAGCCTTGCCGCAATCGAGTAGACCCGGTGCTCGCTTCTTCGAAACGAGTCTTCCACGGTTCTGGTATGTGCTCGTCAAGCACGACTAAAAAATGGGATCCGCTGACTCCCTCGATCTCGGTCTCTGAGACACATTCTCGTAGCTCTTCAACTGACATTGCGACTGCATCGCCAATAGGGTCATCTCGATCTTGGCGCTCAATTTCATCAAGAATCGCGAGGTATTGAAGGGCCCGATCAGATCCGGGCTGCAGTTTTTCTAAATCCCACAATGCGTAGCGCCGTTTGCGTTCGCGTTGCCAGAGACGAGTCGCGTCAATCATCACTTTTTCCCACTATTCCAGGCCCCAGTGAGCTCGTTTATTCGATCCATGATTTAGCGTGCAGCTGTTCGAGCTGATCATGCCCCCTAAGTACATAGTAGGTCGACAGGATCAGCTCCGTCACGCTGCGTGAACTGATGAGGCTGCCTACAGGGTGGGAGATCTGGAGCTATCCAAAGACGTCGTGATTTCGGGCCCTTGGGCCCGGCTTGCGGGCATTTGCTACCACATCATACTGTCAGTGTTCATTTCCTTAGGTGTTAGGCACTCGTTGGTAGCAAAGTCGGTAATTGTGTACTTACCAGCCCGCATAATGAGTAACCATGTGGCCCCAGGTCGAGAGCGCCGGCCCATTTCTGCGAAGAATATTCATTGCCTCGGCGGCAGGAATTTTCGTCGGACAGCCCCCAATCAGATATGTCTTGTCTTTGCCCTGGTTGTACAAGTGCATGATCGTCAAAACCATGATCTGTTGCAGCGGCGACATTGCGCGATAGCTTTTGCGCATTGCCTTCAAGGATTCGGGGATAGGCTCTTCATCGCCTGCCCAATCGAAGCCGCGAGGCCGCAAGTTGTAATGGTTGCCTTGACCGCCATAGGCGCGTTCGACGCGCTCAAAACAATCCTCAAGCTTGTAAGCCTCTACGATGCCCCACACTGCGTGCCCAAAAATAATTTCGCGCTCTGAGGCACTGGAGAACGGAGGGATGGAAGCTCCGCAAACTGTCGCCAGCGCCGTAATCTCAGTACCGTCCATACAAGGCACTTTATCCACCATATCGACCAACGCCCAGCCGGGAAAACGGCCAGCTGCGAACGTGGGGTCAACTGCCGCGTAGGCAGCAAGGGCGGCTGGTTTTTGCGAGTGGTGGATGTAGGCTTGGCTGGCAGTGTGAACATCCGTGAATGCCCACACACCTTCCGAAAGCTGGTGGACGCCAATCTCAGACAGAAGACGTTTGGCTTTGGCAACGTAGTTGTTGCTCATGAATTCGAATTCCTTGAATGCAGCAGGTGGTGACCCACTAGATACCTTGGAGAGCATCAGGATGAACAGCAGGTCTATGGCCAGTTATTATCCAGCTGAGCTCTGTTTGAAAGGTTGATAATCCGGACGATCCTCGCTGATCTCCCCAGAGGCACGGCGACTCGATCTCCTGGCCTCGCAGTGTGGTCGAACAATGACAAATTGTTCAGATTTGACGAAGCAGCTCCTCAAGCTGACGATGCTCGTCAGGGGATAGAAGCCCGACTGGATCGAAAGCGTCTTTTGCACTGAAGTCATACTTTCTTCCGTCCGGGGATAAGCAGCTGTCGCAGTAATCTAAGTCACCACAATCTATGAAGAATGTGATCATCCAGCCATCAACATCTATGGTCATCAATCCGCAGTAGATCTCACCCCAATTTGCCTTGGTGATTCTCTGCATTGAGCGTGACGCAACAGCGGCATCTCGTAAAACTTCGTAGACCTCGTGAGCAGACAGCATTTTCGTGTTGGGCATGAGATAGCCTTAATAGCTGTGGAGAGTTAGCTTCTGCGTCGGTTAGCAACCAAGCTCAGCGTACGCTGAACGTTAATACCAGACAGTCTAAATGGGCGAAGTATCGTGCACCAAGGCTTGGTTCAATAGCTTTTTATCGAACTAATTAATGAATCATGCCAGTATTTAATCAGTACCCCAACTCCTTCCAGCCTTTCATGTCTCTGAAGGCAAAGTACATCTCCCAGTAATTATAAACCCCGAAATTTTCTTTACTCAAAATGTATGGGCCATTCAGGCGAAGCACATTGTCTGTCTCCAATGATGCCAGTTCGTCAGGCCCCAGCCGTTGCAACTCCCATCTTTGCCACGTAGTTGTCAAGGCAAATTCGATCCACCGGCGATCGTAAATAAAAGTAGTCGCGTCAGCATTTTTGCCTTTTGGCAAAGTCGCGATGATGGTTAGTTTTTCTGGGGAAAGATGAAGCATCGAGACTGGGGATAGCAGATCACCCACAAGCGCCCGATCGATCAACTCGAAAATCTGATACTGCGGATTTTCATCCCACAGGATGGCGAATCGCTGCAGCCCAAGCTCCTGCAATTCAAGCTCTGCGCTAAAACGCTGAGGCGCGGTATAAACGCTGTATATCAGTTCACCAGTCTTCGTGCTGACCATGTCGTACTCCGGCTGGAAGAAGCGGGAGCAGGTATGTATTGAAGGCGGCTTCTTTTGCATTTTCATCGCGTTCTCCTCACAAAGCGGACAACGTTCGCCAATAATGAAGGCTCCTGTCGTGATGTTGTTAAGTCCTGCCAGATTTTTTCTGCCTCAAAAATGGTTTTGTGACGATTTTTTTGATCCGACCTGGGTAAAGAAGCTCGGCATCCTTGTGCTGCAACGAACAAGTATTCGGGCACGCCCCCATAGCTGTGCGAGGTAGTGCATAAATTGATGTAAAAGATTCGCTTTTGTGTCCCAAGCTGGCCTCCATTTTTTTGAAGAGGGAGTCAACTCCTAAGGATTTGCACGACGGACACACTGCAGGTGACCGATGTACAGGTTCACTTGGTAAGCGCAAGCCACTCATCAACTGCAAAGCGACTTTTAACAAGCTGTGCTGTTGCTTTTTCGTGCATCCACCCGGACGGACGGAGTTCTCAGTGATTTCTCGTTTTTGAAGGTACGAGATGAACTGAGCAGCACTGTATAAATAACACGCGACTGTTGTAGGTAACGACGCGTGCACTGGTCGTTCAAGTGAGAGTTGCTTCTCAGAACCATCGGCCCAGAAGTTTTTAAAATTAGCTACGTTGGGAGTAGGCACGGGGGCATCCATAATTCCCAGTTTGTGCGACTCTAGAACCTCCTTGGCAGCTGACAAAAAATCGTAATCAGAGCGCCCTGAGCAAATTTCGCTCTCGCTCGCAAAATGCACCTCCCAATGGCCATGGCGTCCAGATCTTGCCACCTTCAACCATATGGATTCGATTGCAGCAACTGTGCTGCTGCTCACTCGGGTATCCAAGAAGATGTATAGAGAGCGCTTCGTGACGTCGATTAGCTTGATCGGGGATATCCCTCCTAGCCTGTAGGCGTGCTCCAAAGCATCCACAAGGTCATGGCTGAAACCTCTCCGATACATCACAGCAAAGCGGTGCCGGGCCGACTGCGACATGGGGACGAGATTCTCATCGTTTTTTTGCAAGCAGTCGAAGACCCGATATTTTATCGGCCCGTAAAAATCGCCCGAGGACGTTGGTTGGATAGCGCCGCGTGTCAGCTGAAACAATACTGGAAGGTTCATCTCTACTCTCCTTATCGTGTTAAAGCGGATCAAAAATCCACGTCATCATCAAAAAGATCTGGCCCATCTCGCAGTTGCTTCAAACTGGCTCGCTCTTCCTCTGGATTATCTTGACCAAAGATATTTTCAGGTTTCCATTCATCCCAAAACAGAAACATGTCAGGCGTAAACTCTACAATGCCCAGTTTGTTTGTTGCTAGAATTTCAGGAGCATATGTTCTAAGCAGCCGGCCACCATCAAAGTCAAAGGCTATTTCGCTCTCTTTGATAAGTATTGCAGTCCAAGAGTCATATAATGCATAGGAGGCAATGTCTTCCCAGGATGCTTTAAAATCATCATATTGCTCATCGTTAAGGTTAGAATCGAATACGATGACAAGCGTACCTTTTGAGGCGTGTAACAGCTTTACTGGCGAGAGCTGTCCTTTGATGATGGCCTTCTCGATCAAATATATTACTTGAGTGTCAGGGCTGTCCCACCAAAGAACAGCAAATTTTTGCATGCTTATAACATCAAGGGGAATGAAATTAATGCCCTTTGACTGCTGTGTGCTGAACACTGTGTAACCACCCTCCCCATGTTCATTATGAAAATGTTCATTTTCTATATGAAGCAATCGGGAATAGATCATGATACGCACCCTTTGGCAAAGCTACGGTAATGACAGTCGATGTGGGTAGGCCAGTGCCTTTAGTGAGGCGTGACCCTTTGGGCCAACGTATTACGCGTCAGGCTTCCGATTATCCGGATAGATGTAATACGGCGACATCCGACATTTGGAATGACCCATCATGTCTGCGAAATTTGGTATTTCGACCGGGCAATGCTGAATAGCTTCAGGCTGACCATCCTCTTGTGATTGGAGAAACCACAGATCTTCATCGATGAACCCTTCACCAGAGAAATCATCGAGAGCCTTCAGATCATATGGCGCAATCCCCAAGCTATAGGATTCCAGAATTTCTTTCGCAACCTGCCAAAAGACGTAGTCGGAGTGTCCAGAGTAGACCTCGTTAACGTTCGCAAAATCTACTGTTAGCCGAGTGTGGCTCATACACATGACCTGCATCCACAGTGACTCGATTTCTTGGAAGGTGGCGCTTGATACCCCACTGTCCAGAAAAAGGTAGAGAGAGAGTCTTCGTGTACGGCGATCAGCTTAACAGCCGAGATCGCTCCCAGGATGTACGCGCGCTCCAAGGCTGCGCTTGTATATGGATTCAACGGATTCGACGGATCGCCGTACATGACTGCAAAGCTTTGTTTGGCTGCCTGCGGCATCACTTCAAGGCTTGGGGTTTTCCACTGGACGCAGCTAAACACCACATGATGGGGAGCATCATGTGGCTCTACGGGATTGCATTCAGGGTGAAAAATGTCTGAAAAGGGCATGGCGGCTTCCCTCTTGGTGTAGGTAGATCAAAGTCGACTTTTGAACACCTGTCAAAGGTGAAAACGACCTTTGGTCTTAAAGAATTCACTTTCTATTCAGTATCTTAAGGTACCCTAAGAGTACCTGCGTCTGGTGAGTCCGGCGGTCTTCCCAATCTTTGCGGGCAAATGAGGCCACGAACTGGATCACCATTTGAGCACTGAGCTTCTATAGCCATGCATCGACACCCTAGGTTGCTGGCTTCATCGCGGCATGAGTGACGGGCAAGTCAACGGCGACTACCTAGACGCCTCCCATATAGGCTGTGGCAGGCGGCTTAAATGGTCGATGGACTCAATGCTCTTGTCATGCTCTGCTTTCGTAAGTCGCAGCGATGCTTGTCGCCTAGAGGGAATGTCGCTGATTCGGGCCCTAGGCCTGGCTAGCCTGGAGTTTTTCAGATGGAGATGAAAGTTCTCTCATCGATCAAGGAATACTTAGCCGTCAATCCCTAAGAGCATTTTTGGGGAGCATCCGAGTCATCCAGAACAGGCTTAGTCGAGGGCAGACGACTGGTGGATATGTAGTAGGCTGTATGAAGCTACACGCCCAAGTACTCCCACGAGGCACATATGCCATGATTACGACCTTCAGTTGTAGCTAGGCACGTCGACAAATTCGCCGCCTATTTTCGCTGGTCGCACTAAGGCACAGTTTCGTCATCACTAAGAACGGCCGAGAAGTTAGTCGGCTGGTGAATGCGGAGGCGAAGGAGTAACCGAAGGTAATATTGTAGTCATCAATCAAGCACTACCAACCAGGGCCCAAGATCCCACAAAGCGCTTGGATGACCCTTGGGCTGCCGCCACGTGGCACCAGGCTTCATGACCTAGTTCGCGAAGGACTTCCATTCGAACTCCTTGACCGGATAGCGAGCCTACTGCAGGCGCAGAGAGGGGTGATCTCCAAGGCTATTTGCATAGCTCCCTCGACGTTAGCGCGGAGAGCGAAAGCGGGGCGGTTCAACGCCGTAGAAAGCGACCGCCTCGTCACATTGGTAGCTGTCTTTGAGGAAGCTCATTCTCTGTTCGAAAACGATGTCGCGGCTGCTGGGGAATGGATGACGTAACCGGTGCGAGGGCTCGGATCGAAGCGTCCGATAGAAATGCTGGGGACGAGGGCGGAAACGAAAGCTGTCTTTGAGCTTGTGCATGTTCGCCTGAACCATGAAAGGCTAATTGAGTTCTGCACCTGGATGACCGACTCCACTGGTTTGTGTAACCCGAGTCTCTGCAGGCGCCGGAAAAAGGGGGGGGCGGAAGAATCGCTAGACCATGCCTTGGAAATCAGCCAGGCAGCCTGATCAAAAAGACTCACCTGATCTGGGATGTTAACGGTGTGTCGCTTCGTCTTTTACTTTCGCCAGGGCAGGCCTGCGACATTGGGCATGCCCAGTAGTGCTAGCAGCAGGTAGGCATTTCCGGAAAGCCTGGGCGGCCTCGTAAACACTGTCACTGGTCACCGGCTGAAAAGGATTACTGCGACAAATACCTGCGTCAGTACATAAACCGCTACCGCATTCAACCAGTGAACCGACAGCACACCATGCAACGCAAACCCAACCCCCGGGCTGTTTGGCCGCCCCGAATACCTACGGCAGAAATTCATCGAGCGGTTGGCTGGCTGAAAGTGTGCCGGTGTATTGGCACCCTCCTCGGCAAGTTGGCGCAAAAGCTTCGCGGCGATGGTCACCTGGTCAGTAACGTTGCGCCGCCTAAGGCGGTACCTTTCATACAAAGTCTAGGGCTCCATGTCCATTTACAGCCGCAGTGAAACTCGGCATCGGGCTGGCGGAGATTAGAGTCACGAAATAATTTCTACGAAACCGAACCGCTACCAAGATGCACCGAGACAATTCTTAAAATGAAAAGATTTTGTACCGTCAGTCGGGTTTTTGCACATCGATGTGGAATGTGGACGAGCGGATTTTGAGGGAAACAGATGTCGAAGGAAATAATGGAGGCCGACGTAATGAATTATTTGAATAAGAAAAATAGAGCTTATTCGTAAGAATTTATATTCGCCATAATTATAAGCCATATAGCTTTAATAAGCCTCGGCAGATGCATGTCAATATTAGCTATAAGTTACAATGTGGGGCGAACTAAATCAGTGAGTTATGAACTAGGAAATAGCATTTCAGACCACAAAAATCGCTCAAAAATTCAATTTTTAATACGTGATTCACTATGTCAAGCAAACGTCATTTTTTCCATAATGCAACCACACTCTAAATATTTTCCTTTTATCTTTAGCTGAATCGTTGCCCCATTTTGGGGCTCTAAAAATCGAAAAGTCATGATAGGGTTGAGGCTGGAAAAAGACGGAAATTAGAGCTAGCCTCGATTCAACGAGTTGGCTTGAACACTTGATGATATAAGAGGTAACGCTTTTTCTACTGATTCGCTTTGTAAAAAGGGTAATCGTTATATCCGACCATGCGCTCTTGTTAGGTGCCACCGTCAGAAGAGAACGGTATCAGTTCACGCTCAATCTTGATGTTTAATTGCGACTGTGGGTTGCGATTCATTACTTTTAGTGTCTTGGTCTTAATGATTTTAATAATGGTTGATTTAATTTTGCTCTGCCTGTCAAAGAATAATTAAAGGTAAGTTGTCATGAGGAGTGATCAGGTAAGCGTTGATTTTATAAAGGGTTCTCTAGGCTTCTGACGAAATCATGGTGCATTCTTGAGGCTTCTTTCTACGTCCCAAATGCATCGATCCATACCTGTCGCTAACGCCATGGCGGCGGCCATCAGTCTTCGCTTTGCAACGGGTGTAATTGAATGCATTAGGGATAATATGACTAAAGCAAATTAAGTATCTGCTGCGCATGCAGAACGCTGAGTTAGCCCATGAGATGGTTGTGTGTGATTTTTATTTTAAAGTTTTTCCTATTGGGTGATCTGCCGTTGGACTGTGTCTGTCCTGGGCTTTTTTGTGAGTATTAAAACTTGATTAAGTTAAGGTCTATAAAGTTTTTCGGCATGCCGAACTTTGGTGAAGAATTTCTAGATGAAATTCGTGGCCTCGCGTATGAGGTGAAAATGTTCACCACTATAGAAATTTGTGCTCATTTGTTTGATGCTTTTATACGAGTGATTGAAGCGTTCCCGTGTTGCGAAGAGGGCGCAAGTCCTTCTAAAACGACGTTTATGCAGTTCAGAGGTTTTTTGATTGTTGAAACGGATGCCAATGAAAACTATATAGAGGTTATGTTAAGGGTCGCCAAGCCCTGGCTCACACGTATTGGGCTCGATGAGTCTGCGATGGGGGAGGTGTGTAAAATTTGTTCCGTGGATGACTGCACTAGGGCCTATCTGGATGGAGTGAGAAATCTACAGGCGCTCAAGTATTATGAAGGATGGACGGCGGTTTCTAGTGATGGGCATGTGATGCACATTGATTTGGAATCTGCGCGCCTACAGTATGGTACTACGTACGCCGATGAATTTTCACATAAGTTACTTCGGTTTCTGCGTAAATATAAGAAAAACACAGCATTATATAAGTTGACGAATATTAAATTTGTTTTCGGTTATATGTGTCATTTTTTGCCGAGCCGGAAGGCTCTTGATTTATTGCTGGACGGGCGCGAAGTGAACGCTTTTTTTGAGCACATTAAGAATGTCGAGGAGCTTCGAGTTAGGAACTTAGGGCACGATCTTCCTGCATTTAAAAAACGATGGGCGCAAATCGTGCTGGTTGTCCGTGAGTTCTTTGTAACGTACAAAGTTTTTGCCAGTCCGGCCTATGATCTGCCTAAGGTAATATATGTGGATGGCCCTGAACTTGCGAAGGTATCTGAAAAACAGCTTGTGGCGATTATTACGCCGATACCATTGCACATCAGTAGCGATAAAGTCGCAGCTCAAGTCTGTCGTGAAATTTCAGAAGACGCTTTGAATATCGCTACAGTCTGCGAACAGGTAAGGGAGACGCACATTGCGCTGGTAGAGCGTAGAAAAAAAGCCGCAAGAACTTACCTGAGAATGTTGGAAGTCGGCTTCGAAAGCAGAGAAGATGAGAGTTACGCTCGGCATTGTTACAACTGGGAACGCTTCAATTACACTAGGCTAGGAAAGCGTAACAAATATACGCTTTATCAACAAACTCCTGAACTGGCAGCAAACCTAGGGCTTTTGACCGGAACTACACTAGTTCCGTTCCTGTACCTTCTAGTCTACCAACATCCTAAAATTACACCGAGTTGGTTAATAAAATTTGAGGTGGCGGGAAAAAATGGGGAGGAGTATGGACTTCGAGGAGACGGAGAATTTGCCGTAAGCGAAAAATCCCGAATGGGATTTACTAATGCTCAGCAAATCATCAACTCAAACCCGAAAAGCAAAGAATTATTTAGGGAAATTCAAGACTTGACTAAACAGGCACGCGAGTATTTGAGGTCGATAGGTGATGACAATTGGCGTTACCTGTTACTAGGACGGCATAGAGGGTTTTCTAAACCTGGTCGAATTAATAAGCTTGACAAAATCAGCGAAAATCTGCACGTGACCTGTCCTTTGACGATTGCACTAAAGATGTTTTTTGAGGGCGATAAAAGGATTGATCTGAGTCGAATTGGATTACGCCCTTTTAGGGTAAACGTAGCAGTCATGCGTTTTATGGAAAGCGGCGATACCTACTCGATGGCCGAGGATCTTGGACATGCGGGGACGGGAGAGGATTCTTTAAAAGAATACTTGCCGTTGGAGATTAGGCAATATTTTTCAAATCGGAGAGTTCGTTTTTTTCACAATGCGTTTATTTTCGAGTCTATGAAGGACAGTGAGTGCCTAGCTGATGCTTTGGACTTTGATACACTAGAAGAACTTGAAGAGTTTTTGAAGCACTACAGGCTGAAACCGTTGCCAGACAGTATAAGTTTACGCGCATTCATACAAGAGTACTATTCGGATGATGTGCCACCAGATTCCTCACGAGCCGTTATTCCTGTGTCGCCGGCGCTTTGTACGACTCTCATAACCCTGGCCGACGTGGTTGATGATTGTAAGGCGCGTGGTGAGACGATAAAAGATAGCGCTCTGAACTGGTTTCATACTGCAAACTTTATGAAGACTGTAGTGAATCTGCATGATTCAGGTCAGATCGCTACGTGCTCTGCTGAAGTGATCTCTACATTTAGAGAGGCGAAGTACTTTCCTAAACTTGCAACGCGTTTACGTGAGCTCATCGTGGTTTAGGAACGCAGCTTTTTCTATTAGCGGTTTTCTGGGAGCTTACTAGATGACCAAGCGACGCGATAAGAAAGGTTTTAATCAAAGCGATGATATCCCCTTATCAAGTGATGATGCGGAGTTGTGGCGTAATTTGTATCAAATGAATTATTTCGAGCAACGCCTATTTTTGATACAAAAATGCAGAGAGGGATGGAGTGGTGACATTGAACTCGATAAACCTAGCTGGATGGTCGAAGATACAACAGCGAGAAGCAGTATATGGTACTGCATGTTCGGCAAAGGCCGAGCATGTTTCGGAAGGGTGATAAATTTCAATGTCACTCTTTCTGACGGTAGCTTACTTACGGATGGAAAAAATCATCATTTATTATGGGTGATAAAGTTTTTTATAATTTTGCAAGTGCATCCAAAATATTTGAAGAGGTCTCAGATTGGGGGTGTTACGCAAAGTGCTTACATCACCAACGCGCTTCTTTTTGTGGATTGGATTTTAATGCACGATCATATTTTTAATATAATAGAAAATTCATTTTCTTTAGTGAGTAGGGATAGTATAAATCTATATTTGATCAAGTATACCTCGCCGCCGGTTGCGGAGAAACTCTATTGTCTTTCAGAAAAGCTTTCTGAATGGATCAAAAGAAAAGCATTATTTGTTACTGAGGAAGATATATTGGCAGCTTCATCTAAGTGGCCAGGGCTGTTGGATCTGCCAGACCCAGAGGAACGTCACCTTAGCTTGAGCGATGCCGAGATTGTCAAGGCGAGGGTGTTCATACTTCAGAACAATATGTATGTGGCACAGGGTGGAGGCATTAGATTTAATACAAAGGCATTTGCGAGGGAAACTTATAAACACACGCTGCTTGGGCCTACCATCCATTTCAAAATCCCCGGCGAGCTTAAGTGGAATGTTACTGGAGCGAGAGAGTATGCAATGATTCCGATAAGAAATCCTCCTCGGCCAGGCCTCTCTAATCAAACGATCAGGAATCATCTTCGTGTTATCAAGTACTTCTTAATTGTCGATACGCTCGCAAAGACGCGAATGAATATGGAAGAGCTTGCTGAACTCAGTGTTGGTGCTGTGCGACCCCATATAGAAGAGAAAAGCAGTGACAGGTATCGTTTGTTACCCTATGAGATCGTTTTCTATGCAATAAGAAAAAGCTATGAGTTCCAAGAGGATCATGCTTTACGTATTTTCGAGGCTCTTGAACGTATGCTACGTATTTTTGCCATTGGTCAGCGTGCCTCAGGCCGGTCGAATTATTCCATCTACGAATGTTTTCGGAACACCAATGAAAATTTTAATGGCTTTAAAACCTGGTCATTGAAGCCTATTGGGGTGGGCAGCGGATCTCCAGAATTTTCGTTCGATGAAATGAGAAAGTGTGACTCCTTGTATACGACCTATGCCGGTTTGATGGGGTGCTGTCTCATTCTGATCGGTATCTTTGCTGCTAGGCGGCAAGAAGAGTTGCTGAAACTGACAACGGAATGTTTATGCCCACTTATTGACCCTTATAGCGAAGTTGGGAATAGTGAAATGTATTCTCTAGACTTCAATGCTGGGAAAACTGGAAATCCCAACGGTGAGCAAGAGCTAAAAGTGCCAATTCCAAGAATGGTCGCAAAGATCATATGGAGATTAAGGTGCTTTCATTTAAAGTGCCAAGCGTTAGAATTAATAGATTCAACTTGTCCGTTGTTTTTGGCCATCTCACCGTGGGGTGATAAAGTTTCAGAACTGTCTGCTTATATTTATAATGGTTTCTTGGATAGAGCATGTGATTTTATCGAGATTCCAAAAATTACCGGGGCTGATGGAATTATCCGGCGGTTTTATATTCGTCAGCATCAGTTGCGTGGCTTTTTTGCCACCGCATTTTTCTGGAGTGCCGGGTTCTACTGCCTTGACTCGTTGCGTGCAGTTTTGGGGCATGCAGACTTCAAACATTTGGTTAGATATATAACCAAAGTTACCCCCGGTTCAATGTTGAAGGTGGTGAAGGCTGAAAAAATTTGCACGTCTCTTATCAGTGGTCTCACGGATATCGAGAATCTTGATGCTATCAAGGATCTGCTAATGGCAAGATTTGGGGTGGGAGATATATTTATTGATACCCCTGCTGATGTTTATGACAGTTACAGCTATCAGGTAGATAGGGGGCTCGTTTCCGTTAATGTTAGTAGTTTTTCATCGTCCTGTAACCCCGATTTGTTTGATCAAGTGTTAGTGCTTCTGGAACATAAAGTCATTGATCTTGCCCCTGAGGTGATAACAGCCACTGAAGTTGATGGAAGCGACCCGGTCAGTATGCATCTGGTATTAAAGATAACAAGGTGACATGAGATGAAGGACAAAATGCGCGGGTCTGTAGCAAATGTCCAAAAAATCCTTGTGCAGGCCGTAGCCCACCCAGAACAATGGATTGGGGAACCTGAGTTATTCGCCGCAGTTTCAAGTCAAGGTTCTCTCGCATGTTTTTCTGATCCGAGTCGTGGGGTCGTTGGCATGTCGCTTAATACATTTATTAAACATTCAAATACTTTGGCAGGTGGATTCAAAGGAATTGACAAGTTACGGGGTGAGCTAAAAAATCTCTTAGCCCAGAAAGTTCCTGTACGGACAAAAAAGGAAAGCAGGAGATCCCTTACCTCTGAAAAGCAAGAGTTGGGAAGGCTCCTGGAACTGCAGGATTTAGCACTCCATAGGCAGGTGCTTGTTATTCAACGCCTGATGGAGTTAGCTCGGCAATTGGCCGTGACTGATTTGCCGAACCGTATAGCTTATTACGAAAAAGAAATTAAATTTATTCACGCTGTGTTGTATTATCAGGGGCAGGTGGGGCATGAATAAAGAGCAATTACATCGTCCATTAGGTGAGTTCGCTGTACTTCCAGTGCTGTTGCAGATGGATGGTGAGCTGATTTTTCGGTCAGTAGGTGGTCTTCCATGTTTCTACTTCCCAGATGGCAGATTTTGCTTCGAGGTAACTGCATATCTCCAGGACTTATGTATCAAGAGCAATCCATCTTTGACTAATAGGGGAGGGACGTTACGGCAATATGCTTTTCAGTTGAGTCATCTGGTAAGGTTTATGTTTGTAAATCAGCTGTCGTGCCTTGACTTTACTGATTCAATTTTTGAGCTATTTATTAGAGGGTTGGAGGCGAAAGTTCAAGGACTACGTTTGAGGGAGAGCCCGAAGGTTCGAGAAATTGGGTCGCGTTGTTTGGATTTTATTCATTTTACAAGCAAATCACTAGGATATCCTGATTTCGTGTCTCCTAACGGCATTCTTCATGGTGTTGAGGTCACTCCAGAAGAACGGCGTAAATTCCGAGAAAGATATCACCGATTGAAGTGGCATCATTTTAGTTTTCCTTCTGGTAGTTCAGATAACGTTCGGTTCCCTATTGACGAAACTGCTATTGCATCTCTCAGGGCACAAGCCGATAAAAAACCAAGGCATTTGAAAGGTAGGATGCGTTGCATGCTATCTGTGCTTGAGTTCAGTGGCGCTCGGCGTTACGAGGTCGCAAGGCTTCGGGTTATGGATGTCGTAAGAGCTCATCAGTCCAATGATCCTAGTCCGTTGGTTAGGTTCGAAACAATGAAGCAGGATACGGTTACATTTCGTTTTGTACCAGTTCCAAAGATGATCGTCTCTGAGTGGGTAAAATATATTGAATCTAGTAGGTTGGAGGTTGTAGATAAGAAAATAGGTTTGAAATTTGATCATGGATTTGTGTTTGTTAGTCTAAATAAAGGTACGCCTCTGAGTCCTGATTCTATCACAAATGATATTCATGATTTGAAAGTCATGGCGAGGCTCACAGTGCCCGCTCATGCACATCTGTTCAGGCATCGATTCATTACTGAGCAACTTAAAAATCTAATTGTTACGTATGGTCTGGTCAATTCTGCTAGTGTACGCAGTGTCATTGCAAGTTCTGAGTTACTTAAGCTTCGGTTGAAAGAGTGGTCGGGGCATAGAAGTATTAAGTCGTTGGATGTGTATATAAAGGTTGCTTTTTCCGAGTTAAACATGATCGAGCAGGTAGTTGATGCTGCGGTGCATGGTACAGCTGTACTTGCCGCTATTAATGCGCTTGAGCAACTTGAGGCAGACTTTAAGACAAAACTTTTGACGGAGTATGAATATCACGAAAAAATAGCTGGAGTCATGGCAGATGCTGTGGCTCCGTTCAAATTATGGCTAAAGTCTGTATAGTATATGTTTTTATTTTAGTTATATTTTTATAGAGTTAGGGTGTCTTCGTCCTACCCAGAAAATTGCTGCAGCAGAAGATTATTCACGTAGGATATTTATGATTTTTTTTGCCTTGTCAACATAGTCAAATAACGGATTTGTAGCGGCTATCAAAAAGTTAGGTTTCTCAAAATTTCGGCTGAATCGATGCATTGCGTGCCTTGAAATCAGGTTGGGTGTCAGTCTAAGACGTTGCACCGCTCGAAATTTCATTCTCCTCGATACGGGGCGTTGCCATACTTGCCGCAGCAGAAACGGATGATTCGGTTGCAACACTCTTGGAAATCCCAGGGAAAGCCCTCAAATCCTTCACATAAGTGGAGACTTAGTACGAACGATAGTAGCTCCGTCGATGATCCTGGACTACCCCCGAGCACGTGCCCACTTCAAAATCCTAATTCAAGCCGCGTTGGGGGGGGGGGGGATGGTGCGGCCCAATGCATTCGGTGCTGGACTATCCACGCTGTCTTTCTTATCGGGGGAGTTGGTGCCTGCCGTGAGGCTTCTATTGGGCGCGGTAGGTACGCTTCTAGGCTTTGCGGTGTTCATGGAGGGGATAAGCTGGAGGGTAATGAATCGCTGTGAAGCTGGGAGCTGGGCGGGATGGGGGGCGCCGAACAGCAGGAGGGGCAGATCGCACAGAGGGGGGGGTGAGGGGATAAGCATCACCTTACAGCATTCCCCGGCATGGAATAGGTTTTATGTTGCTTGATAATTTGTAGATGATTCTGGTCACTCTAGGAAAACGTTGAGGTCTTGCATGATGTGAATCCGACTGTTCTATCTGTGGGACGAACTATCGCATTGTTGCCGTCTAATCAGCTATTGGTTTCGTGTGTAGGATTAGTCCCATCAGATCGCCCTTGTGGGCGATCCTCACTTGGAGAACCCACATGAAACTGCTGCATATCGATTCGAGCATCCTGGGCGACAACTCGGCTTCCCGTCTGTTGAGCGGTGAAGTCGTCAAAGCCTGGCAAACCGCCGAGCCAACCGCCGTGGTGACCTACCGCGACCTGGCCGCCGACGCCATCAGCCACTTCTCCGCCACCACCCTGGTCGCCGCCGGCACCACCGCTGAACTGCGCAACGCCGCACAACAGCACGAAGCTGAACTGAGCGCCTCGACCCTGGCCGAATTCCTGGCTGCCGATGCCGTGGTGATTGCCGCACCGATGTACAACTTCACCATCCCGACTCAACTGAAGGCATGGATCGACCGCATCGCGGTGGCCGGTCAGACCTTCCGCTACACCGAAGCCGGCCCTGAAGGCCTGTGCGGTGGCAAGAAAGTGGTGATCGTTTCGACTTCCGGTGGCATGCACGCCGGCCAGGCAACCGGTGTTGCCCACGAAGAATATTTGAAGCTGCTGTTCGGTTTCATCGGCATCACCGACATCGAAATCGTCCGCGCCGAAGGCCTGGCTTACGGTGACGACGTTCGCAACAAAGCCATGAGCGCTGCTCACGCGCAAATCAGCGAGCAGTTGTTCGCCGCTGCGTAAGGCTTGCGTAAAAGTAGGCAACCGTTCAGGTAAAGCCCAAAAAACTCTGTATTCTGGCTACGCAAGTACCAGGTACGGAGTTTTTTGTTTCTGGTCGTTTCAGTTTGTGGCCCGACTTATGCTATCCAGGGTGTACGTCTCAAGTCCGGTAACAAAGTGGGGCATCCATGATGCGTCTTTGTGCAGCTTTACTGATTTGCCTGCTCAGCAGCCTGAATACAGTGCACGCCGCGCCTGCACCGCATCTTCACTGGAGCGTCGGCTTCCACGAGATGACTTTTCTCGACCCGCTGGACCTGCAGCCGATGCGCGCCATCGCCTTCTATCCTTCCAGTGATCGGGAGCACACCAGCAAGCTCGAGGGTTACACCGTCGAAGCCGGGGAGGACACCAAGGTCGCCATCGGCCGCTTCCCGATGTTGATGCTGTCCCACGGCAACACCGGCACTCCACTGGCCTTGCACGACCTTGCCACGTCACTGGCGCGCAAAGGCTTTGTGGTGGTGGCGGTGATTCACCCCGGTGACAACTCCAAAGACCACAGCCGACTCGGTACTTTGAGTAACCTGTACGGCCGGCCGATCCAGATTTCCGAAGCCATTACCGCAACCTTGGGCGACCGTATGCTGTCGCCGTTCGTCAATGCCGAGCAGGTAGGGGTCATCGGTTACTCGGCCGGTGGCGAGACCGCATTGATTCTGTCTGGCGCGACCCCGGACCTGGATCGCCTGCGCCGATACTGCCAGGAGCGCCCGGACGACCGCGATGCCTGCAACACCCGGGGCGAATTGATTGTCGACCGCGACGACCTGCAACCGGTGGCCGACCCTCGCGTCCACGCCTTGATGCTGATGGCGCCGTTGAGCCTGAAGTTCGGCCGTCACACCCTGGCCGATGTGCATGTGCCGGTGCTGCTCTACAGCGGCGATGGCGACAAGCTGGTGGCTGTCGACAAGAACGCCGCGGCACTGGCGCGCAAACTGCCGACCGCACCTGACTTCAAGCTATTGGCCGGGGCAGGGCACTTTGTCTTCATGGCGCCGTGCAATGACGAGCAGATCGTGATCACGCCCGCGCTGTGCACCGATGCCGATGGCGTCGACCGGCAAGACATCCACCGCAATCTGATCTCTGAAGCCGGACGTTTCTTCTCGCGCACCCTGGGCAGGGCGACCCGGGCCGGGATGCAAACCGCCGATCAGTAATGTGCGCGCA
Organism: Pseudomonas sp. KH_046_2; assembly: GCF_057838985.1. Classification (NCBI taxonomy): domain Bacteria; kingdom Pseudomonadati; phylum Pseudomonadota; class Gammaproteobacteria; order Pseudomonadales; family Pseudomonadaceae; genus Pseudomonas; species Pseudomonas sp. KH_046_2. The sequence continues at coordinate 3,158,915 of NZ_CM174480.1, read as the reverse complement.
GCCCTGTAGGAGCGAGCCTGCTCGCGAAGACGGTGGATCAGCCGGGAATGATGTTGTCTGACACTCCCTCTTCGCGAGCAGGCTCGCTCCTACAGGCTGCTCTTAGAACACCACACCCTGGCTGCGCAGGTAGTCGTCGTAGGTGCCGCTGAAGTCGGTCACGCCGTTAGGGCTCAACTCGATGATGCGGGTGGCCAGGGACGATACGAACTCGCGGTCGTGGCTGACGAAGATCAGCGTACCCGGGTAGTTCTCCAGCGCCAGGTTCAGCGACTCGATGGATTCCATGTCCAGGTGGTTGGTCGGTTCGTCCATCACCAGCACGTTTGGCTTTTGCAGGATCAGCTTGCCGAACAGCATACGACCTTGTTCACCACCGGAAATCACCTTGACCGACTTGAGGATCTCGTCGTTGGAAAACAGCATCCGGCCCAGTGTGCCGCGAATGATCTGCTCGCCCTGGGTCCACTGGCCCATCCAGTCGAACAGGCTGACGTCGTCTTCGAAGTCGTGGGCGTGGTCCTGGGCGTAGTAGCCCAGTTCTGCGCTTTCGGTCCACTTCACGGAACCGGCGTCCGGGGTCAGCTCGCCCATCAGGGTACGCAGCAAGGTGGTCTTGCCGATACCGTTCGGGCCGATGATAGCCACGCGTTCGCCGGCTTCGACGGTGAAGCTGAAGTTCTTGAACAGGGTCTTGCCGTCGAAGCCCTTGGACATCTGCTCGATGGTCACGGCCTGGCGGTGCAGTTTTTTGGTTTGCTCGAAGCGGATGAACGGGCTGACGCGGCTCGATGGCTTGACTTCGGCCAGCTGGATCTTGTCGATCTGCTTGGCGCGGGACGTGGCCTGCTTGGCTTTCGAGGCGTTGGCCGAGAAGCGGCTGACGAACGTTTGCAGTTCGGAGATCTGCGCTTTCTTCTTGGCGTTGTCCGACAGCAGTTGCTCGCGGGACTGGGTCGCCGCGGTCATGTACTCGTCGTAGTTGCCCGGGAACAGGCGCAACTCACCGTAGTCCAGGTCGGCCATGTGAGTGCAGACACTGTTAAGGAAGTGACGGTCGTGGGAAATGATGATCATGGTGCTGTTACGCGCCTTGAGGATCGTTTCCAGCCAGCGGATGGTGTTGATGTCCAGGTGGTTGGTCGGTTCGTCGAGCAACAGCACTTCAGGATCGGAGAACAATGCCTGGGCCAGCAATACCCGCAGTTTCCAGCCTGGAGCCACTTCAGACATCGGGCCGAAATGCTGTTCCAGGGGAATACCCAGGCCCAGCAACAGTTCACCGGCGCGGGATTCAGCGGTGTAGCCGTCCATTTCGGCGAATTCGGTTTCCAGCTCGGCCACGGCCATGCCGTCTGCTTCGCTCATTTCCGGCAGCGAATAGATGCGGTCGCGTTCGGCCTTGACCTTCCACAGCTCTTCGTGACCCATGATCACGGTGTCGATCACGGTGAATTCTTCGTAGGCGAACTGGTCCTGGCGCAATTTACCCAGGCGCACGTTCGGCTCCAGCATGACCTGGCCGCCGGACGGCTCGAGGTCGTTGCCGAGGATCTTCATGAAGGTCGACTTGCCGCAACCGTTGGCGCCGATCAGACCGTAACGGTTGCCACCGTTGAACTTGACCGAAACGTTTTCGAAGAGCGGCTTGGCGCCGAACTGCATCGTGATGTTAGCTGTAGAAATCAAAGGTTTTTCCTGCGAAGCATTCAGAGTAGCTAGGGTTGCGGCAGTACCGGTTCAGTACCCGTTTCCACTGTCCGGACCCCGGGACATTCATCCCGATCGGCAGTGGAAGATCCATCTGGCATTAAGTGGACAGCAGCATGTGGCGCGCCAGGCCCGAGTCAACGTGCGCTGAAAGGGGATTTTCCCGTTCTCAACCTGGGGGCGCGTAAAGTTTGGCGGCGATTGTACTGGTCTGGCTCTTTAAACGATAGGGCATTGAGGCCACTGCAACGCTTTGGCGTTTTTGCGGACACATTTTCACGGTTGCAGGTTAACTATTGGCTATAAACTGTGGCTAAAATGCCATCCATCAGCTGAACGTCGACTATCGGCTTGGCTCGATGGCATTACGGGGGCGTTGTTTCGCATTCAGTCGCTGCACAAGACCCGGGGACCGGCATGCCGGTAAAGGGCGCAGTTTGTTTTTTTCCAACCTGTGACGATTTCCGTGAAACTGATCATTGCCGTTGTCTACATTCTCTCTATAGCGTACGTCCACCTGCGTGGCCGAGTGCGCCACAAGCTGGGCCGCCAGTTGAGTGATCACTCGACGTTTCTGGCGCCGATCAATTGCTTTCTTTATCTGTTTTCGAAAATCCCCAACAAACCGTATCTCGATCCGGCTGACTTTCCCGACCTGAGCCCGCTGCAGGCGCATTGGGAAGAAATTCGTGCGGAGGGCCAGAACCTGCTTCACGCCGGCGAGATCAAGCGTTCGAACCAATACGACGACGTTGGCTTCAACTCGTTCTTCAAGACCGGCTGGAAACGCTTCTATCTCAAGTGGTACGGCGATAGCCACCCGTCGGCCATGAAGCTCTGCCCGCGCACCACCGAACTGGTGCAGGGCATTGGTTCGATCAAGGCGGCGATGTTCGCCGAGCTGCCACCGGGCTCCAGACTGGTGCGTCACCGCGATCCATACGCCGGTTCGTACCGTTATCACCTGGGTCTGGAAACACCCAACGATGCCGGCTGCTACATCAATGTCGATGGCCAGAACTACCATTGGCGCGATGGCGAAGCGGTGATGTTCGATGAGACCTACATTCATTACGCAGAGAACACCACGCCGCACAATCGCATCATCCTGTTCTGCGACGTCGAGCGGCCGATGAAGTATCGGTGGGCAGCGGCATTCAATCGCTGGTTCAGCCGCAATGTCATGTCGGCGGCAGGTGCACCGAACGAGGACGGAGACCGCACCGGGGGGATCAACCGACTGTTCAGCAAGGTCTACAAGGTTCGCCTGCGCGCCAAGGAACTGAAAAAGCGCAACCGTAAGCTTTACTACCTCCAAAAGTGGTCGATCTTTGCCGGGTTACTGGCGGTCTTCATTCTGATCTGAGAGGTGTGTTCGCGCTGGCGACGTGATCGCGGACGCCATCGTACCTGTGGGAGCGGGCTTGCCCCGGGCGGCGTTCCGACGATGAGGCCGGAGCATCCAGCCTATTACATCTTGCCGGGGAGGTTTTTGTTAACAAAACCGAACCCCGGGCGTAGCGTGGTATCGAAGCCCTTATCCGCGCGATGTAGAGAGGCACCCCATGAACCGATACGTGTTTGGCGCCATTGCACTGGCCTTGAGTGGCGTATTGGGCCCCGTGGCCCAGGCCGACGTCTCTGCTTCGTTGCAGTTGGCCCAGAACCTGCCGGGCAGCACCAGCAACAATCCTTACAACAGCCCGATTCGGCGGGCCAATCCCAACAGTATGCAAGGTACTCAACCCAGTGCCCCGGCTATACGCGGACCCAATACCGTACCGGTCCCGCGCCCGCCGACGCTGGACAACGGTGGCATCGGTAATCGCTATCCCGACCGGACAGCGCCCGCCAGCCCACCGAAATTCATTCCCAATCCACCCCCACGCGACACTGGCACCAACAACCGTTGAGTGGCAGGCATCACGTCTGCCCGCTATTTTTCACCAGGCCTCATTTCCATCAGAAAAGGAATCCTGCATGTTGCGTAAAAACCTGTTGGCAACCCTTTGTGCCGGCGTATTGATCAGCGCCACTGTTCCTGTGCTGGCCGCGCCGGCCCAGACGATGAAAAGCGAAGACGGCACCCTTGAGGTCACCCCCATCGTGACGGGGCTGGAGCATCCCTGGGCCCTGGCATTCTTGCCGGATAGCAAAAACATGCTGGTGACCGAACGGCCCGGCAACCTGCGGCTGGTGACCGCGGACGGCAAACTGTCGGCACCGCTCAACGGCGTACCCAAGGTCTGGGCCAAGGGGCAGGGTGGATTGCTCGACGTGGCGCTGTCGCCCGACTTCAAGCAGGACCGGATGGTCTATCTGTCCTATGCCGAAGGTGACGGTAAAGGAGACAAGGCCGGCACAGCGGTGGGTCGCGGCCGGCTCTCCGACGATATGACGGCGCTCAAGGATTTCCAGGTGATCCTGCGCCAGGAGCCCAAACTCTCGGTCGGCAACCATTTTGGCTCGCGCCTGGTGTTTGATCGCGACGGCTATCTGTTCGTGACCCTGGGGGAAAACAACGACCGCCCGACCGCCCAGGACCTCGACAAGCTGCAAGGCAAAGTGGTGCGCATCTACCCGGACGGTACGGTGCCCAAGGACAACCCCTTTGTCGGCCAGGCCAACGTGCGCCCGGAGATCTGGTCCTACGGGCAACGCAACCCGCAAGGCGCGGCGCTCAACCCGTGGAACGGCACGCTGTGGGAAAACGAACACGGCCCTCTGGGCGGCGATGAAGTCAACATCATCGAGCGCGGCAAGAATTACGGCTGGCCGCTGGCAACCCATGGCATCAACTACTCCGGTCAACCGATTCCCGAAGCCAAGGGTGAAACCGCCGAAGGCACCGTTGCCCCGAACCACGTCTGGGAAAAATCCCCGGGCCTGAGTGGCATGGCGTTCTACGATGGCGATCGTTTCAAGGCCTGGCAGCGCAACGTGTTTATCGGCGCGCTGATCAGCCAGGAACTGATCCGCCTGGAGTTCGATGGCGACAAGGTGATCCACGAGGAACGCATGCTCGGGGAACTGAAAAAACGCATTCGCGATGTGCGGCAGGGGCCGGACGGCTATTTGTATGTTTTGACCGATGAGGAGAACGGCGGGTTGTACAAGGTGGGTTTGAAGTAGCCAATATCGCTGGCATGTTCTGCGGCCGCCCGAGCGAGCGGCTGCAGCGCGGGTATTCGGGTCAGATCTGCCGAGTCGCGGCTACTGATCTCTTTCGATCCTGAAACCCGCGTACCACCAGATACAACAATGGCCCAATTGAAACCAACACTGCTGTGATCAGTAGATAAGGCAGCACCGAAAGCGCCGACTGCCCGCGCTTTCGCGCATCCTGGTACATCCAGATGCCCGCCAAAGTTGCGAGCAGATAGAGATCGATCACCACCTGTGCAGTATCGGGGCGTGACATCAGGCTGATGCCGAAATCGATCAGCGACTGTTCGGCCTGGAGCATCACCGAAACGGTGTAACCGGAAAAAGCGATCAGGGCGATAAGGGGCAGGGTGATGGCCTTCATGTTTTCCTTCCTTGGGCAATGAATAGAACCGGTAGCCTATAGCGACCACCGCAAACTTGCCATTGACTTGCCATCAACACCCGGCTAATTTCCAGCCATGACTTCCACCGTATTGCGCTGCCAGCCAAGCATTATTACCGCCATTCCTCATTTGGCGGGCTAGCTCACGACTGCAGCACCCAACCCGCCCTCGAGGCGGGTTTTTACTTTCTGTCTCCCGGGCCCCGAACAATGTCAGGAGACGACCATGAGTTTTACGACCGACCAGCAAAGCCTGCTTGAACATTACGTCAAAAAAATCCTAGCCGCGCCGGTGTATGAACTGGCCGTGCGCACGCCGTTGCAACCGGCGCCGGCCTTGTCCGAAGCCTTGGGCAACCGGATCCTGCTCAAGCGCGAAGACCTGCAACCGACCTTTTCCTTCAAGATCCGCGGTGCCTACAACAAACTGGTGCAACTGAGCGAGGCGCAAAAGGCTCGTGGCGTGGTCACGGCTTCCGCCGGCAATCATGCGCAGGGTGTGGCACTGGCGGCGCGGGAACTGGGGATCAACGCCACCATCGTGATGCCCCGCACGACGCCGCAACTGAAGGTCATCGGGGTGCGCAGTCGCGGCGCCGATGCGGTGCTGTACGGCGAAAGTTTTCCGTTTGCGCTGGCCTATGCACTGGACCTGGCCTTGGAAACCGGTCGCACCTTTGTATCGCCCTTCGACGACCCGGAGGTGATCGCGGGGCAAGGCACGGTGGCCATGGAGATCCTGCGCCAGCATCAGGGGCCGCTGGACGCGATCTTCGTGCCGGTGGGCGGCGGCGGGCTGATCGCAGGCATCGCCGCCTACGTCAAATACCTGCGGCCGGAGGTGCGCATCATTGGCGTCGAGTCGGAACACTCCGCGTGTCTGCAAGCGGCGATGCATGCCGGCGAACGGGTCGTGCTGCCGAGCGTCGGCACCTTCGCCGATGGGGTGGCAGTGGCGCAGATCGGCGCTTACGGTTTTGAGGTCTGTCGGTTCTGCGTCGATGACGTGGTGACGGTCAGCAACGACGAGCTTTGCGCCGCAATCAAGAATATCTACGACGATACCCGCTCGATCACCGAACCTTCCGGTGCGCTGGCCGTGGCCGGGATCAAGAAATACGTCGCGCAAACCGGTGCCTTGGGGCAGACCCTGGTGGCGATTGACTCGGGTGCCAACATCAACTTCGACAGCCTGGGGCATGTGGCCGAGCGCGCCGCGTTGAGTGGCGTCTCGGCATGATGTTTGGACAGGTCTACAGCAGGCGCTGCCAGATGGCGGGGTTATTCCTGAATGGCTTTCTCGACTTTGGTCGACGCCGACCAGATCCGATAGCGCACTTCGATGCCCTTGGGCACGTACAGCACGAGCGGCAGCTTGCTGTTGTAACGCAGCAGGAAGCCGTCACCGACCACCGGTACAAAACCCTGCTTGCTCGTGCCTGCCGGGCAGGCCATCAGCGTGCTCATCGGACCAATGACTTTTTCCAGGCGATAGAACGGATAGCCCCAACCCTCGAGGTTCTTCTCCTCGAGAATGCCGCCCAGGCGCGGGTTATTGCAGTCGACGGTCATCGTCTTGCCGGCCAGGATCTCGACCTGGAAGTCGTTTTCCCGGGCCTGTGGCGCGAGGTGGATGACCTGGCGGGTAAACCCGCTTTCGGCCTTCGGATAAGGCGCGGTGTCTTCGAGTTTGGCGGCATGCGCCACGCCGGCAAGCCCCAGTGTGACTAGCGCTGCGCAAGCGTTAACGGTCAATGAACTCATGATGCCTCCTTGCTTGAAGTGAAGGGTGGCATTTTCACTGTCGTGTGCAGTGAATGCAAACCCGGGATACCCAGTGTGCAAATTGCAGGGGCACCAGGGTCTATAATTGCAAATTGCATGACAGGCTTTACAGGTAACCCGTCCGGACCCTTGAATTGCCGATGAACTGCACAGCGAAGTTCAGGGTATGTTTTATGCTGTAGCTGTCCTTGAAGCTTGCCGGGATTTCAAATGAGCGAGCATTGATCGTCAGGCAGTATCACAAAGGAGGGAGTCGCCATGTTTCTTTCTGCCTTGGAACTTCGCAATATCATCGAAAGCAGTTTTCTACCCAAGCGCTGCCAGTGCACGCTGTCACCGGATCTGTCGATGACCGTCAAGGTTTATGCAGACGGGCAAACCGATCACCTCGATCTATTGGTCACCGGTATAGATGCCTCCGGGCTCAATGGTTGTCGGGAAATCAACGAGTTGATTGCCCAATTGCGTTACAGACAGCATCACGTCGAGGTCGAGCCGCACTCCATGCTGGGCAAAGCGCTCTAGCTTGCTGTCTCGAGTTCCACGGACACGCGCCGGGTCTGGAAGAACGCCAGGCCCAGCGCCAGTTCAAATCCTACCGCCAGTAATATGCCCGGCCCGACATGGCCGTTGAGCCATTCGGCAAAACCCAGCACGGCCAATCCCCAGCTGCCGACGACGAAGCCGAGGCTCAGGGCATTGCGGGTTTCGCAAGGGGGCGCGTTGCGAACCAGAAAAGAGAACACGCTCAACGCCGCAAACAGCACGGCGGTGCGTCGCGCGACCAATCCCACCGCGAATGAAAACTCGATGTCCCAGAACGACAATAACCATTGCGGTGTCAGGCCCCAGACCAGACTCAGCAAAAGACATAAGGCGGCGGTAAACATCGACAGCGTGCGAAACGACAACTGCATGGCGAATCCTTGCGGGCAGAGGGGGAAGCGCTAGAGCATAGCGCCGCAACCCGCAAAGGAATACCGCCAAGTATCAAATCAGACTTTTCAGTCAGCCTTGGTTCTCGCAAGCGTCGGACAGTTTACGGTAGGAAATTTCTGCGGGTTTTCCCGTGTCATCGATGTACTTCATCTCGGCCTTCACCACTTTGCACTCCAGAGTGTCCGGCTCGGTCAGCGAAATCACTTTGCTGACATGCAATGGCATTCCGTAGTGATAGGGCACGGCTTGAGAGGTTGTAGTGTCATCGGCCTGAGCCAGGCCGGCAAAGGCGGTGCAGGCGAGGGCGGCGGTAACCAGCAGGGTGCGAGTGTTCATCAGCGATCTCCGGTGCGGGCGGAATGTCAGTTCGATGTGCCGCTTGTCGAACTTGCCGCACTGGGCGTCAGAACAGTCTGAGAGCGTGCGGTCCAGTGAAGTGTTGGACCGCACGGTTAAACGAGGGTTAACCCGGCTGAACGCCGTCTGTTGCGAATGCGCGATCCTGTGTATCAGTTAAGACCATCGGGCGCCTGATGGAAAGTCATCGCGAACAAGGGTGGACACAAACGCTGTGAACGACCCGCAACCCTGTGGGAGCGAGCTTGCTCGCGATGAGGCCCTCGAATTCAGTGCACATCCAGTTGCTGCCGATAAGGCAAATCCGGTCCGGTCTTGCTGCACGTCAACGCCGCCGCCTGCACCGCGAACTTCAGCATGCGGTCGATCTGCTCGCGGCCAAGTTGCTTCACGCCCTCTACTGAATCCAGCTGCTGTTCGGTCAACCAGGTAATCAGCGCCGCCTGAAAGGTATCGCCTGCGCCCACGGTGTCGGCGATTTTTACCCCACAGGCAGGAGTAGACCACGAACCGTGAGTCCGGCTGAACACGCTCGCGCCTTCGCCACCCCGGGTCAGGAATGCCAGCTGACAGCGGTGCTGCAACCAGCCTTCGATCACCTGCGCCGGGTCCTGGCCGGGGTACAGCAGATGCAGGTCCTCGTCGCTGACCTTGATCAGGTCGGCCAGCTCCACCAGCGTCGCGATCCGGTTACGCCACAGGTCGATGTCTGGCTCCGGGTTCAGGCGTACGTTCGGGTCGAGGCTGATCAGGCGCTTGCCGCTTTCCCGGCGCACCAATGCCAATAGCGTGTCGGCAATCGGTTGCACCACCAGGGAAAACGAGCCGATATGCAGGCCGCGCACCTGCGGCCCGAGTGCCGGCAGGTGTTCCGGTTGCAATTGTCGATCCGCGCAGCCCTCGCCACGGAAGCTGTACTGCGGCGAGCCATTGGCCCCCACGGCGACCATCGCCAGGGTGGTCGGCGCGGCAAAATCCAGCAGGTAGTCCAGGCACACGCCTTCATCTTCCAGCACTTGCAGCAGGCGCCGGCCCAGGTAGTCGGTGGACAACCCGGCCAACAGCGCCGCGTCCACGCCCAAGCGGCGCAAGCCCACCGCCACGTTGAACGGCGAGCCACCGGCAATGGCTTTGAAGTTCACTTTGGACGCCAGACCGCTGGCGTCGTTTTCACTGAAAAAATCGAACAGCGCTTCGCCACACACCAGGTACATAGTTGTTCACTCTTCAAATAGGGTTGCGACATGCTGTTGATAGCGTTCATACGCCTGCTGGCAGGCTTGCACATTGTCGGCGACTGGCAGGGTTTCGCTGGCCGGGTCGAGTTTTACGCAGCGCTCGCACAATTGCGCCAGGCTGTCTTCGCGCCCGTTCGCCCGGGCTACGCACCAGGCCGTCTGAATCGCCGCACCCAAGGCCGCGGCCTCGCTTTGTTCGGTGCAGATCACCGGTGTATTCATGGTGTCGGCGACGATCTGCCGCCACACCGCGCTTTTCGAACCACCGCCGATCAGCCGAATGCTGCGGCTTTGTAAGCCATTGCGGCGTAACAGGTCCAGTCCGTAACGCAATCCGAACGTCGTGCCTTCGACCACCGCACGGCACAGGTTGGCCCGGGTCAGGTTGGTCATGGTCAAACCCGACAGGCTGGCACTGGCATGGGGCAGGGCGGGCACCCGCTCGCCGTTGAAGAATGGCAGCATGCAAACGCCTTCGGCACCGATCGGCGCCTGGGCAACGAGATCGTTGAACTGGTCGATGTCGAGGTCCAGCAAGTCGCGAATCAGGCCGGTGGCATTAGTCAGGTTCATGGTGCAGATCAATGGCAACCAGCCGCCACTGGAAGAACAGAAGGTGGCAACCGTGGCATCTGCGGCGACGTTCGGCTCATTGGCGTAGGCGTAAACCGTGCCCGACGAGCCGAGACTCATGGTGATTGCACCGGGCTGGATGTTGCCGGTGCCGATGGCGCCCATCATGTTGTCGCCGCCGCCACTGGACACCAGTGCCCGGGGGTTGATGCCCAGGTGTTCGGCAATGCCCGGCAGAATCGTGCCGACCGCCTGGTGGGGATCGATCAGCTCCGGCAGCGCGGCTTGCAGGCGTCCGCTGGGGTCGATGTCACGCAACAATTGCACATCCCACTGGCGCGTACGCACATTGAAATACCCGGTGCCCGAGGCATCGCCGTATTCGCTGCAACTGCGGCCGGTGAGCCAATGGTTGAGGTAGTCATGGGGCAGCAGAATGCGGGCGATCCGGGAAAACACTTCGGGATGCTGCTCTTTGGTCCATAACAGCTTGGAGACGGTATAGCCCGGTGCGATGACCACGCCGAGGCGTTCCAGCGAACCCTTTTCGCCACCCAGGTGGGCCAGCAGTCGGTCATTCTCAGGGGTGGATTCGGTGTCGCACCAGAGTTTGGCAGGACGCAGCACCTTGCCCTGATCGTCGAGCAGCACCAGGCCGTGTTGCTGACCGGACACGCCAATGCCGAGAATCGACTGGCCATCGACGTTGGCCGCGAGCAAGGCGCGGCGGGTGGCGGTGGCGAAGGCTTCCAGCCACTGCTGGGTGTCCTGTTCGCGGCGGCCGTTGGCGCCGCTGATCATCGTGTGGGTGGCTGCGCCCTGGCCCAGCACCTCGCCGCTGACGGCGTCGAGGATGAGCGCTTTGGTGCCCTGGGTGCCGCAGTCGATGCCGAGGAAGAGTTCTTGGTTTGGCATAGTGGATCCTTGGATCATTCAACATAGATGTCGCCTTTCATGCCGCCATCGCGGGCAAGCCCGCTCCCACATGAAGTGCGGTGAACCCAAGATTTGTGAACAACGCGAACCCTGTGGGAGCGGGCTTGCCCGCGAAGACGGCAGCAGCTCCACCGCAGGACTTACGCCAAAACTCGTTCCAGAGTCCGCGACACCCCAACCTCGCGCAAACTGTTGCAGCACCACTCAAACGCCGCGACAAACTCCGGCGAGCGCGCAATGGCGGTTCCAAAAATCTCCTCGACCGCCAGCAAGCGCTGGGTAATCAGCACATCATCGGCCACCAGCGCCTGGCAGAACGCCGCGCGCGGATCAGCAATCGTGTAGGTCTCGCCCTGTTCATCCACGCCCTTGAGATACAGCGCCCACGCCGCCACCACCAACGCCGCGCGCTGGGTCTCGCGGCCATCGGCGATCAAGCGGTTGATGGTCGGTACGGTGAATTTCGGAAACTTCGACGAACCGTCCGAACACACCCGTTCAAGCTGATCGGCAATCGCCTGATTGGAGAACCGCGCCACCAGGGTGTTCTTGTATTCGGCCAGGTCGATTCCCGGCACCGCCGGCAGCTGTGGCGTCACATCGAGGTCCATGTAGGCGCGCATGTAGCGCACGAACAGCGGGTCGTTCATGGTCTCGTGGACGAAGCGGTAACCCTTCAGGAATCCCAGGTACGTCAGCGCCAGATGACTGCCGTTGAGCAGCTTGATCTTCATTTCTTCGTAGGGCGTGACGTCGTCGGTAAATTGCACGCCGACCTTTTCCCAGGCCGGGCGACCGTTGACGAACCGGTCTTCCAGCACCCATTGCGCGAAGGGTTCACAGACCACCGGCCAGGCATCGTCCACGCCATGCTGGTCCGCCAGTTGCAGACGGTGCCGTGTGCTGGTCATCGGCGTGATGCGGTCGACCATGGCGTTGGGGAAGCTGACGTTGGCGTCGATCCAGTCGCGCAATTGGCTGTCGTGCAAGGCGGCGAAGGCCAGCAGGGCCTTGCGGGTGACGGCGCCGTTGTGGGGCAGGTTATCGCAGGACATCAGGGTGAAGGCCGCTGTGCCAGCAGCGCGGCGCCTGGCCAGTGCGGCACAGAGGAAACCGAATACGGTTTTCGGGGAATTCGGGTGCGTCAGGTCATGCTGGATCTGCGGCAAGTGCGCCATGAACTCGCCGCTGCTGTCGTCGATGCAGTAACCGCCTTCGGTGATGGTCAGCGAGACGATGCGGATCTCGGGGCTGGCCAGTTTGTCGATCAACGCCTGTGCACCGTCCTCGGCCAGCAGCATGTCGCGCAGGGCGCCGATCACCCGCACTTCGGTGTCGTCGCCATCGCCGAGTTCGAACAGGGTGAACAAATAATCCTGATCCTTGAGATCGTCACGGGCGCGGCGGTCTTCAGCGCGCAGGCCGACACCGCAGATGGCCCAGTCCAGGCCTTCGCCGGTATTCATCAAGGCGTCGGTGTAGTACGCCTGATGGGCACGGTGGAAACCGCCGACGCCGATGTGCGCGATGCCTTGGCGGGTCTCGCTAAGGGCGTAGGCGGGCAGGACCACTTCAGGGGCGAGGCGGCTGAGGCTTTGGTTGTTCAGTTTCATCGCAGGCTCTCTGAAATCAGGCAGCAACGCGCAGCGGGCGGGTCAACGCCACGCCGTCGGCATCGAACAAATGGCAGTGTTGCGCATCCAGATGCAGGCTCAGGGTTTCACCGTAGCGGCTGGCCAAGTCGCCGCGAGCACGCATGGTCAGAGCTTCACCGGATGCCGTCCGGACGTGGCAGAAGGTGTCGCTGCCCAAGCGTTCGCTGACATCGGCGGTGACCTGCAAGGTGCAGTCGTCGGGCTTGGCCAGTTCCAGGTGTTCCGGGCGAATGCCCAGCGTCACCGCACTCCCGACGCTCAGGTGCCTGCCGCTCAAGGGCAGGTTGATGCGGGTTCCGGCATCCAGCTGCACTTCACAACCCTGGCTGTCGACGCGGGTGACCTTGCCTTTGAGAAAACCCATTTTCGGCGTGCCCAGGAAACCGGCGACGAACAGGTTGGCCGGTTGGTGATAGAGATCCAGTGGCGACCCGACCTGCTCGATCTTGCCGCCGTTGAGTACGACCACTTTGTCGGCCATGGTCATCGCTTCGACCTGATCGTGAGTCACGTAGATCATCGTGGCTTGCAGTTCTTTGTGCAGGCGCAACAGTTCCAGGCGCATCTGCACCCGCAGGGCGGCATCGAGGTTGGACAACGGTTCGTCGAACAGGAAGATTTTCGGGTTGCGCACGATGGCCCGGCCAATCGCCACGCGCTGGCGCTGGCCGCCGGACAGTTGCTTGGGCTTACGCTCCAGCATCGGCCCCAGTTCGAGGATGCGCGCCGCTTCACCAACCTTTTTCTCCACTTCGGCTTTCGCTACGCCGGCCAGGTCGAGGGCGAACGACATGTTCTTGCGCACGCTCATGTGCGGGTACAGGGCGTAGGTCTGGAACACCATCGCCAGGTCGCGCTTGGCCGGGCTGACTTCGGTGATGTCGCGACCATCGAGCTCGATGGTGCCGCCGCTGACTTCCTCCAGCCCGGCTATCAACCGCAGCAGCGTGGATTTGCCGCAGCCGGACGGGCCGACGAAGACCACGAATTCCTTGTCGTTCACTTCAAGGTCGATGCCCTTGATGATGGAAAAACCTTCGAAGTTTTTTTGCAGATTCTTGATTTTCAGGTTGGCCATGGTGATGGGCCTCCGTTTATTTTTCTGTAGGAGCGAGCTTGCTCGCGATAAATTTGTAGGCGGAGCGTTCTTCCTGTCTGCACGCGTTATCGTTCACGTCCATCGCGAGCAAGCTCGCTCCTACAGGGATTTATTTCACGGCGCCGAACGACAGGCCGCGCACCAGTTGCTTCTGGCTGATCCAGCCGAAGATCAGGATCGGCGCGCAGGCCAGGGTCGAGACCGCCGACAACTTGGCCCAGAACAGCCCTTCGGGGCTCGAATACGAGGCGATCAACGCGGTCAACGGCGCGGCTTTCGACGAGGTCAGGTTCAGCGACCAGAACGCCTCGTTCCAGCACAGGATCAGCGACAGCAGCACCGTGGAAGCCAGCCCGCCCTTGGCGATGGGCAGCAACACCCGGAGCATCTCCTGGGCCAGCGTTGCGCCGTCCAGCCGCGCGGCTTCGAGGATGTCCCTGGGGATGTCCTTGAAGTAGGTGTAAATCATCCAGACCACGATCGGCAGGTTGATCAGCGTGTAGATCACGATCAGCGCGATCCGCGTGTCGAGCAGGCCGAAACTCTTGGCCAGCAGGTAGATCGGCATCAGCACGCCCACCGGCGGCAACATCTTGGTGGAGAGCATCCACAGCAGCGTGCCTCTGGTGCGCTGGGTTTCGTAGAACGCCATGGAGTAGGCCGCCGGCACCGCGATCAGCAGGCTCAGGGCCGTGGCGCTGAAGGAAATCACCACCGAGTTCCAGGCGAAGCTGAAGTAATCACTGCGCTCGTTGATGTGCAGGTAGTTCTCCAGCGTCGGCATGAAGATGAACTGTGGCGGCGTGGCGAAGGCATCGATTTCGGTCTTGAAACTGGTCAGTACCATCCAGAAGATCGGGAAGAAAATCACGATGGCGATGGCCCAGGCCAACGTACCGAGCAGCAGGCTTTGCAGGCGACGGGATTGTTGAAGAGTCATGGCAGGCCTCAGGCTTTGTCGGTCAGGTTTTTGCCGATCATCCGCACCAGGATGATCGCGGCGATGTTGGCGATGACCACGGCGATCAAGCCACCCGCCGAGGCCATGCCGACGTCGAACTGCACCAGCGCCTGGTTGTAGATCAGGTAGGCGAGGTTGGTCGAGGCGTAGCCGGGGCCGCCGTTGGTGGTGGTGAAGATTTCGGCGAACACCGAGAGCAGGAAGATGGTTTCGATCATCACCACCACTGCAATCGGCCGTGCCAGGTGCGGCAGGGTCAGGTGCCAGAAAATCGCGACGGGCCCGGCACCGTCGAGGCGCGCGGCTTCTTTCTGTTCCTGGTCGAGGGACTGCATGGCGGTCATCAGGATCAGGATGGCGAAGGGCAGCCATTGCCACGAGACAATGATGATGATCGACAGCAGCGGGTAGTGCGCCAGCCAGTCCACCGGTTGCGCGCCGAACAGCTTCCAGACGTAGGCGAGAATCCCCGACACCGGATGGAAAATCAGGTTCTTCCAGATCAGTGCGCCCACCGTGGGCATGATGAAAAACGGCGAGATCAGCATCACCCGCACGATGCCGCGACCGAAAAACTCACTGGCCTCAAGCAAAGCACTGATCAGTACACCGAACACCACACTGATCAACAGCACGCTGCCCACCAGCAGCAGCGTGTTGGTGGCGCCGGGCAAGAAGCCCGAGTCGGTGAGGAAGTAGGTGAAGTTCTCCAGCCCGACGAACTCGTTTTCGCCGGGGTTGAGCAAGTTGTAGCGAATCATCGAGAAGTAGACGGTCATGCCCAGCGGCACGATCATCCACAGCAGCAGCAATGCCACCGAAGGGCTGACCAGAAACCAGCCGGGATTGGCCACGCGGCTTTTGCGCTGGGGTTGGGCAATGTCCATGTGAGCTTTGGCAGTTGATGTATTCATGGTGATCAGAACCGAGTCATACAGACCTATGGAGATCCACTGTAGGAGCGAGCCTGCTCGCGATAGCGCTGTATCAGTCACCCACAATGTTGAATGGGAGCCCGTCATCGCGAGCAGGCTCACTCCTACAGAAGGCAGGAGCGAGCAACGGGGTTACTTGGGATAACCCGCGCGCTTCATTTCACGTTCAGTGGTTTGTTGGGCTGCCGCCAGGGCCTGGTCGACTGTGGTCTGGCCAATCAGCGCCGCCGAGAAGGATTTGCCGACCTGGGTGCCAATGCCCTGGAACTCGGGAATGGTCACCAACTGGATGCCGATGTACGGCACAGGTCTGGCGCCCGGCTTGCTTGGGTCCGCGACCTTGAGCGACTCCAGCGTGACCCTGGCGAACGGCGCGGCGTTCATGTATGCCTCGCTGTAGGTCGAGGCCCGGGTGCCCGGCGGCACGTTGGCGATACCGTCCTTTTCCGCGACCAGTGCGCCGTATTCTTTGGACGTGGCCCAGGCGCTGAAGGTTTTCGCCGCGTCCTTGGCCTTGGAACTGGTCGGAATGGCCAGCGCCCATGAATACAACCAGGCCGAGCCCTTGTCAGTGACCTGATGCGGCGCATAGGTGAAACCGACGTGATCGGTGACCTTGCTCTGGGATTTGTCGGTGACGAACGAACCGGCGACGCTGGCATCGACCCAGATCGCGCATTTACCGCTGTTGAACAACGCGAGGTTTTCATTAAAACCGTTGCTCGACGCCCCCGGCGGGCCGGATTTCTTCATGGTGTCGACATAGAAGCTCAGCGCGTTTTTCCATTCGGGGCCGTTGAATTCCGGCTGCCACTTTTCATCGAACCAGCGCGCGCCATAGGCGTTGGCCACGGTGCTGATCAGCGCCATGTTCTCGCCCCAGCCAGCCTTGCCCCGCAGGCAGATGCCGTACCGTTCCTGCTCGGGTTTGTTCAGTTTGGCGGCGAATTCACCGATCTGCTCCCAGGTCGGGCGCTCGGGCATGGTCAGGCCGGCATCCTTGAACAGGTCGGTGCGGTAGTAAGTGATCGAGCTTTCGGCGTAGAACGGCAGGGCGTACAGCGAACCTTTGACCGACAGGCCTTCGCGCACCGACGGGAACACGTCGTCGAGGGCATAGCTGGCCGGCAAATCCGTCATCGGCGCCAGCCAACCCTTGGCGCCCCAGAGTGCGGCTTCGTACATGCCAATGGTCAGCACGTCGAACTGCCCGCCCTGGGTGGCGATGTCGGTGGTCAGGCGCTGGCGCAGGACGTTTTCTTCGAGGACCACCCAATTGAGCTTGATGTCCGGATGCTCGGCCTCGAAGGTTTTCGAGAGCTTTTGCATGCGGATCATGTCGCTGTTGTTGACGGTGGCGATGGTCAGGGTCTGTGCGCCAAGGCTGACGCTGCTGAGGGTCATGCAGGTGAGGGCAAGCAGGGCTTTTACCGAAGGTTGCATCGTGCACTCCTTTTCTGCACCCGGCGGGAAACAGAAGGACAGTTATTGTTTTTGTGTCTTCCTGCGGAGGGAAGAATCTGTGCTGATTACATCCTTCAATGGCAGGCGAGACAAATCATCCATCGCACCTTGATCGATACTTTTTTGCACTGAGGTTTTGGGTGCTATTCACAGGGAAGGGCTTTTCAGCAAAGGAGGGGTATTGAAACCGTACAGGTTTCAAGCTTGAAAACTGCTCCCACAGGGGTTGGGGTTGTCAGCCGAGATTCTGTTCGGTCAATCGCTGCACCACCAAGCGCCGGTAGTGCGACGGGGTCATGCCCTTGAGCTGCTGGAAGCGCCGGTTGAAGTTGGAAATATTGTTGAAGCCCGATTCGAAGCAAACATCGGTCACCGGCTTGTCGCCATCGGCCAGCAACTCGCAGGATTTGCTGATGCGCAGGCGATTGACGAACTCGATGAAATTGCGCCCGGTGGCCTGCTTGAACACCCGGCTGAAATAAGTCGGTTTCATGCCCAGGTGCTCGGCGACTTCCTCCAGCGTCAAATCCCGGGCGTAGTGGGCAAAAATGTAATCCACCGCGCGGTTGGTACGGTCGATGTTGTGTTCGTCGGCCAGTTGCGGGGTCGTGGCGCCGGAGAGCAATTGGTAGTCGTCGGTGGCTGCAAGCAACTCCAGCAGAATGAAAAAGTGCCCGAGACGGGTCATACCAGTGGTATCGGCGATGCGCTGCATCAGATCCATCGCCTTGGCGATGGTGTGCTTGCAGCGAAACTCGATGCCGTACTGCGCACGCTCCAGCAGCGGCGCCAGGGCCTTGAGTTCGGCGAACACCTGATAGCCGCTGTCGAACAACTCGTCGGTGAAGTTGACCAGCATGTCGCGCTTGGGCACCACTTCATCCTCGGCCACCTGGCTGATCCAGTTGTGGGGCAGGTTGGGGCCGGTGAGAAACAGTGTCTGGGGATAGAAGTTGCCGATGTAGTCGCCGATGAACACCTTGCCGGAACTGGCGACGATCAGGTGCAGCTCGTACTCTTTGTGGAAATGCCAGCGCACCAGCGGGCAGGGGAAACCGTGCTGGCGGTAGATGATGGACAAGCCGTTGTGGTCGTCCATCAGCTCGTAGGAGGGGTCGGTGACTCTGGCGGTGCGGGTCATGTCAGGGCGCTTGTGTTGTTATCCCGTCCCGATCATGCCTCTTGCCGCAGGGATCACGCTACTACCGCCTGTGCGCCTACTCCTGCAAGGCACGCGCAAGGAGGGCGGGTTACTCCTGATTCAGCCGGTTCTTCGCCTCAATCCATTGCGCCATGTATTGCGTGCTCTTGTGCTGGTGATGACGCAGCATGCTGCCGGTAAAGTTATCTCGTCTGATGTTTGCCACATCCCGTTGGCAATCGATCAGCCGCTGGATCAAGGCCGGGCCGTGAACGGATTTGCGGTAGCGGCTGGCAAGCAGGGTTTGCCCGTGCGCCTGGGCGTCCAGCCAGCGCGTCTTGTCGTTGTGCAGTTGCACGGCGTGATCGGCGAACTCGCGCGCCGAACGGGTCACTGCACCGGGCCATGCCTCCAGGCCATGCATCGCCTCGGCGCCCACTGGCGTCGTCACATTCGGTGTGCCACAGAGCATCGCATCGACAATCTTGCCCTTGATTCCCGCGCCAAAACGCAGAGGCGCCATGCAGACTCGTGCCGACGACATGACTTGCAGGGCGTCTTCTGCCCAGTTCATGACATGAAAACCCTGGGCCGGGTTATGCAGGGCAGTCGCCTTGGGTGGGGTGTAGGCACCATAGATATGCAGTTGAGCGCCGGGTATCTGCTCGCGAATCAGTGGCCAGATAGTGGTTTTCAACCAGAGGACCGCATCCCAGTTCGGTGCATGGCGAAAATTACCGATGTGCAGAAAGTGCGCCCGGTCTTCGAACGGTACGGGTGTACTGCTCGGTTGGTCGATCATCAAGGGACACCAGTGCAACAGATTGCGCGGAAACCTGAATTGCTCGACCAGCAATTCGATTTCCACTTCGGAAACCATCAGTGTCAAATCACAACGATAAAACGAGGCGATCTCGCGCTTCGCCAGATCGGTGTTGGCCATGTGTTCAAATTCTTCACGCTCTGCCTGGACGAACAGGTCGCTGAAGTCATTGTTGTCATCACTGGCCTTCAAACGCTCCTTGAGGCGTTGATGACGACCATGCCTGAGGCTTTGCAGGTCGCAACTTTCGAGTACGCGCAAGGCATCGGGACAATGCTTCTCGACCCGCCAGCCGAACTGTTCTTCCATCATGAATTGATCGAACAACACGATGTCCGGTGCCAGTTCACTGATGAATGCGTCGAAACTGCTGTTGTTCAGCTCGATGGGTACTTCGTCAATACCCAACGCTGTCAGGTCTGCGCGTTGCTCGCCGAAGCCCGCCGGGCTGCTGAAGGTGATGTCCCAGCCTTGCTCCAGGAAAACCTCGAGAATCTGCATGACATGCCCGCTGGCCGCCGAAGAGCGGGGCTCGGGCCAGACGTAACCAATGACCAGGACTTTGGTTGCGTGGGGTTGACTCATGAACGGGAATTCCTTGGACCGGTAGAAGGCTGGGAAAAACGCGGGTATTAAACCACAGCAGACCGTCAGACGATGTGACACTCGGTCTGCGAGCGGTGAGTGATAGCTTTCACCGCTCTCATTGCCTGCTGGATGTTTCGGGTTACATCCGTTCAAGTTCTCCTTTCTGAGTCAATTCCTTGTAATTGGTGACTTTTCCGCCTCTCACCTTACAATTGTTCAGGTCAAGTTCGTACCAGTCGTATGCTCTTTTGAATAGCAGAACATCAGTTGCCTGAGATAGCTCGCTGATACCTTCCACGCGCGCCAATTTCATATCGACGCAATTCAAGGACCTTGCAGCGGTATAGGTATCGAGTGCTCCGGAGATGGATTGGAGTTGCTTCGCGGCTTTGCCGCTGACTTTGGAGCCAACCCCTGTAACAAGCACGACTCCGTTTTTGGTGATGGTCGCTCCCTTCTTCAAAAGACTTGGCACACCATCGAGCGGGTTGACCAAACTCAGGGCAAAACTGCCGCTGACCCTGGCGAGTGTTAAAGATTTGGAAAGGAGGCTACCGGATTTGAACGCGATGGAGGCGAATTTGGGCGCGACACCCAATACAGCCCCGACGATCGACAGTGCGTCCAATGCGCATCCAAAGATGGCCTGCCGCTCACGATCACGGTCACCGGAGCTCAGGTCTTCGATGCAACTCTTGAACGGGATAATCAGGTTAAGAATCAGGTCTATTCTGTCTTTGCTGTTCTGTCTTGCCGCTTCCAGGGGCGCTATACCGTAACCGGCGTTGTACAGTTCGGCGTAGGTAGCGGGCGGGAAGTAGTCAAGTACTCGGTTAACAGTGTCTGCTGTCGCTTCGGAAAAAAATATTTCGACTTGACTTCTGTTTTGTGGGGCTACGCGCTCCACGCCTTCCTGTTCATAGGCTTGCCAAAGCTTTTCGACAACCACTTTATTGTTGACATTCTTTTTGGGGGCCGTTCCATTGAGATATGCGTCGATATCCAATGGCCAGTCAAGGCCTTGGACCTGCCATTGCTTTTCATCTTTGTCATACCACTCAGTGGCTTCTGCGGGGTGCAGGTAGGATGAACTGAACATCGCTCGAAGGTCGTGACGGGGGTGGCATTCGGCTCGTAATGTGAACAGTTCGTAATAATAAAATTGTGAATTGTATTCAGACGAGATAATTACGCCGAAACGACCTCTGTATTTGTCCCGGTCACGCTGTGTTTCCTTGGTCGCTGCAGCGCTGAATTGTTTGCGAACAGTAAAGAAGCTTAGATAGCCATACTCCAGTCGTTTTCGATCAGCTTCAGGCATTTTTGATATGGCGAGCTTCAATGCGGTGGCGGTTGCCAGCTTTAACTGGTTGAAGTAATCGTTGAACGTGTCTGTGTAGAGTTTCTTAATGTCCTGCAGTCGCCCTAGGTAGGGTAGTGTTCTTGGAAGTTCATAAGCTTCAAAGGTTGACGCGATTTTGTGGGACAGGGTAAGTCCGGTCCAACCTTCATTCATGAGGTCGCCAGACATGAATAGTTCATGCACCGATATGGTTTCGCCCAAGGGTAGGTCGGTGTGCATATAATTTCTATTTGTTAGATAGTCTCCGTCAGGCATGGCTCTCTTCAGTTCATTCAAGGCCATTTCGTGTCGCGTTGGTAGTGGGGTACTTATGGCTTTACTGCATTGTTCAAGTGCTTCGGTGTAATCGGTGTAACGAGCTTCGACCGTTCGGTAGTGATCACTGTTGTACTCACCTCGTTCGCTATAGGGGATGAGGCGATTCATTGCGCCCCAGTTCAGCATCGACGTCAGCACATTCAGCCCGAACAATTGCTCAAGGTTCTCATCGAATGGCTCCAGATCAGCGTAAGTCTGAACATCATCGAATGTCATGGCGGTCGAGGCGCCAGGTGCAATGTGCTCGATTTTTTCGACGGCAACGCTATGCACCACCCACGCAGGCGAGTTTATGGCCATGTCGTCCGGGATTCGTTTTACGAGGAGTTCAGGTGCTGCAGCGCATGCGAGTATGTACGCAGCCAGAGGAGCTACTGTTGCATCGACGATATTGTTATCGACAAGATGCTTTTCGAACATCGGCAATACTTTGGCAGGATGAAGCTCGGCGTTGACCGGGTTGTAAAACCCATAGCCCAGTGCCCGGCCTTTGTTTTGATTCAGGCCGGCGTCTGGTTCAAGGTTCAGGATGATGGCGGTAATGAGTAATTGCTCAAGATCCTTCGGGGATGGTGAAGTACCTGCGGTAGCGCCATACCAGTTCAATGCATCCAGATAGCCCCGCGCCCAAATTTTTCCAATCGCGCCTTCAAGAAGATTGTTAATGTGTTGGCCGGGGGCGGCTCTCAAGGTATCAGTTGGTACGCTGATGGCTTGCTCGACCAGGATTTTTAGCAGTTGACCTTTTTTAGTTGCTCCGAATGTTTTTGTTACTTCTTCGATTTTTCGCCGTTCTATCAGAGGCAGTGCTGTCGGGGAAGATTCCGGGTCTTTGAGTATTTTGTAGAAGTCTGTTGCTGCCGGAATTTTTGGCCGCTCCTTGTTAAAGAAATCAATTAGGTTAACAAGCTGTCTGGCGGTTGACGGAATCGGGTACCCGTAGAACCGTAACCACTGTTCGATATTGAACTCGTCAGAGCTGTAAATGAAGCCGCCAGCGCTGCTCGCGTAACTGCTCAACTGTTTCAGGCGCTGGTGAAGTATTTCATTTTCTTTAAGTAAGTCGTCAACATGCATCTTTTTGTCGTCAACCAACACGTACATATTCATGTTGGCGTCGCACATGTACGTTGTGTGAGTTGGAAGGTTTGATAGCTCCTTCAGACCAATAAACTCTTTGCTGGCCAGTATGTCGTTTAGCAGTGACTGGCCCGCTCGGTGGGCGATGTGTAGCGAACTGTCATAAGTGAAAGCGATAATCCAGTTGCTGAGAATGAACTGGTTGTTGGCGTCGATAAGGCCAGGGTGGTTTCGCTGCAGGATTGAAGCGATATGAGTCTTTTCAAGGTTGTTTGTCTGCTTCAGACTTTCAATGTCCCGTTGCAGGGTTTCAAAAGTTGTTGGCTTTCTATAGTCGTATTGATTGTTGCTCATCAATAAATCCTTTTTAGATGGGTGCGCTTGTGTTTTTTGGGTGAAAAAATAATCTCGATTATTGAGGTTTGCGTCCTCTGAAGTTTGTGACGAAGAGTATGTTTTTGAAGCTTGTTTGCCCAGTTTGTATACTGTGCTTTTTGTTTCTGGCAGCACTTATCATTGAGCCTGGCTCAGAGGGCCGGCTCGATAGGGTGATGTAAATGGCGCTTTAACTGTTAATTACTTGGCTGGCAGCATCTCGCGTATCTTCTGCCGTAACTGATCAATGGAGAAGGGTTTGCCGATCACGTGCATATCGACAGGGACTTCGATGCTTTCGGCATAGCCGCTGGCAAACAAGATGGGCAAGTCGGGGCGTAACGTGCGGGCGAGGGTGGCCAGTTCGCGGCCGTCCATGAAAGGCAGGCCAACATCAGTCATCATCAGATCAATGTGCTGGTCCACGTCCTTGAGCATCTCCATTGCCCGGTCGCTGCCATCGGCTTCCAGCACCTTGAACTCCAACTCCTCCAGTACGTCGACGATCAGCATGCGCACGATGGCATCGTCTTCAACGACAAGGATGGTGGGGGCGTTGGCGGATGACATAGTGAGATTCCCGATAAAAATTGGCGCTGCCGGTCGCTGGAAATCACCGGCCTCTTGCATGAGTAAGTGGCGGGTCCCGGCAAGTTCCCAACGTGATGCAAAAAAGACCCCGACGCTGGGCAGGCAAGGATAACCCGGCGCTTTGCAGGGGTGCAGAGGAATGTAGGACCTTGCGCGCAAACATGTCAGAAAAATGGATCAGTGCGCCAGTTTTGGGGCAAACTCCTTGCATTCTGACAGTTCGACAAGGATTGCCCCATGCCCTTCGCGTCCTCGGTTGATGAGCAACGATTTCGTAAACTCCTGAGTCGCAACATCAGCCTGCCATTGGGTCTGGGACTCATCAGCGCCGTGTTCTTCGTGTCGCTGATCAGCTATTTACTGTCGACCATCCAGTGGGTGGAACACACCGACCGAGTGATCAATAACGCCAATGAAGCGGTCAAGTTGACCGTGGACCTGGAAACCGGGATGCGCGGTTTCCTGCTCAGTGGCGACGACCATTTCCTCGATCCCTACGAAACCGCCAAGCCGCGCATCGCCGTGGCCCTCACCACCTTGCTCGAACTGACCGCCGACAACCCGGTGCAGACCGACCGCTTGCTGCGCTTGCAGGCTTTGCAGCAGGAGTGGGCCGGCTATGCACAATCGCTGATCGAATTGCAGCGCAGCAGTGGTGACTATCGCGCCGTGGTCAAGGCCGGACGCGGCAAACGCCTGACCGATGAGATTCGCAAGCAGTTCGAGGATGTGATCGACTCCGAGCAGCAACTGCGCACCGCTCGCAATGAAGAGGTGCGACGTACCACGATCATGAGCATCAGCCTCTACGTGTTGTTCATAGCCGGGGTCAGTGGGTTGCTGGCGTATGTCGGGCGCCGCGATTTGTTGACTCTGTCGCAGAACTACAGCGTCAATCTTGCCGCCCAACAGGCCAGCGCCCATCGTCTGGAACAGCAGGCCTGGCTGCGCAACGGCCAGACCGAGCTGGCCGAGCAGGTGCTGGGGCAATTGAGCCTGAACATGTTGGGTCGCAACATCCTGCAATTTTGTGCGCAGTACATGGGCACCGCCGTGGCGGCTATTTATGTGCGCGAAGACCACGGCGGACTCAAGCGCATCGCCACCTACGGTTTTTCCCGCGAACAGCAAGAGCGTGAACAGCAGATCTACAGCGACGAAGGCATTGTCGGCCAGGTGGCGCAGCAGGCACGGCTGATTCGCCTGGATGAGGTGCCGCAAGATTACTTCAAAGTCAGCTCCGGCCTCGGTGACGGTTTGCCGCACAGTGTGCTGGTGGTGCCAACCAGCGACGACGAGCGGGTCAATGGCGTGATCGAGTTGGGCTTTCTGCGTCCACTGACGGACCGTGACGTTGAATTGCTTGAGCTGATAGCCGGCAACATCGGCACCTCGATCGAGGCGGCACGCTACCGCCAGCGTTTGCAGGAGGTGTTGGCCGAAACCCAGCAACTCAATGAAGAGTTGCAGGTTCAGCAGGAAGAACTCAAGACCGCCAACGAAGAGCTCGAAGAGCAGTCGAGGATTCTCAAGGAGTCCCAGGCGCACCTGGAAACCCAGCAGGTGGAGCTGGAGCAGACCAACGAACAACTCGCCGAGCAGGCAGAAGTATTGGCCGAGCAACGCGACGCCATGGACCTGAAGAATACCGAGCTCAATCAGGCCCAGATCCAGCTCGAAATACGCGCATTAGAATTGCAGCGATCGAGCAAGTACAAGTCCGAATTCCTCGCCAACATGTCCCACGAGCTGCGCACACCGCTGAACAGCTCGTTGATCCTGGCCAGGCTGTTGGCGGAAAATCCGGAAGAAAACCTCACTGCCGAGCAGGTCAAGTTTGCCGAGTCGATCTACTGCGCCGGCAATGACTTGCTCAACCTGATCAACGACATTCTGGACATTTCCAAAGTCGAGGCCGGCAAGCTGGAAATCCGCC
The DNA here is from genome assembly GCF_057838985.1 of Pseudomonas sp. KH_046_2. Taxonomy (NCBI): domain Bacteria; kingdom Pseudomonadati; phylum Pseudomonadota; class Gammaproteobacteria; order Pseudomonadales; family Pseudomonadaceae; genus Pseudomonas; species Pseudomonas sp. KH_046_2. The sequence goes on along the minus strand of NZ_CM174480.1, from coordinate 3,133,498 downwards.
CGGAGAACACCAGCGTGGCGCGTCTGGTGGATGGCCTGCACGGTCTGTTCCAGCCATTGGCCACGGACAAGCAGCTGGATTTCCAGGTGGATATGCAGGACGGTGCGCCGCTGATGCTGTTCACCGACCGCCAGCGCCTGGAGCAGGTCCTCAAGAATCTGCTGTCCAATGCCTTGAAATTCACTGAAAGCGGCAGCGTCAGCCTGTCCGTCGCCACGGCGCCGAATGACGGCATCGCCTTCAGCATCGGCGATTCCGGGATCGGCATCGAGGTGGATCAGCACGAAAGCATCTTCGAAGCGTTCCGTCAGGCCGATGGCACCACCAACCGGCGTTACGGCGGTACCGGGCTGGGGTTGTCGATCTCCCGTGACCTGGCGGCCTTGCTCGGCGGCTCCATCAGTGTGACCAGCACACCGGGGCAGGGCAGTGTGTTTACCCTGGTCTTGCCGCAGCAGTACGTGGAACCGGGCGAAGTGCCTGTCGAACTGATGCGAGCCGCTCCGGTGGCGGCGCCGAGCGTATTGCCGCCCACGTTGTCACCACGGGTGGCCGAAGTCGACATTCCGCGTTTCGACGACGATCGCAACAAGGCGCCGTTCACCACTCGCTGCATTCTGGTGGTGGAAGATGAGCCGAACTTTGCGCACATCCTCTACGATCTGGCCCATGAGCTGGGTTATCAGTGCCTGGTGGCCCACGGTGCCGACGAAGGCTATGAGCTGGCCAAGGCGTTCATCCCCGATGCGATCCTGCTGGACATGCGCCTGCCGGATCATTCCGGCCTGACCGTGCTGCAACGTTTGAAGGAACACGCCGAAACCCGGCACATCCCGGTGCACGTGATTTCGGTCGAAGACCGGGTCGAGGCGGCGATGCACATGGGCGCCATCGGCTATGCGGTCAAACCGACCACCCGCGAGGAACTCAAGGACGTGTTTGCACGCCTCGAGGCCAAGCTGACCCAGAAGGTCAAACGCGTGCTGCTGGTCGAGGACGATGACTTGCAGCGCGACAGCATTGCCCGCCTGATCGGCGACGATGACATCGAGATCACCGCCGTTGGCCTGGCCCAGGAGGCGCTGGACCTGCTGCGCACGTCGGTCTTCGATTGCATGATCATCGACCTCAAGCTGCCGGATATGCTCGGCAATGACTTGCTCAAGCGCATGTCCACCGAAGACATCTGCTCCTTTCCACCCGTCATCGTCTATACCGGGCGTAACCTGACCCGGGATGAAGAGGCCGAACTGCGCAAGTATTCGCGTTCGATCATCATCAAGGGCGCACGCTCGCCGGAGCGGTTGCTGGATGAGGTGACGCTTTTTCTGCACAAGGTCGAATCACGGTTGTCCCATGAACGGCAGAAGATGCTCAAGGTCGCCCGCAGCCGCGACAAGGTCTTCGAAGGCCGCAAGGTGCTGCTGGTAGATGACGATGTGCGCAACATTTTCGCTCTCACCAGCGCCCTGGAGCAAAAGGGCGCAGTCGTGGTCATCGGCCGCAACGGTCGCGAAGCGATTGAACGACTGAATGAGGTACAAGACATCGATCTGGTGTTGATGGACGTGATGATGCCGGAAATGGATGGCTATGAAGCCACCGTTGAAATCCGCAAGGACCCGCGCTGGCGCAAGCTGCCGATCATTGCGGTGACGGCCAAGGCCATGAAGGACGATCAGGAGCGCTGCCTGCAGGCCGGCGCCAACGACTACCTGGCCAAACCCATCGACCTGGATCGCCTGTTTTCGCTGATTCGTGTGTGGTTACCGAAGATGGAACGTATCTAGTGGAGCGCAATTTTTCAGTGGAGCGAAACAGCGAAATCGAATTGCGGCTGTTGATCGAGGCGATCTACCTCAAGTACAGCTACGATTTTCGCGATTATTCCGGCGCCTCGATCAAGCGCCGGGTCAATCATGCATTGAGCCAGTTCGAGTGCAATACCATCTCGGCACTGCAGGATAAGGTCCTGCACGATCCCGTCGCGTTCATGCAACTGCTGCAATTGCTGACCATCCCGGTCAGCGAGATGTTTCGCGACCCTTCGCACTTCCTGGCCATTCGCAGGGAAGTGGTGCCGCTGCTGCGAACCTACCCTTCGCTCAAGATCTGGATCGCCGGATGCAGCACCGGCGAAGAGGTGTATTCAATGGCCATTCTGTTGCGCGAAGAGGGCCTGCTGGACCGCACGATCATCTACGCCACCGACATCAATCCGCGCTCGCTGGAAAAGGCCAAGCAAGGGATTTTCTCGATGGAGAATGTCCGTGCCTACACTGCTAATTACCAGCAGGCCGGTGGCCAGTGTTCCTTTGCCGACTACTATACGGCGGCCTATGGGTACGCGATTTTCGACAAGACACTGCACGAGAACGTGACCTTCGCCGATCACAGCCTGGCAACGGACAGCGTATTCTCCGAAACTCAATTAATTTCATGTCGTAACGTACTGATTTATTTTAATAAAAAACTTCAGGATCGGGCATTCGGACTGTTTCATGAGTCCCTCTGCCATCGCGGTTTTTTGGTGCTGGGCAGTAAGGAAACCCCGGATTTCTCAGCCTTCGGCGATCAGTTCGAGCCGTTGGTCAAACAAGAACGGATTTATCGAAAATCATGAACAGTGCAACGAAATTGCCGGCGATCGAAGCTATCGTGATCGGTGCCTCCGCCGGTGGCGTCGAGGCGCTGTTGAGCATCCTCGGCCCGCTGCGCGAAGGCTTCGCACTGCCGATCATTGTCGTGCTGCACATGCCGGACGAGCGCCGCAGCCAGCTGGCGGACGTGTTTTCCCGCCGGGTTGCCCTGCCGGTGCGGGAGGCCTGCGACAAGACCCCGGTCGAGGCCGGCACGCTGTATTTCGCCGCGCCCGGTTATCACCTGTCGGTGGAGCGGGACCGCAGCTTTTCCCTGAGCCTGGAGCCTCGAGTGCATCATTCGCGACCTGCCATCGATTATCTGTTCGAATCGGCCGCCGATGCTTACGGCGCCAACCTGGCTGCGGTATTGCTCACCGGCGCCAACTGCGATGGCGCGCGCGGACTGGTCCAGGTCAAGCAGCGCGGTGGCATGACCATCGTGCAGGACCCGCAAGAGGCTCAGGTCGCCACCATGCCCCGGGCCGCGCTGGATCTGCACCGGCCGGACCACATCCTCCCTGTACGCGGCATCGGCCGTTTGCTTGTCGAGCTGGAACGAATCGCATGCTGAGCAATATCCAGACCAAACTGCTGATCGTCGACGATTTGCCGGAGAATCTGCTGGCGCTCGAAGCGCTGATCAAGCGTGAGGACCGCATCGTGTACAAGGCGCTGTCCGCCGACGAGGCCTTGTCCCTGCTGTTGCAACACGAGTTCGCCTTGGCCATTCTCGATGTGCAGATGCCCGGCATGAATGGCTTCGAGCTGGCCGAGTTGATGCGCGGCACGGAAAGGACCAGGAACATCCCGATCGTTTTCGTCAGCGCCGCCGGGCGTGAACTGAACTATGCCTTCAAGGGCTATGAAAGCGGTGCCGTGGATTTCCTGCACAAGCCGCTGGACATCCAGGCGGTCAAGAGCAAGGTCAATGTGTTCGTCGACCTGTACCGCCAAAGCAAGGCGATGAAGGAACAGGTGCAGGCCCTTGAGCAAAGCCGCCGCGAACAGGAAGCGCTGCTCAAACAACTGAAAAATACCCAGCTGGAACTCGAGCAGGCGGTGCGCATGCGCGATGACTTCATGTCCATTGTCGCCCACGAAGTGCGCACGCCGCTCAACGGCCTGATCCTTGAAACCCAGTTACGCAAGATGCACCTGGCCCGGGACAACGCCGCCGCGTTCACCCTGGACAAGATGCACGCGATGGTTGACCGCGACGAGCGGCAGATCAAAAACCTCATTCGGTTGATCGAAGACATGCTCGATGTCTCGCGAATTCGCACCGGCAAGTTGTCGATCCGGCCGACGCGCGTCGACCTTTCAACGCTGGTTCGCGACGTGTTGCACAACTTCTCCCGGCAAATCGATGCCGCCGAAGCGTCGGTCACCCTCGATGCCGAGCGACCGGTAATCGGAAACTGGGACGAGTTTCGTATTGAACAGGTCATTTCCAACCTGTTGACCAACGCCTTGCGCTACGGGGCCAAGAGCCCGATTTCGGTGAAGGTCTACAGTGAAGGTGGCCAGGCGCTGGTGGACGTGCAGGATCAAGGGATTGGTATCAGCGAGGCAAACCAGAAGCGGATCTTCCAGCAGTTCGAACGGGTATCGGCCAAACACGCCGTCGCCGGGCTGGGCCTGGGATTGTTTATTTCAGAGCAGATTGTGGCCGCCCATGGCGGTACTATTACCGTCCAGAGCAGGATTGGCGAAGGCGCCTTGTTTCGCGTTTGTCTGCCGCTGTAGGAAAACAGACAGGTAAACGCAACCTCTGAACGACCCCACGGTCGTATCAGCAGCAATTGACTGAACAAAGGCTTCCCATGAGCGAAGATGCACAAGATGTAGTACTCGTCGTCGAGGACGATCCCTCGATTCTGATGGTGCTGTCCGCTTATCTGTCGGGCGAGGGTTACCGCGTATTGCAGGCCGAAAACGGCGAGCAGGCTTTCGAAATCCTGGCGAGCAAGCCGCACCTGGACATGATGATCACCGACTTCCGCCTGCCCGGAGGAATTTCCGGCGTGCAGATCGCCGAGCCCGCCGTGAAGCTGCGACCGGAACTCAAGGTGATTTTCATCAGCGGCTATGCCCAGGAAATCCGTGAGACCGACAGCCCGATTACGCGCAAGGCACCGATCCTGGAGAAACCCTTCGATCTGGATAAATTGCAGGAGTTGATGCAGGACATGCTTTCGTAAGCATTCAGGCGCGGATCATCTCCCTTGCCTTCACCGTCAACAGATCGAAGGCAAATGGCCTGGTGATCAGCCACAATGGCTGCCTGTTCACTTGACCCCGGGCCGGGACGACGGTTCAACGAAATTTCAGTCGGGGTCAAAGCCCCTGTTGCAGCGCCGGATCATCGGGGTTCATCTGTTCGAGTTGGGCCAACAGGATCTGCACGTTTTGCAGCTGCCCGCTTTCCTTCCAGTAGTTGATCAGCTGCACCCGAGCCTTGCGATCGTTCGGATGGCGCTGAACGACTTCCTGCAACTGTTTCTGCGCCGCTTCGAGCTCATGCTCACCGTGCAACGTGGTGGCCAGGTCATAGCGGTAATCCCGGTTATTGGGCTCAAGTTCAACGGCCTTGGACAGGCCGAGCAGGGCGAATTCACTTTGCTCGTGATGCAGCAGCCAGAGCCCCAGCGCGTGTTGCAGGTAGGCCGAGTTGGGTTGTGCCTGCAGTTGCCTGGCCAACAGTTGCCGGGCAGCGTCATTCTGGCCCTGTTTATCCAGCACCTCGATTTGCAGCACCAGCGCCGGCAGGTTGTCCGGCGCCAGGCGCAGGGTGTTGTCCAGCGCCTGCTGCGCCTCCTTAAGCTCGGCGTTGTGCAGGTGCAGCCGGGCCAGTTGGTATTGGTTTGCGGCGCTTTGCGGCTCGCTCTTGAGCACTTGCTCCCAGGCATCGATGGCTTGCTCCAGCGGCCCGAAATACAAACCCAGATCATCAGGTGACAACCCCAGCAGCGCGTTGATCGCCGCCAGCCGCACGCTTTGTTCGCTGTCATCGAGCAATGGTCCCAGCAGCAGACTGCGCTGGCCGCTCGGTACCAGGCCGCTGACGCTCCTGATCGCCGCGATACGTACTTCTGGCGACTCGTTCTGCAAGTCGGCATCCGCCAGCTTCAGGGCCACTGAGCTTGGATAGTTGGGCAGCTCGGCATGCAACCAGATACGCCGCTTGGGGGACAGGTCCGGACGGGCCAATTGCTGATAGAGCACCCGCGCGGCACCCGGTTGACCGCCCCGGGCAGCCGCCAGCGCTTCGCTGTAGCCATGCTGGATGGCTTCGGGAACCACCGGGGCGGTATCGCGCAGGGAGAACCACACAAGGCCGATGACGAGCAGGGCGAAGACGCTGATAAACAGGATGCGGCGGGACTTGGGCATGCAGGAATCCGGAAGCTGGCAAGCTTTTGCAAAGGCGCCAGCTTCGGTCAGGCCAGGCTTTGAGTCAAACCTTGACGACGTTCAATGGCGATTCAAACCGTTGTACAGCCCTTCAGCCGACAATCAACGGGCCTGCAGGCTGCGTCGACAGCAAAACCTCTCGAGGCCCCGCAGCAGTGACTACGCTTGCTGGAGGTGAATCGACGAGTGTTTCCATGCAAGGGCTGTTGCAGTACTTCAAGGCCATGCTCAACCCCGGGCCCGGGGTGTTGCTGTTTGCCCTGCGAACCATCGCGGCCGGGTTGTTGACCCTGTACCTGGCGTTCCTGTTCGATCTGGACCAGCCCAAGTGGTCGATCATGGCCGTGGTCATCATCAGCCAGCCACTGGGCGGCATGGTGCTGGCCCGCAGTTTTGGCCAGGTGGTCGGCACCACGACGGGCGCGGCTGTGGCGGTGCTGATCATGGCGATCTTTCCCCAGGCGCCGTTGCCGTTCATCACCACCCTGGCGTTGTGGCTGGCGTTGTGCACCGCCGGTGGCACCTTGTTGCGCTATACAAGTTCCGGGGCGTTTGTCCTCAGCGGCTACACCGCCGTGGTGGTGGCCCTGCTGGCAGTGCCGGACCAGGACGGCATGTTCTTGCTGGCGGTCACCCGTGTCACCGAGACGCTGCTGGCGGTTGCCTGCGTGTGCGTGGTCAGCCTGCTCACCGCCAGGCCGGAAGCCGTGGCCCGGGATTACTTTGCCAGGATCGATCAAATCACCCGCTTGCTCGCCACCCATGCCAGCGCTGTCATCCGCACCGAAGAGAGCGAAGCCGATTTCCTGCAGCGGCAAATGCAGCTGTTGGGCCAGATCAGCGGCCTGGAGGGCGTGCGCCGGCACATGTACTTCGATGCGCCACGGTTACGCAGTGCCAACGGTCTGGTGCAACTGCTGGGCAACCAATTGGTGCTGTTGACCGCGCGGCTGACCGCCTTGCGCCATCAGCGGTTGTTGTTGACCGAGCGCTGGGAGGGCGAGTTGCCTGAAGAAATTCAACGGCTGCGTGCTGAAGAACTGGCCTTTCTCGATGAACTGGCGCGAGAGGGGCGTTCGCTGTCCAGTGAAAAGCGCCACCATTTCACGTCGCTGCAACAACGCTTTGATGAGCTGGCCTACAGGGCCGAACAATTGACCGAGCCGCTGCCGGCCACCTTGCGTTCGCTGGCCTGGTCGCTGCGCTGGGAGCAGGCGCGCCTGTTGCAGCAGCTTGAGCAGATTCTGGAGTTGAGTGATGCCATCCAGAGTGGGCGCCCCGCCAGCAGCGTGTTTCGCGGGCGGGAAAATCCGCTGCATCTGGACTTCACCCTGGCGACCATGAACGCCATCCGGGCTTTTTCCGCGCTATTGATCGCCGGTCTGATCTGGATCGAAACCGGCTGGGACGGTGCACGAGGCGGCATGGTATTGGTGGGAATCCTCTGCTCGCTGATGTCGACCTTTCCACGGCCGTTGCTGGCCGTTCAAAGCTATGCGCGGGGATTCGGGCTGGCACTGGTGGCCTCGGCGCTCCTTCAGTTCATGTTTGTGCCGATGATCAGCAATTTCGAGATGCTTGCCTTGCTCCTGGCGCCCTTGCTCTACGCCGTTGCGGTAGGGCTGGCCAGTCCACCCACCACCGGTACCGGGATTGGCCTGGGGCTCACGACTTTTCTGTTGCTCGGTCCATTGAACGTGGGAATCGGTCAAAACACCGCGATCCAGTGGTTTGAATTTGCCGGTGCTTATACCTGCGCGACGGTGCTGGCGTTGAGTGTCTATGCACTGATCTTTCCGTTCATGCCGGATTTGCGCATGCGCCGGCTCCACAAGGAGAACTGTGAGCAGGTGTACGCCTTGCTCAAAACCTCGGCGACCGATGAGCAGCAGTTTGCTTTCGAGAGCCGCATGGTTGATCGCCTGACCATGATGCTGGGGCTGCTGCCGGCGATCCAGGAGCCTCAATCGCGTGAGCGGTTTCAAGTCAGCCTGGGCTGCATGGCACTGGGTATTGCCCTGAATCAGCTCCGGCAACAGGGGCAGAACAACGCACTGCTGAGCCCGGATCTGCAAAGTCGCCTGTTTTCGACAGTCCGGGATACGGGAAGGCTGGTCGCCGGTCGGCCCGGCGTCGAAGTGGCGCAGGTGCTGGATAGCCTCCACACCCTGGGCGACGACCTGGATGCCTTGCATACCGATGTTCATGAGCACTTGTGGTCGGTGTTCCGCATGCGAGTGGCGCTGTTGATCGTGGTGTCGTTCGTCGAACGCTTTCGCGACTACTTTCAATCCTCAGGCCTTGAAGGAGACCCTGTCCTTGCCCATTGATCTGGAAGTGGGTGGTGCCTATCTGCCCCCGATTGCCCAGGCGCTGCTGCTGGGCTTGCCGATTTTCCTGTTGCTGGACTGGACGTTGCGGCGCCTCGGCGTGCTGCAGTTCGTCTGGCACGAGGCGTTGTTCGAAGGCGCGCTGTACGCCTGCGTCTGTGCCACGTTGATTCTGGTCATGGGAGCCTGATGCCTTGAAGAACATCCTTTCCCGACTCACGACAGTAGCGGTGGTACTGCTGGCCTTCATTCTGGGTTGGTTCGCCTGGGAGCATTACACCCGCGCGCCCTGGACCCGGGATGCCCGGGTGCGTGCCGATGTGGTGACCTTGTCCGCCGACGTTTCGGGGCGAATCGTCAGCCTGGCCGTGCAGGACAACCAACACGTGAACAAAGGCCAGGCGCTGCTGGAGATCGATCCGGCGCGTTACACCCTGGCAGTGGAGCATGCCAAGCGCGCGGTGGAGGTGGCGAAAGCCTCGCTCGGGCAGGCCCAGGCGGCCATTAGCGCCAGCGAAGCGTTGCTCAAACAACGCCAGAGCGAGGAGCACCGCCGGCGCACGCTCAAGGATCGTTCGGCGATTTCCGGCGAAGAGTGGGAAAAGGCCAACACCGATGTGTCGGTGGCCCAGGCCGACTTGCTGCGCAATCAGGCCAATCTGGTGCTGGCCCAGGCCAACGTGCAACTGGCCATTGCCGCACTGACCCAGTCCGAGCTCGATTTGCAGCGTACCCACGTCGTCTCCCCGGTGACCGGCTATGTCACCAATCTGCTGACCCGGGAGGGCGACTACGCCACGGCCGGTGGTCCCTTGCTGGCGCTGGTGGACAGCGATTCGTTCTATGTCAGTGGTTACTTTGAAGAAACCAAGTTGCCGCGGATCGGGGAGGGCGACCGGGTCAGGATCGAGTTGATGAGTGGCGAGACATTCGGCGGCAAAGTGCAGAGCATTGCCTTCGCCATTTCCGACCGGGAAAACCTGCCCGGTGGCCGCCTGTTGGCCAACATCAACCCCAGTTACACCTGGATCAAACTGGCGCAACGGGTACCGGTGCGGATCGAGATCGATGCCGACTATGCGGGTAAAAACAGCTTGCGTGCCGGGACTACCGCTACCGTGACCGTCCAGGAAAACCAAAAATCCAAAGACCAGCACTGACCCCCTGTAGGAGCGAGCCTGCTCGCGATGACGGACTCACATTCGAAGATGATGTCGACTGACACACCGCTATCGCGAGCAGGCTCGCTCCTACATGGGTTGGTGGCGGATTCAAAAAAAGCCCCGCGACCGAATGAGACGCAGGGCAAGGAAATTGGTTGGTTGCGGCCAACCAAAGGAGCGCTTTAAAACCGTATTACTTGCTCGCGACGGTTTCCGGCTGCCAACCACCACCAAGGGCCTTGTAGATCGCGACGATGCCGCGATACAGATCGACTTCGGCCTGGGCCTGCGTATCTTCCGCCGCCAGACGTTCACGCTGCGCATCCAGCAGCACGAGGAAATCGGCAGTGCCTTCGCGGTAGCGGATCTCGGCGAGATCGGCAGCGGAACGGCTCGACTCACTCTGGCGAATCAACGAAATCAGTCGCTGCTGACGTTTGCCGTAGTCGCTGAAAGCGTTTTCCGATTCTTCCAGAGCCAGCAACACTTGCTGCTCGTAGGTCGCCAAGGCGCCTTCGGCATCGGCATCGGCGCCACGCAAACGAGCGCGCACGCTGCCCAGATCGAACGCCGCCCAAGTAATGCTCGGACCGAGTGCCCAGGCATTGGCCGCCGAGGAGCCGATCTGCGAACCACGGCCGGCGGTGAAGCCAAGGAAGCCGCTGAGGCTGACCCGCGGGAACAGATCGGCCTTGGCCACGCCAATCCGCGCCGTGGCCGACGCCAGTTTGCGTTCGGCGCTGAGAATGTCCGGACGACGTTGCAGCAATTCACCCGGATTGCCAATCGGCAGCGCCTTGGCAATCGCCGGCAAGTCTTTTGGGCTCAGGTCCACGGTCAACTTGTCCGGACGCTCACCCAGCAGGGTGGCGATGCGGTTTTTCTGCCGCACCTGTTCGGCCTGCAGTTGCGGCACGCTGGCTTCGACCGACGCCAGTCGCGCATCGGCACGCTCCACATCGAGCTGATCACCGACGCCGGCATCACGCAGGCTGACAGTGATCTTGCGCGACTCCTGCTGGTTCTCCAGGTTGGCCAGGGCAATTTTCTCCCGCAACTGCGCGCCGCGCAGTTGACCGTAGGCGTCCACCAGTTCGGCAATCATGGTGACTTGCAGTTGGTACAGGTCAGCCTCGATTGCTTGTTGCTCGGCATTGGCCGATTCCAGGTTGCGCTGGATACGGCCGAACAGATCAATCTCCCAGGCCATGTCCAGGCCTAGGTCATAGCGTTCGCTGTTGACCCGGTCGGTGGTCTGGCCGGGAATCTGGCCTTTGCCCAGGTCACTGCTGACGCGGCTGGTGATGGTCGGCATCGCGTCATTGCTGACGTCATCGCGGATCGCCCGCGCCGCTTTCCAGCGGGCGAAGGCGACGCGCAAATCACGGTTGCCCTTGAGCGATTCGGTCACCAACTGGTTGAGGGTCGGGTCTTCGAACTGCTGCCACCAGATGCCTTCGAAACGCGAGCGGTCAAAGTTCTTCTGGCCGGCCGCACCATCGGTAGCAGTGGTGATGTTGGCCGGTTCAAGGGCTTCGGTCTTGTAGTCCGGGCCGACGGCACAGGCGCTCAGCGCCAATACCAGCAGGCTCGGCAGGAAAGCTTTCAAACTCATCAATGCGACTCCAGCTTCAGGGTGGCCTTGGCAGCTTTGCGCTTCTCGCCGCGCTCGACAAAGTTACGGATCAGTACGTAGAACACCGGCGTCAGCAACAGTCCGAAGAAGGTCACCCCGAGCATCCCGGAGAACACTGCTACACCCATGGCATGGCGCATTTCGGCACCGGCTCCGCTGGAGAACACCAATGGCACCACACCCATGATGAACGCGAAGGAAGTCATCAGGATCGGCCGCAGACGCAGACGGCACGCTTCGAGTACCGCCGCCAGCGGGCTCAAGCCTTCCTCCTGTTTGTCCTTGGCAAACTCGACGATCAGGATCGCGTTCTTACAGGCAAGCCCCACCAGTACGATCAAGCCGATCTGGGTGAAGATGTTGTTGTCGCCACCGGAAGCAATCACCCCGGTAATGGCCGACAGCAGCGTCATCGGTACGATCAGGATCACCGCCAGTGGCAGGCTCCAGCTTTCGTACTGAGCGGCGAGCACCAGGAACGCCAGCAGTACGCAGAGCGGGAACACGAACAGCGCGGTGTTGCCCGAGAGGATCTGCTGGTAAGTCAGGTCGGTCCACTCGTAGGTCATGCCGTTGGGCAATTCTTCCTTGAGCAGTTTCTCGATGGCTTTTTCCGCCTGGCCGGAACTGTAGCCGGGGGCTGCCGCACCGTTGATTTCCGCGGTGATGAAGCCGTTGTAGTGCATGACGCGGTCCGGACCCGAGGTGTCGCTGACCTTGATGAAGGTCGCCAGCGGGATCATCTCGCCTTTGTTGTTACGCACTTTCAGCTGGCCGATCTGGTCGGATTCGAGACGGAACTGTTGCTCGGCCTGAACGTTGACCTGATAGGTGCGACCGAAGCGGTTGAAGTCGTTGGCATACAGCGAACCCAGGTAAATCTGCAGGGTGTCGAAGATGTCGCTGACGGCCACGCCGTGGGTCTTGGCTTTTTCCCGGTCGATAGCAGCATCGACCTGGGGCACGTTCACCGTGTAGCTGGTGAACAGGCCGGCCAGTTCCGGCACGTTGTGGCTCTTGTTGATGATGTTCATGGTTTCCTTGTACAGCTCTTCGTAGCCCAGGTTGCCCCGGTCTTCGATTTGCAGACGGAAACCACCGATGGTGCCCAAACCTTGTACCGGCGGCGGCGGGAAGATCGCCATGTAGGCTTCCTGGATGTTCGCGTACTGGCCGTTCAAGGCACCGGCAATCGCACCGGCGGACATGCTCGGGTCTTTACGCTCGTCGAACGGTTTGAGGGTCACGAACACGATGCCGGCGTTCGGACTGTTGGTGAAACCGTTGATCGACAGGCCAGGGAAGGCCACCGCGCTTTCCACGCCCGGTTGTTTAAGGGCGAGGTCGGACATGCGCTTGATCACGTCTTCGGTACGGTCCAGGCTCGAGGCATCCGGCAGTTGCGCGAAGGCCACCAGGTATTGCTTGTCCTGGCCGGGGACGAAACCGGTCGGGGTGCTGGAGAAACCGAAGAAGGTCAGGACCATCAGGCCGGCGTACAGCAGCAGGGCAATACCGCTTGAGCGAATCACGCGGGCAACGGTGCCGACATAACCATGGCTGGCCTTTTCAAAGAAGCGATTGAACGGACGGAACAACCAGCCACCGAAAATCTTGTCCAGCACCTTGGAGAAGCGGTCTTTCGGTGCGTCATGGCCCTTGAGCAACACCGCGGCCAGGGCCGGCGACAGGGTCAGGGAGTTGAAGGCCGAGATCACCGTGGAAATCGCGATGGTCAGGGCGAACTGCTTGTAGAACTGGCCAGTCAGACCGGAAATGAACGCCGCCGGAACAAACACCGCACACAGCACCAGCGCCGTGGCAATGATCGGGCCGGTCACTTCACGCATGGCGCGCTTGGTGGCTTCGACCGGGGTCAATCCGAGTTCGATGTTGCGCTCGACGTTCTCCACCACCACGATCGCATCGTCGACCACGATGCCGATGGCCAGTACCAATCCGAACAGCGACAAGGCGTTCAATGAGAAGCCAAACAGATGCATCACGGCAAAGGTACCGATCAGCGATACCGGCACCGCCACCAACGGAATGATCGAGGCGCGCCAGGTTTGCAGGAACAGGATCACCACCAGCACCACGAGGATCAGCGCTTCGAAGAGGGTGTGAACCACCGCCTCGATGGAGCCGCGCACGAAGATCGTCGGGTCATAGACGATGCTGAAGTCCATGCCTTCGGGGAAGGTCTTCTTCAGCTCGGCCATTTTCGCCCGGACTTCGTTGGAGATTTCGATGGCGTTGGAACCCGGACGCTGGAAGATCGGGATCGCTACCGCCGGCTGGTTGTTCAGCAGGGAACGCAGGGCGTATTGGCTGGACCCCAGCTCGACGCGGGCGATGTCCTTGAGGCGAGTGATTTCACCGTTGTCGCCTGAGCGAATGATGATGTTCTCGAACTCTTCCTCGGAAACCAGACGGCCCTGAGTGTTGACCGACAACTGGAAGCTTTGGGCATTCGGGGCAGGGGGCGCCCCCAAGGCACCGGCCGCCACCTGGCGGTTCTGTTCACGAATCGCGGTGACCACATCGGTGGCGGTCAGGTTGCGCGAAGCGGTCTTGTTCGGGTCGAGCCACACACGAAGCGAGTAATCGCCCATACCGAACAGTTGTACGTCACCGACACCGCCCAGCCGCGCCAGCTCATCCTTGATGTTCAGGATCGCGTAGTTGGACAGATACAGCATGTCGTAGCGTTTGTCCGGCGAGGTCAAGTGCACAACCATGGTCAGGTCGGGCGACGCCTTGTCCACTGTGATACCGATACGCGTCACTTCCTCGGGAAGTTTTGGCTCGGTGCGGGTCACGCGGTTCTGCACCTGCACCTGCGCGTTGTCCAGGTCAGTACCCAGGGCAAAGGTGATGGTCAGGGTGATCTTGCCGTCAGCGGTGGATTGCGAGGACATGTACAGCATGTTCTCGACGCCAGTGATCGCTTGCTCCAGCGGAGCGGCCACGGTTTCACCGATGACTTTAGGGTTGGCACCCGGGAAGTTGGCGCGGACCACCACGGTCGGCGGCACCACTTCCGGGTATTCGCTGATCGGCAACTGGAACAGCGAGATCGCACCGGCGATCAGGATCAACAGCGACAGCACCGCTGCGAAGATCGGCCGCGAAATGAAGAATTGGGAAAAATTCATCGTAAAAATCCCTTAACCGCGTGGGGTCGTGGCAGCCAGTTTCACAGCCGTGCCCGACGCAACCTTCGCAGGCGCGACTTGGGGCAGGTTGCTGGCTTCCAGCGCTTGGCGTTGTTGTGCGAGTGCCGCGAGGGTTTGTTCGCTGGCCATCGGAATCACTTCAGGGGTGACCGGTGAACCAGGGCGTACCCGTTGCAGGCCCTTGACGATGATGGTGTCGTCCTTGTTCAGGCCGTTGCGCACAATACGCAGACCTTCGATCTTCGGACCCAGCTCCACCGCGCGGTAGGCGGTCTTGTTGTCGGCATCCATCACTAGCACGAACTTCTTGCCCAGGTCGGTGCCGACCGCTTCGTCATTGATCAGCATGGCGCTGTAGGTGCCGCTGCCCACCAGTTTCAGGCGTGCATACAGGCCCGGGGTGTAGCTGCCATCGCTGTTGTCGAACACGGCGCGACCACGGATGGTGCCGGTCTTCGGGTTGACCTGATTGTCGACGAAGTTCATCACGCCCTGGTGCGGGTTGCCGTCCTCGTTGGACAGGCCCATGTAGACCGGGGTGGTGGCGCCGCGCTTGCCCTGGCGAGCGAGTTCCGTGTACTTGAGGAACACGCGCTCGTCCGCGTCGAAGTAGGCGTACACCTTGTCGGTGGAGACCACACTGGTCAGCGGGGTGGTGTCGGCAGTTACGAGGTTGCCGGCGGTGATTTCCGCACGGCTGACGCGGCCGCTGATTGGAGCCGTCACGCGGGTGAAGCTCAGGTTCAGCTTCGCCAGGTCCAGTTGCGCCTGCAGGGCGCCGACCGCAGCGCGGGCTTCCTGGGCGGCGCTGGTACGCGAATCGGCCAGTTCGGCGGAAATCGCGTTGCTGGTACGCAGGCGCTCACCGCGCTGGGCTTCGTTTTCGCTGCGGGTAGCATTGGCGCGCGATTGTGCAACCAGTGCTTCGAGGCGGCGGACCTCAGCCTGGAACGGACGCGGGTCGATCTGGAACAGCAGGTCGCCTTTCTTGACCAGGGCGCCTTCAGTGAACGCTACTTCATCGATCTGGCCGGAGACCCGTGGACGAATCTCGACGGTTTCCGGTGCTTCGAGGCGGCCGGTGAATTCGTCCCACTCGTTGACCGGTTGTTCCAGCACCTTGGCCACGCTGACCTTGGCTGCCGGCATGCTGGCGGCGGTCTCCGGGGCCTTGCCGCAAGCGCTGATCACCACTACGGCCAACAAAGCCAACGGGAAGCGCAAATGTTTGAATGACTGTTCCATGGATGCATCCGCCAATGTGTTGAGATTGGCGAATGATGCGCGGCGGGTTTGTATCTCACGAATCGAATGGGGCGAAGGTAACTATCATTCGGAATGATATGAGACCCAAGCCAGCCCTCTAGCCTGCGCCTTGCGTTCGGTTGCCATCAACTGGATTGATGACAATTGTGTGTTGCATTGGATGCAATAGTCAGCTTGTTTAACGGGCCACAACTGCCTGCGCTGTGCCAATTTCGTCACCGCCAATGCCCAAATCCATCAAGCCATAACGCCTCGGATAGACCACTCTGACCGGTCTGTCCAAGGAGATGACCATGATCCGACTGACCCTGATCGAAGCCCGTGAGTTGGCCGAATCGATCTTGTTGCACAACGGTTTTAATCTGGCCCATGCACAAGCGGTGGCGGCGACGGTGATTGCTGGCGAACGTGATGGCTGTGCCTCCCACGGTTTGTACCGGATTCTGGGGTGTGTCAATTCCCTGCGGGCCGGCAAGGTGTCAGCCGATGCCGAGCCACAGGTGATCGACCAGGCGCCGTCGATTGTGCGGGTGGATGCTGGCGGTGGGTTTTCGCAGTTGGCGTTTCAGGCGGGGTTGCCGTTGCTGGCGCAGAGAACCCGGGCCAACGGCATTGCGGCGTTGGCAATCAACCGCTGTGTACATTTCTCGGCGCTGTGGGTGGAGATCGAGCAACTGACTGCTGCCGGTCTGGTGGCACTGGCGTGTAATCCGAGCCACGCCTGGGTGGCGCCGACTGGAGGACGACTGCCGGTGTTCGGCACCAATCCCATTGCCTTCGGTTGGCCGCGTGCGGGGCAAGATCCGTTTGTGTTCGACTTCGCCACCAGCGCGATTGCCCGTGGTGATATCGAACTGCACCGGCGTGCCGGCAAGGCGATTCCCGAAGGTTGGGGCGTCGACGCCCAAGGCCAGCCGAGCACCGATGCCAACGTGGTACTCGACAGCGGCGCGATGCTGACGTTCGGCGGGCACAAGGGTTCGGCGTTGGCGGCGATGGTGGAGTTGATTGCCGGGCCGCTGATTGGTGACCTGACCAGTGCCGAGTCGTTGGCTTACGACGGGGGCAGCAAGTCGTCGCCGTACCATGGCGAGTTGATCATCGCCCTGGACCCTCGGCGCTTTCTGGGGGACGCCACTGAAGAACATTTGGCCCGGGCCGAAACGTTGTTCCAGGGCATTGAAGGGCAGGGCGCACGCTTACCGTCGCAACGACGTTACGCGGCGCGGGTACGTAGCCTGGTGGAAGGCGTGCAAATTCCCGAGGCGCTGTACAACGACCTGAAGGCCTTGCTCGTCTGATTGAATCAAAGTGCTCAATCCTGTGGGAGCAGGCTCGCTCCCACAGTTCTTTGTGTGGTTTTCTAGATTGAGTCGCGTTGGCTGCTGCCATCCACCAGCCGTGCAATCCCCAGCGGGTTGGCGTTTTTCAAGGCGTCGGGTAGCAAGGCGTCCGGGCAGTTCTGGTAGCACACCGGACGCAGGAATCGCTCGATGGCCAGGCTGCCAACCGACGTGCCACGGGCGTCGGAGGTTGCAGGGTAAGGCCCGCCATGGACCATGGCATCGCAGACTTCGACCCCGGTGGGGTAACCGTTGAACAGTACCCGGCCGACTTTTTGTTCCAGCAGTATCAGCAGGTCCGCATGGGTCTGAAGATCCGATGCTTCGCCAATCAATGTCGCAGTAAGTTGCCCGTGCAGGCTGTTCAACGCCTGCCGCAGCTCAACCTTGTCCGCCACTTCAACGACAATGGTGGTCGGCCCGAACACTTCTTCCTGTAGCAGCGGATCCCCATTGATCAGCAGGCTGACGTCGGCCTTGAACAATTGCGGCCGCGCCTGATTGCCCTGCTGGCCGTGGCCCGCCAGGTGCGTCACGCCCGGATGATCGAGCAAGGCCCGCACCCCTTTTTCATAGCTGCCGAGGGTGCCGACATTGAGCATGGTTTGCGCCGGTTGTTCGGCCATCAGGTTGCTTAGTCGCGCAGTAAACGCCGTCCATTCAGGGGCGCGAATACCAATGACCAACCCCGGATTGGTGCAGAACTGCCCGCAACCCTGGACCACTGATGCCACCAGTTCACCGGCGATTTTCTCGCCGCGCGCACGCAAGGCTTCGGGCAATACCAACACTGGATTGATGCTGCTCATCTCGGCGAACACCGGGATGGGTTGTTGCCGTGCGGCGGCCATGTCGCAAAGGGCACGGCCACCTTTGAGCGAGCCGGTGAAACCGACGGCCTGAATCGCCGGGTGCTTGACCAGCGCTTCACCGACACCAGCGCCGTAGATCATGTTGAACACACCCTTGGGCATGTCGGTCTGCTCGGCGGCGCGCTGGATCGCATTGGCCACGCATTCGGCGGTTGCCATGTGCCCGCTGTGGGCCTTGAACACCACCGGGCAACCGGCGGCCAGGGCCGCTGCGGTGTCGCCGCCAGCAGTCGAAAAGGCCAACGGAAAATTGCTGGCACCGAACACTGCCACCGGGCCGACGCCGATCCGGTATTGGCGCAGGTCAACCCGTGGCAGCGGCTGACGGTCGGGCAGGGCACGGTCGATGCGCGCGCCGTAGAAATCGCCCCGACGCAGGACCTGAGCGAACAGACGCATCTGGCCGCTGGTGCGGCCGCGCTCGCCCTGAATCCGGGCGCTGGGCAGGGCGGTCTCACGGGTCACCAGGGCAACGAACGCGTCATCCAGGGCATCCAGTTGCGCGGCGATGGCTTCAAGGAATTGCGCCCGGCGCGTCGCCGGCAAATTACGAAAGGCTGGATAGGCAGCCGCAGCGGCCTGGGCGGCCGCGTCGACTTCTTGCGCGGTGGCTTGCACGAAAGAGTAGGGCAGTGCTTCGCCGGTGCTGGCGTCATGGCTGTTCAGGATGATGCCGCCGACGGCGCTGCGCGCTCCGCCGATGTAGTTGTGGCCAAGGATCTCAGACATCAAAAAAGCTCCTGTCGAAAAATGGGGTAGCAACACAAAACCTCTGTGGGAGCGAGCTTGCTCGCGAAAAACGCAAGGACAACGCTTCCATTCAGACAACACGCGTTATCGTTGACGTCCATCGCGAGCAAGCTCGCTCCCACAGGGATTTGCTCAGGCCAGAGAATCGGCCCGGCGTGGGCTAGTCGGGGCTGGGTCCAGCGCAGCAACCCGCGCTGCCGACTCGGCATCCACCTGGCGCAATGACTTGCCGCGGGTCTCGCGGGTCAGGCCGACAGCTACCACGGAAATCAGCGCGGCGCCCACCAGATACCAGGCGATCGGAGTCGAGCTGTGGTACTTGTTGAGCAAGGTGATGGCGATCAGCGGTGCCAGGGAACCGGCGAAGATCGGCGCCACCTGGTAGCACAGGGACAGAGCGGTGTAGCGTACGTGGGTCGGGAACAGTTCAGCCATCAGCGCCGAGTAAGGCGCATAAGTCATCGACTCGATGGCCAGGCCCAGAGTGATGGCGGCCATGATCAGCCAGTTGTTGCCGGTGTCCATCATCGGGAAACCGATGAAACCCCAGAACGCTGTGAGCACCGCGCCGGTCAGGTACACCGGCTTGCGCCCGACGATGTCCGACAGATAGCCCATCAGCGGAATCAGGAAAAAGTGCACCAGGTGCGCGCCGAACATCAGCAGCAGAATCTCCGAAGTGTCCTTGTGCACCACCAGTTTCAGATAGGTAATCGAGAACGTCACCACGGTGTAGTAGAGGATGTTCTCGGCAAAGCGTGCGCCGATTCCCACCAGCACCGAACGCCAGTGATGACGCAGCACTTCCACCACACCGAGCTGTTGCTGTTTGGTCTGCGCCTGACGGGCCTGGGCTTCCTTGAAGATCGGCGCGTCATCGACGCTGGTGCGAATCCAGTAACCGATCAACACGACTACCGCCGAGAACCAGAACGCCACGCGCCAGCCCCAGGCAAGGAACTGTTGCTCTGACAGGTTCGACGACAACAGTAGCAGGGCGACCGTGGCCACCAGGTTGCCGGCCGGCACCCCGGCTTGCGGCCAACTGGCCCAGAAGCCCCGACGATTGTCCGGGCAGTGTTCGGACACCAGCAGAATCGCGCCGCCCCATTCGCCACCGAAAGCGAAGCCCTGGATCAACCGCAACAGCACCAGTAGCACCGGCGCTGCGTAACCGATCTGGTCGAAGCCAGGCAGGCAACCCATCAGGAAGGTGGTGATGCCGACCACTACCAGGCTCAGTTGCAGCAGGCGTTTGCGGCCGTATTTGTCACCGTAGTGACCGAATACCAAACCGCCCAATGGCCGGGCGAGAAAGCCGACCGCGTACAAGGCGAAGGCGGCGATGATGCCGTCGATGGGGCTGTCGGTCTGGCGAAAGAACAGCTGGCCGAAGACCAGCGCCGAGGCGGTGCCGTAGAGAAAGAACTCATACCATTCGGCGACGGTGCCAGCCATGGCGGCGGCCACGACGCGTTTGAGTCCCGAGGGTGTGGTTGCGCTTTGAATGTGTTGAGGATTGGACATGCTGGCGTTTCCTGTTGAGGCTTAAAAAACAGGCAGCCGGGCCGGACCCGCAAGGGCCCGCCCGGCAATCACTCAGAGACCGACGTCCGGCAACTGCGGACGGTTGGCTAGGGCCTTGGCCATGATCTGCTCGACGTAAAGCCGATCGGCTTCCGGCAAGGCCAGGCGTGGCGGACGGGTCAGCGCGCTGCCGCGGCCGGCGATCGCTTCACACAGTTTGATGCACTGCACCAGGTCGGCACGGGCATCCAGGTGCAGGATCGGCATCAGCCATTCGTAGATCGGCATGGCTTCGGCGAAACGACCGGCCTTGGCCAGGCGGAAGATGGTTTCGCCTTCTTTCGGGAACACGTTGGACATGCCCGAGACCCAACCTTCGGCACCCACGGCGATGCTTTCCAGCACCACGTCGTCGAGGCCGGCGAACAGCACGAAACGGTCACCGACTTCGTTGCGCACGTCGATGAAGCGGCGGGTGTCGCCGGAAGAATCCTTGAAGCACACCACGTTGTCGCAGTCGGCCAGGGAAATCAGGATGTCCGGGGTGACGTCGTTCTTATAGATAGGCGGGTTGTTGTAGACCATCAGCGGCACGTCGGCGTTTTTCGCCACGTAGCGGTAATGCTCGGCGGTCTCGAACGGCTTGGAACCGTAGACCAGCGCCGGCATCAGCATCACGCCATCGACGCCGACCCGGCGTACGGCATTGGCGACCTTGGCCGCTGCGATGCTGGTGAACTCGGCCACGCCGCAAATCACCGGTACGCGACCACGGGCGGCATCGACAGCGACCTCAGTCACGGCGATTTTTTCTTCGGCGGTCAGCGAGGTGTTTTCACCCACAGAGCCGCAGACCACCAGGCCCGACACGCCGTCGCGGATCACGTTGGAAATCACCTGATGGGTTTTGTCCAGGTTGATGGAGAAGTCATCGTTGAATTGAGTGGTCACCGCTGGGAAGACGCCACTCCAGTTAATGCGCTTGCTCATTGTTGCCTCCGGTTCGTTTATTGTATTTCGTATACGATATATAAGATGACAGTGCTCGGCTAGTGCTTTTTTCGGTTTTCAGGGGTTTTTACCGGCCGTTGGTCTGGGGGTTCAGGGATTGCGTGATCAGGCGCCGGGCCAGGTGTCGGACAGACGATAGCCATGTGGCCATGGATCGCTCGGATCGAGCAATAACTGGTGGGTGCCGGTGATCCAGGCCCGTCCGGAAATGCACGGGTAAATCGCGGCGCGGCCGGCGACTTCGGTCAGCGAATCAATGCGGCAGTGGAACTCGGAGCCGATAATCGAACGGCCGACAAAGCGCTCGCCTACCTGCATCAAGCCTTTGGCCTGCAACACCGCCATGCGCGCCGAGCAACCAGTGCCGGTGGGGGAGCGGTCGATCTTGCCCGGTTGAATCACCACCGCATTGGCGCCGGTGGCGATGCCGTTCTCATGGACGATGGGCGCGGCGATCTGGCAGAAGGAAATGTGCGACCACTCGGGATTCAGCGGATGCACGAAGCCCAGTTGTTCGTTGGCCGCTCGAGTGATTTTCAGCCCGACCGCCACCAGATCGGCCGCTTCATCCGGGCGGATGGAGAAACCCAGGCCTTTGGCATCGGCAATCACAAAACTGTCGCCACCATAAGCGGTGTCAACCTTCAGCGAGCCGATGCCTTCGACTTCAATCCACGCATCCAGTCGATCAGCGAAGGACGGCACGTTTTTCACTTCCACCCGTTGCACCTTGCCATCCCGGCAGTCGGCCACGGCTTCGATCAGGCCGCCGGGCGCTTCCAGCACCAGTCGGGTTTGCGGCTCGGTCATGGGCAGGATGCCGCTGTCGAGCAATACGGTGGCGACGCACAACGAGTTGGAGCCGGACATCGGCGGGGTGTCTGCCGGTTCCATGATGATCCAGGCCATCTGCGCCCGTGGGTCCTTGGCCGGGACCAGCAGGTTGACGTGGCGGAACACGCCGCCGCGGGGTTCGTTGAGGACGAAGTTGCGCAGGGTTTCGTCCCGGGCGATCCAGCGCGACTGTTCCCACACGGTAGCGCCGGGCGGCGGGGCGACACCGCCGACGATCACGTCGCCGACTTCGCCTTCGGCGTGGCAGCTGACTACATGAATGACTTTTGATGAACGCATGGCTTGATCCTTGTTTTTTCTGTCAGGACCTCGATCACTGTAGGAGCTGGCTTGCCAGCGAAGATTGCAAGGACGACGCGTTTATCCAGCATGCACGCGTCATCGTTGACGTCCATCGCTGGCAAGCCAGCTCCTACAGGATTGCTTTGGCCTTGGGTTATTTCACTGATTTCAGAAACTCTGCAGTCTCCGCACGCACCGGATTGCCAATCACCTGATCCGGCGTCCCGATCTCATGCACCAGGCCATTGCGGAAAAACGCCACACGGTCGGACACGTCCCGGGCAAAGCGGATCTCGTGGGTCACCAAGACCATGGTCATGCCGTCTTCGGCGAGCATGCGCATGGTGTCCAGCACTTCACCGACCAACTGCGGGTCGAGGGCCGAGGTGGCTTCGTCAAACAGCATGTAGTCCGGTGACATGGCCAGGGCGCGGGCGATGGCCATGCGTTGTTGCTGTCCACCGGACAGCTTGCCAGGGAAGGTCTTGAGCTTGTCGCCCAGACCGACGTGGGTCAGTTGCTTCACCGCTAGCTCTTGCGCTTCAGCCTTGCTTTTGCCCAGCACTTTGCGCGGCGCGAGCATGACGTTTTCCAGCACCGTCAGGTGCGGGAAGGCATTCCATTGCTGGAACACAATGCCGATTTTCTGCCGCAGGCGATTGAGGTCGGTGGCGCTGTGATGGACCTCGACGCCGTCAACGCGGATGTTGCCTTTCTGGATCGGTTCCAGGCCGTTGATGCACATCAGCAAGGTCGATTTGCCGGAGCCGGAGCCGCCGATGATCGACACCACTTCGCCCTTGTTCACCGTCAGGTTGACGCCCTTGACCACTTCGAGGTTGCCGAAGGATTTATGTACGTTGTCGATCTCAATCATTTTCTTGCCACCTTCTTTCCAGACGAGCGCCCAGGCGTGCGACCACCAGGCTCATGACGTAGTAGATAAGGCCCGCGATGCACAGCACCAGCAACGGTTCCTGGATGCGGGTGACGATGGTTTGCGAGGCGCGCAGCAGTTCGACGATGCCGATCCACATCACCAGCGCGGTGTCTTTCATTACACCGAGCACCAGGTTCAGCCAGCCGGGGAACGCTACTCGGGTGGCCATCGGCAGGACGATCCAGCGCAAGTCCTGCAAGAAGCTCAGCCCCAACGAACGGCTGGCCCGGCGCACGGTGAACGGCACCGCCAGCACGCCGGCACGCACGATCTCGGTGAAGTACGCCGCGGCGTAAACCCCCAATACAATGCAGCCGACGCTAAAGGCGCTGATGTTCAAACCGATGATGCTTTTGAGTGAGTTGAACAGTACGAACTGGATCAGCAACGGCACGCTGCGAAACACATCCAGCACCCAGGCCAACGGCAGGCTGGCCCGTGGCAACAAGGCCCGCAGCAAGCCGAAGAACAACCCGGCCAAGGAGCCGAGAATGATCGACCAGAACGTCAGTTGCATCGTGACCCACGCACCGTTGAGCAGGAACATCAGGTCATTCGAGGAAAAATCGGTGGAAAACATGGACAGCTCCTCAGTAACGGAACAACCGCCAGGCCATCAGCCGGGCTGCCGCGACGATCGCCTTGGCAATCAAGTAATACAGCACCGCTGCGATGGCGAAGTACTCGAAGGTGCGGAAGGTTTTGACGTTGTATTCCTGGGTCACACCGGTCAGGTCATTGTTTAGCCCGACGATCACCCCCAGCGACGTCATCAACACCGCCCAGACCATCTGATTGGTCAGCGGGTAGAACACGATCCGCAGCAGTTGCGGGACGATGATCATGCGGTAGGCCTGGAAGGCACTCATGCCGAGTGAACGCGCCGCACGCACCTGGGTGTCAGGCACGGCCTTGAGGCCGCCGCGAAAGTTCTCCGCCAGATACCCGGCATTGTTGAAAGTGATCCCGGCCAGCAGGGCGAACCAGGAACTGACGTGCAGGTTCAGCGAGCCGAGGCCGAAGTAGAGGATGTAGATCTGGAACAGCGACGGGGTGTTGCGGGCAATCGATACCCAACCGTTGCTGAACCCGCGCAGTAATGGGTGTTTGGCCTCGCGCATCACCGTCAGGGCCAGGGCGATCAGCACGCCGAAGATCATCGACAGCGCGGCGGTTTCGAAGGTGACGATGGCACCGGCAAGCATGTCCGGCAGGGCGCGCAGGGCGGCGCGCCATTGGAAGCTGTAGTCAAACATGCGCAGGGCTCTCCAGTAGGGCAGCAGGTTGTAACCAGGCCGGCAAACGTCCGCTGGCCGTTGCGGTGCAGGCCGCATCGACGCATTCGGCAAGGCTGGCGAAGTGCACCTTGCGGCCGACCAGGCCCGGTGCGTAGTGGGCGTATTTGCCCGAGTTGGTCATCAGGGTTTTAGCCGCCAGGGGGATTACGGGTTCGCCGAGCATGCACCAGCAGGTGTCGGTGACCAGGGTCGCGCCAAACGCTTGGATCACGGCGATGTGCCCGGCCTCGCGGGCCTGCTCCAACACGGCACGGCCGCAGGTGATGGCAAGCACCACATCCGGGTGTCTTTGTCGTCCCCGGCACAGTCGCGCCAGGTGAGCGAACTCGCTGAGGGAAAAGTGCGGGTTACCCAGCGACACCACATCCACCCGGTTATCGCGAGCACTGTTGAGTTCGCGCCAACTCGACAGCAGGTCCTTCAGGCGGATTTTTTCCACGGCAATGGCAGTGTCCGCATCCAGCACCTGCGCCGGGTCAATGGCCTCCGGGGTGACCCCGGCGATGTGGAACAGTGGCGCCGAAGAGGTGGTGGCGAAGGCCGCGCCAAAGGCTTTGAGGTCGTCCAGGCTCGGCTTGCGTTTTTCCAGTCCCAGCACCAGCGGCACGCGACTGCCGGCCAGGGCACCAATGTGGTAACCCAGCAGCGGGTAGAAGGCATCGTCCAGTTCACCGAGGGCAGGCAACTCGAGCTGCAACCGGGCCTTGCGTTGCGCGTCCAGGTGGCAGCCGATCAGCGGGGCGCGACCGGTGAGGGCGATGCAGATGTCCAGGTAATCCGGGTATTTCAGGGTGCGTGCACCGAGCACGCTGTTGGCGTAGACCACTGCGTTGGATTCGGCCCAGACGATTTGCTCGCCAGCCTTCGGTGCAGTGTCGAGCAGGTACGGCGCACAGGTGAAACTGAGCTGTGCGCCCATCGCCATATAGGCATCGCCCAAGGCACTGGCCGGTTCACCCAGTGCCGGGTCGATACCCAGTTCGCGCCAACGGCGCTGGTCGACGGAAATTGAATTGAGGGTGGTGGGCACTCGCACTTTTGCACCCCATTGCACCAGTTGCCCGGCAAAGCGCAGGCTCGCCGGGCCGGTGTAAATGCAGCCGTCGATGTGTGCTTGTGTGACATCCACCAAGTGCTCGGCACCCTGCAGTTCGGCCATACGCAGGACGATCTGCATGGCCATTTGCGCGGCCTTGCCATGCCGGCCATCGAGCAGCGCCCGATCGTGCTCGGTGAGCCTGATCGAGGCGGTGCTGTCAGTGTTTGGTAAAGGGCTGTCGAGCGCCTGCCAGGCGTCGCCCGGCAGGTGATCGAACAGGCTCAGCGTTGTATTTTCGACCCGGGCGAAGGCCTGGCCGCGCAAGGCGGCGAAGGCCTCCCGACCGATGCACAGCACCGGCAGGGAACGGGCAAAAATGGTCTGCGCCACGAGCACGCCCAAGGTCAGGATCTCGTCGGCTTCGGCCAGCACCAATGCCACCGGTGCATGGCCGTTGCTGATCAGTTCCATCAACACACTGCTGCCGGTGCACGAGCCGCGACCACTGGGAATCGCCAGCACGCGGCCGGCCAGGTGTTGGCCGCTGAGCGGGTGATGGCGGTCGATGACTTCACCCGTGCAGGGATCGACTCCGCCCCAGAAGCTCAAGCCGACATCGGCAAACAGCAGGGCGCCTTGCGCGGCACCCGCCACCAGGCTGCGCCCGGTCAGAGAAATTGGCCTAGGCATGCCGGACATCTCAGTAGTAGACCTGAGGCACGGTCAGGTTGGTCGGCGGGATCTCGGTGCCGACCCATTTAACGAACAGCTCCTTGTAGCGACCGGTGCGCACCTGTTGGTTGACGAACAGGTTGAGGTAGTTGAGCAGGCCGAACTCGCTGCGCTTGGCACCCAGGGACACGTAGTCGATGACGTACGGGGCGTTACCGGCGACTTTCAGGTTTTTGTATTTGCCCGACTTGAGGGTGGCGGCGGCCACGGTGTTGGTGACCACAGTGGCATCGATGTGGCCTTGGGCGACGGCTAGCAGGGTATCGCTCTGCGACTGGTAGGCTCGGAAACTGCCCGAGCCCCAGTTCTTCACGTCTTTCTCCAGGGCGATGGCCTCATAGGTGCCGCTGGTGTTGCCCACTGCTTTGCCCTTGAGGTCGTCGAAGCCGTTGATGCCGGTGTCGTCGCGGGTCAGCACCACCATCTGGAAGGCAAAGTAGGGCACGGTGAGGCCAACGGTCTTGGCGCGTTCGAGGGTGTCGGAGGTGGACGCGACGATCACGTCAGCCCGCCCGGAGACCAGTGCCGGAATGCGATCCGGGAACGGCGTTTCCACCACTTCGGCCTCGACCCCGAGGATCTTCGCCAGGTCGCGGCAATAGTCCACATCGAAGCCTGCCGGCGAGTTGCTGGCATCGCGAAAGCCCATGGGCGGGAAGTCCAGGGTCACGGCGCAGCGCAGCTTGCCCGAACCGATGATGTCGTCGAGCTTGTCGGCCTGGGCAGTGGCGATGAAGGAGGTACTGAGAACAGCGCTGAGGGCTACGGCAAATGCGGGGTTTTTCATAGAGGCCTCGTTGATGTGAAGTGCTGTTGAATATCGTATTGGTAATTTCGTATACGATATTAACAATAGCAATCAACGTGCCCGATTCCAGTTCTGACGGTGAATAAATCGTCAGGCCTTGAAGTAGAGGTCTTGCGGGGGAGCAACGGGCGGGAGAGTGGAAGCCTGGGCAAACGATGGCAGTGTTACAGATGGGAGCAATGGGTGTGTGGGCGCACCTTTAAGGAACACGGGCAGGTGAGAGGTGCGTGCCTGTTTATCGGTTCATTGCGGGTTTTGTGGTGGATGGGCTGGCGATGAGGCCCGGAAGAACACTCTTCATCGCCCGCCTAACGCTGATTATCGCGATACTGACTCGGCGACAAACTGGTCAGCGCCCGAAACTGCCGGCTAAAAGCACTGTGGTCGGTATACCCGCAGCGCAAGGCAATCTCGGTGATCGGCAACCCGGTGTGCAGTAACAACCGCGAACCTTCTTCCAGGCGCGCCTTGTGAATCATTTGCCGTGGGGTGAGCTGGAACACCCGTTTGCAGTGCCGCTCCAATTGCGCCACGGAATAGCCAGCGATGGCGGTCAGTTCGGCGAGGCTGATGGAGCGGGCGAAGTGGCGGCGGATGTGGGCATCCACGGCGGCGAGTTTCTGGAACGCCGGATGGTTCGACTGCGGCGATTGCAGGTCGCGGGAGATACCGGCCAGGCCCACGATTCGACCCTGTTCATCCTTCAAGGCGAGTTTGTGGGTCAGGCACCAGATCGGCTGATTGCCATAATACAAATGCAGCTCCAGCTGATCGGCCAGTTCGCGACCGCTGGACAGCACTCGCCGATCCTGCTCGGTGTACAGCGGACCGAAGCGTTCCGGGAAGACCATTTCGGCGGTGCGCCCCAGCAGCTCGTCCCTGTGTTTGAAACCACAACGCCGGGCCAGGGTCTGGTTGACGAAGGCGTAGCGGGCCTCGCCGTCCTTGATGAAAAACACCACGTCCGACAGGGTATCGAGCAACGGCGCGATGGGCTGAAGGCTGTTCAGCAGCGTCGGCAAATCGCAAGGTTTAAAGGTGGTGAGCGAGGGATACATGGCGCTGGGGGTCTGAGGGTGACCCCCGGGATCATAGAGACTCGGCAGCGTGGCCGAAACCCCTGGCGTGGTCATCACGCTGGCGGGGTATCGTCCAGGGACATCAAGGTTTCGATCCGCGCCGGGCTGAAGGGTGGGCGCGGTGCTGAGGGCTGCCAACCAAACAAAAGCTGCACTGCGCCGCCACACACCCGGCCCTGGCAGGCGCCCATGCCGCAGCGACTGGCGAGTTTGGCTTCGCGCCAGTCAGAGTGACCGGTCAATGCCGCGTAGGGCACGTCCTCGCAGCGGCAAACCAGGGTGTCGGGTTGGGCCAGGGACTTGAGTCGCGGGTCGAGGGCGAACGCGCTGTTCAGCGCCTTGGCGAAACCCTGCCAGCGCGCCCGGCGCGGCCACAATTGCCTGGCTGCTTGCAGATTGCCGACCGCAGCGTGGCCGGCAATCGCACCTTCCACCAAGGCCAGCTCACTGCCGCCGAACCCTGTGCATTCGCCCGCCGCATAATGATCGGCGCGGTTGCTGGCCTGCCAGGCATCCACCGCGATGGCTTGATCTTCGATGGCGCAACCCAGTGCCTGACCCAACTGGATATTCGGAATCAATCCGAAACCACAGGCCAGTCGATCACATTCCAGTTCGACGATGTTGCCTTGTTGCTGCAGGCGCACGCCTTCCACTCGGTCGGTGCCGAGCGCGGCCAATACGTGGGTGGCGGTGCGGTAGTGGTGGTCGAACAGACTGAACGATTGCAGCCATTTGCCGGGCCAGCGCGGCAATTGCGCGACGAAACCGGCGACGGCGCTACGGCTGGCTTGTTCGGCGATGCGTTGCACTTGCGCGCCATGCTGTTTGGCGGTGGCGGCACTGGCCAGTAACAGCGGGCCGCTGCCGGCGATCACCACGCGCTCGTTCTGCACCGGCAAACCGGCCTTGATCAGCGCCTGCAAACCACCCGCACCGGTGACACCCGGCAGGGTCCAGCCGGGGAAGGGCAGCAGCAATTCACGGGCGCCGGTGCACAGAATCAGTTTGTCGTAGCTGATCAACCAGCCATGGTCGTCATCTTCCACCAGCAGTTGTTTCGCGCCGGGGGCGGCGATCACCCGAGTACCGGCGTGATGGCGGATGTTGTTGCACGACGCCAGACGCTCGCGCAGGCGCCGGGCCTGGCCGGGCACGTTGGCTTGAGGTCCGTCGCGCCAGATTTGCCCGCCCGGCAGCGGGTTGTCGTCGAGCATGACAATGCGGGCGCCACTGGGGGCGGCGGCAAGGGCGGCGCTCATCCCGGCAGGGCCAGCGCCAATGATCAACAGATCAGCGTATTCATTCATGGGCGAGTCTCCACCTGCATGCCGTCACGGCACAGGCTCTGGCAAGCCAGGCGACGCCGGCCATCGATGGTCACCCGGCATTCCTGACAAATGCCCATGCCGCACAGCGGCGCACGGCGCTGACCGCTGACCGAGGTGCGGGTACAGCCATCACTGGCCAACGCCAGGGCAGCGGCGACGCTGGTGCCTTCGGCGACTTTCAGGGCGTGGCCGTCCAGCAACAATTCAGGCATAGACCGGTTCTCCGAGAAAACGCTGGGGCAGATAAGGTTGTGCGGCCAGTGGCGGGGTTTCGTTGAACAGTTGCGCCACCAATAAATCGGCGGTGCCGGGGGCGGTGGTTACGCCCAGTCCTTCGTGACCGACTGCCAGCCACAAGCCTTGACGTTGTGGATGTTGGCCCACCAGCGGCAAGCCGTCGGGGCTGGCGGCGCGCAAACCGGTCCAGGCACGGATGCCATTGAGCCGGGCCAGCCCCGGCATGTACTCGGCGGCACGCTTGAGCATTTTCGCGAGCATCCAGCCTTCGACCTGCGGGTCGGTGGTGCCGAATTGCCGCGAGGCGCCGATGAACAGTTGCCCGGTGGGGCGCGGCTGGATATTGCAGGCGGTCGACGGCCCCGTGGCGTTGTGGGCACTGGTGACGTAACCCAGTTCCACCAGCGTATGGGTAACGCTGCCGGGGTAGCGGTCAGTGATCAGCAAGTGGCCTTTTTTCGGCTCGATGGGCAATTCCGGGCACAGCTCGTTGGCTTGAATACCGTTGGCCAACACCACGGCATCGGCACTCAACCAGTGACCATCATCGAGGCAGACGCGGTTGCCATCGACCGCACTGACCCGTGCCCGGCGCTGGCGGATGTTCGGAGTTTCGAGCATCCATCCGGCCGTCGCCGGGGCGTAGAGAATGCCGTCGCCATTGATCAGCAAGCCGCCCTCCAATCCTTCGCTCAGTTCCTGTTCGCGCTGGCGCAGGGCACTGGCGCCGATCAGTTCGCAAGCCACGCCATGGGCTTGCAGGTTCAGGAATTTGCTGTGGGCCACCGCCATTTCTTCGGCATTCGCCGCCAGCCACAGCGTGCCGTTGCAGCGGTAGGCACAGCTGTCGGGCAGGTCCGCGCCCAGTTCGCGCCAGCGCTGCAACGAATATTGACTCAGGGCCAGTTCGGCGGGGTTGTCGTCGAGTACCAGCAAGTGACCCATGCCGGCGGCCGTGGCGCCGTGCAGGCCGGCGTCCAGCACCAGCACCTGCAAGCCGCGACGGGCCAGCGCCTGGGCACAGGCGGCGCCGATAATGCCGGCGCCGATCACGATCACATCGGCCACCTGGCCCTCGTTCATGGACGAATGCCCCAGGCGAACGGGTCATCCTGTTCGATGATCAGGCTCGCCTCGGCACTGATGAACGCGCGACCACGAATGGTCGGCACGATGCGCTCACCCTGCAGTTCGTAGGAACCCTCGAACTCGCTGCCGATGACGCTGGCCTGGCGCCAGATCTGCCCCGGTTGCAACTTGTCGTCGGCCGCCAGGCATGCCAGTTTGGCACTGGTGCCGGTGCCGCAGGGCGAACGGTCATAGGCTTTGCCGGGGCAGAGCACGAAGTTGCGGCTGTCGGCGTGATCGTCATCGGCGAACAACTCGACGTGATCGATCAAGCCGCCGTCTTCACCGCGAATGCCTTGGGCTTCCAGTGCTTGCTGCACGGCGAAGGTGTAAGCGGTCAGCGCTTCGAGGTTGTCGCCGGCCACCCGCAGGCCATGCTCGGCGATCAGGAAAAACCAGTTGCCGCCCCAAGCGATATCACCGACCACTTGGCCGATGCCCGGCGCCTGCACCACCAGCGCCTTGCGATAACGGTAGGCCGGCACGTTGCGCACGCTCACCGAATGGTCTTCGTGCAGGGTTGCCTGCACCGTACCGACTGGCGTCTCTATGCTGTGCACGCCGGGGCCGATCTTGCCCAGGTGCGCCAACGACGCCACCAGGCCGATGGTGCCGTGGCCGCACATGCCCAGATAACCGGTGTTGTTGAAGAAAATCACCCCGGCGCAGGCGCCAGGGTCCACCGGCGTGCAGAGCAGGGCGCCCACCAGCACGTCACTGCCCCGTGGTTCCAGCATACAGGCGGCGCGCCATTGGTCATGCTGTTCGGCTAATACCTTGCGCCGTTCGGCCATGCTGCCGGTGCCCAGGTCAGGAAAGCCGGCGGTCACCAGGCGGGTCGGTTCGCCGCCGGTGTGGGAGTCGATCACAGAGATGCGATTCATGGGAGGGCCACGTCCATTCGGTTGAGTGAACGCAAGAGTGGCCCGTGCGGCGGGGTGTCGGCTTGATGGATTTAGTCTGTGTCGATGACGAAATCGGCACAGCATCCGCAACTGTCAGTGGGTGTGGGGCAGGTGCTCGAACAGGGTCGTGCAGACGCCGGCAATGTGCTCGTCCAGAAGCTTCACCGCCAGGTCCACATCCCCGGCGCGGCAGGCCGCCAGGATCTCACGGTGTTCGTGATCGGCCCGTTCCTTACCGGCCGACAAGCTCATCTGCATGCGTAGATAACGCTCCAGCTTGTCGTTGACCGAACGGATCAGACTCACCAGAAACGGTCGCTGCGCCGGCTCGTACAGGCAGGAATGCAGCTCCCAGTTGAGCTCGGCCCAGCGCCCCACGTCGTCCTCGCCGACGAACTCCTGGCAGATGCGCTCGGCACGGGCGAAGGTCTCTTCGGTCATGTTCGGAATGGCCAGGCGCAGAATCTTGTCTTCCAGCAACATCCGCACTTCGAACATCTGCGCCAGTTCCGCATCGGAAACCCGCGTGACCATCGCCCCGCGATTGCGCTGGAACATCACCAACCCTTCGGCCTCCAGCCGCTTGAGGGCTTCGCGCACCGGGATCTTGCTGACATTGAACTGGCGGGCGATGTCGTCCTGGCGGATCGGCTCATCCTCGGCAAAATGCCCGGCGACAATTGCATCCCGCAGATGGCGGGTGATGATTTCCGAAGTCGAAGGCGTGTTGCCAAGGTCGGGTGCGTTGAGTTTTGGTAGGTTCACGGCGGCAATCATTTGGAGTGAGATAGCGCTAGGGTATACGAAATTCTTTTGCTGATCTTCCCCGGTTCGACGTCGATGCACCCGATGTCGGTCATGCAACCCTCTACAACAAAACGGGCGCCTGTCAAGGCGCCCGTTTTCATTCAGGCCTGCGCCGCGTTCTCAGAGGCTATCCGGATCCCCGAAAAACATCTGAATCCGCGAGCGCAACCAGCGTTCACCCGGATCATTATCCTGCGATCCGCGCCAGGCCATATGCAGTTCGAAACTGCGCACCGGCAACGGCGGATCTTCGGCCCGCACACCGCCAGCGGCAGTCAGCGCATCGGCGGTGTAATCCGGCACCGTCGCCACGATGTCAGTGCCCGCGAGCAGGGTACTCAACCCGTTGAACTGCGGCACGGCCAGCACCACATGACGCTTGCGCCCGAGTTTTTCCAGTTCTTCGTCAATAAAGCCGCTGAGGTCGCCGGCGAACGACACCAGCGCATGGGGGCGGGCACAGTAATCGTCCAGGCTCAACGGCCCCGGCACGGTGTCGGCGCGCAACAGCTTCGGCTGGCTGCGGCGCAGTACCTTGCGCTTGGCGTTGGCCGGCAGGTCGGTGGTGTAGCTGACACCGATGGATATCTCGCCGGATGCCAGCAACCCCGGCATCAGGATGTAGTTGACCCTGCGCACCACCAGCACGATCCCCGGCGATTCGGCACGCAGGCGCTTGAGCAGCATGGGCAGCAAGGCGAACTCGACGTCGTCCGAAAGGCCGATGCGGAACACGGCGGTACTTGTGGCAGGATCGAACTCGGCCGCACGGCTGACGGCGGTGGAAATCGAATCCAGTGCCGGCGAGAGCAGGGCGAAGATCTCGACCGCCCTGGCGGACGGCTCCATGCTGCGGCCGGTACGCACGAACAAAGGATCATCGAACAACCCGCGCAGGCGCGAGAGCGCCGCACTGATGGCGGGTTGGCCAAGGAACAGTTTTTCCGCAGCACGGGTCACGCTGCGTTCGTGCATCAATGTTTCGAAAACGATCAACAGGTTCAGGTCGACACGACGCAGGTCATTACGATTCATCTGGAGTCCTGGCAGAGTCAGCAAACTTGACGTGGGCGGCCATATGAGAACAATGGCCAGCAGGAATATTACGGGGAAAGGCTGGTACTCTGCACCGGGTAATTCAGTTTTTCCTACATAGGCTGCTTCGGTTTCTTACGACATTTGACGATGTTGCCGCCGCTGCGGAATCAATGACAGGCATGTCGACTATTAATAGCCACTGATAGTGTTGGGTTGAAAGCCCAGCTAGAGTTCAAGGCATTAGAGGTTCATTTGGCGAGGTTTGCGATGTCCCGCACGATCCGTTTTCACAAGTTTGGTCCTGCCGAGGTGCTCAAATGCGAAGAGCATGCGACGGCTCTGCCTGCACCGGGCGAAGTGCAGGTGCGCGTCGAGGCGATCGGCATCAGCTGGTATGACACTCTCTGGCGCCAGAACCTGGCCTCGTCCCATGCCCGTCTGCCGTCAGGCCTTGGCCAGGAGATGGCCGGTATCGTCACCGCTGTCGGTGATGGCGTCGATGACCTGGAAGTCGGTGACAAGGTCGCCAGCTTTCCGGCCCAAAGCCCGAACGACTACCCGGTCTACGGTGAGCTGATCGTTCTGCCACGCTCGGCGGTCACCCGTTATCCGGATGTGCTCAGCCCGATTGAAGCCAGCGTGCACTACACGCCGTTGTTGATCGCCTATTTCGCCTATGCCGATCTGGCACGGGTCAAACCCGGGCAATTCGCCCTGGTGACTGACGCGAGTCATTGCGCCGGACCTTCGTTCGTACAACTGGGCAAAGCCTTGGGTGTTCGAGTGATCGCCGCGACAAAGACCGCGGAGGAACGTGAATATCTGCTGTCGCTGGGTGCCGAGAAAGTGATCGTCACCGAGGAAGAAGATCTGCTGATGCGGATCAACAAGATCACCGATAACCGCGGCGTGGACGTGGTGTTCGATGGTTTGGGCGGTCCGCAGATGTCGTTGCTGGGCGATGTACTGGCACCTCGCGGCAGCCTGGTGCTGTACGGCCTGCAAGGTGGCAACCAGACGCCTTTCCCGGCCTGCGCAGCGTTCCAGAAGAACATTCAGTTCTTCGTCCACTGCATCGGCAACTTCACGGGCAAGCCGGAACTGGGTATCACCCAGGACCAGGCCGCACTGCAACGTGCCTTGCGCGACATCAATCAGCTGACCGCCGACCGCGTGCTGCTGCCGCTCAAGACTCGGGTCTTCCCGTTTGCCGAGTTTGTCGAAGCACACCGCTACATGGACGAATGCCCGTGTCGTGAACGGGTTGCGCTGCAGGTCGAACCGGCCTGACACTCACCCGACAGCCCTCCCAAGAGTCCGTGCCCGCACGGACTCTTTCGTTTGTACCCCCAAAAATCGTCGATCCGCAGGCCGGTCCAGCAACTGAACTGGTTTTTGCCCGTAATCTGTAGCTTCTAATCAGCCACTAAGCCCTGATAATTGAATGATTACTTTCATCTCAAGGAATGAGTCATGGCTGGGTGTCAGGCTGGAACTTTTAACTGTGCGCCATCGGTGCAAATCTCCAAATTAGTTGGTTGTTGTTTAGTTGCCAAAAAGACAGCGACAACTCCCTTCCTTATTTCTTGTGTTAAGTGTCTGTGGGACTTTGTCGGACATTTCCTAGGACTCTGGTTTAAAACGAACAAACCCTTGCCAGTCGGGCGCTCCAGCTTCGTCTTTGTCGTTAAAACGAGGGGGTGTTGCGATCGTTTCAAATGATTTCAAGAAAATTCAAGTGTTAGCATTTGGCAATAAAGTCCATGACTCCATTCGCGCCGACAGTCCAACGGGATTTGCTGTCTGCACGATATTGAACTTACGAGTATCAGGTAAATAAAGATGACCAGCATCCATGACCAAGCGATGAACTATGTCTATCAACAAGTGCTGCAGCGACTGCTGGGTTTTTTCTCCCGGGCCGAACGCACTGCATTGCAATTGTTGATTCAGCGCCTGGCGGTAGCGGCCGGGGGCATGGAGCACATTGGCGACTACAAGGTGTTGGCGATCCAGTCCGGGGCCCGTGACAACTGCTACACGTTGGCACTGTTGCGTGCCGCGCAGTTGACCATCGCTACTCGCGCGCCGGCGACATTCCAGTTGCGCATCGCCTCGTTACGGCTGAACGGGACGAACGGTGCGGCCGTGGAAAACATGCACCGGACCAACAGCGCATTGTTTGTCTATGACGATCCCCGGGTCGAGGTGTTGATGGTCGATGATCGGGAAGTATTGGCGTTCAACCACCTGACGCCGATCTCCGACGCCGGTCGCGAGTCCAGCCGCCTGAACCTGCTGCTGATCGGCCATTGCCGGGAGTGGCGCAGCGGGTTCGCCCTGTGGGATGACGGTTATCTGGCCACGGGAGAGTTCTACGGACAGATCGCCCGCTGGGACGCTGGTGTCGACGCTTTGCTCATCAGTGACACGCCACGTCAGCAGAAGCAGTTCATCGAGGGTTTGAAACGTGCCGCCACCAAGGCCGGGCTCCAGTTTTCGCACACGGGCGAGGCTGGTTATGCGGGGTTGTTTGCATTGCTCGATGAACTGGGCAGTGACTGTTATCAAGGGTTCTACGCCGATTACGGCCAGGCTCCGTGGCGCCCGCAAGAGCGCTTCGAGATCTGTCGTCGTACGGCCTGCATCGACATTCATGACTTGCTGGTCAGCAACCTGGAGGAGCGCTGGCCATTGCTGACGGAATTTCTCGGGTTCCAGTCAGACGAATTGTCCGCGCAGATCAGCGACAACGAATTCGTCAGCCCGTTGATCTCGGCACACGTTCGAGGGTTGCATGCGTGCTTCGTGCAGAACCGCAATTACGAATCCGGTGTTGCGCAATACCTGCAACGCGCCCTGGTGATGATGCGCCGCAAGCACTTGCCCGAGCGATTGTACGAGCAGGCCATCGAGGTCTTCGGCAATCCGGCAACACTGTCCGAACTGCGCGCCCGAGCGGCGGCCGAGGCACAAAAGAACCTCGGACTGAGCGAAGCACAACTGGTGTGCCTGCTGTTTGCGCCCTTTATCGAAAAAGGTGCGGGGCTCGAGCGTTTTCTGCGTCAGTGCCATCCCGGCATGCTGGTGGCCATGCCCGAGCTGCACAAGGCTATGCAGGGGCATCCGGTGGCCGAACAGATCATGCAATGGATGATTGATGTCAGCGGATTGCCCGTCAGCCTGATCGGCCGGCTTTACCGCATGGAGTGGACGCCCGCAGGCGATAGCGGGGCGGCTGAAACAATCATTCAAAGGGCTGTGTTGCAAAATGCGCTGGGCGATCCTGAGGCTGACAGTACGTTGGTGGATGAATGGTCAGCGGGCCACTGAACGTGGGCGGATTTTCAGCCAGTACGGTTGGCCTTCGCCCATGAAAGGCCCACGAGAAACGGATTTCGCCTATCAGGCGGTGTATCGATACCTGGTCAGCCTGATCAACGAGTCTGAAGGGGATTCGCGCATCCGCCTGCCGTCGCTGCGGCACCTGGCGGAGCGTCTCAATGTATCGATCTCGACCATTCAATACGCCTATTCGCTGCTGGAGAAAGAAGGGCGGGTCTATTCGGTGGCCAAGTCCGGCTACTACGCATTGCCAGTGTCCTCGACCAACCTGCAGGACAGCGGCAGCGACTTGCTGGAAGCCGTCTACGTCAATGCCAGGCGCCCGGGGATGCTGGTCTTGAGCGCCGATGAACCGGCGTTATTGCAGCCGCTCGACAGTCCTTTGTTGCTGTTGGAGCGGGAGTTGCTGCGCCAATATCCCCGCCAGCCGCAGTCGCCTTCGCAACCCTGCGGCGAGCTCGAATTGCGCACCGCCCTGGCAGCACGCTACACCACGTCTCCCATGCGTTACTGGCACGCCGATGATGTCTACATCGGCGCCGACCTTCGCGGTGTACTGGAAATCCTGATCGCCGTGCTGGACTTGAAAGACGCCACGGTGGTGGTCGAATCGCCGTGCGACTGGGCGATCCTGCGTCTGTTTCAAGCCGCTTGCGTACGGGTGATCGAATTGCCTGTGCAAGCCGATGGCGGCCTGGATCCGCAACGTCTGAAAATGCTGCTCGATACCGAGCCGGTAAGGCTGGTGCTGTTGTCATCGGCACTGAACATGCCCCGTGGCAGCCTGGCGCCTGACGAAAACAGGCAGGTCATTGCCCGGATGTTGGCCGCGCATGGCAGTTGGGTGCTGGAAAACGACTGTTATGGCGAACTCGGATTCGACCTGGGCGCCGTGCGGTTTCGAGACTTGCTGGACCCTGAACGGCTGATGGTGTTTTCCACGTTCGAGAAAATCATCGGGCCTGAAGCGCCCTATGGTTACCTGCTTTCAAGGCATTTGAGCGCTGAACTGCAACGGCACTTTCTGCTGCGTTCCTTCCGTCTCTCGCCGATTCGCCAGAAAGCCATCGCCCGCTTGTACAGCAGCGGTCGCATCGATCAACACCTGCTGGTGCTGCGACGGCTACTCAAGGAGCGCAAGAGTCAAATGACCCTGTTGTTGCAGGAGCGATTGGGTGATGCCGTGCATTTCGTCGAGCCAGAAGGTGGCGCAACGGTCTGGGCGCGTTCGTTGCGTCGGGTCAATGTCCGTCGTGTGTTCCAGCGCCTGCTGGCGCATCAGGTGGTCATCGCACCGGGCGAGCTGTTCAGCCTCCACGGTCTGCACGGACAGCATTTGCGCCTGAGCCATACCTTCGGCGGCGATCACAACCTGGCGGCTGCACTGGGGCTGCTGGGGGATGCGCTGCGCCTGGAATCTATCGAGTGAGTGAGACAAAAAATAACAACCTCCACTGTGTTGGATCGATCCCATCGCCTTGCGGTCAAACTGCCAGTAAACTGCGACCCAATTCCTGAACCACTCTATTCCAGAGGTTTTGCATGACACTCAGTCCTTTTGCGGGTAAACCGGCACCGGCACAATTGTTGGTCGACATCCCGCGACTGGTAACGGCCTATTACACCGGCCAGCCTGATGCCGCGATTTCGACCCAGCGCGTTGCCTTCGGCACGTCCGGGCACCGGGGCAGCTCGTTCGACTTGAGTTTCAACGAATGGCACGTGCTGGCGATCAGCCAGGCGATCTGCCTGTACCGCGAAGCTCAAGGCATCGATGGCCCGCTGTTTGTCGGTATCGACACCCACGCGCTGTCCACGCCAGCGGGCGCCAGCGCCCTCGAAGTACTGGCGGCCAACGGCGTGACCGTGATGATTGCCACTGGCGACGAGTACACGCCGACACCGGCCATTTCCCATGCGATTCTCTGCTACAACCGTGGTCGCACCAGCGGCCTGGCGGACGGCATTGTCATCACGCCGTCCCACAACCCGCCGCAAAGCGGTGGCTACAAGTACAACCCAACCAACGGTGGCCCGGCCGATACCCACATCACCAAGTGGATCGAAGCCAAGGCCAACGAACTGCTGGCCAACAAGCTCGCTGGCGTCAAGCGCATCAGCTACGAGCAGGCTCTGAAGGCCAGCACCACTCATCGTCACGATTACCTCAACACCTATGTCGCCGACCTGATCAACGTGATCGACTTCGACGCCATCCGCGACGCCAAGCTGCGCCTGGGTGTCGATCCGCTGGGTGGAGCAGGGGTGCGCTACTGGTCGGCGATTGCCGAGCATTACCGCCTGGACCTGGACGTGGTGAACAAAGAGGTCGACCCGACCTTCCGCTTCATGACCGTCGACTGGGACGGTCAGATCCGCATGGACCCATCGTCCAGCCATGCGATGCAAGGCCTGATCGGCCTGAAAGAACGCTTCGACGTGGCGTTTGCCTGCGACCCGGACCACGACCGCCATGGCATCGTCACCCCTTCCGGTGGCTTGCTGGCGCCGAACAACTACCTCGCCGTGGCCATCGACTACCTGTTCCAGAACCGTCCGCAATGGCGCGCCGATGCCGCCGTGGGTAAAACCGTGGTCAGCAGCGGCCTGATCGATCGCGTGGCCAAGCGCCTGGGTCGTCGCCTGTATGAAGTGCCGGTCGGTTTCAAATGGTTTGCCGACGGCCTGTTCGATGGATCCCTGGGTTTTGGCGGCGAAGAAAGCGCTGGTGCCTCGTTCCTGCGCAAGGACGGCGGGGTCTGGAGCACCGACAAGGACGGTTTGATTCCGGCCCTGTTGGCCGCCGAAATGACGGCCCGCACCGGTCGCGACCCGAGCCAGGCGTACCGTGCCTTGACCGATGAACTGGGTGAGCCGTTCTCGGTGCGGGTCGACGCCAAGGCCAATCCGGAGCAAAAAGCGCTGTTGAGCAAGCTGTCACCGCAACAGGTCACCTCGACCCAACTGGCGGGCGAGCCGATCCAGAGCATCCTCAGCCACGCACCGGGCAATGACCAGGCCATTGGCGGTCTCAAGGTCATGACCGAGAACGGCTGGTTCGCGGCGCGTCCATCGGGCACGGAAGACATCTACAAGATCTACGCCGAAAGCTTTGTCAGCGACGACCACCTCAAGCAACTGGTGGCCGAGGCGCAAACGCTGGTGGATGGTGCCATTTCCGCGAAGTGATCGCGGGCACTGTGGTGAGGGACACTGTGGCGAGGGGGCTTGCCCCCGTTGGGTTGCGAAGCGACCCTGAAACCGGCAAACGCGGTTTTCCTGAAGCACCGCATAGTCTGGATCTACGACTGCTTCGCAGTCGAACGGGGGCAAGCCCCCTCGCCACAATGAGCCAGGCGTAAAAAAGGGGCGACCAATACGGTCGCCCCTTTTTTTGGATTACGTTCAGCGAATCAAGCCACATCCACCAGAACAATCTCGCTGTCCTCGATCGCCATCACCCGCAGCACCTGCTCATCGGCAACCGCGACACCATCTCGAGCTTGTGCACGCAAGCCATTGACTTCAATGACCCCGGTAGCCGGCACCAGGTACGCGCGGCGGCCCTTGTCCAGCGGGTATTCGGCAGACTCGCCGGCTTTCAGGTTGGCTGCTACCAGCCGGGCATCGGCGCGGATGCGCAGGCTCTGATCGTCGCCTTCCTTGCCGCTGGCCAGGGTGACAAAACCTTCGCGGTCGCCTTTCGGGAACGGCTTGGCGCCCCAGGACGGGGCCAGGCCGGACTCGTTCGGGATGATCCAGATCTGGAAAATCCTGGTCGGCGTCGCTTCCAGGTTGTACTCGCTGTGGGCGATCCCGGTACCGGCACTCATGACCTGGACGTCACCGGCTTCGGTGCGGCCCTTGTTGCCAAGGTTGTCCTGGTGGGTAATGGCGCCTTCACGGACATAGGTGATGATTTCCATGTCACGGTGCGGATGTTGCGGGAAACCGGTGCCGGGAGCGATCACGTCGTCGTTCCAGACCCGCAGGTTGCCCCAGTTCATGCGCTTGGGATCGTAGTATTCGGCGAACGAAAAATGGTGGTGAGCATCCAACCAGCCGTGGTGAGCGCCACCGAGGGAGTTAAAAGGTCTGAGTTCAAGCATGATCGTCTCCAGAAAAGGTTCGTCATGGGGCCAGGTGCCTGAGCCACGAAGCGAGACCGGTGAGTGATGACGGCCATCATCCAACAGGCAACAATCGATAAAAAGCGTAAAAAATGCAGCATTCCCATCGAATTAATCGATGCCAAATGGTCTCGAAAGGCTCTCATCCAGCCTTCACTTCATCGCATAAGCCAATGAGTCATAAGCAATTGACTAGAACTCAACGGCAAATGCAGACACCATAGAGCTCAACAGCCTCACACCCTGGAGTCAGTCCGCGTGCCGCAACACACCCCCGATCTTCCTCCTGAACTTCGCCCCCTGGCCGAGATGCCGCTGATCAAGCGACTGCTCGCCCGATTCTTCGGTTACAGCCTGACCCGCCTGCACGCACAGCATCGTGCGTCGTGGTTGCATGGCCAGGCCGACGGTTTTCGCAGCGGTCACAGCGCCGGGGTCGATTACGGCTACAAGGAAGGCAAGCTCGAAGGGCTGGAGGAGGGCCGGCAGGTCCTGCTGATCCGCGACTCGCGCTGTACTGAACACCGACCGCCGAATGTCGATGACCTGCTGTTCGACGATTGGCGCCTGCCATTGAGCGCCGAGTTGAAGAAGCGCATGAAAGCCGATGTCGCGCGGTTGTTGCCGGCCCATGCCCAACCCAGCGCCGCACAGTGGAAAATGATCTTCAGCGACACCCCGTCCACCTCGGTGATCGCGGGTGCCGGTGCAGGCAAATCGACCACGCTGGTGCTGCGTATCTTGCTGTTGACCCACTATCTGGGCTTCGAACTGAGTTCGATGACGGTGGTGACCTTCACCCGAGAGTCGCGCAAGGACTTCATCAACAAGTTGATCGAACTGTTTGCGCTCTGGGGCCGCGCAATCAGTTTCAAGGAGGCGCGGGATCTGGTGCGTACCTTCCACTCGCGGATCCTGCCGATGGTGCGCAGCCTTCCGGGTTTCGAGCGTTTGCAGGCTTTCGAGAACCTCAGCCTGCGGGCCGCACAGGGTGATGAGGAGGTCGACAGCAATCCGTTCGATCTGCGCATCAACGACGCTCAGCGCCAACAGCTCAATGCCTGTTATCACCGCCTGCACAGTGACGATGAACGTTTTCGCGAGCTGATCAAGCCATTGTCCCGGCATGCCTTGCAACTCAAGGAGCTGGAGCGCGATCACCCGGATGTGCAGAAACGCATGGGCGTTACCGAGCTTGCGGCCAAACGCGATGAAGAACTGTGCGACGCCATCGAGGACCTGTGGTTTCGCGCCGGCGCCTGGCCCATCAAGGGCATCGAACCGAATCGCCAGTCGTTCGATATCAACGGTTCGACATTCCATTGTCACGGCTACATCCCGTCCCTGGATGCCTGGGTGGTGCTGGGGTTCGATCCTCGGGAAAATCCGCAGGTCACGCGACCAAACGCCAAGCTGACGGTACGCGCAGAATGGGCAGTAAAGCGCACCCTGTTTCAAGCTTTCTGCCGTAAGCCGTTGATATGGCTTGATAGTTACGAATCATCAAAACGTGTCTTGGCCTCGCTTGCCGGTGATGCCAGCGCCGGGCCGGGCTTCGATTACAAGGTCAAGGGCGAGCTCGCTTCCGCGCCGCTGCTCGATTGCTTTGTCGCCGCCGCCGGGTTCATCGAAAACCTCGGGCTGGATGTGCCGAGCGCGGTAGGCCAGATGAGTTTCGCCAAGGACGATCCCGACCGGTTCTTCTTCGAGGCCTTGAGCCTTTACTGGCGGGCGCTGGAAGATCACTTGCTGGATCAGAAGCCGCCGATCATGACCTACAACCGGATGTTCGCTCTGTTCAGCGAACATTCGCCGGAGAACCTCAAGCTGCTCAGTGATGAACTGCTGCAGCCGCTGTCACACCTGATGATCGACGAATTCCAGGATGTCTCGCCGCAGATCGTCTCCTGGATCAGGGCCAGCCTGGCAGAGATCCGCAGTCGCGGGCCGGCCATGCACGTCGGACGCGGAGCCCAGCGCTCCTCGCTGCTGTGTGTGGGCGATGACTGGCAGTCCATCTATGGTTGGCGCGGCAGTTCACCGACCTACTTCATGGAGTTCAACAAGGAGTTCCCGTCGCCGAGCACCACCAAGGTCATGCTCAGCGACAACTACCGCAGCCACCAGCACATCATCGATGCCGCCGAGCACATCGTGCGTGCAGCACCAGCCATTGCCGGGAAGAAAGCCAAGGCCAGCGGTGAACCCAAGGCGTTGCTGCCAGTGAACGTCCTCGATCGTGATGACCAGGGCATGGCCCAACGCCTGATGGAACATTACCGAAAGGGCGATTCGATCTTGATGCTTTATCGAAAAAGTAGCGATAAGTTATTGATAGAAGAGCATATTCAGCCTGTAGTTAATGCTGATTCTAGCTTGCCGTATGAGGCTCGCAGGCTCAAGCAACTGACGTATCACAGCGCCAAGGGCCTCCAGGCCGATGCGGTGTTTTTGCTGGGCGACTGCCAGCACCTGACCAGTTCGCCTTACAAGAATCAGGTTTACCGGATGGCGGGCCTGGGCAAGGCCGGTGACAGCGAACCCTACGACAACGCCCAGAAGGACGAGATCCTGCGGCTGGCCTACGTGGGTATTACCCGCGCCGTCAGCCATTGCTACTGGTACGTCGATGCGCAAGACTCCCAGGCCGCGAACATGCCCAAGGCCTCCGACCGGATCGGCAAGGGCAAGGCGTTCTTTGTCGATCATCGTGGAAGCCAAATCACCGTCTGACTTTTGAATCGAGGCTTTGTAGGAGCGAGCTTGCTCGCGATGGTCGTTAACGAAAACGCGTATTTACTGGTTAAACGCGGCGCTCTTGAGTCCATCGCGAGCAAGCTCGCTCCTACAGGGAACAGCGCTCAACAAAAAGCCCACTTGAAAGTGGGCTTTTTAATAACTCGGCCTTCAGGCATAACTTCTGAGGGCTTGTGGTGGTACGAAGGCTTCAAGTTCATCCTCCACCGCTTCGATTATCAGTTCTACATCCGCAGCATTCATGACGGTGGCGCACGGAATACCGGCAATGGCGATCATGGTCTCGCCAGTGGCACGATCAAAAAGACGGGCAATCATGCTGCCCGGTGCGTCCATGCTCGCCTCGAAACCCATGGGATGAAAATGCCAGCGCATCAGCTGGCAGGCGTTTGGAAACGTAACCTTACTGAACCCTTTATTCATGTGTTGCCCGCCTTCATTATCGAGCGCGTCCGTTAGCTCAT
This sequence comes from Pseudomonas sp. KH_046_2, assembly GCF_057838985.1. Classification (NCBI taxonomy): domain Bacteria; kingdom Pseudomonadati; phylum Pseudomonadota; class Gammaproteobacteria; order Pseudomonadales; family Pseudomonadaceae; genus Pseudomonas; species Pseudomonas sp. KH_046_2. The sequence goes on along the minus strand of NZ_CM174480.1, from coordinate 3,089,190 downwards.
GGTAGGAGGGAAGAACCTTCATTGGTTCAACCAGTGACAGTTTTTAAAAGTAGCATCCGGATGTGAAAATAATGTGGAGTTTTCAGGTCGTTTGGCGATTGCCAACGTTTTTTTTGATCCAGCTCACGCTTATCAGCCATTTACCGGCACCCGCCATCCTCGGTTTAGTCGTTGAAGACAAAACGGAAGTTGGGCAAGCTCGGTATTTTTCCGTCGAGATGTTCAATGCACGCCGATGATGATGGCCCGCTGCAAACCCAGGCTACGGGCGAGACGGTCATGCGCTATCACTTGCGCTGGAAGCACCGGGATCTGGACGGCGTCATGGCGCTTTATCACCCTGAGGTCCAGTACAACGATTTTTTCCAGAACCGGATCATGGGCCTGGCCGAATTGCGCGAGTATGTACGTAGCAGCATGCCCCGGGATCCGGATGAAGCGCTGGAGCATTCCGACCGAATTCGACTGGACGGCAATACCGCGTTCATTCAGTACCGCATCACCCTGCGTGGCGGTGAAGGGCTGGTGTCGTTCCGCGCCAGCGAAGCGATCACCGTCAAGGACGGGCTGATTTGGCGGGTCAATGAATATGCTTCATTGGTGCACGAACAACCCGGCAGCAAAACGTCCGGCAACCAGCGCCCGGCGGTCAGCCGGCTCGGCCTGTCGCCTCGCCAGTTGAGCTTCATGGCCGATGACCTGCAACAGTATTTCCAGGGTCAACAGCCTTATCTGGACCCGGAGCTCGATCTGCAACGAGTGGCGAAGGAGTGTGGCTACAGCCGCAACCAGATTTCCTACCTGTTGAACCAGGTGCTGGGCCAGAGCTTCTACCGCTACGTCAACCACGCGCGCCTGCAACACTTGCTGGCGGCGCTGGATGCCGCCACGCCGCCCGTGCGTATCGATGAGCTGGCGTTCGCTGCCGGCTTCAATTCGCTGTCGGCGTTCTACAGCTGTTTCCGCCAGCACACCGGCCAGTCACCCAAGGCCTACGTCAAACAAATTTCTTTGCGTGCACGCGCGCAAGACAGCCCCTGAGCCCACGCACTAGGATCGACGCCATCGAAGTTTGAGTGGCGGAGTCTTGCATGCCGGCGTGGCGCACTATCAGTTTGTGGATGGACCAGCTCGACGAGCCGCTATTGGCGCGTCCGGCGCTGGAGCGGGACCTGGATGTCGACGTGGCGATCATCGGCGCGGGCTACACCGGGCTCTGGACCGCGTACTACCTCAAGCAACATAAACCAGACCTGAACATTGCGATTGTCGAAGCGCAAACCGCCGGTTTCGGTGCGTCTGGACGCAATGGCGGCTGGCTGATGGGCAATTTGCTGGGTGAAGATCGCCTGCTGGCCAAGCTGCCGGCCGAAGAACGCCGTGCCTCCTACGATTTGTTGCACAGTATTCCGGATGAAGTGGAGATTGTCCTCGAACGCGAGGGAATCGACTGCGATTACCGAAAAGGTGGAGTGCTGTATTGCGCCGCACGCTATCCGGAGCAGGAGGCCAGCCTGCGTCACTATCTGGACGATCTCCACCGCCAGGGCCTCAACGACAGCCACTATCGCTGGCTGAACCCGGAACAACTGGCGCAACAGATCCGCGTCGCCAAACCCTATGGCGGCATCTACGCACCGCACGTGGCGACCATTCACCCGGCCAGACTGGTGCGGGGGCTGGCCCGGGCAGTGGAGCGCCTGGGCGTCAGAATCTACGAAAACAGCCCGGTCACCCATTGGCAGTCCGGCAGCCTGCGCACGGCGAAAGCTTCGGTGCGCAGTCGCTGGGTGGTGCCGGCGGTAGAAGGCTACTCGGTCACGCTGCCGCCATTGGGGCGTTACCAGATGCCGGTGCAGAGCCTGATCGTCGCGACCGAGCCATTGCCTGCGGCCACCTGGGACGAAATCGGCCTGAGTCGCGGCCAGGCGTTCAGCGAGGCCAGTCGCCAGGTCACCTACGGTCAGCGCACCGCAGACAACCGATTGATCTTTGGCGCCCGAGGCGGCTACCAGTTCGCCGGCAAGCTGCGGCACGACTTCGACCTGACCTCTGACGAAATACAGCTGCGGCGCTACCTGTTCGGCGAACTGTTCCCGCAGTTGAAGAACGTGCAGATCACCCATTCCTGGGGCGGCAACCTGGGCATGTCCCGGCATTTCCAGCCGCACATGCTTTGCGACCGGGCCAACGGCATTGCGCTGTCTGGCGGTTATGGCGGGGAGGGCGTTGGCGCCAGCAACCTGGGAGGCCGCACGCTGGCCGACCTGATCCTGGGGCGCGACACCGAACTGGTGCGCCAGCCGTGGGTCATCCCCCAGCGCGGCCTCGACGCACTGCGGGCCTGGGAGCCGGAGCCGATCCGCTGGCTCGGCTACAACGCGATCATCCGCAGCTTTGTCCATGAGGACCAGACCCTGGCCAACCCGGCCACTGCGCCCTGGCGGCGCAAGCTGGCCAGCGGGGTGGCCGGTTTCATGGAAGGTTTCATGCACTAAACACGCTTCTATATCGACAGGTATTCCCATGAGCATCACGCAATTCAAGAACACCGCAACCCTGAAACTGGATGAGTCCAATCCGGTCGCCGTACCTCTGGGCACCCCCGTGGCCGTGGCGTCGACCACCAGCGTCGAACGCGACGACGGCGTCGAGACCGGTGTCTGGGAATGCACCCCCGGACGCTGGCGGCGGCAGATCGTCGCCCAGGAGTTCTGCCACTTCATCCAGGGCCGCTGCACCTTCACCCCGGACGGCGGCGAGCCCCTGTACATAGAAGCCGGCGACGCACTGATGTTGCCGGCCAACAGCCTCGGCATCTGGGACATCCAGGAAACCGTGCGCAAGACCTACGTACTGATTTTTTAAATTTTCAATTCTTTGAAATTTGAAAGCTGATCCTTTGATTGCCTGCCAACAAAAAAAACCTACAGGAATCGACTCATGATCCGAAAGACACTGACTCTGGCCCCGTTGATGCTGGTTGCATCGATCAGCCAGGCCGCCGAAACCGTCAAGATCTACAACTGGTCGGATTACATCGCGCCAGACACCACGAAAAACTTCCAGAAAGAAACCGGCATCGGCTTCACCTACGACGTCTACGACAGCAACGAAACCCTCGATGGCAAGTTGATGACCGGCAAATCCGGCTACGACGTGGTGTTCCCGTCCAACCACTTCATGGCCCGGCAGATTGAAGGCGGCGCGCTGAAGAAACTCGACAAGAGTCAGCTGCCGAACTGGAAAAACCTCAACCCGGTATTGCTCAAGGCATTGCAGACCAACGACCCGGGCAATGAGCACGGCTTCCCGTACCTGTGGGGCAGCACCGGCATCGGCTACAACATTGCCAAGGTCAAGGCGGTGCTGGGCGACAACGCGCCGGTGGATTCCTGGGACCTGATCTTCAAGCCCGAGAACATGCAGAAATTGCAGAAGTGCGGCGTGGCCATCCTCGACAACGGCCCCGAACTGCTGCCAGCCGCGTTGAACTACCTCGGATTGCCGCCTCACAGCAAGAACCCGGAAGACTACAAGAAGGCCGAAGCCCTGCTGCTGAAAGTGCGGCCCTATGTCAGCTATTTCCACTCGTCCAAGTACACCAGTGACCTGGCCAACGGCGATATCTGCGTCGCGGTCGGTTTCTCCGGCGACATCCTGCAAGCGGAAAACCGCGCCAGGGAAGCCAACAACGGCATCGACATCGGCTATTCGATTCCCAAGGAAGGCGCCGCGATCTGGTTTGACATGGTCGCGATGCCCGCCGACGCGCCGGACGAAAAAGCCGGTTACGCCTTCATGGACTACCTGCTGCGTCCGGACGTCATGGCCAGCGTCAGCAACTACGTGCATTACGCCAATGGCAACGAGAAGGCTGACAGCCTGATTGATCCAGCGATCAAGAACGACACCAAGGTTTACCCAAGTCCTGAAATGATGGGCAAGCTGTTTGCGCTGGAAGCCATGCCGCTGAACATCGACCGGGTGCGTACCCGGGTCTGGAACAAGATTCGCACCGGCAGCTAAAGCGCTGAGCGGCCATCGGGACAGGACGTCCCGATGCCATCGTCATCAGCCGACCGGCTCGGCTGCGCAACTCATCTGGCCTGAGCCGGGAATCTGGAAAAACACGTCATCGCCCAGTTGCCAGAAGCTGTAGCTGCCTTTGTAGTCCTTGCCCGTGTACCGGGTTCCGGAATTGTCAGGCACCTGGTTCAGCGTCACCGAGGTGTTGGCCCATTTCAGGAACACCACGCCTGGTTCGACCGTAAAGAAGGTCGCGGCAACCAATGCGTTAAACCCTGCGCAACGATAAGCCAAGGGGCCTTCGGTGAGTCTGCTGGGGTCCTTGGTTCTCGCAATGGCCGAGCCCTGGCGCAGTTGGAACGCACGCTCGGCATAACTTCGCACGACGCACGCCTTGGCTTGAGCCCCGCCACCACACTGGTTGCGGGATTCAAACCAGAACCGCTGATCAATCTCGACTTTGTCAGGGCGCGGCACTGAATGTTCGTCGGTGAGTGCCAGGAGATAAAGACGATTGAGTTCCAGGTCCATGCGCGCCAGTTGAGCGTCGTGACAGACAAGCTTTTCGGCGGATGCCTGGGGCGTGGCGCAATCGAAACTGGTTTTGTACGTTGGCAAGGGCTTTGGCTTGGCCTTTGTGGCGGCGTCACACAGGCTCGCCGTCACGCACGCGCTGACGGCGAGCACTGAGGCCAGAAGTGGCATGACCATTTTCATTTCGGCGTCACCTGAGTCTTTGCGTGATGCCCGTATTGCAACGCCTGTGTCGAAGCGTTGCACAGTCATTCGGTCGCACGGGGTCTATCGAGTGTAAAGCAGTGCTCGAAACCTGCCACATCGTGCCAGGAGAAACGTCAGTCCTCTTCGCGAATCGTCGCCACTTCATCGGCCCTGACTTTCACCATCGCCCCCGAAATGTCCTCAAACTCAAAGAACCCATCCTTGGTTTTGGTCTTCGGCATGTCCTTGGTCAGGTATTGAGTGCCGTTCTGCAGCGTCACCACCGTTGGCGTCGAGCAACCGGCCAGCGCCAGCAGGGCCGCTACAGCCAGGGGCAAGCCCAATGTCTTGATGTCCATGATCACCTCCCGTACGTTTAAGGCAGCGCCATCAGCCCGAGGCTGTCACTGACCTGTATGGCGGTTGGTGCCGCCAGGGGGCAGAAAGTTCTACTGCCCGGGGAAAATTTCGTACAGCGCCGCCATTTATCCTTTTCCGATTGCGCCACGCGGCGTGGAACTGGTATCTGTATGCATAACCAGTACCCCTCGCCATGGCCCATTTTCCAGTGACCGCAAATCCCCTCGACGATCCGTTCTACTACTTGAACAACTTCATGCAAGTACTTGATTGGCTTGAGCAGCGCTTTGCCGATGTGCTGAGCGTCGACGAGCAGCGATTCATTCATGAGTTTAAGCGGTTACCCCGTGAATCGCAGGCACTGCTGGTCAGAATGGTCATGCGCAAGGGCGTTCATTTCAGGGCGAGCAAACTGCACTACGAGGAAATTGGCGATTCCGGCAGCGCCGTCGGGCCGTTGTTAGCGCTCGGTTGGGTCGATGAGCAAATGCCGTTGGCGGTCGAAGCGCTGTTCGAGGTGCTGCTCAAGGGTGAAATCCTCCAGGCCTTTGGCCCGGCAATCGATCGACCCAAAGGCAAAAAAGCCGATTGGTTGCCAGCGCTGTGCGAGCAGTTTCCCCAGGTGCAAAGCTTCAACGACTGGTGCCCGAGCCTGGACGAGCGCCTGTTCAGCCTGACCATCATGCAATTATGCGACCGCCTGCGCCTGATGTTTTTCGGCAACCTGTATCAGGACTGGTCGGAGTTCGTGTTGGCCGACCTCGGTATCTACACCTACGAAAAAGTCGAATTCTGCGCCGAGTCCCGTGGCTTGCGCAGCCGCGAAGACGTGGATGCCTGCGTCCTCCTGCACGCCTACCAGCAACAATTCGAGGCCGGTGAAAGGCTGGAAGAGGTGGCCGAACGGATCAAGGGCCTGGCGCTGGACAATCCGTGGTTGCAACGCCGGCGCGGCAAGCTGCTGTTCCAGATGGCCCAGTACTGCGAACGCATCGCGGATTTCTCCATGGCCCAGAGCCTGTACCTTGAATGCGATTATCCGGGGGCGCGTGCGCGGCTGATTCGCGTGCTTGAGCGTAGCGGCCAGTTCGAGCAAGCCATGGACTTGGCCGTGCAGGCCGAGCAGGCACCGGAGAGCGCCGCCGAACACCAGCAGTTGCTCCGCGTGCTGCCACGCCTGCGGCGCAAGCTCGGCGGGCCGCCCATCAAACGGGCTGCGCCGCGGGAAATGCAGCGCCTGGACCTGCAATTGCCCAGGACAGACCCGGCGTTATCGGTGGAGTTCTACGTTCAGGCGCATCTGGCGCAAGAGTCGGCGCCGGTGCACTACGTGGAAAACAGCCTGGTCAACTCCCTGTTTGGCCTGCTGTGCTGGCCAGCGATTTTCGCGCCTTTGCCGGGTGCGTTTTTTCACCCGTTCCAGCGTGGGCCGGTGGACTTGCTCAGCGAAGACTTCCAGGTCCGCCGGGCCGAACTGTTTCAGGCGTGCCTGGCCGAACTCGACGACGGGCGCTATCGGCAAACCATCCGCGAACGTTGTGCCGCCAAGTGGGGCGTGCAGTCGCCGTTCGTGTTCTGGAGCGTGCTCAGCGAAGAGTTGCTGGAGCAAGCCCTCGATTGCCTCCCGGCCGAGCACCTCAAGCACTGGTTCAATCGCCTGTTGCTGGACATCAAGGCCAATCGCGCCGGCATGCCGGACCTGATCCAGTTCTGGCCGCAGCAAAAGACCTACCGCATGATCGAAGTCAAAGGCCCGGGCGATCGCCTGCAGGACAACCAGTTGCGCTGGCTGGAGTTCTGCCATGAACACCAGATGCCGATCGCCGTGTGCTACGTGCAATGGGCGGAGCCGGGCGCTTGAGCTACAGCATTGCGGTGCGGGCGCTGTGTGAGTTCACCGCCAAGGCCGGCGACCTCGATCTGCGCTTCACACCGTCGCCGACCGCGCTGGAGGGCATTGTCGGGCACCGTACGGTGGCATCGCGGCGCAGCGAGGGTTACCAAAGCGAAGTCGCCCTTGAAGGCCAGTATCAAACCCTGACGGTCAAGGGCAGGGCGGATGGCTATGACCCCGGGCAAAACTGTCTGGAAGAGGTCAAGACCTACCGCGGTGATTTGAGCAAGCAACCGGCCAACCACCGACAGTTGCATTGGGCCCAGGCGAAAATCTACGGCTGGTTGATGTGCCGGAAACTGGATCTGTCTCAGATCAACCTGGCGCTGGTGTATTTCGACATCGTCAGCGAAAAGGAAACCTGTCTGGTCGAACCCTTCGAGGCCGCGCAACTGCAACAGTTCTTCGAACAGCATTGCGCGCGTTTCCTGCAATGGGCGGAACAGGAAGTGGCCCATCGTGACGGGCGCAATCTCGCAGCGCAGCGTCTGGCGTTTCCCCACGCCGACTTTCGGCCGGGGCAGCGCCACCTGGCCGAGTCGGTGTTCAAGGCTGTCAGCACGGGGCGCTGCCTGATGGCCCAGGCGCCCACGGGAATCGGCAAAACCCTGGGCACCTTGTTTCCCATGCTCAAGGCGCTGGCGCCCCAGCAACTGGACAAGGTGTTCTTCCTCACGGCGAAAACCCCGGGACGCCAACTGGCCCTGGACGCCGCGCAAGTGATACTTGCCCGCGCCGATGCGCCGCCGTTGCGGGTGCTGGAGATGATCGCCCGGGACAAGGCCTGCGAACACCCGGACAAAGCCTGCCACGGCGAGTCCTGCCCGCTGGCCCGGGGTTTCTACGATCGCCTGCCCGCCGCACGGCAGGCGGCCAGCCAACTGAGCCTGTTGAACCAGAGCGCCTTGCGCGAGGTTGCCCTGGCGCACGATGTCTGCCCGTATTACCTGAGCCAGGAGATGGCGCGTTGGGCCGACGTGGTAGTTGCCGACTACAACTATTATTTCGATTTCAGCGCGTTGCTGTTCGGTCTGGCCCAGGCCAACAACTGGAAGGTCGCGGTGCTGGTCGACGAAGCCCACAATCTGGTGGAACGCGGCCGGCAGATGTACAGCGCCAGCCTCGATCAGGCGACCTTCAACGGCGTACGCAAAAACGCGCCCGAAGTGCTGAAAAAGCCGATGCAGCGGATCAACCGCGAGTGGAATGCCTTGCATAACGCACAAACCGGTGCTTATCAGGCCTATGACAAGGCGCCGGAAAAGCTCCTTCAGGCACTGTCATCGTGCAGCGCCAGCATCGGCGACTACCTCAACGATCACCCTCAAGGCCTGGACAGTGCGCTGCAGGGGTTTTACTTCGACATGCTGCACTTTTGCCGGGTCGCCGAACTGTTCGATGATCAGTTTCTGTTCGACATCAGCAAGCGCGACCTCGAGCGCCAGCGCAACCTCTCGCAACTGTGCCTGCGCAATGTGGTCCCCGCGGGGTTCATCCGCCCGCGCCTGACCGCCGCGCGTAGCACGGTGCTGTTTTCCGCGACCCTCAGCCCCCGGCACTATTACGCCGATTTACTGGGGACACCGGCGGATACCGTGTGCATCGACGTCGAGTCGCCGTTTCATGCCGATCAACTGCAAGTGCACATCGTCGACCAGATCTCCACCCGGTACGTCCATCGCCAGTCGTCTCTTGAGCCGATCGTGGACTTGATCGCCAGGCAGTTCGGCGCACGCCCCGGCAATTACCTGGCGTTTTTCAGCAGTTTCGATTATTTGCAGCAGGTGGCGCAGTTACTCGCCGAGAAACATCCGCACATCAGTCTGTGGTCACAGTCCCGAGGCATGGGCGAAGCGCAGCGCCAGCAGTTTCTCGATCAGTTTCACGCCGACGGCCAGGGTATCGGCTTTGCGGTGCTGGGCGGCGCCTTTGGTGAAGGCATCGACTTGCCCGGTGCCAGGTTAATCGGCGCATTTATCGCCACGCTGGGGCTGGCGCAGCTCAATCCGGTGAACGAGCAACTGAAACGGCGCATGGCCGCGATTTTCGGTGCCGGTTATGACTACACCTACCTTTATCCCGGTGTGCAGAAAGTGGTGCAGGCCGCCGGACGGGTCATCCGTACGCAACAGGATCAAGGGGTGGTGATGTTGATCGACGACCGTTTTGGCGAGAGCAAAGTCAGGCAGTTGCTGCCGCGTTGGTGGGCCATTGCAGGCTTGCATCGGTTCAATGAGTCGGAGCATCACAGCATCGGGTTGTCGCCCTGTGGGAGTGAGCCTGCTCGCGATAGCGCCGTGTCAGGCAACATCATTGCCGACTGACTGGACGCCATCGCGAGCAGGCTCGCTCCCACAAGGGGGTTGTCTGTGACTTGAGGGGTGTATCAGGCCTTGAGATGGCGCAAGCTGCGCTCCATCCGCGCAATGCCTTCTTCCAGCAGCGACCGTGGGCAGCCGAAGTTCAGGCGCACGAACTGCTTGCAGTCATCACCAAAGTCCAGGCCCGCGCTCAAACCCACTTTGGCCTGTTCGAGGAAAAACTGCTGCGGGTTGTCCAGCCCCAGTGCCGTGCAGTCGAGCCATGCCAGGTAGGTGCTTTGCGGCAGGTTCATGGTGATGCCCGGCAGGCGGGTGCGCACGGCCTCGGCGAGGAAGTCGCGGTTGCCTTGCAGGTAGACCTTCAGCTCGGCCAGCCATGGTGCGGCTTCGCTGTAGGCGACGCGGGTGGCTTCCATGCCCAGCGGATTGACGCTGTCGACCATGCCGCAACGGGCGTGGTTGACCTTCTCGCGCAGGTGGCGGTCCTGGATGATCATGAACGAGGTCTTCAGGCCGGCGATGTTGTAGGCCTTGCTCGCCGACATCAGCGTGATGGTGCATTGGGCCACTTGTGGGCTCAGGGTAGCCATCGGAATGTGCGTGCGGCCGTCGAAGCACAACTCGGCGTGGATCTCGTCGGAAATGATCCAGGCACTGTGCTCAAGGCAAATGTCGGCAATGGCTTGCAGCTCTGCGCGGGGGAAGGCCTTGCCCAGCGGGTTATGCGGGTTGCTCAGCAGCAGTGCGCCACCGCCTTGCAGCGACTGGCTCAAGGTATCCAGCGGCGTGGTGTAGGTGCCATCGGCTTGTGCATCGAAGTTGAGCTCGACCTTGTTCAGGCCCCAATGCCCGGGTGCGTGGCGCAGTGGTGGGTAGTTCGGTACCTGCACAACGACATTCTGTGGCGCCTGCACCAGTGCCTTCAGCGCCATGTTGAAACCGGACTCGACGCCCGGCAGGAAAATCAGCTCCTGGGGCTCGACACGCCAGGCGTATTTGTTCCAGAGGTCGGCGACGATCGCCTCGCGCAAGTCTTCCTGGGCCACGCTGTAGCCGACCATCGGGTGTTCCAGTCGCTTTTGCAGGGCCTGGATGATCACCGGCGGTGCGGCGAAGTCCATGTCGGCGACCCACATCGGCAACACGTCGGCCGGGTAGCGGCTCCACTTGGTACTGCCGGTGTTGTGGCGGTCGAACACCTGATCAAAATCGAAAGTCATGCGTAGTCTCATGAAAGCTGGGTTGGAATGCTGACCATGATAATCGCCAAGCCCTGTGGGAGCGAGCTTGTGTGCCTTGGGCGCCCACCGGGAATTGCCCGACGGTCGGCTGTCATGGTGATTTCGACAGCATTGACTACAGTTTGTTGTGTCGGCAGCCAGACTGCCCCGACCGTGGTTGTTCAAAAAAGCCCGGCCATGTACCCGGGTTCCACCTGATCAGGAGTGCACGATGGATCTCAGCCGTCGTCAGTTCTTCAAGGTCGCCGGTATCGGCCTTGCAGGCTCTAGCCTGGGCGCGTTGGGCATGGCCCCGACACTTGCCTTTGCCGAACAGGTGCGTCACTTCAAGCTCGCCCACACCCATGAAACCCGCAACACCTGCCCGTATTGCTCGGTCGGTTGCGGCTTGATCATGTACAGCCAGGGCGATGCGGCGAAGAATGTCGCGCAAAACATCATCCACATCGAAGGTGACGCCGACCACCCGGTCAACCGCGGTACCCTTTGCCCCAAAGGCGCAGGCCTGCTGGACTTCATTCACAGCCCCGGCCGCCTGCAATACCCGCAGGTGCGCAAACCCGGCAGCACCGAGTGGACCCGCGTCTCCTGGGATGAAGCCCTCGATCGCATCGCCGACCTGATGAAGGCCGACCGCGACGCCAACTTCATCGAGAAGAACGCCCAGGGCCAAACGGTGAACCGCTGGCTGACCACCGGTTTCCTCGCGGCATCGGCGGCGTCCAACGAAGCCGGATACATCACCCACAAGGTGGTGCGCAGTCTCGGCATGCTGGGGTTCGATAACCAGGCGCGTGTCTGACACGGCCCGACGGTGGCAAGTCTTGCCCCGACGTACGGCCGTGGTGCCATGACCAATACCTGGACCGATATCGCCAACGCGAATCTGGTTCTGGTGATGGGCGGCAACGCAGCAGAAGCGCACCCGTGCGGCTTCAAATGGGTGACCGAAGCCAAGGCGCACAACAAGGCGCGGCTGATCGTGGTCGATCCGCGTTTTACCCGGACCGCCTCGGTGGCCGACTATTACGCGCCGATCCGCACCGGCACCGACATTGCCTTCATGGGCGGGCTGATCAATTACCTGCTGACCGAGGACAAGATCCAGCACGAATACGTGCGCAACTACACCGACGTGTCCTTCATCGTCAGAGCCGGCTATGGTTTCGAGGACGGGATTTTCAGCGGCTACGACGCGGCCAAGCGCCTCTACACCGACAAGTCCGGCTGGGGCTATGAACTCGGTGAAGACGGCTTTGCCAAGGTCGACCCGACCCTGCAAGACCCACGCTGCGTCTATCAACTGATGAAGCAGCATTACAGCCGTTACACCAGGGAACTGGCGAGCCAGATCTGCGGCATGCCGGTCGACGCCATGCAGAAAATCTGGGAGGAGATCGCCACTTGCTCGACGCCGGGCAAGACCATGACCATCCTCTATGCACTGGGCTGGACCCAGCACTCGACTGGCGCGCAGATGATCCGCAGCGCGGCGATGGTGCAACTGCTGCTGGGTAACGTCGGCATGCCGGGCGGGGGGGTGAATGCCTTGCGCGGGCACTCCAACATCCAGGGGCTGACCGACCTGGGGCTGTTGTCCAACTCACTGCCGGGCTACCTCTCGCTACCCGGCGATGCCGAACAGGACTACAACGCCTACATCGTCAAGCGCACGCAAAAACCGTTGCGCCCGGGGCAACTGTCCTATTGGCAGAACTACAGCAAATTCCACGTCAGCCTGATGAAAGCCTGGTACGGCGCCAACGCCACGGCCGAGAACAACTGGGCTTACGACTACCTGCCGAAACTGGACATTCCCCAATACGACATCCTCAAGGTGTTCGACCTGATGGGCCAGGGCAAGGTCAACGGCTACCTGTGTCAGGGCTTCAATCCCATCGCCGCATTACCCGACAAGAACCGGGTGATGGTGGCGTTGGCCAAGCTGAAGTGGCTGGTGGTGATGGATCCATTGGCCACCGAGACCTCGGAGTTCTGGCATAAGGTCGGGCCGTACAATGACGTGAACAGCGCCGACATCCAGACCGAAGTCATTCGCCTGCCCACCACCTGCTTTGCCGAGGAGGATGGTTCGCTGGTCAACAGCAGCCGCTGGCTGCAATGGCACTGGAAGGGCGCGGATGGCCCCGGCGAAGCGCACACCGACATCCGCATCATGAGCGAGCTGTTCCTGCGTTTGCGCCAGCGCTACCAGGCTGAAGGCGGCAAATACCCCGATCCGATGCTCAAGCTGTCGTGGCCGTACAAGATCCCCGACGAACCTTCGCCGGAAGAGCTGGCCAAGGAAATCAACGGCTCTGCCACCACCGACTTCACCGACGCCACAGGCGCTGCGATCAAGGCCAATGCGCAACTGGCCGGGTTTGGCCAGCTCAAGGATGACGGCAGCACCGCGTCCGGCTGCTGGATTTTCTGTGGCAGCTGGACCGAACTGGGCAACCAGATGGCCCGGCGCGACAACAACGATCCGTTCGGCATGCACCAGCATCAAGGCTGGGCATGGGCCTGGCCGGCCAACCGGCGGATTCTCTACAACCGCGCTTCGGCGGACCTGCACGGCAAGCCGTGGGATCCGAAAAAACGCCTGGTGTGGTGGAACGGCAAAACCTGGGGCGGCACCGATGTGCCGGACTACAAGGCTGATGTGCCGCCGGAAGCGGGGATGAATCCGTTCATCATGAACCCTGAGGGCGTGGCCCGATTCTTCGCCGTCGACAAGATGAACGAAGGCCCGTTCCCGGAACACTACGAGCCGTTCGAGACGCCGATCGGCATCAACCCGCTGCACCCGCAAAACAAGAAAGCCACCAGCAACCCGGCGGCGCGGATCTTCGATTCGGTGTGGGACTCCCTCGGCGTGGCCAAGGATTACCCGTACGCAGCCACCAGTTACCGGCTGACCGAGCATTTCCACTTCTGGAGCAAGCATTGCAAGCTCAACGCGATTACCCAACCGGAGCAATTCGTCGAAATCGGTGAAGTGCTGGCCAAGGAAAAAGGCATTGTCGCCGGCGACCGGGTACGGGTCAGCAGCAAGCGTGGCTTCATCGAAGCGGTGGCGGTGGTGACCAAGCGGATTCGTCCGCTGCAGGTCAACAACCAGGTGGTGCACCAGATCGGCATTCCGTTGCACTGGGGCTTCACCGGCCTCACGCGCCACGGTTACCTGACCAACACCCTGGTGCCGTTCCTCGGCGATGGCAACACCCAGACCCCGGAATCCAAGTCATTCCTGGTCAACGTGGAGAAAGTCTAAATGGCCAGCCAAGACATCATCGCCCGCTCGGCCACCACCACTCCCGCGCCCTCGGTGCGCGGAGTGGAGGAAGTCGCCAAGCTGATCGACACCACCAAATGCATCGGCTGCAAGGCCTGCCAGGTCGCCTGTTCGGAATGGAACGAACTGCGGGACGAAGTCGGTCACAACCATGGCACCTACGACAACCCGCAGGACCTCACCGCAGAAACCTGGACGTTGATGCGCTTCACCGAGCACGAGACCGACGCCGGCAACCTGGAATGGCTGATCCGCAAGGACGGTTGCATGCACTGCGCCGAGCCCGGTTGCCTGGCGGCATGCCCAAGCCCCGGGGCGATCATCAAGCACGCCAACGGCATCGTCGATTTCGATCAGGACCACTGCATTGGCTGCGGCTACTGCATCACCGGGTGTCCGTTCGACATTCCACGGATCTCGCAAAAGGATCACAAGGCCTACAAATGCACCTTGTGCTCGGACCGGGTGGCGGTAGGGCTGGAACCGGCCTGCGTGAAAACCTGCCCGACCGGTGCCATCGTGTTCGGCTCCAAGGACGACATGAAGGAACATGCCGCCGAACGTATCGTCGACCTCAAGAGCCGGGGCTTTGAAAACGCCGGCCTGTACGACCCCGAAGGCGTTGGCGGTACCCACGTGATGTATGTGCTGCACCACGCCGATACGCCAAGGCTGTACGCCGGTTTGCCCGATCACCCGGCGATCAGTCCGTTGGTAGGGCTGTGGAAAGGCATCAGCAAACCTCTGGCGCTGCTGGCCATGGGCGCAGCGGTGCTGGCCGGGTTCTTCCACTACGTGCGGGTCGGCCCGCAAATCGTCGAAGAGGATGAACATCCGGAGCCGCCGGACACCGCCGTGCATGAAGTCGATCCGTCGGTGCACACCTTCGATCCCCGTGGGGAGGGCAGGCCATGAGCAACAAGACGATCCTGCGCTACACCAGCAACCAGCGCACCAATCACTGGCTGGTGGCGATCCTGTTCCTGATGGCCGGGTTGTCCGGACTGGCACTGTTCCACCCGGCGCTGTTCTGGCTGAGCAACCTGTTCGGCGGCGGGCCATGGACACGCATCCTGCACCCGTTCATGGGCGTGCTGATGTTCGTGCTGTTTCTCGGTTTGGTGCTGCGTTTCTGGCGCGCCAACTACTTCATCGCCAATGACCGCCTGTGGCTCAAGCGCATCGACCGGGTGATGAAAAATGAAGAGGAGGGCGTCCCGCCCATCGGCAAATACAACCCCGGGCAGAAGCTGCTGTTCTGGACTTTACTGCTGTGCATGCTGGTGCTGTTGTTCAGCGGGCTGGTGATCTGGCGTGCGTACTTCAGCGAGTATTTCGGCATCACCACGATACGCTGGGCGATGTTGCTGCATGCGTTGGCCGGTTTCGTAC
The DNA here is from genome assembly GCF_057838985.1 of Pseudomonas sp. KH_046_2. Classification (NCBI taxonomy): domain Bacteria; kingdom Pseudomonadati; phylum Pseudomonadota; class Gammaproteobacteria; order Pseudomonadales; family Pseudomonadaceae; genus Pseudomonas; species Pseudomonas sp. KH_046_2. Next base: position 3,073,935 of record NZ_CM174480.1, on the reverse strand, counting down.
TGATCCTGAGCATCATCGTGCACATCTATGCCGGCATCTGGATCAAGGGCTCGGTCAGCGCCATGTTGCACGGCAGGGTCAGCCGCGGCTGGGCGAGGAAACACCACGAACTCTGGTATCGCCAAGTGACTCAAGATGAGACCCGCGACGAAGCGCCTGAGCGACCGATCACTAAAAAGGGCTGACATTTGCCAACCATCCTGGAACCTGGAGAAATCGAAGCGGCGGCCAGTTCTCCGCCGTTTCTGTACATGCCACCGTCTAACCTGTTCAGCCTGCGCGCCCAGCGCCTGGAAGCGTTGGCCGAAGGGCACCCGCTGGCCGATTACCTGCGCCTGATCGCCGGGTTGTGCCGGGTGCAGCAACAGGTGTTGGACGACCCTCCGCTTTGCGAGCCCATCGACCGACAACGCATCGAGTTGTGCCAGCAACACGGCTTGCCGCCGTTCGCGGCCGATAGCCTGGCGCGTGAAGACGATTGGCAGCTTTACCTCGATGCCTTGTTGCAGCGCTATAGCGCACCGCCGCAATCCACCGTGGCCGATGCCGTGGACACCCTGCGCCTGGCCGGTGCCGGGCAACGTCGCGCCTGGGCGGTGGCACTGGTCAGCGGCCAGTATTCGCTGGTGCCGGCAGCGCTGGTGCCGTTTCTCGGTGCGGCGCTGCAAACAGCCTGGAGCCACTGGCTGTTGAGTACGCCGAACCTCGCGCTAACCCCCGGCGACAGTCTCAGCCAGTGCCCGGCCTGTGGCTCGCCGGCCATGGCCGGAGTGATCCGCCATCGCGGCAAGCACAACGGCTTGCGTTATCTGGTCTGTTCGCTGTGTGCCTGCGAGTGGCATGTGGTGCGGGTCAAGTGCGTGTATTGCGAGCAGAGCAAGGGCCTGGAATATCTAAGCCTTGAAGATGATCGCCATGCCGCCAACCAGGCGCCTTTGCGCGCCGAAGTCTGCCCCGGTTGTAACAGTTATCTGAAGTTGCTCTATCTGGAGAACGATGCGCACGCCGAAGCGTTGTCGGCCGACCTGTCCAGCCTGATGCTCGATATGCGCCTGGCCCAGGACGGTTATCAGCGTCTGGCACCCAATCTGTTGCTGGCGCCGGGAGACGAGTAACCACAGCGTCTACACTCTGGCGCGACGGCCATTCGTTTTCAGGAGCGCCAGATGTCTGCACGCGGTGCCAGCCAACCCCTGCGTCTACCTTCCATCGACAGTTTGTTGCGGCACCCGGCGTGCCAGCCGTTGGCCGAGCGCTATGGCCGCGACGCCTTGCTGGTCACCTTGCGGCTATTGCTGGATGAATTGCGCGAAGGGGTACGGCAAGGTTTGCTCGAAGCTGTTGAAGTCAGCCCCGAGGTACTGGCGGGCAGGGTCGGCGAGCGCTTGACCATCCAGCATCGCAGCCATGTGCGCCGGGTGTTCAACCTCACCGGCACGGTCTTGCACACCAACCTCGGTCGGGCGCTGTTGCCCGAGGAAGCGATTGAGGCGGTGCAAATGGCCGCGCGCTATCCGCTCAACCTCGAATTCGACCTGCGCAGTGGCAAGCGTGGAGATCGCGACGACCTGATCGAAGGCTTGATCCGCGAGCTCACCGGCGCCGAAGCGGTGACCGTGGTCAACAACAATGCCGCGGCGGTGCTGCTGACCCTCAACAGCCTGGGCGCGCGCAAGGAAGGGATTATTTCCCGGGGCGAACTGATTGAAATCGGCGGCGCCTTCCGCATCCCCGACATCATGGCCCGCGCCGGGGTGAAGCTGCATGAAGTCGGCACCACCAACCGCACCCATGCCCGCGACTACGAGGCCGCCATCGGCCCACGCAGTGGATTGATCATGCGCGTGCATGCAAGCAACTACAGCATTCAAGGCTTCACCACGAGCGTGGCGACGGCTGAACTGGCGCAGATTGCCCACCAGCACGGTTTGCCGCTGCTCGAAGACCTCGGCAGCGGCAGCCTGCTGGATCTGACCCGCTGGGGCCTGCCGGCAGAGCCGACGGTACGCCAGGCGCTGCTCGATGGCGCGGACATCGTCACCTTCAGTGGCGACAAACTGCTCGGCGGACCACAGGCCGGGTTGATTGTCGGGCGCAAGGAACTGATCGCCAGGATCAAGAAAAATCCGCTCAAGCGTGCGCTGCGGGTCGACAAAATGACCCTGGCCGCCCTGGAAGCGGTGCTGGGTTTGTACCGCAACCCTGATCGTCTCGCCGAGCGTTTGCCGAGCCTGCGCCTGTTGACCCGGCCACAGGCCGATATCCTCGCCCAGGCCGAGCGTTTGCGGCCGGGGCTGGCCCAGGTGCTGGGTGATGGCTGGAGCGTCAGCGCCATGTCGGCACTGGGCATGATCGGCAGCGGCAGCCAGCCGGTGGCGCGGTTGGCCAGCGCAGCGCTGTGTCTGCGCCCGCTGACCTCCAAGCGCTTGCGCGGGCGCTCGCTGTTGACGCTGGAAGAAGCCTTTCGCGCCTTGCCGATTGCGGTCCTGGGGCGCATCGACGATGACGCCCTGTGGCTCGACCTGCGGCAACTGGACGACGAGCCGGCATGGCTGGCGCAACTCGATCAATTACAGGTGGAGGGCCGGGCAGGGTGATTGTCGGCACCGCGGGACATATCGACCATGGCAAGACGGCGCTGCTCCAGGCGCTGACCGGGCAGGCGGGTGACCGACGCCGCGAAGAGCGCGAGCGCGGCATGACCATCGACCTCGGCTACCTGTATGCCGCGCTGGAGGCGGATGCGCCGCTGACCGGGTTCATCGACGTTCCCGGCCATGAGCGCTTCACCCACAACATGCTGGCCGGGGCGCAGGGCATCGATCTGGTGTTGCTGGTGGTGGCCGCCGATGACGGGGTGATGCCGCAAACCCGCGAGCACCTGGCGATTGTCGAGTTGCTGGGTATCCCTCGGGCACTGGTGGCGATAAGCAAGTGCGACCAGGTCGACAGCGCTCGGGTGCAAGACGTGCGCGAGCAAATCCGCACCTTGCTGGCGCCCGGTCCCTATGCCGATGCACCGTTGATTGTGCTGTCGAGCGTGACCGGCGAGGGCATCGAAACCCTGCGCCAACAATTGCTGCAAGCCCAGCGAGAAGTTCAGCAACGCAGCACCGAAGGTGGTTTTCGCCTGGCGATCGACCGGGCCTTCAGCGTGGCCGGGGCCGGTATCGTGGTGACCGGCACGGCGCTGTCCGGCAAGGTCGCGGTGGGCGATACCCTGCTGTTGGGGCCACAAGGAAAACCGGTGCGCATTCGCGGCCTGCACGCGCAAAACCAGGCCGCCGACCACGCCTTTGCCGGCCAGCGCGTGGCGTTGAACCTGAGCGCCGAACGGCTGGCCCTGGAACACATCCATCGCGGCCACTGGTTACTCGCCGAAGGCCTGTATGCGCCCACCCAACGTCTGGACATCGACATGCAACTGCTGGCCGGCGAACCCTGGCCCTTCGAGCACTTTCAACCGGTGCACGTACACCTCGGCACCCAGGATGTGACCGGGCGCGTCGCCTTGCTGGAAGGCACCAGCCTGGCGCCCGGTGGACGGATGTTTGCGCAACTGCTGCTCAATACGGCGGTGCATGCAGTGAAGGGTGATCCGCTGATCCTGCGTGACCAGAGTGCCCAACGAACCCTGGGCGGCGGTCGGGTGCTCGACCCGTTTGCCCCTGACCGGCAACGCCGCAGCCCCGAACGCCTGGCGCAACTGGGTGCGCTGGCGAACTGTGCCGGGCTGGAAGATGTTTTGCCGGCATTGCTGGCCCATAGCGACACAGGGCTCGATCCTCAGCGTCTGGAGCGGCAATTCAACCGACCGCGCAGCAGCTGGGTGTTGCCTGCCTACGTGCGCCTGATCGATACCCGTCAAGGCGCATTGCTGTTCAGTGCAAGTCGCTGGGAAGCCTTGAAAGCGCCTTTAGTGGACCAGCTCGCGCGTTTCCATGAACTCGAACCAGATCAGATGGGCCCGGACCGGGATCGCCTGCGTCGATTCACCGGCAGTACTTTGGAACGCCCAACGTTTATCAGCCTGCTCGACGAGTTGTTGGCCAGCGGCGACATCGCCAGCAGCGGCCCGTGGTTGCAGCTGCCCGGGCATCAGGTGCGTTTGAGCGAAGAGGACGAAGCCCTGTGGCTACAATTGCAGCCGTTATTCGAACAGGCGGGATTCGACCCGCCCTGGGTGCGCAACCTTGGGCATGACGAAGCAACCGTCCGCGCATTGCTGCGCAAAATGGCGCGCCTGGGCTTGATGCACCAGGTGGTGCGCGACCTTTTTTACACCGACAGCATGATTCGCCGATTGGCGGCTATGCTCTTGCAACTGGCGGACGCCAACCCGGTGATCCAGGTGGCGGCGTTTCGTGATGCGGTGGGCCTGGGGCGCAAGCGCAGTATCCAGATACTGGAGTACTTCGACCGTATAGGCCTGACCCGGCGCTTTGGTGATCGACGCCAGATTCGCCTGGACAGTGCGTTTGCCCAGCGCAATGAAAACTGAACTCAAGGAAGGCAATCGCGCCCGGTGGCGCGGCCGGGCTTCAAACCCGGTTGGGGACGGCATCCGTTCCCGGGCAGGTTCGACTCCGGCTGCCTTCCGCCACTTTCCGCTCAGAACGGCCCGAAGCCCAGCGGGTACTGGATAACCACGTACACCCGGTCGATGTCGTCGCCAGCCTGGGCCGCATTCGCTCGGTGCGACACATGGGACAGTTGCAGCGACAAGCCCTTGGCCTCCCCGGACTGCACGATGTAGTGCAGGTCGATGTCGCGCTCCCAGTGTTTGCCCCCTTCACCTTGTTGCGGCACGAAGGTGCCGGTCGCCGGGTCGAACGGGTTGTAGGCCCCGCCTTGCGGCGCATGGGTGCCGTCGATCTGGTCGCCGGTGACGTAGCGGGTCATGAACTTCAGGCCGGGTATGCCGAAGGTGGCCAGGTCCAGGTCGTAACGAACCTGCCAGGAGCGTTCGCGGGCGCCGTTGAAGTCGGCGTACTTGATCGAGTTGGCGAGATAGATGGAGTCGCCACCGACAAAATCGAATGGCGTATCACCGTCGATTTTCTGATAGGCCAGGGTGAAACCATGGGCGCCGATCGTGTATCTGCCGGACAGGCTGTACGCGGTGTTGTCGATGGCACCGACCAGCGCCTGGCCAGTGTCCCGGGTGTGATAGAGGTTGGCGTCGAGGAACACCTCGGACTGCTTGAAGTGCAGGTTGCCGTAGTACTGATGCCAGGTATCGGTCAGCTCCGAGGCATACAGGGCACCGCCGATAGGACTTTGGGTAAACAGGTCGGCGCCAACAAACGAAATGCCGCCGGCCTCGGTGTTGGCGCCATAACCGAAAAAGTTGCCCTTGCCTGACGCACTGTCCTGATTCTTGAACGCTGTGAAGTGACCGGCTTGCAGGTTCATGCCATCGATTTCGCGGCTGTTGAGCAGAAAACCGGTGGCGTACTCCGGCTGCAGGCGTTTGTCCGCGGTGTCGAATACCGGGGATTCGACCTCCATCTCGCCAAACGCCAGGGTGGTGTTCGATGCCTTGAGCTTGATCGCGCCGCCAGCGCTGGAGTAGTTGTTTTCGCTGCGGCCGTCACTGTCCACCGGCAGCAATCCGGTCCCGGAATGGCCCTTGCCGCCATCGAGCTTGAGTCCGACAAAGGCATGGGCATCAAGGCCGAAACCAACTGTGCCCGGCGTGAAACCGGATTCAAAAGCGCTGATGAAACCTTGAGCCCATTCGGCCTTGTAGCTCTTGCCGGTCGGCGAGGGGGATCGATAGTCGCTGTTCAGATAGAAGTTTCGGCTGAGCACGCCAAGCGTTGCGCCTTCGAAAAATCCTTCCGGGACTTGTGCTGACTCCTCGGCCAGTGCGTGGGTGGCCAACAGGCAGAAGCACAGGGCAATGGCCGCCCTGGAGTCTTGCGGGGAAAGGATCATAGGGGCAGGGTTTTACCAGGTACTGCCTTTGCAATGGCCATGACACTGTCCTTACCGGGGGGGAGTGAGGTCCTCATGGTTACGTAGATCGGGTCGGGAACATTGAATCGGTGTGCTGTCTTTGATGCCGGGTGCGCAAAGTGGTTTGAACCTCAATACGGCTGTCCATCGGCCCGGTCCTGCATGCGGCCGACTATCGATTATTCTGGTAATGACGCAAGCGCTACAGGGCGAGGAGGGGACGCAATCATGTCTGCACAGGATCGCGAATTGCTGGACCAGGTGCTGACTGCCCATGGCGGCCTGGTGCGCTGGAACAGTTTCAATAAGGTCTGCGCCACGATCGTCACCGGCGGCTCGCTCTGGGGCATGAAAGGGTTGACCCAGGACAGCGCGCCACGCCAGATGACCGTGTGGCTGCATGAACAAAGAGCCTCGGTGAGACCTTTCGGCTCACCGGAGCAATTCACGGCCTATACGCCGAACCGAATCGCCATCGAGAATACCGCGGGCAAGGTGATTGCCGAGCGCCAGGCACCCCGGGCATCCTTCAAGGGCCATGGGGAGCACACGGCCTGGGACCCGTTGCACCGGGCCTACTTCAACGGCTATGCGATGTGGTCCTACCTGACCATGCCCTTCCTGTTCACCTTGCCGGGCGTCACCTGCGAGGAAATCGAGCCCTTGCAAGAGGGCGCCGAGCGCTGGCGGCATTTGCGGGTGCAATTTCCCGACAGCATCGCAACCCACAGCGCCATCCAGGACTTCTATTTCGGCGATGACTTTCTGCTGCGCCGCCACGACTACAACGTCGATGTGAGCGGCGGCATGCCCGCTGCCCAGCTGGTTCATGATTACGTCGAAGCCGACGGATTGCGCATGCCGGGCAAGCGGCGAGCCTATCGGCGCAAGGCCGATGGGCAGGTCAACAAAGAGGCGTTGCTGGTGTCGATCGACTTGAGTGAGATCCATTACTCGTAGCCGACATCCGGTTTACAGTACCAGGCGAACCTATTCAGTCGCCTCTACACAATCACTCGCGCCACATCGCCGCCATCGCGAGCAGGCTCGCTCCCACAGTTGAACTGTGTCGGACGCGAAATCTGAGTACTTCCTCTTTTCAGGTCCTGTTCATTTGGTTTTCACCACCGCCGGTGGGGTCCAGTCGCCGTCGAGTACGTCGGATTCCGGCCAGTAAGCCCGGATGTACAACGAGAAGCTGGCGTCCTTGGGCGAGGGCAGCCAGTTGCTTTCCTTGTCCTTGCCCGGTGATTCGCTTTGCACGTAAATGGTCAGCGAGCCGTCAGGGTTGGTTTGCAGAGATTTGTTCTTGGTGCCGATGGAGTAACGCTTGAGCTCGTTCGGCGAGAAGAAGTGCTGTTCGTTGTACAGCGTCAGCGACCAGAACCCCTTGACCGGCGGCAGCTTGCCTTTGGCGAACGTAACGCTGTAGCCGTACCGGCCGTTGAGACGCAGGCCGTTCTCATCCAGGTCCTGATAGAAGTATTTGGTCTCTTTCTGCTGATTGACGAATATGTTCGAGCGCGCGACGGCGGTACGGGTGAAATAGTCGGTGCCGAACGCTGCGCCGTTGCTCACCGTGCTCCAGTGATCGGGCAATTGCAGGCCGTAGTTACGGAACTGCAACAGCGGGTCGATCACTTCGCTGTCGGCCTTTCTCGCCTCATCGATCATCGCGGCGCGAAGTTGCGGATCGGCCTTGGCGACGGCCGCGAGGGCGGCCATTTGCGCGTAGCGGACTTCTTCGCCCGGCAATGGCTTGGCGTCCTTGAGCAGGGCCGGCAGTTCGTCGAAGAATTTCTCCGGCGCCACCCATTTGGTTTCCGCGTTGCCATCAGAAGCCTGGGCCGGGAATTTCGGCAGCCTGGCCCAGTTGCGCTTCTTCATCTTGCCGTCGTATTGCGACAGCGGGTACATGTCGATGCCCGACAATGCCGGCTGCACGGCCTGGCGGTCGGCCGCGGTGTCGTCCTGGAATACCCGGGGGATCACGAACCCGGTGTTCGTTCGTGCCCGGTACACACGCTTGATGCCGGGCGGCACCTTGCCGTTCCAGTCCGGGCCGACCAGCAGGTAGAAACCCGGTTGGGTGTTATACATCTTGCCCATCTCGGCGAAGCTGTCGGAGCGCAGGTCGACCACCTGGTACACCCAGAAGCGGCCGTCGAAGTCCGGTACTTGCAGCACCACCGGCTCAAGGTCCAGGGCGATGCTGCCTGCGCCGTACACCACGTCCTGGTTTGGGCAGGCCACCAGTCGCTCGGCCGGGTCGATGTAGTCACTGAGCATCGACAGCCGATTGATCGGGGCCACGGGTACGATGCCACCCATCAAGCCGGGCTCGGGCAGGTTTTTGAACGCCTGGCGACGATTGAAGATGTTGGCCATAGGCCAGGCCCAGAAATACGCCTCGCGCGCCATCATGCGCACATACGGTTCGGTTACTTTGGTGCCTGCCACGGGACCTGCGACCGAGCCGGCAACGGTGGCTTCGAGCGCTTTGCCCTGGGCACCCAGCAGGGGGGTGGCGGTGAGCACGCTGACGAAGGTCAACGCAAAGACGGCATGGCGCCGGGGCAAACGAATCATAAAGCGTCCTTACTGGATGGCGATCACCTGATGCAGGTGGGCTGCTGAAAAGATAGCTCATGTTTGCCGCAGCAATACCTGTAGGAGCCGGCTTGCCGGCGATGGACTCAAGTGCACCGCGTTTATCCAGTTCACACGCGTTATCGTTTACGACCAACGCCAGCAAGCTGGCTCCTACAAGGGACCGTGCCCACGAAGGTGGGGCAACAGCAGGCGAATGCCGGATCAGACCTCAAAGATGGTCCGCATCGATCACAGCCTTGGCAAACGCCTGCGGATCTTCCTGCGGCAGGTTGTGGCCAATGCCGCCGTTAATCAGCCGGAACTCGTATTGGCCGGTGAAGCGCTTGGCGTAATCCTCGGGGGCAGGGTGCGGCGCACCGTTGGCATCGCCTTCAAGGGTAATGGTCGGCACGCTGATGGACGGTGCCGTGGCCAGTTTCTGCTCCAGCGCTTCGTATCGGCTCTCGCCCTGGATCAGACCCAGGCGCCAGCGGTAGTTGAACACGGTAATATCGACATGGTCGGGGTTGTCCAGCGCCTTGGCACTGCGGTCGAAGGTGGCGTCATCGAATGCCCATTTCGGCGAAGCCAGTTGCCAGATCAATTTGGCGAAGTCGTGGGTGTTCTTCTCGTAACCGGCGCGGCCACGGTCAGTGGCGAAGTAGAACTGATACCACCACTGCAATTCCGCCTTGGGTGGCAGCGGGTTCTTTCCGGCGGCCTGATTGCCGATCAGATACCCGCTGACCGAGACCAGTGCCTTGACCCGTTCCGGCCATAGTGCCGAGACAATGTCGGCCGAACGCGCACCCCAGTCGTAGCCACCGAGCACCGCTTGCTTGATCTTCAGGGCATCCATGAAATCGATGACATCACTGGCCAGCGCAGCGGGTTGGCCATTGCGCAGTGTTTTGTCGGACAGGAAATGCGTATCGCCATAACCCCGGGCATAGGGCATCAGCACCCGATAGCCCTTGGCGGCCAGCAACGGCGCAACCTCGTCATAGCTGTGAATGTCATACGGCCAGCCGTGCAGAAGGATCACCACCGGCCCGTTGGCCGGGCCTGTTTCGGCGTACGCCACGTCCAGCAGTCCGGCGTTGACATGCTTGAGCGGGCCAAAGGGCGAGGGCGCCGATTGGGTGGTACCGGCCGGGGCCACCGCCGGCTGCGCGGTGGTGGCCGCCGTTTGTGCGTGGGCCGCGCCGAGGACGCCGAACAGCGTCAGCGCGAAGATAGAAGGGCCGACCAGGTGGCGGCATGTCTTGCCGGGGTTGCTGTTGCGCAGTGCCATCTTCATGGGATATCTCCTTTACCAGCCAGGGGTCAGGGGTTCCGTCCGAGCCCCTTCAAACCTTGCATGCATTGAAGCGCGGCAACGTATCCGGGCTGTGTCCAATTGCAGGCCGGATGAAAGTCTGTGTATCGAGGTGTCGTGCCGACACACTGTGATACCGAAGCCAGCCATGAGAAACTGGCGGGGGCAGCAAACGGTGGGACAGGGTGCCGGCCAGGATAAAAGCCAACTCGACTAAAGCACTATTTAGTCGAGTTATGTTGTCAAAGGCATTGAATATACCAATAAAATCGCGAATCAACGGCAAGGAGGCAAGATGACTCAACGCCCCCCAAAAATTGCAGGGCTGATCAAAGCCCTGGGCCTTGAGCCCCATATCGAAGGTGGTTTCTTTCGCAGAACCTACCAATCGGACGACCAGCACATGATCCTGACGTCCGCTGGCCAACGACATTGCATGACGTCGATTTTCTATCTGTTGACCCAGGATTCTCCAATAGGTCATTTCCATCTCAACCAGTCAGACATCGTTCATTACTATCATCTGGGCGATCCGATTCAGTACAGGCTGATTTTTCCGGACGGCACATTGAAAACCATCGTGATGGGTCACGACGTTCTCGCCGGACAATGCTTGCAGCTACACGTGCCCGGTGGCATCTGGAAAGCTTCGCTGGTGATGCACGGCGCGGCAGGATTCGGCTTGATCAGTGAAGCGGTTTCACCAGGCTTTGATTTCGCGGATATGGAAATGGGTGACCGGCAAAAGCTCGGACAGCAGTTTCCTGAGCATTGGGCATTGATCGAAAAGCTGACGCGAGGATGAGGTGGTTGCGTGCTTCAAGATCTGTGTATGTCGGGGTCAATCTGGCAATATCACATTACGTGTAATGTATATTATGTTAAATCGTGTATCGGGGAATCCATCACGCTTCCTCCTCCGCATTGCTATGTGGCACAAAACAGCTTGGCGATGGCGTTGATCCTGATCGTCCCGGGTACGAACGATCAGGCCTCGACATCCGCAATAGAGAATCCCTCAACTCACATTCAACCGATCCAACAAGCTATACCAAGCCACTCCCGCGCCAATATAGAACCTCTGCAACCCATGTAATGGCAGCCGCTGCAATTGCGACACCGGATACGCAAACGCCGCGCGGCTATCACACAAGCGCCCAGCCAACTGCTGCCCAAGGCTGGTACACAGAGCGATCCCCCGGCCATTACACCCAAGCGCCAAGGTCAGCCCAGGCGCCGGCTCATGAACATGGGGCATGAAATCTCGAGTGATCGCGATCCGGCCAGCCCAGTGATACTCAAATTCCAATGGCCCCAACTGCGGAAACAGCAATGCCAGCGAGCGCTCCAGGTGAGCAAAGTCTGTCGGCCCAGTAGGATCGTTGAACAACCCTCGTCCGCCCATCAACAGACGACCGTAGGCATCCTTACGGAAATACAGTAGTAATCGTTGCGCCGTAGAAACTGTTTCCTGTCCTGGCAAAATACTTTCGGCAACAGACCCACTCAGCGGTTTGGTAGCGACGATAAAACTATTGGCAGCCAATATGCTCTGCGCCATACCCGGCCACAGGTTGCTGCTGTACCCGTTGGTTGCCAGTACCACCTGATCCGCCGTTACTTGTGCGCCGCAAGTGGTCTGCAATTGCCACCCAGAGCCTTGGCGCTGCAACTCAGTCACGGCACTCTGGCCATGAATCCGCACACCTGCGGCCAGCGCCGCACGCACTAACCCGCGTGCGTAAGCCAAAGGCTGAATTGCCCCAGCCCGGCCATCCAGCCAACCGCCGGCAAAAGCTTCACTGCCCATGCGCGTAGCCACTGCCCTCGCCTCCAAACACTGCACTGGCACACCACGCCGGGCCCACTGGTCCGCACGGGCATGCAGCCCGGCTACGCCTTTGTCCGAGTAGGAAACCTGCATCCATCCCTTTCGCACTGGCGCGCAATCAATCTCATGCCGCTCGATCAAATTGAACACCAGGTCAGCGGAGCTCGACACAGTATCGATCAAGGGTTCAGCGCGCTCAGCGCCGTAAATCTGCACCAGTTGATCCGGATCGTATTTCAACGTCGGGTTGACCTGTCCACCATTACGGCCCGAAGCGCCCCAGCCAGGTTCATTGGCCTCCAGTACACAGACGCTTACTCCCTTCTCAGCCAGGTGCAGGGCCGTCGACAAGCCGGTATACCCCGCTCCCACAATCGCCACATCCACCTTCAACGATTCGCTCAACGCAGGCGTCGGTACGGCTGACGGCGCAGTCGCTGCCCATAGTGACTTCATGAAAGGCTCCGGGTGCTGGCGGTCGGATGCAGTACCCGGCGCAAAAAGTCTTGGGTTCGCGGTTGCTGCGGATTGCCCAGGACTTGCTCCGCCGGGCCGCTTTCAACGATGTAGCCGCCATGGAGGAAACACACGCGGTCGGCCACTTCGCGGGCAAAGCCCATTTCATGGGTGACCACGATCATGGTCATGCCTTCATCCGCCAGCGTACGCATGACTTCCAGCACGTCGCCTACCAGCTCAGGGTCGAGGGCCGAGGTAGGTTCGTCGAACAGCATGGCTTCGGGCTTCATAGCCAAGGCGCGTGCGATGGCCACCCGTTGTTGCTGGCCGCCGGAGAGTTGTTCCGGGTAGGACTCCGCCTTTGCCGACAGGCCAACTTTCTCCAGTAAGGCCAGGGCTTCTTCATGTGCTTGAGTGGGTGACTCACCTTTGACGTATACCGGCCCTTCCATGACGTTTTCCAACACGGTGCGATGGGGAAACAGGTTGAAACGTTGGAACACCATACCCATGCGACTTCGTAGCGCGTGCACGGTTTTACTGCTCCGTTGCACGGTTTCGCCGAACACTGTGATGGCGCCGCCGTCGTAGGTTTCCAGTGCATTGATGCAGCGCAGCAGCGTGGATTTGCCCGAACCAGAAGGGCCAATCAGACACACCACTTCACCCTTGGCCACGTCCAGATCTACTCCGTGCAGTACGCGGTGGTTGCCGTAATGTTTCTGCAGCTGTCGAATCTCGATCATGCTTTTTTCCTCCGACCCAGATGCTGTTCCATACGACGCAGGCCATACACCAACGGCAGGCTCATCAGCAGGTAAAGCAGCGCTACCAGGGTGTAAACAGTCATATTCTGAAAGGTGGATGAGGCAATCAATTGCCCTTGGCGGGTCATCTCGGCGACGGTAATAGTGGATACCAGTGATGAGTCCTTGAGCATCATCACCAAGGTGTTGCCATAGGGTGGCAAGGCGATACGGAATGCCTGGGGCAGAATCACGCGGCGCATCATCAGTACCGAGCGCATTCCCAAGGCTTCGGCGGCTTCGCGCTGTCCTTGCTCCACTGCGATGATACCGGTACGAAAGTTCTCGGCTTGATAGGCTGAATAGGCGATACCCATGCCGATCACCCCGGCCTGGAAGGCAGTGAGGTGCACACCCATGTCCGGCAGCACGAAGTAAATGTAAAACAGCTGCACGATGATCGGCAGGCCGCGAATCACATTGATCACCGTGCTCGCCGCCACCGACAGCGCGCGGATCGGCGACAGCTTGAGCAACGCCAGCACCAGGCCAATGGCGCTGCTGAGTAGGAACGACAGTACGGTGATCTGGATAGTCACCCAGGCGCCCTGAAGCAGGATGGGTAAAAAATCTACGGCGCTTTGCAGGAATTCAGTGGGGCTCATAGGTTCACCTGGGTATCAAGCCCCCACTTCTTGAGGATACTGGCCAGGGTTCCGTCGGCTTTAATGCTGGCGATGGCCTGATTCAATCGCTCCAGGGTTTCGGTGTCGCCCTTGCGCACCACCAGGCAAACCTCGCCGACATTGGTGGGCTTGTAGTCGGCGGCCAGTTTCACGCCTTTGAACAGATTCTGCCGGATCTGATAGGCCACCACCGGCTGGTCACCAACAGCGGCCTTGATGCGCCCCAGGGACAGGTCACGAACCATCTCGCCAATGGAGTCGTAGGTGCGGATTTCCTTGAAGATGCCGAGCTTTTTGAGCTGGTCGTAAAAGATGGTGCCGGCCTGCACACCCACTACCTGATCTTTGAGCGGACTCAGGTCGGGGTAGGCGGCATTGTCATCGGCGCTGATGATCAGGCCTTCTCCGTAGGCGTAGACCGGGTTACTGAAGTCGACGACTTTTGTACGCTCTTCGGTTTTCAGCATGCCAGCGGATATGAAGTCGAGCTTATCGGAAGTTAGGGAGGGAATAAGCGCGGCGAAGTTGGTCTGTTCGATTTGGCTGGTGAAGCCCCCGGCCCTGCCCACCGCTTCGGCGACATCGACCATCACCCCCTGGATGCTATTGCTCTTGATATCGAGGAAGGTAAACGGCGAGCCGCTGGCTGTTGCACCAACTTTGTACGTGGTCGCACTGGCGGCGTGCACGGCGGTCACGCAAAGGGTGGCACATAGACCGAAGGCGAGGCGGCGAAACAATGGTGAAAGACTGTTCATCGGGTTACTCCAAAAGGAAAACGGATCGTCAATACCGCTAGCGGCAAGAGAACAACCGCAAGCCTCATGCCATTCCGATTCTATTTGAGTGAATATCGATTCATAAAATACGTAAAATGATTATATTGTATCGATATGCGATATTTAATGGCCTATTTTTGCTTTGTGGTGTAGAAATCTCCCCATAATCGATCGATCTGACAGCGAGTTCGCCATGTCCGAAGAACGCAACAGTTTGCACAATCAATCCCTGGAAAAAGGTCTGTCGGTGCTCAAGGCTTTCAGTGCGCAGCGCCGTAGCATGAGCCTTGCAGAGGTAGCTGACGCCGCTGGCATGACGAAAAGCTCGGCCCAGCGCATGGTATTTACCCTGGAGAGCCTTGGTTACCTTCGGAAACATTCCCGCACACGTCATTACCAACTGACACCACGGGTGCTGGAGCTGGGGTTCAGTTACCTGGATGCCCATTCGCTGATCGAAGTGGCCAACCCGTTCCTTTCCGAACTAACGCGACTGACCGGAGAGACCTCCTGCCTTACGGAGCCAGCGGGCTACGACATGACCTACATTGCGCGCTTCGTCAGCTCAGGTTTTGTGCCGGTGCATATGCCGATTGGCTCGCGCGTGCCGATGTATTGCACAGCGTCCGGCAGGGCCTACTTAAGTGCGCTACCGCAGGATGAAGCGTTGGTGTTAATCGAGAATAGCCAGCGAGTCGCCCATACCAGCCATACGCTGACGCAGGTCGACAAGATTCTGGAGTCGCTGCAGGTGGTGCGGGAGCAAGGTTATGCAGTCAATACCCAGGAACTTTTCCTCGGCGACATGACCATCGGTGCTCCGGTGCTGGGGGCTAACGGTCGGCCGGTAGCGGCGGTGCATGTGGTAGCACCCACCAGTCGCTGGAGCCGCGCGGACGCCGAGCGGCAACTGGCGCCGGCGCTGTTGCAATGTTCTCGTGCGCTGACCAACTCCGCGCGGAATCTAGATTGATCTCAAGGCTGAAGAATCATTCCTGTGCTTCGCATGAAGCAGCGAGCGAGTGAGATTTCCGAACGGCTACGACACAGCTGGATGCGAAATTACTAAAAATCCTTAACCGCTACGTCGCAAGCTCGACGTAGCTTGACTCCCCTCCTCCAGTCGCGCCTGACAACCAACCCCATACGAAGGTCAGAGTGGTACGCCCTGCGTGATCAACGCCTACCGAGCCCCGAGACCAGCCGGCAAGCATTTCACCATCCGTGGTCAAGCAGTGAAAAAGAAGCTCAATGGTATCGGGGCCTGTCACCCGGCCGACTTGATTGCCCATGCGAATCCGGCCACCTTGGTAAGTGCTCGTAATAGCACTTTCCTCGACATGGTAATGAAACACCGTACCCGTACCGGATAGCCCATTGGCGTTATCCGCTACAGTAAATCGGCGATTGTTCAAACGCTCGTTGATCTGAGAAAAGGGGATGTCCATAAAATGTCGCGTCCTTTAGTCGAAATGTTCCATTCAAGCCTTCGATAGACCTCGGCTTCAGTCAAGCATCGCTGAAACTTCGCCAGATCAGGCCTCTAGCGTTTCAGTCATTGCAATGCCTTTGCGACCTAATTGTTTGACGCCATACATCGACTGATCCGCCGCCTTCAGCAGAGTGTCGAGGCTCTGGCCGTGAACAGGAAATAGCGAAACCCCGATACTGCACGAGAGCGATCGCTCTCCAGCGGTTGTCATGACTGGCTGCGCGATGGCTTCAAACAACCGCTCCGCCTTTTTTTCAGCACTCTCAGCGTTGGTAATGTCCGTAAGCAGAATGACGAATTCATCCCCGCCATAGCGTGCGACCGTGTCACGCGAGCGAGTCGCCTGAAGCATGCGATTTGCGACTGTTCGAAGCACTTGATCGCCTACTTCATGGCCGCATTCGTCGTTGATTTCCTTGAAGTGATCCAGGTCGATCAACATCACGGCAAACTGTTTCCCACTCACTTTCCAATTGGCAATGGCCTGCTCAAAACGGTCAGCAAAGAGGTAGCGGTTGGGCAACTCTGTGAGTACGTCATGGGTTGCCAGGTACGTTGCTCGTTCGTGCTCGACTTCTGCCCTTTCTATCGCCTTGAAATGCCGAATCAACACAAGCGGCATGAGGACAAGCGCCCCAGCCAAAACGGCAAGGATCACCAACGTTTCGGCGCTCAGAACATCCCCAAACCGCAACTGACGCTCAAACAGCAACGTCATTGGTTGTGAAGCGTTTTTAATGTCGACCCGATCGGTCAGGCGCGGCAGGAAAAGCTGATCCAGAAAACCTGCCTGCTTTGTGTCTGTGGAAAACACGTTGTTTTCTGAACCGGCGCCGGTTTTCAGAACAGCGCTGATATGGACGAAAGGATCGACGTTCGCATCGTTCACGGCTTCCAATAACGAGTCCGTTCTGATCAACAGTAAGGACAACATCGTGCTGCCGAAAAAATTGGGGCGTGTGCTCTCTCTTGCATCCTCGGTCCGATTGACAGACTGCATCAGAATGTAAGCATTACCACCTTCGTACATCGAGAAAACGGGTGATACGACGGGCTTCTGATTACTGCGGGTTCGAGCCAGTGCATATGAAAGATGCCCAACGGTTTCCAGCCTGACGCCATAGATCGAACTGGATTGCGGGAGTGGCGGGTACATGAACAACACGGGCCAGGTCTCATTGAGATTGACCTGATGCTGCGCGGGCTGTTGAGCGAGGCTCGGGAAATCCTTGAGTGCAAAATCCGCACGCCAGGTGCGTCTCAACAGTGCTTCAAAGGCAGCCTGCTCGGCAATGGGTACCGCCCTCGCCGCCTCGAGCATGTAAATATGAGGGTACGCGGATAAAACCGCTGCCGCATAACGAACTGCTGCTTCCGTATCGCTCTGGTCGACGGCCTGGAGAAATGCTGAAAAACCCGACAATACCGCTTCATTGGTATCCAGTTGGTTGCGCACGATGCCGGAAATGTTCTGTACGTATTCTGAAAAACGGGTTTCCCGACGTTCGGTCTCGGACGTCAGCAGTAACAAGGTCGAAAAACCAACCAAACCAACCGCCAAAAGAATGAATCCCACCAAGGAGCTGCGCCGCTTGGTAAACATCATTCGGGCTTCTCAATGCGCAGAGAGTACGTGGTGCCGATAGGAATAAGTAAGGCGAAGGTAAGCGCTATGGTTTTCAAGCGAGGTGCAATCCATGCAGTAAAAGGGAAGTCCGAAGTATTACGGTGCCAGTATCTCACTAAACCTCGGGGTAAACGTAGAGCCCACTTGAATCGTCCCGGACTCTCCAGACACCTTCCACCCATTCTTTGGCTGGTCCACTTCGACCTCGCTACTTGAGCGAGCGTCAACAAAACGTTATCTCATCGAAACATCTCATAACCGCTAATCAGTTGGCTCGGTTTTTTGACGCTTGCCCGATATGCGGTCACAACTTTTGCGCTCCGTTGGGTCATAAAACGGTAGCTGTCGATTGAATATTGGCACTACCGAGGTTTTCGCCTGATACGGAGATAAACTCATGATTTTCAATGTACAAAATTTTGGCGCCAAAGGAGATGGCATCACTGACGACACGGCGGCGATACAAAATGCAATTGATGCGGCGGCCGCTGCAGGCGGGGGGCAGGTGTACATGCCGACCGGAACTTACATCGTTTCGGGAGGTGAGGAACCCTCCGACGGCTGCCTGATGCTCAAGAGCAACGTCTACCTGTACGGCGACGGCATGGGCGCAACCACCGTCAAGGTGGCTGACGGCTCCGACACCAAGATCACCGGAGTCATCCGCTCCGCCTATGGCGAGCAAACCCACGACTTCGGCGTCAGCAACCTCACCATCGACGGCAACCGTGACAACACCACGGGCAAGATCGACGGTTGGTTCAACGGCTACATTCCCGGCGAAGCGGGCTACGACTCCAACGTCACCCTCGACAGCGTCGAGATCAAGGATTGCTCCGGATACGGTTTCGACCCCCACGAGCAGACCGTGAACATGGTCATCAATAACAGCGTGTCCCACGGCAATGGCCTGGACGGTTTCGTTGCCGACTTCCTCAGCGACAGCACTTTCGAAAACAACGTCGCCTACGACAACGACCGGCACGGTTTCAACATCGTTACCAGCACCCACGACTTCACGCTCACCAATAACGTTGCCTACAACAACGGCGGCACTGGCATCGTCGTGCAGCGCGGCAGTGAGGACATCCCCTCCCCCAGCAACATCACCATCACCGGTGGCGAGGTGTACGGCAACGGCGCCGAAGGGGTGCTGATCAAACTGTCCAGCGAGGTAACCGTCAGCGGCGTCGACATTCACGACAACGCCAGCGCCGGGGTCCGCATCTACGGCAGCAACCACGTCGAGATCATCGACAACACGCTCAACAACAATTCCCTGGGCAACCCCGTCCCGGAGATCATCATCCAGTCCTACGACGACACCCTGGGCGTGTCCGGCCAGTACTTCAACGGCAGCGATAACACCATCCAGGGCAACTTCATCACCGGCAGCAACCTGTCGACCTACGGCGTTGCAGAGCGCAATGAAGACGGCACCGATCGCAACGCCATTATTGGCAATACCATCAGTCACACCAGCAACGGCGCCACGCTGATCTATGGCGACGGCAGCTACGTCAGCGCCACGGTGCCGATGACCATCGTGCAAGGTACGGCCGGCAACGACACCCTGCTGGGCAGCGCCGCCAGCGAGATTTTCTACGGCGCTGCCGGCAACGACACTATCAATGGCGGGGCCGGTGGCGACATTCTGGTGGGTGGTGCTGGCATCGACAAACTCACAGGCGGCACCGGCGCCGATACGTTCCGTTTCACCGCTCAGTCCGACAGTTACCGCAACGCAACCACAAGCTTCGATGACATCCTCACCGACTTCGACGTCACCCAGGACAAGATCGACCTCGCCGGCCTCGGTTTCACAGGCATGGGCAATGGCCGTGGTGGCACCCTGCAGGTCAGCTACAGCGCCAGCAGCAACCGCACCTACATCAAGGACTACGATGCCGATGCCAGCGGCAATCGCTTCGAATTGATTCTCTCGGGCAACCTCGCCGGCACCCTGACCGCCAGCCACTTCATCTTCAATCGTGTGATCACCGGCACCAGCGCCAGCGACTCGCTGCTGGGTAGCGATTCGGCCGACACCCTGCTCGGCCTGGCGGGTAACGACAGCCTCAGCGGCGGCGCGGGCGACGAT
This sequence comes from Pseudomonas sp. KH_046_2, assembly GCF_057838985.1. Taxonomy (NCBI): domain Bacteria; kingdom Pseudomonadati; phylum Pseudomonadota; class Gammaproteobacteria; order Pseudomonadales; family Pseudomonadaceae; genus Pseudomonas; species Pseudomonas sp. KH_046_2. The sequence continues at coordinate 3,054,343 of NZ_CM174480.1, read as the reverse complement.
AAGCTCGACGGCGGCGCCGGACGCGACTCGCTGTACGGCGACGCCGGTGCCGACACCTTCCGCTACAGCAACGTACTCGACAGCTACCGCGACTACGACACCGGCGGGGTCACGGCCACCGATACGATTTATGACTTCACCGCGGGTGTCGACAAGATCGATGTTTCGGGCGTGGGCTTTCTCGGCCTCGGCGATGGCCACAATGGCACGTTGTACATCACCCTCAACTCGGCCGGCGACAAGACCTACATCAAGTCCGCCGAAGCGGATGCCGATGGCAATCGTTTTGAAATCGCCCTCAGCGGCAACTACCTCAACACCCTGACCGCCAGCGACTTCGTGTTCGGCGAGCGCGTCCAGCAGGACATCCTCTACCTGCCCACCCTCGGCCAATCCAATGCGCGCCTGCTACGCATGACCGAGGACGACGGTCAGTCCGGCACCTCGATGCTGGTCAACGACCTGGACCGCTACACCCCCTACGACGTGCGCAGCCAGTTCACTGATGCCGATGGCAACGGCATCGACATCGCGGTGGGTGGCAGTACGGTCACCGGCCTGTCGACGCTCGGCGCCGGGGAACTCGAGTTGTGCTGGTGGCTGACCGACACCAACCAACCCGGGGCCGCGTTGTTGCGCGCTGTAACGCTGCTGCGGGACCAGCTCAGCGAACTGCAATCGATCAATAACGTCACCATGGGCATCATTTGGGGCCAGGGCGAGGAAGCCGCCCAGGAGATCGCCCGCGCCACGGACAAAGCCGCGGCAGCAGCGGCGTACAAAGCCGCGACCCTCAAAGTGTTTGATTACCTGCATGCCCAGTTCGGCAACTTCAGCGTGTACATGATGGAAACCGGTCACTACGATCAGGACGCGGCGCGTGCCCGTGGTTATTCGCAAGAGAAGATTGCCTCCATCGTCGAGGGGGCTGGCTATGTCCGCGCCGCCCAGGAAGCCATCGCCGCCGAACGCGCCGACGTCAAGCTGGCGGTGGACTACACCGACCTCCCCTTGCGCCACGAAGTCGATCCGCTGGCGTATCCCGACGACGTCTGGCATCTGCACGAGGAGTCGGCGGAGATCGTCGGTCAGCGTTTGGCCGACTACATTGCCGGTGACCTTGGCTTCCAGGGCGACCCCAACGACAACAACAGCGTGCAGGACATTTTCGACAACGCCCGGAACATGATTTCCGGCACCAACCAGGCCGATACCCTGGTGGGCAGTTCGGGCAACGACACACTGGATGGATCCCTTGGCGCCGACACCATGACCGGTGGCAATGGCAACGACATCTATGTGGTCGACAATGCGTTCGACCGCGTGGTGGAAAGCAGTACATCGACCTCGCAGATCGATACGGTGCAGGCCTCCGTCAGCTGGACCCTGGGCGCCAATCTCGAGAACCTGGTGCTCACCGGCGTGTCGGACATCAACGGCACCGGCAATGAGCGGCACAACTTCATCACCGGCAATGCCGCCAGTAACGTTCTTGATGGTGCCGCCGGGGCTGACAGCATGAGCGGCGGCGATGGCAACGACACCTACTATGTCGACAACGCCGATGACGCCATGATCGAGATCAACAGCAATGTGGCACCTGGAGGGATCGACACTGTGCACAGCAGCCTGGCGGCCTATACCCTCGGCAACAACGTCGAGCATCTGTACATCGATAGCACTGGCGCCGCCAATGGCACGGGCAACGCGCTGGACAACACGCTGTTCGCCGGAGCCGGCAACAATGTGCTGGACGGGCGCGATGGCATTGACACGGTGTCCTTTGAACGCGCGCTGTCCGGCGTTACCGTAAACCTGTCGACGTCAGCGCAACAAAACACCACGGGCTCCGGGCTCGACACCTTGAAGTTCGTGGAAAACCTGACGGGAAGCGCCTACGCCGACAGTCTGTCGGGCAACAGCGCCGCGAACGTTTTGAACGGTGGTGCGGGCAACGATTCGCTCGTGGGCGGCTCGGGCGATGACCGGCTGATCGGCGGTGCCGGCACCGACAACCTCTCCGGTGGTACTGGCACGGATGTCTTCGCGTTCAGTGCGCTGTCGGACATGAGCGTCGGGGCTTTGCGCGATGTGATCAACGGTTTCAAGAGCACCGAGGGCGATCATCTGGATTTCACCGGCCTGGACGCCAATCCGCTGACCGCAACTGTCGACGCCTTCACCTTCATCGGCAGCAACGCCTTCGACCCTGCCAACGCCACCGGTCAACTGCGCTTTGCCAATGGCATTCTCCAGGGCAGTGTCAACGCCGACGCCACCCCCGAGTTCGAAATCCAACTGGTGGGTGTCCAGGAGTTGCACGCCAGCGATTTCACTGCTTTGGGTTAAGCCCACCCCTGCGGGAGCAGGCTCGCCCTGATGCCGGTCAGTCAAGGGTGATACTGAACCTGCAGGCGTAAGCGATCAGATGCGCAAGTGCGCGCTCATGTAATCAATGAAAACGCGCAATTTGGGTGAGGCATAACGGCTGGCTGGCCACAGCATCCAGAAGACGACCTCGCGGTCAATGTAGTCGTCCAGCACTGTGACCAGTTGGCCGCTTTCCAGCGCTTCGCGCACCAGGAAAGTCGGCAGAAAGGCAATGCCCCTGCCCCTGGTTGCGGCATAGGCAAGAGGCTCGATCGTGTTCGACGTCATCGTGGCGGGCAGCACCAGTTCAGCCTCGGAGGCTTCGAGCCGCAGCGGCCAACGCTCCAGCTTTCCCGTTGCGGGGAATTTGTGCTGCAGGCATGAATGTCGCTCCAATTGATGCGGATACCTGGGTACACCATGCCGCTTGAGATACGTGGGCGACGCCACCAGCACGTGTGCGCAGGAACCCAGGCGGCGCGCAGTCAAGCGTGAATCGGTTTGCTCGCCGGTCCGAATCACCACGTCGAACCCCTCATCAATCACATCGACCATGCGGTCGCAAAAATCGATATCCAGTTCCACTTCCGGATACTGCTCCATAAACCCGTCAAAGGCCGGCATCATCAAGTCGCCCAGTAGCGGAGTGCCTACGCGAAGTCGCCCTCGTGGACTGCCAGCCAGGCCTGACAGTTCGGACTCGGCAGCGCTGACCTCGTTGAGGATGCGGCGGCATCGCTCAAGGAACAGGGCCCCCTCGGCCGTCAGCGTGATACTGCGAGTGCTGCGATGAAACAGCCTTACATGCAAGCGCTCCTCCATCCGGGCAATGGTTTTGCCCACGGTCGAGGACGACACCCCCAACTGGCGGGCGGACTCGGTAAAGCTACGCGTTTCGGCAACCTGCACGAACGTCGAGATGCCACTCAGACTTTCCATCACGTTTCCTGCCTGCTCCGGTAGAACCCCACCCAAAAGGCGGGATTGCGGAAAATCCATCCGAAATGTTCGGCATCGCGGGATATTTTTCTCCGCGGATTTTACGCCTACATTGCGCCCATCCCACCACTGATAGGTATCGATGTCATGTCCAAACTGCATACGAGCATCCAGATAGGTCCTTACCAGATTTCCCATCGCGTCGTTCTGGCGCCACTCACCCGTATGCGTGCCGAGCCGGGCGCCATCCCTGGCCAGTTGATGGCCGAGTATTACGCCCAGCGCACCACCGCCGGCGGCTTGCTGATCGGCGAAGCGACTATCGCCGCAGCCAACGGCAATGGCTACCTCGGTGCTCCCGGTTTGTATGACGACAGCCAGATCGCCGGCTGGAGGCTCGTGACCGACGCTGTTCATGCCAAGGGCGGCAAGATATTTCTGCAGCTTTATCATGCGGGGCGCCAATCCAATAGCCTCCTGCAGCCAGGCGGTGCCCAACCGGTGGCCCCTTCCGTCATGGACCACGGCGGCCTCGCTTTCACCGAGACTGGCTGGACACCCGGCAGCCCGCCGCGCGAACTGACCGTCACTGAAATCCGCGACCTGGTAGAAAGCTTCCGCGCCGCGGCCAAACGCGGTATCGCAGCCGGATTCGACGGCGTGGAACTGCACTCGGCCAACGGTTACCTGTTTGATCAATTCCTTCAGGACGGCAGCAACAAACGTACGGATATCTACGGTGGCTCGTTCGAGAACCGCAGCCGGTTCCTGCTGGAAGCGGTAGAAGCAGTGATCTCCGTCTGGGGCAGCAATCGGGTGGCGGTGCGCCTGGGGCCGAGCGGAAATTTCGGCGATATGTCCGACAGCGACCCCATTGGCCTGTTCACCTATGTCGCGCGCGAGCTGAACAAGCTGGACCTCGCCTATCTGCACCTGATCGAGCCGCGCATCCTGGGTGTCGCCGAAGACGAGCGTCGCGACCAGAATCCGGTGGCGTCCCAACTCATCCGCCAGCACTACAAGGGCACCCTTATCGCGGCGGGTGGTTTCTCCGGTGAATCGGCCAACGCGATCCTTGAGGCCGGCGATGCAGACCTGGTCGCGTTTGGCCGCCACTTCATCGCCAACCCTGACTTGCCCGAGCGCCTGCGCAATGGATGGCCGCTGAACCAGTACGACCGGGAGTCGTTTTTCGGTGGCACGCAAGCGGGTTACACGGACTATCCTTTCCATACTGAAGTTGCGTGATCATTTGCGCCACTGGTAGTGGAGTGTCTGGAGGTAGATTTTCGGGAGCTGCTGCCGATGCATTGAACCATCGACAAAACCGCCAGCGCTTGCCTGGCGGGGTTCCACCAGCAGATGAGTCGACATGGGATTTAGAGAGCCTTTAAATCTGTTGGCTATGTCGGCAAGGAACAACCGTTCTTTTGCGACAAGCGAAAACAACTAGCCTGATTCGATGGAGGCGTATTTTCAACTTTCATCAGGGCGTACCTATGAACACAACCACCCTAGTGACGGATTATCTGGTCATCGGCGCGGGGGCAACAGCCATGGCCTTCGTCGATACTTTGCTCGATCAGTCGGATGCGAGCGTGCTGATGGTGGATCGACACGCTCAACCCGGTGGACACTGGAACGATGCCTACTCGTTCGTCCGCTTGCACCAGCCGTCTGTCTTCTATGGCGTTAACTCCTGCGAGTTGGGCTCCGGCCAAAAGGACGAATCCGAATGGGGCGGTGGCTTATATGAATTGGCCTCAGGCGCCGAGATTGTCAGTTACTTCGATCAGCTTATGCATCATCGATTCTTGCCGTCAGGTCGGGTGCAATATTTTCCGATGCACAACTACGAAGGTGAACGCACCGATAGTCATTGCATCACTTCCTTGCTCACCGGCGAACGTAATGCTGTCCAGGTACGAAGAAAGCTGGTGGATGCGACTATTGCACAGGCAGCCGTTCCTTCGACCCATCCACCGCATTACCGGGTAGAGCCCGGTATACGGTGCGTACCGCTCAACGACTTGCCAAAGATCGGACAGCCTTACTTGCGTTACGTGGTGGTGGGCGGAGGAAAGACCGGCATCGATGCCTGTCTGTGGCTGCTGGAGAATGGCGTGGCACCAGGCAGGATTCAATGGATCGTTCCAAACGCCCCCTGGCTGTTGGATCGCGCCAACTTTCAACCCGGCCAGGAGAATGTTGTACGAACGATCGGTAGCCTCGCGAACCAGTTCGAAGCAATAGGTGCTGCAGATTCGATCCCGGACCTGTTCCTCAGGCTCGAAAGTGCCGGCGAACTGCTGCGCATCGATCAAGCCGTCGAACCCACCGCCTTCCGCGCTGCGACCATTTCACAGGGTGAATTGCGTGCGCTACGGCGCATAACCAATGTAGTGCGCCTGGGGCGGGTGTGCGCGATTGAAGCCAGCCGTATATCCCTCGAAAGGGGCAGCATCGCTGGAGATCCCGACGCCCTTTACATCGACTGCAGCGCAAGCGCTGTCCCGATTATTCCTGAGGGAAGCGTGAAAGCGTTTGATGGCAATCGGATCAACCTGGTGACAGTCAGCAGTTATCAGCTTCTGTTCAGTGCCGCACTCATCGCATACGTGGAAAGCCACCTCGACGATCAGATGCAGATGAATCAACTATGTGGGTTTGTCCCGCTGCCACGCTCACCGGTGGACTGGGTCAGGATGTGGGCCGCTTATCTTGGCAATCAGCGGCAATGGAAGAACCATGCGGGGTTGTCCGACTGGCTTGCGCAGTGCCATCTGCACCTTTTGCCGACCGTGCTGAGAAGCCTGCAAGAGGGGGACCCTGAAAAGCTTGCCGTGTTGAACCGATTTACTGAAGCCAGGAAAAAAGCCCTGGAAAACATGCCCAGGCTCCTGCAGGCCGTAGCAGGTCTGGCGCAAGAGTCCTAAGCGACTGAGGAGAACTTCGCGGTGTCGAATCAGCTGGCCATACGCAACATGACCCGTCCCGAGCTGGACGAGCTCGTCGATTGGGCTGCCCGTGAGGGTTGGAATCCCGGCCTTCACGATGCCGAGCTGTTCTGGGCTACGGACCCTTCCGCCTTCATCGCGGCGTATCAGGGCGGCGAATTGATCGGCGGCGGTGCCATCACCTCCTACAATGGCGAATTCGGTTTCATGGGTTTTTTCATCGTCCGGCCTGAATATCGCGGTCAAGGCCTGGGCAATACCCTCTGGCACGCACGCCGCGAGCGACTCCTCGCCCGCCTGCGCCCAGGCGCGAGCATCGGCATGGACGGCGTCTTCGCGATGCAGGATTACTACGCCAAGGGTGGTTTCGTCTTCTCCCATCGCAACATGCGATTTCGTGCCAATTTCACCGCCCACCCGACGACCTCGCAGGTAGACGGCCAGGACATCGTCCCGTTGGCCTCCTTCCCGTTCGATCAGGTGGTCGATTACGACCGCACCTGCTTCCCCGCCGCGCGCGCAAGTTTCCTGAGCGGGTGGATAGCCCAGGCCGATGCACTCGCCGCGGGTTGCCGGCGCGAAGGCAGGCTAAGCGGCTATGGCGTGATAAGGCGCTGCCGGGAAGGCTGCAAGATCGGCCCCTTGTTCGCCGATGACGCCCTGGCAGCCAACGCCCTCTACGCGCGCCTGGCGGAATATGCGCAGGGTGGCCCGCTGTTTCTCGATGCCCCGCAGAATAACCCCGCCGCGATGGCGCTCGTGCAACAACAGGGCATGATCGAGGTTTTCGGCTGCGCACGCATGTACCTCGGCCCTCCCCCGGCGATCGCGCACGAACGTGTGTTCGGCGTCACGACCTTCGAGCTGGGCTGATGTCCGCTCGCGACCTCATCGGTTATGGCGGCTGCCCACCCCACCCGCGATGGCCCGGTGAGGCGCGCGTCGCGGTCCAGTTCGTTCTCAACATCGAAGAAGGCGCGGAGTCATGCATCGTCAATGGCGATGCACAGTCGGAGGCCTGGCTTCACGAGCTACCGGGCCGTCCGCCGCGTGTGGGGGAACCGGACTTGAGTGTCGAGGGCATGTACGAATACGGATCGCGCGCAGGTGTGTGGCGCATTCTGCAGCTGTTCAGCGCCCGAGGCCTGCCGCTGACCGCCTTCGCCGTCGGCCGGGCACTGGAACTCACCCCGGCGATTGGCCATGCGCTCTGCGCTGCCGGGCATGAGATTGCCGGGCATGGCTACCGTTGGCTGGACTATCGCGACATGCCTGAAGACCAGGAGCGGCTTCACATCCGCCTCACCCTCGACGTGATCGAGCAGATCTGCGGTAAACGCCCCGCAGGTTGGTACACCGGAAGGGTCAGCCAGAACACCCGCCGCCTGTTGCGTGAGGAAGGCGGGTTTCTCTATAGCTCGGATGCCTACAACGATGATCTGCCCTATTGGCTCCCAGGCTCGCCCGCCCACCTGGTGATCCCTTACACACTGGTCAACAACGACGCCCGCTACCTGCTGCCGAATGGTTTCGCCTGCGGTGAAGACTTCTTCCGGCTGCTCAAGGATGCTTTCGACCTGCTGTGGCAGGAGGGCGCGCAACACCCGAAGATGATGAGCGTCGGCCTGCATGGGCGGATCAGTGGCCATCCTGGTCGGGCGATGGCGCTGGCGCGGTTTCTCGATTACGTGCAAGGCCACGACGCGGTGTGGATCTGCCGACGCGAAGAAATTGCCAGGCACTGGATGGCCCAATTCCCCGCCTGAGCGGTAAGGGAGCCGGAACGGCTTGAGCCACGCTGGCGAATCAATATCACCCACCCGCTCATCCGCGCCTGGCGTTCTGGTTCACGAACCTCAAGCGCTGTGCGCCGCCAAACAAGCGCATGAACCGGACTTTTTCGTCTAACGTCATTGGATGCGTTTGCATGATCCACTTCCTCTGAAAATGGAGTTCGACGATGAAAACAATCGCTTCCTGGCTGACGATTACACTTTTTGGTCTGGTGCTTGGCGGCTGTGCCGCGGTGGGTGCCGGGAGCGGGGGCGCTGGCGAGATGGAAATTCGCTCGGGGAAAATCGAGCAGATTACACAGACCCAGATGCAGACCAATCACGATAGCGGCGTCGGTGCCATAATGGGGGGTATTGGCGGTCTGGCCCTGGGTAGCCTGATCGGCGGGGGCACCGGCCGGGATGTGGCGATGGTCGCCGGTGCCCTCGCGGGTGCGGCAGGCGGCAACTACGTCGAAAAGAAAAAATATGATCAGCCCGTGGACGCACAGCAGATCATCGTTCGCACCCAGAGCGGCGTACTGGTTCAGGTGACCCAGCCGATCAACCCGGCGCTGAGAAAAGGCATGAACGTGTACGTCGAGGGTGCCGGAAACGAAGCGCGGGTGGTGCCACAAAGTTAAGGGCGGCTACTGGATGTTGCGCAGCGGACAAATGAGCCGTAGTCACTTGCTGCGCAACATCATCATGTCGAGCAACTTCGGTTGACACTCAATGACTCATGCACGAACTCAGGCCAATTGCTGGCAACCCATGGATCTATACCGCTGGAGGACCTAAACTTCGTGGTCCCCGCCCTCCTCGCCGATTGTTGAACGGGTTTCATGACTGAGCATGCCAAGTACCATCACGTGTCCGAAGTACCAGGCCTGGTGCTGGGCTCCGCACGTTTTGCGGATGTCGGCTTCGATCGTCATTACCACCTCGATTTCCACATTGGTTTTGTCACCGAAGGCATCCAGCGTCATCGATCGAAAGGCGAGTCGTTTCTTTTAGGTCCGGGCAGTGTTGCCCTGATGCCGCCAGGTGAAATCCACGATGGCGTGTCCGAGGGCGGCGGCGCTTATACGCTCAAGACATTCCGCCTGTCCCAGGCGTTGGTCGCGAGCCTGTGCGAAGAGATCAGCGGTCAACCGAAAGAGCTTGAATTGACCGGTGTGTTGCTCGAGAACACGGGGCTTGCCGGCAACCTGCGCGGATTGCACGACGCGATGCAGCAGGCCGTTGGCCCCGGCAGCCTCGCGGTGCAGACGCAATGGTTCACCCTGCTTGAACAGCTGTTGAGCCAGTCACGGGCGATCAAGCCCGAAACGATTACCGGCACGCTTTCACCTCTGCAATGGTCTCGCGTCAGGGACTATTGTTTCAGCCACATCGATGAGCGAATCACCCTCGATGATCTCGCCGGACTCTGTGGGCTGGGGCGTTTCCCATTCCTCAAGCAGTTCAAGCGGACCATCGGCATGACGCCCCACGCGTGGCTGCTTCGCCTGCGTCTCGAACGGGCCTGTGGTCTGCTCTCTCGCAGCGCGCAACCCATCGTCGAGGTCGCCCACGCCGTCGGCTTTTACGATCAAAGCCATTTCAACCGCGCCTTTCGGCAGGCATTCGGCGTCGCGCCATCGCGCTACAGGACTTAGGCCGTCGACCACCAGGCCACCGTCAATTTTTTACAAGCGCGACAACCCTTCCCCTCCATAGGATGCGCCAATCCGGGCGAAACACCTTCGCCTGCGCAGCCGAGAACTGGATGATGAACGGTGAAACAAACAGACCGCCCGCGCTGGGTTTTTCAAGTGACAACATCGCCGGTGCATCGCCGGAGGTGGCACAAGCCCTGGTCAAACACAGCTCGGGCCAGGCGAGCCCCTATGGCACCGACGAGTTGACGGCGCAGGTTCAGCGCAAGTTCTGCGAGATCTTCGAACGTGACGTGGAGGTCTTTCTCGTACCCACCGGCACCGCCGCCAACGCCCTGTGCCTGAGCGCGATGACGCCACCCTGGGGCAACATCTACTGCCATCCGGCCAGCCATATCAACAACGATGAATGCGGCGCGCCGGAGTTCTTTTCCAGCGGCGCGAAGCTGATGACTGTCGACGGTCCGGCGGCCAAGCTGGATATCGGCCGACTGCGCGAGCGCACTCGCGACAAAGTCGGCGACGTGCACACGACCCAGCCCGCCTGCGTCAGCATCACCCAGGCCACTGAAGTCGGCAGCATCTACACCCTGGATGAAATCGCAGCCATTGGTGACGTCTGCAAGTCTTCTTCCCTGGGATTGCATATGGATGGGTCGCGCTTTGCCAACGCCCTGGTGTCGCTGGGCTGCTCCCCGGCCGAGATGACGTGGAAGGCCGGCGTGGATGCGCTGTCGTTCGGTGCCACCAAGAACGGCGTGCTGGCGGCGGAAGCCATCGTCCTGTTCAATACCTCCCTCGCCACCGAGCTGAGTTACCGCCGCAAGCGCGCAGGCCATCTCTCTTCCAAGATGCGTTTTCTGTCGGCACAGATCGATGCGTACCTGACCGACGATCTCTGGCTGCGCAATGCACGCAAGGCCAATGCTGCCGCCCAGCGCCTGGCCCAGGGACTTGCTGGCCTGAGCGGCGTTGAGGTGCTCGGCGGCACCGAGGCGAACATCCTGTTCTGTCGGCTGGACCCGGCAATGATCGATGCGCTGCTAAAGGCCGGCTTCGGGTTCTATCACGATCGTTGGGGACCGAACGTCGTTCGCTTTGTCACCTCGTTCGCCACCACCGCTGAGGATGTCGATCACCTGTTGAACCAGGTGAGGCGAGCTGTAGATCGGGAGCGCGAGTAACCAGAATGCCGCTAGAGCCGCCCGCTGCTAGTGCATGACATCGCCGACGTGGCGGCCAATCTTGATGACGGTATCATCGAACCGCGGCGGGTGTCGCTGCTCGACTGACTCGCCTTAAACCGTTTGATTCACGACTCGTCGGCAACCACCCTCACTCGGTGGCAGTCGGACGGTCCAAGTTTTTGACCGCTCGCGGAGCGAACTTCAATCGGCATCAGGGACTGGCCGTACTCATTGTCCAGCAACACCGAACGCGTCTCCTCACGCGTGAACAGAAACCGTTCACCCCACTGCCTCATACTGACCACCACTGGAAAGATCTCCCGTCCTTTCTCTGTAAGGACGTACTCCTTGTAGGCACTGCCATCCGACGCAGGTTGAACGTCGAACACACCGACCTCAACCAGCGTCTTCAGGCGTGATGCCAGAATGTTCTTGGCCACCCCCAGGCTTTTTTGAAACTCGCTGAATCGGCGAATGCCGTCGAACGCATCGCGAATGATCATCAGCGACCATCGATCCCCAATGGCTTCCAGTGTTCGTGCTACCGGGCATTCGCTGCCTTGCGATGAAGGGTCTGCGACCATGGTGTTTACCTTTTGGATAAGGACAGCCAGGTCAATCGTCTGGCCTTGAGTAAGGTGGTTGCAATTTGAAACCTGATTCGATAATAATTGAATCGAGTTGCTAATTGAAACCAGTTTAGCGCCACGGAGGCTCATGTGAAAGCAGATACCGATTCAGCCATCCATCCATTCACCGCGCAGGCTTCGGGGCTTTCTGCGCAACTTACGTTCCTGTTTTCTGTCACCTGCGCGCTTGCTGTCGCCAACGTCTACTTCGCACAACCCTTGCTCGACTCAATGGCCCGGAGCCTGGATGTTGCCCCATCAATGATCGGGTTTGTGGTGACGGCGACTCAAGTCGGTTACGCGCTGGGGTTGCTGCTCATCGTCCCTTTGGGCGACTTGTTGAACCGTAAGGGGCTGATTCTGACGCAAATGCTGCTGTCCGCGATTGCGCTGGCGGGAGTCGGCGCCGCACAGCAATGGCTGACCCTGTTGGGGGCCATGATCGCTGTGGGTTTACTGGCAGTGATGGTTCAAGTGCTGGTGGCCTGCACCGCCGCGCTAGCAACGCCGGCACAACGTGGCCAGGCTGTGGGGACCGTCACCAGCGGCATTGTCCTGGGCATTCTTCTGGCGCGGTTCACCTCCGGACTGATCGCCGATCTGGCGGGCTGGCGCGCCGTGTATTTCGTTTCCTCGGGACTGATGCTGACCCTTGCGGCGGTGTTGTGGAAAGTCTTGCCTCCTGCAGTGACGCCACGCAGTCGATACACCTACCCAACACTCATCCGCTCGCTCTTCACGCTGTTCATGACCGAACCAGTGTTGCGAACCAGGGGCCTGTTGGCCTTGCTGATCTTTGCCGCTTTTTCCGTGCTGTGGACATCCATGGTGCTGCCGTTGAGCGCCCCACCGCTGTCGCTTTCACACTCGGTCATCGGCCTGTTTGGCCTGGCGGGTGTCGCTGGCGCCCTTGCTGCCAGAAGATCCGGTCGCTGGGCCGACCAGGGGCTGGGGCAACGGGTCACCGGTATTTCGCTGGCGATCCTGACGCTGTCCTGGCTACCCATCGCCTTTGCGCAGTCGTCGCTGATCGCGCTGGTTTGCGGGGTGATTCTGCTCGACTTCGCGGTGCAAGCCGTACACGTCACCAACCAGAGCCTGATTTTCGCGGCACGGCCCGATGCCCAAAGTCGCATGGTCGGCGCCTACATGTGCTTTTACTCGGTGGGCAGCGCGCTGGGTGCCGCCGCCGCAACGCAGGTGTATGCGTTATGGGGATGGACTGCCGTCAGCCTGCTGGGCGCCTTGATCAGTGCGACGGCTCTGGTGCTGTGGTATTTCACGTTGCATTTTTCATCGAAGCAATCAGGAAGATCGGTATGAAAGCCCGGTGTATCTCGTCAAACCCCACTGCCCAACCTGGCAGTGGGGAGGTGATCAATAGATTCAAGTCCCGCTTTTGACCTTGCTCCAGATCCGGGTCCGGATGCGTTCGATTTTGAGCGGCAGTGGCTGATCGGGGAACAACGTGGCCAGTGTGGCTGCCGGAGGATAGACGTCAGGATTGTTTTTCAGCCCCTCATCGATGTACGCCATGGCGCTCTTGTTACCGTTGGGATAACCCAGGTAGTTGGAGCTCTTGGCGATGATGTCGGGGCGCATCATGTAGTTGATGAAACTCAATCCTTGCTGCGGATGAGGTGCATCCTTGAGCAACACCAGCGTTTCCATCCAGACCGACGAACCCTCGCGCGGAATCCGGTAAGCCAGGTTGCGCCCGTTGTTGGCGCGCTCGGCGTTGATCTTCGCGTCGTACACCCCACCGGACCAGGCCACCACCGCGCAAATGTTGCCGTTGGCCAGGTCAGTGATGAACCGAGACGAATCAAAATAGGTGATGTAGGGACGGATTTTCAGCAGCAGCGCTTCGGCTTTTGCATAGTCTTCAGGGTTTTTACTGTCAGGCGGCAAGCCGAGATAGTGCAAGGTGATCGGAATGATCTCGCTGGGCGAGTCGAGCATGGCGACGCCGCATTGGCTGAGTTTGGCAATGTTCTCTTCCTTGAAGATCAGGTCCCAGGAATCCACCGGGGCTGCCGCCCCCAGGACCTTGGTCACCTGGTCGACGTCATAGCCGATCCCCGTCGTGCCCCACATGTAGGGAATCGCATAACGGTTGCCGGGATCGTTCTGCGCGACCTTGGCGAGAATGTCCGGATCAAGGTGCGAACGGTTGCTCAGTTGGCTGCCATCGAGTTCCTGGAGTACGCCGGCCTTGATCAGGTTGGGCAGCGCACTGTTCGTCACCACCACCACGTCGTATCCGCTACGTCCCACCATCAACTTGCTCTGCATGACTTCAGAGCTGTCAAAGGTATCGAGCACCATGGGGGTGCCGGTCTCTTTCTCGAACTCCTTCGGTGCTTGCGGGTCAATGAAGTCGTACCAGTTGTACAGGTTCACGCTGGGGCCCTGTGCCCAACTGGCGGTCGTCCCCAGCCCGCAAACGGTTAACAGGCCAAGGTGCAGCAAACGCTTGAATTTCATGGGGTGCTCCTGGCGAATCGGCCAACTGAGGGCAGTCCGCCGCAATGTTGTTCTTATTGGAATGTGAAACAGGATTCGCCGCTCAGGGAATCAACCACTCACGGCGACCGTCCGCCTGCTCATCTAGAGCACCGTGCAATTGCAAGCGCTTTTCCGCGCGGTAGTCATAGAGCGCCCGTGCCGCGGTGACCTGCGTCATGTCCAGTTCGATGACCTGCCGACTCTCTTGCGATCCGGCCTCGCACAGTCGCTTGCCGAACGGGTCGACGACGGTGCTGCCCCCGGCGAAGACTTCGCCAACCCCCTCGCCGACGCGATTCACCATGGCGGCGAAGACCTGGTTTTCCTGGGCTCTGGCAGCAACGGCGGTATGGTGCACATGGCCGTAAGGCTGCATGTTGCCGTCAGTAATCAGAATCAGCTGCGCACCGAGTGCCGCCAGGGCGCACGCGCCTTCCGGGAATTCAATGTCGTAGCAGATCAACAAACCGATGCGCACTCCGCGCCATTGCACGGTGGAGAAACGATCGCCCGGCAGCACCAATCCCGGCTCACCCACCCACAGATGAGTCTTGCGATAATTGAGTGCCACGCCTTCCGGGGTAATGAACAAGGTGGTGTTGTAAAAGCGCTCGCCATCGCGCTCGATCAAACCGACGACCACCGCGACATCTCGCTCCCGGGCGGCAGCGCAGATGGCCTGGACGCTGGGACCGCAAACGGGTTCGGCGAGCCGGGCAATATTGCCGTGATCGAGAAAACCGGTGATGTACGACTCGGGGAACAGCACGATATCGGTGCCAGGCGCACTTTCGGCAATCGCTTGCAGAATGCGTTCCAGGTTGTAAGCGACATCGCCATCGCGACCCGCCAACTGTACGAGTTCAAGTTTCATTGTCAGACCTTTCAGGTGAAAAAGCGTCCTGGCCAGGAAGCGGATGACTTTGGTCAAAGGCCCGACAAGTATGCGGAACGTGGCAAAACTTCCTATCACGCGGAGTGAGTACCCCCAAAGGGGTAGTACCTGAAGCTGTCGCTCGGGGCCGGCACTTCAAGCGTCAGGCAAAGTACAAGCAGCGCCAACAGGCGCGTGGTGATGGGCGGCATTGGGCGCCCCAGGTAGCGGACAGTGTTGCCCCCCTGCTAGCCACCGAGCAGTGAACTCGCCAGCAACGTCTTCAAGGACATCGGCCTGGCAAAATGATAACCCTGGGCCTGCCCTGCCCCCATTTCACGCAGCAACTCCAGCGTCGCCTGGTCCTCGACGCCTTCGGCCACCACACTAAGGTCCAGCGATTCGGCCATCCGCACAATGGCCCGGACAATCGCGCGACTGCGAGGGCTGGTGGTCAGTTCGAAGATGAATGACTTGTCGATTTTCAAGCCGCTGAAACGGTATTGATGCACATAGCTCAGGGATGAAAACCCTGCGCCGAAGTCATCGAGCACCACTGACATGCCGTTGTCGGCCAGTTGTTGCATGGTCTGTCGGGCAATCGCCGGCTCGGCGACCAGCGCACCTTCGGTCAGTTCCAGGCAGATTCGCGATGGCGAAACCCGGTGCTGTGCCAACAGTGCCAGCACCTCACTAGCGAATTCAGGGCGCGTCATGCTGTAGCTGGAGCAATTGACGTGCACCGGCGGCCAGTTGGCGTGTTCGGGCTGTGCGAGGATCGCGGCAATGCTGGCGAGCATGTACAGGTCCAGTCGGCCGATCAGGCGCAACCCCTCGACATCCGGCAGGAACTCGCCCGGTGCGATCACCCGGCCGCCCGGCTGATGCCAGCGGATCAGCGCTTCAAGGGCCAACAGTTCGCCGGTTTCGACGCTGACGATCGGCTGGAAATACGGCAGCAGTTCGTCGGTGCGCTTGAGCGCGTTGCGCAAGGCCCCTTCTCGCTCGACCTGGTCCGAGACTTCACGGCGCAATTCCTGGTTGAACACCGCGTAGCTGTCGCGCCCGGCACTCTTGACCCGGTACATCGCCGCATCGGCATCGCGCAGCAAGTCGGCGGGTTCGTGATGAAACTGGCTGTCGGCGCTGACGATGCCGATACTGCAGGACGAAAAAACCTCATGGCCATTGATGAAGAACGGCAGGTCGAATGCCACCAGGATCCGTTCGGCGATTTCGATCACCACCTCCAGCGATGCCTCGGGAGCCATCACTGAAAACTCGTCGCCCCCCAGGCGCGCCAGCATGTCGGTGTCGCGCAGGCAACCGCGCAATCGGTGGGCGGCCTGCATCAACAGCAGGTCGCCAAAATGGTGGCCGAGGCTGTCGTTGACCATCTTGAAGCGGTCGAGGTCGATGAACATCACCGCCAGGTGCCCGCCTTCGCTGCCGAACCGCGACCAGGCGAGGTTGAGACGCTGCTGCAGATAGGTGCGATTGGGTAGCCCGGTCAGCGCATCGTGGGAGTTTTCGTGCTGCAACTTGGCATTGGCGTGATCGAGTTCGCGGGTGCGGCTCTGTACCCGGGCTTCGAGCTGGAGGTTGGCGGCATGAATCGCTTCGGCGGCCGTGCGTCGCGACAACGCTGTGTCGATGTGCCGCGACACGAAGGTCAGCAGTTCCTGGTCGCGCAGGGTATAGCGCACCTGCGAGGTATAGCTTTGCACCGCCAGCACACCACGCACCACGTCGTCTTCGAACAAGGGAATGCCCAGCCAGGAGAAGGAGCGCACGGACTCATGGGCAATTTCGATTTCACCCTGCGCGGACAATCGTTCAGCCTCGCCGACGTCAATCAGGCAGGGGCGGCGCTGACGGATGACGTACTCAGTCAAGCCCCGGCGCCCTCGACGTGCCGCCGGGCAGGTGGTCTGCCGTTCATCCACGTAATAGGGAAACGTCACTTCGCCGGTCCCGTCGTCAAACAGCGCAATGTAGAAGTTCTGCGCGAACAGCAGATCACCGACGATGCCATGCAGGGTCTGGAACAACTCGGCCATGTCACCCGGCTGGCTCGACAATTCTGCAATCTGGAACAACGCGCTTTGCAGATGTTCGGCACGCTCCCGCTCTGTGACTTCCTGGCGCAATGCGTCGTTGACTGCCGAAAGCTCCAGGGTGCGACGCAACACCGTTTCTTCCAGGTCCTCCCGGTGCAGAATCCGGTCCAGCGCCATGGCCACGTGACGGGCGACCACCAGGAACAGCGCGCGGTCTTCAGCGCTGTAGATGCGAGAAACGTCGTAGACCTGCATCGCCAGCATGCCAAACACCTCGTCCGAGGCGTTTTTCAACGGCGCACCCATCCAGAATTCGGGACGATCACCCACACAATGGAAACGGTCCTCGGCCTGGGCCGCGAGAATACCGGCGGCATCGATCAGCAACGGCTGGCCGGTGGTCAACACCTGGCCCGTCAGCGACAGGCGCGAAGGGACAAGGTATTCGTAGTTTTCGGATTCCAGGGCATCAACGTCGATGATGTCGACGTAATACGGGTAGTCGATCTTGCCGGTGTGCGGGTTATACAACGCGAGAAAGAAGTTCTCGGCGTCGATCAGGCTGGCCAGCAGCCGGTGAGCCCCCACCAGGAATTCTGACCGGTCACGGGTCGAGCTGGCCAGGTAGGTAATTTCATACAGCACGCGCTGAGTGATTTGCGCACGGGCCAGGGTATTGGTCTGCAGTTCGATGCCCAGGCGTTGGGCAAGTTCAGCAAGCGCCGGTTCTGCAGCATCGGCGACCGGCGCGAGCAGCCAACCGAGCTCACTTTCGCCCCTGCCGGTGGGCCAGCGGTGCAGGTTCGAGGCCAGGCAAAAGGCTTCAAATTCGTCATTCGCAACGCTTGAAGGCCACTGTACCCGTGGGTCGCCCTGGCCAACCCGATGTAACTGTTCACCGGCGCGGTAAAACACCCACGCGGTGGTATGGGCCCAGTTGCGCGCCGAGTCCAGCAGTTGTCCGATCCTGTCGTCGTTGCCGGCGCAAGCCATGCCGACAGTATCCGGTCTCCCTGGGGGGTGAAATGCGGCAACTGCGTCATTGCTCGATTGCCGCGGGGAACCGGTCAATGTACGAAAACTCATCAGCGCTCCCTGAGCCAAAACGGCTGAAACTCACTGGCTGATTGCTTGCAATGTGCCATTTGGCTTTCCGTTTAAAGCTTATGGCGGTTTTTTTCAATGATTTTGTTCACTTTAGTGCCAGGTCTGAGACGGGCTGCAAATTATTCGCTGTGTATTGCCCAGACCTGGCTTCCATCACTCGAAGTCAACGTATCAGTCGTCGTTGTCATCGCGATCACGGTAGCGACGGTGGTCGCGATCATAATCACGACGATCATATCGACGGTCATAACCTTGATCATCGTCATCCCCTTGGTCGTATCCACGTCGATGGTCATGATCGTGATATCGCCCGTACCGTTCTCCGTCATCCCAGTGCGGGCCGCAGCCTCCCAACAAGACGGCGCTGGAAATGGCCACGATCAAGATTACTGCGCGATTCATAAAAACGTCCTAAACGTCGGAGGTATGGAAGGGTCATGGCTGCCCGAAACCTTCATCCGGGCAGTGTTCAGCCATGGTTATGACCATTCGGTAACCCGATGATTCCGCCGAAAAATACAAACACGTGATGGTCACTCTCCCCATCGAATGCCCGTCGAGACAGCCCGGGCCTGTCATCAATAGCCAAGGGGCTGTCGTCAAATGAAAAGCGCCCCTGATACGGGGGCTATCTAATGGCAGTACTGAAAAGGTCTCTGGCGATGAGTCGACGTAAGCGACTGCTGCGCCTGAGTCACGAGTTGCCTGGTACGCCAGGCAGGAGAATAACAATATGAAATTCGTGAAAAATCTTCTGGCTGCTGTACCCCTCATGGCGCTGGCCATCGATGCCCGAGCCTATGTATCGAGCCAGGAAGCCGCCCGGCTGGGCACCAGCCTGACGTGGGTGGGAGCCGAAAAGGCCGGTAATGCCGACGGTTCCATTCCGCCCTACAACGGTGGCCTGACCACCGCCCCATCCAGCTTCAAGACCGGCGACAGCATGCGCCCGGACCCCTTCGCGGGCGAAAAACCGCTGCTGGTGATCAACGGCAAGAACGTCGATGCGTACAAAAGCATGCTGACCGCCACCACAGTGGCCTTGGCCAAGCGCTACCCCCACTTTCGCATCGACGTCTATCCGACCCACCGCACGGCATCGCTCCCACAGGCGATACTGGACAACAGCCGCAAGAATGCCACCAACGCCAGGTCCCTCAACGGCGGGATCGCCATCGACAATGTGATGCCCGGGGTGCCGTTCCCGATCCCGCAATCCGGCGCCGAAGCGATGTGGAATTTCCTGCTGCGCTACCAGGGCGTCAACATCCATTCCAAGTACGACTCCTGGAGCGTCGACACAGCGGGCGTACCGAGCCTGGCGGTCACCGGCGAGGCATTCGTCTCCTTCCCGATCTACGAGAACCTGTCGAAGCCGTTCAATAGTTCCGACATCTACTATCAGTTGAAACTGTCCTATACCGGACCTGCGCGCCGAGCCGGCGAGTCGATCATGCTCAAGAACGCCACCAACCCGACGCAGTTCCCTGGCCGCGCGTGGCAGTACATGCCTGCACAGCGCCGCGTCAAACAGATTTCGATTCTGGCCTACGACACTCCCAACCCCGGTACCGCCCGTGCGCTCGAACTGTACGACTGGACGCTGGTGGGCAAGCAGGAAATGATCGTTCCCTACAACACGTACAAACTCACCTACGCTCGCGCTGCCAAGTCGCTGACCACGCCTGACTTCGTTGCCCCGGACTTCGTACGCTGGGAAAAGCACCGGGTCTACGTCGTGGAGGGCAACCTCAAGCCCGGGGCGAAGCACATCTACCAGAAGCGCCGCTTTTACCTGGATGAAGACACCTGGGCCGCGGTGGCCTCCGATCAGTACGACACCCGTGGCCAGCTGTACCGTGGCTCCTTCGCGTTCTTCAGCCAGAGTTACGACCAGCAGGTCCCGGACGCCACCCCTTTCATGACTTACGACCTGTCGAAAGGCACCTATAACATCAATGGCGTGGTGGGCCCGCATGGCGGCATCCGCTACATCGAGCCGCTTTCGACGGCGCAGTGGGTGCCAGAGTCAATGGCGGGTGCCGGTATCCGCTAGGCCTGCGGCGATCCAGCGCTGATTGACTCGTCACTGGATTCTGCAGCCAGCTTCAATCGGTCCGCTTTACTGATGTATTTTTCCTTGCTTTTCGGTGCCAGTTTGGCGCTGGCCTTCTTGGCGTTAGCCTTTAGTATCTGATTTATTTTTTTTCGACGATTCATGTTTTTCTGCTCGGTTTGTAAGTTGTTGAATGATATCAGCTAAATATACCGGGCCAGATTCCCGTGGTGCACCACGGGTTCCTGGAAGTCTGCCAATGGCCGCTTTTGCCGTTTTCCATGAGTCGTCACTCAGGCTGCAGCCATTAACTCCATCGGTTATGTGCATGAGGCCCATTCGTTCTATCGGGTTCGGTACAGGTAGCTAATCTACGGAGGTTGAAGGGGGTGCAACCTTCGCAAAGGCGAAAGCATATGGAAGAAAATCACATCGAAACCGACTACCTGATCATCGGTGCTGGCGCGATGGCCATGGCTTTCGTCGATACGCTACTCAAGGAAACCAACGCACGCATCATGATGGTGGATCGACACGACCGACCTGGCGGGCACTGGAATGATGCCTACCCGTTTGTCCGGTTGCACCAGCCCTCGGCCTTCTACGGCGTCAACTCACGGGAACTGGGCAGTGGAACGAAAGACAAGACGGAGCTCAATGAGGGCTTGTATGAGCTAGCCTCCGGCGCCGAGGTGGTGAGCTACTTCGACCAGGTGATGAATCAGCAGTTTCTGCCGTCAGGTCGAGTCCGTTACTTCCCCATGTGCGACTACACCGGCGACCTCATTGACGACCACCGCTTTACCTCGCGAGTCAGCGGCGTCAACCATCAGGTCCAGGTGCACAAAAAGGTGGTAGACGCCACCCACGCCCAGACGGCAGTTCCTTCGACCCACCCGCCCAGGTACAGGGTGGAGCCCTGCGTGCAATGCGTGCCACTGAACAACCTGCCGAAGATCCAGCACCCACACTCCAGCTACGTAGTGGTGGGATCGGGCAAGACCGGGATCGACGCCTGCCTGTGGTGTCTGCAAAACGGTATTGCACCCGATAAAATCTGCTGGATCATGCCGAACGATCCGTGGTTGATCGACCGGGCCAACCTGCAACCTGGCCTCGAAAGCTTCGAGCGAACAATCGGTGGCCTCACTGCACAATTCGAGGCCATGGCAACCGCAGACTCGATCCCGGACCTGTTCTCCAGGCTTGAGGCGGCGGGCCAGCTCCTGCGCATAGACAAGTCCGTCGAACCCACTGTTTACCGCTGCGCTACCGTCTCACAGGCGGAATTGCGTGAGCTTCGACGCATCGACAACATTGTGCGCCTGGGGAAAGTGCGGGTTATCGAGCCAACGCGCATCGTGCTCGAGCAAGGCAGCATCGCCACGAGTCCCAATGCTCTGCACATTGACTGCAGCGCCAGTGCCATCCCGTCATTGCCTGAAATGAAGGTGTTCGACGGCGGCAAGATCAACCTGTTGATGGTGAGCAGCTGCCAACCCTTGTTCAGCGCGGCCTTGATCGCGTACGTGGAAAGCCATCTGGCCGATCAAACGCAAATGAACGCGCTTTGCACGATGGTCCCCCCGCCTCACCTCCCCACGGACTGGATCAGAATGTGGTCGGTCTACCTGGGTAACCAACTACGCTGGGGAGAGCATGAAGGCCTGACACGCTGGATCAGGCAGTCGCGTTTGTACTTTATGACGGCGGTGGTCAGGGGCTTGCAGGAAACCGACACCGAGAAACTGGTACAACTGCATCGGCTCTCTGTCAGCAAGCAGCAGGCTCTGGCGAGTCTGCCGCGTTTGCTGGAGTCCATCGCTTGAATTGCAGGAAGCGCACATGAACGAGCCACACCTCGAAATACTCGACATCAATGGCATCCGCATGCAGGTAGCCACCCAGGGTTGCGGCCCCTTGGTCTTGCTATGCCACGGTTTCCCGGAGCTGTGGTACTCGTGGCGCAGCCAGCTTGCTGCGCTGGCGGCCGCCGGCTATAGAGCGGTCGCGCCCGACATGCGTGGCTATGGCGGCACAGAGGCGCCGGCCGAACCCGACGCCTACACCACACTCCACCTGGTAGGCGACATGGTGGAGTTGGTCAACGCACTCGGCGAAGAGCAAGCCGTGATCGTCGGCCATGACTGGGGCGCGCAGGTGGCCTGGAGCGCAGCATTGATGCGACCCGATCTGTTCCGCGCAGTGGTCGGCATGAGCGTTCCCTTCTCACCACCGGGGCGGGTGGAAATCCTGAGTGCACTTGCCTCGCGGGGTATCAACGACTTCTACATCCAGTATTTCCAGACGCCAGGTGTGGCCGAGGCCGAGCTGGAAAGGGACGTCGAGTCGTCGATCCGGCGCATCTACTTCAGTGGCTCGGGCGACGGGCCCGATCGGCTGGTGTTCGGTCGGCTGCAGCCGGGCCAGGGCTTTCTGGGAGGAATGATCGAACCCGAAACCCTGCCAGCCTGGCTAAGCCTTGCGGATATTGGCTACTACACCCGCGAATTCACCCGTAGCGGATTTCGCGGCGGCTTGAACTGGTACCGCAACATGACGCGCTCATGGGCACTACTGGCACCTTGGCGCGATTGCATTATCCGGCAACCGTCGATGTTCATTGCCGGGAGCCGCGACGCCGTGCTGAAGTTTCCGGGCTCCCCACGGCAGATTGAAGCCTTCGCGCAGACACTGCCGGGCCTGCGCGGGTGTCATATCCTTGAAGATGCCGGCCACTGGATACAGCGAGAACGCGCGACAGAGGTCAATGAGCTGCTACTGGGCTTCCTGGAAAAACTCTGATCAAGGGGTTGAATTTTTATCCATGGCGGGAGGGCCGGCATGCTCGCGCCAATTCAACTTTGGGGTTTCAGGATCCTGAGCCAAGGCCAGCGAGCCTGATAACTTTTCGCCTTCTGATCGAACAGGTCTGGCTTGGGATTCCTGGGATTGATTCGAAGTAGCCCGTGCTCTGTGTCGGCCAGCCCGTTGGGCGCATAGACCTCGCCGGTTTCGATGTCCAGGCCAATGCAGGTGCCGGCAATCAGGTAGCGGTCAATCCCGTCTTTAGCCGACTCAAGCCTTGGATAATCCCCGCCAAAGCGTTGGCCGTACCACAGGTGAACGCGAGCCTGATTCCTGATCTCGATGTTCACGTCGAGGTCCCGGAACAGACGCTGACCTGACTGGATGACTTCATTCTCCGCTTCCCACGACAGGTCATCATCAAAGTAAAAGACGTCGTAATCCTTCACGCCCCACTCTGGCGATCGTTGTGCCTGATGATTCCAGACGGCCTGGAACAAACAACCGGCCGTGAGCATGCATTGGTTCAAACCGAGTTCAGGCAAACGAGTGGAAAGTTCTGCGTTTACCGGATTGGTCATTGCGATCCTGACCAGGCTTTCGACAGTCAATGTCATCTTCATCCCTTCTGATTGATCTGATCCCGGCGACCGACAATACCCTCAACGCTTTTCAAATTCGCGAAAAAATCGCCCTTTTCTCTCCCTCGGCCAATCTGGCGCGAATCATGCCTGATTCAACGGCATGAAGTCGGTACTGACTATGTGGATGACACTTTTGAAGTGAGCCACCTCAGTGCCTGCCCCGATAATCGATAGCTTACTGACGAACTGTCGAGGTCAAGCATGACGAGCGCAACTATGGAACAAGTCAGCCCACAAACGCTGAGAAGAGTGATTGTGGCTGCCGGCATCGGTAATTTCGTCGAGTGGTTCGACTTTGCCGTCTACGGCTTTCTGGCCACGACCATCGCCCAGCAATTCTTCCCCAGCGGCGATGCCAGCGCCGCGCTGCTCAAGACCTTTGCGGTATTCGCCGTGGCCTTTGCGTTTCGGCCCCTTGGCGGGATTTTCTTCGGCATGCTGGGCGACAGGATCGGCCGCAAGCGCACCCTTGCGATGACCATCCTGCTGATGGCCGGTGCCACGACCCTGATCGGTCTGCTGCCCACGTATGCGGCGATCGGGGTCATGGCGCCGATTCTTCTGTCCCTGATCCGCTGCGCCCAAGGCTTTTCCGCCGGGGGAGAATACGCAGGTGCCTGTGCCTACCTGATGGAACATGCACCGAGTGATAAACGCGCCTGGTACGGCAGCTTCATTCCGGTGTCGACATTTTCCGCCTTCGCCGCGGCCGCCGTGGTGGCCTACGCACTCGAGGCGTCTTTGTCGGCCGAAGCAATGGGGAGCTGGGGTTGGCGCTTGCCGTTCCTGATTGCCGCGCCCCTGGGCCTGGTGGGGCTTTACTTGCGCTGGAAGCTCGATGAGACACCGGCATTCCAGGCGGTGACTCAGGAGCATGCTGTCGCACATTCTCCACTCAGGGAAACCTTGCGCAACCATGGTGCGGCGATCTGTTGCCTGGGCGCTTTTGTGTCACTCACGGCACTTTCGTTTTACATGTTCACCACCTACTTCGCGACCTACCTGCAAGTCGCCGGTGGCCTGAGTCGCGCAACGGCCCTGCTGGTATCTCTGATTGCATTGCTGTTCGCTGCGGCGATCTGCCCGCTGGCCGGGCTGTATTCGGACCGGGTCGGGCGTCGAATCACGGTGATGACCGCTTGCGCGCTGTTGATCGTGGTCGTGTATCCATCGTTCCTGATGGCCAGCTCCGGTTCGTTCGCCGCGTCCATCGTCGGCGTCATGCTCCTGGCGATTGGCGCGGTGTTGTGTGGGGTGGTAACCGCGGCCTTGCTCTCGGAAACCTTCCCTACCCGTACTCGGTACACCGCCTCGGCTATCACCTACAACATGGCGTACACCCTGTTCGGCGGCACCGCGCCGCTGGTGGCGACGTGGCTGATCAGCACCACCGGCAGCAACCTGTCGCCGGCGCTCTATCTGATTGCGATTGCATTGCTCGCATTGGCGGGCGGGTTGGCATTACCGGAGACTTCAAGGATTTCCCTGCATGACGTTGCGTCGCAGGAGAACGCCGAAGGCGTGGGCGCATCCGCCTGAAGCACGAACGAGCCGGCAGGCGCCATGTAAGCGGGTGACCTTTCTGAACTTTGTGTGGAATTTCGATCATGGTTACCGCCCGGGTATCGAGGCGGTGCGCCTGGCCACAGGCCCAGGGATTGCTGTGGTGCATCTGTGCAATAGCAAGCAGATTGCCGCCTTTCTTCATGGCTTGCCCGCAATGCCTGGCACCTGCCCTGTATAGAGGGCGCATGAAGGAGCGCTAGCCTCCCCCCGTCCATAAATTTCTCTTTGGGCCCACGTGTTGAATCCTGCGATCTGACGCCTGGCCCGGATAACCGGCGTTCGCGATCGCTCGGACTCAGCCGAATGAATTGAAATCACCAGGCGTGAAAATCCGTCATGACATGTCATGACCTCCCTCAAAAAATGGACTTTGACCAACAAATACTGGGGTTAAAGGACGAATGGTCGAGAGGCGTCAAGCGCGGGGAATTGCCGGGAGTTTGCAGCCACTACAGGCTTTTCTGGCGGGCGCGTTCGTCGCGGTAAAGTGAACTTCACTTTCATCGCGTGTCACATTAGGTCCTTGTCAAGCGAACTTCAGAAGAGGTACAGCCTTATGAGCATGGCCACAATTGTCAGTGCGGTGATTTCCAGTCTCGCACCCAGTGTCTTCGACCAGAACAGCCTGCAAGAACCCGGCGCGCATGTCTCAGCCGTCGAATACCACTACGGGATGGACATCGATGTGAAGCGGGTACTGCAGCGCACCGATACATCCGACAAGACCGGCGTGGTACCGGTGACCCTGGTCTACGAAGACAGCGAGGGCGAAGTTCACAAGATCCGTTTCCTCGAATGGGGTGGCAGCCCCGCCGACCCCACCAGCATTGCCTGATCCGTCTCGTCGATCGGGTTCCGGGCCTCGCCGCCCCCCAGAAGCGGAAGTTAAACCTCCTATGCACCAAGTGTGATTGAGGTTTTTTGTTACCTGAAAATGGACATGATCGAATGACTAATAGTTCATTCGCGAAACTCACTATTATCTTGGTGGCGTAATGTCGCAAGATTAATTAATAGTAATTGCTGGATCTAAATGGCAGTCAGCAACGGTAAATTCCAATCAAGCCGTGCCGAGAGCCAAGTTGATTCACTATTACAACCAAGAGGTCACCATGGAACTTAGTATGTTTTCTTCGTCCACCGTGGAATATGTGCGTTTGGGCGTTGTATATTTTCATCTAATCGCCTGCTGCGTTGCAATCGGGCTGGTCTTGACCAGTGACATTGCAATGGTCAAGCAACTCCTGAAGGGGGATGCGTCAGGTCACCACGATGACGCGCACATGCAAAGCCTTCAAAAAACCGTATCGCTTGCACTTGTAGCGCTTTGGATTACGGGCATTGGCATTGTCGGGATCGATTATGCCGGCAAGGGGATGGAGTATTTCCTCAATCCCAAACTGCAAGCCAAGATCGGCATCGTTGTGCTGTTGACCTTTAACGGCTACCTGTTGCATAGCGCTGTATTGCCGGCGCTGAAAAAAGCCGGTTCGTTACTCAAACTTTCCTTCAGCCTGCGCATGCTCGCGCTGTTCTCCGGTGCCCTCTCTGGCGTGTCGTGGTTCTATGCCGCCATGCTGGGTGTGGGTCGTCCGCTGGCCTGGAAATACTCGCTGCTGGAGTTGCTGGCCGCCTATCCGGTTCTCATCGTCGGTGGATTCGGGGCGATGGTACTGCTCACTGCCTGGGCAAAAAACCGAGACACCGAAGCGCGTATGGAGCAAGGCACCTGGTCACCAGGAAACGCCGCCCTGGCTGGCTGGTGAAGCCAGCTTGAACAAGGACGTTCAGCGTCAGTAAATGAATCCCGTTTATAGCTAATGTCAAAATCTCATCTGAGGATACCCAAATGAAATCCATGAAAGCCCTTTTCGTCGTCGCCACCCTGACCGCTTCTTCTCTGGCGATGGCCACAGGTGGTGGTGACAAGACCTTCGCACGCATGGAGTCTGCCCGGAAAGTCTCGATGGAAACCTACCAGGTAGCACAGAAACAGAAGACTGAAGGCGCTGTAGCTCAAAGCAAAGCCAAGGCGACCGATCGCGCCAAAAGCTGATCTGTGTAGCGCGCCCCCCGGCTAACTAAAATGTGCGACCTCGAGCCTCAAATGCCAGCCTCGCAAATCCGCCCCTCCCCCGCGCCACTGCTCAAGCCAGGAGAGACTGTGGTCTTGTTCGACGGTGTCTGCAAGCTATGCAATGGCTGGGTGAGGTTCTTGATTCGCCATGACCGCCAGCGGCACGTGCGGTTGGCGGCGGTTCAGTCACCCGAGGGGCAGGCTCTGCTCGCGTGGGCGGGTTTGCCCATGGATCAATTCCACACCATGGTGGTGATCCGCGAGCGACGCTACTGGGAGCGTTCGCAAGCTTTTTTCGAAATCATCGCCCTGCTTCCCGCACTCTGGCGCCCTGTGAGCCTGTTGCGCATCTTCCCTCGCAAGCTTCGAGATTGGGCATACGACCGCATTGCGCTTAATCGTTACCGGCTCTTCGGGAAATACGACTCCTGCCTGTTGCCGGACCCTGATCATGAACAGCGCTTTTTGAAAGCCCCCCAAACAAACGCCCGACAATGCCGGGCGCCTGTACTTCAGGGCTGTACTCAGAAGCGATAGTTGGTGCTCAGCTCCAGCGTCCGTGGGGCACCGGGCGTGATCAGATCCACCGAACCATGCGCCGACGCGTAATAGTCCTTGTCGAAGACATTGCGCAGACGCAGGGCCATGTCCCATTCCGGCTCGTTGTACAGCAACGCGGCGTCCACGGTTGTATAAGCCGGCATGACCACATTGTTATCCAGCGCGGTATAGCGATCGTCGACATAGTTGGCCCCCATGCCCACACGCCAGGTTTGCGTCAGCGAACGCACCAACCACAGGTTGGCGCTGTGGCGTGGCGTCAAGGTGGGTACCTGGCCTTCGTTGGCTACACCGTTGGTAAAGCTGTTGGACTTGGTGATCTCGGCATCCAGAAAGGCGTATCCGGCATAGACCTGCCATTTGTCACTCAACTGCCCGCTGGCGGTCAGCTCAAGGCCATCGGTGCGCTGTTCACCCGCAAGCACCAGTTTGGTCGGGTTCGCCGGATCGCTGGTTTTCATATTGGTGCGTTCCAGGCGGAACAGCGCCGCCGTCAACGCCAGGCGATTGTCGAGCAGGTCCCACTTGCCGCCGATCTCGAAGTTGGTGGTCTCCTCTGGTTCAAGATCCTGGTTCGTCGTACTCAGGGCGAACATCTCGGCGGAGGGTTGGTAGGAACGGCTCACCGAGACGTAATAGGACTGCACTTGATCAGGCTGGTAGACCAGACCGATTCGCGGGCTCCAGGTCGTATCGGTGCGGGACAGCTCGTTGTGCGTCAGGTCATCGGCGTACTCCTGGTCGAATACGTCGTAACGCACACCCAGCAGTGCCTTCCACTGCGGCGCCAGCTCGATCAAGTCCTGCACGTAGAACCCGGCGGTATCCTGGGTATTGGTGCCCTTGGCGGTTTGCCGGTTGGCCTGGAACGGCACATCGACCAAAGCATCGCGATACACCGGCACCCTGGCCACATTGGATTGGCTGAATACGGACTGGTCCTTCACCTGGCGCCCCAGTTCCACACCGTAGAGCAGGTTATGGTTCATCCCGGCGAGTACGGCGCGCTGCTTGAGCTCGATCTGGTTGAACCACCCGTCCTCCTTGCGCTGCACGTTGCCGCGGTTGAGTTTTACCAGCAGTTCACCATTGGGAGCAGTGACGAAACGTGTCGGGCTGGAGTCAGCAAGTGTGTTGTTGCGATCCAGATCGTAGTGGTAGTAGCGGCTGGTGTTGCTCAGGGTGAAGTCATCATTGATGCGGTAGTCGACACCCGCCGTGAACGAGAACACCTCGCTGCGGGTGTAGTCATCATCCGGGTCGGCGGCACCGAAGCGCTTGTCGCGGTCCACATCGACCGGACGGTCGCCGAATGCCGGGATGCCGAAGTCGATCAGACGCTTGTCATACAGATAGGTAGCGCCCAGGTCCAGTTCCAGATCGTCCGAGAGCTTGAAGTAAGCCGAAGGTGCGATGGCCTTGCGGTCGGTGTAGCCGTCATCCCGGAAGGTGTCACTGTTCTCCAGCGCGCCTGTCACACGAAAGGCTTTATCGCCGTGCTGCTGATCGGCCCAACCGGCATCGAACTGAGTGCGTTTTTCGCCTTCGCTGTCGACACTGACGCCGACCTCCTGCCTGGGTGCGAAGTTGGGTGCCTTACTGATGCTGTTGATCAGCCCCCCCGAAGAACCTCGGCCATAGAGCACCGCAGCCGGCCCCTTGATCACTTCCACCCGCTCGACGTTGGAAAGATCCCGGAAGTACAGCGCATCGTCGCGAATGCCGTCGACATACATGTCGCCAATGGCACTGAAACCACGGATGGTGACCTGGTCGCGCTGGCCGTCCCCATTGGACAGACCGATACCAGGGACGTTCTTCAGTACGTCCTCCATCGACCGCGCCCCTTGATCCTTGATGACGCTCTGGGGAACCACGTTGACGGTTTGCGGGATATCACGTAGCGGCGCATCGATCTTCAGCGCGCTCCTGCTCTCGGTCGGCATGTAGCTCTGCTCGCTGTACTCACTGTTCACAGCGGTTGCCGGTAGGGTTAGAGCAGACTCCGTTTCTGCCTGTAGATCAGGTACAACCAGAACACCCAGCAACGACAGAGAGGCTGGGTAAATGCGCGATCGAGCCACCATGGACACCTTTGTATGAATTATCGCGCGAATAATAACGATTATCTTTTATAAGTAAATACATATCATTCCGATCCATACTCAGAACGATCGTCTCAATTTAATGGGTGGTCGCCCAAGTGCGGACAGTCGAGTTTATGATCCACCCGATCACCGCCTGAACACCCGCGCTTCACGCAGGGCGGGTGACCGCGCAATCCTTTATCAGCTCACGCAACCACCTCAAGCCTGAATCTGAATCGAATCGGGCGTGCCAGTACGCAATCAATTCGGGTTCGGGGAAATCGACTGGCGGCTGGTGGCAGCTAAGTCCGAAAGTTTCTGCAAAAACCTGTGCAATCGGCCCGGGAAGATTGCAGATATAGCCCGTTTGCGAGGCAATCACCGGCATCGCCATGAAGTTCTGCACCAATACGCCAACACGACGAGTCAGCCCCTGGGCCTGCAGGGTCGTGTCGATAATGTTGCCCACCCGTTGGTGCATTTCGATCATGACCTGTGGTCGCTCCAGGTAGAGGTCGAGCGGAAAGCGCCCGGGCGGCAAGCCTTCGCGCTGCCATATCAGCGTGAGCAGCGAAACCGTGGTGATCGACTCCTCGCGCAGGCCAGCCCCCAACGCCAGGGGGGTGTTGATGACCAGGTCGATCTCGCCGGTTTCCAGCAGCGGTGGCAATGCATTGCTCGGCGGCAGTGGCACCACTTCGATCATCACCCCAGGCGCTTCACGGGCAATGTGCTGGATCAGCCGGGGCAAGATCAGGAACTCGACGAAATCGCCGGAGGCAATCCGGAATTTGCGCTGCGTCGCTGCCGGCAAAAACGGCGTAGAGCCTTGCAGTACGTCGTCCAGGCGGCTGAGTGCTTCCCGCACCGGGCCGATCAGTTCGGCCGCGCGCGCGGTCGGTACCAGGCTATGACGGCCAGTGACGAACAGTTCGTCGCCCAGGCGCTCGCGCAGTCGCCGTAGCGCATGGCTGACCGCCGGCTGACTCAATGCCAGGCGTTCGCCCGCGCGGGTCACGTTCTGCGTATCCCACAGGGTGGCGAACACCACCAGCAGGTTCAGGTCGAGGGTGCGCGTATTTACGTTGTGCATACCTGAGATTCTATCTATTCATTTCCCTCACTGTACCGGCTTTGTTTTAGTAGCTCCATCGTTCCCTCGATACAAGAGCCCAAGCATGAATAATAAAAAAACCCTGCAGATGGGTTGGTTCATTCCAACTATTGGCGATACCACTGCCTTCAGCGATCCGAACAAAAGCATCCCGCAATCCCTTGAGCATTTCGAGCGGGTAGCCGTCGCCGCCGAACAGGCCGGATTCGACTACGTACTGGTCCCCGTAACCCCGTTCTGTTGGGATGCCTGGGTGACTGCCTCCTTCGTCATCGCCCGCACCCAGAAACTGAAAGCCTTGGTGGCGGTAAAGCCTGGCTTCATCCATCCGGTCGCCCAGGCCAAGATGTTCTCCACCTTCGACCAACTGTCCAAAGGACGCATCTACATTAACCTGATCGCCGGCCTCAGCGAGAAAGACGCCTACGCGGAGGGCCAGATCGCCTCCAAGGACGGGCGCTACGAGCAGTTGGAGGAAGAAGTCGAGTTGATGAAACGCCTGTGGACCGAGCAAGGTGTGGAATACGAAGGCAAGTACTACCAGGCACATGGCCCGAAGGTCATCCCCGCCCCGTTCCAGCAACCGCACCCACCGTTCTTCCTCGGGGGCGGGTCGGAACAGGCTGCCGAAATTTCCGCCAAGCACTCCGCCGTACACCTGTTCTGGGGCGACTACCCGGACCGCATCGCCGAACAGATCAAGGAAATGCGCGAACGCGCTGCCAAATATGGCCGTGGCGAGGAAATCGAGTTTGCCATGCGCCTGCAGATCATCTGCCGGGAAACCGAAGAGGAGGCCTGGGCCGCCGCAGATACCCTGGTCAACGGCGCCGATCCGACCTGGACCGAACAAGTCAAGACCATGATGGCCGAGTCCGTTGCCAACCAACGAATGAAAGAGCTCTCCAAAACCGCCGGCCGCAAGATGACTCCACACCTGTGGACCGGCATCACCGAAGTGCGCCCCGGTGCCGGTATTGCCGTGGTCGGCAACCCGCAGCAGGTCGCCGACCAGTTGCTGGCGTTCGTCGATGCCGGTTGCAGCGGATTCTGTCTGTCCGGCTACCCGCATCACGAGGAAGCCGAGCGCTTCGGCCGCCTGGTCATGCCTCTGCTCGACCGCTGAGCCACTCCAATCCAATAACAATCAGCCGCCGACGTGTCCGGCGGCAATGGAGTTCCCGTCGATGAATACCTCCGACTTCGACCCAAAGCAGTTCCGCCAGGCGCTAGGCGCCTTCACCACCGGCGTGACCATCGTCACCACCCGCGGCCAGGACGGTCAGGACTACGGATTGACCGCCAACAGCTTCAACTCGGTGTCGATCGACCCGCCCATGGTGCTGTGGAGCATCAACAAGGATTCCTCGTCGGCACACGCCTTCACCGAAGGCTCGCACTTCGCCGTGCACATCCTGGCTACTGACCAGGAACTGCTGTCCAATCGCTTCGCCAAAAGCGGCACCGACAAGTTCGCAGCGCTTGAACTGCAGCGCGGGCCCAGCGACATTCCGCTGCTCGATGGCTGCTCGGCACGCTTCCAGTGCAAGACCACCTATCAGTACGAGGGGGGCGACCACATCATCCTGGTTGGTGAAGTGTTGGCATTCGACCGCTTCGACAAGGCCCCGCTGGTGTTCCACAGCGGTGGCTACCGGCGCCTGCTGCCTGCCGCCGCGCGCGGCCAGGAAAGTGTTGTATACGGCGAAAACTGGCTCGGTTTTCTCTTCGGCCGCGCCTATTACCAGCTCCAGTTGCCGATTCGCCAGCAGTTGAAGGCGATGGGCATGCAGGACCAGGACTTCGAGCTATTGGGCATCCTCAGTTTCAGCGAAGGCCGGACCCTGGACGAGTTGCGCCAATTGTTCGAGTTCACCGGCAAGTCGTTAGCTCGAGAACAGCTGGCGATCTGGCTGCAGAAGGATCTGCTGACTCTGCAAGAGGCGCGCGTGCTGTTCACCGACAAAGGGCGCCAATTGGCGATCCAGTGGCTGTCCTTCGCCAAGGCCGCCGAGATGACTGCTCTGGAAGCACTTTCCTTCGACGAGGCGCAGCAATTAAAGCTTCTGATCGGTCGAGTGATAGAGCACACCGGCGCCGAACTCCCGATGCACTGGCGCAAGGAAAACATCTGGCAGGACAACAACCTCTGGCAGCAGCCCGATGCGATCGCGTCGGCCGGCTAAGGCTGTACCGCGCGGCGACTTGTGTGTCGCGCGACCTCGACAACAAGAACAAGCCCAAGAGGTAAACCGTCGATGACTAGTACAACGACCATCCCGGCGCCGACAACGCCTTGCGCGGCGCCGTTACTGCCCAATCGCAGCCGGGCCGGCTATGCCCTTGGTGTGCTGCTGCTCGCCTATGTTTTCTCGGTCATGGACCGGCAGATCCTCAGCCTGCTGGTCGGACCGATCCAGCAATCGCTGCACGTCAACGATACCTGGATGGGCATGCTTCATGGCTTCACCTTCGCCCTCTTCTACGCCTTGGCCGGTCTGCCGATCGCGCGCCTGATCGATCGTGGCAACCGACGGCTGATCATCATTGTCGGCATTGGCTTGTGGTGTATGGCCACAGCTGCCAGTGGCCTGGCCACCGAGTTCTGGCACCTGCTGCTCGCACGCATCGGTGTGGCGGTCGGCGAGGCGGTGTTGCTGCCGGGCGCGGTGTCGCTGATCAGCGACTTGTTCGTACCGGAGAAACGCGGCCGCGCCCTCGGCGTGTTCGGCGCCGGTGGCCCGGTCGGTGTTGGCGGAGGTCTTCTCGCCACCGGCCTGGTGCTGGGCTACTTCAGCACCCATCCACTGACCCTGCCATTGCTTGGCACCCTCGCGCCCTGGCAATCCACGCTAATGTCGATTGGCCTGCCAGGGCTGATTGTTCTGTTGCTGATGATGGGCGTGCCGGAGCCGCGACTGGATCGCGTCGGACGGACGACACCGACCTCAGTGACGCCTGGCGTGCCACTGGGCGAAGTGCTGGCGTTTTTGCGCGCAAACCGACGCACCTTTTTCGCCATTGTGGTCGGAATGGGCTGCTATAACGCCGCGGTATACGGTGGCGGCGCCTGGGTGCCCAGCTACCTGGTACGCGAGTTCGGATGGACTTACGCCAAGGCCGGCACAGTGATGGGGCTGATCATGTGTGTCAGCTCGCCGCTTGGTGTGCTCATTGCCAGTTGGCTGGGTGAATACTGGCGCCGCCGCGGCGTGGCCAATGGCAATCTGCGTGTGGCGATCATCGCCAGCATGGTCTTGCCGCTGTGTGCCACTCCGTTACTGCTGGCGCCCAGCGCTTGGATGGCGTTGCCTTTCCTGGGGCTCACTGCTGCCCTGTGGGTCTGCCTGTTTGGTGTCGGCCCGGCGTTAATCGTCGAAATGTCGCCTGCACCGATGCGCGGACAGTTCATCGCCCTGTTCACAGGTGTACTCAACTTGCTCGGTGCCGGCATCGGTCCGGTGGCTATCGGTGTCATCACCGACTACCTGCTGGTCGACCCTGCCGCCATTCGCTACTCGATTCTGATTGTGACGCTGATTGCCTGCGCCCTCGCCTGCACACTGTTGTTGGGTGCGCGACACAGCTTGCGGCGCACTGTCCAAAACGCCCTGCATTGGAAATCCGACAGCACCCATTGCAAGTAACACCTGTCCTCCCTGAAGAGAATTGACCCATGACGACCCTCAATGGCAGTTGCCTGTGCGGCAACATCCAGTATTCCACCCTCGCGGCCCCACTGATGACTGCTATATGCCACTGCAGCGATTGCCAGAAACAATCGGGCAGTGCCTTTTCGATCAACGTGCTGGTACCAATCGACGGCTTCGAAGTCGCCGGCAAGAGCCTGGGCAGTTTCTCCAGCAATGGCGGCAGCGGCTTGCCAGTGCGGCGGTTTTTCTGCAGCAACTGCGGCTCTGCGCTGTATAGCGCGGTGACCACGATGCCCGGCCTGTTTGCAGTCAAGGCCGGCACGCTCAGCGATACCTCGGCACTCAACCCGGCCCTGCACCTGTGGTGTGCTTCCGCCCAACCGTGGGTTCCGATCGATCGTGCCTTGACGTGCTACGAGCAAGCAGTCACCGACTAATCCCCCGCATGGCGTCCAGATTGACGTAGCTCCCCGCGCGTTGCTCTGGACACCATAGAGAAAACCAAGATGATCAAGAACGCGCCCCCTGCGTCGCACATCAGCGCACCCGTCAGCCCACCCCGGCAATGGCTCAGCCAGTTGCGGCAGATCAGTCCCGGTCTGCTGGTCAGCCTGGCGATCGCCATGGCCTCGGGCTTCATCGCTGATCACTACGGTGGCCCTACGCTGCTGTATGCCCTGCTATTCGGCATGGCCTGCCATTTTCTCAGCGAGCATAGCCGCTGCCTGCCAGGCATAGAGTTCGCCTCGCGGTCCCTGTTGCGCATCGGTGTCGCCCTGCTGGGTGCGCGTATCACGCTGGAACAGATCGGCTCGCTCGGCTGGGAAACCGTACTGGCGGCCGTGTTTGCCGTGACTGCGACCATTGTTGTCGGTTGGCTCAGCGCTCGCCTGCTGGGCGTACGCGCCGACTTCGGCGTGTTGACCGGTGGCGCCGTGGCCATTTGCGGTGCGTCGGCCGCCCTGGCGATTTCCGCCGTGCTGCCCAAACATGAGAACAGCGAGCGCGATACCTTGCTGACGGTGGTCAGTGTCACCGGCCTCTCGACCGTGGCCATGATCACCTATCCGATCCTCTGCAAATTGCTCGGCCTTTCTCCTGAACAAGCCGGGACCTTTCTCGGCGGCACCATTCATGACGTGGCGCAGGTGGTCGGTGCGGGCTACATGATCTCGCCGGCGACCGGCGACATCGCCACCGTGGTGAAACTGCTGCGTGTAGCACTGTTGGTTCCCGCAGTCGTGGTGATTGCCTGGTTTTTCCGCCGACAACAGGGCAAGCAGACAGACACCGGACGGCGGATGCCGCTGGTTCCAGGTTTTTTGCTCGCCTTCGTTTGCCTGGTCGCGATCAACAGCAGTGGTGTCCTGCCGATTTCGCTGTCGAGCGCCATGAGTGACACGTCACGCGTCTGCCTGGTGATCGCCATCGCTGCCCTGGGTTTGAAAACCTCACTGCAAAAACTCGCGACTGTCGGCTGGCGCCCGATCGCGTTGCTGGTTGGTGAAACGCTGTTCCTCGCAATGCTGGTGATTGGCCTGCTTTACCTGGGTCGATGACCTGACCCTGCCCATCGAAAAACCTGAGAGCAACTACATGAAAACAACAAAAATACTCGTGCAAACCGGTGCCCTGGCGCTTTCCCTTCTGGCCACGGCTGTCATGGCCAAGGTCTCTCCCGAGGAGGCTGCACAGCTGGGCACCACGCTGACGCCGATGGGCGCCGTCAAAACCGCGAACGCCGCAGGCAGCATTCCCGCCTGGACCGGAGGCCTGCCAACCACCGCAGGGACAGTCGACGGCAAGGGCTTTTTGTCCGACCCCTTTGCCAACGAAAAACCTCTATTCACCATCACCGCCGCCAACGTAAATCAATACAAGGACAAGCTGTCGGCAGGCCAGTTGGCCATGTTCGCGCGCTATCCCGACACCTACAAAATGCCGGTCTACCCGACTCACCGCACCGCGGCGGTGCCGGCAGACATTTACTCGGTGATCAAGGCCAGTGCCCTGAAAACCGAAGGTGTTGATGGTGGCAATGGCCTGACCGGTTTTGCCGATAGCCGTTACTACGCGTTCCCGATGCCCAAGAGCGGTATCGAAGTGCTGTGGAATCACCTGACCCGCTATCGCGGCGGCAACCTCAAACGCTGGGCAACCCGGGTGCAACCGCAAGCCGACGGCGCCTTCAGCATGGTTGAACTGGAAGACGAAATCTCCTACCCGCGAGAACTGCCGGACCTGGACAAGAGCAAGGCTGACAACATCCTGTTCTACTTCATCCAGCGCGTGACAGGCCCGGCCCGTCTGGCCGGCAACGTGTTGCTGGTCCACGAAACCATCGACCAGGTGAAGGAACCCCGTGATGCCTGGCTGTACAACGCCGGCCAGCGTCGCGTGCGCCGGGCGCCACAAGTGGCCTACGACGGCCCGGCCACTGCCGCCGATGGATTGGCTACCACGGACAACTACGACATGTTCAACGGTGCACCGGATCGATACACCTGGGAACTGGTCGGAAAAAAGGAGCTGTACATCCCCTACAACAGCTACAAACTCGACTCACCCAACCTCAAGTACGCCGACATCCTCAAGGCCGGTCATATCAATCAGGACCTGACCCGCTACGAGCTGCACCGTGTATGGGAGGTGGTGGCCAAGGTCAAGCCAGGCGAACGTCACATTTACGCGACGCGACACATGTACTTCGATGAGGACAGCTGGCAACTGGCGGAGGTGGACCATTACGACGGACGCGGCCAGCTGTGGCGCGTGGGCGAAGGGCATGCCCAGCAGTACTACCACAAGCAAGTGCCGGGCTATACCGCTGAAGCCCTCTATGACCTGCAGTCCGGCCGCTATTCGGTGCTGGGCCTGAAAAACGAGGAAAAACGCAGCATTCAATTCGGCGTCGTAGCTTCGGCGAACAATTACACCCCGGCTGCGCTACGCCAGACGGGCGTCCGGTAGTCCCGTAAGTCTCGGGAATCCTGCTGACGGTCCTCGGCTACTTCGCCATGGTCCTGGCGAATTGGCGCTGACCAGCAAGCCGGTGGCCGTCCACAGACGTGATGCTGCTCATCTGTAGGAGCGAGCTTGCTCGCGATGGACTCAAGGGCGCTGCGTTCAGTCAATGAACACGCGTTTTCGTTAACGACCATCGCGAGCAAGCTCGCTCCTACAAAACCCATCAGGGCAATGCATAGACCCTGAACAGTCTCTTCACGGTAAGGTTGCTCCCGCCCAGATACTGGTCGTAGGCCTTTTCTACAAAGCCCGAGTAATAGGCTTCACTCAGGGCTGTATCAACCAGCAGGCGGAAGTCTTCGTCGTTGCGATCCACGATCATCGCCACCGGCGAGTACTCGAAGATGCGGTCCAGGAGCATCAGGTTTTTCGCCGCGCCTTCCCTGGCGATTTCGTTGCGCAGCAGCATACGTTCGGAGAAGAAGGCATCGGCCTTGCCCTCGGCGACCAGCTTGATGCCCTCGTCGTTGTTGGCCACGGTCACCAGCGAGGCAATCACGTTGAGCAGGCGCATCTGCTCGCGAATCCAGTCTTCGGTCACGCCCCCCTCCAGGGTCGCGTAGGTTTGATTGGCCAGGCCGTTGTTGATGCTGGCACGCCAGGTTGGGCCGGCATTGGCGACCTTGCCATTGAGCACATTGAGCAAGGGTTCGCCAGCATCGTTGCGCACCACGACCGAGAGGCCGGCGGTGTAGACCGGTATGGAGTAGCTGATCATCTTGCGCCGTTCCAGGGTGGGCGCCGTCGGCGTGCAGAGGATATCAACCTTGCCCTGGCTCACCGCACTGACCTGGTCCGAAACCGTTACGGGCTGATAGTGCACTTGCAGGTCGGGCAGGCCCAGCTCGCTCTTGAGCTTGTCGGCGATTTTCAGGCACAGGTCGATGGCATAGCCGCTGGCCTTGTCGCCTTCCTGCTTGCTGAATGGGGCCAGGTCAGGCAGGTAGCCCAGGGTAAAGGTGTGGCTTGCGCGCACGCGTTCAAGGGTGTTGGCGCCGGCCACCAGCGGCAGCGTCGAGAGTGCGAAGGCCAGCAGCAGTCTGGTGGTTGTGGCAAATGGTACGTTCATGTCCGGTTTCCCCGTATGCAGATGTCTGTGCAGTCCTGTTGGCCACGCCTAAGGGTTTGCGGCCCTGGCCGGGTTGGCCGCTGGCGCTTCGGTAAAGCGCTTGGCGAGGAATCCATAGAGCAGGTAGCCGAAAGCGAGCACCAGGGTGCCGCCCATCACTGCATCCTTGCCGCAGGCATACAGGGCGTACAAGGAGTACGTTATTGCAATCAGCAAGACCACCAGGTTACGCGAGTAGATGGCCGACGAGACCCCGGCCTTGTGCATGATCACCAGCAGCCCGGTCATCGCCGTTATGTAGGGAATCAGGTTGGTGACCGCTGCCAGGCTGACCAGCTTGCTGAACTGGGCGGCGGCATCGGGCGAGATGGTCGACAGGGCCATGAGGGTCTGCAACACGCCGCAGACAATCATGCCGACGACGGGCGCATTCACGGCGTTGACCTTGCTGAACAGCTTCAGGAACAGGTTCTGGTCAGCTGTCATCTTGGCCGTTTGCGCCAGGGTGAATTGCCAGCCCAACAGCGAGCCGACACAGGCCATGACCGCCAGCGCCATGACGATATTGCCCACCATCGGGCTGAACATCGTGGCGTAGACCAACGCGAAAGGCGCCGTGGATTTGGCCAGTTCGTCATTGGGAATGATGCCCTGGATGACGGTTGTCGACAGCACATAGACTACGGCGGCACCCAGGGTGCCGAACAGGCAGGCCAACGGCACATTGCGCTTGGGGTTTTCTACGGCATCGGTGGCCTGGGCCGCCGACTCCATGCCCAGGAAGGCCCACAGGGTCAGGGGTATGGCTTTGCCGATGGCTTCGGAAATCGGCAGGCTGTTGGGATTCCAGGCGGCGGCCAGCACATCGGGCTTGAACCAGAACCAGCCGATGATGCTCAGGCCCGCTACCGGAATGATCACCCCCCACACCGTGAACGCACCGATCTTGCCGGTGATGCCCGGGCCACCGAAGTTGGCGAAGGTGGTCAGCCAGATCAGCCCGATCGTGCCGACGCACAATGGAATGGCACCCGTACCCAACCAGGGCACGAAGGCTGTCATGTAGCCCACCGCCGAAATGGCCACGGCCACATTGGCAATGGCCAGGGACAGGAAGTACAGGTACGAGCAGAGGAAAAAACCCGACTTTGAATGAGCTTCTTCGGTGTAGGCGGACAAGCCGCCGGAGCGCGGACAGAAGACCCCGCACTGGGCAAAGCAGTAGGCGATGGCCATCGAACCGATCGCGGTGAAGATCCATGACAGCAGCGAGACGGCACCCAATTGAGCCATGTTGGTGGGCAACATGATGATGCCCGAGCCCATCATGTTGACCGTTACCAGCGTCGTGAGTCCCATCAGGCCCATTTTCTTGCTTGAATCAGCCATCGCAAACTCCTTGCCTTTTGCAGAGTTTTGAACCTGGGTCTGGCGACGTTCAGCGCGCGGCCGGACAGGGACTAATGCTTACTGCTTGACCACGTATATCTTGCAGGTCGGGTGCTGCGCAGGATGATGCTGCCGCCATGTTCTTGATGCGGCCCGCGAAGGGCCACCGGAAAATAGGGAGGTCGAAGACGGTCGCTTGAAGGGATCCGGCGCCCCTGCCGCCAGATCATCTACCGAGATCACGGAGACATCGGATGAAGTGAGTCTCGTCGAGCCGGAGCGCCGCACGGGCATTACGTAAGCGATCTCGGACCGCATCGCTGGCAGCGATTTTCGAAGCGTTCATAACCAGAATCTCTCGGTCTGTCTGACGTTGAAGTTCCTGGGACGCGTATCTATGGAGGCATCATGTCCCGGGGTCAGGAGCGATTGCCCTATTGGGTATAGTTCATTTTTACTATTTGTTACTTCTTGCTGAATTTATTTCCTTGACCTTGTTTTTGCGTGGTTCATGGCAATAAAACACCCCATCGGTTGCCTCCAACCTTTGGGGCGCTGCTCATTCAGCCATCAGGTGCGCCCGGCCGAACCAGTGACGGGCAGGTTCCCGAGCAGCTTGAGCCCGGTACTCTTCACGAACGTCTCATAGTCCATCGGTTTCTCGATTCGGGTTTCTGCGTTAGGCAGCACGTAGGCCCAGGCACGTTTGGACGATGCGTCGTACACCAGCTTGAACAGTCGGGTCGGCACCCAGACCTGGTTGTCGCCGATGGTCGAGTGGCCGGGATCAAAGAGCGGACCGGTAAAGACAAACACGTTGCCATCGGCACGCTTGGCAAACTTCCTGACGTCAGACTCGACCTTGCTCCAGATCTTGCGGTTGTTGGTCGGGTCTTGCGGCACCATGTTCGACAGCGCAAAGGATTGGGCCATTGCCTTGGGATTCGGGGCATCGGCTGCCGGGGATTGATGGCCACGGTCCACCGCCGGCTGCTGGCTGCGGTAGTCGCTCAACTCGGCGCGCCCACTCTTGGGTATGCGTGGGTCCGGGTAGAACTGGTTGGTGCGCTCTTCCCCTTTGGCATCCTGCAACAGGGCCGCATTCAGGCGTTCGACCACCACCAGCGGGGTCTTGCTGGTTTGCGAGTACAGCACCGCGAAGTTGTCGGAACACAGCGCCAGGGGTTTCATCGATGCGGGCACTGTGGCCGTGTTGATCGGTTTCGCTGCCGGGAACAGGTCTGCGCAGCCGTCAAACGAAGCCTGTTTCTGTTTGCTTGAATAGAGGTCCAGGGCCGCGTTCTGGCTGATCGAGCCGGAGCGGGATGTTTGTTCATGTTGCGCGGTGGGTGGCTTGAGAAGGTCGAAAAGACTGCGGGCTTGCGCCCCGGTCGAGAGCAAAACAAGGGCCGACAGCCCAACTGCAATTTTGCGTAGGTACATGGGTTGAATCTTCGAATGGAATTGAGGGATAAACGTGCGGCGAGGCCCGATTCACGGAACCCGGTGAAGGGCGTTGCTGATTATGTGGCGGCGATCATGCTTTCGCGGTCCTTGATCAAGTTTTCGATGCGGGGTCGGTCGGTTCGACCGCTGAGGGTCGTGCGGGGTGTATGGACCATGACAAGATCGGTTAGTGCAATGCCGTACTCAGCAGCCATATTATTGTGACGCTGTGGTGGATGACTTATCCGGCACCCCTCGATACCCTTTCGCACCCGGGCGCCTGACGGCATTTCAGGCCAAACCACACTTCATCCAGACGAACCAAAAATGAAATCCTCCGCAGGTTTGCTGTTGTCAGGTATCGAGCTGGACCGTGCCAGTTCCATTCCCTTGTACCGCCAACTCTACTTGCAGATTCGCAAACAGATTCTCAG
Source organism: Pseudomonas sp. KH_046_2 (assembly GCF_057838985.1). NCBI lineage: Bacteria > Pseudomonadati > Pseudomonadota > Gammaproteobacteria > Pseudomonadales > Pseudomonadaceae > Pseudomonas > Pseudomonas sp. KH_046_2. Next base: position 3,012,348 of record NZ_CM174480.1, on the reverse strand, counting down.
TGGCAGGATTCAGGGCGGCGTGCGCCTGCCGTCCACCCGGACCCTGAGCAAGGAACTGCAGCTGTCGCGAATCAGCATTCTCAATGCGTTCGATCAACTGATTGCCGAAGGTTTTCTGACGTCGCGGACAGGGGCCGGGACCTATGTCGGCCATGAGTGGGAAAGCCGCGGTATCGATGACGATGAGCACAAGCGCCAGCCCCCTCGCCTGTCCGACCTGAGCCAGTCCATGCTGTCGTTGCGCAGCGATCATTTTCGCGGTGTTTCCTATGCCGACTGGGCGACCGGCAGCCCGACCTCGTTCCTGCCCAGCCACAGCGCCTACGATGCGTTTCCGCAATCGGTCTGGAAGCGCCTGTTGAACCGCCACCTGCACAAGCCGACCAAGGCCATGCTCGGCTATGGCGAACTACAGGGATTGCTGGCCCTGCGCGAGGCGATTGCCGAGTACGTCTTCGATGCCCGTGGCATTGATTGCACTGCCGATCAGGTGGTCATCGTGTCCGGCGCCCAGCAAGCCTTCAACCTGCTGGGCATGCTGTTGCTCAATCCGCAGGACAGCTTCTGGATGGAGGATCCGGGGCATATCGCGGCGCGCATTGCGCTCCAGGCACAAGGTGGCCGGGTCGTGCCGTTGCGTATCGACGAACAGGGGATCGATGTCCGGCAAGGCCTGGCCCTGTGTCCTGACGCCCGCCTGGTGTTTACCACACCTTCTCGCCAGCATCCCTTGGGCGTCACCATGAGTTATGGGCGGCGCCAGGAACTTATCGACTGGGCCGCCCAGAATCAAAGCTGGATCATCGAGGACGACTGCGACAGCGAGTTTCGCTACAACGGCCGCCCCCTGCCGGCACTCTATGCCATGGACCAATGGGCCCGGGTCATCTACGCCGGAACCTTCAGCAAGGTGCTCTTCCCCTCGCTACGACTGGGTTACGTGATACTGCCGAACGCCTTGATCGAACCCTTCTGCACCCTGCGGGCGGTCATGGATCGCAGCCCGCCCACCCTGCTCCAGGCCGTCACGGCGGACTTCATGCGCGAAGGCCACTTTCTCGGCCATATACGTCGAATGCGCGCCCTGTACCAGGCTCGCCAGCAGGCACTGGTGGAACAACTGCAGAAACGCCTGGGCACATTCTTCAGGATCACGCCGGTGGAAGCCGGCATGCACCTGATCGCCTGGTTACCCGCGCATCTCGATGACGACGCCCTGGCCAGGGAGCTCGGCCAGCATGGTATTCATACCTATCCTTTGAGTGATTACTGCCTGGAGCATGTCTTGCCGCCGGCGCTGCTGATCGGCTTTGCCAGCACCCCCGAAGACCAGGCCCAAGCGCGGGTCGAAGCGCTGGCCCAGGCCCTGGGCAAAATGGGCTACCTGCAACCGGCCACTTGACCCAAGGCAAGTGGTCTTATGATTTAACTGATAATGGATCTATCGAGAGTTCCTGACTGGCGCGATAAAGGCTGCGCCGGTAGACCCGGTGTCTGAACCAGGAACGACTCGAATGAACAATAAGATCCAGGAACGATTCAACGCCTTGCTCAGCCATAAGGCTGTCGAGGCCGAGGCTCCCCCCCTACTGACCGAGGCACTGGCTCGCCAGTTGCTCGACCGACTGGCGCAACTGCGCCTGTTTGCCCATGCCTACCCTTTGCTGACCAATCTGACCCACGGCCGTGTCACCCCTGGCGACCTGCTGGATTTTGCCTATCGCCACGAACTGCAGGGCCTGAGCCTGCACTTGCTCGACGGTGAGGAAAACAGCCTGAGCCAAATGACCGCCGCGCAGCTTCAGGCGTTCGCTGCCAAGGCCAATGCACTCGGGCTGGACGTGCATCTGGAAATCAGCAGCACCCTGAAAAAAGATGTCGATCAAGTGATCGCCATTGCCAAGGCGCTGGGCACCCGCAACATCCGCGTCTACTCACGCTACGAAGGGGCGCTGTCCCGGGTCATGGACGTGATCGAGTCAGACCTGCACTACCTTGCGCAACAGGCAGACGAACACGACCTGTTCTTCGACTTCGAGCAGCATGAGGAACTCAAGAGCGGCGAGATCGCGCAACTGCTGAGCCGGCTGAACCACCCTCGCCTGCACGCCCTGTTCGACTTCGGCAACATGATCAATGCCTGCGAGCAGCCTATGCAGGCGCTACGCACACTGGCTCCGCACATACGCCAGACCCACCTCAAGGGTGTGCGCATCGTGCCTGAGCAAAACGGCTTCGGGCATTACGGCGTGCTGCAAGGCAGTGACGAAGACGACCTGCCCAGCGCACGCATGTTGTTCGAACTGCTGATGCTCGGCGAATCAACTCCGCAAGTGATCGCTTTCATTCTCGAGCAGGAAAACCACTACGTCGCCCCGGCGTTCCGCCAGCTCGACGAAGCCGCCGACCCGTTCATTGCGTACCGGGAAATGAGTGAAACAGCGCTGCCGGAAGGCTTCTCGCTGGAGCGAATGCTGGCCGATGAACACCGTTGGGCAAACAACCAGGTCGCCTACGTACGAGGTCTGCTGGCCGAGTTCCGCACCCTGGCCGAGTTGACCCTGGCCCATTGCGCTAACGCCTGAACCTGACGTGCCCATCGGCACTGCCTACCCAATAATGCCTGGAGAACAATAATGACATCCCAAGACAAGGCCAAATGGCTCAGATTCCTGATTCTCATCCTCGGTGGCGGCACCATCTACAAGCTGGCGAATCTCAAAGACGCCTTCTACATCCCCATGCAAGAATTCATGGGGCTGTCCCACACTGAAATCGGCGTGCTGCTGAGCGCCAACGCCATCATCGCCACCGCGCTGTTCGTGGTGGGCGGCATGCTCGCCGACCGGTACGACACGCGCAAGCTGATCCCCCTCGGCCTGATCGGTACCGGCGGCCTCGGACTCTACCTGGCGACCTTTCCGCCCTTCAGCAACCTGCTGGTTGTGTTCTGCCTGCTGGCCGTGTGTGCCGACTGCCTCTTCTGGCCTTCGCTGCTCAAAGCCATCCGCAACCTGGGCGACGATAAGGAACAGGGTCGCCTGTTCGGCCTGCTCGAAGGCGGGCGTGGCGTCATCGATACCCTGGTCGCCTTCTCTGCGCTGGGCGTCTTCGTCGCCATGGGCTCCGGTGAAAACGGCCTGAAATCGGCGATCCTGTTCTACTCGGTCATCGACATTCTTGCCGGTACCCTGACCTGGCTGCTGCTCAAGAGCGGCAAAACCCAGTCGACCGTCAAGCCAAAGAACGGGTTGTCGAACCTGTTCGAAGCCATCAAGGTGCCGGGCATCTGGCTGGTCAGCCTCAACGTGTTCATGGTCTACATCGTGTACTGCGGCCTGACCTATTTCATTCCCTACCTCAAGGAAATGTACGAACTGCCGGTGGCACTGGTAGGCGCCTACGGCATCATCAACCAGTACTTCCTCAAGATCCTGGGCGGCCCCGCTGGCGGCTTCATTGCCGACAAGCAGTTCAAGAGTTCCAGCCGCTATCTGAAGTGGGCATTCCTGGCGTTGTTGCCGCTGATGGGCGTCATCATGCTCATCCCGAAAAGCCCGGATTACATCTACGCAGGCATGGCGGCCACCCTCTCCTTCGCGCTGATTGTCTTTTCCATGCGCGGCGTGTTCTGGGCACCCATGGGTGAAGTCGGCATTCCACAACACATCACCGGTTCAGCCTTCGGCATCGGTTGCCTGATCGGCTATGCGCCGGGCATGTTCGCCTACGTCATCTATGGCGCCATCCTTGACCACTTCCCGGGTCAACAAGGCTACAACTACGTGTTCTCGTTGATGAGCTTATTGGCCATCGTCGGGTTCATGGTTTCCAGCCTGCTTTATCAAGCGGTGCGCAAAAACGCCACGATCACTGGCAAGGTCAGCGCCGCGCAAGCCTGAACCTAGGTGTAATGCTGCTCACTTAAGAGATAAGGCAAACAATAAGCAACCTGTGGCGAGGGAGCTTGCTCCCGCTGGACTGCGCAGCAGTCCCATTTTTAGGGCCGCTTCGCGCCCCAGCGGGAGCAAGCTCCCTCGCCACAGATACAGTGTTCGTCCTTAAGTGAACAGCATTATGCATATAGGTGGGGGTTCACGATGCTGCCATCAAAATGCGAAATCGGCCTCGTCCATGGCCATCAGGCAATGGGCGCCGCCCCGCAGGCTTTCGCGGTGGCCACTGGCACGGGGCAGCACCCGGCGCCAGTAAACATCCGCCGCTTGCAGCTTGGCCCGATAGAACCCGGGTTCGTCGGTACCCGCATCCAGCGCGGCTTGGGCACGCACAGCCGCCTGCAACCACAACCCGCCCACCAGCACGTAAGCGCTGTACGCCAGGAAGTCCACCGACATGGCGCCGATCTCCTGCACATCGCGCCGACACGCCTCAACCACCTCGGTACCCAGTTCACGCCACTCGGCGAGACGCTGCTGCATGGCCTCGGCCGTTTCCCTCAGTGATGCTTGCGAACCAGCGGCATCAACATGCGCCGCGAGTTCATCGATCAAGGCGCCCAATTCCGTAGCGCCGTCGCCCAGCACCTTGCGCCGAAGCAGGTCCAGCGCCTGGATACCGTTGGTCCCCTCGTATAGCTGGGTGATGCGGCTGTCGCGCATCAACTGCTCCATGCCCCACTCGCGGATGTAACCGTGACCGCCGTACAGCTGAACGCCCAGGCTGGCGACTTCCTGGCCGACGTCGGTGAAGAAGGCTTTTACGATCGGAATCAGCAGCGCCGCGCGACGACTTGCCTTCTGGCGAGCCTCGGGTTGCGGGTCGCCGTGTTCGAGATCCAGTTGCAGGGCGGTGTAGGCCGCGAGCAAACGGCAGCCTTCGCTCAAGGTTTTTTGCGTCAGCAGCATGCGCCGGACATCGGGGTGGACGATGATCGGGTCGGCACTCTTGTCCGGCGCCACCGGACCGCTGATGGCCCGCGATTGCAGGCGTTCGCGGGCATAGGCGAGACCACCCTGGAAGGCGGCCTCGGCGATGCCCAGTCCCTGCAAGCCAACCTGGAAGCGTGCGTCGTTCATCATGGTGAACATGCACGCCAGCCCCTGATTCGGCTCACCGATCAACCAGCCTTGTGCGCCATCGAAGTTCATCACACAGGTGGACGCGCCCTTGATGCCCATCTTGTGTTCCAGTGCGCCGCAGCTCAGCGAATTGCGTAGCCCCGGTGTCCCATCGGCCGCGGCAATGAACTTTGGAACCAGGAACAGGCTGATGCCCTTCACCCCGGCCGGTGCATCCGGCAAACGGGCCAGCACCAGGTGAATGATGTTGGCGGTCAGGTCCTGCTCGCCACCACTGATGAAAATCTTGCTGCCGCTGACCTGATAACTGCCGTCGGCCTGAGGCTGGGCACGGGTACGCAACAGGGCTAGGTCGGTACCGGCCTGGGGCTCGGTGAGGCACATGGTGCCGGACCATTTACCGCTGACCATTTTTTCCAGATAAGCCTGTTTGAGCGCCTCGCTGCCATGACGATGCAGAGCCAGCACCGCGCCTTCGGTGAGGCCGGAATAAATGCGAAAGGACAATGAGGCGGCCATCAGCATTTCGTGGAAACTGGCCGAAATCAGCTGCGGGAAACCCTGGCCGGCAAATTCCAGCGGCCCGGTCATGCTCGCCCAGCCGTTATCGACGTACTGCCGGTAGGCGTCGCGAAAACCCAGGGGTGTGGTGACGTGGCCGTCGATCAGCTGACAGCCCTGCTCGTCACTGTTGCGGTTCAGCGGCGCGACCACTTCGCCGGCGAAGCGGGCGGCTTCTTCGAGGACGCCGTCGATGGTTTCCCGGTCCAGGCCGTTGTCCAGCCGCTCACAATGGCCGCTGACATCGAACACTTCGTGGAGCACAAAACGCATGTCGCGCAGGGGAGCTTGATACTTCATGACGGGCCTCATGGGTTGGCGCAGTGGAAAAGATTGCCGTCACCCTAAGCAGGCGCCTACTATTTTTGAAATTTCATTTTCATATGTCTGGTATTTGTAATTTGAATTTAAAAAGCTTCGATCTGAATTTGCTCCGGGTGCTCGATATGCTGCTGCGCGAACAGAACGTGTCGCGAGCGGCCGAGCGCCTGGCCCTCAGCCAGCCCACCGTCAGCAATGCCCTCGCCCGCCTGCGTTCACTGTTCGACGACCCCTTGCTGGTGCGGGTTGGCCGCCACATGCAACCCACCTCCCGGGCGCTGGCGCTTGAAGGGCCGATTCGCGCGGCCTTGCAACAGATCGAACAGACACTCAATGCCGGGGAAACCTTCGACCCTCGCCTGAGCCAGCAGCAGGTGCGCATCGCCCTGACCGACTTTGTCGAACAGCTGTGCATGCCGCCCTTGCTCGCGCGCCTGGGAGAACTGGCGCCAAACCTGCGAATCGACGTTGCTCACCTCGCCCCCAGCCTTCCTGCCGAGCTGCTGGACCGGGGTGAACTGGATATGGTTCTGGGACGCTTCGAAGAAGTGCCGGCGCGTTTCACCCGCCGGGCCTGGCACAGCGAAACCCTGCGACTGGCGGTGCGCAAGCAGCATCCGCTGGCACACGACACACTCACGCTGGATGACTTCCTGGGGCTGCGCCATCTCTGGGTGAGTGGCGGCCAGTCGCGCGGCATGGTCGACCAATGGCTGGGCAAGCAAGGCCTGTCGCGGAAAATCGTCTACACCACACCCAACTACCTGCAGGCAGCCCACCTGGTCGCCCACTCAGACTTGAGCGTCGTCCTGCCGACCCAGTTGGCCAATCAATTCGCGCAGTTGCTACCGCTGCAGGTGTTCGAACTGCCCTTCGACGTCGGCTCGTTCCACCTCGAACTAGTGTACCTGGCGCAACGCCAACATGAGCCGGCGCTGGCGTGGCTGATCGAGCAAATACTGGCGGTGCGGCCGGTTTGAACGGACGCCCGGCATAACGCCTTGCCTGAGCCGGCGCCAGGGAAATCGATTCCGTTCCAAGAGTTGAAACGCAATGCCCTGATGCTCGCCAAGACCGCCAGCATCTTGAAACTGCCGGTGGTGCTGACCTCCAGCATGGAGGAGTACGCACAAGGCCCGTTGCTCAGAGTGCTGATGGAAGCGCTTCAAGGTTAAGACGTTTACAGGGCAACGGACTGAATCTCGTACCGAGGTTCAGTCCGCCTGTTACGGGTTGGCCAGCAATCGGTCATCGAAACATTCAGAAAGTGGCCAAGTCTCTTAGCCCAAGCACCCCACACAATCGCCCCCGGTATTGGGGGATATTCCCCGTCATCGGGGCTGTCATCCTGGCTGCTCATCTGCCGGATTGAAGCCGGTAGACAAGGGGGAGGCGGCGTAGAGCCACTAGTCACTTCCTGTCACTTTTGGCGGGAGATATGCATCGTTTCCATCCCGGCCCGGGACCAAACGATTTACCAACCGGGCGGCAAGCAGTGGCTCGTTACCCATGTATTGCCACGCTCCGAGAAACACGTCAGAGGTGTTTGCGATGAAACTAGATACCGGAAGGTTGAAACCTGGTTCATTGTCCAAAACCAGACTGGCGCTGAGTATCTCTGCTGCCGTGTTCATGTTTGGGCTGGGCTTGTCCCAGACCCAGGCAGTGCCCCTCGACAACACCGATCCACCGCCTCCTACCGACCCATCGGCGTTCACCAATCAGCCCGCCGACCCCGAAGCCGCATTGCGGGACTTGCTCAAGTTGCCTCCGGCAAACGTCGGCGCCTTCGACTTGCCCAATGGTGTGGTCGGTAACCGCCAGACCCCCTTGGTCGACAATGTGCTGCCACCCGATCTGCAACCCAGCTTCAACATCCCCACTAACGGTAATGCCAGCCCGGTGTTCGGGGTTCAACCGTTCACCCAGAAGCTCGAACTGTTCGAGGAGTTCGGCTCGAACAAACTGGATGCGACCGACCCGCCATCACCCGTTCCGTTTCCGGTGCCGACGGTGGGACCCGCACCGGCGCAAGATCCATTGAACGTGGCTCGTAGCGGTCCGTCGCCGGATGCGCTGGATGCCTTTCTCAGGCAGCCGGCATTGACGCCCTTCCCGACAGAGTTCTCCAATGTCCTGGACCGCAACCCCTGGAAGGCGCAGATCGAGCTTTTCCTCAATCGCCGAGTCGATTCGCCCGCAGAAGGCCGGCCACCGGGAAAAGGCTGGTCGCACCAGCGTTTCAATGAGTTTTTCCCGCGCGACGCCTTCAAGACGGTGCAAGCCGGCGCGCATGTCAACAGCGGCTTGCGTGATCGTATGCAACGGCATAACTACGCCGTGGGGGAATTCGCGCCAGGCGGGCTCTATCACAACACCAACGGCAACCCGGCCAACGAGGGCACCACCAAGGGCATTCAAGTGCAGTTTCACGCCAACTTCCCTGTCCAGGACCATAACGCGTTGTGGACATTCGACGGCACCTTTCCGCCCAAACTGCTTTTAGTACGCTATGGCCAGGCGATGCTGATGCGTCATTACGATGCCTTGCCCATAGACCCATCGGCCAACCGGGGCTTTGGCCTGCACACCATCACCACCCATGAACATAACGGCCACTCGCCTGCGGAAAGCGACGGCTTTGCCAACGCGTTTTTCTTCCCTGGCCAGTACTACGACTATCGCTGGCCGATCCAGTTGGCCGGCTATGACAGCATCAATACCAGCGCTCAGGATCCGCGTGCAGCATTCCCGTGCGATCCCGGTGAAATCCTGTTCGTCAACGACGCCAACCCCGGCTTCAAGACCTGCGACAACGGCACCATCAAGATCCGTGGCGACTGGCGCGAAACCATGAGCAGCCACTGGTTCCACGACCACATGCTCGATTTCACCGCGCAGAATGTCTACAAGGGCAATGCGACGATGATGAACTACTACAGCGCCGTGGACCGCGGCAACGAGGCGGTCGACGACGGGGTCAACCTGCGCTTGGCCAGCGGTTCGGGGCTGGGGTGGGGAAACCGCGACTATGACGTCAACCTGACGATCGCCGACAAGGCCTGGGACAAGGCCGGCCAGTTGTGGTTCAACCCCTTCAACACCGACGGTTTTCTCGGTGACCAGGTGCTGACCAACTGGGAGTACAAGCCCTTCCTGGACGTACGTGCCCGCCGCTACCGGTTCCGCATTCTCAACGGATCGGTTTCTCGCTACTTCAAGCTGGCGGTGGTGCGTCAGGTCAATGGTAATGGTGGCGAGTTTCCTGGCCCGAAAAACGCCGGGGTTTCATATAACCGGGTGCCGTTCCACATGATTGCCAACGACGGCAATATCATGGAACACGCGGTGCCGTTCGATGGCAGCCTGGACCTCGATGGCGACGGCGACACACAGGACCACAATGCCATTCTGCCGATACAGGGCATTTCCGAACGCTATGACATCGTCGTTGACTTCGCGAAAAACGGCATCAACCCGGGCGACAAGATTTTCTTCGTCAACATCGAGGAGCATGAAAACGGCAAGCGTCCCGAACGTGACATTCCATTGGCGGATGTACTCTCCGGGAAGTACCTGCCCGTTGTCCGGCAAACCAGCCACGGGCCACAGTGGGTCAACGGTGACCCGGGCGTGGGCCTGTTCCTGCAACTGAACGTGCAGCCTTACGCCGGCCAGGATGTCAGCATGAATCCGGTCGACTTCGAGCCCGCCAAGCCTGGCAAGCCCGAGGGCAAGTTCATGATCCCCCTGCCCTTGCACCGTGATGACCCTGCCGATATCGCCCGGCTTGCCCAGGCGCGGCACCGCACCTTTATCTTTGGCCGCTCCAACGGCACGGATTTCAAGCCTTGGACGATCAAGACCGATGGCGGTGAAGGCTTCGGCATGGACCCGCGGCGGATTTCAGCCGCGCCACAACTGGCCACTGGCCCGACGCCGGCAGGGTTCAAGGGTGAAGGCACGCTGGAAGTCTGGAAGATCGAGAACGGCGGCAATGGCTGGAGTCACCCGGTGCATGTGCATTTCGAGGAAGGGATCATTCTCACTCAAGGTGGCAAACCACCGCCAGAATGGGAAAAAGGCGCGCGCAAAGATATCTACAATGTAGGCCGCCATCCCGAGAGCCTCGACAATGTCGAAATGGCCATACGCATCCGTGAGTTTGCCGGTACCTACATGGAGCACTGCCACAACACACAGCATGAGGACACGGCGATGCTGCTGCGCTGGGACTCCGAGCACCCGGGCCAGATCCAATTGATGCCCACGCCATTGCCCAGCTGGGACGGCGTGAAATTCGTGAACTCGGTTGCGTTACCGACATTCCGTACGGGAGATGGTGTCGGGCCACAGGTCGGGGTCGACAATGACCAGGAAGATAGCAGTGGCAGTGGCAGTGGCAGTGGCAGTGGAAACGGGGGCAGCGGAGGCAGCGGAGGCAGCGGAGGCAAAGGCTAGCGTCGTCTATCAAACGGCTGGTTATGTCGTCAGCAAACGCCAAAAACCGCTTGCATGATCGTTTCAATCCCAAAGCCGCCTGTCATCACGGTCGGCTTTGGGGTGGATGCGCTCGCGGTCCGAAACGCGTTACCTGTTCGATGATGGCAGTGACATATTCATTCTGTGTAGTAAGCGCTAGCGTCGTCGAGTTTCAACTTCGAGGGTACCGTCCGCTTCGCCGTCTTGGATCCGGTCGACAGGGGTACGCTCTGCGTGACGTTGGCCATCCGGGTGATTTCCACCTGCAATTTATCCTTGCCGAGCAGGTAGTCGGCCAGCTTCTGCGAAAACGGCCAGTAGTTCAGTTCGGCCGTCAGAGTCAGCGGCCCGACCGCATCGGCCGGCACCAGGAAAGAGAACTCCCCGACATCGTAGCCCTTGGGCAGAATGCGGTTGTCCGAGAGAATCTGCGTGGCATTCCAGACCTCGACGTCCAGCGGATTGCCGTCCTTGTCGCCTATGTGCACTTTGAAGTTTCGCGTGTTGACCTCGGTCTTGCCGTCCTTGATCGCACCCAGGCGATAGATCTCGCGACCACTGGCATCCTGCACCCGGAAATCGATCCACATCTCCCGTCCCTCCGGAAAGCCGGTCGGCAGCTTGTGCCCGGCGCCGACATTGGCAACTTTGACCGCTACCGAGGCGTATTGTCCGGGAATGATGGCGGCCGGCGGTGGCTGGAACGTTATTTCCGCCGCGCGTGCGAGCATGTCGCGCGCGCGTTGCGCGCCCTCCTCCTGACCGAGATGCTTGAGCATCGTCGCGTTGGCTCCGCTGAACCAATGCGAGGCGACCTCCTCGCGGTCTGGCCCCATGATCGCGGCCTTGCCTGCAAAACCCGGCATGTGACAGTTCTGGCAGGTCACATTGTTAAGGCTGTAGGTGCTCTCCTGCCATTCGTCATAAGTGCGCTCGACCGCCACACTGCTGAAGGGATGCGTGACGTTGTGGCAGGTGCCGCAAAAGTCCGAGCGCGTGTGCAGAGCGGAATACACGGTGTCGTGATAAGGCGAAACGGCATCCCTGCGCGGGCCGAACTTGGTCGGTTTACCGTTCGCTCGAGGGCTCAGGACATAGGCACCGTTATCGAGGCCCGTGCGGGCACTGATGTTGTGGCAGGTCTCGCAATCTACCCCTGGCATCGGATGATTCTTCTCGCTGTCTTCAATCGAGGAGCGGTTGACTTGCGAAGTGATCTGCCCGGTCGTGAGACCGATCGGGGTATGGCAGCCGGTGCAGAAGTTATCGACCTTGCCCTCGGTGGCCGCACTCGCACGCTTGAGCAAGGCCCGATAGATGGGTTCATCCCAGGCCTGGGACATCATCGACGAGCGCCATTGCTTGTAGATCTCCGTATGGCAAGCGCCACAGACCTGGGCATTGTCGAAGTCCTTCACATTCAAGACCAGGTTGCCGGTGGTATTGGCCCGATGGGGAAAGAACGGCATCGCGCCAATCACATGCATGAGCCTGGAGCGTGCCGGCTCCACCCACTTCTCATTGCTTTGACTGTCATTGCCCTGAGGTTCGTCGGCCGCAACCAGCGTTGCCGTCAGCAGGCAAACCAGCAAGCACAACAGACGGCGCAGCAGCACTACCTTGGAGTGGTTCATAACGACTTCCCCTGGACAGTTGCAGAGGATGACCGCAGCACTTCCATTGAGTCGCCAGGGGTATTTCGTAATGCAACCCGACAGTTACATCAATCACTCAATGGGGGTACTTGCAGCTCCACGGCGTCCCGACACCTTTCATGAACGGGATAGCCTCGCTGAGCAATTACCCTGCCATCGATGTGACAATATTTGTCGGCATACCTGAACGCCCCGCAAACATTGCTCGGAATTTGAAATGCCCGAGCTGATGCAGACGCGAATCCTGCCGGGGAATCGCGCCCATTAGCGGGGTGAATTCACTCCGAAATCGGGGGGATTCAGATCAAGGACCAAACTTGCGGTACAACCGCCGCACAACATCCGACAGCTGCATTACCCTCTGGAAAGGGTTTCTCCGCGCAGTGCACCCCACAAATCCGGGGGCCACTCACTTAACTCGCTCCCACTTACTCCCGGTCTTTCGTCGACCGAATGAGACTGCCCCGTAACTTCACAATCGCCTTCTGCATCTGCACGAAGTCGTCGGGATCAAGTCCGGTTTGCGGGAAGCCGTCTTCGGTTAGGCCTTCGCGCAGTTTTCGGCCCTCTTTGGTGAGACTGATCCGCACCTGGCGTTCGTCTTCCGGGTCGCGCTGGCGCAGCAGATAACCCATCGCTTCCAGCTTCTTCAGGATCGGCGTGAGGGTATTGGATTCGAGAAACAGCTTTTCACCGAGGCTGCCAACGGTCTGGTTGTCTTCCTCCCACAGCGCAACGAGGGTGATGTATTGCGTATAGGTCAGGCCGAGCCGTTCAAGCATCGGCTTGTAGGCCTTGCCGAAGGCCAGGTTGGTGGAATAGACCGCAAAACACAGGAACTCGGAGAGTTTGAGCTCCAGGGCGGATGTCTTGTCGGTGTTTTTCATGGACGTTCTCTTGGGTCAGCCTGGCGAGGCTGAAACTATACGTCGTACGCGATGGTATCGGAAGTGCGCATAAACACCGACGGCCGGCTCACCGGGAAGATCCCCGGTGAGTCGGCCGTGCAGTGGGTTATACGGTCAGGACGTTGATGTCGACATCAATGTTGCCGCGTGTGGCCTTGGAGTAAGGGCAGATTGCATCGGCGTTGTGGGCCAACTCGGTCGCCACCCCTTGGTCCAGCCCTGGCACTCGCAGGGTCAGTCGGGCCTGGAGGAAGTAAGCCGCACCGGTCTGGCCCAGGTCCACTTCAATATCGACGGCCGTGTCGCTCGGCAGTGTCACCTTCATCTGCTGGGCGGCCAGCCCCACCGCTGCGATGTAGCAGGCCGACCACGCTCCGGCGAACAGTTGTTCGGCTTTCGGGTGCGGCTGGACGGCGGTGAGCACGTGTGCCGGTGTGTCGCTGCCAGGGGACGACAGCACGATGTCGAGGTTGCCGTTGTGGCCGCGCGAGGTGTTGCCTGCGCTGTTGTGAGTGGTGTGGGTTTTGCCGCTGGCCAGTACTTTTTCGATCTTGCTCATGGGGATTTCCTCAGGATTTAATATTTCGTGCGATCTTATCGCATGCGATATTTGTGGCACTTAAAGAGACGACGTTCATCAATTGGCCTGTGCAATGATCCAGTTGTTGCCGTTTTGGCCATGGGAAGCGTGAGCGGTCGAGATAAACATTGTGCGGCGGCTTCCGGTGTTCATGGCTGAGTCTCCAAACGGCAAGGGTTGTCGTTACGTCTTATCGCTTTCGATTTGATCGTATGCGATAGATGAATACTCAACCAAAGCCCCAATGATGTCAAAGCCTGTTTTATGCCTTGCCGATGAGCGGTAGACGCGAGCTCAACCCCGCTACCCTCCCCCTTGTCGAAAGGATGATGGGCTTCTCACCGTCTGGACCTCTGGTTACGCGCTTCGGATCGCTTTCACACGCGACGATCAATGCGTTGGCGCTGAAATGAAATGGACGTATTTCACTCGAAAAAAAACCGGCCTATCGAGCCGGTTTTCTTTGACTTGCTGATACCCGCACGCACAAAAACCCCCTCACAAGGAGGGGGTCTGAAGTTTGAACGGTTCAGACGGTTTCACCCGTCTCTTCCCGGAATTTCGTCAGCTCAGCGCAGCGCAGGAATACCCGCAAACAGCCACGAAGTCTCTTGAACCGGAGTTGCTTCGTTGCGCTTACGCGCCCACTGGGTCAGTGCCACCATCATCGCAAAACCGAGCACGATCAACACCGGATAGGCCATCAGCAACTCGGTGAGCGAATACTTCCAGGCCAGCGGTCGACCGACACCGAGCATGGCGGCATACAACCAGGACACGCCCGACAGTGCGCCAGAGAACAGGGCAAACATTCGCACATTGATCTGGAGATCAAGCAGCGAACCGGCCTTCAGCATTGCCGGCAATACATAGCGGTGCAACAACATGCCGTTGAACGTCAGCAGCAATACAATAATAACTTTGGCTTGAAGTTTCGGGTTGGCAAAATAGGTCATGCCTTTTTCAAGGTAATCAATACCTATAATCGCAGCTCCGGTGACCCACAAGAATATCAACGCATTGGCAACAGACTTCTGAAGACTGGCCATATGTTCATTATCGTGCCCCGACGACACGCGACCTTTCAACAAGTCCTTTACCATTGCCGCATCGCTGGCGAACACCAGGCCAATAGCTACGCAGCAAGCCAATAGATGAACGTACACAACACCTAAACGCAAAAACTCCATGGATTCTTTCTGGCCGATCAGGCCGATCATTGTATTAATATCCAAGTTTACATCTCCACTTATAGCAGCAGTGCAAATTGACCATGCCCCAGGCATACGAATTATTTGTTCGCACCTGCAAGGTCAAGTTGGCAAAGATTGAAGCAACTAAATAATTTGGTATTACAAGAGAGTGCGACTCGCCCAGCGAGTCAGTGATGACGGCATACTATCACTCCAGGTCTCAGGTAAAAAAAATCCCCATGTGCATTCCATTCAATGCAGATGAGGTATACGTCCATTTTTCTAGTGAGTGCAGCGTGTCCCCAAGGGGCCGTCTGCTGGAAAATCAGAGCCCAGCATATCCCGATCGTTCAATTTTTGAGCACAAACATCGACAAACGGTACTGTTTCCAGCACCTGAGGCTACCTGCCTCTTTGGCTGAAACCCGCGACGCTACGCCGCTGAATCGTTTTTTGTTCCACGCCGAAAAAAAAACCGCTTTTGCGCTGAACTTTCGTCGCCAAACCCGACCAGTGGCTCAATTTCCTACCTGTCACCGGCAAGTTCGAGTCGCCTGCGGTCATCCGCAAACCACTTCGATTCGAGCGCAGATTCAGTACTGGCAATACAGCATCCAGGATCGGAACTGCTACGCTTGAAAAACAGCTTCGACACTTTCCATGATGCCAGTGCACGCGCGCCCCGGGGGCTGATGGAACAGTCGCATTACCAGATCCTGTGCCCGAGCGAGTCAGACTTCGTTGAGCAAAGGAGTGGACATGCCCCCCCGCAAAAGCAAATCTGCCGACGGCCTGGCAAAGCCGTCGGACGACTCCGGTGACGATTCGGTCTTTCTCTCGCGCAAGGAACGTCTGTTCGCCGGTGAGCAACTACGCGAACGCTTGCCGCATTCGGTTCACGCCGAATGGAAACCACCCGGCAAACACCGCGACCCTATCGAACTGCTCGAAGAGTCCAACCGCTTTCGACTGCCCAACCTGGTGCCACTGCGCTACGGGCGCATGCTGCGCAGTCCATTCACCTTTTTACGCGGCTCCGCTGGCTTGATGGCCCATGACCTGGCCACGACCCCGACCACTGGCGTCCAGGTGCAGGCCTGCGGGGATTGCCACCTGATGAATTTCGGGTTGTTCGCGACACCTGAACGCAACCTGATTTTTGACATCAACGATTTCGACGAAACGCTCCCGGCCCCCTGGGAATGGGACGTCAAGCGCCTGGCGATCAGTTTTGCCGTGGCCGCGCGCGATAACCGACTCAACGATAAGGAGGCTCGGTGCATTGCCGTCAAATGCGTTTGCGCTTACCGCGAGGGCCTGCGCAAATTTTCGAAAATGGGCCCGCTGGATGTCTGGTATGACCGCCTGGATGCCCAAACGATCATCGATATGGCGCCCAATGCCGAAATCAAGAAAATTCGCGAGCAGGTGATCGCAAAGGCCAGGTTGCGCCTGGGTGATTACCTCTATCCCAAGATCAGCAGCGAAGTGGGTGGGCGGCGGCGACTGATCGATCAGCCGCCCTTGCTTTTTCATGTGTATGAAAAAGGTTTCAAGCAGCGAGTCCGTATCGCTCTGCGTGATTATCGTCTGTCGCTACCCCATGAACGGCGCGTGCTCTTCGATCGTTATCGCCTCGAAGACATTGCGGTCAAAGCTGTCGGAATCGGGAGCGTGGGGACCTATTGTTTCGTCGGTCTGTTCTTTTCCGCGGAAAACCACCCCTTGCTCCTGCAATTCAAGGAAGCCTGTCCCTCGGTGTTGGCACCCTATGCAGGCAACAGCGACTACGAGAACCAGGGGCAGCGCGTTGTCACCGGACAGCGGTTGATGCAGTCCTCCAGTGACATCTTCCTGGGCTGGACACGCGGTCAAAATGGCCGGCATTTCTTTGTACGCCAGTTGCGAGACATGAAAATGTCAGCACCCATAGAAGGCATTTCCGCCACACGGATGAAGATGTACGCCGAGTGGTGTGGTCTTACCCTCGCCCGTGCCCACGCCAAATCCGGGGATGCAGCGCTCATCAGTGGCTATCTGGGCAAGCTGGACACCTTCGACCAGGCCGTCGGCAAGTTCTCCATCGCCTATGCCAATCAAAATGCGAAAGACCATGCTGCGCTGATAGCTGCGGAAAAATCAGGGCGGATCCATGCACTCAGAGAGGAAGAGTGATGAGGCGGATCCTTCGCTCTTGAGTCATTCCGGGTCAGTCTGCGGGCACGGGAGCCACAAGGACTCCCGTGTCTGTTCAGCGGATGGGTCATACCGCAGATCAGCGCCCTTCCAGTTTTTTCACGACTTCGTCGGTAGTCATTACATCGTTGGCGATGTAGCGGAAATTGACCAGCGCGCTCCCGTATCCGTCGCCGTCAGGCAGCTTCGGGCCGGCGACCGCGTCACGTACGACTACCACCTCGAAACCGCACTCCAGAAACTCGCGAAGGTGCGATTCGACGCACAGGTTGGACGCCATGCCGGCCAGGATGATTTTGTCGACCCGCTGCTTGCGCAACTGCAGCATCAGGTCGTTGCTTTGCGGGCCATACAACTTGTGTGGTGAGGCGACGAGGGTCTTGCCGTCTTCGATGAAGGGCTTGAACTCCTTCATGAAGTCGGCACCCGAATTGCGGAATCCATCCAGCGTCAGGGCACCCTTGCGGTCGAACATTCCCAGCTTGTGCTGAACAGTCTCCGCTGGCGCCTCAAACTCCCACTGATGATCGTGGGGATAATAGTAGTGCGGCGAGATGGCGACGGTCGCTCCAGCCTGCTTGAACGCCGTGAACAGCCGGGTCAGATTCGGCACCAGGTTCTGCTCGGTAACGCTCTGGCCGAAGACTGACCATCCAGCACCCTGCGGGCTCATGAAGTCGATTTGCGGGTCGATCACGACCAGTGCGGTTCGACTGGCATCCCATTGAAAGGTGGAGGCCGGCAGCGCCGGTTTGACTGGATCGGCGTAAGGGTTCTCGGCGGCGAAGCCGATGCCGGGCGCCATCAGGATAGCCCCCAGTAAGGTGGCGCAGGAGATGAGTCTGGCGGGATGAATTCGGTTGAAGGTCATGTTGCACGTCCGCAATGTGGGGGTGGTGCATTTACGGTACGGCGAGAAGACCGCACGAAATGGACATATATCCCTGGATTTCGGCCGACAAGCCCAGGCATCTTGCATGAGACGGCAGGGTTCAATGCCCCCCGTGACCTTCCCGACAGCAAGCGCGTACCATGACCCCATTCAGACTGTGGATGTTCCGTGCATGCAGCGTCACATATGTTTCCTGGTCTATCCGGGCTTCGTATTGCTCGATCTGAGTGGCCCGCTCGAAGCCTTCTCCAATGCCAATCGTGCACGTCCTCCCGGCTATCGATTCACTGTCGCTTCCCTTGAAGGCGGATTGATCAGCGCTTCGAGTGGACTGCAAGTCGCGACCGAGGCCTTGCAGGTGGTCGACCACCTGGACACGTTGATCATCGTCGGCGCCCCCACCGCGCCGATCGATGACAGGATGCTGCCGATGGCCGCGGCGATACGCCAGATGTCCCCGCGCGCTCGCCGCACTGCCAGCGTCTGCACTGGCGCCTTCCTGCTGGCCGAGAGCGGCCTGCTCGACGGTCGTGTCGCGACCACGCACTGGAACTACGCGCCGCAATTGCAGGCACGCTATCCGTCACTGCGCGTGGATGGAGATCGAATCTGGACCGAAGACGGGAATGTCTGGACGTCCGCCGGTATGTCGGCGGGCATCGACATGGCCCTGGCGATGATCGAGCAGGACCTGGGCAAGGACGTGTCACGCTCCGTCGCGCGCATGCTGGTTGTCTACTATCGGCGACCCGGTGGTCAGTATCAGTTTTCTTCGCTGCTGGATTTCGACCCAGGCTCGGATCGGATCCGCACGGTGTTGAGCTATGTGCGCGATCATCTGCGTGATGATCTGTCAGTCGAACGCCTGGCAGACGTTGCACATATGAGCGTGCGCCAGTTTGGCCGCGTGTTCGCGGCATCGGTCGGGGTGACGCCGGCGAAAGCTATCGAGCGCCTGCGTATCGAGTCGGCGCGGCCACTGGTCGAGGACGGCATGCAGACATTCGAAGAGATCGCCAGGTGCTTCGGATTCGGCGATGCCGACCACATGCTCCGCAGCTTCGTGCGAGTCGTGGGGCGCACGCCACAGGAACTGCGTCGCAGCGCCCGTCAGGCCAAAGGCAATGGGTCCGGGAAAAAAGCCGATCCATCGCCCGCGTAAGCGAAGACGTTTACAAATCCCGGACCTGGCTCAAGCCAGCAATTGGGTGATCCACCGGACCTGCCGCGCGATGTCCTGCACCGTCTCCTCGGGCACGACCTGCTGCGCCCGGGCAAAGTGGCTCAGGGTCTTCTGTTTCTGGCGCAACTTGCGCTGCCACTTGAGCAGGAACGCCGGACTGCGGACCTGCATCTGCAACGGGCCGAAGTACAGCTCTTGGGCGGTGTAGATCACCGGTCCGGAGCGCTCGGCGACGATGATTTCGTAGTCGAAACGATTTTCCCGCAGCACTTCCTCGCAGAGGATGCGGTAGCCATTGTCCATCAGCCATTGGCGCAGCGGCTGCTCGCCGCCGTTGGGTTGCAGGATCAGGCGCTCCTGACCGCTCAGGTACGCCTTGCCGCTGTCGAGGATGTCGCGGATGGTTTCGCCGCCCATGCCGCAAATGCTGACTGCTGTAATCCCGTCTCCCGGCTCGATTGCCGCCAGGCCGTTGGCCAGGCGCACGGTAACTTGCGAGTCCAGGCCGTTCTCGCGCACGGTGCGGTTGGCCGCGTGGAACGGCGTCAACGCCACCTCGCCGGCCACCGCTGCCGTGATGGCGCCACGGCGCATCAACGCCACCGGCAGGTAACCGTGATCCGAGCCGATATCGGCCAGGCGCGCACCGGCTGGCACCTGTGCCGCCACGCGCTCCAGGCGCATGGACAATGTCTGTTCGTTCAACTGCGGCCCCTTTTCACCACGAACGTCCGGCGCCTTTGGCCGGATCGGGGCGCGATTGTGTCGAGCAATGCCGTGCATTTCAAATTTATGTGACCAGGCTCATGGCCCCCTTCACGCAATCACTCGCGCATACACCGATCTGTCGACGTTGCCACCGGACAGAATCACCCCCACCCTTTTTCCCGACATGACTTCACGCTCCGAGATGAGCGCTGCCAACGCCGACGCACCGGCTCCTTCGGCAAGGTTATGGGTATCGGTGTAATACACACGCATGGCTTCGGCGATCTGCTCATCGCTGACCGATACGATCCGCGCCGCACCTGCCGCGTAAACGGCAAAGGCTTCGGGAATCGGCTTGCGCACGGCCAGACCGTCGGCAAAGGTGTTGGCCGAGGCGGTTTCGCATATCGCTCCAGCGTCAAACGACAACTGTGCAGCCGCCGCCTCCGTGGAAACCACGCCAACCACTTCTGTTTGCAAACCTAGCGCATCGCGGGCGGCGATCACCCCGCAAATCCCCGATCCACAGCCAATCGGTACATAAACGGTGTCCAGGTCCGGCGCTGCATTGAACAGCTCCAGCGCATAAGTGGCGACGCCTTTGACCAATTCTGTGTGAAACGGCGGAACCAGGAACAGGTCATGCGCTTGCGCCAGGCGAGCAGCCTCTTCGCGGGCATCATCGAAATCGCGGCCATACTCGACCACTTCAGCACCAAAGCCGCGCATGGCGTTGTTCTTTTCTACCGAGTTACCTTCCGGCACGACGATCAACGCCTGCAAACCCAATGTGCGAGCCGCCAGTGCCAGACTCTGGCCATGGTTGCCGCGGGTAGCGCTGACAATGCCCTTCGCGCCTGGGTGCTCGCGCTTCAGCCAGTGCATGAACGTGATACCGCCGCGCACTTTGAAAGCACCGGTAGGCGTGTGATTTTCATGCTTGACCCACACCGTGCAACCCAGCCGCTGAGCCAGCAAGGGCCAAGGGTACTGGGCGGTGGCGGGCATGACCTGGTAAACGTGGCGAGCGGCCTGTTCGATATCGTCGCGAGTCAGTCTGTGCATGAGAGGTCTCCCTGAGGTTTTGCCCAGTCTGAACAACGGCGCAGTACTCCGGCTTTCAAAAAACTGACCTGACTTTTGTCCCCTCTCTTCACTACTATGGTGTCCATGAGTCATCGAAACCGCCCGCCGCCACTGCTGTCCGAACCGGTCCGTCGTATCGAGGCCGGCCCTTGGGCGATCGAACTGCTCCCCGGCTGTTCCTACGCGACCCGCTATGTCGCGACCCAGGCGGGAATCGGCTTTGCCTTCGACAGCCAGCGAGGCCTGCACGCCATCGGCAGTGACCGAATACGCCCCTTCGAGGCCGTGCCCAACGGCCTGGCGTTTGTCCCCGCCGGGTGTGACGTGTTGTCCGAATCCCCTCAAGGTGGTGAATACCTGCGGGTGATTCGCACCGACGGTATGGCGTTGGTCGGGGATCGTGCCTTCAACAATCGCATCGACCGGCAGGCCACTGCCCTCGCGTGGCGAATGCGCGCCGCGCTGTTGCTGGCCTCCGTGGAGGACGATTGGGAAGCCTGGGCACTGGCATTGTCCGAGCGCGCGACGGCTAGCGAAGCGCTGTCGACAGCCCTCCACGGCTCGATAACCGGCAGCCGGATGCGCTTGCTCGATGAATTCATTGATGCAGGCCTCGATGGCCCGTTGGGCGTACCGGCGATGGCGGGCCTGCTTGGATTGTCCGAAGGGTATTTCATGCGGGCCTTCAAAAACGCCACCGGCAAAAGCCCCCACAGTTACCTGATCGACCGACGCCTGGCCAAGGCCCGCGCCCTGATGCGCGATTCCGCCGCCACCCTGACGGAGATCGCCTACGCCTGCGGTTTCAATTCACAGGCGCACATGGCGACCACTTTCAAGCAACGCCTTGGCGTGAGTCCGTCGCAGCTGCGTCAATGTTCGAGGTTCGGTTAGACCCATCTGATCAGCCGGCTTTTTACCGTTTCAAGAGACAGCCTTATGGGCCCCTTCGCCCGCACAGCCAGTAGAGGACGAGTAGCAAGGGGACGCATTTGATCCCGACTCAACTACAGGACCATGTTTTGTCATGACCCTGTAGTCGTGTTTGCAGAACTGTTTACCAGCGCATGCCTTTAAACGGGTTCCATCCCTGTTCGCCCTTTTGCTCCTTGAGGTAGTAGGCGTAATTGGTCGAGAGGGTGTAGAGCAGATTGAAAGCGAAACCCACGCCAAAGTTGACCTGCTTGGCGTAGCCAAAGTCGACCATGGCGTACACAGCGTCCAGAGCGAAGGAAATTGCAACCATGAGCGCAATCAGCGTCAGGTTCTTTTTCCAAAGTCCCAGCACAAACAGATAAATCGGTCCGAAGAAGAACGCAATGATGTTTGCGTTGATGGTTATCTTCTGTTTCAGGGGAAGCTGCTGCAGTGCCGGTTTGTAACCTGGTGCATTGGGCGCACCGTGAGCATCGAAGAACGCAAAACGCGCCTGCCATTTTGCGCTGTACTTGCTGCTGCCTTGCACTTGATCTGTAGTGTTCATTCGATAAGTCCTTTAATCCCTGAATGGTTTGTTGCTTCCAGATATCCTTGGTGTTGCGCCATGCCTGGCCTGGCAGGCATGTCGAGTGGCCACCAGGACAGCCTATTGAAGCGATTTCCGAAGTAAAGTTCCCATGCCAAACCGATTTTCTTAAACACCCGTTACTGTTTCCGGCGTAAACGTGCTGCTTTCGGCCAGGCACGGACTTTCAGGCAATGTTGAAAATACTGTGAAACCCAGGGAATCGAACGGTGTCGCAGCGGTCCAACACGCGGCAGGACAATGGGTGCAAGATGCCCAACGTATCGCCTGCCGACCGCCATTGCCCAGGGGAGAACCCATTGTCAGCTGTATTTTTGCGTCAGGTTTTCCGGTTAGCGATCGTGCTCTTTTGCGCAGGCACCTCGTCCTCGGTTTTCGCCTGCCCGGCCGGACAGTCCCAGGTCTGCATGGTCGCTTGTTTTTGTGCTCCAGGTTCCGAAGAGGAAGCTGGATCGATCTTCGACGACATGAACCAGATGGCGGCCTCTGGATTGCAGAGCTGGATTGTGCAATCGCGCGACTCCGCGGCAACGGGCGATATCCGGCCAATCCCGCTGAACATCCGGGCCCAGCTCGAACCCTACTATGACCTTCAAGTGCTCGATTCGGCGCGCTACAAGGTCGGCGATGATGTGGAGCTGAACGCCGCAAACACCATGCTGCAGAATCCCGATGTACGTGCGGTCACCCTGATAGACATCATCGTCTTTCGAAGTGCCGAAGATGCACAGAACGATGTCGCGCTGTGGGCGCATGAGTTGAAGCACGTGCAGCAGTACCAGCAATGGGGCGATCGCGAGTTCGCCACTCGTTATACCCGTGATTACGAAGCCGTCGAGGCGCCTGCCTACGAGATTCAAGCCCAGGTCTCCAGAACGCTGCGAGCCAGCCAGGCTCGGGCAGAATCGCCTCGGCTTCCTTGAGTGCAAAGGGTCAAGCCTGGTCAGGTAACCATGCAGAGGTGGCACAGCCCCCCTCACGCTGATTGTCTGCGCCAGGTGCCGGGAGATGTGCCGAACTGGCGTTTGAATGCGCGACTGAACGCAGCCTCGGAATCGTAGCCAACGGCAAAGCCGATTTGCGCCACATTGCCCCGACCTTCGCGTAACTGTTGAGCCGCTACGTGCATGCGCCACAGCGTCAGGTATTGCATCGGTGGCTGTCCGACCAATGCCGTGAAGCGTTCGGCGAACACCGAGCGCGACATGCCCACCTCAAGCGCCAGCGCTTCTGCGGTCCAGCCTTCGGTCGGGCGGGCATGCAGTAGCGCCAGGGCGCGCCCGATGTGCGGATCGCGCAAACCCGCCAGCCAGCCTCGCCGCTCTGCGGGAAGGCTGGCGACATACTGGCCGACGGCTTCAACGAACAGCAGTTCCGATAGCTTGGCGATGACCGTTGCCGAGCCGACGCGGCCCGCCGCGATTTCACTGACAGCGAAACGGAATGAGCTCTCGATCCAGGTGCCCGAAGCCGTCGCGCGCAGATCCAGTTTCAATAAGGAAGGCAACGACGAAAGCAACGGACTGAAGGGGGTTTCCGAACCAAGAAACCCGCACAGCAACTGCGTGGCCTCGCCGCCCCCGCCGTACTTGATCCGTGAAATGCCGCCGACTTCTGGCGGCTGGATGACTTCTCTGGCCGGCATGGGCGCAATGCTCAGGTCGCTGCCAAAGGAATGTGCGTCGTTGCGGGGAAGCAGAACGAGTTCGCCTGCCCCTACCTCGATGGCGGCACTACCGTCGATTTGAATTTGCATGTGCCCCGTGGCGACAAAGTGCGATGCAATGATGTGTCGAGGTGCCGCCAGGAACGGCTTGCAATCATCCGCCGAGATTCTGCCGTTGATGCACCAGGGCGCAGTGAGCTCCGCCTCGAGGAAGACCCCTCCAGACAGCCGAATCACACGCAAGACATCAGAAAGCGCATCCAACACTTGACCGCCCTCCTTTCCGGAGTCCGGAGCAGGTATTCAGGCGCACCGGTCATTCACCGCCCGAACTGCGACGCCTAGATTAGCACCAACGCGGACTCAGCGATCGAGATTGTCCCCAGAGGTTTCACCTGAGGTCATTGGCTCCGACGTCACCCGAAATTGCCCCATTCCAACTCAACCAGGGCAGCAGGAGATCCATATGAACAGCGTCGTTACCCTACCCGGCTCAGCGTCAGGCAACACCGCCCGTTATGCGCAAATGGTCAGGTCTTCGAAAAAAACCGAATGGCAGATCGATCGCGATCTGCTCCAGGACCGCCGTTTCGACTTCTCGCGCAAATTCCTGCCCGACGGACTGTCGCAGGTCGACCGCCTGACCTTTCTCGATGGGGCCGATGCGCGCCTGCTCAGTCAGATCCAGGGCCGGACCTACGCGTACATCTTTGGTCTGGTCGAGCGTTTCATCAGTGCCAAGATGCTCGATCAGGGTCGGGCTCATGTATTTGACAATCAACTGGCGCTTGAAGCGCTGGTGCGTTTTTCCAACGACGAGATCAAGCACCAGGAGTTGTTCCGGCGCATGGAGACGATGATGAGTTCGCAATTGCCAGCGGGATATCGCCAGGTTGCCGATCCGAACGAGGTGGCGCGCGCGGTACTGGCGGCCAGTACCTGGTCGGTGCTGGCGCTGACCTGTCACATCGAGCTGTTCGTTCAGGCGCACTACGTGCAAAGCATCGCCCCGCGCGAGGAGCTGTGCCCGTTGTTCAAGGATGTCTTCAAGTTCCACTGGAAGGATGAAAGCCGTCACGTCGTACTCGATGAACTGGAGTGGCAGGACGAGCACGCGAAACTCTCGCCAGGCGAGCGTGACCTGGCAGTGAATGACCTGATTGCGCTGGTGGCGGCCGTGGACGCAATCCTGCAGGCACAATCGGCAGCCGATGCCGACTACTTCATCAGTAATGCTTCACGATCGTTCAGTATCGATGAGACCGCGCAAATCAAGACCTGCATGCTGAGCGCCTACCGCTGGCAATACATTATCTCGGGCGTGCAGCATCCACACTTCGGCCGACTGCTGACGCAGATGACAACGCCGGCACAGATGGCCCGGATTCAGACTGCGCTGGCACCCATCATGAGCAATTGACCGACAGCGCGTGACCGACTGTTTGTCGGTCACGCAGCGCGATGACAATGATTTGTTGAGGATGGCGGCCATGACCATACCGATGTGGATGCTGCTCGGGTTTGCGACCTGGACCTTGCTGCTGTTGATGGCAACCGTCGGGGTGTATCGCTGGGTCGGGATCCTGTTCTCCAGTGTTCCGATCGCCTCTTTCCGCAGCGATCGGCTCGAAGGCGAGGATTGGTATCGGCGCGGGACAAGGGCACACGCCAACTGTGTGGAAAACCTGCCAGTCTTTGGCGTCATCGTGTTCGTGATGACAGCCCTTGATGTCAACGGCGCTGCAGTGAACTACTTGTCCACGCTCGTCCTGATCGCTCGCGTGTGCCAGTCGTTGGTTCACGTGTCCCATGAGCAAACCAATGGGTTCGTGGCGGTTCGGTTTACTTTCTTTAGCGTTCAGTTGGTGTGTTTTCTCGCGCTCATTGTCATAGCCGCTTTTCATGGCATATGAGTATGTGCTCGCTAGTCATCAAAACGCCCCGTGGAATCTCGATTGCGCTCGTAGTGTCGGGTGAGTGCAAACGCCGGCAACCAGGCCTCGCGGCGCACCGTCCAGCTTTCGTAGGTTGGCGTCAACTGATCAGGGGCATCCAGGGATCCGAGGTTCACTTCGATTTCGTCTGCACTGCGCGAGAACACCGACGAACCGCAGTGCGGACAGAAATGCCGCCCGACGTAGTCACGGGTTTCGCCCTCGATTATCACGGCATCCTGATGAAATATCGCGGAGGCGTGGAACAGCGCCCCATGGTGCTTGCGGCAGTCGAGACAGTGACAAACGCCAACCCGGAACGGGCGCCCCGACGCGACAAGGCGCACCTTGCCGCACAAACAACCGCCAGTGAATCGGTCCATGGGGTGTCTCCTCCAGGGCGTGCGAAACGGCGTATCAGCGTGGAAACAGTAACGTCACGGCGGCGCGAAAGCCCCAGCCTTGCGGGCCGTCTTCCGGACTGTCGAGCCAGTAGCGCGGACCAGCCTGCACCGTCAATGGTTGACCGCCGATCCTCAGCAGTTGGGTGACCGTGAGGTTGACCGGTACCGACCATTCGCGCGATTGCCAATTGTAGGTCGACTCGGTGTTCACCCCGTAGGTCGTGTACGTATGGGTGGTGTACGAGAGGAAGGGTTGCAGGAAGGTCTGGTTGACCTTTTCCTTGTCGTCCGGCGGGCTGTCGTCCAGGCCCCAGATATGGTTGGCCAGAATGCCTCGGGTCCAGCCATTGGACTGTTTCAACGCCACCGCCGTCGGGCCGAGGCCCCATTGCTCGCTGCTGAGCAATTCGTCACTGCCGGTCGGTATCAGCAGCGCCGGGCCGCCGCCGAGTATCCAGCCACTGTCCGTGGGCTTGGTCGGTGAGAAGAAAAAACTCTGGGTGATATCGCCGCTGCCGGATTTGTCCGCCACGCCATTGGGAGCCAGGCCGTGCTGGTCGATGATCGGCAGAATGGTCCGGGAAATGAGGTTCCAGTCTTCGTTCAAGGCAAACGGCAGCACAGGCTGGATGTTGGTGACGCTGTGCATGCCCTCCCCGGTCGGCCCCATCTTCTGGTCCCAGTTGTACTGCACCGGCAGGCTGTACATCGCCGCGACCGGGTTGAGGGCTTTCCTCGCCAACTCTGCCGAATCGTCGGCCTGAGCCATCGGGATGAAGCCCAACGCAACGACGAGTGTCGAGGCGGTTCCCATCCATCCTTCTTTCAAATCCATCTCACTCACCTGTAGACGCCAAAACCGGCGTTGCAAAGGGTTAGCGTAGGCAACTGTGATCGATGTGCAATTTTTCCCGGCCCCGTGTTTAACAGTTTTTGAGAGTTATTGATTCGGATTATCCCGCCGCTACAGGCAGCATTCGGCCCGCATTGACCGGCGTGCAAGCACCTGCCTTGCGTAACCGACCGGCAAGTACCAGTGCCTGAATACAAGGCGCCCGGACCAATGCCCGGGGCCCGGTCGGAACCCGAATGACAACTTTCATCACTTGAGAACCAAACACATGGGCATGTCGAATAAATGGATTGCGGGTATTGCTTTGAGCTGTGTATTTCAGGTCGGCTGTGTCTCGAAAGTCGCGCAGCAAGAGCAATACTCGGGCTTCCTGGGCAATTACCAGGGCCTGGAGGAGCAAACTACACCGAGTGAGCAGAAAGTATTGCGCTGGGTATCGCCAGGGTTCGATCCTCGCGCGTACTCCACTGTGGTGTTCCGGCAGATGGAACTGTATCCATCGCCGCAGCCGACCGCACGCGTCAGCCTGAAGACCCTGCAAGACCTGCAATTGATGGCCAGCAACAGCGTCAAGACCGCCTTTGCCCGTCGCTATGCGATCGTCCCTTATCCGCAGCTGGCGCCGACCGATTCGCGGTCGCTGATCCTGCAGGCGGCGATCACTCACGTCAGCGCCAACAACGAAGGCATGCACTGGTATGAGGTTGTTCCAATCGGGGCCATTGTCGGGGCGACACAAGCAGCCACCGGGCATCGGGACCAGACCGCCGAGATGTACATCGAAGCCAACCTGATCGACGCCAAGACCGGTATGCCGGTCGCGAAAATCGTGCGCAAGGTATTCGGCGAGACCATCAAGAATGCCGAACAGCCGATTGTTGCCAATGACTTCAAGGTTGCACTCAAAGGCATGACAGACGATATGCAGGCCCTCCTCCTCAAGCGTTGACGCTCGGGCAAACCCCATCGCAAGCAAACCGGCATGGGGTTTCAATGTGGCGCCCCGCCGCGTTTTCCCTCTGACTAACCGTTAGCCGTGCCAACGCCTGACGCGAGACTCAATGATGAAAATACTGGCCCATGCCTTAGCGGTTACTACGATGTTGCTGAGTACCAGCGCCCTGGCGGCGACGGTAATCCCCCTCAAAGGTCAGACCTCCCAGACCATCCAGCAGGACACCGGTGCCTGCCAATCCCAGGCCAACGCGCAACATCCGGTGCAAAGCACCGTGCCCTCCGGTGGCCGGGTCAAGGGCGCCGCAACCGCCGCGGTTGCCGGTGCGACCGCGGCAGAAATTCGCGGTCGTCAACATGAAAACCTCTATGACCAGATCGACGACGATACCAAGCAAGACTATCGCCAGAACCGGGCACACAGTGCCGCGGCTGCCGGCGCCGTCGTGGGGGGCTCCAGGCAACGTCAGGAGCGCCGGCAGAATATGAGTGAGAGCGAACAAAGCATCACCGCCAACAACTCCGTCTACAGCAGCTGCCTGCAACAACGTGGCTACGATGTCTTGCCTTGATCGACGAAGACAATGGCCTGAAGTGTTACCGACCTCTGGCCGCCTGCGCCCACTCAAGAAAAGCCCCGCCCCCGTTGATAATCCAGACTGAAATTGAAGCCTGTCGGAACAGCGAAGTGGGTTCATTCAGGCGTGGCTGCGCGCAAACCCACCTGCCCGGGCTTGCAGTTTTCGGATAGCGCGATTGATCCTATCCAAGCATTATTCATGGTGTCCAAATCGAAAACCATGGGTCATCCAGCAATGCCTTTTCTTTGTTTGATTCAACTGACACCGCTGACAGGCCGAGCTGTTTGCCGCACTGCACGCCTCTGAAACGAGCCAGTCCGGCCTTGTAAATGCGACACACAGTGCACCTTCCGCCTGGCCCTCATCTTCGTTCACTTCCCGGACCAGAATGTACCGAGCCAAATCCGGCCCCTATACTCAGGCCAGCACCGCCTGAACGGAAGATTTCTATGAGCTACACCTTCAAGTTGAAAAATGGCGCCGTGGCGGTATTCGATCCGGACAGCGCCATGCTTTCCATTACAACCCCCCATGGAGATGTACAAAATTCCACTCTAGGCAGAGCTGAGTCGCGTCTGTTGGACCTGCTGCTCATGGAGCCAGGTGTCACCAAAAGCCGCGATGAAATCATCGACTACACCTGGAATGACCGTGTGGTTGCCTCCGGCAGTTTGAACCAGACGGTTTTCTCGCTACGCAATATCCTCAATGACAGTCGGGATCACGAGATCTTGATGACTGTTCCTCGACGAGGGTATTGCTTCAACCGGCAATGTGTCGTCGATGCACAAGCTGATGTGCCATCACCCCTAGAGGAAACAGCGCAGCCACCCGCGCCCATCACTGAGCAACTACCGCCAACGGGTGGTGATGAACGACTGGCAGCGTCAGGTAAAACCCGTAAACCCACCCGCATTACACAGGCCCAGCTGATCGCTTATGTCGTTACGCTGGCAGTCGTTGCCTTTACTATTTTTCAATTCGACTTCGACGCGCCAAAAATTGAAATTTCCAGTATCGACAAGAATGGACTGGTCATACACGCCGTGGGCGGTGATCTTGCCGAGGCTCAAGCGCTGATGGAACTGTCGGTCAAACAAACTGAACAGCTAGCACCAAACCTGAAGGGCCAGGTCTGGGTCAACCTGTATAAAGCCAATTATTCCGTTTCGTGCATTCGCCAGGATCAAAGCACTGCAAATCTGCAATTGAACAGCAGCGAAAGAGACCTCGCCTTGATGATTCGTCAATGTCTGGAAGTCGCCTTATGAAGTTTGAAGTCCCGCAAGCCGTTCACTGGCCTCTTATAGTCTTGATCAATGCACTGTGCATTTTATCTTTTGTCTATTCACCCTCGCACTACATGGAAAATACCAGTTACCAGACAAAATCCCGACAATGGCTGGAGGATCTCAACCAACTCAACACCGAAGAGTACCTCACTATCGGGCATGGTCGACTCACGGGGACCACGCTGGAAAGCCTGAATGGGAAAATCCGCAACGCGACCATCTCGGCGAATATAATCGGAGAAAACAATACACACGTCGAGATCAAGGTCAGCAATATCAAACTCAGCCAGGACAATGAACTTTTTGCCATTGAAAAGACCCCTGACCTGTTCTTCAGGCGTCAATATGTCTTGCAAGAAGGCGCCATTCTAAACTACGAGTTGATCCCGACCCAGGATAAAAACGCCGTGTGTTTTTACATCCATGAGCTTGGCCGCTTGCGCTGCATGAACCATTAATCGGCCTCTCGTAGCGACTCGACACCCGCCTGGCACAGGTTCACATCAAAGATGTTTTCAAACAAAAATAACACTTATTGATTTGAATCAAACGTCTCTCCTGCCAAAAATCCCCCGCCGATAATCCTTGGAATCGAGCCTGCTTGATTCTCGCCCGGGACAGTGATACCGGCATGAGCTACGCCAACTCACTCATACTGCTTTGAGGCGCGTGGTATTCGCAGGGGCAAGCGGTGACTGTCCTCCTCCGGCGACCTGGAAAATATGAGTTATTGACTTTGGCCGGCACCATCGAAGTGAGATTATTTGCAGCCCAAGTCGTGGCAGATGCAGCTGACATTCTGTTCTGCCTGAATAAACTGTTAATAAGGAATCGCCTCGATGCTACTGAAAAACTTCGTCACCGTGTCGTTTGGTTTATTGCTTTCCCTCAAGGCCATGGCCGACGACAAGGGCGTCTATAGTGCAAAGTTGACGAGTGTCGAAACCAACAAGAAGGCCCCAAGTACTGTGAAAACTGGCTACCAGGTAAAAACCGGTTATCGTATTGACGACTTTTGCTCCTTTACAGCCGCAGCCATTGACCCGATGAAACCCCAATCGCAGATTTTCAGTTCGAGAATTGATCCGCGCAACGTTCAGCACATGGACGACTCACCGCTGGACAGCAAGTACGCGTTTTCGGCGGAACTGGAACTGATCCGGGGACTCTGACAGTCCGTTCAATGCTTGACCCTAATCATTTAACAGATGAGCCTTCAATTTCATGAGTATCGCACCGCCCGACGAGATCTTTCATTTGTCTTCTGCCTTGCCGAGCCAACTGAATAGAACAATAGGCAAATGGGAAATGAGCCTTATTCCGACCGAGCATGAGGCGCGCATTCGGCAATACAAACTCTTTCACAGTCCGCGACTGCAGTGCAGTCGCCTTGAGTTCGACTCATCCGTGACGCTGGTCAGTTCTGTCCCTGCCGGATTCGTGACATTCGCCATCTCCCAGGCCCCGATTGGTCGCCCCGTTGTAAACAATCACAAACTACGGCCTGACGAAGTCATCGTACTGCACAGCGATGAATCGGTGCATTACACTTGCGAACCGAATGAAACACTTTTCAGCATCACCACGACACTGGAAAACTATAACCGGTGCCGCCAACATCACTCTGTCATAGATATCCTTGCAAACCGGACACAACACAGCTTCCAGGCGGAAAACTTTCAACTCATACAATCGGCCATTCAAGCCATCAGCGCTTGCTGCGTCGACATCTACGATGCTGCTTCAGCACAACTGCGCGAAGCAGAAGGTCCGGCGATTGAAAGTGCGGTACTCGCTTCTCTGTTGAAATCGTTGACACCCGATGGCGGTTTCAGCCGCAAAGTCCCGACAAGAAGAAAGGTGGCGATAGAAGCCATACAGTACATCCATGAAAACACAAAAAAAACGCTCACTATAAAGTCGCTCGTAAGGCAACTTGAAACCACCACTCGCACCCTGCATTTTGGCTTTATTGAAACGTTCGGGATGTCGCCCATCGCTTATATCAGGAACTTGAGACTCGCAAGTGCCCGTCGCGACCTGATCAATAAAACGTGGCCCACCGTTACAGAAACCGCGATGTTCTGGAATTTTCACCATCTGGGCCGGTTTTCCAAGGCGTATCAGCTGGCTTACGGAGAGACACCGTCGGCAACGGCCAAACGCAACTCAGCCAGGCCCAGGAACACAACCTCACCTGTTTACAATCAGGTCGCTGGGGTTAGACATTATCGTTAACAGGCATTTATCAATGCCCCAGTAAATGATGATTAATGATTTTCCTTGATTAACCACAGACGCCCACAATTGCTTATTTGCCTACTCAAGGAGATAAGCATGCATCATCGTATAAACACACTGCCACTCAAGCAGAAAATCGCACTGTGCATTGCCGTTTATGCAAGCGGCATCTTATTGGCTTGGGTAATTGACTGGAACTGAGGACGCTTGATCCGTAACTACAGAATGCACAGTGAAATAATGATACCTCGGGGTTTTTCGATGGTTGCCGCATATAAAGCGTTACTTGGAAGGCACGCAGTCACTGTCTGTCTGATTGCTGCGGCGGGTTGGGCCGCATGGCTCTGTGCTGGAGCACTGGCGGAGCCATTCATTGCACGGAAGTTGAATAACGTTTATGCCGAACTGCGTGCTGCTCAAGTGGAGCCCAATGCGCAGATCGACAAAGTACTGGAAACCCTCGGCGATCTTGATCGTTCGGGCCAGGAATGCTCCGTCGAGCAATATTCACAACTGGCTGATGTGGTCAAGAACCTGCGTTTTGTTGATCAAGCGGCAATCCAGCTGCCCAATGGCAAGATCTGTTCCTCCTACGGACAAGAACTCCAGTCGATACTGAGCGGTAGCGAGAAACGCAAGTTCTCCGTTGGGAAGCGAACCTACTGGGTGGATGCTGGCCACACGGTTTCTGCGGACACCGACTTTATCATTGTGTCGGAACAGTCAACCTACGTCTGGGCTAACAAGAAGATCCTGCTCGACAATCTGAAGTTTCCCGAGGACCTGCAACTGGACCTCATCGGCCCCGGCGGCGCATTGCCCATTGCCTCCACGGGCCACAAACCGCTGACGATGCGCAAGCCGTTCCACCTGGAAGAACTGGTTACCTCGGCAGACAAGGTCCTGATCGCCTTTGCGGGCAACCGAAATGAACTGATCGCTGTCATTTCTCTTCCGTTGAGCTACCTGACAAGTCTCAAATTCAAATTATTCATTGGCCTTGCATGCGTGTTCGCAGCGCTGCTCTTGCTCGCAATGTGTATTCAACGACATTACGCCTCTACCGCCGCACGGCTTCGCAAAGCCCTGAAAGCCAACACGCTGGGCGTTCACTACCAGCCCATCGTCAATTTGACGACGGGCTATCTGGTGGGCGCCGAATCACTTTCTCTCTGGAACGACAACGGCACCCAAGTACCTGCGGATGTTTTCATTCCGGTAGCGGAGAAGTCCGACTTGATCCGCCAACTTACACGTTCGGTGGTTCGACAAGTCGCGGAGGACTACAGCACCTACCTTTGGGCCTGCAAGGACTTCTACATTACGGTCAATCTTGCCGCCCAGGATATTCAGGACCCGAGTTTCCCTGACTATGTGGCCGACGTGCTGGCCACCTACAACATGCCTGTGTCCGCCATGGCCTTTGAAATTACCGAAAGGACCATGCTCGACCAGAAGCCTGCCGCCCTGCAATTGCGACGGCTTCGTGCGTGCGGACACCGCATTGCCGTGGACGACTTCGGCACCGGCTATTCCAACCTCTCGCTCCTCGATTCAGTGCCTTTCGACATTCTGAAAATAGATCGCTCATTCATCGCAGACGACAAGATCGCGGCCAAGGACGCCTTGTGGCGCCACATTGCCCAGTTGGCCAAGTCGCTAAGACTCAAGGTCGTGGCCGAAGGCGTCGAGACTCAGGAGCAACTGCCGCATCTGGTTTCGGAAGGGGTTTTATTGGCGCAAGGCTGGTTGTTCTCCAAAGCACTGCCGATTCAAGCGTTGGCAAGACGCTACTTTCAATGCCCGGCAAACATCCCGCCCTACGACTCAAAAATATCAATCAATGACTTCTATTAACCCCTCATGGCCACTCAAATGCTCGCCGAACCCTAACACCAGACAACCCTGTACAAGGACTCCACTCAACATGCTACTTCGAAACCTTGGCTTCGCTTCACTGCTATCGCTGCTGTCTTTTCAGGCGCTCGCTGATGACAAAGGTTTGTATCTTGGAGCTGGCGTAAGCAGCATTCAGACCGACGAATCCAGACTGGACGACGACGACACCAGCTACAAGGTTTATGCCGGGTATCGCGTCAATAGTTACCTGGCCTTCGAGGGTGCCTATGTCGATCTCGGTCAATTCAAGGACAAGAATGTCGATTTCGACGGCAAGTCGGCCCAGGCTGCCGCCCATGTCGGCTTTCCGCTGGGCGATCGGTTGCGGGTGTTCGGCAGTGTCGGTGCTCACGCCTGGGACGCCGACGGCAATGCCACCGACGACGATACCGGGGTTGACCTGACCTACGGTGTCGGCGTCGAGTTCGATGTCTTTCGCAACATCGGCCTGCGCGCCGAATACGAAGTGCTGGAGGTCGGCGAGATCGACCTGAATCAGACGACTGCATCCGCCTATATGCTTTTCTGACACCGCTACAACTGAGCGGCCTTGCCGGTCGCTCAACGCCCCTTGGGCAACATCCCACGCCTCTCCTCCCGCAATACACCCTCCCTCCCCGCATAGTGCCAAAAAGCCACTTACCCCAAATTCCCGGAGTCCTTCCCGGGACTTTAGAAAAATCCGCTAACACACTGGAAAAGCTACAGAAACGTCCTACGCTCCATGAGTCCAGTAGTGGGCTTGGTATCAATGGAATGTTAACCGCGTAGGCAGAGGGCCTCACTATGCAAGGGTCAGGGCATCCACGTTTCGGCTCCCATTTGCGTCCGCAACGCCAGGCGCTTGCGCTGGAACCAAGGATTCTTTTCGACGGTGCGGCCGCTTCGGCGGCAGCCGATCAGCCGCATACGGACCCGACCGCCACGCATGCGGCGGTTGACGCCCCCGTCCCTCATGCGACCCCGACCGAAGGCCGTGCCGCCACCGAGCAGGCGCCATCGGCGGCGCGTAGCCTGCTGGTGCTCGACAGCCGTATCGAAAACCGCGATCAACTGCTGGCCCAATTGCCGGGCAACGTCACCGCCATAGTGGTCAACGCCGGTGAGGATGGCCTGGCGGCGATCTCCGCGGCGCTGGCGCAACTGGGCAAAGTCGATTCGATCCAGGTCATGTCCCACGGCGCCGCCGGGCAATTTACCCTGGGCAATCGCACCATCACCTCGGACAACGTCGACCAACTCAGCCAGACCCTCGGACAATGGCGCAACAACCTGA
The DNA here is from genome assembly GCF_057838985.1 of Pseudomonas sp. KH_046_2. Taxonomy (NCBI): domain Bacteria; kingdom Pseudomonadati; phylum Pseudomonadota; class Gammaproteobacteria; order Pseudomonadales; family Pseudomonadaceae; genus Pseudomonas; species Pseudomonas sp. KH_046_2. The sequence goes on along the minus strand of NZ_CM174480.1, from coordinate 2,976,919 downwards.
TCCAGGGCGCGGATATCCAGCTCTATGGTTGCGACATCGGCGCGGGCATGGCCGGCAAAACCCTGGTCACCGAGCTGGCCCGCTGGACCGGCGCCGATGTGGCCGCCTCCAGCAATGACACCGGGAGCACCCGGGCCGGTGGTGACTGGACGCTGGAAACCAGAGTCGGCGATATCGACAAGAGCATTGCGATCAGCAGCGCCGCCATGGCCAGTTTCGACGGCTTGCTGGCCGATGCAGCACCGACCGCGAGCCTGCCCGTCGCCGGCAGCAATGTTTTGCTGGGTGACACGTTCTCGTTCACCGTGAACTTCAGCAACACCTCCACCCAGACCGGTTTTGCCCCCTTCATCAACCTGGCGCTACCGACCACCGGCCGGGACGGTAATGACGGCGTTAATTTCATCTCCGCCAGTTACCTGGGGCAAAACCTGGTCAGCCACCTGGTGACGTTCGATGCGTCGGGCAACGCCACCCACCCATTGGCCAAAGACGCCAACGGCAACTTCCTTGTCATCAACGCGTCGACCTACGGCATGCGCGCGGGCGACACCCTGGTGGTCATTGAGCTGCCCTTTGCCAGCGTCACCAATGGGCAACCCGTCATCCCGGTACAGATCAACGCCAGCCTCAGCAACCTGGCCGACACCAGTTTTTCCAATGGCACCCCGGACCTGACCATCCGCACCAGCGGCGGCTTTGAGTTCGGTAACGACGCCCTGGACAACCCGACCAACGATCCCAGCCTGATTCAGGCCGGTACCGCCGCGTTTGTGGTGCATCCGACGGTCATCACCTTCGATGAAATCCTGAGCACCCCGGAGGGTGAAACCGCGACCGGCCCCAACTATGGTCGTACATTGACCCTATCCGTGACCCCGGCCCCAGGCCAGACGCTGTCCAACGTCGTGGTGACCCAGCCGTTGCCGGACAATGTGCAAGTCACCGCCATTACCTCCGGCCCCGGTGGCCGAGTGACCTCCATCACCCTGCACGATGGCACGGTGGTCACCAACGCGGCGCAAATCGCCGTGCTGATCGCCGCCGACGACGTGTACCTCAGCTCGTTTTCCGTGACCTATGCCAGCCTTGCGGGCAAGACCGATACCGTGGTCGCATTCTACGTGCCGGAAGTCGATGCCAACGGCCTGCCGATCATCAACCCGGTAACCGGCGACGACGTGACCATCACCCTTGACGCGCCCAGTGCTTCCGGCCAATGGGTACCGCTTGACCCACGGGACCTCACCGCGCCGAACACCACCATCGATTTCAGCGGCACCGGCGTCACCACGCAGTTCATCGCCAAATCGATCACGCTGCTCAAGACCGTCACCGTGCAGACGGATATCGGCCACACCGGCATCACCCCCGGCGACACCTTGCAGTACAACCTGAACCTGGCCGTCTCCGACTACTTCGCCTTCGGCAAAGACGCCTTCAACGCAGGTCAGCTGATCATTCGCGATCAGCTCAGTGACGGCCAGACACTGACCGGCACCCCGGCCATGACCGTCACCATCAACGGCGTCACGCAGACCATTACCCTGGTCACCACCGTCGTCAACAATACCGACGGCAGCACATCGATGGTGTTCGACATTGCCCAGTCGTTGCGTAATTCGTTTGCCCAGCGGGGCTGGCTCAATGGCGACCTGGCCTTCGACCAGCAGCTTCAGGGCGCCATGCTGGCGGTGCTCAGCTATTCGGCGATCGTCGGCCAGACCTACAAACCGCCTTCCGGCAACCCGCAGCCGGAAATCAACGAAGGCGACGAACTGGGTAACAGTGCGGTGGTCGATGGCACCCTGTTGCAAGACCCTCTCAACCTCACCGGCCAGGGCGAAACCGATGGTTCGGCGACCACCAGCGTGATCCCTACCAGCGTCGTCGATATCAGCCTGGTCGAGGTCAATAACGGCACCCCGCCGGCCAGCGGTGAACTGCGCCCTGGCGATGAAGTGACGTTCCAGCTCAGCTACGACCTGGTCACCGGTGATTACGAACAATTCAAGCTCACGGCCTATCTGCCATTGCCATTGTTCAACGTGGGTGGCGTGACCTGGGCCACGGGCAGCGATGTTGGCCAATGGCAAATCGGTCCCGGCAACACCAATGCCGGCGGCGTGGTCAGCGTCACCAGTGCCAACGGCAACTCGGTGGTCTTCGATTTCGGCAGCTTCACCACGGCCGACACCACCGGCAGCCGCATCGTCATCCGCTTTACCGTGCGCGTGGGCGACCAGCCCTTTGCCGACCAGCGCTCGCTGGACGTACTGGCGCAATCGAGCCAGCAAACCACCCTCACCGACCGTACGCTGATTTCCTCCAACGTCGCGGTGATCGTGTCCGTCGCCGAGCCGGTGCTGAATATCAAACACGGCGTGGTATCCGGCACCAACGGCACCGTCAGCAACACCACCGGCAGCTGGAACCCGCCGGGCAGCACCGGAGTGCCCTTCAATGGCAGCGTCACCAGCCTGGCAGCCGTAGACGGCAATATCGTCAACATCGACGGCGGCGATCGGCTGCGCCTGGTCACCGCCATTGAAAACAGCGGCGGTGGCGGCGCTTTCGATGTCAGCACCAGCATCACCCTGCCGACCGGATTGAGCTTCGTCGGCGGCAGCCTGGCGGCAGCGAACCTGCAGATTTATCGAGGCGACGGCACGCTGCTGGTGCTGGGCACCGACTACAGCGTGAGCGGCAACCAGATCACCTTCCTTGACGCTGGCGGCCAGGCCACACTCCTCGCCGGACGCAGCGGCACCGCCGCCGACACCAGCGGCGCCAATCTGGTGGTGATCAGCTACGACGTGGCGGTCAGCAACACCATCGAGGCCAGTCGTACCCTGCAATCCACCGCCACCTTGAGCAACTATGCCAGCGTCAACGGCGGCACCGATTTCACGCCGGCCGACCTGACCGACCTCGCCAACCAGCAAGTCGCCGCGCCGGTCATTCGCAAAGTGTATGCCGATGGCACGCTGGACAATGGCGACTCCAGCGCCAGCCACACCACCGGCAGCGACCTGGTGATCGGCGAAAGCATGCGCTACGACATCGTGATCACCCTGCCCGAAGGCAGCACGCAAAACCTGCGCATCGACGACCTGATCCCGCCGGGCATGCGCCTGGACACCTCGTTCAACGGCGGCCTGGGTTACCAGATCATCACCACCCGCGCCGGCAGTGGCGCCCTGGGAGCGGACTTCGCCGGCAGCGTGCTGGTCAGTGGTTTTGGTGGACAGGGCGGCACAGTGGGTAACGATGGTGTGGATGCGCGCTGGACCTTCAGCGTGTCCAGCGTGTCGGCCGACAACCAGACCGGCAACAACACCTTCGTGATACGTCTGCAACTGGTGGCCAACAACGTCATCGGCAACCAGGCCAACGTGTCCCGGCAAAACAACGCGCAATTGATCTACAGCGACCCGGACAGCAACACCGCCAACGGCAATGTCGCGGTGGATCGCACAGTCGCAGTCACCGGCGGCCGACCTACGGTGATCGTGCGTGAACCCACCCTGCAGATAAGCCAGGCACTGACGACAACCACCGGCAACGGCGGCTATGACCAGGGCGACACCGTCAGCTTCACGATCACCATCAGCAACGGTAACGCTGCCAGCGACTTCACTGCCTTCGACATCAGCTTCCTCGATAACCTGCCGACCCAGCTCAGCAACATCACGCTGGTTGGCGTGCTGTACCAGAACGGCGCCACCAACAACGGCGGCGTGGGTTTCGAGATCGTTGGCGGCCAGTTGCGCACCGCCAACGGCGCCAACATCGACATTGCCAAGGGTGGCAGCATCGTCTTGCAGGTGACCGGCGTGGTCAATGCCACGGCGGCGGCCACGTCCAACTTCGCCAACGTGGCAACGGTGCAATGGACCAGCCTGGATGGCACCCAGGGTGACGAGCGCACAGGGGTCAATGGCCTGATCAACGGCGGCACGCTCAACGACTACCGCAATGCTTCGACCTTGCTGGTGCCCGTGGCACAGTCCATTGAAATCTCCCGGGTCGGCGGTTTGCCCGACACTGCGGCACCGAGCCCGACCACTACCGCTGTGGAACAGGTGACCATCGGCGAAGTGATTCGCTACCGGGTAGTGGTACTGGTACCCGAGGGCAACAACCCCAATTATCAGATCCAGATCACCCTGGCCAACGGCTTGCAGTTCATTTCACCGGACGCCCTGGTGAATGCGTTGCGCATTGCCTTCATCTCCAACGGCGGGCTGACCAGCGATGCCAACCTGATCGTCGGCGGCACACTCAACGTCAACGGTAACGAGAACAGTCCCCAAGCCTTGCCGATCACTCCCGACCTGTCAGGGCTGGCGCCCAACGGCGTGTTCGACCCAAGCCGGCTGACCGTCGTGACCAATCCCGACGGCAGCCAGGTCGTGACCTTCAACCTTGGCAACGTGGTCAACAGCGCCGACGACGACGATCTGGAAGGCATCGCCATCGAGTTCAACGTGCGGGTCAGCAACACCGCCAGTAACATCAGCGGCGCTCAACTGGCGGTCTCGGCCCACGAAATCGTCAACGGCGCGGGCCGTGCCAACAGCGACACGGTTTTCGAACGCATCGTCGAGCCGAGCTTCAGCGGCCTGGACAAACAGATCGTCGCGTTCGACCCCAACCCGAGCGGCACCACCGGCAGCGCCACGGTGCAGCTGAGTTTCACTCAGAACGGCGGCCTGCCGGCATTCGATACGCAAGTCAGCGACAGCTTTGCCGGTGGCAGCAACTACACCTTGCTCAGCGTCACCCTCAACGGCACCACTTTCGGCCCCGGCCCCGGCAACCTGCCTGCCGGCGTGAGCTTCAGCACCACCGGCGGTTTGAGTGTCAACTTCGATCAACTGGACGTGGGCGCACAGATTCAGGTGCGCTATCAGGTCACCCTGCCCAATGCCTCGATTGTCGCCAGCAGCAACGCCACCCTGACCTGGAGCAGCCTGCCGGAAGACTTCACCAGTTGGGGCGGCAACTTTGTCGGCATCGACGGCACGGCGAACGGTGAACGCACCGGCAGCACCGTCGGCCCGAACCAGTACATCCTGCGCGACAATGCCGGGCTCGGCGTCATCACCGGCACCCTGTGGAACGACACTGCCTCGCCGACCGCCAGCGCCACGCCCGACGGCGCCGGTCTGGCCGGGCAGACCGTCACCCTGACCTGGGCCGGCGCCGACGGTCAGCTCGGTACTACGGCCGACAACCTGACTTTCACCACGGTCACCGACGCCAACGGCCAGTACCACTTTGGCGTGCTGCCCCTGGGCGTTTTCCGCATTGACGTTCCGGCCGGACTGGTCAGCTATCCGCAGCCGCTGGGGGATTTGCGCGTGCGGGTCGACACCGATGCTGGCACGCTCGGGCAGGTCACCATCACCCTGGGCGATGCCGCGACACAGGCGGCCAACGCCGGTTACGTCGAACAGAACGATGCACCGGTCAACACCCTGCCCGGCACCCAGAACGGCCAGGAGGATGTGCTGCTGAGCATCGGCGGCATCAGCGTCGCCGACGTCGACGCCAACCGCGACCCGAATGTCGCCAGCCGCAACCTGATCGTGACCTTGAGTGTGCTCAACGGCACCTTGTCCCTCGGTGCAACCGTTCCTGGCGTGACGGTCACCGGGGCCAATACCGCCACCCTGTCCCTGACCGGTACCCTCGCCGACCTCAACACGGCACTGGCCAGCCTGCGCTATCTGGGTAACCTGAACTTCAACGGCACCGACACCCTGACCGTGGTCAGTAACGACCAGGGCAATTATGGCGATGCCAATGGCTCTGGCCTGCCCGGCACATCTGCCGATGCCCTGAGCGACACCGACACCCTGCAAATCATCCTCGCCCCGGTCAACGACCCACCGATTGCGGTCGATGACAGCGCCACCGCCATTGAAGCGGGCGGCACCAACAACACGGCTATTGGGGTCGACCCGCGGGGCAATCTGCTGGTCAACGATACCGATGTCGATATCCCCACCAATGCCGACCGGTTGCACGTGCTGTCGGTCGGCCCGGGCGCCGGCATTCAGACGCCGGTCGTCGGTGTGGTGGTGATCAACGGCCAGTTCGGACAGTTGCTGGTCGGCAGCAATGGCTCCTACGAATACATCGTCGATAACAACAATGCCGCCGTACAGGCCCTGCGCCTGTCGGGCCAGACCCTGACCGATCGTTTCGATTACGTTGCCAGTGACCTGGCCGGTGCCACCGCTACTGCCACCCTGACCGTGACCATCGAGGGGGCCAACGACACGCCTGTGGGCGTCAATGACAATAGCGTTGCCGTCGAAGCCGGAGGCGTGTTCAACACCACCCCGGGCAGCGACGCGGTCGGCAATGTGTTGACCAATGACACCGATGTGGACAGCACCGCCAATGGCGAAACCAGGACCGTGACCGGCATCCGTCCGGTCCCGGAGATCATTGCAGCCAATTTCACGCCTGTTACCGCCGCCACCAGCGTCGTCGGCCTGTACGGCACCCTGACCATCAACCCCGATGGCACTTATCGCTACGTGGTCGATAACAACAACACCAGGGTTCAGCGCCTGAGCGCCGGTGAGCAACTGGTTGATTTCTTCAGCTACCGGGTCACCGATACCGGCGGGCTCGACGACGTGGCGCAGTTGCGCATCGTGGTGCAAGGGGCCAATGACAACCCGGTGGCCAGTGATGACCAGGCAGAGGCGCAAGCGGCTTCCACCAACAACAATGCCAGCGAAAGCAACCCGAGTGGCAACGTCGTCCAGTTCCCGAGCCGCCCCGGACTTGTCGATAACGGTATCGATCGTGACGTCGACGCGGTGGACCAACCCAACAGCCAGTTGCTGGTCAATGGGGTGATCAATAAAAGCGAAGCGACTTACAACCCGGCCACCGATGTCCTGAGTGGCGTCGCCACGGGCACTACCTCAGCCGACGGCACGGTGGTGACCGGCCTGTTCGGCACCTTGCGCATCGGCGCCGATGGCTCGTACTTCTACGATGTCGACAGTACCAATGCCGCTGTGCAGGCGCTCGCCGCGGGACAGACCCTGACCGAGTTCTTCACCTACCGGATCACCGATACCAATGGGCTGACCGACACTGCGCAACTGGTCATCACCGTGCACGGAGTCAACGATCCACCCGTATCGCAAAACGTGATTGCCATTGCCACTGAAAAAGGCGGCATTGCCAACGGCACCGCCGGCCGAGATCCGTCCGGCGACGCCACGGCCAATGACTTCGACCCCGATGGCGACCCGTTGACAGTGATCTTGATCAAGCCCGGTGAAGAGGCTGGTACCGGCACGCCAATCGCCGTCAATGCCGGCGGCACGGTGATTGTTGGCCTGTACGGAACGCTGACGATTTTTCCAAACGGCAGCTACAGCTACGCGCTCGACAATGCCAATGCGGATGTCCAGGCGTTGCGCCGTGGCAGCGATCTGCTGCTGGAGCGCTTCACCTACACCGTCAGCGACAACGTCGCCCCCACGCCGGAAACCGACTCGGCGGAAATCATCGTGCTGATCCGTGGCCAGAACGACGACCCCGTCGCCACCGATGACACCTCCATCGCCATTGAATCCGGTGGCACCAATAACAATCAGCCCGGCCAGGACCCGATCGGCAATGTGCTGGACAACGACACCGACGTCGACGGTGGCGAGGTGCCCGCCGACCTGCCCGCCCACGACTATGGCGAGACCCGCGCCGTGTCCTCGGTGCGCACCGGCAACGAAGCCGCCACCGGCACAGCCGGCGCCCTGGGCAGCGAACTGCGCGGCACTTATGGCTGGCTGACCCTCAATGCCGACGGCAGTTATAGCTATCGGCTCGACAACAACATGGCCGAGGTCCAGGCATTGCGGTTCGGCGAAAGGCTGGTGGATGCCTTCAGCTACACCGTGATCGATGCCAGTGGCGCCGAAGATCGCGCGACCTTGAACATCGACATTCGCGGTCGCGACGACACGCCGCTTCCGCGCAACGACATCAGCATCGCCTTCGAAGCGGGCGGGCTGAACAACGGCACCCAGGGAACCAACCCTTCCGGTAACGTGCTGCTCAATGACACCGACGTCGACGGCAATACCGAAAGGCTCAGCGTGACCGGATTCAACGAGGGGACTTCCATCGGCGTGCTCGGCAGCGGGCTGGTCGGCAAGTTCGGCACCCTGACATTGAACGGCGACGGGACCTTCAGTTACCTGGTCGACAACAACAACCTGCGGGTCCAGGCCCTGCGCACGCCGCTTGATGTGCTGACAGAAACCTTCACCTATCAGGTCCGCGATCTCTTCGGTGCCAGCAATACGGCCACGCTGACCATCATCATCCGTGGCGCCAACGACAACCCGCGGGCGGCGGACGACAGCACGGTGGCCGTCGAGGCTGGCGGCACCGCCAACGCCACTCCTGGGCTGAACCCTGCCGGTAACGTGCTGGCCAATGACCGCGACGTCGACGCCAACGACAGCAAGACCGTCACGGATGTCCGGGGTGGCGAAAAAACCGCCGCTGGAACCTTCACCACGGTCGGCACCACACAAACCCTCAATGGTCTGTATGGCACCCTGACCATCAACGCCGATGGTACCTACAGTTATGTGATCAACAACAACCTGGCCGCAGTCCAGGCACTGAAGGTCGGCGATTCGCTGGTGGAAACCTTCACCTACCGGATGCGCGACACTGCCGGCGCCACCGATGTCGCCCAACTCAACATCCGCATCGACGGCGCCTGGGATGCCCCGGTGGCGAGCAACGACGTGGCACTCGCCGTCGCCGATGACGGCAATGGCAACAGCATCAACCCGACCCGCAACGTGTTGCCCAACGACACCGATATCGATCAGGGCGACAGCCTGCAAATCACCGGCATCCGCTTCGGCACTGAAGCGGCGGGCGGCACCCTGGACGCCGTCGATCCAGGCACCGACAACACCAACGGCACCTTGATCAACGGACTCTACGGACAACTGATCATCGGTGCCGACGGCAATTACACCTATGTCGTCGACTCCAGCAACCCCACGGTACTGGCGCTGGGACCGCTGCAATTTCTCAATGAACGCTTCACCTATCAGGTCACCGACCTTGGCGGGCAAAGCGATCTGGCGGAAATTCACATCATCATCCGCGGGCGCAACTCGGCACCGGTGGCCGGCGGTGATGCATCGACGGCTGTCGAAGCCGGTGGCCTCAACAACAGCCAGAGCGGCATCGACCCCACGGGCAATGTGCTCGGCAATGACACCGATGCCGAAAGCGATGCCCTCAACGTATCGGCGATCCGCACCGGCGGGCTTGCCGACACCGGCACCGGCGGCACCCTGGGTACTGTGCTGCGCGGGCTTTATGGTGACCTGGTGATCAATGCCGACGGCAGCTACACCTACACCGTCGACAACAGCCTCGCGGTGGTCCAGGCCCTGCGTCAAAGCGGCCAGACCCTGACAGACGTCTTCAGCTACACCCTGTCCGACGTCTTCGGTGCCAGCAGCCAGGCCGAATTGCGCATCACCGTCGATGGCCGCAACGACAACCCGATTGCCCGGGACGACAACTCTGTCGCCGTCGAAGCGGGCGGCGTGGCCAATGGCACGCCAGGCAGCAACGCCACGGGCAACGTGCTGGCCAACGACAGCGATGTCGATGGCGTGGCCAATGGCGAAAGCAGACAGGTGCTGAGTGTTACCGGCGAAAACGGCCAGTCCGCCAGCGCAGGGCAAGTGCTGGCCGGACGCTACGGGCAAATGATCATCAACGCCAACGGCAGCTACACCTACCTGATCGACAACAGCAATCCGCTGGTGCAGGCCTTGCGCACGGCGGGCGAAACCCTCAGCGAAACTTTCACCTACCGCATGACCGACACCGCCGGGGTCACTTCGGATGCGCGCCTGACCGTGGTCATACAGGGGGCCGACGACAACCCGGTGGCGCAAAACGACAGCGCGGTTGCCAGCGACGAAACCCCGGCACCGCAAGCGACTGGCAATGTTTTGCCCAACGACAGCGACGTCGATGGCAACGATCACCTGCAAGTGGTGGCGATACGCACCGGTGCCGAGAACGGCACAGGCACGGCGGGCGTGATCGGCCAGCCGATCCTCGGTCTGTACGGCACCCTCGTGCTCAACGCCGATGGCAGTTACACCTACACCATCGACCAGAGCAATCCACAAGTGTTGGCAGCCGCTGGTCTTGGGCAAGTGCTTCGTGATGTCTTTACCTACACCATCAATGATCTGAGCGGAGCCAGCGATCAGGCGGAACTGGTGATCATTCTGGACATAGCCACACCCTTCATCCCGGCACCGGAAGGCAATCATTTCGATCGAGACCCCGACCGACAGAGCAGCAGCCTGCTGATCCCCGATCCGGTGCCTGCGATCTTCGTGACACCGGTAGTCGAGCGTAACGCCCGGTTGAATGAACTCTCCAGCTGGAACGCCGATGGCAGCAACTTGCGCATCAGCTCCAGCGGCGAGTTCACCAGCGATTCGCTGGGCAATGGCCTGGGGTTGGTCCCCGGCCAATTCGTCGCCGAAGCCGTGCGCGACAGCCGGCTCGACAGTGAGCTGGAAATGGCCTGGATTCTCGGACGACATGGCCGCGTCGGCCTGAGTGCCGATGGCCTGCTGCCTGATCCATCGTTGTTTGTCGTCGATCCTGCGGGCATGACCCACGGTCCGGCCCAGGGCGAAAAAGCCCAGGAGCCGCGCCCGGCCCGGGGGTTCAGCGCGCAGGTGCGCAATGCCGCCCTGCGTCTGCACCCGACCAAACGGGGCAATTGAAGTGACCGAACAAAATAAATTCAAAGAGCACAAAGGATTGAACATGCCGAAACATGCGACGAGGTTCATCAGTTCCGCCCTCGCTTCTGCACTACTGCTCAGTGCCTGTTCGTCACTGGAGCCCAAGCCCGCCACCGACGATGAGAACCGGCAACGCATCCTCGCCGATCAGGCGCGCATGTATTCCGGCCAGGAACAGGTGACCGCGCCCATCACCTTTTATGAAGCGGCCGCCCGGGCGTTGAAATACAACCTCGACTACCGTCTCAAGCTCATGGAAAGCGCCCTGGCGTCGGACCTGCGCGATGTTTCCAGCCACGAGATGCTGCCCAGGCTGGTGGCCTCGGCCGGTTATGCCGGGCGAAACAATGATTCCGGAGGTACCTCCATCGGTATCGAAGACCGCCAGGTCAGCTTGCGCGCGTCGACCTCCGAAGAGCGCTATCGCGAGCTGTATGGCCTGGGCCTGAGCTGGAGCCTGCTGGATTTCGGCGTGGCCTATTACCGCACCCAGCAAAAGTCCGATCAGATCCTCATGGCCGAGGAGCGTCGGCGCAAGGTCGCGCAAAACGTCCTGCAGGATGTGCGCAATGCCTACTGGCGTGCCCTCGGCGCGCAACGGCTGATGCCCGAAGTGGACAAGCTGCTGATGCGCACCCACACCGCGCTGACCTCCGCCCGGGAAGCCGAATCACGTGGCTTGTTGCCACGCCAGGAAATCCTCGCCTACCAGCGCGCCCTGCTCGACTCCATCTACCTGCTGACCGTACGCCGCCAGGACCTGGAATTCGCCCAGGCCGAACTCGCCGCGCTGATGTCGTTGCCGCCGGGCTCGAAAATGATCCTGGCCGACATGCAGGACCCACCGTTGCCGCAAGTGCATCAAAGCATGGCGCAGCTGGAGCAACTGTCCCTGGAACACCGCCCGGAAATCATGGAAGAGTGGTATCGCAAGCGGGTCAACCAGAAGGACCTGGACATTGCCAAGGCCCAGTTGTGGCCGAACGTCACCGCGGATTTCGGCTACCGGTACGACACCAACAAGTTCCTCTACAACAACGACTGGAACGCCACCGGGCTGCAAGTCTCGATGAACCTCATACGCCTGCTGCAATTGCCGTCGCTCAATGCCGCGCAAAAATCCCAGAGCGAAACCGACGACGCTCGCCGGGTGGCCCTGTCCATGGCGATCCTGACCCAGGTGCGGGTCGGCACCTTGCGCTATCAACTGGCGCGTCAGGAAGTGGAATTCACAGAAGACAGCCTGCGGGTCGATCGCAGCCTGCTCGACTACGCCCAGGCGGCGAAAACCGGCGCGCTGGGGTCCGAGCTTGAAGTGATCCGCTCCGAAGGTCGCTACCTGCTCTCGCGCTACCAGCGTGAAGCGGCGTTCTCCAGTGCCCAGGCAGCGTGGGGGCGTTTGTACAACTCCGTGGGGCTGGACGTCCTGCCAGATGAAATCTCCAAGCACGACGTCAAGACCCTGGCCCGGGAAATCCAGCGCAAATTGAACGAACAAGAGCAGCAACGCCTGCTCATCACCCAGCAAGGAATGCCGAATGCGCAAAACCGCCCTTGAGTCCCGTATAGGGGCCCTGCTGTTGGCCTGTCTGATCCTGCCCGTCAACGCCGATGACACACCGTCGGCCCCCACCCTCGATAGCGCCAGTGCCATTCGCGTGTTGCTGGCCGCTGAACTGGAAACCACCCTGTCGAGCCAGATGAGCGGCACCCTGGGCGAAATGAAAACCGGTTTCGGCGAGCATGTCGCCAAAGCCGAAGTGCTCGCCCGCTTCAACTGCAACGAAGCCGAGGCCCGCAGTAAAGTGGCGGCCGCCGAACTGGCCATGGCCAAACAGAACCTGGAGGCGAAAAAACAGCTGCGCCAACTCAACGCGGTGGGCGACATCGAAGTCTCCATGGCCAACACCGAAGTGCAGAAAGCCGACGGCGCGCGTGCCATGGGCGTGGCCCAGAGCGGCTACTGCCAGGTGCTGGCGCCGTTTTCCGGGCGTATCGCCAAGGTCTACGTCAAGCCGTTCCAGACCGTCACCGCCGGTACACCGCTGTTCGATCTGGTCAGCGACGGCACCTTGAAAGTCCGGCTCAACGTACCTTCCAACCTGCTCAAGACCCTCAAGCCCGGTTTGCCGCTACAAGTGAGCATTCATGAAACCGGCAAGACCTACCCAGCCCACGTCAGCGCCATCAACTCGCGGGTCGATGCGGTGGCCCAGACGGTCGAGCTCGAAGCCCGGCTCGACCAGAAATACCCCGACCTGATGGCCGGCATGAGCGGCACGGCGCGGTTCAACCAGGACACTGCGCTGCAAAACGACGCACAAAACAGTGCCCAACCATGACCATGAACGAGCCGCTGCCTCACCCTCACCTGCTGCTCGAACTCGACGCCCTGCGGGACAAGGCAATGGCCGCCGACTCGCTGAACGCCCTGGCGTTCAGCATGGCCAACGACCTGTATCCGCTGCTGCCGTTTCATCAGGCGCTGGTCTTTGCCCAACGGGAATCGTCGCTGGAACTGCTGAACGTTTCCGGGCTGTCACGTCCCAGTGAAGATTCGCCGTACCTGGTCTGGCTGCGCCGGGCCAGTCGCTGGATCGCCACTCAGGTGACCGATGGCGAACCGGTGTGGCTGACACCGGACACCACCTCCCCGCCGCCGGACGTCGTCGAAGGCTGGAGCGAATGGTGGCCGTCGGGCCTCTGGTGCATTCCGGTCCAGGACCGTGAAGGGCAACGCCTGGGCCTGTTGGTGTTGCTGCTGGAGCAGGAGCCGCCGGCCGTGTTGTGGCAGCACCTCAAAGGCCTGGCCAACACCTGGGGCTACTGCTGGGCCGCACTGACCCGGCATCGGCGCCTCGGCCGCTGGCACCCCAACCGCAAGCAACTGCTATTGGGCCTGATCGTGCTCGGCGCCTTGTTGTTGCTGCCGGTAAGGCAAACCGCACTGGCCCCGACGGAGATCGTGTCGCGCCAGGCGCAAATCATCAGTTCACCCATCGACGGCGTGATCGAGCAGATCCAGGTGCGCCCCAACCAACCGGTGGAAACCGGGGCGCCGTTGTTCTCCCTGGACGAAACCACCTTGCGCAGCCGCGCCGAAGTGTTGGGCAAGGAAGTGGCGGTGGCCGATGCCGAGTTGCAGGCAGCCAGCCAGCGGGCGTTCGATAATCCACAAAGCAAAAGCGAGCTGACCCTGCTCCAGGGCCGAGCCCAGCAACGCCGGGCCGAACTGGCGGCGGTGCAAGCCCAACTCAAGCGCACCAAAGTCCTTTCACCCCGCGGCGGCGTGGCAGTGTTCAGCGACCCCAACGACTGGCTGGGCAAACCAGTGGTCACCGGCGAACGGATCATGCAAGTGGCCGACCCGAGTCAACCGGCCATGCTGATCCAGTTGGCGGTGGCCGATGCCATTGCCCTGGAGCCCGGGGCGCAAGTCACGCTGTTTCTCACGGCGTACCCGCTGACCCCGCTCAAGGGCCAGATCCTCGAAACCAGCTACCAGGCGCGCCCCAGCGATGAAGGCGTGGTCGCCTACCGTCTGCTGGCAAGCATCGAAGGTGCGCCGGAGCATGCGCGCCTGGGCCTGCACGGCACCGCCAAACTCTACGGCGGCCGGGTGATGCTCGGTTACTACTTGCTGCGCCGGCCCCTGGCGACGCTGCGGGCGTGGAGTGGCTGGTAATGCTCGATCCCGCTGACTTGCCCCTGCCGCCCTTGCGCGAAGACCTGCGCCTGAGCGAAGCCGCCAACGGCAGCAACGGCGAACCGGCCTGGGTAATCCAGGACACGGTAATCAACCGTTTTTACCGCATCGGCTGGCTGGAGTTCGAATGCCTGCTGCGCTGGGGTCAGTCGCCCCGGCAGATCAGCGCACAAATTGCTGAAGGCACCGCGCTCAAACCGGATGTCGAACAGGTCCTCGACTTCCGTCAGTTCCTTGAACAGCACCAACTGCTGCGCGCCGCCCCCGCCGCGCTTGAACGGCTCAAGGCCAAGGATGAGGCAGGCAGCTGGCTGAGCTGGCGCTGGTGGTTGCACCATTACCTGTTCTTCCGCATTCCGTTGCTGCGTCCGCAACAGCCGTTGCAACACCTGGCCCGTGCGCTGGGCTGGCTGTTTCACCCGCTCACTGGCCTGCTGGTCTTCGCCCTGAGCCTGTGGGGGGTGATTCTGGTCCTGCAGCAATGGGATGTCTTTACCCACGCCGTGGTCGAGTCGTTTTCCACCGAAGGCCTGTTCAGCTTCGCCCTGGCGCTGATCGTCGCCAAGACCCTGCATGAGCTGGGGCACGCACTGGTGGCGACACGCCTGGGTTTGCGGGTCGGCCACATGGGCATCGCCTTCGTGGTGTTGTGGCCGATGCTCTACACCGACACGGGCGAGAGCTGGAAGCTCAGTCGCTCGCGCCAGCGCCTGGCGATTGCCTCGGCGGGTATCGTCACCGAGTTGTCCCTGGCCGGATTGTCGACCCTGGGCTGGGCGTTGTGTGATCCAGGCGCGCTGCGCAATGCCCTGCTGTACCTGGCGACCACCAGTTGGCTGCTGTCACTGGCGCTCAATGCCAGCCCGTTCATGCGTTTCGATGGCTACTTCATCCTCTCTGACCTGCTGGACTTTCCCAACCTGCACGAGCGCGCATCGGCCCTGGCACGGGTCACCCTGCGGCGTAATCTGCTGGGCCTGCAGGAAGACTGGCCGGAAGCCTTCCCGACCGGGCAACGCCGGCTGCTGGTGACGTTCGCGATCTTCACCTGGCTGTATCGGCTGGTACTGTTCCTGGGGATTGCCCTGGCGGTCTACCTGTTCTTCTTCAAACTGCTGGGGATCATCCTGTTCATGGTCGAATTGTCCTGGTTCATCGCCATGCCGGTGGTGCGCGAATTGAATCATTGGTGGCAACAGCGCGCCGGCATCCCAAGCCGGCGCAAACTTGTGTTCTACGGCGTGCTGGCGCTGATGGTCGCCGGGCTGGCGATCCCCTGGCACAGCCAGATCGACGCGGTCGGCGTAGCCCGTGCCGAACACCAGTTGCGCGTCTATGCGCCCTACCCGGCGCGCCTGCAATCCATTCATGCCGAAGGCCCCGTCAAAGCCGGCGAAACCCTGATCGTGCTCGACGAGCCGGACATTGCCTCGCGCCTGCAAAGCAGCGAAGCCAATGCCCGCAGTTATGAAGCGCGCCTTTCAGGCCTGTTGGCCGACCCCGGTGGCTTGCAGGAAGACGCCGTCACCCGCCAACGCCTGAACGTGCAATTCGAAGAAGCCCGGGCCGCTCGCTCGGAGATCGCCCGGCTCAACCTGCAAACACCCTTTGCCGGGCTCTGGCTGGACGTCAATCCGGACTGGAA
Source organism: Pseudomonas sp. KH_046_2 (assembly GCF_057838985.1). NCBI lineage: Bacteria > Pseudomonadati > Pseudomonadota > Gammaproteobacteria > Pseudomonadales > Pseudomonadaceae > Pseudomonas > Pseudomonas sp. KH_046_2. Next base: position 2,960,721 of record NZ_CM174480.1, on the reverse strand, counting down.
ACCCGGTCAGTGGGTGGGTCGCCAGGAATCCCTGGGCATGTTGATCGACCCGCGCAGCTGGCAGGTGGACGCCTATGTCGCCCAGGATCAGGTGCACCGCATGGCCATCGGTGACCCCGTGCGCTTTTACCCGGACGGCCAGACCACCCCGCTCAATGGCCGCGTCCTGGTGATCGGCAGCACCCGCGCCAGCCAACTGTCGCACCGCATGCTTTCCTCACGCTTCGGCGGCCCGGTGCCGACCACCTCGGCGGAACACGCGCTGATCCCCAGCGCGGCATTGTTCCAGGTGCTGATTCAACTCGACGAACCCTTGCCGAGCCTGCGGGAAACCCGGGGTCATCTGAAAATCGAAGGGGAACGACGCAGCTTGCTGGCTGATGGTGCGACGCATTTGATGGCGGTGTTGATGAGGGAAAGCGGTTTTTGAGAATCAGATGCACCTGTGGCGAGGGAGCTTGCTCCCGCTGGACTGCGCAGCAGGCCTGTTTTTAAGAGAGGGGTCGCTTCGCGACCCGACGGGAGCAAGCTCCCTCGCCACAGGAATGGCTACCCCGCCACCACAAACACAATGATCGGCCCACACACCGCCAACAGCACATTGGAAATCGCATAACACACGGTAAAGCCAATCACCGGGGTGTTGCTGCCGGACTGCTCGATGATCTTGTTCATCGACGCCGCTTCGGTCTGCGCACCGGCCAGGGCGCCGAACAGGATCATCGGGTGCAGGCGCAGCACATAGCGGCCGAAGTACAGCGCCACCAGCGGTGGCACTATGGTGACCACGGCGCCGGACAGCAGCAATGCCAGGCCTTGTTCCTTCATCGCGGCAAAGGCTGCAGGCCCGGCCAGCAGGCCGACCACCGCGCCGAACGCGGTCAAGCCGAACTCGGAAAAGGCCCATTGCGCAGCCGGCGGCAATGCGCCGATTTCCGGGTGGCGCGAGTTGTACCAGCCAATCACCAGCGCGGCGACCAACACCCCGCCACCGATGCCCAGCTCCACGGGGATCATCCCGATATGGGTCGACAACAGCCCCAGCAACGAGCCCAGCACCATGCCAAGGGTGTGCACGGCGATGTCGCTCTTGTAGTTGTTCTCGCGAATCCGCCCTAACCGCTTGGCCACCGCTTCGACACTGGCGGTGCGGCCGGTCAGGGTGATCACGTCACCTCGACGCAGCACGGTGTTGGGCAGCAAGGGCAACTCGTAGCCCTGGCGAGTGATGGTATTGATGAAGCAGCCCAGGCGCCTGGCGCTTTCCATCCGGCTTTTCGCCTGATGGATCGTCTTGCCGGCGAACTCAGGCGAAGTCACGACGATGTCCACCTCGCGGGTCGGGAAAGACAAGGATTCGGCATGGTCGATTTCCGGCCCGATCCACTGGGTGAGCGTGCCCACGGCTTCGCGCAAGGCATAGACCCCGACGATATCCCCGGCCATCAGCGTGAAAGCTTCGTCACGCTCGAAGACTTTTCCCGCACGCACCACGCGCTCGACGGTCAGCGATTCATGCTGTTTCTCCACATCGGCAATACGCTGCCCATTCGCCGAACCATTGGCGGCCACCTGGTGGGCACGCACGACAATGCGGGTGTAGGGCACGGTGATCGCGTCTTCTTCCTTGGCGATGCCCAGCTCCAGTTCCAGCTCCCGTGCCGAGGCTTTGAGGTCCACGCCCAATAGTTTTGGGGCAATGCTGCCGACGAAGACGATCAGGCCGATGGTGCCGAACAGGTACGTGATCGCGTAGGCAATCGCCATGTGGCTGTTGAGTTGGGCCCTGGCCGCAGTGTCGATCGACAGTTGATTGATGGCGCTGGTGGCGGTACCCATGATCGCCGTATCGGTCAGTGCGCCGGCGCCGAGCCCGGCGGTGAAACCGGCGTCGAAATCGAACACCGCATTCATCAGCAAGATCGCCGCCAGCGCCGTCCCGCACAGCACCACGCTCAACACCACCAGTTTCAACGTGCCGCGATTGAGGCTGCCGAAAAACTCCGGCCCGCTCTTGAAGCCGACCGCGTAGATGAACATCACGAAGAACACCGACTTCAATCCGGTCGGCACCTCCAGCCCGATCTGGCCGATCAGCAGCCCCATCAGCAGCGCACCGGCCACGGAACCGAGGTGGAAACTGCCGATGTGGATGCGCCCGATGAAGACGCCCAGGGCAATGGCCAGGAACACCGCGATTTCCGGGTCAGTCCGCAGGGCGTGGAGAATGAACTCAAGCATGGTGCGAACTCCCTTTCAGGCGAAATCAGGATTCCTTCGGTTCTTGCGCGGGGGCCGGGTACCACTTGTCCCTGGGCACCCATTTCTCTTGTTGCGGATCGCCCAGGTAGTGCGGCGACATGATCTGCACGCCGTACTCGTTGAACACATCCTGGATGTTGGCGTGCAGCATGCTCAGCAGCACGGCGCGCGGCCGAGGCTGGCTGGGAATGGCCTGGGCCACCAGCCGGTATTCCGGGTAGAAGTCCGACAATGCCGTCTGGAACACCTGGGCCGGCGGTACCTCGAGAATCCCCGGCGTGCGTTTCGCGGCCTCCAGCAACATCGCCTCCACCTGCCGCCACGGTGTGTCGTAGCCGATGGTCACGATGGTGTCGACCACGTAGCCGGGGCCTTGTACCACCCGCGAGTAGTTCTTGGTGACGGTGCCGGTGATCATCGAGTTGGGCAGGGTCAGCACCTCGCCCAGGCCGGTGCGAATGCTGGTGGTGAACATGCCCAGTTCGGTCACCGTGCCTTCGTAGTCGCCGATGCGCACAAATTCGCCGGGGCGCAGGGTACGGGTGTAGGTCAGGATCAACCCCGCCGCCGCCTGGCCCACCACGCTGGTAGCACCCAGGGAAATCATCAGGCCGATCAACACCGACAAGCCTTTGAAGGCATCGGTGCCGGCACCCGGCAGGTACGGGTAGGCCATGGCCAGTGCAAACAGCCAGATCGCCAGGGACGTCAGGCGTTGGGTCGGTTGCAGGGTTTCATGGTTCAGCCAGCTGAGGGTTCCCGGTGCAGCCATGCGCCGCAGTATCCGCCGCATGAACGCGGTTGCGCCGCGGGCGATGAAGAAGATCGCCAGCGCCACGCCCAGCCCGGGTATGGCACCGACGATCCCTTGCAGCAGATAACCGCCGAGCTCCAGCAGATAGTTGTTGAGGCTTTCGCCCCAGGGACGGGTATAGGGAAAGCGCGACAGGACAAAGCCCAGCCATTCGTACGTCAGCAGCAACACGATGATCCAGCGCACCAGCTCCAGCAGGCGGCTGGCCAACGGATACAGGTAATTGGCGTCGACCAGCGGAACCCGTCCGACTTTCAGGGCCTGGGTGTGCCGATGCATCAGCTCGGGCAGTTTCTTCAGCACTCTGCGCCGCAGGTACGACATGCCGAACAGCAGCGCGATGTAAATGCCGGTGGCCAGCAACGTGGCGACTACCGAGCGCAGGATCAACCGCAGGCTGCGGGCCTCCTGGGTTTCGGCCACGACCTGGCGCAGCTTGCCGGCCGCGGCTTCGGCGGCCTGCTGTACCGAGTCGAATTCGGTCTCGTCGAAGTCCTTGGGCGAAACGATAAAGGCGCGCCGGCTACCCAGCAGCACCATGTAGCTTTTCATGATCGGATCGATGGAGACATTGAGATCGTCGGCGTCATCCAGCGCCTCACCGATCACCGATTTCGCCCGTTTGACCCGCGACGCCGGGGCTTCTCCAAGGATGGTCGCGCGAAACACCATGATGCTGCGGTTGGCCACTTTCAATTCAACGGGAGCATCAACCACTTTCGGCGCATCTTCGGCCCACAATTGCACCGACCAGAACATCCCGAAAACAGTAAACATTACAGCGAGCAGCCTGCTCCGCATGTGTCGGATCCTTACTTCACAAAATTCAAATCGAGGGTACGTACCGCAGCGTAGTTCACCGATGAACGGTTGTCAGATTTGAACTACAGGCCGTTTCTTTACCCGTCTGCTTCCTTGTCCTTGTAGGAGCGAGCTTGCTCGCGATGGTCGTTAACGATGACACTGGGCACCTGACAGTCCGCGGCGCACTCAGGTTTTTCGCGAGCAAGCTCGCTCCTACAGTGTGTTGCGTACCTGATTCAAGGATTGACCTGATACCCCTTGCCCTGCAGACAGCTGCTATAAGCCGACGCGGTATTCGCCTGTGTGGTTTTCTCGTCCGCCCGGCGTTCCTGGCGCTGACGCGAGCCACCGACCACCATCCCGGCCGCTGCCGTCGATTTGGCCCGGTCCTGGCGATAGTCCTGTTTCCTGTCATCGTCGACACGATCATAAGCTTCGTCGTGCTGATTGCCGCGCACCTGGGCAGCCGTCGCGCCAGCGGCAGCCCCCACAGCGGCACCCTTGACCCTCCCGCCGGAAGGCGTGGAAGACGTCGAGGCGCTTTGGCTGGCGGCGATGCTGTTGCATTCGTTGATGTCAGCCTGGGTTTGTTGCGAACTCTGCCCTTTCATCGGCACCACCGATTGCGCCCAAAGCGGGCTACTCAAAACCGACAATGCGATGCACAGGCTGACCGGTGAAAACCTATTCATGATGACCTCCGACAGGCTTGCCGCAATGGGCAAGCCTTGGGGCGACTGGCGGCGGCAAGCGACGCCATGCGTCGCCCTGCCGATCGGGTGGAACAACTGAAAAGTGTAGTTCAACGGCCCCGCAGAGAAGGACTTGCGAACAAGCGGTGGGTGTTGTGTGGGAGCGAGCCTGCTCGCGAAGGCGGTCGACCAGCCAGCATCTATGCCGGGAGTACTGGCGCCATCGCGAGCAGGCTCGCTCCTACAGGTCTATCGGAGATATGGAGATTTGTGGTTACTCAGGCGGATCGAGCTGATCCAGCGCCCGGTTCACCGCCAGCTCTCCGAGCATGATCACCTGCGCAATGCCCAGCAGCGCATTGCGGCTGGTTCCTTGCAGATGATCCACCAGATCGTTGGCCATGACATGGGCCGATGCCAGCGACTCGCAGGCGTGCACCAGTAAGGTCTCGACATTGAGTTCGGGATTGACGATGAACATGGAACTAGGTTTACGCGGCGTGGCCATGATGCCGGGGCCGGGGTTGAGGTAATGATCAAGGGCGCGCTCGGCGGCTTCGTGGAGTTTTTGGGAGTCGAGGGTTTCGTACGGGGATGTCGGATCGGTGTCCGGCGGGTTGGGTGTGACTTTGAACATGGATGAAACTCCTGGATGTAGATGAGGAGCCATCAACCTTCGCTACCAAACGATGGGTGGCGGCCATACGCAGGTTGGTAGACCGGCCCAGGAACCCGGCGCATCCGAAGACGCCCTACGCATGGCCACCATTAAGCAGAGAAAAAACTCTGCAAAGCGTGGTGCTCTGCGCCTGGATAACCGGGCTACCAAACCCGATCGCTACTGTTTTGCAGCGACCGGCCAACGATAGAACCCGCCCCCAAGACGCACAAGCCGGCGGATTCTGGCGTAGCTGTAGGCAAAGACGCAAGCCGTCGTAGCTTGCGGGAAGTAACGCTGACAGCCGTTAAACACCCATTAAACACACGTCAATTTGAACTGCAAATACAAAAACTGTGGGAGCGGGCTTGCCCGCGATAGCGGTGGCCCAGTCAACATAGATGTTGAAGCTGATACCCCAATCGCGGGCAAGCCCGCTCCCACAGGGATTTGTGTGGGTACTCGGGCATCTGCAACAACACCAATCATTGTAGGAGCGAGCCTGCTCGCGATGACGTCAGTACAGCCCGCGCAATTCTCGGCCCACCTACTATTAGCTCTGCTAGTACCCGCCGAAAGCAATTGAACCCAAACTCAGGCTTTCACCCCCGTGAGAGTAGGAGTCACCATGTCTTCCCCTCAAAAAGTCCTGATTTGCCGTTATCGCTATGATCCACTGGATCGCCTCACCAGCCACACTCTGTCCGATACCCCGGAACGTCATCGTTTCTATTGCAAAAGTCGCCTGGCCACCGAGGTACAGGGTGCGGTCGGACACTCAATCGTCCAGCACGACGACCTGCTGCTGGCGCAACATCAGCGCCAGAACGGAGTACTCGACACCACCCTGCTAGCCACGGACCTGCAACGCTCGGTGCTGAACACGCTCAAGAGCGGCCAACAACCACAACCCATCGCCTATTCCCCCTACGGCCATCGCTCCGCCGAAAGTGGCATGAGCAGTTTGCTCGGGTTCAACGGTGAACGGCCGGATCCGCTGACCGGGCATTATTTATTGGGGAATGGATATCGGGCGTTTAATCCGGTTTTGATGCGATTCAATAGTCCAGACAGTTGGAGTCCGTTTGGTGAGGGAGGATTGAATTCGTATAACTACTGCAAGGGCGCCCCAACTAATTTCAGCGACCCAACAGGTCACATTATAAAGCCTGTTAGAAATTTCTTTCAAAATATAATAAACAAGAAGAACATCAACAGAGAGATTGATCAGCTCATTTCAAAAATCAAACAAGATGCGGAAACTTTCAGAAAAAACACAATCGAACGACTGCAAAAGAGTCAATACAATTTTATTTATAAACGCCATCTCACCACCCCCAATCTTAGCGACCCCCTTTCACTCAAAACCCTCGCATTAGAAGCAACACCCCCATTACAACTTCAAACAATAACACCCCACATAATTAAACCAGACATAGCTCTGGAAATTTTTACGAACGAAATGCGGCATAACACACATATGGACAGCAATACAGCAATTAATAAAATCCGGGATGCCCTTGGCGGCCCAACAGGAAGCGAATCGAGTCCAAAGAGTGAATTCTACAATTACGCCGCCCAGACTCATAATGGTCTTCGCGATCTTGCGAGAAGGGCCAACAACGAAATCCGAAACAAAAACAAAGTGACAAATAAAGTTATAAGAAATGCGATAGCGCAAAAAAACGTTAACTTTAATCTGGACACCCGTTATTTCATCCAATTAAAACCGGCAAACGGACTGGATCTGCGATACATCTCAGATCCAGTCAATGTAAAAGTTAGCGGCCAATTGGATAGAGCTTGTCATCAAACTCCGCCAACTTCGGAAACACCAGCGGCTGATCATCACTCAAATGCTGCAGCCGCTGCCCGTAATCAACCAGAAACTGCTGGCGCGCCTCATCACTGATGTACGGCACATGCCACGCCACAAACGGCTCCAGCACATCGAACCCGACGTACGCCAACGTGCCACGCAGGATCGGCCGCAACATATCCTCCAACGGCCCATGAATCGCGCCCTCCCCAAACATGTGCTCACGCCCGCCCAGGGTCACGGTCACCAGCGCCTTCTTCCCAGCCAGACCACCCTGATCATAGAAACGCTTGCCGCCGTAGCAGATGCCGGACACCAGCACCCGGTCGATCCAGCCCTTGAGCATGGCCGGGGTGGAGAACCAGAAGATCGGGAAGTTGAGGATCAGCAGGTCGGCCCACAGCAGCTTGTCCAGTTCAGCCTGGATGTCCGCCGCCAGCGACTGGCTCTTCACGCCCAGGCGTTGTTCCAGGGCATAGACCAGGTACTCGGGGTTTTCCCGATTGGAGAAGTCGGCGTCGCTGGCCACCGGGTTCCAGTTCATTTTGTACAGGTCGCTGACCTGCACTTCGTGGCCCTGGGCTTCGAGGGAGGAAACAGCCTGGTCCCGCAGGGCGGCGGTGAAGGATTGCGGCTCCGGGTGAGCGTGGACGATCAGTACTTTCATGGTGGTTCCTTAGACTTGTTCCAGCGTATCGGTTGAAGGTGTGGAAGCGCGCGACGCCAGCAACCGGTCGAGCCAGTCGGGGTCCATTTGCGGTTCGGAAGAAAACAGCAGCCCGGTGTAGTCCTGATGCGGCGGAGTGAAGATCTGGCTGCGCGAGCCGTGGTCCACCACCCTGCCCCTTTGCATGACCAATACCTCATCGGCAATGGCCCGCACTGTAGCAACATCGTGGGTGATGAACAGGTAGGCGACACCCAGCTGTTGCTGGATGCGGTTGAGCAATTTCAGTACGCCCTCGGCCACCAGTTGATCGAGGGCCGAAGTGACTTCATCGCAAATGATCAGTTGCGGATCAGCCGCCAGCGCCCGGGCGATGCAGATGCGTTGCTTCTGCCCGCCGGACAGTTCCCGGGGCTGACGCTCCATGAAGGTTGCCGGGTCGAGTTCGATCATTTCCAGCAGTTCGGCGACCCGGGCGCGCATGGCCTTGCCCTTGAGGCCGAGGTAGAACGTCAGCGGCCGGCCGATGATGTCGACGATGCGCTGCCGCGGATTGAGCGCGGTGTCGGGGATCTGGTAGATCATCTGGATGCGCCGCAGTTGTTCCTTGCTGCGCTGGCGAAAGTCCGCCGGCAAGGGTTCACCGTCGTACAGCACCTGGCCGTAAGTCGGCGGCAGCAAACCGGTGATCAGCCGCGCCGTGGAGCTTTTGCCGCTACCGGACTCGCCGATCACCGCCAGGGTCTGGCCGCGATACAGCTTCAGGGAAACGTCGTGCAGCACCGGTTGCTGGCCGTAGCTGGCGCAGCTGTTGCGCAACTCCAGTAGCGGCTGTTCCTGCTGCGGGCAAGCCTTGGGCTCGGTGCGAAAACTGCGCACCGCCCACAGCGACTTGGTGTAGTCCTCCTGCGGGTCGCCGAGCATCTTGCGAGTCTCGGCCTCCTCCACCAGTTTGCCGTGGCGCAGCACCATGATGCGGTCGGCCATCTGCGCCACCACCGCCAGGTCGTGGCTGATGTAGATCGCCGCGCTGCCGTAGGTCGCCACTGCATCACGAATGGCGGCGAGCACTTCGATCTGGGTGGTGACGTCCAGCGCGGTGGTCGGTTCGTCGAAGATGATCAGGTCCGGATGACAGGCCATGGCCATCGCCGTCATGACTCGCTGCAACTGGCCGCCGGACACCTGATGCGGATAGCGCTGGCCAATGGTTTCGGGATTGGGCAGGCGCAGCACCCGATACAATTCGACCGCGTCGCGCATGGCCTCTTCGCGGCTCATGCCACCGTTCTTCACGGCGGTTTCGACGTGTTGATCGATGAGTCGATGGGCCGGGTTGAACGAGGCCGCCGCGCTCTGTGCCACGTAGGCAATGCGCAAACCGCGCAACTTGCGCAGGGCTTCGGGCTTGGCCTTGAGCAGGTCGATGCCGTCGAAGTGCACCGAGCCGCCGGTGATCCGGCAGCCGTCGCGGGTGTAGCCCATGGCCGACAGGCCGAGGGTCGACTTGCCCGCGCCGGACTCACCGATCAAGCCCAGCACCTCGCCCCGTTGCAGGGTCAGGTCGATGCCCTTGATCAGCGGATGCCAGGCGTCTTCGTAATGGCCTTCGATGTGCAGGTCGCGGATTTCCAGCAAAGGTTTGGTTGTCGTCATGTTCAGCACTCCTTGAGGCCGCTGGATTTGTGCAGCAACCAGTCGACGACGAAGTTGACGCTGACCGTGATCAAGGCCACGGCCAGGGCGGGCAACAGCGGACTGATGTCGCCGAAGGTAATCAGCACGGCGTTGTCGCGCACCATGCTGCCCCAGTCGGCGGTGGGTGGTTGAATGCCCAGGCCGAGGAAGGACAGCGCACTGATGAACAGGAACACGAAGCAGAAACGCAGGCCGAACTCGGCAATCAGCGGTGCCGCCGCATTGGGCAACACCTCGCGGGTCACCAGCCAGCACAGGCCTTCACCACGCAGGCGTGCGGCTTCGACGAAGTCCTGCACCACGACGTTCATCGCCACCGCGCGAGACAGGCGAAACACCCGGGTCGCATCCAGCAGCGCAATCACCAGCACCAGCGAGGTCGCGGTGGTGCCGACCACGCTGAGGATCAGCAAGGCGAAGATCAGTTGCGGAATGGCCATGAGGATGTCCACCACCCGCGACAAACCCTGATCGACCCAACCGCCCTTGATCGCCGCGATCAAACCGCAGGTGCCACCGAGCAAAAACGCCAGGACGGTGGTGAGGAAGGCAATGCCCAGGGTATTGCGCGCGCCATAGACCAGGCGGCTGAACATGTCGCGGCCCAGGTTATCGGTGCCCAACAGGAACTGCCCGCCCCATGGCTCAAAGCCCCCGCCCACCACCTGGGTTTCGCCGAACGGCGCCAGCACCGGCGCGAACACCGCCACCAGCACGTACAGCAGGATCATCAATAAACCGAACTTGGCGCTCAGGGGCGCCCGCCATACTTGTATCAACAGGCTCATGGTCTACCCCTTCGGATGCATCAGGCGTGGGTTGCTGGCAATCGACAGCACATCGGCGCTGGTGTTGAGCAGGATGTAGGTCGCGGCGAAGATCAGGCTGCAGGCCTGCACCACCGGGATGTCACGTTTGGCCACCGAGTCCACCAGCAACTGGCCGAGCCCCGGATAGACAAACACCACCTCGACCACCACCACGCCGACCACCAGGTACGCCAGGTTCAGCGCCACCACGTTGACAATCGGCGCCAGGGCATTGGGCAAGGCGTGACGGAAGATGATCCGCGACTGGCTGATGCCCTTGAGGCGGGCCATTTCGATGTAGGGGCTGGCCAGCAGGTTGATCAAGGATGCGCGGGTCATGCGCATCATCTGTGCGATCACCACCAGGCTGAGGGTCGCCACCGGCAACACCGAGCGCTCCAGTATCGTGCCCAACGAAGCGTCCGGCGCCAGGTTGGAAATGCTCGGGAACCAGTTGAGCTTCACCGCGAACACCAGGATCAGGATGTAGGCGACGAAGAACTCGGGGAACGACACCGCGCTCAGGGCCGAGGTGTTGAGCAAACGGTCGAACCAGCTGTTGCGGTACAACGCCGCGAGCATGCCCAGCAGCAAGGCCAACGGCACGGAAACCAAAGCCGCCAGCAGCGCCAGGCTGAAGGTGTTGCCCAAACGGGTGCTGACCAGATCGGCGATCGGCCGCTGGTTGGCCAGCGATACACCGAGATCACCGTGGAGCAACTGCCAGATCCAGTGGCCGAAGCGGGTCAGCGGCGGCAAGTCCAGGCCCAGTTGCGCGCGGTAGGCCGCCACGGTTTCCGGGGTGGCCGACTGGCCGAGCATGGCTTGGGCAATGTCGCCCGGGAGCATGCCGACGGCCAGGAAGATGATCACTGATACGGCAAACAGGGACAGCAGGCCCAGAGCCAGGCGCTGCCCCAACAGCTTGAAAATACTTCTCATCGTGCGGTTCCTTGAAATGGGCACGCTGGTGCAGATTGCACATATCCACTGTGGGAGCTGGCTTGCCAGCGATAGCGGACTGTCAGGCAACATTGATGTTGAATGTGCCACCGTCATCGCGGGCAAGCCCGCTCCCACAGGGATCTTCGTTGCATCGACGATAGGCTTACGCCTGCCACCACCGCTCGATCACCCGCAACCCATCCAGCTCGCCATAGGGCGCGGTCTGCCCGCCGTGAACCACGCGGTTGGAGCGCGCCGCCACCGAGCTGGCAAACAACGGCACAATCGCCCCGCCCTCGTCCCGGCACAGCGCCTGCATTTCGTTGTACATCTCGCGGCGCAGCGGGTCGTTCATCTCGCCGCGGGCGGCGTTGAGCAGTTGGTTGAAGCGCGGGTTGTCCCAGTGGGTTTCGTTCCACGCAGCGCCTTTGGCGTAGCCGATGCTGAACATGCGGTCGGCGGTCAGGCTGCTGTACCAGAACGAGGTGGTGAACGGTTGCTTCATCCACACGTTGGAGAAGAAGCCGTCCGCCGGCTCGCGCACCACGTCGATGTCGATACCGGCCGCGCGGGCCTGTTCCTTGAACAACACCGAGGCGTCCACGGCACCGGTGTAGGCTGCATCGGAGGCTTGCAGGCGCACCTTGAGCGAATCCAGGCCGGCCTTTTTCAGGTAGAAGCGCGATTTATCCGGATCGTAGGTACGTTGTTCCAGCGCGGTGTTGATGAAGCGGCTGCCGGGCTGGATCGGGTGGTCGTTGCCTACCAGGCCGTAGCCGTGCAGCACCGAGGCCAGCAGGGTTTCGCGGTTGATCGCGTGTTTCATCGCCAGGCGCACGTCGTTGTTCAGGAACACCTGGCTGTCGGTGAGCATCGGGAAGGTGTAGTGCTGGGCGCCTTTGGTTTCTTCGATGATCAGGTTCGGGTTGCGCTTGAGCAGCGCCACGGTTTTCAGGTCGACCTTGTTGATCACATCCACTTGCCCGGTGACCAGCGCGTTGACCCGTGCCGCGCCGTCGGAGATGGCAATCAACTCGGCACTGGCGAAGTGCGCCCGGCCCGGTTTCCAGTAGTCGGGGCTGCGTTCCAGGGTCATGCGCACGCCCGGCTCGAAGTCCTTGAGGCGATAGCCACCGGTGCCGGCGCCAGCCTGCCAGTCCGCCACGCCATCCTTGCTCGGCATGATCGCCAGGTGGTAGTCGGCGACCACATAGGAGAAGTCAGCGTTGCCCGAGTGCAGTTCGAACACCACGCTGTCGCTGCCGTTGGCACTGACTTTGGCCACGTCGCCCAGCACGGTCTTGGCCGCCGAGGTGGAGTTCTCGCCGAGGTGATGCTGAATCGAAGCCACCACATCGTCGGCGGTCAGGGTCTTGCCGTTGTGAAAGGTCACGCCCTGACGGATTTTGAAGGTCCAGATGCGCGCGTCCGGGGTCGAAGTCCAGCTTTCCGCCAGTTCGGGGATCGCCGTGCCGTCGACGGCAATTTCGGTCAGGGTGTTATAGACCGCCGAGAAGCCGACGAAGGTAAAGGTGTCGGCCCAGGAGCCCGGATCCCTGGAGTCGGTGGTGCTGCCTCCAGCCAGGCCCAGACGCAGTACGCCGCCGGGTTTCGGCGTGGCCTCCTCGGCAAAAGCGCCAAACGGCAGCCCCATGGAGAACGCCCCGGCCACCGCCGCGGCGGCCGCGCTGTACTTGAGGAAGTCTCTACGCGGAAAACTGAATTCATGGTTCGCTTGAGTAATCTTGTTTTTGTTATCGCTCATTGCATTGCCCCTGATCAAAAGCTAATGGAATTCCAATTCAAAACCACGCAAAACACCGGGCCATGGCCCGGCGCATACAACCTTTGAATCGCCAACCGTCACACCTGGATCGCCTTCACTTCGACGAATTCGTTCAGCCCTTCTTCCCCCCACTCCCGGCCATTGCCCGATTGTTTGTAGCCACCGAACGGCGCCTGATAATTGAACGCCGCGCCATTGAGGAAGCACTGACCGGCGCGCATCTGCCGCCCCAGGTGCAAGGCGCGCTCGGCACTGCCGGCCCAGACGCCGCTGGACAGGCCGAACGGTGAGTCGTTGGCGATCTGGATCGCTTGCGCCTCATCGGTGTAGGGAATCAGGCACAGCACCGGGCCGAAGATTTCTTCCTGGGCGATGCGCATGCGGTTGTCGACATCGGCGAACAGTGTCGGGCTGACATAGAAGCCGCGCTCGAATGCCGACGGCATGTCACCGCCGCACAGCAGCCGGGCGCCTTCCTGTTGGCCGACCTTGATGTAGTCGAGCACGGTGCGTTTTTGCCCCGCCGAACACATCGGGCCGAGGAAGCTTTGCGGGTCGAGGGGGTCACCCATGCGCAGGCTCAGGGTTTCCGCCAGCGCCAGTTCCACAGCCTCGGCGTAGCGGCTGGCCGGCAGCAGCATGCGGGTCAGTGCGGTGCAGGTCTGGCCGGAGTTGATCATCACGTCCTGCACGCCGTAGCGCACCGCCGCTGCCAGATCGGCATCCTCGGCGATCAGCAGCGGCGACTTGCCGCCCAGTTCCAGGCACACCCGCTTGACCGATGGCGCCGCCGCCTGGGCAACGCGAACCCCGGCGCCGGTGGAACCGGTAAACGACACCATGTCCACGTCCGGGTGTTTGGCCAGCGCTTCGCCGACTTTCGAGCCGGGCCCGCTGACCAGGTTGAATACCCCCGCCGGCAGGCCGATGTCCTCGATCATTTGCGCCAACAGGAAGGCATGCAGCGGGGTTTCCTGGCTCGGCTTCACTACCACGGTGCAACCGGCGGCCAGGGCCGGGGCGAGTTTGCCGATCAACTGGTGCAGCGGGTAATTCCACGGGTTGATGAACGCGCAGACGCCCACGGCCTCGCGGACCACCAGCGAGTTGCCGACTTCGCGCACTTCGTCCATGAGATGAGCCAGTTCGACGTATTGCTCAAGGCCAGTGATCGGCCCGTCGACCTGTACCGAGCGGCACCATTGCACCGGCATGCCCAGTTCCGTGGTGATGACCGCGGCCATCTCATCGGCACGATTGCGCAGTTGCTCGGCCAGGGCGCGGATGTAGCCGGCACGCACGCTGGACGGCGTGCGCGACCATGAAGCGAAGGCCCGGCGTGCAGCCGCCACGGCGTTTTCGACATCGCGCTCATCACCCAGCGGAACGCTGCCGCAGACTTCCTCGGTGGCCGGGTTGATCACCTCGGCGATGCCCTGCCCCGATGGGGTTTGCCAGCGACCATCAATAAACAGTGTCTTGTGATTAAGCATGAACCTGGGCCTCCATCAATTCTTGAGCACAACGGGCAATGCGCTGGCAGGCATCGCGCAGCGGTTCGGCACCGAACACCAGACCGAGGCGAATGTGCCCCGCCGCGCTCGGACCAAAGGCCTCTCCCGCCAGCACCGACACGCCGTGGCGATCCAGCAGACGGTCGGCAAACGCCTGGGCGCTGAGCCCGGTCTGACGGATATCGAGCATCACGAACATCCCGCCATCGGGTTTCAACGCCCGCACGCCGGGGCAATCGGCCAGGCTGTCGCACACCAGGTCGCGACGCTGGCGATAGGCTTCGCGCATGGCTTCGAGTTCCGGCAGGTTGCTTTCCAGGGCCACCACGGCAGCGTCCTGAATGAAATCCGGCGAGCCGTAGAGCATGCACAACGCGAGGTTTTCCAGGTGCGCGGCCAGGGATGGCGGCGCCACCACCCAGCCGACGCGCCAGCCGGTCATGGCGTGGGACTTCGACAGGCTGTTGAGGGTCGCGGTGCGCTCGGCCATGCCCGGCAGGCTCGCCGGGCTGACGTGTTCGCCTTCGAACAGCAGTTCGCTGTAGACCTCATCGGAAATCAGCCACAGGTCGTGGCCGATGCACAGTTCAGCCAAAGCCGCCCAAGTGCTGCGCGGCAGACTCGCGCCCGACGGGTTGTGCGGGCTGTTCAGTGCCAGCGCCCGGGTGCGCGGGGTGATGCGCGCGGCGACGTCTTCGGGCAGCACGCGGAAACCATTTTCCGAGCGCACCGGCACCGGCACCACCACGGCGCCGCAAGCACCGAACACCGCTTCGTAGGTGACGTACATCGGTTCGGCGACGATCACCTCGTCACCGGGATTGAGCACGCATTGGGCCACGCTGAACAGCGCACATTGCGCCCCGGCCAGCACGGTGACCTGATCCGCCGAGACGGCTTGACCGCTGCGCTGTTGATGACGCCTGGCAATGGCTTCACGCAGGGCACGCTTGCCGCGCACCTCGGCGTAGTGAGTGTTGCCGCTCAGCAGACTGTCGATGGCGCCCTGCACGATAGGCTGTGGGGTATCGAAATCCGGATCGCCCACGGACAGCAGCAGAATGTCTTCGCCCTGCTCGCGCTTTGCCAGGGCGCGGTAGTGAATGTCCCACGCGGCGGCGCCGTCACCGGCGATTCGTTGAGTCAGATCGGAAAAGCGCATGGCTTCATCCCCTTGAAATGCAGATCAATGCGCACAGGCATGCTTGAGTTCAATCAAAGTCACGCCGTTACGTTTGAAGCCCTGGCGCAAGTCGGTCTGCAACTCGGCCAGGCTTTGCGGCTGAGTCACGGTGCAGCCGAACGCACGCGCGAGGGCGGCGAAATCCGGGTTGCGTGGCAGCACGCCGATGGGCTCGATATCCAGCCCGATCATGTCGTCGCGGATCTGCCCCAGGGCGTCGTTGTTCCACAGCAGCACCACCAGCGGGCTGTCCAGTTCTTCAACAGCCGTGGCCAGTTCCTGGGCGGTGTAGAGGAAACCACCGTCGCCCACCAGAACCAGGCCCGGCCGTTGCGGCGCGCCGAACTTGGCGCCGATACCGGCCGGCAGGCCATAACCCAAGGTGCCGTAGCCGGTTGGGTGCAGCCAGCTGCGGATGGCCAGGCTGTCGAAGGCGTAGTTGCCGGTGTAGGCCAGTTGGGTCATGTCGGTGCTGATGAAGGCATTTTCCGGCAGCTCTGCGGCGATACGGTCGAGAATCGCTTGATGGATCGACTGCAACGGGCCATGGCTGGCCTTGACCGCTGCGCGCAGGGCGGCGACCGAGGCAGTGGCGGCGCCAGCGTCGCGCACGTCGGACGGCAGGCGCTCAAGCACGCCACTGAGGGTTTGTTGTGCGTCACCATGCAATGCCACGGCGCAGGGGTAGAAGTCGTTGAATTTGCGTGGGTCGATGTCGACGCGCAGCAGTTCGCCATTGAGTGGCAGGCGTTCGCGCCAGAAATCGGTGTCGGCCATTTCGGTGCCGACCGCCAGCACCACATCGGCCTCGGAAATCAGCTTCCAGCCCGGCTCCACACACAGGGATGAACCGGCATTGAGCGGCGCATCCGGCGGCAGCAGGCCTTTGCCAGCGACGCTGGTGAACAGCGGCGCAGCGAGCCGGGTGCTGATGTCTTGCAGTTCAGAGGTGGCATTGAGCGCACCACCACCGGCGATGATCATTGGACGCTTGGCAGTCTTCAGTTTGGCCACGGCTTGATCGATGGCAGTGACGGATGCCGGACCACGACCCGGACGACGCACCACCTCGTTGCTCCAGTCACGGGCAATCGGCGCCGACAGCACGTCCAGCGGCACCGAGATGTGCACCGGGCGCGGCCGCTCGCTGTCGAACACCGCGTAGGCACGGGCGATCAGTTCCGGCAGGTCTTCGGCGGTCAGCGCCACTGCCGAGAACGCGGTAATAGGCGCGGTCATCGCCCGTTGGTCCTGGCATTCGTGCAGGCTGCCCCAGCCCTTGCCGAGGCTGGCGCTGTGGTTGACGCTGGAAATCACCAGCATCGGAATCGAGTCGGCGTAGGCCTGGCCAATGCCGGTGGCGGCGTTGGTCACGCCGGGGCCGGTGATGACGAAGCACACGCCGGGTTTGCCGCTGACCCGGGCATAGCCGTCGGCCATGAAACTGGCGCCCTGCTCATGGCGTGTCAACACGTGGCGAATGCCACTGCCGGGCAAGCCGCGATACAGCTCCAGGGTGTGTACGCCGGGGATGCCGAACACGGTATCGACGCCGTAGTTGGCCAACAGACGCACCAGGGCCTGGCCACCGGTCAAGGTTTTGCTTTGCATTTTCATGTCCTCACTCCTGGCCGAGGCGAATCAACGCATCGACCGCAGTCGTGCCTTGGGCACCGACCAATAATGGGTTCACATCGAGCTCCAGCAAGTGCGCGGCGTTTTCGCAGGCGTAGTCGGCCACGGCGCGGATAGCGGTCACCAGGGCGTCCAGGTCAGCAGGCTCGCGACCACGGAAACCTTGCAGCAACGGCGCACTGCGCAGGCTGAGCAAGGCATTGCGAATCGCGCCGTCGGTGGTCGGCAGCAACAGGCTGCGACTGTCCTTGAGCAGTTCCACTAGAATGCCGCCGGCACCGATCACCAAGGCGAGGCCGAAATCGTTTTCGCGTTTGATCCCGACGATCAGCTCAGCCAGTGGCGGCTTGGCCATGGGTTCGAGCAACAGTTGATCGAAAGGTACGCCCGGGGCGTAAGCGGCAATGCTGGCGCGCATCTTCTCCAGTGCGGCACTCAATACCGCGCCGTCCTTGAGGTTCAGCGCCACGGCGCCGGCCTCGGTCTTGTGTGGCAGTTGGGCACTGACCGCTTTGAGTACCAGCGGATAGCCCAATGCTTCGGCGTCCTTCAGGGCCTTGTCCGGGGTGCTCAAAACGCCGTTGGGCGTCGGCAGGCCAAAGGCTCTTAACGCCTGTTTGGAATCCCATTCATTGAGCAAGCGTCCTTCGCCTTGCAGCGCTTGCGGGCTCAACGGCACCAGCGCCGATTCCCCCAGCGCCAGCAACGCCTGACGGTTGCGCTGATAACCGGCGATGCGCCCCCACGCGGCCAAGCCGTCTTCAACACCCTGCAAGGCCGCGACGCCTTGGGCGTGCAGACGCTCACGGGCATGGGCCGGCAGCAACTCGGGGAAGGCCGAGGTGACAAAACCGGTCTTGCCGTGACGTTGCAGTGCCGCGCAGTACAACTCCAGCAGCAGGTCGCACTCCTTTCGCTCGCCGGTGAACTCCGACGGGTAGTCGAGCACCAGCATCGCCGCGTCGGCCTCGGTGCGCAGCGCGCTGTCGAGCATGCGGTTCAAGGCTTCGCCGTCGCCCCAGATCGCCGTGGTGAAATCCAGCGGGTTGACCAGGTTGGCGTAGGTCGGCAGCACTTGCGCGAGTTCGCCAACCTGCCCTTGATCGAGTTTCGGCAGGCCCAGGTCGTTGCGTTCGGCGTAGTCGGCAATCAGCCCGGCGTCGCCACCGGAACAGGCCAGCGCGATCAGGCTGTTGCCCGCAGGCAGGTTGCCGCAGGCGGCGGCCTTGAGGGTTTCGACAAAACTCACCGGGCCGCTGACGCGGATCACGCCGAGACGGTCGAACAGTGCGTCGTACAGCGCATCGGAACCCGACAAAGAACTGGTGTGACTCAAGGCCAGTTCGGCGCCGATCTGCGACACGCCGGTCTTCAGGGCGATGATCGGGATGCCCTTCTCCAGCGCCTTGTGCGCGGCACAGGCAAACCCCGGCACGTTCTTCAGGCCTTCCAGGTGCAGGCCGATCGCGGTGACGCGCGGCTCGTCGAGCAACACGTCCATCAGTTCAGCCACGCCCAGTTGCGCCTGGTTGCCCACCGAGGCCATGTAGGCCACCGGCAGCGAGCGGTCGCTCATGGACAGGTTGTAGGCGAAGTTGCCGCTCTGGGTCAGCACCGCCACGCCCTTCTCCACCGCTTTACCGCCATGGGCCACCGGCCACAGCGCGGAGCTGTGCAGGTAGTCGAGCAGGCCGTAGCAGTTGGGGCCGAGCAAGGCCATGTCGCCAGCGACCTTGAGCAGTTGCTGTTGCAGGGCCTGGCCTTCGGCGCCAGTCTCGGCGAAGCCGGAGGCGTAGCAGATCGCGCCGCCCGCGCCGATGGCGGCCAGTTCGGCCACGCAAGTCAACGTCAGTTCGCGGTTGGTGGCAATGAATACCGCGTCCGGGCCGCAAGGCAGCTCGGCAACGCTGCGCACGCACGGCACGCCTTCAAGGCTGTCGTGTTGCGGGTTGACCAGCCACATTTGCCCTTGGTAGCCGCCTTCGGCACAGCGCTTGAGGGCGCGGGCCATGCTGCGACCGCCGACGAACGCCACGTGTTGCGGCGCGAGCATGCGTTTGAGGTTGTCACGAATGGTTTGGGACATGGGAGTTCTCCGGGCCGATCAGCGCAGCAGCGGCCGCAGCAGCTCGCGGGAAATGATGTGGCGCTGGATTTCCGAGGTGCCTTCCCAGATCCGTTCGATCCGCGCGTTACGCCAGATGCGCTCCACCGGACCTTCGTCCATCAGGCCCATGCCGCCGAAAATCTGCACCGCTTCATCGGCGGTACGCCCGAGCACTTCACTGGCGAACAGCTTGGCCATGCCGGCCTCGCCATCGGTCATGGTGCCCTGGTCCATTTTCCAGGCGGTGTGCAGGGTCAGCAGTTCGGCGGCGCGGATTTGCGTGGCCATGTCGGCCAATTTGAACGACACGCCCTGGTAAGTACCGATCGGCTGACCGAATTGCTTGCGGTCCGCCGCCCATTGCAGCGACACATCCAGTGCGCGCTGGGCCTGACCGACGCAGTTGGCGGCGACCATCACCCGCCCGGCGGTCAGCCAGGCGTTGGCCACCTCCCACCCCTTGCCGACTTCGCCCAGCACTTTGCTGGCCGGCACGCGGCAGTCATCGAAGAACATTTCGAAGGTGTGATAACCCCGGTTGCTCACGCACTTGGGCCCACGGCGGATGGTCATGCCCGGGGTGTTGCGGTCGACCAGGAACGAGGTCACGGCGTTGCGCTTTTTGCCGTTGTGTTCGTAGGTGTCGGTCACGGCGAAGACGATGGCGAAATCGGCATGGCCAGCGTGGCTGATGAAATGCTTGCTGCCGTTGAGAATGAAATCGTCGCCTTCGCGCACGGCGCGGGTCTTGATCGCATTGGCATCGGAGCCTGCACCCGGCTCGGTCAGGGCGAAGCAGTCGATCTTTTCACCCTGGATGCACGGCAACAGGTAGTCGTTGATCTGCTCGCCGGTGCAGGCCATGAGGATTTTCGACGGCCGCGCGACGAACACGTGCAGCGCCCAGGACACCTTGGACAGCTCACGTTCGATCAGCGCCTGGGACAGGTAGTCCAGGCCACCACCACCCACTTCTTCGGGCATGTTGAAGGCGTAGAAACCTGCCGCGATGGCCTTGCCGCGAATCTGTGCCGCCAGTTCCGGGGAAACCTCGTCGGCGCGGTCGACTTGCTCTTCATAGGGCAGCAGTTCCTTCTCGACGAAGCTGCGTACCGAGTCCACCAACATTTCTTGTTCTTGGGTCAGTTGGAAATTCATGCTGCTACCTGTTGTTCGTATGCTGAAAGAAGTGTGGGGAATCAACGGCCGATGAAGCGTGCCGGGCGTTTTTCCATGGCCGCGCGCAGGGCTTCGTTGCCGTCTTCACTGCGACCGCAGAGCAGGCCGGCGGCGAGTTCGGCTTGCAGTTGCTCGGCCAAGCTGCGTTCGGCGCCTTCGCGCATGAGTTTTTTGGTCTGGGCGAAGGCGAAGGTCGGGCCGGCGGCCAGGCGTGCGGCCAGTTCGCTGGTGACCGTCAGCAGTTGATCGTCGGCACAGACATCGCCGACCAGACCGGCGTCGAGAGCACGGTCAGCACCCCACAACTCGTCGAGGAACAGCAGGCGCTTGGCCTGTTCGCTGCCAATCAGGCGCGGCAAGTGCCAACTGGCGCCGGCATCCGGCGAGTACGCCATGCTGGTGTAGCCGGCCTTGAAGCGCGCCGATTGCCCGGCGATGCGCAGGTCGCAGCACAGGGTCAGGTCCATCCCGGCGCCGACGGCGGTGCCGTTGATGGCGGCGATGGTCGGTTTTTCCAGGCTGTGCAGGCGGGTCATCAAGGCATGGGCGTTTTCGGTCCAGCCGTAGGTTTCCAGCGCGCCCCGGGCTTCGGCATCGGCCCACTCATCGAGGTCGGCACCGGCGCAGAAGCTGCGGCCACTGCCCGTCAATACCACCACACGCACCGCAGGGTCGGCGTTGAAAGCATCGAGCAAGCCGTGCAGGTTTTTCAGCGTCGGAATGTCCAGCGCATTGCGCTGGGCAGTGCGATTGAGGGTGATCCAGGCAACGCCTGCTTCGACCTGGCTGAGCAGCGACGATTGAGTGGTCATGGGAATCCTCGAGTTATTGTGATGGGTCTGAGGTGATGCGACTTGAGGCCATACTAAACGAGTGTTCAGTAAGGCGGCAATCGGTGGAGAAATGGGCTGTAACAAGCTCATGAATTCGATAACACATTGGTTTTATTGAACTATTTATAGATTGGCGAGCGTAAGCCGTTAGCGCTGTTACAACTTCGAACAACTGGCGACAGGAGGCGGGTCGCAAATTTACCGAACGCCGAAAACCCCTGTGGGAGCGAGCTTGCTCGCGATAGCAGTGGACCAGTCAACAGTGATGTTGAACCTGATGCCGCCATCGCGAGCAAGCTCGCTCCCACAGGGAATGTGCTGGATTTAAGGAATTACACAGTCGGCAAACTCGGCGCCAGCACGCCCTGACGCTTGCGATGGATCAGGAAGTACGCGCCATAGCACAGCGCAATGAATCCAAAGCCCCAATACAGCGACGGACGCTGGGTTTCATCCAGGGCCAGGAACACGAACAGCAAGCAGCACAGCGTGATGCACATCAGCGGCAATACCGGGAACCACGGTACGCGGTATTTCAGGTCGCTGAGTTTGCCGCCGTCACGCAAGTACGCCTTGCGGAACTTGTACTGCGCCAGGGCGATGACAATCCAGGTCACGGTGCCGGACATGCCGCTCACCGCCATCAGCACCATGAACAAGGTATCGGCGGCGACGAAGCTGGTCATCAGCGACACCAGCGCGAAGCACAGGGTGATGCTCAAGGCGCGCAGCGGGACGCCACGCTTGCTCAATGACGACAGGCTTTTCGGCGCCATACCGGTTTTCGACATCGCCCACAGGATGCGCGTCGAGGCATACAGGCCGGAGTTGCCCACCGACAGGATCGCGGTGAGGATCACGAAGTTCATCAGGTCGGCGGCGTAGGGAATGCCGACCATGTCGAACACCTGCACGAACGGGCTTTCCATCAAGCCTGCCTGCTGCCACGGCACGATGGCCGACAGCACGATGATCGCCAGCACGTAGAAGATCAACACACGGAACACCACGTTGCGCACGGCACGGGGAATGCTCTTTTCCGGCTGATCGGTTTCACCGGCGGCCACACCCATGATCTCGCAACCCTGGAACGCATAGACCACGGTCATCATCACCGCGAACACCGCCGACAGGCCGTTGGGGAACAACGAATCGCCGATCAGGTTGGTCGCCATCGGTGCCGGTGCACCGCTGCTCAGGGGCATCACGCCGAAGATCACCAGCACGCCGACCACGATGAAACCGAGAATCGCCGCGACCTTGATCCCCGAGAACCAGTATTCGGCTTCACCAAAGGCGCGGGTCGCCATGGCATTGATACCGAACAGCACCACCACGAACAGCGCCGACCAGTACCAGATCGGCACCTCCGGGAACCAGCGGGTCATCAGCATGCCGGCGGCGGTGAATTCCAGGCCCACGGTGGTGGCCCAGCTCATCCAGTACACCCAGCCGATCATGAACCCGGTGGCCGGGCCGATGTATTGGGTGGCGTGGGTCTGGAACGAACCGGACACCGGCATCTGCACCGACAGTTCACCCAGGCAGACCATCACCAGGTACATCAGGAACCCCGCAACCAGGTAAGCCAGGATCGCCCCAACCGGGCCGCCCTGATTGATGGTCACGCCGGAACCCATGAACAACCCGGTGCCGATGACGCCGCCCAGGGACAGCATGAAAATGTGCCGGCTTTTCAGGGCGCGGGTCAGCTGTATGCCTTTACGATCAGTGTTTTCGTTCATGTCGGCACCTCAGCAGTCGATGAGGTGAACTGCGCGCGACAGGACGTCACGGCGCAGGGAGGGATCAGCTTTACGGCAATTCATTATTATTATCTCCAATAAGCTTCGAAGACCGCGCTGCGGCGGTTGCGTCGATTATTGGAAAGCCATGTAAGGTCGCGTTGACCGTAAAGATCGAAGTTGTACAAAGTCGTAACAAACTTGTACGTCAGCTCTGCAGCAGGCCTTTGAGAGTATCGAGCGAGTGCTGCAATTGCTCATCGAGCAGCGGGCCCATGCGCTGGATCGCCGATTCATCGTTTTCCAGCGCCAAGGTCTCCAGCGCCCTCAAGGTGCTGGCCAAGCCCCGAAAGCCCAGGGAGTCGCAACTACCGGCCAGGCGGTGAGCCAGTTGCGCGACCTCTGTGCAGTCGTCGGCGGCCATGGCTTCATGCAGCGCATCGCGGTGTTGCAGGATCGAATCACGCAGCACCGCCAGCAGGCCCTGGACCTTTTGCGCACCGAGCAGGCTGCGATGGGTCTGCAACAGCGGCCAGTCCATGGCCTCATCGCTCGGCAGCGACTCGGCGACAGGCGCATGCCCTTCCAGCACCTGGCGCAGGTTTTCCAGTTTCAAGGGCTTGGCCAGGACACCGTCCATGCCGGCCTCCAGATAACCGCGCACCAGTGCCGGCTGGACGCTGGCGGTCAGGGCGAAAATGCGCGTATGGCGGTTCGGTCCGTCGCTGTGGCGGATCTGCCGGCACAGCTTGACACCGCTGATGCCCGGCAGATGCACGTCCAGCAGCATCAGGTCGAACACCTGCGCCGCGCAGTGTTCCAGCGCCTGATCCGCTTCTTCGGCGAGCCACACCCGGTGGCCGTCCCGTTGCAGCAAGCCCTTGGCCACTTCGCGATTGAGCGCCACGTCCTCGACCACCAGGATGTTCAGTGCCGGCCCCGCCGCGCGAACCGGCGCAACCTCAGCCACGCCGCTGGCCGGCTGCAAGGACAGTTCGAACCAGAAGCAACTGCCGCGCCCCTCTTCACTGTCCACGCCGATGCAGCCGCCCATCTGCTCCACCAGATGTTTGCAGATCGCCAATCCCAACCCGGTGCCACCAAAACGTTGCGCGACTTCTTCGCTGGCCTGGGTGAAGCGCTCGAAAATCTTCGCCTGCATCGCCGGGGCAATGCCGATGCCGTCGTCCGTGACACTGACCCGCAGCCGCTGCCCGGTCTGTTCGCCGGTTTCGCCGAGCAGCGCCACCTCGACGCTGACTTCGCCGCCTTCGGTGAACTTGATCGCGTTGGCCAGCAGGTTGCTCAGCACCTGGCGCAGGAACTGCTCGGCGCCGTGGTGATACTCGGCAATCCGCTGATCGATGCGGCAACTGAGGATCGTGTCGTTGTTCAGCGCGCGCGGTTCCAGAAGTGTCAGCACCTCGTCGAGCAACTGGCGCAACGAGAAATCCACCGGTTCGGGATGGCTGACGCCCTCCTCCAGCTTGGCGAAATACAGCACTTCATTGAGGATCGTCAGCAAGCCTTCGCCGGCCTTGTGCAAGGCATCCAGGCGTTTGCCGTCCTGGGCATCCAGACGCGCGCCGCGCAGCAACTCGGCCATGCCGAGAATGCCGTTGAGGGGCGTGCGCAGTTCGTGGCTCATGGTCGCCAGGAACCGCGACTTGGCAAGGTTGGCCGCTTCCGCTTCGTCTTTGGCACGCATCAGGCTGGCGGTGCGGCGCTCGACCATTTTCAGCAGCTCGTCACGGTTGTCCTGCAAGGCCAGGCGGTCGGTTTCCCGGCGCTCGATGTCCCGCAGGATCGCCCGGCGCATATCGTCCAGCGCATGGGCCACGGTGTCGATTTCGTCACTGCCACGACGCTTGTCCAGGTGCAGGGGTTCGTGCCATTCACCTGCCGCGATGCGCCGGGCAAACTCGGCCATGACTTTCAGGTGCCGGGTCACCAGTCGATAAAACAAGCCCGACAACGCCACGGCCAAGCCGCAGAGAAACACTGCCATCCACAACAGGCTGGTCAAACCGGTGGCGTAGAGACGCTGGTACACCGCCCCCAGATCCGTACTGACCTCCAGCTCGCCAAGGTTGCGCAACGTGCCGGACGGCGGCTGATAGTCGAGGGCAAAGCGCTCGATGCGCAGCGGTCCCGTGGGGTGCGGATTGCCCTGTACCAGGTCGAAATCGGCGCTGGTCAAGTGCACCCGCGCGACGTCGGAGAAGTCCACCAGCCCGCGCAACTGCACGTTCAACTGCTCCTGGTTCAAGTCCCAGAGGCTGCGTTCCAGGCTGGCCAGGTAGCCGGCGCGGATCAGTTCCATGCGCGAATCGATGTCGTGCATTTCCCGTCGATACTCAATGTACAGCTGCACGCTGCTGGCCAGCACGGTGAAGCACAGGCTGAACAACAGAATGAACAGCAACAGGCGTCGCAGCAGTCCACCAGGACGGGCGCGGATCATTGCGCATCCGCCGGCAGGTTGATCATGTCGCGGTAGGTCACTTCGCTTTCGTTGAGCCAGCGCTCGATGTCACCGGCATCGACCATGCGCTGCAACTGCGCATCGATCTCGGGCATACGAGTGGCCAAGGGCGAGCGCCGCGATACGGCAACTCGCAGATAGTCCACGCTCAATGCCTTGGGCAAGGCGACGATGTCCTGGCCGCCGGGCAGGTTTTCCACGTACAGCTGGCCGGTGCGCCGCTCCTGGGTGATGAAATCGATGCGCCCGCGAATCAGCTTCCCGAAGTTCTGGTGGCTGTCGGAAACCCATTCGATATTGTTGTTGCGCGCAACCATACGATCGAATTCCACGCCGTAGCTCTCGCCGAACAACAGGCCGCCACGGTAACGGGCCAGGTCGTCCAGTTGTTCGAATTTCACCGGGTGTTGGCGGTTGATGAACAGCGCCACTTCTTCACGCAATACCGGCACCGTCGAGAACAGCATGCTCTGCTCCCGTTGTGCAGTGCTGTAGGCCAGTACCACATCGACCCGGCCTTCGGCGGCGTCCAGCAGGCAGCGTTTCCAGTTGCCCAGCACCACCATCTCGACCTCGTAACCCAACTGCCCAAACAGGTTTTTCACCACATTCGGCGCCAGGCCGCGCACCTGCTTGCCGTCGCTCCAGGAGACCGGCGGGTACACCGGGTAATCGCAATAGCGAACCTTGTCCGCCGCGACGGCATGGCCGGCCACGAGCATTGCCAGCAGGCAAAGCCATCGCGCCATCAGTTTCAGGCCGCCACGCTGGCGGTGAACAGGTAACCGGCGCCGTGAATGGTGATGATCAATTGGGGTTCGGCCGGATCGTCGTGCAACTTGCGGCGCAGGCGCCCGACCAGCACGTCGATGGAGCGGTCGTTGGGCACCCATTCGCGGTTGCGGATCTGGTCCATCAACTGATCGCGGCTGAGGGTGTGGCCGCTGTTGCGCAGGAACACGCTGAGCAACTGGTATTCGCCGTGGGTCAGCAGGGTTTCGCTGCCCGACGGATCGATCAGGCGACGGCGGTCGGTGTCCAGCGCCCAGTCGGCGAACTGCTTGACCGGTTTGGCCGCCGCGACGGCTGGCGCTGGCGTTTGCGCATGACGTACCCGGCGAATCAGGTTTTTCGCCCGGGACACCAGCTCCCTTGGATTGAGTGGTTTGATCACGTAGTCATCGGCGCCGCATTCGAGGCCGACGATGCGGTCGATTTCGTCGTTGCGCCCGGTGATCAGTATGATCCCGACCTCCGAGCGCACCCGCAGCTCGCGGGTCAGGGTCAGGCCGTCCTTGCCCGGCAGGCGGATATCGAGCATCACCAGGTCGACGTTCTGGCTGGCGAGGAAAGTTTCCGCCAGTTCCGCCGTGGCGGCGCAATGGACGTCGTAGCCTTCCTGGGACAGGTAGGCGTGCAGCAGATCGCGAATCAGCGGATCGTCATCGACGATCAATACCCGAGGAGTCATCGCTTGGTGTCCGGCATAGGCCCTGAGGCCAGTTTCTTATTAGAGTGTTTTGCTGCATCGGCGCCAGAGAATATCGATTGCTGAACGACTGATCAACAGTCGCTCGTCTGCACGCAAAAGCGCTGACGGCCGCCGGCCTGCAAGCCGTCAACCCAGGCCTCGCAAATCTGGATGCCCTGCTCCGGGGTGAAGGTGCCGGGGTTCAGCCCGGACTCCAGCCACAAGCCGTCGAGCAAGGCGCTGAGGCTGATGGCGGCGAGGTCGGCGTCGAAGTTTTCCCAGCCCTCCTCTCGGGCCAGTTCCGCCAGCACCTTGCGCAGGATGCCGCGATACTCGCCATAGGAATGATCGTGGGCCTGGTTGATGGCCTCGGCGGTTTTCACCGCGCCCCAGAACGCCAGCCAGGCATCGATCAGTTGCGGGTCGAGCAGTTCGGCGGAAAACGACCCGCGGAAAAACGCCGACAAACGCTCCCGGGCATTCGGCGCGGCTTGCTCCATGGCGTCTCGCAGCAAGGTCATGACCCGCCCGGTGATCGCCATGTAGGCCTCGGCCACCAGTTCATCCTTGCCGGAATAGTGATGGCTGATCAGCCCCACCGAGACCCCGGCCTCGGCGGATATCTTGCGGATCGACGCGCCCTGGAAGCCATGACGCTTGAGGCACACCAGCGTCGCCTCGATCAGGTTGGCTTTGCGCAACTCCGGTTCCATGCGGGAAAAACGGGCTTCCTGATTCATGGGCGACACGCTCCTTGGTTCAATCGTTTAGGCCCGCGCGGGTTAGCGGCGAGCTGAACGAATGTACAGCAAGAGCGGGCCAAGTCTCCAGTCGGGTGTAAGCCTGAGAACCGAGGCGCCCCCATCGCGAGCAAGCTCGCTCCCACAGGGTTAACGGGTGTACGCAAGATCTGCGAACAACCCAAACCACTGTGGGAGCGAGCTTGCTCGCGATGACGTCAGTCCATACAACACAAAATCCGGATCAGTCGCGGTAACCCGGCGCCACTCGATCCAGCAACCGCAACAACGCAGCCCAAGCCAGTTGCATCGCATCCGGGTCACTCAACTCCCCCTCCTCCAACGGCCGCCCCGGCTCATTGAACTGCCGTTCGGTATGCGCGCAGACCTCGTGCGACGGCAAAACAACTTCACCGGCGGCCTGGGCCGCCAACTGAATTTCACAAGCCTTTTCCAGGTAGTACATGCGCAGGAATGCCTGGCTCACCGTCTCGCCCACCGTCAGCAAACCATGGTTGCGCAGCATCAGTACCGACTTGTCGCCCAGGTCCGCCACCAGCCGTTGCTGCTCGCTCAGGTCCAGCGCCACGCCTTCGTAGTCGTGGTAAGCGACCCGTCCATAGAACTCCATGGAAATCTGGTTCACCGGCAACAGCCCGCACTTCAACGCCGCCACCGCGCACCCGGATTTGGTGTGGGTATGCAGCACGCACTGCGCATCTTCGCGGGCGCCGTGGATGGCGCTGTGGATCACGAAGCCGGCCGGGTTCACCGGGTATGGCGAAGGCTCCACGGCATGGCCATCGAGGTCGATCTTCACCAGGTTGGACGCAGTGATCTCATCGAACATCAGCCCGTACGGGTTGATCAGAAAGTGATGCTCCGGCCCCGGAATGCGCACCGAGATGTGGGTGAAGATCAAATCGGTCATGCGAAAGTGCGCAATCAGGCGGTAACAGGCCGCCAGTTCCTCACGCAGGCGCTGCTCGGTGGCGCTGCGCTCGGGGGCCAGGTGATTGGCGATTTTATTCATTGTCGTGGTTCTCCAGGCTAATCGGCTGGGGCAGACAGTACGGCTGGACGTACAGTCACGTCCAGTCGCTGCGCGTACCTATACCGGAGAAATCTACTTACATGGCTTGAAACTACTGGATGTTGATTTCCCCTATTCTGGAAAATCCAGCACACGGAAGAACACCACCATGATTGGCTCACCTCACTCTACTCAAGTTCTCTTTTTTACATTGCTTACAGCCACTTGTTTTTTACCATTCGAAGCTCATGCTCAGGCGGGTGGCACGAAGACTGAAGGGACTCAAATCATCCGCCCGACGCGCCCCGTCTGGTTGCTTGAGCAACCCTATGCCGATAACCCCTTGCTGACCGCGCGTACATTCGGTGACAGCGCTTATGGCGATTATCACGTTAACGCCAGCCTGCAGATCAGTTGTCATCCGCAGAATCAAGCGGCCGGTTTTACACTGCAGATTGCACCTGTATCACTGGGCTTTGATAGCAATCCATTTGAAGGCCCGGATGCCACCGCAGATGGGCCACTGCGCATCACTGCTGGAGCACGCACCACCAATCATCGGGTTTCTGGATTTTGGACTCACGGTGGGGTTTTCCAGGTCGGAACGATCTTTGCGATCACTACCTCCATTTCCCGCGATGAATTGGCCCACTGGGCGAGCGATGCCGCACGCGGCCACCCCCTGAAACTTTCATTGGATCCGGCAAAAGCTGGCGACAAGCAATTGACCGCAACCTTCTCATTGCCAGAAAACAATGACGGCCTCAAGACGGTCATTCAGCCTTGCCTTGGCGCTGTTGGGGCCAAGACTGTTAAACCCTAGCACGACTGCGTCAAATCCTTGGTCAGATGAACCCCCACGTATAAACACCCTGCTGAGCCTACCCGCTGGCCTTCGCCCTGTAGAGGATGCGACTCCGATCGACTAAAAAGTAAAAAAACAAGTTGATTTTTTACTACTGGTAAATTTCTATAGCACAATAATTACAACGCCGAAAACCCGGTCTTTCGGCTTCAGCCTGCCAGGAGTACCCGCCCCATGCCGACCTCGACACCCGCCTTCGCGCACCTGTTCGAACCCCTGGAGATCCGTGGCAAGCGCCTGAAGAACCGCATCATGTCCAGCGGACACGACACCTCGATGCCCACCGACAACCTGGTGAATGAGCAATTGATCGCCTATCACCGGGCGCGTGCCGAAGGCGGTGCCGGGCTGATCGTGCTGCAAGTGGCCGGCGTGCATGACAGTGCGCGCTACACCTCCCACGTGCTGATGGCCACCGACGACGCGTGCATCGAGGGCTACCGCCAACTGGCGCAAACCTGCCATGCCCACGGCACTGTGGTGTTGTCCCAGGTGTTCCATCCGGGGCGGGAGATCATGGAGTCCAGCGATGGCTTGCTGGCGGTGGCCTACTCCGCATCGTCGGTGCCCAACGAACGCTTCCGGGTGATGCCCCGCGCGCTGGATCAGGCAATGATCGACGAGATCGTCGCCGGTTATGCCGCTGCCGCCCGGCGCCTGCATCAGGCCGGGATCGATGGCGTCGAAGTGGTTGCCAGCCACGGTTACCTGCCGGCGCAATTCATCAATCCGCGGGTCAACCGGCGTACCGATGGCTACAACGGCGAACTGGAACAGCGGTTGCGTTTTCTGCGCGAAGTCATCAAAGCCGTGCGTGCGGCAACCGACGAGCAGTTCATTGTCGGCCTGCGCATCTCCGCCGACGAGCGCGACCCGGAGGGCCTGACCGAGGACGAATCCCTGGCCGCCGTGCAGTCATTGCAAGCGCAGCTCGATTACGTGCACATCGTCGCCGGTACCTCGGCGTCCCTTGGCGGCGCGGTGCATATCGTGCCGCCCATGGCGATCGAAGCGGCGTACCTGGCTAAAGAAGCCGGGACGTTCAAGGCCAGTCTGAACATTCCGCTGTTCGTCACCGGGCGCATCAACCAGCCCCAGGAAGCCGAGCTGATTCTGGCTCGCGGCCAGGCCGATGTGTGTGGCATGACCCGGGCGCTGATCTGCGATCCGCAAATGCCCAACAAGACCGACACCGGCCGCGTCGAAGACGTGCGGGCCTGTATCGCCTGTAACCAGGCCTGCATCGGCCACTTCCACAAGGGCTTGCCGATTTCCTGCATCCAGCACCCGGAAACCGGGCGCGAGCTGATCTTCGGCGAACGCCGACAGGCGCCGAAACGCAAACGCATCATGATCGCCGGCGGCGGCCCGGCCGGGATGAAAGCGGCCACCGTCGCAGCTCAGCGGGGCCATGACGTGACGCTGTACGAAGCCGCTTCGCAACTCGGCGGTCAGGTGCTGCTCGCACAGCTGCTGCCACGGCGCAGCGAATTCGGCGGAGCGAGCACCAACCTGCAGCGGGAAATGGAACTGGCTGGCGTGCGCGTGGTGCGCAATACCCGGGTCGACCGCGCGCTGGTGGAGCAGGAAAAACCGGACGTAGTGATCGTCGCTACCGGAGCCGAGCCCTACTGGCCGCCCTTCGAGCGCGGCGGTGAGTTGCAGGTGGTGGACGCCTGGCAAGTGCTGCGCGATGAAGTCCAGATCGGCCGTTCGGTGGTGGTGGTCGACTGGCGTTGCGACTGGATCGGCCCCGGCATCGCCGAACGTCTGGTACGCGCAGGGCATCAGGTGCAACTGGCGGTCAACGGCACCCATTGCGGGGAAAACCTGCCGCTGTACGTGCGCGATCAACTGGCCGGCGAGCTGCATAAGCTGGGCGTGCCGATCACGCCGTACGCGCGGTTGTATGGCTGCGATGACAACACGGTGTACCTGCAACACACCGCCAGTGGCGAGCCGATGCTGATGGAAAACATCGACACCCTGGTGCTGTGCCAAGGCCATCAACCGGTGGATAGTTTGGGTGATGAACTGCAGGGGCTGGTGGAGTTTCGCCGCATCGGCGACTGCCTGGCGCCGCGCACCGCCGAAGAAGCGATTTATGAAGGCCTGAAAGTCGCGTGGGAGCTTTAAGGCTGTTTATACTCCGGGGCTTTACATTCACATGATTGCTCTTTGTAGGAGCGAGCTTGCTCGCGATGGTCGCTAACGATGACTCGTGCTTTCTGGATAACACGCGGTGTTCTGAAGTCCATCGCGAGCAAGCTCGCTCCTACAAGGGACGTAGTGCAGCCCCCGGTTCGGAACTTTCCATGAGCAACAACAGCAAGACCCCGCCCGCCTCAGGCAGCGCCGAACCGCATTTCCTCGGCACGCGCATTCGCGGCCTGCGCAAGCGCCGGGGCATGACCCTGGCGGAACTGGCGCAACAGAGCGAACTCACCGCCGGCTACATCAGCCAGCTGGAACGCAACCTCGCCTACCCGTCGATTCCGGCGCTGTTCAACATTGCCCGCAGCCTCGGCGTCACCATCCAGTGGTTCTTCGCCAGTGAAGCGGTCACCGCGCCCGAAGACGATGGCGTCGTGGTGCGCAAGAACAGTCGCCTGAACGTGCATTACGAAGACGGCATCGTCGACCAGTTGCTGACGCCGCAAGCCAACCGCCAACTGGAAATGCTCCACTCGCGTTTCCCGCCCGGCACCTACAGCCAGCAAAGCTACAGCCACGACGGTGAAGAGGCCGGCTACTTGCTCTCGGGGAGTTTCGAGTTGTGGGTCGGCGAGCGCCATTTCCAGCTTAATGAAGGCGACAGCTTCAGCTTTTCCAGCCAGGAACCGCACCGTTACGGTAATCCCGGCGAGGTGGATGCGGTGGTGATCTGGGTGATTACGCCGCCGACGTTCTAACGTCGGCTGCGACCGCTTGCCTGAGTGGTACTCGCACGCTTGAGGGTGTCGCTCGGCAGCTCGTTGAACAACGCGCGGTAGCTGCTGGAAAACCGCCCCAGATGCCAGAACGACCAATGCATCGCCACCTCGGCCACGGTGGTTTGCGTGGGCGTGCGGCTGAGCAATTCGCGGCGGGCGCTGTTGAGTCGGCGCAGGCGCAACCACTGGGTCGGCGACATGCCGGTGTAGGTCTTGAACGCATGCTGCAACTGGCGCAGTGAAACCCCCGCGACCTGGGACAACTCCAGCAGGTTGAGGTGTTCTTCCGGGGTGTCCGCCGCCCATTCCCCTACCCGCTTCATGATCGACCGCTCCCCGGCCCGACGCTGCAGGGACCCCTGGTCGAGGCCGACACAGGCGTTGTCGAGGATGAACAGGCAGTCTTCCAGCAGTTGCTGGGTCAGCGCTTCGCGGCTCGGCGGATCGAAGGTCTGCGACAGCCGCGTCAAGGTCCCGCTGAGCCAACGACAGAACAGCGCGTTCTGCCGGGAGTTGAGCGGTGCCATGAACAGCCCTTCGAGCCTGGCGATGTCGAGGCTGTGGCGCTTTACAAACTCCGGCCCGAACACCACGGCGATTTCCTGGTAGTTCTCCGGGGTGATCCAGATGTTGCGGCTCTCGCCATTCAACACGTACAGCGCGTTGTCGCCGCGATCGAAACAGAACGACAACGACCCCTGGGGCGCGCTGAAATTCTGCTCGACCCGGGTGTTCATCGACTCCTCGTAAATCTCCACGCCCTGCAGGTCCAGATAACGCACCAGACCCGCGAAATGCCCCGGCGACATCTGCTGGTATTGCTGCACCCAACCCGGCGTGGCGCGGATTTGCTCGGCGACATCGGCAGTGCTGAACGCTTGGACCTGGAGGGAAGTGGAACCTGTCATGGGGCGACCTTACGCACTCTTTTGGTGCGCTTTGTGCTGCTTAAAGTGGATAGATGGAACTGCAAGGCTCGCACAAGATAGTCGTCAACGCGCTACAGGGGAAGTGTCCGGCGGATGAAACCGGTCTCTCCTGGCGTTAATAAAACCAATAACGAGGTCTTTATGAATGTCCCTTTCGATCAGCTGTTCACTTGGCTGAAAGATCACAAGATTACCGAAGTCGAGTGCGTCGTCAGCGATCTGACCGGCATTGCACGCGGCAAAATTGCACCGACCAACAAGTTCCTGCATGAGCGAGGCATGCGCCTGCCGGAAAGTGTCCTTCTGCAAACGGTAACCGGGGACTTTGTCGACGACGACATCTACTACGACCTGCTCGACCCGGCCGATATCGACATGGTCTGCAAGCCGGACGCCGACGCCGTCTACGTGGTGCCATGGGCCATCGAGCCGACCGCCATCGTGATCCACGACACCTTCGACAAGTTCGGCAACCCGATCGAGCTGTCGCCGCGCAACGTGCTGAAGAAAGTCCTGCAGTTGTACACCGACAAAGGCTGGCGGCCGATTGTCGCGCCGGAAATGGAGTTCTACCTGACCCAGCGCTGCGAAGACCCGGACTTGCCACTCAAGGCGCCGATGGGCCGTTCGGGCCGTGCCGAAAGCGGTCGTCAGTCGTTCTCCATCGACGCGGCCAACGAATTCGACCCGCTGTTCGAAGACGTCTACGACTGGTGCGAGCTGCAAGGCCTGGACCTCGACACGCTGATCCACGAAGACGGCCCGGCGCAGATGGAAATCAACTTCCGTCATGGCAACGCCCTGGACCTGGCGGACCAGATCACCGTGTTCAAGCGCACCATGCGTGAAGCGGCGCTCAAGCACAACGTGGCGGCCACCTTCATGGCCAAGCCGGTCGGCGACGAGCCCGGCAGCGCCATGCACATTCACCAGAGCGTGGTGGACATTGCCACCGGCCAGCCGATCTTTGCCGATGCCGATGGCAACATGAGCGAGCTGTTCCTGCACCACATTGGCGGCCTGCAGAAGTACATCCCGAAAGTGCTGCCGATGTTCGCGCCGAACGTCAACTCGTTCCGCCGCTTCCTGCCGGACACCTCGGCGCCGGTGAACGTCGAATGGGGCGAAGAAAACCGCACCGTCGGCCTGCGCGTACCGACCTCCAGCCCCGATGCCATGCGCGTCGAGAACCGTCTGCCGGGCGCTGACGCCAACCCGTACCTGGCCATCGCCGCCAGCCTGCTGTGTGGTTACCTGGGCATGGTCGAGCGCATCGAGCCGAGCGCTGCGGTACAGGGCCGCGCCTATGAGCGTCGCAACCTGCGCCTGCCCATCACCATCGAAGACGCCCTGACCCAGATGGAAGAATGCGACACCATCAGCCGTTACCTGGGCGGCAAGTTCGTGCGCGGCTATGTCGCGGTCAAACGCGCCGAGCACGAGAACTTCAAACGGGTGATCAGTTCGTGGGAGCGTGAGTTCCTGATGCTCAGCGTCTGAGATCTGCGCTGTCCGTAACGACCTCATCGCGAGCAGGCTCGCTCCTACAGGGGAACGCATTCCAAATGTAGGAGCGAGCCTGCTCGCGAAGACGGCCGCCAGAACACCAAAGAAACATCGGAATAACCCAATAATTCCAAGAAGGTATCGACATGCGTCTATTGAAATCCATGGTCCCGGCCGCGCTGGCGGTTCTGCTCAGCGCCGTTGCCCAGGCCCAGCCACAGGTCAGCGTCTACAACTGGACCGACTACATCGGCGAAACCACCCTCGCCGACTTCCAGGCCAAGACCGGGATCAAGGTGATCTACGACGTATTCGATTCCAACGAAACCCTGGAAGGCAAACTGCTTGCCGGTCGTACCGGGTATGACGTGGTGGTGCCGTCCAACCACTTCCTCGCCCGCCAGGTGAAGGCCGGCGCGTTCCTCAAGCTCGATCGCGAGCAACTGCCGAATTTCAAGAACCTCGACCCGAAATTGCTGGCGCTGCTGGAGAAAAACGATCCGGGCAACTCACACTCGGTGCCGTACCTGTGGGGCACCAACGGCATCGGCTACAACGTCGACAAGGTCAAGGCTGTGCTGGGCATCGACAAGATCGACTCCTGGGCCGTGCTGTTCGAACCGGAAAACATCAAGAAGCTCAGCGCCTGCGGCGTGTCGATGATGGATTCGGCGGACGAAGTGTTCCCGGCAATGCTCAACTACATGGGCATGGACCCGCGCAGCGAAAACCCCGAGGACTTCAAGAAGGCCGAAGCCAAGCTGCTGCAGATCCGCCCCTACATCACCTACTTCCACTCCTCCAAGTACGTCTCGGACCTGGCCAACGGCGACATCTGCGTGGCGTTCGGTTACTCGGGCGACGTGTTCCAGGCCGCCAACCGGGCCAAGGAAGCCGGCAACGGCGTGAACATCGCCTACGCCATTCCCAAGGAAGGCGCCAATCTGTGGTTCGATCTGCTGGCCATCCCCGCCGACGCCAGCAATCCTAAGCAAGCCCACGCCTTCATCAACTACCTGCTGGACCCGCAAGTGATTGCCAAGGTCAGCGCGTCGGTCGGCTACGCCAACCCGAACCCGGCCGCCAAGCAGTACATGGACCCTGAACTGGTCAACAACCCCGAGGTTTACCCGCCCCAGGAAGTCCTCGACAAACTCTACATCTCCACCACGCCGCCGCAGTCGATCATGCGCCTGATGACCCGCTCGTGGAGCAAAGTGAAGTCCAACAAATGAATCAGTACACCAAGGAACACACCCACTCCTATTACGCGGCGTCCGCCAAGGGCATGAGGCAGCGTCCCGCACTGGCCTCGGACCTTGTGGCCGATGTCTGCGTGGTCGGCGCGGGCTTCACCGGCATCAACACCGCCATCGAGCTGGCCCAGCGTGGGCTCTCGGTGGTCCTGCTGGAAGCCCGGCGAATTGGCTGGGGCGCCAGCGGGCGCAACGGCGGCCAGTTGATTCGCGGCATCGGTCATGACGTCAGCGGCTTTGCCAAGCACATCGGCGCCGAAGGGGTGCAGTACCTGGAACATGCCGGGACCGAGTCGGTGCAGGTGGTCGCCAATCGCGTCCGCGAGCACGGTATCGATTGCGACCTGAGCTGGGGCTTCTGCGAACTGGCCAACACCCCGGCCCAGTTCAAGGCGCTGAAGGCCGAGCAGGCGGAACTGATTGAATCCGGCTACGCCTTTGAAACCCGACTGGTCGCGCCGGAGAAAGTTCGTGAACAGGTGGTGAACTCCGGTGTGTACACCGGCGGTCTGGTGGACATGGGCTCGGGGCATTTGCATCCGCTGAACCTGGTCCTTGGCGAAGCGCAAGTTGCCGAGTCCCTTGGGGTACAGATTTTCGAGCAGAGCCCGGTGCTGGAGCTGATCCATGGCAGCACGGTGCAGGTCCGTTGCGCGGGTGGCACGGTGCGCGCCGATACGTTGGTGCTGGCTTGCAACGCGCACCTCGAAGAGTTGGAACCGAAGCTCAGCGGCAAGGTGCTCCCGGCGGGCAGCTACATCATCGCCACCGAACCGTTGTCGGAAGACGCCGCCAGGCAACTGATCCCGCACAACGTCGCGCTGTGCGACCAGAAGGTCGGCCTGGACTACTACCGGCTTTCGGCTGACCGGCGTTTGCTGTTCGGCGGTGCCTGCCACTACTCCGGGCGCGATCCTTCGGACATCAGCGCCTACATGCGTCCGCAAATGCTCAAGGTGTTCCCGCAACTGGCCGATGCGCGCATCGACTATCAGTGGGGCGGCATGATCGGCATCTCGGCCAACCGCTTCCCGCAGGTCGGGCGTTTGAGCCAGCACCCCAACGTGTTCTACGCCCAGGGCTACTCCGGTCATGGACTGAACGTGACACATTGGTGCGCGAAGTTGTTGGGCGAAGCGATCCATGCCGGCCACAGCAAAGGCTTCGACGTGTTCAGCGCCGTGCCGCACATGACCTTCCCCGGCGGACGCGCCCTGCGTTCTCCGTTACTGGCCCTTGGCATGTTCTGGTATCGGATGCGGGAAGTGCTGGGTTGACCACCGGGCGCCTGATGCGGGTTGTCCCTCGTTTCAGGCGTCCCGGCAGGTCAGGCGGGGCTGCAGCGACCTTAAGTGGCCGCTGCGATACGCCTATTGAGGTATCGGAATTTTAATGCCTTCCTTCTGCAAATCCTCCCGAACCGACTGGAACTTCTGATACTTGGACAATTCGATCGGCCCGTCATAGGTCATGCTTTGCATCTTGCGTGGCGGATACTTGATGTAGGTCTGCATCAGCTTGTTGATCGCCTGACTGATCGGCACCATGGTCCAGGTACGCTCGGTGACGTTACTCATGAAGATGTCATAGCGCTCCTGTGGGTCTTGGTACAAATCGAAGACCTGAGGCACCGTCGCCACGTACTTGGTGGCGCCTTTCCAACCCAGGTTGGTGTCCACGGCCAAGCCACCGGTTTGGGCACCATCGTCGCCGCGCAGGTTGAACACGGCCTTGTAGTTGCCCACACGGGCCGCCCCCGGCGACAACTCGTTTTCGGTGAAGTAGAACCACTCTTTACGTGGGTCGGGGCCAGTGCCGGTAATCACCGGGGTCATGTCATAGCTGTCGAAAAAGATCGGCTGACCTTCACGATCCTTCTCCGGCAACTTGATGCCGGCCACCGAGGCGAAGGTCGCCATCAGATCGAGCCCGCCGAGAATGTCGTGGTTCTTGGCGTTCGGTTTGATTTTTCCGGGCCAGGCCATGATCGCAGGAACCCGGTTACCACCCTCGCGTACGGTGCCCTTGGTACCGCGAAATGGCGTGTAGCCGGCATCCGGGTAAACGTCCTGCCAGGCGCCGTTGTCGGTGGTGTAGACCACCAGCGTGTTCTTATCCAGGCCCAGCGCCTTGAGCTTGTCCATGATATGGCCGATGCGCGTATCCAGTTCGACTACCGAGTCGGCGTACTTGGACTTGGAGATCGACTTGTGAACGAACTCCGGTGCCGGCAGGTTCGGCTGGTGCACTTTCATGAAGTTGACGTTGATGAAGAAGGGCTTGTCGGATTTGGCGGCGGTGTCGAGGAATTCCAGTGCGGCCTTTTCCACATAGCCGTCGAAGTAGGGAATTCCGACTACACCGGGTTTGCCATCGATGACCGGCGTATCAACATACTGGCCGTTGATCTTGAACTCTTCGACGGCCTTCTCTCCGGCCTTGCCCGAGAGTGCGCCCTTGGTCACTTGGGCAAACATCGCCCGGGTTTCCGGGTCCATGTCGGGGAACCAGGTCGGGTCGGCGTAGGTGTAGGCATTGAGGTGATAGAGGCCGACGTACTTCATCACGTCATACCCCTGTGCATTGGGCATCGCATAGTCGGCTTCACCCAGGTGCCACTTGCCGGTGAAGTAGGTCTCGTAACCGCCGGTCTTGAGCACCGAGGCCAGCGTCCACTCGGCGGCTGGCAACCCGCCGCCCTGGCCCTGAAAGGCCACGGTGGTCATGCCGCTGCGATTGGGGATGCGCCCGGTCTGCATGGCGGCTCGCCCTGGCGTGCAACTCGGTTGTGCGTAGAACGAGTAAAAGGTTGTGCCTTCAGCGGCCAGTTGGTCGATACTGGGTGTCGGCATGCCTCGACCGACACCGCCACCGTACGGACCAAGATCGCCGTAGCCGGTATCGTCGGACACGATGAACAGGATATTGGGTTTTTCTGTTTGTGCTGCCTGGGCCATACCGTTAAGCGCTATCAGTAATGAACCTGCAATGTAGAACCTTGAGCGATGCGAGAGTCTTTTCATGGCGACCTTCCTTTATCGGGACGGATCCTTGTGGCCGGCTACTTGTTTTCAAATAATCCGTAACAGGAACCTGGTGTGTTACCCCCAAACCATGCCCTCTGGTTAGTTCCAAGCGTTCAACTGAGCAAACAATTGAATTCCTGTTGCTACTCAAGGCACCCGAATCAGCCTAGTACGGTTATTGTCAAAACGCGCATTGCAGGCAGAGGAATTCAAAGTCGTTCGTCGCATGTTTCCCCATGAAATACCTTGGGTCGAGTCATCCCCGGGCGGCGGATAGTGTTAAGGTTGCGACTTTCGATTTGCTCAATTGCAAGTCACCTCTATATTGAGGGGGTGCTCTGAACTTCCTGCCTTCTGTTGAGCTTGACCCATGGCAACTACTGATCAGCTGATCATCTGCGAGCACTGCGACAGCGTGTACCAAAAAGCAACGCTCGCCAAACACCAGAAAACCCTGTGTACGCGCTGCGGCGGCGTACTTCAGCGCTATAACGGCCTCACGGTGGAACAGCGTCTTGCATTGACCTTCACCGCGTTGATGCTCTGGATATTCGCCAACTTCTATCCGGTGATGAGCATCAACCTCAAAGGCGTGAAGAACAGCGCAACGCTCTGGGACTCGGTGCTGGCCCTGAGCCTGGGGCCTATCACCTTCATCGCCATGGTGGCGGCAATCGCCATGATCATCGCGCCGATTTTCCAGTTAATGCTGCTGATCTGGGTGCTGGGCTTCGCCCTCAGAGGGCGACGCTCGCCCGGATTCAAGTTCTGCATGCGCTGGCTGGAAACCCTGAGGCCCTGGAGCATGCTCGAGGTCTGCCTGCTGGGTGCCATGGTCGCGGTGATCAAGCTCGCCGGACTGCTTGATGTGCTGCCCGGCATCGGTCTGTTTGCCCTGGCTGCACTGAGCCTGATGATGATCCGCATTGCCGGGCGCGATATCCGCGAACTATGGGACCTTGTATGAGCACGCCTCCGTACGCCGACGAGCTCAACCTGTGCCTGTGCCACACCTGCGGCCTGGCCTGCGATATGACTTGCGAGCCCCACGAATGCGAGCGTTGCGGTGCGCCACTGCACCGGCGCAAAACCAATTCGTTGACCCGCACCTGGGCCTTCATGATTGCCGCCCTGGTGTTCTACATCCCCGCCAATTTGCTACCGGTGATGAACACCGAAATGGTCGGCAATGGCGCCGACAGCACGATCATGAGCGGCGTGCTGGAGTTCTGGGAGGCCGGGGCCTGGGACATCGCCCTGATCATTTTCATTGCCAGTATCGCCGTGCCTGGCATCAAGTTCGTCGCCATCACATTGCTGCTGGTCACCGTGCAACGCGACAGCGAGTGGGCACGCAAGGAGCGGTCAACGCTGTACCGTTTCGTCGAGGTCATCGGCTATTGGTCGATGCTCGATGTGATCGTGGTCGCCCTGGTGGCCTCGCTGGTCAAGTTCCAGGCCCTGGCCGATATCGAACCGCGCCCGGGCATTCTGTTTTTTGGTCTGGTGGTGGTATTTACCATGCTGTCGGCAATGAGTTTCGATCCACGCTTGATTTGGGATAAAGAACGGGAAAACCCACACAATGAGGAGGTCACGGATGAAGTCACAAGCCACTGACGGGCCGCAAGCCCCCGGGCTGGCGCCGATCAAGACCCGCCGTTTCAGCGTTTCGCTGGTCTGGATCGTGCCGATCGTCGCGGTGCTGGTGGGTATTTCGCTGGTGGTTCACAGCATTTTGCAGCAAGGCCCGACCATCGTTGTCACGTTCAAGACCGGGGACGGCCTGACCGCGAATAAAACCGAGGTCAAATACCGCAATGTCGTGATCGGCCATGTCTCCGATGTGGAGCTGAGCGGTGACCAGAAGAGCGTCAACGCCACCATCAAACTGGAAAAGCAGGCCGAAAGCTTTACCCGCGAAGATTCGCAGTTCTGGGTCGTGCGGCCGCGCATTGGCGCGGGCGGTGTGTCCGGTATCGATACGTTGCTGTCGGGCGATTACATCGGTGCCGATATCGGCCAGGCCAACGGCCGGGCAAAAAACTTCAAGGGCCTGGAAAACCCGCCACCCATCACCTATGGCGAGCCGGGCAAGCGTTTCACCCTGTTCACCCAGGACCTGGGGTCGCTGGATATCGGCTCTCCCGTCTACTACCGCAAGATCCCCGTGGGCCAGGTGGTGGCCTACGCACTGGACCCGGATGGCAAGGGCGTGAACATAGAGCTGTTCATCCATGCCCCCCATGACAAGTACGTCACCGAAAATACCCGTTTCTGGAACGCCAGCGGCATTGACGTGAACGTGGGCGCCAACGGTTTTGCAGTCAAGACCGAGTCGTTGTCTTCCTTGCTGGTGGGCGGCATTGCCTTCCGTGCGCCCGACTACAGCCCCGGCGATAAACCTGCTGCCGCAGAGTACGCCTACGAACTGTTCGAGGACCAACAAACCGCCCTCGCTCCGCCAAACGGCAAGCCGCAGTACCTGGCCATGCGATTCGACCAGGCCCTGCGCGGGCTCAAGGTTGATGCTCCAGTGGAATTCCTCGGAGTGGAAATTGGCAAGGTGGTGGCGGTCAATCTGGATTACGACGAGAAAAAACGTTCCTTTCCAATCAACGTCGGTATCGTGATCTACCCGCAGCGCCTGGGCCAGGCCCACATCAAAATGCTCAAGGCGCTCGATCATGACCCTAATAACGAAGCCGCTGGCGTACGCTTGATCGGCACCTTTATCGACAACGGCCTGCGTGCCCAGGCCCGCACCGGCAACTTCCTGACCGGCCAGTTGTACATCTCTCTGGACTTCTACCCCAAGGCCGACAAAGTCGCTTTCGATGCAAACGCACGCCCGGTCATGATCCCGACCATTGCGGGCAGCCTCGAGCAATTGCAGGAAAAACTCGAAGCCATGGTCGACAAGATCAACAAACTGCCGATCGAACGTATTGCCGGCAATCTCGACGGCAACCTCGTCGAACTGCGCAAAGGCATGATGCAATTCAACGGCAAGATCCTGCCTGGCGTGCAAACCACCCTGGCGGACGTCAGCAAAACGCTGGAAACGGCCAATTCGACCCTGCAATCCGCCAGTTCGACCTTGGCCGATGACTCGCCGCAACGGGAAAAACTGGGGCAGACCCTGGATGAACTGGGACGCACGTCGAGATCCTTGCGTGATCTTTCGGATTACCTGGGACGGCATCCGGAATCGCTGCTTCGCGGCCGTCCGAACAATGCCGCCCCCATGGATCTGCAAGGGCCACCGCGCAATTGAACACAGGAGCATCACCCATGGCTTTTCCGCTGAAGTTCACTCTGGTCACCGCATTGTTGCTGCTCGCCGCTTGCCGCAGTGACCCGATTCACTTCCACACCCTGACCCCGGCTCAGGTGGGCGATCACTCAAGGACCACCGTCGGGGTGATTCAGATCGAGATGATCAGCGTGCCACCCCAGGTCGATCGCGCGCAGATCGTCATTCGCGAGGGCAACAGTGGCCTGGCGATCCTGGAAACCCAATGGTGGGGCGCGACCCTCGTGGACGAATTGAGCAGTGCGCTGGCCGATCAGCTGAGCAACAGTCCCGCACAAGGCAAATACTCGGTGCGGGTCGATGTGCAGCGTTTTGACTCGGTCCCCGGTCAATACGCGTTGATGGACGTGAAATGGCGCCTGCGCGGTGTCGACGAAGGCGACACGGCACGGGTGGTTTGCCGCAGCACCTTGCAAACGCCGTCAGGTGCGACCATTGACGACCTGGTACTGGCCCAGCAAAACAACGTCAAACGCCTGGCTGCGCTGATCAGCCAGGCTGCCACCAGACCACAGGCGAACTGCCCTTCGCCTTGAACGACTTTTTCCCGCCTCCCGGATCAACGGCGACAAGTTCGCCGTTGATCCCGTTCCATACGTTCTCTCTGTTTTCCGCTGTCATTCCAGGCAATAGCAAAAGACAACAATTTCCAGTAGTTGACTAATTACCCGCCGCAATCCCCCCTGCAATTTTTTCACATCCCGTTCACCGTCCCCACCCCTGCGCTGATTTAACCTGAGCGGCAATCAATTCGCTGAACTTAGTCTCGACGGAAACTTATTGTGCTGTTACAGGCTTTGTTTAGCAGCACTTACCTGGTGCTCCAACATTGGCGTTGTTACTGACGTTCGTTGTGTTCTACTTGCTGCCGCTGATGAGCCACGGCCTGTGAATTCGTTTCAACGGTTGGCTCAACGTCCTCATTGCCACGACGGCCATGGTTGCTTTGCTTTACCTGCAATTGAGCAAAGAGACTTTCGAGAATACCGAGATGTTCAGCCTGTCCCTGGCGTTCATCGTGCTGCTGGGCTGGATCATCGCCAACGCCCTGCAAATCCTGCGGCCATTGACGTTATGGGCGATGCCGCCCTCGGCATCTGGCTATTGGTGGCACTGATGCCCGCCGCCATGCCGGGCCTGATCGCCGAGACGAAAAAAACCGAGTGGCCCGGCCTCTCGATTTTTTCATTTGTGCCAGCGATCTTCGCCAGTGGGGTGTTCAGCACAGCGACAAGGCCGGTACTCTTCGCGCCATCCATCGATAGCGTTTAACCACCGAGAGCCGTCAATGCCCGTTGCAGGTACGTTCCAGGGATCGAGC
Source organism: Pseudomonas sp. KH_046_2 (assembly GCF_057838985.1). NCBI lineage: Bacteria > Pseudomonadati > Pseudomonadota > Gammaproteobacteria > Pseudomonadales > Pseudomonadaceae > Pseudomonas > Pseudomonas sp. KH_046_2. The sequence goes on along the minus strand of NZ_CM174480.1, from coordinate 2,916,690 downwards.
GTCAGAATCCTGATTTTTCTCTTGTTCACGATCCAGCTTGTCTCCATGGGCGCAATGGAAATGAGCGGCCCGTTCTGGCCCCTGTACCTGCGAGGGCTGACAAACTCCGAAGCGCTGTTCAGCTTCGCCAGCATCGCCGTTTACATCGGCCCCATGCTGGGCATCATGCTCACCAGCGCGTTCTGGGGTCGCATCGGTGACCGCCATGGGCACAAGCTGATGATGATCCGCGCCCTGGCCGGTTTGTCCCTGACGCAGCTTGGCCTGGCCCTGTGCAGCGATATCTGGGTCATCCTGCTGTTGCGCTTTTTGCAGGGTGCGTTCGCCGGCTACATTGCCCCGGCCCAGGCCTATGGGGTGAGCATCGAAGCGCCGGCGCGACGAGCGCGATTGTTCGCCATTCTGCAGATTTCGACCAATGTCGGCTCTTTGCTCGGTGCGGTGGTCGGCGGTCTGATCCTCGATTACGCGACGTTTTTCTGGATCAATATCATCGCCTCGGCGCTATGCGCGGTATGCACCGTCGTGGCCGCGATAACCCTGCCGAACGTGCCGCCCGCACCGAAAGCGCCCGTGGCGGATGCAACAGCGCAGTCCAATCGGTCAGGCATTCTCTGGCGACATTCGCCGCTGCTGCCGCTGTTGGGCGTCATGGGCATCCTGTTGTTGGCGCGAATGCTCCCGCAAACCTCGTTCTCGCTGTATGTCAGCTCGGTTTTCCAGGTCAGCCATTCGCTGGTGGGCCTGTGCTACGGCTTGCTGGCGCTGGGTTTCATCCTGTCGGCAAGCCCATGGGCGCGGTATTTCGAAAACAGGAACCGGCAGCAGACACTACACCGCCTCACCTACATCATCCTCGGCTGCGCCGGCCTGAGCGCCGTTGCCGCCATCACCCGCCAACCGCTTGTGTTCGTCAGCGCCTATTTCATCTGGGGCGTACTGCTGGGGGCGACGACCCCGGTGCTGATGGCGCAGATTTCAAAAGCGGTTGGCAACGCTCAACAAGGTTATGTAATGGGGGTTGCGCAAAGCGCCTTGCAACTGGCGTCCATCGCCGGCATCTCGGTCGGCGGTCTGCTCAGCCAGGCGTATGGCCTGCAGTACACCTACCTGTTCGTTTGCGCCGCCTATCTGCTGGCGTTGATTCCCGTCATCGCCCTGCGCACGCGAGGCACGGCCGTGCCATCGGGTGAAACCGCGACAGGCGACTGACCGGACAGGATCGTGCTTGCGTCAGAGGCAGGCTGTCCATTAGCATTGGGAATACTTCTCAATTACAAAAAAGTCATCCATGAGCGACGCCCTCACCTTACCCCACAACAACCACCTGGCCGTGATCGAGGCGCTGTACAGCGGCCATCACGGCTGGCTGTACGCCACGTTACGGAAAAAACTGGGCAACGCCATGGATGCGGCGGATCTGACGCAGGACACCTTCACCCGCATTCTGGCTTCGCGGGTTTCGGTCATTGAACAACCTCGGGCGTACCTGAGTTGCGTGGCCAAGGGCATTCTCGTCAATTGGTATCAGCGCAAGGCACTGGAACGCGCTTACCTCGACGCCCTGGCGTTGCTGCCGGCCCCGCAAGTGCCATCCCCCGAACTGCGCTTCATCGTGCTGGAAACCCTGCATGAAATCGACGCCATGCTCGATGCCTTGCCGCCGCTGGTCAAACGGGCATTCCTGCTGTCGCAGATCAGCGGCCTGAAGTACGACGATATCGCCGAACAGCTCGGTGTATCGCTGATCACCGTCAAACGCTACATGAAGCAAGCCTTCGTGCAGTGCCTGTTGCTGGTGGAATGAATGTCGACTTTGCGCAGTGATATCCAGCTCGATCGACAGGCCCTCGAAGAGGCCGCTGAATGGCTGATCCGCCTGGGCGAAGGCGAACTCGACGAAACCGAACGCGCCGAATGGGAACGCTGGCAGGTCAGCACACCTGAGCGCCATCGTGCCTGGGCCCGCGCCCGGTTGCTGCAAACCAAGCTTGGCGGGGTGCCGCCGTCGCTGGCGATGTCGGCACTGGACCGCCCGAGCAATCCGGCACGCCGGGGGGCGCTGGGCAAACTGGCAATGATTCTGGCGGCGTTGCCCGTGGGTTGGGGCAGCTGGAAGCTGGTGGAGTCGCAACAGTGGACCGCCGACCACCGCACCGCCATCGGCCAGCAACGCCAATTGACCCTGGCCGACGGGTCGCAGATCACCCTGAACACCGACACCGCCATTGATGTGCTGATTGATGCCAACCAACGATTGATCCGTTTGCGCGAAGGCGAAATCCTGGTGCAGACCGCAACCGACAGCCTGCCCCAGGCGCGGCCATTTCTGGTGAGCACCCGGCAGGGGCTGATGCAGGCCCTGGGCACCCGCTTCACCGTACGAGAACTGTCGACCCGCACCCAACTCGCGGTCCTTGAGGGAGCGGTCAAGGTCCGGTTGTCCGACGCCAGTCGTGCAGCGCCCTTGATCGTCAATGCCGGAGAACGTACCGACTTTTCGTCGCGCAGCTTTGGCCAGCTCAGTCACGTCGACCGCTCCGTCAGCGCCTGGACCCAGGGCATGTTGATGGCCGACAACCTGCGGCTGGCAGATTTCGTGGTCGAACTGGCGCGTTATCGCAGCGGCATCGTGCGCTGCCACCCGGCGATTGCCGATCTGCGGATCTCCGGTGCCTTTCCCATCCGTGAGACCCAACGCACCCTGAACATGCTGGTGCAGACCTACCCGGTCATCGCCACCGGCCATCTAAGCGGTTATTGGGTGACGCTCTACCCCGCCTGATCCCGTGCAAAAGAATATTTGCTGCGCGGGTGATACTTTTTTTGATCTCGGCTGGCAAGGAAAGGAAGAACTTCTCAACCTCGTCGATAGGGTCATCACTCCATGTTCGTTGCACGACCTCTGCGTTCGGATCGCTCACTCAAACTGGCGATCCGCAGCGCACTGCTAAGCCTTGCCCTGACCGGTGCCGCCAGCCTGTACACCCAAGCCGCCGAGCCGGCGCAACTGGATGCCACCGCCACCCGTACCTACAACATTGCCCCTGGCCCGCTCGGTACGACCCTGTCGAAATTTGCCGTGGAAGCCGGCATTGCGTTGTCGTTCCAGCCATCGCTGACCGATGGCCTGAGCAGCCTGGGCCTGTCCGGCACCTATTCGACCCAGGAAGCCATCAGCGTGCTGCTGGCGGACAGCGATCTGCAAATCGTTGCGCGCGGCGACGGCAGCTACACCCTGGCGCGCCGCCCGGCCGACAGTGCGGGCACCCTGACGCTGGGCGCCACCACAGTCAACGGCACCGATGGGCGCACTGACGGCTTGCCAGCGGTGTACCCGGGCGGACAGGTCGCCCGAGGTGGCCGGCTCGGCATGCTGGGTAACACCGATGTGATGGACGCCCCCTTCAGCGTCAGCAACTACACCTCGGCCCTGATGAAGGATCAACAAGCCGTGACCGTGGCCGACGTACTGGAGCGCGATTCTTCCGTGCGCTCCACCGGCCAGACCGGCGGCGTGGTCGACTCGTTCTTCATCCGTGGCTTCCCGGTGGGTGAAGGCAACCTCGGCGAACTGGCCTTCGACGGTGTCTACGGTGTCGCGCCTAACTATCGGGTGTTTACCGAATACGCCGAGCGCATTGAAGTGATCAAGGGCCCTGGCGCGCTGCTCTACGGCATGTCGCCCAACAGCGGCATCGGCGGCGTGATCAACGTGGTGCCGAAGCGCTCGCTGGAGGAGGACCTGACCCGCTTCACCGCCAGCTACGCCATGAACTCCCAGGTCGGTGGGCATATCGATGTCAGCCGCCGCTTCGGCGAAGGCCGTGAGTTCGGCGTGCGCATCAACGGCAGCACGGCAACCGGCGACACCGCCATCGACGAACAATCCCGGGACGTCGACATCGGCGCCATCTCCCTGGATTACCAGGGTGAACGCCTGCGCACCTCCCTGGACCTGATCAGCCAGAAAGAAGAGTTTGACGCCCCTTCTCGGCCCTTCCTGATTGCCAAGGGCGTCGACATTCCTTCTGCCGCCAACGGCCGCACCAACGTGACACAGGAATGGGGCTGGTCCGAAACCCGCGACAAGTCGGCACTGCTTAGCGGCGAGTACGACCTGAACGACGCACTGACCGTGTTCGCCCATGCCGGCGGCGGTAAATCCGATGTGTCGCGGATGTCCGACCAGACCCCGACCATCCTCAACAGCGCCGGCGACACGTCCTCGATTCCCGGTTACTACAAGTTCGAAGTCGAGCGCTACACCGTCGACGCCGGCGCCCGGCTGCGCTTCGACACCGGCCCGATCAGCCACAGCACCACCCTGCAAGTCACCCGTTACCGCGATGAATTGTCCCGCGGCATCATTTCCGGACCACCTGTGCTGTCCAACATCTACCACCCGATCGATCGTCCAAAGCCGAACATCGCAACGCCTGCCACACCCAAAGTGTCAGAGACCGAGCTGTCCGGCGTGGCACTGGCCGATACCCTTTCGGTACTGGACGAGCGCGTGCAGGTCACCCTCGGTCTGCGCAACCAGAACATCAAGTCCGACAACTACAACACGGCCGGTTTCGTCACCACGTCCTACGACGAAAGCGAAACCACGCCGATGTTCGGGGTGGTGGTCAAACCCTGGGACCATGTTTCGTTCTACTACAACTACATCGAGGGTCTGAGCAAAGGCGATATCGCGCCGGCCACCGCCTCGAACTCGGGAGAGATCTTCGCGCCGTACATCTCCCGGCAACAGGAAGTCGGGGTCAAGGTCGACTACGGCACCTTCACCTCGACCCTCAGCCTGTTCCAGATCAAGAAGCCGAGCGGCGAACTGGCCAACGGCGTGTTCTCGGTGCAAGGCGAGCAACGCAACCGTGGCGTGGAGTTGAATGTGTTTGGCGAAATTGCCCAGGGCACTCGCCTGCTCGGTGGCGTCACGCTGCTGGACGCCGAGCTGACCGACTCCGGCACGCCCGCCAACCGTGGCAACAAACCGGTGGGGGTGCCTGACGTCCAGGCCAACCTCTGGGCTGAATGGGACACCCCCTGGGTCGAAGGCCTGACGCTCACCAGTGGCGCGATCTACACCGGCAGCCAGTACGTCAACCAGGCCAATACCCAGGAGCTTGACGCGTGGACCCGTTTCGATGCCGGCGCCCGCTACACCACGCGTATCGCCGAGCGACCGACCACATTCCGGGCGACAGTGCAGAACGTGTTCGACCGTGAATACTGGTCCGGCGTGGCCTCTTACGGTGCGTTCTCCCAGGGCGCGCCACGCACCCTGCTCATGTCGGCCACCGTCGATTTCTGAAACGCCCGGCCCCGGACAGCGACCTGAGCCGTTGTCCGGGCTGGCCTTTGGTAAAGGTTTCAACCATGGCATCTGTACATCGACGCAGCCTCGCTGCGTTTTTGCTTGTCGGGCTTTTCATCATGACGGCGCTTGCCCTGACACCGCGTGCTGCGAATGCACTCGATCAAGACCCTGCCGCCGTGACTGTGACAGATCTGCTGGGTCGCAAGGTCAAGGTTCACGTGCCGGTCAGGCGGGTCATACTCGGCGAAGGTCGTCAGTTGTACCTGGTGGCCGCGCTGGACACACAAAACCCCATCCAGCGCATCGTCGGCTGGCGCAAGGATCTGATCCAGTCCGATCCGGATACATACGGCGCTTATCTGCGCAAATTTCCGGACATCGCGAACATCCCGACCTTCGGCGGCTTTGAAGACGGCACGTTCGACATCGAGCAGGCCATCTCCCAGCAACCCGATGTGATCATCCTCAACATCGAGGCGCAGCACGCCACTGAAGACGCTCGGTACATCGAGAAACTCGATGCGCTGGGCATCCCGGTGGTCTATGTCGACTTTCGCAATAACCCGATGCAAAACACCGAGCCGACCATGCGTCTGTTCGGCCAGCTGTTTGGCAAGGAAGATCGCGCCGAGGCGTTCATCGATTTTCGCAACCAGCAGATCCGCCGGGTCACCTCGCTCATCGAGGCCCGCCGGCCAACGCGACCAAACGTCTTCATAGAGCGCATCGGCGGTTACACCGACGATTGCTGCCTGAGTTTCGGCGACGAAAATTTCGGCCGTTTCGTCGAAATGGCCGGCGGCAACAACATCGCCAAAGGCATCATCCCCACGACCTTCGGTCAGTTGAACGCCGAACAGGTGGTGGTGGCCAACCCGGACCAGGTGGTGGTCACCAGCGCCAACTGGCAGGCCTTTGCGCCGGGCGGACACTGGGTGGGGGTCGGGCCTGGCGCCGATCTGCAGCAGGCACGGGACAAACTGGCGTGGTACACCCGGCGCCCGGCCTATGCCGGTATCAAAGCGCAGGACGACCAGGGGTTTCACGCCATCTGGCACCAGTTCTACAACAGTCCTTACCAATTCGTGGCCATTCAGCAACTGGCCAAGTGGTTTCATCCGCAACTGTTTGCCGACCTCGACCCCGATGCCTCGTTTCGCGAACTGCATGAGCGGTTCCTGCCGGTCCCCTACGAACCGGGCTATTTCGTCAGTCTGAAGAACCCGGAGGTCATGCCATGAGCTCGCTCGGCGAAGCCCCTGTGGTGCAGCGCGACGTCTATCGGCATCTGGTGTTGCGCAAACGCTTGATCCTCGTGGCGCTGGCTGTTTTGCTGCTGCTCAGCGTGTTGCTGGACCTGGCGCTGGGACCGGCGAGTTACAGTCTGAGTGAAGTGCTCGGCGCACTGCTTTCGCCGGACAGCGCGCCGGCACAAGTGCGCGTGGTGATGTGGGACATTCGCCTGCCGGTGGCATTGATGGCGGTGGCGGTCGGCGCCGCGTTGTCCCTGGCCGGCGCCCAGATGCAGACCATCCTCAACAACCCCCTCGCCAGCCCTTTTACCCTGGGCATTTCCGCTGCGGCCAGCTTTGGCGCGGCCATGGGCCTGGCCTTCGGTGTGGCGCTGTTTCCCCTGGCGGCGCAATACATGGTCCCGGTCAATGCGTTCATCATGGCGATGCTGTCAGCGCTGCTGATCCACTTCCTCAGCATGCGCCGCGGCGTCACCGCCGAAACCATCGTATTGCTGGGGATTGCGCTGGTGTTCACCTTCAATGCACTGCTGGCGCTGGTGCAGTTTTTTGCCACCGAACAAGCCGTGGCGGCCGTGGTGTTCTGGACCATGGGCAGCCTGACCAAGGCCACCTGGCCCAAACTCGGCATCATTTGCCTGGTGATCCTGATCACCCTGCCGGTCTTCGCCCGGCGTGCCTGGGCGCTGACTGCCCTGCGCCTGGGCGATGACAAGGCCGCGAGTTTCGGCATCAACGTGCGCAGCCTGCGCTTCCAGACGTTGATCATGGTCAGCCTGCTGGCGTCGTTTCCGGTGGCGTTTGTCGGCACCATCGGTTTTATCGGGCTGGTCGGCCCGCATATCGCACGGATGCTGATCGGCGAAGATCAACGCTTCTTTCTGCCCGCATCGCTGTTGACCGGGGCGCTGATCCTGTCCGCCAGTTCGGTGGTCAGTAAAACCCTGATTCCGGGTGCGATCTTTCCGATCGGGGTGGTCACTTCGCTGATCGGCGTGCCGTTCTTCATTTCTCTGATTCTGGGCGGGAAGAAAAACTCATGGTGAAGATACAACTTGAGAACCTCGGCGCCCGCTACGGTCAGCGCGAGATCATTTCCGGCGTCACCACCTCGAGCTTCATCGGCGGCCAGGTGGTCGCCGTGGTCGGACCGAATGCCGCCGGAAAATCCACCCTGTTCAAACGCATGGCCGGGTTGATCGACGGGCCAGGCCGGGTCAATTTGCAAGATTCAAAAAAAGGCCTGCAAGGCATCAGCTACATGCCTCAGGGCCTGAATGCCAGCGCCCGTCTGACAGTCTACGAATCGGTTCTGCTGGCGCGCAAGCAATTGACCCCCGGCTGGACCGTCGACGACGACGAGTTGAAACGGGTGGACCAGATCCTCGGCGCACTAGCCATCACTGAGCTATCATTTCGCAACCTCGGTGAACTCAGCGGAGGCCAGCAGCAACTGGTCTCGATTGCGCAAACCCTGGTTCGGGAACCGGAAGTGCTGCTGATGGATGAACCCACCAGCGCCCTGGACATGCACCGTCAGGTGCAGGTGCTGAACTTCATGCGCGAGCTGGCGCGAAAGCGCGAGGTGATCGTGTTCATCGCCATCCATGACCTGAATCAGGCGCTGCGCTTTGCCGATCAGGTATTGGTGATCGCCGAAGGCACGACAAAAGGCAGTGGCCCCAGCGAAGAAGTGATCACCGGGCAGATGCTGCGAGACGTCTACAAGGTCGACGCCCGGATCGAAAAATGCAGCCGGGGACAGCGCCATATTCTGATCGACGGCATCGTTTGATCGACGAGTCGAACCACAGTGGATACAGTGCTGCTAATCTGAATGAAAATTACATGTATTAACGTTTTTTTGACGTTATTTTCTCATTTGGATCTCTACATTTCCCGCACTTCAAAAACATGCAAATGATTCGCATTGGTTAACTGGCGTTTGAATGCGCATGACTTTCAAAAAAATGCACCAGGAGCAGCCCGCAGAATGATTCCCAAAATCCCTTCGTTCTTGAAAAAAGCCCTGCTGGCCACCGCTTTGCTGAGCGCTGGCCAGGCCTATGCCGCTGACTCCGTCGGCATCGTGGTGTACAACGCGCAACACGCAAGCCTGACCAAGGCCTGGGTCGAGGGCTTTACCCAGGAAACCGGTATTCCCGTCACCTTGCGCAACGGCGATGACACCGAGATGGGCAACCAGATCGTGCAGGAAGGTGCGGCTTCTCCGGCGGACGTATTCCTGACCGAAAACTCCCCGGCCATGGTCCTGGTCGATAATGCCGGGCTGTTTGCGCCTATCGATAAGGCCACGCTGGAGCAGGTTGACTCCGCCTACCGTCCGGCCCACGGCAAATGGGTGGGGATTGCCGCGCGCTCCACGGTGTTCGTCTACAACCCGAGTAAACTGCCGGAAGCTGACCTGCCGAAATCGATCATGGACCTGGCTTCGCCGAGCTGGAAGGGTCGCTGGGGTGCATCGCCAGGCGGTGCCGACTTCCAGGCCATCGTCGCGGCCATCCTGCAACAAAAGGGTGAAGCCGCCACGCTGGAGTGGCTCAAGGGGATGAAAACCAACTATGCCAACTACCGCGGCAACAGCTCGGTACTCAAGGCGGTGAATGCCGGGCAGATCGACAGCGGCGTGATCTACCACTATTACAGCCTGGTGGATCAGTCCAAGACGGGCGAAAACAGCAAGAACACTACCCTGCACTATTTCAAGCACAAAGACCCTGGCGCTTTTGTTAGCATCTCCGGCGGCGGCGTCCTCGCTTCCAGCAAACACCAGGAACAAGCTCAGGCGTTTCTCAAATACATTACCGGCAAGGATGGCCAGGCTGTCCTGAAAAACGGCAAATCGTTTGAATACGCCGTGGGCAAAGGCGCTGCATCCAACCCTAAACTGGTGCCTCTGAATCAACTCGATGCGCCGACTGTCGATGCTTCGAAACTCGATAGTAAAAAAGCCGTGGAGCTGATGACACAGGCCGGACTGCTCTAAATTGATGCCAGAAACCCTGCCTGCGGGGGTCGCTGAGGCGACACCCGCACATTTGCGTCGACGATCCCGTGGAGTCTTTGCGGGACGTGGCGGTGTATGGGTGATCGGTTTGTCGGTGCTGGTTTCATTACTGGCACTGCTACCGATCGCTTACGTTATCGGCGTGTCCCTGCAGACCGGCTGGTCAACCGTTGTGGCTCTGGTGTTCCGCCCTCGTGTCGGTGAACTGCTGGTCAATACCGTGTTGCTGGTGCTGCTGACGATTCCCTTGTGCGTCGCGCTGGGGGTGACGCTGGCGTGGCTCACGGAACGCACGAATCTGCCGGGGCGGCGCTGGTGGTCGTTGCTGGCCACCGCGCCGCTGGCGGTGCCGGCGTTCGTTCACAGCTACGCCTGGGTCAGCCTGGTGCCACCGATTCACGGCTTGTTTGCCGGTGTCCTGGTCTCGGTCATCGCCTACTTCCCGTTCCTGTATTTGCCGGTAGCGGCCACCTTGCGCCGGCTCGATCCGGCCATCGAAGACGTCGCCGAGTCCATGGGGCTCAAACCCTGGAAAGTGTTTTTCCGCGTGGTGTTGCCGCAATTGCGCCTGGCGATCTGCGGCGGCGCCTTGCTGGTCGGCCTGCACCTGCTGGCCGAATATGGCCTGTACGCCATGATCCGCTTCGACACCTTTACCACCGCGATCTTCGATCAGTTCAAATCGACCTTCAACGGTGCGGCTGCGCACATGCTGGCCAGTGTGCTGGCGCTGTGTTGCCTGGCGATGTTGACGGCCGAATCCGCCGCCCGGGGTTCCGCGCGTTACGCTCGTGTCGGTTCGGGAAGCGCCCGGGAGCAACGGGTCGTGTACCTGAAACCGGTCTCCACCCTGCTCTCGCTGACGCTGCAAATCGTGACCTGCGCCCTGGCCCTGGGCGTGCCCTTGATCACTCTGGGTAAATGGCTCATCGCCGGTGGCGTGGAAGTCTGGGACATGGCCGAATTGTTGCCCGCCCTGGAGCAAACCCTGCTGCTCGGCATCGCGGGCGCGGCGCTGACCACCTGCGCGGCGATCCCGATTGCCTGGCTGTCGATCCGCTACCCCGGTCGAATGCAACGGGTGCTGGAAAGCTGCAACTACATCACCAGTTCCTTGCCCGGCATTATCGTTGCCCTGGCGCTGGTGACCGTCACGATCCATTTTGCCCGGCCGATCTACCAGACCACCTTCACCGTGCTGCTGGCGTACCTGTTGATGTTCTTGCCCCGTGCCCTGGTGAGCCTGCGCGCAGGCATTGCCCAGGCCCCGGTGGAACTGGAAAACATCGCCCGCAGCCTTGGCCGCTCGCCGGCCCGGGCACTGTGGCTGATCACCTTGCGCCTGGCTGCCCCGGGGGCGGCCGCCGGCGCGGCGCTGGTGTTCCTGGCGATCACCAACGAATTGACCGCCACCCTGCTGCTGGCCCCTAACGGCACGCGCACCCTGGCGACCGGGTTCTGGGCCTTGACCAGCGAAATCGATTACGCAGCCGCAGCGCCCTACGCCTTATTGATGGTTGTGCTGTCGCTTCCGTTGACCGGACTTCTTTATCACCAATCGAAAAAAACGGCTGGCCGATGAACACACTTGAATTGAATGCCCTCTACAAGTCTTATGGCGCCCATTGCGCCCTGGACAACGTCAGCCTGTCGGTGCCCAGCGGCAGTCGCACGGTCATCGTCGGCCCTTCCGGCTCGGGCAAGACCACGTTGCTGCGGATGATTGCCGGCTTCGAGTTCCCCGATTCCGGACGCCTGTCGCTCAATGGCCAGACGCTGGTCGACGGCACCCACGAAGTACCGGCCCATCAGCGCCTGATCGGCTATGTGCCACAGGACGGCGCACTGTTCCCGCACATGACCGTGGCCGCAAACATCGGATTCGGCTTGTCCATCAAGGGCACTGAAAAACAGCAGCGCGTCGCCGAACTGATGGACAGCGTGGCGCTGGACGCAAAGATGGCCCAGCGCTGGCCTCACGAATTGTCCGGCGGTCAGCAACAGCGTGTGGCCCTGGCCCGGGCCCTGGCGCAACAGCCACGGCTGATGCTGCTGGACGAACCGTTCTCGGCGCTCGACACCGGATTGCGCGCCGCCATGCGCAAGATGGTTGCGCGGCTGCTGGAGGACGCGGGTGTCACCACCATCCTGGTCACCCACGACCAGAGTGAAGCCCTGTCCTTCGCCGACCAGTTGGCGGTGATGCGTCATGGCCGACTGGTGCAGTCGGGGCATCCGCTGGACCTTTACCGCTACCCCGAAGACGAGCAGACCGCACTGTTTCTGGGGGATGCCGTGGTCATGCCTGCCCGCATCGAGGCCGGTTGGGCCCATTGCGACCTGGGGCGGATCCCGGTCAACAACCACCGCAACAACAGTTCGGCGCAGATCATGCTGCGCCCCGAACAACTGCAACTGGCCAGCATCCTGCCCAGCGACCCGGAGGCCAGCGGCTGCCGGGCCGTGGTCACCGATCGGGATTTCAGCGGCAACACCTGCACGCTGACGGTGGAGCTCCAGCCTTTGACCCGCAACGAGCAGTCGGGTCGATCACTGCTGGTGCGCAGTTCAGGCATGTATGCGCCACCGGCCGGCAGCGCGGTTCAGGTCTCGACCATTGGCCATGCCCATGTACTGAGCGAGATGTGATCGCTTACAAATCGAATCGATCCACCGCCCGACGCCGCTCGTTGTCATCGCGCACATCGTAGTTGGCCGTGGTCTGGATGTTGCTGTGGTGCGCCAGTTTCTGCGCAATCGACAAGTCATGCTCTTCGATCACCCGGGTGATGAATGAACGCCGGAAGTCGTGGGGCATGATTTTCACCCCGACCTGCGCACCCCGTTGCCGGGCGATGTAGTAAATCGCGTGTTTGGTGATGCGCTCACGGGTGATGTGGCTGCCCCGGCGGATGCGGTTGAACAGAAACGGGTCGTCCGACTCGCCATCCTTGAGCAACGAACGGCGCAGCTCAAGCCAGGCTTCAAGCTTGGCAAAGGCCCAGGCCGGGGCGTACTTGATCAACTGCTTGTTGCCCTTGGCCGTCACCCGCAGGCTGCGCTCGGTGAAATCGACCTGGTTCAGCTCCAGGTTCACCGATTCGGATTTGCGCATTCCCGAGCCGTACAAAATTCCGATGATCGCTGCATCCCGCAGGCCTTGCGGCCGCGGATCGGCAGCGCAGACCGCCATCAGCTCCTGGATCAGCGTGCGCCTGAGATTGCGCCCCTGGGACAGCCTTTTACCGGCCATACCCTTCACCGTACGCATCTTCAACAGATGTTCCTGAGAGATCAGGCTCATGCGCCACGCTTCGTTCATCACCCCGCGCACTGCGTTGACATACAGCGAAGACGTGTTCGGCGCATAGCCGTCCGAACGCAAGGTGGCCACCAGCGCAATGACGTCCTCGGGCTGCAGGTTATGCCAGGGGATTTCCTCTATATCGTGGTCTTCGAAGCCCAGGCGGTCGGCGGCATCCTGCAGCACATAACGCATGGTCAGTTGGCTGGACGGCGCCAGTCGCGTCAGATAAAGGGTCAGCGGATTGGTCCGGGATGAGCGTGAATCAGTAACAGCTAAGTCAATCAAACGAAACAGCCTTGAATGTAAACAGTTCAGTGAAACAAGCAGGAAGTGAAATTACGGTGATGTAAAAGACATTACCTCTGCAGGACTTTTCGCAAGCCGGTGCAGCCCGAATGGACGTGCAACCTGCCGGCCATGACGAAAAAAGTCAACCGACACGCCCGCAAGTAGCTTTTCCACACGATAACCGAATTGAAACATGGCCCTGCCTATCCTGCTTCACCGAAACAGCCCGTGCGCCCGAACAAAGGAGTGTCCAATGAAAATCAGCGTGTTTGGTAGCGGGTATGTTGGCCTGGTGCAGGCGGCGGTTCTGGCGGAAGTCGGCCACGACGTGGTCTGCATGGACGTTGACGAGAATAAAGTCGAACTGCTCCAACAAGGCCACGTGAGCATATTCGAACCCGGGCTGGCCAGCCTGGTACGCGAAGGCCTTGACGCCAGGCGGTTGCAGTTCACCAGCGACGAAAAATTCGCCGTCCAGCACGGACAGGTGCTGTTCATCGCGGTCGGTACACCGTCCCGGGACGACGGCTCGGCGGACTTGCGCTACGTGATGTCGGTGGGCGACGCCGTGGCCCGTCATCGCGAGCAACCGACGATCCTGGTGGAGAAATCCACCGTGCCAGTCGGCACCGGCGATGCCTTGCGTGCACACATCGACAAATGCCTGCTCAGCGCCGGGCGCGTATTGCAGTTCGATATCGTCTCCAACCCGGAATTCTTGAAAGAAGGTTCGGCCGTGGCCGACTGCCGGCGCCCGGACCGTATCGTCATCGGCTGTGAACGCGAAGAAGTGCGTGACGTGATGCGTGATCTGTACTCGCCCTTCAACCGCAACCATGAGCGCATCATGTTCATGGACCTGCGCAGCGCCGAGCTGACCAAGTACGCCGCCAACTGCATGCTGGCGACCAAGATCAGCTTCATCAACCAGATCGCCGAACTGGCCGAACACCTGGGTGCCGACATCGAATCGATCCGCCTGGGCATCGGCGCCGACTCCCGCATCGGCTATCACTTCATCTACCCCGGTTGCGGTTACGGTGGCTCATGTTTCCCCAAGGACATGCGCGCCCTGATCCACAGCGCGGAACAGGCCCATTGCTCCAGTGACCTGCTGCAAGCGGTGGAAGCCATCAACGAGCGACAGAAATTCAAGCTGTTCGAGCGTATCAACGCGTTCTACAAGGGCGACTTGCGTGGCAGGACCTTTGCCTTGTGGGGCCTGGCATTCAAGCCAAACACCGACGACATGCGCGATGCACCGAGCCGGGTGTTGCTCGAATCCTTGTGGGCCGCCGGGGCGAATGTCCGTGCATTCGATCCGGAAGCCATGCAGGAAACCCAGAAGTTGTATCCCGACGAATCGAAACTGATGTTAATGGGTACGCCCGAGTCGGTCTTGTCCGGCGCCGATGCACTGATCATCTGCACCGAATGGCAACAATTCAAGGCGCCTGACTTCCAGTTGATCCAGCAGCGGCTCAACGCACCAGTGATCTTTGACGGCCGCAACCTGTACGACTCGGACCGTCTGGCACGCATTGGTTTCACCTACTTCCCGATCGGCCGGGGCGAGTCGAGCAAATTGCCGATTCCGTACCAGCAATGGTTAACCCAGTCAGTGGTCGAACGACCGAGTGTCCGACTGCTAGAGTAGCGTTCACGATCGGGCTGATGCCGGCCCGATCGAATAAGGACATTCACGCCGTGACCCGCTACTCCCCCCTTATCCGCCGCCTGCTGATCTGCTCGCTGACCATCGTCGTCAGCCGCGCCATCACCAGCCCGTTGCTCACACTGTTCGTCAGCGACAAGCTGGGCCTCAACCAGCAGGACGTTGGCTTGCTGCTCGGCATCGCGGTGTTCGTCGCCACCCTGCTTTCCCTGTATGGCGGCTACATCATCGATCGCTTCGAAAAACGCCGGTTGCTGATTCTCTCGATGGCGTCCAGCGCGGTCGGCCTGGTGTTGCTGACCTTTGCTGAAAACCTCTACCTGACCACGATCACCCTGATCGTCACCGAAACCGCCTCATCGCTGTTCCTCATCGGCTCGAAAGCGATCCTCAGCGACAACCTCCCCGTGGGCCAGCGCGCCAAGGCGTTTTCCTTGAGCTATACGCTGACCAACATTGGCTACGCCGTCGGGCCGATGCTCGGTGTGCTGATTGCCGGGGTCTTTGCCAGTGCACCCTTCCTGATCGCGGCGGCCATCGCCTTTTTCAGTATTTTCCTGATGACCGGGATCGCGAAGGACCCGGCGCGTTCGCCTGTCACCGGTCAGGCGCAGAGTTTTCTCAAAACCCTGATCACCCTTAAAAACGACCGCACCCTGATCCTGTTCACCGCCGGTTGCCTGCTCAGCACCGTGGTGCACGGGCGGTTTACCTTTTACCTGTCGCAGTACCTGCTGGTGACCAGCAATCCCCGGAACACCATGGAAATCATGGCCGCCCTGCTCGCCTGCAACGCCATCAGTGTGATCCTGCTGCAATACCAGATCGGGCGTTTTCTCAAGCGCGAGCAACTGCGCCAATGGATCGTTGCCGGCACCGGCCTGTTCGTCCTCGGGCTGATCGGCTTCAGCCTGGCGGACAGCCTGGTGAGCTGGTGCATGGCGATGTTCATCTTCACCCTCGGTGAAATCATCATTTACCCGGCCGAGTTTCTCTTCGTCGACACCCTGGCGCCGGAAGAACTGCGGGGCAGCTACTACGGCGCGCAAAACCTTGCGGCCCTTGGCGGTGCGTTGAGCCCGGTGATTTGCGGCTTCATGCTGATGCACACCCCGGCGCCGACGATGTTTTATGCCTTGAGTACACTCGCGGCCCTGGGTGGTTTGCTGTGCTACACAAGCGGCCGACGGAGCAAATTACAGCAAAATTAATGCACTGAAAGCTCATTAATATGAATTTGTCAGTAGCAGGATTGAACGGCACACTGTGCACGTTCCTCCCCCAACAGTTGGAACAACTTCAAGGGCTTTCTGGGTTCCCCAGCCAAGCCCTTTTTTTTGCCTCGATTTTTCTGCCGGAGTCTTCTCGAAATGCTTGCTCGCTGGTTGCCCGCCGCCATCAACACCCGCCCCACCGAATGGAGCCGCGCCGCCATCGGCATGGCCTTGGGGACACTGATGAGTGTGTGGCTCTGTAGCCAGGTGTTCGGCATCGAGGTGGCCCAGCACTTGATCGGCCCGCTGGGCGCCTCGGCGGTGCTGTTGTTTGCCGTGTCTTCGGGCGCGCTCGCCCAGCCCTGGTCGATTCTCGGCGGTTACTTTTGCGCCGGGGTGGTTGCCTTGCTGGTGGCCCATGTGTTGGGCCGAACCCTTGGTAGCGCTTGCCTGGCGGCGGGCATGGCGTTGATCCTGATGTGCTGGCTGCGGTGCCTGCATCCACCGGCCGGTGCATTGGCCCTGACCCTGGTGCTGGCCGATCCGGCAACCATTGCCATGGACTGGAGAGCCATCGGACCGGTGATGCTCAGCGCGGCGACGATGCTGCTCTGCGCCCTGGCCTACAACAACCTGACCCGAGTTCGTTACCCCAAGAGTGCCAGCGAACCGGTGGCCAGGATTCCTGCCGATCATCCGCCGGTCGACCGTCAGGCCATCACCGCCGATGACCTGAAACTGGCGTTGGCCGACATGGAAGCGTTCTATGACGTCACGCCCGAAGACCTCGAACAGTTGATCCAGGCCAGCCAACTGCACGCCAGACGCCGCAGCGTTGGCGAGGTGTTGGCTCCACGATTGTAAACCACTGATTTGGAGGTTCTTTTGCCGTGGCCGGACGGTTCTGGCATCCTGCGCCTCCATTTTCTGACCCGGCCCGCCTTCTGGCACGCAAACCACCATGACCGCCTCTGAAAAAGCCCCTGCTCCACGCCACAGCGACCTGATCTACGGTCTCGATGATCGCCCGCATCTGACCGCCACCGTCTTCGCCGCCTTGCAACACGTGTTGGCAAGTTTCGTCGGCATCATCACCCCGACGCTGATCATGGGCAGCGCCCTGGGCCTGCAAAGCGAAATTCCTTATCTGATCAGCATGGCGTTGTTTGTCTCCGGCCTGGGCACCTTCGTGCAGGCGCGGCGCTTCGGTCCAGTGGGCTCCGGCCTGTTGTGCCTGCAAGGCACCAGTTTCTCGTTCATCAGTGTGATTCTCAGCGCCGGCTTCATGGTCAAGGCCCGGGGTGGCGGCACCGATGAGATTCTCTCGACCATCTTCGGCGTGTGTTTTTTTGCCGCGTTCATCGAAGTGGTGTTGAGCCAGTTCATCGGCAAATTGCGCATGCTGATCACCCCGGTGGTGACCGGGACGATCATCACGCTGATGGGCTTGTCGTTGATCAAGGTCGCCATGACCGACATCGCCGGCGGCTTCGGCGCACCGGATCTGGGGGCGGCCAGTCACCTGGCCCTGGCGGCGCTGGTGCTGGGAACCATCGTGGTGTTGAACCGGGTGGATGTGCCGTTTCTGCGCCTGGGGGCGATTGTCATCGGCCTGACCCTGGGCTACGGGGTGGCATGGCTCATGGGCCAGGTGGATTTCAACAGCCTGCCCGAAGTCCCGTTGATGAGCGTACCGGTGCCGTTCAAGTACGGGTTCAACTTCGATTGGGTGGCGTTCATTCCGGTGGCGGTGATCTTCCTCGTGTCACCGCTGGAGGCCGCCGGTGACCTTACGGCCAACTCGATGATCTCCCGGCAACCGGTCAAAGGCCCGGTGTACATCCGCCGGATCAAGTCCGGCCTGCTCGCCGACGGCCTCAACTCGGCCATGGCCGCGGTGTTCAACAGCATGCCGATGGTGACCTTCGCCCAGAACAACGGGGTGATCCAGCTCACCGGCGTGGCCAGCCGCTACGTAGCGTTTTTCATTGCCGGATTGCTGGTGGTGCTTGGCCTGTTCCCGATGATCGGTGCGGTACTGCAACTGATGCCGAAACCGGTGCTGGGTGGCGCGGAGCTGGTGATGTTCGGCACCGTCGCCGTGGCCGGGATCAAGATCCTCGCCGAGGCCGGCCTGCATCGGCGCAACATGCTGATCGTGGCGATTTCCGTAGGCATGGGCCTGGGCGTGGCTGCCGTGCCGGAAGTCTTGCGCGAACTGCCCAAAGCCCTGCACAACATTTTCGAATCGCCCATCACCGTCGGCGCGCTGTGCGCTATCGTTCTTAATATCTTCCTGCCCGAGGAGTTCATCGAACTGGAAGAGGATGAATTCGATCCGGAGGCCTCAGTGCTTCAGGTGATGCAGAACCCCGTTGTGACCGCCAGGGATGAACCCGTAAAGCCTGCGGTGGTCGCACAGTCGAACCACTAGACCGGCTCAAGGGCTGAGCCGCTGGCGGTTCAGCCTTTTTCAGATGAGAGCACGTCCATGCGCAGCCTCCACGCCGTCCTGATTTCCCTTCTGCTCTGCCTGAGCGCCTGTTCCTCGCTGCCCAATCGAGACCCGTTGAAAATCAACGTCGTGGGTGTCGAGCCCCTGCAAGGCGAAGGCATGGAGGTGCGCTTTGCCGTGAGAATCCGCGTACAGAACCCCAATGACTATACCCTCACCTACAGCGGCATCGCCCTGGACCTGGATATCAACGGCCAGCCCTTCGCCTCCGGTGTCACCGATGAGAGGGGTACGATCGGGCGTTTTTCCGACACCGTCGTGAGCGTACCAGTCAGCGTTTCGGCGTTTTCGGTAATCCGCCAGACCTATGGCATCAGCCAGATGAAAACGCTGAACAACATGCCCTACGTCCTGCGCGGCAAACTCTCGGGCGGGGTATTCAACACGATGCGTTTCGTGGACAGTGGCACGCTCAATCTGCCGGCATCGACGACTGGCAGCCGTTAATTACCTGCGAAGAAATGGTCGTTGCGCCGCTGAACTTACTCGGTGTCATTGAGAATCAGGCTGCGGTAATGCCCCGGATTTGACCCCGACCACTTGCGAAACGCCTTGTAGAACGAACTGACGTCAGCGAAGCCCAGCCGCGTGGCGATTTCGCTGAAGCTGATCGTGGGTTCGGCCAGCCAGACAATCGCCAGTTCCTTGCGCACGCCGTCCTTGAGGCCTTGGTAGGTTTGCCCTTCTTCGGCCAGTCGGCGGCGCAGGGTTGAAGCCGACATGCACAGGCGTTGTGCCAGGGTTTCGGTTTCCGGCCAGTGTTCGGCCGGCAGGTGGCGCAGATCATGTTTGATGCGGCTGGCCAGGCTCTGCGGATCTCGGTATTTGACCAGTATGTTCGCCGGCGCATGGGCCAGGAATCGCTTGAGTTCTTCAGGGCTGCGCTTGATGGGCAGGTCCAGGCAATCGGCAGAGAAAATCATCCGTGTACGTGGGCGGTCGAAGCGCAGGTTCTCGGAAAACATCACCTGATAGTCATCACAGAAATCCGGCTTCGAGCAGCGCAGTTCGATGGCCAGGATCGGAATCCGCCGTCCTGCCAGCCAGCAGGCAACACCATGCACGATCATCCAGTAGGTGAAATAGGTGAAGGCCCGGCGCGGGTCCTTGTCGTCCTCCAGCAGGACGATTTCCGCCAGGCTTTGCTGGCGCACCAACTGTGCCGGCAGCCGCTCAAGCATCAATGACAGAAAGTCCAGGCCGCAGGTCAGTCCCGCCGCCACGTTGGGCTGGAGCATGGCCGTACGACACAGAAAGGCAAAACTGCCGGACTTTAGCTTGCGTGGGTCCATGCCAAAAAACTCGTCATCCCCGCGCCGTGCCAGCAGTCGCCAGCACTTTGCATAGGTCGTGGCCGGCAGGCGGGCATCGGTGCTGTCCAGCAAATGCGGGTCGATACCGAGCTTGTGCAACACCTCTTCGGTGGCGGCTCCCGGAGCGCAACTTTGCAACAGTGCTTCACGCAGCAGTTGTGCGCAGATGGTGTCTTTTTCCGACATGGATCGCGGCAAGCCCTGTTCTTGTTCGAGTGGGGGGCATATTAGCCGAAACCACCACCTCAACGCAGATCGAATAACCCTGTGGGAGCGAGCCTGCTCGCGATGGCTGCTTGGCAGGCGACATGGATTTTTGAGGGTGTACATATCCGTTTCTGCGGTAACGGCGGCTTAGGGTTCCGCCCTTATGTATGGACTCGCCCCTACGGTCTACCTGCTTTTCAAACACTGCTACCCGGTTGCATCTATGTATAAGGCCTGTTCGAGGAAGCTGTCTTCGGCTTCTGGCCAACATTGGTTGAGCTCGCGGCATGCCGATTACGTTCAGGCCTCGAAGGCCGGTAAGGGCGCAGGCATCGATCCGCGACGGTCTGACCTGGGGTCAATGTTTTCTAGCAGGGGCTGGAGCGCCTTGGCGCCCCGGAGGCAGAACGCTGTCGATCAGTAACTTGGCGCAGCTGGCCGGCCATTGGCCGGTTGGCTGCGGTAAGTCTGGTCATTTTGTAGCAGCACCCAAACGATTCGAAGGTTGCGGTTCGCCAACCGTATCGCCGCTTCCTTGCGTCCCAGTCGACCCAGCCAACGTTGCAACCGACGATCGTCGGGCTGCTCTGAATCAGGGCGCAAATGCCTCAATACCGCGTGAGCCCCTTGAACCATCAGGCTGCGCACATAGCTGTCGCCTCGTTTGCTCATCCTGCCCAGGCGAATCTTCTGCCCACTGCTGTTCTGCTCAGGCACCATGCCAAAGTAGGCCGCGAACTGGCGTGCATTGGCAAAACGTTCAGGTTCGGTCTCCTTGGCCAAAAGCGCTGTGGCGATGATCGGGCCGATACCGCGCACGGTCATCAGTCGCCGGGCTGTTTTATCCTCGTTCGCGGCGCTCTCCAGGCGACCGGTCAGCACGTTGATCCGTTCGCCTAACTGACGCCACTCGCCCAGCAGCTCGTCTATCAGCTCACGCAATATGTCTGGCAATGGTTGTGTCGCGTCTTCCAGCACCCGAGGCAGGGTCTGACTGATAGCGACATCACCTTGTGCCAGGGTTATACCGTGTTCCATCAGCAAGCCCCGCATCTGGTTACTCATGGCTGTGCGCCGACGCACATAACCCTGCCGGGCACGGTGCAAGGCCTGCATGGCCAGTGCTGTGGCACTTTCGATGGGGACCGCCGCAATTTTGCTGTCGCGCCCCGCACGCAATATGGCCCGGGCATCATTACGATCATTTTTGGCGCCGCTGCGGTGCTTGGCCACAAGTTGCGCCGGAAGAATTCGCGCCAGATTGCCCTGAGCCTGTAGCTGCCGCGCCCATGCTTGAGCGCCTGGGCCCGTTTCTACCAGCACCACTACGGTTGGCGGCAGTTTGCGCAGGAAGGTATGAAAGGCTTCACGCGACTTGATTCGCTCTTCGTAAAGCACTTGGCCAAGGGCATCTTCCCCCGCGACCTGGAATATCTGCTTGGCAAGATCGACTGCCACTGTCGTGCATGTCGATAGATCGGTTGGAGACAGGGACTGTTTAACCGTCGTATTCTTTTTCATGGATTCGCCCTCGCTGTCGGTGGCTTCTTAGACTGCCCCCGTGGCGCATTGACGCCTCGGCGCGGGCGAGTCCATCCAATTACGGCGGGTCACTTGGAAAAGCCCCAAGTAACCAAGGGCTCTTGCCCCTGACGTTCGGTGCCTCGCCAAGGCTCGGCATGCCCTCGCTCCGGTCCTGCTCCGTGGGCCCGCCGCCATCGGCCATCCATGGCCGGCGGCAGCTAACCCGGCATCCATGCCGGGTTGCCCACTGCGCAGAACCTGCGCTCGGCCTCACGAGGGGGCGTACACCGCAACAGCGCTCGAGGCGGCCTACCGGCCGGCCTGTTTGTTGGGTTCGTTCGTCTGTGATGACCTGGTCGGCTGTCAGGCCGTCATCGCGAGCAAGCTCGCGATTGCTTTTCTGTGACCCACCGGCTTTACAGAATGCGATAGAGCAACCGCTCGATCCGCACACGACTCACGCGCTTGAGGAACTTGGCCACGCCCGCCGGGTATTCGGCCAGGGTTTCCAGGTTCTGGAAGTGCTCGATTCGCCGAGTGTGCTGGAAGATCTCTGCCAGCTCTTTGCGACGCGGCTCCAGCAGTTCGCCATGGGGATCATCGAGCAACAAGGCATTTTCCAGATCGAGTCGAAACGCCCGCGGGTTGAGGTTGTTGCCGGTCAGCAAGGTATAGCGCCGGTCGATCCACATGCCCTTGAGGTGGTAGGTGTTGTCGCCATCACGCCACAGGTGCAGGTTCAACTGGCCGCTGTCGATGTTGCGCTGATGACGCTTGGCAAACCGGCGCAAGCTGATTTCGTACAGGTACGGCAGCGCCGAAATGACCCGGAACGGTTCGCTCGGTGGAATGTAGAAGTCGTTGGCCGTCTTGTCGCCGACCACAATGTCGATCTTCACCCCGCGGGCCAGCGCACGGTTGATCTCGCGGATGATCGCCAGCGGCAGGTTGAAGTACGGCGTGCAAATCGTCAGTTGCTGCTGGGCGCTGGCGATCAGTTCGCAGATCACCCGATTCAGCGGATTGTTCTTGCCGACACCGAGCAACGGGCTGACGGACAAACCGCTCCTGTCGGTGGTGCCTCGCGTGGTGTCGTAGGCCGCGTGCTTGAGGCGGCTGCGCAGGTCACCGATGTCATTGCGCAGGCTGCGGGTGGTCGGCAGGTTCGGCAGGTCGAGGCGGTGCACCGCCTTGGAAGCCACAAGGCCGTGCTGCACCAGGTGCTGCATCGAATCGGCCAGTTCACGATTGTGCAGCAGGTGATAGCGGTCGTAGCGGTACTTGTCGAACTTGTGCAGATAGACGTTGTTCAGGCTCGCGCCGCTATAGAGCACGCAGTCATCGATCACGAAGCCTTTAAGGTGCAACACACCGAACAGTTCGCGGGTTTGAACCGGGACGCCGTAGATCGGCACTTCGCTGGCATGGGTGCGGGTCATTTCCTGGTACCAGGCTGAGTTGCCCGGTTGCTTGCCGGCACCGATCAGGCCGCGCTGGGCGCGCAGCCAGTCGACGACCACCACCACGTCCAGTTCCGGACGCGCCAGTTTGGCAGCGTGCAAGGCATCGAGGATTTCCTGGCCGGCTTCATCCTGTTGCAGGTACAGCGCAACGATGTAAATGCGCCGGGTCGCGCTGGCGATTTTCTCCAGCAGGCAACGACGGAATTCGGCAGCGCCGGAAAGGACGCCAACGGCATCGGCCGACAGCGGAAAACTGCGCAACTTGGGCAGCAGGGAGCGTTTGAAAAGCGACGGCATAGGGCTCGCAATTGGGTCGAATCCGAAGAACCCGAGAGCTTACACCATGCAGAGGTTCGGGTCTTGTTACTGTCTGTAATGTCCCCTTCGCGAGCAGGCTCGCTTCCACAGGAGAATGCATTTCAATGTGAGAGCGAGCCTGCTCGCGAAGACCATTTATCAGACACTACAAAAATATCGATTGACCATGGAGAACGATCATTCTACTGTTTGCCACATGAACGAAATCACTAGCAATGACACACGCGACATCATTCTGGATGTCACCGAAAAGTTGATCTACAAAAGTGGCATAGCCGCCACTGGCATGGATCTTCTGGTGAAAACCGCCGGCGTCTCCAGAAAAAGCATCTACCGCTACTTCGCCAACAAGGACGATCTGGTGGTGGCCGCCCTGCAACGCCGCGACCAGCGCTGGATGCACTGGTACAGAGGCGCAGTCGGCCAGGCACACACCCCGGCCGAGCGACTGCTCAACCTGTTTACCGTGCTCAAATCGTGGTTCGAATCCGAAGGTTTCCGCGGCTGCGCCTTCATCAACACCAGCGGTGAAACCGGCGACCCGCAGGACACGGTGCGCCTAGTCGCCAAAGAGCATAAACAGAAGCTGCTCGACTACCTGTGCGAGCTGTGTACCGAACATGGCGCCGAGGATCCGCAGCTGCTGGCCAGACAGTTGCTGATCCTGATCGACGGTGCCATTACCGTGGCGCTTGTAATGGGTGATCACAGTGCCGCCGATAATGCGCAATGCATGGCGCGAAAGTTATTGGACCTGTAGCAACCTGATCAAGCTCGACAGTTGTTTGAACATTAACTTGATACGGAGACTTTAAATGTCTAATGCCGAAGTACGTCCGCCATTACCCCCTTTCACCCGTGAATCGGCGATTGAAAAAGTTCGCCTGGCCGAAGACGGCTGGAACTCCCGCGACCCCGAGCGTGTGTCCCTGGCCTATACCCTGGACACCCAATGGCGCAACCGCGCCGAGTTCGCCCACAACCGCGAAGAAGCCAAAAGCTTCCTGACCCGCAAATGGGCCAAGGAGCTGAACTACCGGCTGATCAAGGAGCTCTGGGCATTTACCGACAATCGCATTGCCGTGCGTTATGCCTATGAATGGCACGACGACTCGGGCAACTGGTTCCGCTCCTACGGTAACGAAAACTGGGAGTTCAACGAGGACGGCCTGATGGCCCACCGCTTCGCCTGCATCAACGACATGCCGATCAAGGAAAGCGAGCGCAAGTTCCACTGGCCGCTGGGGCGTCGCCCAGATGATCATCCGGGGCTGTCGGATCTGGGCCTGTAATCCAGATTCAATGGCAGACCGTTGCGTGGTTTGCCAGCACGCTGGAGGTGATTGGCCCCGTTGAAGACATCGTCATTGGTCGATGATGCCCGATCACCTTCAGCAACATGGCATTCAACGTCTTGTCCGTATCAAGCAACTGCCGCTGTCTATCAAGTCAGCACATGAGGCGTTATTGCCCGCACCAACACATCAGTTTCATTAAAACGTCAGACAGATATTCTTTTAATTGCCAAAAATGCTTATCTACTGTCATTTGTGACAGTAGATGCATGCGCGGATGCATCCCATCATTGCCACACAGCGAGGACTTTCCCGGCGAAAGCGATGGTCATCGCTCACTCCCCCGCTACCTGGCAATGAGTAAATAACATGATCAAGAACAAGAACTACCTCTTGAATGGTAACTTCAGTACCGGTGACTTCAGCCACTGGACGGCAAGCAACAATCACACGCCTATGTCAGTCGAACTCAGGGACTTCAACTATGTAGCCCGAATGACCGGAGGCAAAAGTCTTGGGCAAAATCTGGCGTCTGATGTTTTCGAAACACCGTCGGGTCCCTTCACGTTCAGTTTCAATGTCCAGGCCCCTGAGGCGTACCAGTTGGTAAACAGCGACCATCAACGCGTGCACATCACAGGTGCAGAGGGAAAGGCCAATCCACTGGTTAATGCGTTCGTCTTGTACACAGTCTGGGCAACGTCACCAATCGACGAAGCATCGGAAATCTGGCAGGGATTGAGTTATGTAGGGCCAAAAAATCAATTGATAACCATTGAGGGCACTCTTCCACCAGGTTATCAGCATGTGGATGTTCACTTAGCTATTCCAAGTGATCCATTTGGCAATAAGGGGGCCTATTACGTCGACAATATCAAGTTCTTAATGCCTGCAGAATTACGCTCCTGACCCGGCCTCCCCGGTGACAATCCGAGTCGCGGGAAACGATGGTTACGGATATGATGGCGGCCCGCTCTTCCCCGCTATTCAAGCCGATCCCATGCCTTTCGAACTCAGCGTTGACCTCTCCACCCTGGCCATCCTGGCCCTTGTCGCTTTTGTTGCCGGTTTCATCGACGCCATCGCCGGTGGCGGTGGTCTGTTGACCACCCCGGCCTTGTTGACCGCCGGCCTGCCGCCGCACCTGGTGCTGGGCACCAACAAGCTCAGTTCGACCTTCGGCTCGGCGATTGCCAGTTTCACCTTCTACCGCCGCAAGCTGTTCCACCCCGCGCAATGGGTGCACGCCATCGTCGGCACCCTGGTCGGCGCGCTGACCGGTGCCGTGGTCGCCCATTACCTGCCGGCGGAATGGCTGAACAAAATGCTGCCGGTGATCGTCTTCGCTTGCGGTGTCTATCTCTTGTTTGGCGGCACGCCGAAAGCGCCGCTGGACAGCAACGCACCGATCAAGAAAAAGTGGCAGTCGACCCAAGGCTTCAGCCTCGGCTTCTATGACGGCGTGGCCGGTCCCGGCACGGGCGCGTTCTGGACCGTGAGCAGCCTGCTGCTCTACCCCATCGACCTGGTGAAGGCCAGCGGCGTGGCGCGCAGCATGAACTTCGTCAGCAACGCGGCGGCGCTGTCGATCTTCATCTTTTCCGGTCAGGTGGACTGGGTCATCGGCCTGTGCATGGGCTCGTCGTTGATGGTCGGCGCCTTCTTCGGCGCCCGCACCGCCATCAGCGGCGGCGCGAAATTCATTCGTCCGGTGTTCATCACCGTGGTGCTGGGCCTGACCGTGCGCCTAGCCTGGCAGCACTGGTTCAGCGTGGCCTAAACGCCGGGCCACGTAGACGTCGATCAGGTAACGGGCAATCGAGCGTGACGCCGGCAACGGCGGCAGCTCGTGCACGTTGAACCACTGGGCGTCCTCGATCTCGTCTTCCTGACAGACGATCTCGCCGCTGGCATATTCGGCGTGAAAACCGAGCATCATCGAGTGCGGGAACGGCCAGCACTGGCTGCCCATGTACTGGATGTTCCTGACCTCGATGCTCACCTCTTCGCGAACCTCGCGAATCAGGCAGTCTTCGGCCGATTCGCCCGGCTCGGCGAACCCCGCCAATGTGCTGTAGACACCGCTGACAAAACGCGGTGAGCGTGCCAACAGCACTTCATCGCCTCGGGTGACCAGTACGATCATGCTCGGCGAAATCCGTGGGTAGCTGCGCAGATCGCACGGCTGACAATACATCGCCCGTTCGCGCGGCACCTGGGTCATGGCCTGACCGCAGTTACCGCAAAAGCGGTGCTCGCGGGCCCATGTACCGATCTGCGCGGCGTAACCGAGCACCTTGTACAGCGTGTGGTCGCCTTCGAGCATGAACGCCCGCAGGCCTTTCCAGTTGCAACCCGGCACCTCGCTGTGACTGCGCAACTCCAGCAGATAAACCGGCTCGCCATCGAGATGCCCGATGCCATGTTCGGCCAGAATCGACAGGTCCTGGCGTTTTAGCCATTCGCGAGCGAACAGTGCGCCGTTGTCATCGAACAGAAAGCCTTCGGGGCTGCGCGCGATGGCCCAGCCGCCGGGTTGATCGGTGTCCAGTACTGCGGTGGTCCAGCGAGGAATCATGGTTAATCAATCCAGAAATTCGGGTTTCTGTTTGCTCATATGGGCCGCCATGGCCACGCGCAGATCGGTGGATTGCAGCATGGCGGCGTTCCAGGTGGCGATGTATTCGAGGCCGTCATCGATGCGATGGTCGCGCATGTAGCTGATCATCTCCTTGGTGCCGGTGACGGCGATCGGCGACTTGCCGGCGATTTCCCGGGCAATGCCCATCACGCCGTCGAGCAGGCTGGCATTGTCGCTGTAGACGCGATTGACCAGGCCCATGCCTCGCGCTTCGTCAGCGCCAAACGTGCGACCAGTGTAAGCCAGTTCGCGCAGCATGCCGTCACCGATGATCCGCGGCAAGCGTTGCAGCGTACCAACGTCGGCGGCCATGCCGATGTCGATTTCCTTGATCGAAAACTGTGCGTCTTCAGCGGCGTAACGCATGTCACACGCGGCAATCAGGTCGATGGCGCCACCCAGGCAGTACCCCTGAATCGCTGCAAGCACCGGTTTGCGGCAGTTGTCGACGGCATTGAACGACGCTTGCAGGGTGAGGATCTTGCGTCGCAGCAGGCGCGCATTGCGTCCGATGTCCTTGCCCAGCTCATTGGCCACACCGGCCAGCATCATCAGGTCGATGCCCGAAGAGAAATGCTTGCCGGCCCCGCTGAGGACCACCACGCGCACTTCATCGGTGTCGTCGATCCACTGGAAGATTTCGACGATCTCGCTCCAGAACGCCGCGTTCATCGAGTTGATCTTCTCCGGTCGGTTGATCTGCACATGGGCGATTTTATCGACCAGCTCGACGTTGAACGCGCTGTACTGAGACATGCCAGTGATCCTTTTGCGGGCAAAAATGAGGCCCGAACTATAACAAGGCATCACGGTGGGCAGTAAGGCAGCGGTTCGGCCAAATGCGGGACTCAAAAATGCGCACCACAATAGTGCACGCCTGATAAATCACGTCGCACATTTATGTGACTACCCCGTGACTTTTTGAAGCCGAAACACAAAAAAACATGCACTTCGTCGGGGCGTTTGCACCTCGATCAGGCACGTCCGTACCGCTACAAACCGATTGTCGAACAATTTTGCCATCTGCCCTTTACCGCTCTAAGTTCTGGCCTAGACTCACTTTCTCAAAGCGAAACCGGTCGGTCATAAAATGGAAAAATAGTCGAAACTTTTTCCATTCCCGATCGGTCCTCTGACAAGAAGGTGCGTTGCGACTGGTGCAATCTTTGCAACGGCTGATTCAACCCTTTTGCTTCGACGCATTGGGCAGCGCTTGCTCACTGATGCGCAGCGCGTTTGCGCCGGCCACGGGAAATTGGCCATGAAACACCGTTTGCCAGACCTAAGAATTAGATCAACAACACGGGAGATTCATATGATCGGTACGGCTTTGGAAATACAGGGAGAGCGTGCTCATCAGGTCGGCGAATCGAGCGCCGTAACTGCCGCAAACACCCTACCCGTCAGCGTTCCAGGCACCAGGACCCTGACCCCGGCAGCCAACCAGAATCCGAACCGTAAGAAAGTCCTGTTCGTCACCTCGGAAATTGCCGACCTGGTGAAAACCGGTGGCCTGGGCGACGTTTCCGCGGCGCTGCCACGGGCCATGGCCCATCTGCACGATGTACGGGTGTTGATCCCCGGTTACCCGCAGGTGCTGCACAGCGAAAATCCGATCCATATCATTGGCGAGCTTGGCGGTCATGCTGCGTTGCCACCGTGCAAGATCGGGCGCATGGACATGCCCGATGGCCTGGTCATTTACGTGTTGATCTGCCCCGAACTCTACGAGCGCGAAGGCTCGCCCTACGGCGCCAACAACGGCCGCGACTGGCCGGACAACCATATCCGTTTCGCCCGCCTGGGCCTGGCGGCGGCCGACATTGCCGCCAACCTCGCGCAGATCCACTGGTGCCCAGACCTGGTGCACGCCCACGACTGGCCCGCCGGCCTGGCCCCGGCCTACATGCACTGGCGTGGGCAGCGCACGCCGACGCTGTTCACCATCCACAACCTGGCCTATCAAGGCGTGACCAGCCTGGGCTCATGCCCCGAACTGGGCATTCCCCATCACGCGCTGCAACAGGAAGGCATGGAGTTCTACGGCAAGATGTCGTTCCTCAAGGCCGGCATGGCCTATTCGAGCCACATCACCACGGTCAGCGCGACCTACGCCCAGGAAATCACCACCCCGGATTTCGGCTGCGGTCTCGACGGCTTTCTCGCCGCCAAGACCCAGCAAGGCCTGCTCAGCGGCATTCCGAACGGCATCGATGAAAGCTGGGATGCGGCGACCGATCCACACCTGTTCTGCCCGTTCAGCATCGGCGACTGGGATGGCAAGGCCGTGAACGCCGCCCATGTCCGCGAACTGTTCGGCCTGCAAGACTCCGAAGGTCCACTGTTTGCGGTGGTTTCGCGCCTGGTTTATCAGAAAGGCCTGGACCTGACCGAAGCGGTGTCCGAGTACATCGTCAAAAACGGCGGGCAAATCGCGATCATCGGCCGCGGCGAGCCGGAAGAAGAACAATCGATGCGTGAACTGGCCCTGCGTTTCCCCGGGCAGATCGGCGTACGCATCGGCTTCAACGAAACCGACGCCCGGCGCATGTTCGCCGGTAGCGACTTCCTGCTGATGCCTTCGCGTTACGAGCCATGCGGCCTGAGCCAGATGTATGCCCAGCGCTTCGGCTCGTTGCCGGTGGCCCGCAATACCGGTGGCCTGGCCGACACCATCGAAAACGGCGTGACCGGTTTCCTGTTCGATGAATCCACGGTGCAGAGCTACCAGGAAGCCCTGAGCCGCGCGTTCAAGGTGTTCGCCTTTCCCGACC
This sequence comes from Pseudomonas sp. KH_046_2, assembly GCF_057838985.1. Classification (NCBI taxonomy): domain Bacteria; kingdom Pseudomonadati; phylum Pseudomonadota; class Gammaproteobacteria; order Pseudomonadales; family Pseudomonadaceae; genus Pseudomonas; species Pseudomonas sp. KH_046_2. Next base: position 2,886,549 of record NZ_CM174480.1, on the reverse strand, counting down.
TGCTGCACGCCATGCGCTGCCGGGCCATGGCGGCGCCGTTCAACTGGTGCAAGGCGGTCGAGCCCTACGCCGAGCTCTACGAACAGCTTGTGGCTAAAGCATTGGGGAAATCGAACAAACAGTAAGAGGCTTTCAAGATGCCGTTACGGACCCTTGAGACCTGGCCCCACGGCGCAATCATGCTGGACGCAGAGCACACGCGATTCGCGTTGTGGGCGCCAGATGCGTTCTACGTCAGTGTCGAACTGGAAAATGGACAGTCCTTGCCGTTGCTGCCCCAGGCCGACGGCTGGTTCGTGAGCGACACCCGATGCGCGGCGGGTACGCGTTACCGCTACTGCATCGACGGCGAACTGGAAGTGCCCGACCCGGCCTCCCGCGCTCAGGCCGGCGACATCGACCGGCACAGTGTGGTGGTCGATCCGCTGGCCTATGCCTGGCAACACAGCGCCTGGCTGGGGCGGCCGTGGAACGAGGCGGTGATCTACGAATTGCATGTCGGTGCGCTCGGCGGCTTCAGTGCCGTCGAGCAGCATCTGGCACGGCTGGTCGAACTGGGTGTCACCGCGATCGAACTGATGCCCGTGGCGCAGTTTCCCGGCGAGCGCAATTGGGGTTATGACGGCGTCCTGCCCTACGCGCCCCAGGCGTCATACGGCTCACCCGCGCAGCTCAAGCACTTGATCGACACCGCCCACGGCCACGGCCTCGCGGTGATTCTCGACGTGGTCTACAACCACTTCGGCCCGGACGGCAACTACCTGCATCGTTATGCCCAAGGCTTTTTTCGCGAGGACCAACACACGCCGTGGGGCGCGGCCATCGACTTGCGCCGTCGCGAAGTCCGGGACTTCTTCATCGAAAACGCCTTGATGTGGCTGCTCGAATACCGTTTCGACGGTTTGCGCCTGGACGCGGTGCATGCCATCGAAGACCCGGATTTCCTCCAGGAACTGGCGCTTCGGGTGCGCCAGCAGACCGGACCGGCGCGGCATGTGTGGCTGATGGTGGAGAACGAACACAACCAGGCCAGCCTGCTGGAGCAAGGTTACGACGCACAATGGAATGACGACGGCCACAACGCCCTGCATGTATTGCTGACCGGCGAAACCGACGCCTATTACGCCGATTACGCGCAAAACCCCACCGAACAACTGGCGCGCTGCCTGAGCCAGGGTTTCGTGTTCCAGGGCCATATCAACCGCCATGGTGTGGCGCGGGGTGAACCCAGCGGGCATCTGCCACCCAGTGCCTTCATCCTGTTTTTGCAGAACCATGACCAGATCGGCAACCGGGCCTTCGGCGAGCGCCTGCATCAACTCGCCCACCCGCAAGCGCTGCGGGCCGCCACGGTGTTGTTGCTGTTGTCGCCGATGATTCCGCTGCTGTTCATGGGCGACGAGTTTGCCGTTGAACAACCCTTCCTGTTTTTCACCAGCCATCACGGTGCATTGGCCAAACAGGTACGCGACGGTCGGCGCAATGAGTTCGCGGCGTTCAGCGCCTTTGCCGACCCTATCCTGCGCGAACACATTCCGGACCCGAACGATCCGCAGACGTTTGCAGCGTCCCGCCCGGTCCTGCCATCGACCGGCCATTGCGAGATGCACGACCTGTATTGCCGACTGTTGCAGATCCGCCACCGGCACATCATCCCGCGCCTGCCGGGCGCCCAGGCACTGGGCAGCGACGTACTGGGCGAAGGCGCGATCAGTGCATCCTGGCGCTTGGGTGATGGCAGCCAGCTGCGCATTGACCTGAACCTCAGTGCCAGGCCCGTAGTCCACACCTCACAGACCGGTGCCACGCGCTTGTTCGAATACCCGCCACAGTACCCCGACCTGCCGACCCCAAACACCCTTGCCCCGTATTGCGCGCTCGTCAGCCTCGCCGCCGCAGCCCCCTTTGCTACCTCGTTTGGAGAGCGTCCATGAGTGATGCGCAACTGGAAATCCTGGCCAGCCGTGCCGGCCTCGCTGTCGACTGGCTCGACGCCAACGGCCGCCCGCAAAAAGTCGCACCTTCCGTGTTGCGCAACGTGCTGACCGGCCTTGGCCACCCGGCAGGCAGTGCCCAGGAAATCGACGCCAGCCTGCTGGAACTGCAAGCGGCGCAACAGACCCATCACTTGCCGCCATTGATCACCGCCGATGTCGGGGCGGGCCTGGACCTGGCGCGTTTTTTCGAGCCCGGGACCCCTTGCGAAATCCACCTCGAAGACGGTTCGCGGCTCAACCTGAAACTGGACGCCAAGGCAGTGCTGCCGGGGCTGGTACCGGTCGGCTATCAACAGGTCAGCATCGACGGACAAACCTTCACCCTGGCCGTGGCCCCGTCCCGTTGTTACAGCGTGGCCGATGCCGTGGATAACCCGATCCCCCGTGCCTGGGGCCTGAGCGTGCAGTTGTATGGATTGCGCCGCCCCGGCGATGGCGGGTTTGGTGACACCCAGGCGCTGGAAGACCTCGCCCGGGTGGCCGGTGAGCGTGGCGCCGAGGCGCTGGCGATCAGCCCGTTGCATGCGATGTTTTCCAGTGACACCCGACGCTACAGTCCGTATTCCCCATCCAGCCGATTGTTTCTCAACAGCCTTTACTGTGCCCCCGGCACCATTCTCGGCGAACGTGCCCTGCGTTCCGCCATTGATGCCACCGGACTGGCGATTGAACTCAAAGCGCTGGAAGAACGTCCGCTGATTGACTGGCCGGCTGCTGCCGAAGCCAAGCATCGGTTGTTGCAGTCGCTGTACGAAGGTTTCGTCCAGGGTGAACACCCTTTGCATGAAGACTTCAGCAGTTTTCGTCACGCTGCCGGCGAAGCGCTGGAAAACCACTGCCGTTTCGAAGCCATCCAGGAGGCGCGCGCCGCCCGCGGTGAGCACCTCGACTGGCGGCAGTGGCCCGAACCCTGGCGCAACCCGCGCACCGCCGAACTGGCGGCATTCGCCGAAGAGAATGCCGGGCGTATCGGCTTCTTCGCCTTCTGTCAGTGGCTGATCACGCGCTGTCTGGAGCGCGCGCAAACCGCCGCCCGTGCCAGCGGCATGAGTATCGGCCTGATCGCCGATCTGGCGGTCGGCGCCGATGGCGGCGGCAGCCAGGCCTGGAGCCGTCAGGACGAACTGCTCGCGTCCCTCACCGTTGGTGCGCCGCCGGACATTCTCAACCGCACTGGCCAAGGCTGGGGGATTTCCGCGTTCTCCCCTGAAGGCCTGGTGCGCAATGGTTTCCGGGCCTTCATCGAAATGCTGCGGGCCAACTTCGCCCACTCCGGTGGCTTGCGTATCGATCACGTCATGGGCTTGCAGCGTCTGTGGGTCATCCCCAACGGTTCGCCGCCGGCCGACGGCGCTTACCTGTATTACCCGGTGGACGACCTGCTGCGCCTGCTGACCCTGGAATCCCATCGCCACCAGGCCATCGTCCTCGGCGAAGACCTCGGCACCGTGCCGGACGGCCTGCGGGAAAAACTCATCGCCCGTTCGATGCTGGGCATGCGGGTGTTGCTGTTCGAACAGGACAACACCCACTTCAAGCCGATCCTCGACTGGCCGGACAACGCCCTGGCGACCACCAGCACCCATGACCTGCCCACCCTCAACGGCTGGTGGCATGGTCGCGATATCGACTGGAATGCCCGGCTCGGCATGGTCGATGCCAGCGGTGAAATCGAATGGCGCCAGCACCGTGAACGTGAGCGTGAAGGCCTGCGCCGGGCGTTGAGCCAGGACCCGCAGAACTTTCGCGAAGAGTCCCACGAAACCGACCAGGTGCTCGATGCCAGCGTGCGCTTCCTCGGTCATACCCGGGCACCCTTGGTGCTGCTGCCCCTGGAAGATGCCCTGGGCGTCGAACAGCAAGCCAACCTGCCCGGCACCATCGACACCCACCCCAACTGGTCGCGGCGCTTGCCGGGCTACAGCGAAGCCCTGCTCGATGGAGCGGATGCCGCGCGACGCCTGGAACTGCTCGCCTGTGCGCGGCTCCAGGCGGCCGAGCGTGATCGATGACCCAGGTGCCGACCCGACCACTGCGCGCCACCTTGCGCCTGCAATTTCACAAAGGCTTCACGCTGGAAGACGCGGTGCCACTGGTGCCGTATTTCGCGCGGCTTGGCATCAGCCATGTCTACGCCTCCCCGCTGTTGCGCGCCCGTGCGGGGTCGATGCATGGCTACGACGTGGTGGACCCGACCCGGGTCAACCCGGAACTGGGCGGTGAGGCGGCGCTGCGCAGCCTGGTCAGTGCCTTGCACGGGCAGGACATGGGGTTGATCCTCGACGTCGTCTCCAACCACATGGCGGTCGGCGGCAGTGATAATCCCTGGTGGCTGGATTTGCTGGAGTGGGGGCGCCTGAGCCCCTACGGCGAGTTTTTCGATATCCAGTGGCATTCACCCGATCCGTTGATGGAAGGCCAGTTGCTCCTGCCGTTTCTGGGCAGCGACTACGGCGTCGCGTTGCAGGACGGCACCCTGCCCCTGCGCTTCGATGCCTGGCACGGCAGCTTCCATGTCGAGCACTACGAACACCGCTTTCCGATTTGTCCCAGCGATTACGGCGAACTGCTCAGGACCGATGCACCGCTCGATACGCAACAGGCCGAACAACTGAAAAACCTGGCCGACCGCTTCAGCACCCTGAGCTACCAGACCGATGCCCACAACCTGGCGCAACCGCTGAAGGCAGAACTTCGCGATCTGGTCAGCGATCCGGCTCTTGCCCAGGCCATCGAGCAGCACCTGAACAACTACGACTCACTGACCGGCGAAGGCTTCCGGCGCCTGCACAACCTGCTGGAGCGCCAGAGCTATCGCCTCGCCAGTTGGCGCACCGCCGCCGATGACATCAACTGGCGGCGCTTCTTCGATATCAATGAGCTCGGCGGACTGCGGGTCGAGCGTCCCGCCGTGTTCGAAGCCACCCACGCGAAAATCTTCCAACTGGTGGCTGAAGGGCTGATCGACGGGTTGCGCATCGACCACATCGACGGCCTCGCCGACCCGCGGGGCTACTGCCGCAAGCTGCGCCGCCGGGTCGACAGCCTTTCGGCGGGCCGCCACCTGCCCATCTATGTGGAAAAGATCCTCGGCGAAGGCGAAACCCTGCATCGCGACTGGTCGGTGGACGGCACCACCGGCTACGAATTCATGAACCAGTTGTCACTGCTGCAACAGGATCCACGGGGCGCGCAGACACTGGCCGAACTCTGGCACCGTCACAGCGAGCGACCCGCCGACTTCTGCCAGGAAGCACAACTGGCGCGCCAGCAAATCCTCGGTGGTTCCCTGGCCGGAGATTTCGAAAGTGTCGCCCAGGCCCTGCTGCAAGTGGCCCGGGACAATCTCATGACCCGCGACCTGACCCTCGGCGCCATTCGCCGGGCCTTGCAGGCGCTGATCGTGCATTTCCCGGTGTACCGCACCTACATCAGCCCCCTCGGCCGGTTGGCCCAGGACGAGGTTTTTTTCCAGCAGGCCATGGCCGGTGCCCGTCAAACCCTGGGCGAAGCGGACTGGCCGGTGCTCGACTGCCTGGCCGGCTGGCTCGGCGGTGAGCTCTGGCGGCAACGCCCGGCCGGTCGCCAGCGCAAACGCCTCAAGCACGCCTGCGTACGTTTCCAGCAACTGACCTCGCCGGCGGCGGCGAAAGCGGTGGAAGACACCGCGTTCTATCGTTCGGCGGTCCTGCTCTCGCGCAATGACGTTGGCTTCAACACCGAGCAGTTCAGTGCACCCCTCGCCGACTTTCATCAGGCCTGCATCGAGCGCCTCGACACCTTCCCGGACAATCTGCTGGCCAGCGCCACCCACGACCACAAGCGCGGCGAAGATTCACGGGCGCGGCTGGCGGTACTGAGCGAGCGCAGCGGCTGGTACGCCGACCAGATCGGCCTGTGGCGCGCCCTCGCCCGGCCCTTGCGCAACGACGATCAAATGCCATCGGCGGGGGATGAATTGATTCTGTACCAGGCAATCCTCGGCAGTTGGCCGCTGGAACTGGATATCGATCATCCGCCGGCGCTCGAGGACTACGCAAAACGCCTCTGCCAGTGGCAACGCAAGGCCCTGCGCGAAGCCAAGCTGCAAAGCAGTTGGAGCGCGCCCAATGACCCTTACGAGCAAGCGAGCGAAGACTTCATTCAGCGCCTGCTGCTCAGCCCTGAAGGCGAGCTGTTGCGGACCGCCCTGGCCAAGGCTGCCCGCTCGATCGGCGCCCCCGGCGCACTCAACGGTTTGGCGCAAACCTTGCTGCGCATGACTGTGCCCGGCGTACCGGATTTGTATCAGGGCAACGATTTCTGGGACTTCAGCCTGGTCGACCCGGACAACCGTCGCCCCGTGGATTACGCCAGCCGCCAGCAGGCACTGCAGCAAACGGTGGACCTGCCGGATTTGATCCAGAACTGGCGTGACGGGCGCATCAAACAAGCCTTGATTGCGCGCACCCTGAGCCTGCGCGCCGAGCATGCCGAGCTGTTTCGGTGTGGCACCTACCAGGCTTTGGAAGTGGTGGGCAGCTCGGCCCATCGAGTGCTGGGTTTTGTCCGTGAACGGGAGGGAAAACGCGCCATCGTGATTGTGCCGATACGTTGTGCCGAACTGCTGGAAAACGGTGCCGTACCACAGGTCCACGCGCCGCTGTGGGGCGATACACGGGTCAAACTGCCGTTCACCGTCCCTGACGAACATCTGCAGGGACTTTTTTCCGGCATCACAGTCACAAAACACAGGGAGCTGCTGATCAGCGCCGCGCTGGGGGATTTCCCGGTCAATCTCATTTTTCAAACTGCCCACACTTGAGTTCAGTTCAGGAGCATTACGATGAGTACCGACGATAAACGCATCCGCGAATTCGCCTATCAGATCTGGGAATCCGAAGGAAAACCCGAAGGTCAGGAAGCCCGCCACTGGGAGATGGCGTGCAAGCTGGCGGAAGCCGAAGCCCTGGCCCCGAAAAAACCGGCCAAGGCAACCACGAGTAAACCCCCGGTCAGCAAAACGGCCAATGGCAAGGCTGGCGATGCCAAGGTCGCCGCGGCAAAAACCAAGGCCAAACCGGCGGCGACTTCAAAAGTGATCCCGCCGGGAGAAAAAGCCGTCGAGAAAAAGCCCCGGGCTGCGCGAAAACCGCCAGCGGTTTGAATATGTCTTGAGACCCCTTCGCGGGCAAGTCGGACCGCCGCACCGCCGCTCCCACAGTGTTTGATGGTGTGGCTGCATTCTGTGGCAACTCACAGGTCCCTGTGGGAGCGGGCTTGCCCGCGAAGAGGCCATCACATCCGGTATTGATGGTGCCTGACACACCGCTATCGCGAGCAAGCTCGCTCCCACAGGTTGCAGTACTGACAGGAGTACCTATGACCAGTCCGAAGAAATCCGCCGCGCCAGCCCCCCGCGCTGAAGCCACGCGAATCCGTGAAGGCCTGCCCTTTCCGCTGGGTGCGACCTGGGACGGACTGGGCGTCAACTTCGCCTTGTTTTCCGCCCATGCCACCCGGGTTGAACTGTGCCTGTTCGACGACACTGGCGAGGTGGAGCTCGAACGCATCGAACTGCCCGAATACACCGACGAGATCTATCACGGCTATTTGCCCGACGCTCATCCCGGGCTGATTTATGGCTATCGCGTCTACGGCCCGTACGACCCGGCCAATGGCCATCGCTTCAACCCCAACAAACTGTTGATCGACCCCTACGCCAAACAACTGGTCGGCAAGTTGAAATGGTCCGAGGCGCTGTTCGGCTACACCATCGGCCACCCCGACGCCGACCTCAGTTTCGATGAGCGGGACAGCGCGCCCTTCGTGCCCAAATGCAAGGTCATCGACCCGGCGCACACCTGGGGCCACGATCATCGGGTCAGTGTGCCGTGGGACAGAACGATCATCTATGAAACCCATGTGCGCGGCTTCAGCATGCGTCACCCTGCCGTCCCCGAAAACCTGCGCGGCACCTTTGCCGGGTTGATGGTCGATGATGTGGTGGAGCACATCCGCAAGCTCGGCGTGTCGACCGTGGAGTTGCTGCCGATCCATGCGTTCGTCAACGACCAGCATCTGCTGCACAAGGGCATGACCAATTACTGGGGCTACAACAGCATCGCGTTCTTCGCCCCCGACCCGCGCTACCTGGCCAGCGGCAAGATCGCCGAATTCAAGGAAATGGTCGCGCACCTGCACGAAGCCAATCTGGAGGTGATCCTCGACGTGGTCTACAACCACACCGCCGAGGGCAACGAGCAAGGCCCGACCCTGTCCATGCGCGGCATCGACAATGCGTCCTACTACCGCCTCAAGCCCGATGACAAGCGCCTCTATATCAACGATTCCGGCACCGGCAACACCCTGGACCTGAGCCACCCCTGCGTGCTGCAAATGGTCACCGACTCCCTGCGCTACTGGGCCTCGGAAATGCACGTGGACGGCTTCCGCTTCGACCTGGCGACCATTCTGGGGCGCTATCACGACGGGTTCGACGAACGCCACAGCTTCCTGGTGGCCTGCCGCCAGGACCCGGTGCTGCGCCAGGTCAAACTGATCGCCGAACCCTGGGACTGCGGCCCCGGCGGTTATCAGGTCGGCAACTTTCCGCCGGGCTGGGTCGAGTGGAACGACAAATTCCGCGACACCGTGCGTGCATTCTGGAAAGGCGACGACGGCCAACTGGCGGACTTTGCCAGCCGCCTGACCGCTTCGGGTGAGATGTTCAATCAACGTGGTCGGCGGCCTTACTCATCGGTCAATTTCGTCACCGCCCACGACGGCTTCACCCTCAACGACCTGGTGTCGTACAACGACAAGCACAACGAAGCCAACGACGAAAACAATCAGGACGGCAGCAACAACAACCTGTCCTGGAACCACGGCGTCGAAGGCCCCACCGACGATCCCGAGATCAACGCGCTGCGCCATCGGCAAATGCGCAATTTCTTCGCCACCCTGCTGCTGGCCCAGGGCACGCCGATGCTGGTGGCCGGCGACGAGTTCGCCCGCACCCAGGACGGCAACAACAATGCTTACTGCCAGGACAGCGAGATCGGCTGGGTCAACTGGGACCTCAGCGAAGACGGCAAGGCCCTGCTCAAGTTCGTCAAACGCCTGATCAAGTTGCGCCTGACTTACCCGGTCCTGCGGCGCGGGCGTTTCCTGGTGGGTAATTACAACGAGGACATCGGCGTCAAGGACGTGACCTGGCTGGCGCCGGACGGCACGCAAATGACCACCGAGCATTGGCACGATGCGCACAATCGATGCCTGGGCATGCTGCTCGACGGCCGCGCCCAGGAAACCGGCATTCGCCGCAAAGGCGTCGACGCGACGTTGATGCTGGTGGTCAACGCACATCACGACATTGTCAATTTCCGGCTGCCGGAAGTGCCTGACGGCGGTTTCTGGACGTGCATGATCGACACCAATCAACCGTCGATCCGTGGCCAGGAGCGCTTCGAGTTTGGCCACGAGTACTCGGTCACCGGCCGCTCTTTGTTGTTGTTCGAGTTGCAGCATGAGGAGGAAGAGTAACGTTGAGGCTCACGATTTCAAGGCACCACTGCCGTAGAGCGGAAAAATCATTCTGGCCAGGTTCGCGGCGCGACGAATAGCGTTACATGAGCAATACTCGAAGCGCGGCGATCCAGGGTTGGGCTTGTCGCTCCTCGCTATCAACCAGCCCTCACGGGTCGACCGGGCTTGTCCCATGCACGACTGAAGGCGACGCAGAACAAGGACGTATCCACCATGAAACCCGTTTCCCTGAGCGAAGCCAGCCTGCCATCACAGATCTGGAACAGCGCCCCGCAACTGGACAGCATTCCGGTCATCAGTACCCAGTCGCTGGTGCCCTGCGGCGCACGCGCGGTGCTCATTGCCCCGCACCCCGGCGATGAGGTCGTGACCTGCGGCGGCCTGCTGCAGCTGCTCAGTAACCTCGGCCACCCGCTGCAATTGATCTCGATCACCGACGGCAGCGCCAGCCATCCGGGCTCTCGACAATGGTCGGAAAAACGCCTCAGTGTATTTCGCCCTCAGGAAAGCGTCGAAGCCATACGCCGTCTCGGGTTACCGATGCACAGCCTGAAGTGGATTCGTGGCGGCTTTACCGACAACGTCCTGGTGGAACACGAAGAACAGATCGCCCAATTCATCACGCGTTACCTGCGCCCCGGTGATGTGGTGTTCAGCACCTGGCGCAAGGACGGTAACGTCGACCACGACACCGTTGGCCGTGCCAGCGCCAGGGCGGCGGCCAACGCAGGGGCAACCTACAACGACGTACCGTTCTGGGCCTGGCACTGGCCGGCACGGGACCGGGAACTGATTCCCTGGCATCGTGCCCGCAAGGTGCGCCTCGATACCTGGACCGTCGCCCGCAAGAGCCACGCCACCCACGCCTACGCCAGCCAACTGGACGGCGAACCGGCCATCGGCCTCGCGCCGTCGCTGCCGCGGACGCTGCTGGAGCGCATTCGTTTGCCTTATGAAATTGTCCTGGTTTGAATGCGCAACCGGTCAGACTGAACTGCCTGCTGTCGCATCAGTCGCATACATAAGCAGCCCTGGATCAGAGGAGTGGATGTGGCCAGTCATTCAAAACGGCAGGTAGCCGAATCAACGCCGTTGAACACGCCCCCGGCGATTCACCGGCTACGTGTGCTGACGGTCAACACCCACAAGGGGTTTACCGCGCTGAACCGGCGCTTCGTCCTCCCGGAATTGCGTGAAGCGGTGCGCAGTACGTCGGCAGATCTGGTGTTTCTGCAAGAAGTCGTCGGCGAACACGAGCGCCACTCCTCCCGCTACAACGATTGGCCACAAACCTCGCAATATGAATTTCTCGCCGACAGCATGTGGAGCGACTTCGCCTACGGGCGCAATGCCGTCTATCCCGACGGTCACCATGGCAATGCCCTGCTGTCGAAATACCCGATCCGCGAGTATCGAAACCTGGATGTTTCCATTACCGGCCCGGAACGCCGTGGCTTGCTGCATTGCGTGCTGGACGTGCCGGGGCATCGCGAAGTGCATGCCATCTGCGTTCACCTCAGCCTGTTGGAAAGCCATCGCCAGCTGCAATTGCAGTTGCTCTGTCAGCTCCTCGAGTCCCTGCCGGATGATGCGCCGGTGATCATTGCCGGTGACTTCAACGACTGGCAGATGCAGGGCAATGCCGCCCTTGCCCGCCGCGACTACTTGCACGAAGCCTTCGAACGCCACCTTGGCCGTCCGGCCAAGACCTACCCCGCGCGGTTTCCCTTGCTGCGCCTGGACCGCGTCTACCTGCGCAACGCCAGCAGCCATGAGCCGAAAATACTCGGGCACAAACCGTGGACGCACTTGTCTGACCATTTGCCGTTGGCGGTGGAGGTGCATCTCTGAATCACGGCCATTCATTGCCAGGCGCCAGGTGTCGGTGTCGATTTCCCGGCCCCTTCGCGGGCAGGCCCGCTCCCACACGGGTTTAAGTACGACATCAATCCAGTGTGGGAGCGAGCCTGCTCGCGAATAGCAGCACCGCCGACTTCGGGTCAGCCCTGCGGCCGCAACATCAACACCGCCAACGGCGGCAAATTCAGCACCAGCGACAACGCCTGGCCATGGCTCGGCGTTTCCTCGGCAACCGCCCCGCCACTGTTGCCGTAGTTGGAACCGGCATAGATGGACGAGTCGCTGTTGAGCACCTCGTTCCACTGCCCGGCAAACGGCACCCCGACGCGATAAGCCTCGCGGGGCACCGGCGTAAAGTTGGCCACCACCAGCACCGGTTCGCCGTCCTTGCTCCAGCGCAACCACGCATAAACGCTGTTGATCGCGTCATCGCCGATCAGCCATTGAAAACCCTGCGGCACATCGTCCTGCTCATGCAGCGCCGGCGCTTCGCGGTACAAGAGGTTGAGGTCGGCCACCAGTTTCTGCACGCCCTTGTGCTCGGGGTATTGCAACAGGTACCAGTCCAGTTGCTGGTCATGGTTCCACTCGCGCCACTGGCCGAACTCGCAGCCCATGAACAACAGCTTCTTGCCCGGATGCGCCCACATGAAAGTCAGGTAGGCCCGCAGGTTGGCGAATTTCTGCCAGCGGTCGCCGGGCATCTTGTCGATCAGCGAGTGTTTGCCGTGCACCACTTCATCGTGGGAGATCGGCAGGATGAAGCGCTCTGACCAGGCGTACACCAGGCCGAAACTCAGCTCGTTGTGGTGATGGGCGCGGTACACCGGGTCCTGCTGGATGTAATGCAGCGAATCGTGCATCCAGCCCATGTTCCATTTGTAGGCAAAGCCCAGGCCGCCCTGTTGCGTGCCCTGGCTGACACCCGGCCATGCGGTGGATTCTTCGGCGATCACCAAGGCACCGGGCGCTTCGAGGGCCACCACGTCATTGAGGTGACGCAGGAAGTCGATGGCTTCCAGGTTCTCCCGTCCGCCATGGCGGTTCGGCACCCATTCGCCGGCATTGCGCGAGTAGTCGCGGTACAGCATCGAGGCCACCGCATCGACCCGCAGCCCGTCGACGTGGAAATGCTTGAGCCAGTGCAGCGCCGACGCCAGCATGTAGCCGTGCACTTCGGTGCGACCCAGGTTGTAGATCAGTGTGTCCCAGTCCTGGTGGAAACCTTCCTGCGGGTTGCCGTACTCGTACAGCGCCGTGCCGTCGAACTGGGCCAGGCCGTGAGTATCGGTGGGGAAATGCGCCGGCACCCAATCGAGAATCACCCCGAGTTCGGCCTGGTGGCAGGCGTTGATGAACGCGGCGAACTCGTCCGGCGTGCCATACCGCGCACTCGGCGCGAATTGCGACAACAACTGATAACCCCACGAGCCGCCGAACGGGTGCTCCATGATCGGCATCAGTTCGATGTGGGTGAAGCCCAGGTCTTTTACATAGGGAATCAGCCGCTCGGTCAGTTCCGGCCAGGTGTACTGGCGGGCCACTTCACCCAGGTCGTCCAGCTCGCATTGCCACGAGCCGGCGTGCAATTCGTAGATCGACAACGGCGCCGTCACCCGCTGGCGGTCGCCCCGGGACATCATCCAGTCCTGGTCCTGCCAGTCGATGTTCAAGGGTGAGGCGACTTTCGAGGCGGTGTCCGGCGGCAGGCTGGTGGCCAGCGCCACGGGATCGGCCTTCAACGGCAGAATGCCGTGGGCGCCGAGAATCTCGTATTTGTAGATGTCCCCGGCTTGCAGGCGCGGGATGAACAACTCCCAGACGCCGGTGGGATGACGCAGGCGCATCGGATGCCGGCGCCCGTCCCAGACGTTGAAATCACCGACCACCGACACCCGCCGGGCATTCGGCGCCCACACCGCGAAACGCACGCCGTCGACGCCGTCCACGGTCTTTAGTTGCGCGCCCAGGCACCCGCTGAGGTCGCGGTGATTGCCTTCGGCAAACAGGTACAAGTCCATTTCGCCCAGCAACGGGCCGAAGCTGTAAGGGTCTTCGGCAGTCTGCTCGCCGCCGGCCCAACGGGTGCGCAGCAGATACGCTTGCACCCGCTCGAAATGCCCGACAAACAACCCCGGTGTTTCGGTGGCTTCAAGTTGACCGAGCTCTTGCCCGGACTCCCTGGCCAGTACCTGCACACTCAGGGCGCCAGGCAGATAAGCGCGGATGTATTGCCCGCCGGCACCGTCAGCGTGGGGGCCGAGAATGGCGAAAGGATCGATATGCTCGGCGCGCACCAATGCATCGATATCCCGCGCGCCGGGCAGCAGCGCTTCTTTGTGATGACCCTGTTCCTTGTTCGAGACACTCATGACTACTCTCCACCAAGATCGGAAAAGGGTTTAAGCCCACTCAATAATCCATATAAACCGTGCAACGGCACGGGCAACCAGGTGGGGCGATTTTCCGCCTCATAGGCCACTTCATACGCCGCCTTCTCAAGACCGAACAACGCCAGCGCGGCATCCTCGCCTTCGGGATCTTGCCATGCATGGGCAAGACTAGCTGCCGCCAGCCGATAAGCGTCGACAAATGCTTGCCGTGCCTCACTCAAGTAGCGCTCGGTCACGCGCAAGCGCGCGGCATCGGCCGCTGCGGTGTTGTCGACGCTCTGCACATTGATCGCCATCGCCGCTGCATAGTCGAAGGAACGCAGCACGCCGCTGACATCCTTGTACGGGCTGTGTTTGCCCCTTCGTTCATGCAATGGCCGGGCCGGTTCGCCTTCGAAGTCGATCAGGTAGGCATCGCCCTTGATCACTAGCACCTGCCCCAGATGCAGGTCGCCGTGTACACGAATGCGCAAGCCGCCCGCGGTCTTTTTGCCCAACGCTTGTACATGACCGAGGATGGCTTTCCTGTTGTCCAGTAAACGGCCGACCAAGGTCTGGTCCGCCGGGTTCAGTTGATTTTTATGCTGCTTGAGTAAATTCAGCGCGTGCTCGATTTGCGCCGCAACATCCCTGGCCGAGGCCAGCGCCTCTTTCTGCGTGGTGACCTGGGGCAAGAAGTCCGGGTTGGCACTCGGTGCCGCCAGCACCTGATGCATTTCCCCCAGGCGCTGACCAAGCATAGCGGCGAAATCTTTCAGTTCGCCGAGCGCGTTGTAATGCTGTTCCTGTTCGGACACGGCATCGGCCAATTCATCGCGAAGCGCCCGTTCGAGGTTGTTCTGGGTCCACTCCCAGGCATCGCCCTGGTTGCTCAGATAGCCTTGGGCGATCATCAGCAAGTTGTCTTCACCCGCCCCGTCCCGGCGCACCACCGCACCCAGCAATGGCGAAATATTGCTGAACCCGGCTTGCGTCAGGAACGCACTCATTTCCAGTTCCGGGTGCACACCGCAGGCGACCTTGCGGATCAGCTTCAACACCAGGCTGTTGCCTATCACCACCGAGCTGTTGGACTGTTCGGCTGAAAGGTAACGTACCGGCGACTCGGCATTGAGGCCGAGTTTTTCCAGCTCCGCGGTGGACTCGAAACGAATGTCGCCGTCGCTGGAGGCCAACACGGTACCGGCCTGAATCCCCTGCAATACGGCATGCACAAAGGTTTCCAGACTGAAGGCATCGGTGATCAGGCCGACCTGGCGTCCGCGCCGTACCCGCGACAACGCCAATTGCTGAGGCAACGGCGTACCGACCTGATCTTCCGGGATAAAACCGAACGGCAACTGGTAGCGGCTGCTCTGGCCAGCGCTGGTGACATTGATCTCGCTGAACAGCACCGGATGCTGCGGGTCGCCGAACCGCACGCCATAGGCCAGGTCGACCTGTTCAATGGCGGCGTCCTTGCCGGCGAACCAGCGGCGGTTTTGCAGCCAGCTGGGCAGAATGCCTTGCTCCAGCGTGGTGCGTGACGGCGTTTCGAGCAGTTCCTCCATGCGCTTTTTCAGCACCAGCGTGGTGAAGTCCGGCAAGCTCTGTGCGGGCTCCACGTGCCAGCTCGGCATCTGGTTTTCCGCGGCGAGGCCGAACCAGTAGAAGCCATAAGGCGCCAGGGTCAGGAGGAAATTCAGCTGGCCGATGGGCGGGAACGCGTTACCCCCGAGCATTTCCACCGGCACCATGCCGACGTAGGCCGACAGATCCAGCTCGGCGGCCTGGGCACTGCGCGACACGTTGGCCACGCACAGAATGACTTCGTGTTTACCGTCCACCCCGGTGTATTCGCGGGTGTAGGCCAGAATCCGCCGGTTGCTCGGCGACAGCATCTTCAACGTACCGCGGCCGAAGGCCTTGGATTGCTTGCGCACGGCGAGCATGCGCCGGGTCCAGTTCAACAGCGAATGCGGGTCGCCAGCCTGGGTTTCGACGTTGACCGACAGGTAGCCATATTGCGGGTCCATGATCGGCGGCAGCACCAGGCTGGCCGGGTCGGCCCGGGAGAAACCGCCGTTGCGGTCGATGGACCATTGCATGGGCGTGCGCACGCCGTCGCGGTCGCCGAGGTAGATGTTGTCGCCCATGCCGATCTCATCGCCGTAATACAGGGTCGGCGTGCCGGGCATGGACAGCAGCAGGCTGTTGAGCAGCTCGACCCGACGGCGATCGCGCTCCATCAGCGGCGCCAGGCGGCGGCGAATTCCCAGGTTGATTCGCGCACGGCGGTCGGCGGCGTAGTAATTCCACAGGTAGTCGCGTTCCTTGTCGGTGACCATCTCCAGGGTCAGCTCATCGTGGTTGCGCAGGAAGATTGCCCATTGGCAGTTGGCGGGTATATCCGGGGTCTGGCGCAGAATATCGGTGATCGGGAAGCGATCTTCCTGGGCCAGCGCCATGTACATGCGCGGCATCAACGGGAAGTGGAAGGCCATGTGGCATTCGTCGCCGTTCAGGCCTTTCTTGTCGGTTTCGCCGAAGTACAGCTGGGTGTCTTCCGGCCACTGATTGGCCTCGGCCAGCAGCATGCGGTCGGGGTAGTTGGCGTCGATTTCCGCGCGGATCTTTTTCAGGACGTCGTGGGTTTCCGGCAGGTTCTCGTTGTTGGTGCCGTCGCGCTCGATCAGGTAGGGAATGGCGTCCAGGCGCAGGCCGTCGATGCCCATGTCGAGCCAGTAACGCATCACCGACAGCACCGCTTTCATGACTTGCGGATTATCGAAATTCAGGTCCGGCTGGTGGGAGTAGAAACGGTGCCAGAAGTATTGGCCGGCGACCGGGTCCCAGGTCCAGTTGGACTTCTCCGTATCGAGAAAGATGATGCGGGTGCCATCGTATTTCTGATCGTCATCGGACCACACGTAGAAGTCCCGCGCCGCCGATCCGGGTTTGGCCTTGCGCGCCCGCTGGAACCAGGCGTGCTGGTCGGAGGTGTGGTTGATGACCAGCTCGGTGATCACCCGCAGGCCGCGCTTGTGCGCCTCGGCAATGAACCGCCTGGCATCGGCCATGGTGCCGTAGTCGCTGTGTACGCCGCGGTACTCGGCAATGTCATAACCATCGTCGCGCCGTGGCGAGGGATAGAACGGCAACAGCCAGATGGTGTTGACGCCCAGGTCGGCGATGTAGTCGAGCTTGGCGATGAGGCCGGGAAAGTCGCCAATCCCGTCGTTGTTGGAGTCGAAATACGATTTGACGTGAACTTGATAGATCACCGCGTCCTTGTACCAGAGCGGGTCCTTGATGAACGTGGCTGCCTTGGGTTTCTTCGCCATGTGAAACTCCCGGTGAATTCATCTTGGTCACAGGCTGAGAATCCCCTGTGGTGTTCTCAAGAGGCGGTAATTCTCCAAATCCCGAACGGCTGGTACGCCGGGTCGATCCGCATGAATTGCTGCTTGCCATGCCAGGTCCAGCGATGGCCATTCATCAGGTCTTCGCCCTGGGTGCTGGCGTAGTCCGGCAAGCCCATTTCCCACAACGGCAACTCGAAGTTCGCCTCCTGCACGTTGTGCGGATCGAGGCTGACCGCCACCAGAATGAAATTGCCTCCATCGGCACTGCGTTTGCCGAAGTACAGGATATTGTCGTTCCAGGCGTTGTAGACCTTCAGGCCCAGATGCGTGTGCAATGCCGGGTTCTGCCGGCGGATGCGGTTGAGCTGGGCGATCTCGGCAATGATGTTGCCCGGCGCGTTGAAGTCCCTGGGGCGGATTTCGTACTTCTCGGAGTCGAGGTATTCCTCTTTGCCCGACACCGGCGCCGACTCGCACAACTCGAAACCCGAGTACATGCCCCACAGGCCCGAGCCCATGGTCGCCAGCACGGCGCGGATGAGAAACCCGGGGCGCCCGGATTCGTGGAGGAACGCCGGGTTGATGTCCGGTGTATTGACGAAAAAATTCGGCCGGTAGCATTCGCGCCAGGGCGACTCGTTGAGTTCAGTGAAATAGGTCGCCAGTTCGGCCTTGGTGTTGCGCCAGGTGAAATAGGTGTAGCTCTGGGAGTAACCGACCTTGCCCAGGCGTGCCATCATGGCCGGGGTGGTAAAGGCTTCGGCGAGGAAGATCACCTCGGGGTACAGCGCCCGTACATCGGCGATCAGCCACTGCCAGAACGGCAACGGCTTGGTGTGTGGGTTATCGACGCGGAAGATCTTCACGCCCTCTTCGACCCAGCCGACTACGATGTCCCGCAGTTCCACCCACAGGCTCGGAATCGCCTCGGGCGTATAGAAGTCGACGTTGACGATGTCCTGGTATTTCTTCGGCGGGTTCTCCGCGTATTTGATCGTGCCGTCCGGCCGCCAGTTGAACCAGCCCGGGTGTTGCTTGAGCCACGGATGGTCCTGGGAGCACTGGATGGCGAAGTCGAGGGCGATTTCCAGGCCATGGGCCGCAGCGGCCGCCACCAGTCGGCGGAAGTCTTCGCGGGTGCCCAACTGCGCGTGAATCGCCTCGTGCCCGCCCTCTTCGCTGCCGATTGCATAAGGGCTGCCCGGATCATCGGGGCCCGCCGTCAGCGAATTGTTCGGGCCTTTGCGGTAGCTGCGCCCGATCGGGTGGATCGGCGGGAAATACAGCACGTCGAACCCCATGTCCTGGATCATCGCCAGCCGCGAATGCACGTCATTGAAGGTGCCATGGCGCGCCGGGCTGTCGGTGATCGAACGCGGGAACAATTCATACCAACTGGCGAACTGCGCCAGTTCGCGCTCCACATCCACCGGGTACTCCGGGCTCAGGCTCAGGTAGGCGCGATGATCGACGCGGGCCATAAGGTCGGCGCTACGCGGGTGCAAAAACAGTGCAATCTGCTCGGTTTCAAGCAGCCCTGACAGTTCATGGTGCAAGGCCGCCAGTTGCTCGCTGAGTTGCCCTTCGCTGCGTTCGGCGGCTTGTTGCACATGAATCCGGCCTTCCTGCAATTCCAGGCTGACTGGAACGGCAGCCGCATGCTTCTTTTCCAGTTCATAACAAAAACTGGCGAACTGATCGATCCAGGCTTCGATACAGAACAGATAACGGCCCTGGCTGTGGACCCGGAACTGCCCTTGCCAACCGTTGTTGCCCAGGTCGTTCATGGCCGCGCTTTGCCAGACGTCCTCGTCCTCGGCCCGCCAGCGCACGCGCACCGCCAGCTTGTCATGCCCGTCGGCGAAGACCTTGGCCGTCACCACCACGTCCTGCCCCACCACGGCCTTGACCGCGAACTGCCCGCCTTCAAGGGTCGGCATGATGTTTTCAATGACGATACGCGGCAGCAACAGCGCCTGCGACAGCGGCATGTGCGGGTTGTAGCTCAACTCAGTCGGTTTTTCAGCCGTCATCGAGCCTCTCTCCTTACGCCCCATGGACGCGCTTGTGTCTGGTCGTCACCCCGCCGGGCAATCCACCCCGGGATGCACTCACTTAGGTTCCGAGCGACAGCCGCCGGGAAAGTTTCATCGACAATTTCCGGAATCAAGTCCTACGCGCTGCGGTCAACCAACCAGTCCACCTACTTAAGCACGACTCACGCCATGTGCCACTGGAGGCTTGAACATTGAACAATCCATTCCTGCCACGACCCCACCGCCAAAGGAAGAACCTCCAACGACGATACCGCCGGTGATTGTGAATCCTGAATGACGACAATTGGTCGTTCCTGCGTAGAAACCAAGGACGACCATAAAAATGAATGACATTTCCCAAGAACGCGTAGTACCGGTCCTGAAGCGGCAATTCTGCCCGCCCGACACTTTACGAAACTTACACCCCCCACCTTAAATAGCCATCACTCCGTCAGCCTTGAGCGTGGCCAGCCATGAAAACGATTTTTTCCAGCGTCAGTGAATTCACAAACAGAGCTAGCGCACTGCACCACGCGCTCAACCGTGAACGACCAATCGACGGCTGGCCTTCCCTTGAAAATATTCAACTACGAATTTCTTTGCTTCGAAGCCGAACGCAAAACCTTTGAACAACCAACCAAAAGCTCGATCATCAGGGAGCTGGAGAATCATCTGCTGCACGGTGATATGGACTACAGCCAGCACGAACTCTCGGAAACAAAGAGCAACGAGCAGGAGTCAGGCTGTGAAAAATCCTCCGCAGACAGGGTGAATCCCTGACCGGCAGGCGCGGTGGATGGACGCCGGCACTTGAAAGCCACCGACAGTGGTTCGGTGATTTGACCGGGATTGATCCGCACCTGCCGCCGCTGTTTTGCAAAGGCCCCTGGGCCCGGCAGCGACGGCTGCTTCAAGTTGTCGCAGGCGGTGCAAACACAGCCATCTGATCCGCTTTTTAATGCAATACCTGAGTCTGTTATGCAAACAGATCGCCGCTCATAGTGCTCATGCCTGATGGAGGCTGATGAGCGAAAGACCATGAGCGAGAGAATCCCCGTCCGAACCGTAGAAACATTCGAGCCTTCGCGTCTGAAGACGAAGGCCAAATCCAGCGACAACCTGATCCACACCCGCAGCTTCACCGGGCTGTTCCGCAACCTGCGCATCAGCGGCGCGGGTTTTCTGTTTTTGCTGTTTTTCGGCACCGTGTGGTTGAACTGGGGCGGCCGCCAGGCGGTGCTCTGGGACCTTTCCGAAAGCAAATTCCATATCTTCGGCGCGACCTTCTGGCCGCAGGATTTCATCCTGCTCTCGGCGCTGTTGATCATCGCCGCATTCGGCCTGTTTGCCATCACCGTGTTCGCGGGCCGGGTCTGGTGCGGCTACACCTGCCCGCAAAGTTCGTGGACCTGGATCTTCATGTGGTGCGAGAAGATCACCGAAGGCGAGCGCAACCAGCGGATCAAGTTGCAAGCCGCGCCGTGGGGCCTGAACAAGCTGATGCGTCGCTCGGCCAAGCACACCTTGTGGCTGGCCATCAGCCTGCTGACCGGCCTGACGTTCGTCGGCTACTTCACGCCGATCCGGCCATTGGCCGAAGAGCTGCTGACCTTCCAGATGAGTGGCGTCAGTCTGTTCTGGGTGCTGTTTTTTACCGGCGCCACGTACATCAATGCCGGTTGGCTGCGTGAAGCGGTGTGCATGCACATGTGCCCCTACGCACGGTTCCAGAGCGTGATGTTCGACAAGGACACCCTGACCATTTCCTACGACGTGGCCCGGGGCGAAAACCGCGGCCCGCGCAAACGCGAGGTGAAACCCGCCGAGGTCGGTTTGGGCGATTGCATCGATTGCCAGCTGTGCGTGCAGGTCTGCCCGACCGGCATCGACATTCGCGATGGCTTGCAGATGGAATGCATCGGTTGCGCCGCGTGCATCGACGCCTGCGACTCGATCATGGACAAAATGGGCTACGCACCAGGATTGATCAGCTATACGTCCGAACATCAGTTGCAGGGAGGCAAGACACATCTGTTGCGCCCGCGCCTGATCGGCTACACCGCCGTGCTGCTGGTGATGATCGCAGCCCTGGTGATGGCGCTGGCGGAACGACCGATGGTGTCCCTCGACGTCAGCAAGGACCGGGGCCTGTTCCGCGAGAACAGCCAGGGGCAGATCGAAAACATCTACAGTCTGAAGGTGATCAACAAAACCCAGCAGCGTCAGGACTATCAATTGAGCCTGGTGGATGCCGATGATTTCCAGTTGCAGGGCAGGACTGAATTCAGCCTGGCGCCGGGCGAGATTGTCGATGTGCCGGTGTCGGTGACGATGCTCACGGAACGTCCGGCCAGCAGTTCGCAGAGCATCGGTTTCAAGGTGGTCGACAGCGATGAGCCCGGCGTCTACAGCGTGGCAAAAAGCCGGTTTGTTGCGCCGATGAATCGCTGAGCCTTTAAGATGCTGACCTTGGTGAAGTGCAGTCCTGTTTTGGCAATGCAAGCCCCCTCGCCACAATTAATCGAACCGACTCCATTGCGGGACACCGATGAAACGCTACGAAAAATTCGCCGACGACATCGCAGAACTGATCCGCTCCGGCGTCCTCGGTCCCGGTCAGCGGGTTCCGTCGGTGCGCTACGCCAGCCAGACCTACGGCGTCAGCCCGTCGACGGTGTTCCAGGCCTACTACCTGCTGGAGCGTCGCGGCCTGATACGCGCCCGTCCGCGCTCCGGCTACTTCGTCAACGCCCACGCACCCCGGCCGTTTTCCGAGCCGGTGATCAGCAATGAAGTCAACGAGTCCACCGAAGTCGACGTCAGCGAACTGGTGTTCTCGGTGCTCGACTCGATCAAGGATCCGAACACCGTGCCCTTCGGCTCGGCGTTCCCCAGCCCGACGCTGTTTCCCCTGCAACGCTTGTCCCGCTCCCTGGCCAGCGCCAGCCGCGAGATGGACCCGCGCATGGTGGTCACCGACATGTCGCCGGGTAACCCGCAACTGCGTCGGCAAATCGCCCTGCGCTACATGGTCGGCGGGCTGATGCTGCCCATGGAAGAACTGCTGATCACCAACGGCGCCCTCGAAGCCCTGAACCTGTGCCTGCAAGCGGTGACCCAACCCGGCGATCTGGTGGCCATCGAGGCCCCGGCGTTCTACGCCTGCCTGCAAGTACTCGAACGCCTGAAACTCAAGGCCGTGGAAATCCCCGTGCACCCGCGCGACGGCATCGACCTCGGCGTGCTCGAACAAACCCTGGAGCGCCATCCGATCAAGGCCTGCTGGTGCATGACCAGCTTCCAGAACCCCATGGGCGCGACCGTGCCCGAGGCCAGGAAACAGCAGCTTGTGGAATTGTTGCGCCGCCACCAGGTGCCGCTGATCGAGGACGATGTCTACGCCGAACTCTATTACGGCCAGCAAGCACCAAAACCGGCCAAGGCCTTCGATACCGAAGGTCTGGTGATGCATTGCGGCTCGTTCGCCAAGAGCCTCGCCCCCGGCTACCGCATCGGCTGGGTTGCCGCCGGGCGTTATGCGCAGAAGATCGAACGACTGAAACTCATGACCTCGCTGTGCGCGTCGATGCCGGCCCAGGCGGCAATCGCCGATTACCTGCAACACGGTGGTTACGACCGGCACCTGCGTAAATTGCGCCACGCACTGGAAGACCAGCAAAGCGCCATGCTCGCCGCCATCGCCCGCTATTTCCCGACGCAGACGCGGGTGAGCCAACCGGCGGGCGGGTACTTTCTGTGGCTGGAACTGCCGGAACAGATGGATTCGTTGAAGTTGTTTCAGATGGCGTTGGCCCAAGGCATCAGCATTGCGCCGGGGCCGATCTTTTCACCGACCCAGCGCTTCAGGAATTGTATTCGGTTGAATTATGGGAGCCCGTGGACCGAGGAATCGGAAAAGGCGATGGAGACGTTGGGGCGGATTGTGCGGTCGTTTTGATGGTTGGATGTTGCCTGCTCTATTGCCTTCGCGAGCAGGCCCGCTCCTACAAGGGATCTCCGGTGTAAACAGATTTTGCGTACACCAAGGAACCCTGTGGGAGCGAGCCTGCTCGCGATGAGGCCAGCGCAAACAACGCCTGTTCCAGGAGTTAACGCCCACCACCAAGATCAATAAAAGTCCCGGTCGCATAGGAAGCCTTGTCCGACAGCAACCAGACAATCGCCTCCGCCACTTCATCCGGACGCCCGCCCCGGGCCATCGGGATTGCCGACTCCAGTTTGCTGACCCGATCCGGATCGCCGCTCAAGGCATGGAAATCGGTATAGATGAAGCCGGGGCGCACGGCGTTGACCCGAATCCCCTCACCCGCCACTTCCTTGGACAGGCCGATGGTGAAGGTGTCCAGCGCGCCTTTGGACGCGGCGTAATCCACGTACTCGTTGGGTGATCCCAAGCGCGAGGCGACCGACGATACGTTGACGATGCTGCCGCCCTGCCCTCCGTGCCTGGGCGACATGCGCAGGATCGCGTGCTTGGCACAGAGGATCGGCGCCAGGACGTTGGTTTTCATGATTTTTAGAATGCGGAACTCGGACATCTCGTCGACCCGGGACTTCTGCCCGACGGTGCCGGCGTTGTTCACCAGCGCGGTGACTCGGCCCAACTCAGTGTCTACCCGATGGAACAGCGCGATGACTTCGTCTTCGATGCTGACATCGGCCCTTACCGCAATGGCTTGCGCACCGAGGGCGCGGACTTGCTCCAGCACGCCGAGTGCAGACTGTTCGTCCGCCTGATAGTTGATGCAGATCCGATAGCCCTGCGCGGCGGCCAACAGAGCGGTGGCGGCACCAATGCCGCGGCTACCGCCGGTGATGACGATGACTTTGTCCATGCGAGCTTTCCCCCAATCAAAGCTTAAGCGGTCGGGGGCAAGAATAACCGCCATTGGCGGTTTTTGCATGGCTTCACGTCAGCTGTCATGTCATCGACATTTCACACTCGGCACTGTTTTTGAGCTGCTCGACCAATTGCTCTCCGCGATGGATTTCCACCATGAAACCTGCGGCCGGCAGCGGATGCCCCAGCAGGTAACCCTGCAACGAATCGCAGCCGAGTTGCGTCAGGAAGTCCTGCTGCATGCCCGTCTCCACACCTTCGGCGACAATGCGCAGCCCCAGCGCCTGGCCGAGGGCGACGATGGCCGAGACGATGGCAGCGTCGTCGCTGTCGTGCTCCAGGTCCCGGACAAAACCGCGGTCGATTTTCAATTCGTTGGCCGGCAGGCGCTTGAGGTACATCAAGCTCGAATAGCCAGTACCAAAATCGTCGATGGACAGGTCGACGCCCATTTCCGACAGTTCCTGCAGCACCGTCATGCTCGCATCGGCATCGCTCATGGCGGTGGTTTCGGTGATTTCCAGGGTCAGGCTGTTGGCCGGCAGATGGTGTGTCGCCAGCGCCTTGGCGACGCTCTGCACCAACCCGGCATGGCAAAACTGGATGGCCGAAAGGTTCACCGCGATGCGCCAGTCGGTATAGCCCAGCACGTACCACTCGCGCATCTGGCGGCACGCTTCGTTGAGCACCCACTCGCCGATCGGAATGATCAGTCCGGTCTTTTCCGCCATTTCGATGAATTTGTCCGGCAACAGCATCCCTTGCGTCGGGTGCTCCCAGCGCAACAAGGCCTCGGCGCCCACTGGCCGGCCGTTGGCGGCGTCGAACTTGGGCTGGTAATGCAGGCTGAATTCCTGCTGTTCCACGGCATTGCGCAGGTCCTGCAGCAATTGCAGTTGTTTGCGGGCGTTGCTGTTCATCGAGGCATCGAAAAAGCTGTAGCCGTTTTTACCCGCGCCCTTGGCGTGATACATCGCCGCGTCGGCGTTCATCAGCAATTCGTGGGCGGACTGCCCATTGCCCGGGTAGAGCGCGATACCGACGCTGGCTGAAATGTGCAAATCATGGTCGGCAACCCGGAACGCGCGCGCGATCAACCCGACCTGACGGGCCGCCAGGTTCAAGGCGTCGTTCTGTTCGCTCAATTGCACCAGCAACACGAACTCATCGCCGCCGATCCGCGCCAGGGTGTCCTGGCTGCGCAAGTCTTCGCGCAGGCGCACGGCCACTTCGCGCAACAGCAGATCACCCATGTGGTGGCCGAAGGCATCGTTGACCGGTTTGAAGCCATCCAGGTCGATGAACATCAGGGCAAAGCACCCCCCGTCTTCCCGGACCCGTGACATGGCCTGATCGATTCGATCGGCGAGCAGCGTCCGGTTCGGCAACCCGGTGAGGGTATCGTGCAGGGCCAGTTGGGTCAGTTCACGGTTGGCCTCGGTCAGCGAATGGGCCAGGCTCGCGGTGCGCGCCTCCAGGCGTGCATCGAGGATCGAGGTCAGCAAGGCAATGCTCAGCACCGCCAACGTGGTGATCAGCACCAGGCTGTCCAGGCCCTTGCCGGTCAGGCCATTGACTGCCGCCCCACAAAAACTGCCATCGGCAAAGCGTGCGGCGGCCATCCCGGTGTAGTGCATTCCGACGATGGCGATGCCCATGACCACGGCGGCACCACCACGGATCAGACGGACATAAGGCGTGTGCTGGCGCAGATGGAAAGCGATCCACAATGCCGCGCCCGAAGCACCGACAGCGATCAGCAGCGAGGCGCCGAACAGCGTCGGGTCGTAGTCGATGCCCGGTTGCATGCGCATGGCGGCCATGCCGGTGTAGTGCATCGCGCTGATACCGGCGCCCATGACCAACGCGCCAAAGGCCAGTTGCCAGGCCGGCAAATGCGGCTGGCTGACCAGCCACAGCGCAAAACCGCTGGAGAGCACGCCGATCAGCAGCGACAACAGGGTGATGGTGCCGTCGTACCCAAGGTCGATTGGCAACTTGAACGCGAGCATGCCGATAAAGTGCATCGACCAGATGCCGATGCCCATGGCAACGGCCCCGCCCACGGTCCACAAATGCACGGCGCGGCCTTTGGCGGTGGCAATGCGTCCGGTCAGGTCGAGTGCAGTGTATGAGGCGAGAATCGCTACACAGAGGGAAATGATAACCAGGGTGGGGGAATAGCTGCCGATGTACATGGGGACTTCTCGCGAATGCCCCCGTGATTGGTATTGATTCTCGCTGGGGGGGCAAATGCGGCGATTGTACTGATTCCGAATGAGAACGCACTCACAAAATTAGCAAAAGGCCATCATCCCGATGAAACGTTTGTTTTAAGGTTTTACATTAACTCCTTTCGAACGCACAAAACCTGTGGGAGCGAGCTTGCTCCCACATGGATTGCAGCGTGCGTCAGATTGCGCTATCGGCTATCGCTCACCTCAAGCTGCCCATCCCAGCCACCTCCCAACGCGGCAATCAACTGTACGCTGGCAATCAGGCGGCTTTGCAACAGATCCAGATTACTGCGCTCATTGCTCAGCGCCGCAGCCTGGGTCACCACCACATCGATGTACGCAATCAAACCGGCCTTGTACTGGTTCTGGGTCAGGCGCAACGATTCCCGGGCGGCATCCAGTGCCTGTTGGCGCACGACGGCTTCGTCCTGCAGCACCTTGAGCTGCACCAGGAAGTTTTCCACCTCGCGGAAACCGTCCAGCACGGTCTGGCGGTACTTGGCCACCGTTTCGTCATAGGCCGCTTCACTGCGGTCGACTTCTGCCGAGCGCTGGCCGCCGTCGAACAGGGTCATGGCCAATTGCGGTCCGACCGACCAGAAGCGGTTCGGCAGGCTGATCCAGTTGGAATAGGTGCTGCTGCTGTAGCCGCCGTTCATGTTCAGGGTCAGGTCGGGGTAATAGGCGGCCTTGGCCACGCCAATGTTGGCGTTGGCAGCCATCACCGAGCGCTCGGCCGAAGCGATGTCCGGGCGACGCTCCAGCAACTGCGAAGGCAGGGCCGACGGTACTTGCGGCAACTGCGGAATGTCCTGGCTTTCCGCCAGGCTGAACTGCGCCGGCGGCAGGCCGATCAGCACGGCAATGGCGTTCTCGAACTGGGCGCGTTGCCAGATCAGGTCGATCATATCGGCTTCGGTGCCTTTGAGCTGTGTCTGGGCCTGGGCCACGGCGTCCTTGCCCGATACGCCGGCGCGGTACTGGTTCTCGGTCATCTTCAACGAACGCTGATAGGCCTCGACCGTGTCCTGGAGCAAGCGCTTCTGGCCATCGATCACGCGCAGTTGCAGGTAATTCTGCACCAGCTCCGACTGTTGACTCAGACGCATGGCCGCCAGATCGGCAAAGCTGGCCTGGGCATTCGCGGTGTCGGCTTCGAGGCCTCGGCGCAGCTTGCCCCACACATCCGCCTCCCAACTGACGCCCGCCTGGGCCGAGTAGGTGTCGCGAATGCCGCTGGACGAACTGCTCAGACTGGAGTTGCTGCTGCCGGTGCCCTGGCTTGAACGGTTCTTGCTGACGTTCAGGTCGACCGTCGGGAAAAACGCCCCCCGTGCGCTGCGCACCAAGGCCTGGGCCTGGCGGTACTGCGCTTCGGACTGGGCGACGGTCTGGTTGGCGCTGTTGAGTTTTTCGATCAGGTCGTTGAGCTGCCGGTCGCCGTACAACTCCCACCACGCACCGCGCGCCAGGGCATCGCTCGGATTGGCCTGACGCCAGCCCTCTGCGGCCTTGTACTGCGCCGGCTCGGCGGTTTGCGGGCGCTGGTAATCCGGGCCGACGGCGCAGGCACTGAGCATCGCCAAACACAGTGACAGGCTCAACACACGCGAGCCTCGGGCCGTGATCAGCGGTGCAGCCAGGTTGAAAAGCGAACGTTCAGTCATAGCGGAGTTTCCAGAGCAGCATCGGTACGCACCCCACGCCATTTATTGAAGCGATGGCGCAGTCTGTCGAGATAGAGGTAAACCACCGGGGTGGTGTAAAGCGTCAGCACCTGGCTGAAGATCAGCCCGCCGATGATGGTCAGGCCCAGCGGCTGGCGCATTTCCGCCCCCTCGGCGCGGCTCAGCAGCAACGGCAAGGCACCGAGGATCGCCGCCAGGGTGGTCATCAGGATAGGTCGCAAACGTTGCAGGCAGGCGCTGCGAATCGATTCCAGCGGCGCCATGCCCTGGCTTCGTTCCAACTGCAACGCCAGGTCAATCATCAGGATGGCGTTTTTCTTCACCACGCCGATCAGCAGAAACAGCCCCAGCAACGAAATCAGGCTGAACTCGCCGCCCAGCGCATAGATCGACAGCAACGCGCCGACCCCGGCCGACGGCAGGGTGGACAGGATGGTCAGCGGGTGAATGTAGCTTTCATACAACACACCCAATACCAGATACACCGCCACCAGCGCCCCCAGAATCATCCACGGCTGACTTTTTTGAGTCGCCGCGAAAGCGTTGGCTGTGCCGGCCATTTTCGCGATCACGTCCTCCGGCAGGCCGACCTTGGCAATCGCCCGTTCGATGGCGGCACCGCCCTGCTCTACGGTCACACCTTCGGCCATGTCGAAGGCAATACTTTCCGAGGCAAACTGGCCTTCGTGGCTGACCCGGTCGTTTTCCAGGCTGTTTTCGTAATGGGCGATGGTCGACAGCGGGATCCGCGCGCCGTCAGCGGTGATCACCTGGACCTGCTTGAGGGTGATCGGGTCCTGGGCGTACTTCGGATTGACCTCCATCACCACCTGATACTGGTTAAGACTGTCGTAGATGGTCGAAATCTGCCGCTGACTGTAGGCGTTGTTCAGCACCGCCGTGACCATGTCCATGTCGACACCCAGGCGCTTGGCCTGGTCGCGGTCGACGATCAGGGTCACTTGCCGGGCGCCGCGGCCTTCCCGCGCATCGATCGCCGTCAGCTCCGGCAAGGCCCTGAGCGCGGTGACGACTTTCGGATACCACTCGCGCAATGCCCCCAGGTCACCGCTTTGCAGGATGTACGAATATTGCGACGAGGTCTGCTCGCGGCCGCCACCGAATTGCAGGTCCTGGTCCGCCATGAGCATCAGTTGTGCACCAGGGACCTTGGGCATTTCCTTGCGCAGACGCTCGATGACCTTTTGCGCGGAAATGTTGCGTTCCTTGATCGGCTTGAGGCGCACCAGCATGAAGGCGTTGTTGGTGCCGTTGTTGCCGCCAATGAACCCGGCGACGCTTTCTACCGCCTCATCCTTCAACACTGCCCGGCGGAAAATCTCCATCTTCGGCTGCATCACACTGAACGACAGGCCGTCGTCTCCGCGCACGAACCCGATCAGCTGGCCGGCATCCTGTTGCGGCAAAAATGTTTTTGGAACAACAACATACAGCGCAATATTCACCCCAATTGTCACGAACAGACTGAGCAGGGTCAGGCGCTTGTGGCGCAGCACCCAGTCGAGGCTGGTGGCGTACTTGCCGACCATCCAGTCGTTGGCCCGCCGGCTCCAGCGTTGCAGACGGTTCTCCTGCCCCGGCGTGTGCGGCTTGAGCCAGCGGGCGCAGAGCATCGGGGTCAGGGTCAACGACACCACCAGCGAAACCACGATGGCCGCCGCCAGGGTGATGGAGAATTCGCGGAACAGGCTTTCAATGATCCCGCCCATGAACAGGATCGACAGGAACACCGCCACCAGCGACACGTTCATCGACAGCAAGGTAAAACCGACTTCCTGGGCACCCAGGTACGCCGCCCGCATCGGCCGCACGCCTTCGTCGATGTGCCGGGAAATGTTCTCCAGCACCACGATGGCATCGTCCACCACCAGCCCGGTGGCCAGGATCAGCGCCATCAGCGACAGGTTGTTCAGCGAAAAGCCGTAGAGGTACATCACGGCAAAGGTGCCGACCAGCGACACCGGTACCGCCAGGGTCGGGATCAGCGAGGCGCGGAAGTTGCCGAGGAACAGGAACACCACCAGGATCACCAGCGCCACAGCGATCAGCAGGGTCATTTCCGCTTCGTGCAGCGTGGCCTTGATTACTGGCGAGCGGTCCATGGCCAGGTTCAGCTTGACGCTGGCCGGCAGCACCGCCTGCAACGCCGGCAGCTGCGCCTTGATCTCGTTAACCGTCTCGATGATGTTGGCGCCGGCCTGCCGGTTGATCACCAGCAGCACCGCCGCGTCGTCGTTAAAGAAACCGCTGTTGTAGCGGTCCTCGACGCCATCGCTGACCTTGGCCACATCCTTCAGGCGCAGGGCCGCGCCGCCGTTGTAGTGGATGATCAGCGACTCGTAGTCCTTGGCTTTTTCCAGCTGGTCGTTGGCCTGGACCTGCCACAGCCGCTGATCGTCTTCCACCGAACCCTTGGGCCGGCGCACGTTGGCATTGGCGATGGTGTTGCGCACATCGTCCAGGGCCACGCCGTACTGGTTCAACGACTGTGGTTCGAGCTCGATACGCACCGCCGGCAGCGAACTGCCGCCGATCTGCACCTCGCCGACGCCCTGCACCTGGGACAGGCTCTGGGACAGGATCGTCGAGGCCAGGTCATAGAGCTGGCCTTTTTCCAGCACATCCGACGTCAGCGACAGCACCATGATCGGCGCCTGGGACGGGTTGACCTTTTTGTAGGTCGGCATGCTGCGCATCCCGCTGGGCAGCAGGTTGCGCGAGGCGTTGATCGCGGCCTGCACCTCCCGCGCCGCGCCGTTGATGTCACGGTCCAGGTCAAATTGCAGGATGACCCGGGTCGAACCCTGGCTGGAGCGGCTGCTCATGGTGTTGACCCCGGCAATGCTGCCGAAGGAGCGCTCCAGAGGCGTGGCCACGGTCGACGCCATTACCTCGGGGCTGGCGCCGGGCAGGCTGGCCTGGACCACGATCACCGGAAAGTCCATTTGCGGCAGCGGCGACACGGGCAGCAAACCGAAGCTGACGCCGCCCAGCAGCATGATCGCCAGGCTGAGCAACATGGTCGCGACCGGGCGCTTGATGAAAGGTCCGGAAAGGTTCATGGCTGCTCTACCGTTTCCACGGACTCAGGCTTGCGCCCCCAGCGCCGACCGAGACGGTCGAAATACAGGTAGATCACCGGCGTGGTGAACAGCGTCAGAATCTGACTCAGCAACAGGCCGCCGACCATCACCAGACCCAGCGGCTGGCGCAGTTCCGCGCCGGAACCGGTGGCCAGCATCAACGGCACCGCACCGAACAGCGCGGCCAGGGTGGTCATCAGGATCGGCCGGAAACGCAGCAAGGCCGCCTGATAGATCGCCGTTTGCGGGTCCATGCCCTGGTTGCGCTCGGCGTCGAGGGCGAAGTCGATCATCATGATCGCGTTCTTCTTCACGATGCCAATCAGCAGGATGATGCCGATGATCGCGATCATGCCCAGGTCGTTGCCGCTGAGGATCAACGCCAGCAAGGCGCCCACCGCCGCCGACGGCAGGGTCGAGAGAATGGTGATCGGGTGGATGTAGCTCTCGTAGAGCACGCCCAGCACGATGTACATGGTCACCACCGCCGCCAGGATCAGCAGCAAGGTGCTCGACAACGAAGCCTGGAAAGCTTCCGCAGCGCCCTGGAACTGGGTCTGCACGCCAATCGGCATGCCGATGTCCTTCTGCACCTGCTCGATGATCTCGACCGCATGCCCCAGCGCCACGCCGGGGGCCAGGTTGAAGGACATCATCACCGCCGGGAACTGGCCGATGTGGGTGATCGCCAGTTGCGCCTGACGCTCTTCGATGCGCGCCAGGCTGGACAGGCGCACCTGCCCGCCATCGGTGGTCTTGACGTGAATCTGCTCCAGCGCCTGCGGGCCGATCTTCTCGCCGGACTGCGATTGCAGCACCACGCGGTACTGACTGGCCTGGGTGTAGATCGTGGAAATCTGCCGCTGGCCAAAGGCGTCGTACAGCGCATCGGTGATGTTCGACACCGACACCCCGACCCGCGACGCCGCATCGCGGTCGATCACCAGGTAGACCTGCAAGCCCTTGTCCTGCAAATCGCTGGCGACGTCGGTCAATTCCGGCCGGTCGGCCAGGGCCTCGACCAGACGCCCGCTCCACAGGCTCAGCAACTCAGAGTCCGGCGACGACATGCTGAACTGGTACTGCGTGCGGCTGACCCGGTCTTCGATGGTCAGGTCCTGTACCGGCTGCATGAACAGGCGGATGCCGACCAGTTTGTCCAGTTCCGGTTGCAGGCGGGCAATCACTTGCGTGGCGCTTAGGTCACGGTCGTGGTGCGACTTGAGGTTGATCAGCAACCGACCGCTGTTGAGCGTCGAGTTGTCGCCGTCCACACCAATGTAGGACGACAGGCTCTCGACCGCCGGGTCGGCCAGGATGACCTTGGCCAGTTCCTGCTGGCGCTCGCTCATGGCGGCGAAGGAAATCGATTGCGGCGCTTCGGATATGCCCTGGATGACGCCGGTGTCCTGCACCGGGAAGAAACCCTTGGGCACCACCATGTACAGCAATACCGTCAGCGCCAAGGTGCCGATGGCCACCATCAGGGTCAGTGGCTGGTGCTTGAGCACCCACTGCAATTTGCGTCCGTAGGCGGCGATCATCCAGTCGATGAACGCACCGCTGGCACGGTAGAAACGGCCCTGCTCTGCTTCCTTGGGTTCACGCTTGAGCAACCGCGCGCACATCATCGGCGTCAGGGTCAGGGAAACCACCAGGGAAATCAGGATCGCCACCGCCAGGGTGATGGCGAATTCGCGGAACAAGCGCCCGACCACGTCCGCCATGAATAGCAGCGGAATCAGCACCGCGATCAGCGACAACGTCAGGGAGATCAGGGTGAAACCGATTTGCTTGGCGCCCTTGAGCGCTGCGTTCAGCGGGCTGTCGCCTTCTTCGATGAATCGGGAAATGTTCTCCAGCATGACGATCGCATCGTCCACCACGAAACCGGTGGCGATGGTCAGGGCCATCAGGGTCAGGTTATTGACCGAGAAGCCTGCCAGGTACATCACGCCGAACGTACCGATCAGCGACAGCGGCACGGCCACCGACGGAATGATCGTGGCGCTGGCACGACGCAGGAACAGGAAGGTGACCATGACCACCAGGGCGATGGCGATCAGCAATTCGTGCTGCACGTCCTTGACCGAGGCGCGGATGGTCTGGGTGCGGTCGGTCAGCACCACCACGTCGAGGCCGGCGGGCAGGTTGTCGGTGATGCTCGGCAGCAGGGCCTTGATCCGGTCCACCACCTCGATCACGTTGGCGCCGGGCTGACGCTGGATGTTCAGTAGTACGGCCTGGTTCTCGTTGGCCCACGCGGCCAGACGCTCGTTCTCGGCGCCGTCGACGATTTCCGCCACGTCCTTGAGGCGCAGCGGTGCGCCATTGGCGTAGGCCAGGATCAGGTTGGCGTAGTCCTTGGGCGACGTCAGTTGATCGTTTGCATCGAGCATCGAGACCCGGGTCGGGCCGTCGAAGTTACCCTTGGGCTGGTTGACGTTGGAGGCGCCGATCAGGGTTCGCACGTCCGACAGGTTCAGGCCATTGGCGGCCAGGGCTTCCGGATTGACCTTGATGCGTACGGCCTGGCGTTGGCCGCCGGCAATGCTGACCATGCCGACGCCGCTGATCTGGGCAATCTTCTGCGCCATGCGGGTATCGACCAGATCGTTGAGCTTGGGCAGCAGCATGGTCTTGGAGATGATGGCCAGGGTCAGCACCGGTGTATCGGCCGGGTTGACCTTGTTGTACACCGGCGGTGCCGGCAGGTCCTTGGGCAGCAAGTTGGTCGCGGCGTTGATCGCTGCCTGCACTTGTTGCTCGGCCACATCCATATTGATGTCGAGGCTGAAACGCAGGGTCAGCACCGACGCGCCGCCGGAACTGGTGGAGGCCATTTGCGTCAGGCCGGGCATCTGCCCGAATTGCCGCTCAAGTGGCGCAGTCACTGCGCTGGTCATGACATCCGGGCTGGCGCCAGGGTACAAGGTCATGACGCGAATGGTCGGGTAATCGACCTGGGGCAATGCCGACACCGGCAGCAGCCGATAGGCAATCACGCCGGCCAGGATAATGGCCAGCATGCTCAGCGTGGTGGCTACCGGGCGAAGGATGAACAGCCGCGAGAGATTCATGCGCCGCCCTTTTTCGCCTTGCCGGTGGTCGCAGGCTCAGCCGCGTTGACCGCCGACCCGCCTTGCAGGTGTTCGACTGGTGTGGTCGGCACGTCCTGGCTGTCGTTGACCACCTCCACGTCGCTGCCGTCCTTCAGGCGGTCAGTGCCTTCCAACACCACCCGGTCGCCCGCGGACAGGCCTTCGATGACCACGGTGTTCTCGCCGTCACTGGCGCCGACTTTCAACTGACGGATCTTGACCTTCTTGTCACCGTCCAGGGCATAGGCGAACGTGCCGTTGGTGCCGAACTGGATCGCGGCGGAAGGCGCCAGTACGACGTCTTTGAGGGTGTCGGCCAGCAGGCGCACGTTGACGAACTGGTTGGGGAACAGCGACTGATCGCGGTTCTCGTAACGGGCCTTGAATTTCAGGGTGCCGGTGGTGACGTCGATCTGGTTGTCCAGACTCTGCAGCACGCCGGTGGCCTGCAATTTGGTATCACCGCGATCCCAGGCTTCAGCCGGCAATTTGGCGCCACTGCGATAACGGGCGAGCACGGTGTCGAGGCTGTTTTCCGGGAGGGTGAAGGCCACGCTGATCGGTTGGGTCTGGGTGATGATCGCCAGTGCGGTGGTGTCATTGGCCGCTACCAGGTTGCCGACGTCCAGTTGACGCAGGCCGACGCGACCGGTGATCGGTGCGCGGATCCGGGTGAATTCGAGGTTGAGCCTGGCGTCGTTGACCGCTGCCTGATTGGTCTTGACCGTGCCCTGGAACTGACCGACCAGCGCTTCGGCGGTGTCCAGGGTCTGCTTGGCAATACTGTCTTCGCGGTACAGGCCGCGATAGCGCTCGACGTCGACCTGGGCGTTTTTCAATTGCGCCTGATTTTGCAGCAAGGTGCCTTCGGCCTGGAGCAAGGCGTTCTGGTAAGGGCGCGGGTCGATTTCGGCCAGCAGGTCGCCGGCCTTGACCATCTGCCCTTCTTCGAAATGGATCTTGACCAACTCACCGCCGACGCGGCTGCGCACATTGATGGTGTTCAGCGCCGTGACCGTGCCCAGCGCCTTGAAATACAGCGGGAAATCACCCTTGACCGCCGGTGCCACTCGCACCGGTACCGGCCCGGACGCGCCACCGAATCCAGGGCGCATTCCGCCTGACCTGCCGGTTTGCCCGGCGACGGCTTTCTGCCCCGCAGCCTCTTTGGGTGCAGCGCTGCCGGGCCAGAATTTCCAGCACAGGCCAGCGATGACCATCAGGACAAGCAGGCCGAACAGCCAGCGACGAGGACTACGGGAAGCGGAGGATTGCATTGAGTGATCAACCATTGGGCGCGTGGGCTTTTTTACATGAGGCTGAACGATAAGCACTGGCGTGTCTTAAGCAAAGCGCCTTTACCGGCAATTTACCTTCGGCTTACGTAACAGGAGTTTTGTGTAAGACACTGAAGCACAAATGAAAACGGCCTGGACAGAGCCAGGCCGTTAACAATTGTAATGAAGCTAACTTACTTGAGAACAGCAAGTGCCGCTTCGTAGTTCGGCTCGTCAGCGATTTCGCCAACCAGCTCGCTGTGCAGCACGTTGTCATTTTCGTCCAGAACCACCACGGCACGGGCGGTCAGGCCTTTGAGTGGGCCGTCGGCGATGGCAACGCCGTAGTTCTGGATGAACTCGGCACCGCGCAGGGTCGACAGGTTCTGTACGTTTTCCAGGCCTTCGGCGCCGCAGAAACGGGCCTGGGCGAACGGCAGGTCAGCGGAGATGCACAGAACAACGGTGTTGGCCACGTCGCTGGCCTTGGCGTTGAACTGGCGCACGGAAGTGGCACAGGTCGGGGTATCGACGCTTGGGAAGATGTTCAGCACTTTGCGCTTGCCGGCAAAGTCTTTCAGGGTGACGTCGGACAGATTGCCGGCAACCAGGGAAAAGGCTGGCGCCTTGGAACCGGCTTGTGGCAGTTGGCCGTTGACTTGAACCGGGTTGCCTTTAAGGGTGACTTGAGCCATGAACGGAGTCCTTCTGAACGTTGTGGTGGAGAATTTTGACGAGGCCGAAGTTAACCATGAAATTGTCCTACGACCTACGGTCAAACATAAATTGTCATGTAACAGGGCACAAAACTGGATACAACCCACAAACCTGTGTTAGCCGAACAGGTCGGCAAAAGTACAGAGTACGCCCTAACCCACTGCTTCCCGAGGTTCATGACGAAAGGCACACGTCATCGACGAAAACTTTTGTTAACACTCTGTCGAATTGCTCCACCGTCGTTCGACTATAAATCGAGCCACTCAACTGCAACGGAGACGAGACCATGCGATTCATGATCATCATCAAGGCCAGCCAGGATTCAGAAGCCGGCGTCATGCCCAGCCAGGAACTGCTGACGGCCATGGGCAACTACAACGAAGAACTGGTCAAGGCCGGCATCATGCTCGCGGGCGAAGGCCTGCACCCGAGCAGCAAAGGCGCACGGGTAAAATTTTCCGGTGACAAACACACGGTGATCGACGGCCCCTTCATCGAAACCAAGGAACTGATCGCCGGTTTCTGGTTGTGGAAAGTGAAGTCCAGGGAAGAAGCCATCGAATGGGTCAAGCGCTGCCCCAACCCGATGCCGGGCACCGAGGCCGAGATCGAGATTCGCCAAGTGTTTGAAGCCGAAGATTTTGGTGCCGAGTTCACGCCGGAACTGCGCGAGCAGGAAGAGCGTGTGTGGGAACAAGCGAAGAAAAACTGAACATCCCGGTGGGAGCGAGCCCGCTCGCTCCCACCGGGGCTCGCATCCGCCCGCAAGCCTGCATCCTCCCCCTGTTTATCAGCTCAAAGCGCCAACCCCTTGTTTCGTATTAACTTCTTAGTACATAAAAACAACGAGAACCTGTACACAAAACGAAAGAATTAACTCATTCGACTGGCTAACTCATGTTTAGATGCTTAACTCTATCTGACGCGTCCTACGGCTCGTTCAGAAAGGTATTACGGAGTAACGGCCAAAAATAAGGCCGAGTACCCAATGAGCCACCAGGGAATCGGGGGAATCATGTCGAAAAATATGGAGATGCGCGCCTTTCTTTTGGCGAGTCTGCATACGCCTTGCTTTTATACCCGGGCACACCCCAACACCCCGTCCAACCTGTCGCCCGCCGCAAGATGCTCGGCTGACACGCCTTTCTTTCCTGCGCTCCACTCCATCCGGATTGAACGCCCGCGACTTCTTCAATGTGCTCACCGAACGACTGCTGCACGAGCAGCTCAGTCCATAAGGACCTATCCATGAACGTTGCCCTTCGCGCAACCGGCTTCAGCCTGATTGCCCTGAGTACCAGCGCCTGGGCCGACTTCACCGCCACCCCGGAGGAAGCCCGGGCCATCGCCAGGGAAGCTTATCTGTACGGCTTCCCGGTGGTGGAGATGTACAAGACCCTCTACACCCAGGCTGTGGACAAGAAGAGCCCGAACTTCAAGGCACCGTTCAACCAGATCGGCAACACCGCCAAGGCCTTCACCGCCAAGGACACCGCGTTTGTCACGCCGAACGCCGACACGCCCTACTCCTTTGTCTGGATGGATTTGCGCGCCGAGCCGCTGGTACTGACCCTGCCGCCGATCGAAGAGCATCGTTACTACTCGGTGCAACTGATCGACGCCTATACGCAGAACTTTGCCTACCTGGGCACCCGCAGCACCGGCAACAATGGCGGGCATTTCATGATCGCCGGGCCCAACTGGCAGGGCCAGCAACCGCTGAACATCGACCACCTGCTGCGCAGTGAAAGCAACATCGCCTATGCGCTGTACCGCACACAACTGTTCGATGAGAAGGATCTGGCCAAGGTCAAGCAGATCCAGAAGGGTTACAAGGTTGAACCCCTGAGTCATTACGACAAACACAAAGCGCCGGTGGCCGCACCGAAGATCGACTGGCCAAAACCCACGCCGACCATGAGCGAAACCCCGGACCTGTTCCGCTACCTGAACTTCATGCTGGCGTTCGCCCCGGCCCAGGACGTGGAAAAGGACCTGTTGGCGCGCTTCGCCAAGATCGGTATCGAGGCCGGCAAGCCATTCAACTTGAGCCAACTCAGCGCCGAGCAGCGCAAGGCGCTGGAAGACGGCATCAGCGACGCCAAGGCCGGGTTTGCCGAATTCAAGAAAACCAAAGTCGATACCCACGAGGTTAGCAGCGGTGATTTCTTCGGCACCCGCGATCACCTCAAGGGCAATTACCTGTACCGCTATGCCGGTGCCAACATGGGGATTTTCGGCAACTCCGCCGAAGAGGCGAACTACATCGGTTATTTCGTCGACAAGGACGGCAAACCGGTCGACGCCTCGAGAAACGACTACACCCTGCATTTCGACAAGGGCGCCCTGCCCCCGGCCGATGCGTTCTGGTCCCTGACCATGTACGACGGCAAGAACAAGCTGCTGGTGGCCAACCCGCTCAATCGCTACCTGATCAACTCGCGCATGCTGCCTGATCTCAAGCTCGATGCCGATGGCGGCCTGACTCTTTATGTGCAGCACAAGGCGCCGGCCAAAGACCTGCAAAGCAATTGGCTGCCGGCACCGAACGGACCGTTCTACGGGATATTGCGCCTGTATTTGCCAAAACCGGAAGTCAGCAACGGCGAATGGAAAATGCCGCTGTTGAACCCCGTCAATCAAAAACAATAAGTGGAGTCAGTCATGATCAGGCCTTTCGTAGTGCGCCCCCTGTTGTTGGCGCTGTGCATGGTCAGCGGCAGCCCGTTGGTACTGGCGGCCGAGGGTGGTGTCGGACGCCCCATCACCGGGCAACAAGTGTTTTCCAACGCGGGGATCGTGCCCCCGGAACCGGGTTGGGTCATGTCCCTGACCAGCATCTGGTACGACGGCGACCTCAAGGGCAACGACCAGGTGCCGATCGTGGGTGCCCTGAGTACCGGGCTGGACATGAAAGTGTCTTACACCATGGCCAACTTCACCCATGTCTGGGACACCGGCAAGGGTCGCTGGAATTACGCCTCGGCCATCGGCGTACCGGTGCAGTACACCGACATCACCGCGAGCATCACCGGCCCTCGCGGCAGAACCCTGGGCACCTCGGACACCGGCACCCAGTTCGCCGACATGCTGGTGACGCCGATTGCCGCCGGCTATCACTTCGACGAACTCAACCACATCTCGTTCTCGCTGCCGATCTACGTGCCCACCGGTGCCTACAACGATGATCGCCTGGCCAACCCCGGGCAGAACAACTACACCTTCATGCCGACCGTGGCGTTCACTCATCTGGACGGCAAAGGCGGCGAATTCACGCTGTCGAGCGGCCTGGAGTTCTACACCGAGAACGACGCCACCAATTATCGCAACGGCGATATCTACACCCTCGATGCGCTGTGGACCCACGGCTTTGGCAACGGTTGGAACGCCGGTATCGCCGCGGGTTACATCCAGCAGATCACCGATGACTCGGGGTCCGGCGCCGACAGCGGTTTCCGCGGGCGCTCCGTGGGCGCCGGCCCGACAGTGGGCTGGACTGGCAAGTTCGCCGACGCCCAGGCCAACTTCAATGCGCGCTGGGTGCCGGAGTTCGACACCAAGAACCGCCCTGAAGGCAATGGCATCAGCGTCAACATGACCCTGGCGTTTTTCTAGGAGACTCCATGAGCGCACTCAACGACCTCAACGCCCTGCAAGCCAGCATCGCCGAAGCGGTGCTCGGCCAGGACCAGGTGATCCGGCAGATGCTCGTCGGCTTGCTGGCCAACGGGCATTTGCTCCTCGAAAGCTTGCCCGGCCTGGCCAAGACCCGCACGGTCAAGTCACTGGCCAGACACCTGGACGCGAAGATGAGCCGCATCCAGTTCACCCCGGACTTGCTGCCGTCGGACATCACCGGCGCCGAGGTGCTGCATCAGGTCGAGGGTAAAAACGAGATCCGCTTCCAGCCAGGCCCGCTGTTCGGCAACCTGATCCTCGCCGACGAAATCAACCGTGCGCCGGCCAAGGTCCAGGCGGCGTTGCTCGAAGCCATGGAAGAACGCCAGATCACCGTGGCCGGCAACAGCCATGCGCTGCCGGACCTGTTCATCGTGGTCGCCACCCAGAACCCGATCGAACAGGAAGGCACGTATCCGCTGCCGGAAGCGCAGATGGACCGCTTCCTGATGAAAGTGCTGCTCGATTACCCGAGCGCGGAAAACGAAAGCCAGGTGCTGCGCTTGCTGCGCGAAGAAGAACAGGCCCTCGGCGCCAAGACCGCTGCCGTGCAGGGCTTCTCCCTGTCTCAGGACGTGGTGTTCGCCGCGCGCCGTGAAGTCAGCGCGGTGCACGTCTCCCCGGCCATCGACCGCTACCTGATCGACCTGATCAACGCCACTCGCCACCCGGCCGATTACGACGCCGACCTCGGGCGCTGGATCAGCATCGGCGCCAGCCCCCGCGGCGGTATTGGCCTGGACCGTTGCGCCCGGGCCGACGCCTGGTTGCAGGGCCAGGATTTCGTGTCGCCGGACAACGTCCGTGCCGTGGTGCACCCAGTGCTGCGTCATCGTCTGCAACTGAGCTACGACGCGGTGGCCGATGGCGTGAGCGCCGATCAGGTGCTCGACCGCCTGCTCGATAAAGTGGCGATTCCAGCCTGATGTCCATGAACAGTGCCGACGGCCTGGTGTATGTCTCTCTGGCGCAGTTGATGGCCCTGGAGTTCAAGGCCCGTGACCTGAGTTTTCTGGCGCGTCAGCCCCAGGGCAGCATCCTGGCCGGCAACCACGCTTCGCGTTTGCGTGGCCGGGGCCTGAACTTCGATGAACTGCGCCGCTATCAGCCGGGGGACGATTTGCGTCACCTCGACTGGCGCGCGTCCCTGCGCACCGGCAAACCGGTGGTACGGACATTCACCGAAGAGCGCGACCGCCCGGCACTGATCCTCGTAGACCAGCGCATGTCGATGTTCTTCGGCTCGCAACGCAGCTTCAAATCCACTGTCGCCGCCGAGCTCGGCGCCCTGGCGGCGTGGATGGTGTTCAACGCCGGCGACCGCGTCGGTGGACTGGTCTTCAACGATCAACGCATCGACAGCATCGCCCCGCTGCGCAGCCGCAAACGGATCGAAGCGCTGTGCAGCCGCATCGCCCAGCAGAACCAGGCACTCAATGCCGCCAACCCGGACGCCGAAGGCGAAGACCAGCTTGACAAGGTCCTGCAGCACTGCCTGGCTGTGGCCGGTCACGATCACCTGATCTGCATCGTCAGCGACTTCGCCGGGGCCGGCGAACGCACCTTGCAACTGATGCGGCAGCTGGCGGCCCATAACGATGTGATTGCCATGCAGGTCTACGACCCGCTGGCGCTGAACCTGCCGAAAAACGGCCGGGTGCTGGTTACCCAGGGGCAATTGCAGGTGGAGCTGGCGGTGGATCGGCAACAAGTGCACCAGCCGCTCGGGGACTTTCTCAGCGGCCGCCTCAAGGACGTCGCTACCCTGCTGCGCCGCAGCCAGGTGCCGTTGATGATGTTCAGCACCGCTACAGAAGCTCACGAACAACTGCGTGCCGAACTGGGCAAGTTTGCCGGAGGGCGCCGATGAACCCCGCCATCCCGAGCATCGACCAACTCAAGGAAATGGCACTGCCGGCGCCGGTCAGTTATGCGCCGCAAACCTGGGGTTGGTGGGCGTTGCTGGCGCTGCTGATCGTTACGCTGGTGGTGATCGGCGCGCGGCGCTACTTACAATGGCGGCGTGATCGCTATCGGCGCGAGGCGTTGGTGCGCCTGGAGGAACTGCAGCAGCGCAGCAATGATCTGAGTGCGTTGCGCGAGCTTCCGGAGTTGCTCAAACGCGTGGCCCTTTCAATGCCCTCCGGTTGGAACACAAAACCTGTGGGAGCGGGCTTGCTCGCGAAGGCGTCCTGTCAGTCGACATCAATATTGAATGCAATGGCCTCTTCGCGAGCAAGCCCGCTCCCACAGGGATCTCCTGCGGCGTTGGGGAAAGAGGACTGGCAGGCGTTTTTGCAGCGGCAAATTAAACAACCCTTGCCTACTGACCTCAGCCAACAACTCTCGCTGCTGGCCTACGCCTCCGACGCAACATTGCAGGCCATGCCCACTGAACACCGCCAACAACTGTTCAGCACCTGCAAAACCTGGGTGGAGCGACATCATGTGGCAGCTTGATTACCCCTGGCTGCTGATCCTGCTGCCGCTGCCGTGGTTCGGCTATCGCTACCTGCCCGATTACCGCGAGGCGCGCAGCGCCGTGCGTGTACCGTTTTTCGCGGCAATGAGCCGTGCTATCGGCCAGGCACCGAGCCAGGCCGGCACCCGCAGCAACCGCTGGCAATTGCTCCTGAGCCTGCTGGTCTGGACGCTGTTGCTGGTGGCGGCGAGCCGGCCGGTGTTGGTGGAAAAACCCATCGAGCGCCAGCAGCCGGTGCGCGACCTGATGTTGGCCATCGACATTTCCCAGTCGATGGAAACCACCGACTTCACCGACGCCAACGGCCAGAAAATCAATCGCCTGGCCGCAGTCAAGGAAGTGGTGCACGGGTTCATCGACAAACGTAAAGACGATCGAATCGGACTGATCGTGTTCGGCACCGGCGCTTATCCGCAGGCGCCGTT
Organism: Pseudomonas sp. KH_046_2; assembly: GCF_057838985.1. NCBI lineage: Bacteria > Pseudomonadati > Pseudomonadota > Gammaproteobacteria > Pseudomonadales > Pseudomonadaceae > Pseudomonas > Pseudomonas sp. KH_046_2. Next base: position 2,843,822 of record NZ_CM174480.1, on the reverse strand, counting down.
GACCCTCGACCACGCCAGCCTGTCACTGCTGCTGGATGACACCGGCATCGGCATGGCCGGTCCCAACACGGCCATCGGCGACGCCATCGGCCTGAGCCTCAAACTGCTGGACCAGGCCCACGAGCAGGAAAAAGTGCTGATCCTGCTCACCGACGGCAACGACACCAGCAGCGCCATCACCCCGGATCACGCTGCCTCCATGGCTGCGGCCAAAGGCGTGGTGATTCACACCATCGGCATCGGCGACCCGAATGCCGAGGGCGAAGCCAAGGTCAACCTGCAAGGCTTGCAGGACATTGCCCAAGCCACGGGCGGACGCTTCTTCCGCGCCGAAGACCGTAACGCCCTGGATCAGGTCTACAGCACCCTCGACAAACTGACTCCGCATCAGGTGAAAACCCTCAGCCATCAGCCCAAACGCGATCTGTTCTGGTGGCCGCTGGGCGCGGCCATCGCCCTGCTCGCGCTTTATCACCTGGGCGCCCTGCTGCTTCCACGGCTGATGCTCGCCCGTCAACGGCAGGAGGCCTGACATGGACATCAACCTCAGCGACTTCCATTTCTTGCGCCCTCTGTGGCTGTTGCTCGCGCTGTTCGGTGCGTTGCTGCCATTGCTGTGGCGGCGCAACCAGGACCTGCAACGGCGCTTGCGCAGCAACATCGCCGCGCACCTGCTGCCGCATCTGCTGATCACCCCACAAGACCGGCAACGCCTGCGTCCGGTGCATCTGGTGTCTGCGCTGCTGGTACTGGGCGCCATCGCCGCCGCCGGACCGACCTGGGAACAGGATCGGCCGGATTTTCTGGAAAACCGTGCGCCGCTGATCATCGCCGTCGACCTGTCGCCGTCCATGGACGCCAGCGATGTTCCTCCAAGTCGCCTGGAAGCGGTCAAGCACAAGCTCCACGACTTGATCCAGCGCCGCGCCGGTTCGCGTAATGCCTTGATTGCCTACGCCGGCAGCGCGCACCTGGTGTTGCCCGCCACCGACGACCCGGTGCTGCTCGATACGTTCATTCAGGCCCTGAGCACCGACCTGATCAACAAACCGGGGAAAAATGTCAGCGCGGTCATCAATCAGGCCAAGCGCCTGCTCGCCGCCGAGAAAACACCCGGCACCCTGCTGCTGATCACCGATGGCGCCGACACCTCGGCACTGGCCGGGCTGGACAAGCAACTGGCGGACAGTGCGCTGCAAGTGCTGATACTGGCGGCTGGCAGCAGCGACGGCGGGATCATCCGCGATGCCAGCGGCCAGCCACGCACCGACAGCAACGGTCGCCCACAAATGGGCAGTTTCGATCAGGACGCCCTCAAGCAGCTGGCCTCAACGATTGATGCCCCCCTGGGTAGCCTGACCCTCAACGATGACGATCTGGACTGGATCGAACTGCACGCCGAGCAGCACTTCCAGGCAGCCAGTGACGAACAGCGCGAACTGCACTGGAAAGACGCCGGTTACTGGCTGTGCTGGCCGCTGTTGCTGATCGCCTTCTTCAGCGTACGCAGGGGCTGGAGCCTGAACTGGATGGCCGCACTACTGCTGGCGGTGGGCCTGGGCCTGCAACCGGCGCCGGCACAGGCCAACGCGCTGACCGATGCCTTTTTCACCCGCGACCAACAAGGTCGCTGGGCCTTCGAGCATAAACACTACCCTCAGGCGGCGGCACTGTTTGTCGATTCGTACTGGAAAGGCGTTGCCGCCTACAACGCGGCCGATTTCGACCTGGCACTGGCCAGCTTCGCGCGCCTCAACACACCGCAGGCGTATTTCTACCTGGGCAATATCTACGTGCGCCGGTTCAAGTTCGATCAGGCCATCGCGGCCTATACCCAGGCACTGAAGTTGCAACCGCAGTTCCCGGAAGCGACGGCCAACCTGGCCCTGGCCATCGCCTTGCAGAAAGACACCGAAAGCGCGGAAGAAAACACGCCGGAGGTCAAGCCCGACGAAATCAAAATGGACAAGGCACCGGGCAAAGGCCAAAGCAAAAAGGTGGAGACCCAGCAAGCGGCATCGGATGAGCAGTGGCTGCAGAACCTGACCACTTCACCGGCAAAATTCCTCAAGCAGAAGTTCAGCCTGCAGGATCAGGCGGGGGCTAAACCATGATCAGCCTTCAAGACCGAGTCGCCGCCATCGCGGGCAAGCCCGCTCCCACAGGGGCTTTGTATCGCACACAAATTGTGGGAATCACTTCAATCAACTGTGGGAGCGGGCTTGCCCGCGATGGCGTCAGATCAGTCGCCGCAGCAATTGGCACCGTACTCCTATGCCTGACGAGCCTCGCAGCTTGGGGCAATGAACCGCAACTGCGGGTCAGCGCCAGCCTGCAACCCGCCGACCCCGTCATGGTCGGCAGCCTGGTCGAGTTGCAACTCGATGTCTTCACCGACACCTGGTTCACCAGCGCCCCCACCCTGCCCGACCTGAAACTGCCCGGCGCATTGGTGATGCCACCGGACGGCCATGCCCAGCACATCAACCAGACCTTCGACGGTCAATCCTTCAGCGGCATGCGCTACAGCTACCTGATCACCCCGAACCTGGCCCAGGGCTTCGACATTCCGGCACTGACGGTACAAGCCACACCGGGTCAGGCCAGCCACGAACTCAGCGCCCAAAGCCAGCCTTTGCATTTCAACGCCGCGCAACCTCCGGGGTTCCAGCCTGGTGAGGCGGTGCTGGTGGCCCAAGGGCTGCGGTTTACCCAGAAGACCTTCAATTCGGCCACGCCATTGAAGGTCGGCGACAGCATCACCCGGGAACTGACCTTGCAGGCGGACGGTGCCCTGGCGATGTCATTGCCAACGCCAGCACTGGGCGACGTCAGTGGCCTGAGTCGCTATCCGAAAGCCCCGCAGGTCGGCAATCTGTCAGACGGGCGTGGTGGCTTTACCGGTGGTCAGCGCATCGACAGCGTGACTTATCGAATCGACACCGAAGGCCACTACACCCTGCCATCGATCGAACTGAAATGGTGGGATACCCGCAGCCAGAAAACCAGCTCCGTCACGGTGCCTGCCGTGACCTTCGAGGCGACAGCCAATGGCGCCTACAAGCCGGTTTTTTCGATCACCGAGGACCTGAAAAAACTCGGCCAGCAGAATCGCCTGCACCTTTCCGGGCACTGGCTTGGATTATTGGCACTGGTGTTGGCGGTGGTGACGCTCGGTTGGTTTGCCCGCCCGCTGGCTCATCGCATCTACCTCAACTGGCAAGCCCGACGCCGCGCCGGACACGCTGCCTGGCTCGAGTCCGCCGACTACGCGTGGCGGCAGATCCCGGCACAAATCGAGGGTAAACCGGCGCAACTCAGCGCCCTGTACCTGTGGACCCGGCGCAGCCGTCACGGCCTGAAACTGACCAATCTCGGCCCGCGCCTGCAAACCTTCCTGCGGGCCTGTTATGGCCGCGAACCGGACAAAGAGCAGGCGCTACGCCAAATCGGAGAATCCTTGTCTACGCTGCATAGTCAGGCCGGACACAACAGAGAATCAGTCGTCTCTGCGCTTCATCCGCTCAACCCCGTTCACGAGAAGGATTTCCCATGACAAATTCGATATCGCTGCGCCATCATCGCGCACTCAGTTTCCTGCTGACCCTGGCCTTGAGCCTGCCGCTGCTGGTGCAGGCCGCCGAGCCGCTGCCCTCGTGGAACGACGGGCCGTCGAAAAAGCAGATCATCGAATTCGTGCAGACAGTCACCGATCAAAGCAGCAAGGACTTCGTCAAGCCCGAGGACCGCATTGCCGTGTTCGATAACGACGGCACCTTGTGGAGCGAGCAGCCGATGTACTTCGAGTTGCTGTTCGCCCTGGAAGAAGTCAAGCGCACCGCATCGCAGCATCCGGAATGGAAAACCACCCAGCCGTTCCAGGCGGTGCTGGAAAACGATCACAAGGCCCTGGCTGCCAGTGGCCTTGAGGGCATGATGAAAATTTTCGGTGCCACCCACACCGGGATGACCACCGAAGCCTTCGATGACTACGCCAAGACCTGGCTGACCCAGGCCCGCCATCCGAAAACCGGCAAGCCGTACACCGAGATGATCTTCCAGCCGATGCTGGAAATGCTCGACTATCTGCGCGGCAAGGACTTCAAGACCTACATCGTCTCCGGCGGCGACACCGGGTTCATGCGCGCCTTCGCCGAGAAGGTCTACGGCGTTCCACCCGAGCAGGTCATCGGCACCACATTCGTCACAACCTTTGACTACAAGGATGGCAAGGCGTCGATCCTGCGCACGCCGAAACTCGCGCACAACGACGATGGCCCGGGCAAACCGGTCAGCATCGACGCGGTGATCGGTCGTCGGCCAATCCTCGCCTTCGGCAACTCCGACGGCGACCTGCAAATGCTCCAGTGGACCGCCGCCGGTCCCGGAAAACGCTTCATGGGCCTGGTGCATCACACCGACGCCAAACGCGAATGGGCTTACGACCGCCAATCGCAGATCGGCCGCCTGGACAAGGCCCTGGATGAAGCAAACAAACGTGGCTGGACGGTTGTCGACATGGCGTCCGAATGGCGTCGGATCTACCCGTTCGATGCCGCCACACCTGAGCAAGTGCAATAAAAAGACGTAACGCAGGACTGCAGTAAACGTTTGTCGCTGCACGCGACGCAAGTGAGCATAAGGAGCCAGTCAGATGACTCGCATACGTAAGTGGATACCGAAACTCGCCCTTGTGGCGACTACGGTCATGGCGTTTTCGGCAACCGCCGGGGCCGCTGAAAAACCCAACATTCTGGTGATCTTCGGCGACGATATCGGCCAGACCAACATCAGCGCCTACTCCATGGGTGTGGTCGGCTACAAGACTCCGAACATCGACCGCATCGCCAAAGAAGGCATGATGTTCACCGACTACTATGCGGAGAACAGCTGCACGGCCGGACGGTCATCGTTTATCACTGGCCAGACACCATTGCGCACCGGTTTGTCGAAAGTCGGCATCCCGGGTGCTCCGGTGGGTTTGCAAAAGCGTGATATCACCATTGCCCAGGCACTCAAGTCCCAGGGCTATGCCACCGGTCAGTTCGGCAAGAACCACTTGGGCGACAAGGATGAATACCTGCCGACCAACCACGGTTTCGACGAGTTCTTCGGCAACCTGTACCACCTCAACGCCGAAGAAGAGCCTGAGCGCCCGTACTGGCCCAAGGACGACGCTGCCTTCGTCAAGGCCAACACCCCGCGTGGCGTGATCCACAGCTTCGCCGACGGCAAGATCGAAGACACCGGCCCGCTGAACACCAAGCGCATGGAAACCATCGACGACGAAACCACCGCCGCCGCGCAGGCGTTCATCGAGAAACAGGCCAAGGCGGACAAACCGTTCTTCGTCTGGATGAACACCACCCGCATGCACTTGTTCACCCACGTGCGCGAGTCGATGAAGGGCCAGAGCGGCATGCCCGGCAACGATTACGCCGATGGCATGATCGAGCACGACGGCGACGTCGGCAAACTGCTGAAAACCCTCGATGACCTGAAAATCACCGACAACACCATCGTCGTCTACACCACCGACAACGGCCCGAACCAGTTCTCCTGGCCGGACGCGGCGACCACGCCGTTCCGTAACGAGAAGAACTCCAACTGGGAAGGCGCCTATCGCGTTCCGGCGATTGTGCGCTGGCCGGGCAAGATCAAGCCGGGTGAGGTCTCCAACGAGATGTTCTCCGGTCTGGACTGGTTCCCGACGCTGCTGGCCGCTGCCGGCGAAACCGATGTGAAGAACAAGTTGCTCAAAGGCTGGGCACCTACCTCCGGCGGCACCAACTTCAAGGTGCACCTGGACGGTTACAACCAGCTGCCGTACCTGACAGGCCAACAACCGAAAGGCGATCGTAAGGAGTTCTACTACTTCAACGACGACGGCGTGCTGGTATCCATGCGCTTCGACAACTGGAAAGCAGTGTTCTGCGAACAACGTGCGCCAGGCGGTTTCAAGGTCTGGAGCGAACCGTTCGTTTGCTTGCGCGTGCCGAAGATCTTCAACCTGCGGATGGACCCCTATGAACGTGCCGACGTGGTTTCCGATCAGTATTACGATTGGCAAACCAAGAACGTCTACCTGGCTGCGGTTGCCGTGGGCAAGTCGGCGGTATTCCTGCAAACCTTCATCGACTATCCACCTAGCCAGAAACCGGCCAGCTTCAGCATCGACCAGATCCGTGCTGCGGTAGACGCCAAAATCGCGGAAAAAATGAAAGCTGCACAGTAAGACCGCTGGACCGCCGCTCGCCCTCACCGGCGAGCGGACTTATTTTCGATCTGGGACCGCATCGACTTCATTCGCGAGCAGGCTCGCTCCCACAGGGGCTGCATTCCAAATGTGGGAGCGAGCCTGCTCGCGAAGGGCCGGTGCGGTCACAGGCTATTTCGAATTGGAACAAGGCAATCCGCAATGACCTCACGTGTCGCCAGCAAGTCGTCGGCCATACCTGCCTCCCATGTCGCCTCCCCGGCGCTGTTGATCCCCGCCCTGTTGCTGTTTGTCTCCGGCGCCGCCGCGCTGGTGTACCAGGTGCTGTGGATCAAGCAGCTGTCGTTGGTGGTGGGTGTCGAGGTCTATGCCATCACCACCGGCATCAGCGCGTTCTTTGCCGGGCTGGCCCTGGGTGGTTTGCTGTTCGGGCGTTGGGCGGACCGGATGCAACAACCGGTGCTGTTGTACGCCGGGCTGGAAGTGCTGGTGGCCGTGCTCGGTGTCGCTGCGACCTTCGCCATGAGCCTGGCGGCCAGCCCGTTTGCCTGGCTGGAAGCACACGTGGGTTTGCTGGCCTGGGTGCTGCCGTTCGCGCTGGTGGGCATTCCCGCGCTGTTGATGGGCGGCACCCTGCCGGTGCTGGTTCGCTCCCTGGCCACCGACCCGCAACAGCTGGGCAAGGCCGGCGGGCAACTGTATGCGGCGAACACCGCCGGGGCCATCGTCGGCACCCTGCTCGCCGCGTTTTTGTTGATTGCTACCCTCGGTGTGCGCGGCAGCGCGCTGGCCGCCTCCATGCTCAACCTGCTGGCCGCTGCCGGTGCCTTGTGGTTCCAGCGCCAGCGCGTGGCACCCGTCGATGCCCCGGTGAAACATCACACTGAAAAAGCCCCCGACCGCCTGGCCCTGTGGCTGTACTCCATTGCCGGTGGTGTGGCCCTGGGCTACGAAGTGGTGTGGTCGCAATCGATCGTGCAATTCATGAGCACCCGCACCTACGCCTTTGCCGTGGTGCTGGCGACTTACCTCACCGGGTTGTTCCTGGGCAGCATCCTGCTGGCCCGTCGGGTCGATCGCCTGCGCGATCCCTGGGGGGTGTTCGGTTTGCTGATTGCCGCGGCCGGCGCGATTGCCTTGCTGGAAGTGGCCTTGCTCGGACGCTGGCTGGTGCTCGCCCAGACCCTGGCCGAATCCTGGGTATTGTCATTGGGCGGCAGTGAACTGGCGGGCATGAGCACGCGCTTTGCCGTGGCCGCCTTGAGCATCGTGTTTGTACCGACCCTGTTGCTGGGGGCTGCGTTCCCCTTGGCCCTGCGCTTGAGCGTCGGCGGCGAACAGGTGGGGCGCAATGTCGGCGAAGTCGTCGCGTTCAATACCCTCGGCGGGATTGTCGGCGTGATGCTCTGCGGTTTTGTCCTGATCCCGATGTTGGGCCTGGTACGGACTCTGGGCCTGCTGGCGATGATCGCCGCCGGTATCGCCTGCTTCGCCGTGCGCAAGGGCCATGGCGTGAAGAAAGGCCGACGCCAGGCGGTGGTTGCTATCGGCCTGGTGTCCCTGGCACTCGCCGTGTTCACGCCGGTCAACAAGCTCGCCAGCCTGCTGCCGGGTGCGCGCAATGGCACGCTGACGTTCTACGAAGAAGGACGTGGCGGAACCGTCGCCGTGGTCTCCCAAGGCAAGGGCGAAAGAGCGTTCCAGCGCTTGTACATTCAGGGTGTGTCCAACACCGGCGACGCCATGCCATCCCTGCGCTACATGCGGATTCAGGCGCTGCTGCCACTGTTGATCCACAACGGTGAGCCGCGCTCGGCGCTGGTAATCGGTTTCGGTACCGGCATCACCGCCGGCGCCCTGACCCGCTACCCCGGCCTGGAACATCGCGTGGTCGCCGAACTGCTGCCCTCGGTGGTCAAGGCGGCGCCGTTGTTCAAGGGCAACTTCAATGCCGGGTCCGATCCGGGGGTCGACGTACGCTTGCGTGACGGTCGCCAGGAACTGCTGCGCAATCCGCAGCGCTACGACCTGATCACCCTCGAACCGCCACCGCCCTCCGCTGCCGGCGTGGTCAACCTGTATTCCCGGGACTTCTACCAACTGGCCGCCAGCCGTTTGCACAAACAAGGCCTGGTGGCCCAATGGCTACCGCTGCCGACGCAGAACATCGACGACTCGCGCTCACTGGTGCGCAGCTTCCTCGACGTGTTCCCGTACGCGACCCTGTGGACCAGCGAATTCCACGAGATGCTGCTGGTGGGCTCGATGGAGCCGATTGAACTGGACGCGGCGAAGATCAACGCGCGCTTCCAGCAGGACAGCGTTCGCAGCTCCTTGCAGGATGTCGGCGTCGGTTCGGCCGCGGCGTTGCTCGCCACCTGGGTGACTGACCGTGCGGGGCTTGAGCGCTTCGCTGGCGATGCGCAACCGGTGACGGACGACCAGCCGAAGATCGAATACGCGCCCTGGGTTCGCTCGAAAGAGATCAGCCGCGTATTGCCGGCCCTGCTCGACTTGCACCAGCCGCCAGCGGTGTTGAACGCCGACGCCGGGTTCATTGAGCGCATGAACACCCAGCAACAACGCCTGATGCAGTTCTATCGGGCGAGCCTGCATGCCTACGACGGAAACCGTGACGCCTGGGCCAGGGATATGCGCGAGGTGATGCGTGGGGATTCCGGGAATCCGTATTTCCGGTGGTTTGTCGGGGAGTGATGCGGCACCTGACAGATCGCCATCGCGAGCAAGCTCGCTCCCACAAGGTGTTGTGTCGTACTCAATTGCTGTGAACAACACCAAACCCTGTGGGAGCGGGCTTGCCCGCGAAGGGGCCATCAGCCTCGAAACAATGTCATTTGACACACGCCGACCATCCGGCAAAGCTGCATCAAGCGTCATCGCGCGCCGCAAGGCAAACGCACCTGGACCATGGAAGTCGTAATGCCGAAACATAAAAATAAAGCTGCAAGCCCAAACCCTGATTCGCAACCGACCCTGATCAACCGTTATCTCTTCCCCGTCACCATCGGCATCCTGCTGTTGGCCGTAGCCGGTATCGGCTGGTTTTTGATGAGCGGCACACCGACGCCGCTCAAGCCAGCGCCTGTCAGCACACCCGCCGTTCAACCAGCCAAACCGCAACCGGTGGTTGTCGCACCGGCGAAGATGGTCGACGAACAACAATGCCAGGGCTGCCACGGCGAGCAGGTCAAGGACTGGCAAGGCTCCCATCACCAGTTGGCGATGCAGGCAGCCAATGCCGACACCCTGCTCGGCGACTTCAACAACGTCACCTTCAAGGCCGAAAAAGAGACCACGGTGTTCTCGCGCAAAGGCGACGAATTCTGGGTCAACACCCCCGGCGTCGACGGCAAGAATGCCGACTTCAAGGTGGCCTATGCCTTTGGCATAGCTCCCTTGCAGCAATACCTGATCGAGGTCGGCGAAGGCCGCCTCCAGGCCCTCGCCGTGGCCTGGGATACCGAGAAGCACCGCTGGTTTCACCTCTATCCGGGCCAGGGCGTGAACTTCAAGAACCCGCTGCACTGGAGCAAGCCGAGCCAGAACGCCAACTTCATGTGCGTCGAGTGCCACACCACCGGTTACAAGCGCAATTTCGATGCCGCGAAAAACACCTTCGACAGCAATTGGAACAGCCTCGGCGTCGGCTGCCAGGCCTGCCATGGCCCGGCATCCAATCACCTGGAATGGACCGCGAAGAAAACCGACCTGATCCATGCCGGGTTTGCCGTCGATCTCAAGGACAAGAACGCCACCGTCGAAATCGAAACCTGCGCCCGCTGCCACTCGCGCCGCGCGCCGCTGGACGATGGCTACACGGTCGGCAAACGGCTGATGGACGACTACCTGCCGAGCGTCCTGACCCGCGAGTTGTACGCGCTGGACGGCAAAATCAAGGACGAAGTGTTCGAACACGGCTCCTTCGCCCAGAGCAAAATGTTCGACAAGGGCGTGCGTTGCAGCAACTGCCACAACCCCCACAGCACTCAGCTGAAGGCGCCAGGCAATGGCGTGTGCCTGCAATGTCACAACACCGCCGGCAAAACCACTGTGGAAGGTGTCGACGGCAAGGGCCTGCAAGCGAAAAACTACGATTCCATCGAACACACTCGCCACACCATGGGCCAGCCGGGTTCGCAGTGCGTGGATTGTCACATGCCCGGCAAGTTCTATATGGGCAACGACTTCCGGCATGACCACAGCTTCAGCATTCCCAACCCCGAGCGGGCGAAAAAACTGGGGACGCCGGACGCCTGCCTGACCTGCCACCAAGGCAAGGCCGGTGAGAAGGTCACCGAGCAGTTCAAGCTGTGGAACACCGCCAATGCCAGTGCGGTACAAGCCCCTCGTTACGACGAAAGCCTGTGGCTGATCCGCAATGGTCAACCGGGCGCGGCGCAGGCGTTGTTCGAGCAACTGCAACGCAGCAATCTGCCGGCGATCCAGCGCGCGACGCTGCTCGGCGAACTGTCGCTGTATCCGAGCGAACAAGCGTTGAAACTGGCCACCAAGGACCTGAACAACCCGGCGCCGCAAGTACGTGAGAGCGCCATACGCGCGCTCAGCGCATTCCTGCCACCGCCGGAACGCGCACCACTGCTGACACCCTTGTTGAATGACCCTGTCAGAGCCGTGCGTATCGCCGCCGCCCGGGATTTGCTCAGTGTGGCGCGCAACGGCCTGGGCACGGCTCAAGACAGCTGGAATGCCGCCATCGCCGAATACGAGACGGTACAGAAGAATCTGCTCGAACGTGCCGAAGCGAACCTCAACCTGGCGATGCTGTATCAGGCCAGCGGTCGCAATGCTGAAGTCGAAGGCTTCCTGCGCGCAGCCCTGCAGCGCGATCCGGACTTCTTCCCGGCGCTGGTGACCCTGGTGCAATGGCTGGAGGCCAACGGTCGCAGCCAGGAAGGCCATGCCCTGCTGGCGCAAAGCCTCAAGGACCACCCTGACTCAGGCCTGCTGCAACACACCCAGGGCCTGGCGCTGATTCGTGCGGGCAAGGCCGTTCAAGCCATGCCGTACCTGCTCAAAGCAGCGCAACTGGAACCGCAGAGTGGACAGTTTGGCTATGTGCTGGCGGTGGCCCTGCATGACAGCGGCAAGGTTGACCAGGCGTGCGCAGAGCTGGAACGGCTGTTGAAATCACAACCGGCCAACCGCAATGCACGGCTGTCGTTGATCCAGTACTACCTGGACAACGGGCAGGAGCCCAAGGCACAAGTGCTGTTGCAGGGCTGGAAGAAAATGAACATGGGGGATCCGGCGTTGAAATGATCGGGGGGCTGACTCAAAGGCCTCTCGCGAGCAAGCCTCGCTCCTGCGAATTCGATGTGATAGCTGCAGGAGCGAGTCATTTGGCTGAGTAATGGCCAATCCATTCACTGATCGGCAGATCCCGTAACGGCGAAAATGTTGCAGGGCACTTGGTACAGGACATGCTCCGTCGTACTGCCCACCCATTTGCCCAGTCCCTGGCGATGCGCATTTCCCATGACGATCACATCGGCCCGGTGATGCGCTGCAAAGTCGCCCAGTGCTTTGCCAGGTGGCCCTTCAACGAAGTGTTGTCGCTCAGTGGGCACGCCGTAGTGGTCGGCCAGTGCGATAAATGACTTTTGCAGTGACTTGCGCACATCGCTGCTGAAGCCCAGCATCGTCACTGCACCAGCACCTGCGTCGGATATATGTGTCTGCGATAGATCGTAGGCATGCAGCAGATGTAGCTCCGCGCTGCATTGCATCGACAATCCGTTCGCCGCCTGGATGATGCGGTCGTTGATGCCAGTGATCTGAGTCTCGGGTTGTGATGGATCGACTGCCGCCACTACCACCCGCGGAAGTGGGCACCTGATTTCGCTGACCAGATGCACAGCCACCGGACACTCGCGCAACAGATGCCAATCCAGAGGCGTAATGAAAACGCGCTTGAGCGCTGACTCGTGCTGCACGTCCTTGATCACCAGGTCCGGCTGCATTTCTGCCACGTGCCGAAGTATTTCCTGCAGCGCGGTTCGCGTAACAAGCACTTCGGTACTCACCGTGACTCCGCGCCCGCGAATAAGCTCGGCCTCATCCTTCAACCATTTTTCGTTCTCTTGCTGACAGGCTTCGCGAAAACGTGCACCGGCGCTCATCAAACCCATCAGGTTGGAGTCTTCGATAAACACCGTGATGTGCAGCGCAGCGCCAGTGGCCTCGGCAATGGCGACAGCTCGCTCCAATGCCGGGGTGTGGCGCATCGCTGGACCGGCTATCAGAAAGAGTCGTTGATACTGGCTCATGTAACACCTCCAAACGTTCGGGATATCTGGCTCCCCCAGCGCTCTGGCCTGTCACACCACCGACGATTTACTATCGCCTCAACCATCTGGATCGACACTATCAATATACGCCTGGATTCGATCTATTCCCCCTTTCGCCGGGTCGACTTTTTCAACAGCGGCGACACCGAAAACACATTTGCTAACAAATACTTCGTTTGCGAAAACCCGGACTTGCAACTATAGATGATAGGTTATGGCCCTCGATCGGGCCAAGAGATGCCTAGCCTCACATGCGCATCAGACTACCCAGTGTTCCTGCCCTCGGTGCTTATCTCGCACTGTCTTGCCTCTTCTTGACCGCATGGTTGCTCAATCCTGCCCACACGCATTCGTCCTTTGCGATGAATCCAGTGAAGGCTGTGGCCGATCAAGTGGCCCGGCCCATTTATACCAGCCGTTTCGCCTCGTCCGGGCTGGTGGACTTCGTACACTCCTCGGCCGTAACAGCCTTGCCTGACGGTAGCTTGATGACAGCCTGGTTTGCTGGCTCTCGCGAAGGCGCAGCCGATGTGCAGGTGCGTTCCGCCCGCTTCGACGCAAAAACCGGCGAATGGGGTGCTGAAAAGGTATTGGCGACTCGGAGTTCGACCCAACAGGGCACCCAAAGATACATCCGCAAGCTGGGCAATCCGGTGGTTGCTCTGGCACCGGATAAACGCCTGTGGTTGTTCTACGTATCCGTGTCCATGGGCGGCTGGGCCGGCAGTGCAGTCAACGTGATGGTTTCCGACGACTTCGGTGAACATTGGTCCGCTCCGCGCCAACTGATCACCTCCCCCTTTCTGAACATCAGCACCCTGGTCCGATCCGCACCGGTATTTCATGCCGACGGTTCCATTGGTTTACCGGTCTACCACGAATTCCTGGGCAAGTTTGCCGAGTACCTCTACTTGAGCGCAGACGGTGATGTGATCGACAAATACCGCATCAGCCACGGCAAGAACTCTTTGCAACCCACGGTGGTACCGCTGGATGGGCAGCGCGGTATCGCCTTGTTGCGATATGCCGGCAACACTCACCACCGTGTTCTGGCGACCCGCACTGAAGATGCCGGACAAACCTGGAGTGAACCTTATCCGCTCGACCCATCGAATCCCAATTCCTCGCTGGCGGCCGTCGCAACCCCCAAGCATGGGTTGCTGGTAGCGCTCAATGACCTGCAAGAGGGGCGCTTCAAGCTAAGCCTCTATGGTACCGACGAAAAAATGGACGATTGGCGCTCGTTGCGTGACCTGGACAAATCACCTGATCCGGAAGGCGATCCGTTTTCACCCCTGGCCTACAAAAAAATCATAGGCAATGAGTTCCGCGGTTCCAGTGGCGCGCTCCGCCAACCGCTGGAGGCGCAATTCCTGAAGAATCTCGACACACGTGTCTGTAACCCCCGAGGCTGCGAGTTTGAATATGAATATCCATATTTCATCCGCAGCCCCGACGGCATGTATCACCTGGTTTATTCCTGGAACAACACTTTCATCAAGCACGTTGCTTTCAACGATGCGTGGCTGTCCGAGCGACTCAAATGATTAACCTTTGGCAAGCCCATGTCAGCTTCGCGATGATCATCTTCCTCGTGCTGCCGTCTTTCGGTTTGAACAGGAACTGGCGTATCGCTCTGCTTGCCGCCTTGCTGGCCGCCGGCTTCATTCCACTGGACGGGTTGTCGTTGGCCGTGTATTTGCGCAGCCACATCGATGACCTTGCGATCACGTCACTGGTGTTCATGGCATGGGGGTGTTTACGTCGGCTGGGCTTCCTGCCACCTGCGCAGCAGGGCAAAACCGGCATATTGATCATGTTCGCCCTGCTGGCCCTGGTGCTGTATCCGGCAACCCTTGGTCTGAGCGATCTGGATCCTTATCGGCTTGGATACAACCCGCGCCCGATGTTGATTTTCTTCGCACTGCTCACTCTGGGCCTGTTTTACCTGCGCAACAGCCTGGCCGTCGTGATGCTGGCCAGCGCGACCCTGGCCTTCATCGCCGGGATAAAACCTTCGCAAAACTATTGGGATTACCTGATTGATCCGCTACTGGGTCTGTTTTGCTGCGTGGCACTTCTGATGCTTTTCACACGCTGGACGTATGGTTACCTGAACAAACGACTCAGCTCAGTGCGTAACGTATCCGGATCCGCTTGAGCTCCAACGACATTTTTAACAGGGGAACATGGATGGGCTGGCTGCAATCGAGACGTTTGCACTATTGGCTAGGCGCGACAGCGATTCTGTTTGCGTTGTTTGCCCTGCTACGGGTGATGTTCTTTTTCGGCTATTCCGGTTTCGACGCTAATGCCCTGACCAACGACGAGGCCGTGCGCAAAACCCTGGGCATCGGTTTTCGTTTCGATCTGCGCCTGGCCATTCTGGTGATGCTGCCGTTGGCCTTGCTGGCCTGGATTCCTCGCTGGAACCTCATCACAAGCCGCTTGCTGCGCTGGATCGCCCGCCTGTATATCTTCGCGTCCCTGGGTGCCCTGCTGCTGGTTTACATCATCGATTTCGGGCATTACGCGTACCTGGGCGTGAGGATCAACGCGACGGTGTTGCGCTTCATCGAGGATGCACAGATATCCCGTGACATGGTCTGGCAGACCTACCCGGTCATCTGGATTTCTCTGGGTTGGCTGGCAACGGTAGCGTTGACGACACTGGCCCTGGTGCGTCTGGAACGAGTGACGCTGGACCGCCCTCGCAAACCGATTCACCCGCTCTGCGCCACATGGGGCGGTGCGTTGATGGTCATTGTGGTATTGCTGGGCATCCTGGGCCGTGTCGAGAACATGAACCTGGAAAACCCGGTGCCATTGCGCTGGAGCGATGCCTTCTTCTCGGGCAATAACCAGACTGCCGCACTGGGGCTCAACCCGGTGTTATTCCTCTATGACACGCTCAAGGTCGGCCAGTCGCGCTATGACGAAGCGCAGGTGCGCAAGCACTATTCAGTCATGGCCAACTACCTGGGCGTTGACCAGCCCGATCCGCAAACTCTCAATTTTGTTCGCCACCAGGCACCACAACCCTACAAAGTACCGGGATCACGACCGCCGAACGTGATGTTTGTCATGCTTGAATCCCTGGGCACCAGTGCCGTCGGGGCCTACGGCAACCCGATCAATCCGACCCCCAATCTCGATCGCCTGGCCACGCAGAGCTGGTTCTTCGAGCACTTCTATGTGCCGGTGACAGGCACTGCAAAAACAGTATGGGCCAGCATTAGCGGGGTCCCTGACGTCACACGTCAGGAGACTGCGACGCGTAACCCGCTGATCACCCGGCAGAACTCCCTGGTCAATGCCTTCACCGGCTACGAGAAGATCTACACCATCGGCGGCAACTCCGGCTGGGCCAACATGAATGCCTTGATTCGGCAAAGCATCGACGGCGTTCGCTTGTACGAAGAGCGGGACTGGAAATCCCCGGTGGTGGATGTCTGGGGCATTTCCGATCTGGACCTGTTCAAGGAAACCGACCAGCTCCTGCAAGCGCTGCCCAAGGACAAACCGTTCTTTGCGTATGTACAGACGGCCGGCAACCATCGTCCCTTCACGATTCCCAAGACCAATGACGGATTCGAGGTCAAGCACCCTACCCTCGAGGAAGTCCAGGCCGCTGGATCGCGCAGTGTCGAGCAATACAACGCCGTGCGCCTGCTTGACTTCAACATCGGCCGCTTGATGGAAATCGCCAAGGCAGGCGGCTACTACGACAACACCATTTTTGTGCTGTTTGGCGACCATAACACCCGTATCGCGCAGATCCCTTTCCTGGCCCCGGCCTATGAGCAACTGGGCCTGGAAAGCAATGCGGTGCCGATGATCATCCATGCCCCGGGCTTGCTCGGTACACGCAAGGTCCAGGAGGCGGTTGGCCTGGTGGATTTGCTGCCAACCGTGGCGGGCATGGCCGGTCTTGAGTTCCGCAACAGCGGCATGGGTCGAGATATCCAGCAGCCGGCGCCCGAGGGTGAACGCGTGGTACCGCTGGTATTGCGTGAGGGAACGTTCCCGTTGATTGCCGGCGTGACTCAACATTACATGGTGCAAATGGAGCACGACGGCAGCTCACCAACACTCCACGACCTTGCCTCGAAGACGCCTCTGGATAACGTGGCTGAACAAAACCCTGAAGAGTTCAAACGCCTGGCGCAACTGACCCGCGCCATGCATGAAACCTCAAGGTTAATGCTGTATCAGAACGTGCGACAGTAACGGCTGACGCCAGCGAGCCCGCGCCTATGGTCCAGATAGACGCGGGACACCCTGACCGAAAAAATCAGCTGCGCTCGCGGGGAATCAGGCTCTGCAGCTGTTGCGCCAGAAAGTTCGCATCGAACTCAAAGGTATCCGGGTCCTTCAAGCCATTGGTCTTGCGCCACTGCCAGCCAGTGGACGGCGGCAGGCACACCAGTGACACGCTGCCATAACGCGCTGCGGTAAACCCCATCACGGCAACCGAAATCTGCCCGCCGACACCCATCACATCCGGCACGAACTCCACCGGCTTGCCAGCAATCACAATGGACAGCTTTTCGCTCTTGAACGTCGATGTCTCGACTGGCACGCTCGGCCCCGATGCGACATAGGCCTCACGGCTTACTTCCAGCAGATGCGGTACCAGCACCGGCTCCAGCCACTGCTGGATCTGATCGAACAGCTCAGCAATGCGCGTCGCCCATTGTGCCGATTGCGACTCGAACAGCTGTTTCTTGTGCGCTTCGCTTTCTGCGTAGTGACGAAGCATCTCGCCCAGCTGCTGTACATCGTCCATTGCGGTGGTCCTTTGGTTGAAGCAGTACTGCGGACTTTCAGAATGGCAGATGCGCGTTGCCAGCGTACGACTAAAAGTGCGAACGGTATTGGCTGCGGTGTCGTTTGCCCTGGGCGACTGACTCAACCAGCCTTGGGCCTGCGGCGCAGGCGCGCCATGCTCAAGGTGTCCACCAGCACGCCGTCGCGCACGGCATAATCACGGAACAGGCCCTCGGTTTCGAAGCCGAACTTGCGGTACAGGGCAATGGCCGCTTCGTTGTCGGCATACACCGACAGCTCGATGCGCCGCAGATTCATCCAGTTGTCGGCGATGTCCAGTGCCGCCGCGAGCAGCTTCGAACCCACGCCCTTGCCCTGCCACGCCACCGCAACGCCCATGCCGAAACTGCCGGCATGGCTGCGACGAATGCGTGAGAACTGCTCCAGACCAATGTTGCCGATGACCGTGCCTTGATGCAGGGCCACCACTTTCACCAGGCGTTCGTTATCCAGCGCCAGGCGACTGCGCCAGAGTTCGGTGGACTGAAATGGCATTTGCAGGGTTTGACGGGCGATTGTCGGATCGTTGTAAAGCGCCGTAATGCCTTCGATATGAGATTCGTTGAAACGTTCGAGGGTGATGACAGGTTCGGTGCTTGGCATGGGTGAATCATCCTTGAAGCAGACATGGCCATTCACTCTATAACGAACGAAACCTTTGTGGCGAGGGGGCTTGCCCCCGTTCGGCTGCGCAGCAGTCGCAATAACGGGCACTGCGGTTTGCAGGGTGAAAACGAGTAATGGTTTGTCGGGGGTCGCTACGCAACCCAACGGGGGCAAGCCCCCTCGCCACAAGGATTGCAGTCTATTCAAGCTATCTTCATTCGAACCACTCCCGGCGCTCGCTGAAGGTATTTTCGATCAATTCGACGATCATCCGTACTTGCTCGTCGCCCCCGGAATCAGCATTGACCGCCATCCACACCTGACGCCGCATGGGCTGGCCAAACAGGCCCGGCAAGGCAATCAGCCCGCGGTCGAAGTGGCTCATGTAATGCGGTAGCAGACCGATGCAGGCACTGCAACGGATCATCTCCAGCATCAGTTCCCAGGATTGCAGTTGCACCGCCCCGGCCAGGCGCTGGTCAACCAGTGCATTCCATGGTCGGAAGCTTTCGACCTGGCCGTCCTGCTGCCATTGCACCAGGAGAAAATCGGCCAGGTCATCCAGACATTCTGGCCTGGAAGCAACCCGCGAATAGCGCTTGGCAATGTGCGGCAGGTATTCCAGTTGCGCCAGGCGCCGGGGTTCGGTGGTGGCAAAGCTCGGCCCCGGTAACGGCGATCCGGTCTCACCCAGCCACACCACCACGTCGGCGCTGACCGCCTGCAAGGCCAACTCGCTGTCGAGGGTCATGATGTCCAGGCGCACGCTGGCGTTGCGCCGCAGCAGTGCAACCAGGTCACGACCGAGAATGTCATGCAGGATCGAATCCGCCACGGCCAGGCGAATCAACGGCTGCGCGATTACCGGCAAGTTGCGCTCATGGGCCAGGGCGAGCAATTGTGCGTGCAATCGCAAGCCATCGCGGCTGAGGCTGAAACCATTGTCTGCATGATTGAACAACGAACACTGGAACTGCGTTTCCAGCAGCACCAGTTGCCTGCGCAGACGGGTGGCCTTGATGTTGAGACTGCGGGCGGCCTGCATGAAGCAACCGCAACGGGCGCTGACGGTGAAACACAGCGCCAGTTCGGGGTCGATAGACGCCGCCAACTGGCGCCAGGACGTGTTTTTATCGATAGCGACACGATACTCGGCAGCCCCCTGATGGGCGCTGGCTTCCATGACTGACATTGAGGACTCCCTGTCGAACTGACACTGACAGTTGCATCCTGCGCAACGTTCATGAACCTGCTGTGACAATGACTCAGGGGCTGGGTGTCTGCCTAAAGCTCACGGCCAGGCGATTCCAGCTGTTGATGGTGGTAACGGCAATGGTCAGGTCGACCATTTCGCTTTCACTGAACTGCTCACGGGCTTGGGCGTAGACATCGTCCGGCACGTGGCTTTCGGAGAGCAAGGTGACCGCCTCGGTCCAGGCCAGCGCGGCTCTTTCCCGGAGATTGAAAAAGTTGCTGTCGCGCCAGACCACAATGGAATACAGACGCCGGTCACTTTCGCCCAGGCGCCTTGCATCCACCGAGTGCATGTCGGTGCAAAAGGCACAGCCGTTGAGCTGCGAAGCACGAATCTTGATCAGGTGCAGCAGGCCCTGCTCGATGCTCAGGCTGCTGGTCAGGGCCTCCATGGCGATCATGGCTTTCATCGCCTTGGGGGAGGCGCTGTAGTAATCCAGACGGGGGTTCATGGAGCGATCTCGTGCAACCGTGATGTGGTCTTCACGGTAATCTCCGACGCGGGTGCATGACAGATCCAATCAGGCGATTTCCCCGGGGACCACCGCCGCCAGACCAATCGACGGTTTTTCCACTGCGCAACTTCTGTACCACAAGCGGATAGGGGTAATCTTGCGCGACGCACACGCGCCCAACAGCCCCGGAGCCTCGCCGGTATGGAACTACATGTTGTCATCAACGGCCGCAAGGATCTGGCCGGCCAGCTGTACAACCAACTGCGCAGCGCCATCGAGTCCGGTCGCCTGACCGCCGGGACGCAACTGCCGCCCAGCCGCTTGCTGGCCGAACAACTGGGTATATCGCGCAAGACCATTTCCGATACCTACGCCCAGCTGACCTACGAAAACTTCCTCACCGGGGTGGTCGGCAAAGGCACCTATGTCAACGCGCGCTCCTCGAAGGTGCAGCGTAAACAGAGCCACACCGAGCTAGCCAGCTTCGAGGTGATCGAGTCCTGGCGCAACCTGCCGGTGTTTCTGCGTCATCCGACCCTGGAAGGCTCGCTGCGCTACGACTTCATTGGTGGCGCCACCAGCAAGGGCCAGTTTCCCCAAGACGACTGGCGGCGCTGCACCTCCCATGCACTGCGCCAGATGGCCGGCTCCAAGGGCTTGTACAGCTTGCCCGAGGGCTTGCCAGCGCTGCGTAACGCCATTGCGCAGCACATCGCGTTCTCCCGCGGGGTCAATTGCCAGGATGAGGATGTGGTGGTGTGCAACGGCGCACAGCAGGCGCTGGACCTGATTGCCCGGGTGCTGATCAGTCCGGGCAGCCTGGTCGCCATGGAGGACCCCGGCTACCCGCCGGCGCGCCTGCTGTTCGGCACCCATGGCGCCACGGTGATTGGTGTGCCGGTCGACGCCGAAGGCATTGTGGTGGACCAGATTCCTCACGGCACACGCCTGATCTATGTCACCCCTTCGCACCAGTTCCCGCTGGGCATGCCCATGAGCCAGGCGCGCCGGGAAGCACTGCTGGCCAAGGCCCATGAGCTGGGTGCGATCATCATCGAGGACGACTACGACAGCGAGTTCCGCTATGAAGGCCGCCCCACCGATTCCCTGCAAAGCATGGATGAACGGGGGATCGTCGCCTATGTCGGGACGTTCTCCAAAACCCTGTTGCCGGAACTGCGGCTCGGTTATGCCATCCTGCCGCCAGCGATCCTCGAGGCTGTGGTGCGCGCCAAACAACTCACTGACCTGCACACCTCGACCCTGCCGCAATGGGCGTTGGCCAAGTTCATCGCCGAAGGCTGCCTGCTCAAGCACATCCGACGCTGCCATACGGTCTATGCCGGGCGCCGCGAGCGGATCCTGGCGCGCATGGCTGGCGATCTTTCGCCCTGGCTGGAGGCGGTACCGTCCACCGCCGGCTTCCACATGGTGGTGATGTGCAAAGTGCCGATGGATATGCCATTGGTGATCGAACTGGCGAAAAAAGTCGAAGTCGGGCTCTATGCCATCGACAGCTTTTTCTATCAGCAAGCGCCCAGGGCCGGGCTTTTCTTCGGTTTTGGCGCCATCGAAACCCTCGACATCGACATCGCCCTGGACCGATTGCGCGACATTCTGCAGCAGGTGGCCTGACGGATTGGCCTGCGGCTTTATCTGTCGATTGGCTATTGGCGGTCCCGGGGGCCGGGCCTATCCTGCATAGGCGTTATCCCTCAATGAGCAGGATTCGTCCGACCTGATTCAGGAGTGTGAGCAATGTCCCATGAAGTGATCAATACCGTACAGGTACAGGCCGCCGCCGGCCGCTCGGATGAACTGGGCAAGCAACTGCAGAAGATTGTCGAAACCCTGCGTGAACTTCCCGGCTGCGAATCCTATATGGTCGACCGCTGCCCCGAGGACACCAATCGCTGGACCGTCAGCGCCCACTGGCAATCGGAAGCGGCCATGCGTTCGCATTTCAACTGCCCCGAAGTCCAGGGCTTCATCAACCTGATTGATAGCCAGCTGGCCAATGCCGTGGACTTCAACAGTTTTCCGATCGTTTAACCATTTCCTGTGGTGAGGGAGCTTGCTCCCTCACCATCATTTTTTCTCCGTTGGCCCGTCTGCAATTGGTCCCCTCGCCTTCCAGAATATTGGCTGTTTAACCTCTACAGCTTGCGCACTACTGTGGTTTGCAACAACCAACCACCGCAGGTAAAGAACCATGAACATGTTGCGCTTGTGTGCCGCCCCCCTTGCCGCCCTGGCCCTGATGTTTTGCGCATCGGCCTTTGCCCATGACCCTTCGGAAAAGGTCACCGTTTTGCAGGAGGAAATGCTGAAGAACGTGCCTGGCAAGAAAGCGCTGATGATCGAGGTCGATTACCAACCCAGTCAGTCTTCCATCGCCCACAAACACGAAGGCACCACCATGGCCTATGTCCTTTCCGGGGCAATCACCTCCCAGGTGAAGGGCCAGCCGGCGAAAACCTACAAGCCCGGAGAATTCTGGTACGAGCCGGCGGGGTCGGAACACCTGGTGTCGAAAAACGCCAGCGCAACCCAGCCTGCCAAGTTGCTGGTATTCATGGTTTTGGCCCCGGACGAGAAAGTGTTGATCCCATTGGAACACTGATGGCTGAACGTACAGCTATAAATAAAAAGGCTCGAATCGTGGATTCGGGCCTTTTTATTTCCTCACGCAATTAACCGAGAACTTTTAAACCAAACAAAACTATTGGTCACCAGACAAGTGCAGGTATTGGCTATTTAAATAAATCATTCAGGGTTTAGTCTTGAATCACCGCCGGTACCACGCCGGCAACTTTAACTTTCGACTGAAGTTGTTTCACTGGAGAAACACCATGAAACTTGCGCTCGCCAGTACGTTGACCATGGCTGTTGTTTTAACCGGTTGCTCGGTCCCTACCGCACCTACGGCGGTCTCTTCGCTGAACGGTATCTTCACCGAACCGGTAGGCCGCAGCGCTGCCACCCGCATTACCAACGGCAGCCATGTCTCGCTGGGCATCGTCTACAGCCAGAATACCCAGACCAACCGCGCTTATCTTCAGGATTACCAGGCCAACGCCGGCACCGGTTTCGGCCAGAGCCTGTTGATACAGCCGATCCATGACGCCTATGTGGCCACCTCCAGGCCGGACATGGCGGTGGATTGGGTCAAGGCCTCCCTCCAGCGGCAGTTCGGCTCGGTTATCGTATACCCGGACATGCAGAGCCTCAGGGCCGCAAAACCGGATGTGATGGCAGTGGTCGACACCCGCAGTCAGCTGATGACATCGCGCAGTTCGGATATCCAGGCGGATGTCAGTGCGGACTTTTATGACAAGAACTTCAACTACATCGGTACTGCACAAGGCCATGACGCCAAGGCACTTAGTCCGGTATGGGCCGACTATAAGCGCAGTGAAGAGATAGTTGCGGACATTAACGAGCAACAGAGTGTGCAAGTTAGGGCGCTGCAAAAGTTTGACCAATCGCTCAGCAATTTACTGACCAGCCCGACAAGTAATGTGTCGATGCTTGATAATAACTCAAGCCAAAAGTTGTATTGAAACTGAAGGCCCTATCGCGAGCAGGCTCGCTCCTACAGTTGACCGCATACTACCTGTGGGAGCGAGCCTGCTCGCGAAGAGGCCAGTACAAACTTCCCTGAACTTCAAGGCAAAAAAAGCCCCTGCATCTTTCGATACAGGGGCTTTTTCATTCAGCGCCTGATCAGGCAGCCGGTTCCAGCTCGGCGGCGACAGCGGCAGTCACTACCGCTTGACCGCTCAACGCCAGGTCCAGCAGTTCGCGGTTGGCCACCGCGTACATGGCGTAGTCGGTGCCGCTGGCGGCACGGATTTCCACCAGCATGGCACGCCAGCGTTCGATCATGCTCTCGTGCTGCGCCATCCACAGGGAGAGTCGTGTTTCCACGTCCTGGGTGCCGTTGCCCTGTTGCAGGACCGAGATGGTGATCGCGCGTTGCTGCCAGTCGACGTCATCGCGGAACGCTTCACGGGCCAGGGCCTGCCAGTTGTTTTCAACCGGTAGAGCGCTGATCTGTTGCATGTACCAGGTGATGTCCAGCGCGCTGCCCACGGCGAAGTACGCCTTGGCCACGTCCGCCGGGTCCTGGCCGGTCACGTCAGAGGCCTCGATGATCGGCAGCAGGGTGTACAGGTGCGAGGTGCCAGCCACCATACGGGCCAGCAACTCCGGCACACCGGCTTCGACGTAAGCCTGATAACGGGCCTGCCAGGTTTCGCGGATCTCGCCACTGAGCAGCTCGTCGAGCTTCAGGCCCAACTCCTTCAGATGCGGACCGAAGTGCGCGACGTCACGGGCAGCGTTCTGCTCGTTGCGACGGGCACGCAGGAACCAGCGCGTAGCGCGACGGCCCAGGCGCATCAGCTCGTCCATCAGCTCCAGTTGCACGTCGGCGGAGACCTGGTAGTCCAGGGCTTCAATCTGACGGAACCAGTGCGGGAGATGGAAAATGTCGCGCACGATCACATAAGCGCCGGCCACGTTCGCCGGGCTCATGCCGGTCGACTCTTTGAGTCGCTGAACGAAGGTGATGCCCATGTGGTTGACCAGATCGTTGGCGATCTGGGTGCTGACGATTTCGCGCTTCAGACGGTGACGACGCATCGCCGCGGAGAACTTGCTCACCAGGGTTGGCGGGAAAGCGGTTTCCATGTCGCGGGTCAGGTAATCGTCGTCCGGCACCAGGGAGCCCAGCAACTGCTCCTTGAGGTCGATCTTGCTGTACGAAATCAGCACCGACAGCTCGGCACGGGTCAGGCCATGGCCTTCAGCGACACGCTCGTTGATGGCTTCTTCGGCCGGCAGGAACTCGATGGCGCGATCCAGCTTGCCGCGACCTTCCAGGTCGTTCATCAGGCGCTTGTATTCGGCGATCCGCGGCAAGGCGCGACGAGCCGCCAGGGACAGTGCCTGGGTCTGCTTGTAGTTGTTGCCCAGCACCAAGCCACCGACTTCGTCGGTCATGCTCGCCAGCAACTGGTTACGTTGCTTGTCGGTCATGTCGCCGGCCTGAACCACTTCGTTCAGCAGGATCTTGATGTTCACTTCGTGGTCGGAGCAGTCCACACCACCGGCGTTGTCGATGAAGTCGGTGTTGGAACCGCCGCCATTGAGGCCGAACTCGACGCGACCCAGTTGGGTCATGCCCAGGTTACCGCCCTCGCCCACGACTTTGCAGCGCAGTTCGTTGCCGTTCACGCGCAATGCATCGTTGGCCTTGTCGCCGACATCGGCGTGGCTTTCGCTGCTGGCCTTGACGTAAGTACCGATACCGCCGTTCCACAGCAGATCCACCGGCGCCTTGAGCAAGGCGTTCAGCAGCTCGGTCGGGGTCAGCTTGTCGGCCGAGATGTCGAAGCGTTCCTGCATTTGCGGGGAAATCGCAATGCTCTTCGCGCTACGGGAGAAGATGCCGCCACCTTCGGACATGATGCTGGTGTCGTAGTCCGACCAGGCCGAACGCGGCAGGTCGAACAGGCGCTGACGCTCGGCGAAGCTCGACGCCGGCTCAGGGTTTGGATCGATGAAGATGTGCAGGTGGTTGAAGGCCGCGACCAGTTGCAGCTTGTCGGACATCAGCAAGCCGTTACCGAACACGTCGCCGGCCATGTCGCCGACACCGACCACGGTGATGCTGTCTTCCTGGACATTGATGCCGCGCTCGCGGAAGTGGCGCTGAACGCCCACCCACGCGCCCTTGGCGGTGATGCCCATCTTCTTGTGGTCGTAACCGGCCGAACCACCGGACGCAAACGCGTCACCCAGCCAGAAGCCGTAGTCGATGGCAATGCCGTTGGCGATGTCGGAGAAGGTCGCAGTGCCCTTGTCCGCAGCCACTACCAGGTACGGGTCATCGTGGTCATGACGCACGACGTTGGCCGGCGGCACCAGGGCGCCGTCCTTCAGGTTGTCGGTGATGTCCAGCAGGCCGGAAATGAAGATGCGGTAGCAGGCGATGCCCTCGGCCGCGATCTCGTCACGGCTGCCGCCCAGTGGCAGGCGACGCGGCAGGAAGCCGCCCTTCGCACCCACCGGCACGATCACCGAGTTCTTCACTTGCTGGGCTTTTACCAGGCCCAGGACTTCGGTACGGAAGTCTTCTTCACGGTCGGACCAGCGCAGGCCACCACGGGCCACGTTGCCGAAGCGCAGGTGCACGCCTTCGACGCGCGGCGAGTAAACGAAGATTTCGAATTTCGGTACCGGCTTCGGCAGTTCAGGGATCAAGTGCGGGTTGAACTTGAAGCTGAAGTACGACTTGTTATGGCCGTTGGCATCGGTCTGGTAGAAGTTGGTGCGCAGGGTGGCCTTGATCAGGTCCAGGTAGCGACGCAGGATGCGGTCTTCGTTCAGTACCTGGACGTCGTCCAGAGCGGCCAGAATTGCGTGTTCCAGACGTTGTTCGAGGTCGTCGCTGCTCAGCTTGCGTGCCAGGTAGAAACGGGTCTTGAACAACCGGGTCAGTTCGCGAGCGATGTCGGTGTGGTTGTTCAGGGTGCTGGCGATGTAGCCGAGGTCGAAGCCCAGGCGGATCTGCTTCAGGTAACGGGCGTAGGCACGCAGCAGCGCCACGTCGCGCCATGGCAGGCCGGCGGTCAGTACCAGACGGTTGAACGCATCGTTCTCGGCATCGCCACGCACGATGTGGACAAAGGCGTCCTGCAGCGTGTCGTTGAGTTGCTGGATGTCGAGTTCCAGGCCTTCGGCGGCGGTGAACGCGAAATCGTGAATCCAGAATTCGCGGCCACTGTTGTGGCGCAGGCGGTACGGGAACTCACCCAGCACGCGCAGGCCGAGATTTTCCAGGATCGGCAGGACGTCGGACAACGCCAGCGGAGTGTCGGCGTGATACAGCTTGCAGTGCAGCATGCGCTGGCCGGACACCTGGCCCAGCGGCTGATAGAAGCTCATCACCAGCGGATTTTTTTCGTTGAGGCTCAGCAGGTGCTGCATGTCGACCACCGCCGAGTGAGCGGCGAAACGCTCGCGGTAGCCGGCCGGGAAGCCTTTCGGGAAGTCGGCCAGCACGTTGGTGCCGTGGGCTTCGCCGAAGCTTTCGATGGTCAGGGCGGCGTAGTCGTCCTGCCAGCTGCGGCAGGCCTGCACCACTTCTTTTTCCAGCAGCAGCGGGTCGATGTCGAGGCGGTTTTTCGGGTCGACGCGCAGGATAAGCTGCACGCGGGCCAGCACGGACTCGGAGAAGAAGGTCCAGAACTCGCAATCGGTCGCTTTCAGGCGATCCATCAGTACTTGCTGGATCTTCTGGCGCACTTCGGTGGAATAGATGTCACGCGGCACGTAGGCCAGGCAGTAGCAGAAGCGGCCGTACGGGTCTTTGCGCAGGAACACTCGAATCTTGTTGCGTTCCTGGATCTGCACGATCGACATCACGGTGCTGAACAGCTCGTCAACCGGGGTCTGGAACAGATCGTCGCGCGGCAGCACTTCGAGTACCTGCGCCAGTTCCTTGCCCAGGTGAGCCTTGGCCTGGAAGCCGGAACGGTGTTCGATTTCCTCAACCTTGCGGCGGATGTACGGGATCACCCGCACGCTCTCGCCATACACCGACGAGGTGTACAGGCCCATGAAACGGCATTCCTTGATGACCTTGCCGTTGGCGTCAACTTCACGGATCGACACGAAATCCGGATAAGCCGGACGATGGACACGGCTTGGGTGCGAAGCCTTGGCGAACGACAGCAGGGTCGGTTCGCGCAGGTAGTTCACGGCGTAGTCTTCGATGCGCAGGTCATCGTAGGTCAGGCCAGCGCGCAGCAGCTTGGTCAGGCCAAGGAAGGAATCCTTGTCGTAGACGATATGGCCGCCATCGGCTTCATCGCTGACCACGAACTCTTCGTAGCCGAGGAAGGTGAAGTGGTTGCCCACCAGCCATTCCAGGAAGCTCTTGATTTCGCTCTTCTCGTCGCCATCGACGGCGAACTGGCTGTTGTCCAGCTTGGTCAGGATCTCCTGGACCTTGGCCTTCATCGGCTCGAAATCGCCGACGGCCACACGGACTTCACCGAGCACCTGCTCCAGCTCTTTGCTCAGCACATTGAGCTCGGCGGTGTTGGCGCAGCGGTCGATTTCCAGGTACATCAGCGACTCTTGCTGAATGTCGTCGCCCTGGGTGCCTTTTGGCAGGATTTCCAGCAACTCGCCCTTGCTGCCACGACGCACGCTGAGCACGGTGGTTTGCAGGGTATGGATGCTGTAGCCGCGGCGGTTCAGCTCGGTACGCACCGAGTCCACCAGGAATGGCAGGTCGTGGTGCAGCACTTCGACCGCGGTGTGGGTCGACTGCCAGCCGTGGCGTTCGTAATCGGGGTTGTAGACGCGCACTTGCGGCTGCGCGTGATCGAAGCGCTCAAGCAGGCGCCATGCAGAAAGGGTGCAGCCAGCGAGGTCGGACAACCGACGCTGGGTCAGCTCGTCAAGGGAAATGATGCCGAAGAATTGTTCAGCGAACAGCGCCACTTGTGGCAGTGCCTGTTCACTGATGTGCTGCGCCAGTGCCGCTTGCAGTTGGTGCTGGAAGTCGGCTTTGCTGGCTGCGGTGAAGAACGCCATCTGTGGTACTCCGCTTGGGCTTGTTATTGATGGAAGCGTCGCGTGCAAAACCCCTGTTCGGGGCTACCCGTCACCCCGTTCCTGATTCTCGGGCAGAGGAAACAGGGTGACAGGTGGGTGAAGCTGGACGGGACACTCGGGTCACATTCACCTTCCGTGAATGGGCATCTGCAAAAACGACTGGGCTGCGTGCAGCGCAATGTCTTTACGGGTGCTCATCCGTTGCGCAGCTTAACCAGAGCGGCAAGGCCCGTGCTTGCGGTGCTGCGACATATTCGGTCATCGGCACGCAGCTCAAGGCATGCGCATCGAACAACACTAGCAGTCGTACAGAAAAATGACGGTTATCCATCCGGTTTTATGGGACATGCGTACCAGAAATGACCAGTAACACTCTGCCCGTTCGTAACCCGGTCATTCACACGCGGACAAGCAGAAATGTGCGCGGACTGGCAGAATCGCCCTTTGCTGCGTTTACCACGCCCGTCGAGCCAGGAATTTCCCATGAAAATGAAAACCGCCCTCTTGATCGTCAACCCTTGCGACGACGAAGAAGACAACATGGCCATGCTCTGCTGCCACAGCGAACAGGGCGAAATGTTCCTGATGAGCCGCTACCCGGATGAAGACGAACTGGAAATCACCCTCGACGGCGAACCTTCGACCCTCGATGGCGTGAAAGTCACCCTCAGCCCTTCCCTGCTGAAGATCGAAATTGCGGCTGCGGATGCCGATGCGCTGAATGGGGATGATGTACTGGAGATCACTTTTGATGCCGATATGACGGATCTGGCTGAAGTGGAAGAGACCTTGCAGAACATTCTTAAAGGCACTGGCACCTTTATCAGCCAGATTTGAGGTGTTTGATCTGTCCTCATCGCGAGCAGGCTCACTCCTACAATTGATCGTCGTACACCGTCAATAATGTAGGAGTGAGCCTGCTCGCGATGGGGCCGGCACAGCCACCCAATCACTCCCCTGCTACAAAAATCCAGCAATTACCCCAATCATTTCCCGCACTTTGCGCAAAATGCCGTTAGTCGGCGCCCCCCGCGATGGATTAAAGTAACGCCCCCAGCCCTGGCGTATTTCGAACGTCCTCGGCCACCCTTTTGCAGGAACAGTCATCGATGGAACATCGTGAAGCGCTGCTGGCGCTGCGAACCTTTCTTTCAACGCAGATTCTCGGCCAGGAAAAGCTCATCGAGCGCTTGCTCATCGCCCTGCTCGCCGACGGCCACATGCTGGTCGAAGGCGCTCCTGGCCTGGCCAAGACCAAGGCCATCAAAGAATTGGCCGAAGGCATCGAGGCCCAGTTCCACCGCATCCAGTTCACCCCTGACCTGTTGCCGGCCGACATTACCGGTACGGAAATCTACCGCCCGGAAACCGGCAGTTTCGTGTTCCAGCAAGGCCCGATCTTCCACAACCTGGTGTTGGCGGACGAAATCAACCGTGCCCCGGCCAAGGTTCAGTCGGCCTTGCTCGAAGCCATGGGCGAGCGGCAAGTCAGTGTCGGGCGCAGCACCTATGAGCTGTCGCCGCTGTTCCTGGTGATGGCCACGCAAAACCCCATCGAACAGGAAGGTACCTATCCGCTGCCGGAAGCCCAACTTGACCGGTTCCTGATGCACGTGAAAATCGGCTTTCCCGATGCCACTGTCGAGCGCCGGATTCTGCAGCAAGCCCGTGGAGAAGCCCTGAACGGCGAAGCGAAGCCTGAGCGTCGGGTGACCCAACAGACGATTTTTGTCGCACGCAAGGAAATCCTCGGCTTGTACATGGCCGACGCCGTGGAGGAATACCTGGTGCAACTGGTCATGGCCACCCGCACCCCGGCCAAGTTCGATCCGGAGATGGCCGAGTGGATCGCCTACGGCGCCAGCCCCCGCGGTTCGATTGCCCTGGACCGTTGCGCCCGCGCCCACGCATGGCTGGCCGGACGCGACTTCGTCAGCCCCGAAGATATCCAGGCCGTGCTGTTCGACGTACTGCGCCATCGCATCATTCTTTCCTTTGAAGCCGAAGCCGCCGGCATCGATCAGGACCGTGTGGTCCAGCGGATTCTCGACGTCGTAGCCGTCGCTTGACCCCGATGAACGCCAGCCTGCCGCCCGAGCCGGGCATCCGTGTCAGCCTCGCCGACCTGATCGAGATGCGCCATCGCGTGCGCGAAGTGCAGCTGTTTTCCACGCCGAGCCAACGCAGCCCGCTGATCGGCCTGCACCATTCCAAATTGCGCGGGCGTGGCGTCGACTTCGATCAGGTGCGGGTCTATCAGGCCGGCGACGATGTGCGCACCATTGACTGGCGCGTGACCGCGCGCACCCAGGAGCCTCACACCAAGCTGTTTCACGAAGAACGTGAGCGGCCGATTTTCATCATGGTCGAACAAAGCCGCCGGCTGTTTTTCGGTTCGGGCCTGATGTTCAAGTCGGTGCTCGCCGCCCAGGCCGCGAGTCTGATCGGTTGGGCGGCCCTGGGGCACAACGACCGGGTCGGCGGACTGGTGTATGGCGACAATGAGCACTACGAAATCAAGCCTCGGCGCAGCAAGCAAAGCCTGCTGCAGTTGCTCAACCGGCTGGTGCGAGTCAATCAGTCGCTCAACAGCGAAATCGAGCCGGACCGTGACGCCTTCGGTATCGCCCTGCGCCGCGCCCGGGAAGTGTCACGCCCGGGCAGCCTGGTGATCGTGATCTGCGACGAACGCGCCCTGTCGGACAGTGCCGAGCAACAACTGAGCCTGTTATCGCGTCATTGCGACCTGCTGCTGCTGCCGGTGTCCGATCCGCTGGATCATGCCCTGCCCGCCGCTGGCCTTTTACGTTTCGCCGAGCGTGGAGCGCAATTGGAACTCGATACGCTGAATTTCGACCTGCGCCAGGCTTACCGGGCCCAGGCCGAAGCACGCATCGCTCGCTGGGAGCTGCTCGCGCAGAAACTGCGGGTGCTGATGATGCCTTTGAGCACTCAGAGCGAGATGGTCGAGCAATTGCGCGAATACCTGAACCCACAGAAACCGGGGAAAGGTCGATGAGCAGCCTGGATCAACTGCAACCACTGATATCCCCGCCACCGGTGGAGTTCTGGCCTCCGGCACCAGGCTGGTGGTTGCTGCTTCTGTTGGTGCCACTGATCGGTATGGGCCTGTGGAAGCTGCGTCGCTTTATTCCGGACAAGCGCCCCGTGGTACGTGCTGAACAACCGCTTGACCCGGTGCGCCTGGCCGCACTGGCCGAGTTGGCAATGATGCCCAAACCCTACGACGGTGCGCCGGCCGGCGCCTGGCTGCAGCAACTCAACGGTTTGCTCAAGCGCCTGTGCCGCAACCACTATCCCTACAGCCAGAGCCATACCCTCAACGGCCGCAAGTGGCTGGCGTTCCTCGACAATCGCTGCCCGGCCGCCGGGTTGACCCGCTGGATGGTGCTGGTCGAAGGCGCCTACAAACCCGAATGCAAACTCGACGACAAGGCCATCGCCGGCCTGACCCAGGCCGTCGACACATGGATTCGCAAGCATGTTTGAGTTCGCCTGGCCGTGGATTTTTGCCCTGTTGCCGCTGCCGTGGCTGATGCGCGTCGTATTGCCGGTGGCCGACAGTGGCGAACCGGCGCTCAAGGTCAGCTTCCTCAGTGATCTGGAAGGCCTCGCCGGGCGTCGCGCCCGGGCCAACCTGCCGGCATGGCGTCAGCAGGCACCCTTCATACTGCTGTGGCTGTTGCTGCTGGTCGCGGCGGCGCGCCCGCAGTGGCTCGGCGAACCCTTGCCGATCGCCGCCAGTGGCCGTGACTTGCTGGTGGCGGTGGACGTTTCCGGCTCCATGGACTTCCCTGACATGCAGTGGCAGGACGAAGAAGTGAGCCGACTGGCGTTGGTCCAGCACCTGCTCGGCGATTTCCTCGAAAGCCGCGAAGGTGACCGGGTCGGCCTGATTCTGTTCGGTAGCCAGGCCTACCTGCAAGCCCCGCTGACCTTCGACCGCCACACCGTACGCGTCTGGCTCGACGAAGCGCGCATCGGCATTGCCGGCAAAAACACCGCCATCGGCGATGCCATCGGCCTGGCCCTCAAGCGCCTGCGCTCGCGCCCGGCAACAAGCCGCGTGTTGATCCTGGTCACCGACGGGGCCAACAATGGCGGTGAAATCGACCCGCTTACCGCTGCGCGACTGGCGGCCAGGGAAGGCGTGAAAATCTACCCGATCGGCATCGGCGCCGATCCGGAGCAAAGTGGCACGGTCGGCTTTCTCGGCGTCAATCCGAGCCTGGACCTTGACGAGCCGTCCCTCAAAGCCATCGCCGAAGCCACCGGCGGCCAGTATTTCCGCGCCCACGATGGCAAGGAACTGCAATCGATCAAGGACACCCTCGATCAACTGGAGCCCGTGGCCCAGCAACCGACCCAGGCCCGCCCGGCCCAAGCGTTGTACCACTGGCCGCTGGCCCTGGCGCTGTGGTTGAGCATGCTGCTGCTGGCACCCGTGCTTTGGCCGGACAACCCCTTGCAACGCCTGTTTACCAAGGATCTGTTTTTGCAAACGCAATTGCTGCCCGACTGGCGCCAGCGTCTCAAACGCCTGCGTCTGCGGAGGCGCCGATGAGCGTGCTGTGGCCCTACTGGTTCCGCCCCTGGTGGCTGTTGTTGCTGCCGGTGCTTGGCTGGTTGCTCTGGCAGCTCTGGCACCGCAAGAAGCGCGCCGGGCGCTGGCAGATGATCCTGCCACCGGCCTTCCACGCGGCATTGCTCAGCGGTGGTAGTGGTCGCGACAGTAAATTGCCCTGGATCGCCCTCGGTATCGCCTGGCTGTTGACCGTGCTCGCCCTGCTGGGACCGAGCTGGCAGCGTGTCGAACAGACCAGTCAAAAGCCCGCCGATCCGCTGGTGGCGATTCTCGAACTGACCCCGGAAATGCTCGCCACCGACGTCACGCCCAATCGACTGGAACAGGCACGACGCAAGCTGCTTGACCTGCTAGAGATTCGCAGCGACGCGCAAACTGCCATCGTCGTCTACGCCGGCAGTGCCCACACGCTGGTACCGCTGTCAGATGATCTTGCCACCAGCCGCAACCTGTTGGATGTGCTGAAGCCGTCGTTGATGCCAGAGGCCGGTCATCGCGCCGATCTGGCGGTGCTCAAGGCCCTCGCGCTGCTCGATCAGGCTGCTTTGGGCGACGGCCGTATCCTGCTGGTTGGTTCGTCCCTGACCGATCAGGAGCGGCTGGGCATCCGTCGCGCGCTGAGCGGCAAATCGACGCAATTCCTGATGCTCGGCATCGGCACCGCCGAAGGCTCGCCAATCACCCAGGAGGACGGCAGTTTCCTCAAGGATGAACAAGGCGCCATTCTCGTGCCGCGCCTCGACGAACCTGGTTTGAACAGTTTTGCCAACGACCTGGATGGCCACTATCGCCAGGCGCGCCTGGACGATAGCGACCTGCACGCCCTTGGCCTGCTCGACGGTCCACGCCACTTGCGCAACGACGGTCAGACCTTGCGCCTGGACACCTGGGCCGACCAGGGTTATTGGTTGCTGCTACCACTGTTGCTGCTCGCGGCCTGCGCGGGACGTCGCGGTTGGCTGCTGTGCCTGCCGCTGCTATTGGCGCTGCCTCAACCGAGCTACGCCTTCGACCTCGCGGACCTGTGGCTGCGCCCTGATCAACAAGGCTTGCATTTACTCAAGCAGAAGCGCCCTGCGGAGGCCTCGCGACGCTTCGAAGACCATCAGTGGCAAGGCGTGGCGCTCTATGAGGCCGGCGACTACGCAGGCGCCGCCGAGCGGTTTGCCGAAGCCGACGATGCCCACGCCCACTACAATCGAGGCAATGCCCTGGCCAAAAGCGGTGAGCTGGAGGCAGCCTTGGACGCTTACGAACAGGCACTGGAACGTCAACCGGATCTGCGTCCGGCACTGACCAACAAGGCGCTGGTCGAACGTCTGCTCAAGGAGAAAAACACGCCACCCGCTCCCAAGCCAGACGAAGCCGGCAACGCCCGGCCCGAAGCCGAATCGGCGGAGCCACCGCCCGGTGCCGCCGCCCAACCCTCGAGCAGCGGTGAACCGAAAACCGAGGGCCAACCGACCCGCCCGGATGAGGAACAATCACCCACCAGACCGCCGAAACCGGGGACCAACGAGGTACCGGGCAGCGAACTGGGTGACGAACAACACACCACACCGCCCTTGCGCCCGGCCACCGACAGCATCGAAGGTGAACAGCGCCAGGCACTGGAGCAGTGGCTGCGGCAGATCCCGGATGACCCCGGTGAACTGCTCAGGCGCAAATTCTGGTACGAACAGCAACAACATCAGGATCAGGAAGAAACTCGATGACCCGCTTCACCGTTTTATTGCTCGCGCTGCTGCATGGCCTGTTGTTCTGCACGGTTCAGGCACAGGCCGCAGAACTGGTCGCCAGTGTTGATCGCAGTCGCCTGAGTTCGGGCGAGACGGTCGAACTGACCCTGGAATCCAGCGATGTCACCCAGTTCGG
This sequence comes from Pseudomonas sp. KH_046_2, assembly GCF_057838985.1. Lineage (NCBI taxonomy): Bacteria > Pseudomonadati > Pseudomonadota > Gammaproteobacteria > Pseudomonadales > Pseudomonadaceae > Pseudomonas > Pseudomonas sp. KH_046_2. The sequence continues at coordinate 2,809,016 of NZ_CM174480.1, read as the reverse complement.
CAAACCTGACCTGACAGCGCTGGAGCCGTTGTTCGAAGTGCGCGGCACACGCCAGGTCAACCAGCTCAATACCCTGAGCGGTGAAAACCAGGCCACCACCCGCTGGATCGTCACCCTCCTGCCCCGGCAAAACGGCAGCGTGGTGATTCCGCCACTGCAACTGGGCGAACTGCAGAGCCAGCCGATCACCCTGCAAGTGGTCGAGAGCGAAACACCGGACATCCCGACCGAGCGGGCCGCGGTGTTCATTGATGCCAGCCTCGATCAAACCAGTGTGTACGTTCAGGCTCAGGCAGTCCTGACCCTGCGCATCTACCACTCGGTGTCGCTGTACGACGACAGCAGCCTGCCGCCCTTGCAGATCCCTGATGCGCGCATCGAACAATTGGGCGACTCACGCACCTACGAAAAGGACATCGACGGCCTGCGCCATGGCGTGATCGAAATGCGCTACGCGATCTACCCGCAACACAGTGGCGAACTGATCATTCCGGCACAGATCTTCAACGCCGCGCTGGTCGACCCGCAACCGGTACAGGACGCAGCCCAGGGGCCCAAAGCCGGCAAGCTGATGCGCGTCACCTCGACCGAACTGCTGTTGACGGTCAAGGCCAAGCCCATCACCTATCCGGCCGATGCCCCCTGGCTGCCAGCACGCAGCCTGACCCTGAGCGAAAGCTGGAACCCGGAGCCGGATCACACCCTGGTCGGCGACTCACTGACCCGCAGCCTGACGGTGAAGGCCGAAGGTTTGTCCAGCACCCAACTGCCACCGCTGCCCGGTACCGATGTCGGCGGTCTGCGCCGCTACCCGGATCAACCGGTGCTCGGTAACCAGAACAGCGAACGCGGCCTGGTCGGCAGTCGTGAAGACCGCGAGGCCCTGGTGCCGACACGGACCGGCGCCATCGAACTGCCCACGGTCGACGTGGTCTGGTGGAACACCTTCGAAGACCATCTGGAACACAGCAGCCTGCCCGCTCGCACGCTGCACGTGGCGGCTAATCCGAGCCTGATGGTCGACACCCCGGCCGGCGCCTCACTGGCCGATGCCAGTGCCGACAGCGAAGCACTCTGGCGCTGGAAGCTCAGCACCTTGATTCTGGCCTGCACCACCCTGCTCGGCTTCGGCCTCTGGTGGCGTGGCCGCTGGCAACCGGCGGTGGCGCGTGTCGCTCAAACCGGCCCGAGCCCGCGCACCGTACTCGACGACCTCAAGCGCGCCTGCCAGGCCAACGACTCCCACGCCACCCGCCAGGCCCTCGACGCCTGGGCCCGCCAACAGCCGGAAACCCTGGCCGACATGGCCGCCCGCTTCGTGCCACTGTCCAACGCCCTCGACGGCCTGAACGGCGCGCTGTACAGCGAAACCGGCCAGTATTGGCAAGGTGACGAGTTGTGGCGGGCGATCAAGGCGATCCCGATGGCCGAACGGGTGCAGGACCCGGTCGGTGACAGCGGGTTGCCGCCGCTTTATCCGAAGTAAACACCAACCCGTGGTGAAGGGCTTGCCTGTGGCGAGGGGGCTTGCCCCCGTTGGGCTGCGAAGCGGCCCCCTAATTCCTTCAGGCATACCGAGCTGTCAGGATTTACGGCCGCTTCGCGACCGAACGGGGGCAAGCCCCCTCGCCACAGGCAAGCCCCCCGCCACAAAACATTCCATCGCGCGACCGGGCATTTAAACCAGTAAACTCTCTCCCCTTTCGCCGCCTTCATTTTTCACGCGGCCATTACCTATTTTTGTAGCGGAGTCCGCCTTGCGCTTGTTTCACACCTCCGACTGGCACCTCGGGCAGAACCTGCACGGCCAGGATCGCGATTTCGAACATGGCTGTTTTCTCGACTGGCTGTTGCGCCAACTGAAACTGGATCAACCGGATGTGCTGTTGATCGCCGGCGACATCTTCGACACGGTCAACCCGCCGGTCAAAGCCCAGGAACGCCTGTACGACTTCATCGTCAGCGCCCATGAACAGCAGCCCTTGCTGACCATCGTGATGATCGCCGGCAACCACGACTCCGGCTCGCGGATCGAACTGCCCGCACCCTTGATGCGGCGCTTGCGTACCCATGCGCTCGGTCGTGTTTTGTGGCTGGACGACGGGCAACTGGATGCCGAGCGCCTGTTGCTGCCGCTGCCTGACGCCAGCGGTGCGATTGCCGGCTGGTGCCTGGCGCTGCCGTTCCTGCGCCCGGCGGAAGTCACCGGTGCGCACTTGGGCGACAACTATCTGCGCGGGATCGGTCAGGTGCACGAGTGGCTGATCGAAGCGGCCAACGCCAAGCGCCAGCCGGGCCAGGCACTGATCGCCATCAGCCACGCACACATGGCCGGCGGCTCGGTGTCGGAAGACTCCGAGCGCAGCCTGATCATCGGCAACGCCGAAGCCCTGCCCGCCAGCCTGTTCGGGCCGAGCATCAGTTACGTTGCCCTCGGTCATTTGCACAAACCGCAGAAGGTCAACGGCGAAGAGCGCATCCGCTACAGCGGCTCGCCGATTCCGCTGTCGTTCTCCGAGATCGGCTATCAGCACCAGATCCTCGACATCAAACTCGACGGCGAAACCCTGGTCAGCGTCGAGCCGAAACTGATCCCCCGCGCGGTCAACCTGCAACGCATCGGCCCGGCGCCATTGAGCGAGATCCTGTTGCAACTGGCGGACCTGCCGAACATCGACCTGTTGGCCGAGATCCAGCGCCAGCCATGGCTGGAGGTGCGGGTGCGCCTCGACGAGCCGCAGCCCGACCTGCGCAATCAAGTGGAAACCGCCCTGCAAGGCAAGGCCGTGCGCCTGGTGCGCATCGCCGCCGAGTACGCCGGCAACGGCGGCCGTGACGGTGCCGACGAAGGCAGCACGCTGATCGAACTGGACCAGCTCACGCCTCAGGAACTGTTCAGCCGCGCCTGGCAGGACAACTACGGCAGCGAGGTCGACGAGCAGACCCTCAAGGACTTTGCCGAGCTGTTGCAGGACGTGCAGATGGAGAGCGAACAACCATGAAAATCCTCGCGATCCGCCTGAAAAACCTCGCCTCCCTGGCCGGGCCGTTTGAAATCGACTTCACTGCCGAACCCCTGGCCAGTGCCGGACTGTTCGCCATCACCGGCCCCACCGGCGCCGGTAAAAGTACCCTGCTCGATGCTTTGTGCCTGGCGCTGTTTGGCGCCGTGCCGCGCCTGAACAACACCGGCCGCGACGCCAAGGTGCCGGACGCCGACGGCGAAATCGCTACCGGCGACCCGCGCACCCTGCTGCGTCGCGGCACGGGTGAAGGCTATGCGGAAGTGGATTTCGTCGGTGTCGACGGCCGCCGCTACCGCGCCCGCTGGGAAGCCAATCGCGCCCGTGACAAGGCCGCCGGCAAGCTGCAGGCCAGCCGCCAGAGCTTGCGTGACATCGATCAGGATCAATTGCTCGCCAGCCAGAAAGGCGAATACAAGACTCAGCTCGAAGCCGCACTGGGTCTGAATTTCGAACAGTTCACCCGCGCGGTGATGCTGGCGCAAAGCGAGTTCAGCGCATTCCTCAAGGCCGACGACAACGACCGCAGCGAACTGCTGGAAAAACTCACCGACACGGCGCTCTATACGCGTCTCGGTCGTCGCGCTTTCGACAAGACCAAGGAGGCTCGCGAGGTTCACAAGCTGCTGCAGGATCAGGCCAGCGGTGTGACGCCACTGTCGCCGGAAGCCCGCGCCGAACTGGATGAGCGCTTCAACCAGGCGCAGCAACAACTCAAGACCCAACAGGCGCAGCTCAAGCAACTTGAACTGCAGGACACCTGGCTCAAGGACCTGCGTCGCTTGCAGGACGAACATCTTGCCGCCAGCGAGCAACTGCAATCGGCGCAGGCCCATTGGGAAGCCTTGGCCAGCGAGCGCTTGAGGCTCACCCGCCTCGAACAACTGGCTCCGCAACGGCACCAGTTCGCCCGTAAAACCGAGGTCGATACGCTGCTGACACCCTTGGCGGCGCACATTGCCCTGCAGACGCAACAGCACGGCGAACTCGGCGCGCGCCAGACGCAGCTTGAGCAACAGCTCGGCAGCGCCCGGATCGCCTTGAGCGAAACCCAACAGCGGCAAGCCGACAGCACGCCGTTGCTGCGTCAGGCCTTCGAAGCGCAAAGCACCCTCGCCCGCCTGGCCAAGGACACCGCCCTCAGCGCCGAAGCCAGGCAACAGGCGCAACAGGCCTGCACCCAGGGCCAGGGCACGATTCAGACCTTGCTCGATCAGCAAGCCCGTGGCGCCGGGGACTTGCAGCGCATTGCCACCGAGCTGGAGCAAAGCACCCACCTGGCTCCGTTGAGCGATGCCTGGAATGCCTACCGTGATCGCCTGCAACAGTTGATGCTGATCGGCAACCGCCTGAATCAGGGCCAGGCCGAACTGGCCAGCCTCGAGCAAAACGCCACCAGCGCCGAACAAACGCTCAGCGCGCAGAAGCAGCAACTGGAGGTGCTGTTCAAGGAGGCCGGCGCCGAACCGGACGCCGTCGCCGAGCAGATCGGAATCCTGGGCAGCCTCTTGCAGGACAACCGCAAGCAACTGCGCGCCGTCGAAGACCTGGCGCGCCTGTGGGACAGCCAGCAGGACCTGGACAAGCGCGGTGCCGAGCTGCAACAACGCCAGCTCAGCGCGCAACAGGAACGTGAACGCCTGACCCAGGACGGGGTCAAGGCCAAGGCTGATCTGAGCGTTGCCGAACAGACCCTCAACGTCACGCGCGAGCTGCTGGAACGTCAGCGTCTGGCGCGCAGTGCCAGTGTCGAAGAGCTGCGCGCGCAGTTGCTGGACGACCAGCCATGCCCGGTCTGCGGCAGCAACGAGCATCCGTATCATCAGCCGGAAGCCCTGCTGCAAAGCCTCGGCCGCTTTGATGAAAGCGAACAGGCCAATGCGCAGAAGGCCGTCGACCTGCTCAAGGAAAAACTCACTGACTTGCGCGCCGAAGTCGGCGGGCTGATCGCCCAGCAAAAGGAACTGCTGCAACAGCAGGAGCAACTGGCGACCCAGCAGCAAACCCTCGCACCGAGCCTGGAAGCGCATCCGCTGGCGACCCAACTGCTGAACCAGGATGCCGCCAAACGCGATGCCTGGCTCATCCAGCAAAACAGTCAGCTCAACCAGAGCATCAGCCAGGACGAGCAACGGCAGAGCGCGCTGCTCACTTTGCAACAGGATGCCGCGCGCCTGACTCAGCAACTGCGTCATGCCGAAACCGCGCATCAGCAAGCGGCCCAGCACCTGAGCAATCAACAGCGCGAACTGGACAACGATCGCCAGCGCCTGGACGACGAACTAAAGGCATTCGCCAGCCTGCTCCCGGCCGAAACCCTGCAAGCGCTGCGCGTGGAACCGGCCGCAACCTTCATGCAGCTCGACCGGCAGATCGCCGAGCGCCTGGCGCAACTCGAGCAACAAAAGGAAGAACTGGCCGAGCAGCAACAGCGCCAGCAAAACCTGGAGAAGGAACAGGATCGCCAGCACAGCCGCGTGCAGCAATTGCAGGCCGCCGAACAGCAGTTCACCGGGCTGGCCGAGCAGCAACAGGCGAGCCGGCACATACTCGGGCAATTACTCGGCGAACACAGCAGCGCCGAGCACTGGCAGCAGCAACTGGAACAGGCCGTGGAACAGGCGCGCAGCGCCGAAGCCACTACCGGTCAGGCCTTGCAAAACGTCCACACGCAATCAGTGCAAATCGCCGCCGAGCTCAAGGCCCAGCAGGAGCGCTTGCACGCACTGGAAGGAGAAGAACGTGAACTCGCCGGCAAGATCGGCGACTGGCGTGCCCGTCATCCCGAGCTGGATGACGGCGGCCTCGAAGACCTGCTGCGCGTCGACGACACCCAGGTCAGCGAGTTGCGCCAGCGCTTGCAGCACAGCGAAAAAGCCATAGAACAGACCAGCGTGCTGGTGCAGGAGCGCGACAAGCGCCTGCTCGATCACCAGGCACAACACAATGGCAACCTCGATGCCGAGCAGTTGGCCAGTGCACTGGTCGACCTGCAAAACCTCGCCGCCACCAGCGAGCAACACTGCGCCGAGCTGCGCGCCGAGCAGGCCGAGGACCAGCGCCGGCAGAACGCCAATCAGGCTCTGGCGCAGCAGATTGCCGACGCCTACAACGAGTATCAACGCTGGGCACGCCTGAATGCGTTGATCGGCTCCGCCACCGGCGACACCTTCCGCAAGATCGCCCAAGCCTACAACCTCGACCTGCTGGTGCATCACGCCAACGTGCAACTGCGGCAACTGGTGCGTCGTTATCGCCTCAAGCGCGGCGGCAGCATGCTCGGCTTGCTGGTGATGGACACCGAAATGGGCGACGAACTGCGCTCGGTGCATTCGCTGTCCGGTGGCGAGACCTTCCTGGTCTCGCTGGCGCTGGCCCTTGGCCTAGCGTCGATGGCGTCGAGCACGCTGAAAATCGAGTCGCTGTTCATCGATGAAGGCTTCGGCAGCCTCGATCCGGAATCCCTGCAACTGGCCATGGACGCCCTCGACGGCTTGCAGGCCCAGGGCCGCAAGGTCGCGGTGATTTCCCACGTCCAGGAAATGCATGAACGGATTCCGGTGCAGATTCAGGTCCAGCGCCAGGGCAACGGCCTGAGCACCCTGGAGGTGAAATGAACACCCTGTATTCGTTCCGCCGCTGCCCGTACGCCATGCGCGCACGCATGGCCCTGCGCTACTCGGGCGTGGCGGTGGACATTGTCGAAGTCAGCCTGAAGGCCAAGCCCGCCGAAATGCTCGCGCTGTCGGGCAAAGGCACGGTGCCGGTGCTGAGCGCCGATGGCCGGGTGATCGACGAAAGCCTCGACATCATGCGCTGGGCGCTCGCACAGAACGATCCGCAGGACTGGCTGCTCAAGGACGATCCTGCCGCCGCGGCGCAAATCGCCCCATTGATCGAACAGAACGATCAGGTGTTCAAGGTGCACTTGAATCGCTACAAGTACGCCGAGCGTTATCCCGAGCAGCCGATGGAGGTTTATCGCGGCGAGGGCGAGGTGTTTTTGCAAAGGCTGGAGGCGTTGCTGGAGGGACGCGACTACTTGCTGGCCGACCATCCGAGCCTGGCCGATGTGGCGTTGATACCTTTCGTGCGCCAGTTCGCCCACGTCGACCGCGACTGGTTCGCGCAGACACCGTATCGGCGGTTGCAGGATTGGTTGCAGCGGTTTCTGGAGTCGGATTTGTTTACGGGAATAATGCGCAAGTAAGCCACCACACACTGTGGCGAGGGGGCTTGCCCCCGTTGGGCTGCGAAGCAGCCCCCCATAGTCTGACTACCGTGCCATATCATTCAGATTGCACGTGCAGGTTTTGCGACTACTGCGTAGCCGAACGGGGGCAAGCCCCCTCGCCACAAAAGCCCTTCATCGACAGCAGGCTTCAGGCCAACACCTCACACATCCCGATCGCCGAGCAATCCACCTGGAACGGCCCGAAAACCACACCTTCATTCCTGATCGGTGGATTACCGGCGAGCATGCCCTGGGCATTGGCGTTTTCGATGTTGCGGGCGATGTTGTGGTTGGCTTCGATGGCCCGTGCCACCGAGCCCGCCGAGCCCTGGCCGACCCCCAACAGGGAGGATCCGTTGGTCATGAACGCCAGGAAGGCGATGACCCAGAGTCTGTGCCCTTTCATGCGCCGACGACTCCCGCGAGTTCAGCCTGATCGACGCTCGCGTTTTGCCCACGGTGTTCAAACTGGATGCCGGGATGAGCGACCTGGATCGGTGCTTCGAAGGTGGATTGCGCCTGGGCTGAAAGGCTGACCAGCAGCACCATGGCAAGGTAAAGACCGATCGCCACATAGGCGCCGTGTTTGGCAGAAGTGAGAATTGCGCTGGCCATGATGTTCTCCGCAGGCATGTTTCAATGCCCACAGAATCGATCAAAAAAGCCTGGGTAACCACTCAGGGTTATCCATAGTGACCATCAGCTTCATTGATCATTAAGCCAGACTATTTCAGTCTTCAATAAAACTCATCAAGCGCTCGCGGGCAGTATCCGGCTCACTCGGAACAGGGTCGGCTGCCGACAGAATGGGGCTTGAATAGAGAAAAAGAACAACCAATGCCAGACGCGTCACCATGCTGCCGATCCTTGCCGTGAGGAGGAGTCAAAAAATCAGCGTCAATTTAAACGCATGGCAATGTGATATCAAGCACGATATTGATGGCAAACTGATACTGTCGCAAATGCGTTATGCAGGAGCGACATCACTCTGATCGTTTTCAACACCCGTATTTCATCATCAGGGTCTTCGATCATCAGTGACTTCGCTCCTGCATAAAGGCAGGGCTGAACGTTCAGGCTTGGGTTTTGTGATCCAGCGCGGCGTAGAAATTGGCGCTCTGTTGCAGGTACTTCTGGGTGTAGCTCTGGGTGTGATTTTTTTTGTCGCTGATTTCAACGTTGGCACTGGCTGGCAGCGCAACGGTGGCAGAAATGGCGGAAGCGGCGATGACAGAGAAGATGTTGAAGTTCATGGCGGTATTCCTCGGATTCAGTTGGCTTGCTTGCCCGGTGGGGCCGTGAAGCAAACTTAACCCCCGAGGGTTCGTGCCTTGAAATGCTTTGTAGCAGTACCAGATATCAGCGTCATTGATAAAAGCAGGCAGGCCCCATCAACCGGGGCCTGCGGCTTATTGACGCAGCAGAAACCTGAGGTCGCTCGGGGCGTCCATTGGCAGTTTTTGCACGGTCTTGCCCAGCAGACCGGTCTTGGCATCGCGCTCGACGACGACAATCCGGTTGCTCTTCTGGTTGGCGATCAACAGGAATTTGCCGCTCGGATCGAGGCTGAATTCCCGCGGATGATCGCCCTCCACCGCCCGGCGTTGCAGCTCACGGAGGTAGCCGGTGGCCGGATCAATGGCAAACACCAGCAGTTGATTGGCGGTGCCACGGTTGCTGACGTAGAGGAACTTGCCATCAGCCGAGGCGTGCAACGCCGCCGCTGCCTTGTCTGAAACTGGCTGCCCGGCAGCCAGATCGACCATCTGCGTCTGTTCGAGTTGGCCGTCCTGGTAATTGAACACCGCCACTTGCGCGCTCATTTCCATGGTCAGCCAGGCATGTTTGCCATCGGCGCTGAACAGCAAGTGGCGCGGCCCGCTGCCCGGTGGCAGCTGCACGAATGCCGGGGTCGCCGGGGTCAATGGCAGTTCCGGGTTGGCCTTTGGGTCGAAACGGTAGGCAAACACCTTGTCGGCGCCCAGGTCGTTGGAGAACACGTATTTGCCATCCGGCGACGCAATCGTCGAATGCACGTGGGCCGAGGCCTGGCGCTCGGGATTGACCCGGCTCGCCGGATGGCTGCTCATCTGCACTACCGGTTTGAGCTTGCCATCGACCGCCACCGGCAATACCGCAAGGGTGCCGCCCGGGTCTTCGGCCACCGAGTAATTGCTGACAAACAGATGGCTGCCATCGGTGCTGAGACTGGAATGGGTCGGCTCGTTACCCAGGCTTTGCACCTGGCTTAACAGGCTCAGCGCATGGGTCTTGGGATCGATCGCGAAACTGCTGACGCGCCCTACCGGATCGGTCTGGCCCGGGCCATTCTCGTTGACCACGAACAGGTGTCGCTGATCCTTCGACAGGGTCAGCCACGACGGGTTTTCGCTGTTGATCACTTGCAGGGGCCGGGCATTGATCTGCCCGGTGCTGCTGTCGAAAGCCAGGCGGTAGATGCCCTGGCTCTGACCGGCGGTGTAGGAGCCCACGAGCAGTTGATAATCATCGGCGGATGCGACCTGGACGCCCATGGCGCCGATGCTGCCGGCCATCAACAGTGGCCAGAGGTTACGCATCGTCCTGGTCGTCATCTTCGTTGTCACCGCTGACGACATCGCCCAGGCACACCAAACGGTGTTCACCCGAGTCACCGGTGATCAACCAGCTTTGCAGCGTAGTGTCGAAGGTCGCGGCCTGGATCTGCGCCGGGGTGAACTCCCAGTGTTTGGCCGCACGGCCATCCATGCATTCAATGTGCAAGTTATCGAACTCGTCGAGGGCGAATTCGAAGGCGTGCAGCCCGTCGATTTCGACCATTCCGCAGTGTTCGAGGGCATTGAGCAAGGTGTCGGTTGGGGCTGTCATGGCAATCAGTCTTTGAATGGGAAAGACGCAATGATAGCTCATAGCACCCCATTTCCCTCGGTTGGAATGACCAACCTGTGGGAGCGGGCTTGCTCGCGAATGCCGTTTATCATTCAACATCTCTGTTGGCTGACACTCCGCTTTCGCGAGCAAGCCCGCTCCCACATTTGAACTACGCCCGCCTCAAGTTCGCGCCGCGCCTGCTATCATGCGCGACACCTATTCGCACAGGACCGCGCCGCTCCCCATGGATTACCGCAAACCCTCCGACCGCAAAAGCATGCACTCGCGCATCGTCCAGGAACTGGGCATGCAGATCGTCTCGGGACGTTTCCTACCGGACGACAAACTGCCCGCCGAAGCGCTGTTGTGCGAAGAGTATGCGGTCAGCCGGCCGGTGCTGCGTGAAGCCACCCGGGTGCTGGTTGCCAAGGGCCTGGTGTACTCCCGCCCGCGGGTCGGAACCGTGGTCAAGCCGCGCAAGGACTGGCACATGCTCGATCCGGACGTGCTGCACTGGTTGATGCAAAGCAGTCCGCAGAATCAGTTCTTTGACCTGCTGACCAGCGTGCGCAGCATCATCGAACCGGCCGCTGCCGCCCTCGCCGCGCAATTCGCCACGGAAGCGGACATTGCCTCCATCGGTGAGGCCTACCAGCGCATGGAAGCCGCGCCGACGCCGGAGGCTCTGTTGCAGCCGGACCTGGACTTCCACAGTCGCATCGCCGATGCCACGCACAACGACTTGCTGGCCAACCTGTGCAACATGCTCTCGGTGGCCATCGCCGAAGCCTTGAAGCATTCGAACCAGCGGCCGAACCTGCATGAACTGGCGCTGCCCCGGCACAAGGCAATCCTGACCGCCATCGAAAACCGCGACGCCCTCGGCGCGCGGCATGCGACGCTGGTGCAACTCGATGATGCGCGCAGTGCGTTGAATGTGGTGCTGGGTTCCGAATAATCCTGAGCGTCGCCTCAACCGCTCGCCAAGGCGCGACCGGGCACATTTTTCGAGTGCTCAGGTGGTAGCGGAATACCGCACAGGCCACCGACGAACTTGCCATTCTGGCAGCGAAAACCCTGCCTCTTTCGCTACAGAATGGAATCCGACATGCAAAATCAATCCGCCGTTACTACGCCAGGCGCGGCCTCGCCCCCCTCAAGTCTCGATACCAGCAACGCCCCCGCTCAAGCGGTCGCCCTTAAATTCGCCAGCCGGCCAACTCTGCGCCAGGTCGCCCGACAAGCCCTTCAAGCCAGCATTCTGGAGCACTACCCGTCTCTGGCCGTGGATCTGGATGTCACCCGACTGGCCATACCGAACCAGACCGGGGGATGGGATCTCAAACTGTTGATCGATGTGGCCATGGATTTTCTGGGCAGCGACACCCGCCTTAATCTCACTGAAGAAATTGACGGTCGCACACACTTCCTCACCAACCGGGTTCCCTCGCGCCTGACCTATGAAGCGCAAGGGCCTAAACGCCCCGACATGGGGGTTATCCAGGAAAAAATCCAGGCACTGGCGTTGACCCTGGGCACCCACTTTCAGGAAGCACTGACGGCCTACTGGAACCAGGCTGACGAAACAGGTGCAACCCGCTGGAAATGGCTGGGTGACCTGTTGGCGACCGGTCTGAACAGCGCGGCCAGCCTTCTTCCGGCGGCGCAAAAACAGTGCAGGGCTGCACTCTACGAACTGGCTCGTCATCCTGACCGCCGGGAGCGTCAGGCCATCCCCCACCCTGACGGCTTCGTACATGCCTACTGCCTGGAAACCTGCTTGATCCGCAACGGCGAAAGCAGGTCTTTCATGACGCCGGACCTGCTCGTGCTGCAAGGAAACCAGATCTTTTTGTACAGGGCTTCAGGCCGTCTGGAGTCACACCCGACCATGGAAGCGTTCAACCAGGCCTGGGGCCGCGAGGTGGAGCGGCAATTCATCGCCGACAAGGTCGTCATTAAGCGTTCTGAACCCGACGGCAACATCTTCGATACCCAAGCCGCGTTGCTGCTTGAGTGTCAGCTGGAGAACCTGGACGCCATTCGGCTTCCGGCCGACCAGGGTGTTCGCCCATTGGAAGATTTTTTCGCGGCCAGCACCGACCCGACCCCTTACTTCAGCCATGCCCCGATGCCGGGCCAACAACCCGCAGAAAAAATTCGCTCGACCCTGCCCCCGTGGCTCAAGGACGCCAGCGCCAGCGACCGCGCAGAATATCGCCAATGGCTGGTCGAGCAGGCGCAATTGCAATGACAAACCGCGGGCAAGTCGTTCCTCGACGGCATCGAAAACCTGCATGACTTCACCGCCAACGCCTTGCGTGATCAGTTACGCAAGGATCATCCCGACGCCGATTGTGAACCGGACGACCTGTTGCTGAATTTCCAGGTGGCGGCAGGCGATCTGGGCAGCGGTTTCGTTACCCGCGTGCCCATGACGTTGATCGAACTGGCCATCCAGAATCTCAGCGCCGCCCCCTCCGGCAGCATGACCATCTCGGACAAGACAGGCAAACCCGTCCCGCAGTGGCTGACCCCCGACTACATCCTGGGTGAAAAAGGTCTGCTGAGCAGCACCGAGGGACTGATCAGTCGGGTGAACATCGGGGAGCGCTACCCTCAAACCCTCAAAACGCTGCTGCTTGATGACAACAGCGAATCACAACGCCGCGAGACGCTTTTTGGCCAGACCTTGAAGGTACACCTGCCGCTTCAGGCGCTGGAGCACAAAATCCGGGGCGAGCACGGCGTGAGCTCTCTGGGTTACCGCTACGTCAAGGCCGTCATGCACACCCACGCACCCGAACGCGTCGTCGACGGCAATGACATCGTCGTTCGCGCCCTGTCCTTCATCCGCAAAGCGGGTGCCGCCGCCGATGTGGTCAACAACATGTTCATCATTGAACCGCGGGACATCGCCATCGGGCCGCATATCCTGTATCGACCGGTGTACCAGGACTCATTGCGGCAGTTCGCGAGCCGTGAAGCGCTGTTCAATGCCATTGCACAACCCGGTGCGCTGCAAGACAGCGTGCTGAACTGGTTGCCGGACAAGGCCAGGCCGATCTACAGCCATGACGGGTTCAACAGCCCCCACATCCTGCGCTTTGGCCTAGGAGACGACACGGTCCGCTGGGAAAAACCGGAGCCGGCACAATTGGGGCAAGACTCTAACACCGAAGCAGTACCGGGCTCGCTGGCACAGGCACTGACCAGCGGAAACCTGACGCAGTATCTCTACGGCAGAAACGCCCGAGCCCTCATCGACTTGTCTGACAGAGAGTCCGTATCCAACGCCGAAAGTCGCTGGGCTACCCTGCGCGAGGGCGGCTGGTTACTGTTCAACGCCGTGCTTTTGCCTCTGCTACGTGGACCAGCGATGGTGGCCGGCTGGATGCTGCAAATGGCCGCCAGCCTGGAAAACGATATGACTGCGCTGCACAGTAATGACCCGACAGCCAGGGAACTGGCCTGGGTCGATCTGCTGCTCAACATTGGTTTGATCCTGTTGCACGCGTCGTCCCGGGCCCACCCTTCCGATCCGTCGGCGCCCAGACTCCACCCCGTAGAGCCGCCGCTCAAACTCGCCGACCTGCGCCGACCGCTCCTCGATGGCGCCCCACTCACGACTGTCATCGAGCAAGGCATGATTGGCTTGCCGGCCGAACCCCCGGCCGCCGACAAAACACAGGTCGATTTCATTCACTCCACCGCCAGGGACTCCTCCAGCCGGCGTCTGTTGAATGCATTACTCGAGCTGAATGTCGCTTGGCCGGCTCCGGTACCCGCCCCCGTTGAGACCGGAACGCTCAAGGGCTTGTACCGTATCGACAACCAATGGCATGCCTCGCTGGGAGGACTGCTGTTCAAGGTCAATGTCGTTGCGGGAGTCGGCGACGTTTACATCATTCATCCCCAAAAGCCGCTCCATCCCGGGTTCAGGCTCAAGACTGACGGACAAGGCAGATGGTCGCTGGACACGGGTCTGAAGCTGCAGGGCGGAGGCCCCAAGAATCGCCTCAAAGCCAAACTGGCGGAAATAGAAAACAAACGTGAGCAAGCCACCGTTGAGGTCAATCGAATCGGTGGGGCCGTATCGACGCTGGCAAGACAGGCCAGGGATATGGACCGGCAACTGGAAGCCGCAAGAACCGTGTACGTCAGCGCCGACAACGAACTGGAAACCGCCCATATACGTCTTCGCGCATCGCCCGAGGATCAGGCCCTCCAGGGCGACCACCGGCTCAGGGTCATTGCACGATCGCGCAGCCGGCTTAATTTCCAGATATTGCAGGAAAGAGATCAGGTCATTGTCGATCAGTTGATCCAGGCCCGTCGCGATTTGATCCAGGCCTATCGACAACTCAAGGACGTAGACGCGCGCTTCGAATACGAGGCAAAAGCGACCAGCGAGTACACCGCGATCCTGTCCGCCTACGGACTTAGAATCTATCGGCTGGCGTCCCTCTACCTGGCCAGCTTCATTTCCGAGCAAGGCGAGTCGCTGATTGAATTGCAACACAACATCAGTGACATCGAAGGCGCCCAGCGCATGTACGACCTACTGGAAACCAATTTTGCCGCCTCCGAACGACATACCCAGGCAATCATCATGCAGGATGGGGTTCTGACAGAGCTTGCGCAGAACTTCAAGACCGGGCCGGCACAACGCCTGAAATACCTCAAAAGCCATCCTGACCGAAGGTTTTACAACCGAGTCACCGCCATCCTCGAATCGCTCGACATACTCAACATCTTGAGCATTGATACCACCGTCGAGGCGAAAACGCCGCAGGAACAGTACTTTCTCAAAGTTCATGAAGATCGTCAGGTCGCCATGTCAGCGCTCGAAGACTCCCACCTGGATCTGCTGACCACGGATGGTTTTACCTCTCAGGAGCGCAAGGACGTCCTGATCAACCTGATCAAGCACTACAAAAGGCGCCTGCAAATCAACGCCTCACTGCTGGAGCTTGGGTCCTCGTTGATCCGCCCACGCTACATGGCGCTGCTGATGGAGCGACTGGAAATCGCACGGGACAGTGCCGAGACGGAACTGGCCGATCTGTTGCGCGAGGACGAATTTCTGCCGCCATTGCCCGTCACCTACAAAGCCGTGAAAGCACCGTCGAAAACCAAGCGCGTGTTCAAGTCGCGGGATAACGGCACCCTGGTCGGAGAGCTGGAACCGGCAACCACCGGCATGCCGTTTCCGACCATCGTCACCCGAAACCCGGTCACCCTCCAGGTCAGTGGACGGTTCATGGAGCACCCCAATGAGGGATGGGTCGAGATTGTCGACGCCGCGCCTGTGCAGCCGACCCCAACACCGCAACCGCGTTCGTTTGCCACGCTGCGCACGGAGGGGCAGCGGCTGATCGATGAAATCCCGGCCATTGAACGCTCGATCGAATTTCAGAAAAGAAAGCTCAGTGATCCGCAACGGCGAGATGAGCTCAACCCCCGCGACTGGAGCGACATGCTGGAACACCAGGCCAAACGGATCGAAACGCTGGCCAGCGAATTGGAGCACGCCCATCCAGACAACCCGCAAATCAACAACGTGCTTGAATCATTACGCAGTACGGCCACCCAAACCCGGCACAATGGCCAGCAACATTGCATCGAGGGATACAAGGCGCAACGTCCCCGGCAGGAAAATATCGAGTACCTTCGGGATCGCCAGGCAGTGGACATCGGTCTGGTACAGGCACTGAAGCGGACGGCTGCCAAAGACTATTTGACGGAATTCGCCATTCGGGAGAAAAACTCGGACAGGGTGCTGTGGTACGCGCATTTCCACTACGCCCAGGCGAACAGCGCGCCCTCGACCTACACCATCGCCCACCTCAAACGCCCCGAACATCGCTTCATGACCCTCAAGGATCTGATTGCCCAGGCCGGGCCGGACAGCAAGGTGATCATCCGCGACCTCTACAGCCCCATTACCCCTCCACCGGATCAAAGGCTGTTTCTGGACCTGTTGCCTGTTCGGTAGTCGAGTCGCCAACTGCGAAGTACGCCGCCAGAAACGCCGAAAGCCGCGCCTTTTCAGGTCGCGGCTTTCGGTGTCAGGGCAACGAAACGGTCAGTGGGCGAACAACGAATTGCCCTTCTGCCCCGCCAGTTTCTCCGGCTTGATCAGGAACCGCGCCAGTGCCGGCAACAGCCACAGCGCACCGAACATGTTCCACAGCAGCATGAAGGTCAGCATCAGACCCATGTCGGCCTGGAACTTGATGGCCGAGAAGATCCAGGTGCACACGCCGATCGCCAGGCACAGACCGGTGAACAGCACGGCCTTACCGGTGGATTTCAGCGTCTGGTAGTACGCCTCTTGCAGCGGCAGGCCGGCACGCAGGAAGCTTTCCAGGCGGCTGTAGATGTAGATGCCGTAGTCCACGCCAATCCCCACCCCGAGCGCCACGACCGGCAAGGTCGCCACTTTCACGCCGATGCCCATGAAGGCCATCAGGGCGTTGCCGAGTACCGAGGTCAGCACCAGCGGCAGCACGATGCACAAGGTCGCCGCCCACGAACGGAAGGTGATCATGCACATGACCGCCACACAGATGTACACCAGGATCAGGATGGTCAGCTCGGACTTCTTGATCACCTCGTTGGTGGCCGCCTCGATCCCGGCGTTACCGGCAGCGAGGATGAACTCCAGGCCTTCCTTGTTGTTTTCCTTGGCGAACTCCTGCACCGCATGCACCGCGCGATCCAGGGTCTCGGCCTTGTGATCGTTGAGGAACACCAGCACCGGCGCCAGGGAGCAACTGTTGTTGTACAGGCCGTCAGCGCGGGCAATGGAGTTGTTCAGCACATCAGGGTTGCGCGACAGGGTTTCCCATTTCAGGTTGCCTTCGTTCATGCCCTTGATCATTTGCTTGGACACAGTCACCAGGGAAATCGCCGACTGCACGCCCTCGGTGTTCTGCATCTTCCACATCAACTCGTCGATCGGCGCCATGGCTTCATAGCGCGAGCAGCCTTCGGACTTGGTTTTGACCATCACCACCAGCACATCGGAACTTGTCGAGTAGTTGTTGATGATGAAGTTGTTGTCCTTGTTGTAACGCGAGTCCGGACGCAGTTCCGGGGCACCCTGGTCGAGGTCGCCGATTTTCAGGTTCTGGCTGTACCAGAGGCCGCCACCAAAGGCGATCAGAGCCAGCAGAATGGAAACCGGGGCCACTTTCGCACTGGCAAAATTCGCCAGCAGACGCCAGAACGGGTGTTCGCGCACCGCGTCTTTCTTGCTGCGCTCGACCGCGCGCTTGCTGATGCCGACATAGGAAATCGCCACCGGCAGCAGGATCAAGTTGGTGAACACGATCACCGCCACACCGATGGATGCGCCGATGGCCAGCTCACGGATCACGCCGATATCGATGATCAGCAGCGTGATGAAACCCACCGCATCGGCGAGGATCGCGATCATCCCCGGCAGGAACAATTGGCGGAACGTACGGCGCGCCGCCGTCAGGGCGTTGTCCGCTTCACTCGATTGCAGGGCGATCCCGTTGATCTTTTGCACACCGTGGGAAATACCGATGGCGAAGATCAGGAACGGCACCAGCATCGAATAGGGGTCGAGCCCGAAGCCGAAGAAGTGCATCAGGCCCAGTTGCCAGACCACTGCCACCAGCGTCGTGCTCAACACGGCGACGGTACTGCGCAGGCAGTTGGTGAACCACAGCAAGAGGATCAGGGTAATGACGAAGGCGACTCCGAAGAACATCACCACCATCACCAGGCCGTCGATCAGGTCACCGACTTTCTTGGCGAAACCGACGATGTGGATCTTCACGTTCGGGTTCTGTGCTTCGAACTTGGTGCGGATCTTGTCTTCAAGCTCGTGGGAGAACTTGCGATAGTCCAGCGCCAGCAGCTTGCCCTGGTCCTGCGGGTCCGGGTAGGACTCCAGCAACGGAATGTCGACGATGCTCGACTTGAAGTCGTTGGACACCAACCGCCCGACCTGACCGGACTTGAGCACGTTGTTGCGCAGCAAGTCGAGACTGGCCTGGGAGCCGTTGTAGCTCTGCGGGATCACTTCACCGCCGGCGAAGCCCTCTTCGGTCACTTCGGTCCAGCGAACGCTCGGGCTCCACAGCGACTTGAGGCCGGAACGGTCGACACCGGAGATGTAGAACACCTCGTCGTTGATCTGACGCAGGGTCTCCATGTACTCCTTGGAGAAGATGTCGCCATCGGTGGCTTCCACCGAAATCCGTACGGTGTTGCCCAGGTTCGCCAGATCGTTGCGGTGCTCCATCATCTTCTGGATGAAGGGATGCTCCAGCGGGATCATTTTTTCGAAACTGGTGGACGGACGGATCAGCGTCGCCTGCCAGAACAGGAAAATACTGACCAGCAGGCAGATCGTGATCACTGCCGGGCGGTTGTTGAAGATCAGGCGCTCGAGGAACGTCGCCTTGTCCTGGTGATGAGTACTCAAGGAAGTCATAGCTCCGCCTTCTTATTATTAACCCGGCTCATTTGCCCGACTCGGTGCCGCTCGGCGAGGTGACGCGAACGCCGCCCTGCCCGGCCAGAACCAGATTACCATTGCCTGCCGCCGTCACTGCCGAGACCGAAATCCGGTCCGGACGGTTGACCACCTTGAAGGTTTCGCCATTGTCGCTGCTGCGAATCACCGAGCCGCCGTTGCCGACAATCACGATGGAACCATCATCGAGCAGTGTGCCGCCGGACAGCCCGAACTCCAGGTCGCCACGCTCCGCCTTGAGCTCCACTTGCTCCCAGTTGCTACCGAAATCCGTGGAGCGGTAAAGGTTGCCGCGCAGACCGTAGGCCAGCAGCGTATTGGGCTGCGCCGTACCGATCACGCCGAACAGCGAGCCTTCGTACGGACCTTCGAGTTTCTCCCAGGTCTGGCCCCAGTCCGCGGAACGGAACATGCTGCCCTGCTCGCCGACGATGAACAGCCCGGCGTCCTTGACCGCAGCGATCGAATTCAGGTGGTACTGGTCTTCGTTGTCGAGGCGATCGCTGGCGTCTTCCCAATGCTTGCCACCGTCGGTGGTTTCCATCAGCGAACCGTAGGCGCCCACGGCAAAGCCGCTGTCGACGTCCTTGAACCAGACATCGAGCAGCGGCGATTCGCGTGTCAGATCTTCGAACTGCTTGGTCCAGGTCGCGCCGCCGTCCTCGCTGGCGAGGATCTGCGCGTCATGGCCGACGGCCCAGCCGTGCTTGTCATCGACGAAAAACACCGACGTCAGCAGGGACCGAGTCGGGACCTTGGCCTGGGTCCAGGTGGCGCCCTGGTCATCGGAATACAGGACGTGCCCACGATCCCCGACCGCCACCAGGCGCTTGCCGGCGTGGACGACATCGAGCATCAGGCTTTTGGCAGCCTTGGCGGATTCAATGGAATAAACAACATCGGATGCTGGCGCCGCCGCGGCCAACGCAGGCGCCGACAGCATGGCAGAGCCCAACAGCGAGAGCGCTGTGGCCAGCAACGCGAATTTGCGTAATGCCGGCGGGCGGCAGATACCCACACCCATGACAGGCTCACTCATAGACCTTCTCCCATTATTATTGTTAGGTCGTTCAACCTTTCTGGGCGCCGCAAGGGTGCGTGTCTGGACCGGTTGTTTCAGAGCATAGTCCTGAAACCCGCAATCCAGAGCCCCTTCGGAAGCTGGCCTATCCTATCGGTGTTTTTTCATGTCTGACAATCGACGCCACGTTATCTTTTGTTAACCGGGGGGGATGGGGGGTTGTTCTGAATGGTTGGGTATCAGGTGGGGTGATTGGGGTTTTGGTGGTGGGTGGTTGTGTTCGGTGTTCGGTGTTCGGTGTTCGGTGTTCGGTGTTCGGTGTTCGGTGTTCGGTGTTCGGTGTACATATCCATTTCTTCGGTAACGGCCGCTATTGGTTCCGCCCTTATGTATGGACTCGCCCCTACGGTCTACCTGCTTTTCAAACACTGCTACCCGGTTGCATCTATGTATAAGGCCTGTTCGAGGAAGCTGTCTTCGGCTTCTGGCCAACATTGGTTGAGCTCGCGGCATGCCGATTACGTTCAGGCCTCGAAGGCCGGTAAGGGCGCAGGCATCGATCCGCGACGGTCTGACCTGGGGTCAATGTTTTCTAGCAGGGGCTGGAGCGCCTTGGCGCCCCGGAGGCAGAACGCTGTCGATCAGTAACTTGGCGCAGCTGGCCGGCCATTGGCCGGTTGGCTGCGGTAAGTCTGGTCATTTTGTAGCAGCACCCAAACGATTCGAAGGTTGCGGTTCGCCAACCGTATCGCCGCTTCCTTGCGTCCCAGTCGACCCAGCCAACGTTGCAACCGACGATCGTCGGGCTGCTCTGAATCAGGGCGCAAATGCCTCAATACCGCGTGAGCCCCTTGAACCATCAGGCTGCGCACATAGCTGTCGCCTCGTTTGCTCATCCTGCCCAGGCGAATCTTCTGCCCACTGCTGTTCTGCTCAGGCACCATGCCAAAGTAGGCCGCGAACTGGCGTGCATTGGCAAAACGTTCAGGTTCGGTCTCCTTGGCCAAAAGCGCTGTGGCGATGATCGGGCCGATACCGCGCACGGTCATCAGTCGCCGGGCTGTTTTATCCTCGTTCGCGGCGCTCTCCAGGCGACCGGTCAGCACGTTGATCCGTTCGCCTAACTGACGCCACTCGCCCAGCAGCTCGTCTATCAGCTCACGCAATATGTCTGGCAATGGTTGTGTCGCGTCTTCCAGCACCCGAGGCAGGGTCTGACTGATAGCGACATCACCTTGTGCCAGGGTTATACCGTGTTCCATCAGCAAGCCCCGCATCTGGTTACTCATGGCTGTGCGCCGACGCACATAACCCTGCCGGGCACGGTGCAAGGCCTGCATGGCCAGTGCTGTGGCACTTTCGATGGGGACCGCCGCAATTTTGCTGTCGCGCCCCGCACGCAATATGGCCCGGGCATCATTACGATCATTTTTGGCGCCGCTGCGGTGCTTGGCCACAAGTTGCGCCGGAAGAATTCGCGCCAGATTGCCCTGAGCCTGTAGCTGCCGCGCCCATGCTTGAGCGCCTGGGCCCGTTTCTACCAGCACCACTACGGTTGGCGGCAGTTTGCGCAGGAAGGTATGAAAGGCTTCACGCGACTTGATTCGCTCTTCGTAAAGCACTTGGCCAAGGGCATCTTCCCCCGCGACCTGGAATATCTGCTTGGCAAGATCGACTGCCACTGTCGTGCATGTCGATAGATCGGTTGGAGACAGGGACTGTTTAACCGTCGTATTCTTTTTCATGGATTCGCCCTCGCTGTCGGTGGCTTCTTAGACTGCCCCCGTGGCGCATTGACGCCTCGGCGCGGGCGAGTCCATCCAATTACGGCGGGTCACTTGGAAAAGCCCCAAGTAACCAAGGGCTCTTGCCCCTGACGTTCGGTGCCTCGCCAAGGCTCGGCATGCCCTCGCTCCGGTCCTGCTCCGTGGGCCCGCCGCCATCGGCCATCCATGGCCGGCGGCAGCTAACCCGGCATCCATGCCGGGTTGCCCACTGCGCAGAACCTGCGCTCGGCCTCACGAGGGGGCGTACACCGCAACAGCGCTCGAGGCGGCCTACCGGCCGGCCTGTTTGTTGGGTTCGTTCGTCTGTGATGACCTGGTCGGCTGTCAGGCCGTCATCGCGAGCAAGCTCGCTCCCACAGGGGACGTGGTTGTACACAGATTTTGCGCTCGACACCGCTCAAATGTGGGAGCGGGGACATCTGAAAGAAATTGGTCGGCCGTCAGGCCGCCATCGCTGGCAAGCCAGCTCCTACAGTTGATCGGCGTACACCCACGCTTTTCACCACTCATCAGGCCGAGCGTTAGCTCGCCTGCAGCTTTTGATCTTGATCCACCCGCCCCCTCGGCAGGCTGAGTGGAGGTGTTTATCCGGGGATTGGCGCGCAGCGCCGTTCGACGCAGTCGAACTCATTGCATGTAGGTCGAAGCGAAGCCGACCGGAGGGCAATGCCCCCGGATGAATACCGCAGCGAAGGAACGCCGAGCCTTAGCGAGGGGCCGTACGTAAGGGGCGAGACCTTTGGTTACTTTGGGGCGTTTGCCAAAGTGACCCGTTGTAAGAGCGGAACCATAAGTCGTCGTTACCGCAGGAATGGATATGTACTCAATCAACCCACAACCCTGGTCGGCCCGAAGGCCGCCAAGGTCAACAACAAACTCAGGCCAAACTCTTGCTGACCACTTCAAACACATCACTGGACAGTTGACCCGAAGCCCGAATCCGCTCCAGCTCCCCCTTCATCAAAGCCTGACGAGCACTGTCGTACTTGCGCCAGCGAGTCAAAGGCGCCAACTGCCGAGAAGCAATCTGCGGGTTAAAGCCATTCAACTCGATCACCAGATCCGCCAGGAAGCGATACCCTGAACCGTCGGCCGCATGGAAGTTGATCAGGTTCTGCCCGGCAAACGCACCGACCAGCGCCCGCACCTTGTTCGGGTTCTTGATGTTGAACGCCGGGTGCTGCATCAACGCCTTGGTCCGTGCCAGGCCGCCGGGCAACACGCTGCCGGCCTGGACGCTGAACCACTGGTCCATGACCAGCGGGTTGTCCTTGAAGTGCTCGGCGAAGCTGGCCAGCGCCTTGGCTTTCTCGGCTTCGAAGGGTGAATTGACCAACACGGCGAGTGCGGTCAGGCGCTCGGTCATGTTGTCGCACGCATCGAACTGCTCCAGGGTCGCCGCCACAACTTCCGGCTTGCCGCTGAGCATCAGGTACGACAGCGCGATGTTCTGCAAGGCACGACGGGCAAAGTGCTCGGCTTCGGCCACGTACGGCGTTTGCTTGGACAGTTCGCGATTGCCCTGATAACGCAGCCACAGACCTTCGAACAACGCATCGGCCAATTGCTTGCGAGCAAATTCACGGGCCGTGTGAATCGCTTCGACATCCGCCACTTCGCTGATCTCGGTCAGGTACGCCTCGCTTGGCAGCGACAGCATTTCGGCGACCATGGCCTGATCCAGCGACTCATCCGAGAGCACCGTGCGCAACGCAGACACCAGACGCTGATCGAGTACCAGCGCTTCGCCCTTCTGTTGCTGGCCGATCAACTCTTTCAGCACCTGCACCGACAATTGCTGGCCGGCATCCCAGCGGTTGAAGCCGTCGCTGTCGTGCTGCATCAGGAACATCAGCTGGTCGCGGTTGTACGGGAAGCTCAGTTTCACCGGCGCCGAGAAGCCGCGCAGCAACGATGGCAGCGGTTGTTCGGCGATGTCGACGAAGGTAAAAGTCTGCTCGGCTTCGGTCACCGAAATGACCCGCGAGGCGCCTTGCGCGGTGGCTTCACCGGACAGACGCAGGGCAATCGCTGCCCCTTTGGAATCCAGCAGCCCCAGTTCGACCGGGATCACGAACGGCAGTTTTTCAACCTTGTCCGGGGTTTCCGGGCAGCTCTGGCGGAAGGTCAGGCTGTAGGTTTTTGCCGCCGCGTCATAGGTCTCGCTCACCGCCAGACGCGGTGTACCGGCCTGGCTGTACCAGCGCTTGAACTGAGTCAGGTCGACACCGTTGGCATCTTCCATGGCCTTGATGAAGTCATCGCAGGTCACGGCCTGGCCGTCGTGGCGTTCGAAGTACAGGTCGCTGCCTTTGCGGAAGCCTTCGGCGCCGAGCAAGGTGTGGATCATGCCGACCACTTCCGAGCCCTTCTCGTACACGGTCAGGGTGTAGAAGTTGGAAATCTCGATGAAGCTGTCCGGGCGCACGGCGTGGGCCATGGGGCCGGCGTCTTCGGCGAACTGGTGGGTGCGCAGGTACGCCACGTCCTGGATGCGCTTGACCGTGGCCGAGTTCATGTCCGAGGAGAAACCGGCATCGCGGAACACGGTGAAGCCTTCCTTGAGCGACAGCTGGAACCAGTCGCGGCAAGTCACGCGGTTGCCCGACCAGTTGTGGAAGTATTCGTGGGCGACGATCGCCTCGACCCGCTGGTGTGCGGCATCGGTGGCGGTTTCGGCCTTGGCCAGCACGGCGCTGGAGTTGAAGATGTTGAGGCCCTTGTTTTCCATGGCGCCCATGTTGAAGTCGTTGACCGCGACGATCATGAAGATGTCCAGGTCGTACTCGCGACCGTAGACCTCTTCGTCCCAGCGCATGGATTTCTTCAGGCTGTTCATGGCGTGCTGGCACTTGTCGATGTTTTCCGGCTCGACGTAAATGCGCAGCGCCACGTTGCGCTCGCTCATGGTGGTGAAGCTGTCTTCGACACACCACAGGTCACCGGCCACCAGCGCAAACAGGTACGCCGGTTTCTTGAACGGGTCTTCCCAGGTCGCCCAGTGCCGGCCTTCTTCACCGGGACCGAAAGCGATCGGGTTGCCGTTGGACAGCAGCACCGGATAGCTGTGTTGTTCGGCGACGACCGTGGTGGTGAAGGTGCTCATCACGTCCGGGCGGTCGAGGTAATAGGTGATCTTGCGAAAGCCTTCGGCCTCGCACTGGGTGCAGAACATCGTGCCTGACTTGTACAGGCCTTCCAGCGCGGTATTGGTTTCCGGGTGGATCCGGACGCTGGTATCGACCGTGAAGGTGGTGCTGGTCGGGTGCAGGGTCAGGTGATTCTCGGTCAGCTGATACTGCGCCTCGGAAAGCTCCTGGTCGGCCAGAGTGACCGACAGCAGTTCCAGCTGCTGGCCGTCCAGCACCAGCGGCGGCAGGCCCGGGCCACGCTCGGGGTTGCGGCGCATCACCAGTTGCGCATGGACCAGGCTGTGGTCCTCGTACAACTCGAAGGTCAGGTGCGTTTCGTCGATCAGGTACTCGGGCGCCTGATAGTCCTTGAGGTAGATCATCTTCGGTTGTTCGGTGCGCATGCTGGAGTCCTTACTGATGCACGGCGAGCTGGTAAGCCGTGTATTTACGAATGTTGATCACGCCGGTGTCGAAGATCAGGTATTGGCCCTTGACCCCCATCAGCGTGCCTTCGGCAATCGGGTTCTTGTCCAGGTTGAAGCTGACGATCTTCGCCGGGTACTGCTCGACCGGGTAGCGGATTTCCAGCGGTTCGACATCGGTCACCGGCTGGATCGCCTGCAAGCCAAATCGCTGCTGCAACCCCGGCAAGCCTTCAGCGCAGCTGTCGAACAGTTGATCGCGGACCTCAACCAGGTTCACCGCCGCCGCATCGCCCTTGAGCAAAGCACGCCAGTTGGTCTTGTCGGCCACCTGGCTGCGGAACAGGTCCTCGACGAAACCGGACTGCTGGCGGGTCGATACGCGCATGATCGGCAAGGCCTGGCTCGCACCCTGGTCGAGCCAGCGGGTCGGCAGCTGGGTGGCGCGGGTTATCCCGACTTTCACCCCCGACGAATTGGCCAGGTACACCACGTGGTCGGTCATGCAGAACTTCTCGCCCCACTCCGGTTCCCGGCAAGTGCCGGCCTCGAAGTGGCAGCGCTCCGGGCTCATGATGCACACGTCGCACTGGGCCAGCTTGGTCATGCACGGGTAGCAGTAACCCTGGCTGAAACTGGTCTTGGTCTTGCGTCCGCAATGGGTGCAGTGGATCGCCCCCAGGTATTCCAGGCGCACCGTGGTACCGATCAACGGATTGACCGGAACTTCGGTTTCGCCCAGACGGAAAGCGTATTGCACGTTCAGCCCGTCCAGGCGCGCCGACATTTTGCTGATTGCACCGCGGCCAATCTCGATCAATGGATGGCATCCGATTTGAACAGGATATTGGGCACTTGAATCGACTTGGAGCTGCATTCCTGCGGGCCCATGTAGCCGGTGCGCTGGTCCTCGGGCAGGTTCTGGATCTCCCAGGCGATCATCGCCTGCAGCGACAGCTCGCGTTGTTCGGCGGTGAGCTTGCCACCGTCGGACCACTTGCCGATTTCCACGGCCAGTTTCAGGCTCTCGTAGATATCGGGGGTGATGTTGTTGATCATTTCGTTAAAAGAGGACATTGGGTCTCCGTCTCTTTATTGCATGTTCTGAATTAGGCGGCCAGTTTACGGCGGTTATACAAACCGCCCAACAAACCGGTGAAGCATCCGATGAGTAACCCGCTGACGTGGGCCGCGTTGGCGATTTCGCCGAAGCCGATCATCGACACCAGCCCGGACAGACACAGCAGCAACCACACCAGCATCATCACCAGCACGCCGCGCGGCAGGCGATAGGCCGGGTTCGGCGCCAGCAGCTGGAAGATCCAGCAATGCCCGAGCAGGCCGTACAGTACGCCGGACAAACCGCCGAACAGGGTCGGACCGCTGAAGAAATACTGGGCGAAGTTGGACACCAGGCTGAACAGCAAGGTCAGGCCGATCAGGTTGATACTGCCCTGGCGCGACTCGATGCGCCGCCCCAGCTCCCAGTACCACATGCCGTTCATCGCCAGGTGCAGGATGCCGAAGTGGATCAGCATCGGCGTGACCAGGCGCCACCACTGCCCTGCCGCCAGGCTGTCGGCCAGTGGCGTGAAGTGGATGTACTCGCCGACCACGCGGAATTCGAGGAAGGTCAGCCAGCGCATCGTTTCAAGGTTGTCGCCCAGCATGGTCACCGCGCCGACGATCATGCTCAGCAGCAGTACCAGCGCGGTGGCCCTGGCGTACTTCAACTGCTCGACGAACCCCGGATGCTTGATGGTCTGCGCCAGCGGAATGTCCAGTTGCTGATCGGGATCGCCCGCCGGAAAACGTTCGTACAGCGCGCGCACGTCTTCACTGATGTTGTCGGGAACCCACAGCACCTGTTCACCAGCTTCCTCGCTGACCCGATGGGGCACTTGCATGCGCTTGAGCAACGTGACGAACCCGCTCAAGTCCACCGCCAATGGCAGACGCAATATCGCTACAGCACTCATTGCAGCACCTCCGGCCGCTCGACATCGACCCAGACGAATTTTTGCGGATCCAGGCGGGTTTCCTGATCCAGTCGGTAGGCAACCAGTTTGCCGTACAGCACCGCGCTGTAATCCAGACAGGCCAGGTTCGACCGGATCGGCGCCGGCTTGCCGCTGCGCCAGTAATGGCCGACGAACAACAGCGGCTCATCGATGCCGTAGCGCAGCAAACTGTTCTTTTCGGTGGACGTCAGCGGCGTCCGGGCCACGGGTTCGGGCAGTGCATCCGGCTGGAACACGATATCGCCGTAGGTTTTCGGATCGTCTTCCCAGAACTTGGTCCGGAAGAACGAACGCACCAGGCCGTCACCGCTGGTCATGGTCAGGCCATGGGGCAAGCGCATGTCCGTGCCGCGCAGCAGCCGGTCGAATACGGTGCAGGCAAAGGAGCCCGACTCCGCCGACGCCTGGACAAAATGCTCGTCAACGCAGCCGTTGGGGAACAACGCCCGCAGCGGCTCGATCAGCCCGGCGTCCCAGCAGGCGTGGACCACGCGAAAACGCCCGGCATCGACGAACAATGGCAACTGGTAGAACCATTGCTGGAAGTCGTGCCAGTCACCCGGATGGTGTTCGAACTGGGTCAGGGTTTCGTGCAGCAGGCGGGCATGGCGCGGCGTGTGCTCGCGCACGAACTGCTTGCCGCTGCCCGGCAGTGCCGGCGTGCTCCAGCCCAGCGCATTGAACTCATGGTTGCCCATGATGCACAGCGCCTGACCGGCCTCGACCATGTCGTGGACGATGTGCAGTGCCTCGCGAATCCGCGGGCCGCGGTCGATGATATCGCCGACGAACACCGCCATGCGCGAGGCATGCCGCCAGACGCCACCCTGCTTGTGATAACCGAGTCGGTCGAGCAAGTGCTCCAGGGTCAGGGCGCAACCGTGCACGTCACCGATCAGGTCGTAGCTACGCGCGGGATCGAGCATCAGTCGCCTCCACCCCCCAACTTGCTGCCCCAGCCGAGCTTGGTCCGGCAGACTTCATAGTAGTTGTGGTCAAGCGGATGGATCAGCCGCAGTTTCTGGGCTTTCTTGCTGACGGTAATGGTGTCGCCCGGCGCGCAGGTAAAGTGGTTCTGCCCGTCGCACGAAACTTGCGGGTAAATCTGCATATCCTTGGACACGACGATTTTCAGCTCACTGTTGCCATCGACCACGATGGGTCTACCTGACAAGGTATGGGGGTACATCGGCACAATCACAATAGCGTCGAGCTTGGGATGCATGATCGGCCCGCCGGCGGACAACGCGTAGGCGGTGGAACCGGTCGGCGTGGCGACGATCAGGCCGTCGGCCTTCTGGCTGCAGACGAACTGGCCGTCGATGTACAGCTCGAACTCGATCATTCGCGTGGATTTGCCGGGGTGCAGCACCACGTCGTTCAGTGCATCGCCCTGGCCGATGGCCTCGCCGTGGCGACGGACTTCGGCCTGCAACAGGAAGCGGTTTTCCACCAGGTAGTGGCCGTCCAGCACTTCGGCGACCTTGGTTTCCAGCTCATCGGGACGGATGTCGGTGAGGAAACCCAGGCTACCCCGGTTGATGCCGAGCACCGGAATATTGTGCCTGGCCAGTGCCCGGGCGGCGCCGAGCAGGCTGCCGTCACCACCGACCACAATGACCATGTCGCAGACTTCGCCGAGCATCTTGCGCGACGAGGTTTGCAAGCCGTGCCCTGGCAGCACTTCGGCGATGGTGTCTTCGAGGATCACGTGCAGGTGACGATCGAGCAGAAACCGTTTCAGTCGGCGGACGGTATCCAGCACCTGGGAACTGCCCAGGCGACCGATGATGCCGATATTGCGAAATTGCTCCATGGGGCTCCTGCGGGGATCTGCGTGGCGGTGAAAACCACGATTATGGGCGAAAGCCGCCCGTAGACAAAATCCTTTCAGCTTCAAGGGTGTGCCCGGGTTTCGGGCTATGCTCGCAAGATGATGCTATTTCCCGATTTGCTCCACCTGCCCCATCAGTTACGCCATCCCGAAGTGCGTGACCTGGCGTGGGTCATCCTCGCGCCGCCCATGCTGGAGGATACCCCGTGGCCGCAGCGTCACCCGCTGGCCGGCAGCGACTGGGTGCAGGCACCGGATCGGCTGGAACATTGGCTGCGGCAGCTGGACCGGGACAGTTATGGCCTGCTGCACTGGCTGGCCCAGGCCCGGACCCGGCGCCTGGGTTTGTACTACGAACGCCTCTGGCAATTCGCCGTGCAACATGCGCCGGGCATTGAACTGATTGCCGCCAACATGCCGATTCGCCGCGAGGGGCACACCCTGGGTGAACTGGACATGCTGCTGCGCGACCGCGACGGCGTGCATCACCTGGAGCTGGCGATCAAGCTCTACCTCGGCCCGCAATCCGGCGACGGGCACGACACCGCCCAGTGGCTGGGCCCGGGCTGCCACGACCGGCTCGACCGCAAACTGGCGCACCTGAGCCAGCATCAATTGCCGATTTCCGCTCGCGCCGAGAGCCGTGAAGTGCTGGCAGCGCTGGATATCCAGGCCTTCAGCGCCCATTTATGGCTGGGAGGTTACTTGCTGTATCCGTGGCCCGGGCAGGCTGCCCCGCCGTCCGGTGCCCATCCGCAGCACTTGCGCGGTCGCTGGTTGCATCAAAAGGATTGGCCGGCGTTGCTGGCCCAGAGCCCGCCCGGTCGCTGGCAACCCCTGCCCCGCCACGCCTGGCTGGCGCCGGCGCACTATTCGGCCGAGCACACCTGGAACCCCGGACAGATGCAGGCGTGGCTGGATGAACTGGACCCGTTGGCGCCGGCACAACTGCTGGTGCGCCTGACGGAGAATGCCAGCGGCGACTGGGAAGAAGCCGAGCGATTGTTTCTGGTGGCGGACCTTTGGCCGAATGTGCCGGGACAGGGTTGAGTCCTGTATTGCCTGAGCCGGCCCCTTCGTCGGAACGCCGCCCGGACCAAGCCCGCTCCCACACAATGAACATCAATCTTTCTTGTGCTGCTCGACCCATTGCCCATAGGCATTGATGAATTTTTGCAGGAACGGCTTGACCGACTCGGACAGCTTGCCCGCCTCGTCGAATGCCGAACCGGCGTTCCCCAGATAGGCCTCCGGCTGCTGCATCATCGGCACATTCAGAAACACCATGGATTGACGCAAGTTGTGATTGGCACCAAACCCGCCGACGGCCCCCGGCGAAACACTGATAACGGCCCCCGGTTTACCGTTCCATGCACTTTTGCCATACGGACGCGAGCCCACGTCAATCGCATTCTTCAGCGGCGCCGGCACCGATCGGTTGTATTCCGGGGTCACGAACAACACCGCGTCGGATGAGCTCACCTGTTGTCGGAAAGTGCTGTAGGCTGCCGGCGGTGAAGCGCCATCGATGTCTTCGTTATAGAGCGGCAGATCGCCAATTTCGATGATGTTGAGCTTGAGATTGGCCGGTGCCAGTTCCACCAGGGCCCGTGCGACCTTGCGGTTGATCGATTCCTTTCTCAAGCTGCCGACCACGACGGCGATCGTATAGACGTTGCTCATTAGAGTTTCTCGACTGTCCGATAGGAAGAGCTTGTAGTTATAGATGACGATTCAAGCAGCGGGCGACCGAAAACAGCGTCCCTGACTATTTTTTTCCTGTAGGAAAACTTACCTCGCCCAAGCACGGTCTACAGTGCCGCAAATTGAGTGATTTATCTCCAGAGGTTCTAAGCAGATGGCAGCAGTACTCGTCGGTCAGTTCCATGCAAGAGATGCGGAAGGCCGTATTTATTCGGTACACGAGTTCCAGGACTCCACCCCGGCGGTAGACGGTTCAGGCCCTGTCACCACCTACAAGCTGGCCATTGGCGACCGTGTCAACAAGGTCGACGACAATGAATTCATGCTGGTGCAAACCGGTGTGACCATTACCCGCGAACCGCAAACCGCCAGCGTTTCATAACCCGTCGTTATGAGCAGAAGTCATATGCGCGGACTTGGGGTAGGATTCAGCCACTGACTCCTCCACCTGCTGAACATGGACTTCACGCATGCGCTTACGCCATATCGAAGTGATCCAGGCGCTCTTGCAGACCGGTCACCTGGGCACCGCCGCCGAATGGCTGCAGTTGCCGGTGGCCGAAGTCGAACGCTTGCTGCGCGACGCCGAGGATCAGTTGGGTTTCATGCTGTTCGCCAGCGTACGCGGGCGATTGCAGGCCACCCGCGAAGCGCGGGAATTGCAGGTGGAAATTGCCCGGGTCTACGATGCGCTTGAACCGGTGCAGCGCCTGGCCAACAGCCTGAGGCAATACCTGGCGCCGCCGCTGCGCATCATCTGCACCCCGCCCCTGGCCAACCAATTATTGCCACACAGCATCGCCGCCCTGCGCCGACGCCTGCCCGACGCGCCTTGCACACTGCTGAGCCAGCCGACCCGCGACATCGTCAGAAGCCTGCTGCTGCGTGAAAGCGATCTGGGCCTGAGCCTGCATGACCCCGATCACGCCGACCTCGATTGCCAGGTGATTGCCCAAGGCAAACTCCAGTTGCTCGCCCCCCATGGCTGGCTGCAACCGAAACAGAAATACATTTCACTGCTGGATCTGGCCGGCCAATCGATGATCGGCCTGGACGGGCACGATCCGTTGAGCCCGGCGCTGGAAAACAAACTGCACGGCTTGCGCCCTGCCCCGGTGATTCAGACCCGGGTCCAGACGCATCAGATGATGCGCAGCATGGTCGAGGTCGGCGAAGGCCTGGCCATCGTCGACCCCTTCACCGCCCTCGGCGCCAAAGCCTCGGGGCTGGACGCCTGCCCGCTGGCACCCGCGGTCCCGATCAGTCTCTACGCCCTGACTCTGAAAAACGCCGAGCCGTCTCCGGCGGTTCAGGCACTGTTGGCCATCGTCACGGAACAAGCCGCGGCGATGCTGACGAACTGAACGGGTTTTCCAGCGGGTTTTCGAACAGTCGATACCAGAACAGCGCCACTTCGGCGGTGTTCGGATCGATGCCTCGATAGCGCAGGTGGTCGATCCCGCCAAGCACGTAACCGCTGCGTTCATAGAGCCTGCAGGCCCCCAGGTTGTTGTTCTGGGTTTCGAGCATGATGCCCGGGAGCTTTTTCTTGCGGCTCCAGAAATGCGCCACATCCAGCAGGGCCTTGGCCACGCCATGCCGCCGGGCCGGTGCATGCACCGCCAGTTCGTCGATATGGGTAAAGCCGTTCCAGTTGGTGCTGACCACCAGGTGCCCCACGGGCTGGTCATCCAGATACGCCATGAAAATCGCGCTGTCGGCGCCATCGCGATAGCTGCTGAATTCCTCAGGGTCGATGCCGTAGCACTTGCGATAAGGCGTGATCGGGGTGACCGGCCACTGTGCCACCGACGCTCCTATTTGTGCCGCACCGTAGGCCGCGACTTCAAAACTGAAATCACTGCCCCAGATATAGGCGGCAAAACCCTCGTCGGCAATCCGTACCGACAACCCTGGATAATTCGGATTTATAACCGGCTGCATACTGGGAAAGGTCCTCATTCCTTGATGCAATCGACGGTGTAGCACCGTCCACTGCCCTGATCTTCATGTTGCAATCCGTGCACATCAGCAACGAACCCCGGAAAACTGCTATCGAACGTGCGGGCAAATGCCAGGTAATCGATGATCGAGCGGGTTGATTCGGTAAAGCGCTCACCCGGCATGATCAGCGGAATGCCGGGCGGATACGGCACCAGCATCACCGCCGCGATCCGCCCGTCCAGTGCATCGATCGACACGGCTTCGACTTCACCCCGCACCAATTGATCATAGGCGTCCGCCGGCTTCATCGCGACTTCCGGCAGTACGGTGTACATGCGCTTGAGGTGCCTGGCGGTGGCGTTGCTGCGATAACAGGCATGCAACTGATCGCACAAATCCCGCAGGCCCATGCCCTGATAGCGCGCGACATTCTCTTGCGCCACGCAAGGCAGGCAACTGGCCAGACTGACGTTGGCGTCGTAGCTGCGCTTGAACTCCAGCAGTTCGGTGAGCAGCGTGCTCCACTTGCCCTTGGTGATGCCCATGGAGAACAACACCAGAAACGAATACAGCCCGGTCTTCTCGACCACCAGGCCGCGCTCCCAAAGGAACTTGCTGACCACCGCCGCCGGAATCCCGCGCTCGCTGAGGGCGCCACCGGCGGTCAATCCCGGCATCACCAGCGTGACCTTGATCGGATCGAGCAACACATAATCGTTGGTCACACCGCCAAAGCCGTGCCAGTCGGCATCAGGCTGCAGCAACCAGTCCTCGGTGATGACTCGCTCGATGCCTTCTGCCGACGGCGGCTGCCAGATCGAAAACCACCAGTCATCGGCGGCAATGTGTTGGCGCAAATTGGCCAGCGCCCGGCGAAAACTCAGGGCTTCGTCGAACATTTCCTGCAACAGCGAACGCCCGGCCGGCCCTTCCATCATCGCCGAAGCCACATCCAGCGAGGCGATGATGCCGTACTGCGGCGAGGTCGAGATGTGCATCATGAACGCTTCGTTGAAGCGATCCCGGTCCAGTTGCCGCGCACCGCCATCGCGCACGTGAATCATCGATGCCTGACTGAATGCCGCCAACAACTTGTGGGTCGAATGGGTGGTGAACACCATCGGGCTGTCTTCATCACGGGAGGTGCCCATGCCGTAGCGCCCGGCAAAGAACTCATGAAACGCCGCATAGGCGTACCAGGCCTCGTCGAAGTGCAACACCTCAACGCTATTGCCCAGTTGCTGCCTGATCAGCTCGGCGTTGTAGCAGAGGCCGTCATAGGTCGAATTGGTCACTACGGCGAGCTTGACCTTCGGTGAACGCCCCTTGGTCAGCGGACTGGCGTCGATCTTGGCCTGGATCGATTCGCGGCTGAACTCACTCAGGGGAATCGGGCCGATGATCCCCAGTTCATTACGCTCCGGACACAGGTACAACGGGATCGCACCGGTCATGATGATCGAGTGCAGCACCGACTTGTGGCAATTGCGATCCACCAGCACCAGGTCATCGCGGGCGACCACCGAGTGCCAGACAATCTTGTTGGCCGTGGAGGTGCCATTGATCACGAAAAAGGTGTGATCGGCGCCGAAATTGCGTGCCGCACGAGCCTCGGCTTCAGCCAGGGGGCCGGTGTGATCGAGCAAGGAGCCGAGCTCGGGCACCGACACCGAAAGATCCGAGCGCAGGGTATTTTCCCCGAAAAACTGGTGAAACGCCTGCCCGACCGGACTTTTGTGATACGCCACGCCACCGCCGTGACCGGGGGTGTGCCACGAATAATTGGAATCCGCCGTGTGTTGTACCAACGCCTTGAAAAACGGCGGCAGCAGGCCATCGAGGTATTTGCGCGCGGCACGGGCCACCTGCCGGGCGAGAAAGGGCACGGTGTCCTCAAACAGGTAAAGAATGCCGCGCAACTGATTGAGCTCGGCCATGGCGTCGGCGGGTGCGTTTTCCAGGGTCACTTTTTCGCCCAAGGCGAAGATCGGCAGATTCGGTGCACGCACCCGCGCCAGACCGATCAGTTCTGCCATGTTTTGTAACAAATGGGAGTGGGTACTGGCGTCCTCGGAGGCAATCAACATGCAGGACAGGCCATGGTAAGTCGACGCCACCAGACGTCCTTCGGTGTAGTCCACCGCCGAAACGACGCTGAACCCTTCCTGTTCCAGCTCCCGGGCAATCCCCCGCACACGGTCGCCGGCGACGCTGTCGGCCTTGATGTCGCGATGGACAATCAGGACCGGGAATTTCAAGTCTTTATACATGAGGCTCAGTGTCCTGAGGCGGCAGACCAGAGCCTGCCAATCACCTCAGGGTAGAGTGTTGCAGCGGATGTGGCGAGCGGGATGCCCTGAAATGGGTCACAAGGCGTAATGCCAGTCAGTTAAGAGTTTGAACACCCTCCCCTGTGGGAGCGAGCCTGCTCGCGATAGCGGCGGGTCAGCCAACATTGATGCTGAATGTACCGTCGTCATCGCGAGCAGGCTCGCTCCCACATGGATTGCGCTTAACTGACTGGCATTAGTCACAAGGCGTCCCTTTTTTTTGAAAGGGTCAAGCCTGCGCTTCAGCCTCAGCCAACTGCACCCACAACGCCGGAGCACCAGCGGATTTGCCGATGATTTCCAGGCGTGCCGCGTGGCGGGCCAGGTCGTCTTCGCTAGCACGGATGATGCGCGTCGGCTGGCGGTCCGCCGGCAAACGGCGAATCTCGGTGGCGGAGTTGTCCGCCCCTTCCCCCGAACCATTGCCATCGGAAGCGTTGCCGGCCAGGGACAGACTGGTCTGCCCCCCGGTCATGGTCAGGTAGACGTCGGCGAGAATCTCGGAGTCGAGCAAAGCGCCGTGCAGCTCACGGCCGGAGTTGTCGACGCCATAGCGTTTGCACAGGGCGTCGAGGCTGTTGCGCTGCCCCGGGTGACGTTCCCGGGCCATCATCAGGGTGTCGAGGATCGAGCAGTGCTGCGTGATGTCCGCGCGGTCCTGCTGGCCCATCAGGGCGAATTCGTTGTTGATGAAGCCAACGTCGAACGCCGCGTTATGGATGATCAGCTGCGCGCCCTTGATGAACTCGAAGAACTCTTCGGCCACCTCGGCAAAACGCGGCTTGCCCACAAGGAATTCGTTGGTGATGCCGTGGACGCCGATGGCGCCCTCGTCACTTTCGCGATCGGGTTGCAGGTACACGTGAAAGTGCCGGCCCGTCAGGCGTCGGCCGATCAACTCGACACAACCGATTTCGATAATCCGGTGGCCGTCGGTCACCGGCATGCCGGTGGTTTCGGTGTCGAGTACAACGGATCTGGTGGCCATCGGTGCTCAGCTCTCAATCGGTCAATCGTGCAAAAGCGCGAATCTTAACATGCTCACCGTACGGGAGGTTGATCAGCCCTGCTTGTACCCACGCACTTCATCGACGCCACGGTTGGCCAACTGGTCGGCGCGTTCGTTGCCGTGATGGCCAATGTGTCCGCGCACCCATTTCCAGGTGACCTTGTGGCGGTTGACCTGCTCGTCGAGCAACTTCCACAGGTCAGCGTTTTTCACCGGTTCCTTCGCCGCGGTTTTCCAGCCGCGCTTCTTCCAGTTGTCCATCCACTCGTTGATGCCTTTCATCACATACTGGGAGTCGGTCACCAACAGCACCTCGCAGGGACGCTTGAGCTCTTCCAGGCCACGGATCGCGCCCATCAGTTCCATGCGGTTGTTGGTGGTGTTGGCTTCGCCGCCCCAGAGTTCCTTTTCGACGCCCTTGCACACCAGCAGTGCGCCCCAGCCGCCAGGGCCGGGGTTGCCTTTGCAGGCGCCGTCGGTGAACAGTTCTACGCTATCGCTCATGCCAATCTATCCAGAAAATGCGCTGGCCCGCCGATCGCTGACCGACGACGCCCGAAGCCGGGACAAGCCCGGCCGCAAATGAAAAGTGTGTATTACGGTTCGATGTTGCGCCGGTTGACCTTGGCCATCGGCAACGGGATCAGCTTGCCCATCGGTTCGCGCCGCTCCTGACGGACCGGTCGCAGGCCCACCACGATCTTGCGCGCCACCAATAAGTAGAAGCCGCCGCCCGACAATTGCCAGTCACCGGCCTTGCGCTCCCAACCGGCCAGGCGGGTCTGCCACGCCGGCGACGCAAGCGGCGGACGATAGCACCCGAAGCGGCGTTTCTCCAGCGCGAAGCCCAGCAGGTTCAGCCAGTCGGCGACCCGTGACGGCGAAATGCAGCGCGCCTTGCGCAGCGCATCCTGGGCAAACACATGCCGCAGGCCCCAACTGCTCCAGGGGTTGATGCCAATGATCAGCAAATGCCCGCCGGGGCGTACGCTACTTGCCGCCTCGCGTAGCAAACCGTGGGGCGACAGGCAGAAATCCAGGCCATGCTGCAGCACCACCACATCGGCGGCATGCTCGCTCAGCGGCCAGGCCTGTTCCTCACAAACGATCTCGACCCCCGGCAACGGCGCGCCAAGGCGCACATTGCGCTGCACCTGTGGGGCCGGCGGCGGTGTCTGGGCCGAGGGACCGTAATGCACCAGATAGCCACCGAAGAACCGCCCGAGCTCGTCTTCGAGCATGCGCCGCTCTTCGTCCAGCAGAAATTGCCCGAGGGGACCGGCCAGCCACTCGCGGGCGGCGCTGATCAACGCCAGCCAGTCAGGATCGGCTTGTGCGAACGCTTTATCAGTCATTGCATTCTCCAACGCGCCAGGAAGTTCTAAGATGCGCCAATGTTTTCCGCTTGGCGAATCCGACGATGATACAGATCACTGCCCTGCCCGCCTTCACCGACAACTACATCTGGTTGTTACAAGACCACGGCAGCAAGCGCTGCGCGGTCGTCGACCCGGGTGATGCAGCCCCCGTGCAAGCCTGGCTCGCGGCCAATCCGGGCTGGGTACTGAGTGATATTTTGATCACTCATCACCATCATGACCACGTCGGCGGTGTCGAACAGCTGAAAAAAGCGACGGACGCGAAAGTCTATGGCCCGGCCAGCGAAACGATCCCGGCGCGGGACGTTGCGCTCAAGGACAACGACAAGGTCAGCGTACTCGGCTGGGACTTCGATGTCCTTGCGGTCCCGGGTCACACCCTGGGGCACATCGCCTATTACCATCACGGCTTGCTGTTCTGCGGCGACACATTGTTTGCCGCCGGCTGCGGACGCCTGTTCGAAGGCACGCCACAGCAAATGTACAGCTCGCTGACACGCCTCGCCGGGTTGCCGGAAGACACGCTGGTGTACTGCACCCACGAGTACACCCTCAGCAACCTGAAGTTTGCCGCGGCGGTCGAACCGAACAATCCGCACACCGCCGAACGCCTGGCCAAAGTCACCCGCCAACGAGAATCCGGGATCATGACGCTGCCCTCGACACTGGCGCTGGAAAAGCTCACAAACCCGTTTTTGCGCTCCGATGAAACATCCGTTAAAGAAAAAGCGGACGAACGGACCGGCACCGATAACTCGGCGCCCGATATGGTTTTTGCTGCGCTTCGAGCGTGGAAAGACAGGTTCTAAAGGGGCTTCTCAAGATTGCAACAATTCTGAAAGGTTGACCGCGCAGGGTGCGCTTTCTAGAATCGCCCGACATTTTTGCCCGGAACTTACTTCCAGCCAATGTCGTCACCTATTCGCAAAGCCATCAGTTCAGACGCATTGACCCGCTTGGCTCAAGCCATCGCGGTGGCTGTGTCCGCCACCCTGGCGGGCTGTTCCAGCCATGCGCCGCAGACCGATGCGGCGCACACGCAGAACATCGCCGCGCGCGCCAAGCAGAAGCCGATCTGGCTCAGCGAAAAACCCAGCCCGCAAATTCCCCAGGACGTCTGGGAGCGCATGCGCCAGGGCTTCCAGCTGCAGGACGGGCTGGGCGTCAACCCGCGCATCGAGCAACAGCGCCTGTGGTTCGCCAGCAATCCATCTTTCCTCGAAAACGCCGGCGAACGTGGCAGCCTCTACATTCACTACATCGTAGAACGCCTTGAAGAACGCAACATGCCGCTGGAACTGGCCCTGCTGCCAGTGATTGAAAGTGCCTACAACCCGATGGCCTATTCCCGGGCCAACGCGGTGGGTCTCTGGCAGTTCATCCCGTCCACCGGGCGTTACTTCAACCTGCGTCAAACCCGTTTCTATGATGGCCGTCGCGATATCACCGCGTCGACCACCGCCGCGCTGGATTACCTGACCCGCCTGCACGACATGTTCAACGGCGACTGGATGCTGGCCCTGGCGGCCTACAACGCCGGCGAAGGCACCGTCAGCCGGGCCATCGAACGCAACGAGCGCCTCGGCCTGCCAACCGACTACTGGAACCTGCCGCTGCCCTCCGAAACCCAGGCTTACGTGCCGAAGTTACTGGCACTGTCGCAGGTGGTGATGGCGCCGGAAGCCTACGGCGTGAACCTCAACCCGATCGCCAACGAACCCTACTTCCAGGCCGTCGAAATCAACCAGCGCATGGACCTGTCCAAGGTTGCTGAAGTCGCCAACATCGACGAAGACGAACTGTTCCAGCTCAACCCGGCCTTCAAGCAGCGCACCACCACCCTTGATGGCCCGCAACATCTGCTGGTGCCGACCTCCAAGGCACAACTGCTGACCAGCAGCCTGCAGACCATGCGCCCTGAGGAGTTGATCAGCAAGAAATCGCTCAAGCCGGTCTTCGAAGGTGCCGACGACACCCAGGTTGCCAGCGTCAAGCGTTCCTACCGGGTCAAGCGGGGTGACAACCTCGGCTCCATCGCCAAGGCCAACAACGTCGACGTGAAGGATCTGCAACGCTGGAACAAACTGACCGGCAAGAACCTCAAGCCCGGCCAGACCCTGGTCATGCAGGACAACAGCAAACGCAGCTCCGGGCGCGTCAACACCGTGATTGCAGCCAATACCAAGAAGCAGCAAACCAAGTACAAGGTCCAGCAAGGCGACTCGCTGTACATCGTGGCCAAGCGCTTCAATGTAGAGATGCAGCACCTCAAGCGCTGGAACCCGCGTGTCGGTCAGGCGCTCAAGCCTGGCCAGATGTTGACGGTAGCCAATCCGCACTAAAAAACAGCCCCTGAATCCTGGGGCTTTTTTATGCCTGCGCAGTTTTTGTGGCCCGGCCGATATTACGCATTTACCCCCCGTCTTTTTCCTGTCCATACAAGCTGTTACTGTACGGTCCACAAAGCCCAAGCCGCCCGGACCGGATCCCCTATTTGAAGCGTCCCCTCCTCTTCCTGATCAGCCTGGCCTTGAGCTCCACCGCAAGCGCGACGATCAGCGAAAGCCATGGTTATGCGCAGTTCGGCACGCTCAAGTACCCGGCCCGATTTACCCACTTCGACTGGGTCAACCCGCAAGCGCCCAAGGGCGGTACGTTGCGGGTCATGGCGTTTGGCACCTTCGATACGCTCAACCCCTACACCTTCAAGGGCACCAGCCCGGTCACCACACCGAACTTCCTGCAATACGGCATCAACGAGCTCAACGAGCCGCTGATGGTCGGTACCGGGCAGTACGCGCCTTCGGGTGACGAGTCCGCGTCCAGCTATGGCCTGATCGCCCAGTCGGTGGAATACAGCGAGAACCGCAGCTGGGTGGTGTTCAACCTGCGTCCCGAAGCACGCTTCCATGACGGCACGCCGATCACCGCCTACGACGTCGCGTTCTCCTATCGCGTGTTGCTCAAGGAAGGCCATCCGCTGTACCGCACCAGCCTTCAGGAAGTGTCGCGGGTCGACATCCTCAACCCGCAGCGCATCCGCTTCGTGTTCAAGCGTGCCGGCAATCCGCTGCTGATCCTGCGCCTGGGTGAAATGCCGGTGCTGGCGCAGCACTACTGGAAAGGTCGCGACTTCAAGGCCACCACTTTCGAGCCGCCGCTGGGCAGCGGGCCATATCGCATCACCTCGGTCACGCCAGGACGACAGATCGCCCTCGAACGGGTCAAGGATTACTGGGGCAAGGACCTGCCGGTCAATCGCGGCAAGTACAACTTCGACCGCATGGAAGTCGAGTTCTACCGCGACAGCGACGTGGCGTTCGAGGCGTTCAAGGCCGGTGAATTCGACATCTACATCGAGCATCAGGCGAAGAACTGGGACACCGGCTACAACTTCCCCGCCATGCGCCGCGGTGAGGTGATCAAGGCGCAGATCCCCCACCAGATCCCGACCCAGACCCAGGGCCTGTTCATGAACAGCCGCCGTCCGGCTTTCTCGGATGCCAAGGTTCGTGAAGCATTGGGGCTGATGTTCAACTTCGAGTGGACCAACCGCACGCTGTTCGGCGGCGCCTACCAACGCGCCATGAGTTACTACCCCAACAGCGAGTTCTCGGCCAGCGGTTTGCCGGGTGGGCATGAATGGCTGTTGCTCAAGCCCTATCGCGAGCAACTGCCGACCAGGCTCTTTACCGAGCCGTTCAGCCTGCCGCAGACCGACGGCCGCGGCATCCCCCGGGAAACCTTGCGCAAAGCCCTCGGCCTGCTCGCCGAAGCCGGCTGGAAGCTCAATGGCCAGCGCCTGCAAAACGCTGCCGGGCAGCCGTTGCGCCTGGAACTGCTGCTGGTCAACCCGAACCTTGAACGCATCCTCCAGCCTTACGTCGAGAACCTCGCCAGCATCGGCATCGACGCTCGGCTGCGCACGGTCGATCGCGCGCAATACAAGCAGCGCCTCGACCAGTTCGATTTCGACATGATCCTGATGACCCTCAACCAGACCCTCAGCCCGGGCCTGGAACAATGGCAGTACTTTCACTCCAGCCAGGCCGGGGTCAAGGGCAGCAAGAACTTCGCCGGCATAACCAACCCGGTGGTCGACCATTTGCTCGAGCAGTTGCTGGCCGCCCAGACCCGCGATGAACAAGTCGCCGCCGGCAAGGCCCTTGACCGCGTGCTGCTGTGGCAGCACTACATCGTGCCCAACTGGTACCTCAATTATCACCGTCTGGCGTACCGCAACCGGCTCGCCTTCGTCACCACGCCGCCCTACACCCTGGGCCTGAACGCGTGGTGGCTGAAATCTTCGGAGAAAGATCAATGAAACCCATCCGTGCCCTGCTCCTGCAGGCCAGCGGTCTGCTGTTCGCCGGGCTGGCCTGCGCCGCCCCGCAACATGCCGTGACCCTGTACAACGAACCGCCGAAATACCCGGCCGATTTCAAACACTTCGACTACGTGAATCCGGACGCACCCAAGGGCGGGACTTTCCGTCAGGCCGGTTTCGGCGGCTTCGACAGCCTCAACCCCTTCATCAGCAAAGGCGTGCCGGCGGACGATATCGGCAACATCTACGACACCCTGGCCAAGCAAGGCCTGGACGAGCCGTTCACCGAGTACGGCTTGATCGCCCGGCTGATCGAGAAAGCCCCGGACAATGCCTGGGTGCGTTTCTACCTGCGCCCCGAAGCACGCTTCCATGACGGC
The DNA here is from genome assembly GCF_057838985.1 of Pseudomonas sp. KH_046_2. Taxonomy (NCBI): domain Bacteria; kingdom Pseudomonadati; phylum Pseudomonadota; class Gammaproteobacteria; order Pseudomonadales; family Pseudomonadaceae; genus Pseudomonas; species Pseudomonas sp. KH_046_2. The sequence goes on along the minus strand of NZ_CM174480.1, from coordinate 2,767,081 downwards.
CATCCGGTACGCGCCGAGGACGTGGTGTTCAGCTTCCAGATGCTGACCAAGGACGGCGCACCGATGTACCGCGGCTACTACAACGACGTGGCCGAAGTGGTCGCCGAAGATCCGCTCACCGTATTGTTCAAGTTCAAGCACACCAACAACCGCGAACTGCCGCTGATCCTCGGCCAGTTGCCAGTTCTGCCCAAGCATTGGTGGGCCGACCGCGACTTCAACAAGGGCAACCTGGAAATCCCGTTGGGCAGTGGCCCATACAAGGTCAGCGAAGTGAAGGCCGGACGCTCGGTGCGTTACGAGCGGGTCAAGGATTACTGGGGCAAGGACCTGCCGGTCAATCGTGGTTTCTACAACTTCGACGTGATGACCACCGATTACTACCGCGACAACACCGTGGCCCTGGAAGCGCTCAAGGCCGGGCAGTTCGACTACTGGCTGGAAATGACCGCGAAGAACTGGGCCAACGCCTACAACGTTCCGGCGGTCACCGAAGGTCGACTGGTCAAGGAACAGATTCCCAACGGCAATCCCACCGGCATGCAAGGCTTCGTGTTCAATATGCGCCGCCCGGTGTTCCAGGATGTGCGCGTGCGCCAAGCCTTGTCGCTGTTGCTGGACTTCGAATGGACCAACAAGCAACTGTTCAACGGTGCCTACGCGCGTACCCGCAGTTATTTCGAAAACTCGGAAATGGCCGCCACCGGCCTGCCTAACGCCGATCAGGTGGCGATCCTCGAACCGTTCCGCGCCAAGCTGCCACCGCAGGTGTTCAACGAAGCCTTCCAGAACCCGACCACCGACGGCAGCGGCATGATCCGCGCCCAGCAACGGCAAGCCTATCAACTGCTGCAGGAGGCCGGCTGGCGCATCGTCGATGACAAGATGGTCGACGCCACCGGCAAGCCGGTGGTCATCGAGTTCCTGTTGGCCCAGACCGAATTCGAACGGGTGCTGCTGCCGTTCAAGCGCAACCTGAGTGACCTGGGCATCGACCTGGTGATTCGCCGGGTCGACGTCTCGCAATACATCAACCGCGTGCGCTCCCGGGACTTCGACATGATCGTCGGCAGCTTCCCGCAGTCCAACTCGCCGGGTAACGAACAACGGGAATTCTGGATGTCGGACGCCGCCGACAAGCCCGGCAGCCGCAACTCCATGGGCCTGAAGGATCCGGTGGTCGATCAACTGGTCGAGCAACTGATCAACGCCGATTCGCGCAACAGCCTGGTGGCCCACGCCCGTGCGCTGGACCGGGTGCTGCAATGGGGCTATTACGTAATACCCAACTGGCACATCAAGACCTGGCGCGTGGCGTACTGGAACCACATCGGCCATCCAAAGGTCTCGCCTAAATACGACATCGGCACGGCCACCTGGTGGGTCAAGCCCGATATCAAGCCGGCAATAGAAGTCGAAACCACACTGCAGGCCGATCCTGCGGGCACGGAGTAATCAGATGCTGGCGTACATTTTTCGGCGACTGTTGCTGATCATTCCGACCCTGTTCGGCATCCTGCTGATCAACTTCGTGATCATCCAGGCCGCCCCAGGCGGTCCGGTGGAACAGATGATCGCCAAGCTCGAAGGCTTCGAAGGCGCCACCAGCCGCATTGCCGGCGGCGGCGCCGAAGTCTCGGTGGCAGGCTCCGCCTATCGCGGCGCCCAGGGCCTGGACCCGGCGCTGGTCAAGGAAATCGAGCACATGTACGGCTTCGACAAATCGGCGCCGGAACGCTTGTGGATCATGGTCAAGAACTATGCGTCCCTGGATTTCGGCGACAGCTTCTTCCGCGACGCCAAGGTCATCGACCTGATCAAGGAAAAGATGCCAGTCTCGATCTCCCTCGGGCTGTGGAGCACGCTGATCATGTACCTGGTGTCGATCCCGCTGGGGATCGCCAAGGCCAAGCGGCACGGCAGCCACTTCGACGTCTGGACCAGTTCGGCGATCATCGTCGGCTACGCGATCCCGGCGTTCCTGTTCGCCATCCTGTTGATCGTGGTGTTCGCCGGCGGCAGTTACCTGGACTGGTTCCCCTTGCGCGGGTTGACCTCGAACAACTTCGATGAACTGAGCATGGGCGGCAAGATCCTCGACTACTTCTGGCACCTGGCGCTGCCGGTGACCGCACTGGTGATCGGCAACTTCGCGACCATGACCCTGCTGACCAAAAACAGCTTCCTCGACGAGATCAACAAACAGTACGTGATCACCGCCAAGGCCAAGGGCCTGACCAACCACCGCGTGCTGTACGGCCATGTGTTCCGCAACGCCATGTTGCTGGTGATCGCCGGTTTCCCCTCGGCCCTCATCGGCATCTTCTTCACCGGCTCGTTGCTGGTGGAGGTGATCTTCTCCCTCGACGGCCTCGGCCTGATGAGTTTCGAAGCGGCGATCAACCGCGACTACCCGGTGGTCTTCGGCACGTTGTTCATCTTCACCCTGCTCGGACTGGTGGTGAAACTGATCGGCGACCTGACCTACACCTTTGTCGATCCGCGCATCGACTTCGAAAGCCGGGAGCATTGAGATGAACCTGTCCCCTCTCAATCGCCGCCGCTTCGAACTGTTCAAGGCCAACAGGCGTGGCTGGTGGTCGCTGTGGCTGTTCCTGATCCTGTTCGGCGCCAGCCTGGGCGCCGAGTTGATCGCCAACGACAAGCCGCTGATGGTGCACTACGACAACAACTGGTACTTCCCGGCGCTCAAGCGCTACCCGGAGACCACCTTCGGCGGCGAATTTCCCCTGGAGGCGAACTACAAGAGCCCGTACATCCGCGAACTGCTCAAGGCCAAGGACGCCTGGGTGCTGTGGGCGCCGATTCCCTACAGCTACCAGAGCATCAACTACGACCTGAAAGTCCCGGCCCCGGCCCCGCCCTCGGCGGACAACCTGCTGGGCACCGACGATCAGGGCCGCGACGTGTTGGCCCGAGTGATCTACGGTTTCCGCATTTCAGTGCTGTTCGCCCTGACCCTGACCGTGCTCAGCTCGATCATCGGCGTGATCGCCGGGGCCTTGCAGGGCTTCTACGGCGGCTGGGTGGACCTGGCCGGGCAGCGCTTCCTGGAAATCTGGTCCGGGCTGCCGGTGCTGTACCTGCTGATCATCCTTGCCAGTTTCGTGCAGCCCAACTTCTGGTGGTTGCTGGGGATCATGCTGCTGTTCTCGTGGATGAGCCTGGTGGACGTGGTGCGCGCCGAATTCCTGCGCGGGCGCAACCTGGAATACGTGCGCGCCGCCCGCGCCCTGGGCATGCAGAACGGCGCAATCATGTTCCGCCACATTTTGCCCAACGCGATGGTCTCGACCATGACCTTCATGCCGTTCATCCTCACCGGCGCCATCGGTACACTGACCGCCCTGGACTTCCTCGGCTTCGGTTTGCCGGCGGGCAGCCCGTCTTTGGGTGAACTGGTGGCCCAGGGCAAATCCAACCTGCAGGCGCCGTGGCTGGGCATCAGCGCCTTTGCCGTGCTGGCCTTGATGTTGAGTCTGCTGGTGTTCATCGGCGAGTCCGCTCGCGATGCCTTCGACCCGAGGAAGTGAAATGAATCAGCACAATCTGATCGAAGTGCGCGACCTGTCCGTCGATTTTGTCGTCGGCAATCGCTGTCAGCGGGCGGTCGAAGGCGTCAGCTTCGACATCAAGCGCGGTGAAACCCTGGCGTTGGTCGGCGAGAGCGGTTCCGGCAAATCGGTCACCGCACATTCGATCCTGCGCCTGCTGCCCTACCCGCTCGCCCGGCATCCGTCCGGCACCATCGTATATTCCGGGCAGAACCTGCTGGACCTGAAAGAAAAAACCATCCGCCACATTCGCGGCAACCGCATTGCGATGATCTTCCAGGAGCCGATGACCTCGCTCAATCCCCTGCACTCGATCGAAAAGCAGATCAACGAGGTGCTGGGCATCCACAAGGGGCTGACCGGCAAGGTCGCGACCAAACGCACCCTGGAGCTGCTGGAGATGGTCGGCATCCCCGAGCCGCACAAGCGCCTCAAGGCCCTGCCCCACGAATTGTCCGGCGGCCAGCGCCAGCGGGTGATGATCGCCATGGCCCTGGCCAACGAGCCGGAACTGCTGATCGCCGACGAACCGACCACCGCGCTGGACGTGACCGTCCAGCTGAAAATCCTCGAATTGCTCAAGGAACTTCAGGCTCGTTTGGGCATGGCGCTGCTGCTGATCAGCCATGATTTGAACCTTGTGCGAAGAATTGCGCATCGCGTATGTGTCATGCAGCAAGGTTGCATCGTCGAACAGGCATCGTGCGAAGAATTGTTCCGCGCGCCGCAGCATCCGTACACTCGGGAACTGCTGGCAGCGGAGCCCGGCGGCAAGCCTGCAAGCAACGTGATCGGCCCGCCTCTGCTGGCGGTCGAGGACCTGAAAGTCTGGTTTCCGATCAAGAAAGGCCTGCTCAAGCGCACGGTGGATTACATCAAGGCGGTCGACGGCATCAATTTCAGCCTGCCCCAGGGCCAGACCCTGGGGATCGTGGGAGAAAGCGGTTCCGGTAAATCGACGCTCGGCCTGGCGATTTTGCGGCTGATCGCCAGCAAAGGCGCCATTCGCTTTGAGGGCCAGCAGCTAGACTGCCTGACGCAGCAACAGGTACGGCCGCTGCGGCGGGAGATGCAGGTGGTGTTTCAGGACCCGTTCGGCAGCCTGAGCCCGCGGATGTGCGTGAGCCAGATCGTTGGCGAAGGCCTGCGGATCCACAAGATGGGCACCGAGGCGCAACAGGAACAAGCGATCATTGCGGCACTCAAGGAGGTAGGTCTGGATCCGGAAACCCGGCACCGCTACCCCCACGAATTTTCCGGCGGGCAACGGCAGAGAATCGCCATTGCCCGGGCATTGGTGTTAAAACCGGCGTTGATTTTGCTGGACGAGCCGACTTCGGCCCTCGACCGCACGGTACAACGCCAGGTAGTGGAGCTTTTACGTTCACTGCAAACCAAGTACAACCTGACGTATCTGTTTATCAGCCATGACCTGGCTGTGGTGAAAGCGCTGAGCCACCAGTTGATGGTGGTCAAGCATGGCCAAGTGGTCGAACAGGGAGACGCGCAAAGCATTTTTGCCGCCCCCCAACATCCGTATACACAGCAGTTGCTGGAAGCCGCTTTTTTGGCTCCGGCCACTGCGCAATAACCTGAAAGAGGAGCAACACATGGGTTTTCTCGCCGGTAAGCGCGTACTGATCGTCGGTGTCGCCAGCAAGCTGTCCATCGCATCCGGCATCGCTGCCGCCATGCATCGCGAGGGCGCTGAGCTTGCCTTCACTTATCAGAACGACAAACTCAAGGGTCGTGTCGAAGAGTTCGCACAAGGCTGGGGTTCGAGCCCTGAGCTGTGCTTCCCGTGCGACGTGGCCAGCGATGAAGAAATCGCCAAGGTCTTCGAAGCGCTGAGCAAGAAGTGGGACGGCCTGGACTGCATCGTGCACTCCGTCGGCTTCGCCCCGGGCGACCAACTGGACGGCGACTTCACCGAAGCCACCACCCGTGAAGGTTTCCGTATCTCCCACGACATCAGCGCCTACAGCTTCGTGGCCCTGGCCAAGGCCGGCCGCGAAATGATGAAAGGCCGCAACGGCAGCCTGCTGACCCTGTCGTACCTGGGCGCCGAGCGCACCATGCCGAACTACAACGTGATGGGCATGGCCAAGGCTTCCCTGGAAGCCGGCGTACGTTACCTGGCCGGCTCCCTGGGCCCGGACGGTACTCGCGTCAACTGCGTATCGGCCGGCCCGATCCGCACCCTCGCTGCTTCCGGCATCAAGAACTTCCGCAAGATGCTGGCCGCCAACGAAGCGCAAACTCCGCTGCGTCGCAACGTCACCATCGACGAAGTCGGCAACGCCGGCGCCTTCCTGTGCTCGGACCTGGCGTCCGGCATCAGCGGTGAAATCATGTACGTGGACGGTGGCTTCAACACCACGGCCATGGGCAGCATCGAAGAGTAATCTTCGGTCAGCCAAAAAAACCCGCCTTTTTTGGCGGGTTTTTTATGCCTGTGAATTCCCCGGCCGATGCCGTCCTCCTGTAGGAGCGAGCTTGCTCGCGAAAAACCCGGGCACGCCGCGTTCATCCAGACTGCGCGCGTTATCGTTGACGACCTTCGCGAGCAAGCTCGCTCCTACAGGGTCAGTGTTGTCTCAGACATTGGGCAAACAACTGCTGAATCGGCTGCATCCGCTGGCTGTAGCGCTGCAACAGCACGATCTCCCGATAGAAAGTCAATTCGCCCAGCGGGACGATCCGCACCCCGGCCCCATGCTCAAGCCACAACCCGGCCTCCGGCAACAGGGAAACCCCCAGGCCACACTCGACCATTTTCACAATGGCCTCCAGTTCATCCAGCTCCAGCGCCACCCGCACCTCGATCTGCCGCTCGCGCAGAAACCGCGTCACCAGCCGCCCGCCAAACGAATTGCGGTCGTAGCGCACCTGAGGGTGCTCAGCGAGCAGTTGCAGCGGATCATCGCCGTCCAGGTCCGCCGGTACGATCAGCACGAACGGCTCGCGGCGAATCACCTGCGCGGACAACTCCTTGGGCAACTCGAACGGCGGCTTGATCAGGATCGCCAGGTCCACTTCTCCCGTGTCCACCTGGCTCAACAGATTCAGCGACACCCCGGGCACCAGCTTGGGCTCCAGCAAGGGGGCCTGTTGGCGCAGTTGCAGCAGCGCCTGGGGCAGCAGCCCGGTCTGCGCCGTCGCCACCGCGCCGATTTTCAGTTCGCCACGGTACTCGCTGACATCGTCACTGACGGCCATGCGGCTGAAGGTTTCGAGCATTTCCCTGGCCATCGGCAACGCACGCTGCCCCGCCGCATTGAGCAGCGCCTGGCGGCCGGTGCGGTCGAACAGACGGATGCCAAGAGCCTGTTCCAGATTGCGAATCTGTGCGCTGATCGCCGATTGTGTCAGGCCGATGTGCATACCCGCGGCGGCGAACGTGCCGTAACGCGCCACCGCGATAAAGGTTTTCAGTTCTCGCAGCATAGCGGCCTCGATTGATCGAAATAATTTGAGCTCGATGCAAAAATTATCGTCTTTCAATCAAAAAGCACAGGGCTAAACTCGACACATTCCCACCCACACCGAGGCTCGCCTGATGCAACTGTCCCCTTTTCACCTGGCCATTCCGGTCTACGACTTGCCGGCCGCCCGACATTTCTATGGTTCAGTGTTTGGCCTGGAAGAAGGTCGCTCTAGCGAGCATTGGGTGGATTTCAATTTTTTCGGTCATCAACTGGTGATTCACCTGGCACCGAAAAATCCTTCGCAGGAAGCCGCGCACACCAATGCCGTTGATGGTCACGACGTGCCGGTGCCACATTTTGGCGTGGTGCTCGGGATGGCTGAGTGGGAGGCGTTGGCCGAGCGGTTGAAGTCACTGGGGACTCGCTTCGTGATCGAGCCGGGGATTCGCTTTCAGGGGCTGGTGGGTGAACAGGCGACGATGTTTCTGTTTGATCCTTGCGGGAATGCGCTGGAGTTCAAGGCGTTCAAGGACATTGGGCAGTTGTTTGCCAAATGAAAGTTGTGGTGCCTGTTCGGGCCTCTTCGCGGGCAAGCCCGCTCCCACAGGGATTGTGTGAACAATACTGGCCTGTGTGGGAGCGAGCCTGCTCGCGAAGAGGCCCGCCAACACAACACCGCCCTAACGGCTCATCACACGCTCGGCCTCACCCAGCAGTTCCTCGATTGAGTCATGAACAATAGGGTCATATTCGACCTGGGTAACACTGAACCGAATGTCATAACTGCGATGCGCCGTGGCGTTGCGCTCGTCGAGTATCTCATTGAGCCGAGCCTTGATCACTGCAATCTCCACGGCAGTGGAACCGGTCAGCAGCGCCACGAACCGGTCGCCTTCGAGTCGGCCGACCACATCGTTTTCACGAAAGCCGATACGCAGGACATCGGCAAATGTCTTGAGTGCATCGTCACCTTTGGCCCGGCCATACAGATAGCTGATGCGCTTGAATTCATCGAGGGTGAAGTACAGCAGCGTTGCCGGCGTTTCCAGCTCCCGGCAGGCGCCAAGCCCGAGTCGGGCCAGTTCGGCGAAACCATGGCGATTGGACAGCAGCGTCAGCTCGTCCATGCTCGCCATCTGCACGCCTGCCAGCTCTCGCTCAGCCTGGCGCGCTAGATCCCGCAGCCGTTCACGTTCTTGCTGTGGCGTGAGCAAGGGGTTTGCGGATCGGCCCGATTTGCCCGTTTTGCCTGAGATCAACATCGTTCACTCCTTTGCAGGTATGCACGTTAGAGTCGCCCATACCCGCATTGACTCCCTGTTAGCGTGCCGCTGGTCAGCTACCCGCCACAGGACACGGCCCTCCTGCATCGGCCCAGAGTTTGAACCGGGTGACGAAGATATCGTGCGGCACCGGCACCGGCGCACGATTGCCGCCCGGATTCCAGCCCCACAGCACCAGCTTGTCGTCGCTGACGTGCTTGATCAGCGCGGCAAAATCCCGATCGCCATTGCTGGAGCGATCCTTGATCATCGCGCATAGCCGGTCGGCTGGCAGGCCGATCCAGGCCATGCGATGCGCGGCCGGAGGCAAACTCCAGTGCGGCGCCCCCGGTGGCGCGTGCGGACCGTAACTGGCCGGCGGATTGTTTTGCGCATGGCAGGTTGCACAGGGCAACCCGGCCGAGCCCTTGCCGTCCATGCCCCGCACGACATTCATGGCGTGGGGCACACCGGCATCGAATTGCAGCGGCGAATCCCCGGGAATGTGGCAGTTCTGGCAACGGGGGCTCTGGAAGACCTTCTGCACGGTGTCGAACGCCTGCAAGGCCTCGCGGTCATCGGCGAACACGTGGGATGCGTAGGCTATGAGACAGACCAGGATCACCGCCCCAAGCAACCAGTGATGTCGTTTCATCTCACACCCCCGACAGCTGCAAGGGCAGTTCGCGCAGGCGCTGCCCGGTCAAGGCAAACACCGCATTGGCCACCGCCGGCGCCGTGGGTGGTACACCGGCTTCGCCGATACCACCGGGTTTGTCGCTACTGGGCACGATATGCACTTCGACCACCGGCATTTCGTTGAGCCGCAGCACCTGATAGTCATGATAGTTGGACTGCACCACCTGCCCGTCCTTGAGCGTCAATTTGCTGTGCAAGGCGAAGCTCAGGCCAAAGGTGATGCCCGACTCCATCTGCGCGGCGATGCTCTGCGGGTTGACCGCAATGCCGCAGTCCACCGCACACACCACCCGGTGCACGCGGATGGCAAGGTTGTCCTGGGACACCTCGGCCACCTGGGCCACGTAGCTGCCGAACGACTCATGCACCGCCACACCCAGGGCATGGCCGTCCGGCAGTGGCGCGGTCCAGTTGGCCTTCTCCACCGCGAGGTTCAGCACACCGAGGTGGCGCGGATGGTCCTTGAGCAAGGTGCGTCGGTATTCCACCGGATCCTTGCCGGCCGCCGTGGCCAGCTCATCGATCAGCGACTCCATGACAAACGCAGTGTGGGTGTGCCCCACCGAACGCAGCCACAACACGCTGATGCCGGTTTTCGGTGAGTGCAGTTCGATCTGGTGATTGGCCAGTCCTTCGAGGTAAGGGCTGTCGGCCACGCCTTCGACGGAGGTCTTGTCGATTCCGTCCTTGACCATGCTCGCCTCAAGCGAGGTCCCGGCCATGATCGACTGCCCGACCATCACATGCTTCCAGGCCAGCGGCAGGCCGTCGGCGCCCAGCCCGATACGCGCATGGTGCAGGAACGCCGAACGGTAATAGCCGCCGCGGATGTCGTCTTCCCGCGCCCACACGGTTTTCACCGGTGCACCGGCGGCCTTGGCGACATACACCGCTTCGCTGACGAAATCCGACGTCGGATTGGCCCGGCGCCCGAAGCCGCCGCCGAGAAATTCGGTATGGATCAACACCTGTTCGGGTTTGAGCCCGGTGATTTCCCCGGCGACCATCTGGTCCAGGGTCTGGAACTGGGTGCCGGTCCAGATTTCGCATTTGTCCTGGGTGATGCTCACCGTGCAGTTCAGCGGCTCCATCGGTGCGTGGGCCAGGTAAGGCACGCTGTATTCAACGTCGATTTTCTTCGCCGCTTTCGCCAGCGCTGCCTGGGTATCGCCTGCCTGACCGGCGTTCAGGCCGGGGGTGGTGGCGAGCTTGCGGAAGTTTTCCAGCAACGCCTGGCTGTCGAGCCCAGCGTTCGGCCCTGGATTCCACTCGATTTTCAGCGCATCGCGCCCCAACTTCGCCGCCCAAAAATGATCGGCAATCACCGCGATTCCCGTCGGCACTTGCACCACTTTGTGCACCCCCGGAATCGCCAGCGCTTCGGCGCCTTCAAAGGATTTTACGCTGCCGCCGAAGGTGGGTGAACGGGCGACCATCGCGGTCATCAACCCGTCAAACTGCACGTCCATGCCGAACTTTGCCCGGCCGGTGATTTTCTCCGGTGTGTCCAGACGCTTGGTGGGCTTGCCGATCAGCCTCCAGTCCTTGGCGTCCTTGAGTTTGATCGAGGCCGGGTCCGGTCGTGGCAACTGCCCGGCGTCATCGGCCAGTTCGCCATAGGTGGCACGGTGTTCACCGGCAATGACCACCCCCGATTCTGTATGAATCCCGGACGGTGCGATGTTGAAACGCTTGGCCGCCGCGTCGATCAACATCAAGCGCGCCGCCGCGCCCGCCTGACGATAGCGGTCAAACTCCATCCAGGTCGAGGTCGAGCCGCCGGTGATCTGCATCCCGCCAAAGCCAGGCAGGCCGTAATCGGCGGCCGAAGCCGGGGAATGCTCGACGCGGATTTTCGTCCAGTCGGCGTCCAGTTCTTCGGCGATCAGCATGGTCAGGCCGGTCCAGATGCCCTGGCCCATTTCCGAGTGGCCGAGCAACACGGTGACGCTGTTGTCGTTGCCAATGCGCAGGAAGGCGTTGGGTGCAAACACGTTGCCCTGGTTCTCCGCGCCCATGGCGAAACGGTGGGCACCGGGCATGGCAAACGCCACCACCAGCCCACCGCCCAGCACGGCACTGCCCTTGAGAAAACCACGACGCGATAACCCATTGATGCTGTTCATGGCCACCTCAACCCAGCTCGGCGGCGCGTTTGACCGCCGCGCGGATCCGCGGGTAAGTGCCGCAACGGCAGATGTTGCCGGACAGCGCCTGATCGATGTCGCTGTCGGTCGGTTGCGGAATTTTCGCCAGCAACGCCGCCGCCGACATGATCTGCCCGGACTGGCAGTAGCCACACTGGACCACGTCAAGTTCCGCCCAGGCCTGTTGCACCGGGTGCGAACCGTCCGCGGAAAGGCCCTCGATGGTAAGAATTTTTTGCCCATGGGCCACGGCTGTGGCCGGTGTGATGCACGAGCGCAGCGGTGCGCCATCGACGTGCACGGTGCAGGCCCCGCATTGGGCCATACCGCAGCCGAACTTGGTGCCGGTGAGGTGGGCGACATCGCGCAAGACCCAGAGCAGCGGCATGTCGGCGGGGACATCCAGCTCCTGATCCTGGCCATTGATGTTCAGGGTGAGCATGGCGCAGTTCCTCAGACTCAGGGTGATCTGAAGGGGCGTCGCTGCGGCCTTGTAAAACCTGTGCGCGCCTCGGGCTATCCCTTCAGCTAAGCGCAAATTTGCCGGCAGGCCGTGGCGCATCGACCACCGGTCACCTGTAGGAGCGAGCTTGCTCGCGAAAAACGTCAGTACAACGCGGTCATTCAGACAGGGCGCGTTATCGTTGACGTCCGTCGCGAGCAAGCTTCGCTCCTACACCCTGGGCTTGAACAAAATACCGATGTAACGCGAAAGAAACAGCCCGAATGCCATACACCAAAGCAGCGCCGACATTCCCAATCCCCACCCGGAAAACGGCACCAGCAACACCCGTGACACACCCGCCACCAGCACCAGGGCAAATCCCACAACGATTACTTTCGAGGGCAGCAACGGCCGCCCGGTATGCCCCAGGCTGACCCGCGCGATCATCGCCAGAACCAACCCGCCGATACCGCCGACGGCCAGTGAATGGGTGGCCTGGCTTTGTTGCGGCATCCAGCCCAGGTGCCACAGCGCCATGGCCAGTGTCGCCACCGCGAGCCAGGCATAAGCCAGGTACAGCGACCACAGCAGCGGCACGCGCCACAGGCCGCGATCATGCCAGCGCCACAATCGCAGCAGATGCAAACCGCTGATCAACGCAAACAACAGCGCCAGCCGCACCCGCGGGACGTCGTTCAAATCGGCAGCAAAAGACACCGCCGCCAGCATGGCGCTGATCAGCAACACCTTGCCCGGCAACGGATGGGGCGCAGGCGTTGCGGGCCGGTTCAAGCCGCGTTGGATAAAGAAGGGAATCACCCGTCCGCCGATCACGCTCATCAGCGCGCCCACCAGCCACAAGGCAGCCAACACGCCATGGCGTTGCAGATTGGCGTCATCCAGGGCAATACCCAGCAACGTCAACGCCTGACACCCGGCCAGCAACGACACCATCAACAGAACCGGATAATTCTCTCGTTTGCCCGCAGCCAGCAGATCGCGTCCCAACACCCACGCCAGCAGCGGCAGAAACGGAACCTGCAAGGCCAGTAGCAAGGGGGCAGGCATCGGCAGCCACCAGGCCAGTCGCGCCAGCAGCCACACCAGCACCAGGCCGATCAGCGGCCAGCCCCTGAGCCCCGGCCGGCCCGTCCAGTTGGGCACTGCCGTCAGCAGGAACCCGGCAATGATGGCCGCGGCAAATCCGAAAGGCATTTCATGTCGATGCCAGGCGAGCATACCACCCAGAGGTTGCGCGGCGGGTAAACGGCCGTACAGCCACACTGCCCAGATCGCCACGGCGAGGGCCGCGAACCCGGCCCCGGCCAGAAAGAACGGGCGAAAGCCAAGACTGAAAACCGGTGCAGCGGCAAGCCGGCACATCAAGCCAACACCCGGATCGGGCCTCGGCTCAGCCGATACTGGGAAAGCAGGCGCATGACATAGCCGACTTTCAACAGGGTCGGGCCGAGAATGGTCATGGCGTGCATGGACACCAGCACTACGATCGACAGATGGCCGTCGTAGAGATAGGCACCGTAAACGCCGGCCAGCAGCATTGCCAGACCCGCGCCGAGCACACGGCTCGACCATTGAAGAACGTTTCGAGGGTTGCTGAATAAGTTGAACATTGTGCGTACTCCTGAAGGCATTCAGTTGTACGTTTACCTTTTCAAGTCCCGTGCCAGGTTTTTACCCCTTTAGATCCAGGCACTTGCGCTCATGCGTGTCATAAAGACCCATCACCAAAATAGTCTGTTTGACTCTCTTTAAAGTCACTTCGACTACCACCACGCTACCCTGCGGCAATTTTCTCGATCTACGGTACGGCCAGACGACCAGAGGCTGACTACGCTGAAAGTCCGGAACATGCGTTACCTGCAGAGGAGCTGGCACCATGCTACGCGTACAAAAACTCACGCCCTGCCTGTGGTTCGACGATCAGGCCGAAGAGGCGGCGAAATTCTATTGCTCGATCTTCGACCACTCGAAAATCACTGCCATCACCCATTACGGCCACGCCGGATTCGAGTTCCACGGCCAGCCCGAGGGCTCGGTCATGACCGTCAGCTTTGAACTCGACGGTCAGAGTTTCACCGGTCTCAACGGCGGGCCGTTGTTCAAGTTCAGTGAGGCGGTTTCGTTTCAGGTCAATTGTCTGAGCCAGGAAGAAGTCGATCATTACTGGGGCAACCTGTCGGCCGGTGGCACGCCCGAAGCCCAGCAATGCGGTTGGCTCAAGGACAAGTTCGGGCTGTCGTGGCAGATCGTCCCCGTCGCGATGATGGACATGATCAAAGACCCCGACACGAAAAAATCCCAACGGGCCATGCAGGCGATGATGCAGATGAAAAAACTCGATATTGCGACGTTGCAGCGCGCCTTTGACGGCGAGAGCTAATACACTCGGGCGCTGACCTGCCGAGGAGTGAGCATGAAGCACGCCGTTGCCAAGAACGCCGACAAGGCCCCGCGCTTCTGGCGCGATGATGCCCTGCCCTTCATCGAAGCCCGCTCCATCGCCGACGGGCGCGAAGTCTGCTACACCCGGCACGCCCACGAGCACTTTTCCATCGGGGCGATCACCGCCGGGCGCAGCACCTACATGCATGAGCAGTCGGCGTTCGAGGTCGGCGTCGGCACGGTGGTGCTGATGAACCCCGGCGACGTCCACGCCTGCAACCCGATCGAAGACCAACCCTGGTCGTACCTGATGCTGTACGTCGATACGCCGTGGCTGACCGATTTGCAGCATCAGCTCGGGTTCGGCGATGACGCGGCGTTTCGCCGCTTTTCCCTAACCCATACCCGCGACGCCCAGCTGTTTGCCGGCCTCGCGGGTTTGTATGAGGTGCTGGTCGATCCACAGCAAGACGTGCTGCGCAAACACAGCGTGGCCGTGGAGTTCTTTACCGAGGTTCAGCTACGACTCAACCCGGCAGCCCAGCCGCTGCGCGAACCCAACTTCAAGCTGGAGCGCGCGGCCGATTACATCCGTGACCACTGCACGCAAACCCTCAGGCTCGAAGACATTTGCCAGGCGGCGCAACTGTCGCCGTCCTACCTGATCCGCGCCTTCAAGCAGCATTACGGCATGACGCCCCACGCGTTCCTGGTGAACCGGCGCATCCAGTTCGCCCAGGATCAATTGCGCAGCGGCAAGCTGATCGCGGACGTGGCACTGGAAGCGGGGTTCGCCGATCAGGCGCATTTTCAACGGGCATTCAAACAACACCTGGCGGCTACGCCGGGGCAGTATCGGGGGTGAGCCATCTGATCACCAAGCCCGCTCGGGAAACTCGGCCTTGCGCAGCGGATGCGCACTGACAGGCAATAGTGCTGTCCGTCCATTGGGTTCGGTGCGGCCCTGAAATACCTCACCGCTTTGGCCAACCAATCGATAGGAATACGACGGCAGCTTGTTGCCCCATTCGTCGACTAGGAGGTAGCGCCCAAATCCTGCCTGGTCAGGCTCGGGCAGCCAATCGGGCAATAGCTGTGGACGGCGGCCTTGGCAGTTGGCGTAACGCCAAACATCGAAACAATCGCGATCACGCCCGGTCCGAATAGTTTGTAGCTTCAAGAAAACAGGATGCCATTTACCATCCGCAACGACGGTACCGTCGGGATAGGTAAAGGTGGTGTGGTCACCTTTTTTCTTTACTTTTGGTTCCGCTGAATAGACTACAAAGTCGGGATGCAGCACTGGTTCGAAATACACTTTCCGCGCCTGCGTTGCTTGATAGCTGAGATAGATATCGCCCTCTCCCACGAGGCTGATACGCTTGCTGTAGCCCCCTAGAAAGCTCTCTTTCAACCAAGGGTAATAATCCTTCTTGATCGTCAAATCTCCATCCACTTCAATATCCGCACCGCCTCGTGGCGAATTGTTGTGGTCAAATATCACGATCACTCCTCCCCCCCTCCTGTAATCACGTTTTCGCCGAAGCGGGTTGGATCGACATAGACAACGCCAAAGGTCACATTGGCCAGATGCCAGTTGCAGGCACCCCCGCCATCCTTCGGCAGCTTGACTTGAAAGAGATCGCTTGATCCCTGACGTTGCAGTTGCACATCCAATCCGTGATGACCGTCTGACTCAAGACGCTGACCGCTGGCACCTCGAGAAATACGTTTACAAGTGAGCGAGCGGTACATGACCTGCATGGTCTCCGCTTTCAGTTCCTTGGGGACTTTGACCGTCACCGTGACCTGTTCACTGTCCGCAGGCGGAGACAGGCTGTAATCCTGACCGCAACCACTGAGGCTGAACAACGCAACAAACAAACCAACGGAGATTTTTTGGCGCATGATTTTCCTTTACC
Organism: Pseudomonas sp. KH_046_2; assembly: GCF_057838985.1. NCBI lineage: Bacteria > Pseudomonadati > Pseudomonadota > Gammaproteobacteria > Pseudomonadales > Pseudomonadaceae > Pseudomonas > Pseudomonas sp. KH_046_2. The sequence continues at coordinate 2,751,200 of NZ_CM174480.1, read as the reverse complement.
GTTACGGCCTTATCCGAAGGTTTTTTCGTAAAAGGCCAGGGGGTCAGCAACAGCATCGAAGCGCTGTAGCGCCTCGGCGCCGCCCTCCGCCTGCCGCGTGACCCGCAAGGCCCGGTCGATCAGCTTCTGCAATTCGAGGAACACACTGTTTCGGGTGAATTCATCTTCGGGAGTCCTGCCGTAGTATTCCTGCATCTGCCGCTCGAACTTACGTCGCTGCACCTGCCGCTCCAGCAACGGCTCGCGCTCGGAATTGATCGACTCCATTAGCTGATTGTGGATATAAGGCTGGTACTGCGACATGTAGTGGTCACCTATGCGCAGCATCCGGCCCACTGCCGGGTTGCTGTACGGTGGAAAAAACCTGGCGCGGCTTTCGGCGTTGAGCGATGCATGCAGACGCTCCTGGGCTTGTTTGGCCTGCTGTTCTTCAGCCTCACTCAAGCTGGGCACCAGGTACAACTTGGCCTTTTCCTGCAATTTGTAGGAGATGGTGCTGCGATAGGGCTGGCCCTGTGGGTTGCGGTAGGCGGGATATGGCGTGATGGGTTGTTCCTGATGTTGTTCGGTGCGGAAAAACATGGCGACTTCGCCGTGATGGCTGAAGGGGTCGTCGTGTTTGAACAATGCACTGACCAATGCCTGGCGGGCCGACCAGCTAAAGCCCAGCAATGTACCCATCGGTCCATAGAGGTCATACAGATGATTGTCCAGCGCCGCCTCGGGAGGGACACGGGGGACGACGTCGGTGTCGTTGACATGGCGGAAATGCCAGATCTCGTTCAGGGACTGAATAGCCTTGAGGGTGAAGGTGCGAGGCATGCCGTAGGTGTACAAGAGTGGGTTGCGTTGTTTGAGCGACGCGGCATGAATCAGACCAAGAGCGCCACCCAGGCTATGGCCACAGATAAACAGTTCTTTGTCGAACGCATGTTCCAATATCGTCTCGCCCAAATCATTCGCATAACGTCTTATGGCCACTTCGAAGGCATCACGGAAACCCATATGTACGCTGCCTGCTGGAGTCAGGTCGCCACAAGGCACCTTGGCGTCACACTGGGCCGCAACCTTCGGCTCGGTTGGGCGGAAGGTGACATCGGTAATGAGATCGGCGAGACCGTCGGTTTCGGTGCCGCGCCAGGCGACCAGCACCTGAGTGGCGCTGATGGCATAAAACAGCTGCGTGTTGCCTTCCGGCGGCTCAGCTTGAGCCGTATTTATGGGCTTAACCGTTACATAACGATCACTGAACGGTACGTCCGTGACCAAACAGGGCCACGCTTGGCCGTTATCCCAGACCCGCGGTGTACGCGACAGATCCAAGCATTGCTCCTCAAAAAGCTCCTCAACAGATCCACGGTCCTTTTTGGGTCGGTTGCTGTACGCCAGAATACTCATCAACCCCAGGTTGTAAGCATTGGCCAGGCTGTACTCCGCCTGGTGATGCAATACCAGTGACCAGGCTCGGAACGGGCAAACTTCCAGCACATGACGACGATCCAGTTGCTCATCGTCAACGGTAAAACCACTCAATATCCGCTCGGGAAAATGGAAGGCCGGGAGCTCAGCCGGGTCCTGCAGAGGCGGCACGAACGTCGGAAGTCGACCGCACAACTGCCCAATCCGCAGGTAGTGATAACTATGACCGTCCATCAACGCCTGTTGCTCGATCGGCGAAAACCCCGAGCGCTGCGGCCCATACAGTGGCGTGCGGTTACCTAATCCCGGTCGCGGTGGTTCCGGCCGTACGCCACGCAGGCGCCGACCTTGCAATTGCTCGGCCAAGGGATCGGCCTGCATTTGCAGGGTGATGGCTAACGGATGCAGCCCGTCAATGCGGATCACCCCTTGTTCATCGCTCTGCCCGGCATATTCGGTAGCGATGCCACATCGAGTGGCCTCATTCACGGCGTGCCAGGGCAGGTTTGCCAGCGGCTCACCCTGCTCGTCCAACAACTGAAACTCGATCCAGTGCTTTTTTTGGGGTCCGCAAATAACGGTCTTGACGGGATTAAGCGTGTCCGTACGGTGCAAGGTGTCGTTCATGTCCGTCCTTTTACATTGGGTTAGCAGTGAGCCCGGGGTCGCGCTCTGCCATTGCCCGTTCGCTGCCCTCGCCAGTGAGGACAGCGTCAACACCGTAAACGTGTCGTTAATCGCAGCAACGGTAGAAGAAGGAGCGCAGGGGGATTGAGATAATCCAGACGTCCTGGGTCTGCATGAGGGATAAGGGGGGACTGGGAAGCCACCCTCGTTCAAGCGCACGCAAGCTTTCCCGAGGATGACGAAAACCGATATAAGCTGTTTCTGATAAGTGCGTAGGGCATTTCTGCACACTAACCAGATGATGGAAAAACACTCGTTGTCAGTGCATCTCCGGCAACACCAGACACACCGCACTCACCACCAGCAGCAACGCCATGGCGCGATTGAACAGGCGCATACCCGCCGGGTTGTTCAGGAAACCGCGCAGAAACGTCCCGGCATACGCCCAGCACCCGACCGACACATAACAGATCACCAGATAAATCGCGGCGAACTGCCAGACCAGGCTCCCCTCGCCATCGGCGACGAACGCGCCCATGCCAGCCACGCAGGCCAGCCAGGCCTTCGGGTTGAGCCATTGCATGATGGCGCCATACAGCATCGATGGCGCCTGGGCCGATTCACTGGCCTGCACCTGCCCATTGTCGGCCGCCAGCTTGTAGGCCATGTACAACAGAAAGGCTACCCCTGCCCATTGCACCACTTTCGTCAGCGCCGGCCACCGCAACAACAATTCATGCAGGCCCAGGCCCATCAGCACCAACAGCAAGACAAACCCCAGCGTGGCCCCGGCCACGTGGCGCTGGCTGGCCCTGAAGCCAAACCGTGCGCCGGAGCTCAACGCTACGATATTGACCGGCCCCGGCGTGATGGACGCGACCAGCGCAAACGCCGCCATGGACATCATCAGACTCATTGCACACCTTCTTCCATCGAATTGAACAAGGCCCTCAAGGTAAAGAGCCGAGCGGCTCGCGTATTGAAGAAAACTGCCCTGCAGCGCTATGAGTAATAGCCAACGACGTTTTTAACCTTGCTCAGGGCAACGCGCAGCGAGTCCATGTCCACCGAGCCCAACGCCAAGCGTATCGCGTGCGGCACATGGGCCGAAATCGCAAAGGGCTCGGCCGGCGACACCGACACCTGCTCGCGCATCAGCTCCATGGCGATCCGGTCGGCCCGGGCGTCTTCCGCCAACGGCAACCAGATGAAGTAGGAGTTCGGGTGACTGATGGTCCTGAGCCCTGCCAGCACCTCGCGGGCCAAGGCTTGCCGGGCCCGGGCGTCCGCGCGTTTTTGCGCCTCCAGTTGGCTGACGGTGCCGTCGTCGAGCCAGGCCGTGACGATGGCAGTCATCACGCCGGGGGTATTCCAGGTGGTCGCCATGACGGTGCGCTCGAAGGCGGCGACCCATTGCGCGGGTGCGGCAATGAAGCCAACGCGCAACCCGGTGGCGACATTCTTCGACAGGCCGGATACGTACACCGTCCTCTCCGGCGCCAACTCGGCCAACGGGGGCGGTACGTTTTCGGCCAGGAACGCGTAGGCCGCATCCTCGATGATCGTCAGGTCATGCCGGCGCGCAATCGCCACCAACTGCTCGCGCTGATCGAAGTCCATCACCCAGCCCAAAGGGTTGTGCAAGGTCGGCATCGAGTAGACGGCCCGTACCGATCGGCTGCGGCAGAGTTTTTCCAGCGCTGGCAGATCAGGCCCGGTATCGGTGACCGGAATCGGCAAGACTTCCAGATGCAGGGTTTCAGCCAGGGTCTTGAAACCGGGATAGGTCAGCGCATCGGCGGCGATCACATCGCCGGGCTTGAGCAGCGTCATCATCGCCACCGCCAGGCCATGCTGGGCGCCGCTGACGATCAACACCTGTTCGGCCGGCACGCTCAGCCCGCGGTCAAGCAGATGGCGTGCAACCGAGGCCCGCTCGTGCAGGCGTCCCGCGTGGGGCTGATAGCGCAAGAGCGATTCCAGGTCACCCGACAAGGCCAGTTGACGCAAGGCCGTGCGCAACAGGTCGGCCTGACCGGGCAAGGACGGGTAGTTGAAATTCAGGTCGATCATCCCCGCCGCCACCACGTGCTGCGAGATGCCCTGCCCCGGCGGCAGCGAGGTTTCCCTGACGAAGGTGCCGCGTCCGGTTTCGCCGCTGACCAGGCCCATGCCCTCCAGCTCGGCATACACCCGGCTGGCGGTGACCAGCGCCAGACCGTGCTCCGTGGCGAGTTGCCGGTGAGTCGGCAGGCGCGTGCCGGGTGGCAGACGACCGGAGCGGATGTCGGCGGCAAAGGCATCCACCAGGGTCTTGTAGCGGGAACGAGGCATGTCGAGATGTATCCATGACAATTTTTTGATTGTATCGATAGTCGCTCATACGATGAGTTTCGTGCAATCAGACAATGAGCGTGAGCCAAATGGAACGGATCTCGAACCTGCAACACCGGACGCTGGAAAACAGCACCAGCGGCTGGATCAACGGCCTGATCGGCGTGGTGATCTTCAGCGGCTCGCTGCCGGCGACACGGGTGGCGGTGCTGGAGTTTGACCCGGTGTTCCTGACGGTCGCGCGCGCGACCATCGCGGCGGTCCTGGCGCTGTGCCTGCTGTGGCTGTTCAAGGAAAAACGCCCGGCGCGCCAGCAACTGATTCCGTTGATCATCGTTGCCTTGGGCGTGGTCATCGGCTTTCCCCTGTTGACCGCGCTGGCGCTGCAATACGTGACGTCCGCGCACTCCATTGTCTTCGTCGGCCTGTTGCCCCTGGCGACGGCGGTGTTTGGCGTCCTGCGCGGCGGCGAGCGGCCACGGGCGGCGTTCTGGATTTTCTCGGTGCTGGGCAGCCTGCTGGTGGTCGGGTTTGCCCTGTCCCAAGGGCTGACCGCCTCCCCGCAAGGCGACATCCTGATGCTGCTGGCCATCCTCGCCTGCGGCCTGGGTTATGCCGAAGGCGCGAAGCTGTCGCGCACGCTGGGTGGCTGGCAGGTGATCAGCTGGGCGCTGGTGCTGTCGCTGCCGGTCGTGGCGGTGCTGAGCTGGATGCGGATGCCGGCTTCGTTCACCGGCATCAGCACGCCGGCTTGGTTCAGCCTGGCTTACGTCTCGCTGTTCAGCATGCTGATCGGTTTCGTGTTCTGGTATCGCGGGCTGGCCCAAGGGGGCATCGCCGCCGTCGGGCAATTGCAGCTGCTTCAGCCGTTTTTCGGGCTGACCCTGGCCGCCACCCTGCTGCATGAACATGTCAGCGTAGGCATGCTGGGTGTCACTGTCGCCGTGATCCTTTGCGTGGCCGGGGCGAAAAAATTCGCCAGATAGCCCCGTGTACGGTGGTTTGCGCCCATGACTGTATGGGTCTGGTCGCGGGTGAGCCGTGATAAAAATAGCGCTCTTGCTACAGGAGCCCACCATGGACCTCGCCACCCTCACCCTGTTCCTGCCGGCCTGCTTCGCCCTCAATATGGCACCCGGCCCCAACAACCTGCTGTCGGTCAGCAATTCGACCCGCTATGGCTACCGCACCGCGTGTGTCGCCGGCATCGGCCGGTTGTTGGCGTTCGCCGGGATGATTGCCCTGGCCTCGGCGGGATTGGCGGTGGTGTTGCAAACCTCCGAGTTGCTGTTCTACGCCATCAAGATCCTCGGCGCGGCCTACCTGTTCTACCTCGCCTGGCAATTGTGGCGCGCCGATCCGGGTGTGGAAAACGTGGTCACCACAGCCCCAGTGGGCACGCTGGCGCTGGCCCGACAGGAGTTCCTGGTAGCGGCCGGCAACCCCAAGGCCATCCTGATCTTCACCGCGTTCCTGCCGCAATTCGTCGACTCGACCCACGCCATTGCGCCGCAGTTCGTGGTGTTGGGCGCGCTGTTTCTGGTGCTGGAATGGATCGCCATCGGCGCTTACGCCTACATGGGCCTGCACATGCGCCGCTGGTTCGCCAGGCCGTCGGGCAAGCGGATGTTCAACCGCTGCTGTGCCGGGTTGTTGTCGGCGGCGGCTTCGGTACTTCTGATGGCCAGACGCGCCTGAAAATGTGGGAGCGGGCTTGCTCGCGAAGGCGTCGTGTCAGTCACCTCAATGTCGAATGACACGATGCCTTCGCGAGCAAGCCCGCTCCCACAGGGTGCTGTGTGTAATGAACGAAATTCACTGTCGATTTTCCGGTGGAGGTCATCCATGACGCGATCTATGCTGCGCCCATGAACCTACAAAAAACGCTGCTTCCGCCCCGTGCCGAGATGGTTCGCGCCATGCTCGAACGAGACACCTCCTACGAGGGGGTGTTCTTCACGGCGGTCAAGACCACAGGCATCTTCTGCCGCCCCGGTTGCACCGCCCGCAGCCCGAAGCCGGAAAATGTCGAGTTCTTTGCCAACGCCGAACAATGCCTGGCGGCGGGCTATCGCGCCTGCCTGCGCTGCAAACCGCTGGACACCGCCGCCAGCGCGCCGGACTGGGTGCAGACTCTGTTCAGATCGGTAGACGCCGACCCGGAGCAGCGCTGGACCGACGCCCAACTACTGGCCCAAGGCATCGAACCGCTGAAACTGCGCCGCTGGTTCAAGCAGCACTTCGGCATGACCTTCCACGCATGGTTGCGCGCTCGGCGTCTGGGCATGGCGTTGGGCGGGATCAAGCAAGGCGACTCCATCGACGACGTTGCTTTCGATTCCGGTTACGAGTCCCTGAGCGGTTTTCGCGATGCCTTCCAGAAATCGTTTCACATCACCCCAGGCCGCGCCGCCAACAGCGAGCCGCTGCTGTTCACGCGCCTGACCACACCGCTGGGGCCGATGATCGCCATGGCCGAACGGCGAGGTCTGGTGCTGCTGGAGTTTCTCGACCAGGCCTCACTGAACCCTGCGGTCGAAGCGCTGCAAAACCGTTTCGGCTATGCCGTAGCGCCGGGGCACAACGCGCATTTACAGCAGATCGAAGAACAATTGTCCGCGTATTTCGCCGGCACGCTCACGGAGTTCAGCGTGGCCCTGCACATGCCCGGTAGCGAGTTCTCCCGCCGGGTCTGGGCTGAACTGGCGAAGATCCCTTACGGCCGGACCACCACCTACGGCGCCATCGCGGCAAGCCTGGGCAAGCCAGGTGCCAGCCGGGCGGTGGGCCTGGCCAACGGGCATAACCGCTTATCGATTGTCGTGCCCTGCCACCGCGTGATCGGCGCCGACGGCTCGTTGACCGGCTACGCTGGAGGCCAGCCGCGCAAGGCGTTTCTGCTCAGGCTGGAGAACGCAGCGGTGCAGCTCACTGAGCAATTGGCGTTCTGATCCCCCCACAGATTTTTCATAAGGAAGGAAACTCGATGGACAGGCTCGACAATCAACTGCACCAACTGCATCACGAGGGATTGCTGATCCTCACCAACGTCGCCGATGCCGCCGGAGCGCGACTGGTGGAGCAACTGGGCAACAAGGCCGTGGCCACCAGCAGTGCGGCGGTGGCCTGGGTGCATGGCTATCCGGACGGCAACACCCTGCCCCTTGAGCGCCTGGTCTCGACCGTCGAGTCGATTGCCCGGGTCATTTCGGTGCCGCTGACCGTGGACATCGAGGCCGGTTATTCCGATGACCTGGAACGGGTAGCGCAGGTGGTTGATGCGGTGATCGCCGCCGGCGCTGTCGGGATCAATATCGAAGACGGCTCCGCGCCACCGGAGTTGCTGGTACGCAAGATTGAGATCGCGCGCCAGGTGGCCGACCGGCGCAACGTGAACCTGTTTATCAATGCGCGCACGGATGTCTACCTGCGGGGTCTGGTGCCCGCCGAAGATCGCGTCGCCGAAACCCTAAGGCGCGCCGCGTTGTATCAGGCGGCCGGTGCCAATGGCCTGTTTGCCGCCGGCGTTACCGCGGAGTACGAGATCAAGGCGCTGTGCCAGGGCACCTCGCTGCCACTGAATGTGCTGGGGTTCCCGGGCCTGCCGTCGCCTGAAGCGCTCGAGGCACTGGGCGTACGCCGTCTGAGCGCGGGTTCGGGCATCGCCGAGTTCCTCTACGGCGCCATGGCCGGCATCGCCAAGAGCTTTCTGCAAACCGGCAAGTTCGATAGCCACGACCTGAAGGCTTTGACCTATGGCGAAGTAAACGCCTTGTTGAAACCGTCCGGGAAAGCCTGAGCCCATGGCCGACGGCTATCGGGCGGCCAGTGCGTTCCTGGCGACCATCGATGGCGACTGGCGCCGCCACATCGACGCCATCGGCCCGTGCCTGCACCAGCCGCATGCGGCCCGTGACCCGTATGAGTCGCTGGTGCGGGCGATTGCCTATCAGCAACTGCACGCCAAGGCCGGCGATGCGATAGTCGGCCGACTGCTCGCGCTGTTCGGTTCCGGTTCGTTTCCCAGGCCTGAACAGATCGTCGCCACGGATTTCGACCGACTGCGCAGTTGCGGATTTTCCGCGAGCAAGATCGCGACCATCCAGGGCATCGCCCAGGCGGCGCTGGACGGCGTGGTGCCGGATTACGCCACGGCACTGGCCATGGACGATGAAGCGCTGATCGAACGACTGATCACCTTGCGCGGCGTGGGCCGCTGGACCGTGGAGATGCTGCTGATCTACAGCCTGGAGCGGCCGGATATCCTGCCGGCCGATGACTTTGGGGTGCGTGAGGGTTATCGACGACTCAAGGGCCTGGAGGTGCAGCCGACACGCAAGCAGATGATCGAGATCGGGTCGGCGTGGAGCCCTTATCGGACGGTGGCCTCCTGGTATTTGTGGCGGGTGCCCAACAAATAAACCGCGTTATCGTTCATCGCGGGCAAGCCCGCTCCCACAGGTTTTGTGTCGAGCACAAAGGCTGCGTACACAATGATCCTTGTGGGAGCGGGCTTGCCCGCGAAGGCGTCAGCCCAGTCAATACATCACCCGAAACAAATCACAACCCCGACTTCAACCGACTGAATGCCCTGATCAACGCCCGGTTGAACGCCTTGCCATTGTCATTCTTGCTATACAGCGAAGCCCTCACCGCGGCCGTCGGATACGTCCCCGGATCATTGCGAATCGCCGGCTCGACCAAGCCGTCCGCCGCCGTGATCGCATTGGCGTAATGGATGGTGTCAGTAATCGGCGCGATCACTTCCGGGGTCATCAGGTAGTCCATCAATGCCAGGCCGGCCTTCGGGTGCGGCGCATCCTTGGGAATGACCATGGCATCGAACCAGATCAGCGTGCCCTCCTTCGGAATCCGGTACTTGAGCGAATACGGCTTGCCCGCCGCCTCGGCCTGGCCCGCCGCGATGGCCACGTTGCCGTTCCACGACATCGCCACGCAGGTGTTGCCGTTGGCCAGGTCGCTGATGTTCAGGTCGTTGTCGAAGTAGCGAATGTACGGACGAATCTTCGCCAGTTGCTGCTCGGCCAGCTTCAGGTCATCGAGGTTCTGGCGGTTGATGTCCAGGCCCATGTACTTCATGACCGCCGCAAATACTTCGTTGGGATCGTTGAGCAGGCTGACCCCGCAATCGGCGAATTTCGCGACCACGGCCGGGTCGAACAGCATCGCCCAACTGTTGGTCGGCGCGTCGGGCAGGCGCTGTTTGACCGCCTGCTCCTGATAACCCACACCCGTGGTGCCCCAGGCGTAGATCCCGGCGTAGCGGTTACCCGGATCGAACACCGCCATGTGCTGGCGGAACTCCTCGCCGACCCCGGCGAAATGCGGCAGTTGCTGCTTGTCGACCGTCTGCACCGCGCCACTTTCGATGGCCCGGGACAGATGCTGCCCCGCCGTCAGCACCAGGTCATAACCACTGCGGCCGGTGAGCAGTTTGGTCTCGACGGTTTCCAGGGAATCGAAGTGGTCGGCCACCACATGGATGCCGGTTTTCGCTTCAAAATTCTTCAAGGTGTCCGGGGCCAGGTACTCGCCCCAGATGTACAGGTTGACCACCGGCTTCGTGGTGTCGGCGGCCTGCACACACAGGGGTGCAAGCACCAGCAGTATTGCTTGAGTCAGTTTGTGCAGGCCCATTTTCACACTCCCTTCTTGTTGGAAGCAGTGGCGGCGTACTGCGGCATGGTGATGCACGCGACGTTGCCGCCACCGAGGAGGATTTCCCGGGAGTTTTCGATGCCGACGATGCTGTGTTTCGGGAACAGCTCGGCCAGGGTCGCCAGCGCCACCTTGTCGTTGCGATCACCGAACAGCGGCACCACGATGGAACTGTTGCCGGCGTAGTAGTTGATGTACGACGCGCAGATCTTCGTCCCGGCCTGGCGGGTATGGGTGCTGTCCTGCTGGTCCAGGCCTTCGGCTTCTTCGGCGGTCCACTCCAGCACATCCGGTTGCGGCAGCTTGTGCACGATCAGTTCGCGACCGCGACTGTCGCGGGTGCTGCGCAGGATGTCGTAGGCCTCCTGATAGATTTCCCACTGCGGGTCGTCGCGGTTGTCGGTCCATTGCAGCACCACTTCACCGGGGCGCACGAAGCACGCGAGGTCGTCGACGTGGCCGTCAGTTTCGTCGAACTTGCAGCCCCGTGGCAGCCAGATCACCTGCTCGGCGCCGAGGTAATCGGTCAGGCGACGGGTCACTTCGGCCTTGCCCAGGTGCTGGTTGCGGTTACGGTTGAGCAGGCATTGTTCGGTGGTCAGGATGCTGCCCTGGCCGTCGCTCTGGATGCCGCCCAGTTCGGCGATCAACGGCGCGCGATAGCGGTCGAAGCGTTCGATTTCGAGGATCTTGCTGGCGATCTGGTCGTCCTTGTCCCACGGGTAGTACAGGCCGCCGTCGAGGCCGCCGTAGGCATTGAATTCGAAGTCGACGCCGCGCACTTCGCCGCTCTGGTCATTGACCACAAAGCACGGGCCGCTGTCGCGGAACCAGGTGTCGTTGCAGGTCATTTCCACCACGCGCACTTGCGGTGGCAACTGACGGCGCGCGGTGGCGAACTGTGCCGCCGAGGCGCACACGGTGACCGGTTCGCTCATGGAAATGGCGGTGACGATCTGCACCCAGACTTTCTGCGCCGGCTTGGCACCGTTGCGCCAGACGTCGGTGCGCTCCGGCCAGCCGAGCCAGCAACCGGACTTGGCTTCGAATTCGCCGGGCAGACGGAAACCGTCCTGTTTGGGGGTGGTGTCGAGCAAGCGGGCCATGGTCAAACCTCTTCAGCGGGGATTGGAATGACCACAGGCTAAGGGCGTTGGCGACTGGCTCGCCAACGATGATTATTTCGGAATACTTGAATTCAACTCATCAATCGAGCAACTGATCGTTGAACCATTCCAGCATCTGCGCCACCGCCGGACGCTCCAGCCGCAGCCGCTCGCACACCAGCGCGTATTGGCCCAGCGCAGTCATGCTCGAGGTGAACGGCCGTACCAGCCGACCGCTGAGCAAATCTTCCTGGGCCGTCAGGTTGTCGCCCATGGCCACGCCCTGCCCTTGGGCCGCGGCCTCCAGTGCCAGCCCGGCATGGGCGAAATACAGTTGCCGGTCGGGGCGTTGGTCGCCGGCATGGCTGGTGAGCCACGCGGTCCAGGTCTTGCCGTCCTGGTCGTCGTGCAGCAGACAGTGGCGGGCCAGGTCCTTCGGGGTTTTCAGCGTGCCCTGGTTGAACAGGCCGGGGCTGCACACCGGGAAGAACTGCAACGCCGGCAGCGGCCGGACGAAATACGCGGTGCTGTCCACCGGGCCGGTGCCGTAGGTGATCGCCAGGTCGATGTCTTCCCCCGGCGCCGTGGCATCGATCGGCTGTTCGTACAGATGCAGGGTGATGTGCGGGTAGCGCGCGTAGAAATCCGTGAGCCGGCTCATCAGCCACTTTTGCGCAAGCTCCGCGGTGACCGCCAGACGCAATACCGCCAGGGATGAAGGGTCGCGCAGTTCATCACAGGCATCGCCAATCAGTTCGAACGCCTGCTGCAAGCTCTGCATCAGGCGACCGGCGGCCAGGGTCGGGCGAATCTGCCGGCCCTCACGCACGAACAACGGCACACCGAGCTGCTCTTCGAGTTGGCGAATCTGGTGGCTGACCGCGCTGTCGGTGACACACAGCTCGGCCGCCGCCCGGCCGAAATGGGCGTGACGGGCGGCGCATTCGAAGGTTCGCAGGGCAGCCAGGGAAGGTAGTCGTCGCATCAGGTCATGTCCCGGTTTTGAGGGGGACATGCTGGATTGGCTGGCGGTGGCTGTCCAGCGGGACCGCGTTATCGTTCTTCGCGAGCAAGCCCGCTCCCACAGGGAAGTGCACTCCAACTGTGGGAGCGGGCTTGCTCGCGAAAGGGCCATCCCATTCACCACCAACCCACCAGCCCATCACCTTCCCTTATGGACCATGACATCCACCCGCACCCGGCGCATGTTGAGCCCTCAACCGGAGGGATTCGCCATGCTCAACACACTCAAGCACATCAACTCGACATCAGCCTTCAACCGCTGGGCCGGCTTCGAAGTTACCCGCGCCGAAAGCGGCGAAGTCGAACTCACGATGGCCTTTCGCGAGACCGACATGGCGCAATACGCCGGTTTCCTGCATGCCGGCCTGATTGGCGCGATGCTCGACACAGCTTGTGGCTTCGCCGCAGGAACCGTGGCGGGCAACGTGCTGGCCTCGCACTTTTCAGTCAACTGCCTGGCGCCTGCCATCGGTGAAGTGTTCATCGCCCGGGGCCGGGTGGTGAAGGCCGGCAAGAAACAGGTGTTCGCCCGCGCCGAGCTGTTCGCGCAAACCGGTGATCAACTGAAACTGGTGGCGACCGGCGACGCGATCCTGGTGCCGGTCGAGTAGCCCTGACGGTCTAGGCTGTTCCGGGTACGTTCCAGACAGCCGGAGATTCTTATGCAACTCGAAGGTTCCTGCCATTGCGGCGCGGTGTCGTTCAGTCTGACCTGCGCCCACCCCTACCCTTACCAGCGCTGCTACTGCTCGATCTGCCGCAAGACCCAGGGAGGTGGCGGCTATGCGGTCAATCTCGGTGGCGATGCCGCCAGCCTCAAGGTTCGCGGACGCAAGCACATCGCGATTTACCATGCGCGACTCAAGGAAGACGGCGACAAACGCGCCCACAGCAGCACCGCCGAGCGGCATTTCTGCTCGGTCTGCGGCTCGGGTCTGTGGTTGTTCAGCCCGCAGTGGCCGGAGTTGATCCACCCGTTCGCCTCGGCCATCGACACCCCGCTGCCGGTGCCGCCGGAGCACACGCACCTGATGTTGGGTTCAAAGGCATCATGGGTGGAAGTCCAGGCGCAACCCGGGGATAAACAGTTCGATGTGTACCCCGAAGAGTCCATCGCGCAATGGCATGAACGGCTGGGTTTGAGCCGTTCATGACTGGAGGGGGGATTACGCCGCAGCCGGCACACCGCTGTGAAAACGGAATTCCACGTCCGGCGATTCGATCAGTTCCTGCTCGGCGGCGCGGACCCTGTCGACCACCTGGGCGATGTCCTTGGCGTCTCCATATTGATAAGCCAGCTTCAGGTAACCTTGGAAATGCCTGGCTTCGCTCTTGAGCAGGCCGAAATAGAACTTGCCCAGTTCTTCGTCCAGATGCGGCACCAGCGCTTCGAAACGCTCGCAACTGCGGGCTTCGATGAACGCCCCCACCACCAACGTGTCCACCAGCTTCACCGGCTCGTGACTGCGTACCACCTTGCGCAGCCCCGATGCATAGCGCCCGGCGGACAGCTGGCGCAGCCCGATCTTGCGGCGCTTCATCAGGCGCATGACCTGTTCGTGGTGCACCAGCTCTTCCCGGGCCAGGCGCGACATCATGTTGATCAGATCGACGTGGGAGTGATACTTGGCGATCAGGCTCAACGCGGTGCTCGCGGCCTTGAATTCGCAGTTCTTGTGGTCGATCAGCAGGGTTTCCTGATCGGCCAGCGCGGCCTGGATCCAGCCGTCGGGGGTGCGGCAGCCAAGGAACTCGTGAATTTCGGGAAGGATCATGGGGCTCACGGAAAAATAGGTTCAAAACGAAGGGCGCCGATTATACCGGCCTGCCCGCAGACCACCAGTCGCCAACCGTTGATATGCATCAAGTCGCCGAATCGCAGACAGCAACTATAGTTGTGCAACGCCGTGCTTTTTTATTTTCAGGAGATCACGCTCATGCAAGCCGTACGCAGCATTCTGGTGGTCATCGACCCCGAACACTCCGAAAGCCTGGCGCTCAAACGGGCGAAGTTGATCGCCGGTGTGACCCAGGCACAGTTGCATCTGCTGGTGTGCGATCCCAAGCATGATCACAGTGGCATGCTGGGTGTGCTCAAGGCCGCTTTACAGGAAGACGGTTACAACATCACCACTGAGCAGGCCTGGAATCAGAGCCTGCATCAAACCATCATCGAGGTGCAGCAAGCCGAAGGCTGCGGCCTTGTGGTGAAGCAGCACTTTCCCGACAGCGCACTGAAAAAGGCCCTGCTGACACCCGAGGACTGGAAATTGCTGCGCCAATGCCCTTCCCCGGTACTGCTGGTGAAAACCGCCGGTTCATGGAAAGACAAAGTGATCCTGGCCGCTATCGACGTCGGCAACAGCGACCTCGAACACCGCCACCTGCACGACACCATCATTGATCACGGCTATGACATCGCCACCCTGGCCAAGGCCCACTTGCACGTGATCAGCGCCCACCCGTCGCCGATGCTGTCGTCGGCCGACCCGACGTTTCAACTCAGCGAAACCATCCAGGCGCGCTACCGCGAGCAATGCAAGTCGTTCCAGGCTGAATTCGACATCGACGATGAACACCTGCACATCGAGGAAGGCCCGGCGGACGTGTTGATTCCGTTCATGGTGCACAAGTTGCAAGCGGCGGTGACGGTGATCGGTACCGTGGCGCGTAGCGGGTTGTCAGGGGCGCTGATCGGCAATACCGCGGAAGTGGTGCTCGATTCGGTCGAGAGCGACGTGCTGGTGCTCAAACCGATGGAAGTGGCGGATCATCTTGAGGAGATTGTCGACAAGCATTGAGGCCGAACATGCTTTTGTGGCGAGGGTCAGGCGCCAAAGGCATCTTTCAAAAAACCCGGCGCAATGTAGCGTTGGTAATGGGCCTCGGAGAGCAGGAAAAATTCCCGATCAATGGCGTCGCGCAGTTCCGGCAGGTTCCACTCGCGAAACTCCGGCAGCAACACCATCCCGTAGGCCTCCAGGTTGTTGATCACCCGCGCACCGCGGGCGATCAACTGGTAGGCCCAACAGTATTCCGACTGATGGGGCACGAAGCGGATCTTGCGCTGCTCCAGCTGCATTCTCAGCAGTGCCGGGTCGAAAATTTCCACCTTGGCGGCCATCACCTGCGACAGCAACTGCTCAAGACGCAGCCATACCGCGCGCTTTTCTTCCTCGTTGTAACCGTTCCAGTGGATCACTTCGTGGTGGAAACGCTTGCAGCCACGGCACACCAGGTCACCGTAAACAGTGGAGCAGAGGCCGACGCAGGGTGTCTTGATGGTCTGATTGGGCATAGATAGGCAAAACGCGAAAAAGCAGGACAGGCCGGCATGTTAGCCCTTTGTCGGCCATTGATCACCCCTCAAAGTTCAGGGCCTATGGAGAATCGGGCTCGAGTGACCGCCACCACCAAAGTCCAATAAACACTGACTTACCTTTAATTTTTTTTTGCCGTAGAATCAGCCTGCCTTTTTAGGCGCCAATGTCCGTTAGAAGCTGTTTTCAAAGCGTCACGAGCACAGTCGTTCCTTCAGAGCGGTGTTGGCGAGGGGTTTTTCCAGCGGGGAAAAGCCCAACGCCAACCCTCATCAGCTCCCGCTCTGCAGGCGTAAAACTTTGAAAGCAGCTTCTGTAAGGAATTGTCGGTAATTCTGGCTAAGTGGCTCACAACGCCATGCAGCGCATGAGTACGGCAATTTCGGGATGAGCGTCCCGGACACCCATTTGGGACCACTGATGAGGGTAATAACTGTGCTTGAAGCCTACCGCAAACATATCGAAGAGCGCGCAGCACTGGGTATCGTTCCCCAGCCGCTAAACGCCGAACAAACTGCAGGCCTGGTCGAGCTGCTGAAAAATCCCCCGGCTGGCGAAGAAGCATTCCTCGTTGACCTGATCACCAATCGCGTTCCGCCTGGAGTGGACGAAGCAGCCTATGTAAAGGCCGGCTTCCTGTCCGCCATCGCCAAAGGCGAAGCCAAATCCCCCCTGATCGACAAGAAGCGCGCTGTTGAACTGCTCGGCACCATGCAGGGCGGCTACAACATCGTGACGCTGGTTAACCTGCTGGACGACGCCGAACTGGCTCCAGTAGCTGCCAAAGAACTCAAGCACACCCTGCTGATGTTCGACGCCTTCCACGACGTCGCTGAAAAAGCCAAGAACGGTAACGTTCACGCCCAAGGCGTGCTGCAATCCTGGGCTGACGGCGAGTGGTTCGTGAAGCGCCCGACCCTGGCCGACAAGATCAGCCTGCGCGTGTTCAAGGTCACCGGCGAAACCAACACCGACGACCTGTCCCCTGCGCCTGATGCCTGGTCCCGTCCTGACATCCCGCTGCACGCCCTGGCCATGCTGAAAATGGCTCGCGACGGCATCGTGCCTGACGCACAAGGCGTCACCGGCCCGATGAAGCAGATCGAAGAAATGCGCAACGCCGGTTTCCCTATCGCCTACGTCGGTGACGTGGTCGGTACCGGGTCTTCGCGTAAATCGGCAACCAACTCGGTGCTGTGGTTCTTCGGCGACGACGTTCCTTACGTACCGAACAAGCGTGCCGGCGGTTTCTGCTTCGGCAGCAAGATCGCTCCGATCTTCTACAACACCATGGAAGATGCCGGCGCACTGCCAATCGAATTCGACGTATCCAACATGCACATGGGCGACGTGATCGACCTGTACCCGCATGCTGGCAAAGTCTGCAAGCACGGCACCGACGAAGTCCTGACCACCTTCGAAATGAAGACCCCGGTCCTGTTGGACGAAGTTCGCGCCGGCGGCCGTATTCCGCTGATCATCGGCCGTGGCCTGACCGAGAAGGCTCGCACCGAGCTGGGTCTGCCACCTTCGACCCTGTTCAAGAAGCCTGAAGCACCGGCTGAAAGCACCAAGGGTTTCACCCTGGCGCAGAAAATGGTCGGCAAGGCTTGCGGCGTGACCGGCGTTCGTCCGGGCACCTACTGCGAACCGAAGATGACCACCGTCGGTTCCCAGGACACCACCGGTCCCATGACCCGTGACGAACTGAAAGACCTGGCGTGCCTGGGCTTCTCGACCGACCTGGTGATGCAGTCCTTCTGCCACACCGCGGCTTATCCAAAGCCGATCGACGTGACCACCCACCACACCCTGCCTGACTTCATCATGACCCGCGGCGGCGTTTCCCTGCGTCCGGGCGACGGCATCATCCACTCGTGGCTGAACCGCATGCTGCTGCCAGACACCGTCGGTACCGGTGGTGACTCCCACACCCGCTTCCCGATCGGCATCTCGTTCCCGGCCGGTTCCGGCCTGGTTGCGTTCGCCGCAGCCACCGGCGTCATGCCGCTGGACATGCCTGAGTCGATCCTGGTTCGTTTCAAAGGCGAACTGCAGCCAGGCGTCACCCTGCGTGACCTGGTTCACGCCATTCCTTACTACGCGATCCAGGCTGGCCTGCTGACCGTAGAGAAGAAAGGCAAGAAGAACGCCTTCTCCGGTCGCATCCTGGAGATCGAAGGTTTGCCTAAGCTGACCGTCGAGCAAGCGTTCGAACTGTCTGACGCCTCGGCTGAACGTTCGGCTGCCGGTTGCACCATCCAGCTGTCCAAAGAGTCGATCGCCGAATACCTGCAGTCCAACATCACCCTGCTGCGCTGGATGATCGGCGAAGGCTACGGCGATGCACGTACTCTGGAACGTCGCGCTCAAGCGATGGAAGCCTGGCTGGCCAACCCTGAGCTGCTGCAAGCGGACAAAGACGCTGAATACGCTGAAATCATCGAGATCGACCTGGCCGACATCAAGGAGCCTGTGCTCTGCGCGCCGAACGACCCGGACGACGCTCGCCTGCTCTCCAGCGTTGCTGGCGAGAAGATCGACGAAGTGTTCATCGGTTCGTGCATGACCAACATCGGTCACTTCCGCGCTGCCGGTAAACTGCTGGAACAGGTCAAGGGTCAGCTGCCAACCCGTCTGTGGCTGTCGCCGCCGACCAAGATGGACGCTCACCAGCTGACCGAAGAAGGCTACTACGGCATCTACGGCAAGGCCGGCGCTCGCATGGAAATGCCGGGTTGCTCGCTGTGCATGGGTAACCAGGCACGTGTAGAGCCGAACTCGACCGTCGTGTCGACTTCGACCCGTAACTTCCCGAACCGTCTGGGTGACGGCGCGAACGTCTACCTGGCTTCGGCCGAGCTGGCGTCCGTGGCTTCCATCCTGGGTCGCCTGCCGACCGTCGAGGAGTACATGGAATACGCTGGCAAGATCGACAGCATGGCGGCCGATGTCTACCGCTACCTGTCCTTCGACCAGATCGCCGAGTTCCGTGAAGCTGCTGCGAACGCCAACATCCCGGTCGTTCAAGCCTAACGTTGCAACGCAATGAAAAACGCCGCCCATCGTAAGATGGGCGGCGTTTTTCATGCCTTCAATTTGAACACTACCCCCTGTGGGAGCGAGCCTGCTCGCGATAGCGGTCTGTTTGCTACATCCTTATCGACTGACCCACCGACGTCGCCGAATACCCGCTCCCGCCGGCATGCCGTGGAACAGGCCGGACAACAGGTTGGAAGCCCCCAGCACGAGCAGGTCGCGGTTCGAGGTAACCCGGTCGCGATGCTTTAGCGCATAAGAACTGATCGAGCCATAGATCAGGGACAGCTCCCTAGGCAAACACTCTACGATACCCCAAAGAAATCTCTTTTTTTTTCGATCCTTGTCCTGCGTCAGAGGCTGAGCCTACTGTTCTAAATCGACGCGCTTTATGAATACTACAGCCCGACCATCAAGTTTACTGGCGCCTTGACTTCCTTTACGACAAAGGACGTGCACACGTCTTTGACACTTGGGAAACCGTTTATATTTTTTCTGGCGAACTCACTGAACTCAGCCAGATCTGTCGCCAGGATCGTCAACTGGTAATCGTAGACCCCTGAAATACAGTGACAGCCGATCACCTGTTCGAAGGCAGTAATCGACTCCTCGAACGCTTTCATATGGTCAATATCTTTTTGATCCAGCGCCACCTGGACAAAGGCAGTGATAGCGTAGCCAAGCATTTCGGTATTAATACTGGCGTGGTAACCACGCACCAGACCGATCTCTTCGAGCCGTTTGACCCGTCGCCAGCAAGGAGATGCGCTCAGTGACACCAGTTCAGCAAGTTCTGCACTCGAAAGCCTGGCATCCCTCTGTAGCGCCGCCAATATCCGGCGATCCGTAGCATCGATCTTTACCTTTGGCATAACCATTTCACCCCCCCAAAAAACACAGAACATACACTCCATATCTTATCTATAGTCAAGAGGATTTTAGTATAATCAAGTTGCAAGAAAGTCGTAGTATCTTCTGCTTGCCTACTCGGTACTTGAAGCACACTCATAATAGGCTACTTGGGGTGAAAATCGACACTGGTGTCAACGTTCACATGATCGAACAATAAAAATCAACATAAGCAATAATAGCGGCGAATTAACCAGTACTTTACCTAAGTTAGCCTTGTAAAATCCCATACGAGGCACCTTCAATTTGTTCAGTAGCATTGTAACTCGGTGATGACGAGACTCTTTCATGCCCACCCCAAAAGCTTCTCATACTTTCGATTAATGCATCCCTGGCACTACCGGCGACGTACCGTAGCACCGGCCCTCACTTGAACATGATTTCTCGAATGACAACGCACTGAACTGCCCTTACCTTCAACAATCAAGATTACATAATCAATCGACGCATATCAGCCAACTGCTCGGCAAGGAAAACATTAAAACGGCCTGCCGCGGCTCCATCAATGACGCGATGATCCCAACTTAAACTCAGGGGCAAGATCAGCCTTGGCACTACCTGTCCCTCATCCAGGGTTACCCGACTGCTGCTTCGACCGAGCCCCAAAATTGCGACCTCTGGCGCATTGATGATCGGGGTAAAGTACGTACCTCCTATTCCACCCAGGGAGGAAATAGTGAAACAACCACCGCTCATATCTGCTGACTCAAGCTCCCCTGCGCGGGCTTTAGCCGATAACGCGGACATCTCCCGAGCTAAGGTCAACACGCCCTTTTTATCAACATCACGAATAACTGGAACTACCAGTCCGTGGGGCGTATCAGCAGCGAAACCGATATGAAAATAGTCTTTCAATATGAGCTGATCGCGATCCAGACTCGAATTGAATTCAGGAAACCTCTTCAGCGCAGCAACACATACTTTCATGACAAAAGCGATCATCGTCACTTTAACGCCTTGGCTGGCGTGCTCTTTGTTGAGTTTACGACGAAAATCTTCCAACTCTGTAATGTCCGCTTCTTCATGATTCGTAACATGCGGAATACTTAACCAGTTACGGTAAAGATTGGCGCCACTCATTTTCTTGAGTCGAGACAGATCGACACGCCTCACTTCGCCAAACTTTGAAAAATCAATAACCGGCCAAGGTAACAGCCCCTCCATGAAGGATTGAGTCGTCGGGCTGTTGTTTTGCGCATTTGTTTTTCTCGACCCGGCCATTATTTGCGCAACGAAAGAATGAACATCCTCCTTGATAATCCGTGCTTTAGGTCCAGTGCCGTTTATTTCATTCAGTGGCACCCCAAGCTCCCGGGCCAACTTACGAACCGAGGGCGACGCAAACGGCAACGCCCCATTGGAAGTGACACTCTCAGCGATGACCGCATGAGATATCTCCAATGAATACGATGCCAACGGTACAGGCGAGTGAGCAGGTGAAGGCATTGCAACCGGGACGGAAACCGGGGACTGAGTGGCAACCGCCTGAAGTTGTTCACCTGCAATTGTGGATGATTTCCTTGCAGAGCCCTCGACATGTTCCACGGTGGCAATCAACGACCCTTCACTGATTTTTTCACCTACCACAACTTGAACAGTGCTTATCTTGCCGTCGTGCGACACAGGAATATCCATTGTTGCCTTATCGGATTCGACAACAATGATAGTTTGCCCTGTTGCCACCCAATCACCTGGTGCAACAAGCACTTCAACAATGCTGATTTCTTTAAAATCGCCAATATCAGGAACTAAAATTTCGCACAACGTCGTCATGAAGATCATCCAGAATTTTTTGTCTAACAGTCTCGACAAGCGCAATGGGCGACACCCATTACACTGCCTCCCTTAGCAAATTCGAACTAACATTCCCAAGGGGCTGTTTCGTCAAACTTAATGTCGTACTTTTCAATGGCACGAGAGCAGACATCGGCACTGAGTTTTCCTTCATGCACCAAACCCCATAGCGTACTCAGGACAATCTGATGACGGTCTACTTCAAAAAACTTGCGCAGCGCTGTGCGCGTATCGCTGCGACCAAAGCCGTCCGTACCCAGGACGACATAGTGATCTTCAACATAGGAGCCAATCAGTTGCGGTAGCGCGCGCACATAATCGGTCGCAGCAATGATTGGACTCCCCTTCGGCAAGCACTCACTAACGTGGCTCGTTTTCTGTTCGCCTTCAGGATGATGTCGGTTCCAACGCTCTACACCTCTGGCGTCCCTCGCAACTTCTGTGAAACTGGTGACACTCCACACCTGAGAGTCGACCTGCCAATCCGCGCTCAGGAGTTCTGCTGCAGCCATCACTTCGCGCAAGACAGTGCCTGATCCGAGCAGCCGCACTCTGTTCAATCCCGCTCCGCACGCGTGTTCGGAGAAGAGGTACATGCCTTTGATGATGCCTTGCACGACATCAGCAGGAAGATTGGGCTGGGCGTAGTTTTCGTTCATAAGGGTGACGTAGTAAAACTCGTCAACCTGTTTCTCCAGCATCTGGCGCATGCCATGATCAAGAATTACCGCAAACTCACCCGCGAATGCCGGGTCGTACGCTCTGCAATTTGGCACCAGAGCAGCCATCAAATGGCTGCTGCCATCTTGATGCTGCAGACC
Source organism: Pseudomonas sp. KH_046_2 (assembly GCF_057838985.1). Lineage (NCBI taxonomy): Bacteria > Pseudomonadati > Pseudomonadota > Gammaproteobacteria > Pseudomonadales > Pseudomonadaceae > Pseudomonas > Pseudomonas sp. KH_046_2. Next base: position 2,729,129 of record NZ_CM174480.1, on the reverse strand, counting down.
TTCCCCTCCCAGTGTTGTACGGCCTGCTGTGGCGCCAAGCAGAAAGCCTCTGGCCCTTTGGTCAGCTGCCGCCCAAATGAGATCACCTACTCGCTGAAATCCGAACATTGAGTAATAGATGTAGAACGGCAGCATGGGCAGACCATGGGTGGCGTAGCTGGTTGCCGCAGCCACCCAGGAGCTGATGGCACTGGCCTCGCTGATGCCCTCTTCAAGTATTTGGCCATCCAGCGCCTCTCGGTAGCTCAGGATGGAGCCGATGTCCTCTGGCTCATAATGCTGGCCGACACTGGAATAGATACCAATTTGCCTGAACAGATTCGCCATCCCGAACGTCCGGGCCTCGTCAGCCACGATGGGAACCACCCGTCGCCCCAGGAGAGGATCTTTCAGCAAGCTGCCGAGCATCCTCACAAACGCCATCGTGGTAGACATTTCCTTGCCTTGCGCGTGAATGGCAAAGCTTCCGTACACCTCCAATCCCGGTACTGCGACCACAGGGACATCCGTTTGCCGACTGGGCGTGAACCCCCCAAGGCTTTGGCGACGCTCAAGCAGATAGCGCATTTCACGACTATCAGCGGCAGGCTTGTAGAAAGAGAGCGTCTCAACCTGCTCATCGGTCAGGGGCAGATTGAATCGATTTCTAAAGCCGATAAGCGCTTCGCGATCCAGCTTCTTCTGCTGATGAGTCGTCATTCTTCCCTGGCCGGCTTCACCCATCCCGTAACCTTTTTTGGTCTGGGCAAGAATGACCGTAGGCTGCCCCTTATGAACAGCCGCCGCTTGGTAGGCTGCGTAGATCTTCACCATATCGTGGCCGCCTCGTTTCAGCCGATCGATCTGTTCGTCTGTGAGACCTTGGGCAAGCTTTGCCAATGCTGCGTTTTGACCAAAAAAATGGTCCCTGTTGTAGCGCCCGTCTTTCGCGGCAAACGTCTGGAACTGCCCATCAACAGTTTGCGAAAGGGCGCGCACCAGACTTCCATCCGTATCGCGGGCGAAAAGCCCGTCCCAATCAGACCCCCAAACCAGTTTTATGACGTTCCAGCCTGCCCCGACAAACAGTGCTTCCAACTCGTCGATGATTCGCCCATTGCCTCGCACCGGCCCGTCTAATCGCTGTAGATTGCAATTGACTACCCAGATCAGGTTATCCAGACCCTCCCTTGCGGCCAAAGTAAGGGCAGACATGCTTTCCGGCTCATCCATCTCACCGTCACCGAAAACGCCCCACACTTTTCGCTCAGAGGTGTTCAGCAAGTCACGGTTGTGAAGGTAGCGCATGAATCGGGCCTGGAAGATCGAACTGATTGGGCCGATACCCATCGACCCTGTCGGAAATTGCCAAAAGTCCGGCATTAACCATGGATGTGGATAGCTGGACAAACCCTGCACCCCTTGTCCGGCCGCGGTGATTTCCTGCCGGTAGTGCACGAGGTTCGTTTCTTCCAGTCGTCCCTCAAGGAAGGCGCGCGCATAAACACCTGGAGCCGAGTGAGGCTGATAGAAGACCAGATCGCCTCCAAAAGACTCGCTCCTCGCTCTGAAAAAATGGTTAAAACCGACCTCGAACAAATCCGCCGCACTCGCGTAACTGGCGATGTGCCCCCCCAAATCACCATATGCCTGGTTGGCACGCACGACCATGGCGAGCGCATTCCACCGAATGATCGATGAGAGATGTTCCTCGATTGCCAGATCGCCCGGGAATGCGGGCTGCTTTGCTACGGGGATAGTGTTGATGTAGGGCGTAACCAACGAAGGTTTCCAACCGATGTTGGGATCGCGGACAAGACTGACCAGTTCATCGATGATGTTGCGAGCCCTCTCAGGGCCGCTATTGGCAATCAAAGAAAGGAGTGCATCACGCCATTCTGCAGACTCCTGCGTGTCGTTTTCATTGGCGCAAAACTCGGGATTTTCAGGAGTACCGTGCAGGGAACTGTCCATGCTTGCTTCACCTCACACCAAAAATTCCAGCCACTGCCAAGAACGTTTAAAAACGCCTTTCAGCGTTGATATTCATTATTGGTTATCCACCTGGACACACACTTTTTATACTATCGTTGCTCAACAAGTTTAGTCCGGCATCTGCCAGTACGACTCGGCTGCTCTCTAGAACATATCCTCTATCGGTGAGTCGACTATCAAACCCAGGTCAACCAATGGGCGTACTTTTCATTCGTGCCATGCACCGCGCAAAAGTAGACCTCTTGAAGTTGCTGAGTGATCGGGCCTCGCGAGCCGGTACCGATGGTCCGACCATCGAGTTCACGAATGGGTGTAACTTCAGCCGCGGTGCCTGTAAAGAAGGCCTCGTCACAGCAGTACAACTCATCGCGTGTAATACGCTTCTCTCGAATTTCGAAGCCTAGGTCCCGAGCAATAACCATCACCGAATCACGGGTGATGCCATCCAGGCAAGAGGCCAGGTCGGGCGTATAAATAACGCCATCTCGAACCATGAAAACATTCTCGCCCGCGCCTTCACTGACATAACCTTCAGTGTCCAGCAGTAACGCCTCATCAAAGCCGAGCGAAGTCACCTCTCGATTAGCCAGGATGGAATTGATGTAATAGCCACACGCTTTGGCACGCACCATGGATACGTTAACGTGATGGCGGGTAAACGATGACGTTTTTACGCGAATACCCTTTTCCATGCCCTCTTCCCCAAGGTAAGAGCCCAAGGGCCATGCTGCTGTCGCGACATGAATGGTGTTGTTTTTTGCTGAGATACTCAGAAAGTCTGAACCGATCCAGACCAAAGGCCGCAGATAACACGACGGGTAGTTATTTACCCGGATGACTTCCATGCACGAGTGACGAATAGTTTCTTCATCAAACGGAATATCCAACTGAAAGATCTTCGCCGAATTAAACAGGCGACGAATATGCTCTTTCAGGCGAAAGATTGCAGGTCCGCGTGTGGTTTCATAGGCACGCATGCCCTCGAACACCCCCATGCCGTAATGAAGTGTATGAGTCAAAATATGGGTATTGGCTTCACGCCACTCAACTAACTCACCGTCTTTCCAAATTTTCCCGTCACGGTCTGACATCGACATTTACAACCTCCAGACTAAATAATAAAAATCGAGCTATTGATCGAAGTTTCTCGATGATCAGGCGAGTATTATTTTTTTAGATCAAGTGCGTCCAAGGCGTCCATCGCGCCCTTGGTCAGCCATCCAACATCAGAGTGCAGTGCGATGAAGGTCACACCTTTCTCCCGGTATTGGCGTGCCTCTTCCACCGACGTTGCAAAGATGCCTACGGCCTTGGAGTGCATGCGTGCCCCCATCAACACCTTCTCGACTGCGGCCTTGACCTCGTCATGCCTGGTTTGCCCCAGTAGCCCCATGCTTGCCGACAAATCGGCCGTGCCGATGAACAGACAGTCGACGCCCTCGACTTGAGCGATAGCGTCGACGTTCTCCACCCCTTCCACTGACTCAATCAGGACAATGGCGCACGCCTGGTTGTTTGCGGATTTGACATAGTGACTGTCCACCCCATACGCCCCCGCCCTGACCATTCCAGCGACGCCTCTGACACCCCCTTCATCGTGTAGCGGGAATAACATCGATGCCACGGCGGCTCGCGCATCAGTCGCACTGTTTACATTCGGGAAGACGATGGTCTGCGCCCCACAATCCATGGCGCGCTTGACCAGGGACGGATCGTTGGCGGTGACTCGCACGGCACCGGCCGCTCTTGCCCCGTTAAAGGCGGCCGCGTCAATGGCTCTCAGTTGAGCCGCAAGATCCTGGGTATCGCTGGGGCCGTGCTCAGCGTCAATGACCACCCAATCAAAACCGCAATGGGCAATCAGTTCGGCGACGGCAGGGCTTGCGAGCGTTAGCCAGCAACCTACGGTCGGTGTAGCGCTTTTTAAACTCTGCTTGATTGGATTTACGAGGTGCACGGCAGGCCTCCTGACATTGTGATGCGGCGCTAACAGATGGTTCATATTAGGCAGATGCCAGGGGTATTTTTTGCGCATTTTCATTATCAGGAATGACGCGTAGCAGAACATTCATTCCGTTTTTTTCGTCTCCTCAAAATCTTCATGCTGATATCAGAAAATGTTGGTGTGATGTACGCCGACTGGATCGTCCGCTGATACGCGCCAAGAGGCTTTCAATTCCCCGACACGCCAAAACCAATGAGTTGAATTGAACGTTGTATCGGGCATAAAAAAACGCCGCTCCTGGTCGCAAGAGCGGCGTTTTTTTTATGGGAGGGACCCGGCTCGCGAAAGCCTGTTCATTGCCCCACAGGGAAACTCAGCCCAGTAACGAGTAGACCAGCGCCGAAATGGCCACCAGGCCCACCGCCGCCACGAAGACGTTGGATGCCTGACCGCGATAGCGTGCCATCGCCGGCACCTTGCGGATGGCGTACATCGGCATCAGGAACAGGATCGCCGCGATCACCGGGCCACCGAGGGTTTCGATCATGCCGAGAATGCTCGGGTTCAACGTGGCGACGATCCAGCACACCACCAGCATGAACGCGGCGGTCATGCGGTCCAGAGCCTTGGCGGACGGACGCTTGCCGCTCTTGACGATCAGGCCCTTGAGACCTTCGCTGGCGCCGATGTAGTGCCCCAGGAACGACTTGGAAATGGCCACGAAGGCAATCAACGGCGCCGCAAAGGCGATGGTCGGATTGCTGAAGTGATTGGCCAGGTACGACAGGATCGACAGGTTCTGCGCCTTGGCTTCAGCCAGTTGCGCTGGCGACAGGGTCAGCACGCAACTGAAGACGAAGAACAGCACCATCACCACCATCAGCAGGTGGGCGCGGGACAGGATCTGCGAGCTGCGCTCCTCGGCGTGCTCACCGTAGCGACGTTTCTGGTCCACGGCGAACGCCGAGATGATCGGCGAGTGGTTGAAAGAGAACACCATTACCGGAATCGCCAGCCACAGGGTATGCAGCAGCGCCGACGGCGCCGGCACGCTGCTCGCGGTGGCGAGGATGCCGCCATTCCAGTGGGGAACCAGGTACACCGCCAGGAACAGCAGCGCGACGATGAACGGATAGACCATCAGGCTCATGGCCTTGACGATCAATTGCTCACCGCAACGCACCACCGCCAGCAGGCCGAGGATCAGCACCAGCGACAATACGGCGCGCGGCGGCGGCGTGATGTGCAGTTGATGTTCCATGAAGCTGCCAACCGTGTTGGTCAGGGCCACGCTATAGATCAGCAGGATCGGGAAAATCGCGAAGAAGTACAGCAAGGTGATCAGCGCGCCGGCCTTGATGCCGAAATGCTCTTCCACCACTTCAGTGATGTCGGCGCCTTCGCGACCCGACAGCACGAAACGCGTCAGCCCGCGGTGTGCGTAGAACGTCATCGGAAACGCCAGCAACGCCAGGATCAGCAGCGGCCAGAAACCGCCCAGGCCTGCGTTGATCGGCAAAAACAGGGTTCCTGCACCAATCGCCGTGCCAAACAGGCCCAGCATCCAGGTGGTGTCCTGGCGATTCCAGCTCGAAAGCGTCGCGGGTGTCGCTTCTACATAGCGTTCGTTGACGCTATTGGCCTGATCATTCATCCGGTGGGATCTCCACATTCCGGTCACTTGCCACCCGGCCAGGACGCGTCGGAATACCCGACAGGCGGCGCCCGGCCGAAACAGGGGCGCGATTCTGGAGGATTAGTGAACAGAAGCAAAGACTTAGGTGAGGAACGGTGGTACCAATCGAGCGAAAATGAACGACACACAACCTGTGGGAGCGGGCTTGCCCGCGAAGGCGGCGGCACATTCAGCGTTGAGGTGACTGACACACCGCTTTCGCGGGCAAGCCCGCTCCCACAGGGATTTGTGCGGCTTTCAGATCCTGCGCTTCATCGCAAGATGGCGTTTGCCACTTGATAAAGGTCAAACGTCATGTATTTTTAACCAACCCGCATTCCTTCTGGAGTCTTCCCATGCCACTGGTTCGCGTCGACATCAAAAAACACCGGGACCCCACCCACGCCAAGCGCATCGGGCAACTGATCTATGCCGCCATGCACAGCACCATCGGCGTGCCGGAGAACGATAATTTCCAGATCCTCGCCGAACACGACGAACAGCATTTCATCTTTGATCCCGAGTATCTGGGCATCAACCGCACCGATAACCTGGTCGTCATCCAGATCACCCTCAACGAAGGGCGAACCCTGGAGCAGAAAAAACTCCTCTACAAAACCATCGCCGAAAGCCTTAACGCAGAGATGGCGGTGCGCCTGGAGGACGTTTTCATTAATCTGGTGGAAGTGAAAAAAGAGAACTGGTCGTTCGGCAACGGGATTGCCCAATACGCCCTTTGATATTCAACCTGCAAACCGAGAATGCCCCATGCCCCGAGTTTCCCGCAAACAAGCCGACCTCAACCGCGAGACCATAGTCGATGCCGCCACACGGCTGTTTCGCGAACGCGGCTTGCACGGGATCAGTGTGGTCGATGTGATGGCCGCTGCGGGCCTGACCCACGGCGGTTTCTACGGGCACTTCGAATCCAGGGAAGCCCTGGCGCAAGAGGCCAGCGGCCGGGCTTTCGAGCAGGCCGCGCAACGCTGGCTGGGGCGGGTGGCCGAGCATGACAGCAAGGGCGCCGCCCGCCGTGCCGTGGTCGAAACCTACCTGTCCAGCGAAAGCCGGGACAATCCGGGCGACAGCTGCCCGGTGGTGGCCTTTGCCGGGGACATGTGCCATGTGGCCGCCGAGAGCGGATTGCGCCAAACCTATATGAAGGGCCTGAACAACCTGCTTGATTCCCTCGGCTCATTGCTGGACGCAGAGGACGAAGCCGGCAAGCGGCAGCAGGCGCTGGTGCAGTATTCGCTGATGTTCGGTGCGCTGATGTTGTCCCGGGCCACCCGTGGCGATCCGCTGTCGGATGAAATTCTCGAGGCTGCCCGGGCCGTCCTCATGCCGTCGAAACAAAGCGACGTTCGAATCGAATTTTCGATGCCAGGGAGCCAAGCATGCCTGTAACCGTTCTGGTACTGGTTGAAACCATCAATGATTACCTGCCTATCCTCGAACATCAGGGTTTTCACCTGATTCTGGCCCCGACGCCCGCCGAGCGCGCCGAAGCCATTGCCAGGCACGCAGGGCAGATCGACGCCGTCCTTACCCGTGGCCCACTGGGGTTGTATGCCGATGAAATCGCCGCACTGCCAAACCTCAAGATCATCTGCGTGATCGGCGCCGGCTATGAACACGTCGATCTGCAGGCCGCCGCCAACCGGGGCATCACCGTCACCAATGGTGCCGGGGTCAACGCCTCGTCCGTCGCCGACCATGCCATGGCGCTGCTACTGTCACTGGTGCGCGACGTGCCACGCTGTGATGCCGCGGTGCGGCGCGGCGAGTGGCCGAAAATCATGCGCCCTTCCCTCTCCGGCAAACGCCTGGGCATCCTCGGCCTCGGCGCGGTCGGCATGGCCATCGCCAAACGCGCCAGCGCCGGTTTCGACATGAGCATTTGCTACCACAACCGCCAGCATCGCAGCGAAGTGCCCTACACCTACTGTTCGACCCCGACCGAACTGGCGCGCACCTCGGACTTCCTGATCGTCGCCACGCCCGGCGGCCTGGGCACCAAGCACCTGATCAATCGTCAGGTGCTCGACGCATTGGGCTCCAAGGGCTTTATCGTCAACATCGCCCGGGCCAGCGTGATTGCCACCGCTGACCTGATCAGCGCCCTGGAGCAACGCCGGATCGCCGGTGCCGCACTGGATGTGTTCGACGCCGAACCAAAGGTGCCGAATGCACTCAAGACCTTGAGCAACGTGATCCTCACGCCCCATGTCGCCGGGCTGTCCCCGGAAGCCACCCAGGGCACCGTCGAGCTGGTGGGCAAGAACCTCGTGGCGTTTTTCTCTAATCAACCGGTGCTGACGCCGATCCACCTGCCGTCGGCCGAGAGCCAGCTCGCCCATTGACGGCGATTCAAACAGCTGTATCAAAAACAATGATTGGCCGGCAACACGCTCACCTATAAGAGCCGCTCGCGGTTGTAGGTGCGCAGTGTGCGCATTAGATTAGCCAATAGTTTCAGGCCTCCAGACTAAGCAGAAGGGATAAGCATGGCGCTTAACGACCAGTCCACCCGTATCCGCACCGGCGAAGAGCTCGATGCCAGCCTGATCGATCCGTACCTCAAGGCCCATATTCCGGGGCTCAGCGGCTTGCCACGGATCAGCCAGTTTCCGGGCGGCGCTTCAAACCTCACTTACTTGCTGGAATACCCCGAACAGGAATTCGTCCTGCGTCGCCCGCCCTTTGGCCACAAGGCCAAGTCGGCCCACGACATGGGTCGTGAATTCCGCATCCTCAATCAACTGCGCGACGGTTTTCCGTACTGCCCGAAAGCCTACGTGCACTGCACCGATGAATCGGTGATCGGGGCCGAGTTCTATGTCATGGAACGGGTCAACGGCATCATCCTGCGCTCGGACCTGCCGCCGGAGCTGGGCCTGGATTCGGCGAAAACCGAAGCCCTGTGCAAGAGCTTCATCGACAAGTTCGTGGAATTGCACCGCGTCGACTACAACGCCTACGGCCTGGGTGACCTCGGCAAACCCGAAGGTTACGTGGCGCGGCAGATCAAAGGCTGGAGCGATCGCTACGAAAAAGCCCTGACCCCTGACGCACCGCAATGGGCAACGGTCAAAGCCTGGCTCAACGACAAGATGCCGGCCGACCACCCGACCTCCAGCATCGTGCACAACGACTACCGCTTCGACAACGTGATCCTCGACCCGAACAACCCGATGCAGATCATCGGCGTGCTCGACTGGGAACTGACCACCCTCGGCGACCCGCTGATGGACCTGGGCAATACCCTCGCCTACTGGATCGAAGCCGATGATCCGGCGCCGGTGCAGATGATGCGCCGCCAGCCGAGCCACGCGCCGGGCATGCTCACCCGCCGCGAGTTCGTCGATTACTACGCCGAACGCTCGGGCATCCGCATCGACAATTTCGACTTCTACTACACCTACGGTCTGTTCCGCCTGGCCGGCATCGTGCAGCAGATCTACTACCGCTTCTACCATGGCCAGACCCAGGACAAACGCTTCGCGCAGTTCATTCACATGAACAAGCTGCTGGAGCAGATGAGCTTGCAGGTCATTTCGAAATCCAGCCTCTGATCAGCTTCATCACAAGGCTTCATTACAAGGGAATCCCATGTCCAAGACTCAGTTGTTCGACCTCGACGGCAAGATCGCTTTCGTTTCCGGCGCCAGCCGTGGCATCGGTGAAGCCATCGCCAAACTGCTGGCCCAGCAAGGCGCCCACGTGATCGTGTCGAGCCGCAAGCTTGAAGGCTGCCAGCACGTCGCCAACGCCATCATCGCCGCCGGCGGCAAGGCCACCGCCGTTGCCTGCCATATCGGCGAAATGGAACAGATCAGCCAGGTCTTCGCCGGCATCAAGGAACAGTTCGGGCGCCTGGACATCCTGGTCAACAACGCCGCGACCAACCCGCAGTTCTGCAACGTGCTGGACACCGACCTCAGCGCTTTCCAGAAAACCGTCGACGTGAACATCCGCGGCTACTTCTTCATGTCGGTCGAAGCCGGCAAGCTGATGCGCGAAAACGGCGGCGGCAGCATCATCAACGTGGCGTCGATCAACGGCGTTTCGCCGGGCATATTCCAGGGCATCTACTCGGTGACCAAGGCGGCGGTGATCAACATGACCAAAGTCTTCGCCAAGGAGTGCGCGCAGTTCGGGATTCGCTGCAACGCCTTGCTGCCGGGCCTGACCGACACCAAGTTCGCCTCGGCACTGGTGAAAAACGAAGCCATCCTGAACACCGCGCTGCAACAGATTCCGCTCAAGCGCGTGGCTGACCCGAGCGAAATGGCCGGCGCAGTGTTGTACCTGGCCAGCGATGCCTCCAGCTACACCACCGGCGTTTCGCTGAATGTGGATGGCGGGTTCCTGTCCTGATCGTCTGAACAGCACAAATCCCTGTGGGAGCGAGCCTGCTCCCACAGAGTGAAACCCGGATTTACTGCGTGACGCAGCGAGTCGTGGTGGTGACTCGGGTCACCTGCCCGTCATCGCCCCGCACATCGCCCAGGACATCGGTTTTATCCATGGCCTGACAGGTGCGCTCAGGTGGGGGTGGAGTGACTGCTGGAGGTGGCGGCGGACTGGCACAGCCGCCGAGAATCGCCACGCACAATGCCAGCGACAAGGGTGAGATAACGCGTTTCCCAAGAGTTTTCATAGGTTGACCCGCGATAAGTGATCGACACATTTTTGTGACAACAAAACCGACGCGCAAAATCCATGCACCTGTCAAAAAAATAAATATCTGCGAATCACTTATAGCCCAACCCGCGGCCAACACCCGTAAAAGCTGACAGTTCTTACATCACCGGATCCGGGTGTCACAGGGAGTTGCTTTGCAGTTCGTAACGCAGATCTTCGATCAATGCGGCGACCGCATAGTGCGTTTGTACCTTAACCCTGCCCCTTCGACCGGGATTCACCAGCGAACAGTCCCCGCTCCCGCGCCCAGACAATCGCCTCGCTGCGGCTGTGCAAATCGAGCTTGGAATACACCGTCGCCACATGGTTGCGCACTGTGTTCGGCGCCAGTTTCAGGCGCGCGGCGATTTCCTTGTCGGCCAGGCCTTCGCAGATCAGGCCCAGTACATCGCGCTCACGGGCGGTCAATTGCCCGGTACTGGCCCGGTCGGTGACATCGTCCATGATCAACACCAGCGATTGCGGCTTGCCACGACTGTCAGCCAATACCAGGCTGCGCACGCGATGGACCCAGGTGCGCTCTTTGTCCCTCGCCGATGTCACCTCCACCAGCACATCGCTGAACGTCTCGCCACGGGCCACTCGATTGATCGGGTAGCTGTCGGCCGGCACGAGGTGATTGTTGCGATAACGCAGGGCGAAGCGTTTGACATAGGCCTTGGCGTTGCTGCCCAGATCGCTAATGTGCGCTACGCCGTGCATGGCCAGCGCGGTATCATTGGCCCACAGGATGCTCTGGTCGGGGTCCAGCAGAATCACTCCGTCGGACAGGCCGGCGATGATCTGCTGCAACTGGCGGCGATTGGTTTCCGTGGTCAGGACGTCATGGCTCATTACGTCTCCATAAGTATGGTGACCCTGTGAAGAGTACGACCGCTGGAGTTTTGGTTAGTGCAACGAGCCTTGTGGGATCTCCATCATTTTCTGTCAGCGAAAAGCTTGAGTTGATCTGCGAGGCCCGCAGGTGGACCAAGTGTTTGAGGGATTCAACAGGATGACGATTGAAGATTGCGCGTTGTGACGTACGCTGAAAATTCCAGCGCACGTCACTCGGCTCAGGCCGCCAGTTCGCCCTTCGCCACCGCCGCCGAAGCCGCCAGCATCGCCCGCAACAGCACCGCACACCCGGCCGCCAGGTCATCCGGCGCGGCGTTTTCGATTTCGTTGTGGCTGATGCCGCCTTCGCAGGGTACGAAGATCATCCCGGCCGGGCCGAGTTCGGCGAGGAAGATCGCGTCGTGCCCAGCTCCGCTGACGATGTCCATGTGCGACAGGCCCAGGGCTTGGGCGGCGCCGCGCACGGCTTCGACACAGCCTTTGTCGAAATACAGCGGCGGGAAGTCGGCCGTTGGCGTGAGTTCGAAGGTCAGGCCGTGTTCGTCGCAGGTGGTTTCGATGACTTCGCGCACTTCGGCGATCATCGAGTCCAGGCGCGCCGGTTCCAGATGGCGGAAGTCCAGGGTCATGCGCACTTCGCCGGGGATGACGTTGCGCGAGCCGGGATAGGCTTGCAGGCAACCGACGGTGCCGCAGGCATGGGGTTGATGGCTGAGGGCAGCGCGGTTGAGCGCACCGACGATCACCGCGGCGCCGACCAGGGCGTCCTTGCGCAGGTGCATCGGGGTCGGGCCGGCGTGGGCTTCGACGCCGCGCAGCTTGAGGTCAAACCACTTTTGCCCGAGGGCGCCCATGACCACGCCTATGGTCTTGCGTTCGTCTTCCAGGATCGGGCCTTGCTCGATGTGGGCTTCAAAGTAGGCACCGACTTTGTGGCCGCTGACTTTGCGTGGGCCGGCGTAGCCAATTGCATTCAGTGCTTCACCCACGGTCACGCCATCGGCATCGACCTTGGCCAGGGTTTCCTCGAGGGTGAATTTTTCCGCGAACACGCCGGAACCCATCATGCACGGGGCGAAGCGCGAGCCTTCTTCGTTGGTCCAGACCACCACTTCCAGCGGCGCTTCGGTTTCGATGTTCAGGTCATTGAGGGTGCGCAACACTTCGACGCCAGCCAACACACCGAAACAACCATCAAACTTGCCGCCAGTGGGCTGGGTGTCGATGTGGCTGCCGGTCATCACCGGTGGCAGGTCGGGATTGCGCCCGGGGCGGCGGGCGAAGATGTTGCCGACGGCGTCGATGCTGACAGTGCAGCTGGCCTCCTCGCACCATTTGACGAAGATGTCCCGGGCCTGGCGGTCGAGGTCGGTCAGGGCCAGGCGACACACGCCGCCCTTGACCGTGGCGCCGAGCCTGGCCAGCTCCATGAGCGATTGCCACAGGCGGTCGCGGTTGATGTGCTGATGGCTGGACTGCAGAACGTCTACGGCCGCGTTCATGATGATCTCCTCAGGCTGTTCTTGTGTGCTTCTTCAGGCAATTTGTTGGTGAGCTTGAGGTCGCCATCGCGGGCAAGCCCGCTCCCACAGGTTTTGTGAACACCCGAGAACCCTGTGGGAGCGGGCTTGCCCGCGATGAGGCCCTCCCTTACACCGCAGTTTTAGCGATTGACGGGCTAGGCCGCATCACACTCAACCCGTAATAAATAACCCCACCCAGCGCCGAGCCGGTGAACCAGCCATAGCTGTAGAACCAGCTGAACGCATCACTGCCCAGGGACAGCAGCGTCAGCACCACCGGCACGCCGAAAGCGATGAACCCGCTCCAGTTCCACGCCGGGTACACGTCATCGCGGTACAGGCCGGCAAGGTCCAGTTGCTGTTTCTTGATCAGGAAATAGTCCACCACCATGATCCCGGCAATCGGTCCCAGCAGGCTGGAATAGCCGAGCAGCCAGTTGGAATAGACGGTTTCCAGACTGACGTCCGAGACAATCAGGCCAAGTTTTTTCAGCAGTTCATGGGCCATCAGACCCAGCCCCACCAGCCCGGTCAGGATCACCGCTTTGGTACGGTTGATCGCCTTGGGCGCGATGTTCTGGAAGTCATTGGTTGGCGACACGATGTTGGCTGCGGTATTGGTCGACAGCGTGGCGATGATGATCAGCGCCATTGCCAGTGCGACCCACACCGGGCTCTGGATATGGCCGATCAGGGTCACTGGATCGGACACCGTCACCCCCACCAGTTTCACCGAGGCCGCGGTCATCACCACGCCGAGGGAGGCAAACAGGAACATGGTCAGCGGCAGGCCGATGATCTGCCCGACAATCTGATCCTTCTGGCTTTTTGCGTAGCGACTGAAGTCCGGAATGTTCAGTGACAGCGTGGCCCAAAAGCCGACCATCGCCGTCAGCCCGGCGGCGAAGTAGCTGGCCACGCCGGCGCCTTCGGGACGCTTGGCCGGAATTGCCAGCAATTCGGTCATCGACACGTTGGGCATGGCCCAGACCAGCAGGCCAACGCCCACCAGCACCAACAGCGGAGCCGACAGGGTTTCCAGCCATTTGATCGACTCGGCGCCGCGTATCACCACCCACAGGTTCAGCGCCCAGAACACCATGAAGCCGATGACCTCGCCGGTGCCGCCCAGGGATTTCCAGCCCTCGAACACCGAGCCGAGAAACAGGTGAATCGCCAGCCCGCCGAACATGGTCTGAATGCCGAACCAGCCGCACGCCACCAGGGCGCGGATCAGGCACGGAATGTTGGAGCCGAGCACGCCGAAGGACGAGCGCAGCAATACCGGAAAGGGAATCCCGTACTTGGTGCCGGGAAAGGCGTTAAGTGTCAGGGGAATCAGCACGATGATGTTGGCTAACAGAATCGCCAGCAGCGCTTCGCCGACGGTCAGGCCGAAGTACGCGGTCAGCACCCCACCGAGGGTGTAGGTCGGCACGCAGATTGCCATGCCCACCCACAATGCGGTGATGTGCCATTTGTTCCAGGTGCGTTCGCGCACCTTGGTCGGTGCAATGTCGTGGTTGTAACGGGGACTGTCGAGGACATCGCTGCCGGCTTCGAGCTCGAACAAGCCGTCGCGCTCGGTCACTTGCGATCTGATCTGTTGCATGGCCGCTCCACTGTTCTTTTGATTATTGTTGCTCATCAGGGGCTGGCGGCATCAATAAACGTGCCGTGTGCCCCGATCAAGCATCGGGCAGTTCCATAAACACATTGCAACCAACTGATGTTTATCAGTTTTATTCGCTGACTCGACTATTTGTCAGGCCACTCAGGCCGAATGCCAGACAAGTTGTCGAAACAGTCAGGACTCAAACTGGTGCGTAGATCTTTTTTCAATGGCTGCGCATCAACCATAGACCATACTCAAACAGCTGATTTCACATAAGAAATCTTGACTATTTTTCGATCCTGTCAAGTGCGTCAAAATGGTGAGTAGCCTCACCATTTTGGTGATTCTTGAACTTAATCGTTAAATATCATTTAGTTAACAACAGCATTAGCTTATAAAAAATATTCTTGCCGATTCGGATAACTGCAGCTAGCGTTTAATCCTGACAGCACTGACAGGAATCAATCTGTCCGGGCTGTTTTTAAATAGAACATCTAGAACCGGCATAAACCGGTCATTGCCTGCGAGGAACTCGGAATGTCTCTGTTGATCCGTGGCGCCAACGTTATTACCCATGATGAAAGTTATCGCGCCGATGTGTATTGCGCAGACGGCGTGATCAAGGCCATCGGCGAAAACCTCGATGTTCCGGCAGAGGCCGAAGTGCTCGACGGCAGCGGCCAATATCTGATGCCCGGCGGCATCGACCCGCACACCCACATGCAACTGCCCTTCATGGGCACCGTGGCCAGCGAAGATTTCTACAGCGGCACGGCGGCGGGACTGGCCGGCGGCACCACCTCGATCATCGACTTCGTGATTCCCAATCCGCAGCAATCTTTGCTCGAAGCCTTCCACCAGTGGCGCGGCTGGGCCGAGAAGTCGGCGTCGGACTATGGTTTTCATGTCGCCATCACCTGGTGGAGCGAACAGGTCCGCGAGGAAATGGCCGAGCTGGTCAGCCAGCACGGCGTCAACAGCTTCAAGCATTTCATGGCCTACAAGAACGCGATCATGGCCGCCGATGACACCCTGGTGGCCAGTTTCGAACGCTGTCTGGAACTGGGCGCGGTGCCGACCGTTCACGCGGAAAACGGTGAACTGGTGTATCACCTGCAACGCAAGCTGATGGCCCAGGGCATCACCGGTCCGGAAGCGCATCCACTGTCGCGGCCTTCCCAGGTTGAAGGCGAAGCCGCGAGCCGAGCGATCCGCATCGCCGAAACCCTGGGCACGCCGCTGTACCTGGTCCACGTCTCGACCAAGGAAGCCCTGGACGAAATCACCTACGCCCGGGGCAAGGGCCAGCCGGTCTACGGCGAAGTGCTGGCCGGGCACCTGCTGCTGGACGACAGCGTCTACCGCCATCCGGACTGGCAGACCGCCGCCGGTTATGTAATGAGCCCGCCGTTCCGTCCTCGCGGCCATCAAGAGGCGCTCTGGCATGGCCTGCAATCGGGCAACCTGCACACCACCGCCACTGACCACTGCTGCTTCTGCGCCGAGCAAAAAGCCGCTGGCCGCGACGACTTCAGCAAGATTCCCAACGGCACCGCCGGCATCGAAGACCGCATGGCAGTGCTGTGGGATGAAGGCGTGAACACCGGTCGCTTTTCGATGCAGCAATTCGTCGCGCTGACGTCCACCAACACGGCGAAGATCTTCAATCTCTACCCACGCAAAGGCGCGATTCGTGTGGGTGCCGATGCCGACCTGGTGCTGTGGGACCCGCAAGGCACACGGACCATTTCCGCCAAGACCCACCATCAGCAGGTGGACTTCAACATCTTCGAAGGCAAGACCGTACGCGGCGTGCCCAGCCACACCATCAGCCAGGGCCGCGTGGTCTGGGCCGACGGCGACCTGCGGGCCGAGCGTGGCGCCGGGCGCTACATCGAACGGCCGGCGTATCCGGCGGTGTTTGATTTGCTGAGCAAGCGGGCCGAGTTGCACAAGCCGGTTGCTGTGAAACGCTGAAAGCGGCCTTCGGCCTATCGCGAGCAAGCTCGCTCCCACAGGGATCTCGAGTGTTCACAAAACCTGTGGGAGCGAGCTTGCTCGCGATGAGGCCCGCACAGACAACACAAAAAACAATGCCCGTTCAGAGGCAGCACCTCAAATAACCGTGAGGCCAATACCGTGATCAAGACCCTGGACCACCTCCCGCATCCCCATGAGAATGCGGCCACCCTCGCCGGCCACTTCACCGACCTGGCGCCGCCGCTCAACGAGCGCCAGGCAAACCTGGAAGCCTCGCGCTGCCTGTATTGCTACGACGCGCCCTGCGTGAATGCCTGTCCGAGCGAGATCGACATCCCTTCGTTCATCCGCAACATTGCGCAGGACAACGTGCAAGGCGCCGCGCAGAAAATCCTCTCGGCCAACATCCTCGGCGGCAGTTGCGCCCGGGTGTGCCCGACGGAGATTCTTTGCCAGCAAGCCTGCGTGCGCAACAACGCTCACGAATGTGCGCCGGTCATGATCGGCCTGTTGCAACGCTACGCCGTGGACAATGCGCACTTCAGCACTCACCCCTTCCAGCGTGCTGCCAGCACCGGCAAACGCATCGCCGTGGTCGGCGCCGGCCCGGCCGGGTTGTCTTGTGCTCACCGCAGCGCCATGCACGGGCATGACGTGGTGATCTTCGAGGCGCGGGAAAAAGCTGGTGGCCTCAACGAATACGGGATCGCCAAATACAAACTGGTGGATGACTACGCGCAAAAGGAACTTGAGTTCCTGTTGCAGATTGGCGGCATCGAAATCCGCCACGGGCAGAAACTCGGGGAGAACCTGACCCTCAGCGAACTGCACCAACAGTTCGATGCGGTGTTCCTCGGCCTCGGGCTCAACGCCAGCAAGCAACTGGGCCTGGCCCACGAAGACGCGCCCGGCCTGCTCGCCGCCACCGACTACATCCGCGAACTGCGCCAGGCCGATGACCTGAGCCAGTTGCCCCTGGCCGACCACTGCATTGTCCTCGGCGCGGGCAACACCGCCATCGACATGGCGGTACAAATGGCCCGCCTCGGCGCCCACGATGTGAATCTGGTGTACCGCCGTGGCGTCGAGGACATGGGGGCCACCCATCACGAACAGGACATTGCCAAGGCCAATCAGGTGCGGCTGATGACCTGGGCACAACCCGAAGAAGTGCTGCTCGATGACCAAGGCCGCGTGCGCGGCATGCGTTTCGCCCGAACCCATCTGGTCGAAGGTCGCCTGCAAACCACCGGCGAAACCTTCGAACTGGCCGCCGATGCGATCTTCAAGGCCATCGGCCAGGCCTTCGACGGCAGCGCCCTCAGCGATCCGCTGGCCCGCGAGCTCAAGC
Organism: Pseudomonas sp. KH_046_2; assembly: GCF_057838985.1. Classification (NCBI taxonomy): domain Bacteria; kingdom Pseudomonadati; phylum Pseudomonadota; class Gammaproteobacteria; order Pseudomonadales; family Pseudomonadaceae; genus Pseudomonas; species Pseudomonas sp. KH_046_2. Next base: position 2,711,522 of record NZ_CM174480.1, on the reverse strand, counting down.
GCCAGGGCGAACGCATCGAAGTCGATGAAAACCTGCGCACCAGCATCCCCGGCGTGTATGCCGGCGGTGACTGCACCAGCCTCGATCAAGACCTCACCGTGCAAGCCGTGCAGCATGGCAAGCGCGCCGCCGAGGCAATCAATGCTCAACTGATGCTCAATGTGGAGGCTGCGTAAATGGCCGATCTGTCGATTGTCTTCGCCGGCATCAAAGCACCCAACCCCTTCTGGCTGGCCTCCGCGCCACCGACCGACAAAGCCTACAACGTGGTCCGCGCCTTCGAGGCCGGCTGGGGTGGCGTGGTCTGGAAAACCCTGGGGGAAGACCCGGCGGCGGTGAACGTGTCGTCGCGCTATTCGGCGCACTTCGGGGCTAACCGGGAGGTACTCGGTTTTAACAACATCGAGTTGATCACCGACCGCTCGCTGGAGATCAACCTGCGGGAAATCACCCAGGTCAAAAAGGACTGGCCGGACCGCGCACTGATCGTGTCCTTGATGGTGCCCTGCGTCGAAGAATCCTGGAAACACATCCTGCCGCTGGTGGAGGCCACTGGCGCCGACGGCATCGAACTGAACTTCGGTTGCCCCCACGGCATGCCGGAACGGGGCATGGGCGCGGCGGTCGGCCAGGTGCCGGAATACGTGGAACAGGTCACCCGCTGGTGCAAGACGTATTGCTCGTTGCCGGTGATCGTCAAGCTCACGCCGAACATCACCGACATCCGCGTCGCCGCCCGCGCCGCCCACCGTGGCGGTGCCGATGCGGTGTCGTTGATCAACACCATCAACTCGATCACCAGCGTCAACCTCGAGCGCATGGTCGCCAACCCCATGGTCGGCAGCCAAAGCACCCACGGCGGTTACTGCGGCTCGGCCGTCAAGCCAATTGCCTTGAACATGGTCGCCGAAATCGCCCGCGACCCGCAGACCCAGGGCCTGCCGATCAGCGGCATTGGCGGCATCGGCAACTGGCGCGACGCCGCGGAGTTCATCGCGCTCGGCAGTGGCTCGGTGCAGGTATGCACGGCAGCGATGCTGCATGGTTTCCGGATTGTCGAAGACATGAAGGACGGTTTGTCACGCTGGATGGACAGTCAGGGCTATGCCAGCATTTCGGAGTTTTCCGGGCGCGCGGTGGGCAACACCACGGACTGGAAGTACCTGGACATCAACTACCAGGTGATCGCGAAAATCGATCAGGAGGCGTGCATCGGTTGTGGTCGTTGCCATATCGCATGTGAGGACACCTCGCACCAGGCCGTGGCCAGCCTCAAGCAAGCGGACGGCACTCACAAGTATCAGGTGATCGATGAGGAGTGCGTGGGCTGTAACCTGTGCCAGATCACCTGCCCGGTGCAGGACTGCATCGAGATGGTGCCGGTGGAGACCGGCAAGCCGTTCCTGGACTGGAATCATGATCCGAGGAATCCGTATCACGTCAGTCCTTGAGGTCAGCGACGCCTGAACTGACGCCTTCGCGAGCAGGCTCGCTCCTACATTGATCGCTGGTGTACACCGCATTTGTGTACGACAGCATTCCCTTGTAGGAGCGATCCTGCTCGCGATGAGGTCCGCCGCTACACCACAAATCTCAAGGCTCCAATCCAATCCCCCGCAAAATCACACTGGTCACCGTCTGCACCGCCTTTTCGAACTGCATGTCCGACAGCGGCTGATGGTCGTTGAGAATGTTCACCTGATGATCGAAGTCGGCGTAGTGCTGGGTCGAGGCCCAGATCATGTAGAGCAGGCTCGACGGCTCCACCGGCAGGATGCGTTTGTCGTCCACCCACTGGCGGATTTTCGCTTCCTTCATCTTGGCCCAGTCGTACAGGCTCGCATCCAGCGCTGCGCCGAGGGTCGGCGCGCCATGGATGATTTCATTGGCCCAGACTTTCGAGCCATACGGCCGGCTGCGGGAATGGTTCATCTTGGCGCGGATGTAACTGCTGAGCACCACACGCGGGTCATCGAACATCTCGAAGCACAGCGCGTCCTGCTTCCAGACTTCCAGCAAGTCGAACAGCACGGCGCTGTACAACTCGGTCTTGGTGCTGAAGTAGTAGTGCAGGTTGGAGCGCGGCAGTTGCACTTCAGCGGCGATGTCGGCCATGGCGGTGCTGCCGAAGCCCTTTTCAGCGAAGACCTTTTCCGCCCCCAGCAGGATTTTTTCGACGTTACTGCGACGAATCTCGATCTTGTGATTGCCCATGCGGATCCCCGACAACAACGTTGAGCAAGACTAGCATCCGCTCTGGACCGCGGCGACAGGGGAAAACGAAACTTCGTACAGCCGCTGTCGTAACGCTAGACCGCCGGCGCCTACAAAGTCGAATGGCACGCCGTGTCGGTCGACACTCACAAAAGCGAAGGTGCCTACGCCTTCAAGGTTGGCCAGTAATTCATGGCGAGCGCGCTGGTGCTGTGCCGCTTCCTGCATTTCATCGTGGTGTTGATGCTGTTCGGGGGCTGGGTGTTCAGGCCCTTGCTTGCAAATGGCGAAACCGCAATGGATCAGCGGCTGGTTACGGGTTGGTCGCAGGGTTGCTGATCACCGGGCTGATCAATGTGCGATTGCGCGCCAGCGTGATGCTGGAGTGGATGCTGGGGCTTGGCGCAGTGGCGGCGGTCTCGCTGCCAGGCACCCTGCCCCCAATGATTTCCAACTGACAACCCAATCCCCTGTGGGAGCGGGCCTTTGTAGCGAGGGGGCTTGTCGGAACGCCACAGGGAACGGTGCAAGCCTCAAAAAATCACATGGCAGGTCAACATGTCGCTAACACTGATCGAACTCGAAGACGAACGTCACGCACCTGACTGAAAACGCTGCGTGGCATGGCTTGGGCTGCATCCGCACCTGCCGCGGACAGCGAACACCCGACTGCAGGCACCGGCCCGGTCGACCAGGGTTGCGCTTACTGGAACAGGGTCAATCCACCGAACTGGGTTTCAGCCTGCAATATCAAGCACTGTAAGGCTCAGGCACGCACCAGCATGTAAACGGCGATGACCAGACAGACACTGGCGAACCCCGCCTGCAACGCCCGCGCCGGTACCCGTGCGCACAGCTTGCGGCCAATGATCATGCCGACGATGCTGGCGCCAATAAAGGCCACGCCCTGGCCGTCGATACGCACCCCGGCATGGAACGCGCCGATCACGCCAATGGCCGATATCAGGCTGATCACCATCAGCGAGGTGGCGACGATCCCGCGCATTTGCACATCGGTCAGTTGCTTGAACGCCGGGACGATCAGAAAGCCGCCACCCACTCCCAGCAATCCCGACACCACCCCCGTCACCGCCCCGAGCGCGGCGAGGGTCGCGGTGCATTTGGCGGTCCAGGAAAAGCGCCCGGTCTGTTGATCGAGCATGCAGTTCTTCTGCCCCCAGTTGGCGTGGCCGTGGTCACTCGGGCCGTCATCCTTGCGTTCACGGCGCAACATCCGCCCGGCCACCACGACCATCAACAAGCTGAACAGGATCATCAGGATTCTTTCCGGTAACTGATGGGCGAAGTAGATACCCACCGGCGAAAACACCGCACCGAGCGCTGCGATCAACAACGCCGCGCGGTAACGCACCAGGCCATGACGCAAACCATCGATGGCGCCGACCGCTGCCGCACTGCCCACCGCAAACAACGCCACCGGGGCGGCCTGAGTCATGCTCCAGCCCAACCCCAACACCAGGGCCGGCACCGCGAGAATCCCGCCGCCCGCGCCGGTCAACCCCAACACCAACCCCATCACCACGCCAAACAGACTTGCCAGCAACATAAAACACTCGTGATCCGCGACAAAAACCGGGAACGCCCGGCATCGATGAATGACAGGATAGAGCCCGCGCAGGATTTTTCATTAACTGAATGCAGGTGAGACTGGTCAGCGCAGGGAAAATGAATCTACCCTCAACGCTTATCCCGAAAGAATTGGCCGCCATGCCTGCCCTGATTGAAGCTTTTTTTGACGACGCCTCGTCGACCTACAGTTATGTGATCTACGAAGACGACGGCGGACAATGCGCGATCGTCGACGCGGTACTTGATTACAACCCGGCCGCCGGCCGCACGGCAACGATTCAAGCCGACAAGATCATCGCTTTCGTGCGCGAACACCGCTTGCAGGTGCAGTGGCTGCTGGAAACCCATGCCCACGCCGATCACTTGTCCGCCGCGCCGTATCTGCGCCGGGAACTGGGTGGCCAGATCGCCATCGGCGAGTCGATCTGCAAGGTGCAGAACGTGTTCAAGGCCTTGTTCAACCTTGAGCCGGAGTTCTGCATCGACGGTTCACAGTTCGATCACCTGTTCGCCCCCGACGAGTCATTTCGCATCGGCAACCTCAATGCCACGGCCTTGCATGTGCCCGGCCATACCCCGGCGGACATGGCGTACCTGATCGACGGCGATGTGATTCTGGTCGGCGACACACTGTTCATGCCGGACGTTGGCACGGCGCGCTGCGACTTTCCTGGCGGCAATGCCAACCAGATGTTCGCCTCGATCCACAAACTGCTGGCCTTCCCCGCCAGCGTGCGTCTGTTCGTTTGCCACGACTACCCGCCCGAGGGCCGCGAACCTCGCTGCATGACCACCGTCGGTGAGCAGCGCAAAGGCAACATCCATGTACGAGACGACATCGACGAAAACACCTTCGTTGAGATGCGCACTAAACGCGATGCCGGGTTGGGCATGCCAACACTGCTGCTGCCGGCGATTCAGGTGAATGTGCGGGCGGGGAACCTACCGCCCGCGGAAGACAATGGTGTGATTTATTTGAAAGTTCCGATCAATCAGTTGTGACTGCCGGGTAGCACCTCCTGCTTGTGCCACTGCCGGGACGCTGTGCTGTAGGTAAACGCGAGAACCTGACCGGGAGAGATGACATGTTCAAGCTCATCCGTGCCCTGGGAGTGGCTGATTCGGGTGGTATAGAGTGCATCGCACACGATCAGCACCACACTGTTGGCGGGAGCTGCGACCGGCAAGTACACCAACGGCGCGTAATTGCCGACCGACAATGTATAGCGAACGAATTTCTCGCCGTCGCAGGGTGCCGCAATCACATGGCCGTGCTCATTCGGCGAGCAATCGCGCACCTGCAACGCCCATTGGCGCGAGCCATCAAGACATACCAGGGCAACCACCTCCCCCTTCGATAAACGGACGCCAGGCAGCGGAACATCACTGCCACGCAGATCCAGTTCACATTCGGCGTCCGCGTCCGAGCAAACCAGCAACCGGTGTGGCTCTTCATCAAGAATCGGCGGCAGCGCCACTGTTTCAGTCCAGTGCGCGTCATCGATCTGCAGGATCATATGCCGGGCGCTTGGCATGCCTTGGACGCCAATGCCCGTCGGGCTGGCCTGTACAACATCGGGAATGCCCAGCGCTCGGCTGCGGAACTGGTTGGAATAGATGATGTTGTCCACCAGGCGATGCCGTAACGACCAATCGCAATTGATGATGTAGTACTTCATGATCGGAGAACTGGCATTGCCTGTAGCAAACCATGACATCAATGAGCCCGAAATATCGCTGGGTATATAAATAACCGGTGCCATTCGATGGGCCTGAATCGCCCGCAATTCACCCCAGGGTTTGGTTTCATTGCCGACCCGGTCAATAAACGCTTTGAGCTCACGATCCGACGGTGTATTCGAACCTATCCAGCGTTGATTGACGCCGTGCCAAAAAAGCGCATCCCTGGGATCGGCGTTGTATGAAATGACGACATTTTTGTAGTTTGGCAACGCCCATATTTGCGACACCGTCAGATCTCGATACACAGGCGATATGATCGATTCGCCCAAAGAGGATTTTATTATTCCAGCTAGCTCACGGTGGGCATCGGCCGTAAAGTTCCTGAACTGATGGAAGTTCAGAATCACGATCTCGCGCTTGGTGTCCCAATCAGAGCTATTATGAAACATGCGCACAGCATTGATAATATCGCCCTGGACCGTTCGCCCGTTGCTTGTTGAATGAAAAATCGAATAACGCCGTGGATCACCAACCAAGAATCCCGAGTAATGTTGAACCCTGAGATCCAGTACTCGAATACCGGCATTCAATTGATGGAACGGCGCAACGTCCTGACATACCTCCATACTAGGGGTAGACGCTGCCTGTTTGTCGAAACCTGAATTGTGAGTGCCGGGCAGAATCGCCATATGAATCGGCAAGTTGCTGACAACACCGTACGCGCGCATCCAGTGGGTACGAATGTTATTGAAGGGTTTACATATCCCGCCACTCCAACTCCCTCCCGGGCACCAGCCGGCGGTAATTCCAATATCGCTCTCCAGGGCAGATGGACCCGGCCCACCGTCCAGAGCGGCCTGGATATCCATCAAATCAGCTCCACCCATGTCCTCGACAAACGGCTCAAAAACAGGAGGAACATATTCTTTTATATTTCCGTAATCATCCAGATCATCAGGATTGACGTCCAGCGAGTAGGCCAATGCAACTTTATCTAATACAGGCTTCATTATGTTTCACTCTAGTTAATCAATAGTGGAGAGCAAAACATAAAGAAAACTGCATCACACAAACATGAGTTCAAACTGTAGAGCGGCGCTGTACAGCTGTGACTTATTGCGTCAGTAAATGCAGTGACACCGCCAATCCTTATTTATCCAGCGTCAACCCATTGGCCGGCAATGGCAGCGCGGTCTTGTACCGCACCTGCTTGAGCGCAAAGCTCGAACGAATGTTCGCCACCCCCGGGACCTTGGTCAGAAAGTCCATCATGAAACGCTCCAGCGATTGAATGGTCGGCACCAGCACCCGGATCAGGTAGTCCGGGTCGCCCGCCATCAGGTAGCACTCCATCACTTCGGGGCGATCGGAAATCGCCTCTTCGAAATGCTGCAACGCTTCCTCCACCTGCTTCTCCAGGCTGACGTGAATGAACACGTTCACATGCAGCCCCAGCAGGTCGGCATCAAGCAGCGTCACTTGCTCGCGAATCACCCCCAGTTCTTCCATGGCCTTGACCCGGTTGAAACACGGGGTCGGCGACAGGTTCACCGAACGCGCGAGGTCGGCGTTGGTGATGCGCGCATTCTCCTGAAGGCTGTTGAGAATGCCGATATCGGTACGGTCCAGTTTACGCATGAGACAAAACCACCTGTTTTTTATGTTTATGCAGGTTTTTTATCTGCAAATGATCTTTTGCGCAACGAAACAGAGAGAAATATTCTTCTTGGCCGGGCCTATGATTGTTGTAGGACAAGATTTCTTCTACCGAACGAAATCTGTCAGCTCACTACAAGAAATTCACAAGATCGAGCGTAGAAGCCATGACCCAAGCGTATGAACCGCTGCGCCTGCACGTCCCCGAACCCTCGGGCCGTCCCGGCTGTAAAACCGACTTCTCCTACCTGCATCTGACCGATGCCGGCACGGTGCGCAAACCCCAAATCGACGTTGAACCGGCTGACACGGCTGACCTGGCCCGTGGCCTGATTCGCGTGCTCGACGACCAGGGCAATGCCCTCGGTCCCTGGGCCGAAGGCGTCTCTAGCGAGATCCTGCGCAAAGGCATGCGCGCCATGCTCAAGACCCGCATCTACGACAACCGCATGGTGGTCGCCCAGCGTCAAAAGAAAATGTCGTTCTACATGCAGAGCCTTGGCGAAGAAGCCATCGGCAGCGCCCAGGCCCTGGCCCTGAACATCGACGACATGTGCTTCCCGACCTACCGCCAGCAAAGCATCCTGATGGCCCGCGACGTGCCGTTGGTCGGCCTGATCTGCCAGCTGCTGTCCAACGAGCGCGATCCGCTCAAGGGACGTCAGTTGCCAATCATGTACTCGGTCAAGGAGTCCGGTTTCTTCACCATCTCCGGCAACCTCGCCACCCAGTTCGTGCAAGCCGTGGGCTGGGGTATGGCCTCGGCGATCAAGGGCGACACCAAAATCGCTTCGGCCTGGATCGGCGACGGCGCCACCGCCGAGTCGGACTTCCACACCGCCCTGACGTTCGCCCACGTGTACCGCGCGCCGGTGATCCTCAACGTGGTCAACAACCAGTGGGCGATCTCCACCTTCCAGGCGATTGCCGGTGGTGAAGCCACCACCTTCGCCGGGCGCGGCGTCGGTTGCGGCATTGCCTCCCTGCGGGTCGATGGCAACGATTTCTACGCGGTCTACGCTGCCTCTGCCTGGGCCGCCGAACGCGCCCGCCGCGGCCTCGGCCCGACCATGATCGAATGGGTCACCTATCGCGCCGGTCCGCACTCGACCTCCGATGATCCGTCGAAATACCGTCCCGCCGATGACTGGAGCCACTTCCCGCTGGGTGATCCGATTGCGCGCCTCAAGCAGCACCTGATCAAGACCGGTCACTGGTCCGAAGAGGAACACACCGCGGTCAGCGCCGAACTGGAAGCCGAAGTGATCGCCGCACAGAAAGAAGCCGAGCAATATGGCACCCTCGCCGGTGGCCAGATTCCGAGCGCCGCGACCATGTTCGAAGACGTCTACAAAGAGATGCCGGAGCACTTGAAGCGCCAGCGCCAAGAGTTGGGGATCTGACATGAACGATCACAACAACAAAATCGAGTTGGAAACCGCCATGACCACGACCACCATGACCATGATCCAGGCCCTGCGCTCGGCCATGGATGTGATGCTTGAGCGTGATGACAACGTCGTGGTCTTCGGCCAGGACGTCGGCTACTTCGGCGGCGTGTTCCGCTGCACCGAAGGCCTGCAGAACAAGTACGGCACCTCCCGGGTGTTCGACGCGCCGATCTCCGAAAGCGGTATCGTCGGTGTCGCCGTGGGCATGGGTGCCTACGGTCTGCGCCCGGTGGCCGAGATCCAGTTCGCCGACTACGTGTACCCGGCCTCCGACCAGATCATTTCCGAAGCCGCGCGACTGCGTTATCGCTCGGCCGGCGAGTTCACCGCACCGATGACCCTGCGCATGCCTTGCGGCGGCGGCATCTACGGCGGCCAGACCCACAGCCAGAGCATCGAGGCGATGTTCACCCAGGTCTGCGGCCTGCGTACTGTCATGCCGTCCAACCCGTATGACGCCAAAGGCCTGCTGATCGCCTCCATCGAAAACGATGACCCGGTGATCTTCCTCGAGCCGAAACGCCTGTACAACGGCCCGTTCGACGGCCACCACGACCGCCCGGTAACCCCGTGGTCGAAGCACCCCGCCGCACAGGTTCCGGACGGCTACTACACCGTACCGCTGGACGTTGCCGCGATCGCCCGTCCGGGCAAGGACGTCACCGTGCTGACCTACGGCACCACCGTCTACGTGTCGCAAGTCGCCGCTGAAGAAAGCGGCGTCGATGCCGAAGTCATCGACCTGCGCAGCCTGTGGCCGCTGGACCTGGAAACCATCGTCAAATCGGTGAAAAAAACCGGCCGCTGCGTGGTGGTGCACGAAGCCACACGCACCTGCGGTTTCGGTGCCGAACTGGTGTCGCTGGTGCAAGAGCATTGCTTCCACCACCTGGAAGCGCCGATCGAACGCGTCACCGGTTGGGACACCCCTTACCCGCACGCGCAAGAGTGGGCGTATTTCCCAGGCCCGTCCCGAGTGGGCGCGGCGTTGAAACGGGTCATGGAGGTCTGAATGGGCACGCACATCATTAAAATGCCGGACATTGGTGAAGGCATTGCAGAAGTTGAATTGTCGGTATGGCACGTCAAGGTCGGCGACATGGTCGTCGAAGATCAGGTGCTGGCCGATGTCATGACCGACAAGGCGATGGTCGATATCCCGTCGCCGGTGCATGGCAAGGTCATCGCCCTCGGCGGACAGCCGGGCGAAGTCATGGCGGTCGGCAGTGTGCTGATCAGCATTGAAGTCGAAGGCGCGGGCAACGTTAAGGAGTCGGCGCAACCGGCTCCCGTTAAAGAAGCCCCGGTGGCCGCACCTAAAGTTGAAGCCGTGGTTGAAAGCAAACCGGTCGCTGCCCCGGCGCCGAAAGCTGCCGTCTGCCAGGGCCCGATGGTTGCTCGCCAGGCCGATGAGCGTCCGTTGGCCTCTCCGGCCGTGCGCAAGCATGCGCTGGACCTCGGCATTCAATTGCGCCTGGTACGTGGCACCGGCCCGGCCGGCCGCGTACTGCATGAAGACCTGGACGCCTACCTGGCCCAGGGGCAGTCAAATGCTTCGGCACCGGTGGCGGCTGCTTACGCCCAACGTACCGATGAACAGCAGATCCCGGTGATCGGCATGCGCCGCAAGATCGCCCAGCGCATGCAGGACGCCACCCAGCGTGCAGCCCACTTCAGTTATGTCGAAGAAATCGACGTCACCGCCGTGGAAGAGCTGCGCGCGCACCTCAATGAAAAACACGGCGCGACCCGCGGCAAGCTGACTTTGCTGCCGTTCCTGGTCCGCGCCATGGTCGTTGCCCTGCGCGACTTCCCGCAGATGAACGCCCGCTACGACGACGAAGCCCAGGTCATCACCCGCCTCGGCGCGGTGCATGTGGGCGTCGCGACCCAGAGCGACGTTGGCCTGATGGTGCCGGTGGTGCGTCACGCCGAAGCCCGCAGCCTGTGGGACAGCGCAGCGGAAATCGCTCGCCTGGCCAGCGCCGCCCGCAACGGCAAGGCCAGCCGCGATGAATTGTCCGGCTCGACCATCACCCTGACCAGCCTTGGCGCCTTGGGCGGCATCGTCAGCACGCCGGTGCTGAACCTGCCGGAAGTGGCGATCGTCGGCGTGAACAAGATCGTCGAACGGCCAATGGTGATCAAAGGCCAGATTGTGATCCGCAAGATGATGAACCTCTCCAGCTCCTTCGATCACCGCGTGGTCGACGGCATGGACGCGGCGCTATTCATCCAGGCCATTCGTGGCTTGCTCGAACAACCCGCTACCCTGTTTGTGGAGTAAGTCATGCAGACCCTGAATACCACGCTGCTGATCATCGGCGGCGGCCCCGGCGGTTATGTGACGGCGATCCGTGCCGGCCAGCTGGGCATCCCGACCATCCTCGTGGAAGGCCAATCGTTGGGCGGCACCTGCCTGAACATTGGCTGCATTCCGTCCAAAGCACTGATTCACGTCGCCGAGCAGTTTCATCAGACGCAGCACCACCATCAGCTTTCGGCCCTGGGCATCAGCGTTTCGGCGCCAACCCTCGACATCACCAAGAGCGTCGAATGGAAAGACGGCATTGTCGATCGCCTGACCACCGGCGTTGCGGCGTTGCTGAAAAAGAACAAGGTCCAGGTCATCCAAGGCTGGGCCAACGTGGTTGACGGTAAAACCGTGGATGTCGGCGACACGCGCATCCAGTGCGAGCACCTGGTGCTGGCCACCGGTTCGAAAAGCGTGAACCTGCCGATGTTGCCGATTGGCGGGCCGATCATCTCGTCCACCGAAGCCTTGGCGCCGACATCCGTGCCCAAGCGCTTGATTGTGGTCGGCGGTGGTTACATCGGTCTGGAGTTGGGCATTGCCTATCGCAAGCTCGGCGCCGAGGTCAGCGTGGTAGAAGCGCAGGAGCGCATCCTGCCGGCCTACGACGCCGAACTGACCCAGCCTGTGCACGACGAACTGAGAAAACTCGGCGTGAAGCTTTACTTGAAACACAGCGTGCAAGGCTTTGATTCAAAAGAAAATACATTGCAGGTATTGGCCCCGAACGGTGCGACCCTGAACCTGGAAACCGATCAGGTGCTGGTGGCCGTCGGTCGCAAGCCGAACACCCAGGGCTGGAACCTCGAAGCGCTGAACCTGGACATGAACGGTTCGTCGATCAAGATCGACCACCGCTGCCAGACTAGCATGCGCAACGTGTATGCCATCGGTGACCTGAGCGGCGAACCGATGCTCGCGCACCGGGCCATGGCCCAGGGCGAGATGGTCGCCGAGCTGATCAGCGGTAAATCCCGCGAGTTCAACCCGACCGCCATCGCCGCCGTGTGCTTCACTGACCCGGAACTGGTGGTGGTCGGCAAGACCCCGGACGAAGCCAACGCCGCAGGTCTGGACTGCATCGTGTCGAGCTTCCCGTTCGCCGCCAATGGCCGGGCGATGACCCTGGAGTCGAAAAGCGGCTTCGTGCGGGTGGTCGCCCGTCGCGACAATCATGTGATTGTCGGCTGGCAGGCGGTGGGCGTAGGCGTGTCGGAGTTGTCCACTGCGTTTGCCCAGAGCCTGGAGATGGGCGCGCGGCTGGAAGACATCGGCGGCACCATCCATGCGCACCCGACGCTGGGTGAGGCGGTGCAGGAAGCGGCGTTGCGGGCTCTGGGGCATGCGTTGCACCTCTAGCCCGAACCTGTAGGAGCGAGCTCGCTCGCGAAAAACTCAGGACAACGCGGTCACTCAGACGAGGCGCGTTATCGTTGACGTCCATCGCGAGCAAGCTCGCTCCTACAAGGAATGCAATCCGGGCTGCGAAACCGGCCCGGAATGAAGTATTGTTGTCCCCATCCAAAAAACGTCAGAAGCCTTGAACCGTTTCGACGGTTGTTCAGTGATAGAGGGTGTCATGGGTAACGAAAGCATCAATTGGGACAAGCTGGGTTTTGACTACATCAAGACCGACAAGCGCTATCTGTCGTACTTTCGCAATGGCGAGTGGGACAAAGGCACCCTGACCGAAGACAATGTGCTGCACATCAGCGAAGGCTCCACTGCCCTTCACTATGGCCAGCAATGCTTCGAAGGCATGAAGGCCTATCGTTGCAAGGACGGCTCGATCAACCTGTTCCGCCCGGACCAGAACGCCCTGCGCATGCAGCGCAGCTGCGCCCGCCTGCTGATGCCGCAGGTGGAAACCGAGCAGTTCATCGAAGCCTGCAAGGCAGTGGTCCGCGCCAACGAGCGTTTCATTCCGCCGTACGGCACCGGCGGCGCGCTGTACCTGCGCCCGTTCGTGATCGGCGTGGGTGACAACATCGGCGTGCGTACCGCGCCCGAGTTCATCTTCTCGATCTTCTGCATCCCGGTTGGCGCCTACTTCAAGGGCGGCCTGACCCCGCACAACTTCCTGATCTCCAGCTACGACCGCGCTGCGCCACAAGGCACCGGTGCCGCCAAGGTCGGTGGCAACTACGCCGCCAGCCTGATGCCGGGCTCCCAGGCCAAGAAGGCGCATTTCGCCGACTGCATCTACCTGGATCCGCTGACCCATACCAAGATCGAGGAAGTCGGTTCGGCCAACTTCTTCGGGATCACCCACGACAACAAGTTCGTGACCCCGAACTCGCCATCGGTACTGCCGGGCATCACCCGTCTGTCGCTGATCGAACTGGCCAGGTCCCGCCTGGGTCTGGACGTGGTCGAAGGCGACGTGTTCATCGACAAGCTGGCAGACTTCAAGGAAGCCGGTGCTTGCGGTACCGCGGCGGTGATCACGCCGATTGGCGGCATCAACTACAACGACCACCTGCACGTGTTCCACAGCGAAACCGAAGTCGGCCCGATCACCCAGAAGCTCTACAAAGAGCTGACCGGCGTGCAAACCGGCGACATCGAAGCGCCAGCGGGCTGGATCGTCAAGGTTTGACCTGACGCCAGACGCACAAAAGCCCCCCATCGGGTAACCGATGGGGGGCTTTTTGTTTGCATTGTACTGACGAATCCACCGCCCCCTGTGGGAGCGAGCCTGCTCGCGATGACGGCATTGCATTCAACACAGTAACAACCGGAATGCCCGTATCGACAGTCAGCGAATGTTCACGAACTCCACCGAACCTGCCGAGATTTGCGAAGTTTTAAGATTACCCTCAACCGCCAACGGCAACTCAATCCCAAACCGCCCCGCCATATCCTTACGCCCCAACGCCGTCAGCGCCAACGCCCGACTGTCCAGATCCTGCGTCACCCACTTGCGCTTGAGCGCCGTTTGCAGCAACGCCGCCCCCAGCGACCCACCCAAATGTGGCCGGCGCATGCTCCAGTCCAGGCACGGGCAGGCAAAACGGCGACGCAAGGTACTCAAGTCCTGCACCTCGATCCCGAGCCCTTGAAACATTGCCGTACCACTGCCACTCAAGCGATAGGCCTGTTCGTCGGTTTCCTCCAGCCAGCCCGCTTCGAGCATCCGGTCATGCAACAACACCGCCAAGGTGCCCGCCATGTGGTCGTAGCACGTGCGAGCAAATTGCAGGCGATCCGGGGTCCGCGTCCGGAAACTCGGCGCGGTGTTCTGGCCGATCACCATCAGCGCCTCCAAGGCCTGGGCCACGCGTTTGTCCGCCAGGCTGTAATAGCGATGCCGTCCCTGTACGTGCAGGCGCACCAGCGCCAGTTCCTTGAGCTTGGCCAGGTGGGCACTGGCGGTCGACGCGCTGACTTCGGCCACCGCCGCCAGTTCGGTGCTGGTGCGGGCGTGGCCGTCCATCAGCGAACAGAGGATTTTCGTCCGCGCCGGCTCAGCGATGGCTGCCGCCACCTGCGAGACGCCGATGTCGTGTTGTTCTGCGCTCATATTTCGCTCCCGGACGAATCAATGCCCTTTCGGACTGGAGATAGTAGCAACACTTTCCAACAACAAAAGGCTGTGACCCATGGACCCGATCATCGCTGCGACCCATGCCGACCCCTATCCCTACTACGCACAACTGCGTGCCGAGGGTGGGCTGGCTTTTCATCCGGGGCTGAACCTGTGGGTGGCCAGCAGCGCCCGGGCGGTGGCCGCCGTGCTGGCGCATCCCGATTGCCACGTTCGCCCTGCGCAGGAGCCAGTCCCCAGGGCAATTGCCGATGGCATCGCCGGCCAGGTGTTCGGCCAATTGATGCGCATGAATGAAGGTGAACGCCAGCGTTGCCCACGGTCGGCGATTGCGCCAGGGCTGGAGTTGATCGATGAGCGGGAGGTCGAAGCCCTGGTCAGCGCTAGATTGATGACCGCTGATGCCGCTGGCCTGTACAACGCCATGTTTCGTGGACCGGTGTGCGTGGTGGCGGCGTTGTTGGGGTTCAACCCGGCTCAGGGCCGCGCCATCAGCGAGTTGACGGCGGATTTCGTCGCCTGCCTGTCGCCCTTGAGCGACGCGGCGCAATTGACCGCCGCCCACACTGCCGCCGAACAGTTGAGCGGCTATTTCATTGAATTGCTCGATGATGCGCACAACCACAGCCCTTTGCTGGCAGGCATCCGCCAGCGCTTCGCCTCCGGCGCGCCGCAAACCCTGATCGCCAACCTGATCGGCCTGCTCTCCCAGACTTTCGAAGCCACTGCCGGACTGATCGGCAACACCGTGCTGGCATTGATTCAACATCCGTTGCTGCGCAGCGAATCAACTCCTGTCGAAGACCTGCTGGCCGAAATACAGCGCTTCGACCCGCCGGTACAGAACACCCGCCGCTTCGTCGCCGCCCCCTGCGAGATTGAAGGTGTGAGGCTGAATGCCGCAGACGTGATCCTGGTGCTACTGGCCTCGGCCAATCGCGACCCGCAGCTCAACGACAACCCCGACACCTTCCTGCTCGACCGCCCGAACCGGCGCAGCTTCACCTTTGGTGCGGGGCGTCATCAATGTCCGGGGCAACGCCTGGCGTTGTGCATTGGTGGCGCTACGCTCAAGCAGTTTCTGGCAATGCGGCCGGCACTGGACCAACTGAAATGGCAATACCGCCCATCCACGAATGGACGGATTGCGCTATTCCTTGACTGACCGAAAGCCGCTCAAGCCGTGCGGTATTCGACGGTCAGGTGAGACAGTTCATGGACCGGCGCCAGGCGTTCGCGAATGGTGTCGGCACTGACATTGGCCGCGGCGACAACACTGACAATCGCAGCCCGTGCCTGGGGACCGACCTGCCAGACATGCAGATCGCTGATGCGCACATCGTCCGATGACTCCAGCAGTTCACGGATTTCATCGGCAACGTGCTCATCCGTGACATCGAGCAATACCGCAGCGCTGTCACGCATCAATCCAACGGCCCATTTCGCGATCACGATGGCGCCCACGATGCCCATCACCGGGTCCAGCCACACCCACCCCAGATAGCGCCCGGCCAGCAACGCGGCAATCGCCAGCACCGACGTCAAGGCGTCGGCCAACACATGGACATAGGCCGAGCGCAGGTTGTTGTCGTGATGGTGATGATGGCCGTGCTCATGGCTGTGTCCGTGATCGTGGCCATGATGACCGTGGTCGCCGGCCAGCAAAAAGGCGCTGGCGATGTTTACCGCGAGCCCCACCACCGCAATCACCGTTGCTTCGGTGAATGCCACCGTGGTCGGCTGAAACAGGCGAAAAACTGACTCACTGGCAATGCCGATCGCCACCAGCCCCAGCACCATGGCCGAGGCAAAACCGGCCAGATCCCCGACCTTGCCGGTGCCGAAGCTGTAACGCGCGTTGTTGGCATTGCGCCGCGCAAACCCATAGGCCGCCGCCGCGATGCCCAGGGCTCCGGCATGGGTGGCCATGTGAAAACCATCGGCCAGCAGCGCCATGGAACCGGTGATGTAACCGGCGGCAATTTCCCCAATCATCATCACAAACGTCAGCGCCACCACCCATAAGGTGCGTCGGGCGTTTTCATCATGGGATGCGCCGAGAAACACATGGTCGTGAGAAAAACGCGAAGCCTGGGGTGTCTGTGTCATGGGATTCAGGCCTCTATTTGGCATAACGACGGATGGCCAGCAGCAAGTCTTCCACGCCCTGGGCGCGCTCTTCATCGCTCAGGCCTGGATGGGCCACGTGCTCGCGGGCGTGGGCGTCGATGAACTGCTCCAGCAGACCATTGACCGCGCCACGGATGGCGGCGACCAGGTGCAGGGTCTTGGCGCAATCGGCGTCGGACTCAAGCGCTCGCTCTACCGCTTCCACCTGACCGGCAATCCGTCTGACCCGCTTGATCAAGTCATCCTTGTGTTCGTGAATGTGCGACATACCTATACCCCCTACCCCTATATGGCGCGTATGTTCGCCTATAGAGCGGAGCCTGGCAAGGCACAATCCGATGACAGGTCGGCCTGGCTGACATCGACTTTCGCCAGCCAGTTGGCCGCTAAACGTTTAGGTTTAACTCCCCAACTGCCCAACCCGTCCGGCATCCGGCCAGAACAACGCCGCTTGCCCCACGCACGCACCCTGCTGATCGATGAGCGTCCACACCTTGCCTTCATGGGCCTCCCGGGCAACCGCGGTCAATCATCCCGCGTCAGCACTTCCAGCAATTCAATTTCGAAGATCAGGTTCGAATTCGGCGTGATCTTGCCCATGGTGCGTTCGCCATAGGCCAGGTGCGCCGGCACCAGCAACTTGCGCTTGCCACCGACCTGCATGCCGATGAGGCCCTGGTCCCAGCCCTTGATGACCCGCCCGGTGCCGATCACGCACTGGAAGGGTTTGCCCCGGCTGTAGGAAGAGTCGAATTCGCTGCCGTCCTCCAGCCAGCCACGGTACTGGGTGGTGATCAGTGCGCCTTTTACGGCGGCTTTTCCGTCACCCGGCTGTAGATCGATTACCTGAAGCTCGTCATTCATTGATTTCACTCGTATGCTCTCTCGCCCTCAAGGGCCTGACGGGCGCCGTTTTCCCAGATTTGCCCTCGATTGGCAACCATTGCCACCACCCGCGTGACGTTTAAAGCTGTTTACTGAACTAAAATAATCAACAATTACCCGTACGGTTCACCGCCCTGATGGCCATCCCCGAATGATCATGCTCTGGACCAGCGTCATCCTTGGTTCAACGACGCTCAGCCTGATCGTCGCGCTGGCCTGGCGCGAACGCTCGCTGCAAAAGCGACTGGCGGAATATCGCGCGGTCATCAACAACCTGTCCGAAAGCCAGAACATCCACCTGGATGGCGATGCCGAGCGCTTCAAACGCAGCCAGTACTTTGCCCGCATCGGCACCTGGGACTGGGATGTCGACACCGACCGGTTGTACTGGTCAGATGCCATTTTCGGCATGTTCGGCTTCAAGATCGGCGAAGTGACGCCCTCTTACGCCCTGTTCTGCTCCTGCGTGCATCCGGATGATCGGCCCAGGGTTCGGGCCGGCGAACTGCGTTGCCTGGAAACCGGTGAAAACCATGACGAGGAATACCGCGTGGTCTGGCCCGACGGAACGATCCGCTGGCTGCGGGAAACCGGCAACGTGGTGAAGAACGACCACGACGAAACGATCAAGATGATGGGCGTGGTACGCGACATCACCGAAGAAAAGGCCTCGGCCAACTACCTCAAGCACCTGGCCCATTACGACCCGTTGACCGGCCTGCCCAATCGCCTGGTGCTCGAAGAGCGCCTGTCCGAAGCGCTGGAGCAGGCGCGCACCGGCGCCACGCGGGTGGCGCTGGTGTTTGTCGACCTCAATGGCTTCAAGGCCATCAACGACCGCTATGGTCATGCGGCCGGCGACCGTGTGCTGGTTACGACCGCTACCCGGCTCAAGCGTATTCTGCGTGGCACCGACACCGTCGCCCGGATCGGCGGCGACGAATTCGTGGTCATCCTCCAAGACCTGCCCCAAGGCAAAAGCCTGCAAGACGAAGCGCGCACGATCTGCCAGAAAATCTTCGTCGAACTCTCCCCGCCCGTCACCATCGGCAACGACCAGCGCCACATCGGCACCAGCCTCGGCGTCGCCGTGTTCCCCGATCATGCGCCGAGCATCGACCGCTTGCTGCACATTGCCGACCTGGCGATGTATGAGGCCAAGCGCAGCGGGAACAATCAGTATCGGCTGGGCACCGAGAGCGTGGTGCGGGCGCATAGCCAGTAGCACTTCGTCAGAGAGTGCCCACAGTGATTTGTTCCGTACACGGAGTTTGCGTACGACCGGAAACATTGTGGGAGCCTGCTCGCGAAGGCGGCGGCCCAACTGTAAAGATCCAACTGACAACCCACGGTAGATCTTCGGCGAGCCCAGCCTTTATCCTTGACGCCCCCGCCGCGCCAAGTTCTGGAGTTTCGCCCATGCCCCATGAAGGCAACCTGCTACAAGCCGCTGTCGTGTTTCTGATGGCGGCCGTGCTCATCGTTCCCTTGGCCAAGCGCCTGCATCTGGGGGCGGTTCTGGGCTATCTGTTTGCCGGGGTGATCATCGGCCCGTCGGTGCTGGGCCTGATCGACAATCCACAAAGCGTCGCGAACATTTCCGAACTCGGCGTGGTGTTGCTGCTGTTTATCATCGGCCTGGAGCTGTCGCCGCGACGCTTGTGGGTGATGCGCAAATCAGTGTTCGGCGTGGGCCTGGCGCAAGTGCTGCTCACTGGCACGGTGATTGGCGTGGTGGCGCTGTGGCTGTTTGGCCAGCCGTTGAACACCGCGATCGTCCTCGGCCTGGGCCTGGCGCTGTCGTCCACGGCATTCGGCCTGCAAAGCCTGGCTGAACGCAAGGAACTAACCAGCCCCCACGGGCGGCTGGCGTTCGCGATCCTGTTGTTTCAGGACATCGCCGCGATCCCCTTGATTGCCATGGTGCCGTTGCTTGCCGGTGGCGATCACAGCACCAGCGCCAGCGAAAACCTCAACCACGGCCTGCAAGTGCTGGCCAGCATCGCCGTGGTGGTGATCGGCGGGCGTTATCTGCTGCGACCGGTGTTTCGCGTGGTGACCAAAACCGCGTTGCCAGAGGTTTCCACCGCCACGGCGTTGCTGGTGGTGATCGGCACGGCATGGCTGATGGAGCTGGTCGGAATTTCCATGGCCCTGGGTGCTTTCCTCGCCGGCCTGCTGCTGGCGGACTCTGAGTATCGCCATGAACTGGAAGCCCAGATCGAACCGTTCAAGGGCCTGTTGCTCGGGCTGTTTTTCATCAGTGTCGGCATGGGCGCGAACCTGAGCCTGTTGCTGAGCATGCCAGCGGCGGTGCTGGGCCTGACCCTGCTGCTGATCGCGATCAAACTGCCGCTGCTGTTTCTGGTCGGTCGCCTGGCCGGGGGCTTGAAAAAGGTCAGTGCGATCCGCCTGGGAATCGTGTTGGCGGCCGGTGGTGAATTTGCCTTTGTGGTGTTCAAGATCGGGCGCGACCACGGGCTGTTCGCCACCGAACTGTATGACTTGCTGGTGCTGACCATCACCCTGTCCATGGCCGTGACGCCGCTGTTGCTGCTGATTTGCGCACGCTTGGTCAGCCCGAAGGTGCAACCGGTGGAAGTGCCGGAGAAGTTCCGCGAAATCGACGCCGACGCGCCACGGGTGGTGATCGCCGGCATGGGTCGCATGGGCCAGATCGTTGCGCGGATATTGCGTGCGCAGAACATCAAGTTCGTGGCCCTCGACACCTCGGTGGAAACCATCGAACTGTCCCGCAGCTTTGGTGGCGTGCCGGTGTTCTACGGTGACCCGATGCGCCCGGAAATCCTCAACGCGGCCAAGGTGGGGGAAGCCGAGTATTTCGTGATCGCCACCGACGACCCGGACACCAACATCAAGACCGCCGAACTGGTGCGCAAGCTCTATCCGCATATGAAGATCATCGCCCGTGCCCGTAACCGTCAGCATGTGCACCGACTGATGGACGTCGGCGCTCACGCCGTGCGCGAAACCTATTATTCGAGCCTGGAAATGAGCCGGCAAACCCTGATCGGCCTGGGATTGACCCAGGCCCAGGCCGATGCGCGGATCAAACGCTTCAAGCAGCACGACGAAGAGGTGCTTGAAGCCCAGCATGCGGTGTATGACGACGCCGTGAAGGTGATGCAGACGGCGCAGGAAGCGCGGGCGGAACTGGCCAGGTTGTTCGAGTCGGATCAACTGCAGGAGCAGGCGGGCACAAAATGAGGTGACTATTCGGGCCTCATCGCGAGCAGGCTCGCTCCCACAGTTGTTTCGGGTGTCCTTGATTTTGCGTACATCCATTAACCCTGTGGGAGCGGGCTTGCCCGCGATGAACGATGACGCGGTGCATTGGATAAACAATCATTTCAAAGGAGTCCACCATGGCTGACGAATCCTCCCCCGCCCTCAAGGAAATCTTCAACACCGAGCGCCTCCAGCACATCGCCAGCGAAATGACCGCGGTCTATCCATCATTCGAGGCCAAGCGCTTCCTGAAACTGGCCCAAGCCGGCCTGGCAGATCTCAGCGTCATGCAGCGCATGGCCCGGGTCAGCGAGTGCCTGCACACCGAGCTCCCCCTGGACTATGAAGCGTCGCTGGAAGTCCTGCGCGCCCTCGCCCCGCGCCTGAACAGCGGCTTCGTCAGCATGTGCCTGCCGCACTATGTCGCCACTTATGGCGCCCATGCGTTCGAAGTGTCGATGGACGCCCTGAAGTACTTCACCGCCTTCGGTTCCTCGGAATTCGCGATCCGTCACTTTCTGCGCAGTGACCTCGAGCGTTCGCTCAAGCTGATGCACGACTGGTCCCTGGACGACAACGAGCATGTGCGGCGCCTGGCCAGCGAAGGATGCCGACCACGCCTGCCCTGGTCATTCCGGCTGGAACTCATTCAGGCCGATCCGACACTGGCCGCGAACATCCTCGACAACCTCAAGGCCGACACCAGCCTGTATGTGCGCAAGTCCGTGGCCAACCACCTCAACGACATCACCAAGGATCGTCCCGACTGGGTGCTGGACCTGATCGAAGGCTGGTCGCTGGGCAACAGGCATACCGCCTGGATCGCCAAGCACGCTCTGCGCAGCCTGATCAAACAGGGCAACCGGCGGGCACTGGCGATTATCGGCGCGGGCGGCAAACCCGAAGTCGAGATCGTCGATATGAAAGTCGAACCGCCGGTGATTGGCCTGGGAGAAAAGATCACCCTGTCGTTCGCCGTCAGATCCACGGTAGAAAGCAGCCAGCGCCTGGTGATCGACTACGCCATCGACTACGTCAAGGCCAACGGCAGCACCTCGGCGAAGGTGTTCAAGCTCAAGGTGCTGACGCTGCCCGGTAATGCCGTCGAAGCCGTGAGCCGTGGTCAGCAGATCAAGGAACTCACCACCCGCCGGCATTATGCGGGGCGCCATGCGGTGCATGTCATGGTCAATGGGGAACGGCTGGCCAGCACGGCGTTCGAGATTCTTGTTTAAAACTCAAGATGGATACTGGATGTGCTGCCGCCTTCGCGGGCAAGCCCGCTCCCACAGGGATCTGCGGCGCTACACAGTCGGTGTGAACAGCACAAAAACCTGTGGGAGCGGGCTTGCCCGCGATGGCGTCAGCTCAGGCACCGAGGGAAACAGCCCCCAACAACAACCCCTGCTCCCGCTCACACAACTCCACCACATAATCCCACAACACCCGCAACCGCACCGACTTGTGCAGCTCCCGACGAGTACTGATCCAATAGCTGCGCTGGATGCTCTCATCCGGCAACAGCGGCACCAGACCGGGATCGGCACTGGCCATGTAGCACGGCAGCACGGCAATCCCCAGGCCTGAGCGCGCCGCCTGCTGTTGGGCGATCACGCTGGTGCTGTGAAACACCACCCGCGGGTTGCGGCAGAAGCTGTTGAGGAACATCAATTCCTGGCTGAACAGCAAATCATCGACATAGCCGATCCACGCATGGCGCCCCAGGTCCTCGCGACTGCGCAACGGCGGTGAGCGGTCGAGGTAGTCCTGACTGGCATAGAGCGCCAGGCGATAGTCGGTGAGTTTGCGGGTGACCAGCATGTCGGCGGCCGGGCGTTCGAGGTGGATGCTGATTTCCGCCTCGCGGTTGAGAATGCTGACAAAGCGCGGCACCGCCACCAGTTCCACCTCCAGCCCCGGATAGCGCTCGAACAAGCCGTTCATTCGACTGGCCAGGAACATGATGCCCAGCCCTTCCGTCACGCCGACGCGGATCTTGCCCAGCGGCGCGGTGGACTGGGTGATTTCCTCCTGGGCCAGCAGCGCCACGTTCTCCATCGCCTCGGCGTGTTTAAGCAACGCCTCGCCTGCCGGGGTCATCTCGTAACCCTGGGCATGCTGGACGAACAACGCCGTACCGAGGCTCTTTTCGATGGCCTCGATGTGCCGTGCCACGGTGGCGTGGGTGGTGTTCAAGCGACGGGCAGCCGTGAGCAAACGCCCGCTGCGCTGCAATTCGAGAAAAAACCGCAAGTCATTCCAGTCGAACATGAATCGTCCTTGTTCTTTGCTGTTCGGGATGCTGTTTAAAAACGCACAGCGGCTGCGCAAAAACTAACATTCTTTTGACGAAAGCTAACAACTAGGATGACAGACAACAAGAACAACAACACGAGGTCAGGGATGCAGACTTTCCTGGATGAATACGATTACATCGTGGTCGGGGCCGGGCCGGCCGGGTGTCTGCTGGCCAATCGTTTGTCGGCCGATGCGCAGCATCGCGTGTTGCTGCTCGAGGCCGGCGGCCGCGACAACTATGCGTGGATTCACATCCCCGTGGGCTACCTGTTCTGCATCGGCAACCCGCGCACCGACTGGTGCTTCAAGACCGAAGCGCAACCGGGCCTGCAAGGCCGCGCCCTGAGCTACCCGCGCGGCAAGGTGCTGGGCGGTTGCTCCTCGATCAACGGCATGATCTACATGCGCGGCCAGGCCGGCGACTACGACCGCTGGGCCGCCGACGGCAACCCCGGCTGGAGCTGGCAAGACGTGTTACCGCTGTTCAAGCAGAGTGAAAACCACTTCGCCGGCGCCGCCGAATTTCACGGCGCTGCGGGCGAATGGCGGGTCGAACGCCAGCGTCTGTCATGGCCGATTCTCGATGCCTTCCGCAGTGCCGCCGAGCAAACCGGCATCGCCAGCATCGATGACTTCAACCAGGGCGACAACGAAGGTTGCGGCTATTTTCAGGTCAATCAGAAGGCCGGCATCCGCTGGAACGCGGCCAAGGCCTTTCTCAAACCGGTGCGCCAGCGCCCCAATCTCACCGTACTGACCGGGGTCGAAGTCGACCGCGTGCTGCTGGACAATGGCCGCGCATCGGCGGTCAGCGCCCGCTGGCAAGGTCAGGCGAAAACCTTCAAGGCGCGCAAGGAGATCGTCCTGTGTGCCGGCTCGGTCGGTTCGCCCAGCATCCTGCAACGCTCCGGCATCGGCCCGCGTCCGCTGCTGGAGCGGTTGGGCATCGGTGTCGTCCATGAGCTACCCGGCGTCGGTGGCAACCTGCAGGATCACCTGCAACTGCGGCTGATCTACAAGCTGGAAAATGCCCGCACCCTGAACCAGATAGCCGGCAGCCTGTGGGGCAAGCTGGGCATGGGCCTGCGCTACCTGTATGACCGCAGCGGCCCGCTGTCCATGGCGCCGAGCCAGTTGGGCGCCTTCGCCCGCTCGGGGCCGGAACAGACGTCAGCCAACCTCGAATACCACGTGCAGCCGCTGTCGCTGGAGCGCTTTGGCGAACCGTTGCATGCGTTCCCGGCGTTCACCGCATCGGTCTGCGATCTGCGTCCGCAAAGCCGTGGCCGGGTGGACATCCGCTCCGCCGATCCGCAAGAAGCCCCGCTGATCCAACCCAATTACCTGAGCCACCCGGAGGATTTGCGGGTCGCCGCCGACGCCATTCGCCTGACCCGCCGCATCGTCGCCGCCCCGGCCCTGCGCGCCTTCAATCCGGTGGAATACCTGCCCGGCGACAGCCTGCAAAGCGAAGAACAGCTGCACGAGGCCGCCGCGCGGATCGGCACCACGATTTTCCATCCGGTGGGCACCTGCCGCATGGGCAATGACGCCGACGCCGTGGTCGATGCGCAACTCAAGGTCCATGGTATCCCCGGCCTGCGCATTGCCGATGCCTCGATCATGCCGCGCATCACCTCGGGCAACACCTGCTCGCCGACGCTGATGATTGCCGAGAAGGCGGCGCAGATGATCCTGGCCACGCCAGAAACGCTTTCTGTGGGAGCGAGCCTGCTCGCGAAAGCGGTGGATCAGCCAGCATAAACGTTGAATGGAACGACGCCATCGCGAGCAGGCTCGCTCCTACAGCATTACCCCTGAAATGGAACACGCAACACCAGTGGAACAACAAAAACAATCACTGTGAGGGATACCGGTATGTCAGAGAACGTTCAAACCCTGGAAGCCGTGCGCAGCGCGGGCACCAGCCAGGAAACCCAGAAAGTCATCTTCGCCTCGTCCCTCGGGACGGTCTTCGAGTGGTACGACTTTTTCCTCTACGGCGCCCTCGCGGCGGTGATCAGCAAGCAGTTCTTCGCCGGGGTCAACGACACCACCGCGTTTATCTTTGCCCTGATGGCCTTCGCCGCCGGCTTCATCGTCCGGCCGTTCGGCGCGCTGGTGTTCGGGCGGTTGGGGGACATGATCGGGCGCAAGTACACCTTCCTCGCCACCATCGTCCTCATGGGCCTGGCGACGTTCTGCGTCGGGCTGCTGCCGACCTACGCCAGCATCGGCATCGCCGCGCCGATCATCCTGGTGGTGCTGCGCATGCTCCAGGGCCTGGCCCTGGGCGGTGAATACGGCGGCGCCGCGACCTACGTCGCCGAGCACGCGCCCATCGGCAAGCGAGGCTTCCACACCAGCTGGATTCAGTCCACCGCGACCCTGGGCCTGCTGCTGTCGCTGCTGGTGGTGCTGGGCTGCCGCTACTTCACCGGTGACCAGTTCGAAGTCTGGGGCTGGCGCATTCCGTTCCTGTTTTCCATCGTGCTGCTGGGCATCTCGACCTGGATTCGTATGAGCCTGCACGAGTCGCCGGCCTTCGTGAAAATGAAAGAAGAAGGCAAGCTGTGCAAACAGCCGATTCGCGACTCCTTCGGCAAATGGGAAAACCTCAAGGTGGTGTTGATCGCGCTGTTCAGCATCAATGCCGGGCAAGCGGTGACCTTCTACGCCGCGCAATTCTATGTGCTGTTCTTCCTCACCCAGTTCCTGAAAATGGACCCGGCGGTGGCCAACGGTCTGCTGATTGTCAGCGTGACCATCGGCGCCCCTTTCTTCATCTTCTTTGGCTGGCTGTCGGACAAGGTCGGGCGTAAACCGGTGCTGATGATCGGCCTGCTGCTGGCCACCGCGCTGTACTTCCCGATCTTCAAGACCCTGGCCCACTACGCCAACCCGGCCATCGACCAGGCCAGTCGCCAGGCACCGATCACCGTGATGGCCGACCCGGCCACCTGCACCTTCCAGTTCGACCCGGTGGGCAAGGCGAAATTCGACAGCCCGTGCGACAAGGTCAAGACCTTCCTGGTCAAGCAGGGTCTGCCGTACCAGAGCGCAGCGGCGCCGACCGGCAGCGATGTGCAGGTCAGCGTCGGTGAGGTGAAGATCGATGGTTTCGACGAAGCCGCCCTGCGCGGTGCCGTGACCCTCGCCGGTTACCCGCAACAGGCGGACATGCAGCAGATCAACAAGCCGATGATCGTGGCGCTGATCGTTGCGCTGATCATCATTTCCGCGATGTGCTACGGCCCGCTGGCGGCGTTGATGGTCGAACTGTTCCCGACCCGCATCCGCTACACCTCGATGTCCCTGCCCTACCACATCGGCAACGGCTGGTTCGGCGGCTTCCTGCCGACCGTGTCGTTCGCGCTGGTGGTGTACACCGGGGACATTTTCTACGGGCTGTGGTACCCGGTGGTGATCACCGGGGTGAGCCTGGTGGTGGGGATGATTTGCCTGCGTGAGACGCGCAACGTGGATCTCGACAAGAACTGAGGCAATGCCTGACGACGAGGGAGCAGGCTCCCTCGTCACGCCGATCAACCCCGATCAGACCTCGACATCAAGCAACTCGAACTTCACTTGATCCGGATAGAACGCCAGATACCCGCGGATTTGCTCCACCGACACCTTGGGGTCTTCGTAACTCCACACCGCGTTGGCGCTTTCATGCCCCGGCACCTGCAGGCTGAAATAGCTGGCATCGCCCTTGTACGGGCAATAGCTGGTGTGGTCGGTGCGGGCGAAATACTTCTCGTCGATGTCCTCTCGCGGCACGTAGTACACCGGCGGGTAGTTGGCCTCCAGCAACACCAGGGCCCGCGCCGAGGCGGCCACTTGAATACCGTGAAATCTCACCAGCAGGCAGCCAGGCTGCTCGGCGATGGTGATGACAGGGCTAGGACCGGAGCTTTTCATGGAAAACGTTCCTCATGACGGTGATGGACCTGCAAATCGATGATGTGGGAGCGTGGCTTGCCCGCGATGGGCTGCGCAGCGGCCCCAAAACCTGAGACCACGATTCATCAGGTATAACCCAAGTTTTACCCTCGCGACGGCTTCGCAGCCGAACGGAAGCGACATACAAAGCTGTACATCCATACAGATAAAGATTGCTCCATCGCCCATCAAGCGCCATTCTGTGCACCCTTGGCATATTGATCGGCGATGGTGGTTATGCGGCTGTACCTCTGTGAAAAACCTTCCCAGGCCAAAGACATCGCGGCAGTCCTCGGCGCCAGGCGCCGGGGCGATGGCTGCTGGCTGGGAACGGACGTCACGGTGACCTGGTGCATCGGCCACCT
This sequence comes from Pseudomonas sp. KH_046_2, assembly GCF_057838985.1. NCBI lineage: Bacteria > Pseudomonadati > Pseudomonadota > Gammaproteobacteria > Pseudomonadales > Pseudomonadaceae > Pseudomonas > Pseudomonas sp. KH_046_2. The sequence continues at coordinate 2,684,195 of NZ_CM174480.1, read as the reverse complement.
GCTGGAAACCGCACCGCCGGATGCCTACGACGCGCGCTACAAGCGTTGGGTGCTGGCCGACCTGCCGATCATTCCCGAGAAGTGGAAAATGACCGTCAAGCCGCGCACCGCCAGCCAGTACAAGGCGGTCAAGCGCCTGCTCGGCGAAGCGTCCGAACTGATCATTGCCACGGACGCCGACCGTGAGGGCGAGATGATCGCCCGGGAGCTGGTGGAACATTGCCGCTATCGCGGGCCGATCCGCCGCCTCTGGTTGTCGGCGCTGGACGATGCGTCCATCCGCAAGGCCCTCGCGGCCCTCAAACCGGGCAACGAGACCTTCAGCCTCTATCACTCGGCCCTGGGACGTTCCCGGGCCGACTGGCTGATCGGCATGAACATGAGCCGACTGTTCACCCTGCTGGGGCGCCAGTCTGGTTATCAAGGCGTGTTGCCGGTCGGCCGGGTGCAAACGCCGACCTTGCGCCTGGTGGTGGATCGCGATCGCAGCATTGCCGACTTTGTGCCCGTCCCCTATTGGGCCATCGACGTGCAACTGCTGCACAACGGCACCGCGTTCACTGCGCAATGGCGCGCGGCATCGGAGCTTTGCGACGATCAGGACCGCTGCCTGAACCAGGCGCTGGCGCAACAAGCGGCGGCCGCCATGAGCGGCGCGGCCAGTGCGCGAGTGATCAAGCTGCGCACCGAACGGATGCGCGAAGTGGCCCCGCTGCCGTTCGATCTGGGCACCCTGCAGGAGGTCTGCTCAAAGAAACTCGGCCTCGGCGCCCAGGAAACCCTCGACGTCGCCCAGGCGCTGTACGAAACCCACAAGGTCATTACCTATCCGCGCAGTGATTGCGGCTACTTGCCCCTCAGTCAGCACAGCGAGGCACCGGCCATTCTGGCGGCGCTGCGCCAGGCCGATCCTGCGTTGAACGCCTTGCACGACCACCTGGATCCGCAACGGCGCTCACGGGCCTGGAACGATGCCAAGGTCAGCGCGCACCACGGCATCATCCCCACCGCTGCGGCAAAGAATCTCGACAAGCTGGCGGGCAAACAGCGTGCGGTCTACACCCTGATCCGCGCGCGATATCTGGCGCAGTTCCTGCCCAATCACGAATACGACCGCACCCAGGCCGACTTCGACTGCGCTGGCGAGGCCTTGCGCGCTGTCGGCAAGCAGATCATCGAGCCAGGCTGGAAACGCGCCCTGCCCGAAGCACTGGCTCCAGCCAAGGGGCGCGAAGCCCCGGCGCCGCAGACGCTGCCCAACCTGGCCGAAGGCATCGACTGCGCAGTGGCCGGTGTGCAATTCAAGGACCTCTGGACGCAACCGCCAAAGCCGTTCACGGAAGGCGACCTGATCAAGGCCATGAAGAATGTCGCCAAACTGGTGCAAGACCCGCTGCTCAAGCAAAAGCTCAAGGACACCACCGGCATCGGCACCGAAGCGACCCGTGCGTCGATCATTCAGGGCCTGCTCGACCGTGGTTATCTGGTCAAGAACGGCAAGGCCCTGGCCGCGACGCCGGCCGCGTTCAGCCTGATCGACGCCGTACCGCGGGCCATCGCCGATCCGGGCACCACGGCAATCTGGGAACAGGCCCTGGACATGGTGCAAAGCGGGGAAATGAGCCTGGAAGAGTTCGTCACCAAACAGGCGGCGTGGATGAGCAAGCAGGTCAGTCGCTGCGCCGGGCTGAGCCTGACCATCAGCGGCCCACCGCCCGGCGGCTCCGCCGCAGCCCCCTGGAAGAAAAAACGTAAAGGCGCCCCGCGCAAACCAGCGAGCGGCACCAAGCGCAGGGCAAAACCGGCAAGCAGTACTTAAACCTTACAGCGAACCCTGTGGCGAGGGAGCTTGCTCCCGCTGGACTGCGCAGCAGGCCCATTCATTTTGTCAGAGAGTGAGAGCCGCTTCGCGACTCGACGGGAGCAAGCTCCCTCGCCACGGATCGTGCGACGCCGGCCATAATCAATTGTGTCCCTTGGCCGATCAGGAGCCACTTCGTATGCCTTCGATAGAACTGCACGCCGCCCAACGCGATGAACTGGAAACCATCGAAAACCTGATACAGTTCTACACCTACGACTTCAGCGAGTGGCTGCCGCTGAAACTGGGCGAATACGGTTTGTTCAACATCCTGCCCATGCCCGACTACTGGCGAAACCCGGCCACCCGGCCATTCCTGATCAAGGTCGACGGTGAACTGGCCGGCTTCGTGACCGTGGATAACCAGGTCCATCTACCCGGCGCCGACTACAACATCGGCTATCTGTTTGTCAGCCGACGCTTCCGTGGCCAGGGTGTCGCGCGATTTGTCGTTTCCACCCTCTTGAGCCGATTCCCCGGTCAATGGCAGATTTTCCACTTCGAGGCGAATCAGTCCGCAAGGCTGTTCTGGGCCGCCGTGATGCCAGGCCTCGGCATTGGCGGGCTCACCTTGCATCAGCAGGTGGTTGACCGCTATCCCTGCACTTTTTACCGCTTTGAGTGTCCGCCTTTGTCGTCCTGACCGACACACCTTCGGCTCCGCCCGCTAATTCCCAACAGCTTTGTCCGACAATATGTAGTGACTGAAAATATTCACTACAAAACCGTTGACGCCTCCGATTTGCCCTTGCATGATGCAGACGTCTCCCCGATCGGGAGTACAGGCAACACGTTTGAGCAAGCTCGTCTGACCGCCGAGCTGTTTTTCCCGGATACACGCTGCCCACAAGGCAGATTGAAGAAGCTGACCTGGCCTGAACGTCCAGTACAAGGGCGAGAAGACTTGGCGAGCAATCCTCATGAAGCTTGTGGCCGACCCTGAAAACGTCGGCAGTGGCCTTAAGGTTTTCGCCGCTTCTCTTCGTTGTGACGCTATTGCGTAGCAGTTATTCAACACGACTACATGCAACAGACGCAGGACCCCGCCCGATAAGGCGGTCGAACGCTGACGTCCTGGTTTCGGTGCCAGGGATCAACTAACCGATGGGCTACCTGTATTAGCGAATCAACTTTGAAAGATCACCAATTGGTCAAGGGGCTTTATGATGAATCTGAACAATCAACCAACTATCGATGAACTGGCTCGTATCTTCGCTGCAAAGAAAGACAGCCACGACAACCATATTCTCTGGATCAGCAAGTGTGGCCAGGTTCATATCGACTGCCTGTCGCCGCACGCCCATGAAGCAGAGTTCGACCAGAACAACCAGAACCTGCTCGCCCGACTGAAGATGTACCGTCGCGGCCAGGGCTATGTCGGCAAGAAGGCCGCAGCCGACAAGGACTTCATCGGTAATGTTCTGCAAACCCTGAAACAGGCCTGGGCCTCGATGCAGGATCAGAACGAAGTTCGGGTGATTGACCGGCTCTACTAATTGAATGAGTCATCACTGACTTATTGATAAACAAGGCCTGCTCTCGATAAGGAGCAGGCCTTTTTTATGCTGGACCGAAAACCAAATGCTGGAGCGAGCCTGCTCCCACAGGGTTCAGCGTTTGACGCCCAGATCGATCTGGGTCATGCGGCTACGAATAGTGAACACGCCATCACCCGAGAGAATCGCACTGCGCGCAAACAGGCGCCCGCTCTCCCAGTTCGAAAGTCCCAGTTCCGGCTTGTTCAGCGCGTACTGGCCGTCGACCCAACGGGTGATGCCATTGCCGACAAAAGGCGCGTTGACCGCGTTGTAGAAGCGCTCCTGAGCCTCGGCACTTTCACTGATCAAGGACACCGTGAATTGCGGGCTGTAGCGATTGAACAAGGCAATGGCACCGTCCAGGTCGTCGACGATTTTCAGGCTGACTTCCGGGGTTTCTTCCCACTCCCATTCGCGACCCAATTGATCTTCCGGCAACGGCTCGGCCTGCGCCTCGGTCTGATAGCCTTCGGCGCGGTACACCTTGACCGTTGCCGCCAGCCAGTCTTGCGGCAGATGCGACTCGCTGCCTTCGACGATGTGCAGCTTGCAGCCTTGGCCCCGTGCAATGCCGGCCTGCTTGAGTGCGTCGAGGAACAGCGGCACCAGTTCAGCGGCGCGGTCGCGGTGAATCAGGCAGACGTTCAGGGTGTTGCAGACCTTGCGGTCCAGGGAGTTGCGCACCACGGTGGCAAAGCGCGGGGCGTCGGCATCGGCGTTGGCGATCAGCCACGCGCCACCGGTGCCGTGCAGGCTGACCGCCGTGCCGGCCTGCTGCGCGATGCTGCCCAACTGGCTGACGGCGCGTCCCGAACCACGGGCCACCGCCAATGACAGGCGCCGGTCAGCGAACATCGCCCAACCGGCAGCGTGGTTGACACTTTCCACCAGCGACACGGCACCGGCCGGCAAGCCGGCGTCGCTCAGTGCAGGGTTCAGTGCGTGGGTGACGATCGCCTGGGCGGTGCCCAATGCATCGCTGCCGATGCGCAGCACGGCGGTGTTGCCGGTGCGCAACACACCCGCCGCGTCGGCAAACACATTCGGCCGGCCTTCGAAGACGAACGCGACGATGCCCAAGGGCGAGACCACTTGCTCGACTTTCCAGCCATCGTGCTCGACGCAACTGATCACCTTGCCACGGCTGGCCGTTGCATCACGCCAGGCGCGCAGGCCGGCGATCATGTCGCGACGCATGCGCTCATCGGCCAGCAACCGGGTGGTCGAGCGACCGCGCGCCTTGGCCCGCTCGATGTCGGCCAGGTTGGCGGCCTCGATCAAGGCCCAGCATTCCGGGGTTTCCAGGCGTTGGGCAAACAGGTCGAAGAAAGCAATGATAGCTTGATCAGACACCGCCGACAGCGCGGTAAACGCCGCTTGAGCGCGCTCGATCGCGACGTTGGCCGCTTGCTGGTCCGCCACGGGGATCAGCAGTAACTCGCCACTGACCTGCTCCACCAGCAGGTGATCACCGGGCTGGAAGCGCTGCGCCAGTTCGGGGCTGACGACAGTGACACGATTACCGGCGAAAGGGATTGGCGTGCCAGCGACTAGACGTTCGAGCGCAAGAGACATGAAGCAGTTACACCATGCAATGGGCGGCCGGAAAATGTATAGCAATTTACCTGTGGGAGCGAGCTGTGGCGAGGGGGCTTGCCCTAATGCCAGTCAGTTAAGCCCTCCAGTTTTCTTTTTGGGGTATTTGACTGGCTTGGGCTTGACCACCCTTGGGTAACTTCACTGCCGCCTGGCAGGCAACATGAAGTGTTGGGCCTGGATTCGCAGTGCTGCCAGTCGCTGAGGAATCGTACCTGGTGTTTCCAGCGGGCAGAACCGTAGCGCGCTGGTCACTGCTTGAGCCAACCAGAGGAAGCTTAAGCGTTGTGGCGCCACCTTCATTTCTCCAGCCATCAGGCGCATTTCCTGACGGATCAAGTTGTAGGCCAGCAGGGTTCCCCACAGTTCCTAGCGCACCAGATCAGGTTGTTTGCTGCGTAGTTGTTCGCCTTTAAGCAGGTTTTGCTTGATCTCGCGATAACCCAATTCGATTTCCCAGCGTTCGTTGTAGTGCCCCGCCACCTGATTGGCAGGGTAACGTTCGGCATCGGTCAAGGAGGTGAGATAGCGGCGCGGTTTGTCGTCTATCGAGTACTCAATCAGTCGTGCATGCCAATGGCTGGGAAGGTCCGGACGTTGCTTGAGAGCGTCTCGAGAAACGGTCAGTCGCACGAGCCAATCACCCGTGCCCAACTCTTCGATCACCTCGTATTTAAGCGGTTTGCGTGCCCGCATGAGCCAATGCCGTTCAGTCCCACTTTGTTGCCAGTCGAGCAAGAGGGCTGCGGAGTAGTAGGCTCGATCAAAAATCGTCACCGAGTGATCGCTTACCGCTTTTTCCAACCCCTTCGCATGGCGAAGCTCGCCGACTGCAAACTCGCCAAAACAGGCGGCTCGAATCAAGTGACTATAGGTATCCATCAGGCAAACACCGCGCACTTGCGGCCAGGCTCCATCTCCCGAGTGAGTCCGCCCGCCACCAAAGGCCTGGCGGTTTTCCGGTGTGTCGGGGGTGGACCAAACCACGCCGTCTACCGCAAAGCTACGCAACCCCAAAAAGCCGGCCGAAGCCGGCTGCTCAGCACCGCTCCATGCTTCGGCCAATTGCTTAAACAGTGCAGCCAGCGGCGCCTCTCCAAGCCGTTGCCGGCCCTGGACTGCGGCACTGGGTGCAGGCACTTTCGCTTCGCCCAATGCCAATCCCAGCTGTTGCACGATGAGCCAAATCGGTTCGCTCTTGAACAAGGCCAACCCAACCACCAGCCACACAATACGCTCGGCCGGCAAGCGTCTGCGGCGAATCGAGACTGTACCGGTCGATGCCAGCGCCTGCTCAATCCACACAGGATCAATCAGCTGTGCAAAGCGCTCGAAGGAGATCGGATTAAGTTTGGTAACTTCTTGAAGGTCGTTTTGGAGGGGCATGAAGCGAGCTCATAAAAACATAAGCTCGTTTCTATTATTGCTTGGCGGGCAAGTCAATTCCTTAACTGACTGGCATTAGGGCTTGCCCCCGTTGGGCTGCGAAGCAGCCCCAAAATTTCCGATGTATCGAAGATCTTGTGAGTGCTGCGCACTCAAACGGGGGCAAGCCCCCTCGCCACAGCTCGCTCCCACAAGGGTACCGGTTACGTATCTCAATGTGTACAGCCCCGCCCCCGACACACCCCGCACGCAAAACCCCGCCACAACGACACACCGCAGATACACCCCATTGATGAAATACGCCTGCCGATTGGCCATGCCGATCAAAGCGCTCAACTCACGGGGCAGGCCGTTGCCCCGTATCCCTGACCTGAAAGAGACCAACGTCCATGAGCACCTCCCTTTCTTCGGCCGTCAAAGGCCTGCACCTGAACCTCGACCGTGCCGGCGACTGGGTTGCCCCCCTGGCGCTGCGAGTGTTCCTCGCCTGGGAATTCTTCGAGTCCGGCCTGGAAAAATTCAACGGCCAGAACTGGTTCACCGATATCCAGGAGCGCTTCCCGTTTCCGTTCGACCACATTCCAGCGACGCTGAACTGGGAACTGTCGATGTGGGCCGAACTGATCTTTTCCATGACTTTGCTGCTGGGCCTGGGCACACGTTTTTCGGCGCTGAACCTGATGGTGCTGACCCTCGTTGCAACCGCCGCCGTTCATTGGCCCGCCGACTGGCACAGCCTGAGCGAACTTGCCCAAGGCTATGCCATCAGCAACAAGGGTTACGGCAACTTCAAGCTGCCCTTGATCTACCTTGTGGCCCTCACGCCGCTGCTGCTTTCGGGTGGCGGCAAGCTCAGCATCGATGCGCTGCTGGCGCGTTGCTTCTGGCGTCGCTGAAACGAAAGCTAAAACGCCGACAATCGGCATAGGGGGCGGCCTTCACAGGCCGCTCCCCTGCCACACCACCCGGCATGCGGGTCCGCACCGGGCGGTTCGAGAGATTGAGGTTATGAGAGTCGCACCAATCCCAGCCTGTCAAACCACGCCACGTCCAGCACTCGATTGAGCTCAAAGCGGCTGTTACGCCACCAACTATAAGAGTTAGCCGCCACTTTCCGTGCCGATTGGCTACTGGCTCCCAGCGCCCGCAGTTCGCGATAAATCGTCGGACCACGCCTCCATTGTTTAAGTTGGATCGCTCGTAATCGATGTCGCATCCACTCATCTAGCCCTCGCCAGACTTTCGGTGTTTGTGACAACCCGAAGCAAGCTTTCCAGCCCAAGAGGTAGGGACGTAGATTCTCGACAACTTGCCGCAAACTGCGACCACCCGAGCGACGCGTGAGTTCACGTACCCGTTGTTTGAACTGCTTGCGCGCCTTGATCGCCACTGCTCTTTTGACGCCTTGTACAGAGGCCCAGAAGGCGTACCCAAGAAACTTGCGACCAAATGCACTCGTCACCGCGCTCTTGCTCGCGTTGACGCTCAAGTGCAGCTTTTCATACAAACGCCTCAGCAAGATCATCACCCGCTGGCCCGCCTTGTGACTGCGAACATACACATTCGCATCGTCGGCATAGCGCACGAAGCAATGACCTCGGTGTTCAAGCTCCCGATCCACTTCGTCCAGCAGCACGTTCGCCAGCAGCGGTGACAGCGGACCGCCTTGCGGCGCCCCGCAACGGCTTTTCTCGACCGCGCCATTGATCTGCGTTCCCGCATCCAGATACGCCCGGATCAGTCGCATAACCGCCCGATCCGCAATCCGCTTGCGTAAACGATCAATCAAAATATCGTGGTCGACCCGGTCGAAGAACTTCTCCAGATCCACATCCACCACCACTTTGAGACCCGAGGACACATGACGCTGGGCAGCTAAAACAGCGTCCCGGACGAAAGCCGTAGCTGTGTTCACTGAAAGTTGGATCGAGCAATGGCTGCAAGACCTGCAGCAGTGCTTGTTGGATCAGACGGTCGATGACCGTCGGGATACCCAACTCACGTTGACCGCCGTCAGGCTTGGGAATGGCCACTCGTCGTACCGGACTGGGCCGGTAGATACCTGAAAGAAGCTGTTCACGAATCCCTGCCCACTGGGTTAGCAAGTGTTCTGCGGTCTGTTCAATATCCAGACCATCGACTCCCGCTGCACCTTTATTGGCCTTGACCCGTTTCCATGCCCGTTTCAGGTTTTCTCTCGCAAAGGCCCGCTCCAGCAGCCCTTGTCCTGCGTTGTCGGATTCATCTTGCGGGCGATTGACCTCGTCGCTGACGGGACTTCTCACGGCTTCACCGCTCGCTGTCTCCATCCGCCCCGCGTTTGGCAGGCATCTGACTTCCGGTTTCTCGCATCAACATGGCCTATAACGCTTTCTCTCGTTCGGCCCTTCGTCAAAAAAAAAAGACTACTACGGCCTCTGCTGACTTCTCGCTCCGGCTGATGCCGTCGCCCTTTCAGGCACAAGGCGAGATCTCCCCAGGTAAGAACGCAATCCTTCCCCGCACAACCGCCGGATTTACGATGCCGCCCTTTGACCACAAGAGCTTTGCGATTTGCTGCCCGCTCGCCCTGGTCGACATCGCCTTGTATCCGGTTCTTGTCCATCGGCTCACGGTTTCGATTCACGCTTCCTCCCCACACTCGGTCGCCCTAATGCAGTTGCGCTTCACTTCGTTCGCTGTGGTCAGCTCACGATGGGACTTCCACCCACAAGATTGCGCCCATGCTGGGCGCACAACAAAAAGGGGACTTCCATGAAGTCCCCTTTTGTTTGCTCAATGCGGCATACCGTTTTTTCGGTAGTGGCAGACACTCACTCACCAGCACAATCTTGCGCGATAGCCTGCAACGGCCCCCAATCCCGTCAATCAAATCAGCCCCGGCGAAACGCCTACCACTCATCGAAAACCCTTCCCGACCTGTCAGATCTGACAGTAGGCAGCCCCACCCCGTCAGGCTTTAAATTGTGATCCGTCCCCCATCCCTCGACTGGAGTCCCTTCCATGGCCTCGTCCCGTTCCCCCGACAACAGCATCAAACTCCTGCGTGAGCTGGGCATTCCCGGGCGTACCGTAAACCCGATCTCCACCAATCCCGATGTCTGGGGCCTGAACATCGCGGCGGTACTGGACAACTTCCCGCGCCATGGCCTGAAATGCCTGGCCGGCCCGTGGGGGGTCATGGGTCAAGGCGACCGGCTGGTAATTTTTTGGGGCCCCGGCAATCAGGTGCTGCAAAAGACCGTGGCCGCTTCAGAGGTCGACACCGAACTGCGGATGTTCGTGGAGGCACGGCACATCATTGCCAGCAACTTCAATGTCTCCTACGCCGTGACCCGTCTGGGCCAGACGGCCGAGCCCTCCGAAGTGATGAAGGTGTTCGTCAAACTCACCCGCCCCGGCGGCAAGGATGACAACGACACGCCGGGCCACTCCAAGCTGGTCATGCACATTCCCCGCGAGATTCTCGAAGGCGGCATCGATCAGGACAACGTGAGCGCTGGCGTCGACATCACCATTGACCCCTACCCGAACATTGCCCCCGGCGATGTGATCCGCCTGAGCTGGGGCGGTGTCTTTGTGCTCAGCCCACCCCTGACCCAGGATCAGGCCGACGGCAAAACGCCCGTCGTCATTCATGTCGACGAGGCCACGATTCGTGACGCGGGGGACTCTGACAGCACCGGCCTGGCGGTGGTTTTCGAACTGTACGACAAGGTCGACAACCGTTCCGAGGACTGGAGTGCCGCCCAACGGGTGGTGGTCAGCATCGACACGGCGCGTCCAAATGCACCGCTGCTCAAGGAAGCGCTGAACAACGTGCTGGATGTCGACAAGCTGGGCGATGCCCTGGGTACCGGGCAAGTCATTGCCGTGGACGCCAGGTTTTTCGCGAAGGACGACACCATCTTCCTCAGGGTCAAAGGCACGCCGGTGGAAGGGGGACCGATCGACCACGAACTGTCGGGCAAGGTCCTGGGCAGCGTACCGAGCATCCTTGAAATACCGATCCCCAATGCACTGCTGCGACGCCTGGCCAAGACCCAGATGGTGCTGTCGTACCGCATCCAGAAAGACGATGGCTCGGCCGATATTCATTCCAAAGGACAGTTCATCAGCGTCATCGGGGAACTCCATCGCCTCAAGCCGCCGATCGCCGAAGACGCCTCGCAAGGGGCGCTCGATCCAGACTTGCCGCGCACCCGCATCGAAATCCCGTGGGATGACTCGTTCGAGGCCGGCCAGGCGATCAAGCTGTTCTGGCTCGGTACCTTGCCGGATTTCACACCCTATCTGCCCGACCTGCCGTTGCGCCCGATTACCAATGGCGACATCTCCGCCGGCTTGCCGCTGTACATCACCGTTGACGGCGTCCATATCAAGCCACTGGAAGGCGGCACGCTGGAGCTCTATTACCAATTGCTGAGCGACGACAGCGTATTGGCGAAGCTGGATCACTACAGCGCGCTCAATGCGCTGCGCGAATCCGAACATGCATCGCTGCTCAATATTGGCGAACCACGCCTGGAGCTGCCGGAGCCGAGGGTAGACGGCGTGGTCGACAACGCCCTCGACCCGGATCGCAATGGCACCACCCTGACGGCCACCTGGCTCAATACCCTGGTCGAGGACACGGTGACACGAGTATGGGATGGGTCGAAAACCGGCCAGTCCAGCGACTCGATCAAACTGACCACGATCACTGCCGGCAAAGAGGTACCGTTTCCCATCAGCGCCGATCTGATCAAGGGCAACGAGGGCGGCACGGTACAAGCCAGGTACTTCGTCGAACGTGCCGGGGAGAACACCCGGTATTCGCAACCACTGGACTTCAGCGTGGGCGTGGCACTGCAGCTCGACCCACCGCGAATTCAGCAAGCCGAAGCGGACGGCAAAACCTTGTTGCCGATGAACGCCGTGGAGGCGCTGACGGCCGTGGTTCCGCCGGAGGGGTTGCTGCCGACCGACCTGTTGAGCGTGACCTGGGCCGCTGTGGCCGGCAGCCATGCGGAAGCCTCTCATACCACCGAAGCCAGGCTGATCAGTGAGACGGGCCTGAGCATTGCGCTGCCGGTCACGGTGCTGGCGTTCAACCTGGGCAAAACGGTGAGCGTGACGTTTACCATTACCCGTGACGGCAAGCCTGTTACGTCATTGCCGTTGAGCCTGAATGTCGGGACCTTGCCGGTCAACGTGCTGAATTCACCGATCATCATGGATGCCGACAACAATGGCCAGGGCCCTGTGTTCAACGTCGCCAACCTGACCGCCAATGCCACCTACCGCATGGGTGTCTGGCCGCTGATTGCCACTCGCCAATATGTATGGTTGGTCCTGAAGGGCACAAATGCGGATGGCACCGTCTACACCAACCAGCTACTCAAGGCACCCGGTTCGTATGTCTATCAAGGGTGGATCGATAATAGCTACTACGAAAACGCCATCGCACTCGCGGGGTTAAAAAATCTCAAGGACGGCAGCAGCCTGACCATGGAGTTCAAGGCGGCGCTGGGCAAGAGCCAGAATGAAAGCGAAGCCGTGGTCTTCCCTGTACGGACTTATACCGTCAAGGCGCTAGTGGAGTTGAAGCCGGAGATCACCAAGGCTGAAGACTCCAAGAACGTTCTGATCCCAGAGGCTGGTTTCACGGTCGACACCACCGTCAAGCTCACCGGGGTGGCGAGCAAGGGCCAGAAGGTCCAGATCTTCGATGGCACCACGTCCAAAGGCGAGGCGACCGCCGACCCTGCAACCGGCATCTGGACCCACGCCATGACGGGCCTGAGCCTGGCCGAGCACAGCTTCACCGCCAAAGCCCTATACGGAAATGGGCAAGTTTCACCGGCGAGAACCTTTACGGTGATCGAGGAGACCATTGAAAATTTTGAGTCGATACCCCTAGGCCAATTTAGGAATATTACCAACCGCCCACTGATGGACTTCCAGGCGATGTCCACGAGTTCTTTGCCGGAGATCTCCACCGGTGCCTCGGCATACCCTTATTTCTCGGGCCGGGCGTTGTATATATCGAGAGGCGGTTCTGTGCTGGTAACTTTCAAACGGTATGTAGAGCGCGTCTCACTTGTGACTCTGGGTCACCTTACGACCTCTTCGAGTGGAATTTACGCCACATACAACAATGGGCCAGACACAACACATTTATGGTCGGAGGGCCAATCTGCAATATTACAGATAGATGGGCTCAGCCGCGGAGGTGTCAGCAAACTGTACTTCATGGCACCTCAAGCGGCCGGGGCAACAGTGTATGTAGACAATATTGAGCTTTTAACAATTAGCGCCGATTAATCATTAATACCCATGTACCGCCGATGCGGGAATAAGTCCCGCGGGGGCGGATGCGTTGGGGTAGGTGTAAAACCTATTTCAGGACTACTCTAATCTAATCAACCACCTCCTCCAGCCCGGTCTCTTCGACCCGCCTCGGATGCGCACTGCGTTCATGCACCTGGGTTTGCGGTGTGCGGTCAATCAGCAGGCTCAGCAGTTCCGGACGACTGTAGTGACCGCGGGAATCCATCATGCGCTTGCGCTTGTCGATCAGGCCCATGTCGAGGTCCGCGATCACCTCGCCCTCACCTTCCTGCAACGAACCCAGGACCGAGCCATCCGGGCTGATGATCGCGGTATAGCAACCGCCGGAGATCGGGCCGATGGCGCAACCGGTATCGGCCATGATCTGTGCCTGTTGCTCGGGGTACAGCCACGCGGTGGAATTGACCACAAAGCACGCGGCCTCCAGGGCATGCTGGCGAATGCTGACTTCCATTTGCGCGGCGAACAGGGGGCCCGCAAACGAGCCAGGGTACATTGCCGCATGGATCTGTTCGCCATCGGCCATCAAGGCATAACGGGCCAGCGGGTTGAAATGCTCCCAGCAGGCCAGTTGACCGATGCGCCCTGCCGCGCTGTCGACAGCCCGCAGGCCGGAACCGTCGCCCATGCCCCAGATCATGCGTTCGTGGTAGGTCGGGGAAATCTTGCGGCGACGCTGGATCAGCGAGCCGTCGGCATCGAACAGCAACTGCGTGTTGTACAGCGAACCGCCATCGCGCTCGTTGACGCCGATGGACACGACCATGCCGGCTTGCCTGGCCGCCGCGCCGATGGCATCGGTGGCGTCCGAAGGCACGGTGACCGCCTGGTCCAGCAGCTTGAGGTGTTCGGCGGCCATTTCGAACGGCGACTGTACGTAGGAAAAGTACGGGTAGTACGGCACGACGGTTTCCGGGAACACAGCGAATTGCACACCCTGTTCGCCGAGTTCGAGAATCTTCTGCACCACTTTGTCGACGGTGCCTTCTCGACTGTAAAGAACAGGGCTGATTTGTACGGCGGCGGCTTTGACGAGGGTCATGGCGGTGGTCTCATTGAGGGATACGTTTCAACGAGATCAATATTACGCTTGAAATAAAAAGGCCTGAATGTCGCATACACCACCTTTCAAGACATCATAATTCAGCCCCGACTGGCACGCTGGATCACCTGCGGCGGCTGCCCGAACGCTCGAATAAAAGCGCGGCGCATACGTTCCCGGTCACCAAAACCAGTGTCCGTCGCCACTACATCGATGGAGTGCCGCCCGGTTTCCATCATCAACCGGGCCGACTCGACCCGCAGGTTTTCGATGGCCTTGGCCGGAGACTGGCCGGTTTCGGCATGAAACACCCGGCTGAATTGCCGAGGGCTGAGATTGGCCGCGTTGGCCAGTTCCTCGACCGACAACGCCGACTTGAGATTCTGCTTGGCGTAGTTCAGCGCGGCCTGTATGCGGTCGGTCTTGGGGGCCAGTTCCAGCATTACCGAAAACTGCGACTGTCCGCCGGAACGCCGGTGGTACACCACCAATTGCCGCGCTACCTTGCGTGCAACGTCCGCGCCCAGATCCATCTCCACCAGCGCCAAAGCCAGGTCCACGCATGCGCTCATCCCCGCCGCGGTCCACAGGTGACCATCGTTGATGAAGATGCGGTCCTCCTCGACCTTCACGTTCGGGTACGCCTTGCGAAAGGCCGGCACATGCGCCCAGTGGGTAGTCGCCCGCCGCCCATCGAGCAAACCGGCCTCCGCCAACGCATTCGCCCCCGTGCAAATCGAGCCCAGACGCCGGGTGCCGTGACTGGCATGGCGCAAAAACTTCAGCATGCCCGGCGTGGTCGGGCGGATCAGGTTGTCGCCCAGGACCAGCAGCGTATCGAACGCACGCTGGTCGAACGCTTCGGTCTGCACAGCAAAACCGGCGGACGTTTGCACCAGGCCGCCCGGCTCGGACAGCAAGGCAATGCGGTACAACGGCTCGTCAGCGGCACTGTTGGCCAACTCGAAGGCGGCACACATGGCCAGGCCCAGAACCTGGAAACCGGGGTAAACAATGAGTCCGATCTGGTGCATGGCGATATGACCCTAAACGTGGCATGCCTGATGTTCAGGCCAGAAGACCTGTACTCTAACCCGAACAGCAGGCACCGGACATCAGGGTGGAGCACCCCGCGCATTGGCCGATAGCGACGGATAATCAAGCGGCTTCCATCTCACCGAGGAATTGAAGGATGTCACTGACTCTCTATTTCCATCCGCTCTCGTCGTTCTGCCACAAAGCGCTGATCGCTCTCTATGAACTGGAAATCGAGTTTGAAAAAAGGATCATCGACCTGGGCAACGAGGCTGACCGGGCCGAGCTACAAGCACTTTGGCCACTCTGCAAATTCCCGGTGATCCGCGATCACGACCGCCAACGGGACGTACCCGAGTCGAGCGTGATCATTGAGTACCTGGACCGGCTTCATCCCCGCCAGGCAAGCCTGATTCCAGACGATTGGCAAGCCGCGCTGGAGGTGCGCCTGTGGGATCGTTTTTTCGACCTGCACGTCCAGGTGCCGATGCAGAAGATCGTCGCTGACCGAATCAATGCCGCAAACGGCGACCTGACCCGCGAACGCGCCGCGCTGATGACGGCGTACGGCATGCTTGAACACCAGCTGGCCGCAAACACCTGGGCAGCCAGCCCCGCTTTCAGCATGGCCGATTGCGCCGCCGCCCCGGCGCTGTTCTACGCCAGCATCCTCGTACCCTTTCCCGACGATCATCGCCACTTGAGTGCTTATTTCGACAGGCTGATCCAAAGGCCCTCGGTCAAGCGGGTGATCGACGAGGCACGGCCGTATTTTTCCTGGTACCCGTTTGCCGAAGCCATCCCGGAGCGCTTTCGGTAGTGGCATCAGCGCGACTGGGGAACGGGCGGCAAAAAACCAGCAAATCGACGAATAATAACCGCCGGTCGAGTGTTATCTGATTAGGCAGGAATAAAAAATGGCAGGGGCGGCTGGATTCGAACCAACGCATGGCAGGATCAAAACCTGCTGCCTTACCGCTTGGCGACGCCCCTGTATCTGTTGCGATGAGTGCCTGGCACTCGCTTTCTTGAGTGGCAACAAGACTTGTTGCCTGCTCTCGCGACTGGCTCCCTGAGGGCCGCTGTAAGAGTGGGCGCAAATTTACCAACTTTTTCCTCGCCTGGGAAGCCCCAACAAAAAAAATTGTTCGTTAAAACAGGCGCTTAGTGTTGAGCCGGATCTCGCGGAGTTATCGGCGCACATTCAGCCCGAACAGCTCTGCTACGCTTTTCTTTACTCGAATTGAATCGGGAATCGTTTACGCAACACCCTTCCCTTGCCATTTGAGGGCGCCAAAAGTGAAAGTCAAATTAATGGGGGCCGCTGCAACCCTTCTGGTACTCGGGACCGCGATTTATGGGTTGAACACCTGGGAACACATCCAGAGTCAGCGACAGGAAGCGGTCTGCAAGGCCGCCCGGGAGCATCTCAATCGCCTGGAAACCCAGACGCGAGCGTTGGCCTCCGGGTTGACGGTCGAAGCCTATGCCGAAGCCGAAAAAGCCGAGGCCGGTCAGTTGGTCCTGGCACTCGATACCGCCAGGAATGAAGCCGAGGTCGATGCCGTCATCGACAAGCACGCCGCTGCCATCGAGGCGCAGATAACCGCCGAGGACGCTGAGGTCCAGTCCCGAGGCGAACAACCCTTCCTCGGTCAGGAAATGAAAAAGCAGCGTATCCCCACCGACGTCAAACAGGAATTCAAACGAGCTGAAAGGGCTGTCGCCGACACCTGTGAATAGTGTCGACCGCCAGCTCCAGGCTTGTCGCCGGCGTCCAGACTTCAGCAAAAACAGGTTCCACGCGGGAACAGGTGAGCGCGCCGTTGCGGCGCACTCACCGGTCACTCAGTGCGGCGCGCGCGGGATGGTCTTGAGCAGGTCTTCGGGGCTGATGTGACCGACCACGCTGCCCGGTTGCGGCAGGTTGAGGATGTGGCCTTTCATCTTGCCGATGATGTGCATTTCACAAGGCTTGCAGTCGAACTTCAACGTCAGCACTTCATCGCCGTGGATCAGTTGCATCGGTGCGACCTTGGTGCGCACACCAGTCACGCCCTTGGCCTGCTTCGGGCACAGGTTGAAGGAGAAACGCAGGCAGTGCTTGGTGATCATCACCGGCACCTCGCCGGTTTCCTCATGGGCCTCGTAGGCCGCATCGATCAGCTTGACGCCGTGGCGGTGATAGAAATCCCGGGCTTTCTGGTTGTAGACGTTGGCCAGGAACGACAGGTGCGACTCCGGGTACACCGGCGGCGGCGTGGTTTCGGCCTTGCGGCTGCCACGCGGGTGGGCAGCGATCCGCGCTTCGGTCAAGGCTTCAATCACTTCACGGCGCAAAGCCTTGAGCTGCGAGTTGGGGATGAAGTACGCCTGCGGCGCGTCCAGCTTGATGTCGATGGCGTGGTACTGCGTGGTACCCAGTTGGCCGAGCAGATCCTGCAATTGCTCCAGCGCCTGTTCCGGCTTGTTGGCGGCGCCGAACGGGCCGGCCAGGGTGACGCTGGCGCTGATGCCCTCTTCGCTGGTAGCGGTCAGTTCAAGCTGCTCTTCACGCAGGCGAGCGACCCAGTTCAGGGCGATGCGACGCTCGGCGGAGGTCTTTTGCAGCGCCTGTTGCCAGTTGTGATCGAGGTTGCGATTCAGCGGGTGGTTGGGGCGCAGCTTGTACATCCCCTCCGGCATCTCGTTGGGCTCGACGCGATAGCGATAGCGCTTCTCGCCGTCCTCCTCGAACTCGCCCTTGGGTTCGGCGATATTGGCGCGGAAACCCACGACTTCACGCTTGACCAGCACGTTGAGGCCGTCGCCGTTGGACAGCGGCTCGTGCGTCACGACCTGCATGTCACGCTTGGCGACTTTCTCGACCACACCCACCGGCAGACCGGTGAAGGTCGGCGAGTCAAAGGCGCCGATATCGATCTTGCGGTCAGTGACGAAGTAATCGGTGCTGCCACGGTGGAAGGTTTTTTCCGGGTCGGGCAGGAAGAAGTGCGCGGTGCGGCCGCTGGAGGCGCGGGCCAGGTCCGGGCGGTCTTCGAGCACGGCGTCGAGGCGCTGGCGGTAGTAGGCGGTGATGTTTTTCACATAGCCCATGTCCTTGTAGCGGCCCTCGATCTTGAACGAACGCACGCCGGCCTCGACCAGGGCACGGATGTTGGCGCTCTGGTTGTTGTCCTTCATCGACAACAGATGCTTTTCGTAAGCGATCACCCCACCCTTTTCGTCCTTGAGGGTGTACGGCAGGCGGCAAGCCTGGGAGCAATCGCCACGGTTCGCGCTGCGCCCGGTTTGCGCGTGGGAAATGTTGCACTGACCGGAAAACGCCACGCACAACGCGCCATGGATAAAGAACTCGATGGCCGCGTCGGTTTCGTCGGCGATGGCGCGGATCTCCTGGAGATTCAGCTCGCGGGCCAGAACCAGTTGCGAGAAACCGGCCTGATCGAGGAACTTCGCCCGCTCCAGGGTGCGGATGTCAGTCTGGGTACTGGCGTGCAGCTCGATCGGCGGAATGTCCAGCTCCATCACCCCCAGATCCTGGACGATCAGCGCATCGACGCCAGCGTCGTACAACTGGTGGATCAGCTTGCGGGCCGGCTCCAGTTCGTTGTCGTGCAGGATGGTATTGATGGTGGTGAACACCCGTGCATGGTAGCGACGGGCGAATTCCACCAATTGGGCGATATCGCTCACTTCGTTGCAGGCATTGTGGCGGGCGCCGAAGCTCGGGCCGCCGATGTAGATGGCATCGGCGCCATGCAGGATGGCCTCGCGGGCGATGGCGACATCGCGGGCAGGGCTGAGCAATTCCAGGTGATGTTTGGGCAAAGACATAATTTTTTTAGTCAGGCTTGTCACGGTCGAGGCGTGCATTGTAGCGGCGAAACGCCTGACCGGCACTCGGATGCTACCGGGTGGCGTTTCGGGCAGGTCTGGCGCGCCTGCCCCCCCCCTGTGTGCGAGCCTGCTCGCGAAGGCATCGGAGCAATCACCCAACAAACATCAGGAGTACACCGGCCAGCTATCCACAATCTTCCCACCCCGAACCGCCAGTAAGTCCCCGAACTGCAACAACACCGACTCCGTCTGGGTCGGGCGCAAGAACACCTGGTCCTCCACCGTCAGCCCCACCGCCGCCGAACCATTGACCATTTCCTGGTTCGAGCTGCGGCCATACACGCCATTGCTCTGCAACCCCGCTGGCGATTCGAACTCCGCCATCCAGTTACCGCCATAGATGAAATACGTTTCGCGCTGATTGGTGTCCCACCAGGAAAACAGCCTGGACTTGTCATCCAGCGCCGGAATATTCACAGCCCCGGTGCTTTTCAGCACGGGCGTGGCGATGTAGGCGGCGGGCACATGCTCCGCCAGTGACGGCAAATCATAATGAGCAGGCTTGAGCATCGCCGTCCCCACCGACACTTCGCTGCTGAGTTGTTCATGCTCATGCATGCGATAGCTCGGGCTGCCGGCCGTATTGAGGGTCAACCCTTCGCGCCATAAACCAGGGTATTGCTGGCGGGTGAAATCGACACAGCGGTTGTAGATCACCATCACCTTGGCAAACAGCTCCTCGGGCGCGCCCAGAATCCCCGGCACGCCCATGCCCACGAACGGGTCGTAGCCCATGAACCCGGCGAATTGCAGATGTTGCGGGTGCTGGCTGATCAGCGCCAGCATCTGCCCGAGTACGCCAAGGTCGCTGACGCCACCGCGATGCAGCCCGACATCCAGTTCGATGTTCACCCGCATTCGCGTACCCAGCCCTTGAGCCAGGGCGAGGTATTGCTGCAGGCGTTGCGGCGTATCGAGCAGCCATTGCAATTGCCTGGAAGGGTCGAAAAGCCCCTTGTGCGATTGATAGAACAACTCGGCCGAACGCACCGGCAGCGGCTTACCCAGCAGAATGTCGGCCTCGGCAAACCGCACCGCGTCATGGTTGAGAAAGGGCTGGTGAAACGACATCAGGCGTTGCGTGCCGGCGCGCCGGGCGATGTAGGCCAGGAGCCCCGGCGCCGGCAGTGATTTTTCCACCAGGCGCAGGTGCTTGCCGCCGCGTTTGACCGATTGCATCACCACATCAATGTTGTGATCCAGTCGATCAAGGTCGATCAGCATCACCGGTCGCATCGGGCCGTGGTTCTTGAGTTCGCGGTTCAGCGTACGGAAGTAATCGCTGTACGGCGCGCCTCGGTCACCCGGCCGCAGCCACGCCCCGAGCCCCACCAACAAGGCGCCGACTCCTGCCGTGCCGAGCAAGAAATTGCGGCGATTGACGGCCATTAGTTCACCCCCAGAATCGATGACAAATGCGCATTGAGGAATTTGCCGCTGGGGTCGAGTGCCTGCCGCACCTGGATGAACTCCTGCCAGCGCGGGTACAACGGTTGCAGGTTTTTCGCGTTCAGCGTGTGCAGCTTGCCCCAGTGTGGCCGGCCGTTGTACTTCCAGAAAATCGGCTCGATGGCGGCGAAGAAGTTGTGATGATCCATCTGGTAATGCTGGTGGACCGAGATCGAACAGCTGTCGCGGCCTTCGAACATGCTCAGGGGAATGTCGTCGGCCTTGACGTAACGGTATTCAATCGGAAACCAGGTGCGCAGGTCCTTGTCCTGGATCAGTTTGAGGATCTCGCGCAAACACGCGGGGCCGTATTCGGCCGGCACGGAATATTCCATTTCGTTGAAGCGCACCGTGCGCACGTTGGCGTAGATATCGAACGAGTCACCCACCCGGTCATCGAAACTGGCCAGGTGGCGCAGGTTATTGAGCATGGTGCGGCGCAGGTCCGGGAAGTCGCTGGCGTATTTGTCGATCTTCTCGATCAGCGTGACAAACTCGTTGCCGCCCTCCTCATCCGCCGGGACCGGCGGTGTGGCCGGGTCGGTGGTTTCGTTCAGGGCGATCGACAAGGCGTAGTCGGAATGGGTCACCACGAGCATTTCCCAGTGCTGGTTTTCCCGGGTGTTCTTGTCCAGGTCTTCCAGCAACTCTTCGGTTTTGGCGATCCACTGGCGCTCCCTTAACCGATAGGCCGGGCGGTTTTGCAGGCGCACCTTGCTGGCCACGCCCAACGCTCCCAGGGACACCCGGGCTGCGCTGAACACTTCAGGATGACGGCTGGCGTCGCACTCCAACACGTCGCCGCTGGCGGTTACCAACTGCATGCCGCAGACGTGCGCCGAATACGATTGAAAGTTCTTGCCGGTACCGTGGGTCGAGGTCGAGATCGCGCCGGCCAGAGTCTGGTAATCGATGTCGGCCATGTTTTGCAAGGCCTGGCCGATGTCCTTGAGCGGCGTGCCCATGCGTGACATCGGCGTACCGGCGGCGAACTCGGCTTGCAGCGTTTGCGGATCGTGATCGAGCAAACCCGTGAAATAGCTCAGCGACAGCAAGGTGCCGTCGGTGGGCACCAGCGCGCTGAAGGAATGCGCCGAGCCCACCGGCCGAATCCTGCCGGGGGCCTGGCGCATCACTTGCGTCAACTCATCCAGGTTCTTGGGCGCCAGCCGCGCCGCCGGCAGGCAACTCTGGCCGCCCGACCAGTTGCGCCAGGGAATCAGGCGCGGTGCGCGCAGCAGCTCGGCCAGTGCCGGCGTTGAGCCGAGCGCGGTAAAGGCGCCAATGACGCTCGCCCGTTGCAACAACTGACGCCGTGTCAGGTCCATCGTCATGAATCGCACCCTGCCGTTCTTGTTATTGGATTTGCTGGCCGGACATAAAGGCAATCAGCGCCAGGAACTGTTCTTGCGAACACTGCATGCACAGGCCCATCGGCGGCATGCCGTTGTAACCGTTGATCGCGTGGTCGAGCAGCGTGTCGACGCCCTGCAATACCCGTGGTTGCCAGGCCTTGATGTCGCCGGTCAGCGGCGCCCCGGCCGCCGGGTTGGCGTGGCACAGCTTGCAGCTGTTGTCGTAGACCTGCGCCAGCTCGGCGTCGGCGGGCCTCGCGGTGCCAGCCTCGCTGCGGGTCGGCGGGTTGTTCGGCTCTTCGCCGCACCCTGCAAACAACGCCGCAAAGACACACCCCGCCAAGGCCAAACAAAGGCTAGGCTTTTCAGTTAATCGGCTTGCCCGCATGGCTGCCCTCTCATTGGCTGCCCGGCCATCCGGGTGCAGCTTTTTTGTTGTGATCAAGGAGAGTCAACACTAAGGCACCCCGCGCGGGCGGGTTGAGGGCATTGGGGGCCAACAAGGGGAGCTTCTGAGGCCATGACGCAAGGCACCGATAAATCCCCGGACATCACGCTGCGCGGAAAAACGCTGAGATGAGTCATGACAAGCGTTGCCGAGGTCTGCTAAAACGATTCATCAGTGCATCACCCAATCCAGAGGGGTAGCGACATGACCACAGCCAATATTCTCCAGAACCTGTTCCCGAGCCCCGCCGACATTCCGGAAAAGTACCGCCTTGACGGCCAGACCGAGCAGCGCGAGTACCTGGTCGATGGCCAACTCAGATCCTGGAACGGGCCGCTGGCCCAGGTCCGCAGCCCGGTGTACCTGGCAGGCCCGAATGGCGATGAACAGGTGATCCTCGGCAGCACGCCGCTGCTGGATGCCGACACCGCATTGACCGCACTGGACGCCGCAGTCCGCGCCTATGACCGCGGCCAGGGCCTGTGGCCGACCATGCGCGTGGCCGAACGCATCCAGCACGTCGAAACCTTCCTGGGGCGCATGCGCGAGCAGCGCGACGCCGTGGTCAAGTTGCTGATGTGGGAAATCGGCAAGAACCTCAAGGATTCGGAAAAGGAGTTCGACCGCACCTGCGACTACATCGTCGACACCATCAACGCCCTGAAGGAACTCGACCGCCGCTCCAGCCGTTTCGAACTGGAACAGGACACCCTCGGCCAGATCCGTCGCGTGCCGATGGGCGTGGCCCTGTGCATGGGGCCTTACAACTATCCATTGAACGAAACCTTCACCACGCTGATCCCGGCGCTGATCATGGGCAACACCGTGGTGTTCAAGCCGGCCAAGCTCGGCGTGCTGCTGATTCGCCCGCTGCTGGAAGCCTTCCGCGACAGCTTCCCGACCGGGGTGATCAACGTCATCTACGGCAGCGGCCGCGAGACGGTCAGTGCGCTGATGGCCAGCGGCAAGATCGACATCTTTGCCTTCATTGGCACCAACAAGGCCGCCAGTGACCTGAAAAAACTCCATCCGAGACCCCACCGCTTGCGCGCGGCCCTGGGCCTGGATGCGAAAAACCCGGGCATCGTCCTGCCGGAAGTGGATCTGGACAACGCGGTCAGTGAAGCGCTGACCGGTTCGCTGTCGTTCAATGGCCAACGTTGCACCGCGCTGAAAATCCTTTTTGTCCACGAAGACGTGGTCGAGTCCTTCATCGACAAATTCAATGCCCGGCTCGCCAACCTCAAGCCCGGCATGCCCTGGGAAAGTGGCGTAGCCCTGACACCGCTGCCGGAATCGGGAAAGGTCGACTATCTGCATGCACTGGTGGCGGAAGCCGAGAGCAAGGGCGCCAAGGTGGTCAACCCCAACGGCGGCGAGGCTCGTGCGTCGTTCTTCTACCCGGCGGTGCTGTACCCGGTCACGCCGCAGATGCGGGTTTATCAGGAAGAACAGTTCGGCCCGGTCATCCCCATCGTGCCGTACCGTCATCTGGATACTGTGATCGACTACGTGCTGGAGTCGGATTTCGGCCAGCAATTGAGCATCTTCGGCACCAACCCGGTGGCGGTCGGCCGGCTGGTGGACACCTTTGCCAATCAGGTCGGGCGCATCAACCTCAATGCCCAATGCCAGCGCGGTCCGGACACCTACCCCTTCAATGGTCGCAAGAACTCGGCCGAAGGCACCTTGTCGGTACATGATGCTCTGCGGGTGTTTTCGATCCGCACCCTGGTGGCCACCAAGTTCCAGGAGACCAACAAGGACCTGATCAGCGAGATCATCAGCGGCCGCAGCTCGAGCTTCCTGACCACCGACTACATCTTCTGAGGAGCGCCAGCCTGAGTACATCCAGAGCCCATCGGCTGCCACCCTTGCTGCGCCGACTGCTGCGTCCGCTGCTGGACCCGTACCGGCGCTACCGCCATGCCCGGGTGATCCACGCGGTGCGGGTGTCGCTCGGGTTGCTGGCGACGATCCTGCTGACCACCGGGATCAATCTGCCCCACGGTGAGTGGGCGTAGGTGACGATGCTAGTGGTGATCGACGGTTTGCAGCACCACGGCAACATCGGCAAGAAAGCCGCCGAGCTCGCCATCGGTACCTTGATCGGTGCCGGTGTCGGCCTGGTGTTTTCCGCTGTACGCGGTTTATTCCTGGCGCTACAACCTGGCCGATGCGCTACGTGATTGCGCGAAAGTCTACGGGCGCATCATTGATGGCCAGGCCATCACCGCCGACGAACACCTCAAACTCATGACCCGCCTGAACACGGCGATGGTGCAACTTCGCTCACTGATGCCTTCGGTGTCCAAGGAAGTGAAGATTTCCATGACCGACCTCGATGCCCTCCAGCGCAACCTGCGCATGTGCGTCAGCACCCTGGAAATCCTCGGCAATACGCGACCGGATGCCAATGACCCCGAGGCGATGTCGCTGATGCAAACGGCATTGAAAGCCGAGCATCGACAGATTCGCGTGCAATTGATCGGCATGGCCCGGGCGTTGAAATCAGGCGCCGCCCAGCGGCTCGTTCGGCCCATGGATGTACCACTTTTCAGCCTTGACGCACCGGTCTACAACACGCTGGACGGCTATCGCTTGCTGACTCAACAACTGGCCGCCAACGTCGGCGAGATGCGCCAGCGCCTGGCCAAGAGCGCGCCGCGCTGGAACATCTGACGCTGGCGTAGCAGGTTACGGCGTCACCGTGCGCCGAAACTTCAGCGACCAGCCTTGTTGCATGCCGGCAGCGGCCAGCAGAATTGCTGCGACGCCGATCCATTGCAGCGGCTCCAGGCGATGGCCGAAAGCAAACCAGTCGACGAAAATCGCCGCGATCGGGTAGATGAAGGACAGCGCGCCCGTCAACGCCGTCGGCAGCTTTTGAATCGCGCCGTACAACAACACATACATCACGCCGGTGTGCACCATGCCCAGCGTCACCAGGCTGGCCCACGCGCTCGGTGCCTGCGGCAATACCGAAAAATTCGCGAATGGCGCGAGCAACAACACGCCGGTGCTGACCTGGATCAGCGCGATCAAATGCGGCGGGGTTCCGGTCAGGCGCTTGATGATCAGCGCGGCAATCGCATAGAGAAACGCCGCGCCCAAGGCCAAGGCAATGCCCATCAGGTAATCGCTGCCGCTCTCGCCCTGGCTGCCATGGGCGCTGACAATCGCCAGCATCCCGAGAAACGAAACGCCCAGCCAGGTCAATTTCTGCGCGGTGATCTTTTCGTTGAGGAACAAAGCCGCCAGCCCGACCAGCATGAACGGCTGGACGTTATAGACGGCGGTGCCGATGGCAATTGATGCTCGGGAATAGGACGCGAACAACAACACCCAGTTGCCGACAATCGCCACACCGCTGAGCACGGCGAGCAGGAACGTGGTGCGGGTCAGAATGCCGGGGCGCAGAAAGCCGAAGCCCGCGCAAATCAGCAGCAAGGTGCCGGCGCCGAACAGGCAGCGCCAGAACACCACGTCCAGCACCGGTTGCCCGGACACCAGCACGAACCAGCCGATGGTGCCGGAGATCAACATGGCGGCCGTCATTTCGAACGAACCGCGGCGTAGGGTTTTGTCCATCATCAGACTCCTGTGTTTGTGGCAAAAGTATGCCAATGCACCCAGGGGCTACTCCAGAGCAAAAAGCAGGCTAAACTCGGGATCTGCCTTTTTTATAAAGGCCGTTTTGAAAAAATGCCTAACAGAGGGTTTAGCCATGACCGATGACATCGACCAGCTGCTGATCACGGCGCTGATGGAAGACTCGCGACGTTCGCTCAAGGCCCTGGCGCAAATCAGCGGCCTGTCCTCCCCCAGCGTTGCCGAGCGTCTGCGCCGCCTGGAAGAGCGCGGCGTGCTCAAGGGCTACACCGTTGAAATCGACCCGAAATGCTTTGGCTATCAACTCCAGGCCATCGTGCGTATTCGCCCGCTGCCGGGGCAATTGCAGGAAGTGGAACGGCAAATCATGGCCATTCCCGAATTCACCGAGTGCGACAAGGTGACCGGCGACGACTGTTTCATTGCGCGCCTGCATGTGCGCTCGATGGAACAACTGGACACCCTGCTCGACCGTCTCAACACCCACGCTGAAACCAATACGGCGATCGTCAAGAAAACCCCGGTCAAGCGCCGGTTGCCGCCCATGGCGTGAGTGATGTTTGTTTCAGACTGAAGTAGATTGATGCTTTCCGGCGAAGGATTGACGGCATGAAAATTCAGGCAATGCTACTGGTGGCTACGATGCTGGCGGGTTGCGGCACGATTCAGACGGTTGTGCGCAGTGACGAAGTGGCCGCAAAAAGCCTCAAGGAACAAAAGAGTTATTGCGGTGCGGTACCGCGAATCTACAGCGGCGTGACCTACGACTTCTGCTACCTGAACGCCCCCCTCGAAGACGGCCGGGATGCGCAGGCACATGGTCCCGCCCCCGCTATCGTGCTGCTCGACGTGGTCGTGTCCGGGGCGATGGATACCTTGCTGCTGCCCTACACCATCTACCGCCAGCAAGCCGATGGCAGCATTGTCATTGCCGAGTAATACTGAATTTCTGGTAATAAAAAACCCGCCTGGGCGGGTTTTTTACTCAGTGCCGACGATCAATCATCGCGGCTCATGATGCCGAACAGCTGCAACAGGCTGATGAACAGGTTGTAGATCGATACATACAGGCTGATGGTGGCCATGATGTAGTTACGCTCGCCGCCATGAATGATGGCGCTGGTCTGGAACAGAATGCAGACCGAGGAGAACAGCACGAAACCTGCGCTGATCGCCAGTTGCAGGCCGCTGATCTGGAAGAACAGGCTCGCCAGCGTCGCACCCAGCAGCACGAAGAAGCCTGCCGTGATGAAACCGCCGAGGAAGCTCATGTCCTTGCGGGTAATCAGCACATACGCCGACAGACCGCCGAACACCAGCGCCGTCATCGCGAACGCCGAGCTGACCACTTCAGCGCCGCCCTGCATACCCAGGTAACGGTTGAGGATCGGGCCAAGCAGGAAACCCATGAAACCGGTCAGGGCAAATGCCGACACCAGGCCCCAGGCCGAATCACGGAGTTTGTTGGTGAGGAAGAAAAGACCGTAGAAGCCGATCAGCACCACGAAAATGTTCGGGTAGCCAACATGCATCTGCTGGGCAACGTAGGCTGTCACACCGCTGAATGCCAGGGTCAGGGCGAGCAAGCCGTATGTGTTGCGCAGGACGCGGCTAACCTCTAGCTGCTCAGCCTGCACGCTGTTATTAACTGCGTAATCCTGTTCGCGCATGGCGACACTCCTGTTGGTTTGAAACGTTCAGTCGCAAAGATCATAACAGACGCCCTGTAACAAGCTAAGCAGAGAGTTTGACAGTGTGTTTCATTCAGGTATTATGGCGCCCGCAACGCAAACGGAGGTGTGGCCGAGTGGTTTAAGGCAACGGTCTTGAAAACCGTCGACTGTAACAGGTCCATGAGTTCGAATCCCATCGCCTCCGCCATCTTTATACGACAAAGCCCTGATTATTCAGGGCTTTGTCGTTTCTGGAGTTCTGAAATCGTTGCTGCTTTTTAGAGCCGTTACAAAACTGTTTGGTAACCGTTACAAAACTTTCCGTTTCTCCCCCCCCCCCTTTGGCGTCCTGCCGACCGCTGCATTCCTCTATGTGTGTCACCGCATTTCCGCTGCTACGATGCCCCTCTTTCATGGAGGATTTCGTGATGCCAAACTAAGACCTGCTCCCTTCCCTTCTGTTCAAGATCAACGAAAACCAACTTGCGCTCGAAGCCGCGATCATGGAGCTGACGCTTTGGGTTGAGCAAAGAGGATCAGCGGAAGTAGCCGGCAACGTTCGCGGCGCCCTGCAAACGATCAACAAAAACGAAGATTTTATCAAAATGAGCCTCGCAGTACTCATGGCACCGGAGTGAGCACACAAGGGCAGCAATCAGCCAAAAGCGGACCATCCAACCAACATCGCAACATTGTTCGGTTATCTCTCTTTCCTTGTCCCAGTATGCGAAGAAACTGTCCCGCCAGGCCCACGGCATCGTACCCCTGATACCTACTATAGGGCCGGTACCTCTGCCCAATCGGCACGGGGGGCAGTTACCCATATCGGGTGCATATATAGCGCACCGCCGTACAAGCTCGGATTGGAGATAACAATGACAACAGTCGCCGCAGCCCAAGACACGCCTTCACAACTCCCTCCCTCGGCCCCCGCCATTATCCGGTCATCAGTGCGCCAGCATTCGATCAAGGTGGAGATTTGCTCCCCGGCCATCGGTGCCGAAGTCAGCAACATCAACCTAGCCGATGCTGCCCAGGACTCCGAACTGATCGCGGAAATCCGGGC
The DNA here is from genome assembly GCF_057838985.1 of Pseudomonas sp. KH_046_2. NCBI lineage: Bacteria > Pseudomonadati > Pseudomonadota > Gammaproteobacteria > Pseudomonadales > Pseudomonadaceae > Pseudomonas > Pseudomonas sp. KH_046_2. The sequence goes on along the minus strand of NZ_CM174480.1, from coordinate 2,655,901 downwards.
GCTGTGGTTGAAGCACAAAGTGCTGTTCTTTCGCGATCAGGACATCACCCCCACGGAGCAACAGCACTTCGCCGTGCAATTCGGCGAATTGGAAGGCCATCCCCTGGCGCCGAGCCATCCGGAAGCTGACAAGCTGCTGATGCTGTACCGCAACCTTGACCCAAGCAAACCCAAGAGTTTTGTCGAAAAGGCAAGCCGCGAAAACCTCTGGCACACCGATGTCACCTTCAAGCCAGCTCCGCCTCGCGGTGCGATATTGCGCTGCGAACAGGGGCCTGAATCTGGCGGCGACACCCTGTTCTCCAACATGGTGATGGCTTACGAAAACCTGCCAGACACCATCAAGCAACGGATCGAAGGTCTGTTCGCAAAACACAGTGCCGAACACTCCTTTGGCGCCCAGTTGCCGCGTGAGCAACGTCATGCCATGGCCGCGAAGAACCCCGCCGCTGAACACCCGGTGGTGCTGATTCATCCCGAAACAGGCGAAAAGGTGCTGTTCGTCAACTCCGCGTTCACCACCCATTTTTCGAATTTCTTCAACTTCGAGGATATCCGCTACGGACAGGACTTCATGCCGGAGGCTCATCATTTGATGAACTACCTGACGTCTCAGGCCGCGATTCCCGAGTACCAGGTGCGTCTGAAGTGGCGAACCAACACGATTGCCATGTGGGACAACTTGCAAGTCCAGCACTACGCGGTCGCTGACTACGGCAATGCACCAAGAAAGATGCTGCGCGCCACTCTCGCGGGCACGCCGCTTACCTGATCCCGACAGCTCCCTCAGAAAGTCCAGGGCACTCGACCATTACTCATGGTCGGGTGGCCTTGGCTGCCGACGAATACTCGATCCCAACCGCATCAATGGAGAAAGACATGCTCTATGAACACGTCGACACCGCAGTCATCGATGGCGAATCGCTGCCGTGGGTACCGTTTACGCCCTATGCGGAAAACGTCCTGCTGAAGTACTTCAAGCTTGACCCGATCCGTGGTGAATGGATCGTCATGATGAAGGCGCCGCTGGACATGCAACTGCCCAAACATCACCACACGGGTACGGTGATGGTCTACACAATCGAAGGCCGGTGGAAATACAAGGAACATGACTGGATCGCCGGCCCTGGCAGCATCGTCTATGAGACGGCCGCGTCGACTCACACCCCTGAAGTCGTCAGCACAGGAAGCACAGACGGGTATGTGCTCACGCTGGTTCACGTGACGGGTGATCTCGCATTCCTGGACGGGAACGACAACATCGTCGCGCTGGAAAACTGGAAGTCCGGGCTGCATCGCTATCTTGCCTACTGCGAGCAACATGACATCGCACCGAAAGATCTGACGGCATTCAACTGAGTGACAGGTATTGCCGCGGAAAACGCGAATCGGGGCGGGCGCACCAAGACGCTCGCCCCCACCGTTAGAACTGTTCGAGAAACGTCAGGAGCAATTCATTGACTTGATCGACGCTTTCTTCCGCGGCGCTATGGCCCACGCCCGGTAGCAGGACCTTCTGTTGTAGCCCGGGTAAGTAGGCGTCGAGTTGTTCGTAGAGCGCGCGGATTTCGACCGGCTCGAGCGAAGGGTCGGCAGCACCACCGATGAACAGGCTCGGCTGGCGCACCACCGCACCGTCGAGAAACGCGGTGATCTCCCAGTTCCGGTCGCGGCAGCGGTAGTAGTTCAAGGGTCCGGTAAAGCCGGTGCGCGTGTATTCAGCAACGTAGTAGTCGAGCGCCCGAGCGCTCAGCCATGACGGGAACTCGCCCCTCGGTTCAGTGAAGGCATTGAGAATGGGCTCACCTGGCTCGACGAACAGGCGCCAGCGTTCAGCTCCAACAGCACTGCCGGAGATCGAATAGAAGACGCTACGCAAGGTCTTGCGCGGATCACTGGCCAACTCGCGATCCGGCTTATCGAGCTGCTGGAAATACAGATGGTGGTACACCCTGCCCTTTGCCATTGCCTGCAAACCCACAGTCGGTTTGACCTTGCCGCGCGGTGGCACCGGGGTATTGAGCATCACCAGGCCACGGAACAGATCAGGCCGCAGCATGGCCGCCGCTTGGGCCACCCAAGCGCCCAGGTCATGCCCTATGATCACCGCGGACGTTTCGCCCAGTGCCGACATCAAGCCCACCATGTCGCCGACGGCCTGACTCATGTCATAGGCTTCAATGGCGTCAGGGCGATCGGTTTGCCCAAACCCTCGTTGATCGGGGACCACGACCCGATAACCGGTCTCCGCCAACACCAGGATCTGGCGCCGCCACATATACCAAAGGTACGGAAAACCGTGCAGCAGTATGACGAGTGGGCCCTGTCCCTCGTCGATGTAATGCATGCGAATGCCGTTGAGCTCGGCAAAGCAGTGATTGAATGCATCGGGGTCATCGGCGTCCACTTGTTCCATTGCGGTGAGCGGCTGACCGATGCGCATAGCGGTGCGCGCGTCCATTATCTACCTCCATCTTTTTGTCGTTGTTGGCTTGAAGGTAGTCGTGACAAGGTGTCCTGCACTAAGCTTCGCAGGACACAATCTTGTGAAATTGGGACACGAGGAGATACATGTACACCCTGACGCGAAGTGCCAGCCTTACTGCTTATGAGCAAGTTGCCCGTTCAGTGGGGCTTGATCCCTTTCGCATGCTGCGCCTGGCGAAGTTGCCCGCCAGTGTCCTCGACGATCCAAACATCATAATCAGCATCGATTCGGTGGGGTGGATGCTGGAAGAATCGGCCCGCCTATCCGGCCAAGAGGCCTTCGGATTGCTGCTCGCGGAAACGAGACATCTGTCCAACTTCGGCATGCTGGCGCTGCTCATCCGCGAAGAACCAACACTTCGCACCGCCTTGCAATCATGTGCGCGCTATATGCGGCTGCATAACGCCGGGGTGGAGTTGCGACTAGAAGATGCAGGCGACCTGGTACTGCTGCATGTAGGTGTGAATATGCAGGGTGGTCACGGTGTCTGGCGCCAGGCTATCGAACAGTCGACCGGCATTGGGCTGCGGACGTTGAGCATGTTGACGCGCAATACGTTCCGCCCGGTAAGGGTCAGTTTTACTCACGAGCCCCCCTCCAACCTTGAAGTGCACCACCGAGTGTTGGGGCCAGCTATCGAGTTCTCCCAGGAATTCAATGCCATCGTTTGCCGTGCGCGTGATCTGGACATGCCCATTCCAGCGGCTGACCCCGCGTTGCATAGAGAAGTGAAGCGATCGCTGGACATGCAGTTGGCTAACCTGCGCGACGAACCGGCGCAGCGAGTACGCCAGATCGTCAAGATGCTGCTGCCAAGCGGACTGTGTTCTGTCGAAGGGGTTGCCCAGCATCTGGGCATGCATCGACGCACCCTTAACCGACACTTGGCGACCGAGGGAGAGAGTGTCACCACGATCATCAATGCTGTTCGCGTTGAACTCGCCGAAGAGTATCTGGCCAATAGCAAACGCCGATTGTATGAGGTCGCTGAACTCCTTGGCTTTTCCTCCGCCGGCGACTTTTCACGCTGGTTCCGCAGCCAGTTTGGCAAGACACCCTCGGATTGGGCCACCTCCTACCGGGAGAGCAAGGCGACACCTGAGCTTTAACCCGCTCGCGGTGTCCCAATACGCGAAAAAATGTCCCACAGCCAATAAATACCCCTCCACAAAAACCGCGCAACGCGGTAGAGCGAGTCCCCTATCCTTGAGTCGCGCCAGAGCGACGCAACCCAAAGAAGGAGCAAGGTACTCACCAAGTACCATTCTTAGTGCAAACTTCACTTAGGGACCAACAAGCGTTTCCACGACCTACCAACTCATGCGCAGGCCCACGGTGCCCGTCGTACCGCTCAGATCATTGCTGTCCAGATTGAAGCTGTATCCGACGCTGCCATAGACGCTGATATCTGAAGTCAGTCTGGCTGCAATCCCCGCATCGATGTCAGCGGATGAAGACTTGTGTTCGGTCTTGATCCGGTCCACATCATCGTAGGTGACGGTGTCGTAACCGCCAAATGTACGCCAGAGGTTGGCCCTCACATACGGTTCCAGCGGGATGTTGTCGGCCTGGTAACGCCCTTTGAGTCGGGTGCCGAGGCGGCCCGTCCAGTAATCCTGCGAGTCGAAGGACACGTCGGAAATTCCGTCGTTCTGATCATCCAGATCGATCTGCTGGTTGATTAACTGTACCTGGGGCTCTGCAACCCAGTTTTCCGAGACGCGAATGGGATATCCCGCTTCAGCCGACAGGGTCACCGCATCGCCCTTGGTGTCCATTTTTACCCCGCGCTCGGAGCTGTTGTCGCCATCCAGGCGCGACCACATTGCCACGGTGTCCACGTACCAGCCGGTGGGGTCTATCAGGGTCCAGTATGCTCCGAAGTGATCGCCATCGAGCTTCACCCGACCCGAGCGGCGGTCCTGAAAGCCTTCGGCAAAACCATCGACATCCCCTTGCAGATGGGTGTGGCCGACAAACAGCCCGGCGCGCTGCAACTGCCCACCGCTGGTCTGCGAGCCGTACAGGTCATGGCCGATCTGGAAGCCCTGGAGTGAGCCATCGAAGCTTGGCGACACGGTGCCGGTCCAGCTTTTCTGCAGGTTGCTGCCATAGGCCCGGCCCCAGCCAGCGGGAAAACTGCCGGTTTCGGCCAACAGGCTTTGTTCGCCCTGGCGTTCATGGAAGGTGCCCAGTGCTTGCAAAGCCATCAGTTGCGCGGCGGGAACAACTACGGAATACACCGGTACTTCCACGCGATACAGCGGAATCGGGTCTGCCCCTGCGACCGCCGTAGGGATCGGCGGTGTGGTGGCGGCGGGGGTTGGCGACGTCACGGCGGTGAGCTGCGTAGGGGCAGGTTCGGTCGGTTCGGTGGGGACGACAGGGCGTGCGGTCGGTGGTTCGACCGGTGGCTCATCCGGGTCCACCACTGGCGCCGGTTGCTCAATCGGTGGCGGGGCAAGCGGTACGGGCGACGGTGGCGTCACCACGGGCGGTACCGTGGGAGGTGGCACGGCCACCACCGACGATCGCAGGTACCAGTTGTTCTCAGAGCCGGCAGTAACGCCGCCCTTGAACAGGTAGTACTCGTAAGCCCCCGCCGATAGCGAACCTTTCAGGGCAAAGGCGTCGCTGCTGCTGGTGGCACCATTTTGCGCCTGGACCACTTCGATACCGTTCTGCCGGGTCAGCCCGCCAAGTCCGCCCAGGTTGGTAACGCCCAATTGGGTGTTGCCGCTGATGGTGCCCTGGGACACCACCAGTTTGTCGCTGGCGGAACTGTCGTCGCCGAGCACCGTTTGCAGCAGTAATTGCCCACCGTTGCCAACATAGTTGCCGTGGACTGTGAGTGAGTCGGTTGCACTGTTGCTGCCAGTGGTCATGTCGATGGCGCCCGCGTTGTTCAGAGTTGCCAACTGGCCCGCGGTAAAGGGACGCAGGTTGCCTTGGGTCACGGCCAGGGTGCTGCTGCCATCAATCGAAAACACGCCGGTTGCGGTCGCGCTGTCACCGAGGAAAAAATCCCCGGCCAGGTCGAAGCGCGAGTTATTGGTGAGGCTCACGCTTTCCCAGCCGATGTATCGGGACGGGGTGGCCGAGGTGGTGCTGGCGAAGGTCAACTGATCGTTACCCAGACCGCCGTCGATGGACGGTGTCGGCGCCAGCAGGTTTTCATTCAGACCACCCAACAGTGCGGTGTCGTCACCATCACCCATGAGTACCGCTGAGTTGATCTGGCCGCCGTTCGTCCACGTAAACTGGTCATTGCCGACGCTGGTGCGGATTTCACCATTGATCACCCCCCCGGAGACGGTGATGTTGTCATCGCCACCGCTGGTGCTGATGTTGCCGCCAATGGTGCCGCCCGACACGATAATGGTGTCCTTGTCGAACCCTGTGACCAGGTTGCCGTCAATCGCGCCGCCAGACATGTCGAAAATATTGGTGTACAGCTTCATGTCGACGCGGCCGATTCTACCGGCGGTCATTTTCGCGATATCGCCGTCGACAAATGAGTCGACGATTCTGCCACCCGTCATCAGAAAGGTATCGCGCCCCCCACCTTGGGCCAGTGACTGGATCTGCCCACCGGTCATGACGAAATCATCGGTACCGTCATCTTGTATCACCGCGCCATTGATCTGGCCGGCAGATATTTGAAACGAGTCCGCGCCATTACGTTGATCAAGCCTGCCGGTGATGAGGCCGGAGTCCATCACTACTCGGTCAACGCCGTCGCCGAAGATGACATTACCGCCGACGGTACCGGTTCCATTGGCCGGGAACGTCAACGTGTTGTTGCCGTCGGTGTCGGTGAGTGAACCACTGGTGCCGCTGTCACAGGTGTAGGAAGTGTCACCGACCCCGCTCACCAAGTTACATGCTGCCTGTGCTTGTTGTAATGCCAAGCTTAATATTGACAATGCTCCTGCCTGGAGCAACCCGTTTTTCCCTAATCGCACGGCAAGGCTCATAAGACCCCTTTAGTTCTGAAGTTATTATTTATTTTGGGTAAGCTGACTTCGGGGTTATGTTTAGTTCATGGATTTTCAATCCACAAGTTATTGGATGTTTTTTGATGGGTTTGTGAGCTGACTCGCACTTCGGATCGAGGATGTTTTATTCGTCGTTTTCTCTCGCCTGTGAATGGGAGAGTTTGACAACCAGGAGGGTTATGGCATGGCGACAGGCGTAGTGAAATGGTTCGATGATGCGGTAGGTACAGGGCTCATCATCGCTGATGAAGGTGGGCAGGACCTTTTTGCACACTTTAGAAGTATATGTGGTGATGGCTCTGAGACACTATTTAAGGGTCAAAGAGTAGAGTTCGAGATTACGCATGGTCCGAACGGACTACAGGCTGATCTCATTCGGTCACTACAAGCCCCATTGAACTAGCTTCCAATCGAACTGTATGGGTCGATTGCAGCCTTTCACGACAGACAGCAACCGGCCTGATTCCGTCCGAGCAGAATTACACCACGACTCTTATTGGGTAACACAAGGTACTCAGGATCAATAAAGCCAGGCACTTCCTTACTTTGGATTACCCGTTTTACCCCATGAGTACACGGTCAGCGGTATAAAAATTGGTACAAGCTTCATTCCTTCCTACGGCGTCCAGCGGACCTCATACAATCCCTACTTCAGAAGACCGTCATACGCCTGCTCGCAGGTCACTCCCCGGGCTCTGGCTTGGTCAGCAGATGTTGCCCGGCGAATTGTCTGTGGAACCAGTCCGAGAGCATGGCCTTCTCGGAGTAGAGCCTGTCACTTCTGTTGGCACGCCCCGGACGCTGGAGGTAGAGCTGATCGATGACCCTGGCGTCGGCCTGGCTCACGATCTGGCCGTTTTGTTTGAGCACGTAATGTAGATCGATGCTCGGCCAGGTGATGTCTCGCATAAAGCGCACCTCGTAGGCATCAGGCCTCCAGGGTTCATAGCGACCGGCCAGGTCGATGTTGCGTATTTCAATTTGCAGCTGCTGGCCCGGTGGCAGGTACCGCTCGCCAAGCTTCTGGATGTAGCTACGCAGCTCTTTCATGACATAAGGATCGGCACCACGTTCATAGCCCGGACTATCAAGGCTGGCATCGCTGAATTTTTCGGGGTTCTTGAAGACGACTTCGACCGAAGTCGCTGCGGTGGCAAGTGGCACCATAAATAGCGCCAGCACTGCGATCGAGGAGTAAACGGTTATTGAGCGCATGGCTCACCTCCAGGTGCAGCGTTTTTCAATGCGTGCTTTAGTTTACACCTGAGGTGATACCCCCTGCCCCGGTCGATTTAATGCCCGCGAATGTAGTGTTCCAGTTGCCGGATCAACTCGGTCTGCTCGACGATGGCTTCCTTGACCAGATCACCAATCGACAACAGGCCGATCAGTTGGTCGCCCTCCACCACCGGCAGATGGCGCAGATGACTGTCGGTCATGACCGCCATGCAACGCTCGATGCTCTGCTGACTGTCAGCTGTCACGACGGGCGCGCTCATGATGGCCCGGACCGGCGTACCGACCGAGGAGCGCCCCTGTAGAACGACCTTGCGCGCATAGTCGCGTTCGCTGATAACGCCGACCACCTGCCCCTCCTCCATGACGGGCAGGGCACCGACATTTTTTTCCGCCATCATCTTCAACGCTTCAAGCACCGTCTGGTCTGGCGTGATGCTATGCACCCGTCGGTTCTGCACGGCCTTGAGTTTCAGCAGTTGTGCGGCTGTTTTCATATAAGCCTCCGATACTGTTTGTCATTGATCATCGACTCCGCCGGAGCCAAGCATGATTCATTGATTGAATGAGCGCTCAGACCCCGGCGAAATTCAGGTGGTCAGGCCACCGCGACCTCCACCTGGCCTGCGTTCAGGCGCACCGGCCAGACCCGCAGGCGCTGCTGCGGATACTCCAGGCAACTGCCGTCCTCAAGGCGGAAATGCTGTTTGTAGAGTGGCGAGGCAATCACCAGGTCGCCCTTGATGCTGCCGATCAGCCCGCGACCGATGACATTCGCCCCCGATTGCGGGTCATGATTATCGACGGCATAGAGGGTCTTGCCCTCGGCAGCCGGCAGGTAGAACAGCGCCACTTGTGCACCGTCGAGCCAGACGACGACGCCGGAGTTACTCACCAGATCCTCCTGGCTGCACACCGCTTGCCAGGCATCGGAATTGACCAGGGATGAACTGGAATAGACTCGCTGGGTATCGGACTGGCTCATCAGGCAATCTCCTCGATGACAGGGATAAGGTGGAGCTCAGAGGCCATGATCGGCCGGCGCTGACCGCGCTCCTGGACAAAGTGGATGTCCGGGTCCGGGCGTTGATCGTTGACGAAGGTGCGGAAGCGCTTGAGTTTTTCCGGGTCTTTCAGGGCGTTGGCCCATTCGCATTCGTAGCGGTTGACCACCAGTTGCATCTGCGATTCGAGCTCAAAGCCAAGCCCCAGGCTGTCGTTGATGACCACGTCCTTGAGGTAATCCAGGCCGCCCTCCAGGCTTTCACGCCAGACCGAGGTGCGCTGCAACTTGTCGGCGGTGCGGATGTAGAACATCAGGAAACGGTCGATGTAACGAATCAGGGTGGCGTCATCGAGGTCGGTGGCGAACAACTCGGCGTGGCGCGGGCGCATGCCGCCGTTACCGGCCACGTAGAGGTTCCAGCCTTTCTCGGTGGCGATCACGCCCACGTCCTTGCTCTGCGCCTCGGCGCACTCACGGGTGCAACCGGAGACCGCGAACTTGAGCTTGTGCGGCGAACGCAGCCCCTTGTAGCGATCCTCGAGGGTCAGGGCCATTTTCACGCTGTCCTGCACGCCATAACGGCACCAGGTGCTGCCAACGCAAGACTTCACCGTGCGGGTCGATTTGCCGTAGGCGTGCCCCGTTTCGAAACCGGCCTCGATCAACTCGGACCAGATGTCCGGCAATTGATGCAACTGGGCGCCGAACAGGTCGATGCGCTGCCCGCCGGTGATTTTGGTGTAGAGGTCATATTTCTTCGCCACCACGCCAATCGCGATCAGCTTGTCCGCCGTGATCTCCCCCCCGGCGATGCGTGGCACCACCGAATAGGTGCCGTTTTTCTGCATGTTGGCCATGAAGGTGTCGTTGGTGTCCTGCAACGGCACCAGCGACGTGTCCATGATCGGCTGGTTCCAGCACGAGGCGAGGATCGAGCCCACCGCCGGTTTGCAGACGTCGCAACCGGTGTGGCCACGGCCATGTTTGGCCAACAGTTCGTCGAAGGTGATCACGCCCTCTACCCGTACCAGCGCATAAAGCTCCTGACGGGTGTAGGCGAAGTGTTCGCACAGGCTCTTGTCGACACTGACGCCACGGGCAATCAGTTCATGCTCGAACACTTGCTTGAGCAGGCCTGCGCAACCGCCGCAGCCAGTGCAGGCCTTGGTCTGCGACTTGAGCTGGCCCAGGTCGGTGCAGCCGCCGTCGATGGCCGAACAAATGGAGCCCTTGGTGACGTTATGACAGGAACACACCGTGGCCGACTCCGGCAGAGCACCCGGCCCCAGGGTCGGCGCGCCTTCGGTGGACGGCAGAATCAGGCTGGCTGGTTCCGACGGCAAGGCGATGCCGTTTTGCATGTATTGCAGCAAGGTGTCGTAGTAGCTGTTGTCACCGACCAGCACTGCACCAATTACGTGTTTGCCACTGGCATCCACCACCAGGCGGCGATAGCTGGCGCTGGTTTCGTCGATGAATTGATAGCTGCGCGCGCCCGGGGTGTTGCCGTGGGCGTCGCCGATGGAACCGACATCCACCCCCAGCAGCTTGAGCTTGGTCGACATGTCGGCACCGGTGAACGGCTCGGCGACTTCGTTGCACAGACGGGCCGCGACGCTGCGCGCCATCTGGTAGCCCGGCGCGACCAGGCCGAACAGGCTGCCGTTCCATGAAGCGCATTCACCGATGGCGTAGATGTTCGGGTCGCAAGTCAGGCACGTGTCGTCGATCACCACGCCACCGCGCGGACCGATCTCCAGCGCGCATTGACGAGCCAGCGCGTCTTGAGCGCGGATACCGGCGGAAAACACGATCAGTTCGGTTTCAAGGAATTCGTCATTGGCGAAATTCATGCGATAGCGGTACTGCTCGCCCGCGCTGATCGATTGAGTGGCGCGGGACAGGTGTACACCGACGCCCAATCGTTCGATCTGCGCCTTGAGCGCCTGGCCACCGAGGTCATCCAGTTGTACCGGCATCAAGCGCGGCGCGAATTCCACCACGTGGGCTTCAAGGCCCAGGCTCTTCAACGCGTTCGCGGCTTCCAGACCCAGCAAGCCACCGCCAACCACCACGCCGCGCCGGGCATTGGCCGCCGCAGCCCGAATGGCATCGAGGTCTTCCAGGGTGCGATAGACCAGACGCGACTCACCTTCGGCGCCTTCGATTGGCGGAACAAACGGATAAGACCCGGTGGCCAGAACCAACTTGTCATACGTGACGCAACCTTGCGAGGTGACCACCTGGCGACGGACGCGGTCGATTTCCAATACCGGCACACCCAGATGCAGCGTAACGCCGGGGGTCTGGTAAAGCGACGCATCGGACAGCGCCAGCGACTCGGCATCACGACCTGCGAAGTACTCGGAAAGATGCACACGGTCATAGGCACGCATCGGCTCCTCACTGAAGACGTGCAGCCGGTATTGGTCAAGCGCCCCCCGCTCGATCAGCTGTTCGACACAATGATGTCCGACCATGCCATTACCGATCACGATCAGCGTTTGCATCTTGTTCAACGTGGCAACATTGGAATTCATAGAAAGCACCCAGCCCGAGCCAATCACGGTTTTAAAAGCAAAAAAAAACGCCTGAAACCTTTCGGTTCCAGGCGTCTTTGCCTGTTCTTTTGCGGTGTTGAAACCAGGCATCTATGCCTGATCCACCGATGCTGCCCACGACCTGTTCGGCCAATCGATCGTCGTTGACCGAGGGGGCTGTCCACACGAATGCTCTCCAGGTGGACCTGATGACAGCCTTGCAGCCTTTGTGCCAGTCAGCCACATAGAGACTTCAACTATCTGAAAACACTGGATTTTTAGCTATATTGATTGTCATGGCGACTGCTGTCGAAGCAAGTTTCGGCAAGTGTGAGCCGACTTTTGGCGCTTCCGACTGGTGCACGTTGTTACGCATGGCGCTTTATAAAAGTGCATGTACAGTTCGATCGCACTACTTTCTCCATAAATGGGGCACTACACCCACTCAACGGGGCATTTACCACCTGATTTGAGGAATACCCCCCACTTCCCCCCTACTCTCCTGTGTAATATTTAGAAACAAATCGCTAATTAATTTGAACTTTTTCTTCCCTCCAGGGTAGTGGCTCATTAGTTGCACGCCCCCCCCTTGTACCCGCAACAGCTGTAGTCCCGGACATCATGGGGGACGGCGGGGATCGCCAAATTCGGCGTGACGCGAGGGGTGAAAAAATGAAACGCACGACACTACCATGCAGCTCCCTCGCCTTGCTGCGCAGGTCACTGCCCTATGCGATGCTTCTTACCCTGACCACTGTCAACGCCGTACCGCTGGATGATTTCGGCCCGCCACCACCGACGGACCCCTCGGCGTTTAGCAACCCGCCGGCGGACCTCGATGCCGCGGCGGCTGCCATACGGGCCATGCCACCCGTCAACCAGGGCGCCATCGCCCTGCCCAATGGCGTTTTTGGCACCCGCACCACGCCAACGGTTGATAACGTGCTGCCTCCAGCCCTGCAGACATCATTCAAAATTCCCACCAACGGCAAGCCCAGCCCGTTGTTCGGGGCCCAGCCGTACACTCAGCAACTACTGCTGCTCGAAGAATTCGGCACGGAAAAACTCGACCCGACACTGCCGGCACCGCCCCTGACCTTCCCGGTTCCGCTCGTCGGCCCGGCGCCCACGCAGGACCCGAACAACATCGCCCGCAGCGGCCCTTCGCCCACGGCGCTGGTGGCCTTCATGCGCCAACCGGGGCTGTACCCGTTTCCGTCGCAATTTTCCAACGTGCTGGACCGCAACCCGTGGAAAGCGCAGATCGAAGCCTTCCTCAACCGCCATCCGGTCGGCTCGCCGGCCGAAGGTCGTCCGCCAGGAAAAGGCTGGTCGCACCAGCGCTGGAACGAGTTCTTCCCGCAGGTCGCCTTCAAGACCGTGCAAGCGGGCGCCCAGCTCAACAGCGGCATGCGCGACCGCCGACAGTTGCACAACTACGCCGTCGGTGAGTTCGGGCCTGGCGGGCTCTACAACCAGACCTCGAACACCCCGGTCATTGCGGGCACCACCAAAGGCATAAATGTTCGTTTTCACCCCAACATGCCGATTCAGAACCACAAGGCGCTCTGGACCTTCGACGGCACCTTTCCGCCAAAACTGTTGATGGTGCGTTACGGTCAAGCCGCGCTGATGCGCCACTACAACGCCCTGCCGATCGATCCGTCGGCCAATATGGGGTTTGGCCTGCACACCCTCACCACCCACGAACACAACGGCCACTCCCCGGCCGAAAGCGATGGCTTTTCCGGTGCGTTTTTCTTTCCGGGGCAGTACTACGACTATCGCTGGCCGATCCAGTTGGCCGGTTACGACACCATCAACACCAGCGCTCAGGATCCGCGCGCGGCGTTCCCCTGCGCCCCGGGCGAAACCCTGTTCGTCAACGATGCCACTCCGGGCCTGAAGACGTGCGACAACGGCAGCATCAAGATCCGTGGCGACTGGCGCGAAACCATGAGCACCCACTGGTTCCACGACCACATGGTCGATTTCACCGCGCAGAACGTCTACAAGGGCAACGCGGTGATGATGAATTACTACAGCGCCCTGGATCGCGGTAACGAAGCGCTTGTAGACGGCGTCAACCTGCGCCTGCCCAGCGGTTCGGCACTACCCTGGGGCAACCGTGACTACGATGTGAACCTGATGATTGCCGACAAGGCCTGGGACGCCACTGGCCAGCTGTGGTTCAACCCGTTCAACACCGACGGCTTTCTCGGCGATCAGGTCCTGGTCAACTGGCAGTACCAGCCGCGCCTGAATGTGCGGGCGCGCAGCTATCGCTTCCGCATCCTCAATGGCTCGGTGTCGCGCTACTTCAGGTTCGCGCTGGTGCGTGAAGTCGCCGGTACCGGCGGCGAATTCCCCGGCCCGGCCGGTTCCGGCCTGTCCTATACCCGCGTGCCGTTCCACTTGATCGCCAACGACGGCAACCTTATGGAACATGCTGTGCCGTTCGATGGCAGCATGGACCTGGAAGGTAACGGTGACATGCAGAACCACAACGCCATCCTGCCCACCATGGGCATTGCCGAGCGTTACGACATCATCGTCAACTTCGCGAAAAACGGGGTCAACATCGGCGACAAGCTGTACTTCGTCAACCTGATGGAGCACCACGACGGCAAGGGGCCGGAGGCTACAGTGCTGAGCCTGGCCGATGTCCTTTCCGGCAAGTACAAGGCGGTGCTCAAACTGGGCAGCAAAGGGCTGGAATGGGACGCCGGCGACCCGGCGGTGGGCAAGTTCATGCAGATGGTGGTCCAGCCTTATGCTGGCCAGGACGTGAGCATGAACCCCGCCGACTACGAACCCGCCAAACCGGGTAAACCGGCCGGCAAGACCATGATCCCGCTGACCATCAACCGCGACGACCCAGCGATGCAGGCCAAGCTCAAGGTGGCGCGGCATCGCGAGTTCATCTTCGGCCGCTCCGACGGTACCGACGAAGCACCCTGGACGATCAAGACCGACGGCGGTTTAGGCTTCCAGATGGACCCTCGAATCATCAGCGCCGCTCCGCAACTGGCCAACGGCCCGACCCCTGCCGGGTTCTCCGGCGACGGCACCCTTGAGGTGTGGAAAATCAAGAGCGGCGGCAACGGCTGGAACCACCCGGTGCACGTGCACTTCGAAGAGGGGATCGTCCTCCACCGCGATGGCAACCCACCGCCGGAATGGGAAAAATGGGCGCGCAAGGACGTCTATCGCATCGGCGATGGCATCGACAGCTCGGTGGATGTGGAAATGGCGATCCGCTTCCGGGAATTCGCCGGGACCTACATGGAGCATTGCCACAACACCCAGCACGAGGACACGTCCATGCTGCTGCGCTGGGATATCGAGCATCCGGGCCAGTTCCAGTTGATGCCAGCGCCCCTGCCCGGCTGGGACGGCGTCACCTACGTCAACTCCGCCGCGCTGCCGACCTTCCGCACTGGCGATACTCGTGACAATAACGACGGCGATAACCAAAAACCGATCGCCAACCCTGACAGCGCCATCAGTAACACCGGCCAACCGGTGACCATCAACGTGCTGGCCAACGACACCGACCCTGACGCTAACGTGCCACTCAAAGTGGTGGGGCTGGAGCAACCGGACTCCGGCAAGGGCGTGGTCAGCACCGATGGTACGCGTGTGACCTACACACCACCGGCCACGGTCCCCGCGCCGTTCACCGCGACCTTTACTTATAGGGCCGCCGATGCCAAGGGCGCGGAGTCGGAACCGGCGACGGTGTCCGTGGCGGTCTCGGCAACGATCAACGAGAGCCTGATCGTCACCAGCGCTACCGTCACCGCCCGCCTCAACAGCCGCTGGTATTGGGTCTTGTCCGGCACCACCTCCCGTGGCACGGGCAATACCATCACGGCGACTGCCACCACCGCAACCGGTACGGTGAACCTTGGCGCCGCTGTCCTGACGCTTACGCCGACCGGCGCGCGCTGGAACATAGCGGTGACGACAGTCGGCACTGGTCCGTCGCCTAACCCGACGGCAACCATCAAATCGGCCTTCGGCAAAACCGTGACGGTGCCGATAAAGGCGAACTGAGTACAACCAGGCTTTAGCAAGAGGGCTTCATTGAGGCCCTCTTGCTACAAGCCCCCCCACTTCAGCCCAGCCCCTGGATAAACCCCGTGCAACGGAAAACCATCGGCCAGAAGCAGAACTGACATCGAACCCGGCCATTACGCAACGGTCATAACAGCTGATGGCAGCGCAAATGATCCGTGGCCTCCGGCCAAGGTTGCAAACCAACTTCATTCACGAGCGATGCCTGCAATTCACATATTTCAGGGTGCGCCGGATAACCTCAGCGGGTTCGGTTCCTGCGTGACGCGGGCACTTGCCGCTGCGCTCATCCCCAACTCACTCAGCGGAGTACGCAAATGACTCAATCAATGCGGTTCTTCCTGTCGTTCTTCCTCGCGATTGCAACATTGGCATCAGCCGGTTTCCTGAACAATGCCGCAGCGGCCACCGCCGAGGATCTGAATGCCGACGCTCGACAAGCATTGCAGACGCTCTACAAGACCAATCCGTTCTCCGAAACCATCTCGCACCAGGCCAAGGCGGTGCTGGTTTTCCCGAACATCATCAAGGCGGGACTTGTGTTCGGCGGCAGCTATGGCGAAGGCGTTCTAATGAAGGGCACGAAAGTCGAGAACTACTACAACTCTGTCAGCGGTTCATGGGGGCTGCAGGCCGGCGCCCAGTCGTATGGCTATGTGGTTTTCCTGATGACCGATAAAGCCGTGGACTATGTAGCCAAAACCAAGGGCTGGGAAATCGGTGTAGGGCCAACAGTTGTGTTTGTGGATGAAGGGGTTGCGAAGAACCTGTCCAGCTCGACGCTGAAAGACGACGCCTACGCATTCATCTTCGACCAGCAAGGATTAATGGCGGGGGTCAGTATCGAGGGAACGAAGATTTCTCTGATCAAGCGCTAAAGTCAGCGTCTGACTGGCCATCGGGAGCGTGATGACGGCCTGTGCCAACCGGGATGGGTTTTCCCGTTTAGGCTAGGCTGTCCTCACTCCTGGCGCACAGACGCAACCTGATGATTGGGAAGCCATCTGGACGAGCAAGGCTGTTTCGACCGTTCATTGATACAGGTCTAAACATTGAATGAGCGAATCCTGATAATAATTTTGTGGTCTTCCGCTTTATGGGGCGCAATTACGAAGCCAGCGTGATCGCTTCCGGATTCGGCGGGATTGCCCTCGGCTCCACGGCGACGGCCATCGTCAACATGTCGACCGTGACGCAAAAGTACGGTGCGGCGCACCAGGCCTTCCTGATCGTGCCGCTGGTGTGCGGCTTTTTCATTGACCTGGTCAATGCCGTGATCATCAGCATGTTCAGTGGTCTGTAGCGACCTCAACTCGACTCTCGGACGGCCAGACACACCGAACTCAGGAAAGCGGACGAAAGGAGCAGCAGGATCGATGCCGCAAGGATAGGCTCAGAGAAAGAGTGTGCCCCGGCCCTGATCCGGCCAGGTACGGTCTCAAATGCGCCTCTTGCTACAGGGGAACCGGGATGACGGGACACACTGCGCGCCCATGGTCGTCATGGATCCTGCTATCCCTGCTCGCCGTCAATCTGGCGCTGATCGCCGGCTGTTCAGGCAACGCCAGCACCGCTCGCTATTCAGCCGCCAGCACCGGCTCGGCCTGCTATGCAAAAGCGCTCCCCACCGTCGGCGAAGGCGGCCTCGCCTGGGGCGACACCCTGGACATGGCTCGGCAAAAATCCCTGAGTAATTGCATACGTTATGCCGGCCGATCCGGTGGCACGCCGAATACCTGCAAAGTAGTGATGGCAGAATGTAAGCATTGATAGAGCGGTTTTTCATTTCTGCGCCGCTTTTGCATTTCTGTGCGACAGATCCCACTTCAGGGGCTCCCGTTTCACACGCTCGCGGTGTTAGTTTTGAAAAGTTTCTGATCGACCGATCAGATATTTCTTACAAACCGCCTGCAAAGGAATGCCCCCAGCAATGGATTTTTCCCTCAAGCACCTGGCTGCGACCACCCTGATGCTCGCCAGCCTTTCGTCGTTCACTACCGCTGCCCACGCCAACATCACCCCGCAACAGAACGCGATCATCCTCAAGACCTTCAGTGATGCATCGGTCAAGGATTTCAGGCAGTTTCTGGGAAGCCTGGCCAAGAGCGATATCGCCAAGACCGACGACCTCGGCCCTGCCATCAGCGCGTTCCTCGACAACAAAACGCTTACCGCTGAGCAGCAAAACGAAATCCATCGTTTGCTTGGCCTCTATGCCCGGGTGAAATACGGCAGCGCGGCCACCGAAACCCTGAAGGAATTGGTGGCCATTCCGACCGTGCGCGTGGAAGGTGTTGAACAGCACGACAATCCCGAATTCATCAAGATTGCCGAGAAGATCAAGGGCCTGGCCCAGGCATTCAACCTGAACTTTCGCAACATCGACAACCGCGTCTACGAGATCTCCCTGGAAGGCAGCGGCGACGAAGTCGTGGGCATTCACGCCCATGCCGATGTGGTGCCGGTGACGCCGGAAAACTGGGTGCTGCAGGACGGCACTCGCCTCGACCCGTTCAAGGTCACCCTGATCGGCGATCGCATGTATGGCCGCGGCACCGAGGATGACAAGAACGGCATCGTGGTGGCGCTCTACGCCATGAAGATCATCAAGGAAGAGAAACTGCCGCTGGCCCGCAACTTCAAGCTGCTGGTCGACACCACCGAAGAGACCACCGGCGACGCCATCCCCTACTACTTCGAACGCAACCCGACGCCCAACTACAACCTGGCGCTGGATGGTGGCTACCCGGTGGTGATTGCCGAGAAAGGCTACGGCACGGTCATGGCCAGCTTCGCCAAGCGCGCCGCGCAAGGCAAGGGCGCAGAAATCACCTCGATGACCGGCGGCCTGGCCACCAACCAGATCCCGTCGACATCGGTCGCGACCCTGGTGACCGACAAACCCGCCGAACTGGCCGCCAGCCTGCAGAAGGCCGGCACCGAGTATGCCAAGCGCAACGGCGGCAACTTCGAGGTCGCCGCCAAGGTCGACGGCAAGGACGTCAAACTGACGGTCACCGGCGTGTCCGCCCACTCCTCCGAGCCCGAGTCCGGCGTCAACCCGGTGGCCAGGATGCTCGACTTCATCAATGGCCTCGACGGCAAGGTCGCGCTCAAGCACAACCAGATCACGGACGCCGCCCGCTACGCCGCCGACAACTGGGGGCTGGATTACCTGGGTGGCAAGTTGGGGGTCGGTTTTGCCGATGAGTTCATGGGCCCGCTGACCACCTCCCTGACCTATGTCGGGATGGACGACAAAGCCTTCAAGCTCGCGGTCAACCTGCGCGTGCCGAAGGGCAAGACGCCGCAAGTGCTCAAGTCCGAAATCGCCGCAAAGCTGGACGCCTGGAGCAAGAAGACCCAGATCTCACCGACCTTCGACCTGTCGATTGCCGAACCGATGTACCGCAACCCCGAGGGTGAATGGGTCAAGGCCCTGCTCGCGGTGGCCAGCGAAAACCTCGGCATGGAACACAAGTTCGGCACCTCCGCCGGCGCCACCTCCGTGCATGAACTGCCCAACGGCGTGCAATTCGGCCTGGCCATGCCGAACGTCAAATACACCGGTCACAACGACAACGAGTTCAAGACCACCGAGCAGTTCCTGCTGGACTTGCAGATCGTCACCGAAATGATGGGCCGCATCGGGCAATTGCCGAAGCTTTGATCCCCCTTCGGACCCGCCGCCCTGGCGGGTCCATTCCTTTCACTTCCACTCTCAAATCACATGCCGGCCCTTGCAGGAGCGAGCCTGCTCGCGAAAAACCAGAGGCTTGGCGCCTGTGCAAGCCATGCCAATGCCGCTGCCCCCTTGATGATTCAGGAGCAAGGCATCACTCCCTGTTCAGCACATCGATGATAGGGCAAGCGGCCCCGCCGTCGCCTGCATCGCACTCCTGCACCAGTGCGCCCAGTATCTGCCGCAGTGCGGCAAGGTCTGCCATCTTTTTCTCGATCAGGGCCAGCTTGCGCACGGCCAGTGCCCGAGTCTCGCGACAAGTGCAGGCCGCATCGAGTGTCAGCAGTGTGCCCACCTCATCCAGCGTGAACCCCAGCGCCTGCGCCCTCTTGATGAAGCGCAGCCGTTTGACCTGCGCCGGTAGATAGCATCGATAACCGCTGAGCGGCTTTGGCGGTTCATCCAGCAAGCCGCGTCGCTGGTAATAGCGAATAGTCTCGATGTTCACCCCGGCAGCTTCCGCCAACTTGCCGATACTCAGCCCTGTCGCCATCACACGCCCCTTGATTCTGTACTCAGGTACGGAGTGTAAAGTGACCCTAGGTTAGATCAGTTCAATGGAGAAAACGATGGCTCGGGCACCAGTGGAAACCGACGACGAAGGCAGGTTATCCCTCCACCGTTCACAAGTGAGGCAACCATGAGCGCCGTCATCCTCGAATCCGTGTTGACCTGCCCGCATTGCGGTTTCGCCAAGCAGGAAGCCATGCCCACAGATGCCTGTCAGTTTTTCTACGAATGTGGCAGTTGCAAAACCCTGCTACGCCCGACCCCCGGTGACTGCTGTGTGTTCTGTTCGTTTGGCACGGTGAAGTGCCCGCCGATTCAGGAGCAGCGCGGATGCTGTGGTACGGGCTTGACCTGAGTTTATTCGGTTTATCAGACGCCCCTGACGCGCCTCAAACCGTGGTTATGGGAGGTCAGTGTCATGTGGAATCACTCTCTGGTGCTCGTGGTGATCTACCTGACTATCACCCTCAGCATCGGCTGGTTGTATACCATTGCGCTCCTGTATTGGCTTTGATCCAATTGGTGACGATCGATCAGTGCGCATTTGGTACCGTTTTCGGCAGGTAGCTTTGTCCCGATCACAGTCGTTGGGCAATGGCTGCAATGGGTTGTGCAGCCATTCGCGACGATCAGCCCCCAGCCAGAAGTGGTCACTCAGAAACTCAACCGCGCACCAGGTAGGCTCCTGACGGAACCCGATATCGTAGCTTCTTGCATTTGCCGGGTGCAGGCTGATGCCCCGGCGGACGATCAGGAAACCAGATTCGGCATTTACCCGGAGGCGGCATATGGCCGTGGGGAATCTCAACCTCAGCGTACGCCCGCTCTGGCTCGACATTAGTCATTTGTAATTTTCCTTCGGGCCCGACTCTTCCAGCCGTCGGCGCATCCGCAACCCGATCTGTCTCTGCGCTAGCGTAGTTGCCAACGTCACGCCCGGTGACCGGAGTGGATTGCTCAACAACCGCCATTTCTGCTTCGCGGCGCCTTTGGGTCTCTTCCTCCAGCCCCTTCTGTACTGCGACCAGGTCCTCTTTGGCATTGGGTGGGGTACCCGAAGCCTGGGCCTGCTGCGCCGCCTGGATCAATTGGAAGTTGCGGTTGCGCAACTCGACGTTGCGACCAACCCGCATGTTCGAGCGCGCCGCCAGGGTTTCAGCCTGCTGGTACTGCCCCTGCTGAAGACGCAACACACCGAGGTAATGCAGCGTCGCGGGATTGTTCGGCTGGATATGCAGGGCACGCTCCAGCGTGGCAGCGGCTTGGTCCAACTGGCCATTTTCATACTGCCGCGAGGCGGTTTCGATCAGGGTGGTTGATGCACTGTTACTTTGCGAGGGCGCTCTTCGCTCGGCAGCAACCGACCAAAACGACGCGACGGCGCAGAACACCAGGATGAGTCCCGACAGAAAACTCTTGGTTGGCATCAGGGGGGTGAACTCGACTGATCTCGGACGGCACTGAAGTAAAACAGGCCAAAGCGCTGCTCGGCATCTGCGATACGGGGCCCCAATTGACCAGGCCAGTACCCTGAAGTTCCCGCTGCAAAGGCTACTGTGCCAGGACTTTACCGCGCACAGCCCCCATCGCGGATTTGTTCGCGATGGGGTCTGCAACCGCGTAGCAACGTGCGGCCAGTAGCAAAAGCATCATGTCATCAGGATAAAGTCCGCCTGATCGATACCTGCACTGTTAACACCGACAAGGCGAATAGAGTCCACTCCGATCCCGATCACCGTGTCCGCCCCGTCAGCCGCAATGCTCACGTTGGCAGCGAACGTCTCGCTGCTGATCCCCAGCCCCGCGATATTGAGCAGGTCCTGCCCTCCGGCCGGATCGACGTCGAAGCCCTGGACCGAGTCGTTGCCGAAGCCTGCGGCAGCAAACGCGAAGGTATCGTTGCCGAGGCCGCCGTTGAGCGTGTCGTTGCCCAGCCCGCCGAAAAACAGATCGTCACCCGCACCGCCGACCAGAATGTCGTTGGCCTGGCCGCCCAGCATCGTATGGTTTGCCGCCGCTGCATCGTAGGCCAGCTCACTGCCGCTGCCCTCGGCGTTCGCCTGCAAACCCGCGGCCACGTATTGGCCATTCATCACGAGCTGCGACACGTGCGCACCGTCGCTCACGCTCAGCATGCCGCCGGTTCCGGTGTCATTCGCTGCATAGGTGATCTGTGTATTGGCGCCGAACGCAACATCGCCAAAGTCCAGCTTGTCACCTGCGGCAAAACCGCTGACGCTGCCACTGAACGCCGTCGACACATCGAGTTTGAGCGTGCCTGCTGCGCCGCTGTCGAACGTCACATGCTGATCGGAGGCAGCACCGAACTCCAGTATCGCCGAACCGCTGATAGTCGCGCTTCCCGCGCCACTGGCATCTCCGTGGACGGTAATGTTGCCATCGTTCGCCCACAGGCTGCCGCTGTTGACGAGCGCACTTTCAACCACCAATCCGCCGCTGCCGTTGGCTTGCAGCACACCCGTGTTGGTAACGGCGCTGCTACCGGTATCGATCACCAGCGCATTGACGCCGCTGGCAAGGATCAGGCCCGAGTTGACCAGCATCATCTGCCCCGCGCCCAACTGGCCAGCACCCGAGATGGTGTTGTCGGCATTGGTGAGCACCGTGTCCGCGCTGCCACCAAAGATCACGTTCTGCGCGCTGTCGGACAGAACCACTTGCCCGCCACCGGTCAACGTCGCGCCACGGAACAGAATCTCGAGATCGGTTCCGCTGCCGGTGGAGCCGAGCGCTATGGTGCCGCTGTTGTCGATGCTGCCACCGAACGGCATGATCGCGCCGTCGGCAATGGTGATGGTGCCCGTATTGGTCGTGACCGGGTCCACATCGAACAGCAGATTGGCCCCGCTCAACGCCGCAGCATCCACACCTTTGACCGTGATCGTCTGGTCGGCGCTGATGCTGAGCACGGCATTGCCGTTCGCGTCGTTGGCGATACTCACATCCGCCATGCCGTTGACGCCCGTGAAGCCGATCAAGTCGATCTTGTCCGCCGCCGCGTCGAAGTTGTGAATGACGTTGTTGCCGATTGGCTGGGCGAACACGAAGGTGTCGGCACCGGACGAGCCGGTCAGGTTGTCGTCTGTCGACAAGGCGAAGATTGGATTGCCAGGGGCAAAGGCTTCGACGTTGTCAGCCACGTAGGCATTGCCAATGCTGCCGTCGGCATTGGTCCAGCTCATGTTGACGCCGAGGACCAACGCACCGGCGAAGTCCGATGGGGTGGTAACGGTCAGTGAGCCAGGGTCATTGGTTTGCACTGTCCAGGTGCCGTCGCCGTTGTCGGTGCCGACATTTAACAGCCAGCCTGCGGGCAGACCGCTGATGATCAGGGTAATCAGGCCGCTTATCCCTGCGGCGGGTACCTCGAGGGCCAGATTGATGGGCTCTCCGGCGGCACCGGCAGGGGCCTTGCCTGTCACTGTGACCATATTGCCTGCAGCGTCGGTGAACTTAATATTTAAGTTTTCATTGTTTACGAGCGCTGTAGTCGAATGCGTCCAAGTTCCACTGGTTGAGGAACCGCTGGTCAAGGATGCATCGAAAGACACTTGCGGCCCGGAGGAACGAACCGTGTCGACATGCACCGAGGTCACACCGGAAAGATTATCGGCAACCCCAAGTGAGAAAGTCGGATTGGTCCAAGTATTGTTAATCCCTCCTGGAGGATTTCCCGTAGGTGCCTGTGTGTCGACGATCAGCGTGGTAGCTGGGTTGAGACTATTGGCACCTGCAAGATCGGCATTATTCCCCTCAGCATCTTTGATCGTCGCGCCTCCTAGGGTGAATGGCGACGCAGCAAGGGCAAGATCGGCGGTATTTTGACCCGCAGTCACTGTGTAGGTGAATGTCAACGTATTGGTGCCTGAACCACTTGTGTAGCTCGCCGTCCCGCCCGTGTTCAGATTGAGCGTCGGCGAACCGGTGACCAGTACGGCTTCGCTGAAGGTGATGTTCAGCGTCACCGTCTCAGCTGCCTTAACCGTGCCATCGTTAGTACCATAACTGGCACCTGTCACCGTCGGCGCTGTGCTGTCCTCGACAACATCATTGATAGTGAGCGTGAAGCTCTGGGCCGCATCTGGATTGCCACCGACCGTCGGGTCATTGGCATTTACCGTCACGCTATAGGACGATTTCACCTCGAAATCGGGCGATGCGCCGACATAGCGCAGTTCGTTGCCGACTATCGCAAACGAAGCAGCATCGGCCCCACTCAGGCTGAGCGCTTCTGAACCCAATGCATCGTCGGTAATGGCGATATCGGCAACCTTGATACCCGCACCAACTACGACGTTTTCATTGATCGCTGTTGTGGTGTTGCTGAAGCTGACTGCCGTGGGGGCTTCGTTGACGTCGTTGATATTCAAAGTCACGGCCTTGCTGTCGCTCAAATCACCGTCGTCAGTGACCACTACGTTGAAGCTATAGCTCGACTTGGTTTCATAGTCTGCCGAGGCATTTAACGTCACCTCACCCGTGCTGGAGTTGATGTGGAGTAACGATGCATCCGTGCCTGTCAGCGTCCAGGTCTTGCCGTCACCTGCATCCGGATCAGTCGCCGTTGCGGCGTACACCACGGTGCTGGCCAAGGCATTTTCCGCCACGCTTGCCGTCGCCCCAGAGGTTACCGTGGGGGCATCATTATCGCCGGTGATGGTGATGGTCACGTCCTGAGTGACGGTGTCGCCGTTCTGGTCATTGATGGTGATGGTGTGGACTTCATGCACCGTCTGGCCGGCGGCCAGCTGCTGCGCCGCCGCGTTGTCGATGCCATAGGTCCAGGTCACGACCCCGCCGATGCCGGTGCCGGTGGTGTCGGTGGTTTCCACCACGCTGAAGGTACCCATCGCTGTGCTGTAGTCACTCGACTTGGGCGCCGCGGTCACCAGGTGATCGTCGGTCAGGTCGACATCGGTGAAGTCCACCGTGCCGCTGGCCTGCGCGGTGCCATCTTCTACCACCTCGCCGCTGTCGACCGCGCCACTGACCAGCACTTCGTCGTTGCTGCCGGTGATAGTGATGGTCACGTCCTGAGTGACGGTGTCGCCGTTCTGGTCATTGATGGTGATGGTGTGGACTTCATGCACCGTCTGGCCGGCGGCCAGCTGCTGCGCCGCCGCGTTGTCGATGCCATAGGTCCAGGTCACGACCCCGCCGGTGCCGGTGCCGGTGGTGTCGGTGGTTTCCACCACGCTGAAGGTACCCATCGCCGTGCTGTAGTCACTCGACTTGGGCGCCGCGGTCACCAGGTGATCGTCGGTCAGGTCAACATCGGTGAAGTCCACCGTGCCGCTGGCCTGCGCGGTGCCGTCTTCTACCACCTCGCCGCTGTCGACCGCGCCACTGACCAGCACTTCGTCGTTGCTGCCGGTGATGGTGATGGTCACGTCCTGAGTGACGGTGTCGCCGTTCTGGTCATTGATGGTGATGGTGTGGACTTCATGCACCGTCTGGCCGGCGGCCAGCTGCTGCGCCGCCGCGTTGTCGATGCCATAGGTCCAGGTCACGACCCCGCCGATGCCGGTGCCGGTGGTGTCGGTGGTTTCCACCACGCTGAAGGTACCCATCGCCGTGCTGTAGTCACTCGACTTGGGCGCCGCGGTCACCAGGTGATCGTCGGTCAGGTCAACATCGGTGAAGTCCACCGTGCCGCTGGCCTGCGCGGTGCCGTCTTCTACCACCTCGCCGCTGTCGACCGCGCCACTGACCAGCACTTCGTCGTTGCTGCCGGTGATGGTGATGGTCACGTCCTGAGTGACGGTGTCGCCGTTCTGGTCATTGATGGTGATGGTGTGGACTTCATGCACCGTCTGGCCGGCGGCCAGCTGCTGCGCCGCCGCGTTGTCGATGCCATAGGTCCAGGTCACGACCCCGCCGATGCCGGTGCCGGTGGTGTCGGTGGTTTCCACCACGCTGAAGGTACCCATCGCCGTGCTGTAGTCACTCGACTTGGGCGCCGCGGTCACCAGGTGATCGTCGGTCAGGTCGACATCGGTGAAGTCCACCGTGCCGCTGGCCTGCGCGGTGCCGTCTTCTACCACCTCGCCGCTGTCGACCGCGCCACTGACCAGCACTTCGTCGTTGCTGCCGGTGATGGTGATGGTCACGTCCTGAGTGACGGTGTCGCCGTTCTGGTCATTGATGGTGATGGTGTGGACTTCATGCACCGTCTGGCCGGTGGCCAGCTGCTGCGCCGCCGCGTTGTCGATGCCATAGGTCCAGGTCACGACCCCGCCGATGCCGGTGCCGGTGCCGGTGGTGTCGGTGGTTTCCACCACGCTGAAGGTACCCATCGCCGTGCTGTAGTCACTCGATTTGGGCGCCGCGGTCACCAGGTGATCGTCGGTCAGGTCGACATCGGTGAAGTCCACCGTGCCGCTGGCCTGCGCGGTGCCGTCTTCTACCACCTCGCCGCTGTCGACCGCGCCACTGACCAGCACTTCGTCGTTGCTGCCGGTGATGGTGATGGTCACGTCCTGAGTGACGGTGTCGCCGTTCTGGTCATTGATGGTGATGGTGTGGACTTCATGCACCGTCTGGCCGGCGGCCAGCTGCTGCGCCGCCGCGTTGTCGATGCCATAGGTCCAGGTCACGACCCCGCCGATGCCGGTGCCGGTGCCGGTGGTGTCGGTGGTTTCCACCACGCTGAAGGTACCCATCGCCGTGCTGTAGTCACTCGACTTGGGCGCCGCGGTCACCAGGTGATCGTCGGTCAGGTCGACATCGGTGAAGTCCACCGTGCCGCTGGCCTGCGCGGTGCCGTCTTCTACCACCTCGCCGCTGTCGACCGCGCCACTGACCAGCACTTCGTCGTTGCTGCCGGTGATGGTGATGGTCACGTCCTGAGTGACGGTGTCGCCGTTCTGGTCATTGATGGTGATGGTGTGGACTTCATGCACCGTCTGGCCGGCGGCCAGCTGCTGCGCCGCCGCGTTGTCGATGCCATAGGTCCAGGTCACGACCCCGCCGATGCCGGTGCCGGTGGTGTCGGTGGTTTCCACCACGCTGAAGGTACCCATCGCCGTGCTGTAGTCACTCGACTTGGGCGCCGCGGTCACCAGGTGATCGTCGGTCAGGTCGACATCGGTGAAGTCCACCGTGCCGCTGGCCTGCGCGGTGCCATCTTCTACCACCTCGCCGCTGTCGACCGCGCCACTGACCAGCACTTCGTCGTTGCTGCCGGTGATGGTGATGGTCACGTCCTGAGTGACGGTGTCGCCGTTCTGGTCATTGATGGTGATGGTGTGGACTTCATGCACCGTCTGGCCGGCGGCCAGCTGCTGCGCCGCCGCGTTGTCGATGCCATAGGTCCAGGTCACGACCCCGCCGATGCCGGTGCCGGTGGTGTCGGTGGTTTCCACCACGCTGAAGGTACCCATCGCTGTGCTGTAGTCACTCGACTTGGGCGCCGCGGTCACCAGGTGATCGTCGGTCAGGTCGACATCGGTGAAGTCCACCGTGCCGCTGGCCTGCGCGGTGCCATCTTCTACCACCTCGCCGCTGTCGACCGCGCCACTGACCAGCACTTCGTCGTTGCTGCCGGTGATAGTGATGGTCACGTCCTGAGTGACGGTGTCGCCGTTCTGGTCATTGATGGTGATGGTGTGGACTTCATGCACCGTCTGGCCGGCGGCCAGCTGCTGCGCCGCCGCGTTGTCGATGCCATAGGTCCAGGTCACGACCCCGCCGGTGCCGGTGCCGGTGGTGTCGGTGGTTTCCACCACGCTGAAGGTACCCATCGCCGTGCTGTAGTCACTCGACTTGGGCGCCGCGGTCACCAGGTGATCGTCGGTCAGGTCAACATCGGTGAAGTCCACCGTGCCGCTGGCCTGCGCGGTGCCGTCTTCTACCACCTCGCCGCTGTCGACCGCGCCACTGACCAGCACTTCGTCGTTGCTGCCGGTGATGGTGATGGTCACGTCCTGAGTGACGGTGTCGCCGTTCTGGTCATTGATGGTGATGGTGTGGACTTCATGCACCGTCTGGCCGGCGGCCAGCTGCTGCGCCGCCGCGTTGTCGATGCCATAGGTCCAGGTCACGACCCCGCCGATGCCGGTGCCGGTGGTGTCGGTGGTTTCCACCACGCTGAAGGTACCCATCGCCGTGCTGTAGTCACTCGACTTGGGCGCCGCGGTCACCAGGTGATCGTCGGTCAGGTCAACATCGGTGAAGTCCACCGTGCCGCTGGCCTGCGCGGTGCCGTCTTCTACCACCTCGCCGCTGTCGACCGCGCCACTGACCAGCACTTCGTCGTTGCTGCCGGTGATGGTGATGGTCACGTCCTGAGTGACGGTGTCGCCGTTCTGGTCATTGATGGTGATGGTGTGGACTTCATGCACCGTCTGGCCGGCGGCCAGCTGCTGCGCCGCCGCGTTGTCGATGCCATAGGTCCAGGTCACGACCCCGCCGATGCCGGTGCCGGTGGTGTCGGTGGTTTCCACCACGCTGAAGGTACCCATCGCCGTGCTGTAGTCACTCGACTTGGGCGCCGCGGTCACCAGGTGATCGTCGGTCAGGTCGACATCGGTGAAGTCCACCGTGCCGCTGGCCTGCGCGGTGCCGTCTTCTACCACCTCGCCGCTGTCGACCGCGCCACTGACCAGCACTTCGTCGTTGCTGCCGGTGATGGTGATGGTCACATTCTGCGTAACCGACGAACCATGACCATCGCTGATGGTGACCAGGTAAGTTTCGGTTACTGTCTGTCCCTGGGCCAGGTCCTGCGCCGCCGCATTGCTCAGGTTGTACGTCCATTGCACCGAACCGTCGGCCGCGTTCGTTGCTTCGCTTACCGGCGAGAGCACGAATGTACCCAGATGAGTAGCATTGCCCCCCGCCGACGCGAACGTCGCCATGTGCATGTCACTCAGGTCGACGTCGTTAAACACAATCGTGCCGCTGGCCGTCAGCGAGTCGGTCGCGCTCGCAGTGGTGTTGGCGTCTTCGGTCACCGTGCCGGCCTGCGCGCCGTTGCTGATCGCCACACCATCATTCACGCCCGAAAACTGCACCGTCGCGGTGGCCCAACTGAGCGTTCCGTTGCCGAGGCGAATCGCATAGGTGAAGCTGTCCGTCAGGAGCTGGCCAGTAGCAAGCGCCTGGATTTGTGCCTTTACATCAGGCGAGAAAGAAGCGGCGTCATAGCCGACCTTACCGTCCGAGGTGATCCAGATCTTTGCACCTTTCGAACTGGTGTCAGAACTCAGCCCCTCAGCCCTCGCCGTATCCTGGGTCAGGAGGTCGGCCGGAGCATAAGCCTTGGTGGCAGTAGGATCGCTCACCGCATTGTCGAGTGACCAGAGTGTCTTCGCGCTACCGCCGAGGTCATTGGACATGACGTCCCAATACCTGACCCTCAACAGATTTTCAGTGATGGTAAAGACGTCATCCTTCGCCTGCGGCGTGTTGGAAAACGAGGTAACGGTTCCGCCGCTGGTAGTTGTAGTGCTAGCCATGTCTTTCTCCCTAAGAAGTCACCCTGAGCAAAAAACCGCTGTGGGCCGCTAACAGCCACAAGCCGATTCTTCCTCACCCCACGAACACCTCACTCCACCGGTACCAGCCGGCTGGCCAGCAGCTTCACGCCCGCCCCGATCCTGCCGCCCTGTGGCTCAATGCGCACGATTTGTCCTTGCGCCTTGAACTTCATGGGGCCGCCGGGGGTGTCGAGTTCGATCTCGAAGTCAATCAAGCTACCCACCTGCTGCTCGCTATCGGTTTCGAAATACAAACCGGAGGCGCTGATGTCACGGATGACACCACTGCCCCCGCCGATCAGTTGCAGCGACAGGGTGACTTGTTCTCGGGGCTCAATTCGGTGTGCGTCTTTCATGACTGCAGTCTAAAAACGGCCGCGGTTTTTTACATGAGTGCGCTATCCCTTTTTTTCTGGGAGTCAATCCCCCATGAAAACAGTGTTTTACGGGACAAATGTCATGGGAGGGGGTGCCTGAAGCGCCATAGAAAAAAGCTACGGGCTGCAACGATTGCTATCATGATCAGCTAACACAACCCGCCTAAAGAGGCAGCGAGCCGCATGCCAATTCAAGTCCTGTTAGTAGCTCTACCGCTCGTGGCCTGGGGCCTTGAGCGTCTGGTGGAAAGCGCTCAACCGAGGTTGGCATTGGCGGGTTCGACGGCGTCGGTGGCGCAATACCTGCTTTCGCTGCACCAATACACACCAGATGTGGTGGTATTGGACCTGGACAGCGAGGACTGTATCGAGTCGCTGGCCGAACTGCACAGCCGGACCAAAGCCAAGATTCTGGTAGTGACAGGGTCGAGCGACGTGGCGCTGCATGACAGTGCGGTGCTGGCGGGTGCACGGGGCGTGGTGGATAAGCGGGAGTCGGCATCCGCATCAACATTGCTCAAAGCCATAGAAAAAGTGCACGAAGGCGAACTGTGGATTGACCGCAATGCGACCAGCCGTATCTTCCTTGAACTGGCGCGCAAGAAAGTCGAGCGCGATATAGACCCGGAGCAACACAAAATCGCCAAGCTGACGCGCCGCGAACAGCAAACCATTGCATCGCTGGCCAGCGATCCCTCTGCCCCTGGCAAGTTGGTGGCCGAGAAGCTGCACATCAGCGAACACACGCTGCGCAATCATTTGACATCGATCTACAGCAAACTGGGCCTGACGAACCGCGTAGATCTCTACGCCTACGCACACAAGCATGGGCTTTCCACAGGCGACTGAGGACTGCGGCAACACACCAACATCACGACAGTGAAACTGTTCTCCCATTCCAATCGTGAAGCGCACTTCGCGCGCGCGGCCATGGAGGATTTCAAGCAGACCGGCTTTCGCCAGATGCGCCTGGTCAGCCAATTCGAGATCGTCAACCAAGCGTTGGTGGTGACGTTGATCATGGCAGCAGGCGGTTATGCGCTTTGGCTGTGGCACCTGGGCGAAGTCGGCACAGGTGCCGTGGCGGCGATTACCGCCATGGCGTTGCGCATCAATGGCATGTCGCACTGGATCATGTGGCAAATGACCTCGCTGTTCCAGAGCATCGGCACCGTGCAGGATGGCATGGCAACCCTTACCCGCGGCCCAAAGGTGCAGGATGCGCCGGACGCGGGCATGCTGGTGACCTCCGGCGGGGCGGTAACCTTCGACAACGTGAGCTTCAACTACAATGGCGAACGCCAAGTGCTCGATGGCCTGAGCCTGAACATTCGTCCGGGCGAAAAAATCGGCCTGGTGGGCCGCTCCGGCGCGGGAAAATCCACGCTCATCAACTTGCTGCTGCGTTTCCATGACGTCGACCGCGGGCAGATTCGCATAGTCGGGCAAGACATTGCGCAGGTGACGCAAGACAGCCTGCGCAGCGCCATCGGCATGGTCACCCAGGATACTTCCCTGCTGCACCGTTCCATTCGCGACAACATCGCCCACGGCCGACCCGATGCAAGTGACGCACAAATCCGCAGTGCCGCGGCCAATGCCCAGGCCGATGAGTTCATCCGCCAACTGAGCGACCGGCAAGGGCACACCGGCTACGACACTTTGGTGGGCGAGCGCGGCATCAAGCTGTCGGGCGGACAGCGCCAGCGCGTCGCGATTGCCCGAGTGATGCTCAAGAACGCCCCGATCCTGCTACTTGACGAGGCTACCAGCGCGCTGGATTCGGAAGTCGAAGTGGCCATTCAGGAAAGCCTCGATGAAATGATGGAGGGAAAAACCGTAATCGCCATCGCCCATCGGCTGTCCACGATTGCCGCGATGGATCGACTTATTGTCATGGACGATGGGCGCATCATCGAACAGGGTACCCACTCCGAATTGCTCGCCAGGAACGGCATCTATGCGCGGCTGTGGCACCATCAGAGCGGCGGGTTCCTGGGTGAGGATCGGGGGGTGACCGAGGCTATGGATCAGGTATGAGCGTGAACGGCCGGGGATGATCTGCAAGCGGCTGCTTTGGGTCCAGGCTGTGTGAAAACGCACTGAATACGTCGAAAGCTGAGAGCTACGGACGTTGCCTGCGAAACCAGCAGACGGAAGCGCGAATTGCCCTGGTCAGCCACATAGGCGTTCGTAAATGCTGTTTGGGCCGCGTCAGCGGCCCAAACAGTCTCTCACGGACGATCAAGCGGCTGGTTCACGCCCTGATCGCCTCAAGCAGTCCCAACAAGATGCCGAAGATGCTCATCATTCGTTTGAGGTTGTAGGCGAGCACATGAAGGCTCATTTCGGTACTTACCCGCGGAAGTGTTTTGGTGTGGAAGTGGGTGGCTCCCATCCAGTATTTGAGCGTTCCAAATGGATGCTCAACAGTTTGACGGCGAACCTTCATCTTCCCCGGGTCAAGTTCCAACCGAACCTGCATCGCATCGATTACCGCCTCATGTTCCCAGCGCTTCACACGGCGCTCCTTACCCGTCGTACATTGCTTGTGCATTGCGCAGGACTGGCAGCCCGAGAAGTAGTAACAATGCAATAACATGCCGTCTTTCATCGACGAAAACGTCGACCACGCGCACTGGATTTTCTACAGCTACGTAATCGTCCAGACACTCCGGCAGCAAGGTGACTTGCGTCCGAGCCTCACCTTCAATGAATCGCTTCATGATCGCCCCCGATACGATCTCGACCATCAGAAGGTTAGACAATCACTGGCGTGTTCACACAGCCTGGACCCATAGCTGCCCGCTTCTACAAGGTTGCTGCAAGCCCCGGAGAAAATAGATCTATCATTGGTCGGACTTCCTGCTATCGCGCATGCAGCGGCTGTAATTGACCCGCGCGCATTTTCCAGGCGCGGTTGATCGGGCTCTCAGGCTTCAATGCAAGGCGCTCGGCAACCAGTGCCTCGGCAAGTGTGCGGTTGCCAAGGCGAATAGCGGCTTCGGTCAGCGTCCATGAGAAGACATCACGCTGCGCGTGACTACCGCCGAAGCGGTTGGCTTTGGCTCGTAGCGGCATCAACGACGCTATAGCCTGGGCGTAATCCCCACGACCAAACGCCACCAACCCTTCGCACGCCGGCACACCAATCTCTCTACTCATCATGGCATTGGTACCAGTGCCAGCAGCGGTCCGCTTCAGGGTATCCAACTGCTGAGTTTGTGCACGGCTGTTTCCAGAACCCACGAATGACATCATCGCGTTCACGTCGTTAAAGGCGTAGAAGCCGTCTTCACAACGGGACTCCCATCTTTCGGCCAGTCCTTTCCACCGATCTCCAACGTCATGACCGAGCAGAGAGAGTCTCCAGAGCAGCGCTGATCCATCAAGTAGCTCAAGCGCCTGACCAAATCCACCCGCTGAAATGTCCTCATCAAAGAGACGAAACGCGCCCGCCACATCATTGGCCTCAAGGAGGAATAGCGCTTGGTGCCACCACAAATGGAAGGCAAACATGCTATTGGGAGCCCAAGCACTGGCGCTGGATGAAAGATACTTTGCCCCCTCTTCGCTACGGCCCTGCATTTCCATGACATGGGTGACGGCATGCACTGCCCAGCCATCCTGCGGGTTCAAGGCAACAGCCTCGCGCCCCTGCTCTTCGGCCTGCCGGTAATCCCCTGCCTCTTCCAGGCCAAAGGCATACATCCCTTTCACAAAGCCAAAGCCAGGAATCTGGTTGTCCCAGCGCGGCATCACACGAGCCACGCGATCACGTAGCATGTGCGAGTAACCTAGATAGAAGTCGCCCAAATGGGCGAATTGCAGTGCCAGCAGATCGCGGGGGTGCTCCATCGAAACACGCCCCCAGGTTTCGATTGCCCGCTCCCAGTCGCCGTCGAACCAAGCGCGTACGGCATGGATATG
The DNA here is from genome assembly GCF_057838985.1 of Pseudomonas sp. KH_046_2. Classification (NCBI taxonomy): domain Bacteria; kingdom Pseudomonadati; phylum Pseudomonadota; class Gammaproteobacteria; order Pseudomonadales; family Pseudomonadaceae; genus Pseudomonas; species Pseudomonas sp. KH_046_2. Next base: position 2,622,494 of record NZ_CM174480.1, on the reverse strand, counting down.
CTGCCGCTCGCGATCATTCGCTTTCGGTGCCAACCGCTCTGCCGCGTCCAAACTTTTGAACAGCTCTGAGTCAAACGCTTTGTCGGTCGCAGTCGCAATCGCGCCAGCACGAAAGGCGTAGGCCAGCGCAAAATCCGGGTGCTGCGCGATAATTTTGTCAGCCGCCGCCAGAGGATCGGCCTGGTAGGCATGCAGCAAGTCGCAAGCGCTATCCAGAGCATCGATCGCCTCCTGCACGCCATAGGAAACAGGATTGCCACGCTTGTCGCGTTTGCTCATGGTTTCCTCCTGACCACGCCCTAAGGGCATACATGATCGAGATGTGAAGATCGCTCTCGATTGTCCCCCCGAATGTGGCTCAGAGACACTTTTCCGATGAAACGTGAATGGCTGCTTCTGGCCCAGGCTGCGTAAAAACGCCTGCATCATTTTTTAGGTCTGCGTTGCTACGTGAAATCTGTAGAAGTTCTGGTCAAATCAAGACCTGAAATTTGCGTGGTATCGCGTTATTTGACCCGATTCAGATCGCCGCTACTGGTCGAGAACGTTTTTACACAGCCTCGGTCGTTTTCCGCCCTTTGCGACAGGTAACAATCGGCCAAAAGCAGTCGGTGGACAGACTAGTGGCAAATAGATGCTGTCCTGCTACCCTCCTTACCTAGTCGGGCTTGCTGTCACCCCTGTCGCGTTACCCTTCGATAGATATCGCGCTTACTGCGACAAGAAATGCGACATGGCATGTCCACCTAATGAGAGAGTGTCAGGATAGCGCCATGAAAGTTCGATGCCCCGGCTGTGGTTACATCGCAGACAAGCTTCCGACTAGCCTTAGGTGTCCTAAATGCGACGATTTTTCCCACGACTGGCTGATTTATGACTGGGAAAGCTTTGCTTCAATGAAGCGTCGACATATCAGATATAACTTATTCATTATTGGCATAGCTCTAATTAATTTACTTGTGGCGATCACCTTGAAATCAACAGATGCATTTCAATGGTTGTTCAGCTTGTTATTTATCCCAGCCATTATCAGTTTGTTTTATTGTCGAAAGCAGCTTGAAAGTGAATCGGAGTATGAAGGGCATAAAGGCAGGGCTTTGACTCCCTGGTTTGTCGGTTTCGGGGGGTTCTAAAGCGGCTAACAAGTCGTATATGGACCCTCCCCACACGTGGTGAGTAATGCTTTCCAACCCTGTCGTCAGTGCGATTGCATTCGTCTGTCTGGCTGGTGTTGGGCGTGCTCGCCCTGACCACTCTTTAGTTCGCGCAACGGGGCCAGTCGCTCATAGAACGTGGCAGAACGCATTGTTAGGCGTATTCAACGGAATGTTCCATTTATAAATTTTCTGCCTCGGGCGCACGGAAGGCCTTACTGTAGTAGCCGGACTGGTCGAAACAGCAAACCTGCTTCTTGCCGGATGCAAGCATATCGCAGGCATCACCAATTCGTTTTGCGCGCGTCTTAAGTTGCTTGGCTGAAATAATCCAGTGTATCCAGTCTACTCGTGCGATGGTCGTCGTATTGTTCCAAACTTTACGAGCCTCTGGAGTGGCTGCCAGTGCCTCCTGAAAATCTGGTGGGATGTCAGGCTCGGGTTCCTTCTTCACAGGGGTTAACTCTAGTGTAACGATATCCCCAACGGCCGCGCCTGCGGCTTCGAGTAACTCTCTACTTACCTGCAGCCAATGGCTCAGCTGACCATCCGGCTCAAGGGTTGCCTGGAAATGGTGCCCATTGATTGTGCCGTCAACTGTCGTCCTTCCTCGCCTCGGAAGCTGTTCACTCGCGTCTCTTGGCAGTACTACGAACGCCCACGACGTATCATTACCAGGCTTTGTCGGACGAAGAAGCTTTGCTTCGAATCGGGATTTCACATCGATTGTTGTCATTGCAACTCCTCCAACTAATACGCCTGACTACTATTTGGCGACACCAAGCTCAGCTGCGGTAAAGATTCAGTGCTGAAGGTCGACGCTACCTATTAGCCACTAGTCTGTCCAGCGGCTGCTTATGGCCGATTGTGGTCTCCAACGAAGCAGCTATCGGGCCAAGATCAAAACGCTGTCAGCACAACGACTTCTGGTAATAGAGCCGGGTATGTCCCGGTGGATAGTCTGCCAGGCGTCCGAATTCGGAGTAGCCAAGTTTTTGATAAAAACCGGGTGCCTGAAAGCTGAAGGCCTCCAGCCAGATACCAGTGCAGTTCTTTTTCTGAGCGATATCTTCGGCCATGCGCATTAGCCGTTCTCCGATACCTTGGCCACGCATCGACTCGGGAACGCTGACAAGATCAATGAGCAGCCATCGATATGAGACCTTGCCGTATAGCCCGCCTATAACTTCGTTACTGTCAGGGTCTCGTAGCAACAGGGCAAATGTTTCATGGGCGTCGTCCCCACCGTTGGCCAGATTATGTGCCAGTAGCGGAGTCAAAATTCCTGACCGCTCTGCTTCAGTCGCATTTTCCGAAAACTGGATTTCTACAGACATGTCGCTCTCCCTGAGCTGTGAGTAACTGGGTCAACAAGGTAGCCCATTTCTGTCGCCCCATGGTGAATCAGTAAATGCATCAATGGTCCGTTTTTTGATGGGCTGAATGACTGCTCTGGCCGATTTTTTCCTGTCACCACCGTCAGCTTTGGATCGGTTGCAGCCCATCACGTCAGGCAGCAATCAGCCATGGACGGACATCGAGATAGCAAACCCCAAAAGGGCCGCACACTTATGCCGTTAGCTATTTAAACAGCGGTCCCCTAGAACTTTTTCCTGTTTATCGGTCTATGTGGATAGGCACATCCACTCGGTAAGCGCAAACCCGCAGGCTTCCCGCTGCCAGATGGCCACACGTCCAAATATCAATCAGAGGTTGTCTTCGCTCATGAAATTCCATGACCCACGGATGGTGCTCTTCGGCCTGTTCGCCTTCGCGGCAGTGGGCTCGGCATCAGCAACACAGATGAAGACCTCAACCCCTGTTTTCGCACCTGAAGTCGTAGAAGTTCAGGTTCCGGTCCAGGCTGCCGGCAACCCTTGGCCGACCTTGGCCAGTAGGGTCGCCAAGCAACCAGGGCCTTTGCTTGCCCATGACGACCGATACTGGCATGACGGCCGCTGGCACTCTCGTAGAGACGATTGGCGCCGGGACGACTGGCATAGAGATAACTGGCGCAGAGAGCAAGCCCGCCGGGAAGCAGAACGCCGCCGTGATTGGGAACGCCATCAGGATCGGGCCATGCGGTACCGATACGAGGACGATCGCCGCTACTATCGTCGCTAGTGCGACGCCCCGCAGGTTAAAAACGTCGACGAGGTGCGAGCGACTCACTTTCGCCCTCCTCGCCGGCGTTGAAGGCTACATGCAAACGCCACCCTCCCCGAAGTACCGATGACATCGAAATTAGCCACGTCATACGAATGCCCATGAAGCAAGCGATTATGTTATGTTATATCCTTAATACAACATGAATTGCCAGTCGCCACTGGCAGAGCCATCCACTCCCTGCTTGCGACATTCGATGACAACTTCTACCCACATTCCTCCCATCACAAGCTTGAGCCAACGCCTGTTGTCCATTGATGCCCTGAGAGGATTGGTCATCCTCCTTATGCTGCTGGATCACGTACGCGAAACGTTCTTTTTGCACCGTCAGGTATCAGACCCGATGGACATCGAATCCACTGAGCCGGCGCTATTTTTCAGCCGCACACTTGCCCATTTGTGTGCCCCGGTTTTCATACTGCTCACTGGACTTTCCGCTTACCTGTACGGCCAAAAGCACCAGGGCAAGGGCGATGTGTCAGCCTTTCTATTCAAACGCGGCCTGTTCCTGGTACTGCTGGAGTTCACCCTGGTGAACTTCGCCTGGACCTTTCAGTTCCCGCCTACGGCCATTTACATGCAAGTGATCTGGGCCATTGGCATCTGCATGATTGCCCTGGCCGGACTGGTTTGGTTACCCAGGCCCATTCTGTGCTGCCTGGGCCTGGTGATCGTGGCCGGGCACAACCTGCTGGATAATGTTCACTTCGCGACAGGCTCGCCCATGCATATACCTTGGGCGATTCTGCATGATCGCGGCTGGATCGATTTCTCCGACAGCTTGCGTCTGCGCACCTCTTATCCTGTGCTTCCTTGGATCGGTGTGATCGCCCTCGGGTACAGTATCGGGCCCTGGTTTGCTGGCCAGGTTTTGGCCGCGCAGCGGCAACGTACTCTGCTGCTTGCAGGGGCCGGGGCATTGATCGGATTTGTCGCACTGCGAGCCGTCAATGGTTATGGCGAGGCGCATTGGGTCGCCCATGAAGGCATCACGCAAACGTTCATGAGCTTCTTCAACATTACAAAATACCCACCCTCCCTGTTGTTCCTGTTGCTGACGCTGGGCATGGGCCTGTTACTGCTTCGTGCCCTGGAACGGGCCCGACAACGCAAGTGGGTCAATGCATTGGCAGTCTTTGGCGCGGCACCGATGTTCTTCTACTTGCTCCACCTTTACGTACTCAAGGCGCTGTATCTGGTCAGCGTGGCGTTGTTCGGATTGAACCAGGGAGTTCTTTTCGGTTTCGACAGCATTTGGGCTGTGTGGCTGACGGCGGTGCTCCTGGCTTTATCCCTGTATTTACCCGTGCGCTGGTTCGCAGCATTGAAGGCACGCCGTCGCGATATCGGCTGGCTCAAATACTTCTGACCAGGACATTTGCTCAAAAAATGGGCCCTTGGAGAGTAATGCCAGTCAGTTAAGCTGACTGGCATTTTTATTTTTGATCGGATACTTCGGTGATTTCAGCCGAATCGCCCGAGGATAAACGCGCTCCTCACGTCGATGCGGCAGCACGTAGTGCGGCGCTGAAGCATGAAGCTCGGCCAAATACTTGGGGATGTTCCCGGAACGGTCGGCCGAGACGCTGTTGATAAACCCGAGAATCGCCCAGGTACACGCGGTAAAGCTCATTTCGCACGGGTAAATGCCAGGACAGTGGCGACTCATTTCCACCATCTGATAGCGCAACAAGTTGTAGCCCAACAACACGCCCCACAACTCTTGCTCGATCATCTCGGGTGTCTTGCTGCGCAGCGTATAACTGCTGTTGAGCAGCGTCTGCTTCATTTCCCGAAAGCCTAATTCGATTTCCCAGCGCTGGCTGTACAGATCAACGATCTCGTCGGAAGGAAAACGCAGCGGGTCAGCCATTGAGGTCAGAATCTGACACACCTTGCCCTTCACGGTTTTGCTCAGCAGTCGCGCGGTCAGCCGCTCCGGCAACCCAGGCCATTGCTTGCGGGCCTGCGGCGAAGTGCTCAGCGAAACAATCGCATCCTGGCGCCCCAAACGCTGGATCACCTCGTACTGCGAGCCTTTTTTCAGCGGCATCAGCCAGTGGCGTTCGACGCCTGCCTGCTGCCACTGATGCAGTAAACCTAACGAGTAAAAACCACGATCAAACAGCGTCAGCGAGTGATCGGGGGTGGTTTCGATCAGTTGCTCGGCCAGTTTCATTTCGTTGCTGCGGTAGCCGTCAAACGCACTTCCAATCAGCAAATGGCTGGTCAACTCCATTTGGCAGACCATGCGCACCTGAGGAAAACCGGTGTCGCCGTGCTGGTTGCTGGCGGAGTCATAGCGCGCCCGATTTTCCGGCGTGTCGGGCGTGCGCCAGACAACGCCATCGACGCCCAACAAACGCAGACCGGCCCAAGTCGGATGATTGGCCGCCTCATGCCAACTTTTCTGGGTCAAATCGAAGACTTGTCGTACAGCTTCGCTGCCCAATCTCTGACGGGCCTGGACTACGGCGCTGGGGGCCACCAACGGGCGCTGGCCCGGCAACATGATGTTCATGCGACTGACCACATCCCAGGCCGACATGCGCCGGAAGAACGCCATGGAGATCACGCACCAGAGCATCATTTCCAGCGGCAAACGACGCTTGCGCAGCGTCGCCACACCGGCTTGTTCAAGCGCCTGTTCGACCAAAGAAGGATCGAGCAAGGCATCCAATCCCTCGATGGCGTTGGGGGTAGAGGCGATGTTGTGGGTCAGTTCCAGTGCCCGAGCGAGACGCATAAAAAAATCCGATGCCAGTACAGGCATCGGATTTTGATTTCTTGCGGCCAAAGGTCAAGCGAGAAGGCTTAACTGATCGGCATTAGCCCTTGGAGAGCCCCTTTATCAAAGCGGACACGATGAGTGCTATGAACGCTCAGATGAGTTTCTCGATGTGGTTTACAAACTCCGGGAAGGCAGTTGGGCAAACGATGCCGTGGTTGCGTTGCTCTTGGCTCAGCGATAGCAATCGAGCAGGCGTGCGGCGACTTCCTTCAACTGCGCGTCGGCCAGACGGTTGATCCCGGCAGCACGCTTGCGCCCGCCCCCTGTGGGAAACTGCCGGCAGAAGGCATCCGCCGCCAGCCCGGCCTCTTCCGGTACACGCAGGCTGAACGACCAGTCACCGTCCGCCCTGGCGCTGAGCAAGCCGATCGCCTTGCGCGGCGCACCGGCCGCCAGCTGGTTGGCCAGCACGCCACTGACCCTCCGCGCCCAGGGTTGCTCGGGCAGGCGGTACAGCTGCGCGCCCCGGGCCTCGTGCCAGGGTTCAAGGCCTGCGGCAGCGGCCATGTCGGCGGCATGGCCGATGCGCAGGGTGGTGAAGCTTGTGCTGTGGCGGATGAAATCCAGCGGGTCGTGGTAAGGCAGCAGCTCGGCGGCCAACGCCAGTGGATCGAAGTGCAGGTCTGACAGGCTGTCGCCATAGGCGTTGTAGTTGAGCAGCAAGCCCAGTTCCTCCAGGGCCTGCACTTCATCGTTGGCCAGGCCATGCTGCGTCGCCAGCGCCCGCGCCGGGCCGGTCAGGCCGTCACCAAAGGCCGCGGCCACCGCCCAGCGATGATGACGCCCGTCCAGGTAGGTGTTGACCAGCAGGCTGGTGCACACCTGGGCGGCCGTGTCGATGAAGGACTCGAATGCCAGGTGCTGCGGCAGTTCGCCGGCAAAGTGGTGGTCGAAGTAGCGTACCCGGGCGCCAGCGTCGAGCAGACGCTTGGTGGCCTCGCGGTTCTGCTCGTGGGCCACGTCCAGCGCCGTGACCCGCTCGCCGGCTCCGGCCTGGACCCGGCGCAACAGCTCGATGTCGCGCTTGACCCCGCTGACCAGGCGCACCTGCGGACTCAGTTCGCCCGCCAGGCGCAACTGCTGCAAGGCGCACAGACCGTCGGCATCGCCGTTGAAGGCACAGTGATCGATTGTGTTCATCTGCCCTGCTCCTCAGTGCATGACTTCGCCGCCGTTGGCGTCGAGCTGCGCGCCATTGATCGCACTGGCGTAGTCCGAAGCCAGAAACAACGCAGCGCGGGCGCACTCCTCGTCGCTGCGCATGCGCCCACCTGGGATGCCGGTACTGAACTCGGCACGCACCTGTTCTTCGCTGACACCCCGGGCGGCAGCCGTCTGGCGTACCAGGGCCTGCACCGGCTCGCCCCACATCCAGCCACAGGCCAGAGCGTTGACCCGCAAACCGTGGGCCGCCTGCTCGCTGGCCAGGTAGCGCACGCTGGCCGCCAGGGCGCTTTTTGACGCGGCATAGGCCGCCCCGCCCTGATACGGCTTGCGCACCCCAAGAGTGTTGATCATCACGATCGCCCCCGCGCCCTGCGCGCGCATGGGCGCCAGCACCGCGCGGCTCATGTTCAGCGAGCCCAACAGGTTGACCTCCAGCGCCTCGCGCAGCGGATCGTTGTCCGCCTCGTCCACCGCCTGGAAACCGCCATGGGAAAAGGCGCTGTTGATCAGCGCATCGATACAGCCGAATTGCTCAAGGGTGGCTTCGGCGAAACGATTGCAGGCCTGCACATCGGTGATATCGGTGGCCACGCACAGCACTTGGCAATGCCCGGCGACCGCCTTGATACGCTGTTGCGCCTCAAGCAGGCGGCCCATGTCGCGGGCGCCGATGGCCACGGCCCGCGCTCCTTCCCGCGCGGCCTCCAGGGCCAGTTTGATACCCAGCCCGGGGCCGACGCCCGAGACCATCACGACTTTGTCTTTAAGCAGCATGGGATGAATCCTCTTATTGTTTTGGGACAGGCTCAGGCTTGCAGATGCCGGGCACGGTACTCGGCGTAGTCACGTTCCAGCAGTGCGTCGCTGAGGCCGAACTGGTCAGGGCTGTAGTGATGGGCAGCGCGTTTTTCCCGGCCGTTGGCGGACAACCATTGGCCCATGGCCGCCTGGACCTTTGGCGTGCATTCAAGGCCGGCGAAACGATAGATGCGCTCGACCACTGCCAGGGGCGCGGCCAGGGTGTCTTCGAACTGCACGTCGAGAAAGCGCTCGGCCGGCATGCCGTCGCGCACCGCCATGGCATGGCGCAAGGCCCGCGCCATGCGCCGGTTCCACTGCTCGCCGACGGTTTGGGCATCGGCCTGGTCGCTGTACAGCTGCCACAGGGTATGGATGAAGCTGGCCAGCGAGGGAATGGTCCTGGCCGGTTCGCGATGGGTGAGCACCACCTGCGCCCCGGGGAACACTTCGAACAACAGCTCCAGGGTATGCAGGTGCTGCGGGCTCTTGAGCAACCAGCGCCGACCGGGGGCGATGCCACGGCGCGCCTGCTGCCATTGCAGGAACTGCAGACAGCGCTTGAGGTAACGGTAGACCTGGGTCTGGTCCTGACGGTCGAGCCAGGCGGTGTAGCTGGGGACGTTGACGTAGGAGTCCATGGCGCAGAGGAACGAGTGCTCCATCAACATGAACTCTTCGTCGGGCTGTTCGGCGTCCAGTGGGTGGATGGCCAGCAACTGCGGAAGGAACTCGATCATCGCCGCCACTTCGGCGCGCGCCCGGCCGAGGCGCTGCAACGGTTGCTCCAGGGTCTCCCCGCCGAGGGGCGCCGGGTAACGGGTTTCCCACCACTGCGCCTTGCTGAACTGCGGGTCCACCGCCAGGGTGCGTTGCAGCAGCGTGGTGCCGGTGCGTGGCAGGCCGACGATCACCAACGGGTCGTTGATTTGCAGTTCGAGGATTTCCGGGAAGCGTCGACAGTGGTCTTCGATCACCAGGCGGTTGACCAGTTGCGCCAGCAGCTTCTCGCGCAACAGCGCACGCCCCTGGGACGACAACCGTGCTTCTTTTTCCAGAGCGTCAGCCAGCACCACCAGGCCCTGGCGAAAATCACCCGGGCCGAAATCCTCAAGGCCACTTGCGCGAGCGCTGGCCTCGGTCAGCAGCAGGTCCGGAGAAAAATCGTTGCCGTTCATACTGCCAGCTCCTTGAGGTCATTGAGTTTGACCACGCGGGTGGTCGGATGAACCGGTTGCCTGGCGCCGACCCAGCGCAGACACAGGGTGCCGTGGGGATGGCCGGCGGTTTCCAGCCAGTTGGCCAGGCCCGGGTCACGGTGACTGAGGACCATGCGCAGGCTGCCGTCCGCCGCAAGCTGCGCCGAATGCTTGTTCAGGCAGATGCGGTGATAGCGGTAGTCGAGCGACTCCATCCAGTAGTTGTTGATCTGCAGGTTCCAGAAGTCGCAGGTCGGCACCTGGTCGACCTCGATCAGCAGCGCTTCGTCCTCGGCCAGCGCCCAGCAGGAGTGGTAGTAGAAGATGTTGGGGTCGCCACCCACGGCCTGGCACAGCGCCTGGTCGGCGGGCGGCAGTTGGTTGCTGTGTTGCTGGTAACCCTGGGCCCAGTCGGCGAACAAGCGTGCGGTGTTCTCGACGAAACTGCCGACCCGCTGCAGGCTTTGCTGCAGGCCCGCGGCGTCCAGCGGCGCGGGTGCCTGGCTGGCCTGCAGGCGCTCGATGCGCAGTTGCGCCGGTTGCTCGCTGCTGCGATCGAGAAAGGTCTGGCGCACGATCAGCGCGTTGCTCTGCGGCTCAAGGGGCAGCCAGTTGCCGCTGGCCGGCGGGCGCTGGCTGAGGATGATTTCGAAGTTGCCTTCGGCATCCAGCTGCAGTTGCCCGGCGTCGATAAAGCCGGTCTGGATCATCTTGCCGTCAGTCTCGTACCCCCCCTTCTGCGAGCCGAAGCTCAGGTAGGCGACACTGCCGCGCTGGCCGCTGACCCGGTATTCGTGCTCGCCGTTCAGGCGCGCATAGCGGTACAGGTTGTCCGGGTTGTCGGCGCCGATCTTGGCGGTTTCATGGGAGGGGGTGATGAAGCCGGGGAAGTCGGGGTCGGCGAACTCCAGGTGCATCTCCAGGGCGATGCGCAGCAAGCGGGTGAGGTAGCGAAAGCCTTCGGCGCGGGTCTGCTCGTCGGCCGGGGCTTCGGCACGCAGTATCTGTTCGCCGCTGCGGCGCAACTGCTCGCAAAACCGGGTCCAGGTCTCACCGCTGATGACCTCCTGTTGGGGGGTGTCTGTAGCCATGTCTGTCTCCTCTGCCGGCGGAGGGCCCGCCGCTGAACACGACCTTAGGGAGAAGCCCGGCAACGGTTCTTCGTCCGTGCGGACTAAACGCCCGATCTAGTCCGGGCGGACGAGGAGCCGCCGGGTACAAGCGGTGAGGATCGCGCCTGAGCCCAGGGCTCACTGGCGCCACCGCCCGTGGCGCGCAGTCATCCTCACAGGAGCCACCCATGAGCGCAGAAAAAAACCTGGTCCGTTCGCTGACCGTGGACATCGCCGCACCGGCCGAACTGGTCTGGGCAATCCTCATCGACCTGCCCGCCTACCCGCAGTGGAACCCCTACACGGTCAAGGTCGAGTCGAGCCTGGTGCTCGGCGAGCCGGTCAACCTGTTCCTGCCCAATCCGGGGCGGCCAGGTGAACTGCTGCACGTGATCGAGTACCTGGCGGACTTCGAACCCCACCGGCTGCTCGCCTGGGAGATGTATGCCAACGCCGGCAATCCCGACGCTGCCCGTCGCGAGCAGCACATCGAGCACACCGGCGCGGCCCGTTGCCGCTACCACACCACCGACCAGTTCCTCGGCGCCACCGCCGACCAGGTCATGGCCGATCATGGCGCCTGGGTGAAACAGGGGTTCGATGCCGTTGCCCACGCCCTGAAGATCCGGGCCGAGACGCTGTACGCGTCCGTCGCGTGACCTTCAGCTGCCGGCGCCTCTTCGTCCGAGCAGACGAAGAAGTGCCGGCGGTGCTTTACCTACCGTGATGTTCAGCCGGCGCCAATCCCGGCAGAACACGAGGAGGTATCCGATGTTGACTCATCTGCAATGGCTGGAAGCGGAAAGCATCCAGATCATCCGCGAAGTGGTGGCCGAGTGTGAAAACCCGGTGATGCTCTATTCCATCGGCAAGGACAGCGCGGTCATGCTGCACCTGGCGATGAAAGCCTTCGCCCCGGGCAAGCCGCCCTTCCCCCTGCTGCACGTGGACACCACCTGGAAGTTTCGCGAAATGATCGCCTTTCGCGACCAGACCGCCGAACGCCTGGGCCTGGAACTGCTGGTGCACATCAACCCCGAAGGCGTGGAAAAGGCCATCGACCCCTTCGTCCACGGCTCGGCCGTGCACACCGATGTGTGGAAGACCCAGGGCCTGAAGCAGGCCCTGGACCACTACGGTTTCGATGCCGCGTTCGGCGGCGCCCGGCGCGACGAAGAAAAGTCGCGGGCCAAGGAACGGGTGTTTTCCCTGCGCTCCGAGCAGCACCGCTGGGACCCCAAGCAGCAGCGCCCGGAGCTCTGGCGCCTGTACAACACACGCAAACGCAAGGGTGAAAGCCTGCGGGTGTTCCCGCTGTCGAACTGGACCGAACTGGATATCTGGCAATACATCTACCTGGAACAGATCCCCATCGTGCCCTTGTACTTCGCCAAGGAGCGCCCGGTGGTTCGCCGTGACGGCACGCTGATCATGGTCGATGACGAGCGCTTGCCGCTGCTGCCGGGAGAAACCCCGGAACTGCGCAAGGTGCGCTTCCGCACCCTGGGCTGCTACCCGTTGACCGGCGCCATCGACAGTGACGCCGACAACCTGCCGGCGATCATCGGCGAGATGCTGGTCAGCCGCACCTCGGAACGCCAGGGCCGGCTGATCGACAGCGACTCGGCGGGTTCCATGGAGAAGAAGAAACAAGAGGGGTATTTCTGATGAACGCGATCACCGACGCACGCAATGGCGACCTGACGCCCTACCTGCAGCAACAGCAGAACAAGCAACTGCTGCGCTTCATCACCTGTGGCAGTGTCGACGACGGCAAGAGCACCCTGATCGGCCGACTGCTGTATGAGTCCAAGGCGCTCTTTGAGGACCAATTGGGCCAGCTCGAAGCCGACTCGAAAAAGCTCGGCACCCAGGGCGACGAACTGGATTTCGCGCTGCTGGTGGACGGCCTGAGCGCCGAGCGCGAGCAAGGCATCACCATCGATGTGGCTTACCGCTTCTTTGCCACCGACAAGCGCAAGTTCATCGTCGCCGACACCCCCGGCCACGAGCAGTACACCCGCAACATGGTCACCGGCGCGTCCACCGCGGACCTTGCGGTGATCCTCATCGACGCCCGCCAGGGCTTGCTGACCCAGACCCGCCGGCACAGTTACCTGGTGTCGCTGCTGGGCATCCGCAAGGTGGTGGTGGCGATCAACAAGCTCGACCTGGTGGACTACTCCCAGGCGTTGTTCGAGCGCATCGAAGCCGAGTATCGCGCCTTCGCCACACAGATCGGCCTGCAGGATATCCAGTGCATCCCGCTGTCGGCGCTGCGTGGCGACAACATGCTCCAGGCCAGCCCCAACACGCCCTGGTACCAGGGCCCGAGCCTGCTTGCCTACCTTGAAGACGTACCGCTGGAGCAGGACCGGCAGAGCCGCGCGGCGTTCCGTCTGCCGGTGCAGTGGGTGAACCGGCCGAACCTGGATTTTCGTGGCTACTGCGGCAACGTCGTGGCCGGCAGCGTGCGCGTCGGCGAGCGCATCCGTGTGCTGCCCTCGGGCCAGCAGAGCGAGATCACCGGCATCCTTGGCAGCGCCGGGGAGCAGCAGCAAGCCCTGTGCGGCCAGGCCGTGACCCTGACCCTCAAGGACGAGATCGACATCAGCCGCGGCGACGTGATCGCCCTGGCCGACGCCCCGCCGGCGGTGGCCGACCAGTTCGAAGCGACCCTGGTGTGGATGGACGAACAGCCCCTGTTGCCGGGCCGCCCGTACCTGATGAAAATCGGTTGCCGCACCGTCGGCATGAGCTGCGCCAACCTCAAGCACCGGGTCGATGTGAACAGCCTCGAGCACCTGGCGGCCAAGACCCTGGAGCTGAATGGCATTGGCGTGTGCAACCTGCACCTGGACCGGCCGATCGCCTTCGATGCCTATGCCGACAACCGCGATACCGGGGGCTTTATCGTCATCGACCGCCTGAGCAATCGCACGGTCGGTGCCGGCATGCTGCACTTCGCTTTGCGCCGTGCGCAGAACGTGCACTGGCAGGCCATCGACGTCAACCGCGAGGCCCACGCTGCGCTCAAGGGCCAGTCGCCGAGGGTGTTGTGGTTTACCGGTTTGTCCGGCGCGGGCAAGTCGACCATCGCCAACCTGGTCGAGCGCAAGCTGCATGCCCTGGGCCGCCACACCTACCTGCTCGACGGCGATAACGTGCGCCACGGCCTGAACCGCGACCTGGGCTTTACCGAAGCCGACCGGGTGGAAAATATCCGCCGGGTCTCGGAGGTGGCCAGGCTGATGCTCGATGCCGGGCTGATCACCCTGGTCTCGTTCATCTCGCCGTTCCGGGCCGAGCGTGACATGGCCCGCAGCCTGGCCGGCGACGGCAACTTCCTCGAGATCTTCATCGATGCGCCGCTGGCCCTGGCCGAGCAGCGCGACCCCAAGGGCCTGTACCTCAAGGCCCGGCGCGGTGAGCTGAAGAACTTCACCGGCATCGACTCGCCCTACGAGCCGCCGGTGGCGCCGGACATCCATATCGACACCCAGTTCGAGTCCGCCGAGGCCGCCGCCGAACGCATAGTCGAAGCCTTGCTGGCGCTGTAACGGCTAGCGGGCGCAGCCTGCCCCCTGGGCATGCGCTGCGCCCGTCAGTGCCTAGGCCAAACGGACGATTTTACCGTCGTGACCCCGGTCGATACTCGCCCATGACAACACGCAGCCAAAGAGGCGCGCATGACCCTGCCCTTTTCCACCTGCCCGGACCTGCACGCCAGCATCGACATCCCCTCGGCCGAGCTCAGCAGCCTGCTCGGGCTGGTCTACCACGGCACGCTGGAACCCACGCCCTGGGCCAGTTTGCTCGAAGCCCTGCGCCAGCGCTTCGCCGTCAGCTTCTTCACCCTGGTGCTGCGCAACCCCGACCATGAACGCCCCGGGCTGATCGTCAATGCCTCGGTGCATGGCGCGCTGTTGCCCGGCGAGCCTTCTTACAGCGAGCACTTCTATTCGATCTGCCCGTTCCTCGACTGGCCTGCGGACCAAGTGGCCAGTGCCGATCAGGTGCTGGGCACAGAGGCCTGGCTGGCCCATGATTTCTACCGCAACTACCTGCAGCCCCTGGACCTGCGCGATGTGCTGGTGGCCAACATGCGCACCGCCGCCGGCATGCACTGCGCGCTGTTCGCCTGCCGCGACCACGCCAGCGAAGCCTTCACCCCTGCGCAGATCGATCTGATCCGCCTGTTGTTGCCGCACCTGCAACAGGCGGTGGACCTGCACTCGGCGGTCGATCAACTGGATGCCGAACGCCAGCTCTACGCGGCCACCATCGACCGCCTGATGGTGGGCACGGCCATCCTCGACGAGAACGGCCGGATGATGCGCTGCAACCGTGCCGCCCAGCGCCTGTTCGACAGCCATGACGGCCTGGAATGCAGGCACGACAAGCTCTGTGCCTTCGCCGGCCATGAGAACCGCACACTGCAGCAGGCCATCCAGGCGGTGTTGAAACAACGCCCGCGCGGCCTCAACGACCTGCAAGCCCTGACCCTGTCACGGCCCAGCGGCGAGATGCCTCTGAACCTGCTGCTGCGCCCGATTGCCATGAACTACCAGACCCACAACAGCGCCCGACGCCCGGCAGTGGTGGTGTTCATCCGCGATCCCGCCGACTCGCCCCAAGCCTCGCGCGACCTGCTGCGTAGCCTGTTCCAACTGACCCGCACGGAAACCGAAGTGGCCATGCTGGTCATGGACGGCCAGACCCTCGATGAGACGGCCGAGGCGCTCGGGGTTTCGCGCAACACCGTGCGCGCCCACTTGCGCGGCGTGTTCGCCAAGACCGGCGCCACGCGCCAGGCGCAACTGGTCAAGACCTTGCTCAATAGCGTGGCGTCGCTGGGGTAGCGGTCATATCGCAACCCGTACCAACCCGTTGCACCGGAAGACGCGCTGACGGGTGAAAATGGCGACATGCCCGACGACTTCGGTAGCCTTCGTATACTGATTGTGCCTGGGCGCTCCGTCCTGGATTGTATAGGTGCAAGACTGGACGGCCTTGGGGAATTGGTTAATCCGATTGCTACTAAGCCATAGTGCTTATGGTGATTAGCCTTGGTGGAAAGTTCCGGTACAGCAGCAATACTCCATTCTGCTGCGAAAACCATTCGCAGTATGGCGTGGGGCAATAAGTCATGAACTTTAGCGTCTGCGAAGCGAAAGAATCTCGATTTTCGTTAATCAAGCGATGCCTCCGCCAGCCGCTATTGCACTTTCTGATCGCCGGTTTTGCACTCTTTGTGTTGTACGGAGGTTTACACCGTTCAACCCTTGATCAAGATCCGCAACGCATCGAAATCACCCCTGAAGTTGTTCAGCGGATCGCGATTTCCTGGCTGGCACGATGGCAACGACCCGCATCGGAGCAACAGTTGCAGGGCCTGATTGAGGAATATGTGAAAGAGGAAATCCTCTATCGCGAAGCACTGAAACTTGGCCTGGATAAAGACGACACTATTATTCGCCGCCGACTGGCGCAAAAAATGGACTTCCTCGCCGAGGATGTAGCGTCACTTCGCGAACCGGCACCCGGTGTACTTGAGGCCTGGTATATCCAGCATCAGGACCAATATGCCCCGCCGCCACTTTTGACCTTCCATCATTTGTTTTTCGCCTTCGACAAACGTGGTGCGGATGCGCAGGCGCAGGCTCAGTCCGCACTCAGTGGGCTGTCTGACAAGTACAGTGGTGAAGGCGATGCCTTCATGTTTAAAAACACCTATACAGAACAATCCCGGGATCAGGTGGCGCGAGTCTTTGGTTCAACGTTTGCCATTTCATTGTTCAAGCAAACGCCGGGGGGTTGGGTGGGGCCTGTGGAGTCGGGTTTTGGCTGGCATCTGGTGTGGATTGATGCACTGGCCAAATCACCTCCTCCGTCCTTCGAAACCGTGGCCCGGCAGGTTAAGTCCGATTGGTTGTCCGAACAACGTAGCGCATCGAAACGCGCGAGTTTCGATGCGCTGAAAGCACGCTATGAGGTCGTAGTGATAATGCCTGCTTCCTCCGGTGCGATTGCCGCCACACAGACGCAGCGGCCGCGATGAGGCGCGCAGTATGGCTGCTGTTGGTGCTCTGGCTCATGGGACTGACGGCCATGGCCCATGAGTCGCGCCCCGCTTACCTGGAACTCAACGAAACGGCCGTCGGGCGCTATGACGCATTGTGGCGCACGCCGCTGCTTTCAGGCATGCGATTGCCGATTGCGCTCCGGTTTGCCGAAGGTGTGCGCACTGTCGTTGAGCCCGTGGAAAGCGAACTGGACGATTCACTGATCGAGCGTCGAGTCATTGATGCCGGTCCCGCAGGACTGGTCGGGCAACGTATTGAATTCATCGGTCTGCAAGCGAGCATCACCGATGTGCTGGTGCGTGTCTCGCGCCTGGACGGTAGCCTGACGACCACCCTCGTCCATCCTGCGCAACCCTGGATAGAGATCACGGCCACGCCGGGAGCGTTTTCGGTGGCCGGTGCATTTCTGGTCCATGGCATCCAACACATCCTGGGGGGCTTCGATCACCTGTTGTTCGTCTTCGGTCTCCTGCTGCTGGTGGGGAATGGCTGGATGCTGGTGAAGACCATCACCGCATTCACCCTCGCCCATTCCGTCACTCTGGCACTCGCTACAGTGGGTGCGGTGCGGCTGCCCGGCCCTCCTGTGGAAGCGACGATTGCGCTGAGCATTCTGTTGCTGGCGGTGGAAATCGCCCGCAAGAACCGTGACGAAACCAGTTTCACCCTCCAGTGGCCATGGGTGGTGGCGTTCTGTTTTGGCTTGTTGCATGGCTTCGGTTTTGCCGGTGCGCTGGCGCAAATCGGTTTGCCGCAGCGCGACCTGCCGGTGGCGCTGTTCACCTTCAATGTCGGCGTCGAGATCGGCCAGCTGATGTTCGTCACCGTCGTGTTGAGCCTGCGTGCACTGCTGCTGCGCTGTCGACTGCCACGGCCTGCAGTCCTGTATGCCCGACCGATTGCTTCTTACGGGTTGGGCACGCTGGCTGCCTTCTGGTTTTTCGAAAGAGTCTCGAGTTTCCTGTCCTGAGTTGCACCCTGTCATTGCCGTATTCCGGAGACGTGGAATATGAAAAACCCTACACACTTCACCGCGCCAACACTGCTCGGTTGTGCCGTGTTAACTGTCAGCACGCTGGCATTGGCAGAGGGCAACCAGGATCGCGAGGTTTACTTTGGCCAGACGCACTCGCACAGCTCCTGGTCGATCGATGCCTACCTGATCGGCAACCACCAGGTCGATCCCGAGCAGACGTACCAATTCTCACTTGGGATGCCGATCAAGCATCCAATGGGGTTTGAAGTACAACTCAAGGGTCGCCCGCTGGATTTCCATGGCGTGACCGACCACTCGGAATACGTGGGCGTGATCGCCCTGGCCAACGATCCGAAGTCAGACTTCAGCAAGCTGCCCATCGCGCAAAAGCTGATTGTCAAAACCCCGGAAGATTTCAACCGGGTGTTCAAATGGATCGCTGGCAGCTTGAGCCACCCGATCAAGGAGCTGATTGATCCGAAGGTTGCCGGCAACATCTGGCAGCAGAACATCGCCATCGCCGACAAGTACTACAAGCCCGGCAAGTTCACCACGTTTGTCGCCTATGAATGGACCTCAGCCCCCAACAATCAAAACATGCACCGCAATGTGTTTTTCCGCGACTCGAAGAAGGTTCCGGACCTGCCCTTCACAGCCCTCGATTCAGACAAACCGGAGGATTTGTGGGGCTGGATGGACGATCAACGCAAAAAAGGCAACGAGGTGCTGGCGATCTCGCACAATGCCAACCTCAGCAACGGCCTGATGTTTCCGGTGGACGTAGATGACCGTGGCCGCCCCATCGATGCCGCCTGGGCCGAGACGCGGATGCGCAATGAATCCCTCACCGAAATTCACCAGGTCAAGGGCACCTCCGAAACCCACCCCGAGCTGTCGCCAACCGACGAATTTGCCAATTATGAAATCATGAGCTTCCTGCTTGGCATCGACAACAGCACGTCGAAACTCAATGGCAGTTACATCAGGCAAGCCTGGCAAAACGGCATGGCTTTGCAGCAAGCCCGCGGATACAACCCGTACAAAATGGGTGTGGTCGGCGCCAGCGATTCGCACAACGGGGTGATCCCCTATTCGCAGAACAACAACTTCGGCTCCCACGGTTTTACCGACAGCACCCCAGCAGCGCGTATTTCCGGCAAACAGAACTCGGGCATGGTGGCCCTGCAAACCAGCACCTCCGGTTTGGCCGGCGTGTGGGCTGAAGAAAACACCCGTGAATCGATCTTCGATGCCATGAAGCGTAAAGAAGTCTATGGCACCAGCGGCGTGCGCATCCCCGTGCGCATGTTTGGTGGCTGGGGCTTCGACAGCAGTTTGTGGAACGACAAAGACTGGGTGCATGCCGCCTACGCCAAGGGCGTTCCCATGGGCGGCGACTTGCCGGCAAAACAGGGTAAACAGACGCCGTCCTTCGTGGTGTGGGCGGTCAAGGATGTCGACGATGGCAACCTCGACCGAATCCAGATCATCAAGGGCTGGACCAGAAACGGCCAGACCTTCGAGAAGGTCTACGACGTCGCCTGGTCCGGTGATCGCCAACTGGACCAGGCCACCGGCAAAGTCCCACCGGTGGGCTCTACGGTCGATGTTTCCAAGGCGACCTACACCAATACCATTGGTGCCACCGAGCTGAAAAAAGTCTGGGTCGATCCGGATTTCGATCCGGCCCAGCACGCGTTCTACTACGCCCGCGTGCTACAGATTCCAACCCCGCGCTGGAGTACCTATGACGCGGCCAAGTTGCAATTGCCGCCACCGGCCGATGTCTCGGCCACCGTCCAGGAACGTGCGTGGACCTCGCCGATCTGGTACACGCCGACAGTTGAGGACAGCAAACTTGTCGCTGCTGGCAAAACCATCGACCAGCTGAAAACCGAAGGCGCCAAAGCGCTCAATGACGAGCAGTTGCAAGCCTACGTGGTGGGTAAAACCATCAAGGTGCGCAATACCGTCACCGGCCAGACGTTCGAGATCGTCTATGGCACCGAAGGCCAGCGCCTGGTCACCAGCATCGATGGCAAGCCGCCTGCGCAAGGGGAATACCTGAACATGCTGCATGACGGCCAGTTTGGCGTACCGGCCAAATATGAAATCAAGGACGGGCATCTAGTGACAACACTCGGCGGCACACCCTTCGAGGCCACGGTATTCGAGCAAAACGGCAAATACATGGCGGCTCGCAGCAACGAGTTCGGCTATGTGAATTATGAGGTTGAGGAGGTCAAGTAGCGTCGGGGCTGGACGCCCCGTTGCAGCGAGATCAATACCCTCAAACCCAAGTTCCGAACCGCTCATTACCGTACAACACAAGCTGTCCGTCAGCCGAGGAAACCTCAGGCACGCCAGTCGGGGTTCTCGATCAAAAGCGCCATGCCCTGCCCGCCGCCAACACAGGCCGCGGCGACCCCGTAACGCAGATTGTGCTCACGCAGTTGTCGCGCCAGGGTCAGCACCAGACGCAAGCCGCTGGCGGCCAAGGGGTGGCCGAGTGCCAACGAACCGCCCTGGACGTTCAGACGCGAACAATCCAGCTCCAGTTCCTGAGCCACCGCCAGGACCTGAGCGGCCTGGGCTTCGTTGATTTCAAAGCGGTCGATCTGCTCCAGGCTCAAGCC
This sequence comes from Pseudomonas sp. KH_046_2, assembly GCF_057838985.1. Lineage (NCBI taxonomy): Bacteria > Pseudomonadati > Pseudomonadota > Gammaproteobacteria > Pseudomonadales > Pseudomonadaceae > Pseudomonas > Pseudomonas sp. KH_046_2. The sequence goes on along the minus strand of NZ_CM174480.1, from coordinate 2,602,409 downwards.
GCTGCGCTGCAACAGCAGGCGAATCGCCGGGGCCGGACCGATGCCCATGAACTCCGGCGCCACCCCGACCACCGCGCTGGCCCGCAGCAAGGCCAACGGTGTATCCACGCAGGCCGAAGCACGCCCGACCAGGGCCGCCGCCGCGCCATCGACCACCGCACAACTGTTGCCGGCGGTTTGCACCCCGCCTGCGTGCACGCTGCGCAACCGGGTCAATGCCGCGATGTCTCCGGGCCGTGGGTGGCTGTCTTCACTCACCGTGTCGACGCCGCGTGACAGGCGGATGCCCCGTGGTTGATAGCCTTGCAGTTCAAACGTCTGACACCCCACGGCAACGATCTCGGGTGCCAGCCAGCCTGCTTGTTGTGCCGCAAACGCCCGCTGGTGACTGGCGCAAGCGTAGGCGTCCACCGCTTCGCGACTCAGCCCATAACGCCGCGCGAGGTTGTCGGCGGTGGTGATCATGTCCACCCCGGGAGCCGGGTCGTACAACGCTTCCCAGAGAAAATCCTTGAACTGCACTTGCGCGCCAAGGCGGAAACCGCCTCGATGGGTATAGGCCGCAATCGGATTGCGCGACATCGATTCGGTGGCCACGCACAAAGCCAATTGCACGCCGTCATCCAGTTGCCTGGCGGCCTGGCGCAGCAGTTCGAAACCGGTGGCGCAGATGCGCTGCACCCCCAGTGCCGGAACCGATTGCGCCACGCCGCTGTAGAGGCCGATGTGCCGTGGCAGCATGTAGGCATCGAAGCTGGCCTGGGCCATGGAGCCCGCCAGCACGCTGTCTACCGCCAGCGGATCGACTTTCGCGCGCGCCAGTACTTCGCGCCCGACCTTGATGCCCAGGTCGATCGGCGACACCTCGGCCAGTGCCCCACCGAGGTCCACCCACGGCGTGCGCACCGCATCGAAAATCGCCGCATCGGCGAAGGCCGAGTACTGCCCGCCTGCACTCACGACTTCGCTCACGATTTCGCCCCGGCGCGCAGGATGCCCGGATCGAGCCCGCGATACAGCGCCTCGACCTGCTCCGCGCGCCACTGCAATACCGCACGCTGATTGATCGAGCCCTTGTCGGTGATTTCACCCCGGTCGATGGATGCTGGCTCGTCGAGCAAGGCGATCCATTCCAGGCGACTGGCATTGCCCGTGGCGTCGCGATTGAGTCGCTGCAACCAGCCGGCAAACCATTCGCGTACCGGCGCGCTGGCCAACACCTCGGTGTCGCTGGCACTGGCCGCCAGCCCTGACAGCCGCCGACATTCAAACATCCGCGCAAACACCAGCGCGCCCAGGCATTCGCGATCCGGCGCGGTCACCACCAGGTCCTGGACATAGGGCGAACCTTCGAGTACCGCGCGGCTGCGCAACGGCCCGACGCTGACGAACACCCCGGATGACAACTTGAAATCTTCGGCGATGCGCCCGTCGAACATCAGCCCCAATTGCGGATCCCGCGGATCGGCGAGTTTGAGCGCATCGCCGGAACAGTAGAAGCCCTGCGGGTCGAACGCATCGTGGGTCTGCTGCGGAGAACGCCAGTAGCCAGGCATGATGTGCGGCCCACGAAAGCGCCCTTCGAGTTTGCCGTCCACCGGCACCAGGCGCACCTCGCAACCGGGTGCCGGCAGGCCGACATAACCGGCCATGGACAACGGCCCGGTGGTGAAGGTGCAGGACGGCGAAGCCTCGGTCATGCCGAGCCCGGCCATCATGCGGATACGCTCGCCGCAGTGCTGTTCGCTGATCCGGTCGAGGCGGTCCCAGACACTTTGCGACAGACCGGCCGCGGCAAAGAAAAACAGACTGATGCGCTTGAAAAAGATCTCCCGCAGCTCCGCGTCCTGCTCCAGTGCCGAGGCCAGTTCTTCCCAACCCTTGGGCACGGTCAGGTAGGCGGTGGGCGACACTTCCTTGAGGTTGCGCAGGGTCTGCGCGAAACCCTGCGCCGTGGGCTTGCCGTCGTCCAGGTAAAAGCTGCCACCGTTGTAGAGCACGATGCCGACGTTATGGCTGCCGCCGAAGGTGTGGTTCCACGGCAGCCAGTCCACCAGCACCGGCGGTTCTTCGCCGAACACCGGAAACGTCTGCAACAGCATCTGCTGGTTAGAGCACAGCATGCGCTGGGTGGTGATCACCGCCTTGGGCAGCTTGGTCGAGCCGGAGGTGAACAGGAACTTGGCGATGCTGTCCGGCCCCGTGCCGGCAAACGCGGCTTCGGCCTCGGCCCCGCCCGGCTGCTCAAGCAGGCTGGCAAAGCTGACCTGGCTACGCTCCGCGATTTGGCCATGGACGGTAATCAAAGGCGTTTGGGCCGGCAGTACCGCCTCGATGGCACGCTGGTAGGCCGCCGCATCACTGACAAACACCAGGCCGGGCTGCAGCAGCTCGCAGACGTGACGCAGCTTGGCGAAATCCTGGGACAGCAGCGAATAGGCCGGCGACACCGGGCAGTAGGGAATGCCCGCGTACAGGGCGCCAAAGGCCAGTTGCAAATGCTCGATGTCATTGCCCGAGAGCAGCACCAGCGGTTTGTCCGCCGACAGGCCGTAGCTCAACAGGCTTTGGGCGATGGCCCGGACACTGTCGAGCATCTGGGCGTAACTGACCCGACGCCACTCACCGTCGGCCTGGCGGGCGGCGATAAAGGTCTGCTCGGGACGCACCTTGGCCCAATGCACCAGACGGTCGAGCAGTCGCGGTGGATACTCGGCCAATGGCTCCAGGGAACGCATGTGCAATGCGCCCTGCTGTTCTGTGACCTCGACCGCTGCGCGACCGATGGCCACGTGACGGTAGCGCGGCGCGCCGGACTCGGTGTGGGGTTGCGATCTGAATTCGGAACTCACGTGCTTGTTCTCCATCAAGGCACGCTACCACCAAGCCGGACGAATGAGCATGGTGGTGGCTGCAGCCTTTTTATTGTTATTTCTGCGGTTCAGATCGGGTAATGCCGCGGTCCATGCTGCAAGGTGACCCAGCGCAACTGGGTGAAATGCTCGATGGACGCCTTGCCGCCAAAGCTGCCGTAGCCGCTGGATTTGACCCCGCCGAAGGGCATTTGCGCTTCGTCGTGCACGGTCGGGCCATTGATATGGCAGATGCCCGACTCGACCCGTTGGGCCAGCGCCAGGGCACGCCCGGTGTCGCGACTGAAAATCGCCGCCGACAACCCGAACTCGGAGTCGTTGGCCAGGCGCAGCAACGCTTCATCGCCCTCCCCGCGCAACAACACCGCCACCGGGCCGAAGGATTCCTCACGGTACAGACGCATGGTCTCGTTGACGCCATCGAGCAGGGTTGGCTGCAAAATGCTGCCGTCCAGTTGCCCGCCGACCACCAACCGTGCGCCCTTGGCCAGGGCATCGTCGATCAACCCCTTGATGCGCGTTCCGGCACTGGCATCCACCAGCGAACCGAGCACCGAATCCGCCGATGCAGGATCACCCGCGCGCAGGGTCTCGACCTTGGCCGCCAGCTTGGCGACAAAGGCGTCGGCGACCTTGGCATCGACGATCAGCCGTTCGGTGGACATGCAGATCTGCCCCTGATTGAAGTACGCGCCGAAGGCCGCTGCCTCGACCGCCGCATCGAGGTCCGCATCATCGAGCACCAGCAACGGCGCCTTGCCGCCCAGCTCTAGTAAGGCCGGCTTGAGGTGGCGCGCCGAGAGCTCGCCGACGATGCGCCCGACATGGGTTGAACCGGTGAAGTTGACCCGTCGCACCGCCGGGTTGGCGATCAGCCGCTCGACAATCGCCGGGGCATCCGCCGGGGCATTGCTGATGACGTTGACCACGCCATCGCCTAATCCGGCATCCTGCAAGACCTGTCCGATCAGGCGGTGCACCGCTGGGCTCAGCTCCGAAGCCTTGAGCACCACGGTATTGCCGCACGCCAGCGGCATGGCGATGGCACGGGTGGCGAGTATCACCGGGGCATTCCACGGGGCGATCCCCAGCACCACGCCGCAGGGTTGGCGCAGGGCCATGGCAAAACTGCCCGGCACATCCGAGGGGATGACTTCACCATTGATCTGGGTGGTCATCGACGCCGCTTCACGCAGCATGTTCGCTGCCAGCCGCACGTTGAATCCGTACCAGTTGGCCATGGCCCCGGTTTCACCGGCCGCTGCAATGAACTCTTCACTGCGCTCCTGCAACTGCTCGGCGGCCTTGAGCAAACGGGTGCGACGTTCATTGGGCGCCAGGGCGGCCCAGGCGGGGAACGCTGCCTGGGCAGCAGCCACCGCGGCATCGGCATCTTCCAGGGTGGCGGCGGCCACCCGCGATACCACTTCGCCGGTCACCGGGTTGCGGCGTTCGAAGGTCCGACCGTCGCGGGCAGGCAGCGACTGGCCGCCAATCAGCAGGGGCACGTCCAGCATGGTGATTCCTCTTTATTGTCTTTATCGGGAATACAGTCGAGCGATGCAGAGCGCCGGGGCGCAGATGCACCCGGCGATCAGTCTCAGCGCTTGTAGGCCTGCAGACCGGGCTTGATGCTCTTGTCGTCGAGGAACTGCTTCATGCCCTGCTCTCGGCCACCTTCGGTGTCGAGCAGGCGCGACTGGTCGAGCTTGGCGTACAGGTAGTCCTCGTTCTGCTCCCAGGTCAGCTCGCGGCAGCGCTTGAAGCCATGCTTGGCCGCACGCAGCACCACAGGGTTTTTCTCCAGCAGGTTGCGCGCCAGGTCCACGGTGACTTCACGCAGTTGCGCCAGGGGTACGCTTTCGTTGACCAGGCCCATCTCGGCGGCTTTCTGCCCACCGAAGGTCTTGCCGGTCATGATGTAGTACAGCGATTGACGATGGCCTACGGTGTCGGCCATGGCCTTGCTCACCAGGTTGCCCGGCGGGATGCCCCAGTTGATTTCCGAGAGGCCGAAGGTCGCTTCGTCGGCGCAGATCGCCAGGTCACAGGCCACCAGCGGGCTGAAGCCGCCACCGAAACACCAGCCGTTGACCATGGCGATGGTCGGCTTGGTGTACATGCGCAGCAGTTTCCATTGCCATTGCGAGGCTTCGCGGCGGATTTTTTCCTGGAGGATCTCCGGGCCCGCGTCCACTTCGCGGAAGTATTCCTTGAGGTCCATGCCCGCGGTCCAGGCTTCGCCGGCACCGGTCAGCACCAACACGCCGGCCGCCGGATCCTGCTCCAGGGTTTCCAGCACATCGATCATTTCCCGGTTGAGTGTCGGGCTCATGGCGTTGCGTTTTTCCGGGCGATTGAGAATGACCCAGGCGATGCCTTCTTCGATCTCGACCTTGACGGTTGTCCAGCGACCTTCGTAGTTGCTCATGGCGTTGCTCTCTTGTTCTTGGCTTGAAGATGACTGGAAATTAAAGGACCGATATAGTTATGTCAATTAACTATTAATCGAATTAACCATTTTTTTATCCACCCGGAAATATCCTCCGAACCCATCGCCATGAACGACGGCCATAGCTATCAGCGGCCAACCCCGGCAAACTAGATAGGCTTGTTAACCTCCACCTCTTCAGGATTCACCCGCAATGGCCAAGCCTTCTCCCCTCGCCGACCAGAGCGAGTCCCCGTCCGCCACCGCCGAGCTGCAGGCACCGCTGGATTCGGCACTGGATGACCTGATCGGCTACGCGATGCGGCGCGCCCAACTCAAACTGTTCCAGAACCTGATCGGTCGCCTGTCAGCCCACGACCTGCGCCCCGCGCAGTTCTCGGCCCTGGCGATCATCGACCAGAATCCGGGGCTGATGCAGGCTGACCTGGCCCGGGCCCTGGCCATCGAGCCGCCGCAGGTGGTGCCGCTGCTCAATAAACTGGAAAGCCGCGCGCTGGCAGTGCGGGTGCGCTGCAAGCCGGACAAACGCTCCTACGGAATCTTCCTGAGCAAGACCGGCGAAACCTTGCTCAAGGAGCTCAAGCAGATCGCCGCGCAAAGCGATTCCGACTCCACTTCATCGCTGACTGGCGGGGAGCGCGAAGAACTGCTGCGCCTGCTGAAGAAGGTTTATCAGGACTGAACGCGAAACGCCGGCACACCCCCGAGGGGTGGCCGGCAAGGAACATCGAGCAACTTGGCGTTACCAGATCGGCAAGGTGTAGAGCACCTGGAACCGGGTCTGGTTTTCATCACGAAACGCCGTACCGCTCGGGAAGTCATTGCGGTAGATCGACTTGCGCGCCAACAGACCGACGTTTTTCAGCGGGCCGCTCTGAATCACATAGCCCAGTTCCATCTGGAATTCGCGCTCCTTGCGGTCCTCGGCGTTGTAGGCGGCCAACTCGATATTGTCGCCGCGCACGTAACGCAACCTTCCCTTCAAACCGGGCACCCCGGACGCGACGAAGTCGTAGTCATAGATCGCTTGCCAGGTGCGCTCCTTGGCGTTGAGAAAATCCGAAGCCATGGTCTGTTCGCTCATGCCCATCAACTCCGTGCCGGAGATGTAGGGCGTCGCGGTGTCGCCGCTCGAATGCATGTAGCCGAAGCTCACCCGGTGCCCGCCGAAGCGGTAGCCGAACAATGCCGAGAGGTTGCGGTTGTCCACCTTACCCGCCTTGGCACTGCCATCCTCACGGCTGAAAAAACTGCGCAAGTCACTGGTGAACACACCGTCGCCAAGCGGCAGGTTGTGCAGCAGCGCCAGGGTGTCCTGTTGGTACAGCTCGGCCACCTCGGCATGGTAGGCGCGCAGACTGAGTTCTTTGTTGACCTGATAATCGCCCCCCACGTACGCCAGATGCGAGGTGGTGGCGGCGCCGTTGAATCGCCGGTTTGGCGTGGCGATGCTCATGGCCTGATAGTCCGTGGAATCGCGCTTGTTGATGCGGTCGATGTAGCCGGTGTTGAGGGTCAGGCCATCGATATCTTTGGAACTGAGGGTCGTACCGCGAAAGGTCTGTGGCAACAGTCGCGATGGGCTGGCGAAAGCGAACGGCAGGAAAATCGAGACATCGCCGCTCTTCACCGTGGACTGGGCAAATCTTAGTTTGGCCGTCGGGGCGAGCCGTGAATATTCATCCGCCGCGCGCTTGTCGCTGGCCGACACCGGCAACAACTCGGTGCCGCTGCGATGCGGCGCAGAGTCGAGCTTGACCCCCAGCAACCCGCGAACGTCCAGACCGAAACCCACAACGCCTTCGGTAAACCCCGACTCCATGCCCAGGATGAAACCCTGGGCCCACTCCCGTGCAGCAGACTTGGCCCCGCCATCCTTGTAGTCACGGTCCATGTAGTAATTGCGCAGGGTCAAGTTTGCGTGACTGTCCTCGATAAACCCCTCGGCCCGCAGCTGAGAGGGCAGAACGCTGACGCCTAGCAGTGCCACGACCCACCCTGGATGGACACTGCAGACGCAGGGAAGTGACGCTACGGAACCGGTGTTCATGGGGCGTTTTGGCATGTTCGATGTCCACTTTTTATTGTTGTTCGTGGGTGCCGGATCCGCACGGGACTGCCGGTTTCACGACCAGAGAATGGAAACAGCCAAGGGTCGCCGTCAATCGCATATGACCGATAATCGAACATTAATATTATTATCTATTTTAACATATCCTTCTGAATGCATTCATAACAATCTGTTTTTAATCACTTTATTTGTGGTTTTTTACAATTTTCAGGACGGCATTCTTTTTTAGTTATTTTTGTTATCTTAATCGCCAGCGGTCACTGACGGCGCACCCAACGCGCGGAGGGCTCGACTGCATAACAAAAACAACAATGAGGTTCACCCATGGACAGTCCATCGCGTCGCTCGACGCTGACAATCGCTTTGTGTTTTATCGTTGCGCTGATCGAGGGGTTCGATCTGCAGGCTGCCGGCACCGCTGCCGCGGGTTTGCGCCAGAGCTTTGCCCTGGACCCGAAGATGATGGGCTGGGTGTTCAGCGCCGGGATCATCGGCCTGCTGCCAGGTGCGTTTTTTGGCGGCTGGGTGGCCGATCGTATCGGCCGCAAGAAAATCCTCGTCGGCGCCGTGCTGCTGTTCGGTGTCTTCTCGCTCTGCACCGCCTATGTCGAGAGCTACTCCAGCCTGCTGCTGGTGCGCTTCATGACCGGCCTGGGCCTGGGTGCCGCCCTGCCCAACCTGATTGCCCTGTGTGCCGAGGCCGTGAGCGAACGCCATCGCGGCACCGCCATCAGCGTCATGTACTGCGGCGTGCCCCTGGGCGGCGCGCTGGCGGCGGTGGTGGCGATGCTTTCCAGTGAACACTGGCAAACCACCTTCATCATCGGCGGTCTGACGCCTTTGCTCGTGGTGCCGCTGATGGCCCTGCTGCTGCCCGAATCCACGGCGTTCCGCCAGCAACATGTCACGACCGGCAACCCACGGTCGTCCACCGCCCAGGCGCTGTTCGGCGAAGGACGCGCACGCTGCACGCTGGCCTTGTGGTTGAGCTATTTCTTCACCCTGACCGTGATGTACATGCTGCTCAACTGGCTGCCCTCGCTGTTGCTGGAACAGGGTTTCACCAAGCCCCAGGCAGGCATGGTGCAGATGCTGTTCAACATCGGCGGCGCCATTGGTTCGCTGCTCGGCGGGGTGATGCTGGACCGCTGCAACGGCCTGAAAGTGGTCCTGTTCGTGTACGCCGGGGTGTTGGCGGCGCTGGCAGGGGTCGGCCTGTCAGTGGGTATCGTGCCGATGGCCATCGCCGGGTTTGCCGTCGGGTTGTTCGTCATGGCCGCACAGCTTGTGCTGTATGCACTCGCGCCTCCTTCCTACCCGACATCGGTGCGCGCCACCGGTGTCGGCGCGGCCGTGGCCATCGGCCGGCTCGGGTCGGTGGCAGGCCCCCTGGCCGCCGGCCAGATCCTCGCCGCCGGTGCCGGCACCACTGGCGTGCTGCTGGCAACGTCACCAGGGCTGGTGATCGCCTCGCTGTCGATCCTGACCGTGATCGCCCGCAATGGAGCGAGCACCGAGTCTCAACCGCAAGCTGCAAACTGAGCTCCGCCACCCTGGGTTTGAGGAATGAAAATGCCCGGCAATTTGCCGGGCATTTTTTTATGACCACCGAATCAACCTCAAATCGATGCACATCAATGACTAATCAGTACAAGGGGGACCGTTAAGCGTCTTGCGCAGATAGCTCGCCGATGCGGAGCACAAATGCTTGAATTGAACGGTCTGGGTGATCGCCGCAGGTGCCTCGTCCCTGCCAAGCAGTTCGTATCCATTGGCAGCGAAAAAACCAACAGCGCCTTGGGTCAACAGGTGCAATCGGACTGCGCCTTGAGAGACCGCAAAGCGTTCCAGTTCAGACAACACCGCTTTACCCAGCCCCTCTCCACGATGCGCCTCACAAACGACTATCGAGCGCAGCAACAGATCGCAACCCGCACCCTCGAGCCCTCCATAAGCCACCCATTGCCCATCCACTTCGAACCGGTAAAACTGTCGATCCGGTTCGCTGACATCACTGAAGGGCAGCCCTGCCGGGCTTAATGACTTGCGCAGATGATCCAGTTCATTCAGCGCTACTTTTCTTGTTTCCATGCCCCCCCTTGCTTCTGGCTCACTGACATCCAATGCTAGCAGGCTCAATGAAGTGGCCAGGCAGCTTAATAGCCGCCCTCACGAAAGACCGCGCGCCGATACTTCTTCCGAAGGCCCACGAACTTTTCAACAAACGGAGTCACCTACATGGACGTCATCAATCAGTTGCAGCCCGAAGAGTGTGCAGGCATGGAGGATATCCGACGTGAAATCGATGCCCTTGATCAGGCTGTCATCAAGCTGTTGGGAAAGCGCTTTCACTACGTACTGGCTGCCTCGAAGTACAAGACCTCAGTGACATCAGTGCGTGCTCCGGAACGTTTCAAGGCCATGTTGGCGACACGACGCGAGTGGGCCGAGGCTGAGGGCCTGAGCCCGGATGCAATCGAGAAAATGTACAGTGATCTGGTGAACCACTTCATTGCAGAAGAAATGAAACACTGGGCGGTTCATCAATCCGACACCTGACTCTAGTGTCCGGACTGTTCGCCATGGGTCGATTTCTGCCCTTTGTGATGGGCAGAAATCGGCCAAAAGTGGACGATGGACACGGTGATGGCAAATGAGTAGTGTCACGGAAGCTGCATTCGACTCTAGAAGGCAGCACGGTTTACCGTCATCCATGTCGTGTTTCTCCCTGAGCAATGTCGCGTATGCTGCGACCCACCTCTACACTAGACAAGGACTTACAGGGCGACAAGGAACGTTATATGACACGCTATCGCGACAAGAAACGCGACATGGCATCTCGCTTAATAGTAGTTATGGTTCAAGGTTCCGCCCATGAGACTTGATCACGCAGAAGATCTAGCCAGGTTCGTTGAAGAACTAAAGAGAGAAACCGATCGCGGGCTTCCACTGGTCGGCGCAGCGCTAATTGATGAAAAACTTCTCGAAACTCTTCAAGCATTTTTCATTGAGGGGAAGTCATCCAACAAGTTACTGACTGAAGGCAACGCCCCACTAGGTACGTTCTCCTCAAAAATAGAGGCTTGCTATGCTCTGGGTCTCATTGACGAATTTGAATACCAGGAAATTGGTCTAATTAGAAAAATTCGAAATGAATTCGCACACGCAAAGCATGGTTTGTCTTTTCAAACTGAGAAAATTAAAGGGTACTGCACAAGCTTCAAATCTGATCTTCCACAAGGCTCAAACTATCCTGTTAATGATCCTCGATTCAGATTCATGAACTCCGTTATCTGTATTGTTCTTCGCTTATATTACAGAGCTGCGTGGGTTCAAAAAGAACGTAGAGAACCAAAAGCATGGGTAACCGCAGATGCATCTCGTTGGCGCTCTATCGAAGAAGAGCAACCACCTGAGGGGGTTCCAGTAATGGTCATGGTTAAAGGTGCAGTCAAGTAATCGCCCCATGCATTTGAACCATAACAACTGGTTCAAACCGTTCGCTGCGCTCACTGGGACGGGCTAATGCCCGCCCCTTAACCAAACATTATGACATCTGAGCATGGAAAAAATAGCCAAAGCCCCCAAAGACTGTAGCAGCACTGAGCTTAAGACATTTGAGAGGTTAGTCTCCGATGGTGGAGAGGTTTCGCTGGTCGGTCTGCGACAGCGAATTCAGCGCGCAGAAAAACTCCTCTTCATCAACGACGGCGAGTGTGTTGCTGTTGGAGCAATTAAAAACCCTAATGCTGGGTATAAAGCTGATGTCTTTGAGAAGTCTAACGCTCCAGAACAAAGCAAGTATCAGTATGAGCTAGGCTGGTTGTACGTATCGAGTTCGGCGAGAGGCAAAGGTTACGGGCGTGTTTTAATGGAAGCAATTAAAGAATCACTAGTTGGTAAGGCATGCTTTGCCACTACACGTGAAGATAATGTCCCCATGCATTACTTGTTTAGCCAGTTTGGTTTTTCGAAGCTCGGGCAGCCTTACAAAAGCGGAAACGGAGACTATTCTCTTGTCCTCTACGCAAAAACATAACAATTGGCTCAAACCGTTCGCTTCGCTCACTCGGGACTGCGCTCCGCAACCAATTAACCTGAACGTTAGCGGCTAGGGATTGCATTCGAATTGACCAGCACACACCGTATTGACGACGGGCAGAAAACGGCCAAAAGCTGCCTGTCGATTCCGACCAAGCAATCACAGACGATCTGTCTCTGCGCCTTGTTGCCGCTCAATGCGGTCCACAGAAACGTGGGTGTTTCAGGTATCCAGCTCGATGCCCTTATCGTGCGATTTTTTTGAACCCTATTGATCAGTCAAGGTGCCTCTTTGCTCTGGTCTTCCAGCTTCTGCGCCGCCTCGTCTTTCGCCGCCTGGGCTTGCGTGATCAATTGGTAGGCAATGTAGTACTTGTAGATATTACTGACGTAGGTAACCGTCTCCGCACCGATCTTCTCGGCGGTAACGTACTCAACGTTGTGGAACCAGACGTTCGGATCCAGCCCCCGGGTGGCGGCTTCTTTGCGAAGTTTGGAAATTCTGCCCGCCCCTGCATTGTAGGAAGCGAAGGCGAACAAGGCCTTGTCCAGGTTGGTCATGGGCTCCTTGCCATAATACTGGTCGATCATCCAGCGCATGTACTTGATCCCGGCATTAATGTTTGGCTCGACTTGCGCAATGTTACCGACACCGAGTTCCTTGCCGGTGGCGGGCATGACCTGCATAACTCCAATGGCGCCCACCTTGCTCCTGGCTGCCTGATTCAGTTGAGATTCCTGGTATCCCTGGGCTGCCATCAATAACCAGTCCACATCGTACTTGTCCCCGTACTGCTGGAAGTACTGAACCAATGCGACAAATTTCTTGCGCTCGGACTCGGAGACAGAGGCCTTCACATATTTTTCGTTCTTAAAATAACGCGTCAGAAGCATGTTCCCTAAGGTAGTCCCTTGACCGTGACCGGCAATGAAATCGTCGGCAGCGGCCTGCAACTGCGGACTGCCCTTGCGAATCGCCCAAGCAATCTCGCCGTCGGTGCGCAACGCGACGTCGTCATGCACCGTGATAGCCGGGAAGACCTTCTTCCAGAAGTCCGCTTTGTGCTTGTCCACAACGATGAGAGGAATCATGCCGGCATTCAGCATCTCGATCAGATCCTCGTCCTCCAGGGCCTCCGGTGCTTCCTTGAGGATGACCGCCGGTTTGTTCTCGCCGGCGAAACGCTGGTTGAGGGCCATCAGGCTCTCGTAATAACTGGAGGATTTTCGAACGAAGACCAGCTGTCCCGCCAACTCATCCACGCTGGAGACCGCGGGCGAGTTGGGACCGGAGACCACCACCTCGCTGACGTTGCGATAGATAGGTGAAGTAAAATCAACCAGGTGCTTGCGTTCCTCCGTCACGGTCAGGTTAGACGCCGCAATATCGCCTTTGCCGGCAGCCAGCGCCGGCAGTAACTCATCCCGAGCGACGGGAATAAACACCACTCGCACTTTCAGAGCCTTGTGCTTGAGCTTTTTATCCTTGGCTAATTGCTTGTTCAGATCCTCCTCGAATACGCGAAAAAAGTCGTAAGTTGCACCGCGCTGGACCCCCCTATCGACAAAATAAAAAGTCTTGCTGTAAACCGTCAGGACTCGAATGACCTGTCGATCGATCATCCCGTCGAGATCGCCGGTCCACGGCGCGCCCTCGGTCGAGATAGTGAGTTGCTCACGCGGCGGTGCCTCGGGGGAAGTCTTTGCCTCGGCTGCGGCATGGATCGGGCCGGTGAAAAGAGCGAACGCGAGCGCCGCAATGGCGTGGATGATCAGCGCTGAGCGTGTAGGAGTACGGTGTGTTACCAGATCGCTCGCTCCCGACATGGTCAGAGCTCCACACGTTGCTTTCGTCTAATTTGCCAAGATGGCCAAGACCATGCATCCAGAAGAACACAGCAAAGCCTAGTTCAGTGATGACAGCAGTTCCAGGTCTGGGTGCCGGATGCTCGATCTGGAGGTCGCGCAATAGCGGATCGGTTCAGCGATGCTATCGTTCCAACTATTGCAAGCGGTCAGGACGCATAGGGAGTGACTACTCGACGTCAAGAAACCAGTCGCTTCGAAGCAGTCGACACCTGTACACGGTCGTTGAATCGACCCATCAGACGGATGCTTCGGATGATGGATCGACACCATGGGCAATCGGATCGAATACTTTTCGAGTGATAGATGACTATGAAAATCACCAGTCTGATTGTCGCGCTGCTTGTACTGATACAAGGCTGCACCATGACGCCGCCTCGCCTACCCGCAGTGCCGTCCGAGTTGACGGCGAGAGCGCAGATTCCGGGAATGACCGGGGTGCGTTATGTCGGTGGCGGCGACATGACAGAGCTGACCCGAGTCGCGCTTGAAGCGCTGCAGCGGGAACAGGCTTACCTCGTGAAGCAGGGGTACAAGGGGCCCATACCGCCAGCGACATTTCTGGCAATTTCGGGTGGTGGTGACAATGGCGCGTTCACCGCGGGATTGTTGAATGGCTGGACGGTTACAGGAAAGCGCCCTGAATTCAAACTCGTTACCGGCATCAGCACGGGCGCGCTGATTGCGCCTTTCGCCTTTCTCGGGCCGAAGTACGACGCAACGCTGAAGCGGGTCTATACCACCTTATCGCCCAAAGACGTCATTGCACCGCGCAGCTTTATCTCAGGCGTTTTGAGCGACGCAATGTCGGACAATGCGCCGCTGTTGAAGCTGACGCGCCAATCGGTGACCGAGGACATGCTCAAGGAGGTCGCCGCCGAGTACGCGAAGGGCCGCTTTCTGTTGGTCGCCACCGCAGACCTCGATGCGCGTCGCCCCATTATCTGGGACATGGGAAAAATCGCGACCTATGGTGGTCCTGAGGCATTGGACCTTTTCGTGAAAATCATGATCGCATCCGCCTCGATTCCGGGAGGATTTCCGCCGATGATGATCGATGTGGAAGTCGACGGTAAACCCTATCAGGAAATGCACGTGGACGGCGGCATCATGGCGCAGGTATTCGCTTATCCAGCCGGGATCCGTATCAACGAGGAGGCGGCAAAAGCAGGAGTCACCCGCGAGCGTAAACTCTACGTGATACGCAACGCGCGACTTGATCCGGACTGGGCGCAGGTCGAGCGCAGCACCATGAGCATCGCTGGGCGCTCGATCGCCTCGTTGATCCACAGCCAGGGCATCGGCGACCTCTACCGGATCTATGCCACCACCCAACGTGACGGAGTGGACTTCAATCTCGGGTTCATACCGGCGAGCTTCAACTTCCCCCACAAGGAAGAGTTCGACAACGAGTACATGCGCAAGCTCTATGCCACCGGTTATGACATGGCGTTGAAGGGCTTCCCATGGCTCAAAGTGCCGCCCGGATTCGCTCCTCCGGGTACAACAACGGGAAAATAAGTTCGATTTCGTTGAGCAAAGGAGTGGAAATGTCTCCTAGCAAAAAAGCCAAAGGTACGACAAAAACAGCGAAAGTCACGGAGGACGCGCCAGTCTTTCATTCGCGCAAAGAACGCCTGAATGCAGGTGAGCAATTACGTGAGAACGTGCCACATTCGGTTCACTCGGTATGGAAACCTCCAAGCAAACACCGCGACCCTATCGACCTCCTTGAAGAGTCCAACCGGTATCGGCTGCCTAATCTGGTGCCTGTCCGCTACGGGCGCATGTTGCGCAGTCCATTCACCTTTTTGCGCGGCTCTTCGGGATTGATGGCTCATGACCTGGCCACTGCCCCGAACACAGGCATTCGGGTGCAGGCCTGCGGGGATTGCCACCTATTGAACTTCGGACTGTTTGCGACACCTGAGCGCAATCTGATTTTTGACATCAATGATTTCGACGAAACGCTCCCCGCACCTTGGGAATGGGATGTCAAACGTCTGGCCATCAGTTTTGTCGTGGCTGCACGTGATAACCGACACAGCGACAAAGAGGCCCGGGTTATCGCCGTCGAATGTGTTCGTGCTTACCGCAAACGCCTGCGCAGCCTGTCGAAGCTGAGTCCACTGGAGATATGGTATGACCGCATGGATGCCGAAACGATCATCGCCATGGCTCCCAATGCCAAAGTCAAAAAAAATCGGGAGCAATTGCTGGCAAAGGCCAAACTACGTGTCGGCGAATACCTGTATCCCACGATCAGCAGTGAAGTTGCGGGCCGACGGCGCTTGATCGATCAGCCACCTGTGCTTTTTCACGTTTATGAAAAGGAGTTTGAGCATAGAGTTCAGCTGGCTCTGCAAGTCTATCGATTATCTCTGCCTGATGAACGACGCGTGCTTTTCGATCGTTACCGTCTCGAAGACTTTGCCGTCAAAGCAGTCGGGATCGGCAGCGTCGGCACGCAATGTTTTGTCGGTCTGTTTTTTTCCGCGGAAAACCACCCTCTGCTCCTGCAATTCAAGGAAGCCTGTCCCTCAGTACTGGCACCCTACGCGGGCAAGAGCGTCTACGAAAATCAAGGTCAACGCGTTGTCACAGGGCAACGGCTTATGCAGTCCTCCAGTGATATTTTTTTGGGCTGGACCCAAGGTGAAAGAGGCCGACAATTCTTCGTACGTCAGTTGCGGGACATGAAAATGTCCGCGCCTATTGAGGGGGCGTCGAGCGCACAAATGAAGATGTACGCCGAGTTGTGCGGTCTCACCTTGGCCCGTGCCCACGCCAAATCCGGGGATGCTGCGCTGATTAGCGGCTATCTGGGCAAATCTGACTCCTTCGACCAGGCCATCGGCAAATTTGCCCTGACCTATGCCGATCAAAATGCAAAGGACCATGCAGCGCTGGTTGCGGCAGAGAGATCAGGGCGTATCAAAGCGCTGAGAGAGGAGGATTAATGCAACCGATCCATGTGGTTGCCTTTGTCCCGTGCACCAAACGGCATGACCGACTGCCAAAAAAACATGCGTCATGAGGCAAAATCATGGATCACGAGCCTTCAGCGTCGAAGGTCAGGTGCCTGCAAATCCGTATCCCCTTGGTCGCTCTAATCGCTACCGCCTGCCACATTGCCGGGTGCGGGACGCTGGGGCCAGCCTCGGTTCAACGCGATCGAACAGACTACGGCACAGTGATTGCCACTACCTGGAAAGAACAGACGCTTCTCAATATCGTCAAGTTGCGCTACGGCGACGCTCCGGTGTACCTGGAAGTCTCTTCGGTGATCAGCTCCAGCGCAATGGAGAGTCAGGTCAACCTCGGAGCAAGTTGGTTCTCGGGATTGCCTATCGACGGAAATAGCCAGTCCATAGGTGCATCCGGACGTTATACGGATCGTCCGACTATCAGCTACACGCCGCTCTCCGGGGAGCGATTCTCTCGCTACCTGCTGCAACCGCTATCTCCGGCGGCCGTGTTCTCCCTTGTTCAGGCAGGCTATCCCGTCGACCGCGTGCTGCAATTGACCACCCGCGCCATTAACGGGGTCTACAACCGATCCACATCGCCTGCACGTGCTCGTGCTGCGGATCCGCGTTTCTATCAGTTGCTTGAGGCATTAAGACGGATACAGCGTTCGGAATCGCTAGGCATGCGAATAAATCAACGCATGAACGATGAAAGCGTGCTGGTTATAGTCACGCGGGACGTCTCGGAAGAGGTCGAGAACGATCGCCATGCTGTGCGAGAGATCCTTCACCTGCGTCCTGACACAAGTGAACTGAAGCTGACCTTCGGTATGGCGCAAAGGAGCGATACCGAGATCGCCTTGCTCACGCGTTCCATGTCGGAAATATTCCTGGAACTCGCAGCGACGATCGAGGCCCCGCCTTTACACGTGCAGGAAGGACGTGCAAACCCGACGCCCGCCGCGCCCGACCCTGCAAGTTCATGGGACGCCCCGTTGGTGCGCATCCATTCGAGCGCGGAACGTCCCGCCGATGTGTATGCCGCTGTTCGCTATCGTGACTATTGGTTCTGGATCGACGACCGTGATATGAAATCCAAATCCGAGTTCCTGTTCATTCTCGTGCTGTTCTCTCTTGCCGAAACAGGTGTGGCGCCGCAGGCGCCTGTGATCACCGTGCCCGCGAACTGAATCGCTCCTGGTTCCATGGATACATCTGAATGACGGCTTCTGGCTGTGGATTCAACGTTGATCAAGGTTCATAAGCCGCGGAAAACCGCGCCTCTTCAGAGAATCAGGCTCAAGGCATCACAAGGAGTAGGTCTCCGGTTTTACGCAAATGGCGTGTGGCTCGGTCAAGCACATGGAACCGGCCCAGACGGCGGTACAGTTCAACTGTTTGCTGGACGGCATTGTCTGCCGCACCAGTGATCTCGATCGCGCCTGCCCAGTGCCGATCCAGAAATGGCCCATTACGTTCAACAGTATCTGAAAAGTATTCACGAAGATTCCAGGACAGCCCTGCTGGAGCAGGTGCACCAGTTGATCTGGACGCTGCTGCCGACCGGGCTTTGCTCGGTAGAACACGTGGCAGCCCACCTTGGCCGCGACAGACGGACACTGCACCGGCAGTTGACGCGCGAGGGTGAGACGTTTTCTTCGCTGCTGGATCAAGTACGCAGGGAACTGGCGGCACGTTACCTGGCAAATCCCCACCATCCCTTGAGCGAAATTGCCGGCGTTCTCGGTTTTTCCGAACTGAGCGCCTTCTCCCGCTGGTTCAGCCGACTCTTCGACTGCAGTCCATCGTCCTGGAGAACCCAGCCCTCCCCGATCACCCCAAGAGGCTTCTGAAGTCAGTACTTTTTAGCGCACTTTAAAGGTAGAACAATCCAAGCGATCGCCTAAGCTCCAGAGAGGGTTTCTGGTGCGGACATTGCAATACAGCCCAATGAGGACTTTGATGGACCGACGCGAATTTCTTGAGAGCAGCGCCCTCGGTCTCGGCGGCCTTGCCGTGGCCAGCGCCATGGTTGTCTCGGCTCCGGCCGAGGCGGCGAGGGAATCCTCGCAGACCAAGGCCATCGACACGGTGCGGAACTGGGACCCTGCCAAAGCCGAGGCATACCTGAAGGTGAACACGAATCCGTGGACAAACGGCATTCTCGACATCAAGACCATCGAGCTGATCTGCGTCGGCCTGAACGCCGCCTGCACAAACCTGCAACCGGAGCCCACGCGCCGTCACATCAGGGCTGCACTTCAAGCGGGCGCCACCCGAAACGAGATCCAGCTGGTGATCGAGGGAGCGGCGTTCATGGCGATCCATGCGTGCAGTCTCGGCGCGCCGATTCTGCTCGAGGAGGGCAAGGCGGCCGGGAAGACGCCTACTGTCAAGAATGTTGCGACCCCTTCGGCCGATATGATGAAGGAGAAGGGACTCTGGAATACGGCCTGGGATCCATTCTTCAACCTTGACCCTCTGTGGACCGATCAGTTCTTTGCGGCCGTCGGGGGCATTTACGACGGAAAGACTCTCCAACCGAAGTTCGTCGAACTGCTCAGCATCGCATTGGACGCGTCGGTTACGCACATGTACGCACCCGGCACGCGGCGCCATATCAAGGGGGCCTTGGCCCTGGGTGCGACCATGGAAGAGATCATGGAGACACTCAAGATTGCCACGTCCTTCGGCCAGGAGAGCATCAACATGGCGATACCGATCCTGGCCGAGGAAATTGCTGCATTCGAGAAGAAAAAATAGTCTGGCAGGTTGGCATATCTCCCCCAGATAATCGCTCGAAGGGTGACCGCTTTCGGCGTTCAGCGCGTGCCAAGAGCGCCCACATCTCTAGACCGCGACAGACAGCAATGGGTCGGATAGCGACGGTCTAGCATCGACCGTCACTATGGATGATCAGACCTCCGTTTGTTCTGCCATTTCCAGGGCATCATCGACCTCGATTCCCAGGTATCTGACAGTGCTTTCAAGCTTCGTATGACCAAGCAGGAGTTGGACAGCTCTCAGGTTCTTCGTCCTGCGATAGATCAACGATGCCTTGGTTCTCCGTAGCGTGTGGGTACCGTACATGGTTGGATCAAGGCCAATGGCTGTCACCCACGCTTTGACTATTCGAGCGTATTGCCTGGTGGAAAGATGGTCTGAGGCGTGCAACCGGCTCGGGAACAAGAAGTCCTCGCTGCGGAGACGCGCCCGATGCATCCAAGCCTCCAGAACCGTTCGGGTTTGCTCAGTGATTTCAAATTGCACTGGGTGCTGAGTTTTCTGCTGCATCACGATGGCCCGTGACGACACATGCTCCCCATGGGCGATGTCTCGGACTCGCAACTTGGTTAAGTCACAGGCACGCAGCTTGCTATCGATGGCCAAGTTGAAGAGCGCCAAATCACGCGTCTTCTCAGCAAGCTGAAGTCTTACTCGAATGGCCCAGATATCTCTGACTCGGAGCGGGGATTTCTGCCCGACAAGCTTTCCCTTGTTCCAAGGCTGATGGCTGTATCTAGCAATAGTGTTCATGGCTCGTCCTCCACGTTGAGGGGAGGACAAGGGTGGATCAGTCACAATGGCTGGTGGTCGCTATCCGACCCATTGCGGCCCTTCGGAACCAGCAGATACCGGTAGGTGGAGGGATACCCCACGTATCTACTTAACTTGGAGTCGCTCTTCCTTGTAAGCCCAATCAGCACTGTTAATCTTGGTAGTTAACAAGGCATAAAAGTGATTTACACGAAGCAATGCCTTCGTTACCCATAAGTATCTGGCTCAGGTTTTTCACCTGACATTAGCTCGCTGAAAGCGCGCCCTAGCGAGCGCGCTGTGATTTACAACAATGGAGGGGCTACTTCTCGACCAGTACCTTGGGGTTGGAATTGCCCCAAACGGTATAGAGATCAGCGAGTAGCGCACCGTTGATCTCTTCGACTTCAGCCTGGCTGATCTCACTTGTGCCTTGCTTACCAAACAGTACTACTTCGTCACCTGCTTTTACGTCGGGTGCATCCGTGACATCGACCATCAAGGTGTTCATAGAAACCTTGCCCACTACTGGTACTCGATGACCATTGATCAATACCACACCCTTGTTGGTAAACACGCGGCGATAGCCATCGGAGTAACCGACCGTGATGTTCGCCAGTTTCGAATCGCGGCTCAGAGTGTATGTACGGTCATACCCGACAGTATTGCCGGCCGGGTAGTTGTTGACCGACGCGACGTGCGATTTGAACTGCATAACTCGTTGATACTCGGTGTGCGACACCACAGTATCGCCGTACAAGGCACCCCCAGGGCGGACCATGTCCAGGTGCGACTCAGGTACTTCCAAGGTGGCGAACGAGTTGGCCGCATGCAGGGTTATTTTTTTTCGGTCGAGTTGGGCTACGTCCATCAACCAAGCAGCCTGTTCATTAAAGGTCGCCAGGCCCTTGCGCACGTCTTCTTTCTCTTCCACCGCGAAGTGGGTCATGATCGCGACCACTTCGAGGTTCGGTACCTTGGTGATGGCTACAGCATCCTTCTTGCCTTGTTCGGTGGCCATCTCCAAGCCATTGCGGCTCATACCACTAGAGTTCAGACCAATATGAACTTGGAGTTTGCGCCCGTGTTTGTTTGTTAGCTCTGCCGCTTGACGGGCGAAATCGAGGTTGCCGACCAGTTCCTGGGCGTTGTATTGCAGCGCATCTTCGAGTTCGCTTAAGGACGCGGTACGCACACGGATCAACTCGCCCTTGTAGCCGCTCTGGCGAACCACGCGCATCTCTTCATTGCTAGCCACCGCCACACAGGGCACGCCATACTTAATCACCGATGGCATGACCAAGCCGATGCCATGGCCATAAGCATCAGCCTTGAGCACCGCACACAGCTTTGACTTACCTTCAAGCTGGCCCAGCAGTGTCTGGATGTTGTGGTCCAGCGCGGCCTTGTTGATTTCAACCCATGCGTTGCTGTTTTGTGCGATCAACGTGCTGCTGCCATTGTTCAATGTCAGCGGCGGTGCTGCTTGGACATGTGCCTGAACAAAAATCAGGCTGAGGGACAGCGCTAGGACAGTACGAGTAAAGTGCATATGAAACTCTCCATTGAGTCGATCTTTTTATTGTTTGGGTGATTCATCCGCTGAAGAATGTATTGTTTCATTCGCTCCGGTGCCTAATGGTTCACACGAGCGATTATCTCTGTATACGAGGCTTTCCTACTCTTTGTTCAAGAGACAAATCCGACTCCCCCCTAAATCCGGAACGCTGCCTCCTTAAGGGTTAAGAGGTTTGATGCGGGAAATGCCTCTTGAACAATAGAATTTGAACTCAGTGACGAATCACCTGCTGTAAAAATGATCGAGCTCGATCAGATTTAGGCGCATCAAAGAATTCAGCAGGTGAAGCAGACTCTACAATCCGCCCTGCATCCATAAATACCACTCGTGAAGCAACAGAGCGCGCAAAAGCAATTTCATGGGTAACCACAATCATGGTCATTCCTTCACTCGCCAACTCTGTCATCACATCGAGTACTTCCCGAACCATTTCAGGGTCCAATGCAGCAGTAGGCTCATCGAAAAGCATAACTCGCGGTTTCATACACAAGGCGCGAGCAATTGCTACACGTTGCTGTTGACCACCAGAAAGTTGGTCAGGATATCGATCAGCCAGATGAGGAAGGTGTACACGAGCAAGGTAAAATTCCGCTACCTCCACGGCATCTCTTTTGGACATTTTTTTCACTTTCTGCAATGCAAGAGTGCAGTTTTCCAAGACTGTAAGATTGGGGAACAAATTGAATTGCTGGAACACCATACCTACTTCTAGGCGTACACGATCCAAGGTCGATCTGTCTCGCGTTAACTCATATCCAGCCACCCTGACTTTCCCTTTATCATGGGCTTCAATACCGTTTATGCAACGAATTAACGTAGACTTACCAGAACCAGAGGGACCGCAAACGACAATCCGTTCCCCAGGTGTTACGTTAAACTGAACATTATCCAAGCAACGAAAGTTACCGTACCATTTAGATACGCTTTCCAGTTGAACAACGCTGTTAGAGTTAGAAATATTCTCATTCGATTGAATCATAGAGTTGTTCATCATTTGCCTCCAGCCCGTGCAGGAACCGATGACCTAATGCCACGCGAGTATCTCCGTTCCAACCGAGCCTGACACGCCTCAAGGATCGCCGACATAATCCAGTAAATAAGTGCTGCCGTGATTAGCATTTCCATATTGCGGAAGTCTGCGCGGCCAATTGCCCGAGCTAGATACATCATCTCCCATACACCCATTGCTGAAACGAGCGCACTGTCTTTGAGCATCATAATAAACTGATTGCCCGTAGCAGGGACGATAAGCCGTAATGACTGTGGCAAAACAATCCACCGAAGAACCTGCATTTTTCCTAGAGCAAGAGCGTCAGCTGCTTCCCACTGACCTCGAGGAATAGCGGTAATACCACCGCGAAAAATCTCAGCCATATATGCACCGTAATTCAAGGCTAATGCGAGAATACCAGCCGGCACCGCGGGAATCGTCAACCCAGCCTGAGGCAAGCCGAGATAAATGATTAATATTTGAAGGAGAAGGGGTGTCCCTCGAAAAAACGAGATATAAAAAGATGCAATGCCATATGTAAATCCATCTCCGAAAAGCTTGGCCAGGGCAGCAAGCAGCGCAAGAATCATGGCCAGCGCAATCGAAGCCGCACATATGAAAAGAGTCAGGGCTGCTCCTTGTAAAAATCCGTCTTTTAACTCCAAACCAAGAATCGACTTCGCTTTTTGCAGCGCGTAAGCTGGTTCAAAGTCAAAAGAGGAGCAAAAGAGAACGAACAGGAATGCCAGTTCCACCCACACTAAAACTACCGCAAATCGAAATGGAGTTCGACGAACAACTAGCCAGTTGCCCACCACAAGGAGGGTCCCCAACAACACCTTATAAGGCATGTCAGCCCAGTCGACGATTTCAAAATTGCTGAATAGGGCAAATACACCGAGCAGAAGAAAAGCAACTCCGCAAATTACATCTCGCTTGATGCGGCGTGACTCTGAGCTTACAGGTGTAACTAGTGATGCACATTGCTCATCGCGAGGCAAAAGCACTTGTGAATCCTTAGATATTATTTTAATTGACATTTCAGGAGCTCCCGCACCAACAAAGACGTTCAGCAGCACTTTGTTGGTGTCAGCATTATGAATTACTTGATCGACACACTGAGTCAGCTGTCACTACGAATAGTCGTTGTATAGTCTGCGTGAAACCATTTCTCCGAGAGCTGTTTCAGCACGCCGTCTTTTTTCATTGACTCAACCGCTTGCTGGATATGACCAGCGAGTTCGGGGTCGCCTTTCTCAATTGCCACACCTAATGGCTCGTAAAATAGCGCACCACCTACTTGGCGAATAGGGTAATTGGATTTTATTGCACCCAAAATTGCTTGCTGTGAAACAACTACAGCATCAAGTCGAACACCGTCTCCCAAACGCAAATCATCGAGTGCCGTGGCCTCTCCCTCGTACGTCGTCATGGCAGGGTTTTTTACTTGAAACATGAAAGGGACTTGGCCATCTGAGTCGATATTTAATGTGCCAAGGAGGTATTGTTCATAAGTAGAACCTGCTTGCGTACCTACCTTTTTACCGCTGGCATCTGAGGCGGACTTGATAGTGGCATTCTTTACATGAACAGCCAAACCACCAGGGGCATAGTAATAAATAGCCGGAAAATCTAGTACCCGGCGCCGCTGAGCAGTCGGAGTCATGGAGCCAACAGAAAGGTCCCACCTGCCTTGCCAGTTACCAGCCGTAATAACATCCCAGCTTGGGGTAACAAAGCGTACATTGACTCCAATCCGTTTGGCGATTTCACGTGCAACCGCTACGTCAAAACCATCGAGATTGTTTCCGTCTGACAAGAAGGAAGCAGGTGGATTAGCTACGTCAGTCGCTACAACCATTTCTTTTTTCTTTTCGATTCTATCCCATGCTTGACCTGCATGCGCGGCAATAGATGTATATGTCGAGAAGATTACCAGTGCTGAAACCACAAGTCGTTTAGCAAAAGCGTTAGTTGCTTGAGTGGTCCTCATTACTATTTCCTCTTTGATTTGTTATGGAAAATTTGTACTTCGGGATATATTACGAGTTGTATGAAACGCAGACGTATTTCATTTCCGTATATTCGGCTGTGCCATGCCTGGAGCCTTCCCTTCCAAGTCCAGACTGTTTCCAACCGCCGAACGGTATGGGAGGCCCTGTAAAACTAGGGGTATTAACTGCAACCATCCCATATTCAAGACTGCTAACAACTCTTGTGGATCGGGCGAGGTCGTTGGTATATACATAGGCTGCCAAGCCCATTTCTGTGTTATTAGCACGCTTAACTACCTCGTCTTCACTATCAAACGGTAGAATTGCAGCCAAAGGACCAAATATTTCTTCGGTAGCGATCAACATGCCATCAGTAACATCAGCTAAAACGGTTGGTGAAACAAATGACCCGATTGAACAATCCGAATGATGAGCGACTACACGCGCTCCTTTTTCGATTGCATCCGCAATTAGGTGACGGCATTTGTCTGCCGCTGACAGACGAGTCATTGGTCCGATTTCGGATCCGACTTCGAGCCCATGGCCGACGCGCAATTTCGAAACTTTCAGGGCGAAACGCTCAACAAACTCTTTGTAAATTCCGCGCTGAACATAAATCCGATTAGCCGCAAGGCAGTCTTGACCGGATGTGGCGAACTTAGCTGCCATACAGTCATCGACAGCCTTATCAAGTGGCATATCATCGAAAATGATGAATGGTGCATTTCCACCTAATTCAAGTGACACTTTTTTGACCGTTGCCGCGGCCTTCCCAAGTAGCAAGCGGCCTACTTCCGTCGACCCAGTAAATGAGAATGCTCGCACTTCTTTACGCTCAAGCAAGCGCATGGATAACAATGCGGCGTCGCCAACTATGACTTGCAGTACTCCCGACGGAATCCCCGCTTCTTTAGCCAATCTAATCATGGCCAAAGCCGACAACGGCGTTTCTGGGGCGGGTTTAACAATCATTGTGCAACCCACAGCAAGTGCTGCAGCGGCCTTCCGAGCAATCATGGCAGAAGGGAAGTTCCATGGTGTTACGCAAGCCGTTACGCCTATTGGTTGTATTACGACGCTCAGATTTCTTCCTGGCTTGTGGCTTGGCAATGTCTCCCCGTACAGTCTTTCTGCTTCTTCTGCAAACCAATCAATGAACCCAGCTCCATACTGGATCTCCCCCCGGGACTCATCAAGTGGCTTACCTTGTTCAAGAGTAATCAGCGTAGCCAAGTCTTCCTGATGCTCTCGTATTAGCGCAGCCCACTTCCTTAGCAGATTGCCGCGCTGCTTTGGCAGAAAGTCAGCCCAACCAGGAAAAGCGCTCACTGCGGCGTCTACTGCCTCGTCGACATATTCGGCGTCAAGGCTTGAAACGCTGCAAATCAGTTGGCCGGTAGCAGGATCATTCACATCAATCATCGTTGGGCTATTTAACCACTGCCCGTTTACCAATGACGATCCAAGTAGGAAATCCTTTCTTCTTATCAGCCTGATTCCGAGTTCCGTGTAGTCCATGAGTGAATTCATAAACTGGACGTTCTCTAGTGTATTAGTGCTCATAAATACCGGTCCTTTATACCGTAATAAGAGTAAGCAGCCCTCAACTGTGCCTCTCTGAGGCATGGCAACTCAAATCGTGGCAACTGCTTTCTAAAAAGAGTAATGTTTGGCTCTTCTGGCTGTCCCGCAACTTGGGCGGCAACAAGACGACCAAAGTGAGAGCCAAGAGCAACGCCGTTACCCATGTATGCAATTGAGTAATGAACAGAGGAATCTTCAGTAACACCCATATGCGGATGTTTGTCGCGTGATAGACACACCCAACCACGCCAAAAATACTCAACTTCGACGGATGCCAGGCTCGGAAACATATCGACCATGCGCTTGATCAGCCAATCATATGCCTGCTTGTTGCGGCTTCCTTCATCGCGAATTCCACCACGAGCACCAAAAAGAAGTCGACCATCGGGCAACAATCGATAGTAAAAAACAAGCTTGCGAGTGTCGCTTACCATCATTGTGGTGTTGAGTCCCGCTTTAACCTGCTCCTGAGGTGTCAATGGACGTGTGACAGCAATATTCGATATAGCTGAAAGAACACGGCCAGCCATCCAGGGATTTAATGAGTCTAATGTATATCCAGCAGTCGCTATTACTACATGGTCAGCGACCAAGGTGCCTTCAGGCGTTGTAAGGACATGCCGACCGCCCTCCTTAGTCCAACTCAAAACCGGTGACTGATCGTGGATCGTCGCACCGTGGTCTATTGCTGCTTTTGCCATTCCGCGAGCGTATTTAAGCGGATGCAGTCCGAACCCGTTAGGGTAGATCAGCCCACCATACCCTTCAGTGCTACCAATATAATTTTGTCTTAGGGTCTTCTCGTCAACAAATTCGGTTTCATAGTTGAAACTTTCTTTGAGAAGTCGTTGAGTCGATCTTAGTCCGTCTATTCTGGAGGTTTTATGAGCGATATTTATCCAGCCGGTTTCGGCGCGCTCAATATCAATCATGTTGTCACGCACGATGTCTTCTACAGTCTTTACTGCGGAAAATCCGACGTCAAATTGTTGTTTCGCTTCCTCAAGCCCGTATTGAGCTACGGTATCTGCATAGTCATCTTTGCCGACGCAGATCATTGAAAAACCGCCATTACGGCCGCTTGCTCCCCATCCAACTTTATTGGCTTCTAGGACGGTCGCTTTAATCCCATGTTTTTTTGCAAGGTGATAAGCGCACGAAAGGCCTGTAAATCCGCCGCCAATAATAGCAACCGAAGTTTGCGATCTGCTCGTCAACTGATTGGCTGTAGCCACTTCCTCCCCGGCTGTCGCCGCCCAGTAAGATGGCGCATGGTCCAGCCCAGGCATTTCTAAGCGTATAGGGGAACTGACTTTAGTCGTCGGTTCCGCATTAAACCCAAGGTCCTTTCCGCTCAGGGTTAAGCCACTACTCAGCGGACTACAGTTCGTATTACCGTGGTCTTTTACGCTGTTCATGACTTAACCTTGCGATAGGCGTCCTTTAAGGTGATGTGCCCGTTATGTACCAGGAAGACATCAATCCCAAGAACGGCTACTGACTGTCCATTTGCATCTTTACCGCTTACATCCCATGTCGCAGTGACCCCACCCTCGAACGGGTAGATCGCCACCAACTTCAATTTTGTTTCGCCCGCAGCATCGAACATCACTTTCACAGCTGGTTCAATTTCATGACGCCCGCGATATGTTGTTCCAGGCTCAGGCCCTTGGGATGCACAATAAACGGCGTCTTCGGAAAATATTTCAATCACTGTCTTTAGATCTTGTTTTGCCCAGGCGGTGAAAAACCGATCCACTACTTCAACTGGGTCACCGATCACCACTTCAGTCACATTGCTCATTACCACCCACACCTCTTAACTTGATCCAGAGAACGGCGGAGTTAGATCTGCCGGTTACCACCATAATATTCTCAGTTTTCGGTTTAATACGGCATGTTTCATTTATAAAATGACTTCTGAACGTCAAAATATGTCAATTTTTGACGTTTGCCGTATTTCCAACTATGTTCAACTGACCTTGCCATAGATGGTTTATTTCGCAGGCCGTTACGAGGAAAGCATCAGTGACTCACAACACCCTTGATCGTGGTGATCGTCGAATTCTTTCGATTTTGCAGAGAGATTGCCTTATCCCT
Source organism: Pseudomonas sp. KH_046_2 (assembly GCF_057838985.1). Classification (NCBI taxonomy): domain Bacteria; kingdom Pseudomonadati; phylum Pseudomonadota; class Gammaproteobacteria; order Pseudomonadales; family Pseudomonadaceae; genus Pseudomonas; species Pseudomonas sp. KH_046_2. The sequence continues at coordinate 2,574,352 of NZ_CM174480.1, read as the reverse complement.
GCTGATCAAATCGCTGAAGAAACAGGTATGTCCGCTTCTTCTGTTTTGAGGCGTATCCGTAAGATGCGCGATGATGGAGTAATTCAGGGACAGGTCACGATTGTAGATGCGAAGAAGGTCGGAATGCCCTTGACCTTCGTCACTGCGCTAGAAATTGAGAGAGAACGCAAGGACTTACTATCTCAACTTAAAAGATGGTTGGATAAAGAAGACTCCGTCCAGCAGGCTATCTATACAACTGGCTCTGCCGACGTCTACTTGATCGTAGTAGCAAAGAATGTGGAGGCCTATGATGCTATTACTCAGCGCCTTGTAGAGGAAAATCCGAACATCCGTCGGGTTACAACCAGCGTTGCTCTACAAACATACAAACGTGGATTATATATACCAACTGAAGATGACAGTGTCTGATGTTATACACCAATCCCTAATTCACCTCTTGAGGGGCTGGCATCGTCTTTTCTGGTCTGACACGGAGTCTACGGCGTGACAAAATACGCCCCCTTCATCATTCCGCAACGGATGAGTGCTATCACTCCAATCGACTTTCGCCGTAACGGCTGTGGCATCTGCCTGCGCCTAATTCCTTTTGTTCCGCGAGACACGTTATGAATCCAGCCCCCCAGTTACCCCAAGTGCCTCCGACTATGACCAAAGGGATGGTGCTGCTATTCGCTTTCTGCTGCGGCTCAATCGTGGCTAACATTTACTATTCGCAGCCGATCATCGGCCTGATTGCCCCGGACATTGGTTTGACCAATACCATGGCCAGCCTGATCGTTTCGCTGACCCAGATCGGTTTCGCGCTTGGCCTGTTCTTTCTCGTGCCCCTAGGTGATCTGCTTGAGAACCGCCGGTTAATGATCACCACCACGGTAGTGGCTATTGTCAGTCTTATTAGCGCGGCACTAACCGATCGACCAAATGTATTTTTGTTGATATCGCTGCTGATAGGCTTCAGTTCGGTATCGGTACAAATACTGATTCCGCTGGCTGCTCACCTAGCGCCAGAAGAATCTCGCGGCCGCGTAATCGGCGGGATCATGGGAGGTTTACTGCTGGGGATTTTACTGGCGCGACCTGTGTCCAGCGTCGTTGCTGACCATTTCGGCTGGCGGGCGATATTTGTCTTTGCTGCTGTGTTAATGGCAATCATCAGCATAGTGCTGGCCCTTACTATCCCCAAACGCCGGCCAGATCACAGTGCATCCTATTGTCAGTTGCTCGGTTCGCTGTGGATCTTACTCCGCCAATATCCAGTATTGCGGCAGCGCGCGTTTTATCATGGCTGCATGTTCGCTGCGTTCAGCCTGTTCTGGACTGCGGTGCCGCTGGAACTGGCGCGCAATCATGGCTTGTCGCAGTCGCAGATCGCGATCTTCGCCCTTGTCGGAGCTATTGGCGCCATCGCCGCCCCCATCGCCGGTCGCCTCGCCGATGCAGGTCACACTCGCATCGCTACGTTATGGGTGCTGCTGTTAGCTAGCCTGAGTTTTTTCCCCGCCTTAATCCATCCGACCTGCAGCGTTATCTGTTTGGCAATGACTGGTGTGGTCCTCGACTTTTGCGTACAGACGAACATGGTCCTCGGCCAACGCGCGGTTTATTCCCTTGACGCCAAAAGCCGCAGCCGCCTGAATGCGCTGTACATGACCAGCATCTTTATCGGTGGCGCATTTGGCTCTTCGGTGGCCAGTCCAGTGTATGAGTACGGTGGCTGGTTGTGGATCGTGATCGTTGGCAGTGCGCTTCCGCTGCTGGCGTTGGTGAGGTTCTTGAGTGTGCCTAAAGAATCATCCCTGGCAACGGCATAGTTCGTTAATAGCGTGGCCGCGAAGGTGCTGAATTAGGCGCGTTAAATGGATTGGTGAAGGCTCAAGATGTGAGCTTTTAGTTTCTCGAAATTTTGGCTATCCAGCATGAGTATCTGCGGTGTAAGGACGCCTTTGAGCTCTTCGTCGCGCAAGGTGAGTTCATCGTCCTGCAGGGGCATAGCCATCAGCGGGCGTATCGGGCCTACAGTGCCTATTCCAGCTTCATCCACCATCTGTATTAACTTTATATGGCCCTATTTACACGGGACCATCAAGTCGTGGACATCAAATATAGGTAAGCGTCCAGCCAACACACCTTCCGAACTCCAGCGTTAAGGGCGATGGTGTCCGCGTATTTTTAAGCGGACGCGATCGCCCTTAACGTCAGGATTTCCATGCGCCAACGAAGCTCTTACCCGAAACCGTTCAAAGCCCAGGTTGTTCAGGAATGTCTGCAACCGGGCGCAACCCTATCCAGCGTTGCCATCAGCCACGGCATCAATGCCAACGTTATCCGCAAGTGGCTACCGCTTTATCGAGATCAGCTACCAGCGGCGTTGCCGGCTTTCGTTCCGTTGAAAGCTACGCCTAAACGGCAGGTGGAAGCGTTGGCGACCATTGAGTTGCCGCTTGGCGAGCAATCGATCACAGTGAAATGGCCAACGTCCGATCCTGAAGGCTGCGCCCGCTTTGTCCGTGGACTCACTCAATGATTCGCATCGACGCCATCTGGCTTGCCACCGAGCCCATGGACATGCGTGCCGGTACTGAAACGGCGCTGGCCAGGGTGATCGCGGTGTTCGGTGCGGCGAAGCCGCACTGTGCTTATCTGTTCGCCAACCGCCGCGCCACTCGTATGAAAGTGCTGGTGCATGACGGGATTGGCGTCTGGCTGGCTGCTCGCCGGTTGAACCAAGGCAAGTTTCACTGGCCCGGTATTCGGAATGGCTGCGAGATGGAGCTGGATACCGAGCAACTTCAGGCCTTGGTGCTCGGTCTGCCTTGGCAGCGCGTTGGGGCGGGCGGTGCAATCACACTGCTTTAACGCCCGCCATTAGCCCATTGGTCTATCGCCGCAAACGGCTTGCTCTGGCAAAATTCGCGGCATGACTTCATCGCCCAATCTCGACCAAATGTCCCCAGACCAACTGCGTGCCCTCGCGGCGCAGTTGCTGTCCCAGGTTGATTCTCTCGGGCAGCAGGTCGACCGGATGGGCAAGAAGAACGACCGCGACCAAACCATCATCGAGCAGCTCACCCACGAAATCGCCTGGTTCAAACGTAACAAGTTTGCCAAGCGCAGCGAGCAACTGAGCCCTGCCCAAGGCAGCCTGCTCGACGACCTGCTCGACACCGACATCGCGGCCATCGAAGCCGAGCTGAAGGCGCTGAATCCGCCGGCTGCGCCGGCCGAACCACGCAAGCAGCCCAAGCGTGTTTCCTTGCCAGCGCAGTTTCCGCGTACCGTGATTTATCACGAACCCGACACCACCCAGTGCGCCTGCGGCTGCCAGCTCCAGCGCATCGGCGAAGACGTCAGCGAGAAGCTGGATTACATCCCGGGCGTGTTCACCGTCGAGCAGCATGTGCGCGGGAAATGGGTCTGCCGCAAATGTGAAACGCTGAGTCAGGCTCCGGTTCCGGCCCAGGTCATCGACAAGGGCATCCCGACCGCAGGGCTGCTGGCTCACGTGATGGTGGCCAAGTTCGCCGACCATTTGCCGCTGTATCGGCAAGAGAAAATCTTTGGCCGCGCCGGCCTGGCTATCGCCCGCTCGACCCTGGCGCAATGGGTCGGCCAAACCGGTGTGCAGCTCCAGCCCTTGGTCGATGCGCTGCGCGAAACAGTGCTTGCTCAAGGTGTGATCCACGCTGACGAAACGCCGGTACAGATGCTCGCGCCGGGCGAGAAGAAAACCCACCGTGCTTACGTCTGGACCTACTGCACCACGCCTTTTTCGGCGCTCAAGGCAGTGGTGTACGACTTCAGCCCGAGCCGGGCGGGCGAACATGCACGCAATTTTCTTGGCCAGTGGAATGGCAAGCTGGTTTGCGATGATTTTGCCGGTTATGTTGCGGCCTGAGTTATGTGATCCCGACCGGGCGAATAGGCAGTTTCTCTGTTGTCGATAGGTGATTGACGCAACATAAGTTGCAGCGCCTTGGTAGACCCTCATCACCTGGAGTGTCTGCCATGTTCGAGAATATCTATTCTTCAAACGCTGCCTGTAAACGCCATCGTGTGGGATCGCTGGCCGCTGAACGCGAGCGATATCTACAGCACTGTGCTGAGCAGGGCTGTACGCATGCCTCCCTTTACTTGAAGGCGTGCTGCTTGCTTTGGATCGCCGAACGGGTGCAGCCAAGCGACCTCAATGCAATCAATTCGTCACGGCTGCGCCAGATCATTCACGAAGGGCCATTGCCGGCCAATTCTCCTGCAACTGCTACGACGTTGATAAACACCGCAAGACCTTGGTTTAAGTTCCTGGGCTGGTGGCAAGAGCCAACGGCGGAGCCAATTCCATTCGAGGAGAATCTTGAGCTTTTCGTCTCGTGGATGCGGGATGAACGCGGGTTGACACCATGTACCATCAGTCAATGGCGCAGTCGAACGGCAACCTTTTTGCGCTGGTGCTTCAACACAGGCCGCAGATTTTCGACGCTTAGCCCCGAGGATATTGATGCCTACTTCATCACCTACGGTGCGCAACGGTGGTCGCGAATTTCGGCAGGGCACGTCGCAACAATGTTGCGGGTATTCCTGCGCTACGCGGCAACGCAGGGAGCATGCAGCAGTACATTGGCCGACTCGATCCGCGCCCCGCGACATTACGCCCTAGAGTCACTTCCCTATGCACTGAGCTGGGAGGATGTTCAGCGAGTACTCGCAACTACAAATTCAAGCTCTGAACGCGATGTGCGCGACCGAGCCATCCTGATGCTTCTCGCCGTCTACGGTTTACGCCGGGGAGAAGTTGCCGCACTCCGGTTGGATCAGATCGACTGGGCTGCTGGCCAATTGCATATTTGGCGATTGAAGCGCCGTCAGCCACAGGTTTATCCATTGGCGTTCACAGTGGCTGAGGCATTAGCGCAATACGTCGACACAGTGCGTCCGAAGGTACTGCACCCTGAGATATTCATCCGAACTCGGGCGCCGCGAGTCCCCATCTCCGCTGCTGGCCTATACAACATCGTCAGCGGCAGATTGCGTCTGCTCAACATACAAGTCGCACATTTGGGGCCGCACGCGCTGCGACATGCATGCGCGGCCAGGCTGCTCGCCAATGGGCTGAGCCTCAAGGAGATTGGCGACCACCTGGGCCACCGCAGCACGTCGGCGACAATGACGTACACCAAGGTTGATCTGGTCTCGTTACGTGAAGTCGGTGACTTCGACCTGGGAGACCTGCTATGAGAACCTTGGACGTAGTCAATGCCTACGTGGCTGTCCGTCGTGCCCAAGGCGTGGGCCTGAATAGCAGTGCCAGAGTACTACGTCAGTTTGCACGTGAGACTGGAAACCTGCCGCTGCCCGAAGTTACTCCAGAGGCAGTAGCCGCATTTCTGCATGGGCACGGTGAGCTAAGCGCTACGTGGAAGACGAAGCGAGGATTACTTGTTAGCTTTTATCGCTTCGCAATCGCACGTGGTCACACAACGATCTCGCCCCTGCCGGAACGACCACCACAGTTTCCACCGGCACAGACTCCCTATGTCTATGCCACCGCAGAAATACAGCACTTGTTAGATGCCACCGTCATACTGAGTACCTCGCTCAGTCGCCTTCAAGCTGCGACATACAGAACCCTCCTGCTGATCCTTTACGGTGCAGGGTTGCGCGTCGGAGAGGCGATCAGACTAAATCTCTGTGACGTCGACCTCGAGCAGCGAATCATCACCGTTCGTGACACGAAGTTCTATAAGACAAGACTGGTGCCGATTGGGCCCAGGCTGGCATCGAAACTGCGAGTCTATCTAGGACAACGTTGCGCGCTGGCACTTCCACTGGGCCAAGACTCTGCCCTGCTGTGCACTCGTACTGGCCATCGCCTGAACTACCAATACGTCATAACTGTGTTCCAACGTGTTCGTTTGGCGGCAGGTATTGCTCGCCCAACTGGCGAGCTACGGCCACCGCGCCTCCATGATCTGCGGCATACAGCCGCCGTTCATCGTGTACTGGGATGGTATCGCGCCGGTAAGGATGTACAGCGGCTATTGCCGCAATTGGCAACGTATTTGGGGCATGTCGACATAAGGTCGACCCAGCGCTATTTGCATATGACTCCCGAACTGTTGCACGAAGCGAGTCGCCGATTTGCCATTTATTCAGGCCAGGAGATTGATCATGATTGACCGCAATCGCCTCGGGGCATGGGTACGTCGCTTCTTGTTGGAGTATCTGGTCGCCGAGCGCAACCTATCCCACAACACCCAGATCAGTTACCGCGACACGCTGACGCTCCTGCTTCCATTTGTCAGTCGACGAGCCTCGGTGGCAATCGACCATTTAACGGTGCTCGACATATCGCCCGCCATCGTGCGCGCATTCCTTGAACACGTCGAACACGAGCGCGGTTGTGGCATCGTCACGCGCAACCAGCGGCTCTGCGCGATTCATTCATTAGGGCGTTTCATTGCTATGCGATCGCCAGAGCATTTGGCGTGGTGCACAGAGATCCGTTCTATCCCGTTCAAAAAAACTACCCAGGCAGTCATCCACTACCTCGACAAGCCAGAAGTGGAGGCTCTGCTCCGGGCACCTAATCGGGCTACGAGCCAGGGTGCACGGGACTATGCGATTTTGCTGTTCCTATACAACACCGGCGCCCGCGCTGACGAAGCTGCCTGCCTCAGCGTTGGTAATTTGCAACTTGGGACTTCACCCTCCGTGCGCATTCTGGGTAAGGGAAACAAATGGCGCGTCTGCCCCCTGTGGTCAGTAACAGCTACAGCGCTGCGGGCACTCATCGTCGAACGCAGAACAGAGGATCGCGTATTCATAGGTCGTGCCGGGAATCCCATGACTCGATTCGGCATCCATCGCGTTGTGTCGGTGTATGGACGAGCAGCCGGCAAGTGGGTTGATTCCATGCAAGGCAGGCGCATCAGCCCGCACACTATTCGACACACGACCGCCGTTCACCTGTTAAGAGCCGGGGTCGATATCAATACAATTCGGGCCTGGCTGGGGCATGTCTCCTTGGACACAACCCACATCTACGCGGAAGTCGATCTCGAAATGAAGGCCAAGGCGCTTGCATGTTTGGACGTCACAAATGTGCCTGAGGCTGTGCGCCTGCGACCGAGTTCAGCATCTCTCATGGCGTTCATGCGAGGGCTGTAACATGAATTTATGTGCCACTTTTTGCGCCGAACTCCCGATTGGGAGGCGGCGCCTCTTACCACCGCAACATAACTCAGACCGCAACATAACCGGCATTATGTGTTGCAACACATAATGCCGGCTACAAAGCCAGCTTCCAGCAAGGCATCACGGAAATCGGCTGCCTGGCCCACGCCCGCCGCAAGTTTTTCGATTTGCACGCGACGAATAAAAGCCAACTGGCTGAGCAGGCGCTGCACTCAATTGGCGGGTTGTACGAAATTGAACGGCAAGCGCGGGAAATGACCGACGAAAATCGCTGGCGAATACGCCAGGAAAAAGCAGCCCCCCTGATCGACGCACTGCATACCTGGATGTTGGCCCAGCGCGATCTTGTGCCCGAAGGGTCGGCCATCGCCAAAGCTCTGGATTACAGCCTCAAACGCTGGACGGCACTGACTCGATATCTCGAGGACGGGGCTGTGCCCATAGATAATAATGCGGTCGAAAATCAGATAAGGCCGTGGGCACTTGGACGCTCGAACTGGTTGTTCGCCGGGTCGCTACGCAGCGGTAAGCGGGCAGCTGCGATCATGAGCTTGATCCAGTCAGCCCGCATGAATGGGCATGATCCTTATGCGTATCTCAAAGATGTGTTGATGCGCCTGCCGACGCAGCGGGCAAGTGAGATCGACCAACTGCTGCCGCATCAGTGGGTGCCGGCCTAACTTACGCAAGGTGAGTTGGGCAGACGCTTACAAATATAGCCCTGAAATAAAGGCTTGGGTGAAAGACGAAAAGGCAAAAAGGCAAAAAGAACTGGGTGCGAAATTACACCCTACTTGACCTCCCGTTTGTGTTGCATATGACCACCCATTTGCATTGGACCTGACCAGTCATGTGCACCGTATTTGACCTGCAAGATACGTGGAGACATGAGCGGCAGAGAACGGCCAGAAGGGGCCATTCGAAGGTGTCTACGAATCTAGGGACGATTCAAGTTATAGAGCGAATCAATTTCAAAGTCTTTGCCAAGTCGAATGCTATTGAGCGGCGCTGTCTGAAAGCACGTTGTGTATCCTGCTCCAGAGGAGTCACAGGATCCTCCATGACTTCAACTCCCATGACCTCTAGGTGATCATCCTTGAGCAGCAGATGGAAATTAAAGTCGCAAAGTCATCGGTTGCTCGCTTCATCAATCCGTCTGTTGATCAGAAACTGCTTACCTCGAACAGCAAATTCACGCTTCAGTGTCATCCTCCTATACCCCCTCCATTTCATATCTGTTCCTTTAGATTCTTGAAAGCTGTAATGAGCGTCCCCTTCTAGGGCCTCGGCCCCAGTTTATGGCCGAGGCTAGGGGCGATTCATGATGAGGATGATTGTAGTGGACCCCGTATTGAATCTGATCGAACAGCCACATCGGAGTGAATCCCTGATTGCCAGGCGCTGCACGGTTGACGGGAAACTGGCCTACCGCTTCGACATTCACCTTCAAGGCGAATCGGAAACGGTGTTCTTCGACTTCTGACGAAGACAGCCTCCCCTATACGGGGAGGCTGCTTGAGAGACAGGAACGTTATCTACCGTTGGGCCAATCACAAAGGTAGCGGCCGGTCTTGAATGACCCGCTTCATGACCAGGGTCGAGGTGAGCCGTTGCACATTAGGCAATGTCGAGAGGCTCTCATCGTAAAGCCGTTGAAAGGCGGGCAAGTCCTGGGCAACGACTGCAGTAGATAGTCCGGCTCCCCAAACAACCGCTGGGCATCGACCACCTGGGGTATATCAATGAGCGCCGCCTCGAACGCCTCGACGGCTTGCCGGTCACCCTCGCGGAGCGTGGCAAATACCATTGCAGAAAAATTCAGGCCCAATGCACCGGGATCAAGCTGCGCGCGATAGCCCAGCAATACACCGGAGTCCTCCAGTGCCCGCACTCGCCGATGACAGGGTGAAAGGCTCAAGCCCACACGTTCGGCAAGTTCAGTGACCGAAAGGCGGCCATCCTTTTGCAATTCGGCAAGAATCTTCCGGTCAGTTCTGTCCATGCAGAATAATCTCCCTCATCACAACGAAAACACGACCATCTTTGAAAGTTAATTCTAACAACATTTCATTAATCTTCCTCCATCCATTAACAGCCGTACTCATCTTCAGGAAACAAGAGGGACGGCCATTGATATGAGAGGCGGGACGATGAACAACGCGATGATTGATCAACGGGCGCGGGTGGCGCCATGACCTTCAGTGTCTTTTTTGCCTTCTGGGCGGTGTCGTTTCTGTTCGTCGTGACGCCCGGGGCGGATTGGGCCTACGCGATATCCGCCGGCTTGAAGCATCGCGTTGTCATACCGGCTGTGGGCGGACTGTTATTCGGCCACTTGATTGCCACAGTGGTGGTAGCCGCGGGTGTTGGCACCCTGGTCGCCAACCATCCTGGGGTCATGTCAGTGCTGACGGTGGCCGGGGCGGGTTATCTGCTGTGGCTGGGCATCAACATGCTCGCCCGTCCCTCCACACCCCACTCCGATGAAGTTCAGGCGTCAGGCTCATGGCTGCGCTGGGCGCTCAAGGGGCTTTGCGTCAGCGGCTTGAATCCGAAAGTGTTCCTGCTGTTCCTTGCGCTCTTGCCTCAGTTTGCCGACGCCACTGCCCCCTGGCCCGTACCGACGCAGATGATTGCGCTCGGGCTCGTCCACACCGTCAGTTGTGGCGTCATTTATCTCCTGGTCGGATTTGGCTCACAGGTTGTTCTTCGGGCACGCCCAGCTGCCGCTCAGTGGGTCAGTCGTTTCTCCGGAGCGAGCATGATCATCATCGCCGTGACGCTGTTTACCGAACGGATGCCGGGTTAATTTCGGGCACTGGTCATTCAGGTGTGCTGCCAGGAACTGAAGAACGTGAGCATCTCACACAAATGCTCTTTAACGGCGACCCCTGATTCCATCCGAACCCGGCACACTCGCCCGTGCGCGGACCTGGCCGCGCTCGAGACGTCATCGCAGACTATTCTTGATCTGGGTAATCGACCGGTCGCACCGAAGGAGGTCACTCGTTTATACACTGTGTCCTTTTCGAAACCCGCCGCGGTTCGATCTGATGCATGAAGGCAAATCGATCCGCGCCGTCATCGAGTTCCGATGAACTACCGGTCTGGGGCACGGCCCCAGGCACTTTTGTCTGACCCCCTGAAACGGAGACGCCAGCATGAGCACCTTGCAACTTCACCCAGCACTGGACAATGGTATCCAACCCGCCGCCGCGAATTTCGCAGGTGGCACCCTGCAATGCCTGTGTGCGACCGACAAGGTCGAGGTCAAGATCGACGCACAAACTCTGCATAACCACGCATGCGGTTGCAGCAAATGCTGGAAACCACAAAACGCGACATTCGCCGTCATCGCCGTGGTGCCTCGAGATAAGGTCAGCGTCATTGCCCACGGCGAAAAACTGGCGATTGTCGACGAATCCGCGACCATCCAGCGCCACGCCTGCAAGCAGTGTCACGCCCATCTCTTTGGGCGCATCGAGAACAAGGACCATGCGTTTTATGGCCTGGACTTCGTCCACACCGAGCTTTCACCACAGAGCGGATGGGCTGCGCCGGGATTCGCGGCGTTCGTGTCCTCCATCATCGAAACCGGCACACCGCCAGCGCAAATGAAGGCTATCCGCGAGCGCTTGCGCTCGATCGGCCTGGAACCCTATGACTGCCTGTCCCCGGACTTGATGGACGCACTGGCGACTCATGTCGCCAAACAGAAAGGCCTGCTCCCCGCCGCCTGATTGATCGGTCGCCGCGGTTTCCTTCCCGGACCGCGGCTCCGATGCACCTTTGATGTTGTGCGCCCCACATAATTAACTGGGGGCTGTGGGCATCAAGACAACGGGTTACGCCAGCTTTCAATTCCGCTCGTACCAGTTTTGTACCACACTGGGAAATACCCGGATTGATCCAGACTTGAATGAAATCACGCGGGAGAAAAACACCATGTCCCTCGCTCCCGAAAATCTGTTGGCCCTGGCTTTGGGTGTCCTCTTTGGCACTGCCGTGTGCGGACAAGGGGTAGCGGACACCGATTCCCCACCGGCAATACTTCCACTGGAATCCGAGACTGCGCCAAAACTCATTGCCTACCCGCCGCTTGCCGAGCCACTCGCCCGCGGTGTTGTCATTATCCAGTACCGAACAGAGCACGCCAGGATCATGCCGGTATTTGGCAAAGCGGCTGTTGATGTATCACCACGTCTCGGTCACCTCCACGTGACCGTCGACGACTGGAAAGGTACATGGGCGCACACCAGCGAAGACCCGATTATCCTGGTCGGACTGACGCCCGGCACGCACAAGGTTCTTCTTGAAGTGGCCGACCCGACTCACAAAATTCTCACCAGTACGACAGTGAGTTTTATGGTTCCGCAGAAGAAACCAGCGGACGCTCCCCACATTGACGAGGCTCACGCAGTAAAACCATAACTGTTGAGTGTTCATAGCTAACTGCGGCAGTGTGAGTAGCCCCTGATTTCGAAAACACATCTGACTGACTGCTCAGCCGATTTCTGCCTTTCATGACCGTCAGTTCTGGGTTTTCCGCCATTTGCGACAGGTAACAATCGGCCACTAACGGACATTGACCAAGGGCCGCTTTCGGCCAGAACAATCATTTGAATGCGCCGAGAAAAAACGACAAGGAGGCACAAGGATCAAAAATGATCTGGTACCTAACAAACGTTTGATTCCCATTGTATTAGAAGACAGCCCCTTACGAGCTCATAGCCTGAGATGTTGTTTATCGTCAACGCCATGGACGATGAGAACTTCGCCTCAGCGGTCAAGGCTACGGGGCGCAAGAAACTGATCATCGCCGGGGTCACCAATGACGTCTGCACGGTCTATCCGGCGCTGAGCCTGGTGCGCGATGGTTATGAAGTACAGGTGGTTGCTGATGGCGGCGGTTCCCCTAGCGTAATGGCGGATGATATCGCCCTGCGCCGGATGGAAAAGGGCGGTGTGACGCTGACCACTACCAATCAGTTGATCGCGGAGCTCGCAGGAAGCTGGGCTACGCCCGAAGGTGGTCAGTTGGTACAAGTCCTGATGACGGCACTTCAAGGCTAAATACACCTGTGAGCGATTTGCAGAACCATGATGTGTGGTTCTGCAAATCCTCAGGTGGGCAAGAAGGCTCGCTCCTACTAGCTGTTCGAGGCTACCTCCGGCAGTTGCGGGTGCGAGCCACATTTGAGTCGACCTCTCATCGTCCGCATTGGGTTGAATCCACAGCCGAAAGCGGACGTTCCCAGGCACCTGCGAAGTTATGGCGATTTAGTCTTGGTCCGTGGGAAATCAGTGCTCGCCATTAATCTTTCGTGAACATACTCCTCAAATTGTTCCGCTGGCAGTGGCGGGGAAAACAGGAAGCCCTGGTAGGTCTGGCAGCCATGCTTGACCAGAAAGGTGCGCTGAGCTTCTGTCTCCACACCTTCTGCAATCACCGAAAGCCCCAATATCTGGCTCAGGCTCACAATCGCGCAGGCGATGGCGGCGTCGTTGGGATCAACCAGCACATCTCTGATGAAGGACCGGTCGATCTTGAGTTGATCCAGCGGAAGGCTCTTCAGGTATGACAGTGACGAGTAGCCGGTTCCGAAATCATCCAGCGAAAGGCCTATGCCGATCTCTTTCAACTCGATCATTTTGGCGACAGTACCTTCCATATCCTCTATCAGCAGGCCTTCGGTCAGTTCCAGTTTCAATTTCTTCGGATCGGCCCCCGTGTATCTCAGTACTTGCAGTACCTCCTCGACGAAGTCCGGATGGTGAAACTGGCGGGCGCTGACATTCACAGCCATACCCAGTCGGGCGGTTTCCGAATGCTTTGCCCAGGCAACCAGCTGAGTGCAGGCTGCCTGCAGCGCCCAACGGCCTAACGGCAGAATCAACCCCGTTTCCTCTGCCAATGGAATGAACTCGCCTGGAAACACGACTCCGCGCTCAGGATTCTGCCATCTCATCAGTGCCTCTGCGCCAATGATACGGCCCTCACTATTCACCTGCGGCTGGTAATGAAGAAGGAATTCGTTGTCCTGCAAGCCTTGGCGCAAGTCTACTTCCAGTCTGGCGCGTGCCGTGGCAACCGCCTGCATTTCCGGATCGAAGAAGCGCATGGTATTGCGGCCCGCCGCCTTGGCGCGATACATCGCCAGGTCAGCGCGCTTCATAAGATCGTCCACTGTGCTCAGCTGCCCCTGGAACAGCGCAATGCCGAGGCTGGGGGTGCTGTGGTGCTCATATCCATCCAACTGGTAGGAAATGTTCAGAGAGTTGAGAATCTTTTCGCCAATAGCCTTGGCCTGGATAGCTGCTTCTGGAGGATTCTCATTAAGGCCATCCAGCAGGACGACGAATTCGTCTCCGCCCAGGCGAGCCACGGTGTCGCCCTCGCGTATGCAGCCGCAAAGGCGCAGAGCAACTTGCTGCAGCAACATGTCGCCTCTGTCATGCCCCAGCGTGTCGTTCAGTGCCTTGAAGTTATCCAGGTCAATGAGAATTATCCCGCTCGTATGCAGGCTACGGGAGCTGCCCGCCAGCAGATGCTGTAACCGGTCCAACATGAGCCGCCTGTTGGCCAGCCCGGTCAACTGATCGTAGAAGGCCAAACGCTGGACCTCTTGCTCAGCGGTCTTACGGTGGGTGATGTCAGTATTGATCGACAGAACGGATTGCGGCTGGCCATCATCGTCTCGCACCAGGGTTCGATGACTTTCGAGCGTGATGGTGCGGCCATCCCGGCGTCGAAGTGTAACTTCGTCCGCCCAGTCACCCGTTTCTATCAGGCTGTTAGTGGCCGCATTGAAAGCGGCGCTACCCTGGTAGATCAACTCCTGTGCCGATTTGCCGAGTGCCTCTTCCTTTGACAGACCGTAGAGACGCTCGGCACTTTTGTTCCAGTACAGGATGCGGTTATCCATCCCGTGAACGACAATGGCGTCCTGGGCCTTGTCCAGCAGCGATGCTTGCTGGCGGGCCTGCTTCTCGCTTTCACGCAGCACTGCCAGATAACCTTCCCTTTCGGCTGCTTGCGACTCCATTTCGCGCCTGATCTTGCCCCCGTAGATAACGGCCGCACTGACCATCAGTAGCACGAACACCATGATCGCGTATTCGACCCGGCGCAGTTCTTCGACCGACTCAAGCTCCTCCTCCAGGAGCTTGCTTTGAATCAGGCCAACGCGATCCCGAACGGTACTGAGTGAGGCGAGCAACAGGGCAAACTTCCTGTCCATCGTTGCCATGCGTTTGCCGGCATTATCCGACTGCCCCTCCCTGAAGTAGGAAAAGATCAGCAAGGCCTCGTTCACCATTTCGACCATCGCGGCATCAACTGCACCCACCTCATCCTTCAATGCAAGGGTAAAGGCTTGTATATCTGCACTGTGTTCAGCCTCATTGGCGATCCGTACTTCCAACTGTTTTTTGGCCATTGCCAAATGCTCGTTGAAGGCGCGCAAGGCTTCATTCATGTTCCGCGATTCGGCTTCAACATTATGTGTATCGAACACATTATTGCCCGGCGCATTGACTGTGGAAGCCAGGCTGCCCAGCGTTGAATAGCTCGACAGCTGTTGGACCCACGACTGGTTTGCCTTGATGGAGCGGTGATAGGTATCGACGATCAGGTGATTCAATAGCACGCTCAGCACAACAACCAGCACGTCGAATCCCGCAAGAAAAAAGTACATGCGGTGCCATTTGGTCGAGCGCGGCTTATTTGAACTGGTGGGTATGGCTTGCTTTGCGGCGCTTTTCTTCCTGAAAGAATCCATTTCACAATCTCCAAACATAATCCTTCTAAATTGACCAATAGAAGCGGTACTCGGAAACCAGTTAACCTTTTGTGCCGACACCTGAACCTGAGAACACACCGCACGTAGCATTAGCCAAATTTTTTCTCTGTTCTGGATTCACGCTGGTTTTCGTGAGCGAAGCTACCGAGACAAGCAATAGCTACCGAAGCTATACGTCTTAAGTGTCACGCCAACCAACTATTCGACACTAAGCAATGCATTTGGCGATGCTGATTTCATGGTGAAATTTTTTACTCTCGAAAGCAGTCTCTTAACATTTCGGCGATAAAACGAAATCATTTTCATTTGTTGTGTTTGACATCATCGTTTCAGGTAACGATTCTCCTCGCTCTCCATTGTAGAACTGAACGTCGGCAATCACTTTTGCCAAATGTTCTGTTCCTTTCAATTTCCTCAGCCTCGTTCTGCGCCTCTGGCGAGCGTGCAGACCTTGGCCAGCATGTCTGGGGTGAGCATATCCCCGTTTTCGCAGTGCCCAGCCGCACCGTAGCGAAAGTCGATTCGATCCTGAGTGATCCCAACAGATCTAGTCCAAACCCTGCGCCTGCAGGTGCAGGGTTTGCTCCATGTCTTCCCGAGTGTCGTTGCGGATTTGCGCCCCTGAACTGGATGCTTCACGCAGAATAGTCGGGTGACATAGGGCACGTTGCGGGTCATTTCCGCGCAGCCTGCCGGACTGCCTGATGAGTTTCGACAGCAGACCAAGCATAGCCACTAATTTGCCATTATTCTGTTCGCCGACTGCTCCAGGTCGGTAGCAGCCCTTGATGGTCGGCAGCTTTCGGCCAAAAGCAGCCGGCGGTCGTTGCATTACGATTGTCGCCGGCGTTTGGCTAAGCTTAATAAATCAGGGCGAACCGAAACCTTGAGTGATAGCGGCCATCAACGGATCCGGATTGGCATCAAGGCGGCACTCCCGAGGGAGACGACTATGTATGCGGTGATAAGAACCTACCTGGGTACTGGAGCAAAGGAGCTTTTCGAACTGTTGGAAAAGCGCAATGCCGACGTCGAAGCGACCCTGCGGACAGTGCCTGGCCTCGTCAACTACACACTGTTGAATACGGGTGATGGTGGTACAGCGGTGACTGTTTGCACGGACAAGGCCGGCAGCGATGCGAGCCTGAAAGTCGCGCGTGAATGGATTCAGAAAAATGCATCGAACATCCACGCAAACCCGCCAATCGTGACGGAAGGTCCGGTCATTGTGCAGATCAGCTAGCGACCGGTCCGCAGGGTGGTGAGTGCTATACTTTTTCCAGATTGCACGGGGTGTGCAACGTTCCCCACAGTACAGCTACCAACTGCTGCCGGACAGAGGAGGTCTACAGCAAACCCGAGACGGGAGGTGTGGCATGAACCGACACTATTACATCAGTGACAATCTCAACGATCTTGAAAACGTTGAATATGAATTGGAAGCTGGCGGCATCAATTCCGAACAGATTCATGTGCTCAGTGAAAAAGTTGCTGATGTAGAAGAACATCACCTCCACGAGATCAGTTCGCTAATGGAACAGGATGCTGTTCACTCTGGTGAGATTGGTGCGGTGATCGGCGTGCCACTCGCAGCGCTGGTCCTGGGTGGCGCCTATTGGATGGGCTGGACCGAATCCGCCGCAGGCTGGATGCCCTTTATCTTCCTTGCCATTGTTGTATTGGGCTTCTGCATCTGGGAAGGCGGTTTTTTTGGATTCCAGGTGCCGAACACTCACTTCCGCAATTTCAAGCAGGCAGTAAAAGAAGGCAAACATATCTTCTTCGTGGATGTTGAACCGAATCAGGAATCGGTACTGGACCAGGTCATCAAACAGCATCCAAAGCTGAAGGTCGCCGGCACGGGAGCGGCAGCCCCACACTGGACAGTGGCCTGGCAGCATAAATGGCATCAGTTCAAGCGAGTGATATCCGGTTAGCGCCTGGAGACTCCAGGCCATCCGAAAGCTGCTTACTGGCCAAAGGAAATGACCCGGCTGAGGAATACATAGTCTGCCTCGGTGGCCATCAGCCCGATGAGCACCAGTAAACACAAAGGTGGCACCAATATGGCGTAGACCAATGCCAGGCGCTCCCATGCCATATGCATGAAGATGGAGACAATCAAACCTGCCTTCAACAACATGAAAGTGATAATCAGGGACCAGCGAAGGTAGCCATGGAAGTGGAAATAGTCGACAAGGTACGACAGCGTGCTGAGGACGAATAACAGCCCCCAGATTTTAAGGTACAAACTGATTGGATGTTGCTGACCCTGAGCATGTGCCATCACCCGTGCTCCTCTACCATAAATAGAAGAATGCAAAAATAAATACCCACACCAAATCCACGAAGTGCCAGTAAAGCCCGGCTATCTCGACGTTCTGATAGTTTCCGGAGCGCTCATAGTCTCCGCGCCATACTTTCAGCGCCACAATGCTGAGGTAGAGGGCACCGATTGACACATGCAGTCCGTGAAAACCGGTAATCATGAAAAAGCTGGCGCCAAATTGCGCCGCTCCCATGGGGTTCCCCCAGGGACGCACCCCTTCTGCGATGAGCTTGCTCCATTCAAATGCCTGCATGCCGACGAAAGTCACCCCCAAGGCAGCGGTCGCCAGCATCAGGGCCGTGGTTTTCGCGCGATTACGCCGATAGGCGAAATTGACGGCCATGGCCATGGTGCCGCTGCTACTGATCAGCACAAAAGTCATGATGGCGATCAGAATAAGCGGGATTTCCCTGCCGCCGATCGTCAATGCGAACACTTCACTGGGGTTCGGCCAGGCGCTGGTGATAGTCATGCGTACCGACATGTAGCCGGTTAGAAAACAGGTGAATATAAACGTGTCGCTGAGCAGGAATATCCACATCATCGCCTTGCCCCAAGGGACCTGCTTGAAGGCCTCTTTATCCGAGGACCAATCGCTGGCGATGCCCTGCCATCCCGGTGCAGGCGGCGAACCTGGTGGATTGGATGAACTGATCTCGGCTTGGGCTTGGGCTTGGGCTTGGGCTTGTGGGTGCAATGCCATGGCTGTTCACCTCAGGCCGCAGAATCTGGCGATGGCTTCATAGGTTTGCGGCGTGCTGGCCAGCAGCGCGAATAGCACGAACCAAAGGCCCAGCAAGTAATGCCAATAGATGGCACAGAGCTCTACGCTGGCGCTGAGTTGTGCCAGTGGCACATGACGCAGAAATTTAGCGACGATCCAGCACCAGGCGATCAGCCCGCCCAGCAAGTGGAGCCCATGCAGGCCGGTCAACAGGTAGAAGAAACTGTTGGCTGGATTGCTGGCGACAAAGTAGCCCCAGGCGACAAACTGCTGCCAGAGCCAGAGTTGCCCCGCCAGAAAGGCAATGGCCAAGACACCCCCCGATGCAAAACCAATGACAGTTGCGCCCAGCCGAGCCTTTCGGGCAGCCATACGCGAGCACTGCAGTGCGATGCAACTCAATACCAGAAAAGCCGAATTCAACCAGAGCGGCCGGAGATTGCCTAACGGTGCCAAAGGCTCTGTCAGGGGTAGCCAGTCGGCCATCTGTGAACGGGCAATAAAGGCGATCAGGAAGAGGAAGAATAACGAACTCACCACCACCAGAAACAAGCGCAGGCCTACCCTTGCGGTTTGCCTTCTATCGGCATCCTCGGCAGCGTGAATACCCTCAGGGTCGCGACTCCAGCTGCCGCCGGGATCAGCGCCGTCGGCGTTTCTCAATAGCAGCCTGTTCATGTCTTGATGTCCGCCTTGGTTCCGGCACTCAGTTGCCGCATCTGCTCCAACTCCTCGGCGGAAACCGTTTGCGGAACGAAATCCTGCTCTATCCCCGGCACGCTGTAGTCATAGGCCCAGCGATGCACGACCGGCAATTTCTCTCCCCAGTTACCGTGTTTCGGCGGGGTGTCCGGTGTTTGCCATTCCAGGCTGGCTGCGCCCCAGGGATTACTGCCTGCCGGTTTGCCCTTGAATGCACTCCAGGTCAGGTTGAACAGGAACAGCAACTGGGAAACGCCGACAATCAATGCGATCACCGTAATGAAGGCATTCAAGTCTTGCGCGGACTGCGGGATGAACGCGTAGTTTTCATAGGCGTAGTAGCGACGTGGCATGCCCTGGAAACCCAGGTAGTGCATCGGGAAGAAGATGGCGTAGGTGCCCAGAAAGGTAATCCAGAAATGCAGCTTGCCCAGGGTGTCGTTCCACATGCGCCCGGTGACTTTCGGGAACCAGTGATAAATGCCGCCGAACACCACCAGGACCGGGGCGACCCCCATGACCATATGAAAATGGGCCACGACGAAATAGGTGTCCGAGAGCGGGATATCCACGATCACATTGCCGAGAAACAACCCGGTCAGACCGCCGACCAGGAAGGTGACGATAAAGGCCAGGGCAAACAGCATCGGCACGGTCAGGTGGATGTCGCCGCGCCACAGGGTCAGTACCCAGTTATAGACTTTCAGCGCGGTTGGCACCGCGATGATCAACGTGGTGACGGCGAAGAAAAAGCCAAAGTACGGGTTCATTCCACTGACATACATATGGTGCGCCCAGACCACAAAACTCAGTACGCCAATCGCAATAATGGCCCACACCATCATTCGGTAACCGAAGATGTTTTTACGCGCATGGGTACTGATCAAGTCGGAGACCAGGCCAAACGCCGGGAGAGCAACGATATAGACCTCCGGGTGACCGAAGAACCAGAACAGGTGCTGGAACAGTATCGGGCTGCCACCCTGGTGATCGAGCTGCTGCCCCAGCGAGATCATCGCCGGCATGAAGAAGCTGGTGCCCAACAGCTTGTCGAACAGCATCATGACCGCACTGACAAACAACGCCGGGAAGGCCAGCAAGGCCATGATCGAGGCCATGAAGATGCCCCATACCGAGAGCGGCATGCGAAACAAGGTCATGCCGTGCGTGCGCGCCTGCAACACCGTGGTGACGTAGTTCAACCCGCCCATGGTGGCCGCGACAATAAAAATCGCCAGTGAGACCAGCATCAGGACAATGCCCCACTCAACCCCCGGTGTCCCCTGGGTAATGGACTGTGGCGGATAGAGCGTCCAGCCGGAACCTGTGGGGCCGCCAGGGACAAAAAAACTGCTGAGCAACACCAGTACCGCCACCAGGTAAAACCAGTAGCTGAGCATGTTGACGTAGGGGAAGACCATGTCGCGGGCGCCCACCATCAGCGGGATCAGATAGTTGCCGAAGCCCCCCAGAAACAAGGCCGTGAGCAAGTAAATGACCATGATCATGCCGTGCATGGTCATCGCCTGATAGTAAGCACTGGCGTCCATGAACGCCAAACTGCCGGGGAAGCCTATCTGCATGCGCATCAAGCCGGACAACACCAGAGCGATAAGCCCCACGAAGATGGCCGTCAACGAATACTGAATGGCTATGACCTTGTGGTCCTGACTCCAGATGTATCTGGTCAGGAAACTTTTGGGCTCGTGCAGTGCTTCTGTTTCGGCTTGCTCCGCATAGGCCATCACGTCATCCTCCTGCCGAAGTTTCAGTGTATTCCTGGCTGCTTTACGGCTACTTCCCTGGCTCCGCCTTGGTCGCATCAGCGTCAGCATTGGCTTTGGATTTGATAAAAGCGATCAGTGCATTGAGCTCCTCGTCACTCGGAGCCAAGGCCGGCATGACGGCTGCATAGCCTTTGACGATTTTGGCGCTGGGGTTAAGAATCGAATCTTTGATATAGCCCTCATCGACCTTTACGCTCGTATCGTCGGCAAGGGTTTGCGTCTTGCCATACAGGCCCTGCCAGCTGGGGCCGACGCCCTTGTTGCCATCGACACTGTGGCAGGCCAGACAGCCGAGCGACCCGGCCAGTCGCTGTCCCTGCGCCACCAGGTCTTCACCCGGGCTCGACGCTTCGCCCGTCGAAGGTTCATCGTCTTGCCCCGCAGCACCCAGTGATTTGATCAGGGCGATGACGGCACCCAGTTCATCGTCCTTGAGAGTATAGGCCACCATGACCGGCGGGTAGCCCTGTACCAATCGGGCCTTCGGATCGAGAATCGACTCTTTCAGGTAGGCCTCGTCGACCTGCACACTGGTGCCATCGGCAAGTTGTTCAGTGCGGCCGTACAGCCCCTTCCATCCCGGGCCGAGACTGGCACCGCCATCCTGGCTATGGCAGGCCTTGCAGCCGAGTTGTTCGACCAACTGGCGGCCTTTTTCCAGCACGCTATCTCGACCGGGTTTGGCAGTTGTCGTCAATGTCTGCGCAAAAGTCGGCTGGCCTTTGAGCCATTGATCGAAGACGCCCTGCTCTTCCACGATCATATGGCCGCGCATGTTGTAATGACCTACGCCACAAAACTCAGCGCAAAGGACTTCGTATTTTCCGGTTTTAGTCGGCGTAAACCAAAAGTACGACACCATCCCTGGCACCATATCCATCTTGCTGCGAATTTGCGGTACATAGAAATCGTGCAGGACATCTTTAGCGCGCAGCAAGACTTTCACCGGCCGGTCGAGCGGAAGGCGAACTTCATTGTTCATTACAAGCACATCGTCCTGCCCTGCGGGATCCTTGGGATCAACACCGAGGGGATTGGCGGAATCGACAAACCTGATATCCGACTTGCCCAACTTCCCGTCCTGGCCGGGAAAACGAAAGGCCCACTGCCATTGCTGGGCGACCACTTCAAGTTCGTAAGCCTCTTTCGGCACCCGGACGAAATCGTTGTAGACAACCAGGCCTGGCGCCAACATCCCGGCAATACCTACCGAGGTAACGATAATCAACCACAGTTCCAGCTTTTTGTTTTCTGGCTGGTAGGCCGCCCTGGCACCCTCCTTGTGACGATACCGCATCACCGCTACCGCCATGAATACCGTGATGGCAATGAAAAATATGCCGCTGATGATCAGGGTGATGAACAGGGTGGTGTCTATGGAACCCCAGTTGGAAGCTGCCGGCGTCGCATGCCAAGGCGCCAGTATGTGAAATAGCACTGATGCAATAACGATTAGTATCAGGACAATTGCTATTGCCATTTCCTCTTCATCCTATTCCTGTTGTTCATTGGGTATGCAAAAAGCATCGCCGCTGACGTCCAAGCAGGGCAGGCAAATACCACCCGTCCGGGCGGCAAAGTCAGTAGGAAGTATAGAGCCCATCGGATGTACCGTGAGGTTGGCAGGCGAGGCCCGGCGACCGGCTATACTGAATTTCTGATGACGAACAGCAGAGATTGGCCAGAAGCGGCGCCAAAAATCGAACCCTGCCCTTGTGCAGTCATCAAACATGAGTGATGGCATCGAGCAGGAACGATAGCTACAGATTCCAGCAATCCACATGGGAGGTTTCGTCATGAGTGCCCTGACGATCGAAGGCTGGTGCAAAACCGGCAACGCCCAGAAGTCCACCCCGATGGGGGAAGTCCATTTCTATGTCGACGGACCTCTCCATGTCCGCCTGGAGGAGGCCGAAGAGCGCTTGCAGAAGACCCACGAGCGGGAAGCCATGGTCGATGTCGATATGGACTCGATGGATTTGATCATGCCCGAGGGATACGCCCCCTTGTCCGACTGCCAGATGCGCGTCTATCTGCACGACGAACGCGGTCAGTTCCATCTGGTTGGACACCGAGCGAGTGACGGCAGCTTGATCTACACCAATGCGGTGTTGATTGATCAACTGCTTGAGTAGCGGTTACATGATTCCCGGCATCGGAGTTTCTCCGCGGGATAGTGTGCGGTGCCGAAAACTCACTGGTCTTTTAGACAGAATTCAGTGTGTTGCTTCGACCGGTTGAAACTACAGACAGAAGCGATCGGTGAAACAGGGCCGCTACTCTCTCCATAAATGGGGGACTACACCCACCCAACCAGGCGTTTGCCACCAAATTTGAGGAATATTCCCCCCTCCCCCTTTCTCTCGCTTGAAGCCCTCGCAAACAGCTTGTTAATTCATTTGAGTTTTTTCTTCGCCCAATTGAAATGGCTCATTAGTTGCACCACCCCTGATACCCGCAACAGCTGTCGTCCCGGACATCATGGAGACGGCGGGGCTCGCCGGATTCGGCATGACGCGAGGGGTGAAAAATGAAACGAGCGACATCACCATGCAGTTCCATCGCCTTGTTGCCCAGGTCAAGCCTGTGGTGCGTGTTCCACGAAAAAGGGAGGATGGGTGATGTCTTCCACTAATAGATCAATTGCGCGAATCACGAAACGGCCGATGGCCCTTTATAAGCAGCTCGCTGAGTTGGGCCTGATGTTTATCGCGTTGGTGATGGCGCTGGCGTTGTCCGCTGTACTGGCGATGGAGTTCACCCTTGGAGTGTTCTGACGAGTTATTGCTCATATGACGAGCACCCGTTTTACCAGGCACCCATGTAAAGAAAGCGATTTTGGGAGGTGTGTCATGTGGAATCAGCCTCTGATGATTGTGGCGATCTATCTTGCCATCACCCTCTGCATCGGCTGGTTGTGGTCCGCAGCTATCCTGTATTGGCTTTGATCCAATGGATAAAGTGAATCACCACCTGATTTTATAAACACAAATGACCGGCAGCCTTGTGTCGGTCAAATGGGAACCGAAGGTCAGCCAGTCAGATGGCCCATGGAGGCGCGGGGATGAACTTTGACTCAATCCAATGTTTGAACGCGACGACCACGGCGCCCGGAAACCTGGCCGATGGCCTGACCAGATAGACCCCACCAGCGGTATCCAATTGCCAGTCAGGAAGGACATGCAACAGCCTCCCGGCAGCAATATCACGGCTCATCAACCAGTCACCTGCCCCCAGTATTCCCGCATCGGCGCGGGCCGCTGCAAGTAATGATTCGCTGTCATTGGCCGTCAGGTTTCCTTTGGGGGAAACCGTCTGCAGTTCATTGCCGCGATGGAGTCTCCACTGGGGAAAAGACGCAAGGCCGCTGAAGCGAAGGCAATTGTGCCGGATCAGATCCTGTGGCGTTTCGGGCATGCCGTGTTGTCTGATGTAAGCAGGCGAGGCACAGAGTATCCGGCGATGGTCACTCAGTTTTTTGGCGATCAACCGGCTGTCTTCCAACTCTCCGATCCGGATCGCCGCGTCAAAACCTTCATCGATGATGTCGACCAGACGCTCGCTGTAGTCTGCAAGGATCGAGACATGCGGATGAGCCTTGAGAAACTCCGGCAGCATCGGGCCAAGCCAACGCCTGCCCATGGCTGCCGGCAATGCAAGGCGCAAAGTACCGCGAATTTCGCTGGCGCCCTCGGACGCTTGCTGCTGCGCTTCATTCATCAATTCGATGGCTGAGCGAAGGCGCTGCTCCAGCCTGGCACCTGTTTCAGTAATTCGAACCTGGCGGGTGGAGCGCTCCACGAGCCGAACGCCAAGGCGCTTCTCCATTGCGGCGAGTCGTTTCGAGACGACTGTCGGGTGTCGCTGCAATAGCCGGCCGGCACCGACAAATGAGCCTTGCGAGGCCACGGCCAGAAACGCAGCGATTTCGTCACTGTGCTGATTGTTCAGAACATCAAGATTCATGGTTTTAGAATGATCGCCCCCGATGAACGCCCCGACTCCAGGTCCGCATGCGCCAATGCTGCGTCAGCCAGAGAGTAGCTTGCCCGGACCGAAGGTTTGAGAATACCCGCACCGATGGCAGCCAATACATCCTGCGCTCGTTCCTGGTACTCGCAGGCGCTCGCCGTATGGGCTGCCAACGAAGGACGTGTGAGGAACAGCGAGCCTTTGGCATTGAGTGTCGACAGCTCCACGGCTGACGGTGCACCTGATGAAGCGCCAAACGATACCATCAGCCCTCGTGGTCGCAAGCTATCCAGGGATGCTTGGAAAGAAACACGCCCTATCGGGTCATAGACGACGTCTACCTTTTTACCCTGTGTGATACGAGTCACCTCGCAAGCCAGGCTGTCAGCATCGAACACCAGGACTTCATCGCATCCCGACGCATGAGCTTTCTCGACACTGGCCTGCTTTGAAACCACGCCGATCACGGTGGCACCCAAGTGCTTCGCCCACGGCACCATGATTTCCCCCAGCCCTCCAGCCACACCGTAGAGCAGAATGGTTGTGCCGGGGCCTACGGGATAGGTGGCTTTCAACAGGTACTGCGCCGTGATGCCCTTGAACATGACGGCTGCTGCATCGTCAAATGACAGCGAATCCGGAATTTTGACCAGCCGCTCTGCCGGATAAAGCCGGGCCGAAGCATAGGAACCCAAGGGGCCGGTTGCATAGGCCACGCGATCCCCTGCTCGCACGTTGCTGACACCCGCCCCCACCGCGGCGACACGCCCAGCGCCTTCCAGCCCAAGCCCGGATGGCAAAGGAACGGGCACCGCTCCCCTACGCTGGGTAACGTCGAGAAAGTTCACACCTACAGCCTCTTGCTCAAGCCAGACCTCGCCCTGGCCTGGCGTTTGTTCGCTCAGTGTCTCCAGGTTCAGCACGTCAGGGGTGCCGAACTGGTTAAACCGGATCGCAGATACCATGGTCACTTCTCCTTCCGTCAGAAGCCGTCATCAAATAAGTGGCCTCAGTGTGAGAGCTGATCTGCTGATGAACAAGACGGGTTGATTGCAGGACATTAATGCAACTATTGCAGCAATGTAATCACTGATTCACCTGCGTGAAAATCCGTCATGACATGTCATGACCTCCCTAAAAAATGGACTTTGACCAATAAATACGGGGGTTAAAGGACGAATGGTCGAGAGGCGTCAAGCGCGGGGAATTGCCGGGAGTTTGCAGGCACTACAGGCTTTTCAGACAGGCGCGTTCGTCACGGTAAAGTGAACTTCACTTTCATCGCGTGTCACATTAGGTCCTTGTCAAGCGAACTTCAGAAGAGGTACAGCCTTATGAGCATGGCCACAATTGTCAGTGCGGTGATTTCCAGTCTCGCACCCAGTGTCTTCGACCAGAACAGCCTGCAAGAACCCGGCGCGCATGTCTCAGCCGTCGAATACCACTACGGTATGGAAATCGATGTGAAGCGGGTATTGCAGCGCACCGATACATCCGACAAGACCGGCGTGGTTCCGGTGACCCTGGTCTACGAAGACAGCGAGGGCGAAGTCCACAAGATCCGTTTCCTCGAATGGGGTGGCAGCCCCGCCGACCCAACCAGCATTGCCTGATCAACCAGTCGATCGGATTCCGGGCCTCGCCGCCCTCCCCAGAAGCGGAAGTTAAACTTCATATGCACTCAGTGCGGATGATGTTTTTTGTTACCTGAAAATGGACATGATCGAATGACTGAAAGTTCATTCGCGAAACTCACCATTATCTTGATGGCGTAATGTCGCAAGATTAATTGATAACAATGGCTGGATCTGAATGGCAGTCAGCAACGGTAAATTCCAATCAAGCCGTGCCGAGAGCCAAATTGATTCACTATTGAAGCCAAGAGGTAACCATGGAACTAAGTATGTTCTCTTCGTCCACCGTGGAATATGTGCGTTTGGGCGTTGTATATTTCCATCTTATCGCCTGCTGCGTTGCAATCGGGCTGGTCTTGACCAGTGACATTGCAATGGTCAAGCAACTCCTGAAGGGGGATGCGTCAGGTCACCAAGATGACGCGCACATGGAAAGCCTTCAAAAAACCGTCGTACTTGCACTGATAGCCCTTTGGATTACCGGCATTGGTATTGTCGGGATCGATTATGCCGGCAAGGGGATGGAGTATTTCCTCAATCCCAAACTGCAAGCCAAGATCGGCATCGTTGTGCTGTTGACCTTTAACGGCTTCCTGTTGCATAGCGCTGTATTGCCGGCGTTGAAAAAAGCCGGTTCGTTACTCAAACTGTCCTTCAGCCTGCGCATGCTGGCGCTGTTCTCCGGTGCCCTCTCTGGCGTGTCGTGGTTCTATGCCGCCATGCTCGGTGTCGGTCGTCCGCTGGCCTGGAAGTACTCGCTGCTGGAGTTGCTGGCAGCCTATCCGGTTCTCATCGTCGGCGGTTTCGGGGCGATGGTACTGCTCACCGCCTGGGCAAAAGACCGAGACACCGAAGCGCGTATGGGCCACGGCACCAGGACTACAGGAAACGCCGCCCTGGCTGGATGGTGAAGTCAGCTTGAACAAGGAAGTTCAGCTATCCCCAAGTAGTCCCCAAGTAGTCATGGAGACTGGCGTCTATCGCTTGCCCTTCATACAGACTACGGAAAGATAAACTCCCCAGAGCACACCACATACGGCAAGTATCAGCTCCGGACTGAGAATGCTCTGATCGACCGGCGCCACCAGGATTTCGCTATAAAGGCACATGGCGCCTGCGATCAACGCAATGAAGTAGCCAGTCCGGGTTCTGGTCCGGCGCAACAGCAGAACCTTTTTCAGACCCTCGTCTTTCCATTCCTGGAGGGGCATGAGCTGGATCTCCTCCAGCAGCACCACACCCCACAGCAATGCGCATAACCAATAACCTATCATCATGACGTCCTCCAGTTAGAACCTTGATTCAACAGGAATGCAGCGTGTACTCCGCGCTCAACTTGCTCTCATGCCTATCCTGAAGGAGCAAAGCGCCTGAATCTCTGGCTGGCATCAGTGCAATCAATGGTTTTGTGTGGGTGACCTGCATGATTTCACCGAGGGGTAACTATGCTTGATTGGAACGCCCCCCGCTATCGACGTTAGCAGGACTTCTTTGTGGAGTTATTGGCCAGGCGTTTGTAGTGATTCCACTACACGCAGGCTGGATCAGGACGATTCAATTGCGTCGGATGGCAGGGTGCTCTAAGTCAACAGGCCGTTTTCGAGGGCATAGCGGGCCAGTTTCGCGTTGCTGTCCATCCCGGTTTTTTCCAGGATACGTGCCCGGTACGTCGTGACGGTACTCGGGCTCAAGTGCAGTATCTGAGCGATGCGGACAATCCTCTCGCCTGAAGCGAGGAGCTTGAGTACTTCAAGCTCCCGGTCAGATAGCGCTTCGTGGGGTGCCGCATCGCCCCTGCCGATAGCGTTGACCAGTTTTTCTGCCAGCTCAGGACTGACGTGCTTGCCGCCTGAGGCCACCTTGCGAACCGCTGCAACCAGAGTGGCTGCGGAAATATCCTTGGTAAGGTAGCCCGCCGCGCCTTGCTTGATTGCGCGTAACGCATAGGCCTCGACCGAATGCATGCTCAACATCAGAACGGCGAGCTTGGGCTTGTGCGCACGCATGAGCTTGAGGAGTTCGAGGCCGGACTTGTCGGGAAGCTGAATATCGACCAGCGCCACGTCGAAATCCTGCTCCCGGACCAGGAGCATTGCGTCCTGTGCCGTCTCGGCCTCACCCGTAACGTCGATCTCGCCGGCAGTCTCCAGCATGCGTCGCACGCCGCTGCGCACGATGCTGTGATCATCCACCAGCAAGACTCTGATTTTGTGGTCAATCATTTGTATTTTCCATTCGGCAATGGCCAGCAAGCCATGGAATCTGCTGCAGGGTTTGACCTTAGCAGGCCGATAGCGCGCTTGCACCTTTGCCTCAGGCGTTAGCGCTCACCTCTCCATACTGCGGCTGCAGCCGATTGGAACGGCCTGTTCCCGGGCAATTTCCCCAGGATCCGGGGCATTGCGCCAACCTTGCTAATATTTCGTAAGCCAACGCTCGGCTTTCAGCATGGTCAATACTGCAATGCCGGCTCCTGCATGACGCCTTGCGCGTGGCATCCATCCTGACTGGACATAGACATGGCCACAGTGACGACACCGATCGAAGTTTTCGACATGAAGACGTTGCTGGCAGCGCTGAAGGCGTTGCGCAATGGTGACTTCACTACGCGTATGCCGGAAGACTGGACCGGCATGCCGGGCAAGATCGCCGACACGCTCAACGAGATCATCGACATGGCGGCCGACACCGCCACTGAATTCGAACGCGTGGCGCGACTGATCGGCAAGCAGGGCAAGGTCGATGAGCGTATCGAATTGCCGATGATGAAAGGCTCATGGCAAAAGATCGTCAACTCGAGCAATGCGCTCACCAGCGACCTCATCAGCCCGATGAGCGAGATGATTCGCGTTATCGGGTCGGTTGCCGAGGGTAATCTGAGCCAGCAGGTACCACCGGTACTCGACGGTCTGAGACTGCGGGGTCAGTTCCTCAAATCCGCCAGGATCGTGAACACCATGGTGACTCGACTGGGCTCCTTCGCCTCCGAGGTCACCCGCGTGGCGCGCGAAGTCGGCACTGAAGGGATTCTCGGTGGGCAGGCCAATGTCAAAGGGGTGTCCGGCACCTGGAAAGACCTGACCGACTCCGTCAACGATATGGCCGCCAATCTGACCACCCAGATGCGCAACATCGCTTACGTGACGACCGCGGTGGCCAAAGGCGATCTGGGCAAGACGATTACCGTCGAAGTCAGGGGTGAGATTCTCGAGCTGAAAAACACCATCAACACGATGGTCGGCCAGCTCTCGAGTTTCGCTGCGGAGGTGACCCGCGTGGCGCTGGAAGTCGGTACCGAAGGCAAGTTGGGCGGTCAGGCGGAAGTGCGTGGCGTATCAGGGACGTGGCGCGACCTGACCGAGTCGGTCAACGGCATGGCGGCCAACCTGACCACCCAGGTGCGCAACCTCGCACAGGTGACGACGGCGGTGGCGCGCGGCGACCTCGGCAAGAAAATCACCGTTGAAGCCAAAGGCGAGATTCTCGAACTGAAAAACACGATCAACACGATGGTCGACCAGCTCTCCAGCTTCGCCTCGGAGGTGACCCGCGTCGCGCTGGAAGTCGGCACCGAAGGCAAACTGGGCGGACAGGCCGAAGTGACCGGCGTGTCCGGTACCTGGAAGGACTTGACCAATTCGGTCAACGGCATGGCGGCCAACCTGACCACCCAGGTGCGCAACATTGCCGACGTGACGACGGCGGTGGCCAACGGCGACCTGTCACGCAAGATCACAGCCGAAGCGAAAGGTGAAATTCTCCAACTCAAGGAAACCATCAACACCATGGTGGACCAGCTCTCGACCTTTGCCGACGAAGTGACGCGCATGGCTCGCGAAGTGGGGACTGACGGCAAGCTCGGTGGCCAGGCCAGGGTGACGGGTGTCGGTGGAACCTGGAAAGACTTGACCGACTCGGTCAACAGCATGGCGGCCAACCTGACCAATCAGGTGCGCAACATCGCCGACGTGACGACGGCGGTGGCCAAAGGCGACCTGGGGCGCAAGATTACCGTGGAAGCCAAGGGCGAAATCATGGAGCTGAAAAACACCATCAACACCATGGTGGACCAGCTCAACAGCTTTGCCGCCGAAGTGACGCGGGTGGCGCGCGAAGTCGGCACCGAAGGAAAGCTTGGGGGACAGGCACAGGTGCAAGGCGTGTCCGGCACCTGGAGGGACTTGACCGAAAACGTGAACTTCATGGCGGCCAACCTGACCAGCCAGGTGCGAGGCATCGCCAAAGTGGTGACCGCAGTCGCCAACGGCGACATGAAGAAGAAACTGACACTGGAAGCCAAGGGCGAGATCGCCGAACTGGCCGACACCATCAACGGTATGACCGATACGCTGGCGCTGTTCTCCGATCAGGTGACGTCGGTGGCGCGTGAAGTGGGTGTCGAGGGCAAGCTGGGGGGCCAGGCCAACGTGCCGGGGGCTGCCGGCACCTGGCGCGATCTGACCGACAACGTGAACGGTCTGGCGGCCAACCTGACCAATCAGGTGCGCGCAATTGCCGACGTGGCGACTGCCGTGACCAAGGGCGACCTGACTCGTTACGTGGAGGTGGAAGCAAAGGGTGAAGTGGCGGAATTGAAGGACAACGTCAACGAGATGATCCGCAACCTGCGCGAAACCACGCGGCAAAACGCGGAGCAGGATTGGCTCAAGAGCAATCTCGCGAAATTCAACCGTCTGCTGCAGGGCCAGCGCGATCTGGCGGCAGTCTCCAAGATGGTGCTGTCTGAACTGGCTCCGCTGATCAACGCCCAACACGGCGTGTTCTACATGATGAACGAGAGCCCGCCCGATCCTGCGAAGCTCAAACTGCTGTCCGCTTATGCGTACAAGGGCAACATCAATGTGAACGATGAGTGGCGGCTCGGCGAGGGCCTGGTCGGGCAATGCGCCTACGAAAAGCGGCGCATCCTGCTGGCCGATGTACCCGCAAATTACGTCGCGATTTCATCGGGGCTGGGTGCCGCCGCGCCGCTGAATATCATCGTGTTGCCGATCCTGTTCGAGAACAAGGTCAAGGCCGTCGTCGAAATGGCTTCGTTCACGCGCTACAGCATCATTCATCAAACCTTCCTTGATCAGCTTGCTGAATCGATTGGTATCGTGCTCAACACGATCGAAGCCAATATGCGTACCGAAGAACTGCTCAAGCAGTCGCAATCGCTGGCGCACGAACTGCAAAGGCAACAAGAAGAATTGAGGCAGACCAACGAGGAACTGGGGGACAAGGCTGGACTGCTGGCGGAGCAGAAAGCCGAAGTCGAGCGCAAGAACCGCGAAGTCGAAATCACCAAGCTGTCGCTGGAGGAGAAGGCGGAGCAGCTGATGCTGACCTCGAAGTACAAGTCCGAATTCCTCTCCAGTATGTCCCATGAGCTCAGAACGCCATTGAACAGCTTGCTGATCCTGGCCCGGCAGCTCAGCGACAACGCGGAACACAATCTCACGCCCAGGCAGGTCGAATATGCCAAGACCATCCGTAGCGCGGGCAAAGACCTGCTGGAGCTGATCGACGAGATTCTCTATCTGTCGAAGATCGAGTCGGGTACGGTCACACTGGATCTGAATGAAACGCTGTTCGCCGATCTGCACGACCAGATCGAACGCACCTTCCGGCCGGTCGCCGAAAACCGAGGCCTCGACTTCACGATTGAACTGGCCCCTACCCTGCCCCCCGTCATCTGGACCGACGAAAAGCGCCTGCTGCAGGTGGTCAAGAATCTGCTGTCCAACGCCTTCAAGTTCACTGAGCAAGGCAGCGTCAAGATCAGCATCGAGCCCGCTGTGTCCGGGTGGAGCGTGGATAACAGCGAACTCAATCGTGCCGATGCGGTGGTCGCCTTCGTGGTCACCGACACCGGCATTGGCGTATCTGCCGGCAAACAGAAACTCATCTTCGAGGCGTTCCAGCAAGCAGATACCGGAACCTCACGAAAATACGGCGGCACCGGCCTCGGCCTGTCGATCAGCCGCGAACTCGCGCACCGGCTAGGCGGTGAGCTGCGGCTGGTTCCCGGTGAGATCGGCAAGGGCAGTACTTTCGCGCTGTACGTGCCCTTGCATACACAGGATGCCCAGCGTCAGACGCTAGACGAATCAGCGACTGAGGCAGTACCTGGCCAAGTCAAGCGCGACCTCATGCCAGGCCCGTCTGCACAGATACCGGACGACCGCGAGTCTGTCCAACCCGGGGACCAGGTGCTGCTGATGCTCGAGGGCGACGTCCGATTCGCCAGCAATCTGCTCGAGGCCGCGCACCATAAGGGGTTCAGGGCAATCGTCACGACCCGTGGCGCGGATGCACTGGAGCTTGTCAAGCGCTTCAAACCCGCCGCGATCACGCTGGACCCGGGCCTGACGGACATCGATGGCTGGTCGCTGCTCGAGCAGTTGAAGCGCAATTTCGCCACGCGTCACATCCCGGTCCAGATCATCTCGAACGCTGACGACCACACACGCGGGCTGCGCTATGGCGCCTTCGACCATCTGCTCAAGCCGGTCACAGCCGACGAGATTGAAAATGCGCTGGTCGGCATCGTGGCATTCGCTCGGCGCAAGACCAGGAATCTGCTGCTCATCGACGGCAACGAAGGGAGCCGCGCCCGCATCCTCGATCTGCTCGGCAACACCGACGTGAAGATCGAAACGACCGCCAGCGGCGCGCAAGCCTTGAAGAAACTGGCAAAGAAACGCTACGACTGCATGGCAATCAATCTCGAACTGCCCGACGCATCCGGCATCAGGTTTCTCGAGGCCTTGCAGGAAGACCACGCCATGCGTGAATTGCCGATCGTCGTCTATGGTGCAGAGACACTTGCCAAGCCGGAACACGAGCGTTTCAGGACGCTGCTCGGCAAGGGCGTCATCAAGGCCGTTCAGTCCCCCGAGCGGATACTCGACGAAACCGCGCTGTTTCTACACCGTGTCGTAGCCAGGCTGCCGCAGACCCAGCGCAGGATGCTGGAAAAACTCTATGAGGGTTCGGACAGTCTCGAGGGTAAAAAGGCCCTGGTGGTCGACGATGACGTGCGCAATATTTTTGCACTGACCAGTGTGCTTGAGTGCAACAAAATGCTGGTGGCCACGGCCGAAAACGGCCGAACCGCCATAGAGCTGTTGCAGCAGCAGCCCGATACCGACATCGTGCTGATGGACATCATGATGCCCGAGATGGATGGCTTTGAAACCATGCGCCAGATCCGTACATTCAAGAGATTTGAAGCCCTGCCCATGATTGCGCTGACGGCCAAGGCGATGATGGGTGACCGTGAAAAGTGCATCGAGGCGGGAGCCTCGGACTATGTCAGCAAGCCGGTGGATACCGACCAGCTGCTGTCACTGATGCGCAAATGGCTCTATCGATGACGCTGTACCGCGCTCATTGCGGCTAGCGCAAACAGAAGTGGCATAAACATGCAGCAGGAACCTCCAGTATTCAATGAGAGAGTCCAGGTGCGGCACCCGCTCCCGCCTGATGGCGTGCCAGCATCCGTGTTGCTGGTGGATGACAATCCCGCCAAGCTTACGGCGCTCGCCGCGGTGATTGCCGACATGGGCCTCGACATTGCCACGGCGACTTCCGGGCGCGAGGCGCTGCGCCTGCTATTGCAGCGCGACTTCGCCGTCATTCTGCTCGACGTGAAAATGCCGGTGATGGACGGTTTTGAAACCGCGGCACTCATTCACGGCCGCCCGAAGTCGGCCCACACGCCCATTATCTTCGTCACAGCGGAGGCCGACACGGATTCCGAGCGTTTCCGCGGTTATACGTCCGGCGCAGTGGATTACATCTTCTCGCCGATTGTGGCCGAGGTTCTTCGCGCCAAGATCCAGGTGTTTGTCGACCTGTTCTACTTGCAGCGCAAACTGACGATGCAGGCCGAAGAGTTGCTGCAATCGAAGCTGCTGCTGCGCGAACTGGCCTCCTATCAGGAGCACATCAAGGAAGAAGAGCGAAAGCGGATCGCACGCGACATCCATGACGAACTGGGACAGAGTCTGCTGGCGTTGCGAATCGATGTCTCCATGTTGCAGGCGCGCACCAGTACCATGCACCCCAAACTCAACGAAAAGGCCAGCGATGCCCTGAATCACCTCGATACAGCCATCCGCAGTGTCCGCAGTATCATCAATGATCTTCGCCCGCCCGTACTCGATCTGGGATTGCAGGCAGCGATCGAGTGGCAACTTGAAGAGTTCCGGCAGCGCAGCGCGATCGATTGCACGATGTCGGCGAAAGACGAAAATTTCCGTTGCGATCTGAATGAAAAATCCGCCACGACTCTGTTCCGCATCGTGCAGGAATCGCTGTCGAATATTGCCCGGCACGCGCAGGCGACACAGGTGCATATCGAACTTTCCAGGGAGGGTCGCCAGCTTTACCTGTTGATCAAAGACAACGGCGTAGGCATGACGGATCGCAAAAAACTGAACTCGTTCGGGCTGGTGGGAATGAAGGAACGCATCAGCATGCTGGGCGGGGAATTCACGATCGACAGCGCACCGGACAAAGGAACGAGACTAACGATATCGCTGCCACTCGATTGATCCGGATGGCATCAACACGAGTACAACCACACTGCAGCCCTGCCATACTGTTCAACATGACCAGTGCAACTTTCCGCTTCTACGAGGAGCTCAACGATTTCCTGCCGGCCGAACGGCGGCGGCAACCCTTCACCTGCCAGTGCGCGCAAGGGGCGACGGTCAAGCACATGATCGAAGCGCTCGGGGTGCCGCACACCGAGGTCGAACTGGTGCTGCTCAACGGCGAGTCGGTGGGCCTGGAGCGGTTGATCCTCGACAACGACCGGCTGGCGGTGTATCCCAAGTTCGAAGCGCTGGACATCAGCCCACTATTGAAGGTTCGCGCGCAACCTTTACGGGTGCTGCGTTTCGTCGCTGATGCGCACCTTGGCGGGCTGGCCAGCCTGCTGCGCATGAGCGGCTTCGACACGCTCTACGACAATGGCTTCGAGGATGGCGAGATCGCCGAGATCGCTGCGCAGCAAGGACGCATCGTGCTGACCCGCGACCGCGAACTGCTCAAGCGGCGAATCATCAGCCACGGCTGTTATGTGCATGCCCTGAAACCGTCGCTGCAGTTGCGCGAAATGTACGAGCGCCTCGACCTGGCGCGTAGTGCGCGGCCATTCAGCCTGTGCCTTCATTGCAACCTGCCGCTGCACGAGATCAGCCTGGAACTGGCCCGGACGCAGGTGCCGCCACGCATTGGCGCCCTCTATTCGCGCTTCCTGCGCTGCGACGCCTGCCAGCGGGTTTACTGGGAGGGTTCGCACTGGCGCGGTATGTGTGCATTGCTGGCACCGCTGCTGAACCGATAGCCGCCAGCCCTTGGCGGGAAAAAAAAATAACAAAATTGCCATGTGCTCCCGTCGTTCCTTCTTGCGTCGCACTGTTCATTGCCCGTTTGTGTCTGTCTGGAGTTTTCCCAATGCCCTCGCCTCATTCCTTGCCCGCTGCGCTGCTGGGCCTGGCCCTTGTTTGTCCGGCCATGACCGAGGCTCAGGGCCTGGAGCTGGGGCAAGTGCTGATCGGGGCCGAGGACCAGAGCGACGAAGACCAGGGAATCGAGGACGCCAGGGCCCGGCTGGCCCAGGTGCCCGGCGGCACCAACGTGGTTGACATGCGCCGTCCGTTGCAGGGCCGCGTGGCCAGCAATCAGGATGTGCTGGCGTACCAGCCGGGGATCTATGCCCAGTCGGCAGGCAACGAAGGGGTGAAGATCTCGATCCGCGGATCGGGCATCAACCGTGCACCGGGCGCCCACGCCTCGGGGCTGTACACCATGCTCGACGGTCTGCCGCTGACCGGCCCCGGCGGCACGCCCTATGAATTGCTGGAGCCGCTGTGGCTCGACCATGTGGAAGTGCTGCGCGGCGCCAACGGGTTCGACCGGGGCGCCCTGGCCCTGGGCGGGGCCATCGATTACGTCAGCCATACCGGCTACGACGCGCCGAAGTTGCAGGTACGCTACGCAACGGGCAGTCACGGCTATCAGCAGCGTCAGGTCAGCTCCGGACAGGTGCTCGGTGCATTCGATTATTACGTGGCCATGACCGATGCCAATGCCGACGGCTACCAGGACCACACGGCCAGCGAGAGCCAGGGGGTCATCGCCAACTTCGGTTATCGTTTCAATCCCAACCTGGAAACACGCTTCTACCTGCGTCACCGCCAGACCGACAACGACCTCGCGGGACGCGTGACCAAGCACTCCATCGAGCATGACCCACGGACGGCCAACCCGGCCTACGTGGCGCGGGACGACCGCCGCGACGAGCCGGGCAGCACCTTTATCGGCAACAAGACCACCTGGTACATCGATGACGATTCGAGCATCCAGACCGGCCTTGTCTACCACGACTATCCCATGGACCTGAGCGAGGGCCCCAACCGCCTGAAGGTGGCGTACACGGACGTCAGCGGCACGTTCGACTACAAGCGTCGCGACACACTCTGGGGGCTGCAAAGCCAAAGCACCCTGGGTCTGCGAATGACCAAACACCTGCCCAATGCCGGCGCCAGCGAGTTCGTGCGCATCCCCACCGGCAACACCGCCGGTTACGCACCGGGCACGCTGATTCGTAACTTCACCTACCAGGGCTCGGACACGGTGCTGCATGTCGGCAATGACCTGGAGATCGCCGACGACCTGTGGCTGACCACCGGCCTCGCCGCGATCTACACCCGCCGTGAAAGCGATGTCACCTACCCGCAGGAAGGTGGCAAGACCAGCCTGCACGACTCGGACTACGCCCCGCGCGTGGGCCTGCGCTACCAACTGACACCGGACCTGCAACTGTTCGGCAATCTCAGCCGCTCGGTCGAGGCACCGCACCCGTGGTCGCTGATCTATAGCTCGAACATCCGATTCCCCGCAGGCAGCGGCGTCGCCACCGGCGCCCAGCGCCAACCGGTCACGCTGCAAAACCAGACCGCCACCACCCTGGAAATCGGCGGTCGCGGGGACAGCACGCTGGGGCAGTGGAGCCTGGCCTGGTACTACGCCCAGGTGCGCCACGAACTGCTTTCGGTGTTGCCGGATGCCAACGCCACCACGCCCTACGAGCTCAATGCCAGCCCCACCGTGCACCAGGGCGTTGAAGCCAGCCTGCTGAGCCCCCTCTGGTCGCCGGAAGATGGCGGCCAGTTGAGCCTGCGCCAGAGCTATACCTTCAGTGACTTCCACTACCGCGACGATGAGCGCTTCGGCGACAACCGCCTGCCGGGCCTGCCGATGCACTATTACCAGGGCGAACTGCGCTACGACTGGCCACAAGGCTTTTTCGCCGCAGTCAACACGCAATGGGGGTCGAAGGTGGCGGTCGATTACGCCAACAGCTACTACGCCGATCCCTACGCCATATTCGGCGCGACCCTGGGCTACAACGCACCCAAGGGTGACTGGCAGACCTGGCTGGACCTGCGCAACCTGACCGACAAGCACTATGCCGCCACGGTCACGCCCGGCTACGACGACAAAGGGCTGGACGCGGCACGATCCACCCCAGGCGAGGGCATGGCGATGTACCTCGGGGTGTCGTGGAGCCTGCTCTGAAGCCGTTTACCTGTCTTCGCAAACGCACGCAACCGCGCACGACGACTAAGCTTTTGTAACGCCACTTCGTCCCTCAAGGAGATCTCCATGAGCGCCGCCGCCCTGTCCGAACTCGATGCCGCCCTGCCCGGCCTGACCCGCAAGATCCGCGTGCTGGATGCCCTGTCCTGGCCCGATGGCATCGAGGAAGACTTCCTGGCGAAATGGCGCGGCGGGCGTGCCGAGTTACCCAGGGTCGAGTTGCAGCCTCGCGACCACAGCGCCGACATCGCCGCCCTGGAAACCTTTATCAGCCAGTGTGATGTGGGGCATCCGGCCGGGAATTACCTGGCCATGACCGCCCGTAGCTATGCCACGGCCGGGCACATGCTGGGGGCCATTGGTACTCCCGCCTTTACCCAGTATTCGTCAGCGCTGTACCGGCGCCCGGATTTCTATTACACACGCCTGCAACTGAGCATGCTCGACGCAGCCCGGTTCTTCCTCAAGACCACCGACGCCCTGCTGGGCGGTGCGCGGATTCCACCCTGCCCGGCCGAGATCCCGGCCAAGGCGTTCGCCGCCTGGATTCAACCGGAACTGGACCGTTTCTTCGGCGCCGGGCAGATCACGGTCGTGCTCGATCCGAACCTGGCCGCCAAAGCCATCGCCGGATCGAGCCGCATTCGCCTGCGGGCCAGCGCGCTGTTCTCGGAGCTGGACAAGCAACAGCTGTTGCAACACGAGGCCTTCGTGCATGTCGCCACGGCACAGAACGGCGCGCGCCAGCCCAACCTGACGAGCCTGGGCCTGGGGGCGCCCCGCACGACCCAGACCCAGGAAGGCATTGCCACCCTGGCTGAACTGTTCACCGGCAGCATGGACATCAACCGCCTGCGTCGCCTGGCCCTGCGTGTGCTCGCCGTCCAGCAGGCACTGGAGGGTGCCGATTTCCTCCAGGTGTTCGAAGGTTTTCTGGCAGCCGGGCAGACAGAAGAGGAATCCTTCCGCTCGACCCAACGGGTGTTCCGCGGCGCCGACCTGCGGGGTGGCTCAGCGTTCACCAAGGATGCCGCTTACCTGACCGGGTTGCTCGGCGTCCACACCCTGCTGCGCATTGCAATCCGCGATAACCGACCGGAACTGGTGGGGCATCTGTTTGCCGGGCGCCTCAGCCTGGGAGACACCGTGCGCCTGGCGCCGCTGTTCGAGTCCGGCTGGCTCAAGGGGCCGGTCTATCTTCCGGCCTGGGCCAGCGACCTGCGCCTGCTGGCCGCCAACCTGGCCTTCTCGGCGTTCATCGCCCAGATCAAGCTGGATGTGCTGGACCTGAAGGTGTTCATGGCATTCGCCGAAGAACATGAAAGCGATGCCAGCGCGCAGTGATCGGCGCTGGGTTTTTCAGCCGGCCTTGATTCTTCGAATCAACTGCTACCATTAGGAAGCGGTGCCAAGGCTAGGCTCTGTGGCTTTCAAAAACGGCTTTCACCGCAAGGGATTGATCCACTCACTTCAAGCCTGCCTGACCCCATGGGGGGTGCAATGCACAATCCATTACTTTACGCGTTGTCGGCCGTACTGTTCTTGAGCGGATCTTCGTGCCTGGCACTGGGTACGGATGGGACCGCCGCCGCACCGGTTCCGGCACCCGCCGCAGCCCCAGCACCGGCAAGCGCGACCACGGCAGCGCCCGCCGCCCCGGTGGCCAAGGATCCGGTGTTTACCCAGGAACAGCTGGATCAGATGCTGGCACCCATTGCGCTATACCCGGACCCACTGTTTGCACAGGTTCTGATGGCCACCACCTATCCCGGGGAAGTCGGCGAGGCAGTCAACTGGTCCAAGGCCCACCCGGACGCCAAGGGTGACGACGCGGTCAAACAGGTGGCGAACCAGCCCTGGGATCCGAGCGTGCAGGCACTGGTCGCCTTCCCGCAGGTTCTGGTACTGCTGGGGCAGGACCCCGTCTGGGTCCAGCGCCTGGGTGATGCCTTCCTGGCGCAGCCCGACGATGTCATGGAAAGCGCGCAACGCTTGCGTCGCCAGGCACAGGCAGCCGGCAATCTGCAGAGCAACCAGTATCAGAACGTGACGATCCAGAATGTCGCGGCGCCGGCACCGGCGACCACGAACGCGGCTCCAGCCCCTGAAGCGGCCCCGGCCAGCAACTCCACCATCATCATTCAGCCTGCCGATCCGCAGGTGGTGTACGTCCCCACGTATAACCCGACAACCACCTACGGCACCTGGCCCTACCCGGCGTCGCCGCCCGCGTACTATCCACCGCCACCGGCCTATTACCCTGGCCAGGCGCTGATGGCCGGGCTCGCGTTTGGTGCCGGTGTGGCGATCGTTGGATCGTTGTGGGGTGAATGTGACTGGGGCAATAACGACGTCGACATCGACGTCAATCGCTACAACAACATCAATGCCAACAACCGGATCACCAACAACAAATGGCAACACAACCCGGTGCACCGCAATGGCGTGCCCTATCGAGACAATGCGAGCCGCGCACAGTACGGCCGGCAACTGAACGGCGCCAATCAGCGTCAAGCCTATCGCGGAGAGAATGCCCAGCGCGCCCAGGCACGTGAAAACGCCCGCAGCTCGATGGACAGGCACGGTATCGAACGGCCCGCCACCAGCAATCTCGAAGCCCGCGATCAAACGCGCAAACTCCAGTCCGCAACCGCAGGCGGCGATCGGCTGCAGGCTGGTGCAGACAGGCCGAGGGCAGCGGACAGAAACCAGGGCACGACCAGAAACACCCGGGAGAACCAGCAGCCCAGGAGAGAGACCCAGCAGGCCAGGAACCAGAGCGCCCAGTTGAATCAGCGCAGAGAAGGCTCCGCACAGACGCGGCAAGCGGCGAATAAACGACCGGCAGCCAGTGCCGGCAGTGCCCGCAACAATGCGTTCGCCGGCGCACGCTCACCGTCCCAGGCCAACGCCCAGGCCAATCGTGGCCGGGCCAGCCAGGCGTCCGCCCAACGCCCCAATGCCTCGCGATCGGCCGGTCACCAGGTCAGCCGGCCGTCCAATCCACCAGCGCGTCAAAGGGGGGGCCGTCGTTGAACAACCATCCTCGATTGAAGGGACTCACGGGCTTGCTCCCTCATGTCCTGGCGATATCCGCCGGTTTGTTGTGGTCGTGCATGGCGACGGCACAGCAGGCCTTTCCAACCCCGGAAAAGGCCGCGCAAGCCTTTGTCGAAGCGCTGGGCACCGAACATTCCGACCAGGCACGCCTGACCGAGCTACTGGGCAGCGACTGGCACAGCTACATCCCCCGCGAAGGCGTGCAGCGCGAAGATGTAGATGCGTTTTTGCAGCAATACCGCGAGCAACACCACATTGAAAACGCCAGCGACCGCAAGGCCATCCTGGCGGTTGGCAGCAAGAACTGGACACTGCCCATCCCCATGACCAAAGCCGCGGACGGTTGGCGCTTCGACATGAAGGCCGGCAGTGCCGAGATCCGTGCACGTCAAATCGGCCGCAATGAACTTGCCGCGGTGCAATCGGTGCTGGCCTATCACGACGCCCAGATGGACTATGCCTCGGTGGATCGAGACGATGATGGCGCACTCGAGTATGCGCAGAAAATCGTCAGCAGCCCTGGCAAGCACGACGGACTCTACTGGGCGGAAGACGACAGCGGTCAGATCAGCCCGCTGGGTCCTTCGTTCGGCAAAGCCATTGACGAAGAAGAGTGGCACGGCTACCGCTTCCGCATCCTTCATGGCCAGGGTCCTTCGGCACCGGGCGGCGCCTACAGTTACCTCATCGGTGACAAGATGAGCCGGGGCTTTGCGCTGATCGCCTGGCCAGTGAAGTACAACGACAC
Organism: Pseudomonas sp. KH_046_2; assembly: GCF_057838985.1. NCBI lineage: Bacteria > Pseudomonadati > Pseudomonadota > Gammaproteobacteria > Pseudomonadales > Pseudomonadaceae > Pseudomonas > Pseudomonas sp. KH_046_2. The sequence goes on along the minus strand of NZ_CM174480.1, from coordinate 2,532,781 downwards.
CGGCGTGATGAGTTTCATGATCAGCCATGAAGGCCAGGTGTTCGAGAAAGACCTCGGGCCCGATAGTGAAAAACTGGCGCTGGCGATGAAGCGCTTCGATCCGGATGACAGCTGGAAAGAGGTACCTGAAGATCAGGAGTAGCAGGCGCGACCTGCTACAAGCCTTCAGTACGGTTGAAAGCAGTTAACGGTTCTGGATTTCGAAATCCAGCAACGCTTGAGCGTCAGTCATTTTCAGCTCGCGCACGCTAAATGAATCCATTCAACACCTCTCCGGAGTCTTGTGCCGAAAAGGCTCGAGTCTGTCTCAGGGGTCTGTAGAAATGTTCCCTCAGGCACGATAGCCGAAAAAAAGTCGCAAACCCCACGACGCTTCAGGGCTTGCGACTCTTTACCGATACGTCCCTCAAGCTCCCGGGACGTTTTCTACGGTATGCCTGCCGTGTTCATTGCCGAACGTGCAGGCTCAGTTCTCTACCTCAACCGCGTCGAAATCCGGCTCGTCCGGAGCATCCGGGGCGTCCGCCATATCCTCTCTGACGTCCTTCGCCACGGCTTTGGCGGCGTCCCTCGCGGCATCCGCGGTGGCCCGGGCAGCATCCCTGGCGGCATCTGCAGTCGCTTTTGCCGCATCACGGGCTGCATCCGCAGTCGCTCTGGACGCGTCACGGGCTGCTTTGGCATCAGCCTTGGCAGCGTCCCGAGCGGCATCGGCGGCATCGTTGTCAGCATCATGATCAGCGTCGTCAGCGTCGTTGTCATGGGCATTGCCCGGGCCCTTGTTCCCGGCTACACCACCATGGTCAGTGTCGCCGCGCCCCGGACCTCCATGACCGTCACCGTCATGGCCTGCTGCACCATGATCGCCACCCTTGGCTCCATCGCCGCCGGCACCGTGACCACCGCCGCCTCCACCGCTACCGCCATCCTTGGCATACACGCTGGAGAAACTACCGATGTAATCGGGTACCAGGACAGTCGATGCCGACAGGACTCCACCGATTGCCAGAGCCAATAAACATTTCTTGAGCAGCATGATGCACCTCCGCATGGAGTTGCGTACTCATCTCCGTATCGAACGCAATGTCCAGTGAGTTCCCGGCCGCCCATTGGAGCAGCCGGCCAACCGGCACGGCCATCAATCTGCAGCATTATCGAGCCACTGCGGTATCCGCACGATCCCTCAGAGCCAGTTGGCATCGTTGCATGGGAAACATTCCCACATTTTTTTTGGATAAGTGCTTTCAGCTCGAGTTCAAAAAAAGAGCATCAGGGTTGACGCATGGGTTGAGCAACAACTTCGCCCTGACCCGGTTGAGTAGCACCACTCACGGTAGGTAGAAATCGGCCAGAAGCGATTATTCGAACATGGCCGTTCGGTGGGGAATCGACTTCAACTCACAGCAAGCAAGCTCCCAAAATACCCGCAGCAACGAGCCAGACCAATATAACGATCACCGCAGCAAATCTGTTCGCTGGCCGCTTTATCTGGCGTTTCTCCCACTCACGCGCTTTGAGCTGACAATCCTCGAGCACCTGTGCAGGCATCAACCGAATAGCGAGCAGAATGCCAAGCGGCAAAATAATCACATCGTCCAGATATCCAAGCACAGGAATGAAATCGGGAATGAGGTCGATTGGACTCAGCGCATACGCCACGACAAACACCGAAATCCACTTGGGCAACCAGGGTGTTTGCGGATGCTGGTAGCAAAACCAGAGGACCATCGTTTGCTGTTTGAGCTTTCTGGCCCAGCCACGTAAACGATCAAGTATGTGTTTCATACCGTAATTGTCTGTACCAAAGGAGCGTGCCTGCGAGCGTAACGCCTTGGGTGATTGACTGCCATGGTTCGGCTGCGGCCCTTCACGAAAGGCAACAATCGGCCATTTGCGGACATGCCATCGCTTTCCATCACCCTGCGCTAGCCTTGGGACTCCACTAAAGTACTGATTCATGGAGCTTAGAGACGAGCAATGAAACTGAACCACAGACCAGTGAAGGCTAGCGACATAAAAATGATCTGCGGCTTTCCTCAGAATGCTCAAGAGTTGTTTTTCATGTTTCCGAAGGCGCACTTCCCGCTAACGGAAACGCAGTTGATTACCGCGATCTCCCAACGCTTCGACTCTACCGTCGTGGAGATCAATGGGACTGTCGTTGGGTTTGCCAATTTCTATCGAGCTGAACGCAATGGCGTTTGCTGTATCGGCAATGTCATCGTCTCGCCGAGCGCTCGGGGCGAAGGAGTGGCCACGTTTATCGTAGAGACGATGACCGGCTTGGCATTCGAGCGTTACGGAGCCAAGGAGGTGCAGATTTCCTGTTTCAACGAAAACACGGCAGGCCTGCTGCTCTACCCCAAGCTTGGGTTTGTGCCTTATGCCATTGAGGAGCGACCTTCTTTGGGAAACGGCCGTTCGGCCCTCATACACATGACGCGCAGCAGAAACTCGACAGGTTGAATACACAGCCAGAGGCGGCCATTCAGGCCATCTGAAACAACCGACAACTTGATGTATTCACTGACCCACCATGGGGTGACAGGAATGGGCTACCTTGTTGACCCGGTTACTCACCGCTCAGGGAGAGCGCCATGCCTGTAGAAATCCAACTTTCGGAAAATGCGACGGAAGCGCAGCGGCTGGGAATCTTGACCCCGTTGCTGGCCCATAACCTGGTCAATGGTGGGGACGACGCCCATGAAACATTTGCCCTGTTGCTACGAGACCCCGACAGTAACGAAGTCATTGGCGGACTGTACGGCAAGGTCTCTTATCGATGGCTGCTCATCGATCTTGTCAGCGTTCCCGAGTCGATGCGTGGCCAGGGTATCGGAGAACGGCTAATGCGCATGGCCGAAGAAGTCGCACGGAAAAAGCACTGCATTGGTATCTGGCTGGAGACTTTCAGCTTTCGGGCACCCGGGTTTTATCGAAAACTTGGTTACTCCGAATTCGGACGCCTGGCAGATTATCCACCGGGACATACCCGGCTCTATTATCAGAAGTCGTTATGCTGACCGCGTTTTGGATCCTGGGCCGATAGCTGCGCTTGGTAGCGGGCAGCTATCGAGTGCCGCCCCTCACCACAGGCAACAATCGGCCAGAAGCTGACGCTCACTCCATATCGGGACAAGGCCGCGACATGGAAAGTCAGTGCCGGCAAGGTACCCATGTAATAGCAAATTGCGAGACGATGTACGCATACACGCGCTCGCCCTCGTCGGGCTCCCGCTCTGATCGCAGTGCTGTTGTTACGGAGATGAAATGACGTTTCCCCCCTTGCACAATTTTAAAGTGTTCGAGAGCGTGGCCCGCTTGGGCAACCTGGCAGCAGCCGCGGTTGAGTTGCACTAGTAGTTGGGCTCGCCGATGGCGTAGAGGAAGTTCGTTAACTTATGCACCATAAAGGCCGGGCTTTGCGCCTCGGGGGCTTCTTGTGCCTGAGTGGCGAATGGAGCAGCGAGGATGGTGAAGGAAACCAGGGTCAGGATTTTTACGAGTTTGCGCATGGAATGCGAACCTTTTCTCTTATTGTCAACGGATGGCAGAGCACTGTCTGCCCTGTCTATCTCACTGACTGTGGGTTCGCATATCAATGGATGATTTTTAAAGCAGGACACTTCAGTTCAACTTAAGCGTGCGACAAATAGTCGGCAACCTTTTAACCCCCTGAAAGTAAAAGTCGAAGATCCAGGCTTTTCAGTCGACTCATAGCTACTGAGCTACAGAGTCTCCCTCCCTAAACCATCCATCATATGAATAATGCATGTGCAAACATGTGATTTCCATAACTCCTGTGGATTAGAGAGTATTTGTCCATCGAAACCAGCCATCTCCAAAGGGGAACGCCATGTTCAGTAAGGTAGTAGCTCTCGCACTAATCCCGGTGGGCACCGCATTGCTGGCAGGTGCAGTCCTGCCCTTTCAGGCTGCCAGCAATGCAGCCGTCGGCCGAGCGTTAGGGCACCCGCTCTGGGGGGCGTTAACTTCGCTGATCGTCAGTGCCGTTGTGGTGGTGATTGCACTGTTAGTCCTGCGGGTATCTGCGCCTGACGTCGGCAAGGCTTTGCAGGGGTCTTGGTGGCTATGGATCGGCGGCATTTTGGGTGCTGTGTATGTAGGAAGCGCAACGGCCATCACTCCCCAGCTAGGGGCTAGCGGATTTCTGTTGCTCGTCGTAGCGGGACAAATTTTAGCTTCCGTTCTGGTTGACCATTTCGGGCTAATGGGACTCGCCAACAAACCGATCACTTTCACTCGACTGGCAGGGGTCGTGCTCATCTTCGGTGGTGTGTTGCTGGTTCAGGGCATCGGCACTCCAACGGTTGAGAACAGCGCCACACAAATCAGCAAGTAACCCGCTTTACCCGTTTTATGCAAACCCGCAACGCAACCGCAACTTTCTGACTCACGATAGGAGAAACAAAGATGAACTTCGTAAAACTTCAGTTCAGCGATGGCCGTTCCGATGTTGAAGGTATCGATAGCGTCAACGCTGTCTTGCGCAGCGTAGGTGTGCGCGCCAGCACTGTCTCCATACCCGACGAAGCCAAGCCGATTCTCAAAGCATCGCTGATTAACGCCATCAGCGAAGAAGATCAAAACAAGCTGCTTTCGATATTCAGTCTCAACCGTGCTGAACTGCTGGAGCAAATCCACCTCGCAGGCCGTACTCCTGAGGTACACCGTGGCGGCTACCTGGGTACTCGCGAGGGAGATACAGCGCCCTATCCAAAAGTTTACGACATGAAAGCCATGACTCCAGAGATGCGGACATGGGCACTGAATCGTTATGGTCGTCTTCATGTAAACACTTCGGACAACGGCGCGGGCATTGATGAAGTGATGACGGTGGTATCCGGTGGTGCTTTCACCTGGATGTTTGTACTGCCCGATGGCGTCCTTGCGCGTCTGACCGTGCAGGAGATCAATCCTGAAGGGCCTGCCGTGCGCCTCAGCTATCCTGGCTTCGGCATGCACGCTGGCTACATGGATCCGCACCAGGGCGTAATTGTTGCCTACGCCCATGGGCCGGAAAGCTTCACCATTCGCTTCGATGAACCCAGCGTGGCGCATGCCGAGTTGCTCAATACCAATCCTTGGGTCGACTTCTCGGGTGAGGTGCCTCAACTGTTTTCGAAGGTCAGCTGAGTCGTCGAACTTGATGCACGCATCGTGAAGAGTGCCCATCTGAAGATTCGAAACTGGATGGGTACTCAAATCAGTGTTCCGACAGGAGAGATCGTTATGCGCAGTTTTTCAATTCAACGTATAGACCATGTTGTTCTGCGGGTGCAGGACATTGAGCGCAGCCTGGCCTTCTACTCATCTGTACTGGGGTGTGATGTCAAAAAGCGCCGTGACGACCTTGGCATGATTCACCTGAGCGCAGGTGCATCCATGATTGACCTGGTTGATGTGAACGGGCCGATCGGTCGTCAGGGTGGGCAGCCCGCGGGTAAGCAAAGACACAACGTCGATCACTTCTGCCTTCGGGTTGAGCCGTTTGATGAACAGGCCATTCTCCGCCAGTTGGCTGATGCCGGTGTATCGGCTGAAAAGGCAGTGATGCGCTATGGAGCAGAAGGAACAGGTTTGTCGATCTATCTCAATGACCCTGATGATAATCAAATTGAGTTGAAAGGCCCTGCTCTGCAATCCTCATGAAATTCGCCAGATCGACGGGCATGCTGCACTGGTTTGTCGTCAGTTTTGCTGAGAGCACTTGAAGACTGCCTCACGCAGCCAGCGATGTGCGGCATCACCCTCTTTTCTGGTGTGCCAAGCCTGCTGATAGGCGAATCGGGGGATATCAATGGGCGGTTCGAATTGCCGTAGCGATTTGTGGTTTCGCATCGGGCCTACCGCGCGACTGGCAACCGTAAGAATCAAATCGGTACCAGCAAGCACTTCGACCGCAGCGCTCCAGTGGGGCAAAGCCAAGGCAATGTGACGCTTTAAGCCTCGGGCGGCCAACGCCTGCTCGATCTCGTCATTCGCATCAGGGCGAAGCGCGAGCATTACATGCGGGCGAGATAGCCAATCGTTCAGTGAAAGACCACCCCGCGCGGGCAATACTTTTTTATCGGCGAGACTGATGAATCCTTCGCAAAAGAGATCTTGAAACGCAATGGCATCCGGAACCTCGGGAAAGATGCCCAGTGCAAGGTCGAGCTCGCCATCCAAAAGCTGAGAAATCATCATTTCTCGACTTGCCTGGCTGATAGCCAAATCAATACCAGGAGCTTCTTGACGAACCTTCTGGGTAAGCCGAGGCAGAAGGATCCGCGCGGCATAGTCCGATAGCGACAATCTGAAACGGCCCTTCGCCGTTGATGGCTCAAATGACGGAGCGCCCAACAGCGAGTTCAAGTTGCCCAAAGCATCCTGAAGCGGCTGAGCCAGCGCTTGTGCCCTCGCCGTTAAAACCATGGACCCGTTTCGCCGTATGAGCAAAGGGTCATCGAAATGGGCTCTGAGCAACGCGAGAGCGTGGCTGACTGCTGGCTGGCTTTTATGCAGCCGGACAGACGCTCGCGTGACGTGTTTCTCGGCCAATAACGCATGAAGCGTTACCAACATGTTGAGGTCAATTCTGCGCAGTTCATCCATTGAATGAATACTCGAGTCGCAAAGCAGTGGTTTTCATCAATTTACCACATGAACTGTCACACCCGCCGAGCGCTGATCGGCATGTTTAACGGAGAACTTTATGCCAGGCAAAACAGCCCTTTATCTTTTTCTGCCCATGCTGACAGCCTTCATGGCGGGCACGCTGACTCCGGTACAGGCCGCTAGCGGTGCTACGTTGGGACGCATGCTCGGCCATCCTTTGTGGGGAGCCGCCGTCGCGCTCATCATTGGCGTAGTTGCGATATTGGTAGTGGCCATCCTTATGCGCTTACCTGTGCCTAAGTTCCAAAGTGCAGTAAGCGGCCCGTGGTGGATGTGGATCGGTGGTGTGACAGGGGCCGTTTATGTGGCTACTTCCTTAGCGCTACTTCCAAAAGTCAGAGCGAGCGGTTTCCTTCTGTCTGTAATAGCCGGTCAGATGATTGCTGCGATGCTACTCGACCACTTTGGCCTGCTTGGTTTGACGGAAAAGCCAGTCGGTTTTGGGCGCTTTTTGGGTGTGGGAATCATGCTGCTGGGCCTCGTCGTAGCACAGTTCAGCAGTCCTGGTGTTTCACAGGCTGTGTCGAAGGACAAAGAAGTGCTGACAGAGCAAGCGTCGAATAGAAATACGTTGAATTAACAAGGATACAAGGGGCATCGCTTGAGTCGACTGGCGGCTGTACATCCAGCTAATCGAAGTGGTCTGCTCCTGGCGTCCGCTTTGGCCGTTTTCTGCCGGTCAGGGCCACGAAGCATGCTGGTCAAATCCGATGCAATCGGTGGCCAGATCGAATGCAAATGGGTGGGCAAGTCTGAGCAATTACCCAGCCAGCAACCTGCGCGTCATTCCAAGACTCACCTGAAGCCATGTTAGAAACGTTGGGTGGTTTGATCGTTCATCTGTTGATCGACGCTGAATGCGCATTTGGCCGGTTGGAATCTGCTGCTATGAGTTGCAAACGGCCAATACCGGCAGTCGCCTTCACGCTCAATGCTGCACAAATCAAATGTTAGCGATAATGCTGGCTTAATTCAGGTACGGTGATATCGCCCCGAATCAGGGCCGTCGGCAGGCTGCTGAGAAAAAGCATCCAATTGTAAGAGCAATTTTCAGCGACTACACTCCAGCCCATGAAACGCTATCTGCGGTTTTGCATCATCTTCATGATCAGCTTGACGCTTCCCCTCAGCGGAATGGCGGGTGTTCAGGCGCCCACAGAACCATGCCCGATGAAGTCGATGGGCATGGCGATGATGGACGACATGGGGATGGACTGCTGCAACGATATGAAAAGCCCTTCCGAGCACGGCAAACCTTGTAAGCCGGGCCAGGAATGCAAGACGGGCGGCATGCTGCAAGTCTCTATCTTCAAACCTCCTGTAACCGTGTTCAACCCCGTAGTGCTTTCCTTCTTCAGCGCTTCCCTGCCCGTGCAGACCCCGTCCGGGGTATGGCGACCGCCTCGCGTTTGATTCCTGTCCAACATTGAGCCTCATTGCGCATTAGCGGGATGGACTGGCTGTGCGCATGTCTTTTTGACGCGTGCAGTGGATGATCACAGGAATCGTAAACATGAACTCCAAGTGCTATTGCACAGGTTGGTCCCTCGTGGCCGGTCTGGCGGCAAGCGTACTGGCATTGCCGAGCTTCGCTGCCGCATTGACACTCGATGAAGCGCTGCGGCTGGCCGAAAACAATGCGCCGTCGCTGGCTGCACAAGATGCCAAGATTCAGGCTGCCAGTAGTGCGGCTATTCCAGCGGGTGAATTACCTGACCCCAAGTTGCTGGCAGGTGTGCAGAACTACCCCATCGGCGGCCCGGATCGCTGGAGCATCAACGACGACTTCATGACCATGCAAATGGTCGGGGTCAGACAAGAGATGCCTAACGGTGACAAACGCAAAGCTCGAATCGAAGTCGCCAACGCCGCCGTTGATCGCGCTGCCGCCGAGCGTCGGGTTGCACGACTGAACGTACGCCAATCCACGGCATTGGCCTGGATCAGCAGCTACTCGATCGAGCGCAAAGATGCGCTGTTCCAGGACTTCTACAAAGAAAACCGTTTGCTGACCGATACCATCCGGGCCCAGATTGCCGGTGGCCGCGCTCAACCCGCCGATGCGGTGACGCCCAAGCAAGAAGCGGCTCGACTGGCGGAGCAACAGGACGATCTGGTTCTCCAGAGAGCGCAGGCCCGAGCGGCCCTCAAACGCTGGATTGGCTCCGCCGCCAACGACAAGCCTGTGGGCAGCTTGCCGCAGTGGCCTGTCGATTCCTCTAGCTACGCCCATAAACTGCAACACCACCCCGAGTTGGCAGCGTTTGCACCGATGACCCGCGAAGCGCAAGCCAAGGTCCGTGAAGCCGAGTCGGAGAAAAAGTCAGACTGGAGTTGGGAGCTTGACTATCAACATCGCGATCGCCAGTTCGGCGACATGGTCAGCGTGCAATTGTCCTGGGACTTGCCGCTGTTTCCTGACTCCCGGCAAAACCCCAAAATCGCAGCCAAACAGGCTGAACTCAGCCAGCTTGAGGCCGAGCGCGAAGCCCTGTCACGCGAGCACACTCAGCAACTGGAAAACGAACTGGCTGACTATGAGCGCCTGAATCGTGCGGTAAGCCGCAACCAGGAAAGCCTGTTGCCGCTGGCCAGGGAAAAGGTCGAACTCAGCATGGCCAGTTACCGTGCCGGTAAAGGCGATTTGAACGCCGTTGTTGCCGCCCGACGTGAACTCATCGAAGCCCGACTCAAACAAATCGACGTGGAAGAACAGCGGGCACTGACCAGTGCGCGTCTGTTTTTTGCTTATGGGGAGTCCGGCCAATGATCCTTGAAAAATGGAACGGGGCATTGCTGGTTGGCATCTCGCTGGCATTGGGTGTTTCCGGTGGCTACTGGTTCGCTCACCAGCGCATGAGCGCGGCACCTGTTGCGACCCAGGAGCAGAAACTCAATTCGCCGGACGAACGCAAGGCAATGTATTGGTACGACCCCATGTACCCGCAGCAAAAGTTCGATAAGCCGGGCAAGTCGCCTTTCATGGACATGCAACTGGTCCCCCAGTACGCCAACGGCGTCGAGGATCGTGCGACCGTCAGTATCGATCCGGGTCTGACCCAAAATCTCGGTCTGCGTTTTGCGACTGTCACTCGTGGAAACTTTGAGTCCAGCCTCGACGTGACAGGTGTCCTGGCGTTCAACGAACGGGATGTCGCGGTGATTCAGGCTCGTACAGAGGGCTTTGTGGAGAGGGTCTATGCCCATGCACCCGGTGATCTGCTCAAAGCCAATGCGGCACTGGCAGATATCCTGGTGCCGGACTGGGCGGCCGCCCAGACAGAGTTCCTTGCCCTCAAGCGCAACGGTGATGCCGACCTGCTGGCTGCGGCACGCCAGCGACTGCGGCTCACCGGGATGCCGGCTGCTCTGATCACCCAGATAGAGCGCAGTGGCAAAGTCCAGCCGAACCTGACCCTCACCAGCCCCATCAGCGGCGTGCTGCAAGAGTTGAACGTACGTGCGGGCATGACCGTAGCGGCTGGCGAGACTCTGGCACGCGTCAATGGCTTGAGCAGTGTCTGGCTGGCCGTGGCCGTTCCGGAATCGGATGCCGGAGTCATCACCGTGGGCCAGGCAGTCGAAGCGCGCTTGCCAGCCTTTCCAGGGGCAACGCTCAGTGGCAAGGTCAGCGCGATTTTGCCCGAGACCAATCAGGACAGCCGCACCCTTCGCGTGCGGGTGGAACTACCCAATCCGGATGGGCACCTGAGGCCAGGTTTGACGGCGCAGGTCCGCCTGAATCGTACATCTGAGCAAAGTGTATTGTGGGTGCCGAGCGAAGCGGTGATTCGCACTGGCCGACGTGCCCTGGTAATGCTCGCCGAAGACGCCGGCCGCTACCGCCCGGTGGAGGTGCAACCCGGGCAGGAAAGCGATGGCAAGACGGCGATTTTGAAAGGTCTGGAGGAAGGCCAGAAGGTGGTTACGTCCGGCCAGTTCCTCCTCGATTCCGAGGCCAGTCTCAAGGGCATTGTTGCTACCTCGGAGCAAGAGTCACCACCCAGTGGAGCAGCCGCCAGTTTGCATGAGGCGGATGGACAGATCGTTGAGATCAACGACAAAGAAGTTACGCTCGCCCACGGCCCTTTCAAGACGCTGGGCATGCCTGGCATGACAATGACGTTCCCTCTTGCCAGTCCGGCGCTGATGCAGGGTCTCAAGGCGGGTGACAAGGTTCGGGTCGCGCTGAGCCAGACCGACGATGGCTTGCGTGTCGAGCGCCTGGCCAAATCGGGGAGCCAGCCATGATCGCTGCCCTCATTCGTTGGTCAGTGGCCAACCGGTTCCTGGTGCTACTGGCGACGTTGTTCGTCACGGCTTGGGGTATCTGGTCGGTGCAGAGCACGCCCATCGATGCGCTGCCAGACCTTTCCGATGTGCAGGTGATCATCCGCACCCCTTATGCAGGACAAGCACCGCAGATTGTCGAGAACCAGGTGACCTATCCGTTGGCCACCACCATGCTCTCGGTGCCCGGCGCCAGGACCGTGCGTGGTTATTCCTTCTTCGGTGACAGCTTTGTCTACGTGCTGTTTGAAGACGGCACTGACTTGTATTGGGCTCGCTCGCGGGTGTTGGAGTACCTGAGCCAAGTACAGAGTCGGTTGCCGGCCAGCGCCAAACCAGCGTTGGGGCCCGATGCGACGGGGGTGGGCTGGATCTACCAGTACGCACTGGTGGATCGCAGCGGTGGACACGACCTGGCGCAACTGCGCGCGCTTCAGGACTGGTTTCTCAAGTTCGAACTCAAGACGCTGCCCAACGTCGCAGAGGTGGCGACGATCGGCGGGATGGTCAAGCAGTACCAGGTACAGCTTGATCCGCTGAAACTAGCCAGCCTCGGTATCACTCAGGCCGAGGTGACTGAGGCTATCGGCAAGGCTAACCAGGAAACCGGTGGCGCGGTGCTGGAGATGGCAGAGACCGAGTTCATCGTGCGGGCTTCCGGTTACTTGAAGACGCTCAATGACTTTCGGGCGATCCCGCTCAAGTTGGGTGCGGGTGGTGTGCCGGTGACCCTTGGCGATGTCGCCACGATTCAGTCGGGACCGGAAATGCGCCGTGGCATCACCGAACTCGACGGCGAAGGCGAGACCGTCGGTGGCGTGGTGATTTTGCGCAGCGGCAAGAACGCTCGCGAGACCATCGCAGCGGTCAAGACCAAACTCGACGAACTGAAAAGCAGTCTGCCGGCCGGGGTGGAAATCGTCACCACCTACGATCGCAGCAAGCTGATCGATCGCGCGGTGGAAAACCTCAGCCACAAGCTGCTCGAAGAGTTCATCGTCGTCGCGTTGGTCTGCGGGATCTTTCTCTGGCACTTGCGCTCATCGTTGGTGGCGATCATTTCGCTGCCGGTGGGGGTGCTGATTGCCTTCATCGTCATGCGCTACCAAGGCATCAACGCCAACATCATGTCCTTGGGCGGAATCGCCATCGCCATCGGCGCCATGGTCGACGCTGCCGTGGTGATGATCGAGAATGCCCACAAGAAGATTGAAGCGTGGCACGCGGCCAATCCTGGAGAGGAACTCAAGGGTGAACATCATTGGCATGTGATGACCGAAGCCGCGACTGAAGTGGGACCAGCGCTGTTCTTCTGTCTGATGATCATCACCCTGTCGTTCATTCCGGTGTTCACACTGCAAGCTCAGGAAGGACGGCTGTTCGGCCCTTTGGCTTTCACCAAGACCTACGCCATGGCCGCAGCGGCGGGATTGTCAGTGACCTTGGTGCCGGTGCTGATGGGCTACTGGATACGCGGGCGAATTCCCAGTGAACAACAGAATCCGTTGAACCGGTGGTTGATTCGAATCTATCAGCCGGCCTTGGACGCAGTCTTGCGTCGACCGAAGATCACGCTGCTGGTGGCGCTGTTGGTTTTTGTCAGTGCGCTATGGCCAATGTCGCGTTTAGGTGGCGAGTTTCTCCCCCCGCTGGACGAGGGCGACCTGCTCTATATGCCTTCTGCCCTGCCGGGATTGTCGGCGCAGAAAGCGGCGCAACTGCTGCAACAGACCGACCGCTTGATCAAGACCGTTCCAGAGGTCGAACACGTCTTCGGTAAAGCCGGTCGCGCCGAAACCGCCACCGACCCGGCACCGCTGGAAATGTTCGAAACCACCATCCAGTTCAAGCCACACGAGCAATGGCGTGCAGGCATGACTCAGGAAAAACTGGTGGAGGAACTGGATCGCGTGGTGCGCGTTCCCGGTTTGACAAACATCTGGATACCGCCGATTCGCAACCGTATCGACATGCTGGCGACGGGTATAAAGAGCCCGATCGGTGTGAAGGTTGCCGGCACCAATCTGGCGGAAATCGAGGCGGTCACCCAGGCGGTCGAGCGAGTGGCCAAGGATGTACCCGGTGTCAGTTCGGCCCTGGCCGAGCGGCTGACTGGCGGCCGCTATATCGATGTCGATATCGACCGCAAGGCCGCCGCCCGCTATGGGCTGAACATCGCCGATGTGCAGTCCATCGTGGCCGGTGCCATCGGTGGTGAAAATGTCGGGGAGACCATTGAAGGTCTCGCGCGTTTCCCGATCAACGTACGCTACCCACGGGAGTGGCGCGACTCGCTCGGTGCCCTGGAACAACTGCCGATCTACACCCCGCTGGGTAGCCAGATCACCCTTGGCACGGTAGCGAAGGTCAAGGTCAGTGACGGCCCACCGATGCTCAAGAGCGAGAACGCACGGCCTTCAGGCTGGGTGTACATCGATGTTCGAGGCAGGGATATAGCTTCTGTGGTCGCCGATCTACGTCGGGTCGTCAATGAACAGGTCCGGTTGCAGCCAGGCATGAGCCTCAGCTACTCAGGACAGTTCGAGTTTCTCGAAAGGGCCAACGCACGGCTCAAACTGGTGGTACCGGCCACGCTGTTGATCATCTTCGTGTTGCTCTACCTGACTTTTGCCCGGTTTGATGAGGCCCTGCTGATCATGGCCACTCTGCCATTCGCACTGACTGGGGGGGCATGGTTTCTCTATCTGTTGGGCTTCAACCTGTCGGTCGCCACGGGGGTCGGCTTCATCGCCTTGGCCGGTGTTTCTGCCGAGTTCGGCGTGATTATGTTGCTCTACCTGAAAAACGCCTGGGCCGAACGTGAAGACCTCGGTGACAGCACTGAACGCGGGCTGGTGGCGGCGATTCGTGAAGGCGCTGTGCAGCGCGTTCGACCCAAGGCCATGACCGTTGCCGTCATCATTGCCGGTCTGCTGCCCATTCTGTTGGGCAGCGGAACCGGTAGTGAGGTGATGAGCCGCATTGCCGCGCCCATGGTGGGCGGCATGGTCACGGCACCCTTGCTGTCCCTGTTTGTCATTCCGGCAGCCTATCGATTGATGCGCCGCCGGCACCTCCTGCTTGTACCCACCACACCTCAAGGAAAAGTCGTATGAAACTGACCCTGACTGCAGTCGCAAGCACCGTACTCGCGCTATCACTTTCTACCCACGCACAGGACATGCCGGGTATGAAAATGGACGGCATGGAAGGCATGCAGATGAATCAGGAAACAAAACAGGCTCCGGTATCCAATGCCGAAGGTACGATCAAGGCTATCGATACTACGAAGCTTACGGTGACGATCTCCCACGGCGCCGTTCCCGCCCTGCAATGGCCGCCGATGACGATGGCCTTTTCCGCGGCGAAAGATCAGTTGTCGGGGTTGATGCCTGGAGACCGGGTATCGTTTTCCTTCCGGCTAGAGGGTAACAGCGCCTCGATTGTGTCCATTAAAAAATAAATTCCGGTGGTGGAAGTGTCCGGCACGTTTTGTCGTGCCGGACATAACCCATTAAATCCGCTGGCTCGGGAAAAACTGAGGGTTCCGGGTTTTGTGAACGGCTGGCAATTGCTTACCCGTCCACTTCCGCTTCCTCTTCCGTCATCCTCGTCAGTGTTTCAGACCTGCGACAGACTTCAAAAAAAAGTCGCAAGCCCCGCGATTCCTCAAGGCTTGCGACTCATTGCCGATACGTCCTTCAAACTCCCTGGACGTCATCGACGGGTATGCCTGCCGTGTTCATTGCCGAACGTGCGGGCCTAGTTCTGCACCTCAACCGTGTCGAAATCCGGCGCGTCTGGTGCGTCTGGAGCATCCGGGGCGTCTGGCGCATCCGGTGCATCCGGGGCGTCCGCCACATCCTCTCTGGCCGCCCTCGCCTCAGCTTTGGCAGCCTCTCTGGCTGCGTTCGCCTCGGCTTTGGCTGCGTCCCTGGTTGCATCCGCAGCAGCCCGTGCAGCATCCCTGGCGGCATCTGCGTCGGCCTTGGCCGCGTCCCTGGCTGCATCCGCAGCGGCCCGGGCAGCGTCCCGGGCTGCATCTGCCTCTGCGCGCGATACGCCAGCAGCTCTTGCGGCATCCCGGGCTGCATCCGCCTCAGCTCTGGCGGCGTCCCTGGTTGCATTGGCAGTCGCTTTTGCCGCATCCCGGGCTGCATCTGCATCAGCCTTGGCGGCGTCCCGGGCTGCATTGGCATCAGCTCTGGCCGCGTCCCTGGCAGCATCTGCGGCATTGTCGTTGTCGTTGTCGTTGTCGTTGTCGTTGTCGTTGTCTTTGGCGTTGTCGTTGTCTCGCGCATTGCCCGGGCCTTTGTTCCCGGCAATACCACCATGGTCAGCGTCGCCGCGCCCTTGGCCACCACGACCATCACCGTCATGGCCACCAGCACCATGACCGCCACCCTCTCCTCCATGGCCGCCACCACCGTCACCACCGTGACCACCGCCTCCAGAGCCTCCGCTACCGGAGCCACCGCCACCGTGGCCGCCTCCGCCGTCGCCACCGTGACCGCCGCCTCCGGAGCCGCCGCCACCGCCGTGACCACCACCTCCCGAGCCGCCGCCACCGCCGTGACCGCCGCCTCCGGAACCGCCGCCACCGCCGTGACCGCCGCCGCCTCCGCCGCTACCACCACCACCGCCGCTGCCACCATCTTTGGCATACACGCTGGAGAAACTACTGATGTAATCAGGCACCAGGACAGTCGATGCCGACAGGACCCCGCCTATTGCCAGAGCCAACAAACATTTCTTGAGCAGCATGATGCACCTCCGCTTGGAGTTGCGTTCTCACCTCCGTATCGAACGCAATGTCCAGTGAGTTCCCGGCCGCCCATTGGAGCGGCCAGCCAACCGGCGCGGCCATAAATATGCAGCATTAACGAGCCACTGCGGTATCCGTACGATCCCTCAGAGCCAGCCGGCATCGAAACGTGGGAAATATTCCCACACAACTTAGATTAGTCCTGTCAGCCCAAGTGTCAACGACCAGATATCAGGTCCAGGGCACGCGTTGAGCAATCGGCCAAAAAGCAGACAGAGGGCGCAGCAATAACCAATGAGTAGCTATGCTTGGTTTGTTGCCTGGCTCTCCTGGCAACATCGTGAAAGGAGGCGTTTGAGATGCAACTCATCACGTTGAAAATCGAAAAGCCGGAAGTGACGAACTTCATTCTGGGTCAGACGCATTTCATCAAGTCCGTCGAGGACATCCACGAAGCGCTGGTCAATACCGTGCCAGGGATCCAGTTTGGCGTGGCCTTTTGTGAGGCCTCTGGCCAATGCCTGGTGCGATGGTCCGGTACCGACAGCTCAATGATTGAACTTGCACAGAAAAATGCGAAAGCCATCGCCGCCGGCCATAGCTTCATCATTTTCCTGGGCGACGGCTTCTATCCGCTGAACGTGTTGAACACCATCAAAATGGTTCCAGAGGTATGTCGTATTTTTTGTGCGACAGCCAATCCAACCGAAGTGATTCTCGCTGAGACGCAGCAAGGGCGAGCGATCCTGGGCGTCGTGGATGGCTTTTGTGCCCATGACATCGAAGGCGATGAAGACATTCTGTGGCGCAAGAACTTGCTGCGGCAGATTGGCTACAAGCTGTGAAGTGCAGAGCGTGCAACCACCCACGCTCAACCGGAGCATGGTACTCGACGCGTGACGCCCTGTTTTGGACGGTACGGCAGGTGCTGACCTGATCAGCCTCCTGATGTAACGAATCAAGTCAAAATGTTTACCTGCAGGGCAGATCCTTATACGATGAAGTCCGCTTCTACTGCTCTCCATCGGACCTGAGCAATCCGTGGTTATTATGCATGACAAAGCGACTTAACAAATTGTGCTCTATGGCCATGCAAGATTCTGCGCGGCGAACAAGCAAAAATTGTATACAAGTTCATTCATACAATTAAATAAAATAACATTGAGCACCTGAACGATGAACAACCCTGATTTACTGACTGAAAGCGCCAAAGCCTTCAGCATAGTTATAGTAAATTACAAAACACCAGAAATTACCAAGATATGCCTGGACTTATTGCACCAGCATTTTGGCAGCAACAACGTCCCGGTATGGGTGGTTGACAACTATTCCGCCGATGAGAGCACTGAGTATTTACGAACGCTTGACTGGATCAATTTGATCGAGCGCTCTGTTTCCGAACCAGAAGCCGGCCATATTGCGCATGGCAAGGCACTTGATATGGTTCTAGAGCGAATTGACACCGATTATTTATTCCTGATGCACACCGATACATTTGTTTTCGACAAAAATGTTTTTCCGATGATGCTGAATAAATGTTTGAACAACCCGAAAGTCGCGGCCGTCGGTTGTGTCGAGCAAATAAACCGCGGCACCACGAGAACTGTCTGGCGCTTTAGCTCACGACTGTTCAAGCACCACTTCAGACGCCTGAAAATCTCCATGGGATTGCGTTCCAGAGAGCCAAAGCCGTACAAAGAAGTCTACTTGAAAAGTTTCTGCACGCTGTGGAACTGCAAACTTGTCAAACAGCACAACCTGCACTTTTCGATGGATGATCGCGTGCCAGGCTATACCCTCCAGGACCGCATGACCGAGCTTGGTTATGTCGTTGAAATGCTATCACCGCGTAAAATCTTCAGCTATCTGGATCACATTCAGTCCGGCACTGTTGCAGCGGTTGGCGGCTATGGTGAAACTCATAGGCGAACCAAAATGTACAACAACATCCTTAAGCGTCTGAACAAGGACGACCGGGCAAATTGAGTTGCGAATAGACGCAACGAGCAGTGCATTCAACCCTGCGTGAAGTCACCCATACGTTTTTATATCAGGTCATTGGAGCGGTAATGGCACCCATCACTCAAGCACTACCTATCACCCTGTCCCCGGAACTTGATTTCGACCAAAATGCCGCCAGCGCCTTTGGTGCCTCGTTGACCGGCAGCTATGTTCAGGCTACGCCATTTCCGCACATAGTCATCGACAACTTCTTGCACGAAGACCTGATTGCGAGCATCTGCTCGCACTTCCCGGTCGAGCCCACCGACAATGAAATGCTCTACGAGCGCGGCTATAAAGGTCAACGCAAACGTCAAATCAGTCCCAACGAATGCGACCCCTATTTGAAGACTGTTTTCAACGCCTTTAACTCGGCCCCCATGTTGCAGTTTCTTGAAAAGCTCACAGGCATCGAAGGTTTGATACCCGACCCCTACTTTACCGGCGGCGGCCTGCATGAAACGAAAAGCGGTGGTTTCCTGGGGGTGCACTCGGACTTCCGGCTCAACAAAAAACTTAATGTCGAGCGCAGACTGAATATCATCATTTATCTGAATGAAAACTGGCAAGAGGAATACGGCGGCAACCTGGAACTTTGGGATGTCGGCATGAAGACCTGCCTTAAGAAAGTCCTGCCCATTTATAATCGCTGTGTCATTTTCAACACAGACAAGGACAGCAATCATGGGCACCCGGAGCCTTTAACAACTCCGGAGCACATCACCCGCAGGTCTATCGCGCTTTATTACTACACAGCGGGAACCATGGCGATCGATCCGGCACAAAGAAACAAAACCCATTACAAACCTCGGCCCAAAGATCGTTTAAGCCTGAAGTATTACATCAATAAACTGATCAAGAAGAAAAACTGAACCGCAAAGCGCCCTGGAGCGGACAGGATGTCCGAAAGCGGCCAAGGGCCAGGAATCAGTAAGCGTGGCTGAGCAACAGTCCGGCCTCGCCGTCCGGGCTGGCGTCGGAAAAACCCTTGACGGCATACAACTGAAACTTCCATTGCTGATTGAGCTTGTGCGTGAGGAAGAGCGTGACTTCCTTGATCTCGTCGCCCGTGGAAACAACCTTCTGCCGCCAGTCGTAGGACATGCCCGCCGTGGTGCGCGCGAACACGGGCATGGCAAAGCCCAGGCCGGCGAATATCGGATTGTCGAAGTCGGAGCCCGACGGGTCGCCGTACTTTTTCCAGCCCAGGGTAGCGAACCCGGTCACGGGACCGAAGGCCTTGGCGACATCGACCTGGGCGGAATAGTCGGTTTTGCCGGTGCCCAGGCACTCGTCTTCGTCGGCGGTGGGCAACTTGACCTTGCCGATCAGGTCCACGAACAGCCCGCCTACGCTGCCGTCCAGCACGGCATAGTCGGCACCGGCAACGGTGTCGCCCAGACCGCTTTCCACCTTGCCGCAACCGCCGGGCAGCGGCTCGCCGTCAGGGCCGACCGAAGGATTGGTGATGCGTAGCCAGGGCACGGTGAGCTTGTAGGTCATGGGACCGGTTTCGTATCTGCCCACCAGCGGGACGTACCAGGTTTCGGACGTAGTACCGGTGCCATAGTCGCCCCGAGAGTAGTCGGTTCCGATCGAGGTCGTGAAGGTATCGGCCAAGGCCGGCAAGGCCAGGCTGGCAAGCCAACCGACGAGCAGGATGCGCTTGGGGTCCATGTTCACCTCGTGTCTGGCGTCATCGAAGTTCACACGCATGTTTTGTTGCGTGACTTACCCAGCCTAGTTACTTATGACGAAAGTGCATCATGGCAGCACTGTTTAACCCGACCTGCCGGAGTGATCGATTTTTTCAACCGGCTCAACCTTCTCGACTTTTTCTGGCCGATCAACTTTGTCTACCTTCTCAACCTTTTCTGGCCGATCAACTTTCTCGACTTTCTCCGCACGTTCGACCTTCTCTACCCGCTCTACCCTCTCCACTTTCTCGACTTTACCGGATTGCTCGACCTTTTCGACTCGCTCTGACTTGCCAGACTTGTCCACGTTCACGTCCACGCGCTCAATCTTTTCGCCACCGTCATGACTGTCACTGCCCCCGTGGCGAGTATCGTCGATGACACTGCCTGCGCTCTCGGAGCGGCCGCTCCTGTCACTGCCCGAGTTCCCCGAATCCCCCGAGCTGCCAGAGTTGCCGGAGCTATCGGAGCCGCTCGAGTTGCCCGAGCCACTTGAGTCGTCGGTGTCTTGCTCGCTGGAATCGAGTCGTCCGTGCCGGTGGCTGGCTGGCGAATCGGAGCGCTCGCGGGGCAATTCGATACGCGTTGCCTGCACCTCCCGCGCGCCGGTGAACACGCCGTTGATCCGCACGCGTCGATCCAGCGTCAGCTGCGAAGCCTGCACACCGACAAACACGGTGTCGCGCGCCAGCGTCACATTAAAGCCGCCCACCACCAGATGGCGGTCCTGTCGGCTCTGTACCAGGCCCTCGATCACCGCGTTGTATGCCCGGCCGATGAAAGGCAGGCTCGGGTCGGGGCGGCTTTGGCTCACGTCCAGCTCGCGACCGGACCAGTGGCCGCGCACCAGCAATTCCTGCGCCGGGCCGGAGTGGTTGCTGAGTTTGAGCCCCTGGAGATAACCGCTGCGATCCACCGGGCCGATGGCACTGGCCTCCTTGAGGCCGGGCGCCCGGTCGATGCGGCTGGCCACCACTTCACCACGAGCATCGCGCAACCCGCTGACCCGAACGGGATCACCCGGGCGCAGGTCGGCAGCGACCTGGGCACCTTTGGCCAGGCGTACCGGTTGCCCCATGACGCGCATGGGCATGGAGTCGCGCGGCAGGGCTGTCAAAGGACCTTCGTAGGCGTGCAGGATAGAAATGCGTCCGGCCTCCAGGCCTCGCCGGGAGTTGAACGCTTCCACGGCAACCACTTGGCCTATCGCCAGGCGAGTGCTGGAGGTGGCAATACCGTTCTCGCTGACAGGAACGTTTTTGTTGAAGTGCACTTCCACACCATTGACGCAGATCGAGGCGAACCCGGTGATGGTGCCGACAATGCCGGTACCACCGATTCCCCCGTTATCGTTGCTGATGCCCGTACCACCCACACCGCCTGCAACGGCCCCGGTGCCGCCAATGCCGCCAGGGCGCTTATTCAGTGGTGCACCGGTACCACCGACTCCACCGTTGTCGGTGTCGATCCCGGTACCGCCCATGCCGCCAGGCGCTGCGCCCGTGCCGCCGGTGCCTCCCGGTGCCTGGATGACCGGCACTTCGCCGGTGCCTCCCGGTGCCTGGATGACCGGCACTTCGCCGGTGCCCGCGTCATTCTGGCTGACACAGGCCGGCGCGGCTTGCAACATAATCGCAAGCCCGAGGCCCAGAACGAGGGCGACTGCACGAACCAGGCGCAATTTGACGGTCATGATTCAGGCGCTTTTGGCGAATTGGGATCGGAAACTTCAGTGTAGAAGTACAGACCGACCGTGATGCGCTGACGCGGCTCAAGGCTGGGCAGGTCCCGGAACTCCAGTTCGGCGGCGAGTCGATTGAAGCTCAACAGGGCCTGCATTCCCTCGCTGGCCACGGCCTCGCGCAACGCCTCGACGCTCATCGGGGCCAGTGCGTCATAGTGGACACTGCGTTCAAAAAAGGCCGGGCCGTCGCTGCTCAGGTTGTGAACTGCAGCGCAGGCATGATCATGCAGATTATGCCCCAGGTAAGCCGCTTTCTCATCGAAGCCCTTTTGTGGCACGAAGGCCTGGGCTTCGAGATGCACGCGATCTTGTTCGCCAAGGCGCACGACCCCCAGGCGCAGCCACTCGTCCAACACCACCCGCGCCCTGATATCGGTACTGACCTTCGCCACCAGGGCGTCGAATGAGCGATCGCCGCCGACACTGGCCAATCGAGGCAACGGCAGTGGCTGGCCGGCGTCGTTGCAAAAGGGCGCCTTGGCCCAGGCGTTGACCAGTTGCGCACCGAATGTGATGCTTTCCGGAAGCGTGGAAGCAGCCGGGTCGCCGGTATTGCGCAAGCGCCGTACATCCTTGCGGTGCACGCCGGTGAGCAGGCTGATGCGGCTGTCGGTCGGTGCCTTCTCGCCCAGGCGGAACTCACGGTCCGCCACTTCGACGAAAACCTCCTTGAGCAGGTCGGCAAACACCAGGTAGGTGACGCCTTTGCGCAGCATCAGGCGCACCAGCGGCTGCATGACATGCCGCAAGGCTTTGAGGAGCGAGGTGGGCAGCGTGGACGATTGCATTCAGCGGATTCCTGGATAGATAACCCCAGTATAGCCATGTGGGAAATAATCCCATGAAACCACCCGCGTATTTTTTGCCGCGACTCATGCAAAACCGGTCCCCAGGGTTTTACATGAGTCACAAAACGCATCAGATCCGGCTGTTGTCGTCGCCGGGCTCGCCGCCGACATGGACGCCGTGGTCATCACCAGGCTCACCGCCAACGTGGACGCCGTGGTCATCACCAGGCTCGCCACCGACGTGGTTGCCGTGATCATCCCCCGCTTCAGCATGGGTACCACCACGACCGGAGTTCGTGCCTCCAGAACCAGCATGGCCTGAATTCCCATGGTCGCTGCCGCTGTGACCACTGTTACCACCGTGGCCACTGTTGCCGCCATTCCCGCTGTTACCGCCATGACCACCGCTGCCGCCACCGCCGCTTCCGCCGCCGTTTCCACCACCACCACCACCACCACCACCACCACCACCACCACCATCCTTGGCATAGGCACTGGAGTCATGGGAAATGGAATCTGGTACCAGAACGATGGAAGCCGAAAGGACACCGCCAATTGCCAGCGCCAGCAATCCTCTCTTGAAAAGCAGGTAATTGTTCATCGTGCATTCTCCTGGTGATTTACCGCGAGCAGTGTCAACGCCATACGCGTTGCAATCCGGGAGCGGCATGGGAGCAAACCGTCAAACCTACAGCTTCTTCTGAATTCTTATACGTGGGATTTTTTCCCACGCACAGAAGTTAGCCCTTTCTGGTTCAGGGTCAACCCGCGCACGAGAAAGCCGACCGACGGACAAGGGGACACAGATGGGGATGGGAGGGGGTTGCCCATGCGGGAGTGGCATGGGCGGTGGTACTTTACGTTTTAAACCGGAGGTTTACAGGTACGAAACACGGTATGTCGATCGCTACCCCGGTACCGAGTTTTTTTGCACACCGACACTGCCCGCCCTGCCGGCGACTGCCAGTGCCACGCAACAGGCCAGTAACGAGAATGCGGCGAATGCGCCCATCACATGCAGGTAAGGCAACACGTGATTCCAGGCTCGAGCCACCCCCAGGAAAGCGGCGAACAGCCAACCGCTCATGGAAAGCGCACCCAACAAGGCGAGCCGCGAGCGACCTGCACTGCGCAGTGCGACGAAGGGAGCCTTTTGCAGCAGCGGGAAGCCGATTCGATGCAATAGCGCACCGTTGAGGCTCAGCAGCGCGACGACCGTCACCTTGGCCCAGAGCTTCTGATTGAGCAGATACGCGTCGCCTTCATTGAGGTAACCCTGAAGCACCAGCAACAGACCGCTTACCCAAAGGGCCAGCAGCGCGAGGCTGACAATCTTCTGGGTTTCATCGAGGTATTCAAGCCTCGCCTGGTCCAGTATTTCCTTGCGCCAACTCCAAAGCTTGTGATCCGCCTGCAACACCCTCCCCAGGGCAATACACGTAGCGAGCAGATGACCGTATACGAGAAGCATTTTGAGCATTGCCTTGACCTTATTATTGTTTGGCGCTGCGGTCCCTGCTTCGCTGAATTGAAAACGAATGATACAAATTAGCAATTGCACTTTCAAGACAAACGCCAAATAACATTCGCTAACACAGACCACCATACGACTTTCGTCGTATATGGACCGCGCATTTTGTTGTCGATTTCACAGCGTCTGGTTCGACTATCTTTCAGGGAGCTGTCTCAAGGTGTCGCAGACTTCCCTGCCTGAACCCTTAAACCAGAACCAATATCAGGAGAAGACCATGCGCACTCTGACCGTTGCCGCGTTCGTAAGTCTGGACGGCGTCATGCAAGCGCCCGGCGGGCCTGAAGAGGATTGCAGTGGCGGATTCCGCTTCGGTGGCTGGATCGTGCCCTACGCCGACAAAACCACCGGCCAGGCCGTAATGGACCTGTTCTCACAGCCATTCGAGTTGCTGCTGGGGCGTCGTACCTACGACATCTTCGCCGCCTATTGGCCGAACATTCAGGCCGACTCAACCCACCGCACCATCGCTGACTTGTTCAACGCCGTCCCCAAGCATGTGGCCACCCATCGCGCCGACTCGCTGGCCTGGCACAACAGCCATGCGCTGGAGGGCAACCTGGTCGACGCGATCAACGCGCTTAAACGCCAGGACGGGCCTCAGCTACTGACCCAAGGCAGCGGCGATCTGGTGCGGCAACTGCTAGCCGCCGGCCTGGTGGACGAGTTGCGGCTGATGATTCATCCCATCCTGCTGGGACGCGGCAAGCGCCTGTTCGACGACAACGCACAAGCGTCGGCCTTCACCCTGGTGAGTTCGATCAGCTCACCCGGAGGTGTGCTGATCGCCCGCTACACCCGCAGCGGCGAGGTGCGCACAGGTTCGTTCGAAGGCGTCAGGTAGCGCTAGCCCGCGTCTCTGCAGTCCGGGTGAAATTAAGCTTGGGCTAAGGTTGCCTCTTTAGTCTTCGACACTTTCGAGTAGTCGAGCATTTCGAAGATGGGTAGTGTCGATACAACCGCCAAACCACCGTTCAGCATCGTTCTGGTTAATTACAAAACCCATGATTTGACCAGGATCTGCCTGGACCTTTTGCGCGAACCGGTACGAAAAGCCGGAATCCCGGTCTGGGTGGTCGATAACGGTTCGGCGGACGCCAGCGTCGAGTATTTGCGCTCGCTCGACTGGATCAACCTGATCGAACGGGATGCCCCCACCAAAGAGCCGGGCCATATCGCCCATGGCAAGGCACTGGACATGGCGCTGGCCAGGGTCAACACCGACTATCTGTTCCTGATGCACACCGACACGTTCGTCTTCGATGCAAACGTCTTTGCAATGATGATGGAGCACTGCACCAAGGATCAAAACGTCATCGCGGTCGGTTGCACGGAGCAACTCGACCGCGGACTGCCAAGGACTGCGTGGCGCTTCACTTCACGCCTGATCAAGCACCACTACCGACGCCTGAAGCAATCGCTCGGCCTGCGTTCGAAAGACCCGAAGCCTTACAAGGAAACCCACTTGAAAAGCTTTTGCACCCTGTGGAATTGCAGGCTGATGAAGCAGCAGGGTTTGCATTTTCAGATCGATGACCGTGTGCCCGGTTATGAGCTGCAAGACCGTGCGATCGGGCTTGGCTACAACGTCGTGTTTCTTTCGCCCGGCAAAATCTTCAAGTACCTGGACCACGTCCAGTCCGGCACCGTCGCCGCCGCGGGCGGCTATGGCCAAGGTCATCGACGGACGAAAATGTACCAGGACATTCTCAAGCGCTTCGGTGCAACCAACACCTAGAAACCTGCGCCCCGAAAAAAGCCCACTGACCATTGCCGGTTCAGTGGGCTTTTTCGCATCAGGCTGATACTGGCTTACTGTTGCAGGACAAAGGTCGCCAGGCTTTTCAGGTCGTCCGCGCTCAGCTGCGCGAACGGTGGCATGGGCACCTCCCCCCACTTTCCGCTACCGCCGTGCTGGATGCTGGACATAAGCCGGTCCATGGCCTGCGGGTCCTTGGCATATTTGGCGGCCACATCGCGGTAGGCCGGGCCCACCACTTTGTGATCGATCGCGTGGCAGGACAGACAGGCGTTGTTCTGCAGCAAGGCCTTGGCGTCGACTTTTGCCACAGCCACAGCCACCGCCGGGGGCTGGGTCGCCGTGGCGTTCGAGGCAGCCTGAACATCGGCATCATTGGCCTTCGCACTGCCGTAAGTCACCGCCAGGTAAGCGCCGATAACACTCACATCCTGGTCGCTGATCGGAGCGCCGTACACGTGCTGCATCTTTCCCGCTTCGGCGGTCCACTGTGCCAGGCTCATGCCCGGCGGCTGGAAGTTGATGTAATCGGCCGAATGGCAGACGGAACACTTCTGCTGCGCCAAAGCGTAACCAGGCATCGTACTGGGCTTGAACACAGCCGTTTCAGGCGGCAGCGTGATCGATAGCGGCGCGGCGCCAGCCACGGTCGCCAGACAAACCTGAGCCGCGCAGAGCAAGGCGGTCATGCATTTCACAAGTTTCATGCGGCCCTCCTCAGGCGACGGTCACGTGGCTGGTTTCAACGACGTGGCGGCGGTAGCCACCGGGGTTCCAGTCTGCTTGCAGCGGCTGCGTCTCGCCCGCACTGTTGCTGGCGCGCACCATCAACTGGGTCGCGCCCTTGCTGGTAAAGGTGATCGGCAGCGTCCACTGACGAAAGGAGAAACGGCCAAGGTCCTGCCCGAGCGTGGTTTCGCGCCAGGTATTTCCGCCGTCGATCGACACCTCCACCTTGTTGACCCCAACGCCACCGTCGAACGCGATGCCCTTGAGCACCACGCTTTTGTTCAGCGGCAATACATCGCCGTGTTTAACGCTGGTGATGAAGCTGCGTACCGGCAATTTGGAAATCGGCAGGGTTTTCGCCGCCGTGGTGCCGGGGGCAATGCACAAGCAATCGTTATCCGGCACCCGGTACCCCTTGGCCATGAAGAAACCGTCGTAGGTGTGGTCGAGGACCTCGATCTCACTCAGGTGCTTGACCCAATACGTGCCGAAATAGCCTGGCACCACCAGGCGAATCGGGTAACCGTTGAGAAATGGCAGGTCGGTGCCATTCATCGACCAGGCGATCATCGGCTCGCCGTCCATGGCATGGCTGATGTCCAGCGCCTTGATGAACTCCGGCGTGCTCGGCAGCACGGGTTTATCCTGCCCTCGGAAGGTCACTTGCGCGGCACCGGCTTTCACGCCGGCCTTTTCCAGCACGGCCTTGAGCGGTACTCCTACCCAACGTGCATTGCCCATGGAGCCATTGCCCAACTGAGCACCGAACACGCGGGGCATCGAGAAGCCACGGCTGTTACCCGAACACTGATTGACCGCCACCACTTCCACCGGTTCGGCAAGCGCTTTGAGCTCGGCAAGGGAAAGCGACAGCGGCGTGTCGACCGAGCCCTTGATCGTCAGGCGGTAGCTGTCGGGATCGATGCTGGTCGGGAAATTGGCCAAGTGATAACGCACGAAAAAGGCGTCATTGGGCGTGATCGGCCCCTCGTTGAAGACGGGGAACGGCGTCTCCAGATGCGGCGGCCGCGTGGTCACCAGGGTCAACGGGCGTTTTTGCGGGTATTGCACCAGCGGGCGTGGGCCAGCGGCAAAGGTCACTTCTTCGACATTTTCCTCGGCAGCCTTGGCGAGGCTTGCCAATGGCGAAGCCGCCAAAGCCAAAGTGAAAGCATCGCGTAAAACCCGCCGACGGCTCGGCTGGCTGCGGTCTAAAAAACTGAACTTCATTCTGCGCTCTCTCTGATTGTTTTATTGAGATGCAACTGACAGTCCCCCATCAGAGTAGTGAGGCAGGACTTCATGTGCCAATGCGATTTCGCTTTACTGTTCGAGGTCGGTAAACCAACCAGTATCGTCCCGTGCAAGCGGGCTGCTTCACATTGGGCGTCAGGGACTTGGCAATTGATGACAGCGGTAGCGAAGGAGAAATTCATGGCTGCCCGCTACGTCCTACAGCCCCACCAACCAGCACCAAGTGGGAAAAATCTGATTTCACTCAATAGCGGCCTCTGGATGAGCCATGCCTGTATGGAAGAACGTACATTCCCTCCCGCAAATTTTGATTGCCAAGGAGAGATCGCATGGCGTTTGACGCATACATCAAAATCGAAGGCATTCCAGGCGAAGCCCTGGACGAGAAGTACCGCGACTGGATCGAGGTCGACGGCTACAGCTTTGGCACTCGCCAAAGCACTTCAGCCACCGCCAGTTCTGCCGGTGGCGCGACGGCCGGCCGTACCACGCTGAGCACCTTCACCTTTACCAAGGTTCTGGACAAATCCAGCTGCAAGTTGATGGAGGCCAGTTGTGCCGGCGAACATCTGAATCAAGTCACGCTGGTGCTCAGCCGTGCGGGCACTGACAAACTCAAATACTTCGAGATCGTACTCGAGGAGGTCATCATTGCCGACTACATGCAAAACGCCAGCGCCGGCCTTCCAGTAGAAGTCGTGCAACTGGACTATGGCCGCATCAAAACTGTCTATACCCAGCAAAAACGCAGCGATGGGGCCGGCGGCGGCAATGTAGCCGGCGGCTGGGATCGCATCGGCAACAAACGTTATTCGTGAGGCTGACATGGCACAGCCTCTGGCGTTCATCAATTCGCAATCCCAGACTTACGCGTCCCTCAAGGCCCACCTGGGCCTGACCGGCATCGCCAACAGCAAGTTCGATGCACTCAACAGCCATATCGCCAACACGGTGGTGCTGGCGGGCGAGCTTGTGATCATCGGCGATGTGTCGACGCCATCGAGTACCAATGAAGAGGCGTACCTGATGGCCAGGGCAAGCGAAATCCACATCGCCCTGCTGACCAATCAGGTCGACGCCGACGACTTCCTGCTCGATAACTTCGAACTGCTCCAGGAAATGCTCGCCAACGGTGCTATCGGTGCCGGTGTCGTCAGTGATGGCTGGAGCAAACACATGGCCGCGATCAAGACCACCCTGGAGGAAATCGAACACGCCCATAAAGACTATCTGCGCAGCGGATCAATAGTGGCCCGGGACAGGTTTTACACCGAACGCGCCAGACTGTTCGGCAAGCTGGAAACACAACTGGGCAATGTAGCGTCCTACGGCTCCGGGCTACGCTATCAAGGCTCGATAAAACGGATGCTGGGGATTTCGACCAAGCGCTACATGAGCACCGGTGAGATTGCCGGCTATGCGCAAAAGGTCGGCGGCGTGGCCAGGGCGGCG
This sequence comes from Pseudomonas sp. KH_046_2, assembly GCF_057838985.1. Lineage (NCBI taxonomy): Bacteria > Pseudomonadati > Pseudomonadota > Gammaproteobacteria > Pseudomonadales > Pseudomonadaceae > Pseudomonas > Pseudomonas sp. KH_046_2. Next base: position 2,504,090 of record NZ_CM174480.1, on the reverse strand, counting down.
AAGCTGATCAAACGAGGGGTCTATATTGGCGTCGCGCTGGACGTTGCTTCTGCCGGGCTGAGTATCCGGCAGGCGTGTGCGTTGGGGCGGGAGGATGAGTGTACGAAGGCGAAGTATGTTGAGGGCTCATCGCTGGTTCTAAGCTTGGGTGGTGGAGCCGGTGGGGGTTTACTAGGCGGATTCGCGGCATCATACGGGTGTATTGCAGTGTTAGGTCTCGCTACTGGGGGCCCCGGCGCCCTGGTTTGCAGCGTGATAGGAGGTGCTGTGGGAGGCTGGGCAGGCGGGTCGTTTGGGGAAACCACCGGTGAAAAAGTAGGCGAATATTTATACAGCGAAATGGCGCAATGAACCCAATACCGCTCGGTCTGATTGGACTCATCATAGGAGCTCCGCTGACGATTATCATGATATGGTTGATTTACATGGTTCATGTCTATACGGAAAAAGCGGAAACACTGCTACCAAACAGTAGTTTTGTCGAACTAAACAATAAAACTTTTTCACAAGCAGGTCTAATGGGAAAGGCCATGCGTAATGGATTCCTTACTCTAGCTCTACTAAGTCCAAATTTATTGACCAAAAGAGGCCTTATAGACTTGATGGAAGTCAAAAAATTTCCGAGAGACTTAAAACGATTGTTGATTGCATCCTGGACTTTATGTTTTTTATTTACCACTGCGCTCATAATACTTGGAATTTATATTGAGTACATCGATAAAATTCGTGCCCTATAGCCAGTGAAACCTCCTGCTGCTCCAAGCTTAATTATAAGGCGAGATTAAACGGATGCTGGGGATTTCGACCAAGAGCTACATGAGCACCGGTGAGATTGGCGGTTATGCACAAAAGGTCAGCGGCGTGGCCAGGGCGGCGAAGCTGATCAAGCGAGGGGTCTATATTGGCGTCGCGCTGGACGTTGCTTCAGCCGGGTTGAGTATCCGGCAAGCATGTGCGTTGGGGCGGGAGGATGAATGTACGAAGGCCAAGTATGTTGAGGGTTCTTCTTTGGCGGGAAGCCTTGTTGGTGGAGGCGTAATAGGAGGTTTTGGAGGACAAGCGGCAATCGTGGGGTGCATGTTAGTGTTAGGGATCGCAAGTGGCGGGTCTGGCGCAATCGCATGTGGTGTAGTTGGCGGCGCAGTAGGAGGAATAGGAGGTGGTTTACTCGGAGAAATGGCGGGTGAAAGCGTTGGTGAATTCCTGTATGAAACGATAGAAAAATGAGTAATATCCCTCTCGGCCTGATAGCACTATTTATACTGGGTCCATTAGCGCTTGTAGCGATATGGCTAGTTTACATCGTGCAAGCCTACACCGAAAAAGCGGAAGCATTGCTGCCAAACAGTCATTTCGTAAAAGTTAACAAGTCTGCATTTTTTCACATGGGAATTATGGGAAAAGTTGTGCGTTGCGGCGTTCTTACCATGGTTCTAATAATGCCAGCACTTTCCGTAAAGAGAGGAATTGTGGATGCTACGGATGTCGAAAAATTCCCAAACGACTTGAAGCGAATGCTGGTTACTTCATGGGGTTTAGGCTGGCTACTAAGCATTGCTCTAATGATATTTGGAACATATCTTAAATATATTGAGTAAATTGCTAATTGAACTGATTTCGAAAACCCATATGTCACCTGGTGGGTTTCGTCCCTCCCAAAAAACCATAAAAAACCCGCCAACCATTACTGGTTCAGCGGGTTTTTCATTACAGCTCCAAGTGACTCAAACGCCTCTCCATGACGGGTGAGGCATCCTTTTTACAGAGCCATATCACTCGCAGCATTAGCCTTCGGTGCCTTAGCATCCGTATCAACAGTCACTGGCTTCACAGCCGGCGCAATCACCGGTGGTGGAGTCAGCTCCAGCACCTTGGCGGTGTAGGCCCACTCTTGCGCAACCTTCTCAGGGCTGGCGTTCAGTTGAGTGCCGTAGCTCGGTACGATCTGGTGCAGTTTTGCCTGCCAGTCTGGGGTCGCAACCTTGTCCTTGAACACTTTCTGCAGCACGGTCAGCATGATCGGTGCGGCGGTCGATGCGCCTGGGGAGGCGCCCAGCAGGCCGGCGATGCTGCCGTCTTGCGAAGCGACGATTTCGGTGCCCAGTTTCAGCACGCCACCGGCGGCTTCGTCACGCTTGATGATCTGCACGCGCTGGCCGGCTTGCCACAGGCGCCAGTCTTCAGCCTTGGCGTTAGGGAAGTATTCCTTCAGGGCGTTGAGGCGGTCTTCGTCAGACAGCATCAGCTGGCCTGCCAGGTACTCGACCAGCGGGTATTCCTTGATGCCGACCTTGGTCATTGGCCACACGTTGTGGGTGGTCGTGGTGGTCAGCAGGTCCAGGTACGAACCTTCTTTCAGGAACTTGGTGCTGAAGGTCGCGAACGGGCCAAACAGGATCACGCGCTTGCCGTCCAGCACGCGGGTGTCCAGGTGCGGAACCGACATCGGCGGAGCGCCAACGGAGGCTTTGCCGTAGGCCTTGGCCAGGTGTTGCTCGGCAATGGTCGGGTTCTCGGTCACCAGGAACGAGCCGCCTACCGGGAAGCCCGCGTATTCCTTGGCTTCAGGAATGCCGGACTTCTGCAGCAGGTGCAGGGCACCGCCGCCGGCGCCGATGAACACGAACTTGGCGTCGGTTTCGGTCTTGCTACCGTCTTTCAGGTTCTTGTAGCTGACGCGCCAGCTGCCGTCTTCGTTCCTGGTGATGTCCTGCACTTCGCTGGACAGCTTCAAATCGAATTTCGGCGTGGTTTGCAGGTGCGCAACGAACTGACGGGTGATTTCGCCGAAGTTCACGTCAGTACCCAGCGGGCTCCAGGTGGCCGCGATTTTCTGGTTCGGGTCACGCCCTTCCATCATCAGCGGCACCCACTGCTTGATCACAGCCGGGTCTTCGGAGTACTGCATGCCGGCGAACAGCGGGCTCGCTTGCAGGGCTTCGTAGCGTTTTTTCAGGAACTTGATGTTGTCATCGCCCCACACAAAGCTCATGTGCGGCGTGGAGTTGATGAACGAACGCGGGTTCTTCAGCACGCCTTGCTGAACCTGCCAGGCCCAGAACTGACGGGAGATCTGGAAGGCCTCGTTGATTTCAACGGCCTTCGGGATCGAAACCTTGCCGTTCTCGTCTTCCGGGGTGTAGTTCAGCTCGGCCAGGGCGGAGTGACCGGTACCGGCGTTGTTCCAGCCGTTGGAGCTTTCCTGGGCGACGCCGTCGAGGCGCTCGATCATTTGCATCGAGGTGCCTGGTTCCAGCTCGTTTAGCCACACACCCAGGGTCGCGCTCATGATGCCGCCACCAATCAGTAGCACATCGACTTTCTTGGCCTCTTCCGCGTGGACGGCAGACATCCCCATGGACAAAGCCAGCCCCAGCAGGGCCGTGTTCACTTTCTTAAACATCTGTAGCACCTATGATAAAACGCCATCCGCCCTTCCATCCTCACGCGCACAACCCCATGTTTCACGGCAGTCACGGGTGCGGCACTCAAGGATTGCAGGGTGGGCACACAAGGCCGATGAACCGCATCGACCCCACTTTAATGTCCCTTCTGAACTGACTTTTTATCTTTATTGGCTTCAGCTACTTGAGCGACAGTGATTCCGTCGGCACGTCTCAAGGACACGCAAACTGAATAGATCAAACCAAGTTGTCGCGAAGAATATCACGACAAGGCTTACCCGCGCGTCTGTTCCCGACCGGTTAGTCCGGGCCCGGGCGCTCGGCCTTCTATACTCATCCTGTTTTTCTCAACGCGTGTGTGAGCAACAGCCATGTGCGATAGGAGCAGTCATGAGCGATAAAGACGATCTACGCAAGTACTCCTCTCAAGTGGTCGACGGCGTAGAGGCCGCACCGGCGCGCGCCATGTTGCGGGCCGTGGGCTTTACCGATGCAGACTTCACGAAGCCGCAGATCGGCATCGCCTCGACCTGGGCCATGGTCACCCCATGCAACATGCACATCGACAAGCTGGCGCTCGAAGCCGAAAAAGGCGCGAATGCCGCCGGCGCCAAGGGCGTGATCTTCAACACCATCACCATTTCCGACGGCATCGCCAACGGCACCGAAGGCATGAAGTATTCGCTGGTGTCCCGCGAGGTGATCGCCGACTCCATTGAAGTGGTGGCCGGTTGCGAAGGTTTCGACGGCCTGGTGACCATCGGCGGCTGCGACAAGAACATGCCGGGCTGCCTGATCGGCATGGCCCGGCTGAATCGACCGTCGATCTTTGTCTATGGCGGCACCATCCAGCCGGGTGCCGGCCATACCGACATCATTTCCGTGTTCGAGGCCGTGGGCCAACACGCGCGGGGCGATATCAGCGAGATCCAGGTCAAGCAGATCGAGGAAGTGGCGATTCCCGGCCCCGGTTCCTGTGGCGGCATGTATACAGCCAACACCATGGCCTCGGCCATCGAAGCGTTGGGCATGAGCCTGCCCGGCTCCAGCTCTCAGGAGGCCATTGGCGGCGACAAGGCCTCGGACAGCTTCCGCGCCGGCCACCAGGTGATGGAGCTGCTCAAGCTCGACCTCAAGCCTCGCGACATCATGACCCGCAAAGCCTTCGAGAACGCCATACGCGTGGTGATCGCCCTCGCCGGCTCGACCAACGCCGTGCTGCACCTGCTGGCCATGGCCAATGCGGTGGATGTCGAGCTGACCCTGGATGACTTCGTCGAGCTGGGCAAGGTTTCCCCGGTGGTCGCCGACCTGCGCCCCAGCGGCAAATACATGATGAGCGAACTGGTGGCCATCGGCGGCATTCAACCACTGATGAAGCGCATGCTCGATGCGGGCATGCTGCACGGCGATGTGCTGACCGTCACCGGCCAGACCCTGGCGGAAAACCTGGCCAGCGTGCCCGACTACCCGGCCGGCCAGGACGTGATCCGGCCTTTCGACCAGCCGATCAAGAAGGACTCGCACCTGGTCATTCTGCGCGGCAACCTCTCGCCCACCGGCGCCGTGGCCAAGATCACCGGCAAGGAAGGCCTGCGCTTCGAAGGCACGGCCCGGGTCTATCACGGCGAGGAAGGTGCGCTGGCCGGCATTCTCAACGGTGAGGTGCAGCCCGGCGAGGTGATCGTGATCCGCTACGAAGGGCCCAAGGGCGGCCCGGGCATGCGCGAAATGCTGTCGCCGACGTCGGCGGTCATGGGCAAGGGCCTGGGCAAGGAGGTGGCGCTGATCACCGACGGGCGTTTTTCCGGTGGCTCCCACGGTTTCGTGGTCGGTCACATCACGCCGGAAGCCTTTGAAGGCGGGCCGATTGCGCTGGTCGAGAATGGCGACAGAATCATCATCGATGCAGAAACCCGGCAGATCACGGTGGATGTCTCCGATGCCGTGCTGGCCGAGCGCAAGTCGCGTTGGGTGCGGCCGCCATCCAAGTACACGCGCGGGGTGTTGGCCAAGTATGCGAAGACGGTGTCCAGTGCTTCGGAGGGGGCTGTGACGGACAAGTACCTGTAAGGTTTGAGTCTGGCGCTGTTTGGTCTAATGCCATCGCGAGCAGGCTCGCTCCCACAATGGATCTTCGGCAAATGGAGATCAACTGTGGGAGCGAGCCTGCTCGCGAAGGCGTCCTGTCAGGCAACCTCTACCTCACAGTCGAAAACGATCCAACGACCGCGATAACTCCCCCGCCAGGCTCAACAACTCATCCGTGGTCGAAGCCATCTGCCCGATCACCTTGCAGTCGTCATCGCTTGCTTTTGCGCCATGCCACGCAAGGACACCAGCAACAGGCTGACAAACGCCCCGGCAACCGCGATGGCCATGTCCATTTGCGAATCCCACGGATCGTTTTGCGCGCCCAGTCCACCCGGCTGCGGGGAGAAAAACCCGACACCCCGACAATCACCAGAAACACCAAGAGCAACGTCAGGTCGAACCGTAAACGCGGGTCAGGCTGCAGGGCGCAATACCTCGAAGTCAGGGCATCGCCCTTTTAACTTCGAGGCAAGGGCACCAGGCAAGTTCGCTTTTTTCCTCCGCCTCATGATAGGTTGTACGATGACTGATGAATAATCACCCAGTCATCGCGCTATCCCTACAACAACAAGGAAACACCCATGAAAAAAGCAAAAGTGCTGATCGGTTTTCTGTGCCTGTTCAGCGGCTACGTCGCCGCCACCCCGGCTGCCGCGGACAAGGACGTGGCCCAGGCGGTCGACCACCTGACCCAGGCCATGCTGCACAAAGACATCCCGGAGCTGCATGCCTTGACCGCCGAGAACCTGACCTACGGGCATTCCAGCGGCAAGATCCAGGACAGGCAGGCCTTCATCGCCGACATCGAAACCGGCAAAAGCGCCTTCAAGACCCTTGAGATGCAAAACCAGACCATAACCGTCTCCGGCGATGTCGCGCTGGTCCGTCACCACTTCTCGGCGCAAGCGCTCAAAGGCACTGAAGTGGTGCCGACGGAAATCGAGAACTTCCAGATCTGGCAAAAGCAGGACGGTAAATGGCTGTTGGTGGGACGGCAGGCGTTCAAGTTCTGAAGCACATCTGAAGCCACCTGTAGGAGCGAGCCTGCTCGCGATAGCGTTGTGTCAGACACCGATGATGTCGACTGACACGCCGTCATCGCGAGCAGGCTCGCTCCTACAGTGATTTTGCTCAAGTGACAGATGTGCGCATGACGTCACTGTCAGGTATTGGTTTTCAGCTTGGTCCACAGCCGCGTGCTCAACCGTGCTATGGCCGCGGGCAAGTCCTCTACGGTAAACAGCTTGTCCATCACGCTCTTGGGCGGATAGATCGCCAAGTCCTGCGTCACCGCCGGGTCGACGAAGGCATCCGCCGCACTGTTGGGGTTGGCGTAATGGATGCTGTTGCTGATGTTGGCAATCACCTTCGGCTCCAGCAGGTAGTTCATGTAGGCGTAGCCGTTCTTCTCATGCGGCGCGTTCTTGGGCATGACCACCATGTCCAGCCACAAGGTGGAGCCTTCGTCCGGGATCGAGTAGGCAATGTCGATCCCGTTTTTCGCCTCCCTGGCGCTGGCGGCGGCCTGCACGATGTCGCCGTTGAAACCGATCACCGCGCAGACGTTGCCATTAGCCAGGTCGCTGATGTACTTGGACGCATGGAAATACTGGACGTAAGGCCTGATCTTCAGCAGCGCCTGCTCGGCTTTCTTGTAATCCGCTGGTTCATGGCTGTGGGGCGGCAGGCCCAGATAGTTAAGCGTGATCGGCAGGATCTGCGTCGGGTTGTCGATGATCGCCACGCCACACTCGCTGAGCTTCTTGATGTTGTTCTCGTCGAAGAACAGGCTCCAGGAACGTGTGACATCGGTATTGCCGAAGATCGCCTTGATCTTCTCGACGTTGTAGCCGATGCCCGCCGTGCCCCACATGTAGGGGTAGCCGTACTGGTTGCCCGGATCATTGACCTCCAGTTTTTTCATCAGCGCCGGATCGAGGTTTTTCCAGTTGGGCAACTGGCTCCTGTCGAGTTTCTGGATCGCGCCGGCCTTGATCAGGCGCGACAGGAAGTGGTTCGACGGGCTGACCACGTCATACCCGGTGTTGCCGGTCATCAGCTTCGATTCCAGCACTTCGTTGCTGTCGTGGATGTCGTAGGTCGCCTTGATCCCGGTTGCCTTGGTGAAGCTGGGCAAGGTGTCGTCGGCGATGTAGCCGTTCCAGTTGGAAATGTTGACGGTTTCGTCGGCATACGTGGCGGCGGAAAAGGTCGAGATCAGGGCCACAAGGGAAAGCGTATTGACGCGCATGTTGAATCACCTTCGATGAGAAGTGCTTTTGTTCGTGTTGTGAACTGGGTGTTTTCAGATTTCGCTTCTGGCCCGGACCGTTTCCACGCGCATACGCAGCATGGCACCGATGTCGAGCAAGGGCTTGGGCGGCAGCCAGCCGGGCTGTGCCCGTTGCATGACCGACTGCATCAGCGGCGACTCACGACCCGAGGCCAGCTCCGCCAGCAAGCGGCCCCACAGCGTGCCCCGCGCCACGCCGGATCCATTGCACCCGGCCACGGCGAAAACGCCCTCCTCGACTTTGCCGAAATACGGTTGCCCGGAGCGCGAAGCGCTGAGATGACCGGTCCAGGTGTATTCGATGTCCTGCTCCCCGAGCATCGGGAAACGCCTTTGCAACCCCAGCACATGGTGCTGGCGGCGGGTCGACAGTTCGCTCAATGACAAATCCCTTGAGCGGTATTCGGCGGTGTTGCGGATCATCACCCGGCGATCCGAAGTCAGGCGCACCGTGGCGCCCAGCGGCCGGGTGGACAACACGCCCCACGGCGCTGGCGCACCGATGGCTTGAAATTCTGCATCGCTGAGCGGTCGCGTAAGGCTGGCGCTGAGTTCCATCGCAAACGTGCAGCTGTCGTCGATCCCCAAACGGGGAATGAAAGCATTCAGGCACACCAATACCTGCCTGGCCTCAACGCATCCATTGGCGCCGCGAGCGCGAATGTGGCCGTTGCCCAGGCGCTCAAGTCCGCTGATATCGGTGTTCTCGTAGAGCGTGACCTTTTCTGGCAAGGCATCGAGCAAGCCCCTCACATACTTGGCCGGTTGCAGCAGTGCATTGCCATTGCCGCACCAGATCCCGGCACGGTAGTGACGGGTGCCAAGTTTCTCGGTCAGTTGCTCACCTTGCAGGAACTGTGCGCTGGCCCCCACGGCACGCAGGGTCTGCAGCTTGGCCTCGACCTGGGTCAGCTTGCGCGGATCGCTGACGGCAAAGAAATAACCCGACTCCCTGAAGTCGCATTCGATGCCATGGCGGGCAATCTGCTTGCGGACTTCGTCGGCGGCTGCGCGGCCGATGGACGTATCCACTTGATATCCCGCGAACCCGTCACTGCCCACCAACTCGCCAGAGGCGGGATGCTCATGGGCCACCACGAAACCGGAATTGCGCGCCGAAGCGCCTTGCGCAGCCCGCTGCCGGTCAACGACCACGATGCGTGCCTCGGGGTGCATTTGCGCCAGGGCGTGCGCCGCACTGAGGCCGGTGATGCCGGCACCGATCACCAGCCAGTCGGCCTGCTGCGTGCCTTTGAGCGGCTCACGTAGGGGTGAACTCCCCGCTTGCGCAATCCAGCCACAGATATTTTCCATGTGTCACCTCAGGTTCTTGTTCTGTGTTCCGTCTCGATCCACTGCATGCAGAATTTGCATAAATGGTTTTCGAGGACGGTGGCGATGACTAGAATCTAAAGGCTCAAAACGCGGGCAACCAACGTTATTAAATCATCGAGGCATTCTGAAAACGCATGGACAAGATTCGCCACATGCCCTCGCTGCAGGGCTTGCAGGCCCTGGTCGAGGTTGCCGGGTCGGGCAGCTTCACCCAGGCGGCGCAAAAGCTGTGCCTGACCCAAAGCGCCGTGAGTCGACAGATCCAGCAACTGGAAAGCCACTTTGGCGTGGCGCTGTTTGTCAGGAGCAGCCGCAGCCTTCAACTGACCGCCGAGGGCGAACAGGTCCTGGCCAGCGCCCGCAGCATCCTCGAACAGCTGCGCAGCCTCGAAGACCGGCTCGCGCCGCAAAAACGCCCGTTCCGCATTCGCATGCACGTGTCACTGGCGGTGCGCTGGCTGCTGCCCAGGTTGAGCGAGTTCTACCGGCATCACCCGGACGTATCCCTGGCAATTGAAACCGTGGCCACCGAAGTCGTGGAGCCGGCCAGTGACAGCGACGCCTACATTCTCTATTTGCCCGAGCCGTCCACAGCACCCGATTGCCTGACCCTGTTCGAAGAAGCGTTGGTGCCCGTGTGTGCGCCAGGGCTGAGTACTACCGATCGGCCATTGGCTTCGCTGGAAGATCTGTCGGGGTTCGCCTTGCTGCACCGCTCCTCCGATCAACATGACTGGCAGGTCTGGCTGTCAGCCCATGGCGGCAAGACGCTGCATGACTATCGACACATCCCCTTCAACCTCGACGAACTGGCGCTCGATGCCGCCGCCCGGGGCTTGGGCGTGGCGATGACCGACATGACCCTGGCGGGAGAGTCGATTCAACGGGGAGAACTGGTGATTCCGTTTGGTGAGCCGTTGAAGACCCGGGGGATTTACTCGCTGTGCCTGCAACCTTCGGCGGCGGCGCATCCGGCCTGCGCACCGGTCATGCAATGGTTCACCGCGCAAACCACTGCCTGACCCTGTGGGATTGCTCAATCATCCTCATGCAACTTGATGCCGCGTTTATGCAACACATGGGGCACCACCAGCACCAGCAGCGTCAGGGCGAGGAAGAACGCCGAGATCGGTTGCGTGAGGAACACCGTCCAGTCGCCCTCGCTGATGGACAAGGCGTTGCGCAGTTGTTTCTCCGCCATCGGCCCCAGCAGCATGCCGACAATCACCGGGGCGACGGGGAAGTCGAACCGCCGCATCAGCACCCCACCCCAGCCAATGGCCAACATCAGGATCAGGTCGAAGGATGAATGGCGCATGCCATACACGCCGATGGTGGCGAAGACCAGGATGCCGGCGTTCAGGTACGGCCGGGGGATTTGCAGCAGTTTGACCCACAGCCCCACCAGCGGCAGGTTCAACACCAGCAGGATCGCATTGCCGATGTACAGCGAGGCCACCAGCGTCCAGACAAGCTCCGCAGAGGTTTCGAACAGCATCGGTCCCGGTTGCAGGTTGTAGTTCTGGAACGCCGCCAACAGGATCGCCGCCGTGGCGGACGTCGGAATGCCCAGGGTCAGCAACGGCACCAAAGACCCGGTCGCGCTGGCATTGTTGGCCGCTTCCGGGCCGGCCACGCCTTCGATGGCGCCCTCGCCCTTGTTGGCGGAAAACTCCTTGGGGTACTTGCTGAGTTTGCGTTCGGTGGAATAGGACAGAAAGGTCGGAATCTCGGCGCCACCGGCCGGAATCGAACCAAACGGAAAACCGATCAGCGTGCCCCGAAGCCACGCGGGTACCGAGCGTTTCCAGTCGGCGCGGGTCATCCACAACGAGGTCAGGCGATGCCGTCCTTCGTTTGATTCCTTTTGATAGAGCAGGCTATACAAGGCCTCGCCCACCGCGAACAAACCGACCGCCACCAGTACCACCTCGATACCGTCCACCAGTTCCGGCACGCCGAGGGTGTAGCGGGCAATGCCCGAGGTCGAGTCCAGGCCGATCAAACCGATCGTCAGCCCAACGCCCAGCGAGGCAAACCCGCGCAGCATCGAAGCGCCGAGCACCGCCGACACGGTGGTGAACGACAGCACCAGGATCGCGAAGTATTCGGTGGGGCCGAAATTCAGGGCCAGCCTGGCCACGATGGGCGCAAACAGCGTCAGCAAAATCGTGGCGAAGGTGCCGGCGACGAACGAACCTATCGCCGCCGTCGCCAGCGCAGGTCCCGCCCGGCCGTTGCGCGCCATCAGGTTGCCTTCCAGGGCCGTGACCATGGAGGACGACTCACCGGGCGTGTTGAGCAGGATCGAAGTGGTGGAGCCGCCGAACTGCGCGCCGTAATAGATACCGGCGAACATGATCAGCGCGCCAGTGGGGTCGACCTTGGCGGTGATCGGCAACAGCAGGGCCACCGTCAGCGCCGGACCGATCCCCGGCAGCACGCCGATGGCGGTGCCGAGCAGGCAGCCGATGAACCCCCACATCAGATTGATCGGCGTCAGCGCCGAGGAAAACCCCATCGCCAGGCTTGAAAGAATGTCCACAGTGTCGATCTCCTTTCAAAGCCAAATGTTGATCAGCGACGGCAGGGAAACCCCCAGCCCGGCGTTGAACAGCCAGTAGATCGGCAGGGTCAAGGCTATGCCGATGGCCAGGTCCCGCACGGGATGACGGCTGCCGAAACCCCGCGCCGAACAGACAAACAGCAAACCAGCCGCGAGCACGAAACCGACGAGATTGATCAACACGGCAACACCGATCAGGCCCGCGGTGACCCAGGCTGCACCGGTTTTTCCACCGGGCACCGTGCCCGTATCGTCGTTACCCAGTTCGCGAAAACCGCCGCTGAGCGCCTGATAACTCAGCAACAGGCCCACAGCGCCGAGAAACGCTGCCACAACATAGGGATAAACGTAGGCTGGCAGGATGACGAAACCCATTTCGGGCGGAAACCGGTAGGCGCCAATCGCCAGCACGACGCTGATGGCGATCAGGCCGATGCCGACCGCCAATTGCGTCGGCACCACTGCGCGCTGTGTGGCCATCTCAAAGCAGCCCGACCTTGACCAGCATGGCGCGCAACCGCACGTGTTCTTCCTCGACGAATTTGCCGAAGTCATCGCCGGTCAGCACGCTGGGCGTCCAGGCATTGGCCTGGATATTGTCCTGCCAGACCTTGCTGTTGGTGGCGGCCACGACCGCGTCGATCACCTCTTTACGTTGCTGCGGGGTGAGGCCCGACGCACCATAAACGCCGCGCCAGTTGCCGATCGTCAAGTCATAGCCGCTCTCCTTGAGGGTCGGCGCATCAATGCCGGGAACGCGCTCCGGCGCGCCGATGGCCAGGACCCGGAACTGACCGGTCTTGATGTATTGGCCCAGCTCGGCGTAACCGCCGGTGATCACCTTGAGCTGGCCGCCCAGCGCCTGGGCGACCACCTCGCCACCGCCACCAAAGGCCACGTAGTTGACCTTGTTGACCGGCACGTCCAGCTTGCCCGCCAGCTCGGCGATGCCGATGTGATCCACCGAGCCCTTGGAGCCGCCGCCCCAGGTGATGCTCGTTGGCTTGGCCTTGAAGGCCTTGATCAGGTCATCGAGGGTCTTGAATTCAGACTCCTTGCGCACGGCGATCACGTTGTATTCGGTGAACAGCCGGGCAATCGGTGTCACATCCTTCAGGCTGATCTGCGGTTTGTTCTGTTCGATGCCCGCGACCATGATCGCGCCGACCACCAGCAATGCGTTCGGGTCACCCTTGGTGCTGTTGGCAAATTGCGCCAGCCCCAGGGTCCCGCCCGCCCCGCCCTTGTTCTCGAAGGTCACGGACTTGGCCGTATTGGCCTCGACCATGGCCTTGCCCAGCACCCGGGCGGTCTGGTCGTAACCACCGCCCACGGAACCGGGGGCCATGAATTTCACGGTATCCAGCGCGAAGGCTGGTGCGACCAGCACGGCAGCGGTCAAACCGGCGGCCATGCAGCGACTGAAACGACGGATCAAAGCGGACATGGGCATCTCCTGATTGCATTGTTTTTATGGGTGCCGCTTGCCCATCGAGGTGCGCGATGAACAGGGGTCTGCAAACAAGCTTAGGCCATGGATCCGTGGGTTGATCTGTTTTAAAGCGCTGCAACACCCTGTAGGAGCGAGCCTGCTCGCGATGGACGTAAATGCACCGCGTTTATTCAGGTAACACGCGTAATCGTTAGCGACCATCGCGAGCAGGCTCGCTCCTACAGGGTTTGCGGTGTTCCAACCAGCGTTTCATTACAACTTTGTCATCAAGCTGTTGGTCGGCTGTCCGGATCACTTCGTTAGCCTGAACTCACTGTCAGGCCAACCACCGGCAGCCACCCTGCCCTTGTAGAGAGAGATTCGTCATGAAAATGTTGATCGCGGGTTTTGCCGCCCTGCTCGCCACCGGTTCGGCGTTTGCCGCCACCCAGCCCTCCTCGCCGGTCATCCACGACAAAACCGGTTTTTATGTGCACATGGACGTGGCCAAAGTGCTGTCGATGACCGACCTCAACGGCCAGTGCGGCATCGTTCCGGCGCAGTTCAACTACCTCGACCACCAGGGTCGCGAGCACCAACTGGACTATCAGGTCCAGGGCATAGGTTGCCTTGGTGAGAACTGAGCGGATGCCTGTATTCAGCGCCGACCGGGCTACACTTTCGCCATTGGCTCGCCCCTGTAGCCCGACCGGATCAGGCAGGTTTCCATGAACATCCTCGTTGTCGAAGACGAACCCAAGGCCGGCAATTACCTGCTCAACGGCCTGCAGGAACTCGGATACACCGTGAACCTGGCGCGGGACGGAGTCGATGGCCTGCACCTGGCCCTGGAACACGATTTCGACGTGATCGTGCTGGACGTCATGATGCCGAAGATGGATGGCTGGGAAGTCCTGCGCCGCTTGCGCAAGGAAGCCGACACACCGGTGCTGTTCCTCACCGCCCGGGATGACATCGCCGACCGCATCAAAGGCCTCGAACTGGGCGCCGATGATTACCTGATCAAGCCGTTTTCCTTCGCCGAACTGGTGGCACGCCTGCGCACCCTGACCCGCCGCGGCCCTACCCGGGAAGAAGAACACCTGCACGTCGACGACCTGCAGATAGACGTGCTCAAGCGTCGCGTCAGCCGCGCCGGCAACCGCATCACCCTGACCAACAAGGAGTTCGCCCTGCTGCACCTGTTCGCCACGCATCAGGGCGAGGTGCTGTCACGCTCGATGATCGCCTCGCGGGTCTGGGACATGAATTTCGACAGCGACACCAATGTCGTCGATGTCGCGGTACGCCGCCTGCGCCTGAAAATCGATGATCCGTTCCCGCTCAAGTTGATCCACAGCGTGCGCGGCATCGGCTACCGCTTCGACACCCAACCCTGAACGCCCCCATGAATGTGATGACGCCGCTGCAATCCGCCTCCCGCCTCAGCCACTCCCTGACCCTGCGCCTGGCGCTGGTGTTTGCCCTGCTGGCGTTTGTCTCGCTGGCGCTGCTGGGCGTGGCGCTGTACCGCGACCTGGAGCGCGAGCTGATCCATCGCGACGACATTGCCCTGATCACCCGCATCGACCAGTTGCGCACCTTCCTCAACGACAGCAACACCCTGGACCTGATCAAGGCCAAGCCGGCGCTGTTCCAGAACATGATGGGCAACCGCGAGGCCCTGCTGACCATCGGCACCCCTGGCCAGCCGCCGTTGCTGGTGGTCAACCCGGGCAACCTGACAATGCCGGTGCTGACCCCGGTGGCCATGGATCATCGGCTGACCTTGAACGACGTGCAGCATTTGCCCAACGTCAACGGCGTGCCGTTTTCCGCCCTGGCGGCGACCATCGATTCCGGTGACCTGGGCAGCCTGCAAGTGGTGACCGGGCGCCTGATGACCGAGCGCACCGCCGTGCTCGCCGACTACCGGCTCAATGTGTACCTGTTCGCCAGCGTCGCGGCGATTCTACTGGCGCTGTCCGGTTATGTGCTGGTGCATCGCGGCTTGTTGCCCGTGCGGCGCCTGGCCCGCCACACCCAGAGCATCGACGTCGGCAACCTCAACGAACGCCTCGACAGCCAGGGCGCGCCGCTGGAACTGTTGCCCATGATCGACGCCTTCAACGCCATGCTCGACCGCCTGGACAAAGGCTTCATCCAGCTGGGCCAGGTGTCGACCGACATGGCCCACGAACTGCGCACGCCGATCAACAACCTGCTGGGGGAAACCCAGGTGGCCCTGCAGCAGAACCGCAGCACCGACGCCTATCAACAGCTGTTGGCTTCGAATGTCGAAGAGCTGGAACGCCTGGCGCGCATGCTCGACAACATGCTGTTCCTGGCCCGCACCGATCCGCGCAGTGCCTTGCGCCAGCGTCAGGAGCTGGATGCCGCCGACGAAATGCAACGCATGGCCGATTATTTCGAAGGCCCGGCGACCGACGTTGGCATCTGCATCGATGCCCGGGGCAGCGGCTTGATCTGGGCCGAGCCCATGTTGCTGCGTCGTGCATTGGCCAACCTCTGCGCCAACGCGATCAAGTACGGCGCCCCGCATTCCGAGCTGCTGATCCACGCCACCCCGACCGCCAACGGCATCCAGGTGCAAGTGCGCAACCACGGCCCGACCATCCCGGCCCGGCATCTGCCACGGCTGTTCGAACGCTTCTACCGGGTCGACGAGTCCCGCGAACGCTCGGCCCAATCCAATGGCCTGGGCCTGTCGATCGTGGCGACGATCATGCAGTTGCACAACGGTGCCTGCCACGTCAGCAGTAGCGACGGCATCACCTGCTTCGAACTGTTTTTCCCGGCGCGGCAACAGCATGAGTAGCGCCCGGGCGAAAACCAGCCGGGGCACTTGCGACAAAACAATGCTCTAGGGTGCGTGTCTTGACCTAACCTCATTGGCTAAGTGACTAACAACCCGTCGAGCTCGCCGATGCGCAATGTCTTGAAGTCAATGATTCACGTCGCCTTCGCGGTTCTGGCGGCAAGCCCGGGATGGCTGTTGGCGGGGGACATGGTCGACGCCCCGGCTCCTGCTCTTGCCCCCGCTCCCGCTCCCGCAGCCCCGATCATCAGCATCTCCGACGGCGAATTGCTGGAGGTGCAAAACCAGCTAAACAGCCTCAAGCAGCAGGTTTCCCAGGCCACTAATTACACTCAGCTGGAAAGCTCACAGGACCAGGTGCAAGTACTGATTCAGGAGATTGAACGCCTGTCCACATCGCTGCTGCCTGGACAGGCGCAATTGCAGGCGCAACTGAAAGTGCTGGGGCCAGTGCCGCTTGACGAGAACGCACAGGTGACGACTGCCATTACCTCCCAACGAGATGCCCTCGGCGAGCAAAAAGACAAGATCGACAGCCAACTCAAAACCCTGGCCGCGCTGAAAATAAGTGCCGCCGAACTGATCACCCAGATTGGCAGCATTCGGCGCAGCCTGCTGGAAGCGGAAGTGACCCAGCAGACCAGCAGCATCCTGAGCCCGAGCTTCTGGTCGCCATTGTTCGATCTTCCGATCGAGGACCGCCAACGTTTCAGCGCCCTCATCGAGCAACTCGAGGCCACGCACCGGGCGGCCTGGCAACCCGGACAACGCGGAATCACGGCCGCCCTGCTGTTGCTGGCCCTGGCCATCTGGACCGTGGGGCGAAACCTCGCCGGACGGGTCCTGGCGTGGCTGTGCTTTCATCGAATGCCGGCAGGCCGGCTGCGACGCAGCTACCTTGCGCTGGCATCGGTGATGGCGACGCTGCTGACCGCCGGCATCGCCCTGCAATTGCTGCATTTTGCCGGGACCCGGCAACTGCCCTACACCCCCCTGCTGGACGACCTGGCGCAATATCTGGAAAAGCTGGCCTATACCTGCGTTCTGATCACCGGGTTGAGCCGCGCGCTGCTGTCGACCAAGCATCCTTCATGGCGCCTGCCCGATATTGCCGATCGGGTGGCGCTGGCGATGGAGCCCTATCCGCGGTTGCTGGCCAGCCTGTTGCTGGTGCTGGTAACCCTGGTACAGATGAGCAATGTCACCGGCATGAGCGCCGAAGTGGTGTTGTTCGGTCGGGGGATCGTGGCGTTGGTCGTTGCGCTGGTGATCGGCACGCTGCTGTTGCGCGTCAGCAAGACGCGCAGAGACCTGATCGTTGCCGGCGAAGCCCCCGAAGGCGTCACCACCTTCGCCGGTCTGATTTACACCTTCACCGGCGTTGCCGTGGTGGTGTCCCTGTTCGCCCTGTTGATCGGCTACGTGACGATGGCCCGGTTCATCACCTATGAAATGGTCTGGATATTCATCATCTGCGCCGGTTTCTACCTGCTGACACAGGTCTACCAGGACACCTGCGACTACGTTTTTTCACCCAGGCAACCCGCCGGCAAGGCGATCAAGCAGCTGTTGGGCATCGGCAATCCACGCCTGGAGCAGATCTGCACCGTCATGTCCGGGGCTGGCCGCGCCATCCTGATGCTGATCGGCGTCATTGCCCTGTTTGTCGGCGGCGTGGGGACGACGCTCGGGCAACTGGTCACCGGCACCGTGGCCATTCTCGGAGGTGAAGGGCTGCGCAAGCTGAACATCGTCCCGGACAATTTGATGCATGCTCTCCTGACACTGATGATCGGTGTCTATCTGATACGCACGCTGCGCCGCTGGCTGGACAACGAGTTCCTGCCCAAAACCGAGATGGCCCCGGGCATGTGCGCCTCGCTCAGCACCCTGTTTGCCAACATCGGCTACGTGTCCGTCGTCCTGCTCACACTGGCGTCGCTGGGGATCAAGTGGACCAACCTGGCGTGGATCGTCAGTGCCCTGTCAGTGGGTATCGGCTTTGGTCTTCAGGAGATCGTGAAGAATTTCATCTCCGGCCTGATCCTGCTCACCGAGCGTCCGGTGAAGGTCGGCGACCTGATCAGCATCAGCGGCGTCGAAGGCGATATACGACGGATCAACGTGCGGGCCACGGAAATACAACTGGCCGACCGCTCGATCATGATCGTGCCCAACTCCCACCTGATTTCCCAGAACCTGCGCAACGTCACCCTCGGCGGCAGCGCCCAGGGCGTGGTGATACTCGAACTGATGTTCCCGCTGGATATCGATCCGGAGCTGGTGCAAAACCTGCTGATGAACACCTACACCGAGCATGAATCCATTCTGGATAAACCGGCGCCGTTTTTGCGCTTCAGTCAGCTGAAACCCGAAGGCATCACATTGACCATCACCGGATATGTCGGCAGCCCACGCACGGTCGGCGCGATCAAAAGCGAGCTGCTGTTTGAAATTCTCAAGCGGCTGGGGGCCGCCGGGATTGAACTGGCGAAACCGCCCGCCGCGTGATGCTCGATCACACGGCAGGTGGTCGCTGGATCATGATGGACTCACTGACGGCAAGTAAGTAACGTAACCGGCGCTGCTTTCAAACCCACTAAAGCGAAAAGGGAGTTTGCATCGTGACCGAAGAGACAAAAACCAAAGGACCGGCTTCGTACTTCCCGTCCATTGAAAAAAAGTACGGGCAGCCCATCAGCCATTGGCTGGACCTGCTCAAGACCGTCAGCGACAAGAAACACATGGAAATGGTGGCCTGGCTCAAAACCGAACACGGAATGGGTCATGGTCACGCCAATGCGCTGGTTGCCTATCATCTGGCAGCGACCAAAAGCGCCTAGCCACGGGTACATCCTTCTCTGCGCTATCGGTGGTGCCGGGTAAAACCGGCTCCACCGTAAATCTTCAGTTGCCCTATCCTTTCGTCCAACCCATCACGCCGGACATCGACCATGTCAGCCCCCGAATCCACCCTCCTCGACAGTTGGCACCACAACGCCCAGGCCTGGATCGACGCCATCCGCGGCGGCACCATCGAAAGCCGCCAAAAGGTAACCGACCAGGCCATCCTGCTGGCGGTGCTGGGTCGCCAGCCCGAGCGTGTGCTCGACCTGGGTTGCGGCGAAGGCTGGTTGTTGCGGGCGCTGGCGGACCGGGGTTTAGAGGCGGTCGGCGTGGATGGCGATGGGACACTGGTGGAGGCGGCGCAGGCGGCGGGCGCTGCACCGGTGCATTTGGCGAGCTATGAACAACTGGCAGAAGCGAAAATCGACATCGGCCGCGACTACGACCTGATCTGCGCCAACTTCGCCCTGCTGCACCAGGACATCATCCCCCTGCTCGCCGCGATGAACACCCTGCTCGCTCCAGGTGGCGCGCTGGTGATCCAGACGCTGCACCCGTGGGCAGCTGCGGCGGGCGACTATCAGGATGGCTGGCGAGAAGAAACCTTCTCCGGTTTCAAGGGCCAGTGGCAGCCCATGCCGTGGTATTTCCGCACCTTGTCCAGTTGGCTGAATGCATTGGACATGGCCGGTTTTGCGCTGGCCGGCCTGCAGGAGCCACAGCACCCGCAAAGCCCCGTGCCACAGTCATTGCTGCTGGTGGCCGAGCCACGACGCTGAGTGGTTTTCACACCGGTGCTGGCTGCCATGCAATCCTGTGGGAGCGAGCCTGCTCGCGAAGAGGCCGGCACACTCAGCATGTTCGTTGACTGACACAACGCTTTCGCGAGCAGGCTCGCTCCCACAAGGAGCATGTCAGTAAGAAGTCAGGCCAGTTCTTTGCGCAGCTGACGCGCCGCATTGACCATGTGCACCAACGCCGCTTCGGTTTCCGGCCAGCCGCGGGTCTTCAGGCCGCAGTCCGGGTTGACCCACAGGCGGTCGGCGGGAATGCGCTTGGCCGCTTTGCGCAACAGGTTGGCCATTTCCGAGGAATCCGGCACCCGTGGCGAGTGGATGTCATACACCCCCGGGCCGATTTCGTTGGGGTAGGCGAAGGCTTCGAACGCGTCCAGCAGTTCCATGTCCGAGCGCGAGGTTTCGATGGTGATCACGTCGGCATCCATGGCGGCGATGGACTCGATCACATCATTGAATTCGCTGTAGCACATGTGGGTGTGGATCTGGGTTTCGTCACGCACACCGCAGGCGCACAGGCGGAACACTTCGGTCGCCCAGTCCAGGTAGTGCTGCCACTGCGCCCGGCGCAATGGCAGGCCCTCGCGGAAGGCGGCCTCGTCGATCTGCACGATCCTGATCCCGGCGGCTTCCAGGTCCACCACTTCGTCGCGAATCGCCAGCGCCAATTGACGGGCCTGCACTTCGCGGGTCACGTCTTCGCGCGGGAACGACCACATCAGCATGGTCACGGGACCGGTCAGCATGCCCTTCATCACTTTATCGGTGAGGCCTTGAGCGTAGCGGATCCACTCCACGGTCATGGCTTTCGGACGGCTCAGGTCGCCGAAGATCACCGCTGGTTTTACGCAGCGCGAACCGTAGCTCTGGACCCAACCGAAACGGGTGAACACGTAGCCGTCGAGTTGCTCGGCGAAGTATTCGACCATGTCGTTACGTTCGGCTTCACCGTGCACCAGCACGTCCAGGCCCAGGCTTTCCTGGACTTGCACGGCGTGACGGATCTCGCTGTGCATCGCTTCGGTGTATTCGGCCTCGGTCAGCTTGCCTTGCTTGAACGACTGCCTGGCCAGGCGAATCGACGCAGTTTGCGGGAACGAACCGATGGTAGTGGTCGGGAACAGCGGCAGGTTCAGACCGGCGCGCTGTTTGGCGATGCGCTGGGCAAACGGCGAGTGACGCTGGCTGTCCCTGGCGGTGATGGCGGCAACCCGCGCCTGCACGGCTGGCTTGTGAATGCGTGGCGACGCAGCACGGCTAGCCTGCACGGCCCGGCTTTGAGTCAGCGCTTCAAGCACCTTTGGCGCCTCCGGCTCGTTGACCGCCTGGGCCAGCACCGCGACTTCTTCACACTTCTGCACGGCAAACGCCAGCCAGCTTTTCAGTTCGGCATCGAGCTGGTCTTCACGCCCCAGGTCGACCGGACTGTGCAGCAGCGAGCAGGATGGCGCGACCCACAGGCGATCCCCCAGACGCTCGTGAGCGTGTTGCAACAATGCCAGGGCGTTTTCCATATCGCAGCGCCAGACATTACGCCCGTTGACCAGACCCAGCGACAGCACTTTATAGGCTGGCAGGCGATCGAGAATGGTCGGGTACTGCTCAGGTGCGCGTACCAGATCGATGTGCAGGCCATCCACCGGCAGGTTGGCGGCCAGACCCAGGTTTTCTTCCAGACCACCAAAGTAAGTGGCGACAAGCTTTTTCAGCGGGTCACGCTGAATCAGGTTGTAGGCACGCTCAAAGGCGTTTTTCCAGTCCTGTGGCAGGTCGAGGACCAGGATCGGCTCGTCGATTTGTACCCACTCGACGCCCTGTGCTGCCAGGCGCTGGAAAATCTGACCGTACAGCGGCAACAGGCGATCGAGCAGTTCGAGCTTGTCGAACCCGGCGCCCTTGGCCTTGCCCAGCCACAGATAAGTCAACGGGCCGATGATCACCGGCTTGACGTTGTGTCCCAGTGCGCGGGCTTCTTCGACTTCTTCGAACAACTGATCCCAACCGAGCTGGAACTGCTGGTCGGCGCTGAATTCAGGCACGAGGTAGTGATAGTTGGTGTCGAACCACTTGGTCATTTCCTGGGCATGCGCGCCGCCGCCGCCGCAGCTGTCGCTGACACCGCGAGCCATGCCGAACAGGGTTTGCAGGCTGGCCTTGCCGTCGTGCGGGCGGAAACGCTCAGGGATCACACCGAACATCAACGAGTGGGTCAGGACCTGGTCATACCAGGCGAAGTCACCGACCGGCAGCAGCTCGATGCCGGCCTTTTTCTGCAAATCCCAGTGGGTCTTGCGCAGGTCGCGGCCCACGGCGCGCAGACCGGCTTCGTCGAGCTCGCCCTTCCAGAACGCCTCTTGAGCCTTTTTCAATTCGCGGTCGCGACCAATGCGCGGAAATCCAAGGGAATGGGCCAAGGCCATGACAATAAAACTCCATGTGGTTAATGGAGCCATTGTCGGTAATTGAGGCTTAGTGAGACAAACTCATTTTAATCGTGATGATCACGAGTTTAATTCATGGAAATGGACGTAAGCTTTTCCATCGAATGCGTCGGAACGATGGCGTTCCGACGCTGGCTGCGCCTGCTGGGATCAACTCACGCCCATCAGATTTCCCAGATCAGGTTGACCGCCGCATAACGCCCTGGCTGAGTCAGACGATCAAGACCTGCCGCGTTCTCGTCGCGTCCCTGCACATCACCCCAGTTCCAGTATTTCTTGTCGGTCACGTTGAACAGGCCGCCGTTGATCGAGACTTCCTGGGTCACCTGCCACCAGGCCGTCAGGTCGAGGGTGCCGTAGCCCGGGGTTTCGAACTGACGGGTGATCCCCAGTTCGGCATCGCCGCTGTGGTCGACGCGGTCCTTGGACTGAACCACGGTCCACATGACCTGGCCGCCGTACACGCCGCTCGGTGCATCGTAGGCCAGGCCCATGACCGCCTTGAGCGGGTCGACACTGTTGAGCGCCTCGCCGGTTTCTTCATCCTTGCCGCGTGCATAGGCAATCGAGCCCAGGGCACGGGTACCCGCTGGCATGAAGGCATCCAGCTTGATGTCACCCTTGGCTTCGGCACCACGAATGGTGACCTTGCTCAGGTTGCGCGACTGGAAGGTCAGCGGGATGTCGCTGGTCGGATCAACAAAACTAACAGTGTCGATGAAGTCCTTGTACTTGTTGTAGAACAGCGCAATACCAAAGCTGCCCAGGTCGTAGCGCCCCCGCAGGCCGGTCTCGAAGCTGTTGCTGGTTTCCGGCTTGAGGTTCGGGTTGCCGATTTGCTTGTAGCCGACCTGCGGGTTGCTGAACTCCCCGTACATGTTGGCCGGGTTAGGTGCACGGAAACCGGCGGCGTACTGGCCGTAGACGCTTTCGTGTTCGGTCAGCTGATAGGTCACGGCAAATTTTGGCGAAATGTGATCGTCGGAAATGCGCGACGGATCGGTTTCCAATGGCAGGCCATTGAGGTACTCCTGAGTAACATGCGGGGTCTGACGGTAGTAGTCGTAGCGCACGCCCGGCAACAGGGTCCAGCGGCCGATCTCGATGTTGTCCTGGACGAACAGGCCCAGGGATTCGCTGGTCGGATCCGGGAAGTCGCTGACCGGGAAGTTCTCCGAGGCCGGCACGGTGGCACCGGTGTCCAGGCGCACTTCCTTGCCCGTACGCTTGTTGCTCGACTCGATGCGCTTGACCTCGGCACCGTAGATCAGATGGTGCCGGGTGTCCGCAATGGCGAATTCCTTGTCGAGCTGGGTGTTCAGGCTCCACAGGCGCTCGTCGTAAGTCGACTGGCGAGTGCGCACGCGGTTGACCCGCGAGGCGGTCTGACGTTGCTGGAAGGTATCCTGGTCGTTGCTGCTTTCCTGGTAGTTCAACTGCCATTGCAGTTTGTCGGCCATCGCGCTGTCCAGGCTCAAGGTGTGCGCCAGGCTGTAGCGGGTGCGGTCGATGCTGTCTTTGGAAGTGGAGCCGAGAATCGCCGGGCTCATGACGGTGGCGCGGGTGACGATGTCGCTCAGCAGATCGCTGTTGGCGTCGTCCTGGTAGCGCTCGTAAGTGAACTGCAGGCGATCGCCTTCTGCGTAATCCCAGCCGATTTTGCCCAGCACGTTTTCGGTGGTGTAGTTAAGCGGGTTAGCTTCTGTGCGAGATGAGCCTGCGCCGCCAACGTTGCCTGCGGTGTCGGTGGACTGACCGTCGCGACGGCCCAGGTGCAGCAGGCCGTCAACGGCACCGGTACGCCCGGCGAACGTGGCGCTGCGCTGCCAACTGTCATCGCTGCCGTCATAACCGGTCTTAAAGCGTGCGTAGGTGTCGTCGCCATCTTCGAGGTAGTCACCGGCGTCCTTGGTCAGGTAGCTGACCGCACCACCAATGGCGTCGCTGCCGTACAGCGAAGACGCCGGGCCGCGGATGATTTCCACCTGCTTGATGGTGTCGAGGTCGACGTAGTTGCTGCGCACGTCCTGGAACGGACTGAACGAGTTGCTTTGCGGTACGCGCACGCCGTCGACCTGGGTCAGTACGCGGTTGCCGTCGATGCCGCGGATGTTCGCCCCGGACAGGCCGAAGCGGCTGCCGGTGCCGCTCACCGAAACGCCCGGCTCGTAACGCACCACATCCTTGAGGTCCTTGTCGTTCTGCCGGTCGATTTCACGCTCGCTGTGCACCGACACGGTACTCGGCACTTGCAGCAGGGTCTGCTCGGTGCGGGTGGCGGTCACGCTGACGGTATCGAACTGGGTAACGGGTTCGGCGGCAAAAGCCGGCGAAGGCGAGAGCAGCAGCAAGGCGAGCCAGGGACGCTTGGCGAATGGCGGGCGGATCGGCATCTAACTTTTACTCCTGGGAGTCTGACAGCGGTCACGTGCATGCAGGGCGCTGAAGGGGTCTGCATGGGTGACGGCCACTGTCCGGCGTGTGTTTGATTTTTTTGTGAACAAAGCGCTTAGCCCTTTCTGATGAAGGGATGTATACAAAAACGCTTTTCGGCAGCGGCGGCGAAGATAACCAGCTTGACTTGTAAATGCAAATTATTATCATGTGCGTTCATTTTCAAAACAGGCACGAGCGTGCATGAAGCACTTCCGGGGTTGTCTGGGGTTATCGATTGCGCTGCATTTGAGCGCCGGATGGCTCGTTTGCGAGATTCAGGCCGCGCCTGAACCGTTGGCCTTTCAGCCGCCGATGGCCATTCAACTGGTCACCCTGGCGCCGATTGCGGTACCCGCCCCTGCCCCACCGCAGCCTGTCCGTGCGCCCGCCTCAGCGTCAGCACCATCGCCTGCAACAGCGAAGGCTGAACCCGCGCCGCCCGCGCCGACACCGGTCAAGCCACTGCCTGTCTCCACCCAGCCGTCCATCGTCAAGGCTGCAAGCAAACCGCAACCGGCCCCCAAACCCCAGGCCGAACCCCAGCGCGCCGAGCCGCTGGAGTTGCCGGCCACCGTAGCGAAAAACCCAGCGGCACCAGCAGCGCCCTCCGCCGCCGTACCCGCACAAAACACCCACCCGGCCACACCGGTCGCTGCTGCCCCGGCCTCCATGCTCACCCCGGTGGTCAGCCTGCGCCCGACCTTCGTCACCCCTCCCCCGGCACCTCGCTACCCCAACACGGCCCGTCGCCGAAACCAGCAGGGTGTGGTGCGGGTCGAGGTGCGCCTGGATGAACGCGGCCAGCAACTCAAGCTGACGCTGGTGCGTTCTTCCGGGGTGGAAAGCCTCGACCAGGCTGCACTCGAAGCCGTCACCACCTGGCGTTTTCGCCCCGAAATTGTCGAAGGCCGGGCCGTGCCCAGCCGCGTAGAGATACCAATAGAATTCGCCCTCACGGCGAACCGTTGATCCTGAAGGAGCCTCACATGACCGCACATACTTCCGCCCTGGCCGTCGCCCCGGCCCTGTACCAGACCTGGCAACAACTGCGCGCCGAACAACCCGGCCTGCGCGCCCGCGACGCCGCCGCCAGACTGGGTGTCAGCGAAGCTGAACTGACCGCCAGCCGCCTGAGCACCGACACCGTGCGCCTGCGCCCGGAATGGAAAGAACTGCTGCCGGCACTGGGTGAACTGGGCACCATCATGGCGCTGACCCGCAACGAACATTGCGTGCACGAGCGCAAAGGCGTGTACAGCGAAGTGACCGTGATGGGCAGCGGCCAGATGGGCATGGTGCTGTCGCCGGACATCGACCTGCGTCTGTTCCTCAGCGGTTGGGCCAGCGTGTTCGCCGTCGATGAAACCACCCCGCGCGGCCCACAGCGCAGCATCCAGGTGTTCGACCGCCAGGGCCTGGCCGTGCACAAGGTCTACCTGACCGCCACCAGCTTCGATGCCGCCTGGGCGCCGCTGGTCGAGCGTTTCCGTGCTGAAGAACAAACAGCCGAGCTGGACCTGCAACCGCTGCCGCAAGCCAAGGCCCCGCGTGCCGATGGCGAAGTCGATGTGGACACCCTGCGCAGTGAATGGTCGCAGCTCAAGGACACCCACGACTTCTTCATGCTGCTCAAGCGCAATGACGTGGCGCGCACCCAGGCCCTGCGCCTGGCCGGTCACGAGTGGGCCGAACCTCTGGCCACCGTCGAGCTGACCCGCGTCATCGAAGAAGCGGGCAAGCGTGAAGTGCCGATCATGGTGTTCGTGGGCAACAAGCACTGCATCCAGATCCACTCCGGCCCCGTCAGCAACCTGCGCTGGATGGACACCTGGTTCAACGTACTCGACCCGATGTTCAACCTGCACCTGAAAACCACGGGCGTGACCGAACTGTGGCGTGTGCGCAAGCCGAGCGTCGATGGCATCATCACCAGCTATGAAGGTTTCGATGCCGAAGGCGAGCTGGTCATCCAGTTGTTCGGCGTGCGCAAGCCGGGCATCCCTGAGCGTGACGACTGGCGTGCCCTGGCTGAAACCGCCACCCCTCTGATCGGCTAAGGAATAGTCCCGATGCGTATGAAAACACTGCTGGCCTGTGCCAGCGTGCTCGTCAGCCAGATGGCCGTCGCCGATGCCCTGCCCCTGCGCTGGGTCAGTGCCGGCGGTGCATTCAGCGAATGGGTGGTGGCCCTGGGCGGCGAAAGCAGACTGGTGGGTGTCGACAGCACCAGCCAGTACCCGCAGTCGCTGCACAGCCTGCCGGGCGTCGGCTACCAGCGTGCGCTGGCGGCCGAAGGGATTCTGGCCCTGAAGCCGGACATTCTGGTGGGCAGCAACGAAATGGGCCCGCCACCGGTGCTGGAGCAACTCAAGGCCGCCGGCGTGCGTATTGAATTGCTCTCGGCCAAGGCCGACGTGCCGGCCCTGCAACACAACCTGACCGAGCTGGGACAACTGCTGGGTAAAGAAGCCGAGGCGCAATCGTTGATGAGCGATTACCTCAAGCGCCTGCAATCCCAGGCTGACTGGGTCAAGCTGGCGCAGCATCAGCAGCCGGCTCCCCGGGTGCTGATGCTGCTCAGCCACTCCGGTGGCAACCTGCAAGTGGCAGGCAAGGACACCTTGGCGGCCTGGATGATTGAGCAGGCCGGCGGCAAAAGCCTGGGTGAGCACAACGGCTACAAACCGGTCTCCATTGAAGCCATGTTGAGCCTGGATCCGCAGGTGATCATCTTTGCCGGTGGTCGCCTGGAGGGTGATGCCGCACGTAAAGCCCTGCTGGAACAGAACCCGATCCTGGCGCAAACCCAGGCCGGTCGTAACGGCCGGGTGGTGGTGATCGACCCGACGCTGCTGGTCGGTGGCCTTGGCCCGCGTGTACCGGACGCATTGGCGCGCCTTTCCACGGCGTTCTACCCGGACGCCACAGCGCAGACCGCCGGGATCAGCCAATGACGGCCATTTTTCGGCCGCGTCCGACGCTGATCTTTTTGCTGTTGTTGCTGGTGCTGGTATTCTGGCTGTCCCTGGCCCTCGGGCCGGTCAGCCTGCCGCTGGGCGATACTTTGCTGGCCGGGATGCGTCTGCTCGGGTTGCCGCTGGAAGGTGGCGACACGCAGCAGGCGGAGCTGATACTCGGGCAGATTCGCCTGCCGCGCAGTCTGCTCGGGATCGCCGTGGGTTCGGTACTGGCGTTGTCCGGCGTGGCGATGCAGGGGTTGTTCCGCAACCCCTTGGCCGATCCGGGCCTGGTCGGCGTGTCCGGCGGTGCGGCGCTCGGTGCCGCCCTGGCCATCGTCGGCGGCAGCCTGCTGGGTGGCTTGCCGCCGGCGATCGAACCCTACCTGCTGTCGG
This sequence comes from Pseudomonas sp. KH_046_2, assembly GCF_057838985.1. Classification (NCBI taxonomy): domain Bacteria; kingdom Pseudomonadati; phylum Pseudomonadota; class Gammaproteobacteria; order Pseudomonadales; family Pseudomonadaceae; genus Pseudomonas; species Pseudomonas sp. KH_046_2. The sequence goes on along the minus strand of NZ_CM174480.1, from coordinate 2,476,253 downwards.
TGAGCGCCTTCGTCGGTGGCTTGATCGTCACGGCGGTGGTGTATCGCTTCGGTCGTCGCAACGGGCAAACCGACGTTGCCACCATGCTCCTGGCGGGCGTAGCGATGACGGCCATGGCCGGTGCCGGGGTCGGGCTGTTCACCTACCTGGCCGATGACGCGACCTTGCGCACCCTGACGTTCTGGAACCTGGGCAGCCTCAACGGCGCCAGTTACCCGCGCCTGTGGCCGTTGCTGATCGTCACCGTCGGCGTGGCGCTGTGGTTGCCTCGTCGCGCGGCGGCGCTCAATGCCATGCTGCTGGGTGAGTCGGAGGCCCGCCACCTGGGCTTCGACATCGAGCGGATCAAGCTTGAGCTGGTGTTGTGCACGGCGCTCGGCGTCGGCGCGGCGGTCGCTGCGGCCGGGCTGATCGGTTTTATCGGTCTGGTGGTGCCGCATCTGATGCGCTTGCTGGTGGGTCCGGATCACCGGGTGTTGCTGCCCGCGTCGTTGCTGGCCGGTGCCAGCCTACTGTTGCTGGCAGATCTGGCCGCTCGCTTGTTGTTGGCGCCGGCCGAATTGCCAATCGGCATCGTGACTGCACTGATCGGCGCTCCGTTCTTTCTATATCTGTTGGTGCGAGGGCGTTCCTGATGCTGCGGGCAAACAACTTGCTGGTACGTCGTGGCAACCGCACGGTACTGGCGAACATCGATATCGAGTTGCGCCCCGGTGAAGTGCTGGGTGTGCTGGGGCCCAATGGCGCCGGCAAAAGCACCCTGCTCGCGGCCTTGTGCGGCGAACTGGCGACCAGCGAAGGCAGGGTCAGCCTCGACGAGCGTCCACTCGCCGACTGGCCGGGTCAGGAACGGGCAAAACGCCTGGCCGTGCTGCCGCAGAGTTCGAGCCTGAACTTTGCCTTCTCGGTCAATGAAGTCGTGGGCATGGGTCGCTTGCCCCATGCCAGCGGCCGCGTGCGCGATGCCGAAATCGTCGCCGAGGCACTCAAAGCCGCCGACGCCCTTCATCTTGCCAGCCGCAGCTATCTGGCCCTGTCCGGCGGCGAACGCCAGCGCGTGCATCTGGCGCGGGTGCTCGCTCAGCTCTGGCCGGGTGCCGAAGGGCAAACCCTGCTGCTCGATGAACCGACGTCGATGCTCGATCCGCTGCACCAGCACACCATTTTGCAAGCCGTGTGCGACTTCGCCGAGCGTGGCGCGGCGGTGCTGGTGATCCTGCACGACCTCAACCTGGCCGCACGTTACTGCGATCAACTGCTGTTGTTGCAAGAGGGGCTGCCCCACGCCTACGGCCCACCGGCAGAGGTGCTGACCGCCGAGGCGCTGGCGGCAGTGTATGGGCTGGAAGTGCTGATTCACCAACACCCGGAACGCGGCCACCCGTTGATCATCGCGCGCTGATACCGCCCTCTCCTCTGTCATCGAGGGGGTAACTATCCAATAAGGAAAACCGATGCGCTTTCTGTTGCTCTGTGCATTCAGCCTGTTGGCTGCCTGCCAAACCACCCATCAGGTCACACCGCCCCCGGCGCCCATCGCTCCGCAAGGACGTGATCACGCAGACCTCGGGGTCATCCGCGAATTGGCTACCGGTCGCACGTTGACACCCCAGGAACTGGTCGAGCGCTTGGCCGCCGCGCCGCGCGTTCTGGTCGGAGAGCAGCACGACAACCCGGACCACCATGCCCTGCAATTGTGGTTGCTGCGCGAGCTGTCGGCACAACGGGCCCAGGGCAGCCTGCTGATGGAAATGCTCAATCCCGACCAACAGGCCAAAGTCGATGCCGCGCAAGCCGAGACCCGTGCCGGGCAGCCACCGACCGATGCGTTCAAGGCGCTGGCCTGGCAGGCCAATTGGGACTGGAGCGTCTATGGCGCACTTGTCACCTACGCGCTGCGGCAACCGTATCCACTGCTGGCGGCAAACCTGGACCGCGCACAGATCATGCAGATCTACAAGCAGCGCCCGGTGCTCACGGGGCAAGCGTCCACCACCCAACAGGTGCAGGCGACCTTGCTGGACGACATCCGCGAATCCCATTGCGGCCTGCTGCCCGAAGCCCAGATGCCAGCCATGCTCGCCGTGCAGCAACAGCGTGACCGGCGCATGGCCGAACGCCTGATGGCCGCGCCGACGCCTGCGTTGCTGCTGGCCGGTGCCTTCCATGTGCGCAAGGATCTGGGGGTGCCACTGCACCTGAAGGACCTCGGTGCCGGTGAAGGGAATGCGGTGCTGATCCTGGCCGAAGCGGGCAAGACCGTAACCGCCGAGAGTGCGGATTATGTGTGGTACACAGCCGCGCAACCGGAACAGGATCATTGCGCGAAGCTGCGTCGCTGAACCTGTGGCGAGGGGGCTTGCCCCCGTTGGACTGCGTAGCAGGCCTTCTTTTAGGGCTGCTGCGCAACCCAACGGGGGCAAGCCCCCTCGCCACAAGAGCACTCTCGGCCTAAGCAAACCCCACTCCGGCGCGACACTATGTCACGCCGCAGCAAAGGTCCAATGGTCGTATCCGCCCCTCCGGCACCGGCACAGTTTGTTAACATCCCCGCGATTTTTTCGTCTGTACAGTCATCACGCTGTCATTTCAGCCTGTTCAACAGGATGCTTTTTTCATGAGTACTTTGTATACCCGCCGGACTGTCCTGCAAGGCATGGGCCTGTTGAGCCTGGGCCTGCTCGCCGGTTGCGACGACAGCAGCAAGCTGTCGTTCAACTACGGCAAGGACCTCAGCGACAAGATCATGGGGCGTAACTTCAAGCTCAAGAACCCTGAGGGCGAAACCAGGATGCTGGGCAGCTATCGCGGCCTGATGCCGATGGTGTTCTTCGGTTTCACCCAGTGCCCGGCCGTGTGCCCGACCACCCTGGCCCGCGCCGCACAGGCCAAGAAACTGATGGGCCGCGATGGCGAAAGGCTGCAGGTGGTCTTCATCACCCTGGACCCTGAACGCGACACGCCAGAGTTGCTCGACAAGTACGTCAAGGCGTTCGACCCGAGTTTCGAAGCCCTGTACGGCACGCTTGAAGAAACCGCCGCCACCGCCAAGGAATTCGGCGTGTTCTTTGAAAAGGTCCCGAGCGGCGATACCTATACCCTCTCCCATACCGCGACCAGCTATGTCTTCGACTCCCGGGGCAATCTGCGCCTGGGACTGTCCGCGTCCCTGACGGCCAAAGAGTGCGCAGAAGACCTGCTCACCGTGATGGAGGTTTGCTGAAATGAATGCACCGCAGGCTAAAAACCGTTTCGCACAACGTTGCAAGCAACTGGCACTGGGCTTGTCCCTGGTCGGTCTCGCCCTTCAGGTATCGGCACAAACCCGGGTCGACGACGCCTGGGTCCGCGCCACCGTGGCCGGCCAGCCGTCGAGCGGCGCCTTCATGACCGTCACCGCCAGCGCCGACAGCAAACTGCTGAGTGTGCAAACGCCGGTTGCCAGGCTTGTGCAGATTCATGAAATGAGCATGAAAGACGACGTGATGAAGATGCAGCAGGTTCAGTCTGTCGCGCTGCCATCCGGTAAAGCGGTGAGCTTCGATCCCAACGGCTACCACATCATGCTCATGAACCTGACGGGCCAGATCAAGGAAGGCGACAAGGTGCCTCTGACCTTGACCGTCGAAAACGCCAAGGGCGAGAAAGAGTCGATTCAGGTTGAAGCCGTTGCCAAGGCGATTGGCACCATGGATCACAGCTCGATGATGCACGATCACAGCAAGATGAACTGATTGCTCCGTCAGTTAACACACAGAACCTTTGGGAGCGAGCCTTTCAGGTCTTGGCGAAATACCCAAGTCATTCGCCAAGACCTTTTCGTGCCGACTCAAACCAGCTTGAGCACCACGTTGATGTTGTTGCGCGTGGCTTTCGAGTACGGGCAGTACTGGTGCCCGGTGTCGACGATTTTTTGTGCGGTTTCACGGTCCAGCCCCGGCAGGCTGACATTGAGCCGCGCCTGCAGCAGGTAACCGCCTTCATTGGTGCCCAAATCAACCTCGGCATCGACGGCCACATCCTTGGGCAACGCCACTTTCATTTCCCTGGCCGCTACCTGCATGGCGCCGATGAAACAGGCTGACCACCCGGCAGCGAACAGTTGCTCGGGGTTAGTACCGCCACCGCCCGCGCCTGGCGACGAAAGCTTCACGTCGAGGATCCCGTCGGAGCTGCGGGACGCGCCGTCGCGCCCGCCGGTGGTGTGGGTTTGCGCGGTGTACAACACTTTATCGATCTGGCTCATGGTGACCTCCTGATTGAGTTGTAAGAAACCGGTTCTACACCCCATCGGGTCGCTGGGATGGTCAATCAATATAGACGTCGCAGCCCCGCACCGCGGTCGATCCGACCGGTGCCCGCTTTTTCTTTACTTACGCGCCAACTTGTACCTGACGCAGTCCTCATAAAAGCTCTGCCGTACAGCCGTCGGTTTGAACCGCGACGAACTGTCATAAGTTTGTTCTGTAATGCCCAGTGCCATCATTCGCATCCAGCTTTTGGCGAACTTGTAGGCTTGGATTTTCTGGCGTGCGGCGTACAAGGAAACACCCGATAGTTTGAGTTCCTGTGCCCTTGCAGCGGTACCTGCGCCCCAACTGCACATGTACTGATCTTTGGCGGCCAGTTCTTTTGCTTGAGCCGAACTGGCTATACCCGCAACTATTAGCGGGATTAACGCGATCCATATCTTGCGCATCTCGACCTATCTAACCAACTGAAAACCAAGTAATTTTGCAGAGAACCTTGAAACTTGTGGGCCAGCATCCTGCCTTTTCTGCAAATAAATGAAAAAGAGGGATGGGGGGGCGTCAATTTCTTGCGAGATTTCAAACCTTTGCTATAGCTAAGGTTCTCAATCGCCAACTAAGTGAGGCAACGGAATGTCAGTCGCAAAGAAAATGAGTGTGGGGCAACTGACAATGTTGACCGCCGTCAACATGTTGGGCTCAGGCATTGTGCTACTACCGACAAAACTCGCGGAAGTCGGTGCAATTTCGATCCTCTCCTGGCTGATAACTGCCACCGGCTCCCTCGCTCTGGCCTATGCCTTTGCGCGATGCGGGATGCTCAGCCGCAAGACCGGCGGCATGGGCGGTTATGCCGAATACACCTTCGGTAAAGCGGGTAACTACATCACCAACTACACCTACGGTCTGTCGCTGTTGATTGCCAACGTGGCGATCAGTATTACCGCGGTCGGCTATATCCAGGTGTTGTTCGGGATAAAACTCGATTCACTGCAAGTAGGCCTGGCCACTATTGCCCTGTTGTGGATCACCACTTTCGCCAACTTTGGCGGCGCCAGCATTACCGGCCGGATCGGTGCGATCACGGTCTGGGGTGTGATTGCACCGGTGGTATTGGTATCCACGGTGGGCTGGTTCTGGTTCGACAGCAGCGTTTACGCCGCTGGCTGGAACCCCCACGACAAAGGCTGGTTCGAAGCGGCAGGCGCCTCGGTGGCAATTACTCTGTGGGCCTTCCTCGGTCTGGAATCGGCTTGCGCCAACACCGACGCGGTGGAAAACCCTGAGCGCAACGTACCGATCGCGGTGCTGGGCGGCACCCTGGGTGCGGCGGTGATCTACATCGTCTCCACCAACGTTATCTTCGGTATCGTCGGCAACGAAGAACTGGTCGCGTCCACCGCGCCGTTCGGCCTGGTGTTCGCCAAGATGTTCACCCCGATGGTCGGCGACATCGTGATGGCGGCCATGGTGCTCGCCTGCATCGGTTCACTGCTGGGTTGGCAGTTCACGATTGCCCAGGTGTACAAGAGCTCGGCCGACACCGGCTACTTCCTGCCGATCTTTGCCAAGGGCAACAAGGCGGGAACACCCATTATCGGCATGCTGGTGCTGCTGGCGGCGCAGACCGCGCTGGCCCTGCTCACCATCAGTCCCGACCTGAGCAAGCAGTTCGACACCCTGGTCAACCTCGCGGTGGTGACCAACCTGGTGCCGTACATCCTGTCCATGGCTGCGTTGATGACCATGCAGAAAGTCTCCAACGTGCCGGAAAGCAAGGCGCTGGCGACCAACATCATTGCCTTGATCGCAGCGGCCTACAGCTACCTGGCGCTGTACAGCTCCGGTGAACAGGCGCTAATGCTGGGCGGCGTGGCCACCATCGCCGGCTACACCCTGTTCGGCTTCGTCAACAACCGCCTGATCCGCCTCGAAGCTCTCAACAACAGCGTACCGACGCAAACCGTCAGCGCGCAGCACCTCACTGCCGAGCCAGTGCCGGTCAACAACCTGAATTAACTCTGGAGGATCAATCATGACGGAATATAAACACTCGCTGGGCATGCTGGCGCTACTGGTCAGCAGTCCACCGGACAAGCGAACGGTATTTGGCCGCGCCCTGGATCAACTGGTCCACGACGTAGAGGGACGTGGTGTCAGCGTACTGGCCTCGGAAAGCCTCACCGATGCCGCCTCGATCCTGCGCTCGGACCCGGCCATTCAATGCGTGCTCATCCGGTGGGAAATGGACACCAGCGAAGGCCACGCCGACTGCACCAAATTGCTGGTCAAACTGCGCGAGCGCAACACGCGAGTGCCGGTGTTCCTGATCAGCGACCGCACCACCGCGTCGAGCATTCCGTTGCTGGTCATGCAACACGCCGACGACTTCATCTGGCTGCCCGAAGACACCTCCCGCTTCCTCAGCGGGCGCATCCTGGCGGCCATCGAACGCTATCGCCAGGCCGCCCTGCCGCCGATGTTCGGCGCGCTGGTGAAGTTTGCCCGCAACTATGAATACTCCTGGCACACCCCCGGCCATGCCGGCGGTACGGCATTCCTGAAGAGCACCGCAGGCCGGGCCTTCTACGAGTTCTTCGGCGAGAACCTGCTGCGTTCCGACCTGTCGATCTCGGTTGGCGAACTCGGTTCGCTGCTCGATCACAGCGGCCCTATCGGCCAGGGTGAACGCTATGCTGCCAAGGTCTTCGGCGCACACCGCACGTACTACGTGACCAATGGCTCGTCGATGTCCAACCGCGTCATCCTCATGGCCAGCGTCACGCGCAACCAGATCGCCCTGTGCGACCGCAATTGCCACAAGTCCGCCGAGCATGCGATGACCCTGTCCGGGGCGATTCCGACCTACCTGGTGCCGACCCGCAACCGCTACGGCATCATCGGCCCGATCCTGCCGCAGACCCTGAGCGCCGAAGGCGTGAAAGCCGCCATCGCCGCCAACCCGTTGGTCAAGCCAGGCATCGACCCGACGCCGGTGCACGCGATTGTCACCAACTCCACCTACGACGGCCTGACCTACAACGTCACCCGTGTCGAAGAGCTGCTGGGCGAAAGCGTGGACCGTCTGCACTTCGACGAAGCCTGGTACGGTTATGCGCGCTTCAACCCGCTGTACAGCGGACGCCATGCCATGCACGGCAACCCGGCCGATCACGACAAGTCCAAGCCGACCGTGTTCGCCACCCAATCGACCCACAAGTTGCTGGCCGCCCTGTCCCAGGCTTCGATGATCCATGTGCGTAACGGGCGTAACCCGATTGAACATGCGCGCTTCAACGAGTCGTACATGATGCACGCCTCGACCTCGCCGAACTACGCAATCATGGCGTCCTGCGACGTCAGCTCGGCGATGATGGAAGCACCGAGCGGGCAGATCCTCACCAACGAGTCGATCGAAGAAGCCATCAGCTTCCGCCAGGTTCTCTCGCGCATGCACAACGAGATGCTGAGCAAGGATGACTGGTTCTTTACCTGCTGGCAGCCGCCGACCGTACAGGTTGGCGCAGCGACTGTGCCGTTCCATGAGGTCGACCCGGCCACGCTGAAAACCGACCCGAACTGCTGGGTCCTGCACCCGAACGCGGTATGGCACGGCTTCGGCGACATCGAAGACGGCTACTGCATGCTCGACCCGATCAAGGTTTCGGTACTGGCCCCGGGCATGGGCGACGACGGCAACCTGCTCGCCAACGGCATCCCCGCCTGCGTGGTCACCGCGTACCTGGGCCGCCAGGGTATCGTGGTCGAGAAAACCACCGACTTCACCATCCTGTTCCTGTTCTCCATCGGCATCACCAAAGGCAAGTGGGGCACGCTGCTCAACGCCCTGCTCGACTTCAAGCGCGACTACGACGACAACGCCGAGCTCGAGCTGTGCCTGCCCGACCTGTACAACGCCAACCAGCATCGCTATGCCGGCATGGGCCTGAAGGATCTGGCCGACGAAATCTTCGCCGCCATGAAGAAACACAAGACCACCGCCAATATGTCCCAGGCCTTCGGCACCCTGCCAAAAGCCGAGTTCAGTCCGGTGGAGGCCTACGAAAAACTGGTGCGCAACGACATCGAACTGGTGACGCTCAACGAAGCCGCCGGGCGTCTTGCCGCGACCGGTATCGTGCCGTATCCGCCTGGCATCCCGCTGCTCATGCCGGGTGAGAACGCAGGACCTGCGGACGGTCCGTTGCTGGCGTATCTCAAGGCACTGGAAGCCTTCGACAAATCCTTCCCCGGCTTCACCCATGACACCCACGGGATCGAAGTCGAAGACGGCGTTTATCGGATGCTGGTCTTGAAGTGAGGTAAGCGAGACTTGTAGGAGCGAGCTTGCTCGCGAAGGCGTCGTGTCAGACAACATCAATGTTGGCTGCAAGATCGCTTTCGCGAGCAAGCCCGCTCCCACATTTTTAGATCGTCTTCACACCAAATCCCTATGGGCAAACTCAATCACAGCGCTCTATGATTGATCCCCATGACCACCACCGCTGCGATCCGCTCACCCTGCCCGCCCGGCGCCTGCGACTGCGGGCGTGACCCGTTGCTGGAAACACCAGGGGCGGACCTGCGCATTCTATTTCTGACCCGCACCGAAGAAAAACGCCTGATCGAACGCCTGGAGAATCTGCAGAGCCTGAGCGATCTTGAGCACGTGCAACGGCGCATGTTCGAGCAGTTGGGCATCCGCGTGAACATCGCCCCCGGTTTCAATGAAGTGCGCACCATGCGCGGCATCGGCATCCAGATTGGTGAACTGCCGGGGCTGTGCCGCAAGACCCGCGCCAACATTCCCGCCGCCATTCGCCGAGCCATGGAAAAGCGCCCGCAGATCGCCTACGAATTGCTCAATGCCAACGACCTGTTGCGTGACGCCTGATGAAACCTCTCCTCGAATTCCCCCTCACCGACGAGATTCTCACCTCGTTCGCCCTGGCCATCGGTGCCGACCTGCAGGGCTACCGCAACCACATTTACCGGGTGCTGAATTTCCATTGCGCCCTGCGCGGTGCCGAAGTCTTGCCCCCAGACGCCGTACAGATCGCGGCGGCGTTTCATGACCTGGGTATCTGGACCGATGACACCCTCGACTACCTGCCGCCGTCCATTGCCCTGGCCACCGAGTACCTCGACAACCAGCAACGAGCGGAACTGAAGGATGAAGTCAGCGCGTTGATACTTGAGCATCACAAGTTGCGCCGGTACCGCGGCGCCTACGCCGACAGTGTCGAACCCTTCCGCCAGGCCGATCTGGTGGACGTATCCCTGGGTCTGGTGCGTTTCGGCTTGCCCCGCAGCTTCATCAGAACCGTGCAGTCGACCTTTCCCGATCACGGTTTTCACTCGATGCTGATGAAGCTTTCAGCCCGGCAATTGCTCCGCTCGCCACTGCGCCCGCTGCCCATGTTGCGCTGGTGAAACAGGCGACTGTTACCCCCCTCGAAAATGCACCGGAACAGGATCAGCGGTCATACATGAATCGCGGGGCACTGCTATGCCTTCCTTGGGAGATTTTGCCGCAAGGCAGCCAGGACGGAACTGCAAACCCAAGCGCGGCCACGGCCCAGGCGCCAGCCCGGTGCGCGCATAAAAACCGGTGCCAATCCGCAACAGGAGATGGCCAATGTTATTCATCGTCAGTTGGACAATCAGCCCGGACAACCGTGATGCCGCAATCGCACGTTTTCTCAAGACCGGTGGCGCACCGCCCGCAGGCGTCACCATGCACGGGCGCTGGCATGCTGTAGGGAGCTCGGCCGGCTTCGGCATTGCCGAGGCGAGTGATCTGGTGCCGATTCAAAAATGGGTGCTGGAGTGGAACGACCTGATGAGCATGGACGTGCACGCCGCATTGACCGATGAGCAAATCGCGCCATTGCTGGCAGCCACTGCCGACCGGTAATGGCAAAGGGAGGGCGGCGAACATCGCTCGCCGCCCGACTTGAGCGACTGCTTTGCCGGAAAGCCATTTCGTAGAAAAGTGCCTGCAACACTAACTTTCTGACTATTCACTACTGGATATTTCACAATTCAAACCTACGCTCTTCGCGGGGGGTAACGCATTTCAACGACGGTTGGGGGCTCGTCTCGATGTACTCACGCTAGTACGCAGGAGCTCGATATGAACCGGACAATCTTATCCTCGATGTTTGCAGTCCCCCTTTTGCTGTCTGCAATGGCGTTTCCCGGTCAGGCCCTGGGCGCCGACAAGGCCCCCAACATTCTTGTGATCATGGGCGACGATATCGGCTGGTCGAATATCGGCGTCTACAACCAGGGCATGATGGCCGGCAGAACCCCCAACCTCGACCAACTGGCGAATGAAGGCATGCGTTTCACCGATTACTACGCCGAAGCCAGTTGCACCGCTGGACGCGCCAATTTCATCACCGGTGAACTGCCGATTCGTACGGGCATGACCACCGTCGGCCAGGCCGGCTCGCCCGTGGGGATTCCCGCCGAAGCCGTCACCATCGCGACCGCACTCAAGGCCATGGGTTATGCCACCGGCCAGTTCGGCAAGAACCACTTGGGCGACCTCAATCAGTTCCTGCCCACCGTCCATGGTTTCGACGAATTCTTCGGCTACCTCTATCACCTCGATGCCATGGAAGATCCGGCGCACCCCAATTATCCGAAGGAACTGCTGGACAGCGTCGGCCCACGCAACATGGTCCACAGCTGGGCCTCCACCACCGATGACACGACCGTGATGCCGCGCTGGGGCAAGGTGGGCAAGCAGAAAATCGAAGACGCCGGCACGCTCTATCCGGAGCGGATGAAAACCGTCGACGAGGAAATTCGCGACAAGGCCTTCTCTTTCATCGACAAGGCCAAACAGGACAACAAACCGTTCTTCGTCTGGCTCAACCCGACCCGCATGCACATCGTCACGCACCTGTCCGACAAGTACCAGGCCATGCGCAACTCGCAGAATGGCTGGTCGGAACAGGAAGCCGGCATGGCGCAGCTCGATGACATCGTCGGCGATGTCCTGGCGAAGCTGAAGAAAGACGGCATGGACGACAACACCATCGTGATTTTCACCACCGACAATGGTGCGGAAAACTTCACCTGGCCCGACGGCGGCACGACGCCGTTCGCCATGGGTAAAGGCACGGTCATGGAAGGTGGCTTCCGGGTGCCGGCGATCATTCGCTGGCCGGGCAAGGTGCCGGCCAACCAGGTCGCCAACGGCATCATGTCCGGCATGGACTGGTTTCCGACCCTGGTCGCGGCGGCGGGCAACCCGAACATCACCGCCGAATTGCTCAAAGGCAAACAATTGGGCGACACCACCTACAAAGTTCATCTGGACGGCTATGATCAAACTCCAATGATCACCGGAAAAGGTCCGTCGAACCGCCATGAAATCTTCTACTTTGGAGAGAGCGCCCTGGGTGCAGTGCGCATAGACGACTACAAATATCGCTTCATTGACCAGCCGGGTGGCTGGATGGGGGCTAAAGTTGCTGTGGACGTGCCGATCCTGACCAATCTTCGACTCGACCCGTTCGAGCGCATGGGCTGGCCGGAAAATCAGGCCGCACAGGGTTCGCAACAATACTTCGACTGGTTCAAGTTCCAATTCTGGCGTTTCGTGTTCGTCCAGCAACAGGTGGCCAAACTGGCAGAAACAGCGATCGAGTTCCCGCCAATGCAAAAAGGCGCGAGTTTCAACCTCGACTCGGTCAAAGCCAAGATCGCCGCAGCTCGGGCAGAGATGGCCAAGTAACAGCCGAATCCACGGGTGGCTGGTGCAGTCCACCCGTATTCGAAATGGACAATTGCTGAGGGATTTCAATGCCGACAAAAATAGCTACCCTGCCCGCCTCTGCGCTACTTGCCCTGTGCTGCCAGCAAGCCTGGGCCGGTGGCATCATGCTCTACGAAATCGGCACCGATAACACCGGCCTCGCCAACGCCGGTGCTGCCGCCCGTGCCCAAGGCCCCTCGACCATCGCCAGCAACCCCGCGGGCATGAGCTATCTGCCGGGCACGCAAATCACCGCCGGCTTGCAGGTCCTGTACGGCGAATTGAGCTTCGACCGCGACTCCGGCACCAACACCCCGGGCACCGGCAGTGGCAATGCCCTCGATCCGATGCCCGGCGGCAGCTTCTTCATCAGCCATGAACTGGACGAGCACTGGAGCGTCGGTTTCGGCCAGTACGGCGACTTCGGCCTGGCGGTCAATTACGACAACGACTGGTCCGGCCGCTACTTCGCGCAGAACGCCAGCCTGCTCGGTTTGTCGCTGGTGCCGAGTGTGGCTTATCGCTTCAACGAGCAGTGGTCGGTCGGCCTGGGCGTCAAGGCCATGTACGGCATGTTACAGGCAGACACTGCTATCGACCGCTCCCCTTTTGGCTTCACCGAGCGCTCGGATGGCCAGTACAAATACAAGGACAACGACTGGGGCTATGGCGCCAATGTCGGGGTGATCTACGCCCCGCAACCCGGTACGCGCATCGGCCTGACCTACACCAGTCAGGTCGACCTGGACTTCGAAGACAAGCTCGACGTCAAAGGCGACGGTCGGCTGCTCGAGCGCGTCAACAACACCAACACCGAACTCGACATGAAGGTGCCGCAAACGGTGACCCTGAGCCTGTTCCAGCAACTGGACCGGCAATGGGCGCTACTGGCCTCGGCCAACTGGCAGGACTGGTCCGAGTTCGGCGACGTCGCCATTGAGGTCGACACCACGGCCTTTGGTGCGCAATCGAAAACGATCGACGCCGGTTTCAAGGACACCTGGCACCTCTCCCTTGGCGCGCAATACCAGGCCACCGAGCAGTGGCTGTGGAATGCTGGTGTGGCCTACGACAGCAGCGCCGTCTCGGACAGCAACCGCACCGTCACCGTGCCCATGGGCGAGTCCTGGCGCATTGCAACGGGAGCCACCTATGCTCTGAACAAGGACACCGATGTCAACGTCAGTTGGGTCATGGCCTGGCTCGGTGACCAGCCGGTGGAGCAGACCAAGTCCGCATCGGGTACTCGAATTTCCGGTCAGTTCGACAATGCCTGGATACAAGTCCTGACCGGGAATATGACCTGGCGATTTTGATGTCTTGTAAACGAAAGAACGACGATTTCATCCAAGGAGTAAACACCACTATGAATCTGTCCCGAAAACTGCTGGTCGGCGCTACGCTGGCAAGTCTGTTGCTAGGCGGTTGCACCTCGAAAGTGACTGAGAAGGACCAATACTCAGGCTTCCTGTCCAACTACAACAACCTGCAGGAAGTCGAAACGCCGAGCGGTGGAACCGCGATGCGCTGGGTCAGCCCTTCGTGGAACCCGAATGCTTATGACACCGTGGTGTTCAACAAACTGGAGCTGTACCCGGCGCCCAAACCCGATGAGCGGGTCAACCAGCAGACGCTGACCGACATTCAGAACTACATGACCAGCAAGGCCAAGGCGTCGCTGGGTCAGAAGTACCGTGTAGTGTCGACCTCCTCAGCCGCTCCGGCGGGTTCCCGGCCCCTGATCATGCGCGCGGCGATTACCGGGGTGAACGCCGAGAACGAAGGCATGAAGTGGTATGAAGTGGTACCGATCGCAGCCGTTGTCGGCGCGACGCAGGCCGCAACCGGTCACCGCGACCAGGACACCACCCTGTTCATCGAAGCCGAGTTCGTCGACGCGAAGAGCAACCAGACCGTAGCCAAAGTGGTGCGCAAGGTGTTCGGCACCGAACTGAAAAACGAAAGCCAGCAGATTACCGCCAAGGACTTCAAGGCGGCGATCGACAAACTGGGTACCGACTTCCAGGCGTTCCTCAAGTAACACGCTCTTGTGGCGAGGGAGCTTGCTCCCTCGCCACCAGGGGTTCGTTCCTGACTCTTCCAGTCACTCCTTCATCCCCCCTCGTTTCTGCTGCCGAAGGCAATTTAGATCGCACCACCCTTGGCCTGCTGCTCCAGATGCAATTGCAACTGCGGGTCGATCTGCAACGCCGCGGCCAGTTCATCCAGATAGTTGCGTTCGGCGTCTTGCTGGTCGTCCACCAGCATCACGCTGGCCAGATACATCTCCGAGGCCATGGCTGGGTCAGTGGCCGACTGCGCGACGTCATAGGCATCCAGTGGCTTGGCGACCTCATCGTCCAGCCATTGCTGCAATTGCGGATCGTCGGTGTGACGGCCGATTTCAGTGCTGATCATCTGTTTCTCTGCGTCATCGATCCGGCCATCGGCCTTGGCCGCCGCGATCAATGCCCGCAGGATCCCATGGCTGTGTTCCTCGGCTTCCGGGCCGGCCAGCAAGTCCACGGTCCGTGGCGCTTCCTGCGGAGCCGACGCCTGGCTACGCTGCCAGGCCTGGTACGCCTGGAACGCCATCATGCCCAGGGACGCCAGCGCCGCATAATTAGTGCCGCCAGCGGAACGACTTTGCGGTGCACCGCCCATCGGCGAACCGCCGCCAAGCAAACCACCGAGCAAATCGCCCAACCCTGCGCCACTGCCGCCACCACCTGCACCCGCACCACCGCCCAACAAGCCGCCGAGCAATCCGCCCAGGTCGCCGAGCCCGCCCTGGGCCGACGCGCCACCGCCACCCCGTTGCGCCATCGAGCCTTGGCCGGCGCGCAGTAATTGTTCGAGCAGATCGCTGGTGTTCATGACGTTGTCCTCTTGAAGGGTGTTTATCCAGTCAGGCAACGATAGCCGCCGCAGACGAATGTGCCAGCACCGTTGGGCTGACCCGCCTGCGCTATCGCGGATCCGTCCGGGGTATTTTCTTGCGGCGCAGCTAAGATTCATGAGTGGTGAACCTTATTCCCGGATACCCGGTCGATACCTGCAACCCGACCCGGTTTGCCACCGCCCCGTACGCGGGGTGACAACTGGCTTGCTTCATTCACTGGAGAACGCCCCCGTGATTTCAACCCTGTACATCGCCAGGCTCAAAGCATGGGGCGCCCATGGTTTTACCGCCACTGGCGTGGTCACCGCTTTCCTCGCCACCCTGTCCCTGCTGGATAACCAGCCGACCCATTGCCTGCTGTGGCTGGGTGTCGCCCTGATCGTCGACGGACTGGACGGTGCGCTGGCACGCAAGGTCAACGTGCAGTCGGTGCTGCCAAGCTTCGATGGCTCGATCCTCGACCTGGTGATCGATTACCTGACGTACGTGTTTATCCCGGCACTGTTCATCTATCGCTACATCCCGTTGCCGGACTACACCTTACTGCTGAGCGTGTCGCTGATTCTGGTGTCATCGCTGTTCTGCTTCTGCAACGTCAACATGAAGAGCACCGACAACTACTTCCAGGGTTTCCCCGCCGCCTGGAACGTGGTCGCCCTGTGCCTGTACATCATCGCCCCGTCGCCATGGATCACCTTCGTTACGGTCATCGGCCTGGCGCTGCTGACCGTGACCCGGATGAAATTTCTGCACCCGTTTCGCGTGCGCCGGTTCATGCCGATCAACATTGCGGTGACGGCCATCTGGTTGCTGTGCAGCTTGTCGCTGGTGCTCAACCATCCGCTGATCAACCCGTTGGTAATGGGACTGTGGCTGCTGATGTCGGCGTACTTCCTGGGCATCTGCCTGTGGCGCACGGCGCTGGAGTGGTTCGACGAATCGAGGCGGAAGTAGCCATGGCGGTCCATATCGTTCAACTCGGATCACCCCGTCGGCCTGATGAAGGCTTGCGCCTGGGCACGGTACGCCGCCCTCCCCGTGGCGTACCGAAAACCGAATTCGCCCGTCGGGACTTTTATGATGTCTGGCAACCGCTGCTGTCGCCCAGCGCGGAGCTGGTGGCCGAGGCCAAGGCTGCACAAGATGCCAAGGCCTGGGAGGTGTTCCGGCGCAAGTTCAAAGCCGAGATGAGCCAGCCCGCTGCCAGTCAGATGCTGGATCTGCTGGCTGCGTTGTCCCATCAGACGTCTCTGGCCGTGGGCTGTTATTGCGAGGATGAAGCCCATTGTCATCGGTCGGTGTTGCGCGAGTTGCTGGAGGCGCGGGGGGCGAAGGTCATTTAGACGGCACCACCACTCCCCCTGTGGGAGCGAGCCTGCTCGCGATGGCGGTCTTTCAGTCACAGATGCTGTGGCTGATACACCGCTTTCGCGAGCAGGCTCGCTCCTACAGGGGGTTTTGCATTGTTATCGCTTAGCGCCGCGTGGTCACCACCTCCAGGTATTCACTCGGCACCACCAGTGACTTGTCGCCCGCCCGGTTCATCCGGTTGATCAGTTCGGTCAGGTCGGTCTCCAGAGCCTTGGCGCCATCCGCGGGCAGCGCGGCGAAGGCCTTGTGCACCGGCCCGTACCATTCGCGGAAGGTGTCGATGAAATGCGCCGCCGAGCGATAGCGGAAATTGAACGTGCGGCGTGTCACCTGAAGCAAGAATTCACGCTCGTCGAAATGCTCGTGCAACCAGGCTTCGGTGCCCCAGCGCGAGGGCGGATTCGCCCCCGGCGGCGGTGGCAGGTGCTGGCCCAGGGTCTTGAACATCTGGCCGACGAAACCTTCCGGGGTCCAGTTGGCCAGGCCGATCCGCCCGCCCGGGCGACAAACCCGCGCCAGTTCCGCGGCGGCCTTGGGCTGGTCCGGCGTGAACATCACGCCGAAGGTCGACAGCACGGCATCAAAACTGCCGTCGGCAAAGGGCAAGGCTTCGGCATCGGCGACCTGGAAGGAGACGTTGAAGCGTTCTGCCCGGGCCCGCTCTTCGCCGCGTTCGAGCAAGGCGGCGACATAGTCGGTGGACGTCACCTGGCAGCCACGGCGTGCCGCGGCGAGTGTCGCGTTGCCGTTGCCGGCGGCGACATCGAGCACGCGTTCATCGCACAGCAAGTCGCAGGCTTCGGCCAGTTGCTCGCCGACAATCTGCAGGGTGGTGCCGATCACGGCGTAGTCGCCGCTGGCCCAGGAGGCCATCTGGCGGTTTTTCAGGGCAGTCAGATCAATGGGTGTACTCATGGAAACGGTCTCTGGGTTGAAACACGAGTCGGGTCCGGTCGCGGTTACTCCGCCGTCGTCGGATCGATGATGTTCATGACCTGGGAAATGCGGTTGGCGGGAAAACCACTGATCCTGGCGTGCTCCTGGATCTGCTCCTCGTTCGGCGAGATGTACACGCAGTAGAGTTTGTCACCGGTGACATAGCTCTGCAGCCACTGCACCTCTGGCAACTCACGCAACGCCTGGCAGGACTTTAGCGAAGCGGCTTTCAAATCCCTTTCCGACAGACCTCCGGCGCCCTGGATCTCACGTTCGATGACGAACTTAGGCATGGCAACCTCTCTTTATTGTTGTGGATGGCAGGGCGGCACTCACCCTGTGATCAAACTATCGTCCTGACGGGCGCCGGCGTCCTGTCCGATCGTCGCCCAACCCTGCCCGATCGTCCGGAGATTCCACGTAGCGCGCAGGCGCGCTCACAATCAGGAACCTCCCACGGGGAAACCCCAATGGACGCTCTGTCACAGACCCTGCGCGTCGTGCACCTGGTTGGCGCGATCTTCATCAACGCCCGGTTCACCGCGCCCTGGTGCTACCAATCGCCCAGCGCCGATACGGCGGCGCCGTTCCTGGAGCCCGATGCGGAACAGGTGGTGATCTTTCACCTGATCACCGAGGGCGAGTGCTACGTGGAATTGGGCGATGACCCGCCGCTGCTGCTGAGTGCGGGCGACGTGGTGATCTTCCCCCAGGGCGATGCCCATCGCATGTGCTCACATCCCGGATTGCCCCCGGCCACGGGTGCGCGACTGGATGCGGTGCTGGCGCGCCGGCCCCGGCAATTGAGTTATGGCGGGGGTGGCGCGGTCACCCGGCTGGTGTGCGGTTACCTGGCGTGCGACACGCGCCTGGCGGGCATGTTGCTCAAGGGCTTGCCGGCGGTGGTGCGGGTCAATGTGCACGGTTCGGATGCTGGTATCTGGCTGGAATCCTCCGTGCGCTATGCCCTCGCCGAAGCCCGCTCGCCCCGCCCTGGCGGCGAAGGGGTATTGGCCAAACTGGCCGAAGTGCTGTTCATCGAAGTGTTGCGCCTGTACATGAACGAACAGGGCGAAGGCCGTACCGGCTGGCTGGCCGGTGTGCGCGACCGCATCGTCGGCGCCGCCCTCAACGCCTTGCACAAAAAGCCCTGCCACGCCTGGACGCTGGACGAACTGGCGCGCACCGCCAGCACCTCAAGATCGGTGTTGGCCGAACGCTTCCAGCAACTGGTGGGGGTGTCGCCGATGCAGTACCTGACGCAATGGCGCATGTTGCTCGCCGCCAACCTGTTACGCAGCAGCAACAGCTCATTGACGCGGATCGCCGAAGAAGTGGGCTACCAGACCGATACCGCCTTCAGCCGCGCCTTCCGCCGCGAGTACGGTGCGCCACCGGCGGCGTGGCGGCGCGGTCAGGAGAAAAAAACCATGGCCCACGAGGCAAGTCCCGTGAGCCATTGATCGAGCGGATTACGCCGCTGGCGCGCCGGCCTTGGCCTCCTCCAGCAACTGCTGGATCATCTTCTCCTGAGTGTCGTAGCTGCCTTCACCGAAGTGGGTGTAACGCACCTGCCCCTTGGCATCGATCAGGTAGTGCGCCGGCCAGTACTGGTTGTCGAAGTTGCGCCAGATCGCGTAGTTGTTGTCGATCGCCACGGGATAGGTGATGCCGTACTCCTTCACCTTGGCCCTGACGTTGTCGATGATGCGTTCAAAGCCGTATTCAGGTGTGTGCACACCGATCACCACCAGTCCGTCCTTTTCGTATTTCTTTGCCCAGTCCTTCACGTACGGCAGGGTGTGCTTGCAGTTGATGCAGTCGAAGGTCCAGAAGTCCACCAGCACCACTTTGCCTTTCAGGGCTTCGTTGCTCAGCGCGGGCGAGTTGAGCCAATCCACCGCGCCGGACAGCGACGGCATGGCGCCTTGGGCATCGCCCATGGTGCTGTCGGCCTTGACCTTGCTGACCAGGTAATCGACGACTTTCGGCACGGTTTCCAGCACGACTTTCTCCACACTGCTGACGCCTTCCGAGGAGGTGTTGACCAGCAGCAGGTCATTGGCCCCCGTTGCAATCACCGCCGCACCGGACAGCACCGCAACCCCGGCGCCACGGCGCAACCAGCCGGTGACCGGAATCGACGGTTTCAAGCGATTGACCAGGCCGCGACCGGCAAAGATCAGGGTGCCCAGGGACAACGCACTGCCGGCGCCATAGGCCACCAGCAACAGACTGGTGCCCGCGTTCGCGCCTTGCAGCATGGCGCTGGTGAGTATCACCCCGAGGATCGGCCCGGCGCAGGGTGCCCAGAGCAGCCCGGTGGCGACACCGATCATGATCGACGCCAGCGGCCCGGACATCTTGCGCGAGTTCGGGTCGAGGCGATTGCCCAGCAGCACGAAGGGCCGCGCCAGCCAGTCACCGACCCGGGCGGAAATCAGCGACAGGGCGAACAGTACCATCACCACCAGCGCGATGTGGCGGCCGGTGTTGCTGGCCTGGATCACCCACTCACTGCTGACCACGGCCAGGCTGGCGACCAGGGCAAAGGTCAGGACCATGCCGCCGAGGGTCAGCAGGATCGAGGAGCGTGTGCGGTCGGCTCCGGCAAACAGGAATGGCACGACCGGTAGGATGCACGGGCTGAGGACGGTCAATATGCCGCCCAGGAAAGCGATGAGTAACATGGGATCACCTAATACAGGTTAGTGGGCGACACATCACCACTGTAGGAGCGAGCCTGCTCGCGATGGCGTCCGGTCAGGCGATACATCGTTGACTGAACCATCGCTATCGCGAGCAGGCTCGCTCCTACAGTGGATCTGGGGTGTTCTCAAGCCGTCTGCTCATCCAGCAACTGCCCCTGCGGTGTGCGGCTGGAACCGTCCTGCGCCAGGAAGCCCTGGGTGCCCTTCTCCGCCACCGGCGTGAGCTGGAAGCAGGTGTTGCTGGCGCAGGCGCTTCGATCCACAGCAGCGTTGGCGTGGGCAGCGGCGCCGGCGACGGAGAAGGCAATGGCGGTCAAGAATCGGCTGACGTTGTTCATGGTTTTCTTCCTGGCTTCAAATGGGATGTGTAATGGCTGATCGCAACACTCAGTTTTCCGAGTTGCAGTTGTCAGCCAACTTGCTGTAACCCAGCACCTGAGTCCTGGACTGAGAGTCGAGGTACGTCAGTTGCGCATTCACCACGCCACAGGCAGGCGAAGCGTCCTCGCTAAGCGACACCACTTTCCTGATGTCAAGTTGGGTGCCGTAGGTGTAGGTTTTGGGGGCGACATCAGCTTCGGCACGGGCCGACAAGGTGCAGATGTTCAGGGCGGCAAACAGGCAGGCGGCGTAGATGGCCTTGGTGTTCATGGCGAGTTCCTCAAGGTTTCAACAGGTCGATCGTTGGTTGATCCGAGGCGCTCTGGCTTGCCTCGATGGAACCTATTAAAAGCCTGGGAGGTATCTCGTCTGTGTCGGGAATCGGCGTGAATCAATCGCTGCGTATCAGAGCGGCGCCTGGATACACAGGCATACAAAACCGCTGGAAATCGGCTTTTTTGCCTTCGTGTGTATCCGCAGGCAAGCCAGATACACTGCAATACAAAGGGCGGCAGGCGAGCCCGCCCAGGCTCGATAGACTGTGTGGCATTCCCCATTTACCAGAGGTTTGGCCCAATGGACCACGTTGATCACATCCTCATCGTTGACGATGACCGCGAAATCCGCGAACTGGTTGGCAACTACCTGAAGAAGAACGGCCTGCGCACCACGGTCGTGGCGGATGGACGGCAGATGCGCGCGTTTCTGGAAACCACTCCGGTGGACCTGATCGTGCTGGACATCATGATGCCGGGGGACGATGGCCTGGTGCTCTGCCGCGAATTGCGCGCCGGCAAGCACAAGGCCACGCCAGTGCTGATGCTCACCGCCCGCAACGATGAAACCGATCGTATCCTCGGCCTGGAAATGGGCGCCGACGACTACCTGGTCAAGCCATTCGCCGCCCGTGAGCTGCTGGCGCGGATCAACGCGGTGCTGCGACGCACGCGCATGCTGCCGCCAAACCTGGTGGTGACCGAAGCCAGCCGGCTGTTGGCCTTCGGCCGTTGGCGCCTGGACACCTCGGCCCGTCACCTGCTGGATGAAGACGGCACCATGGTGGCCCTGAGCGGTGCCGAATATCGATTGCTGCGGGTGTTTCTCGACCATCCGCAACGGGTGCTCAACCGCGATCAATTGCTCAACCTGACCCAGGGCCGCGACGCCGACCTGTTCGACCGTTCCATCGACCTGTTGGTCAGTCGCCTGCGCCAGCGCTTGCTCGACGACGCCCGTGAACCGGCCTACATCAAGACCGTGCGCAGCGAAGGCTATGTGTTTTCCCTGCCGGTGGAAATCCTGGGCGATCAATCATGACCCTGGCGCTGCATTGGCCGCGGACCCTGGCCTCGCGGCTGTCGCTGATTTTCCTGATCGGCCTGATCCTCGCCCAGGCGCTGTCCTTCGGCGCGCAGTACTACGAACGCTACGAGTCCTCGAAAAACACCATGCTCGGCAACCTGGAAACCGACGTTTCCACCTCCGTTGCCATCCTCGACCGCTTGCCCGCCGATGAGCGAGCCGCTTGGCTCAAACAACTGGAGCGGCGCAATTACAGCTACATGCTCAATGAGGGCTCGCCGGGCACGCCCATCCGCACCGACATGCCCGATGCGCCCATTGCCATTGCCTCGATCAAGGACGCCATCGGCCACGATTACCCGATGACCTTCACCGACATTCCCGGGCCGAAAAAACATTTTCAAGTCCACTTGAACCTGGCGGATGGCAGCCCCCTGACCATCGACGTTCGCCCGGCGATGGTGCCGTTGTCGCCCTGGCTGCCCATCGTGTTGCTCGGACAATTGGCGTTGATGCTGGCCTGCTCCTGGCTGGCGGTCAGAATCGCCATCCGCCCCCTCACCCGCCTCGCCGGTGCCGTCGAAACCCTGGACCCCAACGCGCACCCAGTACTCCTGGACGAAAAAGGCCCGACCGAAGTCGCCCACGCCGCCAAGGCCTTCAACTCGATGCAGGCACGCATCGCGGCGTACCTGAAGGAACGCATGCAGCTGCTCGCGGCAATCTCCCACGACCTGCAAACCCCGATCACCCGCATGAAACTGCGCGCAGAGTTCATGGACGACTCCAGCGAAAAAGACAAACTGTGGAACGACCTGGACGAGATGGAACACCTGGTGCGCGAAGGCGTGGCCTACGCCCGCAGCATCCACGGCGCCACCGAAGAAAGCCGCCGCACCGACCTCGACTCGTTCCTCGACAGCCTGGTGTTCGACTATCAGGACGTGGGCAAGGACGTTCAACTCACTGGCAAGAGCGCAGCCGTCATCGACACCCGCCCCCACGCCTTGCGCCGGGTGCTGGTCAACCTGACGGACAACGCATTGAAGTTTGCCGGTGCAGCTGAATTGCAGGTGGAAAAACGGGCCGATGGCAACCTGTCGATCAGGATCCTCGACCGTGGTCCGGGGATCGCCGAGGAAGAACTCAAGCAAGTGATGGAACCGTTCTACCGCGTGGAAAACTCCCGCAATCGCAGCACCGGCGGTACCGGGTTGGGGTTGGCGATTGCACAGCAATTGGCGATCGCAATTGGTGGGGCGTTGATCCTGAGCAATCGTGAGGGTGGCGGGTTGTGTGCGGAGCTGAGATTGCCGGGGTAGGAGGGATTGGCTTTGGGGGAGAGGATGGTGGACAAGGCGTAGAACATGGTTGGCTGGGAGGCCGCCATCGCTGGCAAGGAACCCGGCAGACCCGAAAGTCTCCCGCGCACAGCCGCCATAACGCAAAACAGTGGGCGAACAAAAGCGCCAACTGCAAGGAAACGGTGGCGCTGAGCGCCTTGATTAACCTGGGCTGCGAAACCCGATCGCTGAATTTGCAGCGACCCGGTAACGATAGAGTCAGGGTCCAAGGCCCACAAGCCGGCGGACTCTGGCGTAGTTGTAGGCAACGACGCAAGGCGGTGTAGCCTCACTCCTGGTCCTACAACCTTCCCTGACATCCACAAATTCCTGTGGTGTGAGCCAAAGGATTGTCGTTGGTTGCAAGGCCGCCATCGCGAGCAAGGCTCAAGGCTGCAATGCCTGGGGCCCGGTGGCCTGTTCTTTCGGCGGCCCGCCGGTATCTTCGAGGGAGACTTTCTCGGCCACGAACTGCCAGTCCTTGTAGCTGGCCATGCCCTTGAAGTCCGCCCACTGGCTGGGGAAGTTCTCTTGCTTGAGCGGCTTCTGCTCGGACGGGCAGTACACACCGCTGATCCGCCCGTCGAAATCGCGCATCAGCTCCCACTCGCCACCTGTCATCGGCTCCGGGTACAACTGCCGCAGATGGTGCCTGGCCGTCGGGAAACGCTCGTCCTGCAACAGGTCCGTGAGTTCTTTCGGGTACTGGGCCATACCGGGCGAACTGCGGTAATAGCTGCGCAACGCCTGGGCATACTGCGTACCGGCCCAGAGCAATTGGTTTTCGCGATCCCGGCGCGAAGCGGTGGCCCACAACTCGCCGGCACTGGCCAGGCCCATGCCTATCACGACGACCAGAAACAGCACACCCAGGTAGGTAAAGCCACCCTGGTTCGAAGGTCTACCACTCGGAATACAGGCTGCCATCTCGCGCCCTCCCGCTGGCCCCACTCTTGATATCGGCCACCCCGCCCGCCACGCCATCCGGTGGCGCGACCAGGACCCAGGTGTCCTTGCGCTCGGAAATCGGGTCAAGCGGCTGGTTACGCAAGTAGCGCAGTTCGACCAGCTGTTCGATGGAATCGGGATATCGCCCGGTGTCCCCGTAATAGTGATCCAGTGCCTCGCGCATGGACGACAGGCTCTGGTGCAAGGTGGTCTCTTTGGAAGCCTCCAGGCTGCTGAAGTAGCGTGGCAAGGCGATCGTCATCAGGGTCGCGATGATTGCCAGGACCACCATCAATTCAATCAGGGTAAAACCCTTTTGCCGACGCATATGCTCACCACTCTCGGTAGGCGATGCCATTGAGACCCTTGCCGCGTGCCTTGGAGTAAACGTCAAAGACGTCCTGGCCCTCGCGGGGGTTCTCAGCCGAACTGTCATAGGAACGCAGGCCCCAGCCGCCCTCGTCGTCACGCTTGACGACTGCCAGCGGGTCACGGGGGATGCGCCGCAGGAAGTAGAACTTGGCGCCCTTGGGGCTGCGCGTGTCACGCACACCCTCGACCAGTACTTGCAGGTTCGGCGGGTAGCCGCTGCTGTCGAGCGATTTCTCGATGTAGCCGGCGTCGAAGGCTTGTTTGTAAGCGTCGATGGCATCGCGGATCTGGTACAGCGCGGTCCGCAGGTCCTGCTCTTTGCCCCGGCGCACCACGGTCTCGGTCAGCGGTGCGGCCATGCCGGCCAGCAGGCCGACCAGGGCGAGCGTCACCACGACTTCGACCAGGGTAAAACCGCGTTGCGAGGCGTTCATGATCAAGGCTTCCCAACGGTAACGGTGGTGGCGATCGGAGCGTTCATGGGGTTGGCCTGAACCGTCGTGCTCATCGAGCGGTCCGGTGCCTGGATGTGCATGCTGGTTTCGGTACCGGTCTGGAACTCCATGTCCGACGGGCTCTGGTACGGCAGGTTGCGCACAATCCGCGGAGTGATCGACAGCACCAGTTCGGATTTGATGACGTCGTCCCTGTTGCTGCCGAACAGGCGACCCAGGCCGGGAATGTCGCCAAGGCCGGGAATCTTGTTGCCGGTGGCGCCGTGGTCGTTGCGCACGAGCCCTGCGAGGATCTGGGTTTCGCCGTCATGCAGACGCAAGGTGGTCTGGGCGTTGCGGGTATCGACCTGGACCGGAATGGTGCCCTGAGCGGTCGGCGTCAGCGGCGTGGCGTTACTGACTTCCAGCGCGATCTTGATCGCCACTTCGTTGTTCAGGTGCACGATGGGCTGCACTTCGAGCTTCAGACCGACGTCGAGGTAGGTCACGCTTTCGGTGATCACCGGGCCCTGGGTCGAAGGCACCGAGGTGGCGCTGATGATCGGCACGCGCTGACCGATGTGGATGCGCGCCTGTTCGCGGTTGCTGACCCGAATCACGGGGCTGGCCAGGGTATTGATGTCCTTGTCCTGGGCATTGATCTTGGCCTGGGGCGATGGCGAGATCGTGATGCGGCCGGAGTTGATGCCCTTGAGCTGATCGAGAAGGGTCACCGCCGACCCGTCGCTGTTGACCACGCCGAAGGTGTTGGGCCATTGCAGGCCAAGGTCGAGAATGCGTTGACGGGCGACTTCCATCACTTCCACTTCCAGCACCACTTCCGGGTTGGACTGATCCTGCGATTGCAGGAGTTTTTCCGCCATGCGCACCGCGTCACCGGTATCGCGCATGGTCAGGGTGTTGAGGCGCTCGTCGACGAACACGTCGCGGGTCTTGAGCATGGTCTTGATCATGTTCAGCGCCGTGTTGGCATCGATGCTGGTCAGGTAGAAGGTGCGCATCACCAGTTCCTGGTAATCCTTGATCTTCTGCGGCGAGTCCGGGTAGATCAGCACGGTGTTTTCATTCACCACTTTCTGATGCAGCTGGTTCTGTTGCAGCAGCAGCTCCACGGCGTCTTCGATACGCACGTCACGTACGAAGATCGTGGCTTTCATGTCCGGGCGCAGGTCCTTGTCGAAGATGAAGTTCAGGCCGGCGACCTGGGACAGTACTTCGAAAATGGTCTTGAGGTTGGCATCGCGAAATTCCAGGGTCACCGGCCGGTCCAGGCGCGTACGTAACTGCGGGTACTGCACCACGTTGCGGCTCTGCACCAGGCGGATGCTGTCTTGCAGCTCCATGGCGCCGTCGTTCTTCGGGTCCAGTTCGAGAATCTGTTTGACCTGGCGGTCGGCACCGTAGATATCACCGCGACGCAGGTCGCCACGGGCCAGTTCGAGTTTCTCATCCATGCTGCGCAGATAGTCGAGCTGGCGCAGGGAATCCTGGGCACGACGGTTGTTCGGTTCGATGTTCAAGACCCGGCTGTAAGTCATGCGGGCTCCGGCGAAATTACGCTGGGTGCGGTCCATGTCGGCCTGGGCCAGCAGCGCCTTCACGGCGAGAGCCCGTCCGTTGTTGAGGGCCATGTGCAGTTCGGTATCGCGAGGGTTTTCGCGCAATCCCTCTTCGATGCGGGCCAGACCGGCTTCGTACTGGCCCGATTCGATCAGGGCGGAAGCTTCATCCCTGGCAACCTGCGCCGAACTGCATGCGGCCAGCCCTGCGCAAAGACAAAGGCTCATCAGCAAACGGGATTTGCTCATTCCGTACTCCCCACAGACAAAGTCTGCGCCAAATGCAGAGGCAGGTAGACCAGGCTCAGTTCCTTATTGGAAATCCGCTCGATCCGCCAGGTTTCGTCGATGACATCCCCTTTGCGCACGACGTATATTTTTTCGCCGCTCTGCAAGAACACCTGCAGATCGGAACGGTCATGCAGCCGGCCGACAAACTGGAAGGGCAAGGGTGGTGCTGTGGGGACTTGCACCACCGGAGTAACGACTACCGGTTGTTCAGTGACGGCACCAGGGGTCGGCGCCGCTATCCAGCTACGGGCGGCGAACAGGTCGCCTGCCGGGCTCAGGTCCTTGATCGGCGCTGGTGCAGCGGCGCTCGATGCAGCCGTCGATGCGCCAGGGGTCTTGCCCTTGGCCGGGGTAGCCACGGTGGCCACCGCAAGGTCGCTGTCGTCGGCCTGCTTGAAGTATTCGGGGAGCCAGGCGAGCGCTGCCGCTACACCGAAGAACGCCACCCAACCCGCCACTCGCTTGGTATTCATCATGACCTCGACAGGTAAAGGGTCATGCGGATCCGCCCGGTCAGGTCGGTATCGGCGATATTCTTGCGCGAAAGCTCCACATCCTCGAGCACCACCGCCGGCAACTGGCCGAGCAAGGCGTGCAGGAAACGTCGCAGTTGCGGATAGCTGCCACGTACCGGCAACAGAATCTGATAACGGGCCAGGTGCGTCTTGGGGTCCACGCCCAGGGAGTATTCACCCCGGGACAAGGTGATGCGTTCCTGGGCGGCCAGGGCGTAGATCTTGTCGATGGCCACAGTGGCCTGGGGCTGGGACGGCAACTTGCTGCGGAAATCGTCGAGCTGGCGCTGCGGCACCACCGGCGCGGCCACGCTGCCGTCTTCGACCTTGGCCAGGTACTCGGTGGCTTCGCGAGTCTGCTGGCTGAGGCTTTGCAGCGATTCCCAGTCCGGCAGCAGCCCCACCAGGCCATAGCTCAGCGCCAGCACCAACATGGCCATCCCTGCCAGCCCCGGAACGCCCAGGCCTTGCAGGTATTCGTGGACGATCAATTTATGGATTTGCATCGCCGATCTCCCAGGTGGCCGACAGGTTGAACTGCACCGGGTGTTCCGGCACGTTGGCGACAATTTCGTGGCTCAACAGCGACACGTCTGACAGCTCGTCGCTGGCTTCGAGGCGGCGGTGGAAATCGAGCATGGCGTCCAGGTCCAGCGCCTCGGCGCTGATCCGCACCTGGCCCTTGCGAGCGTCCGGGGTCAGGGTAAGCAGGGCGATGTTGTCCCGCGGCATGGCTTCGAGGGTGGCGAACAGGCGCTCCCAGGGGCGGCGCAACTGCTGGGAGACCTTGCGCATTTCCGCCAGGTTCTGCGCCTGCTCGCGAATTTGCGCCGGGGTCAGGCTGAGCTTGCTGCCGGTATCGCCGGTGAGCACCCGCTGGGTGGTTTGCAGGTGGCCTTGCTGCTGTTCGGCCTCGTTGCTCAGGTGCTGTTGCACCATCAGGCAAGTCAATGTCAGCACCACGCCACCGGCCAGCAGGCTCCAGCCCAAGGGGCCTGCACGGCGGCGCGGCTGAAAGTCGAGCATCAGGGGGCGCATGTCAGGCCACCGCCCGAGACATGAGGTACAGGCAATCGCGTACGGCTGTCCGGTCTTCTTCGAGGGTGCGCAGATGCACACCGGGCACGTCGGGAGGCGAATCGATGCGCGCCGGTGCATGCAGGTAGACATTCAACGGCCGTTCGCTGGTGGACGCTTGCAACTGGTTTTCACGACCGATCAGCGCGGTCAGCGCGGTATCGCTGTCGCTGCTGCCCACCGAACGCACCGAGGTCCAGCGCCCTTCCCGGGCCAGCAGCAACACGCTGCGTACCGGTTCGGCGACCACGAACAGGAAGTCCCCGGCCTCAAAGCTTTTATCGAAATGGTTGAACGCCGCCATCAGGTACGGCTGCACCGAACGCAGGCGCAAACCGCGAGCGCTGACCAGGGCGCGCAGGCGTTCGAGCAAGTCCTGTGGCAGTGCAGTGGCGATGCGGTCGTAACCGGCGGGCTCGGCCGAGAGCACCAGGCTCCAGGGCTGCATCGGGGCACCGTAGAGGTCTTCGAAACACAGTTGGGCGAAGCCCTGCAATTCGGCCGGGGTGCTGATCTGCTCACTCCAGGGCACCAGGCAATAGCGGCTGAAGTGCCCGGAAATCACTACGGTCAGTTCCGCCTTGGCAACGCTGTGTTCGCCGAGCAAACGGTCGAGAGTATCGAGGGCCACCGTCCAGGCCTGGAAGCCTTCGTCGATGTAGCCGACGCTGCCCAGCCAGTGGGTTGCAGCGCCTTGGCGTTGCCCCAGGCCAACACCGCTGGCGCCGAGCACGGCGACAAATTGCTCACGAGATAAAAGTGACACGGTTGATCTCCTCGAGCGTCGTCCGGCCTTGTTCCACCATCTCCAGCGCCGACTCGCGCAACAGGCGCAAGCCACGTTTGCAGGCGTGCGCCTTGATTTTCGAAATGGGCTGGCGCTCGACGATCATTTGCCGCAATTCGTCGTCCAGATGCAGCAATTCGGCAATCGCGCTACGCCCGCGATAACCGGTGCCCCGGCAATGCCCGCAGCCCTTGCCGTGGACGAACTGGTAGTGAGCGACCTTTTGCGGATCCAGCCCCGAGACCTCCAGCTCTTCTTGGGTCGGGCTGTAAGGGCTGCTGCAGTGGGTGCAGACCAGGCGGATCAAGCGCTGGGCCAGCACGGCATTGAGTGCCGAGACCAGGCTGTAGGGATCGATTTCCATCTGGGTGAATCGGCCGATCACGTCGAACACGTTGTTGGCGTGGATGGTGGTGAACACCAGGTGACCGGTGAGCGCCGATTGCACGGCGATCTGTGCAGTGTCCGGGTCGCGGATTTCACCGACCATGATCTTGTCCGGGTCATGGCGCAGGATCGAGCGCAGCCCCCGGGCGAAGGTCAGGCCTTTCTTCTCGTTGACAGGGATCTGCAGCACGCCCGGCAGCTGGTACTCCACCGGGTCTTCAATGGTGATGATCTTGTCCACGCCGTGGTTGATCTCGGTGATCATCGCGTACAGGGTGGTGGTCTTGCCGCTACCGGTCGGCCCGGTCACCAGCACCATGCCGTAGGGTTCGGCGGCCAGCCGGCGCAGCTGGCGCAGGGTTTCTTCTTCAAAGCCCAGGGCCTGCAACTGCACGCCGCAGACTTTGTCGGCGAGGTCCTGTTTGTCGAGAACCCGCAGCACCGCGTCTTCCCCGAAAATGCTCGGCATGATCGACACCCGGAAGTCGATCTGCCGGCCGCTGATGCCGATCTTGAAGCGGCCATCCTGGGGCACGCGTTTTTCGCCGATGTCCAGTTCGGCCATGACCTTGACCCGGGAAATCACTTGCTCGGCGAATTCGTTGCCCTGGATCTTGCTGATGTTATTGAGCACACCGTCGATCCGGTACTTGATCACCAGGCCGTTGCCGGTGGTGCCGAGGTGGATGTCGCTGGCGTGCATTTTCAGCGCGTCGTACAGGGTCGAGTTGACCAGTTTGACCACGACGCTGGAGTCTTCGCTGATGCTGGTCAGGGACAGGCTTTGCAGGTTATCGATTTCGGCGCCGGCGTCGCTCTGGGCGTTGAGCGACTCCACCGCATGGAAGCTTTCTTCGTGACGCGCCAGGTAGGCCTTGAGGTCATCGGCATGCACCAGGTACAGCGGCGCGCCCTGCAGGCATTCATCGATCCAGGCCAGGCGTGCACTGTCGAAGGGGTCGGCGAACACACCGATGACCGCATCGTTATGACGCAGCAGGATGAATTCACGCTTGAGGCATTGGGCAAGGGTCACCCGGTCGAACACCGGGGTGGAATTGAACAGGCTGTCGGTGTCGAGCACCGGGTAGTGCAGGGTTACGCCGAGGCATTGAATGAAAGGCATCGGAGCCAGTTCGCACAGTCCCCCCAGGGCGTCCAGCATCCGCTCGCCGGAACTGGTGGCCAGGGCTCGGGCCTGGGCCAGTTGTTCACTGCTGAAACGAGTCGGTGCACATTCCGGTTGCGCCGGTTCTACGGCAAGGGATAGACGGTCCATGGCTTGCTCTCCAACGCCCGGGGCTTTGGGCCCTGTCGGCGCGGCGAGCCATTCGGCGGAGGCCGGAACGTCTTGTCGCGCCACTACTCCCCGGTGAGCAATTGTTCGTCGTCTGGCGCCTTGGAGGCCGATGTACTTTTTCGGCGATCTGCCAACACCCAACTACCGTCGTACAACTGCAGCGGGAAACTCTCGGTCCTGCTCTGGCGTCGTTCGACAAAGCCTTCGCAAGTGCCCACCCCCGCTTTGGGTTCGCGCTTTACCCCTAGAAGATCAAGCACTGCACGGGCCAATTCCGCCAATGGAAACGGCTTGAACAGGATATGGCTGACGCCCAGTTGCCGGGCCCGCTCACAAACTTCCGCGGTGGGGTGCCCTGTGATCAGCACGAAATGACACTTCCTGTTCTGGCGGACGGTATCGAGCAGCTGAAAGCCTTCCATATCGGGCAAGCGGTAATCGAACACCATCACATCGGGCGCGAAATCGTCAGCTTCAGCGATTCCTTGCGCGCCGTCGTGGGCAATCCGGACTTCCAGTGCTTGCGCCTGCAGGTAACCCTGGAGGTTCTCCGCCAGCAACTGTTCGTCATCAACAACCAGTACTTTGTTTAACAAGGTGGACTCCTTGAAACCGCAGGTCCGGGTTTTGAACCTGACGGAGTGCGCGCCCTGACAGGACTAACGCACACTTCATGCCAGGCCGGGCGCCGGTAATTTTAGGACTTCATGTCCTTGAATTTAAAAAACAATGCCTTTTCGTACCGCAATTCCATCCCCCAAAAACGGGGAAAGCGACCTGATTGGCACTGAACTTTTCCCCCCACTGTTGGGGAAACCCCCTATTGATCGTCAATCCGTTCGATTCGATTCGATTGCGTGAGCGCAATGGCGCCGACGCCCTCATCCCGGTTAAGCGTAGCCCTGCGGTTTCGACAGTGGAAGCGTCTGCACCGGGTGGTATCGAGTTTCATGATCGGCCTCAGGTCACGGCGTGGCAGCAATGGGTTTATAGGGGGCGACCAGATAGAAACGCTGGTCCGGCAGATCCACCGTGACGATATGGGCACCGCTCAAGCCCAGGCGCCGGCCCGGACCAAAGCTCATCAGCGGCGTCAGCCCGGTATCGAAGTCACGCAGGCCTTCCAGGGCACTGACCAGCTTCTCGCGACTGGCATTGCGCCCGGCCTGCTTCATGCCTTCGCTGAGCAGCATCATCGAACTGAACGCGCCCACTTGCAGCACCGCGTGCTGGCCGCCGAGGCCCTGATGTTCGCGCAACTGGGTCAAGGCCAGGCGCCCGGCCAGGGTCCAGTCGCTGGGCACGAACGGAAAGGCCAGGAACACCCGCCGGGAAAATCCGCTGGGCACCTGCGTCAGATTGCCCGCCACCTGGTTCGAAGCGGCGAACAGGTAAGGCACCTGCCCCGCCGTTTGCAAGCGCTCGGCCAGACGACTGAAGCCGCTGCTGCTGCCCAGGTAAAACACCGAGCGCGACCCCAAGGGAAAATCATCCCCGGCCGGGTCATAGGCTTGCAGGCTCACCTTTTGCCAGGCGCGCCCCTGCAAGTACCTGCCGAGTTCCTGCGCCGCCAGCCGTTGGCCGGGTTCGTCCGGGTAGGCAATCAGCGTCGGCCCCTGAAGCACCCGCAGGCTGGCCCTGGCGTAGTCGGCCAGGGCGATCAATTGCTCGCGAAGGCCCGGCAGCGGTTCGAATATCTGCCGGCTGGTGTGGGGCGTGCCCTGCAAGGACAGCGGCCCGATCAGGGGAATGCCCGCCTGTTCCAGACGCACGGCGAAGCTCACGTCCAATGCCGGCGCCATCGGTGCGATCAGGGCAAACACCTGCTCTTCATCGATCAACCGGTCCAGCGCCTTTTCGGCACTGGCGCGGTCGACGCCGGGGTCGAGGATGGTCAGGCGCAATTGCCGGCCATGAATTCCGCCCGCCGCGTTGATGCGCGCCACGCAGCCGTTGAGCACCGCCGCCACCGTGATGCCCTCCTCGCCCAAGGGTCCGGAACCCGGCAACAACGTGCCCAGGTGCAGACTGTCGGGGGCCAGGCCCGGGTCGCCGTCTTCGGCCAGGCGCTTGAGGTACGCCGTGAGGTTGCGTTGATCGATCATCGACAACACGAACCGTGGCATCGTCGGATCGAGCCGATTGTTGCCCGGGTCGCGCCCCTCCTGCACCGCCCGCGCCAGGGTGATTTCGCTGTAGGCCGGATAACTGCGACCGTTGATGTGCTGCTGGCCATGGCTGTTGGCCAGTCGCGACCAGCGCAGGTCCGGCGGTCGCACCTCACCCTCCGGGCGCCCGTGGCCATCTTCGCCATGACAACTGGCGCACGGCAGGCGGGTGGCCGGCAGCATGCCCGCTGCGCCGACCCGGACCATGACCGGTTCGCCGCTGGCCGACACGCCTTCGTGGTACAAGCGTTTACCGGCACTTTCGCTGAGGCTCAGCGGCAGCGCCTGGGCGGTGAGCGCGAGGCTGCCGAAGAGCAGCAGGCCAAGGACGAGGGCAGTATTCATGGCCGTGGCTCAGCGACCGGCACGACCTGGCCAATGCGACCCCATACAAGGTCCATTTGCACCTTGTCGTCGGTAAGAAAAAACCAGTGGGGCCCATTGATGCCCTGTTTCAAGGTGCAAGCCTTGAGTACCGCCGGGGTGTTGCGCAGCGGATCACTGGTAAGGGAGATAAAGGTGCTGCCGTTCTGGTCCTGCAAGGGTGTGTCGGGGAAGCAGGTTTTCCTGTCGATGGCGCTCATGGCTGATGCTCCATGGCGATGGCGGTGTGCTTGGCGTGGGCGTTGCGTTCGCCTCTGAGCCTCTCGACGGCCCGGGCCAACTCCGTCGCTTCGGTGAGACCGTAGTAGCGGGTCCAGGAACGGTTGTTGCCGTCCCCCACCAGAATCATCGGCGAGTGGTTCTCGAAGCCACCGCTGTAGGCACCCAGGCCCTTGAGGGTGGCATCGACCGACTGCGGCGAACCGGTCAGCCAGCTCCAGCCCGGCCCCTTCTGGAAGGTGCGGGCGTAGTCGCTCAGGTGTTGGGGATCATCACGCTGCGGGTCGATGCTGATCGACACCAGTTGCACCTCGGTGCCGACCCGCGCGCCCAACTGTTTCTGCACCCTGCCCATGATCGAGGACACCACCGGGCAGACCGTGGTGCAATTGGTGTAGATGAAGCCCATGACCACGATCTTGTTGCTCACCAGGTCTTTTTCCAGGCTGACGACCTTGCCATCCTGGTCCAGCAGGGTCACATCGGCAAACCTGATCCGGGCGATCTCCGGGCTAGCGGTGCTGGCCGCCATGTCGTGCCCGGTGTGCTCGTCCGCCGAGTGAGCCAGCACCTGGTCGATACCGAAGGCCAACAGGCAGAACGTCAGCAGGCCGCGATGCGCGAATCGGTCCATGTCAGTTTCCTCTTGGTGGTGTATCGCCACTTCTCGACAAATCGACCGGAGCAATCCGCATGCCACAAAAAAATACGTTATTAATCAGTTTGTTATAATTACGACTTGATAGGTCGGGGGATTTACCCCACCCAATCCCCCCACTTTTTTGCCGGGGCCATCATTCCCCACTTTTGGGGAAAAATTCCCCGGGCTGTCGATCAAAGCGGCGCATCCGCGGGCAACCCCTGCAAACGCCGATACTGGTTCAGCACGCTGGGCACATAACGCTGGGTCTCGGCGAACGGCGGGACCACATTGCCCCGGCTGAGCACCGCTTGCGGGCCGGCGTTATAGGCCGCCACGGCGAGGCGGATATCGTTGTCGAACATCGTCATCAGGCGCTTGAGATAGCGGGCGCCGCCCTGGATGTTGGCCTTGGGGTCGTAGACATTGGTCACACCCATTTCGCGGGCGGTGCCGGGCATCAACTGCATCAGCCCGCGAGCGCCCTTGGGTGAGGTGGCACGGGCGTTGTAGGCGGATTCGGTCTTGATCACTGCGTGCAACAACGCCGCCGGCAGTTCGTTGGCCGTGGCCGCCGCCGCCACCAGCTCGGCATAGGGTTGCGCGGCGATCATCTGCGGTTGCTGATCGAGACTGACCACCGCCGCATCGGGCTCACGAATCACCCGTTCATAGTGGCGTCCGGGGCGGTGGACATTGGACAGGACGTAGCTGCCATTGGCGTCCACGGAGACAAACACATCGGCCTGTGCGGCGCCGGCCAATGCAAGGAGACCCAGCAACCCGGTGGTGAGTGTTTTCATTGTTATACCTCCCCTTCCCGGCCCCGAAAATTGGGGGAATTGCCCCAATGGCCAGTCGTGCACCAGCCATACGCAAGCACTGTGCCGTAAGCGAGAAAGCCCGTAGTACGGGGGGTGCGCAAGGGTCAGCAATCGTGAGCATGGCAATTGCATGCAATTACATGGCAACTCTGCTGCCGACTGTTATGAGGTCATCATGAATCAGCGACTGTGTTATGCCCGGCGAACCCAAAGCGGGTTCACCTTGCTCGAACTGTTGGTGGTGCTGGTGGTACTGGGGCTGTTGGCCGGCATCGTGGCGCCGAAGTATTTCGCCCAACTGGGCCGCTCCGAAGTCAAAGTGGCCAAGGCGCAGATAGAAGGCTTGAGCAAGGCCCTGGACCTTTACCGCCTGGAGGTCGGCCATTACCCGTCCACCGAACAAGGCTTGCAGGCGCTGGTCACCCCCCCCGCCGACGAACCGCGCTGGACCGGCCCGTACCTGCAGAAAAAACTCCCGCAAGACCCCTGGGGCCACAACTACGCCTATCGCTATCCCGGTGAAAACAGCGAGTACGACCTGTTGTCCATGGGCAAGGACGGGCAGCCCGGTGGCGAAGGCGAGAACGCCGAAGTCACCAACTGGAACTGACGGGAATGGCGACCATGCGCTTTCACCTCAAGGCCGTTGGCAAGTCCGGTGTGGTCTCGATGACCGTCGAGGCACCGGGGCACAGCGAAGCCAGGCGCATCGCCGAAGACCAGGGCCTGCGGGTGGTCAGCCTGCACGCCGAGCGACATTGGCGCGCGTTGCGCCTGCACAGGCGCGAGACGTTCAACCTGGTGTTGTTCAGCCAGGAACTGACCACCCTGCTCAACGCCGGCCTGCCGTTGATCGATGCGCTGGAAAGCCTGGCGGAAAAGGAAAACGCGCCACAGGCCCGCAAGACCTTGAACGAGTTGGTCCGCCTGCTTTACGAGGGCAAATCGTTTTCCCAGGCCTTGAGCCAGCTGTCGGCGGTTTTCCCGCCGCTGTACGTGGCGCTGGTCCAGTCCAGCGAGAAGACTGGCGCCGTGGGCGATGCCCTGGGCCGCTATGTCAGCTATCGCCAGCGCATGGACGAGGTTCGCCAGAAGATCATCAGCGCTTCGATCTACCCCTTGCTGTTGCTGGTGGTGGGCGGTGGCGTGGTTTTGTTTCTGATGGGGTATGTCGTACCGCGCTTCAGCCTGGTGTTTGAAGGACTGGGGTCGAACCTGCCGTGGATGTCGCAGATCCTGATGAGCAGCGGCATGTTCCTGCACGCCCACCAGGGTGAATTCTTCGGGGGCTTGCTGGCAATCATCGTCGCCCTCACCCTGCTCCAGCGCCAGCCGGTGTTTCGTCGGGGGCTGGACCGCCTGATCGAAAAACTCCCCGCGGTGCACCAGCGCATCTTCATGTATGAGCTGGCGCGCTTCTACCGTTCGCTGGGGATTCTGCTGCAAGGCGGCATCCCTCTGGTCACCGCCATGGGCATGGTCCGTGGCCTGCTTACCGTCGCTTCCCGCACGCGCCTGGACCAGGCCTGCGACCGGGTGCGCGAGGGGCAATCACTGTCTGCCGCGCTGGAGCTCAATCACCTGGTGACCCCCGTGTCCCTGCGCCTGCTGCGCGCCGGCGAACAGTCCGGCAACCTCGGGCAGATGATGGAGCGCAGCGCCGACTTCTACGACGAAGAAATCAGCCGCTGGATCGAATGGTTCGTGCGGCTGTTCGAACCTCTGCTCATGACCTTCATCGGCCTGTTGATCGGGGTGATCGTGATCCTGATGTACATCCCGATTTTCGAACTGGCCTCGAGCATTCACTGACCCTTTGGAGCTGCCCCTTTAGAAGCGGGTCCGGCTGTACGTCGTATTCTTTTTCAACGTTCCAGTCGAATAAATCGGTTCGTTGAACTGTTCATCTAGTTCCCACGGGAAAAAAGCAGCACATTGCAATGTTCATCAACGTTCCAATCTGAATAAAAAGACGGAGAA
Source organism: Pseudomonas sp. KH_046_2 (assembly GCF_057838985.1). NCBI lineage: Bacteria > Pseudomonadati > Pseudomonadota > Gammaproteobacteria > Pseudomonadales > Pseudomonadaceae > Pseudomonas > Pseudomonas sp. KH_046_2. The sequence goes on along the minus strand of NZ_CM174480.1, from coordinate 2,439,380 downwards.
CGACATGCTCATCAATAAGCTTTTACTGGCGGTAGCTATTGGCGCGGTTCTGTCGGCGTCTACCGTATTGATTCCGGACAGCCTGTCCGGAGTTTCCAGTGCTCAGGCCAAGGATGGGGGTAGTGGCGGCGGTGGTGGTGGTAGCGGTGGTGGCGGCGGCAGTGGAGGCGGCGGCGGTGGTAGCGGTGGTGGCGGCGGCAGTGGAGGCGGCGGCAGCGGCAGTGGAGGCGGCGGCAGCGGCAGTGGAGGCGGCGGCAGCGGCAGTGGAGGCGGCGGCAGCGGTGGTGGTGGCAGCGGCGGCGGCGGCGGTAGTCACGGTGGAAGCGGCAGTGGTGGCAACAGCGGCAGCGGCCATAGTGGCGACCATGGCAGCAACAGTGGCCATGGCAGTGCCAACAGCGGTTCGAGTCACTCCGGAACGGCCTCGTCCTCAGGACGCAGCGGCACCCATGATGAGCCCGGGGATGACCATGGCGTCCATGCCAATGGCGAGCCCGGCGATGACCGAGGTGTCCATGCCAATGGCGAGCCTGGCGATGACCGTGGCGTCCATGCCAATGGCGAGCCCGGGGATGACCGTGGTGTCCATGCCGAGCCCGGTGATGACAAAAGGAGCTGATTCCCATACAACACAAATATCCTGTGGGAGCGAGCTTGCTTGCTCCCACAGTGGCCAATGTGAGTCAGGCTATCCGCCGCTCTACAACCCACCCTCAGACTGATCCAGTTCCTCGCGCAAAAACTCAACCAGCGCCTGCACCGGCCGCGAACTCTGCCGGTGTTGCGGGTAGACCGCCGACAACGTCAGCGGCTCCGGCCGCAAATCCTCCAGCACCTCCACCAGCCGTCCATCCTTCAACGCCGAGCCGACAATGAACGTCGGCAGATACGTAATCCCCAGCCCGGCGATCGCCGCATCCTTGAGCAGTTCACCGTTGTTGACCCGCATCCGCCCGCTGACATTGACGCTCAATGGCTTGCCCTGCCCCGCAAACCGCCATTGCACCTGTCGACCATGGCCGTATGGCAGGCAGTCGTGACCGTGCAAGTCCTCTGGCTTGAGCGGTGTGCCGCGCTCGGTCAGGTACGCCGGGCTTGCGCAGTACACCCGCTCAATGGAGGCAATGCGTCGGGCTATCAGTGTCGAGTCTTCCAGTGTGCCGATGCGCAGCGCCAGGTCGTAGCCCTCACCGAGCAAATCCACGGGCCGATCGCTCAAATCCATCTCCACCGTCACGTCGCGATAGCGCTGCAAAAACACCGGCAACAGGCAGCCCAGATGCGCCAGTGCGAACGACAGCGGCGCACTCACCCGAATGGTCCCCCGTGGCTCGGTGGTCTGGCCGGCGATGCCCTGCTCCACTTGCTCGACTTCGCTGAGCAGGCGCAAGGCTGACTCGTAATAGCTCTGCCCCAGCGGCGTGACGTCCAGGCGCCGGGTCGAGCGATTGAGCAAGCGCACACCCAGACGCTCTTCGAGTTGCATCAAGCGGCGGCTGACAAACTGCTTGGACAACCCCAGTTGATCGGCGGCGGCCGTGAAGCTGCCGGAGTCCATCACCTGGCAAAAAATACGCATATCTTCGAAGGGGTTCATTGTCACTTCCCGGTGGACAGTCAAACACTTTATAGCCGCTTTTTCCCTGCCTGGCACACCATTAATCTTCGTTCACCGCACTGAAATCACCTTCCCCGAAGGATCTGCGATCTGTTTGCCGCAAGCATTTAAATGGAGTTTCCCCATGTCCTTGCTCCTTGAGCATTTGCTTTCCCTGAGCACCCTGCTGCTGGCCATCGACGCCCTGCTCTGGCACCTCGCGCCATTCAAGCATCGGGTGAGCCGGGTCGGTGTGCGCCTGGCGCTGTTTGTGCTGTTCAGCGCGGTGCTCATCAACGCCGGCGTCAGCCCGTTGCAGGCGCCGTTGTTTGCCGATGATCGCGTGGCGCAGCTCGGGGCCACGGCGCTGGGGATTCTCTGGTGGCTGTACGCCGCGCGGGTGCTCACCGAAGTGATCGGCCTGGCCCTGATGCGGCGTATCGGCCACAGCGGCCGGCTGTTGCAGGATGTCATCGGCGCACTGGTGTTCCTGATAGCCGTGGTGGCCGCCGCCGGCTACGTGCTGGAGTTGCCGGTGAAAGGTTTGCTGGCGACCTCCGGCGTCGTCGCCATCGTGGTGGGCCTGGCATTGCAAAGCACCTTGAGCGACGTGTTCTCCGGCATCGTGCTCAACACCACCAAGCCGTACCAGGTCGATGACCGGGTTTCCATCGACGGTATTGAAGGCAAGGTGCTGGACATCGACTGGCGTGCCACCCACCTGCTGACCAGCGCCGGCAGCACGGCGGTGGTGCCGAACTCGGTGGCCGCCAAGGCAAAGATCGTCAACCTCAGCCGCCCGTTCAATATGCACGGCGTGTCGATCAGCATTCAGGTGCCCAACCACATCCGCCCGCGTCGGGTACTCGATGCCCTGGACCGCACCCTTCAGGGCAGCAGCAGCCTGCTGCTCGATCCGGCGCCGAAAGCCGTGCTCAAGGAAGCCGGCGAAACCATGTCCGAGTACGTGGCCAGCGGCTTCATCGCCGATTTGGCCAAAAAAGGTGAAGTGCGCAATCAACTGTTCGACCTGGCCCATCGGCACCTCGAAGCGGCAGGCATTTCCCGGCAACCCGATGGCGTGATCGAGCCGTCGACACGCGCACGGGCCTTGCTCGATGAAGTGAAAATCTTCCGTTCCCTGAGCGCCGAGGAACGTGATCGCCTGGCCCAGAACATGGTGGCGCAGCAATACGCGGCCGGTGAGGTGGTGCTGGATCTGGAGGAAGTACCGGACAGCCTGTTCGTCATCGCCACCGGCGTGGTCAGCGCCACCATCCCCGACGGCAACACGCAGATCGAAGCCGGGCGCATGGGGCCGAGCGAAGTCATGGGCGAACAGAGCATCCTCGCCGACACCCCGTCCCAGGCACGGTTCACAGCCATGACCTCAAGCATCATCTACCGCCTCGACAAATCCCTGACCCGCAGTTGCATGACGCAACGACGGGAAGTCGACCGGGCGTTGAACAAGCTGCAGGCGGTGCGCCAGCAGAACAGCCGGATGGCGTTGATGGCCAAGCCGGTGGTGGTCAGGAAAGGTGGGTTTTTGAGTTGGTTGCAGAGTCGCTGAAATGGACTGTGCAAAAACTGTGGGAGCGAGCCTGCTCGCGAAGGCGGTGTGTCAGACGACATCAATGTCACTGATACTCCCTCTTCGCGAGCAGGCTCGCTCCCACAAGGTCAGATCTTACTTGGCGGTGAACTTGGTGTAGCTGTTGATCAGGTTGCGATAGTTCGGCAGGCGCTCGGACAGCAGGTTGGCCAGGCCTTCCATGTCGTTGCGCCAGTCGCCTTGCAGCTCGCAGGCCACGGAGAACCAGTTCAGCAGGTGCGCACCGGCGGCCGACATGCGTGCCCAGGCCGCTTGTTGCACGGTGGTGTTGAAGGTGCCGGAAGCGTCGGTCACCACAAACACCTCAAAGCCCTCGGCAATGGCCGACAGGGTCGGGAACGCCACGCACACGTCGGTCACCACACCGGCGATGATCAGTTGCTTGCGACCGGTGGCCTTGATTGCCTTGACGAAGTCTTCGTTGTCCCAGGCGTTGATCTGGCCCGGGCGTGCAATGAACGGCGCGTCCGGGAACTGCGCCTTGAGCTCCGGCACGATCGGGCCGTTCGGACCGCTGTCGAAACTGGTGGTGAGGATGGTCGGCAGCTTGAAGAACTTGGCGATGTCGCCCAGCGCCAGCACGTTGTTCTTGAACTCGTTGGGCGAGAAATCCTGTACCAGCGAGATCAGGCCGGTCTGGTGGTCGACCAGCAATACCACGGCATCGTCTTTGTTCAGGCGTTTGTACGGAACGTTGCTCATTGGAAACTCCTAGATGGATGGTTGTTGCAGTCAGCGCCGACCTGTTGGGCCGGCGCTTTTTTAAAAGAGTCAGAAGGCAAAACACGAGCAGCCAAAGGCGCCCCAGAAACCGGCGAAATCGCTGACCGGCGCGTTCGACAGACGCGCCCGTTCATGACTGTGGGAATGCACCGCGCACGGGCCGCTGCAATGGTGAACCTGGGCCTGCATCGGCGACGTCGGGCGCCAGTGGCCCGGCACCTTCACCACCGGCGACCAGTCCGGCAGCACCGGCACGCTGGCCGGACCGAGCTTCTCGAAGTCACCGGCGCCGTACACCACCTTGCCGCCGACCACGGTCAACACCGACTCGATCCACTTGATCGCCTCTTCATCGACGCTGAAGAAATCCGCGCTGAGGGCCGCGACGTCGGCCAGTTGCCCGACCTTGATCTGGCCCTTCTTGCCTTGCTCCGACGAGAACCAGGCGCTGCCGTGGGTGAACAGCTCCAGCGCAGTCAGGCGTGAAAGGCCTTCGGCGTGCAACTCCATGCCGCCTACGGTGCGGCCGCTGACCATCCAGTACAGCGAGGTCCACGGGTTGTAGCTCGACACCCGCGTCGCGTCGGTACCGGCGCCCACCGGTACGCCCTCGGCCAGCATGCGTTTGATCGGCGGCGTGGCTTCAGCCGCTTTGGCGCCGTAACGCTCGACGAAGTACTCACCCTGGAACGCCATGCGATCCTGAATCGCGATGCCGCCGCCCAGCGCCCTCACCCGCTCGATGTTCTGCGGGGTGATGGTTTCGGCATGGTCGAAGAACCACGGCAAGCCGTTGAACGGAATGTCGCGGTTGACCTTCTCGAACACGTCGAGCATGCGGCTGATGGATTCGTTGTAGGTGGCGTGCAAACGGAACGGCCAGCGTTGCTCGACGAGGTGGCGCACCACCGGCTCCAGTTCGGCTTCCATGGTTTGCGGCAGGTCCGGGCGCGGTTCGAGGAAGTCTTCGAAATCCGCTGCCGAGAACACCAGCATTTCACCGGCGCCGTTGTGCCGCAGGAAATCGTCGCCCTGGTGCAGCTTCACGCTGCCGGTCCAGTTCTTGAAGTCGGTCAACTCTTCCCTGGGCTTCTGGGTGAACAGGTTGTAGGCGATGCGCACGGTCAGTTGCTCGTCCTTCGCCAACTGTTCGATCACCTGGTAATCGTCCGGGTAATTCTGGAAACCGCCGCCGGCATCGATGGCACTGGTCAGACCCAGGCGATTGAGTTCGCGCATGAACTGACGGGTCGAGTTGACCTGATACTCCAGCGGCAGCTTCGGCCCCTTGGCCAGGGTCGAGTACAGAATCATCGCGTTGGGCCGCGCCACCAGCATGCCGGTCGGCTCGCCATTGGCGTCACGCACGATCTCGCCACCCGGCGGGTTCGGCGTGTCGCGGGTGTAACCGGCGACGCGCAACGCGGCGCGGTTGAGCAAGGCGCGGTCGTACAGGTGCAGCACGAACACCGGCGTGTCCGGCGCTGCCTGATTGAGCTCCGCCAGGGTCGGCATGCGCTTTTCGGCGAACTGGAATTCGTTCCAGCCACCGACCACCCGCACCCACTGCGGCGTCGGCGTACGGTCGGCCTGCTCCTTGAGCATGCGCAAGGCATCGGCCAGTGACGGCACGCCTTCCCAACGCAATTCGAGGTTGTAGTTCAAGCCGCCACGGATCAGGTGCAAGTGCGAGTCGTTGAGCCCGGGGATCACGCAGCGTCCCTTGAGGTCGATCACCTGGGTGTTCGAGCCACGCAGGGCCATGGCTTGAGCATCGCTGCCGACCGCGACAAAACGCCCGTCGCTGATCGCCACGGCGCTGGCGAGCGGTTTTTCGCGGTCAACGGTATGGAATTGACCATTGAACAGAATCAGATCGGCGTTCATCACGGTTCCTCGTGCAATGTTGAGGGAGACAGCCAGGGCGCGAACAGGCGCGTCGCCATGGGCATGAAGATGTAAACCACCGACAGCACGATGGTCAGGGTGATCAGGAACGTGGCCACCACGTAATTGGAAAGAAATGCGTTGAGCCGTAGCAGCGGCCCCCAGAGCAGCGGCACCAGCAAGGTGTGCGGCAGGATCACCAGCAGCGTCACCACGGCCTGCTTCCAGCGCGGCGGTGGCGTACCGGCTTCGGCCTGGGGCGAGAACCAGAACTCGTTGACCGGATTGACCTCGGTCTGATCGCCATCGGCCAGCATCGGCGCGGCTTCGTCGACCAGTTCCTGACGCTGCGGCGAATCGAGCCAGCGCTGCATTGCCTCGGTCGAGCAAAAGCGCAGCACACTGGTGTAAGTATCGAGGCCGGCGTTCTTGCCGCGCACCACGTCCACACCCAGGTGCCCGACGTTCTGCGCGGCCACCTTGACGATGTTGCGCAACCAGGCTTCATAAGGCACTTCGAAACCGGCCTTGACCCGGTGCTTGACGACCAGGGTCACCACCTCATCAGGCCCGGGACTTGCCGGCTCACGGCGATTGGAATCAGACATAACGCAAGGCTCCGGCGAAACGGACATTGAGCGCCAGCCGTCCCGGCCCGGCGATGAAAAGGCTGGTGAACACGATCAACAACAGCCAGCCGAACTGGCCTTCGAAGAACGTCCACTGCGGGTGCACGACCAACATCGACACCCACAGCAAAAACAGAATAGGCAAACACGCCAGACGCGCCAGCAACCCGGCGACGATCAGCAGCGGGCACACCACCTCGGCGAAAATCGCCAGCAGCAGCGTCAGGTTCGCGCCAAGGTGGAAAGGGTCTTCGATGTTTTGCAACTCGGCGCTGTAGTGAAACAGCTTGGGTAAACCGTGCACCCACAACAGGAACAACCCGCCGCTGACCCGCAGGAACAGCAGCCCCCAGTCTTGCACCCGATCATCGCGTCGCGAAGCGTCCATGGCCTACCCGCACAAATGAAAAACCACCGGCGTCGATGCGCCGGGACTGGATTCGATAGTGCCGGGACGGGGGGAGGAAAAATTGAATGTACGTGCTCTGTTTGCGGGAAGACCGAGATCGACCAAACGACATAGAACCCTGTGGGAGCGAGCTTGCTCGCTCCCACAGGGTTACTTGTTGCTGGCTGCTACTCGGTTAGCCTTGCGGGTCGAGATTATCCAGCGCCCGATTCACCGCCAGCTCACCCAACATGATGATCTGCGCAATCCCCAGCAGCGCATTGCGATGAGGGCTTTGCAGAAACCCCGCTAGGTCACTGGCCATGATGCTGGCCGAGGCCAGGGATTCGCAGGCGTGGGCCAATAGCGTTTCGGTTTTGATGTCGAGGGCGATGACAAACATCGTGCTGGGGTTGCGCGGTAGAGCCGGATCTTTTGGGGGATTGGGGGTGGGTTTGCACATGGTCAAGCTCCTTGATCAATGGAGCCGCCACAAGTCGCTGCTAAACGAACTGGGTGGCGGCTGTACGCGGGTTAGCAGACCAGGGATCAAGGAACCCGGCGCACCGAAGTGCCCCACGCACAGCCACCAAATTGCAGACCGAAATGATCTTGAGGTGACACTGGCGAGCCTTGAAATTTACCGAGCTGCTAAACCCGATCGCTGAATGGGCAGCGACGCGCAGAACGTTAGAGATCAGGGCCAAGACGCACAAGCCGGCGGATTCTGGCGTAGTTGTAGGCAACGACGCAAGGCGGTGTGGCTTTCAGGAATAGAGGCTGACGGCTTTTGAACAGGCATGTCAGAACACTGCATATTCCTGTGGGAGCGAGCTTGCTCGCGATGGCGGCATTACATTCGGCACTGGTGTTGACTGATCCACCGCTATCGCGAGCAGGCTCGCTCCTACAGTTGGGCTGGGTACTTTCGAAAGATATTGATCGGCTGGCAGGCCGCCATCGCGGGCAAGCCCGCTCCCACAGGTGCTGAGTACATCTGCAAGTAATTGGTCGGCTATCAGGCCGTCATCGCGGGCAAGCCCGCTCCTACAGAAGAGCAAAGGCAGTTCGGCGTACACCTTCGCTCTTCACCACTCAACAGGCCGAGTGTTAGCTCGCCTGCAGCTCTTGATCTTTATCCACCCGCCCCCTCGGAAGGCTGAGCGGAGGTGTTCATCCGGGGATTGGCGCGCAGCGCCGTTCGACGCAGTCGAACTCATTGCATGTAGGTCGAAGCGAAGCCGACCGGAGGGCAATGCCCCCGGATGAATGCCGCAGCGAAGGAACCCCGAGCCTTAGCGAGGGGCCGTACGTTCGGGGCGAGCGTTTTTTGGGTTACTTTTTTTAGGCGCTTGTAAAAAAAGTGACTCGCCGTAAGGGCCAGCCCTTTCAAGGTCTTCGTTTAAACTCCCCCAAAACTCCAGTCAGGGTGACGAAAACGATGTGGGCAGAAGTTCTAGCACGGTTTGAAAAAAAGACACCGGCCAGTGTCATGACCAAGTTGATACTGGAGCAGGCTGTTCCTGCCGAATGGGTTGATCAGGTGTTCGAAGAACACCGTCAACGCCAATACCCGCGTGAGCTTTTGTTTTCGACCATCGTTGAACTGATGTCCCTTGTTTCATTGGGTTTGCGCCCTTCCTTGCATGCCGCTGCCCGCCAGATGGATGACCTACCGGTTACCTTGGCGGCGCTCTATGACAAGGTCAGTCGCACAGAGCCTGCATTGCTGCGGGCGTTGGTCACAGGGAGCGCTGAGCGCCTGACCCCGACGATAGAGGAGTTGGGTTGTCCCGCCATTTTGCCTGGCTGGCAATTGCGCATTGTCGACGGTAACCACCTGCCTTCTACCGAAAAACGCTTGGGGGCTTTGCGCCGGGAACGAGGTGCGGCCCGGCCAGGGTTTTCAGTCGTGGTCTACGACCCGGACCTGGATCAGATCGTCGACTTGCAACCTTGCGAGGATGCCTACGCGAGTGAACGCGTCAGCGTGCTGCCGTTGTTGGCCCGCGCTACTAAGGGTCAGCTGTGGATGGCCGATCGGCTGTATTGCACGCTGCCCGTCATGCAAGCCTGCGAGGAAACGCAGGCTTCGTTCATTATTCGCCAGCCAAGCAAACATCCACGGTTGATGGAGGAAGGCAGCTGGCAAGAACCTGTGGCGGTTGAATCCGGCACGGTGCGCGAGCAAATCATCGAACTCAAAGGTGGTCATCGCTGGCGCCGAGTTGAACTGACCCTGCAAACACCTACCGAATCAGGCGACTGCGTGATGTGGTTCTGGAGCAACTTGCCCGACACCATCAGCGCCGTGCAAATCGCCGATTTATATCGTCGTCGCTGGAGTATCGAAGGGATGTTCCAACGCCTGGAATCGGTGCTGGACAGTGAAATCGAAAGCCTTGGCGCTCCCCGGGCGGCCTTGCTGGGTTTTGCTTCGGCGATCTTGGCCTACAACGTCCTGGCAGTGCTCAAACGTAGCGTGGAACAGGCTCATCGCGAGACATTGCCTGAAGGTTGGGAGGCTTCGATCTTCCATCTGACCGTGCAAGTGCGTAGCGGTTACGAGGGCATGCAGATCGCGTTACCCTCAGATTACCTGCCCCTTCAAACGACCCTGGAAACGCTGGCAATGCGACTGTTGGCGCTGGCCAGGAATATCAAGCCCAAGCAAGTGGCCAAAAGCATACGCGGTCCCAAAATCGCCAAACCCAAGGAGTGGCTGGACGGCAAAGCTGCGCATGCTCATGTGTCGACCGATCGGGTGCTTAAGGCCCATAAAGGGAAAACACCTTGAAAGGGCTGGCTGTAAGAGCGGAACCATAAGCGGCCGTTACCGCAGAAACGGATATGTACTCAATCAACCAAGAACCTGGTCGGCCCAGAGGCCGCCAAGGTCAAAGAAAACCTAAGAAACATCCAAAGCCAAAGACATGAACTGACCGATCCGCGACCGCAACCACCGCTCCGCCGGATCATTGTCATGCACCCCGCTCCAGGCCATCGACAACTGCGCCGCCTCAATCTCGAACGGCGGATCCTCGGCCCGCAAACCACACCCCTCGACCAACGCACACGCCGCATAATCCGGCACGGTGGCAATCATCTCGGTCCCGGCGAGCAACGCCCGCAACCCACTGAACTGCGGCACCCCCAGCACCACACGACGACTACGCCCGACCTTCGCCAGATCCAGATCGATATTGCCGCTCAAGTCCCCCGAGAACGACACCATCGCATGGGGCCGCTCACAGTACTCATCCAGGGTCAGCACCCCCGGCCGGGTGTCGCCACGCAGCACCTTGCAGGGAATATCGCGCAGCTTCTTGCGCTTGGCATTGGCCGGCAGATCCGTGGTGTAACTCACGCCCACCGAGATTTCCCCCGACGCCAGCAGCGTCGGCATCAACAGGTAATTGGCCCGCCGCACGACCACGACGATGCCCGGTGCTTCCTCTTGCAACTGACGCAGCAACGGCGGAAACAAACCGAACTCGGCATCGTCCGACAGCCCGATACGAAACACATCGCAACTGGTCGCCGGATCGAATTCCTTGGCCCGGCTGACCGCGCCGGAAATGGTGTCCATCGCCGGTTGCAACTCCTTGAGAATCGCCAGCGCCCGCGCCGTCGGTTCCATGCCGCGACCGTTGCGCAGCAGCAAGGGATCGTCGAACAGATCGCGCAATCGCCCCAGCGCGGCACTCACCGCCGGTTGGCCCATGAACAGTTTCTCGGCGACGCGGGTCAGGTTCTTTTCGAACATCAGGGCTTCGAAAATCACCAGCAGGTTCATGTCGACGCGACGCAGATCGTTACGGTTCATAGGCACGGTTCCCTTGTGTGTTCGGCCAGGCGCGGGGATGAGGATTGTGTCTGACTTTACTCAAGACTTCCCGCGATGTACGAGGAATTAACAACGATTAACTCGCAAGCCAGAGCCTTCGGGTCCAAGAATGAAGCCTACCGACACGGACATTCGCTATGGCTCACGTTCAGCAAAATGCCGCTCCCGCGTCATTCACGCCGGAGTCAAAGAAAAGCACCGGCGGCCTCAGCCCGCAGCGAGAAAAACTGGTCAAACAACTGATCCTCGAGCGTCTGGGCGATAGCCTGGAAGTCACCGAGCTGGCACAGGCCTGCGCCCTGTCGCGCAGTCACTTCTCGCGGGCGTTCAAGTGCAGCACCGGCCTCTCGCCACAGGACTGGATTCGCCAGCAGCGCATTGCCCTGGCCAAGCAATTGATTCAGTACACCAACCTGAGCCTCACACAGATCAGCCTCGAATGCGGCTTCTGCGATCAGGCGCATTTCTGCCATATCTTCACCCGCAGTGAAGGCATCAATCCGTTTGCCTGGCGCTGTCAGGTGGTGCATGGCCTTAAAAGCAAAAGATCGCAGGCTTCGCCAGCGATCTTTTGATCTGGCTTTTTAACCTTTCAAGAACGCCAACAGGTCAGCATTGAGCTGATCCTTGTGGGTGTCCGTCAAACCGTGCGGGGCGCCCGGGTAAATCTTCAGGGTCGAGCCCTTCACCAGCCTGGCGGAGGAGATACCCGCCGCTTCGTACGGCACGACCTGATCCGCGTCGCCATGCACCACCAGGGTCGGCACGTCGAACTTCTTCAAGTCTTCGGTGAAGTCGGTTTCCGAGAATGCCTTGATGCAGTCATAGGCGTTCTTGTGGCCGGCCATCATGCCCTGCATCCAGAACCAGTCGATCATGCCCTGGGACGGTTTCGCGTCGGGTTTGTTGAAGCCGAAGAACGGGCCGCTGGCGAGGTCGATGTACAGCTGCGAGCGGTCGGCCAGCGAGGCCTGGCGAATGCCATCGAATACTTCCAGCGGCAGGCCGCCGGGGTTGGCTTCGGTCTTGAGCATCAGCGGCGGCACCGCGGAAATCAGCCCGGCCTTGGCCACGCGCCCGGTGCCGTGGCGACCGATGTAACGCGCCACCTCGCCACCGCCGGTGGAGAAGCCGAACAGCACGGCGTTTTGCAGATCGAGCAGTTCGATCAACTGCGCCAGATCGTCGGCGTAATGGTCCATGTCATTGCCCGACCACGGCTGGCTGGAGCGCCCATGACCGCGACGGTCGTGGGCGATGACCCGGTAGCCCTTGGAGGCCAGGAAGATCATCTGCGATTCCCAGCTGTCGGCGTTCAGCGGCCAGCCGTGACTGAAGACAACCGGCTGACCGGTGCCCCAGTCCTTGTAGTAAATCTCGACGCCGTCGCGGGTAGTAAAGGTGCTCATGGGTGATGCCTCCTTAACGAGGGTTGGGGGGGTGAATCAAACCGGTATCAGGCTCATGCGATCGGCCAGGCGCGCCACTCGCTCGCCCAGGTGCGCGGCGGTGCAGCGATCCTCGGGCGGAGGGGCATCGTCGGGGGATTGCTCGACATTCGACTGGGCCATGGCGCCCAGTGAGCTGCCCAAACGATTGAGTTGGCCGTTGAACGCGCCGGTGCTGGAGCGTGCCGGCAGCAGGTCGAGGCCGACCCAGATCATCGAGTGCTGCGCGGCGAACACCGCCATCTGCAGCAAGGTGTTGAGCTTGTCGCCGCACAGGCAGCCGGAATTGGTGAAGCCCGCCGCGAGTTTGTCGCGCCAGGGCTGGGTCAGGTAGAAGGTCGCCGTGGCCTCCATGAAAGCCTTGAAGGCCGCCGAGGCGCTGCCCATGTAGGTCGGCGCGCCGAAGATGATGGCGTCGGCGTTGTGCAGCCGCGCCCAGTGCTCGTCCACTTCCTCGACCGGGATCAACTGGCAGGTGCTGCCCAGGTGCCGTTCCACGCCCGCGGCCACGGCTTCGGCCATGACCAGGGTGTGCCCGTAGCCACTGTGATAGACCACCACGTTGCTCATTGCTCTGTCCTTGCGATTGGTGAACCCCTTGCAAGAGAGTTTTGGACACAGAGCGGAAGCAGGACGAGTTAAACGTTGTTAATTTTCCTTGGCGCGCAAAAAGCCCCGGCAAGTCCTGTCCATCTGTCGCACCCAATGTTTTCGGGACCGACAGCCGCTGGCCGATACGCTAGAGTCAATGCCTGCCCCATCAGTCACCCGGACGGCGCATTGCGCTGCGTAAAAAACCTGAGGAATATGCTCGGAAACCGCGTACTAGACGGATGCAGCAGGAGCGACTCGTTGACCCCTTCCCCCGAACAGGCTGTGCATTTCGGCCCCTACCGGGTCTACCCCGGCCAACGCCTGGTGATGGAGGCCGACCAGCCTTTGCGCCTGGGTCGGCGCGCCATGGACATCCTGTTGATCCTGCTTGAGCACGCCGGCAACGTGGTCAGCAAGCAGCAACTGATCGCCCGGGTCTGGCCCAACAGCGTGGTCGAAGACATCAACCTGCGGGTGCACATGGCCGCGTTGCGCAAGGCACTCGGCGACGGCCAGGCCGGCCAGCGCTACATCGTCACCGTGGCCCAGCGCGGGTACAGCTTCGTCGCACCGCATTCACTGGAACAGGCCGAGCAAGCGCCAGTGCCCACCACGTGCGCACCAAGCCCGCATAACCTGCCGGTGCGTCGCACACGCATGATCGGCCGGCAGACGCTGGTCGACAACCTGATGGAGCAACTGCCCCGCCAGCGCTTCATCACCCTCGTCGGCCCCGGCGGCATCGGCAAGACCACAGTGGCCTTGCGGGTCGCCGAACAAATGATCGGTCGCTACCGGGACGGCATTCGCCTGCTGGACCTGGCCCCGATCAATTGCCCGCTGATGATCGACGGCCACCTGGCGACATTGCTCGAACTGGCCCTGCACGACGACCAGCCCCTGAGCGGTCTTGCCGATTGTTTGCGCGACAGGCAAATGTTGTTGGTCATCGACAATTGCGAACACCTGGTCGACGCCATCGCCCAGCTCTGCGAAAACATTCTGCGCAGTGCGCCGCACATGCATATTCTCGCCACCAGCCGCGAGAGCCTGCGGGCCGAAGGGGAATTCGTCCAGCGCCTGGAATCACTCGACTGTCCGCCGCCCATCGCCGTCCTCGACCGCGCCCAGGCCATGACCTTTTCCGCCCTGCAACTGTTTGTCGAGCGGGCCATGGCCAGCCATGACAACTTTGAACTGACCAATGATGAACTGCCGCTGCTGATAGACATTTGCCACCGACTGGACGGCATTCCACTGGCCATCGAGCTGGCGGCGGCGCAGGTGGGCAACTTCGGATTGCCCGGCTTGCTGGCGCAGTTGCAAAGCAGCTTCCGGGTGTTGACCCAGCCCTGCCAGACACCCCTGGCACGCCATCAGACCCTACGCGCGACACTGGACTGGAGCTTCGAGCTGCTCAACGTGTGCGAAAAGACCTGCATGCGCCGACTGAGTGTGTTTCGCGGCGGCTTCACCCTGGAGTCGGCAGCGGCGGTGATTGTCGGCGAACACATCGAACCCCGCGAGGTATTCGGTTCGATCACCCAACTGGTCGCCAAGTCCCTATTGAACGTGGAGGTGGGTGACGAGGATGTTTACTACCGCCTGCTCGATACCACCCGCAGCTACGCCCTGGAAAAACTCGGGCAAACCACCGACCTGCCCGGCACGCGGGAACGGCATGCCGAGCGTTGCCTGGCGCTGATGCAACAGGCGCAGGACGACTGGGAGAAAACCCCGACCGGCTTGTGGCTCGAACGCTATGGCCGGGCCCTGGAGGACATCCGCGCGGCCCTCGATTGGGGTTTGCACGCGCAAGGGCCGCAGGCACTGGCGATACGCCTGGCCGCGATATCCACTCCCCTGTGGCAGGAGCTGTCACTGCTCAAGGAACACGGCGGTTATGTGCGCAAGGCGCTGGCCTTGCTCGAGCAGTCTGCCGAACCTTGCCCGCGTTTGAAGATGGCCCTCAAGCTGGCCCTGGGCAGTGCCTGTTACCACGCTCAAGGAGGTACCGCCGAAACCGTTGGAGCCTTTGTCAGCGCCAGAGCCCTGGCCAGCCGACTCAACGATGTGGCCGGTCAGCTGCGGGCGATTTCCGGGCACCTGGCGGTCAATCTCAGCCGCGGCCAATACCAGATGGCCCTGGAACAGAGTCGGCAATTCGATCGACTGGGGCTGCATGACGACGCCCTGATGTCCCTGAGCATGCATCGATTGCGGGTGCTCGCCCTGCACTTCTCCGGCAACCAACAACAGGCTGGGGCGCATGCCGAACAGGTGCTGCAACGCATGGCCCATAGCGGTCATCTCAACCGTTTCACCCATGGCTTTGGCGTGCAATACGACCAGAGCGTCGCGGCGCTGACCATCCACGCGCGCATCCTCTGGCTGCAAGGCCAACCGGAACAAGCCTGGCGCACAGCCCGGCAGGCGCTGGACATCGCGTTGCAGATCAACCACGGCACGTCGATCTGCTACACCCTGGCGCTCGCCGGCTGCCTGATCGCCCACTACAACGGCGACACTCGCAGCGCCCGCGAACTCCTGCGCCTGCTGCTGCAACAAGCGCAGAAGCACTCGGTGCTGCTGTTCCATGACTGGGCGCAACACTACGCGCGGGTGATAGGCGGCACCGATGTGCAGCCAATCGGTCGACAATGCGTCGGTTTGATCAAGGACATCATGGTCACGCTGGATTCAACCTGTGTCGACGATGATTTGCTCGAACGTGCGCAAAGCGGTGTTTCGGACTGGAGCACGGCGGAGATTCTGCGGGCCAGGGCCACGACATTGCTGGCGACCGATTGCCCGGTCAAAGCCGCGATGGCAGAAACCGTGCTGCTCAACGCACTCAACGTGGCCAGGACTCAGGGTGCGCTGGCCTGGGAATTGCGCAGCGCCACCTCGCTGGCGCAACTGTGGCAACGTCAGGGCGATCCCCAACGGGCGCATCAATTGCTGGCCCCGATCTACCTGCGCTACACAGAAGGTTTCGCCACGCCAGACTTGATGACCGTTCGCCGGCTACTCGACGAGTTGCAATGCCACCTGCCCGCCTGAAGGCCGGTGCGTCTGACTGACGTAACCGGCATAGCGAATTTCGAGGGCGCGCAAATCACCACTGAGTTCGAGTTTTCCCAGGGCATAGGTGCGGGTGGTGTTGAGGAAGCGGTAGCGGGTCACACCGCCGCCCTGCTCCTGGGACAGCAGTGACTTGAGTGTGAGGTTGTCCAGCACCTCGATCAGCTCGGCGACCGGCAACGCGTCGCAGCTGATCACGCCGATCGCTGCGTCCTGGGTAAAGGCCATCTTGAACACCGCCAGCTGCTGCAACACGGATTGTTCCAGCGGACTCAACCGTTCGTAGCTCCAGTCCAGCGCAGCCTTGAGCGTCTGGTGCCGGGGCACGGCCGTGCGGCGGCCTTGGGACAGCAACTGAAAACAGTTATCGAGTTGCGCTTGCAACCCCACCAGCGCCAGCGCATCGATTTGCGCCGCCGCCAATTCAATCGCCAGCGGCAGGCCGTCGAGGCGCCGGCAGATTTCCCGTACGGTCTTGAGGTCTTGCTCGCGCAAGGTGAACCCTTGCTGACGAGTTCGGGCACGGCTGACGAACAACTGCACCGCCGAATAGCCCATGACCTCGGCGACACTGCGCAGCGCTGCTACGGGCGGCACCGCCAGCGGTGGCAGACGCAATACGGTTTCGCCCGACGCCTTGAGGGGCTCGCGGCTGGTGGCGAGGATCGACAGGCGGGGCAGCGAAGCCAGCAGCGTTTCGATCAACGTCTGGCAGCGTTCGAGCAGGTGTTCGCAGTTGTCCAGAACCAACAAGGCATGCCGTTGCGCCAGCGCCTCCAGCGTGGTGCCGACCTCCAGCCCAAGGGTTCGTGTGAGGTGATCGGTCACTTGCGCCGGGTCATCGATCGCCGCCAGGTCCACCAGCCACACGCCGTGCCGATAGTGCTGCAACAACAGTTCGGCCACGCGCAACGCCACGGTGGTCTTGCCGATCCCGCACGGGCCGACCAGGGTCATGAATCGCCGTACCGGCAACTGCCGCACCAGGCTGCCGACAATCGCATCGCGCCCGGTGATCGGCGTGAGCCGCGCCGGCAAGTTGTGCAGGGGCTTTTTCAAGGTCTCGCTCGGGAACGCTACGGGCTGCGGCGAATGCTGTACCGGGGCGACAAAACTGTAGCCGCGCTGGGGAATGTTGACGATGTAGCACTGGCCGTTCTGGCCGTCACCCAAAGCGCGGCGCAGGGCGGCAATGTGTACGCGCAGGTTGATCTCTTCGACCACGGAGCGCGGCCAGACCTGCGCAATCAACTCTTCCTTGCTGACCACCGAACCTGCGTGCTCGACCAGCACCTGCAACACATCAAGGGCGCGGCCGCCCAGGCGCAGCGGTCGATCACCCTCCAGCACCAGTCGCTGACTGAGGTGGAAAGCGTAGGGCCCGAATTGCAGCACCGCTTCGCTGTTTATGTCCCTGAGGCTGTTCATGGGCTGTCACTCGCTGCAAGCCTGGCTTCCAGCCCAGGCTCCGCACCGTCCTTGCAATGAGTTCAGCAGTATCTTGACAGGCCTCGGTGACGGAACAACTGCCACGGGGGGAGCGTCACGGCCATTGCGGTGCGCATGACGGACACGCGCGCTAGCTGAACTGCTCGCGGTATTGGGTCGGGGTCAGGCCAAGCTTTTCACTGAACAGAAAACGCATGTGCCGCACGCTGCCGAAGCCGCTTTTGAACGCAACGGTCTTGAGCGGCAACTCGGTGGTTTCCAGCAGGTTCCTGGCGCAATCGATGCGCGCGTTTTGCAGAAATTCCATCGGCGTCATGCTCACTTCCCGGGCGAACACCCTGGCGAAATGGCGCGGGCTCATGGTGGCCAGACCGGCCATGCGCTCGATGCTGTAGGTTTCATCGAGATGTTCAAGCACATGGTTCTGCACCCGGGTAATCGGCGTTTCGTGAGGGGCCACCGCTGCCATCAACGGGCTGAACTGCGCCTGCCCGCCCTGGCGTTTCATGACCACCAGCAACACCTTGGCCACGTCCTGAGCGACTTTCTTGCCGTGGTCCTGGGCCACCACCGACAAGGCCAGGTCGATCCCGGCCGTGACGCCACCGGACGTGATCAGGTTGCGGTCCTGGACAAAGATCTGATCGGTCTCGACGGTCGCCTTCGCAAAGCCCTTGATCAGCCGCTCGGTGTAATGCCAGTGGGTGGTGACGCGATAGCCGTCGAGCAAACCGGCATGGCCCAACACGAACGCCCCGGTGCAGATCGAGCCATAAACGGCGGACCGGCTGACGTTGTGCCGGAGCCAGTCGAGCAATGGCGGATGCCTTTCGTTGTAGGCACCGGGGCCACCGGGCACCAGCAACAAGTCAAAACCCTCGCAGGCCTGATCGATGTGCCGGTCGGCGTGCACGCTCACGCCATTGGACGCGCGCAGTGCGCCGTGCTCGGTGCCGATGGTCGACAGCACGTAGTGATCGTCGGGTTTCAGATATCGATTGGCGATGGAAAACACTTCCATGGGCCCAGCCATGTCGAGCAGGAGAAAGTCGGGAAACAGCACCATTGCCACGGTTTTCATGGATTGGAATTCACTGGGATCAAGATAGGTCGGTCCGCCAAACACCGGGCCCTTGTGGGAGCGAGCCTGCTCGCGAAAGCGGTGTATCAGCCAACGTTGATAGCGACTGACACTACGCCTTCGCGAGCAGGCTCGCTCCCACAGGGTCTGCGCCCGGCATCAGGGAATGCAGTGCATTATGGCCAAACACAAGCCAGACGTCGGAAAAAATAGCTGATTCACTTTCAGAAACTGTCAACTTGATCGAGACAGTATTTCAATTTCCATCTACTTATTGCACCAACCAGTAACCATTAACCTTCTCCTCACTCGGACGAATTCACGTCCCCACAGGAGATTTCATCATGCTGACTCTTCGCAAAGCCTCGGATCGTGGCCTGGCCAATCACGGCTGGTTGAAGTCGTTCCATACCTTTTCCTTCGCCAACTATCGCAACCCGAAAGAGCAGGGTTTTTCTGACCTGTTGGTGATCAACGACGACCGCGTCGCCGCCGGCAAAGGCTTCGGCCAGCACCCGCACCGCGACATGGAGATTTTCTCCTATGTGCTTGAAGGTGCCCTGGAACACAAGGACACCCTGGGCACCGGTTCGGTGATCCGCCCCGGTGACGTGCAACTGATGAGCGCAGGCAGCGGCGTGGCCCACAGTGAGTTCAACCACTCAAACAGCCGGCCGGTGCACTTTCTGCAGATCTGGATCGTGCCCGACGTCAGCGGTGCCAAACCGCGTTATCAGCAAGAGCATTTCAGCCCCCAGAAGAAACGCGGGCGCCTGCAACTGATCATCTCGCCGGACGGCGTCAAGGGTTCACTCAAGGTGCGTCAGGATGCACGGGTGTATGCCGGCCTGATCGACGGCAAGGAAAGCGCCACCCTGGAGCTCGCCGCCAACCGCTACGCCTATGTGCACGTGGCCCGGGGCAGCGTTGAACTCAACGGTGTGTTGTTGCAGGAAGGCGACGGTGTTCGGGTTCGTGATGAACAGGTGCTGACCTTGAGCAATGGCGTGGATGCTGAAGTATTGGTCTTCGACCTGCGCCCTCAGGAACTGCCGGAAATGCCATAAACGTCAATCTCTCGACATCATGAGTGGCTCGTGCCTCAACCAATGCTGAGCGCCGGACGCTGCCTGCCGATGGCTCAGGGCTCGCAGGATTCCTCAAGGTTGGCAACCTCTGCGCCCTGCTCCCCCTGATAACGGGCCCTATAGCGCCCGGGGCTTTCCCCGGTCCACTTCTTGAACGCCCGATGGAAGGCGCTGGGTTCCTGGAACCCCAGTTGCTCGGCGATATCGCTGATGCTCGCATCGCTCTGACGCAATTGCTCAAAGGCCACGCCACGGCGTACTTCGTCCTTGATCTCCTGATAGGAACAGCCTTCACGCTCCAGTTTGCGGCGGAAGGTGCTGGGGCTCAGGTGCTGTTCCAGGGCAAAGGCCTGCAAGGTCGGCCACTCACTGTAATGACTGCCGCGCAAGCGCTGGTGAACCTGGGATGCCAAACCGTGCTGGTTACGGAAGCGGATCACCAGCCATTGCGGCGCGGTACGCAGAAACACTTTCAACGACGCCAGGTCCTGGGCCACGGGCAGGCGCAAGTAGTGGCTGGCAAATTCGATTTCGGTGCGCTCGGCACCAAAGGTCAGGTTGGGGCCCCAAAGCAGGCGGTCGTCACCCAGCGACAGGCGCGAATGGCGGAAGTCCGCGCGGTCAATGGGAATGCGCCGCCCGGCCAGCCAGCACAGCAGACTGATCATCAGTACCAGGAAGGTTTCTTCACCAAACCGGCTGGCATCGTTGTCCGTCGAACGGGTTTCCAGGCTGATGACCGCACGCTTGCCACGCACCGCCAGCGTGCCGCGAAAGTCGCGCAAGAACAAACCGAAGTTGGCCAGGCACTGACGCATGGCCTTGTGCAGATCGGGCTCCTGAATCAGGGCACGGCAAATCAGGGCGAAACTGCCCGGCGGCATGCCATGGGAGTCGAGTCCGAAGAATTCATCGTCGAGCTCGCGGATCTGGATCAGCCACAACGCCGCAAACGCGTTGGCCGGCACCCGCGCCGTGGGTTGGTGCATGACCGCCGGATCAATGCCCGCCTGTTCGAGCACGGCCGTCACGCGCTGCGGATCATCCCTCAGCCCATGGATCATTGCCTGCACGAAATAGGCGGCAACCGAGTCCTTTTCCCGCATTGGTTCGCTTCTCTCTCATCACCCGAATGGCAAAAAACATCAGTGCCGTTGAACAGTTTTGGCATAGGACAACCGCCCTGCCGGCTCTAGACTCGCGGCAATAGTACGCCTTCGGCCGCCGTCGCGGCCAAGGTATCGCAGGGTTTGATCGAAGGATGGGAAGATGAATCTGCAAAACATCGGGGTAATCGGTGCGGGCACCATGGGCAACGGCATCGCACAAGTCTGTGCCATGGCCGGTTTCAACGTGACCTTGCTCGACATTTCCGAAAGCGCTTTGCAAAAAGCCGTCGCAACGGTCGGCAAGAACCTGGACCGGCAGATCGCCAAGCAAACCCTGACGGTGGAGCAGAAACAGGCGACCCTCGACAATATCCGCACCAGCACCGATTACAGCGTCCTGGGTGACGCGCAACTGGTCATCGAAGCGGCCACTGAAAATCTCGACCTGAAACTGCGTGTGCTGCAACAGATCGCCGCGCAGGTCGGCAGCGGATGCGTCATTGCCTCCAATACCTCGTCACTGTCGATCACCCAACTCGCCGCCAGTGTCAGCCAGCCTGAGCGCTTCATCGGTCTGCACTTCTTCAATCCGGTGCCGGTGATGGGCCTGATCGAAGTCATCCGCGGCCTGCAAACCAGTGACGCGACCCACCAACTGGCGCTGGACATGGCGACCACCCTCGGCAAAACCGCGATCACTGCGGGTAACCGTCCGGGCTTTGTGGTCAACCGGATCCTGGTGCCGATGATCAACGAAGCGATCCTGGTGTTCCAGGAAGGCCTGGCCAGCGCCGAAGACATCGACGCCGGCATGCGCCTGGGCTGCAATCAGCCTATCGGCCCGTTGGCCCTGGCGGACCTGATTGGCCTGGACACCCTGTTGTCGATCCTCGAAGCCTTCTATGACGGCTTCAACGACAGCAAATATCGCCCGGCACCGCTGCTCAAGGAAATGGTCGCCGCCGGTTACCTGGGACGCAAAACGGGGCGCGGCTTCCATGCCTATGCCTGAGCGTTGCTCGCGCTTTGCCGAGTACCGGGACAAGGTCCTGGAGCTGTTTGCCTGCAAGGGGTTCGGCCAGGTCGGCATGCGTGAGCTCGCGACGTGCCTGGGGCTGTCCCCAGGCTCGCTGTATCACCATTACCCGAGCAAACAGCATCTGCTGCTCGACCTGATCGAGGAGTTCTACGAGGAATTGCTGGCCACCCTGGGACGTATCCAGCAAAAAGCCCCGGGCAAGCGCGACAAACTCAACAGCCTGATCCGCGCTCATCTGAATCTGCATCGGGAGATGCCCTGGCATTTCCGCCTGGTGGAGCGCGACAGCGGTTGCCTGAACGAGGAGCAACAGGCGCGGGTCCGGCAATTGCGCGAGCAATACGAACGCACGCTGCTGAAAATGCTGGGCGCGAAGTCGCGTTTCAGCGAGCAAGGCCTGCTGGCCGCCGGGCATGCCATCGGTGCCCTGCTCAACAGCGCTCCCAGCTGGCTGACGCCCCATGCACTGGACGAACAGGAACGTGATGAGCTGCTGGAAAGCATGGTCAGCGGCGCCATCGAACGTGTGCTGGCGCCACGGCGTGTGCCGGAGGCGATAAGCCTCGCGCGTCTTATCGAAAAAACATCTAAAGAAACACAAGCTTCGACAAAGATTTAGCGCTTTGCTTGTTGGCTCGACACAATCGGAATTCGCCGAAAAAACCGGCGTCCAAACCGTTGTATGTACTCGAGCCCCTGGAGCCGACCATGAAAATCAATCCCTACGTTATCTTCAACGGCGACTGCAAAGCTGCCTTCACCTTCTATGAGAAGTGCCTGCAAGGCCAGATCGAAGCCATGATGACCTTCGGCGAAACGCCGGCCGCCGAGCATGTCCCCACGGATCTGCACAACCTGATCATCCATACCCGTCTGATCGTGGGTGATCAGGCAATCATGGGGTCGGACACCACACCGGATCGCCCCGTGGATAAAATGAGTGCCTGTTCGATTTCACTCAACGTCGACAGCATTGCCGAGGCCGAACGGGTCTTCAAGGCACTGGCAGAGGGTGGCAATGTGCAGATGCCATTGGAGAGGACATTCTGGGCAGCACGCTTCGGCATGCTGGTCGACCGTTTTGGCGTGTCGTGGATGGTCAACTGCGAAAAGGATCAGTGAAAGTCCTTAGTCGATCGACAGTATTGAAGGCACAAAAAAGCCCAACCTGAAAAGGTTGGGCGTTCTGGCAACTCCCGGCCTGTCTGCTACCGTCAACTAGCCATATGGATAGCAGCGGACCTGAGGAGGAAAACCACTATGCCGGCTCATGACTTGTCCTGGTCCACCCGTATCAAATGCTTGCTACTGACAGGTGGACTGATCACCAGTCTGCTGACCCTCAATGGCTGCGCCACTGTCGATGCACAGACCACCGCCTATGTCGGCGTAGAACATCCGGCTCCGACATCGCCGGACGAGGTTGTCGTGCTGCGCTCCGAGCCTGTGCGTCCGCATGTGCGTCTGGGTGAGGTGCTGATCGACGCCAGCGTCGACCCTGCCCCGCCGATTACCGAAGTCGAACAGAAGCTGCGGGAGGAATCCGCCAAGCTCGGCGGCGATGCGGTGGTGGTCGTGTATGACCACATTCAGGCGGTAGGTGCCTATGCCAGCGGGCCGCTGTGGGCTCGCGACGTGAGGACCATCGAGGGGCGCAAGCTCAAAGGCATCGTGATCAAGTACCGATAGCCTCCCCCCAACATTCCGAAGACATCGACAACGGAGGTTGAATTTGAACGATGTGGTGATCGCCCTCTTCGTCTTCGCCTGCCTGTTCGGCAGTGCACTACTGGGCTCATACGTGAGAGAGCGATTACCGAGCCATCATCTGAGCGACGACTCCGTGGCGGTGGTGAAGCTGGCCACCGGCCTCATTGCAACGATGTCGGCGCTGGTCCTCGGCCTGCTCGTTTCCTCTGCCAAAGGCACATTCGATACGGCCAATGCCGAACTGGAGGGTGCGGCGGCGAAAGTGGTTCAATTCGATCGCTTGCTGGCCCGTTACGGCACCGACACCCAGGGCATCCGCACCGAGCTCAAGCACAACTACGCCGAAGTCACGAAAGTACTCGCCTCTCGCGATCACCGTCAGATCGCAACACTCGATAGCCCCGAAGTCATCCACCGTTCTGAAGGTCTGCAACGCCAGGTCGAATCACTGTCGCCGGGCAACGATGATCAGCGCTCATTCAAGGCCGCGGCATTGCAAGACATGGACACGGTTTTTGCCACCCGCTGGCTGACCCTGCTGCAAGCCAATCAATCGATCCCGCCGGTGATGCTGGTGATCCTGGTGTCGTGGCTGGCGATCATTTTCGGCTCGTTCGGCCTCTTCGCAGCACGCAACGGCACCATTGTCGTCGTGTTGTTGATGTGCGCCCTGTCGACGGCAGCGACAATCCTGCTGGTGGAAGAGCTCAATCGACCGCTTGATGGTTTTATCTGTGTGTCGCTGGAGCCGTTGGAGCACACGCTGAAGCGGTTGGGGCAGTAATTTCATTTCCTGCGGACAAAAACAAAACCCCAACTGCTTTCGCAATTGGGGTTTCGGAATTTAATCTTGACGATGACCTACTCTCACATGGGGAAACCCCACACTACCATCGGCGATGCATCGTTTCACTGCTGAGTTCGGGATGGGATCAGGTGGTTCCAACGCTCTATGGTCGTCAAGAAATTCGGGTACTGAGTCGTGACCAGATGGCCTCGCTTCAGCAAATTGGGTATGTAATAGATTTGTGTGTTTTTCGAACTTTCGGTTCATTGCGTCTTCACACACCGCAATCTGGCCTTTCGACGCAAATTGCTTGGGTGTTATATGGTCAAGCCTCACGGGCAATTAGTATTGGTTAGCTCAACGCCTCACAGCGCTTACACACCCAACCTATCAACGTCGTAGTCTTCGACGGCCCTTCAGGGGACTCAAGGTCCCAGTGAGATCTCATCTTGAGGCAAGTTTCCCGCTTAGATGCTTTCAGCGGTTATCTTTTCCGAACATAGCTACCCGGCAATGCCACTGGCGTGACAACCGGAACACCAGAGGTTCGTCCACTCCGGTCCTCTCGTACTAGGAGCAGCCCCTCTCAAATCTCAAACGTCCACGGCAGATAGGGACCGAACTGTCTCACGACGTTCTAAACCCAGCTCGCGTACCACTTTAAATGGCGAACAGCCATACCCTTGGGACCGGCTTCAGCCCCAGGATGTGATGAGCCGACATCGAGGTGCCAAACACCGCCGTCGATATGAACTCTTGGGCGGTATCAGCCTGTTATCCCCGGAGTACCTTTTATCCGTTGAGCGATGGCCCTTCCATACAGAACCACCGGATCACTAAGACCTACTTTCGTACCTGCTCGACGTGTCTGTCTCGCAGTCAAGCGCGCTTTTGCCTTTATACTCTACGACCGATTTCCGACCGGTCTGAGCGCACCTTCGTACTCCTCCGTTACTCTTTAGGAGGAGACCGCCCCAGTCAAACTACCCACCATACACTGTCCTCGATCCGGATAACGGACCTGAGTTAGAACCTCAAAGTTGCCAGGGTGGTATTTCAAGGTTGGCTCCACGCGAACTGGCGTCCACGCTTCAAAGCCTCCCACCTATCCTACACAAGCAAATTCAAAGTCCAGTGCAAAGCTATAGTAAAGGTTCACGGGGTCTTTCCGTCTAGCCGCGGATACACTGCATCTTCACAGCGATTTCAATTTCACTGAGTCTCGGGTGGAGACAGCGCCGCCATCGTTACGCCATTCGTGCAGGTCGGAACTTACCCGACAAGGAATTTCGCTACCTTAGGACCGTTATAGTTACGGCCGCCGTTTACCGGGGCTTCGATCAAGAGCTTCGCGTTAGCTAACCCCATCAATTAACCTTCCGGCACCGGGCAGGCGTCACACCCTATACGTCCACTTTCGTGTTTGCAGAGTGCTGTGTTTTTAATAAACAGTCGCAGCGGCCTGGTATCTTCGACCGGCGTGGGCTTACGCAGCAAGTGCTTCACCCTCACCGGCGCACCTTCTCCCGAAGTTACGGTGCCATTTTGCCTAGTTCCTTCACCCGAGTTCTCTCAAGCGCCTTGGTATTCTCTACCCAACCACCTGTGTCGGTTTGGGGTACGGTTCCTGGTTACCTGAAGCTTAGAAGCTTTTCTTGGAAGCATGGCATCAACCACTTCGTGTTCTAAAAGAACACTCGTCATCAGCTCTCGGCCTTGAAATCCCGGATTTACCTAAGATTCCAGCCTACCACCTTAAACTTGGACAACCAACGCCAAGCTGGCCTAGCCTTCTCCGTCCCTCCATCGCAATAACCAGAAGTACAGGAATATTAACCTGTTTTCCATCGACTACGCTTTTCAGCCTCGCCTTAGGGACCGACTAACCCTGCGTCGATTAACGTTGCGCAGGAAACCTTGGTCTTTCGGCGTGGGTGTTTTTCACACCCATTGTCGTTACTCATGTCAGCATTCGCACTTCTGATACCTCCAGCAAGCTTCTCAACTCACCTTCACAGGCTTACAGAACGCTCCTCTACCGCATCACCTAAGTGATACCCGTAGCTTCGGTGTATGGTTTGAGCCCCGTTACATCTTCCGCGCAGGCCGACTCGACTAGTGAGCTATTACGCTTTCTTTAAAGGGTGGCTGCTTCTAAGCCAACCTCCTAGCTGTCTAAGCCTTCCCACATCGTTTCCCACTTAACCATAACTTTGGGACCTTAGCTGACGGTCTGGGTTGTTTCCCTTTTCACGACGGACGTTAGCACCCGCCGTGTGTCTCCCATGCTCGGCACTTGTAGGTATTCGGAGTTTGCATCGGTTTGGTAAGTCGGGATGACCCCCTAGCCGAAACAGTGCTCTACCCCCTACAGTGATACATGAGGCGCTACCTAAATAGCTTTCGAGGAGAACCAGCTATCTCCGAGCTTGATTAGCCTTTCACTCCGATCCACAGGTCATCCGCTAACTTTTCAACGGTAGTCGGTTCGGTCCTCCAGTTAGTGTTACCCAACCTTCAACCTGCCCATGGATAGATCGCCCGGTTTCGGGTCTATTCCCAGCGACTAGACGCCCTATTAAGACTCGCTTTCGCTACGCCTCCCCTATTCGGTTAAGCTCGCCACTGAAAATAAGTCGCTGACCCATTATACAAAAGGTACGCAGTCACCCAACAAAGTGGGCTCCCACTGCTTGTACGCATACGGTTTCAGGATCTATTTCACTCCCCTCTCCGGGGTTCTTTTCGCCTTTCCCTCACGGTACTAGTTCACTATCGGTCAGTCAGTAGTATTTAGCCTTGGAG
>NZ_CM174480.1:787500-2407500 GCF_057838985.1 Pseudomonas sp. KH_046_2 | reverse complement strand
CGAGGTTTTCGACCTCTTCAATCACAAACTCGGGCCCGGTTTGCACCACCTTCTTTACCGTGCAACGGTCGATGGAGCGCAGGATCCCCTGACGGTCCTTGGCGGAGATGTCCGCCGGCAATTCGACCTGAATCTTGAAAATCTGGTTGTAGCGGTTTTCCGGATCAACAATGTTGTTCTGCGACAGGCGGATATTTTCGGTGGGGATATTGCGAGTTTCGCAATACAACTTCACGAAGTACGCCGCACACAACGCCGACGAAGCCAGGAAATAATCGAACGGCCCCGGTGCCGAGCCATCGCCCTTGTAGCGAATGGGTTGATCGGCGATCACCGTGAAGTCGTCGAACTTGGCTTCAAGTCGAAGGTTGTCGAGAAAGTTGACCTTGATTTCCATGCGTGCTTACCAGAATAACGAGCTATACGATTTGGCCGCCATTATCCGGTTTTTCAGCACAGACCGTTAACTTTCCACTATTTTTCGACCAACACCACCCCGCGCTCCTCAAGCAAGCGCACAAACATCGTCAGACTCTGCGACACCGTCCCCCTGCGCCACACCAGCCAGGTGCGTAAATAGCGGAAAGATTCCGACAATGGCCAGACGCTGACTGTCGTGCATCCAGGCATGCTTTCGAGCATGCTGCGGGGCATCAATGCCAGGCCAGCACCGGCGCTGACGCAGGCCAGCATGCCGTGATAGGACTCCATTTCAAAAATCTTGCCGGGCACCGCCGCGCCATTGGCGAACCAGCTTTCGAAATGATGGCGGTAGGAGCAGTTGGAGCGGAAGGCATAGATGTTTTCGCCATTCACATCCTTGGCCCGGTGAATCGGCTCATGGTTGAGCGGTGCGATCAGGACCATTTCCTCCTCGAATGCAGGCACGCCCTCCAGTGCAGGATGCAGTACCGGACCATCGACGAATGCAGCGGCCAGCCGCCCCGACAGCACCCCATCGATCATGGTCCCGGAGGGGCCGGTGGACAGGTCCAGCTCGACCTTGGCGTGCTTCTGGTTATAGGCGGCCAATAGCTCTGGAATACGTACCGCCGCAGTACTTTCCAGCGAGCCCAGGGCGAAGGCCCCCTGGGGTTCTTCACCCGCCACGGTGGCGCGCGCCTCCTGAACCAGGTCGAGAATTCGTCGAGCGTAATCCAGAAAGCTCCAACCGGCCGGCGACAGGCGCAGGCGACTCTTCTCGCGGATAAACAGGTCCACACCCAAATCAAGTTCAAGCTGCTTGATTCTGGTCGTGAGATTCGATGGCACCCGGTGGATGTGCTGGGCGGCCACGCTGATGCTGCCGTGCTCGGCGACAGCCTTGAAAATTTCGAGCTGGACCAGATCCAAATCATTCTCCAAACGTGAACGTTACGCTCATTATTATTCAGTTTCCAGAAAACATATAGCCCCATAACCTGAGCACACTCCCACCTCGCAGGACGGTGCCATGACCCACGTATCCAGCCTTACCCATGCCATTTCGATCAACCCGTCCACGGGCGAGCAGATCGGCCATTACCCTTTCGAATCCGATGCAGCACTACAGGCCGCACTGACGCGGGCCGCTACCGGATTTCGCGCCTGGCGCGGCAAACCGGTTGAGCAGCGCTCGCAGCTGTTGATCAACCTCGGCCAGGCCTTGCGCAACAATGCAGAGGCCATGGCGAACATGATCACCCAGGAAATGGGCAAGCCGATTGCTCAGGCCCGCGGTGAGATTGAAAAATGCGCGCAACTTTGCCAGTGGTACGCCGAACACGGCCCCGCCATGCTGAGCCCGGAACCGACCTTGGTGGAAGGCGGCAAGGCACGCATTGAATATCGCCCCCTCGGCCCGATTCTCGCCGTGATGCCGTGGAACTTCCCCATCTGGCAAGTCCTGCGCGGCGCGGTCCCCACACTGCTCGCCGGTAATACCTACGTGCTCAAGCACGCGCCAAACGTCATGGGCAGCGCCTACCTGCTGCAGGATGCTTTCAGGCAAGCGGATTTTCCCGAAGGTGTTTTCGAGGTCATCAACGTCACCCCGGAAGGTGTATCCAGGGCGATCGCCGATTCACGCATCGCGGCTGTCACCCTCACAGGCAGCGTGCGCGCTGGCATGGCCATCGGTGCCCAGGCGGGAGCTGCACTGAAGAAATGCGTATTGGAACTGGGCGGCTCCGACCCGTTTATCGTGCTCGACGACGCGGACCTCGATGAGGCGGTGAAAGCCGCCGTGATCGGGCGTTATCAAAACACCGGACAAGTCTGCGCTGCCGCCAAACGCCTGATTGTCGAGCAAGGCATTGTCGCGGAATTTACCCGCAAGTTCGTCGAGGCCACCCAACGACTGGTCGTCGGTGATCCACTGGCTACCACCACCTACATCGGCCCGATGGCTCGCTACGATCTGCGCGACGAACTGGATCAACAGGTGCGCGACACACTGGAAGAAGGCGCGACGTTGCTGCTGGGTGGAAACAAGGCTGAAGGCCCCGGCAATTACTATGAGCCCACCGTACTCGGCGACGTGACCGATCAGATGACATCATTCAAGCAGGAATTGTTTGGTCCTGTGGCCTCAATCATCACGGCCCGAGATGCAGCCCATGCGCTGGAGCTGGCCAATGACAGCGAGTTCGGCCTCACCGCCACCCTCTACACGCGCAATGCCGAACTCGCCCGGCAGATGGCCGACGAACTTGAAACCGGCGGCGTGTTCATCAACGGCTATAGCGCCAGCGATCCCCGTGTCAGTTTTGGTGGCGTGAAGAAGAGCGGCTTCGGCCGGGAACTCTCGCATTTCGGGGTGCGTGAATTCTGTAATGCACAGACGATTTGGCTGGATCGGCGTTAAGGGGAGCGCAGTGTTCCGAACTGGTTCTCTGAAGTTCAGCCTGGCTGATCATTGCCTCAAGTATCGCGACTCGATTTGCGGATCAACAAATCGTGTCGATCTCAATCAAGAACCCGGCTCGGTGGCCGGGTTCTGTTTCATTCTTGAATGGGAAGGTCAGCTCGCAGTTCCTGCATGGTGAGCAATCCCTGTTTTCTGGGATTGCCGCACATCCAACAGGAGCATACCTTCCCATGGTTTGCAAAAAGCCCGGCGTTTTTCTCGCTGGTTGACCAGCATTCATAAGCGCTTTGCTTTGAATAAAATCGAGCCTTTATGCGGCGCGTATCGTGTCGTCGTTGAGCTCTAGACATGTATTTCTCCTAAGCCGAATACGACGAAGCCCCGGCAGATTTCTCTGGCGAGGCTTTGTTCGGCTCATTCCTAAACACATAGAAATGACAGGATGAAATGAACTTCGCTCATCCGTTCATTGATGTCAACAGGCACTCACGCGGCCCGCTCGACCAATAACCCCTCGACCTCCAGAGCCCCTCCCCCCAGCGTGCGTTTGCGCATCGTGGTGCAACACGCTGCGCGCCCTGAGTGAAAAGCTGACGACACCGCAGATCGAGCAAATCGCCGCTAAGTATCAGATCGAGTTGGCAGAAGGCGGGAAGCTGACTTGAGACAAACCCAACTCAAACCTGAAATCAGTTGCTGCGACTGAGCTGAACGTTCTGGGATGTACATTCGGTGGTGCTGACAGTGCCCATGAAAGCATTCATCTTCACGGCGCACTTCTCGATATTCAAGCCGTTACGTCCATCGCTTGAGATGTTGGTGACATATGGGCCAGCGGTTGTGCAGCCAGCCAAAACAGCGAGCAAGCACAAGGCAACGATATTGAAATTCATATGAGTCCTTTCGAGCGGTGGCCTGAGCCAAATGGTTCGCCGAAGACGGCATTGAACCGTAGCCGAAAGCTTAGACCAACCCGAAAAAATCACCCATTCCTCTGTCGCATCCGGTCATGGTAAAACCATGATTATCGCCATCGCAACGCCCCTCTACATGGCCTGGCTCATCTACAAGGGGTCGCGGCGCTGACGTCAGACTCGCTTCTTCCCCGTTGCCCAGCCAGCGACCATCAAGACCAGGCCAGGAATCCAAAGGCCCGGCGCGGTGATAACAAGACCGCAGACAACCAGCGGCAGCCCGGTTAAAAACAACGGATTTCGAAACGCCTTTTCCATAGCAACAACTCCATTGAGAATTTTTCTCATTAAACCATATAGCCTGCCAGCGAACTGCGAATTGTCACCGGCACCACTGCACCTCACAGGGTACTCCGTCGTTGTCTCTGCTACTCGAGCGACCAGGACACCGCGAGGCAGTCTTCTTGCGCCGTGACCTTGGTATGAGCTGAAGACTCCACTCGAAACGCGCCTACACTGAGATGCACAGCGATTGAGAGAACATGGAGCTCCCCCCATGCGGACTAGCGCCCTTGTGATACTCCTTGTCAGCTATGCCGTGCTGGGGGTGGTTTTTTTCAAGCTGAATGCTCGAAACAATCGACGCCGCAGAGAAAGTCTTTACGAAGACTTTGAAACTACAATGCGAGAGCATGGGATCAAGTCTTTCGAGATCATCAAAGAAAGTATTTATATCGGTAACAACTTTCGGTCATCAGAACTGTACCGGGTATTGTTAGACGATTCAGGGCACTACTTTCTTTACCTGCACGCCAGCGATATGCAGCCGGTTTTCATGCCGCTGACCGAAGAGCGAGCGCTACAGGCTGCACAGGGTGACATAGGAATTCAGGCATAGATCATCGCAACCGCTGCCACCAGGGACCATGAAGAAGTGGCCGGCACCCGGCCCGGCACCGGGCTTTCGTATCTGCCCTGTCACGCCTTCGTCACACCTGCCAAGCACAATACAGTCAGCCAAAGGGATTTGGCCCATCTACAGAGAGCCCGACCCGGCACCGGGCTTTTTGCTACCTGCTACGCTTTTCTTAGACACAGGAGAAGCGGTCATGCCCCTACCAGACGATCCTACCCCCGCCCTACTCAGCCGATTCAATCAGAACATCACGGCCTTGGGTTGCGCCATTGAAGAAATAGGCATTTGGATCAAGCAACGCGGATCCACGGAAGTGTCCATCCGTATTGAGGATCATCTGGCCGTGATCACCGCAAATGCGGACTTCATAGCTGAAACCATTGCCGAGCTGATTGCCAGGTGTGAACCAGAAGAAGAGGAAGATCCCGAGGACTGAGCCCTAGGCATCGCCATGGTGGCAACTATCGTCTTCTTTCCGTGCGCAGTTGCCCTCTACTGCTACCCCGGAGAAGCACTGCCATATTCGCCCTCGATCTGCCGAAACGCTCGTAGCACTCCGTGCCGCAAACTCTTCCCCCACCAGCCACCTCTGGGGAGAGTGTGTGACGCAACTGGCGAGGCGAGCCAATAAAACGTGCCCCACCTTCAAAGCGTGCCTTATGCCCTTCATCAGATTTCCACAATCCACCTGCCAGCCTGCCGGTGAACTGCAAATAATCACCGGCACCACTGCTTCTCACAAGGTATCCCGTCGTAGTCGCCGTCCATTTCCATGCCTGGGCAATTACGCAGAAAGTTTTTGGCCTCTGCGCACGACCTCATCTGCGAGCAATATTTGCGCCCATCGCATTTGACTGGAGCCGAAACAGGCTTCGGTGCAGCCACTACCGTAGAGGTGATTTGGGGATTCGATAGCCGAGCCTCAGACCAGGACTGTAATTCAGGGGGAAAACTTCCAAGCCAACAGACCAACAACAAGTACAAGCAAAATCAGTTTCATCTTGATCCATCCATGATGAGTGACCGTTTGTGTTCTCACGTTGCCTGCATTACAGCGTAATCCACTAATTCACATACGGCCTGCCAGTGAAAGGCGACAAACGGCTACGCGGGATGGAAGGAAGAAAAATGCCGGGCTCCGGTTTCCTGGCGTAGAAATACACTGATTCACCGCCTCCCTTTTCGCTGGAGACTTACCATGCTGGCAGTCACACTGATCAATACGCTGGTGGTCATCATCACCGTAGTGATCCACTATGAATGTCTGTTACGCCTGAATGATTGGCTACCCCGGCTCAAGCTGTGGAGCCGCTTCAGAATCGTAGTTGGAGTATTCGGCGCACTCCTGGCCCACGCGGTGGAGGTCTGGTGCTTTGCGCTGGTCTATTACCTGATGGTGCACTCGGGGAGATGGGGCAGCCTGACGGGCAACTTCGACGGTTCGCTGATGGACTGCGTTTACTTTTCCTTTACGACGTACACAACGATCGGCTTCGGCGATATTTCGCCTGTGGGCAGTCTCAAATACTTGACCGGTCTACAAGCCCTTACCGGGCTGGTGCTCATCACATGGACCGCATCCTTCCTGTTTCTGGAAATGCAGAAGTACTGGAAGCGCAAATAATCCCTCTTCTGACTCGTATCAGACTCAACTGTCGAACTGACGATGTGCCATCAAGCCCGGTACAGATTCGATCTGGACCGCCAGAACGCAGCATGGCACCTGATACAGAATATGCTCTGTCGTGCTGACTGACGATTCATGCCGCCTCGGCATGCCTGGGTAAGACGATAGAAATCAGGGCGGCCAGCAACACGAATGAGCTCGATATCCACAAGCACGCCCCCAGCCCATACACCTGATAAACCCAGCCGGACAGCACAGTGCCTATCAACCGTCCCATGGCGTTGGACATGTAATAAAAACCCACGTCCAGCGACACGCCATCTTCCTTGGCGTAGGACACGATCAAATAACTGTGCAGCGACGAATTCACTGCGAACAACGCACCAAAAACCATCAATCCACCCAACAGCACCACCTGTTGCGACAGCCCGGTATTGAGCCCGAGAGCAATTGCCGCAGGCAGACCGGCCAGTGCCAGCGCCCACAGAAATGCCGCACGACCATCCGGTACATGTCCACGCTTCTTTCCGGTGATGTTGGGCGCGAAGGACTGCACGATGCCGTAGCCAATCACCCAGGCCGCAAGAAATCCGCCAACCCTCCAGAAGTCCCAGCCGAAGACACCACTCAGGTACACCGGCAAGGCCACCACAAACCAGACATCACGGGCACCGAACAGGAACATGCGTGCCGCCGAGAGGATATTGATGGCCCGGCTCTTGGACAGGATGTCGCGAAACCTGGGTTTGGCTTTCGCTTTGCCCAGGTCCTTCTTCAACAAGATCAAACTGCTGACCCAAATCAGCCCCAGGACACCCCCCATGGTCAGCAAGGCGCCTTTGAAGCCGATCAATGCCAGCAAGGCTGCGCCAAGAAAGAAACCGACACCCTTGAGCGCGTTCTTCGAGCCGGTGAGGATCGCCACACACTGGTAGAGCTTGCCCTGCTGTCCATCAGGAACCAGAAGCTTGATGGAGCTTTTGGCACTCATCTTGTTCAGGTCTTTGGCAATCCCCGACAGTGCCTGAGCGCCCATCACCCATGGGATAGTCAGCCAGGCTACCGGAACTGTCAGCATCAGCAGCGCCGCGACCTGGAGGCCCAGCCCGATGTTCATGGTCCGGTTCAGACCCAGCCGGGCACCGAGGTAGCCACCCACCAGGTTGGTGATCACGCCAAAGAGTTCGTAGAACAGAAACAACGCCGCGATCTGCAGTGGGCTGTAGCCCAACGCGTGAAAGTGCAGCACCACCAACATGCGCAAGGCGCCGTCGGTGAGGGTGAAGGCCCAGTAGTTGCCCGTCACGAGCAGATACTGCCGCACTTGCGGCGCGAGGGCTGACAACGCTTTCATGACCGCTCCTCAGACTGCCAGCCCGACCAATCTGGCCAGTTCGACGGTGCGGTTGGCATAGCCCCATTCGTTGTCGTACCAGGCATAGAGTTTGACCTGGGTGCCGTTGATGACCATGGTCGACAGCGCATCGATGATCGATGAGCGCGGATCGGTACGGTAGTCGATGGACACCAATGGACGCTCCTCGAAACCAAGGATGTCTTTCAGCTCGTTCTCAGAGGCGTCCTTGAGGAACTGATTGACCTCTTCGACAGTGGTGCCCCGCTCGACTTCAAAGACACAGTCAGTCAGCGAAGCGTTGGCCAGCGGCACGCGTACAGCATGACCATTCAGGCGTCCACGCAGCTCCGGGAAGATTTCGGCAATGGCGGTGGCCGAGCCGGTACTGGTTGGAATCAGGCTCATGCCTGAAGCACGCGCGCGACGCAGATCCTTGTGCGGCTGATCGAGGATGCTTTGGGTGTTGGTCAGGTCGTGGATGGTGGTGATCGAGCCGTGACGAATGCCCAGCTTTTCGTGGATGACTTTGACGACAGGGGCCAGGCAATTGGTGGTGCAAGAGGCCGCGGTGACGATGCGGTGCTGCGCAGGGTCGAACAGGTGCTGGTTAACGCCCATGACAACGTTCAACGCACCTTTTTCCTTCACCGGAGCGCACACCACCACACGCTTGACACCCTGATCCAGGTAGGCCTGCAACACCGCGACGGTTTTCATCTTGCCGCTGGCTTCAATCACCAGATCGCAACCCGACCAATCCGTGTCGGCAATCGCCTTGTTGGCCGTGACCTTGATCCGTTTACCGTCGATGATGACGCTGTCGCCTTCGGCGCTGGCTTCGTTGTTCCAACGGCCATGCACCGAGTCGAAGTTGATCAAGTGCGCATGTGTTGCCGCGTCACCCGCTGGATCGTTGATCTGCACGAACTCGAAATCTGGCCAACTCCAGGCGGCTCGCAAAGCGAGGCGACCGATCCGGCCAAAACCATTGATGCCAACTTTGATAGTCATGTTGTTGTGCTCTGTATCTGTTGTCAGTGGGTGTTCGACTGGGTGTCGAACTGGCCGATGTATTCGATATGGGCAGGAGGCACGGTGAAATATCCTCAGATTCGGTATCGAGTTGGGGGGATGTGGTCATCAAACATAGTCTTTGTCCTGCGCAACAGCGCTCTTGGATTCATCGGGTCAGCGGCGTTTCAACCAGAGGGCCACACCGACCGGGGAGACCGCTTCACAGAGGATGCCGCGGCAGCTATTGGCAGTGCAGCGGAACAGGATTTTCATCGAGCGATCTCGTAGTCGAAGGCAGGCGATCTAGCTTTCACAGCAGGCCAGTGCCCGTTCAGGGCGGTCGCCCATTTCATCAAGGCGTCTGGCATCAGGGCTCAACCAATGCTTGTTGCTTTCGAGCACAGTGGTCAGCACTTGATGGACCCAATCGGGGAGGTTTGGGTGCAGTCGGTAATACACCCAT
This sequence comes from Pseudomonas sp. KH_046_2, assembly GCF_057838985.1. Classification (NCBI taxonomy): domain Bacteria; kingdom Pseudomonadati; phylum Pseudomonadota; class Gammaproteobacteria; order Pseudomonadales; family Pseudomonadaceae; genus Pseudomonas; species Pseudomonas sp. KH_046_2. Next base: position 2,398,361 of record NZ_CM174480.1, on the reverse strand, counting down.
TGGCCTTGCCGGCGGTCCGACAGCAAACCGCAACTGCGCAGTTGCGCCAGGTGCCTGGAGACTTTTGGCTGACTCTGATTCAACGCGCAGGTCAGCTCGCAAACACATAGCTCTCCTTCACGGGTGATGAGCATCATCGTGCGGACCCGAGTGTCGTCAGCCAGGCATTTGAAAACAGTCGTCGGTGTCAGAGGGTCAGCCATATCGGTTCTCAGTGTTTGTTTTTGACCAAGACAAACAGGGCACGGGCTTCGCTGGTCATTGTGAAGTTTCAGCTCACATACGGTTTAACGAATATATGTATTTCCGTATATGACGTAAATCCCCTGCGGAGCAAAAATTCAGCCAAGTGCCGCCCTCTCCTGCCAAATGACATCTGATAGCACTGAATCTGACATGTTCCGGCAACCATTCTTGGCCGCTCGAATGAGTAGCCGAGATGGCAAAAAAATGCCGGTCGCACTCGGGTTCTTGTCTGTTGACAGGGCATTTGATCACATCCCCCCCTGGGGGATTTGAACCCGTGTAATACACCTGCACCAGAGACTGAAAGTCATGAGTGAACACGAACATAGCCATCCTCATACTCACCAAAGCCACGAGGCGATCATCAAGCGCCTCAAACGTGCGAACGGCCACCTACGCGTCATCATCACCATGATCGAAGAAAGTCGAGAGTGCGTAGACATTGCCCAGCAACTCCACGCTGTCGAAAAAGCCATATGCCAGGCCAAGCGCACGCTCATCCAGGATCACATCGATCACTGCCTGGAGGACACTGTCTCGGCTTTGGGCAATGGCGAGCGCGCACCGCTGGAAGCCTTCAAGCAAATCACCAAGTACCTCTAGGTCTGACATGCCCAACTTCGCTGAACTGCTACAACAAGGCGGGGCTCACGCCTGGCTGTATTTCCCGAGCGCGATTGTGCTCGGTGCCTTGCATGGCCTGGAACCGGGCCATTCAAAACCCATGATGGCGGCCTTCATCGTGGCCATCCGTGGCTCGGTCAAACAGGCCGTTTTGTTGGGCTTGGCCGCGACTCTGTCGCACACCGCCGTGGTGTGGCTGGTCGCCGTCGGCGGCATGTACCTGGGCAAAGGTCTCGATGCTGAAACCACTGAGCCGTACTTCCAGCTTGCGTCCTCTGCACTGATCATCATGATTGCCCTTTGGATGCTGTGGCGCACCTGGCGCGGTGAGCAGATGTTCAAGTTCGAGCAAGGTGATCACCATCACCACGGCAAACATGACCATGGTCATCATGATGAAACCCATCGGATCGATACCGGCCATGGCCGTGTCGAACTGTCGATATTCGAAGACGGTATGCCACCGCATTGGCGCCTGAAGACACTGAGCGGAAACGCCTGGGCTGCCTCGGATGTTCGTCTTATGACGACCCGCCCGGACGGCAGCACTCAAGCGTTCTCTTTTGTCGAGCGCCATGGCTTCCTGGAGTCGGCGGTCGATATCCCGGAACCGCATGAGTTCAGCGCTCGTTTGAGTCTTGGGCATGCGGGCCACTCTCATGATTACGATCTTGAGTATCAGGAACATGACCACGGGCACGCGCATTCCGAACTGGAAGGTCTGGAATTGTCGATTGATGGCTATCAGGATGCGCACGAACGCGCACATGCCAACGACATTCGTAAGCGCTTCACCAACCGTGAGGTCACCACGGGCCAGATCGTAACGTTCGGTCTGACTGGTGGTTTGATTCCGTGCCCTGCGGCCATCACCGTCCTGCTGTTGTGCCTCCTGGTTAAAGAAGTGGCGCTAGGAGGCATGCTGGTACTGTGCTTCAGCATCGGCTTGGCACTCACCTTGGTGGCTGTGGGTGCTGCTGCAGCCATTGGTGCCAAACAGGCCTCCAATCGCTGGCCATGGCTGGGCTCCGTAGCTCGTCGCGCGCCATACCTGTCCAGCGTGCTGACTATCGGAGTGGGCCTGTACGTGGGTTTTCATGGCTGGATCGGCCTGACCGCATAACCCGGTGTCGGGTGCCAGATAGAGGCTGCCATCGCGCCCACAAAGGAATGTCTACCTCTCCCACTAAACGGCAGAAGCCCAGCACTGGCTGGGCTTTTGTGGGGCGAGCCCGGTGCCCGCCAAAGACTGTTAATCCACTCGTGCGGTCTAGCGCAGCAGATGTACCGCCAAACCGACGAGCGCGCAGGCCATCAGCACCTGGATGACGCCCCGCTTGAAGCGGAACAAGGCAATTGCCGCTGCAATGGCGATGAGTGCGGACGGCCAATCGAGGTTGCCGCTGAAGCCCTTTGGCCACAGCACGTGATAGCCGAAGAAACACGCCAGATTAAGGATCACACCGACAACGGCTGCCGTAATGGCGGTGAGCGGTGCGGTGAATTTGAGTTCGTTGTGGGTCGACTCTACCAGCGGGCCACCCGCAAGGATGAACAGGAACGAGGGCAGGAAGGTGAACCAGGTCACCAGGGCGGCGGCCACAGCTCCCGCCAGAAATACTTGATCGGCACCGAATACTTGCAAGACATAGGCTCCGACAAAACCGACGAAAGCCACCACCATGATCAGTGGCCCCGGCGTGGTCTCTCCTAGAGCCAGGCCGTCGATCATCTGCGTCGGCGTTAGCCAGCCATAGTGACCGACCGCGCCCTGGTAGACATATGGAAGTACAGCGTAGGCTCCACCAAAGGTCAGCAACGCGGCCTTGGTAAAGAACCAGCACATCTGTGTCAAGGTGCCTTCCCAACCAAAGAGGGCGGTCAAAATCCCCATTGGCAACGCCCACAGTACGGCGCCGATCAGTGCGAGCGGCACCAGTTTCAACCAACTGAACCGGGCATGCTCAGGGGATGGCGTGTCGTCATCGATCAACGCCGGGCCATAAGACTTTTTGGCGGCGCTATGGCCGCCAACTCTGAACTTTTCGGGCGCCAGGCGTCCACCGACATAGCCGATTAAAGCTGCACCCGACACGATCAGCGGGAATGGGACATTGAATGCGAAGATTGCGGTAAATGACGCCGCCGCTATCGCCCACAGCCAATTATTCTTCAACGCCCGAGAGCCGATTCGATGGGCCGCCTGCACCACAATAGCCGTCACGGCGGGCTTGATCCCATAGAAGAGCCCCGCCACCACTGGCACTTCGCCAAAGGCGATGTACATCCATGACAGAGCTATCAGAATGAACAGGGAGGGCAGCACGAACAGCGCACCAGCAATCACTCCGCCCCAGGTTCGATGCATTAGCCAGCCGATGTAGGTCGCCAACTGCTGAGCTTCAGGCCCTGGCAGTAACATGCAGTAATTGAGGGCATGCAAAAATCGGCGCTCGGAGATCCAGCGCCTCCGCTCCACCAGCTCCTGGTGCATGATCGAGATCTGTCCCGCCGGCCCGCCGAAGCTGATGAAGCCGAGCTTCAGCCAGAACCAGAATGCCTCGCGCAAACTGATTGCTTGCGGTCTTGACAGATCCTCTTCAGCCATAGGTTCCACAACCTTACTCATTGGGTTGTTCCTCTTTCACAAAACCGGCAAGTAGACCGTCGAATATGGCGCTCGCAGCAGTCAGCAGCTGGTCGTCCTGGGCAATGGTTTCGCGCAGTCCTGCCAGCACGCGCTCGATGCCGGCAGCCTCCGCAGGCTGAATGCCGCCGATATCGAGGTAGTGCACCAGGGCCGCAATGCGGTTCAGGCCAGGCTCTTCAAGTTCGAAGCTGGCTTGTAGGGTTTCGAAAGTCACGCGATTGCCGACATGGCTGAAGGTCGCATCATCGAAGTCAAAACCCAGGGCATCGGCTGGACAATCCTGAGGGTCGTCCAGCCAAAGGATTTGAGCTTGTCGGTCAATGAAGCGGCGAATCAGCCAGGCACATGCCAGTCGGTCGACCCAAGGACGTTTGCGGGTTGCCCAGACACGCCCCTGATAGTCGCCAGGTTTGAGTGTTGTTATTGGTTGATTGCTGCTGTGTGGCTCATCAGCAGACAAGGCTCTGCTAACCGCTGTCTCCAGCTCTAGCAAAGCCGAATCAATCTGCTGTTTCGGTTTACCTGGAAAGTAATCGATATGGGTCAGTTGATCGTAGGCTTTACGCAACTTGCGAATCTGTTTGGTCTTCGTCAGCGCATTTTCAGCGCTTAGCTGCCCACGGCATTCTTCGATCTCTGCACGAAGCTTGCTGTAGTCATCGCTACGGTCGAACAGCTCGATAAAGCGCTCACCGTCAGGATCGATGACGGGCAGGATATGGGCAGTACCATTGATGGCCAGGATGTCGCGCTCAATAGAGGCTAGCGCTTCGCGACAAGAGCCTCTATCCGGCAATAGATATGCACCATCGCGTAAAACTGATGCTCCACTGGATTTTAACGCACGCCAGGCTCGCATGCGCTCAGTGGCGTTGGCGGTGGGTAATCCAAGAATCAAAACCAGCCAATTATTCATGTAGAGATAGCTATTATTTATGTAATTACATTTACACTACTCGTGATTTTAGAGTTTGAGAAGTCCCCCTGGCAAAGCGAGGATTTTGGCGATGCTACTGGAGTGCGGGGAACAACAATCCGGTGCCTTAGGTTGAAAGGTCTGCTACTGATCTCGTGTATGCCGCGGTCGCAATTTCGATCAATGTGTTGCGCTCGGACATATCGATGATTCCCTTACATCGATAATCGTCAGCAAGTTTCAGCAACCCGTCATACCGTTCTTCCGCATCCATCCGGATTTCGGAATCCGTCAAGAGTTCGTGCCATTTGGCATAGGCCAGCATTTTCGCTTCGTTATACATTAGCGAATTCTTCCTTCAATATTTGCAGCTTCGAGGCAAGGCAGAAGCCAGGTCTCGTGAAGCGCTGGAGCATCTCTCGTTAATCAATGAATAGTTTCCCGCGCGTTCAAACGAACCAGAGACGCTCCCCCGGAGTAAGGCAGGTGGCATTTCCCGCAGCCAGTCCTTCGCCAAGCGCACGCCCAGGCGGTGGCCGCACTTTTCAGATCATCTCTCTACCAGACAATACGCTCGAATAGTCAAAAAGCCTGGGGGACGCTATTGAACTGGCGCTGGATCCCCATACGCTGCGGGCTCCCGGGTTTTGCTGCCATAACGGGAAATATCGAGACCTTCGGCGCTGATCTGCGGCTTTTTCTTCGCCATCAGGTCGGCCAGCAAGCGACCGGAGCCGCAGGCCATGGTCCAGCCGAGCGTGCCGTGACCGGTGTTGAGGAACAGGTTCTTGAACGGCGTGGCACCGACAATCGGCGTGCCGTCCGGGGTGGTCGGACGCAGACCGGTCCAGAAGCTGGCCTGGGCCAGATCGCCGCCCTGAGGATAAAGGTCGTTGACGATCATCTCCAGGGTTTCGCGGCGACGCGGGTTGAGCGATAGGTCAAAACCGGCGATTTCCGCCATGCCGCCAACGCGGATGCGGTTGTCGAAACGGGTGATCGCGACCTTGTAGGTCTCGTCGAGAATGGTCGAGGTCGGGGCCATCGCCGGGTTGGTGATCGGCACGGTCAGGGAGTAGCCCTTGAGCGGGTACACCGGCGCCTTGATCCCCAGTGGCTTGAGCAGCTGCGGCGAGTAGCTGCCGAGGGCCAGTACGTAGCGATCGGCGGTTTCCAGCTTGCCGTCGATCCACACGCCGTTGATGCGGTCGCCGGCGAAGTCGAGGCGCTGGATGTCCTGGTCGAAACGGAACTGCACACCGAGGTTCGCGGCCATCTCGGCGAGCTTGCTGGTGAACATCTGGCAGTCGCCAGTCTGGTCGTTCGGCAGGCGCAAGGCACCGGCGAGGATGTCAGTGACGCTGGCCAGCGCCGGCTCAACGCGGGCAATGCCGTCGCGGTCGAGCAGTTCGAACGGCACGCCGGACTCTTTCAGCACGGCGATGTCCTTCGCGGCGCCGTCCAGTTGAGCCTGGGTGCGGAACAGTTGGGTCGTACCAAGGCTGCGGCCTTCGTAGGCGATGCCGGTTTCGGCCCGCAGTTCGTCGAGGCAGTCACGGCTGTACTCGGACAGACGGACCATGCGCTCCTTGTTCACCGCGTAACGGCTGGCGGTGCAGTTGCGCAGCATCTGTGCCATCCACAGGTATTGGTCGATATCGGCAGTGGCCTTGATCGCCAGGGGCGCGTGGCGCTGCAACAGCCACTTGATGGCCTTGAGCGGCACGCCTGGCGCAGCCCACGGCGAGGCATAACCCGGCGAAACCTGCCCGGCGTTGGCGAAACTGGTCTCCATGGCGGCAGCTGGCTGCCGGTCCACAACCACCACCTCATATCCTTCGCGCGCCAGGTAATAGGCACTGGTGGTACCAATCACGCCGCTGCCAAGCACCAGAACTCGCATGTTCATTCCCTCAAAGTGGGTAACGCTGAAATTGTTGTAGGGCTGGAGGGGCGCAGTCTAAGAAAGATCAAGCAGAGACTTTCACTATATAAACGGCTTTATTTGGCGATAATTCTCGGAAAAAACCGTTATCACACAGGCGTATCCCCTACCCCACCAACATTCGGACCAAACCGGAACTGGCCAGGATCGACCTGCAACAGCCGGCAAATCGTGGCAGTAGACGCGGCGAGTTCGTGATAGCAACCAGGGAAAAGATCGGGCTTTCGATGCGAAGATCCAAGGGAAACCGGTCTGCCGAATTTGAACGCAATGCAACGAATGACAGCGGGCTGCCTTGCAGCAACTATAGACGCCCGCCTTATAAGCTCAACTTATTTATGACATGTGATTAATCGATTTCAATTATTTTTAATTCAATGATTTTATTGCGTCATGCATCACTCCTCACAAAAACAACATCGCCGGAGAAGATCATGACCAAAGCTGAATTTCCCACCCCCCATGCACTGGCCACACCAGCCATGGGCGAACCCTATCTGCTGACACCAGGCCCACTGACCACATCCAAAGCCACCAAGGAAGCGATGCTGCGCGATTGGGGTTCATGGGACGTATCTTTCAATCAAGTGACCGCTGAAGTTCGCCAGCACCTGCTCAGCATGGCCGGCGTCGAGGATGACAGTTTCGCCTGCGTGCCATTGCAAGGCAGCGGCAGTTATTCGGTGGAGGCCGCGTTGGCCACCGCCATCCCTAGAGATGGCAAGGCTTTGGTGCTGATGAACGGCGCTTATGGCCAGCGTGCCACCAAGACTCTGGAATACCTTGGTCGCGACTTTATCACCCTCGACAAGGGCGATTATCTGCCCCCGCAGCCCGAGGAAGTGGACGCCTTGCTCAAGGCTAACCCCGATATCACCAATGTCTTTCTCGTTCATTGCGAAACCAGCTCCGGCATCCTCAACCCATTGCGCGAAATCGCCGAGGTGGTGAAGGCTCATGGCAAGAGCTTGATCATTGATGCCATGAGCTCTTTCGGAGCCGTGCCGCTAACCATCGACGACATTGCTTTTGACGTGGTGGTGTCATCGGCCAATAAATGCATCGAGGGCATTCCCGGCTTTGGCTTCGTGATCATCCGCCGCTCTGTAATAGAAGCCGCCAAAGGTCGCGCCAATTCGCTGAGCCTCGACATCTACGAGCAATGGACCTACATGGAGCGCACCGGCCAATGGCGCTTCACTCCACCGACCCATAGCGTGGTGGCATTTCACAAGGCTTTGGAACAACACAGCGCAGAAGGTGGCGTGCATGGTCGTTTGGCACGCTACACCCGCAACCGCGACATCCTGGTCTCAGGCATGCGCGAACTGGGTTTCAAGACCCTGCTGGAAGATCGTTGGCTGTCGCCGATCATCACCACGTTCTTCAGCCCGGAACATCCGAATTTCGAGTTCAAGCGTTTTTACGATGAGCTCAAGGCCCGTCAATTCATCATCTACCCGGGCAAACTGACGGTAGCCGAAAGTTTCCGTATCGGCTGTATCGGCCAGATCGACGAACACATCGTCCACCAATTGCTGCGCGCCATTGCCGACAGCCTTGTGGTCATGAACGTCGACATGCAAAAGCCGGCAGCCTGATCGACCCCCTTTAAAGATCCCGGCCGATTCGAGCACAGGTGCAATGGGTAGCGCCTTTGGGCAGGGGTCTTTTTTTAAACCATGGATGCGGTGACTTATCGCTCGGCAGCGCCGGGCAGGAGTCAGCGATCACAGCAATTTAATTCTTGAAGCCTGATGCCATCCACACGGCCATCCAGTCGATGTCGTGTGCGTGGACAGGACTTCTGCACTGAAAACAAAAACAAAAACCAATTAATTTGCGCTGTCTGGCACCTCATACGGGATCAGAACACCATGAACAAGAACACCACGAGCCCACTCGCGACCGGGTGGAAATCGCTGCAGCGTTGGCGCGTGCAGGTTTTCCTCATAACCTGGTTCGCCTATGCCGCTTTCTATTTCACCCGCAAGGCATTCTCTGTCGCCAAACTGGGTATTGGCGAGGACCCGAGTTTCATGCTCGAAAAGGCCATGATGGCCAACCTCGACGCCCTCTACCTGGCCGCTTACGCCCTGGGCCAGTTTCTCTGGGGCAACTTTGCTGACCGCTTCGGACCGAGGGTCGTGGTTCTCAGCGGCCTGGTCATCTCGGCGCTCGCGGCGCTGCTCATGGGCACCTATGCCACGTTACCGATATTCGTCTCCTGCATGCTGGTACAGGGTCTGGCTCAATCCACCGGTTGGTCGGGCCTATGCAAGAACGTTGGCAGCTTCTTCAGTACTGGCGAACGTGGCCGTGTGATGGGTTACTGGTGTACCTGCTACGCCTTCGGCGGACTGGTAGCCACCCCATTTGCCGGCTGGTGGGCCTATAGCGCATACCACGACTGGCGTTTGGCATTCATCAGCAGCGCTGTTGTCGTGCTGGTGGTGGCTGTGTTCTTCTTTTTCCTGCAACGCAACCGGCCGGAGGACGTCGGTCTGCCGCCTGTCGAGATCGAAATCGAGCCTGTGAGCAACGTCGTTGTCCCGCGGGAAAGTATGTGGGCTGGTTTGCGCACCGTGATGAAAAACCGGACCGTACTGGTTCTCGGTCTTGCCTACTTCATGCTCAAGCCGGCGCGCTATGCAATTCTCCTGTGGGGCCCGGTCATTATCTACGAGCGGATGCCCGAGATTGGCAAAGTGGCATCCGCCATCGTCCCCACGGCGTTTGAACTGGCAGGTCTGGTGGGTCCCATCCTCATCGGTTTCGCATCGGACAAGTACTTCGGTGCGCGTCGTATCCCGGCCTGCGTGCTTAGCCTGGTTGTCCTGACCATCTCCCTGGGGCTGTTCGTTCCCGCAATGCAGAGCGGCAGTCTTTACATGGTGGTCGGCCTGTTATTCATGATGGGCATGACGCTCTACGGGCCGGATTCGATGATCAGCGGCTCAGCTGCCATTGATTTCGGCAGCAAGGACGGCGCGGCCTCTTCCGCAGGCTTCGTCAACGGCTGCGGCTCGATTGGCGCGATCCTCGGCGGCTTGCTGCCAGGCTACTTCGACACCATCACCGTGTTCCTGGTGTTTACCGGTGCTGCGCTCTTGGCCAGCTTGATGTTGGTGCCATTCTGGAACAGCCGCCCGAAAACACTGGAAACCAAGTCGGCCGACTCGCTTGCGATACAACCGGTCATCGTCGGCACCAATTCCTGAACCCGAACTTCCAACCTCACCATCATTGGAGCAATCACCATGCACTACCAACAACCTGATCAACTGCAAGCCGTGGTACTGGACTGGGCAGGCACCGTCGTTGACTTTGGTTCCTTTGCGCCGACGCAGATTTTTGTCGAAGCCTTTGCCGAATTCGGCGTTGCGGTCTCTTTGGAAGAAGCCCGTGGCCCAATGGGTATGGGCAAGTGGGACCACATCCGCACGCTGTGCAACGAGCCTCAGATCGCCGAGCGTTATCACTCAGCCTTTGGTCGCCTGCCGACCGATGATGACGTCACCGCCCTCTACGAGCGCTTCATGCCGCTGCAGATCGAGAAGATCGCCTTGCACTCGGCGCTGATTCCTGGCGCTCTGGAGGCCATCGAGACCGTGCGTGACAAGGGCTTGAAAATTGGTTCCTGCTCGGGTTACCCGGCCGTGGTCATGGAGAAGGTCGTTGAGTTGGCACGCAAGAACGGTTACGTCACCGATCATGTGGTTGCCACCGACGAAGTGCCCAACGGCCGGCCACATCCCGCGCAAGCGCTGGCAAACGTGATTGCCTTGGGCATCAGTGACGTCGCGGCTTGCGTCAAGGTCGACGATACTTGGCCGGGCATCCTCGAAGGCCGTAGCGCGGGCATGTGGACGGTCGCACTGACCTGCTCTGGCAACGCACTGGGCCTGACCTACGAGGAGTTCAAGGACTTGTCCCTGGAGGAGCTGGCCGAAGAACGCACACGCATCATCAAGATGTTCGAAGCCTCCCGCCCGCATTACCTGATCGACACCATCGTCGATTTGCCGGCAGTCATTGACGACATCAATGCCCGTCTGGCGCGTGGGGAAACTCCGCAAGGCTGCTAACCGGTCTTCAGCTAAAACTGGCCGCCAGAAAAGCGGCCAGCGATAGCTCAATAACGGTCCCTCAGCATTCCACGGCATCGAAACGGCTTGCGCCTGCTCAGTCGATAACTACAAGAGAACCTCATCATGATCTATGCCCATCCTGGCACTCCCGGTGCCGTCGTTTCCTTTAAATCCCGTTACGGCAATTACATCGGTGGCGAGTTCGTCGCGCCTGTCAAAGGTCAGTACTTCACCAATACCTCGCCAGTAAATGGCCAACCGATTGCCGAATTCCCCCGTTCCACGGCCGAAGACATCGACAAGGCCCTGGACGCCGCCCACGCCGCTGCCGATGCCTGGGGCAAGACCTCGGTGCAGGACCGCGCCTTGGCACTGTTGAAAATCGCCGACCGCATCGAACAGAACCTCGAACTGCTGGCAATCACCGAATCCTGGGACAACGGCAAAGCCGTGCGTGAAACCCTCAACGCCGACATCCCGCTGGCCGCCGACCACTTCCGCTACTTCGCCGGTTGCATGCGCGCCCAGGAAGGCAGCGCCGCCGAGATCGACGGTAACACCGTGGCCTATCACATCCACGAACCGCTGGGCGTGGTCGGGCAGATCATCCCGTGGAACTTCCCGATCCTGATGGCCGCCTGGAAACTCGCCCCGGCGCTGGCTGCCGGCAACTGCGTGGTGCTCAAGCCTGCCGAGCAAACCCCGCTGGGCATCACCGTGCTGGTCGAACTGATCGGCGACCTGCTGCCACCGGGCGTGCTGAACATCGTCCAGGGTTTCGGTCGCGAAGCCGGCGAGGCCCTGGCCACCAGCAAGCGTATCGCCAAGATTGCCTTCACCGGCTCGACCCCGGTCGGCTCGCACATCATGAAATGCGCGGCGGAAAACATCATTCCGTCCACCGTGGAGCTGGGTGGCAAATCGCCGAACATCTTCTTCGAAGACATCATGCAGGCCGAACCGTCCTTCATCGAGAAGGCTGCCGAAGGCCTGGTGCTGGCGTTCTTCAACCAGGGCGAAGTCTGCACCTGCCCTTCCCGTGCCCTGGTGCAGGAGTCGATCTACGACGAATTCATGCAAGTGGTGATGAAGAAGGTCCTGCAGATCAAGCGTGGCGACCCGCTGGACACCGAGACCATGGTCGGCGCCCAAGCGTCCGAGCAGCAATTCGACAAGATCCTTTCGTACCTGGAAATCGCCAAGGGCGAAGGCGCCGAGCTGCTGACCGGCGGCAAGGTAGAAAAACTCGAGGGCAACCTGGCGAGCGGGTACTACATCCAGCCGACGCTGCTCAAGGGCACCAACAAAATGCGCGTATTCCAGGAAGAAATCTTCGGCCCGGTGGTGAGCATCACCACCTTCAAGGACGAAGCCGAAGCCCTGGCCATCGCCAACGACACCGAGTTCGGCCTGGGCGCCGGTCTCTGGACCCGCGACATCAACCGCGCCTACCGCATGGGCCGCGCCATCAAGGCCGGTCGGGTGTGGACCAACTGCTACCACCTGTACCCGGCGCACGCCGCGTTCGGTGGCTACAAGAAGTCCGGCGTCGGCCGTGAGACCCACAAGATGATGCTCGACCACTATCAGCAGACCAAAAACCTGCTGGTGAGCTACGACATCAATCCGCTGGGCTTCTTCTAAAAAACCGGGGTGCCACAGGTATTTCTGTGGCGCCCTTCCGACCGCCATCGCGAGCAAGCTCGCCCACAGGTACATGTGGTGAGCTCAGGTTTCAGGATCCAACCCGGATCCACTGTGGGAGCGAGCCTGCTCGCGATGGCGGTCTCAAACACAAAAAATCACCTTCCCGCCGCGCGGAGTCCTCGATGAAAATCCGTTACAAGGTAAGCCTTGTGGCTGCTTGTGTGCTGTTCGTGACGACCAGTCTTCTGTCGCTGGTCCAGGTAGGACAGATACGTACAATTTTGCGTAATCAGGTCGAAGCGAGCATCTCCGAATCGAGTAATGCAGTGGCGCGACAGATCGAAAACTGGCTAAACGGCAAACTTCGCCTGATGGATTTGGCATCCCAGGCGATCGACCGTCAGTACAGTGCGCAAGCGACCCAAAGAATCATCGACTCGCCCGTATTGAAAGATGAATTCAAGCTGGTATTCGGTGCACTCGAATCCGACGGAAAACCCATCAAGAACACTGCATCCTGGAATCCAAAACCTGATTATGACGGTCGCACCCGCCCTTGGTACGCGACCGGCAAGGCCGGTAGCCAGGCTGTTTTAACCGAACCCTACAAGGACTCCACCACGGGTGAAATCCTGATCTCGGCTGTTGCCCGGATCAGCGATGCGGGTCAATTGCTCGGGGTGTTTGGCGGTGACATTCGCCTGACTTCGGTTGCCGACGCCATCAATACGCTGGATTTCGGCGGGGCCGGCTATGCGTTTCTGTTGAGTAAAAGTGGCAACATCATTTCCCACCCGGACGCTGAACTGAACGGCAAGCCCTACAGTCAGCTTTTCGCTGGAAGTGCCCTGCCGCTCGACAGTCAGCTTCAGGAAGTCAGCAGCAATGGAAAGTCCCTGCTGGTTTCCTTCATCCCGCTCACCGATCTCAAGGGCATGGATTGGTATATCGGCGTAGTGCTGGATCAGGGCATCGTCATGGCCGCAGCCCATACCCTGACCTGGCGAGCCGTCATCGGTACTGGCCTGGGCGTGTTGCTTAGCCTGCTGGTGTTGGGGCTGCTTGTCAGACGGCTGCTCCGGCCTCTGGATCAACTCAAGGAATCACTGGCAGACATCAACCGCGGAGAAGGCGACCTGACCCGCCAGCTGCCAGTGACCGGCAGCGATGAAGTGGCGCTGGTCTCCAGGGAATTCAACCAGTTCCTGCAAAACCTGAAGGCGCTCATTGGCGATGTGAAAAACAGCTCGCAACAAGTTCGCGAGAGCACCACCGCGACGTCATGTGAAGCGGATCAGGCAGCCAACCGCGTACAGATTCAATTGCAGGAACTGGATCAACTCGCCACGGCCATGACCGAGATGGCCTCTACCGCAGAGGACGTGGCACGCAACGCTCAAGCCGCTGCCGAGGCGGCGATCGTTGCCACCGAGCAAGCAACGGACGGAGTCGCCCTGGTCTCCAGATCAACGGGGGCCATCAAGCGTTTGGCTGACGAGATGGACGATACCGGTCACGCCATCAATGAACTATCCACGCTCAGTCAAAGCATCGAATCGATCGTGGCGGTCATCACCAGCATCGCCGACCAGACTAATCTTCTCGCGCTCAACGCGGCCATCGAAGCGGCACGCGCTGGTGAATCGGGACGGGGGTTTGCCGTGGTTGCCGATGAGGTGCGCTCTCTTGCCTCGCGCACTCAGCAATCCACTCAGGAAATACGCCTGATGATTGATCAACTGCAGACGGGGGTGAAACACGCCCAAGTGCGAATGCAGCAAAGCCGCGACACTGCCAGCAAGACGGCAGGAGATGCCAATGCAGCCAATGCAACGCTCGAGCGCATACGTGAAGCCATTTACCGCATCAATGACATGAATCTGCAGATTGCCGCTGCCGCTGAAGAACAGAGCGCCACGACCGAGGAAATCAATCGCAATACGAGCAACATCCGCGATATCAGCCTTGAGGTATCCGGCAGTGCCGAGAAGCAGGTCCGCCAATGTTCAGTGATGGGGGACCATGTAGGCCAGCAAGACAGGCTTCTCAGCCGCTTCAGAATTTGAATCCGGCAACTGAATGTACAAAACAGCGACAGATCACAAAAACAACTATTCCACCGAGGTAAGAAAGATGAGTGCGGCTTCCCTGTATCCCGTTCGTCCCGAGGTTCTGGCTAACACGCTGACCGACGAGGCGACCTACAAGGCCATGTACCAGCAGTCGGTCGTCAACCCGGACGGCTTCTGGCGCGAGCAAGCCAAGCGCCTCGACTGGATCAAGCCTTTCACCACGGTGAAGCAGACTTCCTTCGACGATCACCATATCGACATCAAGTGGTTCGCCGACGGCACCCTGAACGTTTCCTACAACTGCCTCGACCGTCATCTGGCCGAGCGCGGTGATCAGGTCGCGATCATCTGGGAGGGCGATGACCCTGCCGAAAGCCGCCACATCACTTACCGCGAACTGCACGAGCAAGTGTGCAAGTTCGCCAACGCCCTGCGTGGCCAGGATGTGCACCGCGGCGACGTGGTGACGATCTATATGCCGATGATCCCCGAAGCCGTGGTCGCCATGCTGGCCTGTACCCGGATCGGCGCGATTCACTCGGTGGTGTTCGGCGGTTTCTCGCCGGAAGCCCTGGCCGGTCGCATCATCGACTGCAAATCCAAAGTGGTGATCACTGCCGACGAAGGTATTCGTGCCGGCAAGAAGATCCCGCTCAAGGCCAACGTCGACGACGCCCTGACCAATCCGGAAACCAGCAGCATCCAGAAAGTCATCGTGTGCCAGCGCACCGGTGGCGACATCAAGTGGAACCCGCATCGCGACATCTGGTTCGAAGACCTGATGAAAGTGGCCGGCACCGTGTGCGCGCCGAAAGAGATGGGCGCCGAAGAAGCGCTGTTCATCCTTTATACCTCCGGCTCCACCGGCAAGCCGAAGGGCGTGCAGCACACCACCGGCGGCTACCTGCTGTACGCGGCCATGACCCACGAGCGCGTGTTCGACTACCGCCCGGGCGAGATCTACTGGTGCACCGCCGACGTCGGCTGGGTCACCGGCCACAGTTACATCGTCTACGGCCCGCTGGCCAACGGCGCGACCACGCTGCTGTTCGAAGGCGTGCCGAACTACCCGGACATCACCCGGGTGGCGAAGATCGTCGACAAGCACAAGGTCAACATCCTCTACACCGCACCGACCGCGATCCGCGCCATGATGGCCTCGGGCACCGCCGCCGTTGAAGGTGCCGACGGCAGCAGCCTGCGTCTGTTGGGGTCGGTGGGCGAGCCGATCAACCCGGAAGCCTGGGACTGGTACTACAAGAATGTCGGCAAGTCGCGCTGCCCGATCGTCGACACCTGGTGGCAGACCGAAACCGGCGGTAACATGATGAGCCCGCTGCCGGGCGCTCACGCGCTCAAGCCAGGTTCGGCGGCGCGTCCGTTCTTCGGTGTGGTGCCAGCGCTGGTGGACAACCTGGGCAACATCGTCGAAGGCGAGGCCGAGGGCAACCTGGTGATTCTCGATTCGTGGCCAGGCCAGGCGCGGACGCTGTTTGGCGATCACGACCGCTTCGTCGACACCTACTTCAAGACCTTCCGTGGCATGTACTTCACCGGTGACGGCGCCCGTCGCGATGCCGACGGCTACTACTGGATCACCGGTCGCGTGGACGACGTGCTCAACGTGTCCGGCCACCGCATGGGCACCGCCGAGATCGAAAGCGCGATGGTCGCGCACCCGAAAGTCGCCGAAGCGGCGGTGGTTGGTGTGCCGCACGACATCAAGGGGCAGGGCATTTATGTCTACGTCACCCTGAAAAACGGCGAAGAGCCGAACGAGCAACTGCGCCTGGAGCTGAAAAACTGGGTGCGCAAGGAAATCGGTCCGATTGCTTCGCCGGATGTGATCCAGTGGGCGCCGGGGCTGCCGAAGACTCGCTCGGGCAAGATCATGCGCCGGATTCTGCGCAAGATCGCTACGGCTGAATATGATGGGTTGGGTGATATTTCCACCCTGGCTGATCCGAGTGTGGTGCAGCATTTGATTGATACGCACAAGACCATGAATGTCGCGTAAGCGACCTCGAGCCCCCAGACGATAGGAGTCGATTTCAGTTCTGTTGCCAAGGCTGAAAGAACTATCGTCTGGTTCGCACTGAGCCCTGATGCGATCTCACGCACTGAGAGCAGACCAGCCCGGAAGAGCGATTCAATACGCTCTCAGTCGTACGTCATCGGCAGCGGTCCGGATCACGCGATGACCGCGATGGATATCCCGGGCTTCCAAGAAGTGCGAGCGCTATCGCTGCACCTGTACAACAAGTCTGGAAAAGATGGGCAGAAAATCGCAGGGCATGCGAACGAAGGCATGCCCCAAAACTACCAACGCGATCACCCACCGACCGATCTAACAGTATGATTTTATTAAGAAATAATGATAAGAAGGGAATGATTCGAACACTCCCCCCTAGCACCCCGTCTCCTTTTTATACTTATTGAATGCTTCCAAAATTTGACTCTGGACTTTCCAAGCTAGTATTTACTTGAGTTTCAGCGGTGTCCTGCTCTATGAGAGTCCAATAACGTCCTTCAGGAGCCGACGTTTTGGTGGAGGTAAAAGTAGGGGAAACCCATTGAGCTAGCTTCCGACCGCATTGGCGTGGAGTATTTAACAATGACCATTTTTACGGAGAGCAATGGCCTGAACCCGCTCGTCGCTCGTCCAATTTCAGCATCAGGAATGATTGCGAACCAATATGCCAAAAAAACAATCGTCTTTAAAAATGAGTGGCCCAGGAGAAATCAGCACGAGTCCATTCCGTAGCCTCCCGCAAGTAGTTGATTTTATAGGTGGTTCCTCGCAGAGAGTATTCCAGAAAGCAGGCATCAGTTTAGAGCAATTTGTCAATGAAGAAAGGCACCTCGCCTATATGGACGCTGCTCACCTATTCAAAGCGGCATACGAACACACCGATTGCCCCCATATTGGCTTACTGATAGGCGAGCGTTTTACACTGGATAATTTGGGGCCGGTGGGCCAGCTTATGCGTCTCGCGACTTCACCAGGCGATGCATTGAACGACCTGGTCGGGCATGCAAATCTCTATGATCGTGGCGCGACCCCACTCCTTCTTCCCTTGGCGGGCCAACATAGTTTGTTGGGATATGTCATTTATCGCCACGACCTGCCCAATCAATCATTACTTGTTGACACTGCCGTCATGGTTGGCCTCCAAATGTTGCGGACATTGTTAGGCGCTAGCTGGACGCCCGTTCGTGTGCAGTTTTCATATCGCAAGCCATCAGATATCACCCCGTACGTCAAAAAATTTCGCTGTAACATTCAGTTCAACACAAGCATCTCAGGGCTTGTAATAAACAATCAGCAACTCCGGCAGATTCAATGTACGGCGAATCCACGCTTACACCATCTGCTTAAACTGGCTATTTCGACTGCCACGTCACCTTTGACGATTTCAGAACAAATAAAGAGCCAGGCATACGCTCTGTTATTGAAAGGCCAGGCAAACTCCAAGCACATCGCCAGTCAATTCTCATTGAATGAAAGAACGCTGCGACGCCGGCTGGACGCGGAAGGTTTTCACCTTAAAGAACTGATCACCGATTCCAGAAGCAACTTCGCGCGGCAGCTCTTGAAAGATACGGATTTGCCGATATCCACAATCTCTCAGACCCTTCAATACCAGGATCCAAACGCCTTCTCCCGTGCATTCAAAACGTGGACAAATACGTCACCACAGCATTGGAGAGATGGACTGAGGTAGCCTCCCTTGAGGGTTGACTCAACAATTTCCATCCCCCCGCGATACCGCGCGCACTGTCCGAAAATGCAAGGTGCCTTTCTGATGATTGCCGTAAAGTGAACGCAACAACAGGCTGGTTGCAAAGCTGATCTTCGGCTTTTTGTGCTGTTCATGAGGCTGGCGATTAGTTGCGCCTGCGGGTGGAGTTCCGCGCAGACACTCAAGAAGGCCGCACGAGTAAAAGACCATGCCCTGGCCTTGGGGCGATCCAAGCGATATCGATTGAGTGATCTGATTGAGAGGGATTTCATGCCATTAAATAAAAGTCTGTTGTCGATTACTGTTCTTGGTGCGCTGACACTCTTTACCAGTGGCCGCAGTGTTGCCGGTGGCCTGATGTTGTACGAAATCGCTACCGACAACGTCGGACTGGCCAATGCCGGTGCAGCGGCCCGGGCACAAGGCCCTTCGACCATCGCCAGCAACCCCGCAGGCTTGAGCTACCTCAGCGGAACACAGATTTCCGCTGGCGCTCAGGTTCTTTTTGGTGACTTATCGTTCGATAAAGACAGTGAAACCAATACACCGGGCACCGACAGTGGTAACGCGCTCAATCCCATACCGGGTGGCAGTTTCTTCATCAGCCATCAACTGGATGATCGGTGGTCCGTCGGTTTTGGCTCCTATGGCGATTTCGGCCTCGCTGAAAACTACGACAACGACTGGTCCGGCCGTTATTTCGTGCAGAACGCGAGCATTGCGGGACTGTCACTGGTACCCAGTGTCGCCTATCGCTTCAACGATCAATGGTCCGTCGGCGTCGGACTGAAAGCCATGTACGGGACGCTGAAGAGCGAAGCCGCCATCGATCAGACGCCGCTCGGACTGACACAACGGGGTGACGGCCAATACAAATACCGGGACAGCACATGGGGTTACGGCGCCAACGCAGGCGTGATTTATGCCCCAAAGCCCGGCACCCGGATTGGCCTGGCTTACACCAGTCAGGTTGACCTCGACTTCGAGGATCGCCTGGATGTGGAGAGCAGTGCTCCGTTGGTGAGCCGCCTCAACAGCCTCAACACCAAAATCGACCTGAAAGTCCCGCAAACGGCGACCCTCAGCCTGTACCAGCAACTGGATACGCAATGGTCTATTCTGGCCACAGTCAATTGGCAGGATTGGTCGAAATTCGGCGACATCGGCATTGACGTAGACACTTCCAGAACCGGTTCACGGGCCACCTCAATCGATGCGCATAACAAAGACACGTATCAATTGGCGCTTGGCGCCCAATACCAGATGAACCAGGACTGGGTCTGGGATTTCGGTGTCGCCTATGACACGTCCGCTGTGTCCGACGGTAATCGTACGTTCACCGTACCCATGGGCGCCGCCTGGCGCTTCGCCACTGGCTTTACTTATTCGCTGAATAAAGAGACAGACGTGAATTTCAGTTGGGTCACGGTGTGGATGGGGGACATGCCAGTCGATCAGCAAAAATCTCTGTCTGGCAATCGTGTATCAGGCGAGTTCGACAACGCCTGGATTCAAGCCCTGACCGCCAACATGACTTGGCGCTACTGAGAAAAATCCAAGAGTGCTTCAAGTGTCATGCCTGGTATTTAACCGTGGACATGAACACTCACGACGCCAACTTGCACAAAACCAACGAGGTGGAAATGAACAGGAAGTCTCACAGTGGCTGGACAATGGCTGCGGCGCTCGTCGTCGTAGGTTCAACACTTTTCACCGGTTGTACGAGCAAGCTCGATCCGATTACACAGGCAGACAAGGCGGATGCGACCAAGGGCGTTCCCGCGCCGAGTCTGGAGCAAACCAAGGCGATCGCCGAGGAAGGCTTTATCTACGGCTTGCCGCTGGTCATGAACTACGCCGTGATGAACGAATTCGCGGTGGACT
The DNA here is from genome assembly GCF_057838985.1 of Pseudomonas sp. KH_046_2. Classification (NCBI taxonomy): domain Bacteria; kingdom Pseudomonadati; phylum Pseudomonadota; class Gammaproteobacteria; order Pseudomonadales; family Pseudomonadaceae; genus Pseudomonas; species Pseudomonas sp. KH_046_2. The sequence continues at coordinate 2,378,543 of NZ_CM174480.1, read as the reverse complement.
CCAGGTCCAGCCAGTTCAAGGCCCCCTTCAACCAACTGCACAACGAGCATCGGGTTTCTACTCCCGCCGATAAGGCCGTCATTACACCCAACAGCGACACCCCGTACTCGATACTCTGGGCCGACCTGCGCGCAGAGCCTCTCGTAATCACTGTGCCGGCCGTGTCCAAAAAGCGCTACTACTCGGTGCAGCTGATCGACGGCAACACCTATAACTACGGCTACATCGGCAGCCGGGCAACGGCCAGCGCCCCCGGGAGCTATCTGATTGCAGGCCCCGACTGGAAGGGTGCGACACCCCCTGGCATCGACAAGGTGTTCAGCTCCACGACCCCTTTCGCACTGACGTTGATCCGCACCCAGTTGTTCAATCCAGCCGACATGCCGAATGTCGAGAAGCTGCAGGCGGCTTACAAGGTCCAGCCGCTGTCCGCCTTCCTCCATCAACCCGCGCCGCCCGCTGCGCCGAAGATTGCTTTCGTGCCGGCCACCACGGAGGGCATCAAGGCCAACTTCTTCGAGTACCTGTCGGCCGCGTTGGAGTATGTGCCGCCATCGGCTGAGGACAAGGCGATCCGTGCCAGGCTGGCCAGCATCGGCGTAGGCCCCGGTCGCAGCTTCGAATTCAAAGACCTCTCGCTCGAACACAAGGCCGTGGTCCTGCTCGGGATGAAGGCCGGCGACGAGAAGGTCGACAGGTTTCTCGCGAGCGGAATGAAGAACATCAATGGCTGGAACGTCGGCGCGTTCTTCGGTGACCAGGCGTTCTACAAAGGCGACTGGCTGATGCGGGCTGGCGCCGCGAAGGGCGGTCTGTACGGCAACGACGCCGCCGAGGCGACGTACCCCTACACGCGTACCGACGGCACCGGCCAGACGCTCGATACCAGCAAGCGCAACTACACGCTGACCTTCCCCGCCGGCAAGCTGCCACCGGTCAATGCCTTCTGGTCGGTGACCATGTACGACGGCAAGAGCCAGCTGCTGATCAAGAATCCGCTCAACCGTTACCTGATCAATTCACCGATGCTGTCGGCCATGAAGAAAAACGCAGACGGTTCGCTGACCCTGTACGTCCAGAAGGATTCGCCGGGCAAGGCCAAGGAAGCCAACTGGTTGCCGGCGCCCGACGACACGGTCTATCTGGTGATGCGCCTCTACTGGCCGAAGACCACGGCGCCTTCGATTCTTCCCGCAGGCAGCGGCAGCTGGCAGCCGCCGGCAGTGGTGGCATCAAAGTAAAGCGACGCTTGCGACTGCTTGCAGTTGGCAAGCAGTCGTTCGATTGCTCAGGCAGAGATCCAGCGGGCCTTATTGCCGAAAGGAATGAGGCCGCAGGGTCTGGCCTTGAATAAAAGACATTCAGGAACCCATCCCTCAAGGAGTACCGTTATATGAACTTTCCGCACAAATGGATTACGGGTGCCGCACTGAGCAGCTTGTTGTTGACCGGCTGCGTATCGAAAGTCACTGAAACCGAGCAATACTCGGGCTACCTGTCCAACTACAACAACTTGCAGGAAGTCAAAACGGCAAGCGGCGGCACAACAATGCGCTGGGTCAGTCCGTCGTGGAACCCGAATGCCTATGACACGGCGGTGTTCAACAAGCTGGAGCTTTATCCCGCGCCCAAGCCCGATGAGCGGGTCAACCAGCAAACGCTGACGGATATTCAGAACTACATGACCAGTAAGGCCAAAGGCACCCTGGGTCAGAAATACCGTGTGGTTTCCAATGCCAGCGCCGCGCCGGCGGGCTCCAACCCCCTGCTGATGCGTGCGGCGATCACCGGGGTGAATGCCGAAAACGAAGGGATGAAATGGTACGAAGTGGTGCCGATCGCCGCCGTGGTCGGAGCAACACAGGCCGCCACCGGCCACCGCGATCAGGACAGCACTTTGTTCATCGAGGCCGAGATTATCGATGCGAGAACCAACCAGACGGTAGCCAAGGTTGTACGCAAGGTGTTTGGTACAACGCTGGAAAACGAAAGCCAGAAGATCACCGCCCAGGACTTCAAAGCGGCGATCGACAAGTTGAACGTCGATCTCTGGGCATTCATTCGCAGTTGAGCCTTGATTGAACTGCCAACAGACGTTGGCTCATTACACTTCCAGCAGAGGATGCTGACATGCCTCCCTCTTCATCGCTTCGACTCTCAAGATTGCAGCGGCCATTACTCTTTGCGGCTCTCGTTGCCAGTGTGCTGGCGTTAGGCGCCTGCGCATCGGTAGACGCACAGACAACCGCATATGTCGGGGGCGAACATCCCGCGCCGACCTTGCCCAGCGAAGTCCAGGTCGAACAAGAACTGCGTGAAGAAGGCGCCAAACTTGGCGCAGACGTCGTGGTTGTCGTTTACGACCGGATTCAACCTGTCGCGGCCAATGTCACAGGTTCTCTGTGGAGCCGGGACATAGAAACGATTCAAGGACGCAAGCTGAAAGGCATTGCAATCAAATACCAATAACGAGGTGCACCGCAATGAAAGTAATCCTGTCCTGGCTGTCAGTCACGTTGATGACGGTGCTGATAAGTGCCTGTTCCGCCGTCGGGTCAACCGATGGCGGCGCCGGTGAAATCGAGATTCGCTCAGGGAAGATCGAGCAGATATCGCTGACGCAGATGCAGACCAACCACGACAGTGGTGTCGGCGCCGTACTCGGCGGCCTTGGCGGCTTGGCGGTTGGTAGCTTGATCGGGGGGGGCACCGGGCGTGACGTCGCCATGGTTGCCGGCGCACTCGCCGGTGCCGCGGGCGGTAACTACGCCGAGAAGAAAAAGTATGACCAACCGGTCGAGGCGCAACAGATCATCGTGCGGGTCAACAGTGGCGTGCTGGTATCGGTGACCCAACCGATCAATCCGTCCCTGACTAAAGGCTCGAAGGTGTATATCCAGGGCTCAGGCAATGATGCCCGCGTTGTGCCGCAAGGCAGTTAAGGCTGACTGTTCGGATTCGTAAAACACCGTACCTGCCTCCTGTACGAATTTTGTGGAAGCGAGTTTGCTCGCGATGGATTCAAGATAGCTGCGTTTGTTCTGTAAACACGCGTTTTCGTTGACGACCATCGCGAGCAAGCTCGCTCCTACAAAAAGCGTCGCGCCCATTCGAGGCATGGTCAACGAGATGTAGAGACTACTCAAGTAATCGTCACTGCAACGGTAAACTTTACGCCCCCTCCTACCCGGACCCGACAACACTTGGCTGAGGGTGGAAGTTGAACTTGTGAAGTAAGTAACTTCAGCATCAGCTTCAGTTAATTACGCCCCCCCTGAGTTCGAGGCATTCAAGTAGCTTCTGTTTGTCGTTAGCAGGCTCCCGTTGGTCGTCGAGGAGCCGCGGCGATCCGCATCCAAGGAATTCGACATGAACAAGAACATTGAACGACTGCTGCTATCATCTTTGATTTTCAGTATGTCGGTTTCCAGTCAGGCTGACGATCAGGCGGAACTGGCTAAACAGTCATTGAATCCAGTCGCGGCACTGTACAGCTTGCCCATCCAATACAACTGGAATCAGAAAATGGGGCCCTCCGGTGATGGAATCCAGAGTGTCACCAATATCCAGCCGGTTTTACCCTTCTCACTCAATGACGATTGGAATCTGATCTCTCGCACGATTCTCCCGATCATTGATCAGCACGGATTGGCACCGAGGGGTATCGCCGATAAAAGCGGAGTGGGCGACACCTCGCAAAGCTTCTTTTTCTCTCCCAAAGAACCAACCGAGGACGGCTGGATCTGGGGCGCAGGCCCCGCGCTGTTGTTACCGACCGGTAGTGATGAGTTACTGAGTAGCGAACAATGGGGGATTGGACCGACAGCGGTGGCGTTGAAGCAGGCCAACGGTTGGACGAACGGTATTCTGGCGAACCACATCTGGTCGCTGGACAACAACCCGGCCAATGACAGGGAGAAGGTCAATCAGACATATCTGCAACCCTTTCTGGTCTATACCACAGCGTCGTACACCAGTATTGGCATTAATACAGAATCCACTTACGACTGGGAAGCCAGGGAATGGAATGTGCCGATCAACCTGTTCGTGACGCAATTGTTCAAAGTCGGCAAGCAGCCCATGAGCCTTCAGGTGGGGCCGCGATACTGGGCGGACAGTCCTGAAGATGGTGCACACGGTTGGGGCTTTCGGGTGGCGTACACACTACTCTTTCCTAAATGAAACTATCCGTAAGATTCACTTTTAGCGCTCGAATGGTTGAGCGCCTACGACTCGGTGAAACTCGAGAAGTTTCCCCCCTTTGATGAGGATAGATATGAATCAAGATCATCAGGATTCCTGCCTTAGAGGGCACATCAGTGTCTAGCCATGCTGGCTGGCACGAAAACTCACTACCGGCCAGAAGTCAGAGGACACGTTGCTGTCATGTCAGCAGCGTTGTTTGATTTGCTACCTATACTGACCGAGCAGTCTGGGCTTGCCATCCGTCGTGTTTCTCCTCGACCAGTGTCGCGCTCGCGCCGACCAACATCAGGTAAAACAAAGACTTACAGCAAGAAACGGAGCGTTACGAGATATCAGGTCGTGAGCAAACGCGACATTGAATATCGCCTGATCAGCAGTTAACTGGCCGACTCAATCATCTAATGCGAAAAATGGAGTTTCAAGTTCATGATAACCACACTACCGAGAATATTTGGCTGTACGATGGTATTGCTCGCGTCCTTTGGGTTTACGCACGCCCAGGCAGCGGACATCACTCCCGCTGAGACGAAAGCCATCGCCGAGGAAGGCTACATCTACGGTCTGCCCATCGTGATGAACTACGCGACCATGTACGACTATGCCGTGGACAAAAGCTCCAGCCAGTACAAGGCGCCGTTCAACCACATTTACAACATGCACAAAGTCTTTAGCTACAAGGACACGGCCATCGTCTCGCCGAACAGCGACACGCCGTATTCCTTGATGTTCATGGACCTGCGTAGCGAGCCGATCGTGCTCTCGGTACCGACGGTGGAGAAACCGCGGTACTACTCGGTGCAGCTCATCGATAACAACACCAACAACTTCGGTTACATCGGCAGCCGTACCACCGGCAGCGAAGCCGGCGATTACATGGTGGTCGGTCCAGACTGGAAGGGCGTGACCCCGCCAGGCATCAAGAAAGTGTTTCGTTCCCAAACACAACTCCTCTTCGTGATCTTTCGCACCCAGCTCTTCAATCCGGCGGACATGCCGAACGTCGAAAAGATCCAGTCCGGTTATGCGACCCAGCCGTTATCGGCTTTTCTCAAGCAACCTGCGCCGCCTGCCGCGCCAGCGATCGACTTTCCGAAGTTCGACAAGGACCTCGTGAAGACTGACTTCTTCAAGTACCTGGGCTTTGCGTTACAGTTTGCCCCGGCCACACCGGAAGAAGTGGCGATCCGCGCGAAGCTGGCCCGTATGGGCATTGGCGCCGGCAAGGACTTCAACTTCCAGGATCTCTCCGCCGAGCAAAAGGCCGCAGTGGTTGAGGGCATGCAGGCTGGGCAGACGAAGGTCCGGGCTGCGGCCAATCATCTCGGCACGCAGGTCAATGGTTGGAACATCGTGGGTTCCGGCGGTGATGCCGCGTTCTACGGTAGTGACTGGCTAAAGCGTGCCGCCATCGCACAAGCGGGCATCTATGCCAACGACGCCGAAGAGGCCACGTATCCGATGGCCAAGATCCTGTCCGATGGTACGCCGCTTGACGGCAGCAAACACAACTACACCATCACCTTTCCCGCTGGACAGCTCCCACCGGTCAATGCCTTCTGGTCGGTGACGATGTACGACGGCAAGTCGCAACTGCTGATCAAGAATCCGATCAATCGCTACCTCATCAACTCGCCGATGCTACCCGAGATGAAGAAGAATGCAGACGGCTCGCTGACGCTCTACGTCCAGAAGGACTCACCCGGCGCGGACAAGGAAAGCAACTGGCTGCCCGCACCGAATGATCTGATCTACATGGTGATGCGCCTGTATTGGCCAAAGACGGAAAACCCTTCCGTCCTGCCTCCTGGCAAAGGCACGTGGAGTCCACCCGCGATCGTCAAAATCAATTGAGCACCTAACGACCGGTTGCAGCGGACGGCGCTGGCGTGCCGCCGCTGAACCGGGGCGTCAGGGTTTCGCAGAGGCCCTGACGTCCGCTTTGATTACCCAAAGGCCGGCGGTGGCCGCAAACCGTATACCTTGTTGTTTTGGCGTTAGCTGCTCGCTGCGCTTGGCAAACGGGTGGTTTCACGTCGTCGACAAAGGCAACAAGCGGCCAAGATCGGTGTGCGGGACGAGTACATTCAAGATGTATCTCGCGCGTTATCGCCGATCATTGGAGCTGTCTCCCCTACCCTCACCACAAGAAAAACACCGTTGATTTCGACGCTTGAAGGGTGCGCTGGACTGTCGGATCGACATGTAAGATCGCGCCTCCAGGGCACTGCAACGTATCGAGAGTGAAGGTTGGAGTGAGGATGAAATCGACCAGCTTCGTTCAGCATCCCTCCACTGGCGTCGCCATACTGCTGCCACGTTTGACGCTGAGTCGAAGCAGATCCGACTCATCACCCACCGTGAGAGGCAAATCTTTTCTTGTGGGTAAAGTCGAAGTAACGAGCAGCACAGTGACAGTACCGGACAAGGCAATTACAATTTGATTAACATCTAGCGACTTGAGCGATTGAATACCCCATGGAAAGCAAGACTGCGCGCCTCACTGTGCTCATTGATCCCGTCAAGAAAAAAGCTTTCGAGGAACTCTGTGCGGCACAAGACCTGACGTCTTCGCAGGTTGTCCGCCAACTGATTCGTGACTACCTGGACACCCACGGTGCCAGCTATTCGACCAAGAGTAAGCATGCCGCCAGCACCAAGTCATAACCTGACACGGGCGCTAAGCCTCTAGAGGGGCGACGGACCCTCTGCAATACTGACCGCTTTAGCCAGCGCGGTGTTGAAGTCGGCGTGGTAATGCTCCGTGCCGATTTCTTGCAAGATACCCACCCTATCGAGCTTGTGGAGCACCTTCGCGTTCGCTTCGCAGAGTTTCACCACGATATTGCGCTTGTGCAGTTGCTGAATGACCTCCTCCAGCACCTGCAAGCCCGTGATATCCATAAACGGTACACGCTTCAAGCGAATAATCAGTAGACGTGGATCGGTATGGGTCTGTGCCAAGACACGCTCGAAGGTCTCTGCCGCGCCAAAGAACAATGGCCCTTCAATCGTATAAATCAATGTTCCTGGCGGCAGGCGAGTGTGCCCATTGGCCCTCAGCTCTTCTTCAAGTTCGTGCTCGATTACCTGTTGCACCTCCACAGATGAGGCCATGCGGCGCATGAAGTGCAGCATCGCAAGAATGACGCCTATATTCACGGCGATCACCAAGTCACTGAACACTGTGAGGCTGAAAGTGATGAGCAGGATAGCTACGTCTGCGCGTGGGGCCCGCTGGACCATGCGTTTGAAGTGCTTCAACTCGCTCATGTTGTACGCGACCACGAAAAGAATGGCGGCCAGGGAGCACAGTGGAATGTTTGAGGCCAGAGGTGCCAGAAACAAAATAATAAGCACCAAGGTGACCGCGTGCGTAATGCCAGCCAGCGGGCTCGTGCCGCCGTTACGGATATTGGTTGCAGTACGGGCAATGGCTCCGGTCGCTGCGAAACCGCCAAACAATGGCGTGACCAGATTAGCCACTCCCTGACCGATCAGCTCCTGATTGGAATCGTGCTTGGTGCCTGCCATGCCATCGGCCACCATTGCGGACAGCAGCGATTCGATCGCTCCAAGCATGGCGATAGTGAACGCCGGACCGATCAAATCGATGACGCGAGACAGCGTGATTTCAGGCAGGCTCAACGCTGGAAGGCCTTGAGGTATTCCCCCAAATGCGCTGCCAATCGTGGCTACCCCCTCGAAATGAAAGGTTGACTGTATCGCTGTAGCTACCGCCATTGCGACTAATGGGCCAGGTACCCGTTTGAGTCCGGGAATTCTGGATGCGGTGATGACCAGGAAAAGACCAAGTACCGCCAGCAGGGTCGTGGCCATGTGAAGATCCGGGAGCGCCTGGAGCAAATGCCAGAATTTTTCATGGAAGTGTTCTCCACTGATCTTCGGTAAACCGAAAAAGTCTTTCCACTGTCCGACCCAGATGATCACGCCGATGCCTGCGGTGAATCCGACGATCACCGGGTCAGGGATAAACTTGATGATTGCACCAAGGCGGGCCATCCCCAGCAATAACAACATGGCCCCCGCCATCATCGTGGCGATTTGCAAACCGTCAACACCATGCTTGGCGGTGACCCCCGCCAAAATCACGATGAACGCACCTGTCGGCCCGGCAATCTGCAAGCGGCTTCCGCCAAAGAGTGAAACCAGCAGACCACCGATGATTGCGGTGTAGACGCCTTGCTCAGGCTTGACGCCAGATGCAATGGCAAACGCCATTGCAAGGGGGAGCGCCACGACCCCGACGATCACGCCAGACACCAAATTGCGCAGCCAATGCTCTCGCCCCAACAACCCCGCCTTCCATGCCTCACCTATCGCAATCATGGCTAGCTCCTCAGTGGATGCATGTGCATAATATTAACATACAGTGATAATTTAAATGCCCTTGATCCACCGCTTCGTGCGGCTGGAGATGTTTATCGTGAAAGTTCAGATGGAGCTGGGCGGGCATGCACTGCAAATAGAGAATCTTGAGAGCGCGTGTAGCGCGGTGACTGACATGAATCGTAAAGCCGTGAAAAGCAAACACGCCGAAGGCGTGACCTTTGACACCCATGTGATCGCAAATCCGACCAACCCCAAGGAGTGGATCGTGTTCTTCAAGAAGGACGCCGGGAGAAGTTATTTCCTGGTTGATGACAACGAGGAAGTCGAGTCTTTCGGACATCTGGATGACCTGATCGCCGAGCTTCGAGACTTGGGCCTCAAGACCGCTGAAATCCATTTCTAGAAATCATTGTTGATCGGTACAGGCAGATTGAACCTCACCCTGCATACCTGCCTGCTTGTTCTAAATAGCGGATCCGATTGAACTCGGGACCTCCGGTAAAAAAGCCGAGCAACTCAATCGCCGGTCAGATAAGCGAGCAACTACAAGGGAGTGGCCGTTTTCAGCCCTTCGCGACAGGCAGAAAACGGCCGATTCTGTTGAAAAAGTAGCTCCCCTGTCTGGCCTGCGGCAAAATCTCTGCATTGGCCAGATGTGGCCGCTGCGCGTTGTAGATCAGCACCGATTCATCAACCATTTTCACCGCGTCGGCCAGGTTCTTGGGCGATGCAGCAAAAACCCCGTCGTTCTGACCGTCGATGCTGCTGGAGCATCAAGGATTGAGCCAGGAAAGTCGGCGCCCCTAATCTCACACTTTGTTACCGCATACCCCAGCCGGGTGTAAAAACCTGCTTCGGTAACAGCCTCGCAGGCGGCCTCCCTCCCTGCGCTCACTTGCCTGCCAAGCCCATCCCAGAGCGCTGCACGCGTTTTCTCAAACGCCCGATCCGCGAATTGGCCGGGTGATTGCATATGCTTGTCTGTACAAGTATCTGCGTGTGCATAAGACATGTTGCCAAGCAGTACGCGTGCTCTGCGTCACAAGCGCTTTCGATGGTCCCAGGGAATAAAATAATGAAAAAAGCATTTCTCACCCTTTCTGCATTAGCTTTGTGTGTGGCTGCCGGTTCTGCGTTGGCCAAGGAGTACAAGGAGTTGCGTTTTGGCGTCGACCCCTCTTATGCGCCATTCGAATCCAAGGCCGCCGATGGCAGCCTGGTGGGCTTCGATATCGACCTGGGTAACGCGATCTGCGCAGAGCTGAAGGTCAAGTGCAAGTGGGTCGAAAGCGATTTCGACGGCATGATTCCCGGCCTCAAGGCCAACAAGTTCGACGGTGTGATCTCTTCCATGACCGCCACGCCAGCGCGCGAGAAAGTCATCGATTTCTCAAACGAGCTGTTCTCTGGCCCGACCGCGCTGGTATTCAAGAAAGGCGTGGCCATCGGCACCGATCCGGCCTCCCTCAAGGGCAAGAAAGTCGGCTACGAGCAAGGCACCATCCAGGAAGCCTACGCCAAGGCCGTGCTGGACAAGGCCGGGGTAGAGACCCAGGCCTACGCCAATCAGGACCAGGTGTACGCTGACCTGGTCTCCGGACGCCTCGATGCCTCGATCCAGGACATGCTGCAAGCCGAACTGGGCTTCCTGAAGTCGCCGCCAGGCGCCGACTTCCAGGTCAGCGAGCCGATCGAAAGCCCCCTGCTGCCAGCCAAAACCGCCGTGGGTCTCAGCAAAGGCAACGCCGAGCTCCAGTCCTTGTTGAACAAAGGTATCCAGGCACTGCACGACAATGGCACCTATGCGGCCGTCCAGCAGAAGCACTTTGGCGATCTGAATCTCTACAGCGGCAAATAATGACCCTGCGCCCATTTTCGGATGGGCACTTTTTTGATTGACGTAGGGCTGCTCAATGCTAGAAAACCTATTGCAGATTCTTGGGCTGTCAGGCTTTAGCCTTAAGGGCTTCGGCCCGCTGTTGCTGCAAGGCTCCTGGATGACTGTCAAATTATCCTTTCTGTGCTTGCTGGTGAGTGTTGGCCTGGGCCTGATCGGCGCCAGCGCCAAGCTTTCGAAATCGGCACTGCTGCGCGTCCCTGCGCAGGCCTACACCACGCTGATCCGCGGCGTTCCGGACCTGGTCCTGATGCTGCTGATCTTCTACAGCCTGCAAACCTGGCTGACCTCGTTTACCGATTTCATGGAATGGGAATACATCGAGATCAACCCGTTCAGTGCCGGGGTCATCACCCTGGGCTTCATCTACGGGGCTTACTTCACCGAAACCTTCCGTGGCGCCATCCTTGCCGTACCGCGAGGGCAGATGGAAGCGGCTACCGCCTACGGCCTGACCCGCGCTCAGCGCTTTCGCCTGGTGGTGTTCCCGCAAATGATGCGTTTTGCCCTGCCGGGTATCGGTAACAACTGGATGGTGATCCTCAAGGCCACGGCGCTGGTGTCGATCATTGGCCTGGCCGACCTGGTCAAGGTGGCCCAGGACGCGGGCAAGAGCTCCTATCAGCTGTTCTTCTTCCTGATTCTGGCCGCCTTGATCTATCTGGTGATAACCACCGTTTCAAACTACGTCTTGCGCCGGATGGAAATCTTCTACGCCGCAGGCACCCGGGAGGCCGTGCGATGATCGAACTTCTACAGGAGTACTGGAAACCTTTCCTGTTCCAGGACGGCAATCACATCACCGGGCTGGCCATGACCCTCTGGCTGCTCAGCGCCTCGATCTTCTTCGGCTTCGTGATGTCGATCCCGCTGTCGATTGCCCGGGTCTCGGACAATGTCTGGGTGCGCTGGCCGGTGCAGTTCTACACCTACCTGTTCCGCGGTACGCCACTCTATATTCAGCTGCTGATCTGTTACACCGGCATTTACAGCCTGGCCGCGGTGCGTGCTCAGCCCGTGCTGGATGCGTTCTTTCGCGATGCGATGAACTGCACGATCCTGGCCTTCGCCCTGAACACCTGCGCCTATACCACGGAGATCTTCGCCGGGGCCATTCGCAGCATGAACCACGGCGAAGTCGAAGCGGCCAAGGCTTACGGCCTGACTGGCTGGAAACTGTATGCCTACGTGATCATGCCATCGGCCTTGCGTCGCTCGCTGCCGTACTACAGCAACGAAGTGATCCTGATGCTGCACTCGACCACCGTGGCCTTCACCGCGACCATCCCGGACATCCTGAAAGTCGCGCGGGACGCCAACTCGGCGACCTTCCTGACCTTCCAGTCGTTCGGCATCGCCGCGTTGATCTACCTGGCAGTCACTTTTGCGCTGGTCGGCCTGTTCCGCCTGGCTGAACGCCGTTGGTTGTCTTTCCTCGGCCCGGCTCACTAATTCAGGATGCTTGTTCATGTACAAACTGACCGTTGAAAACCTGCACAAAAGTTATGGCAACCATGAAGTCCTCAAGGGCGTTTCGCTAAACGCCAAGACCGGCGATGTGATCAGCCTGATTGGCGCCAGTGGTTCGGGCAAGAGCACCTTTCTGCGTTGCATCAACTTCCTGGAAACGCCCAACGACGGCGCCATGAGCCTGGACAACCAGCCGATTCAAATGGTCCATGACCGCCACGGCATGCGCGTGGCCGACGCCAATGAACTGCAACGCCTGCGCACTCGCCTGGCGATGGTGTTCCAGCACTTCAACCTGTGGAGCCACATGACCGTGCTCGAGAACATCACCATGGCCCCACGCCGGGTGCTGGGCGTCAGCAAGAAGGACGCAGAGGATCGCGCCCGGCGCTACCTGGACAAGGTCGGTTTGCCGGCACGGGTGGCCGATCAATACCCCGCGTTTCTCTCGGGTGGTCAGCAGCAACGGGTCGCCATTGCCCGTGCCCTGAGCATGGAACCGGAGATCATGCTGTTCGACGAGCCGACTTCGGCCCTGGACCCGGAACTGGTGGGAGAAGTGCTCAAGGTGATCCAGGGGCTGGCCGAAGAAGGCCGCACCATGATCATGGTGACTCATGAAATGAGCTTTGCGCGCAAAGTGTCGAACCAGGTGCTGTTCCTGCACCAGGGGCGGGTCGAAGAACAGGGTGCGCCCGAGGACGTATTGGGCAACCCCAAAAGCGAGCGCCTGCAGCAATTCCTCAGCGGCAACCTGAAGTAACCGTAGCGCCTTCGAGCGACTGCAGGGTCGCTCGAAGGCATACTCAATGACTCTTTACATCCCAACCTGCGTGCCCAGCTCGATCACCCGATTCAACGGCAACTTGAAGTACTTCAGATTGCTATTGGCATTCTTCAGCAAAAACGCGAACAGGCTTTCTCGCCAACGGGCCATACCGATGCGTTTGGTCGGGATCACCGTTTCCCGGCTGAAGAAATAGGTCGTGCGCATTGGACTGAAGTCCAGCTCGGGCCGAAGAAAAACTTAACGCCGTGTCCGGGATCAGTTGATCCACTACACGCCCCCCCCTTTACGACAGACCGCAATCTGGCGGTAACAAGAGGCGTTACACGATTTAAGGATTGCCATCAGACGAATTCGAAGTCTGCTAACGCCGTTGCGCTCATTCAAGGAAACGACCGCCCTCTGCGCGGCTGCCACCCAGGTAGGTCGGATGACGACACCGGCGCGGGATCTGGAAGTCATGACCAGTGAACTTGAGCATCGGGGCATGCCGGTATCCATAGTGCGCCCTCAGGTAACTAAAAAAGCCGGCAGCCTAAACAGCCGCGGCTCGCCCGTTCAGCGTCACGTTTACTCGAACGTATGGGGTCGTATAATTAACCAAAAGAACCGTAAATAAATCGTAGAACGCCTTGAGTTCCGCAGCAGATATTTTATTCTCCGAAACAAATTCAACGGGAGGATATTATGAACAGCTCGGACTTGGGCATTATGGTCATTTCAATTATTGGCCTATTCGGATTTGCATCTTTTGCTTTTGAGTACTTGAGCAACAACCAATCAACCAGAATCAAAAAACAGAAACACATCATAGAACATCAACAAAGAAAAACGCCCCTTATTAAACAACCTGCCTTGATCCAGCCACACCATCCAAGATCCTTATAAGATTTTTATTCTTTCGCCCCCAATCCTTTTAACAATTTATCAGGCATCAAACTAGGCTTCCTTCATTGCCGGAGGGAATGCCATGGACTTCATCTTTTTAGTACTCGGAGCGCTGTTTTGTAACCGCTCCATGAACCCCACATTCAAAGCTGCAATTTGATGCTGGCCATCATGACCTGGTTTGGCCGGTTCGGCGTCATCGTGCCCGTGCTTGCGGTCGCCGGTAGCCTGGCGGCCAAGAAACGCCTGGCGGTTACTGGAGGCACGATGCCCACCCACGGCATGCTGTTCGTGGTGCTGCTGATGGGTACCGTGTTGCTGGTCGGCTTGTTGAGCTACGTACCGTCGCTCGCGCTGGGTCCCATCGTTGAACACTTCATCATGATCAAGTGAGATCACGAACATGACACGCAAAGCGTTCTCCTTGTTCGACCCCAGACTCATACGACCTGCCATGGTTGAATCCTTGCGCAAGCTCAGTCCCAGGATCCAGTGGCGCAACCCAGTGATGTTCGTCGTCTACATCGGCGCAATCATCACCACCGTTCTGTGGGCACAAGCGCTTGGCGGCAAGGGTGAGGCCGGCTCCGGGTTCATTCTCGCGATTGCCCTATGGCTCTGGTTCACCGTGTTGTTCGCCAATTTTGCCGAGGCGCTGGCCGAAGGCCGAAGCAAGGCTCAGGCCGCGTCCCTGCGTGATCTGAAAAAGGAAACCTGGGCCAAGAAGCTGCGCGAGCCCCATTACGGCGCCGAGTGGCAACTGGCTCAGTCGAGCGACCTGTGCAAGGGCGACATCGTGGTGGTTGAAGCCGGCGACTTGGCTGACTCGGTGATCCCCGCCGACGGCGAAGTGATCGAAGGCGCTGCCTCGGTAGATGAGTCCGCGATCACCGGTGAGTCGGCCCCGGTAATCCGCGAGTGTGGCGGCGATTTCTCGGCGGTGACCGGCGGGACTCGGGTTCTGTCGGACTGGATTGTCGTGCGCGTGACCACCAATCCCGGCGAAACCTTCGTCGACCGAATGATCGCCATGGTCGAGAACGCCAAACGACAAAAGACCCCGAATGAAATCGCCCTGTCAATTTTATTGGTCGCCCTGACAATCGTGTTCCTCGGCGTGACATCGAGTATTCATGGGAGGCCTGCGTAAAAAAGTCGAGGCAGACCCTTCCCAGCCGCGACACCTCATCACCGAAACCGGGGTTGGGTATCGCTTCATTCCTTGAGCCTGTATTTACGGGAGTAAAATTTTTAATTACGAGGCACCAATAGTACAAAGCTACTGTGCTGGAGGCTCATGGCACTCCGTCGCTGGACTGCTCGCGTGCGTAAAGCGTCACTGAGGCGCGCAGCTTGTTGCCGCCGAAAGCACACATCTTGTCGAACGCCTTGTGACTGACGGGAAGATGCTGGCAGTCGAGTGCCTGACGGTGCTGACTGTGATCAATGTCCGGGTCATGCAGGTAGACGAAGTCTTCATCGTAGTCGGTGACAATGACCCAGTGCGGGGCTTTGGAGCGAGTCAGACGGTAACTGCTGATCAACACCAAGGGTTGACCACCGGCCTTCAGCGTTAGAGCCAGATCCAGCTGGTTGCTGCTGACATGCTCCACATCACTGTGTTGAAGTTCCGTGCAGAACTCTTCGTGTACCAGGCGAATGACCTCCTTTTTATGTTCGTCGCGCACCCCGTCGAGAAATAGCGGACCGGCGATACTCACTTGCAGGCGTACTCGAAACCCTCGGCGCCAGGCCGCCAATGCCAGTCCTTGGGGGCTGCACCCGCCGTGCCCCGAAGTCATGAACACCGTCGTGGCTTCACGCCAGATTTGCAGTTCGTCCCGGCGCTCGATCAAGCGCTCGGGTTGCAATGCCCTCATGGCCATCAGGAGGCAAGCCGGGCCGCAGGTAAACTCAGTGGTTTGTTGGTAGTAAGGCACCTGGACTTCACGGCTTTCCCGATGTTGCAGAATGCGCTTCTCCAAACGCAACGCAAGCGCATGGTCTTCGTAGTAGTTGTGAACCACAGCGAAGCGTCGGTAACCGTTACGCTCATAAAGACTGATAGCGACGGGATTATCCGCCCGCACTTCCAGTCGCAGGTAGGCGCAGTCGTGTGCGCGAGCGCAATCCTCCGCCTGATCCAATAGCTGCTTTCCAAGACCGAGGCCGCGACTGTGGGTGGCGATAGCGATTGAATACAGTCGGGCCAGAGAGGTGCCACGGTGAAACAGGACCAGACAGTAGCCCATCAGTTGATTCCCGTCTTGCGCAATGATCAGGCTGGCATTGGCTCGGCTGATCATCCACTGAAAACTGCGCGGAGTCAGTCGATCAGAGGTAAAGCATTGGTTCTCCAGTTCCAGCAGAGACTTCAGATCATCGTGTGTAGCATTGCGAAATAACAGGCTCATAGCCCCACCGTAAAAGTTGCGTAACGAAACGAGACTTTTTAAAAGTATCGTGCTTAATAGATAAGGACTTGTTCTCCAACGGACCTTTTCATATGTCAGCGGTACAGGGTGGCTTGCGTGAAGTATCAGAGCAAAATCGGTTAACGGCAATATCAAATCCGACTTATTTACCGGAAGCGCCGGGAAGATCAAGCCAGGTGATTATTATTGTTGAACGAAAAGAAGACTGGGCCTCTTACTTCCCCTCGGAGGATGTGATGAGTGCGCAGGAGTATCTGGAACAGCCTCTTGAGATCGAAGCCGGCAAGCGCGTCCAGGTTATTAATCTGTGCCGAAGCTACAAGTATCTGGGGCACGGGTATTACTGTTCACTGCTGGCAGAAGCACGCGGCCATAAAGTTATTCCGTCCGTGCGCACTATCAGCGAACTTACCAAAAAATCACTGTATGGCCTAGCGCTGGATGATCTCGGCAAAACCCTGGACAAAGCACTGAACAACCATATTTACAATAATACCGAAGGATTCACGCTCACCCTGTACTTCGGTAAAACCAACCTTGAACCATTACAGGATCTGGCACGGCAAATTTTTGAATTTTTCCCATGCCCGATCCTCCTGGTAGAGTTCCGTAAAAGTAATAGTTGGCGCATCGACGGAATAAAGTCCGGCGTCTTGCAAAAGTTACGCGAAGACCAGGAAGATCAGTTTGCCAACTCGCTGGACAGCTTCAGCCGCAAGATATGGCGAATGCCACGTTCACCCCGCGTGGCCCGCTACGACCTGGCCATTTTGCATGACCCGCTAGAAGCGCTGCCGCCTTCCAATGCCAAAGCACTGGAGAGTTTTATCCGGGTCGGCAAAGGTTTGGGTATTGATGTCGACCTGATCGAAAAGAAAGACTATTCACGAATAGCTGAGTATGACGCCCTGTTGATTCGCGAAACCACCAGCGTGGATAACCACACCTATCGCTTCGCCAAGAAGGCGGAAAGCGAAGGTCTGGTGGTGATGGACGATCCCGCTTCAATCCTGCGCTGTACCAACAAGGTGTACCTGACCGACCTACTCAAAAGCCATCAATTGGGTATGCCGGCAACCGAGATTCTCTACAAGGAACGACCGGAAGACTTCGAGCGAGTGGGTGAACGCCTGGGCTTTCCGTTAGTGTTGAAGATTCCCGATGGCTGTTTTTCCCGTGGAGTGATCAAGGTCGAAAGCCAACAGGCACTGCTGGAAGCCACCGCTGAACTCTTCGAACACTCGGTATTGCTATTGGCTCAGGAGTTCTTTTACACCGAGTACGACTGGCGCATTGGCGTGCTCAACCGTAAACCGATTTTCGCCTGCCAGTACTTCATGTCCAAAGGTCACTGGCAGATCTACAACCACAAGGCCAAGGGCCAGGACATCAATGGGGAATGCCGCACCCTGGCGGTCCACGAGGCACCAAGAGCGGTGGTCGAACTGGCGGTGAAGACCGCGAATCTCATTGGTGATGGTTTGTACGGGGTCGACCTGAAACAGTCGGGGGATAAGGTGGTGGTAATCGAGGTTAACGACAACCCGAACATGGACGCGGGCATCGAAGACGCTTACTTGCAGGACGACCTGTATTCCCTGGTTCTGGAAGAGTTCATTCGCCGTCTCGAGCTGAAACGTCGTGGTCAGGCGTGGTAAACGCATGCTCCGATACCAGCTTGCATGACACTGATTATTCCAAGTCGATAACGCCATGGGTCAGACGTGATCAAGAGTTTTCAACTCGCCAATGGGGCGCTGGTATCGGTTGAACACCTCGATGCCGATGTGATGTTGTTCAGCGATCCCGATGTGGCAGAACGGGATCTGTTGCGCAGCGATTTCAAACTGGACGATCACGCGCTGGCTTCGGCACTGGATCCGGACGAAGTCTCACGCATCGAATTCCACCCGGACAATCTGTTCTTGATCTGGAAACGTCCGGAAAGTTACTCGGGCGGAGAGAGCTTGGCCTTCGAGGTCTCGTCGTTCGGCTTGCTGTTCTCTAAAACACGCTTGCTGATAATCGCGACTGACGACTCCCAGTTAAATGGTCTGGGGGAGCGGCACCTCTTGCACACACCGCAGGATGTGCTGCTGGACATACTGTTCAACAATCTCCACCACTACCTGGGGCACCTCAAAGTAATCAAGATGGTGGCTCGCGAGTTGCAGCAGAAATTCAACGCCTCGATGGAGAATCGACATCTGATCCAGATGTTTAACCTCAGCGAAAGCCTGATCTATTACATCAACGCGATTCACAGCAATGGTGCTGTCCTGACCCGGCTGCGCAACCATGCAGAAAAAGAGCACTTCAGCGTCGAGGCGATCGCGCTTATCGACGATCTGATCATCGAGAACACCCAGTGCAACAAACAGGCGGAAATCTACTCTCGGGTGTTTGCCGGCTTGATCGATGCACGGGGTAATTTGATGAACAACACCATGAACAACCTGCTGCGCAAACTGACGTTGATCAATGTGGTCTTCCTGCCTCTCAACCTGATCGCCAGCATTGGTGGCATGTCCGAGTTCAGCATGATGACTTCCGCCGTCCCCTGGTGGGTTGCCTATCCGCTTTTTCTCACGGGAATGCTGGTTGCTGGGGGCCTGATGGTCCTCGCGCTCAAGCGTCTGACGCGTGGTTCATCCAGCATGAATGGCCCACATTGAACGCTTGAGGTGCTGCACAGACAGTGCGGCGGCTTCGAACTTCTCGCACCGCGGCCCCCCTACCCCCTCGGATACTCGATGACTCCTTACATCTCAACCTGTGTGCCCAGCTCAATCACCCGATTCAACGGCAACTTGAAGTACCTCAGGTTGCTATTGGCGTTCTTCAGCAAAAAGGCAAACAGGCCTTCTCGCCAACGGGCCATACCGATGCGCTTGGTCGGGATCACCGTTTCCCGGCTGAGGAAATAGGTCGTGCGCATTGGACTGAAGTCCAGCTCGGTCAAGTGACAGAGACTCAACGCCAAGGGGACATCGGGCTCCTCGATAAAGCCAAAGTGCAGACTGACCCGGAAGAACCCTTCACCATAGGCCTCAACCTCGAACCGCCGTTCAGCGCTAACGCGAGGGCTGTCTTCAGACACCACAGTGAGCAATACCACTTGCTCATGCAAAACCTGGTTATGCAGCAGGTTGTGCAGCAGCGCATGCGGAACGGCATCGGCCCTGGCCGTTAGAAACACTGCCGTGCCTTGTACGCGATGAGGAGGTTGCGTACGGATGCTACCGATGAACAGCGGTAGAGGCAGTGCGGTTTCATCCAACCGCTCGACAATAATCTTCCTGCCCCGCTTCCAGGTCGTCATCAAAATGAATAGACCAATGCCGGCAATCACCGGGAACGCACCGCCCTGGAAAATCTTCGGCGCGTTGGCCGCGAAGTACAGGCCATCGACCAGCAAAAATCCCAGCAACATTGGAATGGCCAACCAGCGCGGAGTTTTCCATAGCAGCAGGACCACCGCCGAGGACAAGATTGTTGTGATCAACATGGTCCCCGTCACCGCGACACCATAGGCTGCGGCCAACGCACTGGACGACTCGAAACCGATGACCAGCAGCACAACACCGACCATCAATGCCCAGTTAACCGTGCCAATGTAAATCTGTCCCTGCTCCTGACTGGAGGTGTGCTGGATAAACATGCGGGGGACATACCCAAGCTGGATGGCCTGGTGAGTCAGGGAAAATGCGCCGGAGATCACGGCTTGAGAAGCGATGATGGTCGCCAGTGTGGAGAGTGCGACCATCGGCAGCAGGGCCCAGCCCGGCGCGAGCAAATAAAATGGATTGCGCACCGCCTCCGGATTCTCGAGGATCAAGGCACCTTGGCCAAAATAATTGAGTACCAGTCCTGGTAAAACCAAAATGAACCACGCACGGGCAATGGGTTTACGACCGAAGTGCCCCATGTCGGCATACAGTGCTTCGGCGCCCGTCAGCGCGAGTACCACTGCACCAAGGATGGCCACACCGACTCCCGGATGAGCGATAAAAAAATGCGCCCCCCAGTATGGATTGAGCGCTTGCAGTACTTCCGGCCGCTGCAAAATCCCGTAGATCCCCAGCGCACCCAGCACTACAAACCACAGCACCATCACTGGACCAAACAGGATGCCGATGCGAGCCGTGCCATGTTTTTGTATCAAGAACAGCGCCACCAGCACGATCACTGACAAGGGCACTACCCAGTGCTCGATTCCGTCAAACGCCAGCTGTAGCCCTTCAACCGCAGAGAGCACCGAAATAGCCGGGGTAATCATGCTGTCCCCGTAAAAAAGTGCCGCACCAAACAGGCCGAGCAGCACCAGTGCCTTGCTCATGCGCGGATAAGGTAATGCCGAGCGGCGGGCTAACGCCGTCAACGCCATGATGCCGCCTTCGCCCTGATTGTTGGCCCGCAGGATAAACAACACGTATTTGATCGAGACCACCCAGATCAGTGACCAAAAGATCAACGACAGAATGCCCAGCACGCCATCGTGGTTGGCCTGGACACCGTAGTGACCGGCAAACACTTCCTTCAGCGTGTACAGGGGGCTGGTGCCGATATCTCCGTACACCACGCCGACAGCAGCGATAAGCAGTCCCACCGCTGAAGATTTGCGATGGTTTTTTTCAATTGCATGGGTCGCCGTTTCGCTCACTTTCTACGTCTCGAGTATTGAGGGCCGAAAACGCATTCCGTGAGATTTCAAGGCCGGTGGACTTCAGTGAAACTGCCATCAAATTCAGATGAAGCGCTGCAAGGCATAAAGGCAATGTCAATTTTGCCGGCCAGTATCGTTGCGAGTAACAAAAGCCATCGTAAAAAAAACGTAAATTTTCCGCCGCCATACCCATAAGAAGACTGCCAGATAAGGCATCAATTCACGCGAATGCAGTGAGGGCTGATATTTCTCGCGCTTGCTGCACCGCCTCCAGCACACAGTGCTGTGGCGGATCGGCCAGCACTCGGGCATAGACGGCAACTCGGATTTTCTCCACTGCAAAGCCGGGCATCAGTTCATCGAACAACCCCAGGTGTGCAACACCGGGATCGGTGACGATCAACACCGTCCGAGCTTCCCGCTCACGACACAGGCTAGCCAGGCGTCTGGCAGAGACTGCTTCACAGGGTATCTGGGCGGTAGTGGCAAAGCTGAAAGACTGCATCGGCGCGAACAGCGGCCTGCAACCACAGGCCTCCCAAAAGGACGTAGGCGGAGTAGGCAAGGAAGTCCACCGACACAGCACCAATTTCCTGCGGGTCAAGCTGGCACGCTTCGCGCCGCGACAACAACGACATGTGGGGTATGGCCAAACAACTCGAAGCTATCGCCAAGCGCATCAGCAAGAACTACCCGTAACTCCCTCCCCCTTCAAAGTCAGCCGCTATAGCGGCAAGGACGAAGTCATGCCTGAAGAATTCAAATTGATAAAGCCAGCGCCAGTTGTGCGCGACGAAACGGGTTCGTTTCAGCATCCAGATAAGCGGTGTCGCCAATAAGGCGTTCCGGCTTGATGTCGAACTGCGCTTCGACCCGATCGATCATCGTCTTGGTGCTCTCGACTTCTGCGGTTCAATGAGCCGGTGTGGGTTCCACATCCATGATCACGCCGTGCTCGGTATCGATCAGATAATTCGTGGAGTAAGCGTAGAACGCTGGGCCACCTGGAGCAGCTGTCCAGCGAGCCTGAGGATCAGTCAGTGATAAACGCTTCGGCAGCGTTTCGGCCAAAGTCTCTTCATCAAGTGCCTCAAGGTACTCACGCACGGCGCGCGTGCTCAGGGCCGGATCGCTCCAGTTGACCGGTTCATCACCCGGTACGCCGCGTTGCCGGCTAGCGTCCGCTTTAATGATGCTGGCGTCCACAGCAAATCCTTCGCCCTTGACCAGAGCTGCGTCCATGCAACGACGCAGTACCTCGTTGAACAACCAACGAAACAGATCGCTGTCCCGAAAACGGCCGTGTCGATTTTTGGAAAAGGTCGAGTGGTTAGGGATTTCATCTTCAAGGCTCAACCGGCAGAACCAGCGATACGCCAGGTTCAAATGGGCCTCTTCGCACAGTCGCCGCTCAGAGCGGATGCCATAGCGGTAGCCCACGATCCGCATGCGGATCATCAGTTCAGGATCAATCGACGGGCGCCCGATCGGGCTGTAGAAATCGGCGAGGTAATGGCACAGGTCACTCAGATCGAGACACTGATCAATGCTGCGCAGAAGGTGATTGGAGGGAATGTGATCTTCAAGATTGAACGAGTAAAACAGCCGTTCCTGCCCACTCGATAACTGTCCCATCATGCTGCGTGCTTCCCTGCTGGCCGATGCGAGGATTTTGCCGCTGGCCAGACGGGGGAGCTACTTTTTCAACAGAATCGGCCAAGAGCAGTCATCCGCTTCTATCTTCAGGCCGCTTTGCACGTCAACCAAGCACCCCAGAAAAGGCTGCTGAAGAAACGAGTGGTGTCCCCAAATCCGGTGTCATGCAAAAGTTTTTGTACCGCCGCTTCGGAATGCGGAGGGTCAGCGGAGACCCCGGTTTCAGACGAACCCGAATGGATCGTAAAATTTGTCGCTTGGCATCATCCCCATCGAGATGATGGAGTACCCCGATCAAGGTGGCTGCGTCGTGTAACTCATCTGCTGCCAAGTCTTCAACATGCCGAGATGCATGCCCGCTCTTTCAAGCAAGTTCGCTGCCGAGCCTGCGGGAAACCCGTGATCATCTGAAAGTCGAGGGTGAGCGGCGCAGCCTGCTGGCCGACGGCGCGACGCATTTGCTGGCGGTGTTTATGCGGGAAAGTGGGTTCTGAAAACGAAACTCAAGTCGCGCGCAAATTACCCACATTCACTACCCTGCCACCACAAAAATAATAATCGGCCCGCACACCGCCTCCAGTTCCCGGGCCGACGCCTTGAGGTCCACACCCAGCACAACCCAAAAACAGTCAACAATACAGCGAGCAACCTGCTCAGCATGCGTCATTTTTTGCTTCACAAAATTCAGATCAGGGTTCGCATCACAGCGTAGTTGAGCGATGAACGGTTGTCAGATTTGCGCTGCCGGCCCTTGTTGCGAGCGCCAGGCTCTTGGAGAGAGCCCCGTCCATTGTTTGAAGTGCCGACTGAACACGGAAACGTCGGCATAGCCCAGATTCAGCGCCAGATCGGTAATGCTGGTTTTGTCCCGCAGCAGGTTCTGTTTGGCAATTTCCAGCCGGGTTTCCTGAAGCAACTGGCTGAAACTGCTGCCTTCGGCTTTCAGGCGCTTCTGCAAGACCCGAGGTTGCAGGCCCAGTGAATTGCTGACGGCTTCAATACCGCATTCCCCCGTGTGCAGCAGGCTGCCGATCAAATGGCAGACCTGCGCCTTGAGGTTGTCCGGGTACTGGGTCTTGAGCAGTTGCATGCGATGCAACCAGTGTTCACGCATCAACTCCTCATCGGCCAGCGGCGAGCGCTTCAGGTATTCGAATGGAAAACTGATGCCGTCGAATGCGCTGTCGAATCGCACCCTGCCGTAGGCACTGGCGGCTTGCCAGCCGGGGCTTTTCGCCGCGCCTTGTTGTAGGTGCAGGCGAATCTGCGGGCTATCGGCGCCGGTGAGGATTTTCACCGCATTAAACAGCTGCGCCGCGCTGAGTTGACTGATGTTTTGCAAACCACTGTCATTGGTAAAATCGAAACTCAGGCGAACCTCGGCACGCTCTCCCCGCTTGCTTATCTCCAGGTGCAATCCGCTGGCATGCAAATACAGGTACTGCCGGGCGAAGGTCAGTGCATCGCCTACCGTTGGCTGCCGGCTGCCCGACAGCGCCACTTCACCGATCACCAACAGGTTCTGGCGAGAAGCCAGACGCAAGCCGAACAACGGCTCCCGGCATTGACGCGCGGTTTCATCGAGCAAATCCGCGGTCTTTTCGTAAGACACATAGTTGTTGGGCTGACGCAGCTGGGCAACGACCATCCCGGCGTCCTGCAGCAGGTTCACCGGGTTCTGCCCAAGCTGGGACACGAGGGTGCTGTAACCCTCGATTGCACCACTGCGTAACAGGAACATGCGTCATCCTTGCTCTTCTTGGTTCGTAATAGATCAATTTTTATTCGCCTAATGTCAAGTCGAAAAAACTCAACCTGCGTAAACTTGCACGCCTGGCTGAATGGTTTCACCTGAGGTTCCAGGGCGCTTTTACTCCTGTCTCGACCTTCCTCGATCTGCCCTTGCGCAGAGTCATTCAATCCTGAATCTGCTGCTGCATGAGCCAGTCGTTGTCCATGCGTGCACTCGTTCGGGCGGGCAAAAGGATCCCTTCCATGAACAAGCTTTATCGCGTGATCTGGAATCGCGCTGTCCGTCGATTTGTCGTGGCCTCGGAACTTGCCGGCAAACGCACCGGTACTGGTGCCGCACGTCTTGCCGGCCCGCTGTTGGTGGCTTTGCTGCTCCCTGTGAGCGCCATGGCGCAGTCCCAGATCGCGGACGGCACCGGTCTGCTCGTCGCGCCGGGTGACTACGACACCACTGGGGCCGGCGAAAGCGCGTTAGTGGCGCGCAACGGCGGCGACCTGCAAGCCAATGACGTGACCGTGACCACCACTGGAACCGGTGCGGTCGGGGTATTGGCCAATGGCGTCAACGGAACCGGCACGACCGTCAAGATCAGCGACAGCCAGGTGACGACTCAAGGCGACAATGCCGTGGGCATGGCCGCTGCCGACAGCGACAGCCGTATCGACGCAGACCATGTGAGCGTCACGACCAAAGGGGAAAACTCGGCTGGCGTGGTTGCCGGTGGCCAGGTCAATGACGGGCGATCAGCCCCGGTCATCACGCTGACTGACAGCACGGTCAATACCGCCGGCAACAACGCTGCGGGCGTGATCGCCCAGGGCGGCGGTCGGGTCGGCCTCACGGATTCGACCATCAGCACCAGCGGCGACGGCAGCATCGGCATCGTGGTCAGCGACGGCAGCAGTGTGACCAGCCAAAACAGCACGGTGACCACCTCTGGCACCGGCGCCAATGGCGTCAATGTGATCAATGACTCCATCCATACCAGCTTCAATATGACCGGCGGCGGCATCGCCACCCATGGCGACCAGAGCATTGGGCTGATAGTCGGCAATGGTCACGTTGCCAGCCTGACGGATGCGACGGTGAACACTACCGGACAGAATTCCGCGGGCGTCGTTTCAGCCGGCATCAATAGCGCTGGCGTGCGCAGCACCGTGTTCATCAGTGGCAGTCGGGTTACCACGACCGGTGACAATTCCGTTGGCCTGGTTGCCGAGGATGGCGGCGTGATCCAGGCCAGCACTTCCGAGGTCACCAGCACTGGCAACAATGCCGCCGCCGTTGCGGTTTCGGGTGACGGCAGTAGCGTTTCGCTGACCAATAGCGCCGTGAATGCCCAAGGCAATGGCTCGTCCGCCGCGCAACTGAGTGGCGGCACGCTAACAGTTGATGGCGGTTCGCTGTCCAGCGCTAAAGACAGTGCAATCGAGGTCAATGCGGCAGGCAATGCAGCGACCACGATCAACCTGAACAATGGCGCAAAGGCCAGCGGTGGCAATGGCGTGTTCGTCCAGGTCAACGATGAAAGTTCGCAAGTCAACCTGTCCATGGATCACCGGGTTCGTGCCCAAGGTGACATCAATGGTGTGGACAGCAACGGTGACGGCCAAATAACGGCCACCACCGACCTGTCGATGGATCACCTGTCGAGCTGGCAAGGTTCGACCAACGGGGCTGTCGACCAACTGTTACTCAGTGGCGGCAGTGAATGGACCATGACGGGCGATTCCACCGTCGGCCAATTAAGCCTGGACCACAGCGCCGTGGTCTTCGCCCGCCCCACCAACGGCGACTACAAAACCCTCACCGTCAGCGGCGACTTCAGCAGCGACGGCGGCGTGCTGTTCATGAACAGCGAGTTGAACGGCGACGACTCCGGGACCGACATGCTGCACGTCGAAGGTGACACATCCGGCCAGGCGTATGTGCATGTCAACAATGTCGGCGGCATGGGAACCGGCACCACCGATGGCATTGAACTGATCCAGGTCGACGGTGAGTCCAATGCCGAGTTTTCCCTGGCCGGCCGGGCCGTGGGTGGTACCAACGAGTACTTCCTTTATCAAGGCAGCTACACCGACCCGAATGACGGTGACTGGTACTTGCGCTCCGAACTGCCGAGCGACCCGACAGATCCGACCTCGCCTTCGGTGCCGGTTTATCGCCCCGAAGTGGGCAGCTACCTGGGCAACCAGGCAGCCGCAGTGAACATGTTCCAGTTGTCGATGCACGATCGCTTGGGCACGCCAGAGCTGGACCCGCAACGCATCGATGACAATCGTCTCGGCAGTCTGTGGGTGCGAGTCAGCCGCAACGACGCCGACTACACTGGGGGCCAGGATCAACTGGACGTCGACAGCGACACCTCAGTGTTGCAGATCGGTACGGACCTGGTGCACTGGGGTGAAAACAGCCGTGGCCTGATGGGCGTGATGGTCGGCACCGGCAGCAATGAAAACACCACCCGTTCTAACCTGACCGGCTACAGCTCCAAGGGTGAAGTCGATGGCACGGCGGTCGGTGTCTACGCCACCTGGTTCGCCGACCCCAACGCGGCAACGGGTTTGTACCTGGACAGTTGGCTGCAATACGGTCGCTACGACAACAGCGTGCAAGGCGAAGGGCTGGACAAGGAGAACTATGACTCGCGCACGTTGGCCGGCTCCCTCGAAGCGGGTTACTCGTTGAGCGTGTTCTCCAACGAGACTTCACGGGTTTACGTGCAACCTCAGGTGCAGGTGACTGCGACCCACTACGACAATGACGACCATCAGGAAACCAATGGCACAGAAGTCAAATCCGACCAGGCCGGTGGCGTAACCACGCGCACCGGTGTGCGTGTCTACGGCCAGATCGATCTGGACAGCGGCATGAAGGTTCAGCCGTACGCCACCGTCAACTGGTACCACAACAGCCAGGACAACGCCGTGGCCTTCAATGACAGCGTCATGCAGGGCGGCGATCCGAAGAATCGGTACGAGTTCAAGACCGGCGCACAACTGGTGCTGGGCAAGCACTGGAGCACCTGGGGCCAGGTCGGCGTGCAGAGCGGTGAAGACGACTACCGCGATGTCAGCGCCCAGGTCGGTTTGAAATACCACTTCTGACTGCTGCGCCATTTCCCAGCCGCAAAGGAATCGATCAGATATGAACTTCCCACAGCTTTGGCTCAACCTTCAGACCTTCTGGAGCTCGCTCGACAAACACCCGCATGTGTACGCCAGCCTGACGCTGCTGGCATTGGTATTCGTTGCCCTCGTGCTTGGACGGGTCGCCCGTTATCTGGTGTTGCACGGTGCGCGGTTGCTGGGTCGCCAGCCGTCGATGCGCTGGATCAATGACCTGGCCGATAACAAGGTCTTCCATCGCCTCGCGCAGATCACCCCTTCGCTGCTGGTCCAGTTCGGGTTGAACGTGGTACCGGGGCTGAGTGACAAGGCGCAGAACTTCCTGGGCAATGTCGCGCTGGCGTTCACCCTGCTGTTTCTGGTGCTGGCCATCAACGCCGTGCTCGATACCCTACTGGTGATTTACGCCCGCACCCCGCACGCCCGTACCCGTTCGATCAAAGGCTACGTGCAACTGGCGAAAATGGTGCTGTTCGTGCTCGGCGCGATCATCATCGTCGCCACGCTGATCAACCGCTCGCCGCTGTTGCTGCTGTCCGGTCTTGGCGCTATGTCGGCGGTGATCGTGTTGGTTTACAAAGACACCCTGCTGTCGTTCGTCGCCAGTGTGCAACTGACCAACAACGACATGCTGCGGGTCGGCGACTGGATCGAAATGCCGCAATTGGGCGCGGACGGCGACGTCGTCGACATCACCTTGCACACGGTCAAAGTGCAGAACTTCGACAAGACGATCGTCTCGATACCGACCTGGCGACTGATGGCCGACTCGTTCAAGAACTGGCGCGGCATGCAGGCCAGCGGCGGACGCCGGATCAAGCGCAGCCTGTTCATCGACGCCGGTGGCGTGCGCTTCCTGGGTAAGGACGAAGAGCAGAACCTCAACCAGGTGCGCTTGCTCAGCGACTACATGGGCCGCAAGCAATCCGAGCTCAAGCATTGGAATGAAGCCCAGGGCAATGTGCCGGCGCTGTCCGCCAACCGCCGGCGGATGACCAACATCGGCACCTTTCGCGCCTATGCCCTGGAGTACCTGAAAAACCACCCTGACATTGCGCCGCACATGACGTGCATGGTTCGCCAGATGCAAACGACGGCGCAGGGCGTGCCGCTGGAAATCTACTGCTTTACCCGCACCACCGAATGGGACGACTACGAGCGCATCCAGGCTGACATTTTCGACTATCTGCTGGCAGTGCTGCCGGAGTTCGGCTTGAGTCTGTATCAGCAACCGAGTGGCAATGACTGGAGGGTCGGGCTCATGTCGGCCACGCCCGTGGCGCGGCAGCTTTCGGCAGCGCATCAAGCACGTTCGTAAAATATCAACTTTCATTCGCCATTTATCAAGTTGTTCACGGCGCGAAAAGATAACTTGGTGGCCAATGAATTGACGCCCGATGCGGCTGTGCCGGGCAACCTCAACTCCTACTCTGCAGGTCGAGTCATGACGAATTGGAAGTATCGCGTTCCCCGGGTTGCCTACCTTTCCGGTGCGGGCAGCGGCATCGGACTGGGCTTTGCCCGGGCGTTGATTGCACAAGGTTCGAGCGTCGCGATCTTCGACCTGCAGATATCCGAGCAGGTACTGGTCCGCCTGAAAACGGCCTGTACCGCACCGGGTCAGTCGGTGGGTTTCTATCAGGTGAACATCACCGACCCGGTGCTGGTCGACACGGCCATGGCCAATGCCCATGACCTGCAGGGCCCCGCGGATCTGGCGTTTAACTGCGCCGGACTGATGCGCAATGCGCTGTTTACCGAACTGTCCTTTGAGACCTTCCAGCAGGTGATCAATGTCAACCTGATCGGCAGCCGCAACTTCGCCGCCAGTGCCCTCAAGCACCTTTCGCCTCAGGGGCATCTGGTGTTCATGGCGTCCCTGGCCGGGATTGTCGGCAGCTACACCCAGTCGGCCTACGCCGCCTCCAAATTCGGCGTGGTCGGTCTGGCCGAAGTGCTGCGTGCCGAACAGAAACTCTGCGGCATCGACGTGTCGGTGGTCTGCCCCGGCGAAATCCAGACGCCGCTGCTCGATTACGAGCGCCAACACGGCAGCCCGGTTACCCGTTCGCTCAACGCGGTCGCCGGGGTGCTGACGGTCGATCAGGCCGTGGCCGGGATCCTGCGCGGCATTCAGCGCCGGCAATTCATGATCACGCCTGGGTTCAAGGCCAGGCTGATCCGTGCACTGGCGCGCAAATGCACCTCGCTGCAACGCTGGATCGTCGACCGCAATCTGGCAAAGCGCCTGCGCGGTAACTGCGCCGAGCTCAACGACTGATCCGCCCCCCTATCACCCACAGGATTCTGCAACATGAGTGCATTTGAACAAATCCGTCACTTCGAAGATTCCCGTGCCGCTGCCGGCCAGCAGGCGCGCGTCGAAGACACCCGCTTGGCCGCCCTGCAGTTTCGCGAGGACATGTTGAATGGCCCCAAGGCCCGCTACTTTGAATCGTTCAATCTGGTCAAAGTGCCCTACCCGGTTCGCTATGGCCTGCGCAATGCGTTTTCGCGGGAACGCTTTGTCGAGTACATGCACATCCAGAATCGCCTGTTTGTCGTGCAGTTCGACACCCCTGCAGGGGTCAAGACGTTGCTGGTGTCCCCTTCGGACCATGAGCGCAACGGTGAAACGCCGTTCTTCCGGCGCCTTCAGGACCGCACGGCCAATTGGCTGACCAAGCTGATCATCAACCGCCAGAACAGCGTGCCGCAGATCCTCGCCCGCCTCGGCCTGCGCCCCGAAGACATCGACTACATCACCTACGATCACCTGCACACTCAGGACATCCGCCGCTGGCTGGGCACCGATAAAGAACCGGCGTTGTTCCCCAACGCCAAATTGCTGGTTCACTGGCGCGAGTGGGAGTCGACCAAAGACCTCAACCCCTACCAGGCCGACTGGTATTGCCCGAGCGGTATCGCCGGCGTACCGGAAGACAAGGTGATCTGTTTCGACGGCTCGATCATGCTCGGTGACGGCGTGGCGCTGATGCATACGCCGGGACACACCGAAGGCAATCACTCGATCGTCGTGCACACCGACGAAGGCCTGTGGGTGACCAGCGAAAACGGCGTCAGCGTCGATGCCTATGCGCCTCACCTATCCAGTGCCAGCGGCGTGGCCGATTACGCGCGGATGATCGGCACCGAAGTGATCATCAACGGCAACACCCTGGAAAACGCCGTCGACCAGTACATCTCCATGGTTCAGGAAGCCACCGTGGCCGGGCCATCGAAGCGCGACCCGCGTTTCCCGAACATCTTTCCATCGTCCGAAATGACGCCGTTCTGGCTGTTTCCTGGCACCCGGCCGGCGTTTTACGTCGGCCATGCCAAACACGGCAGCCTACTGCGGCGTTGAGGCCTCTTGTCAGGCGTTAAACCCACGCCGCTCATTTTTGCGCAACGGCCATACCTGAACCACACTGGCTCTGGCTTGCCGTCCCCGCATGAACAGGAATTCAAAATGCACTTACTTCGAAATGCCCTGCTGGGCATCGGCTTGAGCCTCGCGGCAATGGGCGTTACCCAGGCTGCCGAAAAACCCAACATCGTCGTGATCATGGTCGACGACATGGCGCCCATGGATGTCTCGGCCTACAACCGTGGGCTCGGTGCCGTCACCACACCCAACATCGACCGCCTCGCCCAGGAAGGCATGATGGTCTCGGACTACTACGCGCAACCGAGCTGCACTGCCGGCCGCGCGGCGTTCATCACCGGTCAGTATCCGATTCGCACCGGTCTGACCGCTGTCGGCCAGCCAGGGGCGAAAGTCGGTATCCAGGACAGCGATGTGACCCTGGCGCAACTACTCAAGGCCCAGGGTTACGCCACCGGCATGTTCGGCAAGTCGCACATCGGCGATCGCAACGAATACCTGCCGACCGTCCATGGCTTCGATGAGTTCTTCGGCTTCCTCTATCACTTGAACGTGATGGAAATCGCCGAGATGACCAACTTCCCCAAAGACCCGAACTTCCCGGGCATCCCGCGCAACATGATCCACTCCGTGGCCACCACCGTCGACGACGCTACTGTCGACCCGCGCTGGGGTCGTGTCGGCAAGCAGAAGATCACCGATGAAGGTCCGTTGACCATCGAGCGCATGAAGAGCGTCGACGACCAGTTCACCGACCTGTCGATTGACTGGATCAAGAAGCAGAAAGCCGCCGACAAGCCGTTCTTCCTTTGGTACAACCCGTCGCGCATGCACCAGAAAATCCACGTCAGTGACGAGTGGCTGGGCAAAAGCGGCCATACCGAATACACCGACGCGATCATGCAGCTCGATTTCCTGGTGGGCAAATTGCTGAAAACCCTGGATGACCAGGGCCTGGCGAAGAACACCATCGTGCTGTTCACCTCCGACAACGGGGTCAACCTGTCCCACTGGCCGGACTCGGGCGCGGCTTCGTTCCGCGGTGAAAAAGGCCTGACCTGGGACGGCGGTTTCCGCGTGCCGATGCTGGTTCGCTGGCCCGGCAACATCAAGCCCAACACCTGGACCGGCGAGTTCATGACCTCCGAGGACTGGGTGCCGACGCTAATGGCCGCCGTTGGCCAAGCAGATGTCAAAGAGAAACTGCTCACCGGCCTGCAAGTCGATGACAAGACCTTCAAGAACCATCTGGACGGCTACAACCAGTTGGACATGCTGACCAACTCCGAGGGCAAGTCGAACCGCCACGAGTTCTTCTTCTTTGGCGAAACCCACATGAACGCCGTGCGGGTCGATCAGTGGAAAGTCCACACCGCCATCAAAGACAAATGGATGGAGGAAGCGAAAAACATTCCGGGCGGTTTGGTCATCGACATCAAGGTCGACCCATACGAGCGCTCCCCGGAGGCCGGCGACCATTTCCGCTGGCAGCAGCAGCGCAGCTGGATCATTCCGATCATCGCACCCTACATGCAGGCCTTTGCCAAGAGCATGAAGGACTTCCCGCCGTCGCAGAAAGGCGCGGGTGGTATCGGCATGGCCTCTATGTCGAACTGACGCGACACCCTGCTTAACACCTTTTCTCACTATCAGCACATGCGAAACCGGGCGCCCCTTCGGGGCGTCCGCCGAGCGCATGGGAGTGTTTTCATGTCGAAAAAATCCATATCGCTAGGCTGCGCCATCGCGACGATCCTGCTGGGCAGCGGATTGATGAGTAGCGCAGCATTCGCCCAGGGCACGCCCGATATCCTGTTGAGCATGCCGACCAGCCAGGAAAACATCGTTGCCGGGCTGGAAGCGGATGCGTACGCCAACGGCATCAACGCCTACGTCTGGGGTTATCCGCTGGTACGCATGGAGCGCGTGATGCGCGACTACACCTCGGTGCCGAGCCCACGCCCGGCCACCAGTTATCGTGCCCCGCTCAACCAGTTGGGCTGGGCGCAATCGCTGGCGACGCCTGCGGCCAAGGACATGCCGACGGCGAACAACGACACGCTGTACCTCAGTTCGGTGGTGCAACTGGATGAGCCTTACGTATTGCACGTTCCGGACACCGCCGACCGTTACTACGTGGTCGATGTGTTCAACATGTGGCAGGAGCTGGAGCACTACGTCGGTCGCCGTACCACCGGCACCGCCGCAGGCGATTACGTGCTTGTCCCACCGGGCTGGCAAGGCACCCTGCCCGAGGGATTGAAACGCCTGGATGTCAGCACCAAAAAGGTCTGGCTCTGGGGGCGTTTGCACGTCAAGGACGGCGAAGACTTCGCACCGCTGCATGCCCTGCAACAGCAGTTCACCTTGCGCCCGCTGTCGCAACGCGACAACCGCGACTATCAGCCCAAGCCTCAATCACTGCCGTCGCTACCGGTGGCCAGCGACGATGGCCTGGACTTCTTCCGCGAACTGGCGGCGGCGCTCAAGGACAACCCGGTGGGCCCGCGCGACGAGGCGCTGTTTGCCCAGTTCGCCCGTTTCGGCCTGACCGCCAAGGGCTTCGATCCATCGCGGCTCTCGCCGCCTCAGAAGGCCGGATTGCTGCGCGCACTGGCCGACGGCCCGAAAGTCGCGGTGTCGGCGCTGGCCACGGCGGCGACTCAGCGTAACGGTTGGGCCTGGGCCACGGGGCTCGATCACTTCGGCACCAACTATCCGCTGCGCGCGTTGGTCAGTGGTCCTTACCTGGGCGGCCAGGGCGAGAAAGAAGCGATGTATCCACTGCGATCCACCGACGCCAAAGGCCAGCAGCTCAGTGGTGCCAAGCGTTACGTGTTGCGCTTCAAGAGTGCGCCGCCGGTGGATGCCTTCTGGTCGCTGACGATCTACAACGCCGTGGACAAGATGCTGGTGGACAACCCCATCGCCCGCTACAAGCTCGGCTCCGATACCCAGGGTTTGAAGGTCCGTGCCGACGGCTCGTTCGAGGTGCCGTTACAAGCCGAAAAACCCGATGGTGAGTTCGCCGCCAACTGGCTGCCGGCTCCCAAGGGACCGTTCTACATGATTCTCAGGCTCTACCAACCCAAGGGCGAAGTCCTGGAGGGCAACTACGAACTACCGCAGGTGGAAACCATTGAATAAGCTCAGCACACCAAAATTCATGCGCATGACCTTGACCGCCATGGCCATCAGCAGCTTGTTGGTTGCCCTGCCGGCCACCGCGACGGGCACGCTCATGCCCCAGGGCCCGGTGGCCAACACCGTGATGACGCCCGGTTACGCCCGCGCCGTGGCGCAAATGGCCTACGCCTGGGGGTGGCCGCTGGTGAACCTGCAAACCCGGCGCATGATGTACGAACAGGTGCCGACCATCGGCCTGCTCGGCCCGACACCGGTCGCGCCGGTCAATCAGTTGGCGATGCTGTCGGACTACATCGACCCCAATATCCGCATCGTCGCCCACCCCAACCAGGACGTGGTCTACGGTTTCGGCGTACTGGCGCTGGACAAAGCCCCGGTGATCCTGCAAGTCCCGGATTTCGGCGAGCGCTTCTGGATGTTCGAACTGGCCGACCAGCGCACCGACAGCTTTGCCCAGGTGGCGAAAATCTACGGCAGCAAACCGGGTTTCTACCTGATCGTCGGCCCGGACTGGAAAGGCGATAAACCCGCAGGTGTCGAAGCCGTGTTGCGCTCGCCAACCAATACCGGCGTGGTGATCCCGCGCGTATTCATGGCAGACACCGCCCAGGATCGTGACGCGATTCAGCCGGTGCTCAATCAGATCGCCATGTACCCGTTGTCGGCGTTCGACGGCAAGGTCAAGACCATCGACTGGAAACAGCTGCCGAAGCTGCCGATGCCCAAGGCCGCCGCTGACAAGCCGGCCGGCGAAACCAAATGGGTGACGCCAGAACGATTCTTCGCGCAGTTGAAGCGTGTGCTGGCCGAAGTACCGCCACTGCCGGGCGAAGAATCGCTGTATGCGCAGTTCCGTGCGCTGATCGCCGCCGGCGAGGCGAATCCGGCCATCGCCAAGGTGCTGCAAGACACAGCGCAGCAAAGCGAAAAAGAGCTGGTCGATCCGTTGTTCTACCTGAGCAGTAACGGCGTGCGCATCGCCAATGGCTGGAATCGTCCGTTCAACAATGCTGCGTTCGGCACCGATTACCTGACACGCCTGGCGATTGCCAAATCCAACATCTTCGAAAACCACGTCAACGAAACCACCTACCTGTTCCGCGAAGAGGACGGCGACGGCCAGCGACTCACTGGCGAACGCAACTACACCCTGACTTTCGCGGCCGGGCAGACGCCGCCGGTGTCGGGCTTCTGGTCGCTGACCCTGTATGACCAGTTGCATTTCTTCGCCGCCAACGAGATCAAGCGTTACTCGACCGGCACCAAAAACAAAGACCTGAAATACAACGCCGACGGCTCGCTGACCCTGTACATCCAGCACCAGCGCCCGGCGGAAGACAAAGTGGGCAACTGGCTGCCCGCGCCGGAACAGGCATTTGCCCTGACCATCCGCGCCTACGGCCCGTCAGCGGCGCTGATCAAGGGTGACTGGACGCCACCGCCATTGGTGATGGGTAAAAACTGATGAAGTCCATTCACTCGTTGATCCTCCTTGCCCTGGCTGGCGGCACCAATCAGGTGCTGGCGGGCGGCATCCAGCTCTACGAGGTCGGCCAGGAAGGCGCGGGACTGGCCAATGCCGGCTCGGCGACGCTGGCCAGCGACCCGAGCGTGCTGATGACCAACCCCGCCGGCATCGCCGCCCTCAAGGGCACTCAGGTCAGTCTCAACGGCCAGGCCGTATTCGGTGACCTCGGTTTCCAACGCGACAGCGGCAATGACTTTTCAGGCAACGAAGGCGGCAACCCGCTGCCGATCCTGCCGGGCAGCAGTTTCTTCATGAGCCATCAAATCGACGACCGCGCCACCATCGGTTTCGGCCTGTACGGTAATTTCGGCCTGAGCGTGAACTACGACGATGACTGGGCCGGTCGTTACTTCACCCAGAAATCGACCCTGCTGGGCATCTCGATGCAACCGACCTTCGCCTACAAGATCAACGACGATCTGTCGGTTGGCATCGGTCCACGCCTGGTGGTGGGTTACTACAACACCGAAATGGCCGTGGACAACAATGCGCTGCTGCCGATCAGTCCTTTCAAGCAGGATGGTCAGTTGCAGTACAAGGACACCACCACGGGTGTCGGGCTGAATCTGGGGTTGCGTTACCAACTGGATGCGCGCACGACCTTGGGTTTGGCTTACACCAGCAAGGTCAAACTCGACTTCGACGATTCGCCACACGCCAAGGGTATCCAGAATCCGTTGCTCAAACAGGCGCTGTCCGGTCTGGACGTGGACAACCTGGAACTCGACATAAACATCCCGCAGACGTTGACCCTGAGCGTGGGCCACCAACTCAACGAGCAATGGACCCTGCTCGGTTCGGCGAACTGGCAAGACTGGAGTGACTTCGGTGATATCGGCGTCACCGTCGACAGCGTCGCCGGCACGACCTCGCGCACGGTGAGCCGTCAGTACCAGGACACCTGGCACCTGTCCTTCGGCGCGCAGAACCAGCTCAGTCCGAAACTGCGCTGGAACATGGGCGTGGCCTACGACAGTTCGGCGGTCAAGGACAAGGACCGCACCGTCGACAACCCGATGAACGAGACCTGGCGCCTGGCCACTGGCCTGCACTATCAACTCGCCGAAGACATGGATGTCAATGTCAATTACACGCTGGTCTGGCTCGGCGACATGGATGTGCAGCAGAGCAAACGTTCAGGCGAAACCCTGTCGGGGCAGTACCCCAACAGCGCACTGCATATCATCGGCGGCGGCGTGACCTGGCGTTTCTGATTCAACCGAGGGCCGCGCCGCGGCGCGGCCCGCTACACAGGCAAGCTAATCAACATGACTTACCTCACCCGCGCGTCATCCCTCCATGGTTTCAACGACTTCGCCCGCAGCCAGAACATCAACTCCGACGCGCTGTTGCGCGAAGCGGG
The DNA here is from genome assembly GCF_057838985.1 of Pseudomonas sp. KH_046_2. Classification (NCBI taxonomy): domain Bacteria; kingdom Pseudomonadati; phylum Pseudomonadota; class Gammaproteobacteria; order Pseudomonadales; family Pseudomonadaceae; genus Pseudomonas; species Pseudomonas sp. KH_046_2. Next base: position 2,341,878 of record NZ_CM174480.1, on the reverse strand, counting down.
CCTGCCTCATGATGTCCTGGAAAATCCGGACGCGCTGATTTCCTTTCACCGCTTCGCCCTGGTGCTCGAACTGGCGAGCAAAGCCAGCGCCAACCCGATATTCGGGCTGGAATTCGGTCTCTATCAGGGCGTGGGCATCTTCGGCTCGCTGCTGTACCTGGTGCGCAATGCCAGAAGCGTCGGCGACGCCCTGAGCGACCTCGGGCGTTACTTTCATGTGCACGATAACTATGGCGATGTCGTGGTCCATCAGGCCGAAGAACATGCCCTACTCTACTACGCCAGCGAGGCGCAAAACCTGCCCGGCAGCCGCCATGTCAGTGAACTGGTGGTCGGGGTCGGGCACCAGTTGATGCGCACCCTGCTCGGCAACCGCTGGCAACCGGCGGTGGCGATGTTCCAGCACTCGCCGGCGGTCAATCCCGTACGCTATCGTCGTTTACTTGGCGTGGTACCTCGGTTCAACAGTGCCTTCGATGCGTGGATGTTCGACAGCCGTTTGTTGAACCTTTCGTTGAGCGATGCCGACCCGGCGCTGCACCGCCTCATGCAACAGCACCTGGATAACATCAGCCGCCTGCACAGCAACCAATTGCCCGGCCACATCCAGCGACTGCTGCGCAGTTTCCTGCCCAGCGGCCGCGTGACCATCGATTACATCGCCGACTTCATGCGCCTGAGCCCGCGCTCCCTGCAACGCCACCTTGCCGAGCAAGGCACCTCATTCCAGACTTTGCTCGACGACACCCGGCAGTCCATGACTTTGCGTTATCTGGAAGAGTCGGACATGACCCTGATGCAACTCACCGAGGTGCTGGGTTATGCCAACCAGAGTGCTTTCAGCCGGGCCTTTCAGCGCTGGTTCGGGGTCAGCCCACGTCAGTGGCTGAAGCAGCAGAAGGTGCGGTCCTGACCGATTTCTGTCACTCAACGAATAACCCTGTGGGAGCGAGATTGCTCGCGATGGCGGAGTGTCAGTCGACATCCATGTTGGGTGTGCCGGCCTCATCGCGAGCAAGCTCGCTCCCACAGGTCTTGTGTGTGCGTCAAAGAGTGACGCTGACAGCATTTGGTAAATCACTGGCGTGATCTGCACTGAATTCCCCCTCCCCGCTATCCATCATCTCTGCGAGCTTGTTCACCTTGTCGCCCCTGCGTAATGCAGAGGCCCGAGGCCCCAGGTAAACCGCGCCTGTTTCAAGCCCCCGACAATAAAAATCAGAAGGGCATTCTTATGATCCCAATCCGTGGTCGCACCTTGCTGGCCCGTACCGCTCTAGCCCTCACTCCGCTGTCATTGGCGGTCATGCAGACCGTGCACGCGGCTGAGTTTCAATGGGGAGAAGTCAGTGGCCGGGCCAATGGCAGTATCAGCGTGGGCTCAGTGTGGAGCGCTGAAAACCCCAACAGCAATTACATCTTCCAGGGCAACGCCGACAGCATCGGTCGCGGCAACGCCGGAAAGTACAACCCCAACAGTGCGCGCAACGTCGATGACAGCCGCCTGAACTGGGGCAAGGGCGACCTGGTGTCGTCCCCTGTGACCGTGCTCGGTGAAATGGAGCTGAACTGGCGCAACTACGGCGCGTTCATCCGCGCCAAGACCTGGTACGACTACACCCTCAACCACCACAACGTTGACTTCGGCCATTCTTCCAACGGCTACAAAGCCAACAGCACGCTCAATGACAGCCACTTCGACGATCTCGCGCAGTTCCAGGGTATCGAGTTGCTCGATGCCTACGTGTTCGGCGACTTTGACCTTGCCGGTCACCCCCTCAATGCCCGGGCTGGTAATCAGGTGATCAACTGGGGTGAAGGCCTGTTCTTCCAGAACGGCATCAACGCCATCAACCCGGTCGATACCGCGGCCCTGCGTCGTCCCGGCGCGCAACTCAAGGAAGCGCTGGTGCCGGTGCCGATGCTGTACGGCAACCTCGGCCTGACTGACAACCTGAGCCTGGAAGCCTTCTATCAACTGCAATGGAAAGCCTCGACCCTGGAAGGCTGCGGCACGTATTTCTCCAGCAACGACTACATCACCGACGGCTGCTACGGCGTTCCGCGCGCGGGCGCCAATGACCCGGCCTCCTATGCCGCCGGCCAATACATCGGTCGTGCTCCGGACAACGATCCCCGTGACAGCGGCCAGTTCGGTGTGTCCTTGCGCTACTTCGCCGACACCATCGACACCGAGTTTGGCGCCTACGCCATGAACATTCACTCGCGCTCGCCATACGCCAGCATCAACACCGACCTTTACGGTCCGGCGGGTGCCGGTTGGCGTGATCCCAACCTGGCCCCGGGCAACGCGGCCAGAAACGCCACGTACTTTGCCGATTTCCCCGAGGACATCCGTATCTTCGGCTTGAGTTTCTCCACCAACCTGTGGGGCACCTCGGTATTCGGTGAGTACAGCTATCGCCCCAACCAGCCTGTGCAACTGGCCACCGGCGACCTGATTCCGGCCTTCGCCGGCAACGCCGCAGCGACTGGCGCCGCTATCGGCCAGCCGTTGACCCTGGGCAATGATGCCCTGCGTGCCACTCCGGGTTCGGTCTACAACGGCTACGACCGTCTGGAGATTTCCCAGTTTTCTCTGGGCTTCATCAAGTCCATCCCGCAGGTACTCGGTGCCGACAGCCTGAATCTGATGGGCGAAGCCGCCATGAAATACATGCACGACCTGCCTGATCAGTCGGACCGGCGCTACAACAAGTCGGAAATATACGGCAGCGACCTGGCCTCCGGCAGCGCGGCCGGCTGCGCCGCCGGCGTCACCGTGCAGCAATACAAGCAGTACGCCTGCTCCAGGGATGGTTACACCAGCCAGTTCTCCTGGGGTTATCGCCTGCGTGCCCAGTTGAATTACCCGGGCGTGTTCGCCGGGGTCAACCTGTCGCCGTTCATGGCATTCGGTCAGGACGTCAAGGGCTGGTCCTACGACGGCAACTTCGTCGAAGACCGTCTGCTGGGCTCGGTCGGCCTGCGCGCCGACTACTTGCAGGACTACTCCGCCGAGGTGTCCTGGTCGGGCACCGGCAACACTCCTTTCGCTCCCACCGACAAGGACTTCATCTCTCTCAGCCTGCGCATGGGCTTCTAGTTCGAGACTTCACCATGAACCCTAAAAAACTGCTTCGCCTCACCCTTCTCGGTGCCATGATCAGTGTCGCCAGCGCCCAGGCGCTGGCCGCACTGGACACCAAGGACATCGCCCGCCTTGGCACTGATCTGACCCCGGTCGGTGCGGAAAAAGCCGGCAATGCCAGCGGCACCATCCCGGCGTGGAGCGGCGGCCTGAGCACTGCCCCGGCTGGTTACAACCCGGCCCAGGATTATGTCGACCCGTACGCCAGTGAAAAACCGCTTTACACCGTGACAGCGGCCAACATGGCCCAATACAAAGCCGAGCTGACGCCGGGCTATCAGGCCATGTTGCAGAAGTACCCGACCTTCAAGATACAGGTCTATCCGAGCCATCGCACGGCGGCCCTGCCGCAAAGCGAGTACGCCGAAATCCGCAAGGAAGCGGCTACAGTGTCGCTGGCCGACAATGGCAACGGCATGCTCAATTACCAGAGCACTTCTGTGCCGTTCCCGATCCCCAAGACCGGGCTGGAAGCCATCTATAACCACATGGTCCGCTACCGTGCCGGCGGCTATCACTACTACCCGACCGAGATGGTGGTGCAGGCCAACGGCAAGTTCACCCCGGTGCGCCGTGACGTCTCGGTGATGATGGCCTCGGCCATGGGCAACCCGGAACCGAACCGTCTCTACTATTACCTGGGCAAGGTCACCTCCCCGGAAAGCGTCGCGGGCAGCCAGAACCTTGTGCATGAGCCCATCGACCAGACCACTGAAACCCGCCTCGCCTGGACCTACAACCCCGGCCAGCGCCGTGTGTTGCGCGCCCCGGAAATTTCCTACGACTCGCCGGTGGCGACGTCCGAAGGCTTGCGCACCAACGACATGATCGACATGTTCAACGGCGCGCCTGACCGCTATGACTGGAAGCTGGTCGGCAAGAAAGACATGCTGGTGGCCTACAACACCTACAAACTGGCCTCCCACACCCTCAAGTACGGTGACATCATCCAGCCCGACCACCTCAATCAGGACCTGATTCGCTACGAGCCGCACCGTGTCTGGGTGGTAGAAGCCACGCTCAAGCCTGGCCAGCGTCATATCTATGGCAAGCGCGTGTTCTACATCGACGAAGACAGCTGGGCGATTCTGGCGGCGGACTTGTATGACGGTCGCGGCGAGTTGTGGCGTGTGCAGGAAGCCCATAGCCTGCAGCGCTATGACGTGCTCTCGGCGATTCACATCAGCGACGTCTCGTATGACTTGCAGGCGCGGCGATACATCGTTTCGGGCCTGGAAAACGAAGAGAAGCGCGCGCAGTTCGGCATCAAGGCCGATCTCAAGGACTTCAGCACTGCCGCCCTGCGTCGCAGCGGCCGCTAGTCCCTACTTCGCTTGCCGGGCGGTTGGCACAGGCTGGCCGCCCGTTTTACGTCCCCCCCCCAAAAAAAACAGGGTGCGCCATGACACTCAAGTTCCCCCTACATCCCGCTTTCGCCCTGCTGCTTTGCCTGGGTGGTACGGCTGCAAATGCTGCAACGTTGAACGACCGCCTGGAGCGCCCGTCGCAGGCAACCGCGTTTGCCACTCAATCGCTGTTGAGCGATGTCCAGCCTGCCGGTGAGCAACAAGTGATGGTCGGTGCGGCGGGTCATATTCTGCTGCGCGATGCCAGCGGCCGGGTGCAACAAGCCAAGGTGCCGGTCGATCTGCTGTTGACCGCCGTGCAATTCGTCGATGGACAAAATGGCTGGGCCGTGGGCCACGACGGTGTGGTCCTGCACAGTGGCGATAGCGGCCGCTCCTGGAACAAGCAACTCGATGGCCGCGCCATCAACCCGTTGCTGCTCGAGGCTGCCGAAAATCAAATGGCCCGTGCGCAACAGGCTTCCAGCGCAGCGCCGGATAACCAACACCTTGCCACCGAACTGGACAATGCCCGGTTTGCATTGGATGACGCGCAGGCGGCCAGTGACGCTGGCCCTTCTCGTCCACTGCTGGGCCTGTGGTTTCGCAATGCCCGCGAAGGCTGGGTGGTCGGCGCCTACGGCATCTTCCTCAAGACTGTCGACGGCGGTGCTTCGTGGCAGGTGGCCAATGGTCTGGATAACCCTGATCGCCTGCACCTGAACAGCATTCTTGGCCTGGTCGATGGCAGCTTGCTGGTCGCTGGCGAAGGTGGCCGTCTCTATCGCTCTGCCGATGGCGGCGAGCACTGGCAACCCACGCAACAGCCGACCGATGCCTCGCTGTACACCTTGGCCAAACTGTCCAGCGGCCAGGTATTGGCAGCAGGTTTCGGCGGTACGCTGCTGGTCAGCGATGATCACGGCGTCAGTTGGACGCCTCGTGATTTGCCGGTCAAAGCCAGCCTGTACGGGGTCAAGCAGTTGTCTTCCGGTGCCGTGGTACTGGCGGGGCAAGGTGGTGTGTTGCTGTACAGCGCCGATGGCAAGACCTTCGAGCAATGGCGCGCGCCGAGCAAGGCAGCGTTACTGAATGTCAGTGAGACCCGCTCCGGGCAACTGTTGCTGGTCGGCGCTGCGGGCCTGCAAGTGCTGCCCATGATCCCCTTCAAGGAACACGCCCAATGAACGCCCCCCTCCATCAGGACCCGATCAAGATCGGCGCCATGCAACGTGCCGTGGGCTTCACCGAGCGCCTGCTGTTCGGTCATCGCCTGCTGGTATTGGCTTTTTTCGCGATCGCATCGGTGGTGCTGGGCATCGCCGCGCTGTCGTTGCGACCGGACGCCAGTTTCACGCGGATGATTCCCACCGGGCATCCATTCATTGCCAACTATCTGCAGTTCGAAGACGTGTTGCGCCCGCAAAGCAACGTCCTGCGGGTGCTGGTGCAGAACCCCAAGGGCCACATCATCACCAGGGAGTTTCTGGAAACCCTGCGCGAGGTCAATGACAAGATTTTCTACATCCCCGGTGTAGACCGCAGCAATCTGAAGTCTTTGTGGACGCCCAATGCCCTGTGGTCCGAAGTGACCACCGAAGGCCTGCGCGCCGGCCGGGTGATTCCCGACACCTACGACGGCAGCCCGCAAGCGCTGGAGCAGGTGCGACGTAATATCCAGCGCGCCAACATGATCGGCAGCTTCGTGGCCAATGATTTCCGCTCGGCGATCATCCGCGTGCCGTTGCTCGAACGCGACCCGGAAACCGGCAAGCCGCTGGACTACGGCGCCCTCACCCAGGCGCTGGAAACCCAGGTTCGCGAACACTTCGCGGCGCAAGGCGTGACGATTCGGGTGATCGGCTTCGCCCAGATCATTGGCGACCTGCTTGCCGCCGCCAGCGACATTGCCCTGTTCTTCGCCTTGACCGTCGGCCTGATCAGCGCGCTGCTTTATGGGTATTGCCGTTGCTGGCGTAGCACGGCGGTGACGGTGTTGACCTGCCTGCTGACGGTGGTCTGTCAGTTGGGCCTGCTCAGCCTGCTGGGCTTGGGCCTCGACCCATATTCGATCCTGGTGCCGTTCCTGATCTTCGCCATCGGCATCAGTCACGCGGTGCAGAACATCAACCTGATGATGAGCGAGATGAGCCAGGGGGTGACGCCCATCGAAGCGTCGCGGCGGACCTTCCGTGCGCTGTTCATTCCCGGCACCACCGCGCTGCTGGCGGACGCCGTCGGTTTCATCACCTTGCTGGTGATCGACATCGGGGTGATCCAGCAATTGGCGATCACCGCCAGCATCGGCGTGTTCGTGGCGATTTTCACCAAGATGTTCCTATTGCCGGTGTTGATGTCTTATGTCGGCGTCAGCTCACGGGGCTTGCGTCAACAACTCAAGCGCAGTCGATCGTCGTGGCCGGTGTTTCGCCGGGTGGCGAGCATCGTTCAGCCGCGTCGCGCCACGGCGCTGATCGTGATCAGCCTGATCCTGCTCGGCATCGGCTATTACGCGCGTCAGGACCTGAAGATCGGCGACCTCGACAAAGGCGCCCCGGAGTTCCGCCCGGAGTCGCGCTACAACCAGGACAACGCCTACCTGCTCGATCACTACACCACCAGCACCGATGTTTTCGTGGTGATGTTCAAGACCCCGGTAGAACAATGTTCACGGTATGCCGCCGCCGACCTGGCCAACCAGTTCGAACAGCAACTGCGCGACGTGCCGGGTGTGGAGTCGGTGCAATCGCTGTACAACGCCATGCGCTTCAACATTCTGGCGCGCAACGAAGGCAATCCGAAATGGGCCGAGTTTTCCCGTGACCAGTTCGTCATGAACAATGCCCGCTCCAATGTCCCCGGCGAATTCGTCGACCCCAACTGCAGTGTGGCGCCGATCAGCCTGTACCTGGCCGACCACAAGGCTGAAACCCTCACTCGGGTGGTCGATGCCGTGAATGCCTTCACCGCCCGTTACGACACAGGCGAATTCGAAATCCTGCAAGCCGCCGGCAACGCCGGGATCGAAGCGGCGACCAACATTACCATCCAGCAATCGGAAAAAACCATGCTGATCCTGGTGTTCGTGATCATCAGCCTGGTGGTGCTCTGGGAGTTCCGTTCGCTGAAGGTGACCTTCGCCTTGATGGCGCCGCTGTACCTGTCGACCGTGCTGTGTGAAGCGGTCATGGCGAAAATGGGCTTGGGGGTGAAAATCGCCACGCTGCCGGTGATTGCCTTGGGCGTGGGCATTGGCGTGGACTACGGCATCTATCTGTACAGCCGCATTGAAGGCTTTCTGCACCAGGGATTGAAGTTCCAGGCGGCTTTCTTCGAAGCGCTGAAAACCACCGGCACTTCGGTGGCCTTTACCGGCATCACCCTGGCATTGGGCGTTGCGACCTGGTCGTTCTCCGTCCTTAAATTCCAGGCGGATATGGGGCTGTTGCTGGTGCTGTTGTTCCTGTGGAACATGGTGGGTGCGTTGCTGTTGATGCCGGCGCTGGCTTCGATGCTGGTGTTCAACAAACACACTCGCTGAAGTGGATGAATGCAAAAAGGGCAGCCATTGGCTGCCCTTTGGCTCACTCAAGTAAGCAACCGGTCAGGATATGATCTGGCCATTTACCCGCAACCAGTCCTCGGAGCGGCGCAAGCCTTCTTCCAGCGAAACCTTCGGTTCATACCCCAGTAAGCGCCGCGCCTTGGCGATCGAGATATCGCCGCTGCGGGCCAGCATGTACATCGCATCCGGGGTGACTTCACTGTTGATGTTGAACAAACCGTTCACCCACCAGATGAGGTGGGTCAGCGCTGTCGCCAGGCTCAGTGGCAGCGTGCGCGGCGCGCCGCTGCGCCCGGCCCAGCGCCAGTGATTGGCGAAAAAAGCCTTACAGGTTGTAGGACTGGCACTGCTCAGATGGAAGATATGCCCGCGTGCCTGGTCCAGGCCCGCCGCCAGCATGATGCCGTCGAGCAAATCATCGACGTACACCGGCGTGAAAACCCCCTTGCCGCCGTTGGGCAAAATCAATGCGCCGGCCTTGGCCATTTTCAGCGGCTCGATCAACCAGGCGCGCGAGCCCGGACCGTACACATCCCCTGGGCGTACCACCGTGCAATCGATCTCACCGGCCGCATGGCTGGCCAGCACCACGTGCTCGCTCGCGCCTTTGGCCACGCCATAGCGATACTGATTGCCAATCACCACATCGCAGGATTCGTCGGCCATTTGCGGGTAGTTCCAGCCCAGCGCCGCAATTGAAGAAATGTGTACGAAACGCGTTGCACCGCCGGCAATCGCGACATTCAGGCAATTGCGAACGCCCTGTACCGACACTTCTCGATAGCGCTTCCACGGCGCAGCCAGCGATACGACCGCCGCCGTATTGATGAACAAATCGCAACCCTTGGCATGCTCGGCCCAGATCTGTGGCCGGGTCAGGTCCCCGGCAACGACATCGTTGTCCGGGTCGGCAAGCAGATCCATGCCCCGTACTTGCGCGCCCAGCGCCTTGTAGCGCCGCAGCAACGCCTTGCCAATAAAACCATTGGCCCCGGTGATGAACACCGAACCAGGAATCGGCGGGGTTTGGCCGCCCGCGCCAACGGGCATTGTTGTTTTCGTCATACGAGATCCTTGCAACGTGCTCAAGGCAGTTGCTCTGACAATTGTTATTGGAATTTCGGATCACGCAGACCCATGGCCAGCTTGATGCACCTCGGCAATCCGGTTTTTGCATTTCGCGCCAACTTTCCATCAGATGCTGCCAGCGTAGTAAACCTGTGCCGACAATGTGCAAAGGTGAGCGTTGCCCGAAAAATCCCGACGGGCACAATGCATAGGTCATTCGATGGACTACCCTGAGTCTTGGGTTTTACCCCGTCGGGTCGACCATGATGCAATTAAGGAAGAACTGCATGAAATCACGCTTGAGTACATTGACCCTCACTGTCGCCCTGATCACGCTGGCCGGTTGTTCTTCGACCTCGCAGCCAGGCAGGCACACCAGCCTTGCGGAGAACGTGACAGGCTCCGGTTTTCTGGGGGACATCTACCCGAAAATGAAAGAAGGCGAAGACAAGGAAGCGTTGCGCTTGTACCGCAACCCGAAATTCGCTTCCGCTGCCAGTTTTACTCGCTACAACAAGGTGCTCATTGACCCGATCAAGTTGTACGCCGGGCCCAAGTCCAAGCTGCACGATGCGCCCGCGACCGACACCGCCGCCATCGTTCAAGGCTTCCACCAGCAATTGACCGAACAACTGGGCAAGGACTATCAGATCGTCGATCAACCGGGGCCGGACACCCTGCAAGTGTCGGTGGCGATCGTCGATGCGGAAGCGGCGGATGCATCGTTGAAAGCGGCCTCCTACATCCCGATCCCGCTCGGTGTGCCAGGGGTCAAGGCTGCGACAATGCAGACGATCACCCACACCACTGGCAAGCCACCGTTTTCCGGGCAAGTGACCATCGAAGGAAAAATAGACGACGCCAAAACCGGAGAAGTGATCGCCGCCGAGATCGATCGACGGGTCGGCTCGCGACGGCCGATCATCGGTCTGTTCGAGAGTAGCACCTACGATTCCTGGAGCGATGTCAACGAGGCCGGACGCTACTGGGCCGAACGCTTGCGCTACCGGCTCTGCGAACGTCGCGCGGCGAGCGATTGTGTCCAGGCCAGCGAGTAATTTCACAGAGCCTGAGGCGCGGGAACACCGGGCATTGAGCGGCTTGCCTCAAACCCGGTGCTGGTTCGTCGTAGGCCTTCACCCCGCCCTTATGGTCGCCACTAATTCGGGTCCAGCAATCCGCCACTCCAGTTGCACGACACACGGGTGCCGGTGACTTTCGCCACCACCACGCCCTGAGCGATCAGTCGGTCGCGATAGCGTGTGACCATGCGCCCGTTTTGAAACGTGACGAGCTTTGCTGTAGCACCCCCAGGAACGTGCATAAAAAAAGCGCTCGGAAGTAAAACTTTGAAATTTTCGGAAGTAAATCGTTGAAACGATTGTTTCGTCCCCACTTCAGTAAATTACTTCCACGCTCTCTAGGTCGCACGTTTCGCATTCTATCTGATGAATTTATGGCCGGTACGGTAAGGGTATACAGCGGACTGGTGCCAGTATCTCCGTACACCATCCCAACAGCTGCTACGAGCAATCCCATGGCTGACGTTTTGCGATGGGATTCTACAGTTGCATGAGTCCCTGTTTCGCTCACGTTCGACATCTCGAATGTTGAGGGCTGAAAACGCACTCCGTGAGATTTCAAGGCCGTTGGGGACTTAAGTGAAACTGCCATAAGCACTGTCAATTTTGCCGGCCAGTATCGTTGCGAGCAAAACAGACCACTGTAAAAAAAAACGTAATATTCTTACGGCCTTACTGATTGTGGAGACAGCCAAAAAAGACATCGACTCAGTGAGAATTCCACTGAGAGCCAGAAGATTTGTGGGGGTAAAAGTAGGGGTAACCCATTTTATGGCCAAAATCACCACCAAAGAACTCAATTCGCTGACCGCCAACGATGCCGGCTGAATCTAGCGGGAGCCGGGGCGAGTATCAGGGCAAGGTGCGCGTTACCGAATGTTGTCCCCGGGCTACCAAGAGGAAGTGCCGGCCGGTTTTATCCCGGTGCAAAGCAGCACCTTCAACAACTACACGCTGTTGCGCGTCATTTACCTTCAGTCAGACCAATCAGCGTTGCAATCGCCTGGCCAAGGACCTTGGCAATTTGGGCCTGCGCAAGGGCGACCGGGTGGCGCTCCTGTGCAGCAACCGTGCGCAGATGGTGGTGAACCAAACCAGTGCGTCGAGCAGGCCCACTTCCGGTATGGGTTTGTCATCCAGCACGATGCGTTTTTTTCGAAGAAGACAGTGGCTTTCATGATCGCCATGGTGATCCCCCAGGTCCATGCTGCGAACACATTCAGCATGAAATCCACGTTCCGTCGGATTTTCGGCTAAATGGCAGTTCGAACAGTTTCGAATGCCAGCAGTCGCCGCGCCCGGCCAAGCACCGGGGCGTCAACCATTTCTCCATCGACCTTCAACGCCGCGTCCCCGCACTCTGCCGCTTTCAATACACGCTGCGCCCACGCCAGTTCTTCAGCGCTCGGCGCCAGCACGGCATGAATCACGGACACCTGGCGCGGATGAATGCACAACGCGCCAGCCATGCCCATGTCACGCCCTCGCAGCATCGCATGGGTCAGCCCCGAATCGTCGGTGAAGGCCGGGTAAACGCTATTCAGCGGCGGCTGCAGCCCATTGACCCGCGAATGCAGGAGCAAGGCGAAACGGATCTGATCGAAGATACGGTCGGCGGCACTGCCGCCGGCTTTCATGCCCAGATCGAGCGCCAGATCAAGCGCACCAAAGGTCAGGCCCTGCACTCCAGCGCAAGCCGCTATCTCTGCGACCGAAAGCATTCCCTGCGCGCTTTCAATGATCGGCCAGACGGGTTTTCCACTCCCGGCAACATGATCGACCTGAGCCGCGGATTCCGCCTTGGGCAACATAATCGCGGCGACATCGGGATGCTGGCGACAGAGGTCCAGATCGGCTTGATGCTCAGCAGTGCCGGCGGCATTGATGCGCACCAGCAACCGCACATCCCTTTGCCACATGATGAACTCGGCGAGATGCTTGCGGGCCGTCGCTTTATCAGCCGGCGCTACGGCATCCTCAAGATCGATGATGACCGCATCGGCGCCACTGGCCAGCGCCTTGGCGAAACGTTCAGGGCGGTTGCCCGGCACGAACAACGCCGAGCGAATAAGTGAATGGGTCATTTTTCTGCCTCTGTCAGCCGTTCTGAACGATGCCTGCTTCATTCAGGCGTTGAATGTCCACAGCGCTGTATCCCAGCTCGGCGAGGACGCTGCGACTGTGCTGGCCTAGCCCCGGTACTGCGGCCATGCGCGGTGCAAAAGCATTACTGGTGGCGGGCGGCAACAGTGTCGGCAATGTGCCTACCGGGCTGGTGACTTGTGTCCAGCGGTCTCGCGCCTTCAGTTGCGGATGCTCCCAGACACCAGACATGTCGTTGACCTGGGCATTGGCGATTTGCGCTGCATCCAGCCTTTCGACGACGGTCGCGGCATCCAGTTGTGCGAACACCTCGACAATGATTGCGTACAAAGCCTGACGGTTGTCCGAGCGTTTAAAGTTGGCGCTAAAGCGCTCGTCGTCGATCAACTCGGGACGTTGCAGCACCCGCTCGCAGAACTGCACCCATTCACGCTCGTTTTGCAGCCCGATCATGACGGTGCCGCCGTCGCCTGACGGGAACGGGCCATAGGGATAAATCGTCGCGTGAGAGGCCCCAGTGCGTTGCGGTGGCGTGGCGTCCTCAAAGGCGTAGTACATCGGAAAGCCCATCCACTCTACCAGGCTTTCCAGCATGGAAATCTCAACACGACTACCCTGCCCGGTCCTGTCCCGCAGCAGCAAAGCCGAGAGAATTCCGGTGTAGGCGTACATCCCGGCGGAAATGTCGGCGATCGAACAACCAGCCTTCGCCATGCCCCCCTCCGCAGCGTTACCGGTCACGGACAGAAAGCCGCTTTCGCTCTGGATCAGCAGGTCGTAGGCTTTTTTGTCTTCGTAGGCACCACCTTCACCATAACCGGAAATGTCGCAGACAATCAGTTGCGGAAAATCCTTGTGCAACGCTTCGAACGACAGGCCCATCCGCGCGGCGGCACCCGGCGCAAGGTTTTGCACCAGCACGTCCGCTTGCAGCAAGAGCTGTTCGAGGATGACCCGGGCTTCCTGCTGCTTGAGATCAAGCGCGATGCTTTCCTTGGAGCGATTGGTCCAGACGAAATGCGAGGCCATGCCGCGCACGCGCTGGTCATACCCACGGGCGAAGTCGCCGCTGCCGGGACGCTCGACCTTGATCACTCGCGCTCCCAGGTCAGCCAGTTGTCGTGTGCAGAATGGCGCGGCGATGGCGTGCTCAAGGCTGACCACGGTAATCCCGTCCAACGGACGCAGGTTCAGGTTTTCACTGTGCATCGTCGATCTCCATCAAACCGTTGAGGTGGGCTGCATCACGCAGACGCCAGACGCGCTCGATCAATACGCCGGCCTGATCGCCATTAACGGCGCCAGAAAACGCCAACAACCGTCGGAATTTGTCCTCCAGTTCTGGGCGAGAAAGCGTGTTGTCCGGATCACCCTTGGGCGAATCGATTGCCCCGCGTAACAGGCGCCCGTCGGTGGTCTGCACTTCAATACGGCCCAGCCAACGCTGCGGATAAGCGCAATCGACTTCGGCATCCAGTTGCATCAACACCTTGTCGCGAAACTCGGCGACAGCCGGGTCGGTCATGGCCAGGTGCTGAAATTCGGGCAGGCCGGCCTTGCCGTGCACGGCGATGAGGCCGAGTACCGTGCCCATGGAGAACTTCGCCTGATGCACGCTCTGCGGCACCGTGACCCGTCCCAATACATCGATGGCGCTCTGATGCACACGAGTGATCACTCTGGCGATCTGCTGATGCTGCAGGTGCTCGCGCTGCATCAACGCCAACAAAGCATCGGCGGCGGGATGGGTATGGCGGCATGAAGCGTGGAACTTGAAGGAGGTTTCCAGCAGTGCCCATCGGCTGCCGAGGCGATCGGACAGGCAGCGTGGCCGGGCGTCGCTGGACATGCCGGCAGCCATGCCCTGCTCGCCCTCGAGGATGTTGCGTGCACCGGTCAAACCATCGGCGGTCAGGTACGCCGCCAACAACCCATCGGCGGCAGCTTTGGCGGTGTGCAGCTGTTTGGAGTCTGCCGCATCGCGCAGGAATTCCCACAGTCCGGCCGCTTGTGTCCCGGCACTGCCCAGCAAATTGATGAACTGCTCTTCATCGAAGTTCATCAACTTACCGACCGCCACGGCAGCGGCCAGAGTGCCGACCGTTGCGGTGGTATGGAAAGTCCGGTAATGCGAACGGCCGAGGAATTCACCGATGCGGATGCCGGCTTCGTACCCGGCCACCGACGCCAGCAGCAGTTCAGCGCCAGACTTGCCCAGGTCCTGCGCGGCTGCCAGCACGGCGGGAAACACCACGGTGGCCGGGTGCAATACTGAGCTGTTGTGCAAGTCGTCCTGCTCGACCAGATGCGAAGAGGCGCCATTGACCAGCGCGGCAAAGTACGCCGAAGTGCCCTGGCCATTGACCAGCATGGTCGACGGGCCGCTGCCAGGGCCCATCGTCGTCGCATAGCGTTCGAACAGCGGAATCGGATGCGCGCCCTGGCTGGCCAGCGCGGAACCCAACCAGTCCAGGAAAAGATCTTCACTGCGAGAAAGTACCGGTTCCGGCAGGTCGGCAAGGCTCAAACGGGCCAGAAATGCCGCCAGTGCATGGGTATGACTCATCGACTTTTTCCCTTAGAAACTGCGAGGCAGCTCGAGCAGGTGCTCGGCCACATAGGACAGGATCAGGTTGGTGGAGATCGGGGCGACCTGGTACAGCCGCGTCTCGCGGAATTTTCGTTCCACGTCGTATTCGCAGGCGAAACCAAAACCACCGTGGGTTTGCAGGCAGGCATTGGCCGCTTCCCAGGAGGCCTTGGCGGCAAGATATTTGGACATGTTGGCGCTGGCCCCGGCGTTGATGCCGCTGTCGTATTCTTCGCAGGCGCGCCAGCGCATCAGGTCGGCGGCTTCGATTTCGATATGCGCCTCGGCAATCGGGAACTGAACGCCCTGGTTCTGGCCAATGGGGCGGCCGAACACCACCCGGTCGCGGGCATAGGCACTCGCTTTTTCAATGAACCAGCGCCCGTCACCGATGCACTCGGCGGCAATCAGGGTGCGCTCGGCATTCAGGCCATCAAGGATGTACTTGAAGCCCTTGCCCTCCTCGCCGATCAGGCTGTCGGCGGGGATCTCCAGGTTGTCGAAGAACAGCTCGTTGGTCTCGTGATTGACCATGTTGGCAATCGGCTGCACGGTCAGGCCGTTGCCAATGGCCTCGCGCAGGTCGACGAGGAAGATCGACATACCCTCGGATTTTTTCTTCACGTCGGCCAATGGCGTCGTGCGCGCCAACAGGATCATCAGGTCCGAATGCTGGATGCGCGAGATCCATACTTTCTGCCCGTTGATCACGTACTTGTCGCCCTTGCGCACGGCGCTGGTCTTGATCTTGGTGGTGTCGGTGCCCGTTGTCGGCTCGGTCACCCCCATCGATTGCAGGCGCAACTCGCCACTGGCCAATTTCGGCAGGTAATGGTTTTTCTGTGCCTCGCTACCGTTTCGCAGCAGGGTGAACATGTTGTACATCTGCCCGTGGACGGTACCGGAGTTGCCGCCGCAACGATTGACTTCTTCCAGGATCACTGAGGCTTCGGCCAGCCCGAGGCCGGAGCCGCCATATTCGACAGGAATCATCGCTGCCAGCCAGCCGGCGTCGGTCAGGGCCTTGACGAAGGTTTCCGGAAAGCCTTTTTCTTCGTCGACTTTACGCCAGTAAGCGACATCGAATTCGGCGCACAATGCCCGCACACCTTCGCGGATGGCATTGAGTTCGTCACTGTTGGGGTTCATCGGTCGTCCTCGATTCTTGTTATGGGAGGGCCAGGAAAAAATCAGTCGAAAATCACTTCGGCGCGCTGGGCCACCCCGGCGTCGTTACCCGCCCAGAGTTCAGCCCTGCCGGGGGCGTAGAGGCGTCCACCAACAATGAAGGGCTGCGGCGAAATCAGCGGTCGCAGCCCTCGGTATTCAAAGCGACGCACCTTCGCCTGTGGATTGGCCCGGCAGAAAGCGCGCAGGTTGAGGGTGGCAATCAGCGGGCCATGCACCACCAGGCCGGGGTAGCCTTCCGCTTCGGTGGCGTAAGGCCAGTCGTAATGGATGCGATGGCCGTTGAAGGTCACGGCGCTGTAACGAAACAACAAGACCGGGCTGGGCGTGATCGATTCCTGCCAACCGGCAAGCGGCAACGCATCGCCGCTGCCGAGTCTGGGCGGCGAAGGTTCACGGTAGACAATGTCCTGCTCTTCACGAATCGCCAGGCGCCCGTCCTGCACATAGTCGTGGCGCAGGGTCGCAAACAGCAGCGAACCGGTACGCCCGTTTTTTTCCTCGATCTTCAGGACCGTCGTGGTGCGGGTGACTTCAGCGTCGACGCGCAAGTCTTCATGAAACTCCACGCGCCCCCCCGCCCACATCCGGTTGCGATTCTGCGCAGGAGGCAGGATGCCGCCCCTGGCCGGGTGGCCATCTTCGCCAAGGTTCTCCTGCGCTACCGCGGGCTGAAAGGCCGCCCAGTGCCACAGCGCAGGTAATGCCTGCCCCGCAGCGGGAGCGGTTTCTCCCAGTGTCGCGGCGATTCGTTTGGCCAGGCTGGCACTCAACTGCTCAGTGGTTTGCTCGCTACGCCCGATCCAGGCGGCATAGGGCGAATCAGTCATGGAAGTCATGCAAGGGTCCTGTCAGGGAGCGTTTGAACCATGCTCGGATGTTCGCGTCGCACGCAGTACTCCCCACGTCGGGTGGGTGGTAGTGCCTCAATTGTCGAATTGACTGAGTGCGCGATACAGGTCGAACGCCAGGTAGCGCGACTGCCTGTCTCGCATCACCTTGACCATTGCCACGTCCGGATCGCGGCTGAAAAAAATTCGGCCACGTTCGCTCACCAGATGGTCGAGCAAGCGTTCTTTCTCGCCAATCAGGCATTCGGGATTGCGGTCATAGCCGCTGGTCATGGCCAGCTCCAGCCAATGGCTTCCCGGGATCAGGTCACCGGCGAACAGCACTGGCCCGCCCGGCATGGCGATTTCCGGCAGCAATTGCCCGGGGGTATAACCGTCGCTGAGATGAAATTGCCAACCACTGCCGAGCAGATCGCTACCGGAGCCCTTGAGCAACACCAGGCGATCACTGTCTTCCAGCCGATTGAGGATTGCCGAGATGAACAATGCCCGGTCACGCGGATGCGGATGACGGGCGCGATCCCAGTGACGCTCGCCCACGAGGTAACGGGCATTGGGAAACAACAGGCGAGGCGTTTCGCCGTTCGCGATGGCACTGCGCGGTTGCGACGACAGCCGCGCATGCAGGTGAACGAGCACCACGACGTGAATATCGTCCTCGCCCAAACCGTACTGGGCCAACGAATCAAGCAAGCCCTTGGTGAGTTGTTGGCAGCGGCAGGTTCTTGGCAATGGCGCCAGGAGCGCTTCACTGCCCGCCAGTACCAGAATGTTCTTCTGGCCCTCTTGCACCAATAAGGCACGCGACGCAAGCCGGATCTGGTTTTCATGATCGGGACTGATCCAGTCAGACCAGCGCGAGCGCGGTGTGTTGCCGAACATGACGCCACCATCAAGCCTTCGACTTGTTCCAGTCAATGCGGAAATACGACGGTTCATTGCGTGATTTACCTTGAATGAAGATGACGTTCGGAACTGCTTTTCCAATGCTATGAGCAGCCCGCCTTTGAATCGACGGTCGAAGGTATGAACTCACGGAGCAAGCGAATGACGTCCGAAAGAACGTACGGTGGAAGGACCCTGAGTCTCGCGATTTTGCTCCTCGCCGGCCGGTGGAAAACCGAGGATCGTGACTGGATTTAGCGGGGTCACCGATATGCTCGACACCCTTGAGCGCCATGAACGCGATGAACTGAATCAGGCCGCACGACTGCTGGCAGGCGTACCGACCGAACTCAGTCTGGCCAGCGCGCCTGACACCCTTATCACCAGCCATGTGCTGACGGCGCGTCTTGCGCTGGCGCGTGGAGAGCGGGAGACCTGGCTGCGGTTATTGGTGAAACTTGAACGGTTCGGCCAACAATCCGGCTCACTGCGTATCCAGCGTTCAGCCTGGCTCGAGCGCGCCCGCGTGGCGACGTTGAACAAGCAACTGGACATGGCGCAACTGGCCTTGCAGTCGGCGCAAAGTGTCAGCGAACCGCCCCCCCCTGAAAGCCTGTTGCCCTGTGACGAACTCGACAACCTGCTGATCGCCCACCAACGCTTGAACATCGCCCAGGGCAACTGCAACGCCGCCGTCGAAGACTTGCTTGAGGCCATCTGCATTGCACAGGCCAGTTCCCATCGCCGCCGCGAGATCAAGTTGCAGCTGTTGTTGGCCATGGCTCAGGACGCTCGCAAACGCACCCGCCTGGCCATGTTGGCACTCGAACAGGCATTGCGACTGGCTGGCGATGAAGGCTCCTGGCAGGGTTTTATCGAGGAAGGTGAGCCCTTGGTTGCCTTGTTGCGTCGCTGGGCCAACCACCGACGGGGGCACAACGATCAGGCCGTCAACCCCGACTTTGTGGCTCATTTGCTACAGCGGCTGGGCATTGCGCCTGGCCGCACCGATGGCCCGTCGAGTGCAGGCAACAGGGCTACACCGTTGACCGCAAGGGAGACCCAGGTGTTGCGCCTGTTGGCGATCGGACATCGTAATCGGGTTATCGCGGAAAAAATGTTCCTCAGCGAATGCACGGTAAAAACCCATCTGCATAAAATCAACGTCAAGCTCGGTGCCCTCAGCCGCATCCAGGCACTGGCCATTGCCCGTGACCATGGCTGGCTGGATTGAACCGGCGGACGTTGCCCTCCGGACCGCGGGAGCGACCCGCAGTCAGGAAGAGCGCTGAGCGCACGCCTATCGGATACCGGCGTTACGCAAGGCTGCTGGAGTGAAGTCAGCAATCGTGGGCTGATAGCTGTAGTCGGTGCCGCGCTTGTTTTCGTTGCCAAGGTTGGACACCACGTAGCGACCTGCCAGCAAGTCATAGATGCCGATCCCGGCATACACCGCCACACCTTGCTGATAGTCGTTGACCAGGTGACCTTCACTGACCCGCCACAACTGGCCACGACCATCGTACTGGTCGATTTCCACCGCCGCCCAGGTGTCCTCGTCGAAGTACATGTGACGCTTGGCATAGATGTGCCGCTCACCCGGTTTGAGAGTGCCTTCCACTTCCCAGACGCGGTGCAACTCGTAGCGGGTCAGGTCCTGGTTGATGTGCCCTGGCTTGATGATGTCGGCGTACCTAAGCTTCGGCGATTGCAGTGCATAGCTGTTGTACGGGACATAGATTTCTTTCTTGCCGATCAGTTTCCAGTCGTAGCGATCAGGCGCGCCGTTGTACATGTCGGCGTTGTCGGCGACGCGCAGGCCGTCGGCGGCGGTGCCCGGCCCGTCATACGCGACCTGAGGTGCACGGCGTACGCGACGCTGCCCGGCGTTGTAGGCCCAGGCCATGCGCGGCTGCTTGACCTGATCGAGCGTCTCGTGGATCAGCAACACGCTACCGGCCATACGCGCCGGCGCCGTCACTGTCTGCTTGGCATAGAACAGGATATTGGCACTGTCCTCAGGCTTGGCATCCGCCATCTTCCACGGCAATCCCGCGGCAATTTCAATGTCGACGATGGTGTAGTCACCGTTGACCTGCGGTGTGGCCTGGGCCTGGCGGTTGATGAAGTTGGTGCCGCGTGAACGGGTCAGGTGATTCCACACGACCTCCAGGCCACTCTTCGGAATCGGGAACGCGTAGTAGTGCGACTGTTCAAAGTTTTTCAGCGCGTAGCCGTCATTGATCGCCTCGGTGGTCAGCGCGCTTTTCTTCGCCGCGTCGTACACCGCCTGCGGGGCCGACGCCGTGCGCTGGGTCTTATACACCGGGATCCTGTAGGTGTCGGGGTAGCGCTGGAACATCGCCAGTTGCCCGGCCGTCAGCTTGTCCTTGTATTGCGAGGCCGTGGCGGCAGTGATCACGAACTGCGGTTTTTCACCTTCGAACGGGTTGCCGAGAAAATCGTTGGTCATCGGCACTGCGCCGGGCTTGAGGCCACCGCTCCAGGCCGGGATGGTGCCGCTGGCATTGCCGGCCTTTTCACCGCCCAGTGGCGTCAGGGTAGTGCCCAGTTTTGCCGCGTCTTCCGGTGAGACGGCGGCCATGATGCTGCTCGACAGCAGACTCAGTGCGAGGGTGCCGCATGCAACAAGAATGAATTTTTTCATGGTCTCGATCCTTTGCTGTTGGGCTATCAGAAGTTCACGCCGACGCTGAGTGCAACGTAGTCGCGATCACGGTTGGTGTTGAAATGGCCGCCGAAGTAATCCGTGTAGCTGAGGCTGGCGGTGTAGAGGTTGGCGTAGTCGGCATCCACGCCAACGCTCACGGCTTTGAGGCCTTCCTCGAAGTTCGGGCCGTTGCCCTCGACGTCGTGGGACCAGGCAATGTTCGGCGCCAGGTTCACGCCGGCAAACACGTTCGGATAGTCGAGCCGGCCACGCAGGCGATAGCCCCAGGAGTCGGTGGTGTAGAAACCGTGGCTGTTGCACTCCTGCTGCGGGTTGCTGGGCCGGGTCACACCCGCTGCGGCACCCGGCACCTGGCTCCGTGTCCCGGCACAGGTTTGTGCACCGGTTGCGCCTGGACCCGCTCCGGTCGCCAGCTCGCCGGCGCCGAAAATCGTACTGCGGCCAAAGCGCAGGTCTGTACCGTCGGAATTCCCCAGACCGTTTATGCGGTTGTAACCTGCTTCGCCGACCAGGGTCAGGCGACTGGCGCCCATGACCTGATCGAAAAATTGCGTGGCGGTCACTTGGGTTTGCAGCACCGGCATGCGCTCATAACCCTGGAGTTTTGCCCCGGCGGCGTTCTGCGACTGGCCGGCGATGAACAACGGCGAGTTCTTGTTGCCCGTCGCCGCCAGATTGAGGTCAGCACCGTTGAGTTGCAGCGGCATGTTCGGCCGGTAGCTGATTTCGCCACCCAATGAAGTACCCGCCACGTTGGTCGCGAAGCTAAGTCCGTAGAGGCGGATGTCTTCTGGGTAAACCACGTGGTAACTCGCGGTGCGGATCGAGTTGATCGCGCCAGGTACAGTCGCCGCACCTGCGCCGGTGTTGGCGGTCACGGTCGCGCGGGTGAAATCGAGGTTGGGATTGCGGCTGTGATAGTTGAGGAAATAGGCGCCGAACTCGGTGTCGTTCAGGTCCGGTGCAAACCAGCGCAAGGCCAGGCCGAACTGACCGCTGTCCTTGGCATCCTTGGTTTTGGTGCGCGTCACGTAGGCATTGTCCACGCCGCCACCTTGCGCCCCGGTGCCTGCCACTTGCAGGCCGGAACCGGTATTGGTCGCCACGCCGGGCGGCAGGTCGAGACCGGCAATCACCGCGCGGTCGTTACAGCCATCCGGCGTCACGTCGTTACCGAAGAATGTGCCGCAGTTGTCGATTACCGACGGTGCCCATTCGATCTGGTAGAACGCTTCGGCGGTGACGTTTTCGGTGAGTCCCTGTGACACGTACAGCATGTTCACCGGGATCAGGCCTTCCTTGACCTCGGCACCGGGTCGGCGCAGCGCCGCGACGTCGATCGGGTTGATGCTGTTGATCGAGTTGCCGATGAAGGTGCTTTCGCCCCAGCTGACCACTTGCTTGCCCAAGCGTACGTTGCCCTGCAACTCGTCGATGGTGTAGTTGTGGTAGACGAAGCTGTCGAGAAACATTGCCCCGGACGACTTCGCCGCGCGCTGGCGACCATGATCGTCGATGTCATAGAACGGACGGCTCTCGTCCATCAACTCGAAGTCATACCAGTATTTGCCACGCACGAATGCGCCGCTGTCACCGTATTTCAACTCCAGGTCATGCACGCCCTTGAAGATCTTCGAAAAGGTTTCGCCCTTCTTGAAGTTCAGCCGGTTGTCATCGCTGGTACGCGATGACGACCCGCCGCGCACACCTTGCGAGTTGAAGTTGGAAATGAAATCCGGGTCCGGTCCGCGTGCTGCCCAACTGGCGCCTACCGACAACGAGCTGTCGAAACTGCCCTGAATCTCCCCGACGCTAAAATTCACTGCGCAAGCCTGCGTGCTAATCCCCAGGGCGACTGCTGCTGCCAGCAACTGCGGCTGAAAGATTGCGCGCTTTGTTGTTTTTGTCATGCGGCTCTCCGAAATACTACGGATGTGTTGGAGCGCCAACAGTAGGGACTGCGCCGTCACTCGGGACATCCCCTGATGGGGTAATTTGGGACTACCCGTGTGGGTGATTAGCACTTTGCCATCGATACAAGAAGTAACGCCGCCTGTGAGTTTTCTACAGTCGTCACCTTTTCAACCGAAAAGGGTATTGCCCGCGGTCGCCGGACTGCGGATTCTTTCGCGCAGTAACCGCTCAGTTATCAGCCCGCTTCGGACCCGACGCAGATGCCTTGCCTTGCGGTCCGGGAGAACGAAATGTCGCCGTCCCTTTCAGCCGTTACCTTGCCGGCTGGCAAGCCTGTCAGCCCGATGCCCGACGATCCTTGCGCACCTTGCGCGCCACTGTTGGCACGCCAACACCTGGTGTCGCGGATGCTTGAAAAGCCGCAACGCCTGCGTCTGCTTTGCGCGCCGGCGGGCTATGGCAAGACCTCGCTGATCAGGCAATGCATGGCCAGATCCACTCCTGGGCCGCATGTCCTACAAATCAATCTGGCCGGTCAATCCCTTTCCCTTGCACGGTTTTGCACGCGCATCGCCGAACAGCTTGGTGATCACCCGCATCCCATAAACACCGCCCCCGCGCTGCTGAGTTTGCTGGAAGGTCTCAAAGAGCCGTTCACACTGATCCTTGACGATTACCCTGCCCGCGCCGATGCCGAACTCGACGCCTGGATCGATCACCTGCTCCTGCACTCCCCCGCACCCATTCAGCTGTGGGTCAGTTGCCGGCAACGTCCGGCCTGGAACCTCCCGCGACTGTTGCTTGAAGGTGAGCTGTTGGAACTCGATTGCCAGGCACTGGCGCTGTCCCGTGAGGAGTCCGACGAGCTCGTGCAATTGATTGCGCTGGCGACAGTAGACGCAGACCTGGAAGTCATGTGGCGGCAGACCTTGGGCTGGTGTGCCGGCCTGCGTTTGCTTCTCGCGTCCCCCAGCAGCTCACACGGCGGTGCGCGGATGTTGAGCGACTACCTTGAGCGTGAACTGCTCTCACACCTGAATGCAGAAGAATGCCGTTTGCTGCGGGGATTGGCCTGTCTGCCACGGTTCAGCGAAAGCCTGTGCCTCGACCTGTGGGAGGAACTCGACGACAAGACGACCGTGCGCAGATTGCTGCTCTCGCAGGGGTTGTTCCAGCCACTGGACAGCGCCGGGCAATGGCATTGCATGTTGCCGGCCGTGGCGCAGGCATTACGGGGAAGAAACGATCTTGCAGAACTCAACCACTTGCGCCTGCGTGCCTGTCGGGGATTGAGTGCGTCGGGTTTCATCGAAGATGCCATCGACCTCGCTTTCAGTGCCAACCGCCCGGACGTCGCGGCCAACTACATAACCACCTTGAACCCGAGTTGGCTCCTGGCCGAACGCAATCTGCCGCGCCTGCTCGACTGGCGCAATCACTTGCCCGCGAGTCTGCAATTAAGTACGCCGCAACTGGTGGTGCTCAATGCCTGCGCCTTGATGATGAACACGCGTCTGGATGAAGCGCAGACCTGCTTGGCGCATTTGAGTCGCTTTCTGCCGCTACCGTCGGCAGAGCAGAACCGTCATCTGCTGGCGGTCTGGCAGGCATTGTGGGGCTCTATCCATGGTTTGTTGGGCAATTGCTCGCAGGCTTTGGAGTATTGCCATGCGGCGCAGGATCAACTGGGTGAGGATGATCAACACGTGTCGTTCGTGTGCACGGTCATCCTTGCGCGCCTGGCCATGAGCACGGGCGAAACCCTTCAAGCTCAACAGATCCTGATGCAAGCCATCGAACAGGCCCGCCGCCAGGGCAGCCTGGTCCGAGAAGTACAGACCAACATCCAGCGCATCTGCCTGATGATTCTCTGCGGAGAAAGCGAGCTGGCCGAACGCCTGTTGCAAGAAAACCTGATGCTGTTGCGGGCCGATGGCGATCGGCATGTGATGTTGCTCGGCCGGTTGCTGGTCTTGCAGGGCAAGCTGCATCTGCAACGCGGAGAGCTGGACAGTTGCGAGAGCGTCTTGGGCCAGGCCCTGCAATGCATAGCCGATCATTGCCTGTCCCTACTGCAAGCGCTGATGGGCCTGTCGGAAGTGTTTGCCTGCCGAGGGGATTTCCAGCGCGCCTTCGCTTTCCTGCAGGACGCCGAACGACGCATGCAATGCGCCAATGTCCAGGAAAGCAGCTATCGCGGGGTACTCAATCTGCAAACCCTGAGTGTTCTGATCCATCAAAAAAACTGGAAACAGGCACTGCTCATGGCGCAGATGATCGAGCAATATCTGCGTGGGTCCGCTGCGCGGCTGACCAGCATTCATGTGCCATCGCTGGCCGTGCACAGTCAGTTGCTGCTGGCCATTGCCGAACACGGTAACGGCCAGACCCGGGATGCTTCCAAGCGTCTGGAGACAGCGCTGCGCGAATGTCGGCGGCTGAACTTTCACGGACTTCAAGCGAAGGCGCTGCGCCTGTTGGACAGTCTCACTCAGGCCGCGCAAGAAACACCACGCGCACATCAGCCGTCGCCCAATACCGGCTCATTCAATCTGCTGGTCAGTGAAGCCAGGATCTCTCAACCGGGCAAGCCGGCGGTCAGCCCAAGCAATCATGAAAAGCTCACCGGGCGTGAAACTGCCGTGCTGGAGCTGCTGGCCGAAGGCTTCTCAAACCGGGAGATCAGTGAACGCCTGTACATCTCGACCAACACGGTCAAGGCGCACATCAAGCACATCAACAGCAAACTGGGGGTGACCCGGCGAGCCCAGGCGGTGATGCGAGCCCGGGCGACGGGCGTGCTGGCATGAATGCTCGTGGGGTTCGTCCAGCAGCCCTCTCGCTCTGGCGATGGCAGCGGCTTCGACCTGGCCATGGGCGCCCAGCTTGCGATAGATATTGCGCAGATGCGCCTTAACCGTGTGCGCGGAAAGCTGCATGCCGAGGGCGATTACGCTGACCTGACGGCCTTGCGCGAGCAGCCTGAGGACCTGATGCTCCCGCTCGGTAAGGGCTGCGACACTGGCCGAGGATGGCGAGTCGCCCGTGACAGCAAAGCGCTTGAGCAGATCACCGACAAATCCCGGCGCGATGGTCGATGCAAATCCCCGGGGCTGAGCCCAACGCTGCAAGAGCGTGGCAAGGCAGGTGCCCTCTTCGACAAAGGTGCTGCGCCAGCCTTCTTCGCTGGCGAACGTCAACACCCCGGTCAGCTCCGCCATTGCCGCAGCGCGCTGCCCCATGCCATCAAGGGCCAGTGCGTACAGCAAGCGCAGCTTCAGCTTACGGCGCAGACGACCGCGCTGTTGCGCTTGTTCAATTGCCGGGCGCAGCGCCCGGGACGCTTGGTCAAAACGCCCTTGGGCGATATGCAGGCGCACACGTGCGACGGTCGGTGTGTCCGCATCGTTGGCAAAAAAGAGCGCATCTGCATGCTCCCAGTCGCCATATCGCTCCACGTGAGCCAACGCCTGAGCCGCGACTTCGAGACGACCTTGCAGCGTGGCCATACGCGCGCGCTCGATCCAGACCGAGCATTGGATGCGTCGACAAGCACGGTCGCGACCGCGTTGTTCCAGCAAGGCGAGGTGACGGCGACAGGTGGCAATATCACCCTGCGACCCAGCGATACGGGCCATAAGGATATGGGTGACGATCAGCGTATCCGCTGAGCTGTCGTCCGTGATGTAACGCAGGTTTTGAGTGAGCCTGCGTTGTGCTTGATCCAGCGAACCGCTCTCGTACAGCACAAGTGCGCTGACCGGTAGTTGCTCCACCCCCAACTGCGCGCAGTCCCCGGGGAAACACTCCAGACGAATGCGCGCCGTTGCCAGAGATCCCTGAGTCAGGTCGATGAGACTTTGCATCGCCGTCACCTCCGGACTCAAGGCGTCCGCGCCTTGTTGTGCGGCAAGCCAGATCGCCTGCGCCAGCCAACGCCTTGCCTCGTCGAAATGCCCGAGAGCAAACAGGCTTTCGGCCAGCGTCAAGGCCACTGCGTTTTCCAGAACCTACGACCGCCAGACAACGGCAAGGTCATTGCCGTCCAGCCCGGCCATGACCTGCTCCGTGTGCGCACCCCGTGTCGGAATCGCCCCCGGTGTCGCGACCTGGCCGTCAAACCGTGGGGCGGGGCTGGCTTGCAGCATGCCTTCGCGTTCGAAATACACGCCCCGCTCCACCATATGCGGATGCTGTGAGGCTTCACGCGGGCTCAGTACCGGGGCAAAGCACACATCGGTGCCTTCGAGCAGGTCACACCAGTGGGCGCGTGGCTGGCCAGCAAACACGTCGGCCAGCAATCCGCGCAGTTCGTCCCAACGTTTCACATCCCACTGTTTGGCGAAGCGCGGATCATCCTGCAACCCGAGTTTTTGCAGCAGCAGCGCATAGAACTGCGGCTCCATCGAGCCCAGCGCCACGTACTGGTCGTCGGCGCAGCGATAAGTGGCGTAGAAGTGAGAGCCGTCGTGGACGCTCTTGCCGCGTTGCTCCTGGAGCAAGCCTCGGCGGGACAGCGACATCATCAACTGCATCATGTGCGCCGAGCCGTCGACGATGGCAGCATCGACCACGGTACCCTTGCCGGTCTGCCGGGCGTTGAGCACACCAGCCAATACACCGACCGCCAGATACAACGCGCCGCCGCCGATGTCACCGATCAGGGTGATCGGTGATGAAGGCGCTTCGCCAGCCGTGCCGCTGTGATACAGCGCACCGGACAGTGCGATGTAATTGTTGTCGTGGCCGGCGGCGCTGGCCATCGGGCCGTTCTGGCCCCAACCGGTCATGCGTCCATAAACCAGTCGCGGGTTGCGCACCTGGCATTCCTGCGGACCAAGGCCCAGACGCTCCATGACGCCGGGGCGCATGCCCTCGATCAGGACGTCGGCGCTCTCGATGAGTTTCAGGACGGCTTCGCGCCCTTCAGGGCTTTTCAGGTCGGCCACCACCGAGCGCTTGCCACGGTTCAACGGGTTGGCCGGGGCGTTGGCTTCGCCGGTGATCGAGACGGATTCGGCACGCTCAACGGCGATGACATCGGCGCCCAAATCGGCCAGGTGCATGGCACAGAACGGCCCCGGGCCGATGCCACAGATTTCTACGACTTTGATACCTGACAGCATATTTTATTCCTTGTTTGCCGTGATCTCACAAAGGGACTTCGATAGCCCGCGATGTGCAAAAACATGGCGAATACGCTAGCAGAGCCCCACCCCCGAAACATGCCCCCCGCTATGGGGGGCTATGGGGCGAAAAAGGGCTCGCTACTCTGGACCTTCCTCCGCTGGCAATAACAACAAAACAAAGGAAGACAATATGTTTGCTCTACGTTCACATTGGGCGCTTCTGGCCACCTGCCTGACTGTCCCGGTATTGGCCACTGCCGGCCAGAGCGCACCGGTCAACCCTTTTCTGGCGCAGTCCTACAACAACCAAACGCACTGGAACGACGGCGCATCGGACAGCACCGACATCGCCGTGCCGCGTGGCACGTTCAAGATGACCCCGGACGCCTACCGCGTACTGCCCAACGAATCGGGCAGCCTGGTGCAATACTCCGACAAGGTCGGCGACACCGACCTGTACTGGTTCTGGGCCGGATTTTCGCTGCGCAAGGTGAAGATCGAGGATGACTTCAAGCTCACTGAAGTGGCCCGCGTCGACCTGCCGGTCAAACTGCCCAACTACCAGCCGATCACGCCAGAGCAGCGCTTGCAGCAGGCCGCCGAGACCCGCAAGTTCCTTGAGGCCAAGGACGAAAAAGGTTTGCTCGACTACATGAGTGCGCAACCCAACCGCATGCTGACTGGCACCGCGGATCAACTCCTCGGCGGGGCCATTTACTCGTTGCTGACCCGCGAAGACGCGTTTATCGGTGCCAGCGCCCGTCGTGTATTCCGTATCGACCAGAACGACCACAAAGACCCGAAGTCGGGCATGAAACTCACCCAGGAAGTGCAACTGCCGGATGCCTTGTTCGATAACGAGAAGACCAAGCGCGGGATGAATATCCCGGTGGACACCACCTTCGGCATGGGCATGACGCCGAACGGCTTCCTGGTGGTCAACACCATGGGCGGCACCGTGGCCACCCTTGATCGCACCACCCTGAAACTGATCGACAGCTACCGTGTGGAAGGCAGCGACGAGTTGTTCCTCAACTCCTTCGCTACCGGTCCGGAAGTCGATGGTGGTGCCGTGTACGTGGCGTCCAACCAGAACATGTACCGCCTGGTGGTCGACAAACAGGGCAAGATCCACGCGGACGAAGCCAGTGGTGCGTGGAAAGCCCCGTATGAGCGCGGGCCGCGCTTCACCTCGATCAAGATCGCCGATGGCACCGGCTCCACCCCTACCCTGATGGGCTACGGTCCGGATGAAGACAAACTGGTGGTGTTCACCGACGGCGCGAAGAAGATGAACCTGGTCGCCATGTGGCGCGACAAGATCCCGGCTGGCTGGAAGCAGAAACCTGGCACCTCGTCGCCGCGAGTTGCCGACCAGCGTGAAGTCGACCTGGGGCCGGATGTTCCTACCGTGCAATCGGAACAATCGGTTGCGGTGTATGACGGCCATGCCTTCGTGGTCAACAACATTCCGGCCGTGGAAAAACCGGTACTGGCCAAGTCCGGCTACTACGTGACCATGCTCAACGGCATGACCCGCCCGGCACCGAGTGGTGTGGCGATGTACAAGTGGGACCACGCCAAGGACCAGTGGAACACCCTGTGGACGCGCACTGACGTCGGTTCGATTTCGATCGTGCCAATGATCAGCGGTGGCAGCCGCATGGCGCTGATCAACGGCTTCTACTCCGACCGTCTGGGCGAAGGCTTCCACATCGGTATGGACCTCGACACCGGCAAAACCGTCCTGGAAATCGCCACCGACAGCGACCCGATCTTCAACGGGATGTACGCGCCGATGAAAGTCGACAAGCAAGGCCGGATCATGTACGGCATGGCCTTCGGCCTGGTGTTGATGGATACCAACCGCATGCAGAAAGTCGATCAGGTTGCCAAGAGCGAGTAACTCGATGTAGGGATGTGCTTGACGCTCATCGCGTCCCTTCGTCAAGTACGCCGGCCCTCGTTGAGGGCCGGTTTTTTTTAAGGCTTTTGCCTACACCCATTACAGAAACCGCCGGCTTGTACACCATTGGCTTGGGATTTATTGTTTTTCCGCCGCCAGTATCAGCGGCAAGGAGCTTCCCTCCGAGAGCAACCTGTCTTTCTCGTCTCGGTAGCTCAAAAAGGAGCGGTTGACGCTATCAGCAACCTCATCTAGTCTGCCCCAATCCCGCCCAAGGCAGTACGCCGTCCTAATCATCCAGGACGCGCCGACACCTTGGGCGTTTTGCTATCAGGAAGAAAGCATGCCCACTGCAGTACTGGTTGACGGCGCCTACTTCATCAAGCGCTTTCGAAGGATCGAACCGCAAAATGCATTCAATGCTGAGCGTGCAGCCGACCTTGTTCACCGATGGGCGATGGCCCACCTTTCAAGCAAAATTGTCGCACGCGCCAACGGGCAAAGTCCGCCGCAGCAACGACATCGTAAAGACCTCTACCGAATCTTCTTCTACGACTGCCCACCGCTGGAAACGAGACAACACAATCCCATCAGTAAAAAATCCGTGGATTTCTCTAAGTCCAGGGAAGCTATGTTCCGCAAGGAACTGCACGCGAGGCTGCGAAGTAAACGCAAAGTGGCATTGCGACTTGGGCATCTGTCGAAAGATACGAAGTGGACCATCAAGGCAGCAAAAATAGCCGACCTGCTCAAGGGCAAAATTCAGCTCGTAGACCTGACGGAGCACGACGTCAGCATGGACACCCGGCAAAAAGGCGTTGATATGAGAATCGGCGTGGATGTGGCGTCGCTGTCATTCAAAAAACAGGTGGATCAGATTGTGTTGGTCGCAGGTGACGCAGACTTTGTACCGGCAGCAAAGTTGGCCCGGCGCGAAGGCATCGATTTTGTGCTCGACCCGATGTGGCAAAGCATCCCTGAAAGCCTGATGGAACACATTGATGGGCTGCGTTCGACGTGCCCGAAACCGCCAGTTCGGGTAAAGGAAAACCCGCTAGAAATCGCAACATAATCTAACAACACACTATTCACCGTGATCACCACAATCACTGTGGGAGCTAGCCTGCTAGCGATAGCGGAGTGTCAGCGACATCAATGCTGGCTGACACGGCGCCATCGCTAGCAGGCTAGCTCCCACAGGGGGACATTTGTTTGGTCGGCTATTCAGGTGGGTCGATCTGGTCCAGCACGCGGTTTGCGGTGATCTCGGCCAGCATCACGCTGTTGGAGATGCCCAGCAGTGCGTTGCGTGATCCGCCGTCCAGGTGATCGACCAATTGATGGACCATCACATCCACCGAGGCCAGGGTTTCCACCAGATACACCATCAAGGTTTCGCTCGTCGCCTGCGGGTCGACGGTGAACAGGGTGCTGACGGTGCGCGGTGTCGCCTTGATGTTGGCTGTTGAGGGGAAATGGAAGTTGAGGGCGCGCTCGGCGGCTTCGTTGAGCTTTTTGGAATCGGGTTCGTAGGGCGATGCCGGATCTTCGTCTGGCGGGTTTGGTGTGACTTTTAACATAGTTGCTTTACTCACTTGGTAAGGCCGCAACCATTTCGCTACTAAACGAAGGGTGGCAGCTGTGCGCAAGTTAGTAGACCGGGAAAGCAACAAACCGGCGCGTCCGAAAACGCCATGCGCACAGCTACCATTAATGGCAGGTGGGCACCTGACCAAAAGACGCTTGTGCAACCGTTGTTTCTTCTCCGGGCTACTAAACCCGATCACTGATGAGCAGTGACACGGATCAAGTTACCGATGGGCTCCAAGGCGCACAAGCCGGCGGATTCTGGCGTACCCGTAGGCAACGGCGCAAGGTCTTGTAGCTTTCAAGACGTAAGGCTGACGGTGCTTAAACAGCTGCTGTTGGACTGCGTTTAATAGCATTGCTGCTTGATACATAACTTATAGGAGCCGAGCTTGCTCCTACAGGGTTCGGTGTCAACCGGAAATAGGGGCACACCCGGCAATTGAATCAAGCGCGACCGTACAACGTCACGACGCAAGCACCACCTAGCCCAAGGTTATGCGCCAGTGCCACATTCACGCCTTCAACCTGGCGTTTGTCGGCATTGCCACGCAACTGCTGGGTCAGCTCATAGCACTGCGCCAAACCGGTTGCGCCCAGCGGATGCCCTTTGGACAGCAAGCCACCGGACGGGTTGGTCACGACCTGGCCGCCGTAGGTGTTGTCGCCAGCGAGAACAAACTTCTCGGCGCCGCCGACATCGCACAGACCCAGGGATTCATAGGTCAGCAATTCGTTGTGGGCGAAGCAGTCGTGCATTTCGGCGACGCGGATGTCCAGTGGGTCGACGCCAGCCTCCTCATACACTTCCTTGGCTGCACGTTGCGCCATGTCGAAACCCACCACTTCGATCATCGACCGCGATTCGAAGCACACCGGTTTGTCGGTGGTCATCGACTGGGCGAGGATCACCACGTCAGTGCGCAGGTTGTGTTTTTTGGCAAAGGCTTCGGTGCAAATGATCGCGGCCGCCGCGCCGCAAGTCGGTGGGCAAGCCATCAGGCGGGTCATCACGCCCGGCCACATCACCATGTCGTTCATCACGTCATCAGTGCTGACCACTTTGCGGAACAGCGCCAGCGGGTTGTTGGCGGCATGTCGGCTGGCCTTGGCGCGAATTGCAGCAAAAGTGCTCATTTGCGTGCCGTACTTTTGCATGTGCTCGCGACCGGCACCGCCGAACATTCGCAGTGCACTCGGGATTTCCACGTCAGCGGTCAGCTCATCGATCACCGATTGGGTCATGTGCGTGGTGGCTCGTGGGCGATCATCCCAATTGCCTTTGAGGGCACCGGGTTGCATCTGCTCGAAACCAAACGCCAGGGCACATTCAACCGCACCGCTTTCCACTGCCTGACGCGCCAGGAACAAGGCACTGGAACCGGTGGCGCAGTTGTTGTTGACGTTGATCACCGGGATGCCGCTCATGCCCACTTCATAGAGGGCGGCCTGGCCGCTGGTGGAATCGCCGTAAACGTATCCTGCGTACGCTTGCTGAACCAATCGGTAATCCACGCAGGCATCTTGCAGGGCAAGGCGAATGGCCTCCGAGCCCATTTCGATATAGGTACCGCTGGTGCCCGGTTTGACAAACGGGATCATGCCAACGCCGACAACGTAAGGTTTTTGCGACATTACTGTTCTCCAGATCCAGTGAAAGTGACTCAGGGGGCAGCCGTTCGCCCTCTTGCGAAGACGAACAGCGATGCCTTGAATGGCTTAGCGAATACCGGCGTTGCGCAAGGCTGCCGGGGTGAAATCGTTCATGGTGGGCTGGTAGGCGTAGTCGGTGCCGCGCTTGTTCTCGTTGCCCAGGTTCGACACCAGGTAACGACCAGCCAGCAAGTCATAGACGCCCATCGCGGCGTACACCGCGACGCCCTGTTTGTAATCGTTGACCAGGTAGCCTTCGCTCACACGCCACAGCGCACCGCGACCGTCGTACTGGTCGATTTCCACGGCAGCCCAAGTGTCTTCGTCGAAGTACATGTGACGCTTGGCGTAGATGTGGCGCTGGCCTGGCTTGAGGGTGCCCTCCACTTCCCAAACGCGGTGCAGCTCATAGCGCGTCAGGTCCTGGTTGATGTGGCCGGGCTTGATGATGTCCGCGTACTTCAACTTCGGCGATTGCAGCAGGTAGTTGTTGTAGGGCACGTAGATTTCTTTTTTGCCGATCAGCTTCCAGTCATAGCGGTCCGGCGCACCGTTGTACATGTCGGCATTATCGGCCACGCGCATGCCGTCCGCCGCCGTGCCCGGGCCGTCATAGGCCACTTGTGGCGCACGACGCACGCGGCGTTGGCCGGCGTTGTAGGCCCAGGCCATGCGGGGTTCCTTGATCTGGTCGAGGGTTTCGTGGATCAGCAGCACACCACCGGCCAAACGCGCCGGGGCGGTCACGGTTTGCTTGGTGTAGAACAGAATGTTGGCGCTGTCCTCAGGCTTGGCGTCGCTCATTTTCCATGGCAGCCCCGTGGCGAACTCGATCTGCACCGGGGTGTAGTCACCGTTGACCTGCGGGGTGGCTTGTATCTGGCGGCTGATGAAGTTGGTGCCGCGAGAACGGCTCAGGTGGTTCCACACCACTTCAAGGCCGGTCTTGGGAATCGGGAATGCGTAGTAATGCGACTGCTCGAAGTTCTTCAACGAGTAACCGTCGTTGGCAGACTCGGTGGTCACCGCACTTTTCTTCGCCGCATCGTAAACCTCTTGCGGCGCCGAGGCGGTGCGCTGGGTTTTGTACACCGGGATCTTGTAGGTGTCGGGATAGCGCTGGAACATCGCCAGTTGCCCGGCAGTCAGCTTGTCCTTGTACTGCGCGGCGTTGGCGGCGGTGATCACGAACTGCGGTTTTTCGCCTTCGAAAGGGTTGCCGAGAAAGTCATCGGTCATCGGCGCGGCGTTGGGTTTCAAACCACCGGCCCAGGCAGGAATAGTGCCGCTGGCATTGCCGGCTTTCTCGCCGCCAAGCGGTGTCAGCGTGGTGCCCAATTGCGCAGCTTCCTGCGGCGAAACGGCCGCAATGACGCTGGACGCGATCAGGCTGAGGGTCAACGTGCAGGCTTTGATCAGAGTGCTGGATTGCATTTTTATTGTCTCCGTCTGAGCAGTATCAGAAGTTCACGCCGAAGCTGAGGGCGACGTAGTCGCGATCAGTGTTGGTATTCCACTTTCCGCCGAAGTAATCGGTGTAGCTGAGGCTTGCGGTGTAGGTGTTCATGTAGTCGGCATCCACGCCGAGGCTGACCGCTTTGCTGCCTTCGTCGAAGTTCGGGCCAAAGCCGTCGACGTCGTGGGACCAGGCCAGGTTGGGTGAAAGGTTGATGCCGGCAATTACGTTGGGGTATTCGAGCTTGCCGCGCAGGCGATAGCCCCAGGAGTCGCTGGTATAGAAACCGTGGCTGTTGCATTCCTGCTGCGGGTTGCTTGGGCGGGTAACGCCAGGCTGGCCGGGCACCGGGGTGTTCTGCCCGACGCAGACCGCCTGGTTGACCAGTTGCCCGGCGCCGAACACGGTATTGCGGCCAAAGCGCGCTTCGGTGCCATCGCTGGAACCCAGGCCGTTGATGTGGTTGTAGCCCACCTCGCCCACCAGCGTCAGACGCTCGGAACCGAGGACCTGGTCGATGAACCGGGTGGCGCTCATCTGCGCTTGCAGCACCGGCATGCGCTTGTAACCGTCGACGGCGGCCCCGGCGACATTGCTCGATTGACCGCCCACGAACAAAGGTGACGCTGCGTTGCCCACCGCCGCCAGGTTGATGTCGGCACCGTTGAGATTCAACGGCATGTTCGGCCGGAAGCTCACCTCGCCACCCAGCGAAGTGCCGAGGACGTTGGTCGCGAAACTCAAGCCATACAGACGCACATCTTCGGGGTAAACCACGTTGTAGCTGGCGGTACGAATCGCCGCCACCGCGTTGGCGGTGTTCGTGGCGCGGGTAAAATTCAGGCTTGGATTGCGGCTGTGGTAGTTCATGGCATAGGCGCCGAACTCGGTGTCGTTCAGTTCGGCGGCAAACCAGCGCAGCGCCAGGCCGAATTGGCCGCTGTCGCGGGCATCCTTGGTCTTGGTGCGCGGAATATAGGCGTCGTCGAGCAGACCGGGTGTGCCGGTGTTGTTGGCCACACCGGGCGGCAGGTCGAGGCCCGCCAGTACGGCGCGGTCATTACAGCCTTCAGGCGTCACGTCGTTGCCGAAGAAGGTGCCGCAGTTGTCGATCACCGACGGTGCCCATTCGATCTGGTAGAACGCTTCGGCGGTGACGTTTTCGGTCAGCCCCTGGGACACGTACAGCATGTTCACCGGAATCAGGCCTTCCTTGACCTCGGCACCTGGCCGGCGCAGCGCCGCGACGTCGATCGGGTTGATGCTGTTGATCGAGTTGCCGATGAAGGTGCTTTCGCCCCAGCTGACGACTTGCTTGCCCAGGCGCACGTTGCCCTGCAACTCGTCGATGGTGTAGTTGTGGTAGACAAAGCTGTCGAGAAACATCGCCCCGGACGACTTCGCCGCGCGCTGGCGACCATGATCGTCGATGTCGTAGAACGAACGGCTCTCGTCCATCAACTCGAAGTCGTACCAGTACTTGCCGCGCACGAAGGCGCCGCTGTCACCGTATTTCAATTCCAGGTCATGCACGCCCTTGAAGATCTTCGAGAACGTCTCGCCCTTTTTGAAGTTCAGGCGGTTGTCATCGTTGGTTCGCGACGATGCATTACCCCTGACGCCTTGCGAATTGAAATTGGAAATGAAATCCGGGTCGGGTCCGCGAACGGCCCAGCTGGCGCCGACCGACAGCGCGGAATCGAAACTGCCTTCGATTTCACCGATGCTGAAATCCTTGGCAAAAGCCTGTGGGGTGACTGCGGCAGCGACGGTGACTGCCAGCAGATGTGGGTAGCAAGCTCCACGCAATCTCGTAATGCTCATGCGTCCTCCGATTGTATTGACGCAAGGCGATCCGCGCGCACCCGTGGATGCGTCTCGGTTCCTGGCGTTGAAGTTAAGATGCGCGGCCGTACTGACCGCGCGACAGTCAAGGGTCAGGCGATCCCGCGCTGGAGGTTTTCCCAGAAGGGTTTGCGCAGTTCGGTCTTCAACACTTTGCCGACGCTGGTCAGCGGCAGTGTTTCGCGGAACTCGACACTGCGCGGCACCTTGTAGCCGGCAATCCGTTCACGGCAGTGAGCAATGATTTCTTCACTGGTGACGCTGGCGCCGGCCTTGAGGATGATCACCGCGTGCACCGTCTCGCCCCACTTCTTGCAAGGGATGCCGATCACGGCGCTTTGCGCGACAGCCGGATGGCTGGCGATCGCGGCTTCGACTTCACCGCAGTAAATGTTCTCGCCACCACTGACCACCATGTCCTTAAGTCGGTCGCAGATGTAGATGAAGCCATCCTTGTCCATGTAGCCGCCATCACCCGTGTGCATCCAGCCACCACGCAACGTTTCAGCGGTCACTTCCGGCTTCTTCCAGTACCCAAGCATCACGTTCGGGCCACGCACGATAATTTCGCCCACGGTGCCACGAGGTACTTCATTGTCGTTGGCATCAACGATACGGATCTCCACACAGTGCACTGGCACGCCGGCCGAATACATCTTGCCGCTGGCCTGGTGCTCGGCGCTGTGGTACTCGGTGTCGAGGATTGATGCCACCGGGGACAATTCGGTCATGCCGTAGCCTTGGGAGAATCCGGCACCGGTGAACACTTTGCATGCCCGGTCGAGCAACGCCGGGGTGATTATCGACGCCCCGTAGATGACTCGCTTCAGGGAGCTGAGATCGAGTGCCTGCCCGTGCTCCTGGTGCCAGTCCAGCAACATTTGAATCATGGTGGGCGCCAGCAGGACTTCATGGACTTTCTCGCTGTCGATGATTTCCAGTACGCCCTGCGCGGAGAACGTCTGCAGGACCGCGTGGGTCCCTCCAGATATGAACAGTGCGGTCATCGCCGCGAAATCGGCGAGATGGAACATCGGCATCGCGTGCAGGAAAACCGATTCTTTTTTGCAGCGACCCGCAATCAAGGAATTCATTGCCGAGAATGCGACGTTGTTGTGGCTGAGCATCACGCCTTTCGGGTGGCCGGTGGTGCCGCCGGTGTAGAAAATACCGAGCAAGGCATCGCCGCTACGACGCGCATCTTCTACCGGCTCGCTGGTATCGATCAGTGTTTCGTAGTTGAGCATGCCCTCGGGCGTTTCACCGTCACCGGCGTAGATCACCAGGCGCACGGTTTTCGCTTGCTCGAGCACTTTGGTACCGAGGGCTTTGTGGTGATCGTCGACGATCAGCACAGTGGTTTCCGAGTCGTCCAGCGAGTAGATGATCTCCGCCGCACTCCAGCGAAAGTTCACCGGGTTGACCACGGCATCGGCCCACGGCACGGCCTGGTAGTACTCGATAAAGCGCTGGGAGTTGAACGACAGCATCGCCACGCGATCGCCGCTGGCAACGCCCAGGTCTTTGAGTGCACTGGCCAGGCGCGCCACGCGGTCACCGAATTCGGCGTAGGTGATGCTGCGACCCTGGGAGCGGATCGATACGGCATTGGGACGTTGCTGCAGATGACGGTGCAGCCCTTGAGTGATGTACATGAAAACTCCAAATTGCTTTTTTATTATTCAATCGATTTGGAACTGTCGACGCTTCGGACGGCGCTGCGCCGGTTAGAGCGACCGCGCAACGACCTCGCGCTGAATTTCGTTGGAACCACCGTAAATGCGCGCCACCCGGGCATCGGCCCACATCCGGCCAATCGGGTATTCATTCATGTAGCCGTAGCCGCCGAACAGTTGCAGGCAACGGTCGAGCACTTCGCCTTGACGTTCGGTCAGCCAGAACTTGCCCATCGAAGCCAGGGTGGTATCGAGGGTGCCGTCGATCCAGCGCTGGATGATCAGGTCGACGAAAGTCCGCGACGCCAACACGGTCGCCTTGACGTCCGCGAGCACGAAGCGGCTGTTCTGAAAGTCGATAACCGGTTTGCCAAACACCTTGCGGTCTTTGGTGTATTCCACGGTCAGGCGCAGGGCACGTTCCATGACTGCAACGGCGCCGACACCGATCTGCGCACGCTCGTAGGGCAGCTGGCTCATCAAGGTGTAGAACCCGCGACCCTCTACTTCGCCGAGCAGGCAATCCGCCGGCACTTCGACGTCATCGAAGAACATTTCCGAGGTGTCCTGAGCGTGCATGCCGACTTTGCTCAGCAACTTGCCGCGACGGAAACCCGGAGTTTTGGTGTCGACCATGAACAGCGAAACACCCTTGGCGCCCTGGGTGATATCGGTCTTGGCAATCACCAGCACCATGTCGCAGGTCTGGCCATTGCTGATGAAAGTCTTGGCGCCGTTGATGACGTACTTGTCGCCCTTCTTCACGGCGCGGGTGCGCACCGACTGCAGGTCGGAGCCGGCGCCCGGTTCGGTCATGGCAATGGCACTGATGATCTCGCCGGAACCGATTTTCGGCAGCCAGTACTTCTTCTGTGCTTCAGTGCCGGACTCGAGGATGTAGTGAGCGACGATATGGCTCAGTCCCAAGCCCAAGCCACCGCCATTGGCGCTCATGGTGTTGACCACGCACACGTAGTGGCCGATATGACCACCGGCGCCGCCGTACTCTTCCGAAACGTCGGGCAGGATCAGGCCCAACTCGCCCGCCTTGAGCCAGGCGGAACGGTCGGCGTAATGCTGCTCGCGCCATTTCAGCTCGTTCGGTTCCATGTATTCCTTGGCAAAGCGCAGGACCATGTCGTTGAACGATTCCAGGTCTTCGGTCATCCAGGGCGAGCGGTAGTTTTCCAGCATTGCAAATTCCTCAGGTTCTGAAGCCTGTTGACCGACAAGGGTCAACAGGCGCGACAAATCGTTGGCCCTGCACTTCAGGGCAAAAACCGCGACAGCCTTAGAAATTGGAACCTGGACCACCGCCGCAGTAGATGACCTGGCCGGAGCAGAAGTTGGATTCCGGCAGGCAGAACATCACCACCGCACCCGCTGCTTCTTCTGGCTTGCCAACACGGCCCAACGGAATGGTGGCGGCGACGCCGTCAAGACGTGCCTGCTGCACGCCGACCTTGATTTCGCGACCTTCGATGTTCACAGTCTTGCTGTCATCGCCGGAAAGAGCCTGGGTCAGGCGGGTATCGATCAAGCCGAATGCGACAGCGTTGACGTTAACCTTCAGGCGGCCCCACTCTTTGGACAGGGTCTTGGTCAGGCCCAAAATGCCGGATTTACCCGAGGAATAGTTAGACTGGCCGACGTTACCGCCCGCAGCGCCGGAGGAGATGTTCACGACTTTGCGCAGTACTTCGCGGCCTTCGGCGGCTTCTTTCTTGGCCAGGGCACTGATCACTGGCTGGGCAGCGCGCAGGATGCGGAACGGCGCGGTCAGGTGGCAATCGATGACCGCGTACCACTGCTCGTCGCTCATCTTCTGGATCACGTTGTCCCAGGTGAAACCGGCGTTGTTGATGATGATGTCGATCGAGCCGTAGGTCTTGACGGCAGTCTGCACGAAACGATCGGCGAAATCGGCGGCGGTCACGCTGCCGACGCAAGCCACGGCTTCACCGCCGGCGGCGCGGATCTCGGCAACCACTTGATCGGCCGGTTCGGCATCGAGGTCGTTGATCACGACTTTGGCGCCGTAGGCGGCCAATTGCAGGGCGACTTCACGCCCGATACCACGACCGGAACCGGTGACCAGAGCGACTTTGCCTTCAAGCTTTTTCATTTTTATTTTCCTGTGAATTGGGGTTTATGTGGTTCAGGCCAGGGCCACGACAGCTTCGCCGGCGAGCTTTTCTTCGCCGTACTGGTTCGAGCAACGGATCGCCACGCGCACGCGCTTCTCGCCGTTCTCTTCGAACTTCTCGGTGACCTTGCCGGTACAGGTCGGCACATGACCCAGCTGAGTGATGCCGGTGAAGCGGATCGACAGGCTGCGGACCTGGTGCTGAGGCACCCATTGGGTCAACAGGCGACCGAGGTAGGCGGCCGACAACATGCCGTGGGCAAACACGTCGGGCATGCGCGACTTGCGGGCGAAGTCGATGTCGACGTGGATCGGGTTGTGGTCGCCCGACGCGCCGCAGTACAGCGCCAGGGTCGTGCGGTTGATCGGTTGCAGCTTCAGCAACGGCACTTCATCGCCAACCTGGATATCGGAGAATTGCGCGCCGGTGTTTTGGGACAGGGTCATCGACATTTCCTCAACGCTGTACGAGAGACGAGCGGACATCGGCGATGTGTTCGCCGTGCTGGTTGGTCACGCGCGATTCCGTGACCACGAATTGCAGGGCACCGCCCTTCTTCTCGTAAACGTCGGTGATGCCCGCGTCGAAGGTCAGCACGTCACCGGCGTAGGCCATGGCGTGATAAACGAAGGATTGTTCGGCGTGCAGGATGCGGCCGAGGTCGAAGTCGCACAGCTTCAGGAAAGCGGTGAGGTCACGGCCTTCGCCTTCCAGGCATTTCAGGAACGTGGGCGGAACCGGCAATGCCCGGTGGCCCGCCGCGAGCGCCGCCGCTTCGTTGGTATAGACCGGGTCGGTCTCGCCGATCGCCTTGGCGAAAAAGCGCAAGCGGCCCTTCTCCACGTCGACGCTGAACTTGTCGAGCTTGTGCCCGATCAGACTCTTGTCTGCCATTTGTCTCACTCCTTTTCTTGTTGTGCGTGCCCGTCAGGGCACGCGCCTGGAAAGACTCAGTTGCGCCCGTACATGGTGATGACGCAGGCGCCGCCCAGGCCCAGGTTGTGTTGCAACGCGATGTTCAGGTTTTCGACCTGGCGCTTGTCGGCGGTGCCGCGCAGTTGGTGGGTCAGCTCGTAGCACTGGGCCAGGCCGGTGGCGCCCAGTGGGTGGCCCTTGGAAAGCAGGCCGCCGGACGGGTTGGTCACCACTTGGCCGCCGTAGGTGTTGTCGCCGTCGAGGACAAACTGCTCGCCGCCGCCGACGGTGCACAGACCCAGGCCTTCGTAGGTCAGCAATTCGTTGTGGGCGAAGCAGTCATGCAGTTCCACGGCGCGTACGTCCTGTGGGCCGACACCCGCCTGCTCGTAGACCGATTGCGCGGCGCGCTGGGTCATGTGGAAACCGGCGTAGGCAATCATCGACGGCGGATCGAACGACTCGACCGGGT
The DNA here is from genome assembly GCF_057838985.1 of Pseudomonas sp. KH_046_2. NCBI lineage: Bacteria > Pseudomonadati > Pseudomonadota > Gammaproteobacteria > Pseudomonadales > Pseudomonadaceae > Pseudomonas > Pseudomonas sp. KH_046_2. The sequence goes on along the minus strand of NZ_CM174480.1, from coordinate 2,300,657 downwards.
CGGTGACCATCGACTGGGCGAGGATCACCACGTCGCTGCGCAGGCCGTGTTTCTTGGCGAAGGCTGGCGAGCAGATAATCGCCGCCGCTGCACCGCAGGTTGGCGGGCAGGCCATCAGGCGAGTCATTACGCCCGGCCACATTACCTGGTCGTTCATCACGTCTTCGGTGGTGAGGATGTTCTTGAACAACGCCAGCGGATTGTTCGCGGCATGGCGGCTAGCCTTGGCGCGGATGGCGGCGAAGGTTTCCATGCGGGTGCCGTACTTCTGCATGTGTTCGCGACCGGCACCGCCGAAGGTTTTCAGCGCACGCGGCAAATCGACGTCACGGGTCAGGTCTTCCATCACATGGACCACACTGGCCCGAGTCTGTGGACGGTCATCCCAGTGCGACTTCAGCGCACCGGCCTGCATCTGCTCGAAACCCAGGGCCAGCACACACTCGGCCTGACCGCTCTGCACGGCGGCGCGGGCCAGGTACAAGGCCGTGGAACCGGTGGAGCAGTTGTTATTGACGTTCACCACCGGAATACCCGTACGACCCACTTCATACAGGGCGGTCTGCCCGCAGGTGGAATCGCCATAGACATAGCCGGTGAATGCCATCTGCACCTTGTCGTAACCGATGCCGGCATCCTTCAGGGCCAGGCGCACGGCCTCGGCGCCCATGTCGGTATAGCTTGGGCTTTTGCCCGGTTTGGAGAAGGGGATCATGCCGACCCCGGCGACGACGACTTTTTCACTCATGGATAAATTTCCTTTGGCATACACGTTCGGTTGTCGTACCCGCCGGCCGGCTGGTTCTTGTGGGATTCATCCTAGGTTTGCCCACAACGGCGCTACGACCGTCGAAGGGATGAAGTTGCGGAGGTAGTGGGAGGCGTTCCAAGGAACGAGTGGAGGGAGTAATGCAGATGTATGCCGAACAGATCTCGCTCCGACAATGGATCGCCGTTTCGTCGGCCCCGAAGTTACTCCCCCGATGCATCCCTTCGAACGATCCCGCACCTACTCCGCAGCATCATCCCTTCGGCGCTCGCTGAAAGTGCGCACCACGCCCAGCATTACAAGAGTCCCTGTCCCCTGACCTACCGAGGATTCAAATGAGCGAATACAGACCATCTTGGATGACCGAAGACCTGGCAATCTTCCAGGCGTCAGTGCGCCGCTTTGCCGCCGAAGAATTGGTTCCCCATGAAGAACGCTGGGCCCACCAGAAACACGTGGACCGCGAGACTTGGCTGAAGGCTGGTGAGATGGGCATGCTGTGCCCGGCCATTCCGGAGGAGTACGGCGGCAGCGGCGGCAGCCACGCGCATAACGCGATCATTGGCTATGAACTGGCCCGCGCGGTGGCTACCAGCCTGGGCACCAACGTGCACAGCGCCATCAGTGCCCACTACATCCTGCGTTACGCCACTGAAGAGCAGAAACTGCGCTGGCTGCCGAAGATGGCTACGGGCGAAATGGTTGCCGCCATTGCCATGACCGAACCGGGCGCCGGCACCGACCTGCAGAACGTCAAGACCAAGGCCATTCGCGATGGCGATCACTACGTGATCAATGGTTCGAAGACCTTCATCACCAACGGTTCCCAGGCCGATCTGGTACTGCTGGTGTGCAAGACCGATCCGTCGCTGGGCGCCAAGGGCATGTCGATCATCGTGCTTGAGGTCAACGATCTGCCGGGCTTCCGTCGTGGGCGCATCCTCGACAAGCTTGGCCAGAAAGGTCAGGACACCTCGGAGCTGTTCTTCGATGACGTGCGCGTGCCGGTGGCCAACCTGCTCGGCCCGGAAGAAGGCAAGGGTTTCGTCCAGTTGATGCAGCAACTGCCGGAAGAGCGGATGTTCATCGCCATGAACGCGCTGGGTGCCATGGAGCGCGCGGTCGAGGAAACCATCAAGTACACCAATGACCGCAAGCTGTTCGGCAAGCCGCTGCTGGACATGCAGAACACCCGCTTCAAGCTGGCGGAAATGCAGACCACCGTGACCATCGCCCGCACGTTTGTCCACGATTGTCTGGGCAAGATGATCAACCACGAACTGGACGCGACCACCGCCGCCATGGCCAAGTGGTGGGCCTCGACACAAGCCTGCCAGATCATCGACGAGTGCCTGCAGCTGCACGGCGGCTACGGCTACATGCTGGAGTATCCAATCGCCCGCCTGCACATCAACACCCGGCCGATGCGCATCTACGGTGGCTCCAATGAAGTCATGAAAGAGCTGATTGCCCGTACGCTGTAACGCGAAGCCGGCCACTGCAGGAGCGAGCCTGCTCGCGATGGACGTCAACGATAACGCGAACCGACTGGATAAACGCGTCGTTCTTGAGCACATCGCGAGCAGGCTCGCTCCTACAGGATTTGATGTGAGCAGCACCTTGAATGCCTGGCCTCAACCACTGCATGCGCACAACGAGCACATACCCATGAATTCAATCCCTGAACCCTTTGAAGCAGCCGCCCACGAGGACCGGCCACCTGCCGGTTTCCTGCCGATGGGGCGCGCCGGTTTCGTGGTGCATTGCACCGGCCTGTATGTCCACGAAGAACGCTCGGTACTGGCCGCGCGCATTCGTCCCGAACACCTGAACCCGCTGGGCATCGCCCACGGCGGTTTTCTCGCGACCCTGGCCGACACCGCATTCGGCCGGGCACTGAGACTGGCGGCGGCCACCGACCTGCCGCCCGCGACCATCAACCTGAGCATGGATTACCTGAGCCCGGCCAATCTCGGCAGCTGGGTCGAAGCCCATGTTCAGGTTCACCGGGTCGGGCGCTCGCTGTCCCATGCCAGCCTCGACCTGCTCGATGGCGAACGCCTGGTGGCCCGGGGCAAGGCGACGTTTATCGGCAATACCCCAAGCCTGCACGGCAAGCCCCGCCAGGACTGATCAAACCTGCGGGTTGCCGGGCAGCTTCAGTTCCAGGTCGCGCACTTTGGCGATGGCCTCATCACGCCCGGTGACCTCCAGCTTGTAGAAAATATTCTTCATGTGCCATTTCACCGTTTCCGGTGACAGGTTAAGCACCCGGGCGATCTTCTTGTTCGGCAGCGCCTGGGCCACCAGGCCGAGCACATCCAGTTCGCGAATGCTGAGCAGGTTGGCAGGGTCGGCGCCCGGCTCCTGCGTGGGGCTGGCCTGCACACTGCGGGCGCTGCCGAGCAGGCGCTGCACATAAAACGTCAGCACCGGATCGAGGACACGATCGGTCAACAGCGCCTCGAGCATCGAAGGAACGCCCGCCCCTGCGTCGAGAATGCTACGAACCAATCCGAGCCGGTGTCCCTGGCGTAGTGCCTCGATCAGTTGTTCGCGCGCTTCCAGCGGTCTGCCATTCCCCAGTTCGATGATTGCCATCTGTATGCGCATCGGCACCACTCGCCGCCAACGCCGGTCATTCTGCGACGCTTCGATCAATGCTGGCAAAGCTTCGGTGGCCACGTCAAACGCGCCGGCATGCAGGTGTCGTTCAACCTGCGCCCGACCCGCAATGATCTGGATTTCCAATGCCGTACCCGGGCCTGATGCGGGATAACACCGGGCGGTGTGCTGGATGCGTTGCAATGCCGTGTCGGCAGCGGCTTCATCGCCTGTTTGTTGCAACCAGCGCATACGCACCAGTAGCGCACAGACCAGAAGGCGTCCGAGGTCAAAACGGGTCGCATAGTTTTCCAGCCGGTCCAGCCAGCTCCAGGCCTCAGCCTGCCGCCCTGCCAGCCAATGGGCCATGGCCAATGTTTGCAGGCATTGCAACACCGTTTCGGGGATCGCCGATTGTTCCAGCAGTTTCATCCGTTGTTCGAGCAACAGGCAAGTGCCGTCGTAGTCACCCTGTTCGTACAAGGCGGTGCCGAGCAAGCCGGCGGCCATGGTGCTGACCACCAGATAGGCCACGCCCTGCTTCTCGGTCTCCTCCAGTACTTCGCGATAGAGATGCTCGGCCTGGGTGGCGCGACCTTCGAGTGCCAGGCTCATGCCACTCATGCAACGCCCCAGCAGGCTGCGGCGCGGCGAACCGAGCGGCCGTTCACCGCCTTCGAGGATCTCCCGCGCCTTCTCGAATTCGCCCTGGTACATGTACAACCAGCCCAGCGTATTGCTGCGCCCCGACCAGGAAAAGTCATCGGCCTCGGCGGGAATCGCCAGCAGCTCGGGCAAAATCGCCAGCATCGCAGTGGTGTCGTCCTGATGAATGGCCAGGCTGCCTTTCAACACCGTGAGCGTATAGCGCTGTTGGCTGTCGAGCCCGGCGTAATGGGTTTGCAGGTGCGCAAGGGTCTGGTGCAAAGCCGGGAAGTTACGCGAGTACAGCTGCAAATGAGCCTTCACCAACTGCAGCCCGTAACGTTCTGCTGTCTGTTCGGCGGGCAAACCCTTCAACAGACCGGCAATCTGGCTGAGATTACCCTTGGCCAGCAAGTCATTGGCGCAGGCTTCAACGATATCGGCGGCGGCCTCGGCATCACCGGCCCGCACTGCATGGCGCACCGCCTCATCGAGATGCTCGTGCTCACTGAACCATCCGCGCGCGACCGCGTGCAGAACCTGCTCCTGCTGCGGCCTGGCCGCCAGCCTTGCACGCAGCACTCCGCACAGCAGCGGGTGCAATCGATACCAGGTCTCGCGGTCGTGGCTTTTGACCTGGGTAATGAAGAGGTTGTCGCCATCGAGCCGAGCCAGTTGGGTCATCATGCCGGCAATGGCATGAGGTTGACCGAGCAACGTCGCGCACAACGAGGCACAAAATCGTTCGCAGATCGATGCGCATGTGAGCAAGTGCAAGTCGTCGGGAGCCAGACGCACCAGTACCTCACGCTCGAAATAGTCGGCGAACCCGGTGGCATCGCGAATCTGCACCCGGTCGAAGCGGGTCATCTGCTTGGCCTTGAGGTCAACGGCAAACAGTTGCAGCCCGGCAACCCAGCCATCGGTCAGTTCGTGCAGTACCGCCGCGTCGCGGGCATCGATGGTGCCCAGGTGCTCGCGCAGGAAATGCTCCGACTCGGCACGCGTGAAACGCAGGTCGCGCAGATCGAATTCACTGACCTGGCCTCGCGCCCGCAACGGTGCCAGCGGAAACGGCATGGGCGCGCGCGTCCCAAATACCAGATGCAGGTTTTGCGGCGCGTAGTCGATCAGCCATTGCAGTGCCTGGACAACCCGCTGATCTTGCAGATGCTGCACGTCATCGAGCATCAAGACCAACTCGCGGGAATGCTGTGCGATTCCCTGAACCAGCGTAATGACCCAATGCTCAACGGCCATTTCGTTGTGATCGCGACCAAGCAGGAACCCGGCATCACGGATCTGCTCGGGCAGCACTTCGGCGAGGCTCGCTTGCAGGCAATGGCTGAAACGGCCCGGTTCGTTGTCCTCGGCGGCCAATGATAGCCACGCCACATCGAAATTCATTGCCAGCAATTCACGACGCCAGGCCAACAAAGTGCTGGTCTTGCCGCAGCCGGCCGGGCCCTGGATCACCACGCACCGCTGCCGGCGAACCTCTTGCAGGCGCGTCATCAACTGTTCCCGTGGCACCAGGCGTCGCGCCCCACGTGGTGGCACTACCTTGGTGTCGGCAATCGACTGATCGGCGTCTGCCGGTGGGCACGAGCCAGGGCCTGAAACGGGAGGTAACGACATAGAAGAAAGTTTCCAGAATACCGGGCGGAGCGGCAAACGACATCGGGTAAAGAACATACCGCAAGACATGAAAAGACGCAGCAGATTGTAGGCGTCTCCCGCACATTTTCCGATCAGTCTGCACCGATGGGCGGAAGCGAACTTGCCCGCGATTTCGGTGTACCGGTCAACAATTGCGTCAACCAACAGTCCGCTATCGCGAGCAAGCTCGCTCCCACAGGGATCTAGGGTGTCTGCATTATTCGGGGTCGGCAGAAGTCATTGTGGGAGCTTGCTCGCGATGACGGTGGATCAGTCAACAAATGGGTTGATTGACAGTCCGTTATCGTCGGAACGCCGCCTGGAGCAGGCAAGCTCCTACAGGGGGATTGGGTCAGGCTTGAGGGCGGACGCGCATCATCCGCAGCGGCGTAGCACGATCAGGCCTTGGGCAATCCCTGAGGCCACAGCAGCCTGACGGCATCGCCATCTTCGCGATAGGCATGGCAAGTGCCGATGACCCAAGAACGCACGGCTACCACCTGTTCGGCACTGGTGGTTCTGCGCTGGGAAGCCTCGGCGCGGTAGATTGAAAACATCGTCTGCATGGCGGTGGAGGCCATGCGTTCGAGCAGTTCGGTCAAGTGAGTGCAACCCTTCACACCACCGATGATGGCCTTGGTCTTCTGCTTGAAACCGGCAGCAATCTTCAGTCCCGCCAAGCGCGAATAGACCTCGGCGGCTTCACCGCAGAACTGGCTTGCCCCCGTGGCGGTCAACGCCGTGATGTGCTGGATCACCATGTCGGCGTCGATAGTCATCACCAGGCGCATGTCATGGATCGCACCGCCGCTGGGCACCCTGTGAAATGGCAGGTCGGTCGGCTCGTTGGTCAGATCCAGCAGGCGCCCTTCGATGTCGAACAGGCCATCGCTGCGCTGATAGCCCTTGCAGGTGATTTCGCGGGTATGCAGCAGTGTTCGGGTGGGGGTTTCAGGGAGCGTGACGGTCATTGATGGATTCCTTCTTGCAAGCCTGGGCGACAAAAAAGGCCGGGGCAATGCGTTGCGCCCGGCCTCGGACAACGGTCAGAAGCCGCCGCGACCACCGCCACAGATGATGGTTTGGCCACTGACAAAGTTCGACTCCGGAATGCACAGCATGTACACCGAGCCCGACGCCTCTTCGACGGTACCGAAGCGGCCCAGCGGTGTGTCGCGACCAGCCGCGGCGATACGGTCCGGATGCACGCCGACCTTGATGTCGCGCCCCTCGACCTGCACGGTTTTCTCTTCAGTCGTCGCTTGGGTCAGACGGGTTTCAATGGCACCGAAGGCCACGCAGTTAACGTTCACCTTCAGGCGACCCCATTCCTTGCACAGGGTCTTGGTCATGCCCATGATGCCGGCCTTGGCCGCCGAGTAATTGACCTGGCCGGCGTTGCCCTGAGTCCCGGAGACCGAGGAGATGTTCACCACTTTGCGGAACACTTCCTGACCGGCTTCAGCTTCAGCCTTGCTGGCCTCGCGGAAGTACGGGTAGGCGGCGCGCAACAGCATGAACGGTGCCTTCAAGTGGCAATCGAGGATTGCATCCCACTGCTCGTCAGACATTTTCTGGATGACGTTATCCCAGGTGTAGCCGGCGTTGTTGACGATGATGTCGATGCGGCCGAAGGCTTCGAGGGCCGTTTTCACGCAGCGCTCGCCGAAGTCGGCTGCCACGACGTTACCGACGCAGGCCACGGCTTCACCGCCCAATGCACGAATCTCTGCGATGACTTCATCTGCCGGCGCCTGGTCGAGGTCATTGACGACGACCTTGGCGCCTTCTCGGGCGAATTTCAGTGCGACGCTGCGGCCGATGCCGCGTCCGGAACCGGTGACAATGGCGACCTGACCTTCGAGTTTCTTGCTCATTTACGTTTTTCCTGTTGTTGTTTTCGGGTGAAAAAGCCGCGCCAGGCACGACCGTTCAGATCACTCAGTTTTTGCCGTAGAGGGTGACGACACAGGCGCCGCCCAGTCCGAGGTTGTGCTGCAAGGCGTGTTGCAGGCCTTCGACTTGACGCGCACCGGCCGTGCCGCGCAGTTGATGGGTAAGCTCGTAGCACTGCGCCAACCCGGTGGCGCCCAGTGGATGGCCTTTGCACAACAGGCCGCCGGACGGATTGGTCACGACCCGGCCGCCGTAGGTGTTGTCGCCATCGAGGACGAATTTTTCGGCTTCGCCTATCGGACACAAGCCAAGGGCTTCATAGGTCAGCAATTCGTTGTGGGCGAAGCAGTCGTGCAGTTCGACCACGCGAATATCCTGCGGACCGACACCGCCCTTTTCGTACACCGCACCGGCGGCGCGTTCGGCCATGTGGGCGCCGACGAAACCGATCATGGTTTTCGGTTCGAATGACTCCACCGGGTCAGTGACCAGTGACTGGGCGAGGATCGCCACATCGGTGCGCAGGCCATGCCTTTTGGCAAACGCCGGCGAGCAAATGATCGCGGCAGCCGCGCCGCAGGTCGGCGGGCACGCCATCATGCGGGTCATCACACCGTCCCACATCAACTGGTCGTTCATCACCTCTTCGGTGCTGACGATCTTCTTGAACAAGGCCAGCGGGTTGTTGGCGGCGTGACGGCTGGCCTTGGCGCGGATCGCGGCGAAGGTGCTCATCTGCGTGCCGTACGTGCGCATGTGCTCGCGCCCGGCGCCGCCGAAGGTGATCAGGTTGCGCGGGATGTCGCCGGCGTCACCGCACAATTCGTCCTGAATCGGCAGGTAGTCGCCACGGGGCAATGGCCGATCGTCGAAGTTGGAGCGGGTCGGGCCTGGGCGCATCTGTTCGAAGCCGACTGCCAGGGCGCATTCGACCTGACCGCTTTCGACGGCGGCACGGGCCAGGAACAAGGCACTGGAACCGGTGGCGCAGGCATTGTTGACGTTGAACACCGGAATGCCCGTGCGCCCGACCCGATACAGCACGGCCTGACCGCAGGTGGTGTCGCCGTAAACGTAACCGGCGAACGCCATCTGCACCTTGTCATAGCTCAGGCCGGCATCGGCCAGTGCCTGGCGTACCGCTTCGGCGCCCATGTCGATGTAGCTCGGGCTCGCGCCCGGCTTGGTGAACGGGATCATGCCGACCCCGGCGACTAATGCGTTCTGACTCATGGTTCTGTCCTGAATGGTTGAGGGATGTCACAGGGCCTGCGCGATGATTTCGTGCAGGGCCTTGCCGGTAGCGCCGTGGTCAACAACCACGGCATGGGCAATGGAATGAGTGCGCAGGCGGCCTTGGGCGGCACGCAGTCGCGAGAGTTCGTCGGAGCATTGGCGCAGGGTTTCACTGGCGTACAGATTGGCGATGGCCGCGTGCTCGGCGCTCAGCGGATGGCGCATGCTCCGGTCCAGGTAGTGATCGACCAGTACCCGCAAGGCCACGGCGCGGGCCTTGATGTCGGCCATTTTGTTGCGGGTGTGCTGTAGCGCCCATGAGCAATGGCCGCTGCTATCGGGTTGACGCAGATGGGCCAGGGTCATATCCAGCAGGTGTTCGAGGCGGCTGGCGGCGGAAATCGCCGACAACAGGCGCTCCTGATCCCCCGACCGACTCAGGTAATCCAGGCCCCTGCCCGCTTCGCCCAGCAGGTTACTCAACGGTACACGCGCATTGGTGAAGCAGAATTGGGCGGCACTCGGTTGCGTTCCACCTTGCGCACTGCGGGTACGCTGCACACCCGGACGGTCGGTTTCGACCATGATCAGGCTAATACCCGTTTCGCCGTCATCCCCGTCGGTACGGCAGGCGAGCATTACCAGGTTGCCGCTCATGCCATTGCCAACACAGCTTTTGTTGCCGTTGATCAGGTAGTCATCACCGTCGCGCACGGCACGGGTTTGCATGCTCTTGAGCTTGCCGCCGGGTTCGGCGACAGCCAGGGCCAACAGCACCTCGCCACTGCAAATGCCCGGCAGCCAACGACGCTTCTGCTCGTCACTGCCCAGTTGAGCGATGCACGGTGCGATCACGTCCGAGTGCAGGGACAACGCCCGGTCGCACAACCCGGCCCGGGCGAATTCCTCGCGCAACACGGCGGCATGACCAAAATCACCTCCACCGCCGAACTCCGCCGGCAAGGTCACGCACAACAGCCCTTCACGACCGGCCTTCAACCAAACCCGCCGTTCAACATCGCCGGTGCTTTCCCTGCGTGCCATTCGGGGCAGATCTTCGCGCTCCAGAAAGCGTCGCACGGTGGTGCGAAACATTTCATGGTCTTCGCGGTAGAGAGTGCGTTGAACGTCCATCCGAAACCTTTGGCTATCGCCCGATTGCATGGAAAACGGTGTACTCCCGTTCCAATTTGTAGAGACGATCGTTGCACGGGACCGGGTGGATCGAGAGCCACCCTCATAGGGGGGGCGGGTTTGCAAGACGCTGCGGGTGCACAATAATCGGGCGAACTCCTTGAATGACTCAGCCGCTCACGCTGCACCCGAAGGGCGGCGTTAGACCAAAGTCTCGGACATTGGCCAGACATGGCACTATGGCGGACTCACAAGAATAGAAAGGTCACCTTGCCGTGCGGTTTCACGGGCGAGTGATCTGTATGGAGGTTCTTACAATGCCAGTTCACTGGGACAACCCGACGGTCAAGCCCTCCGGCCCCGCTCTTTCTGCTGCCTCGGGTGAACCGTCAGCCTCTAGAAGTGGCGCCATCAAATTCGCCAGTCCGAAATCGGCCGACAGCCACTTGTCGCGTTCGCGCCTGCTGCAACAAATGGCCGACGCGGACGCGGCGCGCCTGATCCTGATTCGTGCCGCCGCCGGTTTCGGTAAGACCACGCTGATGCAGCAATACCGCGAGCACTGCCTGACCAGCGGCAAGCGCACGCTGTGGATCAACCTGGAGCCCGCCGACAACGACTTGCAACGTTTCGTCAACCTGCTGGACAAGGGTCTTGCCGGTTTATTGCCCATGCCTGACGAGCAGGCGCCGCGCAACGATCAGCCAAGCGCCGAAGACATGCTCGAGCAGATCGCTGTCAGCACCTTGCCATTTGCCGTGCTGCTCGACGAAGTCGAGGTCATCCAGAACCCCGAAGTGCTCGAGTTTCTCCAGCAACTGGTGGAGCAACTGCCTTCAGGCAGCGTCGTGGTGATGGCTTCACGTTCCACGCCCGGCATCGGTCTTGGAAGGATTCGCGCCCGGGGCCAATTGCTGGAAATCCGCCCCGGTGACCTGCGTTTCACCCCCGAAGAAGCCATGGCGTTCATTCGCGACAAACGCCAGATCCCCTTGCACGACGACGAACTGGCCACGCTGTACCGGCGCACCGAAGGCTGGATCGCCGGGCTCTACCTGGCCAGCTTGTCGCTCAAGGACCGGGACGATCACGGCGCCTTCATTTCATCCTTCTCCGGCTCCAACCTGGAACTGGCCGAATACCTCACCGAAGACATCCTGGCGCGGCAGACCGAAGACTGCCGGGTGTTCCTGATGCAGAGCAGCATCCTCGAGCAGTTCTGCGTGCCGCTCTGTGAAGCGGTGACCGGGCGCAGCGACAGCCGCGCCATGATCGACCACCTCGACCGCACCAACCTGTTCCTGGTGCCGGTCGACAGCCAGCAACAATGGTTCCGCTATCACCATTTGTTTGCCAGTTTCCTGCGCCACGCCCTGGATCGCCTGTACCCGGGCATGGCGCGGACCCTGCACGAAACCGCGGCGCAATGGTTCTTCGACGCCGGGCAACCGATCCCCGGCGTCGAGCACCTGTTCAGCGCAGGGCTCCTCGACCAGGCCGCCGAAGGTTTGAACCGTCATCTCGACACCTTGATCGACAGCGGTCGTACACGCCTGTTGCTGCGTTGGCTGGACCGGATTCCGGAGGCGACTCGCGACCGCTATGCGCAACTCAACCAGGCCTACGCCTGGCTGCTGGCAACCACCACTCGCCTGAAAGATGCGATGCAGGTGGCCGAGCGGCTGGAGCGCCAATCCGGGCCAGCCTATGCCTATGTTCCCGAGGTCGTGGAATGCCTGCGTCTTGGGGTGACCGATCAGGCCGAAGACTGTTGCCGCAGTGGCGTCGAACTGCTCGGGCGCATGCCTGCCGACGAGGTGCATTTGTATATGGTGCTGGCCAACTCGGTAGCGATGAACATGGTTGCCAGCGGTCGCTACGATGAGGCGCGTGACCTGTTGTCCAGCGCGTTGCAACGTGATTCACGGATTCATTCGAGTTTTCTGCGCCACATCTTCCGCGTCAACGAAAGCACGCTGGACCTGATCCAGGGCCGTTTGAGCAATGCCATCGTGCGTATGCAAAGCACGCCGGACCGGCTGCAAAACAACGGCCAGCGCAAACCGCACGAAGCCAAACTGTCGATGGACATCCTTCACGGCTTGCTGCTGTACGAGAACGGCGACTTTGATCAAGCGCAAAAATACCTGTCGCGCTGCCTGTTTTTTGCCAAGCAGGTCAGTTCCCCGGAGAACCAGATCGTCACTCACGTACTGACGGCGCGCATCGCCTACAGCCAGGGCGATCGCACCACCTGGACCCGTTGCCTGGTGGACCTCGAGCACATCGGCCGCCAGGTCGGCTCGCGCCGCGTCGAGTGCTCTGCCTGGCTGGAACGAGCCCGCGTGGCACTGCTCGAACAGCGCCTGGACACGGCGGTGCAAGCCCTGCATGCAGCGGACCAGGCCGGTGATTGGGACCGCCCCGACTTCATCCGTCTGGCCAACGACGTGGACACACCCAGCATCGCCCGTCAACGCTTGCGCATCGCTCAAGGCGAAGGTACTGCGGCCGCCAAGGCCTTGCGCACGGCGATCGAACAGGCGCGGCACTGGCAACATCACCGCCGTGAACTGAAGCTGCACGTTCTTCTGGCGCTGGCGCTGGACAGCATCCAGCAGCCGCAGGAGGCCTTTCAAGCCCTCAATGACGCGCTGCGCCTGGCCAGCCATGACGGCTTCCTGGCCACGTTCATTGAAGAAGGCGAACGGATGGCCGGGCTGCTGCAGCGCTGGGCCACGACCGGCAAGGCCCGCTGCAAGGAACTGGGGATCGAGTGCGGATTCGTCGACAAGCTGATGCAACAACTGGGGGTCAGCGACGGCAACATGGAAGATGCGCGCAACGACAACGGCGCTCACGAAGTGCTGACGGTCCGCGAGTATCAGATCCTGCAACTGCTGGCCGCCGGGCATCGTAATCGCGAGATCGCCGAAAAGGTGTTCCTCTCCGAGTTCACGGTGAAATCCCACCTGCAGAAGATCTACGCGAAACTGGAGGCCAACGGACGCACCGAAACCCTGGCCATTGCCCGCTCGCGGGGCTGGATCACCTGAAAGGCAGGAGCTCATCGCGGACTCAGCCGCGATGAGCCAATCAGGATTGACTACGGCTTGACACGCTCCGTCAGGTGACTGGCCGGAATGGCCACCAGCAACACCACCGCGCCCACCACCAACACCCCCGCGATGATATCGAACGCCAGGTACAAGTCCCCGGTCGCTGATTTGATCGCGCCCACCACAATCTGGCTGATGACCCCGGCCATGCCACCGATGCAACTGATGACCGCGATGCCCACCGCCGCTGCCGAGGGTGACAGCAAGGCTGGTGGAATGCTCCAGAACAGCGACAGCGCGGACAGCGCGGCGGCGGCACCGATACTCATGAACACCACAGACAAAACCAGATGATCCTGAACCGGCCCTAGCAGAAAGAAACAGGTCGCGCTGAGCAGCAGAGTCAAGCTCACATGCCAGCGCCGTTCCAGGCGTTTGTCTGAACTGCGGGCCAGCAAGTACATGCCGATCAAGGCGCCCATGTAGGGCACGCTGGCCAACAGTCCGATGGTCTTCAGGTCCTGCACGCCAAACCCGCGTATCAATGTCGGCATCCAGTAAGACACCGTGTTCGAGCCGCTGTAGATGCAAAAGAACACCAGACCGGCCACGTACACCCGGGGATTGCGCAGCACTTGGGCCAGGCTGGCATTCGGCGTGTCCGCCGGACGCCCTCGGGCCAGGCCGGCAGCCAGCATGTGTTTTTCCTGCGCCGTGAGCCAACGCGCATCGTCCGGTTTATCTGCCAGCCAGAACCAGCCGAACAGCCCCAGCAGCATGGCCGGGATACCCTCGAGCACGAACAGCACCTGCCAGTCCCGCAGCCCCAGCCAGCCATGGAAATGGCTCATGATGGTCCCCGCCAGCGGCCCGCTGATGATGCCGGCCACCATGGCCGCCATCAGGAACACCGCCGTGATGCGCGCACGCAGGGCGGACGGGAACCAGTACGTCAGGTACAGGATGACGCCGGGGAAGAAACCGGCCTCGGCCACGCCGAGCAGAAAGCGCGCGACGATCAACTGGTTGGCAGTGGTGACAAACGCCGTGGCCACCGTGACCATGCCCCACAGCACCATGATGCGGGTCAGCGTGGCCCGAGCGCCAATGCGTTGCAGGTAGATGTTGCTCGGGACCTCGAACAGGATGTAGCCAAGGTAAAAAATGCCGGCGCCGATGCCGTAGGCAGCATCGGTAAGCCCGATGTCTTCGGCCATGCGCAGCTTGGCGAAGGACACGTTCAGCCGGTCGATGGTGTTGATGGCGTAGGCCAGCACCAGGTAAGGCAACAACCGCAGGATGACCTTGCGATAGACCGCGCGGGTTTCCTGGACGGAACAATCGGACGTCGCTGGCAGGTAGTGCTCAGCAGCATGGCTCATGTTGCTCTCCTTTTCATGGACGAAACCACCCCCTGTAGGAGCGAGCCTGCTCGCGAAGAGCGCAAGAACAACGCATTTACTCAGAAAAAATGCGTCATCGTTTACGTCCATCGCGAGCAGGCTCGCTCCCACAGGGGTGGGTGGTATTTTTCAGAGGGCTTGTTCCAGTTCCGGGACCGCTTCGAACAGATCAGCCACCAGGCCGTAGTCGGCCACCTGGAAGATCGGTGCTTCCTCATCCTTGTTGATGGCGACGATGATCTTCGAGTCTTTCATGCCCGCCAGATGCTGGATCGCCCCGCTGATACCGACGGCGATGTACAACTGCGGCGCAACGATCTTGCCGGTCTGGCCGACCTGCATGTCGTTGGGCACGAACCCGGCGTCAACCGCTGCACGCGATGCCCCGACCCCAGCGCCAAGCTTGTCGGCCAGGCTGTACAGGTACTGGAAGTTGTCGCCGTTCTGCATGCCGCGGCCGCCGGAAACGACGATCTTGGCAGCGGTCAGTTCCGGACGATCAGACTTGGCCAGTTCTTCGCTGACAAAGCTGGAAATACCCGCATCGTGCGCCATGGATATGGCTTCGATCGCAGCGCATCCCCCCTCGGCGGCAACCGGGTCGAAACCGGTGGCGCGCACGGTGATCACTTTGACCGCTGCGTTCGACTGCACAGTAGCGATGGCGTTACCGGCGTAGATCGGACGCTTGAAGGTGTCCGGGCTTTCCACCGAGATGATCTCGGAGATCTGGTCGACGTCCAGTGCAGCGGCAACGCGCGGCAGGATGTTCTTGCCGCTGGACGTGGCCGGTGCCAGAACATGGCTGAAGATGGTGTGCTGCTCGATCACCAGGCCGGTGACCAAAGGCGCAACGTTTTCAGGGAGCTGATGGGCATAGAACGGGTGGTCAGCCAACAGCACTTTGGCCACTCCGGCGATTTTTGCGACGGATTCTGCCAAGGCACCCACACCCTGCCCTGCAACCAGCACGTGGATATCGCCACCGATTCTGGCGGCGGCAGCAACGGTGTTCAGCGTGGCCGTAGCGACCGAGTTGTTGTCGTGCTCCGAGATTACCAGGATAGCCATTCAAATCACCTTCGCTTCGTTCTTCAGTTTCTCGACCAGCTCTGCCACCGACTTGACCTTGATGCCCGCGCTGCGCGTAGCAGGCGCTTCGACTTTGAGGATCGTGTTGGTGGAGGTGGTGCCAATGCCCAGCGCGTCCGGAGTCAGCACTTCAAGTGGCTTTTTCTTGGCCTTCATGATGTTTGGCAAGGACGCGTAGCGCGGCTCGTTCAAACGCAGGTCGGTGGTGACGATGGCGGGCAGTTTCAGGGAAACCGTCTGCATGCCGCTGTCGATTTCACGGGCCACACTGACCTTGTCGCCGGCAATCTCGACTTTCGAAGCGAAGGTGCCCTGGGCAAAGCCCGTGAGTGCGGCGAGCATCTGGCCGGTCTGGTTGTTGTCGCTGTCGATGGCCTGTTTGCCGAGGATCACCAGTTGCGGTTGTTCCTGATCGACCACGGCCTTGAGCAGTTTGGCGACAGGCAACGAACTAAGTTCGTCATTGCACTCGACCAGGATGGCGCGATCGGCACCCAGTGCCAGCGCCGTGCGCAGTTGCTCTTGAGCGGTGGCAGGGCCGACACTGACCACCACGACTTCAGTGGCTATGCCCTGCTCTTTCAGGCGTACGGCTTCTTCCACGGCAATTTCGCAGAAGGGATTGAGGGCCATTTTTACGTTGACCAGGTCGATGCCGGACTGGTCCGCCTTGACGCGAACCTTGACGTTGAAATCGACCACGCGCTTTACGGCTACGAGGACTTTCATCAGAACACTCCAAAAAAACATTGAATAAAAAAGACTGCTCTCTGTAGGAGCGGCGGCGATCAATTCGCAGGTGCGGGCTTCTGCAAACCCATCAGCGCTTTCTTCACGGCCAGGCTCTGGTAATTGATGTTGCCGGGGTTGAGGCTGACGCCTTCCTGGAACGGGTACTGGCTCAGCGTTGCCATAAAGGCCTTGACCTTGGCCTGGATCGGCACCAGCAGCCACGCCTGGTCAGCAGCCCAGCGCTTGGCCATCGGCGATTCCTTGCGCGCGGTCTGGAACGGGTCGGCCAGCAGGTTGGTCAACACCGGCACATTGGTGACCTTGCGCGAAGCGCTGGCGAAATCCCCGGTCATTTGCGCGAACGCCAGCCGCCATTCCCGCCAGCGAATCGCGTCCAGGTCGCCGCCCATGCTGAAGTAGAAATACTCCTCGCGCGGACTGTCCTTGACCTCACCCGTGAAGAATGGCAGGAAGTTGTAGCCGTCCAGATGCACGCGGAACTGCTTGCCGTTGAGCTGTGTGCCTTTGGCCAGGTCCGCCACCAGATTCGGTGCGCCGGCAGCCGCGGCCAACGTCGGCATCCAGTCGTTGTGGGCGATCAGGTTGTTGGCGTGAGTACCGGGTTTGAGCACCTTCGGCCACTTCACCAGCAACGGAACACGATGCCCGCCTTCATTGGAAGTGCCCTTCTCGCCGGCGAACGGTGACGTGCCGCCATCGGGCCAGGAGAACTTCTCCGCGCCGTTGTCGGTGGTGTAGATCACGATGGTGTTGTCGGCGATGCCCAGGTCATCCAGTTTCTTCAGCAACTGACCGACCTGCCCGTCATGCTCGACCATGCCATCCGGATACAGGCCGACGCCGGTCTTGCCTTCGGACTCTTTCTTCAGGTGGGTCCAGATGTGCATGCGGGTGGCGTTGAACCAGACAAAGAACGGCTTGTCGGCCTTGTGCGCCTTGTCGATGAAGTTCCCGGTGGCCTGCACCAGTTCGTCATCGATGGTTTCCATGCGTTTGCGCGTCAGCGGGCCGGTGTCTTCGATCTTGCCGTCGGCGTAGGAATGGATCACACCGCGCGGGCCGTACTGTTTGCGAAATTCCGGGTCCTTGGGGTAGTAGTAGGTTTCCGGTTCTTCCTCGGCGTTCATGTGGTACAGGTTGCCGAAGAATTCGTCGAAACCATGGTTGGTCGGCAAATGCTTGTCACGATCACCCAGGTGGTTCTTGCCGAACTGGCCAGTGGTGTAGCCCTGTTGCTTCATCACGTCGCCGATGGTCGGTGCCCAATCCGGGATACCGTGTTCCGAACCGGGCATGCCGACAGTCAGCAGCCCCGTACGGAACGGGTGTTCGCCCAGAGCAAAAGCGGCACGGCCAGCGGTGCAGGACTGTTCGCCATAGGCATGGGTGAACAACACGCCTTCCTTGGCGATGCGGTCGATGCTCGGCGTTTCATAACCCATCATGCCCTGGTTGTAGGCACTGATATTGAAGATGCCGATGTCATCGCCAAAGATGACCAGTACGTTCGGTTTGTCCGCGGCAGAACTACAGAGTGATACGGCCAGCAGAACGCTCGCGACGGTTATGTCGCGCAGCCGCTTGCATGGCAAACCCCATGACCTGGTCATGTCGTTGTCTCCCTTATTGTTATGAGATGAACTTAGGCGAACCTAGGCGTCCTGCATGAGCTCGCTGTACACCTGCAAGTGATGATCATCGTCGCCAAACTGGCGGGCGATCATCAGCAGGTGCTTGGCGTGATGCGACAGCACGTATTCCCACGTCAGGCCGATACCGCCGTGCAACTGGATGCCCTGATCGGCGACAAAACGCGCCGCACGGCAAACGACATACTTGGCGGCGGCCAGCGTGCGACTGCGTTCCAGGCTGTCCGGCTCGTCAGCCACGCAAGCGGCAAGCAGGGTCATCGAGGTCGCCTGGTCCAGCTCGACGTGCATGTCGACCATGCGGTGCTGCAAGGCCTGGAACTTGCCGATGACCTGGCCGAATTGCTTGCGGGTTTTCAGATAATCGAGTGTCAGCGCGCAAGTCGCTTCCAGGCTACCGACCGCTTCTGCGCATTGCGCACCGATGGCGCGGCCCTGTTGATAGCGCAATGCATCAAGCGCCTTGCCGTGTTCGCCCAATACCGCGGCACTGCTGACAAACACGTTGTCCAGGAACACGTCGCAGGCACGGCGCCCGTCGATGGTCGGGTATTCGCGTACGCTCACGCCCGGGGTCGCCGGATCGACCAGGTACAAACTGATGCCCGCCTCGGCACGGTCATCACCGGATACCCGCGCCGAAACCAGTAGCAAGCCGGCGCTCTGCCCGCCCACCACCATCGACTTGTGGCCGCTGAGCGACCAGCCCCCATTGACGGCTTCGGCGCGGGTCTGCACATCGTTCAACTGGTAATGGCTCTGCGGCTCTTCGACAGCGACGGCCAGTTGCAGGTCGGCGCTGGCCACTTGCGGCAGCAGTTCGCTTTTTTGAGCTGCGCTGCCGAGTTGGTCGATCAAGCCACCGGCGAAAATCACCGATTGCAGCCAGGGCTCCAGGCACAAGCCACGGCCGAGCTCCTGGGCTACCAGCATCACATCCACGCCGTTGCCGCCGAAACCGCCGAAGTCTTCGGCAAATGGCACTGACGTCAGGCCAAGATCGCCGAGCTGTTGCCAGAACTCGCCACTGAACCCCTTGGCGCTGTCACGAAACTGCTCACGCTGCTCGAAGCCATAGGCATCACGCACCAGTCGGGCGGCCGTGTCTTGCAGCATTTGCTGCTCTTCTGAAAGTTTGAAGTCCATGGTCTGCCCCTTAGAGTTCGAGAATCATCTTGGCGATGATGTTCTTCTGGATTTCGGTGGAGCCGCCGTAAACCGAGGCTTTGCGCATATCCAGGTACTGGCAGGTCGACGAGTTGCTGAACTCGCTGTGCAGCAACTCGCCGTCATGGTCATAGCCCAACTCCTCCTTGAGAAACGGATTGGCATAGACCCCGACCGCTTTGGTCAGCAAATAGGTAATCGCCTGACGGATCTCAGTGCCCTTGATTTTCAGGATCGAGCTTTCCGAACCCGGTACTCCCCCGTCGCGGGCCGCGGCGAGAATGCGCAGGTTGCTCATGCCGATGGCCATCAACTGGATTTCCACGTCGGCGATCTGCGCACGGAACTGCGGATCTTCAATCAACGGCTTGCCGTTGCGTTGTTCTGCACGGGCGACCTGCTTGAGACGCGTGAGCATGGCCTTGGCGATGCCGATCCCGGCGATCGTCGTGCGCTCGTGGGTCAACAGGTACTTGGCGCAGGTCCAGCCCTCGTTTTCGCGGCCGACGAGGTTGTGTACCGGCACGCGTACGTTGTCGAGGAACACTTCGTTGACGTAGTGACCGCCGTCGAGGGTGATGATCGGGCGCACGGTGATGCCAGGGGTCTTCATATCGATCAGCAGGAAAGAGATGCCCCGTTGCTGCTGCGCTTCGGCATCGGTGCGTACCAGACAGAACATCCAGTCGGCCATATGGCCGGTGGAGGTCCAGGTCTTCTGGCCATTGACCACATACTCGTCTCCGTCACGCACCGCGCGGGTGCGCAGGCTGGCCAGGTCGGAACCGGCCCCCGGTTCGGAATAGCCTTGGCACCACCAGTCTTCGCAATTGAGAATGCGTGGCAGGTAATGCGCCTTTTGTTCGGGCGTGCCGAACTTGATGATCACAGGTCCAACCATGTTGACGCCGAACGGCACGATCCGAGGGGCACCGGCGACCGAACATTCTTCGTCGAAAATGTGCTTCTGTACCGCACTCCAGCCAGTGCCGCCATGCTCCACCGGCCAGCTCGCCGCCAGCCAGCCTTTGTCGTTCAGAGTGCGCATCCACAGCACCTGATCGGCCTTGCACACCGACTTGCCCTGGTTGATCCTGGCCGCGATGTCTTCTGGCAGGTACGACGTGAGAAACGCCCGGACTTCCTCACGGAATGCCACTTCCTCGGGACTGAAATGAATATCCATCTGCTACCTCAACGGTGAGTCGCCAGCCTGTGGCCGGTCTTGTTTGGGGACGGACTGCATGGGGTGGCCTGCCGTCGCAGGCCTGGGCGCTGCGACGGCAGGACACACTCATTGGTCGAAGAGGATCACCGAGCGTGCCAGCTCGCCCCGGCGCAGTTCGTCGAAGGCCTCGTTGATCTGCTCCAGCTTGATGCGCTGGGAGATCATTTCGTCGAGCTTGAGTCGGCCCTGCATGTAGAAGTCGGTCAGGCGCGGCAAGTCCACCGGGAAGCGGTTTGAGCCCATGAAGGAGCCCTGGATACGGCGCTCATGGAGCATGGCCAGTGGATCAAGTTCCAGCTTAACGCCGGGTTTGATCATACCGATGATCGTCGCGGTGCCGCCGCGGGCCAGCATGCCGAAAGCCTGTTCGGCGGTTTGCTTGAGGCCGATGCACTCGAAGGCGTGATGCACGCCGCCACGGGTCAACTCCAGCACCTGTGCGACGGCGCTGCCGTCTTTGGCATTGACCACATCGGTGGCGCCAAACTGCTTGGCCAATTCCAGCTTGGAGTCGAGCATGTCGATAGCGATGATCCGCCCGGCACCGGCCAGTGCCGCGCCGTTGATGGTGGCCAGGCCGATACCGCCGCAACCGATCACCGCAACGGTTTCACCCGGACGCACCTTGGCGGTATTGAACACCGCGCCGGTGCCGGTGGTTACCGCGCAACCGAGCAATGCCGCGCGGTCGAGCGGCATGTCGCGGCGAATGGCGACCAGCGCGTTTTCGTGCACCAGCATCTGCTCGGCGTAGGCCGACAGGTTGATGAACTGGGTCATCGGTTTCTGCACGTAGGTCAGGCGAGATTCTTCATCGACACCTCGCTTGGTGTCCGGCGACACGCACAGCGACAGGTGCCCGGTGACGCAGTGTTCGCAATGCCCGCAATAGGCCGACAGGCAGGTCACCACATGATCGCCCGGCTTGACCGTGCGCACCTCGGAGCCCACTTGCTCGACGATGCCCGACGCTTCGTGACCGAGGACCACCGGCATTGGAAACGGATAGGCACCGTCGACGAAATGCAAGTCGGAGTGGCAAACGCCCACCGCAACGGTGCGCACCAGCACTTCCCTTGGGCCGGGTTTGCTGATGCCGACTTCTTCGATGGTCAGTGGCGAACCGGGAGCATGGAGTACGGCAGCTTTCATATTTTTATTCTCTTTCTTCAAGCAGGAAGTGGGAGGCATGGCGAACGCATTCAGCGCACCCGCCATGCCGATGGTTGTCTCAGCGCTTGATCATCGAACCGACGAACTGGCGTACCTGTTCGCTGTACGGAGGGCGCATCGCGTCCGGCCCATCGGCTGCACGCAGCACCGATTTGCCGTGACTGAAGGTGCGGAAACCGTCGATGCCGTGGTAGCAGCCCATGCCGCTGTTGCCGACACCGCCGAACGGCAGCGTCTCGACGCCGCCATGGCGCAGCACGTCGTTGAGGGTCACACCGCCTGAGGTGGTGCGATTGAGCACGAAGGCCTCTTCGCCGGCATCGTTGCCGAAGTAGTACAGGCCCAGCGGACGCGGGCGCGAGTTGATGTAGCTGACCACTTCGGCGAAGGACTTGTAGGTTTTGAACGGCAACAGCGGTCCGAAGATTTCGTCCTGCATGATCTGCAGTTCGTCACCGGGATTGCGCAACAGAGTCGGCACCAACTTGTGGTGCGGCTGGCCGCTGAAGTCCTCACCGGCCGGGTTCAGTTCGATCAGCTCGACGCCCGCGTCGCGCGCCTCACTCAGGTAACCGTGCAGACGCTCGAAGTGACGGGCATTGATCACCGAGGTGTAGTCCGGGTTGTCGAGCAAGGTCGGGAACAGTGTGGCAACCACTTCGCGGACCGTTGCGACGAACGCTTCCTGTTGCTCCTCGGGCACGAACACGTAGTCCGGCGCCAGGCAGATCTGCCCGGCGTTGTGCAGCTTGCCGGTGAGGATTTTAGTGACCGCGACCTTCAGGTCGGCGGAGCGCGAAATGATGGTCGGCGACTTGCCGCCCAATTCCAGGGTGACCGGCACCAGGTTCTCGGCGGCAGCGCGCATCACATGCTTGCCGATGCTGCTGGCGCCGGTGAACAGCAGGTGGTCGAACGGCTGCTGGCTGAACGCATGACCGACGTCAGGGCCGCCGGTGATGATCGCGACTTCGTCCTCGGCATACACTTCGCGGAAGATCCGCGCCAGCAATGCGGAGGTTTTCGGGTTGTATTCCGACACCTTGATCATCACCCGGTTGCCGGCGGCCAAGGCCCCTGCCAGACCGTTGAAGACCATGTTTCCCGGGAAGTTCCAGGCGGTGAGAATGCCCACCACGCCCAGCGGCTGATACTGCACCCAGGCCTCGCCGCGGTCGGTGGCCCTCTGGTCCGGCTGCATCCATTCGGCGATTTTGGCCTTGGTATACTTCAAGGACGCCAGAGGCCCCAGGACGTCCAGCATGCGCGAGAAGTCATGGCTGCGATGACCGAAGTCTGCCGACAAGGCTTCGATGATATCGTGCTGGTAATCGACCAGCAGGCCGATGGCCCGGTCGATCAATTCGCAGCGCTGCTCGGCTGTCCACGGCGCACTGGCCAGGCAAGCGGCACGCTGCTTGTCCAGGATCACGCGAATATCGGCAGCATTCAGGTTTTCTTTGGCACTCATGGTGTTCGGACTTCCATGCAAGGGTGGGCGGTCGGGGAGCTGCCAATCCGGTGTCGGCCCGCTACACTGGCGGGCTCGAACCATGAATCGGGTGTCGCTCATGACAGGCGATACTAGAAAGGGCCGCACCGGCGCGACGACGACCAAAGGTAGGATGCATGGAAGGTTTTGAACGTAGTTCCAACGAACCAGCACAGGGAGCAAAGCCGCCCGTTCGCGCAGGCAAATTCCTCGCGCCGGCCAGCCTGCCCGGTCAATTGGAGCGTTCGGCTTTGCTTGCACGACTCGAACAGCACGAAGGCGTGCACCTGATCCTGATCAGCGCCTGTGCCGGGTACGGCAAGACCACACTGATGCAGCAGTACCGCGAACGTTGCCTGGCTGATGGCCGGCGTGTGTTGTGGTGCAACCTCGATGCCCTGGATAACGATCCGCAGCGCTTGAGCCAGGTACTGCTCACTGGCCTGCGCGACGTCGGCTTGATCGATGCCGGCGACAGTCCCGCGGCGGACAGCAGTGCGGCGCAACGGGAGCACTGGCTGCTCGACCACATCAGCGCGAGCAACGGGGCGTTCACCCTGCTGATGGACGAATTCGAAGTCATTGATCAGCCGCCGGCCCTCGAATTCATCCAGCGCCTTCTCAAGGCGTTGCCAGCAGGTGCGACGTTGGCCATTGCTTCGCGCACAACGCCGGATATCAATCTGGGCCGGTTGCGGGCCCGTGGCGAACTACTTGAGGTGGGCACTGATTCGTTGCGCCTGAGTATCGACGAGACCACCGCCTACATTCTGCAAAAGCGCCAACTGCCATTGGACGCTGCCGACATCGACAGCCTGCATGCACGCACCGAGGGCTGGATTTCCGGGATTTACCTGGCCACGCTGTCCCTGCAACGGCACAACGATCCGGCTGCTTTCATCGCCTCGTTCAATGGTTCCAACCCGGCGCTGGCGGAGTACCTCGCCGAAGACGTGCTGGCCCGGCAGACCGGGCAATGCCAGCAGTTCCTGTTGCAGACCAGCGTTTTGTCACGGTTCTGCCCGGCCTTGTGCGATGCCGTCACTGAGCGTAGCGATAGCAAATCGATGATCGAGTCACTGGAGCGGGCCAACCTGTTCGTGATTGCCACGGACGACCAACGCCAATGGTTTCGCTATCACCCGCTGTTCGCCGACTTCCTCCTGCAAACCCTCAAGCGACATCCGGACAAGTTTGAGCAGAAGCATCAAAAGGCGGCGCTCTGGTATTTCGCCAATGCTCGGCCGGTCGAGGCCCTTGAGCACCTGTTTACCGCCCACGCCGTCGACGAAGCCGCCAGGCAACTGGTGCTGCACATCGACGAACTGGTGGAAAACGGTCATGCAAGCCTGCTGATGCGCTGGCTCTCGCGCATTCCCGTCGAGATACGCGACCTGCATCCGCGCCTGGGAATTGCCTACGCCTGGGCGTTGCTGCATGCGCGTCGTCACAAAGACGCGCTGCAGGTCCTGGAAAATCCGGCGCTGGCGGGCGAGCACCACTACGTTCATCCGCTGTTGCTGCTGATCGGTGACCGTGTCGACGAGGCCCTGATCGCCGCCACCGAGCTGTTGGAGCAGCTCGGCCCCCAGGACAAACTGCAGTATCGGGTCACGGCTTTCGTGGAAATCTGCTCGCTGTTCTACACCGGTCGCTTCGACGAAGCACGGAAAAAGCTCGGCAGTGCCGGGATGCGCGAGGCTCAACAAGAATCGACCTACCTGCGCGATGTCACCGATGCGCTGGAAGCGATGCTCGACCTGACCCAAGGGCAGCTCGACAGCGCCCTTACCCGCGCGGACACGGCCATGCGCCGCAGTCGCGAGACGTTGGCCGGTACACCGCCCGTGGGCTTCCCGGTCCTGCAGACCATCCATTGCGTGGTGCTCTACGAAACGGACGCGGTCGACGAAGCGCGACAACGACTCACTGAACTGCTGCCCTATGCCAAGGAGCACGCCGCACCGGACTCGCTGATCAGTACCCATGTGCTGCTGGCCCGCCTCGCCTACCTTCACGGTGACCGGCCGGCCTGGATGCGTTACCTGGCCGATCTCGACCAGTTGGGCCAGGTGGCCGGTTCCACGCGCATTCTCTGCTCGGCCTGGCTGGAGCGGGCGCGTATCGCCACCCTGGAAAATCGCCTGGATACCGCCGATCACGCCATGCGCGCCGCCGAGCACCTGAGCGACTGGGAACAACCGGGCGTGACGTTGAGTGCCAACGACGTCGACACGCCCTTCATCGCTCGCCAGCGTCTGCGTATAGCGCAAGGTGAAGAAGGTTGCGTCGAACCGCTGCGCCAGGCCATGGAGCTCGCCCTGCAGCGGCACCAGCATCGCCGCGCCCTCAAATTGCGCCTGTTGCTGATCCTGGCACTCGATGGCGTGAAACTGCACAAAGAAGCCTTGGAGCAATTGACGGTGGCCTTGCGCTTCGCCAGCCACGTCGGGTTTGTCCGCACCTTTCTCGATGAAGGCGTGCCCCTGGCGGCCGTGTTGGAGCGCTGGTCGGTGACCTTCCATGGCCAGGAAGAGGCACTGGGCATTCGCGCCGGTTTCGTCAGCCTGTTGTTGCGCGGCGACAGCAGCAGCAAGAAAGTCGAGCCCAAGCGCGAAGACGAGGCGCAGTCCAGCCTATCCACCCGTGAACTCCAGGTGGCGCGCTTGCTGGCACTGGGTTACCGCAACCGCGAAATCGCCGAGAAGATGTTTCTTTCCGAACTGACCGTGAAATCCCACTTGCGCAAGATCAACAGCAAACTCGGTGCCGGTGGCCGCACCGAGGCGGTGTCCATCGCCCGGGCCCAGGGGTTGCTGGACTGAACAGCGGATTCACGCAGACGGCACGGATGCCAATGCGTTTTCAATGAAGGCCAGCATCTGCGTGTGCACCAGTTCCAGATCGACGCCCGCCGGGTTCAACAGGACCTGCAACATCATGCCGCGCAATGTACCCAGGAACAGCAAGGCGCCCATCATCGGGTCGACATCCGGGCGGATTTCGCCACTGTCGATGCCTTCGCGGATGTATCGTGCCAGGTGCTTTTGTACCGAGAGGTTGTACTCGGCAAGGACCTGCACGGTTTCCGAATCCTGGGTCACGGCTTCCGACAACAGAGCCAGCAGTGCACGGGTATTGACCCAGTCGCCATCCGGGCGTGCCAAATAGACACTGACAAACCCCTTGAGCGCATCCAATCCCGGCCTCCACTGCGGCGACCGGGCTTGTACCAGTTCCATGAACGTCGCGTTGACGAAACCCGCCAGGGCGCGCAGCAGGCCGGCTTTGTTGCCGAAATGGTGAGTCGCCAGGCCACGGCTGTAACCCGCCTCCTCGCCCACCTCCGATAGCGTCATGCCGACCCAGCCCTTGCGCGCGACAATCTGTCGGGCCGCGATCAGCAGACGTTGTTCCGCTTCGGCGCGGCGCTCCGGCTGAGTGCGCCGCGACGTCGGCCGGGTGGTTTTTTCAACGGGTTCCATCGGGTGATTCCTTACTGTCCTGTAAATACGGGCGTGCGGCGTTCGGCCATGGCGCGGGTGCCCTCGGAAAAATCGGCGCTGACAATCTGCCACTCCTGCTCGCAGGCTTCGCGATCGATGATCCGGTCAACAGCATCGGCCAGCCCCATGCGCAGGGTTTCACGGCTGGACATGACCGCGCCGGGTGCCGAGGCGGCAATCTCTTCGGCCAGTTCGCGGGCTTTTTGCCGCTCCATGCCGGGCTCGGCCAGGACATCGGCCAAGCCGATGCGCACGGCTTCGCGGCCATCGATGCGGCGCCCGGTGGCGATGAGCAGCGAGGCCATTTGCGGGCCGACCAGACGCGGCATGGTAACTGAAATCCCGAAGCCCTGATGAATGCCCAGCCGGTTGAAATTGGCCGAGAACCGCGCTTTTTCACTGGTCACTCGGAAGTCCGCGACCAGCGCCAGGCCCAGGCCGCCACCGATTGCGGCACCCTCGACCACACAGATCAACGGCTTGCGATTGCGAAACAGGCGCACGGCTGACTTGTAGACACGGCGCGGGTATTGCGGGTCGCGCTGATCATCTCCGGAAAAGTCGGCACCGGCGCAAAACACCTTGCCTTCAGCCTGCAGGATGACCACCCGGCACTGTGGCATGTCATCGAGATATTGCAGTGCGTCAGCCAAGTCATTGATCAGTTCGGCATCGAAAAAATTCAGCGGCGGACGATTGAAACTCAGGGTCGCGACATGGCCTTCAAGGCCCAGCGCAAGGCCACGGCCGGGGGAAAAAGAGGTGTTGGTCGACATGGAAGCTCCGGGTCTTTGGCGTTTTTCAAGAGTGGCAGCGGCTTGATTCGCTGCCAAGGTTGCTGTTAGCTTATTTACTTGTTGGGCGTTCAGCAAGTTAGAAAAACAAGACAACCACCCACTCTTCACATGAGCAATAGCCATGCAGGCACTCGATATCCGTCCCTGTCAATTGGACGCCAAAACCCAGGCTTTACGGGCCGAAGTGCGCGAATTCGTCGCCGAGGCATTAAAGGACTACCCGGCCCACGAACGTGCGAAAAACTGGAATGGCGCCGACCCGCAATTCAGCCGCAAACTGGGCGAACGCGGTTGGCTGGGCATGACCTGGCCCAAGCGCTACGGCGGACACGAACGCAGCGCCCTGGAGCGCTACGTGGTGCTGGAAGAACTACTGGCCGCCGGCGCGCCGGTCAATGCGCACTGGATCGCCGAGCGTCAATCCGGCCCGTTGCTGATGAAATTTTCCCCCGACGTGCTGGCTCCGCGACTGATGCCTGCCATCGCACGCGGTGAGCTGCTGTTCTGCATTGGCATGAGCGAGCCAAATGTCGGCTCCGACCTGGCATCGGTGCAGACCCGTGCGGTAAAAACCGAGGGCGGCTGGATCGTCAATGGCAGCAAGGTCTGGACCACCGGCGCCCACCGCTGCCACTACATGGTCACCCTGCTGCGCACCGGGCCGAAGGACGAGAGCAACCGCCACGCAGGACTGTCGCAACTGTTGATCGATATGAGCGCCACCGGTGTCACGGTGCGTCCGATCTACAACATGCTCGGCGAGCACGACTTCAATGAGGTGTTCCTCACTGATGTATTTGTTCCCGACGAGTTCGTCATTGGTCAGCCAGGCGATGGCTGGAAGCAAGTCGGGGCCGAACTGGCGCTCGAACGCAGCGGCCCGGAACGCTACCTGAGCAGCACTCAGCTGTATCTGGAAATGCTCGACGCCGCCGACCCACGGGATTCGCGCCACAGAGTCAGCCTGGGTCGCATCGCCGCGCGCTACGCGGTGCTGCGGCAGATGTCCCTGGGCGTCGCCGGCATGCTCGCTCGCGGCGACAATCCGGCGACACCGGCAGCGCTGGTCAAGGATCAGGGCGCCCTGCTCGAACAATCGCTGCCCGACCTTGCCCATGACCTGTTTGGCGGCACCCGCCAACCCGGCTCCCGACTCGACCAGGTGATGCGTTACCTGACCCAAACCGCCCCGTCGTTTTCCCTGCGTGGCGGCACCCGCGAAATTCTTCGCGGCATCATTGCCAGAGGATTAGGACTGCGATGAACCAGGCCACCCACTATCAAGCGATGGACGACAGCGCGCCATCAGAGTTGCAATCGATCATCGCCGACAGCGTCGAGCGCCTGTTCGCCGAACAGATTACCCCTCAGTTGCTGGCCAGCTTCGATGCCGGCCACGCCGCGACAGGGTTGTGGCAACAGGTGGTCGAGCAAGGTCTGCCCGGCGCCCTGATGACCGAAGAAGCCGGCGGCAGCGCTGCAAGTTGGCTGGAAGTCAGCCCGGTATTGCGCGCCATTGGTTACTGGAGCGCGCCACTGCCCCTGGGCGAAACCATGCTCGCTTCGCTGCTGTTGGCCCGTGCCGGCCTGGAGGTGCCCGAAGAGCCGATGACGCTGATTCAGATTGGCCATCACGGTGATCTGATGTTGAACGAGGATGGCCATCTGAACGGCCGCACGTTCAACGTACCCTGGGGGCGCAGCAGCCGCTGGGCCGTAGTGGCCGATGGAGCAGGACAAGTGGCGCTGGTCGATCTGCGACAGCCCACCGTCAGTCTCGAGGCCGGCAGCAATTTTGCCGGCGAAGAGCGCGACACCCTGCACTTCGCCCACACCCGGCCGCATGCCATCGGCCACTTGCAGCTGGCCGATGTGCAGGAGCCTGTCTGGCTGTTCGGTGCGCTGATCCGTGCCTGCACGCTGGTCGGTGCACTGGAGTCGAGCCTGGACAAGGCCGTCAGCTACGCCAATGAACGTTCCCAGTTCGGCAAGGCAATCGGCAAGTTCCAGGCGATTCAACAGCAATTGGCGCAGATGGCCGGCGCCATCGGTGCCGCGCGTATGGCGACACAAGTCGCGTTGCGCAGCGCCTGCGATGTCCTGCAAGCCGAAGCAGGCATTCGCAGCAGCCTGGCGTTCGATGTGGCCGTGGCCAAAGTCTGTGCCGGCGAGGCGGCTACGCTTGCCACGTCAATTGCGCATCAGGTTCACGGAGCAATCGGCTTCACCCACGAGCACACCCTGCACTTCACCACCCGCCGCTTGTGGTCGTGGCGCGACGAGTTCGGCAGCGATTCACAATGGGCCGAAGTTCTTGGCCAGGCGGCGATTGCTGCCGGTGGCAAAGGCTTCTGGGCGGGACTGACGCAGCGACAACTCTGACACCACGGGCATGAGTTCGTTAACGGGCCATGCCCCCCACCCTAAGGGCTTCTCGATGCCGTTACCCGCTGTGTTATCCGACCGTCTGCGGCTGCCGCTGGTTGCTGCGCCGTTGTTTCTGGCGTCCACCCCAAGGCTGGTCGAGGCTCAATGCCGCGCCGGTATCGTCGGCTCGATGCCGGCGCTCAATGCGCGCAGCGCCGAGATGCTCGACGACTGGCTGGCGCAGTTGAGCGAAGAGCTACGCCACCCTCTTGCGCCCCACCAGCCGTTGCCGGCACCGTTTGCGATCAATCAGATTGTCAGCCGGTCGAACCAACGGCAGGAGCAGGATCTGGCACTGCTGGTCAAGCACAAGGTGCCGGTGGTGATTACCAGCGTCGGCGCGCCGGGTGAAGTGGTCAGCGCCGTGCACGGCTATGGCGGCATTGTCTTTCACGACGTGATCAGCGTACGGCACGCCGAAAAAGCCGTTGAAGCCGGGGTCGATGGCATTGTCGCCGTCTGCTCCGGTGCCGGGGGCCACGGCGGCACCTTGAATCCACTGGCTTTCGTCAACGAGATCCGCCGTTTCTACACCGGGACCGTGTTGCTCTCCGGCGGCTTGACCACCGGCAAGGATCTGGTGGCCGCTCAGATCATGGGCGCTGACCTGGGTTACGTCGGCACGCGGTTTCTCGCCACCCGGGAATGCGAAGTCGATGAGGACTACAAGCAGATGCTGCTCGCTTCCAACGCCGATCAGATCGTCAACACCGCATTGTTCAGTGGCCTGCGCGCCAACTACCTCAAGCAAAGCATTGCCCGCGCGGGCCTGGACCCGGACAACCTTCCGCTGCCACCGATACAAGGAGGTACTGGCGGCTACAACGGAGCGCGGCTGTGGAAGGACATCTGGGCAGCCGGTCAGGGGGTCGGGAACATCGATGACATTCCCACCGTGGCGCAGTTGATTGCACGTTTCGAGGACGAGTATCACGCCGTGCGGTTGCCCGCGCAGCGCTCTGCTTCGGTGTAGTCAAACCGGGTTCAGCTTGCCAGTTTGTTTCCCCCGGCGCGACCTGCGGTGTCTGGAACTGTTTCGCAGGCTTCGAGTTGCTCCCTGCGATAGTTCCTTGGAGCGAGCCAGAAACCATCCCCCTCTAAGTACTTTTGGTTGTCGTGGATGAAATTTCATCTTCTTACTATCGATCGTCCTGAAGCGAATTCGATCCGACATCCACTGGCATGTGCAGCATTGTCGATGCAGGCCGAATGACCACTTTGTTTTCCACATTTTCTGTGTCCCGGCTGTAAGGCCTGAACTTGAATGAGGGCGATAAGAAATGAATCAGTCGAACCCTTGGGCGTGTTTCGCGAATTTCCATGTTTTCATCGCCGGTGGCACCAGTGGCATTAACCTGGGTATCGCCAAAGCTTTTGCTCAGAACGGTGCCAATGTTTCCGTGCTGGGGCGCAATGGGGAAAAAGCCGTGGCCGCCGCCACGGAATTGGGCCCGCAAGCACTGGGACTGGCCGCCGATGTGCGAAACCCCGAAGCGCTCGACGCCGCGCTTGGACAGGCCGTGGCAGCTTTCGGTCCCATTGATGTACTGGTTTCTGGCGCTGCCGGTAACTTCCTCGCGGCTGCGGCCGAAATGTCCTGCAACGCCTTCAAAACGGTGGTGGATATTGATCTGTTGGGCACGTTCAACGTCGTTCGTCTCGCCCATGAGCACATGCGCGGTGCCGGCTCGTCAGTGCTGACCATTTCGGCGCCACAAGGCAGCATTCCTACGCCTTTGCAAGCACACGCCTGCGCAGCCAAGGCGGGCATGGACATGCTCACTCGTACTCTCGCCGTCGAATGGGGCAAACAGGGTATTCGCGTTAACGCGCTGGTACCCGGCCCGATCAGTGGCACCGAAGGCATGCGCCGGTTGGCACCGGACGACGCAAGCACCATGCGGGTAAACCGGCAGGTTCCGTTGGGTCGCCACGGCACGCTGGAAGAAGTCGCCCACGCCGCTTTGTTTCTTTCATCACCGCAAGCGTCTTACATCACTGGCGTCGTGCTTGCTGTGGATGGTGGTTACTCACACGGCGGCGCGATGGCCAGAATGTACGGTTGAACCCAGGAAAAGAGCGTTCTACAGGAACTTTCAACTACAGCCAGTGAGTAAAACTGCATGAGTTACCAGTCAATCATCTACACCCGGGAGCGTGCCGTTGCAGTCATCACACTGAATCAACCGGAGCGATTCAACCCGCTCAGCGCCATTATGGTCGACGAGATTCGCGATGCGCTCGCCATGGTCCGCGCCGACAAAACGGTGCGAGCTTTGCTGTTTAGGGCTAATGGCAAGCTGTTCAGTTGCGGTGCCGATCTGGGGAGTGAAGCTTTCAATGCGCAGAGTGAATCGCGAGGCACGCGGGCTGGAAAAACCATGCGCAATGGCATAAATCCCCTGATCGCCGAGTTTCACGAACTCCCGGTACCCGTAATAGTCGCTGTTAACGGTGGGGCCGCAGGCGGCGGTGTGGGAATGGCGCTGGCAGGAGACATCACTCTTGCAGCGCACTCGGCCTATTTCTATCTTCCGTTCGTAAAAAAACTGGCCCTGGTACCGGATGCTGGTGCGTCCTGGTTCCTCCAGCGTCGCCTGGGCAGCACCCGCACCTTGGCGTTATGTCTTACCGGCGAACGCTTATCGGCCAGGAAAGCCGAGCAGTGGGGACTGATCCACGCTTGTATCGACGACGAAGCCCTACTGCCGACTGCGATGGAAATGGCCCGGCAACTGGCTCGTTTGCCGGCTCATGGCGTCATAGAGGCACGACAAATATGTGAAGCGGCCAGCCGCAATGATCTACGCACTCAACTGGAATACGAGGCGAATCGTCAGCAAGAATTGTTCGACCATCCGGCATTGGAGGAAGGCGTCAGGGCGTTCTTTGAAAAGCGCGATCCCGATTTCTCCGGGCGCGAGTAATTTACTGTGGTCAGGCTTGAAATTTTAAGACCCACAAGAAACTGGATGAACTTTGCTGACTGTTACTTTTAGTTCCTGTCGAAACCCTGGATTCTACGATTCACCCGCCTGAGTCGAAGCTGCCCAAACGATGGGAAGCCAAAGGCCACGGGGGGGAGTTCGTTACATGGCTAAAATCACCATCAAAGAGCTCGAGTCGCTGACCGCCAATCTGTTCCAGACTGCCCGCATACGCGGCAACGTACTTTGGTAAACGAAAAAAAGGCGCCATCAGGGGTAATGCCAGTCAGTTAAGAGTTTGAACACCCTCCCCTGTGGGAGCGAGCTTAACTGACTGGCATTGGCCATCAGGGCGCCAAAATCCGCTTCCCCACCAGGGGAGCAAAAAAGGAAGCGGTTATTGCCTGTTCAGCGAATGCGTTGAACAGGGTTCGCCAGCACATTGTTTATCGGTTCAGAAGTGCCACTCAAGATGCACTGTCGGTGCGTAGGTGTCGGTACCCGGTTTATGAATCGCTCCATATTTGTGTTTCCAGTACTCGTAACCCGGCCCGATCAGCAGTTTGTTCTTGCTGCCAAAGGTCATTTGCCCCACATCGACCATCAACGAAGTCCGAACGAGGCTTTCCTCGGCGGTGTCCTGTTTAAAATAATCCTTGCCCTTCTGCGTCTTGTAGCTGGCGAAGCCCTGGAATTTGAGCGGCACGCTGCCCAGTTGAAATGGGAAACCCCAAACCATGTGCAGTACGTAGTAAGGATCGAACTGAATGTTCTCTGTCTGGCAAGCGTTCAACCCGCAATGGTTCCATTCAATGGCGTAAAGCAGGCTGATATCCAGGTACCCGGGCACGTCGAACTTGAGTGTCGGGCCCACCACCAGCATGCGCTTACGGGTCGCGAATTCGGTGTTCTTGTAGTTGAGTTCGACCCCACTGCTCAGCGCCACTTCCTTGACCGGACCGAAAGCCATTGAACGATCAAAGACCTTGCTCAGAAACAGTTGATGGCGATAGACCAGATAGGCTTCTGTCGCGCCGGAGTTACTGTCCTTCTTCGGGTCATTACTGTCGGACTTCAGGACGTCCAGATTGAAGAAGTTGGAGCCCGTGTCATTGCCGCTGACATGGCCCAGTTGGTAGATCTCCTTCTGGACCTTACCCCGCACGCCGGGCTCGGTGAAGTCGGTACCATAGCGAAACCCGACAAAGGTATCGCTCCATTCCTTGGCGTTCACGCTGGTGGTGGCCAGGCTCATTACACCAGCAGCCAGAAGTGCCTTGAAATACGTTTTTTGTAGTTGTTGTACGTACATGGTCAAGATTCCAATTAGTTCAGCCATGTGTTGGCCGCATGAACAGTGCTTCAAGCGCTAAGGATTTCAGGCATGAGGACGCAGTGCCCGCTTAGCCATAACGACCGGGATCAAACGATCAAATGCACTGTTAGTGACTGAAAACTGTCGGGCGCAGACGGTGAAACAGCTGCGCGCTGAAAACCAACTTCAGCCTTTAGAATATCGAGTGGACTGCCAGGCCATCATTTGCCAACCCGCATCGCCCTCTCTCCAGACGCTGATATAACGCGAGTTCAACAGCATGGGCTCACCCCGAATAATCACATCCATGTCGATCAGCCCGGTGATGACGGCGCAGGTTCCCACTCTGCGGATGTGCTCTTGCCGGCTTTCGAAACTTCGATAAAACCAGATCCCTGCGCGCATCCCCTGCAAATACCCTTTCTTGCTATCGCTCTTGCCATCGGAGTGGCTATAGGTGAGATCGTCGGTATAGATGCCTTCCAGAAAGTCCATGTCCAGATCGATCATCGCCTGACGACGGCGTACTTCAAGTGCTTCGATGTGTTGCTTTACCTGTGGCTCTAACATGCATGAAACTCCGTGCTTGGCAGTTGATTGCGTGTATGCGCAAAAGCGCGACAACCGGATGACGACGCTCGACTACGAATGGCTGGTTTCCAGTGGCGCACTCTGCGCGGGATGTACCTGGGGGATTTGCGCATGGGGCATGAAGAACATGGTGATCGTTGCCAGGGCAAAGAAGCCTGCGCAGACCAGCAGCCCCAATGCGAGGCTGTAACTGGTGGCAATACCACTCAGCAGTAAGGGGGCAAATGCCGCCAGGCCGCGGCCGAAGTTGAAGCAGAAGCCAGCACCGATAGTGCGTACTCGGGTGGGGTAAAGGGCGCTGAAGTAGGATGCGAACAGGCTGGCAAAGGCATAGAAGAAGGCATAGACCGGCCCCAGCCAGAACAGGATGGCGTTCTGTGTGGTCAGCGCATAAATCGACAGCATGACGGCACTGCCCAGCAGCGAAAGCAACGTAGCGTTTCTTTTACCGATGTGGTCGGCAATGAAGCCGAACGCGTTAATCCCGATGAATGCACCGATGTTCATGATTGCCATGAAATTAGCCATCATGCCGATGTTCAGGCCCCGCTCCTGCACCAGGTAAGTTGGCAACCAGGTGCTCGCGCCCCAGAAGCCGATGACCGCGCAACTGGCTGCCAGGGTGCCCAACAAGGTCAGCCGCAGCAGTTCAGGGGAAAAGATTTCGCTGACCGAGACGCGCCTGTGCAGTTTGGGGTTGGCAAGGCTCTTGGCCTTCTGCTCTTGCCATTCCCGGGATTCAGGCACAAAGAAAAAGAGGTACGCCACCGGGATCAGCGTCGAGATACCCGCCACCATGAACAGCGTCTTCCAGTCCGGCAGGTAGCTCGCCGCGGCCATTGCCGCGATGGCGGCACCGATTGGGAAGGAACTCAGCACAAAGCCGGTCGCTCTTGCACGCTGATGCGCAGGCCAGGTCTCCGTCACATAGGCCGAGACAATGCCCCAGACTCCCCCCAACCCTAATCCGGAAAGGAAGCGAAGCAGCAGGAGCAACGCCCAGCTGTGAGTCATTGCAACCAGGGTGGTCAGTACCCCAAACACCATCAGCGACAGGAGCAGTGCCTTGCGTCGACCAAAGTTATCCGAGTACCAGCCGGTGGTGATGCTGCTGAAACCGATACCCAGCAGTGTCGCCGAAGCCAGCATACCGGCCTCGTTGAAGCTCAGGCCGAGATCCTGACGGATCACCGGCAGCGCGATGGTGAGCAAGATGATTTCCATGGCATCGAACAGATACGCCAGGAAACCGCCGACAAGCACGTGCCATTTCGAAATGGATTTCATCGTGGTTTTCCTTGTTTTTGTTGTTGTGCCAGTCCGTTGGTTCGGGCGTGAGGAGCCGCAGCGCGCAATCAGACGGGCTGGAGGATTTACTGGTTTTACCGGTGCGTTGTCAGTTAGAGGAGCAGGCAGGCTTCCTCAAACTCGAGACGCGGGCTGCGTGCAAACAACTTGGTGGTATCGCCATAACCGAGGTTGCAGAGGAAGTTTGATTTGATCTGCATGCCGGCAAAGGCAGGCGGCCGGTCGGTGTCAGGGGTGAAAAACTCTTGATCCACCCAGTGATGATCAAACCCGGACATCGGCCCGCAGTCCAGGCCCAGGGCGCGCGCCGCGAGGATGAAGTAGCCGCCTTGCATCGAACTGTTGCGCAGCGCCGTGGACTCGATCAACTCCGTCTGCCCGGCAAACCAGTCGCGCACGCCAGGGTTGTGTGGAAACAGCTTGGGCAATTGCTCGTGAAAGCGTGTGTCATAACCGATGATTGCGGTCACCGGCGCACTCAACGTCTTTTCGACATTGCCGGCGCTCAGTGCCGGCAACAAGCGTTGCCTGGACTCGGCGCTGCGCAAAAACACGATACGTGCCGGGCAACCGTTGGCGCTGGTCGGCCCCCAACGCACCAGGTCGTAGAGTGCTTTGAGCGTGTCGTCGCTCACGGGCTGATCGAGCCAGCCGTTCTGGCTTCGGGCCTGCCGAAACAACAGGTCAAGTCCCTGTTCTGTCATTACTTTGCTCATGGCATCTGTCCTGTGGGGATTGATCAACTGCGCCGCTGGCGGGACGCCGCGGTCCGGGGAGCGGTGTTTTGCGCTTGGCATTTACCGCCCAGGAAATACTCCACCGACATGGGTGGCCCCCACTGATAGAGACTGTCGTCGCAGGCTTGGGTGAAGCCGGAAGGTGAGTCCTGATTAAACAAGTCGCCGTCGGTGAAATGCTCGATGAGGTTGCCGGACGGGTCGCTCCAGTAATCGAAGATCTGGCTGCCCAACACATGCCGGCCAACCCCCCAGAATGGCGACCACCCTTGCTGGGTCATCCAGGCATGTCCCAGGCATTGCGCGTCGAAGTCTTGAACCTCGTAGGACACGTGATGGACAAAGTCCTTTTCCGCCTGGAACAGTGCAATGGTGTGATGGTCGGTCCATGCACTCCCACGGTTCAATCGCAGGAAGGCCGCCGCCGGGCAGTCCCGATTGGGTTCTTCAACCACCAGATCGGAGGGCAGCATGCCAAGCACCTGCTTGTACCAGTCCAGGTGCGCGACCATGTCCTGCACGCCGATTGCCGCATGCCCGAGACGCAACACTTGCGCGGCACCTTTATTGGGGCGTTGCACATCGCCGAAGCGCTGTTTCTCTTGCGCAGAATTGAGGGTCAACGCCGCGCGCAGGGTTAACGAACCCACCGGTTCAATGCCGTGGACCAACTCGATCCGGCGGCCGGACGGATCGTGCAGCACGACACATTGCCCACCTCCGGGGCCGTCCAGTGCGTGGATGGCTGACGCACCCGGCAGCTGTGTGGCCTGGTGCAGGTCGTCGAGACGCTCGACGGCGAACGCAATGGCGCCAAAGCTGCTGTGTGCGGATTTCTCGGCGATATACACATAGGGCAGCGAACAGGCGCCACGCAGGTAAAGCCGCTGTTCGGTCCGGTGCATGACGACCAGGCCGAAATCGGTCAGGAAGCGTTCGATCACCGCGAGATCGGGATGACGGTAGACGACGTGGTTGATGTCTTTTATCTGCAACACGATAGTGCCTCCTTGGCCGCTTTCAGAGTGCTGTCTCTAAAAACGGGCCGTCAGCAAAGGTCGAGGCAGCCGGGTCCGCGATCTGCAAAGCAGTTCGGAAAAAAGGTGGCCACCAAAGATCGGAGAATCAGCGGTCGACCCCGTCGGGACAGTGACTCCGCTAGCTCGAAAGTAAGAGCCTGATACCAGGCTTCAGACCGGCGAAGGCTCGTCGGCGATCAGATTGCTCAGCATGCCAAGCCCTTCGATTTCTACGGTGCACAGATCGCCAGGTTTCATGAACAGTGGCGGACGGCGCGCCCAGCCGATCCCCGCAGGCGTACCGGTGACAATGACGTCACCGGGCTCCAGGGTGACCGCTTCACTGAGGATGGAAATCAGGTCGACGACGCTGAAGACCATGTCGGCGGTGTTGCCCTGCTGCACGATTGCCCCATTGAGGCGCGTCACCAGATTCAGGCCGCTTGCCCCTGGCGGCAGTTCGTCGGCACTGACGAAGGTCGGGCCAAACGCGCCGGTGGCATCGAAGTTCTTGCCAATCGTCCATTGCGGCGATTTGAACTGGTAATCACGGATCGAGGCTTCGTTGAAGATCGCATAACCCGCAACATGTTCCAGAGCACGACCCTTGGCGATATGTCGGCCACCGGTACCGATGACGACCGCCAGTTCACCTTCGAAATCCAGTTGCTCGGAGATACGGGGACGAATGATGGGTTCGCCATGGCCAATCAGACTCGAAGCGAAGCGAGGAAAAAACGTTGGGTAGGAAGGCTGCTCGTACGGGCTTTCCTTGGTGTGATCGGCATAGTTCAAGCCGACACAGACAATCTTGCCCGGGCGTTCGAGAGGTGGCAGGTAACGTATGTTCGTTGGATCAAGCAAACGCGCATCGCTCAAGCGCTCATGGGCGGCTTTCAATGCGCCCTCGCCTGCCGCGAGCAAGTCATGGAGCGAGCCCGGGTAGCCGGCTTCGTTTTCGCTCAAGCCGCGCAGAGTGCCCGCTTGCTCAATACCCAGGCCTTTGGAGGTGCCTTCTACGAATTGTACAAAACGCATGATCTGTACCTCTATTGTTCTTATGTGTTTGCGCAATGGTACGGTACGTTACCGTACCCTTATGTCGAAAGGTGCACCCAAACGAAAGGCGGGTCAAGAGTGCCGCCCCCTTTTTTATAAGTTTTTTTTGGCTGACTCATGCGCACGATGGATGCCTGTGCGGCTGGAAGGCATACCTGGAGCGGCGTAGGCTATGGCGAACTTCGCAGCGTACTTTTCAGGAATACCCGAGCCACATGGAATCACCTACCCCCAAGCAGGCAGCAAAGCGTCAAGGCATTCTCAACGTAGCGACCGACATGTTCCTCACGGATGGGTACTCCGGGGTCAGTGTCGACGGGCTTATTGCGAAAACCGGCGGATCAAAGCGCACGATCTATAGCTACTTTGGCGGCAAGGAGGGATTGTTTTCGGCGATTATCGAGCAGCTCTGTGCGGAGAATGTCAGCCCCCTCACCCACATGGATCTCAAGCAACAACCCTTGCAGGAAGCCCTGTCGAGCATTGCCAGGATCTTCCTCGATGTTGTGCTATCGCCTCGCACCATCGCCCTGCACCGCCTGATTGTTGCCGAAGCGCTACGTGCTCCGGAGGCGGCGCAGTCGTTCTTTGATGCAGCACCGGCGACGGCTTACAACTGCCTGGCCGAGTACTTCAAATGGGCTGAAGAAGCGGGGCTGATCACACCAGGCAACGCCCATACCCGCGCGAAGATTTTCCTCGATGCGCTGACAGGCGACCTGCAATTGCGTTGCTTGCTCGGGCTTGGCAAGTGCCCTTCGACATCGGAAAGGGAGCACCTGATCGCAGAAACCATCTCCATTTTCATCAAAGGGTTGTTGCCGATGGAGCGCTAAGAGAGCTTCCGGCTTTTCACTGTATTACTCGTCAGGGACAAACGCCGAAAGGCGCATCAGAGCAATTCCTTGACGCGCTATTTACTGCCCAACAAAAACTAAAGGTTGAGGTGGAGTCAATTCCATAGCACTGGTCGGAGGGATCAAGCTCATCGCTGGTCTGGCCGAAGGCTGGCTGTCACGACTGACCGGTTTGGGTCGATACTTACCGGTGAGCGTGGAAGTTCGGTTGAGCCATTCCCCCGCCCGGCGTATTACCTATTCCGGGTTATGCGCCCTACGGTACTAGCGATGGTTGCGATAGCGTTCGGTCAAGGACTGCACGAGGGTGACGTAGGATTGCGTCTCGGCGTAGGGAGGCACCCCGTTGTACTCGACCACGGACGCTTCGCCGGCGTTGTAACCTGCCAACGCCAGCACCTGGTTGCCGTTGAAGCGCTTGAGCAGCCAGGCCAGGTAGCGCACGCCGCCACGAATGTTCTGTTGGGCGTCGAACGGATCGCCCACGGCGAAGCGCTCGGCGGTGGCGGGCATCAACTGCATCAGCCCCTGGGCGCCGGCTTCGGAAATGACGTTGGGGCGAAACGCCGATTCGGCATGTATCACTGCGCGGACCAGCGCCCTGTCGACACCATAATGACCCGAAGCGGCTTCGATCTCCCGTCGATAGGACTGGGTGTCCAGGCGCAGTGAGGCGACCTTGAAATCCTTCGTCGCCATGCACAGATAACAGCCCTTGATGTAATAGAGCTCAAGGACATCGACCCGCGCGGAGATCCCGACGGGGCGCCGGCTCACATATTGACGAATACCCTTGTGGATGAAGGTGAACACCCGAATACGCACCGCGTCTGGGTCGTCGTCCCGCACAAGCCGTGGCAGGGCCATTGCCTTGGCACCGACACCGGCGCCCGCCATGCCATTCACGCGAGTGCAGCGGGCGCTGGCGATGGCTTGGCTGGTGTAGCTGATGGCTCCGTCCCTGGCTTGGCACTTGAACATGGCGCTGGCGCACAGAGGAGCGACCAGCAAGGCCAGCTCGATGCAGCCAAGAAGGCTCTTGCGAGCCCATCGCCATGCTCTGGATCTCATCACATCGCTCCGCGCCGCAGGCGCCGATCAGGCCTGGGGCGCCTGGCCCGGGCGCTACCTTTGGAGGGCCTATTCTGCGTGACCCGCCTTTTGTTCTGATAGTTATACCCCTTGTAACCGGCCTTGGAACTTGCGTTGACGTACGGGCTGCCGGCGTTCCCAGGCGAGGCGCAGGCGTGATGTTTTCCCAGGCTCCGTTGAACCCCGCCGCCACCACGAACGAATCCCCCGGTCCGAAGGTCTTCGCCACGCCGTCCGCATCGGTCAGGCGCAGGTGCCTTCGAGGATGTGGCACATCTCGTCGTAGTCGCACTCGCATCTCGGTCTACGCACTGACCGAAACACGGCTGCTTCCTGCGAAGACCCAGCGGTTCATCGAGTTCATACGCGACCATCTCAACACTGCTTAATGCCTGACGACTGGATAGGGGGCATCCCGACGCAAACGAATGTCTCCTCCTGGCCGATTTTTGCCGATCGTGACCGGCAGCTATGGGTTGATCAGGGCTGATCGCAATAAGGACTGTTTGGAGTGCTCTGTAGGTGTTGCGCCTGGCACAGAGCGACCAAGACGGACGTTCACGGGGACAGCACTCTGACCGCAGGCAACAGCCGTACTATAATTAATTTCTGTCAATGTTTGCGTGACGAGCGCTCCAAAACGAATCAGGTATCCATAGCGTTCACCTGACAGGCAGAGGGCGGCACAGCAAATGGGATGGACAGTACGTCTGATTACGCGAGAGAGGGTTCAGCCATGAAAATTCACTCCTTCCAGCATTACTCTCATGGTCTGGAAATGGCCGTTCACGATGCATGGATTACCGCCAAGGTGAAGTCGGCCCTGGCATTTTCCGATCCGACCCTGAGCCTGCATATCAATGTCAAAACCCATGCGGGCATAGTGGGGTTAAGTGGCCGCGTCAACACTCACAGACAGTGTGAACAGGCCATTGGTCTGGCCCGTTCGGTTCATGGTGTCGCCGAAGTCGATGCCAGCGACTTGCAGACCCATGTGTTCACGCCAGGGAGTTTTCCAGAAGCGCCCAACGCCGAAGAGAGCACTGAGCGCCGGCCACAATCGTCAACGAAGATGGACGACAAATGATAATGGCAACTTTGTAGGCGCCCCGCTCCCAGTCGGGAACCGAGGGCGGAGGGAAGCTGAATGCCTGTGTGCCCCAGAGTGAATCGCCCATGGTTTCGTGGACATTTCCGACTGGCTGCTTATGACCGATTCTGTTGAAAAAGTCGGATTTTCAGCTGGCCTGAACTCAGGCACGACCACCACCGGAGAACCTACTCACCACATTGCGCGCGGCTTCATGGTCGCTGCGAGCGATCTTGCGCAACGCAGTGTTCGGGCAGCACTTGGTTTTCATCGGACACGTAGCGCAGTCGGTCTGCCGGGATCAGAAGATGATGGTGTTGGCTTTGGTGACGTGTGAACGCTCATTCTTGAAAGCTCGCCATTCGCTGCGCAATGGGTTGCCGGCCGGGCAGCGGTCCAGCGGGCTTGAGGATCAGTCAGCGATAGGCGCTTCGGTAGCGTTTCGGCCAGAGCCTCTTCATCGAGTGCCTCAAGGTACTCACGCACGGCGCGGGTGCTCAGGGCCTGATCGCTCCAGTTGACCGGTTCATCTCCCGGTACGCCGCGCTGCCGACTCGCATCCGCTTTGATAATGCTGGCGTCCACGGCAAAGCCTTCGCCCTTGACCAGACCTGCGTCCATGCAGCGACGCAGCACTTCATTGAACAACCAGCGAAACAGATCACTGTCCCAAGAACGGTCGTGTCGTTTTTTGGAAAACGTCGAGTGATTGGGTACTTCATCTTCAAGGCTCAACCGGCAGAACCAGCGATACGCCAGGTTCAAATGGGCCTCTTCGCACAGTCGCCGCTCAGAGCGGATGCCATAGCGGTAGCCCACCACCAGCATGCGGATCATCAGTTCAGGATCAATCGACGGGCGCCCGATCGGGCTGTAGAAATCGGCGAGGTAATGGCACAGGTCACTCAGATCGAGACACTGATCAATGCTGCGCAGAAGGTGATTGGCGGGAATGTGATCTTCAAGATTGAACGAGTAAAACAGTCGTTCCTGCCCACTCGATAACTGTCCCATCATGCTGCGTGCTTCCCCGCTAGCCGATGCGAGGATTTTGCCGCAGGCCAGACGGGGGAGCTACTTTTTCAACAGAATCGGCCGTTCTCTGCCGGTCGCCGATCCTGATCCCTCTAGGCAGTCTGTGCGCATGGGCTACACTCAACGGTGCGCCGATTTAATCCTACTTGCGGGGGCGCTTGAGAAATACTCGCTAAAACAGAGTAGCTACCATGCCTACTCTTTCGATTGATTCACACACCCGTCTGCTTATCGCCAAAGCCATCATCTCTACCACAGGTGAAGCCGAAGCTATTCGTATCGTCCCGCTGCCGGACGGCGGTCAACTGTTGCTGATGTTCAACTGCGGGCAT
Organism: Pseudomonas sp. KH_046_2; assembly: GCF_057838985.1. Lineage (NCBI taxonomy): Bacteria > Pseudomonadati > Pseudomonadota > Gammaproteobacteria > Pseudomonadales > Pseudomonadaceae > Pseudomonas > Pseudomonas sp. KH_046_2. Next base: position 2,257,606 of record NZ_CM174480.1, on the reverse strand, counting down.
ATCGCCGTCGACCTCGTATCGAATCAGGACGATCTGTTCGACAACCACCGCCTCGTGTTCGACGTATCTGCACAGGTCATTGCCGACATGGAAAGCCATCGCGGCGAATAGGTCGGGTTGTTCCGACCCCCGAGAAACCAGGTCGTCTCGCGAGACGGCCTTTTTACAATAGTTCGCGACGGGCGCGCTGTTGGCGTAGTCGCTCTGAAACCGTAGGTTTGCGTGTCACTGGTGACACCGACCGGGCTGGACCATGTCCTTGCTCGGATGGACTGCCTGCGTAGTTCGCCAAGCTACTCTCGCGGGTCTCGCGCACCAACGCATGATCGACGCGTTCGGATTCAGTCAATGGCAGCTCAGAGGCCATTGCATGCTGCCGCTGGTTATCGCCTAACTCGAACGCCGCTTTGTCGTTGAGACCGTCCGGCGGTCAGTGTCCGCTCCTGGCCGACAGCTATCAGTCCGTAGATCCGCCGCCGAACATAGCGGATTTAGGCGTGCAGAAGCACGTCCTTGCCCATGCCAATCCTGCTAAGGATATGCAGCGAAGAGTAGTGGTCTAATGAAACCGGACACCCATTTAGGCGAGAATGCTCGCCAGATCGAGGTGTCAGATGACCAAGCAACGCCGCTCCTTTACTCCTGATTTCAAGCGCGAATCACGCGAAGTCGAGCTCAGCCCCCATTCAACATCTCTCGAACACTTCTGTCTGCGCACTCAGCCCTATCAGTCCAAGCGAGAGTATTGCTCGCGATTTTCAGAGCAACGATTAACTGATCAAGAACGGACAGCTCTGCGTAAACGTGCGTTCGGCCTGAAGGTCTGGCTGGACGCATTGACGTGCTGCTTGTGCCTTCCGGGACAAACTCTGGCCTTTGTATCAGCCGAAGATTCCACCCAGAGCCAGTCGTTTTGTAGGGGTAAAAACGCCTAAAAATAAAAAGGGGTCGCGAGATAAAATCTCGCAACCCCTTGAATTATATGGTCGGGACGGAGTGATTCGAACACTCGACCCCTAGCACCCCATGCCATTATAGATCGAATTTCACTGGACGATAATAAACCCAAATAAATTTAGAATACCCTAGTAAATACAACAACATCAGGCTAATCTACCGTCCAACACCGCCCAGAACGCAGCAATACAAGCCGACGTTTTAGGTGGGGTAAAAGTGGGGTAAAAACACAAAGGCAAAAGGGGCATGGCAAAAATCCAAGTCAAGCAACTGGAAGCGCTTACCGTTGATGATAGCGGCCTGACACTGCGAGAGGATGGCGGAATTGTCGGGCGCGTTCGCGCCGGGCAACGGGGCGTTACTGTTCTGTTTCGTTTTGAGTTCAAGTTGAATGGCGCCAAGCGCGACCAAGCATTAGGTTCTTGGCCCAAGAAAAGCCTTGCCAGCATCCGTGCCGAGCGCGACCGCCTGCGCGTTACGGTAAGCGAAGGAATCAACCCCACCGCCGCGAAGAAAGCCGCCAGGATCGAAAAACAGACCGCTATTGAGGCGACCATTGCCGGGGCCAAGCGCCTGGCTGCCGAGAACCTGACAGTGGCCGACCTGTTCGTCGAGTGGCTAAAAGATGGCGTGGCCCGCCAAGATGACAATGCAGAACTAACCCGCAGCTTCACCAAAGACGTACTACCCAGCATCGGCCAAAAGCCTCTGCGCGCTCTTACCGAGAAAGATATTCTCGCCATGCTGCGTACCGTACGCGAACGTGGCGTCAATCGGTATGTAGTCAGTCTGTTCGCCGATCTGAATCAGATGCTCGCATGGGGCGAAAAGCGCAAGCCTTGGCGCGGCCTGATGATCGACGGCAACCCTGCCGATCTGGTGGAAGTCAAGAAACTTCTAGACCACGACTATCAAGAAGAACGCGACCGCATTCTGACTGTCGATGAAATCAGGGAGATGCGCGATATATTTGAGAGCATGGAGCGTGATTATGCCGCCCTACCCCCCGGCCAGAAATATTCCGGCGTCCGTCCGCTGGAAAGGAAAGCACAGCTTGCACTGTGGATATGTTTGGGCACCCTCTGCCGCATCGGCGAACTACTCAAGGCCGAATGGCGCCACGTCGATCTAAGCAAGGGAACGTGGTTTTTGCCTGCCATGAACACCAAAGGGCACCGAGGAACGCGCCAGGATCACCATGTTTTTCTGTCTACCTTCGCCCTACGCCAACTTAAAGAACTGCACACCCTGTCGGGCAACACGCCATACCTGTTCCCCGCCACCAACCATACCGGCCACGTAGACCTAAAGAGCATTTCCAAGCGCGTAGGCGACCGGCAAGAACAGTTCAAAAAACGCAGCAAACCTCTATCCGGCCGGCGCAATGACAATACGTTGGTACTGAGCAAGGGCACAAATGGCGACTGGACACCGCACGACCTGCGCCGCACTGGCGCGACGATGATGCAGGAGCTAGGCGTTACCTTGGACATTATCGACCGCTGCCAGAATCACCTGTTGGGCGGCTCCAAGGTTCGCCGACACTATCTGCACCATGACTACGCCAAGGAAAAAACCGAAGCATGGCGACTGCTAGGCGAACGTATCGACGCAATATTGGCTGCTGAAAACTTGGTGCCGATCAACCAAAAGTTCACATAAGTTTTTCGGTTGACCCAGGGTAACTTCCGAAAAGCAAACACTATGAGACCCGCTGACCTATTCAGAATGGGGACGCCCAGGGAGGCGTGTAGATGGAAAAAATTGATCGAGTAAGTGACTTACCAAAATGGTTCAACCTGGACAACTACAGTCAGGCAAAAAGCTTTAATTCTATTGAGTGGCTTCGGCAACTTGAGGCAAGGAACCTCCTACTAAAGATTCTTAAGCGTAAGTATGTTAAGCACAAGCATATTGATTCGCGGACTGATGATTTGAGTTCGCTGTTTGATTCGATGAGAGCGGCAGCACATGAGTTGTATGCAGACCTAGCTCCAAAAATTTTAGGCTCGACTGATTTTGATGTGCTCTCCAGAATGAGTCTGGTTGGACTTAAAGGAGTGGAAAACCTGGATACCCAAGACCTATGGGAGCACGCGTTTAATATTTTCGATGATCCTGGTGAATATTTTGAGGCCATCAAACGACGTAACCATGACCGCCACCTCACGCCCATTCTTAGCCCTGACCCAGTACGCCTTACCACACTTCATTCTATAGATCGCGAAGTGTATGCGGCCGTCAAAATATCCTTGGACCTGCCAGACGCAGCGCTTGTCGAGAGCTTCAAAGCATGGCTGGCTGAAACAAGGCTGGCCGCTGGCGCGGCTCGAACAAAGTACCATCGCCCCGCCTATGGTCGATGGGCGTCCTACGGACTGCTGCCTTACCTTGATCTGAAGATATGGGCACAGGAGTCGAATATGCATATTCCTGATCGCGTAATGTCAGCGGCAGTGAGTCGTTACGATAAGGGGGAAAGCAGTTTTAGGAAAACAGTCGTTCCCCTCGCGGCTGGATTAATGCGCGACCTGTCAGAATTTCGAGCATTTGTGGCAGTTGAAGCCCAATTCTCTGCTAGTCCGGAAACTTTTGAGTACTGAAAATTTCCGGAACATTTAGCCCACTGAAACCCGGATCGAAATTGCCCGCCGCCTCACATTGAATGTCTAGCCATAAACCACTGAGCGCCAGATAGCGCGAAGGAGTTATGGCTATGACCGCAATAGCAACCACCCCACCCCGCCGCATCATGCGCCTACCGGAAGTCGTCATCATGACCGGCTACGGGCGCAGCTCCATTTACAACTTTATGAATGCTGGAACTTTCCCGAAATGCCGCCGCATTGGCCCACGCGCAGTCGGCTGGGACAGCCTGGAGGTTGAACAGTGGATCACTGATCGCCTGGAGGGCCGCACATAATGGACAAAAAGAAGCCCACCACTAAGGGCAAGCTCGGGAATGAATCGCGCATAAACTCCCCCCGCAGCCACACCCCGCTCACCCGTTTGATGGCTCGGATCAAGCTGGGGCCGACAGACACTTTCACCACCATGCAGGAGCTGGGTACCTGCCGCCCAAGCGCCGGTACTTCCAATACGCGCGCCATTGGCCACCCAATCAAGACCCCAAACCTGGCCAGCCTCTACTTGTTCAGCCTGTCACCGACTGGTGTTGACCTAGCGCTGCTGATCTGCCTGGAAGTCGCTTTATGGATTTCGTGATCTTGTTTCGTGACAGCATGCAATCCGTGCTCGGGCCGCTTGATTGGCTGCCGATACCAGACGGCGCCATCCACCGCTTCCACGTACCCGGCGACAAGCCAGGCACCTTGAACGGCTGGTATGTGCTGTTTCTGAACGGCATCCCCTGCGGCAAGTTCGGGAGCTGGAAAGCGGGCGGCTCGCAGGTCTGGCACAGCGGTAAGACTACCGGCCACCTAGAGGCGCAAGTAATCGCACTACGCATTGAGCAGGCCCGACGCCAGCGGCCAGCTAAGCAGCACCAGGGCCAGCAAGCTGCCGCCGAACATGCCAACCGGATGTGGCGCAACGCCCACAGCGCCAATCCCGAGCACCCCTATCTAGTGGCAAAAGGGGTGCGTTCTCATGCCCTGCGTCAGGCCGGTGACGTGTTACTGGTACCGCTTATGCGTGACGGGGTGCTGGTCAGCCTTCAACGCATCAAGCCAGACGGCGACAAACGCTTTCTGTTCGGCGGTAAGACCAAGGGCAGTTGTTCACTTATCGGCACAATTCAGCCAGACCGGGCGCTGTACATCTGCGAGGGCTGGGCAACTGGTGCCACGCTTCACGCCGAAACCGGCGCCGCCGTGGCTTGCGCCATGACTGCCAACAACCTGCTAGAGGTCGGCCAGCGGCTCCAGCGCCAGCATCCAGACGCCGTGTTGATCGTAGCCGGCGACGACGACCGCATGACCGAAGGCAACCCCGGACGCACTTACGCCATCGAGGCAGCCGCCGCTCTTGGCTGTCGCATGATCTTTCCGCCATGGTCGGGGGCCGAGCCCCTGACTCTTTCCGATTTTAACGACCTGGCCAATTGGAGATCAGCACAATGACTTCCACGCTTATTCCTGAGCCAGCCTATCCCGATCCGCAGCCTCTGCTGCCAGACGTGTCGATTGCGGCACCTTATCCCCTGCAAGCCCTGGGTGATTTGCTGGGTGGGGCTGCTGCAGCCATTATCGAAAGCGTGCAAGTGCCCGATGCCTTAGCCGGGCAAGCCGTGCTGGCCGCTGCTGCAATGGCTGCCCAACCTCACGCCAATGTACAACGCGGCGGTCAACTAATTCCCCTATCACTGTTCGCCCTTACCGTTGCCGAGTCTGGTGACCGCAAGTCGGCAGCGGATCGCTTAGCTCTGCACGCCCACCACCAACACCAGCACACTTTGTTGGGCGCATATAAGACCGAACACAAGGAGTACCGCAACCACCGGGATGCCTACCAGAAAGCCCGTGCAGCCATTCTCGACAACGCCAAGGGCGATCCGGAAACCGTAGCTACCGAGCTGGGTAAGTTGCTTGAGCCAATCGAGCCGCCATCGCCTTTCATCCTGGCCGAAGAGCCGACGTTAGAGGGGCTGCAAAAGTCCCTACTGCGCGGTTTCCCCTCACAAGGGCTATTCAGTGACGAAGGCGGCCAATTCTTCGGCGGTTACGCTAGCAGACCGGAGAACATGCTGAAAAGTGTGGCCGGGCTGTCGAAGCTTTGGGACGGCTCACCTATCACGCGCATCCGCGCCGCCGAAGGTGAAAGCGCATCACGCAGCGGTTGCCGCTTGAGCGCACATCTGATGATTCAGCCTATCGTGGCGCAAAACGTGCTGGGCAATCCAGTGTTACAGGGTCAAGGCTTTCTGGCACGCTTTCTAATCGCTTGGCCGCAGTCACTGGCTGGGACTCGCTTCTACCGGGATGACGACCCCATGCGAGACGTTCGACTGGGGCGCTACTGGCAGCGCATGGCCCATCTGCTGGCCCTTGAGCCGCCGCAGAATGAGCAAGGGGAGTTGGCCCCGCCCGCGCTGCCAATGGGGCCGCAGTCGCTGGCCGCCTGGGTTGCCCACCACGACGCTATTGAGACGGAGTTAGGCAAATGGGGCGAACTGTGCGAAATCAAACCGGCCGCCGCGAAGGGTGGCGAAAATCTGCTGCGGATTGCTGGCGTACTGGCCGTGGTCGAGAACGCCGAAGCCATTACCCTGCCGATTATCGAGCGGGCCGGAATGCTGGTGCGCTGGTATCTGGACGAAGCCCTGCGACTGACCAACCCAACGAAGGCGGGCCCGCACCTATTTAAAGCGCAAAACCTACTCGATTGGCTGCTCAACAAAGGGTGGTACACCTTCGAATCACGCACACTACAGCGCGAAGGGCCGTCCATAGCTCGCAAGAGCGCAAAGCAGCGCGACCAGTTGCTGGCCGTGCTGGTGGAGCATCGCCAGCTTCTGACCAGCGATGGGAAACATTTCACCATCAACCCAGCTGCGACAACTGCGACAACCGTGACAAAGCCCGCCCCGCAGGAGCTCCGAGCTTGCGACAGCGTTGTGACAAGCTGCGACCAGGAGCCTGTGGCCTCCGATCTGTCGCAAGCTGTCACAGACTTGTCGCAAACGTTCGCGTCAATAAATCCGGGGAGTGTCGCAGAAGTCGCACATGTCGCAGTGCGCCCCGTGTTCGGGGGTGAGGTATGAGCGCCGCCGAGATACTGAGTCGTGCCAGTGCCGAAGGTGTGGCGCTGGTGCTGGAAGGCGACCGATTGACATGGACCGCTGACCACCAGCCACCCGTTGATCTGCTGACCAGCATCAAGGCGCACCGCCTGGAGATCATCGCCGTGCTGGGGGCGGCGAATGATTCGACAACAGAGGCACAAGCATGGCTGGACTCTGTAGCCCGTCTACTGGAATGTTCGCCGGGCTACCTGTTGGAGCATGGCTTTATCGACCGGTATGACCTGGCCGAGAAGCGCCGCACTCACCCGCACTTTGTCGTGCTGCTGATCCGCAGCAATCCCGCGTGGGTTCAGGTGCGGCCCGACATCCCAGCACCTTCCGTGCCCGAACTGGAATTCAACCGCGACCGGTGCGTTTTGACCGCCGCCACGGCAACACCTAAGTGGTGCCGAGCCCATGACCAATACCTCAACCATCTGATGCTTTGCCGCGAATGCCATGCGCCGATAGGCCGCTACTGCATAATAGCGACCGAGTTGCGACAGCAGTATGACCAGGCGCCAATGGAACCAAGTCCATGACCTAGAATATTGTCACCCTGGCCGCTATCGCATCAACTGCCAAGCGAGGCACTGCATTTATAACGACGGGCGCGAAATACGGCGATAGGCCGAAAACGCCTCAATGGTAAGGTGGCTTGATGCACCGCTAGACACGACCCGGAGGTTAAGACTCCGCCCTGAAACGATATGATCCAGTCACCAGTCAATGCTGACATTACGTGCGGCAAGCAAGGAGGTGTCCTCGAAATGACAGCCATAAACTATTTCTCGCGATTTCTTCGCAAACCCGACGAACAAGGACAGATGCAAATAGTCGGTGACACTGAAATCTTGGCAATAGCTGGGCCGAAGGTCGTACTAGGTGAACCCGGCATGGGCAAAAGCGAGCTAATCCGGGAGTTTGGACGCAGGCTCGATGTTCAACCGGTTGACGCAACTCGCTTCATGAATAGTAAAGACCCATCGCGGTTTGTGGTTGCCGGCAAACCGCTGCTAATCGACGCCCTGGATGAAGCCGTAGCACGCCATGAGGGCGATGCTGTTGTTTTGATACTCGAGCAACTGGAGGATGCAGGCTCACCTGAGTTCATTCTGTCGTGCCGTGCCCGCGAATGGCAGTCACGCAGCGCGACTCGTCTACGCCAAATCTATGGGGTCGAGCCCATCATCTTTTCGCTCGAGGCCCTGAACCGAGCCGAGGCAAGTTCGTTCTTGGAACAGCGTTATCCGACGGTGGATGTAGCACACGTAATTTCTCATCTCGAAGCGCATGGTATCGCCGACCTGTATGGTAACCCGCTTACCCTCGGATTGATGGGGCAAGTGGCTGAGCACGACGCCCAGTTACCGGCGACGCGCGCCGCTCTGATTGAGCGCGTCTGCATCTTGATATGGCCGGAACATGATAGTGATCGGCACGATTTTGGCCTAGGAAGAATTACTGCTGATCAGGCACTGTCAGCAGCTGGAGCAATCATGGCCGGATTGCTACTTGCCGGCGCAGAGGCTGTTAACCTCCTTGGCCCTGCGCAGTCCCAGGATAACGATGTTCGCCTTGTCGACCTCGAACAGCTCCCCGAAGCAGGTGCCGCGCGAGCAATAATCGCGTCGAAACTGTTCCAGAGCGTCGGTGTTGGTCGAGCAAAACCGATTCATCGGGTTATTGCAGAGTTCCTCGGCGCGCGCTGGTTGGCACAGCAGGCTACAGCAAAGCGTGCACAGCGCCGCTTGCTGGCCCAATTTCATGGCGCCGGCGCGGTTCCAGCCAGCTTGCGCGGCCTGCATGCCTGGCTTGCATTTCACAGCAATGTGATGGCCCCTGCGGTCATCGCAGCTGATCCGTTTGGCGTACTGCGCTACGGCGAAACAGTCAATCTGACCTCTGAGCACGCCGACTGCCTGCTTGGAGCCCTCAAATCTCTCGCTGATATTGATCCTTATTTTGGATCGCAAGACTGGGATAAGCATACGGCCAAGGGCCTGATGAATCCCAATCTCCGCACCAAGATCGAAGCGATAATCAGCTCGACCGAAAGCAATGGCCACCTGCGCGCCGTGCTGATTGCGGGCCTCAAAGACACGCCGCTTGCACGTGATCTCGCAGACACTCTGGAGGCCGTGACACTTTCTACAGAACGTTTCTATCGTGAACGCCAAGACGCGGCCGCAGCACTCATGCCTTTTCGCGACCGAGCTTGGTGGCAGCAGACGATTGCCAATCTGTGCATCCAAGGTACTGCGGACTCCACTCGGCTCGCACGCAACCTGATCCAAGAGTTCGATTGCGATGTCCCTGATGAGCTCCTGGTAGAAACGCTTTTGGCCGAGATGGGGCTCACAATCTGCCCCCTGCCGCCAACCGGAGCTGAACGGGTTCACAATTATCGTCATTACGGACGCATCGTCGATATGATCCCCGCGACCCGACTGACCAACGTAATCAGCCTTCTCGCGGACCATGCTTCGCTGGTGGACTGTTCCGATTGGCAGGGTCAGAACAATCTGACCGAGATTGTAGCTTTGCTCATGGTACGCGCGGTCGACGAAGAGAAGGTGTCTCCTTGTGACGCTGCGGCACTTTGGAGCTGGCTCGGGACATTTAAGCACACCAGGACTTCCAGTCGTAAAGCGACAGAATTGCTTAAATTGCGGCTCGAACAACATGACACCTTGCGCCGTGCAGTTCAGCTGTATGCACTTTACGAGGCCCGACCTCGACCCACTATTTGGATGTCGCAAATAGATCTCGACGAGCGCTTTGTCGGCCTAGCTGGGCGCTCAAAGGATGTCATTTGGTTTCTGGAGAGGCTTTCTGGAGCTGACAACATGGACCAGGGGCTGCGTGAAGACTGGCGAGATCTCATGCACTTCGGTTTCGGTCGCGATGGATTCGATCCTGATCTGCGCGCAGCTAGCCGCCAGTTTCAGGCTGGCGATGCGCAACTTGAGGCCTTTGTACACAAGCTTCAAAACCCGAAGAAACCGGGTTGGAAGCTCAAGCAAGAGCGCAATGCGGCAAAGCAAGAAAGGAAGACACGTATCGACTTCGAGTCACGTCGCCGCCTATACGCAGCGAAAAGGGCCGAGCTTCGAGCAGGTGAGTTTGGGGTGACTCTTGATCCCGCAAGAGTTTATCTCGGCGAATTTCGGGACCTAGACAATGAAAAACCACCAACCGACAGGCTGGTTGAATGGTTTGGTTTAGAGCTCGGGAGCGACGCGATGGCCGGCTTTGAGGCCGTCCTTCATCGCAGCGATATCCCCTCTTCGGCGGCGATTGCCCAAAGTTTCGCCGAAAGCAGCCGTTGGAACTATTGCTACGCGATCATGGCAGGCTTTATGGCGCGACAGCGGGCAGGTCGAGGATTTGCTGACCTATCGGCCGAAGTCCAAACGATCGGGTTGTTGCTATGTCACGATACGTATTACATGTCTGAGAGTGACGATCTACCTTTACTCCGTGATGCGCTCGAACAGGTCGTCCTTCTGACAGCCAAAGATCGAGAAGATTTTGCGCGGCTGTGGCTTGAACCGTCGCTAGCTGCATGTTGTTCTCACGTATCCGGTCTCTACACGCTGGCGCATGACGAACACTGGCAGCCCACCGCGGCCGTACTTGGTTCAGAGTGGCTCATTAAATTTCCCAATATCCCCCCGAATGTAGAAGAGGAATTGGTCGATTGCCTAACGCATTCAGGAGCACTTGCATCCTTGGCGTCGGTCGGCGCAGCACGCCATAGCATGGTCTTTCGCAATGTCGATCACCTATACACCTGGCTTGCGGTCGACGTATTAGCCCGTTTTGATATGGTGCTCCCCGACCTTTCAGGTATCGGTGTCGATCATCCGGAGTTCATTTGGGCTCTGCGCGATCGCTTTCAGTTGGGCGGCCATGGAGCCATGCTTCGTGTGAGCATTGCGCAGGCGAAATGGATCGTTTCGCAGTTTCGCGCGCAATGGCCGTACACGGTTCTTCATGGCAGCGGCTACGGCGATAATAATCCCTATAATGCGACCGATTTCCTGCGCGCGATGATCAACCGCATCGCCGACGATACCAGTGTCGAAGCTAGTGAGGCGATGCAGGCACTAGTTACTGAGCCATCTGACACCTATAGCGACCAAATTCAACACATGGCGGCAGAGCAGCGTCAGAAGCGCGCAGAGGAAGACTTCGCACCAGTTCCTCCCAGCTATTTGGGCGCCTTGTTGACTGAAAAGCCACCGTCCAATGCGGACGACCTAAAGTCCCTCGTACTCGAAGAACTTACGATCGCGCAAAAGATTCTGAGCGGTGACGATCTAGATCAGGTGCGTGATTTCTGGGGCGAGTCCGGCGTGCCCTACGATGAGAATCGCTGCCGCGATCGTTTAGCCGTGCTGATCGGGCCTGAACTACAGCGATATGGTATCCAACGCATCACCGAAGCCGATATGCCAAATTCGAAGCGCGCGGACCTCGCCTTTGCATGCCGTCAGCTGCAGCTTCCAATGGAGGTTAAGGGGCAGTGGCACCCCGAAGTATGGCAGGCGGCTACCGCTCAGCTTGATCTCAAGTATCTAATCGACTGGCGATCAGAGCAACGCGGAATCTATTGTGTATTTTGGTTCGGCGACTTGCCGTCCAAGTCGGGAAGGCGGCTGCAGGCACCTCCAGAAGGAGTCAACGCGCCGACGTCAGCCGATGAGATGCGTAAGCTGTTGATCGAACTAATTCCAGAAGCACGGCGTGTGATGATTGATGTTGTAGTACTCGACCTAACTGCCGGTAAGCCCAAAGTCAAATCGTAGGCTGATGCCCTTGCGATGCCCCGGACCGATACGGATAGAAGCATTGGTAGGCAGGCGCGTTAGTGCCTCTAAATGTTGCCACGATAGTTGCCAAAGGGAGTAAGCGTCCGCCCAACACACCTTGCGTGATTAAACGGGCGCCCACCTGTGCGGCAACAGCTTGGTAATCTCACTCGCACGCTGCGTCGGCAGGCGAGTAAGAACATTCTTCAAGTAAGCAGTAACCGTCCGGTGAACTCACCTATGCGTGACGCCGCGAAGGTGCTTCCCTGACTTCGCGGCCGGGAATTGGATCAATGAATACGTAGGGACACGGCGCGGGGAAATTCATGGCGAACGAAATTCACGCTTTCTATTCCGTACCACGCCACTAACGCCTTGCAATGTTCTGCGCCTGTGCTTGCAGTGGCCCGGGCGGATGCCTGAAAAGCTCCACTAGACTGCTCCAGCGCCTGGCTCGCGCAGGTGATGAAACCGTGGATGGCTGTATTGCGTGCCTTGCGCCATGTGTTTAGCTCAGCTAGCAGTTGCTCCGGGTAATCGTGAGCGGCACCGCGCCTACCTGAAACCTCTCGCAGCAACCTGTGAAGCGATGGATTGGAGAGCTTGGTATCGGTTGCTTTGAGAAAGTTGAACAGGCAATTGCTGATCAGGCATTCCTCCAACGCAATAGCTTCAAGGTAGTAGCCATTTTCCAAGGCTCGGGTTATCTGGCTTAGGGCAGCCTGATAAGCCTGGTGGCGCGTCTTCAACTGAGCTACCGCTGCGTCATAGTCGATGTCACGGTCTCGGCTTAGTTGCAATGCTTCGAACAACGAATACCCGCGGGTGGCGATGTGTTCCCTGTCGAGGTTCTTTTGGAACGCATAGAGCGCGTTGTGATAGCCGTCAATGAAGGAATGCACGGCGTACCCGACACTGTCAGCCCAAGCAAAATACTTGCCGGGCACTTCCGGCTCAGGGAGGCCTGCCAATGAATGCCCGATCTCATAAATCCAGTCATGGGAGACCAGTATCAGGGCGCCAATGTGAATGCAGGTCATCCGTTGCTCGGGAAAAACGTAGGCCATCTCCGGCTGCCAATCTGCAATCCTCTGGTACTGGATTTTTTGGGTAGCTTCTTCGCTCCCCATGCGTTCATGAATCAGCTCGATCAGAAGCCTGTACATCTCCACCGGTTGTGGCGACAAATGCATTTTTTCATCGAACCCGAAACAGTGAGATAAATATACGCAGAACTGCTCCAGGATAAGCCGCCCATCTTCGCGAATATAACGATAATGGGTGACGTCATCGATGAAGGCTTGACGTTGCGCAGAGAGGTCAAGTGCCATGGCCTATTCCTGAGTAGCGGCCACGTACCTTACCGGCAGTGGCCATCTTCAAAGCGTTTACCTATACGTCAGACCAGCGAATCTATCTTGCTGATAATGCGAGTATTTTTAAAGTGCAACAACGTCCTCGGCAGTAATGTGTCTGCGTCCCGGTAGTGTGCAGGTGTGTATCCCATCAAGCCTGAGTACTTGGAGGCTTGCCCACCCAGCGGCTCATATCGGCTATCGAACTCTGCCTCTTCGCCGCTCGTGCGCAGCCGTTGGTACTGGCGCTTGCAGAATGCGCATATCTCAAGGTAAAGCGGAATGAACAGCGGCCCAGCTGTGTATTTGGCGCCCGCCAAGGCATTCTGAAAATGTTCGAGTGCTAGGTCATCGCTCCCTGACGACATAGCATCCACCGCTGCCCGCCATTCATTCATCCATACTGGTGAGGCTGGGGTGCAGTTATACCAGCGGTCGACGCTCAGCGAGTCGAAGGCCGGGCCGTACCAGTAGTCCAGGGCGGTGGGCAGACGGGTATCGCTCTCTGCCAGGCTGCTCCACAGCCTGAGCGCTTTTGCATATTGCCGATAAGTCTCCAGCGAAACCTCAATGACGGCTCCATCCGCAGGGTCTGCGTTTTCAAACAACAGGTCCAGGGTATCGGTCACTGGCAGAAGGCTGCTCACAGTGCCTGGCTGCGGATAAGGCACGCCTTGCGCGGGCTGTTCAGTGGCCCCGCATTCGAGCACCTGAAGGGTGAGGTTGTGGCAGATGAACGCCGAAAAGGCCTGGGTCGAAAACGTTCTTTCATCGACCTTGTCTCGCAGCAGATACGCCAGGGGCCGCACGGTGTCGAATACGCGGGTGAACTTGATCTTGTTGTGTTTGGCGAAGCGCCCCACGGTCTGTTTTTGTTGGCGCTGATTGAAAACTGACCCACCCTGCCGATTGAAAATTGACCCAGGGCGGATTGCTGTTTTTTGTCCCAGCAATTGTGAATAAGCTTAGCAGCAGTGTTCCGGTTGAACGGTCATCAAGCCCCACCGCATAAAGGCATGCGGCAGGGTGTTTATGGTGCAGATCAAAACGGTTCATCGTCCTCGATACCATCTTCGTCCTTGCGCTTTCGTTCACGTGATTTGATCTTTGTCTGCGCGGCCAGAGTGCTGTGTTGCAGGCGGTAGGACTCGTTGCCCGTTTCGACGATGTGACAATGGTGTGTCAACCGATCCAGCAACGCTGTGGTCATCTTGGCGTCGCCGAACACACTCGACCATTCCGAGAAGCTGAGGTTGGTCGTGATCACAATGCTGGTGTGCTCGTATAGCTTGGACAGCAGGTGAAATAACAGCGCGCCGCCGCTCTGGCTGAAGGGCAAATACCCCAGTTCATCGAGTATCACCAGGTCTGTCCGAAGCAGCCCTTGAGCGATTCGGCCACTCTTGCCGTCGTACTTTTCACGCTCCAGCAGATTGACCAGATCCACTGTGGAAAAGAAGCGCACGCGTTTGTTATGGGTCGTGATTCCGGACACGGCCAGGGCGCTGGCCAAATGTGTTTTGCCGGTTCCGGGCCCGCCGATGAACACGACATTCTGCGCGGTCTCTGTGAACTCCAAGCTGGACAGATCTTTGACCAGACGGGCATCTGCGCTGGAAGCGCCGAAGTCGAAGCCTGCCAAGTCACGATGCATGGGCAGTTTGGCCATGTTCATCTGGTGGTTCACTGAGCGTACGGCGCGATCTGCTTGTTCTTGTTGGAGCAGATGTTCGAGCAGCCACTTCGACGACGTCGTCGAGGCTTCGCCTTGAGAAGCCAGTTCTTCCCAAGCGCTGGCCATGCCATGCAGACGCAGCTCTTTGAGTTCCGCCATTAGGTCACGCATTGCGATTCTCCTCATCGGTTGTACGGAGCCGGTCGTAGCGCGCCGTATTGGCGACAGGCGCTACCTTGAGTTGCAGGTTGGTTTCTACGGAAGGAGGTGGTGCAGTGGAGGTCAGTCGAGCTAGAACATTCAGGATGTGATCGGCGCTCAAGCTTCCCGACTCAAGCACCAGTTCTACCGCCACGAGCACCGGGTCGAGACCGGCGATGGGCACAGCAGCCAGTACCTGCGTCATGATTCGATCACCGTTGCTGTGACGTCTCAGGCCCCGCTTGAGAAGCTGCAACGGCTTAGGCAGATCGGCAAACGGCGCGCCATTGCGCAGCGCACCGGGTTTGCGTTCGATGAGTGGGATGTAATGCTGCCAGTCAAAACTGACCTGATCTCGATCAAACAGACGCTCGTGGCTGGCGATCATAGTTTCATCGGCGATGACCACGATCCGAGAAGGATACAGACGGCTGCTGACCCACTGGCCGACGCGCTCGCAAGGCACCGAATATCGATTTCGCGCCACGCTGATCAGGCAGGTGCTGGAGACCCGCACGGTGCGCTCGACGTAGCCATCAAAAGCCGTCGGCATCGGCATCATTTCGACCCGCTCTAGCTCCAAGACCTCTGCCACCGTCAGCCCGTTGTACTGCGGATGCACCAGCTCGCTCCAGAGTGCACGACAGCGTTGGCCGAGCCAGGCATTCAATTCTTCGAAGGTGTGAAACATGCAGTCTTGAGCGTCGAGCCAGATGCGTCGTCTGCTGTCTTGCACGTTCTTTTCAACGATGCCTTTTTCCCAGCCCGAGGCGACATTGCAGAAGTCCGGATCGAACAGGTAGTGCGCGCACATCACGGAAAACCGAGCATTGACCGTGCGGCCTTTGCCCTTGTTAACCTTGTCGACAGCCGTTTTCATGTTGTCGTAGATGCCTCGACGTGGCACCCCACCTAACGCACCGAACGAGCGCGTATGGGCATCGAACAGCATCTCGTGGCCTTGGCTGGGATACGCAACCAACCAGAACGCGCGACTGGCGCACAGCTTCATGTGGGAGACCTGGATGCGTCGGAACAGGCCGCCGATCAGCAGACCTTCTTCGCTCCAGTCAAATTGAAAAGCCTCACCGAGTGCAAACGTCAGCGGCACAAAGGCACGTAACGATTTGCCTTGCTCACCGCGCCACGAGCGGATGAAGGCTGTGAGCTGGCTGTAGCCGCCGTCATAACCCTGGGCTTTGATCTGCTCAAAGAGTGCTTTGGCGCTCCTGCGGTTGTGCTTTGCCCGAAACGAATCAGCCTTCAGCGCCTGCTCCAGCGTCTCGTGGAATGGGCTGAGTTTGTTGAAGGTTACGCACCGCTGGTACGCCGGCTGAGTGGCTTCGGGTGCTCTGACCCATTTTCGGATGGTGTTTCTCGACAGCCCGGTACGCTTGGCGATCTGGTGCAGCGACAGCTTGTCGCGAAAGTACATCCTCCGAATTTTCCCCAACATTTCCATGCTGATCACCCTGTGTTCTCCTGCTCGGAAAGTGAGCAGAAGTAGTTGAACACCTGGGTCAGTTTTCAGTCGGCAGAACAGCCTTTACTGGGTCAGTTTTCGGTCAGCGGCAACAATTAAGTGAACCCTATACGCTCACGGCGTGGTTCATTACGTGAAAACAGAACATAAACGAGGAGTACAACAGTGAGCAATGGCAACCGCCCGCCGGTATGGCAGATGGTTCGGGAAGCGGCGCAGCAGATGAACGGGGAATGCACATACCCTGCGATTAAAGCAAAGGTAAGGTCGATGTATGGTCATGACGTCAACGACAGTTCGATGACATGCAGCATCATCTCGGGGGCGGTGAATCACCCATCACGTATTCACTACAACGAGAACAAGAAACCACGGCTCACCGACACGGCCTACGATTACCTGTATAGCACTGGGCGCGGCCGGGTCGTTTGGTACCAACCAGAGAAGCACGGCGTGTGGGAGATCGCACAATCTGGCGATGGCGCACTGATCGTCCGCCTCGCTGATGGGGTGGGTGAGAATCCGCTGCCGATCGTCGAAGCTGTTGAGGCATCCGATGAGGCATACAGCATGTTCGCTCTGGAGGCACACCTGCGCGATTACCTCGCTAAAAAACTTCCCAGGTTACCTGGCCACGATGCGCCGCTCACGCTATACCGCACGGACGATCGCGACGGCGTGGAGTTCCAAACTGACGTCGGCCCGATCGACATCCTGGCGACGGGAAACGGCGACTTCTACGTCCTCGAACTGAAAGTAGGCCGTGGGCCGGACGCGGCAATGGGACAAATCCTTCGTTACATGGGCTGGGTGAAAGAGCACCTCGCGGGCGAGAGGAACGTGTATGGCGTCATCGTCGCTTCTGACATCGGCCAAAAACTACGGTACGCGGCATCACAGGTGCCAAACGTCCGCCTGATGGAATATGACCTTGCTGTGTCGCTTCGATCGGTGGCCCTGCATAGTTGACCGGACGCCACCCCTCCTAGCAAGGCTGTGACCAGCCGACATCTTCCCGTGAATGGAGCGTTGACCCGGCAGAGTCACGGTCTCTTTTGGAGTAGGCGCCGGACATCCAATCGCCTATGAATTTGACTCTCTGATCCATTGGGGACTCTCGATTCCAGGGCATGGTCAGGCACCTCCTGACCGTATTTCATACCTGTAAACGATGTCCCCGGTTTCTACCCTACCAGGTCCGCCCCCCCTTGACGCAGCTCAGGCAGCAGGGGCTCGGTGGCACCCTCGCTCGCCGTCACGTTGGTGCCCGGCGAGCGCTGCTTCTGCAGATTCGGCGCCAGGGGCATCAACATCGAAGCCGAGGCTGGCAGCATGCCGATGCGCACCTTGCCTTCGGCCCCGGAATTCAGCGCCGGCAGGGCAAACTACAGAGGCACCACTAGCTCTGATTGAGCGGTGTGGAGCAACTCCGGTTGCGGCAGGGCGCGAGTAAACCAGTGGGGGGCTTATCCCACCCGATCAGTGCGCCGCCACGCGAAGTGCCGGGCGCATGTTCGCAAGTCGCCAGAACGTCGCCTCCCGGAGTAAGGCAGCCGGGGGTCACCAGGCTCCAGAGGTTGTGGTCCCAATCCGCGCTGTTGTGCAGCATGACGCCTTGGGGAGTCGGGTGCTGGACAGGGGCGCTGCCATGTTTGTTTCCCGGGCCGAACGAGTACGCCAGCCGTTTGTAGTCCACGTCGCTCGGTGGTTTAGGGATGGGGCTTCTGCTGTCCAGATCAGCGCCATGGTGCGGCGCGACCATGCCCACGGGTGGCAACGGCTCCAGTGCGTCGACGAAGTGCAGATAGTCGCAATCGCCGGTGAGTAGCCAGCTCCTCGCGGGGATATTATCAGGCTCTTCCACGGCCAAGACGATCCCAGTGCCATTGCGGTCTCTGCCGTTGCCGCGCATGAATCTGATACGCCGGTGTGGCGACAGCGTCGCGTTGCCGATCTCACCGGGAAGTGGAGAGTAGATGAAAAATTCCCCGCCATTGTTGATGACGTCGTGGGCGAAGGCTATGTGCAGGGGGCCGACCATCTGAAGTGGGGCGATCCACTTACGCTTGAGCGCAGGGTAAGCATTGTTGGTGGTGACTGCATAGGTGCCGGCCCAGTGATCGGCATCCCAGTGGGAAAGTATGATAGACGGCGCCCGGGTGAAGCAGAATGCCAGCGGGCAAGGCGTTGTGTGCTGGTTTCTGTAAACTCCGGCACCCAAGTCGTAATAGTGTGTCGGTATTCCAGGATCACGGTAACGTGTAGTCGACAGCAGCGCATTGGCATTGCCTTGCCCCACGTCATACACCGCCAACAGGTCGGCCGTGGCTTTGGAAAGCTCAGTTTCCAGCTGCTGCGTGGACAAGGTCGGCAGATGTGCCAGCGAAAAGATAGCGGACAGCGCTTTATTCTTTCGCGTCGACGGCATTTTTCCCTTTACGTATACCGGCACTGGGTTAGCGAACAGTCCGGTATAGAGCTGTGCCACCCTGAGTCCTTGTCCGCGTTGATTGTAAATCTCTATCTCGAACCACGTCTGCTCAAGGTCCCCGGCCGTGTTGCGCAGGGCGCGGGAGTCGTTTGCCGGGGGAAGAGGCGGTAGACCAAAGAGTCCGTGCCCGTCGGGCAGTTCGAATTCCAGCCGGTACATTGGCATCGCTTCGAATGGATTGGGTGCCGTATAGGGAGCAAGTTGCTTCCACTTATCCCAGGCCTTTGCGACATCGTCGGGCCGCTCCGCATTCAGCAGCGGATTTTGCTGTCCCTGCACGTCGAGCCATTGTGCATCGACTAGGTCGAATGCCAGCAGGACGGATCGGGCGGCTGTGTCGACTTCTAGGTGATCGAAGCGGGCGTATGTGCGTGTGGGCATCCGCGTAACTGGATAGTCTTCGTTGGGATGAGCGTTGCGGCGAAAATGAGGGTTCATCGTTATGAGCCTTAGCGTTTTTAGTGACGGACCGCCACCGTCTGACTAATGGTTCTGCGCTGCCCGTCATCCCGGCGTACCGCAGCCTGCGCTGAGCGTCCTTGAGGTGTTCGAGGGCGCTTTAGGAGTACTTGGGCAGCTTGAGAATGGTTTCTTCGTCTGGCTGGGCGTCGCTAATTTCCCTGGCGTTGGTAAAGAGCTGTCTAGCGAACTGGGCACGAGGTCGAGCGAGTCAGATGGTGGAAGCTTACGGCATTCTAACGTCCGCTACTGGCCGCTTTTTGCCTGTCGTGATGGGCCGGAAACGGCCGAGGCTGTGTAAAAACGGTTTAGAGCAGGTTTGACAGTCAGAACCAGAACGAAAATCGCGTTCCTACGCAAATTTCAGGTCCGCTGTTAACCGATCATTGGTAGATCTTACGTAGCGACGCAGACTTCGAAACAGTGTCTGCGTTTTTACACAGCTTCGGCCGATTGTTGCCTGTCGCGAAGGGCTGTAAACAACCCAAAGCTGCCTCACGGCTTGCCAAATAACGGACGCAGATGGACAACGAGACATCACCCAAGTTGGGTTCAGGCTTCCTTTGCCACGGGCTTTACACTACCCCGTGTAGTACTTGTCCCAGAGCTTGTTCCGGAATCGCTTACCCGGATCGACTTGCGCCTTGAGTGCGAACAGACGTCGCGCGTTTGGGTAGGCACGTGAGAACTGTTCCTGCGTTGCATGCAGTTGGTAGGGCAGATAATAGGTACCCCCAAGCGACAGCGCGGCGTTGATAAGTTTGCGCGTCCACACGCCAACTTCCTCGCGGTCGACCACGCAAACGCGTTGCCAGTAATAGAGTACGAAGGAAAACACTTCTTCGCGTGCCCAAGACAGAAACGAGTCGGGGTCGCCCTGAGCGTTCCGGATGGAGATATTAACGGCGTCAACGCGGTGCGCCTGTAGGATGGCGGCCATTTGCTTTACGAACGCATTGAACTGTGCCAACGGCACAAAATATTCCTGCAACGCGTAGGTACTGTTTCGGGTTGCGATAGGCCCAAGCGAGGCGACATCCGCACTAGCCTCGTAATTGCGCCGTACAACCGGGTGGTTGAGGTAGCGCAGTGGATCGATCACATCCTTGCGAATCAGTGGGCCGCCGGGAAGCTTGGTCACACTCCACATGAGGGTCTGGTTGAATTTGTACGATTGCCCCGGCGCGACCAGCCTTTCTGCGACTGTCAACTCTTTGTCCGAGGCGCGCCAGGTGACGGAAGTGGCCCGGTCAAAGTAAGGTGGGACCAGATCGGCGTTGTGCAGGATAGCCTGTTCGTTCCCGCGGACCTGGTCATTGAAAAAATTCGGGTAATCGGCAACTGACATGCGGTGTATCTGACGTTCCATCGTGACGTTGGACGCAAGGTCCAGTTCGACCTCAGTGATCACTCCCAGCGCACCATAGCCACCGATGGCAGCGTGGAACAAGTCGGCATTTGCGGTGCGGGAGGCTTCTACTACCGAACCGTTGGCGAGCACCAGTTGCAGAGAACGCACAGAGTTGATTACCGGGCCAGCGCCGACATAGCGCCCATGAGCATTGACCGACAGCGATCCACCGACGGTGAAGTTGGCATAGCTCTGCATGATTTTTATCGAGAGGTCGTGCGGGTCTATGACCGACTGCAGGTCACGCCACCGCATCCCTGTTTGCACGCGTATGACCCTGTTCTCAGGCAAGTATCGGATTACCTGATTGAACTGACGCATGTCGAGGTGCAGGCTGTCTTCGGTGGCAATCTGTCCACCCATGCTATAGCGGCCACCACCGATACTGACCGGGCCTGACCACATAGCGAGCGCCTGTTGTATTTCGTCGGTGGTGCGCGGTGCGAACAGGCGATTAACCCAAATCGGATTGAGCAGCGTCACATCGTTAACCAAGACGCCCGATGGTGCCGCCCATAACGACCAAGGTGAAAGCACACTGACTGCAATCCCGGTCATGCCAACCTGGAGTAGATTGCGCCGAGTGAGAATATGCGACGACTCTGAAGTGGAATGCGGTTGCGTATTGTCGATCATATTGCGTTCCCTCGCTGTGAATCGAAAATAACGCGCGCATTCGGACTTCGAAGCAGACTCGCTGAATTGACGGTACACCGTTGCTACGGAACTCGGCCGAAATACTACAGAAGTAGACATTCGACCCGGGAGCCTGACGCTACTGCTTTGCCATCATCTTGTTCACTGCCCGCTTTTGGCCGATTATGTCGAAAAGTCGACACGGCCTGGCGACCCATGCATTGAGCGGTGAAAGCGTCTTTTTTGCACGCTTTTACGTCAAAATCTGGGCCATGAACCTTCTGCTCAAAACACGGATTTCAATCTCAGACGCGTACTTTTTTGCCCTGGAAACTGAGGCCGCCTTTTTCAACACAATCGACCAGGAACAGTCACTCAGCGCGCCTACAAAAGGAAGGTCGATTCAGTTTCCCAATCATCTGACCTTGCAGCGATACCAGACGGCAGTACGCCCATTATCAGCTTGGGATTTTCGTATTTCGAACTGCCGTGATACGTGCAGGACATGCCTCCAGCTGCTGCAACAGTAGCGCTTGGGCGTCTGCTCTGGATAGGTACTACCAATCCAGCGGATAGCTGCTTCCAGTCGAGTCCAGCCACCTTCGGCAAGCTTGGTTTCTGCTTCACGTAAACAGCGGCATATCCCACTGCCAGGCCAATAGACTGAACCGTCCTCCCTGACACCGTCGATGAGCGCATCTTCAAATGCTTGGCTCTGCATAAAGGAAACCATTTCAACTCGTGCTTCATCCATGGTTTTGGCCCAGCTTTGCAGATTAAGATAATACCGATTGATGGTTTCGTAACTTTCCTCCAGAAAACCGTCTGCTGCCTGGCAGCCTGATTCAGACCAGAGATCGAAACGCTCAATGAAGTGGTGAACCAGTTTATTGCGCAAGTCGACCAGCTCCATGAGGTCGGCCTTCGTTGCCTCATAGTACTCGGCTGGCATTTCAAACTGGTGTCGATAGCTGAACCAGATTTGGTTACCGGCATCGTTTTCCGTCTGTGACTTTTCATTCGGGGGCGACTGGGTCAAACAGCCTTCCGTCAGCATCCCCACCAACGTGCCCATGGTTTTGTTCTGAGCACATGCGATCTTCTGCTTACGGATGGTAGGCAGCCGGTCCGCAGGGCCGCTCAACTCGCCTTGCGCGACTATAGCTTTCAGCAGCCGTTCGTATTGTTGCAAGCGTAACAGGCAGCGCCCGAGTTTGCGCTGCACTATACGTTGAAGATCAGGTACATCATCCGAGGGGAACGTAGTGATTTCATCCATGAATAACGACTCAAGCATCAGCGGTAGGGCTGGAGTGATTCAGGTAGTTTTCGAGAGCAACCTTGAAGACATGCTGTCTGTGATAGCTCAGGAACTGCTGTTGTTTTTGTGTTGCTAGAAATAAGTGTAAACAGGATGAATGACTCGCCTGACGGCGTTTTAAGTACACCCAATCACCAAAGCTGTCTCTGATCGCGGATGGCAATCGCCCCTAAGCTTGGTCTACCGTACCGAGGTTAGTCCAGAGCGAGCCACTCACCCAAGCCCGATAGTTCGTAAGCCCCCCTCACCTCACCCCTTATGCAGGTAATTCTGGGCGAGGAACTGGGTCGCACACGGCATGGAGTGGCGGATTGCTTGTTAATCCGTAAGTCGCCACCAGGCGACGTAACCTGGGTGCTGGCGCTGTTCGATAGAACTATCAGGGAGGGGCAGGTCAAAAGTCTGGAGTCTTCGCGTCAAAGACCGCTCTGGAAAACTTTCTCGCATTAATTCGTAGATTTTTTGTCCACATAAGACATTTTATCCGCTAAGCAAACCGCTACCTTGCTGGCTGTCGCGTCACCCTCTGACCTACATGAGAGAGGGGTATCTGATCAGCGACAGTGCAGTGGCGGGCGATGGGTAAGGCCTCGACTGTTGAACAACCTATGCTTGATTTTGGTGTATACCTCAGCTTGTACTTTGCAGAGACGGCTATCACCCTATGGACAAGTTTGAAAAGCTGAGTTCGAAGCCCTGGCTCTCCGGCCCAACCCGACAACACTTTGTCCCGAAATTCTATTTAGAGGGTTTTACCTCGATGGGGTGGCTTGCGGTCTTTGATCGGGCTAGTGGCAAGCTTAGGAAGCAGCGCCCAAAGAATGTTGCAGTTGTCAGCAACCTATACACTTTTGAAGATAAACAAGACCGCAAGCGGTTTGATCTTGAAGTGCTTTTCGGGCACATCGAGTCTGCTGGAGCGCCTATTTTGAAGTCACTCGTGGAAGGTAAGCGCATAAGCTCAGAGGACCGTGAGACCTTTTCCATCTTTCTCGGAATAACGGCAGTTCGGACACCAGCTGCCATTGCGGAGGCGAGCAGCGTCTATGCGGGATTTGTGAAAGCAAACTCTCACCTGACGCTGACGGATGAGACTAGGGTTTTTGACCACCTCCTGAGAATGGAGGGGGCCAACGTGGATCATTCGTTGCTGAAAGAACAAGCTAGCGCTGTCGCAAAAATGGCTCGCGAGGAATCCTATGATGTCCAAGTAGACCATGGGTACTCACGCAGTCGTTCGTTCAAGGTCTGGCACACTGTGGCCAAAGAGCTGCTCAAACGGGATTGGATGATCCTGCACGCGCCCGAGGATGACCAAAGTTTCCTCACTTCAGACTCACCAGTCGTGTTGATGTCCAGATCGACGGCGACTCGAAATCTTCCGATTGGTTACGGCTCGCCCCATGCACAGATTTTGTTCCCGTTGACCTCGAAGTACGCCCTCGTCGCAAGTGGATCGCTGGGGAGAACAGGTCGCTGTGACATCAAGGTCGATGATCTACGTCGATTCAACATGAATGTTGCTCAGAATTGCCATAAGCATGTCATGGGTAGTGATGCAGCCCTGCTGGAAAGTATCACCACTGAACTTGGCCTCGCGGGCACGGAATGGCAGCGTAAGTCATACGTCGAGATTGAGCGTTTCGTGAATGCCGACGGTAGCGTCACGGCCGGGGCTAGCGTTAAGCGCAAAGGGCTTTGAAATCGGGTCCATCGATCATGCAGTGATGCCAAAGCTCGCGGCAAACTCTTTACGCTGAGAGAAACAAGCGCGCGCTTACATGTTGGCGGGCAATTTATCAGTGGGGTAAAAGGTGGGGTAAATTCACAAATGAAAAAGGCCGGCGCTTTCGCTGCCGACCTAAGTCATTGAATTATATGGTCGGGACGGAGTGATTCGAACACTCGACCCCTAGCACCCCATGCTAGTGCGCTACCGGACTGCGCTACGCCCCGACTAGGCGTGAAACTCGTCCCTCATCTCGAGGAACGCTCAAGAATATATCGCAAGCTTTTGAAAACTGGAAGTATTTAAAAGCGAGAATTTATTTCTTGAGTACCACCAGAACATCTTCGAGCTCGGCGATCATCTGGCGGATCATTTGCTTGTATTGGGTGGTGTCGTCTTTGGCTTCATCACCGGACAAACGCAGGCGCGCTCCGCCGATGGTGAACCCCTGATCGTAAAGAAGCGCGCGGATCTGCCGGATCATCAGCACGTCCTGGCGCTGATAATACCGGCGGTTTCCGCGGCGTTTGACAGGGTTGAGTTGAGGAAACTCCTGCTCCCAGTAGCGCAGCACGTGTGGTTTTACCGCACACAGCTCGCTGACTTCACCAATGGTGAAGTAGCGTTTGCCCGGGATGACGGGGAGCTCGTCGTTATGACTTGGTTCCAGCATAAGCCTCAACTCGGGCCTTCAACTTCTGCCCTGGACGAAAGGTGACCACACGGCGAGCCGTGATCGGGATTTCTTCCCCCGTTTTCGGATTGCGGCCAGGCCGCTGGCGTTTGTCCCGAAGGTCGAAATTGCCGAAACCGGACAATTTGACTTGTTCGTTGTCTTCGAGAGCGTGCCTGATTTCTTCAAAAAACAGTTCGACCAATTCCTTGGCCTCCCGTTTATTCAGGCCCAGCTCCTCATACAGACGTTCCGCCATCTCAGCTTTCGTCAGAGCCCCCATACGTCACTTCCTTAACGTGGCGTTCAACCTTTGTTCGAGCGAGGTGAGGATGTTTTGCGTTGCGGTATTCACCTCATCGTCATTAAGAGTGCGCGATGGATGCTGCCAGGTCAAGCCAACTGCGAGGCTTTTTCTATCAGGATCAATGCCTTTACCCTGATACACGTCAAATAGCCTGAGGTCTGTCAGCCATTCGCCTGCATTTTCACGGATTACGTCCAGTACAGCCGTGGCTGCAACGTCTTTATGCGCAATCAGTGCAAGGTCACGACGCACTTCAGGAAAGCGCGATAACTCATGGAATTTAGGCATTTTGCCCGACGCCACTTCCGCCAGAACCAACTCGAAGACGAAGACCGGACGGTCGAGACCGAGGGTTTTCGACAATTCAGGGTGGATCGCGCCAATGAAGCCGACCAGACGACCGTCACGCTCGATGCGCGCGGTTTGACCCGGGTGCAGCGCTGGGTGCTTGCCCGGCACGAAAGTGAACGCATCCAGGGCACCGGCGAAGCCCAGCACCGCTTCCACGTCAGCCTTGACGTCGAAGAAGTCGACGGTATCGCGACCCTGCGCCCAGCCTTCCGGCAGGCGACTGCCGCAAACAACACCGGCCAGCATTGGCTCTTGCTTCAGGCCTTCAAGCTGACCAACGAAACGCAGGCCGCTTTCGAACAGACGCACGCGATCCTGCTGACGGTTCAGGTTGTGCTGAAGCGCCTTGACCAGACCCGGCCACAAGGACGAACGCATGGCGGCCATGTCATTGGAGATCGGATTGGCCAGCAGCAACGGTTCCACACCCGGATTAAACAGTTCGAACTGTTTCGGATCGATGAAGCTGTAGGTAATAGCTTCCTGATATCCACGGGCAACCAGCAGGCGGCGCAGTTCAGGCAGGTCGCTACGGGCTTCTGCCTTGGCTTGCGGCGCCAGACGCGCTTGCGGGTAACGAACTGGCAAACGGTTGTAGCCATACAGGCGTGCCAGCTCTTCGATCAGGTCGACTTCCAGGCTGATATCGAAGCGATGGCTTGGCACTTCTACACGCCATTGCCCTGCCCCGTCGGCAGTAATGGTCAGGCCCAAGGCATTGAGCAGACGCTCCACTTCGGCCGAATCCATTTCCATACCCAGCATCTGGGTAATGCGCTGGGCACGCAGGGTGATCGGAGCAATTTTCGGCAGGTGCTGTTCGCTGACGGTCTCGATGATCGGACCCGCTTCACCACCGGTGATTTCCAGCAGCAAGCCAGTCGCGCGCTCCATGGCTTCGCGGGCCAGCTGCCAGTCAACGCCACGCTCATAGCGATGGGATGCATCGGTGTGCAGGCCATAGGAACGGGCCTTGCCTGCTACGGCGATCTGGTCGAAGAAAGCGCTTTCCAGGAACACATCGCGGGTGGTCGCGGAAACACCGCTGTGCTCGCCACCCATGACGCCGGCGATAGCCAGTGCGCGGGAGTGGTCGGCAATCACCAGCGTATCGCTACGCAGGCTGACTTCCTGACCGTCGAGCAGCACCAGCTTCTCGCCCTCTTCAGCCATGCGCACACGGATGCCACCGTTGATTTCGGCGAGATCGAAGGCGTGCAGCGGCTGACCCAGTTCCAGCATCACGTAGTTGGTGATGTCGACGGCAGCGTCGATGCTGCGCACGTCTGCACGACGCAGGCGCTCAACCATCCACAGCGGCGTAGGCCGGGACAGGTCGACGTTACGAATCACACGACCGAGGTAGCGTGGGCACGCGGCGGGCGCCAGAACTTCCACCGAACGCACTTCGTCGTGGGCAGCAGGAACCGAAGCCACCACCGGACGGACCACAGGAGCGGCGTACAGGGCACCGACTTCACGGGCCAGACCGGCCAGGGACAGGCAGTCACCACGGTTCGGGGTCAGGTCGACCTCGATGCTGGCGTCTTCCAGGTCCAGATAAACACGGAAATCCTTGCCTACCGGCGCATCGGCCGGCAGCTCCATCAGACCGTCATTACCTTCACCGACCTGCAGCTCGGATTGCGAGCACAGCATGCCGTTGGACTCAACGCCACGCAGCTTGGCCTTCTTGATCTTGAAGTCGCCTGGCAGCTCGGCGCCGATCATGGCGAAAGGAATCTTCAGGCCCGGGCGCACGTTTGGCGCACCGCAAACAACCTGGAAGGTTTCCGAACCATTACTGACCTGGCACACGCGCAGCTTGTCGGCATCCGGGTGCTGCTCGGTGCTCAGCACCTCGCCTACGACCACGCCACTGAAAACACCGGCGGCCGGCGTAACGCTATCGACCTCAAGACCGGCCATCGACAGACGAGCAACCAGCTCGTCGCGACTTACCTGCGGGCTAACCCAGCCACGCAGCCATTGTTCACTGAATTTCATCCTGCTCTCCTAAGAATTCGTTACGACTAGCGAAATTGCGCGAGGAACCGCAAGTCGTTGTCGAAGAACAGACGCAAGTCGTTCACGCCGTAACGCAGCATGGCCAGACGCTCAACGCCCATGCCGAAGGCAAAGCCCGAGAACTCTTCCGGGTCGATCCCGGACATGCGCAGCACGTTCGGGTGAACCATGCCGCAGCCCATCACTTCCAGCCAGCCGGTCTGCTTGCAGACGCGGCAGCCTTTACCGCTGCACATCACGCATTCCATGTCGACTTCAGCGGATGGCTCGGTGAACGGGAAGTAAGAAGGACGGAAACGCACCGCCAGTTCCTTTTCGAAGAACACCCGCAGGAACTCTTCGATGGTGCCTTTGAGGTCGGCGAAATTGATGTCGCGATCGATCAGCAGGCCTTCGACCTGGTGGAACATCGGCGAGTGGGTGATATCGGAGTCGCTGCGGTATACACGGCCTGGGCAGACGATGCGGATCGGCGGCTGTTTCGACTCCATGGTGCGGACCTGTACCGGCGAGGTATGGGTGCGCAACAGCATGTTCGCATTGAAATAGAAGGTGTCATGCATCGACCGGGCCGGGTGATGGCCTGGGATGTTGAGCGCTTCGAAGTTGTGATAATCGTCTTCGACCTCAGGGCCTTCGGCGATGCCGTAGCCAATACGGGTGAAGAACTGTTCGACGCGTTCCAGAGTACGGGTAACCGGATGCAGACCACCGGAGGTCTGACCACGGCCAGGCAGGGTCACGTCAATGGACTCGGCAGAGAGTTTGGCAGCCAGATCGGCTTCTTCAAACAATGCCTTGCGCGCATTAAGGACCTCTGTGACACGCTCCTTGGCAACGTTGATCAGCGCACCGACCTGCGGACGCTCTTCTGCCGGCAAATTCCCCAGGGTCTTCATCACCTGAGTCAATTCACCCTTCTTGCCAAGGTAGTGAACCCGGATTTGCTCCAGGGCATTGATATCTTCAGCGCTTTGCACAGCCTCTAGAGCTTGAGAGACGAGCGCATCCAGGTTTTCCATGTACAGACTCCAGATACAAAATAGGGGAAGAGCTTGAAGGCTCTTCCCCTATTTATGACGTTTAACACCTGACCCCACAGATGCGAGGCCGGGTGACTGTCGGGGGTACTTAAGCCAAGGTGGCTTTAGCTTTCTCGACAATCGCAGCAAACGCCGCTTTTTCGTTCACTGCCAGATCAGCCAGAACCTTACGGTCGATCTCGATGGACGCTTTTTTCAGGCCGGCGATGAAACGGCTGTAGGACAGACCGTTGATACGAGCACCAGCGTTGATACGAGCGATCCACAGAGCGCGGAACTGACGTTTTTTCTGACGACGGTCACGGTAGGCGTATTGGCCTGCCTTGATTACCGCTTGCTTGGCAACACGGAATACGCGGGAGCGTGCGCCGTAGTAGCCTTTAGCAAGTTTCAGAATTTTTTTGTGACGCTTACGGGCAATGACGCCACGCTTTACACGAGCCATGAGTTACTTCCTCTATTCTTGACTAAAATTAACGAAGGCGCAGCATGCGCTCGACTTTTGCCACGTCAGACGGATGCAGCAAGCTGCTACCGCGCAGTTGACGCTTACGCTTGGTCGACATTTTGGTCAGGATGTGGCTCTTGAAAGCGTGCTTGTGCTTGATACCGTTAGCAGTTTTCAGAAACCGCTTAGCAGCACCACTTTTGGTCTTCATTTTTGGCATGTTCGGATACTCCGCATTCAGTTGATAAACATAATCAGAAGGCCTGCCGTGCCCTGTTGATTACTTCTTCTTTTTCGGGGCGATGACCATGATCAGCTGGCGTCCTTCCATCTTAGGATGCTGTTCGACCGAACCGTACTCGAGCAAGTCACCTTCAACTCGCTTGAGGAGTTCCATCCCCAGCTCCTGGTGGGCCATCTCACGGCCGCGGAATCGCAAGGATACCTTGGCCCTGTCCCCGTCACTCAGGAAACGTACCAGGTTGCGCAGTTTTACCTGGTAATCCCCTTCCTCCGTCCCTGGACGAAACTTGATTTCTTTAACCTGAATCTGCTTCTGGTTTTTCTTGGCCGCAGCAACCTGCTTCTTCTTTTCGAAGATCGATTTGCCGTAGTCCATCAGTTTGCAAACAGGTGGTACTGCATCGGCGGAAATCTCCACCAGATCCAGCTTGGCCTCTTCAGCCTTAAGAAGCGCGTCTTCGATTGACACAATCCCGAGCTGTTCACCTTCAGCCCCAATTAACCGAACCTCGCGTGCCGAGATATTCTCGTTGATCGGGGCTTTCGGTGCAGTTCGTTTATCTTGTCTCATTTCACGCTTAATAATAATTACTCCGAATCTTGGCGACCACGCCGGGAAACCGCTTGGGCGAGGAACTCAGCGAACTGGGCGACGGGCATCGAGCCCAGGTCAGCACCTTCACGAGTACGCACAGCGACAGTCTGCATCTCGACTTCCCGATCTCCGATAACCAAGAGATAAGGAACCTTGAGCAAAGTATGCTCGCGGATTTTAAAGCCGATCTTTTCATTTCTCAAGTCAGACTTGGCACGAAACCCGCTTTCGTTGAGAGTTTTTTCCACTTCGGCGGCAAAATCAGCCTGTTTATCAGTGATATTCATCACCACTGCCTGGGTCGGAGCCAGCCACGCGGGGAACGCGCCCTCGTAGTGCTCGATCAGGATTCCGACGAAACGTTCGAAGGACCCCAGGATCGCCCGGTGCAACATGACCGGGTGCTTGCGGCTGTTGTCTTCGGAGACGTATTCGGCTCCCAGACGGACAGGCAGGTTAAAATCGAGCTGCAGGGTACCACATTGCCAGACGCGACCGAGGCAATCTTTCAGCGAGAACTCGATCTTCGGACCGTAGAACGCACCCTCGCCCGGCTGCAGATCGTACGGCAGGCCCGCACTATCAAGGGCTGCGGCCAGCGCAGCTTCGGCGCGATCCCAAAGCTCGTCGGAACCGACGCGTTTTTCCGGACGAGTGGACAGCTTCATCTCGACATCTTTAAAGCCGAAATCGGCGTAGACGTCCATGGTCAGCTTGATAAACGCGGCGGACTCGGCCTGCATCTGCTCTTCGGTGCAGAAGATGTGGGCGTCGTCCTGAGTGAACGCGCGCACGCGCATGATGCCGTGCAAGGCACCCGATGGCTCGTTACGGTGGCATGCACCGAACTCGGCCAGGCGCATCGGCAACTCGCGGTAACTTTTCAGGCCCTGGTTGAACACCTGCACGTGGCAAGGGCAGTTCATCGGCTTGATCGCGTAGTCGCGGTTTTCCGACTGGGTGGTGAACATGTTGTCGGCGTAGTTGGCCCAATGCCCGGATTTCTCCCACAGGCTGCGGTCAACGACTTGCGGCGTCTTGATTTCCAGGTAGCCGTTGTCGCGCTGAACCTTGCGCATGTACTGCTCGAGCACCTGGTACAAAGTCCAGCCGTTCGGGTGCCAGAACACCATGCCCGGCGACTCTTCCTGGGTGTGGAACAGGCCCAGGCGCTTGCCGATCTTGCGGTGGTCGCGCTTTTCGGCTTCTTCGATGCGCTGGATGTAAGCCGCCAGTTGTTTCTTGTCCGCCCATGCGGTGCCGTAGACGCGCTGCAATTGCTCGTTCTTGGCATCGCCGCGCCAGTAGGCGCCGGACAGTTTGGTCAGCTTGAAGGATTTCAGGAAGCGGGTGTTCGGCACGTGCGGACCGCGGCACATGTCGACGTATTCTTCGTGATAGTACAGACCCATGGCCTGCTCGTTCGGCATGTCTTCGACCAGGCGCAACTTGTAGTCTTCGCCACGGGCCTTGAACACTTCGATCACTTCGGCGCGCGGAGTGACTTTCTTGATCACGTCGTAATCTTTTTCGATCAGCTGCTGCATGCGCTGTTCGATGGCCGCCAGGTCGTCCGGGGTGAAAGGACGCTCGAAGGCGATGTCGTAGTAGAAACCTTCGTCGATGACCGGGCCGATAACCATCTTGGCGGTCGGGTACAACTGTTTGACCGCGTGGCCAACCAGGTGGGCGCAAGAGTGGCGAATGATCTCCAGCCCCTCTTCATCCTTTGGCGTGATGATTTGCAGCGACGCGTCGCTGTCGATGATGTCGCTGGCGTCGACCAGCTTGCCATCGACCTTGCCGGCAACGGTGGCCTTGGCCAGGCCTGCACCGATGGATGCGGCGACCTCGGCTACGGAAACCGGGTGATCGAATGAACGTTGACTGCCGTCGGGAAGAGTAATAGTTGGCATGGCGCCTCCTCTCCTAGTGGTGACCCCTACCAAAGGTCACGTGGGTTGGGATGAGCCAGTACAAGATCCGGTCCAGGCCATTCAATGACGAACGCCTGCCTTACAGCGGCAGGAGCCTTGCGGCCAACCGGAAAACCGAACCAGAGTGACTGGGATTCAAATCAGGGTTAATCGTGCATCTGCCGCCACCGGGACTGAAGGTCCGTCGGAGCCTGCAAACGCCCGAGCCACGCATGCTAGCACAGATGAACGGTTGCCACGGTACGCAGGTTTTGCAGCAGGGTAAATTGGCTGTTTTTATGCCAGAGTGCTGAACTTGAAGCGCACTATCCCCCTCAGATATCAAGATATTTGACCCACAAGGAGTATCTCAGCATGCGTCTGAATCGTTTATTCGCAGTAGTCGCCCCCGTCATTCTCCTGCTGCCACTGGCCGCCCATGCAGAATGGCCGAAAGGCGAACGAGAGAAATACATGGCTCAGTGCGTCCCTGCCGCTGCCGAGAAGATTGGTACGCCAGCTGCAAAATCCCACTGCGCCTGCGGTGCCGACGCCATCAAATCGTACCCTGCCGCCGATATTCAGGCCCTGATGAGCAACACAGCCAGCGACACATTGAAGCAGCAGGCACTGAGCAAAATTGCAGCCTGCAAGGCCACCAACAAAGAGCAGAAATAAGCCCGCCCCCGCGCCTTCAGCCCCTGAAATACTGTTAAAAAGCTGCTGAAACAGGTCCTTTCGTACAATTTATTCAGGTTTTTCAGCTTTTTTTATCGCCTCAACTTTCGGCCGAAAGCCTTATAGAACGGGGCTTTCAGCCGCTAAAGGACACAAAGAAAACACGACTGGTTGGCAAACAGTGCATCCGGGGGGCTCCCAAAGCGAACATTTCGACTATGATATCCGGGTGTGCCCAGTTGGCCTGAGCAGCACAGTACTACTGAAAATATATGTTTCTTGGAGATACACCATGTCTAATCGCCAAACCGGCACCGTTAAATGGTTCAACGATGAAAAAGGCTTCGGCTTCATCACTCCTCAAGGTGGCGGTGACGACCTGTTCGTACACTTCAAAGCTATCGAAAGCGACGGTTTCAAAAGCCTGAAAGAAGGCCAGACTGTTTCCTTCGTGGCTGAGAAAGGCCAAAAGGGTATGCAAGCTGCTCAAGTTCGCCCAGAGTAATTTCCAGGCGCACTAAAAAAACCCCGTCCATGTGACGGGGTTTTTTATGGGTGAAACAAAAGCCGAACGATCAGCCGCAGTTGACGCGTGTCACTATCCGGCTGGCATCGGTGTTCAGGTTCAGGCGATCGGAACGGTACTCCAGCGTCACCATATCGGTTGGCAGCAGGAACCGTGCGCTTTGCGCTCCTGCGCGGGTACGCGCCTGCTCGAGCAGCTGCGGCGATGCCTGTTTGCCGATGGTGAACTCGGCAGCCTTTGCCTCACAGCGACTGTGACCCGTGTCAGTCGTCGCAACATCCGTTGTTGCCGACTCCGTAGAGGGAGTGCTGCAACCGGCCAGCGTGGCAACGGCCAACAAAGTACCCAATGACGCGAGCTTCCAAGGCATGAAGCCTCCTTATTCAATGATTAGGCTGAGATCGTGCGACAACCAGACTGGCGTTTGGTTTCACAGGGAGCACTGGCACCCTGCCCATGATCCGGACGAACCGCGATTCTGCCTGAGCGTCGCCCAGCCCTTAATCATTGAATCGTGACTGAATATGAAAAACGCTCAATAGATGTCGATATAGTCGAAAGGCGGATTGGGCCAGTTCTCTTTCAAGGCATTGAAGATTTGCATGACCCAGACTTCATCGCTGGCCGCGACCCGCCCGACATAACCGGAGCCCTTGGCCCAGGTTTCGAGCCGGAACAACAACCCGTCGATATCGGTTCCGCCCACGACACCCGAGGAGATGTAGGCAATGCCGTCTTTGGTGACCCGCAACTGGGTGTGCTCATCGTCACTGGCGCCGGCCAGCAACTGACGTACCGCCTCGAGGGTCAGGCCATCCGGGGAGTTCAAATCGATCTGCACAGCGCGTTCCTTGAATATTCATCAGAGACCAAGTGTCGCACAGCCCTCCTTTCATGCCAAAGTCGAGGTGTCAAAAGCCCCGCAAAATGGTTAACTCGGCACTCAGACCTCCCCGACTTCACGAGTGCCATCATGACCACCGTAAGCATCGACGCTGACATCAAGGCCAAGTGGCAAGACGGCCACAGCTCCTACAGCCCAGGCAGTACGGAAGAGCTCGCCATTATCGGTATCGACCTTCTGGTCAGGGACCTTGGAACCGAAGCCGCCCAATCGTTCATCGAGCAGATTTTCGAGAAACATCTGTCGGACCAAAAGACCTAAGCGGTTAGCGCGAGGGAGTGAAACCACCTGCGGGAGATGATGCTTACTTCAGGCGGGCCAGGCGCTCGGTCAGCAGATCGAAGAAGCCCTGGGCGTCGCCGCTTTCTACCCAAAAGGCGTTCTTTGGCGCTTTCAAGCCGTCATACCAGTCGACGATGGTTTGTCCAAAGGTCGGTCCTTCGCGGCTGTCGACCACCACGTTGACCGAGCGACCGCTGAACAATTGCGGCTTGAGCAGATAAGCGACAACCGTGGCGTCATGCACCGGGCCGCCTGGAATACCGTAGTGTTCCATGTCGCCTTTGATGTACTCATTGAGAATATCGCCCACCAGGCGGCTGGCGTTGTTGTTCAGCGCGGCAATCTGATTCAGGCGCGCCTCGCTGGTA
Source organism: Pseudomonas sp. KH_046_2 (assembly GCF_057838985.1). Taxonomy (NCBI): domain Bacteria; kingdom Pseudomonadati; phylum Pseudomonadota; class Gammaproteobacteria; order Pseudomonadales; family Pseudomonadaceae; genus Pseudomonas; species Pseudomonas sp. KH_046_2. Next base: position 2,222,966 of record NZ_CM174480.1, on the reverse strand, counting down.
AGAATCTTGTTGGTTACATCCAGCGGCAGGTAGGTCAGCGTCACACCACTGTTGAGCACCACTTCGGCCGCATGGGGGTCGGCGAACAGGTTGAACTCGGCCACCGGCGTGATGTTGCCGCCGTTGAAGTGCGCGCCGCCCATGACCACCACTTCCTTGATGCCCTGAACGATACCCGGCTCCTGGATCAGCGCCAGGGCCAGGTTGGTCTGCGGGCCAAGCATGGCGATGGTGATGCTGTGGGGCTCGGCGAATTTCAGGGTATCGATCAGGTAGGTGATGGCGCTGCCCTTGGCCAGCCCCTTCCTGGGCTCATGCACAGCAATGCCCGACAACCCTTCCTTGCCATGAATGTCCTCGGCGTAGATGGGTGTGCGCAGCAGGGGCCTGGGCGCCCCCGCATAGACCGGAACCTCTTCGCGCCCCGCCCACTCCCGGGCCAGTCGCGCATTGCGTGAGGTCTTGTCCAGGCGAACGTTGCCGGCAACGGTGGTCAATGCCCGTACATTCAGTTCGTCCGGCGACGCCAGGGCGAACAACAGGGCAACGACATCGTCAGCCCCTGGATCGGTGTCGATGATCAGGTCGATCTTTTGTGCCGCCTGGGCGTTGGTTGCGGTAATCAGGGACAAAAGCAGCAGACTCCGGAGCAATGGGTGCAGTTTCTAAGCATAACGATACGGAGCGCACTCCTTGCGCCAGGGACATCAAAACGCGGACAGCCCGTCAAAACGTAACGCCGGCGACCAGCACAATGTTGCAGTACGGCTGGCACTCGCCTGTACGAACAATCGCCTTCGCTTGTCGGCTCAGGACCTTGAATTGTTCATGGGTGAGTACTTCACGCCGACCCAACGCGCCTTCGCCGTTCAGCTCTTGCAGCGCGACCAGGGCCGACGGCTTTTTATCGAAGATTTCCAGAGCCAGCACATGGCTTTCGACCTGCATCTCACTGAGCACCACCTTCAAGGTGCTGACAAAATCCGGAATGCCATGGGTCAAGGCCAGGTCGATCAATTCAACGCCCGGTGGAACCGGCAACCCCGCATCCCCGATGACGACCAGGTCGCCATGTCCCAATGAAGCGATCAGCCGTGACAGCGCAATGTTGAGCAGGGGTGTCTTTTTCATGGGGTTTTAAACGCCTGTACATCGCTCAAGGCGGGAATCGAAGGTTGCGCGCCGGCACGGGTGACCGACAGCGCCGCGGCCACCTGTCCGAAGCGGATCGCCTGCGCCTCATCCTTACCCGCGGCCAGTGCCGCCGCGAAACCGCCGACAAACGTATCGCCGGCCGCCGTGGTATCGACCGCCTTTACCACGGGCGCGGGGAAATGTTCGAAGCGTTGGCCATCGGCAAACAGCGAACCTTGCGCGCCGAGGGTGATGATCACCTTGCCGGCGCCCAAGGCAATCAGGCGGGCCGCCGCGGCTTGCGCGGTTTCGAGGGAGTCCACCGACAGGCCGCTCAGGGCCGCCGCTTCGCTTTCGTTGGGAATCAGGTAATCGATGGACGCGTACCAGTCCGATGGCAACGGACGGCTGGCCGGTGCCGGGTTGAGGATGACCGTCTTGCCCAGCTCGCGACCGCGCTTGAGCGCATGGCCAACAGAAGCGTCGGGCACTTCCAGCTGACAGATGAGCACGTCTGCCGCCTGTATCACCGATTCAAAACAGTCGATGGCTTCAGCGGTCAATTCACCGTTGGCACCGGGGACGATCACGATGGAGTTCTGACTGCTGTCATCGACCACAATCAGCGCCACGCCGCTGGAACCGTCAACGGTGCTCACCGCCTGGCAATCGATCTGCTCGGCCAACAGCGCCCCGCGCAGCGCCTCACCATAAGCATCATTGCCCACGCAGCCGATCATCGACACCTGGGCTCCCAGCCGCGCCGCAGCCACGGCCTGATTGGCGCCCTTGCCGCCGGAGACGGTGGTAAACGACTGACCGATCAGCGTTTCACCACCCTTGGGCAAGCGTGGTGCCCGGGTCACCAGGTCCATGTTCAAACTGCCTATTACCACTACTTTTGCTGGCATACATTGCTACTCATCGATTCTGTTTCGGCGGCGCTGCTGGTTCAGCGGCTTTCTGTTTTCAACGGCTTTTTGTTTCAACGGAATTGGGCAAACACACCGGCCAGCGGCGCAGTCGATTCGCGCATGACGATACTCGGCGTCACGATCCGCTGATCGGTCGCCAGGCCCGGCGTGGCGATTCGCCGTAAAAGCACTTCGGCGGCCATTTCGCCGAGCTGCAGGATCGATTGCCCGACCGTGGTCAACGACGGGTAGACATATCGACTCATCTGGATATCGTCGAAGCCGATCACCGACAACTCGCTCGGTACGCGAATATTGCGCTCGGCGGCGGCTCGCAGCACGCCGATGCCGATCATGTCGTTGGCCGCAAAAATGGCGCTAGGCGGATTTTTTTCCAGCAGAATCGCGGCAGCGCTGTAACCGCCGGTGCTGGTGAAATCGCTTTCCAGCATGCGCCCGGGAGAGACTTCGACGCCCGCCTCCTTCAAGGCCCGGCGATAACCCGCCAGCCGCATCTGCGCCACACTGGTGTTTTCCGGCCCGCTGATGGTGGCGATATCCCGGTGCCCCAACTCCAGCAGGTGCCGGGTCGCCAGATACGCGCCGTATTCATGGTCGATGCGCACCAGGTCCGCATCGACACCGTCCAGCCCGCGGTCGACGATCACCATGGGCGTGCGGACGCCTTTCAGACCTTGCACCAGGCCACTGTCGCCGCCGGCCGAGGCGACAATCAGGCCGTCGATGCGTTTTTCCAGCAGCACCCGCAGGTAACTGCGCTGCTTCTCCGGATTGTCGTCGGAGTTGCACAGGATGACGCAGTAACCGTTGCGCTCGCAGTAATCCTCGATACCCCGGGCCAGTTCGGCGAAATACGGGTTGAGGCTATTGGGCACCAACAGGCCGATAGTCGCCGTGGTCTTGGCCTTGAGCGAACGGGCCACGGCACTGGGGACGTAGTCGAGGGTCTGGATTGCCGCCTCGACCTTGATCCGGACTTCTTCACTGACCGGGCGGGTCTTGTTCACCACATGGGAAACCGTGGTGTAGGAAATGCCGGCAAGGGCTGCCACATCTTTGATAGTCGCCATGACTCAGGTCCGCCGACTTGCGCGTTGACTGCGATAAGTATCCAGCACCACCGCCACCACGATCACCGCACCGGTAATGATGCGTTTGGTCGGCTCGGTTGCCCCGATCTGCGCCAGCCCCGCGGCCAGCACGGAAATGATCAGGACGCCAAAAAAAGTGCTGATCACCGAACCGCGCCCGCCCATCAGGCTGGTGCCGCCGATCACGACGGCCGCGATCACCTGCAACTCAAGGCCGGAGCCGGCATTCGGGTCGGCGGCTTCCAGGCGAGAAATCTGGAACAACGCGGCAATGCCGGCCAGCAACCCCATCAGGCTGAAGACCAGGATCTTGTAAGGCTTCGGATTGATCCCCGCCAGCCGCACGGCCTCTTCGTTGGTGCCGATACCGATCAGGTAGCGACCGAACACCGTGCGGGTCAACACGGCTTGGGCGACGAAAATGATCAGCAGCGCGATGATGAACGACGGCGAAATGCCGAAGGCAATCGGATTGGACAACCAGGCGAACGCATCGCCGATGTAGGCCGTACGCGAACCGGTCATCTGGTACGCCACCCCGCGCGCCATTTCCAGCACGCCCAGGGACACGATGAACGACGGAATCCGCCACGCCACCGTGATCGAACCGGTGATGGTACCGGCGAGCGCCGCGACGGCCATGCCCAGCAGCGCCGCCGACAGCACGCCCCAGCCCCAGCCAAGAATCGCCACGCTCACGGTCGAGGCCGCCAGCGCCAGCACCGAACCTACCGACAGGTCGATGCCACCGATGATCAACACAAAGGTCATGCCGACCGCCAGCACCATCAGGTCCGGAATCTGGTTGGCCAGGGTGCTGAAAGTATCGTAGGACAGAAAATGACTGCTCAGCACCGAGAACAGCACGATCATCGCCAACAAGGCACCCGCCAGGCCCAGATAGGTGCCCAGGCCGTAGAAGTTGCCACTGCGTTTGCCGGCGTAAGAAGCGGTATTCATGAAAGATCCCTAGGCGCGGCTTCAAAGAGCTGCGCATCACGTTTTTGGTAGCCGGCGAACGCAGCGGCGAGCAACTCATCCTGGGTCCAGCTGTCGCGATCGAACGTATCGATCAGGCTTCCTGCCGACAGCACACCGATCCGGTCGCAGATCAGCATCAGCTCGCGCAAGTCGCTGGAAACCACCACCAGTGCCTTGCCCTGGCGGGTCAATTCACCGAGCAGGTTGTAGATATCGAATTTGGCGCCGACGTCGATGCCGCGGGTCGGCTCGTCGAACAGCAGCACCGAGCAATCTCGTTCCAGCCAGCGGCCGATGACCACCTTCTGCTGATTGCCGCCGGACAACTCGGACACCAACTGTGCCGGACCAGAACTACGAATGCGCATGGCATCGATCTGACGCTGGGCCAGGGCGTTTTCGCCATCGTTGTCGACAAAGCCCGCGCTGGAGATGCCGGGCATGTTGCCCAGGGCGATGTTGGCGCCGATCGACTGCGTCAACAAAAGGCCTTCGCCCTTGCGATCTTCAGTGATCAACGCGATGCCATGCCCGACCGCATCCACCGGCGAACGCACATTGACGACCTGCGCCGGCGCCCCCAGGGCAATCGTGCCGCTGTCGGCGATATCGGCACCGAAGATCAGACGCAGCAACTCGGTGCGCCCCGCGCCGATCAAACCGGAAATCCCGAAAATCTCTCCGGCACGGACTTCGAACGACACGTCGCGAACCTTGTCGGCACGGCTCAGGCCCTTGACCGTCAACACCGGAGCGCCGATCTTGCGCGCCCCCATATCGATGTGTTCGCCGAGCTCTCGACCGACCATCAAGGTCACCAGTTGCTCGCTGTTGTAGTTGGCCATCGGCTCGACACAGACCAGGTTGCCGTCGCGCAGCACGGCAATGCGTTGTGCGACCCGCGCCAGTTCTTCGAGGCGATGAGAGATGTAGATGATCGATACGCCGCGCGCCTGCAGGCGGGTGATCTGCTCGAACAGCATTTCGACTTCGCGGGCAGTGAGCATCGCGGTCGGCTCGTCGAGAATCAGCACATGACAATCGCCAATCAGGTTGCGGGCGATCTCGACCATTTGCTGGTGGCCGATGCCCAGTTCGCCGACCAGGGTGTCCGGATCAATGGCGTCTAGCCCGACATGAGCCATGGCCTCGATGGCAGCCTTGCGCAACTGCTTGCGACTGATCCAGCCGCCTTTGCTGGGAAGGTTGTCGAGAAACAGGTTTTCCGCCACCGACAGGGTCGGCAGCAGATTGAGCTCCTGCATGACCATGCGGATACCCAGCGCTTCAGCCTGAGCCCGACTACCCGGACGATAGTCCTGCCCCTGAAACTGCATCTGGCCGGTGGTCGGCGTGACCAGCCCGCCAATAATCTTCGAAAGCGTGCTTTTGCCTGCACCGTTCTCGCCGGTCAACGCCAGCACTTCCCCGCGCATGAGCGTCAGGTCGATGCCGGTAAGAACCGGTTGAGCGTAGGTCTTGCCGATACCGCTGACCGAGAGGACAGCGTTCGGAGCGCAAACTGACATAAAAACTCTCCATGCGCTCGTCCGACTGGACGAGCGCCGTTACGTCGCCAGAAGGCTACTTGGTGACCAGCTCTACCGGCGTTTCGATCACGCCATTGGCGCCGCCGTCGATCTTCTCGCCCTTGAGAATCTTCAATGCAGTCTCGATGCCGAACACCGCCTGCCTGGCCGCAAACTGATCCGCGGTGGCCAGCACGCGACCGTCCTTGAGCATTGGCTGAATGGCATTGATGTTGTCGTAGCCGACCACTTGCACCTTGCCAGCCTTGCCCGCGGCGCGCACCGCAGACACCGCGCCGACCGCCATGCTGTCGTTGCCGGCCAACAGGGCCTTGGTTTGCGGGTATTCGCTGAGAATCGACGCGGCGACCTTGTTGCCCTTGTCGATCTCCCAGTCACCGGATTGCAGGGACACGACCTTGATCTGCGCCGCCTCCATAGCATCCTTGAAACCTGCGGTCCGTTGCTGGGCATTGGTGGTGGTGGACACACCTTCGATGATGCCGACTTCATCACCGGCCTTCAGCTGTTTGGCCAGGTAATCGCCCACCAGCCGTGCGCCCTTGCGGTTGTCCGGGCCTACGAACGGAACATTGATGTTTTTGCTTTTGACGACGGCGGGGTCCAGCTGGTTGTCGATGTTGATCACGGTGATACCGGCATCGATGGCTTTCTTGATCACCGGGACCATGGCTTTGGAGTCTGCCGGTGCAATCACCAGTGCATTGACCTTGGCCAGGATCATCTGCTCGACGATGCGCGTCTGGCCTGCAGTGTCGGTCTCATCCTTGATGCCGTTGGAGATGAGCTCGAATTCGCCGGAGTGATCTTTCTGGTAGGCCTTGGCGCCGTCTTCCATGGTCAGGAAGAACTCGTTGGCCAGGGATTTCATGACCAGTGCGACTTTCGGCTTTTCAGCGGTTTCAGCAAAAGCCGAAGAGACAGGCAATGCAGCGGATGCGGCAGCCAGCATAGCGACAGCGAGAAGACGTCCAGCGAATGGCAGCTTCATGGGTTCACTCCGATCTTATGATTATTGTGAGCAACGCTTGCGCTGGCGTAAGCTTCACGGCCCACCGCGATGAAAAGCCATCATTGGAGCCGCGCAAACGTTTGCGTGAACCAAACTATGCGAACCCTGCCGGTATTTGTCAACGACCTGAAAAGCGCTCTCAGCGATGCCTGGCGAAAAAACGGCATTCAACTCATGCCTTGGTGCTGACCACCGATCGGGTACCGTCGTTTTTCTTTGCACCCAGCGCTTGAGCATCCGCATCAGCTGCTGCGTCGCTCAAGGCACGAAGGGTCGTGGCCGATTTGCCACCGATGGTGATGCCGGCGGCATTGGGAATTCCAACAGATAACGACATGTGAGCTCCTGAAGAAAAAGATCCCTTGAAGGAGCATCGACCGGCGCGGGTGTTTCTTTAGTCGTGACTGATGATTTGACCCGTTGAGATTTTAAACAAGACCGCCATCCTTTTCGGAGAGCCGAACGCGAAAGTTAAACATGTTCGGCATTCCGGACGCCCCGTCCCCGAAACCGCTCCGGACACAAACAGAAATACCGTTACAAATCATTAACTTAAGCATATTTTTCAATTCAGAGTATTACTGGTACAGATCCTGCTCTTCCCCTCGCACCCCCGGCGTTCAGATTCGCCCGGGGCGTATCTAGATGAACCTGCATCTGCACCGTCTCACAACTAGAAGAGAAAAATAATGACATCTGCACTCAAGACCTTTGTTCCGGGCGCCTTGGCCCTCTTGCTGCTCCTGCCCAGCGCCCTTCAGGCCAAAGAAGCCGAAACCCAACAGAAACTGGCCAACGTGGTGATCCTGGCCACCGGCGGCACCATTGCCGGCGCCGGGGCCAGCGCCGCCAACAGCGCAACCTATCAAGCGGCGAAAGTCGGCATTGAACAATTGATCGCCGGCGTTCCTGAACTGAGCCAATTGGCCAACGTTCGCGGCGAACAGGTCATGCAAATCGCCTCCGAAAGCATCACCAACGAAAACCTGTTGCAACTGGGTCGCCGTGTAGCCGAACTGGCCGACAGCAAAGACGTCGATGGCATCGTGATCACCCACGGCACCGACACCCTGGAAGAAACCGCGTACTTCCTGAACCTGGTGGAAAAAACCGAGAAGCCGATCATTGTCGTAGGCTCCATGCGCCCGGGCACCGCGATGTCCGCCGATGGCATGCTGAACCTGTACAACGCGGTGGCCGTGGCCAGCAGCAAAGACGCGCGGGGCAAAGGTGTGCTGGTGACCATGAACGATGAAATCCAGTCGGGTCGCGACGTCAGCAAAATGATCAACATCAAGACCGAAGCGTTTAAAAGCGCCTGGGGTCCGCTGGGCATGGTGGTAGAAGGCAAATCCTACTGGTTCCGCTTGCCAGCCAAGCGTCACACCATGGATTCCGAGTTCGACATCAAGACCATCAAGAGCCTGCCTGACGTCGAGATCGCCTACTCCTACGGCAACGTCAGCGATACCGCCTACAAGGCCCTGGCTCAATCGGGCGCCAAAGCCATCATCCACGCTGGCACCGGCAATGGCTCGGTATCCTCACGAGTGGTCCCAACCCTGCAAGCCCTGCGCAAGGACGGCGTGCAGATCATTCGCTCCTCCCATGTCAACGCCGGCGGCTTTGTATTGCGCAACGCCGAACAGCCTGACGATAAATACGACTGGGTCGTGGCCCAAGATCTGAACCCGCAAAAGGCCCGGATCCTGACGATGGTCGCATTGACCAAAACCAATGACAGCAAAGAACTGCAACGGATGTTCTGGGAATACTGATTCACCCTCGCCCGACCGGATCCGGTCGGGCACCCCGTGCGCCATTCGCCAGCCTTGGCGAGTGGCTGCCGCTGGATCTGACAAAAAAACTCCCTTCGCCTTACGCCAAACGGAACAAATCGCTGTCAGAGGATTTTCTTGGTTTTTAAGCAGTTGCGAAATGGCCTACAGTTAAATACTGTATGCACGTACAGCTTAATAAGGATAATCCCGTGGACACCACCTCTGCCTCTCCTGACACCTATGTACGCATGGGCCTGCGCGTTCAGAAAATCATCAACTCTCCCACCGCACAAAAGGCCAGGGCGGCGCTGATCTTCCGCCTGCCTGACGAACCAGTGGATGAATGGGAACGCCTGCTGGAAGAAATCGACGAGAACGACAACGTCACCCTCGCCTATCGCGACGATGGCGGCGTGCAGATTTTCTGGGTTGTGCCGAAGGAAGATTGAGTCGATGAGTGTCCGCTGGTCTGCTTTGCTGTTTCTGTTTTTTGTCATGGGCGCGCAAGCCGACGCCCCGCGCACCTTCACCGAAGCGAAAAAGGTGGCGTGGAAGCTCTACGCCCCCCAATCCACTGAGTTTTACTGTGGCTGCAAGTACACCGGCAACCGGGTGAACCTTGCCGCCTGCGGTTATGTGCCCCGTAAAAACGCCAAACGTGCATCCCGCATCGAGTGGGAGCATATTGTTCCAGCCTGGCAAATCGGTCATCAACGCCAATGCTGGCAAGAGGGCGGACGCAAGAACTGCACCCGCTACGACCCGGTTTACCAGAAGGCCGAGGCAGATTTGCACAACCTGGTGCCCAGCATTGGCGAGGTCAATGGCGATCGCAGCAACTTCAGCTTCGGCTGGTTGCCCGAGCAGTCGGGGCAATATGGTTCATGCCTGACTCAGGTCGACTTCAAGGCCAAGAAAGTCATGCCCCGCCCTTCCATTCGCGGCATGATCGCCCGGACTTACTTCTACATGAGCAAGCAGTATGGCTTGCGCCTGTCGAAACAGGATCGGCAACTGTACGAAGCCTGGGACAAGACCTATCCGGTACAGGCCTGGGAACTGCAGCGTAACCAGAGAGTGGGCTGCGTCATGGGGCGTGGCAATGAATTCGTCGGCCCGGTAGACATGAAGGCCTGCGGCTGATTCCAGAACGCGACACCTGAAACGACAAAGGCCCCGAGGTTAAACACCCGAGGCCTTTTTTGTTTCTTCAACGTCTGCGCTACAGAACGTTATTGAGCGACCGGCCGCTCAAGCACCAGCAATTCTATGTTCTGTTTCTTCGAGCGAGTGAGCGCCGCACGGACTTCATCCTGTTTGGCTTCGGCCTCGGCTTTCGAATTGAACGGCCCCATCAGGATTCGGGTATTGCCATTCTCCTTGACGACGCTGGACATGAAGCTGTGCTCGATCAGCCAGCCACTCAGATCGCTGACCGCCTGAGGGGTTTCACCTCGCACCTCAAGATCCCATTGCGGGCCGGACACTGGCGCGGACATGGTGGTCATAGCCGGTTTAGGCTTCGGTGCATCCACACTGTTGCCCTCACCACATCCCGCCAGTGCCAATATCGCGAATACCAAGACCATTTTGCGCACGGCGTTTCCCTCTAAATGCTTAAAGCGGGGATTTTAACATCCATGAATACTCCACGAGTGCCGTAAAATGGGCTCAAAACAACGAGAATGATGGTTGCGGCCTCTGTATAGTTACGCCTTGGGAATTAATGCCGCATCTGCGCGTCAGAAAGAGGCACCCAAACCGCGAGACTTCGCACTAATCTATACATAACACCGACCTCTGCACTGTCCGAATCAGGTGCCCCACAAAGCAATCAAGGAGAAGACCATGCTGATACTCACCCGCAAAGTCGGTGAAAGCATAAACATAGGTGATGACATTACGATCACCATCCTCGGCGTAAGCGGCCAGCAAGTCAGGATCGGCATCAACGCTCCGAAGGACGTTGCAGTGCATCGTGAAGAAATTTACCAGCGCATTCAGGCCGGCCTGACCGCCCCGGAAAAGCCGCAATCCTGAATCCTGTTGCATTCAGTAGCCAGCCCGTTCAGTCCGGAATCACGGCTGGCTAAAGATTCAGCACCCCATCGCCCTGCGCTTTCACCCCTACCCAAACCCCAGGGGCCGATACTAGCGGCAAGCTCCATTCCTTTGCTGTCAGACTTTTCCGGTTTACCCCAGGGAAGGATGCGTTCACTGCGCGGTCAACCCAGCATCACGCCTCGCGCCATGCCCGTCGCTGCCACCACCATCAGCAACACCAGCAGTGCCTCCACATGACTGATCCGCGCAAACAGCTTCGCACGGCCGGTATCGATCGCCACTTTACGGGCAAGCGCTATCCGCCACTTGATCAGCGTCACCATGGGTGCGATTTCCAGCAGCAAAATCAGGACGAACAGTGTCATCTTCAGATGAAACAGCGGCTGATGCAGGTAATAGTCCGCGCCTTTCTCGTACCCGCCAAAGGCTCGCACCCCCCCGCTGATCAATAAAACGACAGCTGAAATACCCCAGATATTGTCCGCCATCAGAACACTGCGCACCTGCGCGGTCCCGTCGGCCAAACGCCGAAAAGCCGTGCCCCGAACCAACACGGCCCAAAACCCCAAGGCCAATGCCAGAAGATGAACAGCCGCCAGAAACCAGTGAGTCAGCATCGAGAAACTCCTGCCAGGTCGAAGTTGTATGAGCCTGTCAGTAGTAGCCCATGAAATGGCTGTGTGCACGGCATCCGCGGACAATGCCCGGAACAAAATATGACAGACCAACTAGACTCCACTGCGCTGGTATTGAGCGTCCGCGGCAGTACCCGCCCCAACAGCAACTCACTCCCACCGCATTGAACTGAGTAAACAAAATCATGTGTGAATCATGTGATTCAAGCTCTGCGTCAAACACAACAGGCCGTCGTCGTTTTCTTCAATATGCAGGATTGAGCGCAGGTGCCCTGCTGCTGACCGGCACACTGCCCGGCAAGATCATCCTGGCAGCCGAAAAAGCGACAGCCCCACCCAAACCACAAAATGTAATCAGTCCCGACATGGCGTTGAAAAGACTGATGGAGGGCAATGCACGATATGTAGGCGGTACTTCCACAACGCACGATTTCAAGGCAGAGCGAGAGGCCCTGGTGTCCGGCCAGAATCCGTTCGTGGCCGTGCTGAGCTGCTCCGACTCGAGGATCGCCCCGGAATATGCGTTCGACACCGCGCGCGGCGATCTTTTCTCCATCCGTGTCGCAGGCAACTTCGTTACCCCGGAAGGCCTGGCCAGTCTTGAATACGGCGTTGCCGTACTGGGCGCCCCGCTGATTCTCGTACTCGGGCATGAGAGCTGCGGCGCCATTGAGGCCGGCATCAAGGCGGTCAAGGATCAGACGATTTTCCCCGGTCATATCCCGAAACTGACTGACGCACTCAAGTCGGCAGTCGAGGCAGTCCTCAAGCAGCCCGGGAACCTGATGGAAAACGCCACCGCGCAAAACGTCAAGAATTCGGTCAACAGCCTGAAACAGGCCTCGCCATTGCTGACGGATGCGCAGAGCAAAGGCGCGCTGAAGATCGTGGGCGGTATCTATCGCCTGGCGAGCGGCAAGGTAGAGTTGATCGCCTGAACCGCAACGCGCACAGCGCCAGCATCGGTGCATAAGCCCGCATGCAAAGAGCCCAGCGCGACGGCTGGGCTCTGGTCACCTTCGGTTTTGCATCATTTTATCCGCGAGGGTTCTGGCCCTCTCGATCAACAGGTTCTGCCTGTCCTCGTGGGTAGCCCCACCCACAATCGGGGCAGTCAGATTGCTTTCGGCAATCAATGCAGCGCAGAAGTATCGATCCCAGACAGCCGTGTCCACAGATGCCAGCTTGCTCACTTGATCGGCGTTCATAGGCGGCTCCTTTTGATGAGGTCGCATCGCTAGTTTACGCCTGAATAACAAAAAATCCGGGCCATCATTCACAGTGGCTCGCCATTCGTCGCCTGCCAGAACACCACGAGGAATTCGTCCGTAACCGTGGCTTGAGCCTTGCACAGATCGCCCGTAGCAGCGCAGGAACGACAGGATTCTGACGTAGCAGCCATTCAATCAACGCTTAAGGACGCCAGCGATACGCTTGGTCAGTCACCGGGAGATGTAACGTGTCAACGCTCAACGAAATCGCAATGAACCACGCGAGAATGGCCAAGGAAAAAGCAGGAAAGTCGACCGAACTGAGCGAGCGCCACCTCCAGATCGTAGGGAGCTTCGAAGTACCGTCCATTGAAGTACCGCAGAACATTCCAATGCACCTGATCGCGGGAGCACAGGAAGGCCACCACAACTCCCGCCAGTCAACGCCTTCTGGTCGGTGACGATGTACGATGGCAAATCGCAACCGCTGATTAAAAATCCGGCCAATCGCTACTTCATCAACTCCAAGCCCTCCCTGAGCTATCCGATTCCAACCACAACTGGATTCAGCTCTACACCGATATACCAAGTGCAGTGCGTACATCAACGTTCACATTGTCCATGTGTGAACGAACCCGATATTTTGTGAACGCCCTGAAGAAATCAGAAATGAAAAAGCCCGACACAATGGCCGGGCTTCTTTGAAACTTTGATCACGCTCGGCTTTGGCAGCCTGGACGCGACGTATCGATGATCAAATCACCTTCAACTCTGAAACCGATCATTCCGAACAAGAAGGAGTGATTCAGCTGGCTCATCACAACATCTGTAAGACCCACCGCGCACTCATCCTTCTGGATGGCGTGATCCATAGCGGTTTTCATGTTCGGAATCCCGGTAGGGAAGATGATTACCGGATAATTGTCTTCACCCGTTACTCGAGCACCTTTGACGAACTTCGAGGAGTTGATGTTGTAGTTTTTGGTACTCGCCACCGTCATATCGGCTACGCGAACGGTACAACCTGATGCAAGCACGGCGGTAACGAGAACAGCTAGTGCAGCTTTTTTCATGATTCCCTCCCAAGTAAGGGTGCGAAATATATCAAAATGACATCATCAACACAAAAAACCCGACACCATGACGTGACGCATGTTCATCATCGGGTGGGGCATGCGGACGAGAAGATGACAAAGCACTATCAGAAAGGACACGACGAAAAGAAGATCGCGTACCTGGAGGTGGGCGCCGAGTTGGCGTTTTGAGTGGGGGTTTTGCAAAAGTTTTGCAAATCGCAGACAACAAAAAAGGGCCCACCTTTCGGTGAGCCCTTCCAGACCGCCCAGCAGAGCGGATTTTGTTTGGTAGGCGCGATTGGACTCGAACCAACGACCCCCACCATGTCAAGGTGGTGCTCTAACCAACTGAGCTACGTGCCTGCTGTGAGGCGGCATTCTACGGAATTCCGGAGGGGTGTCAACACCTTTTTTCGCGCTAACCCTATGAATATGCAAAATATTTAATTTTGTCGGTACAAAGAAGATTTTCCGGGTGGCTGGCGGGCGATTTTCAACTCGGGTAGGATCAACGCACTCGTAAAATATATTAAACAGAGGCTGCCGGATGGCTAACACTCCCTACCCCGAGTCCTACTACGCCGCATCGGCCAATGCGGTTCCACCGCGCCCGGCGTTGCAGGATGACGTCGAGACCGATGTCTGTGTGATTGGCGCCGGTTATACGGGCCTGTCCTCTGCCCTGTTTCTGCTGGAGAACGGCTTCAAGGTCACGGTGCTCGAAGCCGCCAGGGTGGGTTTCGGGGCGTCCGGGCGTAATGGTGGGCAGATCGTTAACAGTTATAGCCGCGATATCGATGTCATCGAACGCACAGTCGGCCCCAAGCAGGCTCAGTTGCTGGGGCAGATGGCGTTCGAGGGTGGCCGGATCATTCGTGAGCGGGTCGCCAGGTACAACATTCAGTGCGACTTGAAGGACGGTGGCGTGTTCGCCGCGCTGACCGCCAAGCAGATGGGTCATCTCGAATCACAGAAGCGCCTGTGGGAGCGTTTCGGCCATACCCAGCTCGAGTTGATGGATCAACGCCGTATCCGCGAGGTGGTTGCCTGCGATCAATACGTCGGCGGCATGCTGGACATGAGTGGCGGGCACATTCATCCGCTCAATCTGGCGCTGGGTGAAGCGGCGGCCGTTGAGTCCCTGGGCGGGACGATCTTTGAGCAGTCGCCGGCGGTACGCATCGAGCGCGGCGCGAATCCGGTGGTGCATACGCCGCAAGGCAAGGTCAGGGCCAAATTCATCATCGTCGCCGGCAACGCTTATCTGGGCAACCTGGTGCCGGAGCTGGCCGCCAAGTCGATGCCTTGCGGCACGCAGGTGATTACCACCGAGCCACTGGGTGAAGAACTGGCCAAGACACTGTTGCCTCAGGATTACTGTGTCGAAGACTGCAACTACTTGCTCGACTACTACCGCCTCAGCGGCGACAAGCGCCTGATTTTCGGTGGTGGCGTGGTGTACGGCGCGCGGGATCCGGCGAACATCGAAGCGATCATCCGGCCGAAGATGCTCAAGGCATTCCCGCAGCTCAAGGACGTGAAGATCGATTACGCCTGGACCGGTAATTTCCTGCTGACCCTGTCGCGCCTGCCTCAGGTCGGGCGCCTGGGCGACAACATCTACTATTCCCAGGGTTGCAGCGGCCACGGCGTGACTTACACGCATCTGGCGGGCAAGGTCCTGGCTGAAGCGTTGCGTGGCCAGGCCGAGCGTTTCGACGCGTTTGCCGACCTGCCTCACTACCCGTTCCCCGGCGGGCAAATGCTGCGTACTCCGTTCGCGGCATTGGGTGCGTGGTATTACGGATTGCGGGATAAGTTCGGCATGTGACCGAGAGATGCAAAAAGGGCCGCTGATGCGGCCCTTTTACTTGCAGAAACAAAAGATGTGTGGGAGTGAGCTTGCTCGCGATATCGGTCTCACAGCCAACGAATAAGTTGAATGTTATGGCCTTATCGCGAGCAGGCTCGCTCCTACAAAAGCAGGTTTGGCGTCAAAGCTTATCCCGCGCAATACCGCTGCGAATCCGCAGGATGTCCGCCAGCACCGCCAAAGCAATCTCCGCCGGCGTCTTGCTGCCCAGGTTCAGCCCGATTGGCGCGTGAATCCGCCCCAACTCGACATCCCCCAGCCCACCAATACGCCGCAAGCGCTCGAAGCGCTTCTGCGAGGTCTGCATGGAGCCCATCACACCGATGTAGAACGCCTCGGTGCGAACAGCCTCCATCATCGCCAGATCATCGATACGTGGGTCGTGGGTCAGCGCCACCACCGCCGTGTCGCTGTGGCAGCCGCCGTCGGCGATGAACACCGACGGCAGTTGGCGACGAACCTCCACGTTGTCCAGCACGACGCCTTCCAGCACTTCGTCCCGCGGGTCACACAGAATCACCTCGAACCCAAGTCCTACGGCAAACTCCGCACAGGCCTGGGCGACACTGGAATACCCCGCCAGCAGCAAGCGCTGAGCCGCGCCGACGCGCACGCGCACCCGGTCGATTTCACGCTCGATACGCACACCCTGCTCACGATCATCGAACAGACTGCGCGCACCACTATGCAGATCGACTTCGCGGATCAACCGACGTCGGCCCAGCAGCGCCGACTCCAGCTCCCGCAGATGCGCTTGCACTTCGCAATCGGCATCAAGCTTCTCGACCAGCACATCCAGCACCCCGCCACATGGCAGGCTGACGCGCGAGCGTGGGTCGTCGCCTTCGCCGTAACGAACAACGCTGACTGGCTGCAGAAACGCGCCCTCGGCGACTCGCTCGAGAAAGTCTTCCTCGACACAGCCACCGGACAACGAGCCAATCCAGTGCCCCTGCGCGTTCACCGCCAGCAACGAACCCGGTGCGCGCGGTGCCGAGCCGTAAGTGGCCAGCACCGTACACAGCCAGATGCGCTGACCGGCCGCCGACCATTCCAGCGCCCGGCGCACCACTTGCAAATCAAGATGCTGCATATCAGTGAGCCTTGTGCTCGAGCGGCGGCGCATCGGCCCGCAACTTCTGCACGTCGTTCACCGCTAGGTCATTCGGCTGACCGCCCCAGCCCTGACGCAGGTAGTTCAGCAGATCCGTGAGTTGCTCGTCGCTCAACTTCTTGGCGAACCCTGGCATCGGTTGCATGTGTTCGAAACCGGAGAACTTCTGCTCGCCGATACCGTCATCGATCACCCGCACCAGGTTGCGCGGATCTTCCAGGCGCAGCGTGGTGTTGCCGCGCATGGCCACCGCGATGTGCGGCTTGCCCTCACCGCCCGGCGCATGGCAACCGGCGCAGACATTCAAATATTCCTGACGGCCGCGTTGGGCACTTGGGCTCAGTTTGTCCAACGGCACTTCGGTGAGCACTTTCGCCGCGGGTGGCTGATCGCCGAGCAGGAAAGTCGCCATCGCCGCCAGATCCGGATCGCTCAGGCCCTGGGTGCTGTTGTGGAACACCGGGAACATCTCGTTGAACATCGTGCCCTGGGCGCTCATGCCGTGCTTGAGGAACGAGCTCAGGTCCTGATGGTTCCAGCCACGGGCCGCCAGGTCGGTGGCCAGCAGGCTTGGCGCCAGATAGCCATTGAGAATGCCGCCGGTCATGCGTTTGTCTTGCTGCATCGCACCGGGCAAGCCGCGTGGGGTGTGGCATTCGCCACAGTGCCCCAGCACGTCGACCATGTACTGGCCGCGCTTCCAGGCTTCGCTTTTGCCTTCAGCCGGCTCCAGCTTCACGTCCTTGCCGTACATCATGTTCCAGCCCATCAGGCCCAGGCGCACGTTGAACGGAAAGCTCAGGCTGGTGACCGGTGCTGCACGCTCGATCGGCTCGACGGTTTTCAGGTAGGCATGAATCGCGTCGGAATCTGCTCGCGGCATCAGGTGATACGAGGTGTAGGGCATTGCCGGATACAGGTTCGCGCCATCGCGGCGCTTGCCTTCGGTCAGCGCGGCGAAGAACTCGTCATCGCTGTACTTGCCGATGCCGTGCTCTTTGCTCGGGGTGATGTTGGTGCCGTAGATCGTGCCGAACGGCGACACGATCGGCAGGCCGCCCGCATAGGGCGCGCCACCCGGTGCGGTGTGGCACGCCATGCAATCGGCGGCGCGGGCGAGGTATTCGCCTTGCTTGACCTGCGCATCATCCGCGTGAGCCGCCACCACAGGCGCAGCCAGACCAACCGCCAACGCCAGGCGGGACAGTAGATACTTCATGCTTAACCCTCCTTGACCAGGCCGAGATCGGTCAGCACGTTGCGGGTGGCGCTGTAGTAACGCACGTACCCGGTGCAACGGCAGATGTGATGACCGAGGCTGTCCTCGATGACTTTTTCCAGCTGGCTTTTGACGATCGGCTGACGCTGCAGCTTCTCTACCAATACGGTCGCGGCGTTCACAAAACCCGGCGCGCAGTAGCTGCACTGGAAGGCGAATTCGTCGACGAAGCGCTGCTGGATCGGGTTCAGTTCGGTGACCTTGCCCTGCTCGTCGCGGGTCGCATGGCCTTCGATGGTCCGCACTTTCTTGCCTTCGAAATAGTGCGCACCGGTGATGCAGGTGCGCACTTCTTCGCTGGTGCCGTCGGGGTTGTCGACGATCACCACGCAGGCGTGGCAGATGCCCTGGCCGCAGCCCAGACGCGAACCTGTGAGGTTCTTGTACTCGTGCAGGTAGTCGATCATCGGCAGGTCATCAGGGATGTCCACCGGGCCGACGGATTGACCGTTGAGGGTCAGTTGAAGCGGACGGTTAGCCATTGAGGGCCTCCTTGATGCGTGCAGAAGTGATAGGCAAGTCGCGGACACGTTTACCGATGGCATGGGCCACGGCGTTACCGATGGCACCCACCACCGGGATCATCACCACTTCGGCGATGCCCTTGGACGGGTCACTCGGCGACAGCGGCGGCAGGATGTCCGCCGTCTGTTTCCACACCGCGACGTGACGCGCCATTGGCAGGCGGTAACGGTTGAAGTTCCAGTCACCCTCCCCCGGACCGCCTTCGTACAATGGCATTTCTTCCATCAGCGCATGGCCGATGCCCATGGCGATCCCGCCTTCGAGCTGGCCCCTGACCAGCTCTTCCACCAGCACCCGACCGCACTCGACCCACGAGTGGTGGTTGAGCACCGACACTTCTGCCGAACCCTTGTTGACCTTCACTTCCACCAGCGTCGCGACCGGGCTGTAGTAAGTCACCGCCGCGTTGTTCAGCTGGGTCGCCGGGTAGGCGATGCCCTGCCGATCCAGCAGATGGAAACCGGCGCTGTTCATCTGCGCCTTCTTCGCCTTCGGTGCACCGTCGCCGTACTTGACCGCCAGGCCGTCGAGCGGCAAGCGCTCACGCACGCCATCGATGCTGAACTCGGCCTCGGCCCAGCTCCAGCGGTTGAAGCCGTGCACGGTGGCGCCGCTCACCAGGCCACGTTCGTGAACGCGCTTGGCCAGCATGGCGAACGGCAGTGGCTCCATGCCGTTGGCCGTGAGCTTGCCGTCGACCCAATGGGCGTCTTCGCGGCGCACCACGTAAGGGTTGGCCTGGCCGCCGTAAGGGCCTTGGCGCCAGATCTCCAGCGCCGCCGGCCACAGGCCGTGGTTGAACAGCACGCGCGCCGCTTCACGGGTGGCGTGGCTGAAGTAGTACGCCGAGTTGGTGGCCGACGAAGCCGAAGCGACCTTGCCGACCCAGCGTGGATTGCGCAGGAAATTGTCCTGCTCGGCCTGGCTCATGATGTACGGGTTGCCGCCACTGACCAGCTGCAACTCTTTCCATTCGGTTTCGCCGGTCTTCACTTCGTGCGCCGGGATACCGAGGAAATCGGCCACGACCATGGCCTGCGAGGTGGACATGCCGGTGCCGATTTCGATACCGATGTGGCGCAGGCTGATGCGACCTTCGGCCGTGAATTCAATGCTGGCCATCGGCGCTTCGGAACCGGTACCGAAGTCTTTCTGGCAGATGGCGAAACCCACCCCGTACCAGTTGTCCGGATCGGCGGCTTCGCGTTGTTTCTTGATCGCGTCGCGGTTTTTCCAGGTGTCGTGGACCGCCGCCTTGTCGAGAATCTCGTGCAGGCGCAAGGCACCGGCAGGGATCGCGCCCTGGGTGTTTTTCATGCCCGAGCGCAGCGCGTTCTTGCGGCGCAGTTCGATGGCATCGATACCGAGGCGATCGGCGATTTCGTCGACCATCATCTCGGTCGCCGCCATGCTCTGCAGGGTGCCGTAGCCACGCATTGACCCGGCTTCAACGGCGCGGGAGTGATAGGCCGTGACCTGCAGATCGTTCTGCGGCATGTAGTAGATCGACTGTGCCGCCGTGGCGCCCACCGCAGCTACGGATGGGCTGTAGTTGATTCGCCCGCCACCGTCGACGCTCATCTCGGAGCGGAAAATCTTGAAGCTGTGGTCGTTCTTGTCCACCGCCAATTGGTAGTGAATGTCGAACGGGTGACGCTTGATGCCGCTCTGGAACTGCTCGTAACGGTCGTTGGCCAGGCGTACCGGCACACCGGCGCCGTACAACGCGGCCAACGCTGCGTAGTAGACGAAAATGTTGTGGTCCTTGGAGCCGTAGCCAACGGTGTAACCCGGGTGCATGTTCAGGTTGGCCAGGCCGAAACGCGACGGCGCGATCATCTTCGCGGTTTCGGTCGCCGCTTCCAGCGGACACTGAGTGGCGACGACGAAATGCAGGGTCTTGGTGGCCGGGTCGTACCAGCCGTTGCCGTTGTCCGGCTCCAGGGCGGCCGGTTCGATCGACGGGGTCTTGTAGCGCTCGTCGAACACCAGCCAGTTGTCCGGCGGCGTATCGATCTGCTGCTTCATGCGGTCGGCGTAGAACAACCCGCGCTCGGTCAGGTTGCCGTGCAGGTTCGGCTGGGAGTTCCACACCGGACGACGGTTTTTCAGCATCGGGAACAGGATCGAATCCTTGAGGCTGGCGAACTCGTCTTCGTCCGCCGAGGTCGCGCCGCCGACGCGCACGTAGCGGAAGCTGCCGTAAGGATCGCCTTCATAGAACGGCACCTGGGCACCGTAACGAATCGCCTTGTCATTGAATTTGAGTTGGTTCTTGGCCTGACGGAAGCGCTCGAAATCGTTCCAGATCAGGATCGCCACCGGGTGACCGATAAACATCGGCACCTTGCCGGCCGGCAACAGCGGATCCGGGGCGTGCTCCTCTGGGAACACGATACCGTCCTTGACCAGGTCTTCGGCGGTGACGATGCGGTCCGGCTGCAACTCGGCACCGAGCCACGACAGGTCGATACCTGCAAAGATGTGGTCGGCCTTGATGGTTTTGAGCAGCATGGCGTGGCCTTGCTGCTGCGGCCAGCCCGGCATGTCCTTGGCGCGGATGTCGCGGGCAAAGACTTTGCTGCCGCAGACCTTGGACAAGGCATCGTTACGGGCGCGCGCCTTGCCATTGTTGCCGAGCCACTGCTCGGACGGCACGGTCACGCTGTTTTCCATCAAGGCGGCCAGCGCCTGGCTGCTCAATGGCGTGAGCGTCACGCTCACACCCGCTACCAGCCCGCCCTGAAGGAACGAGCGCCGGGATATATCACGGTTGGACATGGATCATCCTCTGGGCGGTTATGGGGTCCGCCCTTCTGGTTATGTACTGGAAAATCTCGAGTCTTGCAGAAGCCCCTTTTGACGATACAAAGGGCTGTTGTTGACAGTGCAAAGCTGACCGAAAGGTTAAGTTTATAGGCTTATGCCCTTACGGAAAACCAAAAACTGACCAGCAAATCAAAAAAACGCGACTATTCGACGCAGCACAGTAATAGTAGACGTGAATCCCGGTAGCGCGAGGTCAGAGGCGCCGCTGAACGACGGCGTCGTCAGTACCCAATCGGTCAACCCTGCAAAGTGGCATGCAGAAAGGTCCGGCTGGAGTAAGGCGAGAGGGGAAGATCTGAATTCCAGACACAAAAAACCCCGGTCTTTCGACCAGGGTCTTTGCTATCGACTCGAAGTAACCAGTGGTTTCTTCGTAGCTCCAAGGCGTTCAGTGGGCCTCGGGGCAGATATGGCGCAGCGGACGGGACTCGAACCCGCGACCCCCGGCGTGACAGGCCGGTATTCTAACCGACTGAACTACCGCTGCGTATCGCTTTGAGCTGACGCTCAATTAACTCGTCTGATTAAAAGCTCTGAGACTTTTCAATCTCTCTTTTAATCTCAAATCAGGACATGCCTGACCCGGAAAATATGGCGCAGCGGACGGGACTCGAACCCGCGACCCCCGGCGTGACAGGCCGGTATTCTAACCGACTGAACTACCGCTGCGCGTCGGTGGAGGCATTTCAGCCTACCTCTTGCTTTCGCAAGTATCTCGGAAGTGGTGGGTGATGACGGGATCGAACCGCCGACATTCTGCTTGTAAGGCAGACGCTCTCCCAGCTGAGCTAATCACCCGTTTGCATCTCCGAGGCCGCGAAATTTACGCAGGTAGCGAACCTAAGTCAATAGCAGGATTGAAGTTTTTCTGAAAAAGACGAAATCTTTCATTCCGGCCAGCGTCGGCAACCATCAGTCCGCCATCGCGAGCAGGCTCGCTCCTACAGTAGTCCGCGGTTCTCATGTGGGAGCGAGCCTGCTCGCGAAGACGGCAATACATTCAACACCTGTATCACTCGCTGTAAATCATCTTCTTGGTCATGCCGCCATCGACCACGAATTCCTGGCCGGTGACAAACCCGGCGTTTCTCGACAGCAGCCAAGCCACCATCGCTGCCACATCCTCGACCGTCCCTACCCTGCCCGCCGGATGCTGGGCATGATCGGCTTCGGTCAACGGTTTTGCACGCCGCACCGAAGGATCGCGCGCGTCAATCCAGCCAGGGCTGACCGCATTGACCCGGATCTCCGGGCCAAGGCTGATGGCCAACGCATGTGTCAGGGCCAACAAACCACCCTTACTCGCCGCGTAAGCCTCTGTGTCGGGCTCCGACTGCCCGGCGCGGGTCGAGGCCAGATTGACGATGGCACCGCTGTGAGCGCGCAGGTACGGCGCACAGTGTTTGGCCAGCAACATCGGCCCACCGAGGTTCACCGCCAACACCCGATTCCAGTGAGACAGATCGAGGCTTTCCAGGGTGATGTTGTGTGGATCGGCAACCGCCGCATTGCATACCAACGCATCCAGGCGCCCGAACTGGCCGAGCACCTCGGCCACGCCCAGCGCGACTTGCCCCTCGTTGGAGACATCCATGGCGATGAACCAGGCGTTGTCGCCCAGCACTTTCGCCACTTTCGAACCGCGCTCCCGGTCCAGATCCGTCAGCACGACCTGCCAGCCTTCGCTGATCAGCCAGGCCGAGATCCCCAGGCCAATGCCCCGCGCAGCACCGGTCACCAGCGCTACGCGGCCATTCGAGCCAGTGGTCGGCGTAGACAACTCGATCACAACGCAGCCAGGCCGCGCGCCAGATCGGCTTGCAGGTCCGCCACGTCTTCGAGGCCGACCGCAACGCGGATCAGGCTGTCACGAATGCCCGCCGCTTCACGCTCTTGCGGCGCCAGGCGACCATGGGAGGTAGTGCTCGGATGGGTGATGGTGGTCTTGCTGTCGCCCAGGTTGGCGGTGATCGAAATCAGGCGCGTGGCATCGATAAAGCGCCAGGCACCCTCTTTGCCGCCCTTCACTTCAAAACTGACGACCGCACCGAATCCCTTCTGCTGGCGCAGCGCCAGTTCGTGCTGCGGATGGCTCTTGAGGCCGGCGTAATGGACTTTTTCGATACCTTCCTGCTGCTCCAGCCACTCGGCCAGTTGCTGGGCGTTGGCGCAATGGGCCTTCATCCGCAGGTTCAGGGTTTCCAGGCCCTTGAGGAAGATCCAGGCGTTGAACGGGCTCAGGGTCGGCCCGGCGGTACGCAGGAAACCCACCACTTCTTTCATCTGCTCGCTGCGGCCGGCGACCACGCCGCCCATGCAACGGCCCTGGCCATCGATGAACTTGGTGGCCGAGTGCACGACGATGTCCGCGCCCATTTTCAGCGGCTGCTGCAACGCCGGAGTGCAGAAGCAGTTGTCGACCACCAGCATCGCGCCTTTGGCGTGAGCGATGTTCGACAGCTCGGCGATGTCGACCAACTCGGCCAGCGGGTTGGACGGCGACTCGACAAACAGCAATTTGGTGTTGGCCTTGATTGCCGCATCCCAGCCGGACAAGTCCGCCAGGGCCACGTAATCGACTTCAATGCCAAAACGCTTGAAGTATTTCTCGAACAGGCTGATGGTCGAGCCGAATACGCTGCGCGACACCAGCACATGATCACCGGCGCTGCACAGGCTCATCACCACGGCCATGATCGCGGCCATGCCGGTGGCAGTCGCCACGGCTTGCTCAGCGCTTTCCAGGGCGGCAATGCGCTCTTCGAAGGCGCGTACGGTCGGGTTGGTGTAGCGCGAGTAAACGTTGCCCGGCACTTCCCCGGCAAAACGCGCGGCGGCGTCGGCAGCGGTGCGGAATACATAGCTGGAAGTGAAGAACATCGGATCACCGTGTTCGCCTTCCGGCGTACGGTGCTGACCGGCACGTACGGCCAGGGTATCGAACGCTACGCCTTCGAGGTCGCTGTCCAGCCGACCGGCATCCCAATCCTGACTCATGCTGTCACTCCTTTCCCTATTCTCGTAAATTAAAAGCCAGATACAAAACCGGCCCCTCAGGGCCGGTAATTACTCAGTTGTTGTACAGATCGATGATCGCACTGACTGCCTGCGTCTTGACCTTGGAGGCATCGTTGCGTGCCTGCTCGATCTTGTTCAGGTAAGCCTCGTCGACGTCGCCAGTGACGTACTGGCCGTCGAACACCGCGCAATCGAACTTGTCGATCTTGATCTTGCCGCCACCGACCGCTTCGATCAAGTCAGGCAGGTCCTGATAGATCAGCCAGTCGGCGCCGATCAGGTCAGCCACGTCCTGGGTCGAACGGTTGTGCGCGATCAGCTCGTGAGCGCTCGGCATGTCGATGCCGTAGACGTTCGGGTAGCGAACCGCTGGCGCCGCGGAGCAGAAGTAGACGTTCTTGGCGCCGGCTTCGCGGGCCATCTGGATGATCTGCTTGCAAGTAGTACCGCGAACGATGGAGTCGTCCACCAGCATCACGTTCTTGCCGCGGAATTCCAGCTCGATGGCGTTGAGCTTCTGGCGTACGGATTTTTTCCGCGCGGCCTGGCCCGGCATGATGAAGGTCCGGCCGATGTAGCGGTTCTTCACGAAGCCTTCGCGGAACTTCACGCCCAAGTGGTTCGCCAGCTCCAGCGCCGCGGTGCGGCTGGTGTCGGGAATCGGGATGACCACGTCGATGTCGTGATCCGGACGCTCGCGCAGGATCTTCTCGGCCAGTTTCTCACCCATGCGCAGACGGGCCTTGTAGACCGATACGCCGTCGATGATCGAATCCGGACGCGCCAGGTAGACGTGTTCGAAAATGCACGGAGTCAGCGACGGGTTAGTCGCGCACTGACGAGTGTGCAGCTTGCCGTCTTCAGTGATGTAGACCGCTTCGCCCGGCGCCAGATCGCGAATCAGGGTGAAGCCGAGCACGTCCAGAGAGACGCTTTCGGAGGCGATCATGTACTCGACGCCTTCGTCGGTGTGACGCTGACCGAAAACGATCGGGCGGATGCCGTGCGGGTCGCGAAAGCCCACGATGCCGTAGCCGGTGATCATCGCTACGACGGCATAACCACCGACGCAACGGTTGTGCACGTCGGTGACGGCGGCGAAAACGTCTTCTTCAGTCGGCTGCAACTTGCCGCGCTGGGCCAGTTCGTGCGCGAACACGTTGAGCAGCACTTCCGAATCGGAATTGGTGTTGACGTGGCGCAGGTCAGATTCGTAAATCTCCTTGGCCAGCTGTTCAACGTTGGTCAGGTTACCGTTGTGCGCCAGAGTGATGCCATACGGCGAGTTGACGTAAAACGGTTGGGCTTCGGCCGAAGTCGAGCTGCCCGCGGTCGGGTAACGCACATGGCCAATGCCCATGTGGCCGACCAGACGCTGCATGTGACGCTGATGGAACACGTCACGCACCAGGCCATTGTCCTTGCGCAGGAATAACCGGCCATCGTGGCTGGTCACGATACCGGCAGCGTCCTGGCCGCGGTGCTGGAGGACGGTTAGCGCGTCATACAGCGCCTGATTGACGTTCGACTTACCGACGATACCGACGATGCCACACATGCGACGCAACCCCTACTTAATGGATCTGAACTGAGCACTACTCACTGAGGCGTTTTGGCCGTCGGCAAGAGTTGCTCCTTGAACGGAATATCAGCGGGTACGCTGATTCCGCTGGCAAGCCACTGACTGCTCCACCCGAGGATCAGGTTTTTGGACCAGTCTGCAACCAATAGAAATTTTGGCACGAGCTGTGACTCTTTCCACCACCCGTCCTGCTGTACCGGCCCCAGGCTCAATAGCCCGACGGCGATGACCACCAGCAACCCGCCACGCGCGGCGCCGAAGGCCATGCCGAGGAATCGGTCGGTCCCGGAGAGCCCGGTGACGCGAACCAGTTCGCCGATCAGATAATTGATCATTGCGCCTACGATTAAAGTGGCGACAAACATGATGGCACAGCCCGTGATTATACGTGCCGATGGCGTTTGAATGTACCCGCCGAGGTACTCGGACAGTGAGCCACCGAACATCCAGGCTACGACTCCTGCGATGATCCAGGTCAGCAGCGACAGCGCTTCTTTGACGAAGCCGCGGCTCAGACTGATCAATGCGGAGATGGCGACGATTGCTACGATCGCCCAGTCAACCCAGGTAAATGGCACAGTGCAGCCTACAGACGGATAAGGCGGCGCATTTTAGCAGAGCCCATGCTTATCGGTAAGCTGCGATTGTCAGTGCATTTCATATCGGGACGATAGTTTTAGCCACGTTCCGGCTGAAAGCGCACGACGAACCCCTTGAGGTTCTGCTGGCGGTTCAGCAAGTCACGCAGCCGGTCGGCTTCAGCGCGCTCGATCAACGGCCCGACAAACACCCGGTTTTTGCCGTCGGCGGTACGGATGTAGGCGTTGTAACCCTGGCTGCGCAGGGTTTTCTGAAGCTTTTCCGCGCTTTCACGGTTCGACAGGCTGGCCAGTTGCACCGACCAGCTGACAGACAACCCATTGGCATCGACACGGCTTTGCGTGGTGTCCGGCTTGCCCGGTGCCGCGGTGATCGGCTGGGCAGGCGCCGTTGCAGGCTTAGCCGCCAAAGCCGGGACCGGCGCGGGTGCAGCCGGCTTGGCTGCTGGCGCTGGCGCCGCAGGTGCTGGAGTCACCGGAGCAGCTGGCACCGCCGATTCCTGCTGGGCGATTTCGTCATCGCTCGGCACGGGCTCCTGAGGCAAGGCTTGCGGCTCGGGCACCACCACGGGCTCGACCTGTACCTGGGGCATCGCCGGCGCCTGCGGAGCCGCAGGCGCTTCGACCGTCACCTGGCGCTGTTCGTCCTGGCGGGAAAACAGCATCGGCAGAAAAATCACCGCCAGCGCGACCAACACCAGGGCGCCAACCATGCGCTGTTTGTATGCCTTATCCAGCAATGCCATTTGCCGCTTCCTCCGTGGAGCGCCGGGCCAGCCATTCAAGGGCCTCGGCAACACAATAAAATGATCCGAACAACAGGATTTCGTCGTCGCTCGTGGCCTGCGCGCACTGCCCGTCCAGGGCGGCCGCGACACTGCCGTATGACGTGACCGACGCACCAAGACCTTGCAACGCATCGTGCAAATCCGCAACCGGACGCGCCCGAGGCGAATCCAGCGGTGCGACGGCCCAGTGCTGGACACTAGCATTCAATTCGCCGACAACACCACCCAGGTCTTTGTCCGCCAGCAGCCCGAACACCGCCAGACGCTTGCCGACCGGCGGGCGACTGGCCAGGCGACGAGCCAGATACTCCGCCGCATGGGGGTTGTGCCCCACATCCAGCAATAGATTCAGGCGCTTGCCTTGCCACTCGAACGCGCGGCGATCCAGACGACCGACCACCTTAGTTGCCCGCAGCGCCTCGATAATCTGCGCATCCACCCAAGGCAAGCCGAGCAGCAGGTACGCCTGCAACGCCAGCGCAGCGTTTTCCATCGGCAGATCGAGCAGCGGCAGGTCGCGCAGTTCAACCGCGCGCCCTTGCCCATCAACACCGCGCCATTGCCAGTTGTGATCGGTCACACCGAGGTCAAAATCGCGCCCCCGCAGGAAAAACGGGCAATTGAGCTCGCGCGCCTTGTCCAGCAGAGGTTGTGGAGGATTCAGATCGCCGCAGAGCGCAGGCGCGCCCTGACGGAAAATACCGGCCTTCTCGAAGGCCACGGACTCTCGGGTATCACCCAGGTAATCCGCATGATCGACGCCAATACTGGTGACCAGCGCCATGTCGGCGTCCACCACGTTGACCGTGTCCAGACGACCGCCCAGACCGACTTCCAGCACCACCGCATCGAGCCCGGAGCGCTGAAACAGCCAGAATGCCGCCAGAGTGCCCATTTCGAAGTAAGTCAGGGAAGTGTCGCCGCGCCCGGCCTCTACCGCGGCAAAGGCCTCGCACAACTCGGCATCCGTGGCTTCGACGCCATTGACCGTTACCCGCTCGTTGTAACGCAGCAGGTGCGGGGAGTTGTACACCCCCACTTTCAAGCCCTGGGCCCGCAGCAAGGACGCCACGAACGCACAGGTGGAACCCTTGCCGTTGGTCCCGGTGACCGTGATCACCCGAGGCGCCGGCTTGCCCAGTCCCATGCGGGACGCTACCTGCTGCGACCGCTCCAGGCCCATGTCGATGGCCGAAGGGTGCAACTGTTCAAGGTAGGCGAGCCATTCGCCAAGGGTACGTTGGGTCATAGGCTGGCGGGTACCGGTGGAACCACGATCGGCTCGATGGGTGCAGCCACGAACTTCGGCGTCGGCAGGCCCATCATTTGCGCCAGCAGGTTGCCCAGGCGCGGACGCAGCTCCTGACGGTCGATGATCAGGTCGATGGCACCGTGCTCCAGCAGGAACTCGCTGCGCTGGAAGCCTTCCGGCAGTTTTTCACGCACGGTCTGCTCGATCACGCGCGGACCGGCAAAACCGATCAATGCCTTCGGCTCGCCGACGATCACGTCGCCCAGCATCGCCAGACTGGCGGAAACGCCGCCGTAGACCGGATCGGTCAACACGGAGATGAACGGGATGCCTTCTTCGCGCAGACGAGCCAGCACTGCGGAGGTCTTGGCCATTTGCATCAGGGAAATCAGCGCTTCCTGCATCCGCGCACCGCCGGAAGCGGCGAAGCAGATCATCGGGCAACGTTTTTCCAGGGCGTAGTTGGCGGCGCGCACGAAACGCTCACCGACGATGGCGCCCATCGAACCGCCCATGAAGGAAAACTCGAACGCCGAAACCACGACCGGCATGCCCAGCAAAGTACCGCTCATGGAAACCAGTGCGTCTTTTTCGCCGGTCTGCTTTTGTGCAGCGGTCAGGCGGTCCTTGTACTTCTTGCCGTCGCGGAACTTCAGACGGTCAACCGGCTCCAGGTCCGCACCCAGCTCGGTACGGCCTTCAACATCGAGGAAGATGTCGATACGGGCGCGGGCGCCGATACGCATGTGATGGTTGCACTTGGGGCAAACGTCCAGGGTCTTTTCCAGCTCCGGACGATACAGCACAGCCTCGCAAGACGGGCATTTGTGCCAAAGACCTTCAGGCACCGAGCTCTTCTTGACCTCGGAACGCATGATCGAAGGGATCAGTTTGTCTACTAACCAGTTGCTCATGCTTTCTTTCTCCAGTACCGGCGGCCCGAACGCTCTGGTTCGCGGCCCCGTGTATGCCCTAGCGCTAAATTCATGTGTGCGAAGAGGGTCGAGGACTGCCACGGTCAGCGCGAAACATGACCTGCGTGCAACCACAAACCCTCGGATCTGCCTGCTGTGTGCAGTGCATCCGCTTTGTACAGTGCAGTGGACGGCGGCAGTCTGCCAGCCGTCACATCAACAGGTGCTACCGCGTACCGCTTTGATAAATGCCTGGATCTTTGCGTGATCCTTGATGCCCTTGCTCGCCTCTACCCCGCCGCTGACATCCACGGCATAAGGCCGGACGCGGGCAATCGCTTCGGCGACGTTATCCGGTGTCAGACCGCCCGCCAGAATGATCGGTTTGCTCAAGCCTTGCGGTATCAATGACCAGTCAAATGCCTCGCCGGTTCCTCCGGGAACGCCTTCGACATAGGCATCGAGCAGAATTGCGCTGGCACTGGCATAAGCATCGCAGGCCGCGGCGATGTCATCACCCGCCTTGACCCGCAGCGCCTTGATGTACGGACGGTGCCAGCCTTCGCAATCGGCCGCGCTTTCATCGCCATGGAATTGCAGCAAGTCCAGGGGCACCGCGTCGAGCAGCTCACCCAATTCGCAACGGCTTGCATTGACGAACAAGCCCACGGTGGTCACGAACGGCGGCAGCGCCTTGATGATCGAGCGCGCCTGCTGGAACGTCACCGCACGGGGGCTTTTGGCGTAGAACACGAATCCGATGGCATCCGCCCCGGCCTCGACGGCTGCCAACGCATCCTCTATGCGGGTAATCCCACAGATCTTGCTGCGAACGGCTGACATGTCGACACAACTCCAAGACAAATCCGGGAAAGTCCCGGATGGTAACAAAAGCATTCGAGGGCGTCAGCCGCCAAGTTCAGAGAAGCCGGTCAGGAAGTGTGGACCGATGTAACGCTCGGGCAATTGGAACTCGTCACGGTACTCGACCTGAACCAGATACAAACCGAATGGATGCGCAGTCACGCCACCGGTCCGTCGAATCCGGCTCTCCAACACCTCTTTCATCCACTCCACCGGACGCTCTCCGGCGCCAATGGTCATCAGCACACCGGCAATGTTGCGCACCATGTGATGCAGGAAGGCGCTGGCGCGAATATCCAGCACGATCATCTTGCCGTGACGGGTGACGCGCAGGTGATGCAGTTCCTTGATCGGCGACTTCGCCTGGCACTGGCCGGCGCGAAAAGCACTGAAATCATGGGTGCCGAGCAGGTACTGGGCGGCCTCGGCCATGCGCTCGACGTCCAGCGGACGGTGATTCCAGGTCACTTCTTCGTTCAGGTGCGCCGGGCGAATCTGATCGTTGTAGATCACGTAGCGATAACGCCGGGCAATGGCCTTGAAGCGCGCATGGAAATGCGCCGGCATGACCTTGGCCCAACTGACACTGACGTCGTGGGGCAAGTTGATGTTGGCGCCCATGGTCCAGGCCTTCATCGAACGCTCGACCGGGGTGTCGAAATGCACCACCTGTCCGCAGGCATGAACCCCGGCGTCGGTACGCCCGGCGCACATCAGCGAAACGGGTGAGTCGGCGACTTTGGACAAGGCGTTTTCGAGGGTTTCCTGCACGGTGAGCACCCCGGACGCCTGGCGCTGCCAGCCGCGATAGCGCGAGCCTTTGTATTCGACGCCCAGCGCGATCCGGAAAAAGCCGTCGGCTGCCATTTCGGCGGCCGGGTTATCTATATTTGCCAAGGAGGGACAGCCTGCTGATGTACCAAAGGCGGGCATTATAAGGCTGCCGGGCGGGGATGCCAGAGGGATCTCCTTTGACTGTTCCGGCCTCATCGCGGGCAAGCCCGCTCCCACAGGTTTTGTGAACGCCACAGAACCCTGTGGGAGCGGGCTTGCCCGCGATAGCAATTTCGCAGATACCAACGCATCACCGACCAAACAAAAACGGCAGCCTCAATGGGCTGCCGCTTTTTTTACAACCAACCAATCACTCAAGCCAGGCGCGAAAGCATTTCCCTGGCTTCGCTCTTCTGCTCGGCACTGCCTTCGCTTACCACCTCATTGAGGATGTCGCGAGCACCGTCGCTGTCGCCCATGTCGATATAGGCCTGAGCCAGATCGAGCTTGGTAGCGGCTTCGTCAGTGCCCGAGAGGAAGTCGAAGTCATCATCGTCGCCCAGTGCGGCATCTGCTTCGGTGAAAGTCGGCTCGCCGATGCTGTTGGACAAGCTCTCCAGTTCGGCGTTGACATCATCCAGCTCTGCCGCGAACGCATCCGGTGCGTCCAGTTCGTCGGCCAGTGACAGATCGAAATCAGCCGGCAATTCCAGGTCATCCAGCGCGACCTCAGGAACAGCCGGGGTTTCGGCAGCAGGGAAATCCTTCACGCCCTCATCCAGATCCAGCAGGAAATCGTCTTCAGCCAGAATCGCCGGCGACGGTTGCGCGCCGAGATCCAGGTCGAGGTCGAAGTCCGACAGGTCGTCGAGGTTTTCCTTGATTTCAGTCTGTTGCTGCAACACCGAGTCAAAACTCAGATCATCGTCCAGCGGGAACTCTTCCAGGTCTGCCAGTCCCGCTACTTCGGGCTCCAGTGCAGGCGCAGGTGCAGGCGCCACAGGTGTAATCGCATCCAGATCATCCAGGCTCAGGTCGAAGGCGCTGTCGAGGTCATCCTCGAACGGCGCTGGCTCTGGCGCCGGTGCTTGCGGCTCATCGAGCAACAGATCCTTGACGTATTGCGCGTCCAGTTCCGCAGCAACCGCGGCTGCGGCGATGCCACCGGCAGCCACCAGCGCCATGGCCGGGAAGCGGCTTTTGAGCTTTTCAACCTGGGCGAAGTTGTCGCCATTGGCCACCAACTGACGCTCCTGGCCGACGAACGCATCGCGATCGCCTTGCTGGCCGTAGACTTCCATCAGCTTCAAGCGCAAGTCGCTGCGCTTCGGCTCTTGCTTGACACCGTCCTCCAGCAACGCGGCAGCCTGGTTCAGGCGACCGGCATTGATGTGCGACTGAGCCTGGCCCAGCACGTCGCTGGAGCGCTCGGCAGCCGGAGCCACCAATGGCGCGGCGATCGGCGTGGTCATCACCACCGGAGCAACCACCGGCGCTGGCGCGGGAGCAGGCGTCGGGGCAGTCGCCAGCTTCATGCTCGGCGGTGGAACTTCCAGACCTTCGAAGCTGCTTTCCGGCATGTCGAGATCGGCCGAGAACGGCTGTTCTTCGGCCAAGGCGCGGGCCATGCGCAGATGTTTTTCCGCTTCTTGCTGGGCTTTGCGGCGACGCGCCAGCAACAGCAGCAGGAGCAACAGAATCACCGCACCGCCACCGACCAGGCCCAGCAGCACCGGATTGGTCAGCAACTCATTGAATTTCTGATCGTCGGATGCCGCCGGTGTCGCTTCAACGGGCTTCTCGGCCGGCGCCGGAGTTGCCTCGGGCGCTGGCGCAGTTTCAGCCGGAGCAGGCGCTGCCGCCGGGTTGGCAGCCAGCTCGGCCGACATTGCCGGCGCGGTCGCAGCCGCTGGTGCAGCCGCAGCGCCCTCGGTTTGCAACTTGGCCAGTTGATTGTTCTTCAGCTCGATCAGGCGTTGCAGCTTGTCCACCTGGCTTTGCAGATCAGCCATGCGGCTTTTCAGTTCGGCGTTATCACGACGACTGGTGTCGAGGCTTTCCTGGGTCACCGCCAGCTTGTTGCTGAGGGCCTTGGCATCTCCGGCAGCCCCTTTGCCAGGGTTCTTGCCGGACTCGGCAGACACCAGGCTCAGCTTGTCGGTGGCCGCTTGCGCCGGAGCAGCATCGGTGCGAGCGCGATTGGTGGCATCGAGCTGTTGCTGCCCTGCCCCGGGTTTCGCTACATAGCGGCGACCCTGGCGCCAGGCCTTGTTCTGTGCGGCCACTTCGGCAATCGCCTTGGTTTGCGGCAGGCCGGTGCTTTGTGCCTGGTCCGGCATGCGTAGCACCTGGCCGGTTTTCAGACGGTTGATGTTGCCATCAATGAAGGCGTCCGGGTTCAGCGCCTGGATGGCCAGCATGGTTTGCTGGATCGAACCGCCATTACGTGCCTTCGCGGCGATTTCCCACAGGGTATCGCGCGGCGTGGTGGTGTATTGCGCCGGTTTGGTCGCACCGGTGACGGGCGCGGCAACCGATGACGTCGGCTGCGCAGCCGCTTCAGCGGTTTGCGGCGAAAATTTGGACGGATCGAGCAACACACTGTAGTCGCGCAGCAAACGGCCGTTCGGCCACATGACCTGAACCAGGAACTTCACCATGGGTTCGGACAGTGGCTTGCTGGAGGTCACGCGCAGGATGCTTTTGCCGCTGGCGTTGAGCACCGGGGTGAAGGTCAAGTCGTTGAGAAACGCCTGGCGGTCGACACCGGCCTTGGCGAAATCGTCTGGTGAGGCCAGGCTTGGCACCACTTCGGCGGCGGTGAGATCCTTGACATCGAGCAGCTCGATTTCCGCTACCAGCGGCTGGTTGAGCGTCGATTTCAGGGTCAACTCCCCGAGCCCGAGGGCATGCGCCATACCGGAGGACAGCGCCGAGGCGGCCGCTATTGCTAACACCAGTTTGCGAACTTGAACCATTAGCTCATCCTTAGTTTGAACATTCCTCGGCCAGCGAGAAGGTATTGACAGTCGCTGCCGTAAGGCATTGCGCGCAACGGCGAGGGTCGTCGCGCGCGATCATTCGACAAATTGTTGCAAAGTATCTTTTACAGCAGGTCTTTTATCAACAACTCGGCCAGCTGCACAGCGTTGAGCGCCGCGCCTTTGCGTACGTTATCTGACGTCAGCCACAGATTAAGTTCCGACGGGTCGTCAATACCCTGGCGAACCCGACCAACGTAGACCACATCCTGCCCTACCGCATCGCCCACCGGGGTCGGGTAATCGCCGGCTTCCACCAGCTCGATGCCGGGTGCATCTTCCAGGGCCGCATTGACTTTCCCCAGGTCGATTTCACTCGCGGACTGCAGGGTCACGCTATAGCTATCGCCAAAAAACACCGGGGCTTGAATGCAAGTGACGGAAATCTTCAATGAAGGCAGGTTAATGACCTGGCGAAGTTCACGTACCAGCCGTTTTTCCAGCAGTGTATGACCCTGTTCATCCGGCTTGCCGACTTGAGCCAGCAGATTGAATGCCATCTGCCGATCAAAGAATTTCGGCTCCAGCGGCCGCACATTCAGCAGTTCGGCGGTTTGCCGCGCCAGTTCACTCACGGCTTCGCGACCCTGGGCAGACACCGCCAGACTGGCGGTCAAATTGATGCGTTGCAAATCGAGCAAACCCAGCAATGGCGCAAGGACCACCGCCAAGGTGGTCGCCGATGGACTCGGGCTGCTGACCTGGAAAGGTTTTTTCAGACCGGCGAGAATTTGCGAGTTCGCTTCCGGCACCACCTGCGGCGCCTGATCGGCCGGCAAGGCGCCGGACAGGTCTATCACCGAGCAACCGGCAGCACTGGCGCGCGAAGCGAAACTCAGGGTTACCGCCGGGCCTGCGGCAAAAAACACCAATTGTACTTTGCCGAAGTCAAACTCATCGACCTCACGCACTCGCACGTTCTTGCCACGAAACGGCACCGAACTGCCGGCGGACTCGCTGCTGGCCAGCAGGTGCAGATTGCCGATCGGGAAGTCGCGCTCTTCAAGAATCTGCACGAGTGTTTCGCCGACAGTACCGGTGGCGCCGATCACTGCAATATCAATGGACTGGCTCATGGGTTTTTACCTCTGGCGAAACGGGGGGAGCGGCACTTTACCGGGTGGTGGGGATGCAGGCAATTCGGCGGGAGATTTGTGGTGTTCGTGCCGACCTCATCGCGAGCAAGCTCGCTCCTACAGGGATAAAAAAACCCGCACCTCTTGCAAGGCGCGGGTTCTTTCATTGCATCAATCGATCAACGCTCGAGCAGGATCCGCAGCATGCGGCGCAGCGGTTCGGCCGCGCCCCACAGCAACTGGTCGCCGACGGTGAACGCGCCGACGAATTGCGACCCCATGTTCAGCTTGCGCAGACGGCCAACCGGGATGTTCAGGGTGCCGGTAACCTTGTTCGGGCTCAGCTCCTGAATGCTGGTCTCGCGGCTGTTCGGCACCAGCTTGACCCAAGGGTTGTGCTGGCTGATCAGCCCTTCGATATCAGCGATCGGTACGTCTTTGTTCAGCTTGATGGTCAGCGCCTGACTGTGGCAGCGCATGGCGCCGATGCGCACGCAGATGCCATCGACCGGGATCGGGCTCTTGAAGCGACCGAGGATCTTGTTGGTCTCGGCCTGGGCCTTCCACTCTTCGCGGCTCTGACCGTTCGGCAATTCCTTGTCGATCCACGGGATCAGGCTGCCGGCCAGCGGTACGCCGAAGTTTTCGGTCGGGTACGCGTCGCTGCGCATGGCTTCGGCCACACGACGGTCGATGTCGAGGATCGCGCTGGCCGGATCGGCCAGTTGATCGGCAACAGAGGCGTGGGTCGCGCCCATTTGCTTGATCAGTTCACGCATGTTCTGCGCGCCGGCACCGGAGGCCGCCTGATAGGTCATGGCGCTCATCCACTCCACCAGGCCAGCTTCGAACAGGCCACCGAGGCCCATCAGCATCAGGCTGACGGTGCAGTTGCCGCCGATGTAGTTCTTGGTGCCCGCATCCAGCTGCTGGTCGATGACCTTGCGGTTGACCGGATCCAGAACGATGACCGCGTCATCCTGCATGCGCAGGCTGGAAGCGGCGTCGATCCAGTAACCCTGCCAGCCGGCTTCACGCAGCTTGGGGAAGACTTCGCTGGTGTAGTCGCCACCCTGGCAGGTCAGAATCACGTCGAGGGTTTTCAGCTCTTCAATGCTGTAAGCGTCCTTGAGCGGAGCAATGTCCTTGCCCACGGACGGGCCTTGGCCACCGACATTGGAAGTGGTGAAAAACACCGGCTCGATAAGATCGAAATCCTGCTCTTCCAGCATCCGCTGCATGAGCACGGAACCGACCATACCGCGCCAACCGATCAGACCTACACGTTTCATCGCAACTACACCTTCTTGAAATGTGGGCCGCTACCTTGTCTTGAATTTGGCAGCGGGCCCGAGAGATTACAGATTCCGCAGCGCGGCGACTACTGCGTCACCCATTTCCTGCGTACCGACTTTAGTGCAACCGGCCGACCAGATGTCACCGGTGCGCAAGCCCTGATCCAGCACCAGGCTGACGGCTTTCTCGATGGCATCGGCCGCGACCTGCTGGTTGAAGCTGTAGCGCAGCATCATCGACACCGACAAAATGGTCGCCAACGGGTTGGCGATGCCTTTGCCCGCGATGTCCGGCGCCGAACCGTGGCACGGCTCGTACATGCCCTTGTTGTTGGTGTCCAGGGACGCCGACGGCAGCATGCCGATGGAACCGGTGAGCATCGAGGCCTGGTCGGACAGGATGTCGCCGAACATGTTGTCGGTAACGATCACGTCGAACTGCTTCGGTGCGCGCACCAGCTGCATCGCGGCGTTGTCGACGTACATGTGGCTCAGTTCGACCTCAGGATAATCCTTGGCCACTTGTTCGACCACTTCACGCCACAGTTGGCTGGAGGCCAGTACGTTGGCCTTGTCCACCGAGCACAGCTTCTTGCCACGAACCATGGCCATGTCGAAACCGACACGGGCGATGCGGCGGATTTCGCTTTCGCTGTACGGCAGGGTGTCGTAGGACTGACGCTCGCCGTTTTCCAGGGTACGGGTACCGCGTGGCGCGCCGAAGTAGATGCCGCCGGTCAGTTCGCGAACGATCAGGATGTCCAGCCCGGAAACGATTTCCGGCTTCAGGCTGGAAGCCTCGGCCAGTTGCGGGTACAGGATCGCCGGACGCAGGTTGCCGAACAGGCCCAGTTGCGCACGGATCTTCAACAGGCCGCGCTCAGGGCGGATGTCACGTTCGATGGCATCCCATTTCGGGCCGCCAACGGCGCCCAGCAACACGGCGTCGGCTGCGCGGGCACGTTCCAGGGTCTCGTCGGCCAATGGCACGCCGTGCTTGTCGATGGCCGCGCCGCCGATCACGTCATGGCTCAACTCGAAGCCCAGGGCGAACTTGTCACTGGCCAGCTCCAGCACCTTGACCGCTTCGGCCATGATTTCCGGGCCAATACCGTCACCTGGGAGAATCAGAATCTGCTTGCTCATGCTTTCCTCATGTCATCAGTCGGTGCGCCCTTGGACGCACCCGGAAAAATTCTATCGTTCAGCCATCAGCACCAGTACATCGGTACTGAACGAACCATCGGCCTCAATCTCAAAATATTCGCGTACTTCATTGCCCATCGACTGCTGCAACTCGCGGATCGCCGCGCGCATCACTTCAGGCGTGCGCATGCGCTCGACCCAGCTGTTGTACTCCAGGCGCAGGCGCTGACGAGTGGTACTGCGGGTGTGCAGCCCCGCCTCGCTGATCTGGCGCAACCACTCGCCGGCGGAATAATCGCGCACATGGCTGGTGTCGCGCAGCACTTCGACGCTTTGCAGGTAAGTGTCGAACAGCGGGCTACCCGGTGACAACACGTCGACGAACGCCGCCACACCGCCCGGCTTCAGGACTCGACGCACCTCACGCAGCGCCACGCCCAGATCGCTCCAATGGTGCGCCGAATAGCGGCTGAAGACGAAATCGAATTCGCCATCGGCGAACGGCAGGCGCTCAGCGGCACCGTTGACCGTGGTCACGTTGCTCAAGCCACGATCGACAGCGGCAGCAGTCACCACGTCGAGCATCTGCTGCGACAGGTCGTAGGCCACCACTTCTTTCACCAAAGAGGCTACGTGAAAACTCACGTGGCCTGCGCCGCAGCCAAGGTCCAGGACCCGGGCATCGCCCTGCCCCGCCAGTTCAGCCTGGAGCAGCGCGAATTCGGTGCCTTGAGCGTGTACGGCGCTGCTCAGGTAGGCCGAGGCCTGTTCACCGAATTGCTTCTGGACTACCTGGGTGTGCTGGGCGGTGCTGGTCATGGGGACTTCCTTTTAGTCTTGTGGTGCCTGTTCCGACCTCATCGCGGGCAAGCCCGCTCCCACAGTAATTGCGGTGTACACAAAACCTGTGGGAGCGGGCTTGCCCGCGATGAGGTCAGCCCTGACTACATCAATTGCGGATCAATCAAGCGTCACGAAACAACCAAGGCTGGCTCGCACGATGCTTGGCTTCAAACGTCGCAATCGCCTCATGGTCCTGCAACGTCAGGCCGATATCGTCCAGGCCGTTGAGCAGGCAGTGTTTGCGGAAGGCATCGATTTCGAAGCTCAACACTTTGCCATCCGGACGGGTCACGGTCTGGGCTTGCAGATCGACCTGCAACTGATAGCCCGGATTGGCCTCGACCTGCTGGAACAGCTCATCGACTTCGGCATCGCTCAAGATGATCGGCAGCAAGCCGTTCTTGAAGCTGTTGTTGAAGAAGATGTCGGCGTAGCTCGGCGCGATGATGCTGCGGAAACCGTATTCTTCCAGCGCCCATGGCGCGTGTTCACGGCTGGAGCCGCAACCGAAGTTCTCACGGGCCAGCAACACGCTGGCGCCCTGGTAACGTTCGGCGTTGAGGACGAAGTCCTTGTTCAGCGGACGCTTGGAGTTATCCTGGTAAGGCTGCCCCACATCCAGGTAGCGCCATTCATCGAACAGGTTCGGGCCAAAGCCCGTGCGCTTGATCGACTTCAGGAATTGCTTCGGAATGATCTGGTCGGTGTCGACGTTGGCACGATCCAAAGGCGCGACAAGACCAGTATGTTGGGTAAATGCTCTCATGCTTACTGCGCTCCCTGGATCAATTCACGGACGTCGATGAAACGACCGTTCACAGCGGCGGCCGCGGCCATGGCCGGGCTGACGAGGTGGGTACGACCACCTGCGCCTTGACGGCCTTCGAAGTTACGGTTGGAGGTCGAAGCGCAATGCTCGCCGGACTCCAAGCGGTCCGGGTTCATCGCCAGGCACATCGAGCAACCCGGCTCGCGCCATTCAAAACCGGCTTCGAGGAAAATCTTGTCCAGGCCTTCCGATTCAGCCTGGGCTTTGACCAGACCCGAGCCCGGCACCACGATGGCCTGCTTGATGGTCGAGGCCACTTTGCGGCCCTTGGCGATTACCGCCGCAGCGCGCAGGTCTTCGATCCGCGAGTTGGTGCAGGAACCGATGAACACGCGGTCGAGCTGAATGTCGGTGATCGCCTGGTTGGCGGTCAAACCCATGTACTTCAAGGCGCGCTCGATGGAGCCGCGCTTGACCAGGTCCATTTCCTTCGCAGGGTCCGGTACGTTCTGGTCCACCGCCAACACCATCTCAGGCGAAGTACCCCAGCTGACTTGCGGCTTGATCTGGGTGGCATCGAGCTCAACGACGGTATCGAAGGTGGCGTCGGCATCGGACACCAGGTCTTTCCAGGCTTCGACGGCCAGGTCCCATTCCGCCCCTTTCGGTGCGAAAGGACGACCCTTGACGTATGCCACGGTCTTTTCGTCCGCGGCCACCAGACCTACGCGAGCGCCGGCTTCGATGGACATGTTGCAGATGGTCATGCGGCCTTCAACGGACAGGTCGCGAATCGCGCTGCCGGCGAATTCGATGGCGTGGCCATTACCGCCGGCGGTGCCGATCTTGCCGATCACGGCGAGCACGATGTCCTTGGCGGTCACGCCGAACGGCAATTGGCCTTCGACCCGTACCAGCATGTTCTTCATTTTCTTCGCGACCAGGCACTGGGTGGCGAGCACATGCTCGACCTCGGAAGTGCCGATACCGTGAGCCAATGCGCCGAATGCGCCGTGGGTCGAGGTGTGGGAGTCGCCGCAGACCACGGTCATGCCCGGCAAGGTTGCGCCCTGCTCCGGGCCGATGACGTGGACGATGCCCTGGCGAACGTCGTTCATCTTGAATTCGACGATGCCGTATTCATCGCAGTTGTCATCGAGGGTCTGTACTTGCAGGCGCGAGACCTGGTCAACGATGGCGTCGATGCCGCCCTTGCGCTCCGGCGTGGTCGGTACGTTGTGGTCCGGGGTCGCGATGTTGGCATCGATGCGCCATGGCTTGCGCCCGGCCAGACGCAGGCCTTCGAAGGCTTGCGGCGAGGTCACTTCGTGGATGATGTGACGATCGATGTAGATCAGCGCAGAGCCATCGTCGCGCTGCTTGACCAAATGCGAATCCCAGAGCTTGTCGTAGAGCGTTTTGCCGGCCATCAGACGGTTCCTCATCAGCTTGTTTCTATGCCCCGGGCTTTGATGTACTCAATAACCCTTTGGCTTGTGAGGCTGATCCTATGGGGTTACATTAAATAACTCAAATTCATATTTTTTATGCTTTGGATAACCAGCTGGAATACAACCATGGACCTGGCCAACCTCAATGCTTTTATTGCCATCGCCGAGACCGGAAGCTTCTCCGGTGCCGGTGAACGGCTGCACCTGACCCAGCCTGCGATCAGCAAACGCATCGCCGGGCTGGAGCAGCAATTGAAGGTGCGACTGTTCGACCGACTGGGCCGTGAAGTGGGCCTGACCGAGGCCGGCCGCGCCCTGCTGCCGCGGGCCTACCAGATTCTCAATGTCCTCGATGATACGCGCCGCGCACTGACCAACCTCACGGGCGAAGTGACCGGCCGTCTGACCCTGGCCACCAGTCACCACATTGGCCTGCACCGTTTGCCGCCGTTATTAAGGGAGTTCACCCGGCGCTACCCACAAGTGGCGCTGGATATTCAGTTCCTCG
Source organism: Pseudomonas sp. KH_046_2 (assembly GCF_057838985.1). Lineage (NCBI taxonomy): Bacteria > Pseudomonadati > Pseudomonadota > Gammaproteobacteria > Pseudomonadales > Pseudomonadaceae > Pseudomonas > Pseudomonas sp. KH_046_2. The sequence continues at coordinate 2,181,956 of NZ_CM174480.1, read as the reverse complement.
ATTCGGAAGTGGCCTACGAGGAAATTCTCCATGGCCGCGCCGAACTGGCGGTCATCACCCTGGCACCGGAACCCCACGCGCTGGTCAAGGCCACCCCGGTGTGGGACGACCCGCTGGATTTCGTGGTTGCCCCGGAGCATTCGCTACTCAATAACGGCAAGGTCAGCCTGGCGGACATTGCCCGACACCCGGCGGTCTTCCCCGGCGGCAATACCTTTACCCACCACATTGTGCAGCGGCTGTTTGAAGCCCAGGGCCTGACGCCAAACATCGCCATGAGCACCAACTACCTGGAAACCATCAAGATGATGGTCTCGATCGGCCTGGCCTGGAGCGTTTTACCGCGCACCATGCTCGATGACCAGGTCGCGCGCATACCTTTGCCGGGCATACAGCTCACTCGCCAGCTAGGCTATATCTTGCACACGGAAAGGACACTGTCGAACGCCGCGCGGGCCTTCATGGCGCTGCTGGATGCTCAACTCGATCCGCCAGGGACTCAAGGCTAAGTTGTGCTACTCCTATAGAGCCGCGAACTCCCGTGCCAAACGCCCATTCAGCCTAAGGCTTGCCAATGCCCAAATCTGTTGATCGTATTCCGCCTATGCCGCGTATACAGGCACTTGACCCGAAAAACTCCGAACAGAGCTGGGAAAGTGCCTCTCAACTGTTGGCCGCACTCAACGGCGCGCGCCTGGGTGCCTGGTATTGGGACATCGAGCGCGGGCAGATCAGCTGGTCCCGGGGTACGCAGGCGCTGTTTGGCTTCGACCCCCGCAAACCGTTGCCATCGGATCTGGAATACCTCGACCTGCTGCCTCCGGAGGATCGTGCGAAAACCCTTCGCGCATTCCACGCGGTCATTGCTGGCGCGCCGCTGGAGCAAGCGATGCATCACCGCATCCGCTGGCCCGATGGCAGCCTGCACTGGCTGGAAATCAACGGCAGCCTGTTGCCGGACAAGCACGGCCGGCCACGGATGATCGGTGTGATCCGCGAGATTACCCACCAGCGCCAGCGCGAACAGGCGTTGAGCAGTTCGGAAAAACGCTTCGCCACCCTGTTCCACCTGTGCCCGAACATGGTTCTGCTGACCCGCCAGGAAGACGGCCTGATCTCCGAGGCCAACCAGTATTTCGAAAGCCTGTTCGGCTGGCCGGTGCAAAATGCGATCGGCCGCACCACCCTGGAACTGGGCCTGTGGGTACACCCCGAGCAACGGGACGAATTGGTCAAGGCCACTAAAGCCAAAGGCGACCTGGTCAGCATGGAAGTGCAGTTTCGCGCCAGCAATGGCCAGATCCACGACGGCATCCTCAGTGCGCAAAAGGTCGAACTCGAAGGCCAGCCCTATCTACTGAGCACCTTCCTTGACACCACCGAACGCAAAGTCGCCGAACAGGCCCTCAAGGACAGCCAGGAACGCCTCGACCTGGCCCTGGACTCGGCGCAACTCGGCACCTGGGACTGGCACATTCCCAGCGGCATGCTCTACGGATCGGCACGGGCCGCCCAACTGCACGGTCTGGACGCCAAACCCTTTCACGAGTCCTTCGACGAATTCTTCGAAGGCGTGCCCGGCGAAGAGCGCGACACCATGCGCGACGCTTACCGCAGCCTGCGTGAAGGCCCGGCCGGCAACTACCAATTGACCTACCGCGTGCAATTGCCTGACGGCAGCTCGCGCTATCTGGAAAGCCGTGCCCGCCTCTACCGTGATGACAACGGCGTGCCGGTGCGCATGGCCGGCACCTTGCTCGACATCACCGACCAGGTGGAGCGCGAACAACGGCTGGTGGCCTCCGAAGAGAAATTCGCCACGCTGTTCCAGGTCAGCCCCGATCCGATCTGCGTCACCCACCAGGACTCCGGCCAGTTCATTGAGATCAACTCCAGCTTCACCCAGACCTTCGGCTGGAGTACCGCCGATGTGATCGGCCGCAGCGCTGACGAAATCGGCCTGTGGGACGCTTCGGCGAAAAGCCTGCGACGGATCGAACAAGTGATCCGCGAGCAAGGCCTGAACAACGTGGCCATTCTGGTCCAGCACAAGGACGGACAGGTCCTGACCTGCGTGATTTCCAGCCGCCAGATCAGCGTCGGCGACCAGGCCTGCATCGTCACCACGCTGCGCGATATCACCCAGCAACAGCGCTCGGAAGCGGCGCTCAAGGCCAGTGAAGAGAAATTCGCCAAGGCCTTCCACTCCAGCCCCGACGCCATCACCATCACCGAGCGCGACACCGGACGCTATCTGGAGGTCAACGACGGTTTCTGCCGCCTGACCGGCTACCGCGCCGAGGAAGTGGTGGGCCGCACGGTGTACCAGGTCGGGATTTGGGCAGAAGAAAAACAGCGCTCGGCGCTGCTGGCCGAATTGCAGATCAAGGGCCGGGTTCATCACCAGGAAATGCTCGGGCGCAACAAGCGCGGCGAACTGCTCACCGTCGAAGTCTCGGTGGAACCGATCACCCTCAACGAAACCGCCTGCCTGCTGCTGACCGCACGCGACGTCAGCCTGCTGAAAAACGCCGAAGCGCAGATCCGCCACCTGGCCTACCACGACCCACTGACCAACCTGCCCAACCGCGCCTTGCTGATGGACCGCCTGAGCCAGCAGATCGCCCTGCTCAAACGGCATAACCTGCGCGGCGCGCTGATGTTCCTCGACCTCGACCATTTCAAGCACATCAACGACTCCCTCGGGCACCCGGTGGGCGATACCGTGCTGAAAATCATCACCGCGCGCCTGGAGGCCAGCGTGCGCATGGAGGACACCGTCGCGCGCCTGGGCGGTGACGAATTCGTGATACTGCTCAGCGGCCTTGAAGGCTCGCGCAGCGAGGTCAGCGATCAGGTTCGCGAATTGGCCGACACCATCCGCGAGCTGCTGTCCGAACCGATGTTCCTCGACGGCCAGCGCCTGCAAGTGACGCCCAGCATCGGCATTGCGCTGATCCCCGATCACGGCTCGACCCCGACCGACCTGCTCAAGCGTGCCGACATCGCGCTTTATCGCGCCAAGGACTCGGGGCGCAATACCGCGCAGATGTACCACAACACCATGCAGAAGGCCGCGAGCGAACGCCTGCGCATGGAAACCGACTTGCGCCTGGCGCTTTCCCGGGGCGAGTTTCGCGTGCATTACCAACCCCAGGTCGACGCCCGGGGCGACCGCATCGTCGGCGCCGAGGCCCTGGTGCGCTGGAATCATCCGGAGCTCGGCGCGCAGTCACCCAACGAGTTCATCAAGGTGCTGGAAGACAGCGGACTGATTCTGGAGGTCGGCACCTGGATCCTCGACGAAGCCTGCCAGGCCTTCAAACAATTGATCGACGACGGCCTGGTGAATCCGTACAAATTCAGCCTGTGCGTGAACATCAGCCCGCGCCAGTTCCGCCAGAACGACTTCGTCGAACGGATTGAAAACAGCCTGGCCAGCTATGGCCTGCCCTGCTCCCTGTTGAAGCTGGAAATCACCGAAGGCATCGTCATCCAGAACCTGGAAGACACCATCAATAAAATGCGCCGCCTGAAAAAACTCGGCGTGAGCTTCGCCATGGACGACTTCGGCACCGGCTATTCCTCACTGACCTACCTCAAGCGCTTGCCGGTCGACACCCTGAAAATCGACCAGTCGTTCATCCGCGACGCCACCAGCGACCCGAACGACGCCGAAATCATCCGCGCCATCGTCGCCATGGCCCGCAGCCTGGATCTGAAGGTGATTGCCGAAGGGGTGGAAACAGCGGAGCAGCTTGAGTTCCTGCAGGGGCTGGAGTGTCATTTCTACCAAGGGTATTTGCACAGCAAGCCGTTGCCGGTTGAAGAGTTTCAAAAACTACTGAAATAACCCCCCTGTAGGAGCGAGCTCGCTCGCGATGCACGCGAACGATGATGCGTGCAAGCTGGAAAAATACGCTTTCCGCCACACTTTTCGCCGGAAGACCGTAGCAGAAGGCAATTGATTCTCCATTTCCTACATACATCCCGGAAACGTCCCATTTACGTGTATTTCCCCTGCGTTAAACCTGTGCGCCACGCATTGCCGTGCCCCCGTTTTCACCCAGGAGCAGACGCAAATTGCGTGTTGGCGGGTGCACTGAGTGCCCGCACAAGTCGTCAACAGACAGGGAATTCAAGCAATGACAGAGGGATATTTCATCCGCAAGGATGACTGGACCACCTGCGGCGGCAAGGTGCTGGATGCCGATGGCCACCTGATGATGTTTGACTTTGCCGCCGCGTGTGCCGGGGACCCGGTTTCCTGCGGCAAGGACAACAGGATCTACGTCATCGTCGGTGGCATTTCACACATTGAAAGTCACGGCAGATTGGTGGCCGGAACGCTGGACAGCTTCAGCAGTTGCCCCTGCAACGCCAAACTGATTCCATCCTTGCTCGATACCACTTACTGCAACGAAGAGGCCCCGGCGCCACGAGCGGCAAGGGCGGCCACTCAACCGGAAACTCCTTCTGCCCCCGGCAATCGCCCCGCCAGTTATACCTCGACGCCGAAACCCTCTGTGCCGACCTTCAGCGAATGGCCGGGGCGGGTCTGCGAGAACTACTGGCGCGGGTATCAGCAACGGGTCGAAAACATCGTGGCGCCGGGCGGCCAGCTGATTGCCGACCCCAAGGCACGCAACCAGGCGATCAATGCTGCCTACGCCCAACTGTGGCGCCACGACCCGCGTTTCCAGTGGGCAGGCCTGGCCGCCTTCGCCTCCAAGCAGGTCGGCTGTGGTCTGCTGCACGCGGCCGAATCGATCGACAGGATCCACGCCGAATACCAGGCCACAGTGCACCTGAAGTACAGCACCAGGCAAGGACTGGTGGGCTTGCTCAGCCCCAGCGAATGGGAAAAGCGGGCGAAAATACGCGAGTTCGAACAGCGCCAGCGCGACTACGAACAGGCCAACCGCAACAACCCGGTACCGGGCGGCACCCTCGGAGCTGGCGACGGCTCGCTGTCATACGCACAACGACTGTACCGGTTCGTCTACGAAATGCTGGCCATGGGCAATACCACGCTGTTCCTGGATGTGTATCCGCTGCATCTGTTCTACAAGGAACGGGGGTTGGAGGCGTTGAAGGATTGTTTGGCGTCACGTAGCAGGATTTACGGGCAGGGTGGACACCCGGTGGTGTGGCCAGTCGGGCAGGAAACGCTGGAGTTCGGAACTGAGCAGAGGGAAATCCTCCTGGCCTTCGAGGCGATTGAGGCCGGCAATATCGCCGAAAGCGTCGCGTTTCTTGCCACGCACGAACAGGTCAACATCCTGCAACCGTCGATGTACGATGACACGGGACTGAAATGGCTACTACGTGGCAACCATGCCTCCTACGTCACCAACTTGCCCTCTGGGGCCGCTCAAGCCATCGAGCTGACCCTGGCCAGCCAGTGCCATCCCGTCGATGACGGGCGCACCATTGGGTTTGGCAACAACCCCGTTGCCAACCTGGCCGACGTCAAGCAACGCATGGCCTTCGTGCTCAGATCCGCAGAGCAGTTTGATAGCTTGTTGCATAGCGACAAACGTGAACAGATTGAGCAATCGATTCGGGATATCGCCCTAGGTGGGGGCATCCGATGAGCCTCATGCACCGCGTAGGCTGGCGGCATGGCATGTTGGCACTGTCGGTCGTATCCCTCCTGACGCTGTCGGCAATTCAAGCGTTATCGGATGAGCCGGAAATCGCTCTGATGATTGACGAGCCCTGGGAAGATATGCGCCAACGCTCTAGTGCTGCCATAGATCCGGCCATTCCCGGACAGGTATCGTTCAACATTCCGAAGCCCGATGCCCGCCTGCGATTTATAGATCCCCAGTATGGTTTTGTAACTCCGCCGGCCCGTTTTTTTGTGATTGTTTATAACAAAGAGATAATCATCAGCGTCCGCATGTCCCCACAAATCGAGCCGCTGTTGCTCAACGACACCCTCAAGGTCGTACTGGATCTGCAAGAGCAATGGCGTAAAGCCGGCTGGGTACCCATTCGGGTCAACGAGTTCCCATCGTTCGCCGACACGCCGCAATGGCGAGCCCAATTACGGGATGTGAACAAAGGCGGCAAAACTTATTGGCATGCGAGCAACCAGTATCAAGTGATGCTGGTGGTTAATCGCTTCAAGGATTACAGACATCCCACCGAGGAACGTTATCTCATCAAGCTGTCACTGGCCACGCCATGGACGAACCCTTGACCCAAGGCATCGAGCAGGCTGGCGACACAGTGTGCTTTGCAGCACCGATCTTCTTTCACCTGGTGCGCTACAGCTGGACCTGAGCGCAAAAAAAGACCCCGACAAGTCGGGGTCTTTTTGTTTTAGCCGGCCGTTTGATCAATCACAACACCCGGCATCAGGCTCGACTCAGTGTTGCAGAGCCGGTTTTTGCGCCCCGTTGATCGGGATGCGCTTGGCTTTCGCCTCTTCCGGGATCACCCGCAGCAGGTCAATGCCGAGTTCGCATCGCGTAACCCTTAGATAAGGACCGCTGATTGCATTTCAAGAGATTATTTTCTGCTTTTTTATAAAAAGTTTCAGGCTGCTTCTGCCACCGGCAGCCCCAACAAGCGCGAGACATTATCCAGTTCGGTCTCACGACGCAGCACGGTGAACAGCTCCACCGCCTCGGGATAATTGCGGGTCAGCATCGCCAGCCATTGCTTCAGGCGGCCCGGTGATTGGCGTGGTGTCATCTGCGCCTTGGCTTGCAGCCAGAAGTCCTGGATCAGCGGCAGCAGCTCGGCCCAGGTCATCTCGACGACCTCCTCACCGGCCCGCGCTGCGGCGATTTGCCGGGCCAGATCCGGGCGTGAAACCAGGCCGCGACCGAGCATGATGTCTTCCACGCCGCTGATCTCGCGGCAGCGACGCCAGTCTTCGACGCTCCAGATGTCGCCGTTGGCGAACACCGGCACCTTGACCACGTCCTGCACCCGCGGAATCCATTCCCAGTGTGCTGGCGGCTTGTAGCCGTCGACCTTGGTCCGCGCGTGCACCACGATGTGTTCGGCGCCGCCTTCGGCCAGGGCTGTGGCACACACCAGCGAACCGTCCGGGCTGTCGAAGCCCAGGCGCATCTTGGCGGTGACTGGAATGTGCGCGGGGACGGCACGACGGACGTGCTCGACGATCTGGTTGAGCAGCTCGGGTTCCTTGAGCAATACCGCGCCGCCACGGGATTTGTTGACGGTTTTGGCCGGACAGCCGAAGTTCAGGTCGATCACTTCGGAACCCAGCTCGCAGGCCAGCGCAGCATTTTCCGCCAGGCACACCGGATCGGAACCGAGCAGTTGCACACGTAGCGGCACGCCGGAGGCCGTCCGGGCACCGTTGAGCAACTCCGGGCCGAACTTGTGGAAATAGGCAGGTGTGAGCAACTGGTCGTTGACTCGAATGAACTCGGTCACGCACCAGTCAATACCACCTACGCGGGTCAGCACATCGCGCAGGATGTCGTCGACCAACCCCTCCATGGGCGCCAAAGCAATTTGCATGAAAAACACACTCGAGGAAAAACGTGCGGCAGTTTACTGGATTATCGAGCGAAAGACTTGCGCATACCTTTGTGGCGAGGGAGCTTGCTCCCGCTGGAGCGCGAAGCGGTCCCCCTGCAAATGAAGAGTGCTGCGCACTCTAACGGGAGCAAGCTCCCTCGCCACAGGGCCGTGTCAGGCCGGGACTTGCAACGCCGGACCATAGCCCTCGATAAACTCTACCGGCATGCGCTTGGGCTTGCCGGTGGACAACTCGATGCAGACGAACGTGGTCTGCGCACGCAATAGAGTGGTGTTGTCACTGGGGCGGATCAACTGGAAGTGCCGGGTCATTTTCAGCCGCTGGTCCCAATCGACGATCCAGGTCGCCAATTGCAACTCATCGTCCTCATAGGCTGCCGCCAGGTAATCGATCTCGTGCCGCACCACCGCCATCGCCCGGTCCAGCCGGCGATACTCGACCAGATCCAGGCCAAGGCGCTGGGAATGGCGCCAGGCACAGCGTTCGAGCCAGGTCACGTAGACCGCGTTGTTCGCGTGCCCCAACCCGTCAATGTCCTCGGCGCTCACTTGCAGATCAATGATGAACGGCGTTTCCCGATCCCAGCCCATGCCCGACTCCCTGGTCAGATAATTTCGACCGGGGCAGTGTAACGGAAGCTCAGGCGGATTGGCGTGATTGCAGACTGCGCCCGGCCAGCAGTGATATCACGCCATCAATCACCTGCGGGTCAGCCAACACTCGCTGATGACCACCGTCCTTCAAACGCAACAAGCGGCTGTCGAACCAGGCTTCGTGAATCAACTGGGATTCCTTCACAGAGACAAGATTGTCGTCTTCGGCGTGGACAATCAGGCCGGGCATCTCGAGTTGATAGTGGGCGACATCCAGCATCGCGGCTCGCATGCCGACGTCTTGTTCGACCTGACGAATGAACGCTGAGCGGGCTTTCGGTGGCAGCCCGACATAGCGGGCAAAGCCACGCAACACGCCGAGAATCCGCGCCGGAGCGGCAATGGTGACCAGGGTTTCGGTGCGCAAGCCCAACTGGACCGCGAGCATCGCACTGGCGCCGCCCATGGAGTGGCCGATGACCGCTTGCAGGGGTGGCAGTTCGGCAGCCGCCTCAAGCATGGCGCGGGCGAACAGCACCACATTCGCTTCGCTACCCGGCGAGCGACCGTGGGCCGGACCATCCAGGGCCACGACCGAGTAACCGGCATCGACCAGCGCGGTGATGAGGCTGGCAAACTGCGTCGGCCGCCCTTCCCAACCATGCATCAGCAATACTGCCGGGCCCTGACCCCAGCGCAAGGCCGAGAGACCGAAACGCAGGGTGATCCGCTCTGACTTGGCCAACAGTGGCAGCTCCCAGTCACGCAGCGGCAGATCCCTTGGCGTCATGAACGCCTGTCGCATTTTGCTTGCGACCAGTTTCGGGGCAAACCAGCCCAAGGTGCCATTAACGCCACGAACCCACTTTAACGCGCTCATCGCATTCTCCTCAGGCCGCAGCCTTCAGGTCAACGCACTGCCGATTTGGCGGCGCGCAACAATCGATCGGACAACTCTCCTGGCCCCAGCGCCCGCGCCAGAGCCAGCCCACCCACCATCAAGGCCATGTCGGCCAGGGCTTTTTCGGTTTCTTCAGGGCTGGCCGCCAACTGCGCGACCATCAATTCCACATGCTCATTGAGCGCAACACGAAACGCTTCCGGCAGCCGCCCCAGTTCGCCGACCGATGCCGGGATCGGGCAGGCCGATTCGGAGGAATCACGGTGCTTGCGCGACAGATAAAACGCTGCCACCAGCGCCCGGCGCTCTTCGCCGGTCAACTGCGCATCCATGTCGGCAATCAGATCGCGGCGGTGACCGAGCAATTGCCTGAACGCCTCGAGCATCATCGCGTCCTTGCTTTCGAAGTGTGCGTAGAAGCCGCCGACGGTCAGGCCCGCCGCGCCCATCACTTCGCCCACACTTGGCTCGGCCGGGCCGCGCTGAATCAGCGCTGCACTGGCAGCCTTGAGGATGCGTTCGCGGGTTTGAGCTTTTTTATCGTTCATCGTTGCCTCCGAATATTACGATTGAAATATTATTCTCATAATAAATTTTAGCAAGTCATGGGTGTGACCGCTGGTCTGAAGAACAGTTTTTTTTGGAAATGGAGGAATTTGGCCAAACGCCAGACAAACAAAAGGGCCATTCAATAATTGAATGACCCTTATAAAATCCCGCAGAGCGGGTAATCGTGGCGTCCCCTAGGGGACTCGAACCCCTGTTACCGCCGTGAAAGGGCGGTGTCCTAGGCCACTAGACGAAGGGGACACAAACCCTTCTATACAACTGATCAGTGCTGAGAGCTGATCGATTCAAGGTCGGTGTGGCCAGACCTTGAACTGTAAAATTGGTGGAGCTAAGCGGGATCGAACCGCTGACCTCCTGCATGCCATGCAGGCGCTCTCCCAGCTGAGCTATAGCCCCGGATTTTTCGCCTCGCGGCGGAGCGATATCTTGCAACATCGCTTCTGTAAAACTGGCGTCCCCTAGGGGACTCGAACCCCTGTTACCGCCGTGAAAGGGCGGTGTCCTAGGCCACTAGACGAAGGGGACGCAAACCCTTCTATACAACTGATCAACGCTGAGTGTTGATCGCTCCAAGGCCGGTGTGGCCAGGCCTTGAAGTGTAAATTGGTGGAGCTAGACGGGATCGAACCGTCGACCTCTTGCATGCCATGCAAGCGCTCTCCCAGCTGAGCTATAGCCCCTCATCGTTGATGCATCGTGGATGTCATCGCTGAGGACGGGGCGAATCTTAAGGGCGTATCGAAAGTCTGTCAAACTTATTTTTCAAAAAATTTAAAATTTTTTGCCGACATAACAACCACTTACCGCCCTCCCCCTCGTAAATTCAGGGGAAGCGCCGAAGAACGGGAGCAAAAGATCCCGGCCTTCGGCCATTACCGCAGAGGCAAACGCAATCAGGCGATAGCGCCCAACAGCTTTTCCCACTCTTTGTTTTCTTTCTTCGACACGCCGCCCAGCAGGTCAATCGCCTGACGCAGACGGAAACGGGTCAGGTCCGGCCCGAGGATTTCCATCGCATCGAGCACCGACACCGAGCTGGCCTGGCCGGTGATTGCAGCGAACATCAACGGCATGGCGTCACGCAGCTTCAATTCCAGGGACTCGACCACCGCCTGAATGGTTGCGGTGATGCTGTCCTTCTCCCACTGACGCAGGCTTTCGAGCTTCCACAGGATCAACTGCATCAGTTGGCGGACCTGATCACCCGACAGCTTCTTCGACTCGAACAGCTTGGCATCGGGGTTCACGCCACCGGCAAAGAAGAACCCGGCCAGCGGTGCCACCTGGCTGAAGGTTTCGACCCGGCCCTGCACGTGCGGCGCGATCTTCATCATGTATTCGGAATTGAACGCCCACTTCTGCACGCGCGCGGCGAACTCCTCCACCGGCAGGTCACGCAGCCACTGGCCGTTGAGCCAGGACAGCTTCTCGATGTCGAAGATCGGCCCGCCGAGGGACACACGCTTCAGATCGAAGTTGTCGACCATTTCCTGCAACGAGAACTTCTCGCGCTCGTCCGGCATCGACCAACCCATGCGGCCCAGGTAGTTGAGCATCGCTTCGGGCATGAAGCCCATGCGCTCGTAGAAGGTCACCGAGGTCGGGTTCTTGCGCTTGGACAGCTTGCTCTTGTCCGGGTTACGCAGCAGCGGCATGTAGCACAGCTCCGGTTGTTCCCAGCCGAAGTATTCGTACAGCAGGATCAGCTTCGGTGCCGATGGCAGCCACTCTTCGCCACGCAATACGTGGGTGATGCCCATCAGGTGGTCGTCGACCACGTTGGCCAGGAAGTACGTCGGCAGGCCGTCGGTCTTCATCAGGACTTGCATGTCCATGCGGTCCCACGGGATTTCAACGTCGCCACGCAGCATGTCCGGCACCACGCAGACGCCTTCGCTCGGTACTTTCATCCGGATGACGTGGGGTTCGCCAGCGGCCAGGCGACGGGCGACTTCTTCCTTGGACAGCAACAGCGCGCGACCGTCGTAACGCGGGGTTTCACCGCGAGCCATCTGCTCGGCGCGCATCTGGTCCAGCTCTTCGGCGGTGCAGAAGCACGGGAAGGCATGGCCCATCTCAACCAGTTGCTGGCAATACTTCTGATAAATATCGCCGCGCTCGCTTTGACGGTACGGACCGTGCGGGCCGCCGACGTCCGGGCCTTCGCTCCAGTCGATCCCCAGCCAGCGCAAGGCGTCGAAAATCTGCTGTTCGGACTCGCGGGTCGAACGCAACTGGTCGGTGTCTTCGATCCGCAGGATGAACTCACCGCCATGCTGCTTGGCAAAGCAGTAGTTGAACAAGGCGATGTAGGCGGTACCTACGTGGGGATCCCCGGTAGGCGATGGCGCGATGCGAGTGCGGACGGTGGTCATGGCATGTCTCAAAAAGAATAAAAGCGAAGTTCAAACAAGGCGCGAATGGTAACAGGCGACACCCGCCCGGCTCCAGTGAACAGGGCATTTAAGCCAAGGTTGCGTCTGTAACGCCCGTATGGCGAGGTGAATGGTCGAAAATCAGCCGATGGCATTTACCGCTTATCGGCTGTATGCCAGATTTGCCTGCTGATACCTTCTCTTACAATTTCTCGACTACAGTTTGCCCCATGCCTGCCCAACTCAAGCGTCGCCTCTTCTCGTTTCTGCTGATTGTCCTGTTGATTGCCGGGGGCCTGTTTGCCCATTGGCTCTTGAAGGGGCGCTTTTATGAAAGCACCGACAACGCTTATGTCCAGGGCGAGATCACCCGCGTGTCGAGCCAATTGGGGGCGCGTATCGATCAGGTGCTGGTGCAGGACAACCAGCATGTCGAGAAAGGCCAGCTGCTGGTCAAACTCGAAGGCGACGACTTCCGCCTCGCTGTCGACCGCGCCAATGCCGCCCTGGCCACCCGCCAGGCCGAGCGTCTGCAAGCCCAGAGCAAACTGACCCGGCAGGCCAGCCTGATTGCCGCCAGCGAAGCGCAAGTCGCGTCCAGCCAGGCCAGCCTGGGTCGCTCGCAGATCGACCTGACCCGCGCCGAGACCTTGCGCAAACCCGGCTATATCTCGGAAGAACGGGTGACCACCCTCTCCGCCGAATCCCACATTGCCCGCTCGCAAGTGGCCAAGGCCCAGGCCGACGCGCAAAGTCAGCGCCAACAGGTCAATGCGCTGAATGCGGAAATCAAACGCCTCGACGCGCAGATCGCCAACGCCAAAACCGACTTGGCCCAGGCCGAACTGAACCTGACCCGCAGCGAAATCCACGCGCCCATCAGCGGCCTGATTGGCCAGCGTGCAGCCCGCGAAGGCCAATACGTGCAGACCGGCGCCTACCTGTTGTCGATCGTCCCGGACGAAGACATCTGGATTCAGGCCAATTTCAAGGAAACCCAGATTGGCCACATGCAGCCCGGCCAGGAAGCCGAACTGACCTTCGACGCCTACAGCGACACCCCGATCAAAGCCCGGGTCGACAGCCTGTTCGCCGCCTCGGGGGCGCAGTTCAGCCTGTTGCCGCCGGACAATGCCACGGGCAACTTCACCAAAGTCGTACAACGGATTCCGGTAAAACTGACCTTCGCCGCGGACAATCCGCTACGCGGCAAGATCCGCCCGGGCATGTCGGTCACCGCCAAGGTGAACATCAAGGACGCCCCTGAAGATGTCACCCCCAAAGTGAGCCACAAAGACGCCCCTGACGATGGCCGGTGATCAACTGGTCCGCCCGGTCGGCGAACCGACCCGGCGGGACTGGATTGCGGTGATGAGCGTGATGCTCGGTGCGTTCATGGCGGTGCTGGACATCCAGATCACCAACTCCTCGCTCAAGGACATCCAGGGCGCGCTGTCGGCGACCCTGGAAGAAGGCTCGTGGATTTCCACCTCGTACCTGGTGGCGGAAATCATCATGATCCCGCTCACCGCCTGGCTCGTGCAGTTGCTGTCGGCCCGGCGCCTGGCGGTTTGGGTGTCCCTCGGATTCCTGTTCGCCTCGCTGCTGTGTTCCATGGCGTGGAGTCTGGAAAGCATGATCGTCTTCCGAGCGCTACAGGGATTTACCGGTGGCGCGCTGATTCCGCTGGCGTTCACCCTGACCCTGATCAAGCTCCCGGAACACCACCGCGCCAAAGGCATGGCCATGTTCGCCATGACCGCCACCTTCGCCCCCTCCATCGGCCCGACCCTCGGCGGCTGGCTGACGGAGAACTGGGGCTGGGAATACATTTTCTACATCAACATCCCGCCCGGCCTGATCATGATCGCCGGCCTGATGTACGGCCTGGAGAAGAAAGAAGCCCACTGGGAATTGCTGAAAAGCACCGACTACGCCGGCATTCTCACCCTCGGCGTCGGGCTCGGTTGCTTGCAGGTGTTCCTGGAGGAAGGCCATCGCAAGGACTGGCTGGAATCAAGCCTGATCGTAACCCTGGGCAGCATCGCACTGGTCAGCCTGATCAGCTTTGTGATCGTGCAGACCTCCAAACCCAATCCGCTGATCAACCTCGGCATCCTGCGCAATCGCAACTTTGGCTTATCCAGTATTTCCAGCGTCGGGATGGGGGTCGGGCTGTACGGCTCGATCTACCTGCTGCCGCTGTACCTGGCGCAGATCCAGAACTACAACGCACTGCAGATCGGTGAAGTGATCATGTGGATGGGCGTGCCGCAGCTGTTCCTGATCCCGCTGGTGCCCAAGTTGATGAAGTATGTCTCGCCGAAATGGCTGTGCACGTTGGGCTTCGGGCTGTTCGGGTTGGCGAGTTTCTCTTCGGGCGTGCTGAACCCGGACTTTGCCGGGCCGCAGTTCAATCAGATCCAGATCATCCGCGCCCTGGGGCAGCCGCTGATCATGGTGACCATCTCGCTGATCGCCACCGCCTACATCCTGCCCGAGGATGCGGGATCGGCCTCGAGCCTGTTCAACATCCTGCGCAACCTCGGCGGCGCCATCGGCATCGCCCTGCTCGCCACGCTGCTGGATGCGCGGACCAAGGTTTACTTTGATTACCTGCGTGAATCCATCGTGCCGAGCAATCCACAGGTGGCCGAACGGATCGCCTCGCTGGCTGACCGGCTGGGCAACGAAACGGCAGCACTGGGCAAACTCAGCGAGATCGCCCATCAGCAGGCGTCGATCATGGCCTATAACGATGCGTTTCACTTTGTCGGGATTGCGCTGGGGATCAGTATGGTGGCGGTGTTGTTGACCAGGAAGTTGCCGGAGGGGTTGAAGGCAGGTGAGACTCATTAGTCCTGAAAACTAGTAGCGTCCTCTCGGACGCCTTCGCGGGCAAGCCCGCTCCCACAGGATTGATGGTGCTCACAAAACTTGTGTCCAGCCACAGACCTGTGGGAGCGGGCTTGCCCGCGATGAGGCCCTGTCAAGCACTAAGGATCAAACAGTCAGTAGGCGCTCACGCAACTTGGTAATCTCGTCGCGCATCTGCGCTGCTGCTTCGAACTCCAGATCACGAGCAAGCTGATACATCTTCTCTTCCAGGGCCTTGATACGCTTGGCGATCTCGCCCGGCGAGCGCAATTGCGCTTCATATTTGGCGTTTTCCTCGGCGGCCTTGGCCATGCCCTTGCGCTTCTTGCTGCGCGAACCGGGTACGGTCGCGCCTTCCATGATGTCGGCAACGTCCTTGAACACGCCTTTTGGCGTGATGCCATTGGCCAGGTTGAAGGCGATCTGCTTGTCGCGGCGGCGCTCGGTTTCGCCGATGGCGCGCTCCATGGAGCCGGTGATCCGGTCGGCATACAGAATCGCCCGGCCATTGAGGTTACGCGCCGCGCGGCCGATGGTCTGGATCAGCGAGCGCTCGGAACGCAGGAAGCCTTCCTTGTCGGCATCGAGGATCGCCACCAGCGAGACTTCCGGCATGTCCAGGCCTTCGCGCAGCAGGTTGATCCCTACCAGCACATCGAAGGTGCCAAGGCGCAGATCGCGGATGATCTCGACCCGTTCCACGGTATCGATGTCCGAGTGCAGGTAACGCACGCGCACGCCGTGGTCGGCCAGGTAATCGGTCAAATCCTCGGCCATGCGCTTGGTCAGCGTGGTGACCAGCACTCGCTCTTCCAGAGCGACGCGCTTGCTGATTTCCGACAGCAAGTCGTCGACCTGGGTCAGTGCCGGGCGGATCTCGATTTGTGGGTCCACCAGCCCGGTCGGGCGCACCACCATGTCAATGACGCGCCCGGCGTGTTCGGCTTCGTAGTTACCGGGGGTCGCCGAGACGAAAATCGTCTGCGGGCTGATGCTTTCCCATTCATCGAAACGCATCGGCCGGTTGTCCAGCGCCGAAGGCAGGCGGAAACCGTATTCGACCAGGGTTTCCTTGCGGGAGCGGTCGCCCTTGTACATGGCGCCAACCTGCGGAACGCTGACGTGGGACTCGTCGATCACCAGCAAGGCATCGGCCGGCAGGTAATCGTAAAGGGTTGGTGGCGCCGCGCCGGCTTCGCGACCGGACAGATAGCGCGAGTAGTTTTCGATGCCGTTGCAGTAACCCAGTTCGAGGATCATCTCCAGATCGAAACGGGTGCGCTGCTCCAGGCGCTGAGCTTCCACCAGTTTGTTGTTGGAGCGCAGGTATTCCAGGCGCTCCTGCAACTCGACCTTGATGCCTTCGACCGCGCCCATCAGGGTTTCCCGTGGCGTCACGTAGTGACTCTTCGGATAGAAGGTAAAGCGCGGCAGCTTGCGAATGACTTCGCCGGTCAGCGGGTCGAACGCCGACAGGCTTTCCACTTCATCGTCGAACAGCTCGATGCGGATCGCCTCGAAATCGGATTCCGCCGGGTGGATATCGATCACATCCCCACGTACGCGGAAGGTCGCACGGGCAAAATCCATGTCGTTGCGGGTGTACTGCAGGTCGGCCAGGCGTCGCAGCAATTCGCGCTGATCGAGCCGGTCGCCGCGATCCACGTGCAACACCATCTTCAAATAGGTTTCCGGGCTGCCCAGACCGTAGATGCAGGACACCGTGGTGACGATGATCGCGTCCTTGCGCTCCAGCAATGCCTTGGTCGCCGAAAGACGCATTTGCTCGATGTGGTCGTTGATCGAGGCATCCTTCTCGATGAAGGTGTCCGAGGACGGCACGTAGGCTTCCGGCTGGTAATAGTCGTAGTAGGAAACGAAATATTCCACCGCGTTGTTCGGGAAGAACGCCTTGAACTCCCCGTACAACTGCGCCGCCAGGGTCTTGTTCGGCGCCAGCACCAGGGTCGGACGCTGCACCTGGGCGATCACGTTGGCAATGCTGAAGGTCTTGCCCGAACCGGTCACACCGAGCAGCGTCTGGTGCGCCAGCCCGGCTTCGATACCCTCGACCATCAGGCGGATGGCTTCCGGCTGATCGCCGGCGGGCTCGAAACGGGTGACTAGCTGGAATTCAGACATGAAATACCTCTGGATCACTCTTGCCGGTAAAACCGGCACGAACGAGAAAGACCGCAAACGACCGATGTCGCCCGAAGAAAAAACTGGATTGTGCTCAATGTGGAGCCGATTGCCAGCGCTTTCAAGGCAAACGTCCTACATCGCGCAAAACCTTTGCCGACGCCATTTGACTACCGGTCGAGAAATAATCGGAAAAACTTACCCGAAATACTGATTCGCCTGTCGCCAGCACTCGCCGATGGCCTCTATACTAGCTCCCCGTTTGTGCACCGCTCTAGTGCATTCGGCTGGAGCGCGACACGTCCCTCCACTCTCCATTCAGAGCCGCCGCAATAATGAGCCTGTTCTCCGCTGTCGAAATGGCACCACGCGATCCAATCCTGGGCCTCAACGAAGCATTCAACGCCGATACCCGGACCAACAAAGTCAACCTGGGAGTCGGTGTTTACTGCAACGAGGAGGGGCGAATTCCACTCCTGCGCGCCGTTGTCGAAGCCGAAACCATTCGCGCCGCTCAACACGTTTCCCGTGGCTACCTGCCAATCGACGGCATCGCCGCCTACGACCAGGCTGTGCAGAAATTGCTGTTCGGCAATGACTCGCCACTGATCGCCGCTGGCCGCGTGATGACTACCCAGGCCGTAGGCGGTACGGGCGCACTGAAAATCGGTGCCGACTTCCTCAAGCAACTGCTGCCGAACGCCGTCGTGGCGATCAGCGACCCGAGCTGGGAAAACCACCGCGCCCTGTTCGAAACCGCCGGTTTCCCGGTGCAGAACTACCGTTACTACGACGCCGCGACCCACGACGTGAACCGTACCGGTATGCTGGAAGACCTGAACGCGCTGCCAAACGGCTCGATCATTGTGCTGCACGCTTGCTGCCACAACCCGACCGGCGTGGACCTGAGCCCGGCGGACTGGAAGAACGTCCTGGAAGTCGTTAAAGCCAAAGGCCACGTGCCGTTCCTCGACATGGCGTATCAGGGCTTTGGCGATGGCATTGACGAAGATGCCGCTGCCGTACGCCTGTTCGCTGAGTCGGGCCTGACTTTCTTCGCCTCCAGCTCGTTCTCCAAGTCGTTTTCGCTGTACGGCGAGCGCGTTGGGGCCCTGTCGATCGTCAGCGAATCGAAAGAAGAAAGCGCGCGCGTGCTGTCGCAAGTCAAACGCGTGATCCGCACCAACTACTCCAACCCGCCGACCCACGGTGCCAGCGTTGTCGCTGCGGTGCTGAACAGCCCGGAACTGCGCGCCCAGTGGGAAGCCGAACTGGCCGAAATGCGCTTGCGCATTCGTGGCATGCGTACCCAGATGGTCGACCTGCTGGCACAAAAAGCGCCTCAGCGCGATTTCAGCTTCGTCGGTCGTCAGTGCGGCATGTTCTCGTACTCCGGCCTGACGGTTGAGCAAGTTCACCGCCTGCGCAACGAGTTCGGCATCTACGCCCTGGACACCGGCCGCATCTGCGTGGCCGCGCTGAACCAGAGCAACATCAAGGTTGTGACGGACGCTATCGTCCAGGTCATCTGATTACGCCTTGACCTGAAAACGGGAAGCCACTGGCTTCCCGTTTTTTATTTGCTTCAGATAATTCTCAACGCAACGACGCAGCCCTCTAAACTCCACACAATCCAAAATGTGGGAGCGAGCCTGCTCGCGATAGCGATGTACCCGTCACCATTGATGGTGAATGTGCTGTTGCCATCGCGAGCAGGCTCGCTCCTACAGGTTTTGTGTACACCCTGGAATTCCTGCGAGAACCCACATGAAAAACGATGACCTGCGCGCCGATCGCGATGACCTGGATGACCTGGATCACTTCACCCCCCGCGCCCCGACAAAACGTGGCAACAACCTGGTGATGCAAGTGGCCGCTGGTGTGTTTCTCGGCGGCCTGGCCCTGTGGCTGGTGCAATTGGCGGCCACGGCGCTCTACGCCAAACTGATGCTTGCCACGATTACCTTCGGCGGTTAAGCCAGTTCGGTCGCACGCTGGCTGGCAGCGTCGTCGTAGGCGACATACAGCGATTCCGCGACCTGGCTCTTGATCGCTTTAGTGCTTTCCAGGCCCAGGACAAAACCTTCGGCCTTGCCGCCAGCGCGGTTCAATGCTTCAGCGGTACCGGCCTGAGTGATGGCGTCGAACAACTTTTCGGCGTGGGGGCCGACACCCTTGGGCAGGCTGATCTGAGAGATGCTCATGGGTGCACCCCGTGGTATCGAGGTGTGAGGGTCAAATGATTCATGGCGCGTACCTTTTCGGCGAATGGCCGGCAGCGCGTGTCACCACTTCCGGGTGGCCATGGTAGACCTCTGGGGCGATCCTGGTAACCGCCAATCGCCGCTAAACCACCGCCCGTCCCGCTGATTCGCTCCAATTGTTATTCGATGCTTGACTTCTCTTTTTGAATCAGTAAGATACGCGCCATTCCGCGATAGCTCAGTTGGTAGAGCAAGTGACTGTTAATCACTGGGTCCCTGGTTCGAGTCCAGGTCGTGGAGCCAGACAGCAACATCGAAAAGCCCCTGAATCGAAAGATCCAGGGGCTTTTTTGTGGTCGATTGAAAAGCCAACTGCTGAAAAACAAAAAACCGATCTGTCTATTCGACAGATCGGCCCTTTTTTCAGTCGCCGTGAACGTCAGACATGCTCACTGCTTTTTAAGTGCGTCGCGCGTGGTTCGCCATGCCCGTGATCCACCTCAACCACCGGAATCTCCTTGCCATCGCAATCATGCAGTTTACCGTCGCTGAAGTAGTCCCCTTCGCGCAACGCCGCCAGATCCTGATAACGCAACACCCGCTCGGTACCGGCCGCAAACACCGATTGCTGGTCGGAGTTACCGGCGGTGAGGTGGTTGAAGGTCAGGTTCAGCACGATGGCCATGATCGCCGAAGAACTGATGCCCGAATGGAAAATGGTCGCGAACCAGCTCGGGAATTGATCGTAGAAGCTCGGTGCCGCGATCGGGATCATGCCGAAGCCGATCGAGGTGGCAACGATGATCAGGTTGACGTTGTTGCGGTAATCGACCTTGGACAAGGTCCGAATGCCGCTGGCCGCGACGGTGCCAAACAGCACGATGCCGGCGCCACCCAGTACGGAGGTCGGCACGGCGGCGATGACCCGGCCCATGAAGGGCAGCAGGCCGAGGATGACCAGGAACAGACCGCCAGTGGCCACCACATAGCGGCTCTTGATGCCGGTGACCGCCACCAGCCCGACGTTCTGGGCAAAGGCGCTCTGGGTGAACGAACCGAAGATCGGCGCGAACATGCTCGACAGCATGTCGGCGCGCAGACCGTTGCCCAGGCGCTTGGAATCGACCTTGGTGCCGATGATTTCACCGACGGCCAGAATGTCGGCCGACGTCTCCACCAACGTCACCATCACCACGATGCACATCGACAGGATTGCGGCGAAATGGAAGGTCGGCATACCGAAGTGGAACGGCGTCGGGAAGCCGAACATCGGACCCTGGGTTACGGACGTGAAGTCCGCCATGCCGAGGAACACCGCAATCACCGTACCGATGACCATGGCCAGCAGAATCGACAGGCGGGAGATGGTCGCACTGCCGATTTTGCTCAGCAACAGCACCAGCACCAGTGTCACCGCCGCCAGACCGATATTCGCCATGCTGCCGAAGTCCGGCGCATGGCTGTTACCACCCATGGCCCAGCGCGCGGCTACCGGCATCAGCGTCAAACCGATGGTGGTAATCACGATCCCGGTCACCAGCGGCGGGAAGAACCTGGTGATGCGTGAGAACACCGGAGTTATCAGCAGTCCGATCAGGGACGCCGCAATGACCGCGCCCAACACCGACTGAAACCCGCCCTCCCCGCCACTGCTGACAATCGCCACCATGGTCGCGACGCCGGAGAAGGACACGCCCTGTACCAGCGGCAATTGACAACCAAAAAACGGTAAGCCCAGGGTTTGCAGCAGCGTTGCCAGCCCCCCCGCAAACAATGAAGCAGCAATCAACAAACCGATGTCCGCCGGCGAGAGCCCGGCCGCCTGGCCGATGATCAATGGCACCGCGACAATACCGCCATACATGGTTAGAACATGTTGCAGGCCATAAGCCATATTCGCGCCGATCCCAAGATTTTCGTCCTCGGGCCGTTGGTGTGAAACATGGGGCGTTTTCATGGTAGGGGGTTCCCTGGTTTTTGTTATTCGCACACTGTATGCAATAGTCAGGACAAATGTCTATAGAGTTGTATACAACTTATCAGTCACAAAGTGGATACCTGTCCATTTCCTCTGCTCTCCCACCCTCCTGGCCCCGCTCAAAAACCTTGAAATACATCCCTCGGTGTCCACTCCCTGCTGCTGACTAGTCTTTCGAATTCCTGGCGACCATCGGTAAGGCCCGCCGCTTCCATATACATATAAAGTATGCATAATGAAGTCATTCGAAATTCAGTTCCACAAGGCAAAGAACGCAGCCAACAAACTCAAGCACCAAGGCATCAGCCTCGCAGAGACTGAACCGGTATTCCATGACGAACGAGCGCTGACCATCGAGGACAACCACCATGATGAACAACGCTGGATCACCCTGGGTCTGGATGCCAAAGGCCGATTGCTGGTCGTCGCGTACACCCATCGCGATCCGAATTTCGTTCGAATCATTTCCGCGCGCATCGCCACCAAAAGCGAGCGCCGTCAGTACCTGGAGGCATGAGCGATGAAAGACGAATACGATTTCAGTAACGCCAGGCGCGGGGCCGTGGTGCCCGCCAAAGGCAAGACCCGCATTACCATCATGCTCGATGACGCGGTCATCGAAGCCGCCCGGGCCCTGGCAGAAAACGAGGGGTACGGCTACCAGACGGCGATCAACAATACGTTGCGCCGGGCCCTGCTCAACGAAGGCAAGAGCGCGCACCTGAAACAAACCCTCACCCCTGCCGAACTCAAGGGCCTGGAGCAGAAACTGGCAGAGGCCTTGCGCGAAATCCAACGGGTGATGGAGCCAGGTGTTCGACCCTGAAACACAAAGGGCCGATCATCAGATCAGCCCATTGCAATGTCCTGGATCAGCCAGCTACTGGGGTGCAGCGATCAATCGTTCCAGCGTCCGCGCCAATTGCGCCTGTTCCGGTACGCGAATGCCGAACTCGCTGCCCAACAGGCCAATCAGTTCCTGCACATCCGTTACCTCCCGCCGCTCGCTGTCATGGCCAATCCGGTGAATCGCGAAGCTGCCGTTGTTGAGCGTGCGCCGCCAGCCCTCGCCGGTGCGCGCCACCATCAATTGCTTGACGAAGGACGACTCGGGGTGGGTCGAGACGTACCAGTTGCCCACAGCGAAATCGACATCTTCCTGGCGTTGCAGGTCGAAGATGTACATCGCTCGCCATTCACCCGCGACGTTGGCGCGCAAGGTAAAACCGTCGACGTGCAGGTCGATGCGATACGGCTCGTGCGGGGTGGGTTGTTCGGCGCGGGTATCGAGCAACAGGGGCGCGGTCGGCACCATGCCGCCGAAGCCGACGTCGGTGATGTAGCGCACGTCATTGATGATGACCAGGCTCAGGCGATGGGTCCGGGCAGTCCAGGCACCCTCTGGCTGGCCCATCACCACCCGGCCGCTGATGGCGCGGGCGTCGAAACCCAAATCCTGAAGCAAGGCCAGGAACAGATTATTGAGTTCGTAGCAGTAACCGCCACGACCATCGTGCAAGACCTTCTGCTCGATGGACGGCAAGTCGATCAGCACCGGCTCGCCGGATAACGTGGTGAGGTTCTCAAACGGGAAAACGCCGGTATGGCGCAGTTGCAGCTGGCGCAAGGTTTCCAGGGTCGGTGCCGGAGGTGCATCGAAACCCAGGCGCCGCAGATACAAAGCAAGGTCGGTCAGGCGTGGCTCGCTCATCGTTCAGTCCTTTTGCACGCAAGCGGCGGATTGCTCCGCCAGTGGCCGCTATGTATACGGGATCAAGCACTGCCACCGACAATTGATTTAGCCAATCACCCGGCATGAAACAACTCAACGCCGCTTGTGCGAGCCTAATTGAATCCAGGTCGGCGCGTGGTCGCTGGCATGGGGCTCGTTGCGCACCCAGGCATCCACCCCGGCATCTTGCAGATACGGACTCAGTGCCGGGTTGAGCAGCAGATGGTCAATGCGCAGCCCCGAGTTTTTCTGCCAATGCTGGCGAAAATAATCCCAGAACGTGTAGAGCCGATCCTGCGGATACAAATACCGCAATGAATCGGTCCAGCCCTGGTCCAGCAACCGCTGGTAGCACTCGCGACTTTCCGGTTGCAGCAAGGCGTCCTTGAGCCAGGAGCGCGGGTTGTAGATGTCCAGGTCGGTGGGCACCACGTTGTAGTCCCCCGCCAGCACCACCGGATGTTCACTGCCCTGAAGTGTCTGCGCATGACGGATAAGCCGCTCGAACCACGCCAGCTTGTACTCGAATTTCGGCCCCGGCTGCGGGTTGCCGTTGGGCAGATACAGGCAACCCACCAGCACCCCGTGGACAGCGGCTTCCAGATAACGACTATGGGTGTCGCTGTCATCGCCGGGCAACCCGCGCCGGCTTTCCAGCGGCTGCGCATCTCGCGCCAGGATCGCCACGCCGTTCCAGGACGCCTGACCCTGCCAGATGGCACCGTAGCCGGCCGCTTCAAGTTCAGCCGCCGGGAATGCGCTGTCCACCGCCTTCAGTTCCTGCAGGCAGGCGATGTCCGGTTTTTCCCGCTCAAGCCAGGCCAGCAGATTCGGCAGCCGTGCGCGCAGGCCATTGACGTTGAACGTGGCGATCCGCAGCTTCTTCATGAACGGACACTCCTGAGGACGAGGTGCCTGACTTGTGACACCAGCACGTTTGGGTGGTTGCGTCAGCAATCTCGGGTGCGGTAGTACCTTGAGCGTAAACTGGACGATGATGGCCGGCGCTGAGACAGCCACTCGTCAACCGTTCGGCACCAACCGCGTGTCCCGTCACACCAACATCGGGTAACGACTCATCCCAGGAGACGACCATGATGAACATCAAAATGACTTCGCTGCTCATGGCCGGATGGTTGTCGGCAGCGTCCCTGGCCACCTTTGCGGCGTCCGGTGATGGCCCTGGCGCGTCCGGTATGGCACCCGGCGCAACCCGCAACTCAACCCTGCTGCCAGACAACAACCGACCCAGCGATCCCTCGGGCAACAACAGCCGCAGTCAGCGCCCCAGCTCGTCAAGCGGCAGCACCGGCGTCAATGGTCCGGGCAGTGGCGCGGGCGGTGGCACCGGTGCGCCCGGTGGCGGAACCGGCGGTGCTGGCGGCGGGACGGGTAGCTGGACAGGCCAAAGCCGCCAATGACATACAGTCGTTGGCGGCTTCAGGTCACCTGAGACTTACATCGGCTTGACCGCCGGCGGGTTCCATTTTCCATTCAACGCCTCGGTTTTCGAGCCGTACAGACGCATGGTCAGGTTGAACGGCCGCCAGGCCCGGGAGAAGGACCACCGGCAGCAAAAGCACTTCAACGGTCGGAGCGCATCAACGCCTCGACGCCACCGGCCATCGACAAGGTTGCCACGCGGTTTCGCCCCGAATGCTTGGCCTGATACAACGCCGCATCCGCCCGCTCGACAAACACATCCATGCTGTCACGCCCCGATGGCACAAACGAATAGCAACCCAGACTGACCGTCACGTAACCGTTGGGCGAGCCGGTGTGACTGATGTGCTTGTCGATGACGCTGCGGCGGATCTGCTCGGCAATCGTCATGGCGCCGTGGATGTCGGTGTCCGGCAGCAGCACCGCAAACTCTTCACCGCCGTAACGCACCGCCAGATCGGCCTTGCGGTGGCAGCAACCCTTCAGCGCGCGTGCCACTTCGGCCAGGCAGTGATCCCCCACCACGTGGCCATAGGTATCGTTGTAGCGCTTGAAGTAATCGATATCGAGCATGATCAGGCTCAACGGGCTGGCCTGCCGGGCGCCGCGCCCGAACTCGATGTCCAGCGCCCGCTCGAACAATCTGCGATTGGCCAGCCCGGTCAGGCTGTCGTGGGTGGCAATCAGCTCCAGCGCTTGCTGGGCCCGGCGCAAATCCGACTCGATCCGCTCGCCAACACGCACCTGATGCAGGAACACCCACCCGAACAACCCCACGCCCAGCAACACCAGGGCAACGATGAGGCTGGAGCGAAACGCCGTGTCGTACCAGCCCGCGAGAATGGACTCCGTGGACGACGCAGCGGCGACCACCAGCGGGTAGGCCTCCAGCTGTCGGTAACCGTACATGCGCGTTACACCATCGATGATGGACGTGATCATCGCATTGCCGGAGGTGGCCAGTGGCAGGAACTTCTGGAAAATCTCGCTCTGGGCCAGTGACACGCCGATCTGCGCCTCTACAAAAGGTCGCCGCGCCAACAAGGTGCCATCGGTCAGACCAAGAAACATCGAGCCGTTGTCGTCGAGGCTGAAGCTTTTGAAGAACTGGTCGAAGTAAGACATCTTGATGCCGGCCAGCAACACGCCCTGGAAATGCCCGTTCCTGTCGTTGACCCGCTTGGAAACCGGAATGATCCACTCGCCGTTTTCCCGACTGCGGATGGCCGGGCCGATATGCGCCACCGACGATACATTCTGCTGGTGATACTTGAAGTACTCGCGATCGGCGACGCCGGGCCCCCGGGGCAGGTTTTCAAACGAGGTCACCACCCACAGGCCCTTTCGGTCGAACAGCAGGATGCCGTGCAGTTGATCCAGCGCCAGCACCCGCCGGGCGAAGATCTGCTGCAAGCGTGGTCTCTGGTCCGGGCCGAACCCGTCGACCTGAATCCAATCCACCAGGCTGGTCAGCACCAGGTCAGCCTTCATGAAGGTGTCTTCGGCTTGCTGTGCCATGGCCCGCGTCAGGTTCGAGGATGCCACTTGCGCCAGGTTCAGATCATGGCGACGGGACTGTTCCAGTTGCAGGTAGAGCAAACCGCACAGGCACAGGCACACCGTGGCAATGAACAATACCGCGGCCTTGCGCAGCGGTATGCGTTTCAATGCGACGCCAGGGGCGTGGTCCGGGTCGTTAAAGCGCGTGGGCAAAAATTCATCCTGTCGGGGGGCAAGGCATGGGCAACAACCCAAAGCACTCAGTCTTCGGGGGGGGCGTAGTTTACGGGGTTATCCATGATAAATGGGTGGCCACTTGCCCAGCGGTATCACGCCTGCCCTGCCCGTGCAGCAAACATGATCCAGGGCAAGCGCTGCCTGCGCGTCAACGAGCTACGATTAGTCTGAACTCCATACAGGGAATCGACATGAGCAAGGCAGACGAACTCGCCGCAAGATTGAAACAGACACGGCTGACCAGCGCGGATCAGGCGATCGATGGCTGGCCGGGCCAGGTCTACGAACTGTATCAACGGATAGAGGCCTGGCTGCTGCCCTTGACCGAAGCGGGCCTGGTCCTGCGGCGCAACCCCACCCATGTGTTCGAGAGTCACCCCGACGGCGACGCTTACGACTACGCCATCGACCAGTTGGTCATCTCCGGCAACGAGCACAGCCTCACCTTTGACCCGGTTGCACGCTTCACCGCCGATGGCGAGGGGCGGGTCGAGATCCACACAACTGGCAACGAACTCGCCCTGTTGCGCACCGTGGACGAGCACGGTGAAACACACTGGTGGCTACAAACGATCGAGCAGGCCACCGCGCAACTGGACGCGGTGGCGCTGACTGAAACCGATCTGCTTGTGGTGGTGCAACAAGGGTTGGCGCTTTAGGGGGAGCTGTATACCGCCCCCCTGTAGGAGCGAGCTTGCTCGCGAATGCGGTGTGTCAGACCAAACTGATAGTGACTGACACGACGTCTTCGCGAGCAGGCTCGCTCCTACAGTGTCCGGGTTTGGTCATTACTGTTGGTTCTGCCCCGTCACCACCAGCGGTATCTCTGCACGACGCAAGTCCAGGGCGGGCAACTTCGTAGGCTGACTCAAGCCCTGCAGCACCCTGGCATCGTAATCATAAATGTCGGGCTTGAACGTCACCCGCCCGTCATCGCTCAGGTCCACGGTCCAATAGGCCAACAGCACCGGCACTTTCACCGGCAGCAGGACGTTCTCGGTCCGGCCATTGGCCAATTGCTTCTGGATGCCGGCGCTGTTCCAGCGCACCGGGTCGTTGAACAAGAGCTCGACCAGTTGCAGCGGGTTTTCCACGCGGATGCAGCCTGAACTGGTGGCCCGGACTGTCTTGGCAAACAGCTCGCGGTGCGGCGTGTCATGCAGGTAAATCGCATAGTCGTTGGGGAAGCGGATCACCACCTGCCCCA
Source organism: Pseudomonas sp. KH_046_2 (assembly GCF_057838985.1). Lineage (NCBI taxonomy): Bacteria > Pseudomonadati > Pseudomonadota > Gammaproteobacteria > Pseudomonadales > Pseudomonadaceae > Pseudomonas > Pseudomonas sp. KH_046_2. Next base: position 2,154,669 of record NZ_CM174480.1, on the reverse strand, counting down.
GCGAACTGTCAGGCCCGGCATCCTGACGCAGGTGAATGCCCCGCGGATTGCTCCAGTCAACGTCCGACGGGTCGAGCACATTGCCTTCGCGGTCGAGCACGCGAATGCGGTTGGCCGCCAGATAGCCCGGATCGTTCTGGACCTTCGGAATCACGTCCTGCTTGAGGATGGTCGGCGGCACGGTCCAGGTCGGGTTGAACGTGATGTAGGTGATTTCGGCCTGGAACACCGGCGTACTGCGCACCGGTTTACCGACCTGCACCCGCGAACGCCAGATCGGCAGACCGTCGCGGTACATCGCCACCTTGTAGCCGGCGATATCGACGATCACGAAGGTTCCCTGGAGTTTGTACAACAGCCAGCGGGCGCGCTCCATGTTGACCCGCACCTGATCGATCCGCGCCTCCACAGGCACGTTCAGTGCCGCCAGCGTCGCCGCCCCTGCCACGCCATCGGTCCCCAGGTATTGCTCGGTCTGATACCTCTTCACCGCGGCAATGACCTTGTCGTCGTATCCGGCTTTTTTCGACAGGTGCGGGTCCAGGTAACCGCCCGCCACCAGACGCGCACGCAATTGTGCGACCGCCACCCCGTCCATGCCGGGCTTGAGCGATTGACCTTCGGTGACTTTCGGCCAGCCGCCCGCATCCCGGACCTGGCGCAACCGGGCCAGACCCTCACGCAAGTTGCGGTAAATCACTTCCTGAGGCGGTGCATCGGCGAATGCACGCGCCACGTCATGGGCATCGAGGGCGACGAACAGGTTGTTCATGTCCTCATGGGCATCGCCGCCGGCCGGATCGAAATTCCAGTGAATGTCCAGCCGCGACGGATCGACCTTGCCCCGCCGCAGTTGCAGCAGCGCGGTGATGAAGGTGCGGGTCGCTGCCATGTCGAACATCGCCCGTTGCGCCGTGGACGGCATGGCGGCCATCAGCGATTCATGGGCCTGAGCCAGTTCGGTGATACGGAAATCCGCCGGATTCAGACCGTCGATGCGAGTGTCTTCAAGGCTCTTGAGCAACTGGGCCACATCACGATCGTCCATCCACGCCGCGCGATAGTTGCGATGCATATAGAAATCCAGCACCACCCGGCTGACATCCACACGCTGATGGCGCCTGGAGGTGAGCAACGGAGGAAAGGCCGAGCGCAGCGGTTCCAGCGTCGCTTGAATCGCTTGGCCGACCGCGTCGTCGGGCGCTGCGGCATCGATTGCACTGCTCGCCGCAGATACCGGCTCAATCGGCGAAGTTTGTCCAAACGCCGCACCGCTGATCAGAAAGCCCATAAAAAACATGCGGCTTATGACGAATGACCTTGTTAATTGCACCATGGATAATCCTTAATCCTGCGTTTCAAACGGCTAGCTTTCCACTCGCTGCCAGCTAGACTCGAAATTATCATGATGAGACCCGACTATGGCGCTAAACCGCTTTGGCCTTTTATTTGCCATTTTACTGACGTGCCTTTCAGTAACGTCAGCCTACGCCGATTCGCTTGAAAACGCGCTGGTCAAAGCAGCACCCGGCGCCGACGCCAAAGTGATTGCCCTGGCCGTTCGCGCCACCCAATGCAGCCGTGCCCAAGGTGTCGCCCCCGCCCAAAGACTGGCGGTGATCGATTACTCCCTGCCCTCGACCGAACAACGCCTGTGGGTCTTTGATCTTAAGCGGCGCAAGTTGCTGTTTCACGAACTGGTCGCCCATGGCCGCAACAGCGGTGAAAACATGGCCACGCTGTTCTCCAACCGCAACGAAAGCCACGCCACCAGCCTCGGCCTGTTCCGCACCCAGCAAAGCTACCGCGGCCAGAACGGTTACTCGTTGCGCATGGAAGGCCTGGAGCCCGGCTTCAACGACAACGCCTTTGACCGGGCCATCGTCATTCACGGCGCGCCCTATGTCAGCCCGGTGCTGGCCCGCGCCAATGGCCGTATCGGCCGCAGCCTCGGTTGCCCCGCCGTCAGGCCGGCGATTGCCCATCGCCTGATTGATTCGATGAAGGACGGGCAGTTGTTGTTTTCCTACTACCCGGACCAACGCTGGCTGAAGTCGTCTTCCTACATCAACTGTGGCGGCGACACCGTGGCCTCAAGAGAAAAGTCCACTTCAAGCCAGAAAGCGACGCCCAACCTGTCAAAACTGTAATCTTCGCCTCAGCCTGCTGAAAGCACCGCCCGCTAGACTAGTCGACAAGTTCAACAGGCTGACGGGCGGAACACACGGCATGCACTCCTACACTTCAAGACGCACCTTCGTCAAAGGCCTGGCCATCGGCGGGCTCTTCGGCGGCCTCGGGTTATGGCGCACGCCGGTCTGGGCGATCAGCAGCCCCGGCGAACCCCAGGTGTTGGCCGGTAATGATTTCGAGCTGTTCATCGGCGAATCTCCGGTCAACTTCAGCGGCAGCCCACGCACCGCGATGACCATCAACGGCGGCATCCCCGGCCCGCTGCTGCGCTGGCGTGAAGGCGATACGGTGACGCTGCGGGTGCGCAACAGACTCAAGGACAGCACCTCCATTCACTGGCACGGCATCTTGTTGCCGGCCAACATGGACGGTGTACCGGGGCTGAGCTTCAAGGGCATCGAGCCCGGCGGCATGTACGTCTACCAGTTCACCGTGCGGCAGAACGGTACCTACTGGTATCACAGCCATTCGGGGTTCCAGGAACAATCCGGCGTCTACGGCCCGCTGGTGATCGACGCCAAGGACCCGGAGCCGTTCCAGTACGACCGCGACTACGTGGTGATGCTCAGCGACTGGACCGACGAAGACCCGGTCGGCCTGATGAAGACCCTGAAAAAACAGTCCGATTACTACAACTTCAACAAACGCACCGTGGGCGACTTCATCCACGACGTCAGCGAAAAAGGCTGGGGGCCGACCGTCGCCGATCGCAAGATGTGGGCCGAGATGAAGATGAACCCCACTGACCTGGCGGACGTCGGCGGCGCCACTTACACCTACCTGTTGAACGGCCAGGCGCCGGATTCGAACTGGACCGTGGTGTTCCGCCCGGGGGAAAAGCTGCGGCTGCGCTTCATCAACGGCTCGGCCATGTCCTACTTCGACGTGCGCATCCCCGGCCTGAAAATGACCGTGGTCGCCGCCGATGGCCTGCACGTCAAACCAGTGAACGTCGACGAGTTTCGCATCGCCGTGGCGGAGACCTTCGACGTTATCGTCGAACCGACCGAAGCGGCCTACACCTTGTTCGCCCAGGCAATGGATCGCACCGGCTACGCACGGGGCACCCTGGCGGTGAAGGCCGGACTGGTAGCGCCGCTGCCACCTCTGGACCCGCGCCCTCTGGTGACCATGGATGACATGGGCATGGGCGGCATGGACCACGGCAGCATGGCGGGCATGGATCACAGCAACATGGCCATGGGCGACATGCCCGGCATGCAGTCCCACCCGGCCTCGGAAACCGACAACCCGCTGGTGGACATGCAAGCCATGTCCACCTCACCGAAACTCGACGACCCCGGCATGGGCCTGCGCAACAACGGTCGCCGCGTGCTCACCTATTCTGACTTGCGCAGCACCTTCGAAGACCCGGACGGCCGCGAGCCTGGCCGTACCATCGAGCTGCACCTGACCGGCCACATGGAGAAATTCGCCTGGTCGTTCAACGGCGTGAAGTTTTCTGATGCAGAGCCCCTGCGCCTCAAGTACGGCGAGCGGCTGCGGATCGTGCTGGTCAACGACACGATGATGATGCACCCCATCCACCTGCATGGCATGTGGAGCGACCTTGAAGACGAGAACGGCCAGTTCATGGTGCGCAAACACACCATCGACATGCCACCGGGCTCCCGGCGCAGCTATCGGGTCACCGCCGATGCGCTCGGCCGCTGGGCCTATCACTGCCATCTCCTGTACCACATGGAAATGGGCATGTTCCGTGAAGTTCGCGTGGAAGAATGAGGCGCACCCCATGATTCGATTCACCCCGTTTTTTTTAGCACTCACGACCTCGACAGCGATGGCCGCCAGCGATGACATGCAAGGCATGGATCACAGCCAGATGGACCACGGCCAGATGCAAGGCATGGACGACGGCCAGATGCAGCCCGCCGCGCCCAGCGAAAGTCGCACACCGATCCCGGTGCTGACCGATGCCGATCGCGCTGCGGTGTATGCCGATCCCGCCGGTCACCACGTACATGACAGCACGCTCAATTCATTTTTCCTCGCCGACAAACTGGAGTGGCAGGACGCCGATGACGGCAGCACCCTGGCCTGGGACCTGTCCGGCTGGGTCGGCGGTGACATTGATCGCCTGTGGCTGCGCTCCGAAGGCGAACGCACCAACGGCGTGACCGAGGACGCGGAAATCCAGGCCCTGTGGGGTCACGCCATTTCCCCGTGGTGGGACGTCGTCAGCGGCGTGCGCCAGGACTTCAAACCCGGCGCCCCGCAAACCTGGGCCGCGTTCGGCGTGCAAGGCATGGCGCTGTACAACTTCGAGGCCGAAGCCACAGCCTTCATTGGTGAAGGCGGCCAGAGCGCCGTGCGGCTGGAGGGCGACTACGACATCCTGCTGACCAACCGGCTGATCCTGCAGCCGACCGTCGAACTCAATGCCTACGGCAAAAACGATCCGCAACGGGGCATCGGCGCGGGGCTGTCCAACACCGAGGCGGGTTTGCGCCTGCGCTACGAAATTCGCCGGGAGTTCGCGCCCTACCTCGGCGTGACCTGGAACCGCACCTACGGCAACACCGCCGACTACGCCAACGACGAAGGCGAGGACCGCAGCGAAGCACGCCTGGTGCTCGGTGTTCGGCTGTGGTTCTGAACAGATTCACCTCAAACCAACAACAACCGCTTCGAGCGGTAAAGGACCTTGCATGCGCATCTTCAAACCCACCGCTATCGCAATCGCGTTGCTCAGCGGCCTGCTTGTCAGCACCCTCGCTCAAGCGCACCCCAAACTACTCTATTCCACCCCGGCGGAAGGCGTAGAAGGTGCATCACCCGACAAGATCGAACTGCACTTTTCCGAAAACCTCGTCACCCAGTTTTCCGGCGCCAAACTGCTGATGACCGAAATGGCCGGCATGGCCCACGCCCCGATGCCGGTCAAGGCCAAAGTCAGTGGCGGCAGTGACCCTAAGACCATGTTCATCACACCGACAGCGCCTCTGACTCCCGGCACCTACAAGGTCGAATGGCGCGCGGTGTCGTCGGACACCCACCCGATCACCGGCAACGTCACCTTCAAAGTGAAATGATCGATGAGCGACTCGGCCAACGTCGTGCTGCGGTTTGTGTTGTATGCGGATTTGATGCTGTTGTTTGGCGTGGCGCTGTTCGGGCTGTATAGCCTCAAAGGACGGGAGCGACGTTCGGGGACCGTGCTGCCCTTTCGCGGATTGTTGGCGGGTTTTGCCGGGCTCGGGGCATTGTTGTCGAGCGCCGGCATGGTGCTGTTGGCTAGCACCATGAGCGGCGAATCAGACGTTGCCGAGTTGCGTCCTCACATCGAGATGATGCTGTTCGAGACAGACGTCGGGTTGGCCTGGGCCGTGCGGATGATTGCGTTGGGGGTCACAGGTTTGGCGTTGATGCTCAACCCGCGCGCCCCCGGCATCAGCCTGGTGATCGCCGCCACGGCCGGCGGCATCGCCCTCGCCAGCCTGGCCTGGAGCGGGCATGGCGCCATGGACGAAGGCAGTCGCCGCTACTGGCACTTTACAGCAGACATCCTGCACCTGCTGGTGGCGGGCACCTGGCTCGGCGCGTTGCTCGCGTTTACCCTGATGGCTCAACCCCGGACCCTGCAAACTGAAGCACACATTCGCTTGCTGGCCGGTGCGGTCAAGCGCTTCGAACTTGTCGGTGCGCTGATCGTTGTGATCATCACCGTGACGGGTGTGGTGAACTACCTGTACATCGTCGGGCCGAAACTCGATGAGGTTTTACTCAGCGATTACGGAGTTCTGCTGGCGATCAAAGTACTGCTGTTTACCGGGATGCTGGCGTTGGCGGCGCTGAACCGCTTTCATCTTGGCCCCTTGCTGGAGCGGTCGTTGCGGGAGGGCCAGTATCGCTTGGCGGCCCATGCACTTCGACGCAGCGTGGTGGTGGAAATGGCCGCGGCGGTTTTGATTGTGGGCTTGGTGGCGTGGTTGGGGACGTTGAGCCCGGAAGTGGAATGAGCCATCTTCAGGGGGAAATCTCTGACACTTACGTACTGATTTAAACTTGGGCCAGCCTGACCAGGGCAATGGCCCAGGCGGTGGGATCTTTGCTGGCTGGCATTTTCATCCTCCCGAGTACGAATTTTCTCTAAATTAGCCGTACGTCTCGGCGGACTTGCCAATGAGGAACTCTTGATTCAATGTAATGACCAATGTCATTACATGAGAATCTATCCCATGGCATCTATCAACATCCGTATCGATGACGACCTCAAAGCTCGCGCCTATCTCGAACTGGAAAAGCTCGGCGTCACGCCCTCCGAACTGATGCGCCAGGCCCTGCAATATGTGGCGGAGCGTGGTCAGTTGCCTTTCAAGCCTGTCTTGATGACTGAAGACGATGAGGCTTTATTGGCCACCGTGCGGGAACGGCTTGCATCTCCTCAACGAGTAAAGGTTTCCATAGATGACCTATAGCCTTGAGTTTGATGCCCGCGCATTGAAGGAATGGCAAAAACTTGGCGACACGGTCCGACAGCAGCTCAAAAAGAAGCTGGTGGAGATCCTGAACAATCCACGTATTGAAGCTAACCGCCTGCATGGTTTTCCCGACTGCTACAAGATCAAACTACGTAGCAGCGGGTACCGCTTGGTCTATCAAGTGATTGATCAGGAAGTTACTGTGTTTGTGGTAGCCGTGGATAAACGGGAACGTGAGCAGGTTTATCGCAAAGCGGCTGAACGTTTGAAGTAATGACGCAAGGTGGTAGCCATCTATGGGGGCGCTGACTTTTCACACCCGTGAAAGTTTCACTACACTCTCCGCTTCAAAACCACTCCAGCACGAAAGCCCGATAACAATGAAGAAAATCAAAAGAGCAATGATGCTCGGCGGCTTGCTCGCATTCTCCCTTGGCGCCCAGGCAGAACCTTCGCACCTGGACAGCGTCATGCAACAGGGACAACTGCGCGTTTGTACCACCGGCGACTACAAGCCCTACACCCTCAAAGCCGAGAACGGCGAATATTCCGGTATCGACATCGCCATGGCCCGTGCCCTGGCCGACAGCCTTGGCGTCAAGGTCGAGTGGGTGCCCACCACCTGGAAAACCCTGATGCCCGACATGCTCGCCGGCAAGTGCGACATCGCCATGGGCGGCATCTCGGTCACCCTGGAACGGCAGAAAAAAGCCTTTTTCAGCAGCATCCTCGACGTTGACGGCAAAATCCCGCTGGTGCGCTGCGAAGACCAGGCGCTGTACCAGACCGTCGAACAGATCAACCAGCCAACGGTTCGCCTGGTCGAACCCGCCGGCGGCACCAACGAAGCGTTCGTCCACGCTTATCTGCCCAAGGCGCAATTGCAACTGCGGGACAACGTGAGCATCTTTCAGGAACTGCTGGATAAAAAAGCCGACGTGATGATCACCGACGCATCGGAGGCGCTGTACCAGCAGAAGCTCAAACCGGGCCTGTGCGCAGTCAACCCCACGCACTACATGCAATACGGCGAAAAAGCCTACCTGCTGCCCCGGGACGACATCACCTGGAAACTGTACGTCGATCAGTGGCTGCACCTGGCCAAGGCGACGGGCAATTACCAGAAGATTCGGCGGCAGTGGCTGGCGGTGCCTGGCGCGAAATAACTGATCGTATTTTTCACCCAAAAAAGGGCGCCCCCAAAGGAGCGCCCTTCTTCATTGCCGACTGCGTATCAATCGTCGTGCAGCAAACCTGAACCGTATTCGCCGAAGCTATTGCCGAGCGCGCTGCCGTGGAAATTCATCTTGTCGGGGTTGCTGTTGGTAGGCCCCGGGCCAAAGCCGGCCGGCTGCACCGAGTCGGTCGAATAATCGCTATGAGAGCTCACACCCGAACAGGCGCTCAACAACAAAGCACCAGCCATCAGCGAGACTTTGACGAGGTTTGAGATCATTTTTTGATTCCTGTGGGTTGAGGCGCGGGGGACATGACCTTTAGCGGTCATCCTATGCCTCGTCTGTGCCGGGCATCATGAAACTTTTTTTTTGGGGGGGGTGACAGCGTTGGTTCAGGAACCGTGCGTACCTGGCGAGTGATGACGTCGATCTCTCGTCCCGAGCAGTTCGACGGAGCCAACTGGGAAGATGCTGCCAAGGCCCTCTACGATAGCAGCAAGTAGGTGCCTTCGGCCTGCCCCTTAAAGAGCGGAGCTAACGCGAGTCAGGCACGATTGAGTCGTTCTACATGGTTGTCGCTCGCTACATCTTGCTGTTCCTGGGGTCGTCCGCCGGGTTGAGGTAGGTGATCCCCCAAGGCCCCGTGCCGTGGAGTTGGAGCACAGTTTCCTGTTCTCGACTGGCGCCGTACATCGACATGCCGACGGGAATGATCAGAGTGTCCCCCGGGTAATAGGCTTTGGCCCGTGCCGAATCGAATTTGTCTCCGGTGGCGAAGTAGAAGGTGCCCGAGATAACGGTTACGCGCTCGGTCACGGGATGGGTATGCACGCCGATTTTCGTATTTGCCGGCAGCTTCAAGCGCATGGTGAATGGCTCGGCGGCTTTCAGGTCACCTTCAATCACTGCAATCATCGCACCGGGCCCCACCGACGGCGCAGCTGTCCACTTGAGTTCGGATGGGGTGGCGGCAATCAAACCCGCTCCCTCGGCCTGGGCGGCAGATGCCAGGAAGGCTGCGCTAAGCAAGGCCAGAGAAACAGCGACAGCTTTGTGGGAGCGCATCATGGTTTCCTCGTGTTTGGGGGCTGTGGGTGTATCGCAGCAGAGGCAAACATAGCTTCAACACACGGTATTAATGATGACGGTAGCCGAATGTTGAAGAGCGGATATAACCATTGTGAACAGCCCTATAACGCAATGGTCTGGACTGTGAGCTGTACGTAGGATGGGATGAACGCAGCGATACTCCTGTCATTCGACTCGTGCTCGCCAAGCCCCACCAGCCCATTCCTGATAAACTCCCCCACCTCCCAGCCTCACCGATTCCAGATCCCCCATGTCCGTAACCACCGCCACACCCGCCCCGCTCTCCCGCCGTTTCTCCGTCGCGCCGATGATGGATTGGACTGACCGCCACTGCCGCTTCTTCCTGCGCCTGCTGTCGAAAAACGCCCTGCTCTACACCGAGATGGTCACCACCGGTGCCCTGCTCAACGGCGATCACGAGCGTTTCCTTCGCCATAACGAAGCCGAACACCCGCTCGCCCTGCAGCTCGGTGGCAGTGTGCCGCTTGACCTTGCCGCGTGTGCGCGCATGGCGCAGGAGCATGGTTACGACGAAGTGAACCTGAATGTCGGCTGCCCGAGTGATCGGGTGCAGAACAATATGATCGGCGCGTGCCTGATGGGGCATCCGCAGTTGGTGGCCGATTGTGTGAAGGCGATGCGTGATGCGGTGTCGATTCCGGTGACGGTCAAGCACCGTATCGGGATCAACGGGCGGGACAGTTACGAGCAGCTGTGTGATTTCGTTGGCACGGTGCGGGATGCCGGGTGCACCAGTTTTACCGTGCACGCGCGGATTGCGATTCTGGAGGGGTTGTCGCCGAAGGAAAACCGCGACATCCCGCCTCTGCGTTATGACGTGGCGGCGCGGTTGAAGGCGGATTTTCCCGAGCTGGAGATTATCCTCAACGGCGGGATCAAGACGCTGGAGGCCTGCCACGAGCATTTGCAGACCTTCGACGGCGTGATGTTGGGCCGTGAGGCGTATCACAACCCTTATGTGATGGCCGAGGTGGACCAGCAGCTGTTCGGCAGCACGGCGCCAGTGATCACGCGCGCCGAAGCACTGGCGCAGTTGCGGCCGTATATCGCTGCACACATCGACGCTGGCGGTTCGATGCACCACATCACTCGCCATGTGCTCGGGCTGGGCACCGGGTTCCCGGGGGCGCGCAAGTTTCGGCAATTGTTGTCGGTGGATATCCACAAGGCCAAGGAGCCCCTGGCCTTGCTGGATCAAGCTGCCGGGTTGCTTGAAGGGCGTTAATGCCCGGCCATTTCAGCCAGGCGGTTTGATCCGCCTGGCTCGCCAGTCAGCTGGCGGCCGCCGCCGTCCAGTTCACCCAACCGAGTTTCCAGGTTGCCAGGATCAACAATCCGAAAACGATCCGGTACCACGCGAAGGCGGCATAACTGTGGTTCGCAATGAACTTGAGCAAGCCGCGTACGGCGATCATGGCGAAAAAGAACGCTGTGACGAAGCCCAGGGCGAAAACCGGCAGGTCGCTGGCCTGGAACAGCTCCCGGTACTTGTAGCCTGAATACACCGCCGCACCGACCATGGTCGGCATCGCCAGGAAGAACGAGTACTCGGTGGCTGCCTTGCGCGACAGGCCAAACAGCAAGCCGCCGATAATGGTCGATCCGGAACGGGAAGTGCCCGGTATCATCGCCAGGCATTGCGCAAAACCCACCTTCAGCGCATCCGACCAGCGCATGTCGTCGACATGCTCGACGTGCACCACGTGGTCCCTCTGCTCCGCCCACAACATGACAATGCCGCCTACGACCAATGCGACTGCCACGGTGATCGGGTTGAACAGATAGTGATGAATCTGGTCGGCGAACAGGACGCCCAGAACGACAGCCGGAAGAAAACCGACCAGCAAGTTCAGCGTGAATCGTTGTGCATTGCGTTGGGTCGGCAGTCCTTTGACGATCTCTGTAATCTTGCGACGAAACTCCCAGACAACGGCAAGGATTGCGCCCAGCTGAATAATGATATTGAACGCCATGGCGCGCTCACCGCCAAATTCCAGCAAGTCCGCAACAATAATCTGGTGGCCCGTACTGGAGATGGGCAAAAACTCAGTCAGGCCCTCTACCGCGCCCAAGATCAACACTTTGAAAAGGGTCCAGAAATCCATCAATCCTCCGTCAGACCGTTCTGTAGGAACGATCCGTCAACTGCACTCAGATATTGAGTAGCTCAAGCAAAACATTCGAGACTTCCACACCCATTATCTGATGTAGTGAGGAAGAATATGTCTTATCAAAAGACACACTCAAGCCATGTTAATAATCGTCCGAGTACGAACACCTCGGAAAAATATTTAGGTATTCAGTAGAAAAAAGTCTCGCCATTCAATAAAGTGTGATCGCCCTCACACTAATTGCATGGCTTACTGAGTTCAGTCCTTGGCATGAATGGTGGCACGCAGTGGGCCAAACAGTGGCAAAAGGACATAAAAAATAATCGCCACCGTTTCAAAATAGTGGCACAATTCCATATTGCCACCATCTAACGACGCTATTTCACTAGTTCAGCCCGCCGAGAAAATCAACTAAAAGTTTGAAAAGCTTAGTTATTGTTAGAAAACTCGGGAGCCACGTCTAAAATTCGCGTAAATGTTACCAATTGTCAGTCACAGATGAGAACCGGTGCTTTAACATCCCGATGTCAGCACCTATTCGAGTCAATGCATGATGCTTACAGGGAACTTAGCGACTAGAAGCCAGCGCCAGACAAACGATGAGCCCGGTGTTCTCACTCTGGGCCGTACCCGTGGCGTGGCTGAACATTTTAGAGCGCTAGTCGCAAGGCATGTGCGGACCGATATGGCACTAGAGGCCAACTCCTACACTAGTTCATTCAAGAAGAATGAACGCTCTGGTTCGTATCGCGCCATCTTCATCATCATCGACAGCCCCCAGGCCCTCGAGGAAAGCCTCGCGCTAGTGGAAAACCTGCGCACCGGCAACTTGAAACCCATCATTTGCGCGGTCATCACGGGCCGAGGCACCTACAACAAGATCAAGTACTATCTTGCGGGTGCCGACTACTGCATCAAGTTCAATACCCTTTCCGATGAAAGCTCTGAGTTGCTTGCCGAGTTTTTCAGCAGTGAAGAATGGCAAAGAGATATCAATTTGATATTGGACCCGACCCGTATTTGTCTACTGGGTACCAGCAAGAAGCTGGACATCTCCTTTGCAGAAATGAAGATCCTCGAAGCCTTCGCGCAAACCAGTAACCACATACTAAGTCACGATGAAATCGCCAACATCATGGGGCTCAACACCAACTTTTATGACCCGAGGGCGTTGGAAAAGTCGATCAGTCGCCTTCGTGGAAAAATCAAGGACATGTATGGCACAAACGCCATACAGAGCATCCGTGGGCATGGGTACCGGTTGATGAGGGGGCTGATCTCAACCCCCTGACACTCAGAATAGATGGCGCTTTAGCATCAATTAAACAGACGACTTCCTTAACGACAAAGGTCTCGACTTCATCGTATTTTTGTATTTCATACCAAAGGCATTTATCGATTCCATGACCGTGGCAACATCGAACCATAACAATAAAAGTTTATTCTATAGCAGCAGATCGAGTGGAACCCATCGAGGGCCAAATTTGGGCCCAGACCCTGCCTTTCGACTACTTCCCAGGGAGTCATTACTCCCCTGCCGATCATCTTTTAGCCAAATTTGGTGTGTACTTCAGGAGAGAGACATGGAAACTAGTACAACCCTCCCAAGAAAATACTTTGTCGTCGTGACCCACAGCACTACGTCGCAGCGTGAACTTGAGACCATCCTGTCCAGTGAGCGCTTCAACTCGTTTGGCACCTCCCAGGCACAAATGTTTATTGAAGGTGTTGCTTCGCCCTCTTCCGCTCCCGTGCTGATGGAGTTCAGCTACCCAAGCGTTTCAAGGAAGAACGTCGCACGCAGTATCGAACATGATACACAGCGACTATTGGCCACCCTGGAATCCGAATGGCTGGCAGCGCAATCGGCGAGTCCATTCCACAATATGCCGGAAACAGCGGGGGCAACACGCGATATTCCGCGAACAATCGAGGGTGACATTCCTTGCAGCGAAGCCTGGCAACTCGACGATGATCAAAGCGCATTGATTAAAGAAGGTGTCGAGATCAGCCTGACCGGCCTGGAAGCCGCGCTGGTAAAGAAAATGCTGCACCATGAAGAGCGTGTCGTAAGTCGAGACGAACTGATCCTCAGCATCGGCAGGGAACCGGAACAATACCGAGGCCTGGAAATGTGCCTGAGTCGACTGCAAGACAAATTCAAAAATGCGAGTAACGGGGAACGGTTGTTTCGTGCAGTGAGAAATCGTGGCTATTGCCTGATCCAGGAAGTCGTGGCGTAAACACCTCCACCTTTAGCGAATAAAACAAACAGAAACAGTGCGATTACAACAATAAAAAGAGCACTCTGTTTGGTTTCAACCTCCGCGCTAGTCAGACCGCCCTCATCCCCACCCCTCCTACAATACCAAACACCTCTCTAATTATTCACCCCCTTCCATTCGACCTTTTCTAACGCTCGACCTTTTCTAAAAATTTAATAGTTGGCACTTTGCCATCTTGTTAGAACTCGTCAGACAGCATCTCCGCCAATAACTTAGTCTATTGACTGACGACAGCTCGGCATATCGACGTTGTTACCTCAGGACACTCGCTCTAACAACAACAATAAGTCTACTTAACAACTCGGATTTCAACTGTCGAAACCTGAATGGACGTCTTTTGGGGATATTGTATGGATCTTACTCTTAGTATCAATCGAAACACCGGCCTCAAGGGACTTACCTTTTGGGGGCAATGGGCGCTGGCACAGGGCTTTGTAGTTTCCCTGTTGTTCATACTTGCCGAGCGGCACACTGGAACGGTCGAGTTCTATTACCGAATGTGCGCAACGCTCGCCGTACTGGCCTCGGTTCCGGCTTATACGTTCAGCGGCGTGTACCGCAAAAGAGACAATTATCTGTCAGGGCTGGGACGCCTGTTCATGGGCTGGTCCATGACGATGGCAGCGCTGGCGTGCATCGCGTTTGTCTGCAAGGCCGATGAGCTGTTTTCCCGACAAGTCATCCTGGGTTGGGCGGTGTACGGCTTCCTCGGTCAGGCGTTGCTGTATGCGCCACTGCATGCGTTCTCGAAGTTCTACCAGCGGTCACGCAAAAGCGAGCATAAAACCCTGATCGTCGGCACCGGTGAACTGGCGCTGGGATTGGCGAACAAGCTCAGCGACCTCGAAAACCTGCCGTTGGTGGGCCTGGTCAGCAACGGTCCCCTTCCTGCCCCGGAACCGGGCGCACCGCGCATCGTCGGTGCCCAGGAGGACCTGCTGGAACTGATCAAGACCCATGACATCCGTCGTTTGTACATCACGCTGCCCCTGTCGGAAGCGGCAAAAATCGAAGCCATGTACGTCGATTTGCTGGATGCCAACGTTGATGTGGTCTGGGTGCCGGATTTGAACAGCCTGACGCTGCTCAATCACTCGGTTAAAGTCGTGGACGGCCTGCCGGCGATCTACTTGAACGAAAGTCCGCTGACCAGCCGGCCCACTGCCGCGCTCAGTAAAAGCCTGGTGGAAAAAAGCGTGGCCCTGCTGGCCATTATCCTGCTGAGCCCGGTGTTGCTGATCATTGCCCTGGCCGTAAAGCTCAACTCCCCCGGCCCGGTGTTCTTCAAGCAGGACCGCCATGGCTGGAACGGCAAAGTGATTCAGGTCTGGAAGTTCCGCTCCATGCGTGTGCACGACGACCATGAAGTCAAGCAGGCCAGCCGTAACGACTCGCGTATCACCGCCGTCGGACGCTTCATCCGTCGCACTTCGCTGGACGAGTTGCCGCAACTGTTCAACGTGCTGCAAGGACAAATGGCGCTGGTCGGCCCGCGCCCTCATGCCATCGCGCACAACAACTACTACTCCGGGAAAATTCTCGCCTACATGGCGCGCCATCGAATCAAACCGGGCATTACGGGCCTGGCGCAAATCAATGGTTGCCGTGGCGAGACGGACACCATCGACAAGATGCAGAAGCGTGTCGAGATCGACCTCAAGTACATCAACAACTGGTCGTTGTGGCTGGACCTGAAGATTCTGGTGAAGACGCCGTTCACCTTGTTGTCGAAGGACATCTACTGATGGTTTAGGGCTGCACAAGGCAACACCGCAAGGGGACGCAAGTCCCCTTTTTCGTGGCTGTGAATCGGGAGATTTTTTCTCCCTACTACCAGAGCAAGAGCATCCAGCGACCAATCGCCTCAGGCAAACCCGGTGAAACAGGATTACAGTTAAAGCACACCGTCGGCCAAGAACGGTGGCTTTAAACCGGACCTCTGAGGAACACCGTATGCCGTGGAAAAACTCCGAGTCGCGCTACAGCACCGTATCGATTGCGCTGCATTGGTTGATGCTGGTCCTGCTGGTGCTGGTTTACGCCTGTATCGAGTTTCGCGGGTTCTTTCCCAAGGGCAGTGGCGGGCGCACGCTGATCGTCGAGTCACACTTCATGCTCGGCCTGACCGTATTCGTTCTGGTCTGGCTGCGATTGTTCGCGCGCAGCCTCGGCCCGGCGCCGCAGATCTTCCCGGCCTCGCCGCACTGGCAAACGACGCTGGCCAGGCTGATGCACTGGGCGCTGTACATTTTCATGATCGTCACGCCGATTCTCGGGTGGCTGGTCACCAGCGCCAAAGGCAATCAGGTGATGTTCTACGGTTTCGACCTGCCGATGCTGGTAGCGGAAAACAAGGACCTGGCCAAACAGCTTCAGGAATGGCATGAGCTCGGCGGCACTATCGGCTATTGGCTGATCGGCCTGCATGCCGCGGCCGGGCTGTATCACCACTATGTGGTGGGCGATAACACCTTGCTGCGGATGATGCCCAAGCGGGTGAACCGCGATATCTGAGGCCACAGGCAAAACCTGTGGGAGCGAGCCTGCTCGCGAAAGCGGTGTGACAGGCGCGTCGATGCTGGATGTACTACCGCCTTCGCGAGCAGGCTCGCTCCCACATGAGATTGCATGTGTGCTTCAGATTTGTGGACTGAATCCCCGCCGCCCCTGCAAGCCGCCCGTGTGGACGAAGATCAGCCGCGTGCCCCGGGCAAACTTGCTCGCCTCGACTTGTTGCTTGAGGGCCATGAGCGCCTTACCGGTGTACAGCGGTTCCAGGGGAAGACTGCTGACCTGCCCGGTCTTTTCGATAAAGTCGAGCAACAGCGGATCAACCTTGGCAAACCCGCCACGACTGGCCTCGAACAGCTCATACACCGCATCGCCCACACCCGCTTCCTGCACGATCCGCTCGACCTGCTGCGCCACCCCGTGATCATCAGGCACTGCCAGGGCACCGTACACCGGATGATCCCCCGCTTCGGCCAGCACCAGGCCGGCCAGGGTCGTGCCGGTCCCGCAGGCCAGCCACCAGCCGTCGTAGTCGCTCCAGCCCAAGCCCTCCAATTGCGCGCAAACGCCGGCCCGCAGTTGCATGCAACCCAGGGCGCCAGGCAAACCGCCTCCCCCTTCAGGCACCGGATGCAACGTCGGATAGCGGGTTTGCCAGGGTTGCCAGAAACCCGCTTCATGCCTCGCTCGATAGCCTGCGTAACCCAGCCAGTGCAACTGCATGCCGAACGCCTGCAAGTCCTTGACCGTCGGGGTTTGCTGAGGATGCCCGCGCAACAGGCCGACAGTGGAAAAGCCCAGGCGCTTGCCCGCCGCCGCCAACGCGTGGAGGTGATTGGAGTGCGCCCCACCCAGGCTGATGATGCCTTCGGCACCCAAGCGGTCGGCGGCTTTTAGGTGTTCGACGAGCTTGAACCATTTGTTGCCACTGATCAGCGGATCGATCTGGTCCAGGCGCAGGATCGCCACTTCGATTCCGGATTGAGTGAGCCAGTCGAGGCGAAGGGGGTCGAGGGGGGCTTGATGAAGCCAATTGTCTGGAGGAGAAAGCATGATGCCGGATCTTTGGAAGATCCGGCATCTTAACAGCCGATTTGTGCTGTGAACCCAAACGATGTGAGTTACAACTGCGCCGCCAACCGCGACCCCTGATTGATCGCCCGCTTGGCATCCAGTTCTGCCGCGACATCCGCGCCGCCGATCAGGTGCACGCTCTGCCCCGCCGACACCAGGCCGTCATGCAACTCGCGCAGCGGATCCTGTCCGGCGCAAATCACGATGTTGTCCACTGGCAGCACCTGTGGCTCGCCGGTTTCGCCGATGCGGATGTGCAGACCTTCGTCGTCGATCTTCAGGTATTCGACGCTGTTGAGCATCTGCACCTGCTTGTTCTTAAGGCCGGTGCGATGAATCCAGCCGGTGGTCTTGCCCAGGCCGTCGCCGACCTTGGACGTCTTGCGTTGCAGCAGGAACACCTCGCGGGCCGGCGCATGGGGCGCGGCCTTGATACCCGCGACACCGCCGCGTGCCTCAAGGTGCGTATCGATGCCCCATTCCTTCCAGAACGCGGCGCGATCCTGACTGGTAGCGACACCTTCATGCACAAGGAACTCGGAAACATCGAAACCGATACCACCGGCACCAATCACCGCGACGCGCTTGCCGACCGGTTTGCGCTCCAGGATCACGTCCAGGTAGCTCAGCACTTTGGCGCTTTCCACCCCTGGGATGGCCGGCACGCGCGGCGCAATGCCGGTGGCCAGAATGATCTCGTCGTAGCCGCCCTCGATCAGCCCGGCCACGTCGACGCGGGTGTTCAGACACACCTCGACGTTGGTGGTCTGCAACTTGCGGTTGAAGTAGCGAATGGTCTCAAAGAACTCTTCCTTGCCCGGAACGCGCTTGGCGATGTTGAACTGACCACCGATTTCGCTGGCCGAATCGAACAGCGTCACCTGATGGCCACGCTCGGCGGCCACGGTCGCGGCGGATAAACCGGCCGGGCCGGCACCGACCACGGCAATTTTCTTCAGCTGCTGCACCGGCAGATAGTTGAGCTCGGTTTCGTGGCAGGCACGCGGGTTGACCAGGCAACTGGTCAGCTTGCCGCCGAAGGTGTGATCGAGGCAAGCCTGGTTGCAACCGATGCAGGTGTTGATTTCATCGGCGCGACCTTCAGCGGCCTTGTTGACGAAATCCGGGTCGGCGAGAAACGGCCGCGCCATGGACACCATGTCGGCATCGCCTTCGGCCAGGATCTGCTCGGCCACTTCCGGGGTGTTGATACGGTTGGTGGTGATCAGCGGAATATTGACCGACCCCCGCAGCTTGGCCGTGACCTTGCTGAAGGCCGCGCGCGGCACTTTGGTGGCGATGGTCGGAATCCGCGCTTCGTGCCAGCCGATACCGGTGTTGATGATGGTCGCACCGGCCTGCTCGATGGCCTTGGCCAGCTGAACGATCTCTTCCCAGGTGCTGCCGCCTTCGACCAGGTCGAGCATCGACAGACGGAAAATGATGATGAAGTTCGGACCCACAGCTTCACGCACGCGACGCACGATTTCCACCGGCAGGCGCATGCGGTTTTCGTAGCTGCCGCCCCAGCGGTCGGTGCGGTGGTTGGTGTGGGCGGCGAGGAACTGGTTAATGAAATAACCTTCGGAGCCCATGATTTCCACGCCGTCGTACTCGGCGGTTTGTGCCAGTACCGAGCAGGTGACGAAATCGCTGATCTGCTTCTCGATGCCTTCCTCGTCCAGTTCCTTGGGCTTGAACGGGTTGATCGGTGCCTGGATCGCGCTGGGGGCAACCTGTTTCGGGCTGTAGGCATAACGACCGGCATGGAGGATCTGCATGCAGATCTTGCCGCCCGCGTCATGTACGGCACGGGTGACGATACGGTGCTTGAGCGCCTCTTCTTCGGTCGTCAGCTTGGCCGCGCCGGAATACACGCCACCCTCGTCGTTCGGGCCGATACCGCCGGTGACCATCAGGCCGACACCGCCACGGGCACGCTCGGCAAAGTACGCCGCCATGCGCTCGAATCCACCCGGTTTCTCTTCAAGGCCAGTGTGCATCGACCCCATCAAGGTGCGATTGCGCAGCGTGGTGAACCCCAGGTCCAGCGGAGCCAGCAGGTGCGGGTATTGAGTGGCGGTCATCGGTAACTCCACATCGAGCGATCACGGAAAGTGCAGGAGCTCTACGGCCCCCATCAGTCATGTTCGACAGACTAAGAGTCGCGCCGCCATCCCTCAATGACCATAAATGACAACTTATTGATCGAAATGAGCAGCAACTCAGAACCGGCTTGGCATGCGCTTGCTACTGCTCGCACAGGAAAACGGCATGCCCGTTAATTGTGGTGACACTCAAAACCCGAAGTAGATAAATGCCGTAGCTGCCACGATACCCCACGCGACCAACGCCATTACCGTTGAGTTTTGCGTTGACCAGGATTCGTCCAGGCGCTGCAAGCCGAACTTCGAAAATCCGGCCTGGTCATAACAGCCATGCATGATTGCCCGGTAGGTATA
This sequence comes from Pseudomonas sp. KH_046_2, assembly GCF_057838985.1. Taxonomy (NCBI): domain Bacteria; kingdom Pseudomonadati; phylum Pseudomonadota; class Gammaproteobacteria; order Pseudomonadales; family Pseudomonadaceae; genus Pseudomonas; species Pseudomonas sp. KH_046_2. The sequence continues at coordinate 2,135,303 of NZ_CM174480.1, read as the reverse complement.
TCGCAGGCCGGCCAACAGAAACAGGGTAATCAGGCCAAGGACAAGTCCGTGCCTGATAGCCGGTTTAACCAATGGCGCAAGGTGATCCTGTTCGCAAGCAACACTATCGACTTCCACAACAGTAATTCGTCGATAGTCCGCCGAAGACCGCCTTTGGCCAATCTGGATCACCGCCTGTTGCTCCAGATCCAGCGCCTGATACTGCCAGAGCGTTGATGATCCTTCCCGGCAGTAGGTAAACGCAGCAGGACTTGAGACGGCGATAATACAGGCGTCGTTGATGCCCATTTCTTTGAGCGTTTGCGTGGCTGATCTGGTGAAGTCCAGGTCGAAGAGCGGAGTGACCCCACTGGCAGAAGCCGCGACCGAAACCAATAGGCTGCTCAAGAGGCAGATGGCTGAAATGTTCAAGGCCGGGTTTCCTTTTTCCATTGTTTCTTTGATTTCGCAGTTCGGTTCCAACCTGCCTTGATGAGTTCCAGTACGCTGCTGGCACCCCGATAGCTAATGGGCAATCGAATGGCAGGAGAAAGGGAGGGCATCCATTGCCCTCCCCTCCGCTGTCCTCGCTCCCTGCGACAGTACTGACCAGGACCTCAAGTGGCCAGAATGAAGTCCGTCTGATCAACGGCCGCGCTGTTGACACCAACCAGCTGAATGGTGTCCGCCCCGATCCCTATCACCGTGTCAGCCCCGTTAGCCGTTATGGTCACGTTGGCAGCGAACGTCGCGCTGTTGATCCCCAGCGCCGTGATATTGAGCAAGTCCTGCCCGGCCGGATTGGCTCCGAAGTTCAGGATCGTATCGCTGCCGAAACCCGCAGCAAACGCGAACGTATCGTTGCCGGCGACGCCGCCACTCATCAGGTCGTTACCGCCACCGCCGGTGAGGACATCGTTACCTGCACCACCCTCGATCCTGTTGGCCAGCCCGTTGCCGGTGCCCGCGAAGTTGCCGCTGCCACCGAAAAACAGACTCTCGACGTTGGCATCCAGGGTGTAACTCGCGAGCGAGGTCCACACCGTGTCACTGCCGGCACCGGCGAGCTCGCTCACCACATCCCCAAGGTCGGTGACTTCGTAGACATCGTTGCCAGCACCGCCGGCCATCGTGTCGGCACCGCCACCGCCGAGGAGTGCGTCATTACCCGCACCGCCCACGATAAAGTTGCCGAGCGCGTTGCCGATGCCCACGAAGTTGCCGCTGCCGCCGAAAAACAGACTCTCGACGTTGTCAGCCAGGGTATAGCTCGCGAGCGAGGTCCACACCGCATCGCCGCCGGCACCGGCGAGCTCGCTCACCACGTCCCCAACGTCGGTGACTTCGTAGACATCGTTGCCAGCACCGCCGGCCATCGTGTCGGCACCGCCACCGCCGATGAGGGCGTCATCACCCGCACCGCCCACGATAAAGTTGCCGAGCACGTTGCCGATGCCCACGAAGTTGCCGCTGCCGCCGAAAAACAGACTCTCGACGTTATCGGCCAGGGTGTAGCTCGCGAGCGAGGTCCACACCGCGTCGCCGCCGGCACCGGCGAGCTCGCTCACCACGTCCCCAACGTCGGTGACTTCGTAGACATCGTTGCCAGCACCGCCGGCCATTGTGTCGGCACCGCCACCGCCGATGAGGGCGTCATCACCCGCACCGCCCACGATAAAGTTGCCGAGCGCGTTGCCGATGCCCACGAAGTTGCCGCTGCCGCCGAAAAACAGACTCTCGACGTTAGCAGCCAGGGTGTAGCTTGCGAGCGAGGTCCACACCGCGTCGCCGCCGGCACCGGCGAGCTCGGTCACCACGTCTCCAAAGTCGGTGACTTCGTAGACATCGTTGCCAGCACCGCCGGCCATCGTGTCGGCACCGCTACCGCCGATGAGGGCGTCATCACCCTCGTCACCATTGAGGAGGTCGTTGCCGCCCAAGCCATTCAGGATGTCGTTGCCAGCACCTCCGCTGGCAATGTCGTCGAATGCCGTGCCGGTCCATATGTCGACACCGGCGGTACCGACAAACAGAGTACCGGCGGCCACCGGGGCCGTAGCGTCGGACGCAATGCTTTCGGCCGCACCGAAGTCATCCACGTAACTGACCACCACGCGCACCTGATCGCCGACCTGAGCCTGGCCAAGCGTGAACGTGCTACCGGTGGCTCCGACGATGTCGACGAAGGTGACCCCATTGGTCTCCTGCCACTGGAAAGTGAACTGCGGATTGCTGAGGCCATCGACGTCGATGATGGTCGACGTGTCGGCGGTCAACACCTGGCTCGGAAATGCAACCCCGAGGATGGTCGGTCCTGCAGTCGGTGCATTGTTCGCCGACGAGTCGACGATTTCCAGCGTACTACTGCCATCCTGATACACCGCCCGAACGCGGATGTTCAGACCGGCGACATCGTCCGCCACCAGGTAGGTCGCGCCAATCGCCCGCGAAGCCTCGCCTGCGGCGATAAAGGTGATGTCTTCAAAGACGCCCGAACCCGGGATGTTTTCCACCTGCCAGTAGTACGCCACTGGACCGGTAACCGCGCCGGTCGGATTGGCCGCACTGACACTGTTGGCGTCGCGTATCGACTGGCTGCTGACGCGCAGCAGCTGGCCGGCGACAGGCGCATCGGCACGCGCACCGGTGGCAGCATCGAGGATCGCCAGACGCCCCACAGGAGCGCTGTTCAAGGCGGTGCCAACGCCGGACGGTTGCGCCTCGTCAGCGAACTGCAAACGCTCGATGCCCGTCAGGCGATCGATGCCATCACGCCCTGCAACCAGGTCGGTCACGATGACGGCGTTGCCATCGACAGCGACTGTGTACTCCGACGCATTACCGGAGAACACCGCAGTGTCGAAGTTGTCAGTGCCGGTCAGAATCTCCCGCACGATAACCAGCTGGCCCGGGTTGTAAGTACCGTTCAACATCGCCTGGACCATCGGCCCCATGCTGTCGAACGTGGCGATTTCCCCGCCAGTGCCATCAGCATTTGCCCGTACGCTGATGCGTACGTTCAGCCACTTGTCACCGTCGATGATGTCGTCACCACCGCGACCTTCAATGAGGTCGCTGCCGCTGCCACCGAGGATGATGTTACCGCCGTCGAAGAACGTCGCTCCGGCTGGTAGCAGAGCCGCCAGACCGTTGATCAGGCTGATGTTGGTCAGCACACTGCCGGTTGCACCCGCGGTGGGTAGCGATGTCGCATCTTCGTTATCACCGCGCAGGAAGTCACCGTGGGACGAACCCGACAGACCTTCCATGATGTCGAAGCGCACCAGCGCCGAAGCACCCGAACCCGGCTGCGGAGGCACATCGAAGAAGCGATCGCTGTAATCGACGGTCACACCCTGGGCTAGATCCTTGAAGGTCGCCCAGTCATAGCCCGAGCCGCCGATATAGCGGTCACCGAAGCCGAGACTGCCGACCATGATGTCGTCGCCGCCTTCGCCGTTGAACTTATCGTTCTCGTTACCGCCGATGTAGACATCGTGGCCAATGACCGGGTCGTTGCCCAGCGGATCGAAGTTGTCGCCAGGCGCACCGTCCGAGGTGCCCTTCTCGATCCAGTCGTCGCCTTCGTTACCCATGTCCTGTTCGTTGGCTTTGCTGCCCAGGATGAAGTCATTGCCCTGGCCACCAATGGCCTCGGAGGCGTCCTCACCAGTAATGATGAAGTCGCTACCGAACCCGCCAATGATCAGGTTGACGCCGTTGCCTCCGTGCAGCACGTCGTTGCCGTCGCCACCCTGGAGGTTATCGTCGCCGCCAGTGTCGGTGATGATGTCGTCGCCAGCGCCACCGCGCAGTTGGTCGTTGCCGTCACCGCCGTCGATGCGATCGTTGCCGGCATCGCCCCAGACCGTGTCATCGCCTTCACTGGAGATGAGGATATCGGCGTTGTCGGTGCCACCCAGCACGATGTGCTCGTCACCTGTGTACCTGATGTAGTTGGCGTCCGGCCCTGCGGTCAGCGGGTTGTCACGGAACACCACCTGCTCGCCGTTCGGGCCGAGCGGATCGGCGGAGAGCAGGACTTCGTTGAATTGCTTGGCCCGGTCCACTTCCAGGTAGAACCCCGGGTCCGAGAACACCAGGCCCGGCAAGTGCGTGGCCGAGGTGTTGGCCATGATCAGCTTGGCGAACGAGTTGCTTTCAAGTTCCGCATTCATCGACAGGCCAGCGGTACGCTCCAGGTAGTAGAAGCGGTCACCGTCCTGCAGTTTTTCCAGCTGGTTTTCGAACACGAAGTTGAAGGTCGAGCCGAGCATGCCGCCGAACGGGGTTTTCTGTTCGGCCAGGCCGCCGATCCAGAGGTCGATGGCATCGACGCCCGTGACTGTCACACCCGCTACGTTGGCATAGGCACCGGTGCTGTTGAGGAAGTCCAGGCGGTCATCCGGCGAACCCACACCCTCATCGAATACCAGCGCCAGGGCTGCAGCGCGCTTGCCTTCCAGCGTATCCACCCCCGTGATCGTGCTATGCGTGCCATAGGCCGCGATGAAGTTGATCAACGACTCCGGATGCTTGAGGTGCTGCACCAGATCGACCCAACTGGTGTACGGCTTGAGTTGGGTATCACCGGTTTGGCTGTAGATGTCGCGGCGGATCGCATTGAGTGAGGGAATCCCCACGTCGCGGCCACGGGCGATGTTGATCGCCGGCAGGTCGAGCGGCAGGCCGAGCAGGTTATTGCGCAGCGCCTCGGTGACGAACTCGTCAATTTCGTTACCGGCTTGCCGGGTCACCCCACGTATGATCGCACTGGTCGCATCCTCTGGCGTCAGGCCACTGGCGGCGTACGCCAACGGGTTGAGGAACGCCGCGATCAAGCCCAGTTGCTGATCGGGATTAGCGTTGGCCGGATCGCCCACCACGCTGAAGTCGATATTGTAACGATCGACGGTCTCGGTCAGCATCGAGTGGCCAAACCGGTACACGGTATGGGCGAACTCGGCGACGATCGAAGCATCGAGGTCGACGTCGTAGACCTGGGTCGGTGCGAAAAACAGGTCGATGTTGGGCTGGATGGTCCGCGCAAACTCCTCGAACACCAGGTGCTGATACTGCATCTCGGTGCCGAACTTGGCCGCCTGGAACAAGCGCTCGCCATTCCACACCAGCGCATCGATCTCAGCCTGGTTGGCTGGCAATGCACTCACCGGAGTGAGCAGCCACTCGTTGAGGAAGGCCACGTCACCCGAATCGAGCACGGTGTCCTTGGTCTGCGCAACCAGGCGGTTGTGCTCGGAGTGGAAGATCGCATGCACCGCGGTCAGGCCGATGTTCTCGTTGACGCGGCCGTCGCCAGCGATGTAGTGCGCATCCAACAGTTCGTTGTCGTAGAAGCCCGGCGCAGGTGTATCACCCACGACATCGCCCACATCGGGCAGGAGCGCTGCGCCGGTCTGGCCGTCCACCGGCACTGCATTGTGGTTAATGTCGACGAGGAACTGGTGACCGGTGCGCACGGCATCGGTCAGGTCAACGGGATCAAGCGGATTGCCTTCGGCAAGGAAGTCATCCGGCGTGCCGCCAAGACCGTCAACCCCCTTCATCACGACCATTGGGAAGCCGTTCGGCCCCTTGATGAAATTGCCATAGTCATCGGTCGCCAACAGCGGGGCATTATCGACGTCGGCGTCGGTCAGGTTGATGCCGAGAATGTCACGGGCTTGCGCCTTGACCACCTTCCAGGTGGCCATGCCACCGATTTCAACGTCGTCAAAGGTACCAAACGTGCCATCCCCCCCCAGATCACGGTTAGTGATCAACCTGCCAGTCGCTATGGGGCCGGCGTCGGTCAGCTGATAAGCACGCAGGAACACCTGATGCGACGGGTGCGAGCTATAGGTCTGGTTCTGGTCCACGAACGGCGAGGTGGTGTTGGTGTGCTCATGGATGTCGTCGGGCGTGCCAAGAAGGCCATCCGCCCCTGGCTGGTTGGTCGCGCGGGTCAGCACCATGAAGTTCGTCGGGCTACCTGCGACAAAGAGTGGATCATCCTCCTTAAGCGGAATGAAGACGGTACCCGAACCACCTTTGGTGACCAGGTCCAGGCCATGATCGAAGAACTGCCCGAAGAAGGTCATCCAGGCGTTGAACGGCGCGGACAACCCCGCGTCTGCCGTGGTGTTCTCGAAAAAGTACACATCGTGATCATCACCAGTACCGAACTGACCATCCAGCCCGGGGCTGGCGACTATCCGTACGCCATCCTTGAGTACGTCGTCATTACCCGTACCCACAACGCCGAAGTTGAGCACACCGTCCAGGCCCGGGTCGAAAGCCGTGGCATAGGCCGCCGGGTTGTTCGACGTCTGGTCGACGATCAGGTTACTGATGGTGCGCGGCTGCGAGTCAAACACATTGCCGCTGGTCTGCGCATACGACGATCCAGGGATAGCCGGCGAGCCGGGGCCGAAGAAGCCGGCAGGAACACCTTCCGCCGGATTGAACACCGGATCGGTCAAGCGCGGAAAGAGGTTATCGGCGGCACCAAACTCGGTGTTGTTAATGCCGTTGAGGTTCATCAGATTGTTGTTCGACCCGTCGACCGTACGCAGGCCCAGCGGCGCGCGGATATTCGGGATCAGCGAGAGGATGTCCTGACCGCCCGCATCAGCCTCGGCAATCTTGATCTGGTCAAGAATGAAGTTGAGGTCGGAGCGGACCATGTGAAGGCCGGCGCCACCCTCGGTGGCATCGACTACAGGTACCAGCGGCGTTGGCGTGACCGGTGCACCGGCGACTACGGCAGCCGTCGGCGTGGAGAACAGGATCTCCGTGGTGCCGTGACCGTCCTGATAGATCGCCTTGACCCGCAACGACAACCCGGCGAGGTCAGGAGAGACCTTGAACGCAGTGCCGTCGGCGCTTTGGAACGCCAGGTCGCCCGCCGGCAACAGAATGATGTCCTCGAATACGCCAGTGCCTGGATCGGCCTCGAACTGCCAGATGTAGGACACCGAGGAGTTGGTGATCAAGCCCTGCGGATTACCCGCCGTGACGTTGTCGTCATCGCTCACCCCGGCCACGCTGACAGTCAGTAAATCGCCCACCGTGATCGCGCCGCCGTTGCCATCCGCGACAGTCGGACTGCCATCCGGTTGGGCATTGAGCCCCTCCAGCAGCACTAGCTGGTTATCGGCAAACTGCAAGCGTTCGATATGCAGCAGGGTATCGATGCCGTCGCGGCCCGCTACGCTATCTATCACTGTATAGACATCGTCCGTCAAATCGTCCGCCGTGCCGCGTTCGTCAACAAAAACCGTATACTCGGCCTGAATCCCGGAGTAGATGGCGGTGTCGAAGGCCGCCCCGCCCGTCGAGGTGCCGGGCATGATTTCCCGCACGGCCTTGAGCTGACCCGGGTTATAGGTGCGGTCCAGCATGAACGGAATCATATCGACCATGCTGTCGAAGGAGGCGATTTCGGGGCCGGTATGGTTGACATCACCAGGGGCATAAACGGCAATCCTGACGTTGATCCATTTGTCGCCATCGATCAGGTCATCGCCACCGCGGCCCTCGATCAGGTCGCTGCCATCGCCGCCGAGGATGATGTTGCCAGTGGCAAAGCCAGTGACGGGCAAACCGGCATCGGCCAGGAACTGGGCCAGTCCGTCGATCAACGCGACATTGGTCAGCGCACTGCCCGTGGTACCACCGTGGTTGATGATAGTGTCTGCATCGACATTATCGCCCCTGAGCACATCGCCGAAACTCGAACCGGACAAGCCTTCGACCTCGGCAAAACGGTCGAGAATCGAGGCTGGCGAGGCGCCGACCGGATTGAATATGCCGGCATTCTGGTTGGGTGTATTGCCGTGGGGTTGTGCCAGCGCGGCCATACTCAGGTCAGCGGTCACACCGACCCTGTCGTTCTTGTAGGTCATCCAGTCGAAACCGGACATGCCGTCCATCTTGTCCTGGGCATCGCTGCCGACAAAGATGTCATCGCCACCCTCGCCGATCATTTCGTCAAATCCGCCACCACCAATAAAGATGTCGTTGCCGATCACATCGTCATTGAGCAGCGGCGAGAAGTTATCGCCAGGCGCACCGTCCTGGGTGCCCTTCTCGATCCAGTCGTCGCCTTCGTTGCCGGTAGGTGGCAGGTTGGTCTTGGCACCCAGGATGAAGTCGTCACCCTGACCGCCGAAGGTGATGCTGATGTCTTCGGTGGTAATGATGAAGTCCTGGCCATCGCCACCCAGGATCAGGTTGCCGCCAACCAACATGCTGCCGGCCACGATCACATCGTTACCGGCATTACCTTCCAGACGGTTGTCACCGAACGAGTCGCTGATGATGTCATCGCCATCGCCACCCAGTACCGCATCGTTCCCGGCACCGCCTTCGAGGCGGTCGTCGCCGGCGTCGCCGTAAAGGGTGTCATCGCCCTCACCGGAAATGATGATGTCATTGTTGGCGGTGCCGCCCATGACGATATGGTCTTCACCGGTGTACTGCAGATAATTGGTGTCTGGACCCACGGTGTCCGGGTTGTCGCGAATCACCAGCGGCACGACTTCGACGCCGTTGATCATGATGCCGCCCGTCGGATCGTCGCGGCCGGCCGCGCCAAGGCCAGTGAACTGAGTGGCCTGATTCACTTCGAGGGTGAACGTCGGCGTCAGGAACACGGTGTTCGCCAGGTGGGTGACATCGCTGTTGAGCATGATCAGCTTGGCAAAGGAGTTGTTCTCCAACTCGGCGCCGAAGTCCAGGCCCGCGGTACGCGACAGGTAGTAGAAGCGGTCGCCGTTCTGCAACGCTTCCATCTGGGTTTCAAACACGAAGTTGAACGTCGAGCCGAGCATGCCGCCAAACGGCATCTTCTGTTCGGCGAGGCCACCGACCCAGAAGTCGATGTCGTCCACACCGGTGGTGGTGACGCCATTGACCATGGCGTAGATGCCCGAACTGTTAAGGAATGCCAGGCGATCCTCTTCATTGGCGGTAAAGGTACGCTCATTGACCGTGCCGGCATTGATCACCGCGCTGCCGCCAAACACCAGGGCAGCAGCGACCGCACGCATCTCGACCATCGTATCCACATCGGCTGCCGTCAATGCCCCGTGGGTACCGAAGGCCGCGATGAAGTTGACCAACGACTCGGGGTGCTTGAGGTGTTCCGCCAGGTCAGCCCAACTGATGTACGGCCTGAGTTGGCTGTCGCCGGTTGAGGCGTAGAACTCACGGCGCGCCTCATTCAAGGTGGGGATGCCCGTGTCGCGACCACGTGCCAGGTTCAGGGCCGGTAAATCGAGCGGTAGACCGAGCAGGTTGTTGCGCAACGCTTCGGTGACGAACTCATCGATTTCGTTGCCGACCTGGCGGGTCACACCGCGAATGATCGCCCCTGCCGCTTCGTCCGCAGTCGCCCCGCTGCCGGCGAACGCCAGCGGGTTGAGGAAGGCCGCGATCAAACCCAGTTGCGAGCCCGGGTCGGCCGGGTTGAGGAGCGGATTGAACTCGGGGTCGAAGCGATCGACGGTCTCGGTCAACATCGAGTGACCGAAGCGGTACACCACGTGGGCGAACTCGGCGAAGATTGCCGGGTTGATCGAGGTGTCATACCCGCTGGGCGCAAGGAATTCGTCGACCTGCGGCTGAATGGTCCGCGCAAACTCCTCGAACACCAGGTGCTGGTACTGCATCTCGGTGCCGAACTTGGCGGCCTGGAACAGGCGTTCGCCGTCCCACACCAATGCCGCGATTTCGGCGGGTGTAGTCGGGATCGCGGCCACGTCGTCCACCAGCCACTCATTGAGGAAGGCCAGGTCGCCGGCGGCAATGAGGGTGTCCTTGGTTTGCTGGACCAGGCGGTTGTGCTCGGAGTGGAACACATGGTGCACGGTGGTCAGGCCGATGTTCTCGTTTACCCGGCCATCGCCGGCAATGTAGTGCGCATCCAACAACTCGTTGTCGTAGGTGCCAGCCAATTGCGGGCCGCCAATGACGGTGTCCTCATCAGGCGCCAGGCCAGCGGTCGGATTGGCATTGTGGGCGATGTCGTCGAGGAAGCCATGCCCGATGCTCACGGCGTTGGCCAGACTGATCGGAGCATCCCGGTTGCCTTCGACCAGTTGAGTGACGTCATCAGTTGTCCCGGCGATGCCGTCAGCACCGTTATTGACGCGCATCACCACCTGCGGCATGCCGCTCGGCCCGCGGATGAAGTTGCCGTACGCATCGGTTGCCAGCAGCGGCACGCTGTGTACATTGGCGTCAGTCAGGTCAATGCCGAGCATGTCACGGGCCTGCGCCTTGACCACTGCCCAGGTCGCCATGCCGCCAATGTCGCCGCCGGTAATCAAGCGTCCCGTTGCAACAGGATCACCTGCCGCATTGAGAACGTACTCGCGCAGGAACACCTGATGCGACGGGTGCGAGCTGTAGGTCTGGCTCTGGTCGACGAACGGCGAGGTGGTGTTGGTTTGCTCACGGATGTCGTCGGGCGTGCCAAGTTCGCCATCCGCCCCTGGCAGGTTGGTCCCGCGGCTCAGCACCATGAAGTTGGTCGGGCTATTTGGGTCAAAGAGTGGATCATCCGGCTGCAGCGGAATGAATACGAAGTCGGTAGCGCTCTTGGTGACCAGGTCGAGACCGTGGTCGAAGAACTGGCCGAAGAAGGTCATCCACGAGTTGAAACTGGCGGTCAGGCCGACGTCCGGCGACACGTTGGGCATGAAGAACACTGGCTTGTCATCGGTCGTGCCGAACACGCCATCCAGCCCGGGGCTGGTGACAACCTGTACGCCATCCTTGAGTACGTCGTCATTACCCAACGCGCCAAAGTTGAGCTCACCGTCCGGGCCCGGGTCGAAGGCTGAGGCATAGGCCGCCGGGTTATTGGCGGTCTGGTCGACGATCAGGTTACTGATAATCCGTGGTTGCGGGTCGATCACCGTCCCTGTCCCGGCGTAATCCGCCGATAGAAAGGAAGGATCGAGCAGGCGCGGGAAGGTGTTGTCCGCGGCGCCAAATTCAGTCTGGCCGGTGACCAGGTTATTAAAGCTGCCATCGACGGTACGCAGGCCGAATGGCACCTGAGTGTTGGGAAGCAAATCAATGAGGCTGGCGCCGTCGGCGTTCGCTTCTGCGATAAAGATTTGCTTGAGGATGAACTCCAGGTCCGACTTGCTGAAATTGGCCATTTTGGATTGCCCTCGATCTGTCTGGGTAAAGGCGCGGGACGAGAAAATCCTCCCGCGCCAAGTCAAGTGCTGGCTTGCGCAGTTATTCCGTTATGTTTTTTTGCGAGAGCTGGCGTTACCCGGGACCCGGGATCAGCGCCTGGAATTCGCTATATGAATTGCTCGCCGGGCGATCAGGCAGAGCGGATTCGAGCCCTGGGCGGGTCATGGAATCTGGAAGTGAAGGCAAACGTCCTGGAAAGCCCCTTCCCTCTGCAAAAGAACGAAATGATCGACATGATTCGGCTCCTCTCAGGAAAATCACCGCGCCTTGCACTGCCAAAGCGCTGGCAGGCTTCAGGCGGGCGGGCCCCCCGATAACTAAGACTAAAGTTCCATAACAAATCTTTGTCAATATTACGTCGTTAAAACAGACGATCGGTGGTAGGTATCCCAAGTAGCTGTTTTTAAAAGACATATAGAATGCAGTGTGTTGGTATAGAGCGAAATGTTATTTCGGACTGTTTAACCGCCACCTACGCTGCTGCATAAGGGAGCAACGCAGCGATTTCGCAAGACTCGCCATCCATAGAGCGACCAGCCTGCGTGTCCGTAAGCTGTTTAAGGAACTACATTTATCGTCAGCTGTTGCGCCATAAGGGCAACCGGCTTTTCGAAGTGGGAGGACCAACATGCCCAAGCAGTCGAGCATCCGTTCCGAACTGGCCGACGCGCTCTTTTGCCTGCGCCGCAGTTTTTACTCGCTGGCAGGGTTCAGCGGTGTCATAAACGTCATGATGTTGACGCCAGCTATTTATATGCTGCAGGTCTACGATCGAGCCCTGGTCAGTCGCAACTCACGACGCTGGCGATGTTGACGGTCCTGGTGGTAGGTCTGTTCCTGCTGATGTCCACGCTGGAAATGGTCCGCACCCGCGTGCTGATCCGGGTCGGCAACTGCCTCGACATGGACCTCAACCGACGCATTTTCACCGCGGCATTCGAGCGCAACCTGAGCCGCGCCGGAGGTAATCCGGCCCAGGCCTTGCAAGACCTCGCCCAGGTCCGTCAGTTCGTCACCGGCAACTCCCTGTTCGCTTTCTTCGATGCACCGTGGACGCCGATCTACCTGCTGGTCGCCTAACTGATCCACCCACTGCTGGGGCTGCTCACACTGATCGGTTCGCTGATTCTGGTGGCCTGGCTTATCTCACTGAAAAGAGAACGAACTCGCAGGGAAGGAAAAATAGAAGAACGTCTCCGAATTATGCGAGAGCAGCTCGCAACGTCATGATCATCGCTATCGCTGCAAAACCCTGGTCGATTCAGCCCTCCCTGAATTCCCACACCGAATGCATTCATGAGGCAATTGAGTGGAAAGAGAAAGGGAGGGCATCCATTGCCCTCCCTTCTTCTGTTCAGCTCTCTTGCGACAGTACTGACCAGGACCTCAAGTGGCCAGATTGAAGTCCCCCTGCTCAACGGTCGCACTGCTGACACCAACAAGGCGGATGGTGTCAGCTCCGATCCCAACCACCGTGTCTGCCCCGTCAGCCGTTATGCTCACATTGGCAGCGAACGTAGCGCTGGTGATCCCCAGCCCCGTGATATCGAGCACGTCCTGCCCTAAGGTCGGATTGGCTTCGAAGCCGAAGATTTGATCGTTGCCGAAACCCGCGACAGCAAACACGAACGTATCGTTGCCGGCGATGCCGCCACTCATCGCGTCGTTACCGCCACCGCCGGTGAGGACGTCGTTACCTGCACCACCCACGATAAAGTTGCCGAGCGCGTTGCCGGTGCCCGCGAAGTTGCCGCTGCCACCGAAAAACAGACTCTCGACGTTGTCAGCCAGGGTGTAACTCGCGAGCGAGGTCCACACCGCGTCGCCGCCGGCACCGGCCAGCTCGCTCACCACGTCCCCAAGGTCGGTGACTTCGTAGACATCGTTGCCAGCACCGCCGGCCATCGTGTCGGCACCGCCACCGCCGAGGAGTGCGTCATTACCCGCACCGCCCACGATAAAGTTGCCGAGCGCGTTGCCGATGCCCATGAAGTTGCCGCTGCCGCCGAAAAACAGACTCTCGACGTTATCAGCCAGGGTGTAGCTCGCGAGCGAGGTCCACACCGCATCGCCGCCGGCACCGGCGAGCTCCCTCACCACGTCCCCAAGGTCGGTGACTTCGTAGACATCGTTGCCAGCACCGCCGGCCATCGTGTCGGCACCGCCACCGCCGATGAGGGCGTCATCACCCGCACCGCCCACGATAAAGTTGCCGAGCGCGTTGCCGATGCCCACGAAGTTGCCGCTGCCGCCGAAAAACAGACTCTCGACGTTATCAGCCAGGGTGTAGCTCGCGAGCGAGGTCCACACCGCGTCGCCGCCGGCACCGGCGAGCTCGCTCACCACGTCCCCAACGTCGGTGACTTCGTAGACATCGTTGCCAGCACCGCCGGCCATTGTGTCGGCACCGCCACCGCCGATGAGGGCGTCATCACCCGCACCGCCCACGATAAAGTTGCCGAGCGCGTTGCCGATGCCCACGAAGTTGCCGCTGCCGCCGAAAAACAGACTCTCGACGTTATCAGCCAGGGTGTAGCTCGCGAGCGAGGTCCACACCGTGTCGCCGCCGGCACCGGCGAGCTCGGTCACCACGTCCCCAAGGTCGGTGACTTCATAGATATCGTTGCCAGCACCGCCGGCCATCGTGTCGGCACCGCTACCGCCGATGAGGGCGTCATCACCCTCGTCACCATTGAGGAGGTCGTTGCCGCCCAAGCCATTCAGGATGTCGTCGCCAGCACCTCCGCTGGCCACGTCGTCGCCTGCCGTGCCGGTCCATATGTCGGCACCGGCGGTACCGACAAACAGATCGCCGACCACAGTCGTTGGCGCGGAGAAGACCTGCTCCAGCGTGCCGAGGCTATCGGTGAAACTCGCGACAACGCGAAGGCTCAATCCGACCTGCGCCTGGGTCGGCGTGAAGGTCGAGCCCGTCGCTCCGGCAATGTCCGTGAAGGACACGCCGATACCCCCTACTTGCCAACGATGCGTGACCACCCCAACTCCGTTGGCGTCGGTGAACGCATCCGTGAAGGTCAAGGCCGAGCCTTCCGTCGGGGTCGTATCGCTGATCAGCACAGTGCCAACCGGTAGGACGTTGACAGGGCTGCCGCCGAGCGGCGCAGTTGGCGCGGTCGGCGCCGAGAATATGCTTTCCAGCACACCGTGGCCGTCCTGATAGACGGCCCTGACGCGCAGCAGCAGTCCCTCCTCAGCCGCGGTCACCGTGAAGGTCGGACCGGTCGCGGTTCCTAGTCCGCCTCCGAGCGCAATACCGATATCGTCGAAGATACCGGTGCCCGGGTTTGTTTCGACCTGCCATACGAAGGCGATGGGACCGGTGATCGCACCGCCTGCAGTGACATTGTCCGCATCGCTGACGATGTCGGCCAACACCGTCAACACTTGGCCAACGGCCGGCGTGCTATCGCTGATCCTCAGCAAGCCCACCGGCTCGGCGTTCAAGCCATCGACGAGAACCAGCGACTGATCGGCGAACTGCAGCCGCTCGATATTGCTGAGCCTGTCAGTACCGTCCCGACCGACGACGCTGTCGGCCACGGTGGTCGTGCCGTCGACGTTCTCGATGACGGTGTAGTCAGCCAGAAGGCCGTTGTACTGGGCCGTGTCGAAGGAATGGCCAGGGTTAAGGGGATCAGGCGCATCCGTCAGGATCTCACGGACGGCGACGAGTTGGCCGGGGTTGTAAGTGCCGTTGAGCATGAGCGGCACCAACGGGACCATGCTGTCGAACGTTGCGATCTCCGGACCTGTGCCATCAATGTTCTGCCGCACGCTGATACGTACGTTGAGCCACTTGTCACC
Source organism: Pseudomonas sp. KH_046_2 (assembly GCF_057838985.1). Lineage (NCBI taxonomy): Bacteria > Pseudomonadati > Pseudomonadota > Gammaproteobacteria > Pseudomonadales > Pseudomonadaceae > Pseudomonas > Pseudomonas sp. KH_046_2. The sequence continues at coordinate 2,120,282 of NZ_CM174480.1, read as the reverse complement.
GTCGATCAGGTCATCGCCACCATCACCTTCGATGATGTCGCTGCCGCCGCCGCCGAGGACGATGTTGCCGGCGCCGAACTGATCGTCTGCCGTGCCCACAATGCCGTCCGGGCCGGCTGCTGCGGTGCCGACGAACGAGCGCAGGCCGCTGATCAGGTCGAAGTTGGTGAGCACGCTGCCCTGAGCACCGGCAGCCGCGATCACGGTAGCATCGGCTTCATTGCCACGCAGGATGTCACTGAAGTGCGATCCCGACAGACCTTCCACCTGACGGAACCGAGCCACGGTTGCGCCCAACTCCGGCAGTGGCGGCGCGATAGCGATGTCGGCGAGGCCCAGGTCGACGGACACGCCGAACGGGTCGTCCTTGAAGCCGGCCCAGTCGTAACCGGAACCGCCCAGGTAGCGGTCGCCCGCACCGCCGTTGCCGTACATGATATCGTCGCCACCTTCGGCCATGAATCTGTCGGGCCCGCCGGTGCCGATGAAGATGTCGTTACCGCGTATCAGGTCGAGCCCGTTCGGGTCGAAATTATCGCCGGGAGCACCATCGGAGGTTCCCCTCTCGATCCAGTCGTCGCCTTCGTTACCCATCAGTTGTTCGTCGGCGAGACTGCCCGTGATGAAGTCGTCGCCCGCGCCGCCGAAGACCTCCGAGGAGTCCTCACCGGTGACGATGAAGTCCTTGCCGAAGCCGCCGAGGTTCAGATTCACGCCGTTGCCACTGTGGATGACGTCGTTGCCGTCGCCGCCATGAATGGTGTCGTCGCCCCCCATGTCCATGATGATGTCGTCGCCGTCGCCCCCGACCATGAAGTCGTTGCCGTAGCCACCCTCGAGGCGGTCATTGCCACCGTCGCCATAGAGCGTGTCGTCGCCGTCGCCAGAGACGAGAATGTCATTGACGGCCGAGCCACCGAGCACCACATGGTCTTCGCCGGTGTACTGCAGGTAGTTGGTATCAGGGCCGACCGTCGCGGGGTTGTCCCGAATAACCAGCGGCGTGAGGAGGATGCCGCCGACAGGGTCGGCATTGCCCGGCAGGTTGTCGGCGGCCTCATTGACTGGCGTCAATGGATTGTCGACCAGTATGCCATCCGGCCCGGCAATCACACTCGCGTTGAACTGCCTGGTCCGGTCGACCTCCAGGGTAAAGGCCGGAGTCAAGAACATGACGGCTGGGAGGTGGGTCGCATCGGTGTTGGCCATCACCAGTCTCGCGAACGAGTTGTTCTCCAACTCGGTGACGAAGTTAAGCCCCGCGTTGCGTTCCAGGTAGTAGAAGCGGTCGGCGTTCTGCAGCTTCTCCATCTGGTTCTCGAACACGAAGTTGAAGGTCGAGCCGAGCATGCCGCCAAACGGCATTTTTTCCTCGGCGAGGCCGCCGATCCAGAGGTCGATGTTGTCCAGACCGGTAATGGTGACGCCGGTCGGGCCACTCGCCCAGGTGCCGGTGCTATTGAGGAAGTCCAGCCGGTCCGCCGGCTCGCCGGCACCGCCCAACACCAGGAGCGAGGCCGCGGCGCGCTTCCCGTCGAGCGTGGTGGCGCTGGTAATGGAGGCGTGCGTGCCATAGGCGGCGATGAAGTTGATCAGCGATTCCGGGTGCTTCAGGTGTTGCACCAAATCGGCCCAGCTGATGTAGGGCTTCAGGTTGCTGTCGCCGGTCGCGGTGTAGAACTCACGACGCGCCTCGTTCAAGGTCGGAAGCCCGGTATCACGCCCGCGCGCGATGTTGATGGCGGGCAGGTCGAGCGGCAGGCCCAGCAAGTTGTTGCGCACCGCTTCGGTGACGAACTCATCGATCTCGTTGCCGACCTGGCGCGTCAAGCCGCGGACGATGGCACCGGCCGCCTGCTCCGGGGTCGGGCCGCTGGCCGCAAACGCCAGCGGATTGAGGAAGGCCTGAATCAAGCCGATCTCGCTCGAGGCGAAGTTGGGGTCCAGCCGGTCGATGGTCTCGACCAGCATCGAGTGGCCGAGGCGGTAGACCGCGTGCGCGAACTCGGCGACGATCGCCGGGTCGATCTCGGTTTGATAATTTTGGTGTTCGCCAAGGAAGGGATCGATGTTCGGCTGAATGGTACGCGCGAACTCTTCGAACACCAGGTGCTGGTACTGCATCTCGGTACCGAATCTCGCCGCCTGGAACAGGCGCTCTCCGTTCCATTGCAGGGCAGCGATCTCAGCCGCGGTTGTTGGCAACACCAACAATTGGGCATCAGGCATCAGCCACTGGTTCAGGAAGTTGACATCGTTGGAGGCGATGGCCACATCCTTGGTGTGCTGGACCAGACGGTTGTGCTCCGAGTGGAAAATCGCGTGGACGGTGGTCAGGCCGATGTTCTCGTTGACCCGGCCGTCGCCGGCGATGTAGTGCGCGTCAAGCAGTTCGTTGTCGTAGGTGCCTGCGGCCACCGGTCCGCCGGCAACGAGGTCGGCATCGGCCGTCAGTGGCGCACCGGTCTGGCTGTCCACCGGAACGGCGTTGTGGGCGATATCGATGAGGAACTGGTGGCCGGTGCGCACGGCATTGACCAGGCTGATCGGCGCAGCAGGATTACCCTCGACGAGAACATCATCGGCGGTATCAGCAATACCATCCGCGCCCCTCATCATGACCATCGGGAAGCCGTTCGGGCCCTTGATGAAATTGCCGTAGGCGTCGGTGGCGAGCAGCGGCACGTTGTCGAAGTCGGCATCGGTAAGATTAATGCCAAGCAGATCGCGCGCCTGCGCCTTCACCACTTTCCAGGTGGCCATCCCACCGATTTCGACGTCGTCCGCAGTGCCGAACAGGCCATCGGCGCCCAGGTCACGATTGGTGATCAGCTTGCCGGTCGCCACCGGGTCGCCGGTGGCATTGAACTCGTAGGCGCGCAGGAACACCTGGTGCGAAGGGTGCGAGGTATAGGTCTGGTTCTGGTCGACGAATGGCGTGGTGGTGTTTGAAGCCTCGTGGATGTCGTCGGCGGTGCCAAGGATGCCATCGGGCCCGGGCAGGTTGGTGGCCCGCGTCAACACCATGAAGTTGGTCGGGCTGCCCGCAACGAACAGCGGATCGTCCGGCTGCAGCGGAATGAACACCGTGCCGCTGCCGCCCTTGGTCACCAGATCGAGGCCATGGTCGAAGAACTGACCGAAGAAGGTCATCCACGGGTTGAACGGTGCGGACAGGCCCGCGTCCGGTGACTCGTTAGGCATGAAAAAGGTCTGGAACGTCGTGCCGTCGGTACGGGTTCCAGTAACGACCTGCGCACCGTCCTTCAAGACATCGTCAACCGTGCCGAGGATGCCATCCGGACCGGGATCGAACGTGGCCGCGACCGCTGCCGGGTTGTTGGCGGTGTTGTCGGCGATCAGATTGCTGATGGTGCGAGGCTGCGAGTCGGTCACCAGGCCGCTGGTCTGGGCGTAAGAGGTGCCCGCCTCCGCCGTATCGAACTGCGCCGGAACCAGTCGCGGGAAGACCGTGTCGGATGCACCGAACTCGTTCTGACCCGCCACCAGGTTGTTGAACGACCCGTCGACCGTGCGCATGCCCAAAGGCAACCGTGCATTCGGCAGCAGGCTGAGGAGATCCTCACCGGCTGCATTCCTTTCCGAGATCAGAATCTGGTCGAGAATGAACTGCAGATCGGACCGGATATAGTGCACACCGTTGCTGGCGACCGGAGTCTCGACCGGCAGCGGGGCTGCCGCTGGCGGAGCAACGCCGGCTACGACCGCTGCGGTTGGAGCAGAGAACGCAGTCTCAAGCACACCATTTTGATCCTTGTAGACGGCCCTGACGCGCAATTCCAGCCCGGCGAGATCCGGGGTAACCCTGAAGGTCGGCCCGGTTATGTGCGCCAATGCTGCGCCCCCGTCCGCAAGACGGGTGATGTCCTGAAAGACGCCCGTACCCGGGACTGCTTCAAACTGCCAGTAGAAGGCGATCGGTCCGGTGATGGCACCGCCGGCGTTGTCGGCATCGGTCACGCCGGCAGCCGACACCCTCAGCAACTGACCCGTGGTCGGCGTAGCGTCCGGGGTGTTGCTGGCAGCGTCGAGGATGGCCAGCAAGCCCAGCGGGTCGTTGTTGAGCCCGACCCCGCCTGGCAGGGTGAGCGACTGATCGTTGAACTGCAGCCGCTCGATATTGGTCAGGCGGTCGGTGCCGTCGCGCCCGACGACGCTGTCGGCCACGGTGGTCACGCCGCCCACAGTGGTGACGGTATAGTCGAGCCGGTTGCCAGTGAACAAGGCCGTGTCAAAGGCGGGGGCCTCCGTCAGGATCTCGCGGACGATGACCAACTGACCGGGGTTGAAGGTACCATCGAGCATGAACGGGATCATGGGCTCCATGCTGTCGAAGGTGGCAATCTCCGGCCCAGTTCCGTCAAGGTTCTGGCGCACGCTGATGCGCACATTCAGCCACATGTCGCCGTCGACCAGGTCGTCACCGCCGCGGCCTTCGATGATGTCGCTGGCACCACCGCCGAGGAGGATGTTGCCCGCGCCGAACTGATCGTCTGCCGTGCCCAGGATACCGTCCGGGCCAGCTGCAGCCGCGCCAAGAAACGCCCGCAGACCGTTGACGAGGTCAATGTTGGTGAGCACGCTGCCCGGGACACCGGCAGTGGCGATCGTGGCCGCGTCGGCATCATCGCCGGTCAGCATGTCGCTGAACGCCGACCCCGACAGACCTTCCACCTCGGGGAACTTGGTATGCACGCCTGCAACCGAAGGCGACAGGGGCGATTGTTCGAAGGCGATGCGGCTCATGTCCACAGTCACGCCGTAAGGGTCATTCTTGTAGGTGGCCCAGTCGAAACCGGACATGCCCAACATCTTGTCCGGACCCTCACTGCCGATGAAGATGTCATCGCCGCCTTCACCGATCATTTCATCGAAGCCGCCGTCACCGCTGAAGACGTCGTTGCCGCCGGTCAACTCTGCCAGCAAAGCCAGTGGCAGGTTACCGGCGAAATTGTCGCCGGGGGAGCCGTCCTGGGTCCCGACCTCGATCCAGTCGTCGCCATCGCCGCCCATCATTTGTAGGTTCAGCCGGCTGCCGAGCATGAAGTCATCGCCGGCGCCGCCGAAGACCTCCGTAAAGTCCTCGCCGGTGACGATGAAATCGTTGCCGGCGCCGCCGAGGATGATATTGGTGCCGTTGCCGCCGTGGATGACGTCGTTGCCGGCCTCTCCGTGGATGACGTCGTCGCCGCCCATGTCGGTGATGATGTCATCGCCATCGCCACCCTCGATCTCGTCATTGCCGTAGCCGCCTTCGAGGCGGTCATTGCCGGCGTCGCCCCAGAGCGTGTCGTCGCCGTCGCCAGAGACGAGAATGTCATTGCCGGCGGTGCCGCCGAGCACGACATGGTCTTCGCCGGTGTACTGCAGGTAGTTGGTATCGGGCCCGACCGTCGCGGGGTTGTCGCGGATGACCAGCGGCGTGATCTCGACGCCGTTGATCATGGTGCCGCCAGTAGGATCGGCACGGCCATCGACGCCGAGCCCCGTGTGCTGCAGGGTCGGATTGACCTCAAGCGTCCAGGTCGGGGTCGAGAACATGAGGGCCGGGAGATGGGTCGCGTCGGTGTTGAGCATCACCATCTTGGCGAACGAGTTGTTCTCGAGCTCGCTCAGGAAGTTGAGTCCCTGGGTGCGGTGCAGGTAGTAGAGCCGGTCGCCGTTCTGCAGATTCTCAAGCTGCTCCTCGAAGACGAAGTTGAAAGTCGAGCCGAGCATGCCGCCGAACGGCATTTTTTCCTCGGCCAAACCGCCGATCCAGAAGTCGATGGCATCAACCCCGGTAATGGTTGCCCCATTTGCCAGGTTGGCATAGACGCCGGTGCTGTTGAGGAAGTCCAGGCGATCCGCCGGCTCACCGACGCCGCCCAACACCAGGAGGGTGGCCGCTGCGCGTTTCGCGTCGAGCGTGGTGGCGCTGGTAATGGAGGCGTGCGTGCCGTAGGCGGCGATGAAGTTGATCAGCGATTCCGGGGGCTTCAGGTGTTGCACCAAATCGACCCAGCTGGTGTAGGGCTTCAGCTGGCTGTCGCCGGTGCCGGCGTAGAACTCACGACGCGCCGCGTTCAAGGACGGGATGCCGGTATCGCGGCCGCGCGCGATGTTGAGGGCGGGCAGGTCGAGCGGCAGGCCCAGCAAGTTGTTGCGCACCGCTTCGGTGACGAACTCATCGATCTCGTTGCCGACCTGGCGCGTCAAGCCGCGGACGATGGCGCCGGCCGCCTGCTCCGGAGTCGGGCCACTGGTCGCAAACGCCAGCGGGTTGAGGAAGGCCTGGATCAGGCCGATCTCGCTGGAGACGAAGTTGGGGTCCAGCCGATCGATGGTCTCGACCAGCATCGAGTGGCCGAAGCGAAAGACCGTGTGCGCGAACTCGGCGACGATCGACGGATTGATTGTGTCATCGAAGTCAAGGAAGGCATCGACCTGCGGTTGAATGGTGCGCGCGAACTCTTCGAACACCAGGTGCTGATACTGCATCTCGGTGCCGAATTTCGCCGCCTGGAACAGGCGCTCACCGTTCCAGTTCAAGGTCGACAGATCAGCAGGAACAGACGCGACGGGCGTCAGCAGCCACTGGTTCAGGAATGTCAGGTCGCCGGCGGCCGCTGAGGCCAGGACCGTGTCCTTGGTCTGCTGGACCAGCCGGTTGTGCTCCGAGTGGAAGATGGAGTGGACGGTGGTCAGGCCGATGTTCTCGTTGACCCGGCCGTCGCCGGCGATGTAGTGCGCGTCGAGCAGCTCGTTGTCGTAGAAGCCTGCGGCCACGGGGCCGCCGGTAACGAGGTCGGCATCGGCCGTCAGTGGCGCACCGGTCTGGCTGTCCACCGGGCTGGCATTGTGCGCGATGTCGATGAGGAACTGGTGACCGGTGCGGATCGCCAGCGATGCGTCGATCGGCGCCAGCGGATTGCCCTCGACCAAGCCGGTCGTGGTCACGATCTGCGCAAAGCCGTTCGCCCCCCGAATGAAGTTGCCGTAGGCGTCGGTCGCCAACAGCGGCAGGTCGAGGACGTCGAGATCGTCGAGATCGATGCCAAGCATGTCGCGCGCCTGCGCCTTCACCACTTTCCAGGTGGCCATGCCGCCGATTTCGACGTCGTCGGCAGTGCCGAACAGGCCATCGGCGCCCAGGTCACGATTGGTGATCAGCTTGCCGGTCGCCACCGGCTTGCCGGCGGCATCGAGTTCATAGGCACGCAGGAACACCTGGTGCGAGGGATGCGAGCTGTAGGTCTGGTTCTGATCGACGAATGGCGTGGTGGTGTTTGAAGCCTCGTGGATGTCGTCGGCGGTGCCAAGGATGCCATCGGGCCCGGGCAGGTTGGTGGCCCGCGTCAACACCATGAAGTTGGTCGGGCTGCCCGGGACGAACAGCGGGTCGTCCGGCTGCAGCGGGATGAACACCGTGCCGCTGCCGCCCTTGGTCACCAGATCGAGGCCATGGTCGAAGAACTGACCGAAGAAGGTCATCCAGGTGTTGAACGGCGCAGACAGGCCCGCGTCCGGCGACTGGTTAGGAATGAAAAAGGTCTGGAAAGTCGTGCCGTCGGTACGGGTTCCAGTAACGACCTGCGCACCGGCCTTCAAGACATCGTCAACCGTGCCGAGGATGCCATCCAGACCGGGATCGAACGTGGCCGCGACCGCCGCCGGGTTATTGGCGGTATTGTCGACGATCAGGTTGCTGATGGTGCGTGGCTGCGAGTCGATCACCAGGCCGCTGGTCTGGGTGTAAGAGGTGCCCGCCTCAGCCGGGCGGAAGACTGGAGTGGTCATGCGCGGGAAAATGTTGTCGGCTGCGCCGAACTCGCTCTGACCGAGTCTCAGGTTGTTAAACGTCCCGTCGACCGTGCGCAGACCGAAAGCAAATTCCGGGTTCGGTATCAGGCTGGCGAGCGACTGGCCGGCAGTATCCGCTTCCGCGATGAAAATCTGCTGGAGAATGAACTCCAGGTCCGACTTGTTGAAATTGGCCATTTTGGATTGCCCTCGATCTGTCTGGGTAAAGGCACGGGACGAGAGAATCCGCCCGCGCCCAGTCAAGTGCTGGCTTGCGCAGTTTGTTAGTCATGTTTTTTTGCGAGAGCTCAGGCGTTACCCGGGACTCGGGATACGCGCCTGGAATTCGCGATATGAATTGCTCGCCGGTCGATCAGGCAGAGCGGAGACGAGCCCTGGGCGGGCCATGGAATCTGGAAGTGAAGGCGAACGTCCTGGACAGCCCCATCCCTCTGCAAAAGCACGAAATGAGCGACATGGCTCTGCTCCTCTCGGGAGAATCACCGCGCCTTGCGTTGCCAAAGCGTTGGTAAGCTTCAGGCGGGCGGCCCCCCCCGATAACTAAGACTAAAGTTCCATAGCATATCTTTGTCAATATTACGTCGATAAAACAGACGATTGGTTGTAGGCATCCCAAGTAGCTGTTTTTAAAAGACATATAGAAAGTTGTGTGTTGGTATAGAGCGAAATGTTATTTCGGACTGTTTAACCGCCACCTACGCTGCTGCATAAGGGAGCAACGCAGCGATTTCGGAAGACTCGCCATCCATAGAGCGACCAGCCTGCGTGTCCGTAAGCTGTTTAAGGAACTACATTTATCGTCAGCTGTTGCGCCATAAGGGCAACCGGCTTTTCGAAGTGGGAGGACCAACATGCCCAAGCAGTCGAGCATCCGTTCCGAACTGGCCGACGCGCTCTTTCGCCTGCGCCGCAGTTTTTATTCGCTGGCAGCGTTCAGCGGTGTCATAAACGTCATGATGTTGACGCCAGCTATTTATATGTTGCAGGTCTACGATCGAGCCCTGGTCAGTCGCAACGTCACGACGCTGGCGATGTTGACGGTCTTGGTGGTTGGCCTGTTCCTGCTGATGTCCACGCTGGAAATGGTCCGCACCCGCGTACTGATCCGGGTCGGCAACTGCCTCGACATGGACCTCAACCGACGCATTTTCACCGCTGCTTTCGAGCGCAACCTGAACCGCGCCGGAGGCAACCCGGCCCAGGCCTTGCAAGACCTCGCCCAGGTCCGTCAGTTCGTCACCGGCAACGCCCTGTTCGCCTTCTTCGATGCACCGTGGACGCCGATCTACTTGCTGGTCGCCTATCTGATTCACCCGATACTCGGACTGATCACGCTGATCGGCTCGCTGATTCTGGTGGCCCTGGCCTGGCTCACCGAGAAGGCGACGCAGAAGCCGCTGGCCGAAGCCAATCAGGCCGCCCTGTCTTCCTCCCTTTACGCCAACAACAACCTGCGCAACGCCGAGGTCATAGAGGCCATGGGCATGCTGCCGTCGATCAGCAAGCGCTGGTTCCAAAGCCATTTGCGCATCCTGGAAATGCAGACCCTGGCCTCCGATCGCGCCGCCTTGATCAGCAGCACCGGGCGCTTCGTGCGGATCACTTTGCAGTCGGTGATCCTCGGCGCCGGTGCGCTGCTGGCGATTGAAGGCAAGATCACCCCGGGGATGATGATTGCCTGCTCGATCCTCACCGGCCGCGCACTGGGTCCGGTGGAACAGGTCATCGCGTCGTGGAAGCAATTGCTCGGCTGCCGCTCGGCCTGGGGCCGGCTCAACGAGATGCTGCAAGACTTTCCCCGCCGGCCACCGAGCATGTCGCTGCAACGGCCAATGGGCATGCTGGCGGTGGAGAATGTGTATGCCGGTGCCCCCGGTACCAACAACACGATTCTGCGCGGCGTGAGCTTCAGCCTTGTCCCCGGCGAAAGCCTTGGCATTATCGGTCCGTCCGCTTCGGGCAAATCCACCCTCGCCCGCCTGCTGGTTGGCGTCTGGCCGGCGCAGGCCGGCAAGGTTCGCCTGGACGGCGCGGACATATTCAACTGGAACAAGGGCGAACTTGGCCCCTGGCTCGGCTACCTGCCACAGGACGTGGAGCTGTTCGAGGGCACCATCGCCGACAACATCGCGCGCTTTGGCGAAGTGGACAGCGAAGCGGTCATCTGCGCCGCCAAGATCACTGGCGTGCACGAGATGATCCTGCGTTTTCCACAGGGTTATGACACCCGACTGGGCACCGATGGCAGCCCGCTTTCCGGCGGCCAGAAGCAGCGCATCGCCTTGGCCCGCGCGTTGTATGGCGAGCCCAATCTGATCGTGCTGGACGAGCCGAACGCCAACCTCGACGACGTCGGCGAAAAGGCCTTGGTCGATGCCCTGGCCGAACTCAAGGACCGTGGCGCCACCGTCATTCTGATTTCTCACCGTCCCAACGTACTCTGTGCCGTCGATAAGGTGCTGATGTTGCGCGACGGCGGCGTGCAGATGCTCGGCACGCGCGATGAAGTATTCGCAGCGCTGCGCAAGGCCAGTGTGATTCCTGCAGGCGCGTCGACTCCGCTGGCCTCCGTCAAAGCACGGGAGTGACCGATCATGCAAATGAGCCAACATACCGAGATGATTACAGCCGACTCCAGGAGCGTGGTAGACCTGGACGTCGGTAAACCTGCGCGGTGGGGCGTGTGGCTGGTGCTCGCCGGCTTCGGCGGCTTCCTCCTGTGGTCCTGGCTGGCACCGCTGGATGCCGGCGTGGTAGCGACAGGCACGGTCAAGGTCACCAGCAATCGCAAAGCCGTACAGCATCTGAGCGGCGGTACCGTGGAGGCCATTCTCGTTCGCGAAGGCGATCTGGTGACAAAAGGCCAGGAGGTGGTCCGCCTCGACTCATTGCGTGCCGCTGCCGAACAGGGGGCGGTCAGCGCCCAGTACATTGTCAGCAAGACGGTGGAAAACCGTCTGGAAGCGGAACGTGACGGCCACGACGTGGTGAACTTCGATCCCGAGTTGCTCAAGCGCTTCAAGGACGACCATCGCCTGGACGCCGCCATGGACCTGCAACAGCGCCTGCTCGACACCCGGCGCGCCGGTCTCGCCGGCGAAATCAGCATCCTGCAGGAGAACCTGGCGGCATCGGCGGTGCAACTCAAGGGCCTGCAACTAGTCTATGGTGCCCGCGCCTCGCAGATCAGCTTCCTCAACCAGGAACTGCAAGGCACACGCGTACTGGCGGCCGAAGGCTATGTACCACGCAACCGCCTGCTTGAACTGGAGCGCAGCAATGCCGACCTCTCCGCCGGCCAGGCAGAGAACCTCAACAACATCGCCCGCGTGCGTAGCCAGACCACCGAAATCAAGCTGCGCATCCTGCAGCGCCAGCACGATTACCTGAAGGAAGTCGAATCGCAACTGACTGACACCGCCAAGGAAAACACCACCCTGGCCGACCGCTTGCGCGCGCTCGACTACGAAGTGACCCACACGGTGATTCGGTCGCCGATCGATGGCATGGTCCAGGCCCTGAGCATCGCCACTGTCGGCGGGATCATCCAGCCCGGCTTCAAGATCATGGAAATCGTTCCGCTCAACGAACCGTTGCAGGTCGACGCGATGATTCCCGTGCAGGCCATCGACAAGATGGTCCCGGGCCTGCCCGTGGACATTTCCTTCCCGGCCTTCAACCATGCCCAGACGCCAAACATCCCCGGCCGTGTGATGACCATTTCCGCCGACCGCCTGATGGACGAGGAAAGCAAGCAGCCGTTCTATCTGGCCCAGGTGGAAGTCACCCCCGATGGCATGAGCCTGCTTGGCACCAATCACATTCGCCCCGGAATGCCCGCCAGCGTCACCATCAAGACCGGCGAACGCAATATGTTGAGCTATCTTCTTAAACCAATGCTCGAACGTGTGGACAGCTCATTCAAGGAACAATGAAATGGACCGTCATTGCCTGCTCTTCTGCCTGATGGGGTTGACCTTGCCGGCCGACGCCATGGACCTCAAGCAAGCCTGGGACCTGTTGCAGTTCCAGGGCCCCATCTACCAGGCCGCCGTGCATGAAAAAAAGGCCGGCGGGGAAAACCGCGCCATCGGCACGGCCGGCCTGCTACCGCAGATCAACGCCTCGGCCTATGACAACAAGGTCAATGGCACACAACGCCAGAGCGGTATCGAAAGGGATCTCGACTACGACTCCAAGGGCGCAAACGTGCGCCTGCGCCAGCCGCTGTTCAACAAACAGAAAATGGCCGAATACCGCCAGGGTCAGCAGCGTGCCGACTACAGCGTCGCGGTGTTCGATGCCAAGAGCCAGGACGCCGCGGTACGCCTGTCCGAAAGCTATTTCGACGTGCTGCTGGCCAGCGAAACCATCACCCTGGCCAAGTCCAAGCTGACCGCCTTTGAGGAACAGCTTGCCTCGGCGAAACGGCGCATGGAGTTGGGGGCCGGCACCGTCACCGACATCGACGAGTCGGCCGCTCGCCGCGACCTCGCCGAAGCCGAGCTGATCGAAGCGCAGGACAATCTGGTCAACGCACGCCGCAAGCTCGAGGAATATATCGGTGAAACCCCCGAATCACTGACCACCTTGCGTCCGAGCTTCGATACACCACCACTGATACCGAGCAACCTGCAGGACTGGCTGGTCAAAGCCCAGACCGATAGCCCGCTGATCCATGCGCGCCGTTATAGCCGCGACCTCGCCGAAGAAGAAGTGAATCGCGCCAAAGCCGGCCACTGGCCAACACTGGACTTCGTTGCCGGCTACACCGCGGGTGAGAGCCAATCACTCTCCGAGCTGAATCAACGCAACCGCTACGGTTCGATCGGACTGGAAGTCAATTTCCCGCTGTTCAGCGGTGGCGGCGTCAGCGCGCTGACACGCCAGGCCAGTGCCAATAGCGACAAGGCCTCGGATGAACTGGACGCCGCACGACAGGAAGTCATCACCGGAACCACCCGCGAGTATCAAGGCATCCTGAGTGGCGCCAAACGCATTCGCGCGCTGGAGAAGGCCGTAGCGTCCAACGAACGCTCACTGGCATCGTCACGCAAGGGCTTCAAGGAAGGCGGTACCAGCACCAACTCGGACGTCCTCAATGCCGAAGAACTGCTCTTCGTTGCGCGCCACGACCTGTTCGATGCCAAGTTGCGCTATTTGATGTCACGCCTGCGCCTGGCTTCCTCGGTGGGCAGCCTGGGCGACGACGACATTGACCAGATCAACAACTACCTCGGCCCGGAACTGCTGGTCACCAACTGACGCTCACTTGCCGGCCGGTCGCGCAAAATCATGGCTGACCGGCGCCCCTCCTCCCATGATCCCCACCCAGCCATTCATTGCCGTGTCTGAGCGCAGAAAGGCTGCCGCCAGCGAAATACACAGTCAACGCTGAAGTTTGCCCACCAAGCCCTTGATTCCTTTTATGCTCGATCCAGCTCCAAATCAAAAGCCACGCCCGGCTCCAGGCTGTAAACTGTTTCCCCATGCGCAAACTTTTGTACCTGACATTTTCCATGGCATTGCTCGCCGCCCTCACGACCTACGCAATGTGGGCCGCAGACCGGCCGGCGGGTCATTACCTTTCGGACCTGCGGATCAACCTGGCTGTCGACCAGGGCACGCCTGCGGACCGTGGCAATCTGCTGGGCATCCAGCCCGAACTGTTTCCTACCGATTATCAAAGCCCCGAGCGTTTGCACCGCAAGCTCGCGGCTTATCTGCAAGCAGCCCGGGACCAGGGTTTGTTGAACGGCAAGACCATCGTCGTGCTGCCGGAACACGTCGGTACCTGGCTGATGGTCAGCGGCGAGAAGGATGAGCTGTACCAGGCCAGCACCCTCAAGGAGGCCATGAACTGGCTGGCAGTGAGCAATCCCCTGAAGTTCGCCAAGGCGTTGATCAGCGCCGAGGGCGGCAACCGTCTGGACGATGCCCACCTGCGCATGAAAGCCAAGGCGATGGCCAGGGACTACCAGGCCTTGTTCGGAGGGCTGGCCAGGGAATTCCACGTGACGCTTGTCGCGGGCTCCATCGTGCTGCCCGAACCAAGCATCATCGACGGCACCTTGAAAATCGGCCGCGGCGCGCTGTACAACAGCAGCGTGGTATTCAACAGCGAAGGCCTGCCGATCGGCCAGCCCCAGCGCCAGATGCACCCGTTCTTCGCAGAACAGAACGGGATCAAGGCGAACGACGAGCGCTCGCTCAACGTCGTTGATACCCCCGCAGGAAGGTTGGGCATATTGATTGGCCACGACAGCTGGTACCCGGAAAACTACCTCAAGCTCAACGACCAAAGCGTACAGCTGATTGCGGTACCGGCCTTTGTTGCCGGCCGTGGCACCTGGGATCAACCCTGGCGCGGCTACAAGGGGGCCTCGGCGCCGGCGTCGGTCAACTTCAAGCCTGGAGAACTCAGTGAAGGCCAGGCCTGGCAGCGCCTGACCCTCACGACCCGGATGCCGGCCAGTCAGGCTGTCGCAGGCATGAGTGTGTTCCTGCGGGGTCAATTCTGGGACCAGGGCAGCGCCGGACGCAGTTTCCTCAGCAGCAACGGCCAGCACTTTGCCGATGGCAACGCCCATGGTGCGCGCTTGCTGAACCTCTGGTTGTAAGCCATGAATCCACAGCCGATGCGCCTCGGCGATCTGTCGGTGGGCTTTGTTCATAGCCTGGCCGATGCCGTGCGCAGTCATGGCGTCGATCCCCAGCCGCTGCTCGAACAATACGGCCTTGATGCCGCGCGCCTGAGCGAAGCCGGAGCCCGACTGTCGATACCGCGCTACATGCGCCTGGGCCACAGCGCCATTCAACTGACCGACAACCCGGCCCTTGGCTTGCGCATGGGCCGGCTCAGCCGCCTGAGCCAGGCCGGCCTCGCTGGCGTCACTGCGGCCCAGGCGCCGACGGTACGAGAAGCCGCCCGCTGCCTGATTCGATTCGAAGCCTTGTACGGCTCCAATTATCGGGGTCAATCAAGCTTTCACGAAGACGCCCAGGGCGCCTGGCTGCGCTTCTATTCGATCAGTCCCTATAACGCCTACAACCGCTTTGTGGTGGATTCGATCATCGCCGGCTGGTTGCAGCAATTGTCCAGTGTCAGCCCTGCTCCGCTGCGCGCCGAACGCATCGAGATCGAATTCGAAGAGCCCGTTTACCGCGCGGCCTATGACGTGTTGGGTGACTGTCCGATTCAGTTTGGCGGCGAACGCAATCAACTGCGCTTGAGCCTGGCAAGTCTCGCCCAGCGCAACCCCGAGCATTGCCCGAGTACCTGGCGGCATTTACTGCAACTGTGTGAGCGGGAACTGGAGCAACTGACACGCACCCGCAGTCTGCGCGAACGCATCATCGCGCTGCTGGGACCCTTGCTCAATGGTGGCCGGGAGCCCGACCTGCAAGAGGTGGCGGCACGCCTGAAGCTGCCCACCTGGACCTTGCGCCGCAAGCTCGCCGATGAAGGCACGCAGTTTCGTGCAATTCTCAACGACACCCGCCGCGACCTGGCCATGACTTACATACGCGACACCGAACTGGCGTTCGGAGAGATCGCCTACCTGCTGGGCTTTGCCTCAGCCGAAGCGTTTCAACGCGCATACAAACGCTGGAACGGGCAGACACCCGGCGAATTTCGCCGTAGTCATCGCCAATCCGCCTGATGCCTACAACTCGGTAGCGTCTTCCGCCGGCTCCAGTGGGTCCAGTTCGAAAGCCTGGTACTCGAGCAGCTCTTCTTGATAATCGTCCATTTTTGAATCCCCCAACCCGTATTGAAAAACGCCTGAATAAATGACCAATTCCCTGAGCATAAAGTGCCCGCATGAAAGAAAAATGACGCGGACACGACACTCTGTCGCTACTGAATAAAACGTAGCAGCTGGTCAGGAATTTATCATTGGTTTTTTCGCGCAAGGCCGCAGAACAGCGAACCTGGTTGATACGGGTCAATCTTTTCGCCCGCTACGGGATCGTTACTCGTTGGCCGATCCCGTAACGTGATCGATCACTGGCCAGAGACAGGAATCGCCGGAATCGGCTCGCTCGGCGGCGGCATGTCCGTCGGGTTCGTCGGTGGCGTGATGGTTTCTGCCGAAGGTGCCGGCTCTGCGTTCTGAACCGGGGTAATCGGTGCCGCTTCAGGCGGCGGAGCAACCGGCTCGGAGGCCGCTGGAACCGCTTCAACGGGTGCAGGTGCTGGTGCAGCAGGCTCTACAGCAGGAGCCGCTGCCGGGGCCGGCACCAGCGGTGCCGGGGCCGCTTTGGCTTCAGGCATGCCCAGGTCCGTTTTCGGTTTTTCGGGGATGTGCGCAGCCTTTTTCGCTTCCGGCGGCAGGAACAGCTCGACCAGTGCGAAGAAACGTTCGTAGAACTTGGCAGACGATACGGTCTCGCTGGCGACCTTGACCATCGAGTCATCGGAGGAGCCGATCGGCATCGACACCGAGCCCAACACACCCACGCCGAGACTGGCGGAATTGTTGGTCTTCTTCAGCGCATAACGATCCTGCAGGGCATTGGCGAATACGGTCGCGCGGTGCCCTTCGCTGCCGTCATCGGTACACACCACGTTGAAGCTGATCTCCATGTGATTCTCGCCGGTCTGCTGGAAGCTCTTGTGACCGCTGACCAGCTTCGGATCGTTGCTGGTGATGATGTAACCCTGGCTGAGCAAGGCGCGACGGGCGGCTTCACAGCTCTGGGTATCGGTGACCGGGTAGTTTCGGGAAAAGGTACCGGAGTCGTCGAAATTCTCATGCTCATAGATGGCGGTCTTGTTCGATGAACAACCGGCCGCAGTGGCAAGCACGGCTGCCAACCCGACAACCCGCATGGGAAGTGATTTAAACATTGAACATCCTGAGGAAAACGGTTCGGGGCGTATTGTGCAACAGATCGATGCTTAGCGGAGCATCGATCGTGTCTTAAAACGGTTACAGGCTGATTGACCCCGGTTTTGCGCAAAAGTCACCGCGGCAAATGACGTACGGCCAATCGGCATAGGGGGCGGCCTTCACAGGCCGCTCCCCTGCCACACCACCCGGCATGCGGGTCCGCACCGGGCGGTTCGAGAGATTGAGGTTATGAGAGTCGCACCAATCCCAGCCTGTCAAACCACGCCACGTCTAGCACTCGATTGAGCTCAAAGCGGCTGTTACGCCACCAACTATAAGAGTTAGCCGCCACTTTCCGTGCCGATTGGCTACTGGCTCCCAGCGCCCGCAGTTCGCGATAAATCGTCGGACCACGCCTCCATTGTTTAAGCTGGATCGCTCGTAATCGATGCCGCATCCACTCATCTAGCCCTCGCCAGACTTTCGGTGTTTGTGACAACCCGAAGTAAGCTTTCCAGCCCAAGAGGTAGGGTCGTAGATTCTCGACAACTTGCCGCAGACTGCGACCACCCGAGCGACGCGTGAGTTCACGTACCCGTTGTTTGAACTGCTTGCGCGCCTTGATCGCCACTGCTCTTTTGACGCCTTGTACAGAGGCCCAGAAGGCGTACCCAAGAAACTTGCGACCAAATGCACTCGTCACCGCGCTCTTGCTCGCGTTGACGCTCAAGTGCAGCTTTTCATACAAACGCCTCAGCAAGATCATCACCCGCTGGCCCGCCTTGTGACTGCGAACATACACATTCGCATCGTCGGCATAGCGCACGAAGCAATGACCTCGGTGTTCAAGCTCCCGACCCACTTCGTCCAGCAGCACGTTCGCCAGCAGCGGTGACAGCGGACCGCCTTGCGGCGCCCCGCAACGGCTTTTCTCGACCGCGCCATTGATCTGCGTTCCCGCATCCAGATACGCCCGGATCAGTCGCATAACCGCCCGATCCGCAATCCGCTTGCGTAAACGATCAATCAAAATATCGTGGTCGACCCGGTCGAAGAACTTCTCCAGATCCACATCCACCACCACTTTGAGACCCGAGGACACATGACGCTGGGCAGCTAAAACAGCGTCCTGCGCGCAGCGTCCCGGACGAAAGCCGTAGCTGTGTTCACTGAAAGTTGGATCGAGCAATGGCTGCAAGACCTGCAGCAGTGCTTGTTGGATCAGACGGTCGATGACCGTCGGGATACCCAACTCACGTTGACCGCCGTCAGGCTTGGGAATGGCCACTCGTCGTACCGGACTGGGCCGGTAGATACCTGAAAGAAGCTGTTCACGAATCCCTGCCCACTGGGTTAGCAAGTGTTCGGCGGTCTGCTCAATATCCAGACCATCGACTCCCGCTGCACCCTTGTTGGCCTTGACCCGTTTCCACGCCCGTTTCAGGTTTTCTCTTGCAAAGGCCCGTTCCAGCAGCCCTTGCCCTGCGTTGTCGGATTCATCTTGCGGGCGATTGACCTCGTCGCTGACAGGACTTCTCACGGCTTCACCGCTCGTTATCTCCATCCGCCCCGCGTTTGGCAGGCATCTGACTTCCGGCTTCTCGCATCAACATGGCCTATAACGCTTTCTCTCGTTCGGCCCTTCGTCAAAAAAAAGACTACTACGGCCTCTGCTGACTTCTCGCTCCGGCTGATGCCGTCGCCCTTTCAGGCACAAGGCGAGATCTCCCCAGGTAAGAACGCAATCCTTCCCCGCACAACCGCCGGATTTACGATGCCGCCCTTTGACCACAAGAGCTTTGCGATTTGCTGCCCGCTCGCCCTGGTCGACATAGCCTTGTATCCGGTTCTTGTCCATCGGCTCACGGTTTCGATTCACGCTTCCTCCCCACACTCGGTCGCCCTAATGCAGTTGCGCTTCACTTCGTTCGCTGTGGTCAGCTCACGGTGGGACTTCCACCCACAAGATTGCGCCCATGCTGGGCGCACAACAAAAACGCCCCGAGCAAGGTCGGGGCGTTTTCATGTGCGGCTAAGGCTTAGCGCGGGAATGCTGGCGGGTTTACACCGGCCATGTCTTCCATCACGCGAACCACCTGGCAGCTGTAACCGAACTCGTTGTCGTACCAAACGTACAGAACAACGCGGTTATCCTGGGTGATGGTCGCTTCAGCGTCCACAACGCCTGCGTGGCGCGAGCCAACGAAGTCGGTAGAAACCACTTCCTGGGAGCTCACGTAGTCGATCTGCTTGTGCAGATCCGAGTGCATGGCCATCTGGCGCAGGTACTCGTTGATCTCTTCGCGAGTGGTGGCCTTTTCCAGGTTCAGGTTCAGGATGGCCATCGACACGTTCGGCGTAGGAACGCGAATCGCGTTGCCGGTCAGCTTGCCCTTGAGCACTGGCAGCGCCTTGGCGGCTGCGGTGGCGGCACCGGTCTCGGTGATTACCATGTTCAGCGGCGCGGCGCGGCCACGACGGCTGCCCTTGTGGAAGTTGTCGATCAGGTTCTGGTCGTTGGTGAACGAGTGAACGGTTTCGACGTGGCCGTTGATGATGCCGTACTTGTCGTTGACTGCCTTGAGCACCGGCACGATGGCGTTGGTGGTGCAGGAAGCCGCCGAGATGATCTTGTCGTCAGGGGTGATGTCGCCATGGTTGATGCCGTGCACGATGTTCTTCAGCGCGCCCTTGCCAGGTGCGGTGAGGATCACGCGGGCAGCGCCCGGGCAGGCCAGGTGCTGGCCCAGGCCGTCAGCGTCACGCCATACACCGGTGTTGTCGACGATCAGAGCGTTTTCGATGCCGTACTGGGTGTAGTCGACTTCGGCCGGGCTCTTGGCGTAGATAACCTGGATCAGGTTGCCGTTGGCGGTGATGGTGTTGTTGGCTTCATCGATGGTGATGGTGCCATCGAACGGACCATGGACCGAGTCGCGACGCAGCAGGCTGGCACGCTTGACCAGGTCGTTCTCGGCGCCCTTGCGGACAACGATGGCGCGCAGGCGCAGGCCGTCGCCGCCACCGGTTTTCTCGATCAGGATGCGCGCCAGCAGACGGCCGATACGACCGAAGCCGTACAGGACAACGTCGGTGCCTTTGCGGGCCGATGCGTTTTGCTGGCCAACCACGTCAGCCAGTTCTTCACGGACGAACTGCTCGGCAGTACGGCCATTGCCTTCGGCCTTGAATTTGGCCGCCAGCTTGCCCAGGTCCACCGAAGCGGCGCCGAGCTTGAGTTCGCTCATCGCCTTGATCAGCGGGAATGTTTCGTGGACGGACAGCTCGCTTTCGTCGGACTGACGGTGACGAGCAAAGCGGTGAGCTTTGAGAATCGCAATGACTGAACGATTGATCAGGCTGCGGCCATAGATCGAGCTCACCACGTTGTTATTGCGGTAGAGCTGACCGATAAGCGGAATCATCGCTTCTGCGAGTGCTTCACGGTCGATCCATTCACCAAGACACTGGTCGGGCTTCTGAGTCACGGGAACCTTCCACATGTAGGGGCAGAAAAAAGGGGCTACATTATGCCGCCGAGTGACAGCGGTAGCAATGCGCGCCCGTCGTGCTTTACGTAACAATTCGTCGTTCAAAAAAATTACGCCCCGCGCAAACCCAATAAAACCGGGGCTTGCAGCGCAGTCAATTTTTTGGAGGTCACGCTTCGTTGTCCGTAACCCTCCGTAACACTCGTTGTTTTTGCCACTACATATTCAGTAATTACTGGCAAAAAACCGCCGAATTTTGTCTTTACCACTACATTTCACCAAACCTGCGCTTTAGAAGCAGTCAGCAACTGACAGGCGGCATCGTTGACCGCTACAATTGCCGACTTTGTCGCAACGCTTGGAGCTCAACCTTCCGTGCCCGTTCTGCGTCTACCGCTTCTCCCTGCCGCGGCAGGTAAACAGCACTGGGGCAACCTGCCCGGTGCCGCCCTGAGCCTGGCCATCGCCGAGGCCGCCAGCGCCGCCAAGCGCTTTACCCTGCTGCTGACCGCCGACAGCCAAAGTGCCGAACGGCTGGAACAGGAGCTGGGTTTCTTCGCCCCGGATTTGCCCGTATTGCACTTTCCCGATTGGGAAACCCTGCCCTACGACCTGTTCTCGCCGCACCAGGACATCATTTCCCAGCGCATTGCCAGCCTGTACCGGCTGCCGGAATTGAGCCATGGCGTGCTGGTGGTGCCGATCACGACCGCCCTGCATCGCCTCGCGCCGACCAAATTCCTGCTCGGCAGCAGCCTGGTGCTGGATATCGGCCAGAAGCTCGACGTCGAGCAAATGCGCACCCGCCTTGAAGCCACGGGCTATCGCTACGTCGATACGGTGTATGAGCACGGCGAGTTCACCGTTCGCGGTTCACTGATCGATCTGTTCCCGATGGGCAGCAAACTGCCGTATCGCATCGATCTGTTCGACGACGAAATCGAAACCCTGCGCACCTTCGACCCGGAGAACCAGCGTTCGATCGACAAAGTCGACTCGGTCAAGCTGTTGCCGGCCAGGGAATTCCCGCTGCAGAAAGAAGCGGTCACTCGCTTCAAGGCGCGGTTCCGCGAGCGCTTCGACGTCGATTTCCGCCGTTGCCCGATCTTCCAGGACTTGAGCAGCGGGATTACCCCGGCCGGTATCGAGTACTACCTGCCGCTGTTCTTCGAAGAAACCTCCACGTTGTTCGATTACCTGCCCCAGGACACCCAAGTATTCTCGCTGCCCGGCATCGAGCAGGCCGCGGAAAACTTCTGGAACGACGTGCGCAATCGCTATGAAGAACGCCGCGTCGACCCGTCCCGTCCTTTATTACCACCCGCCGAACTGTTCCTGCCGGTGGAAGACTGCTTCGCGCGCCTGAAGAACTGTCCGCGCGTGGTGGCCAGTCAACAGGACGTGGAAAGCGGTAGCGGTCGCGAACGTTTCCCGGCTCGCGAGTTGCCCAACCTGGCGATCGAAGCCAAGGCCACCCAACCGTTGGCGGCACTGGCGGACTTCCTCGACCAGTTCCCCGGTCGCGTGTTGTTTACCGCCGAATCGGCAGGCCGCCGCGAAGTGCTGCTGGAGCTGCTGGAACGCCTGAAGCTGCGACCGAAAACCGTCGACAGCTGGCCGGACTTTGTCGCCGGCAAGGAACGCCTGGCGATCACCATCGCCCCGCTCGACGAAGGCTTGCTGCTCGACGACCCGGCCCTGGCCCTCGTCGCCGAAAGCCCGTTGTTCGGCCAGCGCGTGATGCAGCGTCGTCGCCGCGAAAAACGCGCCGACGCCAACAACGATGCCGTCATCAAGAACCTCACCGAACTGCGCGAGGGTGCACCGGTGGTGCACATTGACCACGGCGTCGGCCGATACCTGGGCCTGGCGACCCTGGAAATCGACAGCCAGACCGCTGAATTCCTCGCCCTGGAATACGCCGAAGGCGCAAAACTTTATGTGCCGGTGGCCAACCTGCACCTGATCGCCCGTTACACCGGCAGCGACGACGCCCTGGCCCCGCTGCACCGCCTCGGCTCCGAAACCTGGCAGAAAGCCAAGCGCAAGGCCGCCGAACAAGTGCGCGACGTGGCCGCCGAGTTGCTCGACATTTATGCACGCCGCGCCGCCCGTGAAGGCTATGCCTTCGCTGACCCGAAAGCCGACTACGCCACCTTCAGCGCCAGTTTCCCGTTCGAAGAAACACCGGACCAGCAAACCACCATCGAAGCGGTGCGCGAGGACATGCTCGCGCCCAAGCCGATGGATCGCCTGGTGTGCGGCGACGTCGGCTTCGGCAAGACCGAAGTGGCGATGCGCGCCGCGTTCATTGCCGTGCACGGGGGTCGCCAGGTAGCGATTCTGGTGCCGACCACCCTGCTCGCCCAGCAACACTACAACAGCTTTCGCGACCGCTTCGCCGACTGGCCAGTGACCGTGGAAGTGATGAGCCGCTTCAAGTCGGCCAAGGAAGTGAATGCGGCGGTCGCGGACCTGGCCGAAGGCAAGATCGACATCGTCATCGGCACGCACAAGCTGCTGCAGGACGACGTGAAGATCAAAAACCTCGGGCTGGTGATCATCGACGAGGAACACCGTTTCGGCGTGCGCCAGAAAGAACAGCTCAAGGCCCTGCGCAGCGAAGTCGACATCCTGACCCTGACCGCCACGCCGATTCCTCGCACGCTGAACATGGCGGTGTCGGGCATGCGCGACCTGTCGATCATCGCCACGCCGCCGGCCCGCCGCCTGTCGGTCCGCACTTTCGTCATGGAGCAGAACAAGAGCACGGTCAAAGAGGCCTTGCTGCGTGAGTTGCTGCGTGGCGGCCAGGTCTACTACTTGCACAACGACGTGAAGACCATCGAGAAATGCGCCGCCGACCTCGCCGAACTGGTGCCGGAAGCACGGATCGGCATCGGCCATGGGCAGATGCGTGAACGTGATCTCGAACAAGTGATGAGCGACTTCTACCACAAGCGCTTCAACGTGCTGATCGCCTCGACCATCATCGAGACCGGTATCGACGTGCCAAGCGCCAACACCATTATCATCGAGCGCGCCGACAAGTTCGGCCTGGCACAGTTGCACCAGTTGCGCGGCCGGGTCGGTCGCAGCCACCACCAGGCGTACGCCTACCTGCTGACGCCGCCACGCCAGCAAATCACCCCGGACGCGGAAAAGCGCCTGGAAGCGATTGCCAATACCCAGGACCTCGGCGCGGGTTTCGTGCTCGCCACCAACGACCTGGAAATCCGCGGCGCCGGCGAACTGCTCGGCGACGGTCAGAGCGGGCAGATCCAGGCAGTCGGTTTCACGCTGTACATGGAGATGCTCGAACGCGCGGTGAAGTCGATCCGCAAGGGCGAGCAGCCGAACCTCGATCAACCGCTCGGCGGCGGTCCGGAAGTCAACTTGCGCGTGCCGGCGTTGATCCCGGAAGACTACCTGCCGGATGTCCACGCCCGCCTGATTCTCTACAAGCGCATTGCCTCGGCCACCGACGAGGACGGTCTCAAGGATTTGCAGGTGGAGATGATCGACCGTTTCGGCCTGTTGCCGGAACCGACCAAGAACCTGATCCGCATCACTGCATTGAAATTGCAGGCCGAGCAACTGGGCATCAAGAAAGTCGATGGCGGCCCCCAGGGCGGTCGCGTCGAGTTCGCCGCACAGACGCCGGTCGACCCGCTGACCCTGATCAAACTGATCCAGAGCCAGCCAAAACGCTACAAATTCGAAGGCGCCACGATGTTCAAGTTCATGGTTCCGATGGAGCGCCCGGAAGAGCGCTTTAATACTGTAGAGGCGCTGTTCGAGCGCCTCGTTCCGAAAACTGCTTGAAGGACGCCGCATGCGCCTGTTTCGCTCACTGACCCTGCTGACCCTGTTGATGCCAACGCTGGTCGCACCCACGGCATTTGCCGATGACCTGTATCAGGTCGAAATGATTCTGGTCCGTCAAAACGCCGTACCGGCGATTGTCAGCCGCGCCGCACCGGAAGACTGGGCGGCTGGCGCCCAACCGGTCAGCCCCGACAGCCTGCGCACGCCAAGCCTCAATGGCGAGGTGGAAAAACTCACCAGCAGCGCCGACTACACGGTGTTGCTGCACAAGGCCTGGCAACAGCCCCTCGGAGAAACGGCCAGCAAAGTGGCGATCAGCGACGGCGAGGAACAATATGGTCAGTTCCCGATCGAGGGCACGCTGAACATGAAGCTGGGACGCTTTACCGACGTCGACGCCGATTTCTGGGTCAACCAGATCGATGCCAATGGCATGGTGACCGCCAGCGAGCGCCTGAAACAGGAAAGCCACACCAAGAACGGCCAGTTGAACTTCCTCGACAACGGCCACCTCGGCCTGCTGATCAAGATCACTTCGCTGACCGCCCCCGCACCCCGAGCAGCTCCCGAAGAAATTCCGGACTGATTCCCTATGTCCGCGACCCTGAGCAAACCCCTCGCACCGTCCTGGGTCAGCCGATTCAAAGAACAGAGCCTGGAGCGTGGCCGCCGTTACGCGCTGGAGAATCGTGTCAGGATCGTCGAGGCCGGCGACGCAACCATCGTCGCCGCGTGTGAAGGCTCGGGCGGTAACGTTTACCGTCAGACCATTCGCCTGCGCGAGTCAGCCAAAGGCACTCTGCTGATGGTCGACGCCACCTGCTCCTGCCCGGTCCACAACAACTGCAAACATTGCGCGGCGGTGCTCCTGCAAGTGCAGGAAACCCTCGACTACCCCGCTGCCGCCAAAGACGCCGAACTCTTGGAAAAACTCCAGGCAGTCCTGGAAAACCGCAGCCCGAAAGCCCCGCCACAAGTGCTGGTGGACAACGTGCAACCAGTACCGCGCCTGTGGCTGGCCAGCATCGAGTTCAGCGCGTTCGAACCGCGCAACGGCCGGATGCAGCGTTACATCCAGCATCGCGCGGCGTTGTCTTTCAGCTACCTGGACGAGTACGTTTGCGGGCAGAAAAACACCGATATCCTGATTCGCCAGGAAACCCAGACGCTGCGGATAAAACGCCACCCGGACGTGGAACAGTCCTACCGGGAACAGTTGCGAATCCTCGGCTTCAAAGTCGCCACCCGGCAAAGCAAGGCCTTGCCGGAAAGCGCCGGCGAGCTGTTCGAGATGGTCAATGACAGCGCCTGGCTGACCTTTACCCTCAATGAACTGCCGAAGTTGCGCACCCAGGGCTGGGAATTGCAGATCGACGAGGAGTTCGGTTTCGACCTGACGGCGGTAGACGACTGGTACGCCACCGTTGAACAAGCACCGGAGCGCGACTGGTTCGACCTGGAACTGGGGATCATCGTCAACGGCGAACGCCTGAGCCTGTTGCCGATCCTGCTCAACCTGATGCGCTCCCACACCGAAATCCTCAACCCGGAACGCCTTGCCCGACGCCGCGACGACGAGCTGATCCTGGTCAACATCCCCAATCGCCCGAACTCCGAGCACGGCCCGCTGCAAGTCGCCCTGCCCTTCGGCCGCTTGAAGCCGGTACTGGCCACCCTCGGCGAGTTCTACCTGCAGGAGCCCGGCGACACCACGCTGCGCCTGAGCAAGGCCGATGCCACGCGCCTGAACCCGCTGGAAGACATGCCACTGCTCTGGGAGGGTGGCGAACAGATCCGCACCTTTGCCCAGCGCCTGCGCGACATCAAGGACCACACGGCCATCGCCCCGGAAGGCCTGAATGCGACGCTGCGTCCGTATCAGCTTGAAGGCTTGAGCTGGATGCAATCGCTGCGGCAGCTGGAAGTGGGTGGAATTCTCGCGGACGACATGGGCCTGGGCAAAACCCTACAGACACTGGCACACGTGCTGAGCGAGAAAAACGCCGGCCGCCTCGATCGGCCGTGCATGGTGGTGATGCCGACCAGCCTGATCCCCAACTGGCTCGACGAAGCGGCGCACTTTACGCCGCAGCTCAAGGTACTGGCGCTGTACGGCGCCGGCCGCAAAAAACACTTCGACAAGCTGGCTGATTACGATCTGATTCTGACCACCTATGCGCTACTGCCCAAGGATGTCGAACGCCTGGCGGCGCAGCCCTTGCACATACTGGTGCTGGACGAAGCGCAATACATCAAGAACCCGACCAGCAAGGCCGCCCAGGCAGCCCGCGAGCTCAATGCCCGGCAGCGCCTGTGCCTGAGCGGCACACCGCTGGAAAACCATCTCGGGGAACTCTGGTCACTGTTTCACTTCCTCTTGCCAGGCTGGCTGGGCGACGTCAAAAGCTTCAACCGCGATTACCGTGTGCCGATTGAAAAACGCACCAGCGAGGTCAGGCTCCAGCACCTCAACGGCCGGATCAAACCGTTCCTGCTGCGCCGCACCAAGGAACAGGTGGCCACCGAGTTGCCGCCGAAAACCGAGATCATCCACTGGGTCGAACTCAACGAGGCCCAGCGCGACGTGTACGAAACCATGCGCCTGGCCATGGACAAGAAAGTCCGCGACGAGATCACCCGCAAAGGCGTGGCCCGCAGCCAGATCATCATTCTCGAAGCCCTGCTCAAACTGCGTCAGGTGTGCTGCGACTTGCGCCTGGTCAACGAGGCGACCCTGCCAAGCCGTGGCAGCACGTCAGGCAAGCTCGACAGCCTGATGGAAATGCTCGAGGAATTGTTCGAGGAAGGTCGGCGGATCCTGCTGTTCTCGCAGTTCACTTCAATGCTGTCACTGATCGAAGACGAACTGAACAAACGCGGCGTGGCCTACGCCCTGCTGACCGGCCAGACCCGCGACCGCCGCACCCCGGTGAAGGAATTCCAGAGTGGCAAGCGTCAGATTTTTCTGATCAGCCTGAAGGCCGGTGGCGTTGGCCTGAACCTGACCGAAGCGGACACGGTGATTCATTACGACCCGTGGTGGAACCCGGCGACGGAAAACCAGGCGACCGACCGGGCGTATCGCATCGGCCAGGAGAAACCGGTGTTCGTTTACAAACTGATTGCGCGCGGCACGGTAGAAGAGAAGATTCAGCACCTGCAAAAAGAAAAATCCGACCTCGCGGCCGGCGTGCTGGATGGGCGCAAGGCCGGGGACTGGAAACTGCAGAGCGATGATATTGAGGCGCTGTTTGCGCCGCTGCCGGAAAACCTTGAAAAACGTTGAGATCTGCGGCGCTTTTTAGTCCGCCATCGCGAGCAAGCTCGCTCCCACAGGTTCAGTGGTGTCCGCAAAAATTGTGTTCGACGCGGACACTGTGGGAGCGAGCTTGCTCGCGATGAAGTCAACTCGGTATCAAGCGGGCCTCAACCCTTGAGCACCCGCGCCAATGTCGATTTCACCTTGCCCATGCCGTCATGCAACGCCTGCTCGATCTCGGCCATGGTGATCACCGCCGTCGACTTGCCCGCCGCCGGATTCACCACCAGCGCCAGACAGGCGTAATCCAGTTCCAGCTCGCGGGCCAGGGCCGCTTCCGGCATACCGGTCATGCCGACGATGTCGCAGCCATCGCGCTCCAGCCGGGCGATTTCAGCCACTGTCTCCAGGCGCGGTCCCTGAGTGCAGGCATACACGCCATGACTGCTGTAGCCCACACCTTCCGCCGCCAATGCCGCAATCAGTTGCTGACGCAATGGCTCGCTGTAGGGGTAGCTGAAGTCGATATGGGTGACGTGCTCCAGATCATCGGCAAAATAGGTGTGCTCACGACCGCTGGTGTAGTCGATCAACTGATGCGGCACGCAAAAATGCCCTGTGCCCATGGCGGCATGAATACCGCCCACCGCGTTGACCGCCAGAATGGCTTCGGCACCCGCCTGCTTCAGCGCCCAGAGGTTGGCGCGGTAGTTGACCTGATGCGGTGGAAAACGATGCGGGTGGCCGTGACGCGCGAGGAACAGTACTTCCTTGCCGGCATACTCGCCGATCTGAACCTCGGCCGAAGGTGCGCCATAAGGCGTGTCCACTGCCAGTGACTGGCGAATGCTCAGGCCTTCGAGTTGAGTCAGGCCAGTGCCACCGATAATCGCGTAAACCGTCATAACGAACAGTCCTTAATCAATCAATTGAGCTTCTTTGAGCGCACCGACAGCGGCCAGCCAGCGCGGGTCTTGACGGTATTCGGTGCTGGCGAACGACTGGCCGCGCATCCGTGCAATGCGCTCGGAAGGCTTGACCTTCAGGCGTTGCGCAGCGCTCAGGGCCAGTTCGGCGGCCGCACGGTCGTTGCACACCAGGCCCATGTCGCAACCGGCAGTCAGCGCCGCTTCGATACGACTGGCGGCATCGCCGACCACGTGAGCACCCGCCATGGACAGGTCATCACTGAAGATCACGCCATCGAACTGCAACTCGCCGCGCAGGATGTCCTGCAACCAGCGGCGGGAGAAACCGGCGGGCTGGGAATCGACTTGTGGATAAATGACGTGGGCCGGCATGACCGCGGCCAGTTGCTTGCTCAGTTTGGCAAACGGCACCAGGTCATTGGCGCGGATCTCGTCGAGACTGCGTTCGTCGTTGGGAATCGCGACGTGGGAATCCGCCTCAGCCCAACCGTGGCCGGGGAAGTGCTTGCCGGTGGCGGCCATCCCGGCGCTGTTCATCCCGCGGATGAATGCCCCCGCGAGCACGGCAGCGCGCTCGGGAACACCCTCGAACGAACGGGTGCCGACAACGGCGCTGCGCTGGTAATCCAGGTCCAGCACCGGGGCAAAGCTCAGGTCCAGGCCAACGGCCAACACTTCGGTAGCCATGATCCAGCCGCACTGCTCGGCCAGGTATTCGGCGTTCGGGTTGTCGGCAATGGCGCGCATGGCGGGCAATCGCACGAAACCCTGGCGCAGGCGCTGCACACGGCCGCCCTCTTGATCCACCGCCAACAGCAGATCGGGACGAACGGCGCGTATGGCCGCACTCAGCTCACGCACTTGACGCGGATGCTCGATATTGCGGGCAAAGATGATCAGGCCACCCACTTCGGGCTGGCGCAACAATTGGCGATCTTCAGCCGTCAGCCAGGTACCGGCGACGTCCACCATCAACGAGCCTTGCAAGCCAGCAGTCATAGAAATTCCTTGATAACAGAAAACCCGGCCCACACGGATTCGCCGCCAGGGGCTGTGCCCGGCAGGTCGGCGGTATCGATGGGAAACGGGTTCAGAACGAGAGTCGGCATGGGCGGCTAGCTTAGCGGATGTCAGCTGCCGCGCCCACCCGTGTGCGGTTAAACCTTGGCGGCAACCGGTGTCGATTTGCTGCGTGGACGCAACTGTGCCGTGGCCATGGCTGTGTCGGTGACGCCCGATTCGGCGCGCATGCCGGCAGCCAGGAACGGCACCATCAGGCGCATGACCTGCTCGATCGAGGTATTCACGCCGAAATCGGTTTCGGCAATCGCGCGCAAGGCCTTGATACCGGACATGCTGAACGCCGCCGCACCCAGCATGAAGTGCACGCGCCAGAACAATTCGATGGGTGGAATACGCGGAGCCGCCTCGTTGACCAGCATCATGTAGCGGCGAAACACCTTGCCGTACATGTCCTCCAGATAACGCCGCAAGTGCCCCTGGCTCTGACTGAACGCCAGCCCCAGCAAACGCATGAAGATAGACAGGTCGTTACCGCTGCGCGGCTGCACCACCAGCGCCTGCTCGACGAGGATTTCCAGCAACTCTTCGAGTGTCGGCTTGATTTCAGGCCTGGCCTGACGCCGCTCCAGTTCTTTATCGAGGCTGATGCAGAACGGCCCGAGGAACCGCGAGAAAACCGCTTGAATCAACGCCTTCTTCGAACCGAAGTGATAGTTCACCGCCGCCAGGTTGACACCCGCCTTGCTGGTGATCAGACGCAACGAGGTTTCGGCGAAACCTTTTTCCGCGAACAACTGCTCGGCTGCATCAAGAATGCGTTCAACGGTTTCCGACTGGGCCATGGCTACTCCGCCTGACAAACACTTGTTTGAAACATACGTTTCAGCCTGTGCATTGTCAAGTCTGGCAGTTCGTTTCGGGAATGGTCGGTCAGACATTTAACCACACAACGGCGAAGCTTCAATCCACTGACTGTTCGACCGTCCGGCGGCGACTGAAAAATGGAGCATTGCCAAGACCGCCTTACTGTATATAATCCCAGTCACTGTATAAAAAAACAGAGCGATCGATATGCTAAAGCTGACGCCACGACAAGCAGAGATTCTGGCCTTCATCAAACGCTGCCTGGAAGACAACGGGTATCCACCCACCCGTGCGGAAATCGCTCAGGAACTGGGTTTCAAGTCGCCCAATGCGGCGGAAGAACACCTCAAGGCACTGGCCCGCAAGGGTGCGATCGAGATGACGCCTGGCGCCTCCCGTGGCATTCGCATCCCCGGTTTCGAAGCCAAGGCCGACGACTCCACCCTGCCGATCATTGGCCGGGTTGCAGCCGGCGCCCCGATTCTTGCGCAGCAACACATCGAAGAGTCCTGCAACATCAATCCCGCCTTCTTCCATCCGCGCGCCGACTACCTGCTGCGCGTCCATGGGATGAGCATGAAGGATATCGGCATTTTCGACGGTGACCTGCTGGCGGTCCACACCACCCGCGAAGCCCGCAACGGCCAGATCGTGGTTGCGCGAATCGGCGACGAAGTGACCGTCAAGCGCTTCAAGCGTGACGGCAGCAAAGTCTGGCTGATCGCCGAGAACCCCGAGTTCGCCCCGATTGAAGTGAACCTTCAAGACCAGGAACTGGTGATCGAAGGCTTGAGTGTCGGCGTCATTCGCCGCTAAAGGAGGCACCATGCAGTTCCCACAGACATCACCACAGCAAACCCAACTGCCGTTGTTCGAAGCGTTCATGGCACAGCCATTGGCGCCGATTCTGAAAGACGTAGTCGAGTCCCCCTGGAGCGCCGAACCTGACGTATTCAGCGAGCTGTCACTGCGTGGTGCAACCGGGAACTGCCTGAGCCTGCTGGCACCGATCCTCAGGGAATTGAGTCAGGACCAGGACGCACGCTGGCTGACACTGATCGCGCCGCCCGCCAGCCTGACTCAAGCCTGGCTGCGAGATGCCGGCCTCAACCGCGAGCGCATTCTGCTGCTGCAACCGCGAGGCACCCAGAGCGCCCAGCAACTGACCTGCGAAGCTCTGCGCCTGGGTCGCAGTCACACGGTAGTCAGCTGGATCAACCCGTTGAGCCCGCAATCGCGACAACAACTGATCAGCGCCGCTCGCACCGGGGACGCTCAGAGCCTGAATATTCGATTGGGTTAACTGACTGACAAGACGCGTGATTCACCGCGCGAGGCTTCTCCATGGAGAGAGAAGCCGATGGGTAGCGATACCAGGAAAAACGACAGACGGTGGTCAATGAAGAACCCGCGACCCCTCCTCCTTGTCGAATTCGCCTTCAACCAGGCGACCGGCCATCTGAACTCCGACGCTCAACATCGCCTTGGCAACTTCCACGTGCTGCCCTTGCAGGAATGCCTTGGCGTCCTCGGAGAAATCCAAAGTAACCAGAGAACCCTCGTCCTCGGCCCTGCGCAGCTCGATACGGCCGTCTGGTAACTCGACAATTTCTAGAAAGGACGTTGGCATAAGGGACTGTTCTCCACGAAAGGCGGGGATTATATAGGCATCGGCCAGGCTTCGCTCGGGATCTTGACCAGATGCCATCCCAAAACTGTTTCTGTCAGCACTCGTTCAGGCCTTCGCGAAAGCGGATCGCCAATGCTTTCAGATTCTGACGCCAGCTCTCCAGCTCCTCCCGACTCAGCTCTTCCTGTGCCTCCTCCTCATCCAGATTGACAGCCTGAATCAGAGGCTGGGTCACGTCCCCTTTCGGCTTGTGGGGCGCGCGCGGCGGCTGAAACAACGCAGCATGGGCAGCCAACAATCTGGCCAGCCAGGTCTCCGGGTTATTGGCCAGTTCGACCAGCTCAGCCATTTCCGGAATGGCGATGGTGTCCAGCACCTCGCGAGTCAGCAACAACTCTGCACGGGGCGCATTGGCCCGAGGCAAGCGATAGAAACCGGCGATCTCGTGGCACAGGCCCAACAGCGCGCCGTACAGGTGAAACAGCGCGGATTCGCGTCCGGCCTGGATCAGCGCCAGCGAATTCATCGCCCGCCCCTCTTCAGTGCGGGCCAGCGCTTCGAGCGACAAGCCGGCGAAATAAATCTTCTGATTGGTGCGGGTATACAGTTCGTGGGCCATGACGGCAGCCTCCACAACGAAATAATTGCTTCATGCAGGTTGGACAGTGTCGTGGATCAGCCGATCCAACCGCAAGTCCAAAACAACAAAGGCCGCATGAAAACCCGAAGGTTCTCATGCGGCCTTGCGCACTGTAGGAGCGAGCCTGCTCGCGATGGACCTGAGAGCAACGCGGGCATTCTGAAGGCCCGCGTCATCGTTGACGACCATCGCGAGCAAGCTCGCTCCTACAGGGGGATTGGCGGCTTTAAGCCTTGGCTGCCGGACGCTTGTCTTCGACTTTCCACTTGCCGCCGTCGTAGAACGCTTTCCAGCCAGTCGGTTTACCATCAACCTCGGTCTGCACGTACTGTTCCTTGGTCTTGCGGCTGTAACGAATCACAGTCGGGAGGCCATCCGGATCTTTCTTCGGCGCTTCGCAGAGGAAGTGATACTTCGGATCGATCTCATCCTTGTGCGGGATGATTTCCATCACCAGCGGAGCACGAGTCTCGCGGTTTTTCGGGAACTGACTGGCCGCCAGGAACAGGCCGGATGCACCGTCGCGCAGGATGTAGGTGTCGTTGACCTTTT
This sequence comes from Pseudomonas sp. KH_046_2, assembly GCF_057838985.1. Taxonomy (NCBI): domain Bacteria; kingdom Pseudomonadati; phylum Pseudomonadota; class Gammaproteobacteria; order Pseudomonadales; family Pseudomonadaceae; genus Pseudomonas; species Pseudomonas sp. KH_046_2. Next base: position 2,087,405 of record NZ_CM174480.1, on the reverse strand, counting down.
CGCATTTCAGCTCAGGCATCTTCACCGGATCCATCTTCGGCGGCGCCGCATCACCACTCTTCAGCAGTTTGCGGGTGTTCTTGCACGTCGCGTTGGTGCACCCGAAGAACTTGCCGAAACGGCCGGTCTTGAGCTGCATCTCGCTACCGCACTTGTCGCACTCCAGGCTCGGACCTTCATAGCCCTTGATGCGATAGGTGCCCTCTTCGATTTCGTAGCCATCACAATCCGGGTTGTTACCGCAAATGTGCAGCTTGCGCTTTTCATCGAGCAGGTAGGCATCCATCGCCGTGCTGCAGATCGGGCAGCGATGCTTGCCACGCAATACCAGCGATTCCGATTCACCCTCGTCGTCCGCAGCGATTTCGTCGCCCGACACCAGGTTGACGGTGGCCTTGCAGCGCTCTTTCGGCGGCAGGCTGTAGCCCGAGCAACCGAGGAACACACCGGTCGACGCGGTACGGATCTGCATCGGCCGGCCGCAGGTGGTGCACGGAATGTCAGTCATGACAGGCTGATTGGCCCGCATGCCGTGTTCCGGGCTTTCGGCTACTTCGAGTTTCTTCTTGAAGTCGCCGTAGAACTCGTCGAGCACGTTTTTCCAGTCGCGCTCGCCCTGGGCCACGTCATCGAGATGCTCTTCCATGCCGGCGGTGAAGCCGTAGTCCATCAGGTTGGAGAAGCTCTCGGCCAGACGCTCGGTGACAATGTCGCCCATCTTTTCCGAGTAGAAACGACGGTTGTGCAGCGCCACGTAGCCGCGGTCCTGGATGGTCGAAATGATCGCCGCGTAGGTCGAAGGACGACCGATACCGCGTTTTTCCATTTCTTTTACCAGGCTGGCTTCCGAGTAACGCGCCGGCGGCTTGGTGAAGTGCTGGGTCGGATCAAGCTTGATCAGCTTCATCGCGTCGCCCTGGGCCATGTCCGGCAGTACGTCGTCATCGCCCGGCTTGGCGATCTGCGGCATGACGCGGGTGTAACCGTCGAACTTCAGGATGCGGCCCTTGGCGCGCAGCTCGAAGTCGCCGGCACCCACAGTGACCGTGGTCGACAGGTATTGCGCCGGCAGCATCTGGCAAGCGAGGAACTGGCGCCAGATCAGCTCGTAGAGGCGCTCAGCGTCACGCTCCATGCCCGACAGCTTGCTTGGCTCGGTATTGGCGTCGGACGGACGAATCGCTTCGTGAGCCTCTTGTGCGCCTTCCTTGCTGCTGTAGACGTTCGGGGTTTCCGGCAGGTACTTCTTGCCGAACTCGCCTTCAATATAAGTACGCGCCATCGCCACGGCATCGACCGAGAGGTTGGTCGAGTCGGTACGCATATAGGTGATGTAGCCAGCCTCGTACAAACGCTGAGCCATCATCATGGTTTTCTTCACACCGAAGCCCAGGCGGTTGCTCGCGGCCTGTTGCAGGGTGGAGGTGATGAACGGCGCCGACGGCTTGCTGCTGGTCGGTTTGTCTTCGCGCTTGACGATGCTGTAGCTGGAAGCCTTGAGCTTCTCCAGCGCAGCCATGGCCTGGGTTTCGTTGAGCGGCTTGAAGGCTTCGCCTTTCTCGCGGGCCACGTCGAAACGCACGGTCGCGCCCTTTGCGGTGCCGAGGTCGGCGTGAACTTCCCAGTACTCTTCCGGGATGAACGCGCGGATTTCACGTTCGCGCTCGACCACCAGCTTCACGGCAACCGATTGCACACGACCGGCGGACAAGCCACGAGCGATCTTGGCCCACAGCAATGGCGATACCATGTAGCCCACCACGCGGTCGAGGAATCGACGCGCCTGCTGGGCGTTGACACGATCGATATCCAGCTCGCCTGGTTTCGAGAAGGCTTCCTGGATCGCCTTCTTGGTGATTTCGTTGAACACCACGCGCTTGTAGCGGGTGTCGTCACCACCGATGGCTTCGCGCAGGTGCCAGGCAATGGCTTCCCCCTCGCGGTCCAAGTCGGTTGCGAGATAGATGGTGTCAGCATCCTTGGCGAGCCGGCGCAGCTCTTCGATGACTTTTTCCTTGCCCGGGAGGATCTCGTACTTGGCTTTCCAGCCATGATCCGGATCGACCCCCATGCGCGCGACCAGCTGCTTGCGCGCTTTTTCTTTCGGCGACAGTGCCGGCACTTCACCCGCAGCAGCCTTGCTGCGCTTGGCGGCTGGCTCATTGCTGGCGCTAGCCGAACCGCTGGTGGGCAGGTCTCGGATATGGCCGATACTCGACTTCACCACGTATTCGTTGCCCAAATACTTGTTGATGGTCTTGGCCTTAGCCGGGGATTCCACAATGACCAGCGATTTGCCCATGGATCAGAAAATTCCTGAATTCGAGAAGTGAAAGGCGGTTGGCGCCTGACGCGGCACCGCTATATATAGTGGCAACAAGGTGAGGTCAAGCGCAGGGTTTTGCGCGCACTCAGCTTATGGCTTGTTAAAAAGGCTTTTTTCGGCCTGCACCAAAGCAAAGCGTGGCACCTGTTCGCCGTCAACCTCGACGGACTCCAGGAACATGCTCAAGGGACGCACCCAAAAGCCGTAATCGCCATACAGGGCTTGGTAGAAGACCACTTCTTCTTCGGTTTCCGAATGCCGCGCAACACTGAAAACGCGGTACTGCGGACCTTTGTAATGTTGGTAGAGCCCAGGTTGTATCGGCATGCTTTGGCCCTCACTCAAATTTTTTCAAAATAAAAACAAAAATAAATCCGGAAAAACAAAAAACCGGGGCACTTGGCCCCGGCTTCCATCAACGAGACGCTTAAACGCGTTCGAAGACGGTGGAGATGCCTTGGCCGAGACCAATGCACATGGTGGCTACCCCGAGGTTGCCGCCATTTTGCTTCATCACGTTGAGCAAAGTGCCGGAGATACGCGCACCGGAGCAACCGAACGGGTGGCCCAGGGCGATCGCGCCGCCGTGCAGGTTAACCTTCTCGTTCATCTTGTCGAGCACTTTCAGATCTTTCAGCACTGGCAGGGCCTGTGCGGCGAAAGCTTCGTTGAGCTCGAAGAAGTCGATGTCGGAGATGCTCAGACCCGCGCGCTTCAGTGCTTTCTGTGTGGCCGGTACTGGACCATAGCCCATGATTGCCGGATCCACACCTGCCACTGCCATCGAGCGAATCACCGCCAGAGGCTGAATGCCCAGGTCCTGTGCACGTTGCGCCGACATCACGATCATGCACGAGGCACCATCGGTGATCTGCGACGAGGTACCAGCTGTCACGGTGCCGCCCTTCGGATTGAACGCCGGCTTCAGAGCCGCCAGGCTTTCCAGGGTGGTTTCCGGACGAATGGTTTCGTCGTAGTCGAAGGTTTTCAGGAAACCGTTCTCGTCGTAGCCCTGCATCGGGATGATTTCGTCCTTGAACTTGCCTTCCACGGTCGCCTTGTGGGCGAGTTGGTGGGAGCGCACGCCGAAAGCGTCCTGTTGCTCGCGAGTGATGCCGTGCATCTTGCCCAGCATTTCCGCGGTCAGGCCCATCATGCCCGAGGCTTTCGCCGCATACAGCGACATGTGCGGGTTCGGATCGACACCGTGCATCATGCTCACGTGACCCATATGCTCGACGCCACCCACCACGAAAACGTCACCGTTGCCGGTCATGATCGCTTGCGCGGCAGTGTGCAGAGCGCTCATGGACGAGCCACACAGGCGGCTGACGGTCTGGCCGGCCGAGGTGTGCGGGATCTGGGTCATCAGCGACGCCATGCGCGCGATGTTCCAGCCCTGCTCCAGGGTCTGGTTCACACAGCCCCAGATCACGTCTTCGACTTCGTTCGGATCGACCTTGACGTTGCGTTCCAGCAGTTTGCTGATCAGGTGTGCCGACATGTCTTCGGCGCGGGTGTTGCGGTGCATGCCGCCCTTGGAGCGGCCCATCGGAGTACGACCGAAGTCGACAATCACGACGTCTCTAGGATTCAAGCTCATAAGTTCACTCTCACTCTAGTTGGGGGCGCTTAACCGAAGAAGCTCTGGCCGTTCTTGGCCATTTCGCGCAGCTTCGCGGTCGGGTGGTACAGCGCGCCCAAATCAGCGTACTGGTCAGCCAGGGCAACGAACTCTGCCACACCGAGCGAGTCGATGTAACGCAGCGCACCGCCACGGAATGGAGGGAAACCAATACCGTAGACCAGACCCATGTCGGCTTCGGCAGCGGTTTCGACGATGCCGTCTTCCAGGCAACGCACGGTTTCCAGGCACAGCGGGATCATCATCCAGTTGATGATGTCTTCGTCGGTGACTTCGCGCTGCTCGTAAACGATCGGCTTGAGCACTTCCAGCACCGAAGGATCGGCCACTTTCTTCTGCTTGCCGCGCTTGTCGGTCTCGTAGGCGTAGAAGCCCTTGCCGTTCTTCTGGCCCAGGCGCTTGGCTTCGTAGAGCACGTCGACGGCCGAGCGACGGTCGTCCTTCATGCGGTCCGGGAAACCTTCAGCCATCACGTCACGACCGTGGTGGCCGGTGTCGATGCCGACCACGTCCATCAGGTAGGCCGGGCCCATCGGCCAGCCGAATTTTTCCATGATCTTGTCGATACGGACGAAGTCCACACCGGCGCTGACCAGCTTGGCGAAACCGCCGAAGTACGGGAACAGGACGCGGTTGACCAGGAAGCCCGGGCAGTCATTGACGACGATCGGGTTCTTGCCCATTTTCTTGGCGTAGGCAACGGTGGTGGCAACGGCCAGCTCGCTGGACTTCTCGCCACGGATCACTTCCACCAGCGGCATCATGTGCACCGGGTTGAAGAAGTGCATGCCGACGAAGTTTTCCGGACGCTTGAGGGCTTTGGCCAGCAAGGTGATGGAAATGGTCGAGGTGTTGGACGCCAGGATGGTGTCCTCCTTGACCTTGTCTTCGACTTCAGCCAGTACCGCTTGCTTGACCTTCGGGTTCTCGACGACCGCTTCCACCACCAGGTCCACGTGACCGAAGTCGCCGTAGGACAGGGTAGGACGGATGCCGTTGAGCACTTCAGCCATTTTCGCGGCGGTCATGCGACCTTTATCAACACGGCCAACCAGCAGTTTGGCGGCTTCGGCCAGACCCTGTTCGATACCGTGCTCGTTGATGTCCTTCATCAGGATCGGCGTGCCTTTGGAAGCCGACTGATAGGCGATACCGCCACCCATGATGCCGGCGCCCAGTACGGCGGCCTGCTTCACGTCCTTGGCGATTTCGTCGTAGGCCTTGGCCTTTTTCTTCAGTTCCTGATCGTTCAGGAACAAGCCGATCAAGCTCTGCGCGGCAGAGGTCTTGGCCAGCTTGACGAAACCGGCAGCTTCGATTTCCAGCGCCTTGTCGCGACCGAAGTTCGCGGCTTTCTGGATGGTCTTGATCGCTTCAACCGGCGCCGGGTAGTTCGGACCAGCCTGACCGGCCACGAAACCCTTGGCGGTTTCGAAAGCCATCATTTGTTCGATGGCGTTCAGCTTGAGCTTTTCCAGCTTCGGCTGGCGCTTGGCCTTGTAGTCGAACTCGCCGGAGATGGCGCGCTTGATCAGTTCCAGCGCGGCGTCCTGCAACTGCTCAGGAGCAACCACTGCATCGACGGCGCCGACTTTCAACGCGTCTTCAGGACGGTTTTCCTTGCCGGCGGCAATCCACTCGATGGCGTTGTCGGCACCGATCAGGCGCGGCAGGCGCACGGTACCGCCGAAGCCCGGGTAGATGCCCAGCTTGACTTCCGGCAGACCGATCTTGGCCTTGGTGGACATGACGCGGTAGTCCGCCGCCAGGCACATTTCCAGACCGCCACCCAACGCGATGCCGTTGATCGCGGCTACGGTCGGGACGTTGAGGTCTTCGAAATCGCTGAAAATCTTGTTGGCTTCGAGGTTGCCAGCAACAAGTTCTGCATCCGGCAGCTTGAAGTTGTCGACAAATTCGGTGATGTCGGCGCCGACGATGAACACGTCCTTGCCACTGCTGACGATCACGCCCTTGATCGAAGCATCTGCCTTGATGGTGTCTACGGCCTGACGCAGTTCGTTCAGGGTTAGACGGTTGAACTTGTTGACGGACTCACCCTTGAGGTCGAACTTCAGTTCGACGATGCCACTTTCAAGAGCCTTAACCGTGATGGCTTTACCTTCGTAAATCATCAACTGATCTCCACGATATGGAAGCTGAACAGTACACGTCGGACGCAGGCGAACGGCTTGGCAGGGACGTCAATCGTCAATGCTACGCCCATTCCCCCGGCACACCCGCCAACGCGATAGTCGGGATTCTGTAGGAGCGGTCTGAAATACAAACGCTCAATTCATACGCCCGTTTGATTTGGGTACGTCACCTTCACGGAATTTCCGACAATTGTCAATCGCCCGAAACACGGGTTGAAACGCGACTTTCCGGTCATATCCGTACTGCGAAGACCTTAAACACGCCGAAACATGCAAGGTCATTCATAGAATCAATTGTTAGAAAATGCGCCCTAATTCGCTGCAGCCCGTGTTTAACAAGCTACGCTGGCGGAACCTGGGGAAAAAAGTAGAACGCTTTGGCGAATGCCCAGCGCAAGATCAGCCCACACCGTTTTACCGGCCTGCCTGGCCAACCCGCCCGATGATTTTGTCGGGCTTTTTATTGCCTGATGATTTTTACTGCTTGCGGTGTCAGGCCAGCGCCTTGAGGGTGGCATCGATCTGCTGCAACACCTCGGCCTCGCCCTTCTCGCCCCAATACAAGGCGATTATTTGCTTGTCGGCCTCGACCTTGAAGACATTGCCTGGCAATTTTTCGAAATGATCGAGCAGCGACCGATCTTCACAGATTTCCTGCCATTGATTGACCCAGACACCCGGTGATTTTTGCCAGTAACTCCAGCACGCCGGCTGACTGCCTCGTCGTGGACGATGGTACTGGGCGCAAGGGCTCGGCGGCTCCTGGCTGAGCCAGTGCGGCCACTCCTGGGGCGCCAATTGCATGGCCAGCCCGATGCGCCGGGCCTCCATCCGCAAGGCGATGCGCCCGCTCTGAACTCGCGACGGTCGCAACCATGCCAGCGGGCTCAGCACCACCAACAGGATTGACACCACTATCCAGACCGTCATATCTGTACTCCCGAATTTGAATGAGCCCATTGTGTCACTTTGGAACCAATGCGCTTGAAACCAGCCATACTTACCAATATTGCATCCCTCAGGAGGAGCACCTCATGCCCTACAACCATATTCTGGTCGCTGTAGATCTGACCGAAGAGTGCGACCCTGTGATTCACCGCGCTCGCGAACTGTCGGTGAGCAACGGTGCGAAATTGTCGCTGGTGCACATTGTCGAGCCGATGGCGATGGCCTTCGGCGGCGACGTGCCGATGGACCTGTCACAACTGCAACAGCAGCAGTTCGACCAGGCCAAGGAGCGACTTGAACGCTTGATCCTGAAATATCCGGAGCTCTCCAGGGAATACAGCCACCTGACCTACGGCCAGCCGCGCCAGGAGATCCACCACCTGGCCAAGGAGCAAACCTGCGACCTGATCGTGGTGGGCAGCCATGGCCGACACGGCCTGGCACTGCTGCTGGGCTCCACCGCCAATGACGTGCTGCATGGCGCGCCTTGCGATGTGCTGGCGGTGCGCCTGCAGAACAAATCCTGACGCCCCCCTCTGTAGGAGCTGACTTGCCAGCTCCTACAGAGGGATTGCATTGCATATGAAAAGCCCGGCGTTCATCACTGAACGCCGGGCTTTTTTTGTTACCGGATCAATCAGGCATCCAGCTCGGCCCAACGCTCGACCATGATCTCAAGTTCAGCCTGCAACTGCTCCAGCTGAGCAATCACCGCAGCCGTTTCGGCCGCAGGACGCTGGTAGAAGGCGGCATCTGCCATTTGCGCTTCAACGGCGGCAATCTGCTGCTCCATGGCTTCGATCTGCCCCGGCAACGCTTCCAGCTCGCGCTGCAACTTGTAGCTGAGCTTTTTCTTCGCCACTGGCGTCTCGACCGCCGCCGCAACCGGCGCAGGTTCAGCCTTGACAACCGCGGAGTTCAGGTCAGCCTTGCCGGACTTGCTCTCGGTCACGCCCAGCAGACGCGGCGAGCCGCCCTGACGCAGCCAGTCCTGGTAGCCACCGACGTACTCGCGAACCTTGCCTTCACCTTCGAAAACCAGGGTGCTGGTAACCACGTTGTCGAGGAATGCCCGGTCGTGGCTGACCATCAGCACGGTGCCGTTGAAGGTCAGCAAGACCTCTTCGAGCAGTTCGAGGGTTTCGACGTCGAGGTCGTTGGTTGGTTCGTCGAGTACCAGCAGGTTCGCCGGCTTGCTGAACAGCTTGGCCAGCAACAGACGGGCACGTTCGCCACCGGACAGCGCCTTGACCGGCGTGCGGGCACGCTGCGGGCTGAACAGAAAGTCGCCAAGGTAGCTCAGCACGTGGCGGCTCTGGCCGTCGATATCGATGAAGTCGCGACCTTCGGCCACGTTGTCGATCACGGTCTTTTCCAGGTCCAGCTGATGGCGCAACTGGTCGAAGTAGGCGACGTCGATCCTGGTGCCCTCTTCCACCTTGCCACTGGTCGGTTGCAGGCCGCTGAGCATCAGCTTCAGCAACGTCGTTTTGCCGGTACCGTTGGCGCCCAGCAGACCGATGCGGTCGCCGCGCTGCAATACCATCGAGAAATCCTTGATCAGGAACGGGCCGCCCGGATGAGCGAAGCTCACGTTCTCGAGCACCATCACCTGCTTCCCGGACTTGTCGGCGGTATCCAGCTGGATGTTGGCCTTGCCGGTACGCTCACGACGCTCGCTGCGCTCGACGCGCAAGGCTTTCAGTGCACGGACACGACCTTCGTTACGGGTACGACGGGCCTTGATACCCTGACGAATCCACACTTCTTCCTGGGCCAGGCGCTTGTCGAACAGCGCGTTGGCCGTGGCTTCGGCAGCGAGTTCGGCTTCTTTGTGCACGAGGAAACTGGCGTAGTCGCCGTTCCAGTCGATCAGGCCGCCGCGATCCAGTTCCAGGATGCGGGTCGCCAGGTTCTGCAGGAAAGAACGGTCGTGCGTGATGAACAGCACGGCGCCCTGGAAATCCTTCAGCGCTTCTTCAAGCCAGGCAATTGCACCGATGTCCAGGTGGTTGGTCGGTTCGTCGAGCAGCAGCAGGTCCGGCTCGGACACCAGGGCCTGGGCCAGCAGGACGCGACGACGCCAGCCGCCGGACAACTCGGCGAGGGTCTTGTCGGCCGGCAGTTGCAGGCGGCTCAAGGTGCTGTCGACGAGGGTCTGCAAGCGCCAGCCATCGCGGGCTTCGAGGTCGTGCTGGACGTGCATCAGTTTGTCCAGATCGGCGTCAGTGACGATGTTCTGGCTCAGGTGGTGATATTCGGCGAGCAAGGCGCCGACGCCGTCCAGGCCTTCGGCCACCACGTCGAACACGGTCCGCTCGTCGGCCACCGGCAATTCTTGCGGCAATTCGCCGATCTTGAGCCCGGGTGCGCGCCAAACGGAGCCGTCATCGGGCTTCTGGTCGCCCTTGACGAGCTTCATCATGCTGGACTTGCCAGTGCCGTTGCGGCCGATGATGCACACCCGCTCACCACGGGCGATCTGCCAGGACACCTTGTCCAACAACGGCATAGCGCCGAAAGCAAGGGACACATCGCTGAATTTGAGCAGGGTCATGAGCTTCTCCAAAAACCGGGCGCGCATTCTACCTGACTTGAGGCTTCAGAAGGCCGGCAATTTCACTCTCGTAGCACTCTGCATGACAAATGTTGCGAACTGATGCGGGAAGACCGGCAAAGCTTTCACCGGCTGCTGGCAAAAGGCTAAGCTACAGACAATTCAGCGCGGGCCCGGCCCGCGCTTGTCATGATTTCTCTCTGCCCGGACGTCTCATGCGCAGTCGCCTTTTCAATCTTTTATCTGCTTTTTTACTGTCTGCCGCTGCCATTCAATCCGCCCAGGCGGTGGACCTGTCCACCCAACGCCAGTATTACGATGAAGCCAAGCGCGCCCTGGCCAAGGGCGATAGCGGCCCGTATTTCCGTTACAGCCAGGCCCTCGCCGATTATCCGCTGGAACCCTACCTGGCGTACGACGAGCTGACCGCGCGCCTGAAAACCGCGAGCAACGCCGAAATCGAGAAGTTTCTCGCCGAACACGGCGACCTGCCCCAGGCCAACTGGATGAAGCTGCGCTGGTTGCGCTGGCTGGCGGATCGGGGTGACTGGGCGACCTTCGTCAAGTATTACGACCCGAAAATGAACTTCACCGAACTGGACTGCCTGAATGCGCAGTACCAGATCAGCCACAACCTCAAGGCCGAAGGTTATGCCAACACTGAAAAGCTCTGGCTGACCGGAAAATCCCAGCCCGAAGCCTGCGATGCCCTGTTCGGCATCTGGGCCGCCGATGGCCAGCTGACCGAGCAAAAACGCTGGGAACGCGCGAAACTCGCCGCCCAGGCGCGCAACTACCCGCTGGCCAACAGCCTGGTCAACGGCATGAGCACCCTCGCCCCTCGCGGTCGCTTGCTGGTGGACGTGGCGCAGAAACCGGAACTGCTCAACCAGCCGTCACGCTTCACCCCGGCCGATGAAGCCATGTCCGACGTGGTCAGCCTCGGCTTGCGCCGCCTGGCTCGCCAGGACCCGGACAGGGCCATGAACCTGCTCGACGGTTACGCCAGCAGCATGCACTTCTCCCGGAATGAAAAAGTGGCGATCGCCCGGGAAATCGGGCTTACCCTCGCCAAACGTTTCGACGGCCGAGCTCTGGACGTCATGACCAAATACGATCCGGAGCTGCGCGACAACACGGTTTCCGAATGGCGCTTGCGCCTGCTCCTGCGCCTGGCGCGCTGGGACGATGCCTATCAGTTGACCCGCCGCCTGCCCCACGACCTGGCCACCACCAACCGCTGGCGTTACTGGCAAGCCCGCAGCCTGGAACTGGCGCAACCGCAGAATCCGGAAGCGCAGACGCTCTATAAAAACCTGGCCCGCGAACGCGACTTCTATGGTTTCCTCGCCGCCGATCGCTCACAGTCGCCCTACTCGCTGCTCAACAAACCGCTGGTGCTCAGCCAGGCCACCATCAACAAGGTGCGCAACACTCCCGGCGTGCGCCGCGCCCTGGAGTTCCACGCTCGCGGGCAAATTGTCGACGGTCGCCGCGAGTGGTACCACGTCAGCCGCCACTTCAGCCGCGACGAAATGGTCGCCCAGGCCAAACTGGCCTATGACCTGAAATGGTATTTCCCGGCGATCCGCACCATCAGCCAGGCGCAGTATTGGGACGATCTGGATATCCGTTTCCCGATGGCCCACCGCAACACGCTGGTGCGTGAAGCGAAGAATCGCGGCCTGCATCCGAGCTGGGCGTTCGCCATCACCCGCCAGGAAAGTGCATTCATGGACGACGCCCGCTCCGGGGTCGGCGCCTCGGGCCTGATGCAACTGATGCCCGCCACCGCCAAGGAAACCGCACGCAAGTTCAGCATTCCCTATAGCTCGCCACAGCAACTGTTCAACCCGGACAAGAACATCCAGCTCGGCGCCGCGTACCTGAGCCAGGTGCACAGCCAGTTCAACGGCAACCGCGTCCTCGCCTCCGCCGCCTACAACGCCGGCCCCGGCCGAGTGCGCCAATGGCTGCGCGGTGCGGACCACCTGAGTTTCGACGTGTGGGTGGAAAGCATTCCGTTCGACGAAACCCGCCAGTACGTGCAAAACGTGCTGTCGTATTCGGTGATTTATGGCGAGAAGCTCAACTCACCGCAGCCGATCGTGGATTGGCATGAGCGGTATTTCGACGATCAATAAGAGGAGCAGCGGCAAGCTTTAAGCTACAAGCCGCAAGCTGTTCTGGTTAACCGCAATAAAAATGCCCGCATTGAAAGATGCGGGCATTTTTATTGCGCTTTTCTTAGCCCGTTATTTGGTCGGAAACAGCATTCTGCCCATCACTGAACTGCAACGCCGCCAACCGCGCATACAACGCATTGCTGGCGATAAGCTCCTGATGCGTGCCCACCGCCACCAGTTTCCCCTGATCCATCACGGCGATTCGGTCGGCATTTTTCACCGTGGCCAGGCGATGGGCGATCACCAGGGTGGTGCGGTTTTTCATCAGGCTCGGCAACGCTTGCTGGATCAGGTGTTCGCTCTGGGCGTCGAGGGCGCTGGTAGCTTCGTCGAGGAGCAGGATCGGGGCGTCCACCAGCAACGCGCGGGCGATGGCCAAGCGTTGGCGCTGGCCGCCGGACAAGCCGAGGCCACCGTCCCCCAGATGAGTCTGGTAACCATTGGGCATGGCTTCGATAAAGTCATGGGCGTAAGCGATTTTTGCCGCTTCCTGCACCTCGGCCAACGTCGCCTGCGGATTGCCGTAGCGAATGTTTTCTTCAATGCTGCCGAAAAACAGCGCCGGGGTTTGCGACACCAGGGCAAAGCAGCGGCGCAGGTCCAGCGGATCGAGTTGAGTCAACGGCACGCCATCGAGCAGGATGCGCCCCTCGGCCGGGTCGTAAAAACGCAGCAGCAAGTCATACACCGTGGATTTGCCGGCCCCTGATGGCCCGACCAGCGCCAGCGTCTCACCGGCATTGACGGTCAGGCTCAACCCGTCGACGGCATAGCTTTCCGGCCGCGACGGGTAGGAAAAACGCACATTGTGCAGTTGCAGTTGGCCATCGACCCGTTCCGGCAGTGTCACCGCGCCCGCCACCGGCGGCAGGATGATGTTCTCCGAACGCAGCAACTCGGCAATCCGCTCGGCCGCGCCGGCTGCCCGCTGCAATTCGCCAATCACCTCGCTCAACGTGCCGAACGCGCTGCCGACGATCAGGCTGTAGAACACGAACGCCGCCAGTGCGCCAGCGGATATTCGCCCGGCGATGACATCCATGCCGCCGACCCAGAGCATCACCCCGACCGCGCCCAGGACCAGCACGATCACCAGGGTAATCAGCCAGGCCCGCTGGAAGATGCGCTTGCGTGCGGTGTTGAACGCCTCTTCCACGGTCACGGCAAACCGGCGCTCGTCCTGGGCCTGATGGTTGTAGGCCTGCACGGTCTTGATCTGGCCCAGGGTTTCGGACACATAGCTGCCGATGTCGGCAATCCGGTCCTGACTCAGGCGTGAGAGGTTACGCACCCGGCGCCCGAAGATCAGGATCGGCGCGATCACCAGGGGCAAGGCAACCACCACGATGCTGGTGAGCTTGGGGTTGGTGACAAACAACAGAACGATCCCGCCGATCACCATAAGCAGATTGCGCAGGAACAATGACAGCGAAGAGCCGATGACCGATTGCAGCAGCGTGGTATCGGCGGTCAGGCGGGACTGGATTTCCGAGCTGCGATTGTCTTCGTAAAACCCCGGGTGCAGGTAAATCAGATGATTGAACACGTTGCGCCGGATATCGGCGACGCAGCGCTCGCCAATCCACGACACCAGGTAAAACCGGGCAAAGGTTCCGATCGCCAATCCCGCCACCAGCAACATGAACAGACCGATGGACTGATTGAGCAGATGCGGTGACTGGGTCATGAACCCCTCGTCCACCAGCAGGCGGATGCCTTGCCCCATGGACAAGGTGATGCCGGCGGTGGCGATCAACGCCAGCAAGGCGCCAAAGGCCTGCCAGCGATACGGCGCGATGAAACGGCTGGCCAGGCGAATGGCACGGCGGTGACGGGCAGAGAGCATCGTAATCATCCAGGACAAAGCAGTCATTAGGGTCAGCCTATACCGCTCAATGGGGTGGCTCGCTGCAAATCACAATGAGTCAGGTTAATTATGTCCAGCAACACTAGAGGCTAGACACTATTGGTCTAAAGTTCGGGTAGCCAGGCGAAGGCATTTCTGCTGGACTGGTTCTGTCCCCCCGGAAAGATCGCAGGGAGTTGTCATAGCCCGGTCACCTGGCGGTTCTACAGTAAGCTAACAACCTGATGAGGAGACAGGCCATGTCCTTGCAATACAGCAGCGATGACAAGATTCAAGTGATCCGCACGCAACCAGACCAGTCTCTGGGTTGCTCGATTATTGACGAGCAGGGTCGCGAAGTACCGATCACTGAAAAAATGATCCAGAAAGCTTGCAGCGAACTGGAAAAGCGATTGGTCAAACCTGCCGAACAAAAGTGATATAGCCACCGTCTTCTTGACCCGGCCCTTTGTTGGCCGGGTTTTTTATGCCTGCTTATCCAATCCGGGACCGTGGCGCGCCCTTCGCGGGCAAGCCCGCTCCCACAGGATCTCCGGTGGATACAGATGTTGTGTACGGCAAGGAAACTGTGGGAGCGGGCTTGCCCGCGATAAGGCCAATGCGGTCTTTAAACCAGTGTCGCACCCAACGCCGCCACAATCCTCTGCAACTCAGGCGCATCCCCCTCGATCCGCACCTGCAACCCGTCGATCTCACGGCGCGACGGGTATTGCTTGCGCAGCACATCGAATGCCACACGCTGCTCGCTGACACTGCCGACAAGGCTGCGACGGAAATCGGCATCGTCACGACGCGGGTCATACACGCCACGGCACAGCATCGCCAACGCCCAGGCCGGGTCGCTTTGCGCATTGAGGGTCACGTGCGACAGCCACGGTGCCGGCAGCAAATCGCTCAGGCTGACGCGGGCCGGTTGCCCGAGGAAATCGCAATACGCCTGATAAATCTGCGCGGTCCCCCGCTGCTTGCCGTCGAGGCTGTAGCCGGCAATGTGCGGCGTTGCCAGCACGCAGAGTTCGGCCAGCGCCACGTCGACTTCAGGCTCGCCTTCCCAGACATCGAGTACCGCTTGCAAGTCTTCGCGCTCCAGCAGCACGTCGCGCAGTGCCGCGTTGTTGACCACCGGCCCGCGACTGGCATTGATCAGCCAGGTGCCGGACCGGAGCTGGTTCAGACGCTTTTCATCGAACAAATGCCAGGTCGATTGCTGACCCTGTTTAGTCAATGGCGTGTGCAGACTGATGACGTCGCACTCGTCGATGATCTGCTCGAGGCTGACGTAGTCACCCCCTTCAGCGGCCTGCCGTGGCGGATCGCACACCAGCACCTTCCAGCCCAGGCCTTGCAGGACCTTGACCAGCCGGCCACCCACTTCGCCGGCACCGACCACGCCGTAGGTACGCCGGTTCAGGTCGACACCTTCGATTTCGGCCAGGGTCAGCAGGCTGCCGAGCACATAGTCGACAACGCCGCGGGCATTGCAGCCCGGCGCGCTGGACCAGGTGATGCCGGCCTGCTTGAAGTAATTCAGGTCCAGATGATCGGTGCCGATGGTGCACGTACCGACAAAGCGCACCTTGCTGCCCTCGAGCAGCGCGCGATTGACATTGGTCACCGAACGCACCAACAGCACATCGGCCTGCTCGACCGTGGCACGGTCAATGGCGCGACCCGGTACCCGGCGGATTTCACCGAAACTTCCGAAGAAGGCATCGAGCAGGGGGATATTTTCGTCGGCAACAATCAGCATGGCAGGCTCCTTTGGCGGATCGGCAGTTTAGGCGTAGATGCCTCACCGCGCCTAGCACGCCGCTCGCAGATGATTACAAATCCACAACACGGGTCTTTTCCTGACTGGCGCGTCAACGCGTAGAATGCGCGCCTGTGCATCAAAACCTTTTGGACGTTTCGCTATTGAACCCTGTAATTGAGAATACCGCCGCCATAGCTCCGGCGCGGACGACGCCCGTTCGCCTGGAACTCAAAGGCCTGCTCAGCCTGGCCCTGCCGATCATGATCGCGCAACTGGCCACCACGGCCATGGGCTTCGTCGATGCGGTGATGGCCGGCCGCGTCAGCCCACGAGACCTGGCCTCGGTGGCCTTGGGTAATTCGATCTGGATTCCGGTCTACCTGTTGATGTCCGGCGTCCTGCTGGCCACCACACCCAAGGTCGCGCAACGCTTTGGCGCCGGACAGCTTGACGAAATCGGCCCGCTGGTACGCCAGGCGCTGTGGCTCGCATTGTGTGTCGGGCTGATCGGCAGTGGCCTGCTGCTCGGCGCCGAGCCGATCCTGCACTGGATGAAAGTCGATCCGCAATTGATCGAGCCGAGCATGGGCTACCTGCACGGGATCGCCTTCGGCTTGCCGGGCATGGCGTTTTATTACGTGCTGCGCTGCTACAGCGATGGCATGGGGCGGACCCGTCCGAGCATGGTCATCGGCTTGTGCGGCCTACTGCTGAACATCCCCCTGAACTACACGTTGATCTATGGCCATTTCGGCGCACCGGCCCTGGGCGGCGTCGGGTGCGGCTGGGCCAGCGGCATCGTGATGTGGTTCATGGCGTTGAGCATGGCCGGCTGGACCTTCTGGGCGCCGTTCTATGCCCGCACCCGCGTGCTGGTGCGCTTCGACCGGCCGAAATGGGCCGTGATCAAGCGTCTGGTCAGCATTGGCCTGCCGATCGGTATCGCCGTGTTCGCCGAATCCAGCATCTTCGCGGTCATTGCCCTGTTGATCGGCAGTCTCGGCTCTACCGTGGTGGCCGGGCATCAAATCGCCCTGAACATCAGCTCGTTGCTGTTCATGATTCCTTATTCGCTGGGCATGGCGGTGACCGTGCGCGTCGGCCAGGCACTGGGGGCCGGCAATCCCTGGCAGGCGCGCTTCGCGGCAAAGGTCGGGCTCGGCGCGGCACTGGTGTTCGCGGCGTTCTCCGCAGCCCTGATCCTGCTCCTGCGCGAACCTATCGCCTCGATCTACACGCCTGACAAGGCCGTGATCCAGATTGCGTCGATGTTGATTGTGTATGCCGCGCTGTATCAGTTTTCCGATGCCATCCAGGTGATCTGCGCGGGCGCGCTGCGTGGTTACCAGGACACCCGGGTGACGATGATACTGACCTTGTTCGCCTATTGGGGCATCGGCCTGCCGGTCGGCTACGTGCTGGGGCTGACCGATTGGTTCGGTCCCGCCAGCGGCCCGAGCGGGCTGTGGGAAGGGTTGATTGCCGGATTGAGCTGTGCGGCGCTGATGCTGTCGATCCGCCTGACACTCAGTGCGCGCCGGCGGATCCGTAACAGCCACTCGGCGGGTTGACTGCACAAATAAAAAGACCTGCTTTTGCAGGTCTTTTTTTGGCTACCGTTAAACGGACTTCTTGCGAATCCAGTAGAGGTAGGTGCCCTCATCTTCGTGCTGCGCCACCAGTTCATGGTCGAGAAACACGCAGAACTTGGGAATGTCGCGACGGGTCGACGGGTCAGTGGCGATCACCTTGAGCAGGCCACCGGGCACCAGGTCACGGATGTGCTGGTGCAGCATCATCACCGGTTCGGGGCAGTTGAGGCCGGTGGCGTCGAGGGTGCCGTCTACCGGCGTATCAAGCATTTCACTCATGATTCACTCCTGAAACTGGCCGGCATTGTCGCGCATTGCCGGGTGTTCAGTCACCTATGGCATTACGCCGCCCTTGTGGGATGACCACAGGGACTTGCGTGATCAGCGGGATTTCGGCTTCTTCACATCCAGCCGGCGCAAGTGGCAGGTCACTTCCTCGCGGTCGTGGTACAGCTGCTTGCAACCAATCTCGACCTTGATGCCCCGTGCCTTGAAGCCATCGGCAATGCGCTCGAGCAAGCGCTTCACTTCGGCATAGCGCTGTTTCATCGGCAACTTGAGATTGACCACCGCCTCGCGGCAATGGCCGTCGCCGATCCACTCTTCCAGCATCGCGGCGTTACGCGCCGGTTTCTCGACGATGTCGCAGACCATCCAGTCCACCGGTTGCTTGGGCTTGAAGGTGAAACCGTCAGCCATCAAGTGCTGCACCAGACCCGTGTCCATCAGGCTTTCGGCCATCGGGCCGTTGTCGATGGCGGTCACCAGCATGCCGCGGTTGACCAGTTGCCAGGTCCAGCCACCGGGGGCGGCCCCCAGGTCAACGCCGGTCATGTCGCCGTGCAGGCGCTCGTCCCACTGGTCGCGCGGGATGAAGTGGTGCCAGGCCTCTTCCAGCTTCAAGGTCGATCGGCTCGGCGCCTCCCGTGGAAACTTCAAACGCGGAATGCCCATCGGCCACATCGCCGAGTTGTTCGACTCCGCCAGGCCCATGAACACTTCGCGGCCGCTCTTGAAGGTCAGCAGCAAACGCGGCTTGTGCGCGTCCTCCACCAGCTTGCCGGCCGCCATCAGCGCCTTGCGCAGGTGCACTTCGAATTTCTTGCAGAAGTTCGACAGTTCCTTGCCGTCGTTGGTATCGACCATTTCCAGCCACAGGCTGCCGCACAGCGGAAAGTCCGCCATATGATCGAGGATCACGCTGATGCGGTCGGTTTCCGGCAGATCGATGAAGATCCCCCGGGCCCACTGGCGCGGGAAGATCAGCTCGGCGAAACGCTGCCCGCGCATCAGGCGCTCGGCGCCGTCTTCTTCGGTGCAGACAAACTCGGCGCAGGCAGTTGCCGCCTTGGCCTTGGCATATCCGGCCACGTTCAAGCGCGAGGCGAGGTCGGAAATCTCGGAACAGACTTCGCCTTCGAAGCCCGGCCGGCAATGCATAAAGAGGGTGTTCATTCTTACTCCTGGGCAATGGCGAGGAATTTCGGCCACTGCGCGATGCCCAGGCTTGCGTTGAAGCAAAGCCTGTCACGAAAACCCGCGCATGATAGCCGACTTCGGAACCTCGGACTTAGCGATAGAGTCCAGTTATTAGCCAGCTACTGAAAACAGGGCTAGTTTTAATGCTCTGCCCGTCCCCTCAGTCCGTAGCCGTGCGGACTCAAAGGAGTGATCGCAATGCCGTCCCTCGATAGCCTGAAAACGCTCAAGACCCTGCAAGTCGGCAACAAGACCTACCACTACTTCAGCCTGCCCGATGCCGCCAAAAGCCTGGGCGATCTGGACAAGCTGCCGATGTCGTTGAAAGTCCTGCTGGAAAACCTGCTGCGCTGGGAGGACGAAAAAACCGTCACCGGCGCCGACCTCAAGGCACTGGCCGCGTGGCTCAAGGAGCGTCGCTCCGACCGCGAAATCCAGTACCGCCCGGCGCGGGTGCTGATGCAGGACTTCACCGGCGTACCGGCGGTGGTCGACCTGGCCGCCATGCGCGCGGCAATGGCCAAGGCTGGCGGCAATCCGCAGCGGATCAACCCGTTGTCGCCGGTGGACCTGGTGATCGACCACTCGGTGATGGTCGACAAGTTTGCCAGCAGCAGCGCCTTCGAGCAGAACGTCGACATTGAAATGCAGCGCAATGGCGAACGTTATGCGTTCCTGCGCTGGGGCCAGAGTGCCTTCGACAATTTCAGCGTGGTGCCGCCAGGCACCGGGATCTGCCACCAGGTGAATCTTGAATACCTCGGCCGCACGGTCTGGACCAAGGACGAGGACGGCCGCACCTACGCCTTCCCCGACACTTTGGTCGGCACCGACTCCCACACCACCATGATCAACGGCCTCGGCGTGCTCGGCTGGGGCGTCGGCGGTATCGAAGCGGAAGCGGCAATGCTCGGGCAACCGGTGTCGATGCTGATTCCCGAAGTCATCGGTTTCAAACTCACCGGCAAGCTCAAGGAAGGCATCACCGCCACCGACCTGGTGCTGACGGTGACCCAGATGCTGCGCAAGAAAGGCGTGGTGGGCAAATTCGTCGAGTTCTATGGCGATGGCCTTGCCGACCTGCCCCTGGCCGACCGCGCGACCATCGCCAACATGGCTCCGGAATACGGCGCCACCTGCGGTTTCTTCCCGGTGGACGACATCACGCTGGAATACCTGCGCCTGTCCGGCCGGACCCTGGAAACGGTGCAACTGGTCGAGGCCTACAGCAAGGCCCAGGGCCTGTGGCGCCTGCCCGGCCAGGAACCCGTGTTCACCGACAGCCTGGCGCTGGACATGGACAGTGTCGAAGCCTGCCTCGCCGGACCAAAACGTCCACAGGACCGGGTGTCGCTGCCCAACGTCGCGCAAGCGTTCAGCGACTTCACCGACCTGCAATTCAAGCCCACCAGCAAGGAAGAAGGCCGCCTGGAAAGCGAAGGCGGTGGCGGTGTTGCCGTCGGCAATGCCGATATGGCCGGCGAAGCGGATTACGATTACGAAGGCCAGACCTATCGCCTGAAAAACGGCGCCGTGGTCATTGCCGCAATCACCTCCTGCACCAACACCTCCAACCCCAGCGTGATGATGGCCGCCGGGCTGGTGGCGAAGAAGGCCGTGGAAAAAGGCCTGAAACGCAAACCCTGGGTGAAGAGCTCGCTGGCACCCGGCTCGAAAGTGGTCACCGACTACTACAAGGCGGCCGGCCTGACCCATTACCTCGACGAATTGGGCTTTGCCCTGGTCGGCTATGGCTGCACCACCTGCATCGGCAACTCGGGCCCGCTGTCGGAGCCCATCGAGAAAGCCATCCAGCAAGCCGACCTCACCGTGGCCTCCGTGCTCTCGGGCAATCGCAACTTCGAAGGCCGGGTGCATCCGCTGGTGAAAACCAACTGGCTGGCCTCCCCGCCGCTGGTGGTGGCCTACGCGCTGGCCGGCACGGTACGCACCGACATCAGCCGCGAGCCGTTGGGCGAGGACAAGGACGGCAACCCGGTTTACCTTCGGGACATCTGGCCAAGCAGCAAGGAAATTGCCGACGCCGTGAGTCAGGTCAACACCGCCATGTTCCACAAGGAATACGCCGAAGTGTTTGCCGGTGACGCGCAATGGCAGGCGATCAAGGTTCCGCAGGCGGCGACCTATGTCTGGCAGGACGACTCGACCTACATCCAGCATCCGCCGTTCTTCGACGACATCGGCGGCCCACCGCCCGTGGTCAAGGATGTCAGCGGCGCCAGGATCCTCGCGCTGCTCGGCGACTCGGTGACCACCGACCACATCTCCCCGGCCGGCAACATCAAGGTCGACAGCCCGGCCGGGCACTACCTGCGCGACAAAGGCGTGGAGCCGCGGGACTTCAACTCCTACGGCTCGCGGCGTGGCAACCATGAAGTGATGATGCGCGGCACCTTCGCCAACATCCGCATACGCAACGAAATGCTCGGCGGCGAAGAAGGTGGCAACACCCGCTACATTCCCACCGGCGAGAAAATGTCGATCTACGACGCCGCCATGCGCTATCAGGCTTCAGGCACGCCGCTGGTGGTGATCGCCGGCCAGGAATACGGCACCGGTTCGAGCCGCGACTGGGCGGCCAAGGGCACCAACCTGCTGGGGGTGAAAGCGGTCGTCGCCGAAAGCTTCGAACGGATTCACCGCTCCAACCTGGTGGGCATGGGCGTGCTGCCGTTGCAGTTCAAACTGGACCAGAACCGCAAGAGCCTGAACCTGGGCGGCAGTGAAACCCTGGACATCCTCGGCCTGACCGGCGTCGAGCTGACGCCACGGATGAACCTGACGCTGGTCATCACTCGCGAAGACGGCAGCAGCGAGAAGATCGAGGTGTTGTGCCGCATCGATACGCTCAATGAGGTCGAGTACTTCAAGTCCGGAGGGATTTTGCATTACGTGTTGCGGCAGTTGATTGCGTCGTAGCCTTGCGCTGACAAAAAACCCTGTGGGAGCGAGCTCGCGATAGCGGAGTGTCATTCAACATCATCTTTGAATGTTTCGCAGTCATCGCGAGCAAGCTCGCTCCCACAGGGGACTCGGGGATCCACAGAATTTCGACACCAGGATTTTCAATGCTCGCCTGCATTTCGGCTCGCTCACCTATCCGATGCTCGCCAGCTGACGCAAGGGTGATTTTGCGACGTGCCGCTGATTCTCGAAAAAATAATCTCAACAATTCACCACGCATGCCGATACAGCACTTGAAAGCCTTGCGGATTAAAAAGCCATGCGTAACAACCAGCCAATTACACAACGCGAGCGGACCTTCCCGGCTCAGCAACGGTTGATTTCCACCACCGATGCCAAGGGCATGATCACCTACTGTAACGACGCTTTCGTCGAGATCAGCGGGTTTTCCCGAGAGAAACTGATCCGTGCGCCGCACAACCTGGTCCGTCACCCCGACGTCCCGGCCGCGGTGTTCGCACACATGTGGGGCACACTCAAACAAGGCTTGCCATGGATGGGCATTGTCAAGAATCGCTGCAAGATGGGTGATCATTACTGGGTGAACGCCTATGTGACACCGATCTTCGAAGGCAGTCAGGTGATCGGTTACGAGTCGGTGCGGGTCAAGCCCACCGCCGAACAGATCCGCCGCGCCGAAGCGCTCTACCAACGCATCAACCAGGGCAAGTCGGCCGTTCCCTCCTCGGATAAATGGCTGCCGATCCTGCAGGACTGGCTGCCGTTCATCCTGGTCAGCCAATTGAGCTTCATGATCGGTGCATCGCTGAACTCCCATTGGGGGTTTGCCCTGGCTGCCGGCCTTTCAGTGCCGCTGGGCCTGATGGGCCTCCAGTGGCAACAGCGTGGCCTCAAGCGTTTGCTGCGCCTGGCCGAGCAGACCACCTCCGATCCGTTGATCGCTCAGATGTACACCGACAGTCGCGGCGCCCAGGCGCGCCTGGAAATGTCCATCCTCAGTCAGGAAGCCCGCCTGAAAACTTGCCTGACGCGTCTGCAGGACACGGCCGAACACCTGACCGATCAGGCCAGACAGTCCGACGCCCTGGCGCACAACAGCTCCAGCGGCCTGGAACGTCAACGGGTCGAGACCGAGCAGGTAGCCACCGCGGTCAATCAGATGGCAGCGACCACCCAGGAAGTCGCCAGCCATGTGCAACGCACCGCCGACGCCACCCAGGAAGCCAATCGCCTGACCGGTCGTGGTCGTGACATCGCTGGGGAAACCCGCGAAGCCATTCAGCGCCTTTCAGTAGTCGTCGGTGAAACCGGCGTGACCGTGACCCAACTGGCCAAGGACAGCAACGAAATCGGTGGCGTGGTCGACGTGATCAAAGGCATCGCCGACCAGACCAACCTGCTGGCGTTGAACGCTGCCATCGAAGCGGCCCGTGCCGGCGAGATGGGGCGTGGCTTTGCGGTGGTGGCCGACGAAGTCCGTCAACTGGCGCAACGCACCAGCGAGTCCACCGGGCAGATTCATGCGCTGATCGCCAAGCTCCAGCAAACCGCCGGCACCGCCGTGCAAACCATGGAAGCCGGGCATCGTCAGGCAGAAGAAGGCGTGGCGCGGGTACTGGAAGCGGACCAGGCACTGGTGGGGATCAGCGAAGCGGTGGCCAACATCACCGACATGACCACCCAGATCGCCGCCGCGACCGAAGAGCAAAGTGCCGTGGCCGAAGAAATCAGCCGCAACATCAGCAACATTTCGCAACTGGCGGACCAGACCTCGGAACAGGCACAGAACTCGGCGTTGCTGAGTGAAGAGCTGACCAGGACTGCCAATACGCAGTATTCGTTGGTGGAGCGGTTTAACCGCTGATTGTTGTTGATCAATAAAAAACCCGGACAGTGGAAGCTTCCGGGTTTTTTATTACCAGTCTGAAATGTATATCGCCTGGACAGGCCTCTTCGCGGGCAAGCCCGCTCCCACAGGGTTCTGCATTGATCACAAAATCGAGCCACACCAAAGATCACTGTGGGAGCGGGCTTGCCCGCGAAGAGGCAGGCCCAGACGCCATTCATTTCACTGAAGAAATGAGGCCACCTTCCCCGCCGCAGCCACCAAATGCTGCTCATGGCTAAACCCCGAAGCCTTCAACGGCTTCAAATCATGATCCCCCGCCACCAGCCAGAACACTTCGATACTCGGTGACAGCGCATACCCCTCGACGGCTTCCCGGTTGCCCAACGCATCCCGCTCGCCCTGCACGATCAAGGTACGGGTTTTCAAAGAAGCCAAATGCTCCACCCGCGGTCTCTCCGGTTTACCCACTGCATAAAACGGATACCCCAGGCACACCAGAGCATCCGCGCCCAATTCATCCGCCAGCAAACTGGCCATGCGACCGCCCATGGACTTGCCGCCCATGGCCAGCGGCCCAGTGACATGGCGTCGCACCTGGGCATACACCTCACGCCAGCATTCCAGCAGTTTCGGCGCCGGGTTCGGCGGGCGCTTGCCGCCATCGATGCGCCGCTGCGCCATGTAGGGAAACTCGAAGCGCAACACGTTGACGCCTTGTGCAGCGAGGCGTGCAGCCATGTCGCTCATCCAGTCGCTGTCCATCGGTGCGCCGGCGCCATGGGCGAGGATCAGTGTCGCCGCAGCCTTGCCAGCGGCGGCATTCCACAACCATCCATGATCCCGCACGCACTGCGCCCATTGATCCCCGTCAATACCGGCCTTGTGCCCTTTGTCCATGCTTGCCTCGCTTTTAGTCTGCCTATAACTCCGGCCGAAGGGTGCACTGCCTTGCGCTGCGCGCTCACTTCGGCTGAACCGTGGATGGGGAACCATGAACACTTCTATCAGTACCGCCTACAACTACAAGGTGGTCCGCCAATTCGCC
The DNA here is from genome assembly GCF_057838985.1 of Pseudomonas sp. KH_046_2. Lineage (NCBI taxonomy): Bacteria > Pseudomonadati > Pseudomonadota > Gammaproteobacteria > Pseudomonadales > Pseudomonadaceae > Pseudomonas > Pseudomonas sp. KH_046_2. Next base: position 2,063,056 of record NZ_CM174480.1, on the reverse strand, counting down.
ATTATGACGGTGGTGTGGGGCATCGTCGGCATGGGGCTCGGGGTTTTTCTCGCTGCCCAGTTGGTCTGGCCCGAACTCAACTTCAATTTGCCGTGGACCAGCTTCGGCCGCTTGCGCCCGCTGCACACCAACGCGGTGATCTTCGCCTTCGGCGGCTGCGCACTGTTCGCCAGTTCGTTTTACTCAGTACAACGTACTTGCCAGACACGCTTATTTGCTCCCGCAATTGCGGCGTTCTGTTTCTGGGGCTGGCAGCTTGTGATCCTGCTGGCGGCCATCAGCCTGCCGCTGGGCTACACCAGTTCCAAGGAATACGCCGAGCTGGAATGGCCGATCGACATCCTGATCACCATCGTCTGGGTCGCCTACGCCATCGTGTTCTTCGGCACGATCATGCAGCGCAAGACCAAGCACATCTATGTCGGCAACTGGTTCTTCGGTGCGTTTATCGTCACCGTGGCGATCCTGCACATCGTCAACAACATGGAATTGCCGGTCAGTTTCACCAAGTCCTACTCGCTGTACTCCGGTGCCACCGACGCGATGGTGCAATGGTGGTACGGACACAACGCCGTAGGCTTTTTCCTCACCGCCGGTTTCCTCGGGATGATGTATTACTTCGTGCCGAAACAGGCCGAGCGCCCGGTTTACTCCTATCGCCTGTCGATCGTGCACTTCTGGGCGCTGATCACCCTGTACATCTGGGCCGGTCCGCACCACTTGCACTACACCGCGCTGCCGGACTGGGCGCAGTCGCTGGGCATGGTGATGTCGCTGATCCTGCTGGCGCCGAGCTGGGGCGGGATGATCAACGGCATGATGACCCTGTCGGGTGCCTGGCATAAGTTGCGCAGCGACCCGGTCCTGCGCTTCCTCGTGGTGTCGCTGGCGTTCTACGGCATGTCGACCTTCGAAGGGCCGATGATGGCGATCAAGACGGTCAACGCCCTCTCCCACTACACCGACTGGACCATCGGCCACGTACACGCCGGCGCCTTGGGCTGGGTGGCGATGATTTCCATCGGTGCGCTGTACCACATGATCCCGAAAGTCTTCGGACGTTTACAGATGCACAGCATCGGTCTGATCAACGCGCACTTCTGGCTCGCCACCATCGGCACCGTTCTGTACATCGCCTCGATGTGGGTCAACGGCATTGCCCAGGGCCTGATGTGGCGCGCGGTGAACGAGGACGGCACGCTGACCTACTCCTTCGTCGAAACCCTGGTGGCCAGCCACCCTGGCTTCGTCGTGCGGCTGGTGGGTGGCGCGATCTTCCTCAGTGGCATGTTCCTGATGGCCTACAACACCTGGCGCACCGTGCGGGCCTCGCAGCCTGCCGAAGTCGCCGCTGCCGAGCAGATGGCCTGAGGAGTCCGCCATGAAACACGAAACTATCGAGAAAAACGTCGGCCTGTTGCTGCTGCTGATGATCCTGGCCGTGAGCATTGGCGGCCTGACCCAGATCGTCCCGCTGTTCTTCCAGGACGTGACCAACAAACCGGTGGAAGGCATGAAGCCCTATACCGCGCTGCAACTGGAAGGTCGCGACATCTATATCCGCGAAGGCTGCGTCGGCTGCCACTCGCAGATGATCCGCCCGTTCCGCGCCGAGACCGAACGCTACGGTCACTACTCGGTGGCCGGCGAAAGTGTCTGGGATCACCCGTTCCTGTGGGGCTCGAAACGCACCGGGCCGGACCTGGCGCGGGTCGGCGCGCGCTACTCGGATGACTGGCACCGCGCGCACTTGTACAACCCGCGCAACGTCGTGCCGGAGTCGAAGATGCCGGCCTATCCGTGGCTGGTGGCCAACCAACTCGACAGCAGTCATACCGAAACCAAGATCAAGGCCATGCGCACCCTGGGCGTGCCGTACACCGACGAGGACATCACCGGCGCCGTCGCTTCGCTCAAGGGCAAGAGCGAGATGGATGCACTGGTCGCCTACCTGCAAGTGCTCGGCACTGCCATCAAGAGCAAGAGGTGAGCAATGTTTGAATTGAGCACTGGAATGATCCGCGGCCTGGGCACAGTCGTCGTATTCGTCGCGTTCATCGGCTTGACCCTGTGGGTATTCAACGGCAAGCGCAGCCCGGAATTCGCCGAAGCGCGCCTGCTGCCGTTCGCCGACGAGCCACAACCCGACATCACTGAAGAATCAGCAACAAGGAGTACCCGGCCATGACCACCTTCTGGAGTACGTGGATCTGCGTACTGACCATCGGCAGCCTGATCGGCCTGACCTGGCTGCTGCTCAGCACCCGCAAGGGCGAAACCAAGGGCAGTGTCGACCAGACCATGGGCCACAGCTTCGACGGCATCGAGGAGTACGACAACCCGCTGCCGCAATGGTGGTTCATGCTGTTCGTTGGCACCCTGGTGTTTGCCGTCGGTTATCTGATCCTCTATCCGGGCCTGGGCAACTGGAAAGGCATCCTCCCCGGCTACGAAAACGGCTGGACCGGCGTGCACGAATGGGAAAAGGAAATGGCCAAGGCTGACACGAAGTTCGGGCCGATCTTCGCCAAATTCGCGGCGATGCCCGTGGAAGAAGTGGCCAAGGACCCGCAGGCACTGAAAATGGGCGGCCGCCTGTTTGCCTCCAACTGTTCGGTGTGCCACGGCTCGGACGCCAAGGGTGCATTCGGCTTCCCCAACCTGGCCGACAGCGACTGGCGCTGGGGCGGCAGTGCAGAAACCATCAAGACCACCATCATGGGTGGCCGGATGGCGATGATGCCGGCCTGGGGTGAAGTCCTGGGTGAGGAAGGTGTGAAAAACGTCGCCGCTTATGTGCGCCATGATCTGGCCGGCCTGCCGCTACCCGCCGACAGCAAAGCCGACCTGCAAGCCGGACAGCAAGCCTTCAGCACCACCTGCGTCGCCTGTCACGGAGCGAACGGCCAGGGCACTGAAGCCATGGGCGCGCCGAACCTGACGCACCCGGCCGGCTTCATCTACGGTACAAGCCTGACGCAGCTTGAACAGACGATTCGGCATGGCCGCCAGGGCCATATGCCGGCGCAAAACGAACTGCTCGGCAACGACAAGGTGCAATTGCTGGCCGCATATGTGTACAGCCTGTCCCACGGTTTGAATACCGAGCGCCTGCAGGCTGAAGACAACCGCAAATAAATCCCGACCGCTCTGCTGCCGCATTCTCCCGGATGCGGCAGTTCCCTGCCCCTTTGCGACTCATTGTCGCACCCTCGCACCGACTTTCTTTCGGATCCCCGGATTCGGGTCTAAGCTTCCCCCGATGCGGACTGGCCGGTGCCGGTTCCAGGTCGACCCTGAACGATGTGTTCGACGAATCTGCCCGATGACAGGCCGCAAAGGCTGGTAGATACCGGCTGTCGCGCCAGTTGCCTTCGGTCAGCCAAACGTTGCGTTTGAACACACCCCGTTACATCCGACCTGACCCCCTCGCCTGATCAGTCCGCCGGGACGTTTTGCCCACGGGCAATTTTGTCCCTACGTGGTGCATGGAAAGGCCGCAGAATCAGCATTTGAAAGCATTGACCCAGGTCATGGCGCGTTGCAATGACCCCCTGCTTTCTCCATACTTGCGGCCGATTTTTAATCCTAATAAAACACCCAAACCGTGGAACCTTAGAATGAGCACAGCAATCAGTCCGACTGCTTATAACTATAAGGTAGTCCGCCAGTTCGCCATCATGACGGTGGTCTGGGGGATCCTTGGCATGGGGCTCGGTGTCTTCATCGCCTCGCAACTGGTCTGGCCGGAGTTGAACTTCGGTCTGGCATGGACGAGCTTTGGACGCCTGCGCCCGCTGCACACCAACCTGGTGATTTTCGCCTTCGGTGGATGTGCACTGTTTGCCACTTCTTATTACGTCGTGCAGCGAACCTGCCAAACGCGACTGATTTCCGACAGCCTCGCCGCCTTCACCTTCTGGGGATGGCAAGCGGTGATCGTCGGCGCGATCATTACCTTGCCGATGGGTTTCACCACCACCAAGGAATACGCGGAACTGGAATGGCCCCTGGCTATTCTGCTGGCCATTGTCTGGGTCACCTACGGTCTGGTGTTCTTCGGCACCATCGTCAAGCGCAAGACCAAGCACATCTATGTGGGTAACTGGTTCTACGGCGCGTTCATCGTCGTGACCGCGATGCTGCACATCGTCAACCACATGTCGCTGCCGGTCAGCCTGTTCAAGTCCTACTCGGCCTACTCGGGTGCGACGGACGCGATGATCCAGTGGTGGTACGGCCACAACGCCGTGGGCTTCTTCCTGACCACCGGCTTCCTGGGGATGATGTACTACTTCGTGCCGAAACAGGCCGAGCGTCCGATCTACTCCTATCGCTTGTCGATCGTGCACTTCTGGGCGCTGATCACCCTGTACATCTGGGCAGGTCCCCACCACCTGCACTACACCGCGCTGCCGGACTGGGCTCAGTCCCTGGGCATGGCAATGTCGATCATCCTGCTGGCGCCAAGCTGGGGCGGCATGATCAACGGCATGATGACCCTGTCGGGCGCCTGGCATAAGCTGCGCACCGACCCGATCCTGCGCTTTTTGGTGGTTTCCCTGGCGTTCTACGGCATGTCGACCTTCGAAGGCCCGATGATGGCCATCAAGACCGTGAACTCCCTGTCGCACTACACCGACTGGACCATCGGCCACGTACACGCCGGTGCCTTGGGCTGGGTTGCGATGATCTCGATCGGCGCCATCTACCACATGATCCCGAAACTGTTCGGTCGTGCGCAGATGCACAGCACCGGCCTGATCAACACCCACTTCTGGCTCGCGACCATCGGTACCGTGCTCTACATCGCTTCGATGTGGGTCAACGGCATCACCCAGGGCCTGATGTGGCGTGCAATCAACGATGACGGCACCCTCACCTACTCGTTCGTCGAAGCGCTGCAAGCCAGCCACCCGGGCTTCATCGTCCGCGCCCTGGGCGGTGCATTCTTCGCCACCGGCATGCTGTTCATGGCCTACAACGTATTCCGTACCGTACGCGCCTCGAACCCGGCTGAAGCCAAAGCCGCCGAACAGATTGCCGTAGTTGGAGCTCACTGATGAAGCATGAAGCAGTCGAGAAGAATATTGGCCTGCTGGCCTTCTTCATGGTCATCGCCGTCAGCATCGGCGGCCTGACCCAGATCGTTCCGCTGTTTTTCCAGGACGTCACCAACAAGCCGGTCGAGGGCATGAAGCCCCGCACCGCCCTTGAACTGGAAGGCCGGGATGTTTATATCGCCAACGGTTGTGTCGGCTGCCACTCGCAGATGATCCGCCCGTTCCGTGCTGAAACCGAACGCTACGGCCACTACTCAGTCGCCGGTGAAAGCGTCTGGGACCACCCGTTCCTGTGGGGTTCCAAGCGTACCGGTCCGGACCTGGCCCGTGTCGGCGGTCGTTACTCCGATGACTGGCAGCGTGCGCACTTGTACAACCCGCGCAACGTAGTGCCCGAGTCGAAAATGCCGGCCTACCCGTTCCTCGTGGAAAACAAGCTCGACGGCAAAGACACCGCCAAGAAAATGGAAGTCTTGCGCACGCTCGGCGTCCCTTACACCGACGAAGACATCGCCGGCGCCAAGGATGCTGTGAAGGGCAAAACCGAAATGGACGCGCTGGTGGCCTATCTGCAAGGCCTGGGCACCATCATCAAAAGCAAACGGTGAATTGGATGGATATCGGGATGATTCGTGGCCTGGGCACCGTTGTCGTGATGGTGGCCTTCATCGGACTGGCACTGTGGGTGTTCAGTCCCAAGCGCAAGTCGGAGTTTGAAGACGCGACCTTGCTGCCTTTCGCGGATGATCCCGAAGCCATCAAGCACGTCGAGCAAGCTTCTAGGAGTAACAAAGAATGACTACATTCTGGAGTCTGTACGTCACAGTCCTCAGTCTCGGCACCATCTTCGCCCTGACCTGGCTGCTGCTGTCCACCCGCAAGGGCCAGCGCGCCGAGCAAACCGACGAGACGGTTGGTCACTCCTTCGACGGGATCGAGGAGTACGACAACCCGCTGCCGAAATGGTGGTTCATGCTGTTCGTGGGCACCATCATCTTCGCCCTCGGCTACCTGGTGCTGTACCCGGGCCTGGGCAACTGGAAAGGCCTGCTGCCGGGTTACAACTACCTCGATAACGAGAAGCAGACCGCGTTCGCCAACGGCCAGACCGGCTGGACCGGCGTTCACGAGTGGGAAAAGGAAATGGCCAGGTCGGACGCCAAGTTCGGTCCGATCTTCGCCAAGTTCGCCGCCATGCCAATCGAGGAAGTGGCCAAGGACCCACAAGCCCTGAAGATGGGTGGCCGCCTGTTCGCCTCCAACTGCTCGGTTTGCCACGGTTCCGACGCCAAGGGCGCCTACGGCTTCCCGAACCTGACCGACGCCGACTGGCGCTGGGGCGGCGACGCGCAAGCCATCAAGACCACCATCATGGGCGGTCGTCACGCGGTGATGCCTGCGTGGGCTGAAGTGATTGGCGAGCAAGGCGTGGCCGATGTGGCCGCGTTTATCCTGACCAACCTCGATGGCCGCAAGCTGCCGGAAGGCGCCAAGGCCGACCCGGTTGCCGGGCAGAAGCTGTTCGCTACCAACTGCGTGGCGTGCCACGGTCCGGAAGGCAAAGGCACCCCAGCGATGGGCGCACCTGACCTGACTCACCCGGCTGCGTTCATCTACGGTTCGAGCTTCGCTCAACTGCAGCAGACCATCCGTTACGGCCGTCAGGGCCAGATGCCTGCGCAAGAGGCAATGCAGGGTAACGACAAGGTTCACCTGCTGGCCGCTTACGTCTACAGCCTGTCTCACGGTGAGAAGGCAGCGGACGCCAAGTAAGGCAAACGCTTGAAGCAACAAAAAACGGCCCCGCCAATGAGAATTGGCGGGGCCGTTTTCATTTGGAGTCTACGCACGCTTATTTGCACACAGTTCCGTTGAGTTGCTGGCGAGCCCTCCCGATTATTATTTTTCACGCACTCTTCGATCAACTAATAAAAAACGGCTTCGCCATTTTTAGTTGGCGAAGCAGTTTTTTAGACGCTCATGAATACACTTCGCATTCATGTGTATTGGCTGTAATCAAGGAAGGTTACCACCACCCAGACTGTCCAGACCGCCAGTCCCTTTCTTGTTGCCTGAAGAGCGTTTTGCCTGGACTTTTTGCGCAGTCGGCTCCAACGTATCGATAGTCGTGACGGGGGCCGGAATCGTGCAGTCTGTACCAGGTTTATGAGCTTCGACAGTGACGGCCCCAACGGACTGAGTTACTCGGGTGCATTCTTCATCATTAATAGACATTTTTACTTATCCTTAAGTAGATATTTAAAATACATACGACGTGCAACACTGCAATCAAATTTCATTGTTGTCACACTAACAAACTATTAAATTAAAATCCAAATATCCATCTACCAATAATCACAAAGTATGACCCAAGTTAAAAATATATTCTTTATCCAGCAGACTTTGGATATCGCCTTCCACGCAGGCACCTGTCGAGGATCGACGAAGAAAAAAGATAAATCGTCTATAGTCAATTGACCTGCATCACGTTTTGTTACATCTGCTACACCATTCATGATTTTTCCCCAACGCGACCAAAGGTCGCACCCGCAGGCTAGAGCGACAGGCGTATCATTGCGCCACTGCGACACCCCTTTTTGACCGCGGTCGGCACGTACTGACCGAGGCACTTTTCCACTGCCGTGGGATGCAATGATGAGCAACCAGATTCCGGTACACGACGTCACTCCTCCCACCAGGAACGCGAACAACAGCGTCGACCTCTACGCCTCCAGGGAAAAAATCTACACCCGCGCCTTCACCGGCCTGTTTCGCAACCTGCGGATTTCCGGCGGAGCCCTGTTGTTCCTGCTGTATTTCGGCACGGTGTGGCTGAACTGGGGCGGTCATCAGGCCGTATGGTGGAACGTGCCGGAGCGCAAGTTCTTCATTTTCGGCGCCACCTTCTGGCCTCAGGACTTCATTCTGCTGTCCGGCATGTTGATCATCGCCGCCTTCGGCCTGTTCTTCATCACCGTGTACGCCGGACGGGTCTGGTGCGGTTATACCTGCCCGCAAAGCGTGTGGACCTGGATCTTCATGTGGTGCGAAAAAGTCACTGAAGGTGACCGCAACCAACGCATCAAGCTCGACAAGGCGCCGATGAGCGCCAACAAGCTCCTGCGCAAGTTCAGCAAACACAGCCTGTGGCTGCTGATCGGCTTCGTCACCGGCATGACCTTCGTCGGCTACTTCTCGCCGATCCGCGAACTGGTGTTCGAATTCTTCACCGGCCAGGCGGATGGCTGGTCGTATTTCTGGGTCGGTTTCTTCACCCTCGCCACTTACGGCAATGCCGGCTGGTTGCGCGAACAGGTGTGCATCTACATGTGTCCGTACGCACGCTTCCAGAGCGTGATGTTCGACAAGGACACACTGATCGTTTCCTACGACCCGCGCCGTGGCGAAGGCCGCGGCCCGCGTAAAAAAGGCATCGACTACAAGGCTCAGGGCCTGGGCGACTGCATCGACTGCACCATGTGCGTCCAGGTCTGCCCGACCGGTATCGACATCCGCGACGGCCTGCAAATCGAATGCATCGGTTGCGCCGCCTGCATCGATGCCTGCGATGCCATCATGGACAAAATGGAGTACCCGCGCGGGCTGATCAGCTACACCACCGAGCACAACCTGTCCGGACAGAAAACCCATAAACTGCGTCCGCGCCTGATTGGCTATGCCATCGTGCTGCTGGCGATGATCAGCCTGCTGGTGACGGCGTTCTTCATGCGTGCGCTGGTGGGGTTCGATGTCAGCAAGGACCGCGTGCTGTACCGCGAGAACGCCGAAGGTCGGATCGAAAACGTCTACAGCCTGAAAATCATGAACAAGGACCAGCGCGACCATACCTACCTGCTTGAAGCCTCCGGCCTGCCGGATCTGAAACTGCAGGGCCGACGCGAGATCAGGGTCGCGGCCGGCGAGATCGTCAGCCAGCCGGCCGAGCTGTCCGTCGCGCCGGAAAAACTGCCGTCGAGCACCAACGAGGTGAAATTCATCCTCAAGGACGCCGATGACGACAGCGTCCACATTGAAGCCAAGAGCCGGTTCATCGGCCCACAAATTCGTTGAGAGAACTGAACATGCCCGCAGCAACTGCCGCAAGTCCCTGGTACAAGCACCTCTGGCCGTGGATCATCATCGGGATCCTGGCCTGCTCGGTGACCCTGACCTTGTCCATGGTGACCATCGCGGTGAACAACCCGGACAACCTGGTCAACGACAACTACTACGAGGCCGGCAAAGGCATCAACCGCTCCCTCGACCGTGAGCTGCTGGCCCAGACCCTGAAAATGCGCGCCAGCGTTCATCTCGACGGCATGACCGGCGAGGTTGACCTGCGTCTGAGCGGCGACAGCCAGCCCAAGACCCTGGAGCTGAACCTGATTTCGCCAACCCAGCCGGAAAAGGATCGCAAGATCACCCTCACCCGCAGCGAAACCGAACAGGGCCGCTACATCGGCCAGTTGAGCGACAAAATCGAAGGCCGGCGTTTTGTCGAGTTGCTCGGCACCCAGGACGAGCACATCTGGCGCATGTTCGAAGAGGAACCGGTCAGCCATGACAAGGATCTGCTGCTGGGTGACGAACCGCTGCAAGGTGCCGAAGACCTGAAAAAGTAATAGCTGCGCTTCGCGCATTCGCGGGCAAGCCCGCTCCCACAGGGTTTTGTATTGTTCGCAAAATTGCTGGACACCGCCAGTCACTGTGGGAGCGGGCTTGCCCGCGAAGAGGCCCTCCCGGACGACATAGATTTCACCCCATGACCACCCCGACCCCCTGCTACCACTGCGCCCTGCCCGTCCCGGCCGGCAGTCGCTTCACCGCCGTCGTGCTCGGGGAGTCCCGGGAATTCTGCTGCCCGGGTTGCCAGGCCGTAGCCGAAGCCATCGTCGCCGGTGGATTGGATAGCTACTACCAGCACCGCAGCGAAGCCTCGGCCAACCCTGAAGCGCTGCCGGTGCAACTGGTGGACGAACTGGCGCTGTACGACCGTGCCGATGTGCAGCAACCCTTCGTTCGCCACGAAGGCGAACTCGCCGAAACCACCCTTTTGATGGAAGGCATCAGCTGCGCGGCCTGCGGCTGGTTGATCGAAAAACACCTGCGCACCTTGCCGGCCGTGGCCGAAGCGCGCCTGAACCTGTCCAACCATCGCCTGCACGTGCGCTGGACCGATGCGCAACTGCCCCTGAGCCAGATCCTCAGCGAACTGCGCCACATCGGTTACGCCGCACACCCGTATCAAGCCGACCGGGCCAGCGAACAATTGGCCAGCGAAAACCGCCTGGCCCTGCGCCAGCTCGGCGTGGCCGGGTTGCTGTGGTTCCAGGCGATGATGGCAACCATGGCCACCTGGCCTGAATTCAACATCGACCTCAGCCCGGAACTGCACACCATCCTGCGCTGGGTCGCGCTGTTCCTCACCACCCCGATTGTGTTCTACAGCTGCGCGCCGTTCTTCAAAGGCGCCATGCGCGATCTGCGCACCCGCCACCTAACCATGGACGTTTCGGTGTCGCTGGCTATCGGCAGCGCCTACATCGCCGGGATCTGGACGTCCATCACCGGGGTTGGCGAACTGTATTTCGATGCCGTCGGCATGTTTGCCCTGTTCCTGCTGGCCGGGCGTTACCTGGAGCGGCGCGCCCGCGAACGCACGGCCGCCGCCACCGCGCAGCTGGTAAATCTATTGCCCGCCTCATGTCTGCGATTGACAGCCGACGGCCAGAGCGAACGCATTCTGCTCAGTGAACTGCGTGTCGGCGATCAGGTGCTGGTTCATCCGGGGGCCATTCTTCCGGCTGACGGCAAGATCCTCGACGGTCAGTCGAGCGTCGACGAGTCGCTGCTGACCGGCGAATACCTGCCGCAACCACGCACCCTCGGCGACGCGGTCACCGCCGGCACAATGAACGTCGAAGGCGCACTGACCGTCGAGGTCCAGGCCCTGGGCCAGGACACTCGCCTCTCGGCCATCGTTCGCCTGCTCGATCGTGCCCAGGCCGAAAAGCCGCGCCTGGCGGAAATCGCCGACCGCGCCGCGCAATGGTTCCTGCTGTTGTCGTTGATCGCTGCCGCAGCCATTGGCCTGTTGTGGTGGGAACTGGACTCATCGCGGGCGTTCTGGATCGTGCTGGCGATGCTCGTGGCGACCTGCCCGTGCGCCTTGTCGCTGGCGACGCCGACCGCCCTCACCGCCGCCACCGGCACGCTGCACAAACTAGGACTGTTGTTGACTCGCGGCCACGTGCTCGAAGGCCTGAACCAGATCGACACGGTGATTTTCGACAAGACCGGCACCCTCACCGAAGGTCGCCTGGCACTGCGCTCGATCCGTCCCCTCGGCGCGCTCGACAGCGATCAATGCCTGGGCCTCGCCGCCGCCCTGGAAAACCGCTCCGAACACCCGATCGCCCGCGCTTTCGGTCGTGCACCGATGGCTGCCGAAGAAGTCCACAGCACTCCGGGCCTTGGCCTGGAGGGGCTGATCGAAGGGCGACGCCTGCGCATCGGACAGCCAGGATTCGTCTGCGAACTCAGCGGCGCCGCGGTGCCGTCGATGCCCGAAGAAGCCGGCCAATGGCTGCTGCTGGGCGACAGCCAGGGACCGCTGGCCTGGCTAGTCCTCGATGATCGCTTGCGGGCCGACGCGCCCGCGCTGTTGGCCGCGTGCAAGGCACGGGGCTGGCGTACGCTGTTGTTGTCCGGCGACAGCTCGCCGATGGTCGCCAGCGTGGCGGCGGAACTGGGTATCGATGAAGCCCGTGGCGGCTTGCGTCCGGACGACAAACTGCAAGTCCTGCAACAACTGCACAAGGAAGGTCGCAAGGTGTTGATGCTCGGCGACGGCGTCAATGACGTGCCGGTGCTGGCGGCTGCGGATATCAGCGTCGCCATGGGGTCGGCCACTGACCTTGCGAAAACCAGTGCCGACGCCGTGCTGCTGTCCAACCGCCTCGATGCGCTGGTGCAAGCCTTCAGCCTCGCGCGGCGCACCCGTCGGGTCATTATCGAGAACCTGCTGTGGGCCGGGTTGTACAATGGCCTCATGTTGCCCTTCGCCGCCCTCGGCTGGATCACTCCGGTCTGGGCGGCGGTGGGCATGTCGATCAGTTCGTTGACCGTGGTGTTGAACGCGTTGCGCCTGACTCGCATGCCGAGCGCGCCCGCCCCTTGCACCACACCAGAAACCCGCCCGCTGCCGGCCTGAGCCGCGCGGGCATGGAGTCCAGATGCCAGCTCTTTACGTGATGATTCCCGCTGCGCTGCTGATCGTGGCCATTGCCGTCTATATCTTTTTCTGGGCGGTGGACAGCGGTCAGTACGACGACCTCGACGGCCCGGCCCACAGCATCCTGTTCGACGACCAGGACCCGAACCACACCGCCGCCGTCGATGAGGCCAGCGGTCAACCGGCCAAAACGGACGACAAGGCCCCGCCCCATGCTTGACCTGGCGCCACTGCTGGTGTCTGCGGTGATCCTCGGCTTGCTCGGCGGCGGCCATTGCCTGGGCATGTGCGGCGGCTTGATGGGCGCGCTGACCTTGGCGATTCCCAAGGAACAACGCAGCCGCCGCTTTCGCCTGCTGCTGGCCTACAACCTGGGACGGATTCTGAGCTATGCCTGCGCCGGATTGCTGATCGGCCTGGCCGGATGGGCCGTGGCCAGCAGCCCGGCGGCGATGTTCCTGCGTATCCTCGCCGGGTTGCTGCTGATTGCCATGGGCCTGTACCTGGCCGGTTGGTGGAGCGGCCTGACCCGCATCGAAAGCCTCGGTCGAGGCTTGTGGCGGCATATCCAGCCCGTCGCCAACCGCTTGCTGCCGGTATCGAGCGTTCCGCGCGCGCTGTTGTTGGGTGCGCTCTGGGGCTGGCTGCCGTGCGGCCTGGTCTACAGCACCTTGCTATGGTCGGCCAGCCAGGGCAACGCGCTGGACAGCGCCTTGTTGATGCTGGCGTTCGGGCTGGGCACCTGGCCGGTGCTGCTGGCGACAGGCCTTGCCGCCGAGCGCATTACCGCATTGTTGCGCAAACGCAGCGTGAGGATGGCGGGCGGATTGCTGGTGATGCTGTTCGGCATCTGGACCTTGCCGGGGCCGCATCAGCATTGGCTCATGGGGCACTGATCCACAAAAACCCATCAAAGCCAACAACCACCCTTGATGCAAATCAAGATGCCCCACACCGCCCTCGCATAAAGTGGCTGACACTGCCAGCCTATCCGGGGGAATGCCCGCATGATGCTCGACGCCATTCGTTGGGACACCGATCTGATCCGCCGTTATGACCTGGCGGGACCACGCTACACCTCGTACCCGACCGCCGTGCAATTCAACAGCCAGGTCGGCACCTTCGACCTGTTTCATGCCCTGCGCGACAGCCGCAAGGCCCAGCGCCCGCTATCGCTGTACGTGCATGTGCCGTTCTGCGCGAACATTTGCTATTACTGCGCCTGCAACAAAGTCATCACCAAGGATCGCGGCCGGGCGCAGCCGTATTTGCAGCGCCTGGAGCAGGAAATCCAGTTGATCGCCTGCCACCTCGACCCCACGCAGAAAGTCGAGCAACTGCACTTCGGTGGCGGCACACCGACCTTTCTCAGCCACGACGAACTGCGCCAGTTGATGGCGCATTTGCGCAAACATTTCAATTTGCTGGACGACGATTCCGGCGACTACGGCATCGAGATAGACCCGCGCGAGGCCGACTGGTCGACCATGGGCCTGCTGCGTGAACTGGGCTTCAATCGGGTCAGCATCGGCCTGCAAGACCTCGACCCGGCGGTTCAGCGCGCAGTCAATCGCCTGCAAAGCCTGGAAGAAACCCGCGCGGTGATCGATGCCGCCCGCACCTTGCAGTTTCGCTCGATCAACATCGACCTGATCTACGGCCTGCCGAGACAGACGCCGGAGAATTTCGCCCGCACCGTCGAAGAGGTCATCAACCTGCAACCGGACCGGCTGTCGGTGTTCAACTATGCCCACTTGCCGGAACGCTTCATGCCCCAGCGGCGCATCAACGGCAATGAACTGCCGACACCCGCGCAGAAACTGGAAATGCTGCAGCGCACCATCGAGCAACTGATCAGCGCCGGCTACCGCTACATCGGCATGGACCACTTTGCCCTGCCCGACGATGAGCTGGCGATTGCCCAGGAAGAATCGACCCTGCAACGCAATTTCCAGGGCTACACCACCCACGGTCATTGCGATCTGATCGGCCTCGGCGTCTCGGCAATCAGCCAGATCGGCGACCTGTACTGCCAGAACAGCAGCGACCTGACCGAGTATCAGAACGTCCTTGCATCCATGCAACTGGCCACCAGCCGCGGCCTGCTGTGCAATGCCGATGACCGGCTGCGGCGCGCGGTCATCCAACAATTGATCTGCAATTTCAGTCTCGAATACGCTGACATCGAGCAGGCCTTCAACATCGATTTCCAGGGCTACTTCGGCGATCTCTGGCCCCAGTTGCAAGACATGGCCAATGACGGGCTGATCGAACTCGATCGCGACAGGATCACCATCCTGCCCGCCGGGCGACTGTTGGCGCGCTCGGTGTGCATGGTGTTCGACGCATACCTGGAACAACACAGTCAGCAACGGTTCTCACGGGTGATCTAGAGCGCTGCGACAAAAGCGCCACAGGCTGGCCTCAATGTCCTCGGGTGAGTTACCCTTACGTCTTATGTGTGATTTCCCACAAGGATTGAAGAAATGTCCGAGCCAGTAAAACAGCGCGCTCATAATCAAGCCCATTGCAAGGATTGCAGCCTGGCCCCTCTTTGCCTGCCACTTTCGCTGAATCTGGAAGACATGGACGCGCTGGACGAAATCGTCAAACGCGGCCGGCCACTGAAAAAAGGCGAATTTCTGTTTCGCCAGGGCGATACCTTCGATTCTGTCTACGCAGTCCGTTCTGGCGCCCTCAAGACCTTCAGCCTGAGCGACACCGGTGAGGAACAACTGACCGGCTTCCACCTGCCCAGCGAACTGGTCGGCTTGTCGGGCATGGACACCGAAAAGCACCCGGTGTCGGCACAAGCCCTCGAAACCACCTCGGTATGTGAAATTCCTTTCGAACGCCTCGACGAACTGGCCCTGCAATTGCCGCAGTTGCGCCGTCAGCTGATGCGGGTGATGAGTCGCGAAATCCGTGACGACCAGCAGATGATGCTGCTGTTGTCGAAAAAGACCGCCGACGAACGCATCGCCACCTTCCTGGTCAACCTCTCGGCACGTTTCCGCGCCCGGGGTTTTTCCGCCAATCAGTTCCGCCTGAGCATGTCGCGCAACGAAATCGGTAACTACCTGGGCCTGGCGGTGGAAACCGTGTCCCGCGTCTTTACCCGCTTCCAGCAAAACGAACTGATCGCGGCAGAAGGCAAGGAAATCCGGATTATCGACCCGATCCAGCTTTGCGCCTTGGCCGGCGGCTCGCTGGAAGGCTGAAACAAAACGTTGCGGCTGAGCGAAACGGTTCAGCCGCCGTTATACTTGGTCGTTTGCAGCCCTGCCAGGATTCTTCGACTATGGCCTTCGACTCCTTCGACATCAAATCCCTCATCCGCCCTGTCATCGACTTCCCGAAACCGGGTGTGATCTTTCGCGACATCACCCCGCTGTTCCAGTCGCCAACGGCCCTGCGCCTGGTGATGGACAGCTTCGCCCACCGTTACGTCGAGGCTGACTTCACCCACATCGGCGCGATGGACGCCCGTGGCTTCCTGATCGGTTCGGTACTGGCCTATCAGTTGAACAAGCCGCTGGTGCTGTTCCGCAAGCAAGGCAAACTGCCGGCTGACGTGCTGGCCGAGGCTTATGCGACCGAATACGGCGAAGCCTTCCTGGAAGTGCACGCCGACAGCCTGTGCGAAGGGGATTCGGTGGTGATGTTCGATGACCTGATCGCCACCGGTGGAACCCTGATTGCCGCTGCCAACCTGATCCGCCGCATGGGCGCGCGAGTGTATGAAGCGGCGGCGATCATCGACCTGCCGGAGCTGGGTGGCTCGCAGCGTCTGGAAGACATGGGCATTCCTACGTTCTGCCTGACGCAGTTTGCCCTTTCCGATAAGTAAGTGGCGTCTTAGCTGACGCCATCGCGGGCAAGCCCGCTCCCACAAGGATCTGCGGCGTACACAAATCTTGTGCATGACAAAGAACACTGTGGGAGCGGGCTTGCCCGCGATGGCGTCAGTCGCCACACCGCTAACTACAGCCCCATCTGCTTGCTGATGATCTCGTTCATCACTTCCCGCGTCCCGCCACCAATCGACAGGATCCGGTTGTCGCGGTACAGCCGCTCCACCAGGCTCTCGCGCATGTAACCCAACCCACCGAGTATCTGCACCGCATCGTTGACGATCTGGTCCGCCGTATCCGTCGCAAAATTCTTGGCCATGGAAATCTCCTTGATCACGCTCTGCCCCGCCGCCATCTTCGCCGCTTGGCGGTAAGTGAATTCCCGGGACACTTCCAGCGCGGTCGCCATCTCGGCGAGGCGATGCTTGATCACCTGAAACTTGCCGATCGGTTTGCCAAAGGCTTCGCGCTGGCGCGCCCACTTCAGGCTCTCCTCCAGCGCCAGTTGTGCGGTCATGTTGGCCATCAGTGCCAGGGCCAGGCGTTCGCTCTGGAAATTGCCCATGATGCAGGCAAAGCCCATGTTCTCGGCGCCGATCAGGTTTCCTGTGGGCACTGGACAATCATCGAAGAACAGTTCAGCGGTGTCTGACGCCCACCAACCCATTTTCTTCAGTTGCCGCCCTACGGTGAAACCGGGCGTGCCCTTCTCGATCAGTAACAGGCTGATGCCAGCGAAACCTGGCTCACCCGTTCGCAACGCCACGGTGTAGTAATCCGCGCGCACGCCGCTGGTGATAAAGGTCTTGCTGCCACTGACCCGGTAGTAATCGCCGTCGCGCACGGCACGGGTTTGCAGGTTAGCGACATCGGACCCACCCCCGGGCTCGGTGATGGCCAGGGCGCTGATCTTCTCTCCCGACAGCACCTGCGGCAGTACACGATCACGCACTTCGGGTCGGGCCCACTTGAGAACGGGCGGCAAGCCGATATCCAGCGAACCCAGGCCGGCAACCAACCCGCCTGAGCCGCAACGCATCAACTCTTCACTGGCGGCAACCTTGGCGAACAGATCCCCTTCGTGGCTGCCTCCGTAAGCCTCCGGGTAGCCGATGCCGAGAATCCCCGCTGCGCCGGCCTTGAGGTAGAGCTCGCGAGGAAAGCTTTCGGCTTCTTCCCACTGCTCGATATCAGGAAGGATCTCGCGCTCGACGAAACGTCTGACGCTGTCACGGACCAATTGGTGGCTGGGGTCGAAGTATTCCTGAAAGGCAGACATCGGCGAGCTCCACTGAAGGGGTCAGTGAAGTTAACCGAGCGCTTGCTTGGTTTTCAACAGGATTGTGAAACCGCGTCGCCTGCATCGCGAGCAAGCTCGCTCCCACATTGGTTTTGTGTGCGCCGCAGACCCCCTGTGGGAGCGAGCCTGCTCGCGAAGACGTCGGCCCGAACAACACAAATTAAAGAGTGATCGGCTTACGCCCGGCAAACGAATGCGCCAGCGTCCCGCCATCCACCAGCTCCAGCTCACCACCGAGCGGTACACCATGGGCGATGCGCGAGGCAATCAGGCCCTTGCTGCTGAGCAATTGGGCGATGTAGTGCGCCGTGGCTTCACCTTCCACGGTCGGGTTGGTGGCCAGGATGACTTCGGCGAACGTGCCGGCCTCTTCGATTCGCGCCATCAACTGCGGAATGCCGATGGCTTCCGGCCCCAGGCCGTCGAGCGGCGACAGATGCCCCTTGAGCACGAAATAGCGCCCGCGGAAACCGGTCTGCTCCACCGCATAGACGTCCATCGGGCCTTCCACCACGCAGAGCAAGGTGTCGTCGCGACGTGTGTCGGCGCATTGCGGGCACAGATCATCTTCAGTCAGCGTACGGCACAAACGGCAGTGACCGACCCCTTCCATGGCCTGGCTCAGGGCCAGCGCCAGTCGCGAGCCGCCGCTGCGGTCACGCTCGAGCAACTGCAACGCCATGCGCTGGGCGGTTTTCTGACCCACGCCGGGCAAAATTCGCAGGGCGTCGATCAGTTGGCGAATCAAAGGGCTGAAGCTCATGGTGGAAAAGTCCGACAAAACAACGAGACGCGGTTTATACCCGCGCCTCGGTTGAGCGTCAAATTGCAGCGTCAATTACTCAGTCCCGGGAAACCCGTACCACCAGTTTGCCGAAGTTGCGCCCTTCCAGCATGCCGATGAACGCATCAGGCGCTTGTTCCAGGCCATCGACCACGTCTTCGCGGAACTTCACCTTGCCATCGCGTACCCAGGGTGCCATGGCACTGAGGAATTCCGGCTGACGATCACCATAGTCATCGAAAACGATGAAACCCTGGATGCGCACCCGCTTGGTCAACAGGGTGCGCTGCAACAGTGGCAGGCGATCCGGGCCGCTCGGCGCCTCATGGGCGTTATAGGAGGCAATCAGGCCGCAGAGTGGAATCCGCGCCTTGGGATTGAGCAACGGCACTACGGCGTCGAATACCTTGCCGCCAACGTTCTCATAGTAGATGTCGATACCCTTGGGACAGGCCTGCGCCAGCTCATCGGCAAAGTCCGGGCTCCTGTGATCGATGCAGGCATCGAAGCCCAACTCTTCGACGACATAGCGGCACTTTTTCGCACCACCTGCCACACCAACCACCCGCAGGCCCTTGATCTTCGCCACCTGCCCGACCACCGAACCCACCGCCCCCGACGCCGCTGCAACCACCAGGGTTTCACCGGCCTTCGGCTGGCCGATGTCCATCAGGCCCATGTACGCGGTCATGCCCGGCATCCCCAGCACCCCGAGGGCCATCGAAGGGCTTGGCAGCGCGGGAATCGGAATGATGCTGCGACCGTCATTGATGCTGTGGCTTTGCCAACCGGTGGCACCGACCACCAGATCACCTTCCTGAAACTTCGGATTGAGCGAGCGCTCGACCCGGCTGACAGCGCCCCCGGTCATGACTTCGCCGATTTCCACCGGTGCGGCGTAGGAAGGTGCGTCACTCATGCGTCCGCGCATGTAGGGGTCCAGCGACAGGAAAACGGTCTTGAGCAGCACCTGACCATCGGCCAGGTCCGGCAGCGCCACCCGCTCCATGCGGAAGTTTTCCGGCGTTGGCGCGCCCACTGGGCGAGAAGCCAGGACAATGCGTTGATTGAGGGTCATGGGGTCGGACATGGCAGCGTCTCCTGTGATCGATGAGGTTCAGTGATATAGGGAGCAGACCTTTGTGGCGGTATGGCGTTCGATGTTTATTCAGTTACACCGGGGCGACTTCTTCGCGGGCAAGCCCGCTCCCACAGGTTCTGTGAGCAATACATATCCTGTGGGAGCGGGCTTGCTCGCGAAGGCGGCATGTCAGCCAAACATATCTATCAGCCAGAAACAAAAATGCCAGGCGCTATGCCTAATGCCGATCAGTTAAGCCTTCTCGCTTGACCTTTGGCCGCAAGAAATCAAAATCCGATGCCTGTACTGGCATCGGATTTTTTTATGCGTCTCGCTCGGGCACTGGAACTGACCCACAACATCGCCTCTACCCCCAACGCCATCGAGGGATTGGATGCCTTGCTCGATCCTTCTTTGGTCGAACAGGCGCTTGAACAAGCCGGTGTGGCGACGCTGCGCAAGCGTCGTTTGCCGCTGGAAATGATGCTCTGGTGCGTGATCTCCATGGCGTTCTTCCGGCGCATGTCGGCCTGGGATGTGGTCAGTCGCATGAACATCATGTTGCCGGGCCAGCGCCCGTTGGTGGCCCCCAGCGCCGTAGTCCAGGCCCGTCAGAGATTGGGCAGCGAAGCTGTACGACAAGTCTTCGATTTGACCCAGAAAAGTTGGCATGAGGCGGCCAATCATCCGACTTGGGCCGGTCTGCGTTTGTTGGGCGTCGATGGCGTTGTCTGGCGCACGCCCGACACGCCGGAAAATCGGGCGCGCTATGACTCCGCCAGCAACCAGCACGGCGACACCGGTTTTCCTCAGGTGCGCATGGTCTGCCAAATGGAGTTGACCAGCCATTTGCTGATTGGAAGTGCGTTTGACGGCTACCGCAGCAACGAAATGAAACTGGCCGAGCAACTGATCGAAACCACCCCCGATCACTCGCTGACGCTGTTTGATCGTGGTTTTTACTCGTTAGGTTTACTGCATCAGTGGCAGCAGGCAGGCGTCGAACGCCACTGGCTGATGCCGCTGAAAAAAGGCTCGCAGTACGAGGTGATCCAGCGTTTGGGGCGCCAGGATGCGATTGTTTCGCTGAGCACTTCGCCGCAGGCCCGCAAGCAATGGCCTGGGTTGCCGGAGCGGCTGACCGCGCGACTGCTGAGCAAAACCGTGAAGGGCAAGGTGTGTCAGATTCTGACCTCAATGGCTGACCCGCTGCGTTTTCCTTCCGACGAGATCGTTGATCTGTACAGCCAGCGCTGGGAAATCGAATTAGGCTTTCGGGAAATGAAGCAGACGCTGCTCAACAGCAGTTATACGCTGCGCAGCAAGACACCCGAGATGATCGAGCAAGAGTTGTGGGGCGTGTTGTTGGGCTACAACTTGTTGCGCTATCAGATGGTGGAAATGAGTCGCCACTGTCCTGGCATTTACCCGTGCGAAATGAGCTTTACCGCGTGTACCTGGGCGATTCTCGGGTTTATCAACAGCGTCTCGGCCGACCGTTCCGGGAACATCCCCAAGTATTTGGCCGAGCTTCATGCTTCAGCGCCGCACTACGTGCTGCCGCATCGACGTGAGGAGCGCGTTTATCCTCGGGCGATTCGGCTGAAATCACCGAAGTATCCGATCAAAAATAAAAATGCCAGTCAGCTTAACTGACTGGCATTAGGCGCTATGCCTGGCATTTTTGTAACTCATCTGCCGCCTGAAGGCGAATCAGAATGGCAGTTTCATGCCCGGCGGCAGTTGCATGCCGGCAGTCATGCTGCCCATTTTGTCCTGGCTGTTGGCTTCGATCTTGCGCACGGCATCGTTGACCGCGGAGGCGATGACCGCTTCGAGCATTTCCTTGTCGTCTTCGCTCATGCCTTCGACCAGGCTCGGGTCGATGGTCACGCTCTTGACGTCATGACGACCGGTCATCACCACGGTGACCATATCGCCACCGGCCTTACCGGTGACTTCGGCGTTGGCCAGTTCTTCCTGCATCTTGGCCATTTTTTCCTGCATCTGCTGCGCCTGCTTCATCAGGCCGGCCATGCCACCTTTCATCATGGTAATCACCTCAAAAGTACTTGGATTAAAACAGCGCCCGGCCCATGCGGCCGGGCGCCTTCAGTTATTAGCCCTGAGTGACCAGGGCGTCGACAGGTTCAATAGTATCGTTACGGACCACCGCACCGAACTGCTGCATCATTTGCTGGATGAACGGATCACCGTGGATCGATTCCTCCGCCTCGCGCTGACGGTTGGCACGGCGGCGCGAAGCCGCTTGTGCCGGGGTTTCCTGCTCGGGCTTGATCAGTTCGATGCTCAGGGTCAGCGTGCGCTGGTGATACTGATTCAGCGCATCGTTGAGGCGGCGCTGTTGAGTGGCGTTGAACAAGGCACTGTGGGCCGGGTCCAGGTGCATCAGCCAATTGTCGCCATCCACCGCGATCAGCGTGCAGTTGGCGGCGATGCTGCCGGTCATGCCGGAGATCGGCAATTTCGGGAACAGCTCCAGCCATTGCAGGGCCAGACCGGTGGCCGGCATTGCCGCGGGTTCAGGCTCGGGTTCCGGGGCCGGGTCGGCGGCGTGCTCGCTGGCCAGTTCGTCGAGGTAACTGTAGGCCGAATCCATGTCCGGCTCGATGTAATCCTCGTCCAGCGGCGGCTCGTCATCCAGGTCCATGCCCGGCGTCGCGGCGTCGACGGCGGCCACCGAGGGTTCCGGGATCGGCGCGGCGGCCCACTCCGGGGCGTCCGGCACCACGCTGTCCGGCGTCGGCAGCGGCATCGGCGGCAATTCGGGTTGTTCGCTGGCGGTTTCCAGCACTGGCTCCACTGCCGGTTGCTGGACGGGCGCGGGCTCGACAGGGTCATTCCACGGCAGGTCGACCACCTCTTCGACCACGGCCGCTTCAACCACAGGCGCAGGTTCCGGCACTACGACCGGCGCAACCGGTTCCGGTGCAGGCGCTGGAGCCGCCACTGGCGCAGCCGCTATCGGTGCAACGGCCGCAGCGACTACCGGCGCAACAACCGGCGCGGCAGCCACTGAGTTTGCGGAATCAACTGTGGCCTGGCTGATCCCCACTGGCTTTAGCGGTTGCCTCGGGGCATCCGCGGTGTCTGCGGGCCGGAACGCCAGCATCCGCAGCAACACCATTTCAAAACCGCCCCGGGGATCCGGCGCCAGCGGCAGGTCGCGGCGGCCGATCAGGCCCATCTGGTAGTAGAACTGCACGTCTTCGGCCGGCAACGCCTGGGCCAGTGCCAACACGCGATCACGGTCGCCGTGACCGTTGTCGACACCTTCCGGCAAGGCCTGGGCGATGGCAACGCGGTGCAGCACATTGAGAATTTCCGAGAGCACGCCGTTCCAGTCCGGGCCTTGCTCGGCCAGGTGGCGGACGGCTTCGAGCAACGCCTTGGCATCGCCTTCGATCAGCGCATGCAGGACGTCGTAGACCTGCCCGTGATCGAGGGTCCCGAGCATCGCCCGCACGTCGGCGGCCATGACCTTGCCTTCGCCGAAGGCAATCGCCTGATCGGTCAGGCTCATGGCATCACGCATCGACCCGTCGGCGGCACGGCCCAGCAGCCACAGCGCATCGTCCTCGAACGGCACGTTCTCGACACCCAGTACGTGGGTCAAATGCTCGACAACGCGTTCCGGCGTCATGTTCTTCAGCGAGAACTGCAGGCACCGCGACAGAATCGTTGCAGGAAGTTTCTGCGGATCAGTGGTCGCCAGGATGAACTTGACGTAGGGTGGCGGCTCTTCAAGGGTTTTGAGCAGTGCGTTGAAGGAATGGCTCGAGAGCATGTGCACTTCGTCGATCAGGTAGACCTTGAAGCGCCCGCGGCTCGGGGCGTACTGCACGTTGTCGAGCAATTCGCGGGTATCTTCGACCTTGGTGCGGCTCGCGGCGTCGATCTCGATCAGGTCGACAAAGCGCCCCTCGTCGATTTCGCGACACACCGAGCACTCGCCACAGGGGGTCGAAGTGATACCTGTCTCGCAGTTAAGGCATTTGGCAATGATCCGCGCGATGGTGGTCTTGCCGACCCCACGGGTACCCGTAAAGAGGTAGGCGTGGTGCAGCCGCTGGCTGTCCAAGGCATTGATCAGAGCCTTGAGCACATGGGTCTGGCCGACCATTTCGCGGAACGAGCGCGGACGCCATTTACGTGCAAGAACCTGATAACTCATCGAAAACCGTCGCAGCGAAGGAAGCAGAAGCGGCTAATGCTAGCGGAGCAAGGGACAAATTGCATCCGGTGCGCTCGTGTATTGTGGCTAAGCTGCACATCGGTGGCTTTTAACGGAGTGTTTATGCGGCTGGCCTTGGGGGCATTGCTGTTGATCAGCCTGGACGGCGTGGCTGCGCAAGCACCGCTGCGCTTCGTGATAACCGACAGCTGGACCATGCCCATGGTGCAGATTGAACGAGGCAAACCGACCCAGGGCATCCTGTATGACGTGATGCTCAGCCTCGCGACCCAGGTCGGCGTACCGGCCGAATTCCATGTATTACCCCGCAGGCGCATACAAAGCGCCATGGAGCATGGTGAGGTCGATGTCCGCTGTTATGTCGCGCAATCGTGGCTGCCCGACCAGCCTGGCGATTATCTCTGGAGTATCCCGCTCTTCATTCAACCTGACGTGTTGATCACCCGGCATGCGCCGCCCGGCGCAGTCAAACCCGCCGATTTGCCGCAACAGTCCATTGGCACCGTACTGGGCTACAGCTACCCGACCCTGCAGCCGCTGTTCGACACCGGCCAACTGCAACGCGACGACGCACGCAATCAGGAACAAGTGATGGAAAAACTCCTGGCCGGCCGCAACGACTATGCCGTCAGCAATCAATGGAGCCTGGACTGGTTCAATCACCGCCTGCTACCGGAGCAGCAACTGCAAGGCGTGGCAGTGCTGCAGGAACACCGTATCGGTTGCTACGTTCGCAACGACCCGAAGATCCCAGTGCAGAGCATCCTGCGCACCCTGGCGAGGATGAAGATGTCCGGGGAGATCGATGGGATTGTTCGGCTGTATATCGGTGGCGAGCCAGCGGCTGTGGATAAACCGCAAACGGCAAAAAACCACCCCGGAGAAGATCCTGGCAGCTAGCGAAAGTGTGTTTTCAGAAAGATAACGCGAGAGAACACTCGCGTGACGTTAAGGTGGTCACCCCACCAGCCACACCCCGGCACACAATGTTCCCGCTGTGGCTGCTTCCTTCCGGATCTGACCAGGTTCACGGGTAATCGTTGCGGGGGGACCGATGGGGTCACCATAACGACGCTCACCTGTCGGCGAGCCGCGCCATTGTACCTATCTGAGGCGAAGTTACAACCGTTCGGACGGATTAAAAAATATGAGCTGCTTCAAGGACATGCGTCGAACCCTGGAAGATGGCACCTACAGGTCCTGAAGCACCTCGTCCGCCCTGCCGCCCGCCTGCTGAATCACCAGATGGATAAAGTGCAGCCTGGCAATGACCGCCGGCGGCAGGACGAACGGATAGAAATCCGGCTGCCCCATGCTGCGTGACAATTCGTTGAGCATACCCGCCAGTTCGATCCACGCGTTGACGAACGACAGGAACGCCGCGCCGCCCGGATGCCGTGGATCGTAAAGAGTTTCAGGTGGAAACGGCTGATAGTCGAAGTCCATTTCCCGGGCACTCATGCCAAACCCCAGCGCGGTATCCACCGCATCCATCATGTGCAGGTAATGGGCCCAGGTTTCGGCCCAGTCTTCCCACGGGTGCATGGTGGCGTAGGCGCTGACGTAGTGCTGCTGCCAGTCGAGCGCTGCGCCCTGCTGATAATGCCGTTCGAGGGCGTCGGCATAGCTGGCGCGCTCATCGCCGAACAATCCGCGAAAAGGCTCAAGCCACTGGCTATTGGCGATCAATCGATCCCAGTAGTAGTGCCCGACCTCGTGACGGAAATGCCCGAGCAGCGTGCGATAGGGTTCGTGCATTTGCACCCGCACCTGCTCGCGGTGGGCATCGTCGGCTTCCTTGATATCGAGGGTGACCAGGCCATTGACGTGTCCGGTGGTGGGCGGTTTACCTTCGAGGTCCACGCCGATGAAGTCGAAGGCAAGGCCCGTGTCTTCATCGACGGTTTTGGGTATCACCTGCAACCCCAGGCTGAGCAGTTGCGCGACCAGGCGCCGCTTGGCGGTTTCCACCTTGCGCCAGTGCTCGTGGTTGTCGGCTATCGACAGGTCAGGAATGGTGCGATTGAGGCTGCAGGCAATGCACAAGACGTCATGGTCATTGGCAGGCAGCAACCAATTACAGGCCGCCGGGGAGTCGAGGTTGGCACAGCGTCGATACAGGCCAGCCCCGGGATCGGCATCCAGCAGCCAGGTGCCCGCTTGCACACCCGGTTGCAGCGCAGACAAGCGACTCTGCTCCGACTGATAACCCAACGCCGCCGAACAGGCCAGGCACTGGCTGTTGCGAAAGAACAGCGACTGCCCGCAACGACAGGACCAGACTTTGCTGTTGCGCGAGCTTTCGCCCATGAACGGCGCGGCGATGCGCGAGCTGAGCTGCTCGAAGAAAGGGTACATGGCGATCTCTCCCTGGGGCTTGCAGAGACTAGATCATTTCCCTAGGAGGATCGTTCCCAGGTCGAACGCAACACCTGTAGGAGCGAGCCTGCTCGCGATGGAGTGTCAGTCGACATCAATGCGCCTGATACACCATCGCGAGCAGGCTCGCTCCTACAGGTTGAATTGCTACTCAATCTACCTTGCCGTACCCGCGCAATGTTTCAACAAACGCCTCTTCATCCAGCACCTTCAACCCCAGTTCATTGGCCTTGGTCAACTTCGAACCGGCACCCGGCCCAGCGACCACGCAATGGGTCTTGGCCGACACCGAACCGGCGACCTTGGCGCCGAGGCTTTCGAGTTTGTCCTTGGCAATGTCGCGGCTCATCAGCTCCAGCGAGCCGGTCAGCACCCAGGTCTGCCCGGCCAGCGGCAAGCCTTCGACGACTTTCTTCTCGCTCTGCCAGTGCATGCCAAAATCGATCAGCTGCTTCTCCGCCGCTTCGGCCAATTGGCGATTGTCCTCGACCGCAAAGAACTCGCGCACCGAGTTGGCCTGTTTCTCCGGCAACGCCTGGCGCATGTCCAGCCAATCCGCGCCGATCACTGCCTGCAGCGAGCCGAATTTGTCCGCCAGTTTCTGCGCTCCGCCCGGACCGACCAAGGGGATATGCAGCTTGTCGAGGAAGCCGCCCAGCGTGGTGCTCGCCGAAAACCCGGCCCCCAACTCGCCCTGATCCTGAATCTGCAATCCATGCTTGAGCAAATCAGCAATCACCTGCCGGTTATGCGCATCCTCGAAGAAGCTGTGGATCTCGTACGCGACTTCCAGCCCGACATCCGGCAAGTACGTCAGCACCTGCGGCAAAGCCTGCTGCACCCGCTCCAGCGAACCCAGGGAGCGCGCCAGGACCTTGGCCGTCTCCTCACCGACATCGGGAATCCCCAGGGCGTAGATGAACCGCGCCAGGCCCGGCTTCTTGCTGTCTTCGATGGCGCCGAGCAGGTTCTTGCTCGACAGTTCGGCAAAGCCTTCCAGATCGACAATCTGTTCGAACGTCAGGGCGTACAGATCGGCCGGCGAGCTCACCAGGCCTTCGTCGACCAGTTGCTCGACACTCTTCTCACCCAGGCCTTCGATGTCCATTGCGCGACGGGAAACGAAGTGAATGATCGCCTGCTTGAGTTGCGCGCCACAGGCCAGACGACCGACGCAGCGATACACCGCGCCTTCGCTGACCGTCTCGCGGCCCTTGCTGCGCTTGATCAGCTGCGTGCGCTCGACATGGGAACCGCACACCGGGCACTGCTCGGGAATCTGTACCGGCCGGGCGTTTTCCGGGCGACGCTCCATGACCACTTGCACCACCTGCGGAATCACGTCACCGGCGCGGCGGATGATCACCGTGTCGCCGATCATCAGGCCCAGGCGCGCGACTTCGTCCATGTTATGCAGGGTGGCGTTGGCCACCGTGACACCCGCGACCTTGACCGGTTTCAGACGCGCCACCGGCGTCACCGCCCCGGTGCGGCCGACCTGGAATTCCACATCGAGCAGCTCTGTGAGCTCTTCCATCGCCGGGAATTTGTGGGCGATGGCCCAACGTGGCTCACGGGCGCGAAAACCCAGTTCACGCTGGGAGGCAATGCTGTTGACCTTGAACACCACGCCGTCGATTTCATACGGCAGCGCGCTGCGACGCTCACCAATGTCGCGGTAGTAGTCCAGGCACTCGGCGATACCGTGCGCCAGTTTCAGCTCATGACTGATCGGCATGCCCCAGGCCTGGAGTTGCTGCAAATTGCCGATGTGCGTATCGGCAATGTCCGCCGATATCTGGCCGATGCCGTAGCAGCAGAACTCCAGCGGACGATTGGCGGTGATCTTCGAATCCAGCTGGCGCAAACTGCCTGCCGCCGCGTTGCGCGGGTTGGCGAAGGTCTTGCCGCCGACTTCCAGTTGCGTGGCGTTGAGCCGCTCGAAACCGGCCTTGGACATGAACACTTCGCCGCGCACTTCCAGGGTCGCCGGCCAGCCGGCACCGTGCAGCTTGAGCGGGATGTTGCGTACGGTGCGCACGTTGACGCTGATGTCTTCGCCGGTGGTGCCGTCGCCGCGGGTGGCGCCGCGCACCAGGATACCGTCCTGATACAGCAGGCTGACGGCCAGGCCATCGAGCTTGGGCTCACAGCTGTACTCGACTGTCGCGCCGCCACCGAACAGATCACCGGCCGGCAGGTCCAGGCCTTCGGTCACCCGGCGGTCGAACTCACGCATATCGGTTTCTTCGAAGGCGTTGCCGAGGCTGAGCATCGGCACTTCGTGACGCACCTGGGTAAACGCCGACAGCGCCGCGCTGCCCACTCGCTGGGTTGGCGAGTCGCTGGTGATCAGTTCGGGATTGGCCGCTTCCAGAGCCTTGAGCTCGTTGAACAAACGGTCGTATTCGGCGTCCGGAATGCTCGGCTCGTCGAGCACGTGGTAACGATAGTTGTGCTGATCCAGCTCAGCGCGCAGCTCTAAAATACGGTTCTTGGCGGCGGTCATGGGTGTTCTCTCATAAAGCAAAAGAGCAGCCGAGGCTGCTCAATTTTTTAATTACGATAGCCAGAAGGCTTGCACTATGTGGCGAGGGGGCTTGCCCCCGTTCGGCGGCGAAGCCGTCGTAAAAACCGGCAAACTCGGTGTAGTTGAATGGGGCTGCTTCGCAGCCCAACGGGGGCAAGCCCCCTCGCCACAAGAGCCCGCTCCAACCATTTCAATCAGCGCTTCTGGGTCAGGGCGCGACGTTCGAACTCGACGATGCGCTGACGGTAGTGCTCGATCGTCTGGGCGGTCAGTACGCTGCGCTGGTCGTCTTTCAATTCGCCGTTCAGCTCTTGCGACAATTTGCGCGCCGCTGCCACCATCACGTCGAAGGCTTGCTTCGGATGGCGAGGGCCCGGCAGACCCAGGAAGAAGCTCACCGCCGGGGTGCTGAAGTGGTCGATGTCGTCCAGGTCGAATACGCCAGGCTTGACGGCGTTGGCCATGGAGAACAGCACTTCACCGTTGCCCGCCATGCTTTCGTGGCGATGGAAGATGTCCATCTCGCCGAAACGCAAACCGCTCTCCAGAATGTTCTGCAACAGCGCCGGGCCCTTGAAGCCGGCAGCGTCGCGGCAGATCACGCTGATCACCAGCACTTCTTCCGCTTGCGGCTGATCCTTGTCGTTGACCGCTGGCGCGGACTTGGTGTCATCCGGGAAATCGTCGTCGCGACTGCTGAAGCTCGGGCCGCCGTCCAGGTCCAGGCTGAGGTTCATGTCGCCCTGGGAAGGCTCGCTGTGGCCACGCTTGCCGCGCTTGGAACCCGACTCGCGAGGTACGCGGGCCGACATGCTCACTGACGGCAGATCCTGCTCGTCCAGTTGCGGCTCTTTATGTGCGTCCAGCACGCGCGGCGGGCCCAGCAGCTCGGCGCTGCTGTCCTCGTCCGGCAGGTTGGACAGACTTCGATCAAGACGGAACTTCAGTTTTCCCTTGCCGCCGCGCATACGGCGCCAGCCATCGAAAAGAATACCGGCAATGACAATAATGCCGATGACGATCAGCCACTCGCGCAGACCGATTTCCATGTAATCCCGTGCCTCTATAAAAAATGCTGAAAAATAAGGGGTTTACAACCTGCAAACCGCTTTAAAACGTGGCGCCAACTCTATGTTCTGACAGGCGTTTTGCCCACGTATACGAAAAATTGACATTAAACTAGCACGACCAAAGGCAACTTTACACCGTCTACCACGTTGGCTAGCGCGAATATGTCGATTGGCCAGCAAGTCGAGGCCAGGAAAAGAGTCCTACAAACCGCAAACACTCTTCCTACAACCACGACTCAGGCATCCACCATCGCCATCGCCTCCTCGACATCCACCGCCACCAGACGTGAACAACCGGGTTCGTGCATCGTCACACCCATCAGTTGTTCGGCCATTTCCATGGCGATCTTGTTGTGGGTGATATAGATGAACTGCACTGTCTGTGACATCTCTTTTACCAATCGCGCGTAGCGTCCAACGTTAGCGTCATCCAGTGGCGCGTCAACCTCATCGAGCATGCAGAACGGCGCCGGGTTCAATTTGAAGATCGCAAAAACCAGGGCC
Organism: Pseudomonas sp. KH_046_2; assembly: GCF_057838985.1. Classification (NCBI taxonomy): domain Bacteria; kingdom Pseudomonadati; phylum Pseudomonadota; class Gammaproteobacteria; order Pseudomonadales; family Pseudomonadaceae; genus Pseudomonas; species Pseudomonas sp. KH_046_2. The sequence goes on along the minus strand of NZ_CM174480.1, from coordinate 2,033,041 downwards.
AATGCGGTCAGGGCTTTTTCGCCGCCGGAGAGCAAATGGATGGTGCTGTTCTTCTTTCCGGGCGGCTGCGCCATGATTGTTACCCCTGTATCGAGTAAATCTTCGCCCGTCAGTTCCAAATACGCGCGGCCTCCACCGAAAACTTTTGGGAAAAGCGCCTGTAAACCGCCATTGATCTGATCAAAGGTATCCTTGAAACGGTTACGGGTTTCCTTGTCGATCTTGCGAATCACGTTCTCAAGGGTATCGAGCGCTTCCACCAGATCGTCGTTCTGGGCATCCAGATAACGTTTACGTTCCGATTGTTGCTGGTACTCATCGATGGCCGCCAGGTTGATCGCGCCCAGACGCTGGATCCTGGCGGCGATGCGCTCGAGTTCTTCTTCGGCGTCCTTCTCGCTGGCCTCGGCGGTCAATGTTGCGAGTACGCCGTGGAGATCGTAGCCGTCTTCCAGCAATTGGTCCTGCAAGGTCTTGCGGCGCACGGTCAGGGCTTGCCATTCCATGCGCTGGGTTTCGAGCTGGCTGCGAATCAACTGGGATTGCTGTTCGGCCTGGCTGCGGCGCTTTTCGGCGTCGCGCAGTTCGCGGTCGGCGTCTTCGAGGGCGATCTGCGCGGTCTTGAGTTCTTCGTCGACGGTCATGCGCTTGTCCAGCAACTCCTCGAGCTTCAGGCGCAGCTCTTCCAGCGGTGCTTCGCCCTCCTCCAGATTGAGGCTCAGTTGCTCGCGCTTTTCCGTCAGGCGCTCGGACTGCATCTCCAGGCGCTCCAGCGCCTGGCGCGTCGAATCATGCTGCGCCTTGAGCGAGCCCAGACGCACCGCCAGCTGGTGGGCGTGATCCTTGTGTTGCCGCGCTTCCTGACGCACCCGGTCCAGACGCTCACGCAGGCTGTCGCGCTGGGCCAGCAGCAACTCACGCTGCTCGGTGTCCAGCGCCATGCTGTCGAGGGCTTCCTGCAATTGCAGGCGCGCTTCACCGATGTTTTCGTGTTCCAGCGCTCGCTGCTCATCGAGTTCGACAAGCTCTTCGTCGAGACGGGTACGGCGCAGGGTCAATTGTTCGGCCTTGGCTTTGCCGGCGGACAATTGAGCCTTCAATTCACCTTGCTGACGCGCTTCGTCCTGCAGCAAACGGCGCAAATGTTCGCGACCGTTTTCCTGCTGACGCTGCTGCGCCCGCAGGTTCTGTAATTGGGTTTCCAGAGCTTCGACAGCGGCTTCGCGCTCTTCACGCTCAAGGCCCAGTTGCTGGATTTCCTGACCCCGGGCGAGCACGCCGCTTTCCGCCTCACTGGCCCGACGCACCCGCAGAAAATGCCGACCGACCCAGTAACCGTCACGGCTGATCAGGCTCTGCCCGGCAGCCAGTTGACCCCGCAAGGCCAAGGCCTGTTCCAGGCTGTCGACCGGCTTGACCTGCCCCAGCCATGGCGACAGATCGAGCTGCGCCTCGACCTTGTCCAGCAGGCTGCCCGGCACCCGTACGCCATCGCTGGACGGGCTGAGCAAACGCAAATCGCCTTGGGCAAAACCCGATAGATCGAAATCGTTGAAATCGTCCACCAGCACCGCTTGCAGGTCGGCGCCGAGCACGGTTTCCACCGCCAGTTCCCAACCGGCCTCAACCTTCAGGCCTTCAGCCAGGCGCGGGCGACTCGCAAGATTCTGTTCGCGCAGCCATTCGGCGGTGCCGGTGCCCGGATCGAGCGCGGCTTGCTGCAAGGCTTCGAGGGAAGCCAGCCGGCCGTTGAGGCGCTGTAAATCGCCCTGGGCCTGCTGCTGCGCGGTCAGCGCTTGCTGCAATTCCTGACGCAACTGCTCAAGCTTTTCGACCTGGGCTTCTTCGCTGGTCTGCAAATCCTCAAGGGTCGCTTCGGATTCGGCGAGCTGCTCACTAAGCTCCATGATCGCCGCGTCTTCCGGGTCCGCCGAGAGCAAGGCGCGTTCTTCACCAAGACGCTTCTGGCGATCGGCCAGGCGCTCCAGGCTGATTTCCAGCTGCTGGATCCGCGATTGCTGCACTTCGGCCTGACGGCGCGGCTCGGCGGCGGTGAGGTTGAAACTATCCCACTGCTCTTGCCAGCCGTGCATGGTGGTTTCGGATTCTTCCAGCGCGGCGGCGGCCTCTTCGGCGGCGGCGCTGGTGACTTCCTGCTCCGGGGTGAGCATGTCCAGCTCTTCGCCGAGGGTCAGCAGCAGCGTGCGATCGTGGCCCAGGTGCGATTCGGTTTCCAGGCGTGCGCGCTCGGCCTCTTTCAGGTCATCCTGCAACTGGCGCAAACGCTGCTGACCGTGCTGGATGCTCTGCTCGACCCGGGCGATGTCGCCGCCGACCGAGTAGAAGCGCCCCTGCACCAGGTTGAAGCGCTCCGAGAGGTCGTGATGGCCGTCACGCAGGCGCTCGATGCTCGCGTCGGCATTGCGTTGTTCGGCCACCAGGGCTTCGAAAGAAACTTCCTGGTTGCCAATGATCGCTTCACGCTGGCCGACCTGATCGTTCAGCGCCTGCCAGCGCAGGGCCGACAGCTGGGCCTTGAGCTGACGCTCCTCGCCCTTGAATTCCTGATACTTCTTGGCGGCCTCGGCCTGGCGGTGCAAGCGCTCCAGTTGGCGCTCAAGCTCTTCGCGCAGGTCGGTCAGGCGCTCAAGGTTTTCGTGAGTGCGGCGTATGCGGTTTTCCGTCTCGCGCCGGCGCTCCTTGTACTTGGAGATGCCCGCGGCTTCTTCGATGAAGTTGCGCAGGTCTTCGGGCTTGGACTCGATCAGCTTGGAAATCATCCCCTGCTCGATGATCGAGTAGCTGCGCGGGCCAAGGCCGGTGCCGAGGAAAATGTCGGTAATGTCGCGGCGCCGGCATTTGGTGCCGTTGAGGTAATAGGTGGTCTGGCTGTCGCGGGTCACTTTGCGGCGAATGGAGATTTCCGCGTAGGCGGCGTACTCCCCGAGCAAGGTGCCGTCGGAGTTGTCGAACACCAGTTCGATGCTCGCCTGGCTCACCGGCTTGCGGCTGGTGGAGCCGTTGAAGATGACGTCGGTCATCGATTCGCCGCGAAGGTTCTTCGCCGAACTCTCGCCCATCACCCAGCGCACGGCGTCGATGATGTTCGATTTGCCGCAGCCATTGGGTCCGACCACCGCCGCCATGTTACTGGGGAAGTTCACCGTGGTCGGGTCGACGAAGGACTTGAACCCCGCCAGCTTGATGCACTTGAGCCGCACCCTCAGGCGTCCGTCAGCGCAGAGATCACCAGATCGCAACTGCGCTGGGCGTAAGCCGTCAGCACTTCGCGAATCTGCACAAAGTCACGGGCCAGCACGGCAGCGAGCAAGCGCTCGAACAGCTCGAGGAATTCGCTCATCGACGCTTTGCGCAGGTCCAGCGCGAGGAAATACGCACGGCTCATGGCCGGCTGCAGATTCTCGACTGTCTCCTGCAAGTACGGGTTGTTGGCGAACGGGTACGCGGCGCGCATCACATTGAAGCTGTCGTCGACGAAAGTGCGGATGTCCTGACGTTCGTAGCTGGCGGTCAGGCGCTGCTGGATCTGCACGAACGGCGCCATGTCGGCCTGGGTTTTCCAGCCGCTGGCCACCGAGTTACCGAGCAGGATATAGAGTTCGCTCATCAGCGTGCACAGGCTCTGCACCTTGTGCGGCGTGAGTTCGGTGACATGGGCGCCACGTCGCGGCAGGATCGCGATCAGGTGCCGCCGCTCGAGGATCAGCAAGGCCTCGCGGACCGAACCGCGGCTGACATTGAGGGCCAGTGTGACCTTCTGTTCCTGGATGCGCTCCCCGGGCTTCATTTCGCCGCGAATGATGCGTTCGGCGAGGTGGTGAGCGATTTGCTCGGCGAGGCTGTCCGGCGCCTTGAACGTCATGGTTGTCCTTCAAACTCTTTGATCTGTACAAGCGGCGCAGTGTAGCGCAATTGCTGCGTCATGGCGGAGTGCCCGCCCGGAGGTTTTTGGCACGATTCAAGCTAATCCAAGCAAAAAGGCAGGCTATCGAACCAACGACAATAATTAAGGAACAGGATGTTAATCGACAAATTGCAATTTCCTGACCTTTAAGTCAGAAAATCATTGACCGAAAAGTCAGACCTGCTAAATTCAGTTCCTATCGGTTAACAACAATAATGAGTCTGCGAGGCCTTCCGTGATCCAGTTTTTACTAAACCAGGAACTCCGTAGCGAGCACGCCCTGGACCCGAACCTGACCGTGCTCAATTATCTGCGCGACCATGTGGGCAAGCCCGGCACCAAAGAAGGCTGCGCCAGCGGTGACTGCGGCGCCTGCACCGTGGTGGTCGGCGAATTGCAGACCGATGATGACGGCCGCGAACACATTCGCTATCGCAGCCTCAACTCGTGCCTGACCTTCGTGTCGTCCCTGCACGGCAAACAACTGATCAGCGTTGAAGACCTCAAGCACAAGGGTGAACTGCACAGCGTGCAGAAAGCCATGGTCGAGTGCCACGGCTCGCAATGCGGCTTCTGCACCCCTGGCTTCGTGATGTCGCTGTTTGCCCTGCAAAAGAACAGCGATGCACCGGATCATGCCAAGGCCCACGAAGCTCTGGCCGGCAATCTCTGCCGCTGCACCGGCTACCGGCCGATCCTGGAAGCCGCCGAGCAGTCCTGCTGCGCCAAGCAACCGGACCAGTTCGACGCCCGCGAGGCCGACACCATCGCGCGCCTCAAAGCCATTGCCCCGACCGATATCGGCGAACTCAACAGCGGCGACAAACGCTGCCTGGTGCCGCTGACCGTGGCCGACCTGGCCGACCTCTACGACGCTTATCCACAGGCCCGCCTGTTGGCAGGCGGTACCGACCTGGCGCTGGAAGTCACGCAGTTCCACCGCACCCTGCCGGTGATGATCTACGTCGGCAACGTCGCCGAGATGAAGCGTATCGACCGTTTTGACGACCGCCTGGAAATCGGCGCCGCCACCTCCCTTTCCGATTGCTACGAGGCCTTGAATGCCGAGTACCCGGACTTCGGTGAATTGCTGCACCGCTTCGCGTCCTTGCAGATCCGCAACCAGGGCACCCTGGGCGGTAACATCGGCAACGCCTCGCCAATTGGTGACTCGCCGCCCCTGCTGATCGCCCTCGGTGCGCAAATCGTCCTGTGCAAAGGCGAAACCCGCCGCACGCTGGCGCTGGAAGATTACTTCATCGATTACCGCGTCACGGCGCGTCAGGAAAGCGAGTTCATCGAGAAGATCATCGTGCCGCGTGCCAGCGTCGAAAAACTGTTCCGCGCCTACAAGGTTTCCAAGCGTCTGGACGACGACATCTCCGCTGTGTGCGCCGCCTTCAGCATTCGCCTGGAAAACGGCGTAGTGGCTGAAGCCCGCGTCGCCTTCGGCGGCATGGCCGCCATCCCGAAACGCGCCGCTGCCTGTGAAGCCGCGTTGCTCGGTTCGCCATTCAATAACGCCACTGTCGAACGCGCCTGCGCTGCCCTGGCCGAAGACTTCACGCCGCTTTCGGACTTCCGCGCCAGCAAGGAATATCGCCTGCTCAGCGCGCAGAACCTGCTGCGCAAATACTTCATCGAACTGCAAACACCGCACATCGAGACTCGGGTGACCGCTTATGTCTAATCATCACGCCGTAGAGAAGACCCAAGCCGAATTGGCTGAACTGTTCGCCAAGGACCTGACCACCGGTGTCGGCCGCAGCGTCAAGCACGACAGCGCCGCCAAGCATGTGGCCGGTGAAGCGCAATACATCGACGATCGCCTGGAGTTTCCGAACCAGTTGCACGTTTATGCGCGCATGTCGGACCGTGCCCACGCGCGGATCATCAGCATCGACACCTCGCCCTGCTACGCCTTTGAAGGCGTGCGCATCGCCATCACCCACGAAGACGTGCCGGGCCTGAAAGACATCGGTCCGTTGCTGCCGGGCGATCCGCTGCTGGCGATCGACACCGTGCAGTTCGTCGGTCAACCAGTGATCGCCGTCGCGGCGAAAGACCTGGAAACCGCACGCAAGGCCGCCATGGCCGCGATCATCGAATACGAAGACCTGGAACCTGTGCTGGACGTCGTCGAAGCCCTGCGCAAGCGCCACTTCGTACTCGACAGCCACACCCATCAGCGCGGCGATTCGGCCACGGCGCTGGCCACTGCCGAACATCGCATCCAGGGCACGCTGCACATCGGCGGCCAGGAACACTTCTACCTGGAGACCCAGATCTCTTCGGTAATGCCGACCGAAGACGGCGGCATGATCGTCTACTGCTCCACGCAGAACCCCACCGAAGTGCAGAAACTGGTGGCCGAAGTGCTGGACGTATCGATGAACAAGATCGTCGTCGACATGCGCCGCATGGGCGGTGGGTTCGGCGGCAAGGAAACCCAGGCCGCAAGCCCGGCGTGCCTGTGCGCGGTGATCGCACACATCACCGGCCAGCCGACCAAGATGCGCCTGCCGCGGGTCGAAGACATGCTGATGACCGGCAAGCGTCACCCGTTCTATGTCGAGTACGACGTCGGTTTCGACAGCACCGGCCGCCTGCACGGCATCAACCTGGAACTGGCCGGCAACTGCGGTTGCTCCCCTGACCTGTCGGCGTCGATCGTCGACCGCGCGATGTTCCACTCGGACAACTCGTACTACCTGGGCGATGCGACCATCAACGGTCACCGCTGCAAGACCAACACTGCGTCGAACACCGCCTATCGTGGTTTCGGCGGCCCGCAAGGCATGGTCGCCATCGAAGAAGTGATGGACGCCATCTCCCGCCATCTGGCCCTGGATCCTTTGGCCGTGCGCAAGGCCAACTACTACGGCAAGACCGAGCGCAACGTCACCCACTACTACCAGACCGTCGAGCACAACATGCTCGAAGAGATGACCGCCGAACTGGAAGAAAGCAGCCAGTACGCCGAGCGTCGCGAAGCGATCCGTCGCTACAACGCCAACAGCCCGATCCTGAAAAAAGGCCTGGCGCTAACCCCGGTGAAATTCGGTATTTCCTTCACCGCCAGCTTCCTCAACCAGGCCGGCGCGCTGGTGCACGTCTACACCGACGGCAGCATCCACCTCAACCACGGCGGCACCGAAATGGGCCAGGGCCTGAACACCAAGGTCGCGCAGGTCGTGGCCGAAGTGTTCCAGGTGGAAATGGACCGCGTGCAGATCACCGCGACCAACACCGACAAAGTACCGAACACCTCGCCGACCGCCGCGTCCAGCGGTGCCGACCTGAACGGCAAGGCCGCGCAGAACGCCGCCGAAACCATCAAGCAACGCCTGGTGGAATTCGCGGCGCGCCAGTACAAGGTCAGCGAAGAAGACGTGGAATTCCACAACGGCCACGTGCGGATTCGCGATCACATCCTGACCTTCGAAGCACTGATCCAGCAGGCGTACTTCGCCCAGGTGTCGCTGTCGAGCACCGGCTTCTACAAGACCCCGAAAATCTACTACGACCGCAGCCAGGCGCGCGGCCGTCCGTTCTACTACTTCGCCTTTGGCGCGGCGTGCTGCGAAGTGCTGGTCGACACCCTGACCGGCGAATACAAGATGCTGCGCACCGACATCCTCCACGACGTCGGCGCCTCGCTGAACCCGGCCATCGATATCGGTCAGGTCGAGGGCGGTTTCATCCAGGGCATGGGCTGGCTGACCATGGAAGAGCTGGTGTGGAACAACAAGGGCAAGCTGATGACCAACGGCCCGGCCAGCTACAAGATCCCGGCCGTGGCGGACATGCCGCTGGACCTGCGGGTGAAGCTGGTGGAAAACCGCAAGAACCCGGAAGACACAGTGTTCCATTCCAAGGCCGTGGGCGAGCCGCCGTTCATGCTCGGCATCGCCTCGTGGTGTGCGATCAAGGACGCCGTGGCGAGCCTGGGCGATTACAAACATCAACCGAAAATCGATGCCCCGGCGACCCCGGAAAGAGTGTTGTGGGGCTGTGAGCAGATGCGCCAGTTGAAGGCGGCGAAGGCTGTCGAAGCTGAGACCGAGTTGGCTTCGCTTTAAAGACCGAGGCGCGCCCATCGCGAGCAGGCTCACTCCTACAGGGGAATGCATTCCAAATGTAGGAGTGAGCCCTGCTCGCGATGAGGCCCGAACAGACAACAGAGATGTTGAGGTGTTTATGTACAACTGGATCGACGCCCTCGCCGACCTGCAAAACCGGGGTGAGCCCTGCGTGCTGGTGACCATCATCGAAGAGCTCGGCTCGACGCCGCGCAACGCTGGCTCGAAGATGGTCATCAGCGCGAACCAGGCCTTTGACACCATCGGTGGCGGGCACCTGGAATACAAGGCGATGAAGATCGCCCGCGAGATGCTGACCAGCGGCAAACAGGACACCCATCTGGAGCGCTTCAGCCTCGGCGCCAGCTTGGGCCAATGCTGCGGTGGCGCCACGGTATTGCTGTTCGAACCGATGGGCCAGGTTCAAGCGCAGATCGCCGTGTTCGGTGCCGGCCACGTGGGCCGGGCGTTGGTGCCGTTGCTGGCCGGCCTGCCTTGCCGGGTGCGCTGGATTGATTCGCGGGAGGAAGAATTCCCCGAGCAGATCCCCCATGGCGTACGCAAGATCGTCAGCGAAGAACCGGTGGATGAAATCGATGATCTGCCGGCCGGCAGCTACTGCATCGTGATGACCCACAACCATCAACTCGACCTCGAACTGACCGCTGCGATCCTCAAGCGCAACGACTTCGCCTACTTCGGCCTGATCGGCTCGAAGACCAAACGGGTGAAGTTTGAACATCGCCTGCGCGACCGCGGTTTCGACAACAGCGTCGTGCAACGCATGCGCTGCCCGATGGGCATCGGCGAAGTCAAAGGCAAATTGCCTGTGGAAATCGCCATCTCCATCGCCGGCGAGATCATCGCCACCTATAACGCGAACTTCGGCCAACACACTGCCAGCGCCGGATCGATTGCCAAACTGCTGCCTGCGTCACGCCGCAGCCAAGCCTCCAATTGAGAATCCTCATGTCACTGACTCGCAAAGCTTACCGCGCCGCCATCCTGCACAGCATCGCCGACCCAGCCGTCGTGGGCATCGAAGCCTCCTACGAGTATTTCGAAGACGGCTTGCTGGTTGTGGATAACGGCCAGATCAGCGCCCTGGGCCACGCCAGCGAACTGCTGCCGACACTGCCGGCTGACGTCGAAATCACCCACTACCAGGATGCATTGATCACCCCCGGCTTCATCGACACCCACATCCACCTGCCGCAAACCGGCATGGTCGGCGCCTATGGCGAGCAGTTGCTGGACTGGCTCAACACCTACACCTTCCCGTGCGAAAGCCAGTTCGCCGACAAGGCCCACGCCGACCAGGTCGCGGACATTTTCATCAAGGAACTGCTGCGCAACGGCACCACCACTGCGCTGGTGTTCGGCAGCGTGCACCCGCAGTCGGTGAACTCGTTCTTCGAAGCGGCCGAGCAGCTCGACCTGCGGATGATCGCCGGCAAGGTGATGATGGACCGCAACGCCCCGGACTACCTGACCGACACCGCCGAATCCAGCTACGTCGAAAGCAAGGCGCTGATCGAGCGCTGGCACGGCAAGGGCCGCCTGCACTACGCGGTCACCCCACGCTTCGCACCGACCAGCACCCCGGAACAGCTGACCCTGGCCGGCCAGTTGCTGACCGAATACCCGGATCTGTACATGCAGACCCACATCAGCGAAAACCTCAAGGAAATCGAGTGGGTCAAGGAGCTGTTCCCGGAGCGCAAGGGCTACCTGGACGTCTACGATCACTACCAGTTGCTCGGTGAGCGCTCGGTGTTCGCCCACGGCGTGCACCTGTGCGATGACGAGTGCGCGCGACTGGCGGAAACCGGCTCGGCCATCTCGTTCTGCCCGACCTCGAACTTCTTCCTCGGCAGCGGCCTGTTCAACCTGCCGATGGCCGAGAAGCACAAGCTCAATGTCGGCATCGGCACCGATGTGGGCGGTGGCACCAGTTTCTCGCTGCTGCAAACCCTCAACGAAGCCTACAAGGTCATGCAGCTGCAAGGTGCGCGCCTGAGCCCGTTCAAGTCGCTGTACCTGGCCACCCTCGGTGGCGCCCGCGCACTGCGCCTGGAGGACAAGATCGGCACCCTGCAACCGGGCACCGACGCCGACTTCCTGGTGCTCGATTACAACGCCACGCCGCTGCTGGGCTATCGCCTGAAGCAGGCCAATAACATCGCCGAGACGTTGTTTGTGTTGATGACCCTGGGGGATGACCGGACTGTTCAGCAGACTTATGCGGCGGGGAATCTGGTGCATCAGCGCTAAATTTCTTCAGGCATAAAAAATCCCCCGCAATCGTTGGTTGCGGGGGATTTTTTTGATCCTCTGTAGGAGCGAGCTTGCTCGCGAAGAACGCAAGAGCGCCGCAGTAATTCAGGCACCCCGTGTTATCGTTCACGACCATCGCGAGCAAGCTCGCTCCTACAGGTCAGATTTTCGCCGTCGACCGCCCAGGCTTCTTGGTCTGCAACAAATGCGAGAACACCGCATGCAGATCATCCGAAGCACTTTCCTCATCGAGGTTGAGCTTGCTGTCGATGTGATCCATGTGATGCATCATCAGGTCGACCGCCAGTACAGCGTCGCGCTTTTCGATGGCGTCGATCAACTGGGTATGCTCATCGTAGGAACAGTGGGAGCGGTTGCCGCTTTCATACTGGGCGATGATCAGCGACGTCTGGGACACCAGGCTGCGCTGGAAGCTGATCAGCGGCGCGTTTTTCGCAGCTTCGGCCAGTTTCAGGTGGAATTCACCCGACAGGCGGATGCCGGCACCGCGATCGCCACGGGAGAAGCTGTCGCGTTCGTCGTTGACCATCTGGCGCAATTCGGCAATCTGCTCGGCGGTCGCGTGCTGAACGGCCAGCTCAGTGATCGCTCGCTCCACCAGACGGCGGGCCATGAACACCTGGCGGGCTTCTTCGACGCTCGGGCTGGCAACCACGGCGCCGCGATTCGGACGCAGCAACACCACGCCTTCATGGGCCAGGCGCGACAAGGCGCGGCGAATGATGGTGCGGCTGACCCCGAAAATTTCCCCCAGCGCTTCTTCGCTCAACTTCGTGCCGGGCGCCAGACGCTGCTCGAGGATGGCCTCGAAGATATGCGCGTAGACAATATCGTCCTGGGTACCGCTGCGGCCGGCTTTGCCTGCTCGCGGTTGTTTCTTTAGGGGTTGCAACTGTTCGTTCATGGGCACTCGAGTCGTAAGAACTGCGGCGAATTGACGGTGACTGTAATACGGCACGGTGGGTCGCTGGCAAGTATCGCGTAATAAACATGTCGATTGTACACAATGGAGGGTGGCAACACGACTGTACGGCTGAATGTTGCCTCGGCTGTATCGCAACGCCTGGTTACTTTTGAGTTTAGGCTTAAACCCCGGAAGCGGTGGCTCGCCACAAAAAGCTCTCTGCATTTGATTGCTTCACATAAACAAGGAACACCCCCGTCATGAACGACGCCACGCACGCGCAGCTCCGCCCTTTGGCCGACACCTCGCCCTCGGCCATCGTCGCCGGTTTCATCGCCATGATGACCGGCTACACCAGCTCCCTGGTGCTGATGTTCCAGGCCGGGCAAGCGGCAGGCCTGAGCAGCGTGCAGATTTCGTCGTGGATCTGGGCCATCTCGATCGGCATGGCGGTGTGCTCCATTGGCCTGTCCCTGCGCTATCGCACGCCGATCACCATTGCCTGGTCGACCCCCGGCGCCGCGCTGCTGATCACCAGCCTGGGCGGCGTGAGCTACGGCGAAGCCATCGGCGCCTACATCACCTGCGCGGTGCTGGTGACGATTTGCGGACTGACCGGCAGCTTTGAACGGCTGATGAAAAAAATCCCGGCATCCCTGGCCGCCGCCCTGCTGGCAGGGATCCTGTTCAAGATCGGCAGCGAGATTTTCGTCGCGGCGCAACACCGCACCGCCCTGGTACTGGGGATGTTTGTCACTTATCTGGTGGTCAAGCGCCTGTCGCCGCGCTATGCGGTTCTGGCTGCATTGCTGATCGGCACGGCATTGTCAGGTTTCATGGGGCTGCTGGACTTCAGCGGTTTCCACCTGGAAGTGGCCACGCCGGTCTGGACCACGCCACACTTCTCGCTGGCCGCGACCATCAGCATCGGCATCCCGCTGTTTGTCGTCGCCATGACCTCACAAAACATGCCCGGCATCGCCGTATTGCGCGCCGATGGCTACACGGTGCCCGCCTCGCCGCTGATCACCACCACCGGCATTGCCAGTTTGCTGCTGGCACCGTTCGGCTCTCACGGGATCAACCTGGCGGCGATCAGCGCGGCGATCTGCACCGGACCGCACGCACATGAGGATCGCAATAAACGCTACACCGCTGCGGTCTGGTGCGGGATTTTCTACGGCATCGCCGGCGTGTTCGGCGCGACGCTCGCGGCATTGTTTGCCGCATTGCCCAAGGAACTGGTGCTGTCGATTGCGGCGCTGGCGCTGTTCGGCTCGATCATCAACGGCTTGAGCATCGCCATGAGCGAAGTGAAGGAACGTGAAGCGGCGCTGATCACCTTCATGGTCACGGCATCGGGGCTGACGCTGTTTTCCATCGGTTCGGCGTTCTGGGGGATTGTCGCGGGGGTGGTGACGCTGGTGATTCTGAACGGGCGCAAGGCCTGAAATACACAAAACCGGGGCATAAAAAAACGGCGACCCTTGGGGCGCCGTTTTTTCAGAACATCAAGCTACCGGATTGATCGGCTTTTCCGGGTACCAGACGTCCAGCAGCGGGCTGACTTCAACGCTGGTCAGCTCGGTGCGGCCTTTGAGCCAGGCTTCAACGGCAGCGCGCTGTTCAGCGCTGACCGAGCCACGCTTCTGCAGGCAAACCAGACCGTAGTCGTCGCCGCCAACATAACCCAGACCGTTGGCTTCCATGGCTTCTTTGAGGAACGCATCGAGGAAAGCATCAATGGCTTCATCAGCCAAATCTTCTTTGAAATCCAGGTTCAGTTCGAAACCCAGCTCTTGAAATTCATCGACGCACAGTTTTTTGCGCAGACGCTGGGAACGGTTAGTCGCCATTGGAACAATCCTCTTAAGTAATAACGGGCGGCACTTTAGCAGTTTAAGCCGCCGATTGCCTGACTCTCTGGGCCACCACACCTACCGTCGGTAAAAAAATAGCCGATCAGACAGCCCTCGCACGGCACAAGCCGTGACACCTTGGGGCATAATGCCGACACTTTCATGACTATTGAGGGAATTTATCTCCATGCCCTCTTTGTATTTTCCCTCGGCTGTAGGGTTTTATTTCAGATGATCAAATCTTTGCGTCCTTTGCTGTTGGCCGGTTTTCTTCTTCCCCTGGCCCTCTCCGTTTCCGCCGCTCCAGTCAATACCGCGTTGTCGCCCAACGTTGAAAAAGCCCTGAAAGCCAGCAAGTTGCAGGACAACGCCCTGTCGCTGGTGATGATCCCGCTCACCGGCCCCGGCACCGCGACGGTGTTCAACGCCGACGTGTCGGTCAACCCGGCGTCGACCATGAAACTGGTCACCACCTACGCGGCCCTGGAAATGCTCGGCCCGAATCACCAGTGGAAAACCGAGTTCTACACCGACGGCACCTTGAGTGGCGGCATTCTCAACGGCAACCTCTACCTCAAGGGTGGCGGCGATCCGAAGCTGAACATGGAAAAACTCTGGCTGCTGATGCGCGACCTGCGTGCCAACGGCGTGACCCAGGTTACCGGCGACCTGGTGCTGGATAAAACCTTCTTCGTGCAGCCGCAACTACCGGAGTTCAATGACGACGGCAACGACGACAACAAGCCGTTCCTGGTCAAACCCGACTCGCTGCTGGTCAACCTCAAGGCGCTGCGCTTCGTCGCACGCAATGACTCGGGCAAGGTGCTGGTCTCGGTGGAGCCGCCGATTGCGAGCATCCGCATCGACAACCAGGTCAAGGCCCTCAACTCCAAGCAATGCACCGGTGGCGTGCGCTACAACCCGGTGGCTCAGGCCGACGGCAGCGTGACCGTGACGGTCGGCGGTCAGCTGGGTGAAGGCTGCAGCTCGCAGACTTACCTGTCGCTGCTCGATCACGCGACCTACACCGCCGGTGCCGTCCGCGCGATCTGGAAGGAACTGGGCGGCAGCATTCAGGGCAAGGATGTGCTGGCGCCAACACCGAAAGACGCCAAGGTCCTGGCCCGGGCGTTCTCCCCGGACCTGGCGGAAATCATCCGCGACATCAACAAGTACAGTAACAACACCATGGCCCAGCAGTTGTTCCTGAGCCTCGGCCAACGTTTCCGCACCGATGCCGATGGTGACGACGCCAAGGCTGCCCAGCGTGTCGTGCGTCAGTGGCTGGCGAAAAAGGGCATCACCGCGCCGCACCTGGTGATGGAGAACGGCTCCGGCCTGTCGCGCTCCGAGCGTGTCAGCGCCCGGGAAATGGGCTCGATGCTCGAAGCGGCCTGGCACAGTCCGTATGCCGCCGAATACATCAGTTCGATGCCGATTGCCGGCACCGACGGCACCATGCGCAAACGCCTGAAGACCACGGCCATGCGCGGTGAAGCCCACGTCAAGACTGGCACCCTGAACACCGTGCGGGCAATTGCCGGTTTCAGTCGCGACGTCAACGGCAACACCTGGGCGGTGGTGGCGATCCTCAACGACAAGGCCCCGTTCGGCGCCTCGTCGGTGCTCGATCAAGTGCTGCTGGACCTGTACCGCCAACCGAAAATGCCGCAGACGGCTTCGGTGTTGTAAAGCACCGTTCTGCCCCTTGTAGGAGCGAGCTTGCTCGCGATGGTCGATAACGATTACGCGGGCATACTGGATGTACGCGGCGCTCTCGAATCCATCGCGTGCAAGCTCGCTCCTACAAGGGTCAGCGCACTGTCCGGGTTAATTCATCTCCCCCTCAACCCTATCCCTTCCTGCCTGCTTCGCCGCATAGACCCCCGAATCCGCGCGCAACAGCAAGGCATCGGCGCCCTCCCCGGGACGCCAACTGGCAATCCCGAAACTGGCGGTGACCGTACCGACACCTTCAATAGGTGAGCTGCGCAGCCCCTGCCACAATTGCTGGGCCAACATATAGGCATGCTCGCCGCTGATATCCGGGCACAGCACCATGAACTCCTCACCGCCCAAGCGGCAGAACACATCGGTGCGGCGCAGCCGGTGGCCGATACGCTCGCACAGGGCTTTCAACACCCGATCACCGATGGCATGGCCATGCAGGTCATTGATGCGCTTGAAATGGTCGATATCGAGCATGATCACCGACAGATCCCCACCGCTGCGCTCCACCCGGGCCATTTCGGTGGTCAGGCGTTCCTGGAAATAACGCCGGTTGTGGATACCGGTCAGGGAATCGGTGACCGACAACGCGCGCAACTCCTCCTCCACCCGCTTCATATCGGAAATGTCCGAGATGTAGCCGTGCCACAGCACACCGCCACCGGGCAATTCCTCCGGTGTAGCCTCGCCACGCACCCAACGCAGACCCCGTTGCGGCAATTGCACACGGTATTCCTCGCGCCAGGGGCTGAGGGTGTCGGCGGAGGCGCGGATCGAGGCGCGGACACGGGTGGTGTCCTGGGGGTGAATCCGGGTGAAGATCGCTTCGGCATTGAGCAGCAGCACATCAGGTTCGAGCTCGTAGATCTCGCGAATGCCGTCGCTGGCATAAATCACGCTGAAACGTCCGTCGAATTCCATCTTGAACTGGTAGATGCCACCAGGCACGTGGGCGCTGAGTTTCTTCAACAGCAGATCCCGCGCCGCGAGCGCTTCATGGACCCGTTTGCGTTCGGTGATGTCGATGCACACCGCCAGGTGCCCGACCCACAGGCCTTGCTCGTCGAGCACTGGCGTGGCGAGCATGTTGACCATCAAATGGCTGCCATCGCCGCGCACCAGCGTCCACTCCCGCGCCTCGTGGTCACCCTCCACGTCGCCCTCGACCAGCATCGCCTGGCAGGTCGGCACCGGCTTGCCATAGCGTGCGCTCAACTCTGCCGAGCGAGCGACCAGCTCCCGGGGCAGGTGCAGATTCTCCAGGGTCATATGCCCCACCACCTCGGCGCTGGAATAGCCAAGCATCTGCTCGGCACCGGCATTGAAGGTGCTGATGACGCCACGCAGGTCGGTGGCGATGATCGCGACCTGGGTGGCGGCATTCAGCACGCCACGCAACTGGCCATGGGTGCCACGCAACTCCTGCTCTCGATCGCGCAGCTCCCGGGTGCGTTGCTCCACCAGTTTCAACGCCCGCTGCCGCTGACTGACCAACACATACAACAAGGCACTGAGCATCACGCTGAGCAATCCACCCAACACCACTACACTGGTCACGGAGGAATGGTTGGCCTGCACGAACGCGCCGCTGGGCTGAATATCGACTTGATAGTCATGGTCAGCCATGCGCAACAGGCGCGTGGCGGACAACTCGCTGATGACCGGCGGGTTGGGCGACTCGAACAGCACCTCGTGCTGGTCATCGATCGACAAATCGAGGATGCGCACCGAGAGATAGTCACGGCTCGCTTCCGGCAGTCCGTCGGCCAGCAACTGGCGCATGCTGATCACGGCCATGACATAACCGTAGGGCTTCGTGGCTTTGTGGTCTTGAATGTTGCGCTGCATGACCGGCGCGACCAGCAGCACGCCGCGCGCATAAGCCGGCTCGATACTCACCAGGCGCATCGGTTGCGACACCGCCATGCGGCCATGCTGATCAGCCCGATCGAGCGTGGCACGCCGCAGCGGCTGGGCCAGCAAATCGTAGCCGAGGGGAGAACCGAGTTTGCTTTGGGTCTGGCTATACAGCACCGGCACGTACTCATCTCGCTCGCCGGCCAGTTGCAATTGGCCGTCGGCGTTGAGTTCTCTCAAGGTGAAGCTGCTCAAGCCTTCGTCACGCACCCGACGCTCGAACGCCGCACGCTCGTCACGGGTGACCCGCTGGGCGTAGGAATACGCCTGGGTTCGCAGCAACAAAGGCTGGGTATAACCGTCGAATTCCGCTCGGGACACCGAACCGGAATTGGCGAAAAACCGGCGCAGGCCATCGAGGCGCTGCTCCTGATCTTCGAAACGCTCTTCGATACGGCTGTAACGTTCACTGGCCAGCAGTTGGAAACGTTGCCGCAATTGATGGTGGAACAGATTCAGCGTCGACCACGCCAGCAACCCGGTGAGCACCCCGCCGACCAGCAATACCAGCAGCGCGACCAGCCAGGCCGAGACATCTTCGCTGATAAAACCCAGGATCCTGGGGCGCACGGCGTGCAACGACATAGAACGCAAACTCAAAACGCCAGGTGCGGAGAAGCCCTTTGGCCGTGAGTTGAGTTATAGCCATTTGCCACTAATTTGACCAGCACTGATGGGATCCTGTAGGAGCGAGCTTGCTCGCGATGGTAGCAAGAGTACCGCGTGACTCCAGAAGGCACGCGTTATCGTTATCGACCATCGCGAGCAGGCTCGCTCCTACAAGGGTTCATTCAGTGATTCAACGAGCCATGATTTTCCAGGCGCGATGGATCTTGGCGTTGCGGGAAAAATCCGCATCAATGGTCTGGGCGGTGATCTCCTCGACCGCATAACGCTCGCCGAGATTGGCCTCCAGTTCGAACTTGCGGAAGTTGTTGGAGAAGTACAACACACCACCGGGCGCCAGGCGCGCCATGGCCAGGTCGATCAGTTGCACCTGATCGCGCTGCACGTCGAAGACACCTTCCATGCGCTTGGAGTTGGAGAACGTCGGCGGGTCGATGAAGATCAGGTCGTACTCGTCACGACTGGCTTCGAGCCACGCCATCACATCACCCTGCTCCAGGCGGTTCTTGTCGGAAAAACCGTTCAGCGACAGGTTGCGACGCGCCCAGTCCAGATAGGTTTTCGACAGGTCGACACTGGTGGTGCTGCGCGCGCCGCCCTTGGCCGCATGCACGCTGGCGGTCGCGGTGTAGCAGTACAGATTGAGGAAGCGCTTGCCGGCCGCCTCTTTCTGGATACGCATGCGCATCGGCCGATGGTCGAGGAACAGACCGGTGTCGAGGTAGTCGGTGAGGTTCACCAGCAGCTTCACGCCGCCTTCATTGACCTCGACGAACTTGCCCTGTGCCGCCTGGCGCTCGTACTGCTTGGTGCCGCTCTGGCGCTCGCGGCGCTTGACCACCACACGGCTCTTGTCGATGTTCAACGCCTGCGGGATAGCTGCCAGGGCATCGAACATACGGCCCGAGGCCTTTTCCGGATCGATTGATTTCGGCGCGGCGTATTCCTGGACGTGGACCCAATCGTGATACAGGTCGATAGCCATGGAATATTCCGGCATGTCGGCATCGTACACGCGGTAGCAGTCGATGCCTTCACGCTTGACCCATTTGCCCAGGGCCTTGAGGTTCTTTTGCAGGCGGTTGGCGAACATCTGCCCGCCTTCGCTCAGGCGCGGCTGCTCGACCACCGGAGCCGGTGCCGGCGTCGGTTTGATCGGGTTGCCGTTTTTGTTGAACTTGCGTTCCTGCGGTTCGTTCGGCGCCTGATCGTAGGCGGCTTGCTCGCGCTCGACCTGGCGCTGCTCCGGAGTACGACGCTCGCCGGTGACGAACTGGTCCGGCAGCACCTTGATCAGCAGCAGCTTGCACGGCAAGGCGCCGTTCCAGAACGAATACTGCTTGTGGCTGCGGATACCCATGCGCTTGCCCAGGTCCGGCGCGCCGGTGAACACCGCCGCTTCCCAGTTCAGGCAGGCCTGGCGCAGGCGCTCGCCGAGGTTCTGGTAGAGGTAGAGCAGGCTCGCCTCATCGCCCAGACGTTCGCCGTACGGAGGGTTGCAGATCACCAGGCCTTTCTGATTCTGGTCCGGACGCGGCTCGAAAGTCGCGACTTCGCCCTGGTAGATCTTGATCCACTCGCTCAGGCCGGCACGCTCGACGTTGTTGCGGCCCGGTTGAATCAATCGCGGATCGGCTTCGTAGCCGCGGATCCACAACGGTGTCTTGGCCAGGCCGGCCGCTGCGCGTTCGGAAGCTTCCTCGTGCAGTTTTTTCCACAGCGCCGGGACGTGACCGAGCCAAGCGGTGAAGCCCCACTGCTCACGACGCAGGTTCGGTGCGATGTCGGCGGCGATCATCGCCGCTTCCACCAGGAAGGTGCCGACACCGCACATCGGGTCAGCCAGTGCGCCGCCTTCGGCCGCGATACGTGGCCAACCGGAACGGATCAGGATGGCGGCCGCGAGGTTTTCCTTGAGCGGTGCCGCACCTTGCTGCAGGCGATAGCCGCGCTGGTGCAGGCTGTGACCCGACAGGTCGAGGGAAAGAATGGCTTCGCCACGGTCCAGACGCAGGTGAATGCGCAGGTCCGGGTTGAGCTTGTCGATGGACGGACGGTCGCCCTGCGGGGTGCGCAGTTTGTCGACGATGGCGTCCTTGACCTTCAACGCGCCGAAGTGGGTGTTGTCGATACCCGAGCCATGGCCGCTGAATTCGACGGCCAGGGTGCCGTCATTGAGCATGTGGTCTTGCCACTCGATGTCCAGCACGCCGTGGTACAGGTCTTCGGCGTCCTTCATCGGGAAACGCTTGAGCACCAGCAGCACGCGGTTGGCCAGGCGCGACCACAGGCACAGGCGATAAGCGGTTTCCATGGTGGCCATGCCGCGTACGGCGGAGGTGTGCTCCCGCGCTTCCTCAAGGCCAAGCCCGACGGCTTCCTCGATGAGCAGGCCTTCAAGGCCTTTTGGGCAAGTGAGGAAGAGTTCGAAATGATCGGACATGGGAATTCCAGAACCTTTAGCTGAGTGACCGGGCAACGCATTGCCGGTCCGGTTTTCAATCAGGCGCTTTTCTCGAAGAACGCCCGCGTGGCACGAAGGTGTGCCGTTCCACCCCTGCTGCCCGGGTTAAATGAGCTTAGATGCAAGGACAGATAAAAAAGTTGATGCAACAAAATGTCATAAGTCGACCCTTCGTCGAATAGTGCTTCCCGGCAACGGGAGCCATTCTCAGTAAAGGATTAAGCCCATCATCCAGCGCAGGGCCGATCATACCGGGGTTTGGCCAATAAATACGCTACAAACGCTCTGTTACTTATGGCGTTAGCACATGAATGGTTACGTCCTTATGACAAAACGATCATTCCCTCGATGTGACGCATTGGTTAGAACTCAATACAGGTTGGCGCCGCAATGACGCCAACACCTTGGCTCGTCACGCCGGCAACGAGCCGCCAACGGCAGAGTTTTTCTGCCAGACCTTAATAGAGGTCAACGCGATAAATACAGTCAACAAGTGAGGGCAACACCCTATGAGAAGACTTAAGCGTGATCCGTTGGAAAGAGCATTTTTGCGCGGATATCAATATGGCGTTGGTGGTAAATCCCGTGAGCTTTGCCCATTTACTCTACCGTCGGTACGTCAAGCCTGGATCAACGGCTGGCGAGAAGGACGCGGCGACAACTGGGACGGTATGACCGGCACTGCGGGAATCCACAGACTCAACGAACTTCACGCCGTCGGCTAATTACAGGGCACAACACTCCGACACGACAATCTGAACTTGTACTGAATTAACCACGCACGTCCCATCCGGACGGCGGGCTACGGCCCAGGGGCTCCTTTATGGAGCCCTTTTTTATGCCTGCACAAACTCAGCGACAAACCCTTTGTGGCGAGGGGGCTTGCCCCCGCTCGGCTGCGAAGCAGTCGTAAACCCTATGATCGCAAAACTGCTGATACACCGCATTGTTCGGTTTTAGGGCTGCTTCGCAGCCCAACGGGGGCAAGCCCCCTCGCCACAAAAGCCCCCAAGCAACCTTTAGCGAAGCGCTGCGATTGCGTCTACCGACTCGCGAATCAGCGCCGGGCCTTTGTAGATGAAGCCCGAGTAGATCTGCACCAGGCTCGCGCCTGCGGCGATTTTCTCCGCTGCGTGCTTGCCTTCGGTAATGCCACCCGCCGCAATGATCGGCAAACGTCCGCCCAGCTCCGACGCCAGCACTTGCACGGTGTGGGTGCTCTTGTCACGAACCGGTGCGCCGGACAGGCCACCGGCTTCTTCGCCGTGCTCCATGCCTTCGACGCCTACGCGGCTCAGGGTGGTGTTGGTGGCGATGACGGCATCCATCCCGGTTTCGATCAGCGCTTGCGCAACTTGTGCGGTTTCTTCGTCGCTCATGTCCGGCGCGATCTTGATCGCCAGCGGTACATGTTTGCCATGACGCAATGCCAGTTCTGCGCGACGCTCGGCCAGATCGGCCAGCAACTGCTTGAGCGAGTCGCCGAATTGCAGGCTACGCAGGCCCGGTGTATTCGGCGAACTGACGTTGACCGTCACATAGCTGGCGTGGGCGTAGACCTTGTCCAGGCAGATCAGGTAGTCGTCCACGGCACGCTCGACCGGCGTATCGAAGTTCTTGCCGATGTTGATGCCCAGCACGCCTTTGTACTTGGCCGCCGCCACACGGGCCAGCAGGTGATCGACGCCGAGGTTGTTGAAGCCCATGCGGTTGATGATCGCCTCGGCTTCCGGCAAACGGAACAGGCGCGGCTTCGGGTTGCCCGGTTGCGGGCGCGGCGTGATGGTGCCGATTTCGACAAAACCGAAACCCAGTTGGGCGAAACCATCGATGGCCGCGCCGTTCTTGTCCAGGCCGGCGGCCAACCCCACCGGATTCGGGAAGTCCAGGCCCATGACATTCACCGGCAGCTTCGCCGGGGCCTTGCACAGCAAGCCGTTGAGCCCAAGACGCCCGCCCGCGCCGATCAGGTCCAGGGACAGATCGTGGGAGGTTTCCGGGGAGAGTTTGAACAACAGCTGACGGGCCAGGGTGTACATGGGCGGATTTGACTCGATTGGCGGCGAATTGAGGTGGCGATTATAGCCGGGCAACAGGGTGGCAAGCGAGGCGCGTGATCAAATCAACGGATAATGGCATATGCCTTGCACCACTCTGGGCACCAGCACCCATGCCAACGAACGAATGTGTGCAAAGACAATGGCGTCGTCCCCGGCCTGCTCATGCAAGAACTCGGGACGACGTTTTTTTTGCAAGGTGAACACGCGATGAACGAACCGTCAGCCGGCCCTCTGGCCTGGGTCAATGGCAGCGATGCCCCGGAAAAAACCGAAATCAATCTCGGCTTCATGGCCCTGAGCGACTGCGCCTCGGTGGTGGTCGCCGCCACCCAGGGCTTCGCCCAGCCCCACGGCTTGACCCTGAACCTCAAGCGCCAATCGTCCTGGGCCAACCTGCGGGACAAACTGGTCAGCGGCGAACTCGATGCCGCCCACAGCCTCTATGGCCTGATTTACGCCGTTCACCTGGGCATCGGTGGCGTGGCCGCGACCGACATGGCCGTGCTGATGGGCCTGAATCAGAACGGCCAGAGCATCAACCTGTCCCGCGGCTTGCAGGCGCTTGGAGTGACCAGTCCTGAAGCACTGGATCGGCACGTGCACCAAACTCGCTCAAAACTCACCTTCGCCCAGACGTTTCCCACCGGCACCCACGCCATGTGGTTGTATTACTGGCTCGCCAGCCAGGGCATTCACCCGCTGCTGGATGTCGACAGCGTGGTGGTGCCTCCACCGCAAATGGTCGCGCACCTGCGGGCCGGGCGTATCGACGGCTTCTGCGTTGGCGAACCCTGGTCCGCCAGCGCCGTGCAACAGGACCTTGGCTTCACCTTGGCCACGTCCCAGACCATCTGGCCCGATCATCCGGAAAAGGTCCTCGGCTGCACCCGTGCGTTCGTCGAGCAATACCCCAATACCGCCCGGGTGTTGGTGATGGCGGTTCTGGAAGCCAGCCGTTTCATCGAAGAAAGCACCGAGAATCGCCGCAGTACCGCACAATTGCTCAGTGCCGCGCAGTACCTTGATGCGCCACTGGACTGCATCGAACCGCGCCTGCTGGGCGAATACGCCGACGGCCTTGGCCATCACTGGCAAGACCCGCACGCGCTGCGCTTGCACGGGGATGGCGAGGTCAACCTGCCGTACCTGTCCGACGGCATGTGGTTCATGACCCAGTTCCGTCGCTGGGGCTTGTTGCGCGATGATCCGGACTATCTCGCAGTGGCCCGGCAGGTCCAGCAACTGGATCTCTACCGTGAGGCCGCCCGTGCCGTCGGCGTCGCTTCATCAGCCGAGGAAATGCGCAGCAGTCAATTGATCGACGGCAAAATCTGGGACGGCTCGGACCCGGCCGGTTATGCCCGCAGTTTCAAACTGCACGCCATGAGCGACAGCTCGCACCGATCCGCCAGCCGCTGACAGGAGACCACGAACATGCTGCGTATCCTGCTGATCAACGACACCGCCAAAAAAGTCGGACGCCTGAAGGCCGCCCTGACCGAAGCCGGATTCGAAGTGATCGATGAATCCGGCCTGACCATCGACTTGCCTGAACGCGTCGAAACGGTGCGTCCGGATGTAATTCTGATCGATACCGAGTCACCGGGTCGCGATGTGATGGAGCAAGTGGTGCTGGTGACGCGCGACCAGCCACGACCGATTGTGATGTTCACGGACGAACATGACCCCGATGTGATGCGCCAGGCGATCAAGTCCGGGGTCAGTGCCTACATCGTCGAAGGCATTCACGCACAACGCCTGCAGCCGATTCTCGATGTGGCCATGGCACGCTTCGAAAGCGACCAGGCCTTGCGTGCCCAGCTGCATGCCCGCGACCAGCAGTTGGCCGAGCGCAAGCGCATCGAACTGGCCAAGGGATTGCTGATGAAAATGAAGGACTGCAACGAGGAAGAGGCCTACACACTGATGCGCCGCCAGGCGATGAGCCGCCAGCAGAAGCTGATTCAAGTGGCGGAGCAGATTATTGCCATGAGCGAGTTGCTCGGCTGACCCCGCCCCTCGCCACAAAAGCAGTGTTGGCACAGATCTCGCTAAGTAATCACCACAGGTAACCAACGGCGGTTGCCCCACCTACGACAAAGACGTCGCTCACCTCATTTGCCCTTGGCGGATCGGGTGGCGGCGTTTTTTCGTTTTGGCCCCACAGCACGGGGCCGGTGGTGCGGCCGTATCGGCGCCCCACCTGCAAGCTCATGACTCCTTTCGAGACTCTTCACAGCTGAGGTGCGCAATGAATTCAAGCTTCTGGAAATCCGGCCATACACCCACATTGTTCGCAGCGTTCCTCTATTTCGACCTGAGCTTCATGGTCTGGTACCTGCTCGGTCCTCTGGCGGTACAGATCGCCGCCGACCTGCACCTGACGACGCAGCAACGAGGCCTGGTGGTCGCCACGCCGATTCTGGCCGGGGCGGTGTTGCGCTTCGTGATGGGAATGCTGGCTGATCGCCTGTCGCCAAAAACCGCCGGCCTGATCGGTCAGGTCATCGTGATCTGCGCCCTGTTCGGCGCCTGGAAACTCGGGATCCACAGCTACGAACAAGCCTTGCTGCTGGGCCTGTTCCTCGGCATGGCCGGCGCTTCGTTCGCCGTCGCCCTGCCCCTGGCCTCGCAGTGGTATCCGCCGCAGCATCAAGGCAAGGCCATGGGCATCGCCGGTGCGGGTAACTCGGGCACGGTATTAGCCGCATTGATCGCCCCGGTGCTGGCGGCGGCGTTTGGCTGGAGCAACGTGTTCGGCTTTTCCCTGATTCCGTTGATCCTGACCCTGATCGTCTTCGCCTGGCTGGCCCGCAATGCCCCCGAGCGGCCAAAAGCCAAATCCATGGCCGACTACTTCAAGGCCCTGGGTGATCGTGACAGCTGGTGGTTCATGTTTTTCTACAGCGTGACGTTCGGCGGTTTCATCGGCCTGGCCAGCGCCCTGCCCGGTTATTTCAACGACCAGTACGGCCTGAGCCCGGTGACTGCCGGCTACTACACCGCTGCCTGCGTGTTCGGCGGCAGCCTGATGCGCCCCCTGGGTGGCGCCCTGGCTGACCGGTTCGGCGGCATTCGGACCCTGTTGGCGATGTACACCGTCGCGGCGATTTGCATTGCCGTGGTCGGCTTCAACCTGCCGAGTTCCTACGCCGCACTGGCGCTTTTCGTCTGCACCATGCTCGGTCTGGGTGCAGGCAATGGCGCGGTGTTCCAGTTGGTGCCCCAGCGGTTTCGCCGGGAAATCGGCGTGATGACCGGCCTGATCGGCATGGCCGGCGGCATCGGCGGGTTTGCCCTCGCGGCTGGCATGGGCGCGATCAAGCAGAGCACCGGCAGCTATCAAATGGCACTGTGGTTGTTCGCCAGCCTCGGCGTTCTGGCCTGGTTCGGTCTGCACGGTGTGAAACGTCGCTGGAGAACCACCTGGGGTTCGGCCGCCGTGACGGCTGCGCGGGTCTGACGCCGCGATGAGCCTGCAACTGAGTTTCGCCGAAGCCAGCGCCATCGGTCCTCGCGAGGAAAACCAGGACGCCCTGCGCCTGGTCACGCCGGCTCCGGCGCTGGCCGCGAGCAAGGGCTATCTGTTCGCCATCGCCGACGGTGTCAGCCAGTGCGTCGATGGCGGTCTGGCTGCCCGTTCGACGCTGCAGGCCCTGGCGCTGGATTACTACGCCACACCGGAAACCTGGAGCGTCGCACAGGCACTCGACCGACTGCTGCTGGCGCAGAACCGCTGGTTGCAGGCCAATGGCGGCGGGCAACCGCTGCTGACCACCCTCAGTGCGCTGGTCCTGCGTGGCCGGCGTTTTACCCTGGCCCATGTCGGTGATTGCCGGGTGTATCGCTGGCACGCCGACCAATTGCAGCGAATCAGCGAGGATCACGTATGGGACCAGCCGGGCATGCAGCATGTGCTGAAACGGGCGCTGGGGCTCGATCAACACCTGGTGCTGGATTTTCTCGACGGTGAGTTGCGCCCCGATGAAAGCTTCGTCCTGCTCAGCGACGGCGTCTGGGCTGTCCTGGGGGATACCGCGATTGCCGCGATCCTGCGCGATCAACCGGACTTGCACAGCGCTGCGCAAACTTTGGTCAATGCCGCGCATCTGGCGGGCAGTCAGGACAACGCCAGCGCCCTGCTGGTACGGGTCGATGCCCTGGGCGAAGCGAGCATTGGCGATGCCTTGATGCACTTACAACAATGGCCACTGCCGCCAGCCCTGAAACCGGGCCAGGCGTTCGAGGGCTGGCAGGTCGAGGGGATCGTCGCACAGAGCCAGCAATCGCTACTTTATCGGGTTCGCGACAGTCAGCAACAACCCTGGCTGCTGAAAACCCTGCCGGGGCGCCTGCACGACGATCCCCAGGCCGGGCAAGCGTTACTGTCGGAAGAATGGTTTCTCAAACGCGTGGCTGGTCGACACTTTCCTGAAGTCCATGCCGCCAGCCAGCGTCAGCATTTGTACTATGTGATGCGTGAATATTCGGGCGCTACCCTGGCCCAACGGCATGAACAAAGCGGACCGCTGCCGCTGCCCCAGTGGCAAGACATTGCCGAACGCTTGCTGCGAGCGGTCGGCCTGTTGCATCGAAGGCAGATCCTGCATCGCGATATCAAACCGGAAAACCTGCTGCTGGGGGACGATGGCGAGTTGCGCCTGCTGGATTTCGGCCTGGCCTACTGCCCGGGTCTCTCGCAAGATCTGCCCTGGGCGCTGCCGGGTACACCCAGCTACATCGCGCCAGAAGCCTTTCGCGGCGAAGTACCGACACCACAGCAGGACTTGTACGCCGTCGGTGTAACCCTGTATTTCCTGCTCACCGGGCACTATCCCTATGGCGAAATCGAAGCGTTCCAGCGCCCGAGGTTTGGCCTCCCGGTCAATGCCAGCCGTTACCGGCCCGACCTGCCGGACTGGATCGCCCATAACCTGGAACGCGCCGTGGCGGCGGCCCCCGACCAGCGTTTCGAAACGGCGGAAGAATGGCTGCTGCTGATGGAACAGGGCGAACGCCGCAGTTTGAGCGTACGCCCCAGGCCCTTGCTGGAGCGCGAGCCGCTGAAGGTCTGGCGGACATTGGCGCTGGTATCGTTGCTGCTGAATCTGGTGCTGCTGGTGGTTGCGCTCCATTAGCGGGCAAAGCGCCTTGAATCGGTGCGCTCCCTCACGGTTCTGCCCTTGTGAACGAAAAAAAAGCCAACAAACACGGGTTTTGAGCGACTTGGCATAACCACTGCATTACCTCTTGCAACAGACATACAGCGCAGGCTTCAACGACGAAGGTTGCACTTCCCGAGAGAACGGGACCAGGACAAAGGCGTCCTCGCTAGGCAACTAGCGGGACGCCTTTTTTTGTTTGCGCAAAATTTGTCGAGCATGGCCTGAACCCTGATGAGGCAGGCCTGAGCTCCCCGGAGAACCTGATGAAAAAACTAAAACTGGTGATGATCGGTAACGGCATGGCCGGGGTCCGGACCCTGGAAGAGCTGCTCAAGCTGAGCACTGAGCTGTATGACATCACGGTCTTCGGCGCCGAACCGCACACCAACTACAACCGCATCCTGTTGTCGCCGGTGCTGGCGGGCGAACAAACCTTCGAAGAGATCGTGCTCAACGACCTGGACTGGTACCTGGAAAACAACATCAAGCTACTGCTCAACCGCAAGGTGGTGGAGATCGACCGGGTCAAGCGCCGGGTCATTGCCGAAGACGGCAGCGAAGCCGAATACGATCGCCTGCTGATCGCCACCGGCTCGACGCCCTTTATCCTGCCCATTCCCGGCAACACCCTTGAGGGCGTGATCGGCTACCGCGACATCGCCGACACCCAGGCGATGATCGACACCGCGAAAACCCACCGGCACGCCGTGGTGATCGGTGGCGGCCTGCTCGGTCTGGAAGCCGCCAACGGCCTGATGCTGCGGGGCATGCACGTGACGGTGGTGCATATCGGCGAGTGGTTGCTGGAACGGCAACTGGACAAGACCAGCGGCCAGCTTCTGCAAAGCGCGCTGGAATCTCGTGGCCTGCACTTTCGCCTGTGCGAGCAGACCCAGGCCTTGCACGACGCGGGCAACGGCCGGGTCGGTTCGGTGCAATTCAAGAACGGTGACATCATCCCCGCCGATCTGGTAGTGATGGCCGCCGGCATTCGCCCCAATACCGAACTGGCGGAGAAATCCGGCATTCCGTGCAGCCGCGGGATTCTGGTCAACGACACACTGCAAACCTACGACCCACGGATCTATGCGATCGGCGAGTGTGCCAGCCACCGCGGCATCGCCTATGGCTTGGTGGCGCCGCTGTTCGAACAGGCCAAAGTCTGCGCCAACCACCTCGCCCAACTGGGTTTTGCCACCTACAAGGGGTCGGTGACCTCGACCAAACTGAAGGTCACCGGTATCGACCTGTTCTCCGCAGGCGACTTCATGGGCGGTGAAGGCACCGAGACCATCACCCTCTCGGACCCGATTGGCGGGGTCTACAAGAAACTGGTGATCAAGGATGACGTGCTGGTCGGCGCCTGCCTGTACGGCGATACGGCAGACGGCGGCTGGTATTTCCGGCAGATCCGTGAGAATCACGCCATCGGCGAGATCCGCGATCATCTGATGTTCGGCGAAGGCGCCCTCGGAGACGTAGGACACCAAGGCCAGGACAAGGCCATGAGCATGGCCGACACGGCCGAAGTCTGCGGCTGCAATGGTGTGTGCAAGGGCACTATCGTCAAAGCCATTCAGGAACACGGGCTGTTCAGTGTCGACGACGTCAAGAAACACACCAAGGCGGCCAGCTCCTGCGGTTCCTGCGCCGGCCTCGTCGAACAGATCCTGATCAACACCGTGGGCGGCGCGGCGGACGTCAAACCGAAAAGCGAAAAAGCCATCTGCGGTTGCAGCGACCTCAATCACGGGCAAATCCGTCAGGCCATCCGCGAGCAGCACCTGCTGACCATCGCCGGCACCATGAGCTACCTGAACTGGCGCACACCCAACGGCTGCGCCACCTGCCGCCCGGCGCTCAACTACTACCTGATTTCCACCTGGCCAGGGGAAGCCAGGGACGATCCGCAATCGCGCCTGATCAACGAACGCGCCCACGCCAACATTCAGAAAGACGGCACCTACTCTGTAGTCCCGCGGATGTGGGGCGGCGTGACCAATCCTTCAGAGCTGCGGCGCATTGCCGACGTCGCCGACAAGTACAACGTACCGATGGTCAAGGTCACCGGTGGCCAGCGCATCGACTTGCTGGGCATTCGCAAGCAAGACCTGCCGGGGGTGTGGAAAGACCTGGACATGCCGTCCGGTCACGCCTATGGCAAATCCATCCGCACGGTGAAAACCTGCGTCGGCAGCGAGTTCTGCCGCTTTGGCACGCAGAACTCCACACAACTTGGCATTGAGCTGGAACATGACCTGTTCAACATGTGGTCGCCGCACAAGGTGAAGCTGGCTGTCTCCGGTTGCCCGCGCAACTGCTCGGAAGCCGGTATCAAGGATGTGGGAATTATCGGTGTGGACTCCGGCTGGGAGATGTACATCGGTGGCAACGGCGGGATCAAGACCGAAGTCGCGGAGTTCTTCGTCAAACTGAAAACCGCCGAAGAAGTGCGCGAATACAACGGTGCATTCCTGCAGCTCTATCGCGAAGAAGCCTTCTACCTCGAACGCACCGTGCACTACCTGCAACGGGTCGGCATGGAACACATCAAGAAAGCCGTGCTGGAAGATCCGGAACGGCGCAAGGCGCTCAACGATCGCCTGCAATTCTCCCTGTCGTTCGAACAGGACCCGTGGAAAGAGCGCCTGGAACAGCCACAGCTGAAAAAAGAATTCGACGTCATCCCCGTGAAAAACCTGGAGGTGCTGGCATGAACTGGCTGGATATCTGCGCACTGGAAGAGATCAATGCCCTGGGCTCGCGGATCATCGCCGGGCCAAAGGGAGACATCGCGATTTTTCGTACCAGCGACGACGAAGTGTTCGCCCTTGACGACCGCTGCCCACACAAGGGCGGCCCGTTGTCCCAAGGTCTGGTCTACGGCAAGCGGGTGGCCTGCCCGTTGCACAACTGGCAAATCGACCTGGAAAGCGGCGAAGCCCTGGCCCCGGATATCGGCTGTGCCCATCACCATCTCGCCCGGGTGGAAAATGGCCGGGTGATGCTGGCCCTGCGGGATGCAGGCTGATGGACCGCCAGATCACTGCGTCCACCTGCTGTTACTGTGGGGTCGGCTGCGGCGTGCTGATCGAGCACGACGGCGAGCGCATCCTCGGCGTCAGCGGTGACCCCGCGCACCCGGCCAATTTCGGCAAACTGTGCAGCAAGGGCTCGACCCTGCACCTGACCGGCGACTTGACGGCGCGGGCGCTGTACCCCGAACTGCGCCTCGGTAAAGGCCTGGCCCGCCACCGCACCGACTGGGACACCGCCCTCGATCACGCCACCAGCGTCTTTGCCGCGACCATTGCCGAACATGGCCCGGACAGCGTCGCGTTCTACATTTCCGGGCAACTGTTGACCGAGGACTACTACGCCTTCAACAAGCTAGCACGTGCCTTGGTAGGCACCAACAACATCGACAGCAATTCGCGCCTGTGCATGTCCTCGGCGGTGGTCGGCTACAAGCGCAGCCTGGGTGCCGACGCCCCGCCCTGCAGCTACGAAGACCTGGAGCTGAGCGATTGCGTGATGATCGTCGGCAGCAACATGGCCTACGCCCACCCGGTGCTGTTTCGCCGGCTGGAAGCCGCCAAATCCCGCCGGCCGCAGATGAAGGTCATCGTCATTGACCCACGTCGCACAGACACCTGCGATCTGGCTGACCTGCACCTGGCGATCTTGCCGGGCACCGATGTCGCCCTGTCCCATGGGATTTTGCATCTGCTGCTGTGGGAAGACTGGATCGATCGTGACTTCATCCGCGACCACACCGAAGGCCTGGCTGAACTGAAAAACCTGGTGCGTGACTACACACCGCAAATGGTTTCGCAGCTCTGCGGTATCAGCCTCGGGCAATTGCAGCAGTGTGCCGAGTGGGTCGGCACGTCACCGAGCTTTCTGTCGCTGTGGTGCATGGGGCTTAACCAGTCCACTGCCGGCAGCGCGAAAAACAGTGCATTGATCAATCTGCACCTGGCCACCGGGCAGATCGGTCGTCCCGGCGCCGGACCTTTCTCCCTCACCGGTCAGCCAAATGCCATGGGCGGGCGGGAAACCGGCAGTTTGTCCAACCTGCTGCCCGGCCATCGTGACGCCGCCAATGCGCAACACCGTGCGCAAGTGGCGTCCTACTGGGGCGTCGAGCAGCTACCGGAAAATCCCGGACTCACCGCGATCGAGCTGTTCGAGCAAGTGCGCAACGGCAAGATCAAGGCATTGTGGATCGCCTGTACCAACCCCGCGCAATCCATGCCAGACCAGACAGCCGTGCGCGCAGCTCTGCAAGCCTGCCCGTTCGTGGTGTTGCAGGAAGCCTTCAGCACCACTGAAACCGCGAAGTTCGCCGACCTTCTGCTGCCCGCCGCCAGTTGGGGGGAAAAGGAAGGTTGCGTGACCAACTCCGAGCGACGCATTTCCCACGTACGCCAGGCAATCGTCGCACCGGGTGAGGCGCGGCCGGACTGGGCAATCACCGTAGATTTTGCACAACGCCTGGAAAAACACCTGCGCCCCGGCCAAACCAGCCTGTTTGAATTTGACAATCCCGCTCAGGTCTTTGACGAATACAAACAACTGACTCAAGGTCGCGATCTGGATCTGTCCGGTATCAGCCATGCACTGATCGATCGTCTCGGCCCGCAGCAGTGGCCCTTCCCTGCGGGTGCCATTGAAGGCACGGCCCGGCTGTACGTCGACGGGATATTTGCCACTGCCAATGGGCGCGCACAGTTCGTAGCCGATCCGTACCGCGCCGCCAAAGAGCAACGCGATGCACGCTTCCCGCTGACCCTGATCACCGGCCGCCTGCGCGATCAATGGCACGGCATGAGCCGCACCGGCACCGCCGCGCAGTTGTTCGGCCATGTCAACGAAGCGGAGTTGAGCCTGCACCCGGACGAACTGCGCCGCCATCGCCTGCAGCCGGGGGATCTGGTCAGCTTGAAAAGCCGACGCGGCGCAATCGTCGTCGCGGTTGCCAGCGATGACAGCGTGCGCCCGGGCCAGGCCTTTTTGCCGATGCATTGGGGCGACCGTTTTCTCAAGGGCGGGGTGAACAGCCTCACCCTGCCCGCGTTCGATCCTTTGTCGAAACAGCCCGAACTTAAACACAGCGGCGTTCGCCTGGATCCGGTGGATTTGCCCTGGAAACTGTTCGCACTGATCGAGGGCGATGTTCAACGGCATTTTGAGACGCTACGACCGCTCTGTGAGGCGTTTTCCTACGTCAGCCTCAGCCTGATTGGTCGTGAGCGCCCTGCCCTGCTTGTACGGGCCGCCAATACTTCAGCACCTTCGGCAGAACTGCTAAGCGAAATCGATAAAAACCTGGCGCTCGATGACGGCCCGGTGCTGGCTTACGACGACCCTCGACGGGCCATTGGCAAGCGCGTGCGGATCGAAAATGGCCGGATCACTGCCATTCGACTGGCCGGTGAAACCCTTGCCCAGCACTGGTTGCAGGGGCTGTGGCTCGAAGGTCGCGCGGACCAGCAACTGCGGCGCTGGCTGCTTGCACCGCTGAGCGCACCACCGGGCAGCCTCGACGCGCCCGTCAACGCGAACAAGATCCTGTGCAATTGCAAAAACGTCGGCCAGAACGCGATCTGCGCCGGCATCAGCCGTGGCCTGGACTTGCAGGGACTCAAGCAAGAACTGGGTTGCGGCACGCAATGCGGGTCCTGCGTTCCGGAAATCAAACGCCTGCTGGCTGCCACGGCGCAGCCAGTCACCGTCTTCTCGTGAGGAAAACACTATGAGTGCAAAAGTCTGGCTGGTAGGTGCGGGCCCGGGTGATCCGGAGTTGCTCACGTTGAAAGCGGTACGCGCCTTGCGCGAGGCAGATGTGGTGCTGATCGATGACCTGGTCAATGTCGCGGTACTCGAGCATTGCCCCGGGGCGCGGATCATCCCGGTGGGCAAGCGCGGCGGCTGCCGCTCCACCCCGCAAGCGTTCATCCATCGCCTGATGCTTCGTTATGCCCGGCAGGGTAAATGCGTGGCGCGGCTCAAGGGCGGCGATCCGTGCATTTTCGGCCGCGGCGGTGAAGAGGCGCAGTGGCTGCGTGAGCGCGGGGTCGAAGCCGAGTTGGTCAACGGCATCACTGCCGGGCTGGCGGGGGCAACCCAATGCGATATTCCGTTGACTTTGCGCGGTGTAGCCCGTGGTGTCACGCTGGTCACCGCACACACCCAGGACGACAGCCAATTGAACTGGCAGGCACTGGCCCAAGGCGGAACGACGTTGGTGATTTACATGGGAGTGGCCAAGCTCGGTGAAATCCGTGAGCAGCTATTGGTCGGCGGCATGGCGCCGGATACACCGGTGGCCATGATTGAAAACGCCTCTTTGCCCCATCAACGAGAATGTCGGAGCACTCTCACAGACATGGATGAAGCTGCCTACAGATTCCAACTGAAAAGCCCTGCCATACTGGTGATCGGTGCAGTGGCAGCCTGTGCAACTCAATCGCTGTGGGAGCGTGAATTGCCTGTAATGGCGGCAGATCAGTCAGCTTAGTTTCATCTGTTTCACCAAATCGCAGACAAAGAAAAGCCCGGCCTGAGCCGGGCTTTTCAGAGCTGCGAGCTAATTACTTAGCTTGAGCTTCAACCTGCGCTTCTACGCGACGGTTAACTGCACGACCAGCGTCAGTTTTGTTGTCAGCAACTGGGCGGGATTCGCCGTAGCCAACGGACTGAACGCGGGACGACTCAACACCGTACTGGTTGGTCAGAACTTGCTTAACGGCGCTTGCACGACGCTCGGACAGTTTCTGGTTGTAAGCGTCAGGACCGACGGAGTCAGTGTGACCTTCAACAGTAGTGGTGGTGGATGGGTACTGCTTCATGAAGTCAGCCAGGTTCTTGATGTCGCCGTAGCTGTTTGGCTTGACTGCCGCCTTGTCGAAGTCGAACTTCACGTCCAGCTCTACACGAACGACTTCAGCAACAGCTGGGCAGCCATCAGCGTCAACAGTTACGTTGGCCGGGGTGTCCGGGCACTTGTCAACGTTGTCGCAAACGCCATCGTTGTCGCTGTCGGAGCAAACTTCCGGAGCTGGAACTGGAGCAGCAGCAGGCTTGCTGCCGCCACCGAAGTTCACACCGATACCGACGCTAGGAGCCCACTCGGTGTTGCCCTGGTCGATGTTGTACTGAGCTTCAACGCCAGCACGGGCATAGAAGTTGTCGGTGAAGTACAGCTTGGCACCGCCGCCAACGTTGGCGAAGGTGGAACGGTTACGACCGTTCGAACCGTTCTGGTCGATGCTCTGGTCGGAGAAACCGCCCGAGACGTAAGGACGCAGCATGTCGCCTGGGTTGTTGAAGTGGTACAGAGCGTCCAGAGCGGTGTTCGCGCCCTTAACGTTCTTGCCGTCGTTTGCACGGGCGTTGTGCACTTCGTCGTAGGCCAGACGCAGTTCAACGTCGTCAGTCAGGAAGTAACCGATAGAACCACCCGGCAGGATGCCGTCGTTCTTGAAGTTACGGTCGCTATCGAAATATTGCTTCTTTGCGTAGCCTTCGATTTCAACTGCGCCTTGGCCTTGTGCCAATGCGCCGAACGAAGTAGCGGCAATAAGAGTACCAATGGCCAAGCCCAAGGTGTTTTTCAGTTTCATCCGTTAAATCCCCATCTGGTGATTGTGAAGCAGTCCCGCAAACCGGGGGACAACTCGGCGGCAAGTCTAACAGAACTTGCCTACACGTAAGAGATATTTGCGCTGAACTAAGTTTCAGCAATGCCTGCAAATTTCTCACGCAATTTATCTAGAGCGCGTTTGTACCGCATTTTTGTTGCGCTCAAACCCATATGCATGATGTCTGCGATCTCCTGAAACTCCAGCTCTGCGACAAATCGTAGCACCAGAATTTCCCGGTCAATCGGGTTCACATACACCAACCAGCGATCAAGTCCACCCTTTTCCTCAGGTTTCGGCGTCTTTTCTTCTGACGCTTCCTCGAGAGGGTCAAGACTCAATGCGTCCATCAAGCGACGCTTTCGCCGTTCCTTTCGATATTGTGTAATGCACTCGTTGTACGTGATGCTATATAGCCATGTCTTGAACTTCGATTTACCTTCGAAGTTCTTCAGGCCATACAGCACCTTCAACATGACCTCCTGACAGACATCGTCTGCGTCGCGATCGTTCCCGAGATATCGTGCACACACATTAAATAGTGTTCGTTGGTAACGCCGCATCAGTTCTTCATAGGCGCGTGTTACGTGAAACAGCTCGGAATGCGAGCGCGCGACCAACTCCTCATCAGAGAGCTCGCGGGGGTCGTAGCGCATGGATAACGATTGGGCTTTATTCAAAACAAGTCGGGCCGACAGTCAGGTCAATGTCCGCCGCAGCCAGCATCAGCAGGCATTTTGCGGCGGCATACATTAGCAGGGTTTGCCGGGTTAGCGGCTACTCACGTGCTGCTCAAGGAGGATCCGATTGGAAAGAGAGACTAGCTCACCCTCATCGGTCAGCAATGTGGTTTTAACCGTGCCGATCTCTTCAATCTGGCCTTCGACCTCGCCAACACGCACTTGTTGCCCAACCTGGTACAGCTCACGCACGTAGATTCCCGCAAGAATCTGGCCGGCAATTTCCCGGCTTCCCAACCCCATGGCCAGCGCTACCGCCAGACCAACGGTTATCAACACAATCACGATCACATGGTTCAGCAGGTCAGTCTTGACCTCCAACTGGCTGATCGCAACCGAGATACTGATGATGATCACCAGACCCTGGGCAATCCGCCCAAGCCCTGAAGCATAGTCCAGACCCACGCCTTCTGCCGCTCCGCGCACCAGCCCGTTGGCCAGTTGCGCCAGCAAGACCCCTACCAGCAACACCAGCGCCGCGCCGAATACCTTCGGCAAATACAGCGCAAGCATGTCCAGCGTAGCTGAAACTCGCTCAAGACCAAGGGATTCTGCGGCAGAAACCAGAAAAATCAGCAGAACGAACCAATAGACGATCTTGCCGATCAGGGTCGAAATAGGCACTTGCAACCCGGCGCGGGACAGCAATTTGGTCAGGCCGGTGCCACCCATCAAGCGATCAAGGCCCAGTTTGGCGAGCAACTTCGAGAGCAAGGTGTCCAGCAGTTTGGCCACGACAAAACCCAACAGCAGCACAACCAGTGCGCCGAACAGGTTCGGAATGAAGTTCGCAACCTTGGTCCACAACGCAGTCATTGCAGTGACGAGGCTCTGAGTCCAGAGATCAAGTTCCATATTCAATCAGCCTTATCAGCAGTGCGGGCAGCAGGTTTACGAAGACGGGATACCGGCGCGACATGGGCCGATCCGCTATTCAGGGCGATCATCAGTGCGGGCAACCAGCGCCCCAGCAGGCTGAACAGATCACCGGCGCCGACCTGGCGGTTGGCGGTTTTCAGCACACGCCCCAGGCACGCATCGTCGTCCCGGGTGGACGGTGAGGCGTTGAGCATGTCGCGTAAAGACTGTTCAAACGGATCGTGCATACGCACCTCTCGTGATGTCTGTGGGAGACGCGGTCAGTTTTGCTCGGGTCACATGGTTTCCCTCAGACCCAGCGCAAACGTCGGAACAACCACCACTGCCCCAGCGCCACCGAGACCATCATCAGGCAGGCGATCAGAAAGCCGTAAGGGCTGGAAGAGAACGGAATTCCACCGACGTTGATCCCCAAAAGCCCGGCCAGAAAACTCATCGGCAAAAAGATCCCGGTGATGATCCCGAAGCGATACATCGTGCGGTTCATGCGCACGCTCAGGCGACGATCCTCAGCCTCCAGGACCAGCCCCACCCGCTCCCGGGTCAATTCCAGCTCTTCCAGGTAGCGGGTCAGGCTGTTGTTCAATTCGTTCCAGTAATCGCCGTCGTCCTCGACGAACCAGGGCAATTTGATCCGCGTCAGTTGACCGAAAATGTCCCGCTGCGGAGCGAGAAAGCGCTTCAACGCAGCCGCCCGGCGACGAATCTGCAAAACCGATCCGTGCTCAGGAGTATACCGTTCGTCGGCATCCAGCTTTTCTTCTTCCTCATCGACCACTTCCGAGAGACAGCTGACCAGATCCTGCACCTTGTTGGTGAGGTACTGCGCCATGCAAAGGATGAGTTCGGAGGCGGTTTTCGGCCCTTTGCCCTCGGACAGTTGCACCAGCAACTCATCAGTGGCACGCAACGGACGCAAACGCAGGGAAATGACACGCTGGGCAGAGCCGAAGATCCGCACAGACACCATGTCTTCCGGCTCGGCACCGGGGTTCAGATTGACCCCGCGCAAAAATAGCAGCAGTTCGCTGTCGGAAAGCTGTAAAAGTCGCGGACGGGTGTTTTCTTCAAGTAACAGGTCACAGCTGAATTCGCTCAGACCGCTGGACTTGCGTAACCAGGTCCGGGTTTGCGGATGACTGCGATCCCAGTGCAGCCACAGGCTTTCATGGGCCTGCAGCTGCAAGTCATCGAGTTCAGTCCGGGCAATCGAACGCGCACCGCCTTTACCGTCCAGCACCAGGGCATGCACCAGCCCCCATTGCGCGTTTTCTTCCTCGAACATCCGCACTCCTTTGGTCGACCAGCGCTTTATTCAGGCATTTTCAGCGGGCTGGGCGAGATGATCACGCCGTTGTTGTCCGCATAGATGTAATGGCCCGGGTGGAATGTCACGCCAGCGAAGGTCACGGCAACGTTGAGATCGCCGAGCCCGCGCCTGTCGGATTTCCTCGGGTGGCTGGCAAGGGCCTGAACGCCCAGATCGGTCTGTGCGATGATATCGACGTCACGGATGCAACCGTAGATTACCAGCCCTTCCCAACCGTTTTTCGCGGCTTTCTCGGCCAGCATGTCACCCAGCAACGCATGGCGCAGGGAACCGCCACCGTCTACCACCAGCACTTTGCCATCCCCCTTGAGCTCGACTTGCTCCTTGACCCGCGAGTTGTCTTCGAAGCACTTGATGGTCACGATTTCGCCACCAAAGGAATCACGGCCGCCGAAATTGCTGAACATCGGCTCCAGCACCTGCACCAGTTCCGGATAGGCGTCGCACAGGTCAGGCGTGAGGTAATGGATCATCGAGAAACTCCTGTTAAAGAGGAAGACTGCACGAACATCAGTGATGACTCAGTCACGGAAAGTGACCAGAACAGCTCAATGCGTCATATCTTAGCCGCAAGCCGATCAGAGCGAAATGCCCTTGTTAGAGCGTCAGGCTCAAATCGCCGCGGACAAATCCCGTTGCCCTCCCAACAACGGTGCCTGCTGATCCGCCAGCCAGCGGGTTACCAAAGGCCAGACTTCGGTCTGGGCAGGCTTGCTGACAAGCATTTCAACATGGCCGAAATTATCGGCAAAACCTTGATCACGACCCAGATTGATAAATTGCTTGTGCTCGGAACCGAACTGTTCGAACAGTTTGCGACAAGCCCACGCAGGATCCTGATGATCACCCGCAGCGCTCACGGCGAGCACCGGCAACTTGATCTCGGCCAATCCGTCCCACCAGTTTTTGTCGGCATCGCCGAAGCGCCCGAACAGGCCGAACCAACGCATGCTTTCCAGGGCCAGGCCAATTGGCTCGTCCTCGGGACCGCGCTTGAGCCTTGAGCCGGACAACTGGGCAAAACGCTTGAGAATGAAACGACTGCTCCACTCCACGGGCGGAATCTTCAAGGGCCAGTAAGTGCGGCTGACCTGGGTGCCAAAAAACGCCGCCGAGGCCACGACCGGCTCACCGATGTACTCGCCACCCAGCGCCGCCGCCAGGGTAATACCGCCCAGCGAGTGACCGATCCAGTGCGGCACCTGCCCGCTCTGCTCACGCACGAACGCGCCAATGGCCGGCAGGTCATAACGTGCGTAGTCGGCGACACGGTTCTTGCGGTAGTCGTGGTTACGTTGGGACAAGCCGTGACCGCGCATTTCCGGAATCCAGACGTCGAACCCCTGGCGGGCCAGGTAAGCGCCCAACCCCAGGCCCTTGGGGGAAAACCAGAAACGGCGATTGGAAAAGCTGCCGTGCAGCAGGATCACCGGCACGCCACGGGAGGACGACTCATCGGCCATGCCAAGGCGTGTCACAGCCAGTTCGACAGTGAAGTCGGGGCTGTTACCGGGTTTCAAACGATAGACATCTTCGCTCAGATCGCCGCGCCGTTCGGCGCTGATCAGGGCGACAGGAAATAGGTTGCTGCTGCTTTGCATAATCTCTTGCACAAAAAAGGGCGGCATCCAGATGGAGCCCGCCCTGCTTGAGTCTCAAAGGCAGCGTTCACCGAACACGCTGCCAGTCATTGTAGGAGCGAGCCTGCTCGCGATGGTCGCCAACGATAACGCGTTCATGCTGAAAAAACGCGCTGTTCTGCAGTCCATCGCGAGCAGGCTCGCTCCTACAGGATCAAGCCTGCGCCTGACCCTCTGCCAGGAAGAACCAGGTTTCCAGTACGGAGTCCGGGTTCAACGAAACGCTTTCAATGCCCTGCTCCATCAGCCACTTGGCCAGGTCCGGGTGGTCCGAAGGACCCTGACCGCAGATGCCGATGTATTTGCCGGCCTTGTTGCACGCGGCAATCGCATTGGCCAGCAGCTTCTTCACCGCCGGATTACGCTCGTCGAACAGGTGGGCGATGATGCCGGAGTCACGGTCCAGGCCCAGGGTCAGCTGGGTCAGGTCGTTGGAGCCGATGGAGAAACCGTCGAAGAACTCGAGGAATTCTTCCGCCAGGATGGCGTTGGACGGCAGTTCGCACATCATGATCACGCGCAGACCGTTCTGGCCACGGGCCAGGCCGTTTTCCGCCAGCAGATCGACCACCTGGCTCGCTTCGCCCAGGGTACGAACGAACGGCACCATGATTTCGACGTTGGTCAGGCCCATCTCGTTGCGCACACGCTTCAGAGCGCGGCATTCGAGTTCGAAGCAGTCGCGGAACGATTCGCTGATGTAACGCGAAGCACCGCGGAAGCCCAGCATCGGGTTCTCTTCTTCCGGCTCGTACAGCTTGCCGCCGATCAGGTTGGCGTATTCGTTGGACTTGAAGTCCGACAGGCGCACGATGACTTTCTTCGGCCAGAACGCAGCCGCCAGGGTGCTGATGCCTTCGACCAGTTTCTCGACATAGAAGCCGACCGGATCGTCGTAACCGGCGATGCGCTTGTCGACGCTTTCCTTGATGTCCTGCGGCAGACCGTCGTAGTTCAGCAGTGCCTTGGGGTGCACGCCGATCATGCGGTTGATGATGAACTCCAGGCGGGCCAGGCCCACTCCGGCGTTCGGCAGCTGCGCGAAGTCGAAGGCGCGGTCCGGGTTGCCGACGTTCATCATGATCTTGAACGGCAGCTCCGGCATGGCGTCCACGGAGTTCTTCTTGATGTCGAAGCCCAATTCGCCTTCGAAGATGAAACCGGTGTCGCCTTCAGCGCAGGAAACGGTCACGCCCTGGCCGTCTTTCAACAGCTGGGTGGCGTTGCCGCAACCTACTACCGCTGGAATACCCAGCTCACGGGCGATGATCGCCGCGTGGCAAGTACGGCCGCCACGGTTGGTGACGATGGCGCTGGCGCGCTTCATGACCGGTTCCCAGTCCGGGTCGGTCATGTCGGAAACCAGTACGTCGCCTGGCTGGACCTTGTCCATCTCGGACACGTCCTTGATGATGCGGACCTTGCCGGCGCCGATGCGCTGGCCAATGGCGCGGCCTTCCACCAGCACAGTGCCGGTCTCTTTCAGCAGGTAACGTTCCATGACGTTGGCCTGGGTGCGGCTCTTCACGGTTTCCGGACGGGCCTGCACGATGTACAGCTTGCCGTCGTCACCGTCCTTGGCCCACTCGATGTCCATCGGGCACTTGTAGTGCTTCTCGATGATCATCGCCTGCTTGGCCAACTCGCTGACTTCGGCGTCGCTCAGGCAGAAACGCGCGCGCTCGGCCTTGTCCACGTCGACGGTCTTGACCGAACGACCGGCCTTGGCCTCGTCGCCGTAGATCATCTTGATGGCCTTGCTGCCCAGGTTGCGACGCAGGATGGCCGGACGACCGGCAGCCAGCGTGCCCTTGTGGACGTAGAACTCATCCGGGTTCACCGCGCCTTGTACGACGGTTTCACCCAGGCCGTAGGCGCCGGTGATGAACACCACGTCACGGAAGCCCGATTCGGTATCGAGGGTGAACATCACGCCGGCGGTGCCGGTTTCGGAACGGACCATGCGCTGCACGCCAGCGGACAGGGCCACCAGCTTGTGGTCGAAGCCCTGATGCACGCGATAGGAAATGGCGCGATCGTTGAACAGCGAGGCGAACACCTCTTTGGCGGCGCGAATGACGTTTTCGACACCACGGATGTTCAGGAAGGTTTCCTGTTGGCCGGCGAAGGAAGCGTCCGGCAAGTCTTCAGCGGTGGCGGAAGAACGCACGGCCACGGCCATGTCAGGATTGCCGGCGGACAGCGTGGCGAACGCAGTGCGAATTTCGGCATTCAGTTTTTCAGGGAACTCGGCTTCCATGATCCATTGGCGGATCTGGGCACCGGTCTTGGCCAGGGCATTCACGTCATCGACGTCCAGGGCATCGAGTGCGTCGTGAATCTGCTGGTTCAGGCCGCTCAGCTCCAGGAAATCACGATAAGCCTGAGCGGTCGTGGCGAAGCCGCCGGGCACCGATACACCGGCACCTGCAAGGTTGCTGATCATCTCGCCCAGGGATGCGTTCTTGCCCCCCACATGCTCTACATCATGGACGCCGAGCTTATCGAGGGAAACTACGTACTCTACCAAGGTGATCTCTCCACTAACTGTGTTGGAAAAGCTCAGAAACCGGCTGCTTAAGTGTGCATTTGCCGGCTATATGGCCTGGACCTGGAAAATAAGTGAGAATGCGGGCCAATGGCGGCCGGCAAATCGCGCCTATCATATCCAAGATTCGTTACTAGCTTAAGGCCCAAGGTGCAAATGAAACGATCTGCTTTCTTTATCTCCGATGGTACCGGCATTACCGCCGAAACCCTGGGTCAAAGCCTTCTGGCGCAGTTCGAAAACATTACCTTCAGCAAAGTCACGCGGCCGTACATCGACAACGTGGACAAAGCGCGGGCCATGGTACAACAAATCAACAAAGCCGCCGAAACCGACGGCTTCCGTCCGATTATCTTCGACACCATCGTCAATCAGGACATTCGTGAGATTCTCGCAACCTCGAATGGTTTCATGATCGACATTTTCTCGACGTTCCTGGCACCGCTTGAACAGGAACTGACCGAGCATTCTTCCTACACTGTCGGCAAGTCCCACTCCATCGGCGCCAACACCAATTACATGGAGCGCATCGAGGCCGTTAACTTCGCCCTCGACAACGACGACGGCGCCCGCACGCACTATTACGACAAGGCCGACCTGATACTAGTGGGCGTGTCGCGATGTGGTAAGACGCCGACGTGCCTGTACATGGCCATGCAATTCGGTATCCGCGCAGCCAACTACCCACTGACCGAAGACGACATGGAACGCCTGCAACTGCCAAACGCCCTGCGCGCCCACCAGCACAAGCTGTTCGGCCTGACCATCGACCCGGACCGCCTCACCGCGATCCGCAACGAGCGCAAACCCAACAGCCGCTATTCGAGCTACGCCCAGTGCGAGTTCGAAGTGCGCGAGGTCGAGAACCTGTTCCGCCGCGAGAACATTCCGAACATCAATTCCACACATTTTTCCGTGGAAGAAATCTCCGCGAAGATTCTCGTGGAGAAAGGTGTGGAGCGGCGTTTCAAGTAGTTCTCCGGCGCCTGACCTACCGCTTTCGCGAGCAAGCCCGCTCCCACATTGGATTTCTGTCATACACAAATTTTGTGTTCACAGCAGATCCCCTGTGGGAGCGGGCTTGCTCGCGATGAACGATAACTCGGTCTCCTAGATAACAAACAAATCCACAAACCGGTTCACCGCTGTCGCCTCAAGCCTCGCCTGATCCTTGCACAACTCGAAAATTTCCTCGCTGCGCTGCCCCGCGAATCGTGTCAGCACGTTCGCCTTGAACTTGTCCTCCAGCAACGGGATACCTTCAGTCCGGCGCCGACGATGCCCAATCGGGTATTCCACGACGACGTTTTCCGTGCTCGAACCGTCCTTGAAAAACACCTGCAGCGCATTGGCAATCGAGCGCTTGTCGGCCTCCAGATATTCACGGGTGTAACGTGGTTCCTCGACGATAACCATCTTGTCGCGCAGCACATCGATGATCGGATGTGCTTTGTGGAAATCGTCCTCATAGTGCT
The DNA here is from genome assembly GCF_057838985.1 of Pseudomonas sp. KH_046_2. NCBI lineage: Bacteria > Pseudomonadati > Pseudomonadota > Gammaproteobacteria > Pseudomonadales > Pseudomonadaceae > Pseudomonas > Pseudomonas sp. KH_046_2. Next base: position 1,989,754 of record NZ_CM174480.1, on the reverse strand, counting down.
CCGCCACCAGATTGCCGAAGGCCAGCGGCACGGCAGTCATGTACTGGATGCAGTGATCGCGGTCGGCGGCATTGGCCAGCGGGCCGACCTTGGAAATAATGCGAATCGCCGACTCATGAGTGGTAATGACGATCCGGTCGATTTCGTGCAGACGATTGCGCACTTGCGGATGCAGGGTCACCGCCGCTTCACATGCGGTTTGCGCGTGAAACTCGGCCGGAAAACTGATCTTGAACAGCACATTTTCCATCACATAACTGCCGTACGGCCGCGAAAAACTGAAGCCGCGCTTGTCTTCAGGCTTGAGCGCCAGGTCATTGTTGGTGTGGCTGAACAATACGTCGTAAAACCCCCACTGCTTGGCACTCAACACGCCGGGAATACCCATCTCGCCACGCATCGCAATATCCGCCAATCGCACGCCACGACTGGACGCATCACCCGCCGCCCAGGACTTGCGCGAGCCGGCATTCGGCGCATGCCGGTACGTGCGCAGGGCCTGACCGTCGGCAAAGGCGTGGGACAACGCCGACAACATCTGCTCGCGATTGGCGCCCATCAGCTTGGCGGTGACCGCGGTTGAGGCGACTTTGACCAGAATCACGTGATCGAGGCCGACACGGTTGAACGAGTTTTCCAGGGCGATCACGCCTTGAATCTCGTGGGCCATGATCATCGCTTCAAGCACTGTACGCATGGTCAGCGGTGCCACGCCATTAGCCAGGTGCTTTTGTGATAAATGGTCGGCTACCGCGAGAATGCCGCCGAGGTTGTCCGACGGATGCCCCCACTCCGCCGCGAGCCAGGTGTCGTTATAGTCGAGCCAACGCACAATGCAGCCGATGTCCCACGCCGCCTTCACCGGATCGAGTCGGTAACCGGTCCCCGGCACCCGGGCGCCGAACGGCACGACAGTGCCTTCCACCACGGGTCCCAAATGCTTGGTGCACTCGGGAAAACGCAGGGCCAGCAGGCCGCAACCCAAGGTATCGATCAGACAGTTGCGCGCGGTATCCAGCGCCTCTGCGGACTCGATCTTGTAGTTGAGAACGTAATCGGCAATGTCCTGCAGGACCTTGTCGTAGTCGGGGCGGTTGTTCAGGTCGACGTTGGCACTCATGTTCGATTCACCCTGAAGGGAATTAATGTCGGTTAGAAAGAATCACCCGGCACCCGCACAAACCCTTCCATCAACACCCGCGCACTGCGGCTCATGATGGCTTTGTTCACGGTCCATTCGCCGTTGACCTGGCTGGCTTCGGCGCCGACGCGCAAAGTGCCGGACGGATGGCCGAAGCGCACCGCGTTGCGTTCGATCCCGCCCGCCGCGAGGTTGACCAGAGTGCCGGTGATCGCTGCCGCCGTGCCGATTGCGACGGCCGCCGTGCCCATCATTGCGTGGTGCAGCTTGCCCATGGACAGCGCACGCACCAACAGGTCGACATCGCCTGCCGCAATGGCTTTGCCGCTGGACGAAACGTAGTCCGCCGGCTTGGCCACGAAGGCCACTTTTGGCGTGTGTTGGCGCTTGGCCGCTTCGTCGATATTGGAAATCAGGCCCATGCGCAATGCGCCGTAAGCGCGGATGGTTTCGAACATCAGCAAGGCTTTCGGGTCGCCATTGATCGCGCCCTGCAATTCGGTGCCCTTGTAGCCGATGTCTTCGGCATTGACGAAAATCGTCGGGATGCCGGCATTGATCATGGTCGCCTTGAAGGTACCGACCCCGGGTACTTCGAGGTCATCCACCAGGTTGCCGGTAGGGAACATGGAACCGCCACCGCCCTCTTCGTCCGCCGCCGGGTCGAGGAACTCGATCTGCACTTCGGCCGCCGGGAAGGTCACGCCGTCGAGTTCGAAATCACCGGTTTCCTGTACTTCACCATTGGTGATCGGCACGTGGGCGATGATGGTCTTGCCGATATTGGCCTGCCACACGCGAACCACCGCCACGCCGTTGTGCGGGATGCGGCTGGCGTCCACCAGGCCATTGCTGACGGCGAACGAACCGACCGCCGCCGACAGGTTGCCGCAGTTGCCGCTCCAATCCACGAAGGGCTTGTCGATCGACACCTGACCGAACAGGTAGTCGACGTCGTGATCAGCCTTGATGCTTTTCGACAGGATCACGGTTTTGCTGGTGCTGGAGGTCGCGCCGCCCATGCCGTCGATTTGTTTGTCGTACGGATCCGGGCTGCCGATCACCCGCAGCAATAAAGCATCGCGGGCCGGGCCCGGGACCTGTGCCGCTTCAGGCAAATCCTTGAGGCTGAAAAACACGCCTTTGCTGGTGCCGCCGCGCATGTAGGTTGCGGGTATCCTTATTTGCTTTGGAAAAGTAGCTGCGTGAGCCATGGTGCTCGTTACTCCTTTAAATGAGACACGGGACCTGAAGTCCCGTGTCTGTACTGCTTGTGTTAAACGGCAACCGCCGATTCTTCGAGGAAGTCCTGGGCGAAGCGTTGCAGCACGCCACCGGCCTCGTAGATCGACACTTCTTCAGCGGTGTCGAGGCGGCAGGTCACCGGCACATCGACGCGTTCGCCGTTCGTGCGATGGATCACCAGCGTCAGGTCTGCACGCGGAGTGCGGTCGCCAATCACGTCGTAGGTTTCGCTGCCGTCGATGGCCAGGGTATGGCGGTTGGTGCCCGGTTTGAACTCCAGCGGCAACACGCCCATGCCCACCAGGTTGGTGCGGTGAATGCGCTCGAAACCTTCGGCGGCAATCGCTTCCACACCGGCCAGACGCACGCCCTTCGCCGCCCAGTCGCGGGACGAACCCTGACCGTAGTCGGCGCCGGCGATGATGATCAGCGGCTGCTTGCGATCCATGTAGGTTTCGATGGCTTCCCACATGCGCATCACTTTGCCTTCCGGCTCGACACGGGCCAGCGAACCCTGCTTGACCTTGCCGTTTTCCAGAACCATTTCGTTGAACAGTTTCGGGTTGGCGAAGGTCGCGCGTTGCGCAGTCAGGTGGTCACCACGGTGAGTCGCGTAAGAGTTGAAGTCCTCTTCCGGCAGGCCCATTTTCGCCAGGTATTCGCCGGCGGCGCTGTCAAGCATGATGGCGTTGGACGGCGACAGGTGATCGGTGGTGATGTTGTCCGGCAGTACCGCCAGCGGGCGCATGCCCTTGAGCGGACGGGCGCCGGCCAGCGCGCCTTCCCAGTACGGCGGACGGCGGATGTAGGTGCTCATTTCGCGCCAGTCGTACAGCGGCGCGACTTTCGGGCCGGTGTCTTCGTGGATGGCGAACATTGGAATGTAGACCTGACGGAACTGCTCCGGCTTCACCGAGGCCTTGACCACTGCGTCGATTTCTTCGTCGCTCGGCCAGATGTCTTTCAGGCGGATTTCCTTGCCGTCGACCACGCCCAGCACATCTTTTTCGATGTCGAAACGGATGGTACCGGCGATGGCGTAAGCGACCACCAATGGCGGCGACGCCAGGAACGCTTGCTTGGCGTACGGGTGAATCCGGCCGTCGAAGTTACGGTTGCCGGACAACACGGCAGTGGCGTACAGGTCGCGGTCGATGATCTCTTGCTGGATCACCGGGTCCAGTGCACCGGACATGCCGTTGCAAGTGGTGCAGGCGAAGGCGACGACGCCGAAGCCAAGTTTGTCCAGCTCATTGGTCAGGCCGGCTTCGTCGAGGTACAGCGCGACGGTTTTCGAACCCGGTGCCAGGGACGACTTGACCCACGGCTTGCGGGTCAGGCCGAGCTTGTTGGCGTTGCGCGCCAGCAGGCCGGCAGCGATTACGTTGCGCGGGTTGCTGGTGTTGGTGCAGCTGGTGATGGCCGCGATGATCACCGCGCCGTCCGGCATTTGGCCAGGCACGTCGTCCCACTGACCGGCGATGCCTTTGGCCGCCAGATCCGCAACCGCTACACGGGCGTGTGGGTTGCTTGGGCCAGCCATGTTGCGCACGACCGAGGACAGATCGAACGTCAGGCCGCGCTCGTATTGCGCACCCTTGAGGCTGTCAGCCCACAAGCCGGTCTGCTTGGCGTAGTTCTCGACCAACTGCACCTGCTCGTCTTCACGGCCGGTGAGCTTGAGGTAGTCGATGGTTTGCTGGTCGATGTAGAACATCGCCGCGGTGGCGCCGTATTCCGGGGCCATGTTGGAGATGGTCGCGCGGTCGCCGAGGGTCAGCGCCGATGCACCTTCGCCGAAGAACTCCAGCCACGCGCCAACGACTTTTTGCTTGCGCAGGAACTCGGTCAGCGCAAGCACCATGTCGGTGGCGGTGATGCCCGGTTGCAGCTTGCCAGTCAGTTCGACGCCAACGCTTTCCGGCAGGCGCATCCACGATGCGCGGCCGAGCATCACGCTTTCGGCTTCGAGACCACCGACACCGATGGCGATCACGCCCAACGCATCGACGTGCGGGGTGTGGCTGTCGGTGCCGACGCAGGTATCAGGGAAGGCCACGCCGTCACGCACCTGGATCACCGGAGACATTTTCTCCAGGTTGATCTGGTGCATGATGCCGTTGCCCGGCGGGATCACGTCGACGTTCTTGAACGCCTTCTTGGTCCAGTTGATGAAGTGGAAACGGTCTTCGTTGCGACGGTCTTCGATGGCGCGGTTCTTCTCGAACGCTTCCGGATCGAAGCCACCACGCTCGACGGCCAGGGAGTGGTCGACGATCAGTTGCGTCGGCACCACCGGGTTGACTTGCGCCGGGTCGCCGCCTTGCAGGGCGATGGCGTCACGCAGGCCGGCCAGGTCGACCAAAGCGGTCTGACCGAGAATGTCGTGGCACACCACGCGGGCCGGGAACCACGGGAAGTCGAGGTCGCGCTTGCGCTCGATGAATTGCTTCAGGGATTCGGTGAGCGTGGCCGGGTCGCAGCGACGCACAAGGTTTTCCGCCAGCACACGGGAGGTGTACGGCAGGGTGTCGTAGGCGCCGGGCTGGATCGCCTCGACTGCCGCGCGGACGTCGAAGTAATCCAGTTTGCTGCCGGGCAGCGGTTTACGGAATTGAGTGTTCATCGTCAGGACTCGGTCACGGTAGTTACAAAAGGTGGGGCCTGGCACCAGTACTGAAGGTCACACTATCCACTGTGGGAGCGGGCTTGCCCGCGATGACTGAGTCACATCCAACAGGTATGTCGACTGACCCGCCGCTATCGCGGGCAAGCCCGCTCCCACAGGGTTTTCGGTGAACTTCAATATCAGTGCTTAGCCTCCACCATTCAGCGTTGTTCGATTGGTACGAACTTGCGCTGTTCAACGCCGGTGTACTCGGCGCTTGGACGGATGATGCGGTTGTTGGCACGTTGTTCGTACACGTGGGCGGCCCAGCCGGTCAGGCGCGAGCAGACGAAAATCGGTGTGAACAACTTGGTCGGGATGCCCATGAAGTGGTACGCCGAGGCATGGTAGAAGTCGGCGTTCGGGAACAGTTTCTTCTGCTCCCACATGGTCTTGTCGATGGCTTCGGAGACCGGGAACAACACCTTGTCGCCCACTTCGTCGGCGAGCTTTTTCGACCAGCCCTTGATCACCTCGTTGCGCGGATCGTTGTCCTTATAGATCGCGTGACCGAAGCCCATGATCTTGTCCTTGCGCTCCAGCATGCCGAGGGTGCCTTTGATCGCATCTTCCGGCGACGAGAAGCGCTCGATCATTTCCATCGCCGCTTCGTTGGCGCCGCCGTGCAGCGGGCCGCGCAGCGAGCCGATGGCCGCGGTGATGCACGAATACAGGTCGGACAGGGTCGACGCGCAAACACGTGCGGTGAAAGTCGACGCGTTGAACTCGTGCTCCGCGTAGAGGATCAGCGAAACGTTCATCACTTTCACGTGCAGCTCGCTCGGCTTCTTGCCGTGCAGCAGGTGCAGGAAGTGGCCGCCGATGGACGGCTCGTCGCTCACGCATTCGATGCGCTTGCCTTCGTGGCTGAAGCGATACCAGTAGGTCATGATCGCCGGGAACGCGGCCAGCAGGCGGTCGGTCTTGTCGTGTTGCTCGGAGAAGTTGTTCTCCGGCTCCAGGTTGCCCAGGAACGAGCAGCCAGTGCGCATCACGTCCATCGGGTGGGCGTCGGCAGGGATGCGTTCCAGCACTTCTTTCAGCGCTTGCGGCAGGTCGCGCAGCTTGCTCAGCTTGGCAACGTAGGCTGCCAGTTGCGCCTTGCTCGGCAGTTCGCCGTACAGCAGCAGGTAAGCGACTTCTTCAAACTGCGCGTCTGCCGCCAGTTCACGAACGTCATAACCACGATAGGTCAGACCGGCACCCGACTGGCCCACGGTGGACAGTGCGGTTTGCCCGGCTACCTGGCCACGGAGCCCGGCGCCACTGAGTACTTTTGCTTCGGCCATTTCTGCCTCCAGTTTCTTGAATTTATTAGGGAGTTATTCGACTTACTTTTTCGCGGCGAACAACGCATCGAGCTTCTGCTCGAAGGTGTGGTAGTCGATGCGATCGTAAAGCTCCATGCGAGTCTGCATGGTGTCGATGACGTTCTGTTGCGTGCCATCGCGACGGATCGCGGTGTAGACGTTTTCCGCCGCCTTGTTCATGGCGCGGAACGCCGACAGCGGGTACAGCACCAGGGATACGTCGGCAGCGGCCAGTTGCTCGGTGGTGTACAGCGGCGTCGCGCCGAATTCGGTGATGTTGGCCAGGATCGGCGCTTTCACGCGGTTGGCGAACAGCTTGTACATTTCAAGTTCAGTGATGGCTTCCGGGAACACCATGTCGGCGCCGGCCTCGATACACGCGGCGGCGCGATCCAGGGCAGACTCCAGGCCTTCCACCGCCAGGGCGTCGGTACGGGCCATGATCACGAAGCTGTCGTCGGTACGCGCATCGACGGCGGCCTTGATGCGGTCGACCATTTCCTGCTGGGTCACGATTTCTTTATTAGGACGGTGACCGCAGCGCTTTGCACCGACCTGGTCTTCGATATGAATCGCTGCGGCGCCAAACTTGATCATCGACTTGACGGTGCGAGCGACGTTGAACGCCGAGGAACCGAAACCGGTGTCCACGTCCACCAGCAATGGCAGGTCGCAAACATCGGTGATACGCCGTACGTCGGTCAGCACGTCATCCAGACCGGTGATGCCCAGGTCCGGCACGCCGAGGGAGCCGGCAGCCACCCCGCCACCCGACAGGTAGATCGCCTTGAAACCGGCGCGCTTGGCCAGCAGCGCATGGTTGGCATTGATCGCACCGACCACTTGCAATGGATGCTCGCTGGCGACCGCATCGCGGAAACGCTGGCCTGGAGTGCTCTTGTTCAAACTCATGACTCACCTCGTTTGGCTGTCGGGTTGGCGCCGTCCTGGTAATGACGGGCGATGTTGCGTTTGGAGGCGCCGATGTGACGGCGCATCAACAACTCGGCCAGTTCACCGTCACGGTCGGCGATGGCATCGAGAATTCGGTGGTGCTCGGCGAACGCCTGGTGCGGGCGATTGGGCGTGGTGGAAAACTGGATGCGGTACATGCGCACCAGTTGATACAGCTCGCCGCAGAGCATTTGGGTCAGCGTGCGGTTGCCGCTGCCCTGAATGATTCGGTAATGGAAGTCGAAATCGCCTTCCTGCTGGTAGTAGCCTCTCCCGGCCTGAAACGCCTCATCGCGCTCGTGGGTTTCCAGGACCCGACGCAGCTCGTCGATTTCTTCGAGGCTCATGCGCTCGGCGGCCAAGCGACAGGCCATGCCTTCCAGGGATTCGCGGATTTCGTATAGCTCAATCAGTTCGGCGTGGTTGAGCGACACCACCCGAGCGCCGACATGCGGCACGCGAACCAGCAGGCGCTGGCCTTCCAGACGGTGGATGGCCTCGCGCAACGGGCCACGGCTGATGCCGTAGGTGCGCGCCAGTTCCGGTTCGGAGATTTTGCTGCCCGGCGCGATCTCGCCTTTGACGATAGCCGCCTGAATGCGTCGGAAGACGTTCTCGGAAAGCGTCTCCGTATCGTCTTGCGTAGAAACCGGGGGATCGAGTTGATCCAGCATATTGTCGACACCTTGTAAGCCAATGCCGTAAAAACTAACGAATACAGGCGCGCCAGTCAAAGGATAAATAGATATTGTCGACAATCTTTTGATAACCGGCTGCACCATAACGACGCAACCCGTCTATTTATAGCCACCGGCCAGCGCTGGCGCCATCAAGCCACCGTGCTAGAATGCCGCCCGCATTTGTTTGTCACATCTGCACTGCCTGTCATAAAACTCTGCCAGGCATACGAGGGAGCTTGCGCAGTGATGCCAGGGCCTTGAATCAAGTCGGACCGCTGCGCACCAGGATTTATGAGACTCAAGCCCTTCCCTGCCTTCCTTTATTTTCTTTGCCTGCCCGGCTTCGCAATGGCCGGGGAAAAGACCGTGTATGGCCTCAATGAGTACGCATCGCTCAATGGCATCGATCTGGAAGTGGCGGCCAAACTCGACACCGGGGCGAAAACCGCTTCCCTGAGTGCACGGGATATCAAACGCTTCAAACGCAACGGCGAGTCGTGGGTGCGTTTTTATCTGGCCATCGACACCGCCCATTCGCACCCGATCGAACGCCCGCTGGCCCGTGTCAGCAAGATCAAGCGCAGGGCCGGCGACTACGACCCGGAGGAAGGCAAGAAGTACACGGCCCGCCCGGTGATCGAACTGGACATCTGCATGGGCTCGGCCCTGCGCAGCATCGAAGTGAACCTGACCGACCGCAGCGCTTTCCAATACCCGCTACTGATTGGCTCCGAAGCGCTCAAACGCTTCGATGCACTGGTTGACCCCAGCCTTAAATATGCTGCCGGCAAACCTGCCTGCACCACCGACGCTCATACCGCCGAGTAATTCAAATGCGCTCTCTTACCCTTCACCTGAAACTGCTGATCGCCATCCTGGTGGTGCTGGGCATTTCAGTTACGGCCTATCAGATCTTCGTGCTGGGCATCCCCGTGACCGAAGACGCCACCGACGACCTGTGGAACATCGACGCCAAGGTCGAGTTCGTCGCCAGCGCCAAGGACCCGGTCAAGATCCAGATGTTCGTGCCTCCGCTGAGCCGCGACTTCGTCAGCCTCAACGAGAGCTTCATCTCCAACAACTACGGCGTGGCCGTGAACCGGGTCGACGGCAACCGCAAGGTCACCTGGTCGGCACGCCGGGCCAAAGGCAACCAGACGCTGTATTACCGCCTGGTACTGACCAAGCGCTATTCCGGCGAGAAAGCCAAGATCAAAGGCCCGACCTTTCGCGACAGCATCACCATCGAAGGCCCGGAAAAAATCGCCGCCGAAGCCCTGCTCGCACCGATTCGCCAACACTCGGCCGACGTCGAAACCTTCGTCGGCGAAGCCATCAAGCGGGTCAACAACCTCAACGACGACAACGTGAAACTGCTGCTGGCCGGTGATCCATCCGCCGCGCACAAGGCGAAAATCGTCGAGTTGCTGCTGTCCATCGCCCACGTGCCGATCGAGAAGGTCCACACCATCCGCCTGGTGGCTGACCAGCCGCAAATGCCGGAACTGTGGCTGCGCAGTTTCAATGGCACCGACTGGCTGTACTTCAACCCGGAATCCGGTGAACAGGGCCTGCCGACCGACCGCCTGCTGTGGTGGACCGGCGACGAAAACCTGATCACCGTCGATGGCGGCAAGAAAGCCAACGTGACCTTCAGTCTGAACAACAGCGAAATGAACGCCATTCGCCTGGCCAAGCTGACCGACGAAAACACCGACGCCAACTTCCTCGAGTACTCGCTGTACGGCCTGCCGCTGCAAACCCAGCAGACCTTCATGATCATGGTGATGATCCCGATCGGCGTGCTGGTGATCCTGATCCTGCGCAACCTGATCGGCATCCAGACCCTGGGTACCTTCACCCCGGTGCTGATCGCCCTGGCCTTCCGCGAAACCCAGCTCGGCTTCGGTATCGTGCTGTTTACCATCATCACGGCGCTGGGCCTGTCGCTGCGCTCCTACCTCGAACACCTGAAACTGCAAATGCTGCCGAGGTTGTCGGTGGTGCTGACGTTCGTGGTGGTGCTGATTGCGGCCATCAGCCTGCTCAGTCATAAACTCGGCCTGGAGCGCGGCTTGTCGGTCGCGCTGTTCCCGATGGTGATCCTGACCATGACCATCGAACGCCTGTCGATCACCTGGGAAGAGCGCGGCGGTGGCCATGCCATGAAAGTGGCCATCGGCACGCTGTTCGCAGCCTCCCTGGCGCATCTGATCATGACCGTGCCGGAACTGGTGTACTTCGTATTCACTTTCCCGGCGATTCTGCTGATCCTGGTAGGTTTCATGCTGTCCATGGGGCGTTATCGCGGTTATCGCTTGACCGAACTGGTGCGCTTCAAGGCCTTCCTGAAAAAGGTTGACGCCTGATGTTCGGCCTCTGGAAGACCTGGAAGGCCCTGGAAGCCCGGGGCATCATGGGGATCAATCGGCGCAACGCAGACTACGTGCTCAAGTACAACAAGCGCAGCCTGTACCCGATCGTCGATGACAAGATCATCACCAAGGAACGCGCCATCGCCGCCGGCATCCACGTGCCCGAGCTGTATGGCGTAATTTCCACCGAGAAGGAAATAGACAACCTCGAACAGATCATCGGCGCACGCAGTGATTTCGTGATCAAACCGGCCCAGGGCGCTGGCGGCGATGGCATCCTGGTCATCGCCGACCGCTTTGAAGGGCGTTATCGAACGGTGTCCGGCAGGATCATCAGCCATGAAGAAATCGAGCATCAGGTTTCCAGCATCCTGACCGGCCTGTACTCCCTGGGCGGTCACCGCGACCGGGCGCTGATCGAATACCGGGTGATTCCGGACCAGATCTTCAAGAGCATCAGCTATGAAGGCGTGCCGGACATTCGCATCATTGTGTTGATGGGCTACCCGGTAATGGCCATGTTGCGCCTGCCGACGCGCCAGTCCAACGGCAAGGCCAACCTGCACCAGGGCGCCATCGGTGTCGGCGTGGACCTGGCCACCGGCCTGACCCTGCGCGGCACCTGGCTGAACAACATCATCAACAAACACCCGGACACCACGAACGCAGTGGATGGCGTGCAACTGCCCTACTGGGACGGTTTCATGAAACTCGCCGCTGGTTGCTATGAGTTGTGCGGCCTGGGCTACATCGGTGTCGACATGGTCCTGGACCAGGAAAAAGGCCCGCTGATTCTGGAGCTCAACGCCCGACCGGGGCTGAATATCCAGATTGCCAATGACTGCGGCCTGACGCTGCGCACTCATGCGGTCGAGGCGCGACTGGAAGACCTCAAGGCTCGTGGCGTGACCGAAACGGTCGAAGAGCGCATGGCGTTTGTGCAGGAGATGTTTGGGCATATTCCTGCGGTCGAAGGCTGATCCCTTGTGGGGAGGGGGCTTGCCCCCGTTGGGTTGCGTAGCGGCCCCAATCCATCCGCCTCTGGTTTATCAGCTAGACCGAGTTAACCGGGTTTGCGACTGCTGCGCAGCCGAACGGGGGCAAGCCCCCTCGCCACAAGAGTGTGCGGCCACATGCCTCTTTCCGACATCCCTCTAGGACCAAATCCTGCAGAGGACTACAATCGCCACCCCGCCTCGATGGCTGACTTCCCCCGCCCATGTTGACCTGCTCCGTACACCCGCTGCCCTATCGCGCCAACCCCGCCGAATATTTCGCGGCGATTCGCCATGCCCCTGGCGCCGTCCTGCTCGACAGCGGACGCCCCAGCGCCGACCGCGGTCGCTATGACCTGCTCAGCGCCTGGCCATTGGAGCAACTGACGGTATCGCCCGACGAAAGTGGCGACGCTTTCCTGCAACGCCTGCGCGATAACCTGACACGCCTGGGCGAAGCCACTCTACCGGCACCTCATGAGTTGCCGTTTGCCGGTGGATTGATCGGCTACCTGAGTTACGACTTCGGCCGACATCTGGAGCGCCTGCCGAGCCAGGCCCGTGACGACCTGCATCTGCCTGACGCGCGTTTCGGCTTGTACGGCTGGGCATTGATCAGCGATCACCTGTCGCTGACCAGTCAATTGGTGTTCCACCCGACCCTGCCCGACAGCGAGCGTCAGCGCCTGATCGAACTGTTCAGCCAGCCTGCACCGCAAGAGGTCGCGCCCTTCAAACTGCTCACCCCTATGACTGCCGACTTGAGCGCTGACGAGTATCAACAGGCCATCGAGCGCATCCAGCAATACATTCAGGCCGGCGACTGTTATCAGGTCAACTTCGCCCAGCGTTTTCGCGCACCCTGCCAGGGTGATCCATGGGCCGCCTACTGCGCACTGCGCGCAGCGTGTCCGACGCCTTTTTCCGGCTTCCAGAGCTTGCCTGATGGCGATGCCGTACTCAGCCTGTCGCCGGAGCGCTTCGTCAAAGTCAGCCAGGGCCATGTGGAAACCCGCCCGATCAAGGGCACACGCCCGCGAGGCCTGACGCCTGAGCAAGACGCCGCGAACGCCGCCGAACTCCTGGCCAGCCCCAAGGACCGCGCGGAAAACCTGATGATTGTCGACCTGCTGCGCAATGACCTCGGTCGCACCTGCCGCACCGGCTCGGTACGGGTGCCGGAATTGTTCAGCCTGGAAAGCTATCCGAACGTGCACCACCTGGTGAGCAGCGTCACCGGTGAACTGGCGGATGACCGCGACGCCCTGGACCTGATCGCCGGCAGCTTCCCCGGCGGCTCGATTACCGGCGCGCCAAAGATTCGCGCCATGCAGATTATCGACGAGCTGGAACCGACCCGGCGCGGCCTGTATTGCGGTTCATTGATCTATCTGGACGTGCGCGGCGAAATGGACAGTTCCATCGCCATCCGCAGTTTGCTGGTCAAGGACGGGCAGGTGTGTTGCTGGGGCGGTGGCGGGATTGTCGCGGACTCAGAGTGGCAGGCTGAGTATCAGGAGTCGATCACCAAGGTGAAGGTGCTGCTCGATACCTTACAAAACCTCTGACACACCGCTTTTGTGGCGAGGGGGCTTGCCCCCGTTGGGTCGCGAAGCGACCCCAATACCTAAGACCGCGCATCCTCAGATAGAACACGTGTACCGGTTTGCGACTGCTGCGCAGCCGAACGGGGGCAAGCCCCCTCGCCACAGGGGATCGAGTTACAGGCTCAAGGTCCGATTCGAAGCCTTGATAAACTCCTGCTTCAGCTCCTCAAACGTATGCACCGCCGGGAACTGCGGGAACTGCGCAATCACGTTATCCGGCGCATGGAACAGAATCCCGGCATCGGCCTCGCCCAGCATCGTGGTGTCGTTGTAGGAATCCCCCGCCGCGATCACCCGGTAGTAGAGGCTCTTGAAGGCCAGGACCGACTGACGTTTTGGATCTTTCTGACGCAGTTGATAGTCAGTGACTCGCCCGGTGTCGTCAGTAATCAGGCGATGGCAGAGCAAGGTCGGGAAGCCCAGCTGGCGCATCAACGGCTGGGAGAACTCATAGAAGGTGTCCGACAGGATCACCACCTGGAAGCGCTCGCGCAGCCAATCGACGAATTCGATGGCGCCGTCCAGCGGATTGAGCGTGGCGATCACTTCCTGGATGTCGGAGAGCTTCAGGCCGTGCTCGTCGAGAATCCGCAGGCGCTGCTTCATCAGCACGTCGTAGTCGGGAATGTCCCGGGTGGTGGCCCTGAGGGCTTCGATCCCGGTTTTTTCGGCGAAGGCGATCCAGATTTCCGGGACCAGCACACCTTCAAGATCCAGACAGGCAATTTCCACAAGACACTCCCATTTGTATTGATTATTGAGTCGAGCGAGCAAAAAGACTGCCGAACTCTAGCGACTCGGGCTTGCCTGCGCAACGCAGAGGATGCCCCGGCCCGCGCAGCTTTTTGTTACCATCGACCCCATATAGAGCGCCCAGCGCCACCGACCTGTAGGAAGCCGCCCTGATGAGCCCAACGTTCGACGTCGTGGAACTCGCCACGACCTATGCCAACAAGTCCGCCCAGGACATTCTCAAACTCGCGTTCGCCGAGTTCGGCGATGACCTGTGGATATCTTTCAGCGGCGCCGAGGATGTGGTGCTGGTGGACATGGCCTGGAAGCTGAACAAGAACGTCAAAGTGTTCAGCCTCGACACCGGCCGCCTGCACCCCGAGACCTACCGCTTCATCGATCAGGTGCGCGAGCACTACAAGATCGACATCGAGCTGGTGTCGCCGGACTACACGAAACTCGAACCCTTCGTGAAGGAAAAAGGCTTGTTCAGCTTCTACAAGGACGGCCATGGCGAATGCTGCGGCATCCGCAAGATCGAACCGCTGCGCCGCAAGCTCTCTGGCGTAACGGCCTGGGCCACCGGCCAGCGCCGGGACCAGAGCCCCGGCACCCGCAGCGCCGTCGCGGTGATGGAAATCGACACCGCGTTCTCCACCCCGGAACGCACCCTGTACAAGTTCAACCCGCTGGCACAAATGACCAGCGAAGAGATCTGGGGCTACATCCGCATGCTGGAGTTGCCGTACAACAGCCTGCACGAACGCGGCTTCATCAGCATCGGCTGCGAACCCTGCACCCGCCCGGTGCTGCCGAACCAGCATGAGCGCGAAGGCCGCTGGTGGTGGGAAGAAGCGACGCAGAAGGAGTGCGGGCTGCATGCGGGGAATATCATCAGCAAATCCAAAGCGTAAACCCACTGTAGGAGCGAGCCTGCTCCGGGCGGCGTTCCGACGATGAACCCGAGAACGCAGCGGGGTATCAGGCACCCCGCGTTATCGTTGACGACCATCGCGAGCAGGCTCGCTCCTACAGTGTTATCTGCAGCTTCAAAAATGTGTACACAAGAATGTCACCATCGGTGCCATTTATGTGTGCACTTTTAGTTTCTGCGCCCCCAAAAGTTACATTCCGACGCCTGACTCGCGCCGCTACGCCTTCCTGAACCCCTTCCAAAAATAAATACCTGATCAAACAGTCAATTTATATTGACTATTTTTCAGTAGCTTGGCGAAAAGCCATAACAAAACGAAATGAGCAGCGCCTTTCATAGAACTTCTGACTGGCATGGATCTGGCTTTAGTGCATACATGTTTTGTATACAATCAATTCAAAACATACACACACTTTAGATCCGCAAGCCTGAAGCGCCCTATCCCGTACAGGCTGCAGATGCCCCGTAACCAGTGATATTCGCCACCCGCGACGAAGATTTGTCGAGCCAACGCTCATGCACAGTCATCGCGGCGTCGAACATCAGGAGCCTGCCGGAATGCGTACTAGTCTCTCCAATAACAACATCGCGCTGGATCTACCCTCCTCCCAATCCACTCACACCGCCGACAATCAGGCGCATCACGCCCCCGTGGTACTCAGTCCCCGATTGCACAACAAGGACCTGGCACCGACCAAGTCCGAAGGCCGACGCTGGGGCCGCTACAGCATCTTTGCCCTGTGGACCAACGATGTGCACAACATTGCCAACTACTCGTTTGCCATCGGCCTGTATGCCCTTGGCTTGGGCGGCTGGCAGATTCTGTTGTCCCTGGGGATCGGCGCGGCGCTGGTTTACTTCTTCATGAACCTGTCTGGCTACATGGGCCAGAAAACCGGGGTGCCGTTTCCGGTCATCAGCCGGATCAGTTTCGGCATTCACGGTGCGCAGATTCCTGCATTGATCCGCGCCGTTATCGCCATCGCCTGGTTCGGTATCCAGACGTACCTTGCGTCCGTGGTCTTTCGCGTGCTGTTGACGGCGGTCCATCCCGGGTTCGCCGACTACGACCACGACTCGATCCTCGGCCTGTCGACCCTGGGCTGGGTGTGTTTCGTCGCGATCTGGTTCGTGCAACTGGCGATCCTTGCCTATGGCATGGAGATGGTGCGGCGCTACGAGGCGTTTGCCGGCCCGGTGATTCTGCTGACCGTCGCCGCCCTTGCCGCCTGGATGTACACCCAGGCCGATGCGACCATCGCCTGGTCGATCCGTGAGCCGCTGACTGGCGGTGAGATGTGGCGCAATATCTTTGCCGGTGGCGCGTTGTGGCTGGCGATCTACGGCACCTTGATCCTCAACTTCTGCGACTTCGCCCGCTCTTCGCCGTGCCGCAAGACCATCAAGGTCGGAAATTTCTGGGGCCTGCCGGTGAATATTCTGGTGTTCGCCGGCATCACGGTCCTGCTGTGCGGTGCGCAATTTCAGATCAATGGCCGGATCATCGAAAGCCCGACCGAAATCATCGCCTCGATCCCCAATACCTTCTTCCTGGTGCTCGGCTGCCTGGCGTTCCTGATCGTCACCGTGGCGGTGAACATCATGGCCAACTTCGTCGCCCCGGCGTTCGTACTCAGCAACCTGGCGCCCAAGTACCTGACCTTCCGCCGCGCCGGGCTGATAAGCGCGACCATCGCCGTGCTGATCCTGCCGTGGAACCTCTACAACAGCCCGCTGGTGATCGTGTATTTCCTGTCCGGCCTCGGCGCCCTGCTCGGCCCGTTGTACGGGGTGATCATGGTCGACTACTGGCTGGTGCGAAAAGGCCAGGTCAACGTGCCGCAGTTGTACAGCGAAGACCCGAACGGCCCTTATTACTACAGCCGCGGGGTCAATTTGCGCGCCGTGGCAGCGTTCATTCCCGCCGCTCTGATCGCCATCGTCCTGGCCTTGGTGCCGGGTTTCCACAGCGTATCGCCGTTCTCCTGGCTGATTGGTGCCGGCATCGCCGGGATGCTCTACCTGATCATCGCCAAGCGCCAACCGCACTACGCCGATGTCAGCGGCGAAGCCATCGCGGTCGACAACGTCAGCCATTGATCCTGTCGCGGCCCGGTGTTGTCGGGCCGCAGAACCAACAGCAATAAGGACTCCCCATGCGCATTCTCGTGGTCAACGTCAACACCACCGAATCCATCACCCAGGCCATCGCCCGCTCGGCGCAGGCCGTCGCGTCGCCCGGCACGGAAATCGTCGGCCTCACCCCGCACTTCGGCGCCGACTCCATCGAAGGCAACTTCGAAAGTTACCTGGCGGCCATCGCGGTCATGGACCGGGTGATGTCCTACGACCAGCCGTTCGACGCCGTGATCCAGGCCGGCTACGGCGAACACGGCCGTGAAGGCTTGCAGGAACTGCTCAATGTGCCGGTGGTGGACATCACCGATGCCGCCGCCAGCACGGCGATGTTTCTCGGTCACGCCTATTCCGTGGTCACCACCCTCGACCGCACCGTGCCGCTGATCGAAGATCGCCTCAAGCTCTCTGGCCTGTGGGACCGTTGCGCCTCGGTACGGGCCAGTGGTTTGGCAGTGCTGGAACTGGAACACGAACCGCAGCGCGCACTGGAGGCCATCGTGCATCAGGCCGAACTGGCAGTGAGCCACGACAAGGCCGAAGTGATTTGCCTGGGCTGCGGCGGCATGGCCGGGTTGGACGAGCAGATTCGCCGGCGAACCGGGGTACCGGTGGTGGATGGGGTGACGGCGGCGGTGACCATTGCCGAATCATTGGTGCGGTTGGGGTTGTCGACGTCGAAGGTGCGGACTTATGCGACGCCACGGCCGAAAAACATCATTGGCTGGCCGGGGCGGTTTGCCCGGTAGACCGCAGTGCCCCAATCGCGAGCAAGCTCGCTTGTATGTTTAGACTTGAAGGGGTGGGCGGGACTAAAAGCTCGATTCCGACTCTAGCCAGTACGGACCGTGGGAGACTTCTCGTCCCGCCCTTTCTACCCAAAGCGCCGATAAGGAATTCATCGGTAAAACCGACGATAGAGGCAAGCCAGCGCAACGGTAGACCCCGACAAGCACCTAAACCCTAGCTCCGAGGATTCGTCATGACAATCCTTACTTTGCCAACAGTGGTTGGCATCGATGTCGCCAAGGCCGCAATAGTCGCTTACCGCGAAGACCCGAAAAACACTCAAACCGTCGACAACAACCGGCAGGCTGTTGGCCGCTGGCTCAAAACGCTGCCAGCGCACAGCTCGATTGCCCTGGAGGCGACCAGTCTCTACCACTTGGACACCGCCGAACTGGCCCACGAAATGGGCCATCGGGTTTACGTTGTGGATGCTTATCGGGTCAGTCATTACCGCGAAAGTATTGGCCAGCGGGCGAAGACCGACCCCTGTGATGCGCGTTTGCTAGCGCGTTATCTGAGCAGCGAACAGGAGCGGTTGCGCATTTGGAGCCCACCTCCGCAGACCTACAAGGTCTTGAAAAGCCTGCTCCATCGACGTGCAGAGCTAATCAAGTTGCGTGTCAGTATCACGCTGAGCTGGTCCAGCGAACCGCTTCTACAAGAGACATTGGCCCTGCTGCTGAAGTCCTGCGAACAAGCTGAGCAGGCCATTCAGAAGTTGCTGCGCGAAGCCAGTCGAGAGGCTGGCATCACCGCAAACATCAAGCGCTGCAAAGCCATTGAAGGAGTTGGAGAGCTTACGGCCACTGGCTTGGCGACCGCTTTCATGCGTGGCCAATTCGCCAGCGGCGATGCTTTCATTGCCTTTTTGGGTATGGACCTGAGAGCAAAGGATTCAGGCAAGAAGAACGGGCCTCGGCATCTGTCCAAAAAAGGCGATGCAGAGTTGCGCCGTCTGGCGCACAACGCGGCAATGGCCGCTTGTCGATCACCCGCTTGGAGGCCGTACTACGAGTCCTACTTGGCCAGAGGTCTCGCCAAAACCCAAGCCTTGGTCATTCTCGCCCGCAAACTTTGCCGGGTGGCATTCGCCCTCATGAAAAATCAGAGCGAATACCAACCTAATTTAAGGCTGCAGGGTTCCCCTGCAACATAGAATCTCCCACAGGTTTTGCGTCGTACCTCAGTAATGTGTTCGACGCAAAACCTGTGGGAGCGTGGCTTGCCCGCGATGGTCGCACCTCGGTCCTGAGCCTGCCTCAAACCGCACTAAACCGCTGCCCCAACCCCCGCTCGGCAAACTGCTCAATGACGAATTCGACAAACGCACGGGTCTTGCCAGGCAGCAGTTTGTGTTCGGCGTAATAGATGGAGGTGTAGCCATCATCGATGTACCAGTCCGGCAACACCCGCTGCAACCTGCCCGACTCCAGATAGCCCGCGGCAAACGGCATGCTCACCAGCGCAATGCCCAGACCCTGCGCGGCCGTGGCGCAGGCCGCCTCGGAATCGCTCATGGTCATCCGCGCCTTGAGCGTCAACGGGCTGTGCTGCTGATTGCGATGGGTCAACTGCCAGGAGCGCACCCGACCGGTCTGCGGCGAGCGGATCAGAATCCCGTCATGGTGCTTGAGGTCATCCGGCTCGGTGATCGCCGCATGTGTCTCCAGGTAGTCCTGCGTAGCCACCAATACCCGATGCGCCGGACTCAACCGGCGTGCCACCACGCCCTGGGGTAATTCGAAGCCGCCGCCGATTGCCGCGTCGAACCCCTGTCCGATCAGATCGACCTGGCGGTTGTCGAAGTGCCAGTCCGGGTTGATCGCCGGGAATCGCCGCAGAAACTCGCCGAGCATCGGCACAATGTACAGGCAGCCGAACACCGTCCCCATGCTGACTTTCAAAGTGCCCGCCGGCTGACCTCCGGCGCTGGCGAGATTGGCCACGGCATTCTGGATGGTGTGCAGGCTGCCGCTGACTTCGCCGAGAAACAACTGACCGGCCTCCGTCAGGGTCAGGCTGCGAGTGCTGCGCTGGAACAATCTGACACCCAGGCGCGCCTCGAGCTTGGCAACGCTCTTGCCCACCGCCGCCGGTGTCAGGCTCAAGCGACGCGCCGCCTCGGCAAAGCTGCCGACCTCGGCACTGCGCACAAAGCATTCGATACTGCTGAAGGTTTCCATAGGCGCCACTATAAACTTTTGGTTTACACAGACTATCGCAATTATGGTCTACACAGCAGGTAATCCTGAATCGATACTAGCCTCCATCAACCGGGACATCTCGCCTCGGAACTTGGAGATTGACATGACTACTCAGAACCTCAGCGGCAAAGTGGCATTGATTCAAGGTGGTTCCCGCGGCATCGGTGCAGCCATCGTCAAGCGCCTGGCTGCTGAAGGCGCGACCGTTGCCTTCACTTATGTCAGTTCCACGGTCAAGGCTGAAGAACTGCAAGACAGCATCACCGCCAAGGGCGGCAAGGCCCTGGCCATCAAGGCCGACAGTGCCGACGCCGAGGCGATCCGCGGTGCCGTGTCCGCCACGGTAGAAGCCTTCGGTCGCCTGGATATCCTGGTCAACAACGCCGGCGTACTGGCGGTCGCACCGCTGGCCGAGTTCAAACTCGAAGACTTCGACCAGACCCTGGCCATTAACGTGCGTAGCGTGTTCATCGCCACCCAGGCCGCCGCCAGACACATGACCGAAGGCGGTCGCATCATCAACATCGGCAGCACCAACGCCGACCGCATGCCCTTCGCCGGTGGCGGTCCGTACGCCATGAGCAAGTCGGCGCTGGTCGGCCTGACCAAAGGCCTGGCCCGTGATCTCGGCCCGCAAGGCATCACTATCAATAACGTGCAACCGGGCCCGGTCGACACCGACATGAACCCGGCCCACGGTGACTTCGCGGAAAGCCTGATCCCGTTGATGGCCGTGGGCCGTTACGGCAAGGCCGAAGAGATCGCCAGCTTCGTCGCCTACCTCGTCAGCCCTGAAGCCGGCTACATCACGGGAGCCAGCCTGACCATCGACGGTGGCTTTGGCGCCTGATGCGCGTCAGTCAATTGCAATAACTGTGGGAGCGAGCCTGCTCGCGAAGAGGGAGTATCAGACACGTTGATGTTGTCTGAAACACCGCTTTCGCGAGCAGGCTCACTCCCACATTTGCCAGAGTCGCCCCGTTTTTTTAGCTAGGTCCACTCAAGCGCCGGCAAACCAAAGGCACTCGGCACAAACGCCTTCAGCGTACGAAGAATGCCATCGGCGTGTGCGTACCTGGCGTCGGCCATTGCCGCATCCGGAATCGCAATCGCCGTCATCCCCGCCGCTTTCGCCGCAGTGACACCAAAGGGCGAATCCTCGAACACCAGGCAATCTTGCGGTGCAACACCCAGGCGCCGCGCCGCCGTCAGGAAAATATCCGGTGCCGGCTTGGCCGCGCCCACCTCGGGGTCATCGGCGGTGACGATGAAGTCGAACAAGGCGAACCAGTCGCGGTGCAAGGTGGTTTTCTGGCCGAACGACTGGCTCGAAGAACTGGTGCCCACGGCGATGGGAATATTGTTGGCCTTCAGATGCCGTACCAGCTCCTGTGCGCCGGGCATTGCCTGCGCTGTAGGAAAACGCTCGCGCATCAGCGGCTCGCGGATCACCAGAAATTCTTGCGCCGTGATCGGCAAGTCCAGCGCTTCAACCACATAGCGCGCCAGATCGCCCGCGCCTCGGCCAATGATGTTCTGTTTGATGCTCCAGTCGAACGTCCGGCCGTAGCGCGCGGCAATGATAGACGTGACTTCGGTGTAGATGCCCTCTGTATCCAGCAACAAGCCGTCCATATCGAAAATCACGGCCTTGATCGGGCCGAATGCTTTCAGTGGTGCATTCATCGCATCTGATCCGTTTTCTAAGGCATCCCGGGCAGCTCAGGTACGGCGGATGCCCCATGGATTAAAGGATTCAGCAGCATAGCGAGCGCCGCCGGTTTAGGGCAATGATCAAATCCCGATCGACGCCGAATGGCCTTCCCTGATTTGGCGAATCGCCCTACAGCAAGCGCCACCTTTCCCGACTTATTTCCTCACCGATCCCCCGCAGAGTTTCGCGCTCCACATTCCGCCAAGCGAAAGACAGCAGATGTTCGATCCCCAAGAGGTATTGGCATGCCCCGCCAGCGGTCCCCTGTTACTTCACTCTGGCAGGCATGAACGCCACGAGGACGCCTCCAGACAGGCGAAAAACCCCAACGGCGACAGCGCCGAGCGCACTGCCACACACAACTGCCCGGTGTCGTTGGTTACCGGCGAAGGACTGCTGACCCTGACCGACGGCACCCTCGACGGGATCCTGCCCTTCGACTTCACCCGCCTCTATCGCACCAGTGCCGTCGATATCGACAGCGGCCTCGGTTTTGGCTGGAGCCATTCGCTGTCCCAGCAACTGGAACTTCACGGCGATAAGGTACTGTGGATCGACCCCGAAAACCGCCGCACGCTCTTTCCCCGGCCGACGGCGACGCGGCCGGAGCTCCACAACAGCCTGTCGCGGGCGGCGATTTACCTCGGCGAAGAGCCGGACGAACTGATCCTTTTCCCGGCCGGCGACCGCGCGCGGTTCTACCACTTTCATGACGGCCGGCTCAGCGCGATCAGCGACGCCTACGGCAACCGCCTGACGGTGCAACGGGACCGCTGTGACCGGATCCAACGCCTGGACAACGGCGCCGACCGCGCCTTATTGCTGCGTTACGACCTCAAGCACCTGGTGGCCGTCGACTATCAGGTGCTTCAGCGCGGCGATCCCGAGACGAACACCTGGCGCACCGAACAGACACTGGTCAGCTACCGCTACGACGCCCGCCAGCGCTTGATCGAGGCAACCAACGCCGCGGGTGAAAGCGAGCGCTATGACTACGACGAGCAGCACGTCATCCTGCAACGGCAACTGGCCGGCGGCGCGAGTTTCTTCTGGGCGTGGGAACGCACCGGCAAGGCAGCCCGCTGCATCCATCATTGGGCCTCGTTTACGCAAATGGAGGCGCGTTACACCTACGACGATCAAGGCCGCCTGATCGCCGAGCAGGACGCCCTCGGCGCCGTCACCGAATACCAATATGACGAAGTCGGTCGGCTGGTTACGCTTCTTGCGCAGAATGAGGCGCCCACGTCCTGCGAGTATCGTTACGGTTTCCTGCACACCCGCACGCGGGGTCAGGAGACGTGGACCTGTCAGCGCAATCTCCAGGGCGATATCACTGCCGTTACTGATTCGGACGGGCAGATCACCCGCTATGTCTACGACCCGCAAGGGCGCTTGCTGACAATCCGATTCCCCGACCAGAGCGGTCACCGGTTTGTCTGGAACGCCTTGGGGCAACTGCTGGAGGAGACCTTGCCGGACGGTGCCCAGCGCACTTTTTCCTACGATGTGCTGGGCCGGCGGATTACCCGGCAGGACGAACACGGTGCCGTCACCAGCTATGAGTGGGACGCCGTGGGTCGACTGACACGGACCACGCTGCCCACCGGTGCCTGCCGTGCCTATCGATACAACACCTACGGCCAGGTCACCGCCGAAACCGACGAACTGGGGCGGGTAACCCGTTACGAATACGCCGACGACCTGCACTTGGTCAGCCGTCGGATCAACCCCGACGGCAGCGCACTGAAGTTCCGCTACGACCATGCGCAACGACTGATCACCGAGATCGAAAACGAGGTCGGCGACACCTATCGGCTGGAGTACACGCCAGGAGGGTTGATCCGACAGGAAACCGACTTCGATGGCCGACGTACCACCTATGCGTATGACGGTAATGGCCAGTTGCTGGAGAAAACCGAGTTCGGTGACGACGGTTCGCAACTCGTCACACAGTACCAACGTGACAGCGCCGGGCGCTTATTGCTCAAGACCCTGCCCGACGGGGTCAAGGTCGAGTACCACTACGACAACTTCGGGCGACTGGTCCGCGTCGATGACGGTCAGGACCACCCGCTTGCGTTCGAATACGACCTCCAGGGGCGTCTGACCACCGAGTATCAGGGCTGGGGCACCCTGCGTTACGGCTATGATGCCTGCGGTCGGCTCAAGCGACTGCGACTGCCGGACGGCTGTGTCCTTGTCTACCACCATGCCAAGGGGGGCGTCCTCACCGCCATCAATCTCAATGGCACGCGCCTGACCAGCCACCGTTGGGTCTGCGGCCGCGAACAACAACGCCAACAGGGCCAGCTGCTCAGCGATTACGCCTACGACGAGCAAGGCCGTTTGCAGGTCCATGCCGTCAGCCAAAAGCAACGACCGCTGTACCGTCGCGAGTATGCCTACAGCGCCAAGGGCAATCTCCTGCAGATTGCCGACAGCCGTCAGGGCCAACGCCACTATCAATACGATGCGCTCGACCGCCTGACCGGCGTACGCCACGCCCGCGACCAGTTCGCGGAGAACTTCACCCATGACCCGGCCGGCAACCTGCAGATCCACGGCCGTCCGGGCCCGTTCGTGCTCCAGGGCAACCGTCTGCGTCGCCACTGCAACAGTCACTACGTCTACGACGCCTTCGGCAACCTGATCCGTGAACACCGCGGTATGCCGCCCCAGGTCAGTAAATACGCCTACGACAGCCAGCACCGCCTGATCAGTATCAGCACCCCGGACGGTAAAAGTGTCAGCTACCGCTACGACGCCTTCGGCCGGCGCATCCGCAAAACCGTCGACGGCCAGACCACGCAATTCTTCTGGCAAGGCGACCAGCTCATCGCCGAAAGCGCTCCTCGGCACTACCGCAGTTACGTTTATGAACCCGGCAGCTTCCGCCCGCTGGCGCTGCTTGCCGGCAAGGGACAGGTAGACGCCTGCCCGCTCTACTACCAACTCGACCACCTCGGCACCCCGCTGGAACTGACCAGCTATCGTGGCGCCATCGTCTGGTCGGTGAAATACACCGCCCACGGCAAACTCCGCGAAGTCAGCCACGGCGACGGCGAACGATTCGAACAGCCGCTACGGTTTCAGGGGCAATACTTCGACGCCGAGAGCGGCCTGCACTACAACCGGCATCGCTACTACCATCCCGACTTCGGTCGTTATCTGACTCCGGATCCGGTCAAGCTGGCCGATGGGTTGAACCCGTATCGGTACACCCGGAACCCGACGGGGTGGGTGGACCCATTGGGATTGGGCGGGAATTGCACGCAAGCGAACAAGCAGGGATGCTCGACGCCGTATGGGGAAGGAGGGGCAAAGGTTGATGTGGGGGAGCCTGGTGTACCCTCTCCAAAACTTTCGAACAAATACGCGTATCGCGCAGACTCGAGGGAGCCCCGGGAAATGTTTTCAACCGGTTTTGAATCCCTCGGGCCGACGCCTTGACGAAGTGAATCGGGGCCCAGGCTTGCTCACTGTCGTTTCGTAATAGCTGGCTCACCCGCGCCATCGTCCCGATCATCGGGATCGTCCGGCGGTCGATGGACGCGTTCGTTCAGCTGGACAACCAGTCAATCCGCCAACTCAGCTCGATCAGTCTTCGTCCTCTTCCTCATCTTCAAACTCGACATTCCCCACATCGCCCAAATCATCAGCATCGTTAAGCGGCACCGTCGCATCATCCATCAGCGATCCCGGATCTTCATTGCCGGGATCGTTGATAGGTGACAGTCCGCCCGAGCCCTTTTCTTCCTTGCCTTCGCTTTTCGCAGTCATGGGATGCCTCGCTCAACTAGTGATGCTTTTTGTGGTGCTTGTTCGAGTGTTTATGACCGTTACCGGAATGGGAATGACCACTGTCACTCCCCAGATCATTGCCGATCGCACCGCCGGCTGCACCGCCCAGGCCTGCACCGATGGCCGATCCGGTCGAACCGCCAAGACTGTTGCCGACCACCGATCCACCCGCCGCGCCCAAACCACCGCCTACGGCTGCTTCGGTGCGACTGCGCTTGGGCGCGGCAATGGCACTGCCGGCCGCTCCGCCGACACCGGCACCAATCGCTGCCCCCGTGCTGCCGCCCACCTGACCACCGACAACGTTGCCCAACACCCCACCAAGACCACCGCCCACCGCGGCATCTCCATTACCTCCCGCCAGTGCCGCCTGAGAGATCAGCCAACCAAAAACAATCGCAGGCAACATCAATCGTCGAACACTCAGGCTTGCGGTTTTCTTGCCGTTGGTTTTCGGGTCCATGACATGCCTCACATTTTTCAGGGGTATGGAAGATTTGAGCCGCTGCACCGTAAAACGTTCATAAATGAAAAAGCCCGGCATCAAGCCGGGCTCTTTTAGATGCACAATCAGGATCAGTGACCCTTGTGACCCTTGGCCAGGTTGCTGCCTACGCCGCCGCCCAACGCACCGCCCAGGCCAGCACCGATGGTGGCACCGGACTTGCCGCCAAGGCTATTGCCGATCACCGAACCACCGGCAGCGCCGACACCGCCACCGATAGCAGCACTGGTACGATGACCTTTTTTGGCGGCAACTGCGCTGCCCGCCGCGCCAGCCACGCCCGCACCAATCGCTGCGCCAGTGCTGCCGCCCATCTTCTGGCCGACCACGTTACCCAATGCGCCACCCAAGCCACCGCCCAGCGCGGCAGTGCCGTCACCAGCCATTGCACCTTGAGCAACCAGAAGCCCCAGAACCAGAGCGGGCAGTGTTAAACGCATGACAAAAACCTCAAAAAATAGGGGTACACAAAAAGAGGGGCGAGATTGAATGCTTTTGCGCGGACAAAGTCCAGCACGCCGGTCCAACTTCGCGATTGGCGACGGTTGGACAGCGTTTACCGAAAAGGTTTTATCGCGGACAAAAAAAAGCCCGCTGGGGAACGGGCCAGGTGTTGCTTTCTAACGGATGAGTCGAGATTACGAAGGGATCTGTGAAAAGTTTGTGAAAAAATCACCTTTTCAAAAAAATTGTCATAAAACTTTTCAGGCATGAAAAACCCCGTTCTATGACGGGGTCTGCCTGACGTTCGGTTACTTCCTGACCGGCGCTGTCACCTTGGGTAAAAATTTGCCCTTCAGTACCCGGCACGCCCTGGTCTTGATCTTGTCGACCTCAGTCTGGTCCTCGCCGAAGCTGGCCACATACTGGGTTTGACCACACCGCACGGAGTTGTTGATCGGGAATTCTGCGCCATCGTCCTCGATATACGGATCAGCCATCTCTTCACCCCTTTCAAAAAGCGCGATCGACATCGGCAAGCCCTTTGCCTGAAAGAATATCGATCGCCAAGGTTTTTGAGACTAGTCGGTCACTAATGGACCTGCCGTTCGGATTTCCCCGTGACCGACGAATGGCTTCTCACCTTTCACCGCAACTTGACTGCCGTCCCGGTCACAAACACCACGACCATCCCGCCCTTGCCGGCCGGCATGCTGATCTCATAATCGAGCCCGACCACCGCGTCCGCCTGAATCGCCAGTGCCCGCTCCTTGATCTCATCGGTGGCCTGAATGCGTGCTTCCTTCAACGCTCGTTCCAGCGTCTGGGAGCGCCCGCCGAAAAAATCGCGCATCCCGGCAAACACGTCGCGGACAACGTTGATCCCTTGCACCGACTCGGCGCTGACGATGTCCAGGTAGGCGGTAACTTGCCGGCCTTCGATGGAGTGGGTCGTGGTGATGATCATGGGTGTTCCTTCCTGTTCAGATATTCAGCCAACGCATCAAACGCCGGCAAAGTGACGGGATCATTAGCCGAGTTGCTGGCCACCGGATGGGATGCATAGCGGACGATGACCATCTCGGCCTCCGGGTCGACATAGATGCGCTGCCCATGGACCCCACGCGCCATGAATGCCCCGCCCTCCTTGTCCGTCACCCACCACATCGACCGGTAACTCCAGTCTTTGAGCAATGTGTACCCCGCCTTGGCGAAAGCCTGTTTATCACCGCCGCCACGGATATCGTCGATCACTGCCGGCGGCACGATCTGCTGACCGTTGAACCGACCGCCGTTACGCAACATCTCGCCAAAACGCGCCAGATCCCGCAACCCCGTATTCAGGCCACCACCGGCGAACGGCGTGCCGATGGAGTCCACGGTGAAATAGGCGTCCTGTTCGGCACCCAACCGGCTCCAGATGTTCTCCGACAGCAGTTGTGCAACATTGCGGCCGGTGGCGCGGGCAATGACCCAGCCCAACACGTCGGTGTTGACGGTTTTGTAGGCAAACGCTTTGCCGTGCCCACCTTGCGGTTGCACCGTCTGCAAAAATTCGTAGTAACTGCGAGGTCCCCCATAACCCTTGGGCTTGGGCAACGGGTTGCCTGCCCGGGCATGGGCCCAGACTTCGGCATCCGGGTCCGCGTAATCCTCGCTGTATTTGAGGCCCGTGGTCATGTCGAGCACCTGCCGTACCGTGGCGCTGCCAAACGCAGAATCCGTCAGCTCCGGTACATATTCGGCAACCCGCTTGTCAGCATCGATACGCCCCTGCGCCACCAACATGGCGCCCAGCGTGCCGACCACGGACTTAGTCACTGACATCGCGGCGTGCTGGCCGTCCGGCTTCAACACGCCGAAGTATCGTTCGTAGACAACTTTCCCGCGGTGCATCACCACAATGCCATCGGTGTACGTGGCCGCGAGGGATTGCTCCCAGGTCATAGGCGCCTTGGCGCCAAGGGGCACAAAACTAATCCCGTCGATATCTTTGCGTAGCACTGTCTCCAGTGGAACCGGAGCACCCAGGCCGCGTGAAACGTTGATAGTCGGCATCAATTGCCGAAAGTTCGAAACACTCCAGCGCATTGCCGGGAACTGGAAATAGCTGCCGTCTTCAAAACGCACGGTGCGATCAGAGGGGGGTGGCGAACCAACCATCCAGCCCAGCCTGGCGGGGTCGCTGGCTTCAGCGTCGGGAAAGGTTACGGGGGCGGATGCGAGGGCCAGTGATGACATGGCAACTATCGACACAGCCGCGATGAGCTTGGCTGCGCCGCGAAAACTGGCGCGAGGATAGAGCATGATGTCGATTCCGTTCGAAGAGTTTGAGCAGTCTAACAGCCGGATTGGCTTGGTTACCGCTTGTACGGTAGATGCTCTTGTCTCTTACTTGCCGAAATTCAAACTCCGAAAACACAAAACCCCTGGCTTCTTTCGAAACCAGGGGTTTTGTCTACATCGAATTTGGCGGTGAAGGAGAGATTCGAACTCTCGATACAGTTTCCTGTATACACACTTTCCAGGCGTGCTCCTTAAGCCACTCGGACACTTCACCGTATCTCTTCAAACATGTTCTGTCTGTCGAGGCGCGCTAATGTAGTCGAAAGCTTTTCCGATGGCAAACATTTTTTTCAGAATTTTCATGCGGTTAACGCGATTCAGCGTTTCCGCTCGTTCCGGGCCATGGCAAACCGGCCAATCTCCGGCTTCGTGCCCTCTTCTATATAGAGGGGAATGCGCAGCAGGCAAGGCGGGCTACGCTTGGCGGGCGGGTAAAGGGTGACTGGCGGGTCAGTCACGGCGCTTTACCTGGCTTGCGGCGGTGGGTAACGTCTGCCCAACTTTATTGAAAGGAATAGCGTCATGAGTGAGTTGATTTCCTACCATCTCGAAGACGGTATCGCGACCCTGACCTTGAGCAATGGCAAGGTCAATGCCATCTCCCCGGACGTGATTGCCGCGTTCAACGCTGCGCTGGATCAGGCCGTGACTGATCGTGCAGTGGTGATCATTACCGGCCAGCCGGGCATTCTCTCCGGCGGTTATGACCTGAAGGTGATGACGGCCGGCCCTAAAGAAGCCGTGGCACTGGTGACCTCCGGCTCGACCCTGGCCCGTCGTCTGCTGTCGCACCCCTTCCCGGTGATCGTCGCGTGCCCTGGGCATGCTGTGGCCAAGGGTGCGTTCCTGCTGTTGTCGGCCGACTATCGCATCGGCGTAGACGGTCCGTTCAGCATTGGCCTGAACGAAGTGCAGATCGGCATGACCATGCACCACGCCGGTATCGAGATCGCACGTGACCGCCTGAACAAAGTGGCGCTGCAGCGTTCAGTGGTCAACGGCGAGATGTTCAATCCACAAGGCGCCGTGGCTGCCGGTTTCCTTGATGTCGTGGTCTCGCCTGAAGAACTGCAAGGCGCGGCACTGGCGGCGGCTCGTCAGCTGAAGAAGATCAACATGACCGCGCACAAGAACACCAAATTGAAAGTGCGCAAATCGCTGCTGGAAGCCCTGGACAACGCGATCCTCCAGGATCAGGAACATTTGGGTTAAGCCCGGATCTGCCGTAACAAGAAGCCCGACCGTCGTGTCGGGCTTTTTCATACTTGTCTGTGTTAAACGTCTGTAAGCGCTCTAGACCGCATCTGACCGATTAGTCGGAAACATCAGCACAAACATCGGCCATCTCCCACTTCCCTGGCAGCAATTGCCGAAAACAGTGCACATCCGTACACTGCGCCACCTTTTGTCCCGGTGGGGCCTGTAGATGCTGTTTTTGTTCCGTATGTCATTGATGGGCCTGCACTTTATTGTGGCAGGTGTGCTGGGTGTGATTCTCGGCCTGTGCCGGCCATTCAACCCGGACAATAGCCGTCTGTGCGCACGCCTGTACGCATGGCCGGCCATGTGTATTTTGCGTTTGCGGGTGAAAGCCGAAGTCGGGCCGTTGATGGATAAACCCGACAGCTGCGTGATCATCGCCAATCACCAGTCCAACTATGACCTGTTTGTGTTTGGCAACGTGGTGCCCCGCCGTACCGTTTGCATCGGCAAAAAGAGCCTGAAGTGGGTGCCGCTGTTCGGGCAGTTGTTCTGGCTGGCCGGCAATGTGCTGATCGACCGTGGCAATGCGCAAAAGGCACGCAAGTCGATGTTGACCACCACCCACACCCTGCAAAACAAAGACACCTCGATCTGGGTTTTCCCGGAAGGCACGCGCAACCTTGGTGAAGATTTGCTGCCGTTCAAGAAAGGCGCGTTCCAGATGGCCATTGCCGCCGGGGTGCCGATCGTGCCGGTGTGTGTCAGCAGTTACGTCAAACATATGCGATTGAACCGCTGGCGCAGCGGGAAAATCCTGATTCGTTCGTTGCCGGCGATTCCCACTGCCGGATTGAGCCTGGACGACATGCCCCTGCTGATCGCCCAGTGCCGCGAGCAGATGCGTGAATGCATCGAATCGATGGACCGGCAACTGCAAGCCGCTTGAATGAAGCCCGCCTCGTGCGGGTTTTCTTTTGCCTGCGCGCTTTTGCCGGCGAACTCCGCAGATTTCACTGACTCTCAAGCAGCAGACAAGGCTAAGCTGAACACTGCCTGCCACGGCCTTCTTTTGTAATAGAAAGCGTCCAATAAAAGCTGCCAAAAAGTGAATCAAGATCATGGGTAGAGTTGTTGCTGCTGCGGTTTACAGCGCTGGTAAGAAAGTCACCAATATCACCCTCGACGAAGGCGCAGCCTGGGCTGCCAAACCTGGTCACTTTGTCTGGATCGGCCTCGAAGAGCCGAACGCCGAGGAACTGTATAACTTGCAACGCCAGTTCAACCTGCACGAACTGGCCATCGAAGACGCCCTGGAAAAACACAGTCGCCCGAAGCTGGAAACCTTCGGCGATGCGCTGTTCATCGTCACGTATTCGCCAATACGCGAAGACGGCAAACTCAAGTTCATCGAGACGCATATCTTTGCCGGCAACGGCTACATCATTACCGCACGCAACGGTCACTCAGCGTCCTACGCCTACGTCCGGCAGCGCTGTGAGGCACGTCCGCTGTTGCTTGAACATGGAGAAGATTTCGTACTCTATGCCATCCTCGATTTCGTGATTGAAAATTACCAGCCGATGGGCGAAGCGATCCATGCCGAGATAGATGAGCTGGAAAGCAACGTAATGTGCGGCTCGCTGAATGAGCGCGATATTCAAAAGCTTCACAGTCTGCGCCGCGATGTATTGCGTTTGCGCCGGTTTGCCGCACCGATGGTGGAGATCGGTGAAGAACTGCAAAAGCTGAGATTTCCATTCATCGACAAGAACATGCGTCCGTACTTCCGCGATGTGCAGATTCATGTCACGCGGCAGATGGAGGACCTGGCGACCCTGGCGGACATTGCCAGCCAGACCATCGAGGTCGGGGTACTTCTGGAAGCCTCACGCCAGAGCGTGGTGCAGCGCAAGTTTGCCGCTTGGGCGGCGATTCTGGCGTTCCCGACGGCGGTGGCGGGGATTTACGGGATGAACTTCGAGAACATGCCAGAGTTGACTTGGCATTACGGGTATTTCGGGGTGGTGGGGTTCATTACGGTGGGTTGTGTGAGTTTGTGGGCGAGTTTCAAGAAGTCGGGGTGGTTGTAGGAGCGAGCTCGCTCGCGAAAAACCCAAGGGCGCCGCTGTGCACCTGGTTCAACGCGCTATCGTTCACGACCTTCGCGAGCAGGCTCGCTCCCACATTGATCTCTGCAACACCGAAGATCCACTGTGGGAGCGAGCCTGCTCGCGAATGCTTTTAATTTCAATCAGCTGCAGGCTTGTGCGCGACGAACCGCATCATCCACTCGGCAACCGTGGTGCCGTGGTGTTCCTTGTCCAGGCTTGCAATGCCCTTGGAGTAGACCTGCTCGCCCAGTGCCTGTTGACGAATCTCCAGCAGGGCGCGGGAGTAGTCGTGGATGAACTCCGGATGCCCCTGGAAGCACAGCACCTGATCGTTGATGTGGTAGGCGGCAAACGGGCAGAAATCGCTGGAAGCGATGACCGTGGCGTTCTCCGGCAACGACGTGACCTGATCCTGGTGGCTGATCAACAACGTCAGTTCTTCGCGCACCGGACTCATCCATGGCGCCTTGGCGGCCAATTTGTAGTTGTGCGTACCGACACCCCAACCCTGGGTTGCACGCTCGCTCTTGCCACCGAGCAGCAGTGCCAGCAATTGATGGCCGAAGCAGACGCCCAGCAACTTGTCGCCGCGCTCGTAGCGGGTCAGCAGATACTTCTTGAGGGTTTCGATCCACGGGTCGGTGCCGAAGGAGTCGGCCTTGCTGCCCGTCACCAGGTAGGCGTCGAACGTCAGGTCGTCGCTTGGGTACTCGCCCTGCACCACGTTGTAGACGGTGAACTCGGCGGCAATCGGTTGCTGCGAAAACAGGTGTTTGAACATCTGCCCGTAGCCCTGATATTGGTCAACCAATTCCGGACGCAGGTGGTCGGTTTCCAGAATGCAGATGCGTAACGACATAAAAAATACCTGACACGTGATGGGAATAATGCACACCCCAGAGCCTGCCTTGAAACGCGGTGACAAGGCAAGCCCCGAAATGCAACATCTGCCCCTTAGAACGCCCCCCCTTTGGCAGCCTTCTCCAGCAGCAAGGCGGGAGGCGCGAACCGCTCGCCATACTGCGTGGCCAGATACTGGGCGCGGGCAACGAAGTCCTGCACGCCGTACTGGTTGATGAACTGCAGTGCACCGCCAGTCCAGGCGGCGAAACCGATGCCGAAGATCGAGCCAACGTTGGCATCCGCCGTCGAGGTCAACACGCCCTCCTCCACACAGCGCACGGTTTCGATGGCTTGCACGAACAGCAGGCGATCACGCACGTCTTTCGGCGAAATCTGCCCGTCGGCTTTCTCGAAGCGGGTTTTCAACTCAGGCCACAGGTGTTTCTGACCGCCCGCCGGATACTCGTAGAAACCTCCACCGCCGGCCTTGCCCGTACGCTTGAACTCATTGAGCAACAAGTCAATCACGGAAAATGCCGGGTGTTCTGTCAGCGGTTTGCCTTCTGTTTGCAGGTCCTTGGCGGTTTGCAGACGGATATGGTTCATCAGGCTGAGGGAAACTTCGTCAGAGATCGCCAGCGGTCCTACCGGCATGCCGGCCTTGCGCGCTTCAGTCTCGATCATCGCCGCGCTCACGCCCTCGCCCAGCATGGCGATGCCTTCGTTGGTGAAGGTGCCGAACACCCGCGACGTGAAGAAACCGCGGCTGTCGTTGACCACAATCGGGGTTTTCCTGATTTGCAGGACGTAATCGAAACCGCGGGCCAGGGTTTCGTCGCTGGTATTGGCGCCCTTGATGATTTCCACCAGCGGCATTTTTTCCACGGGGCTGAAAAAATGCAGGCCGATGAACTTGCTCTGGTCGGGCACGGCGCACGCCAGGCCGCTGATGGGCAAGGTCGAGGTGTTGGAGGCGATCACCGCGTCCGCGCCGACGACCTTCTGCGCCGCCAACGAGACCTTGGCCTTCAAATCCCGATCCTCGAACACGGCCTCGATGATCAGGTCGCAACCGGCCAGGTCGGCATCGCTTTCGCTGGTTTGAATGCGTGACAGAACGGTGTCGCGTTGCTCGATGCTCATTTGTCCGCGAGCGACCTTCTTGTCCAGCAGCGCCGCCGAATGCGCCTTGCCCTTCTCCGCCGCCGCGAGGCTGATGTCCTTGAGCACCACATCGATCCCCGCCGACGCGCTGACAAACGCGATACCGGCGCCCATCATCCCGGCGCCGAGTACGCCGACCTTGCGGGTGACATATGGCGCAAAACCTTGAGGCCGCGAGCCGCCGGCATTGATTTCGTTGAGCTGGAACCAGAACGTGCCAATCAGGTTTTTCGAGACCTGGCCGGTAGTCAGTTCGGTGAAGTAGCGGGTTTCGATCAGGTGCGCCGTGTCGAAGTCCACCTGGGCACCCTCGACCGCCGCACAGAGGATTTTCTCCGGCGCGGGCATCGTGCCCTGGGTTTTGCTGCGCAGGATCGACGGTGCGATCGCCAGCATCTGCGCGACTTTCGGGTTTGACGGTGTACCGCCCGGAATCTGGTAGCCCTTCACGTCCCAGCGCTGCACCGCCGCCGGGTTGGCGAGAATCCACACCCTCGCCTTGGCCAACAGGTCTTCGTGATCGCTCGCCAGCGCATCGATCAATCCTGCCTGCAACGCCTGTTGTGGCCGCACCTTCTTGCCTTCAAGCAGATAAGGCAGGGCTTTTTCCAGGCCGAGCATGCGCACCATGCGCACCACGCCACCGCCGCCCGGCAGCAGGCCGAGGGTGACTTCCGGCAGGCCGAGTTGCACCGACGGGTTGTCCAGCGCCACGCGGTGATGACAGGCCAGGCAGATTTCCCAGCCGCCGCCGAGTGCCGCGCCATTGATCGCCGCGACCACTGGCTTGCCGAGGGTTTCCAGGGTGCGCAACTGGCCCTTGAGGCTCAGCACCATGTCGTAGAAGGCCTTGGCCTGGGGCTTGCCGACCTTGATCAGTTCGTTGAGATCGCCGCCAGCGAAGAAAGTCTTCTTGGCCGAGGTGATGATCACACCGGCGATGCTCTCCTTGTCGGCCACCAGGCGCGCAACGCAGTGAGCCATGGCTTCGCGGTACACCGCGTTCATGGTGTTGGCGCTCTGGCCCGGCATGTCGATGGTCAGGACGACAATCTGGTCCTGGTCTTTTTCGTAACGAATGGCTTCGTTCATAACTGGATTCCTTGAAGTCCGGGCTCAGAGGCGTTCGATGATGGTGGCAATGCCCATGCCGCCGCCGACACACAGGGTCGCGAGGCCATAACGCAGGCGTCGGGCTTCCAGTTCATCCAGCAGCGTGCCGAGAATGGCGCACCCGGTGGCACCCAGCGGGTGGCCCATGGCGATGGAACCGCCGTTGACATTGACCTTGTCCGGATCGACAGCCATGTCCTTGATGAACTTCAACACCACCGAAGCGAAAGCCTCGTTGACCTCGAACAGATCGATGTCTTCTACCCGCAGCCCGGCCTTGGCCAGCGCCTTGCGGGTCGCCGGCGCGGGGCCGGTGAGCATGATGGTCGGATCGGTGCTGGTGACCGCCGTAGCGACAATCCGCGCCCGGGGCTGCAAGCCCAGCGCCCGGCCCTTGGCCTCGGAGCCGATGAGCATCAGCGCCGCGCCGTCGACAATCCCGGAACTGTTGCCGGGGGTGTGAACATGATTGATCCGCTCGACATGGCTGTAGACCCGCAGCGCGGTGGCGTCGAAGCCCATCTGCCCCATCATCTCGAAACTCGGCTTGAGCTTGCCCAGGCCTTCCAGGGTCGATTCTTCGCGGATGAACTCATCGTGATCGAGCAGGATGATGCCGTTCTGGTCCTGCACCGGCACCAGCGACTTGTTGAACGAACCGTCGGCCCGCGCCCGCGCAGCCTTTTGCTGGGAATGCAGCGCGTAGGCATCGACATCCTGCCGGCTGAAGCCTTCAAGGGTGGCGATCAGGTCGGCGCCCACGCCCTGTGGTGTGAAGTGACTGTGCAGGTTGGTCGCCGGGTCCAGCGCCCAGGCCCCGCCATCGCTGCCCATCGGCACCCGGGACATCGACTCGACACCACCGACCACCACCAGGTCTTCGAAGCCGGAACGCACTTTCATCGCGCCGAGGTTCACGGCCTCCAGCCCAGAAGCACAGAAACGGTTGATCTGTACCCCCGCCACACTGACATCCCAATCGGCCACCTGAGCGGCGGTCTTGGCGATGTCGGAACCTTGATCGCCAATCGGTGTCACGCAGCCGAGCACCACATCATCGACCTGGCTGGTGTCCAGCGCCGTGCGCTGCTGCAGTGCGGTGAGCAAACCGGCCACCAGGTTCACCGGTTTGACGCTGTGCAAGGCGCCATCGGCCTTGCCTTTGCCACGGGGCGTGCGTAACGCGTCGAAAATCAATGCTTGGGTCATGACGTCCTCGAACCGCAGTGCAGGTGGGTAAATACCGAGTGCCCACTCTTGGCCCGAGCCGCGTTTGATTCAATGACCGCAGCGCTCACAGACATTGACGCTCACGCTCAGACGAACGGTAGTCAGCTACCATTCAGGACACCAAGCTGTCTAGCCAACGGGCGCCAAAGAAGCTGGCAATAGGCCTCATGCCTTTTTTAAAGCGAATTTCAAGAACACCATACGAAATGGATCTAAGCCAAGCTTAACGCGGGCTCTAAGGTGAACTTGTACGAAGTTGTCGTCGGGTTTTGCCGAGGCGCTCGTCACTACAGGAAGTGCAACGCGCTGCCAACATGGAGCTATGCAGGCAGGCATCAGGAAATAACAAAAAAGGCGGTCAAGCCATGTTCAAACAATCGAAAGTACGTCAAGCCGGTCTCATCCTTTTCGCCACCACGCTGTTGTTGATATTGCCGAACCTGACCAAGGTGATCGGCTAGTCGCGTCTAAAAGATTCGGCGTCACAGTTTTTGAATTGCCACTCTCAAAATGTGACTGGCCCGCTACCCGGGCCAGCGTGGCTGTGCCAATCTTTGCGGCACTTGCACGACATGGACGGCGATCACTTGAAAATGCTCATTCTGCTCGGGGCCCTGCTGTTCGGCTCGCCCCTGTATGCCGCACAGCTGAACCTGGAGCTGGGCGCGAACAGCCGCACCTGGCAGACCGAGGAATTGCTCAAGCATCCTCAGGTTCAAAGCATCAACATCAGCAACGACGTTTCCTACAAACGGGACATGAGCTACCGCGCCGTGCCCCTGTCCGCGCTGCTGACCGGCATCAAGCCTGACGACCACCTGCAAGCCGTGGCCCTGGATGGCTTTGCCGCCGAAATGGCCGCAGCGCCGTTGCTCAATACCCAAGGTGCACAGGCGTGGCTGGCGATTGAAGACCCGGCCAAACCCTGGCCACCGCTATCGGAAGGCAAGCCAGGCGCGGGGCCATTCTATCTGGTTTGGACCCATCCGCAGGCAGGCAACATCAGCCCCGAACAATGGCCGTTCCAGGTGGCGAGCATCAAACGCCTGGCGCCCGTGGCCGAACGCTTTCCTGCCCTGCTGCCCGATCCGTCCTTGAAGGCGGATGATCCGGTGAACAAGGGTTTTGCGTTGTTCCAGAAAAACTGCCTGGCGTGCCATCGACTCAATGGCGCCGGGGATGCGCAATTCGGACCAGACCTGAATATTCCGTACAACCCGACCGAGTACTTCGGCGCGGACTTTCTCAAACGCTACATTCGCGATCCACAGAGTTTGCGCCAATGGCCGCAGGCGAAGATGCCCGGGTTCTCGACGGAGGTGTTGCCGGATGGGGATCTGGGGATGCTGGTGGGGTATTTGAAGCATATGGTTGGGCGCAAGGTTAAGCCGTAACAACATCGTACCTGTAGGAGTGAGCCTGCTCGCGATAGCGATGTGTCAGTCACAAAAGTACTGGCTGAAAAGACGCCATCGCGAGCAGGCTCGCTCCCACAGGGATCACCTCTGCCTGTTACTGCTGTTGCACCGAAATCACCGGCGCGGGCGTCGGTGACACCAGCACCTTGGCGTGCATCTGCTCACACCCGCCGCCCCGGCGCATCCCGCGCACCGGGCAGGCATCCAGGTAATCCAGGCCCACCGCCAGCTTCAGGTGACGTTCCGGCCGGGCCAGTTCATTGGTCACGTCGAAGCTGTACCAAGCGTCATCCAGCCAGGCTTCGGCCCAAGCGTGGCTGGCCAGGTGTTCGCTGTTCTCGCTGTACAGATAGCCCGACACATAACGCGCAGGAATGCCCAGGCTGCGGGTGCAGGCGAGAAACGCGTGGGTGTGGTCCTGACACACGCCGGAGCGTCCGGCAAAGGCCTGGGCCGCGCTGGTGTCCACTTCCGTGGAGCCTGGCGTGTAGGTCATATGCTGGTTGAGGCCATGCATCAGATCGATCAGCGCCGTGCGATCGCGGCGCTGCTTGCACTCCTTCTCGGCGAACGCCCGCAGGGCGGCGTCGGCTTCGGTCAAACGGGTAAAGCGCAGAAACGGCAGTGCCGACTGGCTCTCGTGTTCGGCCTCGCGCCATTCATCGATATCGACCTGGCCACGGGCGCCGATGATGATCGCCTCGTGGGGCTCGTCCATGGTCAGCACATGCAGGATGTTGCCGAACGGATCGAGTTGCGCCCGCACCGGACGCGGCAGGTCGAGCTGCCAGCTGAGCACGTGCTGACGCTCGCTGTCATGGGGAGTCAGGCGCAGATACTGGATGCTCGCCCGCACCTTGTCTTCGTAGTGATAGGTGGTCTCGTGGCTAATGGAAAGTCTCATGCGGCCTCCAGATAAGAACTGTGAATCGCGTTACCCAACTGGCGCACCAGCGGGATGAATTCGGTCAGCCAGGCGTGCAGGCCTTCGTCGAGAATTTCGGTGATGCCGGTGTAGCGCAAGCGTGCGTCCATTTCTGCCGCCAGGCGTTGTGCGGGACGACCGTTGGCCCCCGGTAATTGCGCGAGGATCTGGTCGATTTCTTCGGTGCAGGCGCGTAGGGATCGCGGTACATCGGCCCGCAGCAACAGCAATTCGGCGACATGCCGGGCGCCGGGGGCGTCGCGGTAGATTTCCGTGTAGGCCTCGAACGACGACAGCGCCCGCAACAATGCGCTCCATTGGTAATAGGCGTGAGCGGTGCCATCGCTGACCGCTTCGGCCTGGTCGCCGGCCATTTCGTAGCGGGCATCGAGCAGGCGCAAGGTGTTGTCCGCCCGTTCGATAAAGGTCCCCAGACGAATGAAGCGAAACGCATCGTTACGCATGATGGTGCCGTAGGACGCGCCCCGGAACAGGTGGGAACGTTCCTTGATCCACTCGCAGAAACGGCTCATGCCGTAGCGACTGAGACCCTGTTCGGCGATGCCGCGAATTTCCAGCCAGGTGGCATTGATGTTTTCCCACATGTCGGCGGTGATGCGCCCACGCACTGCATGGGCGCTGGCCCGAGCGGCACCGAGGCAGCTGTAGATGCTCGCCGGGTTGGCCGCATCCAGGGCGAAAAAATGCAGCAGCCGTTCGGCATGCAGTTCGCCATGGCGCTCCAGGTAATCGTCCAGGGTGCCGGTGATCAACAGCGGCATGGCCAGTTCGTGCAAACCGTCGCCACGACCGTCTTGCGGCATCAGCGACAGCGAATAGCTGATATCGAGCATCCGGGCGAGGTTTTCCGCCCGCTCCAGGTAACGCGACATCCAATACAAATCCGAGGCAGTTCTACTTAACATGACAGGCTTCCTTTAATCCTCGACCACCCAGGTGTCCTTGGTTCCGCCGCCCTGGGAGGAATTGACCACCAGGGAGCCTTCGCGCAGGGCGACACGGGTCAAACCGCCGGGCACGACCCGGGTTTCACGACCCGACAGGACAAACGGCCGCAAGTCGATGTGGCGTGGCGCAATGCCGTTTTCGACAAAGGTCGGACAGGTCGACAGCGACAGCGTCGGTTGCGCGATATACGCATGGGGCTTGGCGATGATCCGCGCACGGAAGGCTTCGATTTCCGCCGCCGTCGCCGCCGGTCCCACCAGCATTCCGTACCCGCCGGAGCCTTGGGTTTCCTTGACCACCAGTTCTGGAAGATTGGCCAGTACGTGGGAAAGCTCAGAGGGATTACGGCATTGCCACGTAGGAACGTTCTTCAGGATCGGTTCTTCATCGAGGTAGAAACGGATCATGTCGGTTACGAACGGATACACCGACTTGTCGTCCGCCACCCCCGTGCCGATGGCATTGGCCAGCACCACGTTGCCGGAACGGTAGGACGACAGCAGCCCCGGCACACCGAGCATCGATTCCGGGTTGAAGGCCAGAGGATCGAGGAAGGCGTCGTCGAGGCGACGATAAATCACGTCGACCGCTTTCGGCCCGTCGGTGGTGCGCATGTAGACCTTGTCGTCACGCACGAACAGGTCCGCGCCTTCCACCAGTTCCACGCCCATTTCCCGTGCCAGAAACGCATGCTCGAAGAACGCACTGTTGAAGCGCCCCGGCGTCAGCACCACCACGCTCGGGTTATCGATGGGGCTTGAGCTTTTCAGGGTGTCGAGCAGCAGGTTCGGGTAGTGGTCGATGGGGGCGATGCGTTGCGCCGCGAACAGCTCGGGGAACAGGCGCATCATCATCTTGCGGTCTTCGAGCATGTAGCTGACGCCGCTCGGCGTACGCAGATTGTCTTCGAGTACGTAATACGTGCCGTCGCCATCGCGCACCAGGTCGACGCCGGAGATGTGCGAGTAGATATCGCGGTGCAGATCCAGACCCTGCATCGCCAACTGGTACTGCTCGTTGGCCAGCACCTGCTCGGCCGGAATGATGCCGGCCTTGATGATGCGCTGCTCGTGGTAGAGATCGGCGAGGAACATGTTCAACGCCTTGACCCGCTGGATGCAGCCGCGCTCGACAATCCGCCATTCGCTGGCGGGGATGCTGCGGGGGATGGTGTCGAAGGGAATCAGGCGCTCTGTGCCCTGCTCGTCCCCGTAGAGCGTGAAGGTAATCCCGGCGCGATGAAACAACAGATCGGCCTCGCGTCGCCGTTGTGCCAGAAGCTCGTCAGGCGTCTCGGCCAGCCAACGGGCAAACTCCCGATAATGCGGGCGGACCTGGCCGCCGGCATCGTACATCTCATCAAAATAGGTGCGGATCATGCCGTACTCCTTGTCACTCGGACGTCCAGACCTTCGCAAGGCCCGTGCCATCGGCATAAACGCTTAAATTTCAATCGGTTGGATAATCAAGACACACGCGCCGCACCAATCCTGTGCGGTAAATGCCCCAACCTGATTGCCTCCGCTTCATTGCAAGGCGTGGTGGTCGCCTATCACCAGCATAGCCAGAGTTGATTTCACTGCCCGGCAACGGGTGCGGATAATCCAGACATTCGCTGAAAAGCTCACCGAACTTCCCTTTTAGCCGCCTGCCCTGGCGGCTTTTTTTTGGTGTCCAACGCCCACAAATGAAAACGGCCAACCCGAAGGTCAGCCGTCATTGCTGGTTGTCACTGTTCATAAGGTTATGCGAGTCGCCCTCGTACCTCCTGTTTCACACCCCAGCCTTCGATGATGCCGCCCAACGGCTCGACCACTGCTTCGAAACCCTGCTCGAAATCGCCGATGTCATCGTAAGTGGCGTACATCACCTTGCTCAGTTCAAGCGCCCAGGCGCCGTCGTCGCGCACACTGATTTGCGCATTCAGGGATTCACCACGGTGGAAATGACCTGCCGCCCTGCGTGCCCGCTCCTCGTCCGGGAAAATGGCGTAGAACTCGATGGGATGAAACCGCGAAAAGTCAAAACCGCCTTCTTTCATGCGGCGCAACACGCTGCTGCTGATGTCTTCTTGATAGGCTGTGCTCATGAAACGTCCTCCTCAAAACGATGGATAGACTTTCCGTACTCCCTCACCCGCAACCGAACAGCGCGAGCGACGGCAACCGATGTGCCGGCGGGAAACAAGCATGGAGCTGACAAGACCAGACCTTAGCGATTCATTCGCTGATCTCGCTTGCAGAGTAGCCTCAAGATAGAGCCGCTGCCAAGGTCTGGATGCGAATGCGACAGGTGTGTTTCAGAATGGAGTAATGTCGAGGATTTGGATGCTGTTCTGCAACTTGAGCTCTTTGACGCACGCATCAGCGGTTCGCCCTTCCAGATCGTTCAGATCCAGTTCGGCGGCAACAGGAAGAAGCCGGGCCTTGATGAGTTTGGCGGCACGCTCGTAGTCCGGGCGCTCGGTGCACTCAAAGACTTCGTCGATAGTTTCGCCATGATCATCCACGAAAGTGACTTTCCACTTTTGCATTGGTGCCTCCTCGATAAAACCCAGGGATGGGCTTACCTCTATCTCGACCTTGTTAGCTGGCTAATTGTTCCGCCTTGTTGCGCCGCAATTCAATGTGGGGGCGGCGGTGCGGCGATTCGACTTGCTCGCGAAGAGGGTGTGTCAGTTGACAGAATTGTTGACTGATACACCGCTTTCGCGAGCAAGCCCGCTCCCACAGGATTGGTGCGTGGACTGAAAGATCAGTCGTTACTTGGCTTGTTTATCGCTTGCAACACGTATTGCGGCAAGGCAAAGGCGCCGATGTGGATTTCAGGATTGTAGTAGCGGGTGACGATACCGCTGCCCGTGAAGCGCTGTTGCAGGGTTTCGCGGGACAACTTGCGATAAGCGGTATTGGTGGCGCCCCAGGCGAAGGTCATCGAGCCACCGATATAGGTCGGCACGGCGGCCTGGTAGAAGTGCCAGTCCGGGAACAGGCTGCGCAGGCGACCGGCGGTGGTCTTCACTTCTTCGATCTGCATGAACGGCGTGCCGTTCTGGGTGACCAGAATGCCGCCTTCGTTCAGGCAACGGTGGCAGGCCTGGTAGAAGTTTTCCGAGAACAGCACTTCGCCCGGTCCGATCGGGTCGGTGGAGTCGGAAATGATCACGTCGAACTTTTCAGTGGCGGTGGCGACGAAACGCATGCCGTCGTCGATCACCAGGTTCAGGCGTGGATCATCAAACGCACCCTTGGAGTGGTTCGGCAGGAATTCCTTGCACATGTCGACCACGGTGCCGTCGATCTCGACCATGGTGATGTGCTCGACGCTGCGGTGCTTGGCCACTTCACGCAACATGCCGCCGTCACCGCCGCCGATGATCAGCACGCGTTTGGCGGCGCCATGGGCGAGGATCGGCACGTGGGTGAGCATTTCGTGGTAGATGAACTCGTCGGCTTCGGTGGTCTGGATCACGCCGTCCAGCGCCATCACCCGGCCCATGCGCGGGTTCTCGAAGATCACCAGGTGCTGGTGCTCGGTGCGCACTTCGTGCAGCAGTTTTTCCATGCGAAAACGCTGGCCGTAGCCTTCGTAGAGGGTTTCCAGGTAGTCGCTGGTCGGGGTATTGCTCATGGGAAGTGCTCCGATGAATGCGGGTGGCAACGGACGGTTACCCGCCCATGATGGCCAATCGAGCGTCTCGATTGACCGGGAAAGGCGCGCATTCTACGTCGCGGAACATGACAGGTCGAACCTCAGTTGATCAGCATTCCTCAGGTTCAGTGTCGCCTGTTCAGAGTTTGACGTTGCCCCGCGGCCCGGCGATGGCCCAGATGATCAGTCCCAGCACCGGCAACAGCGCGATCAGCAGTACCCAGAGGATTTTCATCCCGGTCTCGGCGCTGCTTTTGAAGACGTTGATGATGGCCCAGATGTCCAGGACAAAAATGATCAAGGCAACCAGGCTGTTGAACGTGGAACCCATGGTGACGCTCCCAAAGAGTGGTATGCCCCCTCAGGATAGACGGTCGTCGCGAGGATTCCTTTTTATTGACAGTGTTTGGATCAGACGTGGATCGCCACTTTCAGGGCTTCCAGGGATGGCGCGGCTGCGATGCCCACTTCTGCGCACAATTCCAGCACCCGTGGCACGTCATCGCCGTAGACCAGGACCACCTGCAACTCGTCATCGAGCAACTGGCTGAAGTTCATCAGCGTGTAGCCGCCGTTTTCCTTGTTCATGCTGCTCATCTGCACCTGGATGCGGTTGAGCGCGGTCAGGGCTTCGGTCTTGGCCAGTTGCTTGGGCTTGAGATTGAATTCCACCCCCGGGCCGAACGAGGCGACGATCTGCGCGAACAGGTCCATGTAGGTGTCAGCCTGGAACAGCACCGTTTCCGGCAGGCTGCCGACCACCACCCACTCGCCCAGCGGGATCGGGAAGGTTTCGTCGTAGTTGATATCCGGATTGGCAGTCAGGAAAGCCTCGGGATCGGCGTAGGCCTGGGCCGCTTCGTCCGCGACCTTGAGGATTTCG
Organism: Pseudomonas sp. KH_046_2; assembly: GCF_057838985.1. Lineage (NCBI taxonomy): Bacteria > Pseudomonadati > Pseudomonadota > Gammaproteobacteria > Pseudomonadales > Pseudomonadaceae > Pseudomonas > Pseudomonas sp. KH_046_2. Next base: position 1,945,664 of record NZ_CM174480.1, on the reverse strand, counting down.
TCTTCGCCCATGCACCCGGAGCTGATTTTGCTGATGAGTTCGACGAGTGCGGTTTTCATGGGGCGGATCCTGTAGCGAGGGGAGTTTTGAGGGCGCGAAGGATAGCGCATTAATGAGTGAAATGCGGACCTGTGGCGATGCAATCCCTGTGGCGAGGGGGCTTGCCCCCGTTCGGCTGCGAAGCAGTCGTAAACCCGGTAGACGCGGTTTATCTGAATTTCCGCCATTGGGGCCGCTTCGCGACCCAACGGGGGCAAGCCCCCTCGCCACAAAAGCCCCGTAGCCACAGGGTTCAACGTCAACCCAGCAATTTTTCCAGCTGAGCAACCGTATCGGAAGCCCCCATGGTCCTGGCAGCCTCCAGCGCAGTGATGCTATTGGCATCCTTGGCTTTCGGGTCGGCGCCCTTGCTGATCAGGTAATCGACCACTTCGACGCGGTTGAACATCGCTGCCATCATCAACGCCGTACGGCCATCGAAGGACGAGCCTTCAACCTGCGCACCGCCATCGACCAAGGCCTTGATCACCGCCAGGTCGCCCTTGAAGGCGGCGCCGGCAATCGGGCTCTGGCCGTTGTCGTTGCGGATCTCCGGGTCGGCCTTGTGCTCCAGCAGGACTTTTACCGTGTCCACATGACCGTGATACGCAGCCAGCATCAGCAAGGTATCGCCCTTGTGGTTACGCAGGTTCGGCGGCAAACCCTTGGTCAGCAGTGCGGCCATCATCGCCGCATCGCCCTCCCGTGCCTTGTTGAATACCTGTTCGGTGAATTCGGCGGCTTCTTCGGGGGTCATCTGGCGGCTTTTGTCTGACATTGGGCACTCCCTTTTCTGTCATTCGTAAAAGCCGACAGTTTCCCGAGCGCCCCCGGCACTGTCACTTGTTTTTTCTCATGGGTCGCCATAGCCAGATTCAATAGCGGTACTTGCCGCCGTGAATGTCGGACAACAACTGCTCGGTGACCTGCACGTAGGTCTGGGTCCCCGGGAGCCAGGCATAGATCGGGTCATCGCCGGTTTTACCCGGGTCGAAAGCTTCGTCCTTGAGTCGGGTCTTCTGATATTTGAACGTCCCGGTGGTTTCCATTTTCACTTTCACCCGCAGGAACAACGGCACCGCATAGGCCGGCATTTGCTCGCGGGCGAAGGCCAGCAGTTCACTGAAGTCCAGGGTTGCCAGGGATTCGGCCGGGGTAATCGCCGCCATCCCGGCCCGGCCATTGGTGTTGCGGATTTCCACGCCATAGGCCACGGCTTCGGAAATAAGCGGATGTTGCAGGAGGATGTTTTCGACCTCCGTGGTCGAGACGTTTTCGCCCTTCCAGCGGTAGGTGTCGCCCAGGCGGTCGACAAATTGCGCATGCCCAAAGCCGATGTTGCGCAACAGGTCGCCGGTGTTGAAGTAGCGGTCACCCTTTTCGAACACATCCTCAAGCACGACCTTGGCGGTTTTCTGCGGATCGGTGTAACCGTCCAGGGGGGCCTTGTCGTCGATTTTTGCCAGCAACAACCCCTGCTCGCCCTTGGCCACCTTGCGCATCAGGCCATTGGCCTGACGAATCGGCGCGCCGCTGTCGTGGTCGTACGCGACCAGCTCCCAGGACATCAGGGAAAAACCGATGGTGTTGTCGAAATTGAGAATGTTGGTGAAACCGATATTGCCGTCGCTGGCGGCGTACAGCTCGCAGATGTGATTCACCACAAAGCGGGTCTTGAACTCGTTCCAAGCGCCGGGACGCAAGCCGTTGCCGATCATTTTCTTCACATCGTGCCGGCTGTCGTCGGCGCTGGGCGGTTGATCGACCAGGTAGCGGCACAGTTCGCCGACATAACCGATGGTGGTCGCACGGTACTTGCGCGCGTCGTTCCAGAACTGACTGGCGCTGAATTTGCGGCGGATGGCGAACCCGCTGGCACCACTGACGGCCGAACCCCAGCACACGCAAAGGCCCGTGGCGTGGTACAGCGGCAAGGTGCAATAGACGACATCGTCGGGGCGCATGTCCAGGGCGATCATGCCGAAGCTCGCGGAGCTGCGCATCCAGCGTCCGTGCTTGAATACGCCCGCCTTGGGCAGCCCCGTGGTGCCCGAGGTGTAGATATAAAAACAGGGATCGTCGAAGAAAATCTGCCGGCTGCTGGCCGGGTTGTCGCTGGCGTCGTCGAGACTGACGGTCATCAGGTTGACGAAACCTTCAGGCGCGATACCCGGTTGGCGCGAGGTGTCCTGATCGGCGACGAACCAGGTTCGGTCAGCCTTGATCGACACCCGATCACGCACCGCCAGGTACGCCGGGACCAGTTCCTCGCCGACAATGATCGCCACCGGCGCCACCAGATTCACACTGTGCACCAGGGTGTCGCGGGTCTGCGAGGTATTGAGCAGCGCACTGATCGCGCCGACTTTGGCCACCGCCAGAATCGTCACCAGCAGTTCCGGCCGGTTCTCGATGAAGACCGCCACCACATCACCCTTGCCGATGCCTTGGCCAACCAGGTGGTGGGCGATGCGGTTGGCCCATTGGTTGACCTCGGAGTAACTGAGCGTTACGTCACCTTGCATCAGCGCCGGGCCATCCGGGTTGCGCAACGTGGCTTGCTCGAAACTCCAGCCCAAACCACACGCTTGGGTCGGGTCCTTGACGTTGGCGGCCTTCATGCCCTTCACCACCCGGGGGATGGCCTTGGCGATGGAAGGCAGCTTGCGGAGCATCATGCTCCAGGTAATCGTGTCGTGCGACGTACGGCTCATTTTTGCTCCCGTTCGATCTTTTTTTATTGTCGGGCGGCGATGACTGAGCCCGAAAATACGTCAACGGTTCTTGAGCTGTACACGCGGTTTTTGAAATGTTTTGTATCTGCGATCTTGATCTGCGATCTGATCCGCGATTGATACAGGGCCGATCGTGAACCCCCGCACACGCAATGGTTCCATCGAATCGCCGAGCGACCGCGCAAAATGCAGGATGCACGATGGCCGTTCATGCAGAATGCACGAAAGCAAAAATCACCACAGATACTAACTTATTGTTTTATAAGGTTATTTACAAACAACCAAGGCTGGCACAATCACTGCAACCCTCTCCGTATGCTTGCCATTCAAGAGCCAACGGAGCTGAAAGACATGAACCTGATTCAGGAAAAATTTTCGTCCCTGTTCTCCAACTTCGAAGTCACCACACAGGCCCGTCCTGACGGTGGGATCCTGCTGACCCTGAGCGGCGGCGAAGGCAAAGTGTTCAAGCGCTCGATTTCCTACCAGCAATTGCACAATGGCGACCAACTGACGTGGGTGATCAGCGCGATTCGCCGTGACCTCGCCGAACAAGCCAGTGAACTGCCGCAGATTTCCATGCTGCAGAGCCAGCAACGGTTTGCGCTGCCGACCTATCACTCGCTGTAGAAAACATTGTGGAAAAAACACTGTAGGAGCGAGCCTGCTCGCGATAGCGGAGTGTCAGTCAACATCAATGTTGAATGACAGATCGCAATCGCGAGCAGGCTCGCTCCTACAAGTTGTGTAGTGCTTAGAAGGCAGCAGGATTTATCCGCGCAAAGCTGTCGACCGTGACATGCCCTGCCAGTTCGCCGCCCTCACGGGCCAGCCCGCACGTGGCCATCCCCGCCGTGCGCGCCGCGTCGAGTTCTTCGACGATGTCCGACAGAAACAGAATCTGCCCCGCCTCAAGGTTGATCGCCTGGGTGATGTTGGCGTAGGACTGCGCCTCGCGCTTGGGGCCCGAAGTGGTATCGAAATAACCCTTGAACAGCGGCGTCAGATCCCCCGCCTCCGAGCAACCGAAGATCAACCGCTGGGCCTGGATCGAGCCGGATGAGTAAACAAACAGTTGAAAGCCGTCCTGATGCCAGCGCTTGAGTGCTTCAACGGCGTCCGGGTACACGTGCCCCTTCAACTGCCCGGCCTGATAGCCCTGTTCCCAGACCATGCCCTGCAACGCTTTCAACGGCGTGGCCTTGCGGTCTTCAGCGATCCAGCCCAACAGGATCTCGATGACCCGCTCGACGTCGGCGTCCGGTTCGTTGCTGTCGCGGCGCACGGCAGCCAGTTGCTCGACCACGTAGGCGCGTTCGGCGTGCTGACGGACAAACGCCGGAAGGTGTTTGGCGGCATAGGGGAACAGCACGTCGAACACAAAACTCACCGCGCTGGTGGTGCCTTCGATGTCGGTGAGAATCGCTTTGATCGGCATCGACTCAGTCCTCCAGGCGCGGGAATTGGCTGGCGATGTCTTCGCCGGTGAAATTGGCCACCCAGCCTTCCGGGTTGTTGAACAGACGGATCGCGACGAAATGCGGGTGTTCGCCCATGTCGAACCAATGCTTGGTGCCGGCTGGCACCGAGATCAGGTCATTCTTCTCGCAAAGCACCGCATAGACGTAATCGTCGATGTGCAGGGTAAACAGGCCACGGCCGGCGACGAAAAATCGTACTTCATCTTCGCCATGGCGATGTTCGTCGAGGAACTTGGCACGCAGTTCAGCTTTTTGCGGGTGATCGCTGTTGAGGCTGATCACATCGACAGTGACGTAACCGCGCTCGGTCATCAGCTGGTCGATCTGCTCCTGGTAGGCGGCAATCACTTCTTCCTGAGTGGCGCCCGGCTGGATCTTCGCCGCCGCTTGCCAACGGTCGAAACGCACGCCCTGCTCGGCCAGGGTCGAGGCGATGTCTTCGAAATGGGTCAGCACCTTGTTGGGAATTTCAGGGCTGGAGACGTGATAGACGGACAGGCTGCTCATCAGGGCAACTCCTTAACGGTTCATGCTTTAAAGAGCGAGCGCATCTTCAACTCGCACTCGAACAAAAATTCAAAGGCCTCGATCTGCCGCAGGGCATCGCTCATGCGCGCGCCCCAGGTGTACAGGCCATGACCACGGATCAGGTAGCCGACGCAATCGGGATGGGCGTCGAGCCAAGGCTGCACCTTGGCGGCCAGGCGCGCAATATCCTGGTCGTTGTCGAAAATCGGCACCCGCACCCGGGATTCGTGGGTCGTCACACCGCTGAAGGCCTTTTGCAGTTCGTAGTCTTCGAACTCGATGAAGTCTTGCGGCGTCAGGCGCGACAGCACGGTGGCGTTCACCGAGTGGGTGTGCAGCACGGCACCGATCTCCGGGCGCCAGGTGTAGAGCTGGGTGTGCAGCAGGGTTTCGGCGGACGGTTTCTTGCCCGGTTCCAGGCTGTTGCCCGACAGGTCAGTGGCCAACACGTCGTCCATGCCGAGTTGCCCCTTGTGCTTGCCGGACACGGTCAGCAAGGCTTCGCTCGGCGACAGGCGGGTCGAGTAATTGCTGCTGGTGGCCGGCGACCAGCCGCGACCATACAGAATACGCCCGGCGTCGATGATTTCCTGGGCGAGTTGTTCACGGGTAAGGCTCATGGCCTGTCCTCTTGCATACGAGTGGCAATGATAACGGCAGCCGCGACGGCTGCGAGACTGGCAATACTAAATGTCCATGCTGCGCCGAGGGCATTCCAGCTGTAGCCGGAATACAACGCGCCCAACGCACCGCCGGTGCCGGCCAACGCGGCATACAGCGCCTGGCCCTGGCCTTGCTGGCGCGCACCGAAGCTACGTTGCACGAATGAAATGGCAGCGGCGTGAAAGCTGCCGAATGTCGTCGCGTGCAGCACCTGGGCAAACAGCAGTACCCAAAGGAATTCGGCCAACGACCCGAGCAGCAACCAGCGCAACGCCGCCAGCAGAAAACTCGCCATCAGCACCCGCCGCAGGGAAAACCGCGCGAGGATCTTGCTCATGGCCAAGAACATCAAAACTTCGGCGACGACGCCAACCGCCCAGAGCATGCCGATCACGCCCCGGCTGTAACCCAGGCGCTCAAGGTGCAAGGTCAGGAACGTGTAATACGGCCCGTGGCTCATCTGCATCAGCGCCACGCAGCCGTAAAACGCCAACACACCGGGGTTGCGCAGTTGCTGGAGAAATCCCTCCCCGGTCAACCGTTCACCCTGAATCGGTTGCGCGTTAGGCACCCACAAACTGCTGACCACGATGCCGGCCATGATCAGCACCAGCGCCGCCGGGTAAATGTCCAGGCTCAGCCATTCGAACAAACGGCCCAGCGCGACCACGGTGATGATGAAACCGATCGAGCCCCACAGGCGAATCTGGCTGTAGCGCGAGGTCTGGCCCTGCAAATGCGCCAGGGTGATGACTTCGAACTGCGGCAACACCGCGTGCCAGAAGAACGCATGCAAGGCCATGACCATCGCCAGCCAGGCGTAGGTCTTGCTGACGAAAATCAGCGAAAAGGTCAGCAGCGTGCACACCCCGCCGAAACGCACGATGGCCAGCCGCCGCCCAGTGTAGTCGCCCAGCCAGCCCCAGATGTTCGGTGCCACGCAGCGCATCAGCATCGGGATCGCCACCAGTTCGCCGATACGCGCGGCGCTGAATCCCAGGTGATCGAAGTACAGCGCCAGAAACGGCGCTGTCGAACCGAGCAAGGCGAAATAGAACAGATAGAAACTGGAAAGCCGCCAGTACGGGAGCGTCGCAGTCGCCATCAGACGGCTGCGACCATGAAGTCAACCATTTACAGCTGACCCAGCACCGGCGTGGTCACACGCACATCGGCGTTCTGCCCACGGTGGCGCAGCAAGTGATCCATCAGCACGATGGCCATCATCGCCTCGGCAATCGGCGTGGCACGGATGCCGACGCACGGGTCGTGACGGCCCTTGGTGATCACTTCCACCGGGTTGCCATGGATGTCGATGGAACGGCCCGGCGTGGTGATGCTCGATGTCGGCTTCAGCGCCAGGTGCGCAACGATGGGCTGACCGGAGGAAATACCGCCGAGAATGCCGCCCGCGTTGTTGCTGAGGAAACCTTCCGGGGTCATTTCATCGCGATGCTCGGTGCCACGCTGGGCGACGCTGGCGAAACCGGCACCGATTTCCACGCCCTTGACCGCGTTGATGCTCATCAGCGCATGGGCCAGTTCGGCGTCGAGGCGGTCGAAGATCGGCTCTCCCAGGCCCGGCATCACACCTTCGGCGACCACGGTGATTTTCGCGCCGACCGAATCCTGGTCGCGGCGCAACTGGTCCATGTAGGCTTCCAGTTCCGGCACCTTGTCCGGGTCCGGGCTGAAGAAGGCGTTCTGTTCCACCGAATCCCAGGTCTTGAACGGGATTTCGATCGGGCCGAGCTGGCTCATGTAGCCGCGAATGACGATGCCCTGGCTGGCCAGGTATTTTTTCGCAATCGCCCCTGCCGCCACGCGCATTGCGGTTTCCCGCGCCGAGCTGCGACCGCCGCCGCGGTAGTCGCGCTCGCCGTACTTGTGGTGGTAGGTGTAGTCAGCGTGGGCCGGGCGGAACAGATCCTTGATCGCCGAGTAGTCTTTGGACTTCTGGTCGGTGTTGCGGATCAGCAGGCCGATCGGGCAGCCAGTGGTGCGACCTTCGAACACGCCGGAGAGGATTTCGACTTCGTCGGCTTCCTGGCGCTGGGTGGTGTGGCGGCTGGTGCCGGGCTTGCGGCGGTCCAGGTCACGCTGCAGATCCTCAAGGGATATCTCCAGCCCCGGCGGGCAGCCATCGACAATGGCGACCAACGCCGGGCCATGGCTTTCGCCCGCGGTGGTGACAGTGAACAGCTTGCCGTAGGTATTGCCGGACATGCAGGACGCTCCGTGAAATGAACCTGAATACGTAATGCGCGCCAGTATACGCAGGCTACCCAAGTAGTTCATCCTCGAACCTTATGGGTGCCGGTGAGTCCAACCGGCATCTTCTTGATGATGGCGCGATGATGCTGCGAGTTCTAGCCTTGAGCCTTACCCTGATTTCCGGCTTCGCCCAGGCAACTGTCCTGCAACGACCGATCACATTGGATACGGGCACCGGCGAGCTTTTCGGCTCGCTGTTGCTGCCAAAATCCGACAATCGAGTGCCGGTTGTGCTGATCATTTCCGGCTCAGGCCCTACGGATCGTGACGGAAACAATACCGACGGCGGGCGCAATGACAGCCTCAAGCGCCTGGCCTGGGTGCTGGCCAAACACAACATCGCCAGCGTGCGTTACGACAAGCGTGGCGTGGCCGCGAGCCTGGCGGCAACCCCGGATGAACGCAATCTGACGGTGGACGCCTACGTGGCCGACGCCCAAGCCTGGGGCCGCAAGCTCAAGACCGATCCGCGTTTCGGCCAACTGATCGTGCTGGGTCACAGCGAAGGCGCCCTGATCGCCAGCCTCGCTGCGCCGGATATCGATGCCGACGCGGTGATTTCTGTCTCGGGTAGCGCAAGGCCGGTGGATCAGGTCATTCGCGAGCAACTGGGCAATCGCCTGCCGCCACCGCTGATGCTGCGCAGCAATGAATTGCTCGACAGCCTCAAGGCCGGGAAAACCGACGACAATGTGCCGCCACCCTTGCAGGTGATTTTCCGCCCGAGCGTGCAGCCTTACCTGATTTCCCTGTTCCGCCAGGACCCGGCCGCAGCGTTTGCCAGGCTGAAGATGCCGGCGCTGATCATCCAGGGCAGCAACGACATCCAGGTCGGCGTCAATGACGCAAGGCTGCTCAAGGCGGCCAAACCGGACGCCGAACTGGCGCTGATCGAGGGCATGAACCACGTCATGCGCATCGTGCCCAACGACGTCAAACGCCAACTGGCTTCCTATAGAGATCCGCAATTGCCCCTGGCGGCGGAACTGGGCACGCGAATCCTCGGATTTATTGACGGACTTCGCACCAGTTAACCCCTCCAGTCCTGGGAAAAACGGCCGATAAGCCTTTGTCGCCAACACATTGGTTGGCGACAAGCTGAGCTTGGACAGGATCTCGCCGTTATGACTGACACCCAGACTTCACCCGACACCAGCGCTGAACAAGACGCACCGCCAGCGGTCGAGCTGCCCTGGGCGGACGTCCACGTCGAGCACCAAAAGATGCTCCGTCTGGCGCCGTTGCAGACTGACCGCAACACAGGCGGGCGCCCATTGCGCTTTGTCGAATTAGGCTATGCCGAACGCAACGACAAGGAACGCAGCCTGATGCGCATGAGCATCACCCTCCCCGGCCAGCGCGTACGCAAGGAACAGAATCATCTGGACGTGTGGGTCGATCACGCCGAAAAACGCGTGCATTTCGGACCGGAAAGCGGATTGCAGATTGAACCGCTGAACCGTGGCATTGGCCGCTACATGGCGGCCCAGGGCATCAACTGGGCGAAGAAGCGCTGGCCGACCTACACCGTCGACGGCTTTGACCTGAACAACAAGGACGCGTTGAACGAAGATACCCGCCTGCGCCGCGATCATTTTTTGCGTGTGCACGGTTTCGACGTGGTGTATGCCGATGCCCAGCATTTGAAAGGCAGCGTCAAGCCGGTCAAGGTCGGCGACCTTTCTGGCGACTGGAACAGCGAAAAACTGCAGGTCGTGGAAATTCTCGAAGCGGCGCAGATGCTCCAGCAAGCCGAACAGAACCTGGCCGAGCAGGAAGTCAAACTCAAGAAACACGAAGAGAAAGTCAGCAAGTACAAACGCGAAGACGCCGGTCTGCGATTCACCATCACCTGCCTGGTGGCGTTTGCGGTGTTTCAGGCGGGGTTGTTGATCTGGATTGCCACGCACCGCTGATCGGCGGTGCGGCCATTACTTGTAGGAGCGAGCTTGCTCGCGATGGACTTGAGGTCGACGCTTTTTTCCAGAAAACACGCGTCATCGTTAACGTCCATCGCGAGCAGGCTCGCTCCTACAAAGGTCAGACGCGAGAAGCAAACAACGCCTGATGCTCACGGCATTGCTGCGCGCTGAGCATGAACACACCATGGCCGCCACGCTCGAACTCCAGCCAGGCGAAGTCGACTTCCGGGTACAACGCCTCGACGTGCACCTGGCTGTTGCCCACTTCGACAATCAGCAAGCCCTTCTCGGTCAGATGATCCGCCGCTTCGGCAAGCATGCGCCGCACCAGGTTCAAACCGTCGTCACCGCAGGCCAGACCCAGTTCCGGTTCGTGCTGGTACTCGTCCGGCATATCGGCGAAATCTTCCGCATCGACGTAGGGCGGGTTCGACACGATCAGGTCGAAACGTTGCCCCGGCAAACCCTCGAAACCGTCACCCTGCACCGTGTACACGCGCTCATCGACACCATGGCGCTCAATGTTCTGATTGGCCACTTCCAGTGCTTCGAACGAAAGGTCCGCCAACACCACCTCGGCATGCTGGAATTCGTAGGCGCAGGCGATGCCGATGCAACCGGAACCGGTGCACAGATCGAGAATCCGCGCAGGCTCTGTAGCCAGCCACGGGGTAAAGCGGTTTTCGATCAACTCGCCGATAGGTGAGCGCGGGATCAGCACACGCTCATCAACGATGAACGACATGCCACAGAACCAGGCCTCGCCCAGCAGATAAGCGGTAGGCACCCGATCTTCGATACGGCGCTTGAGCAAAAGCTGCAGGTGAACCACTTCCTCTTCTTCCAGATTGCAGTCCAGGTAGCTGTCGGCGATTTCCCACGGCAGGTGCAGTGCGCCCAACACCAACTGCCGGGCTTCGTCCCAGGCGTTGTCAGTGCCATGGCCGAAAAACAGATCCTCCCCATGGAAGCGGCTGACAGCCCAACGGATATGGTCACGCAGGGTGCGAAGGCGGGAAGTGATCACGACGGCAAACTCCAGAAAAATCGACGGGCGATTCTACCAGTCAAACGACGTCACGACGACGCGGGAAACTACCGATTCAAATGTAGGAGTTATCCATTTTTTCGCTTGGCTATTGAACAAAACGCGACTATTGACAAGGCTACAGGCCAGCAACGACGGCACCTACGATCGTAGCGATTCACAGAACCGCTCAGCCAGAGGACAATGTCGCAAAAGCCCCACTCCAAGGAGCCCCAGAATGTCTGTTCCAAAAACGATGTTTCAACTCAGCGGCCGCGGTTATGCAGCGGCCAATCTGAGCCATGCCACGCTGGTCATCATCGATGCCCAGAAAGAATACCTCAGCGGTCCCCTGGCCCTGAGCGGCATGGATGAAGCTGTCGCGAACATCAAGCAATTGCTCGCCGCTGCCCGCGCCGCCGGCCGGCCGATCGTGCATGTCCGCCACCTCGGTACGCTTGGCGGGTTGTTCAACCCCCAGGGCGTAGGTGGTGAGTTCATTCCGGGCCTGGAGCCACAGAGCGATGAAACCGTCATCGGCAAATTGTTGCCAAGCGCTTTTCACGGCACCGAACTGGCAAAACGCCTGGAAGACCTTGGCGCCCTTGACCTGATCGTCTGTGGTTTCATGAGCCACTCCAGCGTCAGCACCACGGTGCGTGCCGCCAAGAACCTGGGCTTCCGTTGCACCTTGGTCGAGGACGCCTGCGCCACCCGCGACCTGCCTTACAAGGGCGGCGTGCTCAGTGCAGCACACGTTCATCAGACGGAAATGGCGATCATGGGCGACAACTTCGCCACCCTCGCGCTGACCCGTGAACTGATCTGATCGACGCTCAATGAGCGGCCTGGAACGCCGCTCATCCGCAAAAGCCTCGCATTTGCCGTAATTGTCTTAGCCTCAGGAACATCCCGGTCAACTCCCGGTCGAAGGGCCGATACCCATTGAGGAAGGTCGGAATGAAGTTATCCGATGGTTTTGACGCTCGCCGCTTGCGGCCCAAAGGCCAAAGCAACTGGCGTTTTCGAATCGGCGCGACGTTCGCGGCGTTGCTGGCGATGTGCGGCGTGTTGCTGGCCATGGCCGGTGCCGCCAGCCTGCTCGGCCACGCACCCGCCCTGGGTGAATTGAACACCAGCCGCACCGGTGCTGCCGTGATCCTGGCCATCGGCCTGTTCGTGCTGTACCTCGGTGTCTGGCTTTGGCGCCGTTGCCGTCGCCGCTCGCGCCAGTCCCGGGAACTGGCCATGTCCCCGCACCTGATGAAAAAACACGACTGAGCCTGGCGTCGCGCGCGTTTTTGTCGCGCCCGATTCGCTTCGAGTTGGGTAAACTGGCCGCCCTTCGCGGAGGCTGACATGCAAGACGACGATTTTTCCCTGTTCAAAAGCGCGATCCAAGGCGTCAAGCCGATCAAGCACGATCGCGCCGAAACCGGCAAACCCAAGGCTGACCGCGCGCAGATTGCCAAGCTGCGTCAAGCGGCCACCGTGCGCACCGAATCCACCACCGTTGACGGGCTGTCCGATCAGTTCGTCATCGACGTCGGCCCTGAAGACGAGCTGATGTGGGCCCGCGATGGCGTGCAGGAAAGCCAGATGCGCAAGCTCAAGGTCGGGCAGATTCCGTTTGAAGGCAGCCTCGACCTTCACGGCATGAGCGTGGAAAAAGCCCGGGAAACCCTCTGGGCGTTCCTGGCCGAAGCCACCAGATTCGAAATCCGCTGCGTGCGCGTTACCCATGGCAAGGCTGTTCGCCTGGACGGCAAGCGGCCGATGATCAAAAGCCACGTCAACACCTGGCTGCGCCAGCATCCACAGGTACTCGGCTTCACTTCGTGCCAGGCGAAACATGGTGGTGCCGGCGCGGTATATGTGATGCTCAAACGCACCATGATGGAAGGTCGCGACGAGTAAAGCTGACGCGTCACGCTTGCAGCGTCGTGTCCGTCACCGTACCCTTGCCCTTTGCGTAAAATCCCACAGGTAGTTTCATGTCCCTGGAACAGAATTACACGGCGATCCTCGGCCAGCTCGGCGAGGACGTTTCCCGCGAAGGCCTGCTCGACACGCCAAAACGTGCCGCCAAAGCCATGCAGTACCTCTGCCGCGGCTATGAACAGACACTGGAAGAGGTCACCAACGGTGCCCTGTTCAGCTCCGACAACAGCGAAATGGTGCTGGTCAAGGACATCGAGTTGTACTCGTTGTGCGAACACCACCTGCTGCCGTTCATCGGCAAGGCTCACGTCGCCTACATCCCGAGCGGCAAGGTCCTGGGCCTGTCGAAGGTGGCGCGGATCGTCGACATGTACGCCCGCCGCCTGCAGATCCAGGAAAACCTCAGCCGCCAGATCGCCGATGCGGTCCAGCAGGTCACCGGCGCCCTGGGCGTTGCAGTGGTGATCGAGGCCAAGCACATGTGCATGATGATGCGCGGCGTGGAAAAGCAGAATTCGACGATGATCACCTCGGTGATGCTCGGTGAGTTCCGCGAGAACGCCGCCACCCGCAGCGAGTTCCTCAGCCTCATCAAGTAATTCGCGGCACGAAGAAAACCGGCATTCATCGCCGGTTTTTTTTCGCCTGCAAAAAATCAGGTAAGCTGCGCGCCCTTCATCAATTGCACCGTGAGGCTTTCAACGTGTTCGTAAAAGCGCTTCGTGTCGGCCTTGGCCAACTGATCATCTTCATCGACTTCATTACTCGCCCAAGCAAGAAGAAGCGCCCCGCCGCTGCTCAGGCTCAGGTCGAATCCGCCGCCAAGGGTCTGACCTTGTATCAATTCCACGCCTGCCCGTTCTGCGTGAAGACCCGCCGCACCCTGCGCCGCCTGAATGTGCCGGTGGCCCTTCGCGATGCGAAGAACAACGAACTGGATCGCCAGACCTTGCTCGAGCAAGGCGGCAAGATCAAGGTGCCGTGCCTGCGCATTGAAGAGAATGGCCAGACCACCTGGATGTATGAGTCCAAGGTGATCATTGATTATCTGGACAAGCGTTTCGCGGCGGCCTGATTTGTCTGTGGTGTTTTGACTGACGCCATCGCGAGCAGGCTCGCTCCCACAGTGGATTTGTGGCGCTCACAAAACCTGTGGGAGCGAGCTTGCTCCGGGCGGCGTTCCGACGATGAGGCCAGCCCAGACAACGCAAGTCCCGAACGCACCACCGCCGCCAACCGCTCGAGCCCTTCATCCAGCCGCGCCGGATCAATGTGGCTGAAGTTCAACCGCAAATACCCCGGATGATTATCCGGCTCGGGGAAGAACGGTTCCCCCGGCATGAACGCCACATCGTTGGCCAGCGCGGCATCGAGCAAGGTGCGGGTGTCTTGCGGCTGCTTGAGTTTCAACCAGAAAAACAGCCCGCCCTGCGGCACGTTCCAGTCCGCCAGATCGGAGAAGTGAGTTTCCAGCGCAGCCTGAAACGCATCCCGACGCCCCCGATAAAAATCGCGCAACTCACTGCGGTGTTGCTGATATTTCTCGCTGCCGATCCATTGCAGTGCCTGCCACTGGCCGACCCGGTTGGTGTGCAAATCCGCTGACTGCTTGAGTTTCAACAGATGGGGAAACAGGTCCGGGCTGAGCCGGGTGCATCAGCGCATTGTGTTTTTCATCGCCCGCTATGAACCTGAGTGTCAAGGAACTGCTGGCGTTGCTCGGCGTGAGCAAGCAGGCGTTGAACATGCCGTTGCGGCAACTGCTGGAGATGCATCTGGTCGACAGCGTCGCGTCCGAAGCCGACAAGCGCAAGCGCCTGCTGGAGTTGACCGCCGAAGGCGTTCGTTTTGAGCAAGCATTGCGTCGCGAGCAGGTGAAATTGCTGAAGCGGGTGTTTGCCGAAGCCGGGGAGACGGCGGTGAATGGGTGGCTGGCGGTGAATCTGGCGTTGGGGAAAAGCCAGGCGCATACCGACTGAATCATTCCGTCTGCTGATTTTGATGCTGGCTGATCCGGCCTCTTCGCGGGCAAGCCCGCGAAGGCGTCAAATCAGGCGATATATTCCTATCGCCAAAAAAATCGTAAACAAAACCAAAAACATTATTTGCATTCTTTGTTTACAAAAGCATAATCCACTTCGTGCGAGTTCCTGACCAAGCGGTCAACAAATTCGCAAGTACCTCAAAGGGCCGCTGCCACCCCTCTCGGATCCGGCCCTGGAAATAACAATAAAACTCTTGAGGAGTACTCGCTGTGGAAAGCCGCAAATCCGAAGCATCGACGCTGGAAATCTCGCCGCCATTACGCAATGGCTTGCTGGAACGTCTGTTCAAACTCAGCTTGCACGGCACCACGGTGAAGACCGAGCTGATTGCCGGCCTGACAACCTTCATCACCATGGCTTACATCATTTTCGTCAACCCCAACATCATGGCCGACGCCGGGATCGATCACGGTGCGGCGTTCGTCGCCACCTGTATCGCTGCGGCACTCGGTTGCCTGTTGATGGGCCTGTACGCCAACTGGCCAGTCGGCCTGGCACCGGGCATGGGGCTGAACGCCTTCTTCACCTACACCGTGGTCGGCACCATGGGCTACAACTGGGAAACCGCCCTCGGCGCGGTGTTTGTGTCCGGTGTGTTGTTCATGATCCTGACCTTCTCGCGGATCCGCGAATGGCTGCTCAACAGCATTCCGGTCAGCCTGCGCTTCGCCATGGGCGCCGGCGTGGGTCTGTTCCTGGGGCTGATCGGCCTGAAAACCGCGGGTATCGTCGTCGATAGCCCGGCCACGCTGATCAAGCTCGGCTCCCTGCGCGAACCCGGCCCGCTGCTCGCCGCCGTGTGCTTCCTGATGATCGCCATCCTCAGCTATCACAAGGTGTTCGGCGCGATCCTCATCAGCATCATCACCGTGACCCTGGCTGGTTGGGGCCTTGGGCTGGTGAACTACGGGGGCATCATGTCCGCCCCGCCGAGCCTGGCTCCGACCTGGATGGCCATGAACGTTGTGGGTGTATTCAACATCAGCATGGTCAGCGTGGTCCTGGCCTTCCTCTTCGTGCACATGTTCGACACCGCCGGCACCCTGATGGGCGTTGCCCAACGTGCCAACCTGGTGGGCGCTGATGGCAAGATCGAAAACCTCTCCCGCGCCATGAAAGCCGACAGTGCTTCCAGCGTATTCGGTGCGGTAGTTGGCGTTCCGCCGGTCACCAGCTACGTCGAAAGTGCTGCCGGTGTTGCAGCGGGTGGTCGGACTGGTCTTACCGCGGTGACCGTAGGTGTGCTATTTATTGCAGCCATGTTCTTCGCTCCGCTGGCCGGGATGATTCCTGCCTATGCAACCGCGGGTGCGCTGATTTATGTAGCGATGCTGATGATGGGCGGCATGGCCCACATCGAATGGGACGAAGCGACCGACAGCATTCCAGCGATCGTTACAGCAATCATGATGCCGCTGACCTTCTCGGTCGCCGACGGCATCGCGCTGGGCTTCATCACCTACGTGGCGATGAAGGCCGGTACCGGCAAGCACAAGGAAATTTCGGTGAGCCTGTGGGTGCTCTGCGCGATCTTCATCGCCAAGTTCATCTTCTTGTAAGCCACACGCGGTACACGCTTGAAAACAGCCTCACCCCGACGGGTGGGGCTTTTGTGCAAATGGAGGAAAGTGATGAGTCTGGAAACCTGGCTGCTGTTCAGCGGCGCTGCGCTGATAGTGATCCTGATCCCGGGGCCGCTGTCTTTGCTGATGATCAGCAACAGTCTGAATTACGGTCTGCGCCGCTCTTACCCGGCCTTCCTCGGCGGCGTGTCCGCATCGATCTGCCTGCTGAGTGCTTCGGCGCTAGGCCTGGGTGCGTTGTTGCTGGCGTCGGAACAGTTGTTCAGTGCCCTGAAGATTCTTGGCGCCCTTTACCTGTTCTATCTCGCCTGGCAGAGCTGGCAGCAATCGCGCCTACCTTCCCACGGCGCTGAAGTGCCACAGGCCGCGCCGGTGCCTCGCTTTCGTGCACTGTTCGGGCGTGCGTTCATGCTGGGCGCCAGCAACCCGAAAGACATCCTGTTCTTCGCCGCTTTCCTGCCGCAGTTCCTGAGTGCCGAACAACCGTTCCTGCCGCAGTTGCTGGTGATGATTGTCACCTGGACCGTGCTCGACCTGCTGTGCAAATTGGCTTATGGCCTCGGCGCCCATGGTGCGGCGCGATATCTGCGCAGTGGCAAGGGGCAGAGCTGGTTCAACCGGGTGAGTGCGGGGTTGTTCAGCGGTGCGGGGACTGCATCGTTGTTGAGCCGATAACAGTTGTAGGAGCGAGCTTGCTCGCGATGGACGTTAACGATGACGCGTACATTCTGGATCTGCGCGGAGCATTGGAGATCATCGCGAGCAAGCTCGCTCCTACAGAAGACGAAAAAAAGCCCGCAGTGTGAGCGGGCGAAAGACCAAAGAAGCTATATGCGCAGTCGCTTCCAGGGTGCAGCAGCTACCTGGGGGATCAGCTGCCGCGATAGGTGGAGTAGCTGTAAGGCGAAATCAACAACGGCACATGGTAGTGATCCTGCTCGGCGGAGATGCCGAAACGCAGCACCACCACATCCAGGAAGGCCGGCTCCGGCAGCTTGACGCCACGGGCGCGGTAGTAATCGCCGGCATGAAACTGAACCTGATAGACCCCGGTGCGGTAGTCATCGCCTTGCAGCAGCGGTGCATCGACACGGCCATCGCTGTTGGTTATCGCGCTGGCGACCAATTCCAGCTGCGATCCTTCAACGCGGTACAACTCGACCTTGATCGAGCTGCCCGGGCAACCGTGTGCTGCGTCCAAAACGTGTGTAGTCAAACGTCCCATTGATTCTGCGCGCCTGCCTGCGTGGAGCAGTCAGACTTCGCGCCTCCCGAAGTCAGTTGAAAAGGAGACCGCACCGATTCGGAGCACGAAAAGCTGCGGCGAGCGACTGATTAAGACACTTTTCAAAAAAATTGTACACAATAAAAACGACATTTTTCGCATTACCCCCGCCATCTGCATATTTACCGTCGATTTCCCGCCAAACCGCACAGCCTATGAACCCTTCAATCAATAATTGACCAGTCAGGCAGATTTCTTGCAGGCTCACGCCAATAGCAGTAAAAGATGACAGTCGGTGAAAAATGCGAAAAATCAGGCTTACAAAGTGAATATAAAGTTGTATACAATCAGCCCATCGCTGTGACGCCAGCCTGCCATCCAATTTTCAGCTGCGTCACACCAACCGTCATCATCGAATAAGAAGGAAGCCTGCAGTGAGCGCTGACTACCCACGCGACCTGGTCGGTTACGGCAGTAACCCTCCGCACCCACACTGGCCGGGCAATGCCCGAATCGCCCTGTCGTTCGTACTCAATTACGAAGAAGGCGGCGAGCGCAACATCCTGCACGGCGACAAAGAATCCGAAGCGTTTCTCTCGGAAATGGTTTCCGCCCAGCCGCTGCAAGGCGCGCGCAACATGAGCATGGAATCCCTCTACGAGTATGGCAGCCGTGCCGGCGTGTGGCGGATCCTGAAGCTGTTCAAGGAATTCGACATTCCGCTGACCATCTTCGCCGTGGCCATGGCCGCCCAGCGTCACCCGGACGTCATCCGCGCCATGGTCGATGCCGGCCACGAGATCTGCAGCCACGGCTATCGCTGGATCGACTACCAGTACATGGATGAAACCCAGGAACGCGAGCACATGCTCGAAGCGATCCGCATCCTCACCGAAATCACCGGCGAGCGCCCGCTGGGCTGGTACACCGGCCGCACCGGCCCGAACACCCGTCGCCTGGTGATGGAAGAAGGTGGTTTCCTCTACGACTGCGACACCTACGACGACGACCTGCCCTACTGGGAACCGAACAACCCGACCGGCAAGCCGCACCTGGTGATCCCGTACACCCTGGACACCAACGACATGCGCTTCACCCAGGTCCAGGGCTTCAACAAGGGCGACGACTTCTTCGAATACCTGAAAGACGCGTTCGACGTGCTCTACGCCGAGGGCGCCGAGGCACCGAAAATGTTGTCGATCGGCCTGCACTGCCGCCTGATCGGCCGTCCGGCGCGTCTGGCGTCACTCAAGCGCTTTATCGAATACGCTAAAAGTCATGAACAGGTGTGGTTCAGCCGTCGCGTCGACATCGCGCGTCACTGGCAAGAAACCCACCCGTACACAGGGGCTGCCAAATGAGCACCTTTCAAACCGTCAAACCTTCGGCCCTGAGCCGCGACGCTTTCGTCGCCGCTTTCGCCGACATCTACGAACATTCGCCATGGGTGGCCGAGAAGGCCTTCGACCTGGGCCAGGACGCCTCGATCGACGAGATCGAAACCCTGCACCAGCGCATGAGCGACATCCTGTTGAGCGCCGATCACGAAAGCCAGTTGGCTTTGATCAACGCTCACCCGGACCTGGCAGGCCGTGCGGCCGTCCAGGGCCAGTTGACCGCAGCCAGCACTGAAGAACAGTCTGGCGCGGGTATTCACCAATGCACGGCCGAAGAGTTCCAGCGCTTCACCGAGCTGAACGACGCCTACAAGGCCAAGTTCAAGTTTCCCTTCATCATGGCGGTAAAAGGCAGCAACCGGCATCAGATCCTCGCAGCGTTCGAAACGCGCATCCACAACCCGGTCGACACCGAGTTCAAGTGCGCGCTGGCGGAGATCAACAAGATCGCCCTGTTCCGATTACTGACCCTATAGCAAGCCTGGCCTGAGCGAATTCAAGAACGCCGAAACCGCCAAGGGCCTCGCAAGCATCCCAAGCCACTTATTTAAAGGCAGACAAGAAGAATGAAAGCTTACGCCGTACCTTTCGAGAAGTTCGTCAACCTGGCCGATGCCCGCCTGGGCACCAAAATCATCTCGGTCACCGATGACTGGTTCGCAGACGCTAACCGTCTGTTCCAACCGACCCCGGCCGTATGGAAGGAGGGCGTGTTCGATGACAACGGCAAGTGGATGGACGGCTGGGAATCGCGCCGCAAGCGCTTCGAAGGCTTCGACAGCGCAGTGATCCGCCTGGGCGTACCGGGTTCGATCAAGGGCGTCGACATCGACACTTCATTCTTCACCGGCAACTTCCCGCCGTCGGCATCCCTGGAAGCCTGCTTCCTGGCCGAAGGCGAGCCGAACGAAAACACCCAGTGGGTTGAAGTGCTGTCCGCCGTCGAGCTGCAAGGCAACAGCCACCACTACCACGAAATCAACAACGACCAGGCCTTCAGCCACCTGCGCTTCAACATCTACCCGGATGGCGGCGTGGCCCGTCTGCGCGTGTACGGCGTGCCGTTCCGTGACTGGTCGGCTACCGGCGACAACGAGCAAGTCGACCTGGCCGCAGCCCTCAACGGTGGCCGCGCCCTCGCCTGCTCCGACGAACACTTCGGGCGCATGAGCAACATCCTCAACCCGGGCCGTGGCATCAACATGGGCGATGGCTGGGAAACCGCGCGTCGCCGTACCCCGGGCAATGACTGGGTCATCGTCGCGCTGGGTCATGCCGGTGAAGTCGAGAAAGTCATCGTCGACACCCTGCACTTCAAAGGTAACTACCCGGACACCTGCTCGATCCAGGGCGCGTTCGTGAAGGGCGGCACCGACAGCCAGATCGAAACCCAGTCGCTGTTCTGGCGCGAACTGCTGCCAAGCCAGAAGCTGGAAATGCACGCCGAACACACCTTCGCCGAGCAGATCAAGGCGCTGGGCCCGATCACCCACATCCGCCTGAACGTGTTCCCCGATGGTGGTGTGAGCCGCCTTCGTGTACTGGGCAAGGTCGCGAAGTAATGCTGAGCCTGTAGGAGCGAGCCTGCTCGCGATGGTCGTTAACGAAAACGCGCCCAACCTGAATGAATGCGGTGTCTTGACGTTTTTCGCGAGCAGGCTCGCTCCTACAAAGAACCACAAACACTAAACAAAGAAGAACAGCATGCGCACACTGACGATTGAACCGCTGACCAAAGAAGCCTTCGCCCCTTTCGGTGACGTGATCGAAACCGACGGCAGCGATCACTTTATGATCAACAACGGTTCGACCATGCGCTTCCACAAACTGGCCACGGTAGAAACCGCCAAGCCAGAGGACAACGCGATCATCAGCATCTTCCGCGCCGACGCGCAGGACATGCCGCTGACCGTGAGCATGCTGGAGCGCCATCCGCTGGGCAGCCAGGCTTTCATACCGCTGCTCGGCAACCCTTTTCTGATCGTGGTCGCGCCACTTGGCGATGAACCTGTATCAGGCTTGGTCCGCGCCTTCGTCACCAACGGCAGGCAGGGCATTAATTACCATCGCGGCGTTTGGCACCATCCGGTGCTGACGATCGAAAAGCGGGATGACTTCCTGGTGGTTGATCGCAGTGGCACAGGCAATAACTGCGATGAGCATTTTTTCAAAGAGGATGAGCGTTTGATCCTCGCCCCCCACCAATAAGAGAAGGTCTGATCACTCGACAACAGAGTGACAGGCGAGAGGTAAAGACTGTGGAAGCACATCTGTTGGAATGGCTGAACCTGAGCGTGCGCTGGGTTCACATGATTACTGGCGTGGCCTGGATCGGTGCGTCGTTCTATTTCGTATGGCTGGAAAACAACCTCAACCGGGTCAACCCGAAGAGCGGCCTGGCTGGCGATTTGTGGGCAATCCACGGTGGCGGGATCTACCACCTGGAAAAATACAAGCTGGCTCCACCGACCATGCCGGACAACCTGCACTGGTTCAAATGGGAAGCCTACTTCACCTGGTTGTCGGGTATCGCGCTGCTGTGCGTGGTGTTCTACTCCAACCCGACGCTCTACCTGCTGGCTCCGGGCAGCTCCCTGAGCGGTCCTGAAGGCGTGGCCATCGGTATCGGCTCGCTGTTCATCGGCTGGTTCGTCTACTCCTTCCTGTGCGACTCGGCCCTGGGCAAACGCCCTGCCCTGCTTGGCGCAATCCTGTTCGTCCTGATCATCGCCGCGGCCTACGGCTTCAGCAAAGTGTTCAGCGGTCGGGGTGCGTACCTGCACGTCGGCGCGATCATCGGCACCATCATGGTCGGCAACGTGTTCCGCATTATCATGCCGGCACAGCGCGCACTGGTAGCGGCCATCGCCGAGAACCGCACGCCCGATCCGGCATTGCCGGCCAAAGGCCTGCTGCGTTCACGTCACAACAACTACTTCACCTTGCCAGTGCTGTTCATCATGATCAGCAACCACTTCCCGAGCACCTACGGCAGCCAGTACAACTGGTTAATCCTGGCCGGGATCGCGGTACTGGCGGTGTTGGTGCGTCACTACTTCAACACCCGTCACGACAGCCACAAGTTTGCCTGGACCCTGCCGGTGGCAGCGGTGGGTATGATTTGCCTGGCTTATGTGACCGGTCCGAAGCCGATGTCCAGCGCCCCTGAAGTGGCCAACGCTCCAGCGAAAATCGAATACCAGCCGCTGCCGGAAACTGCAGTGGGCGGTGGTTTGAAACCTGCCGAAGCCAAACCCGCAGAAGCGCCTGCAGCCGCCCCGGCTCAGGCAGCCAATGCCGGTCCGGGTTTCGACAAGGTGCACAGCGTGATTCAGGAACGTTGCACGGTTTGCCATTCGGCCAAACCGACCAGCCCGCTGTTCAGTGCGGCCCCTGCCGGTGTGATGCTCGACACCCCCGAGCAGATCCGCCAGAACGCACCGCGGATTCAGGCGCAAGCCGTCACCAGCCAGATCATGCCACTGGGCAACATCACCCAGATGACCCAGCAGGAACGTGACCTGATCGGTGCCTGGATTGTGCAGGGAGCCCAGACCAATTAATCGTTGAAAGCTTCGCGAGCAGGCTCGCTCCCACAGGGTTTACACAGGACCTGTGGGAGCTGGCTTGCCTGCGATTGGCCGCAACGCGGCCCACCAGATTCGAATACAGCTGCCAGCAGCACTGCAGCTGTAAATCACAAGAATAAAAAAGATCCGAGGTGTTGCATGTCCGAGCTATCCACAGCGCGCATCCCCGACGCACCCGCCATTCAGCGTTTGCCACTCTTGCAACTGATCCTGGTCGGTTTGCAACATGTTCTGCTGATGTACGGCGGCGCCATCGCGGTGCCGCTGATCATCGGACAGGCCGCTGGCCTGAGTCGTGAAGAAATCGCCTTCCTGATCAACGCCGACCTGCTGGTGGCCGGCATCGCCACCATCGTCCAGTCCCTCGGCATCGGCCCCATGGGCATTCGCATGCCGGTGATGATGGGCGCCAGTTTCGCCGCCGTCGGCAGCATGGTCGCCATGGCCGGCATGCCTGGTATCGGCATGCAAGGGATCTTCGGCGCGACCATCGCCGCCGGGTTCTTCGGCATGCTCATCGCCCCGTTCATGTCCAAGGTCGTGCGCTTCTTCCCGCCACTGGTGACCGGCACGGTCATCACCTCGATCGGCTTGTCGCTGTTCCCCGTGACCGTGAACTGGGCCGGCGGCGGTGCCAGCGCCACTCAATTCGGTTCACCGATCTACCTCACCATCGCCGCACTGGTACTGGGCACCATTTTACTGGTGCATCGCTTCATGCGCGGTTTCTGGGTCAATATTTCCGTGCTGATCGGCATGTGCCTGGGCTACGTGCTCTGCGGCCTGCTCGGCATGGTCGACCTCAGTGGCATGGCTCAGGCACCATGGCTGCAATTCGTCACGCCGCTGCACTTCGGCATGCCGAAATTCGAACTCGCGCCGATCCTTTCGATGTGTCTGGTGGTTGTGATCATTTTCGTCGAGTCCACCGGGATGTTTCTGGCGCTGGGCAAAATCACCGGCCAGGAAGTCTGCCCACGGATGCTGCGTCGCGGCTTGTTGTGCGATGCCGGCGCTTCGTTTTTCGCCGGATTCTTCAACACCTTCACCCACTCCTCCTTCGCCCAGAACATCGGCCTGGTGCAGATGACCGGCGTACGTTGCCGTTCAGTGACCATCGTTGCCGGCGGGTTGCTGATCGTGCTGAGCCTGCTGCCCAAAGCCGCGTTTTTGGTGGCGTCGATTCCTCCGGCAGTACTGGGTGGTGCGGCGATTGCGATGTTCGGCATGGTCGCCGCCACCGGGATCAAGATTCTCCAGGAAGCCGACATCGGTGACCGTCGCAACCAGTTGCTGGTGGCGGTGAGCATAGGCATGGGTCTGATCCCGGTTGTACGCCCGGAGTTTTTCGCCCACCTGCCCGTGTGGATGAGCCCGATCACCCACAGCGGCATCGCCATGGCCACCCTCAGCGCGCTGACGCTGAACCTGCTGTTCAACATCCTTGGTGGCGCCGAACGCGCGGCCATCAACGACTGTCAGGCTCATTCGCATTAATACCGGAAACACGAACCCTGTAGGAGCGAGCTTGCTCGCGATGGACTTGAAGGCGCCGCGTGCACTCTGAAAACACGCGTAATCGTTAGCGACCTTCGCGAGCAAGCTCGCTCCTACAGAGGTGATGATTGCTTGTGCCTCAAAAAATAAAAACAAGAGGGAGCAACAGATGATTCGGACACAAACCAACCTGCTGTTGGGTGCTGGCCTGCTGGCCGCGAGTCAGGCCATGGCCGGCGATTTACTGCTGTGGCAGACCAACAGCCTGAGCTACCTGTACGGCAAGGATTTCGCGGTCAACCCGTCGATCCAGCAGACGATAACTTTCGAACACGCCGACCGCTGGAAGTACGGCGACAACTTCATGTTCATCGACAGCACCTACTACAACGGCGAGAAAGACCGAAACAAAGGCGTTCATGCCTATTACGGCGAGTTCAGCCCGCGCCTGTCCTTCGGCAAGATCCTCGACCGCCGTTTCGAGTTCGGCCCGATCAAGGACGTGCTGCTGGCCATGACCTACGAGAACGGCGAAGACGACACCGAGGCCTACCTGATCGGTCCCGGTTTCGACCTTGCGGTACCGGGCTTCAACTTTTTCACCTTGAACTTCTACTATCGCCAGACCGAAGGCTCGCGTCCCGGCGATGACGTCTGGCAGATCACGCCGGCCTGGTCCTACACCCTTCCATTGGGCAACTCGAACCTGCTGATCGACGGCTACATGGACTGGGTCGTGGATAACGACCAGAACTCCCATGGCACTTATCACGCCAACCTGCACTTCAACCCGCAAATCAAGTACGACCTGGGCAAGGCCATGGGCTGGCGCGAAAAACAGGTGTACGTCGGCGTCGAATACAGCTACTGGAAAGACAAGTACGGCATCGAAAACAGCTCCAACTTCGACACCAATGAAAACACCACCAGCCTGCTGGTGAAGGTGCATTTCTGATGCTGCCCCGCAACAGCGCCCCAAACCTGTCGTCGGTGCGCCGTTGCGGAGCACTTGAGACCTGGCCGAGGAGTCAGTATTCTCCGCGGCCGCCCGAATCCGGTTTAAAAAAAAGCCCGGATGTAAAACCTGACCATAAAGCCAACTTATCCCGGCTCTGGCAGGCACCAAGGCACTCCAAAACCCCTCTCAATCGACCGCTCTTGAGCCGCCGAACGGGAGTTTTTTTGCTTTTTGAAAGCCTTGGCTCAGCTCTTGCTACCAGCATTAAAGCTGACCAAATGGATGATTTTTTACCGCTACAGAAAAAGGCGCCACACCAGAGCGCCGACCTTAAAAAAATAACGTGGAACCACCTACTTTTTGGGAGCAACCGAATGAAACGTACGTGCACTAGCCTGATGCTGGCGGGATCGATGCTGGCCGGGGGCCAGGCCATGGCCGGCGATTTGCTGCAGTGGCAGAACAACAGCCTGACCTACCTCTATGGCAAGGACTTCCAGGTCAACCCGCGCATCCAGCAGACGGTGACCTTCGAACACGCCGATGGCTGGAAGTACGGCGACAACTTCTTCTTCATCGACAAGATCTTCTACAACGGCAAGGAAGACCATTTCGCGGGCGAGAACACCCACTACGGCGAGCTCAGTCCGCGCCTGTCGTTCAACAAGATCTTCGACCAGAAGTTCGAGTTCGGCCCGATCAAGGACGTGCTGCTGGCCATGACCTACGAGTTCGGTGAAGACGATACCGAGTCCTACCTGATCGGCCCTGGTTTCGACCTGGCCATCCCGGGCTTCGATTACTTCCAGTTGAACTTCTACAACCGTCACACCGAAGGCGACCGCCCGGGCGACGACATCTGGCAGGTCTCGCCGGTCTGGTCCTACACCATCCCGGTGGGTGATTCGGATGTGCTGATCGACGGCTTCATGGACTGGGTGGTCGACAACGACGTCAATGACAAAGGCGAGTACCACGCCAACCTGCACTTCAACCCGCAGGTCAAATACGACCTGGGCAAGGCGTTGAACCTGGGTGCCAAGCAGCTGTACGTCGGTGTCGAGTACGACTACTGGAAAAACAAGTACGGTATCGAAGACAGCCAGGGCTTCAAGACCGATCAGAGCGTGACCAGCTTCCTGGTCAAGGTTCACTTCTGATCCGGCGACGTCTGTAAAGACGCCTTCGCGGGCAAGCCCGCTCCCACAGTGACTGTCGTCGAATTCAAATTTTACTTACGACGAAACTACCTGTGGGAGCGGGCTTGCCCGCGATTGGCTGCACCACAAATCTCAAACGGGAATGACAGGCTCTGCCAACCCCAGAAACCGGCACAACTCCCCGCGCTTGGCCAACGCATCCCGTCGCCCCAGCTCGATCAACTCGCTGCAATACCCCGCCTCGAACAGCAGATAACTCAGCACCCCCGCCCCGCTGGTCTTGGTCGCACCCGGCCCGCGCAGAAACAGGCGCAACGCCGCCGGCAATTCCTGGCGATGGCGCGCGGCAATTTCGTCGATCGGCTGGCTCGGTGAAATCACCAATACGTCCACCGGCGCCACGCCCAAAGCGCGGGTTGGTGTCCCCTCGGGCATCAGGTGACTGAACTGGTTCAGGCGCTTCAACAACTCGATATCACTTTCCAGGCTGTCAATGAACGTACTGTTGAGCATGTGCCCACCGATCTGCGCCAGGGTCGGCTGCTGACCGGTGTAGCTGCGCAGCAAGGGTTGTTGCGGGTCGACTCCGCGGGGGTTGCCGCTGACACCCACCACCAGCACCCGACTGGCGCCCAGATGCAGCGCCGGACTGATCGGTGCCGACTGACGCACCGCGCCATCACCGAAATACTCTTCACCGATTTTTACCGGAGCGAACAACAGCGGAATGGCCGAACTGGCGAGCAGGTGTTCAACGGACAACCGGGTGGGAACGCCGATGCGTCGATGGCGCAACCAGGCATCGATCTTGCCGCCGCCCTGATAGAAGGTGACTGCCTGGCCGGACTCATAGCCGAACGCCGTGACCGCCACCGCATGCAATTGCTTCTGTGCGATCGCTTCGGCGATGCCGCCCATATGCAGCTTGTCGTTGAGCAAGTCCCGCAGCGGAGAACTGTTGAGCAGCGCCACCGGCATGTGCTTACCGATGCCGAGCAAACTGTGACTGACAAAACGGCTGGCCTGGCGAATGACCCCGGGCCAGTCGCTGCGCAATACCAGATGGCTGCGAAAACCCTGCCAGAAGGCCGTCAGGCGTTCGATGGCGTTGCGAAAATCCATTGCCCCGCTGGCGAGGCTGACGGCGTTGATCGCACCCGCCGAGGTGCCGACGATCACCGGAAACGGATTGCTCGCCCCCGGCGGCAGCAATTCGGCAATCGCCGCCAGCACCCCGACCTGATAGGCCGCCCGAGCCCCGCCACCGGAAAGAATCAACCCTGTAACCGGTTCAGCTGGACTCATCGCAACACTCCATGGTGCTTAAAGGGATCGATTGCTCAACGACGTTTGGCGTACAGCTTGGGCTCGCCCGGTGGTCGGCTCTTGAAGCGGCGGTGGGCCCACAGGTATTGCTCGGGATATTCACGCAGAACGCCTTCGATCCATTGGTTGATGCGAATGCAGTCATCTTCTTCGGTTTCGCCGGGGAAGCCTTCGAGCGGCGCATGGATCACCAGGCGATACCCGCTGCCGTCCGCCAGACGCTCCTGGGTGAACGGCACCACCAGCGCCTTGCCCAGCCGCGCAAACTTGCTGGTGGCGGTGACGGTCGCGGCCTGAATGCCGAACAGCGGCACAAAAACACTTTGCTTGGCGCCGTAGTCCTGATCCGGTGCGTACCAGATCGCCCGGCCCGAGCGCAGCAATTTGAGCATGCCGCGCACGTCTTCGCGTTCTATCGCCAGCGAGTCGAGGTTGTGCCGCTCGCGGCCCTGGCGCTGGATGTAGTCGAACAGTGGATTCTTGTGCTCGCGGTACATGCCGTCGATGGTGTGCTGCTGACCGAGCAACGCCGCGCCGATTTCCAGCGTCGTGAAGTGCAACGCCATCAGGATCACGCCCTTGCCTTCGCGCTGGGCCTGCTGCAAATGCTCCAGCCCTTCGATATGAGCCAGGTTCGCCAGGCGCTTGCGCGACCACCACCAGCTCATCGCCATCTCAAAGAAAGCGATGCCGGTGGAGGCGAAGTTTTCCTTGAGCAGGCGTTTGCGTTCGGCGGCGGTCTTTTCAGGAAAACACAGTTCCAGGTTGCGCTTGGCAATGCGCCGTCTGTCGCCGGCTACCCGATACATCAAAGCGCCCAGGACACGACCGACCCACAGCAGTGCCGGATACGGCAACTGGACGATCAGCCACAACAGCCCCAAGCCACACCACAGCGGCCAGAAACGTGGAGATAGAAATGCTTTTCGAAAACGCGGGCGGTCCATTAATGCTTCCGGAATGACAATGGCCGCGCATTCTACATCGTTCGACCCGGCTTGCGGCCCGCGGGCGTTCTCGTTATAAGTCTCGGCACTTTTAGTGACAAGTCGTTGTATGCCGACCATGAGCCAAACCGAACCGCTAGACCAAGATCCCGTGTTCCAGTTGAAGGGCAGCATGCTGGCCATTACGGTGCTGGAACTGGCCCGTAACGACCTCGAAAGCCTTGATCGGCAACTGGCCGCCAAGGTCGCCCAGGCGCCCAACTTCTTCAGCAACGCGCCGCTGGTACTGGCCCTGGACAAACTCCCGGCCAACGAAGGCGCGGTCGATCTGCCAGGGCTGATGCGCGTCTGCCGCCAGCATGGCCTGCGTACCCTGGCGATCCGCGCCAGCCGCATCGAAGACATTGCCGCCGCCATCGCGGTCGACCTGCCGGTGCTGCCACCGTCCGGTGCCCGGGAGCGTCCACTGGACCTGACCGAAGGCGAACCGAAGAAAAAACCGGAAAAACCGCCCGAGCCGACCATCAAGCCGACGAAAATCATCACCTCGCCAGTACGCGGCGGTCAGCAGATTTATGCCCAGGGCAGCGATCTGGTGGTGATCTCCTCGGTCAGCCCGGGGGCGGAACTTCTCGCCGATGGCAACATCCATGTATACGGCCCGATGCGCGGTCGCGTGCTGGCCGGCGTCAAGGGCGACACCAAGGCACGGATTTTCTGTCAGCAAATGAGTGCTGAACTGATTTCCATCGCCGGGCATTACAAGGTGTCCGAAGATCTGCGCCGCGACCCTCTATGGGGTTCGGGTGTGCAGGTCAGCCTGTCCGGCGACGTGTTGAACATCATTCGGCTTTAACGGATACTGCCGCATTTTCCAAGCATCTCTAAAAC
Organism: Pseudomonas sp. KH_046_2; assembly: GCF_057838985.1. NCBI lineage: Bacteria > Pseudomonadati > Pseudomonadota > Gammaproteobacteria > Pseudomonadales > Pseudomonadaceae > Pseudomonas > Pseudomonas sp. KH_046_2. Next base: position 1,916,435 of record NZ_CM174480.1, on the reverse strand, counting down.
ATAGCGAAAACGGCTCAAACGAAGTAGGAAAAAGGCCGAAAGCAGTGTTTACCGGGGGTAAACGCCGCTCAAAACCGGATTCCAGCCAAGGCTGTCCGACTGCAGTAGTTTTTCAGGAGATGTTTTTCAGGGACTGAAAAGTCCTTCTTCCTTAGGGGTGAAACACCTTGGCCAAGATTCTCGTGGTTACATCCGGCAAGGGTGGTGTGGGTAAGACCACCACCAGCGCCGCTATCGGTACCGGCCTCGCTCTGCGCGGCCACAAAACAGTGATCGTCGACTTCGACGTGGGCTTGCGTAACCTCGACCTGATCATGGGTTGCGAGCGCCGCGTGGTGTATGACTTCGTCAACGTGGTCAACGGCGAAGCCAACCTGCAACAGGCCCTGATCAAAGACAAGCGCCTGGAAAACCTCTACGTACTGGCTGCCAGCCAGACCCGCGACAAAGACGCGCTGACCGTCGAAGGCGTGGAAAAAGTCCTGATGCAACTCAAGGAAGACTTTGAGTTCGTGGTCTGCGACTCCCCGGCGGGCATCGAGAAAGGCGCCCACCTGGCCATGTACTTCGCTGACGAAGCGATCGTGGTGACCAACCCTGAAGTGTCCTCGGTGCGCGACTCCGACCGCATGCTCGGCCTGCTGGCCAGCAAGTCTCGTCGTGCCGAACGCGGCGAAGACCCGATCAAGGAACACCTGCTGATTACCCGTTATCACCCGGAACGTGTGAGCAAAGGCGAAATGCTCGGCGTAGAAGACGTCAAGGAAATCCTTTCGGTGACCCTGCTCGGCGTGATCCCTGAATCCCAGGCGGTGCTCAAGGCATCCAACCAGGGCGTTCCGGTGATTCTCGACGACCAGAGCGATGCCGGCCAGGCCTACAGCGATACCGTAGATCGCCTGCTGGGCAAGACCGTGGATCATCGATTCCTTGATGTACAGAAGAAGGGATTCTTCGAGCGCCTGTTTGGAGGCAACTAAGCAATGAACCTTTTTGACTTCTTTCGTGCCAACAAAAAGCAAAGCACCGCGTCGGTAGCGAAAGAGCGTCTACAGATCATCGTGGCGCACGAACGCGGCCAACGCAGTACCCCGGACTACCTGCCAGCCTTGCAGAAGGAACTGGTCGAGGTGATCCGCAAGTACGTCAATATCGGGTCCGATGACGTGCATGTCGCACTGGAAAGCCAGGGCAGTTGCTCGATTCTGGAACTCAATATCACCCTGCCAGATCGCTGAGTCGATCCGGCTGGAGCCACGGCGGCTCAGGTCCCTCCTGCAAGCGGAAGGGACCTGAGCCGCCGTTGGCGTTTGTTACGAGGCTGTTTTAATGCCGTTGTCCAACATCCACATCATCCATCAGGATGCCGCCGTACTGGTGGTGAACAAACCGACCCTGTTGCTCTCTGTCCCTGGCCGGGCCGATGACAACAAGGACTGCCTGATTACCCGCCTGCAGGAAAACGGCTACCCGGAAGCGCGCATCGTCCACCGCCTGGACTGGGAGACTTCCGGCATCATCCTGCTGGCCCGCGACCCGGACACCCATCGCGAGCTGTCCCGGCAGTTTCACGACCGCGAAACCGAAAAGGCCTACACCGCCCTGTGCTGGGGTCAGCCGGAACTGGACAGCGGCAGCATCGACCTGCCGTTGCGCTACGATCCGCCGACCAAGCCGCGCCACGTGGTCGACCATGAATTCGGCAAACATGCGCTGACCTTCTGGCGCGTGCTCGAACGTTGCGGCGACTGGTGCCGCGTCGAACTGACACCGATCACCGGCCGTTCCCACCAATTGCGCGTGCACATGCTCTCGATTGGCCATCCGTTGCTGGGTGACGGGCTCTACGCCCATGAACAGGCCTTGGCGGCCTGGCCGCGCCTGTGCCTGCACGCCAGCATGCTCAGCTTCACCCATCCGCAAAGTGGCGAGCGCCTGCGCTTCGAGTGCCCGGCACCGTTTTAAAATTGTGGGAGCGGGCTTGCTCGCGAAAGCGGTGTAACAGTCACTATTGATGTTGTCTGGCACTACGCCTTCGCGAGCAAGCCCGCTCCCACAGGGATCTCCTCCAGATTCAATTTCGATGGCCAGCCCCACAATCAGTGCGACGCCATTTGCCAAGCCAATACGTTAAACTGGCGCCACTGCTGTCTGGAGCTACTTTATGCGCGAAGAGTTGAACCAAGGCCTGATCGATTTCCTCAAGGCCTCCCCTACCCCGTTCCATGCCACCGCCAGCCTTGTCCAGCGTCTGGAAGCGGCGGGTTATCAACGCCTCGACGAGCGCGAGCCGTGGAATACCGAAGCCAACGGTCGCTACTACGTCACCCGCAACGACTCTTCGATTGTCGCGATCAAGATGGGCCGCCATTCACCGTTGCACGGTGGCATTCGCCTGGTCGGCGCCCACACCGACAGCCCGTGCCTGCGCGTCAAGCCGCAACCGGAGCTGCAACGCCAGGGCTTCTGGCAACTGGGCGTCGAAGTCTATGGCGGCGCGCTGTTGGCGCCGTGGTTCGACCGTGACCTGTCCCTGGCGGGCCGCGTAACCTTCCGTCGTGATGGCAAGGTCGAGAGCCAGTTGATCGACTTCAAGGCACCGATTGCGATCATTCCGAACCTGGCGATTCACCTCAATCGTGAAGCCAACATGGGCTGGGCAATCAACGCCCAGACCGAGCTGCCGCCGATCCTCGCGCAATTTGCCGGTGACGAGCGCGTGGACTTCCGCGCAGTGCTCACCGACCAGCTCGCCCGCGAACACGGCCTGAATGCCGACGTGGTGCTCGATTACGAGCTGAGTTTCTACGACACCCAAAGCGCGGCGGTCATTGGCCTGCATGGCGACTTCATCGCCGGCGCGCGTCTGGACAACCTGCTGTCGTGCTTCGCCGGCCTGCAAGCGCTGCTGACGGCCGACACCGACGAAACCTGCGTGCTGGTCTGCAATGACCACGAAGAAGTCGGTTCCTGCTCGGCCTGCGGTGCCGACGGCCCGATGCTTGAGCAAACCTTGCGCCGCCTGCTGCCTGAAGGTGATGAATTCGTACGCACCATTCAGAAATCCCTGCTGGTTTCGGCTGACAACGCCCACGGCGTGCATCCGAACTACGCCGACAAGCACGACGCCAACCACGGCCCGAAACTCAACGCCGGCCCGGTGATCAAGGTCAACAGCAACCAGCGCTACGCCACCAACAGCGAAACCGCCGGGTTCTTCCGTCACCTGTGCATGGCTGAAGAAGTGCCGGTGCAAAGCTTCGTGGTGCGCAGCGACATGGGCTGCGGTTCGACCATCGGCCCGATCACCGCCAGCCACCTGGGCGTGCGCACCGTGGACATCGGCCTGCCGACGTTCGCCATGCATTCGATCCGCGAACTGTGCGGCAGCCATGACCTGGCGCATCTGGTCAAGGTGCTGAGCGCGTTCTACGCCTGCCGCGAGTTGCCATAAATCTGATGCAATGAGGGACTGATGTGGCGAGGGGGCTTGCCCCCGCAAGACCGCGAAGCGGTCGCAAATTCTGCTGATGCAGTCCGTCTGACAGAAATGCTTGGGGCTGCTACGCAGCCCAACGGGGGCAAGCCCCCTCGCCACAAAAGCTCGCTGCCCATACAGCATTGATACACATCACACCGGCCGCATCAAAAGCGGCCTAGACTTCAAGTATCCCTTCGACAAGGCTGTCTCCATGATTTCGATGTCTACCTTCCACGCCATGCTGATTCCGATTCTTGCCGGGATGCTCCTGCTGGCCGTCGGCTTCAACTTTCGCGACAAAAATGCCGGTGTATTTGTCATGTGGATCGGCATGCTGACCATCCTCGCGACCGTGGTGATCAAGATCCTCGCCAAACTCAACGAATAATTCATCACCCTTGGCTCGCATTGATTTTGACGGGCTCGTACACTCGGTCGATCCGCTCCCTGCGAGGTTGACCGCCTAGTGTTCGCTCGTCTTTTTGCCCTCCCGTGTATTGTCCTTGTCTGCCTGATGACGCTGCTGTCAGTGGCGCCTGCCCAGGCGGCCGGCCTGCCGGGCCTGCTCAACAGCCAGGCCAAGGCGCAGCCCGAAGCACAGGAACCGCTGGGGCAATCCCTGGACGAAGTGATCAAGTCACTGGAAAACGACCAGCAACGCAGCAAGCTGCTGGCCGACCTGAAAAAGCTCCGCGACACCACCAAACAGGCACAGCCGATTACCGAAGAAGGCGTGCTGGGCCTGATTGGCGGAACCCTGGCCAATTTCGAGAAGAAGTTTTCCGGCGACGACAGTCCCCTCACGCGCTGGTCCAGTGAGTTCGATCAGGCCAGGGAAGAACTGGTGGCGCTGGCGCTGCCGGCCAATGAATGGCTGCCCATGCTGTTCGCCTTCGCCATGATCCTGATGGTCTGGAGCCTGCTGGCCGCCGCCCTGATCTGGATCAGCCACCGCGTGCGGATGCGTTTCGGCCTGACCGAAGAACTGCCGCAGCACCCCCGGGCCCTGGACATGTTGCGTTTTGCGCTGCGTAAACTCGGGCCATGGCTGATCGCCCTGGTGATCACGGTCTACATGAGCTACGCCCTACCCTCGTCCCTGGGCAAGAGCCTGGCGATGGTGTTGGCCTATGCGCTGGTGGTCGGCACCTGCTTCTCGGCCATCTGCGTGATTGCCTTTTCCCTGCTCGACGGCCCGCACCGCCACCGCGCCTTGTACATCCTGCGGCACCAGGCGTTTCGGCCGCTGTGGCTGATCGGCAGCTTCGCCGCGTTTGGCGAAGCACTGAGCGACCCGCAACTGGTCAACAGCCTGGGCAGCCATCTGGCCCATACCGCCGCGACTGTCGCCAATGTCCTGGCCGCGCTCTCCACGGGGCGCTTCATCCTGCGCTTCCGCCGGCCGATCGCCCACCTGATCCGCAACCAGCCGCTGTCCCGGCGCCTGACCCGCCGCGCCCTCAACGACACCCTGTCGATTCTCGGCACCTTCTGGTACGTGCCGGCACTGGTGCTGGTAGCCATCTCCCTGTTCGCGACGTTCATTTCCGCCGGCGACACCAGCACCGCCCTGCGCCAGTCGCTGATCTGCACTGTGTTGCTGGTGCTGTGCATGGTCATCAACGGCCTGGTGCGCCGCCATGGCCTCAAACCCCAACGCGGTATCCGGCGTTACGCCGTGTATTCGGAACGGCTGAAAAACTTCTTCTACACCATCGTCCACCTGCTGGTGTGGCTGGCGTTTATCGAGCTCGGCCTGCGGGTCTGGGGCATGTCGTTGATCCGCTTTACCGAAGGCGATGGCCATGAAGTCAGCGTCAAACTGTTCAGCCTCGCCGGCACGCTGCTGTTCGCCTGGCTGATCTGGATTCTCAGCGACACCGCCGTGCATCACGCACTCACCCGCTCGCGCAAAGGCCTGGCCAACGCCCGCGCGCAGACGATGATGCCGCTGATCCGCAACGTGCTGTTCGTGGCCATTTTCATCGTCGCGCTGATCGTTGCCCTGGCGAACATGGGCATGAACGTCACGCCCCTGCTGGCTGGTGCCGGCGTGATCGGTCTGGCCATCGGTTTTGGTGCGCAGTCGCTGGTGGCCGACCTGATTACCGGGTTGTTCATCATCATCGAAGACTCCCTGGCCATCGACGACTACGTGGATGTCGGCGGCCACCTCGGCACGGTCGAAGGCCTGACCATCCGCACCGTGCGCCTGCGGGACATCGACGGCATCGTCCACACCATTCCGTTCAGCGAAATCAAAAGCATCAAGAACTACTCCCGGGAATTCGGCTACGCGATCTTCCGGGTAGCGGTGCCGGCCAACATGGACATCGACAACGCCATCAAACTGATGCGCGAAGTCGGCCAGAAAATGCGCACCGATCCGTTGCAGCGACGCAATATCTGGTCGCCGCTGGAGTTCCAGGGGGTGGAAAGTTTCGAGTCGGGCAATGCCATCCTTCGCGCCCGCTTCAAGACCGCGCCAATCAAGCAGTGGGAAGTGTCGCGAGCGTTCAACCTGTCACTCAAGCGGCACATGGATGAAGCCGGACTGGACCTGGCGACACCGCGGATGAGTATTCAGGTGATTACCGCTGGTGGTGGTCCGCAGGATGAATAACCTCCTACAAAAGCCGCGTCAGACAACATCCACCCCGACATGAATCGCATCATGCCGCCAAAACTCCAGATCACAATCGATCAACCGCTCATGCTGGTCATAGTTGACCCGGGCAATCTGCAAGCCCGGGCTGCCCGTTGACACCTTCAACGCCGCCGCCGCATCCACCGACAACGCCGTGGGCACAATCTCGAAGCGCACCCGCCCGTAGTGCAGGTCGTAATGCCGCGCATACAACTCGGTGATCGACTGATTCAAATCGAAATCGAGGATCCCGGGAAAGTACTGCGGGTTCAGATAGTGCTCCACATACAACACCAGTCGCCCGTCGATCCGCCGTGAGCGGCAGATTTGAATCACGCTCGACAGCGCCGGCAATTGCAGCCAGGCACACACCGCCGCCGATGCCGGTTGCAATCGCGCCGAGATCACCTCGGTGGACGGCACCCGCCCCTGGGCGCTGACCATCGCGTGAAAGTGGCTGCGCTGCATGAGGTTGTAGGCCAGGCGTGGCGGCGAGACGAACCAGCCGCGACGCTCCTCGCGATAAATCTGTCCCTGTGACTCCAACTGCAACAACGCTTCACGCAAAGTGATCCGCGTGGTGCCGAACAATTCACTGAGCTTGCGCTCGGCCGGCAATTTGCTGCCGGGGGTCAACAGTCCGTGGTCGATCTGCTCCTGAAGCACCTGGCCGATGGCTGTTACCGCTTTTGTTGCCTCTTCACGCATCAACGTTTCCTTTCTGGACTAGACCAGCACCATTTCAGGGCAGAACCACAGCGTAAACCGGCTCATTCAATAGTCTGCAAGCGTAGGCAGTGCAGATGACCGAGATGTGACAAAGCGGCCCAACGGTCGCCATTCTCTGGCCTCAACAACCTGCAATTCATCGGCCAAGTCCCTTGCCCTCCGGGGCCTTGACCATGGTCTACGCTTAGCAGGCCAGTCGCGATACCGCTGAACAAAAAGTCATTCCGGGCGACGAACGACATCAAAGTGTCATCCAGCCCCCTTAAATTGGCTCAGGTATTGCTGACCTAGACCAACACGAACCGCAATCGCAGCGTTGAACACGACCCAAGGAGCTTCGGAATGAAAAAGCTTTTCCTGGCATCACTGTTAGGCTCGACCATCGCAATGTGCACCGCCGCCATGGCGGCCGACACCGATCTGAAAACCCTGGAAGCCGCCGCAAAAGCGGAAGGCGCCGTCAACAGCGTCGGCATGCCCAATGACTGGGCCAACTGGGCCGGCACCTGGAAAGACCTGAGCGACAAGTACGGCCTCAAGCACATCGACACCGACATGAGCTCGGCCCAGGAAATCGCCAAGTTCGCCGCAGAAAAAGACAACGCCAGCGCCGACATCGGCGACGTCGGTGCGGCGTTCGGCCCGATCGCGGTCAAGCAAGGCGTGGTCCAGCCTTACAAGCCTTCCACCTGGGATCAGGTTCCAGCCTGGGCCAAGGACAAGGACGGCAACTGGGCACTGGCCTACACCGGCACCATCGCTTTCATCGTCAACAAGAAGTTGCTGCACGGTTCCGAGGCGCCAACCAAGTGGGCTGACCTCAAGACCGGCAAATACAAGGTTTCCATCGGTGACGTGAGCACCGCGGCCCAGGCAGCCAACGGCGTACTGGCCGCGGCACTGGCCAACGGTGGCGACGAGAAAAACCTCAAGCCTGCCCTGGATCTGTTCGCCGACATCGCCAAGCAAGGTCGCCTGTCGATGTCCAACCCGACGATTGCCACCATGGAAAAAGGCGAAATCGAAGTCGGCGTGGTCTGGGACTTCAACGGTTTGAGCTACAAGGCCAAGATGGCCAACCCGGATGACTACGTGGTGCTGATTCCGTCCGACGGCTCGGTGATTTCCGGCTACACCACCATCATCAACAAGTACGCGAAAAACCCGAATGCCGCCAAGCTGACCCGCGAATACATCTTCAGCGACGCCGGCCAGATCAACCTGGCCAAGGGCAACGCCCGTCCGATCCGTGCCGAGCACCTGACCCTGCCAGCCGAAGTACAGGCCAAGCTGCTGCCTAACGAGCAGTACAAAAAGGTCACGCCGATCAAGGACGCGGATGCCTGGGAAAAGACCTCCAAGGCCCTTCCTCAGAAGTGGCAGGAAGAAGTCATCATCAATATGCAGTAAGCGGGTAGCCCACCAACGGGAGGCCTGATGGAGATCCCTGTGGGAGCGAGCCTGCTCGCGATAGCGTCGTTTCAGTCAACATCAATGTTGAATGGTCGGCCGCCATCGCGAGCAGGCTCGCTCCCACAAGGGATTGGTTGCGTATTTGAATCATCTGTTTCACGGAGTTTTTGCCCCTATGAAGCACAACGTCATCCTTGTCGTGCTCGACGGCCTCAACTACGAGGTTGCCCGCCACGCGATGGGGCACCTGCAGGCGTACGTCGGCGCAGGACGTGCTGCACTCTACAAACTGGAGTGCGAGTTGCCAGCCCTGTCCCGCCCGCTGTACGAATGCATCCTGACCGGCGTGGCGCCGATCGACAGCGGCATCGTCCACAACAACGTCTCGCGCCTGTCCAACCAGCGCAGCATCTATCACTACGCCACCGACGCAGGTCTTGTCACCGCCGCGGCGGCTTATCACTGGGTCAGCGAGCTGTACAACCGTTCGCCCTTCGTGGCGGCCCGGGACCGTCACACCGATGACCCGCAACTGCCGATCCAGCACGGGCATTTCTACTGGAACGATCACTACCCGGACTCGCACCTGTTCGCCGACGCCGAACACCTGCGCCTGCGCCACGCGCCGAACTTTTTGCTGATCCACCCGATGAACATCGACGACGCCGGGCACAAGCACGGCCTCGACACCCCGCAGTACCGCAACAGCGCCCGCTCCGCCGACATTATCCTGGCCGACTACCTGCAAGGCTGGCTCGATGCCGGTTACCAGGTGCTGGTCACCGCCGACCACGGCATGAACAACGACCGCTCCCACAACGGCCTGCTGCCGGAAGAACGTGAAGTGCCGCTGTTCGTGCTCGGTGACGCGTTCAGCCTCGACGCCGGTGCCGCGCCGAAACAGACCGAGATCTGCGGCACCGTCTGCCAGTTGCTCGGTGTGCCCCACGACAAACCGGTCTGCCGGGAGCTGTTGAAGTGAATGCCATGACCCGCAGTAAATGGCTGGCAGCCTTATGCCTGGTCCCGTTCGCGCTGTTCTTCATCGTGTTCGAAATCGCACCGTTGACCTGGGTGATGATCAACAGCCTGCAATCGGAAGAGTTCGGCTGGGGCCTGGCCAACTTCAGCAAAATCTTCAGCTCGAAGTTTTACCTGCAGGCCATCCAGTACAGCCTTGAGATCAGCTTCTGGTCCAGCGTGTTGGGGATCGTCATCGCGATTCTGGGCGCCTATTCCCTGCGCCGGGTCGATTCGAAACTGCGCAACTTCGTCAACGCCTTCGCCAACATGACCAGCAACTTCTCCGGTGTGCCCCTGGCCTTCGCGTTCATCATTTTGCTCGGCTTCAACGGCAGCTTCACCATCATGCTCAAGCAGGCCGGGATCATTGAAGACTTCAATCTGTACTCGAAAACCGGGTTGATCATTCTCTACACCTACTTCCAGATTCCCCTCGGTGTGCTGCTGCTGTACCCGGCCTTCGACGCCCTGCGCGAAGACTGGCGCGAGTCCGCCGCGCTGCTCGGCGCCAATGGCTGGCAGTTCTGGCGCCACATCGGTCTACCGGTGCTGACCCCAGCGCTGCTCGGCACGTTCGTGATCCTGCTGGCCAACGCCCTCGGCGCCTATGCCACGGTGTACGCACTGACCACCGGCAACTTCAACGTTTTGCCGATCCGTATTGCGGCGATGGTCTCGGGTGACATCTCCCTCGACCCGAACCTGGCCAGTGCCCTGGCCGTGGTGCTGGTGGCCTTGATGACCCTGGTGACCATCGTCCATCAACTGCTGTTGAAGAGGAGCTACCATGTCTCGCGTTGAATTGGGGCCTGTCGGCATCTACCATCGCGTGGTGGTTTACCTGCTGTTTGCCATTATGTTGCTGCCGCTGGTCGGCACCTTTATCTATTCGATTTCCAGCAGTTGGTCGGCCACCATTCTGCCCAGCGGCTTCAGTATCAAATGGTATGCGCAGCTGTGGAGCGATCCGCGTTTTCTGAGCGCTTTCGGCCAGTCGCTGCTGGTCTGCGTCGGCGCCCTTGTTCTGGCGGTGGTATTGATTCTGCCGCTGCTGTTCGTGGTGCATTACCACTTCCCGAAACTCGACGCGCTGATGAACATCCTGATCCTGCTGCCCTTCGCCGTGCCACCGGTGGTGTCGTCGGTGGGGCTGTTGCAGCTCTACGGTTCCGGACCGTTCGCCATGGTCGGGACGCCGTGGATCCTGATCGGTTGCTACTTCACCGTGGCGCTGCCGTTCATGTACCGGGCCATCACCAACAACCTGCAGGCGATCAACCTGCGCGACCTGATGGACGCCGCCCAGTTGCTCGGTGCGAGCACCTTTCAAGCCGCCTTCCTGGTGGTGCTGCCGAACCTGCGCAAGGGCCTGATGGTGGCGTTGCTGCTGTCGTTCTCGTTCCTGTTCGGTGAGTTCGTGTTCGCCAACATCCTTGTCGGTACCCGCTACGAAACCCTGCAGGTCTATCTCAACAACATGCGCAACAGCAGCGGTCATTTCACCAGTGCGCTGGTGATTTCCTACTTCTTCTTTGTGCTGGTTCTGACCTGGATTGCCAATATCTTGAACAGGGACAAAAGCGAATGAGCTATGTCAGCGTCCAACATCTTCAGAAAAGCTTCGCCGGCACCACGGTGTTCAGCGACATCAATTGCGAAATCCACAAAGGTGAGTTCGTCACCCTGCTCGGCCCGTCCGGTTGCGGCAAATCCACCCTGCTGCGCTGCATCGCCGGCCTGACTTCGGTGGATGGCGGCAAGATCCTGCTCGACGGCCAGGACATCGTGCCCGTGAGCCCGCAGAAACGCGGGATCGGCATGGTGTTCCAAAGCTATGCGTTGTTCCCCAACATGACCGTGGAGCAAAACGTCGCCTTCGGTCTGCGCATGCAAAAGGTCAATGCAGACGACAGTCGCAAACGCGTTGCCGAAGTGCTGAAACTGGTGGAGCTCAATGACTTTGCCGCGCGTTACCCGCATCAGCTCTCGGGGGGGCAGTGCCAGCGCGTCGCCCTCGCCCGCTCCCTGGTGACCCGGCCACGCCTGTTGCTGCTCGACGAACCGCTGTCGGCCTTGGACGCGCGGATTCGCAAGCATCTGCGTGAACAAATTCGTCAGATCCAGCGCGAACTGGGCCTGACCACGATTTTCGTCACACACGATCAGGAAGAAGCCCTGACCATGTCTGACCGGATTTTCCTGATGAATCAGGGAAAAATCGTACAAAGCGGCGACGCCGAAACCCTCTACACCGCACCGGTGGATGTGTTCGCCGCCGGTTTCATCGGCAACTACAACCTGCTGGATGCCGACAGCGCTTCGAAGCTGTTGCAGCGTCCGATCAGCAAGCGCATCGCCATTCGCCCGGAAGCCATCGAACTGAGCCTCAATGGCGAACTGGACGCGCAGGTACGCAGCCACAGCCTGCTGGGCAACGTGATTCGCTACCGGGTCGAAGCCCGGGGCGTGGAATTGGTGGTGGATGTGCTGAACCGCTCGGCGGCCGACCTGCATCCCGATGGTCAGCGCCTGGCGCTTTCCATCGATCCGACGGCCCTGTGTGAGGTAGCCTGATGCCTTTGCTGACGCTGAAGAGAGAACTGCACTGATGGCCCTGGCAATTTTTGATCTGGACGAAACCCTGATCCACGGCGACTGCGCCTCACTGTGGAGCGAGCAAATGGTCCGCCTCGGCTGGGTCGATGGCGAATCGTTCCTGCGTCGCGACAAGGAGTTGATGGATGCCTACGGCAGGGGCCATCTGGCCATGGAGGACTATATGGCCTTCAGCCTGGAACCCTTGATTGGTCGTACGCCTGAAGAAGTCGCGCACTTGGTTGGTCCGTGGGTGGAAGACTACATCGAGCCGATCATTTTCAGCGACGCCACCAAAGCCATCGCGGCGCACCGCAAGGCCGGCGACCGGATTTTGGTGATCTCCGCTTCGGGCACCCACCTGGTCGGCCCCATCGCCGAGCGCCTGGGCATCGACGAGATTCTGGGCATCGAACTGGAAGTGGCCCATGGCGTTTACACCGGTCATACCGTTGGCACCCTGACCTACCGCGAAGGCAAGATCACCCGCTTGCTGGAGTGGCTGGATGCAGAGGAGGAAAATCTCGAAGGCGCGAGTTTCTATTCCGACTCACGCAATGACCTGCCGCTGTTGCTGAAGGTGGATTTCCCCCACGTGGTCAACCCGGATCCGGTGCTGCGCGAGCAGGCTGAAAAGGCTGGCTGGCCGATCCATCTCTGGAAGTAATCGAGGCCCCCTTGTAGGAGCGAGCCTGCTCGCGATAGCGGTGTGTCATTCAGCATTTGCGTTGAATGTTAAGCCGCCATCGCGAGCAGGCTCGCTCCTACAGGTTCCGTGTTGTCAGCTCAGGCTCTCGTCAATCACCAACACCACCTTCCCCGCCACGGTATTACTCGCCAGCTCGGCAAACGCCGCCTCGGCATCCTTGATCGGGAATGTCCTGGCCAGTTGCGGGCTCAACCGTCCCTCGGAAAACAACGGCCAGACATGCTGGCTCAGGTCACTGAACAGATCGGCCTTGAATTGATCGTCACGGCTGCGCAGGGTCGAACCCAGCAACTGCACGCGCTTGGCCAGCACCTGGGCCAGATCCAGCTTGGCCTCGCGGCCGCCCATCAGACCGATCAACACCCAACGGCCATCCTGGGCCAGCAGCTTGAGGTTCAACGCCGCGTAATTGCCGCCCACCGGGTCGAGAATCACGTCGAACGGCCCCAGATCCCGCAAGCTTTCCAGATCGCCATTACGCACCGCGCCGCCCTGGGCACCCAGCGCCTGGCAGTACGCCAGGCGCTCGGCGGAACCGACGCTGACCCAGCACGGGTTACCGAACGCCTTGCACAGCTGAATGGCCGCTGAACCGATTCCACTTGCCCCGGCATGCAGTAGAACCTTCTGACCCGGTTTGAGCGCAGCCAGTTGAAACAAATTCAGCCAGACTGTTGCATAAACTTCGGGCAATGCCGCCGCTTCGACCAATGACATTCCGTCGGGAACCGGCAGCACATGCCGCCCGTCGACAACCACTTCTTCGGCCATCCCGCCCCCAGCCAGCAAGGCGCAAACCCGATCGCCAACCTGCCAGGAGGACCCGGCGCCCACCTCGCTGATGACCCCCGAGCACTCTAGACCAAGCACTTGACTGGCCCCCGGTGGTGGCGGGTAAAGACCGGCTTTCTGCAACAGATCGGCGCGATTGAGACCCGCTGCCGACACTCGGATGCGAACTTGCCCTACATCGCATGTAGGACGCGGCTCATCAACCCACACCACTTGACCGTCAACGCCTTGCAATGCTTTCACAGTGCCTCCATAGTGAGTCTGGACTGAGCCCGAAGCTATAGCGCCGGGCTTTTTGCATTATGCGACCGGCTCCCAAAGAACCGGCGACTTCAAAGACGGCCTAATATGCGTTATCAATTGTCCCCGCGTCGAATCAGCATGAAGCATCTGTTCCCCAGCACTGCCCTCGCCCTATTCATCGGTATCGGCTTGATGCCGATGTCGAGCAATACATTCGCAGCCAATAGCTGGGACAAGCTTCAACCCGATCGTGACGAAGTGATCGCCAGCCTGAACGTCGTGGAGTTGCTCAAGCGCCACCACTACAGCAAGCCGCCACTCGATGACGCACGTTCGGTAATCATCTACGACAGCTACCTCAAGCTGCTGGATCCGTCGCGCAGCTACTTCATGGCCAGCGACATTGCCGAATTCGACAAGTGGAAGACGCAGTTCGACGATTTCCTCAAGAGCGGCGACCTGAATGCCGGGTTCACCATCTACAAGCGCTACCTGGACCGCGTCAAGGCGCGTCTGGACTTCGCCCTTGCCGAGTTGAACAAGGGCGTCGACAAGATCGACTTCACCACCAAGGAAACCTTGCTGATCGACCGCAAGGACGCCCCTTGGCTCAAATCCACCGCAGAACTCGACGACCTGTGGCGCAAACGCGTCAAGGACGAAGTCCTGCGGCAGAAGATCGCCGGCAAGGATTCCAAGCAGATCCAGGAAACCCTGACCAAGCGCTACAAGAACCAGCTGGCGCGCCTGGACCAGACCCGCGCGGAAGACATCTTCCAGGCGTACATCAACACCTTCGCCATGTCCTACGACCCGCACACCAACTATCTGTCGCCGGATAACGCGGAGAACTTCGACATCAACATGAGCCTGTCCCTCGAGGGCATCGGTGCCGTGTTGCAGAGCGATAACGACCAGGTGAAAGTCGTGCGCCTGGTGCCGGCAGGTCCGGCGGACAAGACCAAGCAGGTTGCACCGGCCGACAAGATCATCGGTGTTGCCCAGGGCAACAAGGAAATGGTCGACGTCGTGGGCTGGCGCCTGGACGAAGTGGTCAAGCTGATTCGTGGTCCGAAGGGCACCGTGGTGCGCCTGGAAGTCATCCCGGCCAGCAATGCGCCGAACGACCAGACCACCAAGATCGTGCCGATCACCCGTGAAGCGGTGAAGCTCGAAGATCAGGCCGTGAAGAAATCGGTCTTGAACCTCAAGCAGGACGGCAAGGACTACAAGCTCGGCGTCATCGAGATCCCGGCGTTCTATCTGGACTTCAAGGCCTTCCGTGCCGGCGATCCGGATTACAAGAGCACCACCCGCGACGTCAAGAAACTGCTGACCGAGTTGCAGAAAGATAAAGTCGACGGCGTGGTCATCGACCTGCGCAACAACGGCGGCGGTTCCTTGCAAGAGGCCACCGAGTTGACCAGCCTGTTCATCGACAAAGGCCCGACCGTGCTCGTGCGTAACGCCGATGGCCGGGTCGATGTGCTGGAAGATGAAAACCCGGGTGCGTTCTACAAAGGCCCGATGGCGTTGCTGGTCAACCGCCTGTCCGCCTCGGCTTCGGAGATTTTTGCCGGCGCCATGCAGGACTATCACCGCGCACTGATCATCGGCGGCCAGACCTTCGGCAAAGGCACCGTGCAGACCATTCAGCCGCTCAACCATGGCGAACTGAAACTGACCCTGGCCAAGTTCTACCGGGTTTCCGGGCAGAGCACCCAGCATCAGGGCGTCTTGCCGGACATCGATTACCCGTCGATCATCGACACCAAGGAAATCGGTGAAAGCGCCCTGCCGGAAGCCATGCCGTGGGACACCATCAAGGCGGCGATCAAGCCTGCGCTCGACCCGTTCAAGCCGTACATTTCGCAGCTCCAGTCCGAGCACGACGTGCGCACGGCCAAAGATGCGGAGTTCGTGTTCATCCGCGACAAGCTGGCCCTGGCGCAGAAACTGATGGCCGAGAAAACCGTCAGCCTCAATGAAGTCGAGCGTCGTGCCCAGCACGCCGACATCGAAGCCAAACAGCTGGCCATGGAAAACATCCGTCGCAAGGCCAAGGGCGAAGAACCGCTCAAAGAGCTGAAGAAAGAAGACGAGGACGCCATTGCGGCCGAGGATGACAAGACCAAACCGGAAGACGACGCCTACCTCAGCGAAACAGGGCGGATTCTGCTGGACTACCTGAAACTCAACACGGCAGTGGCCAAGCACTGAGTTTGTACAAACAACTGATGGCAATTTAATGCTGACGCCCCTGTAGCGTCATCAAACAGTCATCATTCTGTCGTGAAATAAAGGACCGGGCGTGCTCTTTTTACCAAGGGCACGCCCGGTCCTTTTTTTATTGCCAGAGATCGCCATGACCACAACCGAACAGCTGAGTGCCTTGAGCTCGATCCTGAGTCAAAGCGGTTTACACAGTCTGTTCCAACCGATCATCAGCCTCTCTGAACGACGCATCCTCGGTTACGAAGCCCTCAGTCGCGGCCCCTCCAACAGCCCTCTGCACTCCCCTGTCGCCCTGTTCGCCGTCGCCCGCCAGGCCGGACGCCTGAGCGAGCTGGAAATTGCCTGCCGCGAAAGCGCTTGCCGACGCTTCAATGAGCAACAACTGCCTGGCATGCTGTTCCTTAACGTGTCCCCCGAGTCCCTGCTCGAAGCGGCCCACCAACCGGGGCGTACCCTGCAATTGCTGCAGGACTTCGGCATCCCGCCGAGCCAGGTGGTCATCGAGCTCACGGAACAGACGCCGACGGATGATTTCCAGTTGCTGCAAACCGCCCTGCACCACTATCGGGCGATGGGGTTTTCGATTGCGCTGGATGATCTGGGAGCGGGCTATTCGAGTTTGCGCTTGTGGTCCGAACTGCGGCCCGATTACGTGAAAATCGACCGGCATTTCATCGATGGCATTCATCAGGATGCGCTCAAGCGCGAGTTCGTTGGCTCGATCCTGCAAATCGCCAAGGCCTCGCGGGCACAAGTCATTGCCGAAGGTATCGAGCTAGCCGAAGAACTCACGGTGCTGACCGAAATGGGCGTGGACCTGGTGCAGGGCTATCTGCTTTGCCGTCCCCAGGAACACCCACCCCGGGATGCCCGGGCATTGATGCCCCGACAGGACAGCACCGCCGTTGTACTGAGCGAGGACGGCAGCGACCTCAGTGCCCTGCTCAACGAGCTACCCGCGGTGAACCGGGACACCCCGACCGCCATGGTGCTCGAAGCCTTTCGTCGCCAGGCCAACCTGAACTCGCTAGCGGTCCTGGATGAACAGGGTCAGCCCTGCGGCATTGTCCATCGTCATTCGCTCTCCGAGGCCCTGCTCAAGCCCTTTGCCACCGACCTGTTCGCCCGCAAGCCCATCAGCCGGTTGATGAATGATGACTTCCTCGCCGTCGAACTGAGCCAGTCCCTGCAACAGGTCAGCCGCCTGATCACCAGCCGTGCTCGCCAGCGCATCGAAGAAGATTTCATCATCACCCTCAACGGCGGTTATCTGGGCTTGGGCCGGGTGATCGACGTGCTCAAGCTGATCACCGAACTGAAGATCCAGCAGGCCCGCTACGCCAACCCGCTGACCTTGCTTCCGGGCAACGTGCCGATCCAGCAATGCCTGACGCGGCTGCTGCAACAGCGACGGGAATCGGTGATCTGCTACGTGGACATTGATAGCTTCAAACCCTTCAACGACATCTACGGCTATGGTCGCGGCGACGAAGTCCTGCTGTGCCTGGCGCAATGCCTGAACGACCGCGTCGACCCGTCCCGCGACTTCGTCGGCCACATCGGCGGCGATGATTTCCTGCTGGTGCTCGGCCCGGAAGACTGGCGCAAACGTTTGAACCAGTTGCTCGACGACTTCCAGAGCCAGTGCCGGCGCTTCTACCGCAGCGAACACCTGGAAGCCGGCTGCTTCATCGCACCGAATCGCCAGGGTCAGCGCCAGGAGTTTGCGTTGTTGTCACTGTCGATCGGCGTGGTGCATCTGCACCCACAGGCCTGTGAACAACTCGATGCGAGTCAGTTGGCCGAGATGGCATCACAGGCCAAGCACCATGCGAAGAATGTGCAGGGCTATAGCGTGCATGTGATTGATAGCCTGGTGGTTTCGACTGTTGATGAGGTGCTCGTTTCCGGGCATCGATAAGGCCGCTTTCCGGCATCAGTCCAATCAACGAGGCGCCGAGGAAGACTTCAGCTCTTCGAGCTTGATCGCCGCCAACGGATGCCCGGCCTTCGCCGCGATCTCCCAGAACCGCGCGGCTTCGACCGGGTCCGGAGCCTTGCTCGCCGTCCCGGCCAAACTGATCACACCCACTTGATACGCCGCCTTGCCATCGCCCGCCAACGCCGCCAGGCGCAACAAACGCACGCCCTCCTCACGAGCACCGAGGCCGACGCCGCGAAACGCCAGGATGTGCCCATAGAAGCTCTGGGCGCCGACATCGCCCAGGTTGGCCATGCGTGCGAACTGGCCTTCGAGCCAGCGCCAGCCCCGTGGCTGACGGACAAACCATGACCAGTGAAACAGTCGGCGCGCGAGCCAGTAACCGGCCCGCGCCTTGAGTTGCAAGAACACTCAGGCCTCGGCCGATTCCGGGTATTCGTACTCGAACACCCGCACCACTTCCGAAGCATGCCAGGACGCGGCGGCAACGCCGTCCGACGGCCCGGAAAAACGCCCGAGACGCTCGACACACTCAAAGAATCCGGTGCGCGGCAAGCGGCTGGCGCCCTGACTGATCACCAGCGAACTGCGCAATGGCTGCTCCGCCCTGGCGTCCAGGGCCGCCAGATGCTCAAGGGCCGCCGTCAGGGTCTGCATGGCCGGGGTCGGCAACTGCAAACGTTCCAGTAATGCCCGATACGTCAACAGATGGCGCTGGCGACGCGCCTGATCCAGTTCGCCCAGCAATCCGTCCCAGTGTTGACGACTGATGCGTACGCTCACGATTCATCCCTCCACCCAGGCACCGTCAATTCCCAGGCCAGGCTGCGACGAATCGCGGCGTCGGGCAGACGCTCGCCGCTTTCGATCATGGCCAGGTAAGACGGGCTGATGCCTACCGTGCGGGCCAGCGCCTCGATGGCGATGCCCTTCCCCTCGCGCAAACTGCGTAGTTGATCCAGACCCGGAAGAATCGCGTCTGGTGTTGCCACCTGAAGCTTTGCGGCTTGAGGTGACGCTTGCTCCTTGATACCCGCTGCTTTCAGTAACGCCTGATACTGAGCCCATGGCAGAACCGCATATTCGGGCTCGCCTTCGCGTGTAATTATCTGAATATCCATCACTACCCCGTAGGACAACAACACTTAGCGAGTCAGCACTTTTCCCTAGAAGTGTAATCCTAACAGCGGCCAAGGTCGCGGGGGACATCAATCTGTGAACAGGTCAAAATCGATTCAGTGTTTTTTCGGGCCTTGAAGTTGAAGTTGCTCGGGGGTATCAGGCAGACGCTCAACCACCGCGAGCTTCTCCGGCACCTGCCGATTGCGCCAGGCGCGGAAGGCATTGAGCTCGTCGTCGAGCACTTTCATCAGCCATGCCAGTACCGCGATGTCATCGAGCATGCCAAATACTGGAATGAAATCCAGGATCGCATCCACCGGGCTGAGGAAGTACATCAGGCCCGCAACCACCGAAACCAGCGCCTTGGGGCTGATGGCGCGATACTCACCACGCCAGTAGGCCAGGCAGAGTGCCTGCAACAGCTTCAAGTCGTCCTTGATCTTGCCCAACCGGTTGCCCTGGCTTGCGCCTTTGCTGGCGACCGCGAACAACAGGGTCGGCAATCGACCCCGTGCCAGCAGGCGTCCAGCCAGTGGCAGGAAACGAGCGAAACTCCAGGGTGCTTTCATCATTCCTCCCGTTGAAATGTTATCCACACAAATTGTGGATAACCTTGTGAACAGAGCTGCTTTTCACCGCTGTAAGCCCCGTGTTACAAGGCCTGCGTTCAGATCGGGCGTTTTTTACTCATCAAAAAAAACCCATAATTTCATTGACTTGGAGGCCTTGTGCGACTACAGCCAACGCCACTATGCCTAAGACTCCGGCCTAGAGCGTCTGTTCGTTTTGTTTACCCCTGCCGAACGCCAGATGCAACAACGCCCCGCATGAGCGAGGCGTTGTTATCGAAGCAGGCGCTGGTTACTTGGCAGCGGCGTCTTCTTTTGCCGGATCCTTGATGGCCAGCAGTTCCAGGTCGAATACCAGTACCGAGTTGGCTGGAATCGCCGGGCTTGGGCTTTGAGCGCCGTAAGCCAGGTCAGCAGGGATGTACAGCTTGTACTTCTCGCCAACGTGCATCAGTTGCAGGCCTTCGACCCAACCCGGGATCACACCGCTGACCGGCAGATCGATCGGGCTACCGCGCTCGACGGAGCTGTCGAATACGGTGCCGTTGGTCAGCTTGCCGGTGTAGTGAACGGTCACCACGTCAGTCGCCTTTGGCTGAGGGCCATCGGCTTTCTGCACGACTTCGTACTGCAGGCCCGAAGCGGTGGTGGTCACGCCGGCTTTCTTGGCGTTTTCTTCGAGGAATTTCTTGCCGGCAGCGGCCGACTCTTCACTCATCTTGGCCATGCGCTCTTCGGCACGCTTTTGCAGTGCGGCGAACGCCTCGACCAGTTCTTCGTCCTTGAGCTTCTGCTCTTTCTTGCCGACGGCGTCTTCGATGCCCTGGGCTACAGCCTTGGAATCCAGGTCATCCATGCCTTCCTGAGCCAGGCTCTTGCCCATGTTCAGGCCAATGCCGTAGGAAGCTTTTTGCGCCGGAGTTTTCAGCTCTACGCTGGTCTGCGAATCACAACCCGCGAGTACCAGGCCAACCAGGGCTACCGCCGCCGCCAACCGATGCTGTTTCATGCTATTTCCTTGTTCATGCGCCTAAAGGGCAATCGAGTAAAGCCGCGAGCTTATCAGGCCGCCACGACCAATGGCTACCGGCATGAGAGCCGGAAACAATTGATAAGTTCAGGTGTTTAAACGCATTTCACCATTCGGCTGATGAAGCTTCTTTCACTTTGCGCCGACGCAGGCGGATTCCGGAACTACAGCATCTGGCGTAATGGCCTCTTGCCGCACCCCGGGTACTCGGGCATAACAGCATGATAATTCGACAAGGATGTTTATCTTGCGCCTCTTCTTTCGCTTGCTGGCTCTCGTCGCAGTACTGCTCGGACTGGTCATGGCCGTGGTTCTTTACTACGTCGCCAACCCGAAATTGCCGGCCTGGTCGCCTGCGCAACAGGTGCATTACCTGGAGCAATGGAGCGCCGCCGATCGCGAGACCTATTACTTCACACCCCAAGGCACTCAGGTCAAAGGCTTGCGCTACGACTGGTTCACCGCCCTCGAACTGCCCTTCTCGCAACAACGCTTCGCCACCCCCGAATACCTCGCCCGCTTCGGTTTTCTGGTGGACCCCGGCCAGAAACAGACACCGAACAACCCCGGCAACCTCCCCGCAGGCTTTACCCGGCACCAGAATGCGGGGAGCACGGATATGTTTCTGGATATCACCTGCGCGGCCTGCCACACCGGTGAACTGCGTTTCAAGGGCCAGGCCGTGCGTATCGACGGTGGCTCAGCGCAGCATGTGCTGCCGTCCAGTGTTCCTACACTCAAAGGCGGCAGTTTCGGACAGGCCCTGGTGGCCAGCCTCGCCTCCACTTACTACAACCCGTGGAAATTCGAGCGCTTCGCACGCAACGTGCTCGGCCAGGACTACGAGACGAGCCACCAACAGTTGCGCAAAGATTTCAAATCCTCACTGGATACGTTCCTCAACGTGGCCTGGAACGACACCCATCGCGGGCTCTATCCGACCGAGGAAGGCCCGGGGCGCACAGACGCCTTCGGGCGCATCGCCAACGCCAGCTTCGGTGATGCGATATCCCCCGAAAACTACCGCGTGGCCAATGCCCCGGTCGATTATCCGCAGTTGTGGGACATGTGGACGTTCGAATGGGTGCAGTGGAATGGCTCGGCGAAACAACCCATGGCCCGCAACATCGGCGAGGCGCTGGGCGTCGGCGCCACGCTGAACTTCTTCGACAAGAACGGCCAGCCGCTGACGGGCGACGCCCGCTATCCCTCCAGTGTCCGCGTGCGCGATCTGCACCTGATCGAAGAAACCCTGCAACGACTTTCGCCGCCGGCCTGGCCGGAAGACCTGTTGGGTGCGGTCGACAAACCCCTGGCAGCCAAGGGCCGCGCCTTGTTCGCCGAAAACTGCGCAGGTTGCCATGTACCGCGCACCACCCAGGGCGAGGGGCGATACGTCCAGCACCTGAAAATGCTCCCGGTGGATTACATCGGCACCGACCCCGGCGCGGCCAACAACATCGCCGACCACCGCTTCGACCTCACAGCGCTGCAATGGAAGCAGGCGGAGCTGGAAAAGCTCGATGTAGAGCCAAAACCCGACGAGCCTCTGGACCTGAGCAAGATGTCCGTGGCCAAGGGGCTGGCCTACGTCACCGCATTTGTCCAGGACCGCGCCTATCAAGACGCCAATGTCACACCTGCCGAGCGTCCTGCAATGGACGGTTTCGGCCTGCCGATCGGTGTGCGCGAATTGCGTTCGTACAAGGCCAGGCCTTTGGCGGGTGTATGGGCGACAGCGCCGTTCCTGCACAACGGTTCGGTGCCAAGCATTTATCAATTGCTGTCGCCTCAGGATGAGCGTGCAACCACGTTCTATAAAGGCACGTTCGAATACGACCCGGGGCACCTGGGTTACCGCACCGAAGCCTTTGCCAACGGTTTTCTGTTCGATACGCGAATCACCGGCAACCACAACAGCGGCCATGAATTCCGTGCCGGCAAACTCGGCAATGGCGTGATCGGCCGCGGGTTGCAGCCGCAAGAACGCTGGGCGCTTCTGGAATATCTGAAAGTACTGGGCGGCCCGCTGGAAGCGCAATTGCCATGACCACAGCCGCAGTCAAAAGGACTTTCCCATGCTGATAACACTCTGGCTGCGCCTGGGCGCCTTCCTCGCCAGGCTGTTGCTGTGGCTACTGGGTCTCGGCGTGCTGGGCTGGGCCCTGGCCAGCGCCTGGTTTGCCTGGCAGCATCGCGGGCCGGTCTCGGCGCAGGAGTTGATTGCGGACGACGAAGCCGCGATGACCCGGGACATCATCCAGACCGCCGTGCGCATCGTCGATCAGCACCGCGAAAGCACCCGCTACCTGCGCGACGCCCATGCCAAGGCCCACGGCTGTGTGAAGGCCGAGGTTCAGGTGCTGCCGGAACTGCCAGGCGAGTTGCGCCAGGGCGTGTTCAGCGAGCCGGGCAAAACCTGGCAAGCGACAATGCGCCTGTCCAACGGCAATGCCTACCCGCAGTTCGACAGCATCCGCGACGCACGGGGCATGGCGATCAAACTGTTCGATGTGCCGGGCAAGCAACTGTTGAGCGACCGGCAGGGGCGAGGCGAACAGGACTTTGTGATGTTCAGCCACCCGAACTTCTTTGTCAGTAATGTCGCCGAATACCGTCAGAACGTCGCCGCCCAGGCCGACGGTAAAAAGATGATGGCCTTCTTCCCCGGCCGGGATCCACGCGCCTGGCAGGTTCGCCACCTGTTCATTGCCCTGGCGACACTGGCCCCTGCCCCGTCGAGCCCGACCCAGACGACGTACTTTTCGGTTTCACCCTACAAATTCGGTGAAGCCAATGCGAAGTTCCGGGTGATGCCCGATCCGGATAACTGCCCGCCCTACAACCTGCCGGAACAGAATCGCAAGCTGCCGAACTTTCTGCGCAATGCGTTGAACCAACAGCTGTCGACCGACCGGGTGCCTGCGTGTTTCGCCTTGCAGATCCAGCGACAGGACGCCAACAAGTACATGCCGATAGAAGACACCAGCATTGAGTGGCGCGAGAGCGATGCGCCCTTCGAGACGGTGGCGCGGATCAAGGTGCCGGCGCAGGACTTCGACACACCGGCGCTGAACCTGCAATGCGACAACCAGTCGTTCAATCCCTGGTTCGGCGTCGAGGCGCACCGTCCGATTGGCGGGATCAATCGCCTGCGCAAGGCCGTGTATGAAGCCGTCAGCGACTACCGACACAGGCGTAACGACGAATAATCATTCCGGCACCTCAGGTTCAACGTCGACAACCGAAGCATGGGCACCTACCCTGCCGACAGTCGACCACGACGCGCTTGGAAAAAGGACAATCAGCTCCCCGGCAGCCGCTACTTTATCGATGAATGTCTGCATGCTCATGCCCCCTGAGATGACCTGCTGCTCAATGCTTTGCTGGCTGTCGTTTTCAGGCGCAAGAAGCCGTTGTAGCGCTGTCATTTTCGCGTTATCCGGATGGGCGAAACGCAACACCGCCCCATCGGGCGTACACAGAAACAAACGATGAAGAGGTGCAATCGAAATGCGACCCAGGCCGACCTTCAAGTCTGCGGGGGAGAAGAAGTTTTATAGCGTTCAACGTCCGTGGAGGGCAGTTTGCTTGCAGGAGCTGGTTTGGTTGAGTGGAAAGAACCGTGGACTCGAAGCTCTGCCGGAATCAGGGGGTTACCATGCACATCCTTGGGAAAGAGCACCGCCCGGTTGAAAGTGGCGTAATCACTAACAACAGGGTCAGTGACGACAAATATTTTCTGCGTTCGATGCTTGAGTACAAGGCCGACATGCTCTGGCGAAAGTTTGCCCATCCGGTTATTAAGATATTGAGCAATCTCTTTGCCATCCTTGCAGATCGGCCCACAGATCGGCATCAGCTCAATCGGCGGACTGTCCACCAATATATCGTCTCTCCAACTGGCGTTGAGCTTCCCCCTGCGCCTCCAGAGACTTCCGTGTATCACCGTGGTCACCTCGCCAGCCGCCATTGCCAGCAAAATTAGAATGCTGCTTGGCACTGCACCCCTCTCATACAGGCTCTCGAACAAATTGAGTTTACCATCCGGCTTTCTCGCTAACTTTGATGACAACTCCCGTTCAAACGCTGAGTCGGTGGAGGTATAGGAGATGAGGCAGCCATCACTTCCCGACAGATAACACTTGGAGAACTTTCGACGACGGGTCATCACTCCGAACATGTCAGACACCCTGAAGAAGAGCTTCCGCTGGGTCCACTCCACATCACTTTCCTGTGGACCTCGCCGTCCTTGCACATGCGAAATGAACCGCGCTTCGATCGTGTATCCGGCAGGTATTTCTAATTCGCCGCTCAAGTTCACAGATACGACTAGCGGCAGCATCGGATCGTATTCTTCCTCAACTTTTTCTGCGGCAGGTTTTTCAGCGGCATAAAAGTAGTGCCCGTACTCGTTCTGGAGGATAAATCCAGCGAATTCGGTACCTCGTCGCTCTTTCAATGACTCATGCAAATAGGCAGCGGCATCATCGCAAGTGATGAAAGCCCGGTTTGATTCATTGCCCGAATCAAACGTGGATGATGAAACAACTGGGTCATGCGCAGTGAAATTCATTGCTTCAGTCTCGGCTAGTAAAAAATTTGCTCCATGACGGAGTTGGTCATGAAGAACATTGCCAGTGTCCGAAAGCTGAGTACCTGTCAGGTGGTACATATGTATATGCACGGTACGGGAGGGGGGAAATTGCCAAACGCCAGACAGCAAAAAGCCCGCACAAGGCGGGCTTTCTGTGGTGACCTGGCGTTCAGTGTTCCAGGTTACCGAATATGGCGCAGCGGACGGGACTCGAACCCGCGACCCCCGGCGTGACAGGCCGGTATTCTAACCGACTGAACTACCGCTGCGCGTAGCGTTGAAAGTGGTGGGTGATGACGGGATCGAACCGCCGACATTCTGCTTGTAAGGCAGACGCTCTCCCAGCTGAGCTAATCACCCTTTACCTTCGTTGCGGGGCACATTATGCCACAGGTTTTTATAAATTGTTGATTTATTTGAAGTTTTTTTTCAAAAAAATCTAAAAACCGGTGAAACGATGCAAACCCACAGGAACAACAGTGAAACTTTAGGCAGAAAAAAGCCCGCCTAAGCGGGCTTTTCCGTGGTGACCTGGCGTTCAGTGTTCCAGGTTACCGAATATGGCGCAGCGGACGGGACTCGAACCCGCGACCCCCGGCGTGACAGGCCGGTATTCTAACCGACTGAACTACCGCTGCGCGTAACACTGAAAACGAATGGTGGGTGATGACGGGATCGAACCGCCGACATTCTGCTTGTAAGGCAGACGCTCTCCCAGCTGAGCTAATCACCCTTCGCTTCGGTGTGGCGCGCATTCTACGGAGCGACCCAACCTCTGGCAAGCACTTTTTAAAATAATTTTCCGAGCCCTTCCAAAGGCTTAGAGAAAGGTTGGCCTATGGCACGGCGAAGACAATAATGCCCCCCTTTGTATAAAGGAGAGACTCACCCCATGTGGTTCAAAAACCTGCTTATCTATCGCCTGACCCAAGATCTGCCTGTTGATGCCGAGGCGTTGGAAACTGCACTGGCCACCAAACTGGCGCGCCCATGTGCAAGCCAGGAGTTGACCACCTACGGTTTCGTCGCGCCGTTCGGCAAAGGCGAAGATGCGCCACTGGTACACGTCAGCGGTGACTTCCTGCTGGTGTCCGCGCGCAAGGAAGAACGTATTTTGCCAGGCAGCGTTGTGCGTGACGCAGTCAAGGAAAAGGTCGAAGAGATCGAAGCCGAGCAAATGCGCAAGGTCTATAAGAAGGAACGCGATCAGATCAAGGATGAAATCATCCAGGCCTTCCTGCCCCGCGCCTTTATCCGCCGCTCGTCGACCTTCGCCGCCATCGCGCCGAAACAGGGCCTGATCCTGGTCAACTCGGCCAGCCCGAAACGCGCCGAAGACTTGCTGTCCACCCTGCGTGAAGTGATCGGCACCCTGCCGGTGCGCCCGCTGACCGTGAAGATGTCCCCGACCGCGACCATGACCGAGTGGGTCACCACCCAGAAAGCCGCGGACGATTTCTTTGTGCTGGACGAATGCGAACTGCGCGACACCCACGAAGACGGCGGCATCGTGCGTTGCAAGCGCCAGGACCTGACCAGCGAAGAAATCCAGCTGCACCTGAGCACCGGCAAAGTGGTCACTCAACTGTCCCTGGCCTGGCAGGACAAACTGTCGTTCGTCCTCGACGACAAAATGGTGGTCAAGCGCCTGAAGTTCGAAGACCTGCTGCAAGACCAGGCGGAACAGGACGGCGGCGACGAAGCCCTGGGCCAACTGGACGCCAGCTTCACCCTGATGATGCTGACCTTCGGCGACTTCCTGCCGGCGCTGGTTGAAGCGCTGGGTGGTGAAGAGACTCCGCAGGGGATCTAAAAGCTTGTGATCACTACTGTGGGAGCGAGCCTGCTCGCGAAGACGGTTTCACATTCAACATAGATGTTGATGGAACGACCGTTTTCGCGAGCAGGCTCGCTCCCACATTTGGTTTTGTGGTGCCACTGAATAAAAAAAGGATCAGGCCATGCGCGCACTGGCTGCATTGAGTCGTTTTGTCGGCAACACCTTCGCCTACTGGGTACTGATTTTCGCTGTCGTGGCGTTTCTGCAGCCAGCATGGTTCCTCGGCCTCAAAGGCGCCATCGTGCCCCTGCTGGGGCTGGTGATGTTCGGCATGGGCCTGACCCTCAAACTCGAAGACTTCGCCGAAGTCGCTCGCCACCCATGGCGCGTGGCCCTGGGCGTGGTTGCCCATTTCGTGATCATGCCCGGCGTGGCGTGGTTGCCCAGCGGGTGCTCGGCGACAAGGTTCGCCACGCCGTGGACGTATTGCCGCTGGTGTCGGTGGTCAGCATCGTGATCATCGTCACCGCTGTGGTGGCCGCCAGCCAGGCGAAGATCGCAGAGTCCGGTCTGTTGATCATGGCCGTGGTCATGCTGCACAACAGCTTCGGCTACCTGCTGGGTTACTTCACCGGGCGCCTGTTCAAGCTGCCTCTGGCCCAGCGCAAGTCTCTGGTCCTGGAAGTCGGCATGCAGAACTCCGGGTTGGGCGCAGCCCTGGCCAGCGCGCACTTCTCGCCACTGGCGGCGGTGCCCAGCGCCTTGTTCAGCGTCTGGCACAACATTTCCGGGGCTTTGCTCTCGACGTATTTCCGTCGTATGAGCGAGAAACAGGATCGGGAAATGGCGGCGCAACAGATCAGTGATTGACTCGAAAACTTGATCACCCGGTCAATGTTGGGCACCATATTGCGCATCGCGAGGACGACCTCGCGGCTCGATCGAGTCATTAATCAGGGGACGACCCCGTCAGACGATGGAGGTCTTCATGTCCTGGATCATTCTGTTTTTCGCCGGCCTGTTCGAAGTGGGCTGGGCCGTCGGCCTCAAGTACACCGACGGTTTCACCCGTCCGCTCCCCACTGTTTTGACCGTTGCGGCCATGGCTATCAGCCTTGGCTTGCTCGGCCTTGCAATGAAGGAATTGCCGCTGGGTACGGCCTATGCGATCTGGACCGGTGTCGGCGCCGTGGGTACGGTGATTGCCGGGATCATTCTGTTCGGCGAATCCATGGCGCTGGTGCGGTTGGCGAGTGTGGCGTTGATCATTTCCGGGTTGGTTGGGCTCAAGGTCAGCGCTTAGGCCACCACCGCCATCGCGAGCAGGCTCGCTCCCACATGGATCGCATTCCAAAGTGGGAGCGAGCCTGCTCGCGAAGCGGCCCGCACACTCAACTGTTATCTGACTGCCCCGCGCAACTCCCCCACCAACTGCTGCAACCTGGCAGGCTCCGCCACCTCGACCGCCACCACCGGCCCTGCCACCAATGTCACCCGCGACCACAGGCGATGAAACAGCCCCTTGCCCGGATCGCGGCTGAAGAAACTCCCCCACAACCCCTGCAAGGCCAGCGGAATCACCGGCACCGGCGTCTCCTCGAGAATCCGCGTCACCCCGCCCTTGAACTCATTGATCTCGCCATCGGCGGTCAATTTACCCTCGGGGAAGATGCACACCAGCTCACCGTCCTTCAGATACCGGGCAATGCGCGTGAAGGCTTGTTCATATATCTGGATGTCTTCCTGGCGCCCGGCAATCGGAATCGTCCCCGCGGTACGGAAGATGAAGTTCAGCACCGGCAGGTTGTAGATCTTGTAATACATCACAAAGCGAATCGGCCGACGCACCGCTCCGCCAATCAGCAAAGCGTCGACGAACGATACGTGGTTGCACACCAGCAACGCCGCGCCCTCATCCGGGATCAGATCCAGATTGCGATGCTCGACGCGGTACATGGAATGGCTGAGCAGCCAGATCATGAAACGCATGGTGAACTCGGGGACGATCTTGAAGATGTAGGCATTGACGCCGATGTTCAGCAGCGACACCACCAGGAACAGCTGCGGGATCGACAGCTCGGCCACGCTCAGCAGGACAATCGAGACAATCGCCGACACCACCATGAACAACGCATTGAGGATGTTGTTGGCGGCAATCACCCGCGCCCGTTCGTTCTCCGCGGTACGTGACTGGATCAGCGCGTACAGCGGCACGATGTAGAAACCGCCGAAGACGCCCAGGCCGAGGATGTCCAGCAATACCAGCCAGGCGTGGCCAAAACCGAGGATTTCGATCCAGCCATGGCCGGTGGCGCTGTCCGCAATTGAGCCGGAATGCCACCACAGCAGCAGACCGAAAACGGTCAGGCCGAACGAACCGAATGGCACCAGGCCGATTTCGACTTTGCGCCCGGAGAGCTTTTCGCAGAGCATCGAACCCACGGCGATCCCCACCGAGAACACCGTCAGAATCAGTGTCACCACGGTTTCGTCGCCGTGCATCCACTCCTTGGCATAGGCCGGGATCTGCGTCAGGTAAATCGCCCCGACAAACCAGAACCACGAGTTGCCGACAATCGAGCGTGACACCGCCGGCGTTTGCCCCAGGCCCAGCTTCAACGTGGCCCAGGACTGGCTGAAAATGTTCCAGTTCAGGCGCATTTGCGGCGTGGCGGCCGCCGCCCGGGGAATGCTGCGACTGGCCAGGTAGCCGAGCACGGCAGTGCCGATGATCGCCACGGACACCACCGGCGCGTAATGCGCCGAAGACATCATGATCCCGGCGCCAATGGTGCCAGCGAGGATCGCCAGGAAGGTGCCCATTTCCACCAGGCCGTTGCCGCCTACCAGCTCATCCTCACGCAGGGCCTGCGGCAGGATTGAGTATTTCACCGGCCCGAACAGCGCCGAGTGGGTGCCCATGGCGAACAGCGCCACCAGCATCAACGACAGGTGATCGAACAGGAAGCCGACGGCGCCGACCGCCATGATGGCGATTTCCCCAAGCTTGATCAGGCGGATCAACGCGTCCTTGGCGAACTTTTCACCGAACTGCCCGGCCAGGGCCGAGAACAGGAAAAACGGCAGGATGAACAGCAGCGCACACAGGTTGACCCAGATCGAGCGGTCACCTTCGATTGTCAGCTTGTACAAAATGGCCAGGATCAACGACTGCTTGAACACGTTGTCGTTGAACGCCCCGAGGGACTGGGTGATGAAGAACGGCAGGAAACGCCGGGTGCGCAGCAAGGTGAACTGTGAGGGGTGACTCATCTTCCATGTGTCCCTGATGATTTGGGTAGAGAGTGGCCTGGATACTGGTATTGGAGTATCAAACATCAATCCAGGCCACACATTACCTAATCTTTGCCGGTTATTTCTTCAATCCGGCAATGCACGGCGAGACAAACAGCTCGCCGCGCCAGGCGCCCAGCACCGTGCGCTTGCCGACAATCAGCCACATCACTGCCAGCAACGCCACCAGCACACAGCCAAACACACTGAAAAACGTCAGGTTCAAGGTACTGGCCAGCTTCAACGTCGCCAGAGAATAGACGCCCAACGGGAAAGTGAAGCCCCACCAGCCGAGATTGAAGGGAATGCCGGCACGCAGGTAGCGCACAGTGATCAGCAGCGCCATCAGCATCCACCACAGGCCGAAGCCCCACAGGGTGATGCCGGCCACCAGACCCAATCCAGCGGCAATCTCACCGACTCCCGGCATACCGTTGGCCGCGAAAATCAGCGGTGCGTCGCCGCCCAGTACCAGCATGCCCAGCGCACCGGTGCCGATCGGGCCAAGGGCCAGCCAGCTCGAGGCGGCCATGTTTTCGTGGGGCAGTTTATGCAGGGCCATGCGCAGCAACAGAATGGTCAGGATACTGAAGGCCACCGGCAGGGAAAACGCCCAGAGCACATAGCTGGTCACCAGCACCACCAGTTGCGCATGAGCGTCGGCCAAGTGCGGCGCCAACAGGCCCCCGCTGACGGCCGCGACTTCTGCCGCGACCACCGGCAACAGCCAGACCGCTGTCATCTGGTCGATGCTGTGCTCCTGACGGGTGAACATCATGTAGGGAATCAGCACGCCGCAGGCCAGCGACATGGCCACATCCAGCCACCACAGCACCTCGGCGACATGAATCACCCCTTCGCCCCAGCGCGGCAGGCCAAACACCAAAAAACCATTGATGATGGTCGCCAGGCCCATCGGGATGGTGCCGAAAAACATCGAAACCGTGGAGTGACCGAAAATCCGCCGCGCCTCGTCGAAAAACAGCACCCAACGCGCCGTGTATAGCGCCGTAAACAACAGGAACAGAGCGATATTGAACAGCCAGAGGGTTTCGGCAAAGGCGTGCAAGGCAGGCATGGCGACCGGCAATTGCGCCAGTGCCAACGCCAGCACCCCGGTGCCCATGGTGGCCGCGAACCAGTTGGGGGTGAACTGGCGGATGACCTCGCGGGGATGCTGCAAGTGACTGAACGGTTTGATGCCGGGCTTGATGCTATTGGCGCATGTCATGGCGAACTCCTGTCCTCTCGTGAGGTAGAGCCCATGTTAGATCCGAATCGAATATCTATATAACGGGTAATATCTCTATATCTTATCTATTACACAGATATAGATTCAAACACTGCCTTCCGATTCAATCACCAGAATCCGCGCCGAGCCCAGTGGGTGGGCCACATGCTCAGCGCCAACCGAGGCATGGAAAATGTCCCCGACGTTCAGCAATGCCTCCCATCCTTCGAGTGCAATGAAAGGGTGCCAAGGTAACCTGGATTCACAGGCTAGCCGTACAAGCGCTGGTGGAAGGCGATGAGGCCAGTCCAGACAGTGCAAATTCCTCTGCGACACCCCGCCACGCCACGACCTTGGTCGACACTGACTAACGCTGGCGGTCGTGCGAGACTGTCTGTCCGGGCGGGAGGCCCGGGAGTCTTTGTCTGGAGTCCCCATGTCGCTGTCCACCGGGCTGATTGCCACCGTCGCCCTGGCCTATATGGCCATCCTGTTCGCCATCGCCTTCTATGGCGACCGTCGCAGCGCGCCCTTGCCGCCGCGTGTGCGGGCGTGGGTGTACAGCCTGTCGCTGGCGGTCTATTGCACCAGCTGGACCTTTTTCGGTGCCGTGGGCCAGGCCGCCGAACAGCTCTGGTCGTTCCTGCCGATCTACCTCGGGCCGATTCTGTTGCTGATCGGGGCGCCGTGGGTCCTGCAAAAAATGGTGATGATCAGCAAACAGGAGAACATCACCTCGATCGCCGACTTTATCGCTGCGCGCTACGGTAAATCCCAGTCATTGGCGGTGGTGGTGGCGCTGATTTGCCTGGTCGGTGTGCTGCCCTACATTGCGCTGCAGCTCAAAGGCATCGTGCTCGGCGTGAACCTGCTGATCGGCGCCGGCGCCGACGCCACGGGCACCCGCGCCCAGGACACCGCGCTGATCGTGTCGCTGGTACTGGCGCTGTTCACCATCGTCTTCGGTACCCGCAACCTAGACGCCACGGAGCACCACCGCGGCATGGTGCTGGCCATCGCCTTCGAATCATTGGTGAAGCTGTTCGCGTTTCTCGCCGTCGGCGCCTTCGTGACCTACGGCCTGTACGACGGTTTCGACGACCTGTTCGACCAGGCGATGCTTGCGCCACGACTCGAACAGTACTGGAAGGAAACCATCAACTGGCCGTCGATGGTGGTGCAGACCGGTGTGGCGATGATGGCAATCATTTGCCTGCCACGGCAGTTCCACGTGACCGTTGTCGAGAACATCGACCCTCAGGACCTGCGCTTGGCCAAATGGGTATTTCCGGCCTACCTCGCCCTCGCCGCCTTGTTTGTCGTGCCGATCGCCCTGGCCGGCCAGATGATGCTGCCCAGTTCGGTGTTGCCGGACTCGTTCGTCATCAGCCTGCCCCTGGCCCAGGCGCATCCGGCGTTGGCCCTGCTGGCGTTTATCGGTGGCGCATCGGCAGCCACCGGCATGGTGATCGTGGCCAGCGTGGCACTGTCGACCATGGTGTCCAACGACATGCTGTTGCCCTGGCTGCTGCGGCGCAACAACGCCGAGCGCCCGTTCGAAGTGTTCCGCCAATGGATGTTGTCGGTGCGCCGCGTCAGCATCGTGGTCATTCTGCTGCTGGCCTACGTCAGTTATCGCCTGCTGGGCTCGACCGCCAGCCTGGCGACCATCGGCCAGATCGCCTTCGCCGCCGTGACCCAGTTGGCCCCCGCCATGCTCGGTGCGCTGTACTGGAAACAGGCCAACCGCCGCGGCGTTTTCGCCGGCCTCGCCGCAGGCACCTTCCTGTGGTTCTACACCTTGATCCTGCCGATTGCCGCCCTCAGCCTCGGATTGTCCTTGAGCACCTTCCCTGGGCTGGCCTGGCTGCACAGCAAT
This sequence comes from Pseudomonas sp. KH_046_2, assembly GCF_057838985.1. Classification (NCBI taxonomy): domain Bacteria; kingdom Pseudomonadati; phylum Pseudomonadota; class Gammaproteobacteria; order Pseudomonadales; family Pseudomonadaceae; genus Pseudomonas; species Pseudomonas sp. KH_046_2. The sequence goes on along the minus strand of NZ_CM174480.1, from coordinate 1,883,124 downwards.
CCACTGAACCTGCCGATCACCCCGCTGACCCAAGGCGTGGTGCTGTCGCTGGCAGGCAACTTCACGCTGTTCGCCTGGGTCTCGGTGCTGTCGCGCACCCGGGTTTCCGAGCACTGGCAGGCGGGCCGCTTCATCGGCCAGGAAATCAGTGCCCGCCCCAGCGCACGCTCGATGCTTTCAGTGCAGATCGACGACCTGCTGCAACTGGCGGCGCGCTTCGTCGGCGAAGAACGCGCCCGTCAAAGCTTCATCCGTTTTGCCTATCGCCAGGGCAAGGGCTTCAACCCGAACCAGAACGCCGACAGTGAATGGATCGCCCATACCGAACGCCTGCTGGCCGGTGTGCTGGGGGCCTCTTCGACCCGTGCGGTGGTAAAAGCCGCCATTGAAGGCCGGGAGATGCAACTGGAGGACGTCGTGCGCATCGCCGACGAAGCCTCGGAAGTGCTGCAGTTCAACCGTGCCTTGCTGCAAGGCGCCATCGAGAACATCACCCAGGGCATCAGCGTGGTCGACCAGTCGCTGAAGCTGGTGGCCTGGAACCGTCGCTATCTGGATTTGTTCAACTACCCGGATGGCCTGATCAGAGTCGGCCGGCCCATCGCCGACATCATTCGCCACAATGCCGAGCGCGGCCTGTGCGGCCCCGGCGAAGCCGAAGTGCACGTCGCGCGTCGCCTGCACTGGATGCGTCAGGGCCGCGCGCACACCTCCGAGCGTCTGTTCCCAAACGGCCGGGTGATCGAGTTGATCGGCAACCCGATGCCGGGCGGCGGCTTCGTCATGAGTTTCACCGACATCACCGCGTTCCGCGAAGCCGAACAGGCGCTGACCGAAGCCAACGAAGGGCTGGAGCGACGGGTCACCGAACGGACCCACGAACTGTCGCAGCTCAACGTTGCCCTGACCGAAGCCAAGGGCACCGCCGAGGCCGCCAACCAGTCCAAGACCCGCTTCCTCGCGGCCGTCAGCCATGACTTGATGCAACCGTTGAATGCGGCGCGGCTGTTCTCCGCCGCCCTCTCCCATCAGGACGATGGGGTGTCCGGCGAAGCGCAGAAACTGGTCGAACACCTGGACAGCTCGCTGCGCTCGGCCGAGGACTTGATCAGCGACCTGCTGGACATTTCCCGCCTGGAAAACGGCAAGATCAACCCCAATCGCCAGCCATTCGCCCTCAACGAACTGTTCGACACCCTCGGTACAGAGTTCAAGGTGCTGGCGCGAGAACAAAAACTGGAGTTCCGGGTTCGTGCAAGCACGTTGCGGGTCGACAGCGACATCAAACTGCTGCGGCGGATCTTGCAGAACTTCCTGACCAATGCTTTCCGCTACGGCAAAGGGCCGGTGCTACTAGGGGTTCGCCGACACAAGGATCAACTGTGCCTGGAAGTCTGGGACCGTGGGCCAGGCATTCCGGAAGATAAACTGCAGGTGATTTTCGAAGAGTTCAAGCGCCTCGACAGCCACCAGACACGGGCCGAAAAAGGCCTCGGCCTGGGGCTGGCGATTGCCGACGGGCTATGTCGCGTGCTCGGTCATACCTTGCGCGTACGCTCTTGGCCGGGACGCGGTAGCGTGTTCAGCGTCAGCGTGCCGCTGGACCGCGCGCAAACCGCAGCGCCGGTCAAGGTCGCCGAACTCAATGGCAAATTGCTCAATGGCGCGCAGGTGCTGTGTATCGACAATGAAGACAGCATCCTGATCGGCATGAACAGCCTGCTCAGCCGCTGGGGTTGCCAGGTCTGGACCGCGCGCAATCGCGAGGAATGCGCCGCGTTGCTTGGCGAAGGCATGCGCCCGCAATTGGCGCTGGTGGATTACCACCTCGATCATGGCGAAACCGGAACCGATTTGATGGCCTGGTTGCGCACGCAAATGGGCGAACCGGTTCCGGGGGTGGTGATCAGCGCCGATGGCCGGCCGGAGACGGTCGACCTGGTGCATGCCGCGGGGCTGGATTACCTGGCCAAACCTGTGAAACCGGCGGCGTTGCGGGCGTTGTTGAGCCGGTATTTGCCGTTGTAACGAGGTTCAACGCAGCCTCCTGTGGCGAGGGGGCTTGCCCCCGTCCGGCTGCGTAGCGGCCCCAATACAATTCAATGAGCCTCTTCAGGTAAAACACGTTGCCCGACTGACGACTGCTGCGCAGTCGAACGGGGGCAAGCCCCCTCGCCACAGTAATCAGCAGTCGACCGGGGTTTATTCCGGCAACTCGACCAACCCGTCCACATCGGTCATCGCCCGCTCCAGCAAGTCCGCCGGCAGGCTCTTGCTCGCCCGCGCCCCCAGCAGCTTGAGTTGTTCACTGCGGCTGACCAGGTTGCCACGCCCCTCTGTCAGCTTGTTGCGTGCCGAACTGTAGGCCTTGTCCAGTTGCTGCAAACGATTGCCGACCTCGTCCAGATCTTGAATGAACAGCACGAACTTGTCGTACAGCCACCCGGCCCGTTCGGCGATTTCCCGGGCATTCTGGCTCTGGCGCTCCTGCTTCCACAGGCTGTCGATGACACGCAGGGTCGCCAGCAAGGTGGTGGGGCTGACGATCACGATGTTGCGGTCGAATGCCTCCTGAAACAGCGTCGGCTCAGCCTGCAACGCGGCAGAAAACGCCGCCTCGATCGGTACGAAGAGCAACACGAAATCCAGGCTGTGCAAGCCATCGAGGCGCTTGTAATCCTTGCCGGCCAGGCCTTTGACGTGATTGCGCAACGAAAGTACGTGCTGCTTGATGGCGATCTGGCCGATGGCCTCGTCCTCAGCCGCGACGTATTGCTGGTAAGCCGTCAGGCTGACCTTGGAGTCGACCACCACCTGCTTGTCGCCCGGCAGGTAAATGATCACGTCCGGCTGGAAGCGCTCGCCGTCCGGCCCCTTGAGATTGACCTGGGTCTGGTACTCGCGGCCCTTCTCCAGCCCTGCATGTTCGAGTACGCGCTCAAGAATCAGTTCGCCCCAATTGCCTTGGGTCTTCTGCCCTTTCAAGGCGCGGGTCAGGTTGGTGGCTTCATCGCTCAGGCGCAAATTCAGTTGTTGCAGACGCTCCAGCTCCTTGGCCAGGGAGAAACGCTCACGGGCCTCGTTCTGATAGCTTTCTTCGACACGTTTTTCGAAGGACTGGATGCGTTCCTTGAGTGGATCGAGCAACTGCCCCAGGCGTTGCTGGCTGGTTTCGGCAAAACGCTGCTCGCGCTCATCGAAAATTTTCCCCGCCAGCTCGGCGAACTGCGCGCGCAACTCGTCCCGCGAACCTTGCAGGTCGTTGAGGCGTTGCTGATGGCTGTCCTGTTGTTCGCGCAATTCGGCGTTAAGCGAAGCGGCCTGGGCATCCAGGCGGCGCAATTCGGCTTCTTTGCCGGCGCGTTCGATGTTCCACGCATGGGCGGCGTCCCGGGCGTCGTCGCGCTCGATCTGCAACAGTTCGACTTCACGACGCAGCGCAGCCAGGTCAGCCTGTTTGGCGGCGTTGGCCTGGGTCAGGTCAGCCGCTTCATCGCGGCTGGATTCGAGCTGGGCATTCAATCCGTCCTGCGCCAGTTGCGCCATGGCCAGGCGTTCTTGCAGCAGCGCGACATCGGCTTGCGTGGTGCTGGCCCGACGCTGAAGTTGCCAGGCCAATACCAGCAACGGCAACGCTGCCCCTGCCAGACCCAGCAATATGCTGGTCAAGTCCATTGCCATAGCCACTCCTGCGATTCGGATAAAGCCTGAAGGTTAACCAAGGCGTCCGGTCTTGGACAGCTCAGTCTTCGATCAGCCCCAGTTCCTGTTGAGCGCGGTGATCGCCTGCCCGAGCGGCCTGACGCAACAGGTCCTGACCGATCCGGCGGTCCCGGGCATTCCCGCATTCGCGGCACATCAACTGGCCAAGGCGGCTTTGCGCAGCCACCACGCCTTCACGGGCCGGTTGCTTGAGCAATCGCCCGGCGATGTGTTTGACGTTGCGGTTTTCACCCAGATGCGGACTGTCCAACAGCCACTCTGCCACGCGCATGGAAAAGCGCTTGGTAGGGGCAACGGAGGGCGGTGTGGAGGAAGAGGAAACAGGGGCTGAGCGAAACTTCATAAAGCACTGTGGGGCAGATCGGAAGGCGCGCAACTTTACTCTCTTTTTCTTACAGGTAAAGCTGAAAATATCCCGGCACGCCCGTCCTAGAGCAAGCGCTCGGGACAATCCACAGAAGCTGTGGATAACTCAGTGGACAACCGCCCCTGAACCCGCGCAAAGCCCTGTGGAATGGGGCTCGCAGTCAAACTGACGATTTTTTCACCAGTAAAAAAAAGCGATGTTTTTCATTGACTTAAATTTTGGTTACAGGCAGCCATGGCGCTTGAACATCAGATGACAGCGGGGTGACAGAGTGCGCAACTAATGTGCACAAGTGCCTTTGCGACGGTTATATCGATGCACTTTTTCGGCGCGTTTTTTGGTCATGCCTGGGGATAAGCCTTGGCAAACCCGGTGTTTGGACGGTTGCGTTGCTAAAAACCTCGATGACCAATGGTCGGATTCTGTTCTGCTACAGGGCGTATCAATCGGAGACAGCGCAGTTTCATACGCTTGGCTACAAGGCAAAACAGTCCGATCGAGCTCCTGCCAGGAAATTCTTTTTGCTAACACACTTCCATTGTCCAGTTCAATCCGTTAGTATCCGCGGCGTTAGTACCAAGCTGAAAGTCAATTCTGGTCGAACAAATCCCCCCGGTCAGCCTTCCCAAAGGAAGCCTCCACCGAACAAGCGGGATCGACCACCTCGATGGTTTCCAGGTAAATCTTGCGCCAACACAACCTTTGAATCGACAGCAAAGGGTGTTGCTCCGCCTGCCTACTCTGCTCGAACCAACCTGCAAATTGATCAGGATCTTCACCCCGGGCCCAGAACCTTTGCCCTTGATGTGTTGCCTGCCCTCCTAAGTACCTACCTGCCAGCCCAAGCGCGCCAACTTATCAGCGCTTCAAACTGGCTGCTTTGTTCCAGTCGGGTTCTTCGTTCGATCAATGGTGATCGACGTTACTGGAACGTTTTAACGTTGCACGGTTCTTATCCGTGTCATTTGTAGGAACACCCAATAATGTCTACTCAAATCCACACTCAGGATGCCATTCGCACCCTAACCAACGCTTTTGCACCAATGAACTGCCTGATCATGGCCGCTCGCAAAGGCTGCTTCAGCTTCACCCTGGTCAACGAACACGGTATCGCTCGTCACAGCGAACGCCTGTACCCCGATCAATACTCCAGCGCCGAGCCGCTGCAGGCCGTGATCGAGCGTACCCGTCAGGCACTGGTTGCCTGAAACGCCAGAACGGCTGAAAAACCCAAAAGCCCTGCCCGAAAAGCAGGGCTTTTTATTGCCCGATATTTCCCTCATCTCGAATCACGACTAAGCACGATCCGATATAAGGGTTATAACGGGTCGCTGGAAATATTTTAAAAACAGGCCTTTACAGCGCGAATATGACACTACACTTCAACTCAAGCGGCTTGACCCGCTTGCGGCGAGCCTGAGCCGATTCACTGCTGCCAAGCCCCCCTTCAGGTATCGCCGTCCAATTCAGGTTTCGAGGGTTTTATGGGTATCGCTGCCAGCGAACTGTGCCGTTATGTGATTCGTCCGACATTGATCTACCTCGGACGCCATAGCGCTACTGCCGAATCCCTGCTGCTGGGCATTGCCGCCAGCCAGTCCGCCCTTGGTTCCGCCCTGCATGACCGCCGTGGGCACGGCCTGTACCGCATCGCCGAACCCCGCCACCAGGCCCTTTGGGACCACTACCTGGCCCTTGATCCCGACCGTGCAAGCCTGGTCCGCGGCCTGGCCAGCCAGCATGCGTTTCTCAGTGGCCCGCACCTCGAATTGACTGTCAACCTGCGTTACGCCACCGCCATCGCCTGGCTGCTGGTGGAAGAACAGAATACCCCCCTCCCCGCCCCTGATGATTTGTTGGGTATGGCCAGAATCTGGCGCCAGACATTTCAGCCCCAGGGACGTCTGCGTGATTTCACTTGCGCCTGGCAGACCTGTGTTTCACCGCTGAATCAGGTAGCCTGCTGACACCTCTGGATCCAAACATCGCGCAACACGCTGCGAATCTGGTCGGATTGTCCTACAAAACCGCTCTAAATCAAGGCATACAGCCTATGGCGCCGGGACGAAAATGTTGGTAATTTTCGCCCCGGTGATCACCAGGAATTCTAATAATGAAAAAAGTAATGCTCAAAACCACCCTTAGCCTCGCCGTCGCCATGGCATCCACGCACATCTTCGCAAGTGGCTTTGCCCTTAACGAACAAAGCATCAGCGGGATGGGGACAGGGTTTGCCGGGCGCTCTTCTTCTGCCGACGACGCATCCACCATTTTTGGCAACCCTGCCGGCATGTCGCGCATCAAGCGCGAACAAGTCACCGGCGGTGTTGCGATGATCGACGCACACACTGACATCAGCCACGCAAGCTCCTCCCCGAACAACCGTGGCAGCAATGACGGCGACATGGTTCCGTTCATCGCCGTGCCCATGGGTTACTACGTCAAGCCAATCGACGACCATTGGGCCTTCGGTATTGGCATATACGCCCCGTTCGGCCTGGTAACCGACTACGAAAACGGCTTTGAGGGTCGTTACTTCGGCAGCAAGAGCGAAGTCAAGATCGTCACCGTGCAACCGACTGTCAGCTACGCCTTCAACGACAAGGTTTCCATCGGTTTCGGCCCGACCATCAACCGCATCGACGGCACCTTGGAATCGAACATAACGGCCTTGCCGACCTTAACGAATTTGCCCGATGGTCAAGTCAAGATCAAGGGTGACGACACCGCCCTGGGCTACAACATCGGCGTGCTGGTCCAAGCCACCGACAGCACCCGTGTCGGCCTGACCTACCACTCGAAAGTGAAGTACAAGCTCGAGGGTGACACCAAGGTCAACTACAACCTGCTGGGCCTGGTCGGCCAGAATCCGAGCCAGAAATACGACGCTTCGCTGGATGTGACCACGCCCGAATCGGTGGACTTTTCGGTCACTCACCAGCTCGACGACAAGTGGACTCTTTACGCCGGCAGCACCTGGACCCGTTGGAGCCGCCTGAAAGAAATCACCGTTGAAAACAAAGGTGTTCCGGCTGTTCTGAACGGCCAGTTCGGTACCATCACCGAAGAACAGAACTGGCACGACACCTGGGCTCACGCCCTCGGCGCGTCCTACCAGTTGAACAAGCAATGGGTACTGCGTACCGGCCTGTCCGTTGACCAGGCACCGACCAACAACGTCGACCGTTCCCCACGCATCCCGACTGGCGATCGCACGATTTTCAGCGTGGGCGCCGGCTGGAGTCCGACCGACGACCTGACCATCGACCTGGCGTACTCGTACCTGCGCGAGGAATCGGTCAAGGTCAACGGCGACGACCATGGCCAGACCTACAATGCCAAGTATGACAACTACGCGAACGGTTTCGGTCTCGGTGCGACCTATCGCTTCTGATGATTCCCGGCGAGCCTGAACCGCTCGCCATCGGAATCAAAAAAGCCCCGCTCTCTTCACAGAGGCGGGGCTTTTTAGTGAGTGCGGATCAAGGTTGTGAAGCCAGGGCTTGCTCCACCGCTGCAATGAACTCGGGATCATCGGGCTTGGTCAGGCTGGAAAAGTTGGCGATCACCTTGCCTTGGCGGTCCACCACATACTTGTAGAAATTCCACTTCGGCGCGCTGCTTTGACTGGCGAGGACCTTGAACAAATGCGTCGCATCGTCGCCACGAACCTTTTGCGGCTCGGTCATGGTGAAGGTCACGCCGTAGTTGGCATAGCACACCTTCGCAGTCTCTGCGCTGTCCCTGGACTCCTGCTTGAAGTCGTTGGAAGGTACACCCAATATTTCCAGCCCTTGCCCCTTGTAGCGCTGATTGAGAGCCTCAAGGCCCTCGAACTGCGGGGCGAAGCCGCAGAAACTTGCGGTGTTGACCACCACCAACGGTTTACCGGCGAAGCGCTGGCACAGGTCGATGGACTCCTTGGCTCGCAATTTCGGCAGCGAGCCCTGCAGCACTTTCGGACAATCAGCGGCCCAGGTCAGTCCGGACAACGCCATCAGCAACGCGGGAACGGCACACCAGCGTTTGAGCATATCGAGCATCCTTGAGCAATCGTCAAACCCGACGTTACTCGCCATCAACGCTCACTAGCAAGCACCCATGCCCAACTGCATCAGCGCCAGCCCGCCCTGATGCCAGCCCCACCACGACAACGCCAGCAATAAGGCGCAGACAGCGGCTACAGCGATCCGCGGCCAAAGACTGTTCATATCGCACTCATTTGTGATTGCAGACGCTCTACCGGCCGCTCACGCACCGGCCAGTTGAGGGCAGCGGCCAACAGACTCAAGAGAATCGCCACTTGCCAGATCAAGTCATAACTCCCGGTTCGGTCATACACCACGCCACCCAGCCAGCCGCCCAGGAACGAACCGAGTTGGTGAAACAGGAAAACAATCCCACCGAGCATGGACAGGTTTCGCACACCAAACAAGGTCGCCACCGTGCCGTTGGTCAATGGCACCGTCGACAGCCACAGGAATCCCATGGCCATGCCGAACAGGTAAGCCGTGGTGGTCGTCACCGGCGCCCACAGGAACAATGCGATGACCACCGCCCGCAACAAGTACAGACCGGTGAGCAAACGCGGCTTGGACATGCGCCCGCCGAGCCATCCAGCGGTGTAGGTGCCGAAGATGTTGAACAGGCCGATCAGCGCCAGCACCGTGGTGCCGACCGTCGCCGGAAGATGTTGATCCACCAGATAGGCCGGCAAGTGCACGCCGATGAACACCACCTGGAATCCGCACACGAAAAAGCCGAACGCCAGCAGCCAGAATCCTGAGTGAGAGCAGGCTTCGCGCAGCGCTTCGCCAAGGGTTTGTTCGTGGCCCAGGACAGGCAGCGGCTTGTCCTTGAGCATACTCACCAGCGGCACGATCAGCGCCACCAGCAAGCCCAGCGCCAGCAGCGCCGCGGACCAGCCAAGCCATCCGATCAAACCGAGCGTGCCGGGCAACATAGCGAACTGGCCGAACGAGCCGGCCGCACTGGCGATCCCCATGCCCATGCTGCGCTTTTCCGGCGGCACCGCGCGGCCGACCACCCCCAAAATCACCGAGAACGACGTACCGGACAGTCCGATGCCGATCAGCAGGCCGGCGCTCAGGGACAAGGTCATCGCCGAGTCGGAGAGCCCCATGCAGATCAGCCCGGCCGCGTACAGAACGCCACCGATCAGCACCACTTTCGCCGCGCCGAAGCGGTCGGCCAGGGCGCCGGTGAATGGCTGAGCGAGACCCCAGATCAGGTTCTGCAGGGCGATGGCGAAGGCAAAGACTTCACGGCCCCAGCCGAACTCGGCGCTCATCGGCGCCAGAAACAGCCCGAAGCCATGGCGAACGCCCAACGACAACGCAAGGATCAGCGCACTCCCCAACAGAACCCAGCCACATGTACGCCACATCGATGTCATTGTTGTTCTCCGGTAGCGGGTATATACCCGCTTATGATCGGAAAAACCGGCGTCACGCCAGCTCGTCCAGCAGCTTCAATAAGGTTTCGCGCTTCTCGGCGCCCAGGCGATCGATCAAGCGTTGCTGCGCGGCTTCCCAGGCCGGCAAGGCAGCCTTGAGGCGTTCTGCCCCGGCCTCGGTCAGCAGGACGATGCGGTTGCGCATGTCCTCGCCCTCGACCAGCGTCACCAGGCCGTCACCCTCCAGCACCCGCAAATTGCGCCCCAGGGTGCTGCGATCCAGGCCCATGGCCTCGGCCAGGGTCGAGATACTCGGCTGATCCAGACGCTGCAGATTGCACAGCAAAGAATACTGCGCAACGTTGATCCCGAAGCCGTCGAGAGCGCCGTCGTAGTGCCTGCTGACGCCACGGGCGGCGCGACGCAGGTTGATGCATAAACATTGGGAGTCGAGCATGGTGCGTGTATATACCCGCGAGTCGGTTAAATCAAGTTACAGAACCGGAATAACAGTTAAAACAGCGCCAAGCCTACCAGCACTGCAACTTCCAGCAACTCCAGCATCGCGCCCGCCGTGTCACCCGTCGTGCCGCCCAGGCGCCGCAACATCACCTGGCGCAGCCAGACAAACCCCAGCGCCGCTAACACCACCGCCACCACACCACTTAAACCGGCGATCAACACACAGGCCAGTGCGCTGACCGCCAACACCTGTTTGCCCGTCGAACGCGGAAGATGGTCGGCCAATGCCTGGCCCAGGCCACCGGCGCGCACATAGGGCGTAGTCAGGAACAAGCCGAGCAATGCGCTGCGACCGATCAACGGCACGATGATCAATGCCAGTGAATGCGGCTGCTCGATCAACGCCAGCAGCGCGGTGAACTTGAGCAGCAACACCAGCACCAGCGTCACCACGGCGATCGGCCCGCTGCGCGGGTCTTTCATGATGGTCAGCGTACGCTCGCGGTCGCCAAAACCACCGAGCCAGGCATCGGCGCTGTCCGCCAGGCCATCCAGGTGCAGCCCGCCGCTGAGCAGCACCCAAAGGCTCAGCAACAGCGCCGCGTGCAACAAGGTCGGCGTGCCGAGCAACAGCCAGTTGACTGCCCACAGAATCACGCCAAAGAGCAATCCCACCAACGGATAAAACAGCAGCGACCGCCCCAGTTCCCGGGGCTCAGGCATACCGGGCAGGCGAATCGGCAGGCTGCTGAGAAATTGCAGGGCGATCCAGAATGGCAACATGGTCAGAGCACTTCCTTCAACACGCCCGCAGGCTCCACCGTCAGCGAAAACAGCGCGCCATGCCCGACCTGAACGTTGAGCAGTTGCTCCCGCGGCAGCCCGCGCGCCTGTGCCAGCAACAGACGCATCACACCGCCATGGCTGATCAGCAAAATGCGCTCACCGGCACAGGTCGCGTGCAAACGCTCCAGTGCTGCCAGCACCCGTGCCGAAAAGTCTGCAACCGGCTCCCCCCGAGGCGGCGTGAACGAATAAGGGTCGGCCCAGAACAAGCCCAGGGCCTGCGCGTCGGTCTCCATCAAGGCCGCCGCGCTCTGCCCTTCCCAGGCGCCGAAATGCAACTCTTGCAGGTCCTTGTCCAGTTGCACCGGCACACCCAGTTGCGCACCGAGCTCCTCGGCAAACCGTGCGCAACGCTGCAAGGGTGAACTGACCAGCCGGTCCCACGGGCCTTGCCCGATCACGGCGGCGCGCATCTGCGCCCAGCCCGTGTCGGTCAACGCATCATCGATGCTGCCGCGCAGGCCGCCGCCGAGTTCGGTTTCACCGTGACGCAACAGATCCACGCGCAAGGTCATGCCGGACGATCTGCCACGGCGGCTTCGGCGAAGGTCGCCATCTGCCCGTGCAGGTCGCAAGCCAGGCGCAGCAGCGGCACAGCCAACGCCGCGCCACTGCCTTCGCCCAGTCGCAGGCCGAGGTCGAGCAAGGGTTGCGCATTCAGGGTTTCCAGCACGTGACGATGCCCCGGCTCGGCACCGCGATGACCGAACAACAACCACTGACGGCAATCAGGATTCAAACGCACCGCAACCAGCGCCGCGACACTGCAAATGAAGCCGTCCACCAACACCGCGACACCCTCCTGGGCACAGGCGAGATAGGCACCAACCAGCGCGGCGATCTCGAAACCGCCGAGGTTGAACAGGGTCTGCAAGGCATCGCCGCGCTGCGCGCCATGCAATGCCAGGGCGCGCTCGATCACCTGGGCCTTGTGGCTGACACCTTCGGCATTGAGCCCGGTGCCAGGCCCGGTCAAATGCACCACCGGGCAATCGAGCAGCGCGCACGCCAGGGCGCTGGCGGCGGTGGTGTTACCGATGCCCATTTCGCCACCGATAAACAACTGTGCACCGCTGGCAACTGCCCGCTGCACGCTGTCACGGCCGGCCTGCAAGGCGAGTTGCCCCTGGGCTTCGGTCATGGCCGGTCCCTGTACAAAATTTGCCGTGCCCGGGCCGACGTTCAGGTGACGCACCCCCGGCAGGTCCAGCGACGGCGTCACCGTGCCAAGGTCAACCACCTCGAGGGAAGCGCCCAGTTGCCGCGCCAATACGCTGATCGCCGCACCACCGCTGACGAAGTTGAGCAGCATCTGCCCGGTCACTTCCTGGGGAAACGCCGACACGCCCTCGGCGACGACGCCGTGGTCACCGGCAAAAATCGCGATCCACACCTGCTCCAGACTCGGCTTGACCCGCCCCTGCAAACCCGCCAGTTGCACCGCCAGCGCTTCCAGCTGGCCGAGGGAGCCGGCCGGCTTGGTCAGTTGCTGTTGCCGCGCCTGTGCCTGTTCGACCACTTGGCTATCGACCGGCTTGCACGGGTTCAGCCACCAGGATTGAGTCATAACGCAGTTCCTTTCAGAGTCAGGGGCAGGCCGGCGACAGTCAGGACGACACGCTGACAACGCTCAGCCAGAGCTTGATGCAGCCAACCGGCTTCATCGACATAGCGGCGAGTCAATTCGCCCAGCGGCACGACACCCATTCCAGTCTCGTTGCTGACAAAAATGATTTCACCCGGCAGCGACGCCAGGCAGTCCAGCAAGGCATCACGCTCGGCTTGCAAGCGCTCGGCATCGTCGAGCATCAGCAGATTGGTCAGCCACAGGGTCAGGCAATCCACCAGCAGGCAGCGGTCGATACGGGCGGATTCGCGCAGCACCCGGGCCAGCTCCACTGGTTCTTCGATCAATGCCCATTCGGCAGGACGACGGGCGCGGTGATGGGCTACCCGTTCGCTCATTTCTCCGTCCAGTGGCTGGCTGGTAGCGATGTAGATCACGGCCAGGGCGCTGTCGATGGCGAGTTTTTCAGCCAGGCGACTCTTGCCGGAGCGGGCGCCGCCGAGGATCAGTTGGAGCATTGCTTATTCCTTAAAATCTTCAGTGAAGCGACTGGCCTCTTCGCGGGCAAGCCCGCTCCCACAGGGTTGCGAGGTGTACTCAAATTTCATGATCAAACCAAATCTCTGTGGGAGCGGGCTTGCCCGCGATGAGGCCATGACAGACGCCTCAAATCCCGCAGAGCTGCCGCAACAACCCGGTATCCAGATGCGTCTCCACCAGATCCGCCAGCCGCTCGATATCGCGCTCGCGCAAGCCGTGATAATCCACGGCCTGCACCTCCTGCAACCCGGCCCAGCGCAACAGCGCACTGCACGCCGCCGGCGATTCGAACAGCCCGTGCAGGTAGGTGCCGAAAATCTGCCCATCAGCACTTTGCGCACCATCACAGCGGCCGTCATCCAGCTGCACAGCGGCGTTTTCCAGGGCCGGACCGGTAGTCACGCCGGCATGAATTTCATAACCCGCCACCGGCGCATCTTCCAGTGCCAGACGACCACGCACATTGCGCAACTGCTTCTCTTGTTCGAGCTGAGTCTGGAACGCCAGCAGCCCCAAGCCGGCGCTGGAACCCGGCGCACCTTCCAGACCCAGCGGATCATGCACCTGCTCACCGAGCATCTGCAGGCCGCCACAGATCCCCAGCAGCTTCCCGCCGTAACGCAGATGCCGGGCAATGGCGGTGTCCCAGCCGTTGGCCCGCAGGTACGCGAGGTCACTGCGTACACTTTTCGAGCCAGGAAGAATGATCAGGTCGGCAGGCGGAATCGCCTGGCCGGGGCCGATGAATTGCAGGTCCACTTGCGGATGCAGGCGCAACGGATCGAAATCGGTGTGATTGCTGATGCGCGGCAGCACCGGCACCACCACCTTGAGCACCTGTTCGGCTTTGTCGGTCTGGCGTTGATCGATGCCGTCCTCGGCCTCCAGGTGCAGGTCCATCACGTACGGCAGCACGCCGATCACCGGTTTGCCGGTGCGCTCTTCGAGCCAGTCGAGACCGGGTTGCAGCAACGCGATGTCGCCACGAAAACGATTGATGACGAAGCCTTTGACCCGCGCCTGTTCGCTCGGCGACAGCAGTTCGAGGGTGCCTACCAGGTGAGCGAAAACGCCGCCGCGATTGATATCGGCGATCAGCAGCACCGGGCAATCCACCGCTTCGGCGAAGCCCATGTTGGCGATGTCGCCGGCCCGCAGATTGATTTCCGCCGGCGAGCCTGCACCCTCGACCATCACCAGCGGATACGCTGCACTCAAGCGCTCGTGGGAGGCCAGTACCGCTTGCATGGCGATGGTTTTGTAGTCGTGATAGGCGACGGCATTCATGGTCGTGACAGCGCGGCCATGGATGATCACCTGGGCACCGGTGTCACTGTTGGGCTTGAGCAACACCGGGTTCATGTCGGTGTGCGGCTCAAGGTGCGCGGCTTGGGCCTGTACCGCCTGGGCGCGGCCGATCTCGCCACCGTCGGCGGTCACCGCACTGTTGAGGGCCATGTTCTGCGGCTTGAACGGCACCACCCTGACGCCTTGGCGCGTAGCCCAACGGCACAGCGCGGTGACCAGCGTGCTTTTACCGGCATCCGATGTGGTGCCCTGCACCATCAGCGTGGTCATTGGTTTTCCTTGGCGAAATCGTCGAACGCCTGCGCCAGTCGTACCCAGCCGGCTTCGTCACCGGGCAAGCCGAATCGCAGGCTGCTGTTGTGCGTGAACAACCGCAGGAGAATGCCGCGCCGGGCCATGAACTCATGCAGTGCTTCGGCGCGCTCGGTGATCAGCCATTGGAACAGCGCACAGCCGCCCTGGGGCTCGAAGCCGTGTTGCGCCAGCAACGACGCAAGGCGCTCGCTGGCCTCTTCGGTGCGCACCCGTTGCGCCGTTTGCGCCTCGGTATCGCGCAGGCAGGCCTGGCCCACGACCCGGGTTGCCCCGCTCACGGCCCACGGCCCCACTTGTTCTGCCAGCAACTTGAGCAACTTGCGCTCGGCCAGCACAAACCCCAGGCGCACACCGGCCAGGCCGAAAAACTTGCCGAAGGAGCGCAAGACGATCAATCCGACCTGATGGGCAAACGGCGCCAGGCTCAGTTGCGGCGTGTTATCCATGAACGCTTCGTCCACCACCAGCCAGCCACCGCGCTGGGCCAGTCGCGTGTGCCAGTCGAGCAGGCGACTGGGGGTGAGGCTCAGGCCCGTGGGGTTGTTCGGATTGACCACCACCAGCACGTCGAAACTGTCGATAAAGAAGTCGACTTCCTGCTCCAGCACTTCACGCACGATGTAGCCGTTGCGACGCCACGCTTCGGCGTGCTCTGCGTAACAGGGTGACAGCACGCCGACCTTGCCCGCCCGACGCAATCGCGGCAGCAGTTGAATCGCCATTTGCGAGCCGGCCACCGGCAAGGCCTGCAAGGTGCCGTAGTAATCACAGGCGGCCTGCTCCAGACCGTCGTCCGACTCCGGCAAACGGGCCCAGGCCCGCAGCGGAATATTCGGCACCGGGAACGGCCAGGGCGCAAGGCCCGTGGACAAGTCCAGCCAGTCGGCTTCATCTATGCCGTATTCGAGCGCCGCTTTGCGCAGTCGCCCACCGTGCTCAAGCATAAAATTCGGCCCCCAGGCAGAGAATCAGCAGCCATAACCATACCCCGCGCTGGACCAATTGCCAGCCCCGGTCAATGGAGTCGGCGTCGGCCGGTACCCCTTCGCCCAACTGCGGACGCTGATGCAGTTCGCCGTGATAAATCGCCGCCCCACCCAATTCGACGCCAAGGGCACCCGCCCCTGCCGCCATCACCGGGCCGGCGTTCGGGCTGTCCCAGGTCGGCCCTTGGGTGCGCCAGCACTTCAACGCCAGCCGGGTTTTGCCCAGCAACGCGTAAGTCAGTGCCACCAGGCGCGCAGGAATGTAATTGAGCACGTCGTCGACCTTCGCTGCCGCCCAGCCGAACCGTTCGAAACGTTCATTGCGATAACCCCACATCGCATCCAGCGTATTGCTCAGGCGGTAGAGCACCACGCCCGGCGCGCCTGCCACGGCAAACCAGAACAACGCCGCGAACACCGCATCGCTGCCGTTTTCCAGTACCGATTCGGTAGCGGCACGGGCGACCTCGGTTTCATCCAGTTCGCTGGTCTGGCGACTGACCAGATAGCTCACCCGCGTGCGCGCCGCCTCCAGGTCATTACTGCGCAGGGCCTTGGCCACAGGCGTGACGTGCTCACCGAGGCTGCGCATGCCAAGGGCGCAATAGAGCGCGAGAATCTCGACGATCCAGCCGACATAAGGCGCCCAGGAAAATGCCGTGGCCAACAATGTCAGCGGCAACACGGCAATCACCCATGCGGTGACGCCATGACTGCGCCAGCCGCGACCGCCGCCGTTGAAACGTTGCTCGATGCGCTCGGCAAAACGGCCGAACGCCACCAGCGGATGCCAGCGTTTGGGCTCGCCCAGCAGCGCATCCAGCGCAACCGCGGCGACACTCAACAACGCCACACTCATTGACTCACTCCCCAATAATTTTCGTACAGCAATTCATGTAGCGGACGCGCCTGTGCCCAGCCTTCGAGCACCAGCATCGGCGCCGGGTAGAACTCTTTGACCGGTCCCAGGCACAGCACCGCCAGCGGTTTTGCTCCCGGCGGCAATCTCAACAAGTCCGCCAGTGCCTGGGGCTCGAACAGCGACACCCAGCCCATGCCCAGTCCTTCGGCGCGGGACGCCAGCCACAGGTTCTGGATGGCACAGGACAGCGAAGCCATATCCATTTCCGGCAAGGTGCGGCGGCCGAAGATATGCTGCTCGCGGTCGTCCATCAGCGCGGCAACCAGTACCTCGGCGCAATCGCCGATGCCTTCGACCTTGAGCTTCATGAACTCATCGCTGCGCTCGCCGAGGGCTTCGGCGGTGCGGATGCGTTCTTCTTCCACAAGTGCCTGGATTTGCCCGCGCAAGGCGCGATCACTGATGCGGATGAAGCGCCAGGGCTGCATCAGGCCGACACTGGGGGCCTGGTGTGCGGCTTCGAGCAGGCGCCGCAGCAATTCAGGCTCGACGGTGCCGCCACTGAAGTGGCGCATGTCGCGGCGTTCGGCGATGGCGCGATAGACCGCTGCGCGTTCGGCTTCGGAAAATGCGTTGTCCGTCATGGCCTCTTCGCGAGCAGGCTCGCTCCCACAGGAGTCAGGTGATCCATTATGGAAGCGATGACGGTCTCAAGGTCCGGGGCAAACAGCGCGGCAATCGCCGAGGGGTTCGACGGAAAATAAAAGTGCACATAAGAAGCGGTCATCCGCCCCTCACGGTAGACCGCCTCCGCTCCGCGCCCGCCGTTAGGGCTCAAGCCCCGGGCAATCGGCGCCAGTTCAGTGGTGGTCAACGAATGGTGATAGGTGTGCCCGCGCAGCGAACCTTCCGGCAAATCCACCGCCTGCAACGCCAACGCCGCCAGACGCTTTTGCATCACCGCATCACCGGCCAGCAAGCCAACAAGTTCGGCGCGAGCGCCCTCGACATCGGTCAGGGAATCGAGCAGATACAGCATGCCGCCACACTCGGCGAGCAAGGGTTTGCCTGCCTGGTGGTGGGCGCGGATGGCATCGAGCATCGCAGTGTTTTGCGCCAGCGCAACATGGTGCAGCTCCGGGTAACCACCCGGCAGATACAGGCTGTCCGCCTCCGGCAACGCTCGGTCGCGGATCGGCGAGAAGAACGACAACTCGGCACCCATCGTCCGCAGCAGATCCAGGCTCGCGCCGTAGGTGAACGCAAAGGCTTCATCCCGGGCGACGGCAATGCGCACACCGGCCAGCAGCGGTTCGGCCGCGATGACATCAGGCGCGGCGAACTCGACCGCCGGCGGCAGCGCGACCTCGCAACTGCTGGCCAGGGCATCGGCGGCCGCATCGAGGCGCAGGTCGAGATCGTTCAACTCACTGGCCTGCACCAGCCCCAGGTGCCGGCTCGGCAATTCGATCCCGGTTTCCCGGGACAGCGCGCCGTACCAGCGCAAACCTTCAGTCAGGCTGCCTTCGAGCAGTTGCGCATGGCGCAGCGTGCCGACACGATTGGCCAGCACGCCGGCGAACGGCAGGTCCGGCTGATAACGCGCCAGCCCCAGGGCCAATGCGCCGAAGGTCTGGGCCATGGCGGTGCCATCGATCACACCCAGCACCGGCACACCGAAATGCCGCGCCAGATCGGCGCTCGACGGCGTACCGTCGAACAGTCCCATGACGCCTTCGATCAGGATCAGATCCGCTTCAGCAGCGGCTTCCCACAACAACCGGCGACTCTCCTGCTCACCGACCATCCACATGTCCAGTTGATACACCGGCGCACCGCTGGCGCGCTCGAGGATCATCGGATCGAGAAAGTCGGGGCCGCACTTGAACACGCGAACCTTGCGCCCCTGATTGCGATGCAATCGGGCCAGTGCCGCGGTGACGGTGGTCTTGCCCTGGCCAGAGGCCGGCGCGGCAATCAGTACCGCCGGGCAATGACGAGGCTGGTTCACAGTTCGACGCCTTTCTGCGCTTTGATCCCGGCTTGGAAGGCGTGTTTGATCACGCCCATTTCGGTGACGGTGTCGGCCATCTCGATCATTTCCGGCTTGGCGGCACGACCGGTAACCACCACGTGTTGCATCGGTGGCCGGGACTGCAAGTCGCTGAGCACCTGATCGAGATCGAGGTAGCCGTGCTTGAGGGCGATGTTCAGCTCATCCAGCACCACCAGACCGATGGAAGGATCGCGCAGCAGTTGCTGTGACACCGCCCAGGCGGCTTCGGCGGCGGCGATGTCGCGCTGGCGGTCCTGGGTTTCCCAGGTAAAACCTTCGCCCATCACGTGAAAGCGCACCTGCTCGGGAAAGCGCCGGAAGAACAACTCTTCGCCCGTGCTGTTGCGGCCCTTGATGAACTGCACCACGCCGCACTGCATGCCGTGCCCCATGGCGCGGGCAAGCATGCCGAAAGCCGAACTGCTCTTGCCCTTGCCGTTGCCGGTCAGCACCAGCAGCAGGCCGCATTCGTTCGGGGAATTGGCGATGCGCTCGTCGATCACGGCTTTTTTGCGCTGCATGCGCGCCAGGTGGCGTTCGTCACGATCGGGGGTATCAGTCATGGGGGAGCTCTCCGTTGAGGCAGGAATAACGGCGGGCAGGCACAAGAATAGAAGGCAACAAGCCTGGCATCGCCCACCGTGATGCCGCTGGATGAATCAGGCCGGTCTCCGGGCTCATGAGTGGCGCGGGGCCGGACTGTGCGCCTTCCCGCATCGAATCGACACAGTGGCATCACACACAGTTTTCACTCATTTACCGTTGCGGGGGCAGCGCCGGAATTGCGGGCCTTCGACCAACAGAAGAACTCACTCACCGGCTTCCCTGTTTCACTCTGTCGACCCAAGCCACAGAGCACCTGAAACAAGCCGCGAAGGTTAGAGGGTTGGGGGTGGAGCGTCAATTAAAGCCGGGAGGCCAACGACCGAATAACTGCCATCAATCAATAAACTGACGTCAATCTTGTGCCACGCTCCCAGCAGTGATATCAAAGAGCCACAACCTCACAACACAACAACAAGGGTGAGCCCATGCAAGGCATGATCATCAGCAATCCAAAGCTGGAATTCCTGCGCCCGGTGCTCGAGCACTGGTTCGAATGCATCGACCGTTACAACGCCGTCCGCGGCGATGGCGACACACCGTACTGGCACGACGAAAAGGCCAATCTCGGACTGCTGTCTGCCGCCGCCTGGATGGCCGAGATGGTCACGCTGCAACAGACGCCAACCCGCAAGCAGACCGAAGAAGGCGAACGCAATAGCCGCGCCGACCTGCTCCTGGCCTCGTCCGAAACCCGCGCCTACATCCAGACCAGCCAGCGCTGGCCACGGGTCAACAGCCTCAACCTGTCCCAGGCCCTGCTCGATATCGCCAGCGATGCCAAGCGGCTGAGCCACGCCAGCGACCTGAAACTCGGCTGCCTGTTCGTCGCCCCGCAAAAAGCCCAGCAGGGCGCCACGCCGGAAGAGCTCCAGGACATGGTCGACGACCTGCAAAAAGAACACACCTGCGCTGTCGCCTGGTATTTCCCTTATGCCTATCGCAAGTTGCGCAACGAAGCCGGCAACTATCACCCCGGTATTGCGGTGCTGTTCAAGGAAGCCCGCGGCTGAGGGTTGAACCATCGCACGACAACGCTTCTCTATGATTAGAACAAGGCATTCATAGGGAAGACCAGTATGCGCACGCCCCCGCTCGTTCTCGTTATCGCGCTCAGCGGAGGGCTCGCCGCTTGTGGCGAGACCTCCAGCCTGCAAGTCTCCGATGGCACCGGCCCGTCACCCCAACTGCCGGAACCCAATAAAACCCTGATCCCGACCGTGAACATCGCCCCGGCCATCGGCTGGCCACAGGGTGCGAAACCCGTCGCCGCCACGGGCACTCAAGTGGCCGCATTTGCCGAGGACCTGGATCACCCCCGCTGGCTTTATGTGCTGCCCAATGGCGACGTACTGGTGGCGGAAACCAACGCACCACCCAAACCCGAAGACGGCAAAGGCATCCGCGGCTGGGTCATGAAGAAAGTCATGGACCGCGCCGGGGCCGGTGTGCCCAGCGCCAACCGCATCACCTTGCTCCGCGACCAGGACCACGATGGCGTCGCGGAAACCCGCACGGTGTTTCTGCAAAACCTCAATTCGCCCTTCGGCATGACGCTGGTCGGCAATGACCTGTATGTGGCCGACACCGATCGCCTGCTGCGCTTCCACTATAAAAGTGGCGATACGCAGATCAAGTCGCCGCCGGTCAAGGTTGTCGACCTGCCGGGTGGCCCGCTGAACCATCACTGGACGAAAAACGTCATCGCCAGCAAGGACGGCAGCAAGCTGTACGTCACCGTGGGTTCCAACAGCAACGTCGGCGAAAACGGCATGGACAAGGAAGAAGGCCGCGCGGCGATCTGGGAAGTGGATCGCGCCACCGGCCAGCAGCGGATCTTCGCCTCCGGCCTGCGCAATCCCAACGGCATGGCGTGGGAACCGCACAGTGGAGCGCTGTGGACCGCGGTCAACGAACGGGATGAAATCGGCAGTGACCTGGTACCGGACTACATCACTTCGGTGAAGGACGGCGCATTCTATGGCTGGCCGTACAGTTACTACGGCCAGCATGTCGATATTCGCGTCGAGCCGCAAAACCCGGACCTGGTGGCCAAGGCCATCGCCCCGGACTACGCCGTCGGCCCGCACACGGCATCACTGGGCCTGACCTTCGCCGAAAACAGCAAGCTGCCGCCGCCCTTTACCCAAGGGGCATTCATCGGGCAGCACGGCTCATGGAACCGTAACCCCCACAGCGGCTACAAAGTGATTTTCGTGCCGTTCAGCGCGGGCAAACCTGTCGGCAAGCCCGTTGAAGTGCTCAGCGGTTTTCTCAACGACAAGGAACAGGCCATGGGCCGCCCGGTGGGCGTGGTGATCGACCGGCAGGGTGACCTGTTGGTGGCCGATGATGTGGGGAACAAGGTTTGGCGGGTTTCGGCTGCCAGGTAAAGGCACTACATTACCTGTTGGAGCGAGCCTGCTCGCGATGAGGCCGGCACATTCAACTTTGATGTTGCCTGCCCCACAGTCATCGCGAGCAGGCTCACTCCTACAGGCGCTCAGCGTTTACGGCAAAGGGTCAAACCATCGCCGATCGGCAACAACGACAGATCCACCCGCACATCATCCTTCAACGCCCGGTTGAGCGCCTGGATTGCCCGGGTGTCCGCACTCTCGGGACTGACCTCAAGCACGCGCCCACTCCACAGGGTGTTATCGAACACCGCCAGCCCACCGACCCGCAGCAATCGCAGGGCGTGCTCCAGATAAGCCGGGTAGTTGGCCTTGTCGGCATCGATGAACACCAGGTCGTACTGCCCGTCCTGCCCTTGTCGCTCAAGCTCGGCGAGGGTTTCCAGCGCCGGGGCCAGTCGCAAGTCAATCCTCCCGGCGAGCCCCGCTTCTTGCCAGTAGCGTCGCGCGATGGCGTTGTAGTCGCCGGGGATGTCACAGCAAATCAGCGAACCGTCCGCCGGTAATGCCGCCGCCATGCACAACGCGCTGTAACCGGTAAAGGTGCCGATTTCGAGCAAGCGCCTGGCCCCCGTCAGTTGCACCAGCAAGGCGAGAAATTGCCCCTGCTCTGGCGCCACCTGCCAACGCGCCATTGGCAGCGCCTGGGTCTCATCGCGCAAGCGCTTGAGCAGTGGCGTTTCGCGCAGGGAAACATCGAGCAGGTATTGATACAGGTCGTCGTCGAGATTGAGCGTACGAGCCGTCATGACCATCAGCTCCGGAAGTTACGGATTGCGCGCCAAATGTTCGGGCTGCAGAACACGCTTGGCGCTCAGGTAAGCCTTTTGCCAATACGCCTTGGACAAGCTGTCGAGCTTCACGGTGCCGCCGGTGGCCGGTGCGTGGACAAAGCGCCCTTCTCCCACGTAGATGCCGGCATGACTGACCTGGGAACCGCCATTGGTGGCAAAGAAAAGCAGGTCACCGGTTTGCAGGCCTTCCTTGCCCACATTCGCCGCTTGCATGGAGATCATCTCGCGAGTGGTGCGCGGCAACGAAATACCGGTGACATCGCGATACACGTAGGCGATCAGGCCGCTGCAATCAAATCCGGAATCCGGCGTATTGCCACCCCAGCGATAAGGCGTACCCACCAGGCCGAGCGCGCGAAACAGCACGTCTTCCGCCTCGGGCGAAAAAGCTTGCGGGGAGCCAAATACGATGGGAGCGCGAACCACCGGCGCAGGAGGCGGTGTGCGGCTGGCGCAGGCACTGAGCAGCGCTGCGAAAAACATGATTGCGAGGCGGGCCGACGTCGTCATAAGCAGAACATCCTGATCTGGCTGCGGCGTTTTCTGCTGGGAGCGCAGAAAAGAAAACCGCCTGCGTTGGACGCAGGCGGTTTGCCATCATTTGTAGATCAAGATTCTAGCGGCTACACGACAAACTTCAAGTAAGACTTTAAGTTCGCCTTACAAATTGTCCGCTTATTTACGTGCAGTGACGATTGGCGACGCGTTAGGTGCCATTGCCAGGGCGCGCTTGGCTTCGATGAAGGTCTTGCTCCAGTAGCTGTCACCCAGGCTATCGATGCGCACACCACCGCTGCGGCGGCTGCTGGAGTGGATGAACTGATTGTCGCCCAGGTAGATCCCGGCGTGACTGACGCGACCACGACGACCGTTGGTTGCGAAGAACAGCAGGTCGCCCGGCTCAAGTTTGCTGCGCGAGACCAGCGGAGCGTCCACGTTGATCATTTCGCGGGTGGAGCGTGGCAGGTTCATGCCCGCTTCTTCGCGGAACAGGTAACCGATGAAACCACTGCAGTCGAAGCCGGCTTCAGAAGTGCCGCCGAAACGGTAACGGGTACCGATCAGGGACATGCCACGTTCGAGGATGCTGTCGGCCAGGACCGGAAGCTGGTAGGACTTGCCGCCAGCGAAGTCTGCGAGTTCTTTTTCGGTGGCCTTCTCTTCTTGGTAAAGAGCTTCCTGATAAAGAGCGGAAGACTGGGCAGTGGCCGGGTTTTGAACCTGCTGTTGCTGCTGCTGGGCCACTGGAGTGTGGGCAGCGCAACCGAACAACAGGGTAACGAGTGCGAGAGGCACGAGGGGTGCGAAGCGATTTAGCATGGGCACGACCGTGGCTGATAGTTGTAAAGAAGCCGAGACTATGCCCGCTATCATCCTCATTTGCAAATTCAATCGATCTTTTTGTGACTTATCCGTTTCTCGTTTACATCTAAGCGCTTAAGCCCATTTTAAACATACACGCGGCCTGCAACCTTGCAGGAAAGCGGAGTTTCTGGCGCCTGAAATTTGCCGAGCCGGCTAAAAGCCCCGGTTTCAGCGGGTTTACCAGCCGAGGGTTTCTTTCAAAAACGGGATTGTCAGCTTGCGCTGAGCCTGGAGGGAGGCCTGGTCGAGACGCTCGAGCAACTCGAACAGCGCACTCATGCTGCGGGTACCGCGAGTCAGAATGAAATGCCCGACTTCATCGGTCAGATGCAGGCCGCGCCGGGACGCACGCAATTGCAGGGCACGCAGTTTGTCCTCATCGGACAGCGGGCGCATCTGGAAGATCAAGGCCAGGGTCAGGCGCGATTTGAGATCCGCCAGTTTCACCGGCAACTCACGCGGGGATGTCGACGCGGCAATCAGCAAGCGTCTGCCGCTGTCGCGCAGGCGATTGAACAGATGGAACAGCGCCTCTTCCCAGTCAGCTCGCCCGGCAACCACTTGCAAATCATCCAGGCAGACCAGTTCGTACTGTTCGAGGTTGTCGAGGATTTCAATGCCGCGATCGAGCAGCTCGGCCAATGGCAAGTACACCGCCGGCTCGCCCAATTGCTCGAAGCGCAGGCAGGCGGCCTGCAACAGGTGCGTACGCCCTACCCCGTCCTTGCCCCAAAGGTAGATCAGGCTTTCGGTCCAGCCGGCGTCGGCTTCGCACAGCCGCTCGACATAGCCGAGTGCAGCGGCATTGGCGCCTGGGTAGTAGTTGATAAAGGTGGCGTCGTCACGCAGACGCACACCTAGGGGCAGCTGAATCGGTTTCATGCTGACTGAACAGTTCCAAAGGAACCGTTAGTGGCCTCTGTGTAAAGTTTGCGAAGTTTATACCCGTGAAGCGGACCGCACAATGCGACAGACCACAAGCAAAATCAAAGGTTTGCGTTAATGCACCGGTTTTGTGGCAGATTCTTTGGCGGTGCATGTGACAGTCGGGTGACGCCAGCAGGCTGATCCGGTACGAACCCGGGCAGCCTGCCAGCGGCTATCGACGCTCCTTACATCCGCGGTTCGTCGACCCTTCCGTAAATTTCAGAATCTTTATACAAATCATGCACATGGCGTAACAGCACCATAATCACCGCGGCGACCGGCAATGCCAGCAGCACACCGGTAAAGCCAAATAGCTCACCACCGGCCAGTATCGAGAAAATCACCGCCACCGGGTGCAGGCCAATCCGGTCACCGACCAGCAAGGGGGTCAACACCATACCCTCCAGCGCCTGGCCGACCATGAACACCGCGACAATACCGAGCATCGGATAAAGATCACCACCGAACTGGAACAACCCCGCAAGCAGCGCCGCGCCAATGCCGATGATAAACCCCATATACGGCACGATCGCCGCCAGGCCGGCAATCAGGCCAATCAGCAGGCCCAGCTCCAACCCAACCACCATCAAGCCTGCCGCATAGATCACGCCCAAGGCCACCATCACCAGCAGCTGCCCGCGCACGAACGCGCCGAGCACTTCATGGCATTCACCCGCCAGCAATACTGCGCGCGCTTCACGGTCACGGGGCAGCAGGCTGCGGATTTTGGCCATCATCAGGTCCCAATCCCGTAACAGGTAGAAGCTCACCACCGGAATCAACACCAGGTTCGCCAGCCAGCCGATCAGCGCCAACCCCGAGGCCGTGGCGTGACTCAATACCACGCCGACAACATCAGTGGTCTGACTCATATGCTCGCTGATGGCAGCCTTGAGCTTGTCGAACTTCCAGAAACCGTCCGACAGGCCGAACTTCGATTGCGCCCAGGGCAACGCCGTGTGCTGCAGCCAGTCGAGCATCTGCGGAGCCAGTTCATACAAACGAAACAACTGCCTGGCGAGCAACGGCACCAAGACCAACAGCAGCGCGGTGAAGATCAATGTAAACAGGGTAAACACCGCCACGACACCCCAGGTTCTTGAAAGGCCTGCCTGCTCCAGCCGGTCCACCAGCGGGTCGAACAGGTAGGCCAACAGCAGCGCCACCAGGAACGGCGTCAGGATCGGATGCAACAACCAGACAAACACACACAGCAGGACCACCCCACCGAGCCAGAACCAACGCCGCGTATCGGCCATGAACCACTCCATTGCTTCTATATAAAGAAAGAAAAACTACCAGCGAAAACGCAGTTGCGGGATTGGGGCGGGCGCAGGTGCAGACACCGCACCACCGACGGCAGGCTGAGCCGGCACTGCCGGAGCCGGAGCTTGAGCTGCCGACGTTTCCTGCAACCTCGCCAGCGACAGTTGCGCACGCAGTTGATCGACGCTGCCATTGACCCGATAAAGAATCCGGTCACCCTCGACACTGCGCACACGCCCGCCAAACGGCTCCAGCAATCGTCCGAGCGACGCGTAGCGCTCAAGATTCATGCCTTGCACTTCCAGCAATTGCTCGCTCGAAGCGCCGGGTTTGGCGACAAACCGCGGCGCCAGGCGCTCGTTGACCGCCAGCATCACCGCATCGGCCACGGCGGCCTGATCGGCTCCCTGCACACTGCCGGCCTCTTTTTTATCCCCCAGCCACAATTGCCACTTGGCTTGCCACTGCCCGCCCTCTTCCTTGGCGTGTACCGCGAGCAGGGCGTCGGCGTTGTAGCGTTCCGATGCCGCTTGCAAAGGCTCGGGATCTGCGCCTTCCAGATTCGGCGCAGTGGCGACGATCTGCTCATTCAAATCCGCCAACGGCAAGCGCAATGGCAAGCCACGGTGCTGGGCAGCCCGACGCAGCGGCGCCGCGCTGGCCTGGCCGTCGCCCACCAGGCTTGAACCCTCGGCGGACTCATTCAACCACCAGCCGAGGATCGACGGCCGATTGGCCCCCCACATGGCCAGGCCGGCACGACGCAAGGCCTGCTCGGTGGTACCCGGATCGAAATCGACCTTCAGGACTTCCGGCGGCCCGGCCTCAAAGCCGTATTGGCTGATGATCTGTTGCGGGTCTTTGCGAATTGCCGCCAGCCCCGGATTTTGAGCGGCCTTGGGGTCGCCGGTCAGGCGCAATACGAGCGTGTCCAACGCACGCTGAGTCGCCTGGTCGCGCTCCTCGGGCGACTGGCCATTCACCGGCTCGCGCACCAGGTAAAGGCCTTTGACGGTTTCGGCTTGACTGACCAGGCTGACCACTGACAAACAACTCACAAGCAAGAATTTACAAAAACGCATGAAAGATTCCTGACGACAAGAGCGGCTGGAACAGACCGCATGAAGACGATCGAGCAAGACTGTGACCGTTGCCCGACGCAAAACATTCACACGTTCCGGGTAAGTTTTCGCACTGTCATAACGATAGACGGTTAATCGCGATACCTTATACAGCCATGCAGGATGCCACTGACACCGCGCATCAACGGTTTTTTTTGACCGGATATGGCCCTGCTGTCGGCCTGAGGATGGCCGCTGCGGCTCAAGCCTGATAAAATCGCGCGCCTTCGCAGACCGGCAACAGCCGGGTAGTGTCCGAATAGCGCGCATGGTTCTCGCCTACGCAGTTTCGGCGCTCCCGACGGACTCGGTCGTTACCCAGAAATCCCCCCCTAAAGGCCTGGATCATGAGCAAGCAACCCTCCCTGAGCTACAAGGACGCCGGTGTAGACATCGACGCCGGTGAAGCATTGGTCGAACGCATCAAGAGCGTCGCCAAGCGCACTGCGCGCCCGGAAGTCATGGGCGGCCTGGGCGGTTTCGGCGCCCTCTGCGAAATCCCGGCCGGCTACAAGCAGCCTGTGCTGGTTTCCGGCACTGACGGCGTCGGCACCAAGCTGCGCCTGGCACTGAACCTGAACAAGCACGACAGCATCGGCATCGACCTGGTTGCCATGTGCGTGAACGACCTGGTGGTCTGCGGCGCTGAACCGCTGTTCTTCCTCGACTACTATGCCACCGGCAAACTCAACGTCGAAACCGCGACCCAGGTCGTGACCGGCATCGGCGCAGGCTGCGAACTGTCCGGCTGCTCCCTGGTCGGTGGCGAAACCGCTGAAATGCCTGGCATGTACGAAGGCGAAGACTACGACCTGGCCGGTTTCTGCGTCGGCGTCGTTGAAAAATCCGAAATCATCGACGGTTCCAAAGTGGCTGCCGGCGACGCCTTGCTCGCCCTGCCGTCTTCCGGCCCGCACTCCAACGGCTACTCGCTGATCCGCAAGATCATCGAAGTGTCCGGTGCCGACATCGAAAACACCCAGCTCGACGGCAAGCCGCTGACCGATCTGCTGATGGCCCCGACCCGTATCTACGTGAAGCCGCTGCTCAAGCTGATCAAGGAAACCGGCGCTGTCAAAGCCATGGCCCACATCACCGGTGGCGGCCTGCTGGACAACATTCCGCGCGTTCTGCCAAAAGGCGCGCAAGCCGTGGTTGACGTGGCTAGCTGGAACCGCCCGGCCGTGTTCGACTGGCTGCAAGAGAAAGGCAACGTCGACGAAAACGAAATGCACCGCGTGCTGAACTGCGGCGTCGGCATGGTGATCTGCGTGGCTCAAGAGCACGTTGAAACCGCGCTGAACGTACTGCGTGAAGCTGGCGAGCAGCCTTGGGTCATCGGTCAGATCGCCACCGCTGCCGAAGGCGCGGCCCAGGTTGAACTGAAGAACCTCAAGGCTCATTAATGTCCGTCACCTGTGATGTGGTGGTGCTGTTGTCCGGCACCGGCAGTAACTTGCAGGCCTTGATCGACAGCACGCGGACCGGCAACAGCCCGGTCCGCATCGCTGCGGTGATCTCCAACCGCGCCGACGCCTACGGCCTGCAACGCGCCAGGGACGCGGGTATCGACACCCGCTCCCTGGATCACAAGGCTTTCGAAGGTCGCGAGGCCTTCGACGCCGCGCTGATCGAACTGATCGACGCCTTCAACCCCAAACTCGTGGTACTGGCCGGATTCATGCGCATTCTCAGCGCTGGTTTCGTACGCCACTATCAGGGTCGCCTGCTCAATATCCATCCCTCGCTGCTACCCAAATACAAAGGGTTACACACTCATGAGCGCGCGCTGGAGGCCGGCGACACCGAGCACGGCTGCTCCGTGCACTTCGTCACTGAGGAACTCGATGGCGGACCACTGGTCGTACAGGCTGTAATACCGGTAGAGTTACAGGATTCGCCGCAGAGTCTGGCGCAGCGGGTCCATGTTCAGGAACACCTGATCTACCCGATGGCCGTACGCTGGTTTGCCGAAGGTCGTCTGGCCCTCGGCGAGCAAGGTGCTTTACTGGATGGACAGTTACTCGCGGCCAGCGGCCACTTGATTCGAAACTAGGAGATTTTATGCATCGCGCCCTGCTCTTCGCTTGCGCTCTGCTTGCCTTGCCCTTCGCCCAGGCGGCAGACCTTCAACCTTTCTCCGCCAGCTACACCGCCGACTGGAAACAGCTGCCCATGAGTGGCACTGCCGAGCGCAACCTCGAAAAAACCAGTGATGGCAAATGGAAACTGAGTTTCAAGGCATCGATGATGATCGCCAGCCTGTCCGAGGAAAGCACCCTGACCATGGACAAGGACACGCTTCTTCCAGAGTCGTACCACTTTGAACGTGGCGGCTTGGGCAAGGCCAAGAAAGCGGATCTGGATTTCGACTGGAACACCAAGATGGTCACCGGTACCGATCGCGGCGACGCGGTCAAGGTTCCGCTGAACCGCGGCATGCTCGACAAATCCAGCTATCAACTGGCCCTGCAGCACGACGTCGCCGCCGGCAAAAAAAGCATGAGTTATCAGGTGGTCGACGGCGGTGAAGTCGATACCTATGACTTCCGCGTGCTGGGCGCTGAAAAGGTCGACACCAAGGCCGGCAAGATCGATGCGATCAAGGTTGAACGTGTACGCGACCCGACACAAAACAAACGCATCACCGTGATGTGGTTCGCCAAGGATTGGGATTACCTGCTGGTCCGCCTGCAACAAGTCGAAACCGACGGCAAGGAATACAACATCATGCTCCTGGACGGTACGGTCAACGGCAAGCCAGTCAAAGGCAGCTGATCCGGATCGAATCGGCATAGGGGGCGGCCTTCATAGGCCGCTCCCCTGCCACACCACCCGGCATGCGGGTCCGCACCGGGCGGTTCGAGAGATTGAGGTTATGAGAGACGCACCAGTCCCAGCCTGTCGAACCACGCTATATCCAACACTCGATTCAGCTCAAATCGGCTGTTACGCCACCAGCTATGCGAGTTGGCCGCCACTTTCCGGGCCGTTTGGCTGCTGGCTCCCAGCGCCCTCAGTTCGCGGTAGATCGTCGAGCCACGTCTCCATTGCTTAAGCTGGATTGCTCTCAGTCGGTGTCGTATCCATTCGTCCAGCTCTCGCCAAACTCTCGGTGTTTGTGACAACCCAAAGTAAGCTTTCCAGCCCAAGAGATAAGGGCGTAGATGCTCGACAACTTGTCGCATACTGCGGCCACCTGAGCGGCGGGTGAGTTCGCGTATCCGTTGCTTGAACTGCTTACGCGCCTTGATCGCCACTGCTCTTTTGACGCCTTGTGGAGAGGCCCAGAAGGCGTACCCAAGAAACTTGCGACCAAATGCACTCGTCACCGCACTCTTGCTCGCGTTGACGCTCAGGTGCAGCTTTTCATACAGACGCCTCAGCAAGATCATCACCCGCTGGCCCGCCTTGTGGCTGCGAACATACACATTCGCATCGTCGGCATAGCGCACGAAGCAATGACCTCGGTGTTCAAGCTCCCGATCCACTTCGTCCAGCAACACGTTCGCCAGCAGCGGTGACAGCGGACCGCCTTGCGGCGCCCCGCAACGGCTTTTCTCGACCGCGCCATTGATCTGCGTTCCCGCATCCAGATACGCCCGGATCAGTCGGATAACCGCCCGATCCGCAATCCGCTTGCGTAAACGATCAATCAAAATGTCGTGATCGACCCGGTCGAAGAACTTCTCCAGATCCACATCCACCACCACTTTGCGCCCCGAGGACACATACCGCTGGGCCGCTAAAACGGCGTCCTGCGCGCAGCGTCCCGGACGGAAGCCGTAGCTGTGTTCACTGAAAGTCGGATCGAGTAATGGCTGCAAGATTTGCAGCAAGGCTTGCTGGATCAAACGGTCGGTGACCGTTGGAATACCCAGCTCGCGCTCACCGCCGTCGGGTTTTGGAATGACCACGCGGCGTACCGGACTGGGCCGGTAGACACCTGACAGAAGCTGTTCACGAATCGCCGCCCACTGAGTGAGCAGATGTTCGGCCGTCTGTTCAATGTCCAGACCGTCGACTCCCGCTGCACCTTTGTTGGCCTTGACCCGCTTCCACGCCCGTTTCAGGTTTTCTCTCGCAAAGGCCCGTTCCAGCAGCCCTTGCCCTGCGTTGTCGGATTCATCTTGCGGGCGATTGACCTCGTCGCTGACAGGACTTCTCACGGCTTCACCGCTCGTTATCTCCATCCGCCCCGCGTTTGGCAGGCATCTGACTTCCGGTCTTTCGCATCAACATGGCCTATAACGCTTTCTCTCGTTCAGCCCTTCGTCAAAAAAAAAAACTACTACGGCCTCTGCTGACTTCTCGCTCCGGCTGACGCCGTCGCCCTTTCAGGCACAAGGCGAGATCTCCCCAGGTAAGAACGCAATCCTTCCCCGCACAACCGCCGGATTTACGCAGCCTGATCTTTGACCACAAGAGCTTCGCGATTCATGGCTCGCTCGCCCTGATCGGCTTCGCCTTGTATCCGGTTCTTGTTCATCGGCTCACGGTTTCGATTCACGCTTCCTCCCCACACTCGGTCACCCTCATGCAGTTGCGCTTCACTTCGTTCGCTGTGGTCAGCTCACGGCGGGACTTTCACCCACAAGATTGCGCCCATGCTGGGCGCACTACGAAAAGCCCCGCAGTCGCGGGGCTTTTTTGTGGGCTCGAAGATTGGAGCACCCGAAAAGCGCGATGGCTCTATACCTTCAAGGTCTTTTTTGATCGAATGAGTTTTCCTGTCGCCTGCGAGGTTTCCCATGACCGTTACTGTCAACACCGTTTCAGCCGAAGGCTTTCGCCACAGCATCCAGATCGATGACCACGAACTCTTCGCCGACGTGCCCGTCACGGCGGGTGGTGAAGGCTCGGCACCGGAGCCACACGATTATTTCGATGCCGCGCTGGGTGCCTGCAAAGCCCTGACCCTGAAGCTGTATGCCAAAAAGAAAAACATCCCGCTGACCGGTGTCGGTGTGGAGGTCAAGCGCGACAACAGTGAAGAGCAAAAAGGTAAATACGCGCTGCACGTCAAACTGACCCTCAAGGGCGTACTCACCGACGCCCAGCGCGATGAACTGCACCGCGTGGCCGATCGCTGCCCGATCCACAAGCTGATGACCACCTCTGAAGTCAGCATCGAAACGCATTTGTCCGAAGGCGCGTTCAGCCAATAGCGGCAAGGGCTGCGCAAGCGGGTTATGCTCGAACGCATTACCCGCTCAGCCTGGAACGCACCATGAACACTCCGCTCGTGATCCGCCCCCGCGCCGAAGATGTCGAAGGCCAGCCGATTCTCCGCCCGCTGCCATCGGCCAAGTGCCGCAGCGTCGGGCCATTCGTGTTTTTCGACCACATGCTGGAAACCCGTTATCCACCGGGCAAAGGCATGAACATCCGCCAGCATCCACACATTGGCCTGTCCACCCTCACCTACTTGTTCCAGGGGCAGATCCAGCACAAGGACAGCCTCGGCTCCGATCAAGTGGTCGGGACTGGCGACGTCAGCTGGATGACGGCCGGCAGTGCCATCGCCCACGTCGAACGCACGCCAGAAGCCCTGAGAGAAAGCGGCTTCACCATGCACGGATTGCAAATCTGGCTGGCTTCGCCCAAGGACAAAGAACAAGGTCCGGGGCATTACAGCCACCATCCATCTTCCACATTGCCGGTCAGCGAAAACCTGGGGGTGAAGATTCGCATGATTGCCGGGTCAGGCTTTTGCCTGGAATCGCCCGTGCCGGTGCTTTCTCCTACGTTGTACGCGGAACTGCACCTGCAAACGGCGACGACATTGCTGATCCCCACCGAGCATGAAGAACGTGCGCTGTATGTGTTGAGCGGCGAAGTGCAACTCGATGGCGAGCCGATAGCGCCGTACTCGCTGGTGGTACTGCCTGCGGGGGAAGAGATGACACTGTTTGCTGAAAGCGACAGTCATGCCGTGTTGTTTGGCGGCGCACCGCTGGACGGGCCACGACGGATCAACTGGAATTTTGTCGCGAGCGATCCGGCAACAATTGATGAAGCACGCCGGCGTTGGGCGGCTGGGGATTGGCCTACCGTGCCGGGGGAAAGCGAGCGGATCGAACTGCCTTAGTTTTTCTATCGTTTGTCAGGTCGCCTTCGCGGGCAAGCCCGCTCCCACATTTGACCGAGTCGGTCACAGAAACCTGCAAACAACACAATTCCCTGTGGGAGCGGGCTTGCCCGCGAAGGGGCCGGCACTCACACCGACCAAATCACGATCAGCCCTTGAACACTTCATCCAGCAAGTTGTGCATCGACGTGAACGCCCGGGCAGCCACCTTGGCGTCATACATCATCATGCCCGGCACGTTGGCGTGGGGGTCGGTGAACGAGTGGAACGCACCGCCGTAGCTCAGCAACTGCCAGTCCACACCGGCCGCGTTCATTTCATCTTCGAACGCCGGCAACTGCTCCTTCGGCACCAGTGGATCGGAGGCACCATGCAGTACCAGGACCTTACCCTTGATGTTTTTCGCGTCGGCCGGATTCGGTGTGTCCAGCGTGCCGTGGAACGACACCGCCGCTTTCACTGGCGCGCCGGTACGGGCGAACTCCAGGGCACAGCAACCGCCGAAGCAGAAACCGAAAGTGGCCAGTTTCGAAGTATCGACAGCCACTTCACCCTGGCTTTGCAACTGTTCGAATGCCACCTGCATGCGCTTGCGCAGCAATGGGCGGTCATTCTTCAACGGCATCATGGCAGCGCCGGCCTCGTCATTGTTCGTCGGACGAATCGATTGACCGTAAAGGTCTGCAATCAGCACCACATAACCCTTGGAGGCCACCGATTTGGCGATCTCCTCGGCACCGGCGCTGACGCCCATCCAGTTCGGCGCCATCAACAAACCCGGGCGCGGGCCTTTATGGTCGGCATCGAAGGCCAGACGGCTTTCGTAAGCCTGGCCGTCAATCTGATAGGCAACGGAACGTACAGTGATTTGGCTCATTTCTGACTCCTGATGTTTTAGCACCGAAATGAAAAAAACCGCCGAAGCGGGTTTTTCTACAACACAGTCAGGCCGATAGCTCGACCAACAGCTTATTCAGACGGCGCACATAGGCCGCCGGGTCTTTCAAGCTGTCGCCGGCCGCCAGGGCCGCCTGATCGAAGAGGATGTGCGACAGATCGCCGAAGCGCTCGTCGCTCTGCTCGTTGTCGAGCTTCTCGATCAGCGGGTGAGCCGGGTTGAACTCGAAAATCGGCTTCGAATCCGGAACCTTCTGGCCGCTGGCTTCCAGGATCTGGCGCATCTGCAAGCCCAGGTCCTGCTCGCCGATCGCGAGGATCGCCGGCGAATCGGTCAGGCGATGGGACACCCGAACTTCCGCAACGGATTCGCCCAACGCGGTCTTCAGACGCTCAACGAGACCTTCTTTGGCCTTGGCGACTTCTTCCGCAGCCTTCTTGTCCTCTTCCGAGTCCAGATTGCCCAGGTCCAGGTCACCGCGCGCCACGTCGACAAAGCTCTTGCCTTCGAAGTCGCTGAGGTAGCTCATCAGCCACTCGTCGATACGGTCGGTCAGCAGCAGCACTTCGATGCCTTTCTTGCGGAAGACTTCCAGGTGCGGGCTGTTCTTGACCTGGGCGTAGGTTTCGCCGGTCAGGTAGTAGATCTTGTCCTGACCTTCCTTGGCGCGCGCCAGGTACTCGGCCAGGCCAACAACCTGCTCGCCATCGTCGCCGTGGGTCGATGCGAAACGCAGCAGGCCGGCGATTTTCTCCTTGTTGGCGAAATCTTCTGCCGGGCCTTCTTTCATGACCTGACCGAAGTTTTTCCAGAAGCCCTTGTATTGCTCAGGCTCGTTCTTCGCCAGTTTTTCCAGCATGTCCAGGACACGCTTGGTCAGCGCCGACTTCATCGAGTCGATGATCGGGTCTTTCTGCAGGATTTCCCGCGACACGTTCAGCGACAGGTCATTGGAGTCGACCACGCCTTTGATAAAGCGCAGGTATAGCGGCAGGAAAGACTCGGCCTGATCCATGACGAACACGCGCTGTACGTACAACTTCAGGCCTTTCGGCGCTTCACGCTGGTACAGGTCGAACGGCGCACGGGTCGGCACGTACAGCAGCGAGCTGTATTCGAGCTTGCCTTCGACCTTGTTGTGGCTCCAGCTCAGCGGGTTTTCGAAATCGTGAGCGATGTGCTTGTAGAACTCCTGGTATTCCTCGTCCTTGATCTCGGTACGCGGACGGGTCCACAGGGCGCTGGCGCGGTTGACGGTTTCCCACTCAACGGCCGGCTGCTCTTCGCCTTCGGTAGCGGCCACTTCTTTCGGCAACTCGATCGGCAAGGCGATGTGGTCGGAGTACTTCTTGATGATGTTGCGCAGGCGCCAGCCATCGGCGAACTCGTCTTCACCGGATTTCAGGTGCAGGACGATGCGAGTGCCGCGTTCGGCCTTGTCGATGGTCGCAACTTCGAAATCACCTTCGCCCTTGGACGACCAGTGCACGCCTTCGCTGGCAGCGCTGCCGGCACGACGGCTGTACACATCGACTTTATCGGCGACGATGAAGGCGGAGTAGAAACCGACACCGAACTGGCCGATCAGGTGCGAATCTTTCTTCTGGTCGCCGCTCAGGTGCTTCATGAAATCGGCGGTGCCGGACTTGGCGATGGTACCCAGGTGGGTGATCGCGTCTTCACGGCTCATGCCGATACCGTTGTCTTCGAGAGTGACGGTTTTAGCGTCCTTGTCGAAGCTCACGCGGATTTTCAGTTCGGCACCACCTTCCAGCAGCTCTGGCTTGGCCAGGGCTTCGAAACGTAATTTGTCGACAGCGTCAGAGGCGTTCGAGATCAATTCGCGAAGGAAAATTTCCTTGTTGGAATACAGCGAATGGATCATGAGATGCAGCAGTTGCTTCACCTCGGTCTGGAAGCCCAGGGTTTCCTTTTGAGTTTCCACACTCATGGTCATCAAACTCCAATCAGATGGCATAAGCCGCGACCATGAGGGTCGACGGCGGGTTGTCCTCAGAGTTTGGGGCTGAGTTCAGGATTTCAAGGGCTCTTCGAGTTTGAAATGTGCACGGGCCGTGGCAATGGGTTCGGCTTCGGTGCTTTGCCAGGCGGTAATCGCCACATTGGCGACCCGGCGACCCTGGCGCCAGACCTGGCATCGGGCCCAGGTATCGCGAAATTGCCCGGCTCGCAGGTAATCCAGGGAGAAGTCGATGATCTTCGGCACCCCGGGCGATCCGGTAAACACCAACAGGTGCAGCGCCGCGGCCAACTCCATGAAACCGGCGATCACGCCGCCATGAATCGCCGGCAACAAAGGGTTACCGATGTTGTCCTTGTTCGCCGGCAGCTTGAACAGCAGCTCATCTCCCACCCGTGAACATTCGACGCCGATCAGCCGGGCATAGGGAATCAAATCCAGCAGCGCGGCGTAATCGCCCTGCTCATGGGCCTTTTGCAATTGATCCTTGAGCGACTCGCTCATTGCGCACCTCCGATAACCGTGCCACCAAAGCCCTTGGTGCCTTTGATGTTCTTGCCCATGCGCATGAAAGTGCCCATCACATGGGCAATGGGTTGCCCGGGGTCATCCTGATAGGCGAAGCCACGGGCAAAAATCACGTCGGTGGTGACCCGATAGCACTGGGCAAAGCCGTAGACATCCTTATGTGGCTCGGCGGCGTGCATGTAGTCGATGCGCAGGTCGAGGGTCGGGCAGACTTCGAATTCCGGGAGTACGCAGAGGGTCGCCATGCCACAGGCGGTGTCCATCAGCGAGGTCAGCGCCCCGCCATGAATCACGCCGGTTTCGGGATTGCCGACGATCTGCGGGCTGTACGGCAGCACAATCGTCAGCCCTTCGTTGTTGGCACTGTGAACGCTTAGTCCAAGTACCTGACAATGTCGCAGCGCCGACAGAAAGCGCATCGCACGCTCAAAAACGGGGTTTTCAGCCATTTGATAAAAGCTCTTGTTTATGTTTTTACAGTGGGGTGGCGGTCCGGGTAAAAGTTCCGCACTAGAGCAAACTTATATATCTGAAAGAATTAAGGAACTTAACCCTGATGCATGTGCTCTTAATGCCAGTAGATGCTTTTCATCAGGAGAAACACCCTATGCGTAAGACTTTAGCTATTGCCTTGATGTTGACCGCTTCCCTCGGTCTCGCTGCCTGCGATAAAAAATCCGAGGACAAAGCTCAAGATGCCAACCAACCAGCTGAGCAAGCCCAGCAAAAAATGAACGAAGCTCAGGATAAAGTGAACGACGCGGCGAAAGAAAACGCCGAAGCCGCCAAAGATCAGGCTGAATCGAACACAGAAGCGGCAAAAGAGGCTGCTCCAGCCGCTCCGGAAGCACCTAAGAACTAATACGGTTTTTAGCGTGACAAAAGAAAACCCGCCAAGTGCGGGTTTTCTTTTGCCTTGAAAAAAGTGGTTAGAGCAAAATCGTTCGAAAAGTCGGACTAATCATCAACAACAGCGAACAGATTAATCCCACCAGCCAAACCAGACTGCGTTGCCAGGCCAGGTCCTTCCAGTTACACACTGGATAGCCAGCGCGCGGGCGCCCGATCAGGCAGCCTCTTTATTCGCCTCGGGCAATGGCGCCTCTGTAGGGGTATAGACCATTACGTCGAGAACGTCGGAGTGAAACTCGCGGCGATACAATACGAACACCACACCGGCACTCATCAACATGAACAGCCATGGGCTGACGAACCAGGCCAGCATGGTCATGCCAAAGTAATAAGAGCGCAGGCCAAAGTTGAACTGGTTGGCAGCCATGGAAATGACGCGAGCCGCACGGGAAGCGAACGCCTTGCGCTCTTGCTCCGACACATGACGTTCACCGACCATCGGCGCCGAGCCGACCAGAATGGCGGCAAAGTTGTACTGGCGCATACACCAACTGAATGTGAAGAACGCATAGACAAACACCAGCGCCAGACACAGCAACTTGATTTCCGACATGCCCTGGGATGCCTGTTGCACCATCGGGATATCCGCCAGCAACGATACCGCCCGCTCCGAAGCCCCCAGCACCGTGAGAATACCCGCCAGGATAATCAAGGTACTGGAGGCGAAGAACGAAGCGTTGCGCTCCAGATTGCCGATCACGCTGGCATCGGCGATGCGGTTGTCGCGCAGCAGCATGCGGCGCATCCAGTCTTCGCGATAAAGGTGCAGAACGCTGGCCAGACACGCGGTATCACGGCCCTTCCAGGTGGCATAGCGGGTGTAGCCGCCCCAGCAGATAACGAACCAGACGGCGGCTAGAATGTGAATCAGGTTGGCTTGGATGAACGACATGCAGGTCCTTGTGAAGTAGTAACGGAACACTGAAACCTTGTGGGAGCGAGCCTGCTCGCTCCCACATAGGGTGTTGCAGTGCTTCGACGTTAGCTCAACGGAAAAGGCACCGCATCCCTCACAAAAAAAATGCCCCGTATCGATTGATACGGGGCATTTCTGTTTCTGCTCAAGACCCGCTTGTGGCGGGCCGTGAAGCGACTTAAGCCAAGGCTTCGGCGCGCTTGCCCAGCAGGCGATCGCAAACCACCGCGACCACCAGTGTCATCACCGACGGCACCAGCCAGGCCAGGCCCTGCTCGCTCAGCGGCAGGTGGGCCATTTGCGTCGGCATCCAGTCCGCCAGGCCTGCCCCCTTGAGGGCGTCGATCAGGCCGAAGATGAACGACACCAGCATCACCGGGCCGAGGATACGACCCTGCTCATGCCAGAAGTCCTTGCAGAAGCTCAGCGCCACCAGAACGATGCACGGCGGGTAGATCGCGGTGAGTACCGGGATCGAGAACGCAATCAGCTTGGTCAGGCCCAGGTTGGACACCAGCAGCGAGAACGCGGCGAGGATGATCACCAGTGTCTTGTAGGACAGTGGTAATACGCGGCTGAAGTACTCGGCGCAGGCACAGGTCAGGCCGACCGCGGTCACCAGGCACGCCAGCGAAATCAGCACGGCAAGGAAACCACTGCCCAGCGAACCGAAGGTGTGCTGCACGTAGGCATGCAAAACCGCCGCGCCATTAGTAGCGCCAGCGGCCACTTCATGGCTGCCCGAACCGAGACGGAACAGGCTGACATACACCAGCGCCAAGCCGACACCGGCGATCAGGCCAGCGATGATCGCGTAACGGGTGATCAGTGCTGGCGACTCGACACCGCGGGAACGGATGGCGTTGACGATGACGATGCCGAACACCAGGGCGCCCAGGGTATCCATGGTCAGGTAACCATTGATGAAACCTTGGGAAAACGGTGCCGCCACGTATTCAGGGGTTGCCTGGCCAATGTCACCGGCCGGCAAGGCGAATGCTGCAATGCCGAGTACAGCCAGGGCGATAATCTTCAGCGGTGCAAGGAAGCGCCCTACGGTATCCAGCAGACGGCCCGGATACAGCGAAATGAAGAACACCAGCAGGAAGTAGACCGAGCTGTACAGGAACAGCCCCAGCGGGCTCTCGCCGGTCAGCGGCGCCAGGCCCACTTCGAACGATACTGTGGCGGTACGTGGCGTCGCGAACAGTGGCCCTACAGCCAGATAGCACGCTGCCGCCAACAGACCGCCTGCCAGTTTACCGATCGGACTGCTCAATGCATCCATTGCCCCGCCGACCTTGGCCAGCGCAACAACGGTGATCACCGGCAACCCCACAGCGGTGACCAGAAAACCCAGCGCCGCCATCCAGACATTAGGCCCGGACTGCAAACCGACGATAGGCGGGAAGATGATGTTGCCAGCCCCGACGAACAGGGCAAACGTCATAAAACCAAGTGCCAGGATGTCCTGGCCTTTCAACACTTTCATTAAGGAAATACCACACTACTGAATCGGAATTTAGAGAGGGATTTCCCTATGGGTGAGGGAAATGCTGTCAGTCCGTATAAGACCGACCCTTTTAGCGCGTTGCCGCCTTGTGGGCCGCAGACGCAAAAATGGCGCGTAGCCTAACGAATTTGGCCGATAAACGCACTGTTAGAGGGCGAACTATCCGATATACGACATCTTTGTGTCGCGTTTTTGCATGTTAATGATTGTCGACTGTAAGTCCGTCTTCGCGAGCAGGCTCGCTCCCACATTGGAACGCGCATACCTGTGGGAGCGAGCCTGCTCGCGAAGGCGTCAGTTCCATCAACACATATCCCGGAAACGACAAAGACCACCCGAAGGTGGCCTTTGTCAGCAGAGTTGCAAGCTAAGCGCGAGGCTTACTTGACAGCCCAGCCGGTCAGCTCGGCCAGGGCCTTGCCGATGTCTGCCAGCGAACGCACGGTTTTAACGCCTGCATCTTGCAGAGCAGCGAATTTCTCGTCTGCAGTGCCTTTGCCGCCAGAGATGATTGCGCCAGCATGGCCCATGCGCTTGCCCGGAGGAGCAGTCACACCAGCGATGTAGGAAACAACCGGCTTGGTCACGTGTGCCTTGATGTAGGCAGCCGCTTCTTCTTCAGCCGAACCGCCGATCTCACCGATCATCACGATCGCTTCGGTCTTCGGGTCTTCCTGGAACAGCTTCAGGATGTCGATGAAGTTCGAACCCGGGATCGGGTCACCACCGATGCCGACGCAAGTCGACTGACCGAAACCGGCGTCAGTAGTCTGCTTCACAGCTTCGTAGGTCAGGGTGCCGGAACGGGAAACGATACCGACCTTGCCTGGCAAGTGAATGTGACCTGGCATGATGCCGATCTTGCATTCGCCTGGGGTGATCACGCCTGGGCAGTTAGGGCCGATCAGGACTACGCCCAGCTCGTCGCACTTAACTTTAGCGTCCAACATGTCCAGGGTAGGAATGCCTTCGGTGATGCACACGATCAGCTTGATGCCGCCGAAGGCAGCTTCCAGGATCGAGTCCTTGCAGAAAGGAGCCGGAACGTAGATCACGCTGGCGGTGGCGCCAGTGGCAGCTACTGCGTCTTTCACGGTGTTGAACACTGGCAGGCCCAGGTGCTCGGTGCCGCCTTTGCCTGGAGTTACACCACCAACCATCTTGGTGCCGTACTCGATGGCTTGCTGGGTGTGGAAACTACCTTGCGAACCGGTAATACCCTGGCAGATAACTTTGGTGTCTTTATTGATCAGGACGCTCATTATTTGCCCTCCGCAGCTTTGACAACTTGTTGAGCAGCGTCGGTCAGGCTGGTAGCAGCGATGATGTTCAAACCGCTTTCTGCCAGTACTTTAGCGCCCAGCTCAGCGTTGTTGCCTTCAAGGCGAACAACAACCGGGATTTTCACGCCGACTTCTTTCACGGCGCCGATGATGCCTTCGGCAATCATGTCGCAACGAACGATGCCGCCGAAGATGTTGACCAGTACTGCAGCGACGTTAGTGTCGGACAGGATGATCTTGAACGCTTCGGTAACGCGTTCCTTGGTAGCACCGCCGCCCACGTCGAGGAAGTTGGCTGGTTTGCCGCCATGCAGGTTGACGATGTCCATGGTACCCATGGCCAGGCCAGCACCGTTGACCATGCAACCGATGTTGCCTTCCAGCGCTACGTAGTTCAGTTCGAACTTGGCAGCGTGCGCTTCGCGCGGATCGTCTTGCGACGGATCGTGGAAAGTCTTCAGCTTGGGCTGACGGTACATGGCGTTGGCGTCGATGTTGATCTTGGCATCGAGGCAGTGCAGATCGCCGTCAGCCTTGATCACCAGCGGGTTCACTTCCAGCAGGGCCAGGTCGTGATCCTTGAACAGTTTGGCCAGACCTACGAAGATCTTGGCGAACTGGGCAACTTGCTTGCCTTCCAGACCCAGCTGGAATGCCAGCTCGCGACCCTGGAATGGCTGAGCGCCAACCAGTGGATCGATAGTGGCTTTCAGAATTTTTTCTGGAGTGTCGTGAGCGATTTTCTCGATGTCCACGCCACCTTCGGTGGAAGCCATGAACACGATACGACGGCTCGAACGGTCAACGACAGCGCCCAGGTACAGCTCTTTAGCGATATCAGTGCACGATTCAACCAGGATCTTGGTGACTGGCTGACCGTTGGCGTCAGTCTGGTAAGTCACCAGACGCTTGCCCAGCCACTGCTGTGCGAAGGCTTTGGCGTCTTCTTTGCTGCGAACCAGCTTTACGCCGCCCGCTTTACCGCGACCACCGGCGTGGACCTGGGCTTTGACAACCCACTCGCTGCCGCCGATTTTGTCGCAAGCTTCTGCTGCTGCTTCCGGGGTGTCTACCGCGTAACCGGTGGAAACTGGCAGGCCGTATTCAGCGAACAGCTGCTTACCCTGATACTCGTGAAGATTCATGCTTATTACCGTCTTCGTTAGGTACTGCGCATTCGGTGCTGCACTCATTCAAGTGCCGCACCACCTGTGACTGCTGCTTGCATAGCCTTTCCGGATACCCGGTGCAGCTATGCAAGACTGCGTCCAGCGGATATTCCGCGGTGAGTCTTGCATGCAAGGCTCACGACGGGCCATTCCGCCGTGGTTTCTTATTGTCTTAACGCTTCTTGCGGTTGGCGATGTGGATGGCGCCGCCATTCACAGCCAAAGCAGCTTCGTGCAAGGCTTCAGACAGGGTCGGATGGGAGAAAACCATCATGCCCAGGTCTTCAGCGCTGGTGCCGAATTCCATACCGATCGCGCCCTGCTGAACCAGTTCCGCGGCGCTTGGGCCAATCACGTGGACGCCCAATACGCGGTCTGTCTTGGCATCTGCGATGACCTTGACGAAACCACCGGTGTCGTTGGCAGCCATAGCACGGCCAGAGGCTGCGAACGGGAAGGTGCCGACGTTAACTTCAACGCCTTCAGCTTTCAAGGCCTGCTCGGTTTTACCAACCCATGCGATTTCCGGGTGAGTATAAATAACCGACGGGATCAGATCATAGTTCATCTGGGCCTTGTGGCCCTTGATGCGCTCGACAACCATGATGCCCTCTTCCGAGGCTTTGTGCGCCAGCATCATGCCGCGAACCACGTCGCCGATGGCGTAGACGCCCGGTACGGTGGTGGCGCAGTGATCGTCAACGTGCACGAAACCGCGCTCGTCCAGGGTCACGCCGCAGTCGGCAGCCAGCAGATCAGTGGTCACCGGACGGCGACCAACGGCTACGATCAGCTTGTCGAAAGTGATGTTCTGTTCGCCCTTGGCATCGGTGTAGTTCACCACGACTTCGTCGCCGTTCACTTTGGAACCGGTTACGCGAGCGCCCAGCTTGATGTCCAGACCCTGTTTGGTCAGGGTTTTCAGCGCTTCCTTGGAAACAGCGGCGTCGGCTGCCATCAGGAAGGTGTCCAGGGCTTCCAGGACGGTCACTTCTGCACCCAGACGCGACCAGACCGAACCCAGTTCCAGACCGATCACGCCAGCGCCGATCACGCCCAGACGCTTGGGCACGGATTGGAATTCCAGGGCGCCAGTCGAATCGACGATCACATTCTGGTCAACCGGAGCTGGCGGAATGTCGATCGGACGCGAACCTGGAGCCAGGATGACGTTTTCGGCTTCGATGATTTCTACCGAACCGTCTGGCTTGGTGACTTCGACTTTCTTGCCGGCCAGCAGCTTGCCGTGACCCTGGATGGAGGTCACACCGTTGGCTTTGAACAGGGTCGCAACGCCGGAGGTCAGGCCTTTGACGATGTTGGCCTTGCGGCCGACCATCGCTGGCACGTCCATGGTCACGCCAGCGTGATTGATACCGTGGATCGCGAAACCGTCCTGGGCTTCGTGGAATTTCCACGAGCTGTCCAGCAGGGCCTTGGATGGAATGCAGCCGACGTTCAGGCAAGTACCGCCCAGAGCCAGTTTGCCTTCCTTGTCGGTGTACTTCTCGATGCAGGCCGTCGAAAGACCAAGCTGAGCGGCCTTGATGGCAGCCACGTAGCCGCCAGGGCCCGCGCCGATCACTACTACGTCAAATTTCTGCGACATTCAAAAAATCCTCTTTAGCGAAAAGCTTCAAGCCGCGAGCGGCAAGCCAGGCTGCGGGTTTTCCGACAGCCCGTGCTTGCAACCCATGGCTGCTTCTATCAGATATCCAGCAACAGACGAGCCGGGTCTTCCAGCAGGTTCTTGATGGTCACCAGGAAGGTCACAGCTTCTTTGCCATCGATCAGACGGTGATCGTAGGACAGTGCCAGGTACATCATCGGACGGATAACGACCTGACCGTTGATGGCCATCGGACGCTGGATGATGTTGTGCATGCCCAGGATGGCTGCTTGTGGCGGGTTGACGATCGGGGTCGACATCATCGAACCGAAAGTACCACCGTTGGTGATGGTGAAAGTACCACCGGTCATTTCGTCCATCGACAGTTTGCCGTCGCGGGCTTTCTTGCCGAAGGTGGCGATGCCGCCTTCGATTTCAGCCAGGCTCATCAGTTCGGCGTTACGCAGAACCGGTACAACCAGGCCGCGATCGCTGGAAACTGCAACGCCGACGTCAGCGTAGCCGTGGTAAACGATGTCGCCGCCGTCGATCGAGGCGTTGACAGCCGGGAAGCGTTTCAGCGCTTCGGTAGCTGCTTTCACGAAGAACGACATGAAGCCCAGGCGCACGCCGTTGTGGGACTTCTCGAACAGGTCCTTGTACTTCGAACGCAGGGCCATGACTTCGGTCATGTCGACTTCGTTGAAAGTGGTCAGCATCGCCATGTTCGATTGAGCTTCAACCAGACGCTTGGCCACGGTGGCACGTACGCGGGTCATCGGTACGCGCTTCTCGATGCGA
This sequence comes from Pseudomonas sp. KH_046_2, assembly GCF_057838985.1. Lineage (NCBI taxonomy): Bacteria > Pseudomonadati > Pseudomonadota > Gammaproteobacteria > Pseudomonadales > Pseudomonadaceae > Pseudomonas > Pseudomonas sp. KH_046_2. The sequence goes on along the minus strand of NZ_CM174480.1, from coordinate 1,838,482 downwards.
TCGCCAGCGGCAAACACAGGAGCAGCGGCAGCCGGAGCAGCAGCCTTGGCAGGTGCGGCAGCAGGAGCAGCTTTCTTGGCTTCGACAGCGGCAACCACGTCTTCCTTGGTTACACGACCATCTTTGCCGGTGCCTTTGACGGAAGCCAGGTTGATGCCGTTTTCTTCGGCCAGCTTGCGAGCAGCCGGAGCTGCGATAGCGTCTTCGTCAGCGCCGGCAGCTGGAGCAGCGGCAGCGGCCGGAGCAGCGGCGGCTGGAGCAGCGGCAGCAGCGCCACCTTCAACGATGGAGCCCAGGACTTCGTCGGACAGAACGGTTTCGCCTTCGTTCTTGACGATAGCGCCCAGCACGCCGTCAGCGGTAGCCAGCACTTCCAGCACGACTTTGTCGGTTTCGATGTCGACGATCAGTTCGTCGCGCTTGACCGCGTCGCCCGGTTGCTTGTGCCAGGTGGCAACGGTGCCATCAGCAACCGATTCCGGGAAAGTGGGGGCTTTGATCTCGATAGCCATTGTCTGTGGTTCCTTAAATTCGGTTTCAGGTGCGCGAAGGCGTTAAACAGTAAAGGCGTCTTGCAGCAGTTTTTCCTGCTGTTCGGCGTGCATCGATGCGTAACCGCATGCTGGTGCAGCAGAAGCCTCACGGCCCGCGTACTCGAGTACGAGAGACTTGTTGAGGTTGCTGATGCTGCGACGCATGTGGTGTTGGCTGCAGTACCACGCACCCTGGTTCATCGGCTCTTCCTGACACCAAACGGCAGCTTTGACGTTGGTGTAAGGCGCCAGGACTTCTTTCAAGTCGTCCTCTGGGAATGGGTACAGCTGCTCGATACGCACGACAGCGATGTCGTCACGACCTTCGGCACGGCGTTTTTCCAGCAGGTCGTAGTAGACCTTGCCGCTACACAGAACAACGCGCTCGACCTTTTTCGGGTCTTGGGCATCGATTTCCGGGATGACGGTCTGGAACGAACCTTCGGCCAGATCTTCCAGCGTCGAGATGGCCAGCTTGTGGCGCAGCAGCGACTTCGGAGTCAGAACGATCAAAGGCTTGCGCAGCGGGCGAATCACCTGACGACGCAGCAAATGATAGATCTGTGCCGGCGTAGTCGGCACGGCTACCTGAATGTTGTGCTCGGCGCACAGCTGCAGGTAACGCTCCAGACGCGCCGAGGAGTGCTCCGGCCCCTGACCTTCGTAACCGTGCGGCAGCAACATGGTCAGACCGCACAGACGGCCCCACTTGTGCTCGCCACTGGTGATGAACTGGTCGATAACCACCTGGGCACCGTTGGCGAAGTCGCCGAACTGGGCTTCCCAGATCACCAGCGCATCAGGCGTGGTGGTCGAGTAACCGTATTCGAACGCCAGTACGGCTTCTTCGGACAGGAACGAATCGTACAGGTCGAAACGTGGCTGGCCGTCGTACAGGTTCTGCAGCGGGATGTAGGTGCCCGCGTCCTTCTGGTTGTGCAGGACAGCATGGCGGTGCGAGAACGTACCGCGGCCGATGTCCTGGCCAGTCATGCGAATCGGGTGACCTTCGAACGCCAGGGTCGCGTACGCCATGGTTTCGGCGTAACCCCAGTTGATCGGCAGGCCGCCGGCTTGCATCTTCTGGCGGTCTTCGTAGATCTTGGCAACCTGGCGCTGAACCACGAAGCCTTCCGGGATTTCCAGCAGCTTGGCGGACAGTTCCTGCAGGGTCTTCAGATCGAAGCGAGTGTCGTGACGTGCGGTCCAGGCGTGGCCCAGATACGGACGCCAATCCACGAACAACTCTTTGTTCGGCTCTTTGACCAGGCTCTTCACCACGTGAAGACCGTTGTCCAGTGCGTTGCGGTATTCGTCGACTTTCGCCTGAACACGCTCTGCGTCCAGCACACCGCCCTGGGTCAGACGATCGGCATACAGCTCACGGGTGGTGCGCTGTTTGGTGATCTGCTGATACATGATCGGCTGGGTGCCGCTTGGCTCGTCGGCCTCGTTGTGGCCGCGACGACGGTAGCAGACCAGGTCGATCACCACGTCACGCTTGAACTGCATGCGGTAGTCGATGGCCAGCTGGGTCACGAACAATACGGCTTCCGGATCATCACCATTCACATGGAGGATCGGCGCCTGGATCATTTTCGCAACGTCGGTCGCGTACTCGGTGGAACGCGAGTCCAGCGGGTTACTGATGGTGAAACCGACCTGGTTGTTGATCACGATGTGCACGGTACCGCCGGTCTTGAAACCGCGGGTCTGCGACATCTGGAAGGTTTCCATGACCACGCCCTGACCGGCGAACGCAGCGTCACCGTGGATGGAGATCGGCAGAACCTTCTCACCGGTCGGATCGTTACGACGATCCTGACGGGCGCGAACCGAACCCTCGACCACCGGGGAAACGATTTCCAGGTGGGACGGGTTGAACGCCATGGCCAGGTGAACTTCACCGCCGGAGGTCATCACGTTGGACGAGAAGCCCTGGTGGTATTTCACGTCACCGGAGCCCAGCTCGACCTTCTTCTTGCCTTCGAACTCGTCGAACAGCTCGCGCGGGTTCTTGCCGAAGGTGTTGACCAGCACGTTCAGACGGCCACGGTGGGCCATGCCGATGACGATTTCCTTGGTGCCGTAGGAACCGGAACGCTGGATCAGCTCGTCGAGCATCGGAATCAGGCTTTCGCCGCCTTCCAGACCGAAACGCTTGGTACCCGGGTATTTGGTGCCCAGGTATTTTTCCAGGCCTTCGCCGGCGGTCACGCGCTCAAGCAGGTGGCTCTTGATGTCGGCGGAGTACGTCGGACGACCGCGCACGCTTTCCAGACGCTGCTGGAACCACTGGCGCTGCTCGGAATCGGTGATGTGCGTGAACTCAGCGCCGATGGTGCGGCAATATGTCTGCTGCAACGCTTCGTGAATTTCGCGTAGGCTCGCTTCCTCTTTGCCGATGAACAGGTCGCCGGCACGGAAGGTCGTATCAAGATCGGCATTGGTCAAGCCGTAATGATTGATCGACAGGTCTGCAGGTGCAGGACGCTGCCACAGTCCCAGCGGGTCAAGCTGGGCTGCCTGGTGGCCACGCATACGGTAGGCCTGGATCAATCGCAGCACTTCAACTTGCTTCTTCTCGTGCTCACTGCTCACGCTGCCGGCGGAAACCGGTTGGGCGCGGCGCTGGTTCTTTGCCAGCAAGACGAAATGATCGCGAATTGTGGAGTGCGAAACATCGGTGGCAGAGTTGCCGTCAGCAGGCAACTTCTGGAAGTAGGTGCGCCACTCTTCTGGCACAGCGTTAGGGTCGTGCAGGTAGAGCTCGTAAAGCTCTTCCACATAGGCAGCGTTACTACCGGATAGGTAGGCACTGTTCCACATGCGCTGCATCACGCTTTCTTGCATGCTTGGTCACCCTCGGTTAGGGGAACACCACCGGTGTCGACACCGAGCAAACTTGCAGAAGTCCGAATGCAGCGACCAAAACAAGCCACTAGGATCACACTGATAGTCCGGGTACCAGCCCGGATGCCCCTGCTTGTCTCATTTCTTCAAAATAAGAGCCGCAGCCTTTTAAGCTGCTGCTCAGGTTAAAACTACGGCGCCGGTTGAAGCCTGCGCCGTAGCATCTACGGGTACAGCGGGTACAGCAGCTGAATCACACGCCGCTTGAGAGCAACATGTTACGGATGTGACCGATGGCCTTAGTCGGGTTCAGGCCTTTCGGACATACGCTGACGCAGTTCATGATCCCGCGGCAGCGGAATACGCTGAACGGGTCATCCAGCGAAGCCAGACGCTCGGACGTCTTGGTGTCACGGCTGTCTGCCAGGAAGCGGTACGCTTGCAGCAGGGCAGCTGGACCCAGGAACTTGTCCGGGTTCCACCAGAAGGACGGGCAGGAAGTCGAGCAGCAGGCGCACAGGATGCACTCGTACAGACCGTCCAGCTTTTCACGCTCTTCAGGGGACTGCAGACGCTCGATGGCCGGAGCCGGGGTGTCGTTCTGCAGGTATGGCTTAACCTTCTCGTATTGCTTGTAGAAGATGCTCATATCGACGACCAGGTCACGGATAACCGGCAAACCTGGCAGAGGACGAACGATCAACTTGTTACCTTTTACGACCGCAGACAGCGGCGTGACGCATGCCAGGCCGTTTTTGCCGTTGATGTTCATGCCGTCGGAACCGCAAACACCTTCACGGCAAGAGCGACGATAGGAGAAACCCTCGTCCTGCTCTTTGATCAGGGCCAGCACGTCCAGCACCATCAGGTCTTTACCACCGGTATCAACCTGGAATTCCTGCATGAACGGCGCGGCGTCCTGATCAGGGTTGTAACGATAAACGCTGACTTGCAACATGGCGGCCACCCTTAATAAGTCCGAATCTTAGGTTCAAAAGTCGGAACAGTCTTCGGCGAGAAGTTCACGGCACGCTTGGTCACGCGCTTGTCACCCGGGAAGTACAGGGTGTGGCACAGCCAGTTTTCGTCGTCACGATCTTCGAAGTCTTCACGGGCGTGAGCACCACGGGACTCTTTACGTACTTCTGCAGCGATGGCGGTGGCTTCGGCCACTTCCAGCAGATTCTGCAGTTCCAGAGCTTCGATACGCGCAGTGTTGAACGCCTGCGACTTATCGTTGATCTTCACGTTGGCGATGCGCTTGCGCAGGTCAGCCAGCTGGGCAATACCCTTCTGCATGTATTCGCCAGTACGGAATACACCGAAGTAGTTCTGCATGCAGTTTTGCAGCTCGCGACGCAGGGTAGCCACGTCTTCGCCTTCAGTACGCTCGTTCAGGGCGGACAGACGCGCCAGGGCAGCCTGGATGTCGGCGTCGGTGGCGTCGTCGTATTCGATACCGTCGGTCAGCGCCTTTTCCAGGTGCAGGCCGGCAGCACGGCCGAATACCACCAGGTCGAGCAGCGAGTTGCCGCCCAGACGGTTGGCACCGTGAACCGATACGCAAGCCACTTCGCCCACGGCGAACAGGCCAGGGATGATCTCATCGACGCCTTCGTCGTTCTGGGTGATTGCCTGACCGTGAATGTTGGTCGGAACGCCGCCCATCATATAGTGGCAGGTCGGAACAACCGGAACCGGAGCAACAACCGGGTCAACGTGGGCGAAAGTCTTCGACAGCTCGCAGATGCCTGGCAGACGGCTGTGCAGCACTTCCTCGCCCAAATGGTCGAGTTTGAGCATTACGTGGTCGCCATTCGGACCGCAACCGTTGCCGGCGATGATCTCTTTAACCATCGAACGGGCAACAACGTCACGACCGGCAAGGTCTTTGGCGTTCGGAGCATAACGCTCCATGAAACGCTCGCCGTGCTTGTTGATCAGGTAGCCACCTTCTCCACGGCAACCTTCGGTAACCAGTACACCAGCGCCGGCGATACCGGTCGGGTGGAACTGCCACATTTCGATATCCTGCACCGGAACGCCAGCACGCAACGCCATGCCAACGCCGTCACCGGTGTTGATCAGGGCGTTGGTGGTCGAAGCGTAGATACGACCTGCACCGCCGGTAGCCAGTACGGTGGCCTTGGCACGGATGTAGGTGGTTTCGCCGGTTTCGATGCAGATGGCGATCACGCCGACGAACTCGCCTTCGCCGTTCTTCACCAGATCGACAGCGTAGTACTCGTTCAGGAACACGGTACCGGCTTTCAGGTTGCCCTGATAAAGGGTGTGCAGCAGAGCGTGACCGGTACGGTCGGACGCAGCGCAAGTACGCGCAGCCTGGCCGCCTTTACCGTAGTCCTTGGACTGACCACCGAATGGACGCTGGTAGATACGACCTTGCTCGGTACGCGAGAATGGCATACCCATGTGGTCCAGCTCGTAAACGGCAGCCGGGCCTTCCTGACACATGTATTCGATAGCGTCCTGGTCACCGATGTAGTCGGAACCCTTGACGGTATCGTACATGTGCCAGCGCCAGTCATCGTTCGGGTCAGCGGACGCGATTGCGCAGGTGATGCCGCCCTGGGCGGATACAGTGTGCGAACGGGTCGGGAAAACCTTGGTGATCACGGCAGTCTTGTGACCGCCCTGTGCCAGTTGCAGCGCTGCGCGCATGCCGGCACCGCCACCACCAATAATGATGGCGTCGAAAGAAATCGTTGGAATGTTAGCCATGACTCAGATACCCCAGAGAATCTGCACGCCCCAGACGAAGTAAGCGAACATCGCAACGCCGCAGACTGCCTGGAAAAGGAAACGTATAGCCGTCGCGGACTTGCCGAACGCCATTGGCGTCAGGTAGTCGGTCGCGATGGTCCACATGCCGACCCAGGCGTGAGCGCCGAGGGCAACGAGGGCCAGGAGGCTGAAGATACGCATTCCGTTATGGGCGAACAGTTCATGCCACTGGGCGTACTCGAGGCCAGGGTTGGCCACGATGTATCCGATCAGGAAGATGAAGTAAGCCGCGAGAACGACCGCAGACACACGTTGCGCCATCCAGTCATAGAGGCCCGAACGCGACAGGTTCGTGACGTTAGTTACCATATCCAAACTCCTGCCAGAACGATTACCACCACGGAAACGGCGATAACGATTTTCGAGCCCAGCTTGCCGCCTTCCAGCGTCTCACCGATGCCCATGTCCATGATCAAATGGCGCACACCGGCTACCAGGTGATAAAGCAGAGCGGACAGGATGCCCCATGTCACTAGCTTGGCTAGCGGACTGGTCAGACACGCTTTCACCTGACCGAAGCCTTCCTCGGAGCTCAGCGACTTGTCCAATGCGTAAAGCATGATGGCAAGGCACACGAAGAGGATGACACCGGAAATTCGGTGAAGGATGGACGTGTAAGCAGTGACTGGGAGTTTGATGGTCCTTAGGTCTAGGTTTACAGGTCGTTGGCTTTTCACGGCTTTTTTTTCACACTGAAGAGCCCCTAACAATCAGGGCAAAGTTGTTGGGGAGTGCACTGGTCAGGTAACCACCACCCAGGGATGCGACCCCCAATGAAAGCAAGCCCAAAAGCCCTTGGCGGTCGGTGGCCGAGTATAGACAGTTAGGCTACTAATGACAACGCAAACACCTAACCCAAACAGCTGATTGCGCAACTGACATAAAAGGCGTAAATGGCAGCCAATTTCGAGAAAAAAGTCCGGTTAAAGCCTTCTGGAGCAAGACTTTAGGCAAATTGACATTCGAATTTATCTCACTATAGTGGTGCGGGCCCTGCGTGGGGGGTCTGTCTGATGATTTCAAGCATAAATAGGAGGCCACATGGCTGACAAAAAAGCGCAGTTGATCATCGAGGGCGCAGCCCCCGTCGAGCTGCCCATTTTAACCGGCACCGTTGGTCCCGATGTTATCGATGTTCGGGGCCTGACGGCCACGGGCCGTTTCACCTTTGACCCAGGCTTCATGTCGACCGCCTCGTGCGAGTCGAAGATCACCTATATCGACGGCGACAACGGCATTCTGCTGCACCGCGGCTACCCGATCGAACAGCTGGCTGAAAAATCGGACTACCTGGAAACCTGCTATCTGCTGCTCAACGGCGAACTGCCGACCGCAGAACAGAAGGCCCAGTTCGTCGGCACCGTGAAGAACCACACCATGGTTCACGAGCAGCTGAAGACCTTCTTCAACGGCTTCCGTCGCGACGCCCACCCGATGGCCGTCATGTGCGGCGTAGTCGGCGCCCTCTCGGCGTTCTACCACGACTCCCTGGACATCAATAACCCGCAGCATCGCGAAATCTCCGCGATCCGCCTGGTTGCCAAGATGCCGACCCTGGCCGCGATGGTTTACAAGTACTCCATGGGCCAACCCATGATGTACCCGCGCAACGACCTGTCGTACGCGGAAAACTTCCTGCACATGATGTTCAACACCCCGTGCGAGATCAAACCGATCAGCCCGGTGCTCGCCAAGGCCATGGACCGGATCTTCATCCTCCATGCCGACCACGAGCAGAACGCCTCGACCTCCACCGTACGCCTGGCCGGCTCTTCGGGTGCCAACCCGTTCGCCTGTATCGCCGCCGGTATCGCTGCACTGTGGGGCCCTGCCCACGGCGGTGCAAACGAAGCCGTACTGACCATGCTCGATGAAATCGGCGATGTTTCGAACATCGACAAGTTCATCGCCAAGGCCAAGGACAAGAACGATCCGTTCAAGCTGATGGGCTTCGGTCACCGCGTCTACAAAAACCGCGACCCGCGCGCCACGGTAATGAAGCAGACCTGCGACGAAGTGTTGAAGGAACTGGGCATCCAGAACGATCCGCAACTCGAACTGGCCATGCGCCTGGAAGAGATCGCCCTGACCGACCCGTACTTCATCGAACGCTCGCTGTACCCGAACGTCGACTTCTACTCGGGGATCATCCTCAAGGCGATCGGCATTCCAACCAGCATGTTCACCGTGATCTTCGCCCTGGCGCGGACCGTCGGCTGGATCTCCCACTGGAAGGAAATGCTCTCCAGCCCGTACAAGATCGGCCGTCCGCGCCAGTTGTACACCGGCTACGAGTCGCGTGACATCACAAAGCTGGAAGACCGCAAGTAAGCGCTGTCTTGCTGTAGGGTGTTGAGTTGTACCGGGAACGGCCTCTGCTTTTTATATAAAGAGCAGGAGGCCGTTTTTGTTTGTGCGCCTTTTTGATGGTGTACATATCCGTTTCTGCGGTTACGGCCGCTAATGGTTCCGCCCTTATGTATGGACTCGCCCCTACGGTCTACCTGCTTTTCAAACACTGCTACCCGGTTGCATCTATGTATAAGGCCTGTTCGAGGAAGCTGTCTTCGGCTTCTGGCCAACATTGGTTGAGCTCGCGGCATGCCGATTACGTTCAGGCCTCGAAGGCCGGTAAGGGCGCAGGCATCGATCCGCGACGGTCTGACCTGGGGTCAATGTTTTCTAGCAGGGGCTGGAGCGCCTTGGCGCCCCGGAGGCAGAACGCTGTCGATCAGTAACTTGGCGCAGCTGGCCGGCCATTGGCCGGTTGGCTGCGGTAAGTCTGGTCATTTTGTAGCAGCACCCAAACGATTCGAAGGTTGCGGTTCGCCAACCGTATCGCCGCTTCCTTGCGTCCCAGTCGACCCAGCCAACGTTGCAACCGACGATCGTCGGGCTGCTCTGAATCAGGGCGCAAATGCCTCAATACCGCGTGAGCCCCTTGAACCATCAGGCTGCGCACATAGCTGTCGCCTCGTTTGCTCATCCTGCCCAGGCGAATCTTCTGCCCACTGCTGTTCTGCTCAGGCACCATGCCAAAGTAGGCCGCGAACTGGCGTGCATTGGCAAAACGTTCAGGTTCGGTCTCCTTGGCCAAAAGCGCTGTGGCGATGATCGGGCCGATACCGCGCACGGTCATCAGTCGCCGGGCTGTTTTATCCTCGTTCGCGGCGCTCTCCAGGCGACCGGTCAGCACGTTGATCCGTTCGCCTAACTGACGCCACTCGCCCAGCAGCTCGTCTATCAGCTCACGCAATATGTCTGGCAATGGTTGTGTCGCGTCTTCCAGCACCCGAGGCAGGGTCTGACTGATAGCGACATCACCTTGTGCCAGGGTTATACCGTGTTCCATCAGCAAGCCCCGCATCTGGTTACTCATGGCTGTGCGCCGACGGACATAACCCTGCCGGGCACGGTGCAAGGCCTGCATGGCCAGTGCTGTGGCACTTTTGATGGGGACCGCCGCAATTTTGCTGTCGCGCCCCGCACGCAATATGGCCCGGGCATCATTACGATCATTTTTGGCGCCGCTGCGGTGCTTGGCCACAAGTTGCGCCGGAAGAATTCGCGCCAGATTGCCCTGAGCCTGTAGCTGCCGCGCCCATGCTTGAGCGCCTGGGCCCGTTTCTACCAGCACCACTACGGTTGGCGGCAGTTTGCGCAGGAAGGTATGAAAGGCTTCACGCGACTTGATTCGCTCTTCGTAAAGCACTTGGCCAAGGGCATCTTCCCCCGCGACCTGGAATATCTGCTTGGCAAGATCGACTGCCACTGTCGTGCATGTCGATAGATCGGTTGGAGACAGGGACTGTTTAACCGTCGTATTCTTTTTCATGGATTCGCCCTCGCTGTCGGTGGCTTCTTAGACTGCCCCCGTGGCGCATTGACGCCTCGGCGCGGGCGAGTCCATCCAATTACGGCGGGTCACTTGGAAAAGCCCCAAGTAACCAAGGGCTCTTGCCCCTGACGTTCGGTGCCTCGCCAAGGCTCGGCATGCCCTCGCTCCGGTCCTGCTCCGTGGGCGTACACCGCAACAGCGCTCGAGGCGGCCTACCGGCCGGCCTGTTTGCCGGGTTCGTTCGGCTGTGATGTACCTGGTCGACTGGCAGGCCGTCATCGCGAGCAGGCTCGCTCCCACAGGGAGACGAGGATATACACGGATTTTGCGCTCGACACCGCTCCCACAGAAGAGCAAAGGCAGAGCAGCGTACACCCACGCTCTTCACCACTCATCAGGCCGAGCGTTAGCTCGCCTGCAGCTCTTGATCTTGATCCACCCGCCCCCTCGGAAGGCTGAGCGGAGGTGTTCATCCGGGGATTGGCGCGCAGCGCCGTTCGACGCAGTCGAACTCATTGCATGTAGGTCGAAGCGAAGCCGACCGGAGGGCAATGCCCCCGGATGAATACCGCAGCGAAGGAACCCCGAGCCTTAGCGAGGGGCCGTACGTAAGGGGCGAGACCTTTGGTTACTTTGGGGCGTTTGCCAAAGTGACCCGCTGTAAGAGCGGAACCATAAGTCGCCGTTACCGCAGGAATGGATATGTACGCGGTCAACAAAAGTCAGGTCGGCTGTCAGGCCGCCTTCGCGAGCAGGCTCGCCCACAGTAAATCGGGTACACCCACCAAATTCAGGTCGATTACCGCCCAATAAAAAATGCCCCGGTCTCTCGACCAGGGCATTTCCATTCAACACAACTTAAACAGTCAAACCCGAACGCTTAGTGCGAAACAGCACCACTTGCACCCAGGCCAGTCTGCGAACGAACAAACTGCGGGAAGAACAGCGCCCGCTCATTGTCCGCAGCAGTGGACTTGTCGGTAACCGAGAAGAACCAGATCCCGACAAAGGCAATCATCATCGAGAACAGCGCCGGGTACTCATACGGGAAGATGGCCTTCTCGTGATGCAGGATCTGCACCCAGATGGTCGGACCAAGCACCATCAGGCCCACGGCACTGACCAGCCCCATCCAGCCGCCGATCATCGCACCGCGAGTGGTCAGCTTTTTCCAGTACATGGAAAGCAACAGTACCGGGAAGTTGCAGCTTGCCGCGATGGAGAACGCCAGGCCCACCATGAACGCAATGTTCTGGCTCTCGAACAGGATACCCAGACCAATTGCCAGCACCGCCAAGGCGATGGTGGTGATTTTCGAGACGCGGATCTCGTCCTTCTCGTTGGCCTTGCCCTTCTTGATCACGCTGGCGTACAGGTCGTGGGACACCGCCGAAGCACCGGCCAGGGTCAGACCGGCAACCACTGCCAGAATGGTCGCGAACGCCACCGCCGAGATGAAGCCCAGGAAGATACTGCCACCCACCGCGTTGGCCAGGTGCACCGCCGCCATGTTGTTACCGCCCAGCAAGGCACCAGCAGCGTCTTTGAAAGCCGGGTTGGTGCTGACCAGCAGGATCGCGCCGAAGCCGATGATGAAGGTCAGGATGTAGAAGTAGCCAATGAAGCCGGTTGCGTACAGCACGCTCTTGCGAGCTTCTTTTGCGTCACTCACGGTGAAGAAGCGCATCAGGATGTGCGGCAGGCCAGCGGTACCGAACATCAGCGCCAGACCGAGGGAGAACGCCGAGATCGGATCTTTCACCAGGCCGCCCGGGCTCATGATCGCTTCAGCTTTCGGGTGAACCTTGATCGCCTCGGAGAACAGCATGTTGAAGTCGAAGTTGACGTGCTTCATCACCATCAGGGCCATGAAGGAGGCGCCGGACAGCAGCAGCACAGCCTTGATGATCTGCACCCAGGTGGTCGCCAGCATGCCGCCGAACAACACGTACATGCACATCAGGATACCGACCAGGATCACCGCAACGTGGTAATCGAGACCAAACAGCAGCTGGATCAGCTTGCCGGCACCGACCATTTGCGCGATCAGGTAGAACGCCACCACCACCAGCGAACCGCAGGCGGACAGCGAGCGGATCTGGGTTTGCCCAAGGCGATAGGACGCCACGTCGGCAAAGGTGTATTTACCCAGGTTACGCAGGCGCTCGGCGATCAGGAACAGAATGATCGGCCAGCCCACCAGGAAGCCGATCGAGTAGATCAGGCCGTCGTAGCCGGAGGTGAACACCAGCGCGGAAATACCCAGGAAGGACGCAGCCGACATGTAGTCACCGGCAATCGCCAGACCGTTCTGGAAACCGGTGATCTTGCCGCCGGCGGCGTAGTAGTCGGCTGCCGAATTATTACGCTTGGAAGCCCAGTAGGTGATGCACAGGGTGGCACCGACGAAGGCGACAAACATAACGATCGCGGATACGTTGAGTGGTTGCTTCTGCACGGCACCGGTCAGGGCGTCAGCCGCCCAGGCGCCGGGTGCGAATGCTGCGATGCTCAAAAGAGCCATTAGACGGCGGATCATTGCTGAGCCTCCTTGAGAATCGCATTGTTCAGGTCGTCGAACTCGCCGTTGGCGCGTCGTACGTAGATACCGGTCAGGATGAAGGCCGAGACAATCAGCCCGACACCGATCGGTATGCCCCAGGTAATCGAGGACTCAGGGCTGATTTTCGCCCCCAGCACCTGCGGCCCGTAGGCAATCAGAAGGATGAATCCGGAGTAAAGCCCTAGCATGATCGCCGATAGAATCCAGGCGAATCGTTCCCTCTTGCTAACCAGCTCCTTGAAGCGCGGGCTGTTTTGAATCGAGAGGTAAATGCTGTCGTTCATTGTTTTTATCCTCGCAGCACAGATTGAGTTGGAACGGTATCCACTCTATGCGGCTGCGGGGCAGGTTCCAGACGACCTTAGTCTTAGAACCACATGGTGTTTTCGCCAATTATCAGCATGAACAAATAAATGTAGGAGCGAGCCTGCTCGCGATAGCGTCGTGTCAGGCGACTTCTCAGTCAGCTGACAGACTGCGATCGCGAGCAGGCTCGCTCCTACAGGGTACAGCGAGGTTCCTTGTTACTTGGTCCAGTCAGCCACACGCTCAGGGTGTTTGGCGACCCAATCCTTCGCCGCGGCTTCAGGCTTGGCGCCATCCTGAATCGCCAGCATCACCTGACCGATTTCATCCTTGGATTCCCACTGGAAGTTCTTCAGGAACTTGGCCACTTCCGGCGCCTTGGCCTCCAGGCCTTTGCTGCCGATGCTGTTCACGGTTTCAGCCGCGCCGTACACGCCTTTCGAATCTTCGAGGAAGCGCAGTTTCCACTTGGCGAACATCCAGTGCGGCACCCAGCCGGTCACGGCGATGGATTCGTTTTTCTTCTCGGCACGGGTCAGCTCGGCGATCATGCCGGCGCCGGAACTGGCCTTGAGTTGATAGCCGGTCAGGTCGTAGTCCTTGATGGCCTGATCGGTCTTGAGCATCACGCCTGAACCGGCGTCGATGCCGACGATGCGATTCTTGAAGCTGTCGTCGGTTTTCAGGTCCTCGATGGTCTTGGCTTTAACGTATTCCGGCACGATCAGGCCGATTTTCGCATCCTTGAAGTTCGGGCCGTAATCGACGACCTGATCCTTGTTCTTCGTCCAGTATTCGCCGTGGGTCACCGGCAGCCAGGCCGACAGCATGGCGTCGAGTTTGCCGGTGGCCACGCCTTGCCACATGATCCCGGTAGCGACGGCTTGCAGTTTCACGTCATAACCGAGTTTCTGCCTGATCACTTCAGCCGCCACGTTGGTCGTGGCGACACTGTCCGACCAGCCGTCGACATAACCGAGCGTCACTTCCTTGCTGGCGGCGCTCGCCACGGTCGAACTGATCGCCAGCACCAAAGCGGCACCTGCGCCCAAGAGTCGTCGCATCTTCATCGTTACTTCCCCGAAAGTGCTGCGCTCGACGGATGCCGAGTCGCTTAAACGTATTGTTATGGTGCACAGCGCCCCCATCACGCCCATCACGCCTCACCGCAAACTCGTTCGAACATCAGCGGAGTACTGACACTTGCGATAATCAACCTGACGCTCATGGCGACCTGCTCTGCCAGCGACCTCAAGGCATCGAGAAACGACATCAGAAAGCCATTAATCCTCAGCGCAACAAACACCCCCTGCCGATCCGCCCGAACTTTGCATGTCAAAATCATGCAAGCCACCAAGCACGCGGCAAATGCAGGTAACATGCGCCGCTTTGTTCCCACACGGCCTGACCATGTCCGCGACCTCCCGCTTCCCTTTTGCTGCTTATCTATTCGCTTGCCTGCTCGGGCTGTTTGCCCTTGGCGGCTTCTGGTACGGCCTCGGCAAACCAGTGGTCCTGCCGGACGTGGCCAGCGCCACGCACAAGCTGCAATGCGCCTCCTACACCCCGTTTGACAAGGATCAATCGCCGTTTGACGTGCCATTCAACTTGCGCCCCGAGCGTATGGATGCCGACCTCGCGCTGCTGTCCAAAAGCTTCGAGTGCATTCGCACCTATTCCATGACCGGCCTGGAAGCCCTGCCGGACCTTGCGCGCAAGCATGGCTTGAAGCTGATGATCGGCTCCTGGGTCAACAGCAACCCGGTGGACACCGAGAAAGAAGTCGACCTGCTGATCGCCTCGGCCAACGCCAACCCGGATGTGGTGAGCGCGGTGATCGTCGGCAACGAAACCCTGCTGCGCAAGGAAGTCACTGGCGCGCAATTGGCGAAGCTGATCAACAAGGTCAAGAGCCAGGTCAAACAGCCTGTCACCTACGCCGACGTCTGGGAGTTCTGGCTCAAGCATCCGGAAATCGCCCCCGCCGTGGGTTTCCTGACCATCCACTTGCTGCCGTACTGGGAAGATGATCCGTCGAACATTGACGCCGCCCTGCAACATGTGGCCGAAGTACGCCAGGTGTTCGGCAACAAGTTCGCGCCCAAGGATGTGCTGATCGGCGAAACCGGCTGGCCAAGCGAAGGTCGCCAGCGCGAAACGGCCCTGCCGAGCCGGGTCAACGAAGCCAGGTTCATTCGCGGCTTTGTCGCCATGGCCGAGCAACAAGGTTGGCATTACAACCTGATCGAAGCCTTCGACCAGCCCTGGAAACGCGCCAGTGAAGGTGCGGTCGGTGGTTACTGGGGTTTGTTCGATGCCGATCGCCAGGACAAGGGCGTACTGGCCGGGCCAGTGACAAACGTACCGTACTGGCCGCAATGGCTGGCGGTGGGTGGATTGATCTTCATTGGCACCTTGCTGCTCGGCGGTCGGGTTCGCACGACGCGCTCGGCGCTGGTGCTGCCACTGCTCGGTGCATTGGCGGCGTGCTCGATCGGCGCCTGGGGCGACCTGGCACGGGTGACCACGCGTTTTACCAGTGAATGGCTATGGGTCGGATTGCTGACCGCTCTGAATCTGCTGGTGCTGGCCCATGCTGCGCTGACGTTGAGCCCTCGTGGCGGTTGGCGTGGACGGGCTTTCAACCTGCTGGAACGCCGTGCTGGCTGGCTGGTTGCAACGACAGGTTTCGCGGCAGCCGTGATGATGCTGGAACTGGTGCTCGATCCACGTTATCGCAGCTTCCCGAGTGTTGCGTTCATCGTGCCTGCGCTGGTGTATCTGTGCCGCCCGGTGAACGTGCCGCGCCGCGAGATTGCGTTGCTGACATTCATTATTGGGGCAGGCATTGCGCCGCAGCTGTTCCGCGAAGGCTTGCAGAACCAGCAGGCCTGGGGCTGGGCGCTGGTGAGTGTGTTGATGGTGGCTGCGTTGTGGCGCTGCCTGCGGGTTCGCAAGGCTTGATTCTTTAGCGACTCAGCCGGCCTCTTCGCGGGCAAGCCCGCTCCCACAAGGATCTTTGTCGTACACAAATTCTGTGTTCACTGAATAACCCTGTGGGAGCGGCGGTGCGGCGATCCGACTTGCCCGCGATGGCTGACGGTCAGACGCCGCGGGACTCTCTGACCAACCGCAACCCCGCAATCACCACCGCAAACACCGCCAGCGTCGTGTTGTACAACGCCAGTGCCGGAAACCCGAACACCAGCGCCAGCACCGCCAGCCACCACCCTGCCCGCCCCGGCACAACGAAGCCGACGATCGCAGCTGCCAACGCAGCCCAAGCCAGCACCCCGAAGTGAATCATCAGCCCCAGGTTCGAACGCACCTGGCATTCCCAACGATTGGCCTCATCCACGCAAATGCCGACCCACTGCGCATCCTCCATGAAGCCATAACGCGCGCCATAACTGGCGGCAAGCCAGACAGGCAGCAAAACAAGCAGCAGGATCACAGGCAGGCGGCGGGACATGAAACACTCCAATTGGCGAAAAACGGCGGCCAGCTTAATCGCCCTCAAGGGTTTCGCAAGCGATAACAACTGATAACTGGTCATTCAATCGCTGCAAAGTGTATCGTCCAGCTACTATTACTTCGAAAATAAGCCTGTTTGGTGCCGAGGGTTGGCACTTTGGCGCAAATCCGGTGGTCATAGCCTGCGAAATTCATTCGGCACCTTCTTCTAAGGGATTTAGTCATGCTCCGTTCCTTGCGCTTCGCTGCCCTGTTTGGCGGCCTTATATTGAGTGCGTCCGCACTGGCGGTCGACATTGACGCCGCCAGTTACGGCTACCCCCTGACCAACCCGTTCGAGGCGACCATCGCGACCACGCCACCGGACCTGCGTCCGGAGTTACCCCTGGACGACGACATCGATCAGGAAGTGCGCAGCGTCACCTTGCGTCCGGAACGGGCGTTCGAATTGCCGGACAATTTCTGGGCGGTCAAGAAACTCGACTATCGCATTGCCACGCAGGATCACGCCGCACCGCTGATGTTCCTGATCGCCGGCACCGGCGCGCGCTATGACAGTACCCTGAACGAATACCTGAAGAAGCTCTATTACAAAGCCGGCTACCACGTGGTGCAGTTGTCATCGCCCACCAGCTATGACTTCATGAGCGCCGCATCACGCTTCGCCACGCCGGGTGTTTCCAAGGAAGACGCCGAAGATCTGTACCGGGTGATGCAGGCCGTGCGGGCACAGAACCCGAAAATGCCGATCACCGATTACTACCTGACCGGGTACAGCCTGGGTGCACTGGATGCCGCTTTCGTCTCGCACCTGGACGAAACCCGCCGCAGCTTCAACTTCAAGAAAGTCCTGCTGCTCAACCCGCCGGTCAACCTCTACACCTCGATCACCAACCTCGACAAGCTGGTCCAGACCGAGGTCAAGGGCATCAACACCAGCACCACATTCTATGAACTGGTACTGGACAAGCTGACCCGCTACTTCCAGCAGAAGGGCTACATCGACCTCAATGACGCCCTGCTCTACGACTTCCAGCAGTCCAAGCAGCACCTGACCAACGAACAGATGGCCATGCTGATCGGCACCTCGTTCCGCTTTTCCGCGGCCGACATTGCCTTCACTTCGGACCTGGTCAACCGTCGCGGCCTGATCACCCCACCCAAGTTCCCGATCACCGAGGGCACCAGCCTCACCCCATTCCTCAAGCGTGCGCTGCAATGCGACTTCGACTGCTACATCACCGAACAAGTGATCCCGATGTGGCGCGCCCGCACCGACGGCGGCAGCCTGCTGCAACTGATTGACCAGGTGAGCCTGTATGCGCTGAAGGACTACCTGCACGAAAGCCCGAAAATCGCGGTCATGCACAACGCCGATGACGTGATCCTCGGCCCTGGCGACCTGGGCTTCCTGCGCAAGACCTTCGGTGATCGCCTGACCGTTTACCCGTATGGCGGCCATTGCGGCAACATTAACTACCGCGTCAACAGCGACGCCATGCTGGAGTTTTTCCGTGGCTAAATATCTCCTGCTTTTCGCAGCGCTACTCTGCGCAGGCGTCGCCAATGCCGACAACAGCAAAGCCAACGCCCCCGTGGTCGTCGACAGCGACGGCTTCAAGGAGCCGCTGAGCAAACTCAAATTCAACCCGGGCCTGGATCAGCGCGAGTTCGAACGGTCGACGCTCAACGCACTGGCCGTCTACGATCCGCTGGAAGAGTGGAACCGGCGCGTCTATCACTTCAACTACCGCTTCGACCAATGGGTGTTCCTGCCGGTGGTCAATGGTTACCGCTACGTCACCCCGAGCTTCCTGCGCACCGGCGTCAGCAACTTCTTCAACAACCTCGGCGACGTGCCGAACCTGATGAACAGCCTGCTGCAACTCAAGGGCCAGCGCTCGCTGGAAACCACCGGGCGACTGCTGCTCAACACCACCATCGGCATCGCCGGCCTGTGGGACCCGGCCACCGCCATGGGCCTGCCGCGCCAGAGCGAAGACTTTGGCCAGACGCTGGGCTTCTACGGCGTGCCGGGCGGCGCTTATTTCGTCCTGCCGATCCTCGGTCCGTCGAACCTGCGTGACACCGGCGGCCTGCTGGTGGATTACTCGGCCGAGAATGCGATCAACTTCCTCAACGTCGCCGAAGTCAGCTCCAACCATCCGGAAGTCTTGATCCTGCGCGGCATCGACAAGCGCCACCAGACCAGCTTCCGCTATGGCCAGATGAACTCGCCATTCGAGTACGAGAAAGTGCGTTACGTGTACACCGAAGCGCGCAAGTTGCAGATCGCCGAATAAACAAGGCACCCCAAAAACACTGTGGGAGCAGCCGGTCGACGCTCGATTGCTCGCGATGAGGCCGTTACATTCAACATTGATGTTGACTGTTACACCGCCATCGCGAGCAGGCTCGCTCCCACAGTTGTCATGTGTTGTCTTCAGCCTTTCAGGGCTTTCCAGATCTTGCTGACGGCCATCACGCCAATCAACACCACCGCACCCGCCACAATTCCTGCTACTCCATTGAGCAACACCGGCACGATAAATCCGCCACCGCCCGCCGCTGCACCGACACTTTCGATCCAGTGATGCACCACCGGCACACCGTGCGTGAGGATCCCGCCGCCCACCAGAAACATCGCCGCCGTACCAATCACCGACAGGCTCTTCATCATGTACGGCGCCGCACGCAGAATCCCGCCGCCGATGCTTTTCGCCATCTGCCCGGGTTTCTGGGTCAACCACAGGCCGAGGTCGTCGAGCTTGACGATACCCGCGACCAATCCGTACACGCCGACGGTCATGACAATGGCAATGCCCGAAAGCACGATGATTTGCTGGGGCAATGGCGCGCCGGCCACGGTGCCGAGGGTGATGGCGATGATTTCTGCCGAAAGAATGAAATCGGTGCGGATCGCGCCTTTGATCTTGTCCTTCTCGAACGCCACCAGGTCGATGGCAGGATCGGCCACCGCCTCGACCAACTGCGCATGCTCGGCGACATCTTCAGCCTTGCTGTGCAGGAACTTGTGGGCGAGCTTCTCAAACCCTTCGAAGCACAGATAGGCACCGCCGACCATCAACAACGGCGTGACCAGCCAAGAAATGAACGCACTGATCGCCAGCGCCGATGGCACCAGGATCAGTTTATTGATGAACGATCCCTTGGCGACCGCCCAGACCACCGGGATTTCCCGTTCGGCACGTACGCCACTGACTTGTTGGGCATTGAGTGCCAGATCGTCACCGAGTACACCGGCCGTTTTCTTGGCGGCCATTTGGGTCATCAAAGACACGTCGTCCAGCACGGTCGCGATGTCGTCGATCAGCACCAGCAAACTGCTTCCTGCCATGAATCGGGTTTCCTTCTGTAATGAATGCGCAGCAGCATAGCGCGGCATAACGGGTCGCGGTGCATTCTTGAGCGCCGCGCGAGGCCGGTGATACCATGCGCAACCGCCAGAACAGGCAAGGAATCACCCGGTTTATGAGCACTATCCGCGAGCGCAACAAACAACTGATCCTGCGTGCCGCCAGTGAGGAATTCGCCGACAAAGGCTTCGCTGCGACCAAAACCAGCGACATCGCAGCCAAGGCGGGATTGCCCAAGCCCAACGTCTACTACTACTTCAAGTCCAAGGAAAACCTCTACCGCGAGGTTCTGGAAAGCATCATCGAGCCCATCCTGCAGGCTTCGACACCATTCAATCCGGACGGCGAGCCCGGTGAAGTGCTCAGCGGCTACATTCGCTCGAAGATCCGCATCTCCCGCGACCTGCCATTCGCCTCCAAGGTGTTCGCCAGCGAAATCATGCACGGCGCCCCCCACCTGAGCAGCGATCTGGTCGAACAGCTCAATGGCCAGGCCAAACACAACATCGAGTGCATCCAGACCTGGATCGACCGCGGGCAAATAGCCCCCATCGACCCCAACCATCTGATGTTCAGCATCTGGGCCGCGACCCAGACCTACGCCGACTTCGACTGGCAAATCACCGCCATCACCGGCAAAGCCAGGCTGGATGAAGAAGATTATGAAGCGGCGGCGCAGACGATTATCCGGTTGGTGTTGAAGGGGTGTGAGCCGGAGCGGTAGACCGCAGCGCGGCCTTCGCGAGCAGGCTCGCTCCCACAATTTTCAGTGTTGAATTCAAATTCTGTGACCGACAAATATCCCTGTGGGAGCGGGCTTGCCCGCGATGGCGGCAACTCGGGAGTGGATCAGACCCAAATCGCATCCCACAACGGATAGTCGCCAAGACGCTCTACAAGCCCAGCCCGCAACGGGTTGGCCACAACATATCGCGCCATCTTCACCAAATCCTCATCTCGCCTCAGTGCTCGGTCGTGATAACCCTGTTGCCAGAGTGGCCCGTGCCTGGCACTGGAAAGGTTCACCTCCCGCGTTGTCAGTGACTTGGTTTGCCGCATCAAACTACTGAGTGAGCATTTCTCCAATTCCACCAACCAGTGGAAATGGTCAGGCATGACAACCCAAGCCAATGAATTTGCCAATCCTAGGCTTTGTGCCTGCCGAAACTGATGCACCACCAATCTGCCCAAAGCGTAATCGGCAAAAACCGGCTCACGGCGAAGCGTATTGGTGGTCAGTAAATAGATTCGATTGGGTTCGGCATAGCGACCCGTACGCAGGCGATGTGAAGCAGGTGAATCGGACATTCCTTTGCCACTCTCATGATGAAGTCATGAGAAGGCTAGCCCCGGAAATACTGGATGGTCATGCAGGCTTTTAGCTGGATGTGTCCTGTCGATAGCCATCGCGGGCAAGCCCGCTCCCACAGGGTCTGATGGTGTACATAAAATATGTGAGCACCTTCGATCATGGTAGGAGCGAGCCTGCTCGCGATGGCATTAGGTCAGGCGCTAAAGATCAAGCCGCCACCCCCGCATCCGCCACCAACCCCAACGCCTCGATGGCATTGATCGCGCACTGCTCGTCGACATCCGACAAATCGCCGCTGATCCCCACCGCACCCAGCACGTTCCCGTCCTGATCCCGAACCAGCACACCACCCGGTGCCGGCACGACGCTGCCCTGCCCCAGGCTGTTCAACGCGGCGATAAACGCCGGGCGTTGCTGGGCGTCCAGCGCCAGCAGGCGTGAACCCTTGCCCAGCGCGATGGCGCCCCAGGCTTTGCCGATGGCGACGTGCGGGCGCAGCAGGCTGGCGCCGTCTTCGCGTTGCAGGGTGATCAGATGCCCACCGGCATCCAGTACCGCAATGGTCAAGGGTGCCGCGGAGATTGCACGCCCTGCAGTGATGGCCTCGTTGACCAGGTTGACTGCGACTTTCAAGGTTAAAGCGCTCATGGTGCCGTCCTCATTTTGTTTTTCGGAAAGTCGGTGGGCTGCGCGCTTGCGTCGCAGCCCGATGCAACAAATAGAACACAATGAATTATTTTTTTGTATACAATAATTCTCGAAAGGCGCCACATGCGACGAAAAGCCACAGCAGAACCGGCTTCCGACGAATGAAACAAGCGCTTGAGAAAATGGATTGACCTGCGCCGTCCGCCGTGAATACACTCTGCGCAAAGCCACTTGTATACAATTACAAAACGTAAAGAGGCACAAAACCATGAGCAAAATGAGAGCAATCGAAGCCGCCGTTCTGGTGATGCGCCGTGAAGGGGTCGATACCGCTTTTGGCATCCCGGGTGCCGCCATCAACCCGCTGTACTCCGCCCTGCAAAAGGTCGGCGGCATCGATCACGTACTCGCTCGCCACGTTGAAGGCGCCTCGCACATGGCCGAGGGCTACACCCGCACCAAGGCCGGCAACATCGGCGTGTGCATCGGCACTTCCGGCCCTGCCGGTACCGACATGGTCACCGGGCTCTACAGCGCCTCGGCCGACTCGATTCCAATCCTCTGCATTACCGGCCAGGCACCCCGCGCCCGTATGCACAAGGAAGACTTCCAGGCTGTCGACATCACCACCATCGTCAAGCCAGTGACCAAGTGGGCAACCACCGTCATGGAACCGGGCCAGGTGCCTTACGCGTTCCAGAAAGCCTTTTATGAAATGCGCTCCGGCCGTCCAGGCCCGGTGCTGATCGACCTGCCGTTCGACGTGCAGATGGCCGAAATCGAATTCGACATCGACGCCTACCAGCCGCTGCCATTGGCCAAGCCGAGCGCTACCCGCGTCCAGGTTGAAAAAGCCCTGGCCATGCTGGATCAGGCCGAGCGTCCATTGCTGGTCGCCGGTGGTGGCATCATCAACGCCGATGCCAGCGATCTGCTGGTCGAGTTCGCTGAGCTGACCGGCATCCCGGTCATCCCGACCCTGATGGGCTGGGGCACCATTCCGGACGATCACCCGCTGATGGTGGGCATGGTTGGCTTGCAGACCTCGCACCGCTACGGCAACGCGACCATGCTGAAATCCGACGTGGTTCTGGGTATCGGTAACCGTTGGGCCAACCGTCACACCGGTTCGGTCGACGTCTACACCGAAGGCCGCAAGTTCATTCACGTCGACATCGAAGGCACTCAGATCGGCCGCGTGTTCACCCCGGACCTGGGCATCGTTTCCGACGCCGCTGCCGCGCTGACCGTGTTCATCGAAGTCGCTCGCGAATGGCAAGCCGCCGGCAAGCTGAAGAACCGCAGCGCCTGGCTGCAAGACTGCCAGCAGCGTAAAGCCAGCCTGCAGCGCAAGACTCACTTCGACAACGTGCCGGTCAAGCCGCAACGCGTTTACGAAGAAATGAACCAGGTGTTTGGCAAAGACACCTGCTACGTCAGCACCATCGGTCTGTCGCAGATTGCCGGCGCGCAGTTCCTGCACGTCTACAAGCCGCGTCACTGGATCAACTGCGGTCAGGCAGGCCCGTTGGGCTGGACCATTCCGGCAGCACTGGGCGTGGTCAAGGCCGATCCGAACCGTAAAGTCGTGGCCCTGTCGGGGGACTATGACTTCCAGTTCATGATCGAGGAATTGGCGGTGGGCGCGCAGTTCAAGCTGCCGTACATCCACGTCGTGGTGAACAACTCGTACCTGGGCCTGATCCGTCAGGCGCAGCGCGGTTTCGACATGGACTACTGCGTACAGCTGTCCTTCGACAACCTGAACGCGCCGGAACTCAACGGCTACGGTGTCGACCACGTCGCGGTGGCCGAAGGCCTGGGCTGCAAGGCACTGCGTGTGTTCGAACCGGCTCAGATCCAGCCTGCCCTGCGCAAGGCCCAGGAGCTGATCGAAGAGTTCAAGGTGCCAGTGATCGTCGAGATCATCCTGGAGCGCGTGACCAACATTTCCATGGGCACCGAGATCAACGCCGTCAACGAATTCGAAGACCTGGCGCTGGTCGGCGACGACGCACCGACTGCGATTTCCTTGCTCGATTAACTGCTGACCGCTCCCCCTGTGGGAGCGGGCTTGCCCGCGAAGGCGGCTTCACATCCAACAGAGATGTTGACTGATCCACCGCTTTCGCGAGCAAGCTCGCTCCTACAGGGGGCCTTCACACATTTACGGGAGACAACCATGCCGCGTTTCGCAGCCAACCTGTCCATGCTGTTCACCGAACAGGACTTTCTCGCCCGTTTCGAAGCGGCCGCCAAGGCCGGCTTCAGTGGTGTCGAATACCTGTTCCCGTACGACTTCAGCTCCGCCGAAATCAAGGCCCAGCTCGACGCACACGGTCTGACCCAAGTGCTGTTCAACCTGCCGGCCGGTGACTGGGCAAAGGGCGAGCGCGGTATCGCGTGCCTGCCGGACCGGGTCGAAGAGTTCCGTGCCGGTGTCGACCTGGCCATCGCTTACGCGCAAGTGCTGGGCAACACACAGGTCAACTGCCTGGCCGGTATTCGTCCGCAGGGCTTTGACGATGCCACCGTGGAGAAAACCTTCGTCGCCAACCTCAAGTACGCGGCCGACAAGCTGCAAGCGGCGGGTATCAAGCTGGTGATGGAAGCGATCAACACCCGTGACATTCCAGGTTTCTACCTGAACAACACCGCGCAAGCCCTGTCGATTCGCGAGCAGGTCGGCAGCGCCAACCTGTTCCTGCAATACGACATCTATCACATGCAAATCATGGAAGGCGATCTGGCCCGCACCCTGCAATCGCACCTGGGCGAGATCAACCACGTGCAGCTCGCGGACAACCCGGGGCGCAACGAACCAGGCACCGGTGAAATCAACTACCGCTTCCTGTTCGAACACCTGGACCGCATCGGTTACCAGGGCTGGGTCGGTTGCGAATACAAGCCGCTGACCACCACTGAAGCGGGCCTGGGCTGGTTGAAAACCCATAACGCGATCTGACACAGATCCCCCACAAAAAAGCAGCACTCCCCTATTTGCTTGAAGCAGCAATAAAAACAAGAGGACTTTCTCATGGCTAAAATCGGATTTATCGGCACCGGCATCATGGGCCACCCAATGGCGGCGAACCTGCAGAAAGCCGGTCACAGCCTGTTCCTGTCGGCCCACCACGACCCTGCGCCTGCCGACCTGGTCGCCGCTGGCGCCATTGCCCTGGCGAACCCGAAAGAAGTCGCCCAGGAAGCCGAGTT
The DNA here is from genome assembly GCF_057838985.1 of Pseudomonas sp. KH_046_2. Taxonomy (NCBI): domain Bacteria; kingdom Pseudomonadati; phylum Pseudomonadota; class Gammaproteobacteria; order Pseudomonadales; family Pseudomonadaceae; genus Pseudomonas; species Pseudomonas sp. KH_046_2. Next base: position 1,813,557 of record NZ_CM174480.1, on the reverse strand, counting down.
CATCATCGTCATGGTGCCGGATACCCCGCAGGTCGATGACGTGCTGTTCCGTGCCGACGGCATCGCTGCCGGCGTGGGCAAAGGCAAAGTGGTGATCGACATGAGCTCGATCTCTCCGACCGCCACCAAGGCCTTCGCAGCGAAAATCAACGAAACTGGCGCCCAGTACCTCGACGCGCCAGTGTCCGGCGGTGAAGTCGGCGCCAAGGCTGCGACCCTGAGCATCATGGTCGGCGGCGATGCCGACGCCTTCGAACGCGCCCTGCCGCTGTTCCAGGCCATGGGCAAGAACATCACCCTGGTCGGTGGCAACGGCGACGGTCAAACCGCCAAGGTGGCCAACCAGATCATCGTGGCCCTGAACATCCAGGCCGTGGCTGAAGCCCTGCTGTTCGCTTCGAAAAACGGTGCCGATCCAGCCAAGGTGCGTGAAGCGCTGATGGGCGGTTTCGCGTCCTCGAAGATCCTCGAAGTGCACGGCGAGCGCATGATCAAGGGCACCTTCGATCCAGGCTTCCGCATCAGCCTGCACCAGAAGGACTTGAACCTGGCCCTGCAAGGCGCCAAGGAACTGAACATCAACCTGCCGAACACTGCCAACACCCAGCAAGTGTTCAGCACCTGCGCGGCCATCGGTGGCAGCAACTGGGACCACTCGGCGCTGATCAAGGGTCTGGAACACATGGCGAACTTCTCGATTCGCGACAAGAAGTAAGCCCTGCCTGAATCTGGCCCGTTCCCTGTGGGAGCGGGCTTGCCCGCGATGGCATCGACGCGGTTTGCCTGAATGACCGCGGCGCCTGAATCGCAGGCAAGCCAGCTCCCACAGGTCCGAGTTGCTCTACCTCCAATAACAAGAATTCCGGGAGCCCGCCATGTCGGTCGATCCGCAACAATTGCTGCGCGAGCTGTTTGCCACAGCCATCGACGCGGCGCATCCGCAACAAGTCCTCGAAGCCCATTTGCCTGCCGACCGCAGCGGTCGCGTGATCGTCATCGGTGCCGGCAAAGCCGCAGCCGCCATGGCCCAAGTGGTCGAGCGCTGCTGGCAGGGTGAAGTGTCCGGCCTGGTGGTGACCCGTTACGGTCACGGCGCACCTTGCGAAAAAATCGAAGTGGTCGAAGCCGCGCATCCGGTGCCTGATGCCGCTGGCCTGGCCGTGGCCAAGCGTGTGCTGGAACTGGTCAGCGACCTGAACGAATCCGACCGCGTGATCTTCCTGCTCTCCGGTGGTGGCTCTGCCCTGCTGGCACTGCCGGCCGAAGGTATCACCCTGGCCGACAAGCAGTCGATCAACAAAGCCCTGCTCAAGTCCGGCGCCTCCATCGGCGAGATGAACTGCGTGCGCAAGCACCTCTCGGCGATCAAGGGCGGCCGCCTGGGCAAAGCCTGCTGGCCTGCCACTGTTTATACCTATGCGATTTCCGATGTACCCGGCGACCTCGCCACGGTCATCGCCTCCGGCCCTACCGTGGCCGACCCGAGCACGTCGGCCGAAGCGCTGGCGATCCTCAAACGCTACGCCATCGAGATTCCGGCTTCGGTGCGCACCTGGCTGCAAAGCCCCGAGTCGGAAACCGTCAAACCCGGCGACCCGAGCCTGGCACGCAGTCATTTCCAATTGATCGCCCGCCCGCAGCAATCCCTTGAAGCGGCGGCGGTGAAATGCCGTCAGGCCGGGTTCAGTCCGCTGATCCTTGGCGACCTTGAAGGCGAATCCCGCGAGGTGGCGAAAGTCCACGCCGGCATCGCACGACAGATCGTCCTGCACGGTCAGCCGCTGGCGGCGCCCTGCGTGATTCTCTCTGGCGGTGAAACCACCGTGACCGTACGCGGCAATGGCCGTGGCGGGCGCAATGCCGAGTTCCTGCTGAGCCTGACCGACAGCCTCAAGGGCCTGCCCGGCGTCTATGCGCTGGCCGGTGACACCGACGGCATCGACGGCTCCGAAGACAACGCCGGCGCGATCATGACCCCGGACAGCTACGCCCGCGCCGCGGCAAAGGGCCTGAGCGCCAGCGACGAGTTGGACAACAACAACGGTTATGGCTACTTCGAGGCGCTGGACGCGCTGATCGTCACCGAGCCGACCCGTACCAACGTCAACGACTTCCGCGCCATTCTGATCCTTGAGAGCACTAAACATGACGCCTGATAAAAAGGTCAAAATCCTCGCCACGCTCGGCCCGGCCACCGACGGCATCGACGCCATCCGTGAGCTGGTGCTGGCCGGGGTCAACATCTTCCGCCTGAACTTCAGCCATGGCGATCACGCCGACCATGCCCAGCGTTTCCAGTGGATTCGTGAAGTCGAGCGCCAGCTCAATTATCCATTGGGCATCCTGATGGACCTGCAAGGCCCGAAACTGCGGGTCGGCAAGTTCGCCGAAGGCAAGGTGCAACTGGTACGCGGCCAGGCCTTGCGCCTGGACCTCGATGCCACGCCGGGCGATGAGCGCCGGGTCAACCTGCCGCACCCGGAAATCATCGCCGCGCTGGAACCCGGCATGGACCTGCTGCTGGACGACGGCAAGTTGCGTCTGCGGGTCGTGACCAAGTACGCCGACGCCATCGACACCACCGTGCTCAATGGCGGCGAACTGTCGGACCGCAAAGGCGTGAACGTGCCGCAAGCGGTGCTCGACCTGAGCCCGCTGACCGCCAAGGATCGCCGCGACTTGACCTTCGGTCTGGAGCTGGGTGTGGACTGGGTGGCACTGTCGTTCGTGCAACGTCCCGATGACATCCGTGAAGCCCGCTCCCTGATCGGCGACAAGGCGTTCCTGATGGCCAAGATCGAGAAGCCCTCGGCCGTCGAACAACTGCGCGAGATCGCCGAACTGAGCGACGCGATCATGGTCGCCCGGGGTGACCTGGGCGTGGAAGTGCCGGCCGAAAGCGTGCCACAGATCCAGAAGAACATCATCAGCACCTGCCGCCAGCTCGGCAAACCGGTGGTGGTGGCGACGCAGATGCTGGAGTCGATGCGCTTCTCACCGGCGCCAACCCGCGCCGAAGTCACCGATGTGGCCAATGCCGTGGCCGAAGGTGCGGACGCAGTAATGCTGTCGGCGGAAACCGCGTCCGGCGAATACCCGCTCGAAGCCGTGCAGATGATGAGCAAGATCATCCGCCAGGTGGAAAACGGTCCGGACTATCAGACTCAACTTGACGTCAGCCGGCCGAAAGCCGAGGCGACTGTTTCCGACGCGATCAGCTGCGCCATTCGCCGCATCAGCAACGTGCTGCCGGTGGCGGTGCTGGTGAATTACAGCGAATCCGGCGCGTCGAGCCTGCGTGCGGCGCGAGAGCGGCCGACGGTGCCGATCCTCAACCTGACACCGAACCTGCAAACCGCCCGTCGCCTTAGCGTGGCGTGGGGTGTGCACTCGGTGGTCAACGACCGCCTGCGTCAGGTCGATGAAGTCTGCTCCACGGCACTGGAGATCGCACAGGCCCAGGGCATGGCGCAGCGTGGCGACACACTGTTGATCACAGCAGGTGTGCCCTTTGGCCAGCCGGGATCGACTAACTCTTTGCGCATCGAAACGCTGATTTAAAGAACAGCTTTTGTGGCGAGGGGGCTTGCCCCCGTTCGACTGCGTAGCAGTCGTTTTCCGGCATGACGGGTTCCAAAGAGAATCCGCATTTACCGGATCCGGGGTCGCTTCGCGACCCAACGGGGGCAAGCCCCCTCGCCACAGACTTTTGCAAGACCATGGTTTTTCCTACTGCCCCCAGACCTCATCATGCCTGCCAACCATTTCAACACCCACTGCCCCGACTGGGCCGAAGCGTTACTCAACGGCTTCAGCCAGATCTTTCTCCAGCGCAATCCGCTGTGCGGCCTGCTGTGCGTCCTGGCCATTTTGTTCACTGCGCCCGCCCTGCTCGGCGGCGCCTTGCTCGGTGGTGTCGCCGGGCTGCTCACCGCGCAACGCCGCAACTATGCCAAGGCTGATCGTCAGGCCGGGTTGTTCAGCTATAACGGCGTCCTGCTCGGACTGTTGCTGAGCCTGTATTTCCCCTGGTCGGCGATGATGCCGCCACTGATTCTGGCCGCCGGTGGCCTGAGCGCGATGGTCACCCAGCAGTGGCTCAAGCGCGTCCGGTTCAGCCAATGCCTGCCGGCCTACACCGCGCCCTTCGTCGGGCTGGGCTGGTTGCTGCTGTGCTTCGCCACACCCTCGACTGAGCCGCACTTGATCGAAGTCAGCACCCTGAACATGCTCGCCGCGCCACTCAAAGGCATTGGTCAGGTGATGTTCCTCGGTCATCCGCTGGCCGGTGCGATGATTGCCGCCGGTTTGCTGATCGCTGATCGCCGCGCATTCTGCTGGGCATTGTTGGCGTCTGTCGCGGGCATGGGCTGGAGCCTGCTGCACCACGATTTCTACACTGCATTGCTCGGCCTCGGTGGCTATAACGCCGTGCTGGCCGCCCTCGCCTTCAGCTCCCAGCATCGCCAACCCTGGCTGCCGCTGGTTGGCATCGGCCTGGCGCTGTTGCTGACGCCGCTGTTTGCCGCCATCGGTCTGCCCACGCTGACCGCGCCGTTCATTCTTGCCGGCTGGCTGATTCGCAGCGTCGTGCAAATGCTCGGCAAAGCCACGGTCGAAAGCACGCCTTGCGCTCCCGGGGAGAATCAACCTAGGCTGCGCTGATTTGCGGCCAAGGCGATGGGCATGAACAGCAACGACACGTGGCGTAACCGCCTGTACGTGATTATTTTCCAGACCGACACCGTTGCCGGTCGACGCTTCGACTCCAGCCTACTGCTGATCATCCTCGCCAGCCTGGTGGTGGTGATCCTGGACAGCATCGATGACGTCCACCAGAACTACGCCAGCCTGCTGGCGTACATCGAATGGGGCTTCACGGTGATCTTCCTCGGCGAGTACATCCTGCGCCTGTACTGCTCGCCCAAGCCCCTGCGCTATGCCTTCAGTTTCTATGGTCTGGTGGACCTGCTGGCCATCGTGCCCGGCATCCTCGCGCTGTACTACAGCGATGCCCAGTACCTGCTGATCATCCGGGTCATCCGGATGCTGCGGATCTTCCGCGTGCTCAAGCTCGGTCCGTACCTCAAGCAAGCCCATTACCTGCTCGATGCCCTGCGCGGCAGCAAGCAGAAAATCCTCGTGTTCCTGCTCAGCGTCTGCACACTGGTCATCGTGTTCGGCACCCTGATGTATGTGGTCGAAGGCCCGCAACATGGCTTCACCAGCATTCCCAAAGGCATTTACTGGGCTATCGTGACCTTGACCACCGTCGGTTACGGCGACATCGTGCCCAAGACCGCACTGGGCCAGGTCATTTCGTCGATGGTGATGATCACCGGTTACTCGATCATCGCCGTACCCACCGGGATCTTCACCGCTGAACTGGCCACGGCCATGCGTGGCGGCCAGTTGCATCGCGACTGCCCGGTGTGCGCCAAGGACAGCCATGAACCCGAGGCGTCGTTCTGCTCCCGTTGTGGCAATGCACTGTTCAAAAAACTGGAATAAGCAAAGAGCTTTTTAATCTTTAAGGGACTAAACGAGCCCAGTTATAGTCGCCGGCAAATTGCCCACTTTTAATAGAACAAGGAATTCGCAGTGAAAAAACTCTTTGGCGCCTCGCTTCTCGCCGCTGGCCTGGCCCTGGGCAACATCGCCCAGGCTGCACCGACCCTGCTCAACGTTTCCTACGACGTGATGCGAGATTTCTACAAGGACTACAACACTGCGTTCCAGAAACACTGGCAAGCCGAGCATAACGAAAACATCGTCCTGCAGATGTCCTTCGGCGGCTCCAGCAAACAGGCGCGTTCGGTCATCGACGGCTTGCCGGCCGATGTCATCACCATGAACATGGCCACCGACATCAACGCCCTGGCGGACAACGGCAAACTGGTCCCGGACAACTGGGTCACGCGCCTGCCGAACAACAGCGCGCCGTTCACCTCGGCCACCGTGTTCATCGTACGCAAGGGCAACCCGAAAGCCCTGAAAGACTGGCCGGACCTGCTCAAGGACGGCGTTCAGGTCATCGTCCCGAACCCGAAAACCTCCGGCAACGGTCGCTACACCTACCTCTCGGCCTGGGGCTATGTGCTGAAAAACGGCGGCGACGAGAACAAGGCCAAAGACTTCGTCGGCAAACTGTTCAAGCAAGCGCCGGTGCTCGATACCGGTGGCCGTGCCGCCACCACCACCTTCATGACCAACCAGATTGGCGACGTGCTGGTGACCTTCGAGAACGAAGCGGAAATGATCGCCCGCGAGTTCGGCCGTGATCAGTTCGAAGTCATCTACCCAAGCGTTTCCGCCGAAGCCGAGCCACCGGTGTCGGTGGTCGACAAGACCGTCGACAAGAAAGGCACACGCGCCGCTGCCGAGGAATACCTGAAGTACCTGTGGTCGCCCGAAGGCCAGGAGATTGCTGCAGCGAACTACCTGCGCCCGCGCGACCCGGCCGTGCTGGCCAAGTACACCGACCGCTTCCCGAAAGTGGACTTCCTGTCCGTCGAGAAAACCTTCGGCGACTGGCGCACCGTGCAGAAGACCCACTTCAATGATGGCGGGGTTTTCGACCAGATCTACAGCGGTCAGTAATCGCTGAGCGGCCACAAAAAAAGGGCGACCTGCACAGGTCGCCTTTTTTGTGGCCGTCAATTTCAGCTCAGGTTGCCGCAGAAAATATTCCGGTTTCCGTCGGCCGGGCTTTCACGCACAACCAACGAATAGCCGCCCGCTCGAAGAGTCTCGTAGGCGACCGGTGCGCTTTTCCAGAAATACTGGTGCGACGCCGCTGAATAGAAGCGTGCATTGGGTCCGTCGTTCATGTCATAGGCCGGTTTCGTACCCAGGCTCGCACAGCTTCCCGGATAGATATAAGCCTGCAAACGGCCCGGCAAAGCACTGCCCATGCTTTCGCCACTGACCGCGAACCAGAACACCGTTGCATTACCGTCGGACATCATGATGGGCCGGGCGATATTCCCGGCATTGATGGAAGTAGCGTTCAGGGGAACGTTGGTGACCTGACGATCAGGCACCGTCGAGCACCCAGAGATCGACCCAACCGCTACCACCAACGCCAGCGAAGATACGATTTTCATCGTGATACTCCCGCTTGAAAGGACGCGTTGAAGTGATCCCCCTGTTGATTCTAGTTGTCAGGCAAATGTGGGCATTTCTTCGGATAGTCGGTCAGGCCTGCGAAGACTACATCGGCGGCGTCACGCCATCCTTGCCCGCCGAGATGGATTGAGCGGTGAGCGTGCCGTCAGCGCCCTGGGTCACAAAGGTCACGATCTTCAAAAGACAGGCTGAGAGAACATAAGCACGCTATCGAACAAGATGTAAGTGAATGTATCATTCACCTCCATAGTTCTGACGCAAGGCTCTTCGACGGGCGACACACGCGTTCGTCAGTCATTCCGCAATGGAATGATTGCTATCACTCCAATCCCACTTCCGCCGTTTCAGTCAGCCTATTAGCCTGCGCGCATTCCTTTCCGTACAGCGAGACCCGTTATGAACCCAGCGACCCAGGTGTCCCACGGCACCGCGACAATGACCCCAGGGATGGTGCTACTGTTCGCCTTCTGCTGCGGGGCCATTGTCGCCAACATCTACTACGCCCAGCCGATCATCGGCCTGATCGCCCCGGACATCGGCCTGACCAACACCATGGCCAGCCTGATCGTTTCCCTGACCCAGATCGGCTATGCGCTGGGCCTGTTTTTCCTGGTGCCGCTGGGGGATCTGCTGGAGAACCGCCGGTTGATGATCATCACCACGCTGGTGGCGATTGTCAGCCTGCTGGGTGCGGCGTTCACCGATCAACCGAACGTGTTTTTGCTGATCTCGCTGTTGGTGGGGTTCAGTTCGGTTTCAGTACAGATCCTGATTCCGTTGGCCGCGCACCTGGCGCCGGAAGTAACCCGTGGCCGGGTGGTGGGCGGGATCATGGGCGGTTTGCTGCTCGGTATCCTGCTGGCCCGGCCGGTGTCCAGCGTGGTGGCCGACCACTTCGGCTGGCGGGCGATGTTCATGATTGCCGCCGGGTTGATGGCGGCCATCAGTATCGTGCTGGCCGTGACCATTCCCAAGCGTGAACCTGATCACAGCGCGTCCTATGGCCAATTGCTGGGCTCGCTGTGGACGCTGTTGCGCCAACAACCGGTGCTGCGCCAGCGGGCGTTTTACCAGGGCTGCATGTTTGCCACCTTCAGCTTGTTCTGGACCGCCGTGCCGCTGGAACTGGCGCGCAATCACGGTTTGTCGCAAAGCGAGATCGCGATTTTCGCCTTGGTGGGCGCCATCGGCGCCATCGCCGCACCCATCGCCGGACGCCTGGCCGATGCCGGTCACACCCGCATCGCCTCGTTGCTGGCCCTGCTGTTCGCCAGCCTGAGCTTCGTGCCGGCGTTTATCCACCCGGCCTACAGCGTCATCGGCCTGGCGGTGACCGGCGTGGTGCTCGACTTCTGCGTGCAGATGAACATGGTCCTCGGCCAGCGCGCGGTCTACGCCCTCGACGGCAAAAGCCGCAGCCGCCTGAATGCGCTGTACATGACCAGCATCTTCATCGGCGGCGCCTTCGGCTCTTCGGTGGCCAGCGCGGTGTACGAACACGGCGGCTGGTTGTGGATCGTGATCGTCGGCAGCGCATTTCCGCTGTTGGCGTTGCTGCGGTTCTTGAGTGTTTCGCAGAAGGCTTCATTGGCGACGACTTAAGGCCTCAAAAGCTTCGCGGGCAAGCCCGCTCCCACAGGTTATTCGCCAACCTTGTGGGAGCGGCGGTGCGGCGATCCGACTTGCCCGCGAAGGCGATCTGACTGAGACAACTTATTGCCGAACCAGCTTCTCCATCGCCGCATCCGCGAGAAAGGAGGAGCGGCTTTTGACGTTGTGCTCGCGCACATAGCGGTCGATGCGCTGGATCACATAGCCGGGCAGCGTGACATTGACCTTCTCGGTCTTGCCCATGTACGGCGAGATGTCCAGTTCCAGCATGCCCCAACCCATGTCGGCGAATTCCGGATTGCCGCGGTGCAATGCCGCCAAAGTCGGCATCGGAATCGTATCGCCGTCCGCCGCCATCTCCTGCAGCATGATGTGGGCAATTTCGACGGCTGCGTTGTAAGCCTCTTCAAAGGTATCCCCGGCGGTCACCGCGCCTGGAATATCGGGGATCTGGATACCGATGGCGGTGTTCTCGTCGCCCCATTCGATACAGATTGGATATTGCATTATGGATCTCCTGCGTAACTGGCTGGCGGGCAGTAAAGCCCGGCTCGCCGCCTGATGCTCTTGACCGTCCCGATCGGTAAATCCTTTTTTGGATGAGGGACGGGAATGGTGTACGGGTTGTAAGGGTGCGTGAAGATGTGATGACTGCCAGTGACCCGGTCCAGGGTCCAACCCGCTTCCACCAACTCCTTGATCAATAGCCTGCTCTGCACCACCAGCCTCCTTGCTCCGGCCCAATTAAAAGTAACCCTGGAGTTATCTTTACTCAAGCACAAAATCTCGCAGTACGACGCTCGGTTGTTTTACAGAGTGTGATGCTGCCCATGCCGGGGCATTATGTGATCGACCGAGATAGTGTGATCCGTTACGCCGAAGTCAACCCGGATTACACTCAGCGTCCCGAACCTGAGGCGATACTGGATACAATTCGCGGTTCACACTGACAACCTTCATCAATTGTGGGGGCGAGCAGACTCGCTCCCACATTTGATCTCTACAAGGACTTCCGATGGACCGCCTCGGCGCAATGGAAACCTTCGTCTTCGTGGTGGAAACCGGTTCGTTTTCCGCCGCGGCCCGGCGCTTGAACATCGGCCAGCCGGCCGTGTCGAAAACCATTGCGCAACTCGAATCGCGGTTGGCGGTGCGGCTGTTGCTGCGCTCGACCCGGGGCCTGACGCCCACCGAGGCCGGGCTGGCCTTTTTCGAACGGGCCAGGCGCGCCATCGAAGAAGCCGACGAGGCCGATAACGCCGCACGGGGTTCCGCCGGCGGGCTGAGTGGCAACCTGCGCATTTGCGCGCCTGTCACCTTCGGCCGACTGCACATCGTTCCGCACCTGGGGCCCTTCCTGGAGCAGAACCCGGCGCTGGACATCGACCTGATGCTCGACGATCGCAACGTCAACCTGGTGGAAGAAGGTGTCGATATCGCCCTGCGCATGGGCGTGTTGAGCGACTCGGGCCTGACCGCACGAAAGATCGCCGAATGCCGGCGCATGGTACTGGGCACACCGGCGTACTTCGAAAAACACGGCGAGCCCACCTGCCCCGCCGACCTGTGCAAGCATCAGGCAATCCTCTACACCCTCGGTGGCGGCGCCAGTTGGCTGTTCAACAAGGCCGACGAGGAGCAGTCGGTGAACATCAGCGGCCGGATCCGCGTCAACGCCGCCGAAGGCCTGCGTGAAGCCGTGCTGGCCCATCAAGGGCTGACCATGGCCTCGCAATGGATGTTCGCGCCGGAACTGGCCGACGGTTCGGTCCGGGAAGTGATGAAGGACTGGACACTGCCGAACCTGGATCTATGGGCGGTGTTCCCCACCGGGAGAATGGCCAGCGCCAAGGCTCGGGCGTTTGTGGAGTATGTGCAGGGGTTGTTGGCGGGGTAAAAACCGCTGAATCAAAATCAATAGATCACAGGCCTACACCACACACCCATCAAACCCCACCCTGACATTCGCCGGCAATTCACCCCGATGATCCACCAACCAGGCATCCAGGGTATGCCCGACATGGGTCAGTACCGCCGACTTCGGTTGCAACTCATCAATGCACTGCAAGGCCAGGTTCAGGTCGTTGTGATTGCGCGGGGCCTGGGGTTGAGGTGGCATGGAGCAATCGAGCACCAGCACATCCAGTGGTTCACGCCGCAGCCAGCTCAACGTGGCCGGCGGCAGGCCTACGGTGTCGGTCAAGTAGGCGATTCGCCGCCCTTCTCCTTCCAGCAAGTAACCAAGGGTCGGTTTCGAGTGTTGCAGCGGCAGCGCGGTGACGCTGAGCGCAGCGAACCGCCGGGTTTCGAAGCCCTCGAATGGCTGGCTGAAATCGAGAATGCCGGGGTGTTTGTAGAGGTCGGCCAAGCCTTCCGGGTCCACCGGACCGTGCACCGGGATTACCAGGCCCTGGCCCCAACGCAGATGCAGCAGGCCCTGGGCGTGGTCGGCGTGGTAGTGGGTCTGGAAAATGCCGTTGAAACTGCGCGGCGGGAAACGTTCGCACAGGTCAGGCAAGCCGCTGTCGATCAACCAGCGCTGATCGCCGCATTCGATCAACGCACTGCAGGGTCGACGCTGCCAGCGTTCATCACGACGAGCCCGGTCACAGGCCATGCACTCGCAGCCGTAGACCGGGACTTGCCGCGCATCGCCGGTGCCCAGTAGCGTCAGGCGCATGCTGCCTGGCCATCAATGCAGGCGAGCATGCGCTCTACCGTATGCTCCAGTGCCCCGGAGTTATCCAGCACATGCAGCGTCGGGTCGTTGTCGGCGAGCACGCTCTGGTTGAAGCGGGCGTTACGTGCCAGCCGGGCATCGATCTCGGCGACAGACTCCCGTCCGCGCGCCAGCAAGCGCTCGCACAACACGGCTTGATTGACGGTCAACAACAGCACCAGCACATTCGGATAGCGTTCGCGGGTTTTCTCCAGATGCCCCCGCGAGCCATTGACCAGCACATCCTGTCCGGCGGCCAACCAATCGTCGATTTCCCGCGCAATGCCATAGGACAGGCCATTGGCGTGCCAGCTCAGGGCAAACGCACCTTCTGCCTCCATTTCGGCAAACTGCTGCGGGCTGACACCGAGTGCCGCCTCGCCCACCGCTTCCGCCGAACGGGTGATGACCCGCCGCACGATACGGCAGCCGCGTTCTGCCAACTGCTCTCGCGCCGCATCCAGCAGGCTGTCCTTGCCCGAACCTGAAGGCCCGATGAGATAAATCAACCTGCCCGCCATCAAAACACCCTCTTCGCTTGTCGCCATACTTGCTGGACCACCGGCAGACCGTCCTGACTGCGCGCTTGCAGCAGATCGGCCCGCAGGCCCGGTGCAATCTCGCCACGATCGTTCAGCCCGGCGGCCCGGGCCGGATTCAGGCTGACCATACGCACCGCTTCCGCCAGACCGATCCGCTCACTCTGCGCCGCCAGCGCGAATGCCGATTGCAGCAGGCTCGCCGGGTAGTAATCGCTGGACAGAATATCCAGCAAACCTTCAGCGGCCAGATCGAAGGCCGCCACGTTACCCGAGTGCGACCCGCCGCGCACGATGTTCGGCGCGCCCATCAACACACTCATGCCGCGCTCCCGGCAACCGCGCGCGGCCTCGACGGTGGTCGGGAACTCGGCGATGGACATGCCGTAGCGCGCCGACTCCTCGACGTGGGCCAGGGTCGCGTCATCATGGCTGGCCACCGACAGGCCAAGGGCCAGGCAGTGCTCGACGATCGCCGCGCGGTAGCGGTCGCTGTAGGTGCGCGAGTTGGCCATTTGCAGCGTGATGAATTCGTCCATCTGCGTGGTGGTCAGGTGGTATTTGCCCATGTAGTACTCACGGTACTTGGATTCCAGCACGAACTGGCGCTGACCCGGCGAGTGGTCCATCACCGACACCAATTGCACCAGCGGGTTCTCCACCAGATCGCGAAACACACTGAGGGTGTCCGGGTGGCACAGTTCGCAGCGCAGGTGCAAACGGTGTTCGGCGCGGGTCAGCCCGGCGTCGGAGGCTTTGGAGATGGCGTCGAGCATCGCCGGCAGTTTCTGCATGCGATTGCCCTTGGGGTTCACATCGCCGATGGACACCGCATCGAATACCGTGGTGATGCCTGCCGCGATGATCTGCGCATCGTGGCTGAGCACCGCCGGCACCGACGGCCAGTCCACGCCCGGACGCGGGGTCATGTGGCGCTCCAGGTTGTCGGTGTGCAACTCGACAAGACCCGGCAGCAGGTAATCGCCATTGAGGTCCAGGGCCTGGGGCAAGCGGCTCGGGCCTTCGGCGACCTCGGCGATCAAACCGTCGCGCACCACCACGGTGCCGTAGAACACACGGTCAGCGGTGACCAGTTGGGCATTGCTGAGGATCTGTTCAACGGGCATCGGCGTATTCCTCTTGGTTCACGGCGGCTGGGGTCATGTCGAGATGACGATCGGCAACCGCCTCGCGGGCGATGCGGTCGTGGAAGATGCCGATCAGCGCGGCACCGGCGTTCTTGGCTTCGTTCATCAACTCCAGCACCACCTGGCGATTGCTGTCGTCGAGTGATGCAGTCGGTTCATCGAGCAACATCACCGGCCACGCCACCATGAACCCACGGGCGATGTTGACCCGCTGCTGCTCGCCGCCGGAGAAGGTGCCGGGCGCCAGTTGCCAGAGCCGTTGCGGAATGTTCAGGCGACTGAGCAATGATTCAGCTCGCGCTTGCGCCTGCTCTTTCGACCAGCCACGGGCCAGGGCCGGCTCCATCACCACGTCCAGGCACGCCACACGCGGGATCACCCGCAGGAACTGACTGACATAACCCAGGGTGCGCTGGCGCACTTGCAGGATGTCCCGGGGCTCGGCGCCCACCAGTTCCCGCCATTGGCCGTCGTGCTGCACGCGGATGCTGCCGCCCGCCGGCAGGTAGTTGCCATACAGGGTGCGCAGCAAGGTGCTCTTGCCCGCGCCGGACTGGCCATGCAGGACCAGGCATTCGCCGGCCGCCACACTGAAATCCACTGCGCGCAGCACATTGAGGACCACGCCGTTCTGCTGATGCAAAGTGAAGGTTTTCGAGAGGTCACGGACCTCGATCAAGGTATTCATCGCAGGGTTTTCCACTATTGAACGGGGCTTCACGGCTGCAACACCGAAGACACCAGCAGTTGCGAATAAGGGTGCTGCGGATCGTCGAGGATCTGATCGGTCAGCCCGGTTTCCACCACCCGCGAACGACGCATCACCATCAAGCGGTCGGCCAGCAGCCGAGCCACCGCCAGATCGTGGGTGACGATCACCACGGCCAGGTCCAGCTCACGCACCAGTCCGCGCAGCAGGTCGAGCAAGCGCGCTTGCACCGACACATCGAGGCCACCAGTCGGCTCGTCCATGAACACCAGCCGTGGACTGGACACCAGGTTGCGGGCGATTTGCAGGCGTTGCTGCATGCCGCCGGAGAAGGTCCGGGGCAAGTCGTCGATACGCTGCGGGTCGATTTCCACCTGGCTCAGCCAATCGAGCCCGGCCCCGCGCAGTTGCTGGTAATTGCGCACGCCTTGGGCCATCAAGCGTTCGCCGATGTTGGCGCCGGCGGACACCCCCATGCGCAAACCGTCGCGGGGGTTCTGCTCGACAAAGCCCCATTCGGTGCGCAGCAAGGTGCGGCGCTCGGCTTCACTGGCGCTGTACAGGTCCAGCCATTGGCCCTGTTTGTCGCGGTAGCCGATCTGTCCACGCTGCGGTGGCAAGCGCCCGCTGAGCAGCGAGAGCAAGGTCGACTTGCCCGAGCCGGACTCGCCGACAATCCCCAGCACTTCACCGGGATACAAGTCGAAGCTGACGTCCTGGCAGCCCTTCTCCGGGCCGTACAACAGCGACAGATCGCGCACCCGCAGCAAGGGCTCGGTGGACACGGACAATTGGTTATTCAGCGCCTGGTTCATTGGCCCTGCTCCTGCTGGCTGACGCGCTGTGCGCAGTAATAGGTGTCGGAACAGACGAAGCTCTGGGTGCCGGCGTCGTCGAGGATCAACTCATCGAGAAACGAATCACGGCTGCCACAGATCGCGCAGCACTCTTCCCACTTCTGCGCTTCGAAGGGGTGATCCTCGAAGTCGAGGCTGGTGACTTTGGTGTACGGCGGCACCGCGTACAGACGCTTCTCACGGCCAGCGCCGAACAGCATCAGCGCCGGGCTCATGTCGAGTTTCGGGTTGTCGAATTTGGGGATCGGCGACGGGTCCATCACGTAGCGCTCGTCGACCATCACCGGGTAGGCGTAGGCCGTGGCGATGTGGCCGAAGGTGGCGATGTCTTCGTAGAGCTTGACGTGCATGACCCCGTAATCATTGAGGGCGTGCATGGTCCGGGTCTCGGTTTCCGATGGCTCGATAAAGCGCAGTGGCTCGGGAATCGGTACCTGATAGACCATGATCTGGTCGGCGTGCAGCGGGGTTTCCGGGATGCGGTGACGAGTCTGGATCACCGTCGCGTCCGGCGTACTTTCGGTAGTTGCGACGCCAGCAGTGCGGGCGAAGAAGCGGCGGATCGACACGGCGTTGGTGGTGTCGTCCGCGCCCTGGTCGATAACCTTGAGCACGTCATCGTCGCCGAGAATCGCGGCGGTCAACTGCATGCCGCCAGTGCCCCAGCCGTAGGGCAACGGCATCTCGCGACCACCGAACGGCACCTGGTACCCGGGGATCGCCACGGCCTTGAGCAAGGCGCGGCGGATCATGCGTTTGGTCTGCTCATCGAGGTAGGCGAAGTTGTACGCCGCATCGCGCACCGGTGACTGGCTCAAGTCATTCATGGTTTTGCCCCTCGGCAGGCTTGCGCAGTTTGCGGATCAGTTCCAGTTCGGCCTGGAAGTCGACGTAGTGAGGTAACTTCAGGTGCGAGACGAAGCCTGCGGCCTCGACGTTGTCGCAGTGCATCAGCACGAATTCTTCCTGCTGGGCTGGCGAGACGATTTCTTCGTTGTATTCGTCGGCGCGTAGCGCACGGTCGACCAGCGCCATGCCCATGGCCTTGCGCTCGGCGTGTCCGAAGGCCAGGCCGTAGCCGCGAGTGAACTGCGCCAACTCAGTGGCCGAGCCGACAAACTGGTTGACCATTTCGCACTCCGTGACTTCGATGCAGCCCAGGTTGATCGGGAAACCCAGCTCTTCAGGGTCGATCCAGACCTCGACTTCACCGATGCGAATTTCCCCGGCGAACGGGTGGTTGCGTCCGTAACCGCGTTGGGTCGAATAGCCCAGCGCCAGCAGGAAACCTTCGTCGCCACGGGCCAACGCTTGCAGGCGTTGAGCGCGACTGGCCGGCAGTTCCAGCGGGTCGCGGGTGATGTCCGCCACGCTTTCGCCGTGGTCGGATTCGGTCTTGATCAGGCCTTCCTGCGCCAGCAAACCGAGGACTCGCGGACAGGGTTCGAGGCTCGAATCGGGGCTGATTTGCGGCCCCGGGTATTCGCCTTCGGCCAGCAGTGCAAAGTCCAGCAGACGATGGGTGTAATCGAAGGTCGGGCCCAGCAGTTGCCCGCCCGGCACGTCCTTGAAGGTCGCGGACAAACGCCGGCTGAGCTGCATGTTCTGGGTATCGATCGGCAGGCTCGGGCTGAAGCGTGTCAACGTGGTGCGGTAGGCCCGCAGCAGGAAGATCGCTTCGACCAGATCGCCCGCCGCTTGCTTGATCGCCAGCGCAGCCAGTTCTTCGTCGTACAGCGAGCCTTCGCTCATCACCCGCGCCACCGCCAGCGGCAGTTGCTGACGGATCTGCTCGACGCCGAGCTCCGCGACCGAGGTATCGCCCCGGCGCTTTTTCGCCAGCAGGCGGTGGGCATTGTCGATGGCCTGTTCGCCACCCTTGACGGCTACGTACATCAGGCGTGCTCCTCTGCGATGCGGGTGCTGCGGGGCAGGCCGATCAGGTCATGGTCGGCGGTGAAAAAAAGGTCCAGACCCCGGGGGAATTCGTTGCGCAGTTCGCGTTCGCGCCAGAAGCCATCGGCCACCGGCAGCGCGACGCCATGTTCGCGTTCGATCCCAGGCCCGCGCCATACCAGCCCTGCCCCGCCGTCGAGACTTGGCAGCTGAACCAGCAGGGTGCAGGACTGATCGGGGTAACGGTCGTTGCCTGTATCGAAGCGGCTCAGATCGAGCAAATCGTTAGCGGCGAGCAAAGCAAACCGTGCGTCTTCACGCTTGACGGTAAACGGGCAACCACAGTGGAACGCCAGGTTGGCGCGGATCAGCGGCGTGTCGAAGGACGGCGCCAACCACAGCGGCGTGTCGACATCGAGCAGCGCCAGGCACAGTGCGTAGGTCGCGGGCGCCAGGCCTTCGAGGCTCGGCGAGGCGTGCAGCGTCTGGATCAGACCGGGGCCGGCCAAGGCCTTGAGTGCCGCGCGAAATCCGCGCTGGGCATCCAGCACCGGGTCGGCGAACGCCGGTTGCAACAGCTGTGCGCTCATCAGTTTTCTCCTCGCACGAGGGTGAAGAATTCGACTTTGGTGGCGGCGGTTTCCGCCTCTTTTTGCGCACGGCGTTCGGCCTGAGCTGCTGCCAGCGGTGTGATCATGTCCGCCAGCCAATGGCGCTGTTGCCCGCCCTGCAAATGCGCGTCGGCCAGGGCGGCCAGTTCGGCGTGGACCTTGTCGCGACCCGCCAGATAGCTGTAACCGGTGCGACCATCGGCCAGGCGCACCACGCAGCGGGTCACGCTCATTTCGCCAACGTTGAACGGCGCGCCGTTACCGCCCATGCGGCCACGGACCAGGGTCATGCCGATTTCCGGGGCGCGGATCAGTTGGTACTCGACATCGCGCAAAGCGGCTTCGAAGGGCTGCAATTCACTGCGGCTGGCGCGGGCCAGCACACCGATCCAGTGCTGCCGTTCGGTATGAGGAACAGGGTTTTGCATTGCGTTCTCCATCAGGTGACGACCTGGTACTGGAAGCGATCCGAACGGCTGGTGGACTGGGCCAGCTCCACGGCACGGCCGTCGCGATCGCGGGAAAGGGTGAACACACTCAGGGCCGGCAGATGCCGGGGCATCAGCAGCAACGCGGCCTCTTCACGATTAGGCAAGCGAGCGCCGATCAGGCTTTGAGTGCGGGTCAGCGGCAGGTCCCGTTCGCTCAGGTACTGGCGCAGGGAGCCACCGGTGTAATCGGCCAGCAGCGGCGCGTGACTGGCACAGTAGCGATGGCGGATCAGGCTGACCGGTTGGTTGTCGAGCTTGCGCAAAGTTTGCAGTTCGATCATCGACGCCATCTCGGCGATGCCCAGGTATTGGGCTTCTTCACGACTGGCGAAGCAGTAGCGACGCTTGAGCAGCACCGCCTCGACGCCATGCCCCTGGGCTGACAGCGACTGGCTGTAGGCACTGTCGGCGGTCATCGAGTAAATCAGCGGCCGTTCCAGCACCTGGGTGCCCTTACCCTGGCGGCGCAACAGGCTGCCCTCGAACACCAGTTCATCGATGGCGCGGCGCAAGGTGTGGCGATTGACGCCGAAGCGCTCGGCCAACATCACCTCGCCCGGCAGGAAGTCTCCGGCGCGGTAATCCGCCAGCTCCCGCCGCAGGATGTCGGCCAACTCGCGGTACACCGGCTCATCTTGTCTAGACAACTGCATGCTTTAAAAAAAGCGCCCGCGGGCACCCCTCCGAAAAAGTCAGATGAACTGCTTGCGCAGGCGTTGCGAGAGGATGTCGATCAGGCTGACGATGACGATGATCACCAGCAGCACCGCGCAGGTCTGCGTGAACTGGAAGGCGCGGATGTTCTCCCACAGGATCACCCCGATCCCGCCGGCACCCACCATCCCCACCACCGTCGCCGAGCGCACGTTGGCCTCGAAGCGGTACAGCGCGTAGGACACCCACAGCGGCATCACTTGCGGAATCACCCCGTAGATCACCTCTTGCAAGGCACTGGCACCGGTGGCACGTACACCTTCGACCGGGCCTGGATCAATCGCCTCGACCGCTTCGGCAAACAGCTTGGCGAGTACGCCAGTGGTACTGATCCACAGCGCCAGCACCCCGGCAAATGGCCCCAGCCCGACGGCCACCACGAACAACATCGCGAAGACCATTTCGTTGATCGAGCGAAACGCATCCATCACCCGGCGCAACGGCTGGTGAATCCACCAGGGCGTAATGTTTTCCGAGCAGAGAATGCCCAGCGGCACCGAGCAGACAATCGCCAGCACCGTGCCCCACAGGGCGATTTGTACGGTGACGAGCATTTCCTTGAGGTACATGCGCCATTCATGGAAGTCCGGCGGGAAGAAGTCCGCGGCGAAGGTCGCCATGTTTCCCGAGTCGCGGTACAGCGCGACCGGATTCATTTCGGCGCCGTGCCAGGCCCAGGCCAGCAGGACCAGGAACAGGCCCCAACCGGCGTATTGCGGCCAGGTACGCTTGCCGACAGCTTCAGCGTGCAGAGTGGTCATGAGGGTTCTCTAGATTGCGTAATGCAGAACCTGTAGGAGCGAGCCTGCTCGCGATGGTCGTCAACGATGACGCGGGAAACCGGGAGAAACGCGGTGCCCTTATGTTCATCGCGAGCAGGCTCGCTCCTACAGGGGTTAGCCGTTGGCTGCGGATTTTTTGTCGGCGGTTTTGTCGAGCAAGGTCAGACGCTCTTGCAGCTTGGCCAGCTCGGCATCGATGTCGGCCAGTTTCTTGGCCTTGTCGGCCGCTTCCAGCTTGTCGTCGGCACTGACGGTGGTGCGTTGCTTGAACAGTTCCAGCTGGCGAATCGGCAACAACTGGTCGTCGCTGGATTTCAGGAACTTGCCCAGTTGCATGCCCTTGAGCACCGCTTTCTCTTCGTCGGTGTCGCCATAGCTGAAGATGAAATCGCGGATCTTGCTCTTCTCGCTGTCGCTCAGCGCCTTGCTCCACACCAACGGATCGGCGGGGATCAGCGGCGACTTCCAGATCACCTTGAGCTGTGCTGCCTTGTCAGGCTGGGTGACTTCCAGGCGATCCCAGCTTTCGGTGTTGAAGGTCGCCACATCCACTTGGCCCTTGGCCACGCTCAGCGCGTTGACCTCATGGCTGGAGTTGAGGGTGCGCTTGAACGCGGTGGCGGCATCGACGTGGTTCTTGGCGAACACGTAGTAGCCCGGCACCAGGTAGCCCGAGGTGGAGTTCGGATCACCGTTGCCGAAGGTCAGGTTCTTGGCGTTTTTCAGCATGTCGTCGACGGAGTTGATCGGGCTGTCCTTGCGCGCGATCAGCACGCTCCAGTAACCGGCAGCGCCACTGGCGGCGGCGGTCTGGGCGAAGATCTCACCGTTGGAGCGGTCCACCGCTTCGATGGCGGCCTTGTTGCCCAGCCAGGCCACATCGACCTTGTTGAAGCGCATGCCCTGGATCAGGCCTGCATAGTCAGAGGCAAACGTGGCGTTGATCTTCAGGCCGGTCTGCTTCTGCATGTCATCCAGGAACGGCTGCCAGATGCTCTTGAGGTTTTGCGAAGACTCGGTGGACATGATGCCGAAGTTGATGGCTTTTTCTTCCGCCTGGGCGTTGCCCATCAAACAACCGGTGAGCAGTGCTGCACCAGCAAAAACGCGACCGATACGGTTCAACATGGAAAGGTTTCCTGAGGGTGAACGGTTGGGGAATCCGGGGTTGATCACACGCGCGCCAGTACCAGGCGCGGCGCCGCTTCGCTGTGACGCGAAGACTCGGAACACATGAGGCTGGTGTCGATGTCGGCACCGTACAAATCGTTGAGGAACTGGCCGCTCAATTGAGAACCCGGACCGTCGAAATGAATCCGGCCGGCCTTGAGCGCCACGGCTCGCGGGCAATAACGGGTGGCGTAGTCGACTTGATGCAGGGTCACCACAACCGTCTTGCCGTCACGGCGATTGATGTCGGCGAGGATTTCCATGACCTTGCGCGCGGACTCCGGGTCGAGGGAGGCAATCGGCTCGTCCGCGAGAATGACTTCGGCACGCTGGGTCAGCGCACGGGCAATCGCCACGCGCTGTTGCTGGCCACCGGACAGGGTCGAGGCCCGTTGTGCCGCCAGGTCAGCCAGGCCGACACGGTCCAGGGACTCCATGGCGAATTGCTTTTCCTCGGCATTGAACAGGCCCAGGTTGCCACGCCAGCGCGGCATGCGCCCCAGGCAACCGAGCAGCACGTTGTCGAGCACGCTCAAACGGTTGACCAGGTTGAACTGCTGGAAGATGTAGCCGATGTCGGCGCGCAAACGGCGCACCTTGCCGTTGAGCCGACCGCTCGCCTGTACTTCCCGCCCCAGCACTTTGACGCTGCCGCCGTTGTTTTTATCGCAACAGGCCAAGCCCGCGAGATGACGCAACAAGGTGGATTTGCCGGAGCCGGACGCGCCGATCAGCGCGACCATCTCACCGGACGCGATGGTCAGTTCGAGGTCGACCAGTGCGCTTTTGCGCGCAAAGGTCTTGTTCAGATGATCGACATGGATAGCTGCGTTCATGGGCTTCTCTGTCTGGTTGAACAGCCATCCGTGGCTGCATTTGAGTTCAACAGACTTTAGGCACCGGGCATGTCAGCCCTATGACTTGCACATGTCGCTGGATGGACCATTTGATGAAGGTTTTGTGAAAGGTTGAGCTGGAGGTTTGCGCATTTGGTCGCGGTTGGCCCCAGATTGGGTGTCCACTGAGGAACCCTGCTCGCGATGGCTGCTCGGCAGGCGATATGGATTTTTGAGGGTGTACATATCCGTTTCTGCGGTCACGGCCACTTAGGGTTCCGCTTTTACAGCGGGTCACTTTGGAAAAGCCCCAAAGTAACCAAAGGGCTCTTGCCCCTGACATTCGGTGCCTCGCCGTGGCTCGGCATTCCCTCGCTCCGGTCCTGCTCCATGGGCCCGCCGCCATCTGCCATCCATGGCCGGCGGCGGCTAACACGGCATCCATGCCGGGTTGCCCACTGCGCAGAACCTGCGCTCGGCCTCTCGAGGGGGCAAGAAGATCAAGATCAAAAGCCAAAACCAAAGCCAAAGCGAGGCGGCCGACCGGCCGGCCTGAACGCGGGGTTCGTTCGCCTGAGAGAATTGAGTCGGCTAACAGGCCGTCATCGCGAGCAGGCTCGCTCCTACAGTTGGGCTGGGTATATTCGAAAGAAAATGGTCGGCTGTCAGGCCGCCTTCGCGGGCAAGTCGGATCGCAGTACCGCCGCTCCCACAGAAGAGCAAAGGCGAACGGCGTACACCACGTTTCTCACCACTCATCAGGCCGAGCGTTAGCTCGCCTGCAGCTTTTGATCTTGATCCACCCGCCCCCTCGGCAGGCTGAGTGGAGGTGTTCATCCGGGGATTGGCGCGCAGCGCCGTTCGACGCAGTCGAACTCATTGCATGTAGGTCGAAGCGAAGCCGACCGGAGGGCAATGCCCCCGGATGAATACCGCAGCGAAGGAACCCCGAGCCTAAGCGAGGGGCCGTACGTAAGGGGCGAGACCTTTGGTTACTTTGGGGCGTTTGCCAAAGTGACCCGCTGTAAGAGCCAGCCCTTTCAAGGTCTTCGTTTAAACTCCCCCAAAACTCCAGTCAGGGTGACGAAAACGATGTGGGCAGAAATTCTAGCACGGTTTGAAAAAAAGACACCGGCCAGTGTCATGACCAAGTTGATACTGGAGCAGGCTGTTCCTGCCGAATGGGTTGATCAGGTGTTCGAAGAACACCGTCAACGCCAATACCCGCGTGAGCTTTTGTTTTCGACCATCGTTGAACTGATGTCCCTTGTTTCATTGGGTTTGCGCCCTTCCTTGCATGCCGCTGCCCGCCAGATGGATGACCTACCGGTTACCTTGGCGGCGCTCTATGACAAGGTCAGTCGCACAGAGCCTGCATTGCTGCGGGCGTTGGTCACAGGGAGCGCTGAGCGCCTGACCCCGACGATAGAGGAGTTGGGTTGTCCCGCCATTTTGCCTGGCTGGCAATTGCGCATTGTCGACGGTAACCACCTGCCTTCTACCGAAAAACGCTTGGGGGCTTTGCGCCGGGAACGAGGTGCGGCCCGGCCAGGGTTTTCAGTCGTGGTCTACGACCCGGACCTGGATCAGATCGTCGACTTGCAACCTTGCGAGGATGCCTACGCGAGTGAACGCGTCAGCGTGCTGCCGTTGTTGGCCCGCGCTACTAAGGGTCAGCTGTGGATGGCCGATCGGCTGTATTGCACGCTGCCCGTCATGCAAGCCTGCGAGGAAACGCAGGCTTCGTTCATTATTCGCCAGCCAAGCAAACATCCACGGTTGATGGAGGAAGGCAGCTGGCAAGAACCTGTGGCGGTTGAATCCGGCACGGTGCGCGAGCAAATCATCGAACTCAAAGGTGGTCATCGCTGGCGCCGAGTTGAACTGACCCTGCAAACACCTACCGAATCAGGCGACTGCGTGATGTGGTTCTGGAGCAACTTGCCCGACACCATCAGCGCCGTGCAAATCGCCGATTTATATCGTCGTCGCTGGAGTATCGAAGGGATGTTCCAACGCCTGGAATCGGTGCTGGACAGTGAAATCGAAAGCCTTGGCGCTCCCCGGGCGGCCTTGCTGGGTTTTGCTTCGGCGATCTTGGCCTACAACGTCCTGGCAGTGCTCAAACGTAGCGTGGAACAGGCTCATCGCGAGACATTGCCTGAAGGTTGGGAGGCTTCGATCTTCCATCTGACCGTGCAAGTGCGTAGCGGTTACGAGGGCATGCAGATCGCGTTACCCTCAGATTACCTGCCCCTTCAAACGACCCTGGAAACGCTGGCAATGCGACTGTTGGCGCTGGCCAGGAATATCAAGCCCAAGCAAGTGGCCAAAAGCATACGCGGTCCCAAAATCGCCAAACCCAAGGAGTGGCTGGACGGCAAAGCTGCGCATGCTCATGTGTCGACCGATCGGGGGCTTAAGGCCCATAAAGGGAAAACACCTTGAAAGGGCTGGCCGTAATTGGATGGACTCGCCCGCGCCGAGGCGTCAATGCGCCACGGGGGCAGTCTAAGAAGCCACCGACAGCGAGGGCGAATCCATGAAAAAGAATACGACGGTTAAACAGTCCCTGTCTCCAACCGATCTATCGACATGCACGACAGTGGCAGTCGATCTTGCCAAGCAGATATTCCAGGTCGCGGGGGAAGATGCCCTTGGCCAAGTGCTTTACGAAGAGCGAATCAAGTCGCGTGAAGCCTTTCATACCTTCCTGCGCAAACTGCCGCCAACCGTAGTGGTGCTGGTAGAAACGGGCCCAGGCGCTCAAGCATGGGCGCGGCAGCTACAGGCTCAGGGCAATCTGGCGCGAATTCTTCCGGCGCAACTTGTGGCCAAGCACCGCAGCGGCGCCAAAAATGATCGTAATGATGCCCGGGCCATATTGCGTGCGGGGCGCGACAGCAAAATTGCGGCGGTCCCCATCAAAAGTGCCACAGCACTGGCCATGCAGGCCTTGCACCGTGCCCGGCAGGGTTATGTCCGTCGGCGCACAGCCATGAGTAACCAGATGCGGGGCTTGCTGATGGAACACGGTATAACCCTGGCACAAGGTGATGTCGCTATCAGTCAGACCCTGCCTCGGGTGCTGGAAGACGCGACACAACCATTGCCAGACATATTGCGTGAGCTGATAGACGAGCTGCTGGGCGAGTGGCGTCAGTTAGGCGAACGGATCAACGTGCTGACCGGTCGCCTGGAGAGCGCCGCGAACGAGGATAAAACAGCCCGGCGACTGATGACCGTGCGCGGTATCGGCCCGATCATCGCCACAGCGCTTTTGGCCAAGGAGACCGAACCTGAACGTTTTGCCAATGCACGCCAGTTCGCGGCCTACTTTGGCATGGTGCCTGAGCAGAACAGCAGTGGGCAGAAGATTCGCCTGGGCAGGATGAGCAAACGAGGCGACAGCTATGTGCGCAGCCTGATGGTTCAAGGGGCTCACGCGGTATTGAGGCATTTGCGCCCTGATTCAGAGCAGCCCGACGATCGTCGGTTGCAACGTTGGCTGGGTCGACTGGGACGCAAGGAAGCGGCGATACGGTTGGCGAACCGCAACCTTCGAATCGTTTGGGTGCTGCTACAAAATGACCAGACTTACCGCAGCCAACCGGCCAATGGCCGGCCAGCTGCGCCAAGTTACTGATCGACAGCGTTCTGCCTCCGGGGCGCCAAGGCGCTCCAGCCCCTGCTAGAAAACATTGACCCCAGGTCAGACCGTCGCGGATCGATGCCTGCGCCCTTACCGGCCTTCGAGGCCTGAACGTAATCGGCATGCCGCGAGCTCAACCAATGTTGGCCAGAAGCCGAAGACAGCTTCCTCGAACAGGCCTTATACATAGATGCAACCGGGTAGCAGTGTTTGAAAAGCAGGTAGACCGTAGGGGCGAGTCCATACATAAGGGCGAAACCATAGGTGGCCGTTACCGAAGGAATGGATATATACGCGGTCAACAAAAGACAGGTCGGCTGTCAGGCCGCCTTCGCGAGCAGGCTCGCTCCCACAAGGGGCTGTGGTTGAAAGCACAACTTCGAACCCACAAAAAGAGGCAACCCGAAGGTTGCCTCTTTGCGTTACTGCCCGAATTTCCGCCCCAGGCCACCCGGCACACCGTGGATGTCAGTATCTTCCCACGGCCCGTTCGGACTGATCGACCGACTCCAGCCGCTATCCCAACGGTAATAGGTACGCTGGCGATAAAAGGTATTGGGCTGGTCATCCAGCACATACACCCCAAGCTTCGGATCCCAATGGCTATTGCCCCCCGGTGGTGGCGCGAAACTCGCAGAGGTGCGCGGCAACGGCTTGGAGGGTTTGGCCGGGATGGTCGGCTTGCTCGGTACAGGCGACGTCGATGGCGTGGGGCTCGGCTGCGACGGCGGGAACGGTGTTGGTGCCTGATGTTCCGTTGGTTGCTGGACCGCACAAGCGCTTAACCCCAAAACAGCGCTGAGCAGGGCAATACGAGCAATGGCGGTCATGGTGGCGTTTCCTGTTATTTATCCGGGCTATCGATGGTCAGTGTTTGCGGCGCGGTGGTGCTGCTGGCCAGGGGCTGGCTGCGACCTATCCATTCGCCGGCGGTTGGTTTTCCGGCACGGGAAATGCGCGCAACCAGTTGGACTTCAGGGAAGTTCGACAGTTTCAATTGCGGCATCATTGCGTCGGCATCGCCCAGTTCGACGGTCACCGGCAGGTCGGCCACGGTCAAGCGCTTGACCGCCAGCGGGGCCGGAGGGCCGGAGATCGCACGGGCGAAGATGAACACGCTGTCGCCGGGCTGGACCTTGGATTTGAGGTCCGCTGCCAGATCGACGCTGACCTTGAGCAACGCCACGGTCTTGGCCGCCGGTGCTTGCGCAACCTTGCCGCCACTGGCCACCAGCTTCTCCGTGGCCCGGGTAATTCCACCTTGCAGTGCCTCGCGGGACTTGTCTTCCGGCGGCAATTGCGCCAACAGGCGATTCCAGTAATCGATGGCGTCCTGATAACGCTCGCTTTCGAACGCGGCAATGCCGAGCAGGCCGAGGCTGGTGACTTCTTTCGGATCAGCCTTGAGCGCTTCGTCGGTCAGGGCCTGGACCTTGTCCGACCACTTCTTGCCATCGGCGAAGTACTGGGCCTGGGCCCATTGACCGAGCAGCTCAGGCTGACGACCGGCCAGGCTCACGGTGCGTTCGAACATCTTCGCCGCGTCCGCCGGGCGATCCTGAGCCATGTAGGTACGACCGAGGAAGTACATGCCTTCAGCGGAATCCGGTTGTGCGGCAACCGCGCGCTCCAGGCGTTTGGTCATCTCTTCCATCGACTGCGGTGCCTGGGCGAACTCGCGGGTCAGCTCAACCTTGTCGCTGGCGCCGTAATGCATGTACAGCCCCAGGCCGAGTACCGGCACCAGAACGGCCGCCAGCAATGGCAAGGGTTTGCCCAGACGCGATACCTGCGGCGCTTCGACGCCCTCGGTGTCCGCCAGCAACTCACGGGCAGCTTCGGCGCGGCCGGCGTCCATTTGCGCCGCATCGAGCACGCCCTCTTCCTGCTGAGTCTGCAACTCAGCCACACGCTCCTGATAAAGCGCGACGTTCAGGGCGGTACGATCCTCTTCACGCTGGGCGCGACGGCTGCGCAGCACCGGGATCAACAGAAAACTCAGGGCAACCAGAAGCAGCAGACCTGCAGCGAGCCAGAAATCAATCATTCTTGGTTTTATCCAACAGGTGGTCGAGGCGCGAGCGCTCCTCGGGAGAAAGCTCAGCCTGGGTACCGGCGCGTTGCACGCGACGACGGCGGACGATCACCGCGATGATCACGACACCACCCAGCAGCAGGCCGGCGGGGCCGAACCAGAGCACGGCGGTCTTGGCGTTCAGCGCAGGCTTGTAGCGGACGAAATCACCGTAGCGGTCGACCATGAAGTCGATGATCTGCTGGTTGTCCTTGCCTTCGCCGAGCATGCGGAAAATCTCTTTGCGCAGGTCGGCGGCAATCGGTGCGTTGGAATCGGCGATGTCCTGATTCTGGCACTTGGGGCAACGCAGTTCCTTGGTCAGCTCGCGAAAACGCTCGCGATCATCTTCCTTGGCGAACTCGTAGGTGTCGATGGCCGCGTGGGCCACGCCCGCCAGGCTCAAGCCCAGGGCAACGGCAGCGATCCAGCGCTTCATGGCTTGGCCTCATCGACCAGCGCCTGGTACTTGCCCGCCAGTTTTTCGCGCCAGACCTGTTCGTCGATCACGCCGACGAACTTGTCGCGGATGATGCCCTTGGCATCGATGAAGAAGGTTTCCGGTGCGCCGTACACGCCGAGGTTCAGGCCCAGCGAGCCTTCGTCGTCACGAATGTCCAGCGCATACGGGTTGTGGAAGTCCTTCAGCCACTTCAAGGCGTCGGCGTTGACGTCCTTGTAGTTGATGCCGTAGATCACCACGCCCTGCTGGGCCAGCTTGTTCAACACCGGGTGCTCGACCCGGCAGGAAATGCACCAGGTCCCCCAAACGTTGACCAGCGCCGGTTTGCCCAGAATGTCAGCGCGGGTCAGGGTCTTGTCGCCTTGCACCGATGGCAGGGAAAACTCCGGGAACGGCTTGTTGATCATGGCCGAAGGCAGCTCGGCCGGATCCAGGTACAACCCACGGTAAAGGAATACCGCGACCACCAGAAAAATCGCCAGTGGCAACAACATCAACCAACGCTTCATGCAGTGGCTCCCGACATGCCCAGTGCTTCACGCACGCGGCTTTTGACCTTGACCCGATAACGCCGATCCAGCGCCGCCAGCAACCCGCCTGCGCCTGTCAGCAAGCCGCCGAACCAGATCCAGCGCACGAACGGTTTGACGTGCACGCGCACGGCCCAGGCGCCATTACCCAGTGGTTCACCGAGGGCGACATAGAGGTCGCGGGTGAAACCGGCGTCGATGCCCGCTTCAGTCATCACCGAGTTCTGCACGGTATAGAGGCGTTTTTCCGGGTGCAGCACGCTGACTTCCTTGCCGTTGCGGATCACCCGTACGGTGCCCTTGTCGGAGGTGAAGTTCGGGCCTTCGAAGTGTTTGGCGCCTTCGAAGACGAACTGATAGCCACCCAGGTCCATGGATTCGCCCGGCGCCAGGCGCAGGTCGCGCTCGGCACTGTTCTGGCTCGACAACACGACACCCAGCGCGCACACGGCAATGCCCAGGTGCGCGACCTGCATGCCCCAGTAGCTGCGGGTCAGGGTTGGCAGGCCTTTGATCAGGCCCTTGTGTCGGGTCTTGTCAAAGATGTCACGCACACCGGCCAGCAACACCCAGGCGGCGAGCATGAAGGTTGCGAGCACGGCCCAGTTGAAATCGCCGTAGGCGACGCCAGCCACTACCGCCAGCGCAGCGCTGCCGAGCAAGACCGGGGTGAGCATGCTCACCAGCCATTTCACCGGGGTGTCTTTCCAGCGCACGATCACGCCGACCGCCATCACCACCATCAGCAACGCCATCAACGGAATGAACAGCGCGTTGAAGTACGGCGGGCCTACGGACAGCTTGGCGCCGGTCATGGCGTCCAGAATCAGCGGGTACAAGGTGCCGAGCAGGATCATCGACGCCGCCACCACCAGCACCAGGTTGTTGCCCAGCAACAGCGTTTCCCGGGACCAGAGGTTGAAGCCGACCTGGCTCTTGACCACCGGTGCGCGCAGGGCGAACAGCGTCAGCGAACCACCGACCACGAACAGCAGGAAAATCAGGATGAACACGCCGCGCTCCGGATCGGAGGCAAAGGCGTGAACCGAAGTCAGCACGCCGGAACGCACGAGGAAGGTGCCCAGCAGACTCAAGGAGAATGCGGCGATGGCCAGCAACACGGTCCAGCTCTTGAACACGCCACGTTTTTCCGTGACCGCCAGCGAGTGAATCAGTGCGGTGCCCACCAGCCATGGCATGAACGAGGCGTTTTCCACCGGGTCCCAGAACCACCAGCCGCCCCAGCCGAGCTCGTAGTACGCCCACCACGAACCGAGGGTGATGCCGATACCGAGGAATGCCCAGGCCACAATGGTCCAAGGACGCGACCAGCGCGCCCACGCGGCATCCAGGCGACCGCCCATCAGCGCGGCGATGGCGAAGGCGAAGGCCACCGAGAAACCGACGTAGCCCATGTACAGCATTGGCGGGTGAACGATCAGGCCGATGTCCTGCAGCAAGGGGTTGAGGTCGGCACCGTCGGTGGGCATTTGCGGCAGGATGCGCTTGAACGGGTTGGAGGTCATGATCAGGAACAGCATGAAACCGGTGCTGATCATGCCCATCACTGCCAGCACGCGGGCCAGCATGACCTGCGGCAACTGCCGGGAAAACACCGACACCGCGAAGGTCCAGCCGCCGAGAATCAAGGCCCACAACAGCAGGGAGCCTTCGTGGGCACCCCACACCGCGCTGAACTTGTAGTACCACGGCAACGCGCTGTTGGAGTTGTTGGCCACGTAAGCCACGGAGAAATCGTCGACCATGAAGGCGTAGGTCAGGCAACCGAAGGCGAACAGCAAGAACGCGAACTGTCCCCACGCGGCCGGCTGGGCCAGGCTCATCCAGAAGCGATCACCGCGCCAGGCACCGACCAATGGCACCACCGCCTGAACCAGCGCGAAACACAGCGCCAGGATCATGGCCAGGTGGCCCAATTCGGGGATGAAGATTCCAGCTGTCATCAGTTAGCCCTCTTTCGCAGGAGTGGGTGCCGACTGGCCGCTGTCTTTCAGGGCTTTGGTCACTTCCGGCGGCATGTATTTCTCGTCGTGCTTGGCCAGCACTTCATCGGCCACCACCACGCCATCGGCATTGAGCTTGCCCAGGGCAACAATGCCCTGCCCTTCGCGGAACAGGTCCGGCAGGATGCCGCGATAAGTGATGGTCACGGACTTGTTGAAGTCGGTGACGACAAACTTCACGTCCAGCGAGTCGCCGGAGCGCTGCAAGGAACCGGCCTCGACCATGCCGCCGGCACGGATACGCGTGTCCTGCGGGGCTTCGCCGTTGGCGATCTGGGTCGGTGTGTAGAACAGGTTGATGTTCTGCTGCAGGGCGCTCAGGGCCAGGCCGACGGCAGCGCCGACCCCGACCAGGATCGCGAGAATGATGATAAGACGCTTTTTGCGCAGCGGATTCACTTGCCGTTCTCCCGGCGCAGACGACGCGCCTCTTGTTGCAGATACCGCTTGCGGGCCAGGATCGGCGCCGCCACGTTGAGGGTCAGTACTGCCAGGCAGATGCCATAGGCTGACCAGACATACAGGCCATGATGACCCATGGCGATGAAGTCGCCGAATGAAGCAAAACTCATCGAGCGACCTCCAGGCTGTTTTCCACTTCGGCCTTGACCCAACTGGCCCGGGCTTCGCGCTTGAGCACTTCAAGACGCATGCGCAGCAGCAGGACCGCGCCGAAGAAGCAGTAGAAACCCAACGCCGTCAGCAGCAATGGCAGCCACATCTCGGCGGGCATCGCCGGTTTTTCGGTGAGGGTGAAGGTCGCGCCCTGGTGCAGGGTGTTCCACCACTCCACCGAGTATTTGATGATCGGGATGTTGATCACGCCGACAATCGCCAGCACCGCACAGGCCTTGGCCGCGCTGTCACGATTGCTGATCGCGTTGCCCAGCGCAATGAGACCGAAGTACAGGAAAAGCAGGATAAGCATGGACGTTAGGCGTGCATCCCAGACCCACCACGAGCCCCAGGTCGGCTTGCCCCAGATCGCCCCGGTGACCAGCGCCACGGCGGTCATCCAGGCACCGATGGGCGCCGCGCATTGCAGCGCGACGTCGGCCAGTTTCATCTTCCACACAAGGCCGACGATGCCGCACACCGCCAGCATCACATAGATGGACTGCGCCAGCATGGCGGCCGGGACGTGGATATAAATGATGCGGAAGCTGTTGCCCTGCTGGTAGTCCGGCGGCGCAAAAGCCAGGCCCCAGACCACGCCAACGCTGATCAGCAGCAACGCCGCGACGCTTAGCCAGGGCAGCATTTTGCCGCTGATGCCGTAAAACCATTTGGGCGAGCCAAGCTTGTGAAACCACGTCCAGTTCATACTGTTTCCATCACGGTTGCTCTTTACTGTGAAGAGCCAGGGTCTTTGCTGGTTGTTTTTTAACCAGACCTCATTATTCGCCGACGCTGATCTTCAGGCCAGCAGCTATTGCAAAAGGTGTCAGGGTTATCGCCAGGGCGGTCAGGCTGCCAAGCCACAGGAGATAACCGGTCGCCGGCATTCCCTGCAAGGCAGCCTGCAAGGCGCCACTGCCAAGGATCAACACCGGGATGTACAACGGCAGTATCAACAGTGCCAGTAACAGGCCACCGCGCTTCAAACCGACCGTCAGCGCCGCGCCCACCGCACCGAGCAGGCTCAGTACCGGTGTACCGAGCAGCAACGAAAGCAGCAACACTGGCAGACAGGCGGCAGGCAAACCGAGCATCAGCGCCAGCAAAGGCGCGAGCAAAACCAGTGCCAGGCCGGAAAAAGCCCAGTGTGCCAGCACCTTGGCCAAAACCAGAAGAGCCAGGGGGTGCGGCGAAAGGACCCACTGCTCGAGGGATCCATCCTCGAAATCACTGCGGAAAAGCCCGTCCAGCGAGAGCAAAACCGATAAAAGCGCTGCCACCCAGACCAGCCCTGGAGACAAGGTTTGCAACAATTGAGACTCGGGTCCGACCGCCAGCGGGAACAGGGAAACGACGATGGCGAAGAACACCAGCGGATTGGCCAGCTCCGCCGGACGGCGGAACAGCAGACGAGCCTCACGGGCGACCAGAAGGCCGAAAACACTCATACGGCCCAGCTCCCCAGATCGATGTCGCGATAACCGGCCGGCATCCGGCTCAGCGTGTGGTGGGTGGTCAACACCACCATGCCGCCGCGTTCGCAGTGGCCGGCCAGATGAGATTCAAGCTGTGCCACGCCCTGCTTGTCGAGGGCGGTAAAGGGTTCATCGAGGATCCAGAGCGGCGGACTGTCCAGATACAGGCGCGCCAGGGCGACGCGACGCTGCTGGCCAGCGGACAGGGTGTGGCAAGGCACATCCTCGAATCCGCGCAGCCCGACCGCGGCCAGCGCCTGCCAGATCGCCTCGTGGGTCGCCGGATGATGCAAGGCGCACAGCCAGCTCAGGTTCTCTTCCGGCGTCAGCAAATCCTTGATCCCGGCAGCGTGGCCGATCCACAGCAGGTTGCGCGCCAGCTCACCGCGTTGCTCGTTCAGCGGCTGGCCGTTGAGCAGCACTTGACCGGCGGTCGGATGCATCAGCCCCGAGAGCAGGCGCAACAGGCTGGTCTTGCCGCTGCCGTTGGGGCCGCTGATTTGCATCATTTCGCCACTGGCCAGTCTCAAATCGAGATTTTCGAAGAGCAGCCGAAGGTCTCGCTCACAGGCAAGGGCAACGGTTTGCAGGACAGGACTGGTCAAGGGTTCACGGGCCTTATACGGTTCAAGTCGGCTCTGGCGCGGCCGTTAAAGAGATGCAGCATAGATGCAATGACGTCTTGTTCTAGAGAGCTGCGTCAAACAATTGCAAAGTTTTCGCCATTTTTGGATACAACGGCGCGGCATTATACATGCCATGCCTTACTCTAAAGAGTGCATTTTCCTCAGGTTGTGACCGCGTATGACAGGCGAAATGAACATCCTCCCGCTACCGCAAACCCTCCCGGCGACTTCGCGCCCGCAGGTGGTCAGCGGCGAGTTGCTCAAGTTGCTGACGCCCATGGAGGGGCTGATCAGCATTGGTCAAACCGCCCAGGCCGAAGTGTTGTCGCTCAAGCAGGCGGATCAGTCTTTCCAGATGCTGCTCAAGGTGACCCTCGACAGCGGCCGCCAGACCACGGTCCAGACCACCAGTAACCAACCGCTGGCCCAAGGTACCACGCTGGTCGTCACCCAGCCCTCGGCCGGCAATCTTGCTGTGACGGTGCAACAGGCCATTGCCTCCAGCGTTACTACCCTCACCCGCCTCGACACCGCGCAACTGCCCGTTGGCACCCTGCTGCAGGGCAAAGTGCTGACCTCGCAAGTGCTGCCGCAGGTACCCGGCCAACCCATGGTGTTTCGCTCGATGGTGGGCCTGCTCAACACCGCACTGAGCGGCAGCACCCTGAGCATCGACAGCCCGCAGCCCTTGCGCATCGACACCTTGTTGAGCGCGCAGGTGCAGGACGCCCAGACCGTGAAATTCGTGCCCCTGAGCAGCCGACAGGAACAACTGGCGGTGACCCGGCAACTGGTCGACCAGCAAAGCCGCCAAGGGTCGCTGGACGGCTTGCTCAAGCGCCTGCAGAACCTTGCGCCCTCGGACCAGACATCCGTTGAATTGCGCAGCGCCGCTACCCGGTTGCTCGCCGGCTTGCCGGATGTTCAACAGTTGAGCACCCCCAAGGGCCTGGCCCAGGCCCTGGCCAGCAGCGGTGTGTTTCTCGAAAGCAAACTATTGACCGGGCAAAACCCGACGTTCGCGCCGGACATGAAGGGCAACCTGCTCAAACTGGTTGCGCAATTGAGTCAGGGCTTGCCGGCCAACACCGGCCTCGGCGCAATCATCGCCGCCAACACCCTGGCCCAGGCCATGCCGAACTTCGTCCGCAATGCCCTGGGCATGCTCGGCCAGGTCAGTGCCAAGCCTTCGCCGACCGGCTTCCCGCTGCCCGAACGCCAGTTGCAAGGCGCCGACGGTGAAAACGACCTCGAACATCTGCTGCGCCTGGCCGCCGCCGCCGTTTCACGCCTGCAAAGCCATCAGCTGTCGAGCCTGGAGCAATCCGGCGTAACCGCCGACGGACGGCTGATGAGCACCTGGCAGCTGGAAATCCCGATGCGCAATCTGCAAGACATCGTGCCCTTGCAGGTCAAGTTCCAGCGTGAAGACTCACCCGAAAAAGAACAGCCGAAGGAACGTCGCGAAGAACGCGAACCCAAGCAACAGCTGTGGCGTGTGGAACTGGCCTTCGCCATGGAACCATTGGGGCCGCTGCAAATTCAGGCGCAACTGATCAAGGGCTGCCTTTCCAGCCAGCTCTGGGCCCAGCGGCCTTACACCGCCAGCCTGATCGAAAGCAACCTGAGCGGGCTGCGTGACCGCTTGCTGTCCGCCGGCCTGAACGTCGGCGACCTCGATTGCCACCTCGGCACACCGCCCCAAGGCACGCAAACCCGCCTCGAACAACGCTGGGTCGACGAAACCGCATGAAAAACCCCAACACCCCACGCCAGGCCATCGCCCTCAAATACGACGGCACCCACGCCCCCACCCTCACCGCCAAGGGCGACGAAGCGCTGGCGGAAGAAATCCTGCGCATTGCCCGCGACTGCGAAGTGCCGATCTACGAAAACGCCGAACTGGTGAGATTGTTGGCGCGCATGGAGCTGGGGGACAGCATTCCGCAAGAGCTCTATCTGACGATTGCCGAGATCATTGCGTTTGCGTGGAGTTTGAAGGGGAAGTTTCCGATGGGGCAGGATCCGGATGCGCTGATGGTCGAGAAGGACATTACCGAGCGCGGGGAAGACTACTGAGGATTCGAAGACGCCATCGCTGGCAAGCCAGCTCCTACAGAGAGCAGCAGCGAACACACGTTGTGTGAGCACCACTGAGCAATTGTAGGAGCGAGCCTGCTCGCGATGGCGGTATGAGCGCCGCGTTTCTCCAGGAGGCTCGCGTCATCGTTAACGTCCATCGCGAGCAGGCTCGCTCCTACAGGTTTTCTAGCTGCTTTTGTGAAGCTTGCTCATCAACTCCGCCTCAGCCTGGGTCAAGCCGCAGGACTGGGTCAGTCCATGCCGACCACTACGTGCAGTTAGTGCAGGGACAGCATTAATTAGAGGCTCCCGATGGGTTTTGGCAGCGGCAAACCGGTGGCGGGATCAAGTCCCTTTCCGGCGCTGAGTTTCTCGATCAGCTCTGCTGATGGAATGATGGGTACAGCCGAGTCACGCTCGCGTTGCCATTGGAAGGTACCGTCCCACTCAGGGAGGGTCGCAGGTGGGAGCGGGACGATGCCATCCAGATCGGGGACTTTTGCTCCGAGGTGTTCGTGTCGCGTCAGGAAATCGCTGATTTTATTGTATCGATCGACTCGCTCGTCATCTTTCTGTAAAGCCAGATAGTTCAGTTCATTGGAAGCAGGCGGTCCTTTGAATGCATTAGCGAGACTATACGCACTCAGATCGTCGCCATTTCGGGTAGCGGTCTGGTAGCCGAGCAGAGCCTCTTGATAATGCCCGGTGACTTTCGAGTAGCTTGAATAATTTCTTCCCGCTAACCGATTGCCTTGCTCCATCGCACACTTGTACATCGCCTGCATGATTTCGGCCGTATTGGGTATATAGGACAGAAGTCTGCCTATGTAATACTGAGCATCTGGATTCCCCAAATCGGCCGCCCGACGAAAGTAGGCCCTGGAGGCCGCAATATCCCGTTTGACGCCATAACCCAACTCCAGGTAGTGCGCCATATCGTAATAAGCCCCCGGGATACCTTGAGCAATAT
The DNA here is from genome assembly GCF_057838985.1 of Pseudomonas sp. KH_046_2. Taxonomy (NCBI): domain Bacteria; kingdom Pseudomonadati; phylum Pseudomonadota; class Gammaproteobacteria; order Pseudomonadales; family Pseudomonadaceae; genus Pseudomonas; species Pseudomonas sp. KH_046_2. Next base: position 1,777,832 of record NZ_CM174480.1, on the reverse strand, counting down.
AAAATTCGGCCAGATCGATGACCTCTTTACTCGCGTCAGGAGAACGGGCTTGTCCGGTTGACAGCAGGAATTGCAGATTGGTCGCGGCCTTGTAATGGTCGTGTGCAGCCGCGATACGATAATAGCGGGCTATCTCGTCGTAATCTTTCTGTCCTTTACGCTTTTCCAGGTAAAGGCCATACCGATAGAAAACATCTGCATCCTGGTTCAATACTGGCAACGAATCGCGTTCATATACGCACTTGAACTCCAATCTACTGTAGGCAAAATCCACCGACGCGGCATCAGGCATCTGCTCTTCTTCTTTTGAGCAGGCCATGATCATCAAGAAGCTGAACAATGCCAGTAGTAGCTTATTCACCCCCACACGATTGTTTATTAAATTTCCCTGCATAACCTCACTCGATATCAATGACTTACTCGTCATCGATTCTCTTTCTCCGAACTGCCAAACAGGATGCCCCCCGACGGTAATGGTCAGGTATTCCCGGTAGGTTTTGGCAGCGGCAAGCCCGTGGCGGGATCAAGTCCCTTTTCAGCGCTGAGTTTTTCGATTAGCTCTGCTGATGGAATGATGGGTACAGCCGAGTCACGCTCTCGTTTCCATTGGAAGGTACCGTCCCACTCGGGGAGGATGGCAGGCGGGAGTGGGACGATGTCATCCAGATCGGGGATTTTTGCTCCGAGGTGTTCGTGGCGCGTCAGGAAATCGCTGATTTTATTGTATCGATCGACGCGTTCGTCATCTTGCTGAACAGCCAGATAGTACAGTTCATCGGACGCTGGCGGCCCTTCGAAGGCACTCGCCAGTTGACTAGCACTGCTGTCATCGCCATTGCGAATTGCTATTTGGAAGCCTTGTAGAGCTTCTTGGTATAGCTCTGAACCTTGCGAATAAATTGCGTATTTTCTTCCCGCCGAGCGATTACCTTGTTCCATCGCACACTTGTACATCGCCAGCATGGTTTCGGCCGTATTGGGTACATAGGATAGAAGCCTGCCTATGTAGTATTGGGCGTCCGGATTCCCCAAATCGGCCGCTCGCCGAAAATAGGCTCTGGAGGCCGCGACATCCTGTTTGACGCCATAACCCAACTCCAGGTAATGCGCCATGTCGTAATAAGCCCCGGGGATGCCTTGAGCAATATAAAATTCGGCCAGATCGATGACCTCTTTACTCGCGTCAGGAGAGCGGGCTTGTCCGGTTGACAGCAGGAATTGCAGATTGGTCGCGGCCTTGTAATGATCGTGTGCAGCCGCGATCCGATAATAGCGGGCGATCTCGTCGTAATCCTTCTGCCCTTTACGCTTTTCCAAGTAAAGGCCATACCGATACAAGACGTCCGCGTCCTGACTCAACACCGGTAATGAATCGCGCTCATATACGCACTTAAATTCCAATCTACTGTAGGCAAAGTCTGTCTGCGAGGCATCCGGCATACTTTCTTCCTTTTTTGAACAACCCAAGATTGAAAAACACAACAACAAAATAACAAATGGTTTTTTCATCACTTAGTCCAAATTCCTCCTGACAGGACTCTCTTGCAAAAATTCAACCAATGATGCGATCGGAGACTTTGAATCCATTACAGTTTTTCTTTGCAAGCTACGCGTTCTTCGCTCATCGTTTTTGCCAACGATTTGTTTCCATTTATCGTATACCTTTTTCATATCATTCCCCATCGCCCTCCCCCCCGTATGCACCCCAAACAAATGCTCCCTCAACGGCCTTGTCACCGCAGGATCCTCAATACAAATATTCAACTCACTGTCCACCTGCATACTGCGGGTATTGATGTTTGCGGAACCCAGGGTGGTGAACACATCATCGACAATCATCAACTTGCTGTGCACGTACACATCCATCCAGTTTTCTGGCGGGGAATCAGGTGCCACCAGGGTGCAAATGTGCACTTTCAGGCCGGGAATTTCCGTGGGTGAAATGACGGACTGGTCCTTCTCGGAAAACTCTTTTTCAAGCTGCGCAACCTTGGCGCGTGCGCGATCCAGCTTGTCTTTCAAGGTTTCGTTGTATCGAGCCGCCACCTGGTCATGCTCGGTATCGCGTTGATCCTTGAAAATGCGCGCATTGATGGAAGCCAGGCGTTCGGCCAGCCTGGCTTGTTCAAGTTCGGCCAGCAGACCGTCACGCCGCTCGGCCTTGGCGACACCCGGCATCAGCTCCGGGCGGCCCAACTGCTCCAACATGCGGAAGGTATTGACGGAGCCATCGCCCATGGCCTCGGTGGAGGAGTTGGTGACGACGAACAGGTACAGCGGCCCGTCTTTTTCAAGATCACGCCCCTTTTCGAGAAGGTTTTGCACGACACTCTTGATCTTGTCCGCCAGCGGTGGCCAGCGAAAGTACTGGTTCTCGATGTAGATGAATCGGGTCGTGTTGTTGACGGCCTTCAGGTAGACCTTCTCGATGTCCCGGATGCTTTCCTGGCTTTGGGTCCTGAGTATCTGCGCCATGACCGGAGGGCCGTAGTCTGGGCGTAGGCGCAGTTGACTGGCGAGGTGTTGACGAGGGCCGAGCAGGTCGACGCGGGTTTCTTTTTTCCAGGCGGCACAGAAGTTGTCGTTCAAGAACTCAAGCACCGGACCGCTCACTCGGCTGGAAATATCCTGCCGGGGCGTTTCGCCGTTGCGTCCGAACTGCGCGTGATGTCGCTCGTGGCTGTGAACATCATTGTCCCAATAGGCATCCAGCGTGTTGTGCCCCATCACGAACCCGACGGCGACCTCTGGTTGCTCGTAGTCCACCAGTACCATTTTCTGGTGGTGGCTCGGCTCGGCAACCATCGCCACCGAGCTCATGACTTTGTTGGTCGTGCTGCGATCCTTGTCCAGTGCCTTCAATTTCAGGCGCCAGGCAATTTCCGCACGATCCAGCAAGCCGAAGTCGCGAGTGACGAATTCGATGTTCTTGATCCGCAGAGAGGGATCGTTGCCCCATAGCAACAAGCGAAAGAAACGCTGGCCCAGCTCGATGGGGCCGGTTTCAGCGCCCGTGTAGGCCAGCCGGATCTGGCGATACCACATCTTGTCATATTCGATTTGTGCGTCGTTGCGGTTCTGCTTGTACTTGCCGAACCAGTTGGTGACGTTGTCACCGGGCGTCGGGTTTTCCGAAGTCTGGGCGACACGCAAGCTGTCGTACCAGCACAGGATTCGGACTTGAACGCCTTCAAGAGCTTTCTTGATCAACAGATCGCCGATGCACAGCGAACTGGTATCGCCGCGCTTGAAGTACATCGACGGCTGAAACCCCCAACAGATGATTTCCACGCTGGTTTTGGCGGCCCAGATGGCGTCATAAACCGAGCCGAAGGCGCGCTCGCCATTCACCAGCGGCTCGAAGGTGGCGGGCGCCGGGACGTATTCGGTGCACTGTACGAACCACGGCAGGTTGAGCTGGCAGGAGGTGGCCTTGCTCGTGGCGATCGGGACGGTGATCGTGGGGGTGGTCATCTTCAAGCCTCCGACTCTGGCGTGTTCAATTGGGCATAGGCCTGGCGGAACCGGCTGGAGCTGTCCAGCGGCGTATCGCCCGGTCGGGGTTGGTGCTCATGACGGTGGAAACCCTGGTTGGCCCGTTCGGCATTGCCCTGTTCTCCCAGGTAATCGCCGCCCACCGGCACCTCGAAGCTGATGCCGTTGGCCAGTTCGATGTGATAACGGCTGGTGGTGACGTGGTGGTCGACAGCGATCCGGCCAGTGGCGTCCATGACACCTTTTGCGGCCTGAACCCCATCGGCGAAGAGTGTGTAAGGCATGCCCTCCCACGGCTGAAAACCTGCGGCAGTGCTTTTCCCGACCGCCAATGCCAGCGTCTGACTGACCGAGCCCGTTGGCCACGCAGGATTGTCGCGGTTGAGTTGTGCCGGGCCCTTGAAGGTCTTTTTCACGCCCCTTACATCAATGGTGCCGGGTGCATGGATGTCGATGTTGCCGTCCTTGATGCGGATGTAGGCGCCACCGCTGGTCAGCAGGATTTCATCCTGGGCGGCAATCTCGACGGAACGCGCGGTCGACGTGATACGCACGCTGTCCTGGGCAGTGAGCTCGATGGCATCACTCTGTGCCTGTATTTCAATCTTGCCTTTGGCCGCAAACAGCCTGGCGCCCGCGGCCTTGGCGAACAGGCTGATGCTTTGAGCAACACTGGCCAGCAATGACTGGCCGCTGGCAAGGTTGATGTCCTCTCCGCTCGACAAGGTCAACTGCTTGCCACTATGAACGTGGGTATTTTGCGGCGTCGCGGTGACGATGTCGGCAGGCGCGGAAGCGATCAACAGCGGCTTGTGAAAGCCGGCCGTGCGACCACGGCCACCACTGCTGATCGCCGTATCGGTGTCGCCGCCATTGCGGGGTTGTCGTTGATTGCTGGTGAGGTGTTTGTCTTCACTGCCATAGTCCAGCCGGGTATCGACATCAAGTTGATCGAGGCTGTCGACACTTCCCTGCATCGGCAGGGCGTTGTGCTGGCGAGCGGCCTCGGACAGTGCCTTGACCCGCTCTTGTGCGTTCGTCAGTTGCGTCCGGGCTTCCTGGACATCGACCTGGCCGCCTTGCGCTTTGGTGCGTGGCCAGGTGCTGAGGTACAACCCTTGCTGCGCGCGCAAGGCACCGTAGGCATCGGTGCGTAACTCAAAACCTGTGCCCCGCAGGGCGCCACGCTGATTGCCCTGCTGATCGATCAGATAACCGAGGTTCAGCTGGCTGTGGCCATGGCTGCTGTGGATCTGGGTCCGTACCTGGCCGGTGGAGTCGTCCATCACCCATTGGTTGTAGCCAAGGCCTTTGATCTCCTGGCTCTTGTAACCACTCATCAACCCGCTGGAGTGCCAGGCGGGCTTGTGTCCGCCATAGACTTGCCCCATCACCAGGGGGCGGTCGATGTCGTTGTCGAGGAACGTCACCACGACCTCCTCCCCCGAGCGCGGCACGTTCACACTGCCCCAGCCCTCGCCACTGCTGGCCTGCATCATGCGCAGCCAACATGAGCCCAGCTCACCGTCCTTGAGCAGACGGTCCCAATGAAAGCGTACGCAGATGCGGTTGAGTTTGTCGGTAAAGACCTCGCGTCCGCTCGGGGTCACGACGACAGCGGTCTGTGGGCCGGGGTTGGCCGGTTTGGCATGGACGAAAGGGCTGCGATAGGCAATGTCCAGGCGCTGGGCCTCAAAGCGGTTCAGGTAGAAACCTTCGCTACCCACTGCATGCGTCGCCGGTCCCTGCTCGGATTCGAAAAGCGCTTTCAGGCTACCCGGCGGGCTGACGCGCTGCGTGCCGACCGGCAAGTTGCTCTGGACAAAAAACTCGACCGCGATGATCAGGAACTGGCGTTCCTTGACCGGCCTGTATTCGTACAACGGATGTTGGGTCAGCTCGAAGCCATGACCCGGTTGCATCTGGCGCACGCCACCTTGCCCATGGATGCGCCTGGCAGCCGATTCGTCCTGCTCAATCTGTACCCGGCTCAGCCAGTCACCACGGTCCGAATTTTGCCAGGCATATTGCCCGCGGTATTGATAACGCTCCAGCGCCGGTGGCGCCGAAGATGCAGGCAGCGCCGGGGTTCGGGTGATTTGTGATCGGGCGTGACAGAGGTAGTCGCTGCTGCTCGATTGCACCACGCCATTGAGCAATCGGGCCCCGGGGCTCCATTGGGTAATGCTGTCTTGTTGATCAGCGGCCTGTTGCGCATGAAAACGCAAGGCTGGCGGGTTCAAGGTCGGCAAAAAAATAACCGTGTCGGTGAAGACGATGCAGTGGCTATTGAGCGCATGCTCCACGTACCAGAACAAACCTTCCTGTTCGCACCAGCGCTGCACGAAATGGGCATCGGTCTCGTTGAACTGGGTGACGTAGGACAGCAGCGGATACTCCCGCGACAGTTCGAAGCGGTACGCGCCCCGTGCCTGGCTGTAGTGCTGGAACACCTGGGCGAGGATGTCGGGAAGACTCACTTCCTGCCAGATCCGGCAATCCACACGGTACTCCAGCAGGCTGAACCAGGGGGCGAAGACCAGTTGCCAGTCGTCCAGACCGCCATCACTTCCCAGGTAGCGAACGCTTTCCACCCAGCCATGCCTGGGGCTCAAGCTGCCGTCGTCCAGCTTGATGCTCAGTTGCACCGCCTGACCAATGAGCTGTTCCGGGTCGAACACCGTGGCCTGGTTGATCACGTCTACCGTGTATCGAGGCACCCGGCCCAACTGCTCCCGGGCATGGGCTCGCAATGCGAACAGCTCCTGCCCTTGGGGTGTCGTCAGTTGCAACAGGCGTCCAGCCTGGCTCAACGGCTGGGCAAACGCGGCCAATGCGTTGTCTGTGAATGAATTCACCGTTCAAACTCCCTGTATCTCAAGTCCATGAGGCTTCAACCGATCAGCCAACCCCGGGTCTGGTCGGATAACGTGCGATCCAATATCCACACGGCGCAGCCCGGCTCGGCACTTGCGGTCAGCCAGGCGAGGCCGATTTGCACCCACTGCTCAGTCACAGGTCCGAACCGGGCGCCGATTGCGTTGAGGCGAACCTGTCGCTCGAGGTCCAGGCCAGGCAAGACATTCCGGGCATATTCGCCGAGCTGACTGAAGCGGTTGCCACCCAGTGCGCCCTCCCCGATCAGCACGCTGACTCGCGCCGGATCGATGGCCGTGAGTTCGCACAGCCTTGTCATCAACAGCTCGAGGGTTTGCGTGTCGGTACGCGCCTGTGCAGCGCGCGCCGGATGATCCAGCTGGATCGGCGCAAACAGTTTCGGAGCGCTGTCGGTCCGCGGATCCATTTGTTTCGGTTGGCGGCGCAGTAACACCGCGCTGACCGCTTCGCCGGCCATCTCATCAGGTGCGCAACACGCCACCTGCTCCTTGCAGACCCAGGTGTCCAGACTCAGGCACAACAGGTACTGCGGCCCGGTACTTTGACCAAGGGCCTCGGGCAACCACTGCGCGGGGGGCCCCGTCTGCAGGTCAAAACCATGTAGCGGCATCAGCTCCCGAGGCCACAGGCTCACGGCTCGATCAACCCAGTCCATCGCACCAACGGCAGCTGGAGCGAACAACACGACCCGGGTGTTCGACCAGTCGATTGAGCCGCGCATTGTCGACGCCCATTTTTTCAGGGCGCCCTGCAGGATTTCACCGGAACGCCCAAGCGCCTCGACCGCTGGCCGCCCCTCGGCGGGAGTGGCCAGACGGCGAATGGGCCGGCGCAGTCCGCTGGCATCCAGCAGGCGCGGGTCGTGAGAGAAGTCGGCACGCATCCCTGCCAGTTCGCTCACCGGCAACGGTGCGTCATAGGCGCCGCAAGGCAGCCAGACCCAGGCCCGCGCAATGCTGACGCAGCTGGAGGTGAAATCCCCCACGGGAAATATCGCATCAGCCAGACGTTGCGCCTCCTGCGCCGCCAACCGGCGTTCGGAGATCCGATCGTAGATACTTCTTCGATATTCCATCTCTGTTCCTTAGAGAAGGCCAGTGTCCTTTTGCGTAGCTATCAGCCTTGCACCGCAGGAAGTCAGGTCACCTTCACGAGCAACCGCCCTGTCATCGACCAGCAGTGTTTCATCGCCACTTTCGATCATGCATTCCCCGTGCGGGCACAAGACTCGATCACCGACCCTCGCAACCGCGAGACCGTTGATATCCGTCCAGGGCGATCCTTCACACACCCGCCCTCCATCAGAGGTCGGGTCGTCGATAACGATGATGAGGCGCATGGTGAACTTCCGTGTTTGAACATGGGCAGGACATCAGTCCAAAACCGAGAGCAAATAAAGGAACTGCACGGTACTGACGGAAGCCGACCGTCTCAAGTCGGCACATTCCTCAAATCAAGTAGTCCGATTCCCAGGACCACGTGGGCCGTATCCCGAGTGCGAACCTGCCCGAGATCACGAAGGGCCTATTCACGAAAATGGATGCGTTGAGGTTGCAGACGGGGATGGAGCTAGGGGGATTGCGCAGGAGCTCTATCTGACGATTGCCGAGATCATTGCGTTTGCGTGGAGTTTGAAGGGGAAGTTTCCGGCGGGGCAGGATCCGGAAGCTCTGATGGTAGAGAAGGACATTACCGAGCGCGGGGACGACTACTGAGGATTCGAGGACGCCATCGCGGGCAAGCCCGCTCCCACAGGATTGGAGGTGTTCACAGATCTTGTAACCACAATCAAACCTTGTGGGAGCGGGCTTGCCCGCGAAGGGGATCTCAGGCCAATCGCAAAACTCAGTTCTTGTGAAGCTTGCTCATCAACTCCGCCTCAGCCTGGGTCAAGCCGCAAGACTGGGTCAGTTCGTTGACGCTGGCGCCCATCCCGACCAGTCGCGCCGCCTGGGCGAACGACAGGCTTGAGGGGTCGCGTTGTTCCAGTTGAGCGAGTTTGTCCGGCAACGGCGCAACGATCGCCCGCAGTTCATACAGGTCTTCGCCCATGCGCACATTGCCGTTCTGGTAGTCGTCGACATGCTTGGCCAGGTCCTTGATGCGCTGATCGCGCAGCGCATCTCCCTTGGCCTGTTGTGCAGCGATCTGCTTTTGACCGCGTATGTACGCCAGGAACATTGCCAGCGTGCCTGCCCAGAACAGGAACAGGACAATGACCGCCACCTCGAGAATCAATCAGATACTCTCCAGTTCCGACCATTCTTCTTCGCTCATCATCTTGTCGAGCTCGACCAGGATGAGCAATTCGTTGTTTTTGTTGCATACGCCTTGAATGAACTTGGCGGACTCTTCGTTACCCACGTTCGGCGCGGTTTCGATTTCCGACTGACGCAGGTAAACCACTTCGGCCACGCTGTCGACCATGATCCCGACCACCTGCTTGTCGGCTTCGATAATGACGATACGGGTGTTGTCGCTGATCTCGGCATTCATCAGGCCGAAGCGCTGGCGGGTGTCGATCACGGTGACGACGTTGCCGCGCAGGTTGATGATGCCCAGCACGTAGCTCGGGGCACCCGGGACCGGGGCGATTTCGGTGTAGCGCAGGACTTCCTGGACGCGCATCACGTTGATGCCGTAGGTCTCGTTGTCCAGCTTGAAGGTGACCCATTGCAGGATCGGATCTTCGGAACCCTTTGCCGCCGTTGCCTTGTCATTCATACCCTGCCCCCTCAAGAAACCGCCCTGGCGGTGTGTGTTCTGTGCAACATCATCAGAGTGACGTCGCCTGTTTTGTTTATTTGACTGATGTCGGTTTGTGGCCCGGCTTGCTGCCGGACATGTGCCGGGCTCCGCCGCTGGCGATCAACTCGGCCAGTGAGGCGACATCGAGCAAGGCGCACATGTGTTCAATCACCGTGCCGGCGAGCCATGGCCGCTGACCTCGGTGACTTCTCCATTTGATTTCATTCGGGTCCAGGCGCAACGAGCGGCTGACCTGATGCACCGCCAGCCCCCACTCGTAGCCCTGCACCGAGATCACGTATTGCAGGCCCTGCTTGAAATCGTCGCGGTAACGGTCGGGCATGACCCAACGCGCGGTATCGAGCACTTTGAGGTTGCCGGCCTGGCTCGGCAGGATGCCCAGGAACCACTCCGGCTGGCCGAACAACGGCGTCAATTCGTGACCGGCCAGGGAGTAGATCGACCCCAGGCACACCAGCGGCACTGCCAGGGTCAAGCCGGCGACATCGAACAGCAGGCATTCGAAGGGTTCGGCAGCCCAGGACGGACGACCATCGGTTTCCACCGGTGGCGGCGTATTGCTCGGCGGCAGATGCACTTCGACGACTGGCGGCACCAGCGCCGCAGGCTCCTCAATGACTGGAGCCACCAGGGTTTGCAACAGCGACGCAAGGGTCGATACCGGCGCCAGAACGGGTTCCGGGGCTTCGACCACGGCTACGGGAGTCTTTGCCAAAGGCGCGACAGCCGGAGCGGCAGCCACTGCGGTTTTCTGTGCATCCAGGGCCTGCTCTTCGAGCACCGCGGCCTGGAACTCGTCCAGCACGGCTTGCTCTTCGATGACATTCACCGCTTCGACAACCTCGACCAACGCCTCGATCTCCGGCGTCATCTCTTCGGTTGCGTCTTGCAGCAGGTTGTCCAGGTACGACTGCAACGCCAGTTGCGGCCGCGATGTCGTCTTCATCGGCCGATTCATTGGCACACCTGCGCGGGCGCTACGGGAATTGGGTTCATGTCACGCTACCTGCGTAACAAGTTGCGCCGCCAGCATATGCTTGAGCAACGCGCGGTAAGCGAGAACGCCACGGCTCTTGCCGTCGAATTGCGAAGGCGTCAGACCGGCGCGGCTGGCATCGCGCAGACGCGTGTCCACCGGGATGTAGCCCTGCCAGATTTCCTCGGGGTATTTGTCGCGCAACACGCGCAAGGTTCCGAGGGACGCCTGGGTGCGTCGGTCAAACAGGGTCGGCACGATGGTGAAGGGCAACGCCTGTTTGCGCGAACGGTTGATCATCGCCAGGGTGTTGACCATGCGCTCCAGGCCCTTGACCGCCAGGTGTTCGGTCTGCACCGGGATCACCAGTTGCTGGCTCGCCGCCAAGGCATTGACCATCAGTACGCCGAGCAATGGCGGGCTGTCGATCACGGCGTAATCGAAGTCCTGCCACAGTTGCGCCAGGCTCTTGGCAATCACCAGGCCCAAACCACTCTGCCCGGGCGACTGGCGCTCAAGGGTGGCCAGCGCGGTGCTGGACGGCAACAGGGAAATGCGTTCGTCACTGGTCGACAGCAGCAGTTGACCCGGCAGGCCTTGCGGCACGCTGCCCTTGTGCAGGAACAGGTCGTAGCTGCTGTGCTCCAGGGCGTCGGGGTCGTAGCCGAAGTAGCTGGTCATGGAGCCGTGGGGGTCGAGATCGACCACGACCACGCGCTTGCCCGCCTCCGCCAGTAAACCGGCTAAAGCGATGGAGGAAGTGGTTTTACCGACACCACCCTTTTGATTGGCGACTGCCCAGACTCTCATTCGGATTGTTCCTCCCGGCCGAATGGATCGACCGAGAAATAGCTCAACGTGTTAATGCCGGTGCCGGAGAATTGACGGCGCTCTCTCGTACCGGCGACTTGACCGGGGTCGGTGCAGTTTGTGTGCCAGCACGCTTCAACGCGGCATCCGGTTGCGCATGGGCGGTTCCGGTGCCGGTCAGGCTGCGGCGAACATCGAGGTTGCGCGACACCACCAGCACCACGCGACGGTTGCGCGCGCGGCCTTCAGCGGTGGCGTTGTTGGCCACCGGCTGAAACTCGCCGTAGCCCACCGAAGCCAGGCGACCGGGGTTCACCCCTTGCATCGCCAGCATGCGCACGATGCTGGCCGAGCGCGCCGAGGACAGCTCCCAGTTGGTCGGGTACTGCGCGGTGCGGATCGGTTGATCGTCGGTGAAACCTTCGACATGGATCGGGTTGTCGAACGGTTTCAGGATCGCCGCGACCTTGTCGATGATGTTGAACGCGATGTCGCTGGGCATAGCATCGCCGCTGCCGAACAACAGGCTGGAATTGAGCTCGATCTCGACCCACAACTCATTGCCGCGCACGGTCATCTGGTTGGAGCTGATCAGGTCACCAAACGCCGCGCTGATGTCGTCGGCGATGCTCTTGAGCGGATCGCTGGCGCCGGAGACGCCGGCATCGACCTGGTCACTGTCCTTGACCAGTGGCTTGGCCGGGGTCACGGTCTTCGGCCGCTCGTCACCGATGGGGATCGGCTTGAGCGAACGATCGGAATCGGTAAAGACCCCGATCAGCGCTTCGGAAATGACCTTGTACTTTCCTTCGTTGATCGAAGAGATGGAGTACATCACCACGAAAAAGGCGAACAGCAAGGTGATGAAGTCGGCGTAGGAAACCAGCCAACGTTCATGGTTTACATGTTCTTCCTGATGTCGACGACGAGCCATAGTCCATTACCCCCCATCAATCCATGAAGCCCTGAAGCTTCAACTCAATGGAGCGTGGGTTTTCACCTTCGGCGATCGACAGGAGCCCTTCCAGCAACATTTCGCGATAACGCGACTGGCGCAACGCAATGGATTTGAGTTTGGCGGCGATCGGCAGCAGCACCAGGTTGGCACTGGCCACACCGTAGATAGTGGCGACGAACGCCACGGCAATACCGCTGCCCAGCTGCGATGGATCAGCGAGGTTGCCCATGACATGAATCAGGCCCATGACCGCACCGATGATGCCGATGGTCGGCGCGTAACCACCCATGCTTTCGAAGACTTTGGCCGCTTCGATGTCGCGGCTTTCCTGGGTGTAGAAGTCCACTTCCAGAATGCTGCGGATCGCTTCCGGCTCGGCGCCATCCACCAGCAGTTGCAGGCCTTTGCGCGCGTAGTTGTCGGGCTCGGCGTCGGCGACGCCTTCAAGGCCCAGCAGGCCTTCCTTGCGGGCGGTCAGGCTCCAGTTCACCACGCGGTCGATGCCACCGGCCAGGTCGACACGGGGCGGGAACAGGATCCAGGCGAGGATCTGCATGGCGCGCTTGAAGGCGCTCATCGGCGATTGCAGGAGCGCGGCGCCAATGGTGCCGCCGAGCACGATCAGCGCGGCCGGGCCGTTGGCCAGGGCGCCGAGATGACCGCCTTCAAGGTAGTTGCCGCCGATGATCGCGACAAAGGCCATGATGATGCCAATCAGGCTTAGAACATCCATCAGATACAGGCCTCGACCAGGTGCTTGCCAATGTCGTCCAGGCTGTACACCGCGTCGGCGAGTTCGGCTTTGACGATGGCCATCGGCATGCCGTAGATCACGCAACTGGCTTCGTCTTGCGCCCAGATCGAACTGCCGCCCTGCTTGAGCAGGCGCGCGCCTTCGCGACCGTCGGCGCCCATGCCGGTCAACACCACCGCCAGAACTTTGTCACCGAAGGTCTTGGCTGCCGAACCGAAGGTGATGTCCACGCACGGCTTGTAATTGAGACGTTCGTCACCCGGGAGGATTTTCACCGCGCCGCGGCCGTCGATCATCATCTGCTTGCCACCCGGCGCCAGCAGCGCCAGGCCTGGACGCAGGATGTCGCCATCCTCGGCTTCCTTGACGCTGATGCGGCAGAGCTTGTCCAGGCGCTCGGCGAAGGCCTTGGTGAAGGCGGCCGGCATGTGTTGGACGAGCACGATCGGGGCCGGGAAGTTGGCCGGCAATTGGGTCAACACCCGCTGCAGGGCAACCGGGCCGCCGGTAGACGTACCGATGGCCACCAGTTTGTAGGCTTTGCGCTTCGGCGCAGGCGAGGACGCAGTAGCCGCATGCGTACGCGCAGGGATCGGTGTCGGTGCCGGACGTACGGGCGTGCTGCTGCCGTAACTGCCGATGCTCGCAGGCGCAGGCGTCGGGGCTGGTGCAGCAACAGGTGCCGGAGCGTTGTAGGCACTGATTCGACGATTGCTGCGCGAGATGCTGAGGATCTTCTCGCACAGCAGTTGCTTGACCTTCTCGGGGTTGCGCGAGATGTCTTCGAAATTCTTCGGCAGGAAGTCCACCGCGCCGGCATCCAGCGCATCGAGGGTGACCCGGGCGCCTTCGTGGGTCAGCGAGGAGAACATCAAGACCGGGGTCGGGCAGCGCTGCATGATGTGCCGCACGGCGGTGATGCCGTCCATCATCGGCATCTCGTAGTCCATGGTGATCACGTCGGGCTTGAGGGCCAGCGCCTGATCAATCGCCTCTTTGCCGTTGGTCGCCGTACCGACGACCTGGATATTGGAATCCGCTGAAAGAATTTCCGAGACGCGGCGGCGGAAAAACCCCGAATCGTCCACCACCAGGACTTTGACTGCCATAAACACTCCATTAGATGGAGCGAGGCCAGGCGCCCCGCTCCACCAGAATCAAATACGCCGTGTGGCGTAACGCTTGAGCATGCTCGGAACATCGAGAATCAGCGCGATGCGGCCGTCACCGGTGATGGTGGCGCCGGACATGCCCGGCGTTCCCTGGAGCATTTTGCCCAATGGCTTGATGACTACTTCTTCCTGGCCCACCAGCTGATCGACGACAAAGCCGATCCGCTGCGTGCCCACCGAAAGGATCACCACATGGCCCTCGCGTTGCTCTTCGTGAGCGGCGGAGCGGACCAGCCAGCGTTTGAGATAGAACAATGGCAGCGCCTTGTCCCGCACGATCACCACTTCCTGGCCGTCCACGACGTTGGTGGTCGACAGGTCGAGGTGGAAGATCTCGTTGACGTTCACCAGCGGGAACGCGAACGCCTGGTTGCCGAGCATGACCATCAGCGTCGGCATGATCGCCAGGGTCAGCGGCACCTTGATGACGATCTTCGAACCCTGGCCCTTGGCCGAGTAGATGTTGATCGAGCCGTTGAGCTGGGAAATCTTGGTTTTCACCACGTCCATGCCCACACCGCGACCCGATACGTCGGAGATCTCGGTCTTGGTCGAGAAACCCGGGGCGAAGATCAGGTTGTAGCATTCGGTGTCGCTCAGGCGATCGGCGGCATCCTTGTCCATCACACCGCGTTTTACCGCGATGGAACGCAGGACGTTCGGATCCATGCCTTTGCCGTCATCGGAGATCGACAGCAGGATGTGATCGCCTTCCTGCTCGGCCGCCAGGATCACCTTGCCGCCACGGGACTTGCCCGAGGCTTCGCGTTCTTCCGGTGACTCGATGCCGTGGTCGACCGCGTTGCGCACCAAGTGGACCAGCGGGTCGGCCAGGGCCTCGACGAGGTTCTTGTCGAGGTCGGTTTCTTCGCCGACCAGTTCCAGATTGATCTCTTTCTTGAGCTGGCGGGCCAGGTCGCGAACCAGGCGCGGGAAGCGCCCGAAGACTTTCTTGATCGGCTGCATCCGGGTCTTCATGACCGCGGTCTGCAGGTCGGCGGTGACCACGTCGAGGTTCGACACGGCCTTGGACATGGCTTCGTCGCCGCTGTTGAGTCCCAGGCGGACCAGGCGGTTACGCACCAGCACCAACTCGCCGACCATGTTCATGATCTCGTCGAGACGCGCGGTATCGACACGCACGGTAGTCTCGGCTTCGCTCGCCGGTTTTTCCGCAGGAGGCGCGGCCGGGGCGCGGGCAGCAGCCGGTGCAGCGGCGGCTGCCGGGGCCGGCGCTTCGGCTTTTGGCTCCGGTGCCCTGGCTACAGGTTTCGGCGCCGCAGCCTTGGCTGCCGGTGCTGCAACGGAAGCGTTCGAACCGTTGGCCACCGTCGCGGTGCCGACTTCGCTGAATTTGCCTTTGCCGTGCAATTCGTCGAGCAGCGCTTCGAACTCGTGATCGGAAATCAGATCGCTGCCGGCCGCCACCGCGCTTGGTGCCGCGGGTGCAGGCACCGAAGCAATGGCCGACTCCAGCGCCTCGACAGCAAAGTTACCCTTGCCGTGCAGCTGGTCGAGCAGTGCTTCGAATTCGTCGTCAGTAATATCGGAACTGTCGCCGGCCGCTTTCGGCGCTTCTGGCGCAGCCGGTGCCGGGACCACTGCATCGACGGCGAACTGGCCTTTACCGTGCAGTTGATCGAGCAACGACTCGAACTCGGCATCGGTGATTTCATCGCTGCCAGCGGCATGGCTGGCGGGCGCTGGAGCAGCCGCCGGAGCCTCGGCCTGGGCCTTGACGGCGTTCAGCGAGTCCAGCAATTGTTCGAATTCATTGTCGGTGATATCGCCCGATTCGGCTTCAGCAACAGGCGTTTCGAGCACGGCGGCGACAGGTGCAGCAGCCACCTCATCAGCCGATTGCGGCTCGGCCAGACGGGCCAGCGCCGCGAGCAGTTGCGGTGTCGCGGCCGTGATCGGGCTGCGTTCGCGGACTTCGCTGAACATGCTGTTCACCGCGTCCAGTGCTTCGAGAACCACGTCCATCAGTTCCGAGTCGACGCGACGTTCACCCTTGCGCAGGATGTCGAACACGTTCTCGGCGATGTGGCAGCACTCCACCAGCTCGTTGAGCTGGAGGAAGCCGGCGCCCCCTTTTACAGTGTGAAAACCGCGAAAAATTGCATTGAGCAGATCCGCGTCATCCGGACGGCTTTCCAGCTCGACCAGTTGCTCGGACAGTTGCTCTAGAATCTCGCCGGCCTCAACCAGGAAATCCTGAAGGATCTCTTCATCGGCGCCGAAGCTCATTAAGGGGGTGCTCCTACAGGTCTAAAAACCCAAAAAACCTAAAATTCTAAAACTCTAAAATCCCAGGCTGGATAACAAATCGTCCACATCGTCCTGACCGGACACAACGTCTTCTCTTTTATCGGCATGAATCTGCGGACCTTCACCCTGAGAGAGATGTTTTTGTGGATCTTTTTCAGCAAGCATCGCTTCACGGTCATGTTCGATGCCCGCAAAGCGGTCCACCTGACTGGCCATCAGCACGAGCTTGAGCAGGTTGCTTTCAACTTCGGTGACCAACTGGGTCACACGCTTGATCACCTGGCCTGTGAGGTCCTGGTAATCCTGGGCGAGCAGGATGTCGTTGAGGTTGCCCGACACCGCGCGATTGTCCGTGCCGCTGCGCGTCAGGAACCCGTCGACCCGCCGGGCCAGTTCACGAAACTCTTCGGCGCCGACTTCGCGACGCATGAAACGCCCCCAGTCCGCGCTCAACACCTTGGCTTCATCGGCCAGGCCATTGACCAGCGGCGTGGCACTTTCCACCAGATCCATGGTGCGGTTGGCCGCCGCCTCGGTCAGCTTGACCACATACCCCAGGCGCTCGGTGGCGTCGGTGATCTGCGACACTTCTTCGGCTTGCGGCATGTGCGGGTCAATCTGGAAATTGACGATCGCGCTATGCAGTTCGCGAGTGAGCTTGCCCACTTCCTGATACAGGCCGCGGTCACGGGTCTGGTTGAGCTCATGGATCAATTGCACCGCGTCGCCGAACTTGCCTTTTTCAAGGCTCTCGACCAATTCGACGGCGTGTTTTTTCAGGGTCGATTCAAAATCGCCCAATGAAGTTTCGTTATTGCCCATAGCTCCCCCGTGGCGCACTCATCAACCGATGCGTTCGAAAATCTTCTCGATTTTTTCTTTCAACGCCTGGGCCGTGAAGGGCTTGACCACATAGCCGTTAACGCCGGCCTGGGCCGCTTCGATGATCTGCTCGCGCTTGGCCTCAGCGGTCACCATCAGCACCGGCAGGTGCTTGAGCTTTTCATCGGCACGCACGTGGCGCAGCAGATCGATACCGGTCATGCCAGGCATGTTCCAGTCCGTTACCAGAAAGTCGATGCTTCCGCTGTTGAGCACCGGAATGGCGGTAGTGCCATCGTCGGCCTCGACGGTGTTGGTGAACCCAAGGTCACGCAGCAGGTTCTTGATGATCCGCCGCATCGTTGAGAAGTCATCAACGATGAGGATTTTCATGTTCTTGTCCAATTCGACCTCCAAGCAGTCTTAAACGCGCCCAGCACCTGGACGCGCCATTTCAATCAATCCGGCAATGCACTCAATGACTGTCTGGAGCACAACAGATCGCGACCGGCGCAGTTCAACACCACACCAGCCTCGTTCGCAGTGTCCCCCACACTGCCTTCAGCGCGCTCGCCACTCCCCCAAACGCCCCCGCAAACGGGCCGCGCACTGGCTGTGTAACTGGCTGACCCGCGATTCGCTGACCCCCAGGACCTCACCGATTTCCTTGAGGTTCAACTCTTCGTCGTAGTACAGCGCCAACACCAGTCGCTCACGCTCCGGCAAATTGGCAATCGCGTCCGCCAGCGCAGCCTGGAAGCGTTCATCTTCCAGATCGCGTGACGGCTCGAGATGAGCACTCGCGCCATCCTCATGCAGCCCTTCGTGTTCGCCGTCCTGCAACAGATCGTCGAAACTGAATAACCGGCTGCCCAGGGTGTCGTTCAAAATCCCGTAGTAATCGTCGAGACTCAATTGGAGTTCGGCCGCAACTTCGTGATCTTTAGCGTCACGGCCGGTTTTAGCTTCAATCGAGCGAATGGCATCGCTGACCATGCGCGTATTGCGGTGGACCGAACGTGGCGCCCAGTCCCCCTTGCGCACTTCATCGAGCATGGCGCCGCGGATTCGTATGCCCGCGTACGTCTCGAAACTGGCGCCTTTGCTGGCGTCATATTTGGTCGACACTTCAAGCAGGCCGATCATCCCGGCCTGGATCAGGTCTTCGACCTGGACACTGGCCGGCAAGCGCGCCAGCAAGTGGTAAGCAATGCGTTTAACCAGCGGCGCGTAACGCTCGATCAGCTCGTACTGCGCATCGCGTGCCGACTTCTTGTAGAGGTTGTAGCCGCTGGCTGTCATAGAACAGGTCCTGCTGTCTGCTGCACGAGCCGCTCGACGAAAAACTCCAGGTGCCCGCGCGGGTTGGCAGGCAGCGGCCAGGTATCGACTTTCTGCGCGATGGCCTTGAACGCCAGCGAGCACTTGGAACGCGGGAAGGCCTCGTAGACGGCGCGCTGCTTCTGCACGGCCTTGCGCACGCTTTCGTCGTAGGGCACCGCGCCGACGTATTGTAGGGCGACGTCGAGGAAGCGATCCGTGACTTTGGTCAACTTGGCGAACAGGTTGCGCCCTTCCTGCGGACTCTGGGCCATGTTGGCCAGGACGCGGAAACGGTTCATGCCGTAGTCGCGGTTGAGCAACTTGATCAAGGCGTAGGCGTCAGTAATCGAGGTCGGTTCGTCGCACACCACCAGTAGTACTTCCTGGGCGGCGCGAACGAAACTGACGACCGACTCACCAATGCCCGCAGCGGTGTCGATCACCAATACGTCGAGGTTGTCGCCGATATCACTGAAGGCCTGGATCAGGCCGGCGTGTTGCGCGGGGCTCAGATGCACCATGCTCTGAGTGCCGGATGCGGCCGGAACGATACGGATGCCGCCGGGTCCCTGCAGCAATACATCGCGCAGTTCGCAGCGGCCTTCGATCACGTCGGCCAGGGTACGTTTGGGTGTCAGGCCCAGCAGAACGTCGACGTTCGCCAGTCCAAGGTCGGCGTCCAACAGCATGACGCGCCGGCCAAGCTCGGCCAAAGCCAGGGACAAGTTCACTGACACATTAGTTTTCCCGACGCCACCTTTGCCGCCGGTCACCGCGATCACCTGTACGGGATGCATGCTGCCCATGTTATTTCTTTACCTTGTCTTGCATAGACGGAGGCCACATTACTGGCTGCGCGTTCACAAACGGAACAATGCATGGCAGACCATCGATGTAGGTACAAAAACTGTTCATTATTACCTCAGCCAACCTGCTTGGTCGGGCTGTGGTAGATGTCAGCGAACATGTCAGCCATGGCTTCTTCGCTGGGTTCTTCCTGCATTTGCACGCTCACGGCGCGGCTGACCAACTGGTGACGACGCGGCAGATGCAAATCATCCGGGATCCGCGGGCCATCGGTCAGGTAAGCCACCGGCAGTTCATGACTGATGGCAAGGCTCAACACCTCGCCCAGACTTGCCGTTTCATCCAGTTTAGTCAGGATGCAGCCTGCGAGCCCACAACGCTTGTAACTGTGATAAGCGGCCGTTAGAACCTGTTTCTGGCTGGTGGTTGCCAGGACCAGATAATTTTTCGAGCGGATGCCACGTCCGGCCAGGCTTTCGAGCTGCATGCGCAGGGCCGGATCGCTGGCCTGCAGGCCGGCGGTATCGATCAGCACCACGCGTTTGCGCAGCAGTGGCTCCAAGGCCTGCACCAGGGACTGGCCCGGATCGACGTGGGTCACCGACACATTGAGAATGCGCCCCAGGGTCTTGAGCTGCTCCTGGGCACCGATGCGAAAGCTGTCCATGCTCACCAGCGCAATGTTCTGCGCGCCGTACTTGAGCACGTAACGGGCAGCCAACTTGGCCAGGGTTGTGGTCTTGCCCATGCCGGCAGGGCCGACCATAGCGATCACACCGCCCTCTTCCAGCGGCTCGACTTCCGGGGTAACGATCATGCGCGCCAGGTGCGCCAGCAACATGCGCCAGGCCTGACGGGGCTCTTCGATTTCTGTGATCATCGCCAGCAGGTCGCGCGACAACGGGCCAGACAGGCCGATGCGCTGCAGGCGACGCCAGAGGTTGGCCTGGTCCGGACGGCTGCCTTGCAGCTGATTCCAGGCCAGGGAGCCAAGTTGTACTTCCATGAGTTCGCGCAGGCTGTTGAGCTCGAAACGCATCGAGTCGAACGCGCGCGGGTCCACGCCACCGGACGCTGGGGCAGCGGCCGCCACGGGGCGACGGGGTTCGGCGTAAGTCGGCTCGATCAGCGGCTCGGCGGCGGTCAACGGCAAGCCGGCGAACAACTGGCGATTGGTTGCATTGTCGCTCTCGCCATCGCCACGCAGGCTCAATTCGGCCTGGGCGGTGACGATCCGCGACTGAGTCTTGCGCAGCTCGTCTTCGAGTTCCATGTTCGGAACGCGCGGAGCCAGCGCCGACAGCTTGTAATCCAGGGCAGCTGTAAGCTCGACACCCCCGGCGATCCGGCGGTTGCCAATGATGGCGGCATCAGCGCCCAGCTCGTCGCGAACCAGCTTCATGGCCTGACGCATATCGGCGGCGAAAAAACGCTTAACTTGCATAAACCACTACCTCAGCCGTTGGGCCCTACTGTCGCAACGATGGTCACTTGCTTGTTGTCAGGGATTTCCTGGTAAGCCAACACGTGCAAACCCGGGACTGCGAGCCGGCCAAATCGCGAGAGCATCGCGCGAACCGGACCGGCCACCAGCAGAATCACCGGCTGACCTTGCATCTCCTGGCGCTGCGCCGCGTCGATCAACGAACGTTGCAGCTTCTCAGCCATGCTTGGCTCCAGCAGAACGCCCTCCTCCGAGCCTTGTCCTGCCTTTTGCAGACTATTGAGCAATATCTGTTCCAACCTTGGCTCCAGGGTGATAACTGGCAGCTCCGACTCAGTGCCTACAATGCTTTGCACGATTGCACGGGAGACGCCAACCCGCACGGCAGCCACCAGCGCGGCGGTATCTTGACTCTTGGCGGCATTGTTGGCGATGGCCTCGGCAATGCTGCGGATGTCGCGCACCGGCACTTGTTCGGCCAACAGCGCTTGCAACACCTTGAGCAACTGCGACAGCGAAACCACGCCAGGCACCAGCTCCTCGGCCAGTTTCGGCGAGCTTTTGGCCAGCAATTGCATGAGGTGCTGCACTTCTTCGTGACCGATCAGTTCACTGGAATGCTTGTAGAGTATCTGGTTCAAGTGGGTAGCCACTACTGTACTGGCATCGACCACCGTATAACCGAGGGATTGCGCCTGGGCGCGCTGGCTGATTTCGATCCAGACTGCCTCCAGGCCGAAAGCCGGATCTTTGGCGGTAATGCCATTGAGCGTGCCGTAGACCTGCCCCGGGTTGATCGCCAGTTCGCGATCCGGGTAAATCTCCGCTTCGGCCAGGATCACACCCATGAGGGTCAAGCGATAGGCGCTTGGTGCCAGGTCGAGGTTGTCGCGGATATGCACCGTGGGCATCAGGAAGCCCAGATCCTGGGACAGCTTCTTGCGCACCCCCTTGATCCGCGCCAGCAACTGACCGCCCTGGTTGCGGTCCACCAACGGAATCAGGCGATAACCCACTTCCAGACCGATCATGTCGATCGGGGTCACGTCATCCCAGCCAAGCTCCTTGGTTTCCTGGGCGCGGGCCGGCGACGGCAGCAACTCCTGCTGACGCTTGACCTCTTGCAGGGCCTGCACCTTGGCGACGTTCTGCTTTTTCCAGAACAGGTAAGCGCCACCAGCCGCCAGGGCCGCCATGCTCAGGAACGAGAAGTGCGGCATGCCGGGCACCAGGCCCATGACCGCCATCATGCCTGCCGCCACCGCCAGCGCCTTGGGCGAGGCGAACATCTGGCGATTGATTTGCTTGCCCATGTCTTCCGAACCGGACGCACGGGTCACCATGATCGCCGCAGCTGTCGATAACAACAGTGATGGCAATTGCGCCACCAAACCGTCACCAATGGTCAACAGCGCATACACCTTGCCGGCGTCGCCGAAGGTCATACCGTGCTGGAAGATACCGACCGCCATGCCGCCGATCAGGTTGATGAACAGGATCAGCAGGCCGGCGATGGCGTCACCACGAACGAATTTGCTGGCACCGTCCATGGAGCCGTAGAACTCGGCTTCCTGGGCCACTTCCGAACGACGGGCCTTGGCCTGGGCCTGATCGATCAGGCCGGCGTTGAGGTCGGCGTCGATCGCCATTTGCTTGCCGGGCATCGCATCGAGGGTGAAACGCGCGCTCACCTCGGAAATCCGCCCCGCACCCTTGGTCACCACGACGAAGTTGATGATCATCAAGATCGCGAAGACCACGATACCGACCACGTAGTTACCGCCGATCACCACCTCGCCGAACGCCTGGATCACCTTGCCGGCGGCCGCGTGACCGTCCTGGCCGTGGAGCATCACCACCCGGGTGGAGGCCACGTTCAACGCCAGGCGCAACAGCGTTGCCACCAGCAGAATGGTCGGGAACACCGCGAAATCCAGCGGCCGCAGGGCGTAGACGCACACCAGCAGCACGACGATGGACAGTGCAATGTTGAAGGTGAAGAACACGTCGAGCAGGAACGGCGGGATCGGCAACATCATCATCGCCAACATGACCAGCAGCAACAGCGGCACGCCCAGATTGCCTCGACTGAGGTCGGCAACGTTTGTGCGGGCACTGTTGATTAACTGAGAGCGATCCACCGGTTTTCCCCGTTCCTTTGAAGCAAACTTTTGACGCCTGAAGCAGGCTCGGGGCGGGTACTGCAAGAAGCCTTCCAACTTTTGCAGAGCCAGGTAACAGAGGGGTTTTGTAGGATTCTGTGGGAGCGAGCTTGCTCGCGATGGCGGCGTGTCAGTCGACGCAAATTGTGCCTGTGCGGGCGCTATCACGAGCAAGCTCGCTCCCACACTGATCGATATCGAAATCAGGAATCGCGGCGCAGATCCGGCGGAATCGGCAGGTCATCCTTGAGCGGATCCGGGCGCTTGCCCTTGCCTGCCCGGTACTGTCGAATCTGATAAACGTAAGCCAGCACCTGCGCAACCGCCAGATATAGCCCGCCGGGAATTTCCTGCTCAAGCTCGGTGGAGTAGTAGATCGACCGCGCCGGCGCCGGGGACTCCAGCAGCAGGATCTCGTTGGCCGCCGCGATTTCGCGGATCTTCAGGGCCAGGAAGTCGCTACCCTTGGCCAACAATACCGGCGCATTACCCTTTTCCGGGTCGTATTTGAGCGCCACGGCGTAGTGGGTCGGGTTGGTGATGACCACGTCGGCCTCGGGAATGGCGGCCATCATCCGGCGCTGGGACATCTCGCGTTGCTGATCGCCATGTCCAAGGGCTCATGGGCGATGCGCAGCAGGTCATCGATGTCCGACGACAATACCGCCAGCACCACGAACAGGATGATGATGAACTTGGCCAGGGCCTTGAGCAGTTCGACCAGCGACTTGGTGGAGAAAATGCGTTTGAGGCCGGGACCGGGGTTCAAACGGCTGAACTTGAGCGCTATGGAACTCGCCGCGAACAGCCAACCGCCCAGGGAAATCGGGCCGATGATGGCGGCCAGCACCAAGGTGATCATCATCGGCTGGATCGACCATTTTGCCAGAGAACGGATTGCTGAAATTCAGGGTGAAAAACAATTACTCGGCGGTCAGAATCTGCTCAGGGAGAATGGCGCCGAGTTGCAACTCGCTGCCTACCATGTAACGCATGCGCTTGCGCACCGGCACTCCACCGATCTCCACTGTTTCAGCTTCCGTATAGCCAAAAATGACGACCGAAGCAGGAGCAAGCATCGGCATCGGCTTCGGCATCTGAGATGAATGCCCCTGCATTACATTGAGCGACCAATCAAATGTAATGAGCGGCAAATCCTTCACGTAAATCGGCGCACCGTCCTCCCAACGAAAATCCCGACGAACAGTCACTTCCAACTGTCCACCGACAAGCCGAAAGTCTGGCTTGCCGTATCGGTGCTCCAGCCCTCCGGTCGACCAAGCATCCATGTAGTATTCGGGACTGGCGAAGACCTTGAACAGATCTGCGCTACTCCTGATACCACCAGCGGCAGAGAAAAAGTAATTGTAGGAGTAGTGATAAGCCAGCCCACCCAGCTCCGGCCTGATCGCATTGACCGGATTATCCAGATACCCCGGAAGAAACTGATTGCTCATGTGCAAGAAATGCACGAAGTCCAGCGACATTCTGAAAGTAACCGCATAACTGAGCATTCGCTCGTCATTCTGCTCAAGGGTGCCGGAAACAAACGTCAACGCCATCCCTTCGAGCCGCCGATAATCCACCGTCATGACCTACTCCTTACCTATCATCAGTAAGACAGGTAACAGCTGACAGGCCCTGCGCCTGACAGCAACCTGTCGAGGGCCATGGAATAGCAAGACAGCACTCGGGGTCTACTGTCATAACTGACAGGTCTGTGGAACTTTCAGACCAACGGTTGGATCAGCGATCGCGCCGCAAATCCGGCGGAATCGGCAAATCATCCTTGAGCGGATCCGGACGCTTGCCCTTGCCCGCCCGATACTGTCGAATCTGGTAGACGTAAGCCAGCACCTGCGCAACCGCCAGGTAGAGTCCGCCGGGAATTTCCTGTTCAAGCTCGGTGGAGTAGTAAATCGACCGCGCCAGCGCCGGGGACTCCAGCAGCAGGATCTCGTTAGCCGCCGCGATTTCACGAATCTTCAGCGCCAGGAAGTCGCTGCCCTTGGCAATCAACATCGGCGCGCCGCTCTTGTCCGGGTCGTACTTGAGGGCTACGGCGTAATGGGTCGGGTTGGTGATGACTACGTCGGCGTCGGGAATGGCCGCCATCATCCGCCGCTGAGACATTTCGCGCTGGAGCTGACGAATGCGCTGCTTGACCTCAGGTCGGCCTTCCTGGTCCTTGTGCTCGTCGCGCACTTCCTGCTTGGTCATTTTCAGTTTCTTGATACTTTCCCAGAGCTGGATCGGCACGTCGACAGCCGCGATGATGATCAAGCCGCAGGCCATCCACAGGGTGCTCCAGCCAACCACTTGCAGGCTGTGGATGATCGCCCGGTCCAGCGGCTCATGGGCGATGCGCAGCAGGTCGTCGATGTCCGCCGACAACACCAACAGCGCCACGAACAATACGATGAAAAACTTCGCCAGGGCTTTGAGCAGTTCGGCAATGGCCTTGGCCGAGAACATGCGCTTGAGGCCAGCGCCGGGGTTCATCCGGCTGAATTTGGGGGCCATGGTGCCGGCGGAAAACAGCCAGCCACCGAGGGAGATCGGACCGATCAACGCCGCCAGCAACAAGGTGATCATCACCGGCTGAATCGCCAGCAAGGCGATCTGCCCCGAGCGCAGCAGGTAGGTACCCATCGCCCGCTGATCCAGCACCACCTCTCGCGACAGGGAAAAGTTCAGGCGCATCAGCTCCATCATGTCCTCGGCCAGCGCCCCACCGAACACCAACAGCGCGCCAGCACCGGCGAGCATGATCGCCAGGGTATTGAGCTCCTTGGAACGGGCGATCTCACCCTTCTCCCGGGCGTCCTTTTTCTTTTTCTCCGTGGGGTCTTCTGTTTTGTCCTGACCGCTTTCGCTCTCAGCCATGCGTCAGCGCGCCTTTGCCAGTTCGCGTAAAAACTGCAGGGCCTCGGTGGCCAGCGGTTGATACTGGTTGAGAATGTCCGCCAGCCCGACCCAGACGATAAACAGGCCAAGCACCAGGGTCAGCGGGAAGCCGATGGAAAAGATGTTCAGTTGCGGCGCCGCCCGGGTCATCACGCCAAAGGCGATGTTGACCACCAGCAGCGCGGTGATGGCCGGCAGCACCAGCAACAGCGCCGCGCCGAGCACCCAACCCAGCTTGCCAGCGAGTTCCCAGTAATGATTGACCATCAGGCCGCTGCCGACCGGCAGCGTGGTGAAGCTCTCACTGAGTACCTCGAACACCACCAGATGGCCATTCATCGCCAGGAACATCAGCGTCACCAGCATGGTGAAGAACTGCCCGATCACCGCCACCGACACGCCGTTGGTAGGGTCGACCATCGAGGCGAAGCCCATGCCCATCTGGATCGCGACAATTTGCCCGGCGACCACAAACGCCTGGAAGAACAGCTGCAGCGAGAAGCCGAGGATCGCGCCGACGAGGATCTGCTCGGCAATCAGCAGCAAGCCGCTCAGGTCCAGCGCATTCACCGGTGGCATCGGCGGCAGGCCGGGCGCGATGACCACGGTGATGGCCAGGGCGAAATACAGGCGGATGCGCTTAGGTACCAGGGACGTGCCGAACACCGGCATGACCATCAGCAAGGCACCGACGCGAAACAGCGGCAACATGAACGCCGCCACCCAGGTGCTGATCTGGGTATCCGTCAACTGCAGCATTGAAGACATGGCTTAGCCGATGACCTGCGGAATACTGCCGTACAACTGCAGGATGTACTCCATGAAGGTCTGCACCAGCCACGGCCCGGCCACGATCAGGGTCACCAGCATCACCAGCAGGCGCGGCAGGAAGCTCAAGGTCTGTTCGTTGATCTGGGTGGCGGCCTGGAACATCGCCACGATCAGGCCCACCAGCAGGCTTGGAATCACCAACACGGCAACCATCAGCGTAGTCAGCCACAGCGCTTCGCGGAAGATGTCGACGGCTACTTCCGGCGTCATGGCGAGACACCGCCGAAGCTGCTGGCCAGGGTACCGATGATCAGCGCCCAGCCATCGACCAGAACGAACAGCATGATCTTGAACGGCAGGGAAATGATCAGCGGCGAGAGCATCATCATACCCATGGCCATCAGCACACTCGCCACGACCAGGTCGATGATCAGGAACGGAATAAAGATCATGAAGCCGATCTGGAACGCGGTTTTCAGCTCCGAAGTAACGAACGCCGGCACCAGGATGGTCAGTGGCGCCTGATCCGGAGTGGCAATGTCGGTGCGCTTGGACAAGCGCATGAACAGTTCCAGATCACTGGTGCGGGTCTGCGCCAGCATGAAGTCCTTGATCGGCACCTGGGCCTTGGCCACGGCATCCTGGGCGGTCATTTTTTCCGCCAGGTACGGCTGCAAGGCGTCCTGGTTCACCCGGTCGAACACCGGCGCCATGATGAACAGGGTCAGGAACAGCGCCATGCCGGTGAGAATCTGGTTCGATGGCGTTTGTTGCAGGCCAAGGGCCTGGCGCAGGATCGAGAAGACAATGATGATCCGGGTGAAACTGGTCATCAGCATGACAAACGCCGGGATAAAACTCAGCGCGGTCATGATCAGCAGGATTTGCAGGCTGACCGAGTATTCCTGGGCACCCTGCGCATTGGTGCCCAGAGTGATTGCCGGGATCGACAACGGGTCGGCGGCGAGCGCCAGCGGCGCCGCCAGCATCAGGGCCAGCGTCAAGACGATGCGCAGCGCAGCCATTACTTCTTATCCTTCTGATCCTTGCCCAACAGCTCCATCAGGCGCTGGGCAAACTCGGGGGTCGCGTTTTCAGTCGCGCTCGGCACCTGCACCGGCTCCTTGAGCACGTGCAACGCGGTGATGGTGCCGGGACTCAGGCCGAGCAGGATCTGCTCGTTACCGACCTGCACCAGCATCAGGCGGTCGCGCGGGCCGAGGGCTCGGGAGCCGATCAGCTCAATCACCTGGCCCTTGCCCGCAGGTCCGGCCTGCTGGACCCGGCGCAACAGCCAGGCGAGGAAGAAGATCAACCCCAGCACCAGCAACAAACCCAGCACAAGCTGCGTCAACTGCCCGGCTACACCACTGCTGGCCACAGGCGCAGCGGCAGTGGCAGCGGTCGCCACAGGCTCGGCCGCCAGCACGCTGAACGGCAACGCCGACAAAACCCCCAAAAGCCTTTTCACTTAGCGCAGCTTCTTGATGCGTTCGCTTGGGCTGATCACGTCCGTCAGGCGGATGCCGAACTTCTCGTTGACCACCACCACTTCGCCGTGGGCGATGAGCGTGCCATTGACCAGCACGTCCAGCGGCTCGCCGGCCAGGCGATCCAGCTCGATCACCGACCCCTGGTTCAGTTGCAGCAGGTTGCGGATGTTGATGTCGGTGCTGCCCACTTCCATGGAGATTGATACCGGGATATCGAGGATCACGTCCAGGTTCGGACCTTCGAGGCTGACCGGCTCGTTGTTTTTCGGCACGCTGCCGAACTCTTCCATTGGCAGGCGGTTGGACGCGGAACTGCTGGCATCGGCGGCCAGCAAGGCGTCGATATCGGCCTGCCCGGCATCACCGGTTTCTTCCAGGGCTGCTGCCCACTCATCGGCCAGAGCCTGGTCGTCTTGCGTGTTCATATTGTCAGTGTCCTCGGCGAGCAAAAGTTCAGAATTCGGTTAATCGCGAATGGGTACGAGCGCCGGTCAACGGCGCTCGATCGGCTCGATCACTTGCAACGCCAGGTTGCCCTTGTGCGAACCCATCTTGACCTTGAAGGCCGGCACACCGTTGGCGCGCATGATCATTTCTTCCGGCATGTCGACCGGGATCACGTCCCCCGGCTGCATGTGCAGGATGTCGCGCAGGCGCAACTGACGACGAGCCACCGTCGCCCCGATCGGCACGTCGACGTCCAGCACGTCCTGGCGCAGGGCGTTGACCCAGCGCTCGTCCTGGTCGTCGAGGTCCGACTGGAAGCCGGCGTCGAGCATTTCGCGCACTGGCTCGATCATCGAATACGGCATGGTCACGTGCAGGTCGCCGCCACCGCCATCGAGTTCGATGTGGAAGGTCGACACCACAATGGCTTCGCTCGGGCCGACGATGTTGGCCATGGCCGGGTTCACTTCCGAGTTGATGTACTCGAAGTTGACTTCCATGATCGCCTGCCAGGCTTCCTTCAAGTCGACGAACGCCTGCTCCAGCACCATGCGCACCACGCGCAGTTCGGTCGGCGTGAATTCACGCCCTTCGATCTTGGCGTGGCGGCCGTCGCCGCCGAAGAAGTTGTCCACCAGCTTGAACACCAGTTTGGCGTCGAGGATGAACAACGCGGTGCCGCGCAGGGGTTTGATCTTGACCAGGTTGAGACTGGTCGGCACGTACAGCGAGTGCACGTATTCGCCGAACTTCATCACCTGCACGCCGCCGACCGCCACGTCCGCCGAGCGACGCAGCATGTTGAACATGCTGATGCGTGTGTAGCGGGCGAAACGCTCGTTGATCATTTCCAGGGTCGGCATGCGTCCACGGACGATGCGATCCTGGCTGGTCAGGTCGTAGCTTTTGACGGTGCCCGGTTCGGCAGCGTTATCGGTCTGTACCAGACCATCGTCGACGCCATGTAACAGCGCGTCGATCTCATCCTGGGACAGCAGGTCCTGCACGGCCATGTCGTGTTCCTACTGCAGTACGAAATTAGTGAAAAGCAACTGTTCGATCACCACTTTGCCGAGCTCTTTCTGCGCCACTTCCTGGACGCTGGCGGTGGCTTTCTGCCGCAGCATTTCCTGGCCGACCGGCGAGGCGAGGGTCGCGAAGTCCTGCCCGGAGAACAGCATCACCAGGTTATTGCGGATCACCGGCATGTGGACCTTGAGCGCATCCAGATCCGCCTGGTTGCGCGCGAGCATGGTGATGCTCACTTGCATGTAGCGCTGGCGACCGTTCTGGTTGAAGTTGGCCACGAAAGCCGGTGCCATCGACTCGAAAATCGCTGGCTGCTTGCCGACAGGAGCGGTCTGCGCCTCAACCGCGGCAGGCTTGCTCTGAGCGCTGTGCATGAAGTACCAGGTCGCCCCCACGGACACACCGATCGCCAGCAGCAGGGCCACCACGATCACGATGATCAGCTTGAGTTTGCCTTTGGTTGCGGGGTCTTTTACTGCAGCGTCGCTCTTCGCCATGCCAATAATCCGTCACTATTCGGGTTTTCACAGTCGCACGGCAAGGCAAGAGCAAGTGTTATGCCAGAAGTGTCGGAGGGGATGGGTGGGCAAACTTGCAGCACGGAGAACACCACAAAACACTGTGGGAGCGGGCTTGCCCGCGATGGGGGCATGTCAGTCAACATCTTCATCGACTGCGACACCGCAATCGCGGGCAAGCCCGCTCCCACAGGTTTTTTTGTATAGCCTGGTCAGGCGTAGTAATCGACCGCGCTGGAGCCGATCACGCTGGTGGTATTGGCCGCGACCTCAGCGACGCTCGGGGTGATGTCTTCATCCATCGAATCGAGGCGACCGCCGCTGGCACTGGTCCGCCCGCTCTGGCTTTGCCCGGCTTGTTCCTGCCCTTGCTGCGAACCACGGGACTGGTCCGAAACATTGACATCGACCTGGCCCATGCCCTGTTGGGCAAACATGTCACGCAGGCGATGCATCTGCCCGTCCAGCGCTTCGCGAACACTTGGATGCGCACTCATGAACGTGACCTGGGTCTGTTGATCGGGAACCATGTTCACCCGAATGTCCAGGCGACCGAGTTCAGCGGGCTGCAACTGGATGTCCGCCGCCTTGAGGTTGGCGCTGGACAGGTACATGACCCGGTTCACCACCTCTTCAGTCCAGCCGCTCTGGTGCATGGCGATCGGCTGGTTCACCGGCAAGGCATTGGCGGTCTTCGGTGTGGCCGCCTGGGTCAGTGCGGCCAGACGGTTGGCGAAATCATCGACACGGGTGTCGCTGCTGGCGGACTTGAGATCTTTCAGGCCGTCATCGATCAAGCCGCTGAAAGCCTTGTCGTCGCCCTGACCGGCACTGCTCTTGTCGGCCTGAACATCCAGCATGGTCGCCATGCCGGCGGCAAAGTTCTGCGCCGACGTCAGCTCACCGTCAGCCTGGGCTTGCGCCTGGGTCGGTGCAGCCTTGGGCTGCGCCTGGCTGGAAGCCGATACGTGACCGCCCTGCTCCATCGCCAGGCGCACAGCCGGCAATGCGTCGAGCGGATCGGTCGAGGGATCGAAATCACCGTCAGTGCCGGTCGGAGCCGGAACGTTTGTAGCCGTGATCGCTGCCGCAACCGGCGCTTCAACCGTTGGCTGCACCGCATCGGCTACGGCAGGCGTTGTCGGCGCAGGCACCACTGGCTGTATGGCTTGCTGCAATGCAGGATCAAGCGCCGGGTCGAGCGATGCGGCATCGATGACCGGAGCCGGGTCGGCATCTGACGTTTCATCGCTGGCGGTCTTGTCGTCAGCCTGCGCCGAATGGTCGGCAGGCAAGGATTTGCCGCCATCGGCAACCATCGGTTCCTCGGTGGCAGACTTGTCCTCACCAGCGTCTTTTTTTTCGGCAACATCGCTGGTTTTGTCGCGACCCGGCCTGACCGGGGCATCCGCCACCGCATTGGGCTTGCCCTGGGCCTGGCTGGCATAGACATGAGCGAAGCTTGCAGCCTTGTCCCCGGGCTCAGCGGTCAGCGCCGGGGGATTGGCGGAGGCGGCTTGAGTCTTGGCCTGCCTGGCGGCCTGAAGCAGAATATCGGGAGTAACGGGCATGAAACGGTCTCCGCTGCACGGGGCTCGTAAGTACAGTTGGATGAGTTGACTGCAAAGGTCGAGCCAGTTTCACTCGTAGAAGAGCAAATGCAGCGTGTGCTCAGATTTTCGCCGGGCAACGCTGTCGTTCAGCTTCGTACAGAGGCCGGATACCGGCGAACTCGCGATCGATTTCGCCGACCAGCTCCTGAACGGCGGTGCATGGCAAGCTTCTGGCCTGCTGCTCAAGCTGGTGGCACAGCTCGGTCAGCCTGAGGGCGCCCATATTGCTGCTGCTGCCCTTGAAGCTATGGGCGGTTTCAACGAGCAGTGCGGCACTGTCAGCCGTTCTCAAGACTTTCAGGCGCTCTTCGGAGTCAGCAAGAAAGATATCCAGCAGATCCGGATAGCCCTCTTCCATCACTTCCTGCAAAGCACTCAGCACGTCGCGATCCACATGTGTGTCGTCCACTTGCTCACTCCTTGATCAAGAATGCGCGGATTATGCCAGAGCCTCCCAGATAAACTCCACGCGTGCACTTCGACCATCGTCGGTCCAGCGGGCATTACGCCCCAACTGACGGATCAGACTGACCCCACGTCCCGACAGGCGGATGTCTTCCAAAGGTCTTGCCATCACCCGCTCGACATCGAAACCCTTGCCACTGTCTTCGATGTGAATGGTCAGGCAACCGCCATCATCCGTTGGCGTCACCTGCAAATTTAACCGTACATAGCCTTCGCGCAGCTCGTCCAGCCGGGTATTGCGCTCTTGATAATACCGCGCAAACCCCGATGCATCGCGCTTGAGGTTCGAGTCCAGCCCCAGCACGCCATGCTCCAGCGCATTGGAATACAGTTCCGCCAGCACACTGTAGAGCTCACCGCTCTGAGCCCGAAGGCCATGGACCTCAAGCAGCAACTGCAACAGGTAGGGCAACGGGTTGAAGCGCTTGAGCGTGGCGGCGCGAAACTCGAAACTTACCGACCAGTCCAGCGGGCAGGACTGGCCGCTGTCGGAGTAGACCAATGCCGGCGGGGCGATCTGCGCCGGCTCGAGCAGGCTGATTTCGACCATGCTGACATCGTCGCGCGCTTCTCCGCCGAAATGACGCAGCGCCTGTTCGATCTCTTCGAACAGCACATCCGGCTGCCGATTGGCGGCAAACACCTGCTGCAATCGCTGCACGCCAAACAACTGATCATTGGCGTCACAGGTATCGATCACCCCATCGGACAGGAGAAACACCCGATCCCCGAGGGCCATGGGAAACACGTCGGTACGCTCATCGAAGGATTCCGGGCTCAGCACCCCCAAAGGCAGGTGCCGCGCCGGCAGAGGCGTTCGCTCGCCACTGGCGATGCGATGCAGGTAACCGTCCGGCATGCCGCCGTTCCAGACTTCCACCGAACGGCGCTGAAAACTCAGGCACAGCAACGTGGCACAGCAGAACATGTCCACCGGCAGGATGCGCTTGAGCTTGGCATTCATCTCGCGCAGGGTTTCCGCCAGGCCGTAGCCCTTGGCGGTCATCCCGTAGAAGACTTCGGCCAGGGGCATGGCGCCCACCGCCGCCGGCAGACCGTGGCCGGTGAAGTCGCCCAGCAGCACGTGCATGTCTCCGGCCGGGGTGAACGCGGCCAGCAACAGGTCGCCGTTGAACAGCGCATAGGGCGATTGCAGATAACGGATATTCGGTGCGCCATTCAGGCAGCCGGAGTGCGCCACCTTGTCGAAAACGGCCTTGGCCACGCGCTGTTCGTTGAGCAGGTAGTCGTGGTGCCGGGCGATCTGGTCACGCTGTTGCAGCACGGTGTCCTGCAAGCGCCGCAAGCGATCCATCGCCTTGATCTTGGCAGCGAGAATCACCTGGTTGTAGGGCTTTGCCAGAAAGTCGTCACCGCCGACCTCCAGGCAGCGGGCCAAGGCTTCGCTTTCGGACAAAGACGTGAGGAAGATGATCGGCACCAGGGTTTCCCCGGCCAGGGACTTGATTTGCCGGGCCGCCTCGAAGCCGTCCATGACCGGCATCATCGCATCCATCAACACCAGGTGCGGGTGATGCTGGCCAAACACCTCGACCGCTTCGGCGCCGTTGGCCGCCGTCAGCACGTCATGCCCCTGGCGGCGCAGGATACTCGACAACAGCAGGCGATCAGCAGCGCTGTCCTCGGCAATCAGGATCGTCAGCGACTCCAGTGGTTGCATGGCAATCAACTGATGTCGAACAGTTTGTCGAAGTTGGAGATGGCGAGGATTTTGCGCACGTCGGTACTGCTGTTGACGACACGCACATCGGAGTCGTCGCCACCGGCGTGATCGCGCAGCAAAAGCAGCATGCCCAGGGCCGAACTGTCGAGGTAAGTGGCGTCTTTCAGGTCGACCACGACCGCCGACAGCTGTTTATCTTCGTAGGACTGACGAAATTCCTGATGCTTGGCGAAATCGAAACGACCCTTGACCGAGATCGTCAGCTTTTGCCCGTCCTGGGACATTTCTGTAACGACTGACATTTAATGGCTTCCTTGTCTTTGGAAAACGTTTAGAAGGTTTAGCATCAGGAGGGAATGAGGGCAAGCCAGCCTGTTTTTTGAAAGCACGCTCAATAGGGATTCTCGCGTGGCAAGCGCTGGGACAATTCATCCAGCAGTTTCTGTTCGCGCCGGTCTTCAAGCGCCCGCGCCTCATCGGCATAGCGCTGAACCAGCTTGCGCAAGCCTTCGACCCGGGCAAACGCCTGCCGCCAGGTTTCCCGAGCCTTGTTCAGGTTGTTCTGATGCCAGGCCAGGCTTTGCCGCTGCTGGTCGATGGCCGTGCCCAGTTGCGCGAGAAAACCCTGATAGCCCAGCAACCACTGGCCCGAGACACCGCTGCTGCCGCGTACGATCCATTGTTCCTGATAGTCGAGACGGAAGGCTTCGAGGTCGGCGAGTTTGCTTTGTGCCAGGCGAACCTGCCCTTGAAAGTGCCCCAGGCGCTGGACCGCGGTTTTCTCGGCCTTTTCGGCCATTTCCACCACCGGCGCCAGCCTTCCTGCCCGACTCAGGGCCATGACCGCTTAACCGCCTGCCGCGGGCGCGAAGATCGAGGCCAGATACGCCTCGCTTTCGCCCAGGCTGATGCTGTCGTTGAGGCCCTGGCGCAGGTATTTGACCAATTGCGGTTGCAGGGAAATCGCCAGATCGGTCTCACGATCTCCGCCGGCGACATAGGCACCAACACTGATCAGGTCGCGGCTCTGCTGATAACGCGACCACAATTGCTTGAAATACTGCGCACGAGCCATGTGTTCCGGCGACACCACCGCCGGCATCACCCGGCTGATGGACGCTTCGATATCGATGGCCGGGTAATGCCCCTCTTCGGCCAGACGCCGGGACAATACGATGTGCCCGTCGAGTACGCCCCGCGCCGAGTCGGCAATCGGATCCTGCTGGTCATCGCCTTCGGACAGCACGGTGTAGAACGCGGTGATCGAACCCCCGCCCTTCTCCGCGTTGCCGGCCCGCTCCACCAGTTTCGGCAGTTTGGCGAACACCGACGGCGGATAGCCCTTGGTCGCTGGCGGTTCGCCGATGGCCAGGGCGATTTCCCGCTGGGCCTGGGCGAAACGGGTCAGCGAATCCATGAGCAACAGGACGTTCTTGCCCTTGTCGCGGAAATATTCGGCGATGCGCGTGCAGTACATGGCCGCGCGCAGTCGCATCAGCGGCGCATCGTCCGCCGGGGATGCCACCACCACCGAACGCTTGAGCCCTTCTTCACCTAGGATGTGCTCGATGAATTCTTTGACTTCACGACCCCGCTCACCGATCAGCCCGACGACGATGATGTCAGCCTCGGTGAAGCGGGTCATCATGCCCAACAGCACGGATTTACCGACACCGGTACCGGCGAACAGCCCGAGCCGCTGACCGCGACCGACCGTCAACATGCCGTTGATGCAACGGATGCCCACGTCCAGCGGTTCGCTGATCGGTTCGCGCTTGAGCGGGTTGATGGTCGGGCCGTCCATCGGCACCCAGTCCTCGGCCTTCATCCCGCCCTTGCCGTCCAGCGCACGACCGGCGCCATCGAGCACCCGCCCGAGCATGCTCATGCCCATCGGCAAGCGACCGGTATCGGACAGGGGAACAACGCGGGCGCCGGGTGCGATACCCGCAACGCTGCCGACAGGCATCAAAAAGACTTTGCTGCCGGAGAAGCCCATGACTTCGGCTTCAACTTGCACCGGGTGATAGCTGTCGTCGTTGATCACCATGCAGCGGCTGCCCATGGCGGCGCGCAGGCCTTCGGCTTCGAGGGTCAGGCCGACCATGCGTAGCAGGCGCCCCTCAAGGATCGGCGCGCCGGCCAACTCAGTCGCCTCGGCGTAACTGCCCAGGCGCTTGGCGAAGCTGGTGCGTTCAAGGCGCATCAGGTGCATCCGCTTCCGGCGCGGCCGCAGGCTTGCTGTCGATTGGCAGTTCCAGGCTCAGGTCCGGCGCGGCCGGGTGCAAGGCCTGCTCGTGCAACTGATCGAACAACTTGTCCATCACCTGCGCGATGCGGGTTTCCACCGTGGCGTCGATGCGGCTGTGTTCCGTCTCGACCCGGCAACCGCCAGGCAATAACGATTCGTCCTCGACGATGCGCCAGGTTTCTTCATGGCGTTCACGCAAGGCTTTGACCTGTGCGAAATCCTGCGGATTGATGTACAGCCGCACATTGCCCACGCCCAACGGCAACAGTTTGAGCGCCTCGCGCATCACGTGTTCGATCTGCGTCGAGTCGATGGCCAGTTCGCGCTGAATCACTTGTCTGGTGATGTGCTGCACGAGGTCGACCAGCGACTTTTCAATCTGGGTGTCCTGCTCGGCGATGGGCTCGAACAGGTGCGCCATCAACTGTTCCAGCCCGGCAAGCTTCGGCGCCAGCGCCTGTTCGGCTTCCTGACGGACCTTGAGCGTGGTGCTGTGAAAACCTTCCTTCTCACCTACCGCGAAACCTTCGTTGTAGGCTTCCTGGCGAATGCTTTCGAGCTCTTCGAGGGTCAGTGGCTGGACTTCCTCCAGCGGCACGTCCTCCATTTCCGGCGGCTCGGGTTCAGGCTCAGGTTCCGGCTCGGGTTCCGGCGGGTCGAAGCTGGGCAGCGCCCAGGTATCGAAGCCACTGACATCCCTGGCCCGGATCAGGTCAGTGGGTGCATCATCATTCTTGACCATGGTGTTAGATCATTTCCTCGCCGCCCTTGCCGCCGAGAACGATTTCTCCGGCTTCGGCCATACGGCGGGCGATGGTGAGGATTTCCTTCTGCGCGGTTTCCACGTCGCTGACGCGCACTGGCCCCTTGGCTTCCAGGTCGTCGCGCAACAGTTCCGCCGCACGCTTGGACATGTTCTTGAAGATCTTCTCCTTGACGCCTTCGTCCGACCCCTTGAGGGCCAGCACCAGCACATCGGAGGACACCTCGCGGAGCAGCGCCTGGATCCCGCGGTCGTCGACATCGGCCAGGTTGTTGAACACGAACATGAGGTCTTCGATCTGACCCGACAGGTCTTCGTCGACTTCGCGGATCGAGTCCATAAGCTGGCCTTCGATCGAGCTGTCGAGGAAGTTCATGATGTCCGCCGCACGCTTGATGCCACCCAGGGTGGTGCGCGAGGCATTCGAGTTGCCGGAGAACTGCTTCTCGAGAATCTGGTTGAGTTCTTTCAGGGCGGCTGGCTGTACGGTGTTCAGCGAGGAAACCCGCAGGATGATGTCCAGTCGCACCTTGTGGTCGAAGTTGCCAAGTACTTCACCGGCCTGGTCCGGATCGAGATACGCCACCACGATCGCCTGGATCTGCGGGTGCTCGTAACGGATCACGTCGGCGACGGCGCGCGGCTCCATCCACTTCAGGCTGTCGAGGCCGCTGGTGTTGCCACCGAGCAGGATGCGGTCGATCAGGCCGTTGGCCTTGTCTTCGCCCAGGGCCTGGGTGAGCATCTTGCGCACATAGTCATCGGAGCCGACGCCCAGGCTGGTCTGGTCGCCGACGATATCGACGAACTCGCTCATCACCTGCTCGACCTGCTCGCGGTGCACATTACCCATCTGGGCCATGGCCACGCCCACGCGCTGAACCTCTTTGGGCCCCATGTGGCGCAGCACCTGGGCAGCGTCGGTGGAGCCCAGGGACAGCAACAGGATTGCGGCTTTGTCGACCTTGGACAGTTTGGCGGCAACGGCTCGGTTATCACTCATCTGCGTTAATCCACTCTTTCACGACCTGGGCCACACGACCCGGATCTTCTGCCACCAGACTCTTGATTGCGTTCAACTGAGCGTCATAGCCTTCGCTCGGGCTCGGCAGCAGGATACTGGTCGGACCACCGAGGCTGACACGGTCGTTGGCCAGTTCGCCGTCCAGACCGCCCATGCCACCCAACTCGACGTCGCTACCGATACCGACCAGCTGCTTGCCCTTGCCACCACCGGTGATGTTGTTGAGCACCGGACGCAGCACGCCGAACACCAGCACCAAAATGAACAGCACGCCCAGCACTTGCTTGACAATGTCCCAGAACCAGGGCTGGGAGTAGAACGGAATTTCGGCAATCGCTTCACCGCGCTCGGCGGAGAACGGCATGTTGATCACACTGACGCTGTCACCACGGCTGGCATCGAAGCCGACCGCGTCCTGCACCAGGCGAGTGAAGCGCGCCAATTCATCGGCGGTCCACGGCGCACGGGTGGTTTCGCCGTTGGCCGGGTTGATCTTGACTTGATCATCGACCACCACCGACACCGACAGGCGATTCAAGCGACCCTGCTGCTGCTTGGTGTGGCTGATGGAACGGTCGAGTTCGAAGTTCTTGGTCGATTGTTGACGCTTGTCTGCCGGGTAGGGCGCGAGCATCGGCTGACCGGTGGCCGGGTCCATGATTTGCTGGCCGTTGGCATCGATCAGCGGCTGTCCTGGCTGCACCATGCCGGCCGACGCAGTGGCGCCACCGGTGGTCTGCGGCGCGGAGGCTGGCGACGGCGGCTGATTGCTCAAGGCACCCGGCACGCCTTGCGGGCCATTGCTGGCGGTACGTTGTTCGTTGACCGACTGTTCGCTGCGCAATGCCGGCTGATCCGGGTTGAATTGCTCGGATGTCGACTCGACCGCGCTGAAATCCACGTCAGCCGAAACTTCGGCCTTGTAACGGTCGTTGCCCAGCACCGGCTGCAGGATGTTGTGCACGCGCTGGGTGAGCATGCTTTCCATGCGACGGCTGTAGTCGAACTGCTTGCCGGCCATGGTCAGTTCGGAGTTTTCCGCCTGATCCGAGAGCAGGTTGCCCTTCTGGTCGACGACAGTGATTTGCGACTTGCTGAGTTCGGGAACGCTGGTGGCCACCAGATTGATGATGGCTACGACCTGGCCTGGCTCGAGGGAGCGACCGGAATAGAGTTCAACCAGAACCGACGCGCTCGGCTTGCGCTCGTCGCGCACGAACACCGAACTTTTCGGGATCGCCAGGTGCACACGGGCACCCTTGACGTTGTTCAGGCTGGAAATGGTGCGGGCCAGCTCGCCTTCGAGGCCGCGACGATAGCGGGTCGCTTCCATGAACTGGCTGGTGCCCAGTCCCTGTTCCTTGTCGAGGATTTCAAAACCGATGTTGCCGTCGCTGGGAGTGACACCAGCGCCCGCGAGCTTGAGCCGCGCACGGGACAGGTCATCGGCCTTGACCAGCAAGGCACCGGAATTGGGTTCGACGGTGTACGGGATATCGGCGGAGGCCAGGGTATCCATGACCTGCTTGGCGTCCATGCCGGCAAGGCTGCCGTACAGAGGCCGGTAGTCCGGTTGCTGGGACCACAACACCACGGCAAAACCAATCGCCACGCTCGCCGCCAGGCCGACCAACAGGCCCACCTGACGCAACATGGTCATCTCGGAGAGGTTTTCCAGGAAGGACAACCCGAACAGCGGCGGTTTGCCGTCAATTGGAGTGGCCTTGGCCGGAACGTTATCGGCGACTGCTTCTGCCATGACTCAATCTCGTCCTTTAAACCGGCATCTGCATGATGTCTTGGTAGGCCTGAACCACTTTGTTGCGCACCTGGGTCAACGCCTGGAACGACACGCTGGCCTTCTGCGATGAAATCATCACGTCCGTGAGATCGACGCCGCTTTTACCGATTTCGAACGCACTGGCCAGCTGAGTGGAAGCCTGCTGGGTGTCGTTCACTTTATTGATGGCCTGACCGAACATGTCGGAAAAGCTGCTGCCCGTCATTTCAGGGACGGCAGTCGATTTCGGCGCAGACATGGCATCCATTTGCATGGCGCGCATATCCAGCATCAACCGATTGAATTCAATACCTTGGCTCATGGTTTCTCTCTTTGGCGACCCGCATTTTTTTGACACTCACTCGACGGGTGATGAGGTGTTAGCAACAAGGGTGCCAGCTCCATGGCCACTCTGAACAAAAGCCTATCCTGAGCTTTATTCCGATCCCTGTAGGAGCGAGCTTGCTCGCGATGAATGCCGGGACACCGCGCGCCTTCAGACCAGCCGAGTTATCGTTAACGACCATCGCGAGCAGAGCTCGCTCCTACAGGGACACAATCAGGATCAGGTCGCGAACAAAAAGGCTTCCACATCCATGCCGGCATCGCGCATCTGCGCCAGCTTGTAGCGCAGGGTTCGCGGGCTGATACCCAGGCGCTCGGCCGCCTCTTTGCGACGACCGCGCTCGGCACGCAAGGTATCGATGATCATCTGGAATTCACGGCGACGCAGGTCATCGCCCAGCGCACCGGCCGACTCGGACTGGACTTCCACAGGACGCACCGACGCCTGCGCCAACGCAGGCAGTGGAGCGCAGGCCACCGGCCCGGCCAGGCAGAAATCCTGCGGCTGGATCAAGCCACCCTGCTGCAGAATCAGCGCACGCTGAATCGCGTTGTCCAGTTCACGCACGTTACCCGGCCACGGATAACCGATCAGGCACGCCTGGGCTTCGGACGACAATCTGGCAGCCGCATGCTTCATTTTATTGACGTGCCTGGCCAGCAGACGCTCGGCCAGTGGCAGGATGTCGGCGGTGCGCTCGCGCAACGGGCGCCAGGCCAGGGGAAACACCGACAGGCGATAATAAAGATCCTCACGGAAGCGCCCCGCCGCCACTTCACCCGCCAGGTCGCGATTGGTGGTGGCGACCACGCGAATGTCCAGCGTGATCGGCTGGCGCGCCCCAACCCTTTCGACCTCGCGCTCTTGCAACACGCGCAGCAGTTTGGCCTGGAGCCCCAAGGGCATTTCGGAAATTTCGTCGAGCAGAATGGTACCGCCGTCGGCCTGCTCGAACTTGCCGGCTTGCGCGGCAATGGCGCCGGTGAAGGAACCCTTCTCGTGCCCGAACAAGGTCGCTTCGAGCATGTTGTCCGGGATCGCCGCGCAGTTGATCGCAATGAACGGCTGACTGGCGCG
This sequence comes from Pseudomonas sp. KH_046_2, assembly GCF_057838985.1. Taxonomy (NCBI): domain Bacteria; kingdom Pseudomonadati; phylum Pseudomonadota; class Gammaproteobacteria; order Pseudomonadales; family Pseudomonadaceae; genus Pseudomonas; species Pseudomonas sp. KH_046_2. The sequence continues at coordinate 1,737,003 of NZ_CM174480.1, read as the reverse complement.
ATGAGAATGCTGGTGGATGTAGCGCGCCAGCACTTCCTTGCCCGTGCCGGACTCACCCGAGATCAACACCGTGGAATCGCTGCGTGCGACCCGCGCCGCCAACTCGAGTAGCTGTGCGCTCGCCGGCTCGAACGCTATCGGCCCTTCACCCTCGCTCTGGCCGAGCCGGCCCAGGGCATGGCGCCCCACCAGATCGAGCAACGCCTTGGGCTCGAATGGCTTGACCAGGTAGTCCGCCGCCCCTTGGCGCATCGCATCGACCGCACGTTCGACCGCACCGTGAGCCGTCATCAGCAACACCGGCAACTGCGGCTGCCGCGCTCGCAGCAGGCCCAACAACTGGTGGCCGTCCATGCCCGGCATGTTGACGTCGCTGATCACCAGACTGAAGGCGTCGCCGCCGACGGCAAGCAACGCCTCCTCTGCCGAACCCACGGCCTTGTAATCGTGCCCCGCGAGCAACAGCGTATCGGCCAGCGCCTCGCGCAATGCGCGGTCATCCTCGACCAATAAAACCTTGATACCCATCTGTGTCACTCCGCTCCTTGAGCGCTGCTGAACAACGGCAGGGTCACCTGCGCGCAGGTGCCGCGACCGAGCCGCGAGCGCAACTGCAATTGTCCCTGATGAGCACGCGCCACTGCCTTGACCACGGTCAGGCCAAGCCCTGTGCCGGTAGTCTTGGTGGTAAAAAAGGGTTCACCCAATCGCGCCAGAACGGCGGCATCGATACCGGAGCCACTGTCGCTGACACACAGGCGCAGGTTGTTGCCGCGGGTGTAGAGGTGAATCTTGAGGCGCAATTGGCCGGCACTGGCCTGAATGGCGTTCTCGATCAGATTGAGGATCGCACCGACCAGGGTGTCGCGATTGCACAGCAACTCCCCCGAGTGACTGTCGCACTGCCAGCGGATTGGCAGATCCTGTACGTGGGTCAGTGCCGCTGCCTGCAACGATTGCATCAGCTGACCGGGGGTCACGCGGTCGGTCAGCGGCAACTCGCCCCGGGCGAACACCAGCATATCGCGCACCTGGTGCTCCAGTTCGTGCAGACGCTCCTTGAGGCGCCCGGCAAAGCGCTGCTGGGTCGCGACCGGCAGCTCCTGCTCGGTCAAATGACTGGCATACAGCAACGCGGCGGACAACGGCGTGCGTATCTGATGAGCCAACGAAGCGACCATGCGCCCCAACGACGACAGGCGTTCATGACGGGCCAGTTGATCCTGCAGATGGCGGGTTTCGGTCAGGTCGTTGAGCAACACCAACTGGCCAGGCTCGGCGTCCAGCGAGCGCGTGGCGATCGACAGGCGCCGCCCATCTTTGAGGGAGACTTCATGGCCATCGTCTTCGCGCGGCGCAAAACAGCGGGCAATGACGTGGCGCCACAACTCACCCTCCAGCGGCAACCCCAGCAACTCGCACGCCGCCGGATTGGCTTCGCGCACAATGCCCTGGGCATCAATGACGATGACACCGCCAGGTAACAGATCGAGGAGGTTTTGCAGGCGGTTGGCCAGGCGTTCTTTTTCAGCCAGTTCCTGCATGCGCTGGGCGCTGACCACCGCCAGTTCACCCTTGAGCTCGGTGACCCGGGCTTCAAGCATGCTGTAGGAATCGGTCAACTGACTGGACATCTGATTGAACAGCGCGAATGCCTGCTCAAGGCCAAGCCGGCTCGCCTGCTCTACGGACGACGGTTGCCGCGAAGCATCAGGGACAGGAGACATCTGGGCGGCTTGGGGCATCGTGCTCTCTCGCTTGGCTGACCGTCAGTGAAACGGAACGTTGCGAGGGACGTAGCAATACCCGTGCCTAAAAAAAATTGCTTATAAATGAATTAGTTGAAAAACAGGCGTCAATCATCCGCCTGTTCGTCTCCATCACGACGGCTCATGCCGTACTTGCGCATCTTTTCCACCAGCGTGGTACGACGAATGCGCAGGCGCTCAGCGGCGCGGGCCACAATGCCGTTGGCATCATCCAGCGCCTGCTGGATCAACCCTTGCTCCAGACCACCGAGGTAGTCCTTCAGGTCCAGGCCCTCCGGCGGCAGCATGGCATTGGCGGTGAAGTCCTGGGTATGGCCGTTGATGGCCACGCGCTCCTCCAGATCGCTGCGCAGGCTGTCGACCATCTGCTCGTCTTCATCGTCGACGTAGCGGAATTTCTTCGGCAACTCGACCACGCCGATCACGCCGTATGGATGCATGATCGCCATGCGCTCCACCAGGTTGGCCAGTTCGCGGACGTTGCCCGGCCAGCCATGGCGGCACAGCGACATGATCGCCGCAGAGTTGAAACGGATCGAACCGCGCTTCTCGTGCTCCATGCGCGAGATCAGTTCATTCATCAGCAGCGGAATGTCTTCGACGCGCTCACGCAACGGCGCCATCTCGATCGGGAACACATTCAGGCGGTAGTACAGATCTTCGCGGAAGGTACCGAACTCGATCATGCTTTCGAGATTCTTGTGGGTCGCGGCAATGATGCGCACATCGACGCTCTGGGTCTTGTTGCTGCCCACGCGTTCGAAGGTGCGCTCCTGCAACACGCGCAGCAACTTGACCTGCATCGGCAGCGGCATATCGCCGATTTCATCGAGGAACAGGGTGCCGCCGTTGGCCAGTTCAAATCGACCGGCGCGGCTGGTGATCGCCCCGGTGAAGGCGCCCTTCTCATGGCCGAACAATTCGCTTTCCAGCAACTCGGCCGGGATCGCCCCGCAGTTGACCGGTACGAACGGCGCTTCGCGGCGCTTGGAATGGTAATGCAGGTTGCGCGCAACCACTTCCTTGCCAGTGCCGGACTCACCGAGGATCAGCACGCTGGCATCGGTGTCGGCGACCTGCTGCATCATCTGCCGGACGTGTTGAATCGCCCGACTGGTGCCGACAAGGCTGCGGAAAAGATTGGGTTCGCGATGACGACCGCGCTCGCGGGCCTGGTCGTACATCTCGCGATAGACCTGGGCACGGTGCAGCGAATCGAGCAATTTGCTGTAGCTGGGCGGCATTTCGAGGGTCGAAAGCACTCGCCGACGCTGGTCTTCCGGCAGGTCAATGGAAGAATTATCGCCCATTAACAAAACCGGAAGGAACTCATCCCATGTCGAGAGTGTCTTTAGCAAGCCCAGTAGCGAACCAGGAGCATTGACCGTCCCGATCAGGACACAGATCACTTCACGACTTGACGACAAAGAGCCGACAGCCTGCTGCCAGTCATGGCTACCGCAGGGTAAATTTTCTTCGCCGAGAAAATTCAAAATCACCGCCAGGTCGCGGCGGCGGACGCTATCGTCATCGATCAGCAGAATTTTGGTTTCACGCCACATGCAATAGCAACTTCCCTAGTCAACTCGATGCCCAAAATGCTGGGGCAAGCTAAACGCTTGCAGGCACAAATATGCCTGAAGACGACTGAAATCTGGAACAGCCACTAGTTAAGTCAAAAAACCGTGCACAGTCAAATTTATGGCGCACTATGTTTGGATTAACTGGCGTCAATTAACCAAACAGATGGTAAACCTTTGACGCCTTTTGTGCTTGGTTGATCTGCGACATCTCTTCGACTATCGCCTGGCGCTCGCCCATCGTTGCGGTAAGTAAGTCTTTATAGACGGCCAGCAGCCCTTCCAAATTAGTGCGCAACGCTACTTCGTCGATCGGCGCTTCACTCAGCACCTCATCGACGCAATCTCGACAGGCCGCATCCAGTTCGCCAATAGCATCCCAGTCGCGCGCCGCCAGGGCATCGACCAGGGCCTCACGAGTTTCTTCAATTCGCTGCAGTGCTTGACTCATGACGTCATCCTCGGCCGTCAGGCCTGTGGGCTGGCAATCGCATCCCATCCGCTTTTCAGGGTTTCGAGCAAACCTGATACTTCGTCGATGATTGCCGCGTTGTTATCGCGGTTGGCTTCCATCAGACGCGTCATCATGTAGGCGTACAAATTGTCGAGCTGCTGCAGCGATGCCGGATCTTCGGTCTTTTCCGGATTCAAGCCATCGCGCAGGCCAATGATGATGTCTACGGCCTTGCCCATCATCAACCCCTTGAGTGCGATGTCACCACGTTCCATGGCGCCCTTGGCCTGAGCCATGCGATCCAGCCCACCCTCCATCAGCAACTGCACTAGGCGATGGGGGTTGGCTTCAGAGATCTGAGCATGGGAATTGACCTTCTGATATTGGCGAAGGGCTCTCATGGGGTTCATGTTTCTACCTCGTGACAGACAACAACTGAAAAAGGATGGCTCTGATCTTTATATCGACTGAGCGACACATAACTTTAACGCAGACCCTCCAACAATGAAAAAACCCAGGTGCAGTGATTACAGACTGCCTGGGTTTTTTTAGACCTGATCCGAATCAGTCGTCTTTCGGATTGTTCAGCGCATTGAGCGTGGTCATGATGCTGTCGCTCTGCGCGCGCAGCCTGGCTACCAGGGAGTCCATGGCCGTGTACTTGGCGGTCAGGCTCGCTTGCAGGCTGGTCATGCGCGCATCAAGTGAGTCCTGCTGCTTTTTCAAGTCATTCAGGCTGTCGGTCAGGCTCGCCGAGCGCGCGGCGAACACGCCGGTCTTGCTTAGGGCAAAGCTGTCAGTGGCTGTTTTCATGCGCGCCAGCAAACCGGTATCGCTAGTGAAGATACCGTTGATGTCGGCCGCATTGGTCAGCGCCGCGGCATCAAACAGCTTGTCGTCGATTGATAGTGTCCCGGTTTTCTGGTCGGTTTTAACACCGAACTGAGCAAGGGACTTCATCTGACCGGTGCCACTCATCGCATTCAATTCAGTGCGCACCGCCGACAGCAACGAGCGCAGCGAGGCATCGCCAGTGAGGGCGCCAGACGTCACCGAACCATCGGCATTGGTGGTCACCGTAGTCTCGGTGTTGGCAGCCTTGATCAGGGCGTTGTAGGTATCAACGAAGCCCTTGACCGACGACTTAAGCGTCGAAGCGTTGGCCGCCACCGTGATTGTGGCCGGCGTCGCAGAACCACCCCCGGACGGAGTGGGAGAAACGCCTGTCAGCTTGAGCGTAATGCCACTCACTGCATCGACAACGGTATTGCTCTTGGAAGTCATCGACACACCATCCAGAACGTATTCGGCATTCTGTGGCGGAGCGAGAACCGAAGAGCCGGTTTGCAGACCGGAGGTCCCCGACAGGATCAAGTCCGAACCAACACCCGTCGTGCTGGAGGTCAACACCATTCGAGAACCGCCGGCATCGGTCAGGATGTTGGCACTCAAACCCTGGTTAGCGTACTGCGAGTTGATCGAGTCGCGGACCTGCTGCAACGTTGCGCCGGCAGGCACGCTGACATCGAACGTATTGCTGCCCTGCTTGATGCTCAGCGTGGTCGGCGTAGAGCCGGCATTGACCACTGAAGAAGCGCCACCGGCAAAGACCCTGGTGGAAATTTTCGACGCTGTTGCCAGCTTGGTGACCAACAGCGAAAAGCTACCCGCCGCCGCGCCAGTACCGGTGGTCAACGTGGCCACTTTCTCATCAGACGACGAACCGGCCAAGCCACTGAAACTGGCGGTGGTTTTCATGGTTTCGAGCGCGCCACGGAAGGCATCCAGGGCCGCCTGGATTTTTCCGATAGACGACAGCGAGGTGGTTGCCTTCAGCGTTTGATTGTTGATCTGAGTCTGTTTCGGTGCCCTTTCGGAGTCCACCAAAGACTTCACAATCGCCTGGGTATCGATGTTCGAACCAATACCGCTAACCGATGTACCCGCCATCATCTCTCTCCTTAACCAGTGGCTGCCGTTTTCTTGACCTGGAACGTCTTAAACGGTGACAACAACAAAATTCATGCCAGTTCAGACTTTGTCGTCAAACAACAAACTACTGGCGTCCGACAGGCTCTGAGCCAGCTTTAGCGCTGCTTCCGACGGTATCTGACGAATCACCAGACCCGTTTCGGTGGCGATGACCTTGACCACGACACGGCCTGTGGAATCATCAATGGAAAAATCCAGATTGCGCTGGGCAGCCTGGACAAATTCCTGAATATCGGTAACAGCTTTTTCCAGCTCGTCACGCTTCGGCTCGAAGCTCGAGGACTTCACCGCTTCAGCCTTAGGCTGTTCCGGTTTTCCAGTGACATTCGGCGTTACGCCCTGCGGGGCAACGGCAGGATAGGGCTGGTTCAACTTGACGCTCATGTCCATGCCTAATCTCCTGTTCATGAAAAAAACAAAAGGGCGCGTAAACGCGCCCTTCCGTCTGTTACCAAGCGCCGGAATTAACCCAGCAGCTTCAGCACAGCCGATGGCAGCTGGTTAGCCTGGGACAGGATCGCGGTGGAAGCCTGCTGCAGGGTCTGCTGCTTGGTCAGCTGGGCAGTTTCCGAGGCGAAGTCAACGTCTTGGATCACTCCACGTGCAGCAGTGGAGTTGTCCGAGATGCTGCGCAGGTTCGCCACCGTGCTGTCGAAACGGTTTTGTACCGCACCTAGGTCAGCACGCTGGGAGTCGATATTGGAGATCGCCTGGGTAATTACGTCAATTGCGTTTTGCGCGTTGGCGGCGGTAGTCACATCAGTTTTATTGACGGTGAGTTTGGCCGAGTTAGCAGAAGTAAAAGTAGCCGCTGCGAACAGTCCTTCCACACTTGCACCGGACATCGAGTAGCTGCTGGTGGAGTTCAGCGAAATTGAACCAGTGGCAACGATCTTCGCCAACGCCGTCGAGTCCAGCGCAACGAAAGCAGTAGGGGTACCGGAACCATCTTTGGTCGCGACCTTGATACCGGTACCAGCATTCGCATCAGCATTATCGAACACCAGATTCTCACCGGTATCAGATTTCACCGACAGGCTTTGGGTCGAGGAATCATAGTTAACGCTGATGCCCAATTTTGCGGCGTTGGACTTCAACTGGTCAGCCAGATCGGCGGTGCTCGTCACCCCTCCAAAGGTCACCTTTGCAGAACCAACTGTCAGGTCGAACTTGGCTGGGAGAGCAGCAGTAGCAGTAACCGCAAATTGGACCTCAGTGCTAGCCGTCGCAGACAAACCACCTACAGAACCGTTCAATTTAGCTGCAATCTTCTGGGCCGAATCACCAACAGCAACAGCCAGAGGAGTACTAGTTTGACCACCACCTGTTACGGTGATCGTGCCGAGTTTCATACCACCAGTAGCGCTCGGCGGGTTAGCCACGCTCTTCAATTGCTGCGAGCCAATATTGTTGGCCGATACGTCGCCCAGAGTCATGTTGATGGTCTGGTTGGCGTTAGCACCAACTTGGAAAGCGGTAGTACCGAAAGAACCGTCCAGCAGGTTACGACCACCGAAAGTAGTGGTGGTAGCGATACGGGTCAGTTCAGCGGTCAGTGCCGAGTATTCAGCGTTGTTCGACTTACGATCTTCAGCGCTTGGCGAACCGTTCGCGGAAGCCAAGGCCAGGGTACGCATTTTTTGCAGGATGTTGGTGGATTCCTGCATCGCGCCTTCAGCCGTTTGCGCGATGGAGATACCGTCACCGGCGTTCTTGATGGCAGCGCCCAGGCCGTTGATCTGGCTGGTCAGGCGGTTGGAAATTTGCAGGCCAGCGGCGTCATCTTTTGCGCTGTTGATACGCAGGCCGGAGGACAGGCGCTGCATCGAAGTCTGCAGGTTGCCGGAAGCTTTGTTCAGGTTGTTCTGAACGGTCAAGGAAGCAAGGTTGGTGTTTACTGTTAAAGCCATGACGAAATCCTCGTTGGATGGATACTTCGGCTTCCGGCCCTGACATCCGTCGGGTTTGGCCTAGAGAACCTACGTAATAGTTATCGTCGTGAAGAGGCTTTGCTTGAGCGGTTTTTTGCAAATTTTTAGTGGCAGCGTGCCAGCCCTTTATATTCAAGGCTTTACAGCCAGAAAATCTGGCGCCAGTAAAACGCAAAACGCCCGGCAACTTACGTTACCGGGCGTTTTTTATGCCTGTCTTCCAGACCTCAACCGCGATAGAGAATCGCCGAGCCCCACGACAAACCTACACCGAAGCCACTGATGGCCACGCGCGTCCATTTCGAATCGAACACGTGATTCTGCAGCAGCAGCGGAATACTGGAGGAAACCGTGTTACCGGTTTCGAGCATGTCCTTGACGAACTTCTCTGGCTCACCTTCTTCGAAACGGCGAGCTACGGCATCGACGATGGCCGCGCTGCCCTGGTGAATGCAGAAGGCATCGATGTCGCTGGCCTGCAAGTTCGACTCATCCAGCAGCTCATGCAAATGCGCCGGGACTTTCAACAAGGCGAAGTTGAAGACCTGGCGGCCATTCATGAAGAACACACCGTCGGTGACCTTCAGGTGCGGCGCGCCAGAACCGTCGGTGCCGAACTTCGACTTGCCCAGCTGCCAGACAGCGTTTTCGCCCATCCAGGTCGCAGTGGCGGCATCGCCGAACAACATGGTGGTGTTGCGGTCTTCCGGGTCGACGATCTTCGAATACGGATCGGCGGTGATCAGCAGGCCGTTTTTCAGACCTGCCGCTTCCATGAAGCCTTTGATCGCGTAGATGCCGTACACATAGCCGGAACAACCCAGGGAAATATCGAAAGCGGCGACATGGGTCGGCAGGCCCAGCTTGTCTTGAACGATCGCAGCGGTGTGCGGCAACCCTTCTTCATCACCGTTCTGGGTGACGACGATCAGGCAGTCGATTGCTTCACGTTTGAGCTCGGGGCTGGCGGCGAACAGCGCGTTGGCGGCCTCGACACACAGGTCGGACGTTTCCTGATCGGCATCCATACGCGGCAAAAACGCCGAACCGATCTTGCCAAGGATGAAGGTTTCGTCCTTGTCGAACTTTGCACCCTGGGCGTAGTTATCAACCCCGGCTGCCGGCACGTAACTCGCAATATTTTTTATGCCAATCATTATGGCTTCCCAATAATAAACAGCTGAACATCGCCGCTCGCTGAATCGAGGGCGTCTACAGTCAGGGCCTGGCATCGTCGGCGCTCAAGCAAACACCTTGAACAGTCCGCCACCTTTCACCGCCCGCAGACAGGATACAGTGAAGATGCGCGTTTTGACTGACGGGTCACTCAGAGATCGCTGCTTTATTTGATTTTGTGGTCCAGATCCCGCCCCACCCCGCCTCGCATGCGCCTGAAAAAATGAAAAAAAAGCCAGCCCCCGATAAAAGGGGCTGGCCGCGAGCGGTCAAGACCGACTCAAAGCTTGTTGAACAGGCTCAACTGGGAAACCTTGGCGAAGGCCAGTTGCGCAGCCTGCAGCATGGTTTGCTGCAAGGTCAGTCGCGTCAGCACTTCCGCCGGGTCGGTGTTCTTGATCGAGTTGCCGGTCGATTCGTTGATCAGGCCGGAACTCGTGTTCTGATCTGCCTGCATATCCATGACATTGCCCCGTGCACCGATCGCACCACGCGCCAGGTCGACCTGGTTCTTGGAGTTGTTCAGGTTGGCAATGGCGGAAGCGACGGTGTCTTCCAGGAAACGCTGGGCGGCTGGATTGCCCTGGGTCGGCGAGTCGAGCGCCGTACGCAGCTGGCTAATGGTATCGAGGACGTTCTGGGTCTGGTGGGTGTTGACCGCGATGTCGAACTGGTCACCTGCTGCCGGTGTCGGCGGCGTGCCCCCCAAGGTAAAGCTGACACCGGCCGCCGTCGCCACGCCTGCCACCACAGTTCCGGAGGTGACCGGGGTACTGGTGCTGGTCAGTGGACGGGCGTACAGCTCGAAGGTGCCAGGACCGGTGAACTTCAGGACTGCGCCGCCCTCAGGGAAGAAGCTCTTATAGTCGGCAGCGTTGGTTACCGTAGTCTGGGCAATGATCGCCGTCGATGGGTTGTTCGGGGCGCGGTTGGCGACGAAGCTGTCCGGCTTGGTCGTCAACTGGAAGCTGTGACCAGCGATCACGGCGTCGGCACTGGCGGAGTCGGCAGGGGTGTCACCCGGCTGGAAAGTGATGTCCAGCTTAAAAGTCACACCACGGAAGTTGACGTCGGAACCACCCTTGGCACTCGGATCAAACTTGCCACCGCCAGTCGCTTCGGCGGTCACGTCATTTCCCAGCGCATCGGTAATCACGACCTGGGTACTGCTGGTGAACGACATGGTGTAAGGCTGGCCGTTGCGGAAACTCGAATCGAAGGCCGGACCGGAACTTACCAGCCCCGGGGACAAGTCCACCCGCCCGTCATTAACGCCAGGTGCTGTCATGGTGGTCGAACTGCGGGCGGCATTGATTGCCTGCTGGAAAACTTCCCAACCGGTATCGTTCAGGCCCAGGGACATCGAATCGCCGATTTTCAGTTCCAGCTGGGTCTGGTCGCCCTGATAGCTATAGGTGCCGTCACTGTTGCGTACAAACGGCTGAGTGTTGTTACTCGCGCCGGAGAAAATGTACTTGCCGTTGGCATCCTTGCTGTTCATCAGGCTCAGCAATTGCTCTTCGGACTGCTTGAGTTCGGCGGCAATGGATTTACGGTCATCGTCGTTCAACGAACCGCCGCCGGCACGCACCGCCAACTCGCTGACTTTTTGCAGCACGTTGTTGATGCTGTCGAGCACGCTTTCTTCCTGCGCCTGCGCCGTGTTCAAAGCATTGATATTGGTGGTGTACTGACCCAACATGGCTTTTTGCTGTTCGAGTTGCAGCAAGCGTGCCGCACCGACCGGATCATCTGCCGCGGTCTCAAGCTTGATGCCACTGCTGGCCTGCTCGGCAGTCTTCATCACGTTGTTGAGGTTGCGCTGATAGTTGGCAGCCGTGGTCGCGTAATACTGTGCGGTAGAAATGCGCATGTTCTACGGCTCCTTAAAGGGCATTGATCAGAGTGCTGAAAATTTCCTGCGCAGTCTTGATGATCTGCGAAGAGGCCGTGTAGTACTGCTGGAATTTGGTCAGGTTGCCGGCCTCCTCATCCAGATCGACACCGGACAGCGAATCACGGGCGTTTCGTGCCCCCGTCAGGATGGTGTCGGTGGCCGTCGCATCCAGTTGCCCCTGCTTGGTCAGCGAGCCGACCGTCGACACCAGTCCACCATACGCATCAGTGAAACTCACGCCAGGACTGGTGGCAGTGGCCCCCACCGTCGCCTTGGTCTGCAACCCCAACAGCGACTGGGCATTGCGGTTGTCGGTGCTGCCCGCCGCTGTCATGGCAATGTTGAAACTGTCGCCCGAAGCGGGGCTACCACTGACGGTCATCCCCACATTGAAGGTTTTGGCATTGCCACCGGCATCGGTGTAGGGCACTGCGATACTCAGGTCGTTGTTCTGACCTGGCACGATGTTGCCGGTGCCGATGCTGTTGCCCTTGGAATCGAACACTTCATACGCGGTGGCACTGGTCATCAGCATGCGCACCGGCATGGATGCCTTGACCGCCGTCTGCACTTCCAAGCGCTGGACCGGATCGTAGATATCCAGGCTGGTGGTCAGGTTCGGCTGGCTGACAGCACCGGTGCCGTCATTCCCCGAGGCCTTGGTGGAGGTCAGCGGTGCGGAGGTGGCCAGGGTTTTGGTGTCAGACATGACCGTGGTCATGTCCGCAGCACCGCTGCGGGTCGGGGTAATCTTGAAGGAGTCCCCGACGGCGACCGAACCACTGTTCAAGCTCAGGCTGAATCCATCGATGACCGGATCGGCCGCAGGAGGCGTGGCGAAAGCGAAGTTACCCATGTCGGTGTTATCCGACAGTCGACGCACGTTGTAGCCCGAGGCAGTGACCGTCACTTGATAGTCACTGGCTTGCAGCTTGCTGGTGTCTTTGATGGTGACATTCAGATTGCCGGACGCCGGATCGTTGTTGGCGTTGGCAATACTGCGCTGACTGATGGCCGCAGTGCTGTTGATGTTGTTGAACAGCGCCGCACCGAAATTGCCATTCTGATCCAGGCCTTGACCCAGTTGTTTATTGACTTGATCGGCCACGACCATGGCAATACGCCCCAGGTCGTTGACGGCGGGCGTCAGCACTTCACTGCGGTAACGCAACAGCCCACCCATCTGGCCACCGCTCATCACGCCGGTGATGTCGATCGACGAACTGCCACGATCCATGATGATCGATGAGCGGGTCGGGTCGGTCGGATCTGCCGCCACGCGCAACTTGTTGACGGTGTCGCCGACTACCAGCGGCTGACCGCTGCCCAGGTAAATATCCAGTCGGCCGTCGGTTTCGGTGACTTGGGTGCCGACCAGTTCGTTGAGCTGGCGGATGGTTTCGTTACGCTGGTCCAGTAGTTCGTTGGGGGTACCACCGGAACCACTGACTTCACCAATTTTCTTGTTGTAGGCGGCGACGGTCGACGCCAGCTTGTTGACCTGATCGGCCATCGAGCCCAACTGATCATTGATATAGGTGCCCTGCTGCTTCAATTGCTGGGACATGGCATTGAAGCGGCTACTCAAGCCCTGGGCATTGGTCAGCAAGGCCTGGCGCGAAGCGTTGTCGTTTGAGTTGCCGGACAAGGTTTGCAGTGACGAGAAGAACGACTGCAAAGTCTTGCTGATGCCGGTGCCGCTGTCGGACAGCAGCTTGTCAACTTGCGTGGCTTGGCCAAGATAAGCCTGCGCATCGCCATTGAGGGATGTGGTGGTCTGCAATTGCGCGTCAAGGTAGCTGTTGTACACCCGGCGCACATCCGCCAGGGTCGTACCGGTGCCGATGAACACATTGCCATTCTGAATAGAGCTTTTGGTGCCCTGCACAGTTTGCTGGCGCGAGTACCCGATGGTGTCGACGTTGGAAATGTTATTACCGGTAGTCACCAACGATGCGTGGCTAGCGGACAAACCCGACATTCCGATGTTGAGCAAACTCATGGTTCAAACCTTATAAATTCGTTGAAACGCCCGCCGCAGCGTAGTTCTGGTAACTCGTCATCTGCCTGGCTATCTGCGAAATCTTGCTCGCGTAGTCCGGGTCGGTTGCGTAACCGGCCTTCTGCAACTCGCGTACAAACTGTTCTGGGTTATCGGCCGACTTCACGACATCTTGATAGCGATTGTTGGTCTGCAGCAAAGTCACAAGGTCATGGAAACTGTCCTTGTAGGAGTCGTAGGAACGGAACTGCGCCGTCTCCTTGACCATCTGCCCGTTCCTGAATTCGCTGGTGATCGCCCGCGCCGAATTGCCCTGCCAACTATTGCTGGCCTTGATGCCGAACAGGTTGTGGCTGCTGCTGCCGTCCTGGGCACGCATGACCGACTTGCCCCAGCCGGTTTCCAGGGCCGCCTGGGCCACCAGGTAACGCGGATCGACACCAATGCGGGCCGCCGCTTCCTTGGCCATCGGCAACATGGTGTTGACGAACTGGTCGGCGGAACTGAAGGCTTTTTTCGCTGGCGCCAGTGGAATCTGCGCCATGGCGCGACCGTAGATCTGCATGCCGCCAGCGGAGGATTGCTGCGCGGTCGCCAGCCAGTCGCCGTTGTACAACGGTCCCGTGCCGGTGTTCGTCGTGCGCTCAGGCAACGGTGTCTTGTTGATCGTCGTGGTGGCAGCGGTCGTCGCCGAAGGCACCAGCCCGGCCAATAACCGATCAGCCAGTTTCGGCGGCAGTGCCAGGCGCCGCTGATTGATCAGCGCCATGTCATTGCGATGCCCACCCTCGCCCGCCTCCTGCGGCGCATGGACCGATCGCGAAGCCCACAATGGGCGCTGGCCGTTGACCCGCGACAGCGGCCCGTTGATCGCCACCGTACCTGCCGCCACCGGCGTTTGCACAGCCGCCTTGGCAGCCTCTTGCTTGGCCAGCGATGCAGCGGCCGCCTCGCCCGGCGCCAGCGGTTTGTTCTTCGACATCTGGCGCATCAGCACGTCCGCCAGGCCGATACCTCCGCCCTCGCGGGACATGGAAACGGCCAGTTGCTGGTCGTACATTTCCTGGTACTGCTTGGCCGCCGGGGTGTTCATCGGATTGTCCTGCCCCAGCGCTTCGGTTGCCGAGCGCATGGACTTGAGCATCTCACCGAGGAACAGCGATTCGAACTCCTGCGCCACCTTGCGCATGTTGCCGTCGCTGTTCTTGTCGCCGACCTTGAGCTGATTCAGACGATTGAGGTCCGAGTAGGAACCCGAATCGCTGCTGCTGACCAGACCGCTCTTGCGCATATCCACGATGGCCGTCCTCAGATCACGATCAAGTCGGCTTGCAGGGCGCCGGCCTGCTTCAGCGCTTCGAGGATGGCCATCAAGTCACCCGGTGCCGCGCCGACCTGGTTCACCGCCCGCACGATCTCGTCGAGGGTGGTGCCAGGGCCGAACTTGAACATCGGCTTGGCTTCCTGCTGGGCGTTGACCTTCGAACGCGGCACCACCGCCGTCGTGCCATTGGACAGAGGGCCGGGCTGACTGACGATCGGGTCTTCGGTGATGGTCACGGTCAGGCTGCCGTGGGTCACGGCGGCCGGGGACACCTTGACGTTCTGGCCGATCACGATGGTGCCGGTACGGGAGTTGATGATGACTTTCGCCACCGCCTGGCCCGGATCGACTTCGAGGTTTTCCAGGATCGACAGGTAGTCGACGCGCTGGCTCGGATCGAGCGGCGCGGTGACGCGAATCGAACCGCCGTCGATGGCCTGGGCCACGCCGGGGCCGAGCATGTTGTTGATCTTGTCGACGATGCGCTTGGCAGTAGTGAAGTCGGAACGGTTGAGGTTCAGCGTCAGGCTGTTGCCCTGGTTGAAACCGCTCGGCACCGCACGCTCCACCGATGCACCGCCAGGGATGCGACCGGCCGACGGAACGTTGACGGTGATCTTCGAGCCGTCTCGCCCTTCCGCATCGAAACCGCCGACCACCAGGTTGCCCTGGGCCACCGCGTAGACGTTGCCGTCGATACCCTTGAGTGGCGTCAGCAGCAAGGTGCCGCCACGCAGACTCTTGGAGTTGCCGATGGACGAAACGGTAATGTCGACCTGCTGACCCGGCTTGGCGAACGCCGGCAAATCGGCACTGATCGATACCGCCGCGACGTTCTTCAACTGCACGTTGCCCGAACCCGGCGGCACCTTGATGCCGAACTGCGAGAGCATGTTGTTGAAGGTCTGCAGAGTGAACGGTGTTTGCGTCGTCTGGTCGCCGGTGCCGTTAAGCCCGACCACCAGGCCGTAACCGATCAATTGGTTGGAACGCACGCCGGAAATGCTGGCGATGTCCTTCAGGCGCTCGGCTTGAACGTTGAACGCTGCGGACATCAGGAACGCAACCATCATGAGACTTCTGAAATTCAACGTAGCCACCTAGAAAGGGAACAGCGGGCTGAGGAAGAAACGGTCGAACCAGCCTGGCTGACTCGCATCGGCAAACGAACCGGTGCCCGAGTAGGTGATGCGCGCATCGGCGACACGGGTCGACGGCACGGTGTTGTCGGTGGCGATGTCATCGGCGCGAACCAGGCCGGCAATCCGCACCAGCTCGTCACCGGTGTTGAGGGTCATCCACTTCTCGCCGCGTACCGCGATGATGCCGTTGGGCAACACATCGGCGACGGTGACCGTGATCGAACCGGTCAGGGTGTTGCCCTGAGCCGCCTTGCTGTCACCCTTGGTCGCGCGGTCACCTTCGTAGCTGGCACTCAGGCTCAGGTCGCCATCGCCGAACGGGTTGTTGGTGGTGGCGCTGCTGCCGAACAGCGAAGACAGGCCGATGTTGGCCTTGCTGTTCTTGCCAATTTGCGAGTTGGCGTTTTTGCTGGCCTGGGTCCTTTCGTTCAGGGTGATGGTGATGATGTCACCGACCCGGAACGCCTTGCGGTCGCTGTAGAGGTTCTGTTCGAAACCGGCCTGATAGATCGAGCCGTTGTTCGCGGCCGCCGGCAACGGCGTGCGCGGCAACACCGGAGCGTAGTAAGGGTCATTGGGCTTGGGCGTCGCCGGCACGCAACCTGCGAGCGCGGCGATCCCACTCAGTGCCAGAACAGATACATAGCGATTCATGACCCTACCTCACGGTGTTGCAGGCGGCCTCATGGCCGCCACATAGACTTGATTACAGATTCTGCGTTACGAACGAGAGCATCTGGTCAGCGGTGGAGATCACCTTGGAGTTCATCTCGTAGGCGCGCTGGGTGGTGATCATGTTGACCATCTCCTCAACAGTGCTGACGTTGGACGTTTCCAGGGTGTTCTGCAGCGTGGTGCCGAAACCGGCCAGGCCCGGGGTGCCGACTTGCGGCGCGCCGCTGGCGGCGGTTTCCAGGAACAGGTTGTTGCCCACGGCCTGCAGGCCGGCCGGGTTGATGAAGTCGGCGGTTTGC
This sequence comes from Pseudomonas sp. KH_046_2, assembly GCF_057838985.1. NCBI lineage: Bacteria > Pseudomonadati > Pseudomonadota > Gammaproteobacteria > Pseudomonadales > Pseudomonadaceae > Pseudomonas > Pseudomonas sp. KH_046_2. Next base: position 1,720,762 of record NZ_CM174480.1, on the reverse strand, counting down.
AGGTTGCCGATCACCTGGGCTGCCGGGTTGCCGGCAATGGTGATGGACACGGTGCCGTCGCGGCCGACCGTGAAGGTCTGCGCTTCGTTCGGAATGACAATCGCCGGCTCCAGGGCAAAGCCGCTGGCGTTCACGATCTGGCCGTTGGAGTCCAGGTGGAACGTACCGTCACGGGTGTAGGACGTGGTGCCGTCCGGTTGCAGGATCTGGAAGAAACCACGACCGTCGATGGCCATGTCCAGTGGCTGCTCGGTGGTTTGCAGGCTGCCGGCGGTGAAATTTTTCTGGGTGCCGACGATGCGCACACCAGTACCCAGTTGCAGACCCGACGGCAGCTCGCTGTCCTGGGTCGACTGGGCGCCTGGCTGACGCTTGATCTGGTAGAGCAGGTCCTGGAACTCGGCGCGGTCACGCTTGAAACCCGTGGTCGACACGTTGGCCAGGTTGTTGGAAATGGTGGTCAGGTTGGTGTCCTGGGCGGACAGACCTGTTTTGGCAACCCATAGAGCCGGAAGCATTCGATTCTCCTCGTGCGCCTGTTTTACGGCGCGACGTTCTGGTAATTAGCTGATCTGCAAGACCCGAGCCATGGCCTGGTCATCGTCTTTGGCGGTGTTCATCATCTTGATATGCAGCTCGAACTGCTTGGCCAGGGCCAGTACCGAGGTCATCTCTTCCACGGCATTGACGTTGCTCGACTCGAGGAATCCGGACACCAGCTTGACGTTGGCATCGGCCTGCGCAGGCGCGCCGTCCTTGGTGTGGATCGAACCATCCAGGCCCTTGGTCATGTTTTTGAGGTCCGGATTGACCAGCTTGATGCGGTCGACTTCCGCCATCACCCGGGGACCTTCGCCCATCGCGCGGATGCTGATGGTGCCGTCCTCGCCGACTTCGATCTGCTGCTCCGGCGGCACGGCAATCGGCCCGCCATTGCCCATGACCGGCATGCCGTTGCCGGCGCGCAGCACACCCAGGGCGTCAACGTTCAGGCTGCCGGTGCGCACGTAGCTTTCACCGCCATCGGGCGTCTGCACGGCAATCCAGCCGTTGCCTTGCACGGCGACGTCGAGGTCGCGACCGGTTTCCACCAGTGAACCAGGGGAGAAATCCGTGCCCGGGCGCTCGGACATGGCAAACGCACGCGCCGGAAAGCTGTCACCGAACACCGGCATCGAACGAGCCTGCTCCAGGTCTTTCTGGAAGCCGTTGGTGGAGATGTTCGCGAGGTTGTTGGCATGAGCCTTTTGCGCCAGTGCATTCTGGCTGGCGCCGGTCATTGCCACATAAAGGTACTTGTCCACAATTGTTCCTCTGCCTGCCGGACGTTTGCCGTCCGCTGCTGTACTGCTGAGCCATAAGCAATTTGCAGACCAACTCGTTTTTGGCAGCGCGAGGCCCGGCAAACAGGGGACTTTGAGGATTCAGAGGGGATGGGGGATTTGTATCAGAGACGAAAAACCGGCGGTGTCCTGCCGGTGGGTGGCAAGGTGTGACCGTTGCAGCCATTACTTTCCCTGTGGCGAGGGGGCTTGCCCCCGCTCGGCTGCGCAGCAGTCGTAAATCCGGGCAACTCGGTGTACCTGAAAGATTGCGGGGGGCTGCTTCGCAACCCAACGGGGGCAAGCCCCCTCGCCACAAAAGCTCGACCACCAGAGACTCAGGTGTTGTCCTTGCCCACCTCATACTCACGCAACTTGTTGGCAATGGTGGTATGCGAAACCCCGAGCCGCTTGCCCAGTTGCCGACTGCTCGGATGCTCGGAATACAGCCGCTCCAGCACCGCCTTCTCGAAACGCCCGACGATCTCGTCCAGCCCACCCTCCAGGGAAAAATCGCCAAGGGGCTGACGCACGCCATAGTCCGGCAGGCGAATGTGCTCGGCCTTGACCGTGCCGCCGTCGCACAGGGAAACCGCCTGGAACAGCACGTTCTCCAGTTGTCGCACGTTGCCCGGCCAATGGTAGTGGCTGAGCCGCTCCATGGCCGCCGGGGCCAGTTTGGGCAACGGACAACCAATCTGCCGGCTGGCCTGATCGAGGAAGTGCTCCACCAGCGGCGTCAAACCGTCGAGGCATTCGCGCAACGGCGGGATGTGCAGCGACAACACATTCAAGCGGTGATAGAGGTCCTGGCGGAACTCGCCGCGAGCGCACAATTCGGACAGGTCGACCTGGGTCGCGCAGATCACTCGCACGTCGAGGTAGACCTCTTCATCGCTGCCTACACGACGGAAGCAACCGTCCTGCAAAAAGCGCAGCAACTTCACCTGCAAGCGCGGGCTCATTTCCCCGACACCATCAAGAAACAACGTGCCGCCCGCTGTCAGTTCCAGCAGCCCGAGCTTGCCTTCGGCCCGCGCCCCTTCAAAGGCACCAGGGCCATAGCCGAACAACTCCGTCTCGGCCATGGACTCCGGCAGACCGGCGCAATTGAGCGCCATCAATGGCGACTGCCCGCGAGGACTGGCCAGATGACAGGCCCGCGCCAACAATTCTTTGCCGGTGCCGGTCTCCCCTTCTATCAATAGCGGCGCATCCAATGGCGCCATGCGCCGGGCTTCGCGCACCACAGCGGCCATGACTTTCGAGCTTTGGAAGATGCTGTCGAAGCCACGCAATTCCTGCTTGCGCACGTTGTAGATGCGCTCGCCCACCCGGTCGGCGCGGTGCAGCGTCAGTACCGCACCGGCCATGGCTTCGCTGTCGTCGTGTTCCGATTGCAGCGGCGCGATGTCGGCCAGGAACACATCCCCCTTGACCTTGACTCGCAGCCCGTTGATCCGCGACTTGTTGGCGCGCACCAGTTCCGGCAAATCGAAATCCTCGGCGTAGCGCGACAGGGGGATCCCCGGCACCTCGTCGACCCGCACACCGAGCAACTGCGCCGCTGCCCGGTTGGCCGCAACGATGGAACCACCCATGTCGATCGACAGCACCGGAAATTCCAGCGCACCGAGCAGTGCATTGAGCTCCATGTGCCGACGTTCGCTGGGCATCAGCCCTACACGCTTGACGCCAAAGACCCCGGCAATCGCTTCGAATTTCGGGCGCAGGGCCTGGAACTGAATGTTGATCAGGTTCGGGCAATGCAGGTAAATGGCATTGCCATGCTCACCGCCCACCTCACCGCGGGCCACGTTGATCCCGTACTCCACCAACAGGTTGAGAATGTCGCGCAGGATGCCGATGCGGTTCTGGCAGTGGACTTTGATACGCATATAAAGACCCAAAAAAACGGTGAGTAAGGTGCGCAGGGATATTTTCTGCTCAGGCGCTCAGATAGTCGTCAAGATTATGTGACAGGTGGAGGACTTTTCCCACCCGCCAATCTCAACATTTGCGCACCGACGCCCAATACGTAACGAAAACTTTACGAAAATCGATGAATTTTCCTACGCATGACGCCGAGCACCTGCTGCAACAGTGCAATCCTTGGAGTATTTCTAGGTCCATAGCAGTACATAACAAGAACGAAATCCCCTAGCAGGAGAGCAGCATGAAGCAGACGCAATACGTGGCTCGCGAGCCCGATGCGCAAGGTTTTATCGACTACCCCGCCGAAGAACATGCGGTGTGGAACACGCTGATCACTCGTCAACTGAAAGTGATCGAAGGGCGTGCGTGCCAGGAGTACCTGGACGGTATCGAAAAACTCGGTCTGCCCCACGACCGCATTCCTCAACTCGGCGAGATCAACAAGGTCCTCGGTGAAACCACCGGCTGGCAAGTTGCCCGGGTTCCCGCACTGATTCCCTTCCAGACCTTTTTCGAATTGCTGGCCAGCAAGCAGTTTCCGGTGGCGACCTTTATTCGTACCCGCGAAGAACTGGACTACCTGCAAGAGCCGGACATTTTCCACGAGATCTTCGGTCACTGCCCGCTGCTGACCAACCCGTGGTTCGCCGAATTCACCCACACCTACGGCAAGCTCGGCCTCAAGGCGACCAAGGAAGAACGCGTGTACCTGGCGCGCCTGTACTGGATGACCATCGAATTCGGCCTGGTCGACACCCCGCAAGGCCAACGCATCTACGGCGGCGGCATTCTGTCTTCTCCGAAAGAGACCGTGTATTGCCTGTCGGACGAGCCTGAGCATCAGGCGTTCGATCCGCTGGAATGCATGCGCACGCCCTACCGCATCGACATCTTGCAGCCACTGTACTTCGCGTTGCCAAATCTCAAGCGTCTGTTCGACCTCGCTCACGAAGACATCATGGGCATGGTCAAGCAAGCAATGCAGATGGGTCTGCACGCGCCGAAATTTCCGCCAAAACCAAAAGCCGCGTGATCCGCCGCTTTTAGAATCAAGTGAGCCTGTCAGAAACCATCGCTTTGGATTAGCGTGGTAGCACTGAGGGCCGATTTCCCAACATTCGATTTCAGGAACACATCATGACCGCATTAACTCAAGCCCATTGCGAAGCCTGCCGCGCCGATGCTCCACAAGTCAGCGACGAAGAACTGCCGATCCTGATCAAGCAGATCCCGGACTGGAACATCGAAGTCCGTGACAGCATCATGCAGCTGGAAAAGGTTTTCCTGTTCAAGAACTTCAAGCACGCCCTGGCGTTCACCAACGCCGTCGGTGAAATCTCCGAGGCCGAAGGCCACCACCCGGGCCTGCTGACCGAGTGGGGCAAAGTGACCGTGACCTGGTGGAGCCACTCGATCAAGGGCCTGCACCGCAACGACTTCATCATGGCCGCGCGCACTGACGAAGTGGCGAAGGACGCCGAGGGGCGCAAGTAATGCATTTCGACGCCATCGGTCGAGTGCCTGGCGACCCGATTCTGGGCCTGATGGAGGCCTACGCGCAGGACCCGAACCCGCGCAAGTTCGATTTGGGCGTGGGTGTCTACAAGGACGCCCAGGGCCTGACGCCGATTCTTCAATCGGTGAAGCTTGCCGAGCAACGCCTGGTGGACAGTCAGTCCACCAAGACCTACATCGGTGGTCACGGCGAACCGGCGTTCGGCAAAGCGATCAATGAGCTGGTGCTGGGCGCCGACTCGAAGCTGATCAGCGCACAACGCGCCGGCGCCACCCAGACTCCGGGCGGCACCGGGGCCTTGCGCCTGAGCGCGGACTTCATCGCCCAATGCCTGCCAGGGCGCGGCGTATGGTTGAGCAACCCGACCTGGCCGATCCACGAAACGATTTTCGCGGCAGCCAAGGTCAAGGTCAGCCACTACCCGTACGTGGGCAGTGACAACCGTCTCGACGTCGACGGCATGCTCGCGGCGCTCAATGAAGCACCCAAGGGTGACGTGGTGTTGCTGCACGCCTGCTGCCACAACCCGACCGGTTTCGACCTGTCCCAGGATGACTGGCAAAGGGTGCTGGAGGTAGTACGCAAGCGCGAACTGCTGCCACTGATCGACTTCGCGTATCAAGGATTCGGCGATGGCCTGGAACAGGATGCCTGGTCGACCCGGCTGTTCGCCGCCGAGTTACCGGAACTGCTGATCACCAGTTCCTGCTCGAAGAACTTCGGCCTGTACCGCGACCGCACCGGTGCGCTGATTGTCTGTGCGAAAAGCGCGGACAAGCTCACTGACATCCGCAGCCAACTGGCCAACATCGCCCGCAACCTGTGGTCGACGCCGCCGGATCACGGTGCGGCCGTGGTCGCGACCATCCTCGGCGACCCGGAGCTGAAAAACCTCTGGGCTGACGAAGTGGAAGCCATGCGCCTGCGTATCGCCCAACTGCGCAGCGGTCTGGTGGAAGCGCTGGAGCCTCACGGTTTGCGCGAGCGCTTTGCGCACATTGGCGTGCAACGCGGGATGTTCTCCTACACCGGCTTGACGCCTGTGCAAGTGAAGAACCTGCGGGACAATCACAGCGTGTACATGGTCAGCTCCGGCCGGGCCAACGTGGCGGGGATTGATGCCACGCGCCTGGATCTGCTGGCCGAGGCGATTGCCAAGGTCTGCAAATAACCTTCAAACACTGTAACCCCTTGTAGGAGCGAGCCTGCTCGCGATGCGGAGCGTCATTCAACGTTGATGTTGACTGATACACCGCTATCGCGAGCAGGCTCACTCCTACAGTTGTTTCTGCGCCAGTGTTATCGATCTGTCTATACAACCCCATCCGTCGAAACAAATGGATATAAAAGTCCGTTTGTCATTTTTACTGCTGTATCCTGCCCAGGCTTTTTTAAAGCGCGGATCTACCAGATCTATCAACAGACTTAGCGAGGAGCGCAACCATGCACGAGATTCCTAATCTCCCCTTCCCAAGCCTGCACGAACCTGAGCAGACGACCACGCAGCAAGCCGGAGCCCAACAGCCCGAGCCGAAAGAAGCCACTGACAGCCGCCAGGCTGACAGAGAAGACTGAAACACCCGCCGCACAGACCGTGTGGAAAGCGCTACCATGCGCTTTCCACACTGCCTGAAACGAGCCTGACCATGACCGATGAATTCAGTGAAGCGCAGGCCAGCGTCCTGATCGGCACCGCCGAGAAAATGATCGGGATCTGGAATCGCCTCTCCCCCGAGAAACAAGCCGCCTTGCTCGCCCGCTTCGGCACCCAGGAAAATGCGCTGGCCGCCCTGGTCACCACGCAACTGGTCGCTCCCGCCAATCCTGAATGACAGCGCCCGGCAAATAGTTTTACTTTTTCACAACCTGTGACCGTCCACACCGCTATCATAAGCAGCCTATCTATCCTGCTTTACCGTGGACCTTTACCCATGCCCGAAAACCAGCGCCCCCTGGCGGTCACGCTGCAAGTTGTTTCCATCGTCCTTTTCACCTTCATCGGCTACCTGAACATCGGCATCCCCTTGGCCGTATTGCCCGGTTACGTCCACAGCGACCTGGGCTTCGGCGCGGTGATCGCGGGCCTGGTGATCAGCGTGCAATACCTGGCCACCCTGCTCAGCCGCCCCTATGCCGGGAAGATCATCGACAACAAGGGCAGCAAACTGGCTGTGATGTATGGCCTGGCCGGTTGCGGCTTGAGCGGTGTGTTCATGCTGGTCTCGGCCTGGACCCAGAGCCTGCCGACCTTGAGCCTGATCAGCCTGTTGATCGGCCGCCTGGTGCTCGGCAGCGCCGAAAGCCTGGTGGGCTCGGGTTCGATTGGCTGGGGCATCGGCCGGGTCGGCGCGGCGAACACGGCCAAAGTCATCTCGTGGAACGGTATCGCCAGCTACGGCGCACTGGCTGTCGGCGCGCCCTTGGGGGTACTGCTCGTCCATCAACTGGGCTTGTGGAGCATGGGCGTGAGCATTGTGTTGCTGGCCGTGCTCGGCCTGCTGCTGGCCTGGCCGAAAACCGCCGCGCCGATCGTTGCCGGTGAGCGCCTGCCGTTCATGCATGTGCTCGGGCGGGTATTCCCCCACGGCTGCGGCCTGGCCCTGGGCTCCATCGGCTTCGGCACCATCGCCACCTTCATCACCCTGTACTACGCCACGCAACACTGGGACAACGCGGTGCTGTGCCTGAGCCTGTTCGGCGCCAGCTTCATCGGCGCGCGCTTGCTGTTCGGCAACCTGATCAACCGCCTCGGCGGCTTTCGCGTGGCCATTGCCTGCCTGTCAGTGGAAACCCTGGGATTGCTGTTGCTGTGGCTGGCACCGGATGCCCATTGGGCACTGGCGGGTGCGGCGCTGAGCGGCTTCGGCTTTTCGCTGGTGTTTCCGGCACTGGGAGTGGAGGCGGTCAACCTGGTGCCGGCGTCCAGCCGTGGCGCAGCCGTCGGCGCCTATTCGCTGTTCATCGACTTGTCGCTGGGCATTACCGGACCATTGGCCGGTGCGATTGCGGCAGGGTTTGGTTTTGCATCGATCTTCCTGTTCGCCGCCCTCGCCGCGTTGAGCGGATTGATACTGAGCCTTTACTTGTACCGGCAAGCGCCGAAACACCGAGAGGCACGCAGAGTAAAGTAAGTTCTGAAAACTGGTCATTGAAAAAACAGCGACTCACTGACCAGTTCAGCCATTACAACTTATCCATGTAACCGCACAAGAGCAGATACCGATGAATCGTCAACGTCATAAATGAAGAGAATTTTTCGGTCCGGCTGCACAGCAAGCCCATAAATATCGCCCTTGCCATCAAACAGAACTTTTCCCTGATCACCAAAGCCAATATCCCACCCCATATCTTGCTCGAGGCTGAGAATAAACCCTTTGTTAATCCCGGAAGAGCTATACGCCACAGTTCCAGCAACGACCACTGTTGATTTCGGCTCATAAAGTTCCGCCTTCCATACCACAAGGTCTGGCGTCCCAGGGCTTCCAGCATCCACAGCATCACCCCAGCCTTGCTCGCCAAAAAGAGGGTCTAGTTGGCCATCACCTCCACGCCGTTGCAGCATGAGAAACAGGTGCTGTGTCGCCGCATTAGCAGAAGTCCCTACTACATAAATCTCGGACAACGACTCCCCAATCAAGACAGTTCGTTTTACTCCGGGCTGACCATCGTAATAGCCACCCAAGGCAAACGTGGTATCAAGCTCTCCATCTTTATCGTACCTGGCAACATACCAGCCACCCTCCTCAGAAGCGCTGGTTGTGAGAGCAATCAGGAAGTTATCGCCTTGCGGCACAATAGTTTCTGCTCGTAATCTCTTCAGGCCGTCTCGGTCAAATATCTTAAATCCAGCGGTTGAAAAAGACCTATCCAAACGACCATTAATACCTATTTTCGCTAACAGAACCCCTTGGAAAAAACCCTCAAGCCCTAAGGAAAAAAGAAGCATCACGCTACCATCCTCCTGCAACAACATCCCGCCCGGATACCGACTCAACCCTACAGAATCCGGTTCTTGCGATGCACCTTGATGGCTACCTGCACATGAGGAGCTATTTGACTCCGAAGCGATGGAGGACTCGAGAAAGTCATAGACAATAACCCCAACCCGACCAAAGCCGCTATCTGGATCGCCATTGAGTTCGAATCTTGCCAATCCAGTAACTCGCCACGACCCTGGCCCAATGGCACCAAACCCTACAATAATTTTTTGTCGTGCTGCATCGACTTTTATGTCGTAAGGAACAGGCTCGCTTACTTCAGGAAAAAAATCCGTCACGTTAATTCTGGATATACCGGCCTTACCGAAGCTTTCGTCAACCACACCGAACTCATCCAACATTACCAAGCAGATAGTCTCACCACTCTGGGAAACCGCCGCGCACAATATTCTACCGTCGTCCATCAGGTGAACGACCCTCGGTAACAGAGGAAGTCTTCCAGATACGTCGTCGTACAAATATACTTTACCAAGCATACCAAACTCGTAGTCCAGGCTTCCTCTGACAACCTCCCCCTTTACTTCCGACTTTAAATTACTCATTTTACTTATCACCTCGAAAATAGCTTCCGGGCAAGCTCTAAAACTAGAGAGCACCTTCACAAAAAGCGTCGCCCATCAGACAGACTTAAACCAATAAAACACCCAACTATTTGACACATCAAAAGTCGGACTGTCGCCTGTAAAATCTGACAGTTTTACATATCAATTAGAAATTGATTTTTGTTTAGTGCTTCTATTACGCTATATAAACTTTAGAAATCAAAAAAACGCACTACAGGTTTAACAACTAAAAATCCACCTTGCCGCGCCCGGCCTTGATGTTGCCGCGCTTGCTCTTGGACTCGAGGCGACGGGTCTTCGAGCCGAGGGTCGGCTTGGTCGGACGGCGCTTTTTCTCGACCTTGGTGGCACTGAGGATCAACTCGGTCAGCCGCAACAGCGCATCGGCGCGGTTCTGCTCCTGCGTCCGGTACTGCTGGGCCTTGATGATCAACACACCGTCGCTGGTGATGCGGCTGTCGCGCAGCGCCAGCAGCCGCTCCTTGTAGAACTCGGGCAAGGACGACGCAGGTATGTCGAAGCGCAGGTGCACGGCACTGGAGACCTTGTTGACGTTCTGCCCGCCGGCGCCCTGGGCGCGAATGGCGGTCAACTCGATCTCGGCATCCGGCAGCTGCACGTTGTTGGAAATCACCAGCATGGAAAAGCGTCCGTATTCAGAGCGTGCAGGATACCGCGATTAGATTGAATGAATGCGGACCTTGTGGGAGCGTGGCTTGCCCGCGATTCAGGCGCCACGGTTTATCAGGTACACCGCGTTATCGTTCATCGCGGGCAAGCCACGCTCCCACAGGTTTTTGCAGCGCACACAAAAAACCCGGCACATGGCCGGGTTCGTTGTTTCTGCGACTGAGTTACTTCACTGCAGCCTGCAACGAGTGTTGCTCACTGCGCTTGTTCTTGATGCCGTAGCAGACCCACATGAACACCAGCCACACCGGAATCGCATACACCGATGTCTGAATCCCCGGAATCAACAGCATCACACCAAGGACGAACACCACGAACGCCAGGCAGATGTAGTTGCCGTACGGGTACCACAGGGCCTTGAACAGCGGCGTCTGCTTGGTCTTGTTCATGTGCTGGCGGAACTTGAAGTGCGAGTAGCTGATCATCGCCCAGTTGATCACCAGGGTGGCCACCACCAGCGACATCAACAGTTCCAGCGCGCTGTGCGGGATCAGATAGTTCAGCAGTACCGCGATCAAGGTCACGGCGGCCGAGGCCAGGATCGAACGCACTGGCACGCCGCGCTTGTCGATCTTCGCCAGGCCCTTCGGCGCGTCGCCCTGCTCGGCCATGCCCAGCAACATGCGGCTGTTGCAGTAGGTGCCGCTGTTGTACACCGACAACGCCGCGGTCAGGACCACGAAGTTGAGGATGTGCGCGGCGGTGTTGCTGCCCAGCATCGAGAACACTTGCACGAACGGGCTGCCGCTGTAGGAATCACCGGAGGCGTTCAGGGTGGTCAGCAAGCTGTCCCACGGGGTCAACGACAGCAGGATCACCAGGGCACCGATGTAGAAAATCAGGATCCGGTAGATCACCTGGTTGATGGCTTTCGGGATCACGGTTTTCGGCTTGTCAGCCTCGGCAGCGGTGAAACCGAGCATTTCCAGGCCACCGAAGGAAAACATGATGAACGCCATGGCCATCACCAGGCCGCTGACGCCGTTCGGGAAGAAGCCACCGTGGGACCACAGGTTGCTGACCGCTGCTTGCGGGCCGCCGTTGCCGCTGACCAGCAGGTAGCTGCCCAGGGCAATCATGCCGACGATCGCCACGACCTTGATGATCGCGAACCAGAACTCGGCCTCGCCAAAGACTTTGACGTTGGCCAGGTTGATGGCGTTGATCAGCACGAAGAAGGCAGCTGCGGAGGCCCAGGTCGGGATGTCCGGCGCCCAGTAGTGGATGTATTTGCCGACCGCGGTCAGCTCGGACATGCCGACCAGAATGTACAGAATCCAGCAGTTCCAGCCCGACAGGAAGCCGGCAAAGCCGCCCCAGTACTTGTGCGCGAAGTGGCTGAAGGAGCCAGCCACCGGATCTTCGACGATCATTTCGCCCAGTTGGCGCATGATCATGAAGGCGATGAAGCCGCAGATGGCGTAGCCGAGGATCATCGACGGGCCGGCGGATTTCAGTACCCCGGCCGAGCCGAGGAACAAGCCGGTACCGATCGCGCCACCGAGGGCGATCAATTGAATGTGGCGATTTTTCAGGCCGCGTTTCAGCTCGCCTGATTGCGGGTTTTGTCCACTCATGAAAAGGGTCTCACGCAAGGTTTGATGATGTTCAGTAGACGTTGCTGCTCAAGAAAGGCGTTAAGCGGCACCGATCAAACCCCAGCGCAGGCACCAGGAGTTCAGCGTAATTACAACGGTCATGCGTCACCTGTTTGTTTTTATCTGTGACGAAATCGAACCCGACACGCTCGTGACGCGACGGAGTGAACAAGGCGGATAGCCTTGAGGTTTGCGCAGATGCGCAGGAGGTCACAGGTAAAACGCGGCGCATTGTACACCCGTAACCCCCTGCTGCCAGACCCGCTGGACAAGCGTGTCTATGGCCGGGATTGCCTGTGTCCGCCCCGAGAGGCTCGGGCGGCTGCAAAAAATGGGTCAGATCCTTGCGGATCATCGACGGAAAAGGCAGGAAAACCGCCCCTCGCAGAGAGATGGAGATGGAATACGGCGTTCATTGCGCCTCCTTTTTGTTATGCACCTGCACGACAGGCATGGCGCGCATAACACCCTGCATGGTGCGCTGAAACAAGCAGGCTAGAGCTCTGGGAGAAGGACGTAAGGCAATGACGCGTAAGAATTTTCTTACAATATTCGAGGAGGGGCGATTTCACGGGGTTAATCTGCTGATTTCGTCATGAATTCTTTACAGTGCGTAATTTTGGCTTTCCACTTCGGACATCCCGGTGCGGCAACTGCTCGCGAAGGCGGCCTCAAAAACAACACAGACATAAATCCAGACCCCAAAAAAAACGCCAACCCGAAGGTTGGCGTTTTTTATGAAGCGCTCAGCCTATTACTCCGGCTTGCGACGACCAAAGCCCGGACGCTGGCCGGAACCGGCCGGTGCGCCACGACGCTTGCCCGATGGCGTGTCACCGTCGACCAGTTTGATCCCCGGACGCTTCGGCGCAGGCTTGGCCGGGCGCTTGGTGTCGGCCGGGCGATCGGCTACCGGCGTACCACGACCTTCGCCACGCTCGGTACGGCCATTGGCCGGCCGTGGCGTGCGCGGACCGCGCTCACCGTCCTGACGGGCAGCAGGCTTGCGCCCTGGACGCTCGCCTTCGATCTGTAGCTCGCGGTTGGCACGAGGAGCGGCAGGTGCCGAAGCTGCACCAGTGGCTGGACGCAGGGTACGCACGCGCTCGGTCTTGGCCATCGGACGCGACGACTTGCGTTGCATCCGGTCAAGCTTGTCTTTGCTCTTGGCGTTCATCTGCGGCATCGCGACCGGCGTCAGGCCGACCTCGGCACTCAGGATGTCGACTTCGTACTGGCTCATTTCGCGCCAGCGGCCCATCGGCAGGTCGGAGTTGAGGAACACCGGGCCGAAACGCACGCGCTTCAGACGGCTGACCACCAGGCCCTGGGATTCCCACAGGCGACGAACTTCGCGGTTACGGCCTTCCATCACCACGCAGTGATACCAGTGGTTGAAACCTTCACCGCCTGGCGCCTGCTTGATGTCGGTGAACTTGGCCGGGCCATCTTCAAGGACAACGCCCGCCTTCAGGCGCTCGATCATCTCGTCATCGACTTCGCCACGCACACGTACCGCGTATTCACGGTCCATTTCGTAGGAAGGGTGCATCAGGCGGTTGGCCAGCTCACCGTCGGTGGTGAACATCAGCAGACCGGTGGTGTTGATGTCCAGGCGGCCGATGTTGATCCAGCGTCCCTCTTTAGGGCGCGGCATCTTGTCGAACACGGTCGGACGGCCTTCCGGGTCGACACGGGTGCAGATTTCGCCGTCGGGCTTGTTGTACATGATCACGCGGCGCACCGACTCGGCGGCCTCTTCGCGCTTGATCACCTTGCCATCGATGGTGATGGCGTCGTGCATGTCGACGCGCTGGCCAAGGGTGGCGTCTTTGCCGTTGACCTTGATGCGGCCGTGGCTGATCCAGGCTTCCACGTCACGGCGCGAGCCGACGCCGATACGGGCGAGGACTTTCTGCAGTTTTTCGCCTGCTGGGCCGATTGGCTGGTCGTCTTGCTGGTCTTTGATACTCATCTGGGCACCTCCCGGTGTGGTCTGAAAACTGGGTACTTGGGCGAAGGGATCGCCGAAGGGTCGCGAATCATACGCGCATGAGGGCGTTTGCGCATCAGAGACTAGCTGATCAAGGCAAGGTTATTTGTTTTTCCGCTGGCCGGTGGTCCGCTGTTTTGCGGTGACCACAATTCTCCTGTGGGAGCGGGCTTGCTCGCGAAGAGGGCGTGTCAGTCGGCATATTTATTGGCTGACACTCCGCATTCGCGGGCAAGCCCGCTCCCACAGGGATCTTTGGTGGTCGCAGAAGTTGCGATCAATCTTCGAACTCGCGGCGTTCGGCTTCGATGGCTTCGGCCAGGGCCTGGGCTTCAGCCTCTTCGTCCGACAGCTCCGGCTCGGGTTTCGGCTGTTCGAGAGCGGCAACGGCGGCCAGGAGTTTTTCCCGGGCTTCGGCAACGCCGAGGATGTCGTCGTCCTGCTCCGGTTCAATTTCCGGCTCAGGCTCGGGATGTGCCGCTTCGACTTCTGGCTCGATAACCGACTGTTCCGGATCGAACTCAGGCGACACGCCATCACGTAGCAAATCGTCGAAGTCGGTCTTGAGCCCCTCTTCCATACTGTCCAGTTCCAGCAACAGCGTGTGGAAACTGGTTTCTTCCTTCGGCTCCTCCGGCTCGGCGCTGGCATCGGCCAGCTCTTGCAGGGCTGCGGGCACCGGCGCGTCGTCGAAGTCGAGCACCGGATCCGGTTCCAGTTCGCGCAGTTCCGCCAGCGGCGGCAGGTCGTCGAGGTTCTTCAGGTTGAAGTGATCAAGGAACGCCTTGGTGGTGGCGAACATCGCCGGTTTGCCGGGCACGTCGCGGTAGCCGACGATGCGGATCCACTCGCGCTCCATCAAGGTCTTGACGATGTTGCTGTTGACCGCCACGCCCCGCACGTCTTCGATTTCGCCACGGGTGATCGGCTGGCGATAGGCAATCAGCGCCATGGTTTCCAGCATGGCCCGGGAGTAACGCTGCGGACGTTCTTCCCACAGACGCCCGACCCACGGCGCAAATTTCTCGCGAATCTGCAGCCGATACCCCGAGGCCACTTCCTTCAGTTCAAAGGCGCGGCCATCGCAGGATTTGGCGAGAATCGTCAGGGCCTTCTTGAAGACCGGCGGTTCCGGGCGTTCGCCTTCTTCGAAGAGTTCGAACAGGCTTTCCAAAGATTGCGGCTTTCCCGAGGCCAACAGAAAGGCTTCAAGCAAGGGTGCCAGATCACGGGGTTCAGTCAGGTTCATGTTTCGACTCGTTATTCGGCTCGGGCTCGCACGTGGATCGCGGCAAATGGCTCATTCTGCACCAGCTCGACCAGGGATTCCTTGACCAATTCAAGGATCGCCATGAAGGTCACCACCACCCCCAGGCGCCCTTCTTCAGCGGTGAACAGCTCGACGAACGGCACGAAACCACCGCCCTTGAGGCGTTCCAGCACATCGCTCATGCGTTCGCGGGTCGACAGCGCCTCGCGGCTGACCTGGTGGCTTTCGAACATGTCGCCACGGCGCAAGACCTCGGCCATGGACAACAGCAGCTCTGACAGACGCACGTCTGGTAGCAGCTTGCGCGCCCGGGCCTCCGGGGCGTCCAGTTTGGGTACCACCACATCACGGCCGACGCGACTCAGGCCATCGATGCCTTCGGCGGCAGCCTTGAAGCGTTCGTATTCCTGCAAGCGGCGGATCAGTTCGGCGCGCGGGTCTTCCTCCTCGTCTTCGACGGTTTCGGCCCGTGGCAGCAGCATCCGCGACTTGATCTCGGCCAGCATCGCGGCCATCACCAGGTACTCGGCGGCCAGTTCCAGGCGCACCGACTGCATCAACTCGACGTAGCCCATGTACTGGCGAGTGATTTCCGCCACCGGGATGTCGAGGATGTTGATGTTCTGTTTGCGGATCAGGTACAGCAGCAGGTCGAGCGGGCCTTCAAATGCTTCGAGGAAGACCTCGAGGGCATCCGGCGGGATGTACAGGTCCAGCGGCATTTCCATGACCGCCTGGCCATAGACCATGGCGAAGGGCAGTTCCTGCTGGGCTCCGGCCTGACTGTCGACGGGTTCTACTGCGGACATCTAGGCCTCGACCATGAACGGCGCAGGGTCGCCGCAACCGACGCGGATGACTTCCGGCTCGCCGTCGGCGAGGTTGATCACCGTGGACGCCTTGATTCCGCCGAAGCCGCCGTCGATGATCAGGTCGACCTGGTGCTCGAGCAACTGGCGCATTTCGTGCGGGTCGCTCAACGGATCTTCATCGCCAGGCATGATCAGGGTCACGCTCATCAACGGTTCGCCCAGTTCAGCCAGCAGCGCCAGGGCAATCGGGTGGCTCGGCACACGCAGGCCGATGGTGCGTTTCTTCGGGTGCAACAACAGCCGCGGTACTTCGCGGGTGGCGTTGAGAATGAAGGTATACGGTCCCGGCAGATGGGCCTTGAGAATGCGGAACGTGCCGGTGTCGATCTTGGCGAACAGACCCAGTTGCGACAGGTCGCTGCAGATCAGCGCGAAGTTGTGCTTTTCATCCAGCTGGCGCAGGCGCCGAACGCGCTCCACAGCCACTTTGTCGCCGATCTGGCAACCAATGGCGTAGGAAGAGTCTGTGGGATAAATCACCACCCCGCCCTTGCGGATGATTTCGACTGCCTGTTTTATCAGGCGCGCTTGCGGGTTTTCCGGATGAATCTGGAAAAATTGACTCACATTCTCTACCTGTTCAGACGGCGGCAATAACTGGGTCATGTTTGAATCGACACCATAGTGGTGGCAGATCCTCCGGGAGTGGCCGGTATTCACCGATCTCCGACCAGCCTCCAGGGCCATGAAAATCACTGCCGGCACTGACCAGCAGACCGAACTCGCGGGCCAGAATGGCCAGGCTGCCCACTTGCTCGGCAGGCTGATAACCATTGACCACTTCGATGGCGTGGCCCCCTGCTTGAATATAGTCGGCAATCAGGCGACGACGCTTGCTTCGGGTGAATTCGTAGTGCCAGGGGTGTGCCAGGCTGACCCAGGCCTTGGCTGCGCGCAGGGTTTCGACGGTCTCCTCCAGGGTCGGCCAGTGTTGCTTGACGTCGCCCAACTTGCCGGCGCCCAGCCATTTGCGGAACGCCTCGGCGCGATCCTTGACGAAACCTTCACGCACCATCCAGTCGGCGAAATGCGGGCGGGCCGGCGCGTTACCGCTGTCGCCCAGCGCCTGCTGGATCTTGCGGGCGCCCTCCAGCGCCCCCGGCATGCCTTTGAGCGCCAGTTTGCGGCTGATTTCTTCGGAGCGCAGCCAGCGGCCATCATGCAATCTGGCGATGGCCTCGACCAACGGCGCGGCGTTCACATCGAATCCGTAGCCCAAGACATGAATGGTCGCGCCGCCCCAGGTGCAGGACAATTCGACGCCATTGACCAGTTGCATCCCCAGCGCGGTAGCCGCGTGCCGGGCCTCGTCGAGGCCCTCGAGGGTGTCGTGATCGGTCAAGGCCAGGAGTCGCACGCCTTTCTCGAACGCCCGCGCCACCAGAACCGCAGGCGCCAGGGCGCCATCGGAGGCCGTGCTATGGCAGTGCAAATCAACATTCACAGGGCTTTGTAACCTCAAATAAGCTGGCGCTATCGCGCGCCCATATGTTTGTTATTATGCCGCCACATCCTGCTTCTGGCTGCCACTGTGAAACAATTCATCGATTTCATCCCGCTCCTGCTGTTTTTCATCGTCTTCAAAATCGACCCACAGGTCGTCGACATCGCCGGTCATGAGATCACTGTAGGCGGTATTTACAGCGCCACCGCGATGCTGATCGTCAGTTCCCTGGTGGTCTACGGCACACTGTTCATCAAGCAGCGCAAGCTGGAGAAGAGCCAGTGGCTGACCCTGATCGCCTGCCTGGTCTTCGGCAGCCTGACGCTCGCATTCCACAGCGAGACGTTCCTGAAGTGGAAAGCCCCGGTGGTCAACTGGCTGTTCGCCCTGGCGTTTATCGGCAGCCACTTCGTCGGTGACAGCCTGCTGATCAAGCGCATCATGGGCCATGCTCTGAGCTTGCCGGAGCCGGTCTGGACGCGCCTGAACATCGCCTGGATCGCCTTCTTCCTGTTTTGCGGTGCCGCCAACCTGTTTGTCGCGTTCACCTTCCAGAGCTACTGGGTCGACTTCAAGGTCTTCGGCAGCCTGGGCATGACTTTGCTGTTCCTGATCGGCCAGGGCATCTACCTGTCCCGCCATCTGCACGATGCCGATACCACAACGCCAAAAACCGAGGACTGACATGCTTTACGCAATCATTGCCACAGACGTCGCCAACTCCCTGGAAGCCCGCCTGGCCGCACGGCCTGCACACCTGGAGCGCCTGCAAGTGCTCAAGGGCGAAGGTCGCATCGTATTGGCCGGCCCACACCCGGCGATCGACAGCAATGATCCGGGCGCGGCGGGTTTCAGCGGCAGCCTGATCGTTGCCGAATTCGACTCCCTGAGCGCCGCCCAGGCCTGGGCCGACGCTGATCCGTACATCGCCGCAGGCGTCTACGCTAACGTTCTGGTCAAGCCGTTCAAGCAAGTCCTTCCGTAACTTTCTTCTTTCAACTGCCCCCACGCGGTGAACCATATCGGTTCATCGCGTTCTCAATCGCTCATTATTCTCGTTTGCCGGCCGACAACTTCCCCAATACTCGTATTGGAACCAGGAGTCGCCATGCGCAAGGGTCCGTTGTGCCTGATGTTGGTCACGTTGTCGATCGGGGCGCCCGCCCACGGTGAGGAAAGTGTCGAGAGCGGTAATTCGACGCCTCTGTCCTTGAGCGCCGGCAGCCAGATCACCGAATTGCAGCAACGCTTGAAAGAAAGCGAACGGCAACGGGAAGATCTGAACAAACAATTGCAAACTGCCGATAGCGAACGCGAAAGCCCGCTGCTGGCCCGGTTGCGCCAGGAGAACCAGCGCTTGAAGCTGCAACTCAAGGAGGCCCAGGCCAGCAGTCCGCTGCCGCGCCTGCTGACCGACCAGCAACAATGGTTCGTCATTGGCGCCGGGGTAGCGCTATTGGCTCTGCTCTGCGGTATCTTCGCCAGTGGAGCAAGTCGAAAACGTCGACAATGGCTAAATTGAGTGAGTCATGAGCGAGCTGTTACTTATTGATGATGACCAGGAGCTGTGTGAGCTCCTGAGCAGTTGGCTGAGCCAGGAAGGGTTTCAGGTACGTGCCTGTCACGACGGCCAGAGCGCACGCCGCGCGCTGGCCGAAACCGCCCCGGCGGCCGTGGTGCTGGATGTGATGTTACCCGATGGCAGCGGCCTGGAACTGCTCAAGCAGTTGCGCAGCGATCACCCGGATTTGCCGGTGCTGATGCTCTCGGCCCGGGGCGAGCCCCTGGACCGTATCCTCGGCCTGGAACTCGGCGCCGACGATTACCTGGCCAAGCCCTGCGACCCACGGGAACTGACCGCCCGCCTGCGTGCGGTCCTGCGTCGTAGCCACCCGGCAGCGGTGTCCAGCCAGATGGAACTGGGCGACCTGTGTTTCAGCCCGGTGCGCGGCGTGGTCAGCATCGACGAACAGGAATTCACCCTCACCGTCTCCGAAAGCCGCCTGCTGGAAGCCCTGCTCAAGCAGCCCGGAGAGCCCCTGGATAAACAGGAACTGGCGCAGATCGCCCTCGGCCGCAAGCTGACCCTGTACGACCGCAGCCTGGACATGCACGTCAGCAACCTGCGCAAGAAGATCGGCCCACACCCCGATGGCCGACCGCGCATCGTGGCCCTGCGCAGCCGCGGTTACTACTACAGCTTGTAGGAGCGAGCTCGCTCGCGATGGAGTTGAACGATTACGCATGCTGTCTGGAAAAGCGCGCTGCCTGTGAGTTCATCGCGAGCAAGCTCGCTCCTACAGTCACCCGGACGTTTTGTCAGGTTGGCGGGAAATCGTCTTTACCCAAGCTTTACCCTCCGCTGACCGCCGCTGACCTTGATCTGCGTAACCTGTACTCATCCGGAACGTACCGGGAACGAGACAAGGAGATACACCATGCGCAAAACTCTTATCGCTCTGATGTTCGCTGCTGCCCTGCCGACCGTTGCCATGGCCATGCCTGAAGGCTCAGGCCCCATGGATGGGTCGATGGACGGTTCGCGCCACGGCGGTCAGATGCACGGCATGCACGGCAAAGGCCCGTACAGTGAACTGGACCTGAGCCGCGAACAGCGCGAGCAGATCCGCAAGATCATGGGCGAGCAGATGCACGAGCGTAAGCAACTGGTCGACAAGTACCTGGAGAAGCTCTCGCCAGCCGACCAGAAAGCCATGAAGGATGAGATGGCCGCTAACCACAAGAAAGCTGAAGCGGACGTGCGCGCCTTGCTGAAACCGGATCAACAGAAGAAATTCGACGAGATCCAGAAAAAACAGGCCGAGCGTCGCGCTGAATGGGCCGAGTTCAAGGCCTGGAAAGCGCAACAACCGCAAAAAGCGCAATAATGCGCTGATCCCGGACCCAACGGTTTTTCACCGCTGGGTCTGGCACCACCCGATTTAATGTGGGAGCGGGCTTGTGTGGCGAGGGGGCTCGCTCCCACATTAGTTGCGTTTGTTTGAGGATTTCCTGTGCGTTCATTGTTCTGGCGTATCCTGGCCAGCTTCTGGCTGGCCATCGCTCTGGTTGCAGGGCTTTCCATCCTGCTCGGGCACATGCTCAACCAGGACGCCTGGATTCTCAGCCGCCACCCGGGCCTCAACACGCTGGCCGAAGAGTGGACGCAAACCTACGAAAGCCAGGGCGAAGACGCCGCCCAGGACATTCTCCAACAACGCAAACGCCAGTATCACATCAACGTTCAGGTGCTTAACGAAAGCGGCGATCCCGTGGTGCACGGCACCTTTCCGAGACGTGCGGCGGCCTTTGAGGCGCGCCAGAACAATGATGACCGACGCCTGCCATGGCGGCGTCTGACCGATGAGTTCACCAGCGAAAAAACCGGTGACACCTTCCTGTTCATCTACCGTATTCCGCATCCGGAACTGGACGCCTGGCACCGCGAAAGCCTGCTCTGGCCGCTGAGTGCCCTGGGAATCGCCCTGGTGGTGCTGACCCTGTTCAGCCTGCTGGTGACCTTTTCCATCACTCGCCCGCTCAGCCGCCTGCGCGGCGCGGTGCATGACCTGGGACAAACCACCTATCAACAGAACAGCCTGGTCAAGCTGGCCAACCGTCGCGATGAGTTCGGCGTCCTGGCCAACGACTTCAACCGCATGGGCGCGCGCCTGCAAAGCCTGATTGGCAGTCAGCGGCAACTGCTGCGGGATGTGTCCCACGAACTGCGCTCGCCCCTCGCCCGCCTGCGTATCGCATTGGCACTGGCCGAACGGGCCACCCCGCAGGAACGGGAACAGCTGTGGCCGCGCCTGACCCGCGAGTGCGACCGACTGGAAGCGCTGATCAGCGAAATCCTGGTACTGGCGCGGGTCGACTCCGATAACGCCAGTGCCGAAGAGGTGGACCTGAACGCCCTGCTCAATAGCCTGCAAAAGGATGCGCAACTCGGTTCACCCGAGCAACTGGTCCACCTCGAAGCCGAGTCGCAACTGAACCTGAAGGGCTGGCCGACCATGATCGAGCGAGCCGTCGACAACTTGCTGCGCAACGCCCAGCGCTTCAATCCAGTGGGCGGCCTGCCGATCGAAATGCAGGCACTGCGACAGGGTGAGCGGATCGTCGTGACCGTGCGCGATCACGGGCCGGGGGTCAGTGCCGAATATTTGAACCAGCTCGGTGAGCCGTTCTATCGGGCGCCGGGGCAGACTGCGGCCGGACACGGCCTGGGCCTGGCCATCGCCCGCCGTGCGGCAGAGCGACATGGCGGCAGCCTGGTGCTGGCCAATCACCCCGAGGGCGGGTTCATTGCCAGCCTGGAATTGCCGTTGGTGCCGGGGGCTGTCGTACAACCCTGAGGTTATCCCCCAATTATCTGAATGACACAGATCTACTGTGGGAGCGAGCCTGCTCGCGATTGCGTAGGCACATCCAACATCAATGGGTCAGAAAGTCCGCCTTCGCGAGCAGGCTCGCTCCCACAGGTTTTGCGGTGTCAGACCTTGCCCGGCCAGGCGCTGACGAATTCGGCGAGATCGACTTTCTCGGCCACACGCGGTTCTTTCTGTGGAGTGCCGAGATACAGGAAAGCAATCACCTCCTCCCCCTCCGCCAGGCCCAGCCCCTTGGCCACATGCGGCGAATAAGCCAGGTCACCGGTACGCCACACCGCACCAATGCCCTGCGCATAGGCCGCGAGCAAAATCCCGTGAGCCGCGCAGCCTGCCGCCAGCAACTGCTCGGACTTCGGATATTTGACGTGATCCTGCACGCGAGCAATCACTACCACCACCAATGGTGCCCGAAGCGGACCATTGCGTGCCTTGTCGATGGCCGCTTCGCTGACTTCGCCGTCCTGCAGTTTCGCCGCTTCGGCCAGCAACTCGCCCATTTGCTCGCGCGCCTCGCCTTCCACCGTCAGGAAACGCCAAGGCTGCAAGTGACCGTGATCCGGGGCGCGCATGGCGGCGCCGAACAGCACCTCGCGCTGCTCGGCGGTAGGTGCCGGGTCAAGCAGTCGTGGAACGGAAACACGGTTGAGCAAAGCGTCGAGAGCCTGCATCGGCCACCTCCTGAAAAATTTGTGTGGCTATTCTAGCTGTAACTACCGCAGCAGTGCCGGTTTACATGCCCTGCCTCGCAGGTAGAATGGCGCCCTTTCCACTATCAGCCGAGCGGACCTCATGGCGTTGCCGACCTTACGGATCATTGGTTTCATCATCGGCATCTTCCTGATCACGCTGGCGATCTCCATGGTCGTGCCCATGGCCACGCTGGTCATTTTCGACCGCACCAGCGATCTGCCGTCGTTCCTCTGGGCCAGCATGATCACCTTTGTCGCCGGTCTGGCGCTGGTGATTCCGGGGCGCCCCGAACACATTCACCTGCGCCCCCGGGACATGTACCTGCTGACCGTCAGCAGTTGGCTGGTGGTGTGCATCTTCGCCGCCCTGCCGTTCCTGCTGACCCAGCACATCAGCTACACCGATTCATTCTTCGAAAGCATGTCCGGCATCACCGCCACTGGCGCAACCGTGCTCAGCGGCCTGGACACCATGTCCCCCGGCATCCTGATGTGGCGCTCCCTGCTGCACTGGCTTGGCGGCATCGGCTTTATCGG
Organism: Pseudomonas sp. KH_046_2; assembly: GCF_057838985.1. Classification (NCBI taxonomy): domain Bacteria; kingdom Pseudomonadati; phylum Pseudomonadota; class Gammaproteobacteria; order Pseudomonadales; family Pseudomonadaceae; genus Pseudomonas; species Pseudomonas sp. KH_046_2. The sequence goes on along the minus strand of NZ_CM174480.1, from coordinate 1,697,941 downwards.
CATGGCGGTGGCGATCCTGCCGCTCTTGCGCATCGGTGGCATGCGGCTGTTCCAGACCGAATCGTCGGACCGCTCGGAAAAAGTCATGCCCCGCTCGCACATGGTGGCTCGTTTGATCGTTGCGACCTACGTCGGCATCACCATTGTCGGCAGCCTGGCGTTCTGGTGGGCCGGGATGAGCCTGTTCGACGCCATCAACCATGCGATGTCGGCGATTTCCACCGGCGGCTTTTCCACCTCCGACCTGTCTTTGGCCAAGTGGCCGCAACCTGCGGTGCATTGGGTCGCGATCGTCATCATGATTCTCGGTGCCCTGCCGTTCACTCTGTATGTCGCCACGCTGCGTGGTAACCGTCGGGCGCTGATCAAGGACGAACAGGTTCAAGGCCTGCTCGGCATGCTGTTGGTGACCTGGCTGGTGCTCGGCACCTGGTATTGGTGGACTACCCAGCTGCATTGGCTGGAGGCGTTGCGGCATGTGGCGCTGAACGTAACGTCGGTGGTGACGACGACCGGTTTCGCGCTGGGGGACTACAGCCTCTGGGGCAATTTCTCGCTGATGCTGTTCTTCTACCTGGGGTTTATCGGCGGTTGCTCCGGCTCGACCGCGGGCGGGATCAAGATTTTCCGCTTCCAGGTGGCCTATATCCTGCTCAAGGCCAACCTTAACCAGCTGATTCACCCGCGCGCGGTGATCAAGCAGAAGTACAACGGTCACCGCCTCGACGAAGAAATCGTGCGTTCGATCCTGACCTTTTCGTTTTTCTTTGCAATCACCATCTGCGTGATTGCGCTGTTGCTGTCGCTGCTCGGCGTGGACTGGATGACCGCTCTCACCGGTGCGGCCAGTACCGTGTCCGGTGTCGGCCCGGGGCTCGGCGAAACCATCGGCCCGGCGGGCAACTTCGCCACCTTGCCGGATGCCGCCAAGTGGATTCTCTCGTTCGGCATGCTGCTGGGCCGGTTGGAGATCATTACGGTGTTTGTGCTGTGTATTCCGGCATTTTGGCGTCATTGACCGCTTCAGCTGATTGCATCAGCCGCATCCGGTACTCGCCGGGTGTGGCATCGAACCAGCGGCGGAAAGCACGGAAGAAGTTGCTCGGATCGGCAAACCCCAGCAAGTAGGCAATTTCCAGCAAAGTCATGGTCGGTTGCGCCAGGTACTGCTCGGCCAGTTCGCGTCGGGTATCGTCCAGCAGCGCCTGGAAACTCGTGCCCTCTTCCTGCAAGCGCCGTTGCAAGGTGCGCTGGGACAGATGTAGCGTCTGCGCCACGGTGTCGCGCTTGGGCTCGCCTTGGGGTAGCAGGCGGCACAACACCTGCCGCGCCTTGTGGGTCACGCGGCTTTCGGAAAAGCGCGCCAGGTACTCGCCGGCAAATCGGTCGTGCAGCAACGCCATGGCCTCGTTGGCCGTTGGCAGTGGGGCTTCCATATCGGCGCGTTCGAAAATCAGCGCATCGTAAGGCGCGTTGAACACCAGCGGTGCATGGAAGGCTTGTTTATAGGGTTCAAGGTCGACCGGCTCGGCGCCTTGTACCAGCACTTTGCGTGGATGTAACGTACGCCCGGTCAACCAGCCGCACAGCGCCAAGGCACAGGCCAGCGAAGCTTCGGCGCTTTGCCGGGTCGGCGGCAGGTGATCGCCATGCACCGTCAGAATCAGCGCGTAGCCTTCTTCCAGCAGCTGGAAACTCAGGTCGGCACTTTCGGCGATGATCCGCTGGTAGCGCACCAGACGCTGAAAGCCTTCGGCCAGGGTCCGGCTGGACATCAAGGCGTAACCGGTCACATGAAACTGCGCCGGTCGCACCACCTTGCCCATGTTCAGACCGATGGCCGGGTTACCAGACAGCTCGACCGCGCGCTGCCACAGCCGTGTCATGGAGTCTTGCGGGAAGCGAGCATCCGGATCATCCAGTGCCGCGTAGTCGAGCCCCAGCTGCTTGAACATAGCCCGGCAATCCAGGCCGTCCATCTCCAGCGCTTTGACAATCCCCATCGCCCAGCTTGCAGAAGTCGTTCGTTCACTCATGGCGTTTTCTTACATGGTGGCCGCATGCTACGGCTATTGACCGAAGGATACTAAAGTGGCGCCTATTGTCAGTGGCTGATGCCATTGATCACTCTAGACTCAAATAAGCTACCCGCAGAACAACTTGCAGCAAGAACAATAACCACAGAGATCGCTGTCGTGGAAAACGTCAAACGATTCAACAGCTTCGCTGAGTTCTATCCTTACTACCTCAGTGAGCACAGCAACAGCACCTGCCGCCGTTTACACTTTATCGGCACGACCCTGGTTATCTTGATTCTGACGCTGACCGTTGGTCGCGGAGCCTGGATGCTGTTGTGGACCCTGCCACTGGCAGGCTACAGCTTTGCCTGGGTCGGGCATTTCTTCTTCGAAAAGAACCGCCCGGCAACGTTCCAACACCCCTTCTATAGCCTGCTCGGTGATTTTGTCATGTACCGGGACATGGTTATGGGGCGCGTTCCGTTCTAGCTGACTTGCGTCACAAGAGAGTTGCCGATGAATGCCAATGCCCGCTTCACTCACATGAAGGACGGCACACAGGAAGACTGGGCGATCATCGCCGCGGATTTCAGTGCCTACGCGCGACAATTGCCGACACGGATCGTGGCGCACCTGAAGTTGCTGGAGGGTGATTTTGGCGGATTCCCGGTGGATCGCCTGACCCACTCCCTGCAAACCGCCACCCGCGCCTGGCGTGACGGCCGCGACGAAGAGTACGTGGTCTGCGCCCTGCTCCATGATATCGGCGACACCTTGGGCTCTTACAACCACCCGGACATCGCGGCGGCGATCCTCAAGCCGTTCGTCAGCGCCGAGAACTTGTGGATGGTGGAAAAGCACGGGATTTTCCAGGGTTACTACTTCTTCCATCACTTGGGCATGGACCGGCATCTGCGTGAGCAATTCCAGGACCATCCGCAGTACCAGGCGACCGTCGAGTTCTGTGCCAGGTACGATGCGGCGGCGTTTGACCCGGCGTACGACACACTGCCGTTAAGCTTTTTCGAACCGATGATGGAGCGCTTGTTCGCGCACCCCCGAAACTCGATTTATAAGGCGGCGATGGAAGAGCAATCGCCAGCCTCATGACCTATGGCGACCGTTGTGGCGAGGGGGCTTGCCCCCGTTGGGCTGCGCAGCAGCCCTAAAACCATTCACCACGGAACACCGATAGATCGGCATTTATAGGTTTACGGCGGCTTCGCCCCCGAACGGGGGCAAGCCCCCTCGCCACAAAAATCAAATCAATCACGCCACCTCTGCAACCCTGGCCGCCTTCAACTGCGCCTCCCGCGTCTGGGCATCCGCCAGGCGATACAACTCGATCGAACCATCCCAGTGCTCGATCAGCGCGGTGCATGATTCCACCCAGTCGCCGCAATTGAGGTAGTCCACCTCGCCGACCTTGCGAATCTCAGCATGGTGAATGTGCCCGCACACCACGCCGTGCAGCTCGCGCTTGACGCATTCATGGGCGATGGCTTCTTCGAAGTCGCTGATGAAGCTGACCGCGGTTTTCACCTTGTGCTTGAGGTAGGCCGACAGCGACCAGTAGCCGTAGCCATATCGCGCGCGCCAATGATTGAGCCAGCGGTTGAGGGTCAGGGTGAATTCGTAGGCCGAGTCACCGAGAAACGCCAGCCAGCGATGGTAACGGGTGATCACATCGAACTGGTCGCCATGGATCACCAGCAGATGCCGGCCGTCGGCGGTGACGTGCACGGCTTCGTCGACCAACTGGATATTGCCCAGGATCAGCTTCGAATAGCGGCGCAGGAATTCGTCGTGGTTGCCGGTGACATAGATCACCTCGGTACCACGCTTGCTCATGGTCAGCAGGCGACGGATGACGTTGGTGTGCGCTTGCGGCCAGTACATGCCGCCGCGCAGTTTCCAGCCGTCGATGATGTCGCCGACCAGGTAGATCTTGTCTGCGTGGTAGCCCTTGAGAAACTGCGACAGGTGTTCAGCCTGGCAATCCCGGGTGCCCAAATGCACGTCGGAAATCCATAAAGTCCGTACGCGTTGCTTACGGGTGGGTTTGGCGAGCTCGGCGCTGGTCATGGGCAACCCTCTGGCAAGTTTTGCCAAGTCTGCCCCGAGCCGGTTAATGGTCCATGACAGCGTCAAGTCAGTCCTGTGACAGCGCTTGTTGGCCCGCTCGGTGTAGACTGACGCCCTGAACCGGGAGACCCGCGATGAGACCGATCCTCACGCTTCGCCAATACAGCCACGACCTGATCGTCCACAGCCACGAACACGCGCAACTGGTGTTCGGGCTTTCGGGCGCCCTGGATTTCGAGGTCGACGGCCGTGGCAGCCAGGTGGTCCAGCAGAGTTTCGTGGTGGTGCCCTCCGGAGCGCATCACGCGTGTGGCAGTGCCAATGGCAGCCGTTGCCTGGTGCTGGATGTCCCCGGCGAGCAATGGGTTGCCCAGTCGTTGGGCGATCACGCCGAGTCCAGCCGACGCTTGCTCGACAACGCCGGGCGCCTGCCCCTGGATGCCGGGCAAAGCCAATTGGTCAGTTGGCTGGCGAACAGTCCGGTCGATGATCCGTTGATCGCACAACAAGGCGCGGTGCTGTTGCTGGCCAGTCTCAACAACGCCAGGCCCGCGGCCGTCGGCGGTCGGCGCCTGCCCTATGCCGCGCTGAACGCACACATCGATCAGTACGCGGCGTACCCGCTGCAAGTGGCCGACCTGGCTCGGGTGGCCGGCCTTTCCAGTGCCCGATTGCATGCGCGGTTCGTGACCGAATGCGGGCAAACGCCGATGGACTATATCCGCAGCCGACGCCTGCACATTGCGGTGGGCTTGCTGCGCAATTCGGCGCTGCCCATTGGCGAGATTGCCAGCCGCGTCGGCTACAGCTCCCAGAGTGCCTTCGCGGCAGCGGTGCTGCGCGAGTTCGGGGCATCGCCCGGAAAACTGCGGCGCGAGGCTGGCGACAAATAACGCGAGTTTGCCGACAGACTTGATGGGCCATTACGCGTTTCAATGAGCCCTCTGTTCGTTTGTCGTTAAGGATTGCAATGACTCCCCGTACCGCCCTTGGCGCCTTGCATATCGGCGCATTGATGTTCGGCCTGACTGGCGTGTTCGGCAAACTGGCTGCCGCGTCACCGGCGATCATCGTGTTCGGCCGTGCCGCGTTTGCTGTGCTCGCGCTGGCGTTTTTTGCACGGTTCGCCAGCCAGACGCGCTGGCAGAAACTCGAGGCCGTGGACTGGCGCCGGCTGCTGCTCAGCGGCTTGTTGCTGGCCGGGCACTGGGTGAGCTTCTTCATTGCGGTGAAAGTCGCCGGCGTGGCGATTGCGACGCTCGGTTTCGCCAGTTTCCCGGCCTTTACCGTGATCCTCGAGGGGCTGATCTTCCGCGAGCGCATTCGCGCCAATGAGATCGTGCTGGTACTGCTGGTGAGTGTCGGCCTGGTGCTGGTCACGCCTGATTTTGACCTGGCCAGCGGCGCCACCACCGGCCTGCTGTGGGCCGTGGCTTCCGGGTTGTTGTTCGCCCTGCTGTCACTGACCAACCGTGCCAGCTCCGGGCGGGTCCCGCCGGTACAGGCGGCGCTGTGCCAGAACGTGGTGGTTGCCCTGTGCCTGCTGCCGGTGGCGGCGCCTCAATTGAGCGAAGTGCGCGCCATCGACTGGCTGTGGATCGGCCTGCTCGGTGTGTTCTGTACCGGTGTCGCCCACAGCCTGTTCGTCGCCAGCCTCGCGGTGATCAAGGCACGCACTGCCGCCGTGGTGTTCGCCCTGGAGCCGGTCTACGGCATCACCGTCGCCTGGCTGCTGTTCAACGAAAACCCGACCCTGCGCATGTTGCTGGGGGGCGCGCTGATCATTGTGGCGATTGTGGTGTCCAGCCGGTTCTCAAGTGGCACAAGCAAGAAGGCCATTGCAGCCGAGGCCGCGTCTCACTGAGTGCGGTCGTTGTGCCCCAGGTCGCGGTCCGGGTCGATCTGGTCGCGAACCCGCTGCTTGAGTACCTTGGCCTCGGGGAAGCCACCGTCCGCCTTGCGCTCCCAGATCTGCACGGCGTCACAGTAGATATGAAAGACCCCGCCGGTGCCCGGCACCAGGGAAACTTTGCCCAAATCATCACCAAAGGTACTGAGCAGTTCCTGGGCCAGCCAGGCCGCGCGCAACAGCCACTGGCATTGCGTGCAATAGGTGATGATGATTTCCGGTTTGCTGACGGTCATGATGGGGCCTGACTCCAGAGTTTGACGACGCCGCTATGATAGCCCGACCGGTGGCTGTCGAGGCGGCGGAGCGAGTTGCGCCTCCAGCTCGAACCCGGGCTCGATCATGGCCAGAGCCGCCGGCTGCGGGCTCTCGCTTAGGCTGATCACGTCCCAACTCGACGCCATGGACAGTTCCTCCAGGTTGAGCCGGTACTCATCGTCAGTGGTGGATTCGCCGGACATCGCCAGACCCGGAACCACCGCCACGGCAGCAGCGACCGGAATGGAATGACTGCTGTCGACCCGCTCAAGCTCATCGTTGGCCGGCACCTCGTCGCGATGCACAGCGGACGGTTGCATGACGGGGGGCCACATCACTGGCTCGATCAAGAGCTCAGCCAACGGTTCATGCTGCGACGGCAGCGCCTCTGAAGCTGTGGCCTGAAACTGCTGGCGCTGGCGGCGAACAAACCAGCCCAGCACCAGCAACGCTATCAGCGCCGACACACCGGCAATCGGCAGCCAGCCAACCCCGGGATTTTCAGCAATAGCGGGGGCTGGCGCCACTGCGTCGGAAGCAATGGGTTGCGCCTTTACCTTCTTGAGCTCCGCCAGTTGGGTTTGCAGCTCGGCCAACTGTATTTTCTGGCTGGCGATCAGCTCATCCTGGCCTTGTAGCTTCGTGTTGAGCTCATCGACAGTGGTTTGCAACTGGTGGTTTTGCAGGGTGCTGGCGGCCAGTTGTTCGACCGCAGGATCAACCGGCGGCGCCTTGACCACGGGTGACGGCGCCCGGACCGGTTGAACACGGGGAAATGCGGACACCGGGGAGCTGGAAACCGCTTCTTCGGTGGCGGGAACAACACCTGGCGTACCCGGCGGATCGATCAGAACCGTGTACTCGCGCAGCAATCGCCCCTTAGGCTGATTGAGCTGCACGAGAAAATTCAGGAAGGGTTCACTGACCGGTTTGCCGGAGGTCACCTGGATCACGCTGCGATTACCGCGCAGCACCGGGGTGAACGTCAGGTCGTTGAGGAAAAATACCCGGTCGACCCCGGCACGGCTGAACTCGTCTGCCGTTGCCAGGCTCACCGACAGTTCGTTCTCCTCCAGGCCAGCCGCATCCACCAGTGCGATATCGGCACGCAGCGGTTGATTCAGCGCCGAATGCAGGGTGATTTCACCCAGGCCCAGCGCAGGCGCCCATGCCGAGTAAGTGACCGCGGCCCCGGCCAGCAACCACTTAGAACAACCGCGTAAAACCAATCGCCAACACTTGAGCATGAGCATCCTTGAGATCTACAGAAACTACCCGTACGCGTTCGTACATCCGTTACGAACACGATATTGCCGAGTAGTTCTTATAGTCAGCCCAATGCGCTATCTCAAAAACCTGGCAGTCGGTTATGCCTCAAGATTTTTCAAGGTTGCCCAGGATGTGCCCGTGAACCCGCATGCACACCTTCAAATCCGCCTCATCGACGCCTTCGAACAGTTCGTGACGCAGTTGCGTGGCAATGGTTTCAATTTGTTCGATCAGGGGACGCGCTGGCGCGCAGAGCACGATTTTCTTCGCCCGGCGGTCTTCCAGCACTGCCTGGCGTTGCACCAGGCCCTGGCTTTCCAGGCTGTCGAGCAAACGAGCCAGGGTCGGGCCTTCGACGCCAACGCTTTGTGCCAGCTCACGCTGGGTCGGTGCTTCTTCGAAACGGGCCAGGTGCAGCAGCACCAGCCAGCGCGCCTGGGACAAGCCCATGCCCGCCAGTCGGCGGTCCAGTTCGGCACGCCAGCCACGGGACATCTGGGCCAATTGCATGCCAAAGCGGTGTTGATCGGTTAACGGCATAAAACACTCATGATTAGACTGAAATAAATAAAAACTAATTATTAGTCAGCTAAGCATGAGCCTCGACTTGAGGCAAGACTTGATCTGTAGTGAATCGTTACATCAGCACTACCGATGTCTCAAATCTCGAATTCCGACTGCAAGGCCGCCCGAACGCAGTACAACACCCCTTCCGGCACCCTGCCCGTGAACAGCGCGGCGATCTCGGAAACCGGCGGCAGCTCGCCTTCGCCGTCGAGGAAGGCGTCCTGGATTTCACCCATCAGGTCTTCAGGCAGATCCAGCGCCTGTTCCAATGACAACTGCTGCTTGCCGATCGCTTCGGCCAGCATGGTGTAGACATTCTTTTCCGAGCACTGCAACTGACCGGCGATCTGCACCGGCGTCATCCCGGCCCGCGCCAGAGTGATCAGTTCGTGACGTACGTCGGCCACCGCTTTCGGCGCCTCGACCTGGCCGCCGAGCACTTCGAGGAAGGCCTCGCCATAACGCTCGAGCTTGCGCGCGCCGACACCGCTGACCGTGGCCATTTCCGCCAGCGAGGTCGGCTGGCTGCGCAGCATCTCCAGCAAGGTCGAGTCGGGGAAGATGACGTACGGCGGCACGCCATGTTCTTCGGCGAGCTTGCGGCGCAGGGCGCGCAAGGCTTCCCATTGTTCGCGCTCCTCGCCACGGACCAGCTGGCTCGCCTGGCTCTTGCTGCTTTTCGCCACGGTTTGCGCCTTGAGATCGCGGCGCAGTTCCAGGGTCACTTCACCCTTGAGCAGCGGCCGGCAACTGTCGCTCAGGCGCAAGCCTCCATAGCCTTCATGGTCAACATCAGCCAGTCCGCGAGCCACCAACTGGCGGAACAGGGAGCGCCACTCGCCTTCAGCCCTCGCCTTGCCAACACCAAACACCGACAGGTGCTGATGGCCGAAACTGCGGACCTTTTCGTTGTCCTTGCCCAGCAATACATCCACCAGGTGCCCGACGCCGTAGCGCTGACCGGTGCGGTAGATCGCCGACAGCGCCTGACGCGCCGGCTCGGTGGCATCCCAGGTCTGCACGCCGTCGACGCAGTTGTCGCAATGACCACAGGGTTCGGGCATATCTTCGTCAAAGTAGGCCAGCAGCGTTTGCCGACGGCAGCGGGTTTCTTCACAGAGCGAGAGCATGGCGTCGAGCTTGTGCTGCTCCAGACGTTTGTGGCGCTCGTCGCCTTCGGAGTTCTGCAGCATCTGCTTGAGCATCACCACGTCTTGCAGGCCGTAGGCCATCCAGGCATCCGCCGGCAGACCATCGCGGCCGCCACGACCGGTTTCCTGGTAATAGGCCTCAAGGGATTTCGGCAAATCGAGATGCGCGACGAAGCGCACGTTGGGCTTGTCGATGCCCATGCCGAACGCCACCGTCGCGACCATGATCAGGCCTTCCTCATTGAGGAAGCGCTTCTGATTGTGGGCCCGCAGGTCGTTGGGCAGGCCGGCGTGGTACGGCAGCGCCGGGAAGCCTTGTTCACTGAGGAACGCAGCGACTTCCTCGACTTTCTTACGTGACAGGCAATACACGATGCCCGCATCGCTACGGCGCTCGGCAAGGAACGCCAGCAACTGCTTGCGCGGCTGTTCCTTGGGCACGATGCGATAAAAGATGTTCGGCCGGTCGAAGCTCGACAGGAAGCGCTCGGCGTCTTGCAGGTGCAGCCGGGTGACGATTTCTTCCCGGGTGCGCTTGTCGGCCGTGGCGGTCAGGGCGATGCGCGGCACGTCGGGGAACATTTCCGCCAGTTGGCCCAGTTGCAGGTATTCCGGGCGGAAATCGTGGCCCCATTGCGACACGCAGTGTGCTTCGTCGATGGCGAACAGGGCGATGTCCAGCCCCTGCAGGAAGGACAGCATGCGCGGCTGGACCAGACGTTCCGGCGCCAGATAGAGCATTTTCACTTCACCGCGGCGGATGCGGGCGGCCAGGTCACGCTGTTGCTCGGCGCTGAGGGTGGAGTTCAATGCGGCGGCGGCCACGCCCAGCTCTTCGAGGGTGGCGACCTGATCGTCCATCAGTGCAATCAGCGGCGAGACCACCACGGCCAGGCCTTCGCGCAAAAGTGCCGGGACCTGGAAACACAGGGACTTGCCGCCGCCGGTAGGCATCAGGACCAAGGCATCGCCGCCACTGGCCACGCGCTCAATGATTGCACCCTGGCGGCCACGGAAACTGTCGTAGCCGAAGATGTCCTTGAGGACGCGTTGAGCCTGTTCGAGCATAGAAACTCCAAAAATCACCGAATCATCCCTGCAAGGCTGGTTCAGAACACGCGACGCTGCACCGACAAATCGTAAGTGCGCATTGCATGACGCTTCACATTTCAGCCGTGACGCCAGCAGGGCATCACAAAACGCGCGAGTATACCCGAGCCCCGTCCGGCAAAGGGCACCGCTGATAAGACACCGCCCATGCAATGCCAAAACGGTGGGAGCGAGCCTGCTCGCGATGGCGACGTTGCATTCAACATCAATGGTGACTGACCCACCGCTTCGCGAGCAGGCTCGCTCCTATAGGGAATACGGTGCAAATATGCCGTGCGGCTGGCCCAAGTGCTCAAGAAGGCCTAGAATTCCCGCATCGAACATTCCCCAAGGTAGTCCTTTAATGTCCTTCGCTGAGCAACTAACCCGCCTGCAAGTCTTCCTCGACGCTGATGAACTGCATGACGAGGCGCTGGACTACGTGGCCGCCCACGGCTACCTCACCGCGCTGTCGATCTGTTCCGAAGTCGTTCCCGATCGTGAGTGGATCGATGCACTCTTCGCCGAGGAGCCGCACTACAGCGGCGAAGCCCAGCGCGAAGAGATCGAAGCCACCCTGATCGGCCTCAAGGCCCACATCGCTCGCCAACTGGCCTCCGACGAAGAATTCGAGCTGCCGTGCGACCTCGACCTGGGCGACGATCCGGATGATTCCGACCTGCGCGGCTGGTGCATCGGCTTCATGGAAGGTGTATTCCTGCGCGAAGCGGCCTGGTTCGAAAGTGCCGAAGACGAAGTCAGCGAAATGCTGCTGCCGATCATGGTCGGCTCGGGCCTATTCGACGAGCAGCCGGAGTTCGAAGACATCGCCAAAGATGCCAACCTGATGGACGACATGATCGTGCAGATCCCGGAAGCCCTGACCGCGCTGTACCTGCTGTGCAACGCGCCAGACGAAAAACCGGCGATTCTCAAGCCCCGTCACCACTAAGGTTCTGCCTATGGACAACCCCATAGGCAACCGCCCCCTGATGTTGCGCTGCGTACTGCTGGCCATCGGCTGGCTGAGCGTAGCGCTGGGGGTGATCGGGATTTTCCTGCCGGTATTGCCCACTACCCCTTTCCTGCTACTGGCGGCCGCCTGCTTCGCCCGCAGTTCCCCGCGCTTTTATCAATGGCTGGTCGAGCATCCACGGCTTGGCCCGTGGATTCGTGACTACCTCGACGGCAACGGCATCCCGCTAAAGAGCAAGGTCTACGCCATCGGCCTGATGTGGGCGAGCATCCTGCTCTCCTGCTATCTGGTAGCGCAGCCTTGGGCACAGGGCTTCATGCTGACCAGTGCGGTGCTGGTGACGGTTTATATACTGCGGCAGAAGACCCTGCAAAAAAGCCCCTGAAGCAACATCCTCGCGCCCTGCCCAACACGCCCTCACCCTGACGGCACAACCCCTACCACTCATCGAAAACCCTTCCCGACCTGTCAGATCTGACAGTAGCCACCGCATCTGCTTCAGCCTTAAATCACTCCGTCACCCTTCCCCTCGACAGGAGTTCCTCTCATGAATTCACCCCAGCCCCCCGACAACAGCATCAAACTCCTGCGTGAGCTGGGCATTCCCGGGCGTACCGTAAACCCGATCTCCACCAATCCCGATGTCTGGGGCCTGAACATCGCGGCGGTACTGGACAACTTCCCGCGCCATGGCCTGAAATGCCTGGCCGGCCCGTGGGGGGTCATGGGTCAAGGCGACCGGCTGGTAATTTTTTGGGGCCCCGGCAATCAGGTGCTGCAAAAGACCGTGGCCGCTTCAGAGGTCGACACCGAACTGCGGATGTTCGTGGAGGCACGGCACATCATTGCCGGCAACTTCAATGTCTCCTACGCCGTGACCCGTCTGGGCCAGACGGCCGAGCCCTCCGAAGTGATGAAGGTGTTCGTCAAACTCACCCGCCCCGGCGGCAAGGATGACAACGACACGCCGGGCCACTCCAAGCTGGTCATGCACATTCCCCGCGAGATCCTCGAAGGCGGCATCGATCAGGACAACGTGAGCGCTGGCGTCGACATCACCATTGACCCCTACCCGAACATTGCCCCCGGCGATGTGATCCGCCTGAGCTGGGGCGGTGTCTTTGTGCTCAGCCCACCCCTGACCCAGGATCAGGCCGACGGCAAAACGCCCATCGTCATTCATGTCGACGAGGCCACGATTCGTGACGCGGGGGACTCTGACAGCACCGGCCTGGCGGTGGTTTTCGAACTGTACGACAAGGTCGACAACCGTTCCGAGGACTGGAGTGCCGCCCAACGGGTGGTGGTCAGCATCGACACGGCGCGTCCAAATGCACCGCTGCTCAAGGAAGCGCTGAACAACGTGCTGGATGTCGACAAGCTGGGCGATGCCCTGGGTACCGGGCAAGTCATTGCCGTGGACGCCAGGTTTTTCGCGGAGGACGACACCATCTTCCTCAGGGTCAAAGGCACGCCGGTGGAAGGGGTACCGATCGACCACGAACTGCCGGGCAAGGTCCTGGGCAGCGTACCGAGCATCCTTGAAATACCGATCCCCAATGCACTGCTGCGACGCCTGGCCAAGACCCAGATGGTGCTGTCGTACCGCATCCAGAAAGACGATGGCTCGGCCGATATTCATTCCAAAGGACAGTTCATCAGCGTCATCGGGGAACTCCATCGCCTCAAGCCGCCGATCGCCGAAGACGCCTCGCAAGGGGCGCTCGATCCAGACTTGCCGCGCACCCGCATCGAAATCCCGTGGGATGCCTCGTTCGAGGCCGGCCAGGCGATCAAGCTGTTCTGGCTCGGCACCCTGCCGGATCTCACACCGCACCTGCCCGACCTGCCATTGCGACCAATCACCAATGGCGACATCTCCGCCGGCTTGCCGCTGTACATCACCGTTGACGGCGTCCATATCAAGCCACTGGAAGGCGGCACGCTGGAGCTCTATTACCAATTGCTGAGCGACGACAGCGTATTGGCGAAGCTGGATCACTACAGCGCGCTCAATGCGCTGCGCGAATCCGAACATGCATCGCTGCTCAATATTGGCGAACCACGCCTGGAGCTGCCGGAGCCAAGGGTAGACGGCGTGGTCGACAGCGTCCTCGACCCGGACCGCAACGGCACCACGCTGACCGCCACCTGGCTGAACACCTTGGCCAACGACAAGGTGACAGGAGAATGGGAGGGGTCGATAACCGGTCTGCACAGCGACTGGATCGAACTGACCACGATCACCGCCGGTAATCCGGTGCCGTTCCCCATCAGCGCCAATTTGATCAAGGGCAACGAGGGCGGCACGGTACAAGCCAGGTACTTCGTCGAACGTGCCGGGGAGAACACCCGGTATTCGCAACCACTGGACTTCAGCGTGGGCGTGGCACTGCAGCTCGACCCACCGCGAATTCAGCAAGCCGAAGCGGACGGCAAAACCTTGTTGCCGATGAACGCCGTGGAGGCGCTGACGGCCGTGGTTCCGCCGGAGGGGTTGCTGCTGACCGACCTGTTGAGCGTGACCTGGGCCGCTGTGGCCGGCAGCCATGCGGAAGCCTCTCATACCACCGAAGCCAGGCTGATCAGTGAGACGGACCTGAGCATTGCGCTGCCGGTCACGGTGCTGGCGTTCAACCTGGGCAAAACGGTGAGCGTGACGTTTACCATTACCCGTGACGGCAAGCCTGTTACGTCATTGCCGTTGAGCCTGAATGTCGGGACCTTGCCGGTCAACGTGCTGAATTCACCGATCATCATGGATGCCGACAACAATGGCCAGGGCCCTGTGTTCAACGTCGCCAACCTGACCGCCAATGCCACCTACCGCATGGGTGTCTGGCCGCTGATTGCCACTCGCCAATATGTATGGTTGGTCCTGAAGGGCACAAATGCGGATGGCACCGTCTACACCAACCAGCTACTCAAGGCACCCGGTTCGTCTGTCTATCAAGGGTGGATCGATAATAGCTACTACGAAAACGCCATCGCACTCGCGGGGTTAAAAAATCTCAAGGACGGCAGCAGCCTGACCATGGAGTTCAAGGCGGCGCTGGGCAAGAGCCAGAATGAAAGCGAAGCCGTGGTCTTCCCTGTACGGACTTATACCGTCAAGGCGCTAGTGGAGTTGAAGCCGGAGATCACCAAGGCTGAAGACTCCAAGAACGTTCTGATCCCAGAGGCTGGTTTCACGGTCGACACCACCGTCAAGCTCACCGGGGTGGCGAGCAAGGGCCAGAAGGTCCAGATCAAGGACGGTGCGACGGTCAAGGGGGAAGCCACCGCCAACACCACCAACGGCGAATGGACCCTGACCATGACCGGGTTGAGCGTGGCCGCCCACAACTTCACCGCCACCGCGTTGTACGGCAGTGGGCAAGTGTCGGCCGCACGCACACTGACGGTGGCGGTAGCAGTCAGGCCGAACATTATCTCAGTAGAAGATAATGTTGAGGGCGGTGACATCCTAAACGGAGGCATCACCATTGCGACCAATGTCACGTTGACCGGCACAGCTACGGCGGGTCTGGAGGTGGAAGTATTTGATGGCAACATGCCCTTGGGCAAGGTCATCGCCAACGGCGGCACTTGGACCAAGAACCTGTCCGGGCTGGCGTTAGGTAGCCATAGCTTTACGGCCAAAGCGCACTATGGCGACTCACCGAGCTCCACCGCCCGAGCTATTAGAGTATTAACAGGGAATGAAGATATCGTAATCACGGGCTACGCCGCAGACGGGCTAATATATCCGAATACTCCCACAGGGAACGGCTACCAGGTTTTCCATTTCGTCGACCAGCTGGACGGTTCAACCGGGATCCGATTTAGCTATTTTACTCCAGAATACGCAATAGGGATGAGCACCAGCGAGGTTGCGCTTAATTTATATAATGGCAGTTCACACCAGAGTTTTATCCGCGAGGATCGGCCCAATGGATCAATCGTCTTTCGGGCAAAGTACGCCCCTTCCTATGTATTAGCGATGACATATTCGAGACTCCGGCCCGAACTCTTCGATCCAAACGACAACAATATATATCAGAGGTTCCGGATTGAAAACCACGCAGGCAACCAATCCATACACCTATTCCACCGACCAAGAAGTGACGCATAGCATGGCGCCCTGACGAAGCTAGGCCACCGGGGCTCCAGGCTCCACCCACATGGTTCAAACGCAACCCCGAGTCCATATACGCGACGCAAAAACCATAAAGTCATGGACGGCACAAAATGGAGACAAAATCGCCGGTGCAAAAAAGGGCCTTTTTTCTCCACAAAACATAGCGGTGTAGGAATGCCGGTGTAAAGGCACGGGGAGCACTCCACCCCGTATTCAACATGCGCTCGTCCTGGGGGGAGTCCCACATTATGATGGAACGATAGCCGGAACTGTTGATACGAAGTACGGTAATCCACGATAGGCGCCTCCCCTTGAACAGGTGGCGCTTATCGCTTGCTCCCAAATCTGGATTTTTCCTATTGGCAGAAATTAATACGGAGGGTTATTGGACGGGGCAACGCTTTTCCCAAGAAAGCGAAGCCCCGTTCAATGCCCAATAGTTCTATCAGGGGGGGGCAATTCCAGTAAATAAAACAAGACGGAGACTGACATGACAGAAAACCTGATCAAAAACGGAAACTTTGAAAGCGGTACCTTTCAGTATTGGACAGTGCAGAACTTTGGTACACCGGCAAATGTCGTCCATCACAATCGCAGCTTTCAGGCGAAAATGGAGCCAGGCGAGGATACCGGGCAACTGCTCTTCACCCGTTTTAACGCCGATTCAGGCAACTTCACCGTAGAGCTTGATGCTTTTGCCCCCAATGCCAAACATCAGGAAGGTCCACCTCAGATAGAGACTCATCCAATCTTGGTTTTCTTGTTCTCGGGTTTTTCACAAGACGGCGAAATAATTCAAACTGACATTGGTCTCTGGTGGCTAACACGAGATCAGAAACATATTCAGTACACCGGCATCATGCCTCCCGACGTTGTGGACATTGAGATCAGATTTTCCTTCCCTTCCGATCCGCTGAAAGTAAAAGGCCCACTCTACATCGACAACGTGGCATGCAAGCTGATTGCGCCAGAGCAGATCCAAATGCATCGGTGGGGTCGATAGCACAAAAAAACGTTGGGTTTGAAGGCTCAACGGGATTTTTTACGGCTTCGGCGCTTAGGGATAGTCTGAATCGCCCCGGGTTCTCTAGACACTCTCCAAGCTCGCTGCGTAACGCTTTTCAGGTCCGACGCCCCCCCCCTACCACTCATCGAAAACCCACCCCAACCTGTTATTTCTGACAGTAGCCAACCCCCTCGGCCTGGAGCCCAATCGAACGATCTATTCACGTCTGAATAGCACCACATCGACGAGGGCTTTTCCATGTCGCATTTCCGCTCATTTCTGGTTCCGGTGTTCCCTGCCGCCATTTCCCCTCTCGCTCTACGCCCCTTGCTGGTTGCCGGCATGACGTATCCCGTCGTTGACGGTGACGGTGGCATCAACATCCACGCCGTCACTGACAGCCCCGAGGGGATGTTGTGCGCGGTCAATGCTTACAGCTTTCCGATGCTCGCCGGCGATACGCTGGATATCTTCTGGGGTACCGAGAAACTCGTTACCCGGGTTGTCGAGCAAGATGAAATCGACAAGACCGTGTTTTTTTTCCTGCCTGTCGAGAAGATCGTTCCCGGCTGGGTCGAGGAAGTCTATTACGTGCTGACCCGCCAGGGCGAAACCGTACCCGATGACCCGGCCGTGCCGTTGCGGTTGCTGGTGAAACTGGATCGGCCGGCCGGGCGCGACAAGGACCCACATTTGCCGGGTCATTCAGAACTGCATATTGCGCAACTGCCGGAGGATGTCATCCAGAATGGCGTGGATGCCGAATGGGCAGCAAAGGGGGTGCCCATGACCATCGGCGTGTACCCGAACATCACCGTGCGCGATGTGATTCAGGTGAAATGGGGCAGCGCTTATCTGACACCTCACGTTGTCACGGCGGCACAAGCTGATGGCTCTGTGCCTATCGTGATCACCGCCACGCAGGCCGACATACTGGCGGGCGGCGACAGCACAGCACTGTTGGTGCAATACGAGGTCCACGACGAAGTCTGGAACTTCTCCGAACAATGGTCGCAATCCACCCATGTGCGTGTGGAGGCAGGCGCCTGGCGCCTGGATGCGCCGATCATCAAGGAGTCGGTCAACGGCGTGATCGACCTCAAGCAACTGAACCAGCAAGACGTGACAGTACAAGTCCTGGTCCAGGGCCCCGATTTCGACATCGACGATACGGTCAGGATGACCTGGATCGGCACGCCGCTCACCGGCAACCCGCTGATTCACACCGAATCATGGATCGTGGACAACATCCCGAGTGTCAGGGAGTTCAAGGTGACTTACGCTGACGTGCGCGCCATCGCCATGGGCTCGGCCGACGCCTCCTACGTCCTGACCAAACTCAATGGCGATCCACCGCTCTCCTCCAAACGCGCCTTCGCCAGCGTGGTCGGCGATGTGTATGCGCATCCGGCGCCGACGATCCGGGAATTGGTCGGCAACCTCCTCGAACCCGACAACGGCGTGGCCACCGTCGATATCACTTACCCTGGGATGACCAACGGCGACTTCATCAACCTGAGATGGCTCGGCACCCGATCCAATGGCCTGCCCTATGTCCATGACGAGGAGTACACCGTCAGCCAGGGGGATGCGGATCGCAAGAAGATTACGATTTACGTGCCGGGTGAACACATCGCCGTGCTGACTGACGGCAGGCTTGATTTGTCTTATGTGGTGTCCAACGATCAGGCAGCCATTTACGGGGTCAGAGAATCCGAGCACCTGCTGGTCGACGTCAAGGCCATCCGGGCCACGCTGCCGGCGCCCAAGGTGGTGGAGGCCGATGACGATGTGCTGGACCCGTCAAAAATTTTCGATAACGCCACGGTGCTGGTCGAATACCTGGGGACGGTCAAAGACGACATTCTGACGTATTACTGGACCAGCCCTAACCCCTTCGCCAGCACCAGTGACTGGTTGCCGATTACCACTTTAACAGCGGGTAAGCCCGTGCACTTCCGGGTGGATGCCGCCTATGTCACCGCCAATGTCGGGCGTTATGTGAAAGTGCGCTACACCTTGAAACACGCCGCCACCGGCTTGTACAGCTACTCCAACACCCTGAACCTGATGATCGGCTACCTGGTGGGTGAGTTGCCTGCACCCGACGTGATTCAGGCTCAAGGCGAAGCCCCCAATGTCAGCCTCAATCCCATGCATGCCATTAGCGGCGTCGATATCGACGCCGGCTATGCCAGCATGGATCCGACACTGGATGTCATCACACTGAAGTGGCTTGGAGTACCAGGAGCAGGTACCTCCGAAGATCTTGAGCTTCCTGGGCACGGGAGTAAAAAAGTGCGGTTTCATCTGGCTCCCTCGTTTGTCGGCGCCAACATCAACAAGATGGTGAGCGTCGGTTATGACGTCAAACGTTATGGTTTCGCGTCACCGTCAGAGACACAGGCCTTGAGAGTCCTGACTTTTCAAAATCCCGAGGACGAGCTTCCGCGCCCACAAGTGCCCCAGGCCTCCAATGGCATCCTTGACCTGATGACCTTTACCGGCGACGCCAGAGTCACTGTCGATAAATGGCCATTTATCGCGCTCAAGCAACGCGTCTGGCTAAGGCTGCAAGGCAAGACCGTTTCGGGGGTGACTCACACGATTGAACTGCTCAACGGTACGGAGATCACGCCGACACAACTGGCCAACGGCCTCAATGAAACCCTCCTCAGATCCGAACTGCTGAAACTGGGCCATGCTTCACCGGCGACCGTGATCTGCAAGGTAGCCTTCGATGGCGATTCGCAGGAAAGCGCGGCCATCGAGTTTCCGTTGCTAGAACTGACCGTCAAAACTCGCTACGACTACCTGACGCCAGTGATCACTGATGTGATTGACTCAACAGGCCCGGTTGCGGAGGGTGGAATCACGTTCGATAAGGAAGTGACCGTTGAAGGCACGGCGACCCGTGGTGAAAGCGTTGAGTTGTTTGATGGCTCCACTTCAAAAGGTGAGGCCGACGTCGGTGCCGATGGCATTTGGAAAAAACTGCTGACCGGTCTGGAGGTGAAGGACTACCACATTGTCGCGCGCGCCAAATATGCCGCCGACCCTGTGGACAGCCTGCTTCGGGCTTTTGCTGTGGCCGAGACCATTACCCCAACCATCGACAATGTCTCCGACTCCAAAGGCACCGTCGTCCCCGGCGGCATCACCTTTGATCGCAGCGTCACCGTCACCGGCAAGGCCAGTCCCAATCAATGGATCCGGCTTCTTGATGACGCAACGTCGCTCGGTGAAGCTCAAGCCAACGCCAGCGGTGACTGGAGCCAGGTGCTCAATTCATTGACCGTCAAGGCCTACAGCCTCAAGGCACTGGCGCTGTATGGCGATGGACCGGAGTCCCCACTGCGCGCCTTTACCGTGGCCGAGACCATTGTCCCGACCATCACCAATGTCACCGACTCCAAAGGCACCGTCGCGCCGGGTGGCACCACCTTTGATCGCAGCGTCACCGTCACCGGCAAGGCCAGCCCCAATCAAAAAGTCCGGCTCCTCGATGGCGCAACATCGCTCGGTGAGCCTCAAGCCAATGCCAGCGGTGACTGGAGCCTGGTGCTCAATTCATTGGCCGTCAAGGCCTACAGCCTCAAGGCACTGGCGCTGTATGGCGATGGACCGGAGTCCCCACTGCGCGCCTTTACCGTGGCCGAGACCATCAGCCCGACTATCACTAATGTCACCGACTCCAAAGGCAGCGTCGCCCCCGGTGGCATCACCTTTGATCGCAGCGTCACCGTCACCGGCAAGTCCAGCCCCAATCAAAAAGTCCGGCTCCTCGATGGCGCAACATCGCTCGGTGAGCCTCAAGCCAATGCCAGCGGTGACTGGAGCCAGGTGCTCAATTCATTGACCGTCAAGGCCTACAGCCTCAAGGCACTGGCGCTGTATGGCGATGGACCGGAGTCCCCACTGCGCGCCTTTACCGTGGCCGAGACCATTGTCCCGACTATCACTAATGTCACCGACTCCAAAGGTACCGTCGCCCCCGGTGGCATCACCTTTGATCGCAGCGTCACCGTCACCGGCAAGTCCAGCCCCAATCAAAAAGTCCGGCTCCTCGATGGCGCAACATCGCTCGGTGAGCCTCAAGCCAATGCCAGCGGTGACTGGAGCCAGGTGCTCAATTCATTGACCGTCAAGGCCTACAGCCTCAAGGCACTGGCGCTGTATGGCGATGGACCGGAGTCCCCACTGCGCGCCTTTACCGTGGCCTCCGCCGATACACCGGTAATCACCAATGTCACCGACTCCAAAGGCAGCGTCGCGCCGGGTGGCACCACCTTTGATCGCAGCGTCACCGTCACCGGCAAGGCCAGCCCCAATCAAAAAGTCCGGCTCCTCGATGGCGCAACATCGCTCGGTGAGCCTCAAGCCAATGCCAGCGGTGACTGGAGCCAGGTGCTCAATTCATTGACCGTCAAGGCCTACAGCCTCAAGGCACTGGCGCTGTATGGCGATGGACCGGAGTCCCCACTGCGCGCCTTTACCGTGGCCGAGACCATTGTCCCGACCATCACCAATGTCACCGACTCCAAAGGCACCGTCGCCCCCGGTGGCATCACCTTTGATCGCAGCGTCACCGTCACCGGCAAGGCCAGCCCCAATCAAAAAGTCCGGCTCCTCGATGGCGCAACATCGCTCGGTGAGCCTCAAGCCAATGCCAGCGGTGACTGGAGCCAGGTGCTCAATTCATTGACCGTCAAGGCCTACAGCCTCAAGGCACTGGCGCTGTATGGCGATGGACCGGAGTCCCCACTGCGCGCCTTTACCGTGGCCGAGACCATTGTCCCGACCATCACCAATGTCACCGACTCCAAAGGCACCGTCGCCCCCGGTGGCATCACCTTTGATCGCAGCGTCACCGTCACCGGCAAGGCCAGCCCCAATCAAAAAGTCCGGCTCCTCGATGGCGCAACATCGCTCGGTGAGCCTCAAGCCAATGCCAGCGGTGACTGGAGCCAGGTGCTCAATTCATTGACCGTCAAGGCCTACAGCCTCAAGGCACTGGCGCTGTATGGCGATGGACCGGAGTCCCCACTACGCGCCTTTACCGTGGCCGAGACCATTGCCCCGACCATCACCAATGTCACCGACTCCAAAGGCACCGTCGCCCCCGGTGGCATCACCTTTGATCGCAGCGTCACCGTCACCGGCAAGGCCAGCCCCAATCAAAAAGTCCGGCTCCTCGATGGCGCAACATCGCTCGGTGAGCCTCAAGCCAATGCCAGCGGTGACTGGAGCCAGGTGCTCAATTCATTGACCGTCAAGGCCTACAGCCTCAAGGCACTGGCGCTGTATGGCGATGGACCGGAGTCCCCACTGCGCGCCTTTTCCGTGGCCGAGACCATTGTCCCGACCATCACCAATGTCACCGACTCCAAAGGCACCGTCGCGCCGGGTGGCACCACCTTTGATCGCAGCGTCACCGTCACCGGCAAGGCCAGCCCCAATCAAAAAGTCCGACTCCTCGATGGCGCAACATCGCTCGGTGAGCCTCAAGCCAATGCCAGCGGTGACTGGAACCAGGTGCTCAATTCATTGACCGTCAAGGCCTACAGCCTCAAGGCACTGGCACTGTACGGCAACGGCCAGGTGTCTGCGCCTCGTAATTTTGCGGTAGCGGCCCATATAGCCCCGACAATCACGTCCGTCAGGGATTCCCGAGGCGAGTTGACAAATGGAGGAAGTACCACTGATACGACCGTGAGCCTTCAAGGGAAAGTCACGCCCAACCATGAGGTTCAGATCCACGACAACAACGTGCCCAAACACACGGTGCGAGCCGTGGGCGAAACCTGGAATACCACCCTGTCCGTGGCCCTGGGCTCACACAGCATCACGGCGAAAGCGGTCAGCACCGGGCAGTTTTCCAATGCCCGCGGTTTTACCGTCAACACGGCGACCCCGCCGTTAATCATTGCCCCTGGTCAGGTCACGTTGTCTGCGTGGATTTTCAGAAGTGACTACACGCCCACCAATCCACCCGCGGGTGCCTTCGTCGACCGAACCGCGAGCGGCGGTGTTCCGCCCTATCGCTATGCGTCGAGCAATCCTGCGGTGGCCGAGGTGAATGCTTCCACCGGACGGGTGATTTCCAAAGGCAATGGCAGCGCTACGATCACGGTGAGAGATAGCGCAAATCAGACCGCCTCGTATCCGGTATCGGTGTCGAATGTGCACCGAATTTTCGGAACCGGCGCTTTCAATACTTACACGCAATGTAGTAACGCTGCCGCGAGTCAAGGTGGGCGCATCCCGTCACTGGCAGAATGGAACTCATACCGAAACATCTACACCGGGGTGCCAACCGAAGCGGCTTGGTGCTGGGCCGCCGATCAGGCCGGCATCGGCAAGCGGTGGGCGATCTATCCGGCAACCGGGCAAACTCAACCACTTAGGGATTTCGGATTCGGAGGTGATACGGCAAATGGTTATGGCATAAGAAACGGCTAACGCAATAAGCAGATGAAAAAACGCCCCTCATGAATCATGAGGGGCGTTTTTTAAACTCCGATAAGTGCTCGAGATTAAAAATCCAAACGCCCCCCCACATTCACCCCATACGGCTGTTCGATGTTCTCACCGTTGCTGTAATCGAAATCGACATGCACTTGCACGTCCTTGGTCACCGCCAGTGCAATACCCGCCCCCAGCAACCCGCGGGTGCCGGACAAATCGTTGTTGAACTGGTTGTCGTGGTTGACGGTGACCCGGTTGTTGTTGATGAACTCTTGCTGCACGGCGGCACGCACATAAGGTTGCGCGATCATGCCGTTGTCCATGTTGAAGGTACGGCCGGCGGTGGCACCGGCTTCGCCGAGAATCGAGCGTGCACGATCACCGTCGGCGTGCATGCCGTTGTCCAGGTCATAGTCGCTGCCTTGAATCACCGCGGTCGACAGTTTCGCGTACGGCTCGACGAAGTAGCCCTGATCCAGCTTGATGTTGCGCCCGAACTCGGCGGAAGCACTGATGCCGGAGTTGCGGTAATCGCCCTTGGAGCGGGTGCCGTCACTCATGCTGACTTTGGCGTCATTGTGAAAGCGGTTGAACTTGAGCGTGGCGTCGAAGTAGTAGCCCGTCTCGGCGTCCAGCCAGGTCACGTACGGCCCCAGGTAGTAGCTGTTGATGGTCCCGGAGGTGCCCTGCTCGACGTTCAGGTCGGAATCACTGTAACCGGTCATGACACCTGCCAGCCACTGGCTCTCGCCCAAACGCACATCCGCTCCCAGGGAGAGGCCTTGCTGGGTCTGCTGATAGGCCACGCCGGAACCGGAAGTGATGTTGTATTTGTTGCCGTAGCCGCGCATCCAGAAGCCGGTTTTACCGCCGTTGAAACGCAGTTCGCCCATGCGGCTGCGCAGCGATGCATTCTCGGCATACAGGATGGTGACCGGTGCATTGAACAAGGCCAGCACCGAGCGCGCGCCGGGGCTGACGGTTTTGGTGGTCGGGTCGAGGAACCATTCAGTCTCCCCTGCCCCCGTGCTGCGCTGGGCCAGGTCGTAGGACCAGGTGCCCACGTCGACCGGGCCACCTTCGAGCGAGAATTTCGCATCGCCCGCCGCGGTGTGCACCAGGGTCAAGGCCTGCGGCGATGCCGCGTCCAGCCCGGAGGCGGCCACGGCCAGGCCGAAGTCGCCCGTTGCCACGCCGGTAACGTTGAGGAAGTCGTGGTTGCCGGTGGCGAAGTCACCTTTCATGGCGAACACACCGTTGCCCGCCAGTGTCCCGACATTCAATTGATAGTAAGTAGCCGGGGCTCCCGCCGCGCCAAAACTGACACGACCATCGTTCATGGCCAGCGTGCCAATGCTGTCGTTGCCGGTGAGTGTCCAGTTCGAACCGCTGTTGATGGTTACACCGTTGGCCTTGTCGAGGCGGCCGGTGAGTGTCGAACCGTTTTGCAGGGTGACATTGGCCGTCGAGGCATCATCGACCTTCACCACATCGCCAACCATGTGACCGGCATCGAACGTCAGGTTCGCGGTGCTCCCACCGTCGACGCTCACGTTGCCTTGCAGGGTGCTGTTGGCCACTTTCAAAGCGGCCGTGGAGGCCCCTTTTATCATCAGAAGTTGGTTGTCTTTCCCTTGCAGCGTGGAATTGTTCAGCACTTCGATATTCGCGCTGATACCGGTATCCACCACAATCGCCGCGCCGTTACGGCCTTCCACGCTGGCATTGTCCAGCACCAGTGAATTGTTGCCCAGGCGAGACGGGTCGCTGGCCATGCGAACTCCCGCCGCGTCACCGCTGATGCGAGTACCCGACGTTGCGCGCACATCACCACCGAGGAGATTCAGGCCAATGCTGTTGGCGCCTGTTCCGGTGACTTCGGTATTGATGAGCGTAAGAGTACTCAAGCCTGTGACTTGAGCCCCGGCGTCACCCCCGCGGTAAAAACCGCCTGTGGCCGTTACCGTCGAACCTTGCGTCGAGGAACTCAGCCGATTGACCGACAGAGCCAGGGTATCGCTGGTGACGTTGGCCTGGTTGAGCGTCCCTTGGCTATTGGTAATGGTGACCCCTTCGATACCGCTTCTCGCAGTAATGGTCGCGCCATTGATGTTCAGTGTCGACCCGCCGGTCGCGGTAATCTCATTGGTATTGGCGCCTGTGGCGTTGAGCACGCCGTTGTTGCGCACCAGGTAGTCAATGGTTGGCGTCGTTGCATCGATGTCCAGCGTGGTGTTATCGACGATGGTCGCTGCCAATGCGGCAGGGCTCAGAAAAAAAAATGCCGGTATGGCTACCAGCATTTGGAATGGGCCTGCGAAGGCAGGTTTGTGCGACTTGCTATTACTGATCTTCATAAAATGGCTCCGATTGTTCAAGGCCTCGCGTCTTCCATGAAACAGAGCAAAAGACTAAGAGAGCGCAGACAATACCCAGTACATGCAGGCACGAATGTAGGAGTAATCCTTTTTTTAACCACGAGTAATTCCAGGTTTCATTCCGTAAGCCTCGACACCAGAGACGCGCTCAACGAAAGACACCCGAAAGCGGAAGGCGCATTACGCGCCTCCCGCCGGATACTCAAATCGGCTTAACGTCGAGTGATTTTGCAAGTGCCTCCATCACCCGGATCAATCAAGTAAACCCTTACCAGATGTGGTTCGGACGGTACTGGGCGGCCGTCGACAACAGCAGTGTATCTAATGTCCCCATAGCCATTTTCGGTTGCCAAAATTGGGGCATAAGGGATTTTCACGATAAAACCATTGACTGCTTCTTGAGCGGTGGGTTTATACGGAACATCAATGGCCGTGCCAGGTTTCACCGTACCTGAATTGTCGGTATAACCCTGATATTTAAAAACCAGGTCCTGGTCTGCAAGTTGAGGTTCGCCACCTGGCACCAGTACTTCGACAACGGTGCCTTTCACAGCATCCTGACGCAATGAACCGCAGTTCAACCAGTCAGGAAAGTCCGGGTCAAGGTTTTGAAACTTCGCCTCTGGAACAACACCGGGAACAATTTCGACATCAACGTCTTGATCAGGGGAGATGTCTTTGTTGTCGTTCACATCCGGGTGTCCGATTTCGTAGTTTACAAGAATTGGATTTCCGTTCCCCCCGTCGGCGACAACACTCCAGTCAATGCTCCAGTCAATTGTGGCTGGAGGCACCGGAGTCCCGACCACCCTAAATACACCGCCATTGGCTTCCGGTACGGGAACACCCTTCCAGACAAGTTGAACCACGTCGTTAGCTTTCGCCCCGTCGTAAATGACAACCGATACATCGACGTCCTGGTCCTTGTCAGCTTCTGTCAACACGTTTGGACCATTACCGCCCTTCCCCTGAACCGTCACCAGAGCAAGGTCCGGGTTAACAGGGTCTGGTTTACTAGGATCAATCCCGCCACCCGGTTTCCTCATGTCCACTTTGACATCCACAGACAGTGGAGTTAACGGAAAACGAAGCGTGCCGCGCTGGACTTGATACTCAACTTTGACCGTTTTTTCACCCGCGTCACCATTGAAGACATCTCTGAACGGTACATCCACGTAAACGGGGAATCCGACAATGGTTTTGGCTACTTGCGGGATACCGTCCCAATTCACCAGCAATTGATCGCTATTCACAAAGTTTGTGTATTCATCCTTGATCCCTACACCTACCGGGGTCTGGGCATCCGCCAGGTCGATCAGGCCGTCGTCGTACAGCGGAATATCCGGCGGCAACAAACCTACTGGCGGGTCGGTCAGCGTGACATTCAGTTGTTTGAATAGAGAAACTCCACTTTGAAAGCCTTTGCGGTTGCTGATGTAGTAAAAGATTGCATGTTGCCCTTCCTTGTCCCCCACCACGCTGGCAGTCAACTTGTCGGAGGTTACCGGAACACCGGTGTCGGTCCGCCTAATCTCATCAAACTTGCGAGAAGTTGGCAATGCATCACCAAAATAGAGTTCGATGACATCGCCGATTTTTCTACCTGCATACTCAGGTACGGCTACCGGAACAAAACCATTGTCGTCCAGGTACTTCTTGGTAATACCGTCACGGTCCACCTCCGCTGGAACCGTTACCACCCCATTGGTTTCTGGGTGGTGCGTATCAACATTAATGATCAGTGGTGTCACGTCAGTGGGGTTACCACCTTGCGCCAGGTAGTAACCTAATTCATGGGTTCCGGCTTGATTGCTCAAATTCTCCGGCAAATTCAGATCAATTTTGACAATCCCGGAGTCCAGCGGTGTAGTGTACCTATAAATATTTCCCACCCGACTTCCATTCCAGGTCAGTTGAATGATTCCTGGAATACCGTTCGGATCGTCCGCAACGGCGGGCCTTGGCACTTCAACCTTGAGTGCCACCCCTTGATAGATGCGATGCAATTGATTAGGCAGATCATCAGGGGTGTCCGGCAACAATGGATTATCGGCATGCAGGCTGGGTGGATCCGCGACAACTTTTGGGCTTGCGAGGCGAATCTTTTGATAATCCAACCGGCTTTGTTTTGCGGACGTAATTTTTTCTAAACTTGACATAGCTCAACTCCTACTCAATAAACGGGCTTTACCTGCCCCAGGCATTTCAACCGAGCACTTGACTGACAACAGCCAAGACGCAATTTAAAAAAACATCAAGCGCATACAGACAGCACCTCGAAAGGCACAGACTTCAACATTCAAAAAACACTTATCAACATGCAGGGTTACGCGCCACGAAAACCGGAACAAACACGTTCAATAAACATCGGTAACTCAACGACAGAAGCGATTACTTATCGCAGGGTTCCAGACAAGTTTCATTCGTCGGCGAACACACTTCACCACTGGGCATGGTCCTGCTGATGATGACGAAATCCTTCTTGGAAACGCCCACTGCGCCATTGAGCTTTTTCAAGTCGTAATAACAAAGGGCGGAACCATTGTTCACCATGGGTGCAATCAGTTTTTCATAATCAGCCACATGAACTTCGAAACCATTAAGCGCCTGTTCTGTGGTCAACGTCGTTGCAAACGTGTCAACGACGCCGGGAATGGGCGATGTACCATTCATCCCTGCGCACCCTTGCCAATGCAGGGTCACGACATCGTTCACATTGAAGGCCGGATTACCTTCCACTTTCACCCAGACCCCCTTCCAGAGCCTCGGGCATGCACAACAATTGAGAACACCGAATTTGCCCGCATGGGGGAACGACGGCTCTTTCAGATCCTCAATGACCACAATCAAGACACGGACCGAGGTGATTCGCGCTTGCTGCAGATTGATACCGTTGCTGGTGGTGTAGTAGACCGGCAGAGCCGGGTTGTCCCGATCCTGGTCAATCGCAGACCAGGGGATTGTAATCGGCACCCTTTTTCCCGCAACGTCGCCGGACTGGACAATATATTGCGCAACCGGTGTGCTGATCGCCCCCCAGTACAACTCGATCGTCTGCCCGCGTTGTGGATCGTCAAACAAGGTCAGAAATGCCTCGGCATCTTCACCAAAATCCTCAGAGAGCAAGGTGTTCAAGGTCTGGGATTTGACGCCATACACTTCAAGCAGGGCCAGCGTGGAGTTCAGCAGCGCTGGTGCATTGGCATGGTCCTGCCCGGCCACGGTCAAATCCATCGGCACCCGCGTTTCAAGCGATGGCGGCGTGTCTCCACTGCCGCGTTTCACCTTGTAAGTGATGCGCGCCGTCATTGGGCCAAGGCCATTGGCGCGGAGCACCGACCAAGGCACCGGAGCCACGAGCGGGAACTGTACGGGGTCGACTTTCAGCGGTGCCAAGGGGTTTGCATCCCAGTCGATCAACACCTCATCGCCCACATCGGGATTGTCATAGGCATCGATTTCTACCGTTACCGCACCTTGGTTCACCGCACCTTCACGAGCATGCTGACGGTCTATCAAGCCTCTGGCCGACAGCGGCACGCGTGGCGGCTTGAGATTGCCCGGCGCCGGGAGCAAGTCGACCGTCAGCGCTAAAAACGTCGAGCGTGGCCCACGGTTACCGGCCCAGTCCCGCAGCCGGTAATAGATGTAACGCTCCCCGTGGCCCCGATCCCGTATATCCGCCTCGTACATCGTGATGATCAGTTGATCATTGTCGATATCCAGCTGGCTGAAGGCCTGTTCGCGAATTTCCGCTTCCGAATCCGGTGGATTGGGAGTATCCGTCCAGTAATAAATCGCCCGATCCCGAGCCTGCACATCGACATATTTAGGCACTTTGAAGCGAACTTGCCCGTGCCGGGTCAAATAGTCGTCAGTGATGTTGCCCACGAGATCCAGCATCTGCAGCGCCACAGGTTGCTGACCATCATCGGGTTGAATCCGGTCGACCGTGATTTTCTTGATTTCGGATTCAGCCGAGTTGCCCCCGATGATGAGCTTGTACGACAGGTCATAGACCCCGTGAACCAACAAATCCCGTGGTACCGATACGATCTTGTCCCCCGAATCAATGGGGATGGGAAATCGAAATCTGCTGACTTCAAAAAAAACGTGTCCTACCGGCCTCCAACCAACGGCAACAATGTCTGCGACAAAAACCGGATCGGTGGAAAAATTCCACGCCGGTACAGTGACCTGCAGATCACTATTCAAAACGTTGCGCGGCACCAGCCCATCCGCACTTTCATTACCGTCCTCGTCTTTGAGAATGACCGGAACGATAGGCAACGGCAGGGCCATACCGTCCTCACCCTGGGCAGGCCCGGTACGCTCTGGGTCTATCGGAAATTTCGGGGACGGCATCGCTGATACTCCGTGGCAATGAATCAAGTGCAATGCGCCTGGCCAGTGAGTCACGTGCAAAACTGCCTTCACGGTCATCACATCGGCGCATCTGATGGGCCTAATTAAACGCCTGTCCGCTGATACTGCCTACTGTCAGAAATAACAGGTATTGCGACCACTCATCGCAAAACGGCCCTCAAATCACCTGATTTTGCAGTGTCCATAAAAAAACCCGCGCTCCCGATTGATTGAGAGCGCGGGTTCAGTGGTTGCGGCTTCGGCTTACACGGTATCCACCTTCAACGAATGATCGTTGAGCATGCCGTTGATGATGGTCGCCGTGTCGTGTCCGCCCGCGATCACCCCACCCGCTCCCGGAGTCACACCGTAATGACTGGCGAGGTTGACGCCAGCCAGGTCGATGGTCTGGTTCGACGCGGCGCCGGCCATGGCGCTGACGTCGATGCTGGTCACCGTCGACGGCCCGCTGCCGGTGATGGTGAAGTGCAGGTAGTCATCCAGCGAAGCCATGGTGCCGTTCTCCCCTTGCAGCAGTTGCGACAGGTCGAGCTTGTCGGTGCCGGGCGTGAAGTCGGTGATCACGTCATGGCCACTGTTGCCCTTGAGCCACTGGAAGGTATCCGCCCCGGTACCGCCGGTAAGGGTGTTGTTGCCCAGGCCACCGATCAGCAAGTCATCGCCACCCCCGCCATTGAGGATGTCGTTGCCCAGGCCGCCGTTGATCACGTTGCTGTTGTTGTCACCGGTCAGGGTGTCGTTGAGGTTCGAGCCGGTGAGGTTTTCGATGCCCGTCAGGGTGTCCGTGCCCGCGCCGAGTGTGTTCTGCGTAGCGAGCAGGCTGAGGTTGACCGTCACCCCGGCGGTGGCGTGAGCGTAACTGGCCGTGTCGATGCCCGTACCGCCATCGAGGATGTCATTGCCCGAACCGCTGTAGAGCAGATCATTGCCGGCGCCGCCATGCAGCTCGTTGTTGTCGGAACCGGCAGTGAGCACATCGTTGCCGTCGCCGGCATTGATGATGTTGTTGCCCGTGCCCGCCACCAGTACGTCATCCCCGCTGGTGCCGGTGAGGGTGTGACCGTCCTGATAGCTGATGATCAGGTTGGCCGAGTCGCTGCCGCCGTGGTTGTCGTTGGCGGTGTAGGTGCCGTGGTAGTCCGTGGTACCGGCCTGTACCCCGGCGTAGTTGATGGTCATGGTCAGCTGATAGTTTTCCGCCGAGTTCTCATCGCTGCCACTGGTGTTGGTGATGTTGGTCAGGTGGATCTGGTAAGTGCCTTCCGCGCTTGCGGTGATGGTGCCGCCATCGGCGATGCTTACGAACGCCCCGCCGTTGAGCGAATACTCCATTGTGACGTGCCCAGGGTCCAGATTGTGATCGAGGCTGAGCGTCTCACCCTGTTTCAGTTTGACCGTGATGAGGTCTTCATTGTTGCCATTGGAATTGTTCGCCGCGCCGAGATAGCCACTGACCACCAGCAGCGCCGTCATGGCCGTGTTGACCGCAAAGGCGTTACGCACGTTGGCCAGACTCTTGTTGGCGGGGTTGTTATTTTCACCGATAAAGCTGATCGCGCCGGTGCCGGTGAAGTCCGCGTCCCTGGCGATCCAGCCGGTGTTGAACGAAGTCGGTGTTGCCGAGAGTTGATCGCCGTTGGGGTCGGTGTCATTGGCCAGCAACAGTTCGCCCGGCACCACGATGTTGCTCGACAGCACGTTGGTGATGACGTGGTCATCGGCGGCCACTGGCGGTGCGTTCGGTATGACTTTGATCGTCAGGGTGGAACTGGCCAGGTCGCCGTCGTTGTCGCTGACGGTGAATCCGATGTTTTCGGTGATCAACACCGAGGTGGTTTTCTGCGAAATGTAGGCGTATTCACCGGTGTCGAGATTGACCTGCAAGGTGCCGCTGTTGTTGGTGGCAATGCTCAACGTGTTGTCCACGGTGTTGAACGTACCATGGTTGAGCCCGCCGCTGAAGTTCAGCGAACCCTGATTCGTGTTGCCGCTTGGATCGTAGGTGTACGTGGTGCCGTCCACCGTGATGGTCTTGATGAAACCGCCATCGGCGCCGAATGTACCGCCCTCGCCCAGCAGCGAACCGGTCACAGGCGCACCGATCACAGTGCCGGACAGCACCGAGTTGAGCTGGTTGAGGTCGGTCACCACCACCGCATTGGTGTCGGTGTGGCTGCTACCGTCATAGGCCAGTGGATTGAGATTATCATTGCTCACGCCGCTGCCCAGGCCGATCGCGTAGTTCTTGATGTCGTTGGCATCGAGGAAGGCCTTCAGCGCAGTCTCGTCGGCGGTGCCGATTTCCAGGCCAGTGTTGGGCTTGCCGTCGGAGAAGAAGTAGCCGACGTTTTGCGCACCGGTCAGTTTGCCAGAGGTGTTGAACGCGGTCTGCATGGTCACCACGGCCGCATCGTAGTTGGTGCCGCCGTTCGCGATGAGGCCGGCCAGCAGTGTCTTGGCGGTCGCGACATCGACCCACACCGAGGTCATGTCGGTAGCGCTGCTGCTGAAGGTGACGAGCTGCACTTTCACATCGCCCAGGTCATCGTATTTATCCAGCAAGGCACTGATGGCCTGCTTGGCCAAGGCCAGGCGCGACAGGCTCGCGCCCGACACGTCGAACACGCCGGAAGCGTCGGCCATGCTGCCGGAGACGTCGAGCACGATCAGCAGGTTGGAATCGATCTCCACCGCCGCCACCGAGCGATCCGTTGCCACCGCCTTGGGCACGTCATCGACAATATTGACCACGATGGTGCTGGTGCTGCTGTTGCCCAGCGCATCGGTGGCTTTGTAGGTGAAGCTTTCACTCAGGCTGTTCGGCCCGTCGTTGGCGTTCGGCGAGGTTTTCGGAGCCGAGGTCAGGGTGTAGGTGTAGCTGCCGTCGGGGTTGATCAGGATCTTTCCGTAGGTGCCTGTGGCGCTGCCGACCAGGGTATAGGTGAGCGCGCCGCTGGCACCCGAGACCGAACCGACCAGGGTCCCGGACGCGGTTTCGCCGGTGTTGCCCGGGTCGCTGCCGGTGACCGTACCGGCGACCAGGTCCTGGCCGTCCATGCTCAGGTCGAGGGCTTTTTCGTAGACCGTCACGTCGCTGTCGGGGTTGGCCTTGATGATGCTGTTGGCGACGTCGATGGTGATGGTGGTGGTGCTTTCATCGCCATCGGAATCACGCACGGTGTAGGTGAACGTATCGGTCGCGCCCGCATCGCCGACCGAATTCTGGTTGCTGTGGTACACCGCGTTGCCGTTGGCATCGAGCGTCAGGTAGCCATAGGTACCGTTGATCTGATTGCCCAGCCCGCCAATGGCAGACGTCGAGGTGTTGCCGCCGGCACGCACGCCAACCACCGTCGCCGGACCATCGGCGCCGCTGACGTCATTACCCAGCACACTGATGTTGACGGTGCCACCCTCCACTACCGACGACGAGTCTGGTTTGGCGCTTGGCAGGTCGTCGACGATCTTGACGTTGATCTGCCCGGTATCGCTGTCGCCATCGGTGTCGGTGGCCACGACGTTGATGTTCTCGATGAGGTTGTTGGTGCCGTTGGCCGTTGGATGGGCTTCGTTATCGTTCAGGGTGTAGCTGTAGCTGATCACGCCCTGGCTGAAACCGGTGATGGTCAGGGTGCTGCCCTGTGGTGTGAGGGCGGTTTGCGGGAAGCCGGTGACCACGCCACCGCTGACGACCGTGATGCCGCCCACGGTCAGGGTTTGCAGGCCATCGAGGGCGGCCACGGTGAAGGTACCGCTCTGGGTCAGTGCCGGCGTATCGGGGCTGGTGCCGTCGCTGAGATTTTTCTCATAGACCGTCAGCTCACCGCCATACACGTCGAGACCGTTGAGGGTGACCTTATCGTCGTTGTTGTGGACGTTCAGCACCAGGTCGGCGGTGCTGATGTCACCGTCGGCGTCCGTGAGGGTATAGGTGAAGGATTCGGTGTCGCTGCCACCGCCATGCAGGTTTTTGAAGTCCGCATTATCGGGATCCAGCGTGTAGGTGTAGGTGCCGTTGGCATTGAGTACCAGGGTGCCATAGGTACCGTTGAAGGTGCCTGGGGTGACCGGGCCGGCATCCGGGCCGATGGCGACTTTATCGGCGCCGATCACGTCGTTGCCGAACACATCGCCGCTGAGGCTTGGCACTGCCTCCGAAGCGGTGCCGAGGTTGCTGTCGTTCATCGCTTTGGGCACGTCATCGACAATGTTCACCACGATGGTGCTGGTGACGATGTTGCCCAACGAATCGGTGGCCTGGTAGGTAAAGGTTTCGTGCATCACGTTCGGGCCGTCATTGGCCTGCGGCGTGGTGCTCGGTGGCGTCGTCAGGGTGTAGGTGTAGGTGCCGTTGGCATTGAGCTGAATCTGCCCGTATGCCCCGAGATTACTGTCGACCAGGGCGTAGGTGATCGCGCCGACGGCTTGAGTGACCGAGCCCACCAGCGTGCCGGAAGCGGTTTCGCCAGTATTGGTCGGATCGCTGCCGGCGACGGTGCCGGCGACCAGGTCCTGGTCTTCCTGGTTCAGGTCGAGGGCTTTTTCCAGAACCGTCACGTCGTTGTCGCTGACGGCTTTCAGGTAACTGTTGTAGACGTCGATAGTGATGGTGGTGGTGCTTTCGTCACCATCGGAGTCGCGCACGGTGTAGGTGAACACATCCACCGCGCCGGGACCGCTTACTGCGTTAGGCGTGCTGTGATAAACGGCGTTGCCGTTGGCATCGAGGGTCAGGTAACCGTAGGTGCCGGCGATGTGGTCGCCGAGCCCGCCGATGGCCGAGCTTGAGGTGTCATCGCCGGAACGCACACCAACCACTGCACCAGTGATAGCAGGGCCATCGGCCCCGTCGATGTCGTTGTCCAGCACATTGCCGCTAACGGTGCCGCCCTCCTGCACCGAATCCGCGTCGGGTTTGGCGCTCGGCAGGTCATCGACGATCTTGACGTTGATCTGCCCGGTATCGCTGTCGCCATCGGTGTCGGTGGCCACGACGTTGATGTTCTCGATGAGGTTGTTGGTGCCATTGGCCACTGGATGGGCTTCGTTATCGTTGAGGGTGTAGCTGTAGCTGATCACGCCCTGGCTGAAACCGGTGATGGTCAGGGTGCTGCCCAGTGGCGTGACGGCGGTTTGCGGGAAACCGGCGACCACGCCACCGCTGACGACCGTGATGCCGCCCACGGTCAGGGTTTGCAGGCCATCGAGAGCGGCCACGGTGAAGGTGCCACTGCGGGTCAGGGCCGGCGTATCGGGGCTGGTGCCGTCGCTGAGATTTTTCTCGTAGACCGTCAGCTCACCGCCATACACGTCGAGGCCGTTGAGGGTGACCTTATCGTCGTTGTTGTGGACGTTCAGCACCAGGTCGGCGGTGCTGCTATCGCCGTCGGAATCGGTAAGGGTGTAGGTGAAGGTTTCGCTGCCGTTGCCGCCGCCGTGCAACGCCTTGAAGTCGGCATCGCTGGTGTTCAGCGTGTAGGTGTAAGTGCCGTTGGCATTGAGCACCAAAGTGCCGTAGGTGCCAGTGAAGGTGCCGGGGGTGATCGGACCGGCATTTTCACCAACAGTCACGCGATCGGCGCCTTGCACGTCGTTGCTCAGCACGTTGCCGTTCAGCGTCAGCAGGGTTTCCGAGGCAGTGCCATTGCTGTCGTCCACGCCATAGGGCAAGTCGTCGACGATGTTGACGTCGAGGCTGCCCGTCGCGGTGGTGCCGTTGTCATCGACCACGGTCACGGCGAACTGCTCAGGCAGGGTGTTGGCGCCGTTGGCATTGGGGTGGGCTTCGTTGTCGACCAGGGTGTAGCTGTAGCTCACGACACCGGTCGCCGCGTTGAACCCGGTAATGGTCAGCGTGCTGCCCAACGGCGTGGTGATCGATTGCGGGAAGCCAGCGGCCACGCCGGCGGTGACCACGGCGATGCCACCGACGCTCAGGGTGGTGACACCGTCGAGGGCCGTGACGGTGAAAGTGCCGTTCTGGGTCAGGTCTGGTGCGTCAGGGTTGCTGCCGTCACTGAGGTTTTTTTCGTAAACCGTCAGTTCACCGCCATATACGTTGAGGCCATGGAGGACCACCGGATTGTCGTTGTTGTGGATCTCCAGCACCAGGTTGGCGGTGCTGCTATCGCCGTCGGCGTCTGTCAGCGTATAGCTGAAGGTTTCGGTGCCGTCGCCGCCGCCGTGCAACGCCTTGAAATCGGCATCACTGGTGTTGAGGGTGTAGATGTAGGTGCCGTTGGCATTCAGCACCAGGGTGCCGTAGGTGCCGGTGAAAGTGCCGGGGGTGATCGGTCCGCTGTTTTCACCGAGCGTTACCCGATCCGCGCCTTGTACGTCGTTGCTCAGCACGTTGCCGTTCAGCGTCAGCAGGGTTTCCGAGGCAGTGCCATTGCTGTCGTCCACGCCATAGGGCAGGTCGTCGACGATGTTGACGTCGAGGCTACCCGTGGCCGTGGTGCCGTTGTCATCGACCACGGTCACGGCGAACTGTTCAGGCAGGGTGTTGGTACCGTTGGCGGTCGGGTGGGCTTCGTTGTCGACCAGGGTGTAGCTGTAGCTGACCACGCCAGTCGCCGCGTTGAAGCCGGTGATGGTCAGGGTGCTGCCCAACGGAGTGGTGAACGATTGCGGGAAGCCTGCCGACACGCCGGCGGTGACCACGGCGATACCACCGACGGTCAGGGTGGTGACACCGTCGAGGGCCGTGACGGTGAAAGTGCCGTTCTGGGTCAGCGCGGTGGCATCCGGTGCGCTGCCGTCGCTGAGGTTTTTCTCGAAGACGGTCAACTCGCCGCCCCCAGCGTTCAATCCGCCAATCGTGATTGGGTCATCGTTGTTGTGGATCTGCAGCACCAGGTTCGCGGTGCTGCTGTCGCCATCCGAATCGGTGAGGGTGTAGGTGAAGGTTTCGGTGCCGTCGCCGCCGCCGTGCAATGCCTTGAAATCGGCATCGCTGGTGTTCAGCGTGTAGGTGTAAGTGCCGTTGGCATTCAGTACCAAAGTGCCGTAGGTGCCAGTGAAGGTGCCGGGGGTGATCGGGCCGGCATTTTCACCGAGCGTTACCCGGTCGGCACCTAGTACGTCGTTGCTCAGCACGTTGCCGCTGAGGGTCAGCAGGGTTTCCGAGGCAGTGCCATTGCTGTCGCCCACGGCGTTGGGCAGGTCGTCGACGATGTTGACGTCGAGTGAACCGGTCGCGGTGGTGCCGTTGTCGTCGACCACGGTCACGGCGAATTGCTCAGGCAGGGTGTTGGTACCGTTGGCGGTCGGGTGGGCTTCGTTGTCCACCAGGGTGTAGCTGTAGCTGACCACGCCAGTCGCGGCGTTGAAGCCGGTGATGGTCAGGGTGCTGCCCAACGGGGTGGTGATCGATTGCGGGAAGCCGGCGGCCACGCCAGCGGTGACCACGGCGATGCCGCCGACGGTCAGGGTGGTTACGCCGTCGAGGGCGGCGACGGTGAAGGTGCCGTTCTGGGTCAGCGCGGTGGCATCCGGTGCGCTGCCGTCGCTGAGGTTTTTCTCGAAGACGGTCAACTCGCCTCCCTCAGCATTCAAACCGCCAATCGTGATCGGATCATCGTTGTTGTGGATCTGCAGCACCAGATTCGCGGTGCTGCTGTCGCCGTCCGAGTCGGTGAGGGTGTAGGTGAAGGTTTCGGTGCCGTCGCCACCGCCGTGCAATGCCTTGAAATCCGCATCGCTGGTGTTGAGGGTGTAGGTGTAAGTGCCGTTGGCATTGAGCACCAGGGTGCCGTAGGTGCCGGTGAAAGTGCCAGGGGTGATCGGGCCGCTGTTTTCCCCGACGGTTACCCGATCGGCGCCTTGCACGTCGTTGCTCAGTACGTTGCCGTTGAGGGTCAGCAGGGTTTCCGAAGCAGTGCCATTGTTGTCATCGACTGCTTGCGGCACGTCGTCGATGATGTTGATTGTCACTGTACCGGTAGTGCTGTCGCCATTGCTGTCGCTGGCCACCACGGTGACGTGTTCGACAAGACTATTGGCACCCTCGCCGCTCACGTGGGATTCGGCACGGTTGAGGGTGTAGCTGTAACTGACCACGCCCGTGGCCGGGTTGAAACCGGTGACGGTCAGCGTGCCGCCCAGCGGGGAGGTTATAGACTGCGGGAAACCTGCCGCCACGCCGCCGCTGATCAAGTTGATCGCGCCGATGCTGAGGCTGGTCAGCCCGTCTGGCGCATTGATGGTGAAGGTGCCGCTTCGCGTCAGCGAGCCTTCGTTCCTCGCCGAACCGTCGGCCAGGTTGGCTTCATTGACGGTCCGCTCGCCGTTCTGCTGCGACAGGCCGTCGAAGGTGACCGGATTGTTCGGCACCTGCGGCACCACCGGCGGCACCACAGGGGCTTCGTCCGCTACAGCGTTGTCCGGATTAGCGTTCAGGCGTTCTTCGGGAAGTTCGGGAATGCCATTGAACCCGGCCGTGGGGAAGCCAATGACCGGTTCGACTCGTCCGCCCACTTCTTCGAGCAGGACGAAACTATGGCCACTGCCCGGGATGCCGCCCGGTACACCGGTAGTCGTGGTAGGCCCGGCAGCGGTGGCTTCAGCGGTCTG
Source organism: Pseudomonas sp. KH_046_2 (assembly GCF_057838985.1). Lineage (NCBI taxonomy): Bacteria > Pseudomonadati > Pseudomonadota > Gammaproteobacteria > Pseudomonadales > Pseudomonadaceae > Pseudomonas > Pseudomonas sp. KH_046_2. The sequence goes on along the minus strand of NZ_CM174480.1, from coordinate 1,659,687 downwards.
GGTCGGGTCGTCGCCCGCCGCAATGGCTTTTTGCAGCTGTTCGACATCGGTCAGTTGCGCTTCGCTCGGCGTCAGCGCTTCAGGCGAGTCCACATGGGGAATCTGATTGGCGAGCAACTGCGGGGTCATCTGCATGCTGCTGCCGCGCCCAAGGGTCAGCTCCTGGCCATTTTGCAGATGCACCGCCACCGCGCCTTCAGCGCCGGTGCTCAGTTGGTCGCCGGCAAACAGCCGGTCCCCCTCGACCAAAGCACGCCGGGTGCCGTCGCTCGCAACCGCGAACACCTGACCGATGACCTTACTGACGATACCGATGAGCGTAGCCATGTGCACTTCCTCCGCAGCCAACCGCTGTCGGCAGCTTGTTTGTGCGAAGAACGTGCTCATGGCTCAAGCGGGTTGTCTGGCGGATCGTGTTGCGGGTGCCGGTTTACTTGAGTAAGCCGCGGCCCCGACAACGATCTCACCCAGCCAGTCGCTCACTGCGCTGTTTACGATTTCGGGAAAAACCCTCTGCAATCAATGGCATCGGATCCCTGTTCGCAACAACGTTGCCTGTGAGCGATGCGTAACGATCTCGAAGCACTCAAGTGACAAAAAACCGTCGCCATCAGATCGTTCGCATCCCTCCCCTCCAGCACTTCTCCGCTCTATTTCGATAAGTGGATTGGAACTTTCCTCAAACCCCGATGAGCGCCCTAGAGCCCATAAAACAAGGGCTTTCCAATTGAACAATGTGCTGGATTTTACAGAGCGCATAAGTTTTTTTTTGCATAGTCCTTATGAAAAAAATTTCTTAGCTACGCTCCAGAATGTTCTTAGCTCTTTTGTTAAAGAGGTGAAACAACTTTACCCACAAATGTCGTCAAATATTTGGCGATCGAGATAAGCACCATCAGGAATCAGGGAGATGTACATGCGCCTATTAACCCCCCTCTGCAGCGCGGTTCTGTTGGCCATGGCCTGCTCGTCCCAGGCTCAGGCAATGACGCTGACCGAAGCAATCCAGAGCACCATCGCGACCCACCCGGAACTGGCATCACGGGTGGACAGCCGTCTGTCGGCGGATGAGGACGTGAAGGTCGCCAAAGGGGGCTTTTATCCATCGGTTGATCTGAACGCCGCCTACGGGCGCGGGTACAGCGATAACACCAATACCCGGGCGCTCACCCCCGGCGGGCACAACACCGAAACCTTGAACTACACCCAGTCGGAATTGCGCCTGCGGCAAATGATCTTCGACGGGTTCAACACTTCCAACGAAGTCCAACGCACCAAAGGCGTGGTCAACTCGCGAGCCTATTACGCTCAGGGTACGGCTCAGGATCTGGCCCTGCGCACCACCGAGGTTTACCTCGAAGTGCTCAAGCGCCGCGAACTGGTGACACTGGCCAAGAACAACCTGCAAGCGCACTTGCGGGTCAACGACCAGATCGGCCTGCGCACCCAGCGAGGCGTGGGCAGCAATGCCGATGCCGACCAGTCCAGCGCTCGCCGGGCACTGGCAGAAAACAACCTCGACACCGCCGAAGTCGATCTGGCCGATGCCGAGTCGAACTTCTATGCCGTTGTGGGGCGCATGCCCGATGAACTCGAAACCCCGCCATCAATTCGCGGCGAAGTCCCCACCACCCTGCCCGAAGCCCAGCAGAGCATGGTGGAAAACAACCCTTTCCTGAAATCGGCCCAGGCCGACGTGCAATCGGCCGAAAGCCAGTACGAAGTCGCCAAGTCGCCGTTCTACCCACGCCTCGACGCCGAGGCAGCCGTAGGTGCGAACAACAATGTGCAGGGTGATGAAGGTCACGACAACGAATGGCGGGTCGGTGTGGTGATGAACTACAACCTGTTCCGCGGTGGCAGCGACAAGGCGCGCCTGGCCTCCGACTCGCACAAGATCAACCAGGCCATGGACATCCGTAACAATGCCCTGCGCCAGCTCAACGAAAACATTCACCTGGCCTGGAACGCCATGGTCAATGCCAAGAAACAAACCCCGACCGCCCGTGAATATGCCGAAACCAGCAAGCGCGTACGCATTGCCTACCAGGACCAGTTCGGCCTCGGTCAACGAACCCTGCTGGACCTGCTCGACAGTGAAAACGAACTCTACAACGCCAACCGTCGCTACACCGAAGTGCGCTACACCGAAGAGTTCTCGATGTACCGTATCCTGGCGGACATGGGCCAGTTGTTGAACAAGCAACGGGTCGTACTGCCCGCCGACGCGATCGCCCAGACCGAAGTGAAAAACGAAGCTCGTCTGCCTGAAATGAAGTAGCGCCCGGGAGGGTTCAATGACCAGCATGGAACCCGGCAACACCGGTATCGATCCGCGCCTGAGCTTCGATGACCCGCTTCTGGACGGCCTGTTGATCCTCTGCAAACTCCACGGCGCGACGGTCAGTCGCGCCAGCCTCAGTGCCGGGCTGCCAATGGCACACCAACGCCTGAGCCTGGACCTGCTGCCCCGTGCAGCGGCCCGGGCCGGTTTGCAGGCGCGCTTGCTGCGTCGCGACCTCAAAGACATCTCCTCGCTCAACCTGCCCGTGCTGCTGTTGCTCAACAACGGCCGCACGGCCGTCCTGCGCCGTTATGGCGAGGACGGCAAGGTGCTGATCCTGCCCAGCGAAGCCGACGGCGGCGAACAATGGCTCAGCCCCGAAGAGCTGGCCGAACACTACAGTGGCCAGGCATTGTTTGCCCGGCCACGCCACGAACTCGAAGACTTGCGTTCGCCGCTGGTGCCTCGGGTGCAGGCCTGGTTTCGCGATACGCTGAAGCTGTCGAAATGGCTATACAGCGATGCGATCCTGGCGAGCTTCCTGATCAACCTGCTGGGCCTGATGGTGCCGCTGTTCGTGATGCAAACCTACGACCGCGTGGTGCCGAACCAGGCCACTTCGACCTTGTGGGTGCTGGCGATCGGTCTGCTGATCGGCACCGCTTTCGAACTGGTGCTGCGAGTCGTGCGCGCGCACTTGCTGGATACCGCCGGCAAGAAAACCGATGTGATCCTGTCAGCCACCCTGTTCGAGCGCATCACCGGCATGGCGATGAAAGCGCGACCGGCGACCATCGGTGGCTTCGCCCAAAGCATTCATGACTTCCAGGGCCTGCGGGAGTTTCTCACCGCCGTAACCCTCACCAGTCTGATCGACCTGCCCTTCTGCCTGCTGATGCTATTGGTGATCGGCCTGCTCGGTGGCTGGCTGGTGGTGATCCCGATACTGGCGTTTCCCATCACCATCATCTTCGCCATGGTGATCCAGGTGCGCCTGCGCGACACCGTGCAGAAAAGCCTCAGCCTCGGCGCCGAACGCCAGGCACTGCTGATCGAAACCCTCAGCGGCCTGGAAACCCTCAAGGCCTGCAGCGCCGAAAGCGAACGCCAGCACAAATGGGAAAGCACCCACGGCGCCCTCACCCGCCTCGACAGCCATGCACGCAACCTCTCGGCCCTGGCCACCAACGGCACGCTGTTCATCCAGCAACTGTCCGGCATGGCGACCATCGTCGCCGGGGTCTACAGCATCATCGCCGGCAACCTCAGCGTTGGTGCCCTGGTGGCCAGCTACATGCTGGGCAGTCGGGTACTGGCGCCGCTTGGGCAGATCGCCGGCCTGATCACCCGCTACCAGCAAGCGCAACTGACCATGAAAAGCACCGACGCGCTGATGGGCCTGCCCCAGGAGCGCGACGCCAGGCAACGGCCGCTGGAGCGCACCCAACTGCAAGGCGCGCTGGATGTCGTCGGCGTGACCTTCCACTACAACGGCCAGAGTTCTCCCGCCCTGGCCAATGTCAGCTTCAGTGTGAAGCCCGGCGAGCGCGTCGGCATCATCGGCCGCAGCGGCTCGGGCAAAAGCACCCTGGCGCGGCTGGTGATGGGCTTCTACGAACCGGATGAAGGCCAGTTGCTGCTCGATGGCCTGGACCTGCGGCAACTGGACGTCGCCGACCTGCGCCATCAAATCGGTTACGTCGCCCACGACCTGCCGCTTCTGGCCGGCAGCCTGCGTGACAACCTGACCCTCGGCGCGCGCTATATCAGCGACTCACGCATGCTCGAAGTGGCGGAAATGACCGGCGTCACCGAACTGGCCCGACAACACCCGCAAGGCTTCGACCGGCCCGTGGGCGAACGCGGGCAACTGTTGTCCGGCGGCCAGCGTCAGGCCGTGTTGATGGCCCGGGCGATGTTGCTCGACCCGCCCATCATGCTGCTCGACGAACCCACCAGCGCCATGGACAACAGCAGCGAAGACGTCCTTCGGCAAAAACTTCACGCCTGGGTCCAGGGCAAAACCATCCTGCTGGTGACCCACCGCACCTCGATGCTGAGCCTGGTGGACCGGTTGGTGGTGCTGGACAACGGACGGATCGTCGCCGACGGTCCGAAAGAAGCGGTCATCGATGCACTGCGCAAGGGCCGTGTCGGCTCTGCGGCCGTCTAGGAGTCGTCCATGTCTGCCGATCAAGGATCCCGTGGCTACTTCGACAGTTTCAACAAAAGTGCCGAGACCGAGTTCATGCCGGAAACCGCCGGCGCCTCCTTGCAGGACTCACCGCGCTGGTCGCGGATCACCGTGTGGCTGGCCGCCGCGCTGGTGGTCAGCGCAGTGGTCTGGGCCAAATTCGCCGTGTTGCAGGAAGTGACCATGGGCGAAGGCAAGGCGATTCCGTCGAGCAAGGTCCAGGTGATCCAGAACCTGGAGGGCGGCATCGTCACTGAGATTTTCGTCCGCGAAGGACAAATGGTGAACAAGGGCGATACCTTGTTGCGCCTGGATGACACGCGCTACCTGTCGAACAAGGGCGAAAGCGAAGCCGATCGCTATGCCTTGACCGCGCAGGTCGAACGGCTTTCGGCCGAAGCCGAAGGCCGGCCGTTCAAGCTGTCGGAAGAAGTGATCGCCAAGGCTCCGCAAGTGGCCGAAGACGAGCGCTCGCTGTACGAGCAACGACAGCGGCGACTGGCCAGCGAGCAGCGCACCCTGAGCGAACAACTTCGGCAAAAAACCCAGGAGTTGGCGGAGTTTCGCTCGAAACAGGGGCAATTCAGTTCCAGCCTGGCGTTGTTGCAACAAGAGATGAACATGTCCGCACCGCTGGTGGGCACCGGTGCGGTGTCTCCGGTGGAAATCCTGCGGCTCAAACGCAGCGCGGTGGAGATTCGCGGCTCGCTGAACGCCACCACCCTGGCGATTCCCCGGGCGGAATCGGCGATCAACGAGATCAAAAGCAAGATCGACGAGTCGGAGCAAACCTTCCGCTCGGAAGCCGCCAAAGAGCTGAACGAGAAACGCACCGACCTGTCGAAAATAACGGCGTCGAGCATCGCCATCGACGACCGTGTCACCCGCACCACAGTGGTCTCGCCGGTGCACGGCATCATCAAGGTGTTGAAGATCAACACCATCGGCGGCGTGGTCCAGCCCGGCAGTGACATGGTGGAAATCGTGCCGCTGGAAGACAACCTGCTGATCGAAGCCAAGGTGCGCCCGCAGGACGTTGCATTCCTGCATCCGGGCCAGAAAGCCATGGTCAAGTTCAGTGCCTACGACTACACCATTTACGGCGGCCTGAGCGCCAAACTGGAACTGATCGGCGCCGACACCATCACCGACGACAAGGGCAACAGTTTCTATCTGATTCAGGTGCGTACCGATAAAAACCATTTGGGCGGGGATGTGAAACCGCTGCTGATCATCCCGGGGATGGTGGCGACGGTGGACATTATTTCCGGGGAGAAAACGGTACTGGATTACTTGCTTAAACCGGTGTTGAAAGCGCGGACCGAGGCGATGCGGGAAAGGTAGTCATTCTTCGAGGATTACAGTGACTGAACCGGCCTCTTCGCGGGCAAGCCCGCTCCCACAGTGTCCGTTGTGTACACAAAATCTGCGAACGCCACTGAACCTGTGGGAGCGGGCTTGCCCGCGAAGAGGCCGGCACATACAACGATCACATCTCGGCATGATTACGCTGAAAAACCTCCTCCCCCATCGCCGCAATCTGCCCCTCGATCAACGCCTCGAACGGCTTCAGCAACGGCGCAAACGTCGCCGGCGCTTCGAGGGTTTCCAGCGCCTGCACAATCGCCTCCACCGTCGACAACGCTCCCGGCCCCGGCGCCTTGCGCAGGCGATAGCGGGACACACCGCCTTCGGCCAGTGTCACCCTCGGCAACGCCGCCAGCAGCGGATTGAGGTGCAGCATCTTGCGCGCCTTGCGCCAGGTGCCGTCGGGAACCACCAGCAACAAGGGTTCGTCCGTCGCGGCACAAGCCTGCATCGGTTGGGCATCTTCGCCGGGAAACAGCAACCGCGCCCGATACCCCGGCTGATTCAACAGCGTCGGCAAATCCTCGAACACTTCCCCCACAATCAACTCGGCATTCTTCAACCCAAGCGCCGCCAGACGCGCAGTATTCAACGCATGGTTCACTTCGCTCGGATGCTGCAACAACAGTACCCGGGTGCGGCTGTCGAGGCTCGGGATCAACGGGCACAGGCAGTGGCTTTGCGGGCGCAGGCAGCGCGGACATTGAATTCTGGACATCGTCTTTACGCCTGATTCAGTTGTGCTTTGAGCAGATCACGGAAGGTCTGGATCAGCGGCTCGCGGCTACGGCCCCGGCGCACGATCATCGAGAACGGCGCCTGATAACCAAAGGTCGCCGGCAGCAACACCCGCAAGTCGCCCTTGTCGGCCCAGGCCTGGGCGTAGTGCTCCGGCAGGTAGCCGATGTAGGCGCCCGACAGCACCAGAATCAACTGGGCCTCCATACTTTCCACCGTTGCGGCGCTGTGCTTGAAACCGTGGCGCGCCAGTTCGGCCTGGCTCCAGTAGCCACGACCGACCATGCGCTGCTGGGTGATGACTTGCTCGGGAATACGCCGCTCGTTGAACAGCGGATGCCGCGTGCTGCAATACAACCAGTGTTGTTCACGGTACAGCGGCATGTACACCAGGCCGCTCATGCGCGTGGAAAACGCACCGATGGCCAAGTCGAGACGGTTGTCCTGCACGCCGAGTTGCAATTCGTAAGGGCTCATCACCGACAGGTGCAAGTGCACGGCCGGGTGTTCCTGGCTGTAGGCGCCGATGGCTTCGGCGAACGGCAGGGCCTTGTCGCTGACCGTGGAGTCGATCACACCGAGGTTCAAGGTGCCGCGCAACTCGCCCTTGAGGGCGGCGGCGTACTGCTCGAAGCCTTCGAGTTCGCCCAACAGACGCAGGGTTTCCTGATGGAACAACTCGCCCTTGCTGGTCAGGCTGAAACCGCCACGGCCGCGATGACACAGCACCAGGCCAAGAGCTGCTTCGAGCTGACTCATGTAGGTGCTGATGGCCGACGTCGAGAGATTGAGCTCCTGCTGGGCGTTGGCGAACCCCTGATGGCGCACCACGCTGACGAAGATGCGCAATAGTTTCAGGTCGGGTAAAGCGTTGGCCATGGGGACTCTCTCCAAAGATCGACGCGGAACACTGTGGCGAGGGGGCTTGCCCCCGTTGGGCTGCGCAGCGGCCCCAAACCCGTCATCCGAGGTGCATCAGGCAAACCGCGTCAGCGTGATTTACGGCGGCTGCGCCGCCGAACGGGGGCTTGCCCCCTCGCCACAGGGTCTTGCGCATGGCATGAAGTCTATAGCTCCCTCCGCCATTAGTTTAGAAAAATCTGAACTAAGTATTTGCCCGTAGCGATTCTTCCCGGCCACTACATTTCGCAGAATCGGCGCCACAAGGTTCGCCCGTACTCCCGTGAACGGCTTACCTAAATAAATAAAACAACGACGATGAGGCCCTACCCGTGGACAAGATTCTTCACCAACCACTGGGCGGCAACGAAATGCCGCGCTTCGGCGGCATCGCCACCATGATGCGGCTCCCCCATTTGAATACCGCTGCCGGCCTGGACGCTGCCTTCGTCGGCGTGCCGCTGGACATCGGTACCTCCCTGCGCCCCGGCACCCGTTTCGGACCTCGCGAAATCCGCGCCGAATCGGTGATGATCCGCCCGTACAACATGGCGACCGGCGCTGCGCCGTTCGACTCGCTGTCGGTTGCCGACATCGGCGACATCGCGATCAACACCTTCAACCTGCTGGATGCCGTACGGATCATCGAAGAATCCTACGACAACATCCTCGAACACGATGTGATCCCCCTTACCCTGGGCGGCGACCACACCATCACCCTGCCGATCCTGCGTGCCATCCATAAAAAGCACGGCAAGGTCGGCCTGGTGCACATCGACGCCCACGCCGATGTGAACGACCACATGTTCGGCGAGAAGATCGCCCACGGCACCACCTTCCGCCGCGCCGTCGAAGAAGGCCTGCTGGATCCGGACCGTGTCGTGCAGATCGGCCTGCGCGCCCAGGGCTACACCGCTGACGACTTCAACTGGAGCCGCAACCAGGGCTTCCGTGTGGTTCAGGCCGAAGAGTGCTGGCACAAATCGCTGGAGCCTTTGATGGCTGAAGTCCGCGAAAAAGTCGGCGGCGGTCCTGTTTACCTCAGCTTCGACATCGACGGCATTGACCCTGCTTGGGCTCCGGGTACCGGAACCCCGGAAATCGGCGGTCTGACGACCATTCAGGCGATCGAGATCGTTCGTGGCTGCCAAGGCCTCGACCTGGTCGGTTGCGATCTGGTAGAAGTCTCGCCCGCTTACGACACCACCGGCAACACCTCGCTGCTGGCCGCCAACCTGCTGTACGAAATGCTCTGCGTACTGCCTGGCGTAGTCCACCGCTGAGGATCGGTCATGAACGAACGTGATCAGGTGCTCAAAGCCGCCGCCGATCTGGTGTCCGCTTTTGCCCGTAACGATCGCGAAGCCTACTTCGGCGCGTTCAGCGCCGATGCCAGCTTCGTCTTCTACACCCTCGAACAGCCCCTGCTGTCGCGCGACGCCTATCAGGCGATGTGGGACGGCTGGCGCTCTGAGGATGGCTTCGAGGTGCTCTCGTGCACTTCAAGCAACGCTTTCGTCAGCCTGCAGGGTGACGTGGCGATTTTCATCCATGACGTGGCCACCGAGTTGCGCATGCAAGGGGAGCAACACTTCAGCCAGGAGCGCGAGACGATTGTTTTCAAGAAACAAGCGTCTGGCCAAGAACAACAAGGCCTATGGCTGGCCTGCCACGAACATTTGTCCGCGATGCCGGAAGGGCTGCCAACCCCTTAGCCAACACAGGCGACGCTCACATACGATGAGCGCGCCTTTATGATCGGAGCAGATCATGAATAACAAAAACAACGAAAAAAGCCTTAGCAGCATCGAAACAAACGGGGTCGAACAGATCCCGGACAATGAGCGTGACGCCAAGCCCAGCGATCTGTTTCGCCTGATCTTCGGCGGCGCCAATACCTTTGCCACCGCCGTGCTCGGCAGTTTCCCGGTACTGTTCGGCCTGTCCTTTCAGGCGGGCGTCTGGGCGATTGTGCTGGGCGTGGTACTCGGCTCGCTGATCCTGGCGCCGATGGGCCTGTTCGGCCCCATCAACGGCACCAACAACGCCGTCTCTTCCGGTGCGCACTTCGGGGTACACGGGCGAATCGTCGGTTCCTTCCTGTCGCTGCTGACCGCTATCGCGTTCTTCTCGCTCTCTGTCTGGAGTTCGGGCGATGCGCTGGTGGGCGGTGCCAAACGCCTGATCGATCTGCCGGAAACCGATCTGACCCTGGGCCTGGCCTACGGTCTGTTCGCGCTGCTGGTATTGACCGTGTGCATCTATGGCTTCCGCTTCATGCTGTGGGTCAACCGCATTGCGGTGTGGGCAGCCAGCCTGCTGTTCCTGCTGGGGGTTTTCGCTTTCGCCCCTGCATTCGACAGCCAGTACGCCGGCACCGTCGCCATGGGCCAGGCCGGTTTCTGGGCGGCGTTCATCGGGGCAGCACTGGTCGCCATGAGCAACCCGATCTCTTTCGGTGCATTCCTCGGCGACTGGTCGCGCTACATCCCGCGCGATACGCCCAAAGGCCGGATCATGGTGTCGGTGATTGCCGCGCAACTCGCCACGCTGATTCCATTCCTGTTCGGCCTCGTCACCGCCACCATTGTCGCGGTCAAGGCACCGGACTACATCGCGGCCAACAACTATGTCGGCGGCCTGCTAGCGGTATCCCCGAGCTGGTTCTTCCTGCCGGTGTGCCTGATCGCGGTGATCGGCGGCATGTCCACCGGCACCACCTCGCTCTACGGCACCGGCCTGGACATGTCCAGCGTGTTCCCTCGGGTGCTGTCGCGGGTCAAGGCCACGCTGCTGATCGGTGTGATGTCGATTGCCTTCATCTTCATCGGGCGCTTCGCGGCCAACCTGGTGCAGAGCGTGTCGACCTTCGCCGTGCTGATCATCACCTGCACCACCCCATGGATGGTGATCATGATCATCGGCCTGCTGGTGCGTCGCGGCTTCTACTGCCCGGATGACCTGCAAGTGTTCACCCGCGGCGAGAAAGGTGGCCGCTACTGGTTCACCCACGGCTGGAACTGGCGTGGCCTGGGCGCCTGGATCCCGAGCGCGGCCGTCGGCCTGTGCTTCGTGAACCTGCCGGGTCAGTTTGTCGGGCCGCTGGGCGAAATGGCCGGTGGTATCGACATCAGCCTGCCGGTGACCCTGGGCCTGGCCTCGCTGGTGTACCTGGTTCTGCTCAAAGTGTTCCCGGAAGCCAACGCTGTGTATGGCCCGAACGACCTTCGCAACAAGAGCACGGATTCGCTCGCTAAACCGGCGATGCGTCAAGTCGCCTGATTCAACACGCAGACATTGTGTCCAGAAGCCTTTGTGGCGAGGGGGCTTGCCCCCGTTCGACTGCGCAGCAGTCGCAATACGGATAACGGGTTCTAACTGAAGAACCGCATTGTCAGGTTTTGGGGTCGCTTCGCGACCCAACGGGGGCAAGCCCCCTCGCCACACGGCGTCGACATCACAGTAATGCAGTTTTAGTTCCACATAAAAAAGACAATCGGAGACACGCCACAATGGCTTTGGATTTATTCGTCGTACTCATCTACGCCGCCGCGATGCTGATACTCGGCTACTACGGCATGCGCAAGGCCAAGACCAACGAAGACTTTTTGGTCGCCGGTCGTAACCTCGGCCCGAGCCTGTACATGGGCACCATGGCTGCCACCGTTCTGGGCGGCGCGTCCACCGTGGGCACCGTGCGTCTGGGCTACGTGCATGGCATCTCCGGCTTCTGGCTGTGTGCGGCCCTGGGTTGCGGGATCGTGGCGCTGAACCTGTTCCTCGCCAAACCGCTGCTGAAACTGAAGATCTACACCGTTACCCAGGTCCTGGAAAAACGCTACAACCCGATGGCCCGCTCCGCGAGCGCGGTGATCATGTTGGCGTATGCGCTGATGATCGGCGTGGTCTCGATCCTGGCCATTGGCACCGTGCTGCAAGTGCTGTTCGACCTGCCGTTCTGGCTGTCGGTATTGGTCGGCGGTGGCGTGGTGGTGATTTATTCGGCGATCGGCGGCATGTGGTCCCTGACCCTGACCGACATCGTCCAGTTCGTGATCAAGACCGTAGGCCTGATGTTCATCCTGTTGCCAATCTGCCTGTACCGCGTCGGCGGCTGGGACGAACTGGTACTGAAACTGCCTGCGACCGCATTCAGCTTCACCACCATCGGCTGGGACACCATCATCACCTACTTCATGATCTACTTCTTCGGCATCCTGATCGGTCAGGACATCTGGCAACGGGTGTTCACCGTCAAGACCGCCAAAGTGGCTCAGGTTGCCGGTACCGCCGCCGGCATCTACTGCATCCTCTACGGCCTGGCCTGCGCCCTGATCGGCATGGCTGCCCACGTACTGATCCCGGATCTGGACAACGTCAACAACGCCTTCGCCGCGATTGTGAAACTGTCCCTGCCGGACGGTATCCGTGGCCTGGTGATCGCTGCCGCACTGGCCGCCATGATGTCCACCGCCAGCGCCGGCCTGCTCGCCGCTGCTACCACCCTGACCGAAGACCTGCTGCCGAAACTGCGCGGCGGTAAACAGTCGAGCCTGGCGATCAACCGCCTGTTCACCCTGTTGACCGGCATCGTGGTACTGGGTATCGCCCTGATCGTGAACGACGTGATCAGCGCCCTGACCCTGGCCTACAACCTGTTGGTCGGCGGCATGCTGATCCCGCTGATGGGTGCGATTTTCTGGAAACGCGCCACCACCGCCGGCGCTATCGCCAGCATGGGCATGGGCTTCGCCACCGCGCTGCTGTTCATGTTCAAGGACGGTCTGGACGCCAACACCCCGATCTACTACAGCCTTGGTGTAGGTCTGGTGAGCTTTGTTGCAGTCAGCCTGCTGTCCCGTCGACCGGTGACTGTGGCCAGCGCGGCCTAAGCTGAACATAACGACTTGATGCTTTCTTCGACGAGTGTGGCGTCGGTTGCCACACTCGTTTTTTTTCGTCTGAAGGAAACTGCACATGAAGATCGTCAGCCGCGACCAGTGGTTTGAGGTGAAACATCTCAGTGACGGTATCCGCCTGATTCACGAGCCGTACATCCGGCCTTTCTACCGCTGCAACCTCTGGCACATCCAGGGCCGTGACAAAGACCTGCTGCTGGACAGCGGCTCGGGCCTGGTCAGCCTGCGCGAGCAACTGCCATGGATCACCGAGCGGCCGCTGGTGGCGGTGGCCAGCCATTGCCATTTCGATCACATCGCCGGTCATCACGAATTCGCTGAACGCCTGGTGCATCCGGCCGAGGCGGACATTCTCGCCGCGCCGGATGGCGACAACGACCTGAGCAAAGCCTTTGTCGGCGACGACATGTTCGAGGCGCACCCTGATTGCCCGCTGTGCTACGCCGAATACCGGGTCAAGGCCGCACCGGCCACGGGGTTTGTCGAAGATGGCGATGTGCTGGACCTGGGCAATCGGGTGTTGCAGGTCGTGCACACACCGGGACACTCGCCGGGTGGCATCTGCCTGTACGAAGCCGCCACCGAGACTTTGTTCAGCGGCGACATCATCTACGACGGCCCGCTGATCGAAGACGCCTACCACTCCAACCTCGATGACTACGACCGCAGCCTGCAACGCTTGCACGCGCTGTCGATCCGCACGGTGCATGGCGGGCATTTCGGCAGTTTTTCCGGGGAGCATTTGCGCAACATGATTGACGAATGGCAGCGCTCACACGGCTAAAGCCTGCTGTACTCAACGACAGGAACTGCACCGGCAGGGAGAATCACACCCACCTCCTCGAAGAACGATCATGAAAGAAGCCGCCCTTCGTGCTGTCGTACATCGCTACATCAGCCGCCTTCTGGAAGGTCGGGATGACTTCGACGACAACGCCAGCCTGGCGCAGTTGGGATTGGATAAAAATGATATCGAAGAGCTGATCTTCCATCTGGAAGATGAACTGGGTGTCACGGCGTTTACGGTGGAGGAAGACCGGATGCTCAAGACCGCCAGGACGGCGAATGATTTGAGCCGGTTCTTGCTGGAGATCGGGCGGTACTAAGGCTGGTGATCAAGCGTACACGAAGCGGCAAGGGAGCTTGCTCCCTCGCCACGGGAAACCTTTCACCTGTCAGATGTCATCTGCCATTACCGGCGTCGCTGCTGGCGCCGACGTTGTTCATCGTCAGTACGAACAGGCACGGGTTGCAGAGGCGGCTCGATCAAACCGAGAGCGACGCCCAGGTCATGCAGCCAGTTTTGGATTTTCTCTTTCATGGTGCCCCCTTCAGGGTAGTGCCGAGCGGCCAAAGTTCTGTAGCCCCTTCGTACAGATAATAGTCCGAAGTCCTACGCAATGCTCGTGCAAAGTCACAATGATCTGTTACTGAATCCATCACAATCAGCCTGTGTTCAGGCCATTTCCCGTGCCCGCACCCGTGCCGGCGGAAAAACCACCTGTTGCTGCTCGATCCAGGCATTCAGGTTGCCTCGACCATGCCTTTGCGGGCACTGGTGGTCGCCGGCTGCGGCTTGTTGATCGCCGGCGGTCTGTTGCTCGCGCCGGTCAGTTTTGCCCGAGGGCTTTGCGCAAACGACGACGCAACCACTGTTCGGCGCTGACAAAAGTGATGCCCGCCAATACCAGCACGGCACCGATGACGAAGTTCAGGCTCAGTTCCTCGCCGAGCAGCACCACACCGAAGGTGACGCCGAACAATGGCGTCATGAACGAAAACACCGCGAGGTTGGCCGCCAGGTAACGGCGCAGCAGCCAGAACCAGATCAGGTAACTGAAGAACGACACGACCACGCCCTGGAACAGCACACTGGCCACCGCCACATGGGTCAGGCTGACATGGGTGATCTGGCCGCTGAGCAGCGCGATCAACAACAAGCCGAAGAAGCCGACAATCAACTGATAGAACAGCGTCAGGGTCACCGGCGCTTCCGACAGGCGCGAGGCGCGCACCACCACCGTGGTCGCACCCCAGGCGGCACCCGCCAGCACACCCAAGGCATCGCCCATCAACATGCGGTAATCAAGGTTGTCCCAGGACACCCCACCGGCAAAGGCAATGGCAATCCCGATAAAGGCCAGGACGATCCCCAGCCATTGCAACGGCCGCAATCGCTCACTGGGCAGCAACCAGTGCACCCCCAATGCGGTGAAGATCGGCGCGGTGTAGAGAAACACCGACATGTGCGCCGCTGTGGTCAGTTGCAGGCCTTCGGAAATGAAGAAGAACTCCAGGCCGAACAAGGCACCGGCCAACAGACCGCCGCGCCATGTCGCACCCACCTGGTTCCAGCCGCCCTTCCAGCAGATCAGCAGCCCGACCAGCAACGCCGACATACCGGAACGTCCGGCCGCCTGCATCACCGGCGCGATATCGGCCGCCGCCCACTTGATCATCACCTGCTGAACGCCCCAGACCAGGCACAACCCGACCATCACTTGCAGGGCAAACCCGTCGGCGCTGCGCCGGGTGGCGCTCACCGGAACACCTCGAAGACACAATCCATGGCAAAGACTCGGCAGTAAAAAAGCAAAACCCCGGCCTTCTCGTTGAAAAGAAATCACCGGGGCGAAAAATCATGTTGTCGATTATTAACCAGAAGGCCAGAAAATGCCGCCCGCCAGAGACCTCTACTTCTCTGCTTGCGCCATCCTGGCCCTCTGTCTTGTCAGCACATCAACTGAGTTCGATGCGATCGGCATGAATGACAATCTGGCCATTCTTGTACAACGCACCGATGGCCTTCTTGAAGTTGCCCTTGCTGACACCAAACAGACTGCTGATCAACGCCGGATCGCTCTTGTCGCTCACCGCCAGGCTGCCGTTGTTTTCGCGCAACTTGGCGAGGATCTTCGAGTTCAGGCTGGTGGCCGCTTCCTGGCCGACCGGCTGCAGGCTCAGGCTGATCTTGCCGTCGGCGCGAACTTCCTTGATGAAGCCCTTTTCTTCTTTACCGGCGCGCATGAACTTGAAGATTTCGTTCTTGTGGATCAGGCCCCAATGCTTGTTGTTGATGATGGCCTTGAAGCCCATGTCCGTGGCTTCGGCCACCAGCAGATCCACTTCCTGGCCCGCGGTGTAGTTGGCCGGGGTCTTGTCCAGGTAGCGATCCAGGCGCGCGGTCGCGGTGATGCGACGGGTGTGTTTGTCGAGATAGACGTGCACCACCACATACTCGCCCGCCGTCATCTGACGCTTCTCTTCGGAGAACGGCAGCAACAGGTCTTTCGGCAACCCCCAGTCCAGAAATACGCCGATGCTGTTGACTTCAACAACTTTCAAACTGGCGAATTCACCGACTTGAACTTTCGGTTTTTCAGTAGTTGCGATGAGTTTGTCATCGCTGTCCAGATAAACAAAAACGTTGAGCCAGTCTTCATCTTCGGTAGGAATATCTTTTGGAATATAACGATTAGGCAGAAGAATTTCGCCATCCGCGCCACCGTCCAGATATAAACCGAAGTTAGTGTGTTTAACCACTTGCAAACTGTTGTAACGCCCGACTAAAGCCATGTCCAATACCCTCATTGCGTGGGCGGCATTCTACCCGGTTTTAAGCCCCGCGTTCGGCACCCGGCCCGGTGGTACGAGAAAATCCTCTGAAGGCCTTGGTTTTCACGGGTTTTCATCGCACACCTGGCCGCTCGTCAGGCCGATCCGGGCATTTACGCCATGCCCAGGCCAGCGTCACGCGGTATTTTTCCAGGCAATGTTATTAGTTAAAACAGCGGCTTAGGTGCATATTTCGAATATTGGCCGGTGACTAATTACCCCGCCCTCACGAATATGCCGAGGGGATATTTGCCAAGCAATTATCAGGTAATTCCTGTACGATGCCTGGCCAAGTTAATTTTCTACAGGTTAATGGCCGCCATGCGCGTAAAAGCATCCACCAGCAAAGCAAAGCCAGCTCCAGCCGTCGAAACCAGCGAATCGATCAACAGCCAGATCGCTGCGTTCCTCAAGTCCGGCGGTGAAATCCAGCAAATTGCCAAAGGCGTCAGCGGCCAGACGTTCGGCCCGTCCAAGCAGATCACCCTGGGCAAAAAGTAAACCCCTCGCGTCACCTGGTCCCAAAGCGCTTTGAGCTTCGAAGCGCTTGGACTGGAACCCTCGCTACTCCTCCGCCACTCCCTCAAATCCCGTAGAAATCGACGAACGGCCTGCATTGCCGATCATTCGCCGGTATCCTTGCACGCGTCTGGATCAAGCGTTCCAGCGGGCCTGCCAGCCTGCCCTCGCTGTTCATGGAGTGACGCATGTTCAAACCTTCCTGTTTATTGGCATTGCTCGGCAGCCTGCTGGCCTGCTCCGTAGCCCACGCACAAATCTTTCAGCGTGAGCTGGGTGCCTTCGACCTCAAGCTCGGCACCACCCCCACCCGCAGCATGGCCCAGGGCCTGGTCAAACCTTCGGCCGTTGGCTCGTTCCACGGTGGCCTGGACCTGAGCCACGACAGCGGTTTCTACATGGGTCAATGGTCGCCCAGCATGGGCATCAGCCCGGGGAAAAACCTCGAGATCGATTCCTACGCAGGCTTTAAACAACCCTTCGACCAAACCCTCGGCTACGAAGTGGGCTTGATCCGCTACAGCTACCCGCAAGTCACGACTCTCGACAGCCAGGAACTGTTCGGCGGCCTGACTTTGCTCGGCAGCCGTTTCGGCATCGCTTTCAGCAATGACCCGGACAAACAGAACAACACGCTGTTCGCTGATTTGAGCGGCAACCAACCATTCGGCGTCGGCATCAGCCTGAAATACACCACCCACCAATTCAACACGCCAGTGGCGGTGGATGGCGGGTATGTAGGCAGTTATGCCGATTGGTCGCTGAAACTGTCCCGCCCATTCATGGGCATCGACCTCGACCTGATCTACAGCGATTCCAGCTTGAGCGGCAGCAGTTGCTCGGCCTATGCCGGGCACAACAGCCAGTGCGACGGGCTGGTCACCCTCAAGGCCGAGCACGCCTTTTATTGATCGGCTGAACTGCCTGGCTCATCCTGGGTTCACATGAGAATCAGACCCCGAAAGCTGGCTATCGCAAGGACTCGCCCATGTCCCGCTGGTTCAATCACATCGCCGTAGTGCTGACCATCGCCCTCACACTCGGCGCGTGCAGCCGCATGGGCCTGGCCTACCGCAATCTCGATGTGATCATCCCGTGGACGCTCAGCGACTACCTGGACATGAACGGCGAGCAAAAAAGCTGGCTGGACGAACGCCTGAAGGAACACCTGAGCTGGCACTGCACCACCCAACTGCCCGGCTACCTCGACTGGCTGGACCGCCTGCAAACCATGATCGCCGCCAACCAGGTCACCGACGCCGCCTTGCAGGCCCGCGCCCACGAAGCCGAACAGGCGATCGCCGAGACCGCGCGGGAAATAACCCCGTCGGCCATCGAGCTGCTGCAAGGGCTGGATGACAAGCAAGTCGCCGAAATGAACGACGCCTTTGCCAAGGACCAGCGCAAACGCCAGGAGGAATACCTCAAGCCCTCCCTCGACCAGCAGATCAAGGAGCGCGGCGCGCGCATGGAGAAGCGCTTGAACAACTGGCTCGGGCCACTGAGCACTACCCAGCAACAACGGGTAACCGCATGGTCCAACGCCCTGGGCGAGCAGAACACCCAGTGGCTTGCCAACCGCGTCCATTGGCAGAAGCAGTTCAGTGCGGCTGTTGCCCAACGCCACAGCCCCCAATTCCCACAACGTATCGAGACACTTCTGGTCAATCGTGAGAGGTTGTGGACACCTGCCTATCGTCAGGCCTTTGCCAACACCGAGGCCCAGGCACGTTCGCTGTTCGTGGATCTGATGGCTGAAAGCACGCCGAACCAACGCGAACGTCTGCTGAATAAAATCGAGGGTGTGAGGAAGGACTTCAGCGACTTGAAGTGTTTGAAAGCTGCGAAACAAGACTGACTGCAACACAAGCCCCCTGTGGGAGCGAGCCTGCTCGTCCAGAGCCTGCCGCGGGTGATCATTGCCGGGAATACCGCTGTCGATCAGCCGGACTTTTTGCTGACGACCGACCGGCGGCATGTCGAATTCCACACCTGCCAAACGACTAGGCTGTGTAGGTCACCTCCCCGCCCCACGCAGGAGAAAACAATATGAACATTCAGAACCATCCCGTCGTGTCGCGGGAAGAATGGCTCGCCGCCCGCAAACAGCACCTGGCCCGCGAGAAAGCCTTCACCAAGGAACGGGACAAACTCAGCGCCGAACGCCGCGCCCTGCCCTGGGTGAAAATCGACAAGGACTACCACTTCCAGGGGCCCCACGGCGAACTGAAACTGGCTGACCTGTTTGGCGGCCGCAGTCAGTTAGTCATCTATCACTTCATGTTCGCCGAGGGCTGGGACGAGGGCTGCCCCGGTTGCTCGTACCTGAGCGATCACATCGACGGCGCCAACCAGCACCTGGCCCACCACGACGTTGCAGTGGTGGCGGTTTCCCACGCACCTTTCGCTGAATTCCAGGCGTTCAAGCGACGCATGGGCTGGAAATTCGATTGGGTGTCGTCAGAAGGATGCGATTTCAACTACGACTTTGGCGTCTGTGCCCGAGCCGAAGAGGTCGCCGCCGGAAAGGCTACGTACAACTACGAAAAAACCGACGGTTCCGAGGAAGAACTCCCCGGTCTCAGCGTGTTTTATCGTAATGACGCCGGCGAAATTTTCCACACCTACTCCACCTATGCCCGGGGCCTGGACATGCTGGTCGGTGCCTACAACTACCTCGATCTGACGCCCAAGGGGCGCAACGAGGACGAAATCATGGAGTGGGTACGGCACCATGACAAATATGAGGAACAGGAGAAGTCGAGCTGCTGTCATGGTGGTTAGCCCCTGACACCGAGGCGCGGCCTTCGCGGGCACGCCACGCTCCCACAGGTTTTGTGTCGTACACAAGATATGTGTTCACACCAAGCCCCTGTGGGAGCGGGCTGGGCGCACATAAAAAAACCGGACATCAGTCCGGTTTTTTTTGGGTCACGACAACGACTTATTCAGCCGCCGGCGCTTCCGGCTTGCGGCGCTTGAGCGGAGCCATGCCGTCCTTGCTGACCAGGGAATCGCTCTTTGGCCGGTTGGCGCTCTTGCGCTTGGTCGGGGTCTTGGCGGCAGTTTTTTTCTTGTCGCCCTTGGCGTCGGTCTTTTTCTTCTTCACACCGACAGCCTTGCCCGAGGCCTTGACCTTTTTCGGTCCGCCGTAGGTGCCTTTGACTTCCTTGATGGTACGGCGCTCGAAGCTCTGCTTGAGGTAGCGCTCAATGCTCGACATCAGGTTCCAGTCGCCGTGGCAGATCAGCGAGATGGCCAGGCCATCGTTGCCGGCGCGGCCGGTACGACCGATGCGGTGCACGTATTCGTCGCCGCTGCGTGGCATGTCGAAGTTGATCACCAGGTCCAGGCCGTCCACGTCCAGACCGCGAGCGGCAACGTCGGTAGCCACAAGAATTTTCACCCCGCCCTGCTTCAGACGGTCGATCGCCAGTTTGCGATCCTTCTGGTCTTTCTCGCCGTGCAGCACGAACGCCTTGTATTCCTGCGCCACCAGGCGACCGTAAATGCGATCGGCCATGGCACGGGTGTTGGTGAACACGATGGCCTTCTGGTAGGTCTCGTTGGCCAGCAGCCAGTTGACGATCTGTTCTTTGTGCTGGTTGTGGTCAGCGGTGATGATTTGCTGACGGGTGGTTTCGTTCAGCTGGCTGACCGCATTGAGCTGCAGGTGCTCAGGGTTGTTCAGGACTTTGGCGATCATCTCGCGCAGGCCCGAACCACCGGTGGTGGCCGAGAACAGCATGGTCTGCTGACGGTTGGTGCATTCGTCGACCAGACGCTGAACGTCATCGGCGAAGCCCATGTCGAGCATGCGGTCGGCTTCGTCGAGCACCAGCACTTCAACTTCTTTCAAGTCGAGGTTGCCGGCGTTTAATTGTTCGATCATCCGGCCCGGTGTGCCGATGAGGATGTCCGGCACCTTGCGCAGCATGGCGGCCTGGACCTTGAAGTCTTCACCACCGGTGATCAGGCCAGACTTGATGAAGGTGAACTGCGAAAAGCGTTCAACTTCTTTCAAAGTCTGTTGGGCCAGCTCACGAGTCGGCAGCAGAATCAGGGTCTTGATGCTGACGCGGATCTTGGCCGGGCCGATCAGGCGGTTGAGGATCGGCAGAACGAATGCAGCGGTTTTGCCGCTGCCGGTTTGCGCTGTCACCCGCAGGTCACGCCCTTGGAGCGCCAGCGGAATAGCCGCTGCTTGCACAGGCGTAGGCTCGACAAATTTAAGCTCGGCCACGGCTTTAAGCAGGCGTTCGTGCAGGGCGAATTCGGAAAACACGGGTGCTACCTCGAAGAAATACAAAAAAACAGCTGCATAGGGTAACGGTTTCGAGCGCTCAGGCCGAGTTTCTTTATACAAATGGCGGTAAACAGTTGGTTTTTTGTTGCCTGATTTTTCCCGAAACGTAATACAAAGCGTCTTAAATGCTCTAATCCCCTCTCGCGCCTTACAGAAGAATCGTTTCGACCATGGATATCAAACAGCTCTGGATCAACATCCTGGACCTTTGGGGTGCCCTCGATCAGCACCCGCTCGTGCACTCCAGCCTGTCGCTGTTGTTGCTTTTGGCGATTGCACTGTTCCTCGGACGGGTGGCGCGCTACCTCATTCTGCACGCGGCAAAAATGCTCGGCCGCCAGCCGGCCCTGCACTGGGTCAATGATTTCCTACAGAACAAGGTGTTCCATCGCCTGGCGCAGATCACGCCTTCGCTGGTGATCCAGTTCGGTCTCAATCTAGTGCCGGACCTGAGCAAAACCAGCCTGAACTTCCTCGGCAACGCCGCCCTGTCCTTCACTTTCCTGTTTCTGCTGCTGGCGGTCAGCGCCCTGCTCAACGCGCTGCTGGACATCTACGCCCGCACCGAGCACGCCCGCACCCGCTCGATCAAAGGCTATGTGCAACTGGCGAAAATGGTGTTGTACGTGTTTGGCGCGATCATCATCGTCGCCACGCTGATCGACCGCTCGCCGCTGTTGCTGCTGTCGGGTCTGGGCGCCATGTCGGCGGTGATCCTGTTGGTCTACAAGGATACTCTGCTGTCGTTCGTCGCCAGCGTGCAGTTGACCAGCAATGACATGCTGCGGGTCGGCGACTGGATCGAGATGCCTCAGGTCGGCGCCGACGGCGACGTGGTAGACATCACCCTGCACACGGTGAAGGTGCAAAACTTCGACAAGACCATCGTTTCGATTCCGACCTGGCGCCTGATGTCCGAGTCGTTCAAGAACTGGCGCGGCATGCAGGCTTCCGGTGGCCGCCGGATCAAGCGCAGCCTGTTCATCGACGCCAGCGGCGTACGCTTTCTGCGTGACGACGAAGAGCTGAAGCTGTCTCAGGTGCACTTGCTCACTGACTACATGACCCGCAAACAGGCCGAACTCAAGGCCTGGAACGAAGCCCAGGGCAACGTCGCAGCCATGTCGGCCAATCGCCGGCGGATGACCAACATCGGCACTTTCCGTGCCTATGCGCTGGCCTACCTGAAGAGTCACCCGGGAATCCAGCCGAACATGACCTGCATGGTCCGCCAGATGCAGACCACGGCCCAGGGTATTCCGCTGGAAATCTATTGCTTTACCCGCACCACGGCGTGGGCCGACTACGAGCGGATCCAGGGGGATATTTTCGACTACCTGCTGGCGGTGCTGCCGGAGTTTGGGTTGAGTCTTTATCAGCAGCCCAGCGGATCGGATTTGCGTGCGGGGATACTGCCGGCGGTACTGGGCGCGAGCCATATTCCCGAAGCCGAAAAGCGCAGGGTGTAACACCCCAAAAAAACTGTGGGAGCAAGCTTGCTCCCACAGGGATATCGGATTATCCAGGGTTCAGTGAACGACCAAAGGCTTGCGTATACCCAACCGACTGATCCACACCGCCAGCAAAATCACCGAGCCACCGAGCAACAACCGCCCCAGTTCTTCATGCTGGTTCCAGATCAGCAGGTTGATCAGCAACCCCACCGGCACATGCAAGTTGTTCATCACCGCTAATGTCCCGCCGTTGACCAGGCACGCGCCCTTGTTCCACCAGTAGAGCCCCAAAGCGGTCGAGACCAGACCGAGGAACAGCAGCACGCCCCATTGCAACGGCGCTTCGGGCAGGAAATTCTGTTTGCCGAACAACAGAAACGCCGGCAACGCCACCGCCAGTGCGCCGAGGTAGAAGTAGCCGAAGCGTCGATAATGCGGCAGATCGCTCGGGTGGCGCGCGACCAGGTGTTTGTAGAGCACCTGCCCGGCGGCGTAGGTGAAGTTGGCCAGTTGCAGCAACAGGAAACCCATGAAGAAGTCCGGGTTGATCCGGTCAAAGCGAATCACCGCCGCCCCCGCCACCGCCACCAGCGCTGCGACCAGGGCCCAGGGATTGAAGCGACGATTGAGCGCATCTTCGATCAGGGTCACGTGCAGCGGTGTGAGGATGGTGAACAACAACACTTCCGGCACCGTCAGTACGCGAAAGCTCAGGTACAGGCAGACGTAGGTCACGCCGAACTGCAACGCGCCGATCAGCAGCATGCCGCGCATGAACGCCGGTTCCACCGAGCGCCAGCGGGTCAGCGGGATGAACACCAGCCCTGCCAGCAGCACACGTACCAGCACGGCGAAGTAACTGTCGACATGACCGGCCAGGTATTCGCCGATCAGACTGAAGGAAAACGCCTGGATCAGCGTGACAAAAAGTAGATAGCCCATGCTCGCCTCATTTCGAATGGCGGCGACGATAGCGGGTTTTGCTTTGAATCGCGATCCCCGATAGCTGTCGGAAAACACACAAGTCCCTGTAGGAGCGAGCCTGCTCGCGATAGCGGTGGATCAGTCAACATCATTGTCGTCTGACACTCCGTCATCGCGAGCAGGCTCACTCCTACAGGGTTGCGTGGGTGTCTATAAAATCGCAGGCAAAAAAAAGCCCGATCTCGCTAAAGCGTTCAATCGGGCCAGGGCACTCAGGAGCAACAAGTGCGAAGGGAGGTTCGATGCGCGTACAGGCTTGAAGGGTTGCGCCAGGTCACTAGACCATCCAGCGATTATCTGGCGATTAACCGGTCAGGCCACTTGCGAAAGCTTGGCGTTCGCCTGGTTCAGGCCTTTCTCCTGGAAGTCACCGCCCAGGTTCATGCCTTCGGCGTGGATGAACGTCACGTCGTGGATGCCGATGAAGCCCATGACCTGGCGCAGGTACGGTTCCTGGTGATCGGCGGTGCTGCCGGCATAGATACCGCCGCGAGCCGTCAACACATAGGCACGCTTGCCGCTGAGCAGGCCTTGCGGGCCGGTATCGGTGTACTTGAAGGTCACGCCGGCACGCAGCACGTGGTCGAGCCAGGCTTTCAGGGTGCTGGGGATCGCGAAGTTGTACATGGGCGCGGCCATGACCAGTACATCGGCGGCGAGCAATTCGTCGGTCAACTGGTTGGAGCGTTCCAGGGACGCCTGTTCGATGTCGCTGCGCTGCTCGGCGGGTTTCATCCAGCCCCCCAGCAGGTTGATGTCCAGGTGCGGCACCGGCTTGACGGCTAGGTCCCGGACGGTGATCTGGTCATTCGGGTGAGCCGCTTTCCACTGGCTGATGAAGGTCTGGGTCAGCTGGCGGGAAACCGAGTCTTGCTGACGGGCACTGCTTTCGATGATCAGAACGCGGGACATGGGATGTAGCCTCCATCTGAGAATGCTGTAGGTCGATGGAGTGAAGGTTAAACAGAGTCATATCGATGAAAAAGCGCAAATAATTGCTATAACCCATCGATAAATTCGTTTATAAGCAAACCATATCCATGTGGGAGCTCGCTCCCACATGAGATTGCTGTCATTTCGGGGTGCAGGTCAGCTCGATGCGCAGCTTGATGATGCTGCGGGTGAATTTGGCGGTGGCATTTTTGTGCTTGCCGGCCGGGACGTCGATCTTGCGGGTACGCGGTGCTTCCGGGCCATTGATGAAAACGGCCTTGCAGCTGGCATCGACGTCGCCGTAGTTGGCCACCTGAATGGAGCCGATGTCGTTATCCGTGTCGTAGGTCTGGTAATCGATCTTCATGCCGTTGAGGTCTTTCTTCACATCGATCGGGTAAGCCATCGCCGTCAGCGGCAGCAGCGCCAGCAGCACACAACAGAATTTTTTCATTCAGCAGCCTCCAATAAGGGCTGCCAGCTTAGGACAAGAGGAGCTCAACATGAAAGCGCCCCGCGTGACCCTTGATCAATGGCGAACGCTGCAAGCCGTGGTCGATCACGGTGGTTTCGCCCAGGCCGCCGAGGCGCTGCATCGCTCGCAATCGTCAGTCAGCTACACCGTGGCCCGCATGCAGGATCAACTCGGCGTGCCGTTGCTGCGCATCGACGGACGCAAAGCCGTGCTGACCGAAGCCGGGGGCGTGCTCTTGCGCCGTTCCCGGCAACTGGTGAAACAGGCCAGCCAACTCGAAGACCTGGCCCATCACATGGAGCAGGGCTGGGAAGCCGAAGTGCGCCTGGTGGTCGATGCCGCTTACCCAAGCGCCCGCCTCGTCCGCGCCTTGACCGCCTTCATGCCGCAAAGCCGTGGCTGCCGGGTGCGCCTGCGTGAGGAAGTGCTGTCGGGTGTGGAGGAAGTCCTGCTCGAAGGCGTGGCCGACCTGGCCATCACGGGCTTCAGTATCCCCGGTTACCTGGGCGCGGAATTGAGCGACGTCGAGTTCGTCGCGGTCGCCCACCCGGAACATCCCCTGCACCGCCTCAACCGCGAATTGAGCTTCCAGGACCTGGAAAGCCAGATGCAAGTGGTGATCCGCGACTCGGGCCGCCAGCAACCACGGGACGTCGGCTGGCTCGGTGCCGAACAGCGCTGGACCGTCGGCAGCCTGGCCACCGCCGCGACCTTCGTCAGCAGCGGCCTGGGGTTTGCCTGGCTGCCCAGGCACATGATCGAACGGGAACTCAAGGAGGGTACGCTCAAGCTGCTACCGTTGGATCAGGGCGGCAGCCGTAACCCGAGCTTCTACCTGTATTCGAACAAGGACAAACCGCTCGGGCCGGCCACGCAGATTCTCATCGAACTGCTGCGTACGTTTGACACCGCACCACTGGACGCACCGTTCGCCGCCCCCGAACAAGCCTGACACGGAGTGTATGCATGGCCTATTTCGAACACGAAGGTTGCAACCTGCACTATGAGGAATACGGCCACGGCACGCCGCTGCTGCTGGTCCACGGTCTTGGCTCCAGCACGCTGGACTGGGAAAAACAGATCCCGGCACTTGCCACCCGCTACCGGGTGATCGTCCCGGATGTGCGCGGTCACGGCCGTTCGGACAAACCCCGGGAGCGCTACAGCATTGCCGGATTCAGCGCCGACCTGATTGCACTGATCGAGCACCTCAATCTCGGTCCGGCACACTATGTCGGCCTGTCCATGGGCGGCATGATCGGCTTCCAGCTGGGCGTGGATCAGCCGCAACTGCTCAAGAGCCTGTGCATCGTCAACAGCGCGCCCGAGGTCAAACTGCGCAGCCGCGATGACTACTGGCAGTGGCTCAAGCGCTGGAGCCTGATGCGCGCACTCAGCCTGGGCACCATCGGCAAGGCGTTGGGTGGCAAGCTGTTCCCGAAACCCGAGCAGGCCGACTTGCGACAAAAGATGGCCGAACGCTGGGCAAAAAACGACAAACATGCTTATCTCGCCAGCTTCAATGCCATTGTCGGCTGGGGGGTCCAGGAACGACTTTCAAAGGTCACCTGTCCAACCCTCATCGTCAGCGCCGACCGTGACTACACGCCGGTGGCGCTGAAGGAAAACTACGTAAAACTGCTGCCCGACGCGCGGCTGGTGGTGATCGCCGATTCACGCCACGCCACGCCGCTGGACCAGCCGGAACACTTCAACCAGACACTGCTGGAGTTTCTGACCGCAGTCGACACCACCACTCAGGATCACTGACCCATGCTGAAAAAAATCGCCCTCGCCGCAGGCTCCGTCCTGTTTGCCGCCAACCTGATGGCCGCGACGCCGGAAAAAGCACCGCATGTGCTGCTGGACACCACCAACGGCCAGATCGAAATCGAACTGGACCCGGTCAAGGCCCCGATCAGTACCAAGAACTTTCTTGCGTACGTCGACAGCGGCTTCTACAACAACACGATTTTCCACCGGGTGATCCCGGGGTTCATGGCCCAGGGCGGTGGTTTCACCTCCTCGATGCAGCAGAAACCAACCAAAGACCCGATCAAGAACGAAGCCAGCAACGGCCTGCATAACGTGCGTGGCACGCTGTCGATGGCACGCACCTCTGATCCTGACTCGGCCACCAGCCAGTTCTTCATCAACGTCAAGGACAACGACTTCCTTGATCCTGGCCGCGATGCCGGCTACGCCGTGTTCGCCAAAGTGGTCAAGGGCATGGATGTAGTCGATATCATCGTCAATACGCCTACCACCAGCAAAAACGGCATGCGCGACGTGCCGGCCGATCCTGTCTTCATCAAGTCGGCCAAGCGCATCGACTGAGACTAAGCTGGACAAGGATGTCCGAGCCGTTGCCGGTGTTTGCCGGCAACGCTCAAACCGTTAAAAGGAGAGCCCGCTCGCGGGCGAACAACCAATGCTTTATCGCCGCTTTGAAAAACTGATCGATGTTTTCCGTGAAGCACCGACGGCGTCTCCGCCGGACCGGGTTTTCCCTTTCTACACTTATTACCTCAAGCAGGTCTGGCCGAGCTTCGCCGCCCTGCTGATCGTCGGCCTGATTGGTGCTTTGATCGAGGTGGCGCTGTTCAGCTACCTGAGCCGCATCATCGACCTGGCCCAAGGCACGCCGAACGTCAGTCTGTTCCAGGATCACGCCCTCGAACTGACCTGGATGGTGGTGGTTGCGCTGGTACTGCGCCCCATATTCGTGGGCCTGCATGACCTGCTGGTGCACCAGACCCTGAGCCCAAGCATGACCAGCATGATCCGCTGGCAGAACCACAGCTACGTGCTCAAGCAAAGCCTGAATTTCTTCCAGAACGACTTCGCCGGGCGCATCGCCCAACGCATCATGCAAACCGGCAACTCACTGCGCGATTCCGCCGTGCAGGCCGTGGATGCGTTGTGGCATGTGCTGATCTACGCCATCAGTTCGCTGGTGCTGTTCGCCGAAGCCGACTGGCGCCTGATAATCCCGCTGCTGACCTGGATCTTCGCCTTCATCGGCGCCCTCTGTTACTTCGTGCCACGGGTCAAGGATCGCTCGGTAGTGGCGTCCGATGCGCGCTCCAAACTCATGGGGCGGATTGTCGACGGCTACACCAATATCACTACCCTGAAATTGTTCGCCCACACCAACTTCGAACAGCAATACGCCCGCGAAGCCATC
Source organism: Pseudomonas sp. KH_046_2 (assembly GCF_057838985.1). NCBI lineage: Bacteria > Pseudomonadati > Pseudomonadota > Gammaproteobacteria > Pseudomonadales > Pseudomonadaceae > Pseudomonas > Pseudomonas sp. KH_046_2. Next base: position 1,631,811 of record NZ_CM174480.1, on the reverse strand, counting down.
AAGGAACAGACCGAGAAGGCGCAACTGGCCGGCCGTGTGGTCACCAGCATGGACGTGGTCATCACCAGCATGAATGGCTTGCTGATCGTCTGCACCACCGGCCTGGCCCTGTGGTTGTGGACGCAGTCGCTGATCAGCGTGGGTGCGATTGCCCTGGCCACTGGCCTGGTGATCCGCATCGTCAACATGTCCGGCTGGATCATGTGGGTGGTGACCGGCATCTTCGAAAATATCGGCATGGTTCAGGACGGCCTGCAGACCATTTCACAACCGGTCAGCGTCACCGACCGCGACCAGGCCAAACCCCTGGCGGTGGCCCGTGGCGAAGTGCGCTTCGAACAGGTGGATTTCCACTACGGCAAGCAGAGCGGGATCATCGGCGACCTCAACCTGACCATCAAGGCTGGCGAGAAAATCGGCCTGATCGGCCCGTCCGGTGCCGGCAAATCGACCCTGGTGAACCTGCTGCTGCGCCTGTACGACGTCCAAGGCGGGCGCATCCTGATCGACGGCCAGAACATCGCCGACGTCAGCCAGGAAAGCCTGCGCGAACGCATCGGCATGATCACCCAGGACACGTCGCTGCTGCACCGTTCGATCCGTGACAACCTGCTGTATGGCAAGCCCGACGCCACCGACGCCGAACTCTGGGAAGCGGTGTACAAGGCCCGGGCTGACGGCTTCATTCCTTCACTGTCGGACGCTGAAGGCCGTAGCGGCTTCGATGCCCACGTCGGTGAGCGCGGGGTGAAACTCTCCGGCGGCCAGCGCCAGCGCATCGCCATCGCCCGGGTACTGCTCAAGGACGCGCCGATCCTGATCATGGACGAGGCCACCTCGGCACTGGATTCGGAAGTCGAAGCGGCGATCCAGGAAAGTCTCGAAACCCTGATGCAGGGCAAAACCGTGATCGCCATCGCTCACCGGCTCTCGACCATCGCCCGGATGGACCGGCTGGTGGTGCTGGAAAACGGCAAGATCGCCGAAACCGGAACCCACGCCGAACTGCTCGCCCATGGCGGTCTGTATGCACGGTTGTGGCAACACCAGACTGGTGGGTTTGTCGGGATTGATTGATTCCCTGAACAACACTCTTCCCCTGTGGGAGCGAGCCTGCTCGCGATAGCGGTGAGTCAGACAACATCATTGTTGAATGATATTCCGACATCGCGAGCAGGCTCGCTCCCACAGGGGAAGAGTGAAGCCGATCGATCACAGAAAACCGCCAGCCCCCCGCCAACAACGGGGCCTGGCGGTTTCTTATGCCTGCTGGAATTCTGAAAAAACCGTGCTGTACTCACTCCAACGTTCTGGAGGTGGTTCTGCAGTCCATCGGCTGGATGCTAAAGGCAGCATAATCTCGAAAGGGCACTCTCTTATGTCTCTGTTAAAACGTTCGGCGACTGAGTTGGTAGGTACGTTCTGGCTGGTGTTGGGTGGTTGCGGCAGTGCGGTATTGGCGGCGGCTTTTCCGGAGGTGGGGATCGGTCTGCTCGGGGTGTCCTTCGCGTTTGGCCTGACCGTGCTGACCATGGCTTTCGCCATCGGCCATATTTCCGGCTGTCATCTCAACCCCGCGGTATCCCTCGGCCTGGTGGTGGGTGGACGGTTTCCGGCCAAGGAATTGCCGGCCTACATCATTGCCCAGGTCATAGGCGGCGTGATTGCAGCCGCCCTGCTGTACTTCATTGCCAGCGGCAAACCCGGTTTCGAACTGGCGGGAGGCCTGGCATCCAACGGCTATGGCGAACACTCCCCTGGCGGCTATTCGATGGCGGCAGGGTTTGTCTGTGAACTGGTGATGACGGCGATGTTCATCCTGATCATCCTCGGCGCCACCGACAAACGTGCACCAGCAGGACTGGCGCCGATTGCCATCGGCCTGGGACTGACGCTGATCCACCTGATCTCGATCCCGGTCACCAACACTTCAGTTAACCCGGCGCGCAGCACCGGCCCGGCGCTGATCGTCGGCGGCTGGGCGATTCAACAACTGTGGATGTTCTGGGTCGCACCGCTACTCGGTGCAGTGGTCGGCGGCGTGCTGTATCGCTGGCTGGGCAAGGAAGAAAGCTGAAACGCTGAAGATCAGCCTTGTCGATAAGGCAAGGCTGACTTCGCCTCCTCCGCATAAGCCAGCACCCCCAACCGCTCCTGCTCCAGGAAGTCTTTCACCGCCGCTTTCAATCCCGGATGCCGCAAGTAGTGCCAGGAATGGGTAATGACTGGCTCGAATCCGCGAATCAGTTTGTGCTCCCCCTGTGCCCCGGCATCAAACCGCTGGAAACCGTTGGCAATGGCATAGTCCATGCCCTGGTAGAAACAGGTCTCGAAATGCAGGCGATCGAACTCCGCCAGGCATCCCCAGTAACGGCCATAAAAGCTGTCGCCCCCCACCAGGCTGAACGCCATCGCCACCGGCCGTGAACCTTGTTTGGCCAGCACCACGCGAATCGACTCCGGCATGCGCTCGGCCAACAGGCTGAAAAACTCCCGCGTCAGATACGGCGCTTGCCGGCGCACCGCGTACGTATTGGCGTAGCAGGCATAGACGAAATCCCATTGCGCCTCGCTCAGCTCCCGACCTTCGAGCCATTCGAAATCGAAGCCCTGCCCGGCCACCTGCTCGCGCTCCTTGCGCATCTGTTTGCGCTTGCGCGAACTGAGCACGTCGAGGAAGTCCTGGAAATCCCGGTAGCCGCGATTCTGCCAGTGGTACTGACAGCCAACGCGCTGCAGCCAGCCCGGTTGCTCGCTCAGTGCCGCGTCGGTGAACGGGTCGGTGAAGTTGATATGTGCGCTGGAGAGCCCTTCAAGCTCAAGGTAGCCCGGCAGGCTTTTCAATAACTCGAAACCGTCTTCGACCGTGGCCGCCAACAGCCGCGGCCCGCTGACCGGGCTGAACGGCACCGCGCTCAACAGTTTGGGGTAGTAGTCGATGCCGGCACGTTCACAGGCATCGGCCCAGGCGTGATCGAACACGTACTCGCCATAGGAATGCCACTTGCGATATCCGGGCAGCGCGGCGATCAGTCGATCCCCTTCCACGTGCAATAAATGCTCGGGCTGCCAGCCGGTATGGGGTCCGACGCTGCCGCTGTCTTCCAGTGCGCTCAAAAAGGCGTGACGCAGAAAAGGCTGAGTCTCGGGCACCAGTGCGTCCCACGTCTGCGGGGCGATTTCTGACAGTTTTTGCAGGCGTTGCAACGGCATCACCATCCTCACTCTTCATGGCGTGAAAGCCCCGCGAGTATCGCCTATCGCCCTGCAATGCACACGGGCAAAACGACGACAGTGCTCTAACTCAATAGTTCACGGCGACTTTGTATCGTCATCGACATGACATCACATTGCCACCGCTCTGTCATAAACCATCGCGATACTGGCGCCTGTTTTTAGAGCGTCGGGTTCTAACCCGGCCACTGTTTTCCGCCCCTAATGGTCGGTTGTGTCCCGGATGGCTCTGTCATCCCCTCTCATCTTCGGAGATTGATATGCGTCTTGCTTCCACGAAAACTGCGGCGGCCTTGTGCGGTGGCCTGTTGCTGGCCATGAGTGTTCCGGCCAGTGCCGCAGTCGACGCCAAACTGCTCGACATGCTCAAGGCTAACGGCTCGATCACCAACGCGCAGTACAGCGAACTGCAAGCCGAGCTGGCCAGGGATCAGAAAGACCAGCAGATCGCCCGTCAGGCTCAGCAAGAGACCAACGAGCAAATCGCGGCCACCGCGAAGAAAACCGACACACTGAGCGCTTTCGACCAGAAACTGGCCTGGGCTGCCAAGACCCAGTTCAAGGGCGACGTGCGCTTCCGTCAGGAAACCGTGCACAACGATGGCGTGCCAAACAACAAGGACCAGGATCGTCAGCGCATTCGTGCCCGCCTGGGTGCCTACACCGAAATCAACCCGCAGGTCGACACCGGTATCCGTATCGCCACCGGCAACAACGACGACGCTCGATCCACCAACCAGAGCCTGGACAATTACTTCGACAAGAAGCAGATCTGGCTGGACCAGGGTTACGTCGACTACCACCCTGACGCCATCAAGAACCTGCACCTGGTTGGCGGCAAGATGCCACAACAATGGGTGAGCATGGGCGACATCATCTGGGATAGCGACATCAGCCCGGAAGGTCTGGCCGTCACCTACAAGTATCCGCTGAGCGGCAGCACCGAGCTGTTCGGTAGCGCCGGTCACTACACCCTCAAGGACAACGTCGACGGTGAAGGCGTGCAGTTCAAGCACGACCTGCGCCTGTATGCCGGCCAGTTGGGTGGCCGCTTCGCCATCACCGACAGCATGAAAATGACCTTGGGCGGCAGTCTCTACGCCTACGACAACGATGACAGCAGCGCCTGCCCTACCAGCGGCACCATCACCACGCCATGCGCACTGGCCGTCAACGGCAACAGCCCGGGCGAACAGTTCAAACTGTACGAAGGCTTTGGTCAGCTGGACTTCTCCAATCTGCCAGTACCGCTGTCGCTGTACGGTCAGTACGTCAACAACGCCGATGCCAGCAACGACCAGGACACTGGCTGGCTGGCCGGTGTCAAGACCAAGCTTTACGGCTTCGGCGTGGACTACAACTACCGCGACGTGCAGCGTAACGCTGTGGTTGGCGCCTTCACCGACTCCGACTTCGCCAACGGCTTCACCGGTTCGCGCGGCAGCAAGCTGAAAGTGAGCTACGAGCTGGACAAGAACTTCACCCTGGGCGCGACCTACTACATGGCGACCTCGGACCAGACCAACGCCAACATCAAGAAAACCGATTCGGACATCAACACCCTGCAACTGGATGCCGAAGCCAAGTTCTGATTCACCTCGCTACACGACTCAGGCAAAGATGCCTGAGCCCCTTTTACAGCCTGGCGTTGATGTGTCGGTCCCCATCATCCTCCGATGCATCAACGCCGGGCTGTTTCTATTTCTGCTAATCCAACCTGAATGTAGGAGCGAGCTCGCTCGCGAAGGTCGTCAACGATAACGCGTGCAATCTGGATAAACGCAGCGTCTTTGAGTTCTTCGCGAGCAAGCTCGCTCCTACATCCTACAACTTGCGCAGCAACACGCTACCAATCGAATAACCGGCACCGAACGAACTGAGCACGGCCAGCGAACCGGCGGCCAGATCGTCCTGGTTCTTGTGGAACGCAATCACGGAGCCGGCGGAACTGGTGTTGGCGTAGGTGTCGAGAATCACCGGCGCTTCCTGTTCGGTGGCGTCTCGACCCAGCAGTTTCTTGACGATCAGGTGGTTCATGCTGAGGTTGGCCTGGTGCAGCCAGAAGCGCTTCACGTCGCTGACGTTGAGCTGGTTCTCTTGCAGATGCTCACCGATCAGCTCGGCAACCAGCGGGCAGACTTCCTTGAACACCTTGCGGCCTTCCTGCACGAACAGTTTGTCCTTGGCGCCGATGCCCTCTTGCGCCGCGCGGTTGAGGAAGCCGAAGTTGTTGCGGATGTTGTTGGAGAACTTGGTCAGCAGTTTGGTGCTGACGATGTCGAACTGGTACTTGGAGGTCGCCAGGTCAGCACGTTCGATGATCACCGCAGTGGCAGCGTCACCGAAGATGAAGTGGCTGTCGCGGTCACGGAAGTTCAGGTGGCCGGTGCAGACTTCCGGGTTGACCATCAGGACTGCCCGGGCCTGGCCCAGTTGCACGCTGTTGGCGGCGGTCTGGATACCGAAGGTCGCCGAGGAACACGCCACGTTCATGTCGAAACCGAAACCCTGGATGCCCAGTGCTTCCTGGACTTCGATGGCAATCGCCGGGTAGGCGCGCTGCAGGTTGGAACAGGCGACGATCACGCCGTCGATATCGGCGGCGGTCTTGCCGGCGCGTTGCAAGGCTTGTTCGGCAGCGCCGATGGCCATCTGGCAAAGCACCGACCACTCGTCGTTGGAACGCTCCGGCAGGCGTGGGGCCATGCGTTGCGGGTCGAGGATGCCGTCCTTGTCCATGACAAAGCGGCTCTTGATGCCGGAGGCTTTTTCGATGAACGCTGCGCTGGACTCGGTCAATGCTTGCACTTCACCGCGCGCGATGGCATCGGCGTTGTCGGCGTTGAACTGCGCGACGTAAGTATTGAAAGACTGCACCAGCTCTTCGTTGGAAATGCTGTTGGCCGGGGTGTACAGGCCGGTGCCGCTGATGACGACGTTATGCATGGTCGTGTCTCTAATCTGTTCAGGCAGAAAGCATTGGTACCGTCGTACCAACACACAAAGGGTCTATTCCCATCCGGGGAACGCAAACCTGGCATCGCTTTATTCCGACCTGCCCGAGACCGTGAAGGCTCAAAACCGCGGGGCCGGCGTTTATAGGCGCGAAGTTTGCCATAAACGTGGGCATTTCGCCCCTTTTGCTGGATCAAACTCCTACTGATACACCACCTGACCTGTGGGAGCGGGCTTGCCCGCGATGGCGTCAGCACATCCAGCATTAATGTGACAGACATACCGCTTTCGCGGGCAAGCCCGCTCCCACAGGGTACTAACCAGCCTCGGGCCTACGGTTCGACTTGCGACCACTGCTTGTTCAGGCGCTTGTCGGAGATCGGCGCCTTGGTCCCCAGTTGCTGCGCAAACAGCGAAACCCGGTATTCCTCCAGCCACCAGCGATACAACTCCAACTGCGGATCGCGCTTGCCCTCTTGGGCGTGTTTGCTGGCGCGGGTCTGGTATTGCGTCCACAGGCCGCTCAATTCGCCGCTCCAGACCCGGTCGCGCTGCACCTGGGCAGCGATTTTTTCAAAACGCTGTTCGATCGCCTTGAGGTAACGCGGCAACTCCTTGAGCCACTGCATCGGCGTTTCCCGGACAAATCCCGGATACACCAGGTGGCTGAGTTGCTGCTTGATGTCGTTCAGGGCCACGGCCTGCGCCAGGTCGATCTTGCCCTTGAAGCGTTTTTGCAGGCCATGCCAAAGCTTGAGGATTTCCAGCGTCAGCTTCGCCACACGCTCGGCGTGCTCGGTCCAGGCGCCGCGCTTGCGCTCGGCCAGGGACGCCAGAGCGGCGCCGTCACGGGGCAGCGGGTCTTCGCCCTCAAGAATGCAACTGTCGAGGCTGGCCAGCAGAATGTCTTCCACCAGCGCATCGACGCGTCCCATGTCGCGGTAGAGCAGGCCCAATTCAGTCAGGCCCGGCAACTTGCCACGAAGGAACTTGGCAGGTTCGGCCAGTTGCTGCATCAGCAAGCGTTGCAGGGCACGGCGATGCTGGAACTCGGCCTCGGCCGGGGTCGAGAAACGCCCTTCCTTGACCGTCCCGGCCTCTTCCACCAGCGCCGGGTAGACCGTCATCGACAGCCCGGCGATCTTCTGCTGGGTTTTCTCGGCCACGGCGGCGAACACTTTCGGCTCCACCGGCTGCTGGCTCTTCGCGGTTTGCGGCACGGCCAATGCGGCCTGGCTGGCCTCGGCGAAACGTGCAGTCAGTTCGGACAGATCGCGACCTTCACCAAGGAACTTGCCCTGGGCGTCGACGATTTCCAGGTTCATCCGCAGATGGCTTTCGACCTGCTGCGCCGCCTCGGTCCAGGCTTCATCGCTGACGCGGGCACCGGTCATGCGCAGCAGCTCGCGACCCAAGGCCTGGGGCAGCGAGCCCTCGGCAAAGGTCATACGCTGCAAGGCCGCCTTGACGAAGTCCGGCACCGGTACGAAATTCTTGCGCAAGGCCTTGGGCAGGTTGCGCACCAGCGCGATGCACTTGGCTTCGATGACACCCGGCACCAGCCATTCCAGGCGTTCCGGTGGCAGCATCGGCAACAGCGGTGCCGGCACGCGCAGGGTCACGCCGTCGCGCGGGTGATTCGGCTCGAAGTGGTAGCTCAAGGCCAATTCCAGATCGCCGATGTGCAGGGTGTCCGGGTAATGCTGGGCAGTGACTTCGCTGGCTTCGCGAGCCAGCACGTCTTCTTCGCGCATGATCAGCAGCTGCGGGTCTTTCTGGCTGTTGATCCGGTACCAGCTGTCGAAGGTCGCGGTCTGGTGGATCTCCGCCGGCAGCCGCGCGTCGTAGAAGGCATACAGGGTTTCTTCGTCGGCGAGGATGTCGCGACGACGGGCCTTGGCTTCCAGTTCGTCGAGCTGTTCCAGCAACAGTTTGTTGGCCGTCAGGCACTTGGCTTTGGACTGAATCTCACCGCGCACCAGCCCTTCGCGGATGAACAGTTCGCGGGACACCACCGGGTCCACTGGGCCGTAATGCACCGGCCGGCGACCGACCACGATCAAGCCGAACAGGGTGATCTGCTCGAACGCCACGACCTGGCCGCGCTTCTTCTCCCAGTGGGGTTCGAAGTGGTTTTTCTTGATCAGGTGCCCGGCCAGCGGCTCGATCCAGTCAGCATCGATCTTCGCCACCATGCGCGCATAGAGCTTGGTGGTTTCCACCAGTTCGGCGGTCATCAGCCACTGCGGGCGCTTCTTGCCGATGCCCGACGACGGGTGAATCCAGAAGCGCCGCTGACGGGCGCCAAGATAATCGCCGTCTTCGGTTTTCTGCCCGATCTGGCTGAGCAACCCCACCAGCACCGCTTTGTGCAGTTTCGGATAGTCCGCCGGCTCTTTATTGAGGCTCAACTGCATGTCGCGGCAGATCAGGCTCAACTGGCGATGGGAGTCGCGCCACTCGCGCAAGCGCAGGTAATTGAGGAAATTCTTGCGGCACCAGTTGCGCAACGGGCTGGCGGTCAGCGCCTGGCGCTGCTCTTCGAAACCGCGCCACAGATTGACCAGCCCGGCGAAGTCCGAGTCGGCGTCTTTCCACTGGGCGTGGGCCTGATCCGCCGCTTGCTGACGCTCCGGCGGGCGCTCGCGCGGGTCCTGGATCGACATGGCGCTGGCGACGATCAGCACTTCCTGCAAGCTGCCGAGCTTGGCTGCTTCGAGCAACATGCGGCCCATGCGCGGGTCCACCGGCAGCCGCGCCAGTTGACGACCGAGTGGGGTCAACTCGCTGTTGCGGTCCACTGCCGAGAGTTCCTGCAGCAGGTTGAAACCGTCGCTGATGGCCTTGCCATCCGGCGGCTCGATGAACGGGAACGCAGTGATCTCGCCGAGGCGCAGATGCAACATCTGCAAGATGACCGCCGCAAGGTTGGTACGGAGGATTTCCGGATCGGTAAATTCCGGGCGTCCGAGGAAGTCCTCTTCGCTGTACAGGCGCACACAGATGCCCGGCTCGACCCGTCCGCAACGACCTTTACGCTGGTTGGCGCTGGCCTGGGAAACGGCTTCGATGGGCAGGCGCTGGACCTTGGCCCGGTAGCTGTAGCGACTGATACGCGCGGTGCCGCTGTCGATCACATAACGAATGCCCGGCACAGTCAGCGAGGTTTCCGCGACGTTGGTTGCCAGCACCACGCGACGCCCTGGGTGCGACTGGAAAATCCGCTGTTGCTCGGCTGGCGACAGTCGCGCGTACAACGGCAGGATTTCGGTGTGTTTCAGTTGGGCCTTGCGCAGCATGTCGGCAGCGTCACGAATCTCGCGCTCGCCGGGCAGGAACACCAGCACGTCACCAGGACTGCGCCGCTCGCTGCGTTCAAAGGCAGCGATTTCGTCGAGGGTGGCGAGGATCGCCTGATCCACCGTCAGGTCGTCCTCGACGCGGTTGCCCTCTTCGTCCTGCTCAAGCGTCAGCGGGCGATACCAGGTGTCCACCGGGTAGGTGCGGCCGGACACCTCGACAATCGGCGCATCATCGAAGTGCTTGGAGAAACGCTCCAGGTCGATGGTCGCCGAAGTGATGATGACCTTCAGGTCGGGACGACGCGGCAGCAGGGTTTTCAGGTAGCCGAGCAGGAAGTCGATGTTGAGGCTGCGTTCGTGGGCTTCGTCGACGATGATCGTGTCGTAGCGTTCCAGATAGCGGTCGTTCTGGGTTTCCGCCAGCAGAATGCCGTCGGTCATCAGCTTGATCAGGGTGCTGGAATCGCTCTGATCCTCGAAGCGCACCTGATAGCCGACCAACGCGCCCAGCGGCGTGCCGAGTTCTTCGGCGACCCGGCTGGCGACGCTGCGCGCCGCGATCCGGCGCGGCTGGGTGTGGCCGATCAGGCCATGCTGGCCGCGACCGATTTCCAGGCAGATCTTCGGCAACTGGGTGGTTTTACCCGAGCCCGTTTCGCCAGCGATGATCAGCACCTGGTGCTTTTCCAGTGCCTTCTTGATTTCGTCGCGCTTGGCGGCGATCGGCAAACTGTCGTCGTAACGAATCACCGGCAGGCTGGCCTTGCGCGCCAGCACCTGATCGCAGGACGCCTGCATCCGCGTCACCCACTGGCCCAGCCTGGCCTCGTCGGGTTTCTTGCGCAGCTCAAGCAACTGCCGCCGCAGCCGGTGGCGGTCGGCGAGCATGGCGTGATCGAGGTTTTTCAGCAGTTTGTCGATGGAGGGCGATTCGTCGGTCATCGGGTACGCAATTCAGTCGTCTAGTGGCGCAAGGGTGCGGATTGTCGCAGATTTAGCAACCTCTGTGGCGAGGGGGCTTGCCCCCGCTCGGCTGCGAAGCAGTCGTGAAATCAGACAACATGATTTATCTGAAGAACTTGGTTGAATGGTTTCGGGGCCGCTTCGCAGCCCAACGGGGCGGTGCGGCGTTCCGACAAGCCCCCTCGCCACAGAATGCCGACTCGACGACGCTACTCGTTGTCCAAGCCTTTACGCCGATAGGGGAATACATCGATCACCTTCCCCGCCCGAATCGCCTCCTGCAGGCTCTTCCAGTAATCGGCGTTGTACAACTCGCCATGCAACTGATCGAACAACTTGCGCTGCCCGAAGTCGGCAAACAGGAACGGCGGAAACTCCTCCGGGAACACATCCAGCGGCCCGATCGAATACCAGGGTTCGGAAGCCATTTCGTCTTCCGGGGTGCGGGGTTGCGGAATGTGCCGGAAGTTGGCCTCGGTGAGGAAGCAGATCTCGTCGTAGTCGTAGAACACCACCCGGCCGTGACGCGTCACCCCGAAGTTCTTCAGCAGCATGTCGCCGGGAAAGATGTTGGCCGCGGCCAGTTGCTTGATCGCCAGCCCGTAGTCTTCCAGGGCTTCGCGCACCTGCGCCTCGTTGGCGTTTTCCAGGTACAGGTTCAGCGGGGTCATGCGGCGCTCGGTCCAGCAGTGGCGGATCAGCACCGTATCGTCTTCCACCGACACTGTGGACGGCGCGACTTCCAGCAGTTCTTCAAGGCACGCCGGATCGAACTTGCTCAGCGGAAAACGGAAGTCAGCGAACTCCTGGGTATCGGCCATGCGACCGACGCGGTCGACGCTTTTCACCAGCCGGTACTTCTCGATCACTGTCGCGCGGTCGACGTTTTTCGACGGCGAGAAACGGTCCTTGATGATTTTGAACACGGTGTTGAAACCCGGCAGGGTGAACACGCTCATGACCATGCCGCGCACGCCGGGGGCCATGATGAACTGGTCATCGGTGTTGGCCAGGTGATTGATCAGCGCCCGGTAGAACTCCGACTTGCCATGCTTGTAGAAGCCAATCGAGGTGTACAGCTCGGCAATATGCTTGCCCGGCAGGATACGCCGCAGGAAGCCGATAAACTCCGCCGGCACCGGCACATCCACCATGAAATACGAGCGAGTGAACGAGAAAATGATCGACACGTCCGCCTCATCGGTGATCAGCGCATCGATCTGGATACCGCGACCCTCGAGGTGCAGCAATGGAATCGCCAGCGGCCATTGCTCGTCGGCGGTGTAGATGCGCCCCACCAGGTACGCACCTTTATTACGGTACAGCACCGAGGAAAACAGCTCGACGCTCAGCTCCGGGTCTTTGCACACCCAATCCGGCAGGTTCTCGCGCAACTGCGCTTCGAGACGCTTCAGGTCACCGGACAGGTCGGCGTAATCCTCGCTGAAGCGGTAGTCTGCGAAGATGCTGGCGAGCATCGCCGACAATTGGCCTTGCGGCTTGTAGGTGCGGGTTTGCGCGGCCCGGGCACGGCGCAGGCTCGGTCGGGTGGTGTGGATGAACATGCAGCCGTCGCTGATCAGGTCATGGCTGAACAGCCCGCAGAAGATCGAGTTGTACCAGGTCTCGGACAGTTCATCGTCGAAGCGCAGGTCGATCAGGCTGATGTAGGCGCTTTTGACCAGCGGCCAGCAGCTGACGTCCAGGGTGTCGGCGTCAAACGCGGTGCGCAGTCGCTCCACCGTTTCACCGACCTTGTCTTCATACAGATTGATCCGTGCCGCCGACGCCGTCTGCGTTTCCTGCCACCTGGCCTGTTCGAAGCGAGCCCTGGCGCCGTCGGTGATCTGCCGGAAATGCTCGCGGTAATCGTCAAAGCCATCGAGGATCAAGCGGGCGATGTCGGCGGCTGGCCATTGCTGCGGCATGGTGAGACCTCTGCGGGAATTCGAGAGGCTTGAGCTTAGCCAGTGAACCGGGTGCAGGAGAAGCGTAATTTTCCAGCTGAATTAAATGCCCGGTTTTCGGTTGCCATCGATCACACACTCAGCAACACTTTCGCCCCTCCCCCAAGGAAGGACCTCGCTGTGAACCCCGTCGATATTTTCCGTTTACTGTCCCTGGCGGCCATTTGGGGTGCGAGCTTTCTGTTCATGCGCATCATCGCCCCGGTGATCGGCAGCATTCCGACCGCTTTTTTCCGTGTATCGATAGCCGCTGCCGGACTGCTGGTGATTCTCGGGCTGATGCGCATCAGTTGGGATTTCAAAGGCAAACTCAAGACCGTGATGCTGCTCGGGGTGATCAACTCCGGGATTCCGGCGACGCTCTATTCGGTGGCCGCGCAAGTGCTTCCAGCCGGTTACTCGTCGATTTTCAATGCCACGACCCCCTTGATGGGCGTGCTGATCGGCGGCCTGTTTTTCCATGAAAGGCTCACGGGCGCCAAACTCGGCGGCGTGTGCCTGGGGCTGTTCGGCGTGGGCGTGCTGACCCGTGCCGGTCCGGTGGCGTTCGATATGGAGCTGCTGATGGGTGCCGTCGCCTGCCTGCTCGCGACCACTTGCTACGGATTTGCGGGATTTCTGGCCCGCCGCTGGCTCGATCAGGCTGGTGGTCTCGACAGTCGCCTGTCGGCAGTGGGCAGCATGCTCGGCGCGACGTTGTTCCTGCTGCCGCTGTTCGGCTACAGCGCGATCAGCCAACCACCCGCGAGCTGGGGCGGCTGGAGTGTCTGGCTCTCGTTGCTGGGGTTGGGTCTGGGATGCACGGCGTTTGCGTACATTATTTACTTCCGGCTCCTGAGCTCGATTGGTCCGGTGAAATCGATGACTACGACCTTTTTGATCCCGCTGTTCGGCGTGCTGTGGGGGGCGCTGTTTCTCGATGAGCCACTGTCGATGGCACATATATATGGTGGGTTGTTGATTGCGCTGGCGTTGTGGTTGGTGTTGAAGCCGGCTGCTGTGAAACCGGGATTGCTGGCTGACCGGTAGAGTTGTTGTGTTTCAAATGACGCCATCGCGGGCTTGCCCGCGAAGGCGGCTGATCAGACGCCAAAAATCACAAAGACCCGGAGCATTGCTCCAGGCCTTATCGGGTTTCCTCGCAATTACGCGGTCTTACGGAAGACGAATACCAGACCGACGATGATCAACAGCATGCCGAACAGGCTCAACATCGCCAGGCGATTGCCGAAGATCAGATAGTCCATCACCGCCGTGACCGCCGGTACCAGGTAAAACAGGCTGGTGACATTCACCAGATTGCCCCGGGCGATCAAGCGGTAGAGCAACAGCGTCGCCAGCACCGACACCACCAGCCCCATCCATAGCACCGGCAGGATGAATCCACTGCTGTGTTCGAAGTGAAACGGCTGGAAGGGTACAAACATCCCGCACAACAGCAGCCCGGCCAGATACTGCACCGGCAGTGTGCCGAGGGGATTGTCAGTGATGCGTTTCTGCATGATTGAACCGAAAGTCATGCTCGCCAGCGCCAGCAGACCGAAAAGCATCCCGGCCAGCGACATCCCGGCCAGCCCGATGCCCTGATAGACCACCATGACCAACCCAGTCAGCCCCAAGGCCAGACCGAACATCCGGCTCAAGGAACGCTGACGCTCCATCAGCACCACGGTGAGGATCGGCTGCACACCCATGATGGTCGCCATCACCCCAGGCGTGACTTTAAGGTCCAGGGCCAGCAGATAGAAAATCTGATAAGCCCCCAACAACACCACGCCGGTCGCCATCGCATACAGCATCGGTTTGCCGCCCTTGGGCAACTTCAGCTTGAGCAACGGCACCAGCAACACCAGGCCGCAAAGCGCGATGACGAAACGGAACATCAGAAAGGCAAAGGGCGACGCATGGGCCAGCCCCCATTTGGAGAAAATCGCCCCGCTGCTCCACAGCAGAACGAACAGGCTCGTGGACGCCGCCGCGAGCGCGGACTTTTTCGAAAGGACAAACATGAATACCACCTGTAGTCAGGCAAAAAGCCAACTCAGCCGAAGCTGAAATTCAGTCGTTTTTTTCAGGCAGGCAGGGGGAACGGCAGAAAGCAGCCGATCAGCCCGAAATGCCAACGCCTGGCGGTGAGACCACCGCACACACTGGCGTGTGACTGACAGGATGGGGGTAATGACTGATCTGCCCAGGCTGCTGATTCCCGCACGGCACGACGCCAGCGTTGACCGCTGAATCGACTACCGCGTTGATGTGGGATGCAGGCATTGGGCTGATCTTTTTCAGGAGCAGGAAAAGCAAGTCATGGACCTGCCGAGGGCTGACTATAACCAGCGCTGCACAAGTATTGCAATGGATTACTGCGTGTCACGGTTTGTAGTGCCGTCAAGTAAAACTTTCAAGGAATCGATGTCGCAATCTGTGTTTTAATTGAAAAACAAATCAAAACACACTTGACAACATACAATACGCAAAATTAAAAATCAGAATTAACATTTTGCGACAAGGAAGGTATCCAGTGGCAAACCCCGATCTTCTTGGTCTCGATGCCCCAGTGGTATGGGATACGCAGCTGGCCTTTGTCCATCTGAACCAACTCAAACAAGCTGATACCAAGCGCACCGCCGAACGACGCTTGCATGAGCTTGCACTCCTGCCCGATACACTCAATGCGCAAAACCTGAGCGACGAATCCGGACGCAGTCCGACACCCTCGGTTCTGGACTGGGAGATTGAAAAGGCCCGGATCAAACGCAAGCTGGTGCTGTATGCCCAATTGCATCGCACCACTGACGGAACGGAGGTCCTGCACGCGAACGACGCCCGCGGTGCGCGCTACTGGTTGCCACTCGGTAACGAACCGGTTGACGTTCGCGAACCGCGCTGAAACTGCCCTCCCGCAAATACACCGTGATGTCGCGAAAGAGGCGCTCAACCATGTTCATCCACGAGCTGGAGGTCGGGGTGAAATGCATGTGGAAACGTTTGTACTTCTCAAGCCAAGCCTTCACTTTCGGGGGTTTGTGCGTGGTGTAATTGCCCACGATCAGATGAAGCTGGAGGTGTTTGGGAGTTTCCCTGTTGATTTTCTCAGGAATGCCAGCCACTCCTGATGGCGGTGCTGATGCTCGATGCTACTGATCAGCTTGCCCTGGAGATAATCCAGCGCTGCGAACAGCGTCACCGTGCCGTGGCGAGTGTAATCATTGGTTTTGCTTGGATATGACCGATACCCAATGGCAGCCCGGGTTGTGTGCGCTCCAAGGCTTGAACCTGACTCTTTTCGTAGCAGCAGAGCACCAACACCTTGTCTGGCGGAGCCAGATACAGCCCGATGACACCCCAGAATTTTTCCTCGAACTCCGGGTCGTTCGACACCTTGAAGGTACGTGTCAGATTAGGCTTCAAGCCATTGGCAGGCCATAGTTTATGGACGGTAGTCGCCGATATTCCGGCCGCACGGGCCATGCTTCGGCAGCTCCAGCGGGGCTCGCCAATACGGGGCTTGGTGACCTGTTCGAGGACGCGACGGATCGTGTCGGCAGGAAGGGACGATTTGCGCCTGCGGCCAGGCCTGTCGAGCAGGCCTTCGAGTCGCAGTGCCTGAAAACGCTGGCACCAATCGGTAAACGTGGGGCGGGAAAACCCAGTCAATCGTGCGATTTCCTCTCGGGTTACCCCTTGCGCCGCCAGCAAGATGATTCGGGCTCGACGACCATCCCATTTGCTGATGGTGGCAGAGCGTACGCGACGGTTCAGTTCGGCTGACTCTTCGGGGCTAAGCGTAATATTCAGAGCGCTCACCAAGGATTCTCCGAGGCAGGAATGACACCTGGAGTGTAGCAAAAATGCTGGATAGCTTATTTCGAAAACAGCACACTAGGCTCTTCGCTACGGATCCGGCAGAGTGAGTAAGGCGAGCAATCTTCTCCCCGTTGATCAATCTTTCGTAAGCGGCGTCAGCTTCGCACCTCGGAAAACTGGGGGCTTTTACCTGCAATCAATTGAACGAATTCTGTCATCGACAGGGCGCCATTAATGGTCCACGGGGTGTCGCTCGGGCTACCTGAGAGGCTGCCGGGCAAGAGCGCGATGCTATCAGAATGGCACCATTCGCTTCAAAGACGCCGAAAAGTGGACCGACGAAAAACAATTAATCCTACCTATCGCGCGATGTAAAGCGCTGATAAAACCGGTAAACTCGTATCCTTTGCTATCACGCTGGAGCTAGCTCCGCGAGTACTGAAAGGGCTATCAATGTTGTGCTTAATCGATCTCTCCAAGCCATGATGGGAGCAACCGAAAGGGTCCAAGGTTCCGCCGCTAGCGTAGCTATTTTGCTCTGTACGTACAACGGTGGGCGTTTTTTGGCCGAGCAGCTCGAGTCCATTGCAGCTCAACGCTATGGGCACTGGACCGTCTACGCTTCGGATGATGGCTCTACCGACGCAACGCTCGAAATTCTATCTCGGTATCGGGCTTCTTGGGGGGAAGATCGGTTGGTGATCTCTCGAGGACCTGAGTCGGGGTTTTCGAACAACTTCCTGTCAGTCTTGGGGCGAGCGTGTGGTCAGCATGAGTACTACGCGTACTGTGACCAGGACGATCTCTGGCATCCTGAAAAGCTTGAGCGAGCGCTTGATTGGTTAGGCCGTCAATCGACTGGCGTCCCTTCGCTCTACCGCGGCAGAACACAGTTGGTGAGCGAAAGTGGTGAGCTGATCGGTTTTTCACCTCTTTTCAAGAAACCACCTTCGTTTGAAAATGCGCTCATGCAGAATCTGGCTGGCGGCAATACGATGGTCATCAACCTGGCCGCCTGTAAAATTTTGCAAAAGACACCTGACGACGCACCGTTGGTTGCCACGACTGGTGGACGTACTTACTGATAACCGGTTGTGGGGGATCGATCTATTATGATGCTCTTCCTACACTTGATTATCGACAACATAGCCAGAGTGCCAATACCACATTCGTAAGCCGTCTAGAGTGGCTCAGGCGAATGTTTTGAGGTACTTCCGCGCAGTGGAATATTAAAAATATTACCGTGTTAACTATGACGCACCTCAGTTGACGAAATCAAATGCCATGCCGCTGCAAAGCCTCTCTAAGGCGCGCAGTGCTCGGCTCATTGGAAAAGTAAAGATTATGCTGGCCAGGAAGATTTATCGGCAGACGTTATTGGGTAATCTTGGTCTTGTCTTGGCTGTGATAACCAATAGGATTTAGGAATGGTCATTTTCATTAAGGCGATTGGCCAGGGAAGGGAAGCACTGCGTGTATTTTATCATGTAGGTGTCGTCCAGCCATGGAGTATGTGGGCATGAGCGAGGGTCTTGGAGTGTTGGTTCGGTTCACACTGGGTAGCCCAAAAGCTGCCGGTTTTCTATTAAACAAGGTTAACTCATGATTTTTACCTGTTTGGCCATTCCTGATGTTGTGCTTATCGAACCAAAAGTGTTTGCGGATGAACGCGGTTTTTTCTTCGAGAGTTTTAATCAGAACCTGTTTGAGAAAGCCATCGGTCGGCCTGTAAATTTTGTACAGGATAATCACTCAAAGTCTGCAAAAGGTGTCTTGCGCGGATTGCATTACCAGCACGCACCTCATGCACAAGGGAAGTTAGTAAGGGCGACAGCTGGGCATATTTATGATGTAGCTGTTGATATTCGCCGATCATCTCCAACTTTTGGTCAATGGGTTGGGGAACATCTGACGTCAGACAATAAAAAGCAGCTTTGGATTCCTGAAGGTTTTGCCCATGGCTTCATAACGCTGTCCGACAGTGCAGAAGTGCTGTACAAAACAACAGATTATTATGCACCCCATTGCGACGCAGCGTTGCGTTGGGATGACGCTGATTTAAATATTGATTGGCCTTTTGTTGGGGATGTTACGTTATCTAATAAAGACGCTGGAGCAATGTCCTTCGCCGAGGCGCTGGTATTTTAATGAGTGCCTGTATAAGTACAGATAGTAAATAATGTGGAAATGAACGACCGCTAGCGGCCTATACGGGTAGTTCATTAATCTAAATCACCCAGAAACAGGCGACCACATAGTTTAAATAGATAAATTAATTAAACAAACAGACCGCTAGGTAGGTGGGTGTATTTTGCGAGGCGTGATAGACTCGCGTTTAGCATAAGAAAAATTCAGTGTATATGCTAAATTTGGCCTGATTTGGAAGTGGTCTTCGCCAGGTTTTTTTATTTGATAGGAGTATGGTTTTATGCTTGCAATTGTTAAGACGGTTTCAACTCATAGGCAGCTAATCTATGGGATGATTCGGAGAGAGGTCCAAGTTAAGTATAAGGATTCATTGGTTGGCCTGGGGTGGGCGTTCTTTACACCACTTTTTATGCTGTGCGTATATACATTTGTTTTTTCAGAAGTTTTTAAGTCTCGTTGGAATAATGTGGTGCCTGATAGTAAGGCGGATTTCGCCATTATGCTATTTGCTGGCCTGATGGTCTATACGTTTTTTGCAGAGTGCCTGCTCAAAGGGCCGCAAATTATTACGTCCAATACGAATTATGTGAAAAAAATAGTATTCCCGCTAGAGGTATTGCCATTTATTGCTATAGGGGTATCGCTGTTTCAATTGGCGATTAGTTGTGGAGTCTTGTTGGTTGCGCAACTAGTAGTGAAGGGAACTTTGCCTATAACAGCGCTGCTGTTTCCAGTTGTGTTAGTGCCATTGATATTTTCTACGGCCGGTATTCTATGGATTTTGTCCGCGGCCGGCGTTTATTTAAGAGATATCGGTCAGATCATGACGGTATTGACCAGCGTGCTGATGTTCTTGAGTCCGATTTTTTATCCCGTCAATGCGCTGCCTGAAGAATTTCAAACATGGTTGCGCTTGAACCCGTTGACTAACATAATCGAACAGTCGAGATTGGTTCTTGTTGAGGGGTACTCTATAGACTGGTTGCAGTATTCGATGTCATTGGTGCCGAGCTTGATTGTTTTTGCGGCAGGCTATTTCTTATTTCAAAAAGCACGAAAAGGTTTTGCTGATGTCCTCTGAACTGCAAGTGGCTACTATCGTGCCGTCCATCATAGTTGATAATGTTTCGAAAAATTATCATGTCTATGCTAAGCCTGAGGATCGGCTAAAGCAGTATATCTACACTAGGCTTAATGGAAAGAAAAAAACATTTTATCGCGATTTCTGGGCGTTGAACCCTCTGAGCTTTGAAGTTAATAGAGGGGATTCGGTTGGGATCATTGGTCGGAATGGGTCTGGCAAATCAACATTGCTTCAGATGATTTGCGGCACTCTGACACCCACCTCCGGAAGCATTACTAGAAATGGAAGAATTGCGGCTCTGCTAGAATTGGGGGCGGGCTTTAACCCCGATTTTACCGGAAGAGAAAACATTTATTTAAATGGTTCGATTTTGGGGTTAAGCAAAAAAGAGATTGATAGCAAACTTGCTGATATAATTGACTTTTCTGAAATCGAAGCTTATATCGACCAGCAAGTAAAAACTTACTCAAGTGGTATGTTTATTCGTCTTGCTTTCTCTGTGGCCATTCATAGCTCCCCTGAGATTCTTATCATTGATGAGGCTCTGGCTGTCGGGGATGTTTTTTTTCAGCAGAAGTGTTTTGAAAGACTCAAACAGCTCAAGGCGTCGGGCATCACGTTATTGTTTGTTTCACATGACGTTACTTCAGTAAAGCTATTGTGTGATAAGGCTGTTTTGCTGCACAAGGGAGAACTGATTAAAATCGGAGATCCTAAAGCGGTGGTTAACGAATATATTAAGATAAACTCTCATAGTGAAAGCGAGACCGCTGTTGTAGAGGAGGTGATGATACAGCAAAGCGAGGCTAACGATGCGCTGGAATCGGAGTTGGAAAAAGCATCGTTAGAGGAGGATTTAGAGTACCGTTATGGTACGAAGGATGCGACTATTGCTGATTTTGGATTGTATAAAGCCGATGGGAATAAGATTGACGGTGTTATACAGAATGACGAAAGTGTTGAAATTAGGCTGCGGATCGAGTTCCTAAAGGATATATTGAATCCTGTCTCGGGATTTTACATAAAGGACCGGCGGGGTATCGAGCTGTATAGCGGCAATACTCATTATTTGAATACTCCTATCGGCCCCCAGTCCAAAGGGGCGGTTATAAGCATATCGTTCAGGCAGATACTAAGCTTGGCGCCAGGAGAGTATTCGTTATCGTTAGGGTTGTCTGATTTTATTGATGGGGTCAGTACGCCGCTTGATCGCAGGTACGAAGCTGCCAAGCTGACGATATTGGCAGATAAGACAGTGATCGGGCTGGTTGACTTAAACTCTAAAGTAGATTTTGAGTATCTAACTAAATGAAAATTGCACAGGTCGGCACATTTGATTTGGATAACCTGGGTGACCTATTGTTTCCTTGGGTTACGGGAAAGTTGATTCATCTTGTTTGTGGCTCGAGAGCGGCTGTGGATGTTTGCTTCTATAGCCCAACTTGCCCTGTGGCATATTTGTATCCGGATCAGGTGCCTTATGCACCTATTTCGCAGTTGGATGATGATGATGCCGTTGCACCATTCGATTTTATTTTAATTGGTGGCGGTGATTTAATTCGTAATGATGATTATTCTCTGTATCAAACATATGGGGAAGACTCACCTGAATTGACATTTACGCAAATTTTGTCTCCTACCGAAACGAACAGTCGTCGCCTGGCGTTACTGGCGGTAGGGCTGCCCTACGATGTCGATGATGTACTTTCGGTATTCTTGAAGAATAGTTTTTCAAGAGTGGCATCTGCGGCCATCAGAGATGTAAGGAGCGCTAAACTCTTAGAAGAGCATGCGGGTGTTAATTATACTATTGTACCCGACTTTGTGCATTCCTTGCCGTATGTGATAAATAAGACAGCATGCGACTCCATAGTGGCTGATGTGCTCGGTGGATATGATTCTGGGTATCTGTGCTTTCAGGGGAATGTTGATATATGTGCCTCAGTTGAAGATACTGCTAAAGTATTAAAAGAGATTGAGAAGGCGCTTGATAAGCCATTTGTTTTGATAGAGATTGGCGGGTGTCTTGGTGATACTGAGTACCTTCGAGAGCTTGCGGCGGTCACAGGTTACGCGTTTGTAAGTAGGGCCACCTATCCAGGTATTACACTCGAGCAGAAGATATCGGTGCTTGCATGTAGCTCTGGTTTTATTGGATCTAGTTTACATGGAAATATTATTTCCAATGCGTACGGGATAAATAATATTTCCTACGTTGGTAAGTACTCTAATAAGATAAGGGAGTACTTTTCAGCTGAAGGTCATGGTGTGCTGTTTGAAGATTTTTCAGTGCTTCAAGCTCAGACTCATACGGTTATTGATGCTCTGGTAAAGGACGCTTCAGATAAGACCGTATTGACCGAGCTAAAGCATAAGAAGATCATGTTGTTTTTGGAAGAGCTTTTACAAAGCAAGGGCAAAAATCCATCTTCGTTTTCCGTAGAGATTGATCGCCTTTACAAAGCAGCTCATGGTAAATCTTGCGTTCGCGAATCGATTGTTCGTGATCAGCTGGCCAGTCAAGAGGCTCAGCTTCGAGCCGAGAAAACTAATGCGGCTGAGCAGATTAATTATAGAGATCTGTTAGTTAAAGATTTAGAAGCGTTATTGGTCGCTGAAAAGAAAAATGCGATTGAGCAGATTGATTATAGAGATCTGTTAGTTAAAGACTTAGAAGCGTTATTGGTCGCTGAAAAGAAAAATGCGATTGAGCAGATTGATTATAGAGATCTGTTAGTTAAAGCTTCAGAAGCGTTATTGGTCGCTGAAAAGAAAAATGCGATTGAGCAGATTGATTATAGAGATCTGTTAGTTAAAGCTTCAGAAGCGTTATTGGTCGCTGAAAAGAAAAATGCGATTGAGCAGATTGATTATAGAGATCTGTTAGTTAAAGATTTAGAAACGTTATTGGTCGTTGAAAAGAAAAATGCGATTGAGCAGATTGATTATAGAGACCTGTTAGTTAAAGATTTAGAAGCGTTATTGGTCGCTGAAAAGAAAAATGCGATTGAGCAGATTGATTATAGAGATCTGTTAGTTAAAGATTTAGAAGCGTTATTGGTCGCTGAAAAGAGAAATGCGGCTGAGCAGATTGATTATAGAGATCTGTCAGTTAAAGATTTAGAAGTGTTATTGGTCGCTGAAAAGAAAAATGCGATTGAGCAGATTGATTATAGAGATCTGTTAGTTAAAGCTTCAGAAGCGTTATTGGTCGCTGAAAAGAAAAATGCGATTGAGCAGATTGATTATAGAGATCTGTTAGTTAAAGATTTAGAAGCGTTATTGGTCGCTGAAAAGAACAACTCAGTCTCCCAGATATCATATCGTGATGAGTTGATAAAGACGCTGGAAGAAAAGTTATTGGTGTCTGAGCTGGCTGAAAAAAATAGTGTTTGATAGCAATGATAATTATGGGCATGGAAAAGCATGTTATGAGTGATATTAAGGCTACAGTGATAATACCGACTAAGAATCCCGGCGGGGTTTTTAGACCCGTCCTTGAATCTGTATTGAGTCAGTTGACTGATTGGCCATTCGAAGTGGTGGTCATAGATTCCGGATCCAAGGATGGGACGGTGGAGTTTGTCAAGAGCAAGGTAAATGTGAAGTTAATCGAAATCCCGGCTCATGAGTTTGGTCATGGTCGCTCTAGAAATTTTGCCATTGCTAACTCGGTTGGCGAGTATGCCGCTGTCATCACTCATGATGCACAGCCTGTAAATAATCACTGGCTACAGCGCTTGGTTGATATTGCAGAGTCCGATGCCAGAATTGCAGGGGTCTTTGGTAAACATATTGCTTATCCGCAGGCCTCTGTTTTTACTGCTAGGGAGTTAGAGTTGCACTTTACTGGGTTCAATGAAGCGCCCATTGTGCATCTGGAAGATCCCAAGCGCTATGCTGAAGATGTGGGCTATAGGCAGTTCTTACACTTCTTCTCAGATAACAATGCGTTGTTGCGTCGTTCAGTATGGCAAACGATTCCATACCCCGATGTCGATTTTGCGGAAGACCAGTCTTGGGCGAAATCTATAATAGAGGCCGGATACTATAAAGCTTATTCTGAGGACGGGGCGGTGTACCACTCGCATGACTATACTCTTTTTGAACGATTGCAAAGAAGCTTCGACGAGAGTTATGCATTCAAGCGTTTTTTTGGGTACATCTTGTGTCCGGACTTTAGTTCGATGTTTAAGTCATTTATGGCGTTGAGCCGAAGAGATGTTAAGTATGCTAGAAGTATTGGGATGTTGAGGCAGGCCCCGCTTCAAGTCGTGCACGCAGTTATCGATAATTTGATGCGCCTTTTAGGGCACTATTTGGGTAGCCGCGGAGAAAAAATACCAAAGCTTGTAAGAAAACAAATCTCTAGAGACAAAAAGCTGTTTGCGCAGTAAGGGGATAAAATGAATATTCACATGGTTGTGCATAAAGCAAAACAAGCATTTTCACATTATAAAGCGCATGGTTTTTTGTCGCTGCTGCGTAAGGCAAGCGTAACAGTTCAAGACTCCTCAGCCACGCTCTTCAAGAAGACTGATGTGCTGGGGTTCTACGATTTCGTCCTGGATCGGCCATACGGCTCAAAGTTTAATGGTGGTGTGGGCGATAAAACGATAAATTGGTTTATTCCTCCTTATGGTCGTGGTTCGGGTGGGCATCTCAATATATTTAGATTTGTTTTTTTATTGGAACGCCTCGGGTATGAGTGTCGTATTATAATCGTGGGTGGCCATTCCAAGTATGACTTGGTTGAAGCTAAGTCTCAGATTTCCGAGTGGTTTTTTCCTTTGACTGCACCTGTTTATGATGGGACCGAGGGTGTCCCGGCCGCTTTTTATAGTGTCGCGACCTCTTGGCAGACTGCTTACTATGTCAAGAATTTCCAGACAACTAAACATAAATGCTATTTTGTACAGGATTTTGAACCGTATTTTTATGCTGTGGGTTCTGAGTCTGCAATGGCTGAGGCGACTTACTCCTTTGGTTTTAGCGCAATCACAGCAGGGAACTGGTTGGCGGAAAAACTAGCGGATGAATACCAAGCGCATACTTTCCCAATTAGCTTCTCCTATGATCGTGATCTTTATCGGTTAATGCATCGGCGCGAGCCAGAAATAAAACGCGTATTTTTCTATGCTCGACCGCCCACTCAACGTCGCGCATTTGAGTTGGGTTTGTTAACGTTGAATGAGGTGGTGAAACGGCTTCCTCATGTGAAGGTTATTTTTGCAGGCTGGGACGTGTCGAATTATGAGATTCCGTTTGAGCATTTAAATGCTGGGACGTTGAATATTGCAGAACTACCGGATCTCTATAACCAATGTGATGCCGCGCTGGTCTTGTCATTTACTAATCTTTCACTTCTCCCACTTGAGTTGATGGCCTGCGGCGTTCCTGTGGTCAGTAATAGATCGCCTTGCACTGAATGGATTCTTAATGATGATAACTCTATTTTGACCAAGGCGACGGTTGAAGATCTCACCAATGGTATTTGTGAGCTGCTGACCAATTCAGCGCTTCATGCGAGCATTAAGGCAGAAGGTATCCGGATTGCGGATATTTCAAGTTGGGAGGAAGAAGCCCTTAAACTGAGCAGGGCGCTTACCTCGATCTCAAGCTCCGAGACATTGGAAAATTCAAATGCCTAATAGCCAGCGGTGCATTGTTCTAGGCGCGAGTGGGTTTATCGGCTCGAGGCTGTGTGAGGTGATGGGCGCTAGAATTCCGAACCTTAAAGCTTTCGGTCGGAGTCCGTTGTACCCCTCGGCGTTTAGTAAGTGCAGATGGATTGAGGGCAATTTTTCTGACATTAACCAAGTCACCAATGCGATTGCTGATTGCGATACAGTCATTCATTTAGTGAATGCCACAACGCCAGCGAGTGCGAATGTCAATAGAGTGGCGGATCTAGAGGCTAATGTTGTTTCTACGTTGAACTTACTGGATGCATGCGTTAATTCGGGCGTCAAGAAAGTTGTATTCATTTCTTCTGGGGGGACTGTTTACGGTGTTCCCTCTGTGATGCCTACCCCAGAAACGGCTGAGAATGATCCTATTACGGCTTATGGTGTAAGTAAGCTAACGATTGAAAAGTATCTTTCTCTTTATAATCACCTTTACGGCCTTGATTATACTGTTTTGCGGGTAGCTAATCCCTACGGCCCGTATCAGACAAATAAGAAAAATCAGGGCGTGATCTCTGCATTTTTGCGGCATGCCATCCATGATGAGCCTATTGACGTGTGGGGGGATGGCTCCGTCGTTCGTGATTATATTTTTATTGATGATGTTGTTAGTGCTATCGAGTTAGCTGTTTTTAATCGGACGGATAAAAAAATATTCAACATTGGCTCCGGTCGAGGCGTGAGTATTAACGAGATAATTGTCACGCTGGAAGATGTGATGGGTAAGAAAATAGAAGTTAACTATATGCCACGGCGCAATATGGATGTGCCGATAAGTATTTTGGATATTTCGCGAGCTGCTGAGGTGTTGAGGTGGACACCTAAGGTTGAGTTTTCTCAAGGTATTCAGGATACTTTTGAGTGGGTTAAATCTTCTGGCTTGTAAGTGATTTCTTTTGGCTTGAGAATCTGGACAAGTCTATTTATATATGGCTTGTCCAGTTTTAAACTGGGTCGCCGCGAAAACTGAGAGCAACATGTAAGCAGACTCCGGGAGCGAGCATGATTTGATTCCCCCTACCTCAAGCGCCGCCGTTTGGATAGGTGGGGTAATGTATGCGATCCATAAACGTATGCGATCCACGAAGTACACCTACCGCCAGATGTGCCTCCCGTTTACCGTGGCATTTCCGGTGAGCAGTTCCACGGCAGCAAGGCTTCGTAGTCTTCTACCGACGAGGCGTGCGGCAGACGCTCCAAGACGTGGCGCAGCCACGTATAGGGCTCCTGGCCGTTGGCCTTGGCAGTTTCGGCCAGACTGTAGATCTGCGCGCTGGCGGTCGCTCCCTTAGGTGTATCACTGAAGAGCCAAGCCCCGCGCCCGATAACAAATGGCTTTATCGCTCTCTCGGCGGCATTGTTGTCTATCGGCAAAAAGCCAGCCTCCACGTAACGCTCCAGTCGGCTCCAGTTGTTCGCCAGATAATGAACGGCCTTGCCAAGCACACTTTGTGGCGTCACTTGCGGCTGCGTTTTATCCAGCCAGCTTTTCAACTGAGCCAGGATCGGCAGGCTCTTTTCCTGGCGACCTGTGAAGCGCTGCTCATCGCTAACATCCTTGAGTTCGCGCTCGACGCCGTAAAGCTTGTTGATCATCGTCAGCGCAATATCGGCACGCCCCGTCTTGCCCTTGGGTTGCACTTTTTGTGTGTCCACGAACTTGCGCCGCGCAAGAGCCATGCACGCCAGACGCTCCACGCCCGGCTGCAACGCCAAGGCGTTATAACCTGCGTAATCGCCAGTCATCACGTAGCCGCGATAACTTTCCAGCAGGCGCAACGGATGACTCGAAAACAGCTGATGGGTATGGGCGAGTTGCGCGCCTGACGCGGAGAAACGAGCGCAAAGCCCGCCAAACAGCAGGGCAAAAGGCGTTTTTCCGCAAATAGCGATGCACACCGTGGAATTTCCGACTTGCCACTGCCGTGTGGCAAGTTGATCGGAGGATCCCTTGGTGAGCGCGGCAATCAGTGCGCGGTTACGCCAGAAACTGGCGACCATTCCTACTGGGGAGATTGAAAAGTGCTGCATTAACCAAACACCTCAGCCTGTGCTAACAAAGCACCTTGCGCATCTTTCGCCGACAGTGCCGGGGGCTCATTGATTGGCCAATCGATACCCAGAGCCGGGTCATCCCAACGTATGCACCGCTCGTGGGCAGGCGCGTAGAAGTCCGCGGTCTTGTAAAGGAACTCGGCGGTGTCCGAGAGCACTACAAATCCACGGGCGAAACCTTCTGGCACCCATAGCTGATGCTTGTTTTCAGCTGACAGATACGCACCGACCCACTGCCCGAATGTTGCGGAGTCACGACGAATATCAACGGCCACATCAAACACTTCGCCCTGGACGACGCGAACGAGCTTCCCCTGAGGCTGTTGTACCTAATAGTGCAGGCCGCGAAGCACGCCTTTAGTTGAGCGAGAGTGATTGCCCTGTACGAAATGAACGGAACGTCCCACTACCTCTTCAAAAACGCACTGATTGAAACTTTAAAAGAAGAAACCTCGCTGGTCACCAAACACTTTAGGTTCGAATAGCACAACATCGGAGATGGCTAACGGTGTGGCTTTCATCAGTAAATCGTTTCCTGCAAGAGACGCTTGAGGTATTGGCCATAGCCGTTTTTCAAAAGCGGAGCAGCAAGATTTTCAAGCTGTTCAGCATCAATCCATTTTTGACGGAAGGCGATCTCTTCCGGGCAGGCAACCTTAAGACCCTGGCGATGCTCAAGTGTGGCAATGAAGTGACTGGCTTCCAGGAGTGAGTCGTGGGTGCCGGTATCCAACCAGGCGTAACCGCGGCCCATGATTTCCACAGACAGGTTGCCTTGCTCCAGATAGATGCGGTTAAGGTCAGTAATTTCCAGTTCGCCACGGGGCGACGGCTTGATGCTCTTCGCAATCTCGACAACCTGGTTGTCGTAGAAATACAGGCCGGTGACCGCATAGTTCGATTTAGGCTTGAGAGGCTTCTCTTCCAGGCTGATGGCCTTGCCCTGAGCATCGAACTCGACAACCCCATAGCGCTCCGGATCATTGACGTGGTACGCAAAAACGCTGGCACCGTCCTGGCGCGCCATGGCACTCGCCAACAGCTCATTGAAATGATGGCCGTGGTAAATGTTGTCACCGAGCACCAAAGCAGCCGGGTCATTGCCGATGAAATCTTCACCAATAATGAACGCCTGCGCCAAGCCATCCGGCGATGCCTGCACTGCGTAGGAGATATTCAGGCCCCAACGGGCGCCGTCACCCAGCAGTTGCTCGAAACGCGGGGTATCTTGAGGCGTGGAGATAATCAGGATATCGCGGATACCGGCCAGCATGAGCGTGCTAAGCGGGTAGTAAATCATCGGCTTGTCGTATACCGGCAGCAACTGCTTGGAGATGGCCAAAGTTGCCGGATGCAGCCGAGTGCCTGAGCCGCCGGCCAGGATGATTCCTTTACGATTAAGCATAATTATTTCTCTAGTATTTCTGTGAGCATCCGTGCCACGCCGACCTGCCATTCAGGCAAGTTCAGCGCAAAGGCCTTTTGCAGTTTTTGAGTATTCAAACGGGAATTGTTTGGACGTTGTGCTGGCGTCGGGTACGCCTCTGTGCCGATTGCTCCGACCATGGCAGGCGATACCTTGAGGTTTTCACCGGCCGACTCGGCTCGTTCGAGCACGAAACGCGCGTAGCGACACCATGTGGTTTCACCAGAGGCCGCAAGATGGTAGAGCCCGCCGAGTTCGGGGCTTGCGACGGTGCTGCGGATAGCATGGGCAGTGACATCGGCCAGCAGCTCTGCCCCGGTCGGCGTACCGAACTGATCGTCGATGACGTTCAGGCTATCGCGCTCACGGGCCAGGCGCAGCATGGTCTTGGCGAAGTTGTTCCCTCGCGCGGCGTATACCCAACTGGTACGGAAAATCAGATGCGAGCAGCCGCTGGCCTGAATCGCCTGTTCGCCCGCCAGCTTGCTGGAGCCATAGACACTCAACGGTGCGACCGGATCGCTTTCCTGCCATGGGGTATCGCCGTCGCCGGCGAATACATAGTCCGTGGAGTAATGCACCAGCAAGGCATTCAGAGCCAACGCTTCCCGAGCCAGAACAGCAGGCGCTTCGGCATTCACCCGATGCGCCTGCTGCGATTCGCTTTCAGCCTTGTCGACAGCGGTGTACGCCGCGGCATTGACAATAACGTCAGGCGCAAAGCGCTGTACGGTGGCAGCGAGCCCCGCCAGATCATTCAAATCGCCACAGTAATCCGGGCTGCGGGAGTCCAATGCGAGCAACTCGCCCAGCGGGGCAAGGCTGCGTTGCAGTTCCCACCCGACCTGGCCGTTTTTACCGAGCAATAGAATTTTCATGCAGTACGTCCGGCGTAGTTTTTCTCTACCCACTGAAGATAAGCACCCGACTGGATATTGCTGACCCAATCCTGATTATCCAGGTACCACTGCACGGTTTTACGGATGCCGGTTTCGAAGGTTTCTGCCGGTTTCCAGCCCAGCTCGCGCTCAAGCTTGCGAGCGTCGATGGCATAACGGCGGTCATGCCCGGGACGATCGGTCACGTAGGTGATTTGTGCGTTGTATGGCTGACCGTCGGCGCGTGGACGCATCTCGTCCAGCAAGGCGCAGACCGTGTTCACGATGTCCAGGTTTGGCTTTTCGTTCCAGCCGCCCACGTTATAGACCTCACCCACGGTGCCGGCTTCCAGCACGCGGCGAATGGCGCTGCAGTGGTCTTTGACATACAGCCAGTCACGAATCTGCTGGCCATCACCGTAGACAGGCAATGCCTTGCCAGCCAGGGCGTTGACGATCATCAGCGGGATGAGCTTTTCCGGGAAGTGATACGGGCCGTAGTTGTTCGAGCAGTTGGTGGTCAGTACCGGCAGGCCATAGGTGTGATGATAGGCACGCACCAAATGGTCGCTGGCCGCTTTACTGGCCGAGTACGGGCTGTTCGGTTCGTACTGGTGGGTTTCGCTGAACGCAGGCTCGTCTTTGGCCAGGGAGCCATAGACTTCGTCGGTGGACACATGCAGGAAGCGGAACGCCTTTTGCGCGTCGGACGCCAGGCCTTTCCAGTAGGCGCGCACAGCTTCCAGCAAGCGGAAGGTACCGACGATATTGGTCTCGATGAAGTCTTCCGGGCCATGGATCGAGCGATCGACATGGGACTCGGCAGCGAAGTTCAGGATGGCGCGAGGCTGATGCTCTTCCAGCAGGCGCGCGACCAGGGCGCTGTCACCGATATCGCCACGCACGAAAACGTGACGCTCGTTGCCTTCCAGGCTGACGAGGTTGTCCAGGTTGCCCGCATAGGTCAGCTTGTCCAGGTTGACCACGGTTTCATCGGACTGAGCCAGCCAGTCCAATACAAAGTTCGCCCCGATGAAGCCAGCACCGCCAGTTACTAAGATGGTCATTGATTCAGATCTTTTTCAGTAAAGTTGCGAGGATCAGCCCCAGGTTTCCAACGAGAGTCTGCCGGTATAGACCGGCACGCTTGAAACCCAGAATCCTTGAGAGTAATGGTTGTTCGCGCGCAGCCTTGAATTGGTCCAGCTTCGCTTGATGCTCTTGACTCAATTGGTGACGCATCGACTCAAGTGCCTGGATATTCTGGGAGTTCCACTCATAAAAGCGTCCCTGAAAGGCCATGCGCAGCCGCTTGATGCGAGCCCACCAACTGGAGTTGGTGCCAACCACGTTTTCATCGTGTTGGCGATATAGTACCGCAGGCACGGGGTCATAATGGACCGCCCCGCCAGCCCCGGAAATCAGCTGGTATGCCCACCAGTCATGGGAGGGGACATCCATGTTGGCGCCCGCCTCCTGCAGCAGCGCCCGTGCGGCCTGGTTGAACACCATGGTGTTGCCGCCGCCAATGTTCTGCACCAGCGCATTTGAGAAATGCGGGGCAAGGACAAACTTGGGTGAGTAGCCGAAAGGCACGCCTGACTCGCAAATGAGTTCGGTGCGGCCACAGTACAGCGCGGGAGTATTCTCCGGCACGCTCTTCAACCAGGTGACCGCTCTCTCGAGCTTGTCATCCTTCCAGATATCGTCCTGATCGGACCATGCATAAAAATCAGCGTTTATCTCGCTGCGGCAGGTCAATGACAGGAAGTTGGAGACGAAACCATTTCGGGGGCCGTCGAATACCTGCAGCCGACCGGCCTCCCATTGAATGCTCGTTGCTTGCAGGATCTCCAGCGTCCGGTCCTGAGAGCCATCATCGGAGACATACACAGTCCAGTCGCGATGAGTCTGGCGCTGGAGCGAGGCCAACTGCTCAGGTAGAAACGTCTCTCCGTTGTAGGAGCACATCAGGATTGCAACTTTTTCAGTGCCGCAATCAGTCAATGTGTCACCGACACAAGAAAGAAGAACGCTGGACTCCAAGATACTCAAAAAATTTCCTTCCCTGCATTCGACAGGTTGTGCTGGCCACTAATATTTCTTCAGAAAATCAAAACGATAGAAGTAAATATCGTTCCGGCATCGGGTCATTCATCGCGCGAGAAAATTGTGCAAAACGATCGATGCCCGGGAAACCCACGACCTCGACCAAGCGCCACCGGCAATGGGTCCGCTTAGGCCTCAAGCTGATTTGGATAAAGTTCTGAACACTTCGAAAACAACTTCATGTAAAAACCAGCCCCAATTCCAGGTGATGCCCCCGGACTGACACGAAAGACGGATGTTTGATATGACGGCCGCAATAAAGCCGGATGCTGCTTTGAATCTGCGGCGGGCTCTGCAGGAAGCAGCTGAAAGCTTCAGGGCATTTACAGGTGCGAATCGTACTACAAAGCTGTAGAAAAGTTCCCACGAACACAAAAAAAAGATCGCCGTTCGGCGATCTTTTTTCAACAGCGGGGGTTTGCTTAGCTAAACAACCAGTACCCCATCAATGTCAACACCCCTACTGCCAAAACCGGCCGCATCACCCGGTAAGCCTTGGGATGACGACGCTTCCACTGTTTTACCCTGCTACTCACCCGGTCACTGGAGCTCTTGCTCCAGGCATAGGCCCTGTTAATCCCCCCACCCGCTCGTCGTCGAGGTTCTGCGGTGCCGTGGCGCGCCCGAGCCAAGCGCTGATGCCGCGGTTGATACGAGTCATGAGGCGATTGCTCAGCGGACGTTCGATATCGCAGAACAGGATGACGCGGGTCTTTTCAGTTTCATTCCTGACCCAGTGCACGTAGGTCTCGTCGAATATCACGTCTTCACCATCGCGCCAGGCGTAAACCTGACCGTCGACAAAGATGCGGCAATCATCGGAATTGGGGGTGGAGAGACCCAAGTGATAACGCAGGGAGCCTCCAAACGGATCACGATGCGGGTTGAGGTGGCTGCCGCCCGGCAGCAATGCGAACATGGCGCCTTTGACGCTGGGAATGCGGCTGACCAGCTCCACGGTTTTCGGGCACAAGGCTTCGGCCGAAGGCAGCGGTTTGTCATACCATTTGAGATAGAAACGCTTCCAGCCCTTCTTGAAGAACGAGCCAAAACCGGCGTCGTTGTTCTTTGCCGCCGCGCGGATATACCCCTCGTCGAACAAGTGCATCGCTTCATCGCGAATCACCTCCCAGTTGTCCTTGAGCACATCCAGTTCCGGGAACCTGCTGCGATCCAGATACGGTTTCGAAGGCACACTGGAAAACAGGTACATCAAGGCGTTATAGGGGGCGAACAGTGCCGAATGGTTAACGAACTGGCGCAAAACCGGCAGGCGCGCCTTGCCACGCAAATGCACATAGAGGGTGCTGCCGAGAAACAGCAACAACAACGATGCCTTCGCGGCAACCGATAAGGTCATCAACAACTCCTTTGAAGATAAACTGCACTGCACCACGTCTATTGCCCGACATGGCCGCCAGCCACGACCCGCCAATGTTCAGCGCTTACTGTTGATTCTCCTGTTCGGTAAACAGATCACTGAACAGCATGCTCGACAGGTAACGTTCACCGGAATCCGGCAGGATCACGACGATGGTCTTGCCCTGCATTTCCGGGGTCTCGGCCAGCCGAACGGCCACTGCCATGGCGGCGCCGCAGGAAATCCCGCACAAAATTCCTTCTTCCTGCATCAAGCGCAAGGCCATGGCCTTGGACTCTTCGTCACTGACCAGCTCCACCCGATCGACGATCGACAAATCGAGGTTCTTCGGCACAAAGCCGGCACCGATGCCCTGGATCTTGTGCGGGCTCGGCTTGATCTCTTCGCCAGCCAGGGCCTGGGTGATCACCGGCGACACCGCTGGCTCCACCGCCACCGAGAGAATCGGTTTGCCTTGGGTATTCTTGATATACCGTGAAACTCCGGTGATGGTTCCACCGGTTCCGACGCCTGCCACCAGCACGTCGACCGCACCGTCGGTATCGTTCCAGATTTCCGGGCCAGTGGTTTTTTCGTGGATGGCCGGGTTGGCCGGGTTGTCGAATTGCGCCGGCATGAAGTACTTCGACGGGTCGCCGGCAACGATTTCACCGGCTTTTTCGATGGCGCCTTTCATGCCTTTGGCCGGCTCGGTCAGCACCAGTTCGGCACCCAGCGCCTTGAGCACCTTGCGGCGTTCGATACTCATGGACGCAGGCATGGTCAGCATCAGTTTGTAGCCACGGGCGGCGGCCACGAAGGCCAGGCCGATGCCGGTATTGCCGGAGGTGGGTTCGACGATGGTCATGCCCGGCTTGAGTTTGCCACTACCCTCGGCATCCCAGATCATGTTCGCACCGATCCGGCACTTGACCGAGTAACCCGGGTTGCGCCCTTCGATCTTGGCCAGAATGGTCACACCACGCGGCGCAATGCGATTGATCTGCACCAGCGGCGTGTTACCGATGGAGTGGGCGTTGTCAGCGAAAATGCGGCTCATGGCTGGGTCCTTAACGACAGCATGGAAATAGGGCATCAAGGTAAGCCTCTTGCCCGCACGCGTCCAGTCAGGTCGAACGTCCGCTTATCAGCGCAGTCAATGGCTTTAGATCGCCAGAGATTTGCCCCCATGAAACGTCGATACAGCTGGCCCCTGCGAACCCTCTTCGGCCTCGTTTTACTGCTGATATCGCTACACATCGCCTTGCCCTACCTGGTGCGCGACTACCTCAATGAGCGGTTGGCGAACATGGGCGACTACCGTGGCCAGATCACCGACGTGGACCTGGCCCTGTGGCGCGGGGCCTACAAGATCAACGGACTGAAAATCGTCAAGGTCGAGGGCAAGGTTCCGGTGCCCTTCGTCAACGCGCCGTTGATCGACCTCTCGATCAGTTGGCATTCGCTGTGGTACGACCGAGCAGTAGTAGCCGAGGTGCAGTTCATCAATCCCGAGGTCAACTTCGTCGATGGTGGTGCCAACAAGCAAAATTCCCAGACCGGCGAGGGTACCGACTGGCGCGCCCAATTAGGCAAGCTGCTGCCCATTACCCTGAACGAAGTGCGGATCAACGACGGCAAGATCAGTTTTCGCAACTTCAACTCCAAACCACCCGTGAACATGAATGCCACAAAAGTGGATGCCAACATCTACAACCTGACCAACGTGGTCGACACCAAAGGCAAGCGTGATGCGCGCTTCGAAGGCAAAGCCCTGCTGCTGGGGCACGCGCCACTGGAAACCACGGCCACTTTCGATCCCTTGAGCAACTTCGAAGACTTCGAGTTTCGCTTGCGCACCACGGACATCGAGCTCAAGCGCTTGAACGACTTCGCCGCGGCCTACGGCAAGTTCGACTTCAATGCCGGCCATGGCGACGTGGTGATCGAAGCCTCAGCCAACAAGGGGCGGCTGACCGGCTACATCAAACCACTGCTGCGCGATGTTGATGTGTTCAACTGGCAGCAGGATGTGCAAAGCAAGGACAAAGGACTGTTCCGCTCGATTTGGGAAGCTCTCGTCGGCGGTACCGAGACCCTCTTGAAAAACCAGGGCAAAAACCAGTTTGCGACACGGGTCGAACTCAAGGGCAACGTGCATCAGAAAGATGTCAGCGCATTCCAGGCTTTTTTACAGATTTTACGCAATGGTTTCATCCAGGCGTTCAATGCGCGGTATGAACGACCCCAGCCGGATGCAGGCTAATTTTTGCGCGTGACGATGTACCGGCCAGTGTCTTCTGCCGCACGGGATGAATTCGATTGCTGTTGCAGGAAATCCCAACCCAGACAGGCCAAGGCTAACGATCGCGGCACCGCTTCGCGACCACTACTGTATCGGGTGATACTGCGGGTACTGACCCCCAGCGCTTCAGCCGCCTGATTAAGCGGTAACCCGGTGCGAGCACGCCAATCGATAAAGATTCGGGTGTTCTCGTCGGCTGCATTTTGCGCCAAAGCATCCAGGTAGATAGTGTCTGCGCCAATCTGGATATCAAGCTCAGGCCATTCGACACTCCAGCCATCGTCACCCAACACCGCATCCTCAAAAGCGACTCCCTGTAAAGGTTGCAGGCCTGGATAGGCATGCAGGTCGCGGCTCAAATCGAGCATCAATTGCTGGCCATCGATAAATGTCAGCGCCAAACGATAATCCGACAACGCTTGCACTGCCGATAGCCGTGGTCGTTTCATGGGTAGCATCGTTTCCAATCCTCCAGCAATTGAGTCTGGTGAGCTCTGACCCACTCCAGAGCTTCCCTGAGAATCAGCGGCGGCGCCTTGCCCACCATCACTTCGACAGTTTCCAGGCTCAACATGACGTCCAGCCCGCCACCCTTCAGAGGAACGTGTGGCGGTGGATGATCCTTTTCGCGCAACTGAATGCGGTATGTATCTCGAAATCGGTATTTTGTAGACATGCCCGGCATGCTATCGCCAAAATGGCTATATCTCTATGCTGGCCAGTTACCGAGACTGAGTCAAGATGTGACGCTCCATTCAGAGACTGAATAAGCCGTCTGCGTTCACAGTCGACCGGACACCGCGTTATAGTCGGGGCTGACCATTTTATTGCGCCCCCGTCCTGCCTCGTTCAGGTCGGCGTTACCGTTCGAGGATTAGCAGATGAAGTTCGAAGGCACCCAGGCCTACGTCGCCACCGATGACCTGAAGCTGGCGGTCAACGCCGCCATCACCCTGGAGCGGCCGTTGCTGGTCAAGGGCGAACCGGGCACCGGCAAGACCATGCTCGCCGAGCAACTGGCCGAATCCTTTGGCGCCAAGCTGATCACCTGGCACATCAAATCCACCACCAAGGCTCACCAGGGCCTCTATGAGTACGACGCGGTCAGCCGCCTGCGCGATTCGCAACTTGGCACGGAAAAGGTCCACGACGTTCGCAACTACTTGAAAAAGGGCAAGCTCTGGGAAGCCTTCGAATCCGAAGAACGGGTCATCCTGCTGATCGACGAAATCGACAAGGCCGACATCGAGTTCCCCAACGACCTGCTGCAAGAACTCGACAAGATGGAGTTCTACGTTTACGAGATCGACGAGACGATCAAGGCCAAGAAGCGCCCGATCATCATCATTACCTCCAACAACGAAAAAGAGCTGCCGGACGCGTTCCTGCGCCGCTGCTTCTTCCACTACATCGCCTTCCCGGACCGCGTCACGATGCAGCGGATCGTCGACGTGCACTACCCGGACATCAAGAAAGACCTGGTCAGCGAAGCGCTGGACGTGTTCTTCGACGTGCGCAAGGTGCCGGGCCTGAAGAAGAAGCCTTCGACCTCCGAGCTGGTGGACTGGCTGAAGCTGCTGATGGCCGACAACATCGGCGAAGCGGTGCTGCGCGAGCGCGATCCGACCAAGGCCATCCCGCCGCTGGCCGGTGCGCTGGTGAAAAACGAACAGGACGTGCAACTGCTGGAGCGTCTGGCGTTCATGAGCCGTCGCGGCACCCGCTAAGAGGCTGATGCCATGCTGCTCAACCTGTTCAATGAAATGCGCGCAGCCAAGGTGCCAGTCTCGGTGCGAGAGCTGCTGGACCTGATCAACGCGCTGAAACAGCGCGTGACCTTCGCCGACATGGACGAGTTCTATTACCTGTCCCGGACGATCCTGGTGAAGGATGAAAAACATTTCGACAAGTTCGACCGGGCGTTCGGTGCCTACTTCAATGGCCTGGAAAAGCTCGACGATCATCTTCAGGCATTGATCCCCGAAGACTGGCTGCGCAAGGAATTCGAGCGTTCACTGACCGATGAAGAGC
This sequence comes from Pseudomonas sp. KH_046_2, assembly GCF_057838985.1. Taxonomy (NCBI): domain Bacteria; kingdom Pseudomonadati; phylum Pseudomonadota; class Gammaproteobacteria; order Pseudomonadales; family Pseudomonadaceae; genus Pseudomonas; species Pseudomonas sp. KH_046_2. Next base: position 1,594,500 of record NZ_CM174480.1, on the reverse strand, counting down.
GGGCGGCGATCCAGTCCCTCGGCGGCCTGGACAAGCTGATCGAAGAGTTCAAGAAACGCCTTGAGGAACAGAAGGAACGCCACGCCGGTGGCAACAAGTGGATCGGCACCGGTGGTACCAGCCCGTTCGGTTCCGGCGGTTTCAACCCGGAAGGCATTCGGGTCGGCGATGCCGGCAAGCGCCAGGGCAAGGCGGCCAAGGTCTGGGACCAGCGCGAATACAAGAACCTCGACGATTCGGTCGAGCTGGGCACACGCAACATCAAGGTCGCCCTGCGCCGCCTGCGCAAGTTTGCCCGTCAGGGCGCGGCGGAAGAACTGGACATCGATGGCACCATCGATCACACAGCCAAGGATGCCGGCCTGCTGAACATCCAGATGCGGCCAGAGCGGCGCAACACCGTCAAGCTGTTGCTGCTGTTCGACATCGGCGGCTCGATGGACGCCCATGTGAAGATTTGCGAGGAATTATTCTCGGCCTGCAAGACCGAGTTCAAGCATCTGGAGTACTTCTACTTCCACAACTTCATTTATGAATCGGTGTGGAAGAACAACATGCGCCGCACCTCCGAGCGCACCTCGACCATGGACCTGCTGCACAAGTACGGTGCCGACTACAAAGTGATCTTCATCGGCGACGCCGCCATGGCGCCCTACGAAATCACCCAGGCAGGCGGCAGCGTCGAGCACTGGAACGAAGAAGCCGGTTACGTGTGGATGCAGCGGTTCAAGGAGAAGTACAAGAAACTCATCTGGATCAATCCGTATCCGAAGGACACGTGGGGCTATACCTCGTCGACCAATATCGTGCGGGATTTGATCGACGACCAGATGTACCCGCTGACCCTTCGCGGGTTGGAGGAAGGGATGCGGTTTCTTTCCAAGTAGAAATGCATTGCCTGAAAGGGCCCCATCGCGAGCAGGCTCGCTCCTACATTGGTTTTGTGTACGACACAGATCAAATGTAGGAGTGAGCCTGCTCGCGATGCTTTTAGCGGCTCAAAAATCGCTGCAAATACTCGACATGTTCCCGGTGCGCCACTTCCTGCACCACCGGCCGCAATCGCACCTGCGCCCCCGGCAAGCACTGCGCCAATCGCGCCAGTGCCAACGGCGTCAACGCTCCCAGACGCGGATAACCACCAATGGTCTGCCGATCATTGAGCAACACAATCGGCTGCCCGTCGGGCGGCACCTGGACCGCCCCCAACGGAATGCCTTCGGAAATCATCGGTTTGCCCTGGTACTGCAGCGCCGTGCCCAACAGGCGAATGCCCATCCGGTCAGCACGGCTGTCGAGGCTCCACACGCTGTTGAACGCGTCGAACAGGCTCTGCCCGCTGAATTCGCCGATCTGTGCACCGAGGACCAGGTCCAACGGAGCATCAAGGTTCAGGTCCGGCCGCTGGTCTGCGGTCAATTCGCGCAGCAACATCACCGAGTTGCCCGAATAGCTCAAACTCGCGCCTTTGCCCAGCGCATGGCCCATTCCGTCCAGGCCGCCGAGTTCCTCACGGACCACCGTCGCGCTACTGCCCAGTACTTTCGGTGCATCAAACCCACCCGGCGCCGCCAGATAGGCGCGAGCGCCGAGCAACGGCTGGGTGAATTGCAGACGCTGACCTTTGTGCAGCCTGAAACTGCGCCACGGTGCCAACGCTTCGCCGTCCACCTGCGCACCAAGATCCGCTCCCGCCAATGCCAGCACGCAATCTTCCTTGGCCACCACGGTGAACCCGCCGAGGGTGATTTCGATTACTGGCGCATCCAGTGCGTTGCCCAACAGCCAGTTGGCCCAGGACATCGAACGCCAATCGGCCGCTCCGCCCTGGGTCACGCCCAGATGTCGCACGCCGAATCGACCGGCATCCTGCAACAGGCACAGCGGCGTACTCGCTTCAATCGTCAGACGGCTCATGCCAGGGCCTCCAGTGGCGTGTCGTCACCGCCCAGGTTAATGAACTCAGCATGGCCAATCGCTTCGAAGCGTACCGTGTCACCGGGCTGCATCAGGCTGTAGCCGTCACGGTTGCGATCGAACAATCTGGCCGGCGTGCGGCCGATCAGGTTCCACCCCCCCGGCGACACCACCGGGTAGGCCGCCGTCTGCCGCTCGGCGATGCCGACACTGCCGGCGGCGACTTTCTTGCGGGGTGTTTTAAGGCGCGGCGCGGCGAGCACCTCTTCTACCAGCCCCATGAAGGCGAAACCCGGCGCAAAGCCCAGGGCGAACACCTGATATTCACGCTCGCAGTGACGACGGATCACCTCCTCCACCGCCAATCCGCTGCGTTGCGACAATAGGCTGAGCTCCGGGCCGACGCTCAAGTCGTACCACACCGGCAACACATGACAGGTGCCACGAGTGCGCGCGTTGGGCGTCAGGTCGATCAAGGCTTCGGCGATCAATTCCCGAGCCTGGTTCGGGCTCAGCGCAGTCAAGTCGTAATGCACCATCAAGGTGGTATAGGACGGCACCAGATCGATCAGATGCCCGGCGAACGCCGCGCGCAGACTTTCACTGGCCGCCAGCATCCACGGCATGTTGGTTTCGGCAATTTCATCGAACAGGCGCACCATCAGGCAATCCAGCGCCACCACTTCTACCCGCAGCTTCATGACGCACTCTGCCGGTTCAAGGCTTCACGGATGCGTTGCACGGCAGCGACCGAACTGGCGTTGTCGCCATGCACGCAAAGGGTGTTGGCCTGCAAATGCAGGGCGCTGCCGTCGCTGGCGGTGAGCGGATCGCCACGGGCAATGGTCAGCGCCTGCCCGATGATTGTTTCCGGGTCGTGATGCACTGCTCCCGGCAGTTGTCGCGACACCAGCCTGCCTGCGCTGTCGTAAGCTCGGTCGGCGAAGGCTTCGAACCACAGGGTCACGCCGTATTCATCGCCCAACTGCTGTGCGGCGCTGTTGTCGCGGGTGGCCATCAACATCAATGGCAGGTTGCGGTCATAGGACGCCACGGCTTGCAAAACGGCGCGCAATTGCGCTGGATTGGCCATCATGTCGTTGTACATCGCGCCATGGGGTTTGACGTAACTGACCCGCCCGCCCTGGGCCCGGCAGATGCCGTCGAGGGCGCCGATCTGGTAATGCAGAATGTCTTGAAGTTCCTGGGTGGCATAGGCCATGGAGCGGCGGCCGAATCCCACAAGGTCCTGATAGGCCGGATGCGCGCCAACTTGCACGCCGTGGCTGAGGGCCAGGCTGACGGTCTTGCGCATGATGCTCGGGTCGCCGGCGTGAAAACCGCAGGCGATGTTGGCGCAATCGATAAAGGGCATGATTTCCGCGTCCAGACCCATGGTCCAGCTGCCGAAACTCTCGCCGATGTCGCAGTTCAATAGCAGGCGGCTCACACTGAACACTCCTGTAGGCTTTATTCTTTTCAGCTGCGGGACATATCTGTATGACAGCCCCGCAGGTTATCAGTTACTGGGCGTCGAGTTGCTTGCCACGGGTTTCCGGCAAACTCAGAGCCGCGAGGATCACCACGCCGTAGGAAACCGCCGCAAAGGCACCGATGCCTACACTCAGCGGCACGGTCTGGCTGAGCAGGCCGATCAGCAGCGGGAACAACGCCGCCAACGCCCGGCCGATGTTGTAGCAAAAGCCCTGGCCAGAACCGCGAATGCGTGTAGGGAACAACTCGGTCAGGAATGCGCCCATGCCACTGAAGATCCCCGAGGCGAAGAAGCCCAGCGGAAAGCCCAGCCACAGCATCACAGCGTTGCTGACCGGCAGTTGGGTGTACAGCAAGACAATGGTGAACGAGCCCACGGCGAACAGGATGAAGTTCTTTTTACGTCCGAGGATGTCGGTCAAATAAGCGCTGATGACATAACCGACGTAGGAACCGACGATCACCATCGCCAGATAACCGCTGGTATTGAGTACGCTCAAACCGCGCTCGTTCTTCAGGAAAGTCGGCAACCAAGACGTGATCGCGTAGTAGCCACCCAGCGCGCCGGTGGTCAGCAACGAAGCGCGAATCGTGGTGAAGAGCATGCCGGGGGCGAAGATCTCGTAGAACTTCGACGGGTTGCTCGGCTCCTGTTTCGCTTTGGCTTCACGATAGATTTCCGGGTCCTTGACCAGGCGGCGGACGAATATCACGAAGACTGCCGGCACGATGCCGAGGATGAACAGCGCGCGCCAGGCGTCTTCCGGTGGCAATACCGAGAACAGCAGCGCATACAGAATCGCCGTCAGCCCCCAGCCCAGCGCCCAGCCGGATTGCACCATGCCAACCGCCTTGCCACGGTCCTGGGCACGAATGACTTCGCCGATCAGCACCGCACCGGCCGTCCATTCGCCGCCGAAACCGAAGCCCATCAACGTGCGGGCAATCAGCAGTTGCTCGTAGGTCTGGGCAAAGCCGCAGAGGAAGGTGAAGAAGGCAAACCACAGCACGGTCAGTTGCAAGGTGCGCACACGACCGATGCGGTCGGAGAGAATCCCCGCCACCCAGCCACCGATGGCCGAAGCGATCAGCGTGCTGGTGTGAATCAGCCCGGCCTGGCCGGTGGTGATGCCCCACATGGCAATCAGGGTCGGCACCACGAAGCTGAGCATCTGGGTGTCCATGCCGTCCAGGCCATAGCCGATCTTGCAGCTCCAGAAGGTGCGGCGTTCCTGCTGATTGATGTTGCGATACCAGTCGAAAGGACCCGGGCGGGCCGAGACTTTCGGAATGGCAGTGGTGTCGGGCGCACTCATGGCAAATCTCCGCGCTGATTTTATTGGTATTGTTCTGAGCCCCGACGACGCCTATCGTGGGAACCGGATGCGTCGATTTTTGGACGCGCGCGCCTGCTGCGTCCAACTAATAAAAACCCGCCTTAGACATAAGAAATCTTTATCCCATGAACCTGAAGTTTCTCGAGACATTTGTCTGGGTCGCCCGACTCAAGAGTTTCCGCCTGACCGCCGACAAGCTCTTCACCACTCAGGCCTCGATTTCCAGCCGCATCGCAGTGCTTGAAAGTGAGCTCGGGGTAAAGCTGTTTCTGCGGGATTCGCGCGGTGTGAGCCTGACGCCCGAAGGCCTCAAAGTGCTCGATTACGCCGAGCAGATGATGGACACCATGCAGGCACTCAAGCAGTCGATCGAGACCCGCTCGAGCAAGGTCGGACGGGTGCGCATCGGCGTGATGGACACGGTGATCCATACCTGGCTCAGCCCGTTGGTGGCGCAGATGACCGACCACTACCCGCTGGTGGAAATCGAGCTGGTAGCCGATACCTCGCTCAACCTCTGCGATCAGCTGCAAAAAGGTTTTCTCGACGTGATCCTGCAAACCGACCTGCTGCGCCAGGAAAGCGTGCGCAGCCTGGAGCTGGCCAGTCACCCGATTGGCTGGATCGTCGCCAGCAACTCGATCTACAACCGCCATTACACGAACGTCGCCGAACTGGCGCGTGAGCGGATCATCACCTATTCGAAAAACTCTCATCCGCATCAGGAAGTGCTGGCACTGATGCAGGCCAACGGTGTCATGACACCGCGACTGAACTGCGTAAATTCGGTGTCGGCCATCACCCGTTTGCTGCGCGACGGTTTCGGCATCGGCGCATTGCCACCGGTGCTGGTGGCCGAGGAACTGGAGCGGGGAGAATTGACCTTGCTGGCCATCGACCAACGCCCGCCCAACCTGCAAGTAGTGGTGTCATGGCGAGTTGGCGCAGAGATGGTCGAAGAGATCGTGACGCTGTGTCAGCACGTGGTGGAGCACTATGCGCAGAAGGTGGGCGAGCACTACATGGTTTTGAGCAAACCCCTGCCCAGACCCTGAAAAGGAGATCAAACGCCACAAGTAGCAATTACTATCATTTGCATTAATATTTTGAAAATGTATTCTCTGCGCGCATTCAGCTAAATCACTGTCCAGAAGGAGTCGGACTCGATGCGCGCTTACACGCAAAAACAGCAGCAATTGCTCTCAAACTGGAGCGAAGCCCTCGGCACTCAAGCCTTCCAGTCCCACCGCATCACCTTCGACCCTTTGAGCAAAACCCTGGAGCCCGCCGAGCAGCGCTGCTCCCCCTCGCCTTTGCACTGATCGCCAACACCGTGCCTTCAAGCCAGCAGGGTTTTGCCCTGGGCCTGGGCAACAGTTTCTGGCTCACGACTAAAAAAAGACTAATTCATGACCCGAACCAAACTTTCCCTGTTGATTCCGTTGCTCGGCTCCGTCAGCGCCCAGACCTGGGCCGAAGACACCGACCAGCAACCCGGCACATTGAACATGCAAGCCACCGTCGTTTCCGCGACGCGCAGCGAAGCGACCATTGCCTCGATTCCAGGCTCGGTCCAGGTGATCGACGAACAACAGATCCGCCAACAGAGTGGCGCCGGGCGTCGGGTCTCCGACATCCTGGGACAACTGGTTCCCGGCCTGGCGCCGTCCAGCGGCGGGATGAGCAACTTCGGCCAGACCCTGCGCGGGCGCAACATGCTGGTGTTGATCGACGGCGTGTCGCAGAACGCCACGCGGGACAACTTCCGCCAGCTCAACAGCATCGCGCCGGCCAGTATCGAACGCATCGAGGTGGTTTCCGGTGCCAGCAGCATTTATGGCGCCGGTGCTTCGGGCGGCATCATCAACATCATCACCAAGCGCAACCAGGGCCAGGACCTTGCCTACAACAGCAAACTGGGCCTGACCAGCGGCAACAACCTCAACAGCAAGGGTTTCGCCTACGAGGCCTTTCAGAGTGTGACCGGGCGCAAGGATGCCCTGGACTGGTACCTGTCCGCCGACCTGACCCAGCGCAACGATCAGTACGACGGCAATGGCAATCGCATCCCTCAGGACACATCCCAGGGCAGCAACATGGACACCGACACCTATGACCTGCAAGGTCGTTTCGGTTACGAACTGGATGCCGATAAAAAACTCAGCCTGTCGCTGCAGGACTACAAGGACCAGCAGGACACCGGCTACACAAAAGACCCGAAAAACCTGCGAGAGGCCGTGGCGGTCAAAGGACTGAATCTCGACGACCAGCCCTACACCCATAACCAGGCGGCCAACCTCAACTACACCGACAACGACTTCTACGGCCAGGGCCTGCAACTGGAAAGCTACTGGCGCCGGGCCGACGCGCTGTTCTTCCCGGACCTGTCGCGGGGCAAGGCCGGGATCGCCGACAACAACAGCGTGCAGGATGTCTACGGCCTGCGTGCGGCCATCGACACGCCGTTGCCGGCCATCGGCAGCGCCACGGGCAACCTGGTCTGGGGTGCCGACTATGATCACGAACGCTCCCGCCAGCGCGGTGACCAATACACCGTCAAAGGGCTGAACTACACCAAGACTGGCACCACTTACGAGATGGGCCCGGATATCGAAACCACCACCAAGGCGCTGTTCGGGCAGATGTCCTGGGACATCGGAGACTGGACCTTGCGTGGCGGTGTGCGCCGCGAATGGATCGAAAGCGAGGTCTCCGACAGCATCGCCTACGGTCAGATCGTCCAGACTGGCGTACGCGCCATCCTGCCCGGTGACACCCTCAAATACGACGCCACGCTCTATAACCTGGGCGCGGTCTATCACCTGAGTGAACATCAGGACGTCTTCGCCAATTACAGCCAGGGGTTTTCGCTGCCGGACATCCAGCGTTTCTTGCGTGACGTGAGCAGCACCTTCGACATCCAGAGCCTCAACGCCCAGGCCATCAAGGTCGACAGCTACGAGCTGGGCTGGCGCGGTGACTGGGACCGGTGGCAGGCCGACGTCACCGTCTATGAAAACACCTCGGACGTGACCCAGTTCTACGATGCCAATAGCCGTGTCTTGCGTCTGATCAACCAGAAGGAGCGGGTTCGCGGTATCGAAAACAGCCTGACCTACCGCGCGACCGATCACTGGTCGGTGGGTGGCACCTATGCCTGGGCCAAAGGCGAGACCCAGCAGAACGGGAAATGGATCGACCTGCCGGCGACACGCATTTCACCGGCCAAGACCACGCTGTTCGTCGGCTACACCGAAGACGACTACACCCTGCGCCTGCAAGGCATGCACCTGTCCAGTTACGACGCTGCCGCCAAGGACAACAACGGGCGCGACATCGAAGGTTATACGCTGGTGGACCTGCTCGGCTCCGTGGACTTGCCGGTCGGCCGTCTGGAAGGCGGGGTGTACAACCTGACCGACCGCACGTACGTCAACCTGTTCGCCCAGGCCAACGCCAAAGCGCCCTACCCCAACGCCGAAGGCCGTACCTTGAGCATGACCTATTCGATTGATTGGTAATCAAGCAAGGAGCCGGCTTGCCGGCTCCTTGACGTTCGACGGTGTTACAACCCGCGCAAATCCCGCTCTTCGATCGGACGGCTCTGGCGCAGACGCTTGCCGCCCAGCACCACCCAGTCGATCAGACGGAACAGGCACTCGATCCCGAACGACAACAGCAACGCGCCACTCATGCCCCAGACCATCGCTTCGGGCGTCAACAGGATCTGGTAGCTGTAGCCATTCCAGGTTTCCTTGCGGATGTCCGGATCGGCAGCCAGCACCACTTGCAGGAAGCGGATGTACCACGGGCCCTGCATCGCCTGGAATTGCTTGTCCAGCGCCACCTGACGGGTCAACAGGTTGCTCAGGCTGTCGGCATCGCTGCGAAAGATCGGGTCTTCGCTGGCACGGTAGTGGGCCACCAGGGCCTGCATGTCACCCTTGAAGAACTGATTGGCGGTGTTCTGGAAGCCGCTCAGGCTGGCCTGCGCCTCGATCAGGTGCGCTTCGACCCGCTTGGCGTAATCGTTGATGAACCCTGGCACCTGGACACCGATCAACAGGCCCGCCGCAAACAACACCAGCCGTAGATAACTGAGCAACATGGGGGTTGAATCCTTATGAGGTCTGGCCCTGGCTGACGCATTCGCCGCGTCGCCAAAGGCTCCATTGACCCGGTTCGTAACGGGTCCAGGTTTCGTTTTCGGTCAGGGGTTCGGTGGCGATGACGGTGACCACGTCGTTAGGCGTGGTTTCGGCCTGAAAGTCGACGATCACGTCGACATCTTTCAAGCGCGCCGGGCCAAACGGTGCACGACGGGTGATTTGCGCCAGCTTGGTCGAGCAATAGCAGAACAACCAGTCGCCATCGCTGAGCAGGCAGTTGAACACGCCTTTGCTGCGGTACTCGGCGCAAGCGGCCACCAGATCCGGCAGCAACGCTTCGACCTCGACCGGTTCGGGGAATGCCGCACGCACACGGTTGAGCAAATCACAGAAAGCCGCTTCGCTGTCGGTATCACCCACGGGGCGATAGAAACTGGCCGCAGGCTGAAAGTCCGCCAACTGGCCGTTATGGGCAAAACACCAGTTGCGCCCCCACAGCTCACGGACGAACGGATGCGTGTTGGACAGGCAGACCTTGCCGACGTTGGCCTGGCGGATGTGCCCGATCACCACTTCACTCTTGATCGGATAGCGCTGCACCAGGTTCGCGACTTCCGACTCGCTGCTCGCCGCCGGGTCCTGGAACAGTCGCAGCCCACGGCCTTCATAGAAGCCAATGCCCCAGCCATCGCGGTGCGGGCCGGTGCGTCCGCCGCGCTGCATCAGCCCGGTGAAGCTGAACACGATATCGGTCGGGACATTGGCGCTCATGCCCAATAACTCACACATGCTCGGACTCTCGCTCAATCGCAGGGGCAAGGTTACAGACGGGGTTCGACTCGCATCCGCTGAGGATTGCTCGGCACCGGTGGACGACCGTAACGATCATCGCCGGCACCGCCGAATGGTTGATCATTCTCAGACTCGTCGGCACGGACGGCGACTTTGGCGGCGGCAGCCTGTTCCTTGCGGGCGTTGGAGGCGCGTTCGATAGGGAAACGGATCGCCACCAGCACCAGATAGAGGCCGAACGCGATCATGCCGTACATGAACAGATCGGAAATCGCCCGCCAGGCGTTGTTGCCGACCTTGAACAGCAGGTCGAGCGCGGTAATGGCGACGGCCGGTGCGATTTTGTCCTTCACCGGGTCAATGATGGTCGGGCTGAACAGCAGCACGACCATCGCCAGCCGCAGCGGCTCACGCAGCCATCGCCACATCCAGCGGGTCAAGCGCATCCACACCAACAGGCAGCCCAAAGCGGCGAAGGCGTAGAGGCCCCAAGCGATCAGATAGTCGTTCTCGGTCATGGTGTCCATGGCAAGGCAGGCAAAGAGGCGCTTATGATAACGGCTTTTCGCCCATCAGGCTGCATCAATGCCTGACTGTTGGGCGCTATCCAGGTTGCCAGGCCCCTATTCCGTACACTGTTCGAGAGCCCTTCATGCCCCTATCCGCCAACATTCACGACGCTCCGATCGCCCACAAGGCTGAAGGCTCCGATCCGTATGCCTGGCTGCAAGAGCGCGACACCGAGGCAGTGCTCGACTATCTGAAGGCTGAAAACAGCTATCAGCAAGCGCAAACCGCCGACCAGGCCGGATTGCGCGAAACCCTGTTCGAAGAGATCAAGGGGCGGATTCTCGAGACCGATCTGTCCCTGCCCTCGCCGTGGGGACCGTATCTGTATTACACCCGCACCACGGCGGGCGATGAGTACGCACGGCACTACCGCTGCCCGCGTCCGGCCGATGACAGCCTGACCCTCGACGAAAGCCGCGAACAACTGCTGCTCGACCCCAATGAGCTGGCCAAAGGCGGCTTCTTTTCCCTGGGGGCGTTCAGCATCAGCCCGGACCATCAGCGCCTGGCCTACAGCATCGATTCCAGCGGCGAGGAGATTTACACGCTGTTCGTGAAGGAATTGTCCGACGGCCGCATCAGCGAGCTGGAGTTCCAGGACTGCGACGGCAGCATGACTTGGGCCAACGACAGCCTGACACTGTTCTTTGGTGAACTGGACGACACCCATCGCCCGCACAAGCTGTATCGCTATCGACTGGAGGGCACGGCGGCCGAAGAAGTGTTCCATGAGCCGGACGGTCGCTTCTTCATGCATTGCTACCGTTCAAGCTCCGAGCAGCAATTGCTGCTGTCCGTGGGCAGCAAGACCACCAGCGAAGCCTGGGTCCTTGACGCCAACCAGCCGCAGCAAGCCTTTACCTGTATCGCGCCACGGGTCGAGGATCATGAGTACGACGTCGACCACGGCGTACTCGGCGGTCAAAGGACCTGGTTCATTCGCAGCAACCGTGACGGCATCAATTTCGCCTTGTACACCGCTGTCGATACCGGCGTCGCGCCCACCGAAGCCGACTGGCAGAACCTGATCCCCCACAGCGACACGGTGATGATCGACGGCATCAGCCTGAACACCGGGGCCATGACCCTCAGCCTGCGGGTTGGCGGCTTGCCAGTCATTGAAGTTCACCCGCAAGGCCTGTCGCCTTATCGCGTGCAACTGCCGGATGCGGCCTACAGCCTGCACGTGCAAAACAGCCTGGAGTTCGAAAGCGACCGGATTCGCCTGCGCTACGAAGCGTTGAACCGTCCGGCGCAAATCCGTCAGCTTGAACTGGCGACCGGCGAGCAGAAAGTCCTCAAGCAAACTCCGGTGCTCGGCCCGTTCGATGCCGACGCCTACGTCAGCCAGCGCCTGTGGGCCACTGCGCCGGACGGCACGCAAGTGCCCATCAGCCTGGTGATCAAACGCGCAGACCTCGGCAAACCCGTACCGCTGTACCTCTACGGCTATGGTGCCTACGGCGAAAGCCTCGACCCGTGGTTTTCCCATGCGCGCCTGAGCCTGCTGGATCGCGGCATGGCGTTTGCCATTGCCCACGTGCGTGGCGGCGGCGAACTGGGGGAAGCCTGGTATCGCGCCGGCAAGCAGGAGCACAAGCACAACACCTTCAGCGACTTTATCGCCTGCGCCGAACACCTGATCGCCCAAGGCTTCACCACTGCACCGCAATTGGCGATCAGCGGCGGCAGCGCCGGGGGCTTGCTGATCGGCGCGGTGCTCAACCAGCGGCCGGAGCTGTTTGGCGCCGCCATCGCCGAAGTGCCGTTCGTCGACGTACTCAACACCATGCTCGACCCTGACCTGCCATTGACCGTGACGGAGTACGACGAGTGGGGCAACCCTGAAGAACCGGACGTCCATAATCGGATCAAGGCCTACGCCCCGTACGAAAACGTCACCGTGCAAGCTTATCCGGCGACCCTGGTGATCGCCGGCTACAACGACAGCCGCGTGCAGTATTGGGAAGCGGCCAAGTGGGTGGCGAAATTGCGCGCGACCAAGACTGACAGCAATCCCCTGCTGCTCAAGACGGAACTGGGTGCCGGGCATGGCGGGATGAGCGGTCGTTACCAGGGATTGCGTGACGTAGCACTCGAATATGCATTTTTGTTCAAGGTATTAGGTATTGCCTGAGGAACCTGGCGCGGTGTGCCGGTCTTAACTCCACGCACCGGCGGCCGATACAACCCGTATCCCTTGTAGGAGCGAGCCTGCTCGCGATAGCGGTGGCACATTCAACATCAACATCGAATGTGCCGGCCTCATCGCGAGCAGGCTCGCTCCTACAAAGGCCATTCAATACCCGAAATAACAGACACTACAAAAAGACCGTGACGACATGTCTGAACCAACCTTTCTGAACAACGAAATTCGTGACTGGCTGATGGATTGCGGCCTGTTCAATCAACTGCTGCCGGCGGACTTCGCCGCGGCTTCGGGCTACTTCAGTATCAGCACCATTGCCCAGGGCGAGGAGATCTTCCAGGAGGGCGATGCGGGCAGTTTCATGTGCATCATCCACACCGGTCAGGTGGCGGTGCAGAAAACCAACGCTGACGGACAGCGAGTCACCATCGCCACGTTGCGCAGCGGCCGCTCGTTCGGTGAAATGGCCGTGCTCGACGGCGAACGGCGCTCGGCCAGTTGCGTGGCTGCAAGCAACTGCCAGTTGCTCAACCTGGGCAAGGACTCACTGGAAAAGATGCTAAACGACGCACCGAAAATCGCCGCCAAGATCATCCGCGCCCTCGCCGTATCCCTCTCCAAACGCCTGCGCATGGCCGACGGCCAACTGCTTTCGCAGCAGGTCTAGCCGCCCGGCGATTTGGGCTTCGGCGGGCTCGGCGCAATCCCCGGCACCGGCTGATCCTTGATCGGCGGGCTCGGCATTTCGATCGGCACCAACGGCGGACCGCTACTGCCGGGGCCGACTTTAGGCAAAGGTGCCGGGCTGATCTGCGGGTACGGTGTGGGCGTCGCGGTGCCAGGCGAACCGGGCATTGGCGCGGGGCTGACGGGAATCGATTGCAGCTGTTGAGCCTGCACTGCAGTTATCGAGAGCGCGGCCAGGGCAATGACCGTTAGAATGGTGCGCTTCATCAATGGCTCCGTTGGCCTTGTCGTCATAAACAGGCTACTCCCAACTGCGTCTGTTTGCCCTCCCGAGTTCTGCCAATTTTCTTCAAGTGAGCCCCATGAAACGTTTCGTTCTGCTGGACACCACCCCCATTCCCGAAAACGGCGGCGCCCTGTGCCTGTTCGAATACGGCGAGGATTTTGTCATCAAGATCCAGGGCGGCGACGGCGGACAATTGATGAACACGCGCATGCACGGTTCCGAAGACGCCCTGGCCGAGATCCCGTGTCGCAAGGTCGCCGGTCGACCGAATTCACGGGTGCTCATCGGCGGCCTGGGTATGGGCTTCACCCTCGCTTCGGCGCTCAAGCACCTGGGCAAGACCGCCGAAGTGGTGGTCGCTGAATTAGTGCCTGGCGTTGTGGAATGGAATCGCGGGCCACTCGGCGAGAAAGCCGGAAACCCGCTTCAAGACCCGCGGACCGTGATTCGCATGGAAGACGTGGCCAAAGTCCTGCAGGCCGAGCCCCAGGGCTTCGATGCCATCATGCTCGACGTCGACAACGGTCCCGAAGGCCTGACCCAGAAAGCCAACAGCTGGCTGTACTCTGCCGGCGGCCTGAGCGCCTGCGCCAAGGCCCTGAGGCCAAAAGGCGTGTTGGCCGTCTGGTCGGCCAGCGCTGACCGGCAATTTTCCGACAAACTGAAGAAAGCGGGTTTCAAGGCCGAGGAAGTGCAGGTCTTCGCCCACGGCAACAAGGGCACCCGCCACACCATCTGGATTGCCGAGAAGCTCAAGGGCTAGGCTAAACTTCACCCTATAACCGTCATCAGTCTTTCTACAAAGGTGAACCCATGAGTTCGTCCACCCCGACCAACACTTCGAAGCTGGATCGCATCCTCGCCGACAACCAGCGTGACAAGGAAATGGGCTACCGCGACAAGGCCCTGAAGATGTACCCGCACGTCTGTGGCCGCTGCGCCCGTGAGTTCTCCGGCAAGCGCCTGAGCGAACTGACCGTGCACCACCGCGACCACAACCACGACAACAACCCGCAGGACGGCTCGAACTGGGAGCTGTTGTGCCTGTACTGCCACGATAACGAGCACTCGCGTTATACCGACCAGCAGTATTTCGACGAAGGCTCGCTGAGCACGCCGAAAATCGCCAAGGCCACGCACAATCCGTTTGCGGCGTTGGCGGGTCTCATGAAAAAGGAAGATTAATAATCTTCAGTGCCTGAACTGACCTCTTCGCGGGCAAGCCCGCTCCCACAGGTTCTCTGGTGTACATAAATTTTGTGAACGACAGAGACCTCTGTGGGAGCGGGCTTGCCCGCGATAGCAATAGTCCTGACACCACAGATCTCCAACCTGAGCACCCCCGCCCCAATCCCCGTATAATCGCGCTTTTTTCCCGAAAGGCACCCCGCTCGTGGCAGACAAACGGTACAGCTGCATTGGTTTGTATAACCCCAAATCACCGGAGAACGTCGGTTCGGTGATGCGCGCCGCTGGCTGTTATGGCGTGGCGTCGGTGTTCTACACCGGCAAGCGCTATGAGCGCGCCGCCGACTTCGTCACCGATACCAAGCGCGTGCACTACGACATCCCGCTGATCGGCATCGACGACCTGAAGAAAATCCTGCCCCTCAATTGTGTGCCCGTCGCCGTGGAACTGGTCGAGGGCGCCCGCCCGTTGCCGGAATACACCCACCCGGATCGCGCGCTCTACATCTTCGGCCCGGAAGACGGATCGCTGGATAAAGAAATTCGCGACTGGTGCGAAGACGTGGTCTACATCCCCACCACCGGCTGCATGAACCTCGCCGCCACGGTCAACGTCGTGCTCTACGACCGCATGTCCAAGGGGCTCAATACCCGCTCCGGGCCAAAATTCCGCTAATTGCCGCACATCCGATTGAACAAGCTGCCCGCCCTGGCAGTCAGCTTATCTATCGATCACTGAAGCCTGGAGACAGACCATGAGCGAACTCAAACGCGTCGAGCGTATCGAATCCACCCCGTTCCAGAGCCCCTCCGAGCAAAACGTGCAGGGCTGGGAACGCATCGGCTCCCTGGCCGGCGGAGTGGTGATGGTGGGCAAGGGCCTGCGGCGTGGCGGGATCTTTGGCCTGCTCCAGGTGGCCATCGGCGGCGTGGCCCTGGCCCGTGGCATTACCGGCCACAGCTCGGCGAAAAGCCTGCTGGAGAAAGGCCGTCAGGACATGAACAACGTGCGGGCGAAAATTCAGCGGGCGGGTGAAGAACTGAGCCAGTTGAAGGCCAATGCCGAGGCGGCGACCAAAACCGCGACCGTGACCGTGACCGGCTATGATTCGTTGAAGTCGCCGAAGGCCGGGATTTGATCCGGATCGTCCGGCGGGGCTGATGGCCCTATCGCGAGCAAGCTCGCTCCCACAGGGGATTTGTGTACGGCGCAGACCAAATGTGGGAGCGAGCCTGCTCGCGATGGCGGCGCTACTGAATCAACTCGGTACTGAGCACTTTTGAAGAACCACCGATCACGCTCTCACTGAGCAGAACAAACGCCTTGGTATCGATCTCCCCCAGCCGCATCGCCCCGCGCAACACATCATCCAGTGAACGCTTGTTGTGAGTTTTCAGGCGAATCTCGCGGTCCAGTTCTTGCAGCAACACCACCGCCCTGGCCACCTGCACCGCAGTGATCTGTTCACCGCGCAGCGTGGTGACTTTCTGGCTGCTCCTGAGCAGTTTTCCGTGCAGGTTCTCATAGCGCTCATCGCTCATGCCGCCGGCCCGGCGCATCAGTTCGATGGCGTAATACTCGGCAAAGCCTTCGCTGATCCAGTCGCTGCGCCGGGTGCCGTTGATCCGCCCGAACATCTGGGCCAACTCACGGACCAGGGCACTGGTGCCGCTTTCGCTGACCAACGGCAGACGGCTGTTGAGATAGATCGACTCATGGGCCGACTGGCTGCCGCGCCACATTGGATCATTGGCCCCGACGATCAGCAGTTTGCCCGGGTGTCGCGGATACAGCGCCTGCACTTGCGGCCAGACGAAGGTCAGCAGCGTCAGCACATCCATGCGGCGCATACCCTGCCCCAGCGGCGAGGCGACGGTGACCTCTGTCTCGCCCAGACGAGTACGGCGGCTGCCAAGCTGGCCAGCGAGCATCCAGCCCGTGGGCCGGTCGAACAGTCGGGAAGGGTTATCGATACGGAATTTATTCGGGCCAATTCGTGGCCACGCGGTTTCAACGCTTTTCCAGCCACCAGGCAGTTCGAATTCAAGGCGTGAAACCAGTTCGATGCCGTCCTGTTGATCGAGTCTGGCAGCCGGCACCAGATCGTCGCCGCGCATCAACGCCCAGTGTGGTGTCATGCGCGTGTCGAAGCTGCCGCTCTTGCGCCCGTGGCTGATGTTCACGCGGTAGGTCAGGCTGGCCTTGTCGGCCGTCGGATGCCAGACACCGCGCGCCGCTTTGCCGGGGGTCAGCTGCCATTGGCCGTCAGCCTTGAAATCACTGTAGTGGCTGCCGTCGCCGAGGTCGAAATCCAGGCTGCGTACCGCCGAGCCCTGGGCGAGCGTCAGGCGCACTTCGGCCTGATCGCTCTGGGGCAACAGGCGCACGTGGTAATCCAGGTTGACCTTGTTCGCAGCCCATACGGGCGAATTCACGGCCAGTAATCCAAGGATCCACGCTTGCCGCCATCCCACAGCCATACACACTCCTTCGTGAAACTGAAGCTCAGGCTATCAGCCTGCGCGGAAAATCAGGTGATCTTCCCAGTCATCTTCCGGCACGCTGCCTTCGGCGAGCATGCGCCCGGACTGGGAAATCCGCTCGTGATGCACGGCATCGCGATCACCGCACACCAGGTGATGCCACAACGGCAGGTCCTTGCCTTCGCTGACCAGGCGATAGCCGCAGGTCGGCGGCAGCCATTTGAATTCGTCGGCCTTGCCCGGCGTGAGCTGGATACAGTCCGGCACCGAGTCACGACGGTTGGGATAGTCCTTGCACTGGCAGGTTTTCAGGTCCAGCAACTTGCAGGCGATGCGTGTGTAATAGACGCTGTTGTCGTCTTCGTCTTCAAGCTTTTGCAGGCAGCACAATCCACAGCCGTCGCACAGCGCACGTGGTAATCCAGGTTGACCTTGTTCGCAGCCCATACGGGCGAATTCACGGCCAGTAATCCAAGGATCCACGCTTGCCGCCATCCCACAGCCATACACACTCCTTCGTGAAACTGAAGCTCAGGCTATCAGCCTGCGCGGAAAATCAGGTGATCTTCCCAGTCATCTTCCGGCACGCTGCCTTCGGCGAGCATGCGCCCGGACTGGGAAATCCGCTCGTGATGCACGGCATCGCGATCACCGCACACCAGGTGATGCCACAACGGCAGGTCCTTGCCTTCGCTGACCAGGCGATAGCCGCAGGTCGGCGGCAGCCATTTGAATTCGTCGGCCTTGCCCGGCGTGAGCTGGATACAGTCCGGCACCGAGTCACGACGGTTGGGATAGTCCTTGCACTGGCAGGTTTTCAGGTCCAGCAACTTGCAGGCGATGCGTGTGTAATAGACGCTGTTGTCGTCTTCGTCTTCAAGCTTTTGCAGGCAGCACAATCCACAGCCGTCGCACAGCGCACGTGGTAATCCAGGTTGACCTTGTTCGCAGCCCATACGGGCGAATTCACGGCCAGTAATCCAAGGATCCACGCTTGCCGCCATCCCACAGCCATACACACTCCTTCGTGAAACTGAAGCTCAGGCTATCAGCCTGCGCGGAAAATCAGGTGATCTTCCCAGTCATCTTCCGGCACGCTGCCTTCGGCGAGCATGCGCCCGGACTGGGAAATCCGCTCGTGATGCACGGCATCGCGATCACCGCACACCAGGTGATGCCACAACGGCAGGTCCTTGCCTTCGCTGACCAGGCGATAGCCGCAGGTCGGCGGCAGCCATTTGAATTCGTCGGCCTTGC
Source organism: Pseudomonas sp. KH_046_2 (assembly GCF_057838985.1). Taxonomy (NCBI): domain Bacteria; kingdom Pseudomonadati; phylum Pseudomonadota; class Gammaproteobacteria; order Pseudomonadales; family Pseudomonadaceae; genus Pseudomonas; species Pseudomonas sp. KH_046_2. Next base: position 1,576,230 of record NZ_CM174480.1, on the reverse strand, counting down.
CCGGCGTGAGCTGGATACAGTCCGGCACCGAGTCACGACGGTTGGGATAGTCCTTGCACTGGCAGGTTTTCAGGTCCAGCAACTTGCAGGCGATGCGTGTGTAATAGACGCTGTTGTCGTCTTCGTCTTCAAGCTTTTGCAGGCAGCACAATCCACAGCCGTCGCACAGCGACTCCCATTCCTCCTGATCGAGTTGATCGAGGGTCTTGCGTATCCAGAACGGTTCTACTTTGGCGGCCATGGTTCGAGTATCGACATCAGGTGGTGAAAAGGCCGCCAGTCTAGTGCCCGTAGCCCCGTGGGCCAAGCATTGGCGACTGTCGGTAGAACGGGCTTGTCAGTTTTTGCGCTGCCAAGTAGGGTTTTGCGTTGCTCCCACTTTCAAACGTAGCCAGGAATCTCTTGATGAGCGCCAACCCACGCGTTGCCGATTACGCCATTCACCCTCAGTTCACCGATCGCTGGTCGCCCCGCGCCTTCACTGGCGAAACGATTCCAGAGGAAACCCTGCTGAGCTTCTTCGAAGCCGCCCGCTGGGCACCCTCGGCCTACAACTCGCAACCCTGGCGCTTCCTCTACGCTCGTCGCGACACGCCAAACTGGGAGCGTTACCTGGGCCTGCTGAACGAATTCAACCGCAGTTGGGCGCAACATGCGTCGGCCCTGGTGATCGTGATTTCGAAAACCACCTTCACTGCGCCTGGCGCCACCGAAGAAACCCCGGCCCTGTGGCACACCTTCGACACCGGCTCCGCCTGGGGCCACCTGGCCTTGCAAGCGAGCCTGAGCGGCTGGCACACCCACGGCATGGCCGGTTTCGACCAGGAGCTGACCCGCAAGGAGCTGAACATTCCTGAAGGCTACGCACTGCACGCGGCCGTCGCGGTGGGCAAGCTGGGGGACAAGGCCAGCCTGGCGGATTACCTGCAAGCCCGTGAGGAGCCAAGCCCGCGTCGTCCATTGAGCGAGTTGGCGGCTGAAGGTGATTTCACCCTTTAAGCCACTGCAAAAAACATTGTAGGAGCGAGCCTGCTCGCGATGAGGCAGTGTCAGTCAAAGATATGTTGAATGACCCAACGCTATCGCGAGCAGGCTCGCTCCTACAATTTTGAGCGCGGAGGTTTCAATACCCCCGATCGAAATCCACTTCCCCGCGTAACGCCTCTCCCGCCTGATACGCCCGCAGGTTCTCGACAAACTGCTTCACCATCATCGAAGGCGAAGTCGGTGCCGAGCTGTGGCCGGTCAGCAGCAGGCCCCAGGCCGTCCAGAATGGATGACGCTGGGGCAAGGGTTCCTGACGGCACACGTCAATCACCGCGCCGGCCAAATGCCCTTCCTTCAAGGCGTCCACCAGGTCCGCATCGACCACCGCCACACCGCGCCCGGCGTTGATGAACAACCCGGTCGGCTTGAATTGCCTGAACAGCGCCGCGTCGTAGATGTCATGGGTGTCCGGCGTGTTCGGCAACAGATTGACCACGTAATCGACTTCACCGACCAGCCGAGGCAGATCCGCCAGCGAACCGACTTCGATAAACGGTGCCTGCTCCCGCGCGCTGCTGGCCACGCCATACAACTCGACGCCGAACGGCACGAGGAACTGCGCGACACTTTGACCGATATCACCGGTGCCGACGATCAACACCTTGCGCCCCGCCAGGCTCTGGCCATGGCGACTGTCCCACTTGCGCTCGACCTGGCTGACCAGTCGCGCCAGCACTTCACGTTCGTGACCGAGCATGTAGGTGAGCACGTACTCGGCCATGACCTGGCCGAAGATTCCGACTGCACGGGACAGCCGATAGTGCCGCGGCAAGCCATCGGCCAACAGCGGCGTGATGCCCGCCCAGGTCGATTGCAGCCATTGCGGTTGATGGCCCTGGCGTAACAGGGTCGCCAGCAAATCAGGCTGGCCGAGCCACACCGGGCAATCGGCGGCCTGGCTGGCCAGTTCGGCAGAATCACCGCTGGTCAGCACCTCCAGGTCCGGTGCCGCCTCGCGCAACAGTTGGGCGTACACCGGGTGGTCGTGTTCAGCAATCAGGACGCGCATGCTTCAAACCTTTCAAAAACGGTGCAGACGGCCGCCGACGGAGCAGTGCTCCGTCGATGCTGCCATCGCTAAAATCAATCAGTGTTCCATAACCACTCTGAACAGAGCCTGTCTGCCGCTCACATCGGATCGTTGCGACGCAACAATTCTTCCGGCAGGTGCTCGATGTATTCGTCTTCGGCAGGTGGCATTTGCAAGTGATAACCCTGTTTTTCGAGGTTTTCCAGCACAACCGTGATGTCTTCGCGCGACAGTTTACGCTCGGGGCTCAGCACCAGATCGAACGCATGGATGGCCTTGCCGAAGGCTGCCATCAGGGGCTCCGGCACGCGCTCCAGAGCGTCGCTCTTGAGCACATACAGGTACATTTCGTTTCTCTTCGAGCTGCGATAGATGGAACAAATACGTTTCAAGGCTGTTCTCCGGCGGTGGCCAGGCTGTCGAGCAGCGCCTGGCCCATCAATTCGCGGCGCCAGCCACGCAGCGAATCAGGCAATTGGTAGGGACCATTGGGGAAGCCGCTCTTGAGCAGCGCTTCCAGGGTTTTCTTGCGCAACATCAGTTCCGGCGCGATGTTCAGGCGCTCGGCTTCGGCCTGGCCTATGGCCTTCATTTGTTTGAGCAGCGCAGCGGCATCCACCGGCAACGGCTCCGGCACGGCTGGCGGCCATTGATCAGGCGACACACTGCCAGAGCGCTTGATCAGATCAAGCAGAAACTCGCCGTCCTGACGCACGGTACGCGGGTGCATGTCTTCGATTTTCGCCAGGGCACCGAGGTTATCCGGTTGCGTACGCGCCAGCGGCCACAACGAATGCTCGCGGATAATCCGGTTGCGCGGCAGGTCGCGGACCCGGGCTTCCTTTTCGCGCCACGCGCAGAGCTCACGCAAAACGGCGAGTTGGGCGCGGGACAGCTTCCAGGCCAGCTTGGCATCGCGATAGACCTCGTACGGGTCGATTTCGCGGCGCAGGTTGGCCACCAGTTCAGCGCCGTCTTCCAGGACCCAGGCGCACTTCTCGTCAGACAGCTTTGGACGCAGCTTTACGAAGACTTCAGCCAAATGCACGGCGTCTTCGGCGGCATAGCTGATCTGGGTTTCGGAAAGCGGACGTTGCAGCCAGTCGGAACGGGTTTCACCCTTGGGCAGGTCGATGCCGAGCACTTCCTGCACCAGTCGCGAATAGCCCATGGAAAAACCAAGGTTCAGGTAAGCGGCAGCCAGCTGCGTATCGAACAGCGGCGCCGGGAGGCTGCCGGTCAGGCGTAGCAGGACTTCGAGGTCTTCGCTGCACGCGTGGACAACTTTGAGCACTGCCGGATTTTCCAGCAACGCGGCTAATGGCTGCCAGTTGTCGATGGTCAGCGGGTCAATGAGATAGGCGCGAACGCCATCACCGATCTGCAGCAGGCCGGCGATTGGGTAGAAGGTGTCGACCCGCATGAATTCGGTATCGAGGGCAACGAATGGCAACTGTTGCCACTCGGCGCACAACCGTCCGAGGCTATCGTTGTCGCGAATCCAGTGAATATCGATGGCCACACGGCTCTCCCTTGAAGAATGGCGCGCAGTATATATCGCCCCCGGCGATTTCCGCGCATCCACTGAACAAGAGCGTTAGCGAAAATTACTGCGTGACATACAGAATAGTCCGACAAAGCCGGGCTAGCTGGTCTTACCCAGCACGTAGACCCGCATCCGCGCGCAACCGGGCAAAAAGTCCTGATGGCTGAGCAAGCGAAAACCCGCCTGCCTGAACTCGCTTTCCACTTCGGCCTGGGTCGGCAACGGCGGGGCCGGAACACCCTCCACGCCTGGGCGCGCGCCCTTGAAACGACCGTCGAGGCACACCGCGACAATCACCGTATCGCGACTGACCCGGTAAAACTCGCCAAGCATCGCCAGACGATGTTCCGGATTATGGAGGTGCTGAAACAGTTGCATGCAAAAAATGCAGTCAACCGCGTTCTCCGACAGGCCAATCGAGAACGCAGAGCTTTGAAAGGTGTTGACCCGCCTCAACAGACTCTGCGGGTGATGGGTGCGGGCATGATCGAGGATTCCCTGGGACGGATCCGTTGCGAGGATCACCCGATTGGCATGTTCGGCCAGCACCGACCAGTAACGCCCCACACCGCAGGCCACGTCAAGGATCAGACCCGGCTCGCCGGCCACCTTGAGCGCATTGCGCACCAGACGCTCCTCACGCCAGAGCGCCAGTCGCCCGACCACGCCCGGCGTTTGCGGCTGAAGGCAGACGCGCGCGTGTTCCTGGTCGTAGCGCCGGGCGATCTCAAGCTCGATGGCGGATGGGGGCTGAGCAGACATGTGCAATGGCTCTTGGTAAAAGTTCTACAGGCCGCAGGTCGGCGGCCGTCGCGTGAAACAGAATCGGAGCACTCAATCCTTGGCCAACACGCCGTCGGTCACTGGACCACGACATCCGGCAAACATGTCCAGACCCTGGTTGTAGACCTTGCTGTTGACCTCCAGCAGCCCAAGCATCGAATGGAACAGGTTGTCCTGGCTGAGGGACTTTTCACGGCCCTGTTGCAAGCAGCGGGTATCTACCGCAAACGATTTTTTATAGCTGTCGGAGAACCAGGCAAACATGGCTACATGCTTTTGCTGCTCCGGTGCCAACATGTAAGGCGTGCCGTGGAGGAACAAGTTGTATTCACCCAGGGACTCGCCGTGGTCCGACAGATACAGCATCGCGGTATCCACTTTGTCCTGGTTGCTGCGCAGCAGATCGATCAAGGTCGACAGCACATGGTCGGTATAGACCAGGGTGTTGTCGTAGCCATTGACGATACTTTCGCGACTGCAATTGTTCAGGGCATTACTCTCGCAAACCGGGGTGAAACGCTCGAACTCTTTCGGATAACGCTTGAAGTACTCCGGACCGTGGCTGCCCATCTGGTGCAATACCAGTACCGTGTCCTTGTCCAGGGTATCGATGAAATGCTGTAGCCCTTGCAGCAGGATTTCGTCGCGGCATTCACTGTTGGCGCACAGCGCCGGGTCCTTCAGATTGCTGACGTCCTGAAGGGTGACGCGATCGCACGTACCTTTGCAGCCTGACTGGTTGTCACGCCAGATCACGTCGATGCCCGCATGTTTGAGCACGTCCAGCAGGCCTTCTTCGTTCTTTGCCTTGCTGGCGTTGTAGTCCTTGCGCCCCATATTGGAGAACATGCAAGGCACCGATACGGCGGTTTCAGTACCGCAGGAATGCACATCGGTGAAAGCGATCAGGCCATCTTCCTTACTCAGTTTCGGAGTGGTGTCACGGCTATAGCCAAGGATGCCGAAGTTCTCCGCCCGGGCACTTTCACCCACGACCAGAACCGTCAGGGATTTGCGCCCGTGAGTTTGCCAGGCGAGGTTGCGCTGGGCATCCTCACCGATTTTGACAAAGGGTTGCCGGGCCGTCGCCACTTTCTCGCGCAAGAAACCAGCCGAGGCACCAATGTAGTTGCTTGGTACCACCATCAGGCGCAACTCGTGGTGATTGCGAAACAGCGAAGACAGGCCTTGATAGTTAACCAGTGCAACACCACCAATGACCGCTGCCGAGGCAAAAGTCACCAGAACTTTACTGAGTAGTTCACGGTGCCAACGACGATAATTAATCGGCGTCTTCCACAACAGCCAGGACGGTAAAACGCCGAGCAACAAAATATAAACAAACAACTTGAGCGACAGTAAGTCACGCACTTCCGCTGCATTGGTTTCAGCGAAGTTACGTAACATGCCGGTGTCGATCAGAACACCATACTGGCTCATGAAATACGCCACCCCCGCGCTGGTCATGAACAGCAGGGTCAGCACCGGCTTGAGCACCGGCCGGAATGCCAGCAGGGTCAGCACTATATTGAAAGCCGCGAAGATCATCATCCCGAAGGCCACACGCATGACGATGCCTTTGCCATCGGATGCAGTGATTTCGAACAGGTGTTGCCAAAGTACAAAATTGAAGCCAACTAACAAAAATGCACTGGCAATCAGTGTCACCCATTCGGGGCGCACGGTTTTAATTTTAAACATGAGATTTGGCGGCCCCTGAAAATAAGTGTCTTTGGCAAATGTGAAAATTTCATTTACCGAGACAGCTCTAATTTTAGGTAGCCAACCATCAATTTTTTGTGAAAAATAAGCCAACAATTAGTTGGCTTATTAAGTTCGCCTGACACTTTCAGACTATTTGAGAATGGTTCAGCCCTGGTTTAGCGTCGACTCAAGCCTGGTGCAAATACCAGCGCCAGTCCTGCTCACCGACCTCCCCCATGAATTGACGATATTCGGCGCGTTTCACCGCCAGGTAGACGCCGAGGAATTCGCCGCCGAAGGCTTCCCTGGCCCAACTCGAACCTTCCAGCGATCGCAAGGTGGTCAGCCAGTCTGTCGGCAACAGTTTCGCGGCCTGGGCGTAGCCATTGCCTTCCACCGGCGCACCAGGATCGAGCTGTTCGCGGATACCGCGATGAATACCAGCCAGAATCGCCGCAGCCGCCAGATAGGGGTTGGCATCTGCGCCACAAATACGATGTTCGATGTGCCGTGAATACGCCGGCCCGCCAGGTACTCGCAGGCTCACGGTGCGATTGTCCACGCCCCAGGTGGCCGCCAGGGGCGCATAGCTGTTGGCCTGGAATCGACGGTAGGAGTTGGCGTTAGGGCAGAACAGCAACAGCGAATCGAGCAGGGTACCGAGCATGCCGGCGACGGCCTGTTTGAGCAGGGGCGTTCCATCCGGGGCCTCGCTGGCAAAGAGGTTGTTGCCGTCCTTGTCCGCCAGGCTCACGTGCATGTGCATCCCGGTGCCGGCCAGGTCATCGAAGGGTTTGGCCATGAAGCAGGCTGTCATGCCGTGTTTGTGCGCCACTCCCTTGACCAGACGCTTGTAGCGCACCGCTTCGTCCATCGCCTGTAGCGCGTCGTTGCGGTGTTCGAGGGTGATCTCCACTTGCCCCGGCGCGTATTCGGAAATGGCCGTGCGCGCCGGAATCCCCTGGAGTTTGCAGGCGTTGTAGAGATCGGCCAGGAACGGCTCGATCTGCTCGAGTTCGCGCAACCCATAGACCTGGGTACCGCGCGGACGGCCGCCATCGACATCCCGTGCCGGTTGCGGTCGGCCATTGCTGTCGCGTTGCTGATCCAGCAAGTAGAACTCCAATTCCGCCGCCAAGACCGGGTAATAACCGTCGGCCTGCAACCCTTCGATGACTTTCGCCAGCAAATGACGGGGATCGGCAATGGTGGCGGGCATTCCTTCCGTCGGGTGCATGCTGACCTGCACGGCCGCCGTCGGAATCAGACGCCACGGCATACGCGTGAGGCTGCCACTGACCGGATAGGCCCGGCAGTCGATATCACCGACGTCCCAGACCAGCCCGGAGTTTTCCACATCATCACCATTGATGGTCAAGCCGAGGATGGTGCTCGGCAATGGCCGCCCGCTGTCATACACCGCCAGTAACTCGTCACGGTGCAACAGCTTGCCGCGCGGTACTCCATTGTTGTCGAGGATGAACAGCTCGAACATTTCAATATCCGGGTTCTGCTCCAGAAAGGTCAGGGCTTCTTGCCGAGTGGCAAACGAGGTCGTGGCACAACTCATGGGAACTCTCTTTTTCCGTGTCAGACGGGTACGCAAAAGCACCCGCACTTTAATCCCGCCATCAAGCGGAACAGGTAGGAACAATCAGCGGAAAAAGCAGGAATCCGGCGGGCGCGCATGGCGACAATGCCACAGCGCCCAGAAAGCCAGTTCAGAAGGAAGTGCAGAGAGGTTCGGTGCGGTGGCGGGCGTGAATCGACGACCAAGGCTCGACGATCGAGCGTCGATGACTGCCTTGATGTGGATTGCGACTGGCCAACCGTCCATAGAGAGAACCACAGAAAACTGATGACCCGCAGCGTCACACGATGGCCTAAGTCGTTAAATCGGGATTTGAAGAACCTTGGATGTCGTCTGGCTAAACATTTGGCTGCGACTTGTATTTAATTTCTAAATACTTCGGCGGAGTTTCTGATTTGCCGCCTCCAGGCCTCGCGCGCCTAATCGGAACCCTATTGTTCAAGGTCCGATCATGGAAAACACCCGAGTCACTTCCCGCCCTGCCCTCTGGTTCATGTTCAGCATTGTCCTGATTGCCCTGAATCTGCGCCCTTCCATGGCCGCTGTCGGGCCTCTACTCTTGGCGATTCGCAACGACATTGCGATGAGCTTCAGCCAGGCTTCACTGCTGACAATGTTGCCGGTGACGGCCATGGGGCTGGCGATGTTCGTCGGCCTGCGCATCAGCCAGCGACTCGGCGAGCAGCGCACGGTAGTGTTCTCCTTGCTGATCATCGGCGTGGCCACGCTTTCGCGATTGTTCCTTGATTCAGCCGCGGAGCTGCTCCTCAGCGCAGTGCTGGCAGGTATCGGGATCGCCCTGATCCAGGCCCTGATGCCAGCGCTGATCAAATACCGCTTCAGCGACCACGTTGCCCTGTGCATGGGTCTCTACGTCACGTCGATCATGGGCGGTGCCGCCTTGGGTGCTTCCTTTGCGCCGCTGGTGATGGAGCGTACTGGAAGCTGGCGTATGGGCCTGGCGATCTGGGCCGTTCTCGCCGTACTGGCGTTGTTCTTCTGGCGCAGCCAAAACGTGGGGATGCCAACACTGGATTCCAGGGCATCCGGCAAAGGTTCGTACTTCGCCAATTCCCGCGCGTGGTTACTCGCGATTTTCTTTGGCCTGGGTACTGCGTCCTACACCTGTGTCCTGGCCTGGCTGGCGCCGTATTACGTGGAAATGGGCTGGAGCGAACAGCACGCCGGTTTGCTGCTCGGGTTTCTGACCGCCATGGAAGTGCTGTCGGGCCTGCTGACGCCCGTCATCGCTAATCGCAGCCGCGACCGGCGCGTCGTGCTGATGGTATTGCTGACATTGATCATCGCCGGTTTCTGCGGACTGATTCTGAGCCCACGGCATTTGAGCCTGATGTGGCCATGCCTGCTGGGGCTGGGCATTGGAGGCCTGTTCCCGATGAGCCTGATCGTATCGCTGGATCACCTGGACAATCCATTGCGTGCCGGTGGCCTGACCGCATTCGTACAAAGCATCGGCTACTTGATCGCCGGCCTGTCGCCGCTGCTGGCGGGGATCATCCGCGACCGGCTCGGCAGCTTTGAATGGGCCTGGTGGTCGCTGACGGCGGTCATGGCGCTGATGATGCTGATGGTTTTGCGCTTCAACCCAAGGCACTACATCCGCCACATCCATTGATCCGAGGCCCGCCATGAAAATCACCGGTTTCGCCCTCGCTCACACCAGCATGCTGCTTTGGGCCTTGTTGATCGCCGCATCGTTTTCCGCGGCGGCGCAAGTGAGCCAGGCCATCGACCCGATCCTGCTGACCGGTTTGCGCCTGCTGTTTTGCGCCTTGGTGTTTCTGCCGCTGTTGCTGCTAAAAGGCGATGCCGTCATGACCGCCCGCGCGCTACTGGGTCACGCGGTGCTCGGCCTGCTGTTGGCGTTGTACTTCGGTTCGTTGTTCGAAGCATTGCGCTACACCTCGGCCGTCAACACCGGGACGATGTTCACGCTGGTGCCGCTGATGACCCTGGGGTTCGAAGCCGTGCTGACACCTGACTGTCGCCAGAAACAACGGATTATGCCCATGCTGCTCGCCGCCGCCGGGGCGGTTTTGTTGATCATGAAAGGCACCGGCCCCGGCGAGTTGCCATCACCGTATGCATTGACGGTGTACGGCATTGGCTGCCTGGCGATGGCGCTCTACGCCCCCCTCAGCCAACGCCTGAAAACCAATAGCCTCAAGGGACGCGGACCGGTACCCATGACGTTCTGGAACATGCTGTTCGGTGCGCTGTTTCTCCTGGTGTTCTGTGGATTCAGTGGCGGTTGGCGCTCGGCATCATTGCTGACGCTCAACGATTTCTATTGGCTGATGTACCTGGCGGTGTTCGCCACCCTGGCGACGTTCTGGCTGCTGCACCGGGCCATCGGCGTGATCGCGCCGTCCTCGGTGATTTCCTACATCTACCTGAGCACGCTGTTCATCACTTTGTTTCACTGGCTTTGGGGGCGCCAGATGCCGCTGCCGCTGGAAATGGCCGGCGCAGTGCTGGTGGGCCTCGGCATGTTCGCGCTATTGATGTCCAGCCGCCGCGCCGTGTCGGCGATGGTCCAGGGCTGACAGGGTCTTGGGCGAAACGTCCTGCAAGGCATTTTCCATGCTCGCTCATTCCGCTAGGATAATTCACCCACCCTTGCACACGGTCAGCGTAAGGGACGCAGCGAGATGGAATGGATGCTCAACAGTAATTCGCTTAGAAAGCTCGACATGCAGGACCTCATGGTGTTCGTCGCCCTGTATGAGCAGAACAGCGTCACCGACGTATCCGAGACGCTCTGCGTCAGCCAGTCCACTGTGAGTTACTGCCTGAAAAAACTGCGCACAAGCTTCGAGGACGAGCTGTTCATCAATACCCGTACCGGCGGCATGCAGCCCACCGGCAAGGCCAGCGCGATGTACCCTCACGTGCTGAAAATCCTCGAAAGCATCAACCTGTGTCACGCCGGCTTACCCACGTTCGACCCGGGCCTGCGACCCGTGACCTTCAACATCTGCGCCCCGGAATATTTCGAACAACTGATCCTGCCGCGTCTGTTGAAAACCTTCGACCTCGCCGATCTTCCGGTGATGGTCAATGTGTTCAAACTCGAAGCCGATATCCCTGCCGAAGCATTGCGCGAAGGCAGACTCGACCTGGTGATGTGCTTCGGCCCGAACTTTCATCGCAGTCACGTCGATTTCAAATCGCAGACGCTGCTCGAAGATGATCTGGTGTGTGTGTTCGACAAACGCGCCACGCCGGCAGAACCACGCTTGAGCCTGCAAACCTATGTCGAACGTCGACACGTGTTCCCGACACCCTGGACGTCCGCCACCAATATGGTCGACGGCTGGCTTGCGCAGCAGGCACAACAGCGCCGGATCGTCGCACGCGCCAACAGCTACAGTGCCGCGCTGAAGCTGATTACCGGCACCGACTATGTCCTGACCCTGCCCCGGCGCATCCAGCGATTGCTGGCCAGTGCAGACACCTTCAATCACTGTGAAGCGCCCGAAGGCTTGCCGGGTTTCACCCTCGACATGCAGTGGAACCAGGGTGTCGATCAGGAAAGCGCCAGCACCTGGTTGCGAACACAAGTGATCCAGGCCTGCATCGAGCAGCAGTCAGCCTGATGTTCAGTTGTTGATGGCGGTCTTGCTGTAGGAGTCGCGATCGATGTCGAGAATTTCCACGCATAACTGGACCTCAATGCTGCTCGGCCACTCACACAGGTCCCGCACCACTGCCAGCAGGTTTTCAGACAGCTGTTTCTTGATCTGTGCGGAACGACCACTCAACAGCGCCAGTTTCACATGCACGAACGCTCGCTCAGCCAGCGCCGTACCGACCTTGAACGTATCGACCTTGACCGCGCGGCTCTTGATGTCGAATTCGGCAGCAAACTGACCGGAACCCACCAACGTATTGTTCAACCGCATCAATGCCACATCGGCATTCAGATCAGTCAGGTTGGCGGTGTATTCCATGTGCAGGTGAGGCATGAGTCAGTTCCTGTAAGTGGGTGGAGAGGTCGTACATATAGCACAGCACCGCCCTGTTCATTCGGGCAGTGGCAAAACGGCACGCTCACTCATGAACGCTTCCAGGCGCGAGCGCAACCAGCGCTCGGCAGGGTCGGTATCGACATGACTGAGCCAGACCATGGACAGGTCCAGGGTGGGTGTCTTGATCGGAAAGGGTTCCTTGAACAGCATTCCCGATGCAGCCATCGCCTCGGCGGTGTAGTCCGGCAGGCTGGCAATCAGGTCCGTCCCGGCAAGCAGGGCCGGCAAAGAACTGTATTGCGGTACCGAGAGCACCACCTGGCGCGTGCGGCCGATGTCCGCCAGCCACTCGTCGGCGTAGCCACTGACGTTGGCGGTATGGGACACCAGCACGTGTGGCCGCGCGCAATATTCATCGAGGGTCAGTGGTGTGTCGGAGGCATCGGCGCGCAAAATGCTGGGCTGGATGTGCCGCAGCAACTTGCGCTTGGCATTGGCCGGCAAGCCACGGGTCTGGCTGATACCCACCGTGATATCGCCGGACGCCAGCAAGTCGGGAATCCGCCAGTAATCGACATGCTGCACAACGAACACCACGTTGGGCGCTTCCTGGCGCAATGCTCGCAGCAATGGCGGCAACAGGCCGAACTCGACATCGTCGGACAACCCGATGCGGAACGTCATCGTGCTGCTGGCCGGGTCAAAATCATGGGTCAGGCTCAAGGCCACGGACAAGGAATCCAGCGCCGGTGAGAGATGCCTGATGATCTCCTCGGCCCGTGCCGTCGGCTCCATGCGATGGCCAACGCGTATGAACAGCGGATCATTGAACATCGCACGCAAGCGGTTGAGCGCCGAACTGATGGTCGGCTGGCCGAGAAACAGCTTCTCCGCCACCCGAGTGACATTGCGCTCGAGCATCAATGTTTCGAACACCACCATCAGGTTGATATCCGCCTTGCGAAGTTCATTGCGATTCATCTACTGCCCCCGATCCCCAAATCTGCTGACAGTTTAGGTATCGGATGCGACTTCCGTCTATCCGACTCAGGTCCAACAGCCTGATACTGTGTACGAACTTTCCCGCGGCCAAAAACAAAACCCCTACCTGCATGCGCAGATAGGGGTTTCGGAATTTAATCTTGACGATGACCTACTCTCACATGGGGAAACCCCACACTACCATCGGCGATGCATCGTTTCACTGCTGAGTTCGGGATGGGATCAGGTGGTTCCAACGCTCTATGGTCGTCAAGAAATTCGGGTACTGAGTCGTGGCCAGCTGGCCTCGCTTCAGCAAATTGGGTATGTGATAGCTTCGGTGTTTTGTGCTGCTTTTGTGAGCAGAGCCGAACTTTCGGTTCTTTCGTCTTCACACACCGCAATCTGATGCTTCTTTCGAAGTAAGCAAATTGCTTGGGTGTTATATGGTCAAGCCTCACGGGCAATTAGTATTGGTTAGCTCAACGCCTCACAGCGCTTACACACCCAACCTATCAACGTCGTAGTCTTCGACGGCCCTTCAGGGGACTCAAGGTCCCAGTGAGATCTCATCTTGAGGCAAGTTTCCCGCTTAGATGCTTTCAGCGGTTATCTTTTCCGAACATAGCTACCCGGCAATGCCACTGGCGTGACAACCGGAACACCAGAGGTTCGTCCACTCCGGTCCTCTCGTACTAGGAGCAGCCCCTCTCAAATCTCAAACGTCCACGGCAGATAGGGACCGAACTGTCTCACGACGTTCTAAACCCAGCTCGCGTACCACTTTAAATGGCGAACAGCCATACCCTTGGGACCGGCTTCAGCCCCAGGATGTGATGAGCCGACATCGAGGTGCCAAACACCGCCGTCGATATGAACTCTTGGGCGGTATCAGCCTGTTATCCCCGGAGTACCTTTTATCCGTTGAGCGATGGCCCTTCCATACAGAACCACCGGATCACTAAGACCTACTTTCGTACCTGCTCGACGTGTCTGTCTCGCAGTCAAGCGCGCTTTTGCCTTTATACTCTACGACCGATTTCCGACCGGTCTGAGCGCACCTTCGTACTCCTCCGTTACTCTTTAGGAGGAGACCGCCCCAGTCAAACTACCCACCATACACTGTCCTCGATCCGGATAACGGACCTGAGTTAGAACCTCAAAGTTGCCAGGGTGGTATTTCAAGGTTGGCTCCACGCGAACTGGCGTCCACGCTTCAAAGCCTCCCACCTATCCTACACAAGCAAATTCAAAGTCCAGTGCAAAGCTATAGTAAAGGTTCACGGGGTCTTTCCGTCTAGCCGCGGATACACTGCATCTTCACAGCGATTTCAATTTCACTGAGTCTCGGGTGGAGACAGCGCCGCCATCGTTACGCCATTCGTGCAGGTCGGAACTTACCCGACAAGGAATTTCGCTACCTTAGGACCGTTATAGTTACGGCCGCCGTTTACCGGGGCTTCGATCAAGAGCTTCGCGTTAGCTAACCCCATCAATTAACCTTCCGGCACCGGGCAGGCGTCACACCCTATACGTCCACTTTCGTGTTTGCAGAGTGCTGTGTTTTTAATAAACAGTCGCAGCGGCCTGGTATCTTCGACCGGCGTGGGCTTACGGAGCAAGTCCTTCACCCTCACCGGCGCACCTTCTCCCGAAGTTACGGTGCCATTTTGCCTAGTTCCTTCACCCGAGTTCTCTCAAGCGCCTTGGTATTCTCTACCCAACCACCTGTGTCGGTTTGGGGTACGGTTCCTGGTTACCTGAAGCTTAGAAGCTTTTCTTGGAAGCATGGCATCAACCACTTCGTGTTCTAAAAGAACACTCGTCATCAGCTCTCGGCCTTAGAATCCCGGATTTACCTAAGATTCCAGCCTACCACCTTAAACTTGGACAACCAACGCCAAGCTGGCCTAGCCTTCTCCGTCCCTCCATCGCAATAACCAGAAGTACAGGAATATTAACCTGTTTTCCATCGACTACGCTTTTCAGCCTCGCCTTAGGGACCGACTAACCCTGCGTCGATTAACGTTGCGCAGGAAACCTTGGTCTTTCGGCGTGGGTGTTTTTCACACCCATTGTCGTTACTCATGTCAGCATTCGCACTTCTGATACCTCCAGCAAGCTTCTCAACTCACCTTCACAGGCTTACAGAACGCTCCTCTACCGCATCATCCGAAGATGATACCCGTAGCTTCGGTGTATGGTTTGAGCCCCGTTACATCTTCCGCGCAGGCCGACTCGACTAGTGAGCTATTACGCTTTCTTTAAAGGGTGGCTGCTTCTAAGCCAACCTCCTAGCTGTCTAAGCCTTCCCACATCGTTTCCCACTTAACCATAACTTTGGGACCTTAGCTGACGGTCTGGGTTGTTTCCCTTTTCACGACGGACGTTAGCACCCGCCGTGTGTCTCCCATGCTCGGCACTTGTAGGTATTCGGAGTTTGCATCGGTTTGGTAAGTCGGGATGACCCCCTAGCCGAAACAGTGCTCTACCCCCTACAGTGATACATGAGGCGCTACCTAAATAGCTTTCGAGGAGAACCAGCTATCTCCGAGCTTGATTAGCCTTTCACTCCGATCCACAGGTCATCCGCTAACTTTTCAACGGTAGTCGGTTCGGTCCTCCAGTTAGTGTTACCCAACCTTCAACCTGCCCATGGATAGATCGCCCGGTTTCGGGTCTATTCCCAGCGACTAGACGCCCTATTAAGACTCGCTTTCGCTACGCCTCCCCTATTCGGTTAAGCTCGCCACTGAAAATAAGTCGCTGACCCATTATACAAAAGGTACGCAGTCACCCAACAAAGTGGGCTCCCACTGCTTGTACGCATACGGTTTCAGGATCTATTTCACTCCCCTCTCCGGGGTTCTTTTCGCCTTTCCCTCACGGTACTAGTTCACTATCGGTCAGTCAGTAGTATTTAGCCTTGGAGGATGGTCCCCCCATATTCAGACAAAGTTTCTCGTGCTCCGTCCTACTCGATTTCATGACCAAGAGATTTTCGCGTACAGGGCTATCACCCACTATGGCCGCACTTTCCAGAGCGTTCCGCTAATCTCAAAGCCACTTAAGGGCTAGTCCCCGTTCGCTCGCCACTACTAAGGGAATCTCGGTTGATTTCTTTTCCTCAGGGTACTTAGATGTTTCAGTTCCCCTGGTTCGCCTCTTGCACCTATGTATTCAGTACAAGATAACCATCTTATGATGGCTGGGTTCCCCCATTCAGACATCTCCGGATCAAAGTCTGTTTGCCGACTCCCCGAAGCTTTTCGCAGGCTACCACGTCTTTCATCGCCTCTGACTGCCAAGGCATCCACCGTATGCGCTTCTTCACTTGACCATATAACCCCAAGCAATCTGGTTATACTATGAAGACGACATTCGCCGAAAATTCGATTGAGCTCCTAAGAGCAACTCACAAATTTTACCTTAGCCTGATCCGTTACCAGTGAAAGTAACGTTCAGTCTATCTTTCTATCACATACCCAAATTTTTAAAGAACGAACTAGTCAAAGACTAGAAATCAATATTCACGCTGGAATATTCATTTTCTAAACTCTAACGAAGCAGACCACCTTAAAGGCTGGCCTCTCGTCTTCTACAATGAATCAAGCAATTCGTGTGGGAACTTATGGAGCAGCTGAGTCGTCGATTAAGGAGGTGATCCAGCCGCAGGTTCCCCTACGGCTACCTTGTTACGACTTCACCCCAGTCATGAATCACACCGTGGTAACCGTCCTCCCGAAGGTTAGACTAGCTACTTCTGGTGCAACCCACTCCCATGGTGTGACGGGCGGTGTGTACAAGGCCCGGGAACGTATTCACCGCGACATTCTGATTCGCGATTACTAGCGATTCCGACTTCACGCAGTCGAGTTGCAGACTGCGATCCGGACTACGATCGGTTTTGTGGGATTAGCTCCACCTCGCGGCTTGGCAACCCTCTGTACCGACCATTGTAGCACGTGTGTAGCCCAGGCCGTAAGGGCCATGATGACTTGACGTCATCCCCACCTTCCTCCGGTTTGTCACCGGCAGTCTCCTTAGAGTGCCCACCATTACGTGCTGGTAACTAAGGACAAGGGTTGCGCTCGTTACGGGACTTAACCCAACATCTCACGACACGAGCTGACGACAGCCATGCAGCACCTGTCTCAATGTTCCCGAAGGCACCAATCCATCTCTGGAAAGTTCATTGGATGTCAAGGCCTGGTAAGGTTCTTCGCGTTGCTTCGAATTAAACCACATGCTCCACCGCTTGTGCGGGCCCCCGTCAATTCATTTGAGTTTTAACCTTGCGGCCGTACTCCCCAGGCGGTCAACTTAATGCGTTAGCTGCGCCACTAAGAGCTCAAGGCTCCCAACGGCTAGTTGACATCGTTTACGGCGTGGACTACCAGGGTATCTAATCCTGTTTGCTCCCCACGCTTTCGCACCTCAGTGTCAGTATCAGTCCAGGTGGTCGCCTTCGCCACTGGTGTTCCTTCCTATATCTACGCATTTCACCGCTACACAGGAAATTCCACCACCCTCTACCATACTCTAGCTTGTCAGTTTTGAATGCAGTTCCCAGGTTGAGCCCGGGGCTTTCACATCCAACTTAACAAACCACCTACGCGCGCTTTACGCCCAGTAATTCCGATTAACGCTTGCACCCTCTGTATTACCGCGGCTGCTGGCACAGAGTTAGCCGGTGCTTATTCTGTCGGTAACGTCAAAACACTAACGTATTAGGTTAATGCCCTTCCTCCCAACTTAAAGTGCTTTACAATCCGAAGACCTTCTTCACACACGCGGCATGGCTGGATCAGGCTTTCGCCCATTGTCCAATATTCCCCACTGCTGCCTCCCGTAGGAGTCTGGACCGTGTCTCAGTTCCAGTGTGACTGATCATCCTCTCAGACCAGTTACGGATCGTCGCCTTGGTGAGCCATTACCTCACCAACTAGCTAATCCGACCTAGGCTCATCTGATAGCGCAAGGCCCGAAGGTCCCCTGCTTTCTCCCGTAGGACGTATGCGGTATTAGCGTTCCTTTCGAAACGTTGTCCCCCACTACCAGGCAGATTCCTAGGCATTACTCACCCGTCCGCCGCTGAATTCAGGAGCAAGCTCCTGTCATCCGCTCGACTTGCATGTGTTAGGCCTGCCGCCAGCGTTCAATCTGAGCCATGATCAAACTCTTCAGTTCAAACATCTTTGGGTTTTGAGAAAACCCTAAACTTGGCTCAGCAATCGTTGGTTACATCTTTGATTTCTCGCGGAGTAACTTGTGATGCTGATAATCTGTTGACTAGCAGTCTGACTCCACAAGCACCCACACGAATTGCTTGATTCAGTTGTTAAAGAGCGGTTGGTTAAGATCTTTCGTCTCAACCGAGGTGCGCATCTTACAGCGCATCTTTTCAATTTGCAACCTTAAAAGTTTCTGATTTTTCAACAAAATCAACTACTTAAACCAAGAGCAACATCAAACTGATCGTTAGCGGGAGGCGAATAGTACAGCATTAAAATACGTGGTCAACCCCCCCCCCCGCCTGAAAAATCTTCTTCCCTACCAGGGCGCCCGGGTTACCACCATGAAAACCTCCAGCGTCTATATAAAGCACTGAGACAGCAGCGAACCCAAACCACGTCGCCTGGACATGCAGGGGCAACAACGGCGCGGCATGCAGGGCACGAAACCCCGATCAATATGCCAGAAACGAAAAAGCCCCTGAGATGTTTAACCATTTCAGGGGCTTAGTCTTATTCAATAATGGCGGAGAGATAGTCCGCCATACTAGAGTCCAGCAGAGTCCAACAAGAGCCTTTAAGACTTTATAATACGGCACCTTAGCACTTATCATCGTCTCATAACGTCCATCAACACCCCCCACCTTCCGACTTACCGTGGGGGAGCGGATGGGGGAATAAGACAAATAAAGGAGCGCTCCTTGGGAAAGCTAACCGTCAAGCAAATAGACAGCCTGTCAACTCCCGGCACCTACGAAGATGGGGAAGGCCTGCGCCTCCAGGTCAAACCCAACGGAAGGAAGTATTGGGTGCTGCGCTTCCAACTGGCCGGAAAGCGTCGCGAAATGGGCTTAGGCGCCTACCCTGCAATAGGCCTGAAGGAGGCTCGACAAAAAAGCAGTGATAGACGTCGACTATTGCGAGATGGCATTGATCCCTTACAAGCTCGCGACACCGAACGAGCGGTGCAACTCGCCGCCGAGCAGCAACGCCAAAGCAAAGCAATCACCTTCCAGGACGTGTCAGCCGATTATATCGAGGCCCATCGTGCCGGTTGGAAAAACGTAAAACATGCTCAGCAATGGACGAATACACTGGTGACTTACGCAGCCCCCATCATCGGTGAGCTAGCGACTAGTCAGATCACCACCGAGCATCTTCTCGAAATCCTGAAGCCTATTTGGGCCAGCAAAGCCGAAACTGCTAGCCGGGTGCGCAACAGGATCGAACTGGTCCTCGATGCTGCTAAAGCACGTGGATTACGAGACGGTGAAAATCCAGCCCGCTGGCGTGGACACCTGGACAAGCTGTTACCCCCAAGCTCCAAGGCAAAACGCACCCAGAACCACCCAGCATTGCCCTACTCAGAGTTGTCTCGTTTCATGCCGGCACTTAATAGTGTGGAAGGACTCTCTGCCAGCGCCCTCAAAATGACCATCCTCACGGCCTGCCGAACCAGCGAAGTTCTCGACGCCGACTGGAGTGAGATCGACCTGAAAGCCAAGCTATGGTCGATTCCAGCTGCGCGCATGAAAGCAGGAAAAGTCCATACCGTGCCACTCTCCGATCCCCTTATTGCGCTACTGGAAGGGCTCCCACGTATCAAAGGCAGCTCGCTACTGTTCCCGGGTTCCCGCAAAGGTCGACCGATTAGCAATATGGCCATGCTGATGACCCTGCGTCGCATGGACCAAAAGGACCTAGAAGATGGAGGTAAAGGCTGGCGCGATAACAACGATAGAGTCATCACAGCTCACGGCTTTCGCAGCACATTTAGAGACTGGGCGGCTGAATGTACGCACCATGCACGCGAAGTCTGCGAGATGGCTTTGGCTCACGTTGTCGCCAACGGTGCGGAGGCCGCCTACTGGCGCAGTGACTTGTTGGAAAAACGCCGCTTACTGATGATTGAATGGTCCAACTTTGTGACCCTCGACGTAAATGGGTCAACCATTCCTTAGCAAAATGGCACTGAAACGGATGGTTTTCCAAGGGTGCCTGGTAAGTCATAGAATGCGCTCAATGGCGAGCACCATCCTCAACGAGCAGGGCTGGGATCCTGAATTGATCGAGGTTGCGCTTGCCTACGTCGATAACGACGAGGTAAGCAGCGCATATACCCGGGGTTCCCAACTGAGAAACGCCGAGCCAGCAAAGCGAGTCAGCAAATGCTCAAAGAACTGATGCCGCGGCTCTCTAATGGCGATCAAGACGGTCGAAGGCTTGGATAAAAGCCAATCGCCGACTGCTGAGATCTAACCTACCAGACGTGGACGGTAACTCGGTATTGATGCTGCTGATCAAGATGCGTAGCAGTTTCTTGCAAAAACTTCCGCTGATGCATCAGTTAGCCCCATCAGAACTGAGGGAAGAAACACGTCGCTTTGAAACGATGTTAGACCATTGGAGGCAGTTCCTCCGGCTGCTAGCTCAGTATTCACCAGAACAATTAAACATTGCAGATATCAAAGGCCAGACACCTCTGATGTTAATGACAGAGGCTGGCGACACCGAGCTTGTCAGGCTCATGCTGCAGTCTGGTGCCGATCCGGAAACTCAGGACTGGCATGGAATGACAACTCTTCACTCTGCGATCAAATCTAGCGAGGACAGTTGCGTAGATGCCCTGCTTGATCATCCTTGCCGATTGGATTATGTCACTTACGACGGACAGTCACCGCTACACACAGCAAGCTGGACCGCCAACTTGCATGCTGTCAGACGCCTGCTGGATCTGGCACCCAAACTTGCCTAGCAGCGCAACGCTCAAGGGATGACACCATTAGAACAGGTTGAATCTTTGATCGACAATCCAGAAGCCTTGGAAGGGCTAGCCAAGCGGCTCGCTCAGGACGGCAAGCGATGTGCCTCTAAGCAGGAACTGGCGTGCATTGCAGAGCAGCTTGAGCAGGCAACACCAGTACCAACTATCTAAAGTATGCTTTCAACTAGCCTGCGAAGACATGCTTGATCAAAAAGGCCTCCAGCCCGTCTTCCAAGACACGCACAATGCCGCCATTCGGTGTAGCCCAAACCAGAACTTTCCGTGCCTGGTTGTCGTACAGATAGTACTGACCATCACCAATCTCCAGCAGCGGCACAGTATTTTTCGGGTAGTTCGGGTCACGACCCAGGTCCGAGAATGCGGCAGAGACATTCAGGTAATAGTCCTCAGGCACGCCTAAACCATAGGTTTCGTAGGCGTCAAAGACAATGACTCCAAAAGTCGACAGGTAGCATTTGTATTCGTCAGACAGTACGAATCCCAGTTTCCGCTCAAGATTATGGATGATGGCGGTATCTACTGGCCGGGTGTCGGCCTGATGGAGATCAACAAGTTGTTCAAGCTTTTTCATAAGATTCGCCCTCAGCGCTGATTCTCAATCTGTTCGGCTCGCGCCTTCCAGTAGTCTTTTCGCTCTTTATCGAAGTCTTCACGATTGATCTCGGACTCCTTCTGCTTGTTGTGCAGCACGTTGTCGTTTCCGTTGCCACGGTGCTCAGCGCTGGTCAACTCTGCCAATGGCGAGTCCTGTTTCTGGCCAATGTGATGTAACTCGATCGGCCTTCCATTGGCATCCAGCGGAGCCCTTCCCGACTTCATCCGATCCAGGTTAGTGGTGCCCATGGCATCTTTTTGATCGTAATCGATGTCGGTACGAATCAGTGCATCCTTGCCGTTGACCTCGGCTGGCTCAAGATTGGCATTTTCATAGATCTTCGCTTCGGCCTCACTGCCTATGGCATCCAGAACCTCTTTCGGAACGCCCAGCAGCTCAAGCCGCTCACGTGTTTCCGGCGACATTTCCGGAAGTTCCAGACGAGTTTCCTGGGTGAGCACGATAGGTCGATCGAGCTCGACAACGATAAGGCAGCGGTCCGGCATTTCACGGGCCAATAACGCCAGACTGGACGGAACCTCGGATTTCTCAGCAAAGAAATTTTCAAAGTTCACAGAACACTCCCAGTTTCGAGGCGCGCACGCCACGCGGAATAAATATCGATATGACTCTCGTGCTGCAGGCTGTAGTCCTTCATCAGACACTGCTGGCTAGCCAAGGTCAGTTCAGCGCTCAAGCCTGTCGCTCGCTCGTGGAGTAATAGGTCAAGTTGATTGCTTAGTTGCCCGTAGTCGGTCGCCGTTTGAATTATCTGCTGAACCTGCTGCCGACAACCGAGCACATCGACCACCAACTGTGCAGCGAAGGCAAATGCCTCGGGCTTGCACAACGCCGACAGCTTCTCTTCTTTGCAGGCATTGAGCACTTCGAACAGCGCGATTTTGCTGCGAGCCAGCAACGGCAATTCACACAACCCGTGTTCCAGCAACGCTAAATCCAAGGCGACTGGCGTGCGTATACGGTTGCTCAGCAGCAGGTTGAGCACCTGCTGGTTGAAATTCTGGCTACGCACTGCGCGCGTGTCATCGGCCGTGTACACATAGGGCGTCTCGTGACCGGCGAATTTCTTCACCTGACATAACACCGGTTCCAGCCAGTCGTTCTGATAAACAATTGCCACGCCTTTGGGTAATTTGGCGATCTCTTCAAGTTGATCATCACGCAATGCCACCGACTTGCCGATTAAACGACGGTCCATTTCATCCGGGAGACGCATGATGATTTTGGTGTTGGTATTGCGAATCGCGGCGATATCCACCGCATGGGGCGACTGATCGGCAATGATGAAACCTTCACCATAGGTACGCATTTCGGCGATGGCGTTAGTCAGCATCTCCACCGACTTACCTACCACGCTCGCCCCTTCAGCGCCGCCTTCGGAAGGGCTGCGCTTG
Organism: Pseudomonas sp. KH_046_2; assembly: GCF_057838985.1. Lineage (NCBI taxonomy): Bacteria > Pseudomonadati > Pseudomonadota > Gammaproteobacteria > Pseudomonadales > Pseudomonadaceae > Pseudomonas > Pseudomonas sp. KH_046_2. The sequence goes on along the minus strand of NZ_CM174480.1, from coordinate 1,553,527 downwards.
AGGATGTTATGCGCCTCTTCAAGGACCGTGACGTGGCGCAGCGGCTGGTTCATGCCACCACCGGCCATTCGGTGTTCACTCAGGCGCATCACCAGGATCCCCATGATCAGGGCCTTGGTCTCGGATGAACCGATGCGGCTGAGGTCAACGATTGCACTCTGATCAAAGAGTACTGCGCTGTCGATTTCGTTGGCGGTAAAAATTTGCCCATTCAAGCCATTTGTCAGGGATTTGATCCGCGTGGACAACGAGCCAATGTAGTTACCTTTGAGTTCCTGGGAATACGCAGAGGCCTCAATCACGCTTTGCAGGGTACTGAGCAGATCACTGAACGTAGGAAACAACGCATCGCTGTAACGGTTGGTCGACAGGTCCAAGTCCCAACCACACTGCTGATACGCCTGCAGAATCGCCTCTTTGAGTACTGCGGGCATTGCGGCATACATCGGCCAGCAGACGTTGAAGATCTCTACGAGGCGATCAACATGCTCCAGCACATGAATGGCCAACGGAAAACGGAACGGGTTGATGCGCAGCAAGTCGCTGTGCGCTGGATGCGTACCAAATACACTGACGTCATCGCGATGGCCGAAGACGTGCTTGTACTCGCCCTTGGCCGGTTCGATCACCAAAAACGGCACACCGGCAGCGCTGATTTGGCTGAGCATTTCATACAGCGTGTTGCTTTTGCCGGCGCCGGTCGAACCACTGACAAACACATGGCTAGCCAACTGATCGAGGCTCAACTCGATCTTTTGCGGCAGGTTTTCCCACAAGTGGCGGATGTTGCCCAAGGTCAGTGTCTTCCCCTTGCCCAGCTCACTACTGTGACCATCCAGGCGCTGCACCTTGCGGCCGAACGCCTGGGTTTCCAGCACGGCCACCGTGGAGGTGGAGCGACGGGGCAGGCTCAGCTGGATCGCCATCTCCTTACCGGACACCAGCGTGGCGGGCGTGAGGTAGCTGATCGGGATCTTTTTCGAGAACCCCGGTTTCAATTGCGGGTGGCTGAACGCGCTGAGCCAATCCAGCACGGCGGACTTGTTGGCGGATTTCCAGGTGGTTAAGGCGAAGTCTTCATGACTGGACTTGCTGCCCCGCACCAGCCCGAGAAAGATGCTCGCCAGCGATTCTGACGACGCGGTGCTATCACCGACGAAATACGCCGCCGAATTCCAACCGCCATACGTCTTGGCCTCGTCAATGCGCTCAAGGTGGTGATCGATCTTGCTCAGCAACTGCTCGATGGTCTTGTCCAGGGTCTCAATCGAGATCTGCCGATTAGAGCCCGTGGTTTTGTTCAACGAATGAGTGTCGGTGCTGCTGGTGGTATGCGTGGTCGAAGTGGTTTTCGACGCGGCCTCGCTGAAGGAGGTGCCGTGGCTTTCGCTGTGACCGGTAGAGGTGGAATGGCTGGTACCGGTGGTGCGTTGTTCATTGAACAGCGTTGCCACAGCCTTGCCCAATAAATTGGCGCCAACAGCAGCAACCTTGGAAGTGATGGTCTGCGCACTGAACGACTCGCTGGTACCGGTCGTTTCCGTGGTTGACGTCCCCAGTGTGGTCGAGGTTCCCTTGGTTTCGGTCAGCCCAAGACTGTGCCCGAGGGAGTCGCTCAAGCCTTGACTGATACTCAGGCCGACGCTGTCGCTGTCCTGTTCGCCGAACGACAGTTGCTGCTTGAGCAGTGGCGACAGTTGCGTAGCCACTTGCTCATAGCCGGCGCGGATCAGATCAAGGTTTTGCGACGACACCGGCTCGGCGAGGATGATCGCGTGATACACCCTGCGCTCAGCCGCGTCGATAAAACGCTCGAGCCCTTGCATGAAGTGCTCGCGGTTCTCCGTCGACAGGGCCGGCACACCCGTGACCGCAGTGATGCTCGCCGACGGGTTGGCCTTTTCGGCCTGGATCGCGCCCAGCAAGACGTCGGCCTCCTGTTGCTGCAGCGGCACTAACGAACTGCCTGAGAAGTGCCCCTTGAAGGTCTCCCGCAGCAACTCGCCGGAACTGTGCCCGAGGGTTTTGCCGGGTTCACCCCGGGTACCGATGTAAAGGTCGGTTTCGATACCGTTGGAGCGCAATATTAGGAAAACCGAGTAACCCGCCGCACCCAGGGCGGTGTAAGCGGCCGTGGTGCTTTCCAGTACTGATTGCTTATTGTCCTGGACGATGCGCTCGACGCGGAAAATCCGCACGTCACTGGCGGCATTGAACCGAAGCCCTTTCTCGGCAAAGGCATGGACCGGATAACGCTCCAGTTCCGACAGGTAGCTACGATTAATCAGTGCACGCCCAGCCTCAAGGGTCAGGCCGGCGTTATCACGAATATCCTGCACAGCGGTGCGAGTCAGCATTGAAGTTGTCATAAGCTCACCGAACCAATGCCACGAGGAACACCACCACGGCTGCAATCGCGCCGCCAATCAGCAGCGCGGCTTTGAAGGCTGGGTTGCGTTCCGGTGCGCTATCGGAAATGGGCTGGCAGGAGTTGGCCCTTGACGCTTGTGCTGCTGGGGCAGCGGAGCGTGTGCCGGAGGCTGTTTTGGGCGCTGCCGCCTTGGTCGAAGCAAAGCCCTCAACAGCGCTGTTGCGCAATAACTCGCGTACCTCGATCAAGTGCACAAAGCGCTTTTCTGAGAAGTTGGTTTTCAGATAAGTGACCTGTAGATCGTAATAGTCCTCGGTCCATTGGTTCTGATCTGACAAAAGCTCACGCGCGAATGCCCCCTCTGAAAAGACCTCGAAGATCCCGGGAACATTGTCTTTGGCCCACGGCAGCGCCCCGTGCAATTCGGCGCCATCCAGACGACGATCGTTGAGCTCCAGGCGCAACGCAGTTCGAATCGTCAATAAGTCGCCTTCGTCGACAAACTTCTTGAGGTTGCTGGAAGGCTGGTAATCGAAGGACGCACTGTTCATCGGAGCTTTTCTCGCATGTGAAGCGGCAACGGTAGGTGTAAATCCCTTTTCGTTTCGTTGACGAAACACGTCGCGGACCTGGATCAGATGTTCCAGTCGCTCCTTGGAGAAGTTGCGGGTAGCGAAAAACTTTTGCCGACTGAAATAGTCCGGGTTCCAACTCACGGGGTCCACATCAATGGCGCGAGTAATGCCATTCACCTCGTGAGTGTCCATCACCCCCGGAGACTGTTGCGCGGCATCCACCAACTGCTTCAACAGCTCGGTGCTGACCTGCGTGTCATCGAGCGCCGTCAAAAACTGCTCACGGACTTTTCCAATCATTGTGGCGTTAGTCGTCATAGAAGCTCCGAAGTCAAACGGCGAGGGTTTCGTCGAGTTTTTCTTTGAATTGATTGATCCACGCTTGCAGCTCACGTGCCTCTTCGAGGGCTTGTTTACGAACGTCGCGATCCGTCATTTTTTCTTTGAGTGAGTCAATCAACTCATTGAACTTGGTTTCGAACTCACGCCCCATAAAAGCCATGAACTGATCAATCAGGACGGTCTTGCCATTGTCGATTTCAGTACGAGCGGCCACTACCAATCGAGCAAACTCAGAGTCAATACGAGTGCTGCGCTCTTTCCAGAGCTCGCCAAGGTCAACAGACTTTTCTTCGCCATATTTGTAAACCGTGCGGGTAGACCCCCACGAGAATGGGTTGTACCAACTGCTGTCACTGACTTCGTAGCTGCCCACCACCACTTCTTTGGTCTGGACCTCATGACTCTTGATGGTGAGATTGAATGAAATATCACCCGCAGCTTTTTGAAGGCTGTCCAGGATGGGCAACTTCAAATGTTGGCAGTCCTTGAACAGATCAACGATATAGCGCTGGTATTCGCCTTCAAGGTCATCGCGAATGATTTTCTGGCTGCTGATGAACACGGCCTCATACGCATTGATGAGTTTTCGGTACTGGAACTGAAGTTCCTCTTCAACTTCCTTGACCCGCATTTCAGCGATGCGCGGTTCAACCGCTCCGATAAAACGCTCACTGACCGATCTAAGATACTTGCCAGCAGAATTTTCCAGGGTCGCTAGTTCATCCTCAGTGGCCCGGGGCAAAGCTTTCCCTTCACGCGCGATCTTGTCCTTATAGGCCTGTGTATCGAACCCCTTCTCCTGCCGATATTCCAGCGCCTGGATCTCTTCATTGATATGCGCCAGCGTCTTCTCGTCCTGATCCAGTTGCTCGATCAGTTGCGTTTCGTTGAGTCCGACCGCAATGGCTTTGATCATCGCGTCATAGGCGCGCTTGACCCGATGCGGGAAGTTGTACTTGTCGATGTACTCGTCAATCATCGCCTCGACCGCCGGCAAGCCGCTGCTCAGCACGATCTCGGGAAGTTGCTTCTCTTGCAGGCTACGTTTGACCCGCTCGGTAATCGGCATGTATTGCAGCAAGTTCATGCTCGGCTCTTCACCGAACATGTCCATCATGGAGTTCAACTCGCCGCGTTCCTTGCGTGAATGCAAGTGCTGGGGCTTGCGCAGCAGCCGCGTCAGGTTGGCCGACACCGGGTAGATCAGCGGATTGAAGATCCCGTTTTCAACCAGATAGTTTTTGACGCGGGCCAGCACAGACGGCAGGTCCTCGCCTTTCTCCGGGTCGAACACATCCATCTTGTTGATGACGAAAATGAACCGATCCTTGCTCTGCTTGCCACCCTTGCGCATGGTTTCGGCGACCAGTCCCAACAGGTTTTTGTCGTCGTTGGTACCCAACTGGCTGGCATTGAGCACATACAGAATCAGCGGGTTGCGCTGCGAGTCCTGAATGAAGCTCATGGTTTTGAGCTGGTGCTTTTCATCCTGGCTGTTGTTCGGGCCGGGCGTGTCGGTCAGTACCAGGCGTACACTGTCGCGGTCTTGAATCGCGTGAATTTTGCCCTCGATATCAATGCGCATCGTATCGGGCAGGTTGTTCCATGCCTGCAGCACTTCCAGGCTCACGTCATCGCTGTTTTCCGCAACGCGGTGATCATTGGTCACGCGTTGGGCGGCGAAGCGCTGGCCCATAGATGCGTTGTCGGTGATCCGGGCAATGGTCGCGGTCGTGGCTTCGTTGGCCGCCGGCAGCAGGTCCTGGCCAAGCATGGCGTTAATCAGCGTCGACTTTCCCGAGGACATGGTCGCAACCACATACACGTCGAAATCTTTGTTGAACGCTTCTTCAAAGGATTGGCTGACGTCGGCATTGTCCCGAATGAAATGCTCAAATTCAGGATGAAGCTTGGCCTCTTCCATCAACGCACGAATACGAGTCAGCCGCTCTTCGGCCGGGTCCGCTTCGATAAACTGCAGCGTGACCTGCATTCCTTTGTCCGTCGCAACTTTCGCAGCATCAACCACGTCCAGGTAATCCGACTCGACCCCTCTGAAAGTGACCTCATAGTTATTGTCGCCGTTGAACAACTGGCTCAACTCATCAAACAGCTTCTCGATCCACACTTGCAGCCGCGATTCTTTATAGCTCGACAGCTTGCAGCCCTCAGCCGGCGGCTGGCCACTGATCAGAAACTGCGTCTCGACGATGAAGGGGTTATGGATGATTTCAATAGTATTCATGGTTGCTCATCTAAGCGGCGTTGATGATTGATAAGGGCTTCAATGGTTTTAAGCCCGCTGATGGTGACCAGTTGGTGCAATTGGTTTTTATCGTAGGCCCGGGTATCTGGTTCCTTGTCCCGCTGTTTGCGTTCGAGGTTGTAGAGCGCCTTGCCGACGCGGCGCTTGATCAGGTCTGGCGCGACAGTGGCATTGAGCAAGGCACGCTTGTTGGCGTCTAGGTCATCGAGAACTTGGCGCAACTTGGAACGCTGTGCGCGCGTCAGTGTTTCGGCACTCAGGGCCTTGCGAGCGTACAGCGCTGCACTGGCCATTGTCGGAATGATGATCGGCTGCTCAAAACCGATATCGCGCAAATAGCGCTGGGCGTTGTGCACATAGCCTTCAATGCTTTCGCCCTTCTCCGGATCGAGCAAATCCACTTTGTTGAGGATGAAATAAATAGGCTGGGCAGGCTTGGCGGCGAGTTCTTCGCGCAGCTGTTCGAGCAACAACCGATCGTCATGAGTCCCCAGTTGACTGGCGTTGAGCACATAGCAAAGCGCCTTGAACGACACATTGCGGATAGCCTCCAGCATCAGTCTGGCATGGCTTTCATCCTGGCTGTTGTTCGGCCCTGGGGTGTCGTGAAGTACCAACCCAGGCGCCGGGCGCGGCACCACTTTGAAGGTTCCGGCCAAGCTGATGCGTTTGACCTCGGCGTTGGCGTTCCAGTCCCGCAGCAGTGCTACTGACGGCGAACGCTGGGAGGCTAATTCGGTGTCGTTGTAGCAATAGCAGGCACCACTGAATCGCCGGGCACCCTGGCGATGCTCGACACGGGTCACGCAGGCAGTGGTGGCTTCATTGGCGGTATGCAGCAGTTCCTGGCCAATCAGTGCGTTGATGAACGACGTTTTGCCTGCACTCATCGTGGCCAACACCAACACATCGAACGTGGCGGTGCCAGCAGGCGCCGAATTCCCGGCTTTTCGGGATTTTGTAGGCGTAACGGTGGAGCGCGTCATCAGCTTCTATCCCTATTGCTCGGTGCCTTGGGCACCCAATAAGCGTTAATCCATTGGCGGTTAATCGGCCGCAGTCTTCCACGGCAGTGCGACAGCTCATGTCGCGTGATCAGTTGACGTGTAGAGATTTTGCATACTGTGCAACCTGGCGCTTATCTCATCGACCCAAACCTGCGGCCCATGCACACGGATGTTGTCGTTCAGGCCAAAGATCCACCACAGCGTTTCACGATCCAGCGGAACTTGGGCACGCAGACGCTTCCAGGTATGTGAGGGAATATCTCTCAAGGTCTGCTCATGACTCAGCGGAGTCTCGCCGAGCAGGACGGCAATCTGCGGATGAACATCCGCGATCAGCTCCACCCGAATGTTGGTTTGGCGATGGCTGAATATGCCGCTCGCGATGTAATCGTCCACATCAAAGGTGGCGTGCAGCACGGACGGCTCATCGAGTACACGAACGTGCTGAATACGGTGCAGGGCAAACTGGCGCAAATCACCATAGCCATCCACAGAGGCCAGCAAGTAGCTGATGGCATGTCGCGATACCAGGCCCGCCGGATGCAGGCGAAACTGTTTAAGTTCGCCCTTGCTCCGACTCTGATAGGTCACTTGCAATTGCCTGTGCTCCAGCAAAACGGCAGACACTTGCCCCCAGACTTCGGGATCGATCGCAGCGGGCAGCAAGGTTTTCCCATTGGGAATCGCACGAACTCGTCGCGCCCAATCGGCCAATCCGTTGTGGCCGAGATCGCCTAGGAAATTACGTGCGCGTCGAAATTGTGGACCGAGCTGGTCTAGCACAGTCTGTGGCAGCAGCGTGGCCAGATGGCTTTCCGACAGATACAAGGCCAGTGCGGTGGATGCATCCATATCCTCCAATCTGAGCGGCGCATCCCGTGTGAAGCTCCAGCGAAACGGGATCTCGCTATCGTCGCATTGCAACGAAAATGGCATCGACAACCGGTTCAAATCGCGCTGAACCGAGCGAAGTGTTACGGAAAACCCTCTATCGCGAAGCTTTTCGAGCAGGGTCGGAGTTGCAATACGCTGCGGCTCTGTGGGGATCAGGCGCAGCAATGCGAATAACCTGAGCAGCGTATCCTTCGCTTCGGACATGGTGACTACCTTGTTCTATGGTTCAACTGATAGCCAGCAGGCCGGCGCCAATTTGGCGTCGATGCTACTGATTAAAATGGCGTTTTGCCATCTATTGTATTCAATAAAAGACTTAAGTCTTTCGACAGCGCCGCGCGGAACTTGAGACTCCGCCCACAACTCAGGAGGGAGAAGACTGACGCCCTTCCCTATCGCGCTTCATTTCGCTGTACTCGCGATACAGTTCACAGCTTTTTTTTAGAACCACACAAAATCCGATGACGGCAAACAGGTTTTTCATAATCGTAATCTCCTAGGTCTTTTTGATCATTTTTCAGGTGGATCGACAAGATGTGTCGCGATCTTGAAACGTCAATCGTTGAGGCTAAGAAATTGCTCCAGGCGGGTTCTGAGGATTTCATGACGATTGGCCTCTCGCCCCTCCAGTGAAGGGGTATGACACTCAGGACAAAGCATGAACGCAGCTTGGCCGAGCGATGCCAAATCGTTGTGAGGCAGAACCGTTTTTTTCCAAGAGCAGTGAGCACAGACAAGGGTGAACGGACGCGGGGAGATTGGCATAGCGGTGCCCTACGGCTATCTAATGGCGCTAGCTTGCCAGGTAGGTACGACAATGTGTGTCGCCTCGCTTAGCAGACCCAACTCTTCATAATTGCGGTCCAATACAAGCGGCTGGATGCGTTCACTGCCGTAGCGACCAAATCACGCACCCAAAGGCGCGTACTGATTCGATTCAAAAAAATCTCAACTCTACATAACAGCAATGACATCACTACCAAGAAGGTTCATCCCATGTCATCGCAGTGTCCCCGCTGTCACTCCCCTAAAGTCGCTTCATTCCATCAAGCCACGAAAGTTGGTGCGGCCATCGGCACCGTAGGCGGTGTTGCACGTGGCGTCAGCGCTGCACTGGCTGGCGGTCAGGCAGGTGCGCTGATTGGCACTATCGCAGGGCCTTTCGGCATCACGCTCGGCTATGTATCAGGCGCCATCCTCGGAGGCCTGGCCGGCGGGGTTGGTGGTTGTGCGCTCGGCGCGCAGTTAGGCGATACGCTCGACCGTCACGTCTTAGCTCACAACCTCTGCCTGCTCTGCGGTCACCGCTTCAACCTTCCCGCCTGATCTGGCCACACCACCTATTTCTATCCATTTCATCCGGACGGTGCTGCGCTGTGCGCGGCGCTTTATGCCGGCCTGCACCCAAAGGAATCTCACCATGGCTCATCTCGTCGAAACTATGGCCTACGCTGGCGCTGCACCGTGGCATGGCCTGGGCAATCAGCTCACTCAGAAACAACCCATCGAAATCTGGCAACGCGAAGCCGGTATGGACTGGCAGATCCAGGAAAGCCCCGTGCATTTCAAATCGGATGCCATCGGCCATCTGGGTGCTATCCACTCGTTCCCCGAGCAGAAAGTCTTGTTCCGTTCGGATACCAAGGCACCGCTGTCGGTAGTTTCCCAGCGATATCACACCGTTCAACCCCGCGAAGTGCTGGAGTTCTACCGGGATCTCACTGAGGTATCCGGCTACGAGCTGGAAACCGCTGGCGTGCTCAAGGGTGGTCGCAAGTTCTGGGCGCTGGCACGTACTGGTCAAGGTGCTGCACTGAAAGGTAACGACCAGGTCAACGGCTACCTGCTGCTCGCCACTTCCTGCGACGGCACCCTGGCGACCACAGCAACGCCAACCACCGTGCGAGTGGTGTGCAACAACACCCTGACCATCGCCCTGGACGGCACCAGCCGCGCGATCAAGGTGCCGCACAACACCCGCTTCGATCCGAAAGCAGTGAAGAAGCAGCTCGGCATCGCCGTCTCGCAGTGGGATGAGTTTATGTACCGCATTCGGGCCTTGTCTGAGCGCAAGGTGCAGTGGCATGAGGCGCTGGAATTCTTCATGACCGTGCTGTGTGAGACCAGTCCAACCGGCGCACTGCCGGAGGTACTGCCCAACGAACGCGCTCTGCGCAAGGTTCAGGAGCTGTACGAAGGTCGTGGTCGGGGCAGTCAGCTCGACTCGGCACGCGGCACCGCCTGGGGCTTGCTTAACTCCGTGACCGAGTTTGTCGATCACGAGCGTCGTGCACGCAGCAATGAGTACCGCATGGACTCGGCTTGGTTCGGCCAGGGAGCACAGATCAAGCAACGTGCCCTGGACACCGCCCTGCAACTGGTCGCCTGACCGCTTACCTCCTTCAACTCCATAACGCCCGATCAGCGTAGTTGCTGGTCGGGCGTTTCTATTTCCGCAAGGTGAATGCCATGACAGCTACTCCGTTGAGCTGCACCCGCAAGGCGCGCCCAGCGCTGCGCCTAATCAGTACCAAGGAATTACCGCGTGAAGATTGGCTGGCCGTGCGTAAGCAGGGCATCGGCAGTTCGGATGCAGGCGCGGCCGTTGGCCTCAATCCATATAAATCACAGCTAGAACTGTGGCTGGAGAAAACGGGACGCGACACCACACTGCCGAAGGCCGATCCGCACGATGAGGAAAGCCCGATGTACTGGGGCAACGTGCTGGAACCCATCGTGGCCTGGCATTACAGCAAACGCACGAAGAACAAGGTGCGGCGCATCAACGCCGTGCTGCAGCACCCTGATCCTGAGCTGCCCTGGATGCTGGCCAATATCGACCGCGAGGTGATCGGTGCTGACGATGTGCAGATTCTCGAATGCAAGACAGCCGGCATAAATGGCGCACGCCTCTGGAAAGAAGGCGTGCCCGAGTATGTGCAACTACAGGTGATGCACCAGCTCGCTGTCACCGGCAAGCAGAATGCGGACGTGGCCGTGCTGCTGGGCGGCCAGACGCTGGAGATCCACCGCATCGAACGGGACGAGCAGATGATTGCTCGCCTGATCGAGCTGGAGCGTAAGTTCTGGCGCTACGTCGAGACCGACACGCCACCACCTGCCGATGGCTCAGCCTCGGCTGAAATGGCTCTGCGTGCGCTCTATCCGGAAGACAACGGCCAGACGCTGGATCTCAGCAAATCTGCAGGACTGACCGCCACCTATATCGAACTGAAGGCGGTACGTCAGTCGATAGCGGAGAAAGAAACTCGTGAAGCCCAGCTCAAGCAAATGCTGCAGCAGGCCATGGGGGATGCTACCCGTGCCGACTTCAGTCACGGCTTCATCACCTGGAAAAAGTCCAAAGACAGCACTGTGCTCGATGTCGAATGCATGCTGAAGGACAAACCCTATCTTCAGGCGCGCTACATCAAGATGAAGGAAGGCAGCCGACGCTTCCTGATCAACTGACTCCGCTATTCCTCACTTCCCTCCCCTTGGCCAGTCCACGCAGTTCGCGCTGCGTGGCTGGCCTTTTTTCATTTCCAGGAGAACCATCATGTTGAAAGGCTTAGCCCTGACGCCGCCCGTGCTCGGACGCATATCCATCGGCAAAGTCGTTGAGAAAAACGGTAAACGCCTGCCGGAGAAAGATGATCAGTTCACCATCACGTCCCAGGTGCAAAGCAGGGATGGCTGGCTGCTCCACCCACTCAACGACGAACTGCGCCAGAGTAAGGAAGACAAGCTGCGCAGCATTCCTGTACGCCTATTGTTCAACGAACCGGAACTGAATTTCCGGGCCGACTACACCCTGTTCGACCGGCAATCCGGGCGACCGTTGTGCGTCGGCAATGGTGAAACCTGCAAGCGCATTACCCAGGACGGCATACAGTCTCTGCCTTGCCCTTCGCCCGATGCCTGCCCACTGGCCAAGGGCGGTGCCTGCAAGCCTTACGGACGACTGAATGTGATCATCGGTGAAGAAGATTCGTTGGGTAGCTTTGTATTCCGCACCACCGGATTCAACAGCATCCGCACGCTGGCCGCTCGACTGCATTACTTCCAGGCCATCTCAGGTAATCGGCTGGCTTGCCTGCCACTGGAGCTGCGCCTGCGAGGTAAATCCACCAGGCAAAGCCACGGAACGCCGATCTTCTACGTCGACCTCACGGTACGCAATGGCATGGATATGACCGAAGCGCTGCAGAAAGCGAGCGAGCTCGATACACAGAGACAAGCAGCAGGTTTCGACCAAACGGCACTGGATGACGCCGCTAGTCGGGGTTTCGGCAACGGAGCCTTCGAAGATAGTGAGGAGGACAGTCACGTCGTGATCGAGGAGTTCTTCGCAAACTCGGAGCCCGCCAGCAACTCTAGCCACGGTGAATCGCAGCCAGCTCCCAACTCTCTGGCGAGCAAGCTGAAAGCTCTCGCCTAACAGGCCCACTAATTCAAACCTGTCTGTGCTGAGTACATCGGCTAGGCAGAAACTCTTGGAGACCTTCCATGTTACTACTGCGATTCTTGCTCTGCTTGTTCATATTCGTCGGCACGCTTGCCGCCGCCGGGGCGCTGGTGCTGAGCATTCTGCTCATGTTGCGCTTCCCGCCGCTGTTACTGGCCGTGGTGCTGGCCTGCTGGATCCTGAGCCGCTTGCTGACGCTACTGTCCCCCGGCCAGAGCTATCCCACCTGAAATACTCAAAATCACCGTCAGCGGCCATGCACACGGCCGCTTTACAGGAGAGTGAATCATGCTCCGTCACTGTTTGATCTGCGACTCCAGGCAGTTCTGACCCAAGAAACAGCCAAGGGCATCGCCCTGTTGGTCGGTTTGGCTGACAGCGCGTTGCGAGAAACGCAGAAAGCGAATGAAAACACCCCAAGCGCCAGACAGCCACCTGCTCATCATGGGTTGGCCGCCATTACTCCCGTCTATCGATCGGCATCGCGGGTAGCCGAGGATGTCGCCAAATATAACTTCGCGGGGTTCAACGTCTTATGCCTGCGCTGCGGCGCTCTTTTTGATGAACCAGTAACACAGGAGGCATGCGAAAGAACAAAGCAACCGACGTGACTGAGCCAATCAGTCGTGATCAAGTCTGGTCACAAGACGCTCCACCATGTCCATGACAAAGTCGCGGTCATGCGGCTCCAGCCTGGAGAGCAAGTCATAGAGCCTGCGCGTCTGGTCCTCTGGGCGCGAACTCCCCTCGGTAAGCAGGTCGGCTGTTTCGCAACAAAAAATTGCCGCCAATTCGACCAAACGCTCGATGTTAGGCATGACGATTCCACGCTCGATACGGGATACGGCCTCGCTTCCAATCCCAAGCTTTTCCGCAACCTGCTCCTGACTCAGCTTGCAACGCGCACGCTGGCGAGCAATTGCTTGGCCGACAAGCTCCGCCAGCAGCTTCGATTTGGTTTTTGACATGCCACCCTCCAGTTCAACCTGGATAGTTGGCTATCAACCTGTTGACATGAAGGACCTCTCAAACCGAGACTCACCTCAAAAAGTTGATATTCGACTTTTTCGCTAATCCACCACCTCATGCAGGGAGCTCAAAAAAACCATGATCGTCGTAACAGGTCTGAATGAAGCGCAGATTGAAGGTCTCGTGAAGAGCAAAGCGTCCTTCGAGATCCATGGCCTCAGGGGCAATTTCATGGCAGGTATTAAACTTGTCGAAACCAAGATTGACAGTCTGGGACTGAAGTGTCGAGTCACAAGTGATGTGAAAAGTACTGTGGTACAGGGCGGCACACTTGGTGCTGTATTCAGCGTCCTGACAACACCTGCAACATTGACCATAGCAACATTGACGGCCGTAGCAGGTGTGGGCCATGCGCTAGTCACTTACAACCCCGACTACGAAATCCTCAAAGACTACGTCAATAAAAAGCTCAGGATCACGTACAAGAAATAGCTCTCAGATAGTTACCGAAAGCGACATTGATTGCCCCACGACACGCCGGGGTTTGCCTTCATCATCGGCCGTTAAACGGCCTGCTCTTATTTCGCCCTCAACAAAAGCAACAAACTGGAGAACCCATGAAACGGATACTCAGCATCCTTCTGCTCGCTTTCTGCGCCAACGCAAACGCCGTCGTGGATCATTACGCATGGGGCAACATCGCCTTCCCAGACGAGACCTCTACCAACGGTCTTCCCGAAGCTATTCCGTGTATCGCCAAGAAATCCTTTAACGGTCAACCTATGATCAAGTGCACCTGGCTGGAGACCTCCCGCGAAGTGCTCATCTGGGATGCCCAGCGCCAGCAGGACCGTCGCTATGTCAACCAAGTAAGTGGTACGTGTCTGCGCGGTAAGTGCCGGACAAACACTACATTGGTAGGTGAGTGGAATCAGGATGCCTTCTTCGCGCTGTCGATCTGGTATCGCATCGGCATCAGCACCGACGGCAAGCCAGTGGCCTACCGGGTCGATACCTCTCACCAGGTGTCATACGCCAAAGCCGGTTCTATCCTGTACCAGTTCTACCTGGATATTGGCGTCCCTGATAATCAGCTCGTCCCCACGTTTGACGGGCGCTATGAAGGCGGCTACGCAGCTTGGCAAGCACACAAAGGAGGTACTCAAGCAGCAGCTGTACAGTCACCAGCTACCTCGCCCCAATCCGAATGGCCGGATGTAAAAAGTGCATGGTGCAACCCGCGCATGGACGATGACTGCTACATCAACGAGAAGAGGGTTCCAATCGCAGAACTGGGTAAATGGTTGCCCGACATCAGCGAATCGAATGCCGATCAGCTAGGCGGCCACTGCGAAACCATTCTCTGCTTCGACAAAGATGACCAGCCGATGGGCTATCTGTTGCAATAACAAGCCTGAGCACAGCTGCACAGTTGCACGAGCCAAAACAGTCTCCTTGCTAATCCTGAGGTAGGGGGCTTACGCCCCTATTGACTTCACTTCAGTTTTTATTTTTGGCCAAGGGCATAATCGCATCGCCTGTCCAGACAATCGCAATGGCGAGGACCACTTTGAGCAGTAGCCTTTATGAGAGCAATCGCCAGAGAGATGTTCGTAGCCGACTAAAGCACTATGCGTAAACGCCGAGCAGTATCCGTCCGGCCAAGTCATCTACCCAGCCCCGCAAGGCCAGGACATGGTGTGCACTTAAATTTAAGTGGGCACCAGTTCTAGCCTTTTAAGCGGGTATTTCATGCAGCCACAACGCCGTTCCTACTCCAAGTCCTTCAAAGCCCAGGTCATTCAAGAGTGTGCCCAGCCCGGCGCTTCGATTGCCAGCATCGCGCTCAGCCATAGCCTCAACGCAAACCTCGTACACAAATGGATTCGGGTGCAAGCGCAGAAAAGCACGGCGCTGCAACCTGCATTCATTCCGTTACCCATGCAGCTGGCCGTAGCAAATTCGCACGCAGCAGCATCGAATATCTGCGTTGAAATCCAGCACCCGCGCGGCACCGTCAAAGTGAACTGGCCAACCGAAAGTGCTGCTGCCTGCGCGACCTTTCTTCGAGACCTGCTGCGATGATCCGCATCGACTCCATCTGGCTCGCCACCGAGCCGATGGACATGCGAGCTGGCACCGAGACTGCGTTGGCCAGAGTGATCGCGGTGTTCGGTGCGGCGAAGCCGCACTGTGCTTATCTGTTCGCCAACCGCCGCGCCACTCGTATGAAAGTTCTGGTGCATGACGGCTTCGGCATCTGGCTGGCTGCTCGCCGGTTGAACCAAGGTAAGTTCCACTGGCCAAGCATTCGCCATGGCTCTGAAATAGAGTTGGATACCGAGCAACTCCAGGCCCTGGTGTTGGGCCTGCCATGGCAGCGCGCGGGCTCCGGCGGTGCGATCACACTGCTTTAACGGCTGCCATTAGCCTATCGGTCTATCGCCGCGAATTGCCTGGTCTGGCAAAATCGGCACCATGACTTCGCTCCCCAAGGCGTGATGGCCGGACGCATACATAGAAGCGAACAAGCCGCTCAGAGTTCTAGACTGTCCCGCCTGGCCGTGCAATTGTCCGATCAGCCTGTCGTCGGTTTTCGCCTACTCTGGCAAAATCGGCGGCATGACTTCGCTCCCCAATCTCGACCACCTAAGCCCTGAACAACTGCGCGCTCTGGCAGCGCAGTTGATGCAGCGTGTGGAGAGTCTCTATCAGACAGTCGAGACAATGGGCAAAAAGATCCACCGCGACCAAACGGTTATCGAGAAGCTGACCCACGAGATTGCACAGCTCAAGCGGTTGAAGTTTGCCAAGCGTAGCGAACAGTTAAATCCGCAGCAGGCCAGCTTGCTGGACGATTTGATCGATACCGATATCGCGGCGATTGAGGCTGAGCTTCAGGCATTGCAAACAGCTCCACCTGCGACCGAGAAAAAGCAAAAACCTAAACGCACGGCGTTGCCGCCGGAGTTCCCACGCACGCTGATCCATCACGAACCGGACAACACTCACTGCCCTTGCGGTTGCGCACTCAAGCGTATCGGTGAAGATGTCAGCGAAAAACTGGACTACACACCTGGCGTTTTTACGGTCGAGCGCCATATCCGTGGCAAGTGGGTCTGTGATGAGTGCGAAGCACTGATCCAAGCGCCAGTGCCGGCGCAGCTCATCGACAAGGGCATCCCGACCGCCGGGTTCCTGATCCCGTCGCTTAGGGCGATGGTGGACACCTATTTATGACGGCGATCACGGCATTGCACCCTTGGTCGGGCCTGAGGCGATCATCTGCCTCGCCGATGAAATTGCTGACTATTCTAAATATCGGGTAATCATCAATAAGGGCAATGTGAGGCCAATCGTCATGTGATCACTGGGTTACTCACAGGCGAAACGACCGCGATTTTCTGAGCTTTTTCATCTCAGTGCTGCTCAGTGACATGCTCACGTTACTCCTTCGATCCCAAGGAAATGCCGCAATGGCTGACGTCAGTGATTGGCGAGACACCTTCTGTGGGCGTGTTCAAGAGCTGGCGCAGCTCGTCAGCAGGTTTCAGGAGGTACAAGCTGGACAAGGCCCTCGGCTTACTGTGATTTTGGGGGAGCGCGGGATGGGGAAGACTCGGCTCGCCCAAGAGCTGTACCGCGTTCTTGCCGCCCAGTACGACCCGCAGAACTATTGGCCTGACGATACGTCGCTCTTCGTTGGGAAGAATCTGTGTGTTGCACCCCACCTGGCGGATCCGGCTGTGCAAAACCACTACAGAAGTTTCAAGCTGGAAGAGCGTCCGATGCCGTTCCTGTGGTGGGGGTTTCGCCTGTCAGACCCTATCGTACGCAACGCTGCTCGTAATGACATGGCCACCCACCGAGCGACCCTGGATCCCCATCTTGGCCCCGTGTTCTATGCAAGGCGTGCAGCTGCTGCGCGTGAGCGGCTAAAGGGTGCCGGTATCGATGCGGGAACGGAATTGGGGAAGACGTTGCTTATTGAAGCAGTCAAGTCCATTCCGGGGCTCGGTATCGCAGCCACCGCGCTGGAACTCTTTCTGCAGTACGCCGAAAAGGGCAAGAGAGCGGCAGATGCGGTTCGTCAGGAATATCAGCTGCAAGAGCAACAACGAAATCTAGACTTGATTCGGGCAGAGAGTGACCGTGCCGACGACATCCTGACTCACACTCTGGCTGACCTTACCGAACTGCTGGCACCTGGGCCCGAATTGACACCATTGCCCATCGTTGTGTTTTGCGATGACGCGCAATTCGCATGCGAGGGCGGCGATGAAGGCGCGCTGCGTCTACTAAGTGATTTGTGGCTTCGCGCCCACCTCAATGGCTGGCCACTGCTTTTGGTGCTGACGCATTGGGCGGTTGAGTGGACTCACGACGCAAGGCAAAAGCAGCGCCGTACTTGTGCTTCTACGTTCAGAAAAGATGCCCGATCAGCTCGTGGCGGGTTGTTGATCGATCTGCCGAAAGAGCCTGCTTTGGCTGAGCTTTTGCGGTCAGGTTTGCCAGGATTGCCACCTGCGGATGTGGCCTTGCTTCTAGGCAAGGCGGACGGTAACCCTCAGGTTCTCATAGAGCTGGTAGAGCTTGTGCGCCGGTCGCCGGCCTGGCGATGTAAAGGTGATGGAGGACTCACGCCGCACGCGCGAGCGGAGATCGAGCTTCGTGCAACGAGCCTGGTAGCGTTGATTCTTGAGCGTCTGGAGAGCGATTCGACTCCTGAAACTGTCCGGCAAGCTGTTGCCCTGTCTTCCGTGCAGGGCATGGAGTTTCTCTGCCAGCTGACAACAGCCACGGCACAAGCGTTGGATTTGAGTGGTGCAGCGGATGGGATTCAGAGTGCTCAGTATCCACATCGCTTGGTGGTCGGCGTTGATGGTGGCGTGGCAGGGTTTGCGCAACGCGCGTATCGAGAGGCCGCCTTTGCTCTACTTGGGGGGCATGTGGGTAACCCGAGCGATATTGAGCGAGTTCTGCTTGCTACCGCGATTTCTTTTGTTGATACCCCTGATCGCTGGCAGGAACTGTCTGCGCAGGAGCGGACTACCGTGTGGTGCGTGTTGGTTGGGTTGGCCGAGGACCATCCTGAACAGGCAATACGCCACTATGCTGGCCGAGCTTTGCTCGAACTGGTGCATCAAGCATTGACCGCCAGGCAGGGGTGTGACTTTGCACGTGCAGCGGAACTTGCTGTGCGCTTTGAAGAGGGTTTGGCCAAACGCTGGAATATTGAAAGCTTTCCCATGGTCAATGTGGATGAGGTGAGGAAGGCATTGAGTGCCTGGTTCGGGCCGACGAAAACGATAACTCTTACCCGAGCGATCCTTCAACGGTCACGCGAACTAGTCACTGAAACGGGCACGACCGAGGCGCGGATCGATTTATCGATTGCACTGGGTGTTGCTGGCCAGCTGGCGCAATCGCAGGGTGAATGGTCTCAGGCTGACGAGCTGTATCGTGAAGCGTTGGCGATCCGTCGTGAACTGGCTGACCAATTGAATATCCCCCAAGCAAGAAGTCTCGTGCCAGTGATGCTGCATCTCATCGGAGAATTGGCACAAGTGCAGGGAGAGTGGGCGCAAGCTGACGAGCTGTTTCGCGAGGCACTGACAATCAGTCGCGAATTGGCCGTTCAGCTGGGTACGCCGGAGGCGCGGCACGATTTGGTGGATTCGCTTGAGTGTGTCGGCTCGTTGGCGCAGGAACGGGGCGACTGGGCGCAATCCGAAGAGCTGTATCGCGAGGCTTTGGCGATCAGCCGTGAACTGGCCAGCTTGCTGGGTACGCCTGAGGCGTGGCGCGATTTGTCGGCGTCACTGGAGCGTTTTGGCGCGGTGGCGCAGAAGCAGTGCGATTGGGCGAAATCCGACCAACGATATCGCGAATGCCTGGCGATCAACCGCGAATTGGCCAAGCACCTGGGTACGTTCGAGGCGCGACGCGATTTGTCGATAGCGCTAGAGAAAGTCGGCGTGGTGGCGCGGGAGCAGAGCGATTTGGTGCAAGCTGACAATTTGTTTCGCGAAAGTCTAATGATCAACCGGGAGCTCGCCGCAAAATTGGGTACGCCCAAGGCACGACGTGATTTGTCGATAGCGCTGGAGAAAGTCGGTGTGGTGGCACAGGAGCAAAGCGATTTGGCGCAAGCTCAAGAGCTGTATCTCGAGGCTCTGGCGATCCGTCGCGACCTGGCTGCACAAATGGATACACCCGAGGCATGGCGCGATTTGTCAATTGCACTGGGAAGCGTCGACATGATTGCGCGATTGCAGGGCAACAGAGCGCAGGCCGACGAACTGTATTGCGAGGCTCTGGCTATCCGCCGAGCACTGGCCAAGCAACTGGATACGCCCGAAGCGTGGCGCGATTTGGAGATTGCCCTCGAGCGTATCGACGTGCTGGAGCGGTTGAAGAGCGACAAGCCACAAGCCGACGAGCAGTATCGCGAGGCTATGGCAATCCGCTGCGAACTCGCCGAGAAACGGGCCATGCAGCTGGATACGCCCGAGGCATGGTGTGATTTGTCGGTGGCACTGGAAGATATTGGCAAAGTGGCGCGGTTGCGGGGCGACTGGGTGAAGGCCGATGAGCAGTATCGAAAAGCGTTGGCGATCCGTCGTGAACTGGCTGCACAAATGAGGACTACCGAGGCGCAACGAGATTTGTCGATTGCACTGGAAAATGTCGGAGCGGTTGCGGTTGCAGTGGCACGGCTGCAGGGGGACTGGACCCAAGCCGACGAACTGATGCGCGAGGCGCTAGCGGTCCGTCGTGAACTGGCCACGCAATTGGGAACTGTCGAGGCAAGGCGTGATTTGTCGGTCTTGCTGGATAAAGTGGGCTTGGTGGCGGCAGCGGCGCAGGGCGATTGGACGCAAGCCGGTGAGCAGTATCGTGAAAGCCTGGCGATCAATCGTGAAGTAGCCACGCAACTGGGTACACCTGAGGCACAGCGCGATTTGTCGACTGCGTTGCAGCATGTTGGGCAGGCGGCGTGGGCGCAGGGCGACTGGGTGCATGCCGGCGAGCTGTATCAAGAAAGTTTAACTATCAACCGTGAACTGGCCGCCCAACTGGGCACGCCCGAGGCGCAGCGCTATGTCGGCGTTACCTTGGCGCTTCTCGCTTCTGTTGCGAACACGGCCGGGGATGCGGGCAAGAGTTGCGGATTGTTGCGAGAAGCCTTGCTGCTGTTCGAGGCGCTTACCACAGTGTTGAAAACGCAGGAGTCCAAGGATGAGGTCGAAATGATCCGTGAGCAGATGGCTCAATATGGATGTGGTCTGGAATCTTAAGGCCAGCCGTCTGCATCGTAGTAACGGCCATCCCGGAACAGTTCAGCGAGATAGGCACAATGCGGCTTCGCCGCACCGAACACCGCCATGACCCGCGCCAGCGCGGTGTCGGTGCCGGCGCGCATGTCCATGGGCTCGGTGGCGAGCCAAATGGAGTCGATGCGGATCATTGCGTCAGTCCGCGAACGAACCGGACACAGCCCTCGGGATCGGACGCAGGCCATTTCACTGTCAGGTTTTTTTCCTCATACGGAACCTCGATGCTGATCGATTTCTCCGGCCCAGCCTGAATTTTCGGTTCCAGTTTCAAAGGAACAAACGCTGGCAAGTTTGTGAGTTGTTGGTCGCGATAAAGCGGTAACCTTTTGCGTATGACATTGGCATTGATGCCGTGGCTCATGGCGACGCTGGCCACCGAGGCGCCCGGTTGCAAGCATTCCTGGACGACCTGGGCTTTGAAGGGCTTGGGATAAGAGGTTCGTTGGCGCATGGCAATCCGCTTGTTAGGACTAAAAATGGTGTCCATCTTCGCCATAAGCGTTGGGGTCAGGAAGGTGTGTTGGCCGGACGCCTACGCCGAGCACGCGCCTTGAACGCTTGCTCTCCCCCTTCCAAAATCTCACAGACTCGCCACCGTATACGGGGGTTCTCTAGACTGCCACACCGGTTTGCATTCGACCCGACCAGTCATTTGCAGTCGTTCTGACCACCGATTGCATCGAATTGGACCGGCACGCTTTGTAACCAGGGTCGGCAGAGAACGGCCCAGAGTGTATAAAAACGCTCATGACCTTATCTTCCTGGAGCATCGACGTTCGTTGGCGGTGCGATCGCACGGTCAATGCTGCGTGTTGCATCGGTCGCGACCTGGAACACGTCAGCGCTGTTTTTACAGCCTTTGGGGTGGGCCAAAGTCAGCCTTTCTTAGGCTGACAGCGCTTTCATCAAACCGTTGGCACCGATGATTTTTATGAACCGTTTCAAGTTGTAGGCGAGCACATTCAAGCTCATCTCCGCACTCACCCCGGCCAGCTTTCGCGTCAGGAAGTGCGTCGCACCCATCCATTGTTTGAGCGTCCCGAAGGGATGCTCAACCGTCCGTTTTCGAACTCGCATCATCTCCGGCGCTTTGCTCAGCCGAAGCTGCATGTCCTCCAGCACGGCTTCATGCTCCCAGCGTCGAACTCGTCGCTCCGTGCTCGGGGTGCATTGCGACTTCAACGCGCAACCCTGGCATTTCGAACTCCAGTAACGATGCAACTTCAGGCCTTTTTCAACGTAGGAATAGTGCCAGATCAGCGCCTCTCCAGCCGGGCAAATGTATTCGTTTTTTGCCGCGTCATAGATGAAGGCATCGTTATTGAAACGCCCGTCAGCCTTGGCTCCAGAGGTCATCGGCTTGGGCACATAGGCGGTGATGCCGGCATCGTGACAAGCCAGGATTTGTTCGCTTTTGAAGTAACCTTGGTCAGCCACTACCGACAACGTATCTGACGCCATTGCCTCGCAGGCCTGCTTGGCCATCGAGCTGAGTTGATCGCGGTCGGAACCGACGTTGGTCACCTTATGCGCAACGATCAAATGGTGCTGCGTATCGACCGCTGTCTGCACGTTGTAGCCGACGATTCCCGTACCGCACGTCATCATGGAGCGGGCGTCTGGATCGGTCAGTGAGACCTGTTTATCTGGCGATTCATTGAGCTGGATTTCGATCGCTTGAAGCTCTTTCATTTGCGTCTTCAACTTGGCGATTTTCTCTTCCAGCCGCACAGCCTTGGGCTCAGAGGAGTTTGGTTCTTGCCGGTCGGCAGTATCGAGTGCGGCCAGATAACGACTGATGCTCGATTCAATTTCTTCCATTCGTCGCTTCAGTTTGGCGCTGGTGAAATTGCGGTCGCGGTTGTTGACGGCCTTGAATTTGCTGCCGTCGATAGCGACCAGATTTTCTCCGAACAGTCCCAACTGTTGACAGAGCACAACGAACTGACGGCAGACGCCTCGGATGGCCTTGCTGTTGTCTTTTCGGAAGTTGGCGATAGTCTTGAAATCAGGCATCAAACGTCCAGTCAGCCACATCAGCTCGACGTTGCGTTGGGCTTCCCGTTCCAGTCGTCGACTCGACTGAATACGGTTGAGATAGCCGTAGATGTAGATCTTCAGCAGGATTGCGGGGTGGTAAGCAGGCCGGCCTGTGTCAGCTGGAATAGCGCCGTCAAAACCCAAGACGATCAGGTCGAGTTCATCTACGAAGACATCGACTACACGCACCGGATTGGTATCGCTGACGTAATCGTCGAGGCTCTCGGGAAGTAAGGTGCCTTGGCCTCGATGTTCACCTTGGATAAAACGCTTCATGGGCGATCCCTGCGATGAAATTCCTCAGAAATCATAGCAAGGGTTCACGGAGTCGTTTTTACACACTCTGGGCCAAAAGCAGCCCATCAGATGTGCCTACGAAACTAGGACCGATTCAATTTTCTGATTTCTTCTGCGAAAAAAGTCTGTCACACGGACGACAAAGTACTCACGTGGATTGGTGTAGGGGCGTTCGAATCAACGATCCGATGCAGTAGCTCACGATACCGCATTGGGTCGTTCCCTCTCCTTGGCGGTGGCTGCACGAGATCATCAACCGCACACGGCACAACCCCAACACACAAACCAAGTGATCACGGAAAGCGGCTACCGAGCTTTAACTGCTGGGAGTGGTTCGAGTCGGTAAAGGGCGGAGTCAAGCAATTCAAAAAACAACTCTCCTGAAGTTGCATTCGGAGCTGCGGATGCTGTGGGCCAGAGCGTCGAGTGTTCCTGTACATGAGCGCAAAGCTTCTGAATTAGCTGACTCTGTTGTCGCAGCTCTTCTAATTCATTCTGCCGCAGCCCTGGGCTAAACAACAGCGCCAAAATCTGTCTCTTGGCTAAGGATATCTCGGTGAACTCCCGGCTGTAACGACTGAGCCAGCGAGAAATCAATTGGATGTCTTCATGATTACGAGCATCGCTCACTAGAAGTTGTGCCACGCGAATCTCATCCGCACCGACGACCACTCGGCATGCAACGTAGCATTCGCCGTTGGCAAGCGGGGCGCTGGCGTTCTCCAGAGCTAATTCAGGGGTCCCACTGGCATAAACGGCATGCCGGCGCGATGGCATTGAATCCGGGCGCAGCCACTCCCAAAGGTTATCGACAACGTAAGGAACATTACTGGGAATTCGCAGAGTACTCTGGCGTTGGTACCCTTCAGAGGATTCGGCCAGCTTGCTTTCGGGGATTGCTCGGAATAATTCAACAGTCATCGTCCATAACTCAGTATCGATCGTGGGGCACACAGGATCAAGGGGCAGGAAGTTTCGACCCATAGCAGTTCACACGTATCGCTTGCTGCTACGTCAACAATCAAACAGTTGGCATTCTTAATGGCAGACGTCACATCTGTAACCATGCAATCCACTTCCTTTCAGTTGGGTAGCGAATGCTGAAATTGACTTACATTTGCCCCGTCGCAGGTGGTTAAGCAGGTCTACATTTCCCGCAATACACCGGTTCAATCATCAGCATAAAGAGTCACAGCGCGGCGTAGTGTTTCTCGCATATGCTCACGAATCACTAGAGGTCCGAGCACTTCGATCTCGTCCGCATTGCTTAGCAGAAAGAGCCTTAGGCCTTGAGTATCGCGTAGGGTGCAATTCAGATCCCATTTTCCGTCAATCGATTGCACCATGGTCTGGTCATCCGCCAGCGGATTTTCCGTAAGTCGGTTGTGCAAGTTGGCGCCCAGCCGAAGCCTGAGCTCAATAGGCTCATCGCCATTAATGGTCATGAGGTGTCTCTGCATTTCGAGCGAATTGACGTCGAAGTCCTCAGGCTCCGGAACCACCCTACTGCTTTCAGTAACGGCCACCACGCGATGCAGCATGAGCGCGCACAGTGTTTTAGGACCATTGCTGCTGTATTTGCCGCGCTTTGCGCCGGGCTCGGGTGTACAGCCTTCTGGCCACTCCTCCTCCAGCACGTAGGCTGACAGGTAGATGTTCGAATCTTGGTAAGAGAGCGCTAGAGGTTTGAGGTGGTAGACACACTCGACGCCTCCGGCATCCCGGGGCAGGTATGTGACCTTCAACGGCTCATTGTATCGAAGAGCATCTTGAATCCTGGCCACGTGAGCGGGATCGGATCGCCCGGGTTGCAACACCGTGAAGCGTGTACCCGTGGTGATGCGCTTGGCCCACTCCAGCTTTCGGCGAGGTCCCTTGCTCATGACGCCATCAACGTATTTACGCAGTTTCCCCAGCATTTCGGGTGGCGCCTGAAGGCCAAAACGAGCCGCATGATCGATGATGGCCGATACCGTCATGGCCTCCGTAGGCAAGAGCGTCAGATCAAGGCCCGGCCCTGCCCACTCCCAAAAATTGGCTCGCAGGTCTGAGTCCTGCTTGACCTGCCTGGCATCCCCGATGCGTTCCAATGCATCAAGATCCCGTTGCGTACTTCTGGGAATGTGGTTCTCAAGCGCTAACTCGGAGCAGAGACGCTCATGCAGAACGGTGGTCGACTGCGGATCCTTGTACTCAAGCAAAATCTTGCGCAGACAATCTCGGCGATCAAACAAATCCACTTTATTTTCCACAGTCATCCTATTGCGGACACGATCTGTCCCTATCTGATGGTTTTATGCTCTGGCTGGCACGCAATCTCGCTAACCGTAGTGCCAGCCCACAGGAGTATTCATGAATCGCCAAACTTACCTAGCCCGTCCACATGTGTCTCAGTTCATTGACTGGCTCGCGACAGAACTCGACTCTGAATCGGGCTTCACACACCAGTATGTTGATCGTCGTTCGGGGGCGCAATGGTCGTGCAATAGCTTGTTCGATGCCTTCACCGGCTACCGCTGGAATCATCCGGGAAACTCGCGACTGGCGTTCAATCCCGGTAACTGCTCTACGAGCAATGGCCTTGCCCTCGCGGCACTGCGCAAGGATCTCGAAAACATCAAAGAAAATGACAGTCGCGCTGTCGATGCTTCGCTTGACGTAATGAGCTGGGGTGGCGTGAGCGCGGGTAACGCGAGCTGGCTCAAAGCGAACAAGGAAGGACTGGCGGATCTGCTGAAAACAGTACAGATAGCAATGGATGCCGGCGATGAACTGGCTCCAGTTCTGCGCTCGAAGCATCTGCGTTTCAACTCTGGAATGACCAAGGTTTATTCGCTGCTGTGCAAAAATTTCGTCATATATGACAGCCGCGTCGCCGCAGCGCTCGGCTGGCTTGTAGTGAAATACTGCCAATCTCAGGGGATCCTGAAAGTGCCGGAGGCGTTGTGCTTCCCTTGGGCAGCCGCGAAAGAAGCGCCCAACGCAACGGCACCTAAATGTCGCAATCCAGGTACCGGCAATCTCCACTTCAAAGGGCTGCGCTCGGGCGCTCATCACGCACTCTGGAATCTGCGCGCCAACTGGGTATTGAGCGCGGTATTGGCGCACCCGGCAGCGAAAACCAGCCCCTTCCATTCGGTCGCCGCCCCCCACGATCCGATGCGCGCCCTCGAAGCAGCGCTGTTCATGATCGGCTATGACCTCGGCCTTCAGCGAGTAGCTGTGGCCGCCTGACGTCGGGAAGTTCTGCCCTCGTTCCAGGAACGAGGGTCACCCACTGAATTCTTGAGGTGAACGATGAAACGCTTGAGTCCGATGCAGACCCTAATAGTTGACCTTGCTGCGAACGGCATGTGCGCCATCGACCTGAAACACGCCGTAGTCCGTAACTATCCGCAACTTGAGGAGGCGCAATACCAATCGGCGCTCTTGGGCCTGCAGGAACTCGAATGCCTGGTGGGCGAAGAAGTGGAGGGAGAGTGGTTTTTCAAAACCCTGGATAAGACTCACCCTGATTATCAGCCCCTCGAATACAGCGCCGAGTTTGCCGAAAAAATCATCGCTGCGTCCTGCGGAGAGTTTGTAGAAATCGACGTAGACGATTTTCTTGCTCAACTGGACGTCATGATCGCCAAGGCAAAAGGCACTGATTCGGACTCGTCGAACTGAATACCTCAGCGACATTTTTCAGCACGTGCAACGTACTTCCAGAGGGGCAATGATGAGTATCAAAGGAGACTACGTATCGGTTGAAACAGATGAGTTCGAGGGTTTGACCACCATTGAGCACCTGCGCCATTGCCGCCATCGCGGGGGGGCGAATGAACTCACGTTGTCCTGGCGTCGCAGTATTCGCCGGACGTCGGACCATCTGATTCTTGATCTTGAAATAAAGACGTCGCGCTCGGGCGGCTGGCTGCCTTCGCAACTGGTTGTACTGACGGATGACCAGCGAATCGAACTGAACTACTTCCCCAACAAGGCCTGCGAGTACCGCCGTGGAGACCTGTATGAAATCGGCGTATTTTTTTTGGACCCCGCGCCTTGCCAGCTGCGCACGCTGTGTGACGCAGCATCGCTGAAACTCAAGCTGTACTCGACCGAAAAGAATGAATACATGCTGCTACCCAAGCAGTTTTGCATCCAGCTACAGCTGCAAGCCCGGCAGTTTTACAACAATGCGTTCGATCAGACCCAGTACACGGACGCGGTTACCGGAGTTGCCCCACATAAGGAGGATGATTCGTTCGCCGCGCACATCAACCGCCGCGAGAAACGTTATCGATCGTTGTGCAGCCAGCGGCTGATTTGGGGCCTGGTATGGCTCGGTATCTTGGGCGGGTTGTGCCTGATCCCGGTGTTCTCGAAAGTAAGCCTATCGAGTAGCGCGTCCGATCTGGCCATCATTCTCGCGCTGCTGAGCTCATTGATCTGGGTTGTACCGCATGTGCAAATTCTCTGGATTGAACAGCAGAAAAACAAAGAGTGCCCACGCTGCCACCATCGTGCGATAAAGCTCACCGGTTACCGGGAAAATGTCTATCAAGTGCGATCCGTGGAGCAAATTGTGAATGATCGGCTGACGGGCAAGCGGAAATCGCAGCAGGTGACAGTCACGGATCATGAGGTGACGCAGGATTTCGCTTGCATGGATTGTCGGCACAAATGGACGCGAAGCCATATTTCGCGGGGCTTCTAGATTAAAAATCAGCAGGGAGCGTAAACGTGTCTGATATGCGGATTACATTTGGCATGCAACTCGATGGCCAGCGGCCGATACGGCCTGGCAATCGCCTTGGATCTGTGACAGTGGGTCCGCGGGGGTTGTTGGAAATTCTCGAAACACAGCTTGGGCTGGTTGCGCTACAGCCTTGTGCCGTCCAGCGAGCAGCAGCGTATCGAGATTGTCTTGCGGAAGGTGCCGATAACAAACGCTTCTATCTCGCCAGTTTCCTGGCCGATGAACTGGGCGTGGCTGCCGAACTGCTCTCGTGGCGTGACGATCTATATCTACACGGCTGGGATGGCAATGCCTCCCCTCATGGAAGCGCACGCATCAGTGATCTCGCCCATGTTGAACAGCGAGCAAAGCACTGTGTCGCGCCCTCGGTGGGCGAGCGCCTGCTACGCATAACGTCAACTTTGCAGACGCGTCGCACGCCCATTGAAAAAATCCTGTTGGCGGATGACTGGCAAACGTACCCGCGCGCCTGGCAAGCCGTGCTCCAATGCCTTCCGCATGCATCCATCGAGCGACCTTCAGGCCGGGCGAAAGGCTTTCTAGGACAGCTGCAAGCACAGCTTCAAAGAAGCATTGCTGGCGAACAGCTTGACCCGCTCATCTGGCAGGACGACGGCACAGTACACGTAGTACAGGCACAAACCCGCTCCCTCGCGGCCAGTTGGCTCAGTCGCTCGTTTAAGGACATCGACTCACTACTGCTGGTTTCGAGCCAGGAAGGTGATTGCCTTGATGCACACATGGTTGGCGCCAGCCGGGCTCGGCAGGGACTCGACAGTGCAAGCACATTGCGGCCTGCGCTCCAGGTGTTGCCATTGGCAATGGAGCTGCTCTGGGCGCCTCTGAACTATCCAGCTCTTCTGCAATTCCTCACACACTCAATATGTCCGATTCGCACCCATGCTCGTCGCAAGCTGGCGGCCAAGATTGCTGCGTCTCCCGGTATTGAGGGTGTCCTCTGGGAGGACGTAGTAGGCGGTATCAGCCAGTACTATGGGGAAGAAGCATCGCAGGTTCTGGAATCCATAACCGCTTGGATACAGGGCCCGACATACAGCAAAGACCAGGGCGCACCCTTGGAGGACGTGCTGGGGCGAGTCCGACGGCTGAGCAGATTCTTCCAAGGGCGAATGGGGCGCGTAGAAGCGTCACACCATCTCGCATCACACGCAGGCCACGCACAGTGCACAGCCATCGAGCAAGCACTTGAAACCCTTGTCGCGCAGGGTGTGTATCTGCTTCGCCCACGCCAGCTGCAGCAAATGGTGGAACAGGCTACCGCGGCTGGAAACGATAACCCCTTACTGGCGGCGCAAGTGGGGGCGCAACTGGCGATCTCACGCCCCGGAGCGGCTATCGAGCATGTGGACACTGTGGTGTGGTGGAACATGAGCATGCCGGTGCTCCCCGGCCATTCGGTGTGGTCCAACGCAGAACTCAAACAACTTGAAGAAATGGGTGTGGCAGTGCCAACGGGCGCGACCCTTCTTGCCCAAGCCTCCCAGGACTGGCTACGCCCCCTATTGGCCGCCGACCACCATTTGGTCCTGGTACTCGGGCGACAGAGCGAGGAAAGCCATCCTTTATGGCAGATGGTGGAAACGCTGGTCGATCATCCCAAGGTCGAGGTGTTGGAAGCGCTATTGATTGCCCCAGGCCCCTTGTCCCAACCTCATCGGCTGGCTCCTCTGCCGTTGCGCAAACGCTGGTGGAAGCTGCCTGACCGAACGCCACTGTCAACGATGGAAAAAGCGTCTTTCTCCAGTTTGAATCTGCTCCTGTTCAACCCTTATCAATGGCTGTTGCATTACGGAGCGCGAATTCGCCCTTCGCAAAGCCTCACCTTGGGCGAGAGTTTTCAGCTCAAGGGAAAGTTGGCTCATCGCATAGCGGAGCGTTTTTTTACTTCGCAGCACGCTATGAACATGAGTGACGGCGATTTTTCAGCCTGGTTCGCGGTCCACTTTGACCAAGTGATCAGAGAGGAAGGCGCGGTGCTGTTGATGGACGGCCGTGGTGCTGACCTGGCTTCCTTTCGCCACCGGGTGCGACAGGCACTGAAGCAGCTGCTGACTCATTTTTCGGCCGCGTCAGTCCAAAGCGTTATCTGCGAAATACAGCTTGAAGGACAGTTTGCGGGGGGCGTGCTGGCCGGATCAGCCGATCTTATCATCACCAAAGCGGATGGCCATCAAGCGGTCGTCGACATGAAGTGGGCCGGAGGCAAGACATATCCTGACCAACTCAAGGGCAATCGGCACCTCCAACTGGCGATCTATGCCGAACTGTTGCGCCAGACCACTGGATCGATGCCTTCAGTGGGGTATTTCATACTCGACTCCGCCCGCCTTCTAACGCCGGATGATCGAGCATTCGCGGACTCTGAGTGCATTCCAGCAAATCCACCGGGCACCACGCGCGAGCTGTGGCAGAGCTTTACAGCAACATGGGCATGGCGTCAGGCGCAGATTGCCGGTGGAGTATTCGAAGTTGCCTTGGAGGGTATCGAAGAGGACGAACTATCCGTCCCGCCTGCTGGAGCAATGTCGATGGAATACCTCAAAGAATCTTATAACCACTACTTGGCTCTTGTCGGGTGGGAGCAATGAGCATGCCGACGCCACCTCGCATCACCTTCATCAGCGCCGGCGCAGGCAGTGGCAAAACCCACCGGCTCACAGAGATCCTTCATCAGGAACTGCTCAGTGGCCATGTCGACCCGGCCGGCATCATTGCCACCACCTTCACCCGAAAGGCGGCATCGGAGTTGCGCGAGCGGGTTCGTGGCCATCTGCTCAAACAAGGCAACACAGGACTGGCCACAGCTATGGGCCTGGCGCGCATCGGCACAGTGAATAGTCTGTGCGGCCAGTTGCTGGAAAGATTTGCCTTTGAGGCTGGCATGCCGCCTCAACAACGTGTTTTGGAAGACAGCCAGGCAAAAGTGCTGCTGAACCAGGCCATCGATCGTGTACTCAATGGCGAGATGCTGGAACGTTTCCTCGCTGTTGCTCGTCGTATGGGCCTGGAAATAAACGAGCAAACGGGAGAATTCAAAACTCACAACTGGCTCGACGATCTGCGTCAGATACTTGGCCAGCTACGCACCAATGACATTGACCTCGAGTCAGCCATGGGTTTCGCCAAGCGCAATGTCGATGAACTGCTTGCCCATTTTCCGGCACCTGCAAAATCAGACTTGAAGCATGAACTGCTCTCCACCATTCCCGATGTGCTCGCTCAATTGATAGCCGCTGATAGCAAAGTCGGCACCACGCGCACCTACATATCGTTGCTCAAGGATTTCCAGCGGTCCCTGTGTCAGGACAGCGCTCGCTGGAGTGACTGGGCAAAGCTGTCGAAGACCGAACCGGAAAAGAAACTCAAGCCGTTGGTCGAGCGTATAGGTGAAACCGCTGCGCGCTTCGCCGAGAGTCGAACGCTGCACAACGACATTCAGGACTACCTCGAACAAGTGTTTTGCCTGGCAATCAGTGTTGTGAAGGTCTATGGCGACACCAAGCGTGAACTGGGCGTGCTCGATTTCGCAGACCAAGAGCATGCACTCCTTAAATTGCTGGATAACCCTGCAGTAGCCCAGGTACTGGGGGAAGAGCTGGATCTGGTCATGGTCGATGAGTTCCAGGACACCAGTCCGATGCAACTGGCGATTTTCTTGAAATTGTCGCAGTTGGCTAAACGGGTTTACTGGGTGGGTGATATCAAACAGGCCATTTATGGTTTCCGCGGCAGTGACAGCGCCTTGATGCACGCCATCCTCAAGTCACTTCCGCAACTCGGCGGAGAAAAAGAGGTCCTGACTCAATCCTGGCGTTCTCGGCCAGAACTGGTAGAGCTGGTCAACGACGTTTTTGCGCCTGCATTCGAACCCGACCTGGCAGCACCTGAGGTACGGCTTTCACCCACTCGTCAGGACCGTCTGCCCGGACCGGCGTTCGCTAACTGGAGCCTGGACGGTAGTAACGTCGTTCAGCATATGGAGGCATTAGCAGCAGGTATCCAGCAACTGATCGATCAAGGCCACCCTGTATTCGATAACGTCAGTAAATCCATTAGAAATGTTCGCCTTGGCGATATCACGGTCCTTTGCTACTCAAACAGCAACGTGACCAAAGTAGCCAGCGCCCTTGCCCAAGCTGGACTCCACTGCTCGACAGCTCAGCCGGGATTACTGGCCAGTGCCGAGGCGACTCTGGCGCTGGCATGTTTGCGTCGTTTGAATGATTCTGCCGATACATTGGCCTCTGCCCAGATCGTTTCACTCACCGGCACCGAGGAGCCCGAAGCCTGGGTCTCTGAGCGATTGCGCTATCTGGATGCGGAACATCCGCAGGCACAGTGGCGTGAGCAAGATTTTGAAGACCACGCCGCCCACCCGGTGGTCGCCGCAATCGCTTTGTTGCGTGCTGACCTCGCGCTGATAACGCCCAAGGAAGCATTGCAACGCCTTATAGCCGAATGCGACCTCCTGTCCCTCGTCACTGCCTGGTCCTCCTCTGCGGCTCAAGCACAACAACGCCTGGCCAACCTCGATGCGCTGATCGACCTCGCCCAGCAGCATGAGGAACTTTGTCGAAATGGGCTGGGCGCCGCATCCATTTCCGGCCTGATTCTTTGGCTAGACGAACTCGCGAAGAGCCAAAGTGATGCACTACCGGTACCCGCTCTGGATGCTGTGCAGGTGATGACCCATCACGCCAGCAAAGGGCTGGAATGGCCCGTGGTCATCTTGATGGATCTGGCGCGTGATTTCGGGGATCGCTTGTGGTCTGTCTCGGCACGCTCAAACAGCATTTTCGACCCGCACAGGCCGTTGCATGACCGGTTCATTCGCTACTGGCCATGGCCGCTTGGCAAACAGCAGAAAGTGCCCATAGCCGAAAAGATTGCGAACTCTGAAGCAGGTATCATGTTCAAGCACGAGGCCACAGAAGAGGCCAAGCGCCTGCTCTACGTCAGCATGACCCGTGCCCGCGATCTACTGGTGATTGCATCTCCCGCTAGAAAAATGAGCGGTCCATGGCTCAACTGCGTAAACGCTCCTTGGTTGACACTCCCGGAGGGCGAACAACAATTGACGTTGCCCGGCGGTTCAACGCTGCTCGCCAACACCCAAAAGCTCTCACCGCGGAGCTCACCGATTCCAGTTGATGTCAGCGCTGAAACACTTCATTGGTTTGCACCGAGTCCGGCCAGTGAGCCGAGACTGCCACTGACATTCCGGCCTTCCAGTAGCGAAACACGCACCTTTTCTACGCATCGCGATAAATGCCAGATTGGGGCACGTATCGTGCTTCAGGGCAGCCCGGTAATGAGCGTCTTGGGGGCCGCGATCCACGCCAGTATGTGTCTTTCATTCGCCGACACGGATCAGCCGATCGTCCTGGAGGACATTCGCCGCCTGCTGGCGGCCCATGACCTTCTCGAAAATCTGAGTGCACAGCAGCTTCACGATCAAGTGGGTGCATTCCACGACTGGATTGAATCTCGGTGGCCGGGCTCACGGGCAATGGCTGAATACCCGGTACAACAAGTGTTGGAGACCGGTCAGGTCTTGAACGGGCGTATTGACCTGTTGCTAGATACCCATGAAGGCTGGGTACTGATCGATCACAAATCGAACCCTTCACCGATGGCGCGCTGGGATGAATTGGCCGACGAGCACATCGGCCAGCTCGAAGCTTATGCCAGGGCCATCCAAATGGCGTCGGGCAAACCGATAGCACAAGGATGGATTTTCCTTCCCACAGCTGCCGGTGCCGTGCGGGTCTTTTGAGCAAGTAACGGTTTTGAACGACCGATAACCCTTATTGCGGCCCAGGTACGGGCCGCAATTTTTTCACTCAGGGGTAGCTATCTGGCCCTCAGGGCCTGCTCCCGGATTCGAGCGGTCAGCCCATGCGAACAGCGCCATCTCTACGTCTGCCACTCGCCAGCCTGTCGCCGTTGGCGCCGCCGGAAGATTGCATCCCGGTCGTGCGATCTTCGCCGCATCGAGTCGCGCAACCAAGTCAGCGCAAAATCCCTGAAATGCGACATAGCCTCGGACCATCGAATTTTCATTACTGTCGTAAATCCTGCTCAGCAACCCGGCTTTGAGCATTGCTTCGCGTATGCGCCCATCAAGGCTGGCGTGCAAATTCGGCCGCAAGAAGCGCAGCAACTTCGATGCGTAGGTCAACCCGCAACCGGGAATCTGAAGCGCTGCAGTGATTGCGGCCTTTGGATCATCAATATTGGCAACCACCGGCTGGAAGATACCCAGCAGCGACACGTTGCCCAACCCGACTTCAAACCTCATTCGGGGATCATTCTTGCCAGCTCCCCACGCGAGAAGCTCACGGACGTAGTCCGTCGGCGCGGCAGCCACTTCAGACTGTACTGTGAGCCACGCGCCTCGCTCTTCCAATGATTTCATCCATGGGAAGTCGGGGTATATGTCGCCCGGATAGCCTCGTGCCTTATGGTTCGCATTCGACCAGTTGTATGCACAAAAGAACGTGGGAAATTCGTTGAGATTGAAAGCGGACATAATGCTTCCTTAGCGCTGTCCAGCGCGAGTAGTGCTTGCTCGAAGTAAAGTTACTGGAGCGACGTTTTATACTCATCAGGCACTCCTATTTGGCGAGCATTCTCGCCTAAATGGGTGTCTGGCTTCATTAGACCAATACAAATGAGAGCCATTGGGCGACCTCATGACGGCTGCGTTCGATGTTGAGCGCAATGCGAAGCTGATGCAGAGCAGCGTGGCTTTGGTCCTTTGGGTGTTTCTCCTGCGGTGTTGATCACCGGTCATGATGAACTTGATGCGTTTATGTTTGCTTGAATGGTTGGGGGCACGTACGTCGCGCCCCAACCGTTACCAGTATCGTTGAAGGTGGGACGGACTATCTTGCAGCCCTTCGCGACCGGCTTCAATCGGCCGATTCTGTTGAAAAAGTCGACCATGGTTTCCGCAGCAGAAAAGTATGCGTCCGAGATTGAAATCTTTACTTTCGGAAGAGGCTTCCGGACTCAGATTTCACGTAGCAGTGTGCAAAAAAGGCGTTTTAACCAGTCAATGACCAGGCTGTTTGGGCGAACCGACTTTTTCAACAGAATCGGCCAAAAACAGCCCGTCAGATGTGCCTATGAAACCAGGACCGATTCAGAAGTCGCTCTGCTGGCGATTCAATATTATGATCGAAAGGCCAGCGAGGCTTGTACGATCGTGGCAGGCCAGGAGTCAGAGCGGTTTGCCTAAGCCTTGAGAGCGCTTGCAAGGTCGCTCTTCACCCTCGCGTTAATATTGAAGAATGTTTATGCGATTAGCGGTGACTCCTGCAGTAGACAATAACGATCGAGGGAGCGAAACATGAATGGTGATGGGATAATGGAAAATAAGATTGGCAAAGGACAGTCTTTTGCCAAACGAATCTACCTGCCACGCCTTATTGGCCTGGCGATTGGCATGCTGAGCGTACTGGCCGCCATTGCGCCGCTGGGCCTGCCGGGATGGGTATGGGTACTGTTGCTTTTCAACGGCTTGGTTTGGCCGCATCTGGCCTATCAATTGGCCACCCGTGCTAGTGAGCCGTATCAGGCGGAGCGGCGCAACTTACTCTACGACTCAGTGATGGGCGGGTTCTGGACCGCGACCATGCAGTTCAATCCGTTGCCTGCCGTCACCATCCTTTCGATGATGACGATGAACAACGTCGCTGCAGGCGGCCAGCGTTTATTCGTGCATGGCGCGCTGGCCCAAGTTGTCGGAATTCTGCTTGCGATAACACTGTTCGGCCCGCAGGTGCAACTTACTGTAACCGCCCTACAGATCTACGCCTGCTTGCCGATGCTGACGCTCTACCCATTAGCGCTGGGCTGGGTCTGTTATCGCCTGGCCATTAAGCTCGCCGACCACAAGCGCCGTCTTAGCGCCCTGAGCTGTACCGACAGTCTCACCGGCCTGCTCAATCATGGGGCGTGGAAGGATTTGCTTCACCTGCAGTTTTTCACCTGCCGGCAGGAGAGCTTCGAAACGGTGATCGCGATCATTGATGTCGATCACTTCAAACAGATCAACGACACTTACGGCCATCTCGTTGGCGACAGCGTGCTACGCCAGCTGAGCGCCGAACTTAAGAAAAACCTTCGCCAAGGTGACCTAGCCGGTCGCTGTGGTGGAGACGAGTTCTGTGTGATCCTGCCCAACAGCCCACTGAGCCAGGCCGGCGAAATTATGGAGCGACTGCGAGGGGCAATGGGCAACTACCGCAATGAGCAACTGCCTGAGCTGCGAGTCAGCCTGAGTATCGGCTTGGCATCGTGCTGCAGTGCAATGACCGACGCCGCAGACTGGCTCAACGAAGCCGACAAGGCGCTGTATGCGGCCAAGAACAGTGGGCGCGACAAGGTCCATTTCACCTTAGGCGACATCGTCAACGCACCTTGAATCACAGTGGATTCGCTAGACACCTTGTAAACCAATTTTTTGATCTGTAAACCACTGAGGTTAACAACTCAAAAAAGTGGTTTACAGCAACCAGGTAATTTCCTCGTGGAAACTGCTGGGATAATGCCCCGATGGAGCACGTGTTTCGCAGCTTGAAAACTGAATGGACCAGCACACGCCGTAGTTACGACCGGCAGAGAACGGCCATCTACGGACTTTCACTCGACGCGTAGCCCATTCACTTGCTTAGTAAGAATTAAGGATCTTTTGGGCTGACTCTTGCCCCTGTTCCGCTGCCTTGCGATACCAGAAGGCTGCCTGCTGTTGATCCTGTGCCACACCTTTGCCGGTGTCGTACAGCACCCCGAGATTGTACTGAGCGTCGGCGTGGCCCTGTTCCGCAGCCTTGCGATACCAGGAGGCCGCCTGCTGTTGGTCCTGTGCCACACCTTTGCCGGTGTCGTACAGCATCCCGAGATTGTGCTGAGCCTTGGCATCGCCCTGTGTCGCAGCCTTCCGATACCAGGAGGCTGCCTGCTGGTGGTCCTGTGCCACACCTTTGCCGGTGTCGTACAGCATCCCGAGATTGTGCTGAGCCTTGGCATCGCCCTGTGTCGCAGCCTTCCGATACCAGGAGGCTGCCTGCTGGTGGTCCTGTGCCACGCCTTTACCGGTTTTGTACAGCACCCCGAGATTGTACTGAGCTCTAGCGTCGCCCTGTTCCGCGGCCTTACGAAACCAGGAGACCGCCTGCTGTGGGTCCTGTGCCACACCCTGGCCTTTGGCGTACATCACCCCGAGATTGTACTGAGCCTTGACGTCGCCCTGTTCCGCTGACTTGCGATACCAAGAGACCGCCTGCTGGTGGTTCTGTGCCACGCCCTGGCCTAAGCCGTACATCACCCCGAGATTGTACTGAGCGCTGGCGTCGCCTTGTGCCGCGGCCTTGCGATACCAGGAGACCGCCTGCTGTGGGTCCTGCGCCACGCCCTGGCCGTTCGCGTACATCACCCCGAGATCGTACTGAGCGTGGGAGTGGCCTTGTTCCGCTGCCTTGCGATACCAAGAGACCGCCTGCTGGTGGTCCTGTGCCACGCCCTGGGCCTCCGCGTACATCCCCCCGAGATAGTACTGAGCGTCGGAGTGGCCTTGTTCCGCAGCTTTCCGATACCAGGTGGCCTCCTGTTGTCTATCCTGTGCCACGCCCTGGCCTAAGCCGTACCTCACCCCGAGAACGTACTGAGCGCTGGCGTCGCCCTGCTCCGCAGCAAGACGTAGCTGCTCCAGGGATGAAAGATACAACGACGTTGGGGCCTGCTTGGTGGGTAAGCCGGCTAAACTACTCCCCTGCTTAATTTCGCCGGGATCATCGCCGTCGGCCGGCGCTTGGTTTGCAGCCCCAGTATGCTGTCCGGCTGCAATACCGACTTGGCCGCTGACGGGGGGATTATCTTGCGCCACAGGGACAACCGTTGATGGCGTGACAGGAAGCGACCGTAGCGCCTCATCGGGCTCACTGGGCGGGTTGGGACCTCCCTCCGCGAGAGCGACAGCTTCAACGCCCCTACCTGCTGGACCATCCTCCGCCACCGCCTTTACCTTTGGAGGCGCAGCAGGAGAGGCCTTCGCCTGTACCTTCGGCTTGGGGGGCTTGACCTCGGTCAATATCCAACCATTGGCCTTGTGCGCAATGCCCTTGTAGACTTCTTTGCCATCAACCCCGGCCACCAATTCAATGGCCGACGACTGAGGGCATTCCGTCTGCGCCATCATTTGCGCCCAGGCCATCACCTTACGCACCGCCTTACCATCCGCCAGGTTGCTCTTTTGAAAGGCCCTTATCGAGACAAACAGAGTCTCGTCGCAACCCTCCGAACCGTAGTCGAGAATCGCCGTCATGCCAGGATACTTTGGCAGCGTCAGCAGCTCCAATTCCTTCATGGCTGCCATAGCGTTGGCCGACATAAGGCTGACCAACGCAATCGCCAGCGCTCGCGCGGGGCTCATGCTGCCTCCCAGCCATTCGGTCCTTTGCAAAGCCGAACGTCCTCGCTTTCGTGGCGCCCATCAGGTAATTCGACCGACTGCTTGACCGTCCGGCAACCGTCACTCGACGCCTGAGAAGGGCTGGATACCGGCGTGGTGCGAATAGTCGTACCCGTTTCGCTATTACGTACTTCTTGCGTCTGGCCACTTTCTGCCGTTTTGACGGTGGCGGCGGCCAGATGCTGCTGGTCCTGATCGTCCAGATAGCGTCCAACTCCATAGCCGACCAAAGCTCCTACGGCGGTGCCAATTGCAACGCTGGCAGCCCGGTTAGAGTCCTTCGAGACCTTGGCGCCAACCAACGCCCCGGCCGCGCCACCCAACAGGGCACCCAAGCTTTGTTTGTTACCGGTTGAACTGCACGCCGTGACCAGTACGCTGATGAGAAGGATGTTCCAAAATCGAGTGATCATGTACTACTCCCAGGGTGCCTGAAGACTGGCACTTGCTCGCCTTAGGAAAATCAGACGTGCATCCTGAGAATGTCTAGCCTTGAAGAACAGCAGGCCCCTGAGACAAGCACAG
Organism: Pseudomonas sp. KH_046_2; assembly: GCF_057838985.1. Lineage (NCBI taxonomy): Bacteria > Pseudomonadati > Pseudomonadota > Gammaproteobacteria > Pseudomonadales > Pseudomonadaceae > Pseudomonas > Pseudomonas sp. KH_046_2. The sequence goes on along the minus strand of NZ_CM174480.1, from coordinate 1,515,194 downwards.
GTTAAAGCGCACCTTGGAAAGCTTAGGATGCGCACGCTTTAGATGCCAGCAGCGGCACCCAAATATCCCCTGCACCCGACAGTTTCGGGGCGCGTCTTCTGGTGCCTACGGTGAGATTTATATCGGGACGTATGCCCCTGGTCGGCCAGGATGCCAGAGCGGTCGGGATCGCGGTCGACAGTCTTGGTGTGCCTGGCCTGCATGCGAGCGTCGTTACCAATGCCCTCGAACGCGAAGCCGACATCGTCGAGGTCCAGTAATAGCCCCTTCTCTTCAAGCATCTCGTCAGTGCGGACGCAACTGGTCAAGTGGAATGCAAATGGGTGGGCAAGTCGATGCAATTATCCATCTGGCGGAATTCGGTCGTTCATGAACGACCTTACCGGTCACACCATGATTTGCTAACCCCGGCCCCTAGCTAACTGCATTCTAAGGTATGCCTTGCGGCAGCCCGGGAGTCTCTCTTTCCATTTGCAGCTTGGATACCGCCCTGCTCTGCCGGTTTGCGCTTGGACAGCAAGTGCATAAGGAACAGCAGCGAGCCATCACCCACCCTTGGCAGGCCAGCACCGAAGCGCCCGGCGAAGCCGAGACTGGTTTGCTCGTCCTGTACCTGCTTCTGCACCTTTTCCCATTTCACGCCGAACGGCGGATTGGCCAGGCAGTAGTCGAACTGCTCATGGGGCAGCAGGTCGTTGGACAGGGTATTAGCCAGCTTGATGTTCTTGGTCTCGAAACCCTGGATCAATTTGTCCGCCACCGAGATGGCGTAGGTTTCCGGGTTCAATTCCTGGGCGTAGGGCACCAGCCGCGCATTGGGGTTCCACTCGGCTACCTGCTCGATGGCTGAGGAGAGGAAGCCACCCGTACCAGCAGCGCAGTCATACACGGTGCGCACCACGCCTTCGCCATTCAGGGCCTAGTGGTCGGGAGCGAAGATCAGCGTGGTGGCCAAGCGCACAACGTCACGTGGAGTAAAGAACTCCCCGGCAGTGTCGTTGGCGGATTCGGCGAACTTGCGGATCAGGTGCTCGAACACCAGACCCATCTCGTGGTTACTGATGACGTTGGGGTGCAGGTCGATGCTGGCGAACTTCTGTGTAACCAAGTACAACAGGTTGGCGTTTTCCAACTTGCTCAACCAACCATCAAAGGCAAAGTGCTCGAACACCTGACGGGCATTGGCGGAGAATTTGGCGATGTAGTCCTCCAGATTGGCGCGAGTGCTGGTGGAGCCCATACTGTCCAGAGCGAACTGTGAGACGTTGTAGAAGGTGGCACCGGCGGTGGCAGGCAGAATCAGATCATGTCCACGCCGCTGGCTTGCATCGCCAGGAACTGACTGCGCACCTTGTCACGAGTTGGCTCCAGCACACACTCCAGACGACGCAACACGGTAAACGGCAGGATGATGCGACCGAACTCGGATTGCTTGAAGTCGCCACGCAGCACGTCAGCTACGTTCCAGATGAAATCGGCGAGATTTTGCTGTTGCTGGTTCACGCAGGAATCCTTTAAACGGGTGAACGCAGGGAGGCTTATCGTGAGATGATCGCCCCGGTACCTCCTTGCGTTGGTTGTGTTACTGATGGCAGAACCTTAACCGGTCAGTGCGCTGAAAACCAGCACGCGGGCTGCGACTTGTAAAGATTTCAGGTAGATAGCTACCGTGGCAATCCTTTGCGCAGGCATTTGCCCCGGAGCGGCTTCATCCGCAGTTGCTGGGCGTCCTTAACCAGATACCGCACCGCTTTATGAACATTGCGCCGGATCGTTCGATCGTTCCGTAGAACGATGCCGACCCCACACTCGCTTTCGTATTTCTCTTTATCGTGATTGCAGCTATTGAAGTGGCCCTGCCCCCGAGTGATGCGCCCCCACAGTTCACCGATTTGCTGTGCCTTGTAGACGTCTCCACGTACCTCGTTGCCATTGAAGAAGTAGGCCGCATGGATGTGGTAGCCCCGATCCTCCCCCTGCTCAACCGCACAGATGTAACCAGTGAGGTGGTCAAAGATCGGGTTGCGCTCATGTTCCGCAATCAGCCTACCCAGGTCATCGAACACGTTCTCGACACGCAACCTGACCTGGGCTTCCTGCCGGTAGTAGAGATCGATCCTGATAATGTTGGTGCGCGAGTAGCGTTCAACCACAGCATCGGAATAATCACAAACACGGTCCTCCTGCTGCCTAGCCTGACGACGACGGTCACCCTTCTTACGGCGATACCATAGTTCACGCGTCAACTGACGGATCCGTGCTACCAGCACGTTCATGCTGTGCTGATGGTCTAGCCAGGCCGTACCCTCTTCATTCAAGCAGACAGGACCGGTAGGACGACGTTCCAATCCGATGTCCTGACAGGCCTCCTTAAACGCTTGCAGGTGTTCGCTGTAGCGGTATTCAACTCGGTCATCGAACAAGTCCATCATCTGCCGTATGTGAGTGAAGTATCTGGAGAGTCTGGTCTCCTCAACTCGCTCATAACCTGTACGGGTTTGCCTGAACCGAAAAGCTGGGCTGTCATGCTGCTCAATGGCCTGGACGAGTCGTTCGATCTGGATGGCAATGTCGGACTGGGGAAGGTAGGTGTAGGTAGTGCGCTTGGTCATGGTGGTGTACCTGATGTGTTCTTCGCATATCAGGTACGTGGTGGGTTTATTTTTAACCGATGACCTATCGTTAGCCCTGGTAGTAGGTTCTGTGTGGCCGAGTCAGATGATAGGTAGTTACTGATTGATAGTTAATATCTATATCTATATAACTAGAAGCACCTCAGTCCACGGTGGACGATCACGGCTAGGCAAGACAATGGGGAGCAACATTGCCAAGCCTGCCGAGAGATTGCCCATTGGGATACTGGGGGAGTTAGCTGAGAATGCACAGATTCCCCAAGCGGCAAAGACGCCATGACCAGCTACGAACCGGTCATGGCGCAAATGGTGGTTTCTAGCTGGCCATACTCAGGCGGCCGGGTCGGGCTGTAGCACTCTCAGCCAAGTCGCGCTCTTCGATTCTTGCCAAAATCCATTCGTGCACCTCGCTTTCAACCCAACCGACACAACGGTCCCCCAATGAGACCGGCTTCGGGAAGGTGCCCTCCCCGATGTACTTATAAATAGTCGACCGTGCCAGACCGGTCGAATCGATGACTTCTTTCAGGCGGATGATCCTCATGAGCAGGCTCCTCTATTGGCTCAGAGGATCTGCAGGGAATGGTTTTTTTAACTGGCACTCGTGCTGGTTGACCGCTAGCCAGGGCTGCCCGCCAGACCGAAGTCAAACCGGTTCTGCACAGGGAGCTCAGCTTCATCCTTATAAGGCAAGCGCTTTACATCACCGAGACGTTGCTCCTGGAATACAGCGAACCTATCCAGATGAGAAGGTGCCGGTCGCAACATCAGGGTGATCGTTTTGTATCCAAGGTCGTCAGCCGTAGGCAGGATGCATACATCCACAGAATCAAAATCGATCCAGTTTGACTGATCGAACCGCGACCTGAACTCACAGGCGATCTCAACGGCCAGCTTGTAGAAATGGCCGCAGACCTGATCCCAATCGTGCCTGGATAGCTCGCCATCGCAGCCACTAGATGGGGGCTGACGGAAACACTCCTCAATCATTCCCCAGAGCCTCGCGTCCGCCGGAGCTTTTTCTGTCGTTAACGAATTCCAGTGACCAGAGAGCAGATGGGCCGCGAACCGATACAGCATCAACTGAAGCACAGCAAAGACTGCTCGCCTCTGGCCAGCAAGAAAGCGAATGACACCAAGCGGAGTTTCAATCGTTCTTAGACCCAGACCTTTGACGTGATCGTTGACGTCATAGCGGAGAACGTTGGCATGGCTTGTGTCCTTGCCGTCCCAATTGTGAGCTAGATGGACAACAACACTGATATCCGTCGCCATGAAGACCGGACTGCTCAGATTTAGAAAGTACGTACTACTGACCCGGCCTAACGAGAAAATCGAGCTTGAGAGTCCAGGTATCTGCTGTCTGATCAACCCCAGATTCATTAAGCGGCGTACTCGGTACTTCAGTTGCGCAGCGTCCATCCCCGTATAGCGGCTCAACTCTGGAAAACCGATCTGAACCACCCCAAACCTGTCAGAGCGGTATAGCAACACCGCGAAAAGCAAGCGATTGGGGCTACTCAATCGGCCACGCCTCCCCAGCGACTTGGAGCGCACAACATCAGGTGCTTCGAATTGCTCATCTCGTTTTTGGGGTTCCGCACCCAGCGCACCGACGACCATGTCATCGCCTGAGAACAGTTGCTTGAGAATCTCTGCATGATCACCAAATGCAATATTCCCCGCGCTCAGGCTTTTCACAAACCGAGGCACCAGCGCGTAGGTGACTGCTGGTCTTCCTCTACCTGATATCTTCGACAGCTGACTCACAGCGCCGACATGAGCGAGTTCGGCTAACGCGTCATTCACTGATTTTTCGGAGATGTGGAACTGCTTGGCGAGTGCCTTCGCACTGCGCGCCAATCCTCCCGCGTCATCGTACAAAGCGTTGCACGCCATAGCCCCAAAAAGAAATCTGGCGGAAGCACCACAGCCACTCAGATCTACGCCCACATCATCAAAATTAAGCATAGGCTGCCAATAAGCTCAAATTAAAGATCAGTTTATACACCCTGTTAAAATTATCAAACAATGACCTATAACAAACGCATAACGTTACTGTAACGACTAAAAAACCAGTTGCACTTTGGGCCGCCTTTGGCTACAAAGCTGATTCCTATAAGAATGAAAACAAGGTGGATACGTGACCAAGAACGCCCCGAAATGGATGCGCGAGGACGAATGGGAATGGGCAGAACGCTACCTGCAAGAACGCGCACCCTATAGCCTCAGCAACATCGTCCACGCACGATTCAGGGCCGCTGGCTACGAAGGGACAGTGCAGATCATTGACGACCTAGAGAAAGTCCCTGATGGACTGAAGCTCATCGAGAGACTGAAGAACGCCCTACGACAGCGCAGGTATCGATCACCTGGGAACGGTAGGAAGGCATGCACATTCTCACTTCCCAACGCCACCGTTAAAAACCTTCGGCGCCTAGCCAAGCTTCACGAGCAACCAGAAACCCTGATTGTCACCAACCTCATCGACGAGCTAAACAGCGCGACCAAGGAACAACAGGCAGAAACAAAGCAGATGAAGGAAGCCGCACGACTTGAGCGAGAGGCAGCCAAGCAAACGAACACCTTGCTCAGAAACCAGTTAGATGAGGCGATGAAGCATCTGGAGCGTCACGTGGAGCTGCTACTGATGTGGGAGGCGTCTATGGAGACCCGTCAGCCGCCTTTCGCTGGTGACGAGGCAGACGTACGCCTAGAAGTAGAAAAAAGGATGAAGGGAATCAAGAGATCGCTCAGCACCATAGCCTTCAAGCATGACATTGTTAGCGCAAGGCTTATTTGAAGGCATCGGCACTCGGCAAGCCCTATTAGGCAGTCGCGGTGAGTGCGCAGAAAGGGGGAACGTCTTGAGCAACGACTCCAGCACAATGGAGCGCACACCGAAGATAATCGTTTGAATTCTTGATGGGGGAGCAAATGGGGGAACAGTTACGCTAGAAAACAAAAAAGCCCAGCATTGCTGGGCTTTTAAGGTTAAATATGGCGGAGAGATAGGGATTCGAACCCTAGGTACCGGTGAAGGTACAACGGATTTCGAATCCGTCCCATTCGGCCACTCTGGCATCTCTCCAACGGCGCGCATCATAACAACACTTTCGCAGGAAGCGAACCCCCCTAAGCGAAATATTTCTGTGCTATCAGATGCTTGCGTCGGTTAAAGCGGTACGCCCAGACGATTGGCGACTTCTTCGTAGGCTTCGATGACGTCACCGAGGCCCTGACGGAAGCGGTCCTTGTCCATTTTCTTGCCGGTGGCCTTGTCCCACAGACGGCAGCCGTCCGGGCTGAATTCGTCGCCCAGCACGATGGAGCCATCGTGGAACACGCCGAATTCCAGCTTGAAGTCGACCAGCAGCAGGCCGGCGTCGTCGAACAGCTTGCTCAGGACTTCGTTGACCTTGAGCGACAGCTCTTTCATGCGAACCAGTTGCTCGGCGGTACCCCAACCAAAGGCCACGACGTGCGATTCGTTGATGAACGGGTCGCCCTTGGCGTCGTCCTTCAGGAACAGTTCGAAGGTGTAGGGGTTGAGCTTCATGCCCTCTTCGACACCCAGACGCTTGACCAGGCTGCCGGCGGCGTAGTTACGCACGACGCACTCGACCGGGATCATGTCGAGCTTCTTCACCAGGCATTCATTGTCGCCCAGCAATTTGTCGAATTGGGTCGGCACGCCAGCCGCTTCGAGCTTCTGCATGATGAAGGCGTTGAACTTGTTGTTCACCATGCCTTTGCGGTCAAGCTGTTCGATACGCTTGCCATCGAACGCCGAGGTGTCGTTGCGAAACAGCAGGATCAAACGGTTAGCGTCGTCGGTCTTGTAAACCGACTTGGCTTTGCCGCGATAGAGTTCTTCACGTTTTTCCATGATGGGCTCCGCTTGCTAAGTAGATGGGCTAGGCGATGTGACGCCAGTCGAGCCCTGAATCTTGATCGGCCAGTTGCAGCCAGTCCGGGTCGCACCCGAGGGTGTCGACAAAACATTGCCGGGCCAGCCGCGGCAGGTTGTTCTTGCTGCTCAGATGGGCCAGGACCAGGTGTTGCAGGTCTTTCCAGCCCAGCTCAGCCACCAGGAATGCCGCCTGGTGGTTATTCAAATGTCCCAGTTCACCGCCCACCCGCTGCTTGAGAAAGTACGGGTAATGACCGCGAGCCAGCATGTCACGGCAGTGATTGGACTCGATCATCAACGCATCGAGGTCCCGATAGCCGTCCAGCACCTTGTCACAATACGAACCCAGGTCGGTCAACAGGCCGAAACGCCTCTCACCGTCACTGAACACATATTGCGTCGGTTCCTGTGCATCGTGGGCCACGGCAATGACACCGATACTCAAGTCGCCGATTTGCAGCTGCTCGCCGCCGGCCAGAAAGCCCGCGGGTTCAATCGGTTTGCGCATCCCGCGCAAGGTCCCGCGACTGAGGTAGACAGGCAGATTGTAGCGCCGAGACAGCAAACCCACGCCATGCACGTGGTCGGCATGTTCGTGGGTCACGAGTATCGCGCTCAACTGCGCAGGGTTCACACCCAGGCGCAGCAGGCGTTTTTCGGTTTCCCGCAAGGAGAAACCACAATCCACCAGCACATACGTGTCAGCGCTGGCTATCAGCGTGCCGTTCCCTTGGCTACCGCTGCCGAGAACGGCAAAACGCATGTGATCAGCCCAGGTTGTCCTGAATCACGCTCAACACTTTACGCGCCACATCTGCCGGCGCCACGGTGTTGATATTTTTCTCGACGGTGACCTGGACGTTCTCGCCAACCTTGCTCAGGCGAACCTGATAGCGCTCGGCGCGGGCATCCAGCTCTTCCTTGCTCGGCGCGCTGCCGAACAGGCTGCTGAAGAAGCCTGGCTTGTCGTCTTTCTTCTCGGCTTTCTCGGCCAGGTTGATGTAGTACAGGCCCAGGCTGCGGTTGATGTCTTCAACGCGCCATTCGCCCTGTTCCAGCGCACGACCGACGCTCGACCAGGCACGATCCAGGTCGGTACCCACGTTCAACACAGGGTTGCCGCTGCCGTCTTCGCTCAGGCTGACACGGCTAGGCGCGTCGAAATCACGCGACGCCAGCATCGAGACCGAACCGCCCTTCTCCGAGATACGGCTCATGCTCGCGAGCATGTCGTCGACCAGCGCCGCGTCCAGGCCAGTGTTGACCGAACGGTTGGTGAAAGCCACGTCAGCGGTGCTGCCGGCAGGACGCTCGGCGCTGACCACATAGACTTCACTGGTGTTGCGCTGCACGCCCGGCTCGATGCGCACCCGCACGCGGGTTTCGCTGTCCGTGCTGACGCCGGCCGCGCTCAGGCGCTTGCCCACGGCGGCGGACAGTTCGTCGGAATGCTGCCAGGTCGTGGTGAACTCGCCGGTTTGCGGACGTTGTTCATCCAGACGGAAGCCGTTGTCCTGGAAGAACTGAACGGCCACGGGCCAGATTTCGGCCGGCGGGTTCTGCGCCAGGATGGAGCTGGTACCGCCGTTCTTCTGCAGGGAGTAGGCACTGGCGTCGGCACCCGCGGTCAGCGGCTGCGGCCGAGGAACGATGTATTCGCCCTTGGCGGTGTCATCGGCCACGTTGCGCGGGATCGGCAACAGCGGATCCAGACGCTTGGCGGTACGGACATCCTGCGGTATTTGCATCGGTGCAGTCTGTTGCGCTTCCAGGTAATCGCTACCACGGTCACGGAAATAACCTTCCGGGCCCCAGATCCATCCGCAGCCACTGGTGCTGGAGATAATCAAGGCAAGTGCGGAAAGTCCGGCCATTCGCTTCATGCGTTGTACTTCCTCAATTAAACCAGGACGCTGCACTGGCGCAGGGCCGTGCGCAGCGTTTCGTGACAAGGTGCGCTCAGCCAGGTCAACGGCAGGCGAATGCCTTCGTGCATCAGGCCCATTTCAACCAAAGCCCACTTCACCGGAATCGGGTTGGCTTCGATGAACAGGTCCTTGTGCAGCGGCATCAGTTTTTCGTTGATTGCCCGCGCAGTCTCGGCGTCACCCTTGAGGGCGGCCTCGCACAGATCGGCCATTTCACGCGGAGCGACGTTGGCGGTGACGGAGATGTTGCCCTTGCCGCCCATCAGGATCAGCTCGACCGCGGTCGGATCATCGCCGGAAAGGACGATGAAGTCCTTGCTTACGCCATCGAGGATGGCCTTGGCGCGCTTGAGGTCGCCGGTCGCTTCCTTGATACCGATGATGTTCGGCACGGTGGACAGGCGGATCACGGTCTCGGCCTGCATGTCGCAGGAGGTGCGGCCGGGAACGTTATAGAGGATCTGCGGGATGTCGACCGCTTCGGCGATGTGCTTGAAGTGCAGGTACAGGCCTTCCTGGGTCGGCTTGTTGTAGTACGGCACGACCAGCAGGCAAGCGTCGGCGCCGGCTTCCTTGGCATTACGGGTCAATTCGACGGCTTCGCGGGTCGAATTGGCGCCGGTACCGGCGATCACCGGAATGCGACCATTGACCTGCTTGACCACGGCACGGATGACTGCGATGTGCTCGTTGACATCGAGGGTTGCCGATTCGCCGGTAGTACCGACGGCGACAATGGCATGGGTGCCGTTTTCAAGGTGGAAGTCCACGAGTTTGCTGAGGCTGTCCCAGTCAAGACGCCCCTGTGCATCCATGGGTGTGACCAGTGCCACCATACTGCCCGCAATCATGAAACCGCTCCTGCCGGAAAAAGAGAGCCGTAATGGTACTGGCGCCAAGATGCTTGCACAAGCGAAGTACTGTGCTGCCGCCATTCCCCTTGGCGCCGGTTTTCGCTACCCTTCAGACTTTGATCGGTACAGACAAGCTCGTGCGTCGGGTTTCAGCCTCCATTTTCGGCATCACAAGCCCTGATCCAGCGTTGCCGCCTCTCGCTCCCGCCCTGCCGGAGCACGTCGCAACCTGCCGTCTGGGGTTTTCTGAATTCGCATCCGCAGGCTCGCTCCCGGCAAAACGCCCTCTGGACGTACCGACCGCTCATCGCTTTAGGAATGCTGCATGTCCACCCCCACAGTTCGCGAACAATTCCTTGTTATCAGTGCCCTCGGCGCCAACCCCATGGAGCTGACCAACGTCCTGTGCCGCGCCAGCCATGAAAACCGCTGCGCCGTTGTCACCTCTCGCTTGACCCGTCATGGCGAATGCAGTGCGCTGGTTCTGGAAATCTCCGGTAGCTGGGATGCCCTCGCGCGCCTGGAAGGCAGCCTGCCAGTGTTGGCCAAGCGGCATGCGTTCACGGTCAACGTGGTACGCAGTGCTGCCCTGGAAAACCGTCCACAGGCCCTGCCGTACGTCGCCTATGTCAGCTCAGCCTACCGCTCGGACATCATCAACGAGCTGTGCCAGTTCTTCATGGACCACAATGTCGAGCTGGAAAACCTGACCTGCGACACCTACCAGGCCCCGCAGACCGGCGGCACCATGCTCAACGCCACGTTTACCGTGACCTTGCCGGCCGGCGTGCAAATCAGCTGGCTGCGCGATCAGTTCCTGGATTTTGCCGACGCGCTGAACCTCGATGCCCTGATCGAACCCTGGCGCCCACAGAACCCAATGTAAGGAAGCTTTCATGGCCGTTGCCATCGACCAACCGGTTGCCGATTTCGAAGCCCCCGCCACCAGCGGGCAGACCGTCAGCCTCGCCGGCCTGAAGGGCAAGCAGGTGGTGATCTACTTCTACCCCAAGGACAGCACGCCGGGCTGCACCACCGAGGGCCAAGGCTTTCGTGATCAGTACGCTGCGTTCAAGGCCGCCAATACCGAAGTGTTCGGCGTGTCTCGCGACAGCCTGAAATCCCACGAGAACTTCAAGTGCAAACAGGAGTTCCCCTTTGAGCTGATCAGCGACAAGGACGAAGCCATCTGCCAGCTGTTCGACGTGATCAAGCTGAAGAAGCTCTACGGCAAGGAATACATGGGCGTGGATCGCAGCACGTTCCTGATCGACGCCAACGGCGTACTGCGTCAGGAATGGCGCGGCGTGAAGGTGCCGGGGCATGTTGATGCGGTTTTGGCTGCGGCTCAGGCGCTGAGCAAGGCCTGATTCATCTGCGTCTGCCAATACGCCTTCGCGGGCAAGCCCGCTCCCACAAGGACTGCGCTGATCCTGTGGGAGCGGGCTTGCCCGCGAAGAGGCCATCAGCCTCACTGAAAAATAAAGGCTGACCGCTAAAGCAACGGCGCCACCACCGGCTCCTTGCGCGGCCACGCATCCAGCACGGCCTTGAACAGCGTCGCCAGGGGAATTGCAAAGAACACCCCCCAGAACCCCCACAACCCGCCAAACAGCAGCACTGCGCAGATAATCGCCACCGGGTGCAGGTTGACCGCCTCCGAGAACAGCAATGGCACCAGCACGTTGCCATCCAGCGTCTGAATGATCCCGTAGACCGCCATCAAGTAGATGAACTGATCGCTCCAGCCCCACTGGAACAGCGCAATCAGAAACACGGGTACGGTCACCACCACGGCGCCGACATAAGGCACCACCACCGAAATCCCCACCAGCAGAGCCAGCAGCGCCGCGTAGTTGAGTTCAAGAACAACAAAGGCGATGTAGGTCACACCACCGCAAATGAAGATTTCAATGACCTTGCCGCGAATGTAGTTGGCGATCTGCCGGTTCATTTCATGGGCGACCCGGGTGATCAACGCCCGTTCACGGGGCAGGTAACCGCGCACCCACTGGCCGATCATGACCCGATCCTTGAGGAAGAAAAACACCAGGATCGGCACCAGCACCAGGTAGATCATGATGTTCACCAGCAATGGCAGGCTCGACAGCGAGAACGTCAGTGCCCACTGGCCAAACTTGCCGATTTCGCCCCGCGCCGCCTCGATGGCCTGCAGCACTTGCTCATCGGACACCAGATGCGGATAGCGCTCGGGCAGCAGCAGCAACAGTGACTGCCACTTGGCTAGCATGCCGGGCAACTCGTTGAACAAGGTGATCAGTTGATGCCACAGCAACGGCACGACCACCACGATAAACACCAACAACAGCCCCATGAACAACGCAAAGACCAGCCCCACCGCGACCCCGCCCGGCACCCGCAGGCGTTCGAGGGTCACCACCAGCCCCTGCATCAGGTACGCCAGCACCATGCCCGCGAGCACCGGCGCCAGCATACCGCCCAGGGTCAGCACGGCGGTGAACGCCAGAAACAGCAGGACAGCCAGCACCACCGCTTCTTCATCGGAGAAATAGCGCTGAATCCAGTCGCGTAACACTTTGAACATCAATAATCCTTAGGAGCAAACGCAGCCGATATCAGGCTTTTTTCAACCAGTAGCGGTAAACACCCGCGTCATCTTCTTCACGAAGCAGGGTATGACCGGCCAATCGGGCAAAGGTGCGAAAGTCGCGCTGCGAACCCGCATCGGTGGCGATGACCTTGAGTACCGCACCACTGGCCAGCCGGTTGAGCTCCATCTTGGCCTTGAGCAACGGCAACGGACAGTTCAGGCCACTGGCGTCCAGTTCAACGTCATGCTCTACAGCGTCGGTCATTGCATCACTCCGGGTCAGGTGGTTGAGTTGCCTAGAATATCTGGTCGCAACGCCGGTGTCCGGCTACAGTAAGGTCTTTGTCGACTAAGGCTTTGTGCATGACATTTTTGCGCCCTACCCTGCTGACGCTCGCTTGCCTGCTCGCCTCACCGGGCTTCGCCGACGACCTGCCGTCACTCGGCGACGCCAGTTCTGCCATTGTCTCACCGCAACAGGAATACCAGCTCGGCCGCGCCTGGCTGGCCATGTTGCGCAGTCAGGTTTCGCAGCTCAACGATCCGCAACTCAAGGATTACGTTGAGTCCAGCGTCTACCGACTGGTCGAAACCAGCCAGGTCACTGACCGGCGCCTGGAATTTATCCTGATCAACAGCCCGCAGCTCAACGCCTTTGCGGCGCCGGGCGGGATCGTCGGGGTGAACGGAGGTTTGTTCCTCAACGCCCAGACCGAAGGCGAATACGCTTCGGTAATGGCGCACGAATTGGCTCACTTGTCGCAGCGCCACTTTGCCCGGGGCGTCGAAGCGCAGCAACGCATGCAAGTACCCATGATGGCCGCATTGCTGGCCGGTATCGTGATTGCAGCCGCGGGCGCCGGTGACGCGGGAATCGCGGCCATTGCCGGTACACAGGCAGCGGCCATTCAGGAACAGCGGCGATTCTCCCGCCAGAACGAACAGGAAGCCGACCGCATCGGCATTCTCAATCTGGAAAAGGCCGGTTATGACCCCCGGTCGATGCCCAGCATGTTCGAGCGCCTGGGGCGTCAGTACCGCTACGATGCCAAGCCACCGGAATTCCTGCTGACTCACCCGGTCACCGAATCGCGTATCGCCGACACCCGCAACCGCGCCGAACAGGCGCCACAGGGCGGCATCGAAGACAGCATGCGCTATCAACTGATCCGCGCGCGCGTCCAGTTGATCTATGAAGAAACCCCGGGGCTCGGCGCCAAGCGCTTCCGCGCCCAGCTCGACGAAAACCCGAAAAACGACGTGGCGCGCTACGGCCTGGCAATTGCCCAGATCAAGGGCGGTCAACTGAACGAAGCACGGGAAAACCTCAAGCTGTTGCTGGCCAAGTCACCCAACGAAATCATCTACAACCTGGCTCAGGTCGACCTGGACATCACCAACAATCGCCTGCCGGACGCCCAGTCCCGGGTTGAGCGGTTGATGGCCCAGTACCCTGGCAACTACCCGCTGAACCAGGTGCGCGTCGACCTGCTGCTGAAGCAGAACCGCGCCGCGGATGCGGAGAAAGCCCTCGAAGGCCTGCTCAAGTCGCGCCCGGATGATCCGGACGTGTGGTATCAGGTTGCCGAGACGCGCGGCCTGTCGGGCAATATCATCGGCCTGCATCAGGCTCGCGCCGAATACTTTGCGCTGGTCGGGGACTACAAACAGGCCATTCAGCAACTGGACTTCGCCAAACGCAGGGCTGGCAGCAACTTCCCGCTGTCTTCGCGGATCGACGCGCGGCAACGCGAGCTGATGGAACAGGAGCGCATGATCAAGGACATGATGGGCTGACGCCCTGGAGACAAGAAGTCCGGACACAAAAAACCGCCTCTTTCGAGGCGGTTTTTTATTCAACCAACAACCGGGTTATTCAGCCAGCTTGAAGGTGATGAAGCTCGCACGCCCCTGACGCAGTACCCGCATCGACACTGAGCGGTTCTTTGGCAACGCCTTGGCGATGTCCGCGAACTCCTTGGTGGAACCGATGGCCTGGTTGTTCAGGTGGGTGATCACATCACCCGGCTGCAAGCCGATCAGGGCGGCAGGGCCGTCCTGCACTTCCTTGATCAGCACACCACCCTTGAGGTCGTAGGTTTTCTTCTGCTCGTCAGTCAGCTCGACCACGGAAACACCCAGGCGATTGCTGCTGCGCTCGATGCCGGATTTTGGCAGCGCGTCCAGCTCCTTGCCTTCTTCCGGAATTGCGCCGACCGTCAACTCGACATTCTTGCGCTTGCCGTCACGAATCACTTCCAGATCGGCCTTGGTGCCAGCTTTCAATGCGCCAACGAGATGCGGCAGGTCGGCTGACATAACGATTGGCTGACCGTTCATGCTCAGGATCACGTCGCCCACTTGCAGGCCACCCTTGGCAGCCGGACCATCATCCTGGATTTGGGCAACCAGCGCACCGGCCGGTTTCTCCAGACCGAACGACTCGGCCAGGTCCTTGCTCACTTCCTGAATCACGACGCCCAACCAGCCACGGCTGACCTTGCCACCGGATTTCAGCTGATTGGAAACATCCATGGCCACGTCGATCGGGATTGCAAACGACACACCCATGAAGCCACCGGAGCGGGTATAGATCTGCGAGTTGATCCCGACCACCTCACCGTTGAGGTTGAACAGCGGGCCGCCCGAGTTACCCGGGTTGATCGGCACGTCGGTCTGGATGAACGGCACATAGTTTTCGTTCGGCAGGCTGCGACCGACAGCACTGACGATGCCTTGGGTCACCGTGTGGTCAAAGCCGAATGGCGAACCGATGGCGACAACCCATTGGCCAGCCTTCAGGTCCTGGGATTTACCGAGTTTGAGCACCGGTAGGTCCTTGCCCTCGATTTTCAGCAGCGCTACGTCGGAACGTGGGTCGGTACCGATCAGTTTGGCTTTCATTTCGCTGCGATCAGCCAGACGAACGAGGATTTCGTCAGCATCGGCGATTACGTGGTTGTTGGTCAGGATATAGCCATCGGAAGAGATGATGAAACCTGAGCCCAGGGAAGTTGCCTCGCGCTGGCGGTCGCGAGGTGAGCGCGATTGTGGCGGCATGCCCCGTTCGAAGAATTCGCGCAGCATCGGCGGCAAGCCTTCGAGGTCGGGCATCTGCTGGCTGACTTTGCGATCCGGCAGCTTTTGCGTGGTACTGATGTTCACGACCGCAGGCGAGGCCTGTTCGACCAGTTGCGTAAAGTCAGGCAATTCGACCGCCTGGGCGGTGACCGCCTGACCGAGCACCAGCACGGTGGCAAAAATGGAAAGGTAGGACTTCAAGCGTGGTATCGACATACGGCTCCCGTTACGACGAGCATGGTTAAGCGATATGGAGCAAGGAACACCGGGAACGATACGCCGGTATTTTTGTTCCGGGAACAACAAACAAGGCCAGAGCCGAGGGGCTCTGACCTATAAGAAATTTACCGGTTTTTTGCAAATTGAAATGCTCACGAAACATTTCGAATTCAGCTCACTGCTTGGTTGCAGCGGCGTCTGTGGTGCGCATCGAAAGCGCTATCCGTTCAGCAGTACCGACCGGTATCTCGCCGACGACGGTCACCATCATGTCACCCTGCGTCGTGGTCAGGCGCCGGGAAACCGCAACGGTCGGCCCCAACTGAGTACGGGTGTCGGTGACTGTCGCGCCATTCAACGGCTCGAGGAATACCGAAAAGCGCGTCAGGCCATCGTCATACATCAGGCTATTGACCTGGGTCTTGGTCTGCGGATCCTTGCGAGCGGTGCTGCTGGTCAGCTCGAAGCCGGGCGGCAACCAGTCGGAACGCCAGATCTGGGCAGCCTTGACGGCAGAAGCCTTGTCGCTTTCGAGGTTGACTGGCTTGCAATCATTACTGGCCAGGAGGTCTTTTTCGGAAGGAACGTCAGCGGTATCCAGTTGCGTGAACTGGAAGCGCTCCAACAACCGCCCCTTGTCGTCCAACAGCAAGGACTTCAGAGGCAGGCCGGTCTCTTTGTCCAGATGCAGTTCAAAACCGTAGCGGTGCTGATCACGGGGCTTCAGCGATACGATCACCGCCGAACGCCCGGCGACACGCGACTTGCCGATGACGGCGAGTTCATACCAATTCTTGAGCTTTTGAGGATCGAGTGCACGGGCAGCGGAGTTCGGGGAGTCCCCAAGCCCGGCTATCAGTGTGCCGCTGACGCATTGGGTTTGCCCATCAATGCGAACGACTTCCTGAGCGGAACCGTCTAGCTGGATCAATCGCTCGCGGACCTTTCCATCCTGGACGCGGTGCCAGATGTTATGGGTAGAAAAACTACCGTTACGCTCGTAGACGAAAGTGCCCTGAAAGCTTTGCTGTTGCTCTGCCTGACCCAGACGGGTCAACCAGTCCTGGGCTTCATCGGCCTGGGCTGGAACGATGAACCAGCCGCTGAGCAAAAGCGAAAGTAGAGGTATGGCGCGCATGATCCTCCTTAACGGTTTTCCAGGCTTGCGGCACGAGCGTATGGCAGAGCGCTCTCAGTGCCTTTCAGTGCAGCCTGTTGTGCGTGTTGGCGCAAGTAACCTGGCAGACGCTGATCGTGCCAGCCTGGCTGACCTTGCAATACGCCGTTGGCCATTGGGCCGGTAGCATCCGAACTCTCATTGTAGCCTGCCAGAACGGCTGGGCCTTTTACTTGAGGAGCGGCCAGTCCTGGTTGACTGGATTGCTGGGCCAGTTCGACACCGGCGATCTCATCCTGGTTGTACAGACGCACACCGGCCAGCACCGCCAGGGTCACCGAGGCAGCGACCGCCAGACGACCCAGGCTGCGCCATGGACCACGGGAGGCTTTTGCCGGTACGGCTTCGTCAGCCAGGGCAGCAGAAACAGCCGCCGCGATGTCCAGGCGTGGAAGCAGCAGATCCTTGTGCATCACTGCCCGAGCGATCTGATAACGAGCCCAGGTATCACGGGTTTCAACATCGTCACAGGCATTCAATACCCGACGCAATTCCAATTCGTCCGCTTCGTTATCCATCACTGCGGACAGCGATTCCTGCAGGGCTTCACGACTCATGGCGTTCCTCTCTTGGCTGTCGCCGCTGTCTTTAGTTTTCCTGCAACAACGGCTGCAGGGCTTTGTCGATGGCCTCCCGGGCGCGGAAGATCCGGGAGCGCACGGTGCCTACCGGACATTGCATGACGCTCGCAATGTCCTCGTAACTCAGACCATCAAACTCACGTAAAGTTAAAGCCGTACGTAAGTCTTCCGGCAGTTGCTGAATGGTTCGATGGACGGTGCCTTCGATCTCATCCCGCAGCAAGGCCCGCTCTGGCGACTCGAGATCCTTGAGGCCATGATCGCCATCGTAGAACTCTGCATCCTCGGAACTGACATCGCTATCCGGCGGCCGACGGCCGCGTGAAACCAGATAGTTTTTCGCCGTGTTGATGGCGATGCGGTAAAGCCACGTATAAAACGCGCTGTCTCCGCGAAAATTTCCAAGTGCACGGTATGCCTTGATAAAGGCTTCTTGTGCCACATCCTGGGCTTCATGGGTGTCGTGCACGAAACGCACGATCAACCCGAGAATTTTGTGCTGGTATTTCAGCACTAGCAGATCGAAAGCACGCTTGTCGCCGCGCTGAACGCGTTCGACCAGTTGCTGATCCTCTTCCTGGGTTAGCATGAACACTCCTCGATGAGCTCGGAGGAGGCTTGCAGAAGTAAACCACCAGACTTGCAAACATAGACTCGGGCTTTTCGCAAAAGTTCTCCCCCTCCAGGCAAGTTTCCTGCGGGCTCTGATTTGGCACGCACGAAAAGCGCAGCACGAGTTGACCCGGCTGCGCGGATAATCTTGTCATCGGTTTTTTCAGCAAGGATCGAACTGCAATCCCGTACTGAAACCGACACTGTCCCTTGTTGTTTCAGGCAACCTTCTATTGATCTTGGCCCTTTGGCAAAAGTTCCAAATATTTATAGCTGTGCAAACCCGACATTGTGCAACCGTGAAGGGAAAATGACTGTTACATCGGCGATACAGTCATTCTCGCGCCCAACGAGCAGAAAAACATCCGACGAAGCGACCGACATTTTGCGTCACAGTAGTTTCACAATGCCATGCTGGCTCGGGTATTGTGCCGCTCCCCCCCTCTATATACTAGTGGGCTGTGCGGCTGCCTGACTCGCCAGTCCAGCTGCGCCACCCCCGTCCCGGGTCGCTTTGAGCGGAATCCTGAAATGAGCCAACAGTTTCAACACGATGTTCTGGTAATTGGCAGCGGCGCTGCCGGCTTGAGCCTTGCGCTGACCTTGCCCGGTCATTTGCGCATTGCCGTTCTGAGCAAGGGCAACCTCGCCAATGGCTCGACTTTCTGGGCCCAGGGCGGCGTTGCGGCCGTGCTTGATGACACCGATACCGTTGAATCCCATGTCGATGACACCCTCAATGCCGGCGGCGGCCTGTGCCATGAGGACGCCGTGCGCTTCACCGTCGAGCACAGCAGGGAAGCGATTCAATGGCTGATCGACCAAGGCGTGCCTTTTACCCGCGATGAACAGTCGAGCAACGAAGATGGCGGGTTCGAGTTCCACCTCACCCGCGAAGGCGGTCACAGCCATCGGCGCATCATCCACGCCGCCGATGCCACCGGCGCTGCCATTTTCACCACCCTGCTCGACCAGGCCCGGAAACGACCGAACATCGAACTGCTGGAACAGCGGGTTGCGGTTGACCTGATCACCGAGAAACGCCTGGGACTCGAAGGTGATCGTTGCCTCGGTGCCTATGTGCTCAATCGCGGCACCGGCGAAGTCGACACCTACGGCGCCCGCTTTGTGATCCTCGCCTCCGGTGGTGCGGCCAAGGTTTACCTCTACACCAGCAACCCTGACGGCGCCTGCGGCGATGGTATTGCCATGGCCTGGCGCTCGGGCTGCCGGGTGGCGAACCTGGAATTCAACCAGTTCCACCCCACTTGCCTGTATCACCCGCAAGCCAAGAGTTTCCTGATCACCGAAGCCCTGCGAGGCGAAGGTGCCCACCTCAAGCTGCCGAACGGTGAGCGCTTCATGCAGCGTTTCGATCCACGGGCCGAGCTGGCGCCACGGGACATCGTCGCCCGGGCCATCGACCATGAAATGAAGCGCCTGGGCATCGACTGCGTCTACCTGGACATCAGCCACAAGCCTGAAGCCTTCATCAAGTCGCACTTCCCAACGATGTACGAACGCTGCCTGGAGTTCTCCATCGACATCACCAAACAACCGATTCCGGTGGTCCCGGCGGCGCACTATACCTGCGGTGGCGTGATGGTCGATCAACAGGGTCGTACCGATGTGCAGGGACTGTACGCCATTGGCGAAACCAGTTTCACCGGCCTGCACGGCGCCAACCGCATGGCCAGCAACTCGCTGCTGGAATGTTTCGTCTATGCCCGCTCGGCGGCGGCAGACATTCTTGAACAGCTGCCCCGGGTGCCGATGCCGGCCCCCCTTCCCGTCTGGGATGCGAGCCAGGTCACCGATTCCGATGAAGACGTGATCATTGCGCACAACTGGGATGAACTACGGCGATTCATGTGGGACTACGTCGGCATCGTGCGCACCAACAAGCGCTTGCAACGGGCGCAACACCGCGTGCAATTGTTGCTGGATGAAATCGACGAGTTCTACAGCAACTACAAGGTCAGCCGGGACTTGATCGAGCTGCGCAACCTGGCCCAAGTGGCCGAGTTGATGATTCTGTCAGCCATGGAGCGCAAGGAAAGCCGTGGCCTGCATTACACCCTCGACTACCCGGACATGCTGCCGGTCGCGCTGGACACTATTCTGGTGCCGCCCACCTACGTCGGCTGAATTTGAGCCGGACCCGCAGGCGTCGGTGCACATCCGCCGCCTGCGCATCCCGGGGCACGCAAATGGCCCTGACCCGACGCTCGCCGCGCAATCGAAAACGCAGTACCACCACCAATGGCAGCGCCAGACTGTCCGGCCTCAGTTGCACGGGTTGCCAACCCCTGGCCCGACTCCACAACTGCCAGCCATCGGCATCGCGCCGCAAGCCGCAAAAGGCCTGCGGGTGGGTCAGCAGGATTTGCCGGGGTAACACCCAGGCTCCATGAACCACGCACAACACGACGCCGAGCGAGCTGGCCCAGACCGGAACCGACAGTAAAAACAAAGAACCCAACGCGAACAGCTGGGCCAGAAGATACGCCGCCAGCAACTGCCGTGAGGCATGCCAGCGGCATTCGAAGCCATTACTTGGGCTGGACACGATCCAGGATCATGCGAACCATGCGTTGCAGCTCAGGATCTTCCGATTCGCTGCGTTCCATGAACCAGCCGAACATGTCCTGATCTTCGCATTCGAGCAACCTGACGTAGCAGGCGCGATCAACCTCGTTGAGGTGCCGATAAACCTCTTTCACAAACGGCACCAGCAACACGTCAAGCTCAAGCATGCCGCGGCGGCTGTGCCAGTAGAGGCGGTTCAGTTCAACATCTTCGACCATGGAGCGCTCCTCAAATAGGCCGCAAGTATACAGGCCCGCGCCCCGTCGAACAGACGGCTTTGGTCGGGCACCGCCGAGCCTTTGTTAACTACCCATTTCGAAGGAGGCCCCTTATGATGTCCTCCAGACTATTTACCCTGCGATGACCCATGGCCGATTCTGCTTTTTTCTGCACCCTTTCTCATGAAGGTGTTCTCGCGGTCCGCGGCGCGGACGCCAGCAAATTCCTGCAAGGCCAACTGACCTGCAACCTCAACTACCTGAGCGATTCCCGGGCCAGCCTCGGTGCCCGTTGCACGCAAAAAGGCCGGATGCAATCGAGTTTCCGCATCCTGCTCGAAGGGGACGGCGTGGTCCTGGCCATGGCCACCGAATTGCTCGAACCGCAACTGGCGGACCTGAAAAAATACGCTGTGTTTTCCAAGTCGAAACTGACCGACGAAAGTGCCGCCTGGGTCCGCTTCGGCGTTGACCATGGCGACGCCGCACTGGTCAGCCTCGGCCTGGACCTGCCGGCAGAAACCGACAGCGTCGTGCGCAACGACGGGCTGATCGCCATCCGTATCTCGCCTGAACGTGCCGAACTGTGGGTCGCCGCCGGTCAGGCCGATGCGGTCAAAGGCAAGCTTTCAGCGGTACTGAGCGAAGGCGATCTGAATCAATGGCTGCTGGGCCAGGTCCGCGCAGGGATCGGCCAGGTCATGCCCGGCACCCGCGAGTTGTTCATCCCGCAGATGCTCAACCTGCAAGCGATCGGTGGCGTGAGTTTCAAGAAAGGTTGCTACACCGGGCAGGAAATCGTCGCGCGGATGCAGTACCTGGGCAAACTCAAGCGCCGCCTGTATCGCCTGCAACTGGCTGCCGGCGAACTGCCTGAACCGGGTACCCCGCTGTTTTCCCCGACCCACGGCAGCTCCATCGGCGAAGTGGTGCTGGCTGCCCGCGCCGGACAGAACATTGAACTCCTGGCGGTGTTGCAAGCCGAAGCAGCAGATAGTGGAGACCTCCACCTGGGCGCGCTCGAAGGGCCGTCCTTGCAGCTGCTCGACCTGCCTTATGAACTGGATCGCGACCGCGAAATCCAGCAATAACGGCAGCACCTGGCGCGACACCTAGAGAGACTAAATGAGCAAGCTGGCGGAAAAGGTCCAACAGGATTTGGTTGAGGCCATCAATAACGATGACCTGGTTCTGCCAACATTACCGGAAGTGGCCCTGCAGATTCGCAAGGCCGCGGAAAACCCGGAAGTCAGCGTCAGTACCCTGAGCAAAGTGATCGGCCGCGATACCGCGCTGTCGGCACGCCTGATCAAAGTGGTCAACAGCCCGTTGTTGCGCGCGGCCCAGGAAGTGACCGACCTGCATACCGCGATCACCCGCCTGGGCATCAACTACAGCTGTAACCTGGCGATCGGCCTGGTCATGGAGCAGATTTTCCATGCCCGCTCCGACGTGGTGGAACAGAAGATGCGCGATGTCTGGCGTAAAAGCCTGGAAATCGCCGGCGTCAGCTACGCCTTGTGTCGCCGCTACACCCGACTCAAGCCCGATCAGGCGGCCCTTGGCGGGCTGGTGCACCAGATCGGCGTGCTGCCGATTCTGACCTACGCCGAAGATCACTATGAGCTGCTGTCCGACCCGGTCAGCCTCAACCACGTGATCGACCAGATTCATCCGCTGATCGGCGAAAAACTGCTCAAGGTCTGGGAATTTCCCGACATGCTGGTGCAAGTGCCGCGGCTATACCTGAACTTCAAGCGCCAGTCTGCGCAGGTCGACTATGTGGATCTGGTGCAGGTGGCCAGCCTGTATTGCCTGCAGGACACCGATCACCCGCTCGCCCGTGCCGATGCGTTGAATGCACCGGCCTACAAGGCACTCGGAATCGACTTTGACGACAAGGCGATGTGCGCCGATCTGGAAGAAACACGCACGATGTTTTACTGATCATTGTGGCGAGGGGGCTTGCCCCCGTTCGGCTGCGCAGCAGTCGTAAATCCTGACTATGCGGTGTGCCTGGCTTACACGGTCGCAGGTTTTGGGGCAGCTTCGCAGCCCAACGGGGGCAAGCCCCCTCGCCACAAATGTTGTGTTACTCCCCGGAGACAAAACTCACCCGCACCTTCAACCCTGCGTGCTCACCATCGTGCAGGCTGATCTGCGCCAGATGCGCGCGGCAGATCTCACCGACAATCGCCAGACCCAATCCGGAGCCGGCCACTTGCTGATTGCGCCGGTAAAAACGCTCGAATACCCGATCGCGTTCTTCAAGCGGTATGCCGGGGCCATCATCTTCGACTTCCAGCACGGCGGGCGCCGAGACGCGCAGAATCACGTTGCCACCCGGCGGCGTGTGGGCCAGTGCGTTATCCACCAGATTGCTCAAAAGTTCGTTCAATAGCGTCGGCTCGCCCCGCAGCCAGACCGGCTCATCCGCTTCCAGTGCCAGCGCGATACCACGCTTGTGGGCCAACGGCGCCATGGCCATGCCCAGTTCCCGGGCCAGCTGACTCAGGTCCAGCAACTGCGCGCCGCCTTCGGCAATCGCCCGGGCGCCATTTTCGACCCGTGCCAGGGAAAGCAACTGATTGGCCAGATGGGTCAAGCGATCCGTGCCCTGGGCGGCAGTCTCCAGCGTGCTGCGCCAGGTGTCGGGCTCGGCCGAGCGCATGCCCAGTTCCAGGCGCGCCTTGAGTGCCGCCAATGGCGTGCGCAGCTCGTGGGCGGCATCGGCGATGAATTGCGCCTGCTTCTCGAACTGCCCGCGCAAGCGCTCGGTAAAGTGATTGAGTGCGCGCACCAGCGGCCACAATTCGCGCTGCACTTCCACCAACGGCAAGGGGCGCAGATCGTCCGGCTGGCGTTCTTCTACTGCCGTGCGCAAGCGTTCCAGCGGGCGCAACGCGGCACTCACCGCAAACCACACCAACATCAAGGCCCCACCCGCCAGCATGCCCAGGCGCAGCAAAGTATCTGTCGCCAGACTGCGGGCCATGCTCACCCGCGCTTCATCAGTTTCCGCCACGCGAATTTCCGCCATGCCGTTCATGTTCGGCTCGCTCACGGGTTTGAGCAGGCTTACCACGCGCACGTTCTGCCCGCGGTACTGGGCGTTGTAGAAACGTGCCAGCGCCGGATAGTCATCGGTGCGCGGCGTTCCCGGTGGTGGCGCCGGCAGGTTTTCGTAACCGGAAATCAGCTTCTGATTGATGTCGTTGACCAGGTAGAAAATTCGCCCGGCACTGTCGTAGGCAAACGTATCGAGGGCCACGTACGGCACGTCGGCACTCAGGGTGCCGTCGCGCTGGGAGACGCCGGCGGCGATGGTTCGCGCCGAGGCCAGCAGGGTCCGGTCATAGGCCGTGTCGGCGGCTTCGCGCCCGTTCCAGTAGGCGCTCAACCCACTGGCCAGCATCAACACCACCAACAACAGCGCCAGATTCCACAGCAACCGCCAGCGCAGGCTGCTGGGCTTATGCATCGCGGCTTTCCAGCAAGTAACCGAGGCCGCGGAAGGTCACGATGGCGACCGGCTGGCCGTCGAGCTTCTTGCGCAGGCGGTGCACATAGATTTCGATCGCATCGGGGCTAGCCTCTTCATCGAGACCGAACACTTGCGACGCCAATTGCTCCTTGCTCATCACCCGACCGGGGCGCGCGATCAGGGCTTCAAGTACGGCTTGCTCGCGGGAAGTCAGGGTCAGCAATTCTTCGCCGAGGGTGAAACGCCGGGTTTCCAGGTCGTAGGCCAGCACACCGCAACGCTGAATGCGCTCACCGCCCAGCACGCTGCGGCGCAACAAGGCTTTGACCCGGGCTTCGAGCTCGGTCAGTTCGAACGGTTTGGCCAGGTAGTCGTCGGCGCCGAGGTTCAGGCCGTGGACCCGGTCCTTGACGTCGCTGCGGGCGGTCAGCATCAGCACCGGCAGGTTCTTGCCCCGCGCCCGCAATCGCGCCAGCACTTCGAAACCATCCATGCGCGGCAAGCCGACGTCGAGGATCGCCATGGCGTATTCCTCGCTGCCCAGCGCCAGGTCGGCTGCCACGCCATCGTGCAGAACGTCCACGGTCAGCCCGGTGCTCTTGAGCGCCTGGGCGACACTTTCGGCGAGCTGCAAATGGTCTTCGACGAGCAGGACACGCATGGATCTTTACCTCATTCCGGGATGGTCGACGCCATTCTCTGGCGCGAAGTTTACAGCCGCAACCGCCGCTGTGAAGCCCGAAAACCGTGAAAGTCAGCTGAAAGGTTAGCGAAAGGTTAGCCCGTTACAGTCCAGCCACGGACAGTTTCGACTGCCGTCGCTGCAGCCACACAGCGATACGAAAAACGCCTCGAAGCGTTTTCGACAAATAAGAACAATAAACGGAGTAAGTCATCCATGCAGTCCCTGCAGACCCAGGCTATCGCGCCTGCCCGCCTCTCCCGTTTCAGCCACACTGCGCTTGCCAGCGCTGCCGCCCTTGCCGGCTTTTCACCGTTGAGCCAGGCCGCATTCTTCGAAGACAGCTCGGCCACTTTCGAAACCCGCAACATGTACTTCAATCGCGATTTTCGCGATGGCACCAGTGCCCAACAGTCCAAGCGTGACGAGTGGGCCCAGGGGTTCATGCTCAATCTGAAATCAGGCTACACCGATGGCACCGTGGGGTTCGGTGTCGATGCGCTGGGCATGTTGGGGGTCAAGCTCGATTCAAGCCCGGACCGTACCGGTACCGGCCTGCTGCCGACCGACGATGGGCGCGCCGTGGACGAATACTCCAAGCTCGGCCTGACCGGCAAAATGAAAATCTCCGCCAGCGAGTTGAAGATCGGCACCCTGATTCCGGAACTGCCGATCCTCAAGCCCAATGACGGGCGCATCCTGCCGCAGACCTTCGAGGGCGGCATGCTGACCTCCAAAGAGATCAAGAACCTGACCTTCACCGGCGGGCGTCTGGATAAAGCCAAGGACCGTGACAGCACCGACTTCGAGGACATTGCCCTCAACAACAAGAACGGCCGTTTCGCTGGCACCGTGGCCGGTAAGCACTTTGATTTTGGCGGCCTGGACTACAAGTTCACCGACAAGATCACCGGCAGCTACCACTTCGCGCAACTCGATGAAGTCTACAACCAGCATTTCCTCGGTTTGATCGCCTCGCAGCCATTCGGCCCCGGCACCTTTGGCACCGACCTGCGGTTTGCCATCAGTGACGACCAGGGCGAGGCCCGTGGCGGTCCGATCGACAACAAGTCCCTCAACGGCCTGGTGAGTTACGCCTTGAGCGGACACAAGCTCAGCGCGGGCTACCAGCACATGTCCGGCGACAGCGCGTTCCCGTATGTGGATGGCGCCGACCCGTACCTGGTGAACTTCGTGCAGATCAACGACTTTGCCGGCGCCGAAGAGCGCTCCTGGCAAGCGCGTTATGACTTCGACTTCGTCACCCTCGGCATCCCCGGCCTGACCTTCATGAGCCGTTACGTGAGCGGTGACAACATCAAGCTCAAGAGCGGTGACGAAGGCAAGGAATGGGAACGCAACTCCGAGATTAAATATGTTGTACAAAGCGGCGCGCTCAAGGATGTCGCCGTGCGCCTGCGCAATGCCACCTACCGTTCCAACTACTCTGCTCGCGATGCCGATGAAGTGCGTCTGCTGGTGAGCTATAGCGTTGCCCTTTGGTAATTCAGTGCGTCAATAACAACAACTCCCAAGGAGACTTGAATGAACCTGTCAATGCGTAAACTAGCCCTCGCCGCCAGCGTCCTGCTGTTCACCGGCCAAGCGCTTGCCGAACCCAAACGCCCGGAATGCATCGCCCCGGCCTCGCCCGGCGGTGGTTTCGACCTGACCTGCAAACTGGCGCAAAGTGCGCTGATCAATGAAAAACTGCTGACCAAACCGATGCGCGTGACCTACATGCCCGGCGGTGTCGGCGCGGTGGCGTACAACGCGGTGGTCGCCCAGCGTCCGGCCGATGCCGGCACCCTGGTGGCCTGGTCCAGCGGTTCGCTGCTGAACCTGGCCCAAGGCAAGTTCGGTCGTTTCGATGAAACCAACGTGCGCTGGCTCGCTGCCGTCGGCACCAGCTACGGCGCCATCGCGGTGAAGAGCGATTCGCCCTACAAGACCCTCGACGACCTCGTGCAGGCACTGAAGAAAGATCCGAGCAAAGTGGTGATCGGTTCCGGCGGCACCGTCGGCAGCCAGGACTGGATGCAAACCGCGCTGATCGCCAAGGCCGCCGGGATCAACCCCCGTGACCTGCGTTACGTTGCCCTCGAAGGTGGCGGCGAAATTGCCACCGCCCTGCTCGGCGGCCACATCCAGGTTGGCAGCACCGACATTTCCGACTCCATGCCACACATCCAGAGCGGCGACATGCGCCTGCTGGCTGTGTTCTCCGACAAGCGTCTGGACGAGCCGGAAATGAAGGACATTCCGACCGCCCGCGAGCAAGGCTATGACATCGTCTGGCCAGTGGTCCGTGGTTTCTACCTTGGGCCAAAAGTCAGCGATGAAGACTATGCCTGGTGGAAAGCGGCCTTCGACAAGCTGCTGGCTTCCGAAGACTTCGCCAAGTTGCGCGATCAGCGCGAGCTCTTCCCGTTCGCCATGACCGGCCCGGAGCTGGACACCTACGTGAAGAAGCAGGTTGCGGACTACAAAGTGCTGGCCAAAGAGTTCGGCCTGATCCAGTGATCGCCTCTGTCTAGCGGCCGCGGCTCCGTTTGGCGGAGTCGCGGCACAGGAGTTCCCCCATGCTCTTACAACGCATTTTTGCTTCGGTGCTGTTGCTGGCCTGTCTCAGCCTGGTGCTGATGGCCTTGCCCTACCAGGCACCTTTTTCCTACGAACCGATCGGCCCGCGCGCGTTCCCCCTGTTGATGCTGGGACTGATGGGCCTGGCACTGGTTTACATGGTGTATCGCCCCTCGCCGATCAAACACACCGACGAAGATCCGCCGATGGATCGCGAGACCCTGACCAAGATTGGTATCTGCGTGCTGTTGCTGCTGGTCTTCGCCGGGCTGTTCGAACCGCTGGGTTTCATCCTCAGCAGCATGTTGGTTGGCATTCCTCTGGCTCGCCTGTACGGCGGGCGCTGGCTGCCGGGCGCGATCATCATCAGCCTGATGAGCGTCGGTCTGTACCTGCTGTTCGACAAAGTCATGGACGTGCCACTGCCACTGGGCCTGCTCGACGTTCTGGAGAACTGATATGGATACGCTTGGTTACTTGAGTCACGGCTTCGGTGTCGCGCTAACCCCTTACAACCTCGTGACTGCACTCAGCGGCACGCTGATCGGTACGGTGGTCGGCCTGCTGCCGGGACTGGGCCCGATCAACGGCGTGGCGTTGTTGATCCCGATCGCCTTCGCGTTGGGCTTGCCACCGGAGTCGGCCTTGATCCTCTTGGCCGCGGTTTACCTGGGTTGCGAATATGGCGGGCGGATCAGTTCGATTCTGCTGAACATCCCGGGCGAAGCTTCGACCGTCATGACCACCCTCGACGGCTATCCGATGGCCCGTCAGGGGCTGGCCGGTGTAGCGTTGTCGCTGTCGGCGTGGAGTTCATTCATCGGCGCTTTCATTGCCACCTGCGGGATGGTGGTGTTTGCGCCGATACTGGCGAAATGGGCGATTGCCTTCGGTCCCGCGGAATACTTCGTGTTGATGGTATTTGCGATTGTCTGCCTCGGCGGCATGGCCGGGGATCGACCGCTGAAGACATTCATCGCGGCGTTGATCGGGCTGTTCCTGTCGACCGTCGGCATTGATGCCAACAGCGGTGTGTACCGGTTCACCGGGGACAACATCCACCTCACCGACGGCATTCAGTTTGTGGTGTTGGTACTGGGCCTGTTCTCCATCAGCGAAATTCTATTGCTGCTGGAAAAAACCCACCGTGGCCAGGAAGCCTTCCAGGCCACCGGCCGGATGATGTTCAACTTCAAGGAAGCCGCATCGGTATTTTGGGTGAACATGCGTTGCGGTGTGCTCGGCTTCATCATGGGCGTACTGCCGGGTGCCGGCGCAACGCTGGCCAGTGCCGTGGCCTACATGACCGAGAAACGCATCGCTGGCCCAAGCGGAAAATTCGGACAAGGTGACAAACGTGGCCTGGCCGCCCCGGAAACCGCCATTGGCGCAGAAGCTTGCGGTGCACTGGTACCGATGCTGACCCTCGGCGTTCCCGGCTCGGGCACCACGGCAGTGATGATCGGCGCGCTGTCTCTGTACAACATCACGCCAGGCCCACTGCTGTTTCAACAGCAACCGGACATCGTCTGGGGCCTGATTGCATCGTTGTTCATCGCCAACATCATGCTGGTGATCCTGAATATTCCGATGATCCGCATCTTCACCAAAATCCTTGCCGTGCCGAACTGGGCGCTGGTGCCGATGATCGCGATCATCACCGCCATTGGCGTGTACGCGGTGCATGCCACGACCTTCGACCTGTTCCTGATGATCGGCATCGGCATCTTCGGCTACATCCTGCGCAAGCTGGACTTCCCGTTGTCGCCGGTTTTGCTGGGTTTCATCCTCGGTGGCTTGATGGAGCAGAATCTGCGTCGGGCGCTGTCGATTTCCAACGGTTCGCTGGATATTCTCTGGTCGAGCGGCATCACCGTCGGAGTCTGGGGGTTGATCGTGGTCATGTTGCTGGTGCCGATTGTGCGCATCTGGCGTAAACGTTCAGTGGCGCAACGCGTTATCGCCGATGTCTGATCGGTCCCCCTTCAAACTCTGGTGGGGAACCCCGCTGGTCGGCCTGCTGGGCGGTTACCTCGCCAGCCAGGTCGGCTGGCCTTTGCCGTGGATGGTCGGCTCGTTGCTGGCGATCATCCTCGTGCGCTGCCTGACACCCTGGCAATTGGCCGAAATCCCTGGCGGGCGCAAATGCGGCCAGTGGATCGTCGGCATCGGTATCGGCCTGCACTTCACCCCGCTGGTGATGGAGCAGGTGCTGAGTCATTTCGGACTGATCTTCTTCGGTGCGTTGGTCACCAGCCTGTCGGCGGTCGTCGGCGTGTGGCTGATGCGCCGCACCGGTGAAGATCGCGCCACCGCGTTCTTTTCCAGCATGCCCGGTGGTTCCGGGGAGATGGTCAACCTCGGCGCCCGCAATGGTGCGGTGCTCAGCCGCGTGGCGGCGGGGCAGAGTTTGCGGGTGTTGGTGGTCGTACTGTGCGTACCAGCAGCCTTCAAGTATTTGTTGGGCGACGGTGCGCCGATTTCCCACGTCGGCAGCATCGATTGGCGCTGGCTGGCGGTGTTGTTTCCCGCTGGCGCGTTGGCGGCCTGGATCTGGGAACGCCTGCGTCAACCCAACCCCTGGCTGTTCGGGCCGTTGCTGGTCAGCGCGGCAGTCAGCATCGGCTGGGATCTGCACATCGGCTTGCCCAACGGCGGTAGCCAGATCGGCCAATGGTTGATCGGTAGCGGTCTGGGCTGTCACTTCAACCGGCAGTTTTTCCGGCGTGCGCCATCGTTCATGGGGCGCACCTTGATCGGCACGGTGTTGACCATGCTGATCGCCACAGCGGCGGCATTGGGTTTGAGTGCGCTGACCCATCTGGATCTGCGTTCACTGACCTTGGGCATGATGCCGGGCGGTATTGCCGAGATGAGCCTGACGGCGGAAACCCTGCAACTGTCGGTGCCGCTGGTGACAGCGATGCAGGTGATGCGGCTGTTGTTTGTGCTGTTTCTGGCGGAGCCGTTGTTCAAGTATTGGAACCGCGATCCAGAGTAAAGACCGAGTCGACTTCATCGCGAGCAGGCTCACTCCTACAGGGAACGCATTTCAATGTAGGAGTGAGCCTGCTCGCGATGCTTTTTTCAAACAGATGGAAGACGCCACTCGATCGGCGTCTCGCCATTCTGTTCCAGAAACTTGTTGGTGCGGCTGAAGTGCCCGCAACCGAGGAAGCCGCGATAGGCCGACAGCGGTGACGGGTGCACCGAGGTCAGCACCAGATGTTTGGTGGCATCGATCAGTTTCTGTTTGCTCTGGGCATGGGCGCCCCACAGCATGAACACCAGGTGCGGTTGCTGTTGGCTGACCACTTCAATGACCCGATCGGTGAAAAACTGCCAGCCCTTGTCCTTGTGCGCATTGGCGTTGGCGCGCTCGACGGTCATGGTGGTGTTGAGCATCAGCACCCCCTGATCGGCCCAGCTCTGCAGGTAGCCATGGTTGGGGATGTCGATGTTCAGGTCGCGCTTGAGTTCTTTGTAAATGTTCACCAGCGACGGTGGCGCTGGCACGCCCGGTTGCACCGAGAAGCACAAGCCATGGGCCTGGCCCGGGCCGTGATAAGGGTCCTGGCCGAGGATCACCACCTTGACCCTGTCCAGCGGCGTGGAATTGAGCGCATTGAAAATCATCGGCCCCGGCGGATAGATCTCCTTGCCGGCCGCCCGCTCCTGTTGCAGGAAGTTTCGCAACTCTGCCATGTAGGGCTGGTCGAATTCGGCACGCAGTGCCTCCTTCCAGCCCGGTTCGAGTTTGATACGGTCGTCAGCAGTCATGGTTACATCCGGCAAAAACAATGGGGCGAACCCTAGGAAAGCGCATCACGCTTGTCAATTGATCTGATGCAGATCCGGCACTTTCCCACACAGCGATCATACTTAACCCTCAAATTCCCGATCGAGGTCACGATGAATCTGCACTTCGAAGAACTCACCGGCACCGACGGCGCGCGCATCGGCATCGCCAGCCTGGATGCCGAAAAATCCCTGAACGCCCTGTCCCTGCCGATGATCAACGCCCTGCGCGACCGCCTGGAAGCCTGGGCCAAGGACCCGCAGATCGTCTGCGTCCTGTTGCGCGGCAACGGCGCCAAGGCCTTTTGCGCCGGCGGCGAAGTGCGCAGCCTGGTGGAAGCCTGTCGCGTCCATCCGGGCGAAGTACCGCCACTGGCTGCGCAGTTTTTTGCCGCGGAATATCGCCTGGACTTCAAACTTCATACCTACCCGAAACCGCTGATCTGCTGGGGCCATGGCTATGTGCTCGGCGGTGGCATGGGACTGTTGCAAGGGGCAGGCATCCGCATCGTTACGCCGAGCAGCCGGTTGGCCATGCCGGAGATCAGCATCGGCCTGTACCCGGACGTTGGCGCCAGTTGGTTTCTGTCGCGCCTGCCCGGCAAGCTCGGGTTGTTCCTGGGCCTGAGCGGTGCGCACATGAACGGCCGCGATGCCATCGACCTGGACCTGGCCGATCGCTTCCTGCTCGATGAGCAGCAGCCGCAATTGATCGAAGGCCTGTTGCAATTGAACTGGCAGGAACAGACACCGATGCAGCTCAACAGCCTGCTCAAAGCCTTGCAGCAGGAAGCCGTGGCGCAGATACCCGAAGCCCAGTGGCTGCCGCGCCGACAGCAGATCGACGAACTGCTGGACGTCAGCGACGTACGTTGCGCCTGGAAGGCCATCAGCGCCTTGCGCGATCACACCGACCTATTGCTGAGCCGTGCAGCCAGGACCCTGAGCGAAGGCGCGCCACTGACCGCTCATCTGGTGTGGGAACAGATCATCCGTGCCCGGCACCTGTCGCTGGCCGAAGTGTTCCAGATGGAATACACCCTGAGCCTCAACTGCTGTCGTCATCCGGAATTCAGCGAAGGCGTACGAGCCCGGCTGATCGACAAGGACCAGAAGCCGCACTGGCACTGGCCGGACATCAACAACGTGCCGGATGCGGTGGTAGAGGCGCACTTTCACAAGGCGTGGGAAGGTCGGCATCCGTTGGCGGATTTGTCCGAATACTGAAGTCCGGGCATAAAAAATGTGGGAGCGAGCCTGCTCGCGATGAGGGCGTGTCAGTCGACGTTATTGCTGTCTGACACACCGCCTTCGCGAGCAGGCTCGCTCCCACAGGTTTTGTATTCAGTTTAATGATTAGCGGTGATTACCCCGCCCGTTGCGATAGCCGCGCCCGTCGTGACCGCGATAGTCGTTGTTCCAGTTCCCGCGGTTACGGCCGTCCCAACCATGGTTCTGATGCATGCGGTAGTCACCCCGCGACGGCTGATAGTAACGAGGGGCCGACTGGTAATGGCGCGAGGGTTGATACATCCGCGGCTGCGAGTAATAGCGCGACGGGTGATAGATCCGCGGCTGTGAGTAATAGCGCGGTGTCGGCTGGTAATACCGCGCTGGCGGCACGTAGTACCGGGGCGGCGGTGTGTAGTAACCGCCACCATTGGAGTAGTAGGAACTCCCCCCGGCGTAATAGGTTGGCGATGGCGAGGTATAGACCTCGGAACTGTAGTAACTGCCTCCTTCATCGTAATAAGGCACGCACCCACCAAGGGATAATCCCAACACAGCTAGCAGAAGAATTCGACAGAGCATGGCGGCCTCCTGGACCGCGGGTAAGCCACACCAGCGACGCTGGCAGGCGACAGTCAAATGTTCGGTGACTGTCGAAACATCAGACACCGAATTCGGAATCTGGTGCGTCCCCGAAACACATGGAAACATCTGGCCGATGAAAGGTTTTTCATCCATTCACGTCCTGATCAACGATGGCCACCGCGATGTCCACCGCCATGATGTCCGCCGCCGTGGCCACGGTAGTAACCATGCCCACCGTAGTAATAGGAGCGATAACCACCGTAGTAACGTGGACCGTAGTAGCCGTAGTAATAGGGCGAGTAGTAGCCGGGGTAGTAATAAGGTCCCCCGTATACGTCGGCAGGACCGGCGTAGTAGTAGCAGCCAGACAATCCAAGACCAAGCACTGCACCTAACAATAATCGACGCAACATGGCGGCCTCCGTAAAGACCTGTAGCAGCAGCCGGCACACACCGACTTACACCTGTTTTGACTGGCAATCCCCTGCCAAGTGCGACGTTGCACCCACCGTCTGATCAGCGGCGGACAGGTTGCATCACATTGCGGCCTCGCTCGCGATGACGCCTTCGCGATATGTGTGAACGACCATTCGCGGCACACATAGAGCAGTTATTTCCCGGCAGTGCCATTAGAATGCGACCATCGGATGACTGCCAATGGAACTGCCATGCCGCTTCGCTCGCCGCTGTACTCTCAACGTTCGTTGGTGCTCACGCTGGTCGCGTTGCTGGGCGCAGGTTTCCTCGCCACCTCCTTCCTCAGTTACTACGCCTCCCGGGCCTCGATCCGCGACAACATCGTCAACACCGAGTTGCCGCTGACGGTGAGCATCGGTCTCACCACCCTGCAGCCCGATGACACCTTGCACAGCCTGCTGTCACGGGCGGATCATGCGATGTATCGGGCCAAGCAAAGTGGCCGTAACCGAACCTGCGTGGAAATGTCTCACTCCAGCTATGAACCAGCCTGACCTCTGCCCCGCCTGCGGTGCACCCAACGACTGCACCCTGGCCGATCCGCGAACCGCTGACCGCGCCTGCTGGTGCTACGGCGTCAGCATCGACCCGGCCGTGCTCCAGGCGCTGCCGGCGCAACTGCGCGACGCCTCCTGCCTGTGCCCGCGCTGCGCGGAGGTCGAGGCGCAGTTGCAAGCAGCGTCCGGGGCGATCAAGTAAGATGCGCGCCCCTTTCTTTACCGATCCTTAAGTCATGCGTGTCGACCGTTTCCTCAGCAACCTGCCGTGCTTCAACCGTAAGCAGGTGCGCCTGTTGCTGGTGGAAAAACGCATCAGGGTTGACGGAAAAATCGTCAGTGACCCGCACAGCGAAGTCCGTGAATTCAGCCGCGTCGAAGTCGACAACGAGGTGCTGCAAGTCGGTAAACCCCTGCGCCA
Source organism: Pseudomonas sp. KH_046_2 (assembly GCF_057838985.1). Classification (NCBI taxonomy): domain Bacteria; kingdom Pseudomonadati; phylum Pseudomonadota; class Gammaproteobacteria; order Pseudomonadales; family Pseudomonadaceae; genus Pseudomonas; species Pseudomonas sp. KH_046_2. The sequence goes on along the minus strand of NZ_CM174480.1, from coordinate 1,481,060 downwards.
CTTCATGTTGCACAAGCCCGCCGGCTGCGTCAGCGCCACCCGGGATCCGCAGCACCCGACCGTGCTCGATTTGATCGATGAACCGGACAAGGACGAACTGCACATCGCCGGACGCCTGGATTTCAATACAACCGGCCTGATGCTGATCACCAACGACGGCAGCTGGTCGCGGCGCCTGACCCAACCGCAGACCAAACTGCCCAAGGTCTATTACGTCGAAACCGAGCAGGACATCGGCCCCGAATACGCGATCACGTTCAGCCAGGGGCTGTACTTCGCCTTCGAAGACCTCACCACTCAACCGGCCGGGCTAGAGCTGCTCGGGCCAAAATCCGCGCGTCTGAGCATCGTCGAAGGCCGCTATCACCAGGTCAAGCGCATGTTCGGCCACTTCAACAACAAGGTGATGCGTCTGCACCGCGAACGCATGGGACCGCTGGTGCTCGACGACGCGTTGAAACCGGGCGAATACCGCCCACTGAGCGATGAAGAGATCGGATTGATCTAAGCAGGCGACCGCCGAGCAGAAAGTTGTCGAACAATTTACCAACGGCACTTGCGCGATGACGTGACCCCTGCTTGAATCAGGACGTCGGCCGAAATGTGACCGACGAGTCACCACATACTTCTAAGAAACTTTTTGCCGGTAGGAACCCTTGGGTTCCGGCCTCATCCGGCAGACTGCCCGCCAATAACAATACCCGTCGACCGGACTGCAATGGATCGACATGGGCCTCTCAAATTCCAGGCGTATGCCTACCTGTCACAAAGCTCGTGCAATCTCATTTGCGCGCATACCCGCTTGCCAGGAGTCTTATGACATGAGGCCAGAAATCGCTGTGCTGGATATACAGGGTCAGTATCGGGTTTACACGGAGTTCTATCGCGCAGACGCCGCAGAGAAGACCATTATCTTGGTCAACGGCTCGATGGCCACGACTGCGTCGTTTGCACAAACCGTGAAAAACCTCCATCCGCAGTTCAACGTCGTCTGCTACGACCAGCCCTACGCGGGCAGGTCAAAAGCCCACAACCTGCATGAAAAAATGCTCACCAAGGAAGTCGAAGGGCAGATCCTTCTTGAGCTGATCGACCACTTCGCCGCCGAACACGTGCTGTCGTTTTCCTGGGGCGGTGCGGCGACCATGATGGCGTTGTCGCAACGGCCACGGCGCATCGAAAAAGCCGTGATCAGCTCGTTCTCCCCGGTGGTCAATGCGCACATGCTCGACTACCTCGAGCGCGGCGTCGAACACCTCGGCAACCTGGACCGCGACCGGGTCGGACACCTGGTGAACGACACCATCGGCAAACACCTGCCGTCGTTGTTCAAGCGTTTCAACTATCGCCACGTCAGCTCCCTGGCCGAACATGAGTACGGGCAGATGCACTTCCACATCAGCGACGTGCTGCACAGCGACCGCCAGTGCTACCTGCACGCGGCGAAGAAAATCGACGTGCCGGTGCTGTTCCTCAACGGCGAATGGGACGAGTACACCGCCGCCGACGACGCCCGGTTGTTCGCCGGCCACGTGCAACACAGCACGTTCAGTACCATTCAGGCCACCGGCCACTTTCTCGACATGGAACACAAGGCCGCCTGCCGAGACAGCCGCAACGCACTGATGGGCTTCCTGAAACCAGCGCAACTCGAAAGCCGACCGCGTTACCACAACGTCCAGGAACACCATGCATTGGCAAGCTGAAGTAGCGTCATCGCGAGCAAGCCCCGCCCTGCTGCGTTAAACGTATTCTGCAGGCGCGAGGCTTGCCCGCGATCGACCGTCATGCGGTCCGGGCTTTTTTGTCACATCTGCGTTAAACCCGCTCCACGTAAAGAAAAACTTCAAATCCGCGGCCGTATCTGGTACAAAGTCACCGCTCTGAGCGGGTGTCGTATAATGGCATTACTCCAGCTTCCCAAGCTGATAACGAGGGTTCGATTCCCTTCACCCGCTCCAATCGAATTTTGATCTCACGTCAGGGTGGTTTTGACGGGGGATGTAGAGACAGAAAAAACCGGCCTTGATGGCCGGTTTTTTTGTGGGCGTAATTTGATGGCGTCGGATTTGTGGATAGCTTGGTCGGTCACTTTCCGGTGATCGATGAGTACATTCTTTCTTTCGCGGTTGTGGCGACTACTCTGAAAGCTATTAGCGTTTTTCTCCAAAAATACGAATTCAGTATCAAATTTCATCCAGCATTAATATTTTTCCACCCACGAAATTATCGTTTCGCCATAATATGGAAGTTCTGTTAACGCTTTTCCTGTCTCCATAAAGGATTTCGTCAATGCAAGTCGGTTTCCAGACCCTCGTGAACCGTTACAACATCGCATTGGCACAGCCTCTGCGCGTACAGTCGATGATCGGCACCGTACGTGTCAGCCGTGAAAGTGCAGGAAAGGTGGAGAACAGGTATCCGCCACGCTACCGCCCTGCAGACGATTTCGCAGGGCATTTCGAGTTCGGTCTCAAATACGAAGAGATTCATCTCGAGTTCTTTGCTCGCCTGTTTGCGGCCATAGGCCCGCAGCCTGTTGAAGACTGGTGTCGACGGGAGCCTTTTGGCCAGTATGCCCGTCGCACAGGATTCCTCTACGAATGGCTGACAGGAGAACGTCTGGAGGTGCCTGATGTGACCAATGGCGCCTATGTTGATGTACTTTCACCACAAAATTACCTGACTCGTCGCGAGTCGTTGCGAACGCGGCGTTGGCGAATCAATAACAATCTGCCGGGGACACCCCAGTTCTGCCCCTTGGTTCGTCGTACAGAGCCAGTGCGGGAGGCCTTGCAATTCGATCTGCGTGCGGCATTGGATGAGTTGGATCAAGCCTTTGGTTCCGACATCCTGATGCGAACGGCCAGTTGGCTGACGTTCAAGGAATCGCGCGCGAGCTTTCTCATCGAAAAGGAAGCCGACCAGGCCGATCGCATCCAGCGGTTTGCGCATGTCATTGCCCAGCACTGTGGCCATATAGATGCCCCATTGAGCAACGACACCCTTCGATCCCTGCAAGCCGGCATTCTGGGCCACGATGCCATCGGACTAGGCTTGCGACGCTCCCCTGTCTTCGTGGGACAAGCCACAATGCGCGAAGACATCGTGCATTACATTGCCCCGCACTTTGAAGAACTTACCCCGCTGCTGGAAGGCCTCAACGAGTTCGAGATCGCAACGCGTGGTGCCGAGTCAGTGGCACGTGCCGCGGTGCTTGCATTCGGCTTCGTGTACATCCATCCCATGCGTGACGGCAACGGCCGGATTCATCGCTTCCTGATCAACGACACCTTGATCCGGGACAAGGCAGTGCCCGACGGAGTGATTCTGCCCGTGTCAGCCACGATCACCAGTTCTATCGATTTCAGGGCCGGCTACGATCGTACGCTTGAAGTATTCTCACGACCGTTCATGCGCCGTTACGCGGCAGCCTATCGGTTTGGCGAACTGGTGACCTACGAGGACGGAACGCTTAGCAATTTCAACTTCGATGAATACGTAGACGCAAGCTTTGCCTGGCGGTACCCAGACCTGACCGAGCACGTTCTCTACACCGCACGCGTTGTCGAACATACGATTCGTACGGAGATGGCAGATGAGGCCAGAGTACTGGTGATCTTTCAGCGAGCGCAGGAACAACTCAAAGAAGTGCTTGAGATGCCGGATCAGGATGCCAATCGCATCATCCGCTCGATCAAGGAAAACGGTTGGAAGGTCTCCGGCAAGCTGAAAAAAGGGTACCCAATACTTGAAGATGAGCGCATGGCGCAACGTGTTGTGGATGCAGTGCGTTCGGCGTTTGAGGATCGATTGATGGGGGCCGGTGAAGAGTGATCTCCGGTAGAACTGGATAGCGTACATCTGCAGCTCAGGAGAAAGCCGGTCCGGGTGACCGGTTTTTTTGTGCGCGGGATTTGGTGATGCGCCTGCCAACGCTAGTGTTAATGGCCCACTTTTAAAGGCCCAACGGAGATCAACGCCAGAAAAAGCAACGTCCTACACGACACAGGGAAATGTCCGTAGACTTGCGCATTGCTGTGCCTTTGTCATGAGACCTATAGTCCGACCGCGCCCAAATGGCGTATCGGGTTTGGCGACTCGATGCCGTGGTATAGAAGCCTCCGAGAGTTTCTCGGAGTGCTTTTGAACGCAGTTGGCTGCCTGTTTTTTGGTAGCTGTGCGTGGGAGACCTTAGGGTCTGCCGGTTTTACCATGGCCCGGTTCGCCAACCCGCGTACAGCTACCACCCTATTGTTTGGCGACGATTGAGTGGTGCGTCCTCCTCCAACATGGTGATCACTCATGAATGAATACATGGCTTTAACCAGCAACGCCGACGACCTCCCCTCCCTCTACGTCAACACCACTCAACCCCTGCACTCCCTGCTCAGTACCGCCAGCTACAGAATTCGCGCCGTGACGCAGCTTCTTGAAAACCTCGCAATGCGCGGCGACCTGACCTCTGACTCAGTTGTACTCAGTGACTTCGCATTGCTCTGCTGCGTGCCATTGCGCGACGGTTGCGATGTGCTGGATGTAATCGCTCGACGAATGGATGCAGAACCGTCCTGACATCACATCGGCCAAACGCGGCCAGTTAAGAGATAGCGTGGGCGATAGTGGCGAGGGAGCTTGCTCCCGTTGGACTGCGCAGCAGTCCCTTTTCGGGGTCGCTTCGCAACCCAGCGGGAGCAAGCTCCCTCGCCACAGGTTGCAATTACTCGTCGCCACCCAGACGCTCATATCTTTTGCGTATAGATCACCGCAAGCGAGTAAAGAAGCCGTAGAGCTGCGTTGAGCCCGGCAGTTGATCCCTTATTCTCCCGGCTCACCCTTCGCCCCGAGATCAACATGCACAATTCAGAGTTGGGAATCATGATCATTTCATTGATCGGGTTGTTCGGCTTTGCCTCGTTTACCTTTGAGTACTTGAGCGCCCGACGCTCAAAAAAGAACAAGCCGCAATGATTTTTCCAAGCTGTAAAACGGGGACAGTTGAAGCTCATCAACTGTCCCTGTTTTGCATCAGCGGGTCGCAACGATAAACAGTCGCGGAAACGGCAGCAGCACCGAACCATCGGCCATTGCCGGATACGCCCGTTCGATAGCAGTCTGATATTGCTTCAGATACTGCGCCCGTTCCGCCTCGTCCAACGGATCGAGAAACGGCCGCAAGCCACTGCCCTTGAACCACTCCACCACGCCAGACGCACCGCCCGCGAGCGGATGATGGTAAGTGGTGCGCCACACATCGACGCGGGTGCAACAGGCTTTGAGTATCGAGTAATAACTGCTGGCATCGGCCATTTCGGTCCTCTGCCCGGCGGCGCCTGCCAGTTTGCCGACCCATGGGCCATCAGCGGCGACTTCACGCATCAAGCGGTGCGAGTGTTCATTCAGGTTGTCAGGCATCTGGACGGCCAGGCTGCCACCCGGAGCCAGTTTGCTCACCAGCGACGGTAGCAAAGTCGCGTGATCAGGCACCCACTGCAACACCGCGTTGGCGAAAATCACATCGAACGGGCCACTGTCATTCCAGGTGTCGATGTCGGCGATGTCGAACTGCACTTGCGGCAAGCGCTTGCGAGCGGCTTTGATCATGTCGCTGGAACTGTCCAGCCCACGCACTGTGGCATTGGCAAAACGCTCCACCAGCAACTCGGTTGAGTTGCCGGGCCCACAACCGATATCGATGGCCGAGCGCACGTCCCCGGCGGGGACGGCCGCCAGCAGGTCACGGGCGGGGCGGGTGCGTTCATCTTCAAAAGTGACGTACTGTTTGGCGGACCAACTCATTGCGTTCTCCTGTCGGTGCGTTGTCGTGATCTGGGCAGACAACCAGTTCACTACGATACATCGGCCAATAGGTTCTGCACTATTCCACCTTTGGCGCGAAAACATCTGTGGGAGCGAGCTTACTCGCGATGGCGATTGCACAGTCAACATCGTCGTCGACTGACATGGCGCTATCGCGAGCAAGCTCGCTCCCACAGTTTTTTCACCTTGACTGATCGACTTAGGCTCTATTGGCCAGTTTTTTTCGTCGCTAGACAGCAGTCTTAATCGTAATACCCGACAGTCTTCTTCAAATGATCCGAGTACTCGTAAATGTCATCGACGGAATTTATTGCATGCCGGGTTTCATTCTTCTCTTCGTCAAATATACCGATGTATTTCTGCGATCGGTTGAAGTGCAGTCGGCAGATCGGTTTGCGGTTGTTGTCGTCGAGCAGGATGCCGAAGTAACTCTGTGTGTCGCGCTGAACAATCCGCTTGGCATCAACAACCGACCGAACCACGGCCCGGACGATGTGATAGCCCTCCAGTTCTTCCAATGTCGTCAGAACCTTGTCCTCTGACTCATCTCGAACATCGGGTTGCTCAGTGTCACCGGTAGCGACTGGTAAAGAGGCGAGCGCAGGCTGGATGGCGCCACTCATTGCCGACTTGAGCCTGTCATTGATTTGCTCGTTGAGAAACTGCACCACAGCCTTTCTCGTGAGCTCATGGAACTGCTCGCGGACCTTTTGAGTAATCACCCCGTCGTAAACACGTGAAGCGAAGACTTTCACAAAATCGTCGTCCGGCTTGCTGACCTGAGAAGCAATCACCTTTTTGATTTGGCTGACGTACTTCAACTCACCTGCGGCGCTGATGATCGACTCCACATCGAATGCAGATTTGGTGAGTTTCACCAACTCTGGGACGGAATACTCGTCGATATCCAGCAGGTCGAGTTCAAGGAATGGTTTCTCGTCCATCTTGTTCGGCGCATCCAGATCAGTGAAAAACTTATAGACCTGACCGTTAGTGAGAATGGAAATTCGAGCACTGGTGACATGGAAATAGCGAAACAGTTGGGAGGCATGATTGATGTGCAGTGGCTCGCCTATTTTCTTGCACTCGATGAGGATCTGTACCTCTCCTGCCTTCATGATTGCGTAGTCAATTTTCTCCCCTTTCTTCGTTCCTATATCGCAAACGAATTCAGGTGTCACTTCCGTCGGATCGAAAACATCGTAGCCCAGTACCGTGCTGATAAAGGGCATGACAAAAGCATTCTTGGTCGCTTCTTCCGTTTGAATGGCAGCGCTCTGCAAACGAACTTTGGCAGCGAGACTTGCTAACTTTTCGAAGAATTCCATGAGTAGCCTCTTTTCCGGTTTCGATCCGTGTGAACACATGCTGGCAAATTGACTGCCATTGATACTAGACACAAACCGACACAAAGGAAGAATCCCACCAAGAATTAAGATCTTGCCCACCGCCGTGCTTCATTGGGTTGCAACCCCAGCCGAACTTTCATCTCGCCACCGATGCCTGGGCTTCAGGTTCATCCCCTACAAAGAACACGATCATGAAAATCGAAAAAAACTCGCGGAAACTCGCCCTCTGGGCCGGTAACCCCGGACGTTCCTGGAGACGCTGCGCAGGCATTACCGCGCCATAGGTGAAAACGAAGCGTTCGACCTCAATGGCCTGAATCCAACGCATAATCCCAAGCTACATCTGGATCAGTGCTGAACAGAAAAACGGCGCGTGACTGAAGCCCCGCGCCGTTTGTGTTCAAACCTTGCGTTCAACTTTTGGCCTGCAACGCCTTGGCCATTTCCAGGTGATTTTGCAGTTTAGGCAGGGTTTCTTCGGCGAATGCCTTGATTTGTGGCACGTCGGTGGTCTGCGCCTCCTGCTGCAACTGATCGATGGCTTCCTGGGTGGTCTTCACCTGACTGGCGGTATAAGCCTCGTCGTAGGTCGCCCCATCCATGACTTGTGGCATCAGGGCTTTGGCCTTTTCGACAATTTCTTCGCGAGGGGCAACCGGTATATCCAGTTGTTTGGCGATTTTCGCCAGGTGTTGGTTCGCGGTGGTGCGGTCGTTGATGACGATAATGGTGTAGTCCTTGACCTCTTTGGACTCGGCTTTCTGGTGCGCCAGGCGACTCGCTTCAATATCGGCAATACCTTTTGCCGAGGCCTCGTCGATGAATTCGGCAGTCGACTGGGCAAAGACGCCGCTGGCAAACAGGCCCAGTAACGTGGCAAGACTGGTCTTACATAATCGGGTGGCCATCCGGTTCATGGTCGCGCCCTCCTCTTCAAATTCAAACGGGAGCTTTCGCCCCCGCCTCTCAATCAAAACCACCTGCATCCTTCAGCGGGATTTCTGACCGCCCTTGCGGCCCATGTCGGGTTTCGCCGGGTCTTTATCGACGGTCGTAGTAGTGGTTTTCCCACCCTTGCGACCGGCTTCAGAGGCCTTCGTTCGATCGTTGGCAAAGTTCCCCGAGTTCGAGTTTCTTGAATCAGGCATGATTCTCTTCCTCTTGGTGATAGTCGCGGCGAGCTGTAGCCCGCATAGAATATGAATTTGCGCGCCCCAAAAGGTTTAGAAAATTACGTGGATGCCACGACGAACGGTGCGCGGTTTTTCAGACCAGTCGCAGGTGATGCTCGCGTTTGGCGCAGTACATCGCCTCGTCGGCATGCCGGAACAATTGCTTCTCTTCGGTGCCGTGATCGGGGTATCGGGCGACGCCGATACTTGGCTGGATGTTCACGCTGTGCCCGTCCAGCCGCAGTGGCTGGACCAGGACCTGTCGGATTTTCTCGACCACAATGTCAGTATCGCCCGCAGCACGAATGCTGTGCAGCAACACCACGAACTCATCGCCGCCGATGCGGGCCACGGTGTCGGTTTCCCGCACACAGCCCTTGAGCCGGTTGGCCACCGCTTGCAGCAGCATGTCGCCGACCGCGTGACCATGGGTATCATTGACTTGCTTGAAGCGGTCGAGGTCGACGTACAACAACGCCATGCGCCCGCCGTCCTCCCGGGCCGCTCGCATCGAAGCCTTGAGCCTGTCGCGCAGCAGCTCGCGGTTGGGTAACTGGGTCAGTTGGTCGTACTGGGCCATGTATTGCAGACGGGCATGCAGTTGCTTGCGCTCGATGGCGGTCGCGACCTGGGCGCAGACGTATTGCAGCAGTTCCTTGTCTTGCTCGGTGTAGCGCTCGCCGCCCGGAATGCTTTTGACGATCAACGCGCCGATGGTGCCGTTTTGCGAGTTCAGCGGTACACCCAGCCAACAGGGTGCGTTCTGCTCGTCCTGCAGCATTTCGAAGCCGGCAGGAGGTGTGCACTGGTCCGGGGTCAACAGGATCGGCTGCCCCGTGCGGATCACCTCGGCACACAGACGCCCGGTCATGGTTCCGGGCTGTTCGGGCTGAGGTTCGTGGTCATCGACGTGATAAGGGAAATTCAGCTGCGCGCAGTGCTCGTCGTACAGCGCCACGGAAAAATTCAGTGCCGGCAGCCATTCGCCGATGATCAGGTGAATGCGCTTGAACAACGCCAGCAGATCCTCTGCCGCATGGGCCGCTTCGGAAATCGCATACAACGCCGCCTGCCGGGATTCGGCCTGCTTGCGTTCGGTAATGTCGCGAGCCACCGCGATGCGCAACTGATCGTCCTCGGACCAGCGTGCCGACCAGAGGATGTGCACCACGCTGCCATCTTTGCGCAGGTAGCGGTTTTCGAAGTTGAGCTTGGGCTCACCACCCATGATTTCCCGGGCGGCGTCGAGGGTGCGCTGACGATCGGCGGGGTGCACCATGTCGATCATCGGCTGGCCGATCATCTCATCGGCGCTGTAGCCGAAAATGCGCTCGCACGCCGCGCTGACAAAGACGAAGCGGCCCTGTTTGTCCACCGCACAAACGGCATCCAGCAACAGATCGATATAGCTCGCCAGTGGCGCGGAATTCCGGTTTTCCATGGTTCAGCGTGGGTGTCCCGATAATACAGCGCTCATCAATCATCCCTGCCCTGTCAGCCTTGCATCCTTGTGCTCACATTCAAGCCTTGTTCGGCATCAGCCCCGGCAGCGCATGTGCCAGCGCGTTGATGGCGAAACCGATGAACATCACCCCACACAACCGGGTGATAGCCAGTTCATGACACTGATACAAACTGCGCACCCGCCGCGCGCCGACAACGCCAATGAGAATAGCGTAGGCGAGCAAACCGCCAACGAAACTCAGGGCGATCAGCGCCGGCAGCATTGACCAGTTGAGCAGTTCCGCGCGGCTCGACAGCAACGCCGTGAACGTCGCCACCGCCACCGGATAGGCCTTGGGATTGGTCAGGCCAAACAGAATGCCGTGCCAGAACGGCTGCCGCGCCGGGCCCTGCGGCGCATCACCTATGCTGCGCCGGGCGCGCACCGCACGCCATCCGAGCCAGAACAGGTACAGGCCGCTGAGCACTCCAAGCACGTCGAACGCGGTACTGCCGATCTCCCGCGCACCGACAATCGCGATCAGCGCGGTGCTGCACCACACCACATCGCCGAGCAAATGCCCGCACAGAAACCCCGCCCCGGCCCGTCGCCCATGGGCCGCGCCAATGCCGAACACCGCCAGCACACCCGGCCCCGGGGTGATGCCGTAGATAAAGCCCGAGGCAAGCACGGCCATTAGCAACGATGGGGTCATGGGAGGTCCTTATGAACAACTTGGTGAATGGTGGCCAGTCTATATCAGGTCATTGCCTGTCGACTGAAACATCTCGACAGACGAACGGCCTGGCCCTGTCTCACAGATGACGGTGTAGTATGTTGTATTACAAACCACTACATCGAGACCGCCATGTCAGTTATGTCCCTGCGCATACCAGACGAAATTGCCGATACTCTCGCGAGTCTTTCCAAAGCAACGGGCCGCAGCAAATCGTTTCTGGCCGTGGATGCGCTGCGTGAATACCTGGCCCGTGAAGCGTGGCAAATCGAGGAAATTCAGAAAGCCTTGAAAGAAGCCGATGACGGTGACTTCGCGACACAAGAAGAAGTGAACGCAATGGCTGACAAGTGGACGGCGAATGCGCGTTGAGTGGTTGCGTACGGCGTTAAAGAATCTGGATGATGAAGCCGCGTACATCGCCATCGAGAATCCAGAAGCTGCAGCAGATTTTGTCCGGGCAATTCTCGCCAGTGTCGATCACCTTGCCCGATTTCCAGCGACGGGTCGTGAAGGACGCTTACCCGGTACCCGGGAATGGGTCATGCCTGATCGCCCCTATTTGATTCCCTACCGGGTTCGCCAAGGTAGGCTTCAGGTACTGCGAATTTTTCATGCACGTCGTCTGCCACCTTCCAATTGGTAAAGGCCATTGTCAGAAAAGCCTCTGGCATTCGATCCCCTCCTCAACCCTCCGATTCAGCCAGTTCAACGCCTGATCCCCACCCCGCCGTTTATGCCACGCCAACACAAAGGTGAACGACGGAATGTGAAACGGCGGTGGCACGACAACCAATGAGGACTCGTCGATATCGCGCAAGCCGCGCGACGCGACGGTGAGGATCAGGTCGGTGCCGTTGATGAACTGCGGGGCGACGCTCCAGTGCGGCAGGCTGATGGCGACACGTCGACGTTCGCGCAAGGCGGTCAAGGCGCGCTCGATCTCCGGGGTGCCGCTGCCACGCATTTCCAACAGGACGTGGGGGCGTGCCAGGTAGGTGGGCAAGTCGAGGACACCATCGGCGGGCAGGTTGTTGCGGTCCACCAGGCAGGCGTAGTGCTCTTCGAACAGCGGGGTGCTGCGCAATTCGTTGGGCATTTCCGGGAATACCCCGGCGGCGACATCAATGTCACCGTTGAGCACCCCTTCGAGCATGCTTTCGCGGCTGCCATGGCTGATTTGCAGGTCGATGCCCGGCGCTTCGCGGCGCAAGGTTCGGATCAGTCCCGGCAGGACAATGGCTGCGCCGTAGTCGGACATCGCCAGGCGGAAGGTACGCTGGGTGGTCGCGGGATCGAAGGCGTTCGGCGCCAGCAGCGCTTGCACCTGGGCCAGGGCTTCGGCCAGCGGTGCCACCAGTTCCAGCGCTCGCGGAGTCGGTACAAGGCCGGCACCGGCGCGCACCAGCAGCGGATCGCCGAGCAGGTCACGCAAGCGCGCCAGCGCATGACTGACCGCTGGCTGGCTCAAATGCAGACGCTCGGCCGCCCGGGTCACGTGTTGCTCGCTGAGCAAGGCGTCGAGGATCACCAGCAAGTTGAGGTCGATACGTCGAAGATCATTCATTTGCTGCATGTTCTGGATAACAAAACGGAATTTAAATCTGCGCGACGAATACCCTAGAGTCCAGCAAAACCTGTTGGAGATCGATCATGAGTACGTTGCATTGGGCCGGCCTGATGGGGCTGGCGATGATCGCCGGGGCGGTGGTGCCGTTTCAGAGCGCGATCAACGTCAATCTCGGGCGCGGGTTGGGCCATCCGTTGTGGGCGACGCTCGCTTCGCTGCTGGTGAGCGTTATCGTGCTGTTGCCGATCATCGTGGCGATGCGCTTGCCATTGCCGTCACTGGCATTCATCAGCAAGGCGCCGCTTTGGATGTGGGCCGGTGGCGCTTTTGGGGTGATCTTTATTTCCCTGGCATTGGTGCTGCTGCCCAAGCTCGGTGCCGCGGGGTTCATGGCATTGGCGCTGGCGGGGCAAGTGGTGGCGTCGTTGTTGCTGGATCACTACGGCTGGTTTGGGTTGGCGGAGCGGCAGGTCACTTTGCCCAAGGTGTTTGGGGTGGCGCTGTTGATGGCCGGGGTGGTGTTGATTCAATTTTTTGATGCACCGGCCAAGGGCTTGGCGACGGCGGGTTGAGGGGACAACTGAAAGTACGATGGTGTTTTTCAGTCAGCCTTCGGGCAAGCCCGCTCCCACAGGGGAACGCATTCCAATGTGGGAGCGGGCTTGCTCGCGAAGAGGCCGGCCCAGTCAGCGAAGAACTATCAGGCTGGCCCGCGCAAATGCTCAAACAACATCCGGCTCACCGGCGACAGCAGCGCCTCATCACGCACCACCAGAATCAACGCCCGATCGGACCATTCATCCGTCAGCGGCACCGCGTGCAAACCCAGCTCCCGGCCGAACAGTTCATAAGCCTTGTGCGGCAAAATGCCGATGCCCATGTTGGCCTGGACCATCCGGCACATCGCATCAAACCCCGGCACATGAATGCGCAAACGCAAAACCTTGCCAGCCTGGCGCGCTGCGGCGTGGGTACGCATGTTGATCGAACTGGCGGCATGCAACCCAACGTAATCACTCTCCAGCGTATCGGCGAACGCCACGCTCGAGCGGCTCGCCAATGGATGGTACGGCGGCATCAACACCACCAGTTTGTCCTGGCGATACAGCACGCTGTGCAGGCCCTTGATGTCACTGTCGATGGAACAGATCCCGAGGTCGGCCACCCCGTCGAGCACGCCTTGAATCACCCCGGCGCTGGGGCGTTCTTCGAGGTCGGTCTTGACCTGTGGATGACGCTCGGAAAAATCCCGCAGGTCCTCGGGCAAAAACTGAATGATCGCCGACAGGTTGGCGAGCATCCGCACATAGCCGCGCACACCGTGGCTGTGCTCCCCCAGTTCAAGCCCAATTTTCTCGACGTTGAACAACATCTGCCGGGCGTGGTGCAGCAGGGTCTCACCGGCCGGCGTCAGGGACATGCCCTTGGCCTGGCGCACGAACAGGCTGATACCCAGCGCCTCCTCCAGCTCCATCAAGCGCTTGCTCGCCGCCGAGACTGCAATCGCTTCGCGCGAGGCGGCATGGGTCAGCGTGCCCTCTTCATGCACGGCCACGAACAGTTGCAGGGTGATCAGGTCGAGACGGCGGATCAGGCTTTTTGCAGCATCGGGTACTCGGCGAAGTCGGCTCAGGCGAAACCGCAGCATAGCGTTCTTCGCCCGCGTCGTGCCGTGGTCCGGGCACCGGTCGTGATAAAGTCGCCGCCCACAGACCTTTTGCCGTGAGACGAAGACCGCAATGACCGATTTCCAGGATGTCGATGCTCAACTTGAAGACTGGAACGCCTTGCGCAGCACCACTTCGTTCAGTGGTTTGCTGGTGGGCAACGGTGCCAGTCGCGCGGTGTGGGACGATTTCGGCTACGAGTCGCTGTTCGAAAACGCCCGTACCGTTGAAGAAAAACCCCTGAGCCCGTCCGAGCTGAGCGTGTTCGATGCGATGCAGACCCGCAGTTTCGAGCAGGTACTGAGCGCCCTGAAAACCACCAGCCGGGTCAACAAGGCCCTGGCTGTCAGCTCCGCCGCCCCGCGCAATCGCTACTACGCGATCAAGGAAGCGCTGATCAACACCGTGCATGCGGTGCATATCCCGTGGCGGCTGGTGGTGCCTTCGACACTGGCAACCATCAATCAGGAACTGGCCAGCTACCGCACGGTGTTCACCACCAACTACGACTTGCTCAACTACTGGGCGGTGCAACACCGGCCTGAGGCGATCACCGATCTGTTCCAGGGCGCCGAGCCCGGTTTCGACCTGAGCGACACCGCCACCGATAAAACCCGTTTGCTGTACTTGCACGGCGGTCTGCACCTGGTGCGCAACCAGGACGGCACGGCGCGCAAGCTGATGTCGACCGAGGGCACGCTGCTGGGCAATTTCGCCATCAACAACACGATCAAGACCCTCGACGATGTGCCGCTGTTCGTCAACGAAGGGCCGAGTGCGGACAAGCTCAAGACCATTCGCAGTTCGGACTATCTGTCGTTCTGCTACGAGCAATTACTCGGTCACGACCAGGCGCTGTGCATCTTCGGCCATGCGTTGGGGGATCAGGACAGCCACATCATCCACGCCTTGCGCCTGGCGAAACCGCAGGTGGTGGCGATCTCGATCTACCCGCGCAGCAAGGCGTTCATCCAGCATCAGAAGCGGCATTACGCGAAGCTGTTTGAGGGGACGGGGGTTGAGTTGCGGTTTTTTGATTCCAAGAGCCATGCGTTGGGTGGCACGAGGCTCACGATTCCTGTCGAGGTTTAGCGGCGACGCGGCTGGCGCCATTGTCGGATCGCATTACCCCTGTGGGAGCGAGCAAGCTCGCTCCCACAGGATTTGTACTGGATGTGACGGTAGCGTTCAAAGCACTGGCAAGGTCTTGTCCTTGACCACTTTGCTCGGGCCATTAGTCTTCACGCTGGCAATGCCTTTCTCCATGGCGGCATCAGAGGAATAGGTCTCGCTGCTGCCGATGATCTCGTGATTGCCCGCCTTGAGGTTGAAATACGGGTGGCCATCCTTGGTGGTTTTCTTCTCGTAACGCTCATCCAGCGGGCTGTTGGCCTGGACCGAGGCGATGCCTTTGTCGGCGGCGGCGTGGGTGGTGTACAGCTCGCTGGTCAGAATGGTCTCGGCGTTGGCCGCCTTGAGGACGAACCTGAACTGGCCATTGCTGCTTTTGCTCACTTCATACCATCCGGACATGCTGTTTCTCCTTGGCGATTGAGAGGTTGCGCGCTTCACAGTAAAGACCAGCCTCAGGCTTCTGTCGCCTGTGCCGGCCCTTCGCGAGCAGGCTCGCTCCCACAGAGGGACGTGCTTTACTGTGGGAGCGACGGTGCGGCGATCCGACCTGCTCGCGAAAGAGGCGATGCGGTCGCAGCTATTTCACCACTGCCCGCACCACCGACAACTCCGGCGCCGACGTCCGCCGCTGGCTCAGATACCGCGTACAACTGACCCGCAGGAACGAAGCGAAATTGATCACCTCGCCGCGATAGTCCATCACCTCTTCATACAGCTTGGCGATCAACTGATTGGTGGTCATGCCATCGACCTCGGCGATTTCGCTGAGGATGTCCCAGAACTGATTCTCCAACCGCAGGGTGGTGACCACCCCACAGATGCGCAGCGAGCGGGAGCGCGATTCGTAGAGTATCGGGTCGGCTTTGACGTACAGCTCGCACATGGACCTATCCCTCGTTACAGCGTGATTTTGGTACCCAGCAACCCCAGGAAACCGGCCAGCCAGTTCGGGTGCGCAGGCCAGGCCGGAGCCGTGGCCAGATTGCCCTGGACATGGCCGTCCGTCACCGGAATATCGATATACGTACCGCCCGCCAATCGCACTTCCGGAGCGCAGGCCGGATAAGCGCTGCATTCGCGACCTTCGAGAACACCCGCTGCCGCCAGCAGCTGCGCGCCATGGCACACGGCAGCGATCGGCTTGCCGGCCTTGTCGAATGCGCGCACCAGTTCCAGGACTTTTTCGTTCAGGCGCAGGTACTCCGGCGCGCGGCCGCCCGGAATCAGCACAGCGTCATAATCGGCGGCGTTGACCTTGGCGAAATCGAAGTTCAGGGCAAACAGGTGACCGGGTTTTTCACTGTAGGTCTGGTCGCCTTCAAAGTCATGGATCGCCGTGCGCACGGTCTGGCCGGCAGCCTTGTCCGGGCAAACGGCGTGCACCGTGTGGCCGACCATCAGCAGCGCCTGGAACGGCACCATCACTTCATAGTCTTCGACGTAATCACCGACCAGCATCAGAATTTTTTTCGCAGCCATGGGGAGGACTCCTCTGGAAGTGGGCTTGCAGGAGTATTCAAGGTAGTCCTTATCCGGTGGGTCGGGTAACAACCGGCTACTACCTTGTGGCGAGGGGGCTTGCCCCCGTTCGCCTGCGAAGCAGGCGCAAAATCGAACAGCGCGGTTCGATTGATGAAACCGGATAGGGGCTGCTGCGCAGCCCAACGGGGGCAAGCCCCCTCGCCACAAAGGTGTACTCAAAACTGTACGGATATTTCTGCAACCAGCTGTAAGCGCCA
This sequence comes from Pseudomonas sp. KH_046_2, assembly GCF_057838985.1. Lineage (NCBI taxonomy): Bacteria > Pseudomonadati > Pseudomonadota > Gammaproteobacteria > Pseudomonadales > Pseudomonadaceae > Pseudomonas > Pseudomonas sp. KH_046_2. The sequence continues at coordinate 1,464,429 of NZ_CM174480.1, read as the reverse complement.
AAGCGCCGGGTTTATGGCTAGATAACACCACCTCCCACCCTCCACGATTCTGGTTGCCATCATGTCCTCGCGCGAAAACACCGGCATGGCCCTGGGCCTGCTCGGCGTTGTGATCTTCAGCCTCACCCTGCCCTTCACGCGGATCGTCGTGCAGGAACTGCACCCTCTGCTCAATGGCCTGGGCCGGGCACTGTTTGCAGCGGTTCCGGCGGCGCTGCTGTTGCTGTGGCATCGGGAAAAATGGCCGACCTGGAAACAGGTCAAAGGCCTGACGCTGGTGATGGCCGGGGTGATCCTCGGTTTCCCGGTATTGTCGGCCTGGGCCATGCAAACCTTGCCGGCATCCCACGGTGCGCTGGTCAACGGTTTGCAGCCGCTGTGCGTGGCGCTGTACGCCGCGTGGCTGTCCCATGAGCGGCCTTCGAAAGCCTTCTGGGCCTGCGCCGCATTGGGCAGTGCGTTGGTGCTCGGTTATGCACTGATCAGCGGTGCCGGCAGCATTCAGGCCGGTGACTTGCTGATGCTCGGCGCCATTGCAGTGGGCGGATTGGGTTACGCCGAGGGAGGCCGGCTGGCCAGGGAAATGGGTGGCTGGCAGGTGATCTGCTGGGCGCTGGTGCTGTCGACGCCGCTGCTGATCGGGCCGGTGGTGTATCTGGCGCTGCAGCATCAGGGCGAAATTTCCGCCAAGACCTGGTGGGCCTTCGGCTACGTCTCGCTGTTTTCGCAGTTCATCGGTTTCTTCGCCTGGTACGCCGGGCTGGCCATGGGCGGCATTGCCCGGGTCAGTCAGATCCAGTTGCTGCAGATCTTCTTCACCATCGCCTTCTCGGCGCTGTTCTTCGGTGAACATGTGGAGCCGATTACCTGGCTGTTTGCTGGCGGGGTGATCGTGACGGTGATGCTGGGACGCAAGACAGCAGTGCGCCCGGCACAACCGGGCACGTTACCGACAGGGGTTCAGCTCAAGCCTTAGCACCGAGGAAACCGTCAGCGCGCAGCAAGGTTTCCAGGCAATGCTCGCTGATGTGATAGAAATCCTTCAGCTCCTGAATCTTCGCCAGCAGCTGGGTCGGGTCCACCGGCTCGGCGCGTTTGACCGCCAGGATCATCTTGTTCTTGTTGGTGTGGTCCAGGGAGATGAACTCGAACACCTTGGTTTCGTAGCCGCAGGCCTCAAGAAACAACGCACGCAAACTGTCGGTGACCATCTCGGCCTGCTGGCCCAGGTGCAAGCCGTATTGCAACATCGGCTTGAGCAGCGCCGGGCTCTGGATTTGCAGGCGGATCTGTTTGTGACAGCACGGCGAGCACATGATGATCGAGGCGCCGGAACGGATGCCGGTGTGGATCGCATAGTCAGTGGCGATATCGCAGGCATGCAGGGCGATCATCACGTCCAGCTCGCTCGGCGCCACGCTGCGCACGTCACCGCACTTGAACACCAGGCCGGGGTGTTCAAGCCTGGCGGCGGCGGTGTTGCACAGGGTGACCATGTCTTCACGCAACTCGACGCCGGTCACCTCGCCTTCGGCCTTCAAGGTGTTGCGCAGGTAATCGTGGATGGCGAAGGTCAGGTAGCCCTTGCCCGATCCGAAGTCCGCCACACGCACCGGCTTGTCCAGCGCCAGGGGTGACGAGGTCAGCGCATGGCTGAACACTTCGATGAACTTGTTGATCTGCTTCCACTTGCGCGACATCGCCGGGATCAGCTCATGCTGCTTGTTGGTCACACCCAGGTCGGCGAGAAACGGCCGGCTCAGGTCAAGAAAACGGTTTTTCTCACGGTTGTGCTCGGCCGAAGGCACTTCGCGCAATTGCTGAGGTTGGCTCTTGAACAGCGATGATTTGCCCTTTTTGCTGTATTCGAGCTGGGCTTCGTCGGTTAACGACAACAAATGCGCATTTTTGAACGACGCCGGCAGCAGCCCGGCAACGTTCGCCACGCCTTCGGCCAGCGGCAGGTTCTTGGTGATATCGCGGGTCTTGTAGCGATAGACAAAAGACAGGCAAGGCTGCGCCTTGACCGTCACCGGCTTGATGATGATCCGCTGCAGGTCCGTTTCATCGCCCACGTACTTGGCCAGCACCAGTTTGATGAAAGCGTTGTGCTCGAGGCTCGATTGCAGCAAATCGATGAACTGGGCGTGATGATCCGGCGCGAGGCTGGCGGGAGTGGCGGTGACAGACATGGAAAAACGGCCTCGGCAATACGAATCGGGGGATGCCGGGTATTTTAGGGGGGACGAGGGTTTTGGGCACGGGGTAATTTTGCGCCAGGTCCCGTTCCCGCCGATCGGGACCTGAATCCAACCTTCGCTACCTCATGACTCCACCAATCGAAGTTTGCGATTGGTCGGCGAGTTGATGACGAACTTGACGATCAACCCTACCGGCACCGCCCACGTCAGACCGTTGGCCGGATCAGTGACCACGGCGACAGTTTCGGAACTTGCAGACAGATCCAGACGTCGGCGATCGTTGCTGGACTTGAGTAATCCGTACGCGTGGCTGACCAGCCGCTCCGCCTGGTGTATCGGCATATCCAGACTCTGCAAATGCCTCACCGCACGGCAGAACAGCACTTGATCATCAATCACACCCTCGCCCTCATGACGGGCCAGAAACGCCTGCGCTATGGCCAATAGTTCCTCATTCAAATGGGCCTGTTCATCAACCTCCTTCATGCTCAAGACTCCTGTTGCGTTTGCGCCGCCGGATCACTCTCGGCGACAGGCCGCGCGGCGCGGCGCAAGTCAGGTCCGGCGCACGGCAGGTGCACGGCCGGATTGGGCATGCCACTGGGGGAAAGCTCATGGGTCATTTCGAACTCGGCCCGTACCGACCAGCCACAGGCCTCCGACGTACATTGCAGGTACGCCACCCGCAGGAAAATATGCCGCCCTTCACTGGTACGTATGCGCATCCTGCTCAAGCAGTGCGGGCACACCATCTTGTAAGTACTCATACATGCTTCCCTTGGGCCATCCGGTGGTAATCGAATTGATCAAACGCAATACTGCTTGAAACACAATTCGTAAAAGACCGGTGCTGCAAACAACGTCCGCCAGACAAAAGGAAGTGCAACGGGCGGACACGTAATAGATACGAGCCAAGCTCGTAGGAAATCACCCTGATACCATTAGGAAGTTTCGACATCGTATTCTTCTGATTCATAGTTGATGATTGATTACTTACAAGAAAAAAAGTACTCATTACGCATACGTTAAGCACTCAAAAAGCATATGTCAAAAGGAAGAGGCTCAAATTGCGTAGCAAAAAATCACAAGCTGTCTTGGCCCGCCTGAAGCAAGTAACGGGCACAAAAACTGACGCTTCCCTGTCCTCTGCGCTACAGATCAGCCCGCAGACACTCAGTAGCTGGAAAGGCCGTGACAGCACGCCATACTCATTATGCGTAGATATTGCACAAGCTCGCGGCATCTCCCTTGACTGGTTGCTGCTGGGCGAGGGGCCGATGCTGCGGCAAACCCATGTCAACGCGTCTGCAAATGTTGCGGAAACTGCAACAACGCAGGAAAACACCCTCCTTTCGCTGTGGCGATTGCTTGATGAGGATGACCGCTGCGCAATACAAAGCGCATTGGAGGAAAAGCGACGCCTGCGGGATCTGGAAATGCAACTTTCGGAAATGGCCGCCATCCTGGCAACACTTGGACACTCGAACAAAACCTGACTTGAAATCCGACGTTTCAATGCTTGAAGGCATGCCACAAAACAATAATGTTGCCACTACTGCGAACAATCATTACGCATGAAAAAACACTCACCACTGCATGCCATGGGCTCACCGGCAGAAATATCAGCAATACATCGATGCCGGCATGGCAAAACACTGCGCCACACAAGCTGATCAATATCCTGTCGCGCCAGTTGTAACGCAGCTCGTCGCGCTGGTAACACGCCAGCCTGAACGCACTGATCAGGTGAGCCACGCCCGTCACCCACACCAGAGCCGCCATCTCAAAGGTCATTGCCCTCGCCCTCTGAGATGACGAAGGATGTCACCGAGGCCGGCGCCATCGATCCACTGCATGAGCTTGATGCTGATGGGAATAACCAGCAACGCGCACAGAAAGGCCGTCACACCAGCTGTCAGAAAAGGCGCCAGTGGCTGGGCGACCGGGGCAAACAGGTAACCGACACCCGCCGATAACAGCCAGGAACCGATGCGTTGCCAGGCCTTGAAATTGGCGCGAGTGGTCGTGACCAGCCACGCGCCAAGCGTCGCGCCGAACAGGACTTCTCCATTGATAACCGGCAACGTCGCAATACCCAACCCCACCATGAGCCCGCTGATACTGTTGTAGGTCGAATCAGTCAGGCTCATGGATTATCTCGCGACTGCGATGGATCAACAGTGATGACTCCCGACTCCAGCGCTTTGAACACGGCAGCGTTGCGAGATCTGACGGCAAACTTGCGGCGGATATTGGAGAAATGGAAGTTGATGGTGGATTCCGAGCAACTCTGAATCCTGGCGATCTCCCAGGACGTTTTGCCTTTGAGGCACCACTCCAGGGCTTGTGTCTCTTTCGTTGTCAGTTGCACCGGCGGAGTAAACATTGCGCTACCGGGTGCATACTCCACCAAGGTATCCAACGATCGTTGCGTTTTCATAAGAACCCCCTCTACACAGAACGCCCATCGCAGGGCGTGCACCATGAGAGAGATGTTGAAGACAAGCTCCGCGGCGGACAACGTTCCGGAACTGTGTCGCGGCGCATTACAAAAGCGGATGAAACCCTGGCTTAACCCAGCACCACCAGACGATTCGGCAGTTCGTTGCGCACATGCGTCACCGGCACATGCACCTTGAGCAACTCTCCACAGGCCTCGACGCAACTGACAAAGCCCTGCAGCGTCTGCCCCTGTTTAACCTGCTGGGTGAACGTCGCGACTATCGCGTCCCAGTTCTTGTTGTCCAGCTGGCTGGAAATCCCTTCATCCACCAGGATCTCCACATAACGCTCGGCTTCGGAAACGAAAATCAGCATGCCGGTGCTGCCCTCGGTGTGGTGCAGGTTCTGTTCCAGGAACTGCCGGCGCGCCAGGTTCGAGGCGCGCCAGTGGCGTACCGAGCGCGGGATCAGATGGGTGGTGACTTTCGGCAGGCGGAACACCAGGCACAGCACGATGAAGAGCGCCCATTGCACCATCAGCAGGCTGTGCAGGGTCATCCAACCGGTGAAGTAATGCACGATGCCCGGCACCAGCAGTGCCAGCAGGCTGGCCCACAGCAACGGGATGTACGCATAGTCGTCGGCGCGGGCCGCGAGCACGGTCACCAGTTCTGCGTCGGTGTCGCGCTCGACCCGGGCAATGGCCTCGGCCACCTTGCGTTGTTCGTGTTCAGTCAGTAATGCCATGTCGTGAAGTGCCTGCTCGTTTTTATTATCACCAGCCGCCGGACGAACCGCCCCCGCCGAAACTGCCCCCGCCGCCGCTGAAGCCTCCCCCTCCACCGCCGCCGCCAAACCCACCACCGCCAAAGCCGCCCCCGGATCCACCGGAGCCGCCCCGACCGGCAGGAAGGATACCGAGCATCTGGCACACAAAAACAGTCAGGATGAACAACATCACCAAAAACACGAACAAACCGGGATGCCTTGCGACGAAATCGTCCCCCGGATCGCCTCTGGATTCATACGCTGTGGAGGGTTCGTCCAGGGGGTTGCCGCCCAGCACCACCAGTATCGCTGCCACGCCGTCACTGATGCCTTTACTGAAGTTGCCGGACTTGAATGCCGGGGTGATGACCTGGTTGATGATCACCGAACTCTGGGCATCGGTCAGGCGATCCTCCAGGCCGTAACCGACTTCGATACGCAACCGGCGCTCGTCCCGGGCGATGATCAGCAAGGCGCCATTGTTCTTGTCCTTCTGCCCGATGCCCCAGTGGCGGCCGAGTTGGTAACCGAAGTCGGCGATGTCGGTGCCTTGCAAATCCGGCAAAGTCACCACCACAAGCTGCTCGCCGGTGGCTTGCTCATGGGCCTGAAGTTGTTGGCTGAGTTGCTGGAGCACCAATGGCTCGATCATCTGCGCATTGTCGACCACCCGCCCGGTCAGCGCCGGAAAGCTCAGCTCGGCCCGGGCAGCGATCACCACCACCCATAACAACAGCAACAGGCCTGTTTTCAGGACGCGCATTGGCAACCTCTTGCGTGGTGACGCCGATTACCGCTGTTCAGAATTTGACCTCGGGAGCCTTTTCCGAACCCGGTGTAGCTTCGAAGGTCTCGCGCATCGGCAGGTCGCTGTACATCACGGTGTGCCACAGGCGACCGGGGAACGTGCGGATCTCGGTGTTGTACTTCTGCACCGCGAGGATGAAATCGCGCCGGGCCACGCTGATGCGGTTCTCGGTGCCTTCAAGCTGCGATTGCAGGGCGAGGAAGTTCTGGTTGGCCTTGAGGTCCGGATAACGCTCGGAAACCACCATCAAACGGCTCAAGGCGCCGCTGAGCTGATCCTGAGCCTGTTGGTACTGCTTGAGTTTTTCCGGGTTGTCGAGGGTCGAGGCATCCACCTGGATCGACGTGGCCTTGGCCCGGGCCTCGATGACGGCGGTCAGGGTTTCCTTCTCGTGGGCCGCATAGCCCGTGACGGTTTCCACCAGGTTGGGAATCAGGTCGGTGCGCCGCTGATACTGGTTCTGCACCTGGCCCCAGGCGGCCTTGGCCTGTTCGTCGAGGGTGGGAATGTTGTTGATGCCGCAGGCGGTCAGCAACGAGGCCAGCATCAGCAGCGTGACGACCTGCAAACGCGAGCGGTAGGTTGGACTTACATTCATCAGGATGATGCTCCCTTGTGCATTTCATGAAAAAACCGACCGTGAAACCTTCTGGGCCGGCTCTTGGGGCATAATCGCCCGCGCTTCTGGATTGCAACGGGCCGATGGGCTAAAAAGAGGCCCTGCGCGAAACCGCATCCGCCCTCTGGCTGTCGTTTTTTGGCTCTGGTCTTTTGAGCCGGCACCCGAACAACAATAGACGCTCCCTAAATTTTGGCTGGCCGGCGTGTACATCGCCGTTTGGGCCCTTGAGAAAACTATTCATGAAGAAGCTGTGTTTGCTGGGCCTGTTCGTCAGCCTGGCCAGTCATAACGTATTGGCCGCCACGACGCCCGCCCCCCTGGAGAACAAGGAAGCCTTCGTCAGCAACCTGATGAAGCAAATGACCCTCGATGAAAAAATCGGCCAGTTACGCCTGATCAGCATCGGCCCGGAAATGCCGCGCGAAATGATCCGCAAGGAAATCGCAGCGGGCAACATCGGCGGTACGTTCAACTCCATTACCCGCCCGGAAAACCGGCCGATGCAGGACGCGGCCATGCGCAGCCGCCTGAAGATCCCGATGTTCTTCGCCTACGACGTGATCCACGGCCACCGCACCATTTTCCCGATCCCGCTGGCCCTGGCCTCGAGCTGGGACATGGACGCCATCGGCCTGTCCGGGCGCATTGCCGCCAAGGAAGCCGCGGCTGACAGCCTCGACATCACCTTCGCGCCGATGGTCGACATCTCCCGCGATCCGCGCTGGGGTCGTACTTCCGAAGGCTTCGGCGAAGACACCTACCTGGTGTCGCGCATTGCCGGCGTGATGGTCAAGGCGTTCCAGGGCACGGGCGCGAACGCCGCCGACAGCATCATGGCCAGCGTCAAGCACTTCGCCCTGTATGGCGCGGTCGAGGGTGGCCGCGACTACAACATCGTCGACATGAGCCCGGTCAAGATGTACCAGGACTATCTGCCACCGTATCGTGCCGCAATTGATGCCGGTGCCGGCGGAGTGATGGTCGCGCTGAACTCGATCAACGGCGTTCCGGCCACCGCCAACACCTGGCTGATGAACGACCTGCTGCGCAAGGAGTGGGGCTTCAAGGGCCTGGCGGTCAGCGACCACGGGGCGATATTTGAGCTGATCAAGCACGGTGTTGCCGCCGACGGTCGCGAAGCGGCGAAGCTGGCGATCAAGGCCGGCATCCACATGAGCATGAACGACACCCTGTACGGCAAGGAGCTGCCAGGGCTGCTGAAGTCCGGCGAGATCCAGCAGAGCGACATCGACAACGCCGTGCGTGCGGTACTGGGCGCCAAGTACGACATGGGCCTGTTCAAGGACCCGTACCTGCGCATCGGCAAGGCCGTGGATGATCCGGTCGACACCTACGCCGACAGCCGCCTGCACCGCGCCGAGGCCCGTGATGTGGCACGCCGCAGCCAGGTGCTGCTGAAAAACCGCAACGAAACCCTGCCACTGAAGAAGACCGCGAAAATCGCCCTGGTCGGTCCGCTGGCCAAGGCGCCGATTGACATGATGGGCAGCTGGGCCGCTGCCGGTCGCCCTGCTCAATCGGTGACCCTGTTCGATGGCATGACCAATGCCCTGGGCGACAAATCGACACTGATCTACGCCCGTGGTGCCAACATCACCAGCGACCCGAAAATCCTCGGTTACCTGAATTTCCTCAACTTCGACGCCCCGGAAGTGGTGGATGACCCGCGCCCGGCGAAGGTGCTGATCGACGAAGCGGTGAAAGCGGCCAAGGATGCTGATGTGGTGGTTGCCGCCGTCGGCGAATCCCGTGGCATGTCCCACGAATCGTCGAGCCGCACCGACCTGAACATCCCGGAAAACCAGCGCGAGCTGATCCGTGCCCTGAAAGCCACCGGCAAGCCGCTGGTACTGGTGTTGATGAACGGCCGCCCGCTGACGATCCTCGAAGAGAAAGAACAGGCCGACGCTATCCTGGAAACCTGGTTCACCGGTACCGAAGGCGGTAACGCCATCGCCGATGTATTGTTCGGCGACTACAACCCGTCGGGCAAACTGCCGATCAGCATCCCGCGTTCGGTAGGCCAGATTCCGACCTACTACAACCACCTGACCATTGGCCGGCCATTCACCCCGGGCAAACCAGGCAACTACACCTCGCAGTATTTCGATGACACCACAGGTCCCCTGTACCCGTTCGGCTACGGCCTGAGCTACACCGACTTCAGCCTGAGCGACATGGCGCTGTCGTCGACCACGCTGAACAAGACCGGCAAGCTCGACGCCAGCGTCACAGTGAAAAACACCGGCAAGCGCGACGGCGAAACCGTGGTGCAGTTGTATATCCAGGACGTGGCAGGCTCGATGATCCGCCCGATCAAGGAACTGAAGAACTTCCAGAAAGTGATGATCAAGGCCGGCGAACAGAAGGTCGTGCACTTCACCATCACCGAGGACGACCTGAAATTCTACAACACCCAGCTCAAATACGCGGCGGAGCCGGGCAAGTTCAACGTGCAGATCGGCCTGGATTCAGAGGATGTGACGCAGCAGAGTTTTGAGTTGCTGTAATCCCTGACACACCGCAAAAACCTGTAGGAGCGAGCCTGCTCGCGATGAGACCATAACATTCAACATCATTGTTGACTGTCAGGCCGCCATCGCGAGCAGGCTCGCTCCTACAGTGGTTTCAGGGTGTTTGAAAGTTTGGGTTCAACCCCTTCGATCCAGCAGATTCACCACCACCCGATCCACCCATCCCCACACCCGCTGCTTGACTCGCCGCCACAGTGGCCGGCGTTGCCATTCCTCCAGGCTGACTTGCTCACTCAACCCGAAGTCCCGTTCGAAACTCGCCGCCACCGAGCGGGTCAATCCGGGGTCCAGTGCTTCCAGGTTGGCTTCCAGGTTGAAGCGCAGATTCCAGTGATCGAAGTTGCACGAACCGATGCTCACCCAGTCATCGATCAGGACCATTTTCAGGTGCAGGAAACACGGCTGGTACTCGAAGATCTTCACCCCGGCCTTGAGCAGTCGCGGGTAGTAACGATGCCCGGCATAGCGCACGGACGGGTGATCGGTACGGGGGCCGGTCAGCAGCAGCCGTACATCGACGCCCCGGGCAGCCGCCCGGCGCAGGGAGCGGCGGACTTTCCAGGTTGGCAAAAAGTACGGCGTGGCCAGCCAGATCCGTCGCTGACCGCTGTTCAGGGCTCGCACCAGCGACTGCAGAATGTCCCGGTGTTGACGGGCGTCGGCATAGGCCACCCGGCCCATGCCCTCGCCCATCGACGGCACCCGAGGCAGGCGCGGCAAGCCGAAATGCGAAGCGGGGCGCCAGGCACGTCGATGGCGGTTGGCGATCCACTGGCGGTCGAACAGCAACTGCCAGTCGAGCACCAGCGGCCCGGTGATTTCCACCATCACCTCATGCCATTCGCTGACGTCTTCCCCCGGTGTCCAGAACTCATCAGTGACACCGGTGCCACCGACCACTGCCATGCTCTGGTCCACCAGTAACAGCTTGCGGTGATCGCGGTAGAAGTTGCCGACCCAGCGCCGCCAGCTCAGGCGATTGTAGAACCGCAGCTCAACCCCGGCGGCCATCAGTCGCTGACGCAAGGTCAGGGTGAAGGCGAGACTGCCGTAATCATCGAACAGGCAGCGCACCCGCACACCGCGCTCGGCGGCCTGCACCAAGGCCTGGACCATGGCTTCGGCGCAGGCGCCCGCCTCCACCAGATACAGCTCCAGCTCAACCTGTTCTTCGGCGCGGGCAATCGCCACCAGCATGCGCGGAAAAAACTGCGGACCATCGACCAGCAGTTCGAAGTGGTTGCCTTCACGCCAGGGAAAAATCGCTCCGGCCATGTCAGCGCGCCGTGAAAATCAGCACCGCACCCACCGGCACTGAAAGACTGATCGCCGACAAACCGGCCAGTTTGCGCAACGACTCCAGGCCGGGAGCCAAATCGAAATCTTCGGCATTGATCACCAGCGGTTCGAGAGTCACCACCTGGAAGCGCCGGTCATCGAGACGGGTCGCCAGCAACTGTGCGTTGTATTCGTGTTGCTTGCCGTGCAGGTCGACGGTCAGTGGCAGGCGCAACTCCAGCTGTGCGCCGGGAGCAAGATCATTGATCGGGCGCAGATCGATTTTCGTGGTGATCAAGGCGTCGGGAAACCGGTCGATCTGGAACAGTTCCTTGCGCATGCGCTCATCGCGCAGCGGTATGCCGCTGTTGATCGACTCCAGCTCGACTTCCACCTGCGCCACCCCCTCGGGATCGACCTTGCCGTGCAGCACCAGAAAGCGCTGCACTTCGGAAACATTGGCATTCTTGGTGCTGACAAACGACAGGCGCGAAGACTCGCCATCGAGGTACCAATCGGCACGGGCCGACAACGCGGCACCGGCCAGCAGCAGGAAAGTGAGGGTTTGGAAGGTGGAGCGCTTGAACATAGAGACTCGTAGGGCAAATAAACCTGTGCTGAACCTTAACTGGCCTTCAGCGCATTGCAAGCCATCCGTTACCCCCTCGCCACAAAAGCCCTCCTCTCACCCAGGCACTTCATCGCACTCAGGGCTGCAAGCGACAGCCCTGGCGCTCGCCGATCCACACCGCACTGTTGCTGCGGCCCATGCCGCTGACCGTGACGCGCTTGCCGACCGGGTCATCGGCAAAGCCGCTGGCGGGCAGCCACTGTTTCACATAACCGTGGCAGTACTCGGCGTCGTTGTTCATCACGTAGCGGCACGAACAGTATTCCTTGGCGGTGTAGGCGCTGATGATGTCGGGGAACGCCCACAGCGCCACCCGCTCGTGCCAGAGCCAGCCGAACAAGGCGATCAGCAGGATCAGTAACAGGGAACTGACCGGTCGATGGCGAATGAAACCGCTCATGGCTGCACCTTCCCGGCAAAGGCCTTGAGCGCGAGCTGGAGCAATTGGTTGTGCCGGTAACGGCCGTCGCGGTCATCGCCGTAGCGGACGATCACCAGCTGTTCACTGGGGATCACGTACATCGCCTGGCCCCAATGGCCCAACGCGGCGAAGGTGTCGGCGGGGGCATCGGGCCAGGGTCGTGGCGCGCCCTCAACGGCTCGATTGAGCCACCAATGTCCGCCAGGGACGGCCTCGTCTTGATCGGCGTGATATTCAGCGAACGGCTCGCGATTGAACGCCACCCAGTCCTTGGGCAGCAGTTGCTTGTCCGCCCAGCGACCCTCGCGGGCCATCAACAGACCGATCCGGGCCAGGTCCCTTGCAGTGAGGTAGGCATAGGACGAAGCGACGAAAGTGCCCGTGGCATCGGTTTCCCAAACGGCATGGCGAATGCCCAGCGGCTCGAACAGCGCAGTCCACGGATAGTCCGGATAGCGGCCGGGGCCGACGATGGTTTTCAATGCCGCGGACAACAGGTTGCTGTCACCGCTGGAGTAGCGAAACGCTTGGCCCGGCGCCGCGTATGAACCATGGGCCGCGGTGAACGCGGCCATGTCGTGGTGACCGCGGGTGTAGAGCATGGCCACCACCGAAGACTTCAGCGGTGCGTATTCGTAGTCTTCCTGCCAATCCAGTCCCGAGGCCCAGTGCAGCAGGTCGGCCATGGTCATGTCGGGGTATTTTTGCAGGGGTGGATAAAACTTCGCCACCGGGTCGCCGAGCTTGAACAAGCCTTCGCCGTAGGCCACGCCGAGGACCGTGGCCATCAGGCTCTTGCTGATAGACCAGGTCAGGTGCGGCGTCTCGGCCGTCGTCGGGCCGGCGTAGCGTTCGTAGATCAACTGGCCGTCACGGATCACCAGCAAGGCATCGGTGCGAATGCCCTGGCCAGTGGTGTCATCGCGGGATGGGAAGGCGTAGGCCTCCAGGGCTTGAAGCGCCGGACCGGTCGGCGTCGGGGCAGTCGGCCATTGCTCGGCGGGCCAGTTTTCGGCCTGGGCCGTGAGGCTGAGCAACAGCAGGAAAGTCAGGGACAAGCGTTTGGGCATGACGAGGGCTCGGAGATTGAACTTGCTGAGCCTAGTGGAGGTTGATGACAGTTCTGAAATTTGTATTGCCTGAAAGATTGCTATCGCGAGCAGGCTCACTCCTACAGGAGAATGCGTTCCAAATGTAGGAGCGAGCCTGCTCGCGATGAGGCCAGTCAATTCAATGAAGATTCCGCCAAAGCCTTGGCCAACCGCTTGCCCCGAGCCCCTGCCGCCAAATCCATCACCGCCTGATCCCGCTGCCACATCGTCGCCCACTCTTGAGGCCCTCCAGCCAGCGCCTCATTCACCTCAGCCTTGAGCCCTTCGAACTGCGCAAACAACCCGCCAAGCAACACATGCCCGGCCGGATGGGTCGGTGGCTGGCGGCTGATTTCCGCGCACCCCGCCAGCAACCCCAGCAAGCGCAATTGCAAGCCTTGTGGCCAATCGCATTCCTGGCCGACGCCATACAACCATGCTGTCATGGCGCTCAGCACATAGATGTCTTCCAGGGTGCGGAACGGTTTGACGTACGCATCCCAGCCGTCCCCGGCGAGCAATTCGCACAACGCGTTATCCAGAATCAATCGCCCATGACTGATGTCTGGCATCAACGGAATCGGCGCCAGTTTTTCCACCCGCACACCCGGCTCATCGCGATAGATCACCGCCAGGCTCAAGCGTGGATCGGCACCGGGCTCCTCGCTGCGCGCCGCCACCAGCAGCCAGTCGGCGGCATTACCGGCGGTGACGAAATCCTTGCGTCCGCTCAGGCGCAAACCGCTCAACCGGGTTTGCATGTCGGCCGGGCGCAGGCTGCGCTGTTCGGTGGCGCACAGCGCGCCCAGGCTCAGGGGCGCGCTCGGCCAGAGCATGCGCAAGGCCGCCTGATAACCCACCAGAAACGCCAGCCCCGGCGTCGCCATCAACCGCCCGCCAAGCACCGCCAATTCAAACGGCGTGACCGTTCCCAACTGCTGCAGCAAGGTCGCGAAACCTTCGGCCAGATCCGGGTTGGCGGGCAAGCGATCACGACGGTTCAACAGGGTTTGCCAGGGCATAAGAGGCTCCTCAAGGGCTGTCATATAAGCATCACCAAAGCTTAATGGCGATGACACCGGGGCTACATAGCCTGACTTTGCACAACACGGCTAGACAAAGAAAGTCGATTCGCTGTAGCCCAAAGACGGGTGAGCAGCCCGCACGGAGATTCGCCATGACTCAGATCGCCCGTATCAGCGACACCGGCAACGAACGCCGCCTGCAAGCCGAACGCCTGGTGGGCGCCGAGGCTTTGCAGGAAGCCCAGGCCTTGCGCTTCAACGTGTTCAGCGGTGAGTTCAACGCCAAGCTGAAAGGCGCGGAACTGGGTCTGGACATGGATGACTACGACGTTCACTGCGCCCACATCGGCGTGCGTGACTTGAACACCGGCCGTCTGGTGGCGACCACCCGTCTGCTCGACCACACGGCGGCCAGCAGCCTGGGCAAATTCTACAGCGAAGAAGAATTCAGCCTCCACGGCCTGGTGCACCTGCAAGGCCCGATCCTGGAAATCGGTCGCACCTGTGTCGACCCGGCCTACCGCAACGGCGGCACCATCGCCGTGCTCTGGGGCGAACTGGCCGAAGTCCTGAACCAGGGCGGCTACAGCTACCTGATGGGGTGCGCGAGCATTCCGATGCAGGATGGCGGCGTGCAGGCCCACGCGATCATGCAGCGTCTGCGCGAACGCTACCTGTGCACCGAACACCTGCGCGCCGAGCCGAAAAACCCGCTGCCGAGCCTGGACATCCCGTCGAACGTGATTGCCGAAATGCCACCACTGCTCAAGGCCTACATGCGTCTGGGCGCGAAGATCTGCGGCGAACCATGCTGGGACGAAGACTTCCAGGTCGCCGACGTGTTCATCCTGCTCAAGCGCGACGAACTCTGCCCGCGTTACGCCAAACACTTCAAGGCGGCTGTGTAATGGGCCGGTTGCGGGTGTACGCGCGAATCGCGCGAGTGCTGCTGGTGGTGACGCTGGGCTTGGGCATGGCCAGTGTGTTCGGGGTGTTCGAGCGCCTGGGCATGGCCCATTCGATGGCGCGCCGGCAACGCTGGTCGCGGTTTTTCATGGCCCGTCTGAGCAATGCCCTGCCCTTCGACGTGACCGTCCACGGCGAGCTGCCGAAGACGCCGATGCTCTGGGTCAGCAACCACGTGTCCTGGACCGACATCCCACTGCTGGGCATGCTCACGCCGCTGTCGTTCCTGTCCAAGGCCGAAGTGCGCACCTGGCCGGTGGCCGGCTGGTTGGCGGCCAAGGCCGGCAGCCTGTTTATCCGCCGTGGCTCGGGTGACAGCCAGTTGATCCGCAAACAGATGACCCGTCACCTGGAACAGGCGCACCCCCTGCTGATGTTCCCGGAAGGCACCACCACCGATGGCCGTTCACTGCGTACTTTCCATGGCCGCCTGCTGTCCGCCGCCATCGATTCCGAAGTGGCGATGCAGCCGGTGGCGATTCGTTATGTGCGTAACGGCCAGCCTTGCGCGCTGGCGCCGTTCATTGGCGACGATGACTTGCTGTCGCATCTGATGCGGTTGTTTGCCAACGACCGTGGCGGTGTGGAGATTCATCTGCTCAAGCCGATCGAGTGCCAGGGCCGGGAACGCGCGGCGCTGGCGTTCGAGGCGCAGCAGGCGGTGCAGAAGGTGTTGTTTGGTGAAATTGTCGAACCGCAACGAGCACCAATGCGCCCCGCAATAGCAGCGTAAACACATGCTCCCTGTAGGAGCGAGCCTGCTCGCGATAGCGGATTAACATTCAACGATGATGCTGAATGACAGACCGTAATCGCGAGCAGGCTCGCTCCTACAGTGGTTTTATGATGCTGGATAGTTCCGGGCAAAATCCTGAAGCTGCGGATAGAACAACCGAAAGTCCTCGCTCAACGGTTCATACAGCCGCCGCAACTCCTGCATCGCCGCCGCCAGCTCCTCCGGCCGGGTCAGGCGCCGCGATATCCCGCGCAACACCTGCTCCAGCACTTCGAATTCCTGATACGAGCCCAACCAGTCATTGGCCACCATGTGCGGCGCAATCTTCGCCAGCCGCTCCGGCAATTGCCGTTCGCTGGACAGCACCCGGTAAACGTCCGAAGTGAACAACGCCAAGGGCCGGTCGGCATACAGCGTCCAGTCCCGGGCCAGGCAATGGTCGAAAAACACATCGAGCACGATGCCCGCGTAGCGACGACGGGTCAGGGAGAAACGCGACAACGCGACGTCCACCAGCGGATGGCGGTCGGTGAACACGTCGATGCTGCGGTGCAACTGGATAGCCCCCTCGATGTCCGGAGCGAACTGCCCTTGCAGGCGTCCCTTGACGAAATCGCCATACAGACTGCCGAGCAATTGGCCGGGACGCTGGCCACCGAGGTGAAGATGTGCGAGATAGTTCATGGGCGCAGCTTAGCACTGCCCCCTTGTCTTGTTACACTCAACATATCGTTATAACTCGATATACCGAAATGCGAGTTGGTCAGAGCCAAATCATATTTGTATATCGCGAAATACCGATTTAAAGTTCGCCTCATCGCGATATAGCGTTTTAAACATCACGAGCCCACATCATGACCATCAATCTCGACGAAATAATAAAAGCCCTGGCACACCCAGTACGGCGAGACATCCTGCACTGGCTCAAGGACCCGACCGTCGAATTTCCCGACCAGTCCCACAGTAACGAGCACGGCGTTTGCGCCGGGCAGATCGATCAACGTTGCGGCCTGTCGCAGTCGACGGTGTCCGCACACCTGGCGACCCTGCAACGCGCCGGCCTGATCAGCAGCCGCAAAGTCGGCCAGTGGCATTTTTTCAAACGTAACGAGGAAACCATTCAGGAGTTCCTCAAAACCTTCAGTAAAGAGCTCTGACCCTTAACGTCAGCCAGCCGACAAGGAATTAGACATGCCCCTCTCGCTACTCATCCTGGCCTTGAGTGCCTTCGCCATCGGCACTACCGAGTTCGTCATCATGGGCCTGCTGCCCAACGTGGCGGCTGACCTCGGTGTGTCGATCCCCGGTGCCGGCTGGCTGGTGACCGGTTACGCCCTGGGCGTGGCCATTGGTGCGCCGTTCATGGCGCTGGCCACCGCCCGGTTGCCGCGCAAGGCTGCCCTTGTGGCGTTGATGGGCATCTTCATTATCGGCAACCTGCTCTGCGCAGTGGCCGGCGACTACAACGTGCTGATGTTCGCCCGTGTGGTCACCGCCCTGTGCCATGGCGCCTTCTTCGGTATCGGTTCAGTGGTAGCCGCCGGCCTGGTGCCTGCGAACAAACGCGCTTCGGCCGTGGCCCTGATGTTCACCGGCCTGACCCTGGCCAACGTCCTCGGCGTACCGCTGGGCACCGCCCTCGGTCAGGAAGCCGGCTGGCGTTCGACCTTCTGGGCCGTGACCGTGATCGGTGTGATCGCACTGATCGGTCTGATCCGCTTCCTGCCGGCCAAGCGTGATGAAGAAAAACTCGACATGCGCGCCGAACTGGCAGCACTCAAGGGCGGCGGCATCTGGCTGTCCCTGAGCATGACCGCGCTGTTCGCCGCCTCGGTGTTCACCCTGTTCACCTACGTTGCGCCGCTGCTGGGCGAAGTCACCGGCGTCTCGCCCCGTGGCGTGACCTGGACCCTGATGCTCATCGGCCTGGGCCTGACGGTCGGCAACATCATCGGCGGCAAGCTGGCCGACAAAGGCATGGCCGCGACGCTGATCGGCGTGTTCATCACCATGGCCGTAGTGTCCACCGTGCTGACCTGGACCAGCGTCGCGCTGATCCCGACCGAAATCACCCTGTTCCTCTGGGCCACCGCGTGCTTCGCCGCCGTCCCGGCGCTGCAAGTGAACGTGGTGACCTTCGGCAAGGCCGCACCGAACCTGGTGTCGACCCTGAACATCGGCGCTTTCAACATAGGCAACGCCTTGGGTGCCTGGGTCGGCGGCAGTGTGATCGCCCACGGCTTCGGCCTGACCAGCGTGCCGCTCGCGGCAGCCGTACTGGCGGTACTCGCCCTGCTGGTGACCCTGATTACTTTCCGTCAGAGCGGCAATCCCGATCTGGCCCCTGCTACTTCTAACTGATCTCCAAAAGAGAGCCACTAAATGACGACTATTTTCGATCCGATCAAACTGGGCGACCTCGAGTTGGCCAACCGCATCATCATGGCGCCACTGACCCGCTGCCGCGCCGACGAAGGTCGCGTGCCCAACGCGCTGATGGCCGAGTACTACGTGCAACGTGCCTCCGCCGGCCTGATCCTCAGCGAGGCCACTTCGGTCACACCGATGGGCGTCGGCTACCCGGACACCCCGGGCATCTGGTCCAACGATCAGGTGCGTGGCTGGTCCAACGTGACCAAGGCTATCCACGGTGCGGGCGGCAAGATCTTTCTGCAACTGTGGCACGTGGGTCGCATTTCCCACGGTTTGTACCTGAACGATGAGGCCCCGGTCGCCCCGAGTGCCATCCAGCCCAAGGGCCACGTCAGCCTGGTGCGTCCATTGGCCGACTTCCCTGTGCCGCGCGCCCTGGAAACCGCTGAAATCGCCGACATCGTCGACGCTTACCGCGTCGGTGCCGAGAACGCCAAGGCTGCCGGCTTCGACGGTGTGGAAATCCATGCCGCCAACGGTTACCTGCTCGACCAGTTCCTGCAAAGCAGCACCAACCAGCGCACCGACAACTACGGCGGTTCCCTGGAAAACCGTGCCCGCCTGCTGCTGGAAGTGACCGACGCGGCCATCGAAATCTGGGGCGCCGGCCGTGTCGGCGTGCACCTGTCGCCACGCGCCGACTTGCATGACATGGGCGACGACAACCTGGCCGAAACCTTCACCTACGTCGCTCGCGAACTGGGCAAGCGTGGCATCGCCTTCATCTGCTCGCGGGAGAAAGTAGGTGCCGACAGCCTCGGCCCACAACTCAAAGAAGCCTTCGGCGGCCCTTACATTGCCAACGAACGTTTCACCAAGGACAGCGCCAACACGTTGCTCGCCAGTGGCAAGGCCGATGCAGTCGCCTTCGGCGTACCTTTCATTGCCAACCCCGACCTGCCAGCACGCTTGCAGGCTGACGCGCCGCTGAACGAAGCGCGCCCTGAACTGTTCTATGCCAAGGGGCCTGTCGGTTACATCGACTACCCGACGCTGTAATCAGCAACCGTGGAAACGCAAAAGCCCCGACTCGAAAGAGCCGGGGCTTTTTAATACTTGACGGTTTGACACTATCCACTGTGGGAGCCGCGATCATCGGCAGGTGCTCACAGACTCGACACAAATTCCCTACAAATTACTGAGCTTGCTACCTGTCAACCTGCCGAGTGTAAGTATATAAAAGCACCCCATTATCGAAGGGTGCGTGAAGAACTGTTCATCTTCGGCGTCAACGGTTGACACACAAGGCGCCGATTACGCATTTTGCTTTATTTGCGCAGGCTGGGGCTGAAGCGCAACAGATCCAGCCCGGTATCGACCCAACGCTCGGCTTCGGTGTGCAACTCAAAACTGTCGGGGGCCAGCAACCACTGGTACAGGATGCCATCAATATAAGCATGCAAGCTGATCGCGGCGCGGGCGGTGTCGAGGGTTTCCGGCAACTGGCCACGATTCACGGCATTACTCAGGGCCAGACCGATCCGCACATTGCATTCGAGGCTGGCTGACACCCGTTGTTGGCGCAGGTCGCACATTTCATCGGTGAATTCGCACTTATGAAAAAGAATCTCGTTGATGCGTCGGGTTTTCGGGTCCAGCGCAATTTGATGAAACAAATGAATCAACAGCTTGCGCATGCAGCCCAGGGGATCGAGTTCGTCTTCGCTCTCGCTGGCCTTGGCCATTTCTTCCAGGGGCTCATGCAGGGTGTCGAGCATGGCCTGCACCAGATCCGCCTTGTTGCTGAAATGCCAGTAAATGGCCCCTCGAGTGACGCCGGCCAGGGTCGCGATGTCCGCCAGGGTCGTGCGCGCCACGCCTCGCTCGTAAAAGGCCTTTTCGGCCGCCACGAGAATTTGCGCACGGGTTTCCTGAGCTTCCTCTTTGGTACGACGGACCATGGCAGTACAACCTCAATCAGGGTGCTTCAGCGATGCCTGAACATCGGCTGAATAAAAGTGGGGCGAACGTTCTGGGGGTTCGTCCCCGGCCTACAATTCCAACCTTTCAACGGCTTGTGTAACGGCGTGGGACACAGCCTGGGTATTTACAAACAGCCATGTACGTAAGTATATTCCTTAGTAAGCTACTTATCTACTCGGCAAGCATTTTTCAACCTTCCACCTTTCTAGTGCGCAACTTGCGCGCCTGACCCGAGGATTTTCATGCAATTCAAGCCAGCTGTTACCGCTCTGGTCGCCGCCGTCGCCCTGGCATCGCTGCTCAGCGGATGCAAAAAGGAAGAGGCAGCACCGGCCGCCCCACCGCCTCAGGTCGGCGTCGTGACTCTGCAACCGCAAGCTTTCACCCTGACATCCGATCTGCCTGGCCGTACCAGCGCGTTCCGCATTGCCGAAGTCCGCCCGCAGGTCAACGGCATCATTCTCAAGCGCCTGTTCAAGGAAGGCAGCGACGTCAAGGCAGGCCAACAGCTCTATCAGATCGATCCATCGATCTATGAAGCAACGCTCGCCAGCGCCGAAGCCAACCTGCGTTCGACCAAGTCGATTTCCGACCGCTACAAGCAATTGGTCGACGAACAGGCTGTGAGCCGCCAGGAATACGACACCGCCGTGGCCAACCGCCTGCAATCGGAAGCCGCGCTGCAAACCGCACAGATCAACGTGCGCTACACCAAGGTCTATGCCCCGCTGACCGGTCGCATCGGCCGCTCCTCGGTGACCGAAGGCGCGCTGGTCAGCAATGCCCAGGTCGACGCGATGGCGGTGATTCAGCAAATCGACCCGATCTACGTCGACGTGACGCAGTCCTCGGTCGAGCTGTTGCAACTGCGCCGTGAGCTGGAAAGCGGTCGCCTGCAAAAGGCCGGCGATAACGCAGCCTCGGTCAAGCTGACCCTCGAAGACGGCAGCGAGTACAAGCTGGACGGCAAGCTGGAGTTCTCTGAAATCTCGGTTGACCAGACCACCGGTTCCGTCACCTTGCGCGCGATTTTCCCGAACCCTGATCACACCCTTCTGCCGGGCATGTTCGTGCACGCCAAGTTGCTGGCCGGCGTGAACAGCGCGGCGATCCTGGCCCCGCAGCAAGGCGTGACCCGCGACCTCAAGGGGACGCCAACCGCACTGGTTGTCGGCCCGGACAACAAGGTCGAACTGCGTCAACTCAAGGCCAACCGCACCGTCGGCAATCAATGGCTGATCGAAGACGGCCTGAAGGCCGGCGATCGCCTGATCACCGAAGGCCTGCAATTCGTCAAACCCGGCATCGAAGTCAAGGCCAGTGAAGCGACCAACGTAGCCGTAAGGAACCCGGCCCCCGCCCAGGCAGCTGATAAAGCCTCTGGCGGCAAAGGGGAGTAAACCATGTCGAAATTTTTTATCGACCGTCCGATTTTCGCCTGGGTCATTGCCCTGGTGATCATGTTGGTCGGGGCACTATCGATCCTCCGGTTGCCGATCAACCAGTACCCGAGCATTGCGCCTCCAGCGATCGCCATCTCCGTGGCCTACCCGGGTGCTTCGGCACAAACGGTACAGGACACCGTGGTTCAGGTGATCGAGCAACAGCTCAACGGCATCGACAACCTGCGTTATGTCTCGTCGGAAAGTAACTCCGACGGCACCATGACCATTACCGCGACCTTCGAGCAAGGCACCAACTCCGACACCGCGCAGGTTCAGGTCCAGAACAAGCTGAACCTGGCCACCCCGCTGCTGCCGCAAGAAGTGCAGCAACAGGGTATCCGCGTCACCAAGGCAGTGAAGAACTTCCTGTTGGTGATCGGCGTGGTGTCGCGTGACGGCAGCATGACCAAGGACGACCTGTCCAACTACATCGTGTCGAACATGCAGGACCCGATCTCGCGGACCGCCGGTGTCGGCGACTTCCAGGTGTTCGGTTCCCAGTACGCCATGCGTATCTGGCTCGACCCGGCCAAGTTGAACAACTACAACCTGACCCCGATCGACGTCAAAACCGCCATCGCTGCGCAAAACGTCCAGGTGTCGTCCGGCCAGCTCGGCGGCCTGCCTGCCCTGCCCGGCACCCAGTTGAACGCGACGATCATCGGCAAGACCCGCCTGCAGACCGCGGAGCAATTCGACAAGATCCTGCTCAAGGTCAACAAGGACGGTTCCCAGGTTCGCCTCAAAGATGTCGCCGAAGTCGGTCTGGGTGGCGAGAACTACAGCATCAATGCCCAGTTCAACGGCGCCCCGGCTTCGGGCCTGGCGGTGAAACTGGCCACCGGTGCCAATGCCCTCGACACCGCAAAAGCCTTGCGCACCACCATCGACAGCCTCAAGCCGTTCTTCCCGGAAGGGATGGAAGTAGTGTTCCCGTACGACACCACTCCGGTAGTAACGGAATCGATCAGGGGCGTGGTTCATACCCTGGTCGAAGCGGTCGCGCTGGTGTTCCTGGTGATGTTCCTGTTCCTGCAAAACTTCCGTGCCACCATCATCACCACGATGACCGTGCCGGTGGTATTGCTCGGTACGTTCGGGATCCTCGCGGCAGCGGGTTTCAGCATCAACACCCTGACCATGTTCGGCATGGTGCTGGCCATCGGCTTGCTGGTGGACGACGCCATCGTCGTGGTGGAAAACGTCGAACGGGTGATGAGCGAAGAAGGCCTGTCACCCAAGGAAGCCACCAAGAAGTCCATGGGACAGATCCAGGGCGCACTGGTCGGTATCGCCCTGGTGTTGTCGGCGGTTCTGCTGCCGATGGCGTTCTTCAGCGGTTCCACCGGTGTGATCTACAAGCAGTTCTCGATCACCATCGTCTCGGCCATGGCCCTGTCGGTACTGGTCGCGCTGATCTTCACCCCGGCGCTTTGCGCCACCATGCTCAAGCCGATCCCGAAAGGCGAGCACGGTGTACCCAAGCGCGGTTTCTTTGGCTGGTTCAACCGCAATTTCGACCGCGGCGTTCGCAGCTACGAACGCGGTGTCGGCAATATCCTGCAGCGCAAGATCCCGTATCTGCTGGCGTACCTGCTGATCGTGGTTGGCATGATCTGGCTGTTCACCCGCATTCCAACCGCGTTCCTGCCGGAAGAAGACCAGGGTGTACTGTTCGCCCAGGTGCAGACCCCGGCCGGCTCGACATCCCAGCGCACCCAGGTGGTCGTCGACGAAATGCGTGAATTCCTGCTGCGCCCTGGCAAGGATGGCGGCGAAGGCGATGCGGTGAACTCGGTGTTTACCGTGACCGGCTTCAACTTCGCCGGCCGGGGCCAGAGCTCGGGCATGGCGTTCATCATGCTGCGCCCGTGGGACGAACGTAACGCTGACAACAACGTGTTCAAGGTGGCGGCCCGTGCCCAGCAGCACTTCTTCACCTTCCGCGATGCCATGGTGTTCGCCTTCGCGCCACCGGCGGTACTGGAACTGGGTAACGCCACCGGTTTCGACGTGTTCCTGCAGGACCGTGCCGGTATCGGTCACGAAAAACTGATGGAAGCGCGCAACCAGTTCCTCGGCATGGCCGCACAAAGCAAGATCCTGGCTCAGGTGCGTCCGAACGGCCTGAACGACGAACCGCAATACCAGCTGGAAATCGATGACGAGAAGGCCAGTGCCCTGGGCATTACCATCGCCGACATCAACAACACCTTGTCGATTGCCCTGGGCAGTAGCTACGTCAACGACTTCATCGACCGTGGTCGGGTGAAGAAGGTGTACGTACAAGGCCAGCCGGGCGCTCGAATGGGCCCTGAAGACCTGCAGAAGTGGTACGTGCGCAATAGTGTCGGCACCATGGTTCCGTTCTCGGCGTTCGCCAAGGGCGAGTGGATTTACGGTTCGCCGAAACTGGCCCGTTACAACGGCGTGGAAGCGATGGAAATCCTCGGTGCCCCGGCGCCAGGCTATTCCACCGGTGAAGCCATGCTCGAAGTCGAAGCCATTGCCAAGAAACTGCCGGCGGGTGTCGGTATTTCCTGGACCGGCCTGTCGTACGAAGAGCGTCTGTCCGGTTCGCAAGCACCGGCGCTGTACGCCCTGTCGCTGCTGATGGTGTTCCTGTGCCTGGCGGCGTTGTATGAAAGCTGGTCGATTCCGATCGCGGTGATGTTGGTGGTACCGCTGGGGATCATCGGTGCACTGATGGCCACCAGCCTGCGCGGTTTGTCCAACGACGTGTACTTCCAGGTAGGCTTGTTGACGACTATCGGTCTGGCGGCGAAAAACGCCATTCTGATTGTCGAATTTGCCAAGGAACTGCACGAACAGGGGCGTAGCCTGCGCGATGCGGCGATTGAAGCCTGCCGCATGCGTCTGCGACCGATCATCATGACCTCGCTCGCCTTCGTCCTCGGTGTGGTACCACTGGCGATATCCACGGGCGCAGGTTCCGGTAGCCAGCATGCAATCGGTACCGGCGTGATCGGCGGTATGATCACGGCGACTGTGCTGGCGATCTTCTGGGTCCCGCTGTTCTTCGTCACCGTGTCGTCCATAGGCCAGCGCAAAATCGCCGACCAGGATGACGCTATTGAAACTTCTAAAGAGGCTGGCTAATGAGCAAGTCGCTACTCTCCCTGGCAGTCGCCGCCTTCGTGCTCGGTGGCTGCTCGCTGATACCTGATTATCAGCAGCCCGAAGCGCCGGTGGCGGGCCAGTACCCGAAGGGCCTGGCGTACTCGCCGGCCCAGGCACCGGCGCAAGCGGCTGCCGAGCAGGGCTGGAAGCAGTTTTTCCATGACCCGGCGCTGCAACAGCTGATCCAGGTGGCCCTGGAAAACAACCGTGACCTGCGTGTCGCGGCCCTGAACATCGACGCGTTTGCGGCTCAATACCGCATCTCCCGTGCCGATCTGTTCCCGGCCGTCTCGGCCAACGGCACCGGCAGCCGTCAGCGGCTTCCGGCTAACGCTTCGCAGACTGGCGAAGCCGGCATCAGCAGTTCCTACTCGGCAACTGTTGGCGTCAGTGCCTATGAACTCGACCTGTTCGGTCGGGTTCGCAGCCTGAACGAAGAAGCGTTGCAGAAGTACTTCGCCACTGAAGAAGGCCGCCGCAGCACGCAGATCAGCCTGGTGGCCAGTGTGGCCAATGCCTACCTGACCTGGCAGGCCGACAAGGAACTGTACAAGCTGACCCAGGACACCCTGGCCGCCTTCGAGGAGAGCTACAAGCTCACCGCCCGCAGCAACGAAGTCGGCGTCGCCTCGGCCCTGGACCTGGCGCAGTCGCGTACCTCGGTGGAAAACGCCCGTGCGCAACTGGCCAAGTACACCCGTCAGGTCGCCCAGGACGAGAACAGCCTGGTGCTGCTGCTCGGCACCGGTATCCCAGCCAACCTGCAAGCGGCCAAACCGCTTGACGACGACCTGCTGAGCGACGTTCCGCCCGGCCTGCCGTCGGACCTGTTGCATCGTCGTCCGGACATCCTTCAGGCCGAGTACAACCTCAAGGCCGCCAACGCCAACATCGGCGCGGCGCGGGCTGCGTTCTTCCCGAGCATCAGCCTCACGGCCAATGCGGGTACCCTGAGCCCGGACCTGTCCGGTCTGTTCAAGGGCGGTTCGGGCACTTGGTTGTTCCAGCCGCAGATCAACCTGCCGATCTTCAACGCCGGTAGCCTGCGCGCCAGCCTGGATTACTCGAAAATCCAGAAAGACATCGGCGTGGCGAACTACGAGAAGTCCATTCAAACGGCCTTCCAGGAAGTCGCCGACGGCCTGGCCGCCCGCCAGACCTACGTCCAGCAGTTGCAGGCACAGAAAGACTTCGTCAGTGCCAACCAGGACTACTACCGCCTCGCCGAGCGTCGTTACCGCATCGGTGTCGACAGCAACCTGACCTTCCTCGATGCCCAGCGTCAGCTGTTCAGCGCGCAACAGGTGCTGATCACCGACCGTCTGGCGCAGCTGGTCAGCCAGGTCAACCTGTACAAGGCCCTGGGTGGTGGCTGGAACGAACAGACGGCGAAGAACGAGCCGTTGAAAGAAGAAGCGCCGAAGATGAAGTACTTCTGATAGCGCAGTGAAAACAAGAAGCCCACCGATTGGTGGGCTTTTTGTTGGTTGCCTGAAAAGTTGTGTTGTCGGTTATGGCCCCATCGCGGGCAAGCCCGCTCCCACAGGTTTTGGTGTCGAGCACAAATTAAGTAAACGACATCAATCCTTGTGGGAGCGGGCTTGCCCGCGATGAGGCCCTTACAGATACTACAAAACCCCGACCAATCTTGCGTTCGATAATCGCCCAAAACCCGCTTTTTACGATTGAACCATCCAGTACATTCCACGCACCATCCGAACCACAAAACCAATAACAACAGGTTCGACGCCATGCCCCCGCGCCCTGCCCTCTCCGGCTGACCCGCTTCGTTTTGTGGTGATTTCGAATATTCGTCTGCAACCCCGGGTTGCGGCATCACCCCGCTTCATCCCCAAGAATTAGAGAGACCCGAGCTCATGACGTCTTCCACCGCGCAGTATTTCGTCCCCAGCCTGATCGCCGCCGCCCTGGCCAGTGCCGCCCTGCCCGCCTACGCCGAGGAGCCGGGCTTTGTCGAAGGGGCCAAGGTCAACCTGAACCTGCGCAACTTCTACATCAACCGCAACTTCACCAACCCGACCAAGGCCCAGGGCAAGGCTGAAGAGTGGACGCAGAGTTTCATCCTCGACGCCAAGTCCGGGTTCACCCAAGGCACCGTCGGATTCGGCATGGATGTGCTCGGTCTGTATTCGGTGAAGCTCGACGGCGGCAAAGGCACCGGCGGTACGCAACTGCTGCCGCTGGATCATGATGGTCGCCCGGCGGATAACTTCGGGCGCACCAACGTGGCGTTCAAGGCCAGGCTGTCGCAGACCGAAGTCAAAGTCGGCGAGTGGATGCCGGTGCTGCCAATCCTGCGTTCGGACGACGGTCGTTCGCTGCCGCAAACCTTCCGGGGTGGCCAGATCACCTCGAAGGAAATCAATGGCCTGACGCTCTACGGCGGCCAGTTCCGCCAGAACAGCCCACGCGACGACAGCAGCATGAGCGACATGTCGATGACCGGCAAAGCCGCGTTCACCTCCGACCGCTTCAACTTCCAGGGCGGCGAGTACGTGTTCAACGACAAGCGCACCCAGATTGGTCTGTGGAACGCCGAGCTCAAGGACATCTACAGCCAGCAATTCATCAATCTGATCCACAGCCAGCCGCTTGGCGACTGGACCCTGGGTGCCAACCTGGGTTTCTTCTACGGCAAGGATGACGGCAGCGCCCGGGCCGGCGAGCTGGACAACAAGACCATGTACGGCTTGTTTTCGGCCAAGCACGGCGGCAACACCTTCTACGTCGGCCTGCAAAAACTCACCGGCGACAACGCCTGGATGCGGGTCAACGGCACCAGTGGCGGCACACTGGCCAACGACAGCTACAACTCCAGCTACGACAATGCCCAGGAGAAGTCCTGGCAAGTACGTCACGACTACAACTTCGCCGCCGTGGGCGTACCGGGCCTGACCCTGATGAACCGCTACATCAGCGGTGACAATGTGCACACCGGCACTATCACCGACGGCAAGGAATGGGGACGCGAAAGTGAACTGGGCTACACCGTGCAAAGCGGTGCGCTGAAAGACCTGAACCTGAAATGGCGCAACTCGACCATGCGCCGGGACTACAGCAATAACGAGTTCGATGAGAACCGCTTGATCATCAGCTATCCGATCAGCCTGCTGTAAACCTCACCACCGCCATCGCGAGCAGGCTCGCTCCCACATTAGACCGCGTCCGCCAGGGTAACTCGGTCAATTGTGGGAGCGAGCCTGCTCGCGATGGCGTCAGTTCAATCGACACAAAACCACCGGGATCACCCCCGCGACTCAACCCCCAACTCATCCCACACCGACTCGGCCAGGTGGAACGTCGCGTTGGCAGCCGGGATGCCGCAGTAGATTGCGCTCTGCATGATCACTTCCTTGATCTCACCACGACTCACGCCATTGTTGGCAGCCGCACGCAGGTGCAGTTTGAGCTCGCCCTCGCGGTTCATGCCGATCAGCATGGCGATGGTGATCAGGCTGCGGGTGTGGCGTGGCAGGCCGGGACGAGTCCAGATGTCGCCCCAGGCGTGGCGGGTGATCATCTCCTGAAACTCCGAGTTGAACTCGGTCAGGGCGGTCAGGCTGCGGTCGACGTGGGCGTCGCCGAGCACCGCGCGACGGACTTCCATCCCCTCGTCGTAACGTTGTTTCTCATCCACGGGAATACCCTCAATCAGCCGACAGAAACGCCAGCACGCGCTCGCTGAACGCATTGTCTGCCTGGACGTTGGACAAGTGCGCTGCGTAGAACTCGGCGTACTCGGCCCCGCGCACATGCTCTTGAATGAAATGCCCGCCAGACGGTGGCGTCACGGCGTCTTCGGTGCCGGCGATGACCAGCAGCGGCACCTTGATCGAAGACAGCTGATCACGGAAATCGGCATCGCGCACGGCTGCACAGTTGGCTGCATAGCCCTGTGGGGAAGTGGCCGCGAGCATGTCGGTAATCTGCTTGGCCGCCGCCGGGTTGGCTTCGGAGAAGTCCGGGGTGAACCAGCGGGCAATCGACGCATCGCGCAGGGCAATCATGGCCGCCTGACCATCGCGCAGCACCATCTCAATGCGCGGATTCCATATCGATGGATCGCCAATTTTCGCCGCGGTGTTGCACACGATCAGTTTGTTCAGGCGTTCGCCGGCATTGATCCCCAGCCACTGGCCAATCAGCCCGCCCATGGACAAACCGCAGAAATGCGCGCGGTCGATGTGCAAGGCATCCAGCAATGCGAGCACGTCATGGCCCAGTTGCTCGATGCTGTAAGGCCCCGGCGTCACCAATGACTGGCCATGGCCGCGGGTGTCGAAACGCAACACGCGAAAATGCTCGGAGAACGCCGGGATCTGCGCGTCCCACATGTGCAGGTCCGTGCCCAGGGAGTTGGACAGCACCAGCACCGGCGCATCGACCGGTCCATCGATTTGGTAATGCAGTTCGCCCTCGGCGAGTTGTACAAAAGCCACAGCAAGTCTCCTTCAGGCAGTCAATGCAGAATGTTCAGCCACCGCCCTCTCGACCCAGGTTTTGGCCTGACCGAGATAGTGGGCGGGGTCCAGCAGATGATCGAGCTCAGCCGCCGACAGTTCGGCGGTCACTTGCGGTTCGTCGCCGAGGACCGCGCGCAGGTGACGTTGTTCGGCCACGGCGCGTTTGCAGCATTGTTCCAGCAGATGGTGCGCGGTATCGCGCCCTACCCGTTGCGCGAGGACGATGCTCACCGCTTCGGCGAGCACCAGGCCCTGGGTCAAATCGAGGTTGCGAGCCATGCGCTCGGCATCCACTTCCAGTCCTTTGGCGATCAACAGCGCTTGCTGCAGGCTGCCCGACACCAGGCAGCAGATCTCCGGCAGGGTTTCCCACTCGGCATGCCACAGGCCGAGGCTGCGCTCGTGTTCCTGGGGCATGGCGCTGAACAGCGTCGAGAGCAAACCGGGTACGCGAGTCGCCGCGCCGATCAATACCGCCGCGCCCACCGGATTGCGTTTGTGCGGCATGGTCGAGGAACCGCCCTTGCCCGGTGCCGAAGGTTCGAACACTTCGGCGGCCTCGGTTTGCATCAACAGGCTGATATCACGCCCGAGCTTGCCGAGACTGCCGGCGATCAGGCCAAGCACGGCGCCGAACTCGACCACGCGATCGCGCTGGGTGTGCCACGGCTGATCGGGCAAGGTCAGTTGCAGTTCTTCGGCGAGCGCCCGGGCAATCGGCATGGCTTGGTCGCCAAGGGCCGCCAGGGTTCCGGACGCACCGCCGAATTGCAGCACCAGCAGACGCGGCTTGAGTTCGGCCAAGCGTTGGCGACTGCGGGTCACCGCCCCCAGCCAGCCGGCGATTTTCATGCCGAGGGTGACCGGCGTCGCATGCTGCAGCCAGGTGCGTCCGGCCAATGGCGTGGTCACGTAGCGCTGGGCCTGGGACGCGAGGGTCTGCCCCAGTTGTGCCAGGTCGCTCTCGATCAGTTCCAGCGCCCGGCGCAGTTGCAGCACCAGGCCGCTGTCCATCACGTCCTGGCTGGTCGCGCCCAGATGCACATAGCGTTCGGCTACGGCATCGGTGGCCGCGATCTGCTTGCCCAGCGCCTTGACCAACGGAATCGCCGAGTTACCCGCCGTGGCAATCGCCTCGCCCAACGCCGCAAAGTCGTAAAGCCCGGCGCGGCAAGCTGCTTCAATCGGCGCGACAGCACTCGACGGAATCATCCCTACCCGCGCTTCGGCCCGGGCCAGTGCCGCTTCGAAATCGAGCATGGCCTGGACCCGGCCCTGATCGCAGAACACCTCACGCATATCGCGGGCAGTGAAATAGGCATCGAACAATTGATTGCCCGGTCGCTGGTTCATAAACAGTTCCTGAAGGCGCGGGCCTTTGCGACCCGCGCGTGAAGATCAAAGGTCGTTCTGCAGATACTTCGCCTGTTTCGGCAGGCGCAGGCTGAACAAAAATGCCACCGCCATCATCACCGTGACGTACCAGTAGAAGGAGTTTTCCATACCCACGGCCTTGAGGCTCAAGGCCACATACTCCGCCGAACCACCGAAGATTGCATTCGCCACCGCATACGCCAGGCCGACACCCAGTGCACGCACCTCGGGCGGGAACATTTCGGCTTTTACCAAACCGCTGATCGAGGTGTAGAAACTGACGATCACCAGCGCCAGGGTAATCAACACAAAGGCCAGGAACGGACTGCTGACACTTTTCAGGCTCAACAGGATCGGTACGGTGAACAGCGTGCCGAGGGCGCCGAACCAGAGCATCGAGTTACGCCGGCCGATCTTGTCGGCGAGCATGCCGAAAATCGGCTGCATGCACATATAGATGAACAGCGCGCCGGTCATGATGTAACTGGCGGTCTTGGCCGGCATGCCGGCGGTGTTCACCAGGTACTTCTGCATGTAAGTGGTGAAGGTGTAGAAGATCAGCGAGCCACCGGCGGTGTAACCGAGCACAGTGATGAACGCTGCTTTATGGTCGCGAAACAACGCGCGGATACTGCCGGCGTCCTTGTTTTCGCGCATTGCCTTGCTGCTGGTTTCTTTCAGCGAACGACGCAGATACAGCGAAACCAGCGCCGCCATGGCACCCACCACGAAGGGTATCCGCCAGCCGTAGGCACGCAGGTCATCTTCGGTGAGGAACTGTTGCAGGATCACCACCAGCGACACCGCGAGCAACTGGCCGCCGATCAGGGTCACGTACTGGAACGAAGCGAAGAAACCGCGCTGGCCCTTGAGCGCCACTTCGCTCATGTAGGTCGCGGTAGTGCCGTACTCACCGCCCACCGACAAGCCTTGCAGCAAACGGGCGAACAGCAACAGGATCGGCGCCCAGACTCCGATGCTGTTGTAGGTCGGCAGGCAGGCGATCAGCAGCGAGCCGAAGCACATCATCAGAATCGAGATCAACATCGAATTCTTGCGTCCGTGCTTGTCCGCCAACCGCCCGAAAATCCAGCCACCAATCGGCCGCATCAGGAACCCGGCGGCGAACACGCCAGCGGTGTTGACCAGCTGCACGGTGGGGTTATCAGACGGAAAAAACGCCGGTGCGAAATAGATCGCACAGAAGGCGTAGACGTAGAAGTCGAACCATTCGACCAGGTTGCCGGACGAGGCACCGACAATGGCGAAGATCCGCTTGCTGCGTTCTTCGCTCGTATAAAGAGCTATAGGTGCTGCGGGTGTTGTCATTATTTTTTCACTCAATGGGGACAGTGAGAGTCTAGACACACTTTGCAACACTCCTGTTCCGCAGATACAGCAGCAATACGTAACCCCTGTAGGAGCGAGCCTGCTCGCGATAGCAGTGTGTCAGACGACATCGACGGTGAATGTACCGACGCCATCGCGAGCAGGCTCGCTCCTACAGGTGAACGGTGTTCACTTAATAGTCGAAGAACACCGTCTCGGCATCGGTGCCCTGCAGAATCACGTTCCACTGGTACACGCCCGACGCATCCTGCCTGGCCAGCAGCGTACTGCGGCGCTCGGCCGGTACGCATTCCAGCAACGGATCGTTGACGTTGGCGGCTTCGCCATCAAAGTAAATCCGCGTCAGCAAGTGCTTGACCAGGCCACGGGCAAATACCAGTACCACCAGGTGTGGTGCCTGGGTCTTGCCTTTGAGCCCCTCGACCGTACCCGGCTTGATGGTGGTGAAACGAAAACGCCCTTCGGCATCCACCGGCACCCGGCCGAAGCCTTCGAAGTTCGGGTCCAGGGGTTTGTCCTGGTCGTCTTCCGGGTGGTCATACTTGCCGGCGGCGTTGGCCTGCCATACTTCCAGCATCGCGTCGTTGACGATGTCGCCATTGCCATCGACCACTTGCCCGGTGATCGCCACGCGCTCGCCCAGGGTTTGTTCGACGGTCAGGTTTTCGCGGTTCAGCCAGGTCAGGCCGATGTGGTAGTACGGCCCGACGGTGTGGGACGTGGTCGCAGTCAGCGTCATCTTATTTCTCCATCGGCGTGGCGTCGCGGCCGCGCAAAACGATGTCCCAGCGATAACCGAGGGCATAGGAAGGGATGGTTTTTTCCAGATCGAACGTGGCGATCAAGCGCTCTTTGGCGCTGGTATCGGGCACGCAGTTGTAGATCGGGTCGTACGCCAGCAACGGGTCGCCCGGGAAATACATCTGCGTCACCAGGCGCGTCAGGATGCTCGGCCCGAACAGCGAAAAATGGATGTGCGCCGGGCGCCACGCGTTGTGGTGGTTGCCCCATGGATAAGCGCCGGGCTTGATGGTCTGGAACTGATACCAGCCATCGGCGTCGGTCACGGTGCGGCCGGTACCAGTGAAATTCGGGTCCAGCGGAGCGTCGTGCAGGTCGCGGGCATGGGCGTAGCGACCGGCGGCGTTGGCCTGCCAGATCTCCACCAGAATCCCCGGCACCGGCAGACCGTTTTCATCCAGCACGCGGCCATGGATGATGATGCGCTCACCCTGTGGCTGCCCCTCGTGCTGGGCGGTCAGGTCGCTGTCTTTCTCGTTGACGCGCTCGGCGCCGATGGTCGGACCGGTAATTTCCGACAACGAATGGGGCAGGAATACCAACGGCTTCGATGGCGAGCGCAGGTTGGTGGATTGATAGGCCGGGTGCAGGTATTCCGGCTGAGTGCCCGCCTGCGGGCGACGGTAACCAGGCTTGTCAGTCATGAAGCATTCCTCAGTTCTTATAAGTCTTCAGAGCGCGTCAGACGCGCTCGATCGCCAGTGCCAGACCCTGGCCGACACCGACGCACATGGTCGCCAGACCTTTCTTGCCAGCGGTTTTTTCCAGCTGATGCAACGCGGTCAACACCAGCCGCGCGCCGCTCATGCCCAACGGGTGACCCAAGGCAATCGCGCCACCGTTCGGGTTGACCTGGGCCGCGTCGTCCGCGATTCCCAGTTCACGCAGCACCGCCAAACCTTGGCTGGCGAAGGCTTCGTTGAGCTCGATCACGTCGAAATCGCTGACCGCCACACCGAGGCGTTCGATCAGTTTACGCACCGCCGGCACCGGGCCAATGCCCATCACCCGCGGGGCAACACCGGCGCTGGCCATGCCCAGCACTTTGGCGCGGGCAGTCAGG
Source organism: Pseudomonas sp. KH_046_2 (assembly GCF_057838985.1). Lineage (NCBI taxonomy): Bacteria > Pseudomonadati > Pseudomonadota > Gammaproteobacteria > Pseudomonadales > Pseudomonadaceae > Pseudomonas > Pseudomonas sp. KH_046_2. Next base: position 1,430,871 of record NZ_CM174480.1, on the reverse strand, counting down.
CCGTGTTTCTTCACCGCTTCGGCCGAGGCGAGGATCAACGCGGCGGCGCCGTCGTTCACGCCCGACGCATTACCGGCAGTGACGGTTTTGTCGGGGCCGTTGACCGGTTTCAGTTTGGTCAGGGCTTCCAGGGTGGTATCGGCGCGAGGATGTTCGTCCTGGCTGACCACGGTTTCACCCTTCTTGTGGGCGATCCGCACTTCAACGATTTCTTCGGCGAAGAACCCGGCGGCTTGCGCGGCGGCCGTGCGTTGCTGACTGCGCAGGGCGAACGCGTCCTGATCGGCGCGGGACACCTTGTAATCGTCGGCCACGTTGTCAGCGGTCTGCGGCATCGCGTCCACGCCGTACTGGGCTTTCATCAACGGGTTGATGAAGCGCCAGCCGATGGTGGTGTCTTCGAGCTTCATGTTGCGCGAAAACGCGGCATCGGCCTTGCCCATCACGAACGGCGCACGGGACATCGACTCGACACCACCGGCGATCGCCAGCTCCATCTCGCCGCTGGCGATAGCACGGAACGCGGTGCCGATGGCATCCATGCCCGAAGCGCAGAGGCGGTTGAGGGTCACACCGGGAATGCTTTCCGGAAGGCCGGCCAGTAACAGCGCCATACGCGCAACGTTGCGGTTGTCTTCACCGGCCTGGTTGGCGCAGCCGAGGAACACCTCGTCCACGGCGTTCCAGTCCACTGACGGGTTGCGCTCCATCAAGGCCTTGATCGGCACGGCAGCCAGGTCATCGGCACGCACCGTCGACAGGCCACCGCCGAAACGGCCGATGGGGGTACGAATCGCGTCGCAGATATAAACGTCACGCATCACGCTTCTCCGGGGGCTTGGCCGTGTGCGGCAGCGGTGCGGGCTTCGAGGTCGCGCAGCGCGGTCAGCTCGACTTCAGTCGGCTCGGCAGTTTGCTCGACATGGTCGGCAAAGCGAATCGCCCAACCGGTGGCAGCAACCACTTGCTCACGGGTCACGCCCGGGTGCAATGCGGTGACCACGAATTCGTGGGTGCCCTCCTCCGGTTCCATGATGCACAGGTCGGTGATGATCCCCACCGGACCGGCGCCTGGCAGGCCGAGACGCTTGCGCGAATCGCCGCCCTCGCCGTGGCCGACCGAGGTAATGAAATCGAGTTTATCGACAAAGGAGCGCGACGACTGCTTGAGGATGATCAACACGCTCTTGGCGGAACCGGCAATCTCCGGCGCGCCGCCGGCACCCGGCAGACGGACTTTCGGCGCGTGGTAATCACCCACAACGGTGGTGTTGATGTTGCCGAAACGGTCGACCTGCGCCGCGCCGAGGAAACCGACGTCAATGCGTCCGCCCTGCAGCCAGTAACGGAAAATCTCGCCGGTCGGGACTACGGTGTCGGCGGTTTCCGCCAACTCACCGTCACCGATCGACAGTGGCAATACACTTGGCTTGGCACCGATCGGACCCGATTCATAGATCAGGACGACATCCGGGGAAGAAGTGAGGCGTGCCAGGTTGGCCGCTTTCGACGGCAGGCCGATACCGACGAAGCACACCGAACCGTTCTTCAAGCGGCGAGCGGCGGCGACGGTCATCATTTCATTGGTGGTGTAAGTCATTACTTCGCCTCCGAAGCGGCGGCCAGTTTGGCCTGGAACTCGCTGAAGTCAGCGCTGCCGTGGATGTATTCGTTGATCCACGCGGTGAAGATTTCACGGTCGCGGGCAATCGGGTCCCAGGCCTGGTAGAAGCGGTTGTCGCGCTCGTTGTAGCCGTGGGCGTAGGACGGATGCGCACCGCCAGGCACGTGGCAAACAGCACTCAAGGCCCAGGTTGGCAGTACACAGGAATTCATCGGTGCATTGAGGTCGTCGACGATCTCTTCAACGGTGACGATGCAGCGCTTGGCGGCCAAAGCGGCCTCTTTCTGCACGCCGAGAATGCCCCACAGCAGCACGTTGCCCTTGCGGTCGGCTTTCTGCGCGTGAATCACGGTAATGTCCGGGCGCACCGAAGGCACGGCGGCCAACACTTCGCCAGTGAACGGGCAGGTGACGGATTTGATCAGCGGGTTGACCTTCGGCAAATCGGAACCGGCGTAGGCGCGCAGCACCGCGAATGGCAGGCCGGAAGCACCGGCGACGTAGGCATTGGCCAGGTCGGCGTGGCTGTGTTCTTCGATTTCCAGCGCGTGGGGCCACTGCTTCTCTACGGCGTCACGCAGACGGTGCAGCGAACCTACGCCAGGGTTACCACCCCAGGAGAAAATCAGCTTGCGGGCACAACCGGCACCGATCAACTGGTCGTAGATCAAGTCAGGGGTCATCCGCACCAGGGTCAGGTCTTTCTTGCCCTGGCGAATGATTTCGTGACCCGCCGCCGTCGGGATCAGGTGAGTAAAGCCTTCGAGCGCGACCGTATCGCCGTCGTTTACGAATTGCTTCACCGCGTCGTGCAGCGAAAGGATTTCAGCCATTGGGGCAGGCTCCCGTTTATTGTTAACCGACAGTGGAAGAAGGCGCCGATGCGCAGCGCCGGAATGACTGAAGATTAAGCCCGTGCAAAACGCCAAACAATCCGATAATCGACTAACTGTTCGATTATCGAACGTATTGTTGTCTGACTACCGATCCCCAAAACCTCGCGAGCAGACTGTCAGGTCGCATCCGCATGACTGACCATGCCCTTGATCACCACCGCCGTGGTTGCCAGCGCCGCCGGAATCACCAGCGCCGTCAGCACTTGCTCGAAGTTCCAGCCCAGCCCCAGCAACGTCGCGCCCATCCAGGCACCAAGGATGGCCCCGAAGCGGCCGATGCCGAGCATCCACGACACGCCGGTGGCCCGCCCCTGAGTCGGATAGAACCGGGCTGCCAGTGACGGCATTGCCGATTGCGCACCGTTGACACACATCCCGGCCACCAGCACCAGGGTCGCCAGGATTGTGATGTTGCCCAGGCTCTGCCCTACCGCGTAGGCAAACACCCCGGCCAGCAGGTAGAAAGTGCCGATGACCTTGTGCGGATTGAACCGGTCCATCGCCCAGCCCACGCCCACTGCACTCAGCACGCCACCAAACTGGAACAGCGCGCCGATGAAGGCCGCCTGCTCCATGCTCGCGCCACTGTCACGCATCAGGGTCGGCAGCCAACTGGTCAGCAGGTAAACGATCACCAGGCCCATGAAGTAGGTCAGCCACAGCAGCAAGGTGCCGGTGCTGTAGGTGCCGGAGAAGATCACGGCAAACACATTGCGCGCCTTCACGGTTTTCTGTTCCGGCACGCTGAAGCTGGACGCCTGGGCCACTACCGTCGGATCAATCGGCGCCAGTGCCTTGCGCACTTTGTCCGTACCGCGGTTGCGCACCACCAGATAACGCGCCGACTCCGGCAGCCAGAGCAGCAAGACGACGGCGAGGATCAGCGGCAGAACTCCGCCGATCAGCAGCAGGCTGTGCCAGCCAAAGGCCGGAATGAGCTTGGCCGAGATAAATCCGCCGCCGGCCATGCCGAGGTTGAAACCGCAGAACATGCTGGTCACCAGCAGGGACTTTTTGCGCTCCGGGGTGTACTCCGACAGCAAGGTCGTGGCGTTCGGCATGCCGGCGCCCAGACCCAGGCCGGTCAGGAAGCGCAACACCAGCAACTGATCGACATTGCTGCTGTAGGCCGAGGCCAGACTGAAGGCACCGAACAACAGCACCGCACCGACCAGTACGACTTTTCGCCCGAAGCGGTCAGCCAGAGGGCCGGAGCCCAGTGCGCCGAAAACCATCCCGATTAACGCCGCACTCATCACCGGGCCGAGACTGGCGCGGTCGATACCCCAGTCCTGGGACAGGGCGGGGGCGATGAAACCCATGGCCGCGGTGTCGAGGCCATCGAGGAAGACAATCAGGAAACACAGGATCACCACGCGCCACTGGTAGCGCGAAATGGGTTGGGCATTGATGAAGGACTGCACGTCGAGGCAGTTACCTACAGCAGACTGAGGCTGGTTCATTATTTTTATTCCACGGATCGCAGTCGAACGGTGTCAGCAGATGCTGACGAAGCCGCGACAGTAATGATCCGGAGGAAACAGCGTCAATTCGATAAACGCGACTCTGTGCGTTTATCGAACAGCTTAGGCAAACAGCTGGGCGCTGAGGTCGCGGCTGGCGCTCAACAAACCGGGCAGGAAACGCTGTTCCAGTTCATTGCGGCTGACCCGCCCGGCATGGGTGCTGACGTTTAGGGCCGCAACCACCTGCCCGGAAGCGTCATACACCGGAACGGCAATCGAACGCAGCCCTTGCTCGAGTTCCTGGTCGACGATGCACCAGCCTTGCAGTCGTACTTCTTGCAGGCATTCGAGCAACGCCTCGGGGGTGTGGATCGTGCGGCTGGTCTTGGCCTGCAATTCGGCGTGGTCGAGGTATTCGCCCAGCGACGTGTCATCCAGCGCGGCCAGCAGGATCCGCCCCATCGACGTGCAATAGGCCGGCAAGCGCCCGCCCACCGACAAGTCCACCGAAATCAGCCGCTGCGTGGTCGCGGAGCGGGCGATGTATAGAATGTCATCACCTTCCAGCGTGGCCATGTTGCAGGCCTCGTGCAGTTGCTCGCTCATACGGTCCAGGTAGGGCTGGGCTGACACCGCCAGTGGCGTGGATGACACATAGGCATGGCCGAGTGTCAGCACTTTGGGCAGCAACGAATAGGTGCGGCCGTCGGTGGTGGCGTAGCCGAGCTTGATCAGGGTGTGCAGGCAACGGCGCACGGCGGCGCGGGGAATTTCCGTGCGGTGGCTGATCTGGGCGATGGTCAGGTGCCGCTTGCGTTCCTGGAACGCTTGCACCACGGCCAGGCCACGGGCCAGGGACGTCATGAAATCCGGATCGCCGGTCAGTGCCTGGATCCGTTTGGCAGGCGAGGCAACGATGGGAGGAGCCACTGAAGCGAAGGAATTGCGCATTTGATCGTTCATACAAGGTCCTTTTACCCATTCGGATCAGCGACTATTACAAAGGGCTGGCGCCTGACGCTCAAGCCCGGCCCGCCAACTCCGTGCGATTATCGAACGCTCGACCGATAATCGCAATCCGTCGTGAAAATCTCCCGTTCCGCCAATGCCCGGTTTTTCTCCGACTCTCGCCCCCATGCTTACGTCGACTAGACACAGGACTTAATGGGGCAATCCAATTACCGTAACTTGCCTGACTTAATGGCGTCAGAAAGGCATCGCGGCGATCTGGTATCAGTCGATGCTCTACTTAATGGTAAAGTTGCGAGCAACAAAACCGTCACACACCAAGAACAAACTTTAACTCTTTGGAGATAGTGTTCTTCAAATCGGCCGCTATAATACAATTCAGTAGCGCTTCGGTTTTTTACTTGCCGAACCCGCTGCCCGGCAATGCGATGCTCCATCGCCGTTGCCCGTTGCAAGCGCCAGATCCGCATTGCACAGCCTTGCCAGTGCGCTTGCCGAAACAGGAAACTGAAGCTACGTCAGCTGTTTATCTCTGGTGCCGTGGCCGCCTGTGACATGGAAGTATTGATCACGTTGTTGTCAAAAACGATGCCTTGACGGGCATTGCCCATTCAACGAACGTGATCAAACGATTTGATGCAGCGCGTTTTCACCAGAATTTATCCCAACTCAAACAGGTAGCACTGTGACGAAAGACGAACTGCGCGCGGAACTAGAGCGCCAGGAACAACGTTACAAGGAAGTTTACGGCGGAGAAGTCACCACTTACGCCGCTCAACCCGAACCGGAACGCAAACCCTGGCGTAAACGCGCCACCGTTCAGGATCAGGTTTTCCAGCAGGAAATTCAAAAAATGGAAAAGGAACTCAAAGCCGAAGAGCCGTGACTGCTTCGGCCTGATCCTTACAAGAGCCTGCCTCTGCACCCGTTAAAAGCGGGATGTATTGATGCTGCCTTTCGCGCCCGCTACGAGCGGGCAGCGGCCATCACCGTCGCCGAATCCGGCATATTTCCGGTATCTGACCTATTTCTCAGATATTTCTCACAACCGTTCAAGCCCCTCTTACCGAGCCGTGAAGGTTTTGTGACAGTGTATTTTTTCAATTAAATCAATTACTTAAAAAACGCAGCAAAACCGTGGGTTTTCAGGTGCTGCGGCAAAAAAAATCGTTGAAGAATGTAACCGATGAGCAGCTAGTGCATTGATTAGCAGTCTTTTCTGGCATAATCGCGCCCCCTTATGACCGGGTCAGAAAACCTTCATGATCGATTTATTCAGCGGACTGGATGCTTGGGTGCTTGTGAGCCTCTTGCTCGCCCTGGCCTTTGTCCTCGCCTTCGAGTTCATCAACGGCTTTCATGACACCGCTAACGCGGTGGCGACCGTTATCTACACCAAAGCCATGCCGCCTCATCTGGCGGTGTTCTTCTCCGGTGTGTTCAACTTCCTCGGCGTGCTGCTGGGCGGCGTTGGCGTGGCGTATGCCATCGTTCACCTGCTGCCGGTGGAGCTGCTGATCAATGTGAACACCGGCCATGGTCTGGCGATGGTGTTCTCGTTGCTCGCCGCAGCCATCACCTGGAACCTGGGCACCTGGTACTTCGGTATCCCGGCCTCCAGCTCCCATACGCTGATCGGTTCGATCCTCGGCGTGGGCCTGGCGAACGCCTTGATCAACGAAATACCGTTGGCCGATGGCGTGAACTGGCAGAAGGCGATCGATATCGGCATGTCGCTGGTGTTCTCGCCAATGGCCGGTTTCCTGATCGCCGCGCTGATCCTGATCGGCCTTAAATGGTGGCGTCCACTGTCGAAGATGCACAAGACGCCGGAACAGCGCCGCAAGATCGACGACAAGAAGCACCCGCCGTTCTGGAATCGCCTGGTACTGGTAATCTCGGCCATGGCCGTGAGCTTCGTGCACGGCTCCAACGATGGTCAGAAAGGTATCGGCCTGATCATGCTGGTCCTGATCGGTATCGTGCCGGCCCAGTTCGTCCTCGACCTGAACAGCACGACCTATCAGATCGAGCGGACTCGCGACGCCACGCTGCACCTGAGCCAGTTCTACCAGCGCAATTCTGAAACCCTGGGCGAGTTCCTGGCCCTGGGCAAGAGCGTGGAAGGCGATCTGCCGGAGAAGTTCCGTTGCAACCCGCAACAGACCGAACCGACCATCACCGCCCTGCTCGGCACCCTCAAGGGTGTAGCCGACTACCACTCGCTGCCGTCGGAAAGCCGCATCGAAGTACGTCGCTACCTGCTCTGCCTGGACGACACGGCGAAGAAAGTCAGCAAGCTGCCAACGCTCGCCCCCCGTGAAAAGGCTGACCTGGACAAGCTGCGCAAGGACCTGACCACCACCACCGAATACGCTCCGTTCTGGGTGATCCTGGCAGTTGCACTGGCCTTGGGCCTGGGCACCATGGTCGGCTGGAAACGCGTGGTACTGACCATTGGCGAGAAGATCGGCAAGCAAGGCATGACCTACTCCCAAGGCATGTCGGCGCAGATCACCACCGCCAGCCTGATCGGCATGGCCAACATCTTCAGCCTGCCGGTTTCCACCACCCACGTGCTGTCCTCGGGCGTGGCGGGCACCATGGTCGCCAACAAAAGCGGCCTGCAAAGCGGCACTGTCAGAACCATCCTGCTGGCCTGGGTATTGACCCTGCCAGCCACCGTGGCCCTGTCGGCCGGTTTGTTCTGGCTGGCCTCGAAGGCCCTTGGCAGCTGATAAGCAGTCAAACGAAAAAGGCGCGCTCCGCAAGGAACGCGCCTTTTTTATTGCTGCCATTTACCAAACACTGAAGTTTCCTGTGGGAGCGAGCCTGCTCGCGAAAGCGATATTTCAGTCTGCATTGATGTTGAATGTCACAAAGCATTCGCGAGCAGGCTCGCTCCCACAGTGGCTCTATGCACTCTGGTAGATTTTCAAAGGCAAAAAAAAAGGGCAACCGAAGTTGCCCAAAATGCCTTGCGTGCTCATTACATCCAGAAAGAACTACGGTTATTTCCGCTTGTGCGAATCCTTCCAGATAAAAAGTCCGAATCCTGCAAAAAATACAAACATGAGGCTGACAGTCAGCACTCCGGCGATCACCACGTTGTCGAAAAACATGACGCGTCTCCTGTACCTGCCCTGTTGCGATAGGGCTAAGTTAACCAAACGGGCAGGAGAGAATATTGACCGGGATCAATGTCGCCCGAGACAGGGCAAGAGGAAGGGAGAAGCTTGACCCGCATCAATGAATGCGGGGGAATTCAGCGTTTTTTCGGTTTGTTTTTCGGCTTTTTTTTGGCTTTGCCCAATGGCATGGCCTGCTCGAACGCCTGGCGAACTTCATTGAGCCGCTTGTCATTGAGGTCATGAACACGCTTGGCGCGCTCAGCGTTGAGGTCAATCAGTTTGTCGTCTTGGCTCATGGCGGTCAGTGCATCGCTTGAAATGAGTTTCAGCCACCGTAGCGTTCGGCAACCCTGCACCAATAATGCGGCCTGACGGCCGCGCTGACCAGCCTGCGCTCAAATCTCGATATCGACCCACAGCCCCTGCCGCGGCTGATCTTCCATCAGCGGCGCCACCGGCACGGTGTTGTCGGCATTGAGTTCATCCCCGGGAATCGCCAGGTGAGCCTCGGGATCATTATCAGCCTCGTGGCGACGTCGTTCCTGCTCCTGCTTGCGGCGCTGCTCCTCGCGCAGCACCAACCCGTCCTCGTCGGGATTGCGCTTTTGCAGGTCGATGGTGCTTTCACTGGAGCTTTCCTGCACCGGCACCACCGGTGGAATATCCGGGCGCTGACGGATCGGGTCGGTCTGTGAAGTGATCGGCACGGCACTCAAGGGGAGCATCGGTGGCAGCATGATTTCAGTCTCCTGTCAGCAGGCTGTCGGCTGCGGGGATGGCGACTTGAGCCATCGGTCGCAAACTGTGACCCATTTGGCACTCATTAGTGCACCGGGCGGCACGTCATGCACAGGTGGGCTAACGTATGACTGTGAGTTTTTCTGAGAGTCCTTTGGCCCTGAAGCCCTCATTCCGTTAAGATAGCCCGCTTTTTCAGGTGGGAGTCAGGCAGCATGGCGCAGCAGTATCAACCGGGGCAACGCTGGATCAGTGACAGCGAAGCCGAGCTGGGTTTAGGCACCGTTCTGGCACAGGACGGCCGCTTGTTGACCGTGCTCTATCCGGCCACTGGCGACACTCGCCAGTACGCGCTAAGGAATGCGCCCCTCACCCGTGTGCGGTTTTCGCCCGGTGACTCCATCACTCACTTCGAAGGCTGGAAGCTGACCGTTCGCGAAGTCGACGACGTCGATGGCCTGCTGGTTTACCACGGCCTCAACGGGCAGAACGAAGTGGTCACCCTGCCGGAAACCCAGCTGTCGAACTTCATCCAGTTCCGTCTGGCCAGCGACCGTCTGTTCGCCGGCCAGATCGACCCGCTGGCCTGGTTCTCCCTGCGTTATCACACACTGGAACATACCAGCCGCCAGTTGCAGTCCTCCCTTTGGGGCCTGGGCGGCGTGCGTGCGCAACCGATCGCGCACCAGTTGCACATTGCCCGCGAAGTTGCCGACCGTATCGCGCCACGGGTTCTGCTGGCCGACGAAGTGGGCCTGGGCAAAACCATCGAAGCCGGCCTGGTGATCCATCGCCAATTGCTCTCGGGCCGCGCCAACCGCGTGCTGATCCTGGTTCCGGAAAACCTGCAGCACCAGTGGCTGGTCGAGATGCGCCGCCGCTTTAACCTGCAGGTCGCGCTGTTCGACGAAGAACGCTTCATCGAAAGCGATGCCAGCAACCCGTTCGAAGACACCCAACTTGCACTGGTCGCGCTTGAGTGGCTGGTGGACGACGAGAAAGCCCAGGACGCGCTGTTCGCGGCCGGCTGGGACTTGCTGGTGGTCGACGAAGCTCACCACCTGGTGTGGCACGAAGATCAGGTCAGCCCTGAGTATTCCCTGGTCGAGCAACTTGCCGAGACCATTCCCGGCGTGCTGCTGTTGACCGCGACCCCGGAGCAACTGGGCCAGGACAGCCACTTCGCTCGTCTGCGCCTGCTCGACCCGAACCGTTTCCACGACCTGCAAGCCTTCCGCGCCGAGAGCGAGAACTATCGCCCGGTGGCTGAAGCCGTTCAGGAGTTGCTGGACAAGGGACGCCTGTCGCCGCAAGCCCACAAGACCATCCACGGTTTCCTGGGCAACGAAGGCGAAGCCCTGTTGGCCGCCGTCAACGATGGCGACACTGAAGCCAGCGCCCGTCTGGTGCGCGAGCTGCTCGACCGCCACGGCACCGGCCGCGTGCTGTTCCGTAACACCCGCGCCGCCGTGCAGGGTTTCCCGGAGCGCAAGCTGCACCCGTACCCGCTGCCATGCCCGGACGAATACCTCGAACTGCCATTGGGCGATCACGCCGAGCTGTACCCGGAAGTCAGCTTCCAGGCCCAACCGGACGCCAGCGAAGAAGAACGCTGGTGGAAGTTCGACCCACGCGTCGAGTGGCTGATCGATCAACTGAAGATGCTCAAACGCACCAAAGTACTGGTGATCTGCGCCCACGCCGAAACCGCCATGGACCTGGAAGACGCCCTGCGCGTGCGTTCCGGCATCCCGGCCACGGTGTTCCATGAGGGCATGAACATCCTCGAGCGTGACCGCGCCGCCGCCTACTTCGCCGACGAAGAATTTGGTGCGCAAGTGTTGATCTGCTCGGAAATCGGCAGTGAAGGTCGCAACTTCCAGTTCTCCCATCACCTGGTGCTGTTCGACCTGCCGTCCCACCCGGACCTGCTGGAGCAACGCATCGGTCGTCTGGACCGGATCGGCCAGAAGCACATCATCGAACTGCACGTGCCGTATCTGGAAACCAGCCCGCAAGAGCGCCTGTTCCAGTGGTACCACGAAGCGCTGAACGCATTCCTCAACACCTGCCCGACCGGCAACGCCTTGCAGCACCAGTTCGGCCCGCGCCTGCTGCCACTGCTCGAAGAGGCCGACGATGGCGAGTGGCAAGCGCTGATCGACGAAGCCCGCACCGAGCGTGAGCGTCTGGAGGCCGAGTTGCACACCGGCCGTGACCGTTTGCTGGAGCTGAACTCCGGCGGCGCGGGCGAAGGCGATGCGCTGGTGGAAGATATCCTTGAGCAAGACGACCAGTTCGCGCTGCCGATCTACATGGAAACCCTGTTCGACGCCTTCGGCATCGACAGCGAAGACCATTCGGAAAACGCGCTGATCCTCAAGCCGAGCGAAAAAATGCTCGACGCCAGCTTCCCGCTGGGCGACGACGAAGGCGTGACCATCACATACGACCGTAACCAGGCGCTGTCCCGTGAAGACATGCAGTTCATCACCTGGGAGCACCCGATGGTTCAGGGCGGCATGGACCTGGTGCTGTCCGGTTCCATGGGCAACACCGCCGTGGCGCTGATCAAGAACAAGGCGCTGAAGCCGGGCACCGTGTTGCTGGAACTGTTGTATGTCAGCGAAGTGGTTGCCCCGCGCTCATTGCAACTGGGCCGCTACCTGCCGCCGGCCGCCCTGCGCTGCCTGCTCGACACCAACGGCAACGACCTGTCGGCCCGCGTGTCGTTCGAAACCTTGAACGATCAGCTCGAAAGCGTGCCGCGTGCCAGCGCCAACAAGTTCATCCAGGCCCAGCGTGACCAACTGACGCCACGGATCAACGCCGGTGAAGCGAAGATCCTGCCGCGCCACACTGAACGTGTCGCCGAGGCGCAGCGTCGCCTGGCCGCCGATACCGAGGAAGAACTGGCGCGCCTGACTGCCTTGCAAGCGGTCAACCCGACCGTGCGCGACAGCGAACTGGTGGCCCTGCGCAAACAACGCGAGCAAGGCCTGGCCATGCTCGACAAGGCTGCGCTGCGACTGGAAGCGATTCGGGTGTTGGTGGCGGGTTAATCCCCTGCTCCACTCTGCTTAAAAAAAGGCCCGCAGCGATGCGGGCCTTTTTGTTTACTTCAATTTCAGTAGTGCTGCTGATGGCCTCTTCGCGGGCAAGCCCGCTCCCACAGGGATCTCATATGCGCTGAAAATCTAATGTGGGAGCGGGCTTGCTCCGGGCGGCGTTCCGACGAAGGCGGTTAAGCAGTCACCGCAGATCCTTCAGGCTCAACCACCGCCACCAACCCGTCCTTCATCCGCGTTGCATCGCGCACAAAACACCGCGAAGCCAGGAACAGAAACACCACGGTGAACAACAGCGCCACCGGAATCAGGTACATCGCGTCATGCAGGCCGACCGCTTTAAACGCCTCGGTCATCTGTTGCGCGCCCGCCGCAAGCATCGCCGTGTGGGCGAAGTGATCCGACAAGGCCCCGACCACCACCGGCCCCAGGCCGCCACCCAACAGGTACAGCCCGGCGAAGAACAACGCCATGGCCGTCGCCCGCAACCGCGGCTCGACCACATCCTGAATCGCCGTGTACACGCAGGTATAGAAGTTGTAGGCGAACAGCCAGCCGAGACTGAATACGGCGACGAACACACCGATCTCGATTCGCCCGGAATGCAGCGCCCACGCGGTGCAGACCGTCGAAATCACCAGGCTGAAGGCCGCAAACAACAGCCGTCCGTTGGCAACCCGCTGGTGAATCTTGTCCGCGATCCAGCCACCGAGGGTCAGGCCGACCAACCCGGTCACGCCGACAATAACCCCGGTGGCGACCGCGGCATCCTGCAACGGCATGAGGAAGTAGCGCTGCAGCATCGGCACCAGAAAGGAGTTGCAGGCATAGGTGGCGAAGTTGAAACACAGGCCGGCCATCACCAGCCACAGGAAGGTTGGAACAGCCAGTACCCGACGGATCGGCCGATCGATCTTTTCCTGTGAAACCTGAACGCTCTCGGCGGCGCCGCGCTTCGGCTCCTTGATGAAAAACATGAAGATCGCCAGGAACAACCCGGGCACCGCCGCGATGAAGAACGGCGCGCGCCAGCTATCGAAGGCCTTGACCATCCAGCCAATGGTGAAGAACGCCAGCAACAGCCCCAATGGCAGCCCCAGCATGAAGATCCCCATGGCCCGCGCCCGGCGGTGAGCCGGAAACAAGTCGCCGATCAGCGAGTTGGCGGCCGGCGCGTAGCTGGCTTCGCCGATGCCGATGCCCATGCGCACGATGAGGAAACTCCAGAAACTGCCCACCATGCCGTTGACCGCCGTCAGCCCGCTCCACACCGCCAGCCCCCAGCCCATCAGCTTGCTGCGCGAGCCGGTATCGGCCATGCGCCCCAGCGGCAAGCCGGCAATGGCGTAGACGATGGTGAATGCCGTCCCGATGATCCCCAACTGGAAATCACTGAGGTGCCATTCCATGCGAATGGGTTCGATGATGATGGCCGGGATGGTGCGGTCGAAAAAATTGAACAGGTTGGCCAGGAACAACAGGAACAGGATGCGCCAGGCATTGGCCGCTTGGGTCGAGTTCTGCATGGGTCCGTCTCTTTTATTGTTTTTGGGGCGTCACTGCCCCCGGACTTTGCAATCTAGACACGCCGGCCGCACCTGTCTTTCATTATTCGTCAGGCTGATATCAACCCATGGGACGCAACCTGTAGGAGCTTTCACAGGGCGGGTATTTCGCAGCCCGTCCGGCCGATGAAAAATACCTTTGAGCCCCCCTTCCCAAGCCGTTGGCGAAGCCTAGAATAGCGGCCTTGTTTCCCCCCTGCGTCTCCACTCCTCCTTAGATAATCGCCCATGTCCGAAGCCAGTCCGTGTCTGAATTGCGGTGCCTGCTGTTCTCATTTTCGCGTGTCATTTTTCTGGGGTGAATGCGCCTCGTCCGGGGGGACGGTACCCGATGAGCTTGTCGAGCAGATCAGCCCCAGTCGGGTCGCGATGCTCGGCACAGGCTGCAAACCCGTGCGCTGCACCAGCCTGGTGGGAGACGTGGGCAGTACGGTGCAATGCTCGATTTACGACAAACGCTCGAGCACCTGTCGGGAGTTCGAGGCTTCGTGGGTCGATGGTCTGGCCAATGCCGATTGCGACGCGGCCCGTGCCGCTTTCGGCTTGCCGGCCCTGCAACCCGCGTTCGAGACGCCTCAGAAGCAAATCGCCTGAGGATTAGCACTAATCGCTATTAGGCTAATGTAAAAATGATTGGCACCAATGTGCCACTACGGCTTGCGCTCCATCCACGCCCTCTATACTCCATGACATTCGCCGGCGCTCATTGCACCGGCCTGAGGGATAACGACGGGGCATGCTATGGAGTGGCTTGGTTTGCATTTCATTACCGAGCTACCAGAGAGCGGGCAGGTCATACTCAATTGCACACATGACCCTTTTCTGGTGCTGCTGGCTTATCTGGTCGCCTGTGTCGGCTGTTTCGCGACACTGGACATGGCCGAGCGGGTTGCTCACGCTGAAAAATCCGCGTCCAAGACGCTCTGGCGCTGGGTGGGCAGCGGATGCCTGGCCGGCGGTATCTGGGCCATGCACTTCGTTGGGATGCTGGCTTTCCAGGCGCCTGTCGATCTTCACTACCAACTGCCTGTCACGCTGTTCTCGCTGACCATCGCGCTGCTCGCCGCGTGGCTGGCAATGCATACCCTCAGCCTCCCTGACTTGAGTTTGCAGCGGTGTCTAATGGCATCGATCGGGATCGGCCTGGGCATCACGACCATGCATTACGTGGGCATGACGGCCATGCACTCCAATGCCTCGGTCTATTACCATCCGGGCCTGTTCGCCCTTTCCATCGCACTCGCGATCGGTGCCGCGCTGGCCGCCTTGTTGCTGGCATGGTATCTGCGCGACGGCGCCGGCATGCTGCATCAGCTCTTCAAATACTGCGCCAGCCTGCTGCTCGGAGCGGGCATCCTCAGTATGCACCTCACGGCCATGGCCGCCTTCAACCTGGTGCTGCCCAGCGACAGCCTGCCGGCGCAATCCGGCGAACACAGCCACCTGCAACTGGCACTGACCGTGACCGTCATCGCCCTGCTGATCATCGGCAGCAGCATCAGCGCGGCACTTGCGGACAAGAAGCTGCAACGCAAGGACCACGACCTGCAACGGGTCAACTCCCTGCTCAGCCAACTGGACCAGGCGCGCATGTCGCTGCAACAGGTGGCGCACTACGACGCGCTGACCAACCTGATCAATCGCCGCGGGTTCAACCAGATATTCGCCGAAAAGCTCATCGAGAAAACCAGCGAAGGCGGGATGCTGGCGGTCCTGTTCCTGGACATCGACCATTTCAAGCGGATCAACGACAGCCTTGGCCACGATGCCGGTGACGAACTGCTCAAAGTGCTTGCCGGGCACATCAAGAGCTCGATTCGCAGCCACGAGGATGTGGTCGCGCGCTTCGGTGGCGACGAGTTCTGCCTGCTCATTGACCTGCGTGATCGTGAAGAAGCGCGGCATATGGCCCAACGCATCATGCTGAAGATGAAGGAGCCCATCGAGCTGGCCGGCAGGCGCATGGTCATGACCACCAGTATCGGCATCAGCCTGTTTCCGGAAGACGGCAAGACCTGTGAGGAACTGTTGAAGAACGCCGACCTGGCGCTGTATCAGTCCAAGGGCAGCGGCCGCAACGGGCTGAACTTTTTCAGCGCCAACCTGAAAACCCGCGCCACACTCGAGCTGCAACTGGAAGAAGAGTTGCGCCACGCCCTGCGTGAAGACATCGGCCTGATGCTCTATTACCAACCCATCTATGACCTCAAGACCGGTCAGGTCAGCAAGCTCGAAGCCCTGATTCGCTGGCAACACCCGGTCCACGGTCTGCTTGTACCGGATCGTTTTATCGCCATCGCCGAGGCCAATGGCCTGATCGCCGAACTGGACAACTGGGTGCTGCGCAAGGCCTGCGAGGACTTGGGCGAGTTGTCGTGCCAAGGCTGTGAAGACCTGAAGATCGCCGTGAACTGCTCGCCACTGAACCTGGCGCGCGAAGAACTGGCCGATGAAATCGAGTACGCATTGCGAGTCTCCGGTGTGGAGCCCCACCGGCTGGAACTGGAAGTCACCGAAAACGCCTTGATGGGCAATATCGCCAACACCCTGGTGCTGCTGCGGCAGATACGCGCCCTCGGCGTTTCGCTGTCGATCGATGACTTCGGCACCGGCTACTCATCCCTGGCCTACCTCAAGCGCTTGCCGCTCAACACGCTGAAAATCGACCGTTCGTTCATCCAGGACATCCCCAAGGCGACCCAGGACATGGAAATTGTCCAGGCGATCATCGTCATGGCCCATACCCTGCACCTGCAAGTAGTCACCGAAGGGGTCGAAACCTTCGAGCAATACCAATTCCTGGAAAACCACGGCTGTGACTTCGTTCAGGGCTATCTGCTGAGCCGGCCGGTGCCACTGGCCGAGTTGCTTCCGGTGCTGCATGAAATCAACCAGCGCAAGCACGCCTACACCGTCACGACGCTGAGTCTGGCTCACGGTACATCTGCACTAATGTAGACGGGTCTTTTTCCAGGAAACCCTGACTCCCATGCAGGCGCATCAACTGCGCGGCCAGACCGCTGATCGGTGTCGCCGAGCCTTGTTCACGGGAAAACTTCACCGCTGTATCCAGATCCTTGAGCAACGTGCGCACGTGCCACTTGACCGGCTCGAAACGGTTTTCCGCCATCTGCGGGGCCAGGATCTGCAAAGGTTTCGAATCGGCAAAGCCGCCGGCCAGCGCTTGGGCGATCAGGCTGGCATCGACCCCGGAACGTTCCGCCAGCGCGACCACTTCGGCAATCACCAATGCATTGCAGGCAACGATCATCTGATTGCACGCCTTGGTCACCTGCCCTGCCCCGACGCCGCCCATGTGCGTCACACGCTGACCCAGGTTCAACAGCACAGGCCGGACCCGCTCCAGATTCTGTACTTCACCGCCGACCATGATTGCCAGGCTTCCAGCCTCGGCACCGACCACGCCACCGGACACCGGCGTGTCGAGCCAGCCCATGCCGGTTTTAGCGGCGAGTTCTGCGGCCATTTTCCGCGTGGCGTTGGGCTCCAGGCTGGAGAAATCCACCAGCAGCTGGCCGTTTTTGGCGCCATCCACAATGCCTGCCGGACCAAACACGACCTCGCGTACGACCGACGTATCCGCCAGGCACAGCATCACCACGTCAGCGTGCTGGCACAGTTCCGCCGGGCTGGCGACCTGGCGTGCGCCCGCCTCCACCAGCGGCTTGCACTTCTGCGGATTGCGATTCCATACCGCCAGCGGATAACCCGCAGCCAGCAGGCGCCGGCACATTGGCAGCCCCATCAGGCCGATCCCGGCAAAACCTAGCGAAGGTAGCGTTGACATCATTTTGCCTCTTCTTGATTAAAGATCACCGAATACTGGCCGATTCATCATGACTCAGGAAAGGATTCACCCCGAGCGATGCTCAGGCTAAAGACCAAGGCATGGTCCAGGTACGCGCTGAAAAAAGACGCGATTGTATTCCGTGACGGTTCGACACAGTAAGTCGGCCAACCAATCAGCCCAGGTAGATGGCGAACAATGACTTCTAAAAACAACCCGGCCACTGCGGTAACCGATCTGACGCTGAGCCCCGCGGCCAACAGCCCGTCATCCCCGAAGCCATTGATTCAATCGCGCCCGTTGGCGACCCAGCAATACCTCTACTTCACCGAAACCAACACCGACCGCATCCTCGACAACCTCGACGGCCTGCGCGACATGGTGTTCCCGCGCGCACCGCACCTGGAAGGCGACAGCGAACAGCACAGCGATCAGGAATTCCCGTCAGTGTGCCTGATCGGGCTGGGCCGCTGCGGCTCGAACATTGCGCTGGACGTGGCGGAGCTGGTGTACAACGCCCGCAAGTTCTACCTCAACGAATTCAACAACGAAGATCGCCTGTCGCCGGACAAGCGTTTTGCCGAAAAGGGCTACAGCCCGGCCCAGTGGATCCGCAACAACCTGCGCCTGGGCCAGAACAAAAACACCAAGCCGGTGTTTCTGGTCGAGCCGCTGGTGATGCTCGGTGACCTGGACAAGGACATCGCCGGCCGCATCCGCTTCTCGCGCAAGGGCGAAAAAAGCGGCTTCCTGCGCGACTACAGCAAGATGAAAATCATGGACCTGTCGGAAGTCCACGCCGGTGGCGCCGGTAACGCGCCGATCCTCGGCCAGTACCTGGCCAAGATCATCCTGAACAAGGACACCCAGCGCTTCTCCAGCCCTGACTGGAAAATGATTCACTCGTACCTGATCGACAGCTGCGGCATCAAGGCCAACCAGTCGCGCCTGTATTTCTCGATCTTCAGTGCCGGCGGCGGTACCGGTTCGGGCATGGCTTCGGAATTCGGCCTGGCCCAGCAGCACTCGTACATGAACAAGACGTTCGACACCAAACCGATGGACGAGCACGACAGCAAGAGCGGCCACTCCTTCGTCTTCGAACCGATTTTCACCAGTGGCATCTGTGTACTGCCGAACATTTCCGATCATCGCAGTGAAATGTCCGAGGCCCTGCACATCAATGCCGGTCGCCTGCTGTGCAAATACCTGTCGGAAGAGTGGGACTTCTCCTACAACTTCGCCAACGAAGACAGCAGCGAAGCCAGCGTCATGGGCCGCATCCGCCCATGGAACGCGATGATGCTGATCTCCAACGACATCATGCGCTACGCCGAAGAGAACGATGACGGCAATATCCAGAACATTGATGTCAATGCCATGGAAAAGCATGCCAACCAGTACATCTCGCAGCAGATCTTCAACATCCTGACGGCGCAGGCGGTCACGACTGACTACGACCAGAACTATTTCCGTCGCGCCGGCATCGACATCGGCGAAACCATCCGCCTGGACGCCAACGACCTGTTCATGAGCCTGGCCGGCCCGGTGGCGATTGCCTACGCCGAGTCCGTGGTGCCGGAAACCCCGGCGCCGAGCAGCGACAAATTCAAGGTGTTCGAGAAAGAGCCGCAGCGCCTGAACATCGACGATCTGTTCTTCCGTTCGATCGACCTGCCGCACTTCAACAAGGTCACCCAGGCCATCGAGGGCATCAGCCTGT
This sequence comes from Pseudomonas sp. KH_046_2, assembly GCF_057838985.1. Lineage (NCBI taxonomy): Bacteria > Pseudomonadati > Pseudomonadota > Gammaproteobacteria > Pseudomonadales > Pseudomonadaceae > Pseudomonas > Pseudomonas sp. KH_046_2. The sequence continues at coordinate 1,411,883 of NZ_CM174480.1, read as the reverse complement.
TGCCGATCGAGTCCAAGCGCTATCGCGCGTCGCTGGAGCAGTACAAGAACTCGGGGTACGACGCAGCGGCCCTGCATGACCTGCACTTCTTCAAGAATTGCTCGTCGGTGGTGTCGATCGTTTCCTTGCCGAAGGACTACAAGCTGTCCTACATGGATTTGAACCGGTTGAAGACTCACCTCAACAGCCTGTTTCCCAACACCACGCTCAAGCGCTACGCGCTGGTGATCGGTGCTTCGGCCAACCTGTCGCTGACCACCCTGATCGCCAAGAGCCCGTGCCTGTCGGACGATTTCCTGACGCTGATCGTGGCCTTCATCAAGCGCTGCTTCGCGAAAAACCCGTACCGCTTCGACGAGACCCTGGACAACTCGATCCTGGACTTCATCATCAACGAACAGTTCGATGAAGACCGGATCGACGAGTTGCTCAACGAATTCGAGAACCCGGCGAAGATCCTCGATACCAACTGGTACGCGATCAAGCCGATGTACGAGAAGAAGTACCGTGAACTGATCAACGACAAGGACAAGTTCGTCTCGATCAACGACATCCGCCTGTCCCGCGATTGCGTAAAGAAAGCCATCAAGTACCTGCGCGAGATCTACCGTCACCGCATCGGCAAGACCAAGGTTATTTCGTTGAATAACCATACGGGCAGGACGGCTTAACAAGACGCGAAAACTCGTCGCCGCCATCGCGAGCAGGCTCGCTCCCACATTGGATCTTCAGTGCATATGAGATCCCTGTGGGAGCGAGCCTGCTCGCGAAGGCGGCCTTGAATTCACTGCAAATCAACATCTAGAAACAATTGAGCAGACGTTCAGTTGCCCTCCCAACTGTTCCCGTTACGTTTACGTCACCGTGAAGCTGTGGCCTTTCTCTACGGCAACATGCCATCACGCTACTCGGCTACACACTTTTCCCCCTGAAAGAAGCGCACCAATCAGGTGCAACCTTTAAGCCTGCACCCTTTCCTGGATCAGAATCCACGGCGAAACAACCACGGCCCACAGCTGCGGATCACGCTCAAAAAGATCCAGCGCCCGCGTTTCAGACAGCTTGCCGAGCTTGTCGGCGGCCAGCCAGGCAGCCACTTTCTCCCCTTCATCCTGGGCCACGGCCTCGGCGGCGGCGATCAGATCCAGGCCAGGATCGACCCACAATAGGGCACCCTTGGCGAAGAACGGCTCCAGCTCTTTCCAGGTAATAGATGCGGTTTCACCAAGCAGCTTGGCATAGAGGGTGCTAGGTTCTTGATTCATGGGACTGTCCGGAAAAGAAATCGACGCAGATGATAACGTCGGTGGACTGGCAGAAAAACCCGGATGCAATTGAGTGACCGAAATGAAAAGCGCAGGAAAGCCAGGGAATGCACTGAATCCGGCTATAAGCCCCTCAACACCCCGCCGCAATTCTGTCTTTTACTTTCAATAAAGCGACACCTGCAGGTTTTGTCCCCCGGAGCCGCCTTCCCAGGCTGACAATCGGCGCTCTACACTGTACCGGTACAGTTGCCGAGGGACTTTTCCGGGGAATGTCGCAGATATCTGACCCGGTTCTGCTGCTTTCGGCGCCAGGACTATAAAAACTACAACAGTAAGAGTGGAGCACTATGACTAAGGCTACTAAGCAGATTTCCAAACTGTTTGCCGCTATGGTTCTGGCCGGGGTTGCCAGCCATTCGTTCGCAGCTGACACCATCAAGATCGGCATCGCCGGCCCTAAAACCGGCCCTGTAGCCCAATACGGCGACATGCAGTTCAGTGGCGCCAAAATGGCCATCGAGCAAATCAACGCCAAGGGCGGCGTAGACGGCAAGAAACTCGTAGCCGTTGAATACGATGACGCCTGTGATCCGAAACAAGCTGTGGCAGTCGCGAACAAAGTCGTCAACGACGGCGTCAAGTTCGTGGTCGGTCACCTGTGCTCCAGCTCCACTCAACCGGCTTCGGACATCTACGAAGACGAAGGCGTGATCATGATCACCCCGGCTGCCACCAGCCCGGACATCACCGCCCGTGGTTACAAAATGGTGTTCCGCACCATCGGCCTGGACAGCGCCCAGGGCCCTGCCGCCGGTAACTACATTGCCGATTTCGTAAAACCGAAAATCGTTGCCGTCCTGCACGACAAACAGCAATACGGTGAAGGCATCGCCAGCGCCGTGAAGAAAACCCTGGAAGGCAAAGGCGTCAAGGTTGCCGTGTTCGAAGGCATCAACGCCGGCGACAAGGACTTCTCGTCGATGATCGCCAAGCTCAAGCAAGCCAACGTCGACTTCGTCTACTACGGCGGCTACCACCCGGAGCTGGGTCTGATCCTGCGTCAATCCCAGGAAAAAGGCCTGAAAGCCAAGTTCATGGGTCCGGAAGGCGTGGGTAACGACTCCATTTCGCAGATCGCCAAGGACGCTTCCGAAGGCCTGCTGGTGACCCTGCCGAAATCCTTCGACCAGGATCCGGCCAACGTTGCCCTGGCTGATGCGTTCAAAGCCAAGAAAGAAGATCCAAGCGGTCCGTTCGTGTTCCCGGCCTACTCGGCTGTGACCGTGATCGCCGACGGCATCAAGGCTGCCAAGTCCGAGGACACTGCCAAAGTGGCTGAAACCATCCACGCTGGCACCTTCAAGACGCCTACCGGCGACCTGAGCTTCGACGAGAAAGGCGACCTGAAAGACTTCAAATTCGTGGTTTACGAGTGGCACTTCGGCAAACCTAAAACTGAAGCCAAGCCTCAGTAAGGCGTTGCCTGACTGACTGCCAACAAAGCCCACGGCGTGCCGTGGGCTTTGTTTTACGAACGTATTGGGCCGCGCTGGCGTGATCCGCCAGTCTCCCCACCTGAAAATCTCAAAACCGTCATCAGCGGTTCGCTGGCAAACCCCGAATTCGAAGTGGATGCAGATCCACGGGGCTCGGGCGGGAAAATGACTCCACCAGTGAAATGCGTATCAGGTTTTTAGGAGCGCTGTAATGCCTGACATCTATCACTTCTTCCAACAGCTGGTTAATGGCCTGACCATTGGCAGCACGTATGCCCTGATCGCCATCGGCTATACGATGGTTTACGGCATCATTGGAATGATCAACTTCGCCCACGGCGAGGTATACATGATTGGCTCCTACGTGGCGTTCATCGCCATCGCCGGGCTGGCCATGCTGGGACTCGACAGTGTTCCGCTGTTGATGACCGCCGCTTTCCTGGCGACCATAGTCGTCACCAGTGCCTACGGTTACAGCATCGAACGGATCGCCTACCGCCCCCTGCGCGGCAGCAACCGTCTGATCCCGCTGATTTCCGCCATCGGCATGTCGATCTTCCTGCAGAACACTGTTCTGCTGGCGCAAGACTCCAAGGACAAATCCATCTCCAACCTGATTCCGGGCAACTTTGCCTTTGGGCCAGGTGGTGCACATGAAGTGCTGATTTCCTACATGCAAATCGTGGTGTTCGTGGTGACCTTTGTCGCCATGCTCGGCCTGACGCTGTTCATCTCCCGTTCTCGCCTGGGTCGCGCCTGCCGCGCCTGTGCCGAAGACATCAAGATGGCCAACCTGCTGGGTATCAACACCAACAACATCATCGCACTGACCTTCGTCATCGGTGCGGCGCTGGCAGCGATTGCCGCCGTCCTGCTGAGCATGCAGTACGGCGTGATCAACCCGAACGCCGGTTTCCTCGTCGGCCTCAAGGCCTTCACCGCAGCAGTACTGGGCGGTATCGGCAGCATTCCGGGCGCCATGCTCGGCGGGCTGGTACTTGGCGTGGCGGAAGCCTTTGGTGCCGATATCTTCGGCGACCAGTACAAGGACGTCGTGGCGTTCGGTCTGCTGGTTTTGGTGCTGTTGTTCCGGCCAACCGGCCTGCTGGGCCGTCCGGAGGTTGAGAAGGTATGACTAGGAATCTTAAACAGGCGCTGTTCAGCGCTTTGCTGGTGTGGGCCGTGGCCTACCCGGTACTCGGTCTGAAGCTGACCATCGTCGGCATCAACCTCGAAGTTCATGGCACCAGCGACGCCACCCTGATCACCATCGCGGTGTGCTCGGTACTGATGTTCCTTCGGGTATTGTTCGACCAGCAGATCAGCTCGGCCTGGCGTTCTTCGCCAAGCATGCCGCTGATGCCGGCCAAGGCCAGTAACTTCCTGACCCTGCCGACCACTCAGCGCTGGATCATCATCGCGCTGATCGCCGGTGCCCTGGTCTGGCCGTTCTTCGGCTCTCGCGGTGCGGTGGATATCGCCACGCTGGTGCTGATCTACGTGATGCTCGGCCTCGGCCTGAACATCGTGGTCGGCCTGGCCGGTCTGCTCGACCTCGGTTACGTCGGCTTCTATGCCGTCGGCGCCTACAGTTATGCCCTGCTGTCGCATTACTACGGCCTGAGCTTCTGGATCTGCCTGCCGATCGCCGGGATGATGGCGGCCACTTTCGGCTTCCTGCTCGGTTTCCCGGTACTGCGCCTGCGCGGTGACTACCTGGCGATCGTGACCCTGGGCTTCGGTGAAATCATCCGTCTGTTCCTGCGTAACCTGACCGACATCACCGGCGGCCCGAACGGCATCAGCAACATCGAGAAGCCGACGTTCTTCGGCCTGACCTTCGAACGTAAAGCCGCTGAAGGCCTGCAGACGTTCCACGAGTACTTCGGCCTGGAATACAACTCGATCAACAAGGTGATTTTCCTTTACCTGGTCGCATTGTTCCTTGCGCTGTTCGCACTGTTCGTCATCAATCGCTTGCTGCGCATGCCCCTGGGTCGTGCCTGGGAAGCGCTGCGTGAAGATGAAATCGCCTGCCGTGCGTTGGGTCTGAACCCGACGATCATCAAGCTTTCAGCCTTCACCCTGGGCGCCTGCTTCGCCGGTTTCGCCGGCAGCTTCTTCGCCGCGCGTCAGGGCCTGGTGACACCGGAGTCCTTCACCTTCATCGAGTCGGCGACCATTCTCGCCATCGTCGTGTTGGGCGGCATGGGCTCGCAATTGGGCGTGGTGCTCGCAGCCACCGTGATGATCCTGTTGCCGGAAATGATGCGTGAGTTCAGTGAGTACCGCATGTTGATGTTCGGCGCCTTGATGGTGCTGATGATGATCTGGCGTCCTCAAGGTCTGCTGCCCATGCAACGCCCTCACATGGAGCTGCGCAAATGAGCCGCGAGATCCTGAAAGTAGAAAATTTGAGCATGCGCTTCGGCGGCTTGCTGGCGGTCAACGGCGTGGCCTTGAGCGTGAAGGAAAAACAGGTCGTGGCACTGATCGGCCCCAACGGCGCCGGCAAGACCACCGTGTTCAACTGCCTGACCGGCTTCTACAAGCCGAGCGGCGGCAGCATCCTGCTCGATGGCGAATCGATCGAGGGCCTGCCCGGCCACAAGATCGCCCTCAAGGGCGTGGTGCGTACCTTCCAGAACGTGCGGTTGTTCAAGGACATGACGGCGGTCGAGAACCTCTTGATCGCCCAGCACCGTCACCTGAACACCAACTTCCTGGCCGGTCTGTTCAAGACCCCGGCGTTCCGCAAAAGCGAACGCGAGGCCATGGAATACGCCGAGTACTGGCTGGAAAAGGTTCACCTCAAGGAGTTCGCCAACCGCCCGGCCGGCACCCTGGCCTATGGTCAGCAACGCCGCCTGGAAATCGCGCGCTGCATGATGACCCGTCCGCGGATCCTCATGCTCGACGAACCGGCCGCCGGCCTGAACCCGAAGGAAACCGAGGACCTCAAGGCGCTGATCAGCGTGCTGCGTGAAGAGCACAACGTCACCGTGCTGTTGATCGAACACGACATGAAACTGGTCATGAGCATTTCCGACCACATCGTCGTGATCAACCAGGGCACGCCCCTGGCCAACGGCACGCCGGAACAGATCCGCGACAATCCTGAAGTGATCAAAGCCTACCTGGGGGAAGCGTAAATGCTGCAGTTCGAAAACGTTTCCACCTTCTACGGCAAGATTCAGGCCCTGCACAGCGTCAACGTCGAAGTCCGTCAGGGCGAGATCGTGACCCTGATCGGTGCCAACGGTGCCGGCAAGTCGACCCTGCTGATGACCCTGTGCGGTTCGCCACGCGCCCACAGCGGCAGCATCCGCTACATGGGTGAGGAACTGGTCGGCCAGGAATCCTCGCAGATCATGCGCAAGAGCATTGCCGTAGTGCCGGAAGGTCGTCGGGTGTTTTCCCGCCTGACTGTGGAAGAAAACCTCTCCATGGGTGGTTTCTTCACCGCCAAGGGCGATTATCAGGAACAAATGGACAAGGTTCTCGGACTTTTCCCACGCCTGAAAGAGCGCTTCGACCAGCGCGGCGGCACCATGTCCGGCGGCGAACAGCAAATGCTCGCCATCGGCCGTGCGTTGATGAGCAAGCCCAAGCTGTTGCTGCTCGACGAGCCTTCCCTGGGCCTGGCACCGATCATCATCCAGCAGATCTTCGACATTATCGAACAGCTGCGCAAGGATGGTGTGACGGTGTTCCTGGTCGAGCAGAACGCCAACCAGGCGCTGAAGATCGCTGACCGTGCCTACGTTCTGGAGAACGGCCGGGTGGTGATGCAAGGCACCGGTGAAGCACTGCTGACCGACCCGAAAGTGCGCGAAGCGTACCTCGGCGGTTGATCCATTGCGGTAAACAAAAAACGGCCTTCGCAGGCCGTTTTTTTATACCTGGCACAATCTCACCAACAACACAGAACCCTGTAGGAGTGAGCCTGCTCGCGATGGCGGTGGGTCAGGTACATCTCTTTTGAATTTGAAATTACTATCGCGAGCAGGCTCACTCCTACAGAGGTTCGAGTGATGATTTAGAGCCGATCCAAAACCTCCCCACTGCGCTTGAACCACCCGATCAAATAATCCGCCAGCACCTGCGTGCGCTTGGGCAAACCGCCCTGATACGGATGCACCAGGTACATCGGCATGCTGCGGGTCTGATAATCGCGCAGGAGCCATCGCAAACGTCCGTCAGCCAATTCCGTCGACAAACAGTAAGACGGCAGGCGCGCAATACCGGCGCCGACCAGTGCGGCTTTCTTCAACAGGTTGTAGTGGTTACTGGCGAACGGCCCTGACACCCGCACCCGCAACAACTCATGCTGCTGGTGATACAGCCATTCTTCGCGACCGCTGTAATGGCTGTTGAGCAGGCAGCGATGCTCGGCCAATTCCTGGGGGGTTTGCGGTTCACCGTATTGCTCCAGATAGGCCGGGCTGGCACAGGTCAGTTCCTGCCAGGCCAGCAGTGGACGCGCCACCAGTCGCTGGTCAATGGCCACATCGGAACGAATCGCCAGATCGAAGCCGTCGCGGGACAGATCGCGGTAGCTGTTGTTGAGTTCCAGCTCGATCTGCACCTGGGGATACTTGGCGGAGAACTCCAGCAACAGGCCATCGAAGAAGGTTTCCCCGAGCGACACCGGCACCGTCATCCGCACCGGGCCGGCCATATCGTCCTTCAGGCGCGCCAGGGCCTGGCGTGCCCGCTCGACTTGCACCACCAGCGCCTGGGCCTGCGGCAACAACGCAGCACCGGCGGCGGTCAGGCTCAAGCGGCGGGTGGTGCGCTGCAACAGCACCACGGAAAACTGCGCTTCCAGCTGGCTGATGCGTTTGGACAGCTGGCCTTTGCTGCAACCAAGCTGCTGCGCCGCCAGGGTAAAACTCCCCGCTTCGATCAACACCGCGAACGCCGCCAGGTCATCCATCTCGCTCATGGATTGTTTCCATTTGAAAACCAAAGGTTGCCTATTAGTGCGCTTATCCGGAGAAAAAACCACCCTAAACTGAAACCTCGTTCAACCCACACGAGGATCAGCCCCCATGAAAATTCTTTTGATCGGCGCAGGCGGCACCATCGGTTCGGCCGTCGACAAGGAACTGTCGCAACGCCACGAAATCATCCGCATCGGTCGCACCAGCGGCGACTTCCAGGTGAACATCAGCGACAGCGCCTCGATTCGCAAACTGTTCGAGCAAACCGGCAAATTCGATGCACTGGTGTGTGCCGCCGGCAACGTGACCTTCGCACCGCTCAACGAGATGACCGAAGAGAGCTTTGCCCTGGGCCTGAAAGACAAGCTCATGGGCCAGGTCAACCTGCTGCTGATCGGCCGCGAGTTCGCCAATGACGGCGCTTCATTCACCTTCACCACCGGCGTGCTCAGCCACGATCCGATCTACAGCGGTGCGTCGGCAGCACTGGTCAACGGTGCACTGGACAGCTTCGTCCGCGCCGCCGCCATCGAACTGCCGCGCGGCTTGCGCGTGAACTCGATCAGCCCGAACGTCCTGGTCGAAGCCATGGGCAAATACGCGCCGTACTTCCGTGGCTTCAAGCCGGTTCCAGCGGCAGATGTGGCTTTGGCCTACGCCAAAAGCGTGGAAGGCCTGCAAACAGGTCAGACCTTTCACATCTGAAGATAAAAAATCGCAACCTGCATCAGCGCCAATACAAAGTGGAGACGATAACGGGTTGTGATGAACGGTCAGGCTGAGTAACGTGGCGGCACCTGTCAGGAGACCCCAAGATGCGTGTTGCCCGTTCCTTAGTCCTCGTTGCCCTGCTTCCGCTGTTCGCCGCTTGCCAGTTATTCGAGGGTGAACGGCAGAGCGCCTCCCATGTCGGCCAGACACGCATGCAAGGCCAGTTGACCGCGGCGGACGGCAAACTGCTGTTCCAGCCGTGCAACCAGGCAAGCCGCTACGTGGTCAACGATACGGGCGGTACCAGTGTCCTGCAGCAGGCCGCAAATCTCGCGGACAAGCAGGGCAAGCTGTTTGCCGACGTGCGCGGGCGGGTTGTGGCCGGCAGCGGTGGTGACGGCCAGCTCGACCTGGAGCAGTTGTACCGCGTCGAGCGCTCGGGCAACGCGTGCGACGATCCGAACTTCAAGCTGCTGATCCTGCGCGCAGCCGGCCATACCCCGGAGTGGAGCGTGAAAGTCAGCGGCAAAGGCATGGTCCTCGACCGGGCCGGCCAGCCACCGTTGGCCGTGCCTTACGTCGAGGAGCAACTGGGCGATGGCCGTTTCAACCTCAGCACCGAAGCCAACAACCAGCACATCGAACTGTGGGTTGCACCGCAACGTTGCGTCGACAGCAGCACCGGCAGCATCCAGCACATGAGCGCCGAACTGCGCATCGATGGTCAGGTACAGCGCGGCTGCGGGTATTTCGGCGGATCGCGCGACGACTGATCGTTTAAGCCTCACGGGCCTGCGCCTTTGGGGCTTATAATCGCGGGCTTCAAACGCCCTGGCGCAGTTGTGCGCCCCGCGAACCGGATCCCGCCATGTTACGAATCACCGAACTCAAGTTGCCGATCGACCATCCCGAAGAAGACCTGCGCCCTGCCATCGTGCAGCGCTTAGGGCTTGCCAGCGATGACCTGCTCGATTTCACCTTGTTCAAGCGCAGCTACGATGCGCGCAAAAAGTCCTCCGAACTGTGCTTCATCTACACCATCGACCTTGAAGTTCGCGATGAGGCGTCGATACTGCACAAGTTTGCCGATGACCGTAACGTCAGCGTGGCGCCGGATGTCAGCTACAAAGAAGTCGGCCAGGCGCCGACCGACCTGAGTGCACGCCCGATCGTTGTCGGCTTCGGCCCGTGCGGGATTTTCGCCGGGCTGCTGCTGGCGCAAATGGGCTTCAAGCCGATCATCCTCGAGCGCGGCACCGAAGTACGCCAGCGCACCAAGGACACCTGGGGCCTGTGGCGCAAAAGCGTGCTCAACCCGGAATCCAACGTGCAGTTCGGTGAAGGCGGCGCGGGGACATTCTCCGACGGCAAGCTCTACAGCCAGATCAAGGACCCGAAATTCCTCGGCCGCAAAGTCCTGCACGAATTCGTCAAGGCCGGTGCCCCGGAAGAAATCCTCTACGTCAGCAAGCCGCACATCGGTACGTTCCGCCTTACCGGCGTGGTGGAAAACATGCGTGAGCAGATTCGCGCCCTGGGCGGTGAAGTGCGCTTCCAGCAGCGTGTCACCGACGTGTTGATCGAAGACGGCCAACTGGTCGGCGTCGAGCTCAATGGCGGTGAGCAGATCCACTCCAGACACGTGATCCTGGCCCTCGGCCACAGCGCCCGCGACACCTTCCGCATGCTCCACGGCCGAGGCGTGTTCATGGAAGCCAAGCCGTTCTCGGTGGGTTTCCGCATCGAGCACCCGCAGTCGCTGATCGACCGTGCGCGCCTGGGCAAATACGCCGGCCACCCGAAACTGGGCGCTGCCGACTACAAACTGGTGCACCACGCCAAGAACGGTCGTTCGGTCTACAGTTTCTGCATGTGCCCGGGCGGCACCGTGGTGGCGGCGACTTCCGAGCCGAACCGCGTGGTCACCAACGGCATGAGCCAGTACTCGCGTAACGAGCGCAATGCCAACTCCGGTATCGTCGTCGGCATCACCCCGGAAGTCGATTATCCGGGTGGCCCGCTGGCCGGTATCGAATTACAGGAACGCCTGGAATCCCACGCATTCGTGCTGGGCGGCAGCAACTACGAAGCGCCGGCGCAGTTGGTCGGCGATTTTATCGCGGGCAAACCTTCCACCGAACTGGGCAGCGTCGAGCCATCCTACAAGCCGGGTGTTGCCCTGGGTGATCTGGCGCTGGCGCTGCCGGCATTCGCCATCGAAGCAATTCGCGAAGCCTTGCCGGCATTCGAGAAGCAGATTCGTGGTTACTCGCTGCACGACGCGGTGTTGACCGGCATCGAGACCCGCACCTCCTCGCCGCTGCGCATTACCCGCAACGAGTCGCTGCAGAGCCTGAATGTGAAGGGCTTGTTCCCGGCCGGTGAAGGCGCGGGTTATGCGGGCGGGATTCTGTCGGCGGGTGTTGACGGGATTCGCATTGCCGAGGCAGTGGCCCGCGACATTCTGGGCCTCGAAGCCTAACGCAAATCCCCTGTAGGAGTGAGCCTGCTCGCGATAGCGGTAGATCAGTCAACATCACTGTTGAATGCTGATCCGCCATCGCGAGCAGGCTCACTCCTACATTGGTATTCAGCGCCTTAGATATTGGCGCGCAACACCGAGGTCGGCAGCGCCTCACCCCGCTCCACCGTCGCCGCCACCGCAGCCATCAAACCGCTCAATTCATACCCCTGAGCCTTGAGCCAGTCCTGATCGTAATAGGTCGTGGCGTAGCGCTCGCCGCTGTCACACAGAATCGCCACCATCGACCCCGTCTCACCTGCCGCCTTCATGTGCTGGGCGGCCATCAGTGCACCGATCAGGTTGGTCCCGCTCGATCCGCCCACATGCCGTCCCAGACGCTCCGCCAGGTAGTGCATGGCCGCCAGTGACAAGGCATCCGGAACCTTGACCATGGCGTCGATCACCTTGGGCAAAAACGATGCTTCCACACGTGGCCGGCCAATGCCCTCAATGCGCGAGCCGTGGTCCAGACGCAGGCTGGCATCGCCGGTCTGGTAGTAATCGAAAAACACCGAACGCTCGGCATCGGCACACAGCACGCGGGTGCCATGCTGGCGATAACGCACGTATCGGCCCAGGGTGGCCGTGGTACCGCCGGTACCGGGGCTGGAAATCAGCCAGCTCGGCTCGGGATGCTGCTCGAAACGCATCTGCTGAAAGATCGACTCGGCAATGTTGTTGTTGGCTCGCCAGTCGGTGGCGCGCTCGGCGTAGGTGAACTGGTCGATGAAGTGGCCGTCGTGTTCGCGAGCCAGACGCTCGGACTCGGCGTAGATCTGGGTCGGATCGTCCACCAGGTGGCTTTGGCCACCGTAGAAGGCGATCTGCGCGATCTTCTCTTTGGACGTGGTCGCCGGCATCACCGCAATGAACGGCAAGCCCAGCATGCGCGCGAAATATGCTTCGGAAATCGCCGTCGAACCACTGGAAGCCTCAATGACCGGCGCACCGGGCTTGAGCCAGCCGTTACACAACGCATACAGGAACAGTGAACGGGCCAGGCGGTGCTTGAGGCTGCCCGTGGGGTGACTTGACTCATCCTTGAAGTACAACTCGATGCCTGGAAAACCCGGCAGCGGCAAAGGGATCAAGTGGGTGTCGGCGCTGCGCTGGAAATCGGCTTCGATGATCCGGATCGCTTCGCGGGACCACTGTCGGTTGTCGCTCATGATGGTTTTCTCGTTGAATCGGGCAGGAGTCGGCCTTTTGAAAAGGCTTACTTAACAAGCTTAGGAAAAAACCTGCAGCCAGCACAGGTACAGCTGAGATCCAATACGCCAGGCAACTGCTAGGCTCAGGTCGGTGCTGGCGGATCACTCTGTAACGGCATATAACAAAAAAGAATATAACTTTTGTTTTAACAACTAACAGTACTTGTTAGGGTGTAACACCTTTTGAGTTCACAGATGGAGAGCGACCTTGCCTCTGCGTAGCACTTTCACGCGTTTCCTTCAGTTGGAAGCTGCCAGCGGTCTGTTACTGATCGCCGCTGCCGTTCTGGCTCTGATTATCAACAACTCACCGCTGTCGTGGCTTTACGGTGGCCTGCTGGACACCCCCGTGGTCGCCCAGATCGGCGCGCTGAAAATCGCCAAGCCGTTACTGCTGTGGATCAACGACGGCCTGATGGCACTGTTCTTCCTGCTGATCGGCCTGGAAGTGAAGCGCGAAGTCCTCGACGGCCAGTTGTCCAAGCCGTCGCAGATCGTCCTGCCCGGTGCCGCCGCCATTGGTGGCATGGTGGTGCCGGCGCTGATCTACTGGTACCTCAATCGCGATACGCCACCGGCCCTCAACGGCTGGGCAATCCCGACCGCCACCGACATCGCCTTCGCCCTTGGCGTGCTGGCGCTGCTGGGCAAACGGGTTCCGGTTTCGCTGAAACTGTTCCTGATGACCCTGGCGATCATCGACGACCTCGGCGCGATCATCATCATTGCGATCTTCTACTCCGGCGCGCTGTCGACCTTGTCCCTGGCGTTGGCCGCGGCCTGTATTGCGGCGCTGATCGGGATGAACCGGTTCGGGGTGGTCAAGCTCGGACCGTACATGATCATTGGCTTGATCCTCTGGGTCTGCGTGCTCAAGAGCGGTGTCCACGCCACCCTGGCCGGCGTGACCCTGGCTTTCTGCATTCCGCTGCGTACGAAAAATGCCGAGCCTTCGCCATTGCTGACCCTGGAACACGCCCTGCATCCGTGGGTGGCCTACGGCATCCTGCCGCTGTTCGCCTTTGCCAACGCCGGCCTGTCCCTGAGCGGTGTCACCGTCGAAAGCTTCACTCACCACGTCCCCATGGGCATTGCCGCCGGACTGCTGCTGGGCAAGACCGTCGGGGTCTTCGGCCTGACCTGGCTGGCCGTGAAAATCGGTATTGCCACCCTGCCCCAAGGCGCCAATTGGGGCCAGATACTGGGCGTGGCGATTCTCTGCGGCATCGGTTTCACGATGAGTCTGTTTGTCGGCTCGCTGGCCTTCGAGCCGGGTGTGAGTGATTTCGCCGGGATGGACCGCATGGGGATCTTGACCGGTTCGATTCTGGCGGCGCTGATCGGTTATGTGGTGACGGCAATGGCGAGCAGCAAGAACACCGCGCTGGCCTCCTGATAAACAGCGATAATGCCTGGCGCCAATCAAGACTCACCTGAGCTGAAAAACAAAAAACCCGATCAGTCACCTGATCGGGTTTTTTGTTTATCCGGTGTTTGCGCTTAGTGCGAAACGCGGCTGGTGCCATTCACACTTGCGATGCGCACACGCTCGCCAACACGGAATACTTCGTTCGGCTGAACTTCCTGAACGTAGGCGCGCATGCTGCCATCGTCTTCGCGTACGGTGATTTCCACGCCCTGGGTGCGGGTCAGGCCTTCTTCTGCGGCCGAACCGATCAGGCCGCCAGCGACTGCGCCAATGACCGCCGCAACGATACTGCCCTTGCCGCCGCCAATGGAGCTGCCGCCAACGCCGCCGACCACTGCACCTGCAGCGCCGCCGATCGGGGTTTTGGTGCCTTCGATTTTCACCGGACGCAGTGCTTCGATGGTGCCCATGCGAACGGTCTGCACACGACGCGCCTCGTCACGGGAGTAGGAGTCACCGGTCAGGCTCGATTGGCAACCAGTGAGCAACATCGCCATCGTGGAAAAGGAAGCAACCAGCAAAACAGACTTACGCATAGCATCAACTCCAAAGAAACAGTTATTCATTAAACTCCGCAGCTTGACGCCTGTCACGGCATCGCCCGGGTAAAATTGGTTTGATTCAGGCTCCGTTAAGGCACCTCCACGAACTCACACAGTAGCGGCAAATTCGGAAAACTGCCCCACTGGCCAAGGATTTCAATGGACTACTTTATCATCGTCGTCACGACTGTTGCCGGTTTGTACTTCCATTGGTGGCTGTACGTGCGGATCAAACGCTGGATGGACCGCGACCTGGCGCTATCGCTGGCGGGCAAGGACGAGCAGAAAAAGGCCTTCATGCTCGAACGATTGGCGAGTGCCCGGGCGCAAAAGATCAAGCGTCGAGACCTGCCGAAGTGGCTGGAGGCCGCTGCGGCAGGCTATCCCGATCGGTAGGCCGCTCAGGGTGCCAGACGTTCAAGAGTCCAGTCGGCACCCTGCTGGCGGTAATTGAGGCGGTCGTGCAGGCGGCTTGGGCGGCCCTGCCAGAATTCGATGCGTTCCGGCAGCAGGCGATAACCGCCCCAGTGTTCCGGGCAATGGGGCTGGGTGTCGCTGAAACGTTGCTCGGTGTCCTTGAGCAGCGCTTCGAGCTCGCTACGATCGGCGATCACCCGGCTCTGCGGCGACGCCCAAGCCCCCAGGCGACTGCCCAGTGGGCGGACCTGATAATAGGCGTCGGACTCCTCAGGCGTCACCTTCACAACCCGCCCTTCGATACGCACCTGGCGCTCCAGCGCCGGCCAGAAAAACGTCATGGCCGCGAACGGATTCGCAGCCAGATGTTGGCCCTTGGCGCTTTCGTAGTTGGTGAAAAAGGTGAAGCCCTGCTCGTCCAGGCCCTTGAGCAACAGAATGCGACAGTGCGGTCGACCGTCCTGGTCGACAGTGGCCAGGGTCATCGCGTTGGCTTCCACCGGCGCCTGCTCGGTTTTCACCGCGTCGGCGAACCACTGGTGGAACAGTGCGAACGGCTCGGCCGGGGCTTGTGCCTCGGTCAGGCCATCACGGGTGTAGTCACGACGCATATCAGCCAGGCCCTGGGTCATGGCGCATTCCTTTTGGTTAACGAGTCACTGCTTTGCAGTATCGGTGGCAGCGACTTTCTTGTCAGCCGTGGAGGCTTTGGCTGGCGTGGTTTTCTTCACTGGCGTTGCAGTTTTCGCAGGTGTTTTCTTGGCCGGCGCTTTTTTCGCTGGCGCTTTTTTCGTCGCTGGAACAGCAGCCTTTTTAGTCGCAGGGGCCGGTGTCACAGGCTTGGAGACCGGCTTGGCGTCCGTGGCAGCAACCATGGTCACCGGTGCCGGAGCCGGCATGTTGTACTTGCTCAGCAGTGCGACCATGGTGTTTTGCGGGGTCACCAGCAGTTCCACGCGACGGTTCAACGCACGACCTTGCACGCTGTCGTTGGCTGCACGCGGCGCATCACCGCCAAGGCCGCGCAGCATCAAGCGATCACGCTGCAAACCACTGAGACGGAAAATCGCCGCAACGGACTGGGCACGCTCCTGGCTCAACTTGACGTTGGCAGGCGCAGCGCCGGATGTATCGCTGTGGCCGAGGATCAGCACAGCGGTCTTTGGATCGGCTTCAAGGATCTTGGCAACGCGGGTGAACGGTCCGAGCGTGACCGGCAGCAACATGGCCGGACGATCAGGGTTGAACGAGCCTTCGACCGGCGCAGTCACCACCAGCACGTTTTCGCGGCGCTCGAGTTGCATGTTGCTGCCCTTGACCGCCTCGCGCAGTCGCGGCTCGTAATCGTCAAGCCAGGCCTGGGTGACTTTCGGGTCGGGCATCGGCACAACCTTGGCGGTGCTCTGCTCGCTACCGCCGAACGGCCACCACCACTTGCTGCCGCTATCGGCTTCGGCCTTGGCCACCGCAACGGGTTTGACTGCGGGTTTCACCTCCGGCTTGGCCACGGGCTTGCCGGCGCTGTCGTCGGAACCGAACGGCCAGTACCAGTGGCTGCCGCTTTCAGTCTTGGCGACAGGTGCCGTCGCGTCTTTCTGTGGAGTCTGTGCGCAACCGGTAATAGCGAAGCACAGGGCCAAAGCGAGGGTTTTATTGGATGACATTGGATATCCACAAAAATGAAGTCAAAAAAATCAGGCCACATTGGCCGGTAGAAGCAGACGCTTTGAAACTGGAAAGGCTAACGGGTTCCAGCCCTGGAACCCGATAGTCGTTTTTACAGACAAGTGGCCAGAACCCGCACCAGCTTTTGTGCGCGCGGGTCCATCAAGACGTACGGCCCCAGGGTATTTGTCACAAATCCGAAAGCCACATCGTGCTCCGGGTCGGCAAAACCAATGGAACCGCCGGCACCCGGATGACCAAACGCCCGCGGGCCAAGGCCGAAGGTGGCATTGGCAACGTCCGGTTGATCGAGCATGCACCCCAGGCCGAAACGGGTCCGGGTCAGTAAAGTCTTGTCCTCGCCGAGGCTGTGCTCACGAGTCAATTCATCGAGCATTTCGCTTTCCAGCAGGCTGCCGTCGAGCAGACCGGCGTAGAACCCGGCCAGACTGCGAGCATTGCCATGACCATTGGCGGCCGGCTGCTGCATGCGTCGCCACTCGGGCTTGTTGGTGCTGGTCATGATCGACGGTGGATTGGTAAACGCCCGGGTCGTCATGGCCGTTGGCTCACGCATGGTCACTTGCAACAGGCGCTGGGCGGCGGCATCGCCGATATTGCCCTTGCCCCGGGCGATGTGGGCCACGCGATGGAATTCTTCGTCAGCCAGCCCCACGTGGAAGTCCAGGCCCAACGGCTTGGCGACCCGCGCGACGATGGATTCACCCGGCCCGCGACCGTCGGCACGGCGCAGCAATTCGCCGACCAGCCAGCCATAGGTGATCGCCGCGTAACCGTGGCCTTCGCCCGGCGTCCACCACGGTGTTTCGGCAGCCAGGGCGTCGACCATGGTTTGCCAGTCGTAAAGGGCTTCGGGGGCCAGCAACTCGCGCAATGCCGGAAGGCCGGCCTGATGGCAGAGCAATTGACGCAGGGTGACGGACTCTTTGCCCGCTGCGGCAAATTCGGGCCAGTAGCGCGCAACCGGGGCATCCAGTTGCAGCTTGCCTTCGGCCACCAGTTGCAGCGCGGTGACGGCGGTAAAGGTCTTGGTGCAGGAGAACAGGTTGGCGATGGTGTCGCTGTGCCAGGCCTCGGCCCCGTCCTTGTCGGCAGTGCCGGCCCACAGATCGACGACGGTTTCGCCGCCGACCTGGATGCACAACGCTGCGCCACGCTCCTGGGGATCGTCGAACAGCGCCGCGAACGCCTCTCGCACCGCTTCGAACTTAAGCTCGTAATGACCCTGAATCTGCACCCGCAACTCCCTGGATTAACGCTCTACAAAGTGGTCGGCATTGTTCCAGCCCTTGAGGGTTTTGGGAACAGGGTTGGGCTGGATGGTTGTCTTGCCACCAAGCTTTTGTGGCGAGGGGGCTTGCCCCCGCTGGAGTGCGCAGCGCTCCCAAAGTCTTGGGCAGTTGCCGAGATTCTGGGGTCGCTACGCAACCCAACGGGGGCAAGCCCCCTCGCCACAGGGTTTCAGTTTTTAATGGCCATTGCCGGAATGCCCGCCAGCGCCCTTCCCCGGCCCCTTGCCGGCCTCGGCCTTGCGACCGCCCTCGGCGTCGTGGCTGGCTTTGTCGGCGGCGGCCGCAGCCTTCTCGGCCTCTTTGCCCAGTTGCTCGACTGTCGCCAGGTTGCTCTTGCGCACGCTGTCGACAAAGCCCTGGAACGGCAAATCAGTGATGCCCACCAACCCGAAGTGACCGTTTTCACCATCAAGCAGGCGCCCGGTGACCGGTTGATCGAGGTACTGGAACCAATGCACACCGACAATCGACGGCTCGCTCAATGCCTGCTTGAGGAAGTTAGCGTACGCCGGGCCGCGGTCCTCTTCCTTCAACAACAGCGTGACGCCTCCCCAGAAGGGGCCACGATCAGCCGAGCCGAAATTGAACTCGGTGATCAGCACCGGTTTGTCGAGACTGCGCAGCTTGGCGAAGTCGTAGCCATCCTGGGGTTGCAGGGTGTACATGTTGAAGCTCAACACGTCGCAATACTGGGCGCAGGACTCCACGGCTTCCGGTGTGCTGATGGCGAAACGGCCGCCGAGCAGCAACTGGTTCGGCGCGTGCCACTTGAGTGAGTCGGAGATGGTCTTGAAGTAAGTGTCGGCAAAGACCTTCTGGAAGTATTTGAAGTCGGCTTCGATTTCCGGGTGCTCGGCGCTCGGCAGCGGTGGCACGAACCCCGGATCTTCCATCAGTTCCCAGGCAGGCAGATCAATGCCCCAGGCCTTCGACAGGCCAGCCTGATTGCGGTACTTGTCGCGCAGTTGCTTGAGGAATGCGCGCTTGGCCGGCACGTCGGTGGTCATTTTCAAGGTGCCGTAGGCCAGGGCATAACGGGCTTTCGGGTCGTCGCCGGGACCGGCCCAGCCCAGTTCGTTGTCGGCGTAGTAACCGATCAGCCACGGATCGTCACGATGGTCGCGGGCAGCAATCGCCACTGCACGCTCGGTGGCCATGGCGAAACGCGGGTCGAAGGGATCGGGCATGCCGCCCCACCAGTCGGTGCCGGTGCTGATGCTGGCGTAGTCACCGACAATCGACAGCGGCAAGGTGTACGGCACGCGATCAGCGTCGCCCAGTACGGGGGCGCTCCAGTTGCCGATGGTGTTGAAGCCCCAGGCCTGCAAGCGATCAAGGGTGTGAGTGGCCCAGCGCTGTTCGTTCAACAGCGCTTTGCACGGTTCGACAGATTCTGGCTCTGCGGCTTTCGCGACCGTAGCCTCAACCGCATCCGCCTTAGCTGCCGCAGCGACTCCTGCCTTGGTATCGCTACCCTTCACGCACGGATCGCCATACAGACGCTGCAGGTTGGCACCGTAGAAGTCGTACCAGCGACCGGCATTGTAGCCACGCCCTTGATCGGCACCGTTGCCGCCACGGTTGTCGCCTTCGCCGTAGTGGCTGGCAAGTGTGTCATCTGCTTTGGGCAGGGATTCGAACATCCACTCGCGACCGGCAACGTAGGTCGGGTTGACGTCTGCAGCGACGGTGTTAACCCCTAGTGAATAAAACGGATGGCCTTGCGGTGTCACCAGATACCAGCGTCCGTCGCGTTTCTCGGTGCGGAAAAAGCCACTGGCCTTGAAGGTCGGGCCTTTGGTCAAACCGCCGAATTTGTCCAGGGAGGACTTTTCGCGCTCGGCCAGCCAGGTTTTCAGTTGCTGCTGCTCCTTGCTGGCGGCGCTTTTCAGTTGTTCGTCGCTGCTGACTTTTTCCGGCCATTTGGTCCGGGTCGACTGGCCATATGCATCTACCAATCCGCCGTACACGGCCTGGGTGACCGACTCGCCGTCCTGCACACCAAAGCGCTCCAGCAGGATGCTTTGCGCGGCTTTGGGCTGGTCCATCGACAAGCTCACCGATACCACCTGGCTGCGATCCAGTTCACCGGCGCTGCTGGCCAGCAACACACGCTGGCCCTCGACGGTCATCGGCATCGGCGGGCCAGCCTTCATGCCCTGGCTCAGCGGTGATGTCGCTTGCAGAGGTACCAACAGGGTTTGCGCAGGCCCCGCCGGCAGATCGACGCGGCTGACCAGTGTCTTGCCGTCGTTGCTCTGGATGGTCACGTACAGGGTCAAGGCCCAGTTCATCGCGCTCTGGATCCGCAGGCTCATGACGCCCGACTGCGACCAGTCCCAGGCGCCGGTTTGCGGGGTCAGGCGCAAAGTCGGCCGGGCGACCGGGTTGAACGTCACCCGGCGCAGCACTTCGCCTTCGGGGGTTTGCTCGGCGTTGGATTGCGGCAGGCTGGCGTCCTGAGTCGCCACCTGGACCACATCGGCGGGGCGCACAAAGTTGAACAGCGTCTGCTGGCTGGCGGGGGCGGCCAACAGCGGTGTTGCGAACATCAGGGCAAAAACAGCAGGCAACGAACGGCAAATCATGAGAACGAATTTCTCCCTAACGACCTTCAATGGGCCAGTGGAAAAGCGATGGCAGAGAGATAGACAACGCGGTGGGCAAAACTGCCCACCGGTGCTTCAGGAAATTTCTCGACGGAACGGCGGCAACGCATTGAGGATGGCTTTGCCATAGCGCTGGGTCACGAGGCGCCGGTCGAGCAAGGTGATGGTGCCGCGGTCTTCTTCGGTGCGCAGCAAGCGACCGCAGGCCTGGACCAGCTTCAGCGAGGCGTCCGGCACGGAGATTTCCATGAACGGATTACCGCCCCGGGCTTCGATCCACTCGGCCAGTGCGGCCTCGACCGGATCATCGGGTACCGAGAATGGAATCTTGGCAATGACCACGTGCTCGCAATAAGCGCCGGGCAAGTCGACCCCTTCGGCGAAGCTCGCCAGGCCGAACAACACGCTGGAATCCCCGCCATCGACCCGCGCCTTGTGCTTGTTCAGGGTTTCCTGTTTCGACAGGTTGCCCTGGATGAACACTTGCTTGCGCCAGTCGCGGTCGAGGCCGTCGAAGACGTCCTGCATCTGTTTACGCGAGGAAAACAGCACCAGGGTGCCCCGCGAGCCTTCGACCAACTCAGGCAGGTCACGAATGATCGCGGCGGTATGCGCCGCTGCATCACGGGGATCGGCGTTCAGGTTCGGCACCCGCAACACACCGGCGTCAGCGTGATGGAAGGGGCTTGGCACCACCGCCGTCACGGCTTTTTTCGGCAGGCCGGCGCGCATGCGGAAGCGGTCGAAGGTACCGAGGGCCGTCAAGGTCGCCGACGTCACCAGGCAGCCATAGGCCACGTTCCACAGGTTGCGCCGAAGCATTTCCGCCGCAAGGATGGGGCTTGCGTTGACCTCGATATCGAACAGCGAACCGCTTTCGGCCAGGGTCAGCCAGCGGGCCATGGGCGGGTTGTCTTCCGGGTCTTCGACGGTGAAGGCGGTCCACAACTCCCAGTTGCCGGAAGAACGCGAAAGCAGGCTGCCGAACAGCGGATACCACTCCTCGGCCTGGTTGCTGGCGATGCCGATGTTGACCTCGCCGTCCATGCCTTCCTTGAGCAGCTCGGTCAGGCGGGTGAACAGATCGGTCAGCCGTGCGAAGCCTTTCTTCAGCTCGATGCCCATTTCACGCATGTGTTCGGGAATCACCCCGCCGACGAATCGGTGACGCGGGCGTTCGCGGCCTTCGACGTCTTCGCCGGGTTTGAAATCGGCAATCTGTTCGCACGCGGTGAACATGAACTGCTGCTGGGTCTTGATCTCCCGCGCCAGCTCCGGGACCTGCTCGATCAACTTGCCCAGGTCCCCCGGCAGCGGGTGCTGGGCCAGAAGCTTGGTGAGGTTCTTGGCGGTGGTTTCCAGCCAGTCGGCGGTGGAGCGCAGGCGCGTGTAATGGGCGAAGTGGCCGATGGCCTTGTCCGGCAGGTGATGGCCTTCGTCGAACACGTAGATGGTGTCGCGCGGGTCCGGCAGCACAGCGCCGCCGCCCAGGGCCAGGTCGGCCAGGACCATGTCGTGGTTGGTGACGATCACGTCGACCTTGCCCATGCCTTCGCGGGCCTTGTAGAAGGCGCACTGGCCGAAGTTCGGGCAATGACGGTTGGTGCACTGGCTGTGGTCGGTGGTCAGGCGCGCCCAATCGGCGTCTTCCAGGGCGGTGGACCAACTGTCGCGGTCGCCGTCCCACTTATTGCCGGCGAGTTTTTCGATCATGCTGGTGAACAGCTTCTGGCTGGCCTCGTCGACCTCGATCTTGAAACCTTCTTCTTCGAACAACTGCGCCGTGGCGGTTTGCGCGTGACCTTCCTGGAGCAACATGTCGAGCTTGGACAGGCACATGTAGCGCCCGCGCCCCTTGGCCAGGGCGAAGCTGAAATTCAGCCCGCTGTTGCGCATCAGGTCAGGCAAGTCCTTGTAGACGATCTGCTCTTGCAGGGCCACGGTGGCCGTGGCGATCACCAGGCGTTTGCCGGCGGCCTTCGCCGTGGGGATCGCCGCCAGGCTGTAGGCCACGGTCTTGCCGGTACCGGTGCCGGCTTCCACCGCGACAATCGCGGGGTCGCCACTGCGCCGGCCTTCGTCGTCGGTGTCGATGTCACCCAGGACCTTGGCGACTTCGGCGATCATCAGGCGTTGGCCATAACGCGGCTTGAGGCTCTTGGCTTCGAGAAAACGCGAGTAGGCGCCCTGGATCGTGGTTTTGAGTTCAGTGCTGATCATGGATTGTCGGGCGCAAAAAACGCTGGATAAATTTTCAGTGGTTCGGTTCGGCCGCTATCATACCCCGCTAATTAATCCCGCGCAGAACGGAGTAACCCAATGACACCTTTTAGCCTTATTTATAGCCTGCATGTACTGGCGGCCCTGGTCTGGGTCGGCGGCATGTTTTTCGCCTGGATGGTCCTGCGCCCCGCTGCGATCAAGGCACTTGAAGGCCCTGCCCGGCTGAAGCTGTGGGTTGAAGTGTTTCAAGGTTTTTTCCGCTGGGTCTGGGTGGCGGTGGTGCTGTTGCCGGTCAGCGGCGTGGGCATGCTGCACATGCAATTCAATGGTTTTGAAGCCGCGCCGCGTTATGTGCAGGTGATGATGGGCCTGTATGTGGTGATGACCGCGCTGTTTATCCGTATCCAGGCGCTGATGCTGCCGGAACTGCGCACCGCCGTGGCCGAGCAGGATTGGCCAGCCGGTGCAGCGGTGCTGGGGCGGATCCGCAAGTTGGTGGGGATCAATCTGCTGGTGGGGTTGGCTGTGGTGGCGATTGCTGCGGCTCGGCCGATGTTTTGAATCTGCCGAGCTTTTGTGGCGAGGGGGCTTGTCGGAACGCCGCATCGCCCCGTTGGGCCGCGAAGCGGCCCCAATTCCGGCAATCGCAATACTGCTGAAGGTTAGCGGTGTCTGGTTTTACGACTGCTTCGCAGCCGAACGGGGGCAAGCCCCCTCACCACAGGGCTCTCGGTGTTGCTTACAACCGCTGCACTGTCACCGAACCCGCTGCACCTTCCGGCCCAGGCTGACCATCAGCCCCGGGCTTACCGCTCTTGCCGCCATCAGCCTTGTAAATCAGGCAGCCCTTGGCCTTGCCACCCGCGCCCGGTTTGCCGCCAGGGCCGGCCAGGCCACCGGCACCGCCGGCCACCTGAACCTTGATCCGGTCTGCCGGGAAGTCGTGCGGCACTGCCAGTTTGACCAGCGCCCCCGGTGCTCCCGGCTGACCATTGCTGCCATCACTGCCATCGGCACCGCGCCCCGCCTGACCCCAGGTGCAGCCCGGTTCCTGGCCGTTGGCCCCATCAAGACCAACGAACCCCGGTGCGCCCGCACCACCGCGAGCATCAACGATCAATTGCGCTGCGTTCAGTGTCTTGATCTGCAAATCAAGGCTGCGTCCGGATCGAGCGGCCTTCTGGTAAGTCCCGGGGGCGCCACGGGAGGTAATCTGGCTGCCTTCGGACAAATCGGCGCGACGGACCTTCAGCGCCAACGCCTGTTCCCCCGGCACGATGGCAATGCGCGCTTCACGCCCCAGATGCAATTCACCCACGGTGACTTCCGTGACGTTCGAAGGAATCAGCAAGGTGCCGTAATCGGCCACTTCCAGGCGTTCCAGTTGCAGGGTGCTGGCGGTGTTGGGCAAGCGCATCAGCGAGTTGGTTTCGACACTCACCACCTGTGCGCTGGCCAATGGGCTGATGAGTGCGGCGAGCAGACAGAGTTTACGCATGGGAAGCCTTCGAAGCGGTGGGGGCTGGAATGGTTTGCAGGTGGAACACGCCGAAAATGACGATCTTCAGGCGGTCAAGCCAGGGATGGGCACGACCTCGAAGGCTGCGATAGCACAGCAACGCTTCCAGAAGATGGATGAACCCCAACAAGCCGCCGACCAGGTTGACCAACGGGTGCAGCGGAAAGACAAACGGTGTGAGCAGATTGACCAGCACTACCGACCAGAACAGCAAGATCAGCAACCGCCCCAGCCCCCATAAGACTTTCATACGCGCCCCCGATGAGAATTATTGTTTGCGCGCACAGTAACGGCTTCCACGCGGGATAAGCCAGAGGGCAACGGAAAAATCTTCTTGATGGCCGCCGAACGGCCGTCGCAGCGATCACAGCAGTCGCCCGACGGCTCTATCTCTTGGCTCAGCGGTTTATATGCAGCTCCACGCGACGGTTTTTCGCCCGGCCTTCTTCTGTTTCGTTATCGGCAATCGGTTGGCTCTTGCCCTTGCCTTCGCTGGTGACTTTGTTCGGCGCCACACCCTGGCTCAACAGGTATTCCGCCACGCTGCTGGCACGCCGCTCCGACAAGGCCTGGTTATAGGCATCCGAACCGACGCTGTCGGTATGACCGACCACCTTGATGCTGACCACATCGGCATCCTCGAACTTGCTCATCAACGCATCCAGTTGACTCTTCGCCGTCGGGGTCAGGTCGGATTGATTGAAGACAAACAGTACATCGCTCAGAGTAATGACTTCGGATTGCGCAGGCTCGGCCTGGACGCTGTCCGGGTACTGCGGCACCGGGCAGCCGCGATGGTCGACCGGGGTATTGGCGGGAGTATCAGCGCAACGGTCGCGTCGGTCGAAAACGCCGTCGCCGTCTTCGTCGCCATCCTGGGCATAACAGATCAAGCCGCCGGACAAGATACCCAGCGCCGCCCCACCCGCGGCCCAACCGCCACTCTCGATTGCACCCAGGCCACCACCGACCAGGCCGCCGATGAGGCTGCAAATTGGCCAGGTGCGTTGATTGAGGGGGGCAGTGCCATCGCTGTGGGTCGCGCAGCCGGTCAAGAGGCTGCCAAGTAGCAGAACCGGCAAGACGGTCCTTGTGAGAACGATCATGTTGAAAGCTCCTGTGTCACCGGCCAATACCGGTTACACAGGAGTAAAGACCCGCATCCGCGACTGCACAAGGCGCGGATACGAGGGGAGCTTAACGCTGGATTTTGATTTCCGTACGACGGTTCTGTGCACGACCGTCAGCGGTTTTGTTGTCCGCAACTGGCTGGCTCTCACCGGCACCGACAACCGACACGAAGTTGCTGCGAGGTACGCCTTGCTCGATAAGGTACTCAACCACCGAGTGGGCGCGTTTATCAGACAGTTTCTGGTTGTAGGTGTCGCTGCCCACGCTGTCGGTATGGCCGGTTACGGTCAGTTGAGCAGTCGGGGCTTCCGCTTTCAGGCGAGTAGCAATCTTGTCGAGTACCTGCTTGTCGGACGAAGTGAGCGTGGCTTTATCAAACTGGAAGTGAACATCGCGGATGACGATGGTTTCTTCCTGGACCACAACCACTTCTTCGACCACAGGCGCTGGTGGTGGGCAACCGTTGGCATCGACCTGAACGCCTTTTGGCGTGCCTGGGCACTTGTCGCGACTGTCCGGTACGCCATCGCCGTCTTCGTCGCCATCACCGTGCACCCAGCAATAAGCCGCTGCCGTACCGCCGACGAGCAGAGCACCATACCCTGCCCATGCCGAGCTTTCGGTCGCACCGAGGCCCGCACCCACGACACCACCGACCGCCGCACAGGTCGGCCAGTCGGTTTTCTGCAAACCTGCGCAACCAGTCAAGACACTGGTTAGCAGAACCAAGGGTAATGCTGTCCGAACTATGCTCATCTAGTTTTCTCCTGAAGGATCGGCTTAGAACCGATTCAGGTAGTAAAGACCCGAGTTTTAAACTCCGCCAGCAATAGGCCATGCTGTTTATTAGTGTAATAACGACAGGTTGGCGCTTTTGTCGCAAGGCCGCTCTAGGCCCGAACGCTCGGGCAAGCTAGTCTTGGCAGATCTGATTGGGGATCTTCGATGATTGCAGGTATTTCTTCACGCACACCGCAGCAGGCCCTGGCCGCTTTACTTGACCGATATGCCCCCGCGCGCCTGTTGTTGATCGGCGCCAGCGAGTTCCCGGCACTGCAAGCTTTCAAACTTGCTCACCCGGACAGCTGCGTCGCTTTCGCTGCCCCCGGGCCATTGCCCGCCGAGCTGGCGGCCCGCCGTTTCGACCTGGCCCTGGTGGTCGATTGCCTGGAGCATTTGCCCAAGCGCGACGGCCTGAACCTGCTGGGAGGCATCCGCAACCTCAACGCCAGCCGCATCGCGGTGCTGGCGGATCTGCCGGCCTGTGGTTGGCAGGAAACGGATTTTTTCTCCCTGGCGCTGCAAGCCAGCGAACGATTCCAACGGGACGAACAGGTCCTGACCCTGTTCACCTACGATCTGCTTGAATACAAACAAGTCCCTGACTGGCTCAATTCGCGCTTCTGGGCCAATCCGGAAAACTTCGGGAAATACTGGTGGTAATGCAATGAGTACATCCATTTGCCCTTGCGGCAGCGGTACCCTGCTCGACGCCTGCTGCGGTCACTACCATGCCGGACACCCGGCACCGTGTGCCGAAGCCTTGATGCGCTCGCGCTACAGCGCCTACGTGCTGGGGTTGGTCGACTATCTGGTGGCCACCACCCTGCCCGCCCAACAGGCCGGCCTCGACCGTCAATCGATCAGCGACTGGAGCGCGCAAAGTACGTGGCTGGGCCTTGAGGTGGAAAGCTCCGAAGTGCTGGGCGGCCAGCCTGAACACGCTTTCGTGACCTTCACCGCGCGGTGGCACGACAGTAGTGGCGAGCACAGCCACCGAGAGCGTTCGTCCTTTGTGCAAAACACCGGTCGCTGGTATTTCATCGACCCCACCGTGCAACTCAAACTCGGGCGCAATGACGCCTGCCCGTGCGCGAGTGGGCAGAAGTTCAAGAAGTGTTGCGCGGGGTATTTCAGCAATTAGGACATGGAATGTCCTGCCTGCCTTCGCAGGAGCTGCCGAAGGCTGCGATCTTTTGGGTCTAGACTGGGGCTCAAGGGAGAAATACCACGATGATCATCCGCCGCGGCGCACTCTATCTGCTCACTTTGTTCCTGACACTGGGACTTGGCGGCTGTGCATCGTGGTTCGGTGACGACTTGCCGGACCCCGAGGTCCATCTGGTGAAGATCGAAGTGGTCAGCACCAAACTGCTGGAGCAGAAATTCCTCCTGCATTTTCGCATCGACAACCCCAACTACAGCGACCTGACGGTGCGCAGCCTGGAGTACCGCGTTCACCTGGGTGACATACTGCTGGCCGACGGCGAGTACGAACACTGGTTCACCATCAGCCCCAGGCACAGCGCTTACTTCAAGGTGCCGATCCGCACCAACCTGTGGTCCAAGGTCCGTGAAATGGCCAAACTGCTGAAAAAATCCGATCAGCCCATTCCCTATCGTCTGGAAGGTGAACTGGAAACCGGTATATTCATCGCCCACTACGTGCACCTGGCGCGCAATGGCGTGATAATCGCCGCCGATTTAATTCCGGAGCAACACCGATGACCCAGCAACCCCACGTCCACGGCCCTGACTGTAACCACGATCATGACCATCACCACCATGATCACGACCACGGCCATGTCCATGGTCCGAACTGCGGCCACGCTCACCAGGAACCGGTGCGCAATGCCCTGAAAGATGTCGGCCGCAACGATCCGTGCCCATGCGGCAACGGCAAGAAATTCAAGAAGTGCCACGGCGCTTGATGCTTCGGGCGAAGACTTGCTTCGCCTGTTGAATCGCCTTCGCGAGCAGACCTGTTGTGTGAATGCAGTTCCCTTGTGGGAGCGGGCTTGCTCGCGAAAGCGGTGTGTCAGCCAACAACGATGTTGAATCTTAGGCCCTCTTCGCGAGCAAGCCCGCTCCCACAATAGTTGTCAGTCGTCCATCAGAAGGGTGGCAGCGCTGACCACCGTCGCATACTCGCCGTGCAAATTCCCCAGCGACATCGCATGCACCTCTTCGGCGCTATGGGCATGGCCGAAAAAATCAGCCTTGTCGAAGGTAAAGCACGCATCCTCGGCCACCCACGTATCAAACCCCAGGTTGCCCGCGGTACGCGCCGTGGACTCCACCGAGTTGTTAGTCGCAACGCCCACGATGATCAGCTGCCCGATACCCTCCTCGCGTAATCCAGACTCCAGCCCGGTTGAGCAAAACGCATCCGGCACCTGTTTCTGGATCAAGCGTTCGCCGGCCCTCGGTGCAAAGCGCTCCTGAAACTCCACCCCCGACTGCTGTGGCCAAAACACTGAGTCCTCCGAGCGGGACAGGTGCTGCACATGGATCACCGGCCGACCGGTACGCCGCCAATGACCGAGCAATTCCAGCATGCGCTCTTCAGCCTGGGGATTATTCCTGCGGCCGAGCCTGGGATGCAGGATGCCTTTCTGTTGATCGATGATGATCAGTGCCGCGTTTGCCTTGAGCTCCATGCCGACTGTTCTCCTGGATTGTGAGCAGGTCGCACTTCAACATCCCCCATTGCGACTGGCAAGGCTGTGATCTTTCCGGTTTATCAGACAAATCCTGAAATAACCCTGTACCCCGCTTGCGCGGCCACCTCCCGCTCACTAACGTAGCGCCTTTATTGCGCGCCGCCGCCTCTACCCCCGCAGGAGCTTTGCCATGGCCTCGCCAGCCCTTACTCATTTTCTACCCCGGTTCGGCGTTGCCGCAGCAGTGGCCGGCGTATTGAGCCTGACCGGTTGTCAGAGCTTCAACGCCCAGGACACCCTCCCGCCGACTTCCGGCGTACAGCCGCTCAAGGGCCTGGCGCAGAACGTTTCGGTGCGCCGCAATGCCATGGGCATGCCGCTGATCGAAAGCAACAGCTTCCACGACGCGCTGTTCACCCTCGGTTACGTGCATGCCAGCGACCGCATTACGCAGATGGTCACCCTGCGCCTGCTGGCCCAGGGCCGTTTGGCCGAGATGCACGGTGCCGACCTGCTGGATGCCGACCGCTACATGCGAGCGGTCAACCTGAAGAAAAGTGCTGGCGAGTTGTACAAGGCGTCTTCGCCGCGCCTCAAGCGTTTCTTCGAAGTCTATGCGCGGGGGGTCAACGCTTACCTGTTCCGCTACCGCGACAAACTACCGGCGGATCTGGCAGCCACCGGCTACAAGCCTGAGTACTGGCAGCCGGAAGATTCGGCGCTGATTTTCTGCCTGTTGAACTTCAGCCAGTCGACCAACCTGCCGGAAGAAATTTCCTCGCTGGTACTGGCCCAGACCGTCACCACCGACAAACTGGCATGGCTGACGCCGTCGGCTCCCGACGAAAAACTGCCGGCCGCCGAAAGCGAAAAACTGCAGGGCATCAAGCTAAACGGGCAAGTACCGGGGCTGGCCGAACTCAGTAAGGCCACGGGCCAACTGTCGGACCTCAACCTGCTGGGCGCCACTTCGTCGAACAACTGGGCCATCGCCCCGCAACGCAGCCGCAGCGGCAAAAGCCTGCTGGCCAGTGACAGTCACGGCCCGCTGGGCGTGCCTTCGTTATTCAGTTACGTGCAGATTCGCGCGCCGAAGTATCAGGCGTCCGGCGTGACCATCGCGGGCCTGCCGATGGTGCTTGGCGGTTTCAACGGCAAGGTGGCGTGGAGCATGACGTCCGTGATGGGCGACAACCAGGACCTGTTCCTGGAGAAGATCAAGCGCCAGGGCAGCGGGCTTACCTACGAAAACGCCGGGAAGTGGCAGCCGGCGATCGTGCGCAACGAAACCTACTTCGTGAAAGGCCAGCGGTCGATTCGCGAAGCGGTGTACGAAACCCGCCATGGCCCGCTGCTCAACAGCGCCCAGGGCACCACGCTGGCCAATGGTTTCGGCCTGGCCTTGCAGACGCCGAACTTCACCGACGACAAGACCCTGGACGCGTTTTTCGACCTGTCCCGCGCCCAGACCGTCGAGAAAGCCTCGGATGCCAGCCGCGAAATCCGCGCCATCGCGCTGAACCTGGTGTTCGCCGACGCCAGCCACATCGGCTGGCAAGTCACCGGTCGTTACCCGAACCGCCGTGAAGGCGAAGGCCTGCTGCCCTCGCCGGGCTGGGAAGGTCGTTACGATTGGGACGGTTACGCCGACCCGATGCTGCACCCGTACGACCAGGACCCGGCCCAAGGCTGGCTCGGCACGGCCAACCAGCGGGTCATCCCCCATGGCTACGGCATGCAGTTGTCCAATTCCTGGGCGGCTCCGGAGCGCGGCGAGCGCCTGGCCGAACTGGCCGGCGCAGGCAAGCACGACAGCCGCAGCCTGATCGCCATGCAATACGACCAGACCACCACCTTCGCTGCCAAGCTGAAGAAAATGTTCGAAGCGCCGGGCATGGCCCAACCGCTCAAACAAGCCATGGACGCCTTGCCGGCGGTCGATCGCGCCAAGGCACACGAAGCCTACAGCCGCTTGATGGCGTTCGATGGCAAGCTCAGCCCGACCTCCACGGATGCGGCCATCTACGAACTGTTCCTGCAGGAAAGCTCGCGGCAGATCTTCCTCGATGAACTGGGTCCGGAAAGCAGCCCGGCGTGGAAGGCCTTCGTCGCCGATGGCAAGTTGTCCTACGCAGCCCAGGCCGATCACTTGCTCGGGCGTGAAGACAGCCCGTTCTGGGATGACGTACGTACCGCGCAGAAAGAAGACAAACCGGCCATTCTCGCTCGCAGCCTCGCCGCCGCGATCAGTGCAGGCGACAGCCAGTTGGGCGGCGATCACAAAGCCTGGCAGTGGGGCAAACTGCATCGCTATGAATGGAAAAACAGCAGCGGCCAGACCGTACGCGGACCGCTGCCGGCCGGTGGCGATCACACCACTCTCAACACCGCCGCCTTCGCCTGGGGCCAGGACTTCAACACCACGCTGGCGCCTGCCATGCGCTTTATCGTCGACTTCGGCCAGTCCGAACCGCTGATGGCGCAGAACGGCACTGGCCAGTCCGGCAACCCGGCCAGCCCGAACTACCTCAACAGCATCGAGCCGTGGCTCAAGGGCCAGTACATGAGCCTGCCGATGCAGCCGCAGAACTTCGACAACGCCTATGGCAAGGCGCGGTTGACGCTGACTCCAGGGAAGTAACCCGGACCTTTACCTGTGCGAGTTTGCTCGCGATAGCGGTCTGACATTCAACATAGAGGTTGAATGTCAGACCGCTATCGCCGTTGCGCTGACGCGAGGATGAGTCGTGTCACCCGGTGGAGAGCCTGGTGACCCTGCTCAGTCAAACCGTTTTTTGTGGCGAGATGATTTGGTGCACCCATTTCCCTGCGCCCGTTTTCGTGCATAAATCTGTCTCCGGCCATTTCCAAGCACCTTTTAAAACGCTTGTTCGGCACTCTGGTTCGGAAATTGCTACTTTCAACAGGTCTTACGCTTTCCAGTAACAATAATTCTGCGCCACAAGCGCTCATATTGGTTTTTAGGGATTGAATAATGAAAAAAGCATTGCTGACCCTTTCTGCACTGGCGTTGTGCATGGCTGCTGGCTCCGCCATGGCGAAGGAGTACAAAGAACTGCGTTTCGGCGTTGACCCTTCCTACGCACCGTTCGAGTCGAAAGCGGCCGATGGCAGCCTGGTAGGCTTTGATATCGATCTGGGCAACGCGATCTGCGCCGAACTGAAGGTCAAGTGCAAATGGGTCGAAAGCGATTTCGACGGCATGATTCCGGGCCTGAAAGCCAATAAATTCGACGGTGTGATCTCGTCGATGACCGTTACCGAAGCCCGTGAAAAAGTCATCGATTTCTCCAGCGAACTGTTCTCCGGCCCAACCGCCTACGTGTCCAAGAAAGGTTCTGGCGTGACTGAAGACGTCGCCTCGCTCAAGGGCAAGACCGTCGGCTACGAACAAGGCACCATTCAGGAAGCCTATGCCAAAGCCGTTCTGGACAAGGCCGGCGTGAAAACCCAGGCCTACGCCAACCAGGATCAGGTCTACGCCGACTTGACTTCCGGTCGTCTCGACGCAGGGATTCAGGACATGCTGCAAGCCGAACTGGGCTTCCTGAAGTCGCCACAGGGTGCCGACTACGACGTCAGCAAGCCGGTCGACAACGCTTTGCTGCCAGCCAAAACAGCCATCGGCATTAAGAAAGGTAACACCGAGCTGAAAGCACTTTTGGATAAAGGTATCAAAGCGTTACACGATGATGGCACCTACGCCACCATTCAGAAGAAACACTTTGGCGATCTGAATCTGTACAGCGGCAAATAATGCCCGGCGCCCATCTCTCGATGGGCGCTTTTTTCATCCGATCAGGTTGCTGATTTATGTTCGAAAACCTATTAGAAAATCTGGGGCTCTCTGCCTTCAGCCTCAAGGGCTTCGGTCCGCTGCTGATGCAAGGCACCTGGATGACGATCAAGTTGTCGGCGTTGTCGCTGTTGGTAGCCGTGTTGCTCGGGCTGCTCGGCGCCAGTGCCAAGCTGTCAAAAGTCAAACTGATGCGCGTGCCTGCCCAGCTCTACACCACACTCATTCGCGGCGTTCCGGACCTGGTCCTGATGCTGTTGATCTTCTACAGCCTGCAAACCTGGCTGACCTCTTTTACCGATTACATGGAATGGGAATACATCGAGATCAACCCGTTCAGTGCCGGGGTCATCACCCTGGGCTTCATCTACGGTGCGTATTTCACCGAAACCTTCCGTGGCGCGATTCTCGCCGTCCCACGGGGTCAGGTCGAAGCGGCCACCGCCTATGGCCTCAAGCGCGGCCAGCGTTTCTGGATCGTGGTGTTCCCGCAGATGATGCGTTATGCCCTGCCGGGTATCGGCAACAACTGGATGGTGATGCTCAAGGCCACGGCCCTGGTGTCGATCATCGGCCTCGCCGACCTGGTCAAGGCTGCCCAGGACGCCGGTAAAAGTACCTATCAGCTGTTCTATTTCCTGGTGCTTGCCGCGCTGATCTACCTGGTAATTACCAGCGCATCCAACTTCATCCTGCGCTGGCTCGAACGTCGTTACTCCGCCGGGACCCGGGAGGCCGTTCGATGATCGAACTCCTGCAGGAATACTGGAAACCCTTCCTCTATAGCGACGGCAACAACATCACCGGCCTGGCCATGACCATGTGGCTGCTCAGCGCTTCGATCTTCCTCGGTTTCATCGTGTCGATCCCGCTGTCCATCGCCCGTGTATCGCCGAATTTCTACATCCGTTGGCCGGTGCAGTTCTATACCTACCTGTTCCGCGGCACGCCGCTGTATATCCAGCTGCTGATCTGCTACACCGGGATCTACAGCCTCGCCGCCATTCGGGCCCAGCCAGTACTGGACGCATTCTTTCGCGATGCGATGAACTGCACGATCCTGGCCTTCGCCCTGAACACCTGCGCCTACACCACGGAGATCTTCGCCGGGGCCATTCGCAGCATGAACCACGGCGAAGTCGAAGCGGCCAAGGCTTACGGCCTGACTGGCTGGAAACTGTATGCCTACGTGATCATGCCATCGGCCTTGCGTCGCTCGTTGCCGTACTACAGCAACGAAGTGATCCTGATGCTGCACTCGACCACCGTGGCCTTCACCGCGACCATCCCGGACGTGCTCAAAGTTGCTCGGGACGCCAACTCGGCGACCTTCCTGACCTTCCAGTCGTTCGGCATCGCCGCGCTGATCTACCTGACCGTCACTTTTGCGCTGGTCGGCCTGTTCCGCCTTGCCGAACGCCGATGGCTGGCCTTCCTCGGGCCGACCCACTAGGACTAATCGTAAATGCGCCACCAGAAACATGACCTGCTGGCCCCGCTGCCCGGGACCGCACGACAGATCCACAGTTTTCACTTCGGCCCACAACCGGCCAACCGCAAGATCTACATCCAGGCCTCCCTGCACGCCGACGAAATGCCTGGCATGCTGGTGGCCTGGCACCTCAAGCAGCGCCTGGCGGAGCTGGAAGCCGCCGGTCGCCTGCGCAGCGAAATAGTGCTGGTGCCCATCGCCAACCCGGTGGGCCTGGAACAGGTACTGATGGATGTGCCGCTGGGCCGCTACGAGCTGGAAAGCGGCCAGAACTTCAACCGCTGGTTCGTCGACCTCAGTGAGGAAGTCGGCAACGCGATCGAAGGCAAGCTCGGTGACGATCCGCAGCACAACCTGCAATTGATCCGCAGCAACTTGCGCGATGCGCTCGCCCGGCAGACCGCCGCCACCCAATTGCAATCCCAGCGCCTGACCCTGCAACGATTGGCCTGCGACGCCGATATGGTGCTCGACCTGCATTGCGATTTCGAAGCGGTCGCTCACCTCTACACCACGCCGGATGCCTGGCCGCAGGTCGAGCCGCTGGCCCGCTACATCGGCGCCGAGGCCAGCCTGCTGGCAACCGATTCCGGCGGCCAGTCGTTCGACGAATGCTTCACCCTGCTCTGGTGGCAGTTGAAAGAACGCTTCGGCGAGCAGTTCGACATTCCGCCGGGCAGCTTTTCGGTGACCGTCGAACTGCGCGGACAGGGCGACGTCAATCACCCGCTGGCGAGCCTCGACTGCCAGGCGCTGATCGACTACCTGACCCATTTCGGCGCGATCGCCGGCGAACCCGCGCCCCTGCCCGACCTGCCCTACCCGGCGACACCGCTGGCCGGTGTCGAGCCGGTGACCACGCCAGTGGGCGGGCTGCTGGTGTTCACCGCATTGCCGGGTGAATACCTTGAAGCCGGGCAACTGATCGCCGAGATCATTGATCCGGTCAACGATCTGGTCACTCCCGTTCATTGCGCCACAGCCGGGCTGATGTACGCCCGCTCGCTGCGCCGCATGGCCACTGCCGGCATGGTGATCGCCCACGTCGCGGGCGCCGAAGCCTATCGCAGCGGCTATCTACTTTCGCCTTGAGGATGCACGCCCCATGTACAAACTGACCATCGAAGGCCTGCATAAAAGCTACGGCGACCATGAAGTCCTCAAAGGCGTTTCGCTCAAGGCCAAGACCGGCGACGTCATCAGCCTGATCGGCGCCAGCGGCTCGGGTAAAAGCACCTTTCTGCGCTGCATCAACTTCCTGGAACAACCCAACGACGGCGCCATGAGCCTCGACGGGCAGAACATCCGCATGATCAAGGATCGTCACGGCATGCACGTGGCCGACGCCGATGAACTGCAGCGGATTCGCACCCGCCTGGCCATGGTGTTCCAGCACTTCAACCTGTGGAGCCACATGACGGTGCTGGAAAACATCACCATGGCCCCGCGCCGGGTGCTGGGCTGCGACAGGAAAGAAGCCGAGGATCGCGCCCGGCGCTATCTCGACAAGGTGGGGCTGGCCTCCCGCGTGGCTGACCAATACCCGGCCTTCCTGTCCGGCGGTCAGCAACAACGGGTAGCGATTGCCCGCGCACTGGCCATGGAGCCGGAAGTCATGCTGTTCGACGAACCGACCTCGGCGCTGGACCCCGAACTGGTGGGTGAAGTGCTCAAGGTGATCCAGGGCCTGGCCGAAGAAGGCCGGACCATGATCATGGTGACCCACGAAATGAGCTTTGCGCGCAAAGTGTCGAGCCAGGTGTTGTTTCTGCACCAGGGCCTGGTGGAGGAAGAAGGCGCGCCGCAAGACGTGCTGGGCAATCCGAAAAGCGAGCGATTGAAGCAGTTCCTCAGCGGCAACCTGAAGTAACGACTACAGCAATACCTGTGGGAGCGAGCTCGCTCCCACATTATTTTGATCTGTAGTAACTGGTAATCAGACGACAGGCGCAGGCGGCGGCTCATCCGGCAGCGTAGGCTCGCCCGGTTCATTAGGCTGTTCGTTCGGGGTATCAGGATCTGGCTGGCCGGGAATACCCCCTGCCATGCTGACGGGCGGGTGTGCCAACAAGGACCAGGCCAGAACGCCAACCTGATTGGGTTCAAGCCTTGCCAGTTCGGCACTGATTCGCGGATCGATCTTCATTCGGCACTCCTGAGCGATGGCCCGACCCGCCTTGCGCGGATCGGAACAGTACACCCCATAGAGTGTACGCCCGCTCAGGAATTCCCGACATTTGTCAGACGGTTGACTCAGGTGCGCGGCAGGGTCACGCCACGCTGGCCCTGATACTTGCCGCCACGGTCCTTGTAGGACACTTCACACTCTTCGTCAGACTCAAGGAACAGCATCTGCGCCACGCCTTCGTTTGCGTAGATTTTCGCCGGCAGATTGGTGGTGTTGGAGAACTCCAGGGTCACGTGGCCTTCCCACTCAGGCTCGAGCGGCGTGACGTTGACGATGATGCCGCAGCGAGCGTAGGTGCTTTTACCCAGGCAAATGGTCAATACGTTACGCGGAATGCGGAAATATTCGACGGTGCTGGCCAGGGCGAAGGAGTTCGGCGGAATGATGCACACGTCGCTGTGGATGTCGACGAAGCTGCCGGCATCGAAGTTCTTCGGGTCGACGATGGCCGAATTGATGTTGGTGAACACCTTGAAATGATTGGTGCAACGCACATCGTAGCCATAGCTCGACACGCCGTAGGAGATCACACGGCTATCGTCGCTGCCGCGCATCTGGCGCTCGACGAAAGGCTCGATCATGCCGTGTTCCTGCGCCATGCGGCGAATCCACTTGTCCGATTTGATGCTCATGGCGGGTGTCCTGAATAGCGAGGTCGAAAAATTCTGTCCGGCATCTTACCGGGCGCGCCGCCGGGTTCAAAGTCCGCGGTGCAATTCTCGCCGAACAGGCAGGAATTACCTGCTCTGGCGACGAACCGTCACACCGCCGATCCTTAAAACAGAGAAACCTTCGCAAGAAGCATTGGCACGTCCCGGAAAAAGGGTTAAGGTGGCGTCACTGTGCTGCTTGTGTCACTGAGAATCTCTACACGATATGTTGAATTTCGATCCAACCATCTACAAGAATTTTTCCTGCTCTTTGCACTCAGTCTCGGCCAGGGTTCTTCCTGAGTCGCAGTTATCTTTGTTCAAGGAGTTACACCATGTCTAATCGCCAAACCGGTACCGTTAAGTGGTTCAACGATGAAAAAGGCTTCGGCTTCATCACTCCACAATCCGGTGACGACCTGTTCGTTCACTTCAAAGCTATCCAATCCGACGGCTTCAAAAGCCTGAAAGAAGGCCAACAGGTTTCTTTCATCGCTACCCGCGGTCAGAAAGGCATGCAAGCTGAAGAAGTACAAGTTATCTAACTTGTACTTGCTTTAGTAAAAAGCCCCGCCCTCAACAGCGGGGCTTTTTTGTGGGCGAGTGTTTTGTCCATATAAAAAAGCTCGCCACCTTCGACAGCTCTTGCGCTGACCTTGCAGGAGCTGTCGAAGGCGGCGAGCTTTTGGTTTTCTTACCAGGTCACGCCAAACCCTGCGGTGTAGCGTGTCTTGTCCAGATCCGAATCGTCAGTACCGCTGATGATGTCGCGTTCCGCCTTCAGGTTCAGCGATGCCCAGTCAGTCACCTTGTAGCGCAGCCCCATCTCGGCATCGAGCGCGTAGTCGGCCACCCCCGACAGCGGCTTGCCAACCTCGCCATTGGTGAAGAACTCGACACGCTTGCCGACCAGGTAGCGGTTGTAGTCCCACTTCATGGCCAAGGCGTAGAAATTGTCATTGCTGCCATCGGAAAATTCATAGTCCGTGCGGTTGATCAGTGAGCCCAGGGAGAATGCTCCAAGTTCGTTATCCCAGAACTGATACCCAGGACCGGTACCGACCGTGCGCTGACGGGAAAGGTCCTCGACCTTGTCGCGCTTGTAGACCAGGCGCCCCTGCCAGAACCATTGCTCGGTCAGGAATCGGTCGATGGAGTACTCCGCCCGCCAATTGTCCGTGGTCACCACGTCATCCTGGAACTCACGGTTGTATTCACCTTCAGCGGTGTGCCGCCAGCGACCGTGTCGCGCACTGGTCTTGAAATCGATGTCGTAGTCATCGGTGTCGTTTTCCGCCCGCTGATAATCCAGCGCGACATCGACGTTGCCTTTCCACACCAGATCCTCGACCACCGGTTTTGGCTTGAGAATCTGCTGGATGCTTGCCAGTTCGACCGTCTTTGGTGTCTCGCCGTTGGCCAGCGTGACCTTGCCGGCGTCCGCCGCTATCAGCGACTTGGCTTTCTCGCCGCTGTAGGCATCCTGCTTGACCAGCAACTCCTGATCGCTGTCCAGGGTCTTGACCTGTTTCCAGTCGATCGTCACCGCACCGGCGTACTCGGTCTGGATCAGCAGTTTGCCGCCATCGAACAGCGTGATTTTGCCGCTCAGCTTGTCACCGTTCTTCAACCACACGGTATCGGCCAGCAAGGGAGAGGATGCGCCAAGGACGGCGAGACACAGAAGGGATCTGGACAACATAAACAAAATACAGGCTCAGGCTTGCGAGAAAAGTCGGCATTATCCGTAGGAACAAGACCATGACAAGGACTGACCCGACTATTTCTGTTGAGTTCATTTCTCAACTTCCTGCGCAGGAATTACTCTACAGATAGTAAAGCAATCTTCCTCAGGACTGACGGACGTGACTGATCCAATCGATGACCCCGAGAGCGCAGCGCAAATCCGACGCACGGCGCTGTATTTGACGCTGGCACAAGTACCCGAGGGCAAAGTCGTCAGCTACGGCCAACTGGCCGAGCTTGCAGGACTGGGTCGCGCCGCCCGCTGGGTCGGGCGCACCCTCAGTCAACTGCCCGGCGACAGCAAGCTGCCCTGGCACCGCGTTCTGGGCGCAAACGGGCGTATCAGCCTGCCGGCGGGCAGCCCTTCGGGTGATGAGCAACGTGCACGATTACGCATGGAGGGCATCAGTATCCAGAATAATCGTGTTGATATTCAGCGCCATGGCTGGCGTCCGGTAGAGCACAGAGGTTAGAGTGCGCGCTTTGTTTCCGTATTTCTTGAGGCAGACTCCAGCCCATGCCCCGTAAAACCTGGCGCGCCGCGCTCGCCGCTTATGCCAGCCCCTCGACACTCGTGCTGTTGCTGCTTGGTTTCGCCGCCGGCCTGCCCTACATGCTGGTGTTTTCGACACTTTCAGTCTGGCTGCGTGAAGCCGGCGTGGCGCGTGAAACCATTGGCTATGCAAGCCTGATCGGCCTGGCGTATGCCTTCAAATGGGTCTGGTCGCCTCTGCTCGACCAATGGCGACTGCCATTGCTCGGCAAACTCGGTCGACGACGATCCTGGCTCGTATTGTCCCAGGCACTGGTCATCCTTGGTCTGATCGGGATGGGTTTCTGCGACCCGCAAAAGCATTTGTCCTGGCTGATCGCCATTGCCGTGGTCGTCGCTTTCGCATCAGCGACGCAAGATATTGCGGTAGACGCCTATCGCCTGGAAATCGCCGAAGACAATCGTCAGGCCGCCCTGGCTGCCAGCTACATGTCCGGTTACCGGGTCGCGGCGCTGCTGGCGACTGCAGGCGCGCTGTACTTCGCCGAAGGGTTTGGCTCCACCGGCTTCAACTACAAGCATTCGGCCTGGGCCGGCACTTACATTCTGTTCGGCGCCCTGATGGTCCCGGCACTGCTGACCAGCCTGTTCATGCGCGAACCGCCGGTACCGTTGCGCACGCAACTGCAGGCCGGGCGCTACAGCTTCGTGCATCAACTGGCCTCGGTGTTCGTACTGATCATTATGCTGGTGTCCGTACCGGCCATGTTCACCCAGCTCTACAACACCGACTTCGCCAGCGTACTGTTCGAAGGCGTGAGCCCGCTCGACCTGCTGCTCGAAGACCGCGCGCTCCTGCGGGCCATCCTCTACACCACACTCACTGCCCTGTGCCTTTCGGCCATGGGCCGCCGTGGCCTGGCGCCGGTGCTGACGCCGGTCAATGACTTCATCCTGCGATACCGCTGGCAAGCGCTGCTGCTGCTCGGCTTGATCGCCACCTATCGGATGTCCGATACGGTCATGGGCGTGATGGCCAACGTGTTCTACATCGACCAGGGTTTCACCAAGGACCAGATCGCCAGCGTCAGTAAAATCTTCGGCCTGATCATGACCCTGGTGGGTGCCGGCATGGGCGGCCTGCTGATCGTGCGTTTCGGCATCCTGCCGATCCTGTTCATCGGCGGTGTCGCATCCGCGGCGACCAACATCCTGTTCCTGATGCTCGCCGACATGGGCCCCAAACTGAACATGCTGGTGTTGACCATCTCCCTGGACAACTTCAGCTCGGGCCTGGCGACCTCGGCGTTCGTCGCCTACCTGTCGAGCCTGACCAACCTCAAGTTCTCCGCCACCCAATATGCCCTGCTCAGCTCGATCATGCTGTTGCTGCCACGCCTGATCGGCGGCTACTCCGGGGTCATGGTGGAAAAATTCGGTTACCATGACTTCTTCCTGATCACCGCCCTGCTAGGCGTCCCGACCCTGCTGTTGATCGCCTTGCACTGGTTCCAGGAAAACCGCCGTGAAGGCCCGACACCGACACCGGAACCGGTGCAGACTCCGGTCGCCGAAGAGTCGTAGGCTCCTGCGCAGGAAGAATCGCGGAGGGCCGAGTGAATCGCGCCCTCCTGCCACACCACCGACCGCACGCCTGTACGCCAGCGGATCTCGCCCGTACAATGCTCCGTCATTTCTCGTCATCAGCAATCGATAACGGCCAACCATGCGCACCAGTCAATTTTTGCTCGCCACACAAAAAGAAACGCCTTCCGACGCGGTCGTGATCAGCCACCAGCTGATGCTGCGCGCCGGCATGATCCGCAAACTCGCCTCGGGCCTGTACACCTGGCTGCCGATGGGCTTGCGGGTAATGCGCAAGGTCGAAGCCGTCGTTCGCGAAGAAATGAACGCCGCCGGCTCTCTCGAAGTGTTGATGCCGAGCACGCAACCGGCTGAGCTGTGGCAGGAATCCGGCCGCTGGGAAGAGTACGGCCCTGAATTGCTGCGCTTCAAGGATCGCCACGGTCGCGACTTCTGCGCAGGTCCCACCCACGAAGAAGTCATCACCGATCTGATGCGCAACGAGTTGAGCAGCTACAAGCAGCTGCCGATCAACCTGTACCAGATCCAGACCAAATTCCGTGACGAAATCCGCCCACGCTTCGGTTTGATGCGCGGCCGCGAATTCATCATGAAGGACGCCTACTCGTTCCACGCCGACCAGCCTTCGCTGCAGGTCACCTACGACCGCATGCACCAGGCCTACTGCAACGTGTTCACCCGTCTGGGTCTGAAGTTCCGCCCTGTAGAAGCCGACAACGGCTCCATCGGCGGTGCCGGCTCCCACGAGTTCCACGTGCTGGCCGAGTCCGGTGAAGACGACATCGTCTTCAGCAACGGCTCCGACTACGCCGCCAACATCGAGAAAGCCGAAGCCGTGCCCCGCGAAACCTCGCGCGCCGCTCCGAGCGAAGAGCTGCGCCTGGTCGACACCCCGAACGCCAAGACCATTGCGCAACTGGTCGAAGGCTTCAACCTGCCGATCGAGAAAACCATCAAGACCCTCGTGGTACACGCCGAAGAGAAAGGCAAGCTGGTTGCCCTGATCATCCGTGGCGACCATGAGCTGAACGAAATCAAGGCCGCCAACCAGCCAGGCGTTGCCAGCCCGCTGGTCATGGCCTCGGAAAGCGAACTGCGCGACGCCATCGGCGCCGGTGCCGGTTCCCTGGGTCCGTTGAACCTGCCACTGCCGATCATCATCGACCGCTCGGTCGAACTGATGAGCGACTTCGGCATCGGTGCCAACATCGACGACAAGCACTACTTCGGCGTGAACTGGGAACGCGACCTGCCTGTTCCAACCGTTGCCGATCTGCGCAACGTTGTGGCCGGCGACCCGAGCCCGGACGGCAAGGGCACCCTGGAGATCAAGCGCGGCATCGAAGTCGGGCACATCTTCCAGCTGGGCAACAAGTACAGCAAAGCGATGAAGTGCGAAGTGCTGGGCGAGAACGGCAAGCCGGTCACCCTGGAAATGGGTTGCTACGGTATCGGCGTGTCCCGCGTGGTGGCGGCTGCCATCGAGCAGAACAACGACGAAAACGGGATCATCTGGAGCGACACCCTCGCGCCATTCCAGATCGCCCTGGTGCCGCTGCGCTACGAGACCGAGCAGGTTCGTGAAGCCACCGACAAGCTGTACGCGGAACTCACCGCTGCCGGCTTCGAAGTGCTGCTGGACGACCGCGACAAGAAAACCAGCCCGGGCATCAAGTTCGCGGACATGGAACTGATCGGCATTCCACACCGGATCGTGGTCAGCGACCGCGGCCTGGCCGAAGGCAACCTGGAATACAAGAGCCGTACCGAGGCCGACGCACAAGCGCTGCCGGTCGCCGACGTGCTGTCCTTCCTTCAGGCCCGCATCCGCCGCTGATAGCAGATATAGAGACGTCATGTTCAAGCGAAACACCTTAGGCCTCGGTGGTGCCGCCTTGTGCGGCGCCCTGCTGGTCAGCGGCTGTGCCAATCACATGTCACAACGCAGCGAGCACGAGGAACGGATCGAGCGCAAATTGCTCGATCACAGCCTGCAGATCGATGTCGGTGAGCCCAAGGTGCTTGAGCTGCCGCAACGGCGGGTGAAAATCCACGAGCAGAAGACTTTCGAAGTCACCGAGTACGAAGTCAC
Source organism: Pseudomonas sp. KH_046_2 (assembly GCF_057838985.1). Lineage (NCBI taxonomy): Bacteria > Pseudomonadati > Pseudomonadota > Gammaproteobacteria > Pseudomonadales > Pseudomonadaceae > Pseudomonas > Pseudomonas sp. KH_046_2. The sequence continues at coordinate 1,369,353 of NZ_CM174480.1, read as the reverse complement.
TCGTCACTACGATCGCTATACGCCGTACCAACCCTGGCGGGAGATTTACGAAATCCCGCTGGGCGCGGTGGCCGTGGTGGCGGGTGTCGGTGCCAACGTGGTCAATGTGTTCGCCCTCGGCAATCTGCCGGACAGCGTGACCAAGGACTGGCTGAGCTACGGTTTCGCCGGGCTCAACCCGTTCATGAACGTGCAGTCCCACGGCCGCGCGCAGCAGAACCTGGCCGGTATTGATGAAGTCCAGCGCGACAAGCGTACGGAATACTCAAGCCTGCCCTGGAGCGAGCGGCCGGTCGAGGTCAAGGCCGGCAAGGAAACCTTCGAACTGACCACCGACAAGAACGGCGTGTTGCGCCTGAATCTGTTGGACAACCCGTTCGCCGAACATGACATCAATCACCTGAGCCGGTTGCTGATTCGTGTCGAGGATGCCCAGGACGACGTACACAGCGACTCCTCGCTAGCCGTCAGCAGCACCTTGCGCAGCAAGCTCTATGAGGCCCACGGGCTGATTTATGACGATCTCGAGGGCGACGAAGTCAATCAGTGGGTCCACCGGGTCAAGCGCCTGTCGGAACTGGGTCTTGAAGAAGAAGCCAGCGAACTGGAACAGAGCCTGATCGAACTGACGCGCAACGATCCAGAATTGCAGACCGAATTCCTGAAGTCACTGGCCCAGAATGGTGAGCGACTGGTGGCGAATCCGGGGCTGAACTAAAAAGCCAGGAGCATTCGCGAGCAGGCTCGCTTCCACACAGGATTTCAGGTGTTCACAAATCCAATGTGGGAGCGAGCCTGCTCGCGAAGGCGGCCTGACATTCACCACTAAGCTACCGCTCAAACAACTCCATCTGCTCGAACCCACCCCGCAAGTCCTCCAGCCGCACTCCGACACCCAACAACCGCACCGGTTTACCGCCGCGATTGAAAGCCTGGGTCAGCATCAACTGATAACTGCCCAGATCCCGCCCTGCCCCGGCCTGCTCCAATGTAGTCTGGGTGAAGTCGTGGAACTTCACTTTGACGAATGGTTTGCCCGGACGATAGCTGCTGTCGATCCGCGCCATGCGACCCGCCAGGGTCTCCAGCAGTTCGGGTAATTTTTCCAGACAGCTCTTGAGGTCCGGCAGGTCAACGTCGTAGGTATTTTCAACACTGATCGACTGTCGACGACTGTCGTTGTGTACCACACGGTCATCGATCCCACGGGCCAGGCTCCAGAGTCGCTCGCCAAAGCTGCCGAATTCACGCACCAGCGCCAACTTGTCCCACTCGCGCAATTGCAGGCAATCGGTGATCCCCAGCTTGCCGAGCTTGTCGGCGGTGACTTTGCCGACCCCGTGCAATTTGCTCACCGGCAAGCCACTGACAAAGTCCTCGACCTGGTCCGGAGTGATGACAAACAGGCCGTTGGGCTTTTTCCAGTCACTGGCGATCTTGGCCAGAAACTTGTTCGGCGCCACACCCGCCGACACGGTGATATGCAACTGGTTGGAGACCCGGCGCCGGATGTCCTGGGCGATGCGCGTTGCACTGCCAGCGAAATGCGCACTGTCCGACACATCGAGGTACGCCTCATCGAGCGAGAGCGGTTCGATGATCTCGGTGTAATCGCGAAAGATCGTATGAATTTCCCTGGACGCTTCTCTATAGGCATCCATGCGTGGCTTGACGATGGTCAGGTCCGGGCACAGCTTCAAGGCATGCCCGGAGGACATCGCCGAACGCACCCCGTACGCTCGCGCCTCATAATTGCAGGTGGCGATCACCCCACGCCGGTCCGCCGCCCCACCTACCGCCAGTGGCTTACCGGCGAGGCGTGGGTCGTCGCGCATCTCTATGGCCGCATAGAAGCAGTCACAATCGACGTGGATGATCTTGCGTTGGGTCATAGCAAAGCCGTGTTCATGGCAAAGAAAAGGCGTCATGGCGTGCCGGATAAACAGTATCTCACCGACACCTGTATATAGCACCAGTAGTCTGAATGTTCTTTTCCATTCGTAGGAAGAGTCGATTGTGAATTTATTTTTTCAATCGAAAAATTACTTTCAATAGACGCGCAGGCCTTGTCCTGCCTGCCTCACAGACCGGTCGATCGCCCCTTTTGAACGCTAACCGATTGAACGGGAAGAGGTTTTATCGGAATTTGAGGTTGACACCCGAGCGCATCTCTATAGAATGAGCCACACAGACGCGGGATGGAGCAGTCTGGTAGCTCGTCGGGCTCATAACCCGAAGGTCGTCGGTTCAAATCCGGCTCCCGCAACCAAACATCAAGAAAGGCTACTCGAAAGAGTGGCCTTTTTTGTGCGCGCTCGTTTTGTAGCACCGAATGCTGGAACAAGGCCTGGACGCTCAACGATTCCGAAACTGGAAATCGTTCTGATTCCGAAACTTAGGCTATCCCTGCGACCGTTTGACGCGATTCAACATTTATTTGACCTGCTTCAGGATTAACGGTTGACACCCCGGCGTATCTCTATAGAATGCCGCCACACAGACGCGGGATGGAGCAGTCTGGTAGCTCGTCGGGCTCATAACCCGAAGGTCGTCGGTTCAAATCCGGCTCCCGCAACCAAACATAAAAAAAGGCTACTCGAAAGAGTGGCCTTTTTTGTATCTGTTGAAAAAGTCCTTTCGCAACAATGACCTGTCACTGTGTAGCAAGCCATTTGGGGAGCACCCATGCGCCGGGTTCAGACTATGCTCAATCACAGACTGAAGCCTCCACGACTGATAACGCGCCGTCTCCGTTGCCCGGTGATAGGCGTTGATATTTGTGATTATTTTTTTCTACAGGGATTGGTAACTTGGCTGGATACCTCCATCCTGTCGCGCACAATCCAAGAGGTGATTGATGCGCGCCAACTCGTCTGATTCACAAGACACTGTCACAGCGGAACAACCGATCAATGCCGAGCGCCTGCGCCTGCTTGATCGATTGAGCAAGTACCGTCAACCCATTGGCCTGGCGGTCACCCTGCTGCTGTTCGCGATCGCGCTGATTGCCTGTCGCCACCTGTTGAGCGAACTCGACCTTTACGCGCTGCACGACTCGATCCTCGATGTTCCAAAACCAGCCTTGATGGGCGCACTGGGCGCCACCGTGGTGGGCTTCATCATTCTGCTCGGCTACGAATGGTCGGCCAGCCGCTATGCCGGGGTGAGCCTGGCACCGCGCGAGTTGGCGCTGGGTGGGTTCACGGCCTTTGCCATCGGCAATGCCATCGGTCTTTCAATGTTGTCGGGCGGTTCGGTCCGCTATCGCCTCTATGCCCGTCATGGCCTGGGAGCGGCTGAAGTCGCCCGCATGACATTGTTCGCCAGCCTCTCGCTGGGTTGCGCCCTACCGCCGCTGGCCGCCCTGGCGACGCTCAGCGACCTGCCAGCGGCGTCCAACGCCCTGGGTCTCTCCGAAACGTTGCTGGGCGTGGTGGCGAGCGCCGTACTCTTGCTGTTTTCGGTGCTGGCCATCGGTATCTACCGTCGTCGGCTGCCGGAACAGCCTTACCCGGATAACCTGCTGGTAAGGGTCGGGCGCCGCACCTTGCGCCTGCCCGGACGTCGCCTGACATTCCTGCAATTGGTCATCACCGCCCTGGACGTAGCAGCCGCCGCGACCGTGCTCTATCTGCTGCTGCCGGAAACACCGCCCTTCGGCGCGTTCCTTCTGGTTTACCTGCTGGCCCTGGCCGCCGGCGTGCTCAGCCATGTGCCGGGCGGCGTCGGGGTGTTCGAGGCCATTTTGCTGGCGGCGTTTTCCGACACCCTGGGCGCTGCGCCACTGGCGGCCGCCCTGCTGCTCTATCGCTTGATCTACGTGGTCCTGCCCCTGCTGGTGGCCTGCCTGTTGTTGCTGATCAACGAAGGCCAGCGCCTGTTCCAGACACGCCAGACGTTGCGCGCGGCCTCAGGCCTGGCGGCTCCGATATTGGCGGTGCTGGTGTTCCTGTCCGGTGTTGTTCTGCTGTTCTCCGGCGCCACTCCGGAAATCGATACCCGCCTGGAACACATCGGTTTTCTGATCCCCCATCGACTGGTCGATGCTTCGCACTTTGGTGCCAGCCTGGTCGGTGTGCTTTGCCTATTGCTGGCCCAGGGGCTGCGTCGCCGGCTGTCGGCCGCGTGGATGCTGACCACCATTCTGTTGCTGGTCGGCGCCCTGCTCTCGCTGCTCAAAGGCTTCGACTGGGAAGAAGCCAGCCTGATGGTGCTGACGGCGAGCCTGCTCGGGGTATTCCGCCGCTCGTTCTATCGCCCCAGCCGCCTGACCGAACTACCGTTCTCGCCGCTGTATCTGGTGGCCAGCCTGTGCGTACTCGGTGCGTCGATGTGGCTGCTGCTGTTCGCCTACCAGGACGTTCCCTACAGCCACCAACTCTGGTGGCAGTTCACCCTGGATGCCGACGCCCCTCGCGGCCTGCGTTCGCTGCTCGGGGCCGCCGTGCTGCTGGTGGTGGTGTCCCTGACCTGGCTGCTGCGCACTGCGCGCCCGGTCATTCACTTGCCCACGCCCGACGAACTGGAGCGCGCCAGCAAGATCCTCATGGCTTCGGCCCAACCGGATGGCGGCCTGGCCCTGACCGGTGACAAGGCGCTGCTGTTCCACCCCAACGACGAAGCGTTCCTGATGTACGCCCGTCGCGGCCGCAGCCTGGTGGCGCTGTATGACCCGATCGGCCCGGGCCAGCAACGGGCGGAAATGATCTGGCAGTTCCGCGACCTGTGCGACATCCACCACGCCCGTCCCGTGTTCTACCAAGTGCGCGCGGAGAACCTGCCGTACTACATGGACATCGGCCTGACCGCGATCAAGCTCGGCGAAGAAGCCCGGGTCGACCTCAAGCGTTTTGATCTCGAAGCCAAGGGCAAAGAGATGAAGGACCTGCGCTACACCTGGAACCGTGGCACCCGTGACGGCCTGTCCCTGGAAATCCATGAACCGGGCCAGGCGCCGATGGATGAGCTCAAGGTGATTTCCGATGCCTGGCTGACCGGCAAGAACGTCCGGGAGAAAGGCTTCTCGCTGGGCCGCTTCAGCGACGACTACCTCAAGCATTTCCGCATCGCGGTGATTCGTTTCGAAGGACGCCCGGTGGCGTTCGCCAACCTGCTCGAGACCTACGGCCATGACCTGGCCAGCCTAGACCTGATGCGCGCGCACCCGGATGCCCCGAAGCTGACCATGGAGTACATGATGGTCGGCCTGATTCAACATTATAAAAACCATGGATACGCGCGTTTCAGCCTGGGCATGGTGCCGTTGTCGGGGCTGCAACCCCGTCGTGGCGCACCACTTACCCAGCGCCTGGGCTCGATGGTATTCCGCCGTGGTGAGCAGCTGTACAACTTCCAGGGCTTGCGCCGCTTCAAAGACAAGTTCCAGCCTGACTGGGAACCCCGTTATATGGCCGTGCCCGCCGGACTCGATCCGCTGGTTGCGCTGGCCGACACTGCTGCCCTGATCGCGGGCGGCTTGACCGGATTGGTGAAACGCTGATGATTCAACGCTCCTTGCGGTATGTATTGGGCACGCTGGTGATAGTGGCCCTGATTCTCGGTGGCGGTTTCTGGTACCTGAAACGCCCGGTACCGGAACCGACTCTCGAATTGCTGACCCCGGCCGATGGTGCGGCGATGACCCGTGTCATCCCCGGCACCACGCCACGCGCCCAGGTGCTGGTGGCGGTCAACGAAGACCAGAAACTCAGCGACAAGCAATTGATGACCCTGAGCCGCAGTGGTTCGGCGCAAATTGTCCAGGTGATCCTGCCCAAGGATTGCCTGCTGCAAAGCCGTGCCCTGCAATCGGGCCTGCGGGAACTCAAAGGCCCGGCGACCCTGGTCAGCGGCATCGGCCCTGGCGCCGTACTGGCCTGGCGCTGGTTGTCCGAGCAAAAGGACGACAAGGCCCAGGCCGTCTCGGTTGACCTGGCCCTGGAAAAGGGCGGCTGCACGCATCTGTTGCCGAAAAGCGCCGCCCACGGCCACTGGCTGGCGGCGTGGAACGACAACCCGGACGACACCAGTGCCGGCTTCGTGCGTGATCAACCGAACGCCGAAACCAGCATCAGCGACTACGACATCAACCTGCCGCAAGTGCTGAACAACGAACTGCGCAAGATCCTCGTCGGTGGCGACAAAGCCGCTGGCGGCCTGCAGATCCCGGTGGTCGAAGTGCCAGCGGGCCAGGCCAGTGACACCGTGACCCTGTTCCTGTCCGGTGACGGCGGCTGGCGCGACCTCGACCGCGACGTGGCGGGCGAGATGGCCAAGATCGGCTACCCGGTGGTCGGCATCGACACCCTGCGCTACTACTGGCAGCACAAGAGCCCGGAGCAAAGCGCGCTGGACCTGGCTGAACTGATGCAACACTACCGGCAGAAATGGGGCACCAAGCGTTTCATCCTGACCGGCTACTCGTTCGGCGCCGACGTACTGCCGGCGATCTACAACCGTCTGGCCGAGTCGGAGCAGCAACGCGTCGACGCCATCATCCTGCTGGCCTTCGCCCGCACCGGCAGCTTCGAGATCGAAGTCGAAGGCTGGCTCGGCAACGCCGGCAAGGAAGCCGCCACCGGCCCGGAAATGGCCAAGCTGCCGGCCGCCAAAGTGGTGTGCATCTACGGCGAGGAGGAAACCGACGAGAGTGGCTGTACCGACAAGACGGCGGTGGGCGAAGCCATCAAGCTGCCTGGCGGCCACCACTTCGACGAGAACTACCCGGCGCTGGCCAAGCGCCTGGTGGATGTGATCGAGAAGCGGCAGGCGAAGGAAACGGCTGCTCAGGAATGACCTGAGCAGCGCCTGCAAAAAAGCCCCCGCAGCCTTTTGGTTACGGGGGCTTTTTTCATTCCACCAGGCGCCACAGATCCCCTGTGGGAGCGAGCCTGCTCGCGATAGCAGTCTTTCAGTCACCTTAAATGCTGAATGTCAGTCCGCCTTCGCGAGCAGGCTCGCCCCCACAAGGGATCTTCACTGGCCTCAGAAATTGCATTGAGCACAAAAAAGCCCTCACTGCCTTGCGGCAACGGGGGCTTTTTGTGGGTCGCTTACATCTCCACCTGCGTCCCCAGTTCAATCACCCGGTTCAGCGGCAGATTGAAGAAGCGCAAATTGCCGTTGGCGTTCTGCAACATGAAGGCAAACAACCCCTCGCGCCAACGGGCCATGCCTTCGAGCTTGGAGGCAATGACCGTCTCGCGGCTGAGGAAGTAGGTGGTACGCATCGGGCTGAAATCCAGTTCATCGAGGTGGCACAGTTTCAGCGCCTGCGGTACGTCCGGCTCATCGGTGAATCCGAAATGCAGGATTACGCGGAAGAAACCTTCGCCGTAGGAATCGACCTCGAAGCGCCGTTGCGGTGGCACCCGCGGGATGTCTTCGTACACCACCGTCAGCAACACCACTTGCTCGTGCAACACCTGGTTATGCAGCAGGTTGTGCAACAACGCATGGGGCACGGCATCCGCCCGCGCCGTCAGGAACACGGCGGTGCCCTGAACTCGATGGGGCGGTTGTACGGCAATGCTGCTGATGAAGATCGGCAGCGGCAATCCACCCTCATCGATGCGCTCGACCAGCAACTGCTTGCCGCGTTTCCAGGTAGTCATCAGCACAAACAGCACGATACCGGCGATCACCGGGAACGCCCCGCCCTGAATGATTTTCGGCACGTTGGCCGCAAAGTACAGACCGTCCACCACCAGAAAACCAAGCAACAGCGGAACCGCGAGGACCGGAGGCCATTTCCACAGCAGCAATATCACCGCCGACACCAGAATGGTGGTCATCAGCATCGTGCCCGTCACGGCCACGCCGTAAGCCGCAGCCAGCGCGCCGGAGGACTCGAAGCCCAGCACCAACAGGATGACGCCGACCATCAGCGCCCAGTTCACCGCGCCGATGTAGATCTGGCCTTGTTCGGCACTGGAGGTGTGCTGAATGTGCATGCGCGGTATGTAACCGAGCTGAATCGCCTGACGAGTCAGGGAGAACGCACCGGAAATCACCGCCTGAGAAGCAATGACCGTGGCCAGGGTCGACAACCCCACCAACGGAATCAGCGCCCAGCTCGGTGCCAACAGGTAGAACGGGTTACGAGCGGCTTCTGGATCGCCGAGCAGCAGCGCACCCTGGCCGAAGTAATTCAGCACCAGTGCCGGCAGCACGAGGATGAACCACGCACGGGCAATCGGCTTGCGACCGAAGTGGCCCATGTCGGCGTACAGCGCTTCGGCGCCCGTCAGTGCCAGCACCACCGCGCCGAGAATCGCCACGCCCATGCCCGGGTGCACAACGAAGAAGCGCACACCCCAGACCGGGTTCATCGCTTGCAACACTTCCGGGTGCTGCATGATGCCGTAGACACCCAGCGCCCCCAGCACCACAAACCAGGTGACCATGATTGGCCCGAACAGAATGCCGATCCGCGCGGTGCCGTGACGTTGTATCAGGAACAGCGCCACCAGCACGATCAGCGACAGTGGCACCACCCAATGGTCGATACCCTCGAAAGCCAGTCCCAGGCCTTCAATCGCCGAGAGCACTGAGATCGCCGGAGTGATCATGCTGTCGCCATAGAACAGCGCCGCACCGATCAGCCCGCAGACCACCAGCAACGTGCGCAACTTCGGATGCCCGGCCGCAGCCCGCCGAGCGAGGGCGGTCAAGGCCATGATCCCGCCTTCGCCCTGGTTGTCGGCACGCAGCACGAACACCACGTATTTGATCGAAACGACCCAGATCAACGACCAGAGGATCAGTGCCAGAATCCCGAAGACTCCATCATGGTTGACCGGAACCCCGTAGTGTCCGGAAAAAACCTCTTTCAGGGTGTACAGCGGGCTTGTGCCGATATCGCCATAAACCACCCCGACCGCCGCGACCAGCATACCGATCGGTTTCGCTGCCGAATGCTCGGCGCCCGCAGCCTGACTACTTGCCTGACCCATCCACCACTCCTACTTCTCAGACCCGGGCTTCTTTGAATGAAGCACTATGCTTTGTCGTGCAGCATGCGCTGTTTTACTTCACGTTACAGACGTTTTGTTGACTATAAAAAATCAGTAAAGCGTAACGGCGCGAAGCATAGCGCAGCACTCGTCGTATTTCCCTGCATAAAGCTGGTCAAGTGAGCGACTCATCGCTAGAATTGCGCACTTTTTGATCAGAGGCGCAGTTCAAGCGCCCGTCCGTCGGTTTTGCCCTTCCCGGCAAGCGGCGTCACAAAATACCGAGGTTAGACATGTCCACCACTCCTGCGTCGGCCAATCCAAAGGTTGGCTTCGTATCCCTGGGTTGCCCCAAAGCACTGGTCGACTCCGAGCGCATCCTTACCCAGCTGCGCATGGAAGGCTATGACGTGGTGTCCACCTACCAGGACGCCGACGTTGTAGTGGTCAATACCTGCGGCTTCATCGATTCGGCCAAGGCCGAGTCCCTGGAAGTGATCGGCGAAGCCATCAAGGAAAACGGCAAGGTCATCGTGACCGGCTGCATGGGCGTCGAAGAAGGCAATATTCGCAACGTACACCCGAGCGTGCTGGCCGTGACCGGTCCGCAGCAGTACGAGCAAGTGGTCAACGCCGTGCACGAAGTCGTGCCGCCGCGCCAGGACCACAACCCGCTGATCGACCTGGTGCCGCCACAAGGCATCAAGCTGACCCCGCGCCACTACGCCTACCTGAAGATTTCCGAAGGCTGCAACCACAGCTGCAGCTTCTGCATCATCCCGTCGATGCGCGGCAAGCTGGTCAGCCGTCCGGTGGGCGACGTGCTCGACGAGGCCCAGCGCCTGGTCAAGTCCGGTGTCAAAGAGCTGTTGGTGATCTCCCAGGACACCAGCGCCTATGGCGTCGACGTGAAGTACCGCACCGGTTTCTGGAACGGCGCGCCGGTGAAAACCCGCATGACCGAACTCTGCGAAGCCCTGAGCACCCTCGGCGTCTGGGTTCGCCTGCACTACGTTTATCCGTACCCGCACGTTGATGAGCTGATCCCGCTGATGGCCGCCGGCAAGATCCTGCCGTACCTGGACATCCCGTTCCAGCACGCCAGCCCGAAAGTGCTGAAGTCGATGAAACGCCCGGCCTTCGAAGACAAGACCCTGGCGCGGATCAAGAACTGGCGCGAAATCTGCCCGGACCTGATCATCCGTTCGACCTTCATCGTCGGCTTCCCGGGCGAGACCGAAGAAGACTTCCAGTACCTGCTGAACTGGCTGACCGAAGCCCAGCTCGACCGCGTCGGCTGCTTCCAGTACTCGCCGGTAGAAGGCGCACCGGCCAATGACCTGGACCTGGAAGTCGTCCCGGACGACGTCAAGCAGGACCGTTGGGAGCGTTTCATGGCGCACCAGCAGGCCATCAGCTCGGCGCGCCTGCAAATGCGCATCGGCCGCGAAATCGAAGTGCTGGTCGATGAAGTCGACGAGCAAGGCGCGGTGGGCCGCTGTTTCTTCGACGCCCCGGAAATCGATGGCAACGTATTCATCGACAACGGCAGCAACCTCAAGCCGGGCGACAAGGTCTGGTGCAAAGTGACCGACGCCGACGAATACGATCTGTGGGCTGAACAGATCTAAACGCAAAAAATACGCAAAGCCCCGCTCTCTTGACGAGATGCGGGGCTTTTTTACGGCTATTGTTTGAGGTTGAAAGGATTCCTATCAACCACTGCACAAGAGGCAGACGGGCATGCGTCAGCATTCGGTCATCCACACGCCGAAACTCGGCGACTACGAAGAATTGACCCGGGTCTGGGAGGCCTCGGTACGTGCGACCCACGATTTTCTGCCGGACAGCTACATCGAACTGCTGAAAAACCTGGTGCTGACCCGCTACCTCGACTCGGTGATGCTGATCTGCACCAAGGATTCGAGCCAGCGCATCACCGGGTTCGCTGGCATCGCGGCAGGCAAGATCGAAATGCTCTTCATCGACCCTGACCATCGCGGCCAGGGCCTGGGCAAGAAATTGTTGCGCTATGCCCTGGAACACCTGAACGCCAATGAGTTGGACGTCAACGAACAGAACCCGCAAGCCCTGGGGTTTTATTTCAAACAGGGCTTCGAGGTCATCGGTCGCTCGGAAGTCGATGGCATGGGGCAGCCGTATCCGTTGTTGCACATGCGTATGCGTCAGCCGCAACAATTGACGCGCAATGGCTGACACAATACGAAACCAATGTAGGAGTGAGCCTGCTCGCGATAGTGGTAGATAAGCTTGAAAATTCATTGCCTGACACTCAGCTATCGCGAGCAGGCTCACTCCTACAAAAAGCATTACCAAAATGGAACCGGGATTAACCGGCGCCAGGCAGGTACAATGCCCACCCCCTTTTTGTTACGGCCCTGACATGACTGACCCGATTCGTCTCTCCAAACGCCTCATCGAACTCGTCGGCTGTTCCCGTCGGGAGGCTGAGTTGTTCATCGAGGGCGGCTGGGTCACCGTCGACGGTGTGGTCATCGACGAGCCGCAATTCAAGGTCGACACCCAGAAAGTCGAGCTTGATCCCGAAGCCAAGGCCACCGCACCGGAACCTGTGACGCTGCTGCTCAATGTGCCCGCCGGCATGGACCCAGACACCGCCATGGCCACCCTCGGCGCCGAAACCCTGAGCGAAGAGCACCGCTACGGCAAGCGCCCGTTGCGCGGGCACTTCCTGCGCCTGACCGCCAGCACCGACCTGCAGGCCAACGCCAGCGGTCTGCTAGTGTTCACCCAGGACTGGAAAATCCTGCGCAAACTCACGGCCGACTCCAGCAAGATCGAGCAAGAGTATGTGGTCGAGGTTGAAGGCGAGATGGTGGCCCACGGCCTGAACCGCCTGAACCACGGCCTGACCTACAAGGGCAAGGAGTTGCCGGCGGTCAAGGCCAGCTGGCAGAACGAGAACCGCCTGCGCTTTGCCATGAAGAACCCGCAGCCGGGCATCATCGCCCTGCTCTGCCAGGCGGTCGGCCTCAAGGTCGTCGCCATCCGTCGCATCCGCATCGGCGGCGTGTCCATCGGCAAAGTGCCGGTGGGGCAATGGCGCTACCTGTCCGGCAAAGAGAAGTTCTAAGGCTTTTCTCGCCGCCACACATTTCGGCGTCGCGCCTGGTCGCGACGCCCACAGCTGAATATCAGGACTGCACACATGATTCATAACGACGTACTGCGCAGCGTGCGCTACATGCTCGACATCAGCGACAAGAAAGTCATCGAGATCATCAAGCTCGGCGGCCTGGACGTGACCCTGCCGGACCTGCTGACCTACCTCGACAAGAAAGAGGAAGACGAGGAAGGCTTCGTACGCTGCCCGGACGAAGTCATGGCGCACTTCCTCGACGGCCTGGTGATCTTCAAGCGCGGCAAGGACGAAAGCCGTCCGCCGCAGCCGATCGAAGTGCCGGTGACCAATAACATCATCCTGAAAAAGCTGCGGGTAGCGTTCGAGCTGAAAGAAGACGACATGCACGCGATCCTCAAGGCCGCCGAGTTCCCGGTGTCCAAGCCTGAGCTGAGCGCACTGTTCCGCAAGTTCGGCCACACCAACTATCGCCCGTGCGGCGACCAGCTGCTGCGCAACTTCCTCAAGGGCCTGACCCTGCGCGTTCGCCCACAGTAAACGCCCGCTGGCCTTGAACTGCATACATGCAGTTCAAGGCCGGGCCGAATGGCCCCTCATTCCGCACAAAAATAGTGGCTCCGCTTCTGGCGGCTGACGACTAGGGTGTTAAGACCTCAGTTCTCAGGATTCGCCATGCATCCCTACTTCTCCCTGCAAGGCCGCACCGCCCTGGTGACCGGCGGCACCCGTGGTATCGGCAAGATGATCGCCAAGGCCTACGTCGAGGCAGGCGCCACCGTGTACGTCTGCGCCCGCGACGTCGAAGCCTGCCAGCAAACCGCTGACGAACTCGGTGCACTTGGCCTCTGCCGCGCCATCGCGGCCAACCTCGCCACCGAAGAGGGCGTCCTGCAACTGGCCACGCGCCTGGGCGAGCAGATCACCCATCTGGACATTCTGGTGAACAATGCCGGCACCACCTGGGGCGCACCGCTGGAGAGCTACCCGATCAAGGGCTGGGAGAAGGTCATGCAGCTCAACGTGACCTCGGTGTTCAACTGCATCCAGCAGTTCCTGCCCTTGCTGCGCAAGGCCGGTTCCGAGGCGAATCCGGCGCGGATCATCAACATCGGATCGGTGGCCGGGATTTCATCCTTCGGCGAACAGGCGTATGCCTACGGGCCGAGCAAGGCTGCGTTGCATCAACTGTCGAGGATTCTGGCGCGCGAACTGGTGAGCCAGCACATCAACGTCAATGTGATCGCCCCGGGGCGCTTTCCGAGCAAGATGACCCAGCACATTGGCAGTGATGAACAGGCACTGGCGCAGGATACGGCGCTGATTCCAATGAAGCGTTGGGGGCGCGAGGAAGAGATGGCGGCGCTGGCGATCAGTCTGGCAAGTACCGCTGGGGCCTATATGACCGGAAACATTATTCCTTTGGATGGCGGGTTCAGTCTGTAGATCGGCGGTGCGGCTATCGCGAGCAAGCTCGCTCCCACAGGGTTCTCGAGCGCACACAGAATTTGTGCCCATCACAAAACCTGTGGGAGCGTGGCTTGCCCGCGATGACGGACTGACAGGCACCGCCTAAGCAATGGTTGATCGGGTTATCATGCCCGCCTCCACTATCGCCTCGACCCCAAACCATGACCTACAGCGTTTCCCCCATCGGCTTCGTGCGCTCCTGCTTCAAGGAGAAGTTCGCCATTCCGCGCCAACCCCAATTGGCCCCGGCTGCCCGTGGGGTGCTGGAACTGGTGGCGCCGTTCGATCAAGGAGACGCGGTGCAGGGCCTGGAACAGGTCAGCCACGTGTGGCTGCTATTCCTGTTCCACCAGGCCCTGGAGGAAAAGCCCCGCCTGAAGGTTCGCCCTCCTCGTCTCGGCGGCAACAAGTCCATGGGCGTGTTCGCCACCCGCGCCACCCACCGCCCCAACGGCATCGGGCAGTCGGTGGTGAAACTGGACAAGGTCGAAGCCGGCCGGTTGTGGATCTCGGGCATCGATCTGCTGGATGGCACGCCGATTCTCGATATCAAACCCTACGTGCCCTACGCCGACATCATCGACAGCGCCGTCAACAGCATCGCCAGCGCTACGCCGCAGCTGATCCCCGTGGAGTGGACGGATACAGCGCTGCAACAGGCTCACGAGCATGCCCAGCGCCTTGCAGAGCCCTTGGTCGAGTTGATCGAGCAATGCCTGGCGCAAGATCCGCGCCCGGCCTATCAAACGCCGGCACCGGAGCGGGAGTACGGCGCGCAGTTCTGGGATGTCGATGTGCGTTGGCACTATCCGACACCGGCGCTGATCCGCGTGCTGGAAGTCATTCCGGTCAAATAATCCCGGAAACGAAAAAGCCCGCGTCACCTTTCCAGGTCACGCGGGCTTTCTTTGTGCTACGCGGCAACTGTAGGAGCTGGCTTGCCAGCGATGAACTCGAACACACCGCATTTACCCGGTGAACACGCGTTATCGTTGACGACCATCACTAGCAAGCTAGCTCCTACAAGTGACCTGAGGTCACTTCTCGACGAACGCACGCTCGATCAGGTAATCACCCGGCTCGCGCATCCGCGGCGAAACCTTCAGGCCGAAGCTGTTCAGCACTTCGCTGGTCTCGTCGAGCATGCTCGGGCTGCCGCACAGCATGGCGCGGTCGTCCTGCGGGTTGATCGGTGGCAGACCGATGTCGCTGAACAGCTTGCCGCTGCGCATCAGGTCGGTCAGGCGACCTTCGTTCTCGAACGGCTCGCGGGTCACGGTCGGGTAGTAGATCAACTTGTCACGCAGCGCGTCGCCGAAGAACTCGTTCTGCGGCAGATGCTCGGTGATGAACTCGCGGTAAGCGACTTCGTTGACGTAACGCACGCCGTGGCACAGGATCACTTTTTCGAAACGCTCGTAGGTTTCCGGGTCCTGGATGACGCTCATGAACGGCGCCAGACCGGTACCGGTGCTGAGCAGGTACAAATGTTTGCCAGGCTTCAAGTCATCCAGTACCAGCGTGCCGGTAGGTTTCTTGCTGATGATGATCTCGTCGCCTTCCTTCAGATGCTGCAACTGCGAAGTCAGCGGACCATCAGGCACCTTGATGCTGAAGAACTCGAGATGCTCTTCCCAGTTCGGGCTGGCAATCGAGTAAGCGCGCATAAGCGGGCGGCCGTTGGGCTGTTGCAGGCCGATCATCACGAACTGACCGTTCTCGAAGCGCAGGCCCGGATCACGGGTGCACTTGAAGCTGAACAGAGTGTCGTTCCAGTGGTGAACACTGAGGACACGCTCGTGGTTCATGTTGCTCATGTACGTGGGACTCCTGGAGATATCGCGAGCGCCTGCTCGGTGACGGTGAGCTCTGCGCAATTGCATCGCATTCTAAAGGCAGACACAATATCTGTTAAATGGATTATTAAGATAAGGGTTATCGGTTATATAGATATGCGATTTACTCTCCGTCAACTTCAAGTATTCGTCGCCGTCGCCCAGCAGGAAAGTGTGTCCCGTGCCGCGGGCCTGCTCAACCTTTCGCAATCGGCGGCGAGCACCTCGATCACCGAACTGGAGCGCCAGTGCAGCTGCCAGTTGTTCGACCGTGCCGGCAAACGGTTGAGCCTGAACGCCCTAGGCAAACAGCTGTTACCGCAAGCGGTGGCGCTGCTGGACCAGGCCAAGGAAATCGAAGACCTGCTCAATGGCAAGTCCGGTTTCGGCTCGCTGGCCGTGGGCGCGACCCTGACCATCGGCAATTACCTGGCCACGTTATTGATCGGCAGCTTCATGCAGCGCCACCCGGAAAGCCAGGTGAAGCTGCATGTGCAGAACACTGCCAATATCGTGCAACAAGTGGCCCACTATGAAATTGATCTGGGTCTAATCGAAGGCGACTGCAGCCACCCGGACATCGAAGTGCAAAGCTGGGTTGAGGATGAGCTGGTGGTGTTTTGCGCGCCTCAGCATCCGTTGGCCAAACGCGGCACGGCCACCATGGACGAGTTGAGCCACGAAGCCTGGATCTTGCGCGAACAGGGCTCGGGCACGCGATTGACCTTCGACCAAGCCATGCGCCATCACCGCACTTCGTTAAACATCCGGCTCGAGCTTGAGCACACCGAAGCGATCAAACGCGCAGTGGAATCAGGTTTGGGGATTGGCTGCATTTCCAGGCTGGCTTTGCGCGACGCATTCCGCCGCGGCAGCCTGGTGCCTGTCGAGACGCCGGATCTGGATCTGGCGCGACAGTTTTATTTCATCTGGCATAAACAGAAATATCAGACCTCGGCGATGCGCGAGTTCCTCGATCTGTGCCGCGCCTTCACCGCAGGGGTTCAGCGCAGCGACGAGATCGTGCTGCCGACGATCGCTTAGAGCAGAATCACCGCCCACACCAGGGCAATCATGCTCAATGCCACGGCCTGGGCGGCACTGCCCATGTCCTTGGCATTCTTGGACAGCGGGTGCCGCTCAAGGGAAATGCGGTCGATGGCCGCTTCCACCGCCGAGTTGAGCAACTCGACGATCAACGCCAACAGGCATACCGCGATCAACAACGCCTGTTCGACCCGGCTGACATTCAGGAAGAATGACAAAGGAATCAGGATGACGTTGAGCAACACCAATTGCCGAAAGGCGGCTTCACCGGTGAAGGCTGCGCGCAGACCGTCCAGCGAATAGCCGGAAGCATTGAGAATACGTTTCAGGCCGGTCTGGCCTTTGAAAGGTGACATAGAGTGGGCAACTGGCAAAAAAGAAGTGGGAAAGCTAGTTCAACCAAAGTCAAAAAAGCGTGAATTTTCCAGCCTTCAATGGCTGGAAATTGACTCAAGTTGTTGCAGGAGCAGCGCAGCCTGGGTCCGGGTCCGTACATTCAGTTTACGGAAAATCGCGGTCACGTGCGCCTTGATAGTCGCCTCGGAGACGCTCAGCTCGTAGGCGATCTGCTTGTTCAGCAGGCCTTCGCAGACCATGGTCAGCACACGGAATTGTTGCGGAGTCAGGCTGGCAAGGCCTTCGCTGGCCGCCTTGGCCTCATCCGAGACACTGACCGCTTCGAACGCCTGCGGCGGCCAGAACACGTCGCCATCGAGAACCGCACGCACGGCTTTCTGGATCACACTCAAGTCGCTGGATTTGGGAATGAAGCCACTGGCGCCGAACTCACGAGACTTGACCATAATGGTCGGCTCTTCCTGGGCCGAGACCATGACCACCGGAATCTGCGGGTACTGACCGCGCAGCAGGACCAGCCCGGAAAAACCGTACGCCCCCGGCATGTTCAGGTCCAGCAGCACCAGATCCCAGTCGGACTTTTCCGTCAGACGCGCTTCCAGCTCGGCGATGCTCGCCACTTCCACCAGACGGACATCCGGGCCAAGGCCCAGGGTCAGCGCTTGATGCAAGGCACTACGAAACAGTGGGTGGTCATCGGCAATCAGGATTTCGTATGTGGCCATTTATTAAATGATCCTGTTTTTCATGGGACGCCTGATGCATTCGGACCTCGCCAAAGCACCTTAAGGCACAGCCACGGAGCTGCACTGACAAGGCACGTTCAACGCAAAAACGGCGTCGAAAACTCCGGCCGCACCCTAATCGGCGCCAAGCATGCCCAGCGAAGCCGGGGTGGTCAAGCAGCATGGCCGGTACACTTTATTGCAGTATGCGCAACAATCAGTCCATCAATGGGGTGACCGACCGGACATAGGGCATCAACTCCGCGTGCGCCGGGGTCGAAACGTTCATGTCCAACTGGTGTTTGGCGTCGAGGTAATGCTGGCTGAACACATCAAAGTAGGCATCCAGCGCCGATGCCGCGGCGACATCGCCTGCAAGGTCGAGGCACAGCGCCGCCACTTCCGCCGTGCACAGATGCTCGCTGCGAGTCGAGCGGCGTAACCGGTAGCGGGAGAGTTTCTCCGGCAGCAGGCTGAGGATCGGCAATCGATCGAAATAGGGGCTCTTGCGAAAGATCTTCCGTGCTTCGGTCCAGGTCGCATCCAACAGAATGAACAACGGGCGCTTCGTGCCATTGACGTCCACGCTGTTTGTCACACGCTCAGGCTCGACGTACTCACCCGGAAACACCAGGTAAGGCTGCCATTGCGGGTCGGACAACAGCGCCAGCAACTTCGGATCGGTCTCGGTACGGGACCAGATGAAAGCATGGTTGTCAGGCACCACGTCGGCGATCAGCCAACCGGTATTGCTCGGCTTGAACACTTCCTTGTTGGTCATGATCAGACACACGCCGGAGCGGGTAGCGACCTGCGGACGCCAAGCGCACAGGCAGTGACTCTCGATCACCCGGCAGTCACGGCAGCGCGTCGCGCGCCAGCCGCGGGCCTGAATCGGCTTGATGCCCTCCTCCTCACGCTGATCGCGCAAGCGGGCTACGGCATTCAAGGCAAAGCGCGCGGGGGTATGACTCATGGCGGGCAACGCCCACAGAGAAGGGAAATCGACACGAAAAACACTCGACAGGGTAAAAAGTGCCAACAGTTTACCAGAGCGCCCGGCGCAAGCCTGTACCGTCCAGCCAGCCTCCCCTATAATTCGCCGCCACTGAACGCACAGCCACGTGACGGGTCCAACCCCCATCACTGAACCAGGAGAGTTTCATGCTGCGCCTTATCGTTCCTACCGCGGCCATTTTGCTGGCGTCGTCCTTCAACGCCCAGGCTGCGTCCTTGAAAGACACGGAACTGAACAAAATGCTGCAAAACGTCGCCACCCAGAGCAGCGTCGGCACTCCTCGAGCGATCAACGAAGACATTCTCGATCAAGGCTACACCGTTGACGGCAAACAGCTGATCAACCACCTGAGCGTGCAGAGCAGCCACGCCGACAAGATGCGTGCAGACCCGAAAGCCGTGTACTTCCAATTGGGAGCTTCTGTCTGCAGGAACGAAGGGTTTCGCAAGCTGATGGCCAAGGGCGCGATCATGCGTTACGACTTCACCGAGGTGAAGACCAACCGCCCGGTCGGCTCTGCAAGCTTCCAGGAATCGGATTGCCTGCAACCGGCCAAGAAGAAAAAGTAATCACCTGGAATTGGCGCGCCGTTGTTCATCTTCGGCTCGCAGTTCTGCCAGCAGCGCCTGCAAGTAATGTGAACGGCGTTCGCCACCTCGCAAACGCCGGCAGCACTCCTCTTCGAGACTCAAATGATGGGTCTCGGCTGATGACTTCAGCAATCGATACAGTTGCGTATCGATCTCCAGAACGACTCTGGCCATGGTTTCCCGCCTCCCTGCACTTCACTCATGTTTGAGTGATAAATCCTTGAATCGCTTGTACCGTGCGCCTTGCCGTTGACGCAAAGTTGTCGTGTGACACCTGTAACTTAGTAAATCAGAGTGCAGCACATGCGACGTACGTTCAGACGAGCGGCGAAAGCACCTTGCAAATCGTCAATAAGCGGTTGCCAGGAAAGACTTTGTGGCGCAATGATCAAAGCAGCGCAAATCACTGTGAAGGCCTGGATTTCAGGGTACCCACGTTCACTTTTTCAGGGCTGGAAAGGGGCTGGCCGTCGCTTGTCGTGTTGTGCGAACGTTTCTTTCATCCAAGGGAAAACAGAGCCTGTTTGGATGATCCGATGCCTTTCGGGTCAAGTAGGTCGCCCAGGCATGGGCCTGGGCAGACAGCGACACATGAAGTGTCGTGGCACCGACGTACATTGTCGGGCCGAGGGTTCTGTGCAGAAGGAGAAGTTGAATGCCTTACCAACCGAATGACCTCCTGAGCCGTCATTTTGAAGAAAGCGGCCACGACCTCATCAGCAAGGTCGAAGAACAGCTCAAGCTGATTTCACCCAACAGCCCGAACATCCCGATCTACCGCGACATGATCCTGACCGTGCTGCGCATGGCCCAGGAAGATCACAATCGCTGGAATGCCAAAATCACCCTGCAAGCCCTGCGCGAACTGGAACAGGCTTTCCGCGTGCTCGAACAATTCAAGGGGCGGCGCAAGGTCACTGTTTTCGGCTCGGCCCGTACCCCCATGGAACATCCGCTCTACAGCATGGCCCGGGAGCTCGGTGCTGCGCTGGTGCGCTCGAACATGATGGTGATCACTGGTGCCGGTGGCGGCATCATGGCCGCTGCCCATGAGGGTGCCGGCCTGACACACAGCCTGGGCTTCAACATCACCCTGCCCTTCGAGCAGCATGCCAACCCCACTGTCGACGGCACGACCAACTTGCTACCCTTCCACTTCTTCTTCACCCGCAAGCTGTTCTTCGTCAAGGAGGCCGATGCCCTGGTGCTGTGCCCGGGTGGCTTCGGTACGCTGGATGAAGCACTGGAAGTGCTGACGCTGATCCAGACCGGCAAGAGTCCATTGGTGCCAGTAGTGCTGCTCGACGCGCCGGGCGGCAAATTCTGGCAAGGCGCACTGGACTTCATTCACCAGCAACTGGAGGAAAACCAATACATCCTGCCCACTGACATGAAGCTGGTGAAACTGGTCTACAACGTCGAAGAAGCGGTAGAGCACATCAACCAGTTCTACAGCAACTTCCACTCCAGTCGCTGGCTCAAGCATCAGTTCCTGATTCGCATGAATCACACACTCAGCGACCACGCACTCGAACACATGCAGGAGGCTTTCGCCGACCTGTGCCTGAGTGATCATTTCCATCAGCACACTTACAGCGCCGAGGAACACAACGAAGCCGAATTCAGCCATCTGGCGCGGCTGGTCTTCAACTTCAACGCCCGCAATCATGGCCGCCTGCGCGAGCTTGTGGACTACATCAACCTGGCGGAAAACTGGGCACAATCAAAACCCCAGGTACAACAACGCACCCGGGAGCCATCAAAGGTTTCGTGAGGCATAAAAAAACGGCCCGCTATCGAAGTAGCGGGCCGTTTCAGTTCAATCGTCCATCCCTCGACCGCTGAACAGGCAGTTGATCATTTCCATGGAGTATCCCCGATACGCCAGGAACCTGCCTTGTTTGGCTCGCTCCCGGGCGTCTGCCGGCAATTCCCCGGAGAACTTGCGCCGCCAGGTGTCGATCAATTGCTCCTGCCAGTCGATACCGCTCTCACGAAGGGCGAGTTCAATATCGGTGCGCTGCAGGCCGCGCTGGCTCAACTCTTCACGAATGCGTAAAGGGCCATAACCGGAACGTGCGCGGTAGGAAACGAAACTTTCGAGGTAACGGGTTTCGGACAACAACCCCTCTTCCGTCAACCGGTCGAGTGCTGTTTCGATCATTTCAGGGAGGGCGCCGCGCTGACGCAGTTTACGCGTCAGCTCGACACGACCGTGCTCGCGCCGTGCGAGCAGGTCCATTGCGGTTCGCCGCACCGCGACGAGTGTATCGAGTACGGCGGTCATTGCTTCGATCAGATATCAGCGTCAGCCAGGTCGTCTTCGGTCTCTTTGACCACAGAAGCTTTGGCGTCTGCTACCGATGACGGGGACAGCAACTTGTCACGCAGTTGCTTCTCCAGCTTTGCCGCGACTTCCGGGTTGTCTGCCAGGAACTTGGCCGAGTTGGCCTTGCCCTGACCGATCTTGGTGCCTTCATAGGCATACCAGGCACCGGACTTCTCGACGAAACCGTGCAGAACACCCAGGTCGATCATCTCACCGTTGAGGTAGATGCCCTTACCATAAAGAATCTGGAACTCGGCCTGACGGAACGGCGAAGCTACTTTGTTCTTCACAACCTTGACGCGGGTTTCGCTACCGACGACCTCATCACCTTCTTTCACCGCGCCCGTACGACGGATGTCCAGACGAACCGATGCGTAGAACTTCAGTGCGTTACCACCAGTGGTGGTTTCCGGGCTACCGAACATCACGCCGATTTTCATACGGATCTGGTTGATGAAGATCACCAGGCAGTTGGCGTTCTTGATGTTACCGGTGATTTTACGCAGCGCCTGGGACATCAGACGGGCTTGCAGGCCCACGTGCATGTCACCCATTTCGCCTTCGATTTCAGCCTTTGGCACCAAGGCGGCCACGGAGTCGACGATGATCACGTCAACCGCGTTGGAACGCACCAGCATGTCGGTGATTTCCAGGGCCTGCTCGCCGGTGTCCGGCTGGGAAACCAGCAGGTCGTCGACGTTGACGCCCAGCTTGCCGGCGTACTCAGGGTCGAGGGCGTGTTCGGCGTCGACGAATGCGCAGGTCGCGCCGGCTTTTTGAGCCTGGGCGATCACGGACAAGGTCAGCGTGGTTTTACCGGAGGATTCAGGACCGTAGATTTCAACAATACGGCCTTTTGGCAGACCGCCGATGCCGAGAGCGATGTCCAGACCCAGAGAGCCAGTGGAGATGGCCGGGATCGCCTGACGGTCCTGATCGCCCATACGCATTACGGCACCCTTGCCGAATTGACGTTCGATCTGACCCAGGGCCGCAGCCAAGGCTTTCTTCTTGTTGTCGTCCATTAAAGTCCTCACGTAATCAATAAGGCCTGACGGCCAACACCTGTATAAGTAGCCAGTATTATTCCACAGCGATTCCGGATCGCCTACCCCTGATTTGAGATTTCTGCCGCGGCATACCGCAGCAGCCCCTCTAGCGCGGCCTTCACCGTTTGTCGGCGGACGTCGTCGCGATTACCCGGGAAGTGCTGCCGCTCACAGAACACCTGGTCTCCAACGCCCCAGGCCAGCCAAACCGTGCCAACCGGCTTGTTCGCCGTTCCACCATCCGGACCGGCGATGCCACTGACCGCCACGGAGAAATACGCGCTATTTTTCTTCTGCGCCCCCCGGACCATGGCCTCGACCACCTCGCGGCTGACCGCGCCCACGGTGGTGAACAACTCCACCGGGACATCCAGTTGCAGGGTTTTCTGCCGGTTGGAGTAAGTGACATATCCGGCCTCGAACCAGGCCGAACTCCCGGGGATGCGGGTGATTGCCTCGGCGATGCCGCCGCCGGTGCAGGACTCCGCCGTGGTGACGTGGGCATTGAGAACCTGCAGGCGTCTGCCAAGTTCGGCGGCGAGCTGGGTGATTTCGTTCACGGTCATCTCCTGATCGGGCGGGATGAGGTTAACCGTACACGAGCAGACCGCACTTGCAAGCTACGGGACCGATCAAAATGTAAAGAACCAGAGGCTCTGGAAAAGGCCTGTCGGGGAATCAATCTTCGACGTCACCGGACGGGGCATGACCGACCCCCATACGCTTGGCCACCCAACGCTCATACAACCCTAGAACCACTTCTGTCCCGGCCATCGCCGCTAAACAACCACCCGCACAAGCAGCCCAAATTGAAACGCTGGCGGCGTGCAGCAACATGATGACCGAAGCGCCGCAGATCATGCTGGAGCCAGACCGCAGGCTCAGGCGTCGGACAAGGGGCCAGCCACGAACACCCTCTTTATCGGCACGCCACATTTCACCGGCCACACCACCGAGTATTGGCAGACTGATGAGCAGCCACAGAGGCATGTCCAGCAACGCATATTGCTCAGCGGTCATTTCATGCCTCCTTGAGTGAACGGTCACACCGCTCTCTTGCCTAGATAGGCAAGCAGATTATGCACTGATGCATACACAGTCAATGCACCAACGCATTTAAAAGATGATCCAATGTTTTCAGCACGCGAAAAAAAACCCGCTCGGGAAGCGAGTTTTATCTGAACGCAGGGAGTGTCAGCGGGCGTACATGCCCCACCAGAAGACATGGCCGAGAATAACAATCGGCTCCTCCTGGATTTCCTGAAAGGTGTAATCTTCGTCCGGATGTTCGTCACGATTGAAGCTGCGCAAGCGAATCCCGGTCGGCAGGCGATACAGCTGCTTCACCCGCAATTGACCGTTGTGATTGATTGCATAAAGGTCGCCGTCAACGATATCGCCAATGCCGCACTTGCCGCACTTGCCGGCATTGACCCCGACCGTGGCGCCGTCGCGCAGTACCGGCAACATGCTGTTGCCCCGTACTGTCACGCATTTGGCCTGGTCGAACTGCACACCGTTATGGCGCAGGCTTCGCTTGCCGAAGCGCAGGCTAGAGCGCTCGCTTTCTTCGATGACGAATCTTCCTGATCCCGCAGTCAATTCAACCTCGCGAAGAAAGGGGACCGACACCTCGTCATCATCGACAGGGGTATCGTCGTCCCACAGACTTATATCCTTGAGTTCCGAATGCACGGGAGCGCGCTTGGCATTAGCGACAGGCGCGACGCCCGCGCGGCCACGCAACTGGTCGGTGCTCAGGGAGAAATACTCGGCGATCTTCGAAATATGTTTATCCGAAGGATCGACGATCTTCCCGCTGAGAATGCGCGAGAGCGTGGATTGAGGCACGCCGGTGCGACGGTGAAGCTCCGTGGGGGAGATCCCGTGCTGATCGAGCAATGCCCTTAAGACAGTAGATACGTTGCGTTTTTGCATAACAAGCATAGTGCTTGCTCTTTTCGAAGAAGACAATGCCGATTTGCATAATCGATGCATAACACGATTTTTGCATCGTAAAAGATGCCACCCGGCCGTGGTGCCTGCGTCGGGCAGACCGCCCATGGTAACCTTGCGCCCATCGCGGAAAAGCCCGGCCGTAGCCCTGCTTTTGCCCCACCTCTTTCAACGAGCTTCCTGACAATCCGATGAATAAAGCCGTCTCCGACCTGTCCTCCCACACCCCGATGATGCAGCAGTACTGGCGCCTGAAAAACCAGCACCCGGACCAGCTGATGTTCTACCGCATGGGCGACTTCTACGAGATCTTCTATGAAGACGCGAAGAAGGCCGCCAAGTTGCTGGACATCACCCTGACCGCCCGCGGGCAGTCGGCTGGCCAGGCGATTCCGATGTGCGGGATTCCTTACCATGCCGCCGAGGGTTACCTGGCAAAACTGGTGAAGCTTGGCGAATCGGTGGTGATCTGCGAGCAGGTTGGCGACCCGGCCACCAGCAAAGGGCCGGTGGAGCGGCAGGTGGTGCGCATCATCACGCCGGGGACGGTGAGTGACGAGGCACTGCTCGACGAGCGTCGGGACAACCTGATCGCCGCCGTCCTGGGTGATGAGCGCCTGTTCGGCCTGGCGGTGTTGGACATCACCAGCGGCAACTTCAGCGTGCTGGAAATCAAGGGTTGGGAAAACCTGCTGGCGGAACTGGAGCGGGTCAACCCGGTGGAACTGCTGATCCCGGATGACTGGCCCAAGGACTTGCCGGCAGAAAAACGCCGTGGTGTACGTCGCCGCGCGCCGTGGGATTTCGAGCGCGATTCGGCGCTCAAAAGCCTGTGCCAGCAATTCTCGACCCAGGATCTCAAAGGCTTTGGCTGCGAAAACCTGACCCTGGCGATCGGCGCCGCCGGTTGCCTGCTGGCCTACGCCAAAGAAACCCAGCGCACCGCCCTGCCTCATTTGCGCAGCCTGCGTCATGAGCGCCTGGACGACACCGTGGTGCTCGATGGCGCCAGCCGTCGCAACCTGGAGCTCGACACCAACCTGGCCGGGGGCCGCGACAACACCCTGCAATCGGTGGTGGACCGCTGCCAGACCGCCATGGGCAGCCGCCTGCTGACCCGCTGGCTGAATCGCCCGTTGCGCGACTTGACGGTGCTGTTGGCGCGTCAGAGCTCAATCACTTGCCTGCTCGACGGTTACCGCTTCGAAAGACTGCAACCGCAGCTCAAGGAGATCGGTGACATCGAGCGAATTCTTGCGCGGATCGGCCTGCGCAATGCCCGCCCCCGCGACCTCGCCCGCTTGCGTGACGCCCTCGGCGCACTGCCGCAACTGCAAGTGGCAATGACGGAGCTCGAAGCCCCGCATCTCCAGCAACTCGCCACCATCACCAGCACCTACCCGGAACTGGCGGCACTGCTGGAAAAAGCCATCATCGACAACCCGCCCGCGGTCATTCGTGACGGTGGCGTGCTGAAAACCGGCTACGACAGCGAACTCGACGAACTGCAGTCGCTGAGCGAAAACGCCGGGCAATTCCTGATCGACCTCGAGGCACGGGAAAAGGCCCGCACCGGCCTGTCGCACCTGAAGGTCGGTTACAACCGCATCCACGGCTACTTCATCGAACTGCCAAGCAAGCAGGCGGAATCGGCACCGGCCGACTACATTCGCCGCCAGACGCTCAAAGGTGCCGAGCGTTTCATTACGCCGGAACTCAAGGCGTTCGAAGACAAGGCACTGTCAGCCAAGAGCCGCGCCCTGGCCCGCGAGAAGATGCTGTACGAAGCGCTGCTCGAAGACCTGATCAGCCAGCTGCCACCGTTGCAGGACACCGCCGGCGCCCTGGCCGAGCTGGATGTCTTGAGCAACCTGGCCGAACGCGCGCTGAACCTCGACCTGAACTGCCCGCGTTTCGTCAGCGAGCCGTGCATGCGCATCAGCCAGGGCCGTCACCCGGTGGTCGAGCAGGTGCTGACCACGCCGTTCGTGGCCAACGACCTGAGTCTGGACGACAACACCCGCATGCTGGTGATCACCGGTCCGAACATGGGCGGTAAATCCACCTACATGCGTCAGACCGCCTTGATCGTGCTCTTGGCGCACATCGGCAGCTTCGTGCCGGCGGCCAGTTGCGAATTGTCGCTGGTCGACCGCATCTTCACTCGGATCGGCTCCAGCGATGACCTGGCCGGCGGGCGTTCGACCTTCATGGTGGAAATGAGCGAAACCGCGAACATCCTGCACAACGCCACCGAACGCAGCCTGGTGCTGATGGACGAAGTCGGACGCGGCACCAGCACCTTCGACGGTCTGTCCCTGGCATGGGCCGCTGCCGAACGCCTGGCGCATCTGCGCGCCTACACGCTGTTCGCCACCCACTACTTTGAACTGACCGTCCTGCCGGAAGCCCAGCCGCTGGTGGCCAACGTGCACCTCAATGCCACCGAGCACAACGAGCGCATCGTGTTCCTGCACCACGTGCTGCCCGGGCCGGCCAGCCAGAGTTATGGCCTGGCCGTTGCGCAACTGGCAGGCGTACCGAGCGAGGTCATCACCCGTGCTCGCGAGCATCTGAGCCGCCTGGAAGACACCGCCCTGCCCCATGAAACACCTGCACCGGCCAAAGGCAAACCAGCCGCGCCGCAGCAAAGCGATCTGTTTGCCAGCCTGCCGCACCCGGTGCTGGATGACTTGGCCAAGCTCGACCTGGACGACATGACGCCACGTCGTGCTCTCGAAATGCTCTATACACTAAAGACACGGATCTAACGCAGCGGCTTGCAAGCTGTTAGAATCTCGCGCGGTTTGGGATGCTGCTGGCTAATAGCCTGGCCAGCAGACTATCGCTCCCGAACCTGGCGACCCCTACGAGAAGGGGCGCAGCAAGCCGCGCCTGAGGAGAAAATTAGAAATGACCTTCGTCGTCACCGACAACTGCATCAAGTGCAAGTACACCGACTGCGTAGAAGTCTGTCCGGTGGACTGCTTTTACGAAGGCCCGAATTTCCTGGTGATCCACCCGGATGAGTGCATCGATTGCGCGCTGTGCGAACCTGAATGCCCTGCCGTGGCTATCTTCTCCGAGGATGAGGTTCCGGCCGGCATGGAAAACTTCATCGAGCTGAACGCTGAGTTGGCCGATATCTGGCCAAACATCACCGAGAAGAAAGATTCGATGCCCGACGCTGAAGAGTGGGATGGCAAGAAAGGCAAGATCGCAGACCTCGAACGCTGATTACCCCCGCGTTCGCGAAAAAGGCCCCACAAGGGCCTTTTTGCTTTTCTGCAGGCAAAAAAAGGGGCGGTTTGACCCGCCCACATTTTTTCCCTATTCCCTGTGTTCCTTTTCATCGTCCTGATGAATCGCGTCCTGCGATATCCATATCCCTCATCCATGAAGGACGTGTCTGTCCGTCGACACAACCTCAATACTAGAGCTTTCCCCTCCGGGATCAATCGCCCCTTGGCGCCAGATCCAGCTGTCACACATCATTAATATTAAAAAATAGCCATATAGATCATAAATATAGAGGCGAACAGCGTTCCGCATGGACGACTGCCAGGGTGTAAAAATAACGAACACTTACGCAAGAGTAAGCCCAGGCTTACAGTACGAAACCAAAATCCCGAGGGGATTCGGTCTGCTGGCCAGACAATAAAAAACCCCGAGCCAGTCGGGGTTTTTCATGCCATCGCAGTGAGCGCCTTATTGGAACAGCGACTCACTCGACAGACCATTTTTTTCCAGGATCTCGCGCAGCCGCTTCAAGCCTTCGACCTGAATCTGTCTGACCCGCTCACGGGTCAGGCCGATTTCCAGGCCTACGTCTTCCAGGGTGCTGCTTTCATGACCGCGCAGGCCGAAGCGGCGTACAACCACTTCGCGTTGCTTGTCGGTCAGTTCCGAGAGCCATTGATCGATGCTCTGGGACAGGTCGTCGTCCTGCAGCAGCTCGCATGGATCGGTTGGACGGTCGTCAGTCAGGGTATCGAGCAGGGTTTTATCCGAATCCGGACCCAGCGAGACGTCGACCGAAGAAACCCGTTCGTTAAGGCCCAGCATGCGCTTGACCTCTCCCACCGGTTTTTCCAGCAGGTTGGCGATTTCTTCGGGTGAGGGTTCATGGTCGAGTTTTTGCGTCAGCTCCCGCGCGGCCCGCAGGTACACATTCAGCTCCTTGACCACATGGATCGGCAGCCGGATGGTCCGGGTCTGATTCATGATTGCGCGTTCGATGGTCTGGCGAATCCACCAGGTCGCGTAGGTCGAGAAGCGGAAACCGCGTTCCGGATCGAACTTCTCCACCGCCCGGATCAAGCCGAGGTTGCCCTCTTCGATCAGGTCCAGCAGCGACAACCCACGATTGACGTAACGCCGGGCGATTTTCACCACCAGCCGCAGGTTACTTTCAATCATGCGTTTGCGCCCGGCCGGATCGCCACTTTGCGACAGGCGCGCAAAATGAACTTCTTCTTCGGGTGATAGCAGGGGAGAGAAACCAATTTCATTGAGATACAGCTGCGTGGCATCAAGTGCCCGCGTGTAATCAATGTACTTGTGTTGTTTCAAGGATGCGGAGTGTTTGGATTTGGCACGAACGGAAGGTGGAGCCGCCCCTTCATCATTCGACATCGAATCCGTATCGATGCTGCTCTCCATCAGGAGAACCTCATCGTCGATGTCAAACTCCGGCACTTCTTTACTGAGAGCCATTGTTATAGTCCTTTGGTGAGTTCGACCTCAAGCTCAAGCGGCGCCTTTCTCCCTGGCAACGCTGGAGCCTGTCCCCTCTACGCGACGGAACAGGCTGGTAAGCGATCAACGACGTGGCAGGAATTGCAGCGGATCTACAGGTTTACCCTGGCGGCGAATCTCAAAATGCAGTTTCACCCGGTCTGTACCCGTTGACCCCATTTCGGCAATTGTCTGTCCGACCTTGACCTGCTGCCCCTCCCGAACCAACAGCCTGCGGTTATGTCCGTAGGCACTTACGTAGGTTTCACTGTGTTTGATGATTACTAATTCGCCGTAGCCCCTTAAGCCACTCCCGGCGTATACCACCGTCCCATCAGACGCAGCTAAAACAGGCTGTCCCAAATCTCCGGCGATATCAATTCCTTTATTCAAACTACCGTTTGAAGAGAATTTTCCAATCAGAATGCCATTAGATGGCCATCCCCAGCCGGTCGGGGCTGGCCCCGGAGGGGGCATCGCAGCGGAGGCAGGCTTGCTCGCGACGGACGGTACAACCGTCGTTGTGCTGGTGGTCGTACCGTTTGCCGAACGACGGATGACTGTTGTTTTACTCGATGACGAAGGTGTTGAACTGGACGAACCGACCACCGCCGTCGACGTTGAATCGGTACGTCCATCAAAGCGAATCGTCTGACCCGGACGAATGGTGTAAGGCGCAGGAATGTTGTTGCGTGCCGCCAGGGCCTTGTAGTCCCAGCCGTAACGGAAGGCGATGGAGAACAGGGTGTCCTTGGGCCGAACCACGTATTGTCCGGTGGTCACGGCTGGACGCTGAGCCGCGGCATTGTTGCGGTCCACGACACGAACATCGCTGGACTTGTTGCTGGAACAACCGACCAGCAAGGTGCTCAAGACAAGGCCAGTCACCAGGCGCTGAAAGCTCGTTTTACTCATTCGCTGCGCAATGACTGTGAGACTCACCCGCCGCTCCCTCTGTGGTGGCTGAAAATGTGAAATACCGGAGTCCGGTAATGAACTGTCGCAAGTATAACGGGCCGTGCACGCTTTACCTTTAATGTAGCGAATTGGCGTCGCGCACACGTTTGCTGCCTGACGATGAATCCCGTTCAACCCAACGATGCTGCTGTAAGACAAAGGCAATCGAAGAGAATTCAGCGCGCCGAAACAAATGCTCAGGCCAGTGGCCCATTGAGCAACGGCACGAAGCGCACAGCCCCCAGGACATGCCTGGAAAAACCTTGTTCCTCGCGAATGATCAGCATCAATTGCTGGACTTCGCCGGCCCCGACCGGGATCACCATTCGGCCTCCCGGTGCCAACTGGTCAAGCAGTGCCTGGGGCACATCGGTCGCCACTGCGGTGACGATAATCCCGTTGTACGGTGCCAGTGCCGGCCAGCCTTCCCAGCCATCTCCCCAGCGGAACACCACGTTGCGCAGGTTCAGTTCGACCAGACGTTCCTTTGCCCGATCCTGCAGAACCTTGATGCGCTCGACCGAGAACACACGCTCGACCAGTTGCGACAGCACCGCCGTCTGATAACCCGACCCGGTGCCGATCTCCAGCACCTTGTCGAGAGGACCGGCCTCCAGCAGCAGCTCGCTCATGCGCGCCACCATATAAGGCTGGGAGATGGTCTGGTTGTTGCCAATCGGCAGCGCCGTGTCTTCATAGGCACGGTGCGCCAGTGCTTCGTCGACGAACAGGTGGCGCGGGGTCCGGCGAATGACCTCCAGTACCCTGGCGTTGGAGATGCCTTCTTCGTACAGGCGCTGGATCAGCCGCTCCCGGGTTCGCTGGGAGGTCATGCCGATGCCGCGACGCAGCATATCGTCTTGTTCGCGACCCATCAGCGCAGCCCCTCCAGCCAGCCGTCCAGACTTCTGAAGGCATCATTGAAGGTGCGATCCAGTTGCAGCGGCGTGATCGAAACATAACCCTGCATCACTGCATGGAAATCGGTACCCGGGCCACCGTCTTCGGCATCCCCGGCCGCCGCGATCCAGTAACCGGACTTGCCTCGCGGATCCACCACTTTCATCGGTGCCGCGGCTCGGGCGCGATGGCCCAGGCGAGTCAGCTGGATACCGCGGATACGATCCAGCGGCAAATTGGGAATGTTCACGTTCAGTACCGTACGCGGTGGCAGATCCAGGTCAGCATGGGCTTCGACCAGTTTGCGCGCGAAATGGGCAGCTGTGGGAAGGTTATCTACCTGGCGTGAGACCAGCGAAAAGGCAAACGAAGGGTGTTTCAGGAAACGCCCCTCGAGGGCCGCCGCCACCGTACCGGAATACAGCACATCGTCCCCCAGGTTCGCGCCCAGGTTGATACCGGAAACTACCATGTCCGCTTCGCGCTCCAGCAGGCCGTTGAGGCCCAGGTGCACACAATCGGTCGGAGTGCCGTTGAGGCTGATAAAGCCGTTGGCCAGGGTTTGCGGGTGCAACGGACGGTCGAGCGTCAGCGAACTGCTGGCGCCGCTCTTGTCCTGGTCCGGGGCGATAACCACGCACTCGGTGTAATCCGCCAGCGCAGCATAAAGCGCGGCGAGACCGGGTGCTGTTACCCCATCGTCGTTAGAAATCAGAATACGCATGGGCTGTCCGTCTGCCCCACCGGCACCAGATCAACAAGCTCGCGCACCAATACGGTGGCGAAGCATCCGGCCGGCAGGACGAATTCCAGTTGCAGAATGTCCAGCGAGGGATAATGCCACGTCAACCCGCCAATGGGCAGCCGCAGGATGCGACGTTCGTGGCTCATACCGGCGCTGATCAACCAATCGCGAAGGTCCGCTTCGCGTGCAGCAATCGCCTGCTCCAGTTCATGGACAACGCCCGTGGCCGGCGAGTCACCTTCGCCCCACTGCGGACCGGTCGGGTGCAGATCGAGAATCGCCAGGCGCGGGTCGCTGCACTCGGCTTCGCCTGCCGGGAAAAAGCTGCGACTGTCGGTGAACGCAAGCAGATCGCCGACCTGGGCACGCTGCCAGGTGCCATCGGCGACACGTGCGGCCAGTACCTGATTGAACAGAAAACTGCGCGCCGTGGAAAGCAGGCGCGAGCGCACGTTGCGCTGCTCCGGCAAGGCCTTGCGCGCGGCCCAGGCGCGAGCATCGACGACGTTGCCGCCGTCATGGCCGAAGCGCTGGGCGCCGAAATAATTGGGGATGCCGTGTTTGGCGATCAGTTGCAGACGCTCTTCAAGCGCTGCCTTGTCGCCAGCGAACTGCGTCAGGCGCAAGGTGAAGCCGTTGGCCGAGTGCGCACCGCGTTGCAGCTTGCGCTTGTGGCGGGTGGTCTTGAGGATCTTCAGCGTATCGTTTTCTGCGGCCGACAAATCAGGGTCGGCCTTGCCCGGCAATTGCACGCTGAACCACTGGCGAGTCAACGCCTGACGGTCCTTGAGCCCGGCATAACTGACGGTGCGCAATGGCACGCCGGCAGCCTTGGCAATCCGTCGCGCCGCTTCTTCTGTGTTCAGGCCGCGCTTTTCCACCCAGATCCACAGGTGTTCGCCTTCGCCACTGAGGGGAATGTCGAGGACTTCGTCGACCTGGAAATCTTCCGCGATCGCTTTCAGGACCGCCGTGCCGAGGGCCTCACCGTAAGCCCGCGGGCCGAGCAATTGCAATTCGTTCATGCGCGCAGCAACAAGGCAACGGAGTGCACGGCGATGCCTTCTTCGCGACCGACAAAGCCGAGCTTTTCGGTGGTGGTAGCTTTCACGTTCACTTGATCCAACTCTACTTGAAGATCCGCGGCAATCAGCGCGCGCATCGATTCGATATGCGGGGCCATTTTCGGCGCCTGGGCGACGATGGTGTTATCGACGTTGCCGACTTTCCAGCCTTTGGCATGGACCAGTGCGACGACGTGACGCAACAGCGCACGGCTGTCGGCGCCCTTGAATTTCGGGTCGGTATCCGGGAAATGCTTGCCGATGTCTCCCAGCGCCGCGGCGCCGAGCAAGGCATCGCTCAAGGCGTGCAAGAGGACGTCACCGTCAGAGTGAGCGAGCAGCCCGAAGCTGTGTGCAATGCGCACGCCGCCCAGAGTGATGAAATCGCCTTCAGCGAAACGGTGCACATCATAGCCGTGGCCAATACGCATAAAAAAACGCCCCGATTTTTGTCAGGGCGTGATTCTACCTGCTATTGAGTGCCTAGAGCATGCGCGTGATGTTGCAAGTGATCTTCGATGAAACTGGCGATGAAGAAATAGCTGTGGTCGTAGCCCGGTTGCAGGCGCAACGTCAACGGGTGGCCGGCCAGTTTGGCCGCCTGCTGCAAGGCTTCGGGCTTGAGCTGGTTGGCGAGGAAATCGTCGCGATCTCCCTGGTCGACCAGCAGCGGCAGCTTTTCATCGGCCTCGGCAATCAACGCGCAGGCATCCCATTCGCGCCACTTCGAACGGTCCTCTCCCAGATACCGGGAGAAGGCTTTCTGCCCCCACGGGCAATCCATCGGATTGTTGATTGGCGAGAACGCCGACACCGACAGATAGCGCCCCGGATTGCGCAATGCGCAGACCAGCGCACCGTGGCCGCCCATGGAATGGCCACTGATGCCGCGCTTGTCCGATGCCGGGAAATGGGCTTCAACCAATGTCGGCAATTCCTGCACGACATAGTCATGCATCCGATAGTGGCGCGACCAAGGCTCCTGGGTGGCATTCAGGTAAAACCCGGCGCCGAGGCCGAAGTCCCAGGCGCCATCCGGATCACCCGGCACATCAGGACCGCGAGGGCTGGTATCCGGTGCGACGATGATCAGCCCCAACTCGGCGGCCATGCGCATGGCGCCGGCCTTTTGCATGAAGTTCTCATCGGTGCAGGTCAGGCCGGACAACCAGTACAACACCGGCAGCTTGCCGCCCTGCTCCGCTTGCGGCGGCAGGTACACGGCGAACACCATGTCGCAGCCGAGCACTTCCGAGCGATGGCGATAGCGTTTGTGCCAGCCGCCGAAGCTTTTCTGGCAGGAGATGTTTTCCAGGCTCATGGCGGACCTCAGAAATGGATGACGGAGCGGATGCTTTTTCCTTCATGCATCAGGTCAAACGCCTTGTTGATATCTTCCAGGCCCATGGTGTGGGTGATGAAGGTATCCAGCGGAATCTCACCGGACTCGGCCATCTCCACATAGCTTGGTAACTCGGTACGGCCGCGCACGCCGCCGAACGCCGAACCCCGCCAGACGCGGCCGGTGACCAACTGGAACGGACGGGTCGAGATTTCCTGACCGGCACCGGCAACACCGATGATGACCGACTCGCCCCAGCCTTTGTGGCAGCACTCCAGCGCCGCGCGCATCAGTTGCACGTTGCCGATGCACTCGAAGGAAAAGTCGACGCCGCCATCGGTCATGTCGACGATGACTTCCTGGATCGGGCGATCGAAGTCTTTCGGGTTCACACAGTCGGTTGCGCCCAGCTGCTTGGCGATTTCGAATTTGGCCGGGTTGATGTCGATGGCGATGATGCGGGCAGCCTTGGCTTTGACAGCGCCGATGACAGCCGACAGACCGATGCCGCCGAGGCCGAAAATGGCCACGGTGTCACCCGGTTTCACCTTGGCGGTGTTGAGCACGGCACCGATACCGGTGGTGACACCGCAGCCCAGCAGGCAGACTTTTTCCAGTGGCGCTTCCTTGGCGATTTTCGCAACGGAAATCTCCGGGAGTACGGTGTACTCGGAGAAGGTGGAAGTACCCATGTAGTGGAAAATCGTTTCGCCCTTGTAGGAAAAACGCGAAGTCCCGTCGGGCATCAAGCCTTTGCCCTGGGTCGCGCGAATCGCCTGGCAGAGGTTGGTTTTACCCGACAGACAGAATTTGCACTGACGGCATTCCGGGGTGTACAGCGGGATCACATGATCGCCCACCGCAACGGAGGTCACGCCCTCGCCGATTGCTTCCACGATCGCACCACCTTCATGGCCGAGGATCGACGGGAAGATGCCTTCCGGATCAGCGCCGGACAATGTGTAGGCATCGGTATGGCAAACACCGGAGGCCACCACGCGCAGCAATACTTCGCCGGCCTTGGGCATGGCGACATCGACTTCAACGATTTCGAGGGGCTTCTTGGCCTCGAAGGCAACGGCGGCGCGCGACTTGATCATGATGACTCTCCAGCGAATAAAAACGAGACAGTGAGTGTAATACATGGCTCAACGATGAATAATCGAGGCAAATGCAAAATATTATTGCCGTACAGGGATAATCATCAATGTCCGAAAATCGCTGGGAAGGGATCGACGAGTTCGTCGCCGTTGCCGAATGCAACCAGTTCACCGCTGCTGCGGAGCGCCTGGGGGTTTCTTCCTCCCATATCAGTCGACAAATCGTACGCCTCGAAGAACGCCTGCAAACCCGTCTGCTCTACCGCAGTACTCGCCGGGTCGCGCTGACCGAAGCCGGGCAAACCTTCCTGCAACATTGTCAGCGTTTGCAGGATGGTCGCGAAGAAGCGTTGCGCGCGGTCGGTGACCTGACCAGCGAACCCAAGGGCATGCTGCGCATGACCTGCGCCGTGGCTTACGGCGAACGTTTCATCGTGCCTCTGGTGACCCGCTTCATGGGGCTGTATCCGCAACTGCGCATCGACATCGAACTGACCAATCGCCAGCTTGATCTGGTGCACGAAGGCCTGGACCTGGCGATTCGCCTCGGGCGCTTGCAGGATTCACGGCTGGTCGCCACCCGTCTCGCGCCGCGACGCATGTTTCTCTGTGCATCGCCCTCCTATCTTGAACGCTACGGTCGGCCGCACAGTCTGTCGGAACTCAGTCGCCACAATTGCCTCATCGGCAGTTCCGACCTTTGGCAACTGGAACAGAACGGGAGGGAATTTTCCCAACGGGTGCAGGGAAACTGGCGCTGCAACAGTGGGCAAGCCGTGCTGGATGCGGCGCTACAGGGCGTGGGGTTGTGTCAGTTGCCGGACTATTACGTGTTGGAGCATTTGAATAGCGGCGCGTTGATTTCATTGCTGGAGGCGCATCAACCACCGAACACGGCAGTTTGGGCGTTGTACCCGCAGCAGCGGCATTTGTCGCCGAAGGTGCGCAAGCTGGTGGATTTTTTGAAGGTGGGGTTGGCGGAACAGCCTGAGTACGCCAATTAGCGACGATTGACCCAACGCTGTCTCAACCATTCAAGGTCTTCGGGACGCGTAACCTTGAGGTTATCGGACCGCCCTTCGATCAGGCGCGGTGCCGAACCGGCCCACTCCATCGCCGAAGCTTCGTCGGTAATAACGGCATCGGCCACCAGACTATCCGCCAAAGCCCGATGCAACGCCCCAAGGCGGAACATCTGCGGCGTGTAGGCCTGCCAGATCACGCTGCGATCCACGGTTTCGACCACACGACCGTGCTTGTCGACCCGCTTGAGCGTATCCCGCGCCGGAACCGCCAACAGCCCGCCGACAGGGTCGTCAGCCAGCTCAGCCAGCAGCTTGTCCAGATCGTCACGACTGAGGTTCGGCCGTGCGGCATCGTGAACCAGTACCCAATCCTCATCGTCGGCACCCTGCGCATGCAAGTGCAGCAAGGCATTGAGCACCGAGCCGGAACGTTCGGCGCCGCCCTCGACCCGGGCAATACGCGGATCACTGGCACACGCCAGGTTCGGCCAATAAGGATCGTCAACGGCAACACTGACCACCAGACCTTTCAGGCATGGATGATCAAGGAAACAGCCAAGGCTGTGTTCGAGAATAGTGCGCCCGCCCAGTTGCAAGTATTGCTTGGGACGGTCCGCGGCCATACGGGCACCGACGCCCGCGGCAGGAATCACGGCCCAGAAGGCCGGTAACGAATTAATCATTGGGCCAACTGGTAAAGGGTTTCACCGTCCTTGACCATGCCCAACTCATGGCGAGCCCGTTCTTCGACGGTCTCCATGCCCTTTTTCAACTCACTGACTTCGGCGTCCATCACCCGGTTGCGCTCCAGTAGTGCCTGGTTCTCAGCTTGCTGATCGGCAATCTGCTGAGTCAACTCGGCCACTTGCGCCAGACTGCCGTTTCCCACCCACAGGCGGTACTGCAGGCCAGCCAGCAACAAAAGCAGGATGAGGAACAACCAATTGGGACTGCGCATCGAATATCAGGTATCCAGTGAAAAAAGACAGCCATGCCAAACGTGAAGCTTCTGATAGCACGAAGCCTGGAAGAACCAGGCTTGTGCATATAAGGCATCAGATTAGTGGCAAAAACGTCGCTGTAGCGATTTTTCCGACACAATCCGCTGACTTTTTACGAGTTACCGCTTAACCGCGGAACTCGCTGCGACCGTTGTACTTGGCTTTGCCGTTCAACTGCTCTTCGATACGCAGCAGTTGGTTGTACTTGGAAACACGGTCGGAACGGCACAGGGAGCCGGTCTTGATCTGGCCAGCCGAGGTGCCCACGGCCAGGTCGGCAATGGTCGAATCTTCGGTTTCGCCGGAGCGGTGCGAGATCACGGCAGTGTAACCGGCAGCCTTGGCCATCTGGATGGCTTCCAGGGTTTCGGTCAGGGTGCCGATCTGGTTGAACTTGATCAGGATCGAGTTGGCGATCTTCTTGTCGATGCCTTCTTTCAGGATCTTGGTGTTGGTGACGAACAGGTCGTCGCCTACCAGCTGGGTCTTCTCGCCGATCTTGTCGGTAAGGATCTTCCAGCCAGCCCAGTCGGACTCGTCCAGGCCATCTTCGATGGAGATGATCGGGTAACGCTCGGTCAGACCTTTCAGGTAATCAGCGAAACCTTCGGCGGTGAACACCTGGCCTTCGCCGGACAGGTTGTACTTGCCGTCTTCGTAGAATTCGCTGGCCGCGCAGTCCAGGGCCAGGGTCACGTCGGTGCCCAGCTTGTAACCGGCGTTGGCCACGGCTTCGGAGATCACTTTCAAAGCGTCTTCGTTGGAAGCCAGGTTCGGTGCGAAACCACCTTCGTCACCCACGGCAGTGCTCAGGCCACGGGCCTTCAGTACAGCCTTGAGGTGGTGGAAAATCTCGGTGCCCATGCGCAGACCTTCCGAGAAAGACTTGGCGCCAACCGGCTGAACCATGAATTCCTGGATGTCGACGTTGTTATCGGCGTGCTCGCCACCGTTGATGATGTTCATCATCGGAACCGGCATCGAGTAGACACCCGGGGTGCCGTTCAGGTTGGCGATGTGAGCGTACAGCGGCAGGTCCTGGTCCTGTGCTGCTGCCTTGGCCGCGGCCAGGGAAACGGCGAGGATCGCGTTGGCGCCCAGGGAACCTTTGTTTTCAGTACCGTCGAGCTTGATCATTGCCAGATCGAGCGCTTTCTGGTCGCTTGGGTCCATGCCTTTCAACAGGTCGCGGATCGGACCGTTGATGTTGGCTACGGCCTTCAGAACGCCCTTGCCCAGGTAACGGCTCTTGTCGCCATCACGCAGCTCGAGCGCTTCACGCGAGCCAGTGGAAGCACCGGACGGCGCGCAGGCACTGCCGATGATGCCGTTGTCGAGAAGCACGTCCGCTTCCACGGTGGGATTGCCACGGGAGTCGAGAACTTCACGACCTTTGATGTCGACGATTTTAGCCATTGTTGTAAACACTCCAAAGTTGACGAAAACGACGCAGCTGTAGGAAATCTTTGATCGTCGGCAAGTGAGGTGCAGCGGGCAGTCTTGCAGACGACAAGGCTCAGGCCCGAGGGCCTGGGCGTTAAATCGTGCGGTACTTTACCGGAGAATTGAGGATTACGCGGTTTCTACCGTCGGAAAACTCTTCACCAGTTCGTCCAAAGCCTTGAGCTGGGCCAGGAATGGCTCCAGTTTGTCCAGGCGCAAGGCGCAAGGACCGTCGCATTTGGCGTTGTCCGGATCCGGGTGAGCTTCGAGGAACAAGCCAGCCAGGGACTGGCTCATGCCGGCTTTTGCCAGATCGAGGACCTGGGCGCGACGACCGCCGGCGGAATCGGAGCGACCACCAGGCATTTGCAGCGCGTGGGTCACGTCGAAAAACACCGGGTATTCGAACTGTTTCATGATACCGAAACCGAGCATGTCGACGACCAGGTTGTTGTAGCCGAAGCTCGAACCACGCTCGCAGAGGATCAACTGATCGTTACCCGCTTCCACGCACTTGTTCAGGATGTGCTTCATCTCCTGAGGTGCGAGGAACTGGGCTTTCTTGATGTTGATCACAGCGCCGGTCTTTGCCATCGCGACAACGAGGTCGGTCTGGCGCGACAGGAAGGCCGGCAACTGGATGATGTCGCAGACTTCAGCGACGACCGCGGCCTGATCAGGCTCGTGGACGTCGGTGATGATCGGCACGCCGAAGGCTTGCTTGATGTCCTGGAAGATGCGCATGCCTTCTTCCAGGCCAGGACCACGATAGGAGGTCACAGAAGACCGGTTGGCCTTGTCGAAACTGGCCTTGAACACGTAAGGGATACCGAGCTTTTCGGTGACCTTCACATACTCTTCGCAAACCTGCATGGCCATATCACGGCTTTCCAGCACGTTCATGCCGCCGAACAGCACCATGGGTTTGTCGTTGGCAATCTCGATGTCGCCGACGCGGATGATCTTCTGTGCCATCGGGGTTACGCCTTCTTCTGGTGTTGAGTCAACGCTGCCTTGACGAAACCGCTGAACAGCGGGTGACCGTCGCGTGGCGTCGAGGTGAACTCAGGGTGGAACTGGCAAGCGACGAACCATGGGTGATCCGGAGCTTCAACCACTTCAACCAGTGCGCCATCACCGGAGCGACCGGAGATTTTCAAACCGGCTTCCATGATTTGCGGCAGCAGGTTGTTGTTCACTTCGTAGCGATGACGATGACGCTCGACAATCACATCCTTGCCGTAGCAACCATGAACCAGGGAACCCGGCTCCAGCAGGCAATCCTGCGCGCCCAGGCGCATGGTGCCGCCCAGATCGGAGGTTTCGGTACGGGTTTCGACAGCGCCGGTGGCATCTTCCCACTCGGTGATCAGGCCCACGACCGGGTGACCGCTTGCACGATCGAACTCGGTGGAGTTGGCGTCTTTCCAGCCCATCACGTTACGTGCGAACTCGATAACGGCCACTTGCATGCCCAGGCAGATGCCCAGGTACGGAACCTTGTTTTCGCGAGCGTATTGAACGGCAGTGATCTTGCCTTCAACGCCACGCAGACCGAAGCCGCCTGGTACCAGGATGGCGTCGACGCCTTCCAGCAGCGCGGTGCCCTGGTTCTCGATGTCTTCGGAATCGATGTAGCGCAGGTTGACCTTGGTACGGTTGCTGATGCCGGCGTGACTCATCGCTTCGATCAGCGACTTGTAGGCGTCCAGCAGCTCCATGTACTTGCCGACCATGGCGATGGTGACTTCATGCTCAGGGTTGAGCTTGGCGTCGACCACGGCTTCCCACTCGGACAGATCGGCACCGCCGCATTGCAGGCCGAAACGCTCGACGACGAAATCGTCCAGGCCCTGGGAGTGCAGGATGCCCGGGATCTTGTAGATGGTGTCGGCGTCTTCCAGCGCGATCACCGCACGTTCTTCAACGTTGGTGAACTGCGCGATCTTGCGACGCGACGACACATCGATCGGGTGGTCGGAGCGGCAGACCAGCACGTCCGGTTGCAGGCCGATGGAACGCAGTTCCTTCACCGAGTGCTGGGTTGGCTTGGTCTTGGTTTCGCCGGCAGTGGCGATGTACGGCACCAGTGTCAGGTGCATCAGCATCGCGCGCTTGGCGCCGACTTCGAAACGCAGCTGGCGGATGGCTTCGAGGAACGGTTGTGATTCGATGTCACCCACGGTGCCACCGATCTCGACCATTGCCACGTCAGCATCGCCGGCGCCCTTGATGATGCGGCGCTTGATTTCGTCGGTGATGTGCGGGATCACCTGGATGGTTGCGCCCAGGTAGTCACCACGGCGCTCCTTGCGCAGGACGTGTTCGTAGACACGGCCGGTGGTGAAGTTGTTGTTCTGGGTCATGGTCGTGCGGATGAACCGCTCGTAGTGACCCAGGTCCAGGTCGGTCTCGGCGCCGTCGTGGGTGACGAACACTTCACCGTGCTGGAACGGGCTCATGGTGCCCGGGTCGACGTTGATGTACGGGTCCAGCTTCAGCATGGTGACCTTAAGTCCCCGCGCCTCCAGGATGGCCGCCAATGATGCCGATGCAATGCCTTTCCCCAATGAAGAAACAACACCGCCCGTGACGAATATGTAGCGCGTCATGAAAAACCCTAGAAGTCTGCGTTAAAGCGGTCCGAGCCGCCGGGGAAAGCGAAGGAAGGCCGAAGCCCCCGATCACCTGCATTAATCACAGTGCACCTTTCAAAAAAACCGCCGCGTTGGGACAGACCGGAAAATGAAACACCGGTTCGTTGCTCGCTACACATTTTTTGGAATCGCCCAGCAAAGACTGCTTGGTAATCGGCAACTCCTGCAATTCAGGCGAATCCACAGAAGTTGTATCAAGAAGGGAGCGTAGTCTACCGGAAAGCCCCTTTCAGCTCAAACCTTGATCTTCGTTCAGTGGCTGCCAATGCAAATGCCAGTCGCCGAGCGCACCACCATCGAGCCCCTTGAGGTTCGCTACCGCCAGCAGTTGCCCGTCTTTGTAGAGCAGCGGCAATCTGCCGCGTACGAAGGACGGTACAGCGTTTTCATTGAGCAAACGTTTCAGGTCACGGTGGCCGCGGCCTGGCAATGCCATGACCTCTCCCCCTTCACGATAGCGGATATGCAGCGGGCCATCGGGGATTTGGCCGGTGAGCAAAAGCACGCCGTTGCCCGGGATAGCCAGCGCAGAAGCCGGATCCAGCCACACCCCGGCGCCGGGCAAAGGCCGCAGCCAGTGGCCGGACAGCCACCAGATCCGCCCGCCCGCCCGATGCAGTTCGCCATCGGCCAGCCGCCACACCGGGCAGGCATCGCCGGTGGCATCGCGCAAATCCTCCCAACCCGACCAATGGTCGGTATCCGGCAGGCGGGTCAGCGGTTCGAGCCAATGACTCAAGGCGTTGCGCTGCCGGGCATCTGACAGTTGCGCAAGGGGCGCCAGTTCAAGGGATCGCAAGCCCAGCCAGGCAAACTCACTGGCAGAGCTGGCCTCACGCAAATCCATGTCCGCCAGTTCTTCGAGCAGCCCCTGCGCTTCAGTCAAATGCGCCGCGCTGCGGGCCATGGTCGCCACCGCTTGCGGCCAGCGCTGGATCAGCGCGGGCAGGACTTGATGCCGCAGGTAATTGCGCGAGTACTGTCGATCCTGGTTCGAGGGATCTTCGATCCAGCTCAAGCCATGCTCACTGGCATAAGCCTCCAGTTCAGCCCGTGTCACATCAAGCAATGGCCGCAGCAGATGCCCCTTGCCCAACGGGCGCTGACGCGGCATTGCGGACAATCCGCGCACGCCCGCTCCGCGCAACAAGCGAAACAACAGGGTTTCCGCCTGATCGTCGCGGTGCTGGGCCGTCAGCAGCACTTCGTTGGCCTGAACGGTTTCAGTGAAGACGTGATACCGCGCATCCCGGGCTGCACGTTCAAGGCTGGCACCCGGTTGCACCTGCACGCGAACCACTTGCAGCGGAACGCCCAGCGCAGCGCACACAGCACGACAATGTTCCGGCCACGCATCCGCCACGGCTTGAAGGCCGTGATGAACATGGATGGCGCTCAGCGCCGGCAGGGATTGGGTTTTGGAGAGTGTTGCCAGAAGGTGCAGCAGGACGGTGGAGTCCAGGCCGCCGGAGAAGGCTATGTGCCAAGTGGCGGCATTGCGCCACGAGGCAAGATTCAACAAGAGTCTGGCGGGCAGATCAATATTGGACCGACTCATATCCATCACCTTGCACAAATCAAATGTGGGAGCGGCGGTTCGGCGTCCCGACTTGCTCGCGAAGACGGTTCAACATTCAACACATTCGTTGGCTGTTATACCGCTTTCGCGAGCAGGCTCGCTCCCACACATGGGTACTGCGTGTACGGCTTAGAGACCGTAGCTCATCAGTCGATCGTAGCGGCGCTTGAGCAGCGCGTCGTTATCGAACTTCTTCAGCATCGCCAGTTGCGAGCTCAGCTCGGCGCGGATCGATGCAGCGGCAGTGGCCGGGTCACGGTGCGCGCCGCCCAGTGGCTCGCCAATCACCTTGTCCACGATGCCCAGGCCTTTGAGGCGCTCGGCGGTGATGCCCATCGCTTCTGCGGCATCCGGTGCTTTCTCGGCGGTTTTCCACAGAATCGAAGCGCAACCTTCCGGCGAGATCACCGCGTAGGTTGAGTATTGCAGCATGTTCAACTGGTCGCAGACACCGATCGCCAGTGCACCACCGGAACCACCCTCACCGATCACGGTGGCGATGATTGGGGTTTTCAGGCGGGCCATGACACGCAGGTTCCAGGCGATCGCCTCGCTCTGGTTACGCTCTTCAGCGTCGATGCCAGGGTAAGCGCCCGGGGTGTCGATGAAGGTCAGGATCGGCATTTTGAAACGTTCGGCCATTTCCATCAGGCGGCAAGCCTTGCGGTAGCCTTCCGGACGCGGCATGCCGAAGTTGCGGCGAACCTTCTCGCGCACTTCACGACCTTTCTGGTGACCGATGATCATCACCGGCTTGTCGTCCAGACGGGCAATACCGCCAACGATGGCAGCGTCGTCGGAGAAGTGACGGTCACCGTGCAGTTCGTCGAACTCGGTGAAGATGTGTTCGATGTAGTCCAGGGTATACGGACGTTTCGGGTGACGCGCCAGACGTGCGATCTGCCAGCTGGTCAACTTGCCGAAGATGTCTTCGGTCAGCGTTTTGCTCTTGTCCTGCAGGCGGGAGATCTCATCGCCGATATTCAGCGAATTGTCATTACCGACCAAGCGCAACTCTTCGATCTTGGCTTGCAGGTCGGCGATCGGCTGTTCGAAATCTAGAAAATTCGGGTTCATAGGCGTCCGTCTTGGGTCGAGTCCCAAGGATTCTTGGGCCGGCCGGTTGTCTATTCGCGCCCTACCTTAAGGGACAGGCGCGTTGAGGTCGAGATTAAAAATTCAGGTCAAGGTCAGGGCAATCTGATAGCACTGACCGTCAACGGTATTGGAGGAAGACGTTGTCTCGCCCGAACTGGTCACGCAGGGCTTGAATCAACGCATCCGCCGGATCGATCCGCCAGCCTTCGCCGAACTGCAACATGGCCTTCGCATCAGGGCTGGTGTAGTCCATGGTGACCGGGCACGCGCCGCGGTGACGCTTCAACAGTTCACCCAGCCAGCGTAGCTGATCGCCCTTGAGGTCCTTGGCATGCAACTTCAGGCGCAGGCTCTCGGCCAGGTTGGTGCGCGCATCTTCCATGCTCATCACCCGCTTGACCCGCAACTTCAGGCCACCGGAGAAGTCGTCATTGCTGACCTCGCCTTCGACCACCACCATCGCATCGGTCTGCAACAGCGACTGCGCGGAATGGAACGCCTCGGAAAACAGCGAGGCCTCGATCCGTCCGGAGCGGTCGTCGAGAGTGATGAACCCCATCTTGTCGCCCTTTTTGTTCTTCATCACCCGCAAGGCGATGATCATCCCG
Source organism: Pseudomonas sp. KH_046_2 (assembly GCF_057838985.1). Taxonomy (NCBI): domain Bacteria; kingdom Pseudomonadati; phylum Pseudomonadota; class Gammaproteobacteria; order Pseudomonadales; family Pseudomonadaceae; genus Pseudomonas; species Pseudomonas sp. KH_046_2. Next base: position 1,324,646 of record NZ_CM174480.1, on the reverse strand, counting down.
GCAACAGTCTGGGTATCGCGCGCCGGTTTCAGGTCGATGATGCGCTGGCGGGCGAAGCGACGGATTTCACCTTCGTATTCGTCGATCGGGTGACCGGTCAGGTACAGGCCGAGGGTATCTTTCTCCCCTTTCAGGCGCTCCTTGAGGGTCAGCTCCTTGGCCTTGCGGTGATTGGCGTAGACGTCGGCGTCTTCTTCGACGAACAGACCGCCAAACAGGTCGGAGTGTCCGCTGTCCTGGGTGCGCGCGGTCTGTTCGGCCGCCTTGATCGCTTCTTCCATGGCCGTCAGCAGCACCGCGCGATTGCGGTCGATGTTGGCCTGGTAGGCTTTCTGCTCGTCGTGGAAATACGGCCCGAGGCGATCCAGGGCACCGCTGCGGATCAAACCGTCGAGAGTGCGCTTGTTGATACGCTTGAGGTCGACCCGGGCGCAGAAATCGAACAGATCCTTGAACGGACCGGCCAGACGCGCTTCGGTGATCGCCTCGACCGGGCCTTCGCCCACGCCCTTGATTGCACCCAGGCCGTAAATGATCCGGCCTTCGTCGTTCACCGTGAACTTGAATTCGGACGTGTTCACGTCCGGCGCGTCGAGACGCAGCTTCATGGTCCGCACTTCTTCGATCAAGGTCACGACCTTGTCGGTGTTGTGCATATCCGCCGAGAGTACCGCGGCCATGAACGGCGCCGGGTAGTGCGTCTTCAGCCATGCGGTCTGGTACGACACCAGGCCATAGGCGGCGGAGTGGGACTTGTTGAAGCCGTAACCGGCGAATTTTTCCACCAGGTCGAAAATGTTACCGGCCAGGTCCGCGTCGATATTGTTGGTGGCGCAACCTTCAATGAAGCCGCCGCGCTGCTTGGCCATTTCCTCGGGTTTTTTCTTACCCATGGCTCGACGCAGCATGTCCGCACCACCGAGGGTGTAACCGGCCATGACCTGGGCAATCTGCATCACCTGTTCCTGATACAGGATGATGCCGTAGGTTGGCGCCAGTACTGGCTTGAGGCCTTCGTACTGGTAGTCCGAGTGCGGATACGCCAGCTCGGCGCGACCGTGCTTACGGTTGATGAAGTCGTCCACCATGCCCGATTGCAGCGGGCCCGGACGGAACAGTGCCACCAGTGCGATCAAGTCTTCCAGGCAGTCGGGCTTGAGCTTTTTGATCAGCTCTTTCATGCCCCGGGATTCAAGCTGGAACACCGCCGTGGTTTCGGCTTTTTGCAGCAAGGTGTAGGTCGGCTTGTCGTCCAGCGGAATGAACGCGATATCCAGCGGCGGTTCGTTGACCTTGGCGCGGTCGCGGTTGATGGTTTTCAGCGCCCAGTCGATGATCGTCAGGGTCCGCAGACCGAGGAAGTCGAACTTCACAAGGCCGGCCGCCTCGACGTCGTCCTTGTCGAACTGGGTTACCAGGCCGTCACCGGCCTCGTCGCAATAGATCGGCGAGAAGTCGGTCAGCTTGGTCGGGGCGATTACAACACCACCGGCGTGCTTGCCGACGTTACGCACAATGCCTTCGAGCTTGCGGGCCATTTCCCAGATTTCCGCGGCCTCTTCATCGACCTTGATGAAGTCGCGCAGGATTTCTTCCTGCTCGTAGGCCTTTTCCAGGGTCATGCCGACTTCGAACGGAATCATCTTCGACAGACGATCCGCCAGGCCGTAGGACTTGCCCTGCACCCGCGCCACGTCGCGGACCACAGCCTTTGCCGCCATGGAACCGAAGGTGATGATCTGGCTTACCGCATTGCGGCCGTACTTCTCGGCCACGTAGTCGATGACCCGGTCACGACCGTCCATGCAGAAGTCGACGTCGAAGTCGGGCATCGATACCCGTTCCGGGTTAAGGAAACGTTCGAACAGCAGGTCATATTCCAGCGGATCGAGGTCGGTGATCTTCTGTACGTAGGCCACCAGCGACCCGGCACCCGATCCACGGCCAGGACCCACCGGCACGCCGTTGCTCTTGGCCCACTGGATAAAGTCCATCACGATCAGGAAGTATCCCGGGAACCCCATCTGGATGATGATATCCAGCTCGAAATTCAGCCGGTCGACATAGACCTGACGCTTGGCTTCGTAGTCTTCGGTGGTGTCTTTGGGCAGCAGTACACTAAGGCGCTCTTCCAGGCCGTCGAAGGACACCTTGCGGAAGTACTCGTCGATGGTCATGCCATCGGGGATCGGGAAGTTGGGCAGGAAGTGCGTGCCCAGCTTCACTTCGATGTTGCAGCGCTTGGCGATCTCGACGGTGTTTTCCAGCGCTTCGGGAATGTCGCTGAACAGCTCGGCCATTTCATCGGCGCTTTTGAGGTACTGCTGATCACTGTAATTCTTCGAACGCCGCGGATCGTCGAGGGCGCGACCCTCACCGATGCAAACGCGGGTTTCGTGGGCAGCGAAGTCTTCCTGCTTGATGAAGCGCACATCGTTGGTCGCCACCAGCGGCGCACCGAGCTTCTCGGCCAGGGCCACGGCGCCGTGCAGTTGCTCTTCATCGTTGGGGCGGTTGGTGCGCTGGATTTCCAGATAGAAACGATCCGGAAACACTTCCATCCATTCGCGGGCCAGGGTTTCGGCCTCGACGGGGTTGCCGCTGAGCATGGCCTGGCCGATCTCGCCTTCTTTGGCCGCCGACAGCATGATCAAGCCCGAGTTGGCTTCAGCTACCCATTCGCGTTCGATGATGATCGCGCCGTTGCGCTGACCATCGATGAAGCCGCGGGAAATCAGTTCGGTAAGGTTGCGATAGCCTTCGGCGTTCATCACCAGCAGGCTGATCCGGCTAAGCGGATTGTCCGGATCCTTGTTCGACAGCCACAGGTCGGCGCCGCAGATCGGCTTGATCCCGGCACCCATGGCGTTTTTATAGAATTTGACCAGGGAACACATGTTGTTCTGGTCGGTGACCGCTACGGCAGGCATGTTCATGCCGACCAGGGTCTTGACCAGCGGTTTGATCCGCACCAGACCGTCGACCAGGGAGTATTCAGTGTGCAGGCGTAGGTGAACGAATGAAGCCGGCATAGTGATCCTGCGTTAAGTCATGAAAACAACAAGGCCCGGATTGTACCGGGCCTTGAGTAAAACATCAGCCTTGCGACTAACTCTCGATCAAACCTTCACGAGCCTCATATGCCAGCCGCACCGGAGCAAACGAACGCCGATGAATCGGGGTCGGCCCAAGCCGTGCCAGTGCTTCCAGATGAACGGGCGTCGGGTAGCCTTTATGCCCGCCGATGCCGTAACCCGGGTAGATCAATTCGAACGCGGCCATTTCACGATCGCGGCTGACCTTGGCCAGGATCGATGCGGCGGCGATGGCTGGAACCTTGCTATCGCCCTTGACCACAGCCTCGGAGCGCATCGGCAGTTTCGGGCAACGGTTGCCGTCGATCATCGCCAGCTTCGGCTGAACGTGCAGCCCGGCGACCGCGCGCTGCATGGCCAGCATGGTGGCGTGCAGGATATTCAGTTCGTCGATTTCTTCGACTTCGGCGCGAGCGATGCACCAGCTCAGGGCTTTTTCGCAGATTTCGTCGTAGAGCTTTTCGCGACGGGCTTCGGTGAGTTTCTTCGAGTCGTTCAGGCCGAGGATCGGGCGGTTCGGATCAAGGATCACTGCCGCCGTCACCACCGCGCCACAGAGCGGACCGCGACCGACTTCATCGACACCGGCAACCAACTCTTCGATTTCAGCGACCAAGGTGAAATCCAGCCCCATCTGCATATTCGTTTTACTCATTTTACTTGGCCGATCAGGTTCAGCACTGCGTCCGCAGCCTGGTTGGAGGCATCCAGACGCAGGGTCCGGTGTATCTCGTCAAAACCGCGGGTCTGCTCTTCCCCACCCTCGATCAGCGGCGACAAGGTCTGGGCCAGCGCATCGACCGTGGCATCGTCCTGCAACAACTCGGGCACCAACAGACGCTGGGCCAACAAGTTCGGCAACGAAATGTAGGGGCTTTTCACCATGCGTTTGAGAATCCAGAACGTCAGCGGCGCCAGGCGATAGGCGACCACCATCGGCCGCTTGTACAGCAGCGCTTCAAGCGTTGCAGTGCCGGAGGCAATCAACACCGCATCGCATGCTGCCAGGGCCAAATGGGATTTGCCATCGAGCAAGGTCAGTGGCAAATCGCGACCGGCCAGCAATGCTTCGATCTGGGTCCGGCGCTGAGGACTGGCGCAGGGCATGACAAATCGCACACCCGGACGCATTGCCCGTAGGCGCTGCGCCGTATCGAGAAACAACGCACCGAGCCGGCCGACTTCACCGCCACGGCTGCCGGGCATCAATGCCACCAGCGGCCCGTCGGGCAAACCGAGTTCGGCCCGCGCAGCAGCGCGATCGGCCTGGAGTGGAATGGCATCGGCCAGGGTATGGCCGACGAACCGCACCGGCACGCCTTTCTCTTCGTAGAATCTGGCTTCGAACGGGAACAGCGTGAGCATCAGGTCGCAGCCTTCGCGAATCTTCAGCACGCGTTTCTGCCGCCAGGCCCAGACCGACGGGCTGACGTAATGCACGGTCTTGATTCCGGCCTGGCGCAGCTTGAGTTCGATATTGAGGTTGAAGTCCGGGGCGTCGATACCGATGAACACATCGGGTTTCGCGTCGATCAGGTCGGCGACCAGCTTCTTGCGCCGCGCCAGCAGTTCGCGCAACCGGCCCAGCACTTCCACCAGGCCCATGACTGACAGACGCTCCATCGGGAAATACGAGGTCAGGCCTTCAGCCTGCATCAACGGACCACCGACACCGATGAACTCGACCGCCGGGTGGCGAGCCTTGAGCGCGCGCATGAGGCCCGCACCCAGAATGTCACCGGAAGCCTCACCCGCTACCAGCGCAATACGCAGATTGGCCATGGTTAGCGAGTGATGCCGCGGGTCGAAGACTGGATGGAGTCACGGAATACCGCTACTTCCGGGAATTGCGTAGAAGGCTCGGCCAGTTCGGCGAGTGCCTGCTCCACGGTCAGGCCCTGGCGGTACACCACCTTGTAGGCGCGACGCAGCGCGTGGATCGCATCTTCGCTGAAGCCCCGACGGCGCATGCCCTCGAAGTTCATGCTCCGGGCTTCGGCAGGGTTGCCGAACACCGTGACATACGCAGGAACATCCTTGCCGATCGCCGTACCCATGCCTGAAAAGCTGTGGGCGCCAATGTGGCAATACTGGTGAACCAGGGTAAAACCGGAGAGGATCGCCCAGTCTTCCACATGCACATGGCCCGCCAGTGCGGTGTTGTTCACCAGGATGCAGTGGTTGCCGATAACGCTGTCGTGGCCGATGTGGGCATAGGCCATGATCAGGTTGTGATCGCCCAGGGTCGTTTCGGAACGGTCCTGGATGGTGCCACGGTGAATCGTCACACCTTCACGGATGACGTTGTGATCACCGATCACCAGGCGGGTTTCCTCGCCCTTGTACTTCAGGTCTGGTGTGTCTTCACCCACCGAGGAAAACTGGTAGATGCGATTGTGCTTACCGATTCGGGTCGGGCCCTTGAGAATCACGTGTGGCCCGATGACTGTCCCCTCGCCGATTTCCACACCTGCGCCGACGATCGACCACGGGCCGACCTCGACGCCGTCAGCCAGAACGGCTGTCGGATCGATGATTGCACGAGGGTCAATCAAACTCATAGTTTGCGTTCCGCACAGATGATTTCAGCCGAGCAGACAGGCTTGCCATCGACCGAAGCCTGGCATTCGAACTTCCAGATCTGACGCTTGCAGCTGATGAACTTCGCCTCAAGGATCAGTTGATCGCCCGGCAACACCGGCTGGCGGAAGCGCAGCTTGTCGGAACCGACGAAGTAATAGAGCGTGCCATCGGCCGGTTTCACATCGAGCATTTTGAAACCAAGGATCCCGGCAGCCTGAGCCATTGCCTCGATGATCAATACGCCCGGCATGATTGGGTGCGCAGGGAAGTGACCATTGAAGAATGGTTCGTTGATGCTGACATTCTTGTAGGCGCGAATGCGCTTGCCTTCAACATCCAGCTCCACTACCCGGTCCACCAGCAGGAACGGGTAACGGTGAGGCAGGTATTCGCGAATCTCGTTGATGTCCATCATTTCGGGGGGAAGCCTATGTAAAGATTGGGAGCGCGCGACTGACGCACGTTCCTCTAGCAAATCAAGGAGGCAGTCTAGCGGCTGTGCACACTTGATATGGAAATGGTATCAGCCATCTGATGAAGCATTACCGTCAGGGGTCACTTCCCCTACCTGCTTTTCCAGCTGGCGCAGACGCCGCGCGATGTCATCGAGCTGACGAATGCGTGCCGCGCTTTTGCGCCACTCGGCCGCCGGCTGCATGGCCGTACCGGAAGAATAGGCGCCTGGCTCGGTAATCGAGTGGGTCACCATGGTCATCCCGGTGATGAAAACGTTGTCACAAATGTCGATGTGCCCCACCAGGCCTACGCCACCGGCGAGCATGCAATGCTTGCCGATTTTGGTGCTGCCGGAGATCCCGACGCACGCCGCCATGGCAGTGTGATCGCCCACCTGAACGTTGTGGGCAATCTGAATCTGGTTATCGAGCTTCACGCCGTTACCGATGACGGTATCGGCCAACGCACCGCGATCTATAGCCGTGTTCACGCCGATTTCAACATCATCGCCGACCAGCACACCACCGATCTGGGCGATTTTCTGCCAGATACCTTTTTCATTGGCAAAGCCGAAGCCTTCACCGCCGAGTACCGCACCGGACTGAATGACGACCCGCTTGCCGACGCGAACGTCGTGATACAAGGTCACCCGCGGCGCAAGCCAGCCACCCTCACCCACCACGCTGCGAGCGCCAATGAAGCAATGCGCGCCGACAGTCGTACCGGCTGCCACCTGCGCACCGCTTTCGATCACCACAAAAGCGCCGATACTCGCCGCCGGGTCGACAACCGCATCCGCCGCGATCACCGCCGTCGGATGAATCCCGGCTGCGGCCTTGGGCTTGGGATCGAACAGGTGAGAAACACGCGCGTAGGCTGCGTACGGATCCGGTACCACCAGCACATCCCCGCCATGACCTTCGGCGTCAGCGGCCTTGAGCAACAGGGCTGCAGCCTGACTGCCTGCCAGGTACTTGCGGTATTGGGGGTTTGCAAGAAAGCTCAACTGAGCTGGGCCAGCCTCCTGCAAGGTGGCTAGCCCAGTAATTGCTTTCTCGGGGTCGCCACGTAGCGTGGCGCCGAGGAACTCGGCCAGCTGGCCGAGCTTAATGGTCACGGTCATGGGTTACTTCAGCTGATTCATGCGCTCGATAACCTGGCGAGTGATGTCGTACTGAGGCTTGACATCAATCACTGCGCCACGCTCGAAGACCAGGTCAAAAGCACCTTTCTTGATGACTTCTTCCACAGCGCTGTCCAGTTTCGGCTTGAGCTGCTTCAGCATTTCACGGTCGGCAACGGCTTTGGCTTCGTTCAGTTCCTTGGACTGGAACTGGAAGTCACGGGCCTTTTGCTTGAACTCAAGCTCCAGACGCTCGCGCTCGCCCTGCTGCATTTTGTCGCCACCGGCCATCAGGCGATCCTGAATGCCCTTGGCGCTGGTTTCCAGCGACTTGAGCTTGGTCAGCTGAGGGCCGAACTTCTTCTCGGCATCCACGGCGTATTTCTTGGCCGCGTCGGACTCCAGCAGAGCCATCTGATAGTTCAGAACAGCAATTTTCATGTCGGCGAACGCCGGACCAGCGACCAGTACGCTGGCCAGGAGAACCAATTGAGTCAACTTACGCACGATGCACTCCTACAAAATTCATTGTCGTTATCTTGGGTCAGACGCTTAGAACGTCTGGCCGAGAGAGAATTGGAACACTTGAGTTTCAGCATCATCCGGTTTCTTGACCGGCATGGCCAAAGCGAAACTCAGAGGACCCAGTGCGGTGACCCAGGTCACACCCACACCGACGGAACTGGCCATGTTGCTCAGGCTGATGTCATTGCACTTGGTGTTGGACTTCGAGCCATCCGCGTTTGTGGTATCCGAGCAAGACGAATCGAACACGTTACCCACATCCCAGAATACCGATGTACGCAGGGAGCGTTGATCCTTGACGAACGGCAGCGGGAACAGAACTTCCACACCACCCTGGATCAGGACGTTACCACCGAACGGCAGCGGATCCTGGTCCGGGTCGAACGCTGTACCAGGGTTCTTGCCGGTACTTGGCGTACTGCGAGGACCCAGGGTGCTGTCCTTGAAGCCGCGTACCGAGTTGAAACCACCAGCATAGTAGTTTTCATAGAAAGGCAAGCCATCGGTCGATCCGTAACCATCGCCATAACCCAGTTCGGTGTGCAGACGCATGGTGTAGTTCTCGCTCAATGGCTGGAACAACTGGCCACGGTAGTCGAGCTTGAAGAACGACAGGTCGCTGCCTGGAATCGTGGATTCCAGCACCAGGCTCTGGGAATGACCACGGGTAGCGAGTACGCCCTTGTTCAGAGTGGACTCGGACCAGCCGGCCGAAGCCTTGAAGTTCAGGTACTTGTCGCCTTCCTGGTTAACGAAGTCAAAGATCTCGTCAACGGTGTACACACCGGTCTTGATCTCGTCCTGCTGAGCCGTCAGGCCAAAGGTCAGACGCGAAGTCTCGCTGATCGGGTAGCCAACGCTCACGCCTGCACCCAGGCTGTCTACGGCGTAGCTGGCGATGTCGGTATCGAGCTCGTCATAGTCAGTCGTGCGGTAGAACGCGTTGTAACCCAGGCTCACGCCGTCGGCGGTCCAGTAGGGGTCGACAAAACCGAAGTTATAGCGAGTCTGGTATTCGCTTTTGGTCAAACCGACGCTGACCTTGTTACCGGTACCCAGGAAGTTGTTCTGGGTGATCGAACCACCGAGGATCAGACCGGCGCTCTGGGCAAAACCGACGCTGGCGGTAATCGAACCGGAGGCTTGTTCTTCAACGCTGTAGTTGACGTCCACCTGGTCATCGACACCCGGCACGGCTGGAGTCTCAACGTTGACTTCCTTGAAGAAGCCCAGACGCTCCAGACGGGTCTTGGATTGGTCGATCAGGTAGGTCGAAGCCCATCCGCCTTCCATCTGACGCATTTCACGACGCAGCACTTCGTCTTCGGACTTGGTGTTGCCACGGAAGTTGATGCGGTTCACGTAGGCACGCTTGCCCGGATCGACCGCGAACAGGATATCTACGGTGTGATCTTCATCGTGCGGTTGAGGCACGCCGTTGACGTTGGCGAAGGTATAGCCTTCGTTACCCAGGCGACGGGTGATCAGTTCGGAGGTGGTGGTCATCAGCTTGCGCGAGAACACCTGGCCTTTTTGCACCAGCAGCAGGGACTTGACCTGGTCTTCAGGGACTTTCAGGTCACCGCTGAGCTTGACGTCACGAACGGTGTACTTCTCGCCTTCGTTGACGTTGACGGTGATGTAGACGTGCTTCTTGTCTGGCGTAATGGAGACCTGGGTCGAAGCGATATCCATGTTGATATAGCCACGATCCAGGTAGTAGGAACGCAGGCGTTCCAGGTCACCGGACAGTTTTTCACGGGCGTACTTGTCGTCGTTCTTGAAGAACGACAACCAGTTGGTGGTCTTGAGTTCGAACAGGTCGATCAGGTCTTCATCAGGGAAGACCGTGTTGCCCACCACGTTGATGTGCTGGATAGCGGCAACGGTGCCTTCGTTGATGTTGACCTTCAGGCCGACGCGATTACGCGGCTGTGGCACCACCTCGGTGTCGACGGTAGCCGAGTAGCGACCCTGGGCAACGTACTGGCGTTGCAGTTCGTTACGCACACCTTCGAGGGTGGCACGCTGGAAGATCTCGCCTTCGGCCAGACCGGATTGCTTGAGGCCTTTCATCAGGTCTTCGGTAGAGATCGCCTTGTTGCCTTCGATCTCGATACTGGCGACCGACGGGCGCTCGACTACCGTGATGACCAGGACGTTGCCATCGCGACCCAGCTGGATATCTTGAAAGAAACCGGTTTTGAACAACGCACGAGTGGATTCCACCAGGCGACGATCATCCGCCTGTTCACCGACGTTCAACGGCAAAGCACCAAAGACGCTACCCGCGGAGACCCGCTGGAGGCCATTGACGCGAATATCAGAGATAGTGAAGGACTCGGCGTGAACTTCGGCGATCATCAATACGGTGAGAACCGCAGTTAGCAGCAGACGTTTCATGAAGTCCTTTCTTATTCCAACTGGCAATAAACAAACTGCCGCAAAATGCGGCAGATTCGCAATTCAGCGAAGCGTTACAGTCGACCCAGATCATTGACAAGAGCAAGCAACATCACCCCGATCACCAAACTGATACCGATCTGTACCCCCCAACCTTGCACCCGATCTGACAAGGGACGACCACGCACCCACTCGATCAGATAAAACAACAAATGCCCCCCATCCAGTACCGGAATGGGCAACAAATTCAGAACACCCAGGCTAATACTCAGATAAGCAAGGAAATTCAGGAAATCAGCAACACCCGACTGGGCCGAAGCGCCCGCCACTTTAGCAATGGTTATCGGTCCACTCAAGTTTTTTACCGAGAGCTCACCGAACAACATTTTCTTCAGTGAATCGAGGGTCAGCACGCTCATGGTCCAGGTGCGTCGAGCCCCCTCGCCAATTGCTGCCAATGGCCCGTAGCTGACCTCGCGAATCATCTCCGGCGGCCAGTCGATCGCCTTCACCCCAGCCCCCAAATAACCGCTGGGTGACTTGCTCTCGCCGCGAGCTGCAAGCGTCACAGGGACGTCGATTTGAGCACCGTCGCGCTCGACCCGCAGCATGATTTTGGTATCAGGATGCTTGCGGACGGTATCGACAACCTGCTGCCAGTCATCCAGCGCACGACCATCGAGCGCCAGCAGCCGGTCACCGGTCTTCAGGCCGGCAGCCTGAGCCGGCCCCTTTGGATCGAGTTCGGCCAGGACAGGCGGCAATGCCGGACGCCACGGACGAATCCCCAACGAATGGATTGGGTCGGGCTCGTCAGCCCCTTTGAGCCATTTGTCCAGCGCAAGTTCACGAGGAGAATCGGTCGTAGAACCTTGTTCGCGCACCATTACCTGCAACGAACCGCTCTCGCCCAGGCGACGTACCAGCTGCAGGTTCACCGCCGCCCAGCCGGAAGTCACCTCGCCATCAATGGCGACGATTTCCTGGCCGGGGCTCAAACCCGCCTTGGCCGCAATACTGCCGGACTCGACAGCGCCGATGACCGGACGCACCTGCTCGCTGCCGAGCATCGCCAATGCCCAGAAGAACACCAAAGCCAGCAGGAAGTTGGCAATCGGCCCCGCGGCTACGATGGCAATACGCTGACGAACGGATTTGCGATTGAAGGTTTGATCAAGCTGATCGAGCGGTACTTCACCCTCGCGCTCGTCGAGCATCTTGACGTAGCCGCCCAACGGGATGGCGGCGACGACAAATTCGGTACCCTGCTTATCGTGCCAGCGCAGCAAAGGCATGCCGAAGCCTACGGAGAAGCGCAGCACTTTGACCCCACAGCGACGCGCGACCCAAAAATGGCCGAACTCGTGGAAGGTAACCAGCACACCCAGAGCGACCAGGGTGCCGACAATCATATAGAGCGCGCTCATCTACTTTCTCCGCATTCCTATCCGCTGCTGCCTGGGTCGACTATCCGCAGCATTTACCGCCCGTGACGGCTCAACCATTGTCCGGCCAGCAATCGCGCCTTCGCGTCTGCCGTGAACACTGCATCGAGATTATCCACAGCCACTACGGGCTCCAGATTCAGTACTTCCTCGATGATACTCGCGATTTCCGGGTAACGAACCCGTTCGTCGAGAAATGCCGCCACCGCCACTTCGTTCGCCGCATTGAGCATGGCTGGCGCGCTGTTACCCGCTTCGGCCGCCTGACGGGCCAGACGCAAGCAAGGGAAACGTTCTTCATCGGGCGCCTGGAAGTCCAGCCGCGCAATGGCAAACAGATCCAGCGGCGCCACACCAGAATCGATCCGCTCCGGCCAAGCCAGGGCATTGGCGATGGGTGTGCGCATGTCCGGATTGCCCAACTGCGCCAGGACTGAACCATCGACGTAGTCGACCAGCGAATGGATCACACTTTGCGGGTGAATCACCACCTCGACCTGCGAAGGCCTGGCATCGAACAGCCAGCAGGCTTCGATCAACTCAAGCCCCTTGTTCATCATGCTGGCCGAGTCCACGGAGATTTTTCGCCCCATGGACCAATTCGGGTGAGCGCACGCCTGATCGGGAGAAACATGCGCCAGTTCAGCCAGTGGCGTCTGTCGGAACGGACCGCCGGAAGCCGTCAGCAAAATCCGGCGTACGCCGACCGACTCAAGGCCACGGGCATAATCCAGCGGCATGCACTGGAAAATGGCGTTGTGCTCGCTGTCGATCGGCAGCAACACCGAACCGCTCTTGCGCACCGCCTGCATGAACAGCGCGCCGGACATGACCAGCGCTTCTTTATTGGCCAGGAGGATCTTCTTGCCAGCCTCGACCGCCGCCAGTGTCGGGCGCAATCCCGCTGCACCGACGATGGCTGCCATGACCGTATCGACTTCCGGATCGGAAGCGACCTGACACAAACCTTCCTCACCTACCAGAACACGGGTCGAAAGACCTGCCGCGCGCAAATCATCCTGCAGGGTGCGGGCAGCTGCAACTTCAGGCACCACGGCAAATCGCGGGACATGGCGCACGCAGAGTGCCAGCAATTGACTCAAGCGGGTGAAGCCAGTCAAGGCAAAGACCTGGTATCGATCAGGGTGACGAGCGATGACGTCGAGCGTACTCAGGCCAATCGAGCCGGTCGCCCCCAGGACGGTAATCAGTTGCGGGCCGCTCATGGGGCCGCCATCCACAGCAGTACCGCAAACAGCGGAATCGCCGCCGTCAGGCTGTCGATACGATCCAGCACGCCGCCGTGACCCGGAAGCAGATTGCTGCTGTCCTTGATCCCGGATTGACGCTTGAACATGCTTTCAGTGAGATCACCCACCACCGAAATGAACACGATCAGCGCGGCACCGATCAACCCTTTGAACAGTTCGGCCACCGTCCAGTCGCGTACCAGAGCAACGATTGTGGTAATCACCAGGCTCAGCGCCAGACCACCGTACACGCCTTCCCAGCTTTTGCCCGGACTGACCTGCGGTGCGAGCTTGCGCTTGCCGAAAGCACGACCGGAGAAGTACGCGCCAATATCGGCCCCCCAGACCAACACCATCACCGCCATGATCAGCCAGTTACCCAGCGGGTATTGCTTGATCTGCACCAGGCCTTGCCAGGCCGGCAGGAGAATCAGCAGGCCGATCACCAACTTGGTTGCCGCATTGGACCAATGCTCGCTCGAACGCGGATAAGTCAGCACCAGATACGTCGCCACTGCCCACCACAGCACTGAAGCGCCCAATACCCAAGGCGCAAGGCCGGGCAGGATGTACATGAGGAACAGCGCCAAAGCGACCACGCCGGCATAGCCGACGCGGAACGATTGAGCGGCGAAACCCGCCAGACGCGCCCACTCCCAGGCACCCAGGGTCACGACCAGCCCGATGAACAGTGCAAAACCGGAACCTTCAAGCAGGAAAAACCCGCACAGGGCAATCGGCAGCAGGATCAGTGCGGTGATGATTCGTTGTTTAAGCATTAAACCCGGGCTCCAGCCTCGACCTGCTCGCTCGTTTTACCGAAGCGGCGCTGGCGGGAAGCGTAATCGGCCAGCGCATTGCGCATGGCATCGTGTTTGAAGTCCGGCCAGAACAGGTCGGAGAAATACAGCTCGGCATAGGCCAGCTGCCAGAGCAGGAAGTTGCTGATGCGGTGCTCGCCACCGGTGCGGATACACAGGTCCGGCAGCGGCAGGTCGCCCGTGGCCAGACAGGTCTGCAGCAGATCAGGCGTGATGTCTTCCGGACGCAGGTGTCCGGCCTGGACCTCTCGCGCCAGTCGCTGCGCTGCTTGCGCGATATCCCACTGACCGCCGTAATTGGCGGCGATCTGCAGGACAAATCGATTGGCGCCAGCCGTCATGGCCTCGGCTTCACGCATGGCAGCCTGCAGCTCGGGATGAAAACGCGAGCGATCGCCGATGATGCGCAGGCTGATGTTGTTGTCGTTGAGGCGCTTGGCCTCACGACGCAGCGCCTTGAAGAAAAGATCCATCAAAGCACTGACCTCATCGGCCGGACGCTGCCAGTTCTCACTGGAGAAGGCAAACAGTGTCAGCACCTCGACCCCGGCCTCGGCACACACCTCGATCACCGCCCGTACCGCATCCACACCCGCTTTATGCCCGGCGACACCCGGCATAAAGCGTTTTTTCGCCCAACGATTGTTACCATCCATGATGATCGCGACATGGCGCGGCACCGCGGACGGCGCAGTCTGCTTGGTCTTGTCCATTAAAAACTCGACCCTTATACGGCCATCAGATCCGCTTCTTTCTGCTTGGTAGCCGCGTCGATATCGGCTTCAGCCTTGTCGGTGAGCTTCTGGATATCGGCAGCGGCACGACGTTCTTCGTCTTCGCTGATTTCTTTGTCTTTAACCAGTTTTTTCAGGTCGCCCAAGGCATCACGACGAATGTTGCGCACGGCAACACGAGCGTCTTCAGCAGCACTGCGCGCCTGTTTGGTGAAACCCTTGCGGGTTTCTTCGGTCAGGGCAGGCATGGAGATCAGCAACAACTCGCCCAGGTTGGTCGGGTTGAGGTTCAGGCCGGCGCTCTGGATCGCTTTGTCGACCGCCGCGAGCATGTTGCGCTCGAACGCCACGACTTGCAGGGTGCGCGAGTCTTTAACGGTGATGTTGGCCACCTGAGTGATGGAGGTGTCAGCGCCGTAGTACGGCACCATCACGCTGCCCAGAATGCTTGGGTGGGCCTTGCCGGTACGAATCTGACCAAAAGCATGGGCCAGAGAGTCCAGGGATTTCTGCATGCGCTCTTGAGCGTCTTTCTTGATTTCGTTGATCATTGTGCGCCTTCCTCGATCAGGGTTCCTTCAGCGCCGCCGTGTACGATGTTCAGCAGGGCGCCGGGCTTGTTCATGTTAAATACGCGTAGTGGCATCTTGTGGTCGCGGCACAGGCAAATGGCCGTCAGATCCATCACACCCAGCTTGCGATCCAGCACTTCATCGTAAGTCAGATGATCGAACTTCTCGGCATGCGGGTCTTTGAACGGGTCTGCGGTGTAGACGCCATCGACCTTGGTCGCCTTGAGCACGACATCGGCATCGATTTCGATTGCACGCAGGCAGGCTGCCGAATCCGTCGTAAAGAACGGGTTGCCGGTACCGGCCGCGAAAATCACCACGTCCTTGGAGTTCAGGTGGCGCATGGCCTTGCGACGATCGTAGTGATCGGTCACGCCAACCATGGAAATAGCGGACATCACGATGGCCGAGATGTTGGCGCGTTCGAGCGCGTCGCGCATGGCCAGGGCGTTCATCACAGTGGCCAGCATGCCCATGTGGTCGCCGGTGACCCGGTCCATGCCAGCCTTGCTCAGCGCTTCACCGCGGAACAGGTTGCCACCACCGATAACCAGACCGACCTGGACACCGATGCCGACCAGTTGGCCAACTTCCAATGCCATGCGATCCAGAACTTTCGGATCGATCCCGAACTCTTCCGAGCCCATCAGGGCCTCGCCGCTAAGCTTGAGTAGAATGCGTTTATAGCGAGCCTGATAACCACTGCCCTGCTGAGCCATTGCGAATCTCTCCTGCGGCGTATTTTAAAAATTCTTTGCGAGCTGTTTACAGCTGGCGCTCACTCTAGCTTGGCGCTGCTTCAGCGCCATCGGAACACGGCTTTGTAAGCCAGTTCCAAAAGAAAACCAATTAAAAATTGGTGCCCCATCTGAAAAGAGGCTGCGCGCGTGAGCGGGCAGCCTCTTCTGGGCGACAGTTAAAAAACCGTCTTATTGCTTGGCGGCAGCCAGCTGGGCAGCAACTTCTTCTGCGAAGTTGTCCACTGGCTTCTCGATGCCTTCGCCTACTTTGAAGTAAGTGAAGGAAACGATTTCAGCGCCGGCTTTCTTGGCCAGGGCACCCACGGTAACTTCCGGGTTCATGACGAAAGCTTGCTCGACCAGACTGGCTTCAGCCAGGAACTTGGTGATGCGGCCGGCGATCATCTTCTCGACGATTTCAGCTGGCTTGCCTTTCATCTTGTCTTCGTTCAGGGTCAGGAAAACGCCCTTCTCGCGTTCGATGGCTTCTGGCGAAACCTGCGATGGCAGCAGGAACTCTGGGTTGCTTGCCGCCACGTGCATGGCGATCTCTTTGGCCAGCTGAACATCGCCGCCCTTGAGAACGACAGCAACACCGATCTTGTTACCGTGCAGGTAGGTGCCGACAACGTCGCCCTCTACGCGTACCAGGCGACGAATGTTGACGTTTTCGCCAACTTTGGCCACCAGGGCTTCACGAGCCGATTCCTGAGCGGCGATCAGCGGAGCTGCGTCGGTCAGTTTTTCGTCGAAGGCTTTTTCTACGCTGGCAGCAACGAAGTTCTTGAAGTCGTCTTGCAGGGCCAGGAAGTCGGTCTGCGAGTTGACTTCCAGCAGCACAGCTACCTTGTCGTCAGACTTGATGGCGATAGCGCCTTCAGCGGCAACGTTGCCGGCTTTCTTGGCAGCCTTGATGGCGCCCGAAGCACGCATGTCATCAATGGCTTTCTCGATGTCGCCGCCAGCCTGGGTCAAGGCCTTTTTGCAATCCATCATGCCTTCGCCGGTACGCTCGCGCAGTTCTTTGACCAACGCTGCAGTAATCTCTGCCATTTCAAAATCCTCTTGGATAGGTTTTCAACCATTCCACCCGATCGAACGGGCGATCAATTCTTCCCCAACCACCCTTGTTAGCTGCCGCACGTTACAGATAGAGCAGTGGGCGCCGACAAATGGTTTTCGAGGTGGCAAAAAGGGGGCCAAGCCCCCTTTTTGCTTACTGAGTCAACGCCAGGGCGTCAATTACTCAGCTGCAGCCTGAGTTTCTTCAGCTGCGAACTCTACAGTGCCGCCGGCAACATTGTTGCGACCACGGATAACAGCATCAGCCATCGAACCCATGTATAGCTGGATAGCGCGGATTGCGTCATCGTTGCCTGGGATGATGTAGTCAACGCCTTCCGGGCTGCTGTTGGTATCGACTACGCCGATAACCGGGATGCCCAGCTTGTTGGCTTCGGTGATCGCGATGCGCTCGTGATCAACGTCGATAACGAACAGAGCGTCTGGCAGACCGCCCATGTCCTTGATACCACCCAGGGAACGATCCAGCTTTTCCAGGTCACGAGTGCGCATCAGCGCTTCTTTCTTGGTCAGCTTGGCGAAAGTACCGTCTTCTGCTTGAACTTCAAGGTCACGCAGACGCTTGATGGAAGCACGGATGGTCTTGAAGTTGGTCAGCATGCCGCCCAACCAGCGGTGATCGACGTACGGCGAACCGCAACGTGCTGCTTCTTCAGCAACGATCTTGCCAGCGGAACGCTTGGTGCCGACGAACAGAATCTTGTTTTTGCCCTGGGCCAGACGCTCTACGAAAGTCAGAGCTTCGTTGAACATTGGCAGGGTTTTTTCAAGGTTGATGATGTGGATCTTGTTACGCGCGCCGAAAATGTACTTGCCCATTTTCGGGTTCCAGTAACGGGTCTGGTGACCGAAGTGCACACCGGCCTTCAGCATATCGCGCATGTTGACTTGGGACATGATAGTTCCTTAATAAGTCGGGTTTGGCCTCCACGTATCCCAATGACCAACCAGCAGCATCAGCTGAAGGCACCCAGGTCATCGTGTCGACACGTGTGTGGATTTAGGCTTTACGGGACATCCCCGGAAAGCGGCGCATTTTATATCACAAGACAGGGCAAAACGGAACCCGGATTCTGAAATCCTGGCGAGCGTTTTGCTCCTTCCCTTGGAATCCGCCAAGAATGCACCATTCTATAGAGAGAAGCGATGCACACAGGCGCAGATTTGCGCTGCTCGTCTGGTAGAATCGCATTTTTCAGGGCCGCGAAAATCAATCGCGCAACGCCCTTTCCGTTTAGAAAGCGCCGCCTGGCGCAGAGAGAGCCTGTATGACCGTCACCCTCAAAACCCCCGAGGATATCGCCAAAATGCGTATCGCCGGCAAACTGGCCGCCGATGTGCTGGAAATGATTGCCGAATACGTCAAGCCGGGCGTTACCACCGATCAACTGAACCAGATCTGCCACGACTACATCGTCAATGAGCAGAAAGCCATCCCTGCCCCGCTCAACTACAAGGGCTATCCAAAGTCGATCTGCACGTCGATCAACCATGTGGTCTGCCACGGCATCCCGAACGACAAGCCGCTGAAGGATGGCGACACCCTGAATATCGACGTCACCGTCATCAAGGACGGTTACCACGGCGACACCAGCCGCATGTTCCACGTCGGCACCGTGCCGGTCTGGGCCGAGCGCCTGTCCCAGGTGACCCAGGAATGCATGTACAAGGCGATCGAGATCGTCAAACCCGGCTGCCGCCTGGGCGACATCGGCGAAATCATCCAGAAGCACGCGGAAAAGAACGGTTTCTCGGTGGTTCGTGAATTCTGCGGCCATGGTATCGGCAAGGTGTTCCACGAAGAGCCGCAGGTCCTGCACTACGGCCGCGCGGGCACCGGCATGGAACTCAAGGCCGGCATGACCTTCACCATCGAGCCGATGATCAACCAGGGCCGTGCCGACACCAAAGTACTGGGCGACGGCTGGACCGCGATCACCAAGGACCGCAAGCTCTCGGCACAGTGGGAACACACCCTGCTGGTGACCGATACCGGCTACGAGATCTTCACCCTGCGCGGCGATGACACCATCCCTCGCGTTTCGGCCTGATCCCGTTACCGTACATCGCCTATAGAAAGGAAAGCCAATCGATGCCGCAGGTGGATCCCGAACTCTTCGACCGCGGCCAGTTCCAGGCTGAACTGGCCCTGAAGGCAAGCCCGATCTCGGCCTTCAAGAAGGCGATCCGCCAGGCCCGTGAGGTGCTCGACACGCGCTTTCGCAACGGTCGGGACATTCGCCGGCTGATAGAGGATCGCGCCTGGTTCGTCGACAACATCCTGCAAAAGGCCTGGGAGCAGTTCAGCTGGAGTGAGGACGCCGACATCGCGCTGGTCGCGGTCGGTGGCTACGGCCGTGGCGAATTGCACCCTTATTCCGATATCGATTTGCTCATCCTGCTGGACAGCGCCGACCACGAAGTTTTCCGCGATTCCATCGAGCGTTTTCTGACGCTGTTGTGGGACATCGGCCTGGAGGTCGGTCAGAGCGTTCGCTCGGTCGACGAGTGCGCCGTCGAGGCCCGCGCCGACCTGACGGTCGTCACCAACCTGATGGAAAGCCGCACCATTGCCGGCCCCGAGCATTTGCGCCAGCGCATGCTGGACGTCACCGGGACCGGGCACATGTGGCCGAGCAAGGACTTCTTCCTGGCCAAGCGTGCCGAACAGAAGGCTCGCCACCACAAGTACAACGACACCGAATACAACCTGGAACCCAACGTCAAAGGCTCACCCGGCGGTCTGCGGGATATCCAGACGATTCTCTGGGTGGCCCGTCGCGAGTACGGCACCCTGAACCTCCGGGCACTGGCTGGCGAAGGCTTCCTGGTCGAGAGTGAAAACGCCCTGCTCGCCTCCTCCCAGGAGTTCCTGTGGAAGGTACGCTATGCCCTGCACATGCTGGCTGGCCGCTCCGAAGACCGCCTGCTGTTCGATCACCAGCGCACCATTGCCGGGCTGCTGGGCTTCAAAGGCGACGACGCCAAGCAAGCCATCGAAAACTTCATGCAACAGTATTATCGGGTGGTGATGAGCATCGCCCAGCTCAGCGACCTGATCATCCAGCACTTCGAGGAAGTCATCCTCGCACCGGAAGACGAAGCCCCACCTCAGCCGATCAACTCGCGCTTCCAGTTGCATGACGGCTACATCGAGGCACGCAACGACAACGTTTTCCGCCGCACCCCGTTCGCCATGCTCGAAATCTTCGTGCTGATGGCCCAGCAGCCGGAAATCAAGGGCGTGCGCGCCGACACCATTCGTCTACTGCGGGAACACCGCCACCTGATCGACGACGACTTCCGCAACGATATTCGCAACACCAGCCTGTTTATCGAACTGTTCAAGTGCAAGATCGGCATCCACCGCAACCTGCGACGGATGAACCGCTATGGCATCCTGGGGCGCTATCTGCCCGAATTCGGCTTTATCGTCGGGCAGATGCAGCATGACCTGTTCCACATCTATACAGTCGATGCCCACACCCTGAACCTGATCAAACACCTGCGTAAGTTGCAGTACACCCAGGTGTCGGAAAAATTCCCGCTGGCCAGCAAGCTCATGGGCAAGCTGCCCAAACCCGAGCTGATCTACATGGCCGGCCTGTACCACGACATCGGCAAAGGCCGGCATGGCGACCACTCCGACATCGGCGCGGTCGACGCCGAGGCGTTTTGCCAGCGCCATCAGCTGCCAGTGTGGGACAGCCGCCTGATCGTATGGCTGGTGCAGAACCACCTGGTGATGTCGACCACCGCCCAGCGCAAGGATTTGTCCGACCCGCAGGTGATCCACGATTTCGCCCAGATCGTCGGCGACGAAACCCGCCTCGACTACCTCTATGTGCTGACCGTCTCCGACATCAACGCGACCAACCCGACCCTGTGGAATTCCTGGCGCGCCAGCCTGCTGCGCCAGCTCTACACCGAGACCAAGCGCGCCCTGCGTCGCGGCCTGGAAAACCCGGTGGATCGCGAAGAGCAGATCCGCCAGACCCAGAGCGCCGCGCTGGATATCCTGGTGCGCGGCGGGACCGACCCGGACGATGTCGAGCAACTGTGGGCGCAGTTGGGTGATGACTATTTCCTGCGCCACACCGCCGGCGATGTGGCCTGGCATAGTGACGCGATCCTCCAGCAACCGGCCGACGGCGGGCCACTGGTGCTGATCAAGGAAACCACCCAGCGAGAGTTCGAAGGCGGTACGCAGATCTTCATCTATGCCCCGGACCAGCACGACTTCTTTGCCGTGACCGTGGCGGCGATGGACCAGCTCAACCTGAACATTCACGACGCCAGGGTCATCACCTCCAGCAGCCAGTTCACCCTCGACACCTATATCGTGCTCGACACCGACGGCGACTCGATTGGCGACAATCCAGCGCGGGTTAAACAGATCCGCGAGGGTCTGACCGAAGCCCTGCGCAACCCGGACGACTACCCGACCATCATCCAGCGCCGGGTACCGCGTCAACTCAAGCATTTCGCCTTTGCGCCACAGGTGACGATCCACAACGATGCCCAGCGTCAAGTGACGGTACTCGAACTCACCGCCCCCGACCGCCCGGGCCTGCTGGCGCGGATCGGCACGATTTTCCTGGAGTTCGATCTGTCGCTGCAGAACGCCAAGATCGCCACCCTCGGCGAGCGCGTGGAAGACGTGTTCTTCATCACCGACGCCAACAATCAACCGTTATCCGACCCGCTGCTGTGCAGCCGGTTACAGGATGCAATCGTTGAGCAGTTGAGCGTCAACCAGGAACCCGATATCAAACTGTCGCGCATCAGCATCTGAATTGAACAATTTCCCGCTGTGGGAACGCCTGTGGCAAGGGGGCTTGCCCCCGTTTGAGTGCGTAGCACTCACAAGATCTTTGGTAAATCAGAGAATTTGGGGCTGCTTCGCAGCCCAACGGGGGCAAGCCCCCTCGCCACAAGCCCGCTCCCACATTGAACGAGGCCCCCGATGAACAACGCTCTGTCCCAGCTCCAGCCCTACCCCTTCGAAAAGCTCCGCGCCCTGCTCGGCAGCGTGACGCCGAACCCGGACAAGCGTCCGATCGCGCTGTCCATCGGCGAGCCGAAACACCGTTCGCCTAGCTTCGTCGCCGAGGCCCTGGCCAGCAATCTGGAAAAAATGGCCGTGTACCCGACCACCCTCGGCATCCCGGAGCTGCGCGAAGCCATCGCGGCATGGTGCGAGCGTCGCTTCGATGTCCCCAAGGGCTGGATCGATCCGGCGCGCAACGTGCTGCCGGTCAACGGTACCCGCGAGGCGCTGTTCGCCTTCACCCAGACCGTGGTCAACCGTGGCGATGACGCACTGGTGGTCAGCCCGAACCCGTTCTACCAGATCTACGAAGGCGCGGCGTTCCTCGCCGGGGCCAAGCCGCATTACCTGCCGTGCCTGGACGAAAACGGCTTCAACCCGGATTTCGATGCCGTGTCGCCGGACATCTGGAAACGCTGCCAGATCCTGTTCCTGTGCTCTCCAGGTAACCCGACCGGTGCCTTGATCCCGGTCGAAACCCTGAAAAAGCTGATCGCCCTGGCCGACGAACATGATTTCGTGATCGCCGCGGACGAGTGCTACAGCGAACTGTACTTCGACGAACAAACGCCGCCACCAGGCCTGCTCAGCGCCTGCGCAGAACTGGGACGCAAGGACTTCAAGCGCTGCGTGGTGTTCCACAGCCTGTCCAAGCGTTCGAACCTGCCAGGCCTGCGCTCGGGCTTTGTGGCCGGTGATGCCGACGTCCTCAAGGGCTTCCTGCTCTACCGCACCTACCACGGCTGCGCGATGCCGGTTCAAACCCAACTGGCCAGCGTTGCCGCGTGGAATGACGAAGTGCACGTGCGCGCCAACCGGGCGCTGTATCGCGAGAAGTTCGATGCGGTACTGGAAATCCTCAGCCCGGTCATGGACGTACAGCGGCCGGATGGCAGCTTCTATCTGTGGCCGAATGTCGCCGGTGACGACGCAGCGTTCTGCCGCGACCTGTTCGAACAGGAGCACGTGACGGTGGTGCCGGGTTCTTACCTGTCGCGGGATGTCGATGGCGTCAATCCGGGGGCCGGGCGCGTGCGCATGGCGTTGGTTGCGCCGCTGGCGGAGTGTATTGAGGCTGCCGAGCGTATTCGCGTATTTATAAAAAATAGAAGCAACTAATAACCTTGGCTACTTGCACCGTGCAACGCGGTGCAAGTTATTTTATGCAACCGCCCCAGCCAAACTTAAAACAACAACCTTCAAGCAATAAATTGAAACTCCCCACGACTGGACAACCCTCACGCCCTTAAATACCTTGACGACTCACCAACAACACAAAACATATAAAAGCTACCGATCAAAACCATTGCAAAACCATCACCACAACCGCCTCTGTCGATTCTAAGCAGATAAGCGCTGGCGACATTGCGTTCATGCGAAAAATCCACCCATAAATTTAGGGTAGATCCTGCCTCTTCGACCGAAAACATTTGAACCAACAGCGAATAGGAATCAAGCCTGGATGATCACATATTTTGACAAGGAAATAGTCAATGCCCCATCAACACCCCTGCAAAACGATTGCTCCATTTGACGAACAGAAATCTTTTGAAGCCGCCATTAACGAAAACCCGGACAATCGACAGAATGTTCATTCCGGTGGTCGACACAAACGGGGAGTCGCCACCCACTCAAAATTCTGGGCAAGCCACAGAGTGTTGAAAGTCGCCTTTATTGATCCCCCTTCCCAAGCGCACCGCGAGTCCGCGATCAGGGCTATCGTGTTATGGCAACCCTCCATCAACCTCGAACTGGAGTTTGTCAGTGGTACTGAGGGCGACATTCGAATCACCATGGATGCTCCACTCAATTATTCAGCCATTGGAACGGACGCCACGTTGCGCGCGCCCAATGAAAACACCATGAATATTGGCACGGACCTCGCACACCCCGGACTTGAAGCCGCCGTGCTGCACGAATTTGGTCATGCTTTAGGGTTGGAACATGAGCACCAACACCCCAAAGCCGATATCCCCTGGAACAAGCCATTTGTCTACCACTACTACCTCACAAGATATAACTGGTCAAAAGAAGAAGTTGATCACAACTTATTCAAAACATTGGAATCACTCAATACACGTACAACGCCCTACGACAAAACGTCGATCATGCATTACCCCGTCCCGAATGAACTGACTACCGGTGACTGGAGCGTAGAGAAGAACATAAGCATCAGCCAGAATGATCGACGACTGATGCGGAAAATTTATCCAAAAACGTTACCCTCTCAGTGATACATCACATTCGATAAATGACACGGACGTCACTTATGAAAATTGAAACTTGCAGCATCGTCAGAAACATTGATCCAGCTGCTTCTTATGAGGCCGCTATCAATGAGCGCAGTGACAATGTAAAACGCAGCAGTTCCGGACGCACAAAAAGAAGCGTTGCCTCCCATACGCGCTTCTGGGAGCCTGGGCGCACCCTGAAAATTGCGACATATGACACGGACAAAAAAACCGTCGACATCGTAAAAAATATTGCAAACCAATGGTTAGAGCACGCCAACTTAAAGTTTGAATTTATACCAGGTGCAATAGGAGATATCCGTTTGGAAATCGAGAAAAATGAAACGTTGCTTTCTTATTCCACTGTCGGTACAGACTCTTTGAAACAACCTCCTGAACACCCAACCATGTGCATAGGCATCCCCTTGGAAGACGACGAATTCGAAGGGACTGTACTGCATGAGTTTGGTCACGCACTGGGACTTCTTCACGAACATCAACATCCAGACGCAACCATTCCATGGGACTTGGAAAAAATCTACGACCTCTATGGCAACTATGACCGCGAGAGGGTTGATTTCGATGTCCTACCACGCCCTTACTCTACAGATGCCACCTACAGTGATTACGACCCCCTATCAATTATGCATTACGAGATAGATGAGCAAGCCACCATAGGCAACTGGAAGCAAGCTGCAAACCTTACATTGAGCGAAAAAGACAAGGAGACAATTCGCAAGATCTACCCTCATAAAACTATACTCGAGGCACTTTCAGATTTATTCAACTATCTGAAAACGCCGTTTACCGGTAACTCTCGCTAGAACATAAAACCTTCAAGCCAACGCCGACTACTCGATATACACCGCTATACGACACTGAAAACAATCAAATAAAATTTCATTACTTAACCACCCCAAGCTTGGCCTCACTCAGATCCAGCTCCCCCAGCACCTCACGCAATACGTCATCACCAATCTGGTGATGACGACTCAGGCTGTAAAGCTCCAAGCGCTGTGCCCGCAGCGCCTTCAAACGCAGACGCCGCTCCAGTAAATCCATCTGAAACGCCAGGGCTTGTGCCTCTGCGGAATCATTGAACACTTCCAACTGATGCCGATACTCGGACATGATCCGCGCCTTGAGCTCCGCCGCCAGCGCCGACTGGGCGGCATCCTGTGGATTGACCTCCTCCGTTTCGAGGGCATGAATCGCCGCTTCGGCGGTCTTGCGCCAAGCCTCGCGCACTTCATCACGCCGCTTGTCGTCCGGGCTGGCCTCGAAGCCACGCAACAAAAGTGGCAGCGCGATGCACGCCGCAATCAACGAGAGCAAAATCACCCCGGCAGCGATGAAGATCAGCAAGTCGCGCTCGGGAAATGCGCCCGCCCCCATGAGCATCGGCACCGACATCACACCCGCCAGCGTCACCGCCCCGCGTACCCCGCCGACCGTCAGCAACCAGCAGGATCGCGCGGTCGGCACCCGGGTCACTTCACCTTTGCCGCGCAGACGCCGCAGCAGCACCGACAATCGCCAAATGCTCTGTACCCAGACGAAGCGCAAGGCCAACAGCACCAGGAGAATCGCCACGACATCGAGGCAGCGATAGAACAAGGTCGGCCACAAAGACGTTTCGTGACTAGCCACCGCTTTGATGATGTCCGGCAGCTGCAAGCCCAGCAGCAGGAAGATCAAGCCGTTGAACGCGAACTCCAGCAACGACCAGACGCTGCGATTGAGCAGGCGCGTGTTGGTCTGGCGCGGCAGCAGGTCGAGCCAGCTCTGCATCATCCCCGCCGCCACCGCCGAAAGAATGCCGGACACGCCCACCCGTTCGGCCAGCACGTAAGCGGCAAACGGCAACAGCAACATGAACACCACATGCGTAGCAGGGTCGTCCCAGCCGCGGGCGATCATCCACGCGCGCAGGCGTCCGACCAGCCAGCTCAATGCAACACCGATCGCCAGGCCGCCGACCGCCACCAGAACGAAAGTGACACTGGCGCTGGCCAGCGAGAACACACCGGTCACCGCCGCCACCAGGGCAAACTTGAATGTCACCAGGCCCGAGGCGTCGTTCATCAGTGCCTCGCCCTGCAAGATGTGCATCAACGGGGTCGGCAGTCGATTGCGGGAAATGGCCGACACCGCCACCGCATCCGTCGGCGACAGCACTGCGGCCAGGGCAAACGCCACCGGCAACGGCACACCGGGCAGCAACCAGTGAATGAAATAGCCGGCACCGACCACGGTAAACAGCACCAAGCCCACCGCCAGCGTCAGGATCGGTCCGCGCAGGTGCCAGAATTCGCGCTTGGGCATGCGCCAGCCGTCGGAGAACAACAGTGGCGGCAGGAACAGAAACAGGAACAGCTCGGGATCGAGGGCTACATGCAGGCCGAGCGTCGGCTAGGCAAGCAAGGCCCCGGCGGCAATCTGCACCAACGGCAACGGCAGTGGAACCACCCGTCCGATCAGGCGCGAAACGCCGACCAGCATCAAAAGGATCAGGACGGTGTAGGCGGTTTGCATAAAGCGGGATTCCCGGACGCATTGAAGTGCCATATTAGCTGCTTAGACTATCGGTGACCCTTGCACCTATGTCGCACCCGGAACGCGTCAATCCCACAGGTTTTGCGTTTTAACTCAATGCACATGGCATAATCCGTCACCTTATACTTACGGCACCTGCAAAAGGGGCAATTCCTTGACCGTTTCAAGCAAAACGCTGCACCTTTTCGGCATCAAAGCCTGCGACACCATGAAAAAGGCGCGCACCTGGCTCGATGAACACGCTGTCAGCTATGACTTTCATGATTACAAGGCGGTCGGTATCGACCGAGAACACCTGACCCAATGGTGCAACGAGCACGGTTGGGAAGTGGTGTTGAACCGTGCAGGTACGACCTTTCGCAAGCTCGACGACGAACGCAAAGCCGATCTCGACCAGACGAAAGCCATCGAACTGATGCTGGCACAACCCTCGATGATCAAGCGCCCGGTGCTCGATCTCGGTGACCGAACCCTGATTGGCTTCAAGCCAGATATCTACGCGGCCGCGCTCAAGTAAGCAGCCCGTTCAATTTTGTTAGAGGTATACACATGTCCGCTACCCTGTTCAGCCTGGCCTTCGGCGTCGGCACTCAAAACCGTCAAGGCGCATGGCTGGAAGTGTTCTACGCCGCCCCGGTACTCAAGCCATCGGCTGAAGTCCTCGCCGCTATCGCACCGATCCTGGGCTACACCGAAGGCAATCAGGCCATCGCGTTCAGCACCGCCCAGGCCTCGCAACTGGCCGAAGCGCTGAAAAGCGTCGACGCCGCCCAGGCTGCCCTGCTGACCCGCCTGGCCGAGAGCCACAAGCCGCTGGTTGCCACCTTGCTGGCTGAAGACGCCCAGCTGTCGTCCACCCCTGAGGCCTACCTCAAGCTGCACCTGCTGAGCCATCGCTTGGTCAAGCCACACGGCCTGAACCTGGCCGGGATCTTCCCGCTGCTGCCAAACGTGGCCTGGACCAGCCAGGGCGCGGTCGATTTGAGCGAACTGGCCGAACTGCAACTCGAAGCCCGCCTGCGCGGCGAGCTGCTGGAAGTGTTCTCGGTAGACAAGTTCCCGAAAATGACCGACTACGTGGTTCCGGCCGGCGTGCGTATCGCTGATGCTGCGCGTCTGCGCCTGGGCGCTTACGTGGGCGAAGGCACCACCGTGATGCACGAAGGTTTCATCAACTTCAATGCCGGCACCGAAGGCCCGGGCATGATCGAAGGCCGCGTATCCGCTGGCGTATTCGTCGGCAAGGGTTCGGACCTGGGCGGCGGCTGCTCGACCATGGGCACCCTGTCGGGCGGCGGCAACATCGTGATCAAGGTCGGCGAAGGCTGCCTGATCGGCGCCAACGCCGGTATCGGTATCCCGTTGGGCGACCGCAACACCGTCGAGTCGGGCCTGTACGTGACCGCTGGTACCAAAGTGGCGCTGCTGGACGAGAACAATCAACTGGTCAAAGTGGTCAAGGCCCGTGAACTGGCCGGCCAGCCGGACCTGCTGTTCCGTCGCAATTCGGAGACCGGTGCCGTGGAATGCAAAACCCACAAATCGGCCATCGAACTGAACGAAGCGCTGCACGCTCACAACTAAGCGTTACACGATCACCTGTGTAGGAGCGAGCTTGCTCGCGATGGACGTCAACGATTACGCGCGGCACCAGACAGCACGCGTCGTCCATGCGTCCATCGCGAGCAATCGAGCGTCGACCGGCTTCTCCTACATGGGTACGGCGTACCCTCACCAGGGCCCGATAGCATGATGATTCTCTCTCCCTGGCGCGCCGATTTTCCGGCCATCGCCGCCCTGCAACGGCAGGACCAGACCTATCTGGACAACGCCGCCACTACGCAAAAACCTCAAGCCCTGCTCGATGCCCTGGCGCACTACTACGCCAACGGCGCGGCCAACGTGCATCGGGCGCAGCATTTGCCCGGCGCCCACGCCACCCAGGCGTTCGAGGACAGCCGCCGCAAAGCCGCGCAATGGCTCAATGCCGGCGAATGCGGGCAGATCGTCTTTACCCACGGCGCGACGTCCGCGCTGAATCTCCTGGCCTACGGCCTGGAACATCTTTTCAATCCGGGCGACGAGATTGTCATCAGCGCCCTGGAGCATCACGCCAACCTGCTGCCCTGGCAGCAACTGGCGCACCGTCGCGAGCTGAAACTGGTGATCCTGCCGCTGGATGCCGACGGCGTGATCGACCTTGAAGCAGCCGCCGGTTTGATCGGCTCGCGCACACGTCTGCTGGCCGTTAGCCAGTTGTCCAACGTGATTGGCGCATGGCAGCCGCTGTCTGAATTGCTGGCACTGGCCAATGCGCACAATGCCCTGACCGTGATCGATGGCGCCCAGGGCGTGGTCCATGGCCGCCACGACGTGCAAGCGCTAGGCTGCGATTTTTATGTGTTCTCCAGCCACAAGCTCTACGGCCCCGATGGCCTGGGTGTGCTGTTCGGGCGCAATACGGCGCTGCAACAACTGCGTCCCTGGCAGTTCGGCGGTGAAATGGTACTGGATGCCAATTATCACGACGCACGCTTTCGCCCGGCACCGCTGGGTTTCGAGGCCGGGACGCCGCCGATTGCCAGCGTGATCGGCCTGGGAGCAACCCTGGACTACCTCGCCGGGCTCGATCAGGACGCCGTGTCCGCCCATGAAGCGGCGCTGCATGCCTGTCTGCTCAAGGGCCTGGAGGCGCGCAACGGCATTCGCCTACTGGGCAAACCGCAAGTGGCGCTGGCCAGTTTCACCGTCGAGGGTGTGCATAACTCCGATCTCGCGCATTTGCTGACCGAACAAGGGATCGCAGTGCGTGCCGGCCATCACTGTGCGATGCCGCTACTCAAACGCTTCGAACTGGCCGGAGCGATTCGGGTGTCGTTGGCGCTGTACAACGATTCCGAAGACCTGGAGCGGTTCTTCGAAGCCCTGGATCAGGCGCTGGAGCTATTGCGATGAACCTGCCTGCCGATGCCGAGACGGCACTCGAGACCTTTCAGAAAGCGGCCGGCTGGGAACAACGCGCACGCCTGCTGATGCAATGGGGCGAACGCCTGCCGGTCTTGAGTGATGCACAGATGTGCGATGCCAACCGGGTGCACGGCTGTGAAAGCCAGGTGTGGCTGGTGGGCGAGTTGCGCGATGGCAATTGGCAATTCAGCGCCAACAGCGATGCGCGGTTGATTCGCGGGTTGGTGGCGCTGCTGCTGGCGCGGGTCAACGGGTTGTCGGCGGCCGAGTTGCAGCAGGTGGATTTGCCGGACTGGTTCAATCAGCTTGGGCTAGGGCGGCAGTTGTCCGAGTCCCGCAGTAATGGTTTGAATGCGGTGCTACAGCGGATGCGGGAGTTGGCTCAGTAAAGGACTGCTGCGCAGTCCATCGCGAGCAGGCTCGCTCCCACAGGAGGAATGCATTCCAATGTGGGAGCGAGCCTGCTCGCGAAGAGGCCATCAGCAGCACTTTAAACCTGCGGTTTGACCCGCTCCGCCGGCCGCCGCACACCCGCGACAATCTTATCCACAGCCTTGGTCGCCGCGACCATGCCAAACGTCGCCGTCACCATCATCACTGCGCCAAACCCGCCGGCACAGTCGAGCTTCACCCCATCCCCGACAAAACTTTTCTGCAGGCAAATGCTGCCGTCCGGTTTCGGGTAGCGCAGTTGCTCGGTGGAAAACACGCACGGCACGCTGTAATGGCGGGTCACTGTGCGTGAGAAGCCGTAGTCGCGGCGCAGCGTGGAGCGCACTTTCGAAGCCAATGGATCGTTGAACGTACGATTCAGGTCGCAAACCTGGATCAACGTCGGGTCAATCTGCCCGCCCGCACCGCCGGTGGTAATGATCTGGATCTTGCGCCGCTTGCACCAGGCGATCAGCGCGGCCTTGGCGTTGACGCTGTCGATGCAGTCGATCACGCAGTCGATGTTCGACGTGATGTACTCGGCCATGGTATCGCGAGTGACGAAGTCAGGCACCGCGTGCACCGTGCACTTCGGGTTGATCCCGCGCAGACGCTCGGCCATCACATCGACCTTGGGCTTGCCCACAGTGCTGTCCAGCGCGTGCAACTGACGGTTGGCGTTGCTGACACAGACGTCGTCCAGGTCGAACAGCGAAATCTCGCCCACCCCACAGCGTGCCATTGCTTCCGCCGCCCAGGAACCGACACCACCGACGCCGACAATCGCTACATGGGCCGCGCGCAGGCGCTCAAGGCCTTCAATGCCGTACAAACGGGCAATGCCGGCAAACCGCGGATCTTCAGTACTCATGACCATTACCCCAAAAACCGGCGGGCATTATATGGCGATATGAAGACAAAATCAGTTACAGGAAAAAGAGAAAGAACTTTAACGAATTCAGATTGCCCAAAGTCCGGCAATTCCCTGTCCGCTGTACGACCAGAGAATGCCCGGTGTAGGATGCGCGCCCCTTGGCGACCGCCAACCGTTCCTTCGTTCCACAGTCTTTGGAACCCGAAATAACTATGTCATCGCGTAAATTTGGACTCAACCTGGTCGTGGTGCTTGCCATCGCAGCCTTGTTTACCGGCTTCTGGGCGCTGATCAACCGCCCGGTCACCGCCCCCAACTGGCCTGAACAGATCTCCGGCTTCTCGTACTCGCCATTCCAGCAGGGCCAGTTCCCGCAGAAGGACCAGTACCCGACCGACGATCAAATGCGCCGCGACCTGGAGATCATGAGCAAGCTGACGGACAACATCCGTATCTACTCGGTCGATGGCACGCTGCAGAACATCCCGAAACTGGCGGAAGAGTTCGGCTTGCGCGTGACCCTGGGGATCTGGATCAGCCCGGACCAGGAACGCAACGAACGGGAAATCACCCGCGCCATTGAAATTGCCAACTCCTCGCGCAGCGTGGTTCGTGTGGTGGTGGGCAACGAGGCGATTTACCGCAAGGAAATCACCGCCCAGGAACTCAGCGTCATGCTCGATCGTGTGCGCGCTGCCGTGAAAGTGCCGGTGACGACGTCCGAGCAGTGGCACGTCTGGGAAGAACACCCGGAACTGGCCAAGCATGTCGACCTGATCGCCGCGCACATCCTGCCTTACTGGGAGTTCGTCCCGATGGACAAGGCCGGGCAGTTCGTCCTCGACCGCGCCCGCGACTTGAAGAAGATGTTCCCGAAAAAGCCACTGCTGCTGTCCGAGGTGGGCTGGCCGAGCAACGGCCGCATGCGCGGTGGCGCCGATGCCTCCCCGGCGGACCAGGCGATATACCTGCGAACCCTGGTCAACAAGCTCAACCGCCAGGGCTTCAACTACTTCGTGATCGAAGCGTTTGACCAGCCGTGGAAAGCCAGCGACGAAGGTTCCGTTGGCGCCTACTGGGGCGTGTTCAACGCCGCGCGCCAGCAGAAGTTCAACTTCGAAGGCCCGGTAGTGGCGATTCCGCAATGGCGCGTGTTGGCCATTGGTTCGGTGGTATTGGCGCTGTTGTCGCTGACCCTGCTGATGATCGACGGCTCGGCCCTGCGCCAGCGTGGCCGCACCTTCCTGACCTTCATTGCGTTCCTGTGCGGTTCGGTGCTGGTGTGGATCGGTTACGACTACAGCCAGCAATACAGCACCTGGTTCAGCCTGACAGTGGGCTTCTTGCTCGCCCTCGGTGCGCTCGGGGTGTTTATCGTGCTGCTGACCGAAGCCCATGAACTGGCCGAAGCGGTGTGGGTGCACAAGCGCCGGCGCGAGTTCCTGCCGGTGGAAGGCGACTCCAGCTACCGTCCGAAAGTGTCGATTCACGTGCCCTGCTACAACGAGCCGCCGGAGATGGTCAAACAGACCCTCAACGCCCTGGCCAACCTCGACTATCCGGACTTCGAAGTCCTGATCATCGACAACAACACCAAGGACCCGGCAGTCTGGGAGCCGGTGCGCGATTATTGCGAAACCCTCGGCCCGCGCTTCAAGTTCTTCCACGTTGCGCCATTGGCCGGCTTCAAGGGCGGCGCGCTGAACTACCTGATCCCGCACACCGCCAAGGATGCCGAAGTGATCGCGGTGATCGACTCCGATTACTGCGTGCACCCGAACTGGCTCAAGCACATGGTGCCGCACTTCGCTGACCCGAAAATCGCCGTGGTGCAGTCGCCGCAGGATTACCGCGACCAGAACGAAAGCACCTTCAAGAAGCTCTGCTACGCGGAATACAAGGGTTTCTTCCACATCGGCATGGTCACCCGCAACGACCGTGACGCGATCATCCAGCACGGCACCATGACCATGACCCGTCGCACGGTGCTCGAAGAGCTGGGCTGGGCCGACTGGTGCATTTGCGAAGACGCCGAGCTCGGCCTGCGGGTATTCGAAAAAGGCCTGTCGGCGGCGTATTACCACACCAGCTACGGCAAGGGCCTGATGCCCGATACCTTTATCGACTTCAAGAAACAGCGTTTCCGCTGGGCCTACGGAGCGATCCAGATCATCAAGCGCCACACCGCCAGCCTGCTGCGCGGCAAGGACACCGAGCTGACCCGTGGCCAGCGCTACCACTTCCTCGCGGGCTGGTTGCCGTGGGTGGCGGACGGCATGAACATCTTCTTCACCGTCGGCGCGCTGTTGTGGTCGGCGGCGATGATCATCGTGCCGCAACGGGTCGACCCGCCGCTGCTGATCTTCGCAATCCCGCCATTGGCGTTGTTCGTGTTCAAGGTCGCCAAGATCATCTTCCTCTACCGTCGTGCGGTTGGAGTGAATCTGAAGGATGCCTTCTGCGCGGCGCTGGCCGGTCTGGCGTTGTCCCACACCATCGCCAAAGCGGTGCTGTACGGCTTCTTCACCAGCAGCATTCCGTTCTTCCGTACGCCGAAGAATGCCGACAACCACGGCTTCTGGGTGGCGATTTCGGAAGCCCGGGAAGAGATGTTCATCATGCTGCTGTTGTGGGGCGCGGCGCTGGGGATCTTCCTGGTGCAGGGCCTGCCGAGCAACGACATGCGTTTCTGGGTCACCATGTTGCTGGTGCAGTCGCTGCCGTACGTCGCGGCGCTGATCATGGCGTTCCTGTCGTCGCTGCCGAAACCGACCGCCGAACCTGAAACGGCACCTGTCGTCTAAATCTATGCGGATGCACTAAACGGCGGCCAATGGTCGCCGTTTTGCTTTAAGATAAGCGCCATTTTGCGGGGCTTGGCGTGTCGCGGTTTGCCGATCGAACCCAATACCTGTAGGAGCGAGCCTGCTCGCGATAGCGGTGTAACATTCAATGTTTATGGTTACTGACATACCGCATTCGCGAGCAGGCTCGCTCCTACATTCAGTCCGCGCCCACATTCATGTTTCCGGAGTTTTCCATGACGGCCCACGCCGACCTTTCGCCGACCCTCCAACTCGCCATCGACCTGATCCGCCGTCCGTCCGTGACGCCGATCGACGCCGATTGCCAGAAGCAGATGATGCAGCGCCTGGGCGATGCCGGTTTCACCCTGGAACCGATGCGCATCGAAGATGTGGATAACTTCTGGGCCACCCACGGCCAGGACGACGGTCCGGTGCTGTGCTTCGCCGGCCACACCGATGTGGTCCCGACCGGCCCTGTGGCGGCCTGGCAGATCGAACCGTTCAATGCGCTGATCGACGAACACGGCATGCTCTGCGGCCGTGGCGCCGCCGACATGAAAGGCAGCCTCGCCGCCATGACCGTCGCCTCCGAGCGCTTTGTCGCCGACTACCCGAACCACAAGGGCAAAGTTGCCTTCCTGATCACCAGCGACGAAGAAGGCCCGGCACACCACGGCACCAAGGCCGTGGTCGAACGCCTGGCCGCGCGCAAGGAACGTCTGGACTGGTGCATCGTCGGCGAACCGTCGAGCACCACCCTGGTCGGTGACGTGGTCAAGAACGGCCGTCGCGGTTCCCTCGGCGCCAAGCTGACCGTGCACGGTGTGCAGGGCCACGTGGCCTACCCGCACCTGGCCAAGAACCCGATCCACCTCACTGCCCCGGCCTTGGCCGAACTGGCAGCCGAGCACTGGGACCACGGCAACGACTTCTTCCCGCCGACCAGTTTCCAAATCTCCAACGTCAACTCCGGCACTGGCGCGACCAACGTGATCCCCGGTGACCTGGTGGCGGTGTTCAACTTCCGCTTCTCCACCGAATCGACGGTCGAAGGCCTGCAAAAGCGCGTCGCCGACATCCTCGACAAGCATGGCCTGGACTGGCACATCGACTGGGCGCTGTCCGGCCTGCCGTTCCTCACCGAACCGGGCGCGCTGCTCGACGCGGTGTCGGCGAGCATCAAGGACATCACCGGTCGTGAAACCAAGGCGTCCACCAGCGGTGGTACCTCCGACGGGCGCTTCATCGCGACCATGGGCACCCAAGTGGTTGAGCTGGGCCCGGTCAACGCGACCATCCACCAGGTCAACGAACGCGTGCTGGCCGCCGATCTCGACGTGCTGACCGAGATCTACTACCAGACCCTGATCAAGTTGCTCGCCTGATGCTTGCGTGCCCGATCTGCAGTGAGCCGCTCAATGCGGTGGACAACGGCGTGGCCTGCCCCGCCGGGCATCGTTTCGACCGCGCGCGCCAGGGTTACTTGAACCTGTTGCCGGTGCAGCACAAGAACAGCCGCGACCCTGGGGATAACCAGGCAATGGTCGAAGCCCGCCGCGACTTTTTGAACGCCGGGCACTACGCCCCGGTGGCCAAGCGTCTGGCGGAGCTGGCGGCCGGCTACGCGCCACAGCACTGGCTGGACATCGGTTGTGGCGAGGGTTACTACACCGCGCAAATCGCCGAGGCTTTGCCGAGTGCCGAAGGTTATGCCCTGGACATCTCCCGCGAAGCGGTCAAACGCGCCTGCAAACGCAATCCGAAGCTGACCTGGTTGATCGCCAGCATGGCGCGGGTGCCGTTGGCTTCCGGCAGTTGCCAGTTCCTGGCCAGTGTCTTCAGCCCGCTGGATTGGGAAGAAGCCAAGCGCCTGCTCAGTGTTGGCGGCGGCCTGATGAAAGTCGGGCCGACCAGCGGCCACCTGATGGAACTGCGTGAGCGGCTGTACGACGAAGTCCGCGAGTACATTGACGACAAGCATCTGGACCTGGTGCCGGAAGGCATGGCGCTGGCGCACAGCGAGACGTTGACGTTCAAGCTGACGCTGGACAAGCCGCAGGACCGCGCCAACCTGCTGGCGATGACGCCCCATGGCTGGCGTGCCAGTGCCGAGCGCCGGACAGCGGTTATCGAACAGGCCGAGCCGTTCGAGACCACCGTATCAATGCGCTACGATTATTTCGTTCTTCAATAACTTTTGGTTCCGGGCAATCGCCCGAGACCGGCTAAATCCGCGAATGGATTTTTCAGACCCGCAGTGAGGACATCCATGCGCCAACCCGATATCGAGATTTACCTGAAAGACGCCGACGTCGACCACAAGGCCATTTCCGCCTGGCTCGGTGCGGCATTGGGCCCTTGCACCGACTGGGTCCAGAAGGGCCAGACCTACAAGTGCAAGGCCGGCAACGTGCCGGTGACCTGGCTGCCAAAAGCCGTCGGCAAGTGGAACAGCCTGTACCTGGAAAGCGACCAGACCCCATGGGACGACGACATCGCCTGCGCCCGCGCCGCGTTTGCCGCGCTGAACGTGGAAGTGCGTTGCGCACCGGGCACCTGGGTCGAGGAAGAAGGTGAAGAGACGGCGGACCGCTGGATTCGCATCAGCGCCGATGGTGAAGAAGAGATCACCTGGAAAACCGCGTAAAAGCCTGCACACCAAACCTGTGGGAGCGAGCTTGCTCGCGATAGCGGACTTACATTCAACATCTAAGTTGGCTGAAAGGTCCTCATCGCGAGCAAGCTCGCTCCCACAGTGCTTTTGGGTGTTCTGAAGATTTTGGTTACAGACCTACAACATCCTCAGCCTGCAACCCCTTCTGCCCTTCCACCACCGCGTATTCAACCTGCTGGCCCTCGGTCAGCGAACGGTGGCCTTCACCGCGAATCGCGCGGTAGTGCACGAACACGTCCACCCCGTCCTCGCGCTGGATGAAGCCGTAGCCCTTGGCGTCGTTGAACCACTTCACATTGCCGGTTTCGCGTGTTGCCATTTGTTCATACTCCCTTTTTATTATTGGTCGGGCTTTTCGCAGGAAAGCCTCGGGAACGTCAGCCTGCGCATACCGGTCCCATGAGGGCAACGGCGACAGAGCGCCGAGTATATGACAGACGCTAAAACTCTCAACAGGAGTTTACTTAGCCGCTTTTTTGCCGATTTTCAGCGAATCCGGCACACTATCGGCCGCCCGAGCAAACGCTCGGTTTTATTCACTCACGCAGAAGCCGTATGACCCGCTCCCCGTTCCGCCGTCTTGTGTTTGGCACCCTGCGCCGACTGTTGTACCTCTGGGTTCGCTCGGAGACGATCAACCAGTCGTCGTTCACCCTCAACCTCGACCGCAGTCGTCCGGTGTTCTACGTCCTGCAAAACCCTTCGCTGACCGACCTCGCCGTGGTCGACACCGAGTGCAGCAAGGCCGGCCTGCCGCGCCCGGTACTGCCGGTATCGGTGGGCAACCTGCTGGAACCTGCCGCGTTCTTCTACCTGACGCCCGACCCGGACTGGCTCGGCCGCCAGGACAAGCGCGGCGCGCCGCCGACACTGACCCGCCTGGTCAGCGCCCTGAGCCAGAACGCCGCCGAAGATGCGCAGATCATTCCGGTCAGCGTGTTCTGGGGCCAGTCGCCGGACAGCGAAAACAGCCCGTGGAAACTCCTGTTCGCCGACAGCTGGGCCGTTACCGGGCGCCTGCGTCGCTTGCTGAGCGTCATCGTGCTGGGACGCAAGACCCGCGTGCAGTTCTCCGCGCCGATCCACCTGCGCGAACTGATCGAGCACGACAAGGGCCACGAGCGCACCGTGCGCATGGCCCAGCGCATCCTGCGGGTGCATTTCCGCAACCTGAAGGCTGCGGTGATCGGCCCGGACATTTCCCACCGCCGTAACCTGGTCAAAGGCCTGCTGAACCAGCCACAGGTCAAACAAGCGATCCTCGACGAAGCCGAGCGCGAGAACATCTCGCCGGAGAAAGCCAAAGCCCAGGCGCTGCGCTACGGCAACGAAATCGCCTCGGACTACACCTACACTGCGATCCGTTTTATGGAAGTGGTGCTGAGCTGGTTCTGGAACAAGATCTACGACGGCATCAAGGTCAACCACATCGAAGGTGTGCAGAAGGTCGCCCAGGGTCACGAAGTGATCTACGTGCCGTGCCACCGCAGCCACATCGATTACCTGCTGCTGTCCTATCTGCTGTTCCGCAATGGCCTGACCCCGCCGCACATTGCCGCCGGCATCAACCTGAACATGCCGGTGATCGGCGGCCTGCTGCGTCGCGGCGGCGCGTTCTTCATGCGCCGCACGTTCAAGGGCAATCCGCTGTACACCTCGGTGTTCAACGAATACCTGCATACCCTGTTCACCAAGGGCTTCCCGGTGGAGTTTTTCGTCGAAGGCGGTCGCTCGCGCACCGGGCGCATGCTGCAACCGAAGACCGGGATGCTGGCGATCACCCTGCGCAGCTTCCTGCGTTCGTCGCGCATGCCCATCGTCTTCGTGCCGGTGTACATCGGCTACGAGCGCGTACTGGAAGGTCGAACCTATCTTGGCGAGTTGCGCGGTGCGGCCAAGAAGAAAGAGTCGATCTTCGATATTTTCAAAGTCATCGGCGCACTCAAACAGCGCTTTGGCCAGGTGGCGGTGAACTTCGGCGAGCCAATCAAGCTGGCGGAATTCCTCGACAGCGAACAGCCGGACTGGCGCAAACAAGAGCTCGGCCCGCAGTTCAGACCCGTCTGGCTCAACGAAACCACCAACCGCCTCGGCGAGAAAGTCGCTCGGCATCTGAACGAAGCGGCGGCGATCAACCCGGTCAACCTGGTGGCACTGGCGTTGCTGTCCACCAGCCGCCTGGCCTTGGACGACCGGGCCATGGCGCGGGTGCTGGATCTGTACCTGGCGCTGCTGCGCAAGGTCCCGTATTCGCCGCACACCACATTGCCGGAAGGCGATGGTCGGGCGCTGATCGAGCATGTGAAGGACATGGACCTGCTGTCCGAGCAGAGCGATGCGTTAGGCAAGATCCTGTATCTGGACGAGCAGAACGCCGTCTTGATGACTTACTACCGCAACAACGTACTGCACATCTTCGCACTGCCGGCGTTGCTGGCGAGCTTCTTCCAGAGCGCCTCGCGCATGAGCCGCGAACAGATCCTGCGCTACACTCGCGCGCTGTACCCGTACCTGCAAGCGGAGCTGTTCATTCGCTGGTCGCTGGAGGAACTGGACGGGGTGATCGAACAATGGCTGGAAGCCTTCGTCGAGCAAGGCCTGCTGCGCTTCGAGAACGACGTGTACCTGCGCCCGGCGCCAAGCTCGCGGCATTTCGTACTGCTGACCTTGCTGTCGAAAAGCATCGCCCAGACCTTGCAGCGCTTCTACATGACCGTGTCCCTGCTGCTCAACAGCGGCCAGAACAGCATCAGCGCCGAAGAACTGGAAGACCTGTGCACGGTCATGGCCCAGCGCCTGTCGATCCTGCATGGCCTGAACGCCCCGGAATTCTTCGACAAGAGCCTGTTCCGCCACTTCATCCAGACGATGCTCGACCTGGAAGTCCTCAAGCGCGACGAAGCGGGCAAGTTGAGCTACCACGAACTGCTCGGCGAACTGGCCGAAGGCGCGGCCAAGCGGGTGTTGCCGGCGGAGATTCGTTTGTCGATCCGTCAGGTGGCGTTGCATCGCAGTGAAGATGCCGCCGACCAACCCGCCCCACCTGTGCAAAGCGTCTAGATTGATCAGGGCGCCAGTCGGTTCTGGCGCCCTCGACACGGAGATTTACCGATGAAAAAACTGCCCCTGATCGCAGCCGCCGTCCTACTGACAGCCTGCCAGCACCCGACACCGGCTCCCAAGGCCTCCCTTGATGGGGAAGTCTTCTACCTGCAACGCATCGCACTGCCACCGACGGCGGTCCTGAGCGTCAGCCTGCAGGACATTTCACTCGCCGATGCCCCGGCGAAGGTCATCGACGAACAGCGCGGCCAGATCAAAGGCCAGGTGCCCCTGGCCTTCCATCTCAGCTACGACCCGCTGAAGGTAGAGCCCAACCACCGTTACTCGGTGAGCGCGCGCATCGAAGTCGATGGCAAACTGATGTTCATCACCACCGAGAATCATGCCGTGCGCCTGGACGGCACCGATCCACAACCGCTGAAGGTCCGTGTCGACCCGGCCCGCTACTAAGTGTCTTTTTCGAAAAAGGAAGTTGCCATGTTCCGCCCTACCCTCCGCTTTGCCGGCCTGTGCGCAGGCTTGATGATCTGTGCCAACGCCCTGGCGCTGTCCCTCACCGACCTGTCGCAGAAAGACGCCACCGGCGGGCTCAAGGACGCACTGACCCAAGGCGCGCAACTGGCCGTCAAACAACTCGGCACCCCGGGTGGCTTCAGCAACAACCCCGACGTGAAAATCGAACTGCCGGGCAAACTGGGCAAAGTCGCCAGCAAAATGAAACAGTTTGGTATGGGTGATCAGGTCGATCTGCTGGAAGCCAGTATGAACAAGGCGGCGGAAACCGCCGTGACCCAGGCCCAACCAATCCTCGTCGATGCCGTGAAGAAAATGACCGTGGAAGATGCCAAGGGCATCCTCAGCGGTGGCAACGACTCGGCTACCCAATACCTGAACAAGACCAGTCGCGAACAGATCCGCGCCAAGTTCCTGCCCATCGTCAAGCAAGCTACCGACAAGGTTGGCCTGGCCCAGCAGTACAACTCGTTCGCCGGGCAAGCGGCGACCATGGGCGTAGTGGATGCGAAGAATGCCAACGTCGAAAACTACGTCACCGAGCAGGCACTGAATGGCTTGTTCGAGATGATCGGCAAACAGGAAGAAACCATCCGCCAGAACCCGGCGGCTGCGGCGACCAGTTTGGCGAAGAAGGTGTTTGGTACGCTCTGAGCCGCGACACAAAACCTGTGGGAGCAGGCTTGCTCCCACAAAGGTTCAGGCCGCTGATACGGGTCTTAGAAAGAACACCCACTCCCGCCCCATCTTGCGTTTCTCGAACAACTTCAACGCGACCAGCCCATTTAGCGTGGCTGATGCTGTGTTGTAAGAACAACCCAGATTCTCCTTCACATTGACCGCCGTGAACTCCTTGGCCATTCCGCTCCTGGCCACTTGAAACAGCGCCCGCTGCTTCTCGGTGAGCTGGTCGAGAAAACCACTTTCACGCAACCAGCAATCAAATTGCTGCGCATCGTCCAGACTTTTCCGATACGTCTCGGTAAAACTGCCCACAGCCCGCAACACCACCGAACACTGGAAATCGATGAAGTACGTCAGATCCAGGTCATCCGCTTCGGTATTCAAATACGACCGCCCGTACTTCAACGGCGCATTGCGCAACAAAACACTGATGGCGATGTAGCGAAACGCCGAGAAGTCATTTTTGAACATGAACCAGTAAAACAACGCACGCGCTACCCGACCGTTGCCGTCGCGAAAAGGATGCTCGTAACCCAAGACAAAATGCAGCGCGATGGCTTTGATCAATGGATGAAGGTAGTCCGCTTGATGAGGGTTGTTGTGGGGTTGGTTGATCCACTTGGCCAGCACCTGCAAACGTGACACGAGCCCTGTTGCAGGCGGTGGCGAATGCACGGTGTTGCCCTCGCCATCCTGGACTACGACGTCATCGTTGATCCTGAAGACGCCAGGCGAGTACTGCGAATCGTCGATGCCCTCGACGCCAACCCGATGCATGGCTGCAATCAGCTCAACGCTCAGTGGCTCGTAACGCTGCTCCCAGGCGAAGTTCATCATCTTGAAGTTACCGATGACCATTCGCTCATCCGGCGTGCGCGGCGAGCGACGGCGCTTAAGCATGTCCTTGGCCACCCGCGTCGTGGTGGCCGCACCTTCGAGCTGACTGCTGCTGATGGCCTCGTCTTCGATCAGATCATTGAGCAAATAGCTGAAATGAGCACGCTCGCCAATCTGGCCGGTCATGTATTCCAGCACAGCGGTTGTCGCCTGACGATCCACTACGGAAATCGCTTTTTGCGCCTGCGGCGTCAGCATGAACTTCAGCCAGCACGCCGGTTCACCCAATGGCAAAAGGCTCGAATACTGTGCAGTCCGCGCTTTCTTGACCAAGGCCCAGCACAGGTTCGAATCCAGCCCAGGCGCCCAGCGGTAGCGCAACGAATCGAAAGGCAGGTAACGCCCCTGATCGTCCAGGGGCTTAAGCAAGGCGAGGTATTCCGAAAGGCGTTCCTTGTGAGGCGATCGCAACAGCCGATCAAACACCGGATCGGACTGGCCCCTCAAAGTGGGTGGATTTTTCATGGCGCTGTCTCAAACATGCGTGAAACCGGGCTCTGAGTACAACACCTGAGCTTTTTAGCCTCAATATCAGACAGGTCCGAGATCAATGTAGGAACAATGAAGGCCCGCTGGTTGGTACAGGTTCAGCGGGCTTTTTCCTTTTGCTATTGCTATTGCTGCGGATCCAACTGATCGAGGACGCGGTTCACTGATAGCTGCGCCAGGACGATCATCTGCTGAATGCCGAGTGCCAGATTGCAGGTTGGGCCGCTCAGGATGGACGACAGTTCGGTTGCCATTACATTCGCAGAGGCGAGAGTTTCATAGGCATGAACCAGCAGGGTTTCGGAATCGACGTCCGGGCGGATGGTGAAAATTGGGCAGGGGCGGTTTGAAGTGCCGGTATTTTCTTCGGACTCTGAA
The DNA here is from genome assembly GCF_057838985.1 of Pseudomonas sp. KH_046_2. Lineage (NCBI taxonomy): Bacteria > Pseudomonadati > Pseudomonadota > Gammaproteobacteria > Pseudomonadales > Pseudomonadaceae > Pseudomonas > Pseudomonas sp. KH_046_2. Next base: position 1,282,201 of record NZ_CM174480.1, on the reverse strand, counting down.
GCCGGGGGGTTGGGGCTGGGTTTGATCATTGTGAAGCTCCTAACGAAAGTTGGAGCAGCCAGCATCACTTGCAGATGATGGGTGGCAGCTGCATGCGGGTCTGCAAGACCGAGTCGTTAGGCAACCTCGGCAGACCCGAAGATCTCCCGCACACAGCCACCATAAATCGGTGGTTGCTAAAAAGCGCCACGATTATAGGTGCGCCTGTAGGCGCCTAACAAACTATTGGCGGGCTTGCAGTCCCGGCCGCTGAATTGGCAGCGACGGGCAAAGGCTAGAGATCATGCTTCCGACGGGCAAGCTGAAAGTCTTGTGGGAATGGTCTGAATGGTTGATTGAGCGATAAATACTTTGACTGATAAGCCGTCATCGCGAGCAGGCTCGCTCCTACAATTGGGTTGGGTACATCTGTGAGGGATTGGTTGGCTGGCAGACCGTCTTCGCGGGCAAGCCCGCTCCCACAGGGATTGGGGACACCTGCAAAAACCAGGTCGGCTGGAAGGCCGTCATCGCGAGCAGGCTCACTCCTACAGAAAAGCATCGGCGTACACCACGCTCTTCACCACTCATCAGGCCGAGCGTTAGCTCGCCTGCAGCTTTTGATCTTGATCCACCCGCCCCCTCGGGAGGCTGAGTGGAGGTGTTCATCCGGGGACTGGCGCGCAGCGCCGTTCGACGCAGTCGAACTCGTTGCATGTAGGTCGAAGCGAAGCCGACCGGAGGGCAATGCCCCCGGATGAATACCGCAGCGAAGGAACCCCGAGCCTAAGCGAGGGGCCGGACGCTCGGGGCGAGACCTTTGGTTACTTTGGGCTGGGCCGGCACTCCGGCGTTTGCCAAAGTGACTCGCCGTAAGGGCGAAACCATAAGCCGCCGTTACCGCAGAAACGGATATGTACTCAATCAATCAAGAGCATGGTCGGCCCAAAGGCCGCCACGCCCAAACCATCAAACCGACTCTTTGCGAACCCGAAACCAGGCGGCATAAAGGGCGGGCAAAAACAGCAGCGTCAACGCCGTGGCCACAATCAACCCCCCCATGATCGCCACCGCCATCGGCCCGAAAAACACACTGCGCGACAGCGGAATCATCGCCAACACCGCCGCCAGCGCCGTCAACACAATCGGCCGGAACCGCCGCACCGTCGCCTCGATGATCGCCTGCCAAGGCTTCAACCCGGCAGCGATATCCTGCTCGATCTGGTCCACCAGAATCACCGAATTACGCATGATCATCCCTGACAACGCGATAGTCCCCAGCATGGCCACGAAACCGAACGGCTGGCGAAACACCAACAGAAACAGCGTCACCCCGATCAACCCCAACGGCGCCGTCAGAAACACCATCGCCGTGCGCGAAAAACTGCGCAATTGCAGCATCAGCAAGGTCAACACCACCACGATGAACAACGGCACCCCGGCCTTCACCGAATTCTGTCCGCGCGCCGAGTCTTCCACCGTGCCGCCGACATCCAGCAAGTAGCCGTCCGGCAGTTCGGCACGGATCGGATCGAGTGTCGGCATGATCTGCTGCACCAGCGTTGCCGGTTGTTCCTTGCCGTAGATGTCGGCGCGAACCGTCACGTTGGGCAGGCGATTGCGGTGCCAGATGATGCCCTCTTCGAAGCCGTACTCCAGGGTCGCGATCTGCGACAGCGCGACGCTGCGACCGTTATCGGTCGGCACCGCCAGGCTCGGCAGCAATGACAGCTCGGTGCGCTCATGCAAGGTGCCGCGCAACAGGATCTCGATCAACTCGTTGTCTTCGCGGTACTGGCTGACGCTGGAACCGGTCAGGGAGCTTTGCAGGAACCTCGACAGGTTCGCCGTGCTCACACCCAGCGCCCGCGCACGATCCTGATCGATATTCAGGTATACGACTTTGCTCGGTTCCTCCCAGTCCAGGTGGACGTTGACCACATGCGGGTTTTCGCGAACCTTGGCCGCGACTTTACGCGCCAGCGCCCGCACCTCTTCGATGTGCTCCCCGGTCACGCGGAACTGCACCGGATAGCCAACCGGAGGACCGTTTTCCAGGCGCGTGACCCGCGAACGTAGAGTCGGGAATTGCTCGTTGAGGGTTGTGATCAGCCAGGTGCGCAGGGTTTCCCGTTCTTCGATGGTTTTCGCCAGGACGACAAACTGGGCGAAGCTCGCCGCCGGCAGTTGCTGATCCAGCGGCAGGTAGAAACGCGGCGAACCGGTACCGACGTAAGCCACGTAATTGTCGATCCCGGCCTTGTCCTTAAGCAGCTCTTCGAGGCGCTTGACCTCGTCGGCGGTGTTGCTCAGTGAAGCGCCTTCGGCCAGTTTCAGGTCGACCATCAACTCCAGGCGACCCGATGCCGGGAAGAACTGCTGCGGCACAAACTTGAACAACACGATGGAAGCGATGAACAACATCACGGTCGCCGCGATCACGGTTTTACGCCAGCGCACGCACCACTCCACGAGGCGCCGGACGCGCTGATAAAACGGTGTGCCATAGGGATCGGGCTGGCCGGTACCGTGTTTGGCGGCGTGAATCTTCGCCAGGTCCGGCAGGAGTTTTTCCCCCAGATACGGCACGAAGACCACCGCGACCACCCACGACGCCAACAGCGCGATGGTAACCACTTCGAAAATCGAACGGGTGTATTCGCCCGTGCCCGATTGCGCCGTGGCAATCGGCAGGAAGCCGGCCGCGGTGATCAGCGTACCGGTGAGCATCGGGAACGCGGTACTGGTCCAGGCATAACTCGCCGCTTTGACCCGGTCGAAGCCCTGCTCCATTTTGATCGCCATCATTTCCACGGCGATGATCGCGTCGTCCACCAACAAACCCAGGGCCAGTACCAGCGCGCCGAGGGAGATCTTGTGCAGGCCGATGCCAAGGTAATACATGCTCGCGAACGTCATCGCCAGCACCAGCGGAATCGCCAGCGCTACGACCATGCCGGTGCGCACGCCGAGGGAGAAGAAGCTCACCAGCAACACAATGGCCAGCGCCTCGACCAACACTTGCACAAACTCGCCAACACCGGTTTTCACCGCCGCCGGTTGATCGGAGACTTTACGCAGCTGCATACCGGCCGGGAGGTTTTTCTGGATGCGGGCGAACTCGATTTCCAGCGCCTTGCCCAGCACCAGAATGTCACCGCCGTCCTTCATCGCCACCGCCAGGCCGATGGCATCTTGCGCCATGAAGCGCATGCGCGGCGCCGGTGGATCGTTGAAACCACGGCGCACATCGGCCACGTCGGAGATGCGGAAGGTGCGATCACCGACGCGGATCGGGAAGTTCTTGATCTCGTCGACTGTCTGAAAATTCCCCGTCACCCGTAGCTGCAAGCGCTCGCTGCTGGTTTCGAAGAAACCTGCCGTGGACACCGCGTTCTGTTCTTCAAGGGCTTGCTGGACGGCAGCCAGCGGCAAGCCGAGAGTGGCGAGCTTGACGTTGGAGAGTTCGATCCAGACTTTCTCGTCCTGCAACCCCAGCAGTTCGACCTTGCCTACATCCTTGACCCGTTGCAGCTGGATCTGGATGCGGTCGGCGTAATCCTTGAGCACGGCGTAGTCGAAACCCTCGCCGGTCAGGGCGTAGATATTGCCGAACGTGGTACCGAATTCGTCGTTGAAGAACGGCCCCTGAATCCCCGGCGGCAGGGTATGGCGGATATCGCTGATTTTCTTGCGCAGCTGATACCAGAGCTCCGGTATCTCCACCGAGTGCATGGAGTCGCGCGCGATGAAGGTCACCTGGGATTCGCCGGGGCGGGAGAACGACATGATGCGTTCGTATTCGCCGGTTTCCATCAGCTTCTTTTCGATGCGTTCGGTGACCTGACGCGAGACTTCCTCGGCGGTCGCTCCCGGCCAGTTGGTGCGAATCACCATGGCCTTGAAGGTGAACGGCGGGTCTTCGCTTTGGCCGAGCTTGGTGTAGGAAAGTGCGCCGACAACGGCCAGCAACAGCATCAGGAACAGGACGATCTGGCGATTACGCAGTGCCCACTCGGAAACGTTGAAGCGCATCGGGGCTTACTCCTTGTCCGCCAGATTGACCACGCGATTGGAGCGATCCACCGGGCGCACCTGCTGCCCTTCGAGAAGCACATGGACACCGGCGGCCACCACCCAGTCGCTGGCGTTGAGCCCTTCAAGCACCGGTACGGTTTTCTCGCCGAAGGCACCGACCCGCACCGGGGCCTTTTTCAAGGTGTTGTTGGCGCTGACGACCCAGACATAGGTCACGCCGTTTTCCGCCGTCAGCGCAGACAGCGGAACGGACAGTGGAACCACGTCGACGGCCTGCACGAACACTCGGGCGCTCTGGCCCAGTTCGACCGGTACCTTGCCGGAACTGAAGGCAATGCGGGCCGCGAAGGTGCGGGATTTTGGATCAGCCGACGGCGACAGTTCACGGATACGCCCTTCGAATCGCTGATCGGGTTGGGTCCAGAGCTCCACCGACACCGGCTCACCTACCTTGAAGCGGCCGAAGTTCTGCTCCGGCAGGCTGATCGAGACTTCACGCTCGCCATCGGTTGCCAGTGTGAACACCGTTTGCCCGGCAGCCACGACTTGCCCGACTTCCACCAGGCGCTTGGCCACGACGCCGTCCTGCGGCGCTCGCAACACGGCGTAACTGGCCTGGTTATTGGAGACGTTGAATTCGGCTTTGATTTGCTTGAGGCGCGCCTCACCGGAGCGGTAGAGGTTTTCGGCGTTGTCGTATTGCGAGCGGCTGACCAGTTGGCGCTCCATCAGGGTCTTGTAGCGATCACGCTCGGAACGCACCAGGTTCAGATTGGCTTCGGCGGCGGCGACCTGGGCGCGAGTGGCCTCCAGTTGCAGGCGTACATCCTGAGGGTCGAGTTCCGCCAAAGGTTGGTCGGCCTTGACCCGCTGCCCTTCCTCAACCAGTCGTCGGCTGACTTTACCGCCGATACGGAACGCCAGGTCCGGTTCATACCGCGCGCGAACTTCACCGGGATAGCTTTCCATGGCCTGCGCCGAAGGCTCTGGCTGGACCACCATGGCCGGGCGCACGCTGACCTGCGGCGCCTCTTCATGACCGCACGCAGACAATAAAAAAGCCAGGGTGACTGGCAACGCGAGGGGCAAGGCATAGCGGAACATGGTGAAGGACCTTTCGCTAATGGTGCTTTGAATAATTATACTGAGCAGTATGTTATTAATAGCAAACTCACCAGTCCAGTAATAAAAACGAATATGCCAAACAATCTTTCAGCACCCAATGGCCCAGGCAGACCCAAGGACCTGGCCAAGCGCCAGGCAATTCTCGATGCGGCGAAAACGCTGTTTTTGAGTAAGGGTTATGCCAATACCAGCATGGATGCCGTCGCAGCCGAGGCCGGTGTGTCGAAACTGACGGTCTACAGCCACTTCAACGACAAGGAGACGCTTTTCTCCGCTGCGGTGATGGCCAAATGCGAGGAGCAGTTGCCACCGCTGTTCTTCGAGTTGCCGGAAGGCGTGGCAGTGGAGACCGTGCTGCTGAACATCGCGCGCGGTTTTCATCATCTGATCAACAGTGATGAATCCGTGAACCTGCACCGTTTGATGATGACCCTGGGCAGCCAGGACCCGAAACTCTCGCAGATCTTCTTCGAGGCCGGGCCGCAGCGCATGCTGCATGGCATGGAGCGCTTGCTGAGCAAGATCGATGAAAGTGGCGTGCTGCGCATCGACAAACCGCACAACGCGGCCGAGCACTTCTTCTGCCTGCTCAAGGGCGCCGGAAATTTCCGCTTGCTGTATGGCTGCGGCGAACCGCCGGTTGGCGAAGAGGCGGAGAGCCATGTGCGGGAGGTGGTGGGGTTGTTTATGCGGGCTTATCGGCCTGAGTGAGCCTGGTGGATTGTTGGTGTCTGGACTGACGCCATCGCGAGCAGGCTCACTCCTACACTGGCTCTATGCAACATGTAGGAGCGAGCCTGCTCGCGATGGGAGCAACTCGGTCTCAGGGCTTGAGCGCCTTCTTCGGATAAATGTCATACCGACTGGACTTGCCATCGAGCGCATGACTCGGCTTCGGCCCGTCGATGCACGGCGCCTTGCGCGGTCGCTTGACCACCACCCGGTGGCTGGCCAGGGCCAACGCGGCCTCAAGCAATGCCGGCGCATCCGGGTCATCGCCTACCAGCGGCCGGAACAGGCGCATTTCCTTTTTCACCAGCGCGGTTTTCTCGCGGTGCGGGAACATCGGGTCGAGGTAGATCACCTGGGGCGGCTCGCCTTCCCAGTTGCGCATGACCTCGATCGAATTGCCCTTGAGCAAGCGCATGCGCGCCACGATCGGCGCCACGTCGAAATCTTCCGCGCCACGGGCCAGGCCATCCTCGAGCAAGGCACCAATCAACGGCTGACGCTCGATCAGACTCATCTCGCAACCAAGGCTGGCCAGCACGAACGCGTCCTTGCCCAGCCCCGCCGTGGCATCCAGCACCCGCGGGCGTACGCCTTGGGCGACGCCAACAGCCTTGGCGATCATCTGCCCGCTGCCGCCGCCGTACAACCGGCGATGGGCCGCGCCACCCTCGACGAAGTCCACCCGCACCGGCCCCGGCGCATCCGGCCCCAGCTGTTGCAGCTGCAAGCCCATGTCACCCACCTGCAAGGCAAATTCGCCGTCCGCCACTTGCATCGGCAAGCCCAGGCGCTCGGCCCATTGCTCGGCTTGTGGCTCGAAAGCCGCGTCGAGGGCCTGGACATGGATGCGGCAGGCCGCAGGTTGATCAATCATCGGAAAACACGCTCAAAAAATTAATGATCGGCAAAAACTGCCGATAACAAAACTATCGAGCATTTTGCCAGAGCTGAGCGTCGACCGAGAGAAATGTCAGACATTCAACCCACAATCACAGGTTTTATCTCGCCCTACGGCGACTACAACCTGCGAAACACCCAGGCACTGAGCGGCGTCAGCCACATCTGGCAGGATTTCTTTGCCCGAGCGCTGGCCGAACAGTCGGGTGAAGTGCTGCCGCAATCCCTGAATTTTCCACCGGTCGACCTCGAAAGCCCGGTTGAGCCCACCGTTGGCAGCGACCTGCTGGCGCACATCGTGTCCCAGCGTGAATGCGAGGTGAAGGACAACGAAATCCGCCCGCCCGAGCCGCTGTTCCTGCCGATTGCCGAATTCGAAATGGACCTGGCCGACAAGCCGCTCCCTCCGTTCCCGGCGGACGAAATCGTCGCCCAGCAAAAACAGCAGGATTTCGAAAGCGGCTGGGTTCGCCCGATCGTGTTGAACGCCGGTCAGCCGCTGCCAGAAGCTGGCCCTGCCCCGCAACCGCGTCCGCTGCACCTGCCCATCGCCGAGTTTGAACTCGATCTGCTGGACAAGCCGTTCCCGCCGTTCTCGCCGCAAGAACGGGTAGAGCAGCAGAAACAACTCGATTACGACAATGGCTGGGCGCGCCCGATCATCCTGCAGAACCTGCGTATCGCCGCCTGATCCTCAGCTGCGCCCTCGTCCCTCAGCCTTTGAAAAACTGATTGGCCTTCTGGTACGGCATCGACCGGGACGTGAAACCGAACGTGCCTGACGTCTGGATTTCTTCGGCGGCGCGGAAGAATTCGCCATAGGCCGCCAATGCCAGCGCCGAGCCGACGCTGATGCGTTTGACGCCCATCTCACCCAACTGCGCGACCGTCAGCTTCAAGCCGCCCGACATCAACACATTCACCGGCTTGGGCGCCACAGCGCGCACCACCGCCAACACATCCTCGGCGCTGCGCAAACCGGGTGCATAAAGCACATCGGCACCAGCCTCGGCGAATGCCTGCAAGCGGCGGATGGTGTCGGCCAGATCGGGATTGCCGTGCAGGAAGTTTTCCGCCCGGGCGGTCAAGGTGAAAGGGAACGGCAAACTGCGAGCGGCAGCCACAGAGGCCTCGATGCGCGCCACGGCGTGTTCGAAACAGTAGATCGGGCCTTCTTCGCGGCCGGTGGCATCTTCGATCGAACCACCGACAGCGCCGGCCTCTGCCGCGCGCAAAATGCTTTTCGCGCAGTCGGCCGGGTTGTCGGCAAAGCCGTTTTCCAGGTCCACGGCAACCGGCAGGTCGGTGGCGGCGACAATCGCCTGAACGTTCATCAGGGTATCGTCGAGGGTTAGTCCGCCATCGGCACGGCCCTGGGAAAAGGCATAACCGGCGCTGGTGGTCGCCAGCGCCTCGAAGCCGAGGCTGGCGAGCATTTTCGCTGAACCTGCATCCCACGGATTGGGAATCACAAAAACCCCGGGGCGTTCATGAAGGGCTTTGAACGCCTGGGCTCGAAGGGTTTGCGCATCCATTGGGCAGGCTCCTGAAGAGGGGAAAGAATCCGCCTCAGAGCAGGCCAAGTTGCTCGGCGACGGGCTCTCTGTATAGCTCAGGCAGCGCCGGCAAGCCAGGCAAACGCAGCATCAGCTGCGCGTGAAAACGCTGCGCCAGTTTCGCCGCCAGCAGGTTGTCGGCGGTGTGCAGGAAGATGTACGGCGTGCGGCCCTCTTCGATCCATAACGCGATTTTCTCGACCCACGGCTCCAGGAACGCATCGTTGGCCTCAAGCGTCGGATGGCCGATAAAACGCACCTGCGGGAATTGCGTGAATGCCGCAGGGCGCGGTGGCACCCGGGGTTTCTTCGATTGGGCGTGGAGCACCGAAGGCTCGGTCGAGGTGCAACTGAACAGCGCACGGGGATCGAGACAAATGCGTTCGACACCGCGATCCAGCAGCAGGCGGTTGAGCATTCGCTCGCTGTCACCCTTGGCGAAAAACTCGTCATGCCGCACTTCCACAGCCAGCGGTCGCTGCAGGGCATCGATAAATCCGGCCAGCTCAGGCAAACGTTGGGGCGTGAAGCTTTTCGACAGCTGCAACCACAACGGCGACACCCGCTCACCCAGCGGGCTGAGCAATTGCACGAAGGTTTCGGCGGCGGTCAGTTGCTCGCGCAGGTCGCCACCGTGGCTGATCTCGCCGGGAAACTTGGCGGTGAAGCGAAAGTGCTCGGGCATCGTTTCGGCCCAACGCTGCACGGTGCTGGCAGCCGGGCTCGCGTAGAAGGTCGTGTTGCCTTCGACGGCATTGAAAACCCGGGAATAGAGATCAAGAAAATCGGCGGGTTTGGCGTCCGGCGGATACAGGTAGTCGCGCCAGGCGTTTTCGCTCCAGGACGGACAACCGAGGTAATACGGCAGCAACATCAGATGTACAGGTCGAGACCCAGCACATCCGCTTCCCAATCGACGAAACCGGCGGTGCTCAGGTAGCTGGCCAGGGCTGTCGCCACGCTTTTGCTCATGGCACGGTGGTAAATCAGATCTTGCTGACGGGCGGGAAGATTGCTCAGTTTTTGCGCAGAGGCTTTGGCGGCGCGGGCAGCCAGTTGCTCTTCAGTCGGGAATTCCAGCTCGCCTTCGATATCAATGGCGTCGTCTTCCACCACGCGGTCTTTGCGAGGTTTGCGCTTGATGGGGTAGGACTGAGAGGAAACGCCGTCTATACGCATACATGCATACTCGGAATCAGTGATGGCAGTTTAGTGGCGCACAACCCACTTCGCAAACCGCCGAGTGATAACTAGAACACATAAAAGGCAAAAGGTTTAAAGCTGAGGTTAGAAAAAGACGATTGGCTGCGTCCGATAGATCGCCATCGCGGGCAAGTCGAATCGTCGCACCGCCGCTCCCACAGGATCTGCGCATAACCTGTGGGAGCGTGGCTTGCCCGCGATTGGACCGACTCGGCCCTGGATACTATCGAGCTTTAGGCGTCGCCACTTTATCGCGCAGATAAACCGGTTGTGCCTCATCAGCCACGATCCCCTCGCCGCGCGCCCAGGCAAACCGTGCCAAAGTCAGCAAGTCTTCAGCATGGGGCAACATGCCCGCGTCCTGCCCGCTCAGGCTGACGGCGATACGCTCGCCATAACCCCAACCGGTGCCTGCGCCGAACCATTCGCCGCTGGCATCAGCCGGCAAACCAGCGGACTCCGGCGGCAGCACCGCTTCCGCACCCACCAGGCGCATCTCCCCGGCCGTTTCACGGTAGCAACCCCAATACACTTCATCCATGCGCGCATCAATGGCGGCGGCGACCTGAGTGGCGCCGTGTTCACGGAGCGCACGTTGCGCCAGCACGGCCAGGTTAGACACCGGCAACACCGGGCGATCCAGGGCAAACGCCAGGCCCTGCACCACGCCGATGGCAATGCGCACACCGGTGAAGGCGCCCGGGCCGCGGCCGAACGCAATGGCATCGACCGCTTGCAGCGTGGTGCCCGCATCGGCCAGCAATTGCTTGATCATCGGCAACAGCTTTTGCGCGTGCAGGCGCGGGATCACCTCGTAATGGCTCGTGACCTTGCCGTCATGCAGCAAGGCAACGGAGCAAGCTTCAGTCGCGGTGTCCAGGGCCAGCAAGGTGCTCATCGATGTATCCACAAGAGAGATCAGAAAAAAGTGCGTCAGTATAAACAACTACGGCCCGCAAGCGGGCCGTGGATGATGCAGCGGATCAGACTTTTCAGCTCAGGGCTGCAAGCACCTTGGCGGTGATCGCTTCAACCGAACCGACGCCTTCGATGTGGCTGTACTTCGGCTTGCCATTGGCAGCCGACAGCTTCTGGTAGAAATCCACCAGCGGCTTGGTCTGGGAGTGGTAGACCGACAGGCGATGACGCACGGTTTCTTCGGTGTCGTCCTTGCGCTGTACCAGTTCTTCACCGGTGATGTCGTCTGTGCCAGCTACTTTCGGCGGGTTGTAGACGATGTGGTACACGCGGCCGCTGGCCTCGTGAACACGGCGACCGGCGATACGCTGGACGATTTCTTCGTCTTCAACGGCGATTTCAACCACGGCATCGAGCTCGACGCCGGCAGTCACCAGGGCTTCTGCCTGGGGAATGGTGCGCGGGAAGCCGTCGAACAGGAAACCGTTGGCGCAGTCGGACTGGGCGATGCGGTCCTTGACCAGTGCGATGATCAGGTCATCGGACACCAGGCCGCCGGCATCCATGATGCTCTTGGCCTTCATGCCCAGCTCGGTGCCGGCCTTGACCGCTGCACGCAACATGTCGCCGGTGGAGATTTGCGGAATGCCGAATTTTTCGGTGATGAACTTAGCCTGAGTACCTTTACCGGCCCCGGGAGCTCCCAGCAGAATGACGCGCATCGATGTGCTCCTCAATTTTTTATATGGATAACGTCAGATTCGCCTCGTGGGGCCAATCTCAAAAATAGGGTCGTGGCCGCCCAAACGGCCAAAGGCTGATCAAGATACACAGCAGGCTGCGCCCACACAAGACGCCAAAAGTCGGAGAAACCGCCGCCTCTTGCGACCATTGCGCACAGTTCCCCAAGTCGCAACCCCATCATTAACTGTCGCCTGACAGCACTTTTAACCCCGCCAAACGACGGCATCCGGTGCACCCGCCGGATGCCTGACCCCACGGCAAAAACCTTAGCCGGTGTTGCGCAAACCGGCGGCAATCCCCGCCACAGACACCAGCAAGGCCTGTTCTACCGGGCTGCCCTGCGCCACGTCCTGCACTCTTGAACGGGCCAGCAACTCGGCCTGCAATAGATGAAGCGGGTCGAGGTAGGTGTTGCGCAAGCGGATGAACTCAAGGGTCGCTGGGCTATGTGCCAGCAGCTGCGACTGCCCGGTCAGGCCGAGAACGATGGTGCACGCCTGCGACAATAGGTCGCGTAAATGCGCACCCAATGGCAACAGATTCGGCTCCACCAGACGCTCATCGTAGGACTGCGCAATGTCGGCATCGGCCTTGGCCAGGACCATTTCCAGCATGTCGATGCGGGTGCGGAAGAACGGCCACTGCTCGCGCATTTGCCCCAGCAGCTCGCCTTCGCCACGCTCCAGTGCCTTGCTCAGGGCCGCTTCCCAACCCAGCCAGGCCGGCAGCATCAGGCGCGTCTGGGTCCAGCCGAAGATCCATGGAATCGCCCGCAGGCTTTCGATCCCCCCGGCCCGGCGCTTGGCTGGACGACTGCCCAGCGGCAAACGACCGAGTTCCTGCTCTGGCGTCGACTGGCGGAAGTACTCCACGAACTGCGGATTTTCCCGCACCACGGCGCGGTAGGCGCTGACACCGTCTGCGGCCAGTTCGTCCATCAGATGGCGCCACTCAGGTGTAGGTGGTGGCGGAGGCAGCAAGGTCGCCTCCAGCACGGCGGCCAGGTACAGATTGAGGTTTTGCTCGGCGATGTCCGGCAGGCCGAATTTGAATCGAATCATTTCGCCCTGTTCGGTGGTGCGAAAACGCCCCGCCACCGAACCTGGTGGCTGCGACAGGATCGCCGCGTGGGCCGGGCCGCCGCCGCGCCCCACAGTGCCGCCGCGACCGTGGAACAACAGCAGTTCGACTTGTTGCTCGCGGCAGATATCCACCAGTCGCTCTTGCGCCCGGTACTGCGCCCAGGCCGCCGCGGTGGTGCCGGCGTCCTTGGCCGAGTCGGAGTAGCCGATCATCACTTCCTGCGGCCCTTGCAGGCGCGCGCGATAGCCCGGCAACAGCAGCAGCTTCTCGATCACCGGCCCCGCGTTGTCGAGGTCGGCCAGGGTTTCGAACAGCGGCACCACGCGCATCGGTCGCAACACGCCGGACTCTTTGAGCAGCAACTGCACGGCGAGCACATCGGAAGCCGCACCGGCCATGGAAATTACATAGGAACCGAGGGATGCCGACGGCGCAGCGGCGATTTCCCGGCAGGTCGCCAGCACTTCGGCAGTGTCGGCGGAGGGTTTGAAGTACGTCGGCAACAAAGGCCGACGATTGCTCAATTCGCGCATCAGGAAGGCGATGCGCTCCTCCTCGCTCCAGTCCTCGTAGCGACCCAGGCCGAGGTAGTCGGTGATTTCGGTCATCGCAGCGGAGTGCCGCGACGAGTCCTGGCGTACATCCAGACGAACCAGGAACAGACCGAATGTCACTGCCCGACGCAGGCAATCGAGCAACGGCCCATCGGCGATCACGCCCATGCCGCACGCGTGCAAGGAGTGGTAGCAAAGCTCCAGTGGATCGAGCAGTTCGCGGTTGTCTTGCAGCACTTCGGTCGGTGCCGGCGCTGGCGTCGACAAGGCGGCGTGTGCCCAGTTACGCGTTGCCCGCAAGCGATCGCGCAGCTGTTTGAGCACTGCCCGGTACGGTTCGGCACTGTCTCCCGCCTTGGCCTTCAATTCATCGCTGGCCTGCTGCATCGACAGCTCGGCGGCCAGGCGATCGACATCGCGCAGGTACAAATCGGCCGCCATCCAGCGCGCCAACAGTAAAACCTCTCGGGTCACCGCCGCCGTCACGTTCGGGTTGCCGTCGCGGTCGCCGCCCATCCACGAGGCAAAGCGAATCGGTGCCGCCTCCAGTGGCAGGCGCAGGCCGGTGGCGGCGTGCAGGGCCTGATCGGCCTTGCGCAGATAATTGGGAATGGCCTGCCACAGCGAATGCTCGATCACCGCGAAACCCCACTTGGCTTCGTCCACCGGCGTCGGGCGCGTGCGGCGGATTTCCTCGGTGTGCCAGGCTTCGGCGATCAGGCGTTGCAAGGTGGTCTTGATCTGCTCGCGCTCGGCACTGGTCAGGTCGCGGTGATCCTGAGCCGCCAGTTGCGCGGCGATGGCGTCGTACTTCTGGATCAGTGTGCGGCGTGCAACTTCGGTGGGATGCGCCGTGAGTACCAGCTCGATCTCCAGCCGGCCCAGTTGCCGGGCCAGCGCGTCGGCGCCATGCCCCTCGGCGCGCAGGCGCGCGAGCAACTCCGGCAGCACCCGGGCTTCGAACGGTGCCTCCTGGGATTCCTCGCGGCGGTGAATCAACTGATATTGCTCGGCGATGTTGGCCAGGTTGAGGAACTGGTTGAACGCCCGCGCCACCGGCAGCAACTCGTCTTCGCTCAGCTGATTGAGGCTGGCGCTGAGTTCGGCGTCCATGGAGCCGCGCCGATCAGCCTTGGCGCCCTTGCGGATCTGCTCGATCTTGTCGAGAAAACCGTCGCCATATTGCTCACGAATGGTGTTGCCCAACAGCTCACCCAACAGGTGAACGTCCTCGCGCAAGCGTGCATCAATATCGGTCATCAGCAGGTCTCCAGCAAAAAATCCGGGCGGCTAAGAAACAAGAGAGTGCCGCCCCAGGCAGGTTCTTACAAGCAAGACGACGAAGGGCCTTTAAACCTTGCCTGTTGAGGCTAGTCTGAACGGTAAGCCGTACAACGGTTATCGCCGGCCAGTGCCGGACACTCACCCTGCCTGCCACGAGCGGGAGCGCAATGAGGTCAATATGAAAATCCGCGAGCTTGCCCACCACTGGGAAGAAAACGCCAAGGGTCGCCTGACCGACACCGGCTACTCGATTCATCTGGACGTGGAGTCTGCCGCACGGCTGGCCGCGCTCGTCGAGATGTACCCCAAGCGGCATCCCGAAGAACTGCTCGGCGATCTGATCGGCGCCGCACTGGAAGAGCTGGAAAGAAGCTTCCCGTACGTCAAAGGCACGACCGTGGTCGCCACCGACGAAGAAGGCGATCCGCTGTACGAAGACATCGGGCCGACGCCGCGTTTTCTGGCGCTGTCCCGTCGGCATTTGCACGATTTGTCGATGCCGGACGACAAACAGAAACACTGAACATCCGCAAAACCTGTGGGAGCGGGCTTGCTCGCGAAAGCGGTGGATCAGCCAACACATATGTTGGATGTGAAACCGTCTTCGCGAGCAAGCCCGCTCCCACATTTGATTTATGTTGCCTGCGAGAACCGGTTTACGGTTCCAGCTTCTGCGGCGTTTCCTGCCCCATGCAGCGCACGGCTTTTTTCTTGCTGTCGACCAGCACGCCGGTCAGGCCTTTCTGTTCCATGTCGAACAGCACCAGCACGCCATCGATGCACTGCGCCACTTGGGCGGCCGGTTGCAGGGAGACTTTGTAGTCTTCACCCGGCACGGTCTTGAGCATGGTGAATTCGTTGAGCAGCAACGCATCCTCAGGCTTGGCGAAGTGCAGGTAGCCGTACCACCACAGGGCACCGACGGTGCCGAGGATGCTGCAGATACCGGTGATGATCAGCGGGATGGCGTTACGTTCTTCACTCATTGCGGGCTCTCTGGTGGTTCGATTTCTGAATTCGGGGGCACCGGGTAATTGGGGATCTCACCCAGACGGCGCAGGCCGTTGAAATGTTGCGGATCATCGAGATAACGCAGCATGACCTTGCGCCAGACCGGGTCGGCGAACGTCTGCACATGACCGCCACGGGTCAGTTGCAGCACCCGTGGCGGCGGCGCAGCTTGATACAGTCGGATGCCGTTGGAAAGAGGCACGATCGGATCGTCGATGCTGTGGTAGATCAGTTTCGGCACATCATTGAGTTGCGCCATGGAGTTGATCGCGCTGTCGCCGTCCGGCACCAGCCACGACAACGGCACCTGCACCGACCAGGTCAACCATGAAGTACTCAAGGCAAACTGACCGATGCTGCGGTAACTGGCGGGTACACCGTCGAGGACAATAGCCTTCAGTTGTTTCTGCCGTTCCGGGTGCTGGACCAGATAGTGCACGGCCATCGAGCCACCGAGGCTCTGGCCGAGAAGGATCAGTGGCTTGCCTTTGACCTCCGGCGCCTGATCGAGCCATTTGAAGGCCGCGTCGATGTCCTGATAGATCGCCGGCAGGGTCGGCTCACCTTCGGACAGGCCATAACCGCGATAGTCCACAAGCAACACCTGGTAACCATTTTTCGGCAACCAAAAGCTCCCCCCTAGGTGCATGGGCAGGTTTCCGCCGTTGCCGTGCAGGTGCAGCACCGTGCCTTTGACCTCGACCCCCTTCTTCGCCGGCAGCCACCATGCATTCAGCTTGAGGCCATCGGCGGTGAGCAGGGTGACGGTGCGATATTCGAGCCCGGCCTTTTCCGGCGTGAACAGCTGGCCGGGTTCGGGGTAGAACAACAGCGAACTGCAACCGTTCAAGGCCAGGAGAAGGCAGAGGATGCCGAGGATTCTCATCCGTTGAAACCTCGCGAAAAAATGGTGGAACACGGTTCAATGTGGGAGCGGGCTTGCTCGCGAATGCGGATTAACATTCAACATCTCAGTTGGCTGACACACCGCTTTCGCGAGCAAGCCCACTCCCACATTTGGATCTCACCAGCCTTAAAGGATGTTGGAGTAATCCGCCTCGATCCGGTCCAGGCTCAGGTGGTTGAGGAAGTTGGAGAAACACATCCATGCCGACAACGCGTTCATGTCGCGGAACTGTTCCGGCAGGTACTTGGGCGGCACCACCAGGCCTTCGTCCACCAGCTGGCGCAAGGTACGCATGTCTTCCAGGGTGGTCTTGCCGCAGAACAACAGCGGTATCTGCTCCAGCTTGCCTTTACGCACGGCCAGTTGAATGTAGTTGTAAATCATGATGAAGCCCTTGAGGTAGGACAAGTCTTTGGTAAATGGCAGACCTGTCGGCACCGAGCCGCGGAAAACGCGACTGGCGTTGCTGTAGCTCTCGGGCATTTCGAAGCCTTGCTCACGGAAGAACTCGAACACCTGCAGGAAGTCCGCGCCCTCCTCCACCATGTGAATGGCGCGGGTGCGGTTGGTCAGTTTGCGCAGGCGGCTCGGGTAAGAGGCGAAGGTGATGATTTCCATCAGGATCGCCAGGCCTTCCTGGGTCACCGTCGACGAGGGCGGCCCCTTGGAGAGGAAAGTGCAGATCGGCTGGTTCAGGCCGTTGAGGGTGGTGCCGACATGCACCAGCCCTTCATGAACTTCCAGCGCCCGCACGTCGCGGTCGTTGAACATCGCGTCGGAGCGGATCTTGATGTAGTCGGCGCCCGCCGCCGCATCGGCGACGATGCCGTCGGACTCGAACACCCGGATGGTTTCCTCGGCTTCGCCAAAAACCTTGTTCAAGCGATGCTGGAGCATGTCGACCGCATCCTTGGCAGTCAGGGTCTTCGGCTCGTCCTTGAGGTCGCCACGGCCGTCGATGTTGTTCAGGTATTCGGACAACATCATGCCCAGGTCGGACAGGGTCGGGTCACCCGCGTGGAACGCGTCGGACGCGGCACCGTACAGCTCTTGGGAAATCAGGCCGAAATCCTCGGTGCCGCGCGCTTCGAGCATGCGGACCACCATGCGGTATTCCTTGCACATGCGGCGCATGATCTGGCCGACCGGGTTGAACTGGCCGAGCTGGCGGGTGATGTCGCGCTCGATGTTCTGGAACTCCAGCTTCACTTTGCTGGAGTCGAACGCCAGCGGCCGGTTGAGGTAGTAGTCGCGGTCCACCGCCGGCATTTCCTTGCCCTTGGCCTTGAGGAAGCCCTTACGAATGTTGTCGTCCCACTTGACCGCATCGAGGACGCGGATCGGCGTCTGCGCCAGCACGATGCGATCGGACAAAATGCGTATCGACTGTTGGTAATCGTCCACCCGAAACTCCTGTAGAAACCTGTTGGTGCTGCTTATTTGGCTTTGGCCTGACGCTGGTAGCGTACGGCTTCGATGAACACATCGGAGTTGGCCGGGTCGTCGAGGTAGGCGGCGACTTGATCCATGTGGCTGTCGATCAATACGCCATCGCCGTCGTTGGTCTGGAAGCTTTCACCGCTCAGGGCTTCCTGCTTCATGGCCTGGTTGATCTGGTCGAGGTCGAGGTTGTAGACCACCAGCTCATGCTTGTCGGTCAGTTCAAACCCGCCAATGGTGAAATGCCCGCCGAACTGTGCCGGCACCTTCGCCGACAGATACCAGCGGTTGCCATGGCGCGTCACGGTGAAGGGATAGGCCTCCCGCTCCTTGGGTCTGGTCCGGTAATAGCTGACGGCCTGATAGCGGTTGTCACCGATGCGGGTCAGTTCGAGGTTAAGCGGCTCGCCCCAGGCATTGGTGCTGGTCCATTTGCCGAGCAATCCCTTGGGCGCGGGTTCGCTTGCAGGCAGCGGTTCCTTGAAGGTCACCAGACAGCCACTGAGCAGCAGGAACGACAAGGCGATCACAACGACACGCCAGGCTTTCATTCAAAACTCCCTATGAACATACGTCGCCCTCAGATGAACAGCGCCCTTCTGTGGGAGCGAGCCTGTGTGGCGAGGGGGCTTGCCCCCGTTGGGTGGCGAAGCCGCCCCAAAACCAGCTACCTCGGTGAGACAGTCTGTCCGGATGCGCGGGTTTTACGACTGCTTCGTAGCCGAACGGGGCGGTTCGGCGCTCCGACAAGCCCCCTCGCCACACAAGCTCGCTCCCACAGGGTGAAGCACCAGCCAGAACTACACCGACGCCAGCACCAGGTGCATGTAGCGCGTCAGGATGCCGAGCATTTCCTCTTCGGCGGCAGGCTCGTCTACGTTGAGCAGCCCCTGATATTCCATCCGGCCGATAATCGCCGTCAACACCTTGGCATCCTGATGCGGCTCGCGTGAGCCCAGCACCTGGAACAGCTGGCAAGAGCCCTGCAACAGGATTTGCTGATGCGAGCGCACCAGCTCGGCCAGACGCGGGTTGAGCAATGCTTCCTGGCGGAACGCCTGCTCGGCCATCAAATGTTCGCGGCGATTGACCAGTTGCCGGTGAACGTAATCGGTCATCAGTCGCGCAATATCGTCCGCCAGTTTCGAGCGCGCCTGCGGGCTGCCATCGCCACTGGCGATCATGTCGCGCAGCAGGCCTTCATTGTTCACCCACAACTTGCCCATGTACGCCGCACTGCGTTCCACGTATTGAGCGAAGGTATCGGTGAGCAAGTCATCGATATCCTTGAAATAGTAAGTGGTCGCCGACAACGGCACTTGCGCCTCGGCGGCCACCGCACGGTGCCTTACGGCCCGCACACCGTCACGCACGACAATGCGCATGGCGGCATCCAGGATTTCCTGTCGTCGCTGTTCGCTGCCCTGTCGGCTGGCCTTGCGACCCTGGTACTGAACACTTTCAGCGACCGCAGTGGCGATACCCGCTGCACCTTCTTGAGCCATTGCACGAATCACGACAGGTATTTCCTCTCAGATGAAAGTAACAAGTTGATACGTTTGTACCAGACAGGCAATAAAAAACCGCCTGAAAAGGCGGTTTTTTAATTGAAACACTTACGCTTGCGGCCGCATGTGCGGGAACAGGATCACGTCGCGGATCGACGGGGAGTTGGTCAGCAGCATCACCAGACGGTCGATACCGATGCCTTCACCCGCCGTTGGCGGCATGCCGTACTCCAGCGCACGCACGAAGTCGGCGTCGTAGTGCATGGCTTCGTCGTCGCCGGCGTCCTTGTCGGCCACCTGGGCCATGAAGCGCTCGGCCTGGTCTTCCGCGTCGTTCAACTCGGAGTAGGCGTTGGCGATTTCACGACCACCGATGAACAGCTCGAAACGGTCGGTGACGTTCGGGTTGTCGTCGTTACGACGGGCCAGCGGCGACACTTCGAACGGGTACTGGGTAATGAAGTGCGGCTGCTCCAGCTTGTGCTCGACCAGCTCTTCGAAAATCATCACCTGCAGCTTGCCCAGGCCTTCGAAACCCAGCACCTTGGCGCCGGCCTTCTTGGCAATGGCACGGGCCTTGTCGATGTCGTTCAGGTCATCGGCGGTCAGCTCAGGGTTGTACTTGAGGATCGAGTCGAACACCGACAGACGCACGAACGGCTCGCCGAAGTGGAACACCTTGTCGCCGTACGGCACGTCGGTGCTGCCCAGGACCAGCTGCGCCAGTTCGCGAAACAGTTCTTCGGTCAGGTCCATGTTGTCTTCGTAGTCGGCGTAGGCCTGGTAGAACTCCAACATGGTGAATTCTGGGTTATGACGAGTCGAAACGCCTTCGTTACGGAAGTTGCGGTTGATCTCGAACACTTTCTCGAACCCGCCAACAACCAGGCGCTTGAGGTACAGCTCCGGCGCGATACGCAGGAACATGCCCATGTCCAAAGCGTTGTGGTGGGTTTCGAACGGCTTGGCTGCCGCGCCGCCCGGAATGGTCTGCAGCATCGGCGTTTCCACTTCCAGGAAGTCACGCTGCATCAGGAAGCTGCGGATGTGGGCGATGACTTGCGAACGCACGCGGAAAGTCTGGCGCACGTCTTCGTTGACGATCAGGTCAACGTAGCGCTGGCGGTAGCGCTGTTCGGTGTCGGTCAGGCCGTGGTGCTTGTCCGGCAGCGGGCGCAAGGATTTGGTCAGCAGGCGCACGTTGGTCATTTCAACGTACAGGTCGCCCTTGCCGGAACGGGCCAGGGTGCCTTCGGCGGCAATGATGTCGCCCATGTCCCAGGTTTTCACCGCGGCCAGGGTTTCTTCGGACAGGGTCTTGCGGTTGACGTAGACCTGGATGCGACCGGTCATGTCCTGGATCACCATGAACGAGCCACGGTTGAGCATGATGCGACCGGCAACCTTGACCGGGATTGCAGCTTCTGCCAGCTCTTCCTTGGTCTTGTCCGCGTACTGTTTCTGCAGTTGTTCGCAGTAGTTTTCGCGGCGGAAGTCGTTCGGGAAGGCATTGCCCTTGGCGCGCTCGGCAGCAAGCTTTTCCTTGCGCAGGGCGATCAGGGAGTTTTCTTCCTGTTGCAGGGCTTGCGGGTCGAGTTCTAGGTCGCTCATGTCTTTAGATATTCCATCAGGTTCGTTGTCCCCAGCCTGCGGCTGGGGATCGCGGGCAAGTCGGATCGCCGCACCGCCGCTACCACAGGGATCGCGCTGTGTCAGGCGATCCGGCATTGCATTGCTTACAGCCCGGACTTCAGGCTCGCTTCCAGGTATTCGTCGATGTCGCCATCGAGCACCTTGTCACAGTCGCTGCGTTCGATGTTGGTGCGCAGATCCTTGATCCGCGAGGCATCGAGCACGTACGAACGGATCTGATGACCCCAGCCGATATCGGACTTGGTGTCTTCCAGCGCCTGGGACGCCGCGTTGCGTTTCTGTATTTCCTGCTCGTACAAGCGCGCCCGCAACATTTTCATGGCGGTATCTTTGTTGGCGTGCTGGGAACGTTCGTTCTGGCAGCTGACCACGGTGTTGGTCGGTACGTGGGTGATACGTACGGCCGAGTCGGTGGTGTTTACGTGCTGACCACCGGCACCGGAGGAACGATAGGTGTCGATCCGCAGGTCTGCCGGGTTGATTTCGATTTCCACCTTGTCATCGATCTCTGGCGAGACGAACACCGCGGAGAACGAGGTGTGGCGACGGTTGCCGGAGTCGAACGGGCTCTTGCGCACCAGACGGTGCACGCCGATCTCGGTCCGCAACCAGCCAAACGCGTATTCGCCCTTGATGTGCACGGTCGCGCCCTTGATCCCGGCGACTTCACCGGCGGACAGTTCCATGATGGTGGCGTCGAAACCGCGTTTGTCGGCCCAGCGCAGGTACATGCGCAACAGGATGTTGGCCCAGTCCTGTGCTTCGGTACCGCCGGAGCCGGCCTGGATGTCCAGGTAGGCGTTGTTCGGGTCCATTTCGTGGCTGAACATGCGGCGGAATTCCAGCTTGGCCAGACTTTCCTCAAGACGGGCCAGCTCGGCGACGACATCGCCCACTGCGCCTTCGTCGTTCTCTTCAACGGCCATGTCCAGCAGGTCGCGGCAATCGGCCAGACCCGTGTTCAATTCGTCCAGGGTATCGACGATCTGCGCCAGCGCAGCGCGCTCGCGGCCCAGTTCCTGGGCGTACTCAGGTTTGTTCCAGACACTCGGATCTTCAAGCTCGCGATTGACTTCGGTCAGACGCTCATGCTTTTGATCGTAGTCAAAGATACCCCCGAATAGTTTCGGAGCGCTCGGACAGGTCCTTGATGGTGTTCAGGATCGGGTTGATTTCCATGACGGGCAGCACTCGTTGGCGAACTTTTGAAAGCCGGCGAGTATACCGGGAAACGGTCGGCAACGGCAGTCCGCTTGGCCGAAAAGACGGGGTTACAGGCTAATGCCGATCAGTTAAGCCTTCTCGCTTGACCTTTGGCCGCAAGAAATCAAAATCCGATGCCTGTACTGGCATCGGATTTTTTTATGCGTCTCGCTCGGGCACTGGAACTGACCCACAACATCGCCTCTACCCCCAACGCCATCGAGGGATTGGATGCCTTGCTCGATCCTTCTTTGGTCGAACAGGCGCTTGAACAAGCCGGTGTGGCGACGCTGCGCAAGCGTCGTTTGCCGCTGGAAATGATGCTCTGGTGCGTGATCTCCATGGCGTTCTTCCGGCGCATGTCGGCCTGGGATGTGGTCAGTCGCATGAACATCATGTTGCCGGGCCAGCGCCCGTTGGTGGCCCCCAGCGCCGTAGTCCAGGCCCGTCAGAGATTGGGCAGCGAAGCTGTACGACAAGTCTTCGATTTGACCCAGAAAAGTTGGCATGAGGCGGCCAATCATCCGACTTGGGCCGGTCTGCGTTTGTTGGGCGTCGATGGCGTTGTCTGGCGCACGCCCGACACGCCGGAAAATCGGGCGCGCTATGACTCCGCCAGCAACCAGCACGGCGACACCGGTTTTCCTCAGGTGCGCATGGTCTGCCAAATGGAGTTGACCAGCCATTTGCTGATTGGAAGTGCGTTTGACGGCTACCGCAGCAACGAAATGAAACTGGCCGAGCAACTGATCGAAACCACCCCCGATCACTCGCTGACGCTGTTTGATCGTGGTTTTTACTCGTTAGGTTTACTGCATCAGTGGCAGCAGGCAGGCGTCGAACGCCACTGGCTGATGCCGCTGAAAAAAGGCTCGCAGTACGAGGTGATCCAGCGTTTGGGGCGCCAGGATGCGATTGTTTCGCTGAGCACTTCGCCGCAGGCCCGCAAGCAATGGCCTGGGTTGCCGGAGCGGCTGACCGCGCGACTGCTGAGCAAAACCGTGAAGGGCAAGGTGTGTCAGATTCTGACCTCAATGGCTGACCCGCTGCGTTTTCCTTCCGACGAGATCGTTGATCTGTACAGCCAGCGCTGGGAAATCGAATTAGGCTTTCGGGAAATGAAGCAGACGCTGCTCAACAGCAGTTATACGCTGCGCAGCAAGACACCCGAGATGATCGAGCAAGAGTTGTGGGGCGTGTTGTTGGGCTACAACTTGTTGCGCTATCAGATGGTGGAAATGAGTCGCCACTGTCCTGGCATTTACCCGTGCGAAATGAGCTTTACCGCGTGTACCTGGGCGATTCTCGGGTTTATCAACAGCGTCTCGGCCGACCGTTCCGGGAACATCCCCAAGTATTTGGCCGAGCTTCATGCTTCAGCGCCGCACTACGTGCTGCCGCATCGACGTGAGGAGCGCGTTTATCCTCGGGCGATTCGGCTGAAATCACCGAAGTATCCGATCAAAAATAAAAATGCCAGTCAGCTTAACTGACTGGCATTAGGGTTACAGGCGTTCTTTACAGCCATTGAGGCCATTGTGGGAGCGAGCTTGCTCGCGATGACGGCGTGTCAGTCCATGGAACTATCGACTGACACAACGCCATCGCGAGCAAGCTCGCTCCCACAGGGCTTTGCGTCGCTCAGGAAATAGGGTAGATCACTCCACGCCCACCTGATTACGCCCATTGTTCTTCGCCGAATACAGCCCCTTGTCCGCCGCCAGGATCAGGTCACGGCAGTTGCTGCCCGCTTTCGGCGTGATCGTCGACAGGCCGATGCTGATGGTCAGGCTTGAACCTTCGGTCGGCGAGATATGCGGAATCTTCAGGGCGGCCACGGTCTGGCGCAGCTTCTCAGCCACCAGCCGCGCACCGCCCTGGGAGGTGTTGGGCAGTACCAGGGCAAACTCTTCGCCGCCGTAGCGGGCCGGCAGGTCCGAAGGCCGGGCACTGGCATCCTTGATCGCCGCGGCGACCTTGCGCAGGGCTTCATCGCCTTCCAGGTGGCCGAAGCTGTCGTTGTAGGCCTTGAAGTAATCCACGTCGATCATCAGCAACGACAACTGACTCTGCTCCCGCAGCGAACGGCGCCACTCCAGCTCCATGTATTCATCGAAGTGCCGACGGTTCGACAACCCCGTCAGGCCATCGGAATTCATCAGGCGTTGCAGTACCAGGTTGGTGTCGAGCAGTTGCTGCTGGCTGACCCGCAACGCGCGGTACGCCGCGTCCCGTTGCAGCAGGGTCATGTAGGAGCGCGAGTGATAGCGGATGCGCGCGACCAGTTCGATGTTGTCCGGCAGCTTGACCAGATAATCGTTGGCCCCGGCGGCAAAGGCCGCGCTCTTGATCAGCGGGTCTTCCTTGGTCGACAGGACGATGATCGGAATGTCCTTGGTCGCCGGGTGATTGCGGTATTCGCGCACCAGGCTCAGGCCGTCGAGGCCGGGCATGACCAGATCCTGCAGGATCACTGTCGGCTTGATGCGCACCGCGTGGGCGATGGCCTGGTGCGGGTCGGCGCAGAAGTGGAAATCGATGTTCTCTTCGTTCGACAGGCCGCGACGCACGGCTTCGCCGATCATGGCCTGATCGTCCACCAGCAACACCATGGCGGCGTTTTCGTCGGTCTTGAAGTCGTCGAGTTGTAATTCAGTCATGTGCGGTCACCTGAGTACTACCTGAGCCAGGAATGAGGGAAAAGGTGCTCATTTGGCGAAAATCTCCAGCAATCGTGGTGCTATCTTGTCCAGCGGGCGAATCTCCACGGCAGCGTCGATGGCCGCAGCCGCCTTCGGCATGCCGTACACCGCGCTGCTGCTTTGGTCTTGTGCGATGGTCAGGTAGCCCTGTTCGCGCATGAGTTTAAGCCCCTGGGCGCCATCACGCCCCATGCCGGTGAGCAAAACGCCTACGGCGTCACCGTTCCAGTAACTGGCCACGCTCTCGAAGAACACATCGATGGAGGGCCGGTAGATCTCGTTGACCGGTTCGGCGGTGTAGGCCAGCGTGCCGTTTTTCAGCAAGCGAATATGATGATTGGTGCCGGCCAGCAACACCGTGCCGCTTTGCGGCGGCTCGCCTGCCTGGGCCAGGCGCACGTCGAGGCCGCTGGCGCTGCCGAGCCACTCGGCCATGCCGGCGGCAAACACCTGGTCAACATGCTGCACCAGCACGATGGCCGGAGAGAAATCACGCGGCAGTCCCTTGAGCAAGACTTCCAGCGCTGCCGGCCCACCGGCGGATGAGCCAATGGCGATCAGGCTCTGGCGAGAGCCCGAACTGCGCAACGGTGCCGGCGCCGGGCGCGGGCGGTTGCCCTTGTCGCCGATCAGCCAGACGATGTTCAGGATCTTGCGCAACAACGGCGCGGCCGCTTCCTGAGCATTGCCGGCGCCGAGGGCCGGTGTGTCGACCACGTCCAGCGCACCGTAGCCCATGGCCTCGAATACCCGGTGCACGTTCTGCTGGCGATCCACGGTGACGATGACGATGGCACACGGGGTCTCGGCCATGATCCGCCGCGTGGCCTCGACGCCATCCATTACCGGCATGATCAGGTCCATCAGAATCAGGTCCGGCGTGTCCTGCGCGCATTGGCGCACCGCCTCGGCACCATTGCCGGCGACCCAGACCACCTCGTGGGCCGGCTCGAATGCCAAGGCGCGGCGCAGGGCCTCCACCGCCATGGGCATGTCATTGACGATTGCGATCCTCATGCCCGTGCTCCTCCGATGAGCTCGACCACTGCATCGAGCAAGGCGTCGTCATGAAAACTGGCCTTGGCTAGATAATAGTCGGCCCCGGCATCCAGTCCACGGCGCCGGTCCTCTTCACGATCCTTGTAGGACACCACCATCACCGGCAGCGATTGCAGGCGATTGTCCCGACGCAGCAGCGTGACCAGTTCGATGCCGTCCATGCGCGGCATATCAATGTCGGTGATCAGCAGATCGAAATCCTCCGAACGCAGCGCGTTCCAGCCGTCCATGCCGTCCACCGCAACCGCCACGTCGTATCCGCGATTGAGCAACAGCTTGCGCTGCAACTCTCGCACGGTCAGGGAATCATCCACCACCAGAATTCGTTTGCGGGCCGCCTCGACCACCTGATTGCTGTGGCGGGCAATGCGCTCCAGACGTCCCGTGTTGAGCAGCTTCTCCACCGAACGCAGCATGTCTTCGACATCGACGATCAGCACCACCGAGCCGTCGTCGAGCAGGGCCCCGGCGGAAATGTCCTGCACCTTGCCCAAACGCTCATCCAGCGGCAGCACCACCAAGGTCCGCTCACCGATAAACCGCTCCACTGCCACGCCGTAGATCGCATCGCGCTCGCGAATCACCACGACTTTCAGGGTTTGCCCGCTGTTCTGGCTGGCCGGACGTTGGAGCAACTGACTGGCCGCTACCAGACCGACATGCCGGCCTTCGTACCAGAAATGCTGGCGGCCTTCGACCTGCACGATATCGGCCGGCTCCAGGTCGCACATCCGCTCAATGTGCGCCAGCGGAAAAGCATAGGCTTCGTCGCCGACTTCCACGACCAGGCTGCGCACCACCGACAGGGTCAGCGGCACCTCAAGGTGAAAACGACTGCCCTCGCCCGCCGTCTGCTCCAGCACCACCGCGCCGCGCAACTGCCGGACCATGTGCTGCACCGCATCCAGGCCGACGCCGCGACCGGACACCTCGGTGACTGTGTCGCGCAGGCTGAAACCGGGCAGGAACAGGAACGTCAGCAACT
Source organism: Pseudomonas sp. KH_046_2 (assembly GCF_057838985.1). Taxonomy (NCBI): domain Bacteria; kingdom Pseudomonadati; phylum Pseudomonadota; class Gammaproteobacteria; order Pseudomonadales; family Pseudomonadaceae; genus Pseudomonas; species Pseudomonas sp. KH_046_2. Next base: position 1,255,620 of record NZ_CM174480.1, on the reverse strand, counting down.
CCTCTTCGCTCAGCTGCGCGGCGGTTTGCGCAGGTGACAAACTTCGTTCAACGATGCTGCGACGGACCTTTTCCAGGTCCACGCCGTTTCCGTCATCGCTCAATTCGAGCACCAGCAAACCGGCCTGATGCGAAGCGCGCAGGCGAATCAAACCTTCCGCCGGCTTGCCCGCCAGCAGGCGCTGCTCCGGGGTTTCGATGCCGTGGTCGACCGCATTGCGCAACAGGTGAGTCAGCGGTGCTTCGAGTTTTTCCAGTACGTCGCGATCGACCTGGGTGTTTTCGCCTTCAATTTCCAGCCGCACCTGTTTGCCCAGATCGCGCCCCAGATCCCGGACCATCCGCACCTGCCCGGTCAGCACATCGGCAAACGGCCGCATGCGACAGGCCAGTGCCGTGTCGTACAATACCTGCGCCCGCTGGCTGGCATGCCAGGCGAACTCATCGAGTTCGGCGTTCTTTTCCATGAGCAGTTGCTGGGATTGCGCGAGCAAACGCCGCGCATCCTCAAGGGCTTCCCGGGCCTCCAGGCTCAAGGCGTGATCCTTGAGATGCACATTGAGATTCTCCAGTGCGCGCAGGCTGTTGCTCTGCATGCGCTTGAGTCGCTGCATGGTCGCCAGGTGCGGTTTGAGCCGCAGGGTTTCCACCAGGGATTTGCTCGACAGATCGAGCAGGCTGTTCAGGCGCTCGGCGGTGACACGCAGCACACGTTCTCCGTTTTCGGTGGTGCGTTTGGTCTTGCGCGGGGCCGATGGCGGTTCGACGGCAGGCACCGGTGGCTCGACCCTGGGCGCGGGTGCTTCGAGCTGAAGCTCGGCCATCACCGGTGCGACAGGCGCAACCAGTGGGGCCGCCGGGTCCAGCAACCGCGCCATCAATGCCACGTAGGCTTCGATGTCCGCGGCTTCCGGGTTGTTGCTCGGTGTGGCGATGCGCATCAGCAAATCAGTGCCTTGCAGCAACGCATCGATGTGCTCAGGGCGCAGCAACAGGCGGCCTTCCTGGGCACTGACCAGGCAATCTTCCATCACGTGGGAGACACTGACCCCTGCGTCGACACCGACGATCCGCGCCGCCCCCTTGAGCGAGTGTGCGGCACGCATGCACGATTCAAGTTGATCGGCCTGGGTCGGGTCGCGCTCGAGCGCCAGCAGGCCGGCGCTCAAGACCTGGGTCTGGGCTTCGGCCTCCAGGCTGAACAGCTCCAGCAAAGAGGCGTCGCGCATTTGCTCGGGGGTCATGTGAGGCTCCGGGTCACGGCGGACAGCAGCTGTTCTTCATCCAGCCAACGCAGGCTGCGACCTTTGAATTGCAACACACCACGGGTGTATTTGGCGCTGGCCTGGGTACCCGAGCGTGATGCGGCATCGAGGGTGCGCTCGTCGATGGCGTGAATCCCGTCGACTTCATCCACCGGCACCACCACCGGTCCACCGTCGGCAGCGATGATCAGCATGCGTGGCATGACCCTCGCGCCGGGTGCCACGTTGCCGGTGCCGTCAAGGCCGAGCAGCTCCACCAGCGACAGGCAGGCGACCAGCGCGCCGCGCACATTCGCCACGCCGAGCAAGGCGCGAGAACGTTGATGAGGCAAGGAGTGAATCGCCTGCAGCGGTGCCACCTCTACCAGACTACGAGTCAGGAGACCCAGCCACTCTTCACCCAGACGGAACATCAACAACGAACGGGTTTTCACCTCGCTCTCGACCGCGACGGACGCTGGCCCGCGATCCTCCTGCTGCAACGCATAGCGATCGAGCAAGCGTGTGGCGGCCGCCGAATACACCGCACAATTGCGGCAATGAACATGTTCGGCCAGCAACGGGCAGGATTTGTCGCCGTGGATACCAATGCGGTTCCAGCAGTCGTCGATGGCCTGGGCATCCCGGGTGACGCTAAAGGTGTCGGAGGCGATCATCGTTTACGCTCACTGTCGGCGGAACGTGCGCTGCGGGCGGCACGCTCCTGCAATCGTCTGGCTCCCATCGCGTCGCCCTGGGCCTGAAGCAACCCGGCCAGGTGCATCAACGCTTCGGAATGTTGCGGTTCGAGATACAACGCCTTGCGATAAAAGCCCTGGGCTTCCAGGGTATTACCGGCCACATCGCTGAGCAGTCCGAGCCAATAAAAGACTTGAGCCACCGGCTCATGGCTGCGCAAGTAACCTTCACACGCCGCTCGCGCCTCGGCGCTTTTGCCTTCGTCGGCCAGTGCGGCGATGTTCGCCAGCAAAGCGGCCGTGTCGGAACCGGCGGTGGCAGGCGCAGGCCGTAGCGAAGCAACCCGGGCAAACGGGCGGCTGCGCACTGGTGCAGGCGGTGGATTGCGCAGCGGTTGAGGCACTGGCAGCGGTGCAGGCACGAATATCGGCAAGGGATCAGGGTCCGCTGTGCCCTGTCGACTGAACGCGAAGGACTGCGCGATACCGATCGAGCGCATCCCCAAACGCCCCAGCAGACTGCCTTCGGCCGGACCGATAAACAGCACACCATCAACATGAGTCAGGCACTTGAGCACTTCGAAGACTTGCTTCTGGGTCGGCTGGTCGAAGTAGATCAGCAGGTTGCGACAAAACACGAAATCGAAGGGCGGTTCACCGGCCAGCAGGGCCGGATCCAGCAGGTTGCCGACTTGCAGGCGAACTTGTTCGAGCACCCGTTGATCAAGGCGATAGCTCTCGCCTTCGGCGATGAAATGACGGTCGCGAAACGCAATGTCGTCCCCCCGAAAGGAATTCTTGCCGTACAGCGCCCGCCGGGCTTTTTCCACTGACAACGGGCTGACATCCATGCCGTCGACCTTGAACTGGTGCGGTTTGAGCCCGGCATCGAGCAACGCCATGGCGATCGAGTACGGTTCTTCGCCGGTGGAGCACGGCAGGCTGAGAATCCGCAGTGCGCGCAGGTTGTTGATCTCGGCCAGACGCTTGCCCGCCAGTTTCGCCAGGGTGACGAAGGATTCCGGATAGCGGAAGAACCAGGTTTCCGGAACGATCACCGCTTCGATCAACGCCTGCTGCTCGTCCCGCGAGCCCTGCAAGGTGCGCCAATATTCATCGGCCGATACTGCTTGCGAAACGATGCTGCGCTGGCGCACCGCTCGCTCGATGATCGCCGGCCCTACCGAGGTTACGTCGAGTCCGATAGCTTCCTTGAGGAAGTCGAAAAAACGCTGGTCGCTGTTCATGGCCGCTCCTGCAGCAGTGCCGGATCCATTGGCGGCGAGGGAAACAACAAGACGCGCACCTGATCGTCCAGCAGATCGCCGACCCGTACCCATTGCAGCAAACCCTGCTCGTCCTTGCGCACCGGCCCGAGGTAAGGCGTCTGGCGGTTGTCCAGACCGTAGGGCTGAAAATCCGCCGGATCGCAGCGCAAGGTGTCGGTCGCCTGCTCCAGAATCAGCCCGAGCAGTTGGGTCTCGGCGGTTTCATCCGGGCGATAGTTGACCAGCACCAGCCGCGTGCTGGTACGGGCCTGTGCTGGCATGCCAAAGGTCAGTGCGCTCAAGTCGATCACCGGCACCACGGTGCCCCGATAGGCGAACACCCCGGCGACCCAGGCGGGGGCATGGGGAATAGGCTTCAAGGGCAGGCGCGGCAGCACTTCAGCCACTTCGATAGCCTTCAAGGCATAGCGCTCGTTGCCGAGGCGAAACACCAGAAACAATGCATGCAGCGCCTGCTTCACGGCGGTGCGTTTGGCCGTGGGTTCGCTCATCAGACTTTGAATCGCGAAACGCCGCTGCGCAGCCCAACGGCCACCTGGCTCAGCTCATCGATGGCGAAACTGGCCTGGCGCAAGGACTCGACGGTCTGGCTGCTGGCATCGCCCAACTGCACCAGTGCGTGGTTGATCTGCTCGGCACCGGTGGCCTGGGCCTGCATGCCCTCATTGACCATCAGTACCCGCGGCGCCAACGCCTGAACCTGATGGATGATCTGCGACAACTGCTCGCCGATTTGCTGCACCTCGGACATGCCGCGGCGCACTTCTTCAGAGAACTTGTCCATGCCCATCACCCCGGCCGACACCGCCGACTGGATCTCGCGCACCATCTGCTCGATGTCGTACGTGGCGACGGCGGTCTGGTCCGCCAGACGCCGCACTTCGGTGGCGACCACGGCAAAACCGCGGCCGTACTCACCGGCCTTTTCGGCCTCGATGGCGGCGTTGAGGGACAGGAGATTGGTCTGGTCGGCGACCTTGACGATGGTCACCACCACCTGATTGATGTTGCCGGCCTTCTCATTGAGGATCGCCAGTTTGGCGTTGACCAGATCAGCCGCGCCCATCACCGAGTGCATGGTCTCTTCCATCCGCGCCAGCCCTTGCTGCCCGGATCCGGCAAGTACCGAGGCCTGATCGGCGGCGGTGGAGACTTCGATCATCGTGCGCACCAGATCCCGCGAAGTGGCCGCAATTTCACGGGACGTCGCGCCGATTTCGGTGGTGGTGGCGGCGGTTTCGGTGGCGGTCGCTTGCTGTTGCTTGGAGGTGGCAGCAATCTCGGTCACCGAGGTGGTGACCTGCACCGAGGAACGCTGGGCCTGGGACACCAGGGACGTCAGCTCGGTCATCATGTCGTTGAAGCCGGTTTCCACGGCGCCGAATTCGTCCTTGCGCGCAAGGTTCAGACGACTGCTGAGATCGCCGGTACGCATTATTTCGAGGATCTGCACAATGCGGTTCATCGGCGCCATGATCGCGCGCATCAACAAAAGACCACACAACCCGGCACTAATGACTGCGACCAGCAACGAAATGCCCATGATCAGCTTCGCCACCGCTACCGATGAAATGATCGAGTCAGTGGCCGCCTCAGCCGCCTCCCTGTTGAATTCGATGAGTTCATCCAGCTGTTTGCGGCCGGCAGCCCATGCCGGGGTCAAATGTTCGGCGAGGATGCGACGGGCCTGTTCGAAGTCCTTTTGCTGGTAGGCATCGAGCACCTCTTCGAGCAGCTTGTCATATTGATCGTGCAGCTTTTCAAACTCCTCGAACCTTGCCAGATCAGCTTTCTCGAAGATGGTACCGCGGTAGCTGGCCATCGAGCGTTGCAGCCTTTCCTCAATACCCTGGTACATATCCTTGTCAGCCTGGGTCATGCCTCGACCGCCCCCCAGCCCGATCAGTTGCTGGGTCAGCACGTAATCATCGACCCAGGCACCGCGAATCAGGGAGCTGTAGTGAATCCCGGGAACACTGTCCGAGCGCACAACGTTCTCACTGGACTCAATCGACAGTAAACGGGAATACGACACGACGACCATCAGCAACATGATGGCGATAATCACCGCAAAGCTCGCCAAAATGCGTTGGCGTAACGTCCAGTTCTTCACAGTCATTCCTCGGGGCCGATTCGAAATGCGGGGAGTATAGCCGAGGGCGGTGTTTCATTTATAAGACGGTTGCGCGCTACCTCTCATCCCGTTGAAAAAAGGCGGGATGGGCTCTGGGTGGGGACTGTCCGCTAATGAAGGGGATGGGTGCCAGGGATGATTGGGTAGAAAGGGGCCGTGGAATGGCCATTGGGGCGGTGGTGTGGCTGAAAACGCCATCGCGAGCAGGCTCGCTCCCACATTGAATCTCTGGCGTACGCAGAATCTGTGAACACTGAAGACCTGATGTGGGAGCGAGCCTGCTCGCGAATGCAGTCTGAAGGTTTACAGGGAAGCCTGGCGAACCTGCTTCTCCAGCTCTGCTTTCAACCCTGGCTCCAGCTTGAGCTGGCGCGCCAGCTCATCAAGGTAGGCCTTCTCCATGAAGTTCTCCTCGTCCACCATCATCACGCTGGCGATGTACATCTCGGCAGCGATTTCCGGCGAGCGGGCGGCGCGGGCGACATCGCTCGGGTCCAGCGGCTTGTTGAGCTCGGCGTGCAGCCAGTGTTGCAGCTCCTGGTCGCTGTCGAGCCGGGTGAACTCGCCTTCGATCAAGGCACGCTCGCGCTCATCGACATGGCCGTCAGCCTTGGCCGCGGCCACCAGCGCCTTGAGAATCGCCTGACTGTGCAGCTCGACTTGTGCGGCCGGCACGCGATCCAGGGTTTGCGGCTCCGTACCGGCCGCACCGCCCTGCTGTGCCTGCCAGTTACCATAGGCTTTATAGGCCAGCACGCCCAACGCGGCGAGACCACCGTAGACTGCGACCTTGCCCCCGACTTTACGGGCCTTTTTGCTGCCGAGCAGCAAGCCCATGGCGCCGGCCGCCAATGCCCCGCCACTCGCGCCGGAGAGCAAGCTGCCGAGGCCACCGGTGCCACCGCTCGCGCCCTTTTGCTGCGGGCTGCCGGCCTTGTTCTGCAACAGGTCCTGGCCGGACTTGAGTAGTTGATCGAGCAATCCACGGGTGTTCATTTATCGCCTCCACAAGACGTTTAACCTGAAACCAAGACCACCAGCCTAAAACGAAAGTGCCCACGCCCCGTGGGCGAGAGTGCTTCCAGATGTTGCATTACCTCAATGCGCGCATCGCCGCTTGAGCCTGACTATCAGAAAAAACGATATACACTCTCGCCAATCGATAAAAACAGCCCACCGGGTGCTTTCCCATGATGACCTTGCGTCAGATCCGTCACTTCATCGCCGTGGCCGAGACCGGTTCGATCTCGGCCGCCGCGCAAACCGCGTTCATTTCCCAGTCCACCCTGACCCTGGCGATCCAGCAACTGGAGGAGGAAATCGGCGTCAGCCTGTTCAGCCGCCACGCCAAGGGCATGACCCTGACCCACCAGGGGCATCAATTCCTGCGTCAGGCGCACTTGATCCTGGCCACGGTGGATAACGCCAAGCGCAGCCTGCAACAGAGCACCGACCAGGTCGCCGGGCAACTGATCGTCGGCGTGACCAGCCTGGTGGCCGGTTATTACCTGGCGGATCTGCTCACCCGTTTCCAGCGCGCCTACCCCAACGTGGAAATCCGCGTGATGGAAGATGAGCGCCCGTACATCGAGCATTTGCTGGTCAGCGGCGAGATCGATGTCGGCGTATTGATCCTCTCCAACCTCGAAGACCGCCACGCCTTGCAGACCGAAGTGTTGACCCACTCGCCGCACCGGCTATGGCTGCCGGCCCAGCACCCGTTGCTGGAACACGACAGCATCAACCTCGCCGACGTGGCCCGCGAGCCATTGATTCAACTGAACGTCGATGAAATGGACCGCAATGCCCAACGCATGTGGTCCGCTGCTTCGCTGCAACCGCGCATCACCCTGCGCACGGCCTCGACCGAAGCGGTGCGAAGCCTGGTGGCCGCCGGCTTGGGCGTGTCGATCCAGCCTGACATGACCTATCGCCCGTGGTCACTGGAGGGCGACATCATCGAAGCGCGGCCGATCGCCGACCTCAGCCAGACCCTGGATGTCGGCCTGGCCTGGCGTCGCGGCACGGCTAGGCCGGCGCTGGTGGACCCCTTCCTCACGGTTGCCCGCGAACAACCCCACGGCGGGCGCAAGCCATCTATTTAATCGAACGCCACCTTCAGTATTTAGTATTTGTTGTCCTCGGGTCCGCGAACTAGTCTTGTTGCATCTAATAAAGACGGCCGGGCCCCAGTCACAGGGAGCGCTGCCATGTCTACACAAGAAGCCACACAAAAAACGAGAACCCGAAAAATGGCTGGCGCGCAGACCCCGTTGTTCACCGCATTGTTGATCGATGGTGAATTGGTTGCCGGTCAAGGCTGCGTCGAGCCGATTCTCAACCCCGCCACCGGGGAAGTCCTGACCCAAATCGCCGAAGCCAGCACCGAGCAAGTCGAAGCCGCGATCCTCGCCGCCCACCGTGCCTTTGCCGGCTGGTCGCGGACCACGCCACAACAGCGTTCGAACCTGTTGCTGGAGATCGCCAACGCCATCGAAAAAAACGCCGACCTGCTGGCCCGCCTCGAATCCATGAACTGTGGCAAGCCGCTGCACCTGGCCCGTCAGGACGACTTGAGCGCCACGGTCGACGTGTTCCGCTTCTTCGCCGGTGCCGTGCGTTGCCAGACCGGCCAGCTCAGCGGCGAATACCTGCCGGGCTACACCAGCATGGTCCGGCGCGATCCTATCGGGGTCGTGGCGTCGATTGCGCCGTGGAACTACCCGATCATGATGGCCGCGTGGAAAATCGCCCCGGCCCTCGCCGCCGGCAACACCCTGGTGTTCAAACCGTCGGAACACACGCCACTGTCGATCCTGGCCCTGGCGCCGGCGCTGGCCGAGATACTGCCGCGCGGTGTGATCAACATCGTTTGCGGTGGTGGCGAAGGGGTCGGCAGCCATTTGGTCAGCCATCCGAAGATCCGCATGGTGTCGCTGACCGGCGATATCGTCACCGGCCAGAAGATTCTCCAGGCCGCATCGAAGACACTCAAACGCACCCACCTCGAACTCGGCGGCAAGGCTCCGGTGATCGTCTGCAACGATGCCGACATTCAGGCCGTGATTGAAGGCGTGCGCACCTACGGCTATTACAACGCCGGCCAGGATTGCACCGCCGCTTGCCGCATTTACGCCCAGGCCGGGATTCATGACCGCTTGGTGGCCGAACTCGGCGCCGCCGTCAGCAGCCTGCGCTTCGCCGGCAAGCGCGATGCCGACAACGAAATCGGCCCGCTGATCAGCACCCGTCAGCGCGACCGCGTGGCCAGTTTCGTCGAGCGCGCCCTCGGCCAGCCGCATATTGAGCGGGTAACCGGCGCGGCGGTGCATTCCGGCGCCGGCTTCTATTACCAGCCGACCCTGCTCGCTGGCTGCAAGCAAAGTGACGAAATCGTCCAGCGCGAAGTGTTCGGGCCGGTGGTCACCGTGACCCGCTTCGATGAGCTGGAACAAGCGGTGGACTGGGCCAACGATTCGGAATACGGCCTGGCCTCGTCGGTCTGGACCCAGAACCTCGACAAGGCCATGCAGGTCGCGGCGCGCTTGCAGTACGGCTGCACCTGGATCAACAGCCACTTCATGCTGGTCAGCGAAATGCCCCATGGCGGCCTGAAACGTTCGGGCTACGGCAAAGACCTGTCCAGCGATTCGCTTCAGGACTACAGCGTGGTACGGCACATCATGGCCCGCCATGGCGAGCATCTCTGACTACGCTAATAACAAGCCACCAACGGCATGCTTCACCACGTTCACAACTGCCCCGACCATAATTTAAAGAAGAGGGAATTCCCATGTTCGTGCACAAGACCGCACTGCTCAGTGCAATCACCACCGCGCTGCTGGCCAGCGCCAGTGTCCAGGCCGCCGAGCCGCTCAAAGCTGTCGGGGCGGGCGAAGGCCAACTGGATATTGTGGCCTGGCCTGGCTACATCGAACGTGGCGAGAGCGACAAGGCCTACGACTGGGTGACCGGCTTCGAGAAGGAAACCGGCTGCAAGGTCAACGTCAAGACCGCGGCCACCTCCGATGAAATGGTCAGCCTGATGGCCAAGGGCGGTTACGACCTGGTGACCGCGTCCGGCGACGCGTCCCTGCGCCTGATCGTCGGCAAGCGTGTGCAGCCGATCAACACCGCGTTGATCCCGAACTGGAAGAACCTCGACCCGCGCCTGAAAGACGCGCCGTGGTACGTGGTCAACAAGCAGACCTATGGCACCCCTTATCAATGGGGCCCGAACGTGCTGATGTACAACACCAACGTGTTCAAGACCGCGCCCACCAGCTGGGGCGTGCTGTTCAATGCGGAAAACCTGCCGGACGGCAAGCCGAACAAGGGCCGCGTGCAGGCCTATGACGGCCCGATCTACATCGCCGACGCGGCGCTGTACCTGAAGACCGCCAAACCGGAACTGGGCATCCAGAACCCGTACGAACTGACTGAAGCCCAGTACAAGGCCGTGCTTGATCTGCTGCGCGCCCAGCAGCCGTTGATCCACCGCTACTGGCACGACACCACTGTGCAAATGAGCGACTTCAAGAACGAAGGCGTGGTCGCCTCCGGCGCCTGGCCGTATCAGGTCAACGGCCTGATGAACGAGAAGCAGCCAATCGCCTCGACCATCCCGAAAGAAGGCGCCACCGGTTGGGCCGACACCACCATGCTGCACGCCGAGGCCAAGCACCCCAACTGCGCCTACAAGTGGATGGACTGGTCGCTGCAACCGAAAGTCCAGGGTGACGTAGCGGCGTGGTTCGGCTCGCTGCCAGCGGTGCCGGCAGCGTGCCAGGGCAGTGAATTGCTCGGTGCCGAAGGCTGCAAGACCAACGGTTTCGACCAGTTCGACAAGATCGCCTTCTGGAAAACCCCGCAGGCTGAAGGCGGCAAGTTCGTGCCGTACAGCCGCTGGACCCAGGATTACATCGCGATCATGGGCGGCCGCTAAAAGTCATTCCGGTAGCTACTGCGCGTCGACCAGCCGCGCCCGGGCAGTGCTCGCCTCCTCACGTACTGACGTACGCTCCGGGGGCTGCGCGCTGGCCGGACACGGCTAATCGCCGCTCGCTACGCTCCCGAAACGACTTTATGTGATCGACGCTTTTCAAGAAGCAAAGCTGATTTTCGAATTACTGTTTTTTCAGAAGTCCAGGCAGGGCCGCTGCGACGGCCTTCGCCTTTTGGGAGCACCGCACCATGACGCTTGCAGTCCAGTTCACCAACGTCTCCCGTCAGTTCGGCGAAGTGAAAGCCGTAGACCGGGTTTCCATCGACATCCAGGACGGCGAGTTCTTTTCGATGCTGGGGCCTTCCGGCTCGGGCAAGACCACCTGTTTGCGCCTGATCGCCGGTTTTGAACAACCGAGCGCGGGCTCCATCCGCATTCATGGCGAAGAGGCCGCCGGCCTGCCGCCGTACCAGCGCGACGTGAACACCGTGTTCCAGGATTACGCGCTGTTCCCGCACATGAACGTGCGCGACAACGTCGCCTACGGCTTGAAAGTCAAAGGCATCGGCAAGGTCGAACGCCTCAAGCGCGCCGAGGAATCCCTGGAAATGGTCGCCCTCGGCGGCTACGGCGAGCGCAAGCCGGTGCAGCTCTCCGGCGGTCAGCGCCAGCGTGTGGCCCTGGCCCGCGCCTTGGTCAACCGTCCACGTGTGTTGCTGCTCGACGAACCCCTAGGAGCACTCGACCTGAAGTTGCGCGAGCAAATGCAGGGCGAGCTGAAGAAGCTGCAACGCCAGCTCGGCATCACTTTCATCTTCGTCACCCACGACCAGACCGAAGCGCTGTCGATGTCCGACCGCGTGGCGGTGTTCAACAAGGGGCGCATCGAACAAGTCGATAGCCCGCGCAACCTGTACATGAAACCGGCCACCACCTTCGTGGCGGAATTCGTCGGCACCTCCAACGTGATTCGCGGTGACCTGGCCTGGCAACTCAGTGGCAATCCACAGCCGTTTTCGATTCGCCCGGAACACGTGCGCTTCGCCGAAGGCCCGCTGGCCAGCCACGAGATTGAAGTCAGCGGTTTGCTCCACGACATCCAGTACCAGGGCAGCGCCACCCGCTACGAACTGAAACTGGAAAACGGCCAGACCCTGAACATCAGCCAGGCCAACAATCAGTGGATCGACAGCAGCTCGCAACACCAGACCGGGCAGCGCCTGAGCGCACGCTGGGCACGGGAAGCAATGGTCCATTTGCACGACACCCTTGCAGGCGGGGTGTGAGATGAGCGCCTTGGCTATTACTCAAACCTCGTCAGGCGGCTCGCCGTTGCGCAGGTTTTCCAACCTGTTGTATCGCCGGCCGAACCTGTACCTGTCGATGCTGCTGGTGCCGCCGCTGCTGTGGTTCGGCGCAATCTACCTGGGCTCGTTGCTGGTGCTGCTGTGGCAAGGTTTCTATACCTTCGATGACTTCACCATGGCGGTCACTCCCGACTTGACCCTGGCGAACTTCACCGCGCTGTTCCAGCCGTCGAACTTCGACATCATCCTGCGCACGTTAAGCATGGCGGTCGTCGTGTCGATGGCCAGCGCCGTCATCGCGTTCCCGATTGCCTACTACATGGCGCGCTACACCACCGGCAAGACCAAGGCGTTTTTTTACATCGCGGTGATGATGCCGATGTGGGCCAGTTACATCGTCAAGGCCTACGCCTGGACGCTGCTGCTGGCCAAGGGCGGCGTGGCGCAGTGGTTCGTGCAGCACTTGGGGCTGGAGCCGATCCTGCAGTTCGTGCTGGGCATTCCGGGGGTTGGTGGCAGCACCTTGTCGACCTCGCACCTGGGCCGCTTCATGGTGTTCGTCTACATCTGGCTGCCGTTCATGATCCTGCCGATCCAGGCTTCCCTGGAGCGCCTGCCGCCGTCGCTGCTGCAAGCCTCCGCCGACCTCGGCGCCAGGCCACGCCAGACCTTCACGCAAGTGATTCTGCCGCTGTCGATCCCGGGCATTGCCGCAGGCTCGATCTTCACCTTCTCCCTGACTCTGGGCGACTTCATCGTGCCGCAACTGGTGGGCCCGCCCGGCTACTTCGTCGGCAGCATGGTGTATGCCCAGCAAGGTGCGATCGGCAACATGCCAATGGCTGCCGCCTTCACCCTGGTGCCGATCGTGCTGATCGCCATCTACCTGTCCATTGTCAAACGACTGGGGGCCTTCGATGCACTCTGAGAAAGCTTCTTTTGGCCTGCGCATAGCGGCCTGGGGCGGGTTGGTGTTCCTGCACTTCCCGATCCTGATCATCTTCCTGTACGCCTTCAACACCGAAGATGCGGCGTTCAGCTTTCCACCCAAGGGTTTCACTTGGAAGTGGATCGGCGTGGCGTTCTCGCGGCCGGACGTACTGGAAGCGATCAAGCTGTCGTTGCAGATCGCCTCGATTGCCACCCTGATCGCCATGGTCCTTGGCACACTGGCGTCCGCCGCGCTGTACCGTCGGGACTTCTTCGGCAAGCAAGGCATCTCGCTGATGCTGATCCTGCCGATTGCCCTGCCGGGGATCATCACCGGGATCGCGTTGCTGGCGACCTTCAAGACACTGGGAATCGAGCCGGGGATGTTCACCATCATCGTCGGTCACGCGACCTTCTGCGTGGTGATCGTCTACAACAACGTCATCGCCCGCTTGCGCCGCACCTCCCACAGCTTGATCGAGGCCTCGATGGACCTCGGCGCCGACGGCTGGCAGACCTTCCGCTACATCATCCTGCCGAACCTCGGCTCGGCGTTGCTGGCCGGCGGCATGCTGGCGTTTGCCCTGTCCTTCGACGAAATCATCGTCACCACCTTCACCGCCGGCCATGAACGCACCCTGCCGCTGTGGCTGCTCAACCAGCTCAGCCGCCCACGGGACGTGCCGGTAACCAACGTCGTGGCGATGCTGGTGATGCTGGTGACCATGCTGCCGATCCTCGGCGCCTATTACCTGACCCGGGGCGGCGAAAGCGTGGCCGGCAGCGGCGGGAAATAACCGAGTAACCACTGAAGGAACCGAATCTTTGTAGGAGTGAGCCTGCTCGCGATAGCGGTCTTACAGTCGACATTTCTGTTGAATGACAGTCAGTCATCGCGAGCAGGCTCACTCCTACATTTAGATCCGGTTCAGGCAGAAAAATAAAAGTATTAGTGAGGACAAATGCCATGCAAACCAAACTCTTGATCAACGGCCAATTGCTCAACGGCGAAGGCCCCGCCCAACCCGTATTCAACCCGGCGCTGGGTCGTGTGCTGGTGGAAATCAACGAAGCCAGCGCAGCCCAGGTCGATGCCGCCGTACGCGCCGCCGACGCCGCATTCGACAGCTGGTCGCACACCACGCCGAAAGCGCGTTCGCTGCTGCTGCTCAAACTCGCCGATGCCATCGAAGCCCACGGCGAAGAGCTGGCCAAACTGGAGTCGGACAACTGCGGCAAGCCCTACAGCGCCGCGCTGAACGACGAGATCCCGGCGATTGCCGACGTGTTCCGTTTCTTCGCCGGCGCCAGCCGCTGCATGAGCGGTTCGGTTGGCGGCGAGTACCTGCCGGGCCACACCTCGATGATCCGTCGCGACCCGGTGGGCGTGATCGCCTCCATCGCGCCGTGGAACTACCCATTGATGATGGTCGCCTGGAAAATCGCCCCGGCCCTGGCCGCCGGTAACACCGTGGTGCTCAAGCCGTCGGAACAAACCCCGCTGACCGCCCTGCGTCTGGCCGAACTGGCGTCGGACATTTTCCCGGCCGGTGTGCTCAACCTGGTGTTCGGCCGTGGTCCTACCGTCGGCAGCCCATTGGTCACCCACCCGAAAGTGCGCATGGTGTCGCTGACCGGTTCGATCGCCACCGGCTCGAACATCATTTCCAGCACCGCCGACAGCGTCAAACGCATGCACATGGAGTTGGGCGGCAAAGCCCCGGTGATCATCTTCGACGACGCCGACATCAACGCCGCCGTCGAAGGCATCCGCACCTTCGGTTTCTACAACGCCGGGCAAGACTGCACCGCCGCCTGCCGCATCTATGCCCAGGCAGGCATCTACGACAAGTTCGTCGAGAAACTCGGCGCTGCCGTCAGCAGCATCAAGTACGGCTTGCAGGATGATCCATCAACCGAACTCGGCCCGCTGATCACCGCACAACACCGCGACCGTGTTGCCGGTTTCGTCGAGCGCGCCATCGCCCAGCCGCACATTCGTTTGATCACTGGCGGCAAAGCTGTCGAGGGCAACGGCTACTTCTTCGAACCGACCGTACTGGCCGACGCGCAGCAGGATGACGAAATCGTCCGCCGTGAAGTGTTCGGGCCGGTGGTCTCGGTGACTAAATTCAGCGACGAAGCACAAGTGCTGGGCTGGGCCAACGATTCGGACTACGGCCTGGCATCGTCGGTATGGACCGCCGACGTCGGCCGCGCCCATCGTCTGTCGGCGCGCTTGCAGTACGGCTGCACCTGGGTCAACACACACTTCATGCTAGTCAGCGAAATGCCTCACGGCGGTCAGAAACTGTCCGGCTATGGCAAGGACATGTCCATCTACGGGCTTGAGGACTACACCGTCGTTCGGCATGTGATGTTCAAGCATTAAGAAAAGCATCGCGGGCAAGCCCGCTCCCACAAGATCACCGCTGTCCCTGTGGGAGCGGGCTTGCCCGCGAAGGCCTCACCGCAAACTCAAGGAAGAAACCGGCACCAGCACCACCAGGCTCCACCCCAAAGAAGACAAAACAATAACCACCGATCCGGGCGGTGCCCCAAGGCCCCGTCACGGTTTCGGACATCCGAAATCTGCCGATTTTCCGGAGCTATCACATATGAGTGCAACACCCGATCTCTCTGCAGCCCTTGCCGACAGCGATGCCGAGCAACTACGCAAGCTGGGCTACACCTCCAACTTCAATCGCAGCATGAGCCTGTGGGAAAACTTCGCCCTGGGCTTCACCTACCTGTCCCCGGTGGTCGGCGTGTATACCCTGTTCGGCCTGTGCCTGGCCGCAGGCGGGCCACCGATGTTCTGGGCCTACTTGCTGGTCGGTTGCGGCCAGTTGCTGGTGTGCCTGATCTTCGGTGAAGTGGTTTCGCAGTTTCCGATTTCCGGCGGTGTGTACCCGTGGGCTCGCCGCTTGGTGGGCAAGCGCTGGGCATGGATGGTCGGCTGGATCTACTCCATCGCCCTGTGCGTAACCATCGCCGCCGTTGCTGTCGGTGCCGGTCCGTACCTCGCCGCCATGATGGGCTTTGAACCGAGCAACAACACCAACATCATCATCGCCCTGTTCCTGACGCTGTTCGCCACTCTGGTCAACCTCAGCGGCACCAAAGTGCTGGCGCGGATCGCCATGTTCGGCTTCCTCTGCGAATTGGTGGGCGCGGTGATCGTCGGCGTTTACCTGCTGATTTTCGAGCGTCATCAACCGATCAGCGTGTTGTTCAACACCTTCGATATCAGCGTCGACGGCTCGTACCTGCCGGCCTTCCTCACTGCCTCGCTGGCAGGGATGTTCCTGTACTACGGCTTCGAGGCCTGCGGCGACGTGGCCGAAGAGACCCCGAACCCGAGCAAGAAAATCCCGGTGGCCATGCGCATGACCATCTACATCGGCGGCATCGCGGCGATGTTCGCCTGCCTGGCGCTGATCCTGGCCGTGCCGGACATGCAAGCGGTGATCAACGGCACCGACAAAGACCCGGTCACCACCATCCTCAACAACGCTTTTGGGCCAGTCGGCTCGAAAGTAGTGATGGGTGTGGTGATGATTTCCTTCATCTCCTGTGTGATCAGCCTGCAAGCGGCAGCCAGTCGTCTGCTGTATTCCTACGCCCGTGACGAAATGGTCATCGGCAGCCGACTGCTGAAGAAGATTTCCCCTACGACTCAGGTTCCAGTTGCCGCGCTATTCGTGTCCGGAGTCCTGCCGGCACTGATCATCATCCTCGGCTTCTTCCTGCAAGACGCGGTCGCCACCATCGTCAGCTTCGCGGCCATCGGCATCTACCTGGCTTTCCAGATGATCGTGCTCGCGGCCCTGTACGCCCGCATGAAGGGCTGGAAACCGAGCGGCAAATTCACCCTCGGCGCCTGGGGCTGGGCGGTGAACATCGGCGCGCTGGTCTATGGTGTCGGTGCCATCATCAACATGGCCTGGCCACGCACCCCGGATGCCGCGTGGTACATCAACTACGCGATGGTGCTGAGTACGGCCATCGTGATTGGCCTGGGCCTGCTCTACATGTGGATCGCCAAGCCGTATGACCACGGCATGGCGCCTGCTGGGGATGCCTGGAAGGTTAGTCGGTAAAGTATTGGCCTTCGAACAAACACCCTGCCCGTCGCGATGCGGGCAGGATTCACGGCGCTAGATTGGCTGGGGTTTAGAGAGGCTTTCGAATTCATCAATCAGTAAATGGATTTCGGTACTGGGATTCGGTTCGCCGCTGATGGCGACGTCTTCGATGATCTTCGGTGCCAGGGTTCGTGCTGTTTGGAAGGGTTCTCCCAGCAGTTGGGCAAAGTAACTGATGTCTTTGCCCTTCTCGTATTTCTCCATGCTGGGTTTTTCTCGCAGACTCTTGCTAACCAAATCGCCCGGGGAGCGTTTGCCGACAGCTCTGAAGGGCTTTCGGTTAAAACCGAAGTGCAGCAGAAGCCAAAACTCAAAGCAGGGATACGATGCAATGACTTTGATCTTTGGATGAAGCTGCGCAACATTCAATGCCCGCTGGAAGCAAAGGTGTGTATCGCGATCCAAAACACAAAACACTTTGTCGAAGCGCTTCTGCCGGATGATTGCTCGCTCAACAATGCCACTCGGATGCGTGACACCGCAGTGAGCAATTTCCACCTGAGTCTTGGCCCGAAAATAAAATGCAGCTTCTTCCAGATATCGCTTTCCTGACTTGCTGTCCTCGCACAGCACCAACACTTTAGGCTGAGGCTTGTACAGTGAAGTCTTGCGATCAAATGACTTACCTGAGTTCGCCATGCTTATCCCTGCCTTATCAGCGGTAATCCGCGATAGCGGCCTTCAAAGTAGCGTTTCTCGACATCCTCACTCTCTTTCCCCTCAAAATCGTGAATGGAAAACAAACATGTGGCGCCGTTGACATCACGTTCGGTAATCCAGAACTGATCCCGCCGCAGGATCTTTTCATTCATTAGATGGGTGTCGTGCGTTGTAAAAATCAGCTGGGTATCGAGGCCACTGTCCAGATGCTTGCCGATCAAGTCAGCGACGATGTCTGGATGAAGACTGCTGTTGAGCTCATCGACACAAAGCACCCCGCTACCCCCCGCCTGACTCATCATGAACCAGGGCAACCAAAAACCAATCAGGTTCTTTGTACCGCACGATTCTTCTGAAAAATCAAACTCCGCAGCACCTAAATGACTGGAGTGTGTGAGGGTCACTTTGTTCTTTTGAACCGCCGCGCAGATCTCCTTCAGGGTAGGTTTTTTATTGTTCTGAACGGAATCGAACTCGTCTGAATTGAGCTCAATGATAGAGACGGGAATGTCCAATGCCTTGAGAAAGTCCCGAAGACCGTTCGTTTGGCTCGATACCATCTGAAGAAATCGGATCGACGCCGTCGACAGCTCCATCATGCTGTTCTGCTCGACCACGAGAAGTCCGGTTTGGAACCAGCTGAACGGCATTCGCAATTGAGTCATTTCTTCATTACTGTTCTTCACGGCCTGCGCGAGAAAGAGCATTTTTGGGCTCGTCAGACGCCGCCATGCGCCGTGCACTTCTTTCCCGCCCTCCAGCGTTTTCCCGAAAACATAACGCTCCCCTTCGGCGTCGAATTGGCGGTCATACAGGAGCGTTTCTTTCCCTCTCGGATAAGAGAGCAACTGCTCTTTGACAATCCGCTGTCCGGTTAACCCCAGCACAAACCGATAGCGCAGCCCTCCTTGAATGAAGTTGTATTCAAATACGCTGGGCGCATCCTTCAACGCGCGATCAAAACGAAAAGGCGAAACCGATAGCAATTCGTCACTGGGATTGGATTCCGTTGCGAGCAAGCGCCCGACGATCCCCATCGCGCGGACCAATGAAGACTTGCCGGAAGCGTTTGGGCCGTAAATCGCAGCCACCTTCAACAGATCGGGGAGCTTTTCTGCGCAGGGCGGCTTGAATGTGTTACGCGTTTTGCTCAGGAGAGGAGTCGCCGCCATGGACAAGGTTTGCCTGTCCCGGAAAGAGCGGTAATTGGTAACCGAGAATTCGATCAGCATGGAGAAAACCTGCAGTTCGTTTGCTGGGTTCGAATAAATAAAGGAAAAAACGCGCTTCAGGTGCTGCTTCTCTGCAGCCAATGCAAAAACAGAAAATTCCTACAGTCGAAGCCTTCCTGAAAAACCCTCGATTCCTACAATAAGCGTCGCCAGAGTAGACTTGGCGCCGCGAGCGCCTGACCGATAGGCTTTGCTCCGTCGCTGCCAAATCAGCGGCCCGGAGTCGAAGCCGGAACAAGTCAAAACGGTGCTCGTGTGCCCCCATAGAACTGTGGCTGTTTTATGCCTTCAGTTCTGCATTATGGCGGGCCGTGTGGCGCGGGCCTTTCGGCTTCCGTTTTGACTTGGAAGTGTCCCGACTTCGAACGCCACTCGGTCCGCCACCCAATCTGTCGAAGGGTTGGTGGCGACTTTCCAAGCCAAAACGGAAATCACGCTATGCCAATGCATCCTCAAAGCTCGCCTCTTCCCTATTTCGATCCCACCGTCTTCACCCGCCACAACCGCTTCCTCCATGCCTTCATGCAAGACAATCAAGCCTGGTTCTGTGCCCAGGATCTGGGTCGCTTGATGGGCAAACCACTCAATGAACGCCTGACCCTGAAACTCGATCCCGACCAACGTCGCACCGTCTGGCTGCGCAAGGACGGCAAAACGGTCGAAACCCTGATGGTCAGCGAATCAGGCATGTACGCCTTGCTGGTGCACCACTTCGTCCCGGAAAACCGCAATCTGCGTCAGTGGTTGAGCAACGAAGTCATACCCTCGCTACGTGATGCGAAATCAGCGCCTGTGGAAAACCTGCCATGCCTGAGTTCCTTGAATTGGGCCGGAGTTTCGGTGCCCTTGCTGCATTACCAACATCACGCCTGGATCAAGTGGCGAGACATGCCTGAGCTGATGCAGGTACAGCGACCCTTCCCAATCGCGGGCACTTGCCGTTGAAGGGATAAATCGGGCTGATGAAAAAAGGGACAGACTTCACAGTCCGTCCCTTTGGTTTGCCTCATTAAAACCTCGAAACACTCCTCATCGCATCCACCAGATACCTCATCGCGATCCTGTCGCTCTCCGACAGCTCCCGATAGCGCTCCACCAGTTTCATTTCCTCGCTATTGAGCCGGCGTCTTCGTCGCCCCAGGGACAGACACGGAAAGATTCCCAACATTTCGGTGATGCCTTGTACTTTCGACATGGACGATGTCCTTCTAAACGTCAAAGAAAACTGCAAAAAACCGCATCGCCCTCCCCCTTTTCAGCAGCCGCATCGTGCCGACTGAACCGCACCGGTCTTTCGGGCATAAACCGGTCATGTGCACAGAATAGAAATATTCCGGGCGCTGAAAAGCGGTTTTTAGAGTAATTAGTCGAAAAAAGCAGAAATGCCCTGTAAATCAGAAACCCCTGTCGGAATTGTTTCCCGACATGTCTTGTTTCATTGCCGAGCCGGCGCAGTGCCATCAATCAATTTTGCTCTGCAATCGAACGGTTTAAGCTGTCGGGCATCTGTGTAAAAGTCCGTTGCGTTTGGCCGAAGGCATGTCCGAACCGATATTTCTGATCCAGCACGTGCCAGGAACGGCGCGGGATTGTTCACGACAGGTTGTATTTATGCACCGCAGGAACTTGCTCAAAGCCTCCATGGCCATCGCGGCCTACACCGGTTTGTCCGCCACGGGCCTGTTGGCCGCCAAGGCCTGGGCCGCCAGCGGCGGAACCGCTGATGGCGAGGCCACCGCGTTCGATTTCGAGGCGCTGAAGCTCCAGGCCAAACAGCTCGCCAGCAATCGCTACCAGGACACCAAGCAACAGTTGCCGCCGACACTGGCGACCATGACGCCGCAGAACTTCAATGCGATCCGCTACGACGGCAATCATTCGTT
The DNA here is from genome assembly GCF_057838985.1 of Pseudomonas sp. KH_046_2. Lineage (NCBI taxonomy): Bacteria > Pseudomonadati > Pseudomonadota > Gammaproteobacteria > Pseudomonadales > Pseudomonadaceae > Pseudomonas > Pseudomonas sp. KH_046_2. Next base: position 1,235,151 of record NZ_CM174480.1, on the reverse strand, counting down.
GTGGAAAGAGCTCAAGGGTCAACTGGACGTGCAGTTTTTCCACGTCGGCATGGGGTTCAAGCAGCCGGTGCGCATGTACAGCGTCGATCCGAAAACCCGGATGGCCCGCGAAGTGCATTTCCGCCCGTCGCTGTTCAACTATGAAAACACCACGGTCGACACCGTACAGCTCAAGGGCGACCTGGGTTTCTCCGGCTTCAAGTTGTTCAAGGCCCCGGAGCTGGACAAGCACGACGTGGTGTCCTTCCTCGGCGCCAGTTACTTCCGTGCGGTGGACGCCACCGGCCAGTACGGTTTGTCGGCCCGCGGCCTGGCGATCGACACCTACGCCAAGAAACGCGAAGAATTCCCCGACTTCACCAAGTTCTGGTTCGAGACACCGAACAAGGACAGCACCCGCTTCGTGGTCTACGCCCTGCTCGACTCGCCGAGCGCCACCGGCGCCTACCGCTTCGATATCGACTGCCAGGCCGAGCGCGTGGTGATGGAGGTCGATGCCCACGTCAACGCGCGCACCGCCATCGACCAGTTGGGCATTGCGCCGATGACCAGCATGTTCAGTTGCGGTACCCACGAACGCCGGATGTGCGACACCATCCACCCGCAGATCCACGACTCCGACCGCCTGGCCATGTGGCGCGGCAACGGCGAGTGGATCTGCCGCCCGCTGAACAACCCGGCGACCCTGCAATTCAATGCCTTCGCCGATACTGACCCGAAGGGCTTCGGCCTGGTGCAGACCGACCACGAGTTCGCCAACTATCAGGACACCGTCGACTGGTACAGCCGCCGCCCGAGCCTGTGGGTCGAACCAACCACCGCATGGGGCGAAGGCTCGGTCGATCTGCTGGAGATCCCGACCACCGGCGAGACCATGGACAACATCGTCGCTTTCTGGACGCCGAAGAAACCGGTGGCTGCGGGGGATTCGCTGAACTACGGCTACAAGCTGTACTGGAGCGCATTGCCGCCAGTCGGAACGCCGTTGGCACGGGTCAATGCGACCCGTTCGGGCATGGGCGGCTTCACCGAGGGCTGGGCGCCAGGCGAGCATTACCCGCCAGTATGGGCGCGGCGCTTTGCCGTGGACTTCACCGGTGGCGGCCTGGACCGCTTGCCCGAAGGTACGGGCATCGAGCCGGTCGTTACCTGCTCGAACGGCGAGGTCAAGGATTTCAGCATCCTGAAGCTCGACGACATCAAGGGCTACCGCATCCTGTTTGACTGGTACCCGACCAATGACAGCGTCGAGCCTGTCGAGCTGCGCCTGTTCATCCGCACCAACGACCGCACGCTGAGTGAAACCTGGTTGTACCAGTACTTCCCGCCAGCACCCGACAAGCGCAAGTACAGCTGATGACCGGGTAGCACCCTGCCACCATTCGGTTTTCCGAACGTGACCTGCGGGTCGGTTCGGTTAACCGGATCATCCCAGTGAAATCTCAACGCAAAAAATATTTAATTCCCTTACAAATCAAGGCTTTGATCAATTCACACTGGTCTGGCACGAGTCATGCTCTACACTTCTTCGACGAATGTCCTTTGCGCCGACTCTCAATAGCGCTCAGGTGTTTTGCAGCACAAAAGGGCCGATGAACTGGCTCCATAAAAAAAACAAAGTCGAGGAAAATTTGATGCGCATCGTTCCCCATATCCTGGGCGCAGCCATTGCTGCCGCTCTGATCAGCACGCCAGTTTTCGCCGCCGAGCTCACCGGCACCCTGAAGAAGATCAAAGAGTCCGGCACCATCACCCTGGGCCATCGCGACGCTTCCATTCCGTTTTCCTATATCGCGGATGCTTCCGGCAAACCGGTCGGCTACTCCCACGACATCCAGTTGAAAGTCGTCGAAGCGCTGAAAAAAGACCTCGACATGCCGAACCTCCAGGTCAAGTACAACCTGGTGACTTCGCAAACCCGTATCCCGCTGGTGCAGAACGGCACCGTGGACCTCGAGTGCGGTTCCACCACCAACAACGTCGAGCGTCAGCAGCAAGTTGACTTCTCCGTTGGCATCTTCGAAATCGGTACTCGCCTGCTGTCCAAGGCAGACTCCAAGTACAAGGATTTCCCTGACCTGGCCGGCAAGAACGTCGTGACCACCGCCGGCACCACGTCCGAGCGCATCCTCAAGGCGATGAACGCCGACAAGCAGATGGGCATGAACGTCATCTCCGCCAAAGACCACGGCGAGTCGTTCCAGATGCTGGAAACCGGCCGTGCCGTGGCTTTCATGATGGACGACGCCCTGCTGGCCGGTGAAGCTGCCAAGGCCAAGAAGGCCAGTGACTGGGCCGTAACCGGCACTCCACAGTCCTACGAAATCTACGGCTGCATGGTGCGCAAAGGCGACGAGCCGTTCAAAAAGGCTGTGGATGACGCCATCAAGGCCACCTACGCATCGGGCGAGATCAACAAGATCTACGAAAAATGGTTCATGGCGCCAATCCCGCCAAAAGGCCTGAACCTGAACTTCCCGATGAGCGACGAACTCAAGGCCCTGATCGCCAAACCGACTGATAAAGCGGCTGACGACAAGAAGTCCTGATTTCTGACTAACCTTATCTCCTGAGAGGGCCCTCGCCCTTTCAGGAGGTTGTCACTTCCTGCTGGCATTTTTTGGAAACACTCGAACCGGTGGATGTCGAGCCGGGAGCGTGTGCCTGATCGTAAAGATCAGGAGGGAACGGAGCTTCCCCCAAGCGGGCACTTGTACATCGATTGAACTGAGGGGAGACCCTAATGAATTACAACTGGGACTGGGGCGTGTTCTTCAAGTCCACCGGCGTGGGCAGCGAGACCTATTTCGACTGGTACGTGACCGGCTTGGGCTGGACCATCGGCATCGCCATCGCGGCCTGGATCATCGCCCTGACACTGGGCTCGATCCTGGGCGTCATGCGCACCGTGCCGAACCGCATCGTATCGGGCATCGCCACCTGCTACGTCGAACTCTTCCGTAACGTGCCGCTGCTGGTTCAGCTGTTCATCTGGTACTTCCTGGTGCCCGATCTGCTGCCTGCCGACCTGCAAGAGTGGTACAAGCAGGACCTGAACCCGACCACTTCGGCCTTCCTCAGCGTCGTCGTGTGCCTGGGCCTGTTCACCACCGCCCGGGTTTGCGAACAGGTGCGCACCGGTATCCAGGCCCTGCCAAAAGGCCAGGAATCCGCGGCCCGCGCCATGGGTTTCAAGCTGCCGCAGATCTACTGGAACGTGCTGCTGCCCCAGGCCTACCGGATCATCATTCCGCCGCTTACCTCGGAATTCCTGAACGTCTTCAAGAACACCTCCGTGGCCTCGCTGATCGGTTTGATGGAACTGCTCGCGCAGACCAAACAGACCGCCGAGTTCTCCGCCAACCTGTTCGAAGCCTTCACCCTGGCAACGCTGATCTACTTCACCCTGAACATGAGCCTGATGTTGCTGATGCGCCTGGTCGAGAAGAAAGTCGCCGTACCGGGCCTGATTTCCGTAGGGGGTAAATGATGGAATTCGACTTCTCGGGCATCATCCCGTCCCTGCCGGGCCTGTGGAACGGCATGGTCATGACCCTGCAACTGATGGCGCTGGGCGTCGTCGGCGGGATCATCCTCGGCACCATCCTGGCGTTAATGCGCCTGTCCCACAGCAAGCTGCTGTCGAACATTGCTGGCGCCTACGTTAACTACTTCCGCTCGATCCCCTTGCTGCTGGTGATCACCTGGTTCTACCTGGCGGTGCCGTTCGTGCTGCGCTGGATCACTGGCGAAGACACGCCGATCGGCGCGTTCGCCTCGTGCATCGTGGCCTTCATGATGTTCGAAGCCGCGTACTTCTGCGAAATCGTCCGCGCCGGTGTGCAGTCGATTCCCAAGGGCCAGATGGGTGCTGCCCAAGCACTGGGCATGTCTTACGGGCAGATGATGCGCCTGATCATCCTGCCGCAAGCGTTCCGCAAGATGACGCCGCTGTTGCTGCAACAGAGCATCATCCTGTTTCAGGACACCTCGCTGGTCTACGCCGTCGGCCTGGTGGACTTCCTCAATGCTTCGCGCGCCAGTGGCGACATCATTGGCCGCTCCAATGAGTTCCTGATTTTCGCGGGTCTCGTGTACTTCATCATCAGCTTTGCCGCCTCGCAGCTGGTCAAGCGTCTGCAAAAAAGGTTCGCCGTATGATCTCTATCAAAAGCATCAACAAGTGGTATGGGGACTTCCAGGTACTGACTGATTGCAGCACCGAGGTCAAAAAAGGCGAAGTGATCGTGGTGTGCGGGCCATCCGGTTCCGGCAAGTCGACCCTGATCAAGTGCGTCAACGCCCTGGAACCGTTCCAGAAAGGCGACATCGTGGTCGACGGCACCTCCATCGCCGACCCGAAGACCAACCTGCCGAAACTGCGTTCGCGCGTGGGCATGGTGTTCCAGCACTTCGAGCTGTTCCCGCACCTGACCATCACCGAAAACCTGACCATCGCGCAGATCAAGGTGTTGGGCCGCAGCAAGGAAGAAGCCACCAAGAAAGGCCTGCAACTGCTCGAGCGCGTCGGCCTCTCGGCCCACGCCCACAAGCACCCGGGCCAATTGTCCGGTGGTCAGCAGCAGCGTGTGGCGATTGCCCGTGCGCTGGCGATGGACCCGATCGTCATGCTGTTCGACGAACCGACCTCGGCGCTGGACCCGGAAATGGTCAACGAAGTGCTCGACGTGATGGTGCAACTGGCCCACGAAGGCATGACCATGATGTGCGTGACCCACGAAATGGGCTTCGCCCGTAAAGTGGCCGACCGGGTGATTTTCATGGACCAGGGCAAGATCATCGAAGACTGCAAGAAAGAAGAGTTCTTCGGCGACATCAACGCCCGCGCCGAGCGTACGCAGCACTTCCTCAACAAGATTCTGCAGCACTAAGCAAACACCGCCCCCTCTGTGGAGGCGGGCTTTTGTGGCGAGGGGGCTTGCCCCCGTTGGGTCGCGGAGCGGCCCCTGCATTGCAAAGTCGAACCGCACGCACAGTGTTTACGACTGCTTCGCAGCCGAACGGGGGCAAGCCCCCTCGCCACAGAGCTCGCTCCCACAGGGGGCGGCGGTGGCTTGCAGATTTGTGTTGTGGTTGACCCAAGGCATCTGTGATGAAATGCGACCCCACTCTTTATCGCGCAGCGTCGCCATCACTCGCCGTGAAACCCCGTCTGGTTCGTCATTTGTTCCTGCCGCCGCTGATCATCGCCATGATGATCGGCCTGGGCTATATCGGCTTCTGGATCAGCGAGCACTATGGCATTCGCAGCCTTGGCGAGAACGGTCAGCGTCAGCTGGAACTGCACGCCCGTGCCGTCGAAAGCGAAATCAGCAAATACACCTACCTGCCCAGTCTGCTGGAACTCGAAACCAGTGTTTCGCAGTTGCTGGCCGACCCGACCCCGGAACACCGGCAGACGGTCAACGATTACCTTGAAGGCCTGAACCGGCGCAGCCGCAGTCGGGCCATCTACGTGATGGACACCACCGGTCGCGTCATGGCCACCAGCAACTGGCGCGATGTCGACAGTTACCTGGGTGAAGACCTGTCCTTCCGAGCCTATTTCCAGAACGCCGTGCGCGGTCAGCCGGGGCGCTTCTATGGCATCGGCAGCACCAACGGCGAACCCGGTTACTACCTGGCCCATGGCCTGGAAGAACACGGCAAGATCATCGGCGTCGCCGTGGTCAAGGTCCGCCTGGAAGCCATGGAAGAACGCTGGCAACGGGCACGCCTGGAAGCCTTCGTCAGCGATGAAAACGGCATCATCATTCTGTCCAGCGATCCGGCGCGCCGTTTGAAATCGGTGGTGCCGCTGAGCGAAGAAACCAAGGAAAAACTCGCCCGCAGCCTGCAGTACTACTGGTTCCCGCTCAACGAATTGCAGCCGCTGGCTCGGGAAACCCTGTCCGAAGGCGTGGAAAAACTCACGTTCCCGGCCAACAGCGAACTGGTGTCCGACGACGAAAACATCAGCTACCTGGCACAGACCCGGCCGTTGAGCGATACGCCGTGGAATTTCACCCTGCTCACGCCGCTGCAGGATCTGCGCCGCGAAGCGATCAACCAGGGGATTCTGGTGGCCGTGGCGTTTGCCCTCTTCGCCTTTCTGTTGATCGCCTGGAACGAGCGGCGCAAGGTAATCGCCACCCGTCTTGCGGCCCGGGAAGCCTTGCAGGAAGCCAACAACCAGCTGGAGCGTCGGATTACCGAACGCACCACCGACCTGCGCGCCAGCAACGAACGGCTCAAGGGCCAGATCCGCGAACGCCGGCTCGCCGAAGAGACCTTGCGCCGCGCCCAGGATGAATTGGTACAGGCCGGAAAACTCGCGGCCATCGGCCAGATGTCCACCAGCATCGCCCACGAACTGAACCAGCCGCTGGCGGCGCTGCGCACCTTGTCCGGCAATACCGTGCGCTTCCTCGAACGCGGCCAGCTCGACGTGGCCAGCACCAACCTCAAGACCATCAACGAACTGATCGACCGCATGGGCCGCATCACCGCCAGCCTGCGCTCGTTCGCCCGGCGCGGGGACGACAAGGGCCAGGCCTGCCTCGGCAAAGCGGTGGACGCGGCCCTGCAATTGCACGGCGCACGAGTGGAAAACACCCCTCTGCAATTGCACCGCCATTTCCAGGCTGTGCAGGTGCAGATCGACCAGACCCGCCTGGAGCAGATTCTGGTCAACCTGATCGGCAACGCCCTCGACGCCATGCAAGCGCAGCCGCAACCCGAGCTGTGGCTCGAAGGCGAAGCGTTCGATGGCAAATACCGCCTGCGGGTGTGTGACAACGGCCACGGCATCGACGCCGAAGCGCGCAAGCACCTGTTCGAACCGTTCTTCACCACCAAACCCGGCGAACAGGGCCTGGGCCTTGGCCTGACCCTTTCCGCCAGCCTCGCCGCCGCCACCGGCGGTCACCTGGGTGTCGAGCACCCGGCCAGCGGTGGTACCGCATTCGTCCTCAGTTTACCGTTGGTAAGCCCCACTCCCGCCGAGCCAATATGAACAACGACCTTAGTGTATTGATCGTCGAAGACGACCCCCATGTGCTGCTCGGCTGCCAACAGGCCCTGACCCTGGAAGACATCCCCTGCATTGGCGTGGGCAGCGCCGAAGAAGCCCTGGAGCGGGTCGGCGACGATTTCGCCGGCATTGTCGTCAGCGACATCCGCCTGCCGGGCATCGATGGCCTGGAACTGCTGACCCGGCTCAAGGCCCGCGACCGCAGCCTGCCGGTGGTGCTGATTACCGGCCACGGCGACATCTCCATGGCCGTCGGCGCGATGCAGAAAGGCGCCTACGACTTCATGGAAAAGCCGTTCTCCCCGGAGCGCCTGGTTGATGTCGCCCGCCGCGCCCTGGAGCAGCGCGGTCTGGCGCGGGAAGTGTCGTCGCTGCGTCGGCAACTGGCCGAACGCGACTCCCTCGAAGGGCGGATCATCGGCCGCTCGCCGGCCATGCAGAACCTGCGCGAACTGATCGCCAACGTTGCCGATACCTCGGCCAACGTGCTGATCGAAGGCGAGACCGGCACCGGCAAGGAACTGGTCGCGCGCTGCCTGCATGATTTTAGCCGGCGGCACACCAAGCAGTTCGTGGCATTGAACTGCGGCGGTCTGCCGGAAAACCTGTTCGAGAGCGAAATTTTCGGCCACGAAGCCAACGCCTTTACCGGCGCGGGTAAACGGCGGATCGGCAAGATCGAACACGCCGACGGCGGCACGCTGTTCCTCGACGAAGTGGAAAGCATGCCCCTGCCCTTGCAGATCAAACTGCTGCGGGTATTGCAGGAACGCACCCTCGAACGCCTCGGTTCGAACCAGAGCGTAGCGGTGGATTGCCGCGTCATCGCAGCGACCAAATCCGACCTCGTCGAGTCGAGCAAGGCCGGCGAGTTCCGCAGCGACCTGTATTACCGCCTCAACGTGGTGACCCTGGAACTGCCGCCGCTGCGCGAGCGCCGCGAAGACATCCTGCAATTGTTCGAACACTTTTTGCAGCAGTCATCCCTGCGCTTCGACCGCACGGTGCCGGAACTGGACAACCAGACCGTTTCGCACCTGATGAGCCACGACTGGCCGGGCAATGTGCGTGAACTGCGCAACGTCGCCGAGCGCTTTGCCCTGGGCCTGCCGGCGTTCAAGAAAAGCGGTGCCGGCGGCGGCAATCAGGGCCTGGCCTTTGCCGAAGCGGTGGAAGCGTTCGAGCGCAACCTGCTCAGCGATGCCTTGCAACGCAGCGGCGGCAACCTGACCCAGGCCAGCCAGGAACTGGGCATGGCCAAGACCACGTTGTTCGACAAAGTGAAAAAGTACGGCCTGAGCCATTAAGCGAGACCTGCGTGGACCTGATTCTCAAAGCAACCCTGGGTGCGGCGATGGTGGCGTGGTTGATGGCGGCCACTGTCTTGGTGACTGTCTGGGTTCGTTTCCAGACTTGAGCAAAGTCCCCTGTGGGCGCGAGCAGATGGCGGGATCTTGAGCGCTCCCTTTCGAGTCAGCGCCCGTATACCTTCTCGAGCTGCGCCTGGGTCAGCGCATCCTCAAACGGCACCGGCACTGACTTCACCGCGCCGTAGAGGTTGCGGTAACGCCAATAGCTACCGTTGTTGGCCAGTTGATAACCGCGCTCGACCACGCGCTGACCATCGAGCACGTACCGCAAGGTTTCCTGGGCGGCCGGCGGAGGCGTCGGCTGCATAAGGTCGGTGGCCAGGACCCGCATGGACTCGTCGATGCACTCGTCGAGCAGGGCGGTGACTTTCGCCAGTTCAAGCACACCGTCATCGACACATTGGTTGCCGCAACGACGGATCGGCTGGCTGGTGACCTCGATGCGCATACGGTACAGCGGCGAACCGGCGATGTCCTGGACCTGAACCTGATTGATCAGGACAAAACTGCCGCGATCCGGAGTCAGCATCAGTTTCGGTTCAATTAACAATCGAGCCGTAACCTGCCCCTCGCCCTGCTTGAGCCCAGCCGCTTGCGAAGCCTGCTGATAGCGCTGCTGCAGACGTTCCTGCAGTGGCACGCCGGCGAGCAAATCAGCCATTGGCCGCGCGTCCTTGAGGGCGGTCTTTTCCGCATCGCGCTGCAAGGTGCCGCTGCCCATCTGGGTATTGACCAGACTGGCAACCATCACCCCGGCCAGCCCGGCACTGGTGCCAGAGTTCAGCAACAGGGCCTGACTCGACGAGGCCGCCTTCAAGGCGTCCTTGCTATCGATCACCGTACTGGCCCCGACAAAGGCTTGTGGCACTTGCACTTCGACCTTGAGCCCGTGCGCCTGGACGTAAGGCAATGCCCCCGGGTCTTTGAAACCGGCCTCGGGAGCCGGTTTCTGCGCACAACCGCCCGACATCAGCAGGGCCAGCGCGCTGGCCACTACGATTGAATGCTTCATTTGGCGAACGGGGTGATCATTTGCTGACGGCTGCTATCCACAGCCTGGTAGAACGCATTGGACAGGTTGGTGTAAGTCGGCTCGTCCCACTCGCCCTGTGCGGCTTGCACCGCGACAAATGGCTGGAACCACAACAATTTGTTGTCCGTCAGATCAACCACCATGCCTTGCCCGCCCACCTGTGCCATCGGCACGCTGGTTGGCACGACACTGTAGTAACTGCGGGTCGCACCGGTGGCGGTGACATACACCAACAGCAGACGATCGACGCCATATTTGGCCTTGATCGGGGTCAAGTCCCTGGTCGTGTAACCTTCGCGGAATTTAATTTCCTTATAAGCCGTCAAATCCACTTTCTCGTCGATGCGCTTGGCTTTGTAACCCTTGGCCTGCAACTTGGCGACGATCGCATCCGGCAAAGTATCGAAGTCTCGAACCTGCCAGGTTTTGACGTTGTCACTGAGCTTGCTGTTGACGCCCGAATTGATGGCGTAATCGAGAATCCCCTGGTTTCCGGTCAATGCCAGCACAGGGGGCGGCAAGATGCTGATTGCCACGCCGATGGTCGGCTCCTTGGCATCCCAGAATTGTTGGTCAAGCGGTACCGGAGGTTGCACGTTGGCGCAGCCGGTGAGGGTCAGGCAGGCAAGCAATGTCAGTGCTGCAAATGTACGTAGAGCGTGAAATGTCATGGATCAAATCCCTATGATTGAAAACGTTGTTGCATCTATCGGCAGCAACGGTCAAAACATTAGTGGCACATTGACACTTATTTGACGACTGCAATCATTACGCACCTCGCAACTGGAAAGGCGCCGGAAAACTTGCACGCCCCCCTGGTGTCTGAGTACGCGGCAGGCCCCTTGCTCGTGATGGCGGTATGTCAGTCAATGATGATGTCGACTGATGCCCCGCTATCGCGAGTAGGCTCGCTCCTACAGGTGATTGGGGTTAAAGGAGGTTGCGATCGACCACAGGCTCGATCTGTGCCCAGTGCGAAGTGTCTTCACGATGCTCGCGCAAATACGGCAACACCGCCCCCAGCAACGGCGCCTTGAACACCTCCTGGAAGCGATGGGCCAGGCCCGGAATCAGGACCAACTGACTGCCACGCAGATGCGCCGCCAGATGCACGCCGTGCATCACCGGCAACAGCGGGTCGGCGGTGCCATGCACCACCAGCGCCGGCACTCGCAACTGGTTGAGCAGGGTCACCCGACTCGGCTCGGCAAGAATGGCCATGATCTGGCGTTTCACGCCCTCGGGGTTGAACGCCCGGTCATAGGACTGCGCCGCCTGATGCAGCAGCGCCTGACGATCATCGGTGACCATCGGGCTGCCCAATGCCGCCAACAGGTCGGCCTGCTGCTCCAGGGCCACTTCGCGGTTCGGTGCGCCGCGCCGGGACAACAACTGCACCAGCGCCCCGCTCGGCGCCGGCAAGCCTTCGGCGCCGGAGGTGGTCATGATCAGGGTCAGGCTCTCGACCCGTTGCGGTGCCATGGCCGCCATGTGCTGGGCGATCATCCCGCCCATGCTGGCGCCCAACACGTGGAATCGGTCGATATGCAAGGCGTCCATCAGTCCCAGGCCATCGTCGGCCATGTCGGTCAGCGAGTACGGTGACGACACCGGCAATCCGAGTTTGTAGCGCAGCACTTCGAAGGTCAGGTTGGCTTCGGCCGGTGCTTGCCGCCAGGTCGACAGGCCGACATCGCGATTGTCATAGCGGATCACCCGAAAACCCTGCTGGCACAGCGCGACCACCACCTCGTCCGGCCAGTGGATCAATTGCCCGCCCAGGCCCATCACCAGCAGCAATGCCGGATCCGACGCACGACCGATGCTCTGGTACGCCAGGCTTACCTGGGCCAGATCCACCCGTTCAGTCGGAACATTGACGTCACAACGCGAAGCCGCCAGGGACGGCAGGCCAAACAACAACGCGGTCAGAAATACGATTCGTGAAAAGAATGAAGCACCCATGAAAAAACACCAAAACGCAGAACCCCAGTAGAGCGCGAGTCTGATGAAGTTTGTTCAAGCGCGCTGCCACAGTTCCATGACAGTTTGATGAACAGTGCCGAGCGGTCATCAGGCCGCACACCACCACGCGATAACTATGTACCACCAGCCCCGATACCGACTGACCTCTAATGGCCCGACTCACTCACCCATTGGAGTCCGTCACTTTATGCTCGAAGAACTCACCATCCCCCCAGCCGACTTCGGCCTGAGCCACCCATTGGCACAAAACCTGGACGAAAACCTGTATCTGAGCGCCTCGGCGCGCTGGAAAGATTGCCACGATCATTGGCTCGCCCTCATGGCGCAGAACCAGCAATCACCACTTGATGGAGCCTGGTGGAGTGCGCGTGCGCGCGGCACGAATCTTTCGCGCAAGGCCCAGGCAATCCGCTTGTATCGCCAGCATTTCGAGGTGTCGAGCCAGTTGGCATTCGCCGAAGGCACCTTGAGTGCTGAACAGATGAAAGCGCTTCAGGCACTCATCAACCCGGCAGTGCAAGCAACAACGCCCGAGGCCCATGTGTTTGTCGAACAACCGATGCTCAAGGGCGACAGTGGCCTGACTGTCGAACTGTCGGGAGCGTTGGTCATTACCCTGGACACCGATCAACCGGTTACTCAGTTACTGTATTTACCCTCTTCACCATCCGCCTGGATGAGCTTTGAAAACCGCAACGACCTGGAGCGCTGGCTGATCGAGCAGCAGCCGCAGTTGTTCGGCCAACTGCGCCTTGAAGCAGAAAACATCAGCGTTGACTTCAGCGTCCTCGACGCTCCAGAGTTGGAGAAGAGTGCCGAGTCCCTGCAGGCAAGATTGTCTAGCCTGAGTGCGGATCGGCAACGTAACCAAACGGTTTTTTCCTTGCCCCCCGACCTACCGGAATCGGACGTCAGCGAAAGCCTCTTCCCATTCGGCCAACTGAGCCCGGATATTCCGCTGGGTATGCGGCTCGGTGCCCTGAGGCAACAGCAAACAGCGCTGGAAAACCTGCTCGGCAATGACTTTCAAGGCGACCACAACGACCCGCGCCTGCAACGGCTGCAACAGCAACTCGACGCCCTCGCGACTGCCGAGCAGGCCAGCAACGCCGCCGCGACGGCGCTCCTGCAAACAGAGACCGCACAGAAGATGCTGGAGCTGCGGCACCCGTCGAATCCGCATTACACCGCCCTTTACCAGGCACGCCTGAGCGGTTTGCGCGCTGAAGCCGAGCTGCAATTGAGCCTCAATCAGATCAGCAGCGAAGAACATCAATGGCTCAAGTCGGTGCTGGATGCTCCTGATCAAACCCGGCCGGCCGATGTGGTCGTCGCCCGCCTGATGCTGTTGGCGACTGACACCGAGGGCGAAACCACCCGGACTCAAACCCATGAGCTGGACGGTGTGCTGCTGTTTGCCCATGCATCCGCGTTGCTGCCGTCCTCGACCCACAGCCTGTTGCTCTATTGGCCAGGGCGCCTGGGTGGCCTGCAACGGTTCGCCTCTCGCCAGGCCCTGGAACAGGCGTTGTTCAAACTCTCGGCCAACGACACAACGCAAGCGCTGCAACTCTTGGCGCTGAGCGGCAATCCGTTCGAATACGCGTTGCAAATGCAGCTCTATACCTGCGTCCAACAAGTTATCCGGCTGATGACCGACAACCCCGTCCCCTCTCATGCCAGCCAACGCGCGGCGGAACTGGAAAACCTGCGCGAACAGACTCTCGCTCGCCTGACCGTCCCCATCGCCACAGCCCGCGAATTGGCTTACGCACAGCTGATCGAGCAAAACCACAGCAGCGCCTTGGCGGGTCGATTGCCGTCGTGGCTTGGCCAATTACCCGAGACTCGACGCAACGGCCTCAAGGCGCTGTTCACGTCGTACATCACAGCAATGAAGCGTTCCCATGAGTTGCTTGAACGCGAACTGCCGCCACGTGGCGCATTCAGCCAAAAGGCCATCGACGCCCGCCTGCGCCAGGAGTTCGGCCTCATGCAAAGCATTGAAGTGTTGCTGGACGTTCCCGACTCCACCACCTGGCGCAGAGTTGTCACCGAGGGCGCTGCGCCGGGGACGCCTCAAAAAAATAGGCTGATCGCCAGCCCGCAACGAAGCAAGCTCTCGCTCGCCGAATTGGCGCAAAGCAACATCAACCAGGCCATGTGGTGGCGTCTGTCGTTAATGCAGGTCGAGGTCAGCGGCCCTGACGAGGCTGAACGCCAGAAGGTGAAAAGCGGCATCACCCAAGCCTGGCTGCGCAAGATGGTCACCGAGCTGGATCTGGCCGGGAAATATGAAGCGCTGATCCGTGAGACCTTCCTCGGACCCTCGGGCGAGTCGGCCTTCAACAACCAATATCGCCGTGAATGCCTGAGCGAGCCTTGGCGCCTGATGCTCAAACTGCAAGGCGAGTTCGCTCTGCTGCAAAAAGATATCAAGCCTGACGGCCAGCAAGTGCTGGAGATCGCCATCGACGCCAATAGCCGCCAAGCTTACGCGGCCAACGGCAAACGCATCGTGCTATTGCCCGCACACCTCACGGTAGGCGGTGAGGACACGCCGAGACAGGGGCCGAGCACCTTGGCCGGGGTCACTTTCATCGAGGAACAGATCAAAGGCCTGACCCTGCTCTACCTGCCCGACAGCCCTGACGGAACAGTTCTGCGTCAGTACGACAGTCTGGAAGAGGCGCGCAAGGCTCTGTTCAACCTGTGCCTGCACACAAGAATGGTCAACTACCTGGCCGAACGGGCCCTGACCGGGGATTTCGCCCATCACGTCAGCCGGATCAACCAGGCCCTGTTGAAAAACTTCGATGGATTGATCGGCGTCGGCACAGCCTGGCCGGCCAGCACGTCCCTGGCAGCGCACCTGCTCAACGTGCATATGGGCCGATTGCTCGAAGCGCATCGGGCAACATCGCGCTCCAACGACGCTTTGTACCTGGAGGATGCCGCGTTGAAATGCGGCGCGCTGTTCAACTACATGAAGATGGCGCTGGGCATGGTGCCCTTTGTCGGCAGCGCCATTGCGCTGTATGACGCCTGGAACAGTGCCAACCTGGCGGTCGCGGCTTTTCTGCGCGGTGAAGTCGGTCACGGCCTGGCCGAGGTGGAAGCGGTGCTTCTGTCCCTGATTGATGCAGCAATGGACATTCTTCCCAGTGTTCCCGCCACTTCCAGAGGTGCACGCTCACTCACGCGCCTGCGCCAATTAAAAACACTGACCAAACGCCCGGGTGCCTTGCAGATCTCGACGCAACGGCAGGCGCGACGCACCCTGGAACGCTTCAAGGGCTATGAGTACGAACGCGAGATTTCCCTGGCCGGCCTGCAACCGGGCACCGAAGGCATTTATCGCAACGTGTATCGACACGCCGACGGCGACTTCATGGTCAGCCAGGGACGCATCTACCGTATCGAGTTGACCAACAACCCGCCGCAATGGCGTTTAAGCGCAACGAGCACGCGAACCTACAAACAACCGGTTGCCCTCGATGAAGCCGGCAACTGGAACACCCATTACGCGGTGTACGGCACCGTGACAGCAGGCGGCGGTGTCGGAGGCGGCGCGGTGCTCGGTCACATGGCCGACGGCCTGGACCCGCTGTGGCCGGCTGCCATTCGCCGCTGGCTGCCACGTTGGTGGACCGATCGGGCTTTGCGCCGGCAAAGAACACTGACCAACACCGCCGATGCCTACACCCTGCAACTCGGTACCCAGACTCGTCGCTCCAATGTCATCCTCAAAAACTATTTCAAACTTGAGCCAAGCCAGCGCCAACCCCATCGAGCCGATGCCGACATCGCCTGTGTAAACGACATCGATCTTGCACAGGCCCAGTACCTGAATCTTGAAGAACTGATGCAATTCAGCCACGGCCGAAAACGCGCGCAGATCGAAGACATCCAAAGCAGCTGCGCCTGGGTAATTGTCGATCGATTGGTGAGCCGGGTCACGTTGGCCAGTCAGCGATTGGTGGAACACCTCGACCGTATCGATCGGTTAGTTGCCCTTTCAGATGCGACACCCGTTAGCGATACATCGGCGCACTTGCGGCTAATGGCGCAACGCAAACAGGTTCGAAAAGACTTTCTCCAGGACTTCGACCAACTGCATCTGGCAGTCGAACAAACTCACCGATGGAACCGTCGTATCACCAACCGCACGCAAAAATCGGAGATGGCCAAAGACATCGCGAACTTTAGCGAGAAATACAGCAACGCCAACCGCGATTACCTGAAAGCAGCACATGCACTGGAAATCATCAGCCGCTATGACGCTGTTGCCGATCCGTCCTGGACGTACTTCCATATCCAGCTCAAAACCGCACGCAACAAGGTTGGACGCGCCCTACTGACCCAGCATCAACTTCCTGAAGTGCGTGCCAGTGTCAGCCAGCGCAACAAAGTGCTTGAAGACTGCCTGGCCATTTATGCCGAGTTCCGTCGCCACCTCAGCGCCTGGTCGCTAGGCTACCCGCAGCACCTTGATATGGATCAGGTCACAGCGTTTCTGGACAATCTGGCGAAGGTCGAAGACCACGCTCGGAGCTCCATCAAGAACCGGTCCTCTATCACGCCGAAAAAAGGACGTACCGCCCATCAACTGTTCGAGACCGAAGACAATAAATTGCTGATCGGGGTCGCCAGCGTTGATGTCACCACCCGGCAAACGCGGTTCACCATCAAGAGTGCCGATGGCCACACTGAAACCTGGCTACCCCGCTCCAGCGGCAAATATCACCTCAGTGAACCCGTTGGGGTGGCGCAAACTCCGCCTGCGACCGATGTCACGCCGTTACTGGTAGAGGCCAGGAAAAGGCTCGGCACCGTGGCGGCCTACCAAAGCAAAGTCGAAGGCTATGCCCGGCGAGATATGTTGCCAGTCGATCTTGAGCACATGATGAGCAGCGAAGCCGCGGAATTGAGCATGCGTGCCCAGACCATCGAACGGCTGTCGCCCTCGGAGCCTGTCGCGGTGCAATTGCGCAATCGCGCGGCTGAATTGTCGCTCGCCGGGCGCACATTGCGAATTGACCAGACCCTGAACAGCAAAACGCCTACCGAGGGATACCTCGACTATCTGCTGGAACAACGGGTGGTGGACATCCGCAAGGAAGGTGGTTTGCGGGATCTGGGCAAACGCCCGGACGGGCGCAGGGATTTTCTACAGGAGTATGAAGTGCGCGATCTGACCCGAAAACCGGCGCAAACCTTGTGGTATGCGCACTTTCACTACACCTCGGACACGCCTGTATTCAACGACTTCGTCAAAGGCCACCTGAAACTGCCGGAACAACGCAACCTGGGCCTGCAATGGCAGAAGGACGTGGCCGCCAGTGGCGGTACGGTCGATGCGATCTGGCGCGGCGACATCGGCAAACCGCTGGGCAACAAACACTTTTCCGCGCTGTAATGTAACAACGGCGGAGCACGCAATGTGCTCCGCCGTGCTTATGGTCGACAGCGGCATCAACATGAGACAAACTCACCATTTTCGATTTATCGACAAGTTTTCCTCATGGAGCCCCCGGTGCTTGAAATCCGTCACCTCAAGACCCTGCACGCCCTGCGCGAAGCCGACAGCCTGGTGGATGCGGCCGATCGCCTGCACCTGACCCAGTCGGCCCTGTCCCACCAGTTCAAGGAGCTGGAGGAGCGCATGGGCATGCCGCTGTTCGTGCGCAAGACCAAACCGGTGCGCTTCACCAGCGCCGGTTTGCGCCTGCTGCAACTGGCCGACGCCACCCTGCCGCTGCTGCGCGCCGCGGAACGCGACATCAGTCGCCTGGCCGGGGGCACCGCCGGTCGTCTGCACATGGCCATCGAATGCCACAGCTGCTTTCAGTGGCTGATGCCGACCATCGACCAGTTCCGCGACGCCTGGCCGGAAGTCGAACTGGACCTGGCCTCGGGCTTCTCCTTCGCCCCGCTGCCAGCCCTGGCCCGTGGCGACCTGGACCTGGT
Organism: Pseudomonas sp. KH_046_2; assembly: GCF_057838985.1. Classification (NCBI taxonomy): domain Bacteria; kingdom Pseudomonadati; phylum Pseudomonadota; class Gammaproteobacteria; order Pseudomonadales; family Pseudomonadaceae; genus Pseudomonas; species Pseudomonas sp. KH_046_2. Next base: position 1,217,759 of record NZ_CM174480.1, on the reverse strand, counting down.
GGTGACCTCCGACCCGGTGGATCTGGCCGGGATCACCTATGTACCGCTGTTCACTTATGAAGCGATGCTCGCGGTGGCCAACCAGCACCGCCTGGCCAGCAAGGCCTATATCGTCCCCGAAGACCTGCTCCCGGAAACCTTGATCACCTACCCGGTGGAACGGGACCGACTGGACATTTTCACCCGTTTCCTCGAACCCGCCGACATCGAACCGGCCCAGGTCCGCACCTCGGAACTGACGGTGATGATGATGCAACTGGTGGCCAGCGGTCGCGGCGTGTGCGGCATGCCCCATTGGGCGCTGCATGAATACAGCTCACGGGGTTATGTGAAGGCCAAGCGGCTGGGTGAGAAAGGTCTGTTCGCCACACTATACGCAGCGATCCGCGCCGACATGCTGGATGCGCCGTACATGCGGGATTTTTTGCTGACGGCGAAGGACACGTCGTTTTCGACGCTGGATGGGGTTAGTGCGGTTCGATAGAGCGACAAAAATCCCTGTAGGAGTGAGCCTGCTCGCGATAGCGGTCTGACATTCAAAATCTGCATTGACTGACACGCCGCCATCGCGAGCAGGCTCGCTCCTACAGGAATCTTGGTGATCCTTATACTTCGCGCCACATATGGATCTTGTCGAAGTAATCTTCCCCCACCCGCACCGCCATCGGTTCCAGGCCGAACTGGACGAAACCGCAGTGCCGGTAGAGGTTGAACGCGGCATTGTTGCCGGCGGTGACGGTCAACTGGATCAGGCGCAACCCCGCCTGCTTGCGCGCCTCGGCCAATGCCGCCTGAACCAGTTGATAGCCGAGCCCGCGCTGACGGACCGTCGGCGAAATGTACATGCCAAACAACGTCGCCTTGTGCCGGGCTTTTTCCCGAGACTCGAACGCCAGCCCGACAATGCCAGCCAACTTGCCTTCTTCGAACACCCCGAACACCACATCGAGCTTGCTGGTCAGGCGCGATTCCCACCACGCCAACGGCATCGCTGCACGTTCGCGAACGCTCGACGTGAAAGCCTGCGGGTGCAAGTCGTAGGCTTCAAGCATCAGCTCTCGATAAGCCAGGGCATGGCTGGCATCCAGTCGTTCGATCCACATCCTCAGACCATCCGTTTTTGCTCAAGCATCAGCCGCAGCGCCAGCGCCGACAACACGAAGCCCATGAAATAGCGCTGCATCGCCAACCAGGTCGGATTGTTGACGAACCACGAGGCGATGCCCGCGGCAAACATGGCGATCAGCAGGTTGACGCAGAAACTGACGCTGATCTGGGTCAGGCCGAGGATGATGCTCTGGCTGAACACCGAACCGTGCTCCGGCGTGATGAACTGCGGAAACACCGACAGATAGAACACCGCGATTTTCGGGTTCAGGGCGCTGGTCAGAAAGCCCATGGTGATCAGCTTGCGCGACGAATCCGGGGGCAACTGCTGCGCCTCGAACGGCGAGCGCGCACCGGGTTTGACCGCCTGCCAGGCCAGCCACAACAGGTATAACGCACCGGCCCACTTCAACACCTCATAGGCCATCGGCACGGCCAGGAACACCGCGGTCAAACCGGCAGCGGCGGCAAACAGGTGCACGAAGAATCCGGCGACCACCCCAAGCAACGAGATCACCCCGGCCTTGCGCCCCTGGCAGATCGAACGGGAGATCAGGTAGATCATGTTCGGCCCCGGCGTCAGTACCATCAGCAACGCGGCAGCGGCAAAAATCAGCAGGTCTTGAAGCGGGATCATGGGCGAGGTCCTTTGCGTGATGATCAGGCGATCGCGGTCAGCGATGCTCGATAAAACGGCAGGATCAGGTCCCGAGTCAATGGCGCCAGGCTGACATCGCCGTCAGTGGCCGGGTCGATCCAGATCACCTCTTCGATCTCCGCCGCCGGGGTGACGTCTGCATCAATATTCAACTGAAAGAGTTCGGCGTGTACGACAAATCCCGGCTCGTTGGCGGCCGGTGCCGAGAAGTGACCAAGGTAAACGGCCTGCGCCGGGTCGATATCCAGACCCAGCTCTTCTTCCAGCTCCCGGGCCAGTGCATGAATCGGCAGCTCATGGGGTTCGATCTTGCCACCCGGTTGCATGAACGCCGTGGTACCGCGCTTGCGCACCAGCAACGTGCGACCGTCGGGGCCGATCAACAGGGCGGCGGCGATGCGGATGAGCCTGGAATGATTGAGTGAAACATCAGTAGAAGAAGACATCGCTGACTACAGGTCCATATTGAGGGATGCACAGAATCCCACGCCTTCAAAACTCGGCCAAGGATGAATCCAGAACTATCCGCCAACAAGCCCGGAAATTTCCCACGAACGACTTTGGTAGCGTGTTCTGCCGATCTTCACCGGTCAATCGCCCTCCGCCGCCACTGGAACGCCTTGCATGTCCGACATTTCAACGCTGAAAGAAAAAATCAACACCAGAACGTTTCCTCTCCTTCTACTGGGACTATTGACTGGTGGGCTCTATATAAATGTCTGGATGTACAAAACCTTCACGGCACTTGAGGAGGTCACCCACATCAAGACGATGAGCCCGGCTTTATTTGTCTTCTACCTGATCATCATTGGTTCTATCGGAACTCTCGGCTCGGTATCTCACTACTATGCATTCGCCCTTATAGGTGTTCTGTTCATACTATATTTACTGCTGACCCTGCTCTGGTGTTTCCGTGTACGAAGGGTGTTAAGGGCATATGCCTTGGCTGAACACAACTTCGAACTACGCATGAACCTGGTCTATACCGGACTTTTCACCTTCTACTACGTCAACTACTGCATTAACGCCCTGCCTCGCGACAAACAAAGACACGAAGAAAAAAAACAGCAAATACAACCTGTCCAGGCTTGAAATGGAAAAGGCGAACACACCGTCACCCTCTTCCACCCGGTTGACCATCAGCGCAAACGCCTGGTTTTCCTGGGCGCGGGCCATGATCGCGGTGCGGTGGCTCGGGCCGTACGGGTCCATGTTGCCGTTGGTGACGATCAACAGTTCGGCCCCCAACTGCGCCAGTGCGCGGGCGCTTTCGGGGAATTCGATGTCATAGCAAATCAGCAGGCCCACAAGTGCGTCTTGCGGTATTTCAGCGCGATGCCTTCAGGGGTAATCAGCAGCGTGGTGTTGTAGAAGCGGCCGTTGTCGTTCTCGGCCATGCCGATGGCCACGGACTCGGCCGAAGGGAAGCCCATCAAGTGCCCTTCAGGGAACAGGATCAGCTGCGTATCGGCTGCGCACGCAGCCATCGCCGCCAGAGTGCGTTCGAGGTTGTAAGCGGTGTTGTTGTCACGGCCTGCCAACTGGGCGAGTTCGACCTTCATGGGTATTCCTTGTTATGCGCCGGGCGGCAGAAAGATTGCCCGGTCGGTGTCTGTGCGCCAGTATGCGCAGCAAGCAACCGGGCGCGGAATTACGCCGCCGGGGTAATACGATAGGGGTAGATGCATGACACTCTCGTTGGACGACATCGCCTGGCACCGCTCGGTGGGGCAACTGATCGACGCTCTGGACAAGCCCAATTTCTGGACCCAGCTTGTCCGGTTGCTGGACCAGTACGTGTCCTTCGACAGCTGGGTGGCGCTGCTTTTCAGCGCCAATCAGCGCCCCCAGGTGTTTGCCGAGTGCCCCGGCGAGGACGGCAGCCCTGACCAGTTGTTCCAGGATTACCTGCGCGGTCTGTACCTGCTCGACCCCTTCTACATCGCCTGTCGCGAGCAGTCGCGCACCGGGCTGTATCGTCTGTCGGAGGTGGCCCCGGAGCACTTCGAGCTGACCGAGTATTACCAGCGCTACTTTCGTCTGAATGTGGTGGCCGACGAAATCCAGTTCAATTGTCAGCTCGAAGGCGACCGCACGCTGTGCCTGTCCCTGGGCAGCAAGCAGCGCTTCAGCGGCCAGCAGATCGCCTTGCTGTCGTTGATCCAGCCGTGGGTGCTCAGCCTGTTGCGCCAGCGTCTACCCTATGAAATCAACGAAGTCGTGGCCCTGGCCCCCGCACCACCGCAAGCCGATTGGCGGGTACAGCTGGAGGCTTCGGTGCAACAGCTCAAAGGTGCGCAGTTGACGGCCCGGGAGCTGGATGTCGGGCGTTTGATGCTCAGCGGTTGCTCCAGTAAAGAGATCGCCCGTAAGCTGGAAATCTCTGTCGAAACCGTGAAAGTCCACAAGAAGCACATGTACAGCAAGCTGGGGATCAAATCCCAGTCCGAGCTGTTTTCGATTTTTCTCCAGGCACAAAATGCCTGAATGCCCGGTGAGGTGCTTTGCTTCATGTGGGAGCGGGCTTGCTCGCGAAAGCGGTGTGTCAGTCAACAAAAATGCTGGATGTGACTCCGTCTTCGCGAGCAAGCCCGCTCCCACAGGGGATCTCTGTATCCATGCACCCGCTGCACTGAATGTTATTGAGTCCGAACCCAAGGAAACCGTATGAGCCTGTCACTCCTGAGCCGCTACGCCTTCTTTGCCGTCTGCGTGATCTTCACCCTCGCCAGCCTGCCTTTTCTTGACTATGACTGGCTCTGGCCGATCACCGCCGTCACCGCTATCCTCAGTCTGATCGGCCTGTTCGATCTGCTGCAAAGCCCACATGCGGTGCGCCGCAATTACCCGATCCTCGGCAATATCCGCTACCTGGTCGAAGGCATCCGCCCGGAAATCCGCCAGTACTTGCTCGAATCCGACAGCGACGCCCTGCCCTTTTCCCGGGCCCAGCGCTCACTGGTCTACTCCCGGGCCAAGAATGAAACCGCCGACAAACCCTTCGGCACGCTGATCGATGTGTATCAGTCGGGCTTCGAATTCATCGGCCACTCCATGCGCCCGGCGCCGTTGAGCGACCCGAGCAGCACTCGATGGCAACGAAAAGCCAGTTGGCATTGCTCCAAAAGCTTTCCTCCCAGAAGAACCTTCAGAGCATCGTTGCTGCGTCATTCGACGACAGCGAGGCGGCGTATCGAGAGGCCACGCATAACGTTGAATTCAAGCTTATTCACCTAGGGGATAAGGCCATCGTGCCGAATGGGGATACGATTCTGGTGGGTGGTTAGGGCTCCCTTTCCGTTGCGGGAAGCGTCACGCTCGGTTCGTGAGTAGTACACCCAACTACTCACATGGCCCGTACTCACTCACTCACCGGGCATTAGTTGAGTTTTGGGGGCCATAACCATCGGCTGCATCCAGTCGCAGAGCTGCCACACCAACAAATGCCCGACCGGTGTCGCCACCCAGGACACCCTGCGCCAACGCGCGCTGGTGGTGCCAGACAAGGCCCAGCGCGTGTTCAACTTCCATCGCAACACCCTCAAGGCCCTGGCGGAAATGCTCGCTGCCGCCGGCCTCGAACATCCGTCGCAACTGTCGGCCAAGCACCTGGTGCGACGCATGTCGGCGACCGAGATCAAGCTGTTCTCGCAGTTGCACGTATTCCTCAAACCGGGGGAGTTGCTGACCGGCGAAGTGAACGGCGAGTTCTACTCGCGGATGTGGCAGATGGCCCGGGCCGACAGTTTCGAGCCCAGTGAAATAGAAGCTGCATGACCTCGCCACCCCGATCAAAATCGTGCGTCACCACCGCAGGGTTTTGCTCGGGGTCGGCTCCTTCATCACGATGAAACCGTAATCACCTAACAGGTAAATCCGGTAGTACTGGCTCTCCACCAGCGCCGGATAGCCCTGATAACCGACCCGCGTCGCGTTACGCCGCTCCCGCTCCGCCACCACGTTGGTGATACCTGCTTTCGGCAGATTCTCGGCCAGCATGTAAAAGTCGGTATTGAGCAGGTAGTGCAGCACCGGCAACTGCTTGAACGAGCCAGCTGCCGCCAGCAACCAGTAGTCGGAATAACTCACCGACATATAGATCCGCTTGGCTTCGCGCAGTGCCTGACGGCTGGCGATGTCGTACGAAAGGCTGGCCAGTGCCGTGGACGCGAAAGTTTTCTGCACCGTCAGCACCCGGCCATAGGCGAACGACAACGACAACATGGCCAGCAGCGGAATGACCAACAACAGTGGCAGTCGTTCATGGATCGACGCCAGCGCCAGATGGCTCAAATAGAACAGCAACACCAGCAGCACGGCGAAGCCCATCAAGGTGCGGGCGCCCTCGTTGAAATCGCGGAAAAACAGCGCGAAACCGGACACCAGCAGCGTCACCACCGGCACTGTCAACAAACACATCAGGCCGATCAGCAGCTTCTTCGGTGCATCATCCTGACGCGCCGCGACGTTCAGTCCCAACCGCATCGCTCCGGCTATTGCCACCAGCAGCAACACGGCAAACACCCAGAGCCATCCGCCATGGAACAGCAGCACGACTTTTTCCAGGACCCGGCCGATGTTGATCTGGATCTGCAATAAAGGATGCGCCGCCCAATCGAGCAGCAATGTACGATTCGAGTCCATGAACAGATAAGCACTGACGCTGTAGATCAACCAGCCGAGGATGACCTGGGCGGCTTTCCAGCCCAGCAGGTCGCGCCATGGCACCGGGGACGTTTTATCGTTCGCGGCCCTGAGCAACTCCAGGCAACACAGGCCGAGGAACACGTTCAGGCTGATCTGATACAACCCCAGCGCCAGTGCAATCAGGAACGATGGCACCAGCCATTGCACGCTACGCCACGGGTGACGAAAGGTGATGGCGTAGATCACCGCCACCAGGCTCAGGGTCGTGGTGGGACCGTCGTATTGATAGGACAGGTTCTGCAGGAAGAACGGGTTGTACCAGAGCGGCAACAACACCAGGCAACAAGCGACGCTGGGCTGGCGGAAGTAATGGAACGTCAGGCTGGTCAGCGCCGACGTCATGGCCAGCGTGGCGATCAACAAGGGCAAGGGAAAGATGTTCGGCGCGGCAGGGCTGAAGGTCAGCGCGTTGTAGAACAGCTGGGCGAAGAGCCGGCCCTGTTCGGCCCAGGCCATGCCCGCCGCCAGCGAGCGCCAGTTGTCATCGATGTAGGGATAGTCCGCGAGGATCAACGGCAGGACATACACCAAGGTAGCGAACAGAAAAAACCGCCAGACCTGATGCCGGCTGAGCTCGCGAACAAAGAAATCGTTGAACCGGCCCATGCTAGCGCCCGCCCCGGTCTTTACCACCGACGATGTCCTTGATCACGTAACGCGGCCGGTGCTTGGCCTCGATATAGATGCGACCGATGTACTCGCCGAGGATGCCGATGCCGATCAGTTGCACGCCGCCGAGAAACAGGATCGCGGTCATCAGCGACGGATAACCGGGGACGCTGTTGCCGAAGAAAATCTTGTCCAGCACCATGTACACCGCGTAAAGCACCGCGAAAATCGAAATGCCGCCACCGACGTAAGTCCACAAGCGCAGCGGCACCGTGCTGAACGAGGTCACGCCTTCCAGGGCCAGGTTCCACAGCTTCCAGACATTGAACTTGCTGCTCCCCGCCACCCTTCCTGGCCGCTCGAACTCCACCACCACGGTGTTGAACCCGGCCCACGACAGCACGCCTTTCATGAACAACTGGTGCTCGGGCAGGGAACGGATCACGTCGACCACCTTGCGATCCATCAGCCGGAAGTCCCCGACGTTTTCCTCGATGCGGGTGTAGGCGATGCGATTGAGCACATGGTAGAAAATCGACGCGCTTTGGCGCCTGAGGTAGCCGTCGGCGGCCCGGCTGCGGCGTTTGGCGAGTACCACGTCGGCACCCTTTTTCCATTGTTCGATCAACAACGGAATGACGTTGATCGGGTCCTGCAGGTCGACATCCATCGGGATCACGGCATCGCCGCTGGCATGCTCCAGGCCGGCAAACAGTGCCGGTTCCTTACCGAAGTTGCGCGAGAAATTGATCAGCATGACCTGATCGTCCGCCTGGGCCAGTGCCGCAGCCTGTTCGGCCGTGCGGTCGGAGCTGCCGTCGTTGATGAACACAATCTCGACTTCGGTGTCGCCCAGCCTCAACTCCCGTCGCACCGCCTGATAAAACAGGTTGATGGACTGCTCTTCGTTGAACACCGGGACTATGAGCGAGATTTTCATTGATCACGCTCGCGGAACACCACGTATTTGGAATACAGGAAACCGAGCACCAGGCTCAACGCCGAAAACGCGGCCACGGTGAACAAACCGTGCAATCGCCAGATGTCGCCCAGATGGCCCACACCCAGGCTCAATGCCCCCATGCCCAACAGAAACAGCAGGTAACCTGCGACCGTGGCGCTGGCGGCGAAGGTAAATTGCGCGTTCATGTAGAAGGAAAACGACGCAGCCACGCAAAAGGCCGCCAGGTTGCTGACCGCCTGGCTGAGGCCGGCCGCCACGCTCAACAGGAAAAAGATCTGCCAGTGAATCAGGGTGTTGGCGACCCCGATCACCGTATAACTGGACAGCCCTTTCCACAACAGTCTCATGTGAGGCTCCCGCTTTCAGTACGTTGTACTCATTGTCATTTGAGCCTGTCTACTGTCAGAAATCGCAGGTTTTTGGACCTTTCAGACCAGCGGTTGAGCCTTGGGGCAACACCCGAGACATCCGGTAATATCCCGGTTTTGCAATTGCCCGCGAATCAGTCCACCCTGCGCCCCGCTGCTTGGGCGCGCGGCCTTTGCGCCCGCGGCCAATCCCATTTTCACCCGCTGTTACGAGCCTGCTGCCATGACCTTAGCGCGCGATCACCGGATCGACTTTTTTCGTGGTCTGGCACTGATCTTCATCTTTTGGGATCACGTGCCCCACAACCCCTTGGGGCAAATCACCCTGCGTAACTTCGGTTTCAGCGATGCGGCCGAGGTTTTCGTGTTTCTGGCAGGTTACGCAGCCGTGCTGGCGTACGGCAAAGTCCTGGCGCGCGAAGGCTTTCTGATCGCCTGCGTGAAAATCCTGCGCCGGGCGTGGGTGCTCTACGTGGTGCATATCTTCCTGCTGGCGATGCTGATGGGCATTGTGTTTTTCGCCAACAGTCACGTGGAAACACGGGACCTGGTGGAGGAAATGGGCATGCATCATTTCATCAGCAACCCTCAGCAGGCCCTGATCGATGAACTGCTGTTGCGCTTCAAGCCGAACCTGATGGACCCGTTGCCCCTGTACATCGTGCTGTTGGCGGGCTTGCCCCTGGTGCTGCCGATTCTGGTGCACAAGGCCTGGGTGGTGGTCGCGATGTCATTGGCGCTGTATCTGATGGTACCGCTGGCTGGCTGGAACCTGGCGGCCATCAAGGACGGCGTGTGGTATTTCAACCCGGTCGCCTGGCAGTTGCTGTTCGTGCTCGGCGGTGCCGCTGCGATCCACAGCCAGCGCCCGCGCTTGCCCGAGACCCGCCCATTGGTTCGCCAGCCGTTGTTTGTCGGTGCGGCGCTGTATGTCGTGGTCGCGGGTGTGTTGACTGTCCTGTGGCGTTGGCCGGACATACACGATGCCGTGGTGCCAGCGAGCCTGCAAAACGTCCTGTACCCCATCAGCAAGACCGACCTGTCCCCCGTGCGTCTGCTGCATTTCCTGGCACTGGCCTACGTCACGGCGAAAATGATTCCCGACAGCGGATGGACGCAACACTGGCTCGCGCAGCAAAGTTGCCGCATGGGTCGTTTCTCGCTGGAGATTTTCTGCCTGGGCGTGCTGCTGGCGCCATTGGCGGACATGGTCAATGCGCTGACCGACGATGCTTTTGCCATGCAGATCTTCACGGCGCTGGTGGGCGCCGGGTTGATGGCGCTGTTGGCGGCGTGGCTTGAGTTCAACAAGCGGTTGAACCAGACAATCAAAGGATCGCAGCCTGCGATCCATTGATCTTCAAAACCAAAAAGCCCCGATCATTTACGACCGGGGCTTTTTCATTTCAAGCGTTGGAGCTTACGAAACCGAACGCGCCGCACCTTGCGAAACATTGGTCGGTTGCAGCTTGAACACGTAGAACAGCACCGTCAGCAGCACCAGGAACGCAGGGCCCACATACAGCGCCACGCGGGTATCCGGGAAGTACGCCATCAGGCCGACCACCAGCACCAGGAACGCCAGCGCCAGGTACGAGCTGATTGGGTACAGCCACATGCGGTACTTCAGACCGGCCGCTTCGCTGGCGCTCAGGCCTTTGCGGAACTTGAGCTGGGCCAGCAGGATCATCGCCCAGGTCCAGATCGCGCCGAAGGTGGCAATCGCCGTCACCCAGACAAACACCTTTTCCGGCACCAGATAGTTGAGCAACACGCCCAACAGCAACGCGCCAATCGACAGCAGCAATGCACGACGCGGCACGCCGTTGTTCGAGGTCTTGGCAAAGCCGGCCGGGGCCTGGCCGTTCTGCGCCAGGCTGTAGAGCATGCGCCCGGTACTGAAGATGCCGCCGTTGCAGGACGACAGCGCCGCGGTGATCACCACGAAGTTGATGATGCCCGCCGCGGTCTTGATGCCCAGGCGCTCGAAAGTCATCACGAACGGACTGCCCTGGGTGCCGATTTCGTTCCACGGGTAAATCGACAGGATCACGAACAACGCGCCGACGTAGAACAGCAGAATCCGCCAGAACACCGAGCCGATGGCGTCGGGGATGGTCTTTTGCGGGTTCTTCGCTTCACCGGCGGTCAGGCCGATCATCTCCACGCCCAGGTAGGCGAACATCACCATTTGCAGCGACATCAACACGCCCTGTACACCGTTGGGCATAAAGCCGCCGTGGGTCCACAGGTTGGAAATCCCCAGGGCCACGCCGTCGTTGCCGAAACCGAAGGCGATGATGCCGATGCCGCCGAACACCATCGCAATGATGGTGACGATCTTGATCAGGGCAAACCAGAACTCGAACTCACCGAAGGCCTTGACCGCGATCAGGTTGATCGAGCCCATGCTGATCAGCGCAGCGAGCGCCCAGATCCAGCGCGGCACATCGGGGAACCAGACGCCCATGTACACCGCCACGGCCGTGATTTCCGCGACGCAGGTCACCAGCCACAGGAACCAGTAGTTCCAGCCGGTCAGGAAGCCCGCCAGCGGGCCGAGGTAGTCTTGGGCGTAACGGCTGAACGAGCCGGCGACCGGGTTGTGCACGGCCATCTCGCCGAGGGCGCGCATGATCACCAGGATCGCCAGACCGCCAATGATGTAAGACAGCATGATGGCCGGACCGGCCATTTCGATGGCCTTGGCCGAGCCCAGGAACAGGCCGACGCCGATACAGGCACCGAGTGCCATCAGGCGAATATGCCGTTCGCCGAGTTCGCGTTTAAGCGGACCGCCCTGAGCGGTCTCGCCTTGGGGCAGGTGATTGCCTACGGGCATGGGGGACAACCTCGTCTTGTTATTGGATATGACCACCGAGTGGCGAAGCGCTGACCGATAAGCCATCGCCTCCCGAACCGGTTCTGCTTCGTGGGCAGAGTCGTCTTGTAGGAAAAACCCGCAAGATCAGTGGGAAAAACGGCGCCGAGTATTGCACAACAATGGTGCATCGTCATGCCCAGAAAAAAGCCTACAAAGCTCTAACTCAAGTGTTTCAGACCGCCACCCCACTGTGGCGAGGGAGCTTGCTCCCGTTGGACTGCAAAGCAGTCCTCAATTCAGCAACCATGATTTGTCTGGTTGATCCGGACCTCTGGTTTTGCGACTGCTGCGCAGCCGAGCGGGAGCAAGCTCCCTCGCCACACGTTGCTTTGAGTCCTTCAATAAGCGGAGAAATTTCATTCAGCCAATGCAGATACAAGTAAGAAAACAAGGAGCTAGCGTATTTAGACAACCGCTGAAGGAAGCAACGGAATGCATCCCCGTCCAAACTCACATCTATTGCGCCGCGGACGTTACTCAGAACCAGGACGGGGCTATTTAATAACGGCAGTCGTGCATCAACGCCGCCAAATATTCGCGGATTGGCGGCTTGGACGCCTTTTGGTTGAGGAGTTCAGGCGGGCCCACGAGCAAAAATGGGTCAACTCAATGGCCTGGGTCATCATGCCAGACCACTTCCACTGGTTAATTCAGCTTGAGCGGTACACGCTGGCGCAACTCATGCAGGCCATCAAATCCCGCAGCACACTGACGATCAACCGGGCGTTAAACGAGAGCGGTGCCTTCTGGCAAACCGGCTACCACGACCGGGCCATTCGCGATGGAGAGGACCTTCTACCGTTCGCCCGCTACATTGTTGCCAATCCACTCAGGGCGGGACTTGTGGAGAAAATCGGCGACTACCCGCTCTGGGATGCCTGCTGGCTCTGATCAAATGGCTGGCTGATCCCCCTGTGGCGAGGGAGCTTGCTCCCGCTCGACTGCGCAGCAGTCGTAAAGCCGGTGAAACATATTATCCAGACAAATCGCATTCACCTTCCTGGGGGCCGCTTCGCAGCCCAGCGGGAGCAAGCTCCCTCGCCACAAAAAGAGGCTATTACCCGACATTTTGCCCTTCACATTTTTTTCACCTTCGCCAACCACCGTCTAAGCTTCAGTGAAGTCCGATCAATCTGCGTGAATGGATCAGTCGACTATGGGCGCTTTGTGGCAAACCGATTCGAGTAAAGCCGTGGTTCCGAATGAACGAGAGGATGAAGCGCCTACACCTGAAAAACCCCGTCGCTCCAGGCACGGATGGGGAGCGTTCTGGCTATTGTTGTTGATAATCGCGGTTGTCGTGGGGTTGGCGGCTGCGAGGGAAATGCGCACCTCGAAGTTCCAGGCCCGGGAAGTCAGCAAATACGCCGCGTCCCTGAACTATGAGCTCAAACCCGGCCCCAGCGATGCGATTCGCTATCCGGGGGAAGGTCCGTTCGATCGGCGTCTGGGCTACAGCTCTCTGGATGAGTTCCTGCCGCGCCTGATCAAGCGCGATTTCGTCGTCGAGGCGCAAACCCGCTTTTCCCCGGCGCTGTTGAAGTACAGCGACAAGGGGCTGTTCGTGCCTTACACCGAAAAAATCCAGGCCGGGCTGTCGATCACCGATTGCCGCGCAGCACCGCTGTACCAGTACAACTATCCACAGCAGCTTTACTCGACCTTTGCCTCGATCCCGCCGGTGGTGGTCAACAGCCTGCTGTTCATCGAGAACCGCTTCCTGCTCGACCCCAGGCAACCGCTGGCCAATCCGGCGGTGGACTGGCCTCGGTTCGGCATGGCGGCGTGGTCCCAGCTGGCCAAAATGTTGCACGTGCCCGGCCAATCCGCCGGTGGCAGCACCCTGGCCACGCAACTGGAGAAGTACCGGCATTCCCCCGATGGCTTGACGGTCAATGGCGCGGAAAAGATTCGCCAGATGATTTCCGCCACCGTGCGCGCCTACCAGGCCGGGCCACAAACCCTCGAAGCCCGGCAGAACGTGGTTCGCGACTACCTCAACAGCGTGCCGCTGTCGGCCGTACCAGGCCACGGTGAAGTGCACGGCATGGCTGAAGGGTTGCGCGTGTGGTACGGCTCCGACTTCAATCAGGCCAACGAAGCGCTGTCCAGCACCGCTACGGATCCAAAGACCATGGCGGAAAAAGGCCTGGCCCTGCGTGAGATGCTATCGCTGATGATTGCCCAGCGCCGCCCGTCGCACTACCTGACCAAGGGTCACGATGAACTGGCCGACCTCACCGACAGCCATATTCGCCTGCTGGCGCAAAACCATGTGATCGACGCCGAGTTCGCCGCCGCCGCCCTGGCCAGCAAAGTGACCTACCGCGACTGGGCCACCCAGCCGACCATTCAACCGATTGAAACCAATAAAGGCATCAGTGTGGCGCGCAGCCGTCTGGCCGGCATGCTCAATCGCCCGCTGTATGACCTCGACCGCCTTGACCTGTCCGCCACCAGCACCTTGCAGGGCGAGTTGCAGACCGAGGCCACCGAGTACCTGAAAAAACTGGCCGACCCTGAGTTTGCCACGCAAATCGGCCTGATCGGCGAGCGCCTCCTGACCACCACCAGCACCACCCAGGTGCGCTACAGCTTCACCTTGTTCGAACTGACCCCGGACGGCTCGCGGGTTCGGGTGCAGACCGACAGCACCGACCAGCCGTTCGACATCAACGAAGGCAGCAAGCTGGAACTGGGTTCCACCGCAAAAATGCGTGTGCTGACCACCTACCTGCAAATCATCGCCGAGCTGCACGACAAATACGTCGGCATGACCGTTCCGGAACTGAAGAAAGTCGACGTGCCGGACCAGGATCGCCTGAGCCGCTGGGCGGTCGACTACATGATCGAGAACAAGGACCGCGACCTGAAAAAAATGCTCGGCGCCGCCCTGGACCGCAAATACTCCGCCAGCCCCGGCGAGGCGTTTTTCACCGGTGGCGGCCTGCACGTGTTCAACAACTTCCGCAAGGAAGACAACGGCCGGATACCGCCCCTGCGCGACGCCCTGCGCGAATCGATCAACCTGCCGTTCATCCGCCTGATGCGAGACCTGGTGCGCTACACCATCTACTCCGGCCCCAACAGCAGTGCCGAACTGCTCAAGGACGACCGCGATCCGCGGCGTCAGGAGTACCTGGCCGAATTCGCAGACCGCGAGGGCACTTCGTTCCTGCTCAAGTTCTGGAAGAAGTACAAGAACAAGGACACCCAGGACCGGCTCGAAACCTTCCTCGACAGCATGCGGCCGACCCCGATCCGTATGGCCGCCGTGCACCGCTACCTACTGCCACAGGCCAGTCAGGAAAGCTTCAACGCCTTCGTGCGCTCGCACCTCACCGGCGCCAAGCTCACGGAAAAACTCACTGATGAACGTCTCGTGCGACTCTACGAGGCCTACGGTCCCGGCTCCTACGACCTGCCGGACCAGGGCTTCATCGCCAAGGTCCACCCCCTGGACCTGTGGCTGATGGGCTACCTGCTCAATCACCCTGACGCCAAGTGGGGCGACATCGTCAAAGCCAGCCAGTTCGAGCGCCAGGAGGTCTACAGCTGGCTATTCAAAAGCAGGCACAAGGGTGCCCGCGACAGTCGCATCCGCACCATGCTGGAGATCGAAGCGTTCCTCGACATCCACCAGCGCTGGCAGAAAGTCGGTTATCCGTTCGACCACCTGGTGCCGTCGCTGGCCACCGCCATCGGCAGCTCCGGCGACCGTCCGGCCGCCCTGGCCGAATTGATCGGCACCATCCTCAACGATGGTGTGCGCATGCCAACGCTACGCATAGACAGCCTGCATTTCGCCGCGCACACACCCTTTGAAACCCAACTGATCAATGACCCGGACGTCGGCAAACGGGTGATGCCATCCGAGGTGGCGACCGCCATGCGCGAAGTCCTTTCACAGGTGGTGGATGCCGGTACGGCCAAACGTGTTGCCGGCAGCTTCAAGCTGCCCGACGGTACTCCGCTGGCCATGGGCGGCAAGACCGGCACTGGCGACAACCGTATCGAAGCCATCGGCTCCGGCGGGCGGATTCTGAGTTCAAAATCGCTCAACCGTACGGCCACGTTCGTGTTCTACATCGGCGATACCCACTTCGGCACCCTGACGGCGTATGTGCCGGGCCGCTCGGCGGAGAGCTTCACCTTCACCTCGGCGTTGCCGGTGCAGGTGCTCAAAGGCATGGCACCGATTCTGACGCCGTACCTGCAACCGGGCACCCACACGATGTGCGAACCAAACGCGAGGACGGCTGTTCGTTGAGCGAGGATCAACGGTGGAAATGGTGGGTGGTAACTATGTACTTTTCACTCTTTGATTTCGGGAGCATCCAAGCGAAAACGACATTTTTGCAAACA
The DNA here is from genome assembly GCF_057838985.1 of Pseudomonas sp. KH_046_2. Lineage (NCBI taxonomy): Bacteria > Pseudomonadati > Pseudomonadota > Gammaproteobacteria > Pseudomonadales > Pseudomonadaceae > Pseudomonas > Pseudomonas sp. KH_046_2. The sequence goes on along the minus strand of NZ_CM174480.1, from coordinate 1,202,097 downwards.
AATTTTGAGCTTTTTCGGGACACGTCATTTACTTAGTCTGGTCGCTCCATTCTGATCAACGGACGATCATGCAATGTCTAATTTTCCTCAGGCGATTCAAGGGTCTGACCAACCCTCAATCGCCCATTCCGATACAAGCATCCACTTCGAAACAGTCAGCAAGGCCATCCCCGCCTGGCTGCGCAGTACCTCCATGACGCGGGTCAACGCCCTGAAATCCGTCAAGGTGGAGCTTCCCGACTGGCACAAGAACGCTTCGGCAGCGAATCACCGCAGTTTGAAAAACGCCATCAAGCTCAACTGGACTTCGCAAAATAATGTCGATAAGGCGCTGCACAATCTGCAGGATGTGTACGCCTTTGCCAAACCTCTGCTGCAACAGGCGTTGAAGGACCGCTTCGGTGTCGAAGAGGACGTCGAGGAGACCTGGCTGCACCTGTATGTGCCGGTAAAAACTTCATGGTGGGTGCATGATTTCTCCGCTGGAACCACCAGCCGGACCGTGTCGCTACTGGATGCCGCGCTGCACAACTTTTCCCGCGACGAGGCGTTTACCCAAGACTCCGATTTCATCACACGCCCCGATTTCCGCGGCCATTTCACAGTGAAACGGCTCAAGCACAAATTGAGCATCGATCAGTTCAAGTCCCTGTGTCGCGAACTGGACATCGGTGCCCGCTACCAGGAGCACCTGAACGCGTGTTTACTACCAGCCGAGAAAGTGGCCAGCAATGCTCTGCGCTACAAAGTCATTCTCAGCCAGAAGAGCGCGTTGAATGTCGCGGCGCAAATGGCGCTGATGAAAAACGACATTGATCAGGCCGCTCATGACGTAATCCAGGGCATGCTCGATGACCGTTCACGCTTGAAATGGCACGACCAACCCGTCGGCTATTACAACCTGGCGATGATGGACACGCGACTGACCGGCATCGTTCTCATTGCCGCCGACGCAGCCAACGCCACCAGCCCCGTCCCTGTGATTGCCTACGTCCCTCATGACCCGGAGCACCCGCTCAAGCAGTATCCATCGTCGCTTGAATTCATGGCCGAACTGACACGTCAGTTGCGCGACGGCTCGTCCGCCAACAGCTATCAACAGTTCTTCAGCCAGTTCGTCCCGCATCAGCAACGTGGCCATTTTTTTGCCGGATTGAATGAGCGTTTGAGCCGGATCACATGGCAGCCGGTCCCGGCGTATTCCGACTTGCCGAGCTGGCGCGAAACGGCTGTGGATAACCCCAATCTGCAATTTCACGTGTCGAACATCCGGGACGATCGCGAGACCGAATTCAAAAGCGATCTGTGGGGTTATTGCTATCGGCAGAAACTGAACAAGATTCTCAACGACGCCCGGGAAATCGCCATTTCCACCGAATACGCCGACCGCATGGCCCGTTGGGCCTGGTGGGACAACCTGGAAAAAATGCTCTCGGACATTTTCAACATTGCCTTGATGGTGGTGACACCGTTCGTGCCCGAAATGGGTGTGTTGATGCTGGTGTATACCGCGTGTCAACTGACCGAAGAGGTGGTCGAGGGGATTGTCGACCTGGCCGAAGGCCGTCTGGCCGAAGCGGGTGAACAGGCGATCGGCGTGCTGGAAAGTATCGTGCAACTGGGGGCTTTCGCGGCAGGCTCTGAGCTGGGTACCGTCGCACGAGCGAAGCTCTCACCGTTTTTCGAAAGCCTGAAACCGGTGCAGTTGGCCAACGGTAAAACACGATTGTGGAACCCTGACCTGCGCCCCTATCGACAACCGGACCTGGACTTGCCGACGAGCACCAAGCCCGATCAACGGGGAATTTATCAACACCAGGGTCAACAGATTATCCGCTTGGACAACCAACACTTTGAAGTGCAGGAGATCCCGGTCACGGAACAACACCGCATCCGGCATCCGCAACGACCCGACGCGTACGCACCCACCCTGCGGCACAACGGACACGGCGCCTGGGTCAGCGAAACGGAAAATCCGCGAGGGTGGGAAGGCTCGACGTTGATGAGACGCATCGGTCACACCACCGACGGCTTCAACGACGAACAACTGGAACAGATTCGCCAGATCAGCGGCACCGACGAAGCCGAACTGCGAAGGATGCATGTCGAGAATGCCCCACCTCCTGCGCTGCTGACTGACACCCTGCAACGCCTCGGCCCTGACGCCAGCAACAGCGCAACCTCATCCCCCGAAACCGCCTTGCTGTTCGCTGATTTCCCCGAGCTGCCTGAAACCATCGCGGATAAAGTCCTCGCCAGCGCCACGGCATCGGAGCGCCAGCAAATCGCGCAAAACAAACGCCTGCCGCTCAACCTGAAAACCCGGGCACGGGAACTGCAATTCGAAACGCAATCGGTCCGTGCCGCCCAAGGTCTGTACCGCGACACCTTGAGCAACATCGACACCGAACGCCTGGCCTTGGGCGCCTTGCGTATCAATACCGACACCTTCGGCAATCTGCGCCTGGAAATTCGTCAGGCAACATTCGACGGCGAGCTTCGTTGTAGCGCTGGGCCAGAAGACGCAGCGCAGGTGCGGGTGTTGATTCGAGACGACGCAGGCAAATATGAAGTGCGTGATGGTTTGGATCAGCCGATCCATGGGCCAGATGGTTTTTTCGAAGCCCTGATCCATGCCACACAAAGGAACGGACGAAACGCACTGGGTTACAGGCCGGGCAATGGCGAATGGTTCAGGCAATGGGTCATCGCTAAATCAGAGCCGCCCAGCGAGCGCAGGACTGTCCTTGCTACACCCCCAATCCGACCGATTGCCCAGCATGAAACGATGTTATTGGTTCGTGGAGGGGGACTCAGCAAGGAAGGAAAAACACTGCACGAGCGCATTCAGGATCTTCATCCGCACTTCAGCGAGGCCGAAGTTAATTCATTTGCTAATGCTTTGAGCACCACAGATGAACCACTTAAGGCTATAGAGGAGCAGGAAAAGGATCTCGCGGAGTTGCGGGGGATACTCGAACACTGGGAGCGGCAACAGCCCGTTAGCCCGGTTTCGGACAACAATGGATTTCAAGGCGGTGGGGGAAGTCACATAGTCGAACGGCTCATTGACTGTTACGAGCGGAAAAATACAGGGCTTGGTAACCGCACCGATCCATACTCCTACTCTCTCGATCTCTCCAGGGAATTACTGCCACTGGATCTGGAAACCTGGTGGTCCAAACGCCCAAAACTAAAAAAATATCTCGACAAAGTAACCGTGCTCAAGCTCGACAATACAAGGTTCTCCAGCGAGCTATACGGGGTGCTAAAGGACTTTCCAAACCTGCGAGAACTCAATGCCAACCACTGCGAACTGACTCGCTTGCCAGATAGCATCGGTGCCATGCATCGCTTGGAATGCCTGCGATTGAGTTCAAACGCTATTACCCTGGACCCTCCCGCTGTCGAGAAACTGAGGAATCTGACTTATCTGGAAGTTCTTGAGCTGGACGACAATCCATTAACCCTACTGCCGGATATTGAGCGCATGCCCCGACTAAATACTGTCGGATTGAGGAACACCGGCATTACTACTTGGCCAACCGGCACTTTTACCAGACGCAGACCTCAGGCGTTTGTTTTAGACATGCGGGGCAATCCAATCAATCTAATACCTGAAGTGATTCATAATTCGCCAAATGCATGGGTGGTAGGTCTAACACGCCTCGATATCGAGAATTTATCGAGTTCTGACCGTCTCAGGATTAATCAAATACGTCAATGGTTGGGCCTTCCCAATGAGATAGGTGCGTCGCCTATTATCGAGATCCCGCCGGCCATATCGATATGGTCCGGTGCTCCCGACGTGAGTCCTGAACGCATCAATCATTGGGAGGAACTGAAACACGAACCCAACTCCGGACCTTTTCTGTCTATCGTTAATGGGGCAGAGGGCTTCGCTGATTATCGTGCTGGAGGCGAAGCTCGGACACAGCTACTGGATCGCCTGTGGCGCATGCTTGATGCCGTCTACATCGACACCCAGCTTAGGGAAAAGCTATTCACAATGGCGAAGGATCCCGTGAGATGTGCCGATGCGGGTGCGCAGTTATTCAACAATATGGGGATTGAGGTACTCGCCTTTGAGGCGCACGCCTACTCCACCGATCCAGCGATACTTGAAAATAAATTAGTGATGCTAGCCAAGGGTTCCGCGCGACTGGAACTGGTAAACGATATCGCCCGGGCCGATATGAGCAGCCGTGAAGGCAACCCTGACGAAGTGGAAGTCTACCTGGCTTATCAGACGGGCTTGGCTGGACGTTTGGGCCTGCCTTGGCAATCCGAATCCATGCTTTACCGGCCGGTGTCCGGCGTCACCGATGCCATGATTGACGGCGCCTACGAAACAGTTCTGTCCTTGGAGAATGGTGATGGACTGGTCAACAAAATGCTTGAGCTGGACTTCTGGGAACGCTTTCTTCGTGAAACATACCCTTCGCAGTTCGAAGAAAACAAACAGCTCTATCTGAGTAAATCAGAGCGGCTCGATACGTTACTAAGCACCCAGCTTGAGTGGGTCTATTCGACGCATTTGACGAAAGTCCAACGCTTGGACTTGCGAACCAGACTTATTGGACTCATGAAGGGTTTTTCGATTCAGGAAGACGTAGTGTTTTCCGGCACTCCAATAAGTGAAGATACTTACAATCGACTGCTCATCGACTTGGGAGACGAAGAAAAAGAACTAGCAAGACGTTTGACTCGAGAAGCCATGACAAGAGCCAACATTTAAACGATCGATAGCTGATACCGCCCCTGAAGAATTCGTAAAATGAGCCTTCAGGGGCGCGTTGTCAGATCACTTCCGAATCCCAGATCACCGTGACATTTCCCGTATAGGTTTTGGCTCCCCCTTCACGCAACATCTGTTCGACGTGCTCCCGAGCCACTTCAAAGTGCAGGGTTCCCGGCTTTCGATCGACGTATAAACCAGGTTGAAACAACTCAGTGCCACTGCCATCAAGTCGAAGGGGGAGACGCTCAACAGGTTGTCCCGCTCCATCGGTCAAGCCGTATGGCAGTGTCACGCTGGTATTCAAGGGCACAAGATCGGCAGAGCCCGTGTCGCGCAGTGCGCAGGTATTGCCCACGACATACTGACATTCGAGCTGCATCTTGAACCGTGATGAGGAAGAAACATTGAACGTCTGGTCCCGGAACAACCGCACCGGTTTACGTCCTTGATTCAACCAGGCTTGCCAACCGCCTTGGGGTAGTAGTTCGACTTGATGGCCGCCCGGCGGGATCTCAACTTTGAGCGAATGCTGGACATCCAGGGTGAAATTGAGCGTGATCGACGAGTCAGTCGGCAGCATGACATCGCCCATGTCGAAGTCACCACCCGGACCCGTGGTGTAAGTCAATGAACCTTGATATTGCCCTGACGACATACCCAGAGGGTTGGGCGTCCTGAGTTCATAGACGTACTCGACCGAAGAGTGGTCGAATTTGGGAACATCCACAGAAGGCACTACTCCGCAGGCCCCCGCTCCTTCAGGATAGAGCCAAAAAAAATACGCATGAGCGACGCCGGCGATAGGTATGTTCAGACCCGTACAGGGGGCGGGCGGACGTGTCCATGGACCGCGCCAATCGGTGCTCCCCGGCCGTGCCCAGGCACTTACTCCCGGTGGCCTCGCGATCCACCAGGTACCACCAATTCCGGCGACTCGCACCTCAACGGTCTCTCGCTCCCCCGTACGACTGTGGACGACGTCCAGTTCGCGCCAGCTCGACGGCACACTGAAAGTCGCCCCCTGCCTGGGGTCGGCATGCCCGGCTGGAATAGGCTTTGAAGAAAGAAATTTCAAAGTGGGTACCTGCAGGCTAAAGATGCCTAATTGCTTACAGCGGGTAGCTATATGGGTTGTGCACAGTCCGCTTTGTGGCGTTGTGTTGATAAATTTGTTGAGCAAGGGATTCGCCGGATCAGGTATGAACTTGGCGCTTATTTCCTGCACCACCGCTCCGGCGAGCGGGGTATGCAACCCGGCCAGCAAGCCTCCCGCCAGCGAGAACGCCGCCATTGTTCTTGGCGAAAAAAACAACTTCATTATGAATTGACCTGAAATTCCAACGTAATGAAAACACCCGCCACTTATTGCCCAAAGCAAGATCAAGGAGCAATGGCCTCAAAAATCATATGTACACTGCCGTAGTACTCACCGGGCTTGTAACCGTCATCCGGTTTGACTGCCGCAATCAGCAGTTCCACACGCTTGCCGGTTTTGCCGTCCATTTCCGAAATGACAGGCGCATCATGTACCGTGAGCTTGATTCGGTTGAACTGAACGTCCAAAGCAATGTTGTCTACGTCTCTGCCATTGCTCAAATAAGGTTCTTCACTTAATCGCGCAGTGATCTCGCCATTGCTGTTTTTGACATCGAATTGTTTACGCAGCGGGCTTAGTTCCTGCGTAGTCAAATTCCAGGCCAGTTTTTGTTCCCGCCCAATCCAGTTCGGATCGGTCGGCAACACATAAAATTCCGCCGTCGGGATGGTGACCGATACTTCAAAGGTTTCTCGCTCCACGAGCGCATACGCATTTGCGCTGGCCAACGTCATCAACATCATCGAAATGACGGTCTTTGATGTTTTAAACATAGTGATCACCTATTTGTGCACTGCACGCGATTAAAAAGGTTGAAAGCCGAAATAAAACTCCCCTCCCATACTCAGTGCTAACCCTTTACGTCCAGCTTCGAGACTTTGGAGCCTTCAACCAAGGTAAAACGGTATTCACGACCGATCTGCTTATCGAACTTAAAAGTACGACCGGCCAGGATGTGATGTTTTGTAGTCGGTTGGCATTCCTGTTCGTTTTTCATCGAACAGTCCTTGAACTCATCGACCACCACCACACTGTTGCCGTTGTTGCGGATCCGATATTGGCTGGCGTCGTTCTCGATCACACTGTCAAAACGAGTCTCTTTCGGACGCACGAAAAACACCGTGCCATAACCGGCAAGCACGTTGACCCCGGCCGACAGATTCTTTTTGTAGTCTTCACGTTCTTCGGCAGACACGGCAAACTCATCTTCCTTCTCTGGCATTACGGGCACATAACGCACACGGAAGTAACGTTCTTTCTCCCGTTCGCCCATGAACAGCAAACGCGAACCTTGCATGCCATTGGCAGGCACGATCAATCGTGCCGGGCTGGCCATCAGGCCATTGCGGGAAGTGCCATCGACCTGACTCTGCAACGGAATCTCGCGGGCCGTGCCATCGGCGTCATAGATGATTTCGAGGATATTGATTTTTACGAACGCCGTGCTCTCACCGCCGTTGAATACCCGTTTCAGGTAGGTACTTTTATCGCCATCGAGGTAGTCATATACAACCCCGACATTGATCTGCGGCCCGGCTTGAGCCACCTGAGAAAGTAAGTAAAAACCGAATAATGCCAACAGCCGTTTCATAACGTTAAACCTCAATTATTAAACACAACCGAACCGGGTCGTCATAGCCCGAGCGCCGCTTAAACTTCCGAATTCCAAATAACCGTGATGTCGCCTGAATAGCCAAGACTGTCGCGCTGCAACATCTCTTCCACAACATCTTTGGCCACTTCAAAGTGCAAGGTTCCTGGCTTGCGATCGACATACAGAACAGGTTCGAATTTTTCGCTCCCGACACCATCCACCCGCAATCGGCGGCGGCTCACCGATTGCCGTTCAGCGTCGGTTAAACCGCTGGGCAAACTCACCGAGACCTCCACCGGCACTCGATTGTTTTTATCGTCCTGTAGAGCGCAGGTACTGTTGGCCGCAGGATACTGACACTCCATGCTCATTTTGAACGGTACAGAGGTCCAGATATTAAAGGTTTGATCGCGAAACAACCGCGCGGGTCTTCGGCCTTGATTCAGCCAGACCTGCCAACCGCCTTCAGGCAGCAAGAGGACTTTATTGCCGCCCGGTGGAACTTCAACTTTAAAAATATGATCGACCTTCAGCGTGAAATTGAAAACCAGTTCGTTCTCGCTGGGAATCATAATGTCACCCAAGTCAAAGTCCATCATCGGACCGACGGTATAGCGCAAACTTCCGGTATAAATGCCCGACTTCATTTTCAGTGGATTGGGTGTGACCAGTTCATACATGAAACCCAGTTTTGAATAGGAGAAGCCTGGAATATCGAAGAGTGCTGTTTTTCCACATGCTTGCGGCACCCTCCAATAAAAGGTGGTGTGATACCTACCAGTGCTAGTGGTACTAGTTATGTTGTCACAAGGAGGCGAACCGTAAATCCAATGCCCGCGAGTAGGAAAAATCGTCGAGTTCGCCCATAAAACCCCATGTGCATCGAAATCATTTAGCTCAGGCCTTCCAGTCAACTCCTGCGCCGTGCGGCTTAGACGATACGTAGTACCGAGGCTGACTACACGGAGCTGGACTGTTTCTGATTGAGCCCCATTCTCATGAAGTACTTCTACATCACGCCATTGTGCCGGAATCTGAAACATGGGGCCCTTACGCAGGCTATGATTAGCCTGAATGGGAGCATCAGATTGGGCAGTAATATTACTTTCAAGACTGAACAGCCTTCTTTGATTACAAGTTACCGGAAACTGTGCGCAGTAACCACTAACGGGCGTTGTATTTTTGAAGCTGTTCAATCCTGGATTCGAAGGATCGGGTGTAAACTCCGCGCTAATCTCCACCACATCGGCCAAGACCGATGTTGTCAGTAGACCAGACACCATGGCGGTCAAGACGCTTACTTTGACTTTTCGTTTAATCTTGTCCAGTCCGTTCATGGTTTAACCCGCACTCTCGATTTTGTAAGTTGCATCCGCCAATGTCTCCGGCGAACAACGCAAGTCCCCGATCATCAACACATCGTTTTCCCGATGAGCACTGTCCGGATCGAGACGGAACTGGCAGAGCAACTGGTTGCCGGAGCGAACTTCCAGGGTGGGTGAGCCCGCGTTCATTTCCATGGAGAAGAAGCCGTCAATTTCGCTGACGCCACGACTGGCGTGATTGATGATGTGATGGCCCTTGAGCGGCTTGCCCTGGGGGTCGACCAGGCGCCCGAGCACGGTGACGGTTTTGCTGACGGTGATCTTGCGGTACTCCACGCCGCCCTTGTTCAGGTGATAGCTGGAACGGGCCGGTTGAATGGTGGCGGCAGGCACATGATTACCTTCAAAATCGAAGCTCACCGAGCTGCTTTTGTAAGCGGTGATGGGCACGAAGTTACGCCCCGGACGTAGCACTGCGTTTCCGCCACTCAAGTCGTCGGCACGCAGGGCGATGCCATCGATATCCGATTCCACATCGATGATCATGCCGGCACCATCGCGGTGGTACTGGCTGGTCATAACCATCTTGCGCGCGCCGACGGCCACGGTACTGTCCAGGTTAAGACCGCCGGTGAGATCATTGTTGAAAGACGAACGCTGAACAAAACCGTCGGCGTTGACCAGGTCCGATTGCATCGTTGCCATGGCATTCAAACCGACGCCGTAGGTATCGGTGATTGCCGTGGCCGAGACACTTTGCAGCAAGTGATCCTGAAGGTCTTTGCGATAGGTGATCGACGCATTGTTATCCCGGCCGCCATCACGGTCAGTACGGGTGCCGATGCTGCCGGAGATCTGCTCGCCCGGGCCGCCAAGGGCGATGTTGACGCTCAGGTCGATGCCCCGATTTCTGTCGTCACCCGAGCTGAAACTGCCGGGTCGGTCGAACAGAGACAACCGCCAGTTGGCATCGCTGCCAAACAGTTGGGTGCGTTGGGTCCAGCCAAGATCAACGCCCGTACCTTCAGTATTGCCTTCGCTGTGGGACACCCTGGCATTGACCGAGCTTTTGCTGGTCAACCGATGGTTGACCGATAGCGAAGAGTTACTGGTCTGACCGACAAACACATTGCGCTGCCGCACTCGCGTACCGTCCGGTAACGTGTCGTAGAGCCGGGTCGTGTCGAGCCAACTGCGGTTGTGGCTGGCGACGATGCTGCCGCTGCCATAGGAATAGAGCCCCTGCACGTCGAGGCCGGTGCCGTAGTCCTCGGTCTGGTAGACATTGGCATAGAGGCTGGCATTGTTGACGACCGCCCAGTCGACCGAGGTGCCGTATTGCAAGGCGTCACCCACCTGCCGCCCGCTCAGGCCCAGGATAACCCGTGGATGTAACAGGTAGTTGATCGCCGCACCGGCGGTCATGTCGCCGTCGTCCTGTTCGTCCCAATTACTGAGCACTTTGGATTCACGACCGGCGAACAGGTTGTAGCGCCAGCGCTCGTCGTGATTGCGCCAATTGCTGGGCTTATAGACCAGTTCCTGGGTGCTGGAGGTGATCTGACCGTCTTCGATCAGACGCACCTCCACTTCATAGATCCCTCCCGGCAACGGCCGGGTATCGAGGGTCTGCAACCCGGCGGGCACTGCCTGGGTGTTGATCAATAAACCATCACGGTAGATTTCCACCGAGCCTTGCCGATTGGCGGTGACGTAGATCGGATAGACCGCCGGTTTCGGATTATTGATGGCCAGACTGTCGGAGCTGCCGTACATGACGCCCAGCGCAGTGTCCGGGCTGGTGCCAAAGGTACGCGGCTGTCGGGTCAACCCCTCGGACGAGGGTGTGAAAAGCCCCAGGCGCAGGAAGCTGCCCTCCAGTTCGCGCTGAGTGTAAAGCTCATTCACCGAGTGGTAGAGCGTATCGTCTATACCGCCCAATCGGGACAATTGCATATTGATCGCTTGAGTCCAGTTGCCCAGGCTACTACTGGCCTCAAGACCATAGCGTCCACCCAGATCCTGATTCTGGCCACCGTTGAGGTTCAGTTGATTGCGCACGATCAAACCGGTGCTACCGCCCTCGGGCAATGCGTAGTACAGCTGTTCCTGGTCATCGCGCTCGGCATTTTCCGTGAGGATCGACACCAGCGAGTTTTCAAGGCTGTAGTGCACCGCCAACAGTTGTTCCGGGCATGTGGCTTTACAGCCGCCTAGTGCTACACCCTGTTTCAGATAGTTCGACCAAGTGTCGCGTTCGCTGGCCTTGATCGTGCTGTCACTGACATCAGCGAAGTCAACGAGGGTGATGCGATCGTCGCGGGTTAACACCACCATCGCCTCACCGAGAAATTGTTGGTCCAGTTCCACGCGCACCGCCAACGGCACATCAAAGAAGTGCTCCTCGAATTCGGTTGGCAAACCCTTGGCCTGCGCCAGCAAACTTCGAGGGGTATGGCGGTTTTCCTCTGACGCGGCCAGTGCATTTGCGCAAAAAAGCAAGGCAAGCGCCGTCGCGATGGGAGTCATCGGGAACATGAACTAAGTACTCTGAAGATAAGTGCGTTAAAACCCGATCGACAGGTAGTGATTACCCATCGACCGGTAAGCGTTAACGAAAAAGGACAAGCTTTAAGTCATAACCCTATTACGGGATGCGCGGGATGGCATCGAAGATCACAACCGGATTGGCCGTGTAAAGACCCGTTTGAGTGGCCAATGGTTTGGCCGCGGCAATCACTAGATCAGCGCGCATACCGCCGTTGGATTCGGCATCGCCTACCACTTCTTGAGAAGCTCCGGTCAAGGTCACGCCATTGAAGGTGTAGGTCAGTGCAATGTTGTTGGCACCGTTGAACAGAGGTTGCGGACCACCTTCCACATAAGCGCCAACCGAACCGTTGGTGTGCCGAACATCATAAGCCGCCCGCAGCGAGTTCAGAGTGCCATCCGCCAGGTTGTACGCCATATTTTCATCTTTACCGAAGTCAGGATTTACCGGTTGAGCGTGAAATACCTTACTTGGAATGGTGGCGCTGATATTGATAGAGCTACGCACTTCTTCTGCAGCAAACGCCATCGAGGAGCTCAATGCCAGAACAGCCAGAGGTGCAGCGAACGCGATTTTCTTGAACATCTTTCAGTACCTGTTTTTTAAATGATCGAAGAGTTGAAAGTTCATGAAGGGCAAAACCGTCACGAGCAGCTATTTGCTCAACTGAACTTTCAACGCCGAAAGATGATCGGTCAATTGGTCTGGAAAGTAAGCAGGCAAGTTCCTGCAAGTGCGTAGCCAAAGTGCTATCACCTTGGAAAGAAAAAACCTGAAACAACATAAAAATCAAAGTCTGACTGTAAGAGACAGACTACAAACCGCGCGTTATAAGGAATGACAAGCAAATACTAACGAAGGCACTTCTGTAAGACCAATACCACACGCCCCGCAATCAATAGGCGAAAACACGACATTAGAGAGTTAACACTAATTTTAAGTTTTTCACCTGCATTAACACCTACTATTTTTTCGATCTTGATGGCTTCCCATGGTGAATCAGATGGGACGGCCGCTGGTCGGGTGTTCTTGCGCCCTCGTTAAGATATATCTTAAGTTGTATCTAAACACGACGAGAGAAAGCAGAAAATGAGAGACCATCATTCCCCCCACCGTGAGCACGGCGATGGCCGCGACGGCTTCGAGAAACGTCCCCGCGAACGTAGCGGCCGCGGGCCCCGGGTGTTTGCCCCCGGCGATCTGAAGTTGTTGCTGCCGGCATTGATCGCCGAACAGCCGTGCCATGGCTACGACCTGATCCGCCAGATCGAAGGCATGTTCGAGGGCGCCTACTGCCCCAGCCCCGGCGTGATCTACCCGACCCTGACGTTCCTGGAAGAAAGCGAACTGATCCTGGGCGACGCCGAAGGCGGAAAAAAACGCTACACCATCACCGATGCCGGACGTCTATTCCTGCAAGAGCAAGCCGTTGCACTGGATGGCGTGCGCATGCGCATCGACGTCAGCAAGCGTTCACTGCGCGGCCATGATCGCCCGGCGGAAATCCATGAGGCTGTGCATAACCTGCGCCACGCCCTGCAAATGCACCATGGGCGCTGGAGCCCGGACGAAATCCTGCGGGTACGTGACCTGCTCAACAACACCGCCAAAGCCATTGTCGACGGCCCCGCCGTTCAAACCATTCAGGAGAACGCCGAATGACTGAAGTGATCGCATCGACCATTCACCGTGTCATGCACGACATCAAACGCCGTCGCCTGGAAGTGTTGCGCGTGGTCGACCTGACCCCGCGCATGCGCCGGATTACCTTGGGCGGCCCTGAATTGGCAGGTTTCGTCAGCCTGGGTACGGACGATCACGTCAAACTGTTGTTCCCGCAGAACGCCGAGCAGGCTGCGGCACTGGAAACCCTGGTGCTGGGCGCCGGCAAGGACAACGGTCCGCTGCCCGAAATGCGCGACTACACCCCGCGCCGCTATGACCTCGATACCCTGGAGCTGGACATCGACTTCGTGCTGCACGGCGACGGCCCTGCCTCGACTTGGGCCGAACAGGCCAAACCCGGCCAGTACCTGCACATCGGCGGGCCACGGGGTTCGATGATCGTGCCGGACATTTTCGACAGCTACTTGCTGATCGGCGACGAAACCGCCCTGCCCGCCATAGCCCGGCGCCTCGAAGGCCTTGCGGCCAACCGCCGTGCGCTGGTGATCGTAGAAGTGGAAAACGGCAAGGAGCAGCAAGTGCTGCACAGTGCGGCCGAGGTCAATGTGATCTGGGTGCTGCGCGAAGGTGGCAAGGACAATCTGCTGACAACTGTGCGCCAGATCCAGGTGCCGGCCGGCAGCCTGTACGCGTGGGTGGCGACCGAGAGCAAGGTGTCGCGGCAGATTCGTCGGGTGTTGCTCGACGAGCACGGGCTGGACGAGCAGTTCGTCAAGGCGGTTGGGTACTGGAAATTGGGGAATAGCGACGAGGAGTGACTGGAATCACAATGTGGCGAGGGGGCTTGCCCCCGTCCGGCTGCGAAGCAGTCGTAAAATCTGCTCGTACGGTGTTTCAGATAAAACCTCGTTGCAGGTTTTAGCACTGCTGCGCAGCGCAACGGGGGCAAGCCCCCTCGCCACAAAAAGCATTCCACACCGCCATATCCGCGGTTACCTTCGCGCCCGCCACCGATCCAGCCCGATCACCAGCAACGCAATCACCACAAACCCCGCCAACAACCCGCCGGCATTGATGAACACCTGTGGATAACCCAGTTTGTCCACATCCACGAAGGGATACGGGTAAACCGCCAGCAGATGCCCGCGCAACAAGGCATAGGCGAAATACAGCAGCGGATAAATCACCCACGGCGCGATATGCCACACGCGCAATGTGCCCTTGGGCACACAACGCCACCAATACCCCAGAAACAGCAGCGGCATGATGTCGTGCAACAGCTCATCGGCCAGCCATTGCCAGCCCTCGGGGTGCCACAGGTGGCGCAGCAGCAGGTTGTAGGCGAGGCTCACCACGGCGATGCTCACGGCAATCCCACTGCTGACCCAGGGCTGCAGGAACCAGCGACGCCCGGCTGACTCGCGGGATGTCCATTCACAGGTCAGCACGGTCGCCACCAGGGTGTTGCTCAGCACGGTGAAATAGCTGAAAAAACTCATCAGCCCGCCGATCAGGCTGGCGCCCAGCGTCCAGCGTGAATGGAAAATCAGGTACATCTGGATGCTCAATCCCGCCCAGCCGAGCAGAGCAGCCACGGCCACAAAACGACGGCGAAACGCAGACGGGTCGGCCATGTTCAAAGCGGTCGTTTGGTGCGCATCAACTTCACATACAGGCGTTCAACCTTCTCCCGCGCCCACGGAGTCTTGCGCAGGAACGTCAGGCTCGACTTGATACTCGGTTCGCTCTTGAAGCAGCGGATATCGATGCGCTCGGCCAGCCCCGACCACTCGTAGTGTTCAACCAGCGCGTTGAGGATCTGTTCCAGCGTCACGCCATGCAACGGATCGGTGTTGTGTTCGGTCATGCCGGGCCTTCGAGCAGAGTGGGAATTGGAAGCCGCGCACCTTAGCCGAGGGCTTCGTCGGGTGGAAGCGATCTGTTAAATGTAGGTGATCTTGGGATCCTGCAATTCTGTAGGAGCGAGCTTGCTCGCGAAAAACGCAACGACGCCGCTGGGTATCTGGTTTGACGCGTTATCGTTCACGACCATCGCGAGCAAGCTCGCTCCTACAAAGAGCTGACTGTTACCAAATCCGAAACGATGCATGTCAGCAAAAGCTCTTTCTCTATTTGTAACAGAACATTATCCTTACGCCCCGCTGCCTGCTGAAACGCTTCCGCTTTCGCTTCACGCCTGCTGCTTTCCGTTTATCCCCCAGAAAAGATCAAGAACTCCGTCTCTATGCCTGACTTTAAATCTTTGCGAGACAGCGCTGTCTTTGCAACTACTGCCCACCGGAACATCCTGCCCCTGATCGGTGGTCTCACCGCGCTGGGCCTTGCCTCCTGCGTTCAGGCGGCGCCTGCCTTCGATAGCGATTCACCGTGGATGCTCGGCGACTGGAACGGCACTCGCACAGAACTCGCGGAAAAAGGCTACGACTTCAAAGTCGATTACACCGGTGAAATGGGCAGCAATCTGCACGGCGGCTACGACCACGACCGCACGGCGCGCTACAGCGACCAGTTCGGCCTGGGCACCCATCTGGACTTGCAGAAAATCCTCGGCTGGGACGACGCCGAGTTCCAGTTGACCATCACCGAACGCAGCGGCAACAACATCAGCAACGACCGCATCAACGATCCGCGTGTCGGCGGCTTCACCTCGGCCCAGGAAGTCTGGGGCCGCGGCCAGACCTGGCGCCTGACGCAGATGTGGTATCAGCAGAAATTCTTCGATGAGAAATTCGACATCAAGGTTGGCCGCTTCGGCGAAGGTGAAGATTTCAACAGCTTCCCCTGTGACTTCCAGAACCTGGCGTTCTGCGGCTCCCAGGTGGGCAACTGGGCGGGCGACATCTGGTACAACTGGCCGGTCAGCCAGTGGGCGTTACGGGTCAAATATCACCTGACGCCGGAGTTGTACGCGCAGATCGGCGCGTATGAACAGAACCCGTCGAACCTTGACCGCGACAACGGCTTCAAGCTCAGCGGCAGCGGCACCCAGGGCGCGGTCCTGCCGGTGGAGCTGGTGTGGACGCCGAAGCTCAACGGCCTGCCGGGTGAATACCGCGCCGGTTACTACTACAGCAGCGCCAGCGCCACCGACGTCTACAAGGACAGCAATGGCCAGCCTGCCGCCCTGAGCGGCGAAGCCTACCGCAGCGCGTCGAGCAAACACGGCATGTGGCTGGGCCTTCAGCAGCAGGTCACCAGCCTCGCCAGCGACCACTCCCGGGGCTTGAGCCTGTTCGCCAACGGCACGATGCACGACAAGAAGACCAACGCCATCGACAACTACGTCCAGGCAGGCCTCGTCTACAAAGGCCCGTTCGACGCGCGCGCCCGGGACGACATCGGCTTTGCCATGGCCCGTGTCCACGTCAACCCGGCCTTTCGCAAGAATGCCGAGGCGACCAACCAGGCCAATGTCGTCTTCGACTACGACAATCCGTCCTACCTGCCGCCCCAGGACACCGAATACAGCGCCGAACTCTATTACGGCGTGCACGTGACCAACTGGCTGACCGTGCGCCCGAACCTGCAATACATCCGCCATCCCGGTGGCGTGAACGAGGTTGATGATGCGCTGATCGGCGGGATCAAGGTCCAGTCGTCGTTCTAGAAAACACCGAAAAACCCCTGTAGGAGCGTGCCTGCTCGCGATGGTCGTGAACGATAACGCTGCGAACCTGACTCCCCGCGTCGTTCTCAGGTTTTTCGCGAGCAAGCTCGCTCCTACAACATGCCCGCACAAGATCGTCATCTACAGTGAACTTGCGCAGGACTACTTGAAACGTCACGGAGAATCACACTATGAGCACTGATAGTGCCTCGAGTCGAAGCCGTCTTTGGCCGACCCTGCTCGGCATTCTGCTTCTACTGATGGGCCTGGCCATGCTGGCCGGGGGGATCAAGCTGAGCATGCTTGGCGGCTCGCTGTATTACCTGCTGGCCGGTATCGGCATCGCGTTGAGCGGCGTGCTGCTGATCGCCGCCCGCCGCGCCGCGCTGGGCCTGTACGCACTGGTGCTGTTCGCCAGCACTGTTTGGGCGCTGTGGGAAGTCGGCCTCGACTGGTGGCAACTGGTGCCGCGCCTGGCGCTTTGGTTCGCCCTCGGTGTGGTGATGCTGCTGCCGTGGTTCCGTCGTCCATTGCTGATCAACGGCCCTGCCCCCATGGGCACCGGCGCCTTGAGCGTGGCCGTGGTCCTGGCCGG
The DNA here is from genome assembly GCF_057838985.1 of Pseudomonas sp. KH_046_2. Lineage (NCBI taxonomy): Bacteria > Pseudomonadati > Pseudomonadota > Gammaproteobacteria > Pseudomonadales > Pseudomonadaceae > Pseudomonas > Pseudomonas sp. KH_046_2. The sequence goes on along the minus strand of NZ_CM174480.1, from coordinate 1,184,941 downwards.
TGTCACCGCCGTGGCCAGCCAGTTCACCCATCCGGGCGAGACCCTCGGCGAGTTGGGTCGTGACTCGGCTGACATGAGCAGCACTGCGCCGCAAATGCCCGAAGGCGACTGGCAGGCCTATGGCCGCAGCGAATTCGGTGACCGCTACTCGCCGCTCAAGCAGATCACCCCGGCCAACGTCGGCAAGCTGCAAGAAGCCTGGCGTATCCAGACCGGCGATCTGCCGACCGCCGACGACCCGGTGGAACTGACCAACGAAAACACCCCGCTCAAGGCTAACGGCATGCTCTATGCCTGCACCGCCCATAGCAGGGTGCTGGCGCTGGACCCGGACACCGGCAAGGAACTGTGGCGTTTCGACCCGCAGATCAAGAGCCCGGTGGGCTTCAAGGGCTTCGCCCACATGACCTGCCGTGGCGTGTCGTACTACGACGAAGCGGCCTACGCCAAGTCTGAAAACGCTGCCTCCGCAGTGATTTCCGAGGCCGGCAAAGCCGTCGCCCAGGCCTGCCCGCGTCGTCTGTACCTGCCAACCGCCGATGCACGCCTGATCGCACTCAATGCCGACACCGGCAAGGTCTGCGAAGGTTTCGGTAAAAACGGTGTGGTTGACCTGACTCAAGGCATCGGACCGTTCACCCCCGGTGGCTACTACTCCACCTCGCCGGCAGCGATCACCCGTGACCTGGTGATCATGGGCGGCCACGTCACCGACAACGAGTCGACCAACGAGCCATCCGGTGTGATCCGTGCCTTTGACGTACACGACGGTCATCTGGTGTGGAACTGGGACAGCAACAATCCCGACGCGACCGAACCGCTGCCAGAGGGCGAACACTACAGCCGCAACTCGGCCAACATGTGGTCGCTGGCCAGCGTCGATGAAAAACTCGGCATGGTCTACCTGCCACTGGGCAACCAGACTCCTGACCAGTGGGGCGCAGACCGCACCCCGGGCGCCGAGAAGTTCAGTGCCGGCCTGGTCGCGCTGGATCTGGCCACCGGCAAGGTGCGCTGGAACTACCAGTTCACTCACCACGACCTGTGGGACATGGACGTCGGCAGCCAGCCAACCCTGCTGGACATGAAAACCGCCGACGGCGTGAAACCTGCGCTGATCGCCCCGACCAAACAGGGTAGCCTGTACGTCCTCGACCGTCGCGACGGCACGCCGATCATCCCGATCCGCGAAATTCCCGTGCCGCAAGGCGCGGTGAAAGGCGACCACACCGCACCGACCCAGGCCCGTTCGGACCTGAACCTGCTGGCCCCGGAACTGACCGAAAAAGCCATGTGGGGCGCCAGCCCGTTTGACCAGATGCTGTGCCGCATCCAGTTCAAGGAACTGCGTTACGAAGGTCAGTACACCCCGCCGTCGGAACAGGGCAGCCTGATCTATCCGGGTAACGTCGGCGTCTTCAACTGGGGCGGAGTTTCGGTCGACCCGGTTCGCCAGATGCTGTTCACCAGCCCGAACTACATGGCCTTCGTCTCGAAAATGGTGCCACGCGCCGAAGTCGCGGCCGACAGCAAGCGCGAGAGCGAAACCGCGGGCGTGCAACCGAACACGGGTGCACCTTACGCGGTGATCATGCACCCGTTCATGTCGCCGCTCGGCGTACCGTGCCAGGCTCCGGCCTGGGGCTACGTGGCGGGCATCGACCTGACCACAAGCAAAGTCGTGTGGAAACGCAAGAACGGCACCAGCCGCGACAGCTCGCCATTGCCTATCGGCCTGCCACTCGGCGTGCCAAGCATGGGCGGCTCGATGGTCACCGCCGGCGGCGTCGGCTTCCTCAGCGGCACGCTGGATCAATACCTGCGCGCCTATGACGTCAACACCGGCAACGAGCTTTGGAAATCGCGCCTGCCGGCTGGCGGTCAGGCTACGCCGATGACCTACACCGGCAAGGACGGCAAGCAGTACGTGCTGTTGGTCGTCGGTGGCCACGGCTCACTGGGCACCAAGATGGGTGACTATGTGATTGCGTACAAACTGTCCGAGTAAGTTTTAGCGGCAGTCAAAAAAAGGCGACGCCCTCACAGGCGTCGCCTTTTTTATGGTCAGCATCGTCCCATTGTAGGAGCGAGCCTGCTCGCGATGAGGACATGGCAGACATCCTTGAAGTGACTGTCAGACCGCTATCGCGAGCAGGCTCGCTCCTACAATTGAACGGTGTCGAGCCGAATCCCAGCTAACCTGTCTCTGCGCTGAACACACCTGCGAAACACCGCGTCGCAGAAAATGACCGTTGAAACCACCGCCAACCTGCCCCATCTAAGACCCATACCCATTGCGCAGGTGCCCCCATGAGCGACCAGCAGGAATTCCCCGAAGACCCAAGCGAATACGCCGACCCGGAAAACACCCCGCACCACGCCCCCGGCAAAGGCCTCGCCCTGCCTGGCCAGAACCTGCCGGACAAGGTCTACATCATCCCGATCCACAACCGACCGTTTTTCCCGGCCCAGGTCCTGCCGGTCATCGTCAACGAAGAACCGTGGGCCGAGACCCTGGACCTGGTGGCCAAGTCCGAACACCACTCCCTGGCCCTGTTCTACGTGGACTCGCCCCAGGAAGACCCGCGCCATTTCGACACCTCGGCCCTGCCGCTCTACGGCACCCTGGTCAAGGTGCACCACGCCAGCCGCGAAAACGGCAAGCTGCAGTTCGTCGCCCAGGGCCTGACCCGCGTCCGCCTCAAGACCTGGCTCAAGCATCACCGCCCGCCGTACCTGGTGGAAGTCGAATACCCGCACCAGCCCACCGAGCCGACCGACGAGGTCAAGGCCTACGGCATGGCGCTGATCAATGCGATCAAGGAGCTTCTGCCGCTCAACCCGCTGTACAGCGAAGAGCTGAAGAACTACCTCAACCGTTTCAGCCCCAACGATCCGTCGCCGCTGACCGATTTCGCCGCCGCGCTGACCTCGGCCACAGGCAGTGAGCTGCAGGAAGTGCTCGACTGCGTGCCGATGCTCAAGCGCATGGAAAAAGTCCTGCCGATGCTGCGCAAGGAAGTCGAGGTCGCGCGCCTGCAAAAAGAAATTTCCGCCGAAGTTAACCGCAAGATCGGTGAACATCAGCGCGAGTTCTTCCTCAAGGAACAACTCAAGGTCATCCAGCAGGAGCTGGGGCTGACCAAGGACGACCGCAGCGCCGACCTCGAACAGTTCGAGCAGCGGCTGGTGGGTAAAGTCCTGCCGGCGCTGGTGCAGAAACGCCTAGAAGAGGAAATGAACAAGCTGTCGATCCTCGAAACCGGCTCGCCGGAATATGCGGTGACCCGCAATTACATCGACTGGGCGACCTCGGTGCCGTGGGGCGTGTACGGCGAGGACAAACTCGACCTCAAGCACGCGCGCAAGGTGCTGGACAAACACCACGCCGGCCTCGATGACATCAAGGACCGCATCCTCGAATTCCTCGCGGTCGGCGCCTATAAGGGCGAGATCAGCGGTTCCATCGTATTGCTGGTGGGGCCACCGGGCGTGGGCAAGACCAGCGTCGGCAAATCCATCGCCGAATCTCTGGGCCGGCCGTTCTACCGCTTCAGCGTCGGCGGCATGCGCGACGAAGCCGAGATCAAGGGTCATCGCCGCACCTACATTGGCGCACAGCCGGGCAAACTGGTGCAGGCGTTGAAGGACGTCGAAGTGATGAATCCGGTGATCATGCTCGACGAGATCGACAAGATGGGCCAGAGCTACCAGGGCGACCCGGCCTCGGCGCTGCTGGAAACCCTCGATCCAGAGCAGAACGTCGAATTCCTCGACCACTATCTGGACTTGCGTCTGGACCTGTCGAAAGTGCTGTTCGTGTGCACCGCCAACACCCTCGATTCGATCCCAGGCCCGCTGTTGGACCGGATGGAAGTGATTCGCCTGTCGGGTTACATCACCGAAGAAAAAGTCGCCATCGCCAAGCGTCACCTTTGGCCCAAGCAGCTTGAGAAAGCCGGCGTGTCCAAGGGCAGCCTGAGCATCAGCGACAGCGCGCTCAAGGCGCTGGTCGACGGTTATGCCCGTGAATCCGGCGTGCGCCAACTGGAAAAAAACCTCGGCAAACTGGTGCGCAAAGCGGTGATGAAACTGCTCGACGAACCGCAAGCCGTGATCAAGCTCGGCCCGAAAGACCTGGAGGCCTCACTCGGCAGACCGGTGTTCCGCAACGAGCAGGTGCTGTCGGGTGTCGGCGTGATCACTGGCCTTGCCTGGACCAGCATGGGCGGTGCGACCCTGCCGATCGAAGCCACGCGCATCCACACCCTCAACCGTGGCTTCAAGCTCACCGGGCAACTGGGTGACGTGATGAAAGAGTCGGCGGAGATCGCCTACAGCTACGTCAGCTCGCACCTGAAGTCCTATGGCGGCGATCCGAAATTCTTCGACGAAGCCTTCGTCCACCTGCACGTACCGGAAGGCGCCACGCCGAAGGACGGCCCGAGCGCCGGCGTGACCATGGCCAGCGCCCTGCTGTCGCTGGCGCGCAACCAGCCACCGAAAAAAGGCGTGGCCATGACCGGTGAATTGACGTTGACCGGGCATGTACTGCCGATTGGCGGGGTGCGGGAAAAGGTGATTGCGGCGCGGCGGCAGAAGATTTTCGAACTGATTCTGCCGGAGGCCAACCGAGGGAATTTCGAGGAACTGCCGGAGTATTTGAAGGAAGGCATTACCGTGCACTTTGCCAAGAAGTTTGCAGATGTGGCGAAGGTGTTGTTCTGACAGTCATGTAGCGCCTGCACCACCGCTATCGCGAGCAGGCTCGCTCCTACAGGGTTTTGCGATGAACACACAATTTGTGAACACCGCCAACCACTGTAGGAGTGAGCCTGCTCGCGATGGCGTCAGCCCTGCCACCGCTTCCTTCCGTGGCTGTCACAATTTGTCTCATCTCGGTTATGCTCGCCGTTCGTCGTGAACGCCGGAGCCCCTGACCCCATGTCCCCCATTCGCCTGCTTGTCCCCCTCGCACTCGCCTTGCTGGCCGCTTGCGCCACGCAACCCGCCCACAACGTGACCGTGGAAAAACAAAGCGAATGTCCGGTTCAGCTCAGCAACGGGCAAAACCTGATCCTGACCCTGCCGAGCAATCCGAGCACGGGCTATCGCTGGGCGATCCAGGATTCGGCCGGCGGCGTGTTGCACACCCTGGGGCCAGAGGTTTATCGAAATCCGGAAGATGCCGGCATCGTCGGCGCGGCCGGGGTCTCGACCTGGCGCTTTCAGGCTTTTGCGCCCGGCACCGGACGTTTGCGCCTGACCTCGCAGCAACCATGGGCGCCGGAAGTGCTGCCCGTGGAGTCGTTCGACTGCGCGATCTCGGTCAACTGACCGTGGGCTGGCTGATTCTGGCGCTGATGGGCGCAGTGACCTTCCTTTATGGCGTGAGCGTGCATGCCTCCCTGCTGTGCCTGCTGGTCAAGCCGCTGCCGGTGCTGGCCCTGCTCGGGTGGCTGCATGACGCACCGCCCGGCGAATATCGGCGGTGGATCAGCCTGGGGTTGATTTTCTCCCTGGTCGGCGACGTGTTGCTGGCGTGGCCGGGGGACTTGTTCGTGTTTGGCCTTGGCGCGTTTCTGGTCGCGCATCTGTCTTATCTCAAGGCTTATCTGAGCGATTGCCGACGCCTGGCCGTGCTGCCGCTGGTGCTGGCCCTCGGTGTCGGTGCCGTCCTGTTGGGGATTTTGATTTCCAACGGCCTCGGCCCATTGCTGGTGCCCGTGATTGTCTACGGCACGGCGATCAGCACCATGCTCTGGCGCGCCCTGGCCCGACTCGGGACCGACGTGCCCAAACGCTCTGCGCTGCTGGCGGCGGCGGGCGCAGTGGCGTTCGTGTTCTCCGACAGCGTGATCGGCATCAGCCGGTTTGTGGTGCCGTTCGACGCGGCGCCTTATGTGATTATCCTCAGTTATTGGCTGGGGCAATGGGGTATCACTGCCTCGGCTTTCTCCCAAAGAACACGCTAACCCCTGTGGCGAGGGAGCTTGCTCCCGCTCGGCTGCGCAGCAGTCGCTATCCCGGCAAACCAGTTTGAATGGTTTTGGGGTCGCTGCGCGGCCCAGCGGGAGCAAGCTCCCTCGCCACAATGGTGTTTCTCTCCATAAATCATAGTGAGCCCACCGCTTTATCAGACAACCCGCGCATCCCCGCGCCAACTTGGCTAAAATGCCGGCCTTTTCCACCTACACCGCTGGAACCGCCGTGAGCAAAGAACCCGATCGCCTTTTCGCCCAGCCTTTGGCCCAAGTGCCTGACTTCGCCTTCAACGAGGACGTGGTGCGGGTGTTCCCGGACATGATCAAGCGTTCGGTGCCGGGTTATCCGACCATCGTCGAAAACCTCGGCGTGCTCGCCGCGCAGTTCGCCCAACCCAACAGCGTGCTCTACGACCTCGGTTCGTCGCTGGGTGCCGTGACCCAGGCCCTGCGCCGGCACGTGCGCACCGATGGTTGCCGCGTCATCGCTGTGGATAACTCCGCAGCAATGGTCGAACGCTGCCGCGAGTACCTCAACGGGCAGGATTCGATGTTCCAGGAGCTGCTGCCGGTCGAGGTGATCGAAGGCGACATCCTCGCGCTGGAGTTCCAGCCGGCCTCGGTGGTAGCGCTGAACTTCACCCTGCAATTCATCGCCCCGGACCAGCGCACGGCGTTGCTGTCGCGCATCCGTCAGTCGCTGTTGCCCGGCGGTGCCCTGATCCTCTCGGAAAAACTGCGCTTCGAAGACGAGCAGGAACACGCGTTGCTCTCCGACCTGCACATCGCCTTCAAACGCGCCAACGGCTACAGCGAGCTGGAAATCGCCCAGAAGCGCAGCGCCATCGAAAACGTCATGAAGCCCGACAGCCTCGAAGAACACCGCGAACGCCTGCTGGCCGCCGGGTTCTCGAAAGTCGTGCCGTGGTTCCAGTGTCTTAACTTTGCCTCGTTGATTGCCTTGCCATGATTGATCTGTCCCCCCTCGCCCGCCGTTTGGCCGGCACCCCGCTGGCCGATTGGGCCAACACCCTGCAGGCGCAACTCGACAAGAAAATGGAAAAGGGCCACGGCGACCTTGAGCGCTGGCAAAGCGCGCTGGACGCCTTGCCGAAGATCCAGCCGAGCGAAGTCGATCTGCTCAACGGCTTGAAGCTGGACACCGATTGCGACGATGCAACCCGTGCGCAAATGCGCACCGCGCTGATGGGCCTGTCGCCATGGCGCAAGGGGCCATTCGACCTGTTCGGCGTGCACGTCGACACCGAATGGCGCTCGGACTGGAAATGGTCGCGGGTTGCCCCGCACCTGGATCTCAAGGGCAAGCGCATCCTCGATGTTGGCTGCGGCAACGGCTATTACATGTGGCGCATGCTCGGCGCCGGCGCAGACAGCGTGATCGGTGTCGACCCGAACTGGTTGTTCTTCTGCCAGTTCCAGGCCGTGCAGCGTTACTTGTCCGAGCCGAATGCCTGGCACCTGCCCTTCCCGTTCGAAGACCTGCCGCCGAACCTCGAAGGGTTCGACACGGTGTTTTCCATGGGCGTGTTCTACCACCGCCGTTCGCCCATCGAGCATTTGCTGGCGCTGAAGGATTGCCTGGTCAAGGGTGGGGAACTGGTGCTGGAAACCCTGGTGGTCGAAGGCGACAAGCATCAGGTGCTGGTGCCGGAAGACCGATACGCGCAGATGCGCAACGTGTGGTTCCTGCCGTCGGTGCCGGCGCTGGAACTGTGGTTGCGTCGTGCCGGGTTCACCGATGTGAAGTGCGTGGACGTGAGCACCACCACGGTCGAGGAACAGCGAGGGACGGAGTGGATGAAGTATCAGTCTCTCAGCGATTTCCTCGATCCCGAGGATCACAGCAAGACCGTTGAAGGGCTGCCGGCGCCGATGCGGGCGGTTATCGTCGCCCGCAAATAATTGTCCCGATGGAGATCCCTGTAGGAGCGAGCCTGCTCGCGATAGCGGTCTGTCATTCAACATCATCGCTGACTGTCAGGCCCTCATCGCGAGCAGGCTCACTCCTACAATGGGTTTTGTGTTCAGTCTGATGGTTTGGCGCGGCGGGCCTTGAAGAACTCGCTCAACACCGCCCCGCACTCCTCCGCCAACACCCCGCCTTCATACACCACCCGGTGATTCAAAAAGCCTTGGGTAAAGAACTGCCCCTGGCTCTGCACGATACCGGCTTTCGGCTCCAGCGCGCCGTACACCACCCGCGCGATCCGCGAATGCACGATCAGCCCTGCGCACATGCTGCACGGCTCCAGGGTCACATACAGCGTGCTGCCCGGCAGTCGGTAGTTGCTCACGGCCTGGGCGGCGGCGCGGATTGCGACCATCTCGGCATGAGCGCTCGGGTCGCTGCTGCTGATAGGGCAATTGAAGCCGCGACCGATGATCTCTCCATCCTGCACCAGTACCGCGCCCACGGGCACTTCGCCGAGGGCCGCGCCTTGGGCTGCCAGTGCCAGGGCCTCACGCATGAATTCGCGATCACGGCTGCGGTCGATGATGGCGGCGGGACGAATCTGACGCATCACGCCACCTCGATGGCGGCCATCAGGCCGGTTTCCATGTGGTCGATCACATGGCAGTGGAACATCCAGACACCGGGGTTATCCGCCACCAGCGCCACTTGCGCGCGTTCGTTCTTGCCCAGCAGATAGGTGTCGGTGAAATACGGAATCACCTTGTGCCGATTCGAGGCGATGACCTTGAAGCTCATGCCGTGCAGGTGAATCGGGTGTTGATACTGGGTCATGTTCTTCAATTCGAAAATGTAACTCTTGCCCTTCTCAAGCTTGGCAATCGGCCGGTCGGCGCAGGTCTTGTCGGTGATGTCCCAGGCCTTGCCGTTGATCTGCCACAGGCTCGGCGGCTTGCCGTTGTCGACATTGACCGACACCGAGCCTACCCATTCAAAATTGAAGTTGAGTTTCTCGGCATTGGCCAGGTCCGGCTCAGCTACCGGGTTGGCGGGCAGCGCGGGTGGCCATTCGGTCGGCGCATCGCTATTGGGCACCGAGCGCAAAGTGCCCAGGCGCACCGGACCGTTACGCAACGACAGCTCTTCACCCGCCGCCGGGGCCTTGATTGCCAGGCAAATGCGCATGCCGGGGCCGAGCCAGTATTCCTTGCCCAGGGGCCGAGGCTCGACCGGGTTGCCGTCCAGCGCATAGATTTGCGCTTCAACGCCGGGAATATTCAGGCGATAGGTCAGGGTGTTGTCGAGATTGAGCAGACGCACCCGGGTGATCTGCCCGGCAGGCAGTTCAATGACCGGCTGCGGCACCCCGTTGATGGTCGAAAGGCGCCCCGCCGTACCACCACGCGCCGCTTCACGGGGAATGCTGAAGTCGACGAAATTGCCCTGCTCATCGATGTGCCAGTTTTTCAGGCTCAAGGTCTTTTCGTACTTGAACCCCGTGGGCTCGCGTTCGTCGATGATCAACGGACCGACCAGACCACGGCCGAGCTCTTCGCTGCTGCTCACATGCGGGTGATACCAGTAGCTGCCGGCATCCGGCACACGGAATTTGTAATCGAAGTATTCACCCGGCAGCACCGGCAATTGCGACACGTAAGGCACACCGTCCATTTCCAGCGGCAGGCGGATGCCATGCCAGTGAATGGTGGTGGCGACTGGCAGATGGTTGATGAAGCGCACCCGCAGCCATTCACCCTGGCGCACCCGCAATTCGGTGCCCGGCGCCGACGGGCCGAATGCCCAGGCCTGGGTCTTGTGCCCGGCGACCAGCTCGACATCCAGCGGCGCTGCGATCAGCTCGTAGTCGTGGCCCGCCTCGGCGTCAGCCATCTTGCCCAGCCAGTAGCGCGACGCGCCCCCCGCACCGACACCAACGACAACAAGACCGGCCAGGCCACCGAGGATTTGGCGACGGGTAAACGACATGAACTCAACTACCTCACTTGAACGCGGCAGGCCCTGGGCCCGCAAAAGGCGAATACGATACACCCGCAGTTGTGAAAGAAACGTAAGCGTCTGCCCAACTCACCTTGCGTAAGTTAGGCCGGCACCCACTGATGCGGCAGCAGTTGGTCGATCTCACTTGCCCGCTGCGTCGGCAGGCGCATCAACACATCTTTGAGATACGCATAAGGATCATGCCCATTCATGCGGGCTGACTGGATCAAGCTCATGATCGCAGCTGCCCGCTTACCGCTGCGTAGCGACCCGGCGAACAACCAGTTCGAGCGTCCAAGTGCCCACGGCCTTATCTGATTTTCGACCGCATTATTATCTATGGGCACAGCCCCGTCCTCGAGATATCGAGTCAGTGCCGTCCAGCGTTTGAGGCTGTAATCCAGAGCTTTGGCGATGGCCGACCCTTCGGGCACAAGATCGCGCTGGGCCAACATCCAGGTATGCAGTGCGTCGATCAGGGGGGCCGCTTTTTCCTGGCGTATTCGCCAGCGATTTTCGTCGGTCATTTCCCGCGCTTGCCGTTCAATTTCGTACAACCCGCCAATTGAGTGCAGCGCCTGCTCAGCCAGTTGGCTTTTATTCGTCGCGTGCAAATCGAAAAACTTGCGGCGGGCGTGGGCCAGGCAGCCGATTTCCGTGATGCCTTGCTGGAAGCTGGCTTTGTAGCCGGCATTATGTGTTGCAACACATAATGCCGGTTATGTTGCGGCCTGAGTTATGTGATCCCGACCGGGCGAATAGGCAGTTTCTCTGTTGTCGATAGGTGATTGACGCAACATAAGTTGCAGCGCCTTGGTAGACCCTCATCACCTGGAGTGTCTGCCATGTTCGAGAATATCTATTCTTCAAACGCTGCCTGTAAACGCCATCGTGTGGGATCGCTGGCCGCTGAACGCGAGCGATATCTACAGCACTGTGCTGAGCAGGGCTGTACGCATGCCTCCCTTTACTTGAAGGCGTGCTGCTTGCTTTGGATCGCCGAACGGGTGCAGCCAAGCGACCTCAATGCAATCAATTCGTCACGGCTGCGCCAGATCATTCACGAAGGGCCATTGCCGGCCAATTCTCCTGCAACTGCTACGACGTTGATAAACACCGCAAGACCTTGGTTTAAGTTCCTGGGCTGGTGGCAAGAGCCAACGGCGGAGCCAATTCCATTCGAGGAGAATCTTGAGCTTTTCGTCTCGTGGATGCGGGATGAACGCGGGTTGACACCATGTACCATCAGTCAATGGCGCAGTCGAACGGCAACCTTTTTGCGCTGGTGCTTCAACACAGGCCGCAGATTTTCGACGCTTAGCCCCGAGGATATTGATGCCTACTTCATCACCTACGGTGCGCAACGGTGGTCGCGAATTTCGGCAGGGCACGTCGCAACAATGTTGCGGGTATTCCTGCGCTACGCGGCAACGCAGGGAGCATGCAGCAGTACATTGGCCGACTCGATCCGCGCCCCGCGACATTACGCCCTAGAGTCACTTCCCTATGCACTGAGCTGGGAGGATGTTCAGCGAGTACTCGCAACTACAAATTCAAGCTCTGAACGCGATGTGCGCGACCGAGCCATCCTGATGCTTCTCGCCGTCTACGGTTTACGCCGGGGAGAAGTTGCCGCACTCCGGTTGGATCAGATCGACTGGGCTGCTGGCCAATTGCATATTTGGCGATTGAAGCGCCGTCAGCCACAGGTTTATCCATTGGCGTTCACAGTGGCTGAGGCATTAGCGCAATACGTCGACACAGTGCGTCCGAAGGTACTGCACCCTGAGATATTCATCCGAACTCGGGCGCCGCGAGTCCCCATCTCCGCTGCTGGCCTATACAACATCGTCAGCGGCAGATTGCGTCTGCTCAACATACAAGTCGCACATTTGGGGCCGCACGCGCTGCGACATGCATGCGCGGCCAGGCTGCTCGCCAATGGGCTGAGCCTCAAGGAGATTGGCGACCACCTGGGCCACCGCAGCACGTCGGCGACAATGACGTACACCAAGGTTGATCTGGTCTCGTTACGTGAAGTCGGTGACTTCGACCTGGGAGACCTGCTATGAGAACCTTGGACGTAGTCAATGCCTACGTGGCTGTCCGTCGTGCCCAAGGCGTGGGCCTGAATAGCAGTGCCAGAGTACTACGTCAGTTTGCACGTGAGACTGGAAACCTGCCGCTGCCCGAAGTTACTCCAGAGGCAGTAGCCGCATTTCTGCATGGGCACGGTGAGCTAAGCGCTACGTGGAAGACGAAGCGAGGATTACTTGTTAGCTTTTATCGCTTCGCAATCGCACGTGGTCACACAACGATCTCGCCCCTGCCGGAACGACCACCACAGTTTCCACCGGCACAGACTCCCTATGTCTATGCCACCGCAGAAATACAGCACTTGTTAGATGCCACCGTCATACTGAGTACCTCGCTCAGTCGCCTTCAAGCTGCGACATACAGAACCCTCCTGCTGATCCTTTACGGTGCAGGGTTGCGCGTCGGAGAGGCGATCAGACTAAATCTCTGTGACGTCGACCTCGAGCAGCGAATCATCACCGTTCGTGACACGAAGTTCTATAAGACAAGACTGGTGCCGATTGGGCCCAGGCTGGCATCGAAACTGCGAGTCTATCTAGGACAACGTTGCGCGCTGGCACTTCCACTGGGCCAAGACTCTGCCCTGCTGTGCACTCGTACTGGCCATCGCCTGAACTACCAATACGTCATAACTGTGTTCCAACGTGTTCGTTTGGCGGCAGGTATTGCTCGCCCAACTGGCGAGCTACGGCCACCGCGCCTCCATGATCTGCGGCATACAGCCGCCGTTCATCGTGTACTGGGATGGTATCGCGCCGGTAAGGATGTACAGCGGCTATTGCCGCAATTGGCAACGTATTTGGGGCATGTCGACATAAGGTCGACCCAGCGCTATTTGCATATGACTCCCGAACTGTTGCACGAAGCGAGTCGCCGATTTGCCATTTATTCAGGCCAGGAGATTGATCATGATTGACCGCAATCGCCTCGGGGCATGGGTACGTCGCTTCTTGTTGGAGTATCTGGTCGCCGAGCGCAACCTATCCCACAACACCCAGATCAGTTACCGCGACACGCTGACGCTCCTGCTTCCATTTGTCAGTCGACGAGCCTCGGTGGCAATCGACCATTTAACGGTGCTCGACATATCGCCCGCCATCGTGCGCGCATTCCTTGAACACGTCGAACACGAGCGCGGTTGTGGCATCGTCACGCGCAACCAGCGGCTCTGCGCGATTCATTCATTAGGGCGTTTCATTGCTATGCGATCGCCAGAGCATTTGGCGTGGTGCACAGAGATCCGTTCTATCCCGTTCAAAAAAACTACCCAGGCAGTCATCCACTACCTCGACAAGCCAGAAGTGGAGGCTCTGCTCCGGGCACCTAATCGGGCTACGAGCCAGGGTGCACGGGACTATGCGATTTTGCTGTTCCTATACAACACCGGCGCCCGCGCTGACGAAGCTGCCTGCCTCAGCGTTGGTAATTTGCAACTTGGGACTTCACCCTCCGTGCGCATTCTGGGTAAGGGAAACAAATGGCGCGTCTGCCCCCTGTGGTCAGTAACAGCTACAGCGCTGCGGGCACTCATCGTCGAACGCAGAACAGAGGATCGCGTATTCATAGGTCGTGCCGGGAATCCCATGACTCGATTCGGCATCCATCGCGTTGTGTCGGTGTATGGACGAGCAGCCGGCAAGTGGGTTGATTCCATGCAAGGCAGGCGCATCAGCCCGCACACTATTCGACACACGACCGCCGTTCACCTGTTAAGAGCCGGGGTCGATATCAATACAATTCGGGCCTGGCTGGGGCATGTCTCCTTGGACACAACCCACATCTACGCGGAAGTCGATCTCGAAATGAAGGCCAAGGCGCTTGCATGTTTGGACGTCACAAATGTGCCTGAGGCTGTGCGCCTGCGACCGAGTTCAGCATCTCTCATGGCGTTCATGCGAGGGCTGTAACATGAATTTATGTGCCACTTTTTGCGCCGAACTCCCGATTGGGAGGCGGCGCCTCTTACCACCGCAACATAACTCAGACCGCAACATAACCGGCAAAATCATCGCAAACCAGCTTGCCATTCCACTGGCCAAGAAAATTGCGTGCATGTTCGCCCGCCCGGCTCGGGCTGAAGTCGTACACCACTGCCTTGAGCGCCGAAAAAGGCGTGGTGCAGTAGGCCCAGACGTAAGCACGGTGGGTTTTCTTCTCGCCCGGCGCGAGCATCTGTACCGGCGTTTCGTCAGCGTGGATCACACCTTGAGCAAGCACTGTTTCGCGCAGCGCATCGACCAAGGGCTGGAGCTGCACACCGGTTTGGCCGACCCATTGCGCCAGGGTCGAGCGGGCGATAGCCAGGCCGGCGCGGCCAAAGATTTTCTCTTGCCGATACAGCGGCAAATGGTCGGCGAACTTGGCCACCATCACGTGAGCCAGCAGCCCTGCGGTCGGGATGCCCTTGTCGATGACCTGGGCCGGAACCGGAGCCTGACTCAGCGTTTCACATTTGCGGCAGACCCATTTCCCGCGCACATGCTGCTCGACGGTGAACACGCCCGGGATGTAATCCAGCTTCTCGCTGACGTCTTCGCCGATGCGCTGGAGCTGGCAGCCGCAGGCGCACTGGGTGGTGTCGGGTTCGTGATAAATCACGGTACGCGGAAACTGCGCTGGCAAGGAAACACGCTTGGGCTGCTTGCGTGGTTCGGCCGGCGCAGCCGGCGGATTCAGCGCCTTCAGCTCGGCTTCGATGGCCGCGATGTCGGTGTCGAGCAGGTCGTCGAGCAGGCTGCCTTGGGCAGGGCTCAGTTGCTCGCTGCGCTTGGCAAACTTGTTACGTTTGAACCAGGCGATTTCGTGGGTGAGCTGCTCGATGATGGTTTGGTCGCGGTCGTTCTTCTTGCCCATCCGGTCGACCTGCTGCCCGAGAGAATCAACCTGGGACAGCAACTGCGCCGCGAGGGCACGCAGTTGGTCTGGGGACATTTGGTCGAGATTGGGCGATGAAGTCATGCCGCGAATTTTGCCAGAGCAAGCCGTTTGCGGCGATAGACCAATGGGCTAATGGCGGGCGTTAAAGCAGTGTGATTGCACCGCCCGCCCCAACGCGCTGCCAAGGCAGACCGAGCACCAAGGCCTGAAGTTGCTCGGTATCCAGCTCCATCTCGCAGCCATTCCGAATACCGGGCCAGTGAAACTTGCCTTGGTTCAACCGGCGAGCAGCCAGCCAGACGCCAATCCCGTCATGCACCAGCACTTTCATACGAGTGGCGCGGCGGTTGGCGAACAGATAAGCACAGTGCGGCTTCGCCGCACCGAACACCGCGATCACCCTGGCCAGCGCCGTTTCAGTACCGGCACGCATGTCCATGGGCTCGGTGGCAAGCCAGATGGCGTCGATGCGAATCATTGAGTGAGTCCACGGACAAAGCGGGCGCAGCCTTCAGGATCGGACGTTGGCCATTTCACTGTGATCGATTGCTCGCCAAGCGGCAACTCAATGGTCGCCAACGCTTCCACCTGCCGTTTAGGCGTAGCTTTCAACGGAACGAAAGCCGGCAACGCCGCTGGTAGCTGATCTCGATAAAGCGGTAGCCACTTGCGGATAACGTTGGCATTGATGCCGTGGCTGATGGCAACGCTGGATAGGGTTGCGCCCGGTTGCAGACATTCCTGAACAACCTGGGCTTTGAACGGTTTCGGGTAAGAGCTTCGTTGGCGCATGGAAATCCTGACGTTAAGGGCGATCGCGTCCGCTTAAAAATACGCGGACACCATCGCCCTTAACGCTGGAGTTCGGAAGGTGTGTTGGCTGGACGCTTACAAAGAAACAGCAAAGTGGGCGTGACGACGGGCCGCAGGCAGGGCCTGCTTCAATGCAAAAAGCCGCGTGAACTCTCGTTCACACGGCTTTTCATCCTGCGATCAACCCTTCAGGGCTGGTGCGGGATCATTCTCACTCTATTATCAATAGACGCGCTCATACCAGTAATTTATAGGTCTTAAAGGCACCTATAATTTTAAAACCATGAAAAATACCATACAGGATCAAAATCCCTCTCAAGGGCTTGTATCGCTAGGATACTGCACCCTCCAAGGCACCGGCTTGGGCCGCTCAACGGCGCAAAGCAAATGCTGCAGCGTCCTCTGCGCCATAAACCTCAGCGTCAAGCAGGCGCTCATAGATCGTCATCGCACGAGTTTTGATCTCTATTGGTGAGCGCTGAAGTGCAATCACAAGCCCTATAAATTCGCCGTCGTACATCCCTCCAACGTTCCTTTCTGGTGATGTACATGTAAGTTCAGTTGCAGCCTCTGCGATTTCAAGCACTAGCATCTCAAAGCCAGGATAAAGCAGCAGGTGCTGAAGCGAGTGTACAAACAGACGCGCCATGGACTCTTTAAGCAGATCAATATTTATTGCAATAGAAGCCAGCAGGGCTCGCGTCATCTCGTCGGGAGGCAATCGCTCGCCACGATCGATAGCTGTAGATAGAGCATGAGCCTCGAATCCACTGACAATACTGGCGGCAGGAATGAGATAGGCGTGCGAACGACTTCGGATATCGCGATCAGGCTCGTTCCATCCCGCAGCAGCCGCAAATAACACGCCACACCTGGCAAAAATATCACTCCCTGCCATCACCGCTTCGACTAGATCGCCCATCTCACCAAAAACAGCGCTATCGACAATCACGCTAGCAGCAGAGAACTCACCACCAATCTGTCTGAGTTTATGATCGCTATGTCTGAGCCAGAAGTTGACTATCTCCTGCTGTAGGCCCATACGCATGCGAACGCGCAGGCGCCACAACGATTGGACTACTGCAGCATCTTCAAACGCTGCAGGAAACCTGCGCCAGATCGCCTCAATCAGTTCGCCCACTCTTGAGGCGTCCGCCCACCAGAGCTCATGCGACCTGAACATTAGGATCCCACTCCAAACTTCGGGATCTTCAGGATGAGTAACATGGTGCTCTAACTCCGCGAGCCAACCATGACAATCCACGCCGTCACGATGGACATATCCTGCGGCGATCGCTGATAGCAGCGTGAAATTGCGCTGAGGGAGAAAGTGCATTCCACCGCCTCGGCCAAACAGCATGGCCTCAGGGTGTTGATCTGGCTTCTCATTCCGTTCGCGATTGGATCTGTTTAGCTCGGCATGACGCACTGTTTCAGCGACCAACACATTGGGATCACGTTGCAGCCAGCTACGAAGGAGCCTGATGTCGCGATCCTCAAGCCCCTTCATACGCTTTGCGAGTTCCGCCATAGCACTGGCAGCATCCTGGCAGAAATCGCGCGAAGAGAAGCCTCGGGCATGAAGATCCCAAACCAACTCCTTAGTGGTCTGGGCGCTAACCTCTTCGATCGCTGACAACTCCCGAATAGCTGCGCCCGCTACCTGCTCGTGCAGACCAGATTGGAAATATGGAATGATACGAAGAGCACGATCTGGAGACGATTTCGCAAATGCGGCAAAAGCCCGCGACAACTCAATAACACCACCCTTTAACCAATGTTTCGGATTCTCATGGCGACCAGCTTTGTCGTTGACTGCATTGAGCATTTTGATTATCGCGTCGTCATTTGCCCTTGCCATCTGAACATGGTTCATGGGGGACTCAACGAACCGCGCCAGCCTCCGGCCTCGGTGCTTTATTTGCAGTTTGGGCTGTTCGACCTTCCACTCCTCAACTTGCCTACGGCGACGAGCCGTTAGCACTTGCACTGGTAACTCGGCAAGCAAACGCAATCGGCGCTCATCAGACCAACGAAGCAAGTTCCGTCTCTGAGCGGGATCTCGCTCTTCCTGTAATTCCTCCTTCCAAGGTTCCCAAGACTCGATATAGTCACGAATCCGCTCAATATCACCGTGGAAGAGGTGAGGAATGACTTGGGCGATCAGATTGCTTGATGACCAGCCACAGATCATCTGACCAACACCTCTTTCATCGTCGAACGTGTCGCTACCTAGATGAAGGCGTCGCTGATCTGCAAAAAGAAAAGCGAGCGCATACTCAGTAAGAAGTTTCGGATTCGCCGCCAGGGTACCGGCAACTAGCGACTGGACCTCGTCAATTTCAATGGCAACAACAGTACCAAGCAAGGCGCGTACACCTACCGGGTCAGATACTGCTGACTCTTCGAGCACACTTTGCAGAAGCTGAATCAAATGGCCTTGGCCAGAGTCATTTTTCCAATCGTATGGAATAGATATGGACTGCGGATACCTATGCCCAGGCCGTCCATCGCCAACCTCTCGTGATGCCACCCCGACAAACCAAGGCAGGAGTCGTTCGGCACAATATAGCGGTGCGGCTGCGGCAATCTTTTCAACACCATAAACCTTGATGCCGTTGTACCGATCCCCGGTCTGTGTCTCAGCCCAAAATGAGATGAGATCCAAAGCAACGCGGCTATTACCGTTCTCATGCAAAGTCTTGGCGTAATGGGATATCGCCCAATCTGCCAGCGCCGTTCGACTGAATATCTTACGGACATGAGCGATTGCACGATCGGACGCAATACCAGAGCGTTGGCAGAGACTAAACACGTCTCCGTCATGTGAAGCATCCGACCAATAGCGGTCGACCAGATCCATAACGTGGCTCGAATCCTCCGCAACCTCTCGAACGAGCAGCATGATCGCATTCCAGCGATGCTTTTCGTCCTGCAGAAGAAAAGGTAGGAGCGTCATCAGTCCTGATCTCCAGCGCGGCCATCTTATTGCTACCTGCCTGAATGCCCGATTCCCAAGTGCATGATCGTTTCGTGCCATCCAGTCGACCCAAGCAACATCACTTAAGTCTGGATCATCAGTACTCGCTAAATAATCGGCCACAAGATGGCGCAAATGTCTGCGCGTCCTGGGGTTTGGTAGCAACAAGCGAATAGCCATCTCATAGGAAGCCACATCAACCCGACGCATGTGCTCAAGGCCGCGCAATATTGTTCCCCTCGCAAACAACCCTTCCTGGCGACTCCAAGCGTAATCAGCCAACCCCTCTGCGGTTCGGAGCGTTTTAGCCTGGAAATCATCGAGCCACGACTGATGACTGAAGCCGATGTTGGCATCTTCGCGAATAACGATGCCAATCGACTCGGCCCAACGCAGCATCTCGCTGTAGTCCGGGTCATAGTGAGCCGCTGGCCGCCAGAGGCTCTCATACTGTGTCATGTCGGCTGCAAGCTGGCGCAAGAACGCCATACACGAAGCCCGTCCTGCCCCTGCGGGTAGTTTCTTGTCGAGCCATCGATCAAGCAAATTTGCTGCTGTCAGATCTGCGGGGTTCAAGCCAGATTTGGCAAGATCGACGTATATACCTAGAGCAAATGGTGTACGCAGCGTCTCTTTGAGACTATCCGGCACTACCGTGGCGTCGATACCGAGCTCACCGAGCAGCGCAGACATCCGCTCGAACGGAGGCAGGGAAAGTAGTAACTCATCCGCATCAAGCAACCTAAATCGAGCGTCGAACTTCGCCTCAAATGGTCGAGAAGAAACGATGACATGGATGGGGAGTTTATTGTCCTCTTGACCTTTTGCTTCCTGAAGCCGAGACGCAAGGCGAAGCAAGACCTGCATGCGCTGTGAACTCTGGTCCATCACTTCACTGACAGCGTCAAGCTGATCGATGATCAGTACAACCGGAGCTTCAACCGCCAGCAGGAGAAGCTCCTGCTCGATATCACCTGACATGCCAAGATCGCGAGCGAGATCGGCGAAGTCCACAATATCTGGACTGAGCATGTCGGCCTTTATCGCCAGCACAATTTGGCCGCGAGCTTTGAGGGCACAATACAGCTCAGCGAGAAGTGCTGACTTCCCAGTCCCTGCTCCTCCGACGACCAGCGAGGAGCCTGCAGGATGCCGACTGATCCGCTGGATCAGATCGTCGAACTCTGGTCGTTCTATATGCTGCCCCCAAATCATTTGAGGCCAATCAGCCAGACCGCGTGACCCGCGCGTAATGTCTTCCTCAACATCAGCTCTGGTGAATGTCTTTGTGCTCTTTGAAACCAAGCCGACTGCAGCGAACCGAGCCTCAATCATGGCCTCGGCATCCTCCACAGCCACGACAAGTTGAACTTTGAAAAACCGCTGACGGACAGCAGGGATGCGCTCCAGTAACTCGTCGAGGTCGACTGGCCTAAGAAGCTCATATTTCAGGCTCTTCAGGGTCGTACTGATGCCTGGCATGACAGCCTCGATTTTCAGCGTCGAGAATGCTTCATACTTTTTAATGACGTCGGCAACCAGACCTAAAATCTCTGCTTCATTGGCAGTTAGCCAAGTCTGTGGCGTATCGAAAAAATCGGTTGCTGTACTTGCAGGATCCGAAGCAAGCGCAAGAATAAAGCGGAAATCAGTCGGGTCTGGCATAAGCGCCGGCTCAAGCACGACATTTAGAAGGAACTTGATTACCTCACGGAGCGTGTCCGGCCGAGTGAAACCAGCTTTAACCTTTTTGCACTGAATAAGCCCAACAGGCCGCTCATCCTTCGTGAGCCAAACATCCCGCCCTTGGTCAGCTCCCGTGACCATCAAACGAGCATTGCTGTACCACGGCAACTCAGACGCACGCCCTCTATAGATGCTGTACAGGAGGAGTTCAAAATCAGCGTCCGTTAACGCAAGATAATTTGCTCTATCTGGTCCCACGCGCCCTTCGTCTACGGCTTCGACGTGAGCGTACGCAACGCTAATCTCATCATCTGTGAGGACTTTCATTCTGGTCTTCCGTATTTGACGATATCCAGCTACCGACAGAGAGCTGCTGCCAACATAATGCGGCTCTTTCAATAGCGAGAATAAGCCATTATCGCGGGCATGAAAAAACCGGCCAAAGCCGGTTCTTTCATGCAGCGCTGTGGGATCACTCCCACTCAATCGTCGCTGGCGGCTTGCTCGACACGTCGTAGGTGACGCGGGAGATGCCTTCGATTTCATTGATGATGCGGCCGCTGACGGTTTCCAGCAGTTCGTAAGGCAGGTGAGCCCAACGCGCGGTCATGAAGTCGATGGTTTCCACGGCACGCAGGGCCACGACCCAGGCGTAACGACGGCCATCGCCGACCACGCCAACCGATTTCACCGGCTGGAACACCACGAATGCCTGGCTGACCTTGTGGTACCAGTCGGCCTTGCGCAGTTCTTCGATGAAGATGTGGTCGGCGCGACGCAGCAGGTCGGCGTATTCCTTCTTCACTTCACCGAGGATGCGCACGCCCAGGCCCGGGCCCGGGAACGGGTGACGGTAGACCATGTCGTACGGCAGGCCCAGTTCCAGGCCCAGACGACGGACTTCGTCCTTGAACAGCTCGCGCAGGGGTTCAACCAGCTTGAGGTTCATCTCTTCCGGCAGGCCGCCCACGTTGTGGTGCGACTTGATCACGTGAGCCTTGCCGCTTTTCGCGCCAGCCGACTCGATCACGTCCGGGTAGATGGTGCCCTGAGCGAGGTACTTGATGTTGTCCAGTTTGTTGGACTGGGCATCGAATACGTCGATGAAGGTGCGACCGATGATCTTGCGCTTCTTCTCCGGGTCGGCTTCGCCGGCCAGGTTACCGAGGAACTGCTCTTCGGCGTTGGCGCGGATCACCTTGACGCCCATGTTCTCGGCGAACATGGCCATCACTTGTTCGCCTTCGTGCAGGCGCAGCAGGCCGTTGTCGACGAATACGCAAGTCAGCTGGTCGCCAATGGCTTTGTGCAGCAGCGCGGCAACCACGGAGGAGTCAACACCGCCGGACAGGCCGAGCAGGACGTTGTCGGTGCCGACCTGGGCGCGAACCTGGGCGATGGCGTCTTCAGCGATTTTCGACGGGGTCCACAGGGCTTCACACTCGCAGATGTCGAGGATGAAGCGCGACAGGATGCGACCGCCCTGCTTGGTGTGGGTCACTTCCGGGTGGAACTGCACGCCGTAATAGCGACGCTCGTCGCTGAACATACCGGCAATCGGGCAGCTCGGGGTGCTGGCCAGGATGTGGAAGTCTTCCGGCATGCGGGTAACTTTGTCACCGTGGCTCATCCACACGTCGAGGCCAAACAGGCCGTCGGCGTCAATGTGGTCTTCGATGCCGTCGAGCAGGCGGCTCTTGCCGACCACGTCAACACGGGCATAACCAAACTCACGCAGCTCGGAACCTTCAACCTTGCCGCCCAGTTGCTCGGCCATGGTCTGCATGCCGTAGCAGATACCGAAGACCGGCACGCCCAGATCGAAAACCGCTTGCGGGCAGCGCGGGCTGTTGGCTTCGTGAACCGACTCCGGGCCGCCGGCGAGGATGACGCCTTTAGGAGCGAATTCGCGGATCGCATCTTCGTCCATATCGAACGGATGCAGTTCGCAGTACACGCCGATTTCACGCACGCGGCGGGCGATCAGCTGGGTGTACTGGGAACCGAAGTCGAGGATCAGGATGCGGTGAGCGTGAATATCGAGGGCCATGATTCAGTCTCGTCTAAGTCATTCAGAAACAGTCGTGATTCAGAAACAACTCGGGGCTGAATAAAACAGCCCCGGTTGCTTAGCTTGTTGCTTGAAGGCTCAACCTACGCGGTAGTTTGGTGCTTCCTTGGTGATCTGCACGTCGTGAACGTGGGATTCGGCCATGCCGGCGCCGGTGATCCGCACGAATTCAGGCTTGGTGCGCATCTCTTCGATGTCGGCACTGCCGGTGTAGCCCATCGAGGAGCGCAGGCCGCCCATCAGCTGATGGATGATGGCGCTCAGGGTGCCCTTGTACGGAACACGCCCTTCGATGCCTTCCGGAACCAGCTTCTCGGCGCCTGCCGAGGAATCCTGGAAGTAACGGTCGGAGGAACCTTGAGCCTGGGACATGGCGCCCAGCGAACCCATGCCGCGATAAGCCTTGTACGAACGGCCCTGGAACAGTTCGATCTCGCCCGGTGCTTCTTCAGTACCGGCGAACATCGAGCCCATCATCACGCAGGAAGCACCGGCTACGATGGCCTTGGACAGGTCACCGGAGAAACGGATGCCGCCGTCGGCGATCAGCGGAACGCCAGTGCCTTCGAGGGCAGCGGCGACGTTGGCGATGGCACTGATTTGCGGGACGCCGACACCGGCGACGATACGGGTGGTGCAGATCGAGCCAGGGCCGATACCGACCTTGACTGCGTCAGCGCCGGCTTCGGCCAGGGCCTTGGCGGCAGCGCCGGTGGCGATGTTGCCGCCGATGACCTGCACTTCAGGGAAGTTCTGCTTGACCCAGCGAACGCGGTCGATCACACCCTTGGAGTGACCGTGAGCGGTGTCGACCACCACCACGTCAACGCCAGCGGCGACCAGGGCTGCAACGCGGTCACCGGTGTCTTTACCGGTGCCGACTGCAGCGCCAACACGCAGACGACCTTGATCGTCCTTGCTGGCCAGCGGGTAAGCCTTGGCTTTTTCGATGTCGTTGACGGTCATCATGCCCTTGAGGGCGAATTTGTCGTCGACGATCAGCACGCGCTCGATGCGGTGCTTGTGCAGCAGTTCACGCACATCGTTCTTGTCGGCGCCTTCCTTGACCGTGACCAGACGCTCTTTAGGCGTCATCACTTCACGGACAGTGGCTTCCAGACGGTTCTCGAAACGCACGTCACGGGAGGTGACAATGCCGACCAGGTCGCCATTGTGCAGCACCGGAACGCCGGAGATGTTGTGCATGCGGGTCAGTTCGAACAACTCGCGCACGGTGGCGTCGGCGACGATGGTGATCGGGTCCTTGACCACACCAGCTTCGTAACGCTTGACCTTGCGCACTTCGGCAGCTTGCTGCTCGATGGTCATGTTCTTGTGGATGATACCGATACCACCTTCCTGAGCCATGGCGATTGCCAGACGGGCTTCAGTGACGGTGTCCATGGCGGCGGAAACCAGTGGAATATTCAGCTCGATGCCACGGGTAAGGCGGGTCTTGAGACTGACTTCGTTAGGAAGCACCTCGGAATAACCGGGCACTAGGAGAATGTCGTCGAATGTCAGAGCTTCTTGGCTGATACGCAGCATCGCGGGGGCTCCCGAGCGGGAAAATGGAAGCGCGCCATTATAGTCAGACACCTCTTCGGGTTCAATGTAAAACTCTGTCTATTATTGGCATTACTGACATACGGAGATTGGCGCCGCCTACAATTCGACTTTCACCCAACTGACCGGCTGATCGAGCCAATCGGCGAATTCATCGATAAAGCTCTGCTTGAACCCCGCTTCGGCCCAGTTGTTGAAGATGAAACCGAGGTTGGAGAAGCCGCATTCCTGCAGGAACAGGAAGCCGTTGATGTCGTCTTCATGCCCGCATTCGGGGCAGGTGAAGTTGTCGGTGCGCCCCGGCATCCAGTCTTCAAGGCTTTCGAATAGGGCTTCACCGACTTCCTTGCGGCACTCGGCGCAGCCCGCCTCTTCAAGGAATCCCTTGGCCGGCGTATAGATGCAGCGCTTGGTGATGATTTCCAGTCCGTTGACCGGTTCGCCGAACGGCAGGGCTTCGGGGTGCAGCACCACGGCGCGCGCGCCTTCAGCGATGGCGTGGGCCATGCGATTGCCAGTGCGGCCGCAAGTGGTCAGTTCTTCCTCGATGATGTTCTTGCGCACCAGCCAACGCACGATCGCCCGGGCCCGGGGCTCGTGCACCGGCAGGGTGGAGATTTTCGGGACGATGATGCTTTGGGAATTCATGGGTACAGGCCTGAAGCTTTAATGAAAGGGTCGATCAACAATCCCTGTAGGAGCGAGCCTGCTCGCGATAGCGATGTCACATTCAACACAGATGTTGATGCACACTCAGCTATCGCGAGCAGGCTCGCTCCTACAGTGAATTGTGGCGAGCCCATAGAAGTTATAGGCCCGCCGCCGCTGTTTTTACAGCTCTACGACAACCGCCTGCGAAGCACGGGTCGCCTTGGCGCGGGCGGCTTCGATCGATTCGTCGCGAGCCAGGGCCACGCCCATGCGGCGCTGGCCGTTGACTTCAGGCTTGCCGAACAGGCGCAGCGCGGTATCCGGCTCGCTCAGGGCAGCACCCAGGTTGGCGAAAGCGGTCTGGGTCGACTGCCCTTCCACCAGGATCACCGCCGAGGCCGAAGGCCCGAACTGACGGATCAACGGGATCGGCAGACCGAGAATGGCCCGTGCGTGCAGGGCGAACTGCGACAGGTCCTGGGAGATCAGGGTGACCAGACCGGTGTCATGTGGGCGCGGCGACACTTCGCTGAACCACACCTGATCGCCCTTGATGAACAGTTCGACGCCGAACAGACCACGGCCACCCAAGGCTTCGGTCACCGCTTTGGCAACACGCTCGGACTCAGCCAGGGCAACCGGGCTCATGGCCTGCGGCTGCCAGGATTCCTGGTAGTCGCCCTTCTCCTGACGGTGGCCGACCGGCGCACAGAAGGTGGTACCGCCGACGTGACGCACGGTCAGCAGGGTGATTTCGTAGTCGAAATCGATGAAGCCCTCGATGATCACCCGACCTTTACCGGCACGGCCACCTTCCTGGGCGTAGTCCCAGGCTTTCTGTACGTCATCGACGCTGCGCAACAGGCTCTGGCCCTTGCCCGACGAACTCATGACCGGCTTGACCACACACGGGAACCCGAGGTCTTCGACGGCCTTGCTGTAATCCTCGAAGGTGTCGGCGAAGTGGTACGGCGAGGTCGGCAGGTCCAGCTCTTCAGCGGCCAGGCGGCGGATGCCTTCGCGGTTCATGGTCAACTGCGCGGCGCGGGCGGTCGGGATCACGGTGAAGCCTTCGGCTTCCAGCTCGACCAGAGTCGCGGTAGCGATGGCTTCGATTTCCGGCACGATGAAGTGCGGCTTCTCGGCTTCGATCACGGCACGCAGGGCAGCGCCATCAAGCATATTGATCACGTGACTACGATGCGCCACCTGCATGGCCGGCGCGTTGGCGTAGCGGTCCACGGCAATCACTTCAACGCCCAGGCGTTGCAGCTCGATCACCACTTCCTTGCCCAACTCGCCACAGCCACACATCAATACGCGGGTCGCGGTCGGCGACAATGGGGTTCCGATACGGGTCATCTTAAGGTCCTCAAGAAGCGGATCATCGAGGGACGCGTCGCCATGCGCGCTTCCCATGGGGAGAAAGCGCGGCATTTTACATGAACTTCAGCTGACGACAGCCTGTTTGCGCAGGCGCCAGGCCATGATCAGCCACACGGCGGTGACCCCGGCGAACTTCGAACCCAGGGCGGCGAGGATCACCCCCGGCGTCAGGGCGTCGATCATACCGAAAAAGATAAAGGTATCGAGGGGAATGCTCAGGGCCGAACTTATCCACAGGCGATCATGCAGCGGGCGTCTGGTGATGCTGAACACCAGCCAGTCGATGCACTCGGAAACCGCGAACGCCGTGGCGCTGGCCAGGGCGATGGACGGATCGGAGGTGATATAGGACAACACCAGCGCCACCAGCATCGCCGCGAGGGCGCCATGCCCGAACCGGGCTTGCACCATGTCGCGCAACACAAACACCAGCCCGCCCCAGGCCGACCAGATGATGTCCAGGTGGGGGGCGGTGGAAAAGGCGAAGTTGATCAGCACGACGCTGCTGATGTAGGCGATAAGGAAGAGCATGAGGGGTGGGAATACCTGTCAATTTTGTGCACAGGATACTTCATCTTCGGTACACAAATAACCTGTGGCGAGGCGATTTTGTGGCGAGGGGGCTTGCCCCCGTTGGGCGGCGAAGCGGCCCCAAAACCATTCAATCGAATAGTTTCAGATACACCCGACTAGCCGGATTTGCGACGGCTACGCCGCCGAACGGGGGCAAGCCCCCTCGCCACAAAAAGCCCTGACGACTCAGCGATCGGATTTGGAAGGCAACATCCAGATCAACCCACTGGCCTTCGCCCGCTCATGACACAACCCCAGCACCTTGCGCCGCTCGTCGTTGTCCATGCGGCTCCAGCGGGTAATCTCTTCCACCGTGCGTTGGCAACCGGTGCAGATGTCATCGTCATCCAGCGCACAAATGTTCACGCAGGGCGATGCCACCGGGCGTTCGGTGGCAGTCATTGTTCCTGCTCGGCCAGGTCGCGGGCATAACGTTGCGAGTTGTGCACGTAGTGAGCAGCGCTGGCCTCCAGCATCCTGATTTGCGGCTCGGTCAACTCGCGCACCACTTTGCCGGGCGACCCCATGACCAGCGATCCGTCCGGAATCTCCTTGCCCTCGCCGATCAGCGAGTTGGCGCCGATGATGCAGTTTTTGCCGATCTTCGCGCCATTGAGAATCACCGCATTGATGCCGATCAGGCTGTAGTCGCCAACGGTGCAGCCGTGGAGCATGGTGTTGTGGCCGATGGTCACGCCGGTGCCGATGGTCAGCGGATAGCCCATGTCGGTGTGCATCACGGTGCCGTCCTGGACGTTGCTGTTCTTGCCGATCAGGATCAATTCGTTGTCGCCGCGCAATACGGCGTTGAACCAGACGTTGGCGCCCTCTTCCAGCTTGACCTTGCCCACCAGCACGGCATTGGGTGCGACCCAGCTCTGTGGATGGGTTTCGACGCGGGCATCGCCCAGGCGGTATTTCATTGTTGTATTCCTCAAGGCTCAGGCGGGCTTTTTTTTCAGCGAAATCAGGATTCAGGCCATTCGAACGATGGCTTCAGATATTGATAAAGCTTTTGGGAGGCTGATGCAGGCTGATTTTGGCGTCATACAGCAGGTTGATCAACTCGACGATCATGATCGCCGTCAGCCCCCAGATCTTGTACTCGCCAAAGCGATAGCTCGGCACGTACCAGCTGCGGCCCTGATAATCGATGCGATGGGTATGTTCGCGGGGGTCTTTGCGGAAGAACTCCAGGGGCACGCTGAACACCGCGGCGATCTCGGCATCGTTGGCCCGGTATTCGACAAAATCCGGGATTACCCCGACATAGGGCGTGACCTTGATGCCATGCAGGCTGATCAGCGGGCTGAGTGGGCCGATCACCTCGACCAGCCCCGGCGGCAGGCCGATCTCTTCTTCGGCTTCACGCAGGGCGGTGAAAATCAGGTCGGGGTCTTCGGGGTCGCGGCGTCCGCCGGGGAAGGCGACTTCGCCGCCATGGGTCGACAGGCCGCTGGCACGCAGGGTCAACACCAGCTCGGGCTCGTCACTGCGGGTGATGGGCACCAGCACCGCGGCCTCGGGAAAACGACGGTCGGTCTCCAATGTGCGTGGTGTGTGGTGACTAACCCGATGCAGTAGCTCATCCAGCATGAGTGTTCTCGATCTGTGCCTTACCCGGCATCATGCACCAATCGCTGCGGTCGCCCAACCCCCGCAACCGCCCCATGTCGCGAAACGACAACTTGCCGACCGGCACTGCCGCACGCCAAGATAGGCGCAGCATTCAGGAACCCCAGCATGAAATTTTGCAGCCAGTGCGGCAACCCGGTGACCCAGCGCATTCCCGAAGGCGATTCGCGCCTGCGTTTTGTCTGCGACAGCTGTCACGCCATTCACTACCAGAACCCCAACATCGTCGCCGGCTGCGTGGCGACCTGGGGCTCCAAGGTGTTGCTGTGCCGACGGGCCATCGAGCCACGTCGCGGCTACTGGACCCTGCCCGCCGGTTTCATGGAGAACGGCGAGACCATCGAGCAGGCCGCCATCCGCGAAACCGCCGAGGAAGCCTGCGCCCGGGTGCGCAACCTGAACATCTATACCCTGATCGACGTGCCGCACATCAGCCAGGTGCATGTGTTCTTCCGTGCCGAGCTGGCGGACCTGGACTTTTGCGCCGGCCCCGAGAGCCTGGAAGTGCAACTATTCGACGAAGCGGACATTCCATGGGATGAGCTGGCTTTCCGCACGGTGGGCCGTACCTTAGAATGCTTCTTCGCTGACCGGCGGACCGAGGTCTATCCCGTTCGGTCTGAATCGATCCCGCCACTTGCTCAGCCTGCCATTATCTGATGTCATCTCAACATCACTCAAAGGCGCCGAAAGACCGCCCGAACGCGGCACGAGCCTGCGGCAGCTCCTGCAAAAACTTCTATACATAAATAGTCGCGACACCTCCTGGGGAATCGTTTCAATGCGCTGGTTGCTTGCCCTGTTCTGTTTGTCGTTTGTCACGGTGTCCCAGGCTTCTGCCGTGGAAACCCTGGACGGCAAGGTCATCGAGAAGATCCTGATTCTCAAGTCTTCCCATCAATTGCAATTGATCAATGACGGCAAGCCGCTCAAGACCTATCGCATTTCCCTGGGCAAGCGTCCCAAGGGGCCCAAGCTGATGGAGGGCGACAAGCGCACCCCGGAAGGCTTCTACTGGGTCGACTGGCGCAAGATCAGCGACCGCTTCAACCTGGCGATGCACATTTCCTACCCGAACATCAGCGACTCTGCCCGCGCCCGTCGTGAAGGCGTCGAGCCCGGCGGCATGATCATGATCCACGGCACCCCGGACAGCGAAGACACCCCCGAAGACCTGTTCCACACCCTGGACTGGACCGACGGCTGCATCGCCATGCGCAACATGGACATGCGCGAAGTCTGGAATCTGGTGCCGGACGGCACGATGATCGAAATCCGCCCTTGATTTCGTTGTGAAAGGGGCTTTGTGGCGATTGCATTGCACCGGCAGTTCCTACGGAAAACAAAAAACCCGCTGAAATCTCTTTCAGCGGGTTTTTCATTTCAGCGGTGAAGAATCAGAAATCCTCCAGCCTCCACACTTCATAAGCCGGCGCCTCGTAGGGATGGCTCTGTTTCAGAGCCGCCACCACCGCGCGAATCAACTCATCGGCCACCACCAGCTCAACCTTCCATTCCTCGACCTGCTCGACCTGCCCTGCCTCGCCAATGAACGGCTGACTGCCGTCCAGTGGACGAAACTGGCCCAGGCCCAACACCTGCCATGCGCAGTGATCGTAAGCACCGATTCGACCGCCACCGGCGGCGAATACGGCACTCTTGACCACTTCGACATGACTGTCGGGAACAAAGAAGCTGAGCTTGTACACGGCTATCAGTTCACCCACACGCGAGCATTACGGAACATACGCATCAGCGGTGCATCTTCGTTCCAGTCATCGGAACGCCACGAGTTCTGCACGGCGCGGAACACTCGCTCCGGGTGCGGCATCATGATGGTCACGCGACCGTCGCGGCTGGTCAGACCGGTGATCCCGCGCGGCGAGCCGTTCGGGTTGGCCGGGTAGCTTTCGGTGACCTTGCCGTGGTTGTCGACGAAACGCATCGCCACGCAACCGGACAGATCGGCTTCCAGCAGTGCTTCCTCGCTGGAGAATTCGGCATGACCTTCACCGTGGGCGATGGCGATCGGCATACGCGAACCGGCCATGCCTTGCAGGAAGATCGAGTTCGACTCCTGGATCTGCACCATGGCAACACGGGCTTCGAACTGCTCGGAGCGGTTACGCACGAAGTGCGGCCAGAACTCGCTGCCCGGGATCAGCTCGTGCAGGTTGGACATCATCTGGCAACCGTTGCACACGCCGAGGGTGAAGCTGTCGTTACGCTCGAAGAAACCCTGGAACGCATCGCGGGCACGGCTGTTGAACAGCGCGGATTTCGCCCAGCCTTCACCGGCACCCAGTACGTCGCCGTAGGAGAAACCACCGCAAGCGACCATGCCCTTGAACTCGTTCAGGTCGACACGGCCGGCCAGAATGTCGCTCATGTGCACGTCGATCGCGTTGAAACCAGCGCGGTCGAACGCAGCCGCCATTTCCACCTGACCGTTGACGCCCTGCTCACGCAGCACGGCAACCTGTGGGCGGATGCCTTTCTTGATGTAAGGCGCGGCGACGTCCTGGTTGACGTCGTAGCTCAGCTTGACGCTCAGGCCCGGATTTTCTTCTTCCAGCAGCACGTCGAACTCTTGTTCGGCGCAGTCGGCGTTATCACGCAGACGCTGGATCTGGTAGCTGGTCTCGGCCCACTGGCGTTGCAGCAGACGACGCTGACCTTCGAACACGGTTTCGCCGTTGAAGGTGATGCTGACCTCACCGTTGTTCATCGGCTGACCGACCACCGATACGCAGTCGCCCAAACCGGCAGCGCTGAACTGCGCGAGGATGTCCGGGGTGGCGTCCTGACGAACCTGGATCACCGCACCCAGTTCTTCGTTGAACAGGATGGCGGCGATGTCGGCGGAGGTTTCTGCCAGACCGTCGAGGTTCAGGCTCAGGCCACAGTGACCGGCGAACGCCATTTCCACGGCGCTGGTGAGCAGACCACCGTCGGAACGGTCGTGGTAAGCCAGCAGGTGGCCGTCGGCGTTGAGGCCCTGGATCACCGCGAAGAAGGCTTTCAGGTCTTCGGCGTCATCGACGTCCGGAGCCTGACTGCCGAGTTTGCCGTGAACCTGCGCGAGGATCGAGGCGCCCATGCGGTTCTGGCCGCGGCCCAGATCGATCAGGATCAGGTCGGTGGTGCCCTTGTCCATGCGCAGTTGCGGGGTCAGGGTCTGACGGATGTCAGTCACTGGCGCGAAACCGGTCACGATCAGGGACATCGGCGAAGTGACGGACTTGTCCACGCCTTCATCGTTCCAGCGGGTGGCCATGGACATCGAGTCCTTGCCCACCGGAATGGTGATG
This sequence comes from Pseudomonas sp. KH_046_2, assembly GCF_057838985.1. Taxonomy (NCBI): domain Bacteria; kingdom Pseudomonadati; phylum Pseudomonadota; class Gammaproteobacteria; order Pseudomonadales; family Pseudomonadaceae; genus Pseudomonas; species Pseudomonas sp. KH_046_2. The sequence goes on along the minus strand of NZ_CM174480.1, from coordinate 1,153,380 downwards.
CCCAGCTCAGGGCACAGTTCCATGCCGACCGCTTTCACGGTGTCGTACAGACGTGCGTCTTCACCCGGGTGACCGGCAGCCGACATCCAGTTCGCCGACAACTTGATGTCGGAGATCTTGCCGATGCGCGAAGCCGCGATGTTGGTCAAGGTTTCGCCGATCGCCATGCGGCCCGACGCCGGAGCGTCCAGCAGTGCCAGCGGAGTACGCTCGCCCATGGCCATGGCTTCACCGGTGTAGACGTCGAAGCTGGTGGCGGTGACGGCAACGTCGGCCACCGGAACCTGCCACGGACCGACCATCTGATCACGGGCCACGAGGCCGGTGATGGTGCGGTCGCCGATGGTGATCAGGAAGCTCTTGCTCGCTACGGCCGGGTGATGCAGGACGCGCTCGACGCAGTTGGCGATGTCGAGGGTCGACGGATCGAAATCGTCGCCCAGTTCGTTTTCACGCACCACCGAACGGTGCATGCGCGGAGCCTTGCCCAGCAGCACTTCCAGTGGCATGTCCACCGGGCTGTTGCCGAAGTGGCTGTCGGTCACGGTTAGTTGCGGTTCGGCAGTGGCTTCGCCGACCACGGCGAACGGGCAACGCTCACGTTCGCAGATCGCCTTGAAGCGCTCGAAGTCAGCCGGGCCGACGGCCAGGACGTAACGTTCCTGGGATTCGTTGGACCAGATTTCGTGCGGGGCCATGCCCGGCTCGTCGTTTGGAATGTTGCGCAATTCGAAACGGCCACCACGGTCACCGTCGTTGACCAGTTCCGGGAAGGCGTTGGACAGACCGCCCGCACCCACGTCGTGGATGAAGCTGATCGGGTTCTTGTCGCCCAGCTGCCAGCAACGGTCGATGACTTCCTGGCAGCGACGTTCCATCTCAGGGTTTTCGCGCTGTACCGAAGCGAAGTCGAGGTCTGCCGAGCTGGTGCCGGTGGCCATGGAGGAAGCCGCGCCGCCACCCAGGCCGATCAGCATCGCCGGGCCGCCGAGCACGATCAGCTTGGAGCCGACCAGGATCTCGCCTTTCTTGACGTGTTCTTCACGGATGTTGCCCATGCCGCCAGCCAGCATGATCGGCTTGTGGTAGCCACGGACTTCATCGCCGTGCGGGGTGGTGATCGATTGTTCGAAGGTACGGAAGTAGCCGGTCAGGGCCGGACGACCGAATTCGTTGTTGAACGCAGCGCCGCCCAGCGGGCCTTCGATCATGATGTCCAGCGCGGTAACGATGCGCTCAGGCTTGCCGTACGGCACTTCCCACGGCTGTTCGAAGCCCGGGATCTGCAGGTTCGACACGGTGAATCCGGTCAGGCCAGCCTTCGGCTTGGCACCACGGCCGGTGGCGCCTTCGTCGCGAATCTCGCCACCGGAACCGGTGGATGCGCCCGGGAACGGGGCAATCGCGGTCGGGTGGTTGTGGGTCTCGACTTTCATCAGGATGTGCACCGGCTCCTGCACCGCGCCGTACTGGCGGGTCTCAGGGTCCGGGAAGAAGCGACCGGCCACGGAGCCGACGATTACCGAAGCGTTGTCCTTGTAAGCCGACAGAACGCCTTCGCTGTGCATCACGTAGGTGTTCTTGATCATGCCGAACAGGCTTTTTTCCTGGCTCTCGCCGTCGATGTCCCAACTGGCGTTGAAGATCTTGTGACGGCAGTGCTCGGAGTTCGCCTGGGCGAACATCATCAGTTCGATGTCGTGCGGGTTGCGCTTCAAGCCCACGAAGGCGTTGACCAGGTAGTCGATCTCGTCTTCGGCCAGGGCCAGGCCCAGCTCGGTGTTGGCTTTTTCCAGCGCGGCGCGGCCGCCACCCAACACATCGATGGCGGTCAGGGGTTTTGGCTCGGCGTGGCTGAACAGGCCGGCAGCCTGTTCGAGGTTGCCCAGGACGATCTGGGTCATGCGGTCGTGCAGACCGTCGGCGATCAGCTGGGCTTCAGCGTCGCTGAACTGGCCGGCCACGTAGAACGCGATGCCGCGCTCGAGGCGCTGGATTTTCGCCAGGCCACAGTTACGGGCGATGTCGCTGGCCTTGCTCGACCACGGCGAGATGGTGCCGAAACGCGGCAGCACCAGAAACAGACGACCGGTCGGTTCCTGTACAGGAACGCTTGGACCGTACTTCAGAAGGCGCGCAAGCACCTGCTGTTCGTCGCCGGTCAGGACGCCGGTAACTTCGGCGAAGTGAGCGAATTCAGCATACAGGCCACTGACAGCCGGAACCTTCTGGCTCAGTTGCTCAAGGAGTTTGCTGTGGCGAAAGGCAGAAAGGGCAGGAGCGCCGCGCAGGATCAACATCTTCGGGACAGCCTCGGGAAGGGGTGTGCTTTGAGGCCGTGCATTCTAGCCTAAACAGCCCGCGACAGCACCCGAAACGCTACGCACGGTTGCACTCGGGTGTCGATCTGTGTTTCTGCCTCGAAAGTCAGGTTAATGGGGCGTGTGACGACAGCTTATTTTTACTGTAACAAAATGCAGATAAAGCCCATTCCTGCGGGGTTTCGGCCAGTTTTGTGATCTCTAGCAGACAAGCCCCTCGCTGTCGAGATATGGCGCCCGTGGTCCTTTGCGTATACTGCGCACATGTTTTTCCCAACGGCTTTGCGTCCGCGGTACGCCAAATGGCTGATCGCAACCGGACTCTTCCTGATGCTCGGTGGCTGTGTTGATAAACCCAACACGCTCGAGCACGTAAAGGAGGATGGTGTGCTGCGGGTGGTTACCCGAAACAGCCCCGCCACCTACTTTCAGGATCGCAACGGTGAAACCGGCTTCGAATACGAGCTGGTGAAGCGCTTCGCCGACGATCTGGGGGTCGAGCTCAAGATAGAGACCGCCGACAACCTCGATGACCTGTTCAATCAGGTCGGCAAGCCCAATGGCCCGGTGCTGGCGGCGGCCGGCCTGGTCAGCAGCGAAGAGCGCAAGAAGCAGGTGCGCTTCTCCCACTCCTATCTGGAAGTCACCCCGCAGATCATCTATCGCAACGGCCAGTCCCGGCCGACCGATGCGAAGGATCTGGTGGGCAAGAAGATCATGGTGCTCAAGGGCAGCACCCACGCCGAACAACTGGCGCAGCTGAAACAGAAATTTCCCGGCATCGAATACGAAGAGTCTGACGCGGTCGAGGTCGTCGATCTCCTGCGCATGGTGGACGAAGGTCAGATCGACATGACGCTGGTCGACTCCAACGAAGTGGCGATGAACCAGGTGTACTTCACCAACATCCGGGTCGCCTTCGACCTCGGTGACGCCAGCAACCAGAGCTGGGCCGTCGCCCCGGGCGACGACAACAGCCTGCTCAACGAAATCAACGACTACCTCGACAAGGTCAAGAAGAACGGCACCCTGCAACGCCTCAAGGACCGCTACTACGGGCATGTCGACGTCCTCGGCTACATGGGCGCCACCACGTTTGCCCAACACTTGCAGCAACGCCTGCCCAAGTACGAACAGCACTTCAAGTCATACGCCAAGAAAGAGAAAGTCGACTGGCGCCTGCTGGCGGCCATCGGGTACCAGGAGTCGTTGTGGCAACCGACGGTCACGTCCAAGACCGGCGTACGCGGCCTGATGATGCTGACCCAGAACACCGCGCAGGCCATGGGCGTGTCCAACCGCCTGGACCCCAGGCAGAGCATCATGGGCGGCGCCAAGTACCTGGCCTACATGAAAGACCAGCTCGACGATTCGATTCAGGAGCCGGACCGGACCTGGTTTGCCCTGGCGGCCTACAACGTCGGCAGCGGCCACCTGGATGACGCACGCAAACTGGCGGCCAAGGAAGGGTTGAACCCGGACAAATGGCTGGACGTGAAGAAGATCCTGCCGCGCCTGTCGGAAAAGAAGTGGTACAGCAAAACCCGTTATGGTTACGCCCGTGGCGGCGAACCGGTGCATTTCGTGGCGAACATCCGTCGCTACTACGACATCCTGACCTGGGTCACGCAGCCGCAACTTGAAGGCGATCAGGTCGCCGAGGGCAAACTGCTGGTTCCGGGGATCGACAAGAGTAAGCCGTCTCAAGAGCCAGCGCCGCTCTAAAAACCACCACCAAACCACTGTAGGAGCGAGCCTGCTCGCGATGAGGCCCTTTCAGCCACATCAACTGTGTCTGTCAGACCGCTATCGCGAGCAGGCTCGCTCCTACAGTGGGATTTGTATTGTGTTTTAAGCCTTGGCAGCAGCCGCCAGAATCAGCGCCTTCATCTCCGAAACAGCCGACTTGAAGCCAACGAACAGCGCATGGGCCACCAGCGCATGGCCGATGTTCAGCTCGTTGATGCCCTTGATCGCTGCCACGGCTTCGACGTTGTGATAGTGCAGACCATGACCGGCATTGACGATCAGGCCCTGGGCCAGGCCAAAGGCCACGCCATCGGCCACACGCTTGAGTTCTTCGGCGACGTCGGTCGGCGTCTCGGCATCGGCATAACGACCGGTGTGCAGTTCGATGGCCGGTGCGCCGACACGGCGGGAGGCTTCGATCTGGCGCTCATCGGCATCGATGAACAACGACACTTCAGAGCCGATCTTCGACAGGCGCTCGACCGCTGCCTTGATCCGCGCTTCCTGCCCCGCCACGTCCAGGCCACCTTCAGTGGTCAGTTCCTGACGGGTTTCAGGTACCAGGCAAATGTGCGCCGGGCGGATGCGTTCGGCGAACTGCATCATTTCTTCGGTGACGCCCATTTCGAAGTTCATGCGGGTTTGCAGCACGTCCTTGAGCACCAGAACGTCGCGCTCCTGAATGTGCCGACGGTCTTCACGCAGGTGCACGGTGATGCCGTCGGCGCCCGCCTCTTCCGCGTCCAGTGCAGCCTTGACCGGGTCCGGGTAACGGGTGCCCCGGGCCTGACGCAGGGTGGCAACGTGGTCGATGTTCACGCCAAGAAGAATACGGGTGCTGGTGGTCACGGAAGCGCTCCAGAAGAAGAGAAAGTTCGGTGCACAGCATACGGTGTGATCAGGGCTTGCGAAACAGCTCGCGACTGACAAGTGGACGGCCGCCCAGGTGAACGGCCAACGCCTGGCGCATCAGGCGCTTGGCGGCAGACAGAGCGCCGGGGGCAGACCAGTCGGCTTCAGCCATGGCCAGCAGTTCGGTGCCGTTGAACAGACCCGGTTGCAGCAGATAGACCCGCTCCAGCCCCGCATCCACTTGCAAACGGTATAGGCCGTCCGGCGCGATGGGTTGATCATGAATATCAATAGTCAGGGAAAAACCGTAGCCGAGGTCATCGAGCAAGCGCCACTCAAAGGAGCGTAGCAAGGGCTCCAGTGGGCGACCTTCGGCCAACGCCAGCAAGGTGGCGGCGTAATGATCGAACACCGAGGGGAGCGGATCTTCAGCGGGCAACAAGCGAATCAGCAGTTCATTGAGGTAAAGGCCACTGAACAGCGCCTCGCCAATGAGCCAGGTGGAAACCCCGGCACTTTCCATGCGCCCGACGTTCTTCAGCTCGCCCTTGCCCCGGAACTCGACTTCCAATGGCACGAACGGCCGCGCCAGCGTCCCGGCCTTGCCCCGCGCACTGCGCAACACCGCCCGCAGCCGGCCTTGCGGCGTCAGGAAATCCACCAGCGCACTGTTTTCACGGTAGGCGCGGGAGTGGAGGACGTAGGCGGGTTGGGGGATGGGTTGGGACATAAAAATCACAGTGCTCAATGAAGGAATGCCGTTTTACATACAACCCAAAACCAATGTGGGAGCGGGCTTGCTCGCGAAGGCGGCGTAACAGTCAACATCACTGCTGAATGTTACATCCTCTTCGCGGGCAAGCCCGCTCCCACAGGGTTCTACAGCGTAACGCCAATCGGGTTTACAAGTCGCCGTAACCCAACGAACGCAATGCACGTTCATCATCGGACCAGCCACCCTTAACCTTGACCCACAGGTTGAGCATGATCTTGGAGTCGAACAGCAACTCCATGTCCTTGCGCGCTTCGGTGCCGATACGCTTGATGCGCTCGCCCTTGTCGCCAATGATGATTTTCTTCTGGCCATCGCGCTCGACGAGGATCAAGGCATGGATGTGCAGGGTCTTACCCTGCTGCTTGAACTCTTCGATTTCGACGGTGATCTGGTACGGCAGCTCGGCGCCCATCTGGCGCATGATTTTTTCGCGCACCAGTTCGGCGGCGAGGAAACGGCTGCTGCGGTCGGTGATCTGGTCTTCCGGGAAGAAGTGATCGTTTTCCGGCAGGTGATCGGCGATCACGCGCTCCAGTGCATCGAGGTTGTGCCCGTGCTGTGCGGAAATCGGGATGATCTGCGCGTTCGGCAGCTGCTCCTGCAACCAGCTCAGGTGCGGCATCAGCTCGGCCTTGTCTTCGATGCGATCGGTCTTGTTCAACGCCACGATCAGCGGGCCGGTCACGTACTGCACGCGCTCCAGAACCATCTGATCTTCTTCGGTCCACTTGGTGCGGTCGACCACGAAGATCACCACGTCGACGTCTTTCAACGCCGCCGAAGCGGTCTTGTTCATGTAGCGGTTCAGGGCCTTCTCGCCACCCTTGTGCATGCCGGGGGTGTCGACGTAGATCGCCTGCACATCGCCCTCGGTCTTGATACCGAGCATGTTGTGGCGGGTGGTTTGCGGTTTGCGCGAGGTGATCGCCAGCTTCTGACCGAGGATGTGGTTCAGCAGCGTGGACTTGCCCACGTTCGGACGGCCGACGATGGCAACATAGCCACAGCGAGTTGCGTTTGTATCAGTCATTGCCATTCTCCACACCCAGGGCAATCAGTGCTGCGGCGGCCGCTACCTGTTCGGCAATACGACGACTCACACCCTGACCTCGGCTTTTTTCATTCAGTAAGATGATTTCGCATTCGACGAAGAACGTCCGGCAATGCGGCTCACCCTGGATATCCACCACTTCGTAACGCGGCAGCTCACAACCACGGGACTGCAGGAACTCTTGCAGGCGGGTCTTTGGATCTTTGTTGGTGTCGACCAGCGTCAGGCCTTCGAACTCGCCGGCCAGCCAGGCAAGCACACGCTCGCGGGCCATTTCCATGCCGGCATCGAGGTAGATCGCACCGATCAACGCTTCGAGGGCATCGGCCAGAATCGACTCGCGACGGAAACCGCCGCTTTTCAGCTCGCCCGAGCCCAGGCGCAGGTATTCGCCCAGATCAAAACCACGGGCCAGTACGGCCAGGGTCTCACCTTTGACCAGACGTGCGCGCAAACGCGACAACTGGCCTTCGCGAGCCAGCGGGAAGCGCTCGAACAGCGCCTCGCCGGCGACGAAGTTGAGAATGGCATCACCGAGGAATTCCAGGCGTTCGTTGTTACGCCCGGCAAAACTGCGGTGAGTCAGGGCCAGGACCATCAGTTCCTGGTCCTTGAAGGTGTAGCCGAGCTGACGCTCTAGACGGCTTAAGGAGACGCTCACGGTTTACCCACGCTGAGTTCGTGGCTGGATTCCACCGCCATCGCCGTGAGGCGGCGCAGGCTTGGGACAATTAAAGCTGTGTTCAAAAATAACGTCCTGAATATCATTGTTTGAATGCCTCTGGCGCCCATTGTGCCGGTTCCAGAAATGCATTCGGCGCTGTGTTCAACAGCGCCGTGTCTGATTACTTGATCAGGCCAACCCGCGAGAAATTCGGCAGGTGGCTGAGTTTGGGTTCCGGCCAGCTCATCCAGACCGCGAAGGCCTTGCCGACGATATTCTTGTCGGGAACCATGCCCAGCAGATCCTTGGGAATGTTCGGATCATCCCAGTAGCGACTGTCGTTCGAGTTGTCGCGGTTGTCGCCCATCATGAAGTAGTGCCCGGCCGGCACGGTCCACGAATGGTCCGGCATGGCGCGGTAGCGGCTCATTTCCTTGCGGATCATGTGCTCGGCCGCACCGAGTTTTTCCTTGTAGAGCTCAGCGCTGCCCAGCGTGCCCGGCTCGGAGCCGATCAGCTGCTCGGCAATCGATTGACCGTTGACGAACAGACGCTTGTCGGCGGTGTAGCGAACCGTGTCGCCCGGCAGGCCAACCACACGCTTGATGTAGTTGACGTTCGGGTCGCTCGGGTAGCGGAACACCATGACGTCGCCGCGCTGCGGATCACCGACTTCGATGACTTTCTTGTCGATCACCGGCAAGCGGATCCCGTAAGAAAACTTGCTCACCAGGATGAAGTCGCCGACGTCCAGGGTCGGTTTCATCGAGCCGGAAGGAATCTGGAACGGTTCCACCAGGAACGAACGCAGCACCAGCACGATGAACAACACCGGGAAGAACGACTTGCCGTATTCAACCAGCAGCGGCTCTTTGTTCAGCTTCTCGACCACGACCATGTCAGGCTGGCTGACGCTGCCCTGATAGGAAGCGATAGCGGCACGCCGACGCGGGGCCAGGATCAACAGATCGAGCAACGCCAACAGGCCGCAGACCAACACGGCAATGACCAGCAACAGCGGGAAATTTAGCGACATAGGACCTAACTATCCAACCTGAGCACTGCAAGGAAGGCTTCCTGTGGAATTTCCACGTTGCCGACCTGCTTCATGCGTTTCTTACCGGCCTTTTGCTTCTCCAGCAGTTTCTTCTTACGGCTGACGTCACCACCGTAGCATTTGGCCAATACGTTCTTTCTGAGCGCCTTGACGGTTGTCCGCGCTACAATCTGCCCGCCAATGGCGGCCTGGATTGCCACGTCGAACATCTGCCGCGGAATCAGTTCTTTCATCTTCTCGGTCAACTGGCGACCTTTGTAGTGCGAGTTGTCACGGTGCACGATCAGCGCCAGGGCATCGACCTTGTCACCGTTGATCAGCACGTCCAGTTTCACCAGACTGGCCGATTGATAACGATCGAAATGGTAGTCCAGCGAAGCATAGCCGCGACTGGTGGACTTCAGACGGTCGAAGAAGTCCAGCACCACTTCGTTCATCGGCAGGTCGTAGGTCACCTGTACCTGGGAGCCGAGGAACAGCATGTCAACCTGCACACCACGTTTTTCGATGCACAGGGTAATGACGTTGCCCAGGTGCTCTTGCGGCACAAGAATATTGGCGCGCACGATCGGCTCGCGCATGTCTTCGATGGAAGACAGGTCCGGCAACTTCGACGGGTTATCGACGTAGATCGTCTCGCCGGTCTTGAGCAGCAGCTCGAAAATTACCGTCGGCGCCGTGGTGATCAGGTCCAGGTTGTACTCGCGCTCCAGGCGCTCCTGGATGATTTCCATGTGCAGCATGCCGAGGAACCCGCAACGGAAACCGAAGCCCAGGGCATCGGAACTTTCCGGCGTGTACTGCAGGGACGAGTCATTGAGCGTGAGCTTTTGCAGGGCTTCGCGGAAATCTTCGAAGTCGTCGGAGCTGACCGGGAACAGACCGGCGTAAACCTGCGGCTGAATACGTTTGAAGCCTGGCAGTACATCAACGTCCGGCGTCGAGCTCAAGGTCAGGGTGTCGCCCACTGGCGCACCGTGAATGTCCTTGATGCTGGCGATGATGAAGCCCACTTCACCGGCCTTGAGGTCAGCGGTAGGGGTGTGCTTCGGGTTGAATACACCGACGCTGTCTACCAGGTGGATCTTGCCGGTGGACTTGACCAGGATCTTGTCGCCCTTCTTCACACGACCGTGGCGCACGCGTACCAAGGAAACAACGCCCAGGTAGTTGTCGAACCAGGAGTCGATGATCAACGCTTGCAGCGGATCTTCGTAGTTGCCGGTCGGTGCAGGAATGGTGGCGACCAGGCGCTCGAGCACTTCATCGACGCCCAGGCCGGTCTTGGCAGAGCAAGTGACCGCGTCGGTGGCATCGATGCCGATGATTTTTTCGATTTCTTCTTTAACACGGTCCGGATCGGCCTGTGGCAGGTCGATCTTGTTCAGCACCGGCATCACTTCCAGGCCCTGCTCGATGGCCGTGTAGCAGTTGGCAACCGACTGTGCCTCGACGCCTTGACCGGCATCGACCACCAACAGCGCGCCTTCACAGGCAGCCAGAGAACGGCTCACCTCATAGGTGAAGTCAACGTGGCCGGGGGTATCAATGAAGTTCAGTTGGTAGTTGATACCGTCGCGAGCCTTGTAATACAAGGTGACGCTGTGCGCCTTGATGGTGATCCCGCGTTCACGCTCGAGGTCCATGGAGTCCAGGACCTGGGCTTCCATTTCGCGCTCGGCGAGGCCGCCACACATCTGGATGAAGCGATCGGCCAGCGTCGACTTGCCATGGTCAATGTGGGCGATGATGGAGAAATTGCGGATATGACTCAAATCACTCACGGATCAACACTCAAAAAGGCTGCAGGCATAGCCCGCCGAAAAATAGCCGGGAATTGTACCTGATCCACGGCGCAAGCGTCACGTTCGCAGGTCAGACGGTGCCTACAAAAACGCCCCGGTCTTGCGACAAGGGCGTTTTTTTAATGTCAAAGCGGTCGGAAAATGCCCGCCATCAGCCAGCTCGACGCAACAGCCAGAGCCCCGCCACGGCACAAATACCCGCCGGCACCAGCACCGAAAGCAACGGCGGGAAGCCGAACACCTGGCTCGACGGCCCCAGCAAATCCTGAACGATGCGGAAGGTGAAGCCCACCAGCACGCCGGTGAACACCCGCTGACCCAGGGTCACCGAACGCAGCGGACCAAAGATGAAGGAGATCGCCATCAACACCAGGGCGGCAGTCACCAGCGGCTGCAACACCTTGACCCAAAATGCCAGCCAGTAGCGGCCATTGTTCAGCCCCTGATCCGCCAGATAGTGGATGTAACCCCACAGGCCACTGATCGAAAGCGACTCCGGCACCATGACCACGGTGCTCAGCAACTGCGGACTCAACGCAACGTCCCAGCGCTCTTGCGGGGTCGAAACCACTTCGGTGCTGCGCTCGTGGAACAGCGTGGTCGTGACATCCGACAACTGCCAGTGATCATTTTCGAAGTCGGCACGCTTGGCGAAGCTCGCCGACAGCATGTGCCGTTCTTTGTCGAAGCGATAACGGGTCACGCCATACAGGATGCCGTTGGGTTGTACCGAGTTGACGTGAATGAACTCATCGCCCTGGCGGTGCCACAAGCCGTGCCTGGCGCTTTGTGCTTCACCGCTGCCCTGGGCCAGCGAGCGATTGGCCTGCGCTGTGGTTTCAGCGGGCGGAGCGACGTATTCGCCGATCAGCACGCCGGCCAGCATCAATACCAGCATCGGCTTCATGACCGCCCAGACGATCCGGCCGATCGACACACCGGCGGCGCGCATGATGGTCAGCTCACTGTTGCTGGCCAGGCTGCCCAGACCGATCAGGCAGCCGATCAGCGCAGCCATCGGCAGCATTTCGTACATCCGGCGTGGAGCGGTCAACACCACATAACTCAGCACATCGACCAGGGTGTAGGTATCGCTGACTTCACCCATCTCGTCGATGAAGGCAAACAGCGTCGCCAGACCAAGAATGATCCCGAGCACCGCCAGAATCGCCATGAACACACTGCTACCAATGTAGCGATCCAGCTTAACCACGGGCCACCTCCAGCGCGCTGCGGCGACTCGCCCTCTTCAAGCGCAGGGGTTCCCAATAGAGCAAGCCCAGGCCGATGGCCAGGAAAATCCCGTGCACCCACCACAATCCAAACACCGCGGGGATCTTGCCTTTGTCGAGGGCACCGCGAGCGGCAATCAGAATGGTCAGGTAAGCCATATAAAGAAGAATCGCCGGCAGTAATTTGAGGAATCGGCCCTGGCGCGGGTTGACCCGCGACAGCGGCACCGCCATCAGGGTCACGATGAACACCAGCAACGGCAGAGACATGCGCCATTGCAGCTCGGCGCGCATGCGAATGTCGTCACTGCCGATCAACGTACTGGTCGGCATCGCGTCACGGTCGGTGACTTCGTCGCTGACGTCCGGTTTTGGCAGCAATACGCCGTACTCGTCGTACTTGATTGCCCGGTAGTCGGCCTGCCCCGGACTACCGTCATAGCGATAGCCGTTATCAAGGATCAGGTAGCGGTTGCCGTCAGGGCGAATTTCCTGGCGCCCCTTTTCCGCCACCAGCACGGAAATCCCGCGATCCTTGTTATTGGAACTGATGTTTTTCTGCGAGATGAACACACCACCCAGATTCACTCGGTCATCAGACATGCTCTCGGTGTAGGTGACCCGGGTGCCGTCGCGCAAAGCCTGGAAGCGCCCCGGCTCCAGGGTATCGAACTCGGTCAGGGCATCCTGTTTGTTCAACAGCAACTGAAACTGATTGGCCCCCTGTGGCGCCAGGCTCAGGCTCAACCACGCCACCAGGAGCGCAACCAGGGTGGCCGGGAACAGCGTCATGCAAAACAGCCGCTGCTGGCTCATGCCGGTGGCCGAGAGCACGGTCATTTCGCTTTCGAGGTACAGGCGCCCGTAGGACAACAGGATCCCGAGAAACAGCCCCAGCGGCAGGATCAGCTGGAGAAACCCTGGCAGGCGAAAGCCCATGATCAGGAACAGCGAACCCGGATCCAGCAGGCCCGAGGCCGCCTGGGCGAGGTACTTGATGAAGCGACCGCTCATGATGATGACCAGCAGCACGGCACTGACGGCGCTCAAGGTCAACAGGACTTCGCGGGATAGATAACGGAAGACGATCAAACCAGACACTCCAGGGTTGTCAGGCTAAGGCGGCCAAACAAGCAAACGTATCGGACAGCCCGCAAGGCAGAGCCGCCGAAAAAAGATGGCGCATTATCCTGTGATTGGGTGCGCCTGTCACTGCGCAATGCATGGAAGCGCCTGTAGGAGCGAGCTCGCTCGCGATGGTCGTCAACGATAACGCGCAAAGCCTGAAAACCCACGTTGGTCTCAGGTTCTTCGCGAGCAAGCTCGCTCCTACAGTGACCGACAAAACCGTGAAGATCGTACAACCGAGGGTTGTCAGCCGCCGGTAGCGAGGTTCAAACTGCGGCCTTTGTCGCCGGTCGATCCTGGCGCCTTTCTGTTTATAAGCAATCGACGCACATAAGGTGTCGGGCGCATGCGTGATAACCATCAATTCAGGGACCCGGACATGGAACTGGTTGTAAAAAGCGTCAACCCCGAAACGTTGAAGACCGCCACTCTCGTGGTCTCCGTCGGCGAAGGCCGCAAGCTCGGCGCTGTTGCCAGACAACTCGACGAACTGAGCGGCGGCGTGATCAGCGCAGTGCTCAAGCGCGGCGACCTGGCCGGCAAGGTTGGCCAGAGCCTGTTGCTGCACAGCCTGCCCAACCTCAAGGCCGAGCGCGTGCTGCTGGTGGGCGTTGGCAAGGACGACGAGCTGGGTGACCGCCCGTTCCGCAAGATCATCGCCGGTATCGTCAATACCCTGAAAGGCCTGGGCGGCAGCGATGCGGTGCTGGCCCTGGATGAAGTGGTCGTCAAAGGCCGCGACAGCTATGGCAAGACCCGCCTGCTGGCCGAAACCCTGGTGGACGGCGAGTACAGCTTCGACCAGTTCAAGAGCCAGAAAGCCGAACCCCGCGCGCTGAAGAAAATCACCCTGCTGACCATCAAGGCTGCCCAGGCTGAAGTGCAACGCGCCGTGACCCACGCCACCGCCATCGCCAACGGCATGGCTTTCACCCGCAACCTGGGCAACCTGCCGCCGAACATCTGCCACCCGACTTTCCTCGGCGAACAGGCGAAAGACCTGGGCAAGGAATTCAAGGACCTGAAAGTCGAAGTCCTCGACGAGAAGAAGATCAAGGCCCTGGGCATGGGTTCGTTCTACGCCGTCGGCCAGGGCAGCGCCCAGCCTCCGCGCCTGATCGTCATGCAGTACAACGGCGGCAAGAAATCCGAGAAGCCGTACGCGCTGGTCGGCAAGGGCATCACCTTCGACACCGGCGGCATCAGCCTCAAGCCGGGCGCCGGCATGGATGAAATGAAGTACGACATGGGCGGCGCCGCCAGCGTGTTCGGTACCCTGCGTGCCGTGCTCGAACTGAAGCTGCCGATCAACCTGGTGTGCATCCTGGCCTGCGCCGAGAACATGCCGAGCGGCAACGCTTCGCGTCCGGGCGACATCGTCACCACCATGAGTGGCCAGACCGTGGAAATCCTCAACACCGACGCCGAAGGCCGTCTGGTGCTGTGCGACGCCCTGACCTACTCCGAGCGCTTCAAGCCGCAAGCGGTCATCGACATCGCCACCCTGACCGGCGCCTGCGTGGTTGCCTTGGGTTCCCACACGTCGGGCCTGCTGGGCAACAACGACGAACTGATCAGCCAACTGCTGAGCGCCGGCAAGGCTGCCGACGACCGCGCCTGGCAACTGCCGCTGTTCGATGAGTACCAGGAACAGCTGGACAGCCCGTTCGCCGACATCGCCAACATTGGCGGCCCGAAAGCCGGCACCATCACCGCGGCCTGCTTCCTGTCGCGTTTCACCAAGAACCTGAACTGGGCGCACCTGGACATCGCCGGCACAGCCTGGACCAGCGGCGGCAAGGACAAGGGCGCCACTGGCCGTCCGGTTCCCCTGCTGACCCAGTACCTGCTGGACCGCGCCAAAGCCTGAAACCGTTGATGGGCGGCGGCGTCACTTCCCGGTGACGCCGCTTGCCGCTCTGGAACCGCAATGACCAAAGTCGACTTCTATATCCTGCCCAGCGCCGATCCTTCGGCACGCCTGGACTTTGCCTGCAAGCTCACCGAGAAAGCCTGGCGCATGGGCCACCGCATCTACCTGCATTGCAGCGACGCGGCCCAGCGTGACGATCTCGATGCGCGGCTGTGGGCGTTCAAGGGCGAAAGCTTCGTGCCCCACGGCCCTGCCGACAGCGAGCCCGACGGCTTGATTGTCTTGGGGTTGGGCGATGACTGCGGTCAGCATCAGGATTTGCTGGTCAATCTCGACCTGAAAGTCCCGGCCTTCGCCAACAAGTTCGCCCGGGTGGCGGAAGTGGTGGTGGAGGATCCGACGATCAGAGCGGCCGCGCGGGAGAGTTTCCGTTTCTACCGCGAACAGGGCTATTCTCTGCAAGATCACCGTTTACAGCGACTCTGAGCCTTCCAATGGACACTCCAAAACCGCTGCAACAGTCCGCGCACCTGCTGGACGACCTTGAGTCGATCCGCCAATTGCTCGGCGATGACAACCTGCAACCGCCCCTGCTGACCGACACGGTCGAGGAAGGTGACCAGGAACAGATTCCCATGTTGTTCGACGCCGTGAGCGAGCCTTCGCCAACCGTCGTACCGGCACCCCCTGCCCCCACCGTTGAACCCGTCACCACGGCGACGCCGGCGCTTGCCGCCAGCAAGAACCCGGATGACCTGCTGCACCTGGACAGCGAATTGCGCGCCGCCGCGCAGTTGATCATGCAAGACGTGATCGACGATTTCGCCCCGCACATCGAGACCGAAATCAAACGCCGCCTCAGTGCACGGCTGGAGCGGTTGTTGAGCCAGTACAACGACTGAATGGATGTGGGCTAGCTGTGGCGAGGGGGCTTGTCGGACCGCCGCACCGCCCCGTTCGGCTGCGAAGCAGTCGCAAATTCAGACAATCTGGTGCAATTGAAAAAAGCAGGGGGTCGCTTCGCAACCCAACGGGGGCAAGCCCCCTCGCCACAAAAAGCTCCCTCGCCACGAGTTCTCTGATCAGGCGCTCAAGTAACGCCCGATCAACGCGATCCCGCTGACCAGCACCAACCACGTCACCAGACGCACGAACGCCTCGCGGGACAAGCGCATGGTCAACCGCCGACCGAACCACAGCCCCAGCGCCATCGCCGGCAACAGACAAACCGCCAGCACCAACAGCGGCAAATCGGCATACACACCGGCGATTGCAAACAGGCTCAAACGCACCACCGTACTGCAACTGATCAGCGCACTCTGGGTGGCCCGCGCCGCCTCCTTAGGCAACCGGCTGTTCAAATAGATCGCATAGAGAAAGCCGCCGCTGCCAAACAATGCGCCAAACATTCCGCCCACTGTCCCCATCGGCAGCGCCCACGCGGCGGACAACTGCGTCGGACGGACCTTTATCCACAGGCTGTAAATGGCATAGGCGCTGATAAACAGCCCCATCAGCAGCAGCAACAGATCGGATTTCAGGTTCAGCAGGAAAATCACACCGAGGGTGCAGCCCACCGCCATGCATGGCAGCAAGCGCAGCAGTTCCGGTTTGGCCACATCGCGCCGCGAGGGCAACAGATTGCCGAACGCCGCGACAAAATCGAGCAGCACAAGCAGCGGGACGATTTTCGACAACGGCATGAACAGAATCAGAATCGGCCCTGCCACCAGCGCGGTGCCGAAACCGGCGATGCCGAACACGATGTAGGCCAGGGCGATGCCTGCACCGATCACCAGCCAGTCAAGCGGGCCGAAGGGCCATTGGTTTAACAGCTCAAACACACTCACTCTCCAATCTTCCTTGAATACCGCTGGCGACTTTACCTCCTACAAGGGAATTGTGCTGACACATGGAGATTGACCACCGAATGCCTTTAAACTGCGCCCCATGATTAAAGATCCCTTTGCAAGACTCGGCCTGGACCGCGAAGTCCTGACCGTCAGCCAGCTCAACGGCCGCGCGCGGGTGTTGCTCGAAGACGTGTTCAGCAACATCTGGGTCGAAGGCGAAATCTCCAACCTCGCCCGCCCGGCGTCCGGCCACGTGTATTTCACTCTCAAGGACAGCGGCGCCCAGGTGCGTTGCGCGCTGTTCCGGCAGAACGCGGCACGGGTTCGCCAGGCCTTGAAGGACGGGCTCGCGGTCAAGGTGCGCGGCAAAGTCTCGCTGTTCGAAGGGCGCGGTGATTATCAGCTGATCCTCGACACCGTGGAGCCGGCCGGCGACGGTGCCTTGCGCCTGGCCTTCGATGCACTCAAGGAAAAGCTCAGCGCCGAAGGCCTGTTCAGTGCCGAGCGCAAGGTCCCGCTGCCGGCGCATCCGCAACGCATCGGCATCATCAGTTCGCCTACCGGGGCGGTGATCCGCGACATCATCAGCGTATTCCGTCGCCGTGCGCCGCAAATACAACTGACGCTGATCCCCACGGCCGTGCAGGGCCGCGAAGCCACCGCGCAAATTGTCCGCGCCTTGAAGCTCGCGGATGCGCGTGGCTTCGATGCGTTGATCCTGGCCCGTGGTGGTGGCTCGCTGGAAGACCTCTGGTGCTTCAACGAAGAAGCGGTTGCCCGCGCCGTTGATGCCTGCGTGACACCGATCGTCAGCGCCGTTGGCCATGAAACCGACGTGTCGATCAGTGATTTCGTCGCCGACGTTCGCGCCCCGACGCCCTCCGCCGCCGCCGAACTGCTGGCACCCGATTCAAGCGACCTGGTGCGCCGGGTCGAAAGCCTGCACCGCCGACTGGTCATGCGCATGCGCGACCGTTTGATGCGCGACCGGCTGCGCCTGGAAGGCATCTCCCGACGCCTGCGCCATCCCGGCGAACGTTTACGCCAGCAAGCGCAACGACTGGATGACCTGGACATGCGCATGCGCCGCGCGTTCGAGCGCAGCCTCAATACCCGCCGCGAACGCTTGATCCGCCTGGAAACCCGTTTGGCCGCACAACATCCGGGCCGGCAACTGGCAATGCTGCGCCAGCGCCTCGACAGCCTGGCCGAACGCCTGCCGCGGGCGATCCGCGAAGGGCTGAAGAACCGTCGCCTGCAATTGCACAGCCAGATGCAGACACTGCATGTGGTCAGCCCGCTGGCGACCCTCGGCCGTGGTTACAGCATTTTGCTGGACGAGCGCGGCAACGCCATTCGCAACGCCGCGCAAACCCATACCGGCCAGCGCCTCAAGGCCAAACTGGGCGAAGGCGAACTGCAAGTGCGGGTCGAAGACAATCACCTGACGCCCGTCACCCTTTCTTTACTGGATTGATCCATGCCGCGTTTCTTTGCTCCGTTGCTGTTGCTGCTCCTGACCTTCAACGCCCACGCCGACAGCTACATCACCCGCCAGTTGAACAAACCGGTGCCGGGCGGCGTGGCGGTGGTGGATCTGGGCACGTCCGCCCAGGCACCAAAAGCCTCTTATCAAGGCAAACCGGTGCTGGTGGTCAAGGAGCAGAACAACTGGCTGGCCATTGTCGGCGTACCGCTGACGGTCAAGCCGGGGACTCAATCGATCAGCAGTGGCGGTCGAAATCTGAGTTTTACGGTTGGCAACAAGCAATACCCGGAACAGCGCATCACCCTGAAGAACACTCAACAGGTCAATCCTGACCCGGAAAATCTCAAGCGTATCGAGCGTGAGCTGGCCGAGCAGATTACCGCTTACCGAACGTTCAGCCCCAACACCCCGAGCAACCTGCTGCTGGACAAACCGGTGAACGGGCCGCTGTCGAGCAAGTTTGGCGTGCGCCGTTTCTTCAACGGTGAAGAGCGCAATCCCCACTCAGGTCTGGATTTCGCCGTGCCGGCCGGCACACCGATCAAGACCCCGGCTGCCGGCAAGGTGATCCTGATCGGCAACTACTTCTTCAATGGCAACACGGTGTTCGTCGACCATGGCCAGGGCTTTATCAGCATGTTCTGCCACATGTCGAAAATTGATGTGAAGGTTGGCCAGCAACTCGCCCGGGGCGGCGTAGTTGGCAAGGTTGGCGCGACTGGCCGCGCGACCGGACCGCACATGCACTGGAACATCAGCCTGAACGATGCTCGGGTCGATCCGGCTATCTTCATTGGTGCGTTTCAGCCCTGAATCTTCGCCGAGGCTGATGGCCTCTTCGCGGGCAAGCCCGCTCCCACAGGTACAGCGCAATCCCTGTGGGAGCGGGCTTGCCCGCGAAGACGGCATTCCAGTCACCAGAAGAATCCAGGGTTATCCCCAACCTTGCCCCCCCTGAAATCGCGCCTTCTCCAATTGCGCACCACTCAAACCTCGCGCAACCAACAAGATGATCGCAACCATTTGAAGCAATAAAATCTCGATAAATACTCGCTCACGAGTATTCCTCTCAATTTTTTTCGACCGCTTGCCATCCTTCACCCCCGCGGTTAGGGTTGAAGGCATGAAAACCTCTCACACCCTCATTCAGCTCCGCCAGCACAGCAGCCTGTGCCTCGTCAGCGCACGACTGCCGGGCTGAATCGTGGTGCCTCGTCCCAAGCGTTACTCCAAGAACTTTTGATCCACCGGCAGGCCGCCTTTTTTCGGCCAACACAATAAGGATTTCCTGATGAGCATGCTCAAAGACCCGTCTTCGAAATACCGCGCGTTCCCGACCATCGACATTCCGGACCGCACCTGGCCATCGAAAACCATCACCGCCGCGCCGATCTGGTGCAGTTCCGACCTGCGTGACGGCAACCAGTCGCTGATCGAACCGATGGATGCCGTCAAGAAGCTGCGCTTCTGGAAAACCCTGGTGCAGGTCGGCGTGAAGGAAATCGAAGCGTCGTTCCCGGCCGCCTCGCAAACCGACTTCGACTTCGTTCGCACCCTTATCGAAGGCAACCACATCCCGGACGACACCACCATCCAGGTGCTGACCCAGGGCCGTGAAGACCTGATCGAGCGCACCTTCGAATCCCTGCGCGGCGCGAAGAAAGCCATCGTTCACCTGTACAACGCGACCTCCCCTTCCTTCCGCCGCATTGTCTTCAACCAGGACAAGGACGGGGTCAAGGCCATCGCCGTGAACGCCGCCAAGCTGTTCGTCAAATACGCGGCCATGCAGCCTGACACCGAGTGGACCTTCGAATACTCGCCGGAAACCTTCAGCGCCACCGAAATGGAGTTCGCCAAGGAAGTCTGCGACGCGGTGATCGAGGTCTGGAACCCGACGCCCGAGCACAAGATGATCCTCAACCTGCCGGCCACGGTGGAATGCGCGACGCCGAACATCTATGCCGACCAGATCGAATGGTTCGGCCGTCACATCAACCGTCGTGACAGCGTGATCATCAGCCTGCACACCCACAACGACCGTGGCACCGGCGTTGCCGCCACCGAACTGGGCCTGATGGCCGGCGCCGACCGTGTCGAAGGCTGCCTGTTCGGCAACGGCGAGCGTACCGGTAACGTCGACCTGGTGACTGTGGCCCTGAACCTCTACACCCAGGGCGTGAACCCTGAGCTGGACTTCTCCGACATCGACGGCGTGCGCAAAGTCGTCGAAGAGTGCAACCAGATCCAGGTGCACCCACGTCACCCGTACGTCGGCGACCTGGTGCATACCGCGTTCTCCGGCTCGCACCAGGATGCGATCCGCAAGGGCTTTGCCCAACAGAAACCGGACGAATTGTGGGAAGTACCGTACCTGCCGATCGACCCGGCCGACATCGGCCGCAGCTACGAGGCGGTCATCCGCGTCAACAGCCAGTCGGGCAAGGGCGGTATCGCCTACCTCCTGGAACAGGAATACGGCATCAGCCTGCCGCGTCGCATGCAGATCGAGTTCAGCCAGGTCGTGCAGCGTGAAACCGACCGTCTGGGCCTGGAAATGACTGCCCAGCAAATCCACGCGCTGCTGTACAGCGAGTACTTGCAGGCCAACACCCCGTACGCGCTGGTCAGCCATCGTCTGCAGGAAGAAAACGGTCACAGCGCCGTTGAAGTGGAAGTGGCCAGCCAAGGTCAGGGCGAGACCAACCTGCACTGGCGCGGCAAGGGCAACGGTGCCCTCGAAGCCCTGGTGGCCGGCCTGCCGGTACCGGTGGAAATCATGGACTACAACGAGCACGCCATCGGCGCGGGTACCAATGCCAAGGCTGCGGCCTACATTGAACTGCGAGTGAACGGCGATCGCGCGGTGCATGGCGTCGGCATCGACGAAAACATCACCACCGCCAGCTTCAAGGCACTGTTCAGCGCGCTGAACCGCTCGCTGAGCCAGCCGGAAGCGAAAGCTGCCTAAGCGTCGCTGAAATGCAAAAAGGCCTCAAGGTGCGAACCTTGGGGCCTTTTTTTGCCTGCTTGTTTTGTGTTGTCTGGACCGGCCTCTTCGCGGGCAAGCCCGCTCCCACAGGGTATGTGGGCGTACACAAAACTTGTGTTCGCAACGGTCAACTGTGGGAGCGGGCTTGCCCGCGAAGAGGCCCTGTCAGGCGCCGAAAATACTAGGTGAACTCGAAGGTATCAGCATCAAGATTCGCCGGAAACCGCGTGCGATACGCCGCCAGCTCTGCCGCGTCCAGCACCACCTTGAACACCCCGTCAGCCTCCCCCGCACTGAGCAGCGTTTCGCCCTGGAAATCCAGGACCTGGCTGTCGCCGGTATAGGCAAAGCCCTTGCCGTCTGTACCGATTCGATTCACCGCCGCCACATAGCACAGGTTCTCGATCGCCCGCGCCGGCAACAGACGATTCCAGTGCTGACGACGTGCACCCGGCCAATTGGCGGTGTACAGCAGCAGGTCAGTGTCCTGAGCGTCGCGGCTCCACACCGGGAAGCGCAGGTCGTAGCAAATCAGCGGTCGCACTCGCCAGCCCTTGAGCTCGAACTGCACCTGGCGCTCGCCGGGGGTGTAGTGGTTGTGCTCACCGGCCATGCGGAACAAGTGACGCTTGTCGTAATGCAACACCTCGCCATCCGGGCGCGCCCACAGCAGGCGATTGCGATGGCTGCCGTCGGCGGCCTGGACGATGACGCTACCGGTGATCACAGCATCGAGCCTCAAAGCCTGAGCCCGCAGCCATTTGCTGGTGGGGCCGTTTTCCGCTTCGGCGAGGGTCTCGGATTCCATGGAGAACCCGGTGGTGAACATCTCCGGCAAAATGATCAGGTCGGCACCGCGAGCCTGTTCCAGCAACGGCTCGAAATGTTCGAGGTTGGCTTGGCGGTCGTGCCAGGCCAGGGAAGTCTGGATCAGCGCAACGGTCAGTTTCGGCAATGCACTCAGATCACGCATAGTTTTTCCGCTGCTTCAAGCAGGGTCTCCTCACGCTTGGCAAAGCACAGCCGCACCAGGCGCTGGCCGACCGGTGGCGTCTGGTAGAACACCGAGATCGGGATACTGGCCACGCCATGCTCACGCGTCATCCACAGGGCCATCTCGACGTCATTGAGGTCCGGGCGGATCTGCGAGTAATCGACCAACTGGAAATAGGTACCGGTCACTCGGGTGAAGCTGAAACGCGACGGTGCCAGCAGATCGCAGAACAAATCGCGCTTGGCCTGATAGAAGGCCGGCAGCTCTTCAACGTGTTCAGGGTGCTCGGCCATGAAATCGGCCAAGGCATATTGCAGCGGGGTCACGCCACAGAAACTCACGTATTGGTGCACCTTGCGCAACTCCGCCGTGAGGGCCGGCGGCGCGACCACGTAGCCGGTTTTCCAGCCGGTGACGTGGTAGGTCTTGCCGAACGAGCTGACCACGAAGGCACGCTGATACAGCTCTTCATGATTCAGCACGCTGACGTGAGGCACACCGTCATACACCAGGTGCTCGTAGACTTCGTCACTGATCACATAGATATCGCGATCACGGATCAACGCTGCCAACTGATCGAGTTCGGCACGACTGATCAATGCGCCACTGGGGTTGTGCGGGGAGTTGAGAATGATCATCCGCGTACGCGGGCTCAGTGCCTGGGCAAGCTTCTCGAAGTCGATACTGAAGTCGTTCAGGCCCAGTTGCACATGCACGCAACGACCGCCGGCCAGCTCCACCGATGGTTCGTAACTGTCGTACGCCGGGTCAAACACGATGACTTCGTCACCACTGTGGATAACCGCCTGAATGGCGCAGAAAATCGCTTCGGTCGCGCCTGGGGTGACCGTCACTTCGCTATCGACATCCACCTGCACGCCATAACTACGGGCAATCTTTGCCGCAATCTGCTGACGCAACACCGGCAGCCCGGTCATTGGCGAATACTGGTTGTGGCCGCTGGCGATATGCCGGCCGACTGCATCGCACAGGGCCTGCGGGGCAGCGAAATCGGGGAAGCCCTGGGACAGATTGAGCGCGCCGGTCTGAGCCGCGAGCTGAGACATCTGAGTGAAGATAGTGATGCCGACATTCGGCAGCTTGCTGGTGATCATCGGTGGTTCCCTGCTCTACACCCGGCTCTACGGCGGCGCGGGGGAGTCCGAGGATAGCCCAAACGGCAGGCATGAAAAAGGGCGCCATTGGCTAATGCCGATCAGTTAAGCCTTCTCGCTTGACCTTTGGCCGCAAGAAATCAAAATCCGATGCCTGTACTGGCATCGGATTTTTTTATGCGTCTCGCTCGGGCACTGGAACTGACCCACAACATCGCCTCTACCCCCAACGCCATCGAGGGATTGGATGCCTTGCTCGATCCTTCTTTGGTCGAACAGGCGCTTGAACAAGCCGGTGTGGCAACGCTGCGCAAGCGTCGTTTGCCGCTGGAAATGATGCTCTGGTGCGTGATCTCCATGGCGTTCTTCCGGCGCATGTCGGCCTGGGATGTGGTCAGTCGCATGAACATCATGTTGCCGGGCCAGCGCCCGTTGGTGGCCCCCAGCGCCGTAGTCCAGGCCCGTCAGAGATTGGGCAGCGAAGCTGTACGACAAGTCTTCGATTTGACCCAGAAAAGTTGGCATGAGGCGGCCAATCATCCGACTTGGGCCGGTCTGCGTTTGTTGGGCGTCGATGGCGTTGTCTGGCGCACGCCCGACACGCCGGAAAATCGGGCGCGCTATGACTCCGCCAGCAACCAGCACGGCGACACCGGTTTTCCTCAGGTGCGCATGGTCTGCCAAATGGAGTTGACCAGCCATTTGCTGATTGGAAGTGCGTTTGACGGCTACCGCAGCAACGAAATGAAACTGGCCGAGCAACTGATCGAAACCACCCCCGATCACTCGCTGACGCTGTTTGATCGTGGTTTTTACTCGTTAGGTTTACTGCATCAGTGGCAGCAGGCAGGCGTCGAACGCCACTGGCTGATGCCGCTGAAAAAAGGCTCGCAGTACGAGGTGATCCAGCGTTTGGGGCGCCAGGATGCGATTGTTTCGCTGAGCACTTCGCCGCAGGCCCGCAAGCAATGGCCTGGGTTGCCGGAGCGGCTGACCGCGCGACTGCTGAGCAAAACCGTGAAGGGCAAGGTGTGTCAGATTCTGACCTCAATGGCTGACCCGCTGCGTTTTCCTTCCGACGAGATCGTTGATCTGTACAGCCAGCGCTGGGAAATCGAATTAGGCTTTCGGGAAATGAAGCAGACGCTGCTCAACAGCAGTTATACGCTGCGCAGCAAGACACCCGAGATGATCGAGCAAGAGTTGTGGGGCGTGTTGTTGGGCTACAACTTGTTGCGCTATCAGATGGTGGAAATGAGTCGCCACTGTCCTGGCATTTACCCGTGCGAAATGAGCTTTACCGCGTGTACCTGGGCGATTCTCGGGTTTATCAACAGCGTCTCGGCCGACCGTTCCGGGAACATCCCCAAGTATTTGGCCGAGCTTCATGCTTCAGCGCCGCACTACGTGCTGCCGCATCGACGTGAGGAGCGCGTTTATCCTCGGGCGATTCGGCTGAAATCACCGAAGTATCCGATCAAAAATAAAAATGCCAGTCAGCTTAACTGACTGGCATTAGCGCCATTGGCGCCCTTTCCATCCCACGGGAAAATCTTCAATCAGCGCTTGTCGCGGCGCTTCTTGTCGGCCTTCTTGTGGTGCGACATCAAACGACGCTTCTTGTTGACCTGACGGTCGGTGAGCGTGTTCTTGTTGCCTTCGTACGGGTTCTCGCCACCTTTGAACTCGATGCGGATCGGCGTACCGACCAGCTTCAGCACACGGCGGTAAGTGTTTTCCAGGTAACGCACGTAGGACTTCGGTACCTTCTCGATCTGGTTACCGTGTATCACGATGATCGGCGGGTTCGCGCCACCGAGGTGGGCATAACGCAGCTTGATCCGGCGGCTGTTGACCATCGGCGGCTGGTGCTCGCTGACCGCGTCTTCGAGGATCTGGGTCAGACGGCTGGTCGGCCAGCGGGTAACCGCGGACTTGAACGAGTTCTGTACCGAGGCGTAGAGGTTGCCCACGCCGGTGCCGTGCAGTGCCGAGATAAAGTGAATATCGGCAAACTCGACGAAGAACAGACGACGCTGCAACTCGATCTTGACGAAGTCGCGCTCGCTCGGCGTCATGCCGTCCCACTTGTTGATCGCGATGACCAATGCACGACCGGCCTCGAGGGCAAAGCCCAACAGGTTGAGGTCGTGGTCCACCACGCCTTCGCGGGCATCCATCACGAAGATCACCACGTTGGCGTCTTTGATCGCTTGCAGGGTTTTGACCACGGAGAACTTTTCGACTTCTTCGTGGATCTTGCCGCGCTTGCGCACACCGGCGGTGTCGATCAGCGTGTACTTCTCGTCGTTGCGCTCGAACGGGATGTAGATACTGTCGCGGGTGGTGCCGGGTTGGTCGTAGACGATTACCCGGTCTTCGCCGAGCATGCGGTTGACCAGCGTCGACTTGCCGACGTTCGGACGGCCGATGATCGCGATCTTGATCCCGTCTTTTTCGCTTGGGCCAGGAATGCGCTTGGCTTCCTCGCCTTCGGCGACGTCTTCTTCCTCGCCCTCTTCCAGCTCGTCGTCGTCTTTCGGGAAGTCACTCAGGGCGATTTCCAGCATCTGGGTGATGCCACGACCGTGAGCACCGGCGATCGGAATCGCATGGCCCATGCCCAACGGAGCGAATTCGGCGCGGGCCATTTCAGGGTCGATGTTGTCGACCTTGTTGGCAACCACGTAGGAACGCTTGTTACGTTTGCGCAAATGCTCGGCGATCATCTGGTCGGCGGCGGTGAAACCGGCCTTGGCATCTACCAGGAACAGAACGACATCTGCTTCTTCGATGGCCAGCAGCGACTGCTCGGCCATCTTTTCGTCCATACCGTGCTCGTCACCGGAGATACCGCCGGTGTCGATCAGAATGTAGGAACGCCCTTGCCACTTGGCCTCACCGTACTGGCGATCACGGGTCAGACCGGACAAGTCGCCGACGATGGCGTCACGAGTCCTGGTCAGGCGGTTGAACAAGGTGGACTTGCCGACGTTCGGTCGGCCCACCAGGGCGATTACGGGAACCATGCGGCTCTCCACTTCGTTATTTCAGAAAATACAAAAGCCGCTGCGAGGCAGCGGCTGGTGCTCGGGGCAACACTGCGCGCTTGTCTGTGGGAGCGAGCCTGCTCGCGAAAAACGCCAGGACACCGCGTTTATTCAGGACGCAAACGTAATCGTTGACGTCCATCGCGAGCAGTCGAGCGTCGACCGGCTGCTCCCACATTCATACCCACAAGTGAAGCAGCCTGGGGTGGTTAACCCCAAGCATAGTTCTTACTTGATGGTCAGGGCTTCCAGTTTGCCGCTGTTGCCATACACATAAATCGTGTCACCCACCACCAGCGGACGGGCACGCAGGCCGTCGCTGTCGATGCGCTCGCGGCCGACGAAACGACCGTCCACCTGACTCAGCAGGTGCAGGTAACCTTCCAGGTCACCGATTGCAACGTAGCTGGAGAACACTTCCGGGGCCGACAGTTGACGGCGGGCCAGCGAGTCGTTGCTCCACAAGGCTGTGGTGGAACGCTCGTCGACGCCTTCAACGGTGCCCGAAGACAGGCTCACGTAAACGGTACCGAAACCCTGGGCGACACCTGCATAGCTGGAAGCATCACGCTGCCAGAGCTGACGGCCGCTTTGCAGATCCAGAGCGGCAACGCGCCCCTGATAGCTGGCGACATACAGCGTCTCGCCCGACAGCAGCAAGCCACCGTCGATATCGACCACGCGCTCCAGCTCCGAACGACCTTGCGGGATCGCTACGCGCTGTTCCCACACCGGTACGCCGTTGGAGATGTCCACGGCAACCACTTTACCGGTCGACAGGCCAGCCACCGCGAGGCGATTGGTCACGATCGGCGCACTGGTACCACGCAGGGTCAGTACCGCGGGCGTGCTGTCATAGATCCAGCGACGGTTACCGGTGGAGGCATCCAGGCCGATCAGACGATCGTCCTGAGTCTGAACCACCACAACGTCACCGTTGTTGGCTGGCGGTGCCAGTACTTCGCTGGACACGCGAGCGCGCCACTTTTCTTCACCGTTGATCGCGTCCAGGGCAACGATTTCACCCTTGATCGTACCGATGGTGACCAGACCGTAACCAACACCAACGGCGCCGGAAACAGGCAACTCAAGGTCTTTCTTCCATTTGACGTCGCCGGTGTTGCGGTCCATCGCCATCAACACGCCAGTGACGTCGGCGGCATAGATGGTATCGCCATCAATGGCCGGAACCAGCATGTTGTAGGTTTCGCCCTGACCGTCACCGATCGAACGACTCCACTGCTTGTGCAGAACCACTTCTTCTTTGAAGTCGGTCAACTCGGCCGGAGGCAGTTCTTTTTTGCTGTTGCTGCTGCAACCCGCGGCCAACAAGGCCAGAGCCAGCAATGCTGCATGTTTCCAACGAATCACGTCATGCATCCCCTTTGGCCAGGTCGTCCAGCTTGATTTGCAGGCCACCGACCGCCGCTTCATCCGACAGTGCCGCCTTGGCTTTTTGATACGCCGCGCTTGCCTCGTCGGTACGACCCAGCTGCACCAGCAGGTCGCCCTTGAGTTCTTCGCGAGTGGCCAGGAATGCCTTGTCGGCATCGCCTTCGAGAAGCTTCAGTGCTTCGTCGGCCTTGTTCTGCGCGCCGAGTACCTGAGCCAGACGCTGACGGGCGATTTCGCCCAGCGCCGGGTTGGCCGGTTTGGCGACAATGGCTTTGAGCTCGCTGGCTGCGTCGTCCAGCTTGCCGCTGTCGACCGCTACCTTGGCCACGAACAGGCTGCCGTACTGCGCGTAGGCGCTGCCGCCGAACTCGCTGTTGAGCTTGCCGGCCAGGTCCGAAACACGGGCCGCATCAGGCTTGCCGTCAGGCGTCAGCGTGGTTTCGAGCAATTGCTGATAGAGAATCGAGGCGCCTTGCGACTGATTGCTCTGATATTTCTGGAACGCCTGCCAGCCGAACACGATGACCAGCGCCAACAGGCCGCCAGTTACCAGGGGCTTGCCGTTGCGTGACCACCACTCCTTGAAATCCGCCAGATGTTCGTCTTCGGTACTCGACACCCCAATACTCCTTAATCGCTAATTCGGCTGTTTAGACAGCTTCAACCCTGCACGACGCAGGTGGCCAGGTGTGCTGCAAGCGCATCCCAGGCAATGCTTTGTTGTTCGCCCTGGCCACGCAGGGGTTTGAAACCTACCACTTGCTGGGCCATTTCGTCGTCACCGAGGATCAGCGCGTACAGCGCGCCGCTCTTGTCGGCCTTCTTGAACTGGCTTTTGAAACTGCCGGCGCCGGCATTCACTTGCAGGCGCAGGTTGGGCAACTGGTCACGAACGCGCTCCGCCAGGGTCAAGCCAGCCAGTTCGGCGGCTTCACCGAAGGCGCAGAGGTAGACGTCGACCTGACGGGAGATCTCTTGCGGGATCTGCTCCAGGGTTTCGAGCAACAGCACCAGGCGTTCGATGCCCATGGCAAAGCCAACACCGGCGGTCGGCTTGCCGCCCATCTGCTCGACCAGGCCGTCGTAACGGCCACCAGCACACACGGTGCCCTGGGCGCCGAGTTTGTCGGTGACCCATTCGAAAACGGTCTTGCTGTAGTAATCCAGCCCGCGAACCAGCTTCGGGTTGATCACGTAGGGAATGCCGGCGGCGTCCAGGCGAGCCTTGAGGCCCTCGAAATGCACGCGGGATTCTTCGTCGAGGTAGTCGGCCATTTTCGGCGCATCGACCAGAATCGCCTGTGTCTCGGCGTTCTTGGTGTCCAGGACGCGCAACGGGTTGGTCTTCAGGCGGCGCTGGCTGTCTTCGTCCAGCTTGTCCAGATGCCCGGACAGGAACTCGACCAGCGCTTCGCGATAACGACCACGGGATTCGCTGGTGCCCAGGCTGTTGAGCTCGAGTTTGACCGCATCGCGGATGCCCAGTTCGCCCCACAGGCGCCAGGTCAGCACGATCAGCTCGGCGTCGATGTCCGGACCGTCGAGGTTGAACACTTCGACACCGATCTGGTGGAACTGGCGATAACGGCCTTTCTGCGGACGCTCGTGGCGGAACATCGGGCCGATGTACCAGAGTTTCTGAACCTGGCCACCGCCGGTAATGCCGTGCTCCAGCACCGCGCGCACACAGGCCGCCGTGCCTTCAGGGCGCAGGGTCAGGGAGTCGCCGTTGCGGTCGTCGAAGGTGTACATCTCTTTTTCGACGATGTCGGTCACTTCACCGATGGAACGCTTGAACAGTTCGGTGAACTCGACGATCGGCATGCGGATCTGCTTGTAACCGTAGTTATCCAGCAGGCGCGAAACGGTGCCTTCGAAGTGACGCCACAGGGGGGTCTGTTCGGGCAGGATGTCGTTCATGCCACGAATGGCTTGCAGAGACTTGCTCACTTTAAATCCTTAAATTCGTTCGGCTCTTCAGTCAGGTTCAGCCGCGCGCGATAACGGCAGCGTCAGCCTCGACCTTTTCGGCCGCTTTCTGGCGGATCAAGCGTTCAAGCTCATCCACCAGATTGTCATTCGTCAGCTTCTGCGACGGCTTGCCGTCGATGTAAATCAGGTTCGGCGTGCCGCCGGTCAAGCCGATATGGGCTTCCTTGGCTTCACCCGGCCCGTTGACCACGCAACCGATGACCGCAACATCCAGCGGCACCAGCAGGTCTTCGAGGCGCCCTTCCAGCTCGTTCATGGTCTTGACCACATCGAAGTTCTGCCGCGAGCAACTCGGGCAGGCGATGAAGTTGATGCCACGGGAACGCAGGTGCAGGGATTTGAGAATGTCGTAGCCGACTTTCACTTCCTCGACCGGGTCGGCCGCCAACGAGATGCGGATAGTATCGCCAATCCCTTCGGCGAGCAGCATACCGAGGCCCACGGCAGATTTCACCGTGCCGGAACGCAAACCACCGGCTTCGGTGATGCCCAGGTGCAGCGGCTGGACGATTTCCTTGGCCAGCAAGCGGTAGGCTTCGACGGCCATGAACACGTCGGAAGCTTTCACGCTGACCTTGAAGTCCTGGAAGTTCAGGCGCTCAAGGTGCTCGACGTGGCGCAAGGCAGACTCGACCAGCGCCGCCGGGGTCGGCTCGCCGTATTTCTTTTGCAGGTCTTTTTCCAGGGAACCGGCGTTCACGCCGATACGGATCGGGATCCCGCGGTCACGGGCGGCGTCCACCACCGCACGCACGCGGTCTTCGCGACCGATGTTGCCCGGATTGATCCGCAGGCAATCGACACCCAGTTCGGCTACGCGCAGAGCGATCCGGTAGTCGAAGTGAATGTCGGCAACCAAAGGTACTTTGACCAGCTGCTTGATCTTGCCGAAGGCTTCGGCGGCGTCCATGTCCGGTACGGAAATCCGCACGATATCGACGCCGGCCGCTTCCAGGCGATTGATTTGCGCGACCGTGGCCGCGACATCGTTGGTGTCGCTGTTGGTCATGCTCTGCACTGCGATAGGCGCATCGCCGCCAACAGGCACGTTACCGACCCAGATCTTGCGGGATTCGCGACGTTTGATTGGAGATTCGCCGTGCATGACTTATTGACCCAACTTCAGGCGAGCAGTCTCGCCACTGGTGAACGGAGCGACATCAACCGGCTGGCCGTTGTAGCTGACCTGAGCGCCGCGGGCAAAGCCCAGGCGCACGGAAAACGGTGGCTTGCCATTGACTGCCAGGCTGTCGCCTTTGCGTTTGAGACCGCTGAACAGCACCTTGCCGCTACCGTCGGTCACTTGTGTCCAGCAATCGGAGGTGAACTGCACCTGGACCTGGCCTTGACCGGCCACCGGCGCTGCTGGAGCAGGAGCCGGAGCGGCTGCCGGTGCAGTCGCCACCGGGGTCGGAACAACTGGAGCTGCCGGAACCGGAGTTGCCGGGGCCACCGGCGCTGCAACAACAGGCGCGGTGGTGTGCGCGGGTGCGGCTGGCGTGGTCGGCGCTGCCGGGGCGGCTGGCGCAATCGCTTGAGCCTGTTCTGGTGCTTCAGCCGGAGCATCGGCCTGTGGCAGCGCGAGGGCGGTTCCGCCTTCGGATTGACCTTCCGCGACGGCCTGGTCTTCCGGCTCGTCCAGCGGGTGAATCTGTGTCGTACCGTCGGCGCCTTCGACTTCAACGTGTTCTGGTGCCAGACCGATCAGGTCCTTGGTGCGCATCGAGGTCTGATCCTGCCACCAGACGAAACCACCACCAATCACCACGACCAGCAACAGCAGGCTGACGATTCGCAAAATGGTGTGGGAAACCCGCACCGGCTCTTCGATTCGACCCAGGCTGTGAACATTGCTGCCCTGGGAGTCGGTACCGGTGGATTGATCGAATTGCTGGACCAGAACGGCCTGGTCCATGCCGAGCAATTTGGCATAGGCGCGAATGTAACCGCGGGCAAAGGTATGCCCGGGCAGCTTGTCGAAGGCGCCGGCTTCCAGATTGCTCAGGGAAGTGGTGGTGAGGTTGAGCTTGAGGGCCACTTCAGCCAGCGACCAGCCATTGCTTTCGCGGGCCTGGCGCAAGGTCTCACCGGGGTTAACGCGATTCGCTGCTACAACTTCGGGATGCGCCGCTTTCATCATTGCTCCGACAGGTATTGCTGATATTCCGGCGTACCGGGATAGAGTCTTTTTAGTTGCAGGCCTTTGCTTGCGGCCTTGTCGCGATCATCAAACACTTTTGCCAGCCGAATGCCGAGCAATAGACTACGTGCATTTTGCTCGGCAAGCAGGCTAAAACGATCGTAGTAGTCACGCGAGGGCACATAATGCCTGTCTTCGTAAGACAACTCAGCCATTTCCAGCAATGCACGAGGTTGTTGGCGGTTCAGGCGCAGGGCTTTTTCCAGTTGCTGCCGGGCCAGCTCACGCTCCCCCAGCATCGAAGCGGTCATGCCGAGGTTTTCGAATACCCGTGAACGCTCAGGATACAGGGTATCGGCGGCGGCTTGCTCAAAGCGCTCGTAGGCTTCCTTGTAACGCTGCTGCTCAAACAGAAAACTGCCGTAGTTGTTCAGGATTCGTGCATCGGCGGGACGGGAAGACAGCGCCTTGCGGAAATGCTCATCGGCCAGTTCCGGCTCCATTTCGGCCTGGAACACCAATCCCAGTGCAGCGTTGGCATCCGGGTCGGAGCCATCCAGCTCCAGCGCCTTCTTCAACGGCACTTTTGCCCGCTCGGTCATGCCCTGCTGCAGATAACCGATGCCCAACTGCACATACGCCTCACGCGCTTCATCACGGCCCTTGCTGGTCTTCATCGGGTTGTAGTCGCCCGAAAGCACGCAGCCAGCACACAGGCTGGCCAACAGCAAAAGCAGCGCAAAGCGCAGGGACATAGAGATCCTCTCTTGGTTATTGCGCGGCGTCTTGCGCTACATCGTTGTCGGCGTTGAGTTCACGCACGGCGATATAACGTTCGCTGCGACGGGTGCGATCCAGCACCTGCCCTACCAGTTGACCACAGGCCGCATCGATGTCTTCACCACGGGTGGTGCGGACGGTGACGTTGAAGCCGGCATGATGAAGCTGATCCTGGAAACGACGAATGGCGTTGTTGCTCGGGCGCTCGTAACCGGAGTGCGGGAACGGGTTGAACGGGATCAGGTTGATCTTGCACGGGATGTTCTTGAGCAGCTCGATCATTTCCACGGCGTGCTCGACCTTGTCATTGATGTCTTTGAGCAAGGTGTATTCGATGGTCAGCACGCGCTTTTCGCCGAGGTTCGACATGTAGCGCTGGCACGACTCGAGCAGCATCTTAAGCGGATACTTCTTGTTGATCGGCACCAATTGGTTACGCAATGCGTCATTCGGTGCGTGCAGGGACAACGCCAGCGAGACATCGATGTGCTTGGAGAGCTCATCGATCATCGGTACCACGCCGGAGGTCGACAGGGTCACACGGCGCTTGGAAATGCCGTAGCCCAGGTCGTCCATCATCAGATGCATGGCCGCGACGACGTTGTCGAAGTTCAGCAGCGGCTCACCCATGCCCATCATCACCACGTTGGTGATGGCACGGTCGACGGTTGCCGGGACGCTGCCAAAGGATTTGTTGGCAATCCACACCTGGCCGATGACTTCGGCGGCGGTGAGGTTGCTGTTGAAGCCTTGCTTGCCGGTGGAGCAGAAACTGCAATCCAGGGCACAGCCTGCCTGGGACGAAACGCACAAGGTGCCGCGCTTGCCCTGGGGAATGTACACGGTCTCGACGCAGCTGCCGGACGCCACGCGCACCACCCACTTGCGGGTGCCGTCGCTGGAGATGTCCTCGCTGACCACTTCCGGACCACGGACCTCAGCAACAGCCTTGAGCTTTTCGCGCAAGACCTTGCTGACGTTCGTCATGGCATCGAAATCATCGACGCCAAAGTGGTGAATCCATTTCATTACCTGACCGGCACGGAAACGCTTCTCCCCGATTGAGTCGAAGAATTTTTCCATTTCCAGCTGAGTCAGACCCAGCAGGTTAGTTTTTACAGTCGATGTAGTCATGGATTCACCTTCACTCTTAAGCCAATGCTTAGCGAGTGGTTACTTCAGTAGCTGCGAAGAAGTACGAGATTTCGCGAGCGGCAGCGGCTTCGGAGTCCGAACCGTGTACAGCGTTGGCGTCGATGGAGTCAGCGAAGTCAGCACGGATGGTGCCGGCAGCAGCTTCTTTAGGGTTGGTAGCGCCCATCAGCTCACGGTTCAGAGCGATAGCGTTTTCGCCTTCCAGAACCTGAACGACAACCGGACCGGAGATCATGAAAGCAACCAGGTCGTTGAAGAAACCACGAGCGCTGTGCTCAGCGTAGAAGCCTTCAGCTTCGGCTTTAGACAGTTGCTTCAGTTTCGAAGCTACAACGCGCAGGCCAGCTTTTTCGAAACGAGTGGTGATCTCGCCGATAACGTTTTTTGCAACGGCGTCAGGCTTGATGATGGAGAAAGTACGTTGAACAGCCATGGTGTAACTCCAGAAACGGTAATTTACGAAAAATTAAACCCGCGAATTATACGCGGGTTCTCGGGTATTGCCTAACCTGCGGCGTGGCTCAGTGGCGTTCTTCGATCCAGTTGGCCTGAATGGCCTCCAGGATCTTTTCGCCACAATGCTCAGGCATGTCGTCGAAATCGGGCAGTTCCATCACCCATTTACGCAGATCGACGAAGTTGACCGACATAGGGTCCACGTCAGGCTTGCTTTCAGCCAGCTGGATCGCGATCTCCAGCACATCAGTCCACTTGAGTTTCATGACAATTCCTTGAATCAGTGCGCTGCTTCGGCTGCATGGTTGAGCGAGTACTTCGGAATTTCGACGGTCAGGTCTTCGGTACCGACCTTGGCCTGACAACCCAGGCGCGATTGAGCTTCCAGCCCCCATGCCTTGTCAAGATAGTCCTCTTCCAGCTCGTCGGCCTCTTCCAGCGAGTCGAAACCTTCGCGAATCAGGCAGTGACAGGTGGTGCAGGCGCAGACGCCGCCACAGGCACTTTCCATCTCGATATGGTGCTCATGGGCCAGTTCGAGGATGGACGTACCGGTCTCAGCCTCCACGACCATGCCTTCCGGGCAAAACCTTTCGTGTGGCAGAAAAATGACCTGCGGCATCGTTATTCCTCAATCTCATTCAGGTTACGCCCCGCCAGCGCGGCTTTCACCGTCGAGTCCAGGCGGCGGGCAGCAAAGGCATCGGTCACTTGCGACAGACGCTTGGTCTGCTGCTCGATGGCATAACCATCGGTACCTTTCATCAGTTCGGTCAGTTCCTGCACCTGCAGGTCGATGACCATGCGCTCGTCGGCGTCGAGCAAACGCTCGCCATCAGCCTCCAGAGCAGCCTGCACCGCTTCGATCAGGCGCTGGGCGTCAACCTGCTGCTCGCGCAGTACGCGGGCAACCTTGTCTTCATTGGCGTGCTGAAACGAGTCCTTGAGCATCCTGGCGATTTCGCCGTCGGTCAGACCATAGGACGGCTTGACCTGGATGCTGGCCTCAACACCCGAACCCAACTCGCGGGCGGAAACGCTGAGCAGACCGTCGGCATCGACCTGGAAGGTCACGCGAATCTTCGCCGCGCCAGCCACCATCGCCGGAATGCCGCGCAATTCAAAGCGCGCCAGGGAGCGACAGTCGCTGATCAGCTCGCGCTCGCCCTGCAGTACGTGGATGGCCATGGCCGACTGGCCATCTTTGTAAGTGGTGAAGTCCTGGGCGCGGGCGACGGGGATGGTGGTGTTGCGCGGAATCACCTTCTCCATCAGGCCGCCCATGGTTTCCAGCCCCAGGGACAACGGAATCACATCCAGCAGCAGCAATTCGCCGCCATCGCGCTTGTTGCCAGCCAGGGTATCGGCCTGGATCGCAGCACCGATGGCTACCACTTGATCCGGGTCGATTTCAGTCAGCGGCTGGCGACCGAAGGCTTCGGCGACGGCTTCGCGAACGCGAGGCACGCGAGTCGAACCACCAACCATGACCACGGCATGCACGTCTTCCAGTTCGATACCGGAATCACGCACCGCACGGCGGCAGGACCTCAGGCTGCGAGCGACCATCGGCTCGATCAGCGCATTGAAGGCTTCGCGGGTCAGCTCGGCTTTCCAGTCGCCATGGGCAACTTCAACGGTCGCGGCATTGGTCAGGGCCTCCTTGGCCGCACAGGCGGTTTGCAGCAAATTGCGTTGCGCACCCGGATCGAGGTCGGCGGACAGGCCCGCGCTCTCGATGATCCAGCCAGCGATCGCGTGGTCGAAGTCATCGCCACCCAGGGCGCTGTCGCCACCGGTAGCCAGGACTTCGAAGACACCGCCGGTCAGGCGCAGAATCGAAATATCGAAGGTGCCGCCGCCCAGGTCGTAGATCGCGACCAGGCCTTCGGCGTGCTGGTCCAGACCGTAAGCCACGGCTGCTGCGGTCGGCTCATTGAGCAAACGCAGCACATTCAGACCGGCCAGCTTGGCCGCGTCCTTGGTGGCTTGACGCTGGGCATCGTCGAAATAGGCCGGAACGGTGATTACCGCGCCCACCAGTTCGCCCCCCAAAGTCGCTTCGGCGCGCTGACGCAGGACCTTGAGGATGTCGGCGGAGACCTCGACCGGGCTTTTCGGACCCTGGATCGTCTCGATGAACGGCATGTGCGACTCGCCATCGACAAAGCGATATGGCAACTGATCACCAAGCTGCTTGACGTCGGACAGACCACGACCCATCAAGCGCTTGACCGACAGCACCGTATTCAACGGATCGGTGGCGGCGGCCAGCTTGGCGGATTCACCAACCTCGACGCGATCGGCGTGGTAGCGCACGGCAGACGGCAGGATGACCCGCCCTTCTGCGTCGGCAAGAGGCTCGGAAAGACCACTGCGCAATGCAGCGACCAACGAATTGGTAGTGCCCAAGTCGATCCCCACAGCCAGACGACGCTGGTGCGGTTGAGGACTTTGGCCGGGTTCGGCGATCTGCAGTAGGGCCATCGTTATCAGGACTTATCTGTATATCAGGCGTGCGACCGGAGCGGCACTGGGTTAATCGTCGAGGCGCTCTTCTAACTGGCGCACTTCGTAGGTGAGCTTGTCGAGGAACTGCATGCGCCGCATCAGGCGTTCGGCCCGTTCACGTTGCGCGGCATCGTTCCAGCAAGCTGCGAAGCTTTGGTTCAGCACATCCTGGGCAGCCTTCAGGCGACGCTTGAAGACGGCAACGCCATCGAGGTCGGCGCTGTCCTGCAGGTCTTCGAGCTCTTCACGCAACTCCATCTGTTGCAGCAGGAACTCCGGATCATGCACCGTGACTTCCAGCGGCAACTCACCACCATTCAGGGCGAGCAGGTAGCGCGCGCGCTTGGGTGGGCTCTTGAGCGTCTGGTAGGCCTCGTTGAGGCTCGCCGATTGCTCCAGGGCCAACCGTTGCTCGCGTTCGGATGCGTCGGCAAAACGGTCCGGATGAACGCCGCGCGCCAGCTCGCGATAGCGCGTAGCCAGCTGATCGAGGTCCAGGTTAAAACTCGGTTGCAGCTCGAATAAAGCGAAATGACAAGGAGTACCCACGACAAGCCTCAGATGTTGAAGCTTTCGCCGCAGCCACATTCACCGCGCACGTTGGGGTTGTTGAACTTGAAGCCTTCGTTCAACCCTTCCTTGACGAAATCGAGCTCGGTGCCGTCCAGGTAGGCCAGGCTTTTCGGGTCGATAATCACTTTTTCGCCGTGACTCTCGAACACCTGATCCTCTGCAACCACCTCGTCGACAAACTCCAGCACGTAGGCAAGGCCGGAACAGCCCGTGGTGCGAACACCCAGACGAATCCCTTCACCTTTGCCGCGCCCGTCGAGGGAGCGCCGCACGTGTCGAGCAGCCGCTTCTGTCATGCTGATAGCCATCGGTGACTCCTTACTCGTCGCCAAAACTCGAAAATCAGATCAAGCCTTTCTTCTGCTTGTAGTCGCGAACGGCGGCCTTGATGGCGTCTTCAGCGAGTACCGAGCAGTGGATTTTCACTGGCGGCAGGGCCAGTTCTTCAGCCAGCTGAGTGTTCTTGATGGTTTCCGCTTCGTCCAGGGTCTTGCCCTTCATCCACTCGGTGGCGAGGGAGCTGGAAGCGATGGCCGAACCGCAGCCGTAAGTCTTGAACTTGGCATCTTCGATGATGCCGGCGTCGTTGACCTTGATCTGCAGGCGCATCACGTCGCCGCACGCCGGAGCGCCGACCATGCCGGTGCCGACATCAGGATCTTCCGCGTCCATCTTGCCGACGTTGCGCGGGTTTTCGTAGTGGTCGATGACCTTTTCGCTGTAAGACATGATTCTCAATCCTCACTCATCAGGGCCGCTCTTGAGGCCCTGCAGTTACGCTGCGTTTACCGCCGCGCTGCTACAGGACCTGTATCCGGCGGCTTCTTTGTTTAGTGTGCCGCCCACTCGATCTTCGAGATATCGACACCGTCTTTGTACATGTCCCACAGCGGCGACAGGGCGCGCAGCTTGATAACGGCCTCGCAGACTTTCTGCGCGGCGTAGTCGATTTCTTCTTCGGTGGTGAAACGGCCGAAGGTGAAACGGATCGAGCTGTGTGCCAGTTCGTCGTTGCGGCCCAGGGCACGCAGTACGTACGAAGGCTCAAGGGACGCCGAGGTACAGGCCGAACCGGACGAAACCGCCAGATCCTTGAGCGCCATGATCAGCGACTCGCCTTCAACGTAGTTGAAGCTCAGGTTCAGGTTGTGCGGAACGCGGGCGGTCATGCTGCCGTTGACGTACAGCTCTTCCAGGTGCTCGACCTGCTTGTAGAAACGCTCGCTCAAAGCCTTGATGCGCGCGTTCTCGGCAGCCATGTCTTCCTTGGCTACGCGAAAAGCTTCGCCCATGCCGACGATCTGGTGGGTCGCCAGGGTGCCGGAACGCATGCCGCGCTCGTGGCCGCCACCGTGCATGGTCGCCTCGATACGTACGCGCGGTTTGCGGCTTACGTACAGGGCGCCGATGCCTTTAGGACCGTAGGTCTTGTGGGCGGAGAACGACATCATGTCGACTTTCAGCTTCGAAAGGTCAATCTCGACCTTGCCGGTGGACTGAGCGGCGTCGACGTGGAACAGGATGCCCTTGGCACGGAGCAGTTCGCCGATCGCTGCGATGTCGTTGATGGTGCCGATTTCGTTGTTCACGTGCATGACCGAAACCAGGATGGTGTCGTCGCGCAGTTCGGCTTCGATCATCTCAGGGGTCACCAGGCCATCGGTACGAGGCTCGATGTAGGTCACTTCGAAACCTTCACGCTCCAGTTGGCGCATGGTGTCGAGGACAGCCTTGTGCTCAATCTTGGTGGTGATCAGGTGCTTGCCCTTGGTGGCATAGAAATGTGCCGCACCCTTGATTGCCAGGTTGTCGGATTCGGTGGCACCGGAGGTCCAGACGATTTCACGCGGGTCGGCGTTGACCAGGTCAGCGACCTGACGACGAGCGTTTTCGACGGATTCTTCAGCTTTCCAGCCGAACACGTGGGAACGGGACGCCGGGTTACCGAAGTTTCCGTCGACCAGCAGGCATTCACTCATCTTTTGCGCGACACGCGGATCAACCGGGGTAGTCGCAGAGTAATCAAGGTAAATCGGCAATTTCATGGACTATCTCCTAAATCAGGCTGGCTGGCGTGCCGCTAGCTCTCTGGCAGTCATTCGACGGCGGACGCTTCAATCTTGTCCAGGCGTGGCGCCTTGCTGTTGCAACGGCGTTGGTCCTGGCGCTGGGCTACTTCTTGCACCTCACGGCGAGTCACAAGGTCAGCCAAGCTGATACCGCTCAGAAATTCGTGGATCTGCAGGCTCAGGTCGCACCACAAGTGGTGAGTCAGGCAAGTGTCACCGGAGTGGCAGTCACCCTGGCCCTGGCATTTGGTTGCATCGACCGATTCGTTCACCGCATCGATCACCTGGGCGACCTGGATACCCTGCATGTCGCGTGACAGCTGGTAGCCGCCGCCTGGACCACGGACGCTGGACACCAGGTTGCTGCGGCGCAACTTGGCGAAAAGCTGTTCGAGGTAGGACAGGGAGATGCCTTGGCGCTCGGAGATATCGGCCAGGGACACGGGCCCGTGCTGCGCGTGCAACGCCAGATCAAGCATGGCGGTCACGGCGTATCGGCCTTTTGTAGTCAGTCGCATGGACAATTACCACGGAGTTCGGAATGAGGCGAGTATGCAATTCCCGAGTATTTAAGTCAACTATAAGACCTAGTACTTTAGTCAGGATTACCCGCAAAAGAGCGGGCGCATCATAGCAAAGGCTGGGCCTGAACAGCCAGTAATACCGAGTCATCGTTCATCGCGGGCAAGCCCGCTCCCACAAGGTCCAGGTTGAAACACAGATTGTGTGAACACCGAGAATCCCTGTGGGAGCGGGCTTGCCCGCGATGAAGTCGACGCGGTCTAGCTGACCTGACTCTGATCCTTGTCCTTCACACAAGCGAAGTCTTCTTCGCGCAGCTCAGGCAGATCTTTCGCACAGTAATTACTGCCCAGATCCTTCAACGCCCCGCACATCCCCTCCAGACGACCATCAACCGCCTGCAAGTGATCGAGCAGCTGACCAATGGCACGCGCCACCGGGTCGGGCATGTCTTCAGTCACACCGTAGGCATCGAAGCCAATCTTCTCAGCCATGGCCTTGCGCTTGGCGTCCTGCTCTTCGTCGGATTTGACGATGATCCGCCCCGGAATCCCCACCACAGTGGCGCCCGGCGGCACTTCCTTGGTCACGACAGCATTGGAACCCACCTTGGCCCCGGCACCGACAGTGAACGGGCCGAGCACCTTCGCGCCCGCCCCGACCACGACGCCATCACCCAGGGTCGGGTGGCGCTTGCCTTTATTCCAGCTGGTACCACCGAGGGTCACGCCCTGGTAAATAGTCACGTCATCGCCAATCTCGGCGGTTTCGCCGATGACGATGCCCATGCCATGGTCAATGAAGAAACGACGACCGACCTTGGCCCCCGGATGGATCTCGATCCCGGTCAACCAGCGACCGA
Organism: Pseudomonas sp. KH_046_2; assembly: GCF_057838985.1. Taxonomy (NCBI): domain Bacteria; kingdom Pseudomonadati; phylum Pseudomonadota; class Gammaproteobacteria; order Pseudomonadales; family Pseudomonadaceae; genus Pseudomonas; species Pseudomonas sp. KH_046_2. Next base: position 1,112,925 of record NZ_CM174480.1, on the reverse strand, counting down.
AGTTCGACACCAGCCGCGCCAGCCATTTCAGGTCCGCGCGCCACAGCATCGCCGACAAACGGTGAATCCAGATGGCATGCATGCCGGGGTAGCAGGTCAGGACTTCAAAAGCGTTACGCGCCGCCGGATCTCGGTGGAATACGCTCTGGATATCTTCACGCAAACGCTCGAACATCATTAATCCCTCCGCTTAAGGAGCTCACCACGGGCCGCTTTCTGGGTTTCCGTGAGGATGCCACGCAAAATATTCATTTCCGCCCGGCTGACCGAGCTGCGTCCGTACAACCGGCGCAGGCGCGCCATCAAGTGCCGTGGCTTTTCCGGATCGAGGAATTCGATGGCCACCAGGGTCTGTTCCAGGTGTTCATAGAATCGTTCCAGCTCGTCCATGGTCGCCAGCTCAGCGCTTTTGACCGAGGCCACTTCTTCCTTCTCGACCTTGCTTGGCTGACCTTGGGCCGCCAGCCAGGACATGCGCACTTCATAACCCAACACCTGCACCGCCGCCCCAAGGTTCAGCGAGCTGAACTCAGGGTCTGATGGGATGTGCACGTGATAATGACATCGCTGTAGCTCTTCGTTGGTCAGGCCGGAATCTTCACGACCGAACACCAAAGCGATCTCCGCGCCCTGCCCGGCTTCCTCGACCACTTTCGTACCGCATTCGCGGGGATCGAGCAGCGGCCAGGGAATCCGGCGGTCGCGGGCACTGGTGCCAAGCACCAGATTGCAACCGACCAAGGCATCTTCCAAGGTGGCGACGACTTGCGCGTTTTCAAGGATGTCCCCGGCACCGGAGGCACGGGCATCGGCCTCGTGATGCGGGAACAAACGAGGCTCGACCAGCACCAGCCGCGACAGCCCCATGTTCTTCATGGCACGCGCAGCCCCGCCGATATTGCCCGGATGGCTGGTATTGACCAGGACGACACGAATGTTTTGCAGCAAGGGAGGCGCTCTCGAACACAATAATCGGGAGCAGAATCTTACAGCTCATCCTACCGTTAAGCCATGAAAGCGAACGTCGTCCTTCTCCTGTAGAAACTTTCTGATAGAATGCCCGGCTTTCTTTAACAACCTTAGGTGACACATCCATGCAGCCCATGCTGAATATCGCGCTGCGCGCCGCCCGCAGCGCCAGTGAATTGATCTTCCGCTCCATCGAGCGCCTGGATACCATCAAGGTCGACGAAAAAGACGCCAAGGATTACGTATCCGAGGTGGATCGCGCCGCCGAACAGAAAATCATCGACGCCCTGCGCAAGGCGTACCCGAATCACTCGATCCTGGGTGAAGAGACCGGCATGCACGCCGGCACCGGCATCGAAGGCGAAGAGTACCTGTGGATCATCGACCCACTGGACGGCACCACCAACTTCCTGCGCGGCATTCCTCATTTCGCTGTCAGCATTGCCTGCAAGTACCGCGGTCGCCTGGAACACGCTATTGTTCTGGACCCGGTTCGCCAGGAAGAATTCACCGCCAGCCGTGGTCGCGGCGCCCAACTGAATGGTCGTCGCCTGCGCGTCAGCGGTCGCACCAGCCTGGACGGCGCCCTGCTGGGTACCGGCTTCCCGTTCCGTGACGACCAGATGGACAACCTCGACAACTACCTGGGCATGTTCCGCGCCCTGGTTGGCCAGACCGCTGGCATCCGCCGCGCAGGTTCCGCGAGCCTGGACCTGGCCTACGTGGCCGCCGGCCGTTTCGACGCCTTCTGGGAGTCGGGCCTGTCCGAGTGGGACATGGCTGCGGGCGCCCTGCTGATCCAGGAAGCCGGCGGTTTGGTGAGCGACTTCACCGGCGGCCACGACTTCCTTGAAAAAGGCCACGTCGTTGCCGGTAACACCAAATGCTTCAAGGCAGTATTGACGGCCATCCAGCCACACCTGCCGGCCTCGCTGAAGCGCTAAGCTTCCAGCGACAGAAAAAGCACCTTTCGGGGTGCTTTTTTTATGCCTGAAAATCGCTACCGACAACACCGTAGATCCCTGTGGGAGCGGGCTTGCCCGCGATATCGGTGGGTCAGTCACCGCATATGGCGCAGGTGATACCGTCATCGCGGGCAAGCCCGCTCCCACAGGTTTTTGCAGCGTTCTCGGAGCTGCATTTCAGACACAAAAAAAGCACCCCGCAGGGTTAATGCCAGTCAGTTAAGAGTTTGAACACCCTCCCCTGTGGGAGCGAGCCTGCTCGCGATAGCGGCGGGTCAGCCAACATTGATGCTGAATGTACCGTCGTCATCGCGAGCAGGCTCGCTCCCACATGGATTGCGCTTAACTGACTGGCATTACCCCGCAGGGTGCTTCTTTTTTATCCAGCGTCAGCAGATCACTGAGCCGCCTGATTCTCCGACAAGATCAACTTGCCTTCCTTATCCACCGGAATCTGGTTGCCTGGATCACGATCCATGCGCACTTTGCCTTCCTTGCCGTCCAGCGAATACCGCACGTCGTAACCTACAACCTTGTCACTGATGTCGTTGACCGTGTTACAGCGGGTCTGGGTCGTGGTGTAGGTGTCACGCTCTTGCATGCCTTCCTGCACCTTGTTGCCGGCGTAACCACCACCGACAGCACCCGCGACCGTGGCGATCTTCTTACCGGTGCCGCCACCGATCTGGTTACCCAGCAAGCCACCTGCCAATGCACCGACCACCGTACCGGCGATCTGGTGTTGATCTTTGACCGGCGCCTGCCGGGTGACCGCTACATCCTTGCACACTTCACGTGGAGTCTTGATTTGTGTCTTGACCGGCTCAACGGCGAGTACTTGCGCGTACTCAGGACCGTTATTTTTAACCAGGCTGTAGGTGGCCACAGCACCCCCGGCAGTTACACCGACAGCACCCAGTACAGCACCAACCAGCATCGACTTGTTCACATGAACCTCCTGGACCATCACATGCGGAACATGTCCGCGCTTCTCCCTGCCTTGGAGCACAAAAAAAGGCGCGAGTTCAACTCGCGCCTTTTTTGGACTACATCGCTTAAAGACTTTGCCTTCAAGGACGGTCGTCGACTTCCTTCTCGGTATTGACCGGAGGAATCAGGTCTTCCGTGCTCAGGTTCAGCCAGATCAGCACCACGTTCGCGATGTAGATCGACGAGTAAGTACCCGCCAGAACACCGATGAACAGGGCGATGGAGAAGCCGAACAGGTTGTCGCCACCGTAGAACAGCAGGGCCGCGATCGCCAGCAAAGTGGAGATCGAAGTCGCCATGGTCCGCAGCAGGGTTTGCGTGGTCGAGATGTTGATGTTCTCGATCAGGCTGGCCTTGCGCAGTACCCGGAAGTTCTCGCGAACCCGGTCGAATACCACGATGGTGTCGTTGAGCGAGTAACCGATGATCGCCAGTACCGCCGCCAGCACCGTCAGGTCGAAGGTGATCTGGAAGAACGACAGGATACCGATGGTCACGATCACGTCGTGGATCAGGGACACGATCGCACCGACCGCGAACTTCCACTGAAAGCGGAAAGCCAGGTAGATCAGGATACCGCCCAGCGCCATCAGCATGCCGAGGCCGCCCTGGTCGCGCAGCTCTTCACCCACCTGCGGGCCGACGAATTCGACGCGCTTGACCGTCGCCGGGTTCTCGCCGCCGACCTTCTGCAAGGCTTCGGCGACCTGGTGACCCAGTTGCGGGTCTTCGCCAGGCATGCGCACCAGCAGATCGGTGGTTGCACCAAAGTTCTGCACGACGGCATCGTTATAACCGGCGGTCGCCAACTGCTCACGCACCTTGGAGACGTCGGCCGGACGCTCGTAGGTCAGCTCGATGAGCGTACCGCCGGTGAAGTCCAGGCCCCAGTTCATGCCCTTGGTAGCGACACTGAACAACGCCAGCGCAGTAAGGAACAATGTGACGCCGAACGCGAAGTTGCGAACGCCCATGAAGTTGATTGTACGTAACATGGCAGCCCCTTAAATCCACAACTTCTTGAAGTCACGACCGCCGAAGATCAGGTTGACCATCGCGCGGGTCACCATGATGGCCGTGAACATCGAGGTAAAGATCCCGAGGGACATGGTCACTGCGAAGCCCTTGACGGGACCTGTGCCCATGGCAAAGAGAATCCCGCCGACCAACAGTGTTGTCAGGTTGGCGTCGAGAATCGCGGTGAATGCCCGGCCGAAGCCTTCGTTGATTGCACGCTGCACCGACATGCCCGCGGCAATCTCTTCACGGATCCGCGAGAAGATCAGTACGTTGGCGTCGACCGCCATACCCATGGTCAACACGATACCGGCGATACCCGGCAGGGTCAGCGTTGCACCCAGCAGCGACATCAGGGCCAGCAGCATCACCATGTTCACCGTCAGCGCGACAGTGGCGATGAGGCCGAAGAAGCGATAGATGGCCATGATGAACAGCGAGACGAACAGCATGCCCCACAGCGATGCATCGATACCCTTGGTGATGTTGTCGGCACCCAGGCTTGGGCCAATGGTGCGTTCCTCAGCGAAGTACATCGGCGCCGCCAGACCACCGGCACGCAGCAGCAGAGCCAGTTCGGACGATTCGCCCTGGCCGTTCAGGCCAGTGATGCGGAACTGGGCACCCAGCGGCGACTGAATGGTCGCCAGGCTGATGATCTTCTTCTCTTCCTTGAACGTCTGCACCGGCACGTCTTTCTCGACGCCGTTGACCACTTGCTTGACGTAAGTGGTAACCGGACGCTGCTCGATGAAGATCACCGCCATGCTGCGACCCACGTTCGAACGGGTCGCACGGCTCATCAGCTCGCCGCCGTGACCGTCCAGACGAATGTTCACTTCCGGCGTGCCCTGCTCACCGAAACCGGCCTTGGCGTCAGTCACCTGGTCACCGGTGATGATCAGGCCACGCTCGATCAGTGCCGGAGGACGGTTGCCCTCACGAAACTCAAAGGATTCGGAAGTGGCTTTCGAAGCGCCAGGCTCAGCCGCCAGACGGAACTCGAGGTTGGCCGTCTTGCCGAGGATACGCTTGGCTTCGGCGGTGTCCTGCACGCCCGGCAGCTCAACCACGATGCGGTTGGCGCCCTGACGCTGGACGATCGGTTCGGCAACACCCAGCTCGTTGACGCGGTTACGTACCGTGGTCAAGTTCTGCTTGATGGAGTATTCGCGGATTTCCGCCAGCTTGGCCGGGGTCATCGCCAGACGCAGCACCGGTTGGCCATTGAGGTCGGCCGGAACAATGTCGAAATCGTTGAAGTTCTTGCGGATCAGGCTGCGGGCCTGTTCGCGGCTGTCTTCATCAGCGAAGCCCAGCTGAATGGCACCGCCCAGTTGCGGCAGGCTGCGATAGCGCAGTTTTTCTTTACGCAGCAGGCTCTTGACGTCGCCTTCGTAGACTTTCAGGCGCGCGTCGAGGGCTTTGTCCATGTCCACTTCCAGCAGGAAGTGCACACCACCGGACAAGTCCAGACCCAGCTTCATCGGGTGCGCGGCGAGGTTGCGCAGCCATTGTGGAGTGGTTTGTGCCAGGTTCAGCGCGACGACGTAGTCATCACCCAATGCCTTGCGCACGACGTCTTTGGCCGGCAGCTGGTCTTCAGCCTTGGTCAGGCGGATCAGACCACCCTTGCCGCCCTCTGCCAGGGTGGCAGCCTTGACGTTGATCCCGGATTCCTTGAGCGCAGCGCTCACACGATCCAGATCAGCCTGATTGACTTGCAGCGCAGTGCTGGCACCGCTGACCTGAATGGCCGGGTCATCAGGATAAAGATTGGGAGCGGAATAAATCAGACCGACCGCCAGCACCGCCAGGATCAGAATGTATTTCCACAGAGGATATTTGTTCAGCATCACGCCGCCCGTTTATGACGCGGGGCGCCTTGCGCGCCCCGTCGATTGAAAATGAAGTTGAAACTTAGATCGCTTTGAGCGTGCCTTTTGGCAGCGTGGCGGCGATGGCGCCTTTCTGGAACTTCATTTCGACGGTGTCGGAAACTTCCAGAACGACGAAATCGTCGGCCACTTTAGTGATCTTGCCGGCGATGCCGCCGGTGGTCACAACTTCGTCGCCTTTCTGCAGGCTGCTCAGCAGGTTTTTCTGCTCTTTGGCGCGCTTGGCCTGTGGACGCCAGATCATCAGGTAGAAGATGACCAGGAAGCCGACCAGGAAAATCCACTCGAAACCGCCGCCCATTGGGCCGGCAGCAGGTGCAGCGGCGTCAGCCATGGCATTAGAGATAAAAAAGCTCATTTAGCACTCCAGTTGCAAATGTTGAATCTTGGGGTCAGTAAACTCAGTCCAAAGGCGGAACAGGCAACCCGCGTTTGGCGTAGAAGGCATCGACAAAGGCGGCCAATGTACCCTGTTGAATAGCCTCGCGCAAACCAGCCATAAGCACTTGATAATGGCGCAAGTTATGGATGGTATTGAGCATGCTTCCCAGCATTTCGCCGCATTTGTCCAGGTGATGCAGATAAGCGCGGGAGAAGTTCTGGCAGGTATAGCAATCGCAGGTCGGATCGAGCGGCGAATCATCATGGCGATGGAACGCGTTTCGGATCTTCAGCACGCCGGTATCAATGAACAGATGCCCATTGCGGGCATTACGGGTTGGCATCACGCAATCGAACATGTCCACACCGCGGCGCACACCCTCAACCAGATCTTCCGGTTTGCCAACGCCCATAAGGTAACGAGGTTTGTCAGCCGGCATCATGCCCGGCAGGTAATCCAGCACCTTGATCATTTCATGCTTGGGCTCGCCCACCGACAGGCCGCCGATGGCCAGGCCGTCGAAGCCGATCTGATCGAGGCCTTCCAGGGAGCGCATGCGCAGGTCCTGGTGCATGCCGCCCTGCACGATGCCGAACAGCGCCGCCGTGTTGTCGCCATGGGCTTCTTTCGAACGCTTGGCCCAACGCAGGGACAACTCCATGGAAATACGGGCGACGTCTTCGTCAGCCGGGTACGGCGTGCATTCGTCGAAAATCATCACGATGTCGGAGCCCAGGTCACGCTGGACCTGCATCGACTCTTCCGGGCCCATGAACACCTTGGCGCCGTCGACTGGAGAAGCGAAGGTCACGCCCTCCTCCTTGATCTTGCGCATGGCGCCCAGGCTGAACACCTGGAAACCGCCGGAGTCGGTCAGGATCGGGCCTTTCCACTGCATGAAATCGTGCAGGTCGCCGTGCTTCTTGATCACTTCCGTGCCCGGGCGCAGCCACAGGTGGAAGGTGTTGCCCAGAATGATTTCAGCGCCAGTCGCCTCGATATCCCGTGGCAGCATGCCCTTGACCGTGCCGTAGGTGCCCACCGGCATGAAAGCCGGGGTCTCGACGGTACCGCGCGGGAAGGTCAAACGACCGCGACGAGCCTTGCCATCAGTGGCCAGCAGCTCGAAAGACATACGACAGGTGCGACTCATACAGTTTCCTCTGGGCCCGATTCTTTAGGGGCAGTCGGCGCAGGATTACGCGTGATGAACATCGCATCACCGTAGCTGAAAAAGCGGTAACCGTTGTCCACGGCGGCCTTATAGGCGGCCATGGTCTCGGGATAACCGGCGAACGCCGAAACCAGCATCAACAGCGTGGATTCGGGCAAATGGAAGTTGGTGACCAGGGCATCGACCACATGAAACGGCCGGCCCGGGTAGATGAAAATGTCGGTGTCGCCACTGAACGGCTTGAGCACGCCATCGCGGGCGGCGCTTTCCAGGGAACGCACGCTGGTGGTCCCCACGGCCACCACGCGACCACCGCGAGCGCGGCAGGCGGCAACCGCATCGACCACGTCCTGGCCGACTTCCAGCCATTCGCTGTGCATGTGGTGGTCTTCGAGCTTCTCCACGCGCACCGGCTGGAACGTGCCGGCACCGACGTGCAGGGTCACGAACGCAGTCTCGACGCCCTTGGCGGCAATCGCCTCCATCAGCACCTGATCGAAATGCAGCCCCGCCGTCGGCGCCGCCACCGCGCCCAAACGCTCGGCGTAGACAGTCTGGTAACGCTCGCGGTCGGCGCCTTCATCCGGACGGTCTATATAAGGAGGCAGCGGCATGTGCCCGACGCGGTCGAGCAGCGGCAACACCTCTTCGGCAAAGCCCAGCTCAAACAACGCATCGTGCCGCGCCAGCATCTCGGCCTCGCCACCGCCGTCGATCAGGATCTTCGACCCCGGCTTGGGCGACTTGCTGGACCGCACATGGGCCAGCACGCGATGACTGTCGAGCACCCGCTCCACCAGGATTTCCAGCTTGCCGCCGGAAGCCTTCTGGCCAAACAGCCGCGCCGGAATCACCCGGGTATTGTTGAACACCATCAAATCGCCGGGGCGCAAATGCTCCAGCAAATCAGTGAATTGACGGTGTGCCAGGGCGCCGCTGACCCCATCCAGGGTCAACAGACGACTATTGCGCCGCTCGGCCAGCGGATGGCGGGCGATCAGCGAATCAGGGAGCTCGAAAGTAAAGTCAGCAACGCGCATGATGGGGTTCGTCTAGCAGGGCCGGGAAGTCTAGCGGAAATATCAAAAATTCTCCATGTACCTGATTGACCAGCGGTTATCTCATCTCTATACTTCGCCGCCATTGAGCCCTGATGGCGGAATTGGTAGACGCGGCGGATTCAAAATCCGTTTTCGAAAGGAGTGGGAGTTCGAGTCTCCCTCGGGGCACCAAAATTAAGAAAGGTCTTGCTTTGCAAGGCCTTTTTTTTCGTCTGCAATAAAGTGGCTGACACCCCACCGACCCGTAGGAGCCGGCTTGCTGGCGATGCTTTTGCTCCTGCTCTTCTCTTCCACGCCACCCGCACCGCCGGAACATTTCACAAGGATTCCCCCCCATGGAATTGCACCTGGAAACCGTCGCCCTCTTCTCCCTCAAACTGGCTTATGAATCGGAAGGTCAGAGCCCGATTTTGCGTGACGATTTGGTCATGGGTGATTACCAGCGGGATGTGTTTGAGTTGCTGGTGCGGCGGGGGGATGTTGAGACGATCCAGGCGAAGGTGGATGAGTGTGTGGGGTTGGCGCTGGAAGCCATTGGGGGTGTGGATAAGCCGTTGGGGCGGGAGTTGCAGAGGTTGGCGGGTGAATTTGCCACTACTCAGACGATAGAGCAGCTTGATGCCCCGCTCATCGCGCTCAAGGATTATCTGAAAGACATACAGTGAGTAAAGGCAGTCGGCCCAAAGATTGGGAAAGCCTGACTACTGGGCCGATGCTGGTCGTTGCGTCTTATCCAAAATAAATCTGTCCCTTTCCGCTGAGCTTGAAGGACCTTGCTAACCTACCCTCCAAGGAAGAAAATCGCGAACGCATATCGCTAAATACTAAATAAATGCGAAAAATGGATTTTCGATGATTGCACCATCATAGATCCAGCCTCAACAAGGATGGCTATTTTTTGCACGAGGACTAACTATGAGCAACGTAAATATCCGTAGGGCTATCGAAAATATTCGATCTGGAACAAGTGTGTACACGCCACTAATCGAATCTATAGTCAACGCAATTCAAGCGATTGAAGCCAACAAAAACCCAAAAGGCTTAATCGAAATTATTGTCATCAGAGAAAAACAGATATCGCTAGACGCATCATTACCAGAAATAACCGGATTTATAATTACCGACAACGGAATTGGCTTCAATGACGTTAACAGAGACTCATTTGACACTCTATATTCCGCACATAAAATTGTGGAAGGAGGAAAGGGGTTTGGGCGACTAACCTACTTAAAATATTTCGACGAAGCAATAATCGAAAGCACATTCCTGAGTGGAAGTAGTCTTTTCTTTCGAACCTTCAAAATGGGAAAAGACAACGATATTATCGTTGATGAAACTAAATCAAGCATAACAGGTGGCACGCCTGGATCCAGAGTCACACTAGCCAATTTAAAAAGCGTAAAACTTCCAGACAAAAAGACCCATACAATCGCAAGAGTCCTTGTAGAAAAGCTGCTACCATATTTCTACATAAAACCAGAATCACTCCCTCAGATAGTCCTTAGAGAGGAGGACGAATCAAACCCCATAACATTGAACAATTTCATTGAAAAGGAAGGCTCTCACTTAATTGAAGAAATTGAGTCTGCCAGCGGCGAATTCCATCTCGAGGGCACTTCAGGACCCGAACTATTTACAGCGCGAGTATTTAAGTTTTACTCACCGAAAACCCAGACTAGCAAAGTTAGCCTTGTCGCTCATCGACGGGAAGTGACCAGCGTATAACTCCACAAATATATCCCTGAATTTATTGATGAATTTTACGATAGAGTCCTTACCGATCTCGAAGTAAAAGATAGAAACTTCATAATAAAAATATATGTCTTTGGAAAATACCTAGACGACAACGTCTCCCTTGAAAGAGGGGGATTTGAGTTTCAAAAAGACAACGACATCATCCTGGGAGTTTCCCAATCACAAATTGAAAGCATTGCATCAGATTTCGCAAAAAAAGCAGTGGATGATGAAGTAGACGCCCGAATACTAAAAAAATTAGAACGAGTCTCACATTATGTGAGAGATAATGCTCCATGGCACACACAGATCCTGAAGCACGCCGACCTTTCGGACCTCCCTTACAACGCTAAAGATGAAGAAATCGAAAGCAGACTACAACAAATAAAATACGAGCAAGAAGTACAGATCAAAGGCCAAATGCGGCAAATTCTTGCGACAACTGAGCAATCTGACATTGAAGAAAAAACAGCAGAAATAATAGAAAAAATCTCAGAAGCCAGCAAAAACGATTTGGTTCACTATATAGCGCCAAGAAAAAATATAATTGAATTATTCGAAAAAAACCTAGAAACCAATATTGATGGAAAGTACTCCTCTGAAGGAATTGTGCATGACATCATATTCCCCAGAAAGGGTGACTCCCTTTCAACACCACTCAAAGACCACAACCTATGGTTAATCGATGAAAGGCTGAATTTCACACACTACCTTTCTTCGGACCTTCCACTCCAAGGCAATAGCGATCGCCCAGACTTAATCGCCTACGATAAACGGGTGTTATTCCGAGGTGAAAACGTAGAAAGCAACCCTGTAACAATTTTCGAATTTAAAAAGCCCCAACGAGATGACTTCACCAATCCGTCCTCCAGTGAAGACCCAGTTACGCAAATCATAAGATACGTGAGAAAAATCCGAAATGGGGAGTTTAAAACACCAACTGGCAGAGAGATATTGATCGGAGATAACACGCCTTTTTATGGTTACGTTATCTGTGAACTAACTCAAAAAACCAAAAGCTGGCTTGAAGATGAAAAAGACTTCAAACCTATGCCAGATCGACTCGGCTATTTCAAATGGCATGACAGCTTGAACCTTTATATTGAGGTTCTCGGCTGGGATAAAATACTTAAAGACGCGAACATCCGAAACAAGATATTCTTCCATAAACTTGGCATAAACTTCTGAGAGTCAACTCACCTCTAACCAAAAGCCAATTTCAAAAATCGGCCCCCTCACCGAAAAAAAAGAAAAAAGGGGACAGATTTATTTTTAAAGTAATAGATTTTTCCCATTTTTTGTTTAAAAAGAACAATTTAAGGAGCTGAAGTAAGGATGAAAACTGTATACATTCTTGGGGCAGGGTTCTCTGTCGAGGCAGGCGCGCCGACCCAGGCTGCCATCTTGCGTGAGGCATTCGATCTCTACAAAGAGAACCCTCATGTCTTTGAGCCTACAAAGTTTGATGAATTTACCAGTTTCCTCAGAGAACAACTAAATGTGACGGATGGTGGTTTTTCAAATATTGATCTTGAAGATATATTTACACCACTGGATCGATGCTTAGCTGAAAGCTCTCAATTCAGAGGTATCAGTCTTGATAAAATCATGAAAGTTCGTGAATCTGTATTTTATGTTGTTGGCCGCACCATCCAACTTTTGCTAAACAGAACTAATAAATCAAAAGATTATATAGACCGTTTCGCGGACCACCTTACTGAATTGTCCTCGGTACGCGCTGGGGTTGCGTACAAGAGAAATGATCCTGTTAGCGTAATTAGCACGAACTGGGATATTCTTCTTGATAATTCAATATACAAATCGCTGCTAGCGCACAAACAATATGATGGAGTTGTGGACTACTGCTGCTACATAAGCTCAAAAGATGAAAATGATACAACAGTAATCCCTGGCCTGGAAAAGCTTGGCCAAGGTGGCTTTAACGTAAAGCTTCTAAAACTTCATGGCTCTCTAAATTGGTTGCAATGCCCAAGATGCGCAAGGCTTTATGCGAAGTTCTTTGAAAAGGAAGCCATGCATAACTTTGAACATTCTACTTCATGCCGTCATTGTGACAGGAACTTTCCTGAAGAAACGGGTAGGCATTTACTTTCTCAGAATTTAATAATGCCAACCTATTTAAAGAATTTATCAAATCCGCAATATAGAATTATTTGGCAAAATGCCGGCATTGAAATTTCAGAAGCGGATAGGATTGTTTTCATAGGATACTCATTGCCTCAAGCTGACTTTGAAATGCGTCAATTACTTTCAAGAATGACAAGGAAAGAGGCAAAAATACATGTAGTTGACTACATTTCCGAGGGGAATAGTGAGTATATAAGAGGGCACTGGTTAAAATTTTTTGGGAATCGTGAAATAACTTTTAGTTTCGATGGCGCAAAATCATTTGTTAACAGCTTGTAGTCATTTCGTCCTTCGCTGGCGCAGCTTTAGTGAGTTGACTATATCGACCAACGGAGTTGGTTATGTCTGGAGTTTTTTTTGGCTGAATGTCAGGTACTGGGCAGATAGCGGACTTTGAGCGTAACGGCTGCCACATGCGCAACGAACAAAACGCGGATATAACACATTTTTCTGCTCGGCTGGTTTGAAGATCGAGACCCTTTGAAGGTTGCAGGAAAAGGATCTGGACGCTACCCTTCCACCGTCGCTGCCAATTCAGCGACCGGGTGTGGAAACCCGTGTAATTCAAGGCGCAACAGCGCCCCCATCACGTCTGCCGGCGCTTTTTTTTGTGTCTGCGGCGTGAGTTATGGCGGCTGTGCGTGGGACGTCTTCGGGCGTGCCGGTTTCCTTGATTCCCGGTTTTCCACCCTGCGCACAGCTGTCACCCATTCGTGTGGAAACGAACGTGGCAGCTCCTCATATCAAGGAGTTGGATAATGCGCAGTATCAATCCGTTTGAAATTTGGCTTTTCCCTCTACGCACTTCCCAATCGCGTAACACCCTCCACCATTGCCTCTCCATCCTCGGAGGTGGCCAATGACTGAACAATCTGAACTCAAAACCATCGGCCTGACACCGGCCATCTACTGTGCGGATCAAGCGCTGTTTCATGTCACTCGTGATGTTCCGCTTGGGGATGCGTTGGCGATGGCTTCTGATTTTCTGTTTCTCGCCAAGGCGCTGACCCAAGATGCGGCTTACGCCAAAGACACGGACTATCACGCCTGGGCTGCGCATTATTTGACTGCGATGAGTAAGGCGGTGGTGGATGATGCGGTGAAGGTGCTTACTCGGGATCGGGGGTTTGGATCGACGTCTAAGCAGGCGACGGAAGCTGGGGGATAGCTTCTGGCTCTAGACGTCAGGCATCAGCTTGTAGAGGCGAGTTTGGTTGCGATAGCGCGGGCACTCATCGGAAATGGTGGTGCCTTGAGTTTTTCGCGAGCTCGCTCCTACAGGGGGTGTGGCTGTCTGGTGGGTAATAGCCCCGAGTTTTCGGGGTTTGTATCGAAGCCAGTTAGATCCCGAACAGTTTTCGAGGAAAGCCAGTTTCATCTGGAAACCCCATCGCTTTGAAAGTGCAGCCGGGCATAGCAGGCTTGCGATCGATCAGATCAGCAACGTCGTTGATCCAGGTCGAAGCGGGGGCGATCTTCTGTAGCAGAAACCATATGACCGCAATTAACCCGTACAGCCGCTTGAGCGCGTGCTGATCCAGCCCCAACACCTGAAAATACGGTTCCAAGGGGACCGATAACGGGTTAGCCGAAGCCTGATTCCAGATGCGGGTATGGTGAGCACAGCGGTTGCGCAAATGGCTGATTTGCTGCATCCACCGGCTGAGCATCTTGGCGTTGTTCAAACCGAGGCGTGCGAGTATTAGATTCTGATATTTGCTAGTGAGCAGTTCGAAGAACTCCGAAAGATCCCCGAAATCCCAAGCTTCCACGGCGACCCAAACGGGAATGGACTTACCGGCTCGCAGGTGCCACTGAATGCAGTCCTCCTTGCTCCGCGCAATATGCAACTGCTGTTTCAGACTCCAGTCTGTCCACTTGTTCCGCGCATTACCACGGCTGTCCGTGTATGGCTGGGTCCATTTGTGCAGAATGAATTTCACATCGGTGTAGGCCATCGGGTCGTGATATCCAACCTCGTGAGCCGTTATAGTCTTGAGGTGGACCTCCAGACGCTCGACTGCATCCAGCATGAGCATTCGCAATCGTTTATCGAACTGGTAAAGGTCTACGATCGCATCGAAAGAGGTGGTCGCTTGGAAAGTGTCCAGACGAAGAGGCTTGCCCGCGACCGGGCAGACTTCTTGCTGAAGGCCGTTCATTTTGAATTCCCGCGCCGGGTACCAGAATCCGCTGAGACGGTAATACCCTAGCTGCGCGAGCTTGCGTTCCGCACGTGACGGGTCATCGATTTGCACACCCCTGCTGGTCAGGAGCGCAACCATGTCAGGATACGTAAGGAAAGGCTTCGGAGGGGCTGGCTTAGGCAACTTCCATGTTCCATAAACAAGAAGGCCCGAACGTAATGCCGGACTGAGCCAGCACCAGAGGATCGGGCGCGATTGGGATCCATGCTGCCGCAGCCTAATAACAATGTCAACGTCAACGTCGCCAGCAGGAACGGTGGTTGCCTCGGATTTTTCGCGAGCGAGCTCGCTCCTACAGGGGCTGTGGTGGTTTTTTGGATCTGCAACACCCGAGTTCTTCTGGTGAACGCTTTCCCCAGCGATCCACTGTGCATACATCCTGAAACCTCCACGCGGGCCGCATTCTTCTAGACTCAATACAAGGTCGTAGACAGAACCAAACACGTCGCTCTGGTGCGGCCGAATCAAGGGCCGCGTGGCAATCTGGCTTTTATGCCCCTATAGAGGCGCGGCAAAGACCGTGCCGGGCACAACAAGATGCCCGCTCAGGGTGCCCTGGCCGACGGTCTGTAGATGCCACGATACCGTGACGTGGTGTGAATGCCGCAGCCGACACTTTCGGACAACCGACGACCGCCTGGTTTGTCCGTGACCGTGAGGATTGCTGAATGCCTGATGAGATGTTGCACCTGCCTGTGGTCAACAGTCTGCTGGAGCGCCACAAGGGTACTCCGGGTGCGCTGTTGCCCATTCTTCATGATATTCAGGAGCGCATCGGTTACATCCCCGATGTCGCCGTCCCCGAGATTGCCCATGCCCTCAACCTCAGCCAGGCCGAGGTTCGTGGGGTGATCAGTTTTTACCATGACTTCCGTACCACGCCGCCCGCGCGGCATATCCTGCGGCTATGCCGGGCGGAGTCGTGCCAGAGCCGTGGCGCCGAGCAGCTTGCCGCGCAGTTGCGCGAGCGCCTGCAACTGGACGATCACGGCAGCAGCGCTGACGGCAGCATCAGTTTGCGTCCGGTGTATTGCCTTGGCGCCTGCGCCTGTTCGCCGGCTCTGGAGCTGGATGGTCGGGTGCATGCGCGGCTCAGTGCCGAGCGTCTGGATGCATTGCTCGACGCTTGCCGGGAGGACGCGTGATGCCGGCTTTCTATCTGTCCCGTGATTCGGTGGCCCGTGCCGTGGGCGCCGAAGAGGTTGTAGTAGCCCTTATCACCCATGCCCGGGGACGCATTGTGCCCCTGGAGATACAACGCACCAGCTCGCGTGGCCTGTACTGGCTGGAACCACTGCTGGAAGTGGACACGCCGCAAGGCCGTTTCGGCTTCGGTCCGCTGACGGCTGCGGATGTGCCGTCGGTGCTCGATGCACTGCAAGGCGAGCCATCCGCTCATCCGCTGGCCTTGGGCCTGGTGGAAGAGTTGCCTTATCTGAAGACTCAACAACGCCTGTTGTTCGCCCGCGCCGGCATTACCCAGCCGCTGTCGTTGGAGGATTACCGGGCCCACGGCGGTTTCGAGGGTTTGACCCAGGCCATCGCCATTGGCGGCGAGCAAACCGCGACGGCGGTGTTCGATTCCGGCCTGCGTGGCCGTGGCGGCGCGGCCTTCCCGGCCGGGATCAAATGGCGCACGGTTCGCGGCACTCAGGCTGCGCAGAAATACATCGTATGCAACGCCGACGAAGGCGACTCCGGCACCTTTGCCGACCGCATGCTGATGGAAGGCGACCCCTTCCTGTTGATCGAAGGCATGGCCATTGCCGGCATTACCGTCGGCGCCACCTTCGGCTACATCTATGTGCGCTCGGAATATCCGGATGCCGTGGCCACGCTGCGCGCAGCGTTGAACATCGCCCGAGATGCCGGTTATTTGGGCGCCAATGTCGGCGGCAGCGGCCTGGCCTTCGATATGGAAGTGCGCGTCGGGGCCGGTGCTTACATCTGCGGTGAAGAAACCGCGCTGCTGGACTCCCTCGAAGGCAAGCGCGGGATCGTCCGCGCCAAGCCGCCGATCCCCGCGTTACAGGGCTTGTTCGGCCTGCCGACGCTGGTGCACAACGTGCTGACCCTGGCCTCGGTGCCGCTGATTCTGGCCAAGGGCGCGCAGTTCTATCGCGACTACGGTATGGGCCGTTCCCTGGGCACCATGCCTTTCCAGCTGGCGGGCAATGTGCGGCGCGGCGGCCTGGTGGAACGGGCCTTTGGCCTGACCCTGCGGGAACTGGTGGAAGACTACGGCGGTGGCACCGCCAGTGGCCGCCCGTTGAAAGCTGCGCAGGTGGGAGGTCCTCTTGGCGCCTGGGTGCCACCTTCGCAATTCGACACGCCGCTGGATTACGAAGCCTTTATGGCCATCGGCGCGATGCTCGGTCACGGTGGTGTGGTGGTGGCTGACGACACCCTCGACATGGCCCGCATGGCGCGCTTCGCCATGCAGTTCTGTGCCGAGGAATCCTGTGGCAAATGCACCCCCTGCCGCATCGGCTCGACCCGGGGCGTCGAGGTGATCGACCGCCTGCTGGCCGCGCCCGACCAGAACAGTCGCGATGAACAGGTGATCATCCTCAAGGACCTGTGCGACACCCTGCAATACGGTTCGCTGTGCGCGTTGGGCGGCATGACGTCTTATCCCGTGGCCAGCGCCCTCAAGCACTTCCCCGCTGACTTCGGTCTGCAAGCCTCGGAGGCCGAGCAATGATCACTCTCTTCGACCCGAAAACAGACATTGACCTGGGTACTCCGGCCCGCGACAGCCAGGTGCAAGTCACCCTGAACATCGATGGCCGCAGCATCAGCGTGCCCGAAGGCACCTCGGTGATGCGCGCCGCTGCGCTGCTGGGCACCACCATTCCCAAACTCTGTGCCACCGACAGCCTGGAAGCCTTCGGCTCCTGCCGCATGTGCCTGGTGGAGATCGACGGCATGCGCGGTTATCCGGCGTCCTGCACCACGCCGGTCAGCGAAGGCATGAGCGTGCACACCCAGACGCCAAAGCTTGCGACGCTGCGGCGCAACGTCATGGAGTTGTACATTTCCGATCACCCGCTGGACTGCCTGACCTGCTCGGCCAACGGCAACTGCGAGCTGCAAACCGTGGCCGGTCAGGTTGGCCTGCGGGAAGTGCGCTACGGCTATGAAGGCGACAACCATTTGGCCGACGTGAAGGACACGTCCAACCCCTACTTCGACTACGACCCGAGCAAGTGCATCGTCTGCAACCGCTGCGTGCGTGCCTGCGAGGAAACCCAGGGCACCTTTGCCTTGACCATTACCGGGCGCGGTTTTGAATCACGCGTGGCCGCTGCCGGTGGGGATAACTTTCTCGATTCGGAATGCGTGTCCTGCGGCGCCTGTGTGCAGGCTTGCCCTACCGCAACGCTGATGGAAAAAAGCGTGGTTGAACTGGGGCAACCCGAACGCAGCGTGATCACCACCTGCGCCTATTGCGGGGTGGGTTGCTCGTTCCGCGCCGAGATGAAAGGCGACCAACTGGTGCGCATGGTTCCGGACAAGAACGGCCAGGCCAACCACGGCCACTCCTGCGTCAAAGGGCGCTTTGCCTGGGGTTATGCGACCCACCCGGATCGCATCACCAAGCCGATGATCCGCAAAAACATCAGCGACCCGTGGCAGGAAGTCAGTTGGGATGAGGCGGTGACCTACGCCGCCAGCGAATTCCGCCGCTTGCAGCAAACCTACGGCCGCGATTCCATCGGTGGCATCACCTCCAGCCGCTGCACCAACGAAGAAACCTACCTGGTGCAAAAACTGGTGCGCGCCGCCTTCGGCAACAACAACGTCGACACCTGCGCGCGGGTCTGCCACTCGCCGACCGGCTATGGCCTGAAGCAAACGCTTGGCGAGTCCGCCGGCACCCAGAGTTTCGACTCGGTGATGCAGGCCGACGTGATTTTGGTGATGGGCGCCAACCCCAGCGACGCCCACCCGGTGTTCGCCTCCCAACTCAAACGCCGCCTACGTGAAGGCGCGCGGCTTATTGTCATCGATCCGCGTCGCATCGATCTGGTGGATACGGTGCATGCCCGCGCCGAGTATCACCTGGCCCTGCGCCCCGGCACCAACGTCGCCATGCTCAATGCGCTGGCTCATGTGATTGTCACTGAAGGACTGCTCAACCAGGCCTTTATCGACGCCCGTTGCGAGGACAGCGATTTCGCGATCTGGAGTGAGTTCGTCAGCCGTGCGGAAAACTCGCCGGAAGCCCTTGGCCCTGTCTGCGGCGTACCCGCTGCCGACATCCGTGCCGCTGCGCGCCTGTATGCCACCGGTGGCAACGCGGCGATCTACTACGGCCTGGGTGTCACCGAGCACAGCCAGGGCAGTACCTCGGTGATGGGCATCGCCAACCTCGCCATGGCCACCGGCAACATCGGTCGCGAAGGCGTGGGCGTGAACCCGCTGCGCGGGCAGAACAACGTACAGGGCTCCTGTGACATGGGTTCCTTCCCCCACGAGTTACCCGGTTACCGGCACATCTCCAACGAGGTGGTACGGGCGCAGTTCGAGCAGGCCTGGAACGTCACCCTGCAACCCGACCCGGGCCTGCGCATCCCCAACATGTTCGAGTCGGCCCTGGCCGGCAGCTTCAAGGGCCTGTATTGCCAGGGCGAAGACATCGCCCAGAGCGACCCGAATACCCAGCACGTCACCGCCGCTTTGTCGGCCATGGAGTGCGTGGTGGTGCAGGACATTTTCCTCAACGAAACCGCCAAATTCGCCCACGTGTTTTTACCGGGCAGTTCGTTCCTGGAAAAAGACGGCACCTTCACCAACGCCGAACGACGCATCTCCCGGGTGCGCAAGGTCATGGAACCGCTGGGCGGCAAGGCCGACTGGGAAGGCACCGTGGCCCTGGCCAATGCCTTGGGTTACCCGATGAATTACCAGCATCCGTCGCAAATCATGGATGAGATCGCCAGCCTGACGCCGACCTTCACCAACGTCAGCTACGCCGAACTGGACCGCCACGGCAGCCTGCAATGGCCGTGCAACGCCGAGGCACCGGATGGCACGCCGACCATGCACATCAATGAGTTCGTGCGCGGCAAGGGGCGCTTCATGCTCACCGGCTACGTGCCCACCGAGGAGAAGGTCAACAGTCGCTATCCGCTGCTGCTGACCACCGGGCGCATCCTCAGCCAGTACAACGTCGGCGCCCAGACGCGGCGTACCGACAACGTCGCCTGGCATGACGAAGACCGCCTGGAAATCCACCCGACCGACGCCGAGAGCCGTGGCATCAACGAAGGTGACTGGGTCGGCATCGGGAGCCGCGCCGGGCAGACCGTGCTGCGTGCGCGGATCACCGAACGGGTCGCCCCAGGCGTGGTGTACACCACCTTCCACTTCCCGGAATCGGGGGCCAACGTGATCACCACCGACAACTCCGACTGGGCCACCAACTGTCCGGAGTACAAGGTCACCGCCGTGGAGGTCAGCCGCGTTTATCACCCTTCGGAGTGGCAGAAACGCTTCCAGGAATTCAGCGATGAACAGCATCGTCTGCTGAAGGAACGTCGGCACCCTGAGAAAGCCGAGGTGCGCAAATGAGCACGGACAACCTGATCAAGATGGCCAACCAGATCGCCCAGTACTTCGCCAGCCAGCCGGACCAGCAACAGGCGGTGCTCAGCGTGCGCAATCATATGCAGATGTACTGGGCGCCCAGCATGCGCAAGGAATTGCTGGCCTGGCAGACGGAACATCAGGGGGCGGATTTGCACCCACTGGTGCAGGCGGCGGTGACTGGGGCGGGTTGGGAGGCTTAGCCTGCTGACCAAAAAACTGTAGGAGCGAGCCTGCTCGCGATGGTCGTCAACGATAACGCGCGAATCCTGGATAAGCGCGGTGTCCTTGAGACCATCGCGAGCAAGCTCGCTCCTACACACCCTTCCTCGAGGCCGTCACGGTCACTTCAATCGCCCGCACGCTGATCGCCGCGAATGTCGCGGTCATCAGCACGCCGTTGAAACCCAGCAGGATCGCCAGCACCCGTGATATGCCCAGCTTGGGCACCAGTTCTCCATAGCCGATGGTCAGGCCTGTCACGAAGGCGAAGTAGACCCCGTCATCAGGGCTCCATCCTTCCAGTTGGGCGATGACGAGGCCGATCGCGATGATCACCAAAAGCAGTATCGAGAAGATCGGCCACACCACTTTGAAATAGAACCAGACGGCTTTGTAGAACTCTTTGCGGACGTTTGATGCACGGGTGAAGTTCATGTCGTGGGCTTCCTGGGGTCTGCCTGACCGGCTATTGAATGCACGGCGGTTCAATACCCCGTTCAGCTTGGCACAAGCGCTGAAAACTGCGACCAACGGGGCGTTATCTTTGGCGAGGACTATGACAAAGATGACGCCGACCGGGCTATCCAGAAACCGCCTGCTGCTGGACTCGTTGTAGGAGCGAGCTCGCTCGCGATGGTCGTTAACGATAACGCGTGTTCACTGGCTAAACGCGGCGCTCTCCAGTCCATCGCGAGCAAGCTCGCTCCTACAAAAAATTTGCAACCATCGGGGACGGCGGCAGGTTTATCCCTCAGTTCGCTTCAGTTTCCCGAATCAGCTTCTTGTTGATCTTGCCGACGCTGGTCTTGGGGATTTCGGCGACGAACTTGAACTGCTTGGGGATCGCCCATTTGTTGATGCGCCCGCCGTCGACGAAGGTTTGCAAATGCACCTCCAGGATCTTGCGGTCGAGGTATTGCCCCGGCTCGCAGACGACCATAGCCATCGGGCGTTCGCCCCACTGTTCATCGGCAATGCCCACCACGGCGACGGACATCACGCCCGGGTGTTCGCTGATCAGGCTTTCCAGTTCCAGGGAGCTGATCCACTCGCCGCCGGTCTTGATCACGTCCTTGATGCGGTCCTTGATTTCCACGCCGCCCAATGGGTCGATCGAGGCCATGTCACCGGTGTGCAGCCAGCCGTTGTGCCACAGCTCCGCGCCTTTGTCCGGGGCTTTCAGATAGCCCTGGGTCAGCCACGGCGCGCGCACCACGATCTCGCCCAGGGACTCGCCGTCATGGACCACGTCATTGCCTTCGGCGTCGATGATCTTCAGATCGACCATCGGCACCGGCGTGCCGGTCTTGATGCGGATCGGCAGTTGCGCTTCGGCGGACAGCTGCAGGTCTTCATCGCGCAGGTAGGTCAGGCACAGCAACGGGCAGGTCTCGGACATGCCGTAGCCGGCGTGCACCACCATGCCTTTGGCATTGGCTTCGCTGGCCACGCCCAGGGTCAGCGCGCTGCCGCCCAAGAGCATTTTCCAGCCGTCGAAACGGGTCGCCTTGCCTTCTTCACAGTTGAGGATCATCTGCAAGATGGTCGGCACGCAGTGGGAGAAGGTCACCTTCTCTTCGCGGTACAGCCTGACCAGGCTGTTGGGCTCGTAGCGGCCGGGGTAGACCTGCTTGATGCCCATCAGGGTCGCGACATAAGGCACGCCCCACGCATGCACATGGAACATCGGCGTGATGGGCATGTACACATCGTCGGAACGCAACAGCGGCTGGCCCTGATAAGCGCCCAGAGTGCCGACGGCATTCAGGGTGTGCAGCACCAGTTGGCGGTGCGTGAAGTACACGCCTTTCGGGTCGCCGGTGGTGCCGGTGGTGTAGAACAGCGTGGCGACCGAGTTCTCGTCGAAATCGGGGAAGTCGTACTGCTCCGGGGCCAGGGACAGCAGGTTCTCGTACTCGCCAAGCACCGGCAGCGCGGTGGTGGTCGCCTCGTCATCGGTGAGCTGCAGGTAGCCTTTTACGGTTTCCAGCCGACCGTGGATCTGCTCGACCAGGGGCAGGAAATCATCATGCACCAGCACCAGGTCATCCTCGGCGTGGTTCATGGTGAACAGCACCTGCTCCGGCGACAGGCGAATGTTCACGGTGTGCAGCACCGCGCCGATCATCGGCACGGCGAAGAAGCATTCCAGGTAACGGTGGCTGTCCCAGTCGAGCAAAGCCACGGTGTCGCCAGCCTTGACCCCGGCCGCCGTCAGCGCATTGGCCAGGCGGCGAATACGCTTGTTGAGGGTCTCGTAGCTGTAGCGCAGCTTGTCGGCGTAGACGATTTCCCGGCCCGGCTCGTAGCGCACGCCGGACAGCAGCAATTGCTTGATCAGCAAGGGATAGGCATAAGCACCGTCGGCGGGCGGAATTATTTTTGTCGCCATCATGTTTAAGGTTCCTTGTCCTTTCGATCAGAACTGATCGGCTTGCAGCTCGTAGAGGCAGTCGCTGCCGGCCTTGGCCGATGCGCTCAACGAGTGGATACGCGGCAGCAACCGGGCGAAGTAGAAACGCGCGGTGGCCAGTTTGCTGGTGTAGAAATCGTCCTCGGCATCGCCGCTCATCACGGCCTTGGCCATGCGTGCCCACATGTAGGCGTACGCGGTGTAGCCGAACACGTGCAGGTACTCGACCGAGGCCGCGCCGATTTCGTTCGGGTTGTTTTGTGCCCGGTCCAGCAGCCACGCGGTCAGGTCGTCAAGGGTGTCGACGGCGGCGTTCAGCGGTTGGGTGAACTCGCCCAGGTCCGCGCCGGCACTGGCGGTGAATTCGCGGATTTCCGAAGCGAACTGACGGTAGAGCGCCCCGCCACTACCGACGATCTTGCGCCCGGCCAGGTCCAGCGACTGGATGCCGTTGGTGCCTTCGTAGATCTGGGTGATGCGCACGTCGCGCACCAGTTGCTCCTGGCCCCATTCGCGGATGTAGCCGTGGCCGCCGAAGACCTGCTGGCCGTGGATGGTGGTTTCCAGGCCCATGTCGGTGAGGAAGGCCTTGGCCACCGGGGTCAGCAGCGATACCAGGTCCTGCGCGCGCTGGCGTGTCGGTGCGTCTTCGCTGTACTTGGCGATGTCCAGTTGCAGGGCCACGTAGCTGGAGAACGCACGGCCGCCTTCGTTCAAGGCTTTCATGGTCAGCAGCATGCGGCGCACGTCCGGGTGCACGATGATCGGGTCGGCCGCCTTGTCCTTGTGCTGCGCGCCGGTCGGTGCGCGACTTTGCAGGCGGTCACGGGCGTAGGCGACAGCGTTCTGGTACGAACGCTCGCCCTGCGCCAGGCCTTGAATTCCGACACCCAGACGCTCGTAGTTCATCATGGTGAACATGGCCGCCAGGCCTTTGTTCGGTGCGTCGACGATCCAGCCGGTGGCGCCGTCGAAGTTCATCACGCAGGTGGCGGAGGCCTTGATGCCCATCTTGTGTTCGATGGAGCCGCAGGACAGCGCGTTGTTTTCACCCAGCGATCCGTCGGCGTTGACCAGCACTTTCGGCACCAGGAACAGCGAGATGCCTTTCGGTCCGGCCGGTGCATCCGGCAGTCGCGCCAGTACCAGATGGATGATGTTCTCGGTCAGGTCGTGCTCGCCACCGGTGATGAAAATCTTGCTGCCGCTGACCTTGTAACTGCCATCGGCCTGGGGTTCAGCCTTGGTGCGGATCAGGCCCAGGTCGGTACCGGAATGGGCTTCGGTCAGGCACATCGAACCGGTCCAGGTGCCGGCGTACATGTTCGGCAAATAGGTGGCTTTCAGTTCTTCACTGGCGTGGGCCTTGATCGACAGGCAGGCGCCGGCGGTCAGCATCGGGTACAGGCCGAACGACAGGCTGGCCGAGTTGACCATTTCTTCGACCTGCGCCGAAATCGCCTTGGGCATGCCCATGCCGCCGTACTGCGGATCACCGCCGACACCCACCCAACCGCCTTCGGCGAAGGCTTGATAGGCCTGGGCAAAACCGTCCGGGGCGGTGACCGCGCCGTCGTTCCAGGTGCAGCCCTGTTCGTCGCTGGCGCGGTTCAGTGGTGCGATCACTTCGGCGCTGATCTTGCCGGCCTCTTCAAGGATGGCGGCGGCGGTCTCTTCATCGATCACGTCGGCCAGGCCGGGCAATTGTGCCCAGAGCCGGGACACCTGGAAAACCTCGTTGAGTACGAAGCGCATGTCGCGCAGGGGAGCTTTGTAATCAGACATCTTGGCTTACTCGGAAGTGGTCACGGCATGCGGCATGCCAGGACGTTCAGTGGATTCAGTGTTTTCGGTTGCCGCGACAGAACCGGGCTGAGGGGCCCGTTCGCGCAGCAGGAAGTACGAAAGCGCAGGAATGAGGATCAACGCGCCGAGCATGTTCCACAGGAACATGAAGGTCAGCAGGATGCCCATGTCGGCCTGGAACTTGATCGGCGACCAGACCCAGCACACCACACCGGCGGCGAGGGTGATGCCCACCAGCCCGACCACGCGGCCGGTGAAGGACACGGCGTTGCGGTAGGCCTGGGACAAAGGCAAGCCCTGGCGCTGGAAGTGCAACTGCACGCTGAGCAGGTACAAGGCGTAGTCCACGCCGATGCCCACGCCGAGGGCGATCACCGGCAGGGTCGCGACTTTCACGCCGATGCCCATGGCCACCATCAAGGCTTCGCAGAGAATCGAGGTCAGCACCAGCGGCAACAGCGCCACCAGCGTGGCGCGCCAGCTGCGGAAGGTGATCAGGCAGAACAGCGTCACCGCCGCATACACGTACAGCAGCATGGTGCGGTTGGCTTCGCGCACGACGATGTTGGTCGCGGCTTCAATACCGGCTGTACCGGCGGCGAGCAGGAACTGGCGATCCGCGGTGCTGTTTTCCTTGGCGAACTTGTCGGCAATCGCCACCACCGCGTCCAGGGTTTCAGCCTTGTGATCCTTGAGGAAGGTGATCACCGGCATCAGCGAGCAGTCGGTGTTGAACAGTTCTGGGGAGTTGACCGAGGCTTGCTGGGCGGCGTAGTTCAGCACGTCCTGGTTGCGCTGGATGCTGTTGAGCTTGGGGTTGCCCTCATAAGTACCGGCGGTGATCTGGCGTACCGCGTTGACCAAGGACGCGGTCGCCTGCACCCCCGGATACTGTTGCAGCTCCCAGGCCAGGCGATCGGCCAGGACCAGGGTCTTGTAGTTCAGGCAGCCTTCCGGCGCGGTCTTGATCATCACCGCGAACAGGTCGCTGGACAGCGCGTAATGCTGGGTGATGTAGGCGTTGTCGCGGTTGTAGCGCGAGTCGGCGCGCAACTCCGGCGCCCCGCTTTCCAGGTCACCGATCTTCAGGTTCAGGCTGACCATGAAACCGCCGATACCCATCAACACCGCGACCAGAACGGCGCCCGTGGCCCACTTGGCGGTGGTGAAGCGATCGAGCGCGTCCCACAGTTTACCGAAGCCTTTGTGCTTCTCTGCGCGGTTGTCGATTTTCAGCGCACGCTCGGCGGCTTTCGCGCCGACACCGACATAGGACAGTGCCACCGGCATCAACAACAGCGAGGTGAAGATCAGTACCGCGACACCGATACTGGCGGTGATCGCCAGATCCTGGATTACCGGGATGTCGATCAGCATCAGCACGGCGAAGCCCACGGCGTCGGCCAGCAGCGCGGTGACACCGGCAATGAACAGACGGCGGAAGGTGTAGCGCGCAGCGATCAGTTTGTGGGTGCCACGGGCGATGTCCTGCATGATGCCATTCATCTTCTGCGCGGCGTGGGACACACCGATGGCGAAGATCAGGAACGGTACCAGCACCGAGTACGGATCGATGGCGTAGCCGAGCCAGGCGACGATGCCCAGTTGCCAGACCACCGCGATCAGCGAGCAGCCGACCACCAGCAGGGTGCTGCGCACGCAACGGGTGTAGCCGTAGATGATGATCAGCGAAGTGACCACGGCCAGGCCGAAGAACATCATCACCTGGATCAGGCCGTCGATCAGGTCGCCCATGAGTTTGGCGAAGCCGATCACCCGCACCTTGTAATGGCCGGTGCCTTCGACCCCGGATTTACGCGCAGCGCTGTCGCCAGCGTATTCGATCTTGTCGCGCAACTGCTCTTCGAGCATCTGCGAGAAAGCGTGGTAGTTGATGCGCTGGCCACCGGCGGCGGCTTTGTCCATCAGCGGCACGATCAGCATGGTCGACTTGAAGTCGCTGGCCACCAGGCTGCCGACGAGGCCAGCGCGGGAGATGTTCTGGCGCAGTTGTTCGATCTGTTCAGGCTGCCCCGAATAGGTGTCGGGCATCACCGGGCCACCCTGGAAACCGTCCTCGGTGACTTCGGTCCAGCGCACGGCCGGGCTCCACAGCGACTTCATCCACGCGCGGTCGACGCCTTCGGTGAGGAACAGCTGGTCGTTGACCTGCTTGAGCACGTCGAGGTACTCGGTGTCGAAAATATCGCCCTGGGTGTTCTCGACCACCACCCGCACCGAGTTGCCCAGGCCGCGCAGCGAAGCGCGGTTTTCCAGGAAGTTCTGGATGTAGGGCTGGCTCTGGGGAATCATTTTTTCGAAGCTTGGGCGCAACTCCAGGCGAGTCACCGCCATGAAGCCCAGCACCACGGTGGCGAGCGCCATCAGCAGCATGAACAGCGGGCGGTAGTTGAACACCAGCCGTTCTAGGAGGTTGCCGGAGCGGTGGTCGAAATCCCGCAGGTCGCGGATCACCGGCATGGCGTCTTGTTTGATATTGCCCATGTCTGGGTTCTCGCTCTTAGGGTTCGAGGGCTGGATCGGCGGACAGCGTCCGGGCACCACGGCTGCCGGCCAGCACCAAGGCGCCATCAGCGGACTGGGTGGCGCCGGCGACCGGGGTCGGTGCCGGTTGCTGCTTCAGATGCAACTGCGCGCCCGTCCCTTGGCTGACCAGCATCTGCCCGCCCTGGGTGAACAAGCGATAATTGCCACGGGCGTCGATCAGGCCCGCGGTGATGCTGACGTGCAGGCCGGTGTCCAGCGCAGTCCAGCTCTGGCCGCCGTCGGTGCTGCGCAACACGTTGCCGCGCAGACCGTAGATCAGCACTTCGCCGGGCTTGCCGAGCACGCCGAAAAAGCTGCCTTGATAAGGCGTCGGCACGGCATTGAAGCGTTGGGCGCTGTCGTCCCACTTGAGCAACAGGCCTTGCTCGCCAGCGATGTACACACCGTCGCCGGTGGAGGCGATGGCGTTGAGATGGAAACCCTGTGGGTTGTCGGTGCGGTCCTGGAATGGCGTCCAGGTCAGGCCACCGTCGTCGGTGCGCAGGATCAGGTTGAACACGCCGACCACGTAGCCGGTCTTGTCGTTGGCGAACCAGACGCCGAGCAGCGGTTTGTCCGCGCCCTGATCGGCTAGTCGTTGGCCTTCCATAGCCAACTGGGGCCATTGCTCATTGCCCGGTTCGGCGCTGGCCAGCGCCGTGTAATGCTTGACCAGCAAGGCGCCGATCTGACGACCGTCGAGCTGCTTTTGCCAGGTCGCGCCGGCGTCGCTGCTGTGCAGCACCACGCCGTCATTACCCACCGCCCAGCCTTGGGTGGTGGTCGGAAAATTCACCGCCGTGAGGTCGGCACTGGCCGGTACGGCGGCCTGTTGCCAGTGGTTTCCCGAATCATCGGAAAACAGAATATGGCCACGCTGGCCGACGGTAATCACACGCCCACCGGCGCGGGTCATGCCGGACAACGGGCTGTTAATGGCCAAGGCACTGACCCTGGCGGGCAGGTCCAGCACATCGACGTAATCGGCCGCCTGGGCAATGCCCTGCGACAGGCCGAGCACAACGCCAAACGCCAGCTGCAACATATTATTTTTATACGAACACATACTGCGTCCTCTTCGGAAAACCGCGCCACACTTCGCGCCGTGCAGCTCATGCCGTTGTAGGAGCGAGCATGCTCGCGATGGACCGGAGGGCAACGCGGGCATCCAGAAAACACGCGTAATCGTTAACGTCCATCGCGAGCAAGCTCGCTCCTACACAATGCGGTTGGCTTAGCGAATGCCGGCGCCGGCCAGGGATTCCGAAGACCACTGGGCCTTGGAGAGCGGCTCGATGTACTTGATGCCACCGTAAGGGCCCACTACACCGTTGATGTTGTAGGAACCGCCGACCAGGTCGTAGATCATGAACGGCGTGGAGTCCGGAACCTGCTTGTCGTAGCTCTGGCTGAGGAAGGCGAAGGAACCGCGATAGAGCTGACCACGAGCGTCATATTGATCCGAGGCCAAAGCGGTCCAGCTGTCTTCGTCGAGGTAGAAGCGGCGCTTCTGGTAGATGTGACGAGCACCGGCCTTGAGGTTGCCTTCGACGACCCAGACGCGGTGTTTTTCCCAGCGCACGAAGTCAGGTGACAGGTGATTGGCGGTGGTCAGCGACTTGGGATCCTGCACGTAGGTCAGCTTGTAGGTGTTGTAAGGCACGATCATTTCCTGCTTGCCGACCAGTTTCCAGTCGTAGCGATCCAGCGCACCGTTGAACACGAACACGTCATCGTAGGTGCCCGCACCGGCGGTACCAGGGTTTGGCGTGTCGTAGGCCAGGCTCGGAGCCAGCTTGACTCGACGCTGCCCCGGCAAGTACTGCCAGGCGCGACGCGGCTGCTGCAACGGGTTGGCGGCGTCCTTGAGCATGATCGCCTCACCGGCGCGGCGCGCAGGGCCGGTGTACGCCAGTTTCATCTGGTAGTACACGTCGGCGCTGCTGATCGGCTGCGAGAGGTTTTCATAGATCGGGTAGGAGATGTTCGCTTGCCCGGTGGTCGCCAGGCTAGGAACGCCCGCGGAGTCAACGTTCCAGGAGTCGTACTTGGAGCTGATGCTGACGCCTTGGTAGCGCAACAGGAAGTTCCACATCGCTTCGTTGCCCGACTGCGGAATCGGGAATGGAATGCCCGGCAGCACGTTGTCGATGGCCAGGCCACCTTCCAGGGACTTGGCGCCGCTGGCGTTCTTCACGCCGTTATCCAGAATCGCTTGAGGCAGCGAAACGGTGCGGTGCGTCGGGAACACGTCGACACGGAACGTTGGGAAACGCTTGGCCAGTTCTACCGTGGTCGCCGTGAGCAGGCCCTTGTACTGATCGACGTTCTTGCCGTCGATCACCAGTACCGGTTTTTCACTGGCAAACGGATCCGGGCGCATGCTGTCGCCGGCCTTGAAGCTGGCTGGCGGGGTAGTCAGGCCACCGTTGTAGGCAGGAATGGAACCATCAGCGTTCCCGGCTTTTTCAGCCCCTGCCTGGGTCAGGCTGGTGCCCAGTTTGGCAGCTTCCTGAGGTGAAACAGCAGCCTGTGCCTGAGCGGCGAAGACCATGGCCAGCGAAGCGGCCAACACGGTTTTTACAAATTTCATGTTGTTATTCTCCTGCTTGCGTAAAGCAAATCAGTGGTGAATCAGAATGTAGTTTTCATCGTCAGGTACACCGCGCCACGGTCCTCAGTCGTGGCACCACCACCGGAGAAGGCTGAGTAGCCACCGGCGTAGCAGGCGTAGTTTTCGTTGCCGCTGAAGGCGTTGGGGGTGGAGCCGTCACCGCCGGTTGGGCCGGTACTCACACCACTGTTATTGCACTTGTCGGTTTCGCCGAAAGAGTCCACGTACTTCAGGTCGACGAAGTATTTGTTGTACACAATGGCGCCCACGCCCACGGCATAGTTGCCGGTGTCCTTGGCACCGCCACCGGAGACCGGCGACACACCGTCGAGACCGACGTTGACCGACATCGGCGCGTTGAGATCGACACCCGGGAATACCTGGTACCAGGTCGGTGTGAAGTTGATTGCCAGACCCCAGTTGTCACGGGTCGGCGCGTCGATACCGCGATAGCTGCTCTTGCCTTTGTAGAGCGCCTCGTTTTCGCTATCGAGCTTGAGCAGGTTGCTGTAGTACAGCTCGGCAAGCACCGTCGCCTGATCGAACACAGGTGTTTTAGGAAGGGTCATCAGACCGTTGAGCGTCCAGTGCAGGGTGTCACCGGTGGCGCTCATGCTGTCGCCGCGGCTCGGGGTGTCATAGACCACACCGGTGGTGTCCGTACGTGCAGGCAACAGGCCAAGGCCTTGACCCAGGCCCTGCGGGCTGCGGGTACTGACAATCGCCGGAATACTGGCCAGCGGCATGTTGTGACGGATGTTCAGGTCCGAACCGACGCTGATCCCGCCCACGTCCTTGGACAAGCTCAGGCCAACGATCTTGATGTTGTCGGCATAGGCCAGTTGATAGGTAGCGGTGTTCAGCGAATTGAGGGTGTTGATCACCGCAGGCACTTGCCCCGCCGGACGGGTGCCGTTGGGGTTGGCCGAGCTGATACCCCTGGCATCCAGCCAGGCTTGCGGCAGGATTTCCGAGGTTTCGCGGTAGTAAACGCCGAGGGTGCCATCCAGCCAGGCCGGCGACCATTTAGCCATGACGCCCCAGTCACCGCTGTTATGCGGAGTCAGGTCGTTGCCACGACGCACATTGGTCAAGGCGTTGCACGGCGCCAGGCCACAACCCAGCGGGCTGCCCGGTACCACGCCGTTGGTGTTGCCCAACAGGAACGATTGCGCGCCAAAGCCGACCAGGTCGGAACCACCGTAGTAGGTGCCCGCTTCCGGCAGACGCGCGGCGTCCCAATCGAGGAAGTACTGGGCGCCCACGGTCAATTCCGGATTGACGGTGAACGACATCGACAACTGGTTGCGCGGAACGAACAGTTCCTTGGCTTCAGTACCCGGCGACGCGGCAAGCTTGGCCAGGTCGAGGCCGGACTGGCCATAGCTGACCGAGTGCACCGGATTGAGAATGGTCTCGCCCCAGAACACGTTGTGCTGACCGGCCTTGGCGCTGAACATCGACTCCTCGCCCACTTCGGTGCTGTAGAACACGAAGGCATCGAGGATTTCGCCCGAAGGACCGCTGTAGTAGCGCTGGGCATAATTGCTCAGGTGCGGGCTGCCGTTGCCGACGTTGTCACGGGTGACCCCTGCCAGGCGCGGGTCGTTGGCGATCAGGCCCGACGTCTCGCCATTGCCGTTGACGAACGGGTTGGAGTTGGAACCGGTGTTGTCATAGGCCTTGTCGTACCAGCTGGCGGCGCTGACGCGAAAGCCCATGGCGTTCTTGTAGACCACGTCCATTTCGGTCAACAGGTCGACACGGTTGGTGATGTTGGTACCGGCCTTGCGGAAGTTGTAGTCGCCGTCGTTGTTGTTCGGCGTTCCCAACATGCGCTTGTCGGCGCTTTCGGTACGCACGCCGTAGTTGTACTTGATGGTGTTATCCACGCGTACGTTCCAGTCCGGATTCCCCGTTTCGATCTCGGCCGCATGGGCCACAGGTACCGTTGCCGCGAGAATGGCTGAGGCCAGCAAGGTGCAGCGTGGCGCGGTGAAGCCGTGACTCTTATTGTTGTGCATTGAGTTGTCTCCGCCTTTTTGTCTTTGTTTTAAGCGCAGCCGCCCTCGCACAAACCTCTTCGGGTTTGCGTTTAAGGAATGAGGGCAAATGCCGGTTGGCGTACTGCCAGTCCAGCTCCTTGTACTAGCGATCCAGCTCCAGGATGAGTGCTTCAGCTTGCTGCCAGTGGCCAAATCCTGCGGCCGGATTGAGATGGCCGACATCGCCCAGATTGAGCAATTCAGCACCCCAGCCTTCTGCCATGCGGGTGACCGCAGCAAGACTGGCAAGGTGATCGTTGGTGCTGCCGGCCACGATGCTGCGAAATGGCAGCGGGCCTTGTGGCAGAGGATTCCAGCCCTGGCTACGCAGGGTTTCGGACGATGGATAGTTCGACGGCCAGACCGCATCGAGGTCCGGTGGCGCGGCCAGCAAAGCGCCCCTGACCGGACGGCTGTAGTGCGCAGCCCAATGCGCGACCATCAGCACGCCGGCGCTGTGGGCCACCAGAATCACTGGCCCGTCGATCTGTTCCAGTTCATGCTGGATCGCCCGGACACGGGCCATGCAGTCGAGCTTGTCGGTCTCCAGTGGCGGGACACTGCGCACGTTGCTCAGCCTGGCGGCCAGCAATGTTTGCCAATGTTCGGCCACGTGCTCGCGCAGACCTGGGACGATCAGAACGGTGGCGGCAGTTTGCAGTTTGTCCACGGTCAACACCTTCGCTTTCTCGATAACTCGACTGGCTGTTTTCGCCAGGGGCTTTTTGTAGGGTCGACATTAAAGAGCGCCCACCCGAAGCGCTTTACATTGGACGTCATGCACTTTTCTTTTGATGACAAATTGTCGGACACTTGGACAGTGCGACCACTGGTCGAAAAACCCCGCAGGTTGGCGCAAGGTCACTGTAATCAACGGATGGGCGCTGATGGCTCCATGCAGCGTAGAAGATGGGTGACCGGACAGCATGAAAACCATCGACGACATGACAACTGTTCAACTGTTGATACGCTGGATATAGTCGCCACGCTCACGCCAACCGCCATCGGCCCAGGGAAGACCTTCGCATGACCAAGCTTGTTCGCGCCGCCGTCTTGACCAACTACCTGGAGGTCACCCAGTACCTGGGTTTCAACCCGCGCGACGTGCTGGCCGCTGTCGGCCTGAGCAGGGCCCAACTGCTAGCCCCTGAACACCGTATCCAGATCGATGCCGCCGTCCGCTTGCTGGAAGACTCGGCCACCGCCAGTGGCTGCCAGACCTTCGGCCTGAGCATGGCCGAGTCGCGCCAGCTCTCGGACTTCGGCGTGGTCAGCCTGCTGCTCAGCCACCAGCGCACCCTGCGCGATGCCTTGCAGGTCGTGGTGGATTACCGACACCTGATGAATGACTCGCTGGCGATTTTCATCGAAGAGGCCGGCAAGATGGTGATCATTCGCGAAGAAGTGGTCACCGAAACGCCCATGCCCAGCCGCCAGGCCACAGAGCTGGCCATCGGCGTGATGTTCCGGTTGTGCTCGGCCCTGCTGGGCTCGCACTGGCACCCCTACAGCGTCAACTTCATGCACCAGCCACCGGACAACCTGCACCTGCATCGCCGCCTGTTCGGCTGCAACCTGGAGTTCGGCAGCGAGTTCAACGGCATCGTCTGCCCGGACGTCAGCCTCGACATGACCAACCCCAACGCCGACCCGGCCATGGCCCGCTACGCCCAGAGCTACCTCGACTCGCTGCAGAACCACGAAGGCGCCTCGATGCTGTTCGAGGTGCGCAAGGCCATCTACCTGCTGCTGCCCATGGGCCGCGCCACCATCGAACAGGTCGCCCAGAGCCAGGGCATGAACGTACGCACCCTGCAACGCCGCCTCAAGGACGACGGCTGCGCCTTCAACGACGTGATCAACGACGTGCGCCGCGACCTGGTGCTGCGCTACCTGGACAACCCCAACTACTCCCTCAGCCGCATTGCCGACATGCTCGGCTACTCCATGGCGAGTTCGTTTACCCGGTGGTTTATCAGTCAGTTTGGCATGCCGCCGGCGACGTGGCGCGCGCAGAAACAAACCACTGGCAAACCCCTCGCCGGCCCGAAATAACCCTGAATCGACCGTGCAAAAAAAACGGCGCCTGCTGGGGGCAGTCGCCGCGAAAGACCGGTGTTTGTAGCACCGGTCTGGAGCCCCACGGCATGAGGAGTCAACGCCGTGCAGCCCTGCCCTGTGGGAGCGAGCTTGCTCGCGATGGCGGCGTGTCAGCCGCCATGAGTGTTGAATGTGAAACCGCTATCGCGAGCAAGCTCGCTCCCACAGGTTTTGTATCAACCTGACGATTAGAAGCCCCAGCGCAGCAGCAAGAGCACCAGCACGACCAGGAACACCGTCTCCCCCACCATCAGCAGAATCGGCTTGATCCCGACCGCCGCCAGCTCCCTGAGCCGGGTCTTCATGCCCAGGGCACTGATGGAAATCACCAGGCACCAGCGCGACAGTTCGTTGACCGATCCTTGCACCGCAGGCGCTATCCATCCGGTGCTGTTGATGCAGGCCAGAATCAGAAAGCCGACGGCGAACCACGGCAACAGTGGCGGGCGCTTGCCGGTCGGGTCGGCGCCTTGCATGCGGGTGATCATCGCCGCGGTGACGATCACCGGCAGCAGCATGGCAACGCGCATCAGCTTGACCACCGTGGCCGTGTCGCCGGTTTCGGTCGACATGCTGTAGCCGGCGCCGACCACCTGGGCCACGTCGTGGATCGTGGCGCCGAGGAACACGCCCGCCACCTGCGGCGACAATTCCAGCCAGTTGGCGATCATCGGGTAGACGATCATCGCCAGGGTCGACAGCGCCGAAACGCCGATCACCGTGAACAATGTGGCTCGCTCTTTCTGCGGATGGTTCGGCAGCGCCGCTGCCAGTGCCAGGGCCGCCGAGGCGCCGCAGATGGCCGTCGCGCCGCCGGTGAGCATGCCGAACAGGCGCTGGAAGCCCAGAGCCTTGGCGGCGATCACAGACACGCTGATGGTCACCACCACCAGGATCACCACCAGGGCTATCGGCTTCCAGCCCAGCGCCGCCATTTGCTCCAGGGTGATGCGCATGCCCAGCAGCGCCACGCCTATGCGCAGCACGGTGCGGGCGGTGAACTCGATGCCGGCCTTGCACGGGCCGTCATCGGCGAGAAAATTCAGGGCCATGCCCAGCAGCAAGGCAAACAGCATGACCGGCGCACCGTAGTGCTCGGACAGGAACGACGCTGCGGCCGCCACGATCAGGCTGACGATAAACCCCGGTGCCAGTTCGCGCGTGCGACTGTGGATACGGGTAAGAGCAATGGCGCTCATGGCGCGGACTCCTCGGATGCGATAACGATAAACGCCTGGCCGTCGATGATCTCGACCGGGTAGTTGGTGACTTTGACCTGCCTGGAATTGAGCAGGTAGCCGCTGTGCAAATCGAAGCGCAAACCATGGGCGAGGCATTGAATCACCCGGCCTTCAAGACGCCCTGCGCATAGCGAAGAGCCCTGGTGCGGGCAGCTGTCGTCGATGGCAAACAGCTGCCCGTCGACGTTGAACAACGCCAGGCTTTTGTCTTCGAATTCGAACAGCGCCCGGCCACCGGCCTGCGGGTGTTTGCCGGCCGGCACGGGAATGCGCCGGGTCATGCCGGCTGCCGCTCGCGATCGCTTTCCTTGAGGGCTTCGTTCATGGCCGCGAGCAGCGCCTGTGCAGGTTGTGCGCCGATCACCGTCAGGCGGTTGTCGAACTTGAAGCTCGGCACGCCACTGGTCGCGCCGGGGGATCCTTCAAACGGCGTGGCATCACCCTTCAGGCAATCGAGCAGCGCGTCCGGGGCGACTCCGCAGGAGCGGGCAATGGCAAGCAAGGTCTCACGGCAACCGAGGTTTTCACGTCTCAGGAAATAAGCGGCGAACAGTCGCTCGAGCAACATTTCACGCTGACTGGCATTGCCCAATGCGCTGGCACGCTCGAACAAGCGATGGGCGTCCGCGGTGTTGGGCATCGTCTCGATACGGCTGAGGTCGATGGCCAGTCCAACCGCCCCGGCAGCCTGCTGCACCTGATTCTGGCGCATGGTCATTGCGTCGGCATTGCCCAGGCGCTTGCGGTAGAAATCGGCGAAGGGTTCACCTTCTACCGGTATCTGGGGCAGCAACTGCACGCCATGCCACACCGTGGTGATCTGCACGTCCGGATGGCGACTGCGAAACTGCACCTGCGCATGCTCCAGCTGGCGTTTGCCGATCAGGCACCAGGGGCAGATAAAATCGAAAAACACATCAATTCGTAAACGACGACTCACAACTTCACCTCTATCCCGGCTGCACTGACGGGCTCAGGCACGCTCTGACCCTCAAGCCGGGCGATATCTTTGTGGTAATGACACTTGGCATAGAAGAACACCGCTGCCGCCGCGAGGCTGACCAGTGGCACTAATTGGAAAGCGGCATGCAGGCCGATGAGGTCGGACACACGGCCAGTCAGGAACGGCCCGGGTGCCAGCCCCAGCAGGTTATTGGCCAGGGTCAGCGTGGCGAAGGCGGTGCCGTGGACCGAGTAATGGGTCAGGTTGGCAACCATCGCGCCAGCGGGGCCGGTGGTGCCAGCGGCAATCAACATGCCCAGGCAGATCAGCGCCAGCTGCAAAGGCCCCGCCGATAGCGCGAACGCCGCCGACAGCAACAGGCAGCTGCCCAGGCAAAAAGCGATGGCCAGGCTGACCTTGCGCTCCGGCGAGTTGCGACACAGCCGATCGCTGAGCATGCCGCACAGGATCATCCCGGCACCGCTGCACAGGACGATGATCGCGGCCAAGCCGCCCGCCTTGCCCGTGGGCATGTCGTAGTAGCGATTGAGGTAGCTCGGTATCCACACTATCACCGTGCCGCCGACGAACAGCTGCAAGCCGCTGCCGATGTAGGTCGCCACCACCGAACGGCTGGACCACAACGTAGACAACGGACGCTTGACCGCTGCCACCTTGTTCGCCAGCTGGGCTGCACGCTTGGGCGCAATGCGCGCTTCCTTGACGATGAGCGGATAAAGCATCGCCAGCACCAGGCCAAACAACGACATGCCGGCGAACGACCAGCGCCAGCCCAGCTTGGCGGCAATCGCACCGCCCAAAGCCATGCCCAACACCGAACCGAACATACCGCCGGCCATGAAGGCGCTGGCCAGGGTGGCCCGCATGTGTTTGGGGAACACCGAAATCACTACCGCGATGCCCACGCTGCCGTAGGCGGCTTCGCCGACGCCGACCATGAATCGCGCAATGAACATCTGCTGGTAGTCCTGAGCCAACGCGCAACCCAGGGTCGCCACGCTCCACAGGAACGCCATCAGCGCCAGGCTCTTGACCCGGCCGAAGCGGTCAGCCATCAACGACAGGGGAAACGTCAGCAGGCCGACCATCAGGGCAACGATGCCGCTGAGCAGACCCAGCTGTCCGTCGCTCAACGCCCACTCAGTCTTGAGCAGGGGGAATACCGCGTTCAGCACCTGACGCGACATGTAATCGGAAATCAACAAACCGAACGTCAAGGCAAAGACGATCCAGGCATATTGGCGCGCAACGCCGACTCCGCTGGAGTCGTCATCGTCAGCGGCGATTGGGTGAAAGGCCATGCAGCCTCCTCAAGAGCTTTGTTTTATTTTTGTTATCAAGCGTGTAACGGTCAGGCGAACGAGAGGTCACGGCCTCTCGTCCCGACCCACGGTCAACCGCGTTGCGGAGTACCTTTCTGCCCAGCCTTGCGGTTGGGGGCCATGCCGTTGGCCAACAGGGTTTCTTCGATGGTTTCGTACTGCACGCCGATGCGGTAGATCTCGCGGGCTTCTTTGCCGGTGGCGATTTCACGGCCCAGTTCATGGGCAATGCGCACGGTTTGCTGGATCTGGGCAACGGAGCCGAAACGGTCGCCCTTGTGGTCAATGATAGTGTCTTCGTTGCCCACACGCGGATGCATGCCCATGGCCATCGACATGGTGTTGAACGGCATGACGTTCTTGAGCAGCGATTCGGAGGTCAGGGTGCAACCGTCCGGCGCGCGGTGGATGAAGTTGAAGAAGTTGAACGGGTTCGGGCCGTCGAAACCGCCGCCGATGCCGATCCAGGTCAGGTTCAGCGGGCCTTTGTAGACGCCACGGCGCACCAGGCGCTCGAGGGTTTCCATGGCGTGCATGCCGGTCAACTGGAAGTGCGGCTGGATGCCGTTGTCCATCAGGCGCTTGAGGTGCTCGGCAACCCAGGCCGGACCTGCCGGTACGGTCATCTCGCTGTAGGCAGCCTGGGTCATCGGGTTGGCCAGGGAGGTGCCTTCCAGGTATTCCGGATACAACAGCTCCATGATGTTCATCTGGGTGGTGTTGATCGCCACAGTGACCTGATCCGGCTTCGGGGTCAGCTCGGCCAGCATGTGGCGGGTGTCGTCGGACAGCCACTTGGCCGCTTCGCCGTCGCTTTCCGGAGCGAAGGAAATCGAACCGCCGACCTGGATGATCATGTCCGGCACGGCTTCACGCACACCGGCGATCAGCTCGTTGAATTTCGACAGGCGCTTGGAGCCCTTGCCGTCCAGTTCGCGCACATGCAGGTGCAGAACGGTGGCGCCGGCTTCATAGCACTCGACCGCTTTCTGGACTTGCTCGTCCATGGTCAGCGGGATGTCTTCCGGGAAGTCTTCGGGCATCCACTCCGGGCCGTACGGGGCCACGGTAATGACTACCTTTTCCATGTTTTCCGGGTGCAGGGAATCGTCGAAGAATTGCATGGTTACTCCAGTTCTTATGCCAGTTCTTATGATTGTCCCGCCCACCCGGGGTCGCGCCGGGCAGGCGTGTTTACGAGAGCGAATGCAGAGGCGGTGGATCAGTAAGTCTTGTCGCCGATGATCCCGGCACGGTCCATCTTGCGATGGCAAGGCGGGTAATCCATGACGGCGTAGTGCTGGGTACTGCGGTTGTCCCAGATGGCGATGCTGTTGGGCTTCCAGCGCCAGCGCACTTGATACTCGGGGATGTACGCCTGGCTGATCAGGTAACGCAGCAACTCGCTCGCGCCGGGGTTTGCGTCCTGGCCGAACCGTACCCGCGCCGGGGTGTGGTAGTTGCTGAAGTGCGTGGCGAAGGCGTTGACGAACAGCACCTTCTCGCCGGTTTCCGGGTGTGTGCGCACCACCGGATGCTCGGCATCCGGAAACCTCTCCCTGAGTGCCAGGCGTTTTTCGATCGGCATGGCCGCACCAAAACTGGCTTCGATGCTGTGGCGCGCACGCAGGTCGGCAATCTTCACCTTCACGTCTTCAGGCAAACGCGCGTAAGCCTCGACCATGTTGGCCCACATCGTGTCGCCGCCCACCGGCGGGCACTCCACGCAACGCAGCACGCAGCCCATCGGCGGCGCCTCGCGCCAGGTGGCGTCGCTGTGCCAGGAGTTTTCGTAGCAGTCCGCCGGCTGGTCCGGACGCTTGTAGATTTGTACCAGGCCCGGATGCTCCGGATCGCTGCCCGCCACCGGATGATCTTCCAGTTCGCCGAAGCGCCGGGCGAAGGCCACGTGTTCGGCACGGGTGATGTCCTGGTCACGCAGGAACACCACGCGGTGCTTGAGCAACTG
Source organism: Pseudomonas sp. KH_046_2 (assembly GCF_057838985.1). Lineage (NCBI taxonomy): Bacteria > Pseudomonadati > Pseudomonadota > Gammaproteobacteria > Pseudomonadales > Pseudomonadaceae > Pseudomonas > Pseudomonas sp. KH_046_2. The sequence goes on along the minus strand of NZ_CM174480.1, from coordinate 1,073,545 downwards.
GGCACGGATCTCGGCAAACAGACCGTCGTCATGCACCGCGTCGGCCAGGTTGACGCCGATCAGTTCGGCGCCAATGCTGCAGGTCAATTGTTCGACTTTCATGGCTGGCCGCTCCTTAAACGACGAAAATCGAAGAGCCGGTAGTCTTGCGAGATTCAAGGTCGCGATGGGCCTGCACAGCATCCTGCAAGGCGTAGTGCTGGTTGATCTCGATCTTGATCCGGCCGCTGCCGACGTGGTCGAACAACTCACCGGCCAGCTCAGCTTTTTCCGCAGGATCGCTGATGTAGTTGGCCAGGGCCGGACGGGTCAGGAACAGCGAACCTTTCATCGCCAGCATCACCGGGTCGAACGCCGGAATCGGCCCGGACGCGGTACCCACGCAGACCATCAGGCCACGGGGTTTCAACGAATCCAGCGAACCCATGAAGGTGTTCTTGCCAACGCTGTCGAACACCACGTTGACGCCCACGCCATCGGTCAATTCGCGAACGCGAGCGGCTACGTCTTCATGGCTGTAATTGATCGTATGGTCGCAACCGTGAGCCTGGGCGATTTCCGCCTTTTGCTCGGTCGACACCGTGCCGATCACGTTTAAACCCAGCAGTTTGGCCCACTGCGAAACGATCAGGCCGACACCGCCGGCGGCGGCATGCAACAGGATGCTGTCGCCCGGTTTGAAGTCGTAGATGCGGCGCATCAGGTACGAAGACGTCAGGCCACGCATGGTCATCGCGGCGGCCGTTTCGAAACTGATGGTTTCCGGCAGCTTGATCAGAGGCGCGGCCGGGATCAGGCGCTCGGTGCTGTAGGCGCCGAGGGTATTGAGAAAACCGGTATAGGTGACGCGATCACCGACCTCGACGTTGGTGACCCCTTCACCAACGGCCTGGACTACACCAGATGCCTCGACACCCATGCCGTTGGGCATCGGAATCGGGTAGGTGCCGTTGCGGAAATAGGTGTCGGCATAGTTCAGGCCGACTGCCACATGACGAAGCCGAACCTGGCCGGGACCGGGTTCGCCGACTTCGACGTCCTCATAACGTAGAACTTCAGGACCACCGGTTTCGTAGAAGCGTACGGCTTTGGCCATTTTTCTTATTCTCCAGTCTGCAATGTGGGCGTGTTGCATCGAATTGCGCTGATTGGACTGTAGGACGAGGCCTGTCGGGACGCTTCTCATCAGACGACAATGGCTTTTCATTTGGTGACAGGCAGAAACGGGATCGACTAGCCGGTCCCGTCGCCACCTGCGCTATCATCGCCCGCCTCGATCCCCCAAGAGTCTTGAACCCGGATGTCCGACACGCTGCCACTGCCCGACGATCACCCAGCCCTGCCGCCGGTCCTGGCCGGCCCGCTGTTGCGGCGTCTTGAGCCCACGCGGCTGGTGCTGTGGCTGGTGGGATCCCGGGCGCTGGCGCTGACCTTGCGCTTGCAGGGCGTCGGCGATATCCGTCTGGATGCCGGGCAATGCACGGTGATTGCAGTGGGTGCTCATGCCTTTGTGCACTTGATCGATGTGCAACTCGATGGTGCCCTGCCCCGGGACGAGTCGATCGACTATGACCTGCTGATCGATGGCACAGAACAAGGCATCGCCGACTGGGCGCCGCACTTGCTGTATGGCGATGCCTCTTGCCCGAACTTCGTCCTGCGCGCACGGGTCGACCAGATGCTGCACGGCTCTTGCCGCAAGCCTCATCACCCGGCGGCAGACGGCTTGCTGTGCGTCGACCGGTTGCTGGCGCAGGAACACGCCGCCAAGGACCGCCCGGCACTGCTGATGATGACGGGCGATCAGGTCTACGCCGACGATGTCGCGGGGCCGATGTTGCGGGCGATTCACGCCTTGATCGAGCGCCTGGGCCTGTTCGGGGAACACCTCGAAGGCGCGGTGGTCAGCGACAGCGCCAGGCTCTACGAGCATCCGGCCAGTTACTACCACCGTGCGGATCTGCTGCCGGCGCTGCAAAGCAATGAAACCCTGCGCGAGCGATTTTTCGGTGGCGCGCGCAAGCCGATTTTCACCAGCAGCAGTGCCGACAATCACCTGGTGACCTTTGCCGAAGTCATGGCCATGTACGTGTTGGTCTGGTCGCCAGTGCCCTGGACCCTGATCGCCCCCCAGGCACCGACACTGACGCCGGAACGGCTCAAGCGTTACACCCTCGAACAGACGCACATCAATGCCTTCAGGGCAGGCCTTGGCAACGTCGCGCGGGCACTGGCGCATCTGCCGACGCTGATGATTTTCGACGACCACGACATCACCGATGACTGGAACCTTTCCGCACAATGGGAGGAAACGGCCTACGGCCATCCGTTCTCCCGGCGCATCATCGGCAACGCGTTGCTGGCGTACATGTTGTGTCAGGGCTGGGGCAACAATCCGGATGCTTTCGCTGCCGTGCTGGAAAAGGCCGGTGGGTTGAGCGCGAGCGCACACCAGCGTCACCTCGACCGCACCGTTCAGGATGATTTGATCAATGATCTGCTGAAGTTTCAGCACTGGCATTACGTGCTGCCGACCACCCCGGCCATCGTTGTGATCGACACCCGCACCCGGCGCTGGCGCAGCGAGATGAACCTCAAGCAGCCTTCCGGCTTGCTCGACTGGGAAGCCCTGAGCGAACTGCAACAGGAACTGCTGGACCACCCGAGTGCGATCATCGTTTCGCCGGCGCCGATCTTCGGCGTCAAGCTGATTGAAACCGTGCAGCGGGTATTCAGCTGGTGCGGTTACCCACTGCTGGTTGACGCGGAAAACTGGATGGCCCATCGCGGCGCGGCCCAGGTGATCCTGAACATTTTCCGTCACTCGCGCACCCCGGGTAACTACGTGGTGCTGTCGGGCGATGTGCACTACTCCTTCGTCTACGAAGTGCTGATTCGCCACCGCAAGGCCGGGCCGCGCATCTGGCAGATCACCAGCAGCGGCATCAAGAATGAATTCCCCGCCACCCTGCTCGAGTGGTTCGACCGCCTCAACCGCTGGCTGTACTCGCCACGCTCACCGTTGAATTGGCTGACCAAGCGTCGACGCATGCGCATCGTGCCCCACGTGCCCGAACACGCCGAAGCCGGTGAGCGGCTATGGAACTCGGCGGGGATCGGTCAGGTGTTTTTCAATGAGCTGGGGCAGCCGCAGACCATCTATCAGCACAATTCGAACGGCGCACCGAAGACCCGGATGATTGCGCCCGAGCACAGCGACTAAACCTACTGGCGATAACACGCCATGCCATTGCCCAAGTCCACCGCCAGGCAGTCGCCCTTGACCTCCAGCTCCAGGGTTTTGAAGACCCCGGACAAATCGCGCATCTGTGCGGGGTTGACGCGTTCATCCCACATCAAGTCGATTGCCCGGCTGTCTGCCATGACATCGAACCATTGCGGGCTCTGATCGTTGCTCAACTGCACACCGAGTTTTTTCAGGATCTTGCCCGCGGGTGCCGGCATGAGCAATTGCTGTTGCCGCGAATCCGTCCAGCGTTGCGACGCTTGTGAACCGTCATCGAACGACCAATAGATATCCACAGGCTTGATCGCCGGCGGTTGGGCAGTCACGCCGTAGAGCAGCGTCAGGATGTAGTTGTGATCAATCTGCGCCAGCGCTTTGGGTGCGTTGCGAAAAAGCTGTTGCGACTGCGTCAGGCCAAGCTCATCCGGTTTGTCATAGGTCATTTGCCCGCTCGTGCGATCAACCTTCCAGCTCAAGGAAAGGGTGCGTGTCTGGGGAGCAATGGCAAACCATTGGGGCGGTTGCTCGGCACTGCTTTGCAGGCCAACCCGGGTCAGGGTTCGCTGGTCGGAATACGGCAGGTAAAGCTGCCGGCCCACCGCGTTATTCCACAACAATTGGGCGGTCGGCCCCTGGTTGAACTCGAACGACACCATCACCGGTGCGATGCTCGGCACGGGGCTGGAGCGGGCGTAACGCAGGTTCAGCACATAGTGGTTTTGCGCCTGCTTGAACTGGCTGCCGCCGTCGGGCTGATGCGCGTCTTGCAGGTCTGCCAGACTGTGGGTACGAGTTAAATTGAACAGCAGGTTTTCAGCGGGCGGCTCGACCGCGTCACTGCTCAAGGTCAGGGTGTTGTCGACCAGCTTCCAGCGACCTTTGGCGGCGCCTTCGGCACCGGCATACTCGATCATGGCTTCAAAGGTGTTGTCCGGCGCCAGCGACAGCCTGGAGACGATTTCCCTGGCCTGCAGCGTGTAGTGCCCGGCAATGCCCGGTGTCTGCGTTGCAACATTTACGCCTGAAGCCATGCCCAACGTCATGAAAAACGCAATTCGAACCCACACCTGATGGAGCTCCTTCCCCTTGAGTGAGGGTCGATTCTGTGGGTTATCCCGGTGGGACGCCAGCGAATGAAGATGAAATTTCGCAATGCACACGAACTGGATCTGACTCGGATCCTGATCATCGGTAATTCCGGTTCTGGAAAGAGTTGGTTGGCCGAGCGAATGGCCAGGCAGTTGAAGGCACCATGGGTCGATCTGGATTCGATTCACTGGCTGTCGGACGAACATAGCCTCGCCCGCCCCCGCTCACAGGCACGGGGTCTGGCGCGGATCGCGGCCGAAGAGGAGCGCTGGGTGATTGAGGGGGTTTACGGCTGGATCGTCAGCGAAATCCTCCACCGCGCCACGGCGTTGATCTGGTTGTGTGTCGATGACGAGGATTGCGTTGCCAACATTCGCCAGCGGGAAACACAGGATGGTGAACGGTTGGTGGCATTGCTGGAGTGGGCGGGCAACTATCGCACGCGTGAGGATTCAAGTGGATTTGCTGCGCATCAGCGGTTGTTCGAAGGGTTTGCCGGATCCAGGATTCAACTGATGGATAAGAAAGAAATCACCGACTTCGTCTCGCAAGTCGGAGTGATACCGATCAGTTAGGACGCAAACCTGTGGGAGCGAGCTTGCTCGCGATAGCGGAATGTCTGTCAACGACGATATTGACTGTGTAATCGCCATCGCGAGCAAGCTCGCTCCCACAGGTATTGCGATGCCCAACGAGCGTATTTCAAGCCTCTTTCACCACGCCACTCACCCCTCTGACAATCATCTCCACCTCCCGCTCATCAATGGTCAGCGGCGGTAGCAGGCGAATGGTTTTGCCCCGCGTGACGTTGATCAGCAAGCCGTGATCCCGGGCGGCGATCAGGCTCAGGTCGCGGATCGGTTGCTTGAGTTCGATGCCGATCATCAGGCCCTGGCCGCGGATTTGTGAGACGTTCGGGTTGCCCGCAAGCTCTGTGCGCAATCTTTCGAGCAGGCGTTCCCCCTGAAGCCGGGCGTTTTCCAGCAGGCCTTGTTCTTCAACGATATCCAGCACGGTGCATCCGACCCGGCAGGCCAACGGATTACCGCCAAACGTGCTGCCGTGGCTGCCCGGCGTGAAGAGTTCGGCTGCCTTGCCACGGGCCAGGCAAGCACCGATGGGCACGCCGTTGCCCAGGCCTTTAGCCAGGGTCATGACGTCCGGGACGATGCCTTCGTGCTGGAACGCGAACCACTGGCCGGTGCGGCCGATGCCGGTCTGGATTTCATCGAGCATCATCAGCCATGAGCGCCGGTTGCACAGTTCGCGCACGGCCTTCAGATAGCCCGCTGGCGCCGGCTGCACGCCGCTTTCGCCCTGGATCGGCTCCATCAGGATCGCCACGATCCGCGAGCCAAAGGCCTGTTGCACCTTGTCCAGCGCGTCGAGGTCGCCGAACGGCACTTTGACGAAATCCCCCGGCAACTTGTTGAAGCCCAGGCGTACCGCCGGGCCATCGCTGGCCGACAAGGTGCCGAGGGTGCGGCCATGGAACGCGTTCTCCATGACCACCACCAGCGGCTGCTCGATGCCTTTGTGCCAGCCATGCAGCCGGGCGATTTTCAGGGCGGTTTCGTTGGCTTCGGCCCCGGAGTTGTTGAAGAACGCCCGGTCCATGCCCGCCAGCCGCGTCAGTTTCTGCGCCAGCCGTTGTTGCCAGTCGATGCTGTAGAGGTTCGAGGTGTGCAGCAGCAACCCGGCCTGCTCAGTGATGGCGGCGACGATTTTCGGGTGGGAGTGGCCGACATTGGTCACCGCCACACCGGCGACCGCATCCAGGTATTCGCGACCGGCCTGATCCCACAGGCGAGTGCCCAGGCCCTTGTTGAAACTCAAGGCCAAGGGTTGGTAAGTGCTCATCAGGCAGGCGGCGGTCATGACATCAAGCTCCAGCAAGGGTCGGTGTTTTTGCAGTATGGTTAGCCACCCGAGCTGGATAAACGCCGAAAAACTTCAATCATTTAAAAGCAGAGCTTGATAATGGATCTGTTCCAGGCAATGACCGTCTACGTGAAAGTGGTGGAGACCGGCAGCATGACCGCCGCCGCCTTGCAGTGTGAGATGTCCACGACCATGGTCGGCAATCACCTCAAGGCCCTGGAACAACGGCTGGGTGTGCGCCTGCTCAACCGCACCACACGGCGCCAGCGGCTGACCGAGTTCGGCACCGCGTATTACCAGCGCTGCCTGGAAGTGTTGGGGTTGGTGGCCGACTCCGAGCGATTGGCCGAGCAGGCGCTCGACGAACCGAGCGGCATCTTGCGCATCACCGCGCCCTTGACCTTCGGTACCGAGCGTTTGGCACCGGCACTGAGTGAGTTCTGCCGGCAAAACCCGCGGGTGAAACTCGACGTGGTACTGACCAACCGACGCCCGGATCTGCTGGAAAACGGTCTGGATGTAGCTTTTCGCCTCGGCGCGCTGGAGCCCTCGAACCTGATCGCCCGCCCGCTGATCGACTACACCCTGACCATGTGCGCGTCACCGGACTATCTGGCCCGTCGGGGCACACCGCAAACGCCGGAAGACCTGCGACACCACGACTGCCTGTCCTTTGCCTATCCGGCCGGCGATGACTGGCAATCGGTGCAAAAGGAATGGCGCCTGGCAGGTCCCGATGGCGAAGTCAGCGTGGGGGTCAGCGGGCCGATGCTGATCAACAGTTCGGCGGGTTTGCATCAAGCGGCGCGCACCGGCATGGGCATCGTGATGATGCCCGACGCCTTGGTCGAGCAGGACCTCAAGGACGGAAAGCTGCTGGCCCTGATGCCCGATTACTGCCCGCCCAGCCGGCCGATGCACCTGGTCTATGCCCAGGATCGCCACCGTTTGCCGAAACTGCGGCGCTTCGTCGAATTCGCCGTACAGAGGTGGGGCAAGCACCCGTCGGCCGAATAGGCCATGCATTCGTTGATCGCCATTTACATCCCCGCCTTCACCAGCACCGGCTGTTCCTGATAACGATTCGGGTAAAGCTGCTTCAACTGCGCGACCTTCGGCAAGTCGTTGATCACGATGTACGGATAGGTCGGATGCTCGGTCAGGAAATCCTGATGTTCCTCTTCCGCTGGGTAGAAGCCGTTGAAGGTTTCAAGCTTGGTCACGATCGGTTTGTCGAAGGCATGGGCGGCGTCGAGCTGGGTGATGTAGGCCTGTGCGACCCGCTGCTGCTCGGCACTTTTGGTAAAGATCGCCGAACGATATTGGGTGCCGCTGTCCGGTCCCTGGCGGTTGAGTTCGGTCGGGTTGTGCGCCACTGAAAAGTAGATCTGCAGCAAGGTGCCGTAGCTGACCTGGCTCGGATCAAACGTCACTTCGACCGATTCCGCATGGCCGGTATTACCGCCGCTGACGCGCTCGTATTGCGCGGTATTGGCCGCCCCGCCCGCGTAGCCGGAGACAGCGTTCTTCACACCTTTGACATGCTGGAACACCCCTTGGACGCCCCAGAAGCAGCCGCCGGCGAACACGGCGGTTTCGCTGCGGGCCTGGGTGGTTTCGTCGAGGGCAGGCGGTGGAAGGATTACCCCCTCTTCGGAGCCACCGAAGGAGAAGGCCGAGCATTGGCTGATGATGCCGGCAGCCGCCAGCCCCAACAGGGTACGGCGCCAGGTAAAGAGGGTTTTCATGGTGCGAACTCCTGAAGCGTTGATAGTTATCAGCCGAAGGTGAAGGCGTAAGCCGACGCACCCGGGTCAAGAAACTCGATACTGAAGGTCCGGTCGGTCACGCCGCCGCTCTGGCGCACCAGTTGATACAAGCGCTGGTCGGTCACGGTGCCGCTGCCATCGGGGGCCACGTCCATGCCGTGGGCATCGCCGGGGGCCTTGCCGTCGATCAGCACCTTGAAGCGCACCGGCTTGCCATCGGCGCCAGGGCCGAGCACCAAATGCAAATCACGGGCGTGGAAGCGATAGACGATGCGACTGGCCGGCGCGCTGGCGGTGGCCCGCTCCGGGCCGACATGCCACTGGCCGCCCAGGCTCCAGTCGTTGAGGGCCAGTTGCGCCGGCGGGTTGTAGGTCGCGACCTTGTCCGGCACCAGCGCGGTTTCCGGTACGAAATGCTCAGCGCGCTGGTAGCCGACATAGGTTTCCGGCGACTGCACGGCGTCCTTGTCCGGGGCCATTTGCACACCGTCGGCCTTGGCACTGATCAGCCCGTCCGCGACCTTGGCCGCCCCCGCCTCGCGCAGCAATTGCTGGATGACTCGCTCCGATTCAGCGTACTTGCCTTCGCCGAAGTGGTGATAACGAATGCGTCCCTGGGCGTCGGCAAAGTAATGCGCCGGCCAGTACTCGTTGTTGAAGGCGCGCCAGATCTTGAACTCGTTATCGATGGCCACCGGGTAGTTGATGCCCAGGTCTTTCATAGCCTTGGTGACGTTGCTGACGTCGCGCTCGAAGGCAAACTCGGGTGCATGCACGCCGATCACCACCAGGCCCTGATCACGATATTTTTCGGCCCAGGCTTTGACATAGGGCAGCGAACGCAGGCAGTTGATGCAGGAGTAGGTCCAGAAATCCACCAGCACGACCTTGCCTTTCAATGCCTGGGCATCGAGGGGTGGCGAGTTGAGCCATTGCACGGCGCCCTCCAGCGGCGGCAGGTTGCCTTCGACCGGCAAGGTGCCCGGGGTTTTGTCAGCCACTTGCACCGCACCCTCGGAGGTCGAGTTTTGCGCCATCATCGCCCCGCTGTTACGCGGTAACTTGCCGGACAGTTTCTCCACCAGCGCTTGCTCGATACCACCGGTCGACGCCGTGGAGAGCCGCGCCAGAACGCCCGTATCCAGTCCCAGGGCGATCGCCGCCACACCGGCCAGCATCGCCGCACCCAGGCCGCGACGCAGCCATTCGCCCGCACCGATGGAGCGTTTCATCGCGCTGAAGACTTTGCCGCCCAGCAACAAGGCCAGCGCGAGGGAAGTGGCTGCACCGACGGCATACGCCAGCAGCAAAAAGCTGGTTTGAATGCTCGCGCCTTGCAGCGCCGCACCGGTCAACAGCAAACCGAGGATCGGCCCGGCGCAGGGCGCCCACAGCAGGCCGGTGGCCACGCCGATCAGCAACGAAGCACCGGGACGTGGCCGCGCATCGGCGCCCGCCGCTTCCGACAAACGACTGCCCGCCGCCACCAGCGGCCGGGTCAGGCGCTCGGCCAGTTGCGGCAGCAACAACGTCAGACCGAACAACGCGACGAACACCAGCGCCAGCCAACGCCCGTACTGATTGAGTTGCACCACCCAGCCACCGCCCACCGCCGCCAATGTCGCGACCAGCGCGAAGGTCAGCGCCATCCCCACCAACAGCGGCAATCCGCTTTTGACGAAGGGTTGCCCGGTGCGGGCGAAGACAAACGGCAACACCGGCAGAATGCACGGGCTGACAATCGTCAGCACACCACCGAGATAAGCGAGGACCAGCAGCCACATGGCGATTACCTGCAAAAAGTGAGTGGAAGGGAATCACACCGCCTTCGGTATGAATTTCATCGCCAGGCCGTTCATGCAGTAGCGCAGGCCGGTGGGTTTCGGGCCGTCGTCAAAGACATGGCCCAGATGCCCGCCACAACGCCGGCAGTGAACCTCTTCGCGGACCATGCCGAACGCACGGTCCTGGCGGGTCGCCACGGCCTTGTCCAGCGGTGCCCAGAAACTCGGCCAACCGGTGCGGCTGTCGAACTTGGTCGCTGAGGAAAACAGCGGCAGGTCGCAACCGGCGCAGGCGAATGTGCCTTCACGGTGCTCGTTGTTCAGTGGGCTGCTGTAGGCCCGTTCGGTGCCTTCTTCGCGAAGGATGTCGTACTGCTCGGCGCTCAGGATCGTGTGCCATTCGCTGTCGCTGTGGGTCACTTCGAATACCTCCGCTGCGCTGGCCTCACTGATCAATGCCGAGCCTGTGGAAAACTTCGGCAACAGGCCGATTGCCAGGGCTGTCACCCCCAGCCCGCCGCTCGCCACAAGAAATTGCCGTCGTGAAAACATGTTCGTCTCCAAAAAATCCAAGGGTTTTTCATAGAACACAGCCTAGGCTTTGGGTGATCGCCAAATCCTCACGGGAAGTTAAACAATTCGTGATAACTCAGACCCCGAAAAACCCGCACAATGCCAGTGCAAATGTAGGAGCGAGCCTGCTCGCGATGGAGGTCAACGATGACGCGGGATACCTGACGCCCCGCGGCGTCCTCAGGTTTTTCGCGAGCAGGCTCGCTCCTACAGTGGCATTTCGCACAATGCGCCCATTGCGCCGAAGGATTGAGCTGTATGGAACAGACCAAACGCGTCCTGGTGGTCGAGGACGATATGCATATCGCCGACCTGATCTGCCTGCATCTTCGCGATGAGCAGTTCGAGGTGGTGCACAGCGCCGATGGCGATGAAGGCATGCGCCTGCTGCAGCAAGGCAACTGGGACGCACTGGTCCTCGACCTGATGCTGCCCGGTGTCGACGGCCTGGAAATCTGCCGCCGCGCCCGTGCCATGGCCCGCTACACGCCGATCATCATCACCAGCGCGCGCTCCAGCGAAGTGCACCGGATTCTCGGCCTGGAACTGGGTGCCGACGACTATCTGGCCAAGCCCTTTTCCATGCTGGAACTGGTGGCCCGGGTCAAAGCATTGCTGCGCCGGGTCGATGCCATGGCGCGCAACCTGAAGATGGACGCCGGCAGCCTGCTCACCGACGGCCTGGCCATCGACCCGATCACCCGCGATGTGTCTCTCGACGGACGGCGCCTGGACCTCACGCCCCGGGAGTTCGACTTGCTGTATTTCTTCGCCCGCCAGCCCGGCAAGGTGTTTTCGCGCATGGACCTGCTCAATGCCGTGTGGGGCTACAGCCACGAAGGCTACGAGCACACGGTCAATACCCACATCAACCGCCTGCGAGCCAAGATCGAGGCCGACCCGGCGCAACCGGTGCGTATCCTCACGGTCTGGGGTCGTGGCTACAAATTCGCCACAGGCGAGGAGCCGCAGCCATGAGGCTGACCCTGACGCAACGCCTGTCCCTGGTATTCGCCGTGCTGCTGCTGGTGTGCTGCGGCACGTCGGCGTGGTTGCAGGTGCGCTCCAACCAGATGCATGAGCAGGAAGTGGTGCAGGGCTTGTCCCGGGACCTGGCGCAGCACATCGCCAGTGACACGGTGCTGATGGACACTCAGGGCCTGATGCCCAATGCCGTGCGTGACCTGTTCAGCAAACTGATGCAGGTCAACCCGAGCGTCGAGGTGTACCTGCTCGACACCGAGGGCAAGATTGTCGGCAGCGCCGCGCCCGAGGGCCGGATCCGTCGTGAGCGGATCGACCTGGCGCCGATCCAGCGCCTGTTGCGGGGCGATGCCCTGCCGATTTTCGGCGACGACCCGCGCAGCGTCGATGCACGCAAGGTGTTCAGCGCTGCGCCGCTGAAGGTCGACGGCAAGCCGGTCGGTTATCTCTACGTGGTGTTGCTCGGTGAGGATCACGACCGCCTGGCCGAACGCGGTGCAACCAGCGCGGCGCTCAACACAGCGCTGTTGTCCATCGGTTTGGTGGCGCTGCTATGCCTGATTGCCGGTCTCACGGCGTTTGCCTTGATTACCCGGCCGTTGCGCCGCCTGACCGAAACCGTCAGCCAGTTCGACATCGATGGCGTCCCGGTGACACCGGCCCTGCCTGTTGCGGTGGAAAAAGCCGCCAGCCACGATGAAATCGCTGTGCTCGATGCGGCGTTCCGGCAGATGCAGACCCGCCTGGGCGAGCAGTGGCGTTCGTTGACCCGCCAGGATCAGGAGCGCCGCGAACTGGTGGCGAACATCTCCCACGACTTGCGCACGCCGCTGGCCTCGTTGCACGGTTATCTGGAAACCCTGTCGCTCAAGGACGCCACGCTGTCCCCTGCCGACCGTCGTCGCTACCTCGGCATCGCGCTGGACCAGAGCCGCAAGGTCGGCGGTCTGGCGCAGTCGCTGCTGGAACTGGTGCGGCTGGAGCACGGTTTCGTGCAACCGGTGCTGGAACGCTTTTCCCTGACCGACCTGGCCCAGGACATCTTCCAGAAATTCGAACTCACCGCCGAAGCGCGCAAAGTCGAACTCAAGGCCACCTTCGCGCCTAACGCCTCGGCGGCCTGCGCGGACCTCGGATTGATCGAGCGGGTGCTGACCAACCTGTTCGACAACGCCCTGCGCCATACCCCGACCGGTGGCGAGGTCGAGCTGGGCCTGCGCCCGCAAGGCTCATTCATCGAAGTCACGGTCAGCGATACCGGCCCCGGCATTGCCCCGGAACTGCGCGAAGGGCTGTTCCTGCGCCCGTTCAATATCGGCGGTGCACGACGTGATGGCGGGCTGGGGCTGCGGATCGTGCATCGCATCCTGCAATTGCACGGGTGCGAGATTCAGGTGGTCGATGTGCCGGGGCGCGGGGCGACGTTCCGGTTTTCGCTGCCGATCGACGAGGAAACGGCGACTGCGTTGGCGGTGCGGTCGATGAACCTCAATACACCGAGGCAGGCCTGACGGACCGAGGCGCCTGCATCGCGGGCAAGCCACGCTCCCACAGGGTTAACGGGTGTACGCAAGATCTGCGAACAACCCAAACCACTGTGGGAGCTTGCTCGCGATGAGGCCAGCCAAAACATCCGAAGTCTTCGGTGTGTTCACCCACGCTCATCCTTGACGATGCAATCCTCCAGACCTTGCCCCAGTGCTTTCCAGCCGTCAAAGCCTCGGCGTGCGATGAACACCAGACGCGTGGAGCTGGCCTGGGCCTCATCCACTGCCGGGGAAAACTGACTGCGCGTGCCGACATGTTGCAACCAGTGCGCCGTGCTGCCCGGTGTCAGCATCACCAACCCTTTGACTCGGAACACATCGCTGGGCAGCGCCTTCAACCAGCCACGCAAGCATTCGACGTCGAGGGCCGCGTTGCGCTGCCACAACCAGCTGCTGAACATCTCGCCGTGGTCGCCATCGGCCACCCGCGTCAGCGGTTTCAGCGCCCGAGGTTCAAGGTCAAGGTCGGTGTCCAGCCACAGCGCATCGGGCAATTCGGCCTGCACACTTTCATGCACGCGAGTCCGGGCGCCCAATGCCTCGCGCAGCGTCCGCAACTGTTGTTCATCCACCAGATCGGTCTTGTTCAGCAACAGCAAATCGGCGGCCGCCACCTGCGCCCGGGCCAGCCGCGCGTACTCGCCGTCGAGTTGCAGATGACGGGTGGCATCGACCACGGTAATCACCATGTCCAGCTGCATCTGGCTGCGCAGCTGTGGATAAGCCAGGGTCTGCACGATGCGCTGCGGATCGGACACGCCGCTGCACTCGATGACGATGCGCTCCAGTCGCGGTTCTAATTGAGCAAGGCTGCCCAGTTGCGCCAGCAGGTCTTCCTGCACGGTGCAGCAGATGCAGCCGTTTTGCAGGCTGTACACCGCGTCGGTGACTTCGGAAACGATGGCCGCATCAATGTTCAGCTCACCGAAGTCGTTGACGATCACCGCCAGCCGACTGCCTTCGGCACGGCGCACCATGCGGTTGAGTAGCGTGGTTTTGCCGGCGCCCAGAAACCCCGAGACGACGGTCACGGCAATGCGTGGAGAAGTCATTCTGCCTTGCCCTCCAGCACCGGTGGTTCGCCCTGCCACACCGCCTTGAGGCCCAGGGCTTGCAGCGTCGAATGGCGGTCGTAGACCAGTTGCCCTTCAACGAAGGTCAGCAGCACCTGGGTCTTGTGGATGTAGTTGCGCGCCGGCTCGGCGAACAGGTCGCGGTCGATGACGATCAGGTCCGCCGCCTTGCCCACTTGCAGGCTGCCGGTGCTGTGTTCCAGGCCCATGGCCACGGCGCCGTTGCTGGTGATCACGGTTAGCGCCTGTTCGAGGCTGATCGGGTCGCCGAAGCAGGCCGGGTCGTCGTTCCACGGGTTCTGCCGGGTGATCATGGTTTCCAGCGCCAGCCACGGGTCGATGGACGCCACCGGCCAGTCGGTGCCCATCACCGCGGTGCCACCGGCGGCGAGCACGCCTTTGAAATCGTAGATGCGCTTGAGTCGCTCCTGACCGTAGCCGGAGCGCGCACCACTGGCGAATGGTGTCGGGTACCAGGCGGCCGGGGAAAACTCGGCGATGACATTCAGTTCCTTGAAGCGCGGCAGGTTGCCCGGATGCAGCAAGGTGCTGTGGGCGCACTGGTGGCGTACGCCGCTGAAACCGTTGCGACGACGGGCCTCGGCCACGGCATCGAGGAACACGTCCGACGCACCGTCGCCGGTGCAGTGGGCAATCACGCGGATGCCCTTGCGGTCCATGTCCACCACCATGTCGGTGATGTGTTCCGGGGTCAGGTTGAGCTTGCCGCGCCAGCTCGATTCCTGCGGCCACGGGGTCAGCAGGTACGAAGACTTCGGCTCGACCGTGCCGTCGAAGTGGAACTTCACCGCGTTGGCGCTCAGGCGTGCGCTGCGGTAGTAGTGACGTTCGCCCGCCAGCAATTCCCAGCGACGACGCACCGGGAAAATGTCGTCCTGCCAACTGATCGCCGCTTCGATGCGCACGGTCAGTTCGCCGCTGTCGTCCAGTTCCTTGAGGGCCTGCAAGCGCTGTTCGCAGACATGCACGTACTTGCTCGCCGTGACGCCGCGCGAGCTCTGGAAATGCACGCCATCGCGATAGGCGCGGCGCAGCACGCTGACCGGGGTCGGCGGCATGGCTGCGTGGATCATCGCGTAGGCGCCGTCGATCATCAGGCCGGTGGGTTCGCCGGTCAGTTCGTCACGCTCGAAATAGCCGTTGCGCGGGTCGCAGGTGTTGCCATCGATGCCGGCCAGTTCCAGGGCCTTGGAGTTGACCATCATGGTGCCCCACATGCGGTCGAGCAGCGCCACCGGACGGTCCGGCATGACGCTGTCGAGCCAGGCGCGGCCCGGGGTCAGGCCAGCTTCGCGGAAGGTGTAGCGCACCCAGTACTGACCGTAGATCCAGCCGTCGCCGGGATGGCTGTCGGCATAGGCGAGGATGCTTTCGCGCAGTTGTTCCGGGGTCGGGTCTTCGATGCCGACGTCAAGATCGTCGCTGTAGCGCGGCGCCAACGCTAGGTCGGGGTGAGTGTGCATGTCGTGCAGGCCGGGCATGCAGAACGCGCCTTGCAGGTCATGCACGCGGGTGTTCGGGCCCTTGAACATCTCGATCTGGCCGAGCCTGGCGACACCGATCAACTTGCCGTCGCGGATGGCCACGGCCTCGGCCCACGGGTTGGCCGGGTCCTGGGTATAGATACGCCCATTGGCAAGGATCAGGTCGGCATAGGTCCCCTGCACGGAATGGGTAGAGGAAAAGTTATCGGACTCAGCCATGTAAGCCACCTTCGAGTTCAGGAGATTGAAAGGTCCACCGGGCGCCAGGCGGGTCGGGAACCTGAAAAACTGTTGTTGTTTTAGTCAGCAGGAAAGGTCGCGGGCAGCCCCCGGTTTGAGGGTGGGCCTGACCGGCCGATGACAATTAGCGCTAGTATTGTTGAATCAACCGATACAACAATCGATTTTTTTTGGCCTGACTGTTCGATTTACATCACCATATGGAAAGCCACCGGTGATCGGTGTCTGCAGGCCTTTCTTCCACCTTTGAACGGGATGATTTATGCGATTTCCTTCGATGACAGCCCTTCGTGCGCTGGATGCGGTTGCCCGCACAGGCAGCGTGTCGGTCGCGGCCCGTGAACTGAACCTGACCCGCAGCGCCATCAGCCACCAGATCAGCAAGCTGGAGGAATGCGTCGGCTTCGCCCTGACCGAACGGATTGGCCGCGGCATTGGCCTGACGTACCAAGGCGAGCGCTATGCACGGGAGGTGCACGGGATTCTGCTGAACCTGCTCGATGCCGGGCAGTTGATCGACGATCAGGAAATCTCCGGCCGGCTGTGCGTCAGTTGTGCGCCGGGGTTCGCCACCTATTGGCTGTGCCACCACATCGGTGCGTTTTTGCGGCAGTACCCGCAAGTGCAGTTGCAGCTGATTTCCCCGCGCACGCCGGACGACACCAACAACCCCAACGTCGACCTGTTCATCGCCTACGGGATTGGCGACTGGCCGGAAATGAATGTTGAAGAGATTGTGGCTTTGCGCTTCTTCCCGGTGTGCAGCCCACGCCTGATCAACGCGCTAGGCGGACTGAAAAACCCGCAGGAGCTCAGCACTTACCCCTTGCTGCACATGACCGACTACTCGGACTGGCGCATCTGGCTGACCGCCGCCGGCGCTTCGGGGGTCAATGCGTTGAGCGGCATCCTGTTCTCCGATGCCCACTGCGCACAGTCCGCCTGCATTGCCGGCCAGGGCATCGCCATCGGCGACAACCTGATCAGCGGCGATGCCTTGTCCAAGGGTTTGCTGGTGCGGCCGTTCGACATCAGCATCGATCTGCACCGTGGTTACTACCTGGCCACCGACCCGCAAAAGGCGGACCGCGCGGTGGTCCAGGCCTTCAGCAACTGGGTCAAGACGCAGCTGCAGTCGTCCCGCCAGACCTGGCAGGACACCCTGTAACAACGCATCCCCCTGTAGGAGCGAGCTTGCTCGCGAAAAGCCAGAGAGCACCGTTGTGTGTCAGGTTTTTCGCATCATCGTTATCGACCATCGCGAGCAAGCTCGCTCCTACAGAGGCCGTGTTAATTGGGTAATTAAACTAACCAATACGGGCAAAATAATTCCATTGATGTAGCGATACTTTTAACAATAATGAACCCAAAGCCCATTTCGGATTCACATCCGTCCTCGTACGTCATATGGGCAATAAAAAGAGGAACCTCATTGTGTCCAGCCGTTCAGCGATCCAGCTCAGCGCTCAAGGTATCAGCCAGTATTACGGCCGTTTCGCGGCGCTGGATAACGTCGACCTCGATGTTCGCCAAGGCGAATTTCTGACCCTGCTGGGTCCGTCCGGCTCGGGCAAGACCACCTTGCTGATGATACTGGCCGGCTTCCTCAGCCCGACATCGGGCAAGCTGATGGAGCAAGGCGTCGACATCATCCGGCGCAGCGCCGAGAAGCGGAACTACGGCATGGTGTTCCAGGGTTATGCGCTGTTCCCGCACATGACCGTCGCCGAGAACGTGGCCTACCCGCTGCGCATCCGCAAAGTCCCGGCCGAAGAACGCAACCGCCGGGTCAAGCACATCCTTGAAGTGGTCGGCCTCGGTGCGCACATGCACAAAAAGCCCGCCGAGATGTCCGGGGGCCAGCAGCAGCGCGTGGCGATTGCCCGGGCGCTGGTGTTCGAGCCGGAACTGCTGCTGCTCGACGAGCCACTGTCGGCGCTGGACAAGAACCTGCGCGAACAGCTGCAAACCGAGTTGCAACGCATCCACCGTCAGGTCGGCACCAGCTTCGTGTTCGTCACCCACGACCAGAACGAAGCGTTGGCATTGTCCTCGCGCATCGCGATTTTCAACCACGGCAAGCTGACCCAGGTCGACACCCCGGAGAACATCTATAACCGTCCCGAGAGCCGTTTCGTCGCCGAGTTCCTGGGCAAGATGAACCTGTTCCCGCTGGACAACCTGACCCGTAACGGCCAGACCGCCAGCGGCCACTGCGGCACCAGCTTGTTGCACGCCGTGGCACCTAACGCCTTGAGCAAGGCACCGATCGTGCTGGCCGTGCGCCCGGAGCACATGGAACTGCACAGCGAGTGCCCGACCACGGAGGGCTACAACGTGATGCCCGCGCAACTCACCGACAAGGTTTATCAAGGCTCCAGCACCCATCTGGCATTGAAGGTCGGCGGGGATACGTTGCCGATCAACTTGTCCGTGCCGGGTAATCACCCGGGCGCACAGATGCCCAGCGGTGCTCCGGTGTGGCTGAGCTGGCCGGTGCAGCAAAGCTTCCTGCTACAGGCCTGAAACCCCAAAACTGCGTCACAAAGCTCTCTTCCAATCAAAACAAAAAGGCCGGTGCTCGCTGCGACACCCGCCGATTGAGGACTTGTCCATGCGCCAGGATCACCAACAAGACTGCATCGAAGTGCTTATCGAAAAGGCCCGTGACGGTCAGATCAACCGTCGCACCTTTATCCAGGCCATGGGCCTGCTGGCGGCGGTGCCATTGGCGCTGCGCAGCGGCATCAGCTGGTCGGCGGACAAGCCGCTGGTGGTGGTCAACTGGGGCGGCGATGCCCTGAACGCGTTCCGTTCGGCGTGGACCGACACCTTCACCAAAAACACCGGCATCCAGGTGCGCATCGACGGCGCCGGCCCGACCGAAGGCGCGATCCGCTCGCAACTGGCCAGCGGTCAACCGAGCTGGGACGTGGTCGATGTCGAGAGCTACAGCGCCCTCGTGCTGGGCCGGGAAAAGATCCTGCAACCGCTGGACTACAACACCATCAAGCGCGATCAGGTGGCCCCGGCGCTGTCCTCCGATTTCGGTATCGCCAGCTACCAGTTCAGCTATGTCATGGCCTGGGACAGCGAAAAGTTTGGTGAAAACGGGCCCAAGACCTGGGCCGATTTCTGGGACGTGAAGAAATTCCCCGGCAAACGCACGCTGTACAAGTGGATGAACGGCATGCTCGAAGCGGCACTGCTCGCCGACGGCGTTCCGGCTGATCAGCTGTACCCGCTGGACGTGCCACGGGCGATGAAGAAGATCGACGAGATCAAGCCTCACGTCCTGTCGTTCTGGAGCTCGGGTGCCGAGAGCCAGCAACTGATGGTCGAAGGCGAAGTGTCGGTGGGCGCGATCTGGCACACCCGCGCCAAGCTGCTCAGCGAAGACACCGACAACCGCGTGCGCTGGAGCTTCGACAACGGTTTCATCAACTCCAGCAGTTGGGCGGTATTGAACGGCAACCCCGGCGGCACGCAACCGACCATGCAGTTCATCCAGCAAGCGTTGCAACCCGAAGGCCAGCTCAAGCTGTTCGAACTGCTGGGCAACGGGCCTTCCAACAGCGCCACGGAAAAGTTGATGTCGGCCAAGCAACTGGAAGCCAACTGCGCTTCCGAAGAAAACCTGAAAAAGCAGATCGCCCTCAACGCCCAGTGGTACGCCGACAACTATTCCAAAGCCCTGGAAGAGTATCTGACGCGGTTGTCCAAGTGAGCCTGTGACCATGACTACCACCCTGGCCTCAACCCTGACCACCCCCAAGCCCCGGTTCAGTTCGCCGGGCCTGGAGCGCGGCCTGCTGCTGTTTCCGCTGCCGGTGTTGCTGCTGGTCTTCTACGTGCTGCCGTTTCTCGGCGTGGTCGGCTGGAGCTTGTCGCTGCCGACACCGGGCATCGAGCAGTACCAGCGCATCGCCACGGACCCGGCAATCCACGAAATGCTCTGGCGCACCTTGCGCCTGTGCCTGACCGTCAGCGGCCTGGCCCTGATGATCGGCTATCTGCTGGCGTACTGCTGGGTGTTCAGCCCGCCGTTCTGGCAGCGCGTGGTGGAGATCTGCATCTTCATCCCGTTCTGGATTTCCGTGCTGGTGCGGGCCTTCGGCTGGTTGATCGCCCTGCGCAGCAACGGCGTGCTCAACAACGGGCTGATGGGCATGGGGCTGATCGATCAGCCGCTGCAGTTGAGCCGCAATGAAATCGGCGTGGTCATCGGCATGCTCCACGTGATGATCCCTTATGCGGTGTTCCCGCTGCTGTCGACCATGCGTCAACTGGATCAGCGTGTGCTCATGGCGTCGCGAGGCCTGGGTGCCGGTGCCTTGCGCACCTTCTGGCAAGTGCTGCTGCCGCAGACCCTGCCGGGGATCCTGGGCGCGTTCATCATGGTCTTCGTGTTCTGCCTGGGCTTCTTCATCACCCCAGTGCTGTTGGGTGGCGGGCAAACGGTGATGATCGCCGAATACGTGTTCCTGCAAATGTTCCAGACCAGTAACTGGGGCCTGGGGGCTGCGCTGAGCGTGGTGTTGCTGGCCCTGGTCAGCGCGCTGATCTGGGTGCTGTTGAAAATGACCCGCGTGAACCGACTGGTAGGCTGAGATCATTATGAATACCCATCGCACAAGCCTGAGTACCCGGCTGTTGGCCGTGGTCGCCATGGCCTTCATGCTGTTCCCGCTGCTGACGGTCATTCCGGTGTCGTTCACCAGCAAACGCTTCCTGTCGATGCCCGAAGGCAACTGGTCGCTGCGCCACTACGAGGCGCTGGTGAGCAACCCGGACTGGTTCCACGCCATCAGCCAGAGCCTGACCATCGCCTTTGCCACCAGCATTATCGCCACATTGCTGGCAGCGAGTTTCAGCCTCGGCATCTGGTACATGCGCTCAAAATGGGCCACGGCGCTGATGGGCCTGGTGCTGTTGCCGATGGCGATTCCGCCGGTGATTTCCGCGCTGGTGCTGTACTTCATGGAGACCAAGCTCGGCCGCTTCGCACCGGGCATGGGCTACGACACCCTGACCGGTGTGGTGATTGCCCACGTGATCATGGTGGTGCCGTACGGCGTGGTGACCATGCTGGTTGCCTTGAGCCAGATCGACCGACGCATCGAACTGGCCTCGCGCAACCTCGGCGCCAGCCTGATGCAGACCACGTTCATGGTGATTTTGCCGAACCTGAAACTGGGCCTGGCCTCCACCGCCCTGCTGGGTTTCGCCCTGTCCTGGGAAGAGGTGGCGGTGACGCTGTTCATCACCAGCGTCAACGTCGACACCCTGCCCAAACGCATCTGGAGCGGCCTGCGCGACAACGTCGACCCGAGCGTCGCGGCGATTTCGGTGTTGCTGATCAGCCTGACCTTGCTGGTGCTGATCGGCAGGCTGGTGGTTCAGCATCTGGCGGATAAACGGGCGCAGAAGCTGCAGCATTCCTGACACACCCTGTAGGAGCGAGCCTGCTCGCGATGGTCTCAAGGGCAACGCGTTCATCCAGAATGAATGCGTTATCGTTAACGTCCATCGCGAGCGGGCTCGCTCCTACAGGGTGCAAAAACATGACCAGCCGCCTGTTGATCCGTGACAACGCCGCCCCGGTCCAATAGATTAGGCGACCTGAAAAAGCCCCCGGGCTTTCTCGCCCCTATTCAAGTTCAAAGAAGTAGTGAAATTTCAATGTCCGATTCCAATACCGCTGAAACCGTAGTCACCTTGTCGTCCAAAGCGGAATACGAAAACTCCATCAATCTTTCACAACACGTGTCCCAGGCGAAAACCATCAGCGAGATGGTGCTGGACGCTTTCCAGTCCACCCGTGAAAGCGACCAGATCCGCGAACTGCGTGCCGCCATCCGTCAGGCCCACGACAGCTTCGACGATGACAAAGCCTACGAACTGATGGGCCAGCTCAAGCAACTCAAGGACGCCGAGGCCGCCGATATCGCCGCCCTGGAAGACCTGAGCAGCAAATTCCCGATCAGCCGCATCCTGTCCAGCTTCAAGGACGACCCGGCGTTCCAGGAAATCGTCTACGGCCTGGCCCTGAAAGTGCTGAACCAGACCCACCAGGCCATCAGCAACCCGAGCGGCGGCAAGAGCAAAGTCGCCAAGGCCAAGAAAGAAGTCGAAGTGTTCACCATCAGCAAGGACGGCATCAGCGTCACCTTGCCGCTACGCACTCCGCGCTCGCGCCTGAACGTCGACCGTGAAGCCCTGGAATTCCTCGGTTTCACCTTCGTTGGCGAAGGCGAAGAGGCGGAACTGGAAAGCGAGACGTTCCTGGACAACAGCGGTGCCGAACAAGCGGTCAACCGCAAGAACATCATCACCGCCCTGCAGCAGCAGACTGCGTTCGATGGGTACAGCATCGCTGCGCAGTAATACTCACAGATGTGGTGAGGGGGCTTGCCTGTGGTGAGGGGGCTTGCCCCCGTTGGGCTGCGAAGCGGCCCCAAAACCTGTCATCGCATTTTTTCAGGCACACCGTATTCACTGAGTTTACGACGGCTTCGCCGCCGAACGGGGGCAAGCCCCCTCGCCACAAGTGACTCAGCGCCCCCCCTTAAAAGCCCCGCCATCCGAGCGGGGCTTTTTATTGCCCGTGATTCGGGCAAAACCGCGATTACTCTTCCAGTATCGACGCAGAACACCACTTCCCTTCACCCATGAGCACCACGGGTCCGCCTGCGGGGAGCGTCAACTCACTTTCCAGCCCAGACCTCAGTGGTGCAACTGCCGAGGTCATCATGAACACGACCCCCTTGTATCGCCAGTTGGCCAACCACTACCTGGACGCGATCCGCAGCGGCACCCTGAAAACCGGTGAACGCCTGCCCTCGATCCGGTTGATGATGGAAAAACACGCCGTCAGCCTGTCGACCGCCGTGCAGGTGTGCCGGGAACTGGAAGACTGCGGTGTGCTGGAAGCCCGGCCGCGTTCCGGCAACTACATTCGCCAGCCCGACACCGTGCCAAAGCCCGCCCCCATTGCCTCGGCGCCCGCACTGGATAGCAGCGTCTACGTCGGCATTCATGAACAGGTGTCCGCGGTGCTCAAGGCCAGTCAGCGGGCGACGATCAAGGTCAATTTCGCCAGCGCCTACTGCGCGCCAGAGTTGTATCCGTTGAAAACCTTGCAAGACAACATGATCAAGTCGCTGCGCTACGACGCCGGTCTACTCGGTGCTGCGGGCTCAACCTGCGGCAACAGCGCGTTGCGCAACCTCCTGGCCCGGCGGGCACTGGCCAGCAAGACTCACCTGGCTCCCGAGCGGATCGTGATCACCAACGGCGCCACCGAAGCGATCAACCTGGCCTTGCGTGCGGTCACCCGCCCCGGCGACACCGTGGCTGTGGAGTCGCCGACCTTCTACGGTCTGCTGCAAATTCTCGAAAGCCTGAACCTGCGCGTGCTGGAAGTCCCGGCCTCGGCCCACACCGGGCTCAATCTGGCGGCCCTGCAACTGCTACTGCAAGGCCCCGAACGGGTCAAGGCATTGATCGTCATTCCCAACCTGCAAAACCCGCTGGGCAGCATCATGCCCGACGCCAACAAGGCACGGCTGGTGAAACTGTGCGCCGAGCACGACACCGTGCTGATCGAGGACGACACCTACGGCGACCTGGTGGACACCGAACAGCCGCTGTCCACGCTCAAACATTGGGATAGCACCGACAACGTGATCTATTGCGCCTCGTTGAACAAAACCCTGGCACCGGGCATGCGTCTGGGCTGGATCAGCGCCGGCAAATGGCACGACCGTGTGGAGATGCTCAAACATACGCAAACACGGGGGTGTGAGGCGTTATCGCAATTGGCGGTCAGCGAGTTCATGCGCACACCGTCCTACGAACGTTACCTGCGGCGGTTGAGGAAAACCCTGACCCAACAACGTCAACAGATGAGTGAGGCGATTATTCGCTACTTCCCCCTCGGCACCCATGTGACCAACCCTCAGGGAGGCACGTTGTTATGGGTTGAACTGCCTCGCCGGCATTCATCGATGGCGTTTTTTCACGAAGCGTTGAAGGCCGGTATCCAGATTTCACCTGGGGATATCTTTTCCAATGCCAAGCGTTTCGATCACTTTGTGCGCATTGGCTGTGGCGCGCCGTATTCGCCGCGGATTGATGAGGCGCTGGCGACGTTGGGTCAAATCCTGAAAAATCAGGATTGACCCGAACCCTGTAGGAGCGAGCCTGCTCGCGATAGCGGTGTGTCAGTCACATCAATACTGAACGGGCCGCCGTCTTCGCGAGCAGGCTCACTCCTACAGGTGAGGGGTGATCTTCAGATCGGGGGCTGGTGCAGACAAACGATATGCAGGTCGTCATTCCAGTGCGGGAAACGCTCGGCGATCAGCGGGTCGTGGCCGGGGATGACGTGGTCTTCGCTGTCGGCCAGGCGGTCGATCTCGGTGAAGGCTTCGAGGGTTTGCGCCAGGTCATCAAGGATCGGAAACGGGCTGCGCTCACGTATGTTGACCCACAGGTGCGAGGCATCCGAGGCCAACACGATCCAGCCGCGCTCAGTATTCACCCGCACCACCTGGCTGCCCGGCGTATGTCCGCCCACCGGGTGCAGGGTCACGCCGGGAACGACCTCGACAACACCGTTGTGCAACCGCATCCGCCCTTCGAACAGTGGCGGCAGCGCTGACATCACGTCCTCGACCTCGTAGGTTTTGTTCACCGTGCGATGGGCCATTTTCGGCCCGGTGCAGAAACGCAGTTCCGCTTCTTGCAAATGCACGGTCGCCTTCGGGAAAAGCCCGAGGTTGCCGGCATGATCCCAGTGCAAATGGGTAAGGATCAGGTGCTCGACCTGTGTAGGATCGATGTCCAGTTGCCGCAGGGATTCTTCCGGCAGGCGATACATCTGGCGATTGCGCCGGTCCGCCGTGGCCGGTTGGAAACAGGTGTCGACCACGATCACCTGCTGCTCGTTGCGGATGACCCAGAAATAATAATCCAGCGGCATCGGCGCATTCGGATCACCGCAGCAGGCGTCGTAGAGAAAATTCTCCCTGGCGCTGCGCTGGGCGTTTGCGCCGACACGAATAGCGAACACTTCGTACACAGGAGCAGACATGGACACCTCCGGGTTCAGGCGACCGCCGTAGTTTTGAGGGTCGGACGGAAATCGAAATCGATCTGGTCGCTGATGCCCAGGTCCTGAGCCAGCTTATGCAGGCCACTGTAGTCGCGCATGATGGTCGCGTTCCTGTTGCTCTCGCGGGTGTCGGCAATGATCTGCGCCGCATCTTCGACCCCAAGCTGCGTCAGAATCGCCTCCCACATCGAGTAGTCCTGAGCGATAAAAGCACTCAGCGCCACCGACAGGTTGCGTGCGAAAAATTCCCGCTGGATGGGCTGCATGTTGGCGTACATGACCTTGGACACTTCGGCCAGCACCTTGCTGTGGGCGTACTCGTCACGGTTGTGCAGCTCGGCCACCCGGCGGTTTTGCGGCTGGATGGTCTGGTCGTCTGCCAGCAAGTCCAGATAAGCGTTGACGCTGATCTCGGCCACCACGGCAAAAGTGATCGCCGCCAGATCCCGCTGCCATTGCTCGGGCAGTGCTTCACGCTGGGCTTTGAGGCGCAGGTAAGTGACGGAGGGCGGCAGGTCCAGATCCTGATCCAGCGCCCGATCCAGCTTGGTCCGCTCGATGGCGCGCAGGTGCATCAGCGTGTGGTAGTGCTCGTCGATCAGGGTTTGTTGCATGGCCTCGCGAAAATGCCAGTCATCCTTGCCCAGGTACTGATTGGCGATGACGCTCAGCGCCGGATTGACCACATGTTCTTCGGCTGTGACGGTGCGCAGGTTGTAGCCGATCCAGCCCCAGGTCACCACACTGCTCTTGAGCTCGTCGCTCAAGGCCTGGAATTTCGGATGATGGAAAAACGGCACCATGCACTCCGGGTAATCCGGGCGCGCCGGGTCGAACACTTCTTCGACCTGGCCCCTGTCCGGCGAGCACACCGTGGCGCGCTTGGTCCAGGCCTGGTTGAGCCGCACGATCAGTTGATGATCGACCTGGGCGATCTCGATTGCTGTTTGCATGACGCGATACCTGTAAGACGCGTACCCGCCAAGGGGTACGCCAAAGGAATGAAGGGCGCCGGAAAAATCAGGCCAGCCAATAGCGGGTCAGGTTGCGCGCCGGGTCAGTGTAACGACTGCGGGCGTGGATCATTCGCCAGTTGTCCCAAATCAGCAGGCATCCGTCGGGAATCAGCACCGGAACGTTGTGCTCGACGAAGTACGCTTCGCCGAGCACGGCAAACCTGGCCAGCGGCGAGGTGCTGTTGGTCACCAGTGATTGCTGCAACGCGTCCTTGGACGGGTTCACGTCGCCGTAGTGAAACTGGTTGTAGCTGAAGCGGAAAATATCCCCGTCCTCCGTAGGCGTGAGAATGTATTCCTTGACCCGCCGCTGTCCCGGCTCGCCCGGTTTGGCGGTGGCGACAAATTCTATCGGCGTGTCATCCAGCCACTCACGCAGTTCTGGTTCACTGCGTTCCAGGGACTTGAGAAACTCGTAGCCGTCCACCAAACCGGTGTGCCCGCCACCGCACGTGGCCTGTTTATGGCAATGCAACGCCAGGTAGCGCGGCGGCGGTCCGTACACCGGCGCTTCAGTGTGCGGGCCGATGCCGTTCATGCTCTGGGAATACGGCAAGTCTTCGTAACCCGGCTTGCGGGTAATGGGAAAGGCCATCTGGCCGTTGAACTGCGGAATGATCGGGCCGAATTCGCGCAAGGTGCCTACGACATCATCGGCAAATTCCTCGGGGGTCAGCACCGTCCAGCCCAACGTCGACAGTTCTTCGTGACGATGGCCGAGCGAAGTGCAAGGTTGAGACGCAACAATCCCTTGGTCTGACATGGTGAGATTCCTGGCGGGTTATCCGGCGTTGACGGTTGAGGTGTACGCGGCGATGAAGTCGCGGCAGGCGTCGCCCGGTCGATAGCGTTGCTCGTCGATGCTCTGCACCGGGGTGATTTCGGCAGCGGTGCCTGTGAGAAAACACTCGTCGAAGTCGCCAAGTTCTGTAGGCAAAATCGTGCGTTCGACGATCTGGTAGTCCAGCGCCCTGGCCAGTTCGATCACGGTCTGGCGGGTGATACCGTTGAGGAAACAATCCGGTGCAGGGGTGTGCAGCGTGTGGCCTTTGACGAAGAACACATTGGCGCTGGTGGCTTCGGCAACGTGACCGCGCCAGTCGAGCATCAGCGCATCGTGGTATCCGGTGTTCTCGGCGTCGTGCTTGCTCAGCGTGGCGATCTGGTAATGCCCGGAGGCCTTGGCTTCGAACGGGCTGCTGCTCGGTGGTGGGCGGCGCCAGGTCGCGGTCTTCAAGCGGATGCCGGCCATGCGCGCGGCCGGGTCGAAATAGCTCGGCCACTGCCAGCACGCGATGGCCACGTGCACACGGTTGAAACGCGCCGAGGTGGAAATCATCTCGCTGCCGCGCCAGGCCACCGGGCGCAGGTAGCCGTCGACGACCTTGTTGCGTTGCAGCAGTTCGTGACTGGCCGCCTCCAGTTCAGCCAGTTCATAGGGGATGGCAAAGTCCATCAGTTGCGCCGAGCGATACAAGCGCTCGCTGTGTTCGCGCAACTTGAAGATCCTGCCGTTGTAGACCCGCTCGCCTTCATACACGGTGCTCGCGTAATGCAGGCCATGGGTCAGCACGTGCAACTGCGCCCGGGACCACTCGACAAACTCGCCGTCGAGCCAGATAACGCCCTCGCGCTGATCAAACGGGATACAGCTCATATCCATATCTCCCCATTGTTCATGATTTTTCCTACGCCGTTTCCAGCAACACGGGTATCAATTCCGGCACGGCGGTGAGCTCGGTCTGAAAGAAGAACGCACGCTCGCCGAAGGCCGGTTGCAAGTCGTCGAACCAGGTCACTTGCGGATCGAAGCGCGCGTAGAAGGTGCGCAGCACCCATTGCGGATCGCGTGCCTGGAGGAACTGCAAGACGAAGACTTTTTCCCCGGCGACGGTCTCGATGCCGTTGATCAACACCTTGCCGTAGAAGGTGCTCATGGACGGCCCGCGCACCGTGCGCGCAAGCCCCGACACCGTGCGGTACGCCGCCTGGAAGATCTCGAAGGCCCGGGCCAGCGGCATTGCGAAGTAGTGGCTGGGGCCGGTATCGCGTTCGACGAACATGTAATAAGGCACGGCGCCCAGTCGCACACCCTCGGTCCACAGCGCGGCCCAATCGGCGGGGTTTTCGTTGATGTGGCGGATCACCGGCGCCTGCATGCGCACCGTTGCACCCGTCGAGCGAATGCGCTCGATGGCCTGGCGGGCGATGGCCTGGCGGATCTCTACCGGGTGGTTGTAATGGCCCATGATCGACAGGTTTTTCCCCGCCGCGACGATGCGTCGGAACAGCTCCAGCAGCTCAGGCGCATCCTTGTCGCTGACAAAACGCTGCGGCCAGTACGCCACGGACTTGGTGCCGATGCGGATGTTCTTCAGGTGTGGCAAATCCAGCAGCGGCTCGATGTAACCGGCCAGGGAGCGGGTGTTCATGATCATCGGGTCGCCGCCGGTAATCAGCACGTCGGTCACTTCCGTGTGCACCCTCAGGTAGCTGACCAACTCCTGGGACTCGCGCGCGTTGAACTTGAGTTCTTCTTCGCCGATGAACTGCGCCCAGCGGAAACAGAAGGTGCAGTACGCGTGACAGGTCTGACCGGCTCCGGGGAAAAACAGCACGGTCTCGCGGTACTTGTGCTGGATGCCCGGCAGGACTTTTCCATTGAGGGTGACACCGTTGTGGGTCAACTGCCCGGCCGGATGCGGGTTCATGCGCCGCCAGATCGCCTCGATCCGACGCTTGATCGCCGCGCTGTCATCCAGCTCGATCAGTTGCTTGAGCGAGGCATATTCCTCCGCCAGCAACATGTCCTTGTGGGGAAAGGTCATGCGGAAAACCGGATCGTCCGGAATGTTGTTCCAGTCGATCAGCGTGCCCAGCACGTATTCGTTGGTGCGAAACGGCATGACCCGGGCCACCACGGTCATGGCCTCCTGTAGCGCTGGCGTCAGCTTGTGCCAGTAAGGTGTGTCGCGGATGGTGCGTGAGTTATAGGGTTTGTAGCGTTCGTGCTCCGACAGTCCTTGCATGGCCGCGCTCCTGGTGATTGCCCTGAGTGTTGTTACGCGATGGCCGGCGCTTTGCGCTCTATGTCCATCCATGCCCGGACGCTGTCGCGATCCCACTGGCGACGTACATACGCCGCGAGCCGCGCAGGCACCGGATCACCGTTGGCAACCAGTCGGTTGAGCATGATTGCCAGGTCGGTGTCGGCAATGCTCCAGTCACCGAACAGATGCTCGGCGCCCTCTTCCAGCAAATGCCCGGCGACGAAGAACAGGCGCTCGACGGCGGCTAGGGCCTCGTCGGAAAGCGCGGTGTTTTTCTTGCCGAAGTACACCAGGTCAAACGGACGCTCCTTGCGCACCACCAGCAAGTCACTGCGCAACCAGGCCTGCAATTGACGGGCACGGGCACGCTGCTGGAGCTCCTGCGGATAGAGTTTTTTATGCCCAGGGGAGAGTTCATCGAGGTATTCGGCAATCGCCGATGATTCCGACAAGGCAAAATCGTCGTAAACTAACGTGGGAATCTTGCAGGTCAGCGAAAGACCGCGATAACTCGGCATATAGTTTTCGCGTGCTTTTAGATCAACAGCAACAAGTTCAAATGAAAGTTGCTTTTCCTTGAGCGCCACAAAAGCCGACATCGCAAAAGCGCTGACATGATCGGCGCCGACATATAGTTTTAGCTTCCTGTTTTCCATAGAGCACTCCATTGACCAACTGCAGGGATTAACGTGCATTGGAAGTGATCGTAGTTAGTTGAATGAAGGCTGGATAGATACAGAATTTGCCCGTTTCAATCGATACAGAAAGTTGTTCTCCACCGGCAGACGCACAGCCAAAACCCCGGCAATTGCGCTGCAAAAAGCGATACCGGGACAGGTCTGAAAAACAAAAAAAAAGGGAGCCAACGAAGGTTGGCTCCCTGGGTTGATGCGACGGGAAATTACGGTCGGGTGGTGATCAGGCCATGGCTGTCGGCAAAGTTCGAAAGCAGCGCCATTTGCGGCATGTTGCTCATGTTCAGCATCGCCAAAGGCTCGTGTCTGCTGGTGTTGACGAAGCCGTGCCTGGTCCACGCTGGTACCAGCAGCACGTCGCCATTGCTGACGTTGACCCCGTCGGCATCGCCGAGGGTCAGCACGCCGCTGCCGCACTGGATGACAAACAGATGCCACCAGGAATGGGCATGACCGTTGAGCGTCACACCGGGATTCAGCCATTGCATGGCGATCGCCATGCCAGGCGTCACCTCACAGCCTTCAATGCTCTTGTCGTGAGCCAACGCGACAATATCAACGTCGCTGGCTTCAAGGGTCTGACGCATACCTGCCAGTTCGGTGCCTTTCCACACCTTGGGAACTGGCGGTCGATGATGGAGACTTTGACGAAAGTCCTCATATGAAAAAAACGCACCTTGAAAGTTATCCATTCGCACGCCCTTATTAATTCCCCATACTTTAGCGCTAAACCTTAAGTTAACGATTCAGCACTGTAAAGCCGGGAAACAATTTACAAAACCGATGGACGCAAGGCTGCAATCATGTCCACTTCTATCGCTGCGTTCTTGGGTAACTGATAAACACCCACCGTGGTGCGCGTATGTTTACCGGCATCGCCCAGCACATGACTGAACACATCCGAGGCGCCGTTGGCCACTTCACTCAAATCGACAAAGTCCGCCGTGGACTTCACATAGACCGTTACCCGGATCAATGACTTGATCTTGTCCAGCGAGCCAATCGCATCGACGATCAACGCCAGCCCGCGCATCGCGCTGATGCTGGCGGCCGCTTGCGCATCGGCCATGCTGAGGTCCAGCCCGACGCGGCCGGGGTAATGGATCTTGCCGTTCATGCGCGGCACCAGGCCGCTGATGTACAGCTCATCGTGATGACGGATCAGCGGCGCGTAATGCCCGCCCGCGGTGTTTTCGCCATAGATGTCATAACCAAACTCTTTGGCCAGGGCGATGAAGCGTTCATCGCAGGTCATGTGCTGGATCATTGATCGAACCCTCTTGATCAGTAATGCAAAAAAACGGCTGCTTGCCGGCTCAACACACGGCGCGGGTGACCGGTGCCAGGCAAGTCACCTCGATGCGAGACTCAATTACCTCGGCCAGCCGCAACAGGTCGTTGCTCAGTTGCCCGTAGTGTTCGTTGAACAGCACGATGTGGCCGATGAATGAGAAGTTGTCCTTGATCTGTGCGCTGACCGAGTCACCGACACGCTTGGCGTACTGCCCCTCCACCATGTCGATACGCAGGGCGCGGGCCAGGGCCTCGATGTCAGGCGTCGCGCGCAGGATGCCGCCGGCCGGCGCCCTGAGCAGGCGTATGCCGCAGTAGCCGCGGGCCACTGGCTCATGCTGTTCGCTCTGGCCTTCCACCGCCCAGCGCACCCAGCGTTCCCACGGATCGAAATTGACGAAGGCGCGTTTGGCCAGGTCCCAGATGTGCATGCCGCCGGGGCGCATGTTGGTTTCCACGGCGGAGGTCAGGTTGTCGCTGCGCAGGAACACTTCGTTGTGCCAGGCCCCATTGTCCTGGGAGACCAGGCCCGACATATGCCGACCGGCTGCCATCAAACGCGCCTGTACCTCAGCCGCAAGCGGTGCGGGCACGACTTGCTGGATCTCTGCGCGGTAGGCGCCTTCGGTGGTGGTTTTTTCAGTGACCCAGGTGCTGCCGGCCACGCAGTCCCAGCTGTATTCGCGGGCGTTCTGCACCAGCTCTTCAAGGACGATACCGCCTTCGCGGTAAGGCTTCAGGGCGAGCCAGGCATCCTCGCATTCCGAAGGGTGATGGATGACACGACAGCCCCGGCTCGCGCCTTCGCAGGCCGGCTTGATGAAGGCCTTGCCGCCCAGTTCGACGACGCGCTGGCGCAGTTCCGACAGGCTTGCGACCCGCGCGGAAAACACCGGCCGGTATTCTTCGGGGGCGGTGCTGGCCGCCGCTTCGAGTTGGCGGAAGATCTGCTTGTCCAGACCCGCCCGCGCTTCGCCCGGGGTAATGCCCGGCAGGTCGAAATGACTGGCCAGCGCCGCACCGAGCAGCACGCCGCGATCGGAGAACGGCAGTACGCCGATCAGCTTCCAGCTGTCGGCATTCAGGCACCCCACCACCAGTTCAAGGGACGTCGCCACATCGTCTTCGGCCAGTGAAGTGCTGCAGACGTGATCGGCCACTTGGTCGTCATGGGGCTGGATTTTCTCGACGAGCAGGATAAGCCTGGCGTTGTAGAGCGACTTGCACAGCTCGCGCAGCTTCTGGATGTCGTGAACCCGATTGCCGTTGTAACCGACCACTACCACGCATGAAGTCGTATTCATAATGCCCCCGACCTGCAAAGTGAAAACCGCAACGGCGATGACTCAGTCATGCAACGACGCATTGGATTTACGGTTGAGCCAATACCAGGCCAGGATCCCACCGGCACCGATGGCGGCCAGCACCAGCGCGTTGTACGGCGCCGGCACCACCCGCATGATCAACACGGTCAGCCCGGCCCCCACCCCCAGGGACACCTCCTTGACGAACATGTTGTTTTGTTTGACCGAGAAGTAATCGAGGTAGCTGAAGGCGCATTCGGCAATGGACAGCAGCGCCACCCAGACCAGCGCCCCGGCGAGGGTTTCGACGTGGAACGCGGCGGGCGAAGACAGCACCGCAAAGCCACCGACGATGATCCCGATCACCGCCACGACCTTGAAGCGCCCAGTGCGCTCGATCAGCTTCATCACCGGCACCTGGGCGAACACCACCACGGCACTGTTGAGGATCAGCATCAGGCCGTACCAGGCCGGCAGTTCGCCGGTCTTGAGCAGAATCGCTTGCGGCAGGATCGAGAACACCCCGAACAGCTTGATGCCCATGATGATCCCGGCGATCACCCAGGGCAGTTTGTTGCCCCAGTTGCTGCCAACCTGACTGGCCGGGCGGGCTACCACCGGCTCGGAGGTGAAGGTCGCGCCAAGGGCGATCGGCAGGCACAGCAACACGAACGCCGCCGCACCGAGGAAAAACATCGTAGGCGTGAGAAGTGGCGACAGCAGGATCAAACCGGCCACCAGGCTGCCCATGTTCATGGCCACGCGGTTGTAGGCCGCGCCTTCCTTGGTCTGGGCCGCTTCGCTCTTGATCAGGTAACCGGCAATCGCAATGCCGTAGGCAAACAGCGCGGCAGCAAACATCACCATGCCTTGATCGCTGGTCAGCGCCAGCAGCACCAGGCCAAGGCCGGCACACAGCAGCGTGACGCTCAGGGAACGGCGGCCAAGCACCAGTAAAGTCAGGGGCAACAGCAGCAACAAGGCGCGATACCCAAGGGCCAGGATGCTGTTGGTGGCGGTGTCGAGCCAGACGTTGGCCTTGCCCAGCACCGCGAACAGCGAAACAGCGGTGATGATCCGGATCGTGAACAACCGCAGGTTAATGACCGGTTTGGCTACCGAGACCGTTGTTTCGACACTCATGCAGCACCTCAGGAACCGGGTGAACGCCCGCCAACAAAGGCCGACATTCAGAAAAGTCTGTAAGGGCATGGTAGAGAGAGAGGCTTGTCCTGATCAGGGCAAGTTCGTATAGAATCCAACGAACTTTACTGCCGGAGAGACCAGTAAAATGCAGGTTCAACGCGCAGTCATCGCCGCCATTGAATTCCAGCCCGGCGCGCCGCTGGTGCAGCAGATCGTCGATCAGCTGACCCAGGCCATCAGCACCGGGGGCCTGCCCCACGGCGCCAAGCTGCCGCCGATTCGCGAACTCTCCGACTTGATGAACGTGGGCAAGTCCACGGTGGTCGATGCCCTGGACCGCATGCGGGCCAAGGGGCTGGTGGTGTCTCGCCAGGGCTCCGGGCATTATGTGCATCGCTCCGAAGCGGCGCTGAAAAGTGGCACCGGCCCGGACCTGCAACCCCAGGACACCCTCAGCGTGATTCGTCGCGCCTTGCTGCTGGACAACGGCGCGCTGCGCCCCGGCTGCGGTTTTCTGCCGACCTCCTGGCTACCCGCCGAAGAATTGCAGAAAGCCGTGCGCAGTACCTTGCGAGCAACGTCGTTGCGCATGGGCGAGTACGGCGTGGCTGGCGGTTATCTGCCGTTGCGCCAGGCCCTACGGGTGAAACTTGCGACCTTCGGCATTGAAGCGCCGGTGGACCAGATCATCACCACCGCCAACACCATGCAGGCCATCGACCTGCTGATGCGCCTGCTGGTCAAACCCGGCGACACCGTGCTGCTCGACGACCCCTGCTACTTCAACATGCACGCCAACCTGGCGTTGCACGGGGCCAAAGTCATCACCATCGCCCGGGATTGCGACGGCATGGACCTCGACGCCTTCGAGCAACTGCTGATCGCCCACAAACCCGTGCTGTACATGACCAACAGCACGCTGCATAACCCCACCGGCCACTCGTTCACCCCGGCTCAGGTCTACCGCTTGCTGGAACTGAGCCACCGCCATGGCTTCCACATCGTCGAAGACGATCTGTACTGCGACATCCAGCAACGCCGCACCCCGC
Source organism: Pseudomonas sp. KH_046_2 (assembly GCF_057838985.1). Taxonomy (NCBI): domain Bacteria; kingdom Pseudomonadati; phylum Pseudomonadota; class Gammaproteobacteria; order Pseudomonadales; family Pseudomonadaceae; genus Pseudomonas; species Pseudomonas sp. KH_046_2. Next base: position 1,039,182 of record NZ_CM174480.1, on the reverse strand, counting down.
GCCTGGCGGCCAGCGGGCTGGACAACGTGAGTTATGTGTCGGGCTTCTCCAAGACCCTGACCGCCAACAGCCGTGTCAGCTACACCGTACTGTCACCGCAACTGGCGGCACGCATGGTTGCCCTGAAAATGGCCTGCGGCGGGGTGACGTCGGAACTGGCGGAGCAGATCACCTGCACCATGCTCAACGACGGCAGCTATGCCAAACATGCGCGGCGCACGGTGGATCGGTTGTATGAATCCAATAGCCGTGTGGCCGGTTGGCTGGCGCAGGCCGGGTGTTCGCTTTCCTCGTTGCCCGGCGAAGGCGTGTTTATCTGGGCACGGTTGCCGGAAGGCTTGCATGCCGAGAACCTGGCTCGCCAAGGGCTGGAGAACAATATGGTATTGGCGCCGGGCACCTTGCTGAGCAAAGCCCCGAATGCCAGTCAGTTCCTGCGATTCAATGTGGCGCACAGTGACAGCTTGCAGGTGCGGGAGCGGTTTTTCCGGTTGCTCGATAATCCCCAAAAATAGCTGACTGCCCTCGGCCCTGTGGGAGCGGGCTTGCCCGCGAAGAGGCCGTCACATCCAGCATCAATATTGCCTGACACACCGCATTCGCGGGCAAGCCCGCTCCCACAGGGGTTGTGGTATCCAATGAGATCCCCGGCCACCAGATCGCTACGATTGCCGACCTCATCCTCGCCGGCTAACTTCGCCCTGTCGCTGCCAATTCAGCGACCGGGCCTGATAACCCGGGTAAGATACGGGCGCACAAGCGCCACCAATCACGATTGCCGGCGTTTTTTTATGCCCGCACATTCGTGCAATGGCGGCTGTGCGTGGGAGACCTTCGGGTCTGCCGGAATCCCGTATCTCCGGTTTATCAGCCTGCGCACAGCTGCCACCCATTCGCCTGATAACGAACGTGGTAGCTCTCAACTTGATTCGGGAGCTTTACTCATGAATGCTATTGGTCTGTCTGCTTCAAACGTCATTCACCACCTACCAACCAACAGGAGGTGAAGCCCAATGACCAATCCCCAAGACCTCAAAACCATCGGCCTCACCCCCTTCTCCTACCACGCCAACGAACCACTGTTTCGCATCAACGCCGGTGTCCCGGTGATCGAAGCCCTCTACCACGCCTCCGACCTGCTCCACCTGGCCAAACTCCTCGCCTCAGACGCCGCCATGGTTCGCGACAGCGATCGGCATGCCTGTGCCTCGCATTTCCTGCAGGACATGAGCAAGGCAATCATCGACGACGTGGTGAAGGTGCTCGATGCACCATGTAACAACCGCGCATAAATGAAAAAGCCCCACCGTTCTCTCGAAAGGAGGGGCTTTTGCGCTGCAGGCTGTTTCAACTTTTGGGCCAAACGATACAACCTCTTCGCTGCAACCAGAGCTCAGGAAAACATGGTGCGCTGCTCAGCTTCGTAATGCCGGGTCTGAAAAGGCATGAGGGCTTGGGCTTTTAGGCCAAGGCCCTCACTCAACCCCCAAGAGACAGCGAGCTCATCACGGCGTCGACGCAGTGGCGTGATGGTTTGTAGCATCACGGCTTGCACGGAAGTCGAATGTGCAAAAAGCTCGAGGACATTGAGAGTTTCCGACACCCGGAGATCGGATAAGCAAGTAAATCGAGTAAATCGCTCGAGCAGATAGCCAGCGCGCCGAACCTCCACTTCGTCAGTGTGACAATTCAAAAAAGCGGTTACCTCGCTTTCAAGATTTGAGTCCGAGTACCAGACAGCTTTTGCGGCGCTCACGAGAGCAGCGTCATCAGCTTGATTCAAAGGTCTTTTTACCAGTGTGTCCAAGGCGGATAAGAGGACGTGGCCGCTATGGGGCTTCGTCATCTGTGCTCTCCAGATAATCATGCAAAATATTAGTGAGAACGGAGATTGGTGGCTCCTTGTTGCCAACATATACATCAATCGCCTGCAATGCCAGTCGACGGAACTCGGTAGTCAGGATGAAACCAGCCCTGAGAAGTGCCTTGATATCACCAATGTCCTGATCGGTCGCCCTGCCCAGCTTGGAGATGGCAATGTCGACAGGTGCTGCGATATGAACGTGCAGCGGGGACTCAATCGGAAACTCTTCAAAAGGAAGGCTCCGCTCCCAATAGTCCTCATGTATCGGGCCAAAACTGGTGTTGTATTGCAGGTCGTAGTTCAGCTCCATCAATCGACCGGATCGCTCATCAACAAACTGTTCGGGTATCTCTGCGAGCATGGTTTGCAGGTGTAAACCTTCGGGAACATGAGCCTCATAAATCTCGGCATCGACGTCGGTGGAAACGCGATGATGGGTATAAAGGTGAACAGCGCAGCCACCGAAGACGATAATTTTTACCGCCCCTGCTCCTGCGTTCTCAAGTTCCAGCTCCGCTTCGACAGATTTGAACATCGAAATCAAAGCCTGCCCCAACGCTGTATCCGTATTAACACGCGGGGTGATTATCTCTGGCAGTTCCATCGTAGAGCCTCTGGGATGCTTGTGATGACAGCATCCCCGAGGCTAGATATGCGACTTCCGACCCTCAACCTGAAAACCCTGTGGGAAAGTTAAGGTAAATCCGTAAGCATTTTCGCGTGCCATATCGTCCCACTTTACGCGAGTCTGCTCGCAATGACGGCAACACGGTTCATCAAAATTACCCCCAACAAAAAGCCCCGCTCTTCTCTCGAAGGCGGGGCTTTTCTTTACAGCATCCGACGCTTAAGGCGCGTACGTCAGCAACAACTCGGTCGGCACTTTGAAGTCCAGGGACATCATCACGCTCAACGCGGTAATGGTGAAGATCGAGAACACGAACAGCTTGCGTGCCCAGACCGTGTCATCCACTGCCTTGTAGCCGGTCCAGGCCATGTACAGCCAGTACATGCCCATGGCCGCGGCGACGGCGAGGTAGCTCATGCCGGCGTAGCCGCTGAAGGTCAGCATCAAGGTCGCCACGAGGAAGGCCAGGATGTAGATCAGGATGTGCTTCTTGGCCACCTGGATGCCGCGCTTCACTGGCAGCACCGGAATCGATGCGGCCAGGTAATCGTTGAAGCGGAAGATCGCGATGGCGTAGGAATGCGGCATCTGCCACAGGCTGAACATCACAAGCAGGGTCAGCGCGGCCATGTCGAAGGTGTTGCTGACTGCGACGTAACCGATGACCGGCGGCATGGCGCCCGACAGACTGCCCACCAGCGTGCCGTGAACCGACTTGCGTTTGAGGTACAGGCTGTAGAAGCCGACGTAGATCACGAAGCCAATGACCGCGAACAAGGCGGCCAACGGGTTGGCCACTTTGTACAACAGCGCAACGCCGGCGACACCCAGGACAGTCGCATAGATCAGGGCCAGTTTCAGGGAGATCAAGCCCTGGACCAGCACCCGGTTCTTGGTGCGTTCCATCTTGATGTCGATGTCGCGGTCGATGCAGTTGTTGAACACGCAACCGGAGGCAACCACCAGGGACGTGCCGATCATGGCGGCCAGGAAGATGGCCAGATCGACATGCCCTTTGGAGGCCAGGAAAAATCCGCCTGCCACAGAAAGCACGTTACCGAAAATGATCCCCGGTTTGGTGATTTGGATAAAGTGCTTGAGGGACATGCGGACTTACCTCACTTCGCCATCATGAACGTGTGGATGCTGAACATGATCCACAGCGACAGGCCAACCAGCAGGACGATCACGATCGCGGCGAAGACAAACGCAATCACGTTGTTACGCTGCGCGGCCGAACGGTCCAGATGGAGGAAGTACACCAGGTGCACCAGCACCTGGATGACTGCGAACGCGACGACGATCATCAGGGTGATCGACTTCGGCAGCGTCGGGTACATCACCAGACCGAACGGGATCAGGGTCAGGATCACCGACAGGATGAAACCGATGCCGTAGGACTTGACGCTGCCGTGACCGGCGTCGTGGCTGTCATGGGAGTGTGTGTTAGCCATTTACATAGTCCCCATCAGGTAAACAACGGTGAATACGCAGATCCACACAACGTCCAGGAAGTGCCAGAACAGGCTCAGGCAGCTCAGACGGGTCTTGTTGGTCGCCGTCAGGCCGTTTTTCTGCACCTGATACATCATGATCGCCATCCAGATCAGACCGCTGGTCACGTGCAGACCGTGGGTGCCGACCAGGGTGAAGAACCCGGACAGGAAGCCGGAACGGCTAGGGCCGTAGCCCTCGGAGATCAACACGTGGAACTCGTTGATCTCCATGCCGATGAAGCCGGCACCGAACATGAAGGTCGTGGCCAGCCAGCCCAGGACCTGCTTCTTGTTGCCCTTGAAGAACGCCAGCATGGCGAAGCCGTAGGTGATCGAACTGAACAGCAGCAGAGCGGTTTCGCCCAGTACGTATGGCAGTTCGAAGATGTCGTGGCCCGACGGGCCACCCGCTACGTTGTTAACCAGTACCGCGTACGCCGCGAAGATCGACGCAAACAGAATGCAGTCGGTCATCAGGTAGAGCCAGAAACCGAATACGGTCATCTCGCCCGAGTCGTGGTGATGGTCATCATGCCCATGTCCATCGACATGGGTGTGTCCAGCATTGGTCACTAAGTTCGACATGGTTTAAGCCTGTTCCAACGAGGTTTCAACACGGGTGGCGGTGGCCGGGATTTTCCCTGCCGCTACCAGACGCTTGTGCTGCTCGGCTTCGATGCGCTCGATCACGTCGACCGGCACCATATAGCCTTGATCATCACGGGCCGCATGGATCACGAAGTAGATCACGGTGCCGGCCAGGCTAGCGATTGCCAGCCACCAGATGTGCCAGATCATCGCGAAACCGAACACGGTCAACAGCGCGCCCATGACCACACCGGTGGCGGTGTTGTTCGGCATGTGGATCGGCTGGTACTTGGCCGGGGCCTTGTACGCGGTACCGTTTTCCTTGGCTTCGGTGAACGGGTCGACTACGTCGGCTTTTGGCAGCACGGCGAAGTTGTAGAACGGAGGTGGCGACGAGGTCGACCATTCCAGGGTGTGTGCATTCCACGGGTCGCCGTGTTCGCACATGTTTTCCGGCTTGTTGCGGTCACGCACGCTGACGTACAGCTGGATCAGCTGGCAAGCGATACCCACGGCGATCATCACCGCACCGAACATGGCGACGTACAGGTACGGCACCCACTCAGGGTTAGTGGTGGCGTTCAGGCGACGGGTCATGCCCATGAAGCCCAGAGCGTAGAGCGGCATGAACGCGACGAAGAAGCCGCTGATCCAGAACCAGAACGCTGCCTTGCCCCAGCCTTCGTGCAGCTTGAAGCCGAATGCTTTAGGGAAGTAGAACGCGAAACCTGCGATGTAACCGAATACCGCACCGCCGATGATCACGTTATGGAAGTGCGCGATCACGAACAGGCTGTTGTGCAGAACGAAGTCGGCACCCGGGATGGCCAGCAGTACGCCGGTCATGCCGCCGATGGCGAAGGTCACCATGAAGCCCAGGGTCCACAGAACCTGGCTGGTGAAACGCAGACGGCCCTGGTAGATGGTGAACAGCCAGTTGAATAGCTTCACACCCGTCGGGATGGAAATCAGCATCGTCGCCAGACCGAAGAAGGCGTTGACGCTGGCACCCGAACCCATGGTGAAGAAGTGGTGCAGCCAAACCATGAAGCCCAGGATCGAGATCGCGCCCGATGCGTAGACCATCGAGTGGTGGCCGAACAGTTTCTTGCCGGTGAAGGTCGAGATGACTTCGGAGAAGATACCGAACGCTGGCAGGATCAGGATGTACACCTCAGGGTGACCCCATGCCCAGAACAGGTTCACGTACATCATCGGATTGCCACCAAGTTCGTTGGTGAAAATGTGGAAATCCATGTAACGGTCAAGCGTCAGCAGTGCCAGGGTAGCGGTCAGGATCGGGAACGAAGCCACGATCAGGACGTTGGCCCAGGTGCAGGTCCAGGTGAAGATCGGCATGTCCATCAGCTTCATGCCAGGGGTACGCATTTTCAGCACGGTGGCCAGGAAGTTGACCCCCGTCAGCGTTGTCCCCAGACCCGATAGCTGTAGCGCCCAGATGTAGTAGTCCATCCCCACGCCAGGGCTGTATTGCAGGCCCGACAGCGGCGGATAGGCAACCCAGCCGGTCTTGGCGAATTCGCCGACGCCCAGGGACAGGTTGATCAGCACTACGCCGGAAACCAGCAGCCAGAAGCTCAGGGAGTTCAGGAACGGGTAGGCAACGTCACGCGCGCCGATCTGCAGCGGCACTGCAAGGTTCATCAGGCCGGTGAAGAATGGCATCGCCATGAAGATGATCATGATCACACCGTGAGCGGTGAAGATCTGGTCATAGTGTTCAGGTGGCAGGTAGCCAGGCGAACCCTCGGTGGCCATGGCCAGCTGGGTACGCATCATGATGGCGTCGGCAAAGCCGCGCAGCAGCATGACCATGGCGACGATGATGTACATCACGCCGATTTTCTTGTGGTCGACCGACGTCAGCCACTCGGTCCACAGGTAGGTCCACTTCTTGAAGTAGGTGATACCCGCGAACAGTGCCAGACCGCCGAGCGCGATCATGGCGATGGTCACCATTACGATCGGCTCGTGGAACGGGACCGCTTCCCAACTTAATTTACCAAACATCGTTTACTCCTCTGCCCCGGCAGCTGAATGCGCGTTCATGTCCATTCCTTGCGTAGCGGCCACTTCTTTCTCTTCTTTCTCGTGCTTCACTTTCGGACCCGGTTTCATGCCTTCGTACTTGTCGACGATGGTCTGGAACAGGTTCGGCGTCACCGAGGAGTAGAGCTCGACTGGGTTGTTCTGGCTCTGCTTGGCAAGGGCTGCGTATTCAGCTTGTTCAAGCTGTTTAGGTGCCTTTTTGACTTCGCTTACCCAGGCGTCGAATTCTTCCTGGGAAGTGGCGATCGCCTTGAATTTCATACCGGTGAAACCCGCGCCGCTGTAGTTGGCGGAGATACCGTCCATCTCAGCGTTTTCGTTGGCGATCAGGTGCAGCTTGGTCTGCATGCCCGCCATCGCGTAGATCTGGCCGCCCAGCGCAGGGATGAAGAACGAGTTCATCACGGCGTCGGAAGTGATCTTGAAGTTGATCGGGGTGTGCGCCGGGAACACGATCTTGTTGACCGTGGCGATGCCTTGTTCCGGGTAGATGAACAGCCACTTCCAGTCCAGCGCGACCACTTCGATGGTCACAGGCTTCACGTCGGATTCCAGCGGCTTGTACGGGTCAAGGGCGTGGGTCGACTTGTAGGTGACGTAACCCAGGGCGATGATGATCAGCACCGGAACAGCCCACACCGCGATCTCGATCTTGGTGGAGTGGTTCCATTTCGGGGTGTAGGTAGCGTTGGTGTTGGACGCGCGGTATTTCCAGGCGAACAGGAAGGTCATGACGATGACCGGCACCACGACCAACAGCATCAGCAGCGTTGCGGTGATGATCAGGTTTCGCTCGTCCAGACCGACCTGGCCCTTGGGATTGAGCAAGGTCATGTTGCAGCCTGACAGCAGCAACGTGCCGATCAGCGGCAATAAGCCTAGTAGTCTGGGGTACCTGTTTTTACTCATCTCACGACCTCTAAAGCAGCTTGCGCAATGCAGTTGGGTTTTGATCGCCAACACTTCACCCTGCCAAGGGTTGGCATTTTTCTTGGATTGAATAAGGGCATGCCCGTCGTGCGTCAGACGCTGTACGACAAATCCCGGGCCTGCGGTGAGTTCTTATTCGAATACGTGGTCAAAGGCCTTGTTACAGACCAATTCCATTTGGTGCGGATAGTTGGAGGCTCCGACACCTGGGCATCGCATGAAGCCACCAGACCTCTCGACACCCTGTTTCTGCTCACGCCTGGTTAAGATTTGAGCAGTGCCGGGAATTCAGTGCGGGCGATTGTAGATATGTAACGTTCTATAAACCATGTCTCATCCCGAAATAATTTTTATCGGAAGCGGCAACAATCTTTAACCGTTTTCGCAAAAGCGGCGCATCTTATCGAAATTAATTCTCAACAAAAACACCAAAATAAGTAGGTCTTCCATCCACGGTTCAGACAGTATCCTGTCCCTCCTCTCCGCTCTTGACCTTGCCCAAGGCCCGATATGACGGGGGCTCTGGCCATTCGCCAGAGCCTGTTAAAACTGCCTGTTCGTGCCCGTAATGGAAAAAACCGCAAGCCTGCAAAACAGCCCGATTTCGTTACGTTTACATGCACCAATCCGGCTTCCTCGAACGCCCTGCGACACTCGCTCTGTGACAACATGTCGCACACGTGTCGCACCCTTGATTGCCGCCCGTCACAGTCTTTTTACCCGGCCTCTGAAATGTGCTCTGCAAGCCAAAAAAAGCCCCGGTCCTCTCATCGAGGAACGGGGCTTTTTTGTCCGACAATGCGTGGCGGCAGATGAACTCAGCGCAGCGCTTTGCGGTTACGCGAGGTCAGCAATGGCACCAGCACCACGATCAGCACGAAGGCGACCAGCGCCCACTGCGCCAGCGACAGACCGAGGATCGGCGGGTATGGCGTGGAGCAGAAACCATCGACCTGGAAACCCAGCGGGAAGATCTTCGCCAGCGGCAAGTCATCGACAATCGGTTGCAGCACATCGATGCCGCAGCTGACCGCCGGATAGAACTGCGTATAGACGTGGTGCCCGGCAACGCCTGCACCTGCCACTGCACAGATCACCACCAGGGTTTCAAACACCGTGATGCTGCGACGGCCGCGCATGGCCGCGCCGATGAAGGCGAAGATCGCGATCAGCAGCAACGCGTAACGTTGCAGGATGCACAGCGGGCAAGGGGCCTCGCCCAGAACAATTTGCATGTACAGCGCACCGCCGATCAGTGCCAGGCAAATGATGCCCAACAACACCAGGTAGCGCCGTTCACGCCCCAACCGCATGGATTCATCGCTCATCGCGTTTCCCTTCAAGATATCGATTGCCGCCAGTCTACACGCTGGCCCGGACCTTTGAGAGTCTGGAGCATGTGAGGGGGATTCGGGGGGAATAGACGATAAGGCGGTTAAGAAGGGATTAACTTTCTGACTTTTTTCAACTCGAGACCGAGGTGAAGCATTCGCGGGCAAGCCCGCTCCCACAGGGATTTGTGTCGGTCCAGATTGATGAGAACGACACAAAACCTGTGGGAGCGTGGCTTGCCCGCGATGGAGGCGACTCGGTCTTACTCCAGCGCCGCAGCCGGCCCGAAGAACTCATAGCGGCTTTGCTTCTCCGGCACGCCCAATGCCTTGAGGTGGCGCTTGATGGACGCCATGAAACCTTTCGGCCCCAGGAAGTAAGCATCCAGGTCACGCTGCTCCGGCAGCCATGCATTCAACTGCTGCTGGCTCAACAAACCGACCTTGTGCGCCGCCGGGCTCACGCCGTCGTCCTCGGAGTAGCAGTAAAAGCGCTTGAGCTGCGGGTGACGCTCGGCCAGACCATCGATCCAGTCGCGGAAGGCATGAACGCTGCCATTGCGCGCGCAGTGGATGAAATGCACCGGCCGCTGAGTCTCCAGCGCCGCTTCGAGCATCGCCAGGGTCGGGGTGATGCCGACGCCGCCGCTGATCAGCACCAGCGGCTTGTCGCTGGCGGTCAGGACGAACTCGCCCGATGGCGGGAACAACTGGATGCTGGCACCGACATCCAACTGGTCGTGCAAGTAGTTGGAAGCGCGGCCACCGGCTTCACGCTTGACGCTGATGCGGTACTGGCCTTTGTTTGCCAGCGCCGACAGCGAGTAGTTACGACGGATCTCTTCACCGTCGAGGATCAGTTTCATGCCGATGTACTGACCGGGTTCCGCCACCAGGATCGGCCCTTTGTCCGCGGGTTCGAAGTAGAACGAAGTGATCTCCGCGCTCTCCTCGACCTTGCCTGCCACGATGAACTCCCGCGCCCCGCGCCAGCCGCCCGGTGCCTGTTCCTTCTGGTCGTAGATGCTGGTTTCAGCACCGATCAGGATGTCCGCCAGTTGGCCGTAGGCCGCGCCCCAGGCCGCGATCACTTGCGGGGTGGCGATCTCTTCGCCCAATACTTCAGCGATGGCCCGCAGCAGGCAGCTGCCGACAATCGGATAGTGCTCCGGCAGAATCTGCAGGGCCACATGCTTGTTGATGATCTTGGCCACCAGGTCGCCCAACTGGTCGAGTTGGTCGATATGGCGCGCATACATCAGCACACCGTTGGCCAGGGCACGCGGCTGATCACCACTGGCTTGGTGGGCCTGGTTGAACAGCGGGCGGACTTCCGGGTATTCGGAAAGCATCATGCGGTAGAAGTGCGTGATCAGCGCCTCACCACCGCTTTCGAGCAGCGGTACGGTGGATTTGACGATGGCACGGTCTTGAGCGCTCAGCATAAGGTGACTCCTGGTCTTCTTGGGTTGCTAACGGATTACCCTATGCATATCAGCTTTCGTGCCAACTATTTAATTGTTATAAATCAATGAGTTAATAACTTAATAGTCATTTCGACACTGCCTGCCTTATAGTCACACCGACTACACGGAGTCACTATGACTGCAAAATCCCTGCTCACCGCCCTGCTACCCCTGGTCTCCGACCTGTCCCGCGAACTGCCCGAAGGTGAGCGTTATCGCCGCCTGCTGGAAGCCATGCGCGCCCTGCTCCCGTGCGACGCCGCCGCCCTGCTGCGCCTTGATGGTGAATGGCTGGTGCCGCTGGCCGTCGACGGCTTGAGTACCGACACCCTCGGTCGGCGCTTCAAGGTCAGCGAGCACCCGCGTTTCGAAGCGCTGCTCAGCGGCCCCGGCCCGACCCGTTTCGCTGCCGACAGCAACTTGCCCGACCCTTATGACGGCCTGGTCGATGGCCTGGATGATCATCTGGAAGTCCACGACTGCATGGGTTGCCCGCTGTTCATCGACGAGCGCCCATGGGGCCTGCTGACCCTCGATGCCCTCGACCCGGAGCGCTTCGAACCGATCGAACTGGATGCCCTGCAAGCCTTCGCCAGCCTCGCGGCAGCCACGGTCAACGCCGCCGAGCGCATCGAGCGGTTGAACAACCGGGTCGAAGATGAACATCAACGCGCCGAGGTCTACCGCCAGGCCAGCGGCCAGCAGAATCGCGAGATGATTGGCCAAAGCAAGGCCCACAAGCGTCTTGTCGAAGAAGTCAGCCTGGTGGGCGGCAGCGACCTGACCGTGTTGATCACTGGCGAAACCGGGGTCGGCAAGGAGTTGGTGGCCCAGGCCATCCATGCCGCCTCGCCCCGCGCCGACAAGCCGATCATCAGCCTCAACTGCGCCGCATTGCCCGACACCTTGGTGGAAAGCGAGTTGTTCGGCCATGTTCGCGGCGCCTTCACCGGGGCGATGAACGACCGCCGTGGTAAGTTCGAGCTGGCAAATGGCGGCACGCTGTTCCTCGATGAAGTCGGTGAGTTGTCGCTGACCGTGCAGGCCAAGTTGCTGCGGGTGCTGCAGAGCGGTCAACTGCAGCGACTGGGTTCGGACCAGGAGCATCAGGTCGACGTGCGCCTGATCGCGGCGACCAACCGCGACCTCGCCGAAGAAGTGCGCAGCGGCCGTTACCGCGCCGACTTCTATCATCGCCTCAGCGTTTATCCGTTGCTGGTGCCGGCCCTGCGCGATCGCGGGCGCGATGTGCTGCTGCTCAGCGGTTACTTCCTGGAACAGAACCGCTCGCGCATGGGCCTCAACAGCCTGCGCCTGAACAGCGACGCCCAGGCCGCGCTGCTGGCCTACGACTGGCCTGGCAACGTACGCGAGCTTGAACACTTGATCGGCCGTAGCGCCTTGAAAGCCCTGGGCAATTGCAAGGAACGGCCGAAGATTCTCAGTCTGAGCGCAGCCGACCTGGACTTGCCCAATGCCAGCGTTGAAGCCGTCGCCGAGCAACCCGTCGCCACCATCACGCAAGCGGTGACCGGCGATTTGCGCGAGGCCACCGAGCGTTATCAGCGTCAATTGATCGGTGCCTGCCTGGAGCGGCACAACAACAACTGGGCAAGCGCGGCCCGTGAGCTAGGCCTGGATCGGGCGAACCTGGGGCGAATGGCCAAGCGGTTGGGGATGAAATAGTGTCTTTACGGTGGCGAATGAAAAACTGTGGCGAGGGGGGCTTGCCCCCGTTGGGTCGCGAAGCGGCCCCAGCTTTGCGCCAGTCAAACCGAGTTGCTGGGTTTACGACCGCTTCGCGGCCGAACGGGGGCAAGCCCCCTCGCCACAATGGTCCTGTGTTTGACCCGAGACAGGTATTCACGCTAAAGCCTGCCCCCGACAAGTCGATAACCCGGCATCGAAGTCATTGGTGATCCCGGGATTGTCCGTCACCTTTTTCCAGAGAAGGTTCCTATGTCCTCCACCAAAGCCCGCGCAGACTCACTTTCGCTTCTGCTGTTTACCTTGCGCAGCGGCAAGCTGATGGCGATCAACCTGCTCAAGGTCAGCGAAATCATTCCCTGCCCGCCGTTGACCAGGCTGCCGGAGTCGCACCCTCACGTCAAAGGCATCGCCACCCTGCGCGGAGCCTCGCTGTCGGTGATCGACCTCAGCCGTGCCATTGGCGAACGTCCGCTGGAAGACCCGAACGGCGGCTGCCTGATCGTCACCGACGTCAGCCGCTCCAAGCAGGGCCTGCACGTGCAGGCCGTGAGCAAGATCGTCCATTGCCTGACCACCGACATCCGCCCGCCACCCTTCGGCTCCGGTGGATTGCGTGCCTACATCACCGGCGTGACGTCGGTCGATGGCACCCTGGTGCAAGTGTTGGACATCGAAAAAGTCATCCATGGCATCGCCCCGGCACAAATCGAAATGGCGCCGACCGAACTGAGCATGGAAGACGCCGAACTGCTCGGCAACGCGCGCATCCTGGTGGTCGATGACAGCCAGGTCGCCTTGCAACAATCGGTGCACACCCTGCGTAACCTTGGCCTGCAATGCCATACCGCCCGCAGCGCCAAGGAAGCCATCGACTGCCTGCTGGACCTGCAAGGCACCGCGCAGCAGATCAACCTGATCGTCTCGGACATCGAGATGTCGGAGATGGACGGCTACGCCTTCACCCGCACCCTGCGGGAAACCCCGGATTTCGCGCATCTTTACGTACTGCTGCACACCTCGCTGGACAGTGCGATGAACGCCGAGAAAGCACGACTGGCGGGGGCGAACGCAGTGCTGACCAAATTCTCTTCGCCGGAATTGACCCAGTGCCTGATCACCGCGGCCAAGGCTGTCGCCGAACAGGGTTATTGAGTGTTGAACGAAGAATTCTGCTGGCTGATGCGGAGCGACCTCTCTGTCGTCGTGCCGGCCCCCGATTGGCCAGCCGGCCTGCAATTGAGCGAGTACCACCCCGAACTGGGCGCAGCCGTGCACCGGTTGATGGAGTTCGGTTATCTCGACGGCGGTGGTCGCGTAGCCGCGCTGGACATGTGGCAACGGCAGTTCGAAACCGATCCGGAATATGACCCGGCCCTATGCTTCATTGCCCTGGATGCCGAAGAAGTGGTGGGCGTTTGCCAGTGCTGGACCAGTGCCTATATCAAGAACCTGGTGGTACACCCGCGGTTTCAGGGCCGGGGGTTGGGACGTGCGCTGCTGTTGCAGGCGTTCAAGGTGTTCCAGCAGCGGCGTGAAGGTTTCGTGGACCTGAAGGTACGTGAAGACAACCTTCGGGCGCGGCGTTTGTATGAAAGCGTCGGGATGCGCGCCGTCCGCCGGGAGCCGATTCCGCTCTGACACACCGCCTTCGCTGGCAAGCCAGCTCCCACAGGGGATTGCATTCCAAATGTGGGAGCGGGCTTGTCCGCGAAGAGGCCAGCAAAGTCTCCATCAACCTTTCAGGCATACTCCTGCTTTGGCCACTCAGCCCAAGGAAGCCTGAACCATGAAAGCTGCGCCACTGATTCTGCTCTGCCTCACCGCCCTCACCACTCAAGCCCACGCCTCAAGCCCCGACGCCTGGGCCACCTACGACAAAGCCGTACTCACCAGCTGCATCAAGGCCAGCGGCCTGAAGGACGCCAAACCCGTGGGCAACGCCGCGCAGTTCGATGACCGGGTCGGCTACACCGCGCTGCTGCTCCAGGGCCAGTACCCGCAAAAGCACATGAAAGGCGCACAAGGCACCGAGTTGTGCCTCTACAACAAAAAGAGCAAATCTGCATACGTCACCGAATGGGACTCCATTCGCCCGACCGGCAAGACCAACTGAGTGGCGCATAACTTGCTTCGACAGCGGCCTTTGCGGCGGCATTCTGTCGCCGTTTCATGCCCTGTGATGCGAACGAACGCTCAATGAATACGACGTTTTCCTGTGTAGGCTGCGGCAAATGCTGCAACGACCACCATGTGCCCCTGACCTTGGGCGAAGCCCGGATGTGGGCGGCCGATGGCGGTCAGGTGATCGTGCTGGTGGAAGCGTTTCTGGGCAATGGCCTGGGTCTGCCGGTACAGCAACGTGAACACGCCGAACGCCGTTCGGCGGCGGTGCGTAGCGGTGACTCCGAAGCGTACGTGGCCATCACCTTCGCCGCCTACAATGTCGGCCCCTGCCGGAATCTTGACGAAGACAACCTCTGTCGCATCTACGAACGCCGGCCGCTGGTGTGCCGTATTTATCCGATGGAAATCAATCCACACATACCACTGAACACAGCCGTGAAGGAATGTCCGCCTGAGTCGTGGGAAAAAGGACCGGACCTGATTGTCGGTGGTGAGTTGGTCGACCGGGAGTTGTCAGAACTGATCCAGCGCTCCCGTCAGGCGGATCGTGATGACATTCTGATGAAGGATGCGATTTGCGCGTTACTGGGGATTCGCACGACGGCGCTGAAGGGCGACGGGTTTACCGCTTATCTTCCGGATATGGCGGAATTCGCCACGATCATCGACGACCTGGCCGGGCAAACGTTGCCGCAGTGGGCCAGCGAATGGCGGTTTCACGTGTCGGGGGAGGATATCGCCGGGCAAGTGCTGGCCGCAGGCGCGCAAGTGGCGGCGGATGTGCCGGCGGATTACTCGTTTATTTCGTTGCGGGCGGTTTGATCCAGGATTTCAGCGTTTGTGCCGGCCCCTTCGCGAGCAGGCTCGCTCCTACAAGGGATCCTCAGTGAACAAGAATATTGTGCACGACATTGATCCACTGTAGGAGCGAGCCTGCTCGCGATGAGGCCAGGTCAAGCACCGCAGCATGAAGGCCTAGCGCTTACCCATCGACCGACGAGTCCCCGGCGGTGCCATGCCCGGCGTCTTGGTGTGGCCGTTCTTGGCGCCGTTCTTGTACCACGGCTGGTTCGAGCCCTTGGCGGCCGCCAGTTCGCCCGGTTTGAACGGGAACTTGAATGCCGGGATTTCGGCTTTGATTTCGCTGTCGGCGCTGGAGTCGACGCTGTCTGGCAGCTCTGCCTGTGCGTCGCTCAGGGCGTCGGCGACCGGCGATTGTTTCGGGGAAGTCATGAAAGCTCCGGGTGGTGCATGAAATGTCGGGCCCGGTGAGAGGGCCGCATGCCACAGTATAAGAAGTGCGGCAGTATAACTGGATGAAGCACCGTAAGCTGCATGCTGCATTGACCGCCTGACGACTCGCACAAATCCCGTGAAGAATGTTAGCGTGCTCATCATTCTTCACCGCCCGACGAGCCCACCTCCCATGAAAAAGACTGTCCTTGCGTTCAGCCGCGTCACCCCACAAATGGTTGAACGCCTGCAACAAGACTTCGACGTCATCGTGCCGAATCCGAAAAACGGCGACATCAACGCCCAGTTCAACGAATCCCTGCCCCATGCCCATGGCTTGATTGGTGTAGGCCGCAAACTCGGTCGTGCACAGCTGGAGAACGCCGCCAGCCTGGAAGTGGTGTCCAGCGTCTCGGTGGGCTATGACAACTATGACCTGGCCTACTTCAACGAACGCGGGATCATGCTGACCAACACGCCGGATGTGCTCACAGAAAGCACCGCCGACCTGGCGTTTGCCCTGTTGATGAGCAGCGCCCGTCGTGTCGCCGAACTTGACGCCTGGACCAAGGCCGGGCAATGGCAGGCCACTGTCGGTGCGCAACTGTTCGGTTGCGATGTGCATGGCAAGACCCTGGGCATTGTCGGCATGGGCAATATCGGTGCGGCCATCGCCCGACGCGGTCGCCTGGGGTTCAACATGCCGGTCATCTACAGCGGCAACAGCCGCAAGACCGAGCTGGAACAGGAACTCGGCGCACAGTACCGCAGCCTCGATCAATTGCTGGCCGAAGCTGATTTCGTCTGCCTGGTGGTGCCGCTCAGCGAGAGAACCAGACATTTGATCAGCCATCGTGAACTGGCGCTGATGAAGCCGAGTGCCATTCTGGTGAACATTTCCCGTGGTCCGGTGGTGGATGAGCCAGCACTGATCGAAGCGCTGCAAAACAACCGCATTCGTGGTGCCGGGCTGGACGTATACGAAAAAGAACCGCTGGCCGAGTCGCCACTGCTCCAGCTGAAAAACGCCGTGACCTTGCCGCACATCGGCTCAGCCACCCATGAGACCCGCGATGCCATGGCCAACCGTGCCCTGGCCAACTTGCGCAGTGCCCTGTTGGGCGAGCGACCGCAGGATCTGGTCAACCCGCAAGTCTGGAAGGGTTGAAAAAAGGGCAGGCGTTATCAGCGCCTGCCCTTTAATGCCAAGAATAAAACAGTATCAATCTCAACCTGTCAGAAAGCTGTCTGAATACACACCCTGCAATTCAGTCAATAAACCAACAATAAAACCACACGCTAGACTCTCCTTACTTACCCCGGCACAACGGGAACAATAAAGGAGATCATCACATTGAACCATCTTACGACAAGTAAAATCATACGCTTCAGCAAAGCCACGCTAATGTTATTCATAAGTATTTTTGGAATGCTGGTGATGTACAGCAACTTTACGGACTACACAACCAACTACGAAAGCATCAGCCATATCCTGAGCATGGAGACCACAGATGAGGACGGGAGGTACAGCTACAGGGCCATTACCTCGCACATTCTCCATCACCGCATCTACTGGCTCATCATTACACTCGAGGTTATCTACACGCTCTTCTTCATGATCGGAACCTGTTATCTTTATAAACACATGAATAGCAGCGCAGAAGATTTTCACGAGGCCAAAAAGCCCGCGATCATTGGACTGCTCATTGCGCTCTTGCTTTATTATGTCGGTTTCCAGGTTATTGGCGTGGAATGGTTCAACATGGACCAATCACAAGCATGGAGTTATAAAGACTGGTCCCGGCATATTGTCGACTTCATACTACCGCTGCTGATTTATATTGCGATCAAAGTCGAGCACTGAAGATTTCAGCGCTCGATGAACACCACCTCAAGCGAGCTCGCTACTCCCCTGTACCAAGCGTGGTTTGGGTTTGCGAAACACCAGTACGTTGCCCGCCATCACCAACACCAGCCCCAACAGTGCCGGCATCGTCCACTGATAACCCTCGGCGAACGCAGACACGTTGAGCGCCACTACCGGAAACAGCACGGTGCAGTACGCAGCCCGCTCAGGCCCCATGCGGCCGACCAGGGTCAGGTAGGCGGTGAATCCGATCACCGACCCCGGAATCACCAGGTACAGCAGCGACCCGATGTAGCGCGCGCTCATTTCCATGTCGAAGGGAATGCCTTTGACCAGGCACCACACCGTGAGCATCGTCGCCCCGTAAGCCATGCCCCAGGCATTGGTGGTCAGCGGCTTGAGACCGGCCTTCTGTTGCAGGCTCGAAAGCATATTGCCCGCCGAGAAACACAGAGTGCCGCAAAGGGCCAGACCGAGGCCGAGCAAGGTTTCCGGGCTGGCGGTATGCCCGGCCAGTTCCGGCCAGAACAGCAGTCCCAGCCCAAGCAGGCCCAGCGCACCGCCCATCAGCACATTGCGGGCAATTTTCTGGCCGAAGAACACCCGTGCATTGAGGGCGTTCCACAGCGTGGCGGTGGAAAACACCACGGCCACCAGACCGCTGGGGATCCACTGGCTCGCGGTGAGGAAGCACATGAAGTTGACGCAGAACAGGCACAAGCCCTGAGCCAGGCAGATCAGGTGCCCGCGACGGTTCATCACTTGCAGGCGCCGACTGAGCAGCAGGATCACGAACAGCACCAGCGCGGCGAGGCCGAAGCGATAGACGATCGACACGGGAATGGCCACCACGCCCAGTTGCCATTTCAAGGCAATCCAGGTGGTACCCCAAATCAGCACGGTCAGCAGGTACAAAGAAAGGTTCATGGCTAAGACTCCTCGATAGGCGCCCAGTGTCCGGCGCCACGCCTGGGCGCACTTGCATAAACTTGCGCTTTTGTCTGGCGACAGGCTGGCACGCACGCGTCTACGGAGTAGGATGCAAGGCGCTGGATGCAGGTGTTAGAGAGCAACGATCATGGCTGCACTGGATACCCTACAAGTTTTTCAAGCCCTCAACCGCTCGCCCAATGCTCGCCTCGAGCACAGCGCCGAGCTCGGTGACGGCTTGTCCGCAGCCTTGTGGAGCAATCACCACGACGCCCAGGAATACGAAGCGCCCAGCCACCACACATTGTCCTGTTACCTCGCCGGCGGCACCGGCACCTTTCGCCGCGACCAGCCCGGCAATAAAGGTGGTCCGGACAAACTGTGCATCCTCCCGGCCGATCACCAGTCAGGCTGGGTGATCAACGGCGATATTCGCCTGGCACACCTGTATTTCAGCCCCGAACAATTTGCCCTCGGCTGCGTCACCCTGCTCGATCGCGAGCCACGGGAAATGCAACTGCGCGAACAGACCTTTCTCGATGATCCGCAGCAGGCGCTGCGCTTTCGGCAGTTGATCACCTTGAACTGGGACGAGCCGGGCGAGCGCCTGCTCACCAGCAGCCTGGCTCACGAATTGCTCAGCCATGCCCTGCTCAGCCAAGTCAACGTGCGTCAGGGCTTGCGCCTTAAAGGCGGGCTGGCCGCGCATCAGCGTCGACATCTGGTGGAGTTCATCGACAGCCATCTGGACGAAGCCATCAGCCTCGGTCAGTTGGCGGCGTTGTGCGCGTTGTCCGAATACCACTTCGCGCGGATGTTCCGCGAGAGCTTTGGCTTGCCACCCCACCAGTATGTGCTGGCGCGGCGCCTTGACCGGGCGCGGGTATTGCTGCGCACGACCTCGCAGCCACTGGGGGAGATTGCGCTGGCTTGTGGTTTTTCCAGTGCCAGCCACTTCACCAACCGCTTTCGCCAGTCACTTGGCGGGACACCCGGTGAATATCGGCAGGCGTTTTTGCGCTAGGCGCGGGATTTTCGGCGTCTTTCAGGCCGCCATCGCGAGCAGGCTCCGGGCGGCGTTCCGACGATGACGCGATCTGTCATCAGAATTCCAGCGTGCTGGACAGTGAAATCTGCCGCGAGTCACCCATCGAAACAAAGAACCGACTCGCCGCCGAGGTGTAGTAGGTGCGGTCGAACAGGTTCTTCACGTTGAGCTGGAACTTGACCTTCTGCCCTTCGACTTTGGTGTCGTAGGTGGCGAACGCATCGGCCACGGTGTAGCTCGGCAGATCGAAATCGTTTACCGCGTTGCCCGCGCGCTCACCCACATAACGCGCCCCGGCGCCAACCCGCAATTGATCACCGCCAATGACGCTGCCGAAGTCATAGACAGCCGACAGCGAGCCGCTGTTCTTCGCCACGTTTTGCAGTTTATTGCCTTTGTAGACAGGGTCTTCGGTGAC
Organism: Pseudomonas sp. KH_046_2; assembly: GCF_057838985.1. Lineage (NCBI taxonomy): Bacteria > Pseudomonadati > Pseudomonadota > Gammaproteobacteria > Pseudomonadales > Pseudomonadaceae > Pseudomonas > Pseudomonas sp. KH_046_2. Next base: position 1,019,479 of record NZ_CM174480.1, on the reverse strand, counting down.
TTCGGCATCGGTGTAGGCGTAGCTGCCGATCATGCTCCAGCGATCGGTGAGCTGACCGCTCAGGTCCACTTCCAGGCCACGGGAACGCACTTCGCCGGCGGCGCTGTAAATCGTGGTTGGGCCTTCGGAGTTCGCCACCAGCACGTTACGTTTCTTGATGTCGAACAACGCGATGTTGCCGGTGACGCGGCCCGGCAGATCGAGCTTGGCGCCCAGCTCCCAGGACTTGGCTTCTTCCGGCGCGATGCCGCCATCAAGCACGGTACTGCTGCCGCTCAGTGGCGCGATGGTCGAGTTGGGTTTGAACGACTCGGTGTAGCTGCCGTAGAACGACAGGGCATCGGTGTACTTGTACACAAGGCCTGCGCGCGGCACCCATTTCTGCCCGTTGCTGTCGGTGTTGGCGTGGAACGGCACGCCTTTGCCGGCGTATTGGTCGTACGCCTGGAAACGCGCGCCGGCTACCAGGATCCACTGGTCGGTGAGGTGGATGGAGTCTTGCAGGAACACCGAATCGCTTCGCAGTTCATCGGTCTGCGCGCTGTCGGCCGCACTGACGGTGGTGCCCGCCACTTCCCGACCATAGACCGGATTGACGTAACTAAATGTGGTCAGGCTTTTCTGGCGGATCAAGTCTTCGCGATAGATCTTGCGGTACTCGTCATCGACGCCGAACAGCAGGTCGTGCTGCATGCCGAGCACGTTCATGTTGCCTTCGAGGCTGGCGGTGGTGAAACGGTCGGTGCTGATCGCATTCTGGGTGCCGTCCATGCTGCGGGTCAGGGTGCCCTTTTTGGTGTCGATGGCGGTCACGCGCACCTGGCTGGCATCGTAGGTTTCGCGGTTCCAGCTGTAGCCGAAATGGGCTTTCCAGTTGTCGTTGAGTTCGTGATCGGCCTCAAAATGATAGAGATCCGAGCGCCCTTCCATGTTGTTGAACGGTTCGTCGAGACGCTCGTTGCGCGAGATGTCCAGCGGATGGTTGGTCCGTGGATCGATCAGCGTGCCGCGGTCGAACGGCGTGAGGAATTCGCGGTGCTCATAGGAGAACAGCACGCTGGTGCTTTCGCCGTACCAGGCCAGCGACGGCGCGATCAGGCTCTCGCGATGCACGCCGAAGTTGCGCCAGTAATCTTCGTCTTCATAGTCCAGCACCATGCGATAGGCCAGTCCGGAATCGCCGAGGGCTCCGGTGCTGTCGAGACCGCCGCCGCTGCCGTTCTTGCCGTCGCCATAGCTCGAACCGCGCGCGGTCAGTGCGTTGTACTGCTCAAGCTCGGGCTTCTTGCTGACCATGTTGACCACTCCGCCCGGGTCCTGGATGCCATAGAGCAACGAGGCCGGGCCCTTGAGCACTTCGACCCGGTCCACGCTGGCGTTGAGGCCACGGCCCTGCACGATCGGCATACCGTCGCGCATGATCGAGCCGTTACGGTTGTCGCCAAAGCCGCGGACCATCACCGAGTCCTGGGTGCTGCCCAAAGTGTTGGCCTGGGTGATGCCGCTGACATTGGCCAGGGCGTCATCGAGATTGCGCGGCACCTGATCGCGAATGACCTGGGCCGGGACGACATTGATGGTCTGCGGGATTTCCTGAATCGGGGCCGAAGAGCGCATCACCGAAGAGGTCGGTGGCGGCTGGTAGCTCATGGAGTCATCCATCGACGAGGTGATGGTGGTCGCGCCCAGGTTCAACGCGCCTTCAGTCGGCCGAGGTTCCAGTGCAATGGTGTGGCCGTCGGTGCGCCGGAACGTCAAGCCCGAACCAGTGAGCAGTCGTTGCAGGGCCTGTTCGGCGCTCATCTGGCCATTGATGGCCGGCGCATTGAGGCCGTACGGCGCTTCATCGGTGTAGACGACACTGATGCCGGTCACTCGGCTGAAATCACTCAGGGCCTGGGGCAACGGTTTGGCGGCCAGCGCGAAATTGAATTGCCCACGGGGTTGACTGCTACCCGCCTCTGCGGCCAGCGCCACGCTCAGCGGCAACAAGGCCAAGGCCGAAAAGCTCAACGCAGACACACCCAACCATTGTTTGAACGACCCCGATTTTGCCCTGGACTTCATTGCTCATGACCTGTGTAGAACTGCAACGGATGCGAATGACTCGCAGTTTCAGTCACTACACGGATGGCAATCGGGTTTACCTCACTACAATTTTGAAAATATTTTTATTCAGGGTGATGGGGTGTTTGAACTGACCTCTTCGCGAGCAGGCTCGCGAAGAGGTCAGTCGCTTCAACGCAAAATAATCAGGTGCCCCAACACCTGATGCTGCTCAAACCCCAACACCCCCTGCAACGAACTCAACACCGCCTGCGGGTTCCTGCTCGGAAAGCTGCCACTGACCCGGCGCGTCGCCAGTTCATCGTTGAGTATCAAGATCCGTCCGGGGTAATAGCGCGCCAAATCCTGCACCACATCGGCCAGCGTCGCCTTGTAGTAATTGAGCCAGCCCTGGCGCCAGGCCAACTGCGCTTCGCTGTCCACCGCGTGGAGTGTTTGTGCCGAGCCTTCGCCGTAGGTCACTTGCTGGCCGGCAGTGAGAATTTGCGGTTCGGCGTTCTGGTCCGCCGTCACGCCAACCCGTCCCGACAACACCGTGACCTGTGCACCGCGGGGCTGCAAACGGACTTCGAACTGCGTACCCAGGACCCGCGCCTGGCCTTTCTCGGCGTCCACCACAAACGGCTCGCCGGTGTGGGTGACACTGAAAAAACCGGCGCCGCGACGCAGTTGCACATGCCGCTCGCCGCGGCTGAAATCCACGGCGATGGCGCTGTCGGCATCCAGTGTCACCTGCGACTGATCGGCCAGGGTGACGGTGCGGAGCTCTCCTGGTGCCGAGACGTAATCCGCCCCCAGGTCATCCATCCAGCGCATCGGCTGCCAGCCTGTACCGAGACTGATCATCAACAGCAGGCACGCGGCCATCGCCAGCGCACCGGACCAGCGTCCGACCCTGCTGCGTCGCGACTTGTCCATGGCGTTGAGATAGCCCTGCAAGGCAAAAGCGTCTGCATCGGCGAGCGTGCGCGCCGGCCCTTCGCTCAACTCCCACATGACCTGTGCCTGGGCATAGGCTTCGGCATGGGCGGAGTCGGCCTGCAGCCATTGGCTGAACGTCGCCTGGTCACCACTGCTGGGCTGGTCATGCAACAGGCTCAGCCAGGCCAGCGCGGCCTGCTCCTGCGCTGGCGTCGGAGTGACGCGTTCGAGGTGGTTCACGGTGCTTTCCCTGGCGTACGCGGTTCGGGTTCCCGAAGGCTGGCCTTGCAGGCTTCGAGGGCGCGCATCATATGTTTTTCCACGGCACTTTGGGACAAGCCCATGGCCTTGGCGATCTCGGCGTATTTGCGGCCGTGAATGCGGTTGAGCAAAAAAATCTGCCGCGTACGCTCCGGCAAGGCGCGCAACGCGGCTTCGACGTGGCGCAAATCGTTGCCCGCCTCCAGCGCTGCTTGCGGTCCGCTGCCATGGCTGTCCGGTGGCTCGACCATCAAGCCTTCGCTGGCCCGGACCCGCGTGCCTTCACTGCGCAAGTGGTCGATGGCAATGTTGCCGGCGCAGCGCAGCAGGTAGGTGCTGAGTTCCTCGACTTGCACCAGCGGCCGCCGCCAGAATCGCAAGAACAAATCCTGTACCAGGTCAGCCGCCGTCGCCCGGCAACCGACGCGTCGACTCACCAGTGCTTCCATTTGCGAACGCTGGGAGAGAAACACCTGGAGAAAATGCGCACGGTCGCCGCGCTGCTGATCGCGCTCGATATCGCGAGGGTCGGGTGGAAGAGTGATCATCGTTCGTGTTTCGACCTGGAAACCGGTGAGGCCACGACAGCGTCAGGGGGCCGGCAAGGTCGCAATATTAATGATAAATATTCTCATATGCAAAAGGATCGGGGGCATGGAATCCAAAAGCCACCGAAAACAAAACGGGCCTGCAATGCAGACCCGTTTTCATGGGAAGGTAAAAAGTGAATCAGGTATCAGCCGTTAAGCGCCGCCTGTTCGTTCTCAAGAAACTCTTCTTCCAGCAGATGGTCGGCATGGGCGGCACTCTCGATGGGCACCACATTGGCTCGTTTGCCGCGTAATCTGCCGAACATATGCTCCAGCGCATGTTCAAGTTTGGTGGCCGCTCCGTCGATCGCCTGCTCCATGGTGGAGGCTTTATGGGTGACGGAAACCGGTTGATGGCCTTTTGGCCGCGCCTCCAGCTGGCAGCGCATGTCGTGGGGACCCGGCTTGTCGCCGTTCTCGTCCCGCAGGTGAACCTCGACTCGTGTCAGGTCCTCTTCGTAGCGTTCGAGCGTGCTCTCAATGGTCGTACGTACCCACTCCTCCAGTCGTTTACTGCCTTGAATATGGTTATCGCTATTGACTTGGATTTGCATAGTTCATCCCTTATTTCAGCTAGCTCGCGAGAGGCCGGTCAGCTAAGCCCTTGGGCGTCATCACCGTGACCTCTTACCTACACAATCGGTCTGTACGCTGAACAATTCAACCCCTGAAAAAAGATAAATATTCATACGCAAAAAAAGCCGGACAAGGAGCAAAAGCACTGTTAATGTCGGGAGTCAGGTCGCCCTGCCTACCCGTCCGAATTTCTCACATCTGCCGCTCCCCCAGCGGGTGCAGGCTACGAAAAATCCCTGCTTCCTCCACCAGCCAATCATGCACCGCACGCACACCCGGATGGCTCAACGCCCCCGGTGCGTAAAGCAGCATGTAGCGCTTGTGATTGGGCACCGCCAGGCCGAACGGCACAATCAAGGCACCACGCTCCAACTCATCATTGAGCAAGGTTCGGCGCGCAATCGCCACGCCCATCCCGGCGATGGCCGCTTCGATGGTCAGGTGATTGCGGTTGAAGGTATGCCCGCGTCGCACATCCGCGCCCTCGAAGCCGATGGCATTGAGGTAAAACTCCCATTCCGCGTACTCATAACTGCCGCGCCAGGCGGTGATGTCGTGCAGCAAGGGAAAGTGCATCAGGTCTGCCGGACCGTGCAGCGGCGGACGACCACGCAACAGGCTCGGCGCGCACACCGGAAAAATCTGTTCATCCAGCAAGGCTGTGGATAACAGGCCCGGGTAGCTGCCATCGTTCAGGTCGATCGCCAGGTCGAAGTCGCCTTCATGCAACGGCACGCTGCTGTCCTCGGCCACCAGGCGCAATTGAATGTCCGGAAAACGCTGCTGCAAACGCGGCAGGCGCGGCGTCAGCCATTTGCTCAGGAACGACGGAATCGAGCGCACCCGCAGAATCCCGCTGATCATGCCCGCATCCAGTCGCCGCAATTCCGCGTCGATGCTGCCAAAGGCCTCGTTGACGGTAATGGCCAGGCGCTGGCCTTCTGCGCTCAGCTCCACTCCGCGGGCGCGGCGGTGAAACAGGCGAAAGCCCAGGCGCTCTTCCAGCTGGCGGATCTGCTGGCTGACGGCCCCCGGTGTGATGTGCAGCTCTTCGGCGCATCGGGTGAACGACAGGTGCCGCGCGGCACAGGCGAACACGTTCAGCCAGACATACGTCTGGGCGTGTAATTGACGGCTCATCGTTTAGTCCTGCTAAAGGATGTCTTAGGAGTTTTCGTTGGTCACACAGGATCTTGACAGGCAGTATCGCCCAAATTGCGCTTGTCCTACAGAAATGGCAGCGATTTCCCCTCCATTGCATGTACAGGCTTTAGCATGGCTATCAGTGTTTTCGATCTCTTCAAAGTCGGCATCGGCCCATCCAGTTCCCATACCGTCGGTCCGATGCGCGCTGCCGCAACCTTTGCCCAAGCGCTGGTCGATCAGGGTTTACTGGCTGAGGTGCGACGCGTGGAAATCCGCCTTTATGGCTCCCTTTCGGCGACGGGTGTCGGCCACGCAACGGACCGCGCCTGCGTCATGGGCCTGATGGGCGAGTGGCCCGACGGTATCGATCCCACCACCATCGACAGCCGCATTCACACCCTGCGCGAAACCGGCAAACTGTGCCTGGCAGGCCTAACGGAAATTGCCTTCGACTGGCAACACGATCTCCTGCTGCTAGACGAAAGCCTGCCCTACCACCCCAATGCCATGTCCCTGACAGCCTTCGGTGAAACCGGCGAACTGTTCGAGCAAACCTATTACTCGGTGGGTGGTGGTTTCATCATCGAAGCGGCCGAAGCCGAATCCGGGATCGCACCGGCCGGCGATGTGCAACTGCCTTACGACTTTTCCAGTGCCGCCGAACTGCTCAAGCTGTGCAATGAGCACGGGCTGCGGGTGAGCGAACTGATGATGGCCAACGAACGGGTATGGCGCAGTGACGCAGATACTCGCCAGGGCCTGTTGCATATCTGGTCGGTGATGCGCGAATGCGTCCAGCAGGGCTTGCGTCACGAAGGCATTCTGCCCGGCGGCCTGAATGTTCCGCGTCGAGCGGCGAAACTGCATCGCAGTCTGCAGGAAATAGGCAAACCGAATGTCATTACCTCCACCTTGTCGGCAATGGAATGGGTCAACCTGTACGCCCTTGCCGTGAACGAAGAAAACGCCGCCGGCGGGCGCATGGTCACGGCACCGACCAACGGCGCGGCGGGGATCATTCCGGCGGTGCTGCACTACTACATGAAATTTAATGCCGATGCGTCTGACGACGACGTGGTCGCATTTTTCATGGGCGCCGCTGCCGTCGGCATCCTGTGCAAGAAAAACGCTTCGATCTCCGGGGCTGAAGTCGGCTGCCAGGGCGAAGTCGGCTCCGCCTGCGCCATGGCCGCCGCAGGCCTGGCAGAGGTGCTTGGCGCCACCCCGGAGCAGCTGGAAAACGCCGCCGAAATCGGCCTGGAACACAACCTCGGCCTCACCTGCGATCCGGTTGGCGGACTGGTGCAAGTGCCCTGTATCGAGCGCAACGCGATCGCCGCAGTGAAGGCCATCAACGCCACGCAAATGGCCCTGCGTGGCGACGGCCAGCACTTCATCTCCCTGGATCGGGTGATCCGCACCATGCGCGATACCGGGGCCGACATGCACGACAAGTACAAAGAGACGTCGCGGGGCGGCCTGGCGGTGAACTGGGTGGAATGTTGACCATTTTGGTTGCACGCCAGCAGCTATTGCCCTGAAACGGGCAAAAAACGCGGCCCTTGTAGGAGCGAGCTTGCTCGCGAAAAACCAAAAGGCACCGTGGGGTGTCTGGGTTTACGCGTTATCGTTGACGACCATCGCGAGCAAGCTCGCTCCTACAGAACGTGTTTTTTTGTTCGACAATTTGTCGGCATGCCCCTTGCTAGATCCTGGTTGGAACAATGATGGCGAGATGGCCGGTGGTCAGGCATTGCGAACCAACCCGATCACGGCCGGTCAACAACTGCACGTTCAATCAGGCGGTGACGCATCATGGACAACCCTTTCCAGCTCATTACCGATGCCTTTGCAGCGGATTACCAGATCAACCTGAGCATTCAGGGCCTGGATGGCAGCATCATGCTGACCCTGTCCAACAATGGGCGCGTAGTCGCAAAGCGCATGATCAGCGCCGAACAACGCAATGACCCCGAGCGCCTGAAACGACTGGTGCAGAGCATTCAGTTCGGCATTGCCATCGAGCAGGGCCACAGCGCCGTGGCCATCCTCGAATCCATGACCGATGGCGGCATGCACAGCCTGCCGCCACCAGCCAATGGCCGTCCCCGACCCGCCATGGGGCTTTAAAGCTCGCCCTTTTCTACTTCCGGATGTTCACTGGAGCCCGCACCTGTTTTGCGGTGTGGGTTCTCGATCTTCACCGAAGGAAATTGCGACGAAGCGTAACGCACCACCAGAATCGCAAACGCCAACAGCAGGATCCCGCCGCACAGGTAGATGATCCCCAGGTCCGGCGGGTTGTGGTGCGAAACGTTGGAAATCAGCAGCCGCGTCAGCGCGGTGATCGCCACGTAGATCAGGAAGCGCACGGGCATGTGGTTGGTCTTGAAGTAAATCCCGACCATCGCCCCCAGTTCCAGGTAGATGAACAGCAGCAAGATGTCATCGATCTTGATGTGCCCTTCTTCGATCATCCCGAGAAATTCCATCACCGCCGCCCACGCGGTCACCGCACCAATGGCGAACAGCGCCAGGTAGTGAAAGGTCTCGACGAACAGATTGCCCAGGGACTCGGCCAGTTCATGCACGTTCTGCCGCAGTTTTTCGGCCCAGTTGATTTTCACGATGCTGCTTCCTTAGGTCGGTTCGACCGGATGATGCGGGTTGGACGTGACGGTTTTTCTGTATGCAGAAAAAAGGCCAGCCCATGATGGCGAGCCACTCGAGATTGCGCGCCGTGGCGTTTGGTCGCACCTGTGCAACGCCTCGCCTGACAAATCCCGAATCCGGTCTACATTAAAAAGCCACTACCCAAAAGACAGGGTTTCGCTTATCCTTTAGCTGTATATAGATACAGTAGTCGAAATCGACAACCAATGTGAAGGCATGTGAGGTGGTGAATGGCCGTCGAAGTGGTATACCGCAGCAGCCGAGATCTGGAGCGCTTGTTCATGGATAAAGCCGAAGCTGACCGTCATGACAAAATGCTCGAACTGGCCGAATTGCTGGCTGAAGTGTTGCAAAAAGCCGTTCCGTCCCTGACTGAGCAGCAAGTGGAAGAAGCCGGAATTTACATGGCGAAGAATCGCGATGTGTTCGCCAAAGCGTTCAAGAGCCAGCCGGACGCTCTGTCCGAACTGCTCAGCGCACCGGTTGAAGTCGCACAACCTGTTGCAGCGGCCGAGGTCGCTGAAGCCGCTGAGCCGATTACCCCGGCCAAGCCTGCCAAGGCCCCCAAAGCCGCCAAGTAAGCAAAGTCAATTTGAACAGGCCCTGAGTCGAATGACCCAGGGCCTTTTTCATGGCCGGTACAACACTTTCTCCGCCAACTCATCGGCCACTCGTGCGGGGGAGCGTTTTTCCGCCTGGGCGTGGGCGAACACTTCAGTCAGGCGCGAACTGATTTTCGACAGGTGCGCGGTGATGGTCGAGAGTTCTTCGCCGCGGTGCTTGAGCGACACGTAAATCAGCCCGCCGGCGTTGATCACGTAATCCGGTGCGTACAGGATGCCGCGACGTTCCAGTTGGTCGGCAACATCCAGATGTGTCAGCTGATTGTTCGCCGAGCCGGCCACCGCCGAGCAGCGCAATTGCGACACGGTATGGCTGTTGAGTACACCGCCCAGCCCGCAAGGCGCGAGGATGTCGCAAGGTGTGCTGAGCAGCGCTTCATTGGCAATCGGGTGCGCGCCGAGTTGCTCCATGGCCAGTTGCACCTTGCCGTGATCGATGTCGCTGACCAGCAGTTCGGCACCGGCGGCATGCAGCTGTTCGGCCAATGCATACCCGACATTGCCCAGGCCCTGGATGGCCACGCGAAGGCCTTCGAGGTTGTCGCTGCCGAGCCGGGCCATGGCGGTGCTGCGGATGCCGGTGAACACCCCCATCGCCGCGTGGGGCGCAGGGTCACCTGCTGAAGTGGTGCTGGTGACGTGCTGGGTCTGCTGGGCGATGCAATCCATGTCCGCCACAGAGGTGCCACTGTCGATGGCGGTGATGTAGCGGCCTTCGAGCTGTTCAATGCAGCGCCCGAAGGCTTCGAACAGCGCCGCGCGGTTTTCCACATGGGCCGGGCGCACGATCACCGCCACGCCGCCGCCCTGGGCCAGGCCGGCCAGCGCAGCCTTGTAGCTCATGCCCTGGGCCAGGCGCACAGCATCTTCGACCGCTGATTCGTCGCTGGGGTAGGCAAGGTAACGACAACCACCCAGGGCAGGCCCCAGCCGGCTGTTATGAATGGCAATGACCGCCTTCAACCCGGTGACCGAGTCAACGCTCAGATGCAGCGATTCAAGGCGAGTGCTTTGCATGAGAGCGAACATCGTAAGGCTCCCGAATCACTTCTTGTAGTCGCCAGTATAGGCTTGCGCCCAAAAATTGCAGAAGCGCACAGGAATAAGCGCGGCCACAAAGCAAGCTTTCGGAAATAACCTGTATTGCCCCTTGTGCGGCACTGGACGAATGCCGGAGAGGGGGCTAAAACGAGGCATTGCCCGGAGATTTTGATGACCCCGCGCCAATCGTTCTTCGCCTGCCTGCAACGTTCACCGCCCGCGCTGTTCGAGGCGGCACTGTGGATTGCGGCCGAGCACGACAGCGAGGTGCAGCCGCAAGCACTGCTGGCCGATTTCCAGGAGTTGCAACAACGGGTCAGCGGCGGCTTGCCGATGCTGCCGGTCAGTGAACTGGCCCAGCCGCTGCTGCGGCGCATGAATGACCTTGGTTTCGCCCAGGACGACTTCACACCCTTGCGCCCGCAAGTGGCACTGCTCGACAAGGTACTGGAGCGCCGACGAGGGCAACCCTTGACGCTGGGGCTGATTGCGCTGGAGTTGGCCAGAGGCCTGGAGATTCCCATGGTCGGGGTCAACTTCCCAGGGCATTTCCTGCTGCGGGTGCCGGGCGCCGATCATTTACTCGATCCCTGCGGCGGCCGTCGCCTATATCCGAACGATTGTCGGGAGTTGTTGCAGCGCCAGTACGGCCCGAACATGAAGCTCAACGCCGAGCACCTGACAACCGCCGAACCGGTGCAGATGCTGCAACGGCTGTCGCGCAACCTGCGCCAGTTGTACCTGTCCCACGACGACGTCATCAATGCCTTGATCGACGCCGATCGCGTCCTGGAACTGGGCAACGCCAGTGCCTCAGACTATCTGGCCCGGGCCAGCCTGTACCAGCGGCTGGATTGCCCGAACGCCGAGCGATTCGACCTTGAGCATGCGCTACTGCTCAGCGACGATCCGATCCAGCGAATTCGCCTGACGGAACGGCTGGGGCATCTGCCGCCCAATTCCATCGTTCACTGATCACAAATCATTGTGGGAACGAGCCTGCTCGCTCCCACATTGGGACGGTGTGAATCGTTATGGCGTATCTGGCTGATTCACCGGATGCGCCTTGATGAACGCCGGGTGCGTCGCCGCCAATGCCGCCACTCGCCGGATTCGCGGATAAGCCTCAAGAGAAACATTGAAACGCTCGGCCGCGTACAGCTGCGGGATCAAGTAGACGTCCGCCAGCCCAGGCTCAGGGCCGAAGCAGTATCCGTCATCACCGATCAACTGCTCTATCGTAGCCAACCCTTGGCCAATCCAGTAACCGATCCACTCCACCACCTGCGGTTCGTCGTGGCCCGACTGGCGCAGCCGATTGAGCACGCTGACGTTATGCAGCGGGTGCACATCACAGCCGATCACTGCTGCCACGCCGCGCTCGTGAGCACGGGCAGCCAGGTCCCCGGATAGCAGCGGCACCTGTGGATAACGTTCCTCCAGGTACTCGATGATCGCGGGAGACTGGATCAGCAATTGGCCTTCATCGGTGCGCAAGGCGGGCACGCGGCCCTGCGGGTTGATGCCCAGATAAGGCGGCTGACGATGCTCGCCGCCCTGCGGTGCGATCAGGTTGACTGGCAAGGCTTGATAATCCAGGCCCTTGAGCGCCAACGCGATACGCACCCGGTACGAGGACGTCGAACGGTAGTAGGTATAGAGTTCCATGCCCCGCTCCTGTTAGTGCGCCGGCAGAACTTTGCCGCGGCATTCGCCGAAACCGATGGAAGCAAAACCGTCGCGGCGGCAACGGCCGCGCAGGATGATTTCGTCACCGTCCTCAAGGAATTTACGCACCTCGCCCGAGGCCAGTTCGATCGGCTTTTTACCGCCTTCGGTGATTTCCAGCAGGCTGCCGAACTGACCGTTCTGCGGCCCCGACAACGTGCCCGAGCCGAACAAGTCACCGGCCTGCAATTGGCAACCGTTGACGCTGTGGTGCGCGACCATTTGTGCCACGGTCCAGTACATGTGCCCGGTGTTGCTCAGGGTCAGGCGGTGGGCTGGCAGGTTCTGTTCGCGCATGGCCTCGGTGAGCAGCAACACTTCCAGTTCGATGTCGAATGCGCCAGCGGCCTGGTCGCGCTTGTCGAGCAGGTACGGCAGCGGCTGCGGATCGCCTTGAGGACGCGCAGGCTGGGCACGACGGAACGGCTCCAGCGCTTCGGCGGTGACAATCCACGGCGAGATGCTGGTGATGAAGCTTTTCGACAGGAACGGCCCCAGCGGCTGGTATTCCCAGGCCTGGATGTCCCGTGCCGACCAGTCGTTGAGCAGGCAGAAACCGGCAATGTGATCAGCGGCGTCGCCAATGGCAATCGAGTCGCCCATGTCGTTGCCCTGGCCGATCCAGATGCCCAGTTCCAGTTCGTAGTCCAGGCGCGCGCAAGGACCGAAGGTCGGCTCGGTTTGACCGGCCGGCAATGTCTGGCCTTTCGGGCGACGTACGTCGGTACCGGACGGGCGAATGGTCGATGCACGACCGTGGTAGCCGATTGGCACGTACTTGTAGTTCGGCAGCAACGGGTTGTCGGGACGGAACAGTTTGCCGACGTTCTGCGCGTGCTCGATGCCGACGTAGAAGTCGGTGTAATCGTTGATTTTCGCCGGCAGGTGCATCTGGCAATCCGCCGCCAGCGGCAGCAGTTTTGCACCCTGGGCTTCGATCTTGCCGTGCAGGGTGCTGCCCTCGGCGAACAGCTCCAGCAGACGCTCGCGCAACGCGACGCGAGCCTCGCGGCCCAGTTCGAAGAACGCATTCAGCTGGCCGCCACGAGTGGCCTCGACGGCAGCCTTCGCGGCGCCATCGAACAATCCGGCCTCAAGGGCTGCTTGCAGATCAAAGATATGCTCGCCAATGGCCACGCCACTGCGCGGTGCCGAGCCATTGACGCTGAACACGCCCAGCGGCAGGTTTTGCAGGGGGAAATCCGCGTGGCCGTTGGCGGATGCAACCCAGCTGCGAGTGATGGAAGTCTGCGTCATGGGTTATCTCCGGGTCGGGTCGAAAGTGGCGGGCAGCGTAGCCCAGCAGGCGTCGTAAGTGTTTTGCAGTTGCGGGCAATCGAGGGCGAAACGGCTTGGGCGCAACACCTGGCTGGTCTCGAACATGAACGCCATGGTGTTGTCGATTTTCGCCGGCTTGAGGTCGGCGTTGATCGCTTTGGTGCAAGTCTCACCGTCGGGACCGTGGGCGCTCATGCAGCTGTGCAACGAAGCACCGCCGGGCACAAAGCCTTCGGCCTTGGCGTCGTATTCGCCCTGGATCAAGCCCATGAATTCGTTCATCAGGTTGCGATGGAACCACGGTGGACGGAAGGTTTTCTCGGCCACCATCCAGCGCGGCGGGAAGATCACGAAGTCGAGGTTGGCCAGGCCATGAACGCTGGTCGGCGAGGTCAGCACGGTGAAGATCGACGGATCGGGGTGATCGAAACTGACGGTGCCGATAGTGTTGAATCGGCGCAGGTCATATTTGTACGGCACATTGTTACCGTGCCAGGCGACCACGTTGAGCGGCGAATGATTGAGCTCGCAGGCCCACAACTGGCCGAGGAACTTCTGCACCAGCGTGGTGGGTAGTTGCAGGTTCTCGTAGGCCGCCACCGGAGTCAGGAAGTCCCGCGGATTGGCCAGGCCATTGCTGCCAATCGGCCCCAGGTCCGGCAGACGCAGCGGCGCGCCATGGTTTTCGGCGACATATCCGCGGGCTTGCGGGTCGAGCAGTTCAATGCGGAATTTAAGGCCGCGTGGCAGTACGGCAATTTCCAGGGGTTCGAGTTCAAGCACGCCCAGTTCGGTGGCAATGCGCAGGCGCCCCCGTTCAGGCACCAGCAACATTTCGCCGTCAGCATTGAAGAACACGCGCTCCATGGAACGGTTGGCGCGGTAGTTGTAGATGCTGATCCCGGCCGGTTTTTCTGCGCCCGAGTTGGCGGCCATGCTCACCAGGCCGTCGATGAAATCGGTCGGCTCGGCGGGAATGTCCAGCGGGTTCCAGCGCAGGCGGTTGGGGGTCACCTCACCCAGCGGGCCGCCGGCCAGTTGCCGGTCCAGTTTGACGAATGCCGGATGATTGGCCGACGGCTGAATGCGGTACATCCAGGTCCGCCGCGCTTCGCTGCGCGCCATGGTGAACGCCGTGCCGGAGAACAGTTCGGTGTAAAGGCCGTACGGGGCTTTTTGCGGGGAGTTCTGGCCGACAGGCAGTGCGCCGGGCAACGCTTCGCTGCTGAATTCGTTGCCAAAGCCTGACAGGTAGGCCAGCGCTGGCGTCGTTGAATCGGGGTTCATGGAGCCTCCTGAACAGGGAGTCGGCAGTGGCCGCTCGCTCTGTTGCAGAGGTCGAGGCACGCCTGGGTTATTTTTATCGTAATTTGATTACGCATAACGTAATTTGATTGGTATTGACCGTCAAGCTATAAAGACGCCCATTCGTCCCGGGATCCCAGCCACCATGGAAAAAACCAGCGACAACAACGGTAAACAGAAAGTCCGCTCGGCCGAGGTTGGCACCGACATCCTCAAGGCTCTGGCCGAGTTGTCGCCTTCGACTTCGCTGTCGCGCCTGGCCGAACATGTGCAGATGCCGGCGAGCAAGGTTCACCGCTATTTGCAGGCCCTGATCGCCAGCGGATTCGCCGAACAGAACGCCGCCACCAACCATTACGGCCTGGGCCGCGAAGCCTTGCGCGTAGGTTTGGCGGCACTCAACAGTATGGACGTGCTGAAAGTCGCCGCCCTGCCCCTGGCTGAACTGCGCGATGACTTGAACGAAACCTGTTTTCTGGCGGTGTGGGGCAATCAGGGCGCGACCGTGGTGCATATCGAACCGGCAGTGCGTGCGGTGACGGTGGTGACACAACTGGGTTCGGTGTTGCCGTTGCTCAGTTCCTCTACCGGGCTGGTCTTCGGCGCTTACCTGCCTGCGCGTGAAACCGTGGACCTGCGCGATCAGGAATTGCACAACAGCACCGCCCACGCCTTGGCCGACCAGCACGCGTACACGACGATTTGCGAACAGATCCGCCATCGGGGCCTGCACCATGTGCATGGATTGTTGATGCCCGGAGTGGATGCCTTGTCGGCACCGGTGTTCAATGCGATGGGCAAAATAGCGGCGGTACTGACCGTGGTCGGGCCGACTTCGCTGTTTCATGCTGATGAAAACGGTCCGGCGGCGCAGCGTTTGTTAGCCGCCACCCGTGCCGTGAGCTGGCGCATGGGCTTTGAACCCGACTCATCGACAACCTGAACGCAGCGGCGATGATCAGGCAGGCAGGATCAGGCCCAACTTCTTGCCCATCGCCACCGCTTGCGTGCGACGTTCAACCCCCAATTTGCTATGGATTCTACGGGCATGGGTTTTCACCGTATGCAACGAAATGAACAACTGCTCGGCAATTTGCTGGTTGGAATTACCCTGGGCAATCAGGCCGAGCACTTCCAGTTCCCGACTGCTCAGCAGGCTGGCATCCAGGGCCAGCGCGGTCACCGTCTCCTCGCCTTGTAAACGGCAGATCAGGCTTGGCTGGCGCAAGTTCAAATCACACAATGCCTGTTGCCCCTGACAACGCTTGACCAACACCAGACCGGCCTCCAGTGCTGCGTGGGCCATGTCCGACTCCCCCGTCAGGTCCGCCACTTCGCAGATGACCAATTGCAGCTCCGTTTCCAGCGCCAGCATGGCGTGTTGTTGCGCGTGCTCGAGTAACGCCCTGAGTCGATCCAATGGACGTTGCACCAGTTGCAGTTGGGTTTCGGCCAATACCAACTGGTATTCGATTCGCGCAATCAGCTGCAAGGTGGCCGGCGGTGCCTGGCGCGCGTGGGCCCCGCGGTAATGACGCAAGACCCGGGTCAGCGCCTCCCGCGCCAACTCCAGGCGCCCTTGTTGCAACCAGAAATGACTGCTGATTTGCAGCAGTACCCCGCGATACACCGTGTCGGGGATCTGCCGTTGCTGCATCAACCGTTCGGCCTCGCGCAGACGATCAAACGCATGGGCGTAGTCGCGTTGATTGGCCGCCAGTTGCGCCTGCCCCAAAAATCCGTACAACACGTGCTTGTCCTGACTGTGCAGGCAGTCATCAAGGCCCGCCTGGAAACATTCGCCGGCCAATTCATCCTGACCCTGGCACAGGGCCAACCGACCACGCCGAAGGGCGATTCGTCCCAGCAGCGGCGTCGGTCGATCAGCTTGCCGTCCGAGCATTTCATGGATGTCGGCCAGCAACTGCCCGGCTCGCCGTGGTGCACCACGCTGCTCCAGCAACTGCGCATGATCGAGTTCGAGCAAGCCTTCAAACAGCAACGAGCCTTGTGCCCGCGCCAGGCACAGGGCGTCACGATTGAAGGCCTGGGCGGCATCAAGGTCGGCGTTGAGCAGCGCTTGCTGGGTCAACCCGGACAGACACAGCAACCGTGCGGGCCACGCCTCCGCCTCCAGTTCGTCCAGCGCCTCGATAAAATGCGCCCGTGCCGCCGGCAGGCGTCCCTGCAAATGCAGCAACCAACCCTGTTGCGCCTGCCAACGCGCCAGCAGTTGCCGTTGCAAGGATGCCGTCGGTTGCGGGGCAAATCGGGACAGTTGCCCAATGCAGGCAGCCGCCTGCTCGAAACGCCCGGCAAACAGCAACGCCGCGGCGATCAACCCCACCCGTTGCGGTGTGCCCAGGGTCAACTGTTCACCCAACTGCTCGTGCAGTTTGAGTAACCAGCTGACGTTCTGACGCTTGAACAGATGCTCAAAACTGAAGTGTTGCAACAGGCTGACCGCGACCTCGTGCTCTTGCGCCAGCAACGCCTGCTCGAAAGCGCCCTGCCAGTCTTCTTCGGCGCTGAACCATTGGCACGCGCGGCGATGCCAGGATCGTCCGGCCGGTGTCGGCTCTTCTCGCATCTCCCGGGCCAGTGGCTCGAAGATCCGCAACCACTCGACCGAATCCTCCCAGGGTTCAATGAAGCACCCCATGTCCTGCAACGCGTGCAGCCACTGCGCGCCCTCACCCGTACCAAAAAGATGCTCGCACAAGCTGGCGTTGAAGCGGGGCAGATGAACCAACACCTTCCAGACTTCAACCAACTCCGACGGCAAGGTGTTGAACAACTCATGCTGCAGATAATCGAGCAATGTCGCCGAACGCCCCTGCTCACCTGACCACGGACAACCATTGAGTAACGCGATCCGCACGCCAGCGCACCAGCCACCGCTGCGCGCGACAACCCTTTTGGCAGTTTGTGCAGCCAGGGTCGGCTCGACATGGCCAAGCAACTGCCTGACCTCGGCCTCGGTAAACGCCAGCGCCCGGCCTTCGCATTCGTACAACTCATCATCCAGCAGCAACCGCGGCCAGTTGCAGGATGGACGACGACGGGAACCCAGCCACCAGGTCAGCGCCGGGCTGGCAACGGCCAACAGACGATCAAGCATCCGGTCGAGTTCCGGGTTGGGTGCGCGGCAGAAATCGTCGAGAAACAGCCAGGTCGGCGCCTGCAATCGCGCCAGATGCGCCAGTAACCCGGGCTCATCCGTCGAGGGTAGACCCAGCGCTTGCGTCAGGCGCAACAGAAAATCGGCTGCGCTCAACGACGCCCCCGCCAGCGGCAGCCAACAGACCCGGGCGTGCTCCGGTGCCCGCAGAAGGCATTCGGTGAGCAATGCGCTCTTGCCACTACCGGCCGGTGCGCAAAGCAATTTCACCCGCGCGGTCGAGACCAGCATGGGCTCGATCAGTCGCTCGCGGGACAGATGATGGGACGACAGTCGGGGCAGGAAGCCAGGGCGGTCCAGACAGTGCGTCATTGCAGTCATTTGTGGTGCGCCTTTTTTATAATTCTGGCGCCACCCTAGCCCCCTCCCGAGCGCTTGTTGAAGAAGTATTCAACACACTGATCGACCGCTATAAAAAAGATGACCGCAAAGTCACCCTTTTGTGTAGGAGCCTGTAGGAAACCTACCGAACCCCAGTACTACGCAAGGCTGCCGGCGTGTAGTCCCCTGCTTTTGCATTGATGTTGAATTCGAAGCTGCGCTTCTCTTCGTTCTTCATCCCCAAGGCGATATAGCGACCGGCAATCAGGTCATACAGTGCTTCGACGGTGTAGGCCGGCACCTGGTGATCGTAATAGAACTGGGCATGCCCTTCGGCGACGCGCCAGAGCTGTCCGCGCCCGTCGTAGTGGTCGGCCAGCGCCACTTGCCAGCTGTCTTCATCGATGTACATGTGGCGTTTGGCGTACACATGACGCTCGTTCGGCTTGACCGTGGCAACGACTTCCCAGACCCGGTGCAACTCATAGCGGGTCAGGTCCTGGTTGATGTGCCCGGCCTTGATCACATCGGTGTACTTGAGGTCGGGCGAATCGAGCTTGTAGCTGTTGTAAGGGATGTACATCTCCTTCTTGCCGATCAGTTTCCAGTCGTAGCGATCCGGCGCGCCGGAAAACATGTCGAAGTTGTCGGTGGTACGCAGGCCGTCGGACGAGGTGCCAACGCCGTCATAAGCGACCTGTGGCGCACGTCGTACCCGACGCTGGCCAGCGTTGTAGATCCAGGCCTTGCGCGATTCCTTGACCTGGTCGAGGGTCTCGTGAACCAGCAACACGTTGCCCGCCAGTCGGGCCGGGGCGGTCACTTCCTGCTTGAAGTAGTTGAGGACGTTTTCGTCGCTGCCCGGTTTCAGATCGCCGAGCAACGAAGGCACGGCGACCTCGTCCTTGAAGCGGATCACGGTGAAGTCGCCATTGGACTGCGGTGTCGCCTGGGTGATGGTGCGGCGCAGATTACCACCGTGGTAACGAGTGACGTGGTTCCAGATCACTTCCACGCCATTCTTCGGAATCGGGAATGCGTAGTAGCGATTGCCGGTGAAGTTGGCCAGACCGTTACCGTCGTTGATCGGTGTTACGTTCAGTGCGCTGCGTTTGGCCGACTCATAGATTTCTGCCGGTAACGCCACGGTGCGATGGCTCGGGTAGACCGGAATCTTGTAGGTCTCGGGGTAGCGCTTGAACATCGCGATCTGGCCGTCGGAGAGCTTGTCCTTGTACTTGTCGACGTTCGCCGCGGTGATCACGAACAACGGCTTTTCGTTGGCGAACGGGTCGGCCAGGAAACCTTTACTGTCCACCGCCCCGGCGTTTTTCGGGATGCCGCCGGTCCAGGCCGGAATCGAGCCATCGGCGTTGCCGGCCTTCTCGGCACCGAGCGGTGTAAGGCTGGTGCCGAGCTTGCCGGCTTCTTCCGGCGACACCGCGGCCATCACGTTGGCCGCCAGCAGACTCAGGGCCAGAACGGTGCCCAATTGCAGAATCATCTTGCGCATTGAATTCATCCTTTTCAGCCAGATCAGAAGTTCGCACCAAAGCTCAACGCCACGAAGTCACGGTCGGTGAGGACGTTGTAGTCGCCGCCGAAAAAGTCGGTGTAACTGAGGCTCGCGGTGTAGGTGTTGCGATAGTCCGCATCGACACCGAGGCTGATGGCCTTGGCGCCTTCGTTGAACAGACCGTTGGGGCCATAGCCGGAGACGTCGTGGGACCACGAGAGGTTGGGTCTGAAGTTGATCCCGGCGATAAGGTTGTTGTAGTCGAGGATGGCCCGGCCGCGATAACCCCATGAAGTCGAGGTCACGAAGCCGCCGGTATCGCCGCCGAAACCATACTGGCCATACACCGAGTCGCGGCCGTAGCGCAGTTTGGTACGCGGCTCCAGACCACCGACCCGAACCACCGCTGCCTCGCCCACCAGGGTCAGGCGATCCGCACCTGCGACCTGATCGATGAAGTGCGTCAGGGTGCTCTGGATCTGCGTCACTTCCTTGCGGCGATAACCCGTGTTGTCCGCACCGGGGGACGTGGCGATGGGCGATGCCGCACCGCCTGCAATCGGATTGAGCATTGCCAGGGTCAGGTCATTGGTATTGACCTGCACCGGCAGGTTGGGGCGGTAGCTGATTTCACCGCTCCACGCGGTGCCGGTGGATAAGGTGGTGGAGAAGCTCGCGCCGTAGAGGCGGATGTCCTCCGGGTATTCGAGGTAATACTGGCCGCGACCGAGCATCACGCTTTGGGCCAGGCCCGAACCGCTGCCGGGGGCGATGCGGTTGGCGGCGGCAACGATTCCCGGAATGCTTGCCAGCGTACTGAGCCCGGCGGTGGTGGTCCCGACATTCGGCGAACGGCTGTGGTAGTTCATGAAGTACAGGCCGTACTCGGTGTCGTCCCCCAGCCAGCGCAACGCCGTACCCCACTGCCCGGAATCCCGGGCATCGCGGTCGCCGCCACGGGGAACGATCACGCCCTCCTTGCTGACCTCGAAGCCCTGGCCAAAGGCAGCTGCAATCGGCTGCAACGGTGCAATGGCCGGGCTGGCGACGGTGTAGCCCTTGTTGCAGCCGTCCGCCACCACATCGACACCAAAGAAAGTGCCGCAGTTATCGACGACCGTCTGGTCCCATTCCAGCTGATAGAAGCCTTCCACGGTCAACTTCTCCGTCAGGCCCTGGGAAGCGAACAGCATGTTGACCGGGATCAGGCCTTCCTTGATCTCGGCGCCAGGACGACGGAACGCGGAGACGTCGACCGGATTGATGCTGTTGATCGAGTTGCCGATGAAGGTACTCTCGCCCCAACTGACCACCTGCTTGCCAGCGCGGACCGTGCCCGGCAAATCGGCGAGTGAGTAGTTGTGATAGACGAAAGCGTCGAGGATTTGTCCGCCGGAAGACTTGGCGCCTTCTTTGCGATTGTGATCGCTGATGTCCTTGAATGGGCGGCTTTCATCCTTCAGTTCAAAGTCGTACCAGTACTTGCCACGCACAAACACACCGGTGTCGCCGTACTTCAGTTCGAGGTCGTGAATACCCTTGAAGATCTTCGAAAACGTTTCGCTTTTCTTGAAATTCAGGCGCCCGTCGTCACCGGTCGAAGACTGGCCGGAACCGCCGTTGACGGTACCCACCAGGGCGTCATCGGCATCACGCATGCCCCAGCTCGCGCCGACCGACAACGAGGAGTCGAACGTCCCCTCGATTTCCCCGATGTTGAACGAAACGGCCTGAGCCTGGGCACAGCAGCCCAATGTGACCGCAGCCGCCAGCGCCTGCGGTGTGAAGATGGCGCGCATTGTTGTTTTTGTCATGCGTCTTCCCCGGTGAGTGACAGAAGACCTCACCCTACTGCCGGGCAACGGGGTCGATAAGCGCACCAAGGAGGTATTCGTGGCGTACCTCTAAAGGATGACTGGCACAGGGTCATCACCCAGACGACGAGCACCCGAATCCTGACTGTTGCCGGGGCTGCAACAGTGCATGTCGGGAATTGGTATTTTTCCTACAGCGCCGAGGGCTTATTCTTACCTCGCTATCACAGTAAACCACCGCCGGCACCCTGTACCGGCCTGCGCCGTGACTGAAAGATTTCAGATGAATCGAGGATTCGGTTCGTCACCCTGTGTTCACTGACGTTGATTTGTAGCTCCTGATCCAACGTCTTACTTTGGCCGCTGCGTTTGCAGCGGCCTTTTTTATGGGCGATGGTTTTTGATGAATAACGACTGCCAATCGGTAACCCCTGACCATACAGGCAAACTTTCGCATACCTACATTTCTTTCAGAAAGCGCCTACAAGCATAGGTAAACACCAAAAGCACTCGAGTCATTAAGTTGAACAGCACGTCGGCGAACGACTTTTATCTTCGTCCGACTTCAAACTTACTTATTGCGAGTGCAACCATGAAACCCATCAAGTACAACCATTATCGCTCAACCCGAAGCTTCAACAGTCGAATACGCTTTCTGATTCTTCACTACACGGCCGCTGACTTTGCGAGCTCTGCCAGTGCCCTGACCGGCCCGAATGTCAGCGCGCACTATCTGGTTCCAGATATCACGGACCCCAGCTACCTGAAAGCCGGCTATACCGGGCAGGAAGTGTTCAGCCTGGTGGATGAAGCCCATCGCGCGTGGCACGCGGGTGTCAGTCAGTGGGGTAGCCGCGGCAATCTGAACGACACGTCCATCGGCATTGAGGTCGTCAACCTGGCGACCGACAACAAAGGCAAATTCACTTTTCCGCCGTATCACCCCGAGCAGATTGCTGCGATTGAACAACTGGCGCTGAACATCCTCAAGCGCTATCCGGATATCACGCCGACCCAGGTTCTGGGCCACTCCGATATTGCGATTGGTCGCAAAAGTGACCCGGGACCGATGTTTCCCTGGCGGGAGCTTTACTTGAAAGGCGTCGGCGCCTGGTTCGATGTAACTACTCGGGACAAGTATCTGCGCCAATACAACGCTTCAGGCGTTCCAGCCCGAGGCGAATTGCTGGAGCTGTTCAAAACCTATGGATACGAAGTTTCGGGCGCGTCAACGGAAGGCGGTTTTCAACAGTTGGTGCGAGCATTCCAGATGCATTTTCGCCCGGAAAACTTCGACGGAAAAATGGACGTGCAAACAGCCGCCAACCTGAAGGCACTGGTAGTCAAATACTTTCCTGGCTGATCGGTAACAAACGGCTCCCAGCCGACAAATGCAACAACCGGCAAGGTCAATCAATGTGGCGTTGCCGACGGTATCAGAGCGTATATCTCTGCAAGTTCCCCATCATTTCCTTCAATGCTTCGATGTTGTCCTTCGGATGCGCAGCACCTTCGAAGTCGCAAATCTGCTGCCAGTGCGCCGCCACGTCTTCCGGGGAGAAACCGGCCCGTGGATCGAAGCCGATGCCGAGGCTGCGCTCCCAGCGGACCTTGCCCATCCAGCCGCCGCCAACTTCGAACAGGCCGGAAGTTTCCTGGCAACTCTCGCTGGCCAGGTACACCACCAGCGGGCTGACCAGTTCCGGCTTGAGCTGTTCGAAGACTTGCGGCGGGATCAGGCCTTCGGTCATGCGCGTGCCACCGGTGGGGGCGATGGCGTTGACCAGGATGTTGTTCTTGCGGCCTTCGATGGCCAGGGTGCGGGTCAGGCCGTAGAGACCGAGCTTGGCCATGCCGTAGTTGGACTGGCCGAAGTTGCCATAGATGCCCGAAGTCGACGCGGTGAAAATCACCCGGCCGTAGTTTTGCTCGCGCATGTGCGGCCAGGCGGCGCGGGTGACTTTGTAGGCACCTTCGACGTGGACGCGGTAAACCAGGTCCCAGTCGGCGTCGTCCATTTTGTGGAAGGTCTTGTCACGCAGGATCCCGGCGTTGTTGACCACCACGTCGACGCGACCGAAGACGTCCAGGGCGTGCTGGACCAGTTTGTCTCCATCCGTGACCGAGTCGTGGTTGGCTTCAGCGATGCCGCCAGCCTCGCGTATTTCCGCGACCACGCGGTCGGCGGCCGAGGTGTTGGTGCCTTCGCCCTGGGCCGAGCCGCCAAGATCGTTGACCAGCACCCTGGCGCCCTGTTTGGCGAACAGCAGTGCATGCGCCCGTCCCAGGCCACCACCGGCTCCGGTGATGATCACGACTTTATCTTCGAAGCGCACAGGCTCATTCATGGGGGGACTCCAGCAGGCCAAGGGACAGTGCGTCCGAGTTTCAGGCACGGCGCTGCGGGTCACAATGAACACGGGGGAGGCTGAATGGTGGGCAATAAGGCTGGGGGATGATTGATGGAGAAAATGGACACGAAACCCTGTGGCGAGGGGGCTTGCCCCCGTTGGGCTGCGTAGCGGCCCCAAACCATACAGCGCAGTGATTCAGGTATAACGCGTTTAGCAGGTTTACGACTGCTTCGCAGCCGAACGGGGCGGTGCGGCGTTCCGACAAGCCCCCTCGCCACAACAGTACACTTTAAGGTTCAGGAACACGCCACTTTGCGCGGCGGCAACAGCAGTTGATCGCGAAACGCCAGGTAGTGCTTGAGCACCTCGCCCGGGGCCTCGATCTGCGGGTAGTGGCCAATGTCGGGCAACACCACCGTGTCCGCATCCGGGATCAGCTCCCGGTACCGCTCGACCATGTGCACGCCGGAGACCGGATCGACCCCGCCATCGATCACTCGCAGCGGCACTTCACCGCGTTGCATTGCGCTCACCCAGCGGTCGCGCCAGACGCGTCGCTCCGGGATGTAGGCGATCAATTTATGCATGATCCGTGGCCCGCGCTGGCTTTCGACCAGGCTCCAGAAGTCATCCATCTGGCTTTCACTGGGACGGGTTTGCGGACCGAAAATCTGCCGAAAGCTTCTCACCAGGCCGTCACGACTGAAAGCGCGGCCAATCATCCAGCCCAAAGGGCTGAGCAAGAGTTTTTGCATCAGTAGCGGGTGGTGGGTTTCCGGAAACAACCCGCCGTTGAGAAACACGCAACTGGCCAGCTCCAACCGCGATTCGTAATGCCGGGCCAGCAGTTCCTGGGCCACGCTGTCGCCGTAATCGTGGGCGAGCAGGTGCACTGGCTGCTCGACACTCAGGTGTTCAAGCAGTGCCTGTTGCAGATCCGCCTGCTCCAGCAGGCTGTATTCGTGATTCGCCGGTTTGGCCGAATCGCCGAAGCCCAGCATGTCGCATGCGATCACGCGAAAGCGCTGGGCCAATGGCTGCCACAGGTAATGCCAGTCCCAACTGGCGGAGGGAAAGCCGTGAATGAGCAACAGCGGCTCACCCTGCCCTGCTGTCCAGTAACGGATGGTCTGGCCACGGAACACGAACGCTTGGCTGCGCTTGCGCCAGACACACAGGGGGATCTCGGCGAGTGTCATTAGAGTTTATAACCCGGGTCCAGTTTATCGAGTTTGCGCAGCAGCGCCGGCCAGGCCAGCGCTCCGCCCATTCCTTGAGCACTTCGGGTGACACCCGCGATCATGGCCTTGGCACCGGCCAGGATCTGCGGTTCGATGGCGATCAGTTCAGCAGCACCGTTTTGCGCCATGACCTGAATGTCGCAGGCACGCTGAAAGGTGAACATCATCAGGAACGTATCGGCGATGGTGCTGCCGCAGGTCAGCAGACCGTGGTTATGCAACATCAGGAAATTGTTTTCACCGAGGTCGGCCTGTAGCCGCACTTTCTCTTCATGGTTGAGCGCCACGCCTTCGTAGGCGTGGTAGGCCAGGCTGGAAAGCACGAACAACGATTGCTGGCTGATCGGCAAAACGCCCTGTTTCTGCGCCGACACCGCCACCCCCGAGGCCGTATGGGTATGGAGCACGCAGACGACATCGTGACGAACTTCATGCACGGCACTGTGGATGGTGTATCCCGCCGGATTGATCTCGTAAAGACTGTCCATCAGCTTGTTGCCAGCCTGATCCACCTTGACCAGGCTCGACGCGGTGATTTCGTGAAACATCAATCCGAACGGGTTGATCAGAAAATCTTCGGTACCGGGCACCTTGGCAGAGATATGGGTGAAGATCAGGTCATCCCAGCCATATTGAGCAACCAGACGATAACAGGCAGCCAGGTCAACGCGGGTCTGCCACTTGGCAGCACTGACCTGGTCTTTGACACTGTGTGGCGATTGGGCGGGAGCGACAGTCACGGCAAGGAGCCTCGGTGTTTTTATGATGGATTGTTTCCAATGCTTACCGAGTCTAGTCACCCCTTGAGGTTCGTGTAGTTGCATTCGCAGCCAGCTTTGTGACCCTGTGAGTCAGTCGCCCCGCCACCCTGGATACATGTCAAACGAACGGCCCAGCGATGGTCTGACTGGCAGTTTTTTTTACCGTACTGTCAGAACCCTGACTGGCATGGATGCCGGGGTAACAATCAGGCGCGCAGTGCGTTGATCAGGTCCGCCAGCCATGGCTCGGCGTCCGTTTCGGGGGTCACGCTTTCACTGGCATCCAGGCGCAGCATTGGCAGTACTTCGCGAATGCCCAGTTCTCCGAACAATTCGCGCATCTGCTCGCCGCCGCCACAAAAAGTATCGCCATAACTCGCATCGCCCAATCCGATCACCGCACCTGGCAAACCGCGCCAGACGGCTGGCAATTGGTCACGAATGGTCGAATACAGCGGTTGAAGGTTGTCCGGCAACTCGCCCATGCCGGTGGTCGACGTCACCGCCAGAAAGGCTTCGGGGCCAAACGCCTGGACATCGGCGAGGGTCGCACGCGGGTTGTGCCAGGTTTCGAAACCGGCGGCGTTCAACAGGCTGGCGGCGTGGCGGGCAACTTCTTCGGCCGTACCGTACACCGAGCCGGAAATGATGGCGACTTTCATCAATCTGATCCTGAATCCGAGTAAAAGACCGGGATATTAACACCACGGTCGTGATTATTCTTTTAGAATGCAATTGACAATCAATCAGGAAAGGATACTCCGATGATTAACGCACAGCTGCTTCAAATGGTGATCAACGCCTCCAACGACGGTATCGTGATTGCCGAAAAGGAAGGCGATCAGGACAAAATCCTCATTTACGTCAACCCCGCGTTCGAACGCCTGACGGGTTACTCCAGCGAAGAAATCCTCTATCAGGATTGCCGCTTCCTGCAGTCGGGGGACCGCGACCAGCAAGCCCTGCCGTTGATTCGCAACGCCTTGAACAATGAAGGATCCTGCCGGGAAGTACTGCGCAACTACCGCAAGGACGGCACTCCGTTCTGGAATGAACTGTCCCTTTCAACGGTGAAAAATCCAGCCGACGGGCAAACCTATTTTGTCGGTGTGCAGAAAGACGTCACCGTGCAGGTCAAGACGCAACAGCGCGTGGTTCAACTGGAGGGGCAGTTGGCTGAACTCCAGGCCGAGCTTGCCGCGCTCAAGGCGACGAACGGCGCAAACGAAACCCGGAATTAATGGTCAGTAACTACAATCACCAATGACTTTGTAACTATATCCTTCGAGTTGGCCATGCAACGCGACGCGCTCCTGACCCAGGATGAGCTGGATTTCATCCAGACCATGCAACACAACCCGCAACTCAATGTGCGGGACGCGACGTCGAGCCTGCTCGTCAACGGTGGGTCGCAAATCCGTGACCTGCTCACCCGCCTGGCGGCCCATGAGCAGGTCACCATTCAAGCCAGCTTCGAAAACCAGCAAATGACCTTCCCCCTGCACCTGGTGGAAGACGAATTCCATGCACTGCATTTGCGTCTCGGCGTACCGAGCATCTATGAAGACGGGCCGATGGTCCGGCCTTGGCGCCTGGTACTGGACGAACCGGTAGCGCTGGAAAACGCCAAGGGTCAACCCGGCACCCTGTGGGTACACGAAGTGTCGTGCAAAGGGGTTTTGCTGGAAGCTCGCAACAAGACCAAACCGCCGAAGCAATTCGCCTTGTGGTTCAGCCCCTCAGGCTACGAGCGGATTGCCTTGCGCGGTACCTTCGAGAAAGAAAATGAAAAGGGCTTCTACGCCTATCAACTGAGCCAGAGCGATACGGACGAAACCGAGCGTCTGCGCCAGTTCATCCTGCAACAGCATCGTTTGACTCATCCAACGCTGCATCTCTGAACTTCAAGTATCCAGAGTACCCGCCAGGAACTGCTTCAAACGCTGGCTCATGACCTCCCCTTCATTGCCCAGGCAACCGATCGATGACCCGGCCAGGCTTTCCTGTGCCAGGTCAGAAGCATCGCCGGCCAACAACAACCGACACTCCAGACTCATGGCCAGGCGATTCAGGCGCCGCGGCAACTGGGGAGCCGGCGCATGATTGGAAAACAGCACCAGTGCCAGGGGCTTGGTTTTTTCACACATCAGCGCCAGTTCCTCGAATGGCTGGCCCATGTTCAGCACGCGAACGGCCGATGGACCGGAACTCAGGAACAGGGCGGCGGCCAGCAGTTCCAGTTCCCGGCAATTGCCATCCAGGGCGCAGATGACCACGCGACGCGGCTGTTTTTCGCGCATCAACAACAGACGCTGCACCACCCGGGAACGCAGAAAACCATCCAGGAACAGCCACTCGCTGGTTCCACCGAACTGGTCCTGGCGTTGCAACAACTGCTTCCAGATGGGGATCAGAATGTCCTGGAATACCACCGGCAGGGCGTAACTGGAAAAGATTTGCCCGTAGACCTGCTCCAGCCGAATGTCGTCAAAGCCGTTGACCGCAGCAAGAACCTGCTGCCGCCACTGCGCGTAATCGGCTTCCACAAGGCTGTCGGGGATGATGTGCGACAACGTCTGGAGTGGCTCGGTCCTGGCCAGGATCTTGCCGACCTTGCTGACGGCAACCCCGCGTTCGATCCAGCCGAGGATGCTTTGGACACACTCAATATCGGACATCGAATACAGGCGATGCCCACTATCGGTGCGTGTTGGAACTATCAGGCCATATCGTCGCTCCCAGGCTCGAAGCGTGACCGGGTTGACACCTGTCAGGCGCGACACCTCACGAATGGGAAAGAGCTCTTCCTGTTCGAGAGAGACGGCCTGTACGGAACCTGAAGCGACGTCTGTAAGTACGGGCATCCTGTTGAAACATCCCTGTATCGTCCGAGCCTTATTCTAATGCCCCTGCCCCGTAAAGTTTCTGTAAAAAATCGATACCGCGAATGAACGGATAAACGTCACAGACGCCACGGGCAGAATCAGGAATAATCCTTGCTTGTTTCGAGTCGCAGCCCACCACCCCGGCGCTGCGCCTGGCGAAGCTCCTATCCGGAGCAACGCAAATGCCTTACGGAGATGCACAATGTCTACCCCACCCGTCACGCTGATGGTTGCGCGCCGCGTTGCCAATGGACGTTACCAGGACCTGATCGCCTGGCTGCGCGAAGGCGAACAACTGGCCACCGACTTTCCCGGCTACCTCGGCTCCGGCGTACTCGCACCGCCGCCCGGTGACGACGAATTCCAGATTATCTTCCGCTTTGCCGACGAGTTGACCCTGCATGCCTGGGAACATTCCGCTTCGCGCAGCGCCTGGCTCGGACGCGGCAGCGACCTGTTCGCCCACCCGACAGAGCATCGGGTCAGCGGCATCGAGGGCTGGTTCGGTACCGTCGGTCAACGCCCGCCGCGCTGGAAACAGGCCGTGGCGATCTGGCTGGCGTTCTTTCCGGTCTCGCTGCTGTTCAACTTTGTGCTGGGTCCGCTGATCAGTGACATGAGCCTGCTGCCGCGGGTATTCATCAGCACACTGTGCCTGACGCCGCTGATGGTTTATTTGTTCATTCCACTGTCGACCCGTCTGCTGGCCAATTGGCTGAACAGTGCGCCGACACGCCCATTGCGTGCCGAACCTTCCACTCAGAATCATTGATCCCTCCTGTGGGAGCGAGCTTGCTCGCTCCCACAGTTGTTTCCCTCGCAATAGGTAGAGCGCTCCCGTCGCTGGTATAGTTTTGCTCTCACCGCGATGCGAGCCGTTCATGACTTCTTCCGCAGCCCCTGTCCTCATTACCGGCGCCGGCCAGCGTGTCGGCCTGCACTGCGCCCGGCGATTGCTGGAAGATGGCCATCGGGTGATTTTCAGCTTCCGCAGCGAGCGCCCCGGCGTACAAGCCCTGCGCGACCTGGGGGCCACCGCGGTGTTCGCGGACTTCTCCAGCGAGACCGGGATCCTCGCCTTCATCAGCGAACTGAAAACCCACACCGACTGTTTGCGGGCGATCGTCCACAACGCCTCCGAATGGCTGGCCGAAACGCCGGACACCGACGCCGCGGCATTCACCCGCATGTTCAGCGTGCACATGCTGGCGCCCTACCTGATCAACCTGCATTGCGCCGACCTGCTGCAACGCTCGAGCCCCGCCGACATCGTGCACATCAGCGATGACGTGACCCGCAAGGGCAGCAGCAAGCACATTGGCTATTGCGCCAGCAAAGCCGGGCTCGACAGCCTGACCCTGTCCTTCGCCGCCAGGTACGCGCCGGCCATCAAGGTCAACGGGATCGCGCCGGCCCTGCTACTGTTCAACCCTGAAGACGACGCGGCCTACCGCGCCAAGGCGCTGGCCAAGTCCGCGCTGGGCATCGAACCCGGCTGCGAAGTGATCTACCAGAGCCTGCGCTATCTGCTCGACAACCCCTATGTCACCGGCACCACCCTGACCGTCAACGGCGGAAGGCACATCAAATAAGTGTCCCGCGAGGATTTTCCATGACGTTATCCCTGCCCCAGAATTATCGAGAGATCCTCATCGGTCTCGGTGAAAACCCCGATCGCGAGGGTTTGCTCGATACGCCGAAGCGCGCAGCCAAAGCCATGCAGTACCTTTGCCATGGTTACGAGCAAAGTGTCGAAGAGATCGTCAATGGCGCGCTGTTCGCCTCCGACAACGATGAAATGGTCATCGTCGACAACATCGAGCTGTACTCGCTTTGCGAACACCACATCCTGCCCTTCATCGGCAAGGCGCATGTGGCTTATATTCCAACCGGCAAGGTGCTGGGCCTGTCGAAGATCGCGCGGCTGGTGGACATGTTCGCCCGGCGCTTGCAGATCCAGGAAAACCTCACCCGGCAAATCGCCGACGCAGTGCAGAAAGTGACCGGCGCGGCAGGCGTCGCGGTGGTCATCGAAGCGCAGCACATGTGCATGATGATGCGCGGCGTCGAGAAACAGAATTCGACCATGAACACCTCGGTGATGCTCGGCGCCTTTCGCGAGTCGAGCAACACCCGCCAGGAGTTCCTGCAATTGATTGGACGGAGCAAGTAGCAATGCCACAACTTCAGCCAGGCATGGCACGCATCCGGGTCAAAGACCTGGGCCTGCGTACCTTCATCGGCATCAACGAGGATGAAATCCTCAACAAGCAGGATGTGCTGATCAACCTCACCATTCTGTACGCAGCCCAGGAAGCGGTACGGGACAACGACATCGACCACGCGTTGAACTACCGCACGATTACCAAGGCGATCATCGCCCATGTGGAAGGCAACCGCTTTGCGCTGCTCGAACGCCTGACCCAGGAAATTCTCGACCTGGTGATGGCCAACGCATCGGTGCTGTACGCCGAGGTCGAGGTCGACAAGCCCCACGCGCTGCGATTCGCCGAGTCGGTGTCGATTACGCTTGCAGCGAGCCGCTAGCTTCAAGCCGCAAGCGCCAGGCTGTAAACTTGCAGCCACCGCCATCCAACTTGCAGCTTCAAGCGTGCCGTTTGAAGCTGACTCGCAGAGACCGCCATGACCGATCAACAACGCCTGGAACTCGAAGCTGCCGCCTTTCGCCGGCTGGTGGCCCACCTGGACAGCCGCAAGGATGTGCAGAACATCGACCTGATGAACCTCTCGGGTTTTTGCCGCAACTGCCTGTCCAAGTGGTACAAGGCCGCGGCCGACGACCGCCAGATCGAGGTCAGCCTCGACGAAGCCCGCGAAGTGGTTTACGGCATGCCGTACGCCGAATGGAAAGCCCAATATCAGCAAGAAGCCAGCGCCGACCAGCAAGCGGCGTTCGCCAAAGGAAAACCCAATGAGTGATTTGAACACCCTGCGCGCCAGCCTCAAAAGCGGCGAACACGCCTTCGCCGACACCCTGGCGTTCATTGCCGCCGGTTACGACTATCAGCCTCAGGCCTTCAACAACGGTGGCGTGGAAAACGCAGCCGGGCAGAACGAAGGCTCGTGCAAGACCCTGGGTCTGGCGCTGCTCGAAGGCTTGAGCGATGAAGAAGCCCTGCTGGCTTTTGGCGAGCATTACCGTTCGGTTGTTGCCACACCTGAAGGCAGCGATCACGGCAACATCCGCGCGTTGATTGCCCATGGCCTGGCTGGAGTGAATTTCACCCAACAGCCACTGACCCGCCGCTGATTTAAATTGTAGGAGCGAGCCTGCTCGCGAAGAACCCAGGAGCACCGCTGGGCATCTGGTTTTACGCGTAATCGTTCACCACCTTCGCGAGCAAGCTCGCTCCTACAAACGATCGACAGCACATCCAGACTTTTAAGATTGACCCAGCAACTTTATTTCGTTTGCTCCGTACCACCGCTCACGGCTTAGATAAAAAGAAGTCCTCCTTCTTCCGAGTCGGTCATTCATGCGCAGCGAAACCATCAGCCAGTCGATCAACATCGTTCACCCTGTCACGCTCAGCCACGGCAAGAATGCCGAGGTCTGGGACACCGATGGCAAGCGCTACATCGACTTTGTCGGCGGCATCGGCGTGTTGAACCTCGGCCATTGCCATCCGCGCATCGTCGAGGCCATTCGCGAACAAGCCACCCGACTGACCCACTACGCGTTCAACGCTGCGCCCCATGTGCCTTACCTCGAACTGATGGATCGCCTCAGCGCATTCATGCCGGTGGGTTACCCGGTCAGCGGCATGCTCACCAACAGCGGCGCGGAAGCGGCGGAAAACGCCCTGAAGATCGTCCGTGGCGCCACCGGCCGCAGCGCGGTCATCGCCTTCGACGGCGCTTTCCACGGTCGCACACTGGCCACCCTCAACCTCAACGGAAAAGTCGCGCCCTACAAACAGAAAGTCGGCGTGCTGCCGGGGCCGGTGTTTCACCTGCCCTTCCCCAGCCAGGACAACAGCGTCACCTGTGCCGAGGCCCTCAAAGCCATGGAGCGCCTGTTCAGCGTCGAGATCGACGTCGAAGATGTGGCCTGCTTTATCGTCGAACCGCTGCAGGGTGAAGCGGGTTTCCTGGCCATGGACGTCGAGTTCGCCCAGGTACTGCGCAAGTTCTGCGACGACAAGGGCATCGTGCTGATCGCCGATGAAATCCAGTCCGGTTTCGGCCGTACCGGCCAGCGCTTTGCCTTCTCGCGACTGGGCATCGAGCCGGACCTGATTCTGCTCGGCAAGAGCATCGCCGGCGGCGTGCCGCTGGGTGCGGTGGTCGGGCGCAAGTCGCTGCTGGACAATTTGCCCAAGGGCGGACTCGGTGGCACTTACTCCGGCAATCCCATCGCCTGCGCTGCGGCACTGGCAACCCTGGACGAAATGACCGATGCCAACCTGCATGCCTGGGGCACACAGCAGGAAGAAGCGATTGTCGGCCGCCATGCAACCTGGCGTGCGAACAACCTGACGCCGTACCTGGGACGCCTGACCGGCGTCGGCGCCATGCGTGGCATCGAGTTGATCAACACCGATGGCTCGCCCGCCCCGGCACAATTGACCCAACTGCTGGCCCTGGCGCGGGATGCAGGTTTGCTGTTGATGCCTAGCGGCAAGTCGCGGCACATCATCCGCTTGCTGGCGCCGTTGACCATTGAGGCTGCGGTGCTGGAGGAAGGGTTGGATATTCTTCAGGCGTGCCTGGCAAAACTGACCTGAACACTATCCCTGTGGGAGCGGGCTTGCTCGCGAAGAGGGAGTGTCAGTCGACATCAATATTGACTGACACTCCCTCTTCGCGAGCAAGCCCGCTCCCACATTGGAATGTGATCGGGTTGTAAATCGTGTGCACAAAAAAACCGGCCGAAGCCGTTTTTTCATTTCAACAACAGCAGAATCAAGCGTTCTGCAGATCGTCGAGGTAACGCTCGGCATCCAGTGCCGCCATGCAACCGGCGCCAGCGGAGGTGATGGCCTGACGGTACACGTGGTCAGCCACGTCACCGGCGGCGAAGATACCTTCGAGGTTGGTGGCAGTGGCGTTGCCGTCACGGCCGCCCTGCACAACCAGGTAGCCGTCTTTGAGGGTCAACTGGCCTTCGAACAGCGAAGTGTTCGGGGTGTGGCCGATGGCGATGAACACGCCGTCGACTTTCACTTCGTCGAAGCTGCCGTCGTTGTTCTTCAGGCGGGCACCGGTCACGCCCATGTTGTCGCCCAGCACTTCGTCCAGGGTCGCGTTCAGCTTCAGCTCGATCTTGCCTTCGGCAACACGGGCGTTCAGCTTGTCGATCAGGATCTTCTCGGCGCGGAAGGTTTCGCGACGGTGGATCAGGGTGACCTTGCTGGCGATGTTGGCCAGGTACAGGGCTTCTTCGACAGCGGTGTTGCCGCCGCCGACCACAGCCACCGGCTTGTTGCGATAGAAGAAACCGTCGCAGGTCGCGCAGGCCGAAACGCCTTTGCCCATGAAGGTTTCTTCGGACGGCAGGCCCAGGTAACGAGCGCTGGCGCCGGTGGCGATGATCAGTGCGTCACAGGTGTAGGTCGCGCTATCGCCGATCAGGGTGTACGGCTTGGCAGCGAAGTCGACGGCATTGATGTGATCGAAAACGATCTCGGTTTCAAAGCGCTCGGCATGCTCGCGCATACGCTCCATCAGCGCCGGGCCGGTCAGGCCGTGGACGTCGCCCGGCCAGTTGTCGACTTCGGTAGTGGTGGTCAGTTGACCGCCGGCCTGCATGCCGGTGATCAGCAGTGGCTTGAGGTTGGCACGGGCGGCATAGACCGCGGCGCTGTAACCGGCAGGGCCGGAACCGAGAATAATCACTCGCGAATGACGGACTTCAGACATGACCTGCTCCTGTTGACCGGCCCGGAACACCTGGCGCGGAACGCCGGATTGCCGGCTGGAATAAAAAAGAACGGTTGAAAGCACTTGGGGAAGGCTTGAACCCGACCGTCCTGTAAAAAGATTGGGTGCAGCGTATCGAGGGGGCGAAGATTAAGGAAATACGGTTTAACAATCCAGCTCATAGGTGGTCTCTATGCCATCTGCCCGACGATATCGACGTCTTTGTTACAGTGAATGTCGATACCGCCACCGCGCTTTCGCCTGTGAAGCAAAGCCGGTAAGGTCGGCGCGTTTTCCCTCTGTTCGGAGCCTCTTATGCCCGCCCCTGTTCTGTCCGGCCCGCAATACCTGCGCGAAGGCCTCAAGCTGGTGCTGAGCCCCAGCCTGCGTTTGTTTGTGTTGTTGCCGCTGGCAATCAACCTGGTGCTGTTCGTCGGATTGATCTACCTGGCCGGTCATCAATTCAGCCTGTGGGTCGACACCTTGATGCCGTCCCTGCCCGACTGGCTGAGTTTTCTCAACTACATCCTCTGGCCGCTGTTCGTGGTGCTCGTCGTGCTGATGGTGTTCTTCACCTTCACCATGCTCGCCAACGTCATTGCCGCGCCATTCAACGGTTTCCTCGCGGAGAAAGTCGAAGTGGTGGTGCGCGGCACCGATGATTTCCCGGCCTTCAGCTGGGGCGAGCTGATTGCCATGGTCCCGCGCACCCTGGCCCGGGAAATGCGCAAGCTCGGCTACTTCCTGCCCAGGGCAATCGGGCTGTTCATCCTCTCGTTCATCCCGGTAGTGAACATCATCGCCGCGCCGCTGTGGCTGTTGTTCGGGGTGTGGATGATGGCGATCCAGTACATCGACTACCCGGCGGACAACCACAAGCTGGGCTGGAACGAAATGCTCGCCTGGCTGCGCCAGAAGCGCTGGCAGAGCATGAGCTTCGGCGGCAGCGTGTACCTGGTGCTGCTGATCCCGGTGGTCAACATCCTGATGATGCCGGCGGCCGTGGCCGGGGCGACGTTGTTCTGGGTGCGTGAACGCGGCGCGGAAAACCTGGTGACGCAGCGCTGAGCCATCAGCGCCGGTACCGCAGTCACAAATCCATCATCCTGACGTCACACTGACGACATGGCCCCGGTCGACACTGGGGTCATGACGACAGCTCTGCATATCACCCTGATCACCGAAACCTTCCCACCGGAAATCAACGGCGTGGCCAATACCCTTGGTCGCTTGTGCGACGGTTTGCGCGCGCGCGGGCATCAAGTGGAACTGGTGCGCCCGCGCCAGGGCTGCGACCAGCAGTTGGGCAGCGACGATGAGTTGCTGCTGTGCCGCGGCTGGCCACTACCGGGCTATCCCGGCCTGCAATGGGGTCAGTCGTCGATGCACAAACTGCTGCGGCGCTGGACGCGTCACCGCCCGGATGTGCTCTACATCGCCACCGAGGGCCCACTGGGCCTCTCTGCGTTGCGTGCGGCACGGCGACTGGGGATTTCCGTGGTCAGCGGTTTCCACACCAATTTCCAGCAGTACTCCAACCAGTACGGGTTTGGTTTGCTCACACGCCTGCTGACCCACTACCTGCGCTGGTTCCACAATCGCTCGACCATGACCCTGGTGCCCAGCGTCAGCCAGCGCATGGAACTGGAGCGACGTCAGTTCGAGCGACTGGCGTTGCTGTCCCGTGGGGTTGACAGTGAATTGTTTCACCCGGCCAAACGCTTGAATGCCCTGCGCGAGCAATGGGGACTGGCCGAGGCAGACATCGCCGTCATTCATGTCGGACGCCTGGCTCCGGAGAAAAACCTCGGCCTGCTCAAGCGCACCTTCAATACCCTCAAGGCGAGTTATCCCCAGCGCACGCTGAAACTGATCGTGGTCGGCGATGGCCCGCAGCGCCAGGAACTGGAAAACGAAATGCCCGAGGCGATTTTCTGCGGCACGCAACGGGGTGAAGCCCTGGCATGTCACTACGCCTCGGGCGACGTGTTTCTGTTTCCGAGCCTGACTGAAACCTTCGGCAATGTGGTGCTTGAAGCACTCGCTTCGGGGCTTGGCGTGGTGGCCTACGACCAGGCGGCCGCCGCCCAGCATATTCGTCATGGCTACAACGGCGTACTGGCGATGCCGGGGGATGAAGAAGCGTTCTGCGATGCAGCGGCATGGCTGCTGGAGGAAAGGGAAGCCTTGCGCAATGTGCGCCTCAATGCACGCCAGCATGCCAGTCGCCAGGGTTGGGCGTCGATTATCGAGCAGTTCGAGGGACAGTTGCGCGGGGCGTGTACCGGGGAGATGGTGGTGCCGAATGCACCGATTGTTCCCTGATTTTGCAGTGTTCTTGAGTCAGTCTTCGCGGGCAAGCCCGCTCCCACATTGGTTTTGTGTCGTACACAAATCCCCTGTGGGAGCGAGCTTGCTCGCGATAGCGTCAGTCCAGACGCCGCTTAAACCAGCGTCATCAACGCCTCTCGGCTGAACGGCAGAATGTCCTCTTCACGACCATCGCGCACTTTCTGTGCCCAGTCCGGGTCCACCAGCAATGCACGACCGACCGCCACCAGGTCGAACTCGTCGTTGTTCAGGCGCTCCAGCAGTTTTTCCAGGCTGGCGGGCTGCGCGACCTTGTCGGTGTTGACCATGAATTGCAGGAACTCGCCGTCCAGGCCGACGCTGCCCACTGTAATGGTTGGCTTGCCGGTGAGTTGGCGGGTCCAGCCGGCCAGGTTCAGCTCGGAACCGTCGAACTCCGGCTCCCAGAAGCGGCGGGTCGAGCAGTGGAAAATATCCACGCCCGCGTCGGCCAACGGCTTGAGGAACTCGCCCAAGGCTTCCGGGGTTTGCACCAGACGTGCGCTGTAGTCCTGCTGCTTCCACTGGGAGAAACGGAAGATGATCGGGAAACCTTCACCGACTGCGGCTCGCACGGCCTGAATCAATTCAATGGCGAAGCGCGAACGGTTGGCCAGGCTGCCGCCGTATTCGTCGGTACGCTGGTTGCTGCCTTCCCAGAAGAACTGGTCCACCAGATAACCGTGGGCACCATGGATTTCCACGCCGTCCATACCGATGCTCTGGGCATCCTTGGCGGCTTGGGCAAACGCAGCGATTACATCCTGGATGTCTTGTCTGGTCATGCCGTGCACCACGACCTGACCTTCCTTCACTTTTTCCGACGGGCCATAACCCGGCACGCTGGCGTCCGGCTCGGTGCCGATCCGGCGTACGCTGCCCACATGCCACAGCTGCGGAACGATCTTGCCGCCTTCGGCGTGAACGGCGTCGACGACTTTCTTCCAGCCGGCCAGGGCCGCTTCACCATAGAAATGCGGAACGTTCGGGTAGCCGTTGGAAGCCTTGTGACCGACGGTGGTGCCTTCGGTGATGATCAGGCCGACGCCCGCCGCGGCGCGACGACGGTAGTATTCGATCACTTTGGAATTAGGCACGCCGCCCGGGGAAAAGGAGCGGGTCATCGGCGCCATGACGACGCGGGTCGGCAGTTCGAGGGTGCCGAGGTGGAACGGTTTGAACAGGGCTTTGACGGGCATGGGACGCTCCACGGAAGGATGACTTTATGACGATGATAATATGGAGAGTTCCACTGCTTGAACAGCATTATTGATTTCGGTGATCAAGGGTCAAAAGATAGGGAATATTGTAGGAGCGAGCCTGCTCGCGATGTTCGTCAACGATAACGCCGTAAGCCAGACACACCGCGGCGTTCTCAGGTTCATCGCGAGCAGGCTCGCTCCTACAGGGGGGGGAGATATCAGCTCAACGCTTTTTCAATCGCGTGGACGATGGTCGGATCATCCGGCGCCGTACGCGGCGAGAACCGAGCCAGTACGCGGCCGTCCTTGCCCAGCAGGAACTTCTCGAAGTTCCATGTGATGTCGCCGGGAAATTCCGCGCCCTCGCCCGCCAGCAAGCGATACAACTGATGACGTTCATGCCCGTTGACTTCCAGCTTGCTGGACAACGGAAAGGTCACGCCATAGTTGAGGCTGCAGAAATCCTTGATCTCCTGCTCGGTCCCCGGTTCCTGCCCGGCAAACTGGTTGCACGGCAGGCCCAACACGCTGAAGCCTTTGGCCTTGTATTGCTGGTAGAGGTTTTCCAGCGCCGCGTACTGCGGGGTCAGACCGCATTTGGAGGCGACGTTGACCACCAGTACGACTTGGCCCTTGAAAGGCGCCAGAGGTAGCTCCTGACCATCCAGGGCTGTCAATTTAAGGTCGTGAAAAGCACTCATGACGTACTCCAGATTCCCGTGTTCTTTTCGAAACAGCCACTTGGCGGTGTCGTCAGGGACAGCCGCAGACTAAAAAGGCGCCCTCGGGGCGCCTCTCCAGTTATCTGAGCTTAGCGCAGAAATCAGTGGTGATGGCCACCTTCGCCATGGACGTGGCCATGCGCGATTTCTTCCTGGCTGGCGTCACGGATGTCGATGATCTTGACCTGGAAATTCAGGCGCTGACCGGCCAACGGGTGGTTGCCGTCAACGGTGACGTCGTCGCCGTCCAGATCACGGATGGTCACGATCTGCATTTGGCCGTCCGGAGCGGAAGCGTGGAACTGCATGCCCACTTCCAGCTCGTCGACGCCTTCGAACATGCTGCGGCTCAGGGTGCTGACCAGTTCGGCAGCGTATTCGCCGTATGCGTCTTCAGGTTCTACGGCTACAGTCAGCTCGTCGCCGACAGCCTTGCCTTCCAGAGCCTTTTCCAGGCCCGGGATGATGTTGCCTGCGCCTTGCAGGTAGACCAGCGGCGCGCCGCCGGCGGAGCTGTCGATGACCTCACCAGCGTCGTTGGTCAGGGTATAGTCGATGGAGACAGCCTTATTGGCGGCGATCAGCATGGGGCGAGACCTTTTGCATAAGAAGATTGAAAGGCCAAGTTTAGCGAAGCCATCGTCCGAAAGCGAACACAACCCGGACAGACGGGATTCGACGATCACAGGCTTCCATCAGGACGAGGACGGCCACTGGGTGGCCGAGCTTTCCTGCGGCCACACCCAACACCTACGGCACCAGCCACCCTGGCAATCCCGCGCCTGGGTCATGGACCCCGCGCAGCGCCAGGAAAAAATAGGCCAACCCTTTGATTGTGGTTGGTGCGCACAAGGCTCGGTTAGCGATAACCTTAACGACTGAATTTCGGTAGACGACCAGTTATAGGTCATCACCTTTGCAATGCACCTTTAGAGAATCCGCATGCAAACTTTTTTTATCGCGCCCACCGATTTTGGTGTGGGTCTGACCTCCATCAGCCTCGGGCTGGTGCGTACCCTTGAGCGCGCCGGGCTCAAGGTCGGTTTCTTCAAGCCGATTGCCCAGCCGCATCCGGGCGACACGGGCCCGGAACGATCCACCGAGCTGGTGGCGCGTACCCACGGATTGAAACCGCCCCAGCCCCTGGGCCTGGCCCATGTCGAGCGCATGCTCGGTGACGGTCAGCTCGATGAATTGCTCGAAGAAATCATCGCCCTTTATCAGCAGGCGGCCATCGGCAAGGACGTGCTGATCGTCGAAGGCATGGTGCCGACCCGCAGCGCCAGTTACGCCGCGCGGGTCAACCTGCACCTGGCCAAGAGCCTCGACGCCGAGGTGATCCTGGTCTCGGCACCGGAAAACGAAGTGCTGACCGAACTCTCCGGTCGCGTCGAGTTGCAGGCGCAATTGTTCGGCGGCCCGAAAGACCCGAAAGTCCTCGGTGTGATCCTCAACAAGGTCAAGACCGAGGAAAGCATGGAGGCCTTCGCCACGCGCCTGAAGGAGCATTCGCCGTTGCTGCGCAGTGGTGATTTCCGCTTGCTCGGCTGCATTCCGTTCCAGCCGGAACTGAACGCCCCGCGCACCCGCGACGTCGCCGACCTGATGGGCGCGCAAGTGCTCAACGCCGGTGATTACGAAACCCGGCGCATGACCAAAATCATCATTTGCGCCCGCACAATGCGCAACACCGTGGAGTTGCTCAAGCCCGGCGTGCTGGTGGTGACCCCCGGCGACCGCGACGACATCATCCTCGCCGTCAGCCTCGCGGCCTTGAACGGCGTGCCGCTGGCCGGCCTGCTGCTGACCAGCGACACCCTGCCCGACCCGCGCATCATGGACCTGTGCCGCGGCGCCCTGCAGGCCGGGTTGCCGGTGCTGTCCGTGAGTACCGGCTCCTATGACACCGCCAACCTGCTTAATGGCCTGAACAAGGAAATCCCCATCGACGACCGCGAGCGCGCCGAAATCATCACCGATTTCATCGCTGGCCATCTCGATGCCAACTGGCTGCACCAGCGCTGCGGTACGCCACGGGAAATGCGCCTGTCGCCAGCGGTTTTCCGCTATCAATTGATCCAGCGCGCCCAGGCAGCCAACAAGCGCATCGTGCTGCCCGAAGGCAGCGAGCCGCTGACCGTACAGGCCGCCGCAATCTGCCAGGCCCGCGGCATCGCTCGCTGCGTGTTGCTGGCCAAGCCCGAGGACGTGCAGGCCGTCGCCCGCGCCCAAGGCATCGAGTTGCCACCGGGCCTGGAAATCATCGATCCGGACTCGATCCGCGAGCGCTATGTCGAGCCGATGGTCGCGCTGCGCAAAAGCAAAAGCCTCAACGCGCCGATGGCCGAGCAACAACTGGAAGACACCGTGGTGATCGGCACCATGATGCTGGCCCTGGATGAAGTCGATGGCCTCGTGTCGGGCGTGATCAACACCACCGCCAACACCATCCGCCCGGCCCTGCAGCTGATCAAAACCGCGCCGGGCTGCACCCTGGTGTCGTCGGTGTTCTTCATGCTGTTCCCGGAAGAGGTGCTGGTGTACGGCGACTGCGTGATGAACCCGCACCCGAGCGCCAGCGAACTGGCCGAGATCGCCCTGCAAAGCGCTGACTCGGCCGCCGCCTTCGGCATCACTCCACGGGTGGCGATGATCAGCTACTCCAGCGGCGAGTCGGACAGCGGTGAAGACGTCGAGAAGGTCCGCGAGGCGACCCTGCTCGCCCACGAACAACAGCACTCGCTGCTGATCGACGGCCCCTTGCAGTACGACGCCGCCGCCAACGAAAGCGTGGCCCGGCAACTGGCGCCGAACAGTCAGGTGGCCGGTCGGGCCACGGTGTACGTGTTCCCCGACCTCAACACCGGCAATACCACGCACAAGGCCGTACAGCGTAGCGCCGACTGCGTCAGCCTCGGGCCGATGCTGCAAGGCCTGCGCAAACCGGTGAACGATTTGCCGCGCGGCGCGCAGGTCGATGACATCGTCTACACCATCGCCCTGACCGCGATTCAAGCCGCCAACCGACCTATGGATGTGTAAATGCTGGACTTCCTACCCGCCCCGTTGCGCGGCGTGATCGCCTCGCTGCTGTTGGCACTGAACACGATTCTGCTCTGCTCGTTCCTGTTCTGCGTGGCGCTCGTCAAGGTACTGCCGTTCGCCCTCACCCAGCGCCTCGCGGGATGGCTGATGAGCCATACCCACGAAGCCTGGATCAGCCTCAACAAAGGCTGGATGAACCTGGTGCGCCGCACGCGCTGGCACATCAGCGGCCTGCAAGGCCTCGACTATCAGCACTCGTACCTGATCACCAGCAACCACCAGAGCTGGGTCGACATCCTGGTGCTGCAATACGTGCTCAACCGGCGCATTCAGCCGCTGAAGTTCTTTCTCAAGCAGGAGCTGATCTGGGTCCCGGTGATCGGTCTGGCCTGGTGGGCACTGGGCTTTCCGTTCATGAAGCGCTACTCCAAGGCCTATCTGGAGAAGCACCCGGAGAAGAAAGGCAAGGACCTGGAAACCACCCGCAAGACCTGTGCGAGGTTCCGCGACAACCCGGTGGGCATCTTCAACTTCGTCGAAGGCACGCGCTTCACCGAGGGCAAGCACAAGCAACAGCAGTCACCCTTCAAGTACCTGCTCAAGCCCAAGGCCGGCGGCATTGCCTTTGTGCTGGATGCGATGGGCGAGCAGCTTGAATCCCTGGTCAACGTGACCATCCACTACCCCGCCGGCCGCCCGGGTTTCTGGGATTTGCTGTGCGGGAACGTCGCGGATGTGGTGGTGCACTTTGAAGAGCTGAAGATTCCGCCGCAGTTCATTGGCAAGAACTATGACCAGGACGGCGAATACCGCCTGCAGTTTCAGGGCTGGATCAACCAGCTGTGGCAGGACAAGGATGCATTGCTGGAACAGATGCATCGCGAATTTCCGGGTAAACACTAATCCCCTGTAGGAGCGAGCCTGCTCGCGATAGCGGTCGTACATTCAGAATTTACGTCGACTGATCCACCGCTATCGCGAGCAGGCTCACTCCTACATTTGACCGAGTTGACCAAAAATAAAAAACCCGCCGGTGATTACTCATCGGCGGGTTTTTCATTGGCGGCTAAGGCTTAGATCGCACCACGCTCACGCAGCAGACCCAGCACTTGCTTCACGCCTTCTTCCAGCGAAACGGACTGGGTATCGATCACCAGGTCGGCATCCAGCGGCACGTCGTACGGGAAGGACTCGCCCGGGATGTTATCCCCGGCCGCCGCGTACAAACCTTGTGGATCACGCTCGGCGCAGACTGTCGGCGAAGCCTGGACGTAGACCGTCAGCAGACGATCCTTGCCGATCAGTTCCCGGGCCTGTTCACGCCCTTCGGCATTCGGTGCAACGAAGGCCGCGAGGGTCAGCAGACCCGCTTCGTTGAACTGACGCGCCACGTGCGCGGCACGACGCCAGTTCTCGGTACGCCCGGCGCGATCCTGTGGCAGACCTTTGTTCAGGTCGTGACGCAGGTTCTGGCCATCGAGCACGAACACCGCACGGCCCAGGTCGAACAATTTGCGTTCAACGGCATACGCCAGGGTGCTTTTGCCCGCGCCCGAC
Organism: Pseudomonas sp. KH_046_2; assembly: GCF_057838985.1. NCBI lineage: Bacteria > Pseudomonadati > Pseudomonadota > Gammaproteobacteria > Pseudomonadales > Pseudomonadaceae > Pseudomonas > Pseudomonas sp. KH_046_2. Next base: position 976,439 of record NZ_CM174480.1, on the reverse strand, counting down.
AAGCCGCTGAACAACACGGTGGCCGGTTGCTGACCGAAGCGCTGTGCGCGTTCTTCGGTGGCGACGTGGGCCAGCTTGCCGTGGTGCGTGCTGGTGCCATGGGCCAAAGGCTGGGCGACGATCATGCCCGCGCCAACGGTGCCGTTGGTCAAGCGGTCGATGATGATGAAGGCGCCGGTGGTGCGGTTGCTGTCGTAACCGTCGAGGGCAATCGGCGCATCGAGCGCGATCTTGACCTTGCCGATTTCGTTCAGCTGCAACGCGCTGGCCGGACCTTCTTCCAGGGTGTTGACGTCGACCTTGTTGACGATGCTGGCGATGGAGCCCGGCACGTAACTGGTGGCGCGTTTGATGTCGTATTTCTTGCCCGGCAGCATCGGCTCTTCAGCCATCCACACCAGCATGGCTTCGAAGCTGTCGGTCACCGGCGGCACGTTGTCGGCGTGAACCAACAGATCGCCACGGGAGATATCGATTTCGTCTTCCATGGTCAGCGTGACAGCCTGGCCAGGACCTGCGTGCTCCAACTCACCTTCGAAAGTGACGATGGACTTCACGCGGCTGCTCTTGCCCGACGGCAGCACCACGACTTCGTCGCCTTTCTTGACGATGCCGCTGGCCAGCGTACCGGCGAAGCCACGGAAGTTCAGGTTCGGACGGTTGACGTACTGCACCGGGAAACGCAGGTCGGTGAAGTTGCGATCGCCCGCCACTTCCACGGTCTCGAGGATTTCCATCAGCGACTGGCCGGTGTACCACGGCGAGCGCTCGGACTTGTTCACCACGTTGTCGCCCTTGAGCGCCGACATCGGCACGAAGTGCATCGTGGTGGGCTTCATCTTCAAGCCTTCGGCGAACTGCAGGTAGTCGGCCTTGATCGACTCGAACACGCCCTGGTCGAAGTCCTTGAGGTCCATCTTGTTGATGGCTACAACGATGTGCTTGATGCCCAGCAGCGAGGCGATGAAGCTGTGGCGACGGGTCTGGGTCTGCACGCCGTAACGGGCGTCGACCAGGATGATCGCCAGGTCACAGGTGGACGCACCGGTGGCCATGTTGCGGGTGTACTGCTCATGGCCGGGGGTGTCGGCGATGATGAATTTGCGCTTGGCGGTGGAGAAATAGCGGTAGGCGACATCGATGGTGATGCCTTGCTCACGCTCGGCCTGCAGGCCGTCGACCAGCAACGCCAGGTCGATGTCTTCACCGGTGGTGCCGACTTTTTTCGAGTCGCGGGTAATCGCTTCCAGGTGATCTTCGTAGATCATCTTGGAGTCGTGCAGCAGGCGCCCGATCAGGGTGCTTTTGCCGTCGTCGACGTTACCGCAGGTCAGAAAGCGCAGCAGCTCTTTACGTTCGTGCTGGCCCAGGTAGGCGAGGATGTCCTCGCTGATCAAATCAGATTGATGCGACATGACAGCCCCTTAGAAATAACCTTGACGTTTTTTGTCTTCCATCGAGCCTGCGCCATCGTGGTCGATGACACGGCCCTGGCGCTCGGAAGTTCGCGTCAGGAGCATTTCCTGAATGATGTCCGTGAGGCTTTCGGCCTCGGACTCCACCGCGCCCGTCAACGGGTAGCAACCAAGGGTACGGAAACGCACTTTCTTTTTGACGATGCGGGCTTTGTCTTCATCGCTCAGGTGCTCGAGGATGCGCTCGTCGTCGATCATGATCAGCGTGCCGTTCTTCTCGATGACTTCACGCTCGGCGGCGAAGTACAACGGAACGATCGGGATGCCTTCAAGGTAGATGTACTGCCAGATGTCCAGCTCGGTCCAGTTCGACAGCGGGAAGACGCGGATCGACTCGCCCTTGTTGACCTTGCCGTTGTAGACGTTCCACAGCTCGGGGCGCTGGTTCTTTGGGTCCCAGCGGTGCTTGCTGTCGCGGAACGAGTACACACGCTCTTTGGCGCGGGATTTCTCTTCATCGCGACGGGCGCCGCCGAATGCTGCGTCGAAACCATACTTGTCGAGTGCCTGCTTCAGGCCCTCGGTCTTCATGATGTCGGTGTGCTTGGCGCTGCCGTGGGTGAACGGGTTGATGTCCTGCGCCACGCCGTCCGGGTTGACGTGGGTGATCAGGTCCAGGCCCAGCTCGGCGACCATCTTGTCGCGGAAGCTGTACATCTCCTTGAACTTCCAGCGAGTGTCGACGTGCATCACCGGAAACGGCAGCTTGCCCGGGAAGAACGCCTTGCGTGCCAGATGCAGCATCACGGCGGAGTCTTTACCGATGGAGTACAGCATCACCGGGTTATCGAACTCGGCGGCCACCTCGCGGATGATGTGGATGCTTTCCGCCTCCAGCTGTTTCAGATGCGTCAGTTTGTCGACCATGGCTACTCACGAAAACTTTCTTATGAACGGCCAGCGGGCCGTGTTCGAGCGGGGATCCTAGCACAGCGACCTCTTCTAATCAGGACGCCAACTAGATCGAAAGAGCATATGAATATGCCCCCGCGTTTGGGCCAAACGCGCTCCCCTGTAGGAGCGAGCCTGCTCGCGATGGTCGTCAACGATAACGCTGGGAGCCTGACACCCCGCGGAGTTCTCAGGTTCATCGCGAGCAGGCTCGCTCCTACAGGGGTAGCGTTTCGTCAAATCGGATTCGGGCAATCGATGAAGATGTGCTCCAGCGCAAACCGACGCGCCAGGTAATCCCCCAGCGCCTGGACGCCGTAGCGCTCGGTGGCATGGTGACCGGCGGCGATGAAGCTGATGTCGTTTTCCCGGGCACTGTGGAAAGTTTGCTCGGAAGCCTCGCCGCTGAGGTACAGATCGACACCTGCCAGAATGGCCTGATCGATGTAACCCTGGCCACCACCGGTGCACCAGCCGACGCGGCGGACCATGGCGCTGCCTTCGATCAACAGCGGCTCACGCCCCATCACTTCCTGGACGCGGCGGGCGAAATCCCGGGGCATCATCGGCTCATTCAGCGAGCCGACCAGGCCGACAATCTTCAGGTTGTCCGGGTCCAGCGGACCTTCGACGGTGATGTCGAGCTGCCGCGCGAGCTGCACGTTATTGCCGACGTCCGGGTGCAGATCCAGCGGCAGGTGATAGGACAACAGGCTGATATCGTGCTTGAGCAGGGTCTTCAGGCGGCGCTGTTTCATGCCGGTGATGCACGGGTTCTCGCCTTTCCAGAAGTAGCCGTGATGCACCAGCACCAGGTCGGCATTGGCCTCCACGGCCGCATCGAGCAAGGCCTGGCTGGCGGTGACACCACTGACAATGCGCATCACTTGCGGCCGCCCCTCGACCTGCAGGCCGTTGGGGCAATAATCGGCGATTCTGGCGCTGTTGAGGTAGCGGTCGGCTTCTTCGACCAGGGTGCTCAGGGCGACGGCCATAAAAGACTCCTAAATATCCCGTTCAGAGGCGCGTGCGGCCTCGTATAATGCGCGTCATTATGAGCGGTCTCATACCGCCTGCAACTCTCTCAGGAACTGCTTAATGCTCAAGGCGCTGCGTTTTTCCGGCTGGCCGCTGTTGGCCGGCGTGCTTGTCGCTCTTTTGATAATCCAGCGTTACCCGCAATGGGTCGGGCTCCCGAGCCTCGACGTCAATCTGCAACAAGCGCCGCAAACCACCAGTATGCAGCAGGGCCCGGTGTCTTATGCCGAAGCGGTATCCACCGCGGCGCCGTCGGTGGTGAACCTGTACACCACCAAAGTCATCAACAAACCCAATCATCCGTTGTTCGAAGATCCGCAATTCCGTCGCTTCTTCGGCGATAACTCGCCCAAGCAGAAACGCATGGAGTCGAGCCTCGGTTCCGGCGTGATTATGAGCCCGGAAGGCTACATCCTGACCAACAACCACGTGACCAGCGGCGCCGACCAGATCGTGGTGGCGCTCAAGGACGGCCGGGAAACCCTGGCGCGGGTGATCGGCAGCGACCCGGAGACTGACCTCGCGGTTCTGAAAATCGACCTGAAAAACCTGCCGTCGATCACCGTGGGGCGTTCCGACAACATCCGCATCGGCGACGTCGCGCTGGCCATCGGCAACCCGTTCGGCGTCGGCCAGACCGTGACCATGGGCATCATCAGCGCCACCGGGCGCAATCAATTGGGCCTGAACAACTACGAAGACTTCATCCAGACCGATGCGGCGATCAACCCCGGCAACTCAGGCGGTGCGCTGGTGGATGCCATCGGCAACCTGACCGGCATCAACACGGCGATCTTTTCCAAGTCCGGGGGCTCCCAGGGCATTGGTTTCGCGATCCCGGTGAAGCTGGCGATGGAAGTGATGAAGTCGATCATCGAGCACGGCCAGGTGATTCGTGGCTGGCTGGGTATCGAAGTGCAGCCGCTGACCCAGGAACTGGCCGAGTCGTTCGGCTTGTCCGGGCGCCCAGGCATTGTCGTGGCGGGGATTTTCCGCGATGGTCCGGCACAGAAGGCCGGCCTGCAACTGGGTGATGTGATTCTTGCCATCGATGGCGAACCGGCCGGTGATGGCCGTCGTTCGATGAATCAGGTGGCGCGGATCAAGCCGACCGACAAGGTCGCGATCGAGGTGATGCGCAACGGCAAGGAGCTCAAGCTGATGGCGGAAGTCGGCCTGCGTCCGCCGCCGGCTCCGGTCAAAGAGAAAGAAGAAGAGTAAAGCGGCTAATACAAACCCTTGTAGGAGCGAGCTTGCTCGCGAAGGTGTGTCAGTCAACATTAATGTATCTGAGACACCATCGCGAGCAAGCTCGCTCCTACAGGGGGCAGCGGTGGTTTACAAGTCGCCGAGGCCGTCGATCAGCGCCTGATTCTGCTCAGGCGTGCCGATGGAGATCCGCAGGAACTGGGCAATCCGCTCCTGCTTGAAGTGCCGAACGATCACGCCTTGCTCGCGCAACTTCGCCGCAAGCCCCGCCGCATCGTGCCGGAGGTGACGGGCGAAAATGAAGTTCGCCGCCGATGGCAGCACCTCAAAACCCTTCTCCTCCAGCTGTGCAACGACCTTCTCGCGACTCTCGATCACCAACGCACAGGTCTTGTCGAAATACTCGCGATCCTCGAACGCCGCGGCAGCGCCAACATTCGCCATGCGATCCAGCGGATAGGAGTTGAAGCTATTCTTGATCCGCTCCAGCGCCTCGATCAGGTCCGGATGGCCGACCGCCAGACCCACCCGCAGACCGGCCAGGGAACGGGACTTGGACAGGGTCTGGGTCACCAGCAGGTTCGGATAGCGGTCCACCAGGGTGATTGCCGTCTCGCCGCCGAAGTCGATGTAGGCCTCGTCCACCACCACCACCGAATCCGGGCTGGCCTTGAGAATCTGCTCCACTGCTTCCAGCGCCAACAGGCAGCCGGTGGGTGCGTTCGGGTTGGGGAAGATGATCCCGCCGTTAGGCTTGGCGTAGTCCGCCGGGTTGATCTGGAACTGTTCGTCCAGCGGCACCGCGTCGAACTTGATGCCGTACAACCCGCAGTAGACCGGGTAGAAGCTGTAGCTGATGTCCGGGAACAGCAGCGGCTGATCGTGCTGCAGCAAACCGTGGAAGATGTGCGCCAGCACTTCATCGGAACCGTTGCCGAGGAACACCTGGTTGCTCTGCACGCCGTAGTATTTGGCGACCGCGTTCTTCAGCAGATCGCTGTTCGGGTCCGGGTACAAACGCAGGTTGTCATTGAGTTCGGTTTGCATCGCAGCCAAGGCTTTCGGCGATGGACCGTACGGGTTTTCGTTGGTGTTGAGCTTCACCAGTTTCGCCAGTTTCGGCTGTTCGCCCGGCACGTAAGGCACCAGATTCTTGACGAACGGGCTCCAGAATTTACTCATGTTCAGTTCCCCTGCTTGTCGTCAACGATGCGATATTCGGCGCTGCGAGCGTGGGCGGTCAGGGACTCGCCACGGGCCAGCACGGAAGCGGTCTTGCCCAGTACGGACGCGCCCTGCTCGGAACAGAAGATGATCGACGAACGTTTCTGGAAGTCATACACGCCCAGCGGCGAAGAGAACCGTGCGGTGCCGGAGGTTGGCAACACGTGGTTGGGACCGGCGCAGTAGTCGCCCAAGGCTTCGGAGGTGTGACGCCCCATGAAGATCGCACCGGCGTGGCGGATCTGCGGCAGCCAGGCTTGTGGATCGGCAACGGACAATTCGAGGTGCTCCGGCGCGATGCGGTTGGCCACTTCGATGGCTTGCTCCATGTCGCGCACCTTGATCAGCGCACCACGGCCATTGATCGAGGTTTCGATGATCGCGGCGCGCTCCATGGTCGGCATCAGCTTGGCGATGCTGGCGGCGACCTTGTCGAGGAACTCGGCGTCGGGGCTGACCAGAATCGCCTGGGCGTCTTCGTCGTGCTCAGCCTGGGAGAACAGGTCCATGGCGATCCAGTCCGGATCGGTCTGGCCGTCGCACACCACGAGGATCTCGGAGGGACCGGCGATCATGTCGATACCGACCTGGCCGAACACGTGGCGCTTGGCGGTGGCGACATAGATGTTGCCCGGGCCGACCACTTTATCGACCTTCGGCACGCTTTCGGTGCCGTAAGCCAATGCGGCAACAGCTTGGGCGCCACCAATGGTGAACACACGGTCGACGCCGGCGATGCAGGCAGCGGCCAGCACCAGTTCGTTGATTTCACCGCGCGGGGTCGGCACGACCATGACCACTTCGGTCACGCCTGCAACCTTGGCCGGAATCGCGTTCATCAGCACCGACGAAGGGTACGACGCCTTGCCGCCCGGTACGTAAAGGCCAGCGCGGTCCAGCGGCGTGACTTTCTGGCCCAGCACGGTGCCATCGGCCTCGGTGTAGCTCCAGGAGTCCTGCTTCTGTTTTTCGTGGTAGCTGCGCACACGAGCTGCGGCAACTTCCAGGGCTTCGCGCTGAGGCACGGTGATGCGGGTGAGCGCCAGTTCCAGACGCTCGCGCGGCAGGATCAGGTCGGCCATGGACTTCACGTCCAGGCCGTCGAACTGGCGGGTAAAGTCCACCAGAGCCGCGTCGCCACGCTCACGCACGGCCTTGATGATGTCCAGCACCCGCTGATTGACCGAGTCGTCAGACACACTTTCCCAGCTCAGCAGATGATCCAGATGATGCGCGAAATCCGGGTCAGCAGCGTTGAGTCGGCGAATTGCAGTCGGTGCGGTCATAGCGAGAGCCTCATAGGAATGGCAAAAACTCAGGCGCCCGAAGCTAGCACTCCATCCGCTTGGGCACCTGAGAATTCTGGCTATGAGGCGGATAGACGGGCGCGACTTATCGTCGCGCGGGTGAATCAGCCGCGGTGTCGAGACTCCACTGCCTTGCGCAGGGTATCGATCAACGCCTGGATACGGGCGTGCTGCATCTTCATCGAAGCTTTGTTGACGATCAGCCGCGAGCTGATTGCAGCAATGAATTCCTGTGGCTCCAGGCCGTTGGCCCGCAGCGTGTTGCCGGTGTCGACCACATCGATGATCTTGTCGGCAAGGCCGATCAGCGGTGCCAGCTCCATCGAGCCGTACAGCTTGATGATGTCGACCTGACGACCCTGTTCAGCGTAATAACGCTTGGCAACGTTGACGAACTTGGTGGCGATGCGCAGGCGGCCCTTGGGCTCGACCGCGCCGACCTTGCCGGCCGTCATCAGCTTGCACTGGGCAATTTGCAGGTCCAGTGGCTCGTACAGGCCCTGGCCGCCATATTCCATCAGCACATCTTTACCGGCGACACCGAGGTCGGCGGCACCATGCTCGACGTAAGTCGGCACGTCGGTGGCACGCACGATCAGCAGGCGTACATCTTCCTGGGTCGTGGGAATGATCAGCTTGCGGCTCTTGTCCGGATTCTCGGTCGGCACGATGCCCGCTTCAGCCAGAAGCGGCAGGGTGTCGTCAAGGATGCGGCCCTTGGACAGTGCGATAGTCAGCATGGGAAACGTCAGCCCTTAATCAGGAATCTTATGCCCGGTCGCAATCGGCGCCGGACACGCATCGAGCCGGAAACCGGCTCGACATACAACAATTCAACGGGCACGTCCATGTGCCCATGCAGCAGGTACTAGCCCGGAACGCGACGGATCTTGGCGCCCAGCATCTGCAGTTTTTCTTCGATGCACTCGTAGCCACGGTCTATGTGGTAGATGCGGTCGATCAGGGTGTCGCCGTCGGCGATCAGCGCCGAGATCACCAGGCTGGCCGAAGCACGCAGGTCGGTCGCCATCACTGGCGCGCCCTTGAGTTTTTCGGTACCGGTAACGATCGCGGTGTTCCCCTCGACCTGGATCTTGGCGCCCATGCGGTGCAGCTCGTAGACGTGCATGAAGCGGTTTTCGAAGATCGTCTCGATCACAGCACCGGTGCCTTCGGCAATGGCGTTGAGGGAGATGAACTGCGCCTGCATGTCGGTCGGGAACGCCGGGTACGGAGCGGTCCGCACATTGACGGCTTTCGGACGCTTGCCGTGCATGTTCAGCTCGATCCAGTCTTCGCCGCAGGTGATTTCGGCACCGGACTCACGGAGCTTTTCCAGAACGGCTTCGAGGATGGTCGGATCGGTGTCCTTGACCTTCACGCGACCACCGGTCACAGCAGCGGCAACCAGGTAGGTACCGGTTTCGATACGGTCTGGCATCACTTTGTAAGTGGTGGTGTGCAGACGCTCGACGCCATCAATGGTGATGGTGTCGGTACCGGCGCCGGAAACCTTGGCGCCCATGGCGTTCAGGAAGTTCGCCAGGTCGACCACTTCCGGCTCGCGCGCGGCGTTGGCCAGCACGCTGCGGCCCTTGGCCAGGGCCGCGGCCATCATGATGTTTTCGGTACCGGTCACGCTGACGGTGTCGAAGAAGAAGTGCGCGCCGCGCAGGCCGCCTTCAGGCGCCTTGGCCTTGATGTAGCCGCCTTCGACGTCGATGACGGCGCCCATGGCTTCCAGGCCACGGATGTGCAGGTCAACCGGACGCGAACCGATGGCGCAACCACCAGGCAAGGCGACTTCGGCTTCACCGAAACGGGCAACCATCGGGCCCAGCACCAGAATCGACGCACGCATGGTTTTAACCAGCTCGTACGGTGCGACCAGGGTCTTGATCGAGCGCGGGTCGATTTCGACGGAGAGTTTCTCGTCGATCACAGGCTCAATGCCCATGCGACCGAACAGCTCGATCATGGTGGTGATGTCGTGCAGGTGCGGCAGGTTGGCCACGGTCACCGGGCCATCGCACAGCAAAGTGGCAGCCAGGATCGGCAGGGCAGAGTTCTTTGCCCCGGAAATGCGGATCTCGCCATCAAGACGAGCGCCACCGGTAATAATCAATTTATCCATAAGAATCTCGACGCCCTTGGGCTCAGGTGCGCTCGGCCCAGGCCGCGCTGCTGAAAAATTTCATAGTGACCGCATGGATGCTGCCATCGGTGATCCACGGGTTCAAATGGGCATAGACCTGCTGCTGACGCTTCACCGGGCTCAATGCCTCCAGTTCATCGCTAATCACGTTCAGCTGGAAATTGCAGCCTTCGCCCTCGACTTCTACTTTCGTTCCGGGCAGCTTTCCTTCAAGAAAGCTCTTAACTTCGTTGGCCTGCATGCTCAACCTCAATCGGCGCCCTGTGCGCGCGGGTCGGACATCATACAAAAAAGCCCCGCGCCTGCGAACCCCGCCAAGCAGGACTCGGACGGGGGGCTTGTTCATAGATGCGGGTTAGGGATGCGCCAACAGCTCGGTCAGCTCGCTGACCTGAGCAATTTCACGCATGTCATCCGGCATCCCGCGGATGCTCAGGGCCTTGCCGGCCGCCTGCGCATCGCGGATGAAGCACAGCAACAACGACAAACCGACACTGCTGGACTTGGTCACCGCCGAACAATCGACTACCAGCGCTGCAGCCTTGCTGGCCTTGATCAGCGCCTTGCCCTGCTCGCGCAGGCCAGGGCCGGTGCGGTAATCCAGCACGCCACTGAGTCGTAACTCGCCCGCTTCGTCCATCAGGACTGCCGACTCACTCATTGGGCTGACTGCTCCGGTTTCTTGTCGGTGGCGTCCTTGGCCTTGGCAACTTCCCCGGCCCAACCATTGATGGTCTTGTCCAGGTCGTTGCCATTGCGCTGCATCGCATCGGCGAACTGATCGCGGAACAGCTTGCCGATATTGATGCCGTTGATGATGACGTTACGCAGTTTCCACTCGCCGTTGATCTTTTCCAGCGTATAGGACACTGGATAGATCGCGCCGCTGCTGCCCTTGACCGTCATGCCAACGCTGGTACGGTCGCCCGATTCGTCTTTGGCCGGTTCAACGGTGATGCCCTGGTTGTTGTACTCCAGCAAGGCATTACCATAGAACTGGAACAGGCCCTTCTTGAAGTTTTCTTCGAAGGTCTTCATCTGCGCAGGCGTAGCTTTCTTCGAGTATTTGACCGTCATGATGCTCTTGGAAATACCCTCGGCATCCACAACCGGCCCGACGATGTTGTCCAGCGCCGTGTAGAAGTCCTGCGGATCCTGCTTGTACTTCTCTTTGTTTGCCGCCAGGTCCGCGAGCATACGGTTGGTTGTGTCCTGCACCAGATCGTGCGCCGAAGGCGCCGCTACGGCATGGGACACCAATGGAAACACCGCGAGCATTACCAACAGGCCACGTCGCAAGGTAGAGATCATTTAACAGTTCCTCATTTAGCTTCTTTGCTAACGGTATTGAGCAGGAATTTACCGATCAGGTCTTCGAGCACCAGCGATGACTGCGTGTCATGGATGGTTCCACCATCCTTGAGCAGGGTGTCTTCCCCGCCCACGCTGATACCGATGTACTTCTCGCCCAACAGGCCAGCGGTCAGGATAGATGCAGTAGAGTCCGCCGGCAGATTATCGATGCGTTTTTCCAGCTGCATGGTCACCCGACCGGTAAAACTGTCGCGATCCAGATCGATGGCCGTGACCTTGCCGATGGTCACACCGGCCATGGTCACCTTGGCTCTGACAGTCAAACCGGCGATATTGTCGAAGTAGGCGTAAAGTTTATAGGTGTCGGTGCTCGGAGTCGGGGACAGGCCGCTGACCCGCAACGCCAACAAGAGCAAAGCCAGGATGCCAGCCAGCAAGAAAAGGCCGACACCGATTTCCAGGGTGCGGTTTTGCATCAGAAATCTCCAAACATCAAGGCGGTCAGAATAAAGTCCAGGCCGAGTACTGCCAACGAGGCATACACAACGGTCTTGGTAGTGGCACGACTGATCCCCTCGGAAGTGGGTTCGCAGTCATAGCCTTGGAATACGGCGATCCAGGTCACGACAAAGGCAAAGACGATACTTTTGATGATCCCGTTGAGCACATCGTCGGCGAACGTCACGCTGTTCTGCATGTTCGACCAGTAGGAACCTTCATAGACCCCCAGCCAGTCGACCGCTACCCACGAGCCGCCCCAGATGCCCACCACGCTGAAAATCATCGCCAGCACCGGCAGGGAAATGAAACCGGCCCACATGCGTGGCGCGATGATGTACTTGAGCGGGTCAACCCCGATCATTTCCAGGCTCGACAGCTGCTCGGTGGACTTCATGTTGCCGATTTCGGCGGTCAACGCCGAGCCGGCGCGCCCGGCGAACAGCAAGGCGGTCACCACCGGCCCCAGCTCACGCAGCAGCGTCAGCGCCACCATCTGCCCGACGGCCTGTTCTGAACCATAGCTGGAAAGAATGTTGAAGCCCTGCAGCGCCAGCACCATGCCGATGAACACCCCGGAGACCACGATGATCACCAGGGACATCACGCCCACCGAATGCAACTGCTTGACCAGCAGCCCGAACCCGCCACCGATGCCGCCCCGACCAAGCAAGGCATGGAACAGGAACAAGCTCGAACGCCCGAACACTGCCAACACATCGATGCCGGCCTGGCCGAAGCGGCGAACGCGTTCTATCAATGAAATTCTGCGCATCAGCGCTTCCCCAGAAGATCTGCGCGGTAATCCGTCGCTGGAAAGTGGTACGGAACCGGGCCGTCGGGCTCACCGGTCATGAACTGGCGAATGCGCGGTTCATCCGAGTTCATCAACTCGTCCGGCGTACCCTGCCCCAACACCTGACCATCGCCCACCACATAAATGTAATCGGCAATGCTCGCGGTCTCGGCCAAGTCGTGGGATACCACGATGCTGGTGATGCCCAGCGCATCGTTGAGAAGACGAATGAGGCGCACCAGAACACCCATTGCGATGGGGTCCTGACCGACAAAGGGCTCGTCGTACATGAGGATCTGCGGGTCGAGCGCAATCGCCCGGGCCAGCGCGACACGGCGCTTCATGCCGCCGGAAAGCTCGTCGGGCATCAGTTCGATGGCGCCGCGCAAGCCCACGGCCTGCAGCTTGAGCAGGACGATGTCGCGGATCATTTCATCCGGCAGTTGCGTGTGAACCCGCAGCGGAAAAGCGACGTTCTCGAAGACATCGAGGTCGGTAAACAGTGCGCCGCTCTGAAACAGCACGCCCATATGCTTGCGTGCATCGAACAGGTCGCTGCGCGACAGTTTTGGCAGGTTCTGACCGTTGACCCAGACTTCGCCCTTGGTGGGCCGCAACTGGGCGCCCATCAGACGCAAGAGCGTGGTCTTGCCACACCCGGAAGGCCCCATGATGCCGGTGACCTTGCCGCGCGGGATACGGATATCGACATTATTGAAAATGCTGCGCGCACCGCGCTTGAAGGACAGTCCCTTCAGCTCGACCGCGTAGGCGTTATCGGCACTCATCTAAACTCCTTGCGATGCAGCCTCTCACTCGGACGCCTGGCTTTCTGACGAAAGCACATACCTCCCGGGCAGGCCGAACTGGCGTCGAACTATATCACTGCAAAGGCTGCGCGCCCAAGGCCAAAGCCAGGCCATGTTCAACTGAATGACAGGTTGAAAGCCCCGTTTAGAAGGTTTCCGGCACCTTGGATGGCAATGCGCGACGAACTAGCGTGAGGGATTCGATCATAACCGCTATAATCGCCGCCTTTTCATCAGGCTAAACGATTTCCGACATGAGCCAATCCAGCGACCTGATTCAATCCGCCCAACGCACCATCCGCCTCGAAGTGGAAGCCGTTAACGGCTTGCTGTCGCATATCGACGCAGATTTCGTACGCGCTTGCGAGATGATTCTGGCCAGCAAAGGCCGCGTGGTCGTGGTCGGCATGGGCAAGTCGGGGCACATCGGCAACAAGATTGCCGCGACCCTGGCCAGCACCGGCACCACGGCGTTTTTTGTGCACCCGGCTGAAGCCAGCCACGGTGACATGGGCATGATTACCCGCGACGACATCATTCTGGCGCTCTCGAATTCCGGCTCCACCAATGAAATCGTGACCCTGCTGCCACTGATCAAGCGCCTGGGCATTCAGTTGATCAGCATGACCGGCAACCCTGACTCGCCGCTGGCCAAGGCCGCCGAGGTCAACCTGAATGTTCACGTCGAACACGAAGCCTGCCCGTTGAACCTGGCACCCACTTCATCGACCACCGCCGCCCTGGTCATGGGCGACGCCCTGGCCGTCGCGCTGCTGGAAGCCCGCGGTTTTACCGCCGAAGACTTCGCCTTTTCCCATCCCGGCGGCGCCCTGGGCCGACGCCTGCTGCTGAAAGTGGAAAACGTCATGCACGCCGGGCAGGAGTTGCCGCAAGTACAGCGCGGCACCCTGCTGAAGGACGCGCTAATGGAAATGACCCGCAAAGGCCTGGGCATGACCGTGATCCTGGAAGCCGATGGAAAGCTGGCCGGGATCTTTACCGACGGTGACTTGCGTCGCACGCTGGACCGTAGCATCGACATCCACAGCGCTACCATCGACCAGGTCATGACTGCACACGGCAAGACTGCCCGCGCCGAGATGCTCGCCGCCGAAGCGCTGAAAATCATGGAAGATCATAAAATCAACGCGCTGGTCGTGGTCGACCGTGAAGACCGCCCGGTCGGCGCCTTGAACATGCACGACTTGCTGCGTGCGGGAGTAATGTAATGAGTGCGGACCTGCTGCATCGCGGCAAACAGATCAAGCTGGCGGTATTCGATGTCGACGGCGTACTGACCGATGGGCGCCTGTACTTCCTCGAAGACGGCAGCGAATTCAAGACGTTCAACACGCTCGACGGCCAGGGCATCAAGATGTTGATGGCCGCTGGCGTGCAGACCGCCATCATCAGTGGCCGCAAGACCCCGGTGGTCGAACGGCGGGCCAAAAACCTCGGCATCCCGCACCTCTATCAGGGTCGCGAGGATAAACTGGTGGTACTCGACGAACTACTGGCCCAACTCAACCTGAGCTATGAACAGGTGGCCTACCTCGGCGACGACCTGCCGGACCTGCCGGTGATTCGCCGCGTAGGCCTGGGCATGGCGGTAGCCAATGCCGCCAGTTTCGTGCGTGAACACGCTCACGGCATCACCCTCGCCCGTGGCGGCGAAGGTGCCGCTCGCGAATTCTGCGAATTGATCCTGCGCGCCCAGGACCGTCTCGACGCGGCCAATGCGGCGTACCTGTGAGCCCATTATGCTGAGCAAAAAGTTTCGCAACACCCTGATGTACAGTTGCATCGCGGCGATATTCGCCGCGGTTGGCTACTGGAACATCAGCCCGGAACGCTTTCTCGACAAGCCGGTAACGTCCGTCGATGAAAGCGCAATCGACTATTACGCCATCAACGCCCACAGCGTGCAGTACCTGCCGGATGGCAAGCTGCAATATGATCTGGTGTCCGACAAGGTCGAACACCTGAAAGCGACCGAAGTGACATTGCTGACCAACCCCGACCTGAATGTGTTCCGCGGCACTGAATTCCCGTGGCACGTCCAGAGCCTGCGCGCCGAGGTCAACCCTGACGGCACACAGGTCGAACTGATCGATGACGTGCGCATCACGCGCTTCGACGAGAAAAACCGTAGAACCCTGATCACCAGCACCCGCATGACCGTGTTCCCGCAGCAGCAATATGCGCAGACCGAGCAAGACGTTAGAATCGACGGCGCTGGCGGTGTATCGACTGGCAAGGGAATGAAAGCGTATTTGAAAGAGAGCAGGATACACCTGCTATCGAACGTAAGAGGACAGTATGAGGCTCGTTAAAACCCTCCCGATTTTGCTCAGTCTGGGCGCAGCACTGGGAAGCGTGAGCGCCTGGGCTCTGCCGGAAGATCAACAGCAGCCTATCCGCATTCAGGCCGACGATGCCCAACTGGACGACAAGCAAGGTATTGCTACCTATAAGGGCGACGTGATCATCACCCAAGGCTCGATGAAGGTGACAGGCAACACCGTTACCATCACCCGCACCCCGACTGGCGACATTGACGTAGTGACCTCGGTGGGCAACCTGGCGTACTTCGAGCAATTGCAAACGGCTGGCGATACCAAGCCTGTTCAGGGCTGGGGCGTGACGATCCAGTATCACGCCTCGCAAAATCGCGTCGTACTGATCGACAAGGCCAAGGTTGTCGACAAGGACAACAACGTCACCCAAGGCGAGAAAATTGTCTACGACACGGACAAGAAGCTCGCCAGCGCCGGTCGCGCCACAGGCAGCAAGATCACCGAGTCGCGCCCGCGCATCGACATGGTGATCCAGCCGAAGAAGAAAACCGACGAGAAAAAGGCCCAGTAATGGCAACTCTGAAAGCTCAGCATCTGGCCAAGAGCTACAAGAGCCGCCAGGTCGTGCGTGATGTCAGCCTGTCCATCGACAGCGGCCAGATCGTCGGCCTGCTTGGCCCGAACGGCGCCGGCAAGACCACCTGTTTCTACATGATCGTCGGCCTGGTGCAAGCCGACCAGGGCCGCGTCCTCATCGATGACCTGGACGTCAGCCACCAGCCGATGCACGGCCGCGCAAAGGCCGGTATCGGCTACTTGCCGCAAGAAGCATCGATCTTTCGCAAGCTGACGGTGGCCGACAACATCATGGCCATCCTCGAGACCCGCAAGGAACTCGACAAGGCCGGCCGTCGCAAGGAGCTGGAAAGCCTGCTGCAGGAGTTCCACATCAGCCACATCCGCGACAACCTGGGCATGAGCCTGTCCGGTGGTGAGCGCCGTCGCGTGGAAATCGCCCGCGCCCTGGCCACCAACCCGAAATTCATCCTCCTCGACGAACCCTTCGCCGGCGTGGACCCGATTTCGGTCGGCGACATCAAGCAGATCATTCACCACCTCAAGGCCAAAGGCATTGGCGTGCTGATCACGGACCACAACGTTCGTGAAACCCTGGATATCTGTGAAACCGCCTATATCGTCAATGACGGTCAACTGATCGCCGAAGGCGACGCAGAGACCATCCTGGCCAACGACCTGGTCAAGGAAGTGTATCTGGGCCATGAGTTCCGCCTGTAAGCGCTGAGCCGTGCCCAGGCGGTTGCCCGGGCACCAGACCGCCCCACTCTCCAGCACCTCGTGCCGACAAGCGTGGTCAGCCCTCGACAAGGGCAGCGCAGCAACACAGCTTTATAGTTTTTTATTGTTACAGCGCTCTAGGCAAACCCTTTAGTTTCAGGCATATAATTTGCTTAAGTTTGGCGCCCCGGCGCCCTGTAGTGGATGGCGCATGTGCGCCGGCGAATAAGGTGTTAAGCCCCTGCCATGAAACCATCGCTAGTCTTGAGAATGGGCCAGCAGCTGACGATGACACCGCAGCTGCAACAGGCCATCCGCCTGCTCCAATTGTCGACCCTGGACCTGCAACAGGAAATCCAGGAGGCCCTGGAGTCCAATCCGATGCTCGAACGCCAGGAAGAGGGCGACGACTTCGACAATTCCGATCCCTTGGCCGACAACGCCGAACAAAAGCCCAACACTGACATCCAGGAGCCCTCCTACCAGGAAAGCGCCCCGACGGTTGATAACCTCGATGAGGGTGACTGGAACGAGCGCATCCCCAACGAACTCCCCGTCGACACCGCCTGGGAAGACGTGTACCAGACCAGCGCCAGCAGCCTGCCCAGCAATGATGATGACGAGTGGGACTTCACCACCCGCACCTCGGCCGGCGAAAGCCTGCAGAGCCACTTGCTGTGGCAACTGAACCTGGCCCCGATGTCCGACACCGATCGCCTGATCGCCGTGACCCTGATCGACTGCATCAACAATCAGGGCTATCTGGACGAGACGCTCGAGGAAATCCTCGAAGCCTTCGACCCGGAACTGGACATCGAACTGGATGAAATCGAAGCCGTCCTGCACCGCATCCAGCAATTCGAGCCTGCCGGCATCGGCGCTCGCAATCTCGGCGAATGCCTGCTCCTGCAATTGCGCCAGTTGCCGGCCAAAACGCCTTGGCTGGCCGAAGCCAAACGATTGGTCACCGATTACATCGATCTGCTGGGCAGCCGCGACTACAGCCAGCTGATGCGTCGCATGAAGCTCAAGGAAGATGAGCTGCGCCAGGTGATCGAATTGGTCCAGAGCCTCAACCCGCGCCCTGGCTCGCAGATCGAGTCCACCGAAGCCGAGTACGTCGTCCCTGACGTCATCGTGCGCAAGGACAACGAGCGCTGGCTGGTGGAGCTCAATCAAGAGTCGGTGCCACGGCTGCGGGTCAATGCCCAATACGCCGGTTTCGTGCGCCGCGCCGACACCAGCGCCGACAATACCTTCATGCGCAATCAGTTGCAGGAGGCCCGCTGGTTCATCAAGAGCCTGCAAAGCCGCAATGAAACCCTGATGAAGGTTGCCACCCAGATCGTCGAGCATCAGCGCGGCTTTCTGGAGTACGGCGACGAAGCCATGAAGCCGCTCGTCCTGCATGACATCGCCGAAGCGGTCGGCATGCATGAGTCGACGATTTCACGGGTGACCACCCAGAAGTTCATGCACACCCCCCGGGGCATTTATGAACTGAAGTACTTTTTTTCCAGTCACGTAAGCACCTCCGAAGGCGGCGAATGCTCGTCCACGGCGATCCGCGCGATCATCAAAAAACTGGTTGCAGCGGAAAATCAGAAAAAGCCGTTGAGTGACAGCAAGATCGCTGGTTTACTGGAGGCACAAGGCATTCAGGTGGCTCGCCGCACCGTCGCCAAGTACCGCGAATCCCTCGGGATCGCGCCTTCGAGCGAACGCAAGCGGTTGATGTAGAGCCACGCCACAGCGTTCCAGTGGTAGATCATCTGATCTACCGCTTTATGCACTGGCAACGAAGGAGAAGCTGTATGCAAGTCAACATCAGTGGACACCAACTGGAAGTGACCGAACCTCTTCGCACCTACATCGGCGAAAAACTCGAACGATTGGAGCGACATTTCGACAAGATCACTAATGTGCAGGTCACGATGACCGTCGAAAAACTGAAGCAGAAAATCGAAGCCACGCTGCATATTCCCGGGAATGAAGTGGTCGCCAACGCGGAACATACCGATATGTACGCCGCGATCGACGCACTCACCGACAAGCTGGATAAACAACTCAAAAAGCATAAGGAAAAGACCCAGAGCCTCCTCCAGGGCGCAACCGGTCGTTAACACTCCCTACCCATGATCCGACTTGAAAGTATCCTGACCCCCGGCCGTTCCCTGGTGAACGTGCCGGGAGGCAGTAAAAAGAAAGCCCTCGAACAAATTGCCAATCTGATCGCCCGCGAAGTGCCGGCCCTGGAGATGCAAGATGTCTTCGAGGCACTGATCGCCCGTGAAAAACTCGGCTCCACCGGGTTTGGCAATGGCATCGCTATTCCACATTGCCGTCTCAAGGGCTGCGTTTCGCCCATCAGTGCATTGATGCACCTGGACGCCCCTATCGATTTCGACGCCATCGATGGCGCGCCGGTTGACCTGCTGTTCGTGCTGCTGGTCCCGGAAGCCGCCACCGATGCGCACCTTGAGCTGCTGCGACAGATCGCCAGCATGCTCGACCGCAAGGAAGTTCGCGAAAAGCTGCGTAGTGCGTCAAGCAACGAAGCCCTGTATCAGGTTGTCCTGGACGAGCAAAACGGTCAGTAATCATGCGCTTGATCATCGTCAGTGGCCGTTCCGGCTCAGGTAAAAGTACCGCCCTCGACGTTCTTGAGGACAACGGCTACTACTGCATCGACAACCTGCCCGCCGGTCTGCTGCCGGAGTTGGCCGAGCGCGCCCTGGTTCATACCGAGATGCTGCAGCCGCTGGTCGCCGTTTCCATTGACGCGCGTAACCTGCCCAGCCACCTGTCACGCTTCCCCGACCTGCTCGAGGAAGTCCGTGCCCGCCACATCCAGTGCGATGTGCTGTACCTGGACGCCGACGAAGAAACCCTGCTCAAGCGTTTCTCGGAAACCCGCCGACGCCACCCCCTAAGCAACGCCAACCGCTCGCTGGCCGAAGCCATCAACGTCGAAAGCGTCCTGCTCGGGCCGATTGCCGACCTTGCCGATCTCAAGATCAACACCACCAGCCTGAACCTGTATCAACTGCGCGATGCCATCAAACTGCGCCTGTTGAATCAGCCCGAGCCGGGGACTGCATTCCTGGTGGAGTCCTTCGGGTTCAAGCGCGGCATGCCGGTGGACGCCGACCTGGTGTTCGATGTGCGCTGCCTGCCCAACCCTTACTGGAAACCGGAATTGCGCGAGCAGTCCGGGCTCGATCAACCGGTTGCCGAATACCTGGCGGCACAGCCGGATGTCGAAGAGATGTTCCAGGACATTTCCACATACCTGCTAAAGTGGCTGCCTCGTTTTGCCGCCAGCAACCGCGCCTACGTCACCATTGCCATTGGCTGCACTGGCGGACATCACCGTTCCGTCTACCTGACCGAGCGTCTGGGGCAGACGCTGCAACAATCCCTGAAGAACGTCCAGGTCCGCCACCGCGACCTCAGCTAAAGGATTCACATCGCGATGCCTGCTCTGGAAATCGAAATCATCAATAAACTGGGCCTGCACGCTCGCGCTTCTGCAAAATTCGTTGGGGTGGCGGGCCAGTTCCCGTGCCAGATCCGGGCCGGTCGTACACCAGAGTCCATGGTCGATGGCAAAAGCATCATGGCAATGATGATGCTGGCCGCCGGCAAAGGCACCACGATCCACTTGAGCACGGAAGGCGAACAGGAACAGGAAGCGCTGGATGCGTTGGTGGCGCTGATCAACAACTTCTTCGACGAAGGCGAATAACAGCTACAGAAAAGTAGATAGACCCAGCCATTGTAGGAGCGAGCCGGCTCCGGGCGGCGTTCCGACGATGGCGTCATCACTTTCAACTTCAATGTCGCCTGACATTCCGCTTCGCGAGCAGGCTCGCTCCTACAGGGGTTTGCCGCGTAGCCAATAAAAAAGGCGCGTCACCCAATGGGTGGCGCGCCTTCTGGCGAAACGGTCGAGGCTTAGCTGCCTGCCACTGTCATCCGCTCGATCAGCACGGAACCTGTGCGAATGTTGCTGCGCAACTCCAGATCATTACCCACGGCAACGATCTGTTTGAACATGTCGCGCATGTTGCCGGCGATGGTCACTTCCTGCACCGCGAACTGGATTTCACCGTTCTCGACCCAGTAACCCGCTGCACCACGGGAGTAATCGCCGGTCACCATGTTGAGGCCCTGCCCCATCAATTCAGTCACCAGCAAGCCACGCCCCATGCGCCGCAGCAAGGCGGCCTGGTCTTCGTCGCCATGGGTGACGAACAGGTTGTGCACGCCGCCGGCGTTGGCCGTGCTCGGCATGCCGAGCTTGCGGCCGGAATAGGTACCGAGGATGTACGACACCAACTCACCCTTTTCGACGAACGGTTTGGCGTAGGTTGCCAAACCATCACCGTCGAACGCTGCGCTGCCCATGGCACGCATCAGATGCGGACGCTCGTCGATGGTCAGCCACTCCGGAAATAGCTTCTGCCCGAGAGTGCCTTCAAGGAAGGACGACTTGCGATACAGGCTGCCGCCGGAAATCGCCGACAGGAAACTGCCGAACAGCCCCCCGGCCAACTCTGCGGAAAACAGCACCGGCACCTCGCAAGTGGGCACCGGACGCGCGCCCAGGCGGCTCGCCGCCCGTTGCGCGGCACGTTGGCCGATACTGACCGGATCGGCCAGCAGATTGCCCTGGCGGTTCACGTCGTACCAGTAATCGCGCTGCATCTGGCCGTCCGCTTCGGCGATCATCACGCAGCTCAAGCTGTGACGAGTCGATGCGTAACCGCCGATAAACCCGTGGCTATTGCCATAAACGCGGCAGCCCTGATGGGTGCTGAGGGTGGTGCCGTCGGCGTTCTTGATCCGGCTGTCGGCGGCAAACGCCGCGGCTTCGCAGGCCAGGGCCTGCTCGATGGCTTGCTCCGGAGTGATGTCCCATTGGTGGAACAGGTCGAAGTCCTGGATTTCCCGCGCCATCAGCGCGGCATCCGCCAGGCCCGAGGCTTCGTCTTCCGAAGTGTGCTTGGCGATTGCCAGTGCAGCGGCGACGGTTTCGCGAATCGCATCAGGACCGCTGGCCGAAGTGCTGGCCGAGCCTTTGCGCTGCCCCACGTACAAGGTGATGCCAAAACCCTGGTCGCGGTTGAACTCAACGGTTTCGACCTCACGCTGGCGCACCGAAGTCGACAAACCCTGCTCCAGCGACACCGCCACTTCACAGGCGCTGGCCCCCTGGCGCCTGGCTTCAGCGATGATCTGCTCGACTTGTTCCTGCAGTGCCGGCAACGCTTGTGGGCCGACGCTTTCAACTGCACTCATGCTGTTCTCCACTCAAATTCTGCTTTCGGTGACGGTCATCGAGCGACCGGGCCGGACAAGCGGCCCCCGACTGGTTATCATGGCGGCGTTTCTTTGCGGACGGCCACCATGGTTGATTCTTACGACGACTCCCTCGATACGGGAGAAAAAAGCAAATCCCAGGTCAAACGCGAGCTGCATGCTCTGGTTGACCTTGGCGAGCGCCTTACAACACTCAAGCCTGACTTGCTGGCAAAACTGCCCTTGACCGACGGAATGCGTCGGGCTCTGGCCGATGCGCCCAAGCACACCGCGAACATCGCGCGTAAACGGCACCTTCAGTTCATCGGCAAACTGATGCGCGATCAGGACACTGCCGCCATTCTGGTTCTGCTCGATCAACTCGATGCCTCCACCCGTCAATACAACGAACGCTTCCATAACCTGGAACGCTGGCGCGATCGTCTGATCGCCGGCGACGATGCCGTTCTGGAAAAATTCGTCGTCGACTACCCGGACGCGGACCGCCAGCAATTGCGTTCCCTGATCCGTCAGGCCCAGCATGAGCTTGCGCAAAACAAGCCTCCTGCTTCCAGCCGTAAAATCTTCAAGTACATCCGTGAGCTGGACGAGACTCAACGCGGTCTGCGTTAATTCTCGAATCGGGTGAGCTGCCTCGCAGCTCACCCGCAGCCTCACCTCTTACGAACCCGTGCCACCCACGGTGATCGCATCAATCTTCAGCGTTGGCTGGCCGACACCCACCGGCACCGACTGCCCATCCTTGCCACACGTGCCCACGCCGCTGTCCAGCGCCAGATCATTACCGACCATCGACACCTTGCTCATGGCTTCCGGCCCGTTGCCGATCAGGGTCGCGCCCTTGACCGGAGCGGTGATCTTGCCGTCCTCGATCAGGTACGCCTCGCTGGTGGAGAACACGAACTTGCCGCTGGTGATGTCCACCTGACCGCCACCCAGGTTGGCGCAGTAGATGCCGCGCTTCACCGAGGCGATGATTTCCGCCGGATCGCTTTCGCCGGCAAGCATGTAGGTGTTGGTCATGCGCGGCATCGGCAGGTGCGCGTAGGATTCGCGACGGCCGTTACCGGTGCGTGCCACGCCCATCAGGCGGGCATTGAGCTTGTCCTGCATGTAGCCTTTGAGTACGCCGTTTTCGATCAGCGTGGTGCACTCGGTCGGTGTGCCTTCGTCGTCGACGCTCAATGAGCCACGGCGGCCGGCCAGGGTGCCGTCATCGACAATGGTGCACAGCTTCGATGCAACCATCTCGCCCATGCGCCCGCTATAAGCCGAACTGCCCTTGCGGTTGAAATCGCCTTCCAGACCATGACCGACGGCTTCGTGCAGCAGCACGCCCGACCAGCCGGAACCGAGCACCACCGGCAAGGTACCGGCCGGTGCCGGAATGGCTTCGAGGTTGACCAGCGCCTGACGCAACGCTTCACGGGCATAGCCCATGGCGCGGTCTTCGCCGAGGAAATAACGGTAATCGGTCCGCCCGCCACCACCATGACCACCGCGCTCGCGGCGGCCGTTCTGCTCGACGATCACGCTGACGTTGAAACGCACCAGCGGGCGCACATCCGCCGCCAGACCGCCGTCAGTGGAAGCCACCAGAATCCGTTCCCAGACACCGGCCATGCTCACGGTGACCTGCTGGATGCGCGGGTCGAGGGCGCGGGTCGCGGCGTCGACTCGCTTGAGCAGATCGACTTTCTCCGCACGGGTCAGCACTTCCAGGGGATTGTCCGGCGCATACAACTGCGCGACATCCTGGCTGGTGAATGCCTGCACGGTGCCATTCTGGCCAGCGCGGGAGATCGAACGGGCGGCCCGAGCCGCCGTGCCAAGGGCTTCCAGGGTGATGGCATTGCTGTAGGCAAAACCGGTTTTTTCGCCCGATTGCGCACGCACGCCCACACCCTGGTCAAGGTTGAAGCTGCCTTCCTTGACGATGCCGTCTTCCAGCGCCCAGGACTCGGAGATCTGCCCCTGGAAATACAGGTCGGCCGCATCGATGCCCGGCCCGGCCAGATCGCCGAGCACGCCTTGCAGGCTCTCGATCGTGACGCCACCGGGCGCCAGCAGGTGTTCACTGACTGAGGACAACAACTCGCTCATATGCTTTACGCCTTAAATTCGTCGTTCTGATGCAGGTCGCTGGGCGCCCTGCGAGAAAAAGCGCCGGTGACTGGACACCGGCATCCGCGCCCGGATGGACGCCTGTTCGCTGCTGTCGCGTTCGGCCAGCAGCACGGCCTCGCCTTGATCCTGTTGCGCCAGCACACGGCCCCACGGGTCGATGATGGCGGCATGCCCAAAGGTTTCCCGCGGCCCCGGATGCGTCCCACCCTGGGCGGCCGCGAGCACATAACATTGTGTCTCGATGGCCCGTGCGCGAATCAGCACATCCCAATGCGCCGCGCCGGTTACAGCGGTGAACGCCGATGGTGCGGTAATCAGCTCCGCGCCGGCTGCGCGCAATTCGCTGTACAGCTCCGGAAAGCGCAGGTCATAGCAGACCGTCAGGCCAACCCGCCCAACCGGTGTGTCCGCCACCACGACCCCACTGCCATAAGCATAGTCATCGGATTCACGATAACGGCCGCGATTGTCCGCCACGTCGACGTCGAACAGATGCAGTTTGTCGTAGCGCGCCACCGTTTCGCCCTGATCATCGACCAGCAACGAACAGGCATGCACCTTGGCCGCCGGTTGATCCACCGGCGGCAACGGCAACGTGCCGGCCACAATCCATAACTTGAGGTCGCGTGCGGTCTGTTTCAACCACGGCAGGATCGGGCCTTCGCCCAGCGCTTCGGCGCGCCCGATGTCGGCAATGTCGCGCCGGCCCATGGCGGCGAAGTTTTCCGGCAATACCGCCAGTTTCGCGCCACCGGCGGCCGCTTGCTCGAGCAGTCGACGGGCCTGGGCCAGGTTGGCCAGCACATCGCTCTGGCTGACCATTTGAATCACCGCTACAGACATGGCGCACTCCTGGAATCGTATGCGGCCATGCTACTCCATAGACTTGCCGAGCGCCTTTTCAAAAGGATCTCAAAAAGCCTTGTCGAAGGTAATCTTCGGTTCTTTCCACGACCCTTTGACGGTGTACTTCACACTGGCGAAACGGGCGACCCGGTCACCGATCAGCTTGTCGATCAGGAACAGCGCCCCGCCGACCGCGGGTGCACCGACGATCAGTGCGGCAATCGGCAAGTTATTGGTCAGCGGTAAGGTCACCATCAATTTCGCATCAATCTGATCGGCTACCATGTTCAAGGTACCGTTGAGTTCAATGGTGCTCGACGGGCCTGTCAGCTGGATCGGCTCACGGGTGACATACACACCATTCGTCCCGACCAGCAGTCCCTTGACCCGGTCATAACTCAGGCCCTTGCCGAACAGGTCGGAGAAATCCAGGCGCAGGCGCCGGCCGATGGAGTTGAAGTTGAGCAATCCAAACACCCGCAGCGCCTGGGCACTGCCCTCGACCTCGACGAACTGGCCCTGATTGAGCGTCGCATCGAGCGTACCGGAGAAACGTTTGGTCGCCACCCAGGCCGGCGAGCCGGGCCAGCGGCCATCAACGTCCATATAAAAGTCCTGGCTGGTGACGCTCGGCGCAAAACCCCAGCCCTTGAGCACATCGGCCACGTTCTTGCCGCTGATACGGCCCTTGTACCAGCTGTTGCTGGCGCCAGGCACGCCTTCCCAGCCACCGCTGCCCACCAACAGCATGCCCTTGAGGCCCAGATCCAGCGAGTTGAACACGATGCCCTTGGGCGTCGGACGAATCTTCAGCGACCAGCCCCCCACCAGATCCTGCCCCTGGAATAGCTGATTGATGGTGATATCCATCGCGGGGATTTTCGTCGGGTCCACTGACGCCAGCGGATCCGGCGAGTTTTCATCGGCCAGCACGGTCGGGTCCGGCGCGGGCAGGCGCACGGTTTGCAGATTGATCGTGATTGGCGTGGCCTTCGAATCGGGAAGGTTGGCACTGCCCTTGATCTGCTGGCTGTCGAGTTGCAGCGCCCAGGCGGAAGGCTTGCGCGCCAGCTGGATCGAAGCCTGATCGAGGGTGGTGCCAATACCGCTGAGCTTGCCGACCTGGAAATCCGCGCCGCTGAGCAATTGCCTGGCGCTACCGCCGGGGTCTTGCCCGGCGTATCTGTCCACCAGATCCTTCCACGGGCCAACGTCCAGTTCCGACAGCACGCCCCGTATCCGCAGGCCTTTGGCGCCAGGCAACACGGCGTCGCCGCCACCGAGGGACAATTCCCCGCGACCATCGGCGAAATTGCTGGCCGGTGCCGCGAACGTGAAACTCGCCAGGTCCCCGTAGTTGAGCCAATAGCGCCGCTCGTCGCCCTGCAAGGTCATGCGGAACGTCGTGTCGCGTCCAGCCTCGGAGGTGATGCCGAACGGTGCAGGCAAATCGACGGCCACGCCCCTGAGGCTGGAATTGACCATCAACTGGCTGTCTGCACCGTCCAGGGTCAGTTGCAGTTGATACGGGATCACGCCGCTCACCGGCAGAGGCTGGGTCACCTTCAGCCAGTCGGTCAGTTTCTTGACCTCGACCTGGCCCGACGCGGTCACCCGGGTATTGAGTTTACCCGGGCTGCCATCGGCAAAAATCTGTGCAGTGACCGGCTTTTCGAATGCCCGTGCGCGGATGTTCTGCCCGCTCAAGCCTTTGCCGCTGTCGAAACGGAAATCACCTTTTAGCTGGGTCAGTTCCAGCACAGGATCGACCAGTTTCAAGCGTGCCTTGGCGGTCTTGAAATCGACGAGGATCTTCGGCTCCTCGCCTTTTGCCAGGGGAATATCCAGCTTCAACTTGCCTTGCAGGTCACCCTCGCCTTCCCAGCCGGCAAAGGTTGCCCCGGTGCCGATCGGTGCTTCCTGGAGGATTTTCAGGCCATCGCCCAAACCACCGGCAAATCCGCCATCGAGGAACAAATGAACGTTCTGCCCGTCCGGCACATGGGGAATGTTGACGTAGATATCGTTGACCTGGGTGTCGAGCAATTGGCCCTTGCTGGCCAGAATCCGCACGCCGCTGTCTTCGACAAACACATCGCCGCTGACCTTGCTGACATGGGGCCAGCCCGGCTGGAAAGCCAGTTCGGCATCGTGAACCTTGAAATACAGGCTGATGCTGCGATCGACGTCCGCGGCACCGTGGTTGAGCGAACCTTGATACTGGAAGAAGCCTTGATCCACCGCGCCCTTGAGTATCGCCGTGCGCAGCCATTCGTCCAGCGCCGGGCTGAGGACTGTCGGCAAGTACTTGGCGGTATAGCGACCATCGCCGTCCACCAGGCCGACCCGCAGGTCCATGTAGTCTTCCTGTGTGTGATCGAAATGCAGGCGAATCAGGAAGTCGCCGGCGATCTTGCCTTCCTCGCCCAGCACTTTCAGATACGGCGCGATCAGGGTGAAACTTTCTTTATCGAGTTTCCAGGTCAGCCGCGCATTGGCCTGAATGTACTGCCACGGCTTGGCGAAAATCGGGTCCAGGTGCAGCATGAAATCCTTACTGTCCATGCGCAGCTCGCCTTGCCCCAGGTCACCGCTGATGCTGCCGCTGACATTTCGGGCCGCCGGCGCACCGTGATAAGCATCGAAGCCTACCTGGTCGAGGTTGGCGGCAAAGCCGAACTTGCTGTCGTCAGTGGCATTGGGGCGGAAGTCGACCAGCACGTCGCGCAGGCCACCCGTGACCTTGAGCCGCTCGACGACCGTGGCTAAACCTTCTGGCAACGGCGCCAGCGCGTTGAGCAGCGGGGTCAGCGGAGTGAGATCAACCCGGTCGGCTTGCAGGTGCCAGAGCTCTTCGGTTTTATCAGTCGCGGCGCGTTGCGTGAGCTGCAAATGCGTTTCCCAGCGGGTTTCGCCGAGGTTCATCGCCAGGGAATCCAGAGTCACTGTCGCGCCTTCGGCACTGCGCTGGAAGTATCCATTGAGCGCCAGGTTGTTGATCTGGATCGGCTTGCGCTCGGTGTAGGCACCCTTGAGTTGTGGCGCGTTCAAGCGCACCGCAGCGCTTTGCAAGGTGCCTTTACCCCAGGTCACCCACAGCTCGCCGCCGGCCTTGATTTCGGAAAAATTCCACTGTTGGGTCAGACTTTCAGGCAACCACTTCGACCAGTCGCTTTGCGGCAGGCTCAGGTAGACCTCGGCTTCACCGTCCTTCCATTCGCTGGCTCGAATACGAGTACGCAGACTCATGGCTACCGGTTGCCCGTCAGGCAGGGTCAGCCGTGCGTCGAGCCGCTGCCGCGACGCCCCGATTTTCAGATTCAGACCGACATAAGTCAGGGTCAGCGGTGATTCGCCAAATGGCTGCAAGGTCACCTGGCTGTCGAGCACCGACAGTTGCTGGAGCAGCTGCATCTGATTGAGCAGTTGCTCCGGATCGGCGGGCTGGTCCTGCCGCACCGGCAAACCTTCCAGCGCCCACTGACCGTCCTCAGCTTGCTTGAGGTTGATCTTCAGGCCACTGAATTCCAGATGAGCGATGCGTACCTGACGAGCCAACAGGCTGGCCCAAAGGTCCGGTACCGCGCGCACCTGATCCAGGCGCAAGGCATTGGCGCCCTCGCCGACCGTCACGTCGCGGGCCATCAATATGGGGGCGAATCCACTCCAGTTGCCTTCGAGCTCGCCGATCTGCAACGGCATGCCCAAGGCATCGCTGGCTTTGGTTTCGATGTCGGCACGGTACTCGGCGACTAACGGAGTCAGCTCCCGGCCAAGGCTGACATAGAGCGCCATCAACACCAAAACCAACGCGCACAGGCCCAGACCCCAGCGGGTCAGTGCGGCCAAAATGCGTGTCAGACGATCCATGTCAGGTGGCTCCCATGGCAAAAGTTTTGCAAAAAGCTGAGGCCAGCCATTCTCGAACGATCAAGACGAAACGCTTCAGAGCAGCACCACGTCGTATTGTTCCTGGGAATACATGGTTTCGACCTGAAAGCGGATGGTGCGCCCGATAAACCCTTCCAATTCGGCAACGTTGCCCGACTCTTCGTCGAGCAGGCGGTCCACCACTTTCTGGTTTGCCAATACACGATAGCCTTCCGCCTGATAGGCGCGAGCCTCGCGCAGGATTTCACGGAAGATTTCGTAGCAAACGGTTTCCGGGGTCTTGAGCTTGCCCCGTCCCTGACAGGCATTGCACGGCTCGCACAGCACTTGTTCAAGGCTTTCGCGGGTGCGCTTGCGGGTCATCTGCACCAGGCCCAACTCGGTGATACCGATGATGTTGGTCTTGGCGTGATCGCGCTCCAGTTGCTTTTCGAGGGTACGCAACACCTGGCGCTGGTGTTCTTCATCTTCCATGTCGATGAAGTCGATGATGATGATTCCGCCCAGGTTACGCAGGCGTAATTGACGGGCGATGGCCGTCGCGGCTTCAAGGTTGGTCTTGAAGATGGTCTCTTCGAGATTGCGATGGCCGACGAACGCCCCGGTATTGACGTCGATGGTGCTCATCGCTTCCGCCGGATCGACCACCAGATAACCGCCGGACTTGAGCGGGACCTTGCGCTCGAGGGCCTTCTGGATTTCGTCTTCGACGCCATACAGGTCGAAAATCGGCCGCTCGCCCGGGTAATGCTCCAGACGGTCGGCAATCTCGGGCATCAGTTCGGCGACGAATTGCGTGGTTTTCTGGAAGGTTTCCCGGGAGTCGATGCGGATCTTCTCGATCTTCGGGCTCACAAGGTCACGCAGGGTGCGCAGCGCCAGACCGAGGTCTTCGTAGATCACGCTGGGCGCACTGATGGTTTTGATCTGGGCGTTGATCTGGTCCCAGAGCCGGCGCAGGTAACGGATGTCCATGAGGATTTCATCGGCGCCGGCACCTTCGGCTGCCGTGCGCAGGATGAAACCGCCGGCCTCCTTGATCCCTTCCTTGGCCACGCAGTCGGTGACCACTTGCTTGAGGCGTTCGCGCTCGGCCTCGTCTTCGATCTTCAGGGAAATGCCGACATGGGCCGTGCGTGGCATGTACACCAGGTAACGCGAAGGGATCGACAGTTGAGTCGTCAGGCGCGCGCCTTTGGAACCGATCGGGTCCTTGGTCACTTGCACCACCAGGCTCTGGCCTTCGTGCACCAGTGCACTGATGCTCTCGACCGCCGGGCCTTCGCGCAGGGAAATTTCCGACGCATGAATGAACGCGGCACGGTCCAGGCCGATATCGACGAATGCCGCCTGCATTCCCGGCAACACCCGCACGACTTTGCCTTTATAGATGTTGCCGACGATCCCGCGCTTTTGCGTACGCTCGACGTGGACCTCTTGCAGGACACCGTTTTCGACCACCGCCACGCGCGACTCCATCGGCGTGATGTTGATCAGAATCTCTTCACTCATGGCAGGGTCTCGTTCAGGCATGTTCACGATAATGGCCGCATCTGTTCAGAACGTTGTTTGGTATGCGTTCCGGGGTTGCCAACAGGGTATGCCGAAATGGCCGAGCAGTTCCGCGGTTTCGCAAAGCGGCAGTCCGACCACCGCTGAATAACTTCCATCGAGCCCGGCGACAAACACCGCACCCAGTCCTTGAATGCCATAACCGCCCGCCTTGTCCTGTGGTTCGCCGCTGGCCCAGTAGGCCACGGCTTCTTCACGACTGATATCCCGAAAACGCACGCGACTGGTGACAACCCGGGATTCGCAACGCTCGCCATCGAGCACGGCAATCGCGGTCAGGACTTCATGCTCACACCCTGACAGCATCATCAGCATGGCGCACGCATCCACTTGATCAACCGGTTTGCCGAGAATTTTTCCATCGAGCACCACGGCGGTATCGGCGCCGAGCACGCAGAACGGTTCGTCAGACACGACGCCGCCGCGCCCGGCTTCGGCCTTGCCGCGCGCCAGGCGCTCGACATAAGCCGACGGGGATTCTTGAGCCAAGGGAGTTTCATCGATGTCCGCGCTGATGGCACAGAACGGAACGCCGATCTGCGTGAGCAATTCACGTCGACGCGGCGAACCAGAGGCGAGGTACAACCGTTTCATCAAGACCTCTCCCTGTCCAATGCCTGAGCGAATTAATTGATTTTGTAGCGCCGACGCAGTCCGCGCAAACCGAAACTGACCCAGGGCCAGAGCAATGCGCTGACCAGTGCCGGCAGCACCAGCGCCAGCGTCGGCTGGCGATTGCCGGTCAAGGCGCTGAGCCACAGCTGTACAAGCTGGGCGAGGCCGAAGATCACCAGGATCACCAGGCTCTGCTGCCACATCGGGAACATCCGCAGGCGTTGCTGCAGCGCCAGCACCAGATAGGTGATGAGCGTCAGGATCAAGGCATTCTGACCCAGCAAGGTACCGTAGAGCACGTCTTCAGCCAGCCCCAGGCAAAACGCCGTCACCATCCCGACGGTCTGCGGCAGGTTCAACGCCCAGAATGCCAGCAACAAAGCCAGCCACAGCGGGCGCAGGATTTCCATGAATTGCGGCAGAGGTGAAACGCTCAACAGCAGGCCGACGGCGAACGTCAGCCAGACTATCCAGCCGTTTCGGGATGCTTTTACACCGCCCATTATTCTCTCCCCACTGGAGTGGCCGGCGCGGAGACTGGCGGTTTGGCGGCAGGCTTCGCGGCAGCGGGTTGCGCCGCCGGCGGTTTAGCTGCCGCAGGCTTGGCTGGCGCGGTGACTGGCTTGGCTGGCGCGGTGGCCGCAGGCGCCGCCGTGACAGGAATCGCCGGTGCGGCGGCCGGTGTAGCGGGGGCCGTGGGGCTGACCAGTTTCGGAACCGTCGCCGGAATGGTCGGCCCACCGCCCTGTGCATCCAGGCTTTCCTGGGCCTGGGCGGCAGCGTTGACGCGCTCTTCGGCAGTCCGGTTGTCGCTGAACACCAGCAGCAGGTAACGGCTACGGTTCAAGGCGGCGGTCGGGACGGCGCGGACAATGGCAAACGGCTGGCCGGAATCGTGAATCACTTCCTTGACCGTCGCCACCGGATAACCCGCCGGGAAACGCTGACCGAGGCCGGAGCTGACCAGCAAGTCGCCTTCCTTGATGTCAGCGGTATCGGCCACATGCCGCAACTCGAGACGCTCCGGGTTGCCGGTGCCGCTGGCGATCGCCCGCAAACCGTTACGGTTCACCTGCACCGGAATGCTGTGGGTGGTATCGGTCAGCAGCAGGACTCGGGAGGTGTAAGGCATCAACTCGACCACCTGGCCCATCAGGCCACGGGCATCGAGTACCGGTTGACCGAGGACCACGCCGTCGCGCTCACCTTTATTGATGATGATGCGATGGGTGAAGGGATTGGGATCCATGCCGATCAACTCGGCCACTTCGACCTTCTCGTTGACCAGTGCCGAAGAGTTGAGCAACTCGCGCAACCGGACGTTCTGCTCGGTCAGGGCGGCAAGCTTCTGCATGCGCCCCTGCAACAGCAGGTTCTCGGTCTTGAGTTTTTCGTTTTCGGCGACGAGCTCGGTCCGGCTGCCAAACTGACTGGCAACGCCTTCCCACAGTCGTCCGGGCAGGTCGGTGATCCAGTAGGCATCCATCAGCACCAGCGACATCTGGCTGCGTGCAGGCTTGAGCAGACTGAAACGGGCATCGACCACCATCAGCGCGACCGATAGCACGACCAGCACCAACAGGCGCACGCCCAGTGAAGGGCCCTTGGTGAAAAGCGGTTTAATAAGCCGCTCCTCCCAGGCAAATGTTCTGTTTATTCATACGGCGGCAATCCGGCCTGGATGCAGACTGACAGAAGATAAACGCGAACAGGCAGCACTGCAAAGTGCCGCCTGCGCGCTCAACAGCATAGAGGCAATCCGGCGACTTATTCGCTGGAAAGCAGGTCCATGGTGTGTTTATCCATCATTTCCAATGCACGGCCACCGCCGCGAGCAACGCAGGTCAGCGGGTCTTCGGCAACGATCACCGGCAGACCGGTTTCCTGGGCCAGCAATTTGTCCAGGTCACGCAGCAGGGCACCACCACCGGTCAGCACCAGGCCACGCTCGGCGATGTCGGAAGCCAGTTCCGGCGGCGATTGCTCCAGGGCGCTTTTCACGGCCTGAACGATGGTTGCCAGGGACTCTTGCAGAGCTTCCAGCACTTCGTTGGAGTTCAGGGTGAATGCCCGTGGAACGCCTTCGGCCAGGTTACGGCCGCGAACGTCGACTTCGCGAACTTCGCCGCCCGGGTAGGCCGTACCGATTTCCTGCTTGATGCGCTCGGCGGTGGACTCACCGATCAGGCTGCCGTAGTTGCGACGCACGTAGGTGATGATCGCTTCATCGAAGCGGTCGCCGCCAACGCGCACGGATTCGGCGTAAACCACACCGTTCAGGGAGATCAGTGCGATTTCAGTGGTACCGCCACCGATATCCACGACCATCGAACCGCGGGCTTCTTCTACCGGCAGGCCGGCACCGATCGCAGCAGCCATTGGCTCTTCGATCAGGAACACTTCACGGGCACCGGCACCGAGCGCCGATTCACGGATTGCACGACGCTCAACCTGAGTGGATTTGCACGGAACGCAGATCAACACGCGAGGGCTAGGCTGCAGGAAGCTGTTTTCGTGAACCTTGTTGATGAAGTACTGCAGCATTTTTTCGCAAACGCTGAAGTCGGCGATCACGCCGTCCTTCATCGGACGAATGGCAGCAATGTTGCCCGGCGTACGGCCCAGCATGCGCTTGGCTTCGGTGCCGACAGCAACGACACTTTTCTGGTTACCGTGCGTCCGAATGGCTACAACAGAGGGCTCATTCAGGACGATACCGCGCTCGCGCACGTAAATAAGGGTGTTGGCAGTGCCCAGGTCAATGGAAAGATCGCTGGAAAACATGCCACGCAGTTTCTTGAACATGGGAAAGGGACCCTAGGCAACGCGTGGGTAAAAAAGTGCGGCAAACTCTAACAACGACAGGGATTTTGGGCAAGGCGCCAATATGTTAAATTGGCCGCTTTTCTGTGCACCAAGCCCCACAATCGCGGCCTTATGACCGTAGAAGTGCGGTAGTGTTCCGACAATCTAACACACGGACGCCGTCCGTTTTGTTTTCCACTGGAGAATCCCAATGGCGCTTGAACGCTCCGACGTGGAAAAAATCGCTCATCTGGCCTGCCTTGGCCTCAATGATGCCGATCTTCCACACATCACTTCGGCCCTCAACAGCATTCTCGGGCTGGTCGACGAAATGCAGGCGGTCAATACCGACGGTATCGAACCGCTGGCCCACCCACTGGAAGCCAGCCAGCGCCTGCGCGCGGACGTCGTGACCGAGACCAATCACCGCGAGGCCTACCAGTCCATCGCACCAGCGGTCGAAAACGGCCTGTACCTGGTTCCGAAAGTCATCGACTAATAGGGAAAGAGCCTGCAATGCATCAATTGACTCTGGCCGAGATCGCCCGCGGACTCGCCGATAAAAAGTTTTCCTCCGAAGAGCTGACCAAGGTCCTGCTGGCGCGCATCGCCCTGCTCGATCCGCAGCTCAACAGTTTCATCAGCCTCACCGAAGACCTGGCGCTGACGCAGGCGAAAGCCGCTGACGCCCGCCGGGCCAATGGTGAGAGCGGCGCCCTGCTCGGCGCGCCGATCGCCCACAAAGACCTGTTCTGCACCCAGGGCATTCGCACCAGCTGCGGCTCGAAGATGCTCGACAACTTCAAGGCACCGTACGACGCCACTGTCGTCGCCAAGCTGGCCGCTGCCGGCGCCGTGACCCTGGGCAAGACCAACATGGACGAATTCGCCATGGGTTCGGCCAACGAGTCGAGCTACTACGGCGCGGTGAAAAACCCGTGGAACCTGGAACACGTTCCGGGTGGTTCGTCCGGCGGTTCGGCGGCGGCGGTTGCCGCTCGTCTGTTGCCTGCGGCCACCGGCACCGACACTGGCGGCTCGATCCGTCAGCCCGCGGCCCTGACCAACCTCACCGGCCTGAAACCGACCTACGGTCGTGTTTCGCGCTGGGGCATGATTGCCTACGCGTCCAGCCTCGACCAGGGCGGCCCGATGGCACGCACCGCCGAAGACTGCGCGATTTTGTTGCAAGGTATGGCCGGCTTCGATCCGAACGACTCCACCAGCATCGATGAGCCCGTGCCGGACTACAGCGCCAGCCTCAACGGCTCGCTGCAAGGCCTGCGCATTGGCGTGCCTAAAGAGTATTTCAGCGCCGGCCTCGACCCGCGCATCGCCGAGCTGATCCACAACAGCGTCAAGGAGCTGGAAAAGCTCGGTGCCGTGATCAAGGAAATCAGCCTGCCGAACATGCAGCACGCGATTCCCGCGTACTACGTGATCGCGCCAGCAGAGGCCTCCTCCAACCTGTCGCGTTTCGACGGCGTGCGTTTCGGCTATCGCTGCGAAGACCCGAAAAACCTCGAAGACCTGTACAAGCGTTCACGTGGCGAAGGCTTCGGCGTGGAAGTGCAGCGCCGGATCATGGTCGGTGCCTACGCGCTGTCCGCCGGTTACTACGACGCCTACTACCTCAAGGCGCAGAAGATCCGTCGCCTGATCAAGAATGACTTCATGGCAGCCTTCAATGAGGTCGACATCATCCTCGGCCCAACCACGCCGAACCCGGCCTGGAAGCTCGGCGCCAAGAACAGCGACCCGGTCGCTGCCTACCTGGAAGATGTTTACACCATCACCGCCAACCTCGCGGGCCTGCCAGGCCTGTCGATGCCCGCCGGTTTTGTCGACGGTCTGCCGGTCGGCGTGCAACTGCTCGCCCCGTATTTCCAGGAAGGTCGCCTGTTGAACGTTGCCCACCAGTATCAGCTAAACACTGACTGGCACACCCGCACCCCAACCGGCTTCTGAGGAGACACACATGCAATGGGAAGTCGTGATCGGGCTGGAGATTCACACCCAGCTCACCACCCGGTCGAAAATCTTTTCCGGTAGTTCCACCACCTTCGGTTCCGAGCCGAACACCCAGGCCAGCCTCGTAGACCTGGGCATGCCCGGCGTGCTGCCGGTGCTGAACCAGGAAGCGGTGCGCATGGCGGTGATGTTCGGTCTGGCGATTGACGCCGAGATCGGCCAGCACAACGTGTTCGCCCGTAAAAACTACTTCTACCCGGACCTGCCCAAGGGCTATCAGATCAGCCAGATGGAATTGCCGATCGTCGGCAAGGGCCACCTGGACATCGCCCTGGAAGACGGCACGGTCAAACGTGTCGGCATCACCCGCGCGCACCTGGAAGAAGACGCCGGCAAGAGCCTGCACGAAGAATTCAGCGGCGCCACCGGCATCGACCTGAACCGTGCCGGCACACCGCTGCTGGAAATCGTTTCCGAACCGGACATGCGCAGCGCCAAGGAAGCCGTGGCCTACGTCAAGGCGATCCACGCGCTGGTGCGCTACCTGGGCATCTGCGACGGCAACATGGCCGAAGGTTCGCTACGTTGCGACTGCAACGTGTCGATCCGTCCGAAAGGCCAGGTCGAGTTCGGCACCCGCTGCGAGATCAAGAACGTCAACTCGTTCCGCTTCATCGAGAAGGCGATCAACAGCGAAATCCAGCGTCAGATCGAATTGATCGAAGACGGCGGCAAGGTAATCCAGCAGACCCGCCTGTACGATCCGAACAAGGACGAAACCCGTCCGATGCGCAGCAAAGAGGAAGCCAACGACTACCGTTACTTCCCTGACCCGGACCTGCTGCCGGTAGTGATCGAGAACTCGTTCCTCGATGAAGTGCGCGGCACCTTGCCGGAATTGCCACCGCAGAAGCGCGAGCGTTTCCAGGAGCAGTTCGGCCTGTCGGTCTACGACGCCAGCGTGCTGGCCACCAGCCGCGAGCAAGCCGATTACTTCGAGAAAGTCGCGAGCATCGGCGGCGACGCCAAACTGGCGGCGAACTGGGTGATGGTCGAGTTGGGCAGCCTGCTCAACAAGCAAGGCCTGGACATCGAAGAGTCGCCGGTTTCCGCCGAGCTTCTGGGCGGCATGCTGTTGCGCATCAAGGACAACACCATCTCCGGCAAGATCGCCAAGGTGGTGTTTGAAGCGATGGCCAACGGCGAAGGCAATGCGGACGAGATCATCGACAAGCGTGGTCTCAAGCAAGTGACCGACACCGGCGCCATCTCGGCGGTACTGGACGAAATGCTCGCGGCCAACGCCGAGCAGGTCGAGCAATACCGCGCGGCAGACGAAGCCAAGCGCGGCAAGATGTTCGGCTTCTTCGTCGGCCAGGCCATGAAAGCCTCCAAAGGCAAGGCCAACCCGCAACAGGTCAACGAACTGCTCAAAAGCAAGCTCGAAGGCTGATGAGGATGGAGCCAGCTCTAAAATCTGGCTCCATTCCCTGTGGGAGCGAGCTTTTGTGGCGAGGGGGCTTGCCCCCGCTGGGTCGCGAAGCGGCCCCAATTTCCGGATTCGGTTTGTATCTTACAAATCGTGTTTCGAAATTTTGGGACTGCTGCGCAGTCCAACGGGGGCAAGCCCCCTCGCCACATTGGCTCTATCCCACATTTGTTTCGGGAAACCCTTGAATGAAACGTCTGCTCGGCACCTGCGCCCTCCTCTCGCTCCTGGCCGGTTGCGCCAGCACCGACACCGTCGACCCCCACGGCTACGACAAATCCGGCGTGGCTTCGTACTACGGCGCCAAACACCAAGGCAAACGCACCGCCAACGGCGAGCGTTTCAACATGAATTCCATGACCGCCGCCCATCGCCAGCTACCCTTCGGTACACGGGTGAAGGTCACCAATCTGAAAAACGACAAATCCTGCGTGGTCCGCATCAACGATCGCGGCCCGTACAGCCGTGGCCGCCTGATCGACCTGTCCAAGGAAGCCGCCGAGCGCCTGGGCATGCTGCGCAGCGGCACCGCGCGGGTTCGCGTGCAAGCCCTCGACGACTGACCGATGGAGCCTCGACCATTTTCGGACTAGCCGATTTACCCCTGATCAGCGTGATCGAATTGCTCAGCGGATTGCTCCTGCTGATTGTCGGCGCCGAATTGATGGTGCGCGCCGCCGTACGCATCGCCGCGCGGTTGCACGTACGACCGCTGATCATCGGCCTGACCATCGTCGCCCTCGGCAGCAGCGCACCGCAGATGGCGGTCAGCCTGCAAGCGACCCTGGCGCACAATGCCGACATCGCCGTCGGCAGTGTGATCGGCAGCAGCATTTTCAACATCCTCGTCACCCTCGGGTTGTCCGCGCTGATCATTCCGCTGCGGGTTTCCCGGCAACTGGTGCGCCTGGATATTCCGTTGATGATCGGCGCCAGCCTGTTGGTGTTCGTACTCGCCTGGAATGAAGAACTGACCCGTGCCGACGGCGTGATGTTACTGACGGCTCTGGCGATTTACCTGGGCTTGTTGCTGCGCCAGTCACGGCATTCGGGACGGCCGGTATCGAGCCATGACCATCATGCGCAAGCGCCATGGCTGAGCAGCCTGCTGATGATCGTCGCCGGGCTGGCGATGCTGGTGTACGCCGGGCACTTGCTGCTGGGGGCGGCGGTTGCGGTCGCCACCGATCTGGGGTTGTCGGAGCGGATCATCGGCCTGACCATCGTCGCCGTCAGCACCTCACTGCCTGAGCTCGCCACTTCGTTGATCGCGGCAATGCGCGGCGAGCGCGATATTGCCGTGGGCAACGTGATTGGCAGCAACCTGTTCAACCTCTTGGGTGTGCTCGGTTTTACCGCGCTGGTGGCACCGTCGCCGCTGTCGGTGTCGCCCAACGCCCTGGATTTCGACCTGCCGGTGATGCTCGGCGTCGCGGTGCTGTGCCTGCCGCTGTTCTACACCGGCTACCGGGTGACCCGCGCCGAAGGCCTGCTTTTTCTGGGTTTGTACCTGGCGTATGGGCTGCACGTGGTGTCGTTCACCACCGGCATGCCACTGGCCGGCAAGCTGGAACACTTGATGCTGTTTTTCGTCCTGCCGGCGCTGGTGGCGTTTTTGCTGTTCACGTCGCTACGCGCCTGGCATCGCCAACACCATAAGAAGGAAGTCCCATGACCGAGAATAAAAAAACCGGCGTTGAAGTCCGCCGCCAAGTGATGGGCGACGCCTTCGTCGACCGCGCACTGGGCAATGCCACCGAGTTCACTCAGCCGCTGCAGGATTTCGTCAATGAACACGCCTGGGGCGGTGTGTGGAATCGCGAAGGCCTGCCGCTGAAAACCCGCAGCCTGATCACTCTTGCCGCCCTGACTGCACTCAAGTGCCCGCAGGAGTTGAAAGGTCACGTGCGCGGTGCGCTGAACAACGGCTGCACTGTGGATGAGATTCGCGAGGCGTTGCTGCATTGCGCAGTGTATGCCGGTGTACCGGCGGCGATTGATGCGTTTCGGGCGGCGCAGGAAGTGATCGAGCAATACCAGCAGCCCCAGTAACGCGTTAATCCTTCATTCAATGGGGAGGCCCTGGTTTCTCCATTGAATGCGCCCCCACCCAACATCAACTAACGCCAGTTAACACTCGCAACTTTCAAATACAAATATCCAGACAAACAACCCTTCATAAAAACACTTTCAACACCAACCCCACAAAGACAAACTTTTCCCGCCACAGAAATTCCCGCAAAAAACAAATCAAATATAATTTGAAACAAGCGAGAGCCATTCTATGCGATCCAGTCTTTGTGTCATTCTTTCGAGCACCTGCATTTCCCTTGCGCTTGCAAGCCTCACTGCACAAGCCGAAACTTCCGTTAATGCTTGTCTTGGCACCCCTTACAACTTCAGTGAAACATTGAATTGCTATAAAAAAGAGCAAGCCTCGCAGCCATTGCTCTATGTCGCCAAAGATACCCAGGTTTTTCCAGGCGTCGAAAAGCGCAGCTTTGAGCTATCCTCCCAGCGCTGGTCACCTGATGGACTGGTCAGCCCGGAACAATGGCAACATGACGTGGAAATCTACATCCCCCACAACGCCATGCGCGGGCAGGCGGTGTTGGTGGCAAATAACGGAACCAACATTCCCGCTGGCAAAAAAGCAGCCTCTGAGCCCACAGACTTCACTCAAGCCATGGCGCTGGAAGTTGCACGCAAAACCAGCACTATTGTTATTTCGCTAAGTAACATCCCCAATCAATATCTGACTTATGCCGATGACGGTCTCGCTCGCACAGAAGATTCCAGCGTTGCCCATAGCTGGAAGTTGTTTCTCAACAATCCGGAAGCGCGCCCTTACATGTCGGTTCATGTGCCAATGATGGCAGCGCTGGTCAAGACCATGGATCTGGCCCAGAAAGAACTGGGACCATGGCAAGTTGACCGGTTCATTGCCACCGGGGCATCGAAACGCGCTTGGGCAGCCTGGCTGTCGGCAATTGCCGATGAGCGAATCAATGCCGTCGTGCCCTTTGTCATTGATGGCCTGGGTACAGAAAAGGTACTTGAGCACACCTATCAAAGCTTTGGAAAAAACTGGCCGCTGGCTTTCTATGACTATTACGCAGAAGGCGTCCTGCGTCAGCGACACAGCGAAAACTTCAAAAAGCTGATGAAAATCGAAGATCCGCTGACCTACCTGGAAAGTGCTTACGCAGAGCGATTGTCGATCCCCAAATACATCGTGAACGCCAGCAGCGACGATTTTTTCGCTCCCGACAACTCGGATTTCTATTTTGACCAACTGCCTGGACCGAAGAGCTTGCGCGTTGCCCCCAATGCCAGCCACACCGGGATCAGGCAATTCGTTGAAAACTCGTTGATTTCAGTGATCAATCGGTGGCAGCAGAATCGCCCGCTGCCCATCATCACAACAAACACAACAAGCAATGGCACTGGCAAAGCCGTTTCCCTGCAGTTCAGCGAAGCACCGGTTCAGGTGACTCAGTGGACTGCAGTAAACCCGATGGCTCGTGATTTCCGGGACTCTTGCGGAATTCGCTATGAACCCAGGCACATCTCCCCTTCCAGCCCCTTGAGTGCACAGGTACACATAGATACGCCCGAACAGGGCTGGACAGCTACATTTGTCGAGACGACCTTCGCCGATGGTTTCGTCGCCACTACACCGGTGCAAATCACGCCTGATCGCTACCCG
Organism: Pseudomonas sp. KH_046_2; assembly: GCF_057838985.1. Lineage (NCBI taxonomy): Bacteria > Pseudomonadati > Pseudomonadota > Gammaproteobacteria > Pseudomonadales > Pseudomonadaceae > Pseudomonas > Pseudomonas sp. KH_046_2. The sequence goes on along the minus strand of NZ_CM174480.1, from coordinate 935,780 downwards.
ACCGGCGCACCTCCCGAGACCGGGCCTTTGTGCAAAACCCTGCCTGACGTAGCCGGGCGCTAAATCCATCCGCCCCACTGCAACAAAAAGATCCCGATGTTGGTGGTGACCGCCGCCATCAACGTGGTGATCACAATGATCGCCGCCGCCAGTTCATGATTGCCTTGCGCTGCCCTGGCCATGACGAAACTGGCAGCGGCGGTCGGGCTGCCGAAGTACAGAAACAGAATCCCCAGCTCCGCGCCACGAAAGCCCCACAACCACGCCCCCAACGTCGCCAGCACCGGCAAACCGATCATCTTCACCAGGCTTGAACTCAGCGCCATGCTGCCGCTTTTGCGCAGCGCCGCCAGCGACAACGTGCCGCCGATGCAGATCAACGCCAGCGGCAAGGTGGTTTGCGCCAGGTACTGGCCGGAGGTCTCCAGCCAGCCGGGCAAGCCGATCTTGAAATAGGCGAACGGAGCAGCCGTGATCACGCTGATGATCAGCGGATTGCTGAACACGCTTTTGCAGATGCTCCACGGATCGGACTTGATCACCGGGCTGTACACCGCCAGCACGATGGTCGACAGCGTGTTGTAGAACAGGATCACCAGCGCCGCGAGGATCGCGCCGAGGGAAATCCCGTAGTCGCCGTACATGCTTGCCGCCAGCGCCAGGCCGATGACCCCGTTGTTACCGCGAAAGGCACCCTGGGTGTAGATCCCGCGATCTTCCCGCGGGCACTTCCAGATCGCCCAGCCCCAGGCGATGGCAAAACACGCCAGGGTCGCGAGGGAGAAATAGATCAACAGTGCCGGCTGCAACGCCGCGTGCAGGTCGGCATGCAGGATGCCCAGAAACAGCAACGCCGGCATGGTGACATTGAACACCAGGGCCGACGCAGTGTGGATGAAGTTGTCGTTGATCCAGTCGATGCGTTTGAGTAGCACCCCCAGAAACAGCATGGCAAACACCGGCGCGGTGATGTTCAGGGTTTCGAGGAAAATTGCCAGCATGCCGGGAGGACCTTGGGGGTGGGCGTCGTTAGGGGGCTAATGATAGGCCACTGAAGACTTCGGCGCCTGCCAGATCGCCTTCGCGAGCAAGCCCGCTCCCACATTTGATCAGTGTCAAACACAAAATTTGTGCGCGACGACAATCCAGTGTGGGAGCGGGCTTGCTCGCGAAGCAGGCGACTCGGTCTTACGTAATCGGCGCCGGGTTGAACAAGGTGATGTCGTTATGCAGCTTGTGCTGCTCGGCCCACGTCTGCTTCTTGCCGCTGGCCACATCCAGGTAGTAGTGGAACAGTTCCCAGCCAAGCTCCTCGATCGATGCGCGCCCGGTGGCAATGCGCCCGGCGTCGATGTCGATCAGGTCCGGCCAGCGTTGCGCCAGTTCGGTCCGGGTCGAGACCTTCACCACCGGCGCCATGGCCAGCCCGTAAGGCGTGCCACGACCGGTGGTGAACACATGCAGGTTCATCCCCGCCGCCAACTGCAAGGTCCCGCAGACAAAGTCGCTGGCCGGGGTCGCGCAGAAGATCAGGCCTTTGCGCTTGAAACGCTCGCCAGGGCCAAGCACGCCGTTGATTGCGCTGCTGCCGGACTTGACGATCGACCCCAGGGATTTCTCGACAATGTTCGACAACCCGCCCTTCTTGTTGCCCGGCGTGGTGTTGGCACTGCGATCCGCCTCGCCCTTGGCCAGGTAGCGGTCGTACCAGTCCATTTCCCGCACCAGTTCCTGGGCGACGTCCTGATTTTCCGCGCGGGAGGTGAGCAGGTAAATGGCATCGCGCACTTCGGTGACTTCGGAAAACATCACCGTCGCACCGGCCCGCAGCAGCAGGTCCGAGGCATAACCGAGCGCCGGGTTGGCGGTGATGCCGGAGAATGCATCACTACCGCCACATTGCATGCCAAGGATCAGCTCGGACGCCGGCACGGTTTCCCGGCGACGTTGATCAAGCTTCTTCAAACGGGTTTCGGCCAGTTCCATGATCTGCTCGATCATCTCGGTGAAGCCGTGGCTGGAATCCTGCAGGCGATACAGCCACGGCTCACTCAAATCAACCGAAGCATCGCCCTCGTGCATCACTTGCCCGGCCTGCAATTTCTCGCAGCCCAGACTGATCACCAAGGCTTCACCGCCCAGGTTGGGGTTGCGTGCCAGGTTACGCACCGTGCGGATCGGGATGTACGCGTCAGTCGCAGTGATCGCCACACCACAGCCGTAGCTGTGGGTCAGCGCCACCACGTCATCGACGTGCGGATACTTGGGCAGCAACTCGTCCTTGATGCGCTTGACCGCATGATCCAGCACCCCGGTCACGCACTGCACGGTGGTAGTGATGCCGAGAATGTTGCGCGTGCCGACGGTGCCGTCGGCGTTGCGATAACCCTCGAAGGTGAAGCCTTCCAGCGGTGCCTGCGCGGCCGGCACGTCGGTGGACAGCGGCAGGCTGTCCAGCGGTGGCGCGGTCGGCATGCGCAGTTGATCTTCCTTGACCCAACTGCCGCGGGGAATCGGCTGCAAGGCATAGCCAATGACCTGGCCGTAACGAATCACCTGGCCACCTTCGGGAATGTCTTCCAGGGTGACCTTGTGGCTCTGTGGCACGAAGTCCACGGTGACCAGGCCGTCCGCAAACTCGGTACCGGCCGGTACACCCTGATCATTGACCACGATCACTACGTTGTCCCGCTCGTGCAGGCGGATGTAGCGCGGCGAGTCGGAATGTTCAATCAACTGCATGACGCCGCTCCTCAGGAATGCGCTTGAGACAATTTGCCAGGGGCTTCAGAACCGTTCGCTGGTGGCTCTTTTAGCACCACACGCTTGATCGGGCCCACAATCACCAGATAGCTGAACACCGCGACCAATGCGTTGCAACCAACGAACACCAACGCCCATTTGAACGAACCGGTGGAGCTGATGATGTAGCCGATGACGATCGGGGTGGTGATCGACGCAATGTTACCGAAGGTGTTGAACAGGCCACCGCTCAGACCGGCGATCTGCTTCGGCGAGGTGTCGGACACCACGGCCCAGCCCAGTGCGCCCACGCCTTTGCCGAAGAACGCCAGGGCCATGAAGCCGACCACCATCCATTCAACATCCACATAGTTGCAGGCCACGATGCTGCTGGAAACCAGCAGGCCGGCAATGATCGGCGCCTTGCGGGCGAAGGTCAGGGAATGGCCTTTGCGCAGCAGGTAATCGGAAATCACCCCGCCGAGCACACCACCGATGAAGCCACAGATCGCCGGCAAGGACGCGATGAAACCGGCCTTGAGGATGGTCATGCCGCGTTCCTGCACCAGGTATACCGGGAACCAGGTCAGGAAGAAGTAGGTGATGCCGTTGATACAGTATTGGCCCAGGTACACGCCGAGCATCATGCGGTTGGTCAGCAGCTGCCGGATGTAGTCCCACTTCGGACCGTCGGCCTTCTTGCCCTTCTGGTCCATGTCGACCATGCCGCCGTTTTCGGAGATGTGCTTGAACTCAGCATCGTTGATCCGTGGGTGTTCGCGCGGGCTGTAGATCACTTTCAGCCAGACCAGCGAGAAGATGATGCCCAGGATACCCATGACGATGAACACGTGCTCCCAGCCGAAGGCGTAGACGATCCAGCCCATCAGCGGAGCGAACAGCACGGTGGCGAAGTATTGCGCCGAGTTGAAGATCGCCGAGGCCGTACCGCGTTCAGCAGTCGGGAACCACGCCGCAACGATGCGGGCGTTACCAGGGAAGGACGGCGCTTCGGCCAGGCCCACCAGGAAGCGCAGCATGAACAACGCAACCACCGCCGTGGACATGCCGAATTCACCGACGAAGCCTTGCAGCACGGTGAACAGCGACCAGGTGAAGATGCTCAGTGCGTAGATTTTTTTCGAGCCGAAACGGTCCAGCAGCCAGCCGCCGGGGATTTGCCCGGCCACGTAGGCCCAACCGAATGCGGAGAAGATGTAGCCGAGGGTAACGGCGTCGATGCCGAGGTCTTTTTGCAGGCTGGAGCCGGCGATTGCGATGGTAGCCCGGTCGGCGTAGTTGATCGTGGTCACCAGAAACAGCATGAGCAGGATCAAATAGCGGACGTGAGTCGGCTTCTGGGTCGATTGCATGTAGATGTACTCCCACTGATTATTTTTATGCGCGGGTGAATCTTTTGTGCCCTGTAGGAGCGAGCTTGCTCGCGATGGTGGTCAACGATGACGCTGGGCATCAGGTTTACCGCCGCGACCTCGAGACCTTCGCGAGCAGGCTCGCTCCTACAGGGGTATTGCGTTTACGAACCGATGTAGCTGGTTTTCACGACCGTGTAGAACTCTTGCGCATATCGACCTTGCTCACGTGATCCATAGGATGAACCTTTACGCCCACCGAACGGAACGTGGTAATCCACACCGGCGGTCGGCAGGTTGACCATCACCATCCCGGCCTGGGAGTGGCGCTTGAAGTGGTTGGCGTACTTCAAGGACGTGGTAGCGATGCCCGCCGACAGCCCGAACTCGGTGTCGTTGGCCATGGCCAGCGCGGCTTCGTAATCGGCGACGCGCACAATGTTCGCCACCGGGCCGAAGATCTCTTCCCGGCTGATGCGCATCGACGCTTCGCTGTCGGCAAACAGGGTTGGCGCGAGGAAGTAACCCTCGGTGTCGCACGTCACCAGACCACCGCCGCTGACCAGGCGCGCACCTTCGGACTGGCCGATGTCGATGTACTTCATGTCCTGCTCAAGCTGCGCTTGCGAGACTACCGGCCCGATGTCGGTACCAGCCTTCAACGCGTGGCCGACCTTGATCGATTTCATGCGCTCGGCCATGGCTTCGACGAACTGGTCGTGGATACCACCGGTGACGATGAAACGGCTCGAAGCGGTGCAACGCTGGCCGGTGGAGTAGAACGCGCTCTGTACCGACAGTTCGACCGCTTGCTTGAGGTCGGCGTCGTCGAGAATGATCTGCGGGTTCTTGCCACCCATTTCCAACTGGACCTTGGCTTGGCGCGACACGCAGCTGACGGCGATCTGACGCCCCACGCCCACGGAACCGGTGAAGCTGATGCCGTCGACTTTCGGGCTGTGGACCAGTGCATCGCCAACCACGCGACCGCTGCCCATCACCAGGTTGAACACACCGGCCGGGAAGCCTGCACGGGAGATGATTTCGGCCAGGGCCCAGGCGCAACCCGGCACCAGATCGGCCGGCTTGAGCACAACGCAGTTGCCGTAGGCCAGGGCCGGAGCGATTTTCCACGCAGGGATGGCAATCGGGAAATTCCACGGGGTGATCAGACCGACCACGCCCAGTGCTTCGCGAGTGACTTCAACGTTGACGCCCGGACGCACCGACGGCAGGTAGTCGCCGGACAGACGCAGGCACTCGCCGGCGAAGAACTTGAAGATATTACCGGCGCGGGTCACTTCGCCGATGGCTTCGGGCAGGGTTTTGCCCTCTTCCCGGGCCAGCAGGGTGCCGAGTTCTTCGCGACGGGCGAGGATTTCAGTACCGACTTTGTCCAGGGAATCGTGACGCGCCTGAATGCCGGAAGTCGACCAGGCAGGGAACGCGGCACGGGCGGCGTCGATGGCGGCGTGGACCTGAGCCAGGTCAGCCTTGGCATAGTCGCCGATGGCGTCGCTCAGTTCGGACGGGTTGATGTTGGTCGAATAATCGCCACCGGCAACCCATTCGCCGTTGATGTAGTTATCGAAACGCTTTGAATCAGCCACTTGAAGATCTCCTCACGCAAAAGGCCGCTGATTGCTCAGCGGCCTTACTTAATCGGATGTGTTACTGCGCGCCCTGCTTGTCGATCAGCGCGGCGAGCATTTCGTACTCTTCGCCGGTCAGATCGGTCAGCGGTGCACGCACAGGACCTGCGTCGTAGCCGGCGATTTTTGCCCCGGCCTTGACGATGCTCACGGCATAACCGGCCTTGCGGTTACGGATGTCCAGGTACGGCAGGAAGAAGTCGTCGATGATCTTGCCAACGGTGGCGTGATCTTCACGAGCGATCGCGTGGTAGAAGTCCATCGCGGTTTTCGGGATGAAGTTGAACACCGCCGAGGAGTAGACCGGTACGCCCAGGGCCTTGTAGGCCGCGGCGTAGACTTCGGCGGTCGGCAAGCCACCCAGGTAGCTGAAGCGATCACCGAGGCGGCGACGGATCGACACCATCAACTCGATATCACCCAGGCCATCCTTGTAGCCGATCAGGTTCGGACAGCGCTCGGCCAGACGTTCCAGCAGCGGCGCGGTCAGGCGGCAGACGTTACGGTTGTAGACCACCACGCCGATGTTGACCGATTTGCACACGGCTTCAACGTGGGCGGCAACGCCGTCCTGGCTGGCTTCGGTCAGGTAGTGCGGCAGCAGCAACAGGCCTTTGGCGCCCAGACGCTCGGCTTCCTGTGCGTATTCGATGGCCTGGCGGGTCGCACCGCCCACACCGGCCAGGATTGGCACGCTGGTGGCGCAAGTATCGACGGCAGTCTTGATGATCTCCGAATATTCGCTGGCCGCCAGAGAGAAGAACTCACCGGTGCCGCCTGCGGCGAACAGAGCCGAGGCGCCGTATGGGGCCAGCCATTCCAGACGCTTGATGTAGCCAGCGCGGTTGAAGTCGCCCTGCGCATTGAAATCGGTAACCGGGAAAGACAGCAGACCGGAAGAGAGGATGGACTTCAGTTCTTGTGGATTCATTATTCGAACACCCTGGGTAGCGACGTTGTGTGAGAAAACCGTTCAGCCTGCGCCGAAGTTGTAGGTCATCGTACAACTTAAAATACAACCGTCAACTGCATTTCATCGCAGGGGGTGAAAATTGTTCGACAAGAAAGGCTATTGACCTGATTTTTAGCGAGTTTCAGCGGAGGAAGGACCGTTGCGAGCACCGTGATAAACGGTCGCTTGAGAGATACGTTGTCGGAAGATGCGGGAAAACTACTGGATTTGTTTTATGGCTTACGGCCCTATCGCGAGCAGGCTCGCTCCTACAGTGATCTTCAGTGTTGTGAGATCCACTGTAGGAGCGAGCCTGCTCGCGATAGCGGTAGTTCAGACGATGGAGGACAAGGGCAGATTACTTACCCTCGCTGCGCCTCAGCCTCTTCATGGGCATGACGCAACCGCTCACGGCTGTTGGTCAGGTGCAAACGCATGGCGGCCCGCGCCGCATCGGAATCCTGACGGGCAATGGCATCGTAGATTTCTTCGTGCTCACGGCTCAGGCGACCCATGTAGTGCTGCTGGTCGTCATGGGCCAGGCGCGCGGAGTTCAGCCGTGTGCGCGGAATGATGCTGGTGCCCAGGTGGGTCATGATGTCGGTGAAATAACGGTTGCCGGTGGACAGCGCGATTTCGAGATGGAAGGCGAAGTCCGAGGCCACGGCGTCACTGGCGTGAGCGGCGCTTTCATTCAACGCATCGAGGGCGGCGCGCATGTTGGCCAGTTGTTCCGGACTGCGACGTTGCGCCGCCAGCCCGGCGGACTCCACTTCCAGGCTGATGCGCAGTTCCAGGATCGCCAGCACATCGCGCAAGGTCACCACGGTCGCCGGGTCGATGCGGAAACCGCTCGGGCTCGGCGTGTCGAGCACGAAGGTGCCGATACCGTGGCGGGTCTCCACTTGCCCTGCCGCCTGCAAACGCGAAATCGCTTCGCGCACCACCGTGCGGCTGACGCCATGGGCATCCATGATGGCCGACTCGGTGGGCAACTTGTCGCCACGCTTGAGATGGCCGTCGCGGATCTGCTCGGACAGCACCGTCACCAGTTCCTGAGCGAGGCTGCGGCGCTTGCGAGGGAGGCGTGGTGCGTCGTTCGGGTTTTCCATGGTGAACATCTGTCTCGAAAAGTTCGGCGGCTGAAAGCGCATCATAGCGCAACGCGGTTGTACGATCACCTCGCTCCTACAGGGAACCGGGGTGTTTATGCGGTCACGGCCTGGTCCACCAGACGGCCATTCTCGATACGGATGTGCCGCGGATGGAAGCGCTTCAGGCTGCTGCGATGGCCGACACTGACAATGCTCAGCCCCGGCAACTCATCGATCAGCGCCTGATACAGCGTGGCCTCATCTTCTTCGTCCATCGCCGAGGTGGCTTCGTCCATGTACAGCCATTGCGGTGCATAAAGCAGCGCACGGGCGAAGGCCAGGCGCTGCTGCTCACCCGGCGACAACATGCGCTGCCAGTGGTTGGCTTCGTCGAGACGGGCAATCAGGTGCGACAAGCGGCAGGTTTCCAGCACCTGCGCGTAGCGCTCGTTCGGATAGGTATCACCGGGCTGTGGATAACTGAGGACATCACGCAGGGTGCCAATCGGCAAATACGGTTTTTGCGGCAGGAACAGGTAGCGCGCCGATGGCAGGCGAATACTGCCGTGGCCGGTCGGCCACAGATGTCCCATCGCCCGCAGCAGGGTCGACTTGCCGCTGCCGGAACGCCCGCTGAGCATCACACGCTCGCCCTCCTCCACGGTCATGTCGGCGCTGGTCAGCAGGTGGCGACCTTCAGCCAGGTCGAGGCCGAGGTTGTGCACCTTCAGCACCGAGCCCGAATTCTGTACGTCGATGGCCGGCGCACGCTCTTCGTTGTCACGCATGGCCTGATGGAAACTCAGCAGACGATCGCAGGTGGCGCGCCAGGACGCGAGGCTCTGGTACGCACTGATAAACCAGCTGAAGCTTTCCTGCACATTGCCGAATGCCGAGCTGATTTGCATCAGCTCACCCAGTTCGATCTTGCCGGAGAGATAACGCGGGGCGGCAACCATGAAGGGGAAGATGATGGCGGCCTGGCTGTAACCGGCGGTGAAGAACGTCAGGCGCTTGGACACCTTCATGATGTCCCAGAAGTTATGCCAGACCATCCCGAAGCGACTGCTCAACCGACGATTTTCGTTCGGCTCGCCGTTGTACAACGCGATGCTTTCGGCATTCTCGCGAATTCGTACCATGGAGAAACGCAGGTCGGCTTCGAAGCGTTGCTGCTGGTTGTTCAGGCCGATCAGGCGACGACCGATCAAATGCGTCAACCAGCTACCGACCACCGCGTAAACCAGCACGCACCAGAACATGTAGCCGGGAATGGTGATACCGAATACTTCAATACTGCCCGACACGCCCCACAGAATGATCGAGAACGACACCAGGCTGACGATATTGCGCAGCAGCCCGATACCCAGCTCAAGGGTGTTGGAGGTGAAGTTGTTGAGGTCTTCGGAAATCCGCTGGTCCGGGTTATCGGTGTAACCGCCCTGTTCCAGCTGGTAGTAATTCTTGTCGGCGAGCCAGCGTGCAAAGTGCTTTTCAGTAAGCCACGCCCGCCAGCGGATCGTCAGCATCTGCGTCAGGTACAGCCGGTACACCGCGCCGATGATCGCTACCGCCGCAATCGCGCAGAAGTACAGGATCAGTTGCCAGAACGCGGCCTCGTCCTTCTTTTGCAGGGCATTGTAGAAGTCCTTGTACCAGGTGTTGAACCACACCGAGATCCCCACGCTGATCAGCGACAGCGCAATCACCGCGATCAGCAGTGTCCAGGCCTTGACCTTCTCTTCACTGCGCCAGTAAGGCGTGATCATCGCCCACACTTTGCGAAAAAACTGCCCGCGCACGGCGTCGTTGACCGCGGAATACTCAGCGTTCTGATTCATGGATAAGGCTCGATAGAGAAAAGTACACGCACGAACCGATCATAGATGATCGGTTCGGTTTGTCGCGAGATACAGCCCGCATTCGTTCAGCGCAGGTTCAGCGGCGAACGGGACGCTTCTGCAGTTTGCGCTGCAGGGTGCGGCGGTGCATGCCCAGGGCACGGGCCGTGGCGGAGATGTTGCCTTCGTGCTCGGTCAGCACGCGCTGGATGTGCTCCCACTGCAGGCGGTCCACGGACATCGGGTTTTCCGGCACCAGGCTGTCGAGGTCGGCGTGCTCGGACAGCAGCGCCGCCAGCACGTCGTCGGCGTCCGCCGGCTTGCACAGGTAGTTGCAGGCACCGCGCTTGATCGCCTCGACGGCGGTGGCGATGCTCGAGTAACCGGTGAGGATCACCACGCGCATTTCCGGATCCATTTCCAGCAACTTGGGCAGCAGCACCAGACCGGAATCGCCATCCATCTTCAGGTCCAGGGCGGCGTAATCCGGCAGATCGGCCTTGGCCAGCTCCAGGCCCTCTTCGGCGGAACCGGCAGTGCTGACGCGAAAACCGCGGCGGGCCATGGCGCGGGCCATGACGCGGGTAAATGTGGCGTCGTCATCGACCAGCAACAAATGCGGCAGTTCTTCGCCTTCGACTTGGATCTCTTCACTCATGTTCGTCTCCTCGGGCGACACGGGGCAGGCGCAGCTCGGTGAGCGTGCCACCTTCCTCATGACTGTAGAGTTTCACTGAGCCGCCGGCGCGTGTCACGCTGGCCTTGCTCAAAAACAGGCCCAGGCCGAAGCCTTTGCCCTTGGTGGTAAAAAACGGTTTGCCGATTTGCTCGGCGATGGCCAGCGGCACACCGGCGCCATGGTCACGGATGCTGATGGTGAGGTTTTCCCAATCCCAGTCCAGCGTCACTTGCAGCCCTTCGGGGCAGGCATCGGCAGCGTTGTTCAACAGATTCAGCAAAGCCTGGGTCAGGTCCGGCGGCGGCGCCATGCGGGGGACCGGGCCCTGGCCGAGGCGCTGGAAGCGATAACTGGCTTCCGGGCGCATCAGGTGCCAGCGATTGAGGGCTTCATCGAGCCAATCGGTGACGTCCTGCATCTCCACCGCCAACCGACGATTGGCCTCGGCGGCGCGCACCAGTTGCTGCAAAGTTTGCTTGCACAGCTTGACCTGATCCTGCAGCACGCTCAGGTCGTCCTGCAACATCGGATCATGGTGGTCCTGACGCATTTCCTTGAGCAGCACACTCATGGTCGCCAACGGCGTGCCCAGCTCATGGGCCGCGCCGGCGGCCTGGGTGGCGACGGCCAGCAGTTGCTGATCGCGCAGGCCTTCTTCGCGACGAATGGCGCGCAACTCTTCCTGGCGACGCAGCTCTTCGGCCATACGCGCGGCGAAGAAGGTGATGACTGCGGCGGCAAGGGCGAAGCTCAACCACATCCCGTACACCTGCAGGTTTTCCCGAGCGATCGGGAAGGTTTGCAGCGGGTAGAACTGCGCCAGCAACAGCGTGTACATCGTCAGCGCGATACCCGACAGGATCACCGAATAACGCCATGGCAACGTCACCGCGGCAATGGTCAGCGGCACCAGATAATAGGAGACAAAGGGGTTGGTCGAGCCACCGGAGAAATACAGCAGGGCGCTGTGGATAAACAGGTCGCAGGCCAGTTGCACGGCGTATTCGAGCTCGGTCACCGGCCAGGAAGTGCGCAGGCGAATGGCCGTGAATACGCACAGCAGCATTGAACATGCGAGCGTCGCCGCCAGTTGAAACCAGGGCAGTGGCAGCAATTCGAGCCAGTAGGCCAGGCCAACGGAACCGGCCTGGGCGGCCAGCACCAAGGTGCGGATGAACGTCAGCCGCCAGAGGTTCTGGCGAGTGGCGGAAGTGATTTGAACGGGGGCGAGCATGAGCTCTCCTGATGAGCGCTCCAGGCGGATCGCAGGGAGTATAACCAAGCGCGGGGGCTGACAGGCAAAAGTGCGGCAAACGGCCACAGCCAGACGCATGGATCTGCGTGCAATGAACTTTGTGGCGAGGGGGCTTGCCCCCGTTGGACTGCGAAGCAGTCCCAAAACCTGCCGCCGCATTTTTCTCGGTCAGACCAAGTGAGGCAATCGCGACTGCTTCGCAGCCGAACGGGGGCAAGCCCCCTCGCCACAGGGCCACCTGAGTTCCATCTGTATAGAAGTTGTAACTGTGCGAACCGAAGCATAAAAGCTAGAGTCTGATGGTTTCACGCAGGCCCGGACCATACCCCTGCGCACCTTTCAAGGAGCCTTCATGCACACATTCCGCCGCAGCGCCGCCCTCCTCGCCCTGAGTGTTGGCACCGTCGCCAGCCTCCCGGCCCTGGCCGCCGACGAGCTTCATTACAACCAGATTTCCCTGCGCGCCGAAGTCAGTCAGGAAGTGGCCCGCGACCTGATGATCGTGACCCTCTACACCGAAGAACAGAACACCGACCCGGCCAAACTCGCCGCCGACGTCAGCACCACCATGAACAAGGCGCTGGCCAAGGCCAAGCAGGTCAAGGACATCACCCTGCGCCAGGGCAGCCGCAACAGCTACCCGATCTATGACACCAAGGGCCAGAAAATCACCGGCTGGCGCGAGCGTGCCGAATTGCGCCTGGAGAGCTCGGACTTCGCCGCGCTGTCGAAGCTGACCGGCGAACTGCTCACCGACCTGAAAATGGGCGGCATGGACTTCGCCATCGCCACCCCGACCCGCAAAGCCAGTGAAGATGCCCTGCTCAAGGACGCCGTGACCGCGTTCAAGGCCCGCGCCCAACTGGCCACCGATGCCCTTGGCGGTAAGAGCTACAAAATCGTCAACCTGAACCTCAACAGCAACGGTTATCCACAGCCTTACATGCGCGCGCCAATGATGATGAAAGCCGCCGCCATGGACAGCGCACCGGTGACGCCGGATGTCGAGGCCGGCACCAGCCAGGTCAGCATGACCGCCGATGGCTCGATTGAAGTGCTGATGCCTTGAATCGGTAGCCCGTAAACAAAAACGGCGATCATGAAAATGATCGCCGTTTTTTTTGGCAGTTTTCAGGCATGAGCTATAACTGGATAGGTCCACCCGAGAAAAGCCGTCGATTGGCCACTATCGGTGCAACAATAACCACTCTTATTCACGCCATGCCCACCCCACAATCCGGGGTATGAATAAGTAACACCCCGCCCCACGCGAGAGCAACCTGAGTGAAGAGCGCACGGTAAAAGTGCGTCATTTGCACCGTAAAAATGCCGCGCAAACGGTCAAATACGTCAGGAATTATACAAATGCGACATTAAGGTACGTTCGTGCCACCGTTTAAGGCTTGCAGTCACTCTGGATCTTGCATTGGGTATGGCCCCTGCATAAGTATCCGCAGGCACGACTCACGAGGTCGTCCTCTAATTCCAAAAATGACAACAAATCATGAGGCCACCATGCTTAAACACGCGGTCATTCCGTTCTTAGTTGGCGCAAGCTTGTTAGCCAGCGCACCGTTCGCCCAAGCAGCGACTAACCTGGTGTTCTGCTCCGAAGGGAGCCCGGCCGGTTTCGATCCAGGTCAATACACCACCGGAACCGACTTCGACGCCTCTGCAGAAACCATGTTCAACCGCCTCACCCAGTTCGAACGCGGCGGCACCGCCGTAATTCCTGGTCTGGCAACCAGTTGGGACGTCTCCGATGACGGCCTGACTTACACCTTCCACTTGCGTGAAGGCGTCAAGTTCCATACCACGCCGTACTTCAAGCCAACTCGTGAGTTCAACGCCGACGACGTGCTGTTCACCTTTAATCGCATGATTAACAAGGATGACCCGTTCCGCAAAGCGTACCCGACCGAATTCCCGTACTTCACCGACATGGGGATGGATACCAACATCACCAAGATCGATAAAGTCGACGACAAGACTGTCAAGTTCACCCTCAAAGACGTTGATGCCGCGTTCATCCAGAACATGGCCATGAGCTTCGCCTCGATCCAGTCCGCCGAGTACGCTGCCCAGCTGCTCAAGGAAGGCAAGGCTGCCGACATCAACCAGAAGCCGGTTGGTACTGGCCCGTTCGTGTTCAAGAGCTACCAGAAAGACTCCAACATCCGCTACACCGGGAACAAGGACTACTGGAAGCCTGACGACGTGAAGATCGACAACCTGATCTTCGCCATCACCACCGACCCGTCGGTACGTATCCAGAAGCTGAAGAAGAACGAGTGCCAGGTCACCCTGTTCCCTCGTCCGGCCGACCTGAAGGCGCTCAAGGAAGACAAGTCCTTGAAGATGCCTGAGCAGGCCGGGTTCAACCTGGGCTACATCGCCTACAACGTGATGGACAAGATCAAGGGTGACGACAAGCCAAACCCGATGTCGCAGTTGAAAGTGCGCCAGGCAATGGACATGGCCGTCAACAAGCAGCAGATCATCGACTCCGTGTACCAGGGCGCCGGCCAACTGGCGGTCAACGCCATGCCGCCGACCCAGTGGTCCTACGACACCACCATCAAGGACGCCAAGTACGATCCCGAGAAAGCCAAGGAGCTGCTCAAGGAAGCCGGCGTCAAGGAAGGTACCGAGATCGTCCTGTGGGCGATGCCGGTTCAGCGTCCGTACAACCCGAACGCCAAGCTGATGGCAGAAATGCTGCAGTCCGACTGGTCCAAGATCGGCCTCAAGGTCAAGATCCAGAGCTACGAGTGGGGCGAGTACATCAAGCGCTCCAAGGGCGGCGAGAACGGCGCGATGCTGATTGGCTGGAGCGGCGACAACGGTGACCCGGACAACTGGCTGAACGTGCTGTTCGGCTGCGATTCGCTGGAAGGCAACAACTTCTCCAAATGGTGCGACAAGAAGTTTGACGACATCGTCAAGCAAGCCAAGCGCACTTCGGATCAAGGCAAACGCACCGAACTGTACAAGCAGGCGCAACACGTCCTCAAAGACGCAGTGCCTATGACACCTATCGCCCACTCGACGGTGTTCCAACCCATGCGCGCCAACGTGCAGGACTTCAAGATCAGCCCATTTGGCTTGAACTCCTTCTACGGCGTCAGCGTCAGCAAATAAGGTTTTGCAACGGCGACGTTCCTGACGTCGCCGTTGCGTTATCTACCGAGAAAGCAGGAATTCGCCTACATCCAAATCCGCAGCTGACTACAGCATCGGGTAAGGACGCATCGCCATTTCCTACGATTTTTTAGGACTCTTCGCATTTACTGCCGGACCCGTGGCTCATACCGTCGGGATCCGACCAGTGCACGCGTGGGTCATCGGTTCTGCTGTGTGCATGGCTTGAAATCAGTGATGCCTCTACGTCCGCGGACGGGACGGCGGCTCATTGACAACATTTTGAGAGAAAAGGAAGCGTTATGCGCCATACCCTGGTTTTATCCGCATTGCTGGGCACCGGCCTGTTGGCCGCCACTTCCATCAGCCAGGCCGCCAACAACAGCCTGGTGTTCTGCTCCGAAGGCAGCCCCGCCGGTTTCGACACGGCGCAGTACACCACTGCGACCGACAATGACGCCGCTGAGCCGCTGTACAACCGATTGGCTGAGTTTGAAAAAGGCGCGACCAACGTCGTACCGGGTCTGGCCACGAGCTGGGATATTTCCGAGGACGGCCTCAAATACACGTTTCACCTGCGCGAAGGGGTGAAGTTCCATACCACCAAATACTTCACGCCGACCCGCGACTTCAATGCCGATGACGTGCTGTTCACCTTCAATCGCATGCTCGACCCGCAGCAACCTTTCCGTAAGGCTTATCCCACAGAGTTTCCGTACTTCAACGGCATGAGCCTGAACAAGAACATCGCCAAGGTCGAAAAGACCGGGCCGCTGACCGTGGTCTTTACGCTCAACAGCGTGGACGCCGCGTTCATCCAGAACATCGCCATGAGCTTCGCCGCCATCCTTTCGGCAGAATACGCCGACAAGCTGCTGGCCGAAGGCAAGCCGAGCGACATCAACCAGAAGCCGATCGGCACCGGACCGTTCGTGTTCAAGAGCTACCAGAAAGACTCGAACATCCGTTACACCGGCAACAAGCATTACTGGGACCCGAGCCGGGTCAAGCTCGACAACCTGATTTTCGCCATCAACACCGACGCCTCGGTGCGCGTGCAGAAACTCAAGGCCGGCGAGTGCCAGATCACCTTGCATCCACGCCCTGCCGATGTAACCGCGCTGAAGAGCGACCCGGCCCTGCAACTGATCGAGAAGCCTGGTTTCAACCTTGGCTACATCGCCTACAACGTGCGCCACAAACCCTTCGACCAGCTCGAAGTACGCCAGGCGCTGGACATGGCGGTGAACAAGCAAGGCATTCTCAATGCCGTCTACCAGGGCGCGGGGCAACTGGCGGTCAACGCCATGCCACCGACCCAATGGTCCTACGACGACACAATCAAGGACGCCGCCTACAACCCGGAAAAAGCCAAGGAGCTGCTCAAGGCTGCCGGCGTCAAGGAAGGCACCGAAATCACCCTCTGGGCCATGCCGGTCCAACGCCCGTACAACCCCAACGCCAAGTTGATGGCCGAGATGCTCCAGGCTGACTGGGCGAAGATCGGCCTCAAGGTCAAGATTGTCAGCTATGAGTGGGGCGAGTACATCAAGCGCACCAAGAATGGCGAGCATGACATCAGCCTGATCGGCTGGACCGGTGACAACGGTGATCCGGACAACTGGCTGGGCACGCTCTACAGCTGCGACGCCATTGGCGGCAACAACTACTCGATGTGGTGTGATCCGGCTTACGACAAGCTGATCAAGCAGGCCAAGGTCGTCACCGACCGCGACCAGCGCACCCTGCTCTACAAACAGGCGCAGCAGTACCTCAAGCAGCAGGTGCCGATCACGCCGGTCGCCCACTCAACGGTCAACCAGCCGCTGAGCGCCAAAATCGAAGGGTTCAAGGTGAGCCCGTTCGGTCGCAACGTTTTCTCGGGTGTCAGCATAGAAAAATAACCGATTAGCCAGAAATGCCGGGGGCGGATTTTCCGCCCTCACGCAGACGCTTTGCCGTCTTTTGCCAATTTGGCTGACAGCAAACGTTTGCGATGCCGTGTATGAGTTCTAAACCAATAGCCGGATCACAAAAAAAGACCGGCATAAAAAAAGAAAGTAAGGAGCTTTACCCATGAAACTGAGCAGCACCGCGTTATTGGCCTTGGCCATCAGCAGCGTAAGCGCCACGGCTTACGCAGAAACCCAAAGCCAGGCTTTCACCCCGGTTACCGTGAACGAGAAAAACGCCCAAAGCGAAGCCACCGGCTTTGTCGAAGGCCAGTCGATCACCGGCACCACGCGTAACTGGTACGCCAACGAGCAACTGCAACGCGGCGCCAAGTTCGCCTACAAGAAGGATGGCGTTTCGACCCCGACCGATCGCCGGATCAACTGGGTCCAGGGCACCATCCTCAAATACAACTCGGGCTTCACCGAAGGCACCGTAGGCTTCAGCACCGAAGTGGCGGCGTACAACGCCATCGCCCTGGACCAGGACCGCAAAGACCTGGCGTCCAACAACGGCGGCGCACCGGGCAGTCGTCCAGGCGCGGGCAACAACCGTACCCTGACCAAAGAGGGCGGCGACGCTCAAGGCCAGTGGAGCAAACTGGGCCTGGCCAACGTCAAGGCTCGTGTCTCCAACAGCACACTGACCGCCGGCCGCATGAACTTCAGCAGCCCGATGGTTGACGTGATCGGTAACCGCGCACTGCCTTCGAGCTTCCAGGGCGTGGCCCTGCACAGCGAAGAGCTGAACAACCTGGCCTTCGACCTGGCCACCTTCGACCGCAACTCACCGCGTACCGAAGAAAGCCAGCGCAAATTCCGCACCGAATACGCCAACGGCATCGTCGAAACCGACCACGTTCACACCGGCGGTATCACCTACACCCCATTTGCCAGCCTGACCACCAGCCTCTGGGCGACCCAGGCTGAAGACATCTGGAACCAGTACTACTTCGGCGCCTCTCACGTACTGGGCGACAGCCAGGTACTGAGCCTGACCACCGGCCTGAACTACTACAAAACCAAGGAAACCGGTAAAGCCCTGATCGGCGATATCGACAACGACACCTACTCGCTGTCGTTCGGCCTGACCCACCAGGCCCACACCCTGACTTTCTCGTACCAGGAAGTGAACGGTAACGAGTACTTCGACTACCTGCACGAAACCAACGGTATCTACCTGGCCAACTCCCTGCTGTCGGACTTCAACGGCCCGAACGAAAAATCGTTCCAGGTTGCCTATGGTCTGAACATGGCCGAATACGGCGTGCCAGGCCTGAAGTTCAACATCTACCAGGCTCGCGGCTGGGGTATCGACGGTACTCACTACACCGGCAACGGCGGCGTGGCAGGCAAGGGTTACGACGGCATCCAGTCCCAGGATGGCGAACACCACTATGAATACGGCATCGGAGCGACCTACGCCGTGCAGAGCGGCCCGCTCAAGGCCACCACGATCCGCGGCACCTACACCGCTCACCGTGCCAGCGAAAACCAGGCTGACGGCAGCATCAACGAGTTCCGTCTCGTGACCACGGTTCCGTTCAACATCCTGTAATACCCGTGCCGAACGGCTGATTCAATGACGAATCGGCCGTTCGGCTTTTGTCCTTTAACTGATTGCAGAGGGTTCTTGATGAAAATGCTTCCCCTACGTGCGGCCATCGCGGCCGCGTTGCTCAGTGTCGCTGTCGGCGTTTCGGCCAAACCCCTGGTGGTTTGCACGGAAGCCAGCCCCGAAGGCTTCGACATGGTCCAGTACACGACTGCAGTCACCGCCGATGCCGTGGCCGAAACCATCTTCAATCGCCTGGCAGACTTCAAGCCCGGCACCACCGACGTGATTCCGGCACTGGCCGACTCCTGGGACATCAGTGAAGACGGCCTGAACTACACCTTCCATCTGCGTAAAGGCGTCAAGTTCCACACCACCGAATACTTCAAGCCGACCCGCGACATGAATGCCGACGACGTGGTCTGGAGCTTCCAGCGCCAACTGGACCCGAATCATCCGTGGCACAAACTGTCGAGCGTGGGCTTCCCGTACTTTGAAAGCATGGGCTTCAAGGAACTGCTGAAAAGCGTCGAGAAAGTCGACGACAACACGGTCAAGTTCACCCTGACCCGCCGTGAAGCGCCGTTCCTGGCCGACATCGCCATGGCCTTCTCGTCGATCTACTCCGCCGAGTATGCCGACCAGTTGCTCAAGGCCAACAAGACCGGCGACCTGAACAACAAACCAGTCGGCACCGGTCCGTTCGTCTTCCAGCGCTACAACAAGGACGCCCAGGTTCGCTTCAAGGCCAACCCGGACTATTTCCGTGGCAAGCCGCCGGCCGATGCACTGATCCTGGCCATCGCCACCGACAACAACGTGCGCCTGCAAAAGCTCAAGGCCAACGAGTGCCAGGTCGCGCTGTATCCAAAGCCGGACGATATCCCGAGCATCAAGAAAGACTCGAACCTGAAAGTCGATGAACTCAACGCGATGACCGTTTCCTACATCGCCATGAACACCACGCACAAGTACATGAGTGATGTGAGGGTGCGCAAAGCCATCGACATCGCCTTCGACAAGGAAGCCTACGTCAACGCCCTGTTCGGCAAAGGCAATGCAACAGCAGCGGTCAACCCGTACCCGGACACCCTGCTGGGTTACAACCACAGCCTGAAAAACCCGGCCCGTGATCTGGACAAGGCTCGCGCCCTGCTCAAGGAAGCCGGCGTACCGGAAGGCACCACATTCACCCTGTTCACCCGCAACGGTGGCGGTCCGACCAACCCGAACCCGATGCTCGGTGCGCAGATGATGCAAGCCGATCTGGCCAAGGTCGGGATCAAGATCGATATCCGCGTGATGGAATGGGGCGAAATGCTCAAACGCGCCAAAAACGGCGAGCACGACATGGTTTCCGCCGGATGGGCGGGCGATAACGGCGACCCGGATAACTTCCTGACGCCTATGCTCAGTTGTGAAGCGGCCAAGAACGGAGAAAACTACGCACGTTGGTGCAATGACAAGTTCCAGGCGCTGCTCGACCAGGCTCGGGAAAAAACCGATCCGGCCGAACGCGCAGCGCTCTACGAACAGGCCCAGGTTATTTTTAACCAGGACCAGCCGTGGATCAGCATGGCGCACACTAGAATGTTCACCGCAATGCGCAACAACGTAGAGGGTTATCACATTAGCCCCCTCACCACGAATAACTTCGCCACTACCCAGGTGAAGTAATAAGAAAACTCCCGGCATTCCTGACCCAGGCATGCCGGGCACGCCTAACCGGCTGATGAGGTACAACACACGATGTTTAGTTTTATTGCCCGCCGACTGGGGTTACTGATCCCCACGTTCTTCGGCATCACCCTGCTGACTTTCGCGTTGATTCGCATGATCCCGGGCGACCCCGTAGAAGTCATGATGGGAGAACGTAGGGTCGATCCCGAAATGCACGCTCAGGCAATGGAACGCCTAGGTCTGAACAAACCCCTGTATGCCCAGTACCTGGATTACATCGGCAAGCTCGCCCACGGCGATCTCGGGGAATCCCTGCGTACCCGTGAAAGTGTGTGGAGCGAATTCACCTCCCTGTTCCCCGCGACCCTGGAACTGTCCATGGCCGCCCTGTTGTTCGCCGGCATCCTGGGCCTTCTGGCCGGGGTGATCGCGGCACTCAAGCGAGGGTCCCTGTTCGACCATGGAGTGATGGGTATCTCCCTGGCGGGATACTCGATGCCAATCTTCTGGTGGGGCCTGATCCTGATCATGTTCTTCTCGGTAAGCCTGGGCTGGACCCCGGTATCCGGGCGGATCGACCTGCTGTATGACATCGAGCCACGCACCGGTTTCATGCTGATCGATACCCTGCTGGCCGACGAGCCGGACGCCTTCTTCGACGCCCTGCACCACCTGATCCTGCCGGCCATTGTGCTCGGCACGATTCCGCTGGCAGTGATCGCGCGGATGACCCGTTCCTCGATGCTGGAAGTGCTGCGTGAAGACTACATTCGCACCGCCAAGGCCAAGGGCCTGTCGCCGGCGCGCGTAGTGTTCGTACACGGCCTGCGTAACGCGCTGATACCGGTACTGACGGTGGTCGGTCTGCAAGTCGGCACCCTGCTGGCCGGTGCGGTCCTGACCGAAACCATCTTCTCGTGGCCCGGCATCGGCAAATGGCTGATTGAAGCCATTGGCGCCCGGGACTACCCAGTCGTACAAAACGGCATCCTGTTAATCGCCTGCCTGGTGATTGTGGTCAACTTCGTAGTGGACATCCTCTACGGCTTTGCCAACCCACGCATCCGTCATCAGCGCTGAGATCATGACCATGACCACTCCAATTCCATCGGTAGCAGTCGATCAAAGCCTGCTGTACCCGTCTCCGTACAAAGAATTCTGGCAAGCGTTCTCCAAGAACAAAGGTGCCGTCGCCGGCCTGATGTTCATGCTGCTGGTGATTTTCTGCGCCATCTTCGCCCCGTGGGTCGCCCCTCACGACCCGAGCGAGCAGTACCGCGATTTCCTGCTGACTCCGCCGGCCTGGCTGGAAGGTGGGCAACTGCAATTCCTGCTCGGCACCGATGAGCTGGGCCGCGACCTGCTGTCGCGTCTGATCACTGGCTCGCGCCTGTCGCTGATGATCGGCTTGTCATCGGTGGTGATGTCGCTGATCCCGGGCATCCTGATGGGCCTGTTCGCCGGGTTCTTCCCGCGCATGCTCGGCCCGACCATCATGCGCCTGATGGACATCATGCTGGCCCTGCCGTCCCTGCTGCTGGCCGTGGCAATCGTCGCCATCCTCGGCCCTGGCCTGATCAATACCGTGATCGCCATCGCCGTGGTGTCCCTGCCGTCCTACGTTCGTCTGACCCGCGCTGCGGTGATGGGCGAACTGAACCGCGACTACGTGACCGCCGCGCGCCTGGCCGGTGCCGGTCTGCCACGCCTGATGTTCGTCACCGTGCTGCCTAACTGCATGGCGCCGCTGATTGTTCAGGCCACCCTGAGTTTCTCTTCGGCGATCCTCGATGCCGCCGCACTGGGCTTCCTCGGCCTTGGCGTACAACCGCCAACCCCTGAGTGGGGCACCATGCTGGCTTCAGCCCGCGACTACATCGAACGCGCCTGGTGGGTAGTGAGCCTGCCTGGTTTGACCATTTTGCTCAGCGTGCTGGCAATCAACCTGATGGGCGACGGCCTGCGCGATGCGCTGGACCCGAAACTCAAGAACGCCGCCTGAGGAGATTCCCATGTCACTGTTAGAAATCAAGAATCTCAACGTTCGCTTCGGCGACAAAAACGCCACGCCAGTAGTCGATGGTCTCGATCTGCAAGTGGACAAGGGCGAAGTGCTGGCCATCGTTGGCGAGTCCGGTTCCGGCAAGTCCGTGACAATGATGGCGCTGATGGGCCTGATC
This sequence comes from Pseudomonas sp. KH_046_2, assembly GCF_057838985.1. Lineage (NCBI taxonomy): Bacteria > Pseudomonadati > Pseudomonadota > Gammaproteobacteria > Pseudomonadales > Pseudomonadaceae > Pseudomonas > Pseudomonas sp. KH_046_2. The sequence continues at coordinate 913,684 of NZ_CM174480.1, read as the reverse complement.
GAGCATCCGGGGATCGTCACCGCTGACGCCCTGAATTTCGACGGCAAGAACATGCTCAAGCTCAACAATCGCCAGCGTCGACAGATCGTCGGTAAAGACCTGTCCATGGTCTTCCAGGATCCGATGACCGCGCTGAACCCGAGCTACACCGTCGGTTTCCAGATCGAGGAAGTGCTGCGCTTGCACTTGAAAATGTCCGGTAAGCAGGCTCGCAAGCGCGCCATCGAACTGCTGGAAAAAGTCGAGATCCCGGGTGCCGCCAGCCGTATGGACGCCTACCCGCATCAACTGTCCGGTGGCATGAGCCAGCGTGTTGCGATTGCCATGGCGATTGCCGGCGAACCGAAACTGCTGATCGCCGACGAACCGACCACGGCGCTGGACGTAACCATCCAGGCGCAGATCATGGACCTGCTGCTGGCGTTGCAGAAAGAGCAGAACATGGGCCTGGTGCTGATCACCCACGACCTCGCCGTCGTTGCCGAAACCGCCCAGCGCGTGTGCGTGATGTACGCCGGCCAAGCGGTCGAAGTCGGTCAGGTGCCGCAACTGTTCGACATCCCGGCACACCCGTACAGCGAAGCGCTACTCAAGGCGATTCCGGAACACAGCCTGGGCGCCGCGCGCCTGTCGACCCTGCCGGGCATCGTTCCCGGTCGCTACGACCGTCCGCAGGGTTGCCTGCTGTCGCCGCGCTGCCCGTACGTGAAAGACAACTGCCGCCAACAACGTCCGGCACTCGACCAGAAAAGCAACAGCCTCGCTCGCTGCTTCTACCCGCTGAACCAGGAGGTGGCGTAATGGCCGTCGTTCTTACCGCCCGCGACCTGACCCGTCACTACGAGGTGTCCCGAGGCCTGTTCAAGGGGCACGCCACCGTGCGCGCCCTCAACGGCGTATCGTTCGAACTGGAAGCCGGCAAGACCCTCGCTGTCGTCGGCGAGTCGGGTTGCGGCAAATCCACCCTGGCCCGTGCCCTGACCCTGATCGAAGAGCCGTCCTCCGGGTCCTTGAAAATCGCCGGGCAGGAAGTCGCCGGTGCCGACAAGGCCCAGCGCAAGCAACTGCGCAAAGACGTGCAGATGGTGTTCCAGAGCCCGTACGCCTCGTTGAACCCAAGGCAGAAAGTCGGTGATCAGCTGGCAGAGCCATTATTGATCAACACCAACCTGAGCGCCGCGGAACGTCGCGAGAAAGTCCAGGCGATGATGAAGCAGGTGGGCTTGCGTCCCGAGCACTACCAGCGTTATCCGCACATGTTCTCCGGCGGTCAGCGCCAGCGGATCGCCTTGGCCCGGGCGATGATGCTGCAACCGAAAGTGCTGGTGGCGGACGAACCGACCTCGGCGCTGGACGTGTCGATTCAGGCGCAGGTGCTCAACCTGTTCATGGATTTGCAGCAAGAGTTCAACACCGCCTATGTGTTCATCTCCCACAACCTGGCAGTGGTACGCCACGTTGCCGACCATGTGATGGTGATGTACCTCGGTCGCCCGGTGGAAATGGGCACGAAAGAGGACATTTACTCTCGCCCCCTGCACCCCTACACCCAGGCGCTGTTGTCGGCGACGCCGGCCATCCACCCGGATCCGAACAAACCGAAAATCAAGATCGTCGGCGAATTGCCCAACCCGCTGAACCCGCCGTCCGGCTGCGCCTTCCACAAGCGCTGCCCGTACGCCACCGAGCGTTGCAGCACTGAAGAGCCGGCCCTGCGCCTGATCGCCGGCCGCCAGGTGGCTTGCCACTACGCCGAGCAATTCCTCGACGGCGCGGCATAAAAAACTGTGGGAGCTAGCAGGCTAGCTCCCACAGGGATTGAGTAGCTCAAGTAATTACGCGTTAACCCGACCCCTTCCGCCTCGATTGCGTATCACTCAGGTAGAAGGGGTTTTCTTTTGCCTGCAATAAAGCGACTACGTCTGGCTGTCGCCTTCTTCATCGGAGTCCGGCTCGTCGGTGGTCGAGTCATCGTCGTTGTCCGCACCACCCTGCCCCTGATCTCCCGGTTCCGATTCGGACTTGGCGATCATCAACCCCGCGTAACCCGCCTGCCCGCTCGAAGCCTGCTCCCCATGATCGATACACTCGGCCCACGCCATCGAAGTTCCGAGCGAGAGCATCACCATCACCTTCAACAGCAGTAAAACGCGAAACAATCTGTTCATAGCCGATTCCTTCCTTTCGTTGAGTGCCTGTCTGGCGCTGAGTCAAATCTAGTTCCGATCAGCCGGGTTCTCCAGATTGGATGCTGTCGAGCGGGGGAAAATGCAGAGGGTTGGGAGATTGGTTTGGAATAGGGGTTATTCACAATGCCACTAACACCGCAGCACCCTGTAGGAGCGAGCCTGCTCGCGATGGATACTAACGATGACGCGCTCTGTCTGGATAAACACAGCGCGCCTGGAATCATCGCGAGCAGGCTCGCTCCTACAGGGAATTGCGACAGGCAAAAAAAACCCGCTGCTTTCGCAACGGGGTTCTTGGATTTTGCAACTCAGCGCTTAGTGATGCTCACGCGTCGCACGGAATTTCACGTCCGGCCAGCGCTCTTCCATCAGGGCCAGGTTGACCCGGGTCGGCGCGAGGTAGGTCAGGTGACCGCCGCCGTCCAATGCCAGGTTTTCCACGGCCTTGTTGGAGAATTCCTCGAGCTTCTTCTTGTCGCTGCATTCGATCCAGCGAGCCGAGTAAACGGTGATCGGCTCGTAGGAACACTCGACCTTGTATTCCTCTTTCAAACGGCTGGCGACCACGTCGAACTGCAGCACACCGACGGCGCCGAGGATGATGTCGTTGCTGCGCTCCGGGAAGAACACCTGGGTCGCGCCTTCTTCGGCCAGCTGTTGCAGGCCCTGACGCAGTTGCTTGGATTTCAGCGGATCTTTCAAACGCACGCGGCGGAACAGTTCCGGGGCGAAGTGCGGGATACCGGTGAAGCCCAGGACTTCGCCTTCGCTGAAGGTGTCGCCGATCTGGATGGTGCCGTGGTTGTGCAGGCCGATGATGTCGCCGGCAAACGCTTCTTCCAGCTGCTCACGCTCGGAGGAGAAGAAGGTCAGCGCGTCGCCGATCCGCACGTCCTTGCCGGTGCGCACATGGCGCATCTTCATGCCTTTTTCGTATTTGCCGGAGCAGATACGCATGAAGGCGATGCGGTCGCGGTGTTTCGGGTCCATGTTCGCCTGGATCTTGAAGATGAAGCCCGAGAACTTCTCTTCCACCGGCTCCACGGTGCGCTCGTTGGCCACGCGTGCCAGTGGGCGCGGAGCCCAATCAACCACGGCGTCGAGGACGTGGTCGACGCCGAAGTTGCCCAGTGCCGTACCGAAGAACACCGGGGTCAGTTGACCGTCGAGGAACTCCTGCTGGTTGAACTCGTGGCAGGCGCCCTGCACCAGTTCCAGCTGTTCGATGAAACGCTCGTACTCGTCACCCAGGTGGGCGCGGGCTTCATCGGAGTCGAGCTTCTCGATGATCTTGGTTTCGGTGCGTTCGTGACCGTGACCGGCGGTGTACACGATGATGTAGTCGTCGGCGAGGTGATACACACCTTTGAAGTCGCGGTAGCAACCAATCGGCCAGGTGATCGGCGCAGCCTTGATCTTGAGGACGGCTTCGATTTCGTCGAGCAGTTCGATCGGGTCGCGGATGTCACGGTCGAGTTTGTTGATGAAGCTGACGATCGGCGTGTCACGCAGACGGCAGACGTCCATCAGGGCGATGGTCCGAGGCTCCACACCTTTACCGCCGTCGAGTACCATCAACGCCGAGTCCACCGCCGTCAGGGTGCGGTAGGTATCTTCGGAGAAGTCTTCGTGGCCCGGGGTGTCGAGCAGGTTGACCATGTGCTCGCGATACGGGAACTGCATGACCGACGTGGTAATGGAGATACCACGCTGCTTTTCCATTTCCATCCAGTCGGAGGTGGCATGGCGATCGGATTTACGAGATTTCACCGTACCGGCTACCGCAATCGCCTTGCCCATCAGCAAGAGCTTCTCGGTGATGGTGGTCTTACCGGCATCGGGGTGGGAAATAATGGCGAAAGTGCGGCGTTTCGCGACTTCGGCGGCCTGTTTGGTCATGGGAAATCGCCTGGCAGGTGATTCAAAAAAGGGCGCAGATTATAGCCCAAGTTGATCCAAGAACCGAACCGTTGAGCACATTAGGGGTGGCCAAGTGCTGCTTCAGATGGGAACCTTTTAAAGCACGGAGACGTCCACTCCCCCGTAACGACCACTCGTCGGGGGCCTGAAACACCTGCAATTCGGCCTGACGAGGCTGTGCTCATGGCTCGATAGCCGTGCGCCTATCCTCTGTAGGAGCGAGCTCGCTCGCGATGGACCTCAACGATAACGCTGGGTACCTGAATGTACGCGTTGTCTGGACGTTTTTCGCGAGCGAGCTCGCTCCTACAGTGGAACGCGCTCGGCATGAGCTGCTTATCGCGATCATTTTTTCGGCAGCCAGGAATGGCGTTGCCACACGAAAAAGTATTCGCCGACTGAAAAAAGGAGTCCGCCTGTGGCTATCCACTATGGCAAAGGGCTGATAGGAGGCGCGCTGGTAATCGCCCTTCTGGCCCTGCTGATCCAATGGATCGGCATCAACACGATCGAACTTTACCGCGACGATTTGTTGTTTTACCTGCAAGCTCATCTGGTTCTCGTTCTCGCTTCCATGCTGGCCGCCCTTGTCGTGGGCATTCCTGCCGGCATCCTCCTCAGCCGCCCGTCCATGGTCGGCCGCGCCGAACGCTTCATGCAGTTCTTCAACATCGGCAACACCGTTCCGCCCTTGGCCGTCCTGGCCATCGCCCTCGGTATCCTTGGCATCGGCAGCGGCCCTGCCATCTTCGCCCTCTTCCTCGCCTCCTTGCTGCCCATCGTGCGCAATACCTACGAAGGCCTGAAAAACGTTCAAGGCTCACTAAAGGAAGCCGCAGTCGGCATCGGCATGACCCCGCTCCAGGTGCTGTGGAAAGTCGAATTGCCCAACGCGGTGCCGATCATCATCGGTGGAGTGCGCGTGGCATTGGCGATCAATGTCGGGACGGCGCCGCTGGCGTTCCTGATCGGCGCCAACAGTCTCGGCAGCCTGATCTTCCCCGGCATCGCCCTGAACAATCAGCCGCAATTGCTGCTCGGCGCGGCCTGCACCGCCCTGCTGGCCCTGTTGCTCGACGGCCTGGTGACACTCGCCAGCCGCCTCTGGCTCGAACGCGGCTTGCGCCCGTCTTAAGCCTCGGCAAAGGAATCGTCATGAAAACTTCAAGCTTTTTACTAGGCTGCGTCCTGCTGTTCGCAGGATTTGCCCAAGCCGCTGACAAACCCTTGATCCGCATCGGCGCCCGGGTGTTCACCGAACAGACCCTGCTGGCGGAAATCACCTCGCAGTACCTGCGCACCAAGGGTTACGAAGCGCAAGTGACCGGCGGCCTGGGCAGCAATCTGGCCCGCAGCGCCCACGAAAGTGGCCAGTTGGACATGCTCTGGGAATACACCGGCGTTTCGTTGGTGGCCTACAACCATGTCACTGAAAAACTCGACAGCGAACAATCCTACGCACGAGTGAAGGAACTCGACGGGAAAAAAGGCCTGGTCTGGCTCACCCCGTCGAAATTCAGCAACACCTACGCCCTCGCCCTGCCGAAGAACGTCGCCGACCAATACCCGCAAATCAACACCATCAGTGAGCTGAGCACGGTACTGCGCAAGGAAGCCGATACCAACAACCTGGTGGCGCTGGATACCGAGTTCGCCAACCGTTCGGACGGTCTGGATGGCATGGTCAAGCTCTACGACATGAACCTGACCCGCAAGAATATCCGGCAGATGGACGCCGGACTGGTCTACACCGCGCTGCGTAACGGCCAGGTGTTTGCCGGTCTGGTCTACACCACCGACGGTCGCCTCAACGCCTTCAAGCTGAAGCTGCTGGAAGACGACAAGCATTACTTCCCCGACTACACCGCCGCACCGGTGGTGCGTCAGGCCTACCTCGATGCGCATCCGCAATTGGCCGCACAGCTCAAGCCGCTGGCTGAACTGTTCGACGACAACACCATGCGCGAACTCAACGCGCGGGTCGACGTCGAGCACCAAAGTCCTTCAGCCGTTGCCGCCGATTTCCTGCGCCAGCACCCGATCAATTAAGGAGGAAAAGTCATGGAATTCCTGAACGCCTTTTCCCATCTCGACTGGCCATTGGTCTTACACCTGACGTGGCAACACATCACCCTGGTCGGCATTGCCGTGACCCTGGCGATTCTGGTCGGCGTGCCGCTGGGCATCCTGATGACCCGCTTCCCAAGTCTCGCCGGGCCTTTGCAAGCCAGCGCCACGGTGCTGCTGACCGTGCCGTCGATTGCCCTGTTCGGCCTGCTGCTGCCGTTCTACTCCAAATTCGGCCAGGGCCTGGGGCCGATGCCGGCGATTACCGCGGTATTCCTGTACTCGCTGCTGCCGATCATGCGTAACACCTACCTGGCCCTGACCAGCGTCGAACCGGGCATCCGCGAAGCCGCCCGCGGCATCGGCATGACCTTCGGCCAGCGCCTGCGCATGGTCGAGTTGCCCATTGCCGTGCCGGTGATCCTCGCTGGTGTGCGCACCGCCGTGGTGATGAACATCGGCGTCATGACCATCGCCGCCACCATCGGCGCCGGCGGCCTGGGCGTGCTCATCCTCGCTTCCATCAGCCGCAGCGACATGTCGATGCTGATTGTCGGCGCCGTGCTGGTCAGCCTGCTGGCCATCATCGCCGACCTCGCTCTGCAAGTGCTGCAACGCTCGCTGACTCCAAAAGGACTCCTGAAATGATCGAACTTCAAAACCTCAGCAAGACCTTCCAAAGCAACGGCAAAGATGTGAAAGCCGTGGACTCGGTAAGCCTGACCGTCAATGAAGGCGAAATCTGCGTGTTCCTCGGGCCATCGGGTTGCGGTAAAAGCACCACGCTGAAAATGATCAACCGCCTGATCAAACCGACCTCGGGCAAGATCCTGATCAACGGCGAAGACACCACCGGCCTCGACGAAGTGACCCTGCGCCGCAACATCGGCTACGTGATCCAGCAGATCGGTTTGTTCCCGAACATGACCATCGAGGAGAACATCGTCGTGGTGCCGAAACTGCTCGGCTGGGACAAGCAGAAATGCCACGACCGCGCCCGCGAGTTGATGAGCATGATCAAGCTCGAGCCCAAGCAGTACCTGCATCGCTATCCGCGGGAGTTGTCCGGTGGCCAGCAGCAGCGGATCGGCGTGATTCGCGCACTGGCCGCCGATTCGCCACTGTTGCTGATGGACGAACCGTTCGGCGCGGTCGACCCCATCAACCGCGAGATGATCCAGAACGAGTTCTTCGAAATGCAGCGGGCGCTGAACAAGACCGTGATCATGGTCAGCCATGACATCGACGAGGCGATCAAACTCGGCGACAAGATCGCGATCTTCCGCGCCGGCAAACTGTTGCAGATCGATCACCCGGACACTTTGCTTGCGCACCCGGCTGATGACTTTGTCAGCAACTTCGTCGGCCAGGACAGCACGCTCAAGCGTCTGCTGTTGGTGAAAGCCGAAGATGCGGCGGACAACGCGCCATCCGTCAGCCCGCAAACCCCGGTGGCCGAAGCGCTGGAGTTGATGGACGAGCATGACCGACGCTACGTGGTGGTCACTTGCGCCGAGAATAAAGCCCTGGGTTATGTACGACGTCGCGACCTGCACCGTCAGACCGGCACCTGCGCGCAGTACCAACGCGAGTTCAATGCCACGGCGGCGTACGACGAACATTTGCGCATCCTGCTGTCGCGCATGTACGAGTTCAATCGGGCGTGGTTGCCGGTGATGGATGCCGAGCGGGTGTTCCTCGGCGAGGTCACGCAGGAGTCGATTGCGGCGTATCTGAGTTCAGGACGTTCGCGGGGGATGAAGACCAATATCGTGTCGCCGGCCGAGGCGGTGGCGTGATCATTTGAAATGGGGCTGCCATAGCAGCCCTTGACCATCTGCAATGAGTTGAATTGATCGGAACACATACATGCCGATAGCATCTTGGCTTGCGGATAATAACGTCCGCGTGAACCGATCAAGGACACTTGGATGATCGATCAAATTGCAGCACTGAATTCGCTACGTAAAGACCTGCCGGACGCCATTGGCTGGACAACAATGGGACCTTATCTGTTTCACGCTCCAGCAGAGATGGTGACTGGGAACAACAGCTACACCTGTACCCAAATTGCGCTTTACAACGAGTCGGATACAACCCTGGCCGACGTCAAATTGCTGTATCGGGGAAACTTCGAATTCGTCCCTCGAATCACTTATTCCCGACACGAGGCAGCCGTGAAATGGGAACACAATGCTGCGGACAAGGAACTGGTACTCAAACAGGTTCCGCCCAATGAAGAAGTAGAGATATCGATCTACAACCCGCGCGATTTCGAAGTTGTGCAGGTTCTGGTGAATGGAAAGAAAATTACCGATTTCATGACTCGCAGAGCCTTGGCCAAAGCCTTTCCCACACCACTGCGGTGGCGGATCGCGCTCCCCCTGCTAGGCATTTTTGTACTAGGCGTGTTGTCGTACACCAGTTGGCAGACCTACACGATGGTCAAGAGCAACATTGATTACGAGCGTGATTACCCGCTTCTTTCCACGGTGCCCAACGGTTTCTCCGGCTGCCACCCCTATGTCTTTGACAACCCCCCAAACGGTTCAAGTGAAAAACAGCTTGAGCGCCTTTTGAAACAACAAAACCAGTGGATGGATTTCATTCTGGCGATGAACAAAGTTTCACTCCCGGATGAACTGCACCTCAAGGATCGGGTGGTACTGTGCAAGTCAATCGAGAAATCCTGAGTCAAATCGGCGGGGTCAAGGCAGGCGTCGGATTTTTTGCACGAGGTACGGCAGGTTTGCCGGCGATGGACTGCAATTGCCATGGCTGGACTGAATGCCCGGCCAGTTTTAATGGGTGATTCCCCTTCCTCCGCGCCTGGAAAAAAAAATGAACACCTGCCCTCAACAAATGCTCGCCACCTCACCCTTCAAGACCGCGCAAATAACCCCATGACCGCCATCTTTGCGGGGAACGTCCAGGATGTTGACGCTATTGTAGTTACCTGGAATCTAGCGGATATCAGCGTCGAACGTGCAGGTATTTTTAACACTGAAAAATTCTCGGGGAACATCTGTCCGTCATCTCGGTCGGCTACAAAGAGTGATGTGCGCGACGCACGTCAGAAGCGTGCAAAAACGCGACATTTTTTGTTGATCTCAAGCCCCTCACGCCCTAAAGTTCGCGCCGAACGTCCATGCTGGAAACGATCCATCCGGCTCAAGTACTGACGACGAGACAGCAAGGCCAAGGGAAAGCAGCACTTCCCATGGCCTTTTTGCTTTCGGCGACATGCCTTGGGAAGTAGGCGAACCAAAGTGGGGATACGGAGGACGTTCATTTGCACCCATTGATTACTAATGTTTGCCACTAGGAGTCCCAAGTATGTCGATCCAGGTCGAAGATTATTTCGCGCGCGCCACTTTTGACAAAATGAAGGCGTTCGCCGACAAGCAGGAAACCCCGTTCGTGGTGATCGACACCGCGATGATCAGCCAGGCCTATGACGACCTGCGCGCCGGTTTCGAATTCGCCAAGGTCTACTACGCGGTCAAGGCCAACCCGGCCGTCGAGATCATCGACCTGCTCAAAGAGAAAGGTTCGAGCTTCGACATCGCCTCGATCTACGAACTGGACAAAGTGATGGATCGCGGCGTCAGCGCCGACCGTATCAGCTACGGCAACACCATCAAGAAATCCAAGGACATCCGCTACTTCTACGAGAAGGGCGTGCGCCTGTTTTCCACCGACTCCGAAGCCGACCTGCGCAACATCGCCAAGGCCGCGCCAGGTTCGAAAGTTTATGTACGCATCCTGACTGAAGGTTCGACCACCGCTGACTGGCCGTTGTCGCGCAAATTCGGCTGCCAGACCGACATGGCGATGGACCTGCTGATTCTCGCCCGCGACCTGGGCCTGGTGCCTTACGGCATTTCGTTCCACGTTGGCTCGCAACAGCGCGACATCAGCGTCTGGGACGCCGCGATCGCCAAGGTCAAAGTGATCTTCGAGCGTCTGAAGGAAGAAGACGGCATCCACCTGAAACTGATCAACATGGGCGGTGGCTTCCCGGCCAACTACATCACCCGCACCAACAGCCTGGAAACCTACGCCGAGGAAATCATCCGCTTCCTCAAGGAAGACTTCGGTGATGACCTGCCGGAAATCATCCTCGAGCCAGGCCGCTCGTTGATCGCCAACGCCGGTATCCTGGTCAGCGAAGTGGTGCTGGTCGCGCGTAAATCCCGTACCGCGGTAGAGCGCTGGGTGTACACGGATGTGGGCAAATTCTCCGGCCTGATCGAAACCATGGACGAAGCCATCAAGTTCCCGATCTGGACCGAGAAAAAGGGCGAGATGGAAGAAGTGGTCATCGCCGGTCCTACCTGCGACAGCGCCGACATCATGTACGAAAACTACAAGTACGGCCTGCCACTGAACCTGGCCATCGGTGATCGCCTGTACTGGCTGTCGACCGGTGCGTACACCACCAGCTACAGCGCCGTCGAGTTCAATGGCTTCCCGCCGCTGAAGTCGTTCTACGTATAAAGGCAACTACTGTAGGAGCGAGCTTGCTCGCTCCTATAGGGTCTCCAACTGTTCGGTTCGTCTTTTGTAGTCCACTGCCATCGCCTGAATCTGTGGAACATTAGCGGCTGACAATGCCTTACAGGCCACTCGCAAAAAATTCAGGTTGCCACCGGCCAACGCCTTGCGCAGCCAGACCAACGCTTCCTCGATATTCCCTTCGTCGGTCAAGACCGCCGCAAAGCTGAACTGCCCGCGAAAATCCCCGCCCTCGGCCGAACGTCGATACCAGTCACGAGCCGCTGCCGGATCCGCGGGACAAACCCGCCCTTCTTCCAGATACCGCCCCAACAGATTCATCGATTTTGCATGGCCCAACTCAGCCGCACGGCGATAGAGCTTCAGTGCTTGAAGCTGATCCTCAACCACCCCGCGACCGGTCGCCAGCAGATTGGCGTAGTTGTACATCGCCCAATCCAGCCCTGCAGTGGCGGCAAGTCGATAATGCCTGGCCGCTAGCGATGCGTCGGCAACACAACCCCAGCCATGTTCATGACAACGGCCGAGCATATTGCGCGCCATCACATGCCCGCGTCGCGCGGCGATGCCGAACCAGCTCAGCGCCAGCGGCTGGTCCTGCGCGATCCCCTGGCCGTCGAGCAGGATCTGCCCGAGCAAAGCCTGAGCTTCGACCTCACCTTCTCGTGCGGCGATCAGGATGGCCTGGGCCGCCCGGGCCGGACTTTCGTCGAGCATCGCGCGCAGGCGCTCACCGTCGAGCATTTCCTCGCGGCGTAAACGAAAATCCGCCACTTACACCTCGACCCAGCGACGCAACAGGTTGTGATAGGTACCGGTGAGGCGGATCAGCGCTGGATGATCGGGCACATCGCGGGTCAGTTGCTGGATTGCCCCGTCCATCTCGAACAACAGGGCGCGCTGGCTGTCTTCACGCACCAGGCTTTGGGTCCAGAAAAACGAGGCGAGTCGCGTTCCGCGTGTCACCGCGTTGACCTTGTGCAGGCTGGTGCCGGGGTACAGCACCATGTCGCCGGCAGGCAGCTTCACCCGTTGGGTGCCGAAGGTGTCCTGGATTTCCAGCTCGCCGCCGTCGTAATCCTCCGGCTCGCTGAAGAACAGCGTGGCGGACAAATCCGTACGCACCCGCTCGATGCCGCCCTTGGGCTGACGCACCGCGTTGTCGATATGGAAGTCGAAACTGCCACCGGCGGTGTAACAGTTGAGCAACGGAGGAAAGACTTTGTGCGGTAAGGCAGCTGACATGAACAGCGGATTTTTCCACAGCCGCTCCAGCATCGCCGCGCCGATCTCCTTGGCCAGCGGATGCCCTTCAGGCAGCTGCAGATTGTGCTTGGCCTTGGCCGACTGGTAGCCGGCGGTGATCTTGCCATCGGCCCAATCGGCTTGTTCCAGAGCCTCGCGAATGCGCCGCACCTCGTCTTTTTCGAACAGGCCGGGAATGTGCAGCAGCATGACAAAGACACCTGAAAACAAAGGGGCGCCAATGGTATTGATTCTTATTGCCTATGTAAAACCCATCTGACGAATGAGTCAGCAAAAACCGTAAGGTTAAATTGTAAAGAATGTAAATTCAGTGCGAATAGCAATGTTTCGCAATTGTTACAAATACGTATTTACCCTATATTCCGCCGCCTCAAATCCTTGGGGAGGGGAATTCAAATGTCGCGTCAACAACCACAAGTACCGGTCAGTTCACCACGTTTGCTCGCATCGGCCATCGGCATGGCGATTACTGCCGGCTCTGCGGGCCACATGGTTTTCGCGGCGGAAAAAACCGACGAAAAAGCACCGGACAAAGTGATTTCGCTGGGTGCCACCGCCATCACCGGCGAAGCCCAGGACGAGACAACCTACAACGTAGAGAAAGCCTCCTCGCCCAAGTACACCGCGCCGCTGATCGACACGCCGCGCTCGGTAACGGTCATTCCGCAACAGGTTCTCAAAGACACGGGCGCCCTCAACATGCAGGACGCATTGCGTACTGTTCCAGGCATCACCTTCGGTGCCGGTGAAGGTGGCAACCCGCAAGGCGACCGTCCGTTTATCCGTGGCTTCGACGCCCAGGGCGACACCTACCTGGACGGCGTGCGCGACACCGGTTCCCAGAGCCGCGAAATCTTCGCCGTTGAATCGATCGAAGTCAGCAAGGGCCCGAACTCGGCCATCGGCGGCCGTGGCGCTGCGGGCGGCAGCATCAACCTGGTCAGCAAGAAAGCTCACCTGGGCAATTCGCTCGACGGTGGTTTCACCTGGGGCTCCGACCAGACCCAGCGCTACACCTTCGACGGCAACTACCAGTTCAGCGACACCGCCGCCGGCCGTCTGAACCTGTTGAGCCACGAGAGCAACGTCGCCGGGCGTGACAGTGTCGAATACGACCGTTGGGGTATCGCACCGTCCCTGGCCTTCGGCCTGGGTACGGACACACGCGTCAACCTCGACTACTACCACCTCGAAAGCAACGACACGCCTGACTCGGGTATTCCGTACACCGTTCCTGCGTCGGGCAAGACGGCCGACCGCACCAAGTCCAATCCGGACAAGCCTTACGCCGGCGGCGACAGCAGCAACTTCTACGGCCTGACCGATCGCGACTTCCGCAAGACCCGCACCGACACGGCAACCTTTGCCATCGAGCACGACCTGAGCGACTCGCTGACCATCAAGAACACCCTGCGTCACGGCTCCAGCATGCAGGATTACATCCTGACCCAGCCGGACGACAGTAAAGGCAACGCCAACAACGGCAGCGTCTGGCGCCGGGCGAACACCCGCGTGAGCAACACCGAGACCACCACCAACCAGACCGATCTGTTTGGTGATGTGTACATCGCCGGGTTCAAGAACAGCTTCTCCACTGGTGTCGAATACACCCACGAGGAAAATGAAAAATCCTCGTACAACGTCAACACGGACACCACACCACTGACCCCAACGACCTCAACGAATCCATCAGGCACCAACTGCTCCCCGGCAATGATCGGTGCGCCTAGCGGTTACAACTGCACCTCGCTGTCCAACCCTAATCAAAACGATCCTTGGAACGGTGCCATCTCGCGCAACTACGCCGGCACCAACACCAAGGCCGACACCTACGCGCTGTACGTTTTCGACACCCTGACGTTGTCCGAGCAGTGGCTGGTGAACATGGGTCTGCGTTACGACCACTTCGACACCAATTACCGCACCTTTGACGGTTCCGGCGCCACGGTCGTGACCAAAGGCACTGCCGCCAAAGGCAAGGACACCAGCGAGTTCGTCACTGGCCAATTCGGCGTGGTCTACAAACCAGCGGAAAACGGCAGCATCTATGCCTCCTACGCAACGTCCGCCACCCCACCGGGCAACACCCTCGGTGAAGGCGTAGAAACCAACCCGCAGAATGGCACTACGGATCGCAACGGCAACCTGCTGAGCAGCGACATGGAGCCGGAAACCACCAAGAACTACGAAATCGGTACCAAGTGGGACCTGCTGAACGATCGTCTGTCCCTGACCGCCGACATCTTCCGCACCGAGAAAGAAAACGCTCGTGTGCAGACCAACACCACAACGTACGAAAACGTCGGCAAAACCCGCGTTCAAGGTGTCGAACTGTCGGCCACCGGCAAGCTCACCGACAAATGGCAGGTCTTCGCCGGCTACGCCTACATGGACAGCGAGCAAGTCGATGGCGGCGACATGCCAGCAAACAAAGCCAACGATGGCAACGAACTGCCTAACACGCCGAAAAACAGCGCCAGCCTGTGGACGACTTATCAAGTCACGCCGAAGCTGACCATCGGTGGCGGTGCGTTCTATGTCGATGACGTGTTCGGCAGTGCCGCCAACACCACCATGGTTGATTCCTATGTTCGTTACGACGCGATGGCGGCCTACAAGCTGACCAAGAACGTCGACCTGCAACTGAACGTGCAGAACCTGACCGACGAAACCTACTACGACAAGGCGTTCTCGACTCACTTCGCCAACCAGGCGGCCGGTCGTACCACTTTGCTGAGCACCAACTTCCACTTCTGATAGAGGTGTGAAGCCCGAGGCCCCGTTCATCCAGATGAACGGGGCTTTTGTGCGTAAAAAAGAATGCTTCTCGACAACCCCACGGCATAATGCGCGCCGTGATGAATCAATTTGAACGAACAAGGCGAGCGACGTGTTGAAGAAAACCCTGTTCCAGTTGCACTGGTTTTTCGGCATCAGCGCCGGGCTGGTCCTGGCCCTGATGGGCATCACCGGGGCGGCGGTGTCGTTTCAGGATGAAATCCTGAGCACACTCAACCCGTCTGTATTGCAGGTCGAAAAACAGGTCGCCGGTGTGCTGCCGCCCGCCGAACTGGTGGAGCGAATCGAAGCCGCGTCGGGCAAAAAAGTCTCGATGCTCACGGTGGAAACCGACAGCGGTAACGCCGCCAAAGTGTGGTTCACCCCGCCGCCGGGTGAACGCCGTGGCGAGATGCGCTACTTCGACCCGTACACCTCCGAGTTCCTCGGCGACGCCACCGGCCAGGGCTTCTTCGGCCTGATGCTGCAACTGCACCGCTTCCTCGCCATGGGTGACACGGGTCGGCAGATCACCGGCGCGTGCACGCTGATCCTGGTGTTCTTCTGCCTGTCCGGCCTGTACCTGCGCTGGCCTCGCCAGTGGAGAAGCTGGCGCGCCTGGCTGACCCTGGACTGGAAGAAAAAGGGCCGCAGCTTCAACTGGGACCTGCACTCGGTGGCCGGTACCTGGTGCCTGGTGTTTTACCTCCTGGCAGCGCTGACCGGGTTGTCCTGGTCCTACGAGTGGTACAACAAGGGGCTGACCCGCTTGCTCTCCGACTCACCACAGAACGAACGCGTGCGCGGCGGACGCGGCCCTGCGCCGAGCGGTCCGGCACCGACGGCCGATTACGCGGCGATGTGGAGCAGCATCTACAGCGCGGCCGGTCCGCAACTCAGTTCCTATAACGTGCGCATGCCGCCCGTGGCCGGCCAACCAGCGACCGTGTATTTCCTGCTGACAACTTCGCCTCACGACCGTGCCCTGAACCAGATCACCCTCGACCCGGCCACCGGCGTGGTCAAACGGGTTGATCGCTACAGCGACAAGAGCCTCAAGGCGCAACTGCTGACCAGCATCTATGCGCTGCACGTTGGCAGTTACTTCGGCATCGTCGGGCGCATCCTCCTGACCATCACCTCACTGACCATGCCACTGTTCTTCGTCACCGGCTGGATGCTGTACCTGGATCGTCGCCGTAAAAAACGCCAGATCAAGGATGCGCGCAAAGACCTCGTGCAAACCGCCAGCGATGCGCCGGCGTGGCTGATCGGCTTCGCCAGCCAAAGTGGTTTTGCCGAGCAGCTGGCATGGCAGACCGCCGGACAATTGCAGGCTGCGGGCTTGCCGGTAAAAGTGCAACCATTGGCGGACGTCAGCGAGCAGGACTTGCATGAGTCGAACAATGCCTTGTTCGTCGTCAGCACCTTCGGCGACGGTGAAGCACCGGACAGCGCCCGCGGTTTCGAGCGCAAGGTACTGGGCCGGGCACCGAGCCTGGGACGCCTGAATTACGCCGTCCTGGGGTTGGGCGACCGGCAGTATCAACACTTCTGCGGTTTCGCCAAACGCCTGCACGCCTGGTTGGGCGAACATGGCGCAAAGACCCTGTTCGCCCCGGTGGAAGTCGATAGCGGTGACCCTTACGCCTTGCGCCACTGGCAACAGCAACTGGGCCTGTTGACCGGCCAGGCCCCCGTGGATACCTGGCAAGCGCCCAGCTACGACAACTGGACCCTGCTGCATCGTGAATTGCTCAACCCGGACAGCAGTGGTTCGCCGGTGTACTTGCTGGGCCTCAAGTCTCCTTCCACCAGCAGTTGGCTGGCGGGCGACCTGGTGGAAGTGATGCCGCGCAATTGCCCGTGGGCCATCGAGCACTTCCTCGACGGCATGGGGATCCATGGTGAAACCAAGGTGCAACTCAACGGCCTGGAAGAAACCCTCGAACAGGCCTTGGCCAGCCGCCAGTTGCCGGAGAACCGCGCCCACCTGGTCGGCCTGCACGCCCAGGCGCTGGCAGAGGCCCTCGTGCCGTTGGCCATGCGCGAGTACTCCATTGCGTCGATCCCGGCCGATGGCGTGCTGGAATTGATCGTGCGTCAGGAAGTGCATGCCGACGGCAACCTCGGCGTCGGTTCCGGCTGGCTGACCGAACACGCGCCCGTGGGCAGTTCCATCAGCCTGCGCGTGCGGCGCAATAGTGGTTTCCACCTGCCGGCCCAACCGGTGCCGATGATCCTGCTGGGCAATGGCACGGGGCTGGCCGGGTTGCGCAGCCTGCTCAAGGCCCGGATTGCCGACGGTCAGCAACGTCACTGGCTGTTGTTTGGCGAGCGCCATCGCGAGCACGACTACCTGTGCCGAAAGGAACTGGAGGAGTGGCTGATCAATGGTGATCTGGCGCGCCTGGACCTGGCATTTTCCCGCGACCAGGCCGAAAAGGTTTACGTACAGGATCGCTTGCGTGAATCGGCAGCCGAGCTCAAGAAATGGCTGGCGGACGGTGCGGTGATCTACATCTGCGGCAGCCTTCAAGGCATGGCTTCGGGCGTGGACCAGGTGCTCAACGAGGTGCTGGGCGCCGCCGAAGTGGAGCGCCTGATCGAACAGGGCCGCTACCGCCGCGACGTGTACTGATTCACTGAGTTCCCTGTGGGAGCGAGCTTGCTCGCGATAGCGTACTGACAGCCAACATCCATGTTGAATGTCACATCGTCATCGCGAGCAAGCTCGCTCCCACAGGGGGGTCATGTGTCGGTCAAACTGGCTGCAACTTGCGCTCGAATACAGACACCCCGTCCAGATCCCGCAACACCACGCTCAACTCCCCGCTCTGCCCATCGATATTCACCTCGCCAAAAAACTGAAACCCGGCAAACGGCGAGACGTTCTGCGCGGGCGGCGCCTTCTCGAACACCACTTCAGGACCAAAGGTTTTATCCAACGCGTTCGGTCCGAAGCTACCGGCATTCAGCGGTCCGGCGACGAATTCCCAGAACGGTTCGAAATCCTGGAACGCCGCCCGATCCGGGTGGTAGTGATGGGCCGCGCAGTAATGCACATCCGCGGTCAGGAACAGGAAATTGCGCACCTGCTGCGCCCGCAGGAAACCGAGCAGTTCGGCGATTTCCAGTTCACGTCCCTGGGCCGGGCCGGGGTCACCGTTGGCCACCGCTTCCCAGCGCGCGACACCGGGGCTGACTTCGCCGTCGGGCACGCTGAGGCCAATAGGCATGTCGGCGGCGATCACTTTCCATTGCGCCTTCGAGTTCTGCATTTCCCGCTTGAGCCAGTCCAGTTGCTCACGACCGAGGAAGGGTTTTTCAGTACCCAGATTGTCATCGTTGGCCCCGCGATAACTGCGCATGTCGAGCACGAAAACATCGAGCAGCGGCCCGTAGCCGAGCTTGCGATAGATCCGCCCGCCGCCATCGCCGCTCTGCAAACGCATCGGCGCGTATTCGAGCCAGGCCTGGCGTGCGCGGCCCACCAGGCTGTGGATATCTTTGTCCTGGTAACGCGCATCCAGCTGCTTGCCAGGCGACCAGTTGTTCACCACTTCGTGGTCGTCCCACTGCCAGATCTGCGGGACCTCGGCGTTGAAGCGACGGATGTTTTCGTCCATCAGGTTGTAGCGGTAGTTGCCGCGGTACTCGTCGAGGGTCTCGGCGACCTTGCTCTTGGCTTCGGTGGTGATGTTGCGCCACACCCGGCCGCCTTCCGTGGTGAGCTGCGCCGGGATCGGGCCGTCGGCGTAAATGGTGTCGCCGCTGTGGATAAAGAAATCCGGCAGACGCAGGCGCATTGCTTCGTAGATGCGCATGCCGCCAATGTCCGGGTTGATGCCGAAGCCCTGGCCGACGGTGTCGCCGCTCCAGACAAAACGGATGTCACGGCGGGTTTGCGGCACGCTGCGCAAGTGACCGAACCAAGGCTCGCTGGCAATGCCACTCTGGGCGTCTTCAAACTGCACGCGATAGAAAATCGCCTGGTCGGCGGGCAGTCCGGTGAGTTCGACCCGGGCAGTGAAATCGGTGCGCGCATCGGCCAGCGGCGAGACGAATCGCCGGGGGTTGGGAAACAGGCTGCGGGTGTCCCACTCCACCACCATCCGCGCGGGGCGATCGCAGCGGCTCCAGATGATCGCCCGGTCGCCGAGCAGGTCGCCGGACTGCACACCGTCGGTGAGTTGCGGCCGATCCTTGACCGAAGCGATGACCGCCGGCGCCAGCCCCGGCAACAACAGCCCGGCGCCGACCGCTTGCATGACACGACGGCGCCCGAGGTTGAAATCGCTCATGGTGTTCTCCCTGAAAAAGGAAAAACTAAAGCATGGACCTATGACCCTGGCATGACATAGATCCCGCCAACACCACAGTTAATGGTGTCAGGCCCTGGCCGGCTCCAGTGCCAATTCCACCGCCTCAGACCGCTTTACCAGCGCATACACCACCGCCGTCAACAGGCTCCCCGCCACAATCGCCAATAAGTAAAGCAGCGCATGGTTGATCGCATTCGGGATCGCCAGCACGAACAACCCACCGTGGGGCGCCATCAGCTTGCAGCCGAAATACATCGACAGCGCACCGGTCAGCGCACCGCCGGCGATGCTCGCCGGGATCACCCGCAATGGATCTTTCGCCGCAAACGGAATTGCCCCTTCGGAGATGAAGCACAGCCCCAGCACCAGCGCCGCTTTACCGGCCTCGCGTTCGGTCTGGGCGAACTTGCGCCGGGCAATGAACGTGGCGATGCCCAGGCCGATCGGCGGCACCATGCCGGCCGCCATGGTCGCCGCCATCGGCGCGTAGCTCTGCGACGCCAGCAAGCCCACCGAGAACGCATAGGCCGCCTTGTTGATCGGCCCACCGAGGTCGACGCACATCATGCCGCCCAGCAGCACACCGAGCAGAATCGCGTTGGTGGTGCCCATGCTGTCGAGGAAATGCGTGAGCCCGGCAAGCATCCCGGCCACCGGTTTGCCGACCACGTAGATCATCACCAGACCGGTGAACAGACTCGCCAGCAGCGGGATGATCAGGATCGGCTTGAGCGCCTCAAGGCTTTGCGGTAACCGCGCATAACGGTTGATCGCCTTGGCCGCATAACCAGCCAGAAAACCGGCGATGATCCCGCCGATGAAACCGGCACCCAGGGTGCTCGCCAGCATGCCGCCGATCATCCCCGGCGCGAGGCCCGGACGGTCGGCGATGGAATAGGCGATATAGCCTGCCAGCAGCGGCACCATCAGCTTGAATGCAGTGTCGCCACCGATCTGCATCAACGCCGCCGCCAGCGTTCCCTGCTCCTTGAATGCGGTGATGCCGAACACGAACGACAAGGCGATCATCAAACCGCCGGCCACCACCATCGGCAGCATGAACGACACGCCGGTCAGCAGGTGTTTATAGACGCCCGTCTTCTCCTGTTTGGCCGTTGTGTTGCCAACGCTCGATGCGCTTTCCTGTTGACCCTCGGCCAAGGCCTTTTTCAAGGTCGCTTCAGCTTGCTTGAGGGCAATGCCGGTGCCACAGCGATAGATTTTCTTGCCGGCAAAACGCTCGGTGGCGACTTCGATATCGGCCGCCAGCAGCACCACATCGGCTTCGGCAATCGCTTGTGCGCTCAATGGATTGCGCGCGCCGACCGAGCCCTGGGTTTCCACCTGCAGGTCATAGCCCAGGCGTTTGGCCGCTTGCTGCAAGGCCTCGGCAGCCATGAACGTGTGAGCGACACCCGTCGGGCACGCGGTGACCGCCACCAGTCGTGGCATGTTCTGGACGACCGCCACAGGTTCGACAACGGCTTCGGTAGCGACGTAGACCTGTGCTTCCTGCGCTCCACGCCGCAGCACGGCTTCCACGTCTTGCAGGGCCTGGGCCGGGGTGCTCTGGAACACTCGCTTGCCAACAAACCGCGACATGTCCATGGGCGCGCTGGTCACCAGCAGCACCCACTCGGCCGCGTCGAGGGTGGCCGCCGACAGTTGTTTTTCGAGATGCGCGGCATCGGTGACTTCGACACTGGTGCTCCAGCCCTGACGCTGGGCCGCGGCATCGAGCAGCCGGGCACACAGCACACTGGTGACCATGCCGTTCGGGCAGGCCGTAACGATGGCTAACTTCATGACAAACCCTCTTATTTTTCTGTCAGGGGACGCACGCGCACACCCTGTTCGAGCTGCGCCAGTTGCGCCGCATCGCCAATACCGAACCCGATCTGGGTCACTGCCATCGCGGCAATCGCCGTGGCGGTGCGCAAGGTCTGCTCCGGCGTATCAGCGCTGAGCAAACCGTGGAGCATTCCCGCCAGCAACGAATCACCCGCGCCCACCGTGCTGGCGACGCTGACCTTGGGTGGCGTGGCATGCATCGCCGAGCCGACGCTGAACCAGTTCACACCCTCGGCACCATGGGAAATCACCACATGCTCAATGCCCTGGGCGTGCAACCGCTCCGCCGCTACGGCTTGGGCACTGACCGACACGACCTCGCAGCCCAACACCTCGGCCAGCTCTTCAGTGTTGGGCTTGATCAGCCATGGCCCCGCTTTGAGCGCTGCACGCAACGCCTCGCCGCTGGTGTCGAGGGCGACGTTCAGCCCCAGTCTCTTCAAGCGCAAAATCAGCGCCTGCAACCACTGCGCGTTGACGCCCAACGGCAAGCTTCCGGCGACAACCACCGCATCGTGGCCCGGGGCAATCTGCTCCAGTCGCTCCATCAAGGCCTGCTGCGCCGCCTCGCTGACCTGCGGCCCCGGCCCATTGATGTCGGTGATTCGGCCGTCGCTTTCCGCCAGTTTGATATTGCTGCGAGTCTCGCCCGGAACACGGATGAAGGCATCGACAAAACCGCGTTTGGCGAACAATGTTTCGAACGCTTGCAGGTTGTCTTCGCCAAGAAAGCCACTGACGGTCAGCTGATGACCGAGGTCCGCCAGCACCTGCGCCACATTCACGCCTTTGCCGGCGGCGTGGGTGTGCATCACATCGCTGCGGTTGACCTGGCCGGCTTCAAGGCGCGGCAACTGGACGGTCAGGTCCAGCGCCGGGTTGAGGGTCAGAGTAAGAATCCGGGCCATTACAGGGCCTCCACTAATGCGCGCACTTCATTGGCGCTGCCCACGGCCAGGGCCTGTCGGGCAAGGGTTTGAGTCTGAGTGAAGCCCAGTTCGCGTATCCGCGCCTTGACTTCGGCAATGCTGCGCGCCCCGACGCTGAGTTCATCCACCCCGAGGCCGACCAGCACCGGCACCGCCAGCGGGTCGGCCGCCAGTTCGCCGCACACACCGACCCATTTACCGTGAGCATGGGCCGCGCGCACGGTGATGTCGATCAGTTGCAGCACAGCCGGATGCAAGCCATCGGCCTGGGCCGACAGCGTCGGATGGCCACGGTCGATGGCCAGGGTGTATTGCGTCAGGTCGTTGGTACCGACACTGAAAAAGTCGACCTCTTGGGCCAGCACCGGCGCCAGCAATGCCGCCGACGGCACTTCGATCATGATCCCCAGTTGCAGGTCGGCGACCGGGATTTCCCGGCGCAGGCGTTCGGTCATGTCACGGGCCTGGCGCCACTCGTCAACGCTGCCCACCATCGGGAACATGATCCGCAGCGGGCGGTTGTCGGCAGCCCGCAGCAAGGCACGCAGTTGCGCTTCCATGATCTGCGGGCGCTGCAAGGTCAGGCGAATGCCGCGCACGCCGAGGAAGGGGTTTTCTTCCTTCGCAATCGGCCAGTACGGCAGCGGTTTGTCGCCACCGACATCAAGGGTGCGCACCACCAGCGGTCGCCCGGCCAGACCGTCGAGGACGCGGCGGTACTCGACTTCCTGGGTCGCCTCGTCGGGCGCTTGCGGGTGGGCCATGAAAATCAGCTCGGTGCGCAACAGGCCAATGCCCTCGGCGCCCTGCTCCACCGCGCCGATCACGCCAGCGCTTTCACCAATGTTGGCGAACACTTCGACGGCGTGGCCATCGGTGGTCAGCGCCGGTTGATGGCGCCGTTCCGCAGCCGCCTTCAAGCGCTGCTCGCGGGTATCGCGTTCGGCCGTGGCGCGTTGCAAGGTCGCCTCGTCAGCGTCCACATGCAGGCGACCCCGCTGGCCATCGAGCAGCAACGGCGTACCTGGCGCCAGCAGCAACACGCCGGGGCCGGCGCCGACCAGTGCCGGAATACCCAGCGCCCGGGCGACAATCGCACTGTGTGCCGTAGCGCCACCCCGGGCGGTGAGAATCCCCGCCACGCGAGCCGGATCGAGACGCGCAACGTCGGACGGGCCGACCTCGTCCATCACCAGAATGTACGGTTGATCCGGTTCGCTCGGGGTTTCGATGCCGCATAGCTGCATCAACACCCGACGTCCGATGTCGCGCAAGTCGGCCGCACGCTCGGCGAGCAAGGCATCCTGCAACGCTTCCTGCTGCCGGGCCGCCGCTTCAATCACGGTCATCCACGCCGCCTCGGCGCTTTCGCCCTGCTTGAGGCGCGTATCGACCTCATCGGTCAGCTCCGGGTCGTCGAGCATCTCTTGATGGGTGACGAAGATTTCGCGGATGGCTTTGCTCTTGCTGCGCTCGATCAGGCCCTGGATGTCACGGCGTACCTGCGCCAGAGCTTGCTTGAGACGTTCACGCTCGATGGCGGCGGACTCGCCGCGCAACGGGTAATCGATGGTTTGCAGTACTTGAATATGGGCCGGCCCAATGGCAATCCCCGGCGCGGCGGCAATCGCCTGAACCACACTGCCCGATATCGGGGCGAGGACCACTTCGGCCATATCGGCAACGACTTCGTGTACCTGGCTGACCGGCGGAAGTGGCTCGACTTCCTCACCAAGGCCTTCTTCGATGGCGGCCAACAAGGCCGGCAACGCATCGGCCGCGATGCCCGGCTCAGCGATGATTTCCAGGACCTGCCCGCGACGGGCGCCGAGGCTGAGCAACTTGCTCAAGCTCTTTACCGACACCGCGCTGTCGTGACCATCGACGATGCGCACGCGGATGTCACCTTCAAAGCTCTTTGCCAGTTGCGCGAGGATTTTCGCCGGGCGCGCATGCAAGCCGTGGGCGTTGGCCAATGCAATTCGCGCGCTGGGCCAGTCGGCGGGCACTTCGCCACCGAGCACTTCGAGGACTTTGCGGCTGCTGGTGGCGCGCCCCAACTCATGGCCACGCCCTTCGATCAACAACGCGCACAGGCGTTCGAGCAGGGCTTGATGGGCCTCACCGAGGCTGGCCAGGCAGAACAGCCCATTGAGTGGCTGGCCGAGATAGCGCAGCGGTCTGTCCGGGGTGACGAAGGCCAGGCCCGGACGCTTCACCGTCTGCTCGCTGTGCAGCCACCACAGGCCATCGCCCAACGGCAGCGCTTCAACCTGTTGCAACACGGCGGAGAAACCGTTGCTCACGCAGTCGGCCTGCCGCAACAGACGTGCACCGCGCCAGACCAGCTCTTCGAAATCTTCGGCCGCCACACCGAGGCCGATCATCTGCGCATCCAGCGCCAGCTCCTGCGGCGCGCCTTGCAGCAACTTCAGCAAGGCTTCGGCGGAACCGGCGCGACGCAGGGCCTGGCCCAGGTCAGTTTCACCGAGGGCGCGGGTAAGCAATTGCAACAGGCGTAGATGTTCATCGGATTTGGCGGCGATACCGATCGCCAGGTAAACGATATGACCATCGCCCCAGTCCACGCCATCGGGAAACTGCATCAGGCGCACACCGGTGGTGAACACCAGCTCGCGGGTTTCGGGTGTGCCGTGAGGGATGGCAATACCTTGACCGAGAAAGGTCGAGCCCTGGGCTTCCCGCGCCTGCAAACCGGCGAGATAACCCTCGGCAACCAGGCCGTCGGCGACCAGGTGCCGGGCCAGCAATTGCAGTGCTGCGGACTTATCCACGGCCGACTGGCCCATGGAAATCTGCTCTACAGTGAGCTCGAGCATGCTTTCTCCTTTTTGGCACCTTGGGGCGCCAGGTATTGTTTTGAATGAGTCAGCTTAGGCGCTTGGTCATCGCTTTTGGCGGTTTCACGGCAGAACCGGCCAAAGGCACCTAAAGCGTAGAAAATACGCTTGCTGAAACGTTTAATCTAGATCGATTGGCACGTTACTCGATATTGGCCCATCCTTGAAGTCCAACTTGTCGGATGCGTTGCGACAATGGTCGCCTGCCTTAATCGGTTAGGATTGACGAAAATGTCGAGGCTATCTCGAAAAAACAAGGAAACAGCGGGTTGAAACTCAGTGATATCGCCCAGTTGGCCGGTGTGTCCGTCACCACCGCCAGCTATGTCATCAATGGCAAGGCCGAACAACAGCGCATCAGCAGCGCCACCGTCGAACGCGTGCGCGCGGTCGTCGAACTGCATGGCTTCACGCCTAATCCACAGGCCGCTGGCTTGCGCAGCCGACACACCCGCACATTGGGGTTCATTCTGCCGGATCTGGAAAACCCCAGTTACGCGCGAATCGCCAAGTTGCTGGAGCAAGGTGCGCGAGCCCGGGGTTATCAGTTGCTGATCGCCAGTTCCGACGATGCACCGGACAGCGAACGGCAATTGCTGCAACTGTTCCGCGCCCGGCGCTGCGACGCATTGATCGTTGCCAGCTGCCTGCCGGCCGGTGACGACAGCTATCGCCAATTGCAGGCCAAGGGCATTCCGATCATCGCCATCGACCGGGTCATGGAACCCGAGCACTTCTGCTCGGTAATCAGTGACGACCGCGAGGCCAGCCTGCAACTGACCCGCAGCCTGCTGGAGCCGCTGCCCAAACAGATCGCGCTGATCGGCGCCCGCCCGGAGCTGAGCATCAGCCGGGAACGTGCCGCTGGCTTCAAAGAGGCTCTCGCCGGGTTCAACGGTGAGGTGCTGATCGAAGAAGGCGAATCCTTCAGCCGCGAGTGCGGCAAGCAATTGATGGACGAGTTGCTGCAGCGCCTGGGCCATTTGCCCGATGCCCTGGTGACCACATCCTACGTACTGCTTCAGGGCGTGTTCGATGCGCTGCACGACTTCCCGCTGAAAAGCCGTCCGCTGCGCCTCGGCACCTTCGGCGACACCCAGTTGCTGGACTTCCTGCCGCTGCCGGTCAACGCCATGGCCCAACAACACCAGTTGATCGCCGACAAGGCCCTCGCGCTGGCCCTGGCAGCCATCGAGCAATCGGATTACCGGCCCGGCGTGCAAGCCATCGCGCGCACGTTCAAGCAGCGTATTCGCCAGGACTGAACCGTGGAGCTGATCGACACCCACACCCATCTGGATTTTCCGGACTTCGACGTCGACCGCCAGGCGTTGCTGGCCGACTGCCGCGCCCTCGGTGTGCGGCGGATCGTGGTGCTGGGGGTTTATCAGGCCAATTGGCAGCGGGTCTGGGAACTGGTGCAGAGTGATCCCGACCTGCACGCCGCGTTCGGACTGCACCCGGTGTACCTGGACGATCATCGCCCGCAACACCTGAGTGAGCTCGGTGACTGGATTACACGTCTGGCCGGCCATCGGCAACTGTGTGCGGTCGGCGAGATCGGCCTGGATTACTTCATCGAAACCCTCGACCGTGACCGCCAGCAGGCGTTGTTCGAAGCGCAATTGCAACTGGCGGCGGATTTCGATCTTCCGGCATTGATCCATGTGCGGCGTAGCCATGCGGCGGTGATTGCCACACTCAAACGGTTTCGCCTGAAACGGGCCGGCATCATCCACGCCTTCGCCGGCAGCAAGGAAGAAGCCCGCGAATACATCAAGCTCGGATTCAAACTCGGCCTTGGCGGCGCCCCGACCTGGCCGCAGGCGCTGCGCATGCACCGCGTGCTCGCCGAGCTACCGCTGGATTCTATGGTGCTGGAAACCGACTCGCCGGACATGGCGCCCGCCATGTTCCCTGGCCAGCGCAACAGCCCGGCACACCTGCCGGCGATCTGTGCGGCACTGGCCGACATCATGGCGATCAGCCCCGAGCAATTGGCCGCGGCCAGTACGGCCAATGCCTGCGAGTTGTTTAACTGGTCATGACTGCCAGCACCCGCCAACGGTGGGAGCGGACTTGCCCGCGAAGACGGCGGCACATTCAACAACAATGTGACTGAAAAACCGCTTTCGCGAGCAGGCTCGCTCCTACAGGGTTCCCGAGCCGTCTTTCAAACCCGAAATGCGCTGATCAACTGCTTCAACTCCACGACTTGGGCCGACAACGCCCGGCTGGCGTCTTCGGTCTGATGCGCACCTTCAGCGGTGCGCTCGCCGGCGCGATTGATCTCGACGATGTTCTGGTCGATGTCGTGGGCCACGGCGGTTTGCTGCTCCACGGCGGCGGCAATCTGCTGGTTCTGGTCAACGATCATGCCGACCGCTCCCAGAATGTTTTCCAGCGCCCGCTGGACCTTCTCCGACTGCCCGACCGTGCCGCTGGCCATTTCATGGCTGGTGCCCATTGCCTTGACCGCCGCGCCGACACCGCCATGGAGCCTGGCGATCATCTGCTCGATTTCTTCGGTCGATTGCTGGGTTCGTTTGGCCAGGGTCCGGACTTCATCGGCGACCACGGCGAAACCACGGCCCTGCTCACCGGCCCGCGCTGCCTCGATGGCGGCATTGAGCGCCAGCAGGTTGGTCTGTTCGGCGATGCTCTTGATCACTTCGAGCACGCGGCTGATGGACTGGCTGTCGCTGGCCAGTTGATTGATCACCAGTACCGATTGATCGATCTCGCTGGCCAGTGCAGCAATGCTGCCTTGCTGAGACTCCACCAGACTGCGACCACTGATGGTCTCATCGTTGACACTGTGGGCACTGCTCACCGCTGCGGCGGCACTGCGCGCAACTTCCTGGGAAGTGGCCGACATCTGGTTCATGGCCGTAGCCACTTGTTCGATCTGCGTGCGCTGCCCGGCGACGGCCTGGTTGCTTTGCGCGGAAACGCTTTCCACTTGCCCGGCCTGACGCTCGACTTCGCTGACGGTCTGCCCAACCCGCTCGATCAGGTCATGGATTTTCTTCACGGTGCCGTTGAACACCTCGCCCAACTCCCCCAGCTCATCGCGGCTGTGGGCGCTGAAGGTCACGGTCATGTCGCCGGCCGCCACCTTGTCCATCACCGCCCCCAGGCGCTTGAGCGTGGTGCGGGTCGAGGCATAGAAAGCGCCGTAGAGATAAAAGATCAACACAAACACGACTGACAGCGCCACGGCCTGCAGGACCATGTGCGTGCGGTTCTGCTCCAGGCGTTGCTGCAACTGCGGGCCCAGATACTTCAGGGTTGCTTCATTGAGTTGGTAGGTCTGGTCCATCAGGGCACTGACCTGATCGTAAAAAACCTGCCACGGCGCGTCGAGGGTATCGGCCATGACCACTTGTTCCTCGAACAGCTCGCTGGCTTTCTTCAAGGATGCCCGGCTGCTATCGGCCTGAGCGGCCAGGTTATCGCGTGCGGCGTTGCTGGAACCCAGGGCATCCTGCAACTTCAGGCCGTACTCGGCCTGGAGCTTTTCAATCTGCGCCAGCAATTCATCGAAACGGGTACTCGAAGCCGAGTTGATGAACCCCTGCCCCAACGAATAAGACCCCATTGCCCGACCTTCGCCCAGGATCTGGGTGACCCGTGGCGTGACGAGGGTGACGAGCTCGCTCAACTGGCGCATGTCGCTCTGGTTGTCGCGACTGAGGCCGGACTGGCTGGTGATGAGCTGGCTGAAAATCTGCGCGCTGCCCACCAGCTTGCCGATCAAGGCACTTTTGCTTTGCAGGGAGTTTTCCGTTTGCTGGGCCTTGAACGCGGCGATCATTTCATCGCGTTTGCCATCAAACACCGCGACCTGCTCCGGGTCGCTGGTCATCGCCGTCAGCCCTTGCAGGCGAGTCAGAATATTCTGCTCGAGGGCGCTGATCTTCGATTCGACATTGCCGGCCTTGCCGGATTGGCCGAGGCTGACATTGATCTGCACCAGGTTGTTCAGGGTTTCCAGATCGCGCCGCAACGTCAGGCTGCTGCCCAACAGGTCGAGACTTTGCAGTTCGATGCGCGTGCCCTGGAATTCGCGGTAGGAGTCACGCACCAGATAGAAGTTGGTCACCAGCATCGGCACCAGGAACAGTACGCTGATCAGGCTGAACTTCATGCCGAAGCTCAGGCGGTTCATCAGTGCGACAGCGGGATAGAGCAAGCTCTTCACTGGATGTCTCCCTTCAATTTCTTATTTTTTTTATTGGCAGGCGCAGACGGACGGCAGATAGCCACTATTCGGCGCTATCTCTGTATAACTTAAATCGGCAGGAGGTTTTGTAACTTAAGGTTAACGACAGGGCGAAGCACTTCGGACTAGTGATCGCCCTGTGGCTAAGGAGCTTGCTTTGAATGCAGCGTTAATGCAGGACCGTCCACAACGCAAACCCGGCATACCAGAGCACCGCCGCACGCAGCAGCAGCGCCCAGATGCGGTCCAGATTGTTGATACCTTCTGCGCCGGTCACTGGCGCCGGAATTTCACCGGCCACCAGCCCGACGTTCACGATCAGTTGCGCGGCGCTGATGTTCCAGTTCAGCAGCTCATGCAGCATGACCCGACTGACCGCGACAAAATTGCCGACCAACGCCAGGCTCGCCGCCAGCAGACGCACCGGCAACCAGTCGAAGGCGTGACGCAGTTGCCCGGCGCGCTCGACCACTGCGGGGTTTTTCCCGTGTTCTTCGGCCAGCGCCAGCAACCGATAACTCAGCGCCGCGACCGGACCCAACAGGAAGTACCAGAAAATCACCGCGAAAAAGCTATGGTAGGCCTCCCACAGCAAATGCCCTTCGACCTGCTCCAGCAATTGCTCGCCATTGTCTGCGCAGATATCCAGGTCGCGCTGGGCGACATGAGCCGCCGCTTGCAGGTCTTCCCGACGCCAGGCATCGCGGAACGGCCCGAGATCGCCCAGCAGATCACCGCGCCCCAGGCTGTAGATCACCACCAGCAAATGGATCGGCAACGCCAGCAACCCGTAGGCCACGGGCTCAATGACCACCAGCAGCAAACCCAGCAACGCCACCGGCAACAAGACCAGTACCGCCAGCACCAGCCATGGCCGGTTTGAAAGTCGCGGGCTGGCTTCAAGCTTGTTCAGCTCGTGTGTCCAGCCATTGTCACGCTGAACTCGATGGCGCAGGGCCGAGAACTTCTCGATCCACACCGCCAACAGCAACACCAGAAAACTCATCGTCCTTCCTCTTGTGCCAGGGCGGCACGATAGCGTGCCCAGTCGAACGCCGGCCCTGGATCGGTTTTGCGCCCCGGTGCAATGTCGCTGTGCCCGCAGATACGCTCTGTGGTGATTGCCGTGAACGCCTGTTGCAACTGGCGGGTCAGGGCTGTCAACGCGCTGTATTGCGCGTCGGTGAACGGCAGATCATCCGTGCCTTCGAGCTCGATGCCCACGGAAAAATCGTTACAGGTTTCCCGCCCCTCGAAGCACGAGACACCCGCATGCCACGCACGCTCAAGACATGAAACAAATTGGGTGACGGTACCGTCACGTTCGATCAGAAAGTGCGCAGACACCCGCAAATCCGCGATCCCTTCAAAATAGGGGTGTTCGGTGACATCCAGACGATTCTGGAAAAATTCCTGCACCTTGCCGGTGGCGAACTGCGCCGGCGGCAGGCTGATGTTGTGGATCACCAGCAGGGAAATTTCGCCTGTGGGGCGCGCATTGAAGTTGGGTGAGGGGCAGACATGCACACCCTGAATCCAACCGCTCGCGGGGTCCAACTGCATACCGATTCCTTCAACGTCGACTGTATTGGCACAGTATGCCGCGATAATCCCCCGGGGCGCGATCCCTTGCCGTGTTTGAGGCGCTGGAGGTTGCCGATCTCAAACAGGCGTTTGTTCGGCAACGATGACCAACGCGACAACGGCAGGGATTCGACCAAATGCAGGCGCCAGCGCCAACGTAACGCTCTGATGCCTTGGGTTGGCCCGTGCCATGGCACTATAATCGAGCCACTTTGTTTGTGGAGTCCGTTATGCCGAATCTACGTCTCGCCGATCTGACCGCCGAAATCGAAGCCAACGTGCGCCGTGCGTTGCGTGAAGACATCGGCAGCGGCGACATCACCGCGCAGTTGATCCCGGCCGAGCGCCTGGCCAAAGCCACCATCATTACCCGCGACGCAGCCGTCATCAGCGGTACCGCCTGGGTGGATAACGTGTTTCGGCAACTGGACCCACGGGTGGCGGTGCACTGGCAGGTTGCCGACGGTGAACGGGTGACGCCCAATCAGGTGTTGTTCCACCTCGAAGGCCCGGCACGCTCGCTGCTGACCGGCGAACGCAGCGCCCTGAACTTCCTGCAATTGCTCTCCGGCGTGGCGACCCGCGCGCAATACCTGGCGGACTTCGTGGCCGAGACTCAGGTCAAGTTGCTCGACACCCGCAAAACACTGCCGGGGCTGCGCCTGGCGCAAAAGTACGCCGTGACCTGCGGCGGCTGCCATAACCACCGCATCGGCCTGTATGACGCCTTCCTGATCAAGGAAAACCACATCGCCGCCAGCGGCGGCATCGCGCAGGCCATCGCCGCCGCGCACAAGATCGCCCCGGGCAAACCGGTCGAGATTGAAGTGGAAAGCCTGGATGAACTGAAAGAAGCGCTCGCGGCCGGTGCCGACATCATCATGCTCGACGAACTGAGCCTGGACGACATGCGCGAAGCCGTGCGCCTGAACGCCGGCAAGGCCAAGCTGGAGGCCAGCGGCGGGATCAACGAAAGCACGTTGCTGCCGATTGCACAGACCGGGGTGGATTACATTTCGATCGGTGCGATGACCAAGGATGTGAAGGCGGTCGATCTGTCGATGCGCCTGAGTCTCTGATCGCGCCTCGCCGTACAAAAAACGCCAGCCTCATCAAGGCTGGCGTTTTTGTCAGACCACCAGATAGTTCATCTCGCAGTACTCTTCCCACTCGACGCCCAACACCTCGGCAGCTTCTTTATGCAGCTTCAGGCGTTCTGTCTCGTACTCTTCCGGAGTCGAGGTGTACTTGAGGCTCAACTCCCACGGCTGCAAGCCCTGGGCTTCGGCTTCATCCTCGAACGCCCACTGAATCTGGTCCTTCTGATCATCGGCACTCAGGTCCTTGATCTCTTCCATCAGATCCGGCACATCCAGCACGTACTTTTTCAGTGCTTCTTCGTGTCTGGCTTCTTGGGTCAATTCTTTTATTGTCATGGCGTTCTCGTTGATCTGGGGAATGGAAGATGGATCTGGATCATCAAGGATCTCTCTGACGCAAAAAACCGTATAAAGCGCGGTTTGTCTGGCCTTCAGAACCATTCGGGATCATCTGAAAACAAGTCTTGCTGGTGCCCGAGACAGGAATCGAACCTGCGACCTTCGCGTTACGAGTGCGCTGCTCTACCGGCTGAGCTACACGGGCGGTGGGCTAAACCTAGCACTGACTTCAGGGGCAGGCAACTTCCGGAACGTCTCAATTTCCTGCAGACAAAAAAATGCCCCACAGCTTTCACTGCGGGGCATTTTTTATAACGTTGAAGCAGTCAGGCGTGAGGCGTAATTAAACGCCCGAAGCCTTGGCTGCTGCCACGTCTTTGATGGACAGCTTGATACGGCCGCGGTTGTCCACGTCCAGTACCAGTACTTCCACTTCCTGGCCTTCTTTCAGGATGTCGGTCACTTTCTCAACGCGAGCGTCGCTCAGCATGGAGATGTGAACCAGACCGTCCTTGCCAGGCAGGATGTTGACGAATGCGCCGAAATCGACGATACGCTCAACCTTGCCGACGTAGATCTTGCCGATCTCGGCTTCAGCGGTGATGCCCAGAACGCGCTGACGTGCTGCTTCAGCCGCTTCCTTGGTTTCGCCGAAGATCTTGATCGAACCGTCGTCTTCGATGTCGATCGAAGCCTTGGTTTCTTCACAGATCGCACGAATGGTCGCGCCGCCTTTACCGATGACATCACGGATTTTGTCGGTGTCGATCTTCATCGCGATCATGGTCGGAGCGTTGGCCGACAGTTCGGTACGCGACTGGCCAATGATCTGGTTCATCTGGCCGAGGATGTTCAGGCGCGCTTCCAGGGCTTGGCCCAGAGCGATCTCCATGATTTCTTCGGTGATGCCCTTGATCTTGATGTCCATCTGCAGCGCGGTGACGCCTTTGGCGGTACCGGCTACCTTGAAGTCCATGTCGCCCAGGTGGTCTTCGTCTCCCAGGATGTCGGTCAGGACGGCGAATTTCTCGCCTTCTTTAACCAGACCCATGGCGATACCGGCAACCGGCGCCTTCATCGGCACACCAGCGTCCATCAGGGCCAGGGAAGCACCGCAAACGGAAGCCATCGAGCTCGAACCGTTGGATTCGGTGATTTCCGAAACCACACGGATGGTGTACGGGAACACGTCAGCGGCAGGCAGCATGGCCGAAACCGAACGACGGGCCAGACGGCCGTGACCGATTTCACGACGACCAGCGCCACCCATGCGACCACACTCACCTACCGAGAACGGAGGGAAGTTGTAGTGCAGCATGAACGGGTCTTTTTTCTCGCCTTCCAGGGTGTCCAGCAGTTGCGCGTCACGGGCGGTGCCCAGAGTCGCGAC
The DNA here is from genome assembly GCF_057838985.1 of Pseudomonas sp. KH_046_2. Lineage (NCBI taxonomy): Bacteria > Pseudomonadati > Pseudomonadota > Gammaproteobacteria > Pseudomonadales > Pseudomonadaceae > Pseudomonas > Pseudomonas sp. KH_046_2. The sequence goes on along the minus strand of NZ_CM174480.1, from coordinate 880,342 downwards.
TACCAGGGCCTGGGTTTCGCCACGGGTGAACAGAGCCGAACCGTGGGTTTTTGGCAGGACGCCGACTTCGATGTTCAACGGACGGACAGTCTTGGTGTCGCGACCGTCGATACGTGGCTTGCCGTTTACGATGTTTTCGCGAACGGTGCGGTATTCGATTTCGCCGAAAGCCGCTTTGACTTCGCTGGAAGAAGGCTGGCCTTCTTCACCGGACAGCTTGGCAACGACCTGGTCCTTCAACTCGCCCAGGCGAGCGTAACGGTCGGCCTTGACGGTGATGGTGTAAGCCTGGGAGATCGCTTCGCCGAACTCGGCACGGATAGCGCCCAGCAGTTCGGTGGCTTCTGGCGCAGGAGCCCAGGTCCAGGTTGGCTTGGCAGCTTCAGCGGCCAGTTCTTTAACGGCGTTGATCACGACCTGGAACTCGTCGTGAGCAAACAGTACCGCGCCCAGCATCTGGTCTTCGGTCAGCTCTTTGGCTTCCGATTCAACCATCAGTACAGCGTCGGAAGTACCGGCAACGACCATGTCCAGGCTAGAAGCAGCTTGCTGTTCGTAGGTCGGGTTCAGCAGGTAGCCGGTGCTTTCGTGGAACGCAACGCGGGCAGCGCCGATCGGGCCATCGAAAGGAATGCCGGAGATCGCCAGGGCAGCCGAGGTACCGATCATCGCAGCGATGTCCGGATCGGTCTTCTTGCTGGTGGAAACGACGGTGCAGACAACCTGCACTTCGTTCATGAAGCCTTCCGGGAACAGCGGACGGATCGGACGGTCGATCAGTCGGGAAGTCAGGGTTTCTTTCTCGGAAGGACGGCCTTCGCGCTTGAAGAAACCGCCAGGGATCTTACCGGCAGCGTAAGTCTTTTCCTGGTAGTGAACAGACAGAGGGAAGAAGCCCTTGCCTGGATCGGCTTGTTTTGCACCGACTACGGTCACCAATACGCTGACGTCGTCGTCAACGGTGACCAATACTGCGCCGGAGGCCTGACGGGCGATACGGCCAGTCTCGAGGGTAACGGTCGACTGACCGAACTGGAATTTTTTGATTACCGGGTTCACGGTGTCCTACCTTCTTTGTGGCTCTTGGGGGAACTGGTTTCTTGCGAAATTCTTGGGCAATGTCGGGAGTCGGCCCGACTGGTTTGTCCAGGTGTTACTCAGGCAAAGCAGGTATCCAGATAAAACTTGAGGCTGGGAGCCTGCCATGCGCCAGCGGGAAACCCGCTGGTGCACGACAGACAGCCAACCTCTAGCGCAATCGCTTATTAGCGACGCAGACCCAGGCGACCGATCAGAGTCTGATAGCGACCCAGATCCTTGCCTTTCAGGTAGTCCAGCAGCTTACGACGCTGGTTAACCATGCGGATCAGACCACGACGGGAGTGGTGGTCTTTACCGTTGGCCTTGAAGTGACCTTGCAGCTTGTTGATGTTGTGGGTCAGCAGTGCAACTTGCACTTCTGGCGAACCAGTGTCACCAACAGCTTGCTGGTAGTCAGCTACGATTTGAGCTTTTTCTTGAACGTCGAGAGCCATGAGGCAATCCTTTTATCAGGAAACTGTTTCAGAAAAACAGTTTCAACAGGCCAGGGACAAATCCCTGTATCTAAAAATGAGTAGTGACCGTGCCTGTTGACAGCCACCCTCGTCCGGTCATTCTGACCGAATCAGTCGACGCGGCGCGATGCGCCCGTCTTCGCTCACTTCACCGATACCGATGAAGCGACCATTGTGATCCTGTACCCGCACCATGCCGAACTTCGGAGCATCCGGGGCACGTACCGGCTGGCCGTTGAGCCAGTAGAACGCACTCGCTTCCGAGAACTGCAACAGTGGCCAATCCAGCAGGCCGCTGTCCGATGGCATCAGGAAGCGATCGACCGCTTCGTTGCCGCCTTCGGCATGTACCGCTTCCAGCTCTTCGAGGGTAACCGTCTGCGCCAGGGTGAATGGCCCGGCCTGGGTACGTCGCAGCTCTGCAACGTAAGCGCCACAACCGAGTTGCTCACCAATATCCTCCACCAGGGTGCGGATATAGGTGCCTTTAGTGCAATCCACCGCCAGCCGCGCAGTATCACCTTCGAAGGCCAGCAATTCCAAGCGCGTAATAGTAACAGAACGCGGTTCGCGCTCCACTACTTCGCCTGCACGAGCCAGCTTGTACAGCGGCTGGCCATCACGCTTGAGCGCCGAGTACATCGGCGGTATCTGACTGATTTGCCCACGAAATTTCGGCAGTACAGCCTCGACATCGGGGCGACCAACGGTCACCGGGCGTTCCTGCAAAACTTCACCTTCGGCATCCGCCGTGGTGGTGGTCTTGCCCAGTTGCGCCAGGGTTTCATAACCCTTGTCGGAGTCGAGCAGGTATTGCGAGAACTTGGTCGCCTCGCCGAAGCACAGCGGCAACACGCCGGTGGCCAAGGGATCGAGACTGCCGGTATGACCTGCCTTTTCGGCGTTCAGCAACCAGCGAACCTTCTGCAAGGCCGCGTTGGAGGTGAACCCCAACGGCTTGTCGAGAAGGATAATGCCGCTGACGTTACGACGGATACGTTTGACCTGAGCCACCGATTACTCCTTGGTGTCTTCGGCTTCTGCCGCAACCGGATGCTGATTGTCTTCAGCCACTGCGCGCTCGATCAATGCCGACAGATGCGCACCGCGTACGACGCTTTCGTCGTAGTGGAAGTGCAACTGTGGAACGCTGCGCAGCTTCATCTCGCGAGCCAGCTGCATGCGCAGGAAACCGGCGGCGGAGTTCAGCACCTTGATGCTTTGTGCGATTTCTTCGGCGCTGTCCTGCCCCATCACGGTGATGAAGATCTTGGCGTGACCGACGTCACGGCTGACTTCCACAGCGGTAATGGTGACCAGGCCGACGCGCGGGTCTTTGACTTCACGACGGATCAGTTGTGCCAGCTCGCGCTGCATCTGATCGCCGATGCGTTGGGTACGGCTATATTCTTTTGCCATGTCTTGTTACCTGTTACTGCCCCACGGTGAAACCCGTGAGGTCTGAAAGCGGCAAACGCCCGGCCTGACAAAAGCCAGACCGGGCGTTGCGTTTAGAGTCCTGGTGACGAGCTGCGCATTTGCATGCGGCTACCCGTCACGGCTCCTGAAGTGCGCGAATTAGAGGCTGCGAGCAACCTGCACCTTCTCGAAGACTTCGATCTTGTCACCGACTTTAACGTCGTTGTAACTCTTCACGCCGATACCGCATTCCATGCCGGCACGTACTTCGGAAGCGTCATCCTTGAAGCGGCGCAGGGATTCCAGCTCGCCTTCGAAGATAACGATGTCTTCACGCAGTACACGGATTGGACGGTTACGGTGCACAACACCTTCGATAACCATGCAACCGGCGATCGCGCCAAACTTCGGCGAACGGAACACGTCACGCACTTCGGCGATACCCAGGATGTTCTCGCGAACATCGCTGCCGAGCATACCGGTCAGGGCTTTCTTGACGTCTTCGATGATGTCGTAGATCACGTTGTAGTAACGCATATCCAGACCTTCCTGCTCGACGATCTTGCGCGCGCCGGCATCGGCACGCACGTTGAAGCCGAACAGTACAGCGTTGGAGGCCAGTGCCAGGTTGGCGTCGGATTCGGTGATACCACCGACACCGCCACCCACTACACGCACTTGCACTTCGTCGTTACCCAGGCCGTTCAAGGCGCCGTTCAACGCTTCGAGCGAACCACGGACGTCGGATTTGAGGACGATGTTGAGCGTCTTCTTCTCTTCCTGGCCCATGTTTTCGAAGATGTTTTCCAGCTTGCCGGCGTGAGCACGGGCCAGCTTGACTTCGCGGAACTTGCCTTGACGGAACAGAGCCACTTCACGGGCTTTCTTCTCGTCGGCAACCACGCTCATCTCGTCGCCAGCGTCCGGGGTACCGTCCAGGCCGAGAATCTCGACAGGGATGGCCGGACCGGCTTCCTTGATTGACTTGCCGTTCTCGTCGAGCATGGCGCGAACGCGGCCATAGTTCGAACCGACCAGGACCATGTCGCCCTGGCGCAGGGTACCGTCTTGAACCAGAACGGTAGCCACCGGGCCACGGCCCTTGTCCAGACGGGACTCAACCACGACGCCACGGCCAGGAGCCGAAGGAGTTGCAGTCAGTTCCAGGACTTCGGCTTGCAGCAATACGGCTTCGAGCAGTTCGTCGACGCCAGTACCCATCTTCGCCGAGACCGGTACGAACGGAGTGTCACCACCCCACTCTTCCGACGTCACGCCGTGAACCGACAGTTCGCTACGGATGCGATCGAGGTCAGCACCTGGCTTGTCGATCTTGTTCACTGCAACAACCAGTGGCACACCGGCCGCTACCGCGTGCTGGACAGCTTCAATGGTCTGCGGCATCACGCCGTCGTCCGCTGCAACCACCAGGATCACGATGTCGGTCGCCTTGGCACCACGGGCACGCATTGCGGTAAACGCAGCGTGACCAGGGGTGTCGAGGAACGTCACCATGCCACGGTCGGTTTCAACGTGGTATGCGCCGATGTGCTGGGTGATACCACCGGCTTCGCCAGCAGCAACCTTGGCACGACGGATGTAGTCGAGCAGGGAAGTCTTACCGTGGTCAACGTGGCCCATTACGGTCACGACTGGCGCACGGGAAACTGCCTCGCCTTCAAACTTCAGGGACTCGGCCAGGGAATCTTCCAGGGCGGTGTCGCTGACCAGGGTCACTTTGTGGCCCAGCTCTTCAGCCACCAGCTGGGCAGTTTCCTGATCCAGTACCTGGTTGATGGTCGCTGGAGTACCCAGTTTGAACATGAACTTGATGATTTCAGCAGCCTTGACCGACATCTGCTGGGCGAGATCGCCAACAGTGATGGTCTCGCCGATCTTCACTTCGCGCACAACAGGGCCGGTAGGGCTCTGGAAACCGTGGGCGTTGCGTTTCTTCAGCTTGGCCTTGCCGCGACCACCACGACGGAAGCCATCGCTTTCTTCGTCGGTAGTACGTGGGGCAACGCGTGGCGCCGGAGCCTTTTCCTTGACCGAAGCACGATGCGGAGCGTTTTTGCGCTCGCCATCGCCGCTACCGCGACGACTGTTGTCGTCGGCACGTGGCTTGTCCGGACGACGCTGTTCGTCGCGCTTGCGGGTATCGGCCGCAGGAGCTGGAGCGGCTGCCACAACCGGTGCGCTTTCGCGAACTGGCTCGGCCACCACAGCAGGCGCTGCAACAGGTACGGCTTGAGCGGTCGGCGCAGCAGCAGGCTGGCGACGCGCTTCTTCTTCGGCGCGACGCTTGGCTTCTTCTTCAGCCTTCTGACGAGCAGCATTTTCTACTGCGCGACGTTCATCCAGTTCACGCTTGCGCTCGGCTTCGATTTCTTCCGGGCTGCGCTGTACGAAGACTTTCTTCTTGCGTACTTCAACGCTGATGCTTTTGCTGCCAGCAACACGCAGGGTGCTGGTGGTTTTACGCTGCAGCGTAATCTTGCGTGGTTCTTCCACTTTCGCCTTGTGGCTGCTTTTCAAGTGAGTCAGCAACGATTGCTTCTCACTGTCAGTCACATTTTCTTCGGCGGCGGTGTGCGGCAGACCTGCCTCACGCATCTGCTGCAACAGGCGCTCTACCGGTGTTTTGACCTCATCGGCCAGTTGTTTCACCGTGACTTGCGTCATGCACTTCTCTCCTCAGGCCGCGCCTAATTACTCGAACCAGTGGGCTCGGGCGGCCATGATCAACTTGCCGGCACGATCATCGTCAATGCCGTCGATGTCGAGCAGGTCGTCAATAGACTGCTCGGCCAGGTCTTCGCGGGTAATTACGCCGCGCACCGCCAGTTCCATCGCCAAATCCTTGTCCATACCCTCAAGCGAGAGCAGGTCTTCGGCCGGATGGGCGTCTGCCAGCTTTTCCTCAGTAGCGATGGCTTTGGTCAACAAGCGATCCTTGGCACGAGCGCGAAGCTCGTTGACGGTATCTTCGTCAAAGCCGTCGATGTTGAGCATTTCTTCCAACGGTACGTAGGCAATCTCTTCCAGGCTGGTGAAGCCTTCATCTACCAGCACCTGCGCCAAGTCTTCGTCGACTTCCAGCTCGTCGATGAAGTTGCGCAGGATGTCGCCGGTTTCTGCTTGCTGTTTAGCCTGGATGTCCGATTCGGTCATCACGTTCAGGGTCCAGCCAGTCAACTGGCTAGCCAGACGCACGTTCTGACCACCGCGACCGATGGCCTGAGCCAGATTGTCTGCGCCAACGGCGATGTCCATTGCGTGGGCATCTTCGTCAACGATAATTGCCGCAACCTCAGCCGGGGACATGGCGTTGATCACGAACTGAGCCGGGTTGTCGTCCCAAAGAACGATGTCAACACGCTCACCACCCAACTCACCCGACACTGCCTGGACGCGCGAACCGCGCATACCGATGCAAGCGCCCTGCGGGTCGATGCGTTTGTCCTTGGAGCGAACGGCGATCTTGGCGCGCGAACCCGGATCACGGGACGCAGCCATCACTTCGATCAGGCCTTCGGCAATTTCCGGCACTTCGATGCGGAACAACTCGATCAGCATTTCCGGCGCGGTACGCGACAGGATCAACTGCGGGCCGCGGTTCTCGGTGCGGATTTCCTTGAGCAGCGCACGCAGACGCACGCCAACCCGGAAAGTTTCGCGAGAAATGATGTCTTCACGGGCCAGCAACGCTTCAGCGTTGTTGCCCAGATCAACGATCACGTTGTCGCGGGTTACTTTTTTCACGGTGCCGGAGATGATTTCACCCAGGCGCTCGCGGTAAGCATCAACAACCTGAGCGCGCTCGGCTTCGCGAACTTTCTGCACGATGACTTGCTTGGCAGTCTGTGCAGCGATGCGGCCGAACTCGATGGACTCGATCTTCTCTTCTACGACGTCACCGACCTTGGCGCCAGGATGCGTTTCGGCAACCTTGCTCGGCCAGGTTTCGATGGCCGGATCGTCCAGGTCTGCTTCTTCGACGACCGTCCAGCGACGGAATGTCTCGTATGCACCCGTGTGGCGGTTGATTTCCACACGCAGATCAACTTCGTCTTCGAAACGCTTTTTGGTAGCAGTGGCCAGGGCCAGCTCCAGTGCTTCAAAAATCACGTTTGCCGGTACGCCCTTTTCATTGGATACCGACTCAACAACCAGCAGTACTTCTTTGCTCATCGTACGCCTCGCCTTTCGCAAGCCATTGGATCCGCGGGATCCGCAGTATCTGGCACGCCTCAGTCAAAACTGGGAATAATGTTGGCCTTGTCGATCATATCGATCGGCAACAGGAACTCATGGTCTTCTACCTGCACCACGACATCCTGCTCTTCTACGCCGCGCAGAAGGCCCTGAAAGTTGCGTCGTCCTTCAAAAGGCGAGCGCAGCTTGATCTTCACTTGTTCACCGGCAAATTTTGCAAACTGCTCAAGAGTGAACAGAGGGCGTTCCATGCCAGGCGAGGAAACTTCAAGGGTGTACTCAACGGTGATTGGATCTTCAACATCCAGCACACCGCTGATCTGACGGCTGACGATGGCGCAATCGTCCACCAGCACGCCGCCTTCTTTATCGATATAAACGCGCAACATCGAGTGACGACCCTGAGCCGAAAACTCGATACCCCAGCATTCATAGCCTAGGGCCACGACCACCGGGGCCAGCAAGGCCTGCAACTCTTCTAGCTTGCTCGACACCTGAACCCCCTAGTGCATGTATGTGCATGCTATGCAAAATAAAAAAATGGGCGAAACGCCCATCCTTGAAACGCCGTCGAACAGCGGCGTTGAAAGTGTCCAGCTAACAAAAAGCCCCTTAAAAGGGGCTCCTTAAACTGGTTGCGGGGGCCGGATTTGAACCGACGACCTTCGGGTTATGAGCCCGACGAGCTACCAGACTGCTCCACCCCGCGACAAAGCTGGGGCGGAAGTATACGACCGATCCCCTACAGGGTCAATGTAACCTTCCACCTGCAAGAAAGCCCGCAACAGCGGGCTCTCCTGACTAATTGGTACCGAGAAGGGGACTCGAACCCCTACACCCTATGGGCACAACCACCTCAAGGTTGCGTGTCTACCAATTCCACCACCTCGGCAATACTACGTTTGAAACCCTTCTTACTTCTGCTCTTGAGCTGGAGGTACGTCAGTCGCTGGAGTAGCCGACTTTTGCTCTTGAAGCACCGGGACATCATCAGAAGCCGGTTGTTGCTTTGGAACTTCCAGTACCGCTGGATTTGGGAGACCTACTTGAGTCAGCTGTTGAGCCTTCTCTTTAGCAAAGTAACCTAACCCCAAGCTGGTTATGAAAAAACCTGCGGCAAGTATAGCAGTAAACTTACTAAGAAAGGTAGAGGAACCTTGGCTTCCGAACACAGTATTTGAAGCACCTGCTCCGAAAGACGCGCCAGCATCCGCACCTTTACCCTGCTGCAGCAAAACCAGAGCTACTACGCCCAATGCACCCAGCAGATGAAAAACGACTACGACTGTTTCCAGCATTTTTTCAGTTTCCCGCGGCGCGACAGATCGCACCGAACTCATCTGCATTCAGGGAAGCCCCACCAATCAGGCCCCCATCGATATCCGGCATGCCGAACAGTTCGACCGCATTGGCCGCCTTCACGCTGCCGCCGTATAGAAGCCGCACACCTTGTGCGACTTCAGAATTCTCTGCCGCCAACTGGGCGCGAATGGCTGCGTGCACATCCTGCGCCTGCTGCGGCGTCGCAGTCAGCCCGGTGCCAATGGCCCAGACCGGCTCGTAAGCGATCACTGCCTTGGCAAAGGCACCGACACCCAGCTCCTCAATGATACTGCCCAGCTGACGCGAGACAACCTCAAGAGTCTTACCGGCTTCACGCTGCTCCAGGGTCTCCCCTATGCACAACACCGGAATCAAGCCACATGCTTGTGCCGCTGCGAACTTGCGGATCAACACTGCGTCCTGCTCGCCCATGATCTGGCGGCGCTCGGAGTGTCCGACAAGCACCAGGGAACAACCTGCATCCACCAACTGACTCGGTGCAACTTCACCGGTCAACGCACCTTGTCCGGATTCCACCGCAGAATTCTGCGCGCCGACCGAAATCGACTTTCCTTCCAGGCTATCAATCACTTGATTGATATGCAGGAAAGGCGGGAATACCGCGACATCAACATCGCTCGGCAAGGCCAAGTCACGAAGGCCGTTGATCAGCTCAGCGACGCTGGCGCGGGTACCGTGCATCTTCCAGTTACCAGCTACCATAGGGCGACGCATGCTGTACCTCGTCGGTCAAAGTGGGCGCAGATGTTACCCAACACAATCATGGCTGGCAAGCCGAATTCAGGCAGAAACTTCAGTAACCAGTTTTGCCAGCTCTTCGGCATAGCCGCGAACCTGCGTTTCGTCTTCGCCTTCGACCATCACACGCACCAGCGGTTCGGTACCGGACTTGCGCAACAGCACACGCCCCCGACCTGCCATGGCCTTGGTCACACGCTCGCTGGCCTCCTTGACCGACGGATGATCGAGAGGGCTTGCGCCACCACCGAATCGCACATTGATCAGCACCTGAGGGCACTTGCGCAACGCCTGCCGGGATTGCGCCAGACCTTCGTCACGCCTGCGCAGCGCCATCAACACCTGCAGCGCCGCAATGATTGCATCACCCGTGGTGGTGTGACTGAAGCACACGATGTGTCCGGAGTTTTCACCCCCCACGATCCAGTTGCGCTCCAGCAGCTCGGCAATGACATAGCGGTCGCCGACGTTGGCACGCACCAATGGAATACCCAGGTCCGCCAGGGCCAGCTCCAGCCCCAGGTTACTCATCAGGGTTCCGACCACGCCGCCCTGCAGCCTGTCGCGCTCATGCAGGTCACGGGCAATGATGAACAACAATTCGTCGCCATCCACCACTGCACCGGTGTGATCGACCATCTGAACGCGGTCACCATCACCATCGAAGGCAATACCCAGATCGGCCTGCTCAGCCACGACGGCAGCCTGCAACGGCCCCATATGGGTCGAGCCGCAATTATCGTTGATGTTCAATCCATTGGGCTGCGCCGACAGTACGACGACTTCAGCGCCCAACTCGCGGAACACACTCGGAGCCACTTTGTAGGTCGCACCGTGAGCGCAATCGATGACGATTTTCAGGCCCGAGAAGCTGGTGCTGGTCGGCACGCTGCTCTTGCAGAATTCGATATAGCGTCCCGACGCGTCGTTGATTCGCGAGACCTTGCCGATCTTGCTCGACTCCACCACGGTCATTGGCGTATCGAGCAACTCTTCGATCATCAGCTCGACTTCATCCGGGAGCTTGGTACCCTTGCCGGAGAAGAACTTGATGCCGTTGTCATCATGCGGATTGTGCGACGCACTGATGACGATACCGGCCTCGGCATGGAAAGTACGCGTCAGATAGGCGATAGCCGGCGTCGGCATCGGCCCCAACAGCATCACATCGGCACCTGCGGACGTCAGCCCGGCCTCAAGCGCCGACTCAAACATGTAGCCGGAGATTCGGGTGTCCTTGCCGACCAGCACCTTGCAGGCGCCCATCTTGCGGAAAGCCATGCCAGCAGCCCAGCCGAGCTTGAGCATGAAATCAGGAGTAATCGGATATTCACCGACACGCCCACGAATACCATCGGTGCCAAAATATTTTTTGCTCATAGGTGCTCCATCATTCTTATTCGGCTGATTCCACTGCGGCGATCATCCGCACCACATCCACTGTTTCGGCTACATCATGGACGCGCAATATACGCGCACCTTTCGCCGAAGCCAGCGCCGCGAGTGCCAAACCACCATACAGCCGATCTCCCACCGGACGACTCAACGCCTGACCAATCATGCTTTTTCGCGAAACCCCGACCAACAGGGGCCGCCCCAAGGCATGCAAGGCTTCCATATGCTTGAACAAGCTTAGATTGTGCTGCAAGGTTTTGGCGAAGCCAAAGCCGGGGTCAAGAATGACCCGCTCAGCCGGAATGCCCGCCAAAGAACACTGATGCAGGCGCTCAGCGAGAAACTCGCCAACCTCCCTGGTGACATCCTCATACTGCGGATTGTCCTGCATATCGCCCGGCTCGCCCAGCATATGCATCAGGCAAACCGGTAGCCCGGTGGCCGCCGCAGCATCCAGTGCACCATCGCGACGCAACGAACGTACGTCATTGATCAACCCTGCCCCCAGGCGCGCAGCTTCACGCATGACGGCTGGCGTTGAGGTATCGACCGAGATGATGACATCCAGTTCGCGACTGATGCGCTCGACGATGGGGGCTACGCGCTCCAGCTCTTCGAGTGGCGATACAACCCTGGCACCGGGGCGGGTGGATTCTCCACCGACGTCGATCAGCGTCGCACCGGCCGCCACCATGGCTTCGGCGTGGCGCATGGCCGCGTCGAGCTGGCTGTATTGGCCGCCATCGGAGAAAGAATCAGGAGTGACATTGAGAATACCCATGACATGCGTCTGGGCCAAATCAAGAACCCGGTTGCCGCAAGGCAACCGGGTCGAGGACTGAACAGAAGTCATTTCAAACCTTATACGTCAGCAGCAGGACCGCCGATCGGTGTTTCCGGACGCTCATCCTGCACCACCGGCGGGGTACCGGAAGTACCCGTGCCACCCGACCAGTCGCGCGGCTCGCGAGGCGTACGACCCGCCATGATGTCGTCGATCTGTTCGGCATCGATCGTTTCGTACTTCATCAAGGCATCGGCCATCGCATCGAGCTTGTCACGGTTGTCCGAGAGAATCTGCTTCGCCGTGCCATAGCACTGATCGATGATGCTGCGCACTTCGGAGTCGATCAGCTTGGCTGTCTCGCCAGAGAAGCTTGCACTCTGACCGCCACCGCCGCGACCAAGGAACACTTCACCCTCTTCTTCGGCGTACATCAACGGACCGAGTTTTTCCGAAAGACCCCACTTGGTCACCATGTTCCGCGCAATCTGGCTGGCGCGCATGATGTCGTTGGAGGCACCGGTGGTCACGCCATCGAAGCCCAGGGTCATTTCTTCAGCGATACGACCGCCGTACAGCGAGCAGATCTGACTGATCAATGCACGCTTGGACAGGCTGTAACGATCTTCTTCCGGCAGGAACATGGTCACACCCAGCGCACGACCGCGCGGGATGATCGACACCTTGTACACCGGATCATGCTCAGGCACGACACGACCCACGATGGCGTGGCCCGCTTCGTGATAAGCCGTGTTCTGCTTTTCTTTCTCGGACATGACCATGGACTTGCGCTCGGCGCCCATCATGATCTTGTCTTTCGCCAGTTCGAACTCTTTCATCTCGACGATGCGCTTGCCGGCACGGGCAGCGAACAAGGATGCCTCGTTCACCAGGTTGGCCAGGTCAGCACCGGAGAAGCCCGGAGTACCACGAGCGATCACGCCCGGGGCAACGTCGTCGCCCATCGGCACTTTGCGCATGTGAACCTTGAGAATCTGTTCGCGACCACGGATGTCCGGCAGACCGACCACAACCTGGCGGTCGAAACGGCCCGGACGCAGCAGCGCAGGGTCCAGTACGTCGGGACGGTTGGTCGCGGCAATCACGATGATGCCGTCATTCATTTCAAAGCCGTCCATCTCAACCAGCAACTGGTTGAGCGTCTGCTCGCGCTCGTCGTGACCACCACCCATGCCAGCACCACGATGGCGACCGACCGCATCGATTTCGTCGATGAAGATGATGCATGGAGCGTGTTTCTTGGCCTGTTCGAACATGTCGCGAACACGGCTGGCACCCACACCGACGAACATCTCGACGAAGTCGGAACCGGAGATGGTGAAGAACGGCACTTTGGCTTCGCCGGCAATCGCCTTGGCAATCAAGGTTTTACCAGTACCAGGAGGACCGACCATCAGCACGCCACGAGGAATGCGACCGCCCAAACGCTGGAACTTGCCCGGATCACGCAGGAACTCGACCAGCTCGCCAACTTCTTCCTTGGCTTCGTCGCAACCGGCAACGTCAGCCAAAGTGGTTTTGACCTGATCTTCGGAGAGCAGGCGTGCCTTGCTCTTGCCGAAGCTCATCGGCCCGCCCTTGCCACCGGCACCGCCCTGCATCTGCCGCATGAAGAACATGAACACGGCGATGATCACGAGGATAGGGAAGCTGGCGACCAGAAGCTGAGTCCAGATGGATTGCTGTTCCGGCTGCTTGCCTTCGACCACGACGTGGTTATCCACCAGGTCGCCGATCAGGCCGTTGTCCTGGATCGCCGGGCGGATGGTCTTGAAGCTGTCGCCATCGTTGCGCTTGCCGGTAATCACGTAGCCATCAACCGCCACGCGCTCGACCTTGCCATCCTTGACCTGCTGGATGAAGTCGGAATAGTTGAGGGTCTGCGGCTCGTTAGGGCTGGAGAAGTTGTTCATCACCGTCACCAGGACAGCCGCGATGATCAACCACAGGATCAGATTCTTTGCCATATCGTTCAATTAACTACCCTCTGAAGCAAGCTCCGCTACTGGCGCGCGCTTCGCATGATATTCACCGGCCTAACTTACTACATTACCTACAACTTGGCAGGCGCCGTCTGTAACCCTTTGTGAAACACTTCCTACACAATATTCGCTAATTCTGACAAGGCGTAATACAAAAATTCTATCACCCTGATCGAAAATTCACTCAACCCTCACTGCGTCCGCGGAAACCGCGACCCAGCAGGTACTGCTCGCGAGAACGGTCGCGCGACGAGGTCGGCTTGCGCATCTGCACCTTTTCGAACTGCTGGCGAACGCTCTTGTGGAACTCGTCGAAGCCTTCGCCCTGGAAGATCTTGATCAAAAAATCACCACCGGGCTTGAGCACCCGCGTCGAAAGATCCAGTGCCAACTCGCACAGGAACATCGCTCGCGGCATGTCTACGGCCGGTAATCCACTCATATTGGGGGCCATGTCGGAAATCACAAGGTCTACTTCCTTATTTCCGACGGCATCGAGGATCTGGGCCAGCACGGCATCCTCGGTAAAGTCGCCCTGAATGAAGGTGACGTCCGGGATGCTGTCCATTTCCAGAATGTCAGAAGCGATCAGTGTTCCCTGCCCACCAATCAGACGACTGGTCACCTGGGACCAGCCACCCGGGGCCGCTCCAAGGTCGATTACGCTCATGCCCGGACGGATCAGACGATCCTTTTCCTGGATCTCCAGCAGCTTGTAGCTGGCGCGGGAACGGTACCCGTCTTTTTGTGCCATTTTGACGAATGGGTCGTTGAAATGTTCTTTCAGCCAGTTAAGGCTTGTCTTGGAACGGGCCACGGGCCACCTCGAAAATAAAACGGGTCGTGATTAACTGGGCGGTCCCGGACTCGCTCGGGTAAACTGGCCGCCGCTTTTTACAAGATCAGACGCAGGGGTCAGATTATGCCGCTCACTCAAGAGCAGAAGAAACAGTACAAATCCATTGGCCACCATCTGAAACCGGTTTTGATTGTGGCAGACAATGGTTTGACTGAAGGTGTGTTAGCCGAACTCGAACGCGCATTGGCGGATCACGAGCTGATCAAGATCAAGCTCAACATCCTCGATCGCGAATCGCGCCTGGCGTCCATTGCAGAGCTCTGCAAGGTCGGCAAAGCGGATCTGGTCCAGGTCATCGGCAAGATGGCACTGATCTACCGCAAGAACTTCAGCGTCAACAAGCAGCTGTCGAACGTCCATCGCTTCAAGTGATGACAAGGGTCAAGGGTGTGCTTCGCGCACCCAGCCACTCCATCCCGGCACCGGCTGCAACACCAGCACCAGCCCGGAAAAGCCCAGGACAAGATAGCTGAACGCCTGCCAACGATCGGCATCCGGCCAGCCGAAACGCACCGCGAAGTACATCGCGCACGCATACAGCGCCATCAACAACAGTTGCCCACGAATATCCCGCCATAGACTGGCAAGGCCCTCGGCCTTAACCAGCACCAAAGCCTGAAATATCACACACGCCGTAGCGAATCCCACTACCAGCGTATTGAGCATGCCTGCAATTTCGTCGATCAGCAGCGGCGCCAGGCCTATTCGTCCCAGCACCGGCAGCAGACCGATTTGCAACAGCCACAAGCCGCCGACCCACAACATCTGGGTCAGCTGCCAAAGCATGGCGCCCGCACGAAACGGGCGCCGGCCTTCAGATGTGGCGAACTTCGACAATCTCGTACTCGATAACGCCGCCCGGCGTTTTGACGGCGACCACGTCGCCCTCTTCCTTGGCAATCAAGGCGCGAGCCAGTGGCGAGCCGACCGAAATCTTGCCGAGTTTGAAGTCAGCCTCATCCTCACCCACGATGTGGTAAACCACGCTCTCATCGGTTTCGACGTTGGCGATTTCGACGGTCGTGCCGAAAATCACTTTGCCGGTGTGCGGAATGGTCGTGACATCAATGATGACCTGATTCTGAATCCGGCCTTCGATGTCACGGATCCGCGCCTCGACCATACCCTGCTGCTCACGGGCAGCGTGGTATTCGGCGTTTTCCTTCAAGTCACCCAACTCGCGGGCCGTACCGATGTCCTGGCTGAGCTTCGGACGAACGACCTTGGTCAGGTGAGTGTGCTCTTCTTCCAGGGCGCGAGCGCCCTGAACGGTCATTGGGTACTTCGTTATGCTCATGCCTTCAATCCTGCGTGTAGATCCTGCAAGCGGCGTACGGTCTTCTCGGGACCGAACTTCAGCGCTTCGCAGATAGCTTCGCCAGCAGCAATGGTGGTGGTGCAGTAAATCTTGTGCTGCAGGGCATTGCGACGAATGGAATAGGAGTCAGCGATCGACTGACGACCTTCGGTGGTGTTGATGATCAGCGTGACTTCGTCATTCTTGATCATGTCGACCACGTGCGGACGACCCTCGGTCACCTTGTTCACGCGGCGCACTTTCAGGCCTGCGGCTTCGATCAGCTTGGCAGTACCGGCAGTTGCAACCACTTCGAAGCCCAAGTTGATCAGATCACGGGCCACGCCCGCAACCAACGGCTTGTCGTCGTCACGCACGCTGATGAACGCAGTACCTCCGGTCGGCAGCACTTCGCTGGCACCCATCTGGGCCTTGGCGAACGCTTCACCGAAGGTGTCACCCACGCCCATCACTTCACCGGTCGACTTCATCTCTGGGCCGAGGATCGGGTCAACGCCAGGGAATTTGGCGAACGGGAACACCGCCTCTTTCACGCTGTAGAAGTTCGGGATGATTTCCTTGGTGAAGCCGATTTCCTTCAGGGTCTTACCGGCCATGACGCGAGCCGCGATCATTGCCAGGGAAACGCCAATGCACTTGGATACGAACGGTACGGTACGGGAAGCACGCGGATTGACTTCGATGACGTAGATGTCGTCGCCTTGCAGCGCCAACTGTACGTTCATCAGGCCGATCACGCCCAGTTCCAGGGCCATTTTCTTGACCTGTTCGCGCATCTCATCCTGGATGTGCGCCGGCAGCGAGTACGGCGGCAGCGAACATGCGGAGTCACCGGAGTGAACACCGGCCTGCTCGATGTGCTGCATGATCGCGCCGATTACCACGTCCTTGCCGTCGCAGACCGCATCCACGTCCATTTCGATGGCGCAGTTGAGGAAGTGGTCCAGCAGCACCGGGCTGTCGTTGGATACTTGAACCGCTTCGCGCAGGTAGCGCTTGAGTTCTTCTTCTTCGTAGACGATTTCCATCGCACGGCCGCCCAGTACATAGGACGGACGCACCACCAGCGGGTAACCGATCTTGCTGGCGGCACGAATCGCTTCGTCTTCGCTGCGCACGGTGGCGTTTGGCGGCTGACGCAGGTTCAGGCGCTGGACCATCTGCTGGAAGCGCTCGCGGTCTTCGGCACGGTCGATGGCGTCAGGGCTGGTGCCGATGATCGGCACGCCGGCGGCTTCCAGGGCACGCGCCAGTTTCAGCGGAGTCTGGCCGCCGTACTGGACGATCACGCCTTTCGGCTTCTCGACGCGGACGATTTCCAGCACGTCTTCCAGGGTCACTGGTTCGAAGTACAGGCGATCGGAAGTGTCGTAGTCGGTGGAAACGGTTTCCGGGTTGCAGTTGACCATGATGGTCTCGTAGCCATCATCGCGCAGGGCCAGTGCCGCGTGAACGCAGCAGTAGTCGAACTCGATGCCTTGGCCGATGCGGTTCGGACCGCCACCCAGGATCATGATCTTGTCGCGACCCGATGGCGCCGCTTCGCACTCTTCCTCGTACGTCGAGTAGAGGTAAGCAGTATCGGTGGCGAACTCGGCGGCGCAGGTGTCGACGCGCTTGTAGACCGGGAAGATTTCCAGCTTGTGACGGTGAGCACGCAGGCTCTTCTCGGTCACACCCAGCAATTTGGCCAGGCGCATATCGGAGAAGCCCTTGCGCTTGAGACGGAACATCAGATCGCGGTCGATGCTGGTCAGGCCCAGGGTCTTGACCTTCTCTTCTTCCTTGATCAGGTCTTCCATCTGCACCAGGAACCAAGGGTCGATCATGGTCATGCCGAAGATGTCTTCGACGGTCATGCCGGCGCGCATGGCGTCCGCCACGTACCAGATACGCTCGGCGCCCGGCACGGTCAGCTCGCGCTTGAGCACGCTCATGCTTTCCGGGTTGGCCAGATCAACCTTCTCATCCAGACCGCAAACGCCCACTTCCAGACCGCGCAGGGCTTTCTGCAGGGATTCCTGGAAGGTACGGCCGATGGCCATGACTTCACCCACCGACTTCATCTGAGTGGTCAGGCGCGCGTCAGCCTTGGGGAATTTCTCGAAGGCGAAACGTGGCAGCTTGGTGACGACGTAGTCGATGGACGGTTCGAAGGACGCCGGGGTCTTGCCACCGGTGATGTCGTTCGACAGCTCGTCAAGGGTGTAACCCACAGCCAGCTTGGCCGCGACCTTGGCGATAGGGAAGCCGGTGGCTTTCGAAGCCAGTGCCGAGGAACGGGACACACGCGGGTTCATCTCGATCACGACCATGCGGCCGGTGTTCGGGCAGATACCGAACTGAACGTTGGAACCGCCGGTTTCCACGCCGATCTCGCGCAGTACCGCCAGGGAGGCGTTACGCAGGATCTGGTATTCCTTGTCGGTCAGGGTCTGCGCAGGAGCCACGGTGATCGAGTCACCGGTGTGCACGCCCATCGGGTCGAAGTTTTCGATGGAGCAGACGATGATGCAGTTGTCCTTCTTATCGCGGACAACCTCCATTTCGTACTCTTTCCAGCCGATCAGCGACTCGTCGATCAGCAGCTCTTTGGTCGGCGACAGGTCCAGACCGCGGGCGCAGATTTCTTCGAACTCTTCACGGTTGTAAGCGATACCGCCACCGGTGCCGCCCATGGTGAAGGACGGACGGATGATGCACGGGAAGCCGAGCTTCTCGAGGACCGCATTGGCCTCTTCCATGCTGTGGGCGATACCGGAACGCGGGCACGCCAGGCCGATGGACTTCATCGCCTTGTCGAAACGCGAACGGTCTTCAGCCTTGTCGATGGTGTCGGCGTTGGCACCGATCATTTCTACGCCGAACTTCTCCAGAACGCCTTCGCGCTCCAGGTCCAGGGCGCAGTTCAGGGCGGTCTGGCCACCCATGGTCGGCAGCAGCGCGTCCGGACGCTCTTTCTCGATGATCTTGGCAACGGTCTGCCACTTGATCGGCTCGATGTAGGTGGCGTCGGCCATGGCCGGGTCGGTCATGATGGTGGCCGGGTTGGAGTTCACCAGGATGACGCGATAACCCTCTTCGCGCAGGGCTTTGCAGGCCTGGGCGCCGGAGTAGTCGAATTCACAGGCCTGGCCGATAACGATCGGGCCAGCGCCGAGAATCAGGATGCTTTTTATGTCTGTACGTTTTGGCATTAGTTGTCACTCAAATCCGCAGGTCAGTCGGCAAGCCGTCTTGTTCAATCTCTGAAGCCTTGAGGGGGCCACCGGTTTTCGGGACCGCCCTCAGGCTTCGCCACATCAGGGCGAGCGATCAGCGTCGCTTGGCCATCTCGGTGATGAAGCGATCGAACAATGGCGCTACGTCGTTCGGGCCAGGGCTGGCTTCCGGGTGACCCTGGAAGCTGAAGGCGCTCTTGTCGGTACGCTCGATACCTTGCAGGGTGCCGTCGAACAGCGATTTGTGGATCGCGCGAACGTTGGCCGGCAGGGTCGCTTCGTCTACGGCAAAACCGTGGTTCTGGCTGGTGATCATCACCACGCCGCTGTCCAGGTCCTGGACGGGGTGGTTGGCACCGTGGTGGCCGTGACCCATTTTCAGGGTCTTGGCGCCTGAGGCCAGGGCCAGCAGTTGGTGACCGAGGCAGATACCGAAGACCGGGATCTCGGTTTCCAGCACGTCCTGGATCGCCTGGATCGCGTAGTCGCAAGGCTCCGGATCACCAGGGCCGTTGGACAGGAACACGCCGTCCGGCTTGAGTGCCAGAACGTCGGATGCTGGAGTCTGTGCAGGCACCACGGTCACGCGGCAACCGCGCTCGACCAGCATGCGCAGGATGTTCACCTTGACGCCGTAGTCGTAGGCAACCACGTGGTACGGCAGTTCGGAGGCTTCGATGGTCGCGTGGCTGTCGGTTTTCAGATCCCAGACAGTCGAGCGCCACTCGTAGCTTTCCTTGGTGCTGACGACTTTCGCCAAGTCCATGCCCTTGAGGCCAGGGAAACCCTGGGCGGCGGCGATGGCGGCGGCTTCGGAAATGTTGTCACCGGCCATGATGCAGCCGTTCTGCGCGCCTTTTTCACGCAGGATGCGCGTCAGGCGGCGGGTGTCGATACCGGCGATGGCCACAACATTGTTGGCCTTCAGGTAGTCGGACAGGGACATCGTGTTACGCCAGTTGCTCGCCACCAGTGGCAGGTCACGGATGACCAGGCCGGCAGACCAGACGCGGTTGGACTCGGCGTCCTCCGGCGTGGTGCCGGTGTTGCCGATGTGCGGGTAAGTCAGGGTAACGATCTGTTGGGCGTAGGAAGGATCGGTAAGGATTTCCTGATAGCCGGTCATTGCGGTGTTGAACACCACCTCACCAACGGTTTGACCGTCGGCTCCAATGGCTTCGCCGCGAAAAATGCTGCCATCAGCAAGGGCGAGTATGGCTGGCTTAGTCAAGAAGACCTCCCGTAAATAAAGCCTGAAAGGGCGATCGCAGGTTGTAAAAAAGCGGAGTGACGTATGGACACGTCACCCCGCTTCTTCACTGAATTATTCTGCGCGCTTTTAGTGGACACACTAAAGCTGTAGCTTACAGAAAAAGGCATTTTTGGTCTACCGCCAATGAGCCTTAAAGGCTGGAGAATGCGACAGGACGTCGCTTGGCGGAACAAAACCGGGCTCAAACGCTGTGCGCGAGCCCGATTTCGGGTGCATCTTAACGCAGATCGAGCACGTCTTGCATGTCGTAAAGACCAGGCTCGCGCCCGTCCAGCCACAAAGCAGCACGTACCGCACCCTTGGCGAAGGTCATGCGACTGGACGCCTTGTGAGTGATCTCGACACGCTCGCCGTCGGCGGCGAACAGCACGGTGTGATCACCGACGATGTCGCCAGCGCGTACGGTGGCGAAACCAATGGTCTCGCGATCGCGAGCGCCGGTCTGGCCCTCACGGCCGTACACCGCCACTTTCTTCAGATCGCGACCCAGAGCATCGGCAATCACCTCGCCCATGCGCACGGCAGTACCGGACGGCGCATCGACTTTATGCCGATGGTGAGCTTCGGTGATTTCGATATCGACATCGTCGCCCAATACGCGAGCGGCCGTGTCGAGCAGCTTCAGGCACAGGTTGACCCCAACACTGAAGTTGGCCGCGAAGACAATCGGAATGTCCTTGCCCGCTTCCGCCAGCAACTGCTTTTCTTCAACGCTGAAACCGGTGGTACCGATGATCATGGCCTTGCCGTGTTTACGGCAGAAAGCCAGGTTCTTCAGGGTCACCGTCGGGTGCGTAAAGTCGATCAGCACGTCGAACTCGTCGACCACCCGATCCAGGTCGCCGGACAGAGGCACGCCGATTCGACCCAGCGCAGCCAGCTCACCGGCATCCGCGCCGACCAATGTGCTGTCGGGACGATCCACCGCCGCCGTCAGACCGGCGCCCGGGGTTTGCTGCACCGCTTCAATCAGGGTCTTGCCCATGCGCCCGGCGGCGCCCATCACTGCAATACGTCGCATGCCTGTCTCCTTACAAATCGCCGAAGAAGCGCTTCACGCCTTCGAACCAACCGGTGGTCTTTGGCGAATGGCTGTTGTCATCCGCCAGCGAACTACGGAACTCCTCGAGCATTTCACGCTGGCGACGGCTCAGGTTGACCGGAGTCTCGACCGCCACACGGCACATCAAGTCACCAGCACCACCGCCACGCACAGGCGCGACGCCCTTACCGCGAACGCGGAACTGCTTGCCGGTCTGAGTCCCCTCAGGGATCTTCAGCTTGACCCGGCCATCAAGGGTCGGAATCTCCAGCTCGCCACCCAGCGCCGCATCGACGAAGCTGATTGGCACTTCGCAGAACAGATGCTTGCCGTCGCGCTGGAAAATCGAGTGCTCGCGCACGTTGATCACCACGTACAGGTCGCCAGTCGGGCCACCCTGGGCACCCGCCTCGCCTTCGCCGGACAGACGAATGCGGTCACCGGTATCGACACCGGCCGGCACTTTCACCGACAGGGTCTTGTACTCTTCGACACGACCTTCGCCGTGGCAGGAGTCGCACGGATCGGAAATGATCTTGCCCTGGCCATGGCAGCGCGGGCAGGTTTGCTGCACCGAGAAGAAACCTTGCTGCATGCGCACCTGACCGATACCGCCGCAAGTCGGGCAGGTCACCGGCGCAGAACCTTTCTTGGCCCCGGAGCCGTCGCAAGGCTTGCAGTTGACCAGCGTCGGAACGCGGATATTCACGGTCGTGCCGCGCACCGCTTCTTCGAGGTCCAGCTCCAGGGTGTAGCGCAAGTCACTGCCGCGCTGAGCGCCGCCACGGGAACCGCCGCGACCGCCACCGAAGAAGTCACTGAATACATCGCCAAAGATGTCGGAGAAGTTCTGACCACCAAAACCGGCACCGCCGCCACCCATGCTCGGGTCGACACCGGCATGGCCGTACTGGTCGTATGCCGCGCGTTTGCTGGAGTCGGACAGCACTTCGTAGGCCTCGTTGGCCTCTTTGAACATGTCTTCCGATGCTTTGTCATCGGGATTACGGTCCGGGTGATGCTTCATTGCCAGGCGACGGTAGGCCTTTTTCAGGTCCGCTTCGCTTGAGCCACGCTCAACACCCAATACTTCGTAATAGTCACGCTTTGCCATAAGTCTTTGCACTCTTGAGGACGTCCGACAAAACCCTCCTGAGTTTGCCGAACTCGTTGAGCCCCAATACAGGCCCGGACCCAACTCACGTCAATTCAACGATCCTGGTCTTTGATTCTTGCGGTACTTGCGGCACGAAAAGCAGGAGCATTCCCGGCCATACCGTCAGCATTCGAACGTTGTCGCATGCTGTAAAAATTCGCGTATTCCAGATACGCCAACGCGGGAGCAAGCTCCCGCGCGGCGACATCCTACCAGTCACCGCCTGAAGGCAGTCAACCGGCCGACCAACAACTTACTTGTGGTCTTTGACTTCTTCGAACTCGGCGTCGACAACGTCGTCAGCCTTTTCCGCCTTGTCGTCGTGCGGTGCAGCGCCTTCAGCAGGCTGAGCCTGTTCGGCGTACATCTTCTGCGCCACTGGAGCGGAGACTTTCGACAGTTCTTCAACCTTGGCGTCGATAGCAGCCTTGTCGTCGCCTTTGACGGCGGCTTCCAGGGCAACTACTGCCGCTTCGATTGCAGTCTTCTCTTCAGCGGTCACTTTATCGCCAGCATCGGCAACCATTTTGCGCGTCGAGTGAACCAGTGCATCACCCTGGTTACGAGCAGTGGCCAGCTCTTCGAACTTGCGGTCTTCCTCGGCGTTAGCCTCGGCATCACGCACCATGCGCTCGATTTCTTCGTCGGACAGACCGGAGTTGGCCTTGATCACGATCGACTGAGTCTTGCCGGTAGCCTTGTCCTTCGCACCTACGTGCAGGATGCCGTTGGCGTCGATGTCGAAGGTCACTTCGATCTGCGGCACGCCACGTGGAGCTGGTGGAATGTCGGCCAGGTCGAACTTGCCCAGGGACTTGTTCTGTGCGGCTTGCTTACGCTCGCCTTGCAGCACGTGAATGGTCACGGCGCCCTGGTTGTCGTCGGCAGTCGAGAACACTTGCGATTTCTTGGTAGGAATCGTGGTGTTTTTCTCGATCAGCGCGGTCATCACGCCGCCCATGGTTTCGATACCCAGGGTCAGCGGGCTGACGTCGAGCAGCAGAACGTCTTTCACGTCGCCGGCCAGTACTGCGCCCTGGATGGCAGCACCCATGGCAACCGCTTCGTCCGGGTTGACGTCTTTACGCGCTTCTTTGCCGAAGAACTCGGTCACCAGCTTCTGAACCAGTGGCATACGGGTCTGACCGCCTACCAGGATCACGTCGTTGATCGCGCCAACGTCGATACCGGAGTCTTTCAGAGCGATACGGCAAGGCTCGATGGTGCGTTGCACCAGGTCTTCCACCAGCGCTTCCAGCTTGGCGCGGGAGATCTTCACGTTCAGGTGCTTCGGACCGGTCGCATCTGCAGTGATGTACGGCAGGTTGACGTCGGTCGACTGAGTGGAAGACAGCTCGATCTTGGCTTTTTCAGCGGCTTCTTTCAGGCGCTGCATCGCCAGCGGGTCGCCCTTGAGGTTCATGCCGCTTTCTTTCTTGAATTCGTCGACGAGGTAGTCGATCAGACGAATGTCAAAGTCCTCACCACCCAGGAACGTGTCACCGTTGGTAGCCAGTACTTCGAACTGGTGCTCGCCATCGACTTCAGCGATCTCGATCACGGAAACGTCGAAAGTACCACCGCCCAGGTCGTAAACGATCACGGTGTGATCGCCCTTCGCCTTGTCCATACCGTAAGCCAGAGCAGCTGCGGTTGGTTCGTTGATGATACGTTTTACGTCCAGACCGGCGATGCGGCCGGCGTCTTTGGTCGCCTGACGCTGGCTGTCGTTGAAGTAAGCCGGAACGGTGATCACCGCTTCAGTCACGGTCTCGCCGAGGTAGTCTTCGGCGGTCTTCTTCATTTTCTTCAGGATTTCAGCCGAGATTTGTGGCGGTGCCATTTTCTGGCCGTTCACTTCAACCCAGGCGTCGCTGTTGTCAGCCTTGACGATCTTGTAAGGGACCATCTGGATATCTTTCTGCACGACTTCTTCGTCGAAGCGACGACCGATCAGACGCTTCACCGCATACAGGGTGTTGTGCGGATTGGTCACAGCCTGACGCTTGGCCGACTGGCCAACCAGAATTTCGCCATCGTTGGCGTAAGCGATGATCGACGGCGTGGTACGCGCGCCTTCAGCGTTTTCAATAACTTTTGCCTTGCCGTTTTCCAGCACGGAGACGCAGGAGTTGGTAGTCCCCAGGTCGATACCGATAATTTTGCCCATGTTCACTCTCCCGAAACTTTGGATTTGGTTGCCGCAGCAGTGGTGGCTAACTGCGGTAGCACTTAAACGCTTGACTTATAAATGGGGGCCTTGCGGCGGATTTCAAGCCTGCTCGTCAATCGAAGGCGAAACCGGCGCAGGCGCCTTGCTGACCACGACCATTGCCGGGCGCAGCAGGCGACCATTGAGCTGATAGCCCTTCTGGAACACCTTCAGAACGCTGTTCGGCTCGACATCGGCGCTTTCCTGCATGGCCATCGCCTGATGTTGAACGGCGTTGAACGGTTCGCCATGCGGATCGATCGCTTCAAGCTGATAACGCTTGAGGGTGTCCTGGAACATTTTCAGGGTCAGCTCGATGCCTTCGCGCATCGGGCGGATGCTTTCGTCGTCCGGGCTGGACAGTTCCAGGCCGCGCTCCAGGCTGTCGACGATCGGCAGCAGGTCGCCGGCGAATTTTTCCAGCGCGAACTTGTGAGCCTTCTCCACATCCTGCTCGGCGCGACGGCGGACGTTCTGCAGATCGGCGGCTACACGCAAAGCCTGATCCTGAGCGCCTGCCAGTTGCTCTTCGAGCACTTGTACACGAGCCGCCAGGTCTACACCCGAAGCCTCGGGCGCCTGGTTGGCGTCTGGGTTTTGCGTATCCACTGTCTGTTCGTCAGCCATAGATTTCTCCTTTCAATTTCGTCCGCGAGCTCAACTCGCGCTTCTGCCCAGCTATATGGGGCCGCAAAATCCGGCTTCAAGGGGGTCCGACGATTAACCCTACAAAAAACAACTGCTTTGTCATTCCCGCTCGCGATAAGGCTTTCGTCGGACCGAGCGAATCGAGCTAACAAGAGGCATTGTCAGCCAGAAACAAAACACTGTATAAATAACCAGACCTAACACCTGGGAGCGGCCCATATGCTGGTGCACCTGTCCGTACACAACTACGCCATCGTTGAACATCTCGATCTCGAACTCGATCGCGGGATGAGCGTGATCACCGGGGAAACCGGCGCGGGCAAGTCGATCATGCTCGACGCGCTGGGCCTTACCCTGGGTGATCGCGCCGATAGCGGCGTGGTCCGCCCCGGCGCCGACAAGGCCGACATCCTGGCCACCTTCGATCTGGTCGACATTCCGGAAGCCAGCGCCTGGCTGGCCGAACGGGACCTCGAAAACGACGGCCCGTGCATCCTGCGCCGGGTCATCACTTCCGAAGGACGTTCGCGCGGCTACATCAACGGCACGCCCTGCCCGCTTGGCGACCTAAAGGCACTGGGCGAGCTGCTGATCGACATTCACAGCCAGCACGAACACCAATCCCTGCTAAAGACCGACACCCACCGCCGCCTGCTCGATGAATATGCCGGCGCGACCGATCTTGCCCGCCAGGTTCAACTCGCCGCCCAGCGCTGGCGCCAGACCCGCCAGGAACTGGAGCGACTCTCCAACTCCGGCGACGAGCAACGCGCCCGCCATCAGTTGCTCAGCTATCAACTCGAAGAACTGGAAAACCTTGGCCTTGGCGACAACGAACTGGAGCATCTGGAGCAGGAACACAAGAACCTGACCAACGCCGAGACCCTGCTCGGTATCTGCCGGCAAGTCGTCGAGCAATGCAGTGAAAGTGATTCCGGAAATGTACTGAACGCCCTCACCGCCAGCCTCAATCGCCTGTCGAGCGTGAACAGCTCGATCGGTGCGCTGGGCGAAGCCAGCAGCCTGTTGACCAGTGCACAGATCCAGGTTGAAGAGGCCGTGGGTGAACTGAACCGCTTCCTCGACAACTTCGACGCCGATCCGTCGCGCCTTCAATACCTCGAAGAGCGCCTCGACGCGATCTACACCCTGGCGCGCAAACACCGCATCCAGCCGACCGAAGTTGCCGAGATGCAGCAGAAACTGCTGGATGAAATCGAAACCCTCAACGCCAACGACGAATCCATCGAGCGGCTGAGCGATGAGCTGTCTTCATACGCTCGCCATTATCAGGAAAAGGCTCGGGAACTGAGCGATCTGCGCCATCAAGCCTCGAACAGCCTGGCCAGCGCCGTGGAACAGGAAATCCAGCGCCTGGGCATGCCTGGCGGGCGCTTCACCATTGAACTGCGCCCAAACAGCAGCGACGAACTGCTGCCTAACGGACTTGAACAGGTTGAACTGCTGGTCAGCGCCAACCCGGGCCAACCATTGAAAGCCTTGGCAAAAGTCGCATCCGGTGGCGAGCTGTCGCGGATCAGCCTGGCGATCCAGGTGATCACCGCACAAACCTCTCGCGTACCGACCCTTGTGTTCGACGAAGTCGATGTCGGCATTGGCGGCCCGACCGCGGAAATCGTCGGCCAGTTGCTGCGCAGGCTCGGCGAGCGCGGGCAGGTACTGACCGTGACCCACTTGCCGCAGGTGGCGGCGCAGGGTCATCAACATCTGTTTGTGCATAAAGTGCGTGGCGAAGATGCCACTCGCACCGCCGTTTCCAAATTGAGCAAAAACGACCGTGTCGAAGAAGTCGCACGGATGCTGGGCGGCATCGATCTCACCAAGGAGTCCCTGGCGCATGCCAAAAAAATGGTGGTGGCCGCAAAAGCTTGAATTGAATAAAGGCAGAAAGCACGAAGGCGACCCTGGGGTCGCCTTCGTTCGTTTCGCGAACTGACGTTCGCGCGACATGCTTACTTTTTCTTGCGCACGTACAGCACCAGATTGTGATCAACCATCTCGAAGCCATACTTGTCGACGATTGCTTTCTGAAGCCGCTCGATTTCTTCGTCGAAGAATTCGATCACTTCGCTGGTTTCGACGTTGACCATATGGTCGTGATGCTTTCCGTCGTCCAGTTCGAAGACCGCATGGCCTCCGTCGAAGTTGTGCCGCACCACAAGGCCAGCTGCCTCGAACTGGGTCAGGACACGGTAAACCGTGGCCAGACCGACGTCCTCACCAGCCTCCATAAGGGCCTTGTAGACATCCTCGGCACTCATGTGGCGCTGCTCGGCGGAATCGAGCATTTGCAGAATTTTGACCCGTGGCAGGGTCACTTTGAGGCCGGCTTTGCGTAGTTCGCTATTTTCAACCATGGTCAGCTTTCTCGCGATGCTGCTTCGCAGCTTCTCTTAATGCGGGTATGATCGGCGTTTACGTTGTCCCAGCCAAGATAGTGGAAGTCGCCCACCGATGCAAAACACCAAGCTCTTGCTAACCAGTTTCACCTTTGTGGGACTGCTCGCACTCGCCGGTTGTTCATTCCCCGGGGTTTACAAAATCGACATCCAGCAGGGCAATGTCGTCACGCAGGACATGATAGACCAGTTACGCCCGGGAATGACCCGTAAGCAAGTACGGTTTATCATGGGCAACCCTCTGCTGACTGACACGTTCCATGCCGATCGCTGGGATTATCTGTACAGCCTGCAACCGGGTGGCGGTGAACGCCAACAGGAACGCATTAGCGTTATCTTCAACCCAAATGATCAGCTTGTCAGCCTCTCTGGTGATTTCATGCCAGGCGTGAGCCGTGACGAAGCCATTCTCGGCAAGGACAGCGGCACGACAGTGGCTGCCCCGGCAGAAAACGTCGAGAAGCCAAAACCGGAAAAACCGGTCAAGCCAGGTTCGTTGCTGGATCAGATCCAGAAGGACGTCGACGGTGTAGAAACCGTTCCGGTCCCGACACCGCAACCACTGGATACCTCGCCGCAATAATTTGCGACACAATAAAAAGCCCGGCATGCCCGGGCTTTTTATTGTCTGGTGTTCAGGCTGCTCACTGATTCCGCGCTTTGGCCTCGGCAGCTTTCGCCGCGCGCAGTCGGCGCACCTCTTTCGGATCGGCCAGCAACGGGCGGTAAATCTCGATGCGATCCCCGGCCTGGACTACCCGACTCTCCGGGTCAGCTACCACCTTGCCGAAGATCCCCACAGGGCAATGAGTCAGATCCAGCTCCGGAAACTCTTCAGCCACAGCCGACCTGAGCAAGGCCGCCCGCACAGTCGTTCCGACAGGCACGTCCACTGTCAGCAGCACTTGACGATCTACGGCCGCGTAGACCACCTCGACTTCAATCATGACCTCAACCATGTATCTGCTTGGCGCGCTGGCAGAACGCATCCATCAGGGTATTGGCCGCCTGGTTGAACAGCGGTCCCAGGGTGGCGCGAACCAGCGGTCCGGCATAATCGAACGACAGATCAAGACTGATCTTGCAGGCTTTGTCGGTCAGCGCCTTGAATACCCAGATGCCATGCAATTGAGTGAAAGGGCCCTCTTCTAGGTTCATTTCGATCGACTGCCCCGGAACCAGGGTGTTGCGCGTCACGAAATGCTGACTGAGGCCACCCTTCGCCACGCCGACGCTCGCCCGCATATGCTCAGGTGAGCTCTCCAGGACTTCGGCGGACGAGCACCACGGTAGAAACTCCGGATAGCGCGCCACGTCGTTGACCAGGTCATACAGCGCTTGCGCCGGGTACGGCAGCAAGGCCGAACGTGAAATGTGTGTCGTCATGTCAGCGTCACTTCCACAGCTGGGCGGCAAACACTACGAGAATGCCGATGGGCGCCACATAGCGCATCAAGAACAAGGACAGGCCAAACAGCGCAGGATTACGGATCGACAACTCGTCGCGCACCGCCTCACGCCCCATGATCCAGCCCGCAAACACCACGAAACACAAACCGCCAAGCGGCAGCATGAGTCGCGAGGTGAAGAAATCGATCACGCCAAAGAAGTCGAGGCCACCGGCCGCTCCCCATTGGTAGAGGTGGAACATCCCGCCTTCGTTCACGAAGAACTTGGCCTCTTTCCAGATATTGAAGGAGAACACCGTGCCCAGACCGACAAACCAGCAGCTGAAAGCCAGCCAGAAGGTGACCCACGCACGACTCACTTTAGTGCGCTCGACCAGGTAGGCCACCATCGGTTCCAGCAGGGAAATCGCCGAGCTCCAGGCTGCGACCGCCACCAGCACGAAGAACACCACCCCCATCAATTGCCCGAACGCCACGTTACCGAAGGCAAACGGCAGGCTGACGAACATCAGGCCCGGTCCTTCGCTCGGATTCAGGCCCGCTGCGAAAACAATCGGAAACAATGCCAGGCCGGCCACCAGGGAAACGAAGGTGTCGAGCAGCGCTACGCCAACGACCGTCCCTGAGATCGACGAGTTCTTCGGCATGTAGGCGCCATAGATCATGATCGAGCCGACGCCCACGCTCAGGGAAAAGAACGCATGCCCCATCGCGGGCAACAAGCCGTCCAGGACCTTTTCCGGGTGGAAGTCGAACATGAAATGCACGCCTTCCATGAAATGCCCGGTGGTCATGCTGTAGCCCAGCAGCACCAGGATCATCACGAACAATAACGGCATCATGATGCGCAAACTGCGCTCAAGCCCGGCAACCACGCCCTTGGCGATCACCACCGCGGACAACAGCATGAAAATCGTGTGCCAAAGTGTCAGGCGCCAGGGATCGGCGATCACATTGCCGAAGTAAGCCCCCACCTGATCCGGCGTCGCGCCCTGAAAATCGCCACGCCCCATGTCGATGATGTAGTCCAGCGACCAGCCGCCAACCACACTGTAGAACGACAGAATCAGCAACGCCGTGATCATCCCGGCAAACGCGCCCCAGGACCATTTGGCCGAGTGCCCCGCCTCGACCGCCAGCATCTTCAAGGCGTTGGCCGGGCTCTGCCGGGCACGCCGGCCGATCAGGGTTTCCGCCAGCATCACCGGCACCCCGATCAGCGCGATGCAGGCCAGGAACATCAGCACGAAGGCGCCGCCGCCATAGACGCCGACCATGTACGGGAATTTCCAGATACTACCCAGCCCCACGGCCGAACCGGTCGCGGCGAGTATGAAGACCCAGCGGCTAGCCCAACTGCCGTGGACAGAAACCTTGTCTGTCGACATCGTTATCACGCCCAAGCGTTCAAAAAAGAGGCCGCATTGTCCGGGATTCAATCAACCTGCTCAAGCACGTAGCAACACCGTAGCCGACTCGCGTGCAACTCCCTATAATGCCGCCCCTATGGCTAAACAGAAGAAACACCCAACAGGGACCATCGCGCAAAACAAAAAGGCGCGACACGATTACTTCATCGAACATCGTTTCGAGGCTGGTCTGGTCCTGGCCGGCTGGGAAGTAAAAAGTCTGCGGGCAAGCAAGCTGCAGCTGGTTGACAGCTACGTGCTGCTCAAGGATGGCGAAGCCTGGCTGCTCGGCAGCCACATTACGCCCCTGACGACCGCCAGTACCCACGTCATCGCGGATCCGGTTCGCACCCGTAAATTGCTGCTCAACCGGCGCGAGCTGGAAAAGCTGGCCGCTGCCGTGCAGCAAAAGGGTTACGCCTGCGTGTGCCTGTCCTGGTACTGGAGCAAGCACATGGTCAAGTGCGAGATCGCCCTGGGCAAAGGCAAGAAGGAATACGACAAGCGCGATACCGAACGCGAACGCGACGCCGGTCGCGAGTTGCAGCGTGCGGTGCGCAACAAGGGCAAGGAAGACTGATTTTTCTGCCCTGGTGCGACTTTGTGGCGAGGGAGCTTGCTCCCGCTGGGGTGCTAAGCGCCCCCTCGCTTGACGGCGCCCATCACTAAAACTGCTGACGACTGCTGCGCAGCCGAACGGGAGCAAGCTCCCTCGCCACAATCAAGCTACCGCCTCACATCCCCTTGCGCCGCTCCGCCCGGGCCACGCGCTGCACTTCCTGACGCACCTCCTCCAGCACTTCCTGCACATACAGAATGTGCCGGCTGGAAACTTCCCGCGCCTGCTCCGCCCGCCCTTCGATAATCGCCTGATACAACTCCCGATGCTGCGTGATCAGCATGTCGCGGGTTTCAGTGCGCTGCTTGTACATGCCACCGATGTTGGTCACCACGTTGCGCTTGAGCAGGTCGAACAGCCCGCGAATGGTGTGCAGCAACACGGCATTGTGGCTGGCCTCGGCGATCGCCAGGTGAAACCTTGCGTCCGCCGCCCCCTCTTCGGCACGACTCACTTCTTCGTGACGCGAATAGCAGTCCTGCAATTCATTGAATGCCGCGGTCAGCCGCTCGCGGTCCACCTCCGTGGCACGCAGCGCCGCGTAGTAGGCGCAAGACGCTTCCAGCGTATGGCGAAACTCCAGCAGATCGCGTTGCGCCTCGGGATTGCTTTCCAGCAGATGCAACAAGGGATCACTGAAGGTGCTACCCAGTGATTCCACCACATAGTTGCCGCCGCCCTGGCGACTGACCAGCAGGCCCTTGGCGGTCAGCTTCTGAATGGCTTCGCGCAACGAAGGGCGTGACACGCCAAATTGCTCGGCCAGCGCACGCTCGGCCGGCAAGCGCTCACCCGCTTTCAGCGTGCCCTCGAGGATCATGCCCTCAAGCTGCTCGACAATATCGTCAGACAAACGGCGCTGACGAATCTGATCAAACCCCATAACTCGATTACTCCACGATCCGACGGCTCGCCGGCGCTCTATTCTGGCCTATCGGCGCCGCGCCAGCACCTGCCACAACGCATTTGGTCATACCAGGCGGACGACCTGCGCACTTCGCATTCGACAAAAGTTTTAGGGCGGCAAATTGACACACCGCCTACAAGGCTTTTACCCTAGCCAACAGCGATTGTAAATTGGTCTTACCAATTAACCAAGAACGCTGATCAGTGCCTGACCAACAACAATTAGGGGCCACCCCATATGCAAACCTGGCAACAGCTCTATACCCCGCTCGGCAGCCTCGGCCTGTCCGCACTCGCCGCCGTCATCCCCATCGTGTTTTTCTTCCTGGCTTTGGCCGTGTTCCGCCTCAAAGGACATGTGGCCGGCAGCATCACCCTGGCTTTGTCGATCCTGGTGGCGATCTTCGCTTTCCAGATGCCGGTCGATATGGCGTTCGCCGCCGCCGGGTATGGCTTCGCCTATGGCCTGTGGCCGATTGCCTGGATCATCGTGGCAGCGGTGTTCCTCTACAAACTGACGGTCAAGAGCGGGCAGTTTGAAGTCATCCGCAGTTCGGTCCTATCGATCACCGATGACCAGCGCCTGCAGGTCTTGCTGATCGGTTTCTGCTTCGGTGCCTTCCTCGAAGGCGCAGCCGGTTTTGGCGCACCCGTGGCGATTACCGCTGCGCTGCTGGTAGGGCTTGGCTTCAACCCGCTGTACGCCGCCGGCCTGTGCCTGATCGCCAACACCGCGCCGGTGGCCTTCGGCGCGCTGGGCATTCCGATCATCGTTGCCGGGCAAGTCACCGGCATCGACGCGTTCAAGATCGGCGCCATGACCGGTCGCCAATTGCCGCTGCTGTCGCTGTTCGTGCCCTTCTGGCTGGTGTTCATGATGGATGGCCTGCGCGGCGTGCGGGAAACCTGGCCGGCAGCCTTGGTGGCCGGCTTGAGCTTTGCCGTGACCCAGTACTTCACCTCGAACTTCATCGGTCCGGAACTGCCGGACATTACCTCAGCCCTGGCCAGCCTGATTTCCCTGACCCTGTTCCTGAAAGTCTGGCAACCAAAACGCGCCGCCGGCCAACACATCGTTGGCGCTGTCTCGGCTTCCGTGGTGAGCGCCAGCGTCGGTGGTTTCGGCCAGAAACGCACTACCGTGGCTTCGCCTTACAGCCTTGGGGAAATCTTCAAGGCCTGGTCGCCGTTCCTGATCCTGACCGTACTGGTCACCATCTGGACCCTGAAGCCGTTCAAGGCGATGTTCGCCGCTGGCGGTTCGATGTACAGCTGGGTGTTCAACTTCGCCATCCCGCACCTGGACCAGATGGTGATCAAGGTCGCACCGATCGTGACCGCGCCAACCGCCCTTCCGGCAGTATTCAAACTGGACCCGATTTCCGCCACCGGCACGGCGATTTTCTTCTCGGCCCTGATTTCCATGCTGGTGCTGAAGATCAATCTCAAAACTGGTCTGACCACTTTTAAAGAGACCTTCTACGAACTGCGCTGGCCGATCCTGTCCATCGGCATGGTGCTGGCCTTCGCCTTCGTCACCAACTACTCGGGCATGTCCTCGACCATGGCCCTGGTATTGGCAGGCACCGGCGCGGCGTTCCCGTTCTTCTCGCCATTCCTCGGCTGGCTGGGCGTATTCCTCACCGGTTCCGATACCTCGTCCAACGCGCTGTTCAGTTCGCTGCAAGCGACCACTGCGCACCAGATCGGCGTCAACGACACCTTGCTGGTGGCGGCGAACACCAGCGGCGGCGTGACCGGCAAGATGATCTCGCCACAATCGATCGCCGTGGCTTGTGCCGCGACCGGCCTGGTGGGCAAAGAATCGGATCTGTTCCGCTTCACCCTCAAGCACAGCCTATTCTTTGCAACGATTGTCGGCTTGATCACGTTGGCCCAGGCCTACTGGTTCACCGGCATGCTGGTGCACTAAGGGCTACAGGCAACACGATAAAAACCGACGCCGGGCCACGCCCCCGGCGTCCGCTATTCACACCCCGGTCTGTAAGGCTGCTGAAAGCTTCCGGCTCTATATTCAGCAGCCTCGACAGACGAATAACCGGGACCACCCGGAGACCGCCTGATGAGCGAGCTTTTTTACAACGCCGTGCCGAATGCGACCCGTGTCGCCCCGCCACTGCCCGAGCCTCGGCAATACCCCAGTGAGAAACCTTCACGGGTCTACCTGTTCGGGACCTGCGTGGTCGATTTGTTCTACCCGGAAGCCGGGATGGATGCGATCCACCTGTTGGAGCGCGAAGGCATTCGTGTCGAATACCCGCAAGGGCAAAGCTGCTGCGGCCAACCGGCCTACACCTCGGGCTACACCGAACAGGCACGGACCGTGGCGCGCTCGCAACTGGCGCTGTTTGCCGGTGACTATCCGGTGGTGGTGCCGTCAGGTTCTTGCGCGGGCATGCTGCGCGAACATTACGCCGACTTGTTCAAGGACGAGCCGGACACGTTGAAACAGGTCCAGGCCCTGGCTGCCAGAACCTACGAACTGGCCGAGTTCCTGTTGTTTGTCTGCAAGGTGCAGCTCAAGGACAGCGGCGAGCCTGTAAAAGTGGCGCTGCACACCTCGTGCTCGGCACGCCGTGAAATGAACACCCACCTGCACGGCCGCGAGTTGTTGGCGCAACTGAGCAATGTGGAGCGGGTCAATCACGATCACGAAAGTGAGTGCTGTGGCTTTGGTGGGACATTCAGCGTCCGTATGCCAGACATTTCCGGCGCGATGGTGGCTGACAAGACCCGGGCGCTGAAGGAATCTGGCGCGCACAAGGTGTTGAGTGCCGACTGCGGCTGTTTGATGAACATCAACGGCTCGCTGGAAAAGCAGCAGGAAGCGTTACGCGGTCAGCATCTGGCCAGTTTTCTCTGGCAGCGAACCGGAGGTGCGAAATGAGCACCTCGACGATTATTCCTACGGTTGCCGTAGAAGAAGATTTCCGCACCCGCGCCCACAACGCGCTGGGTGACGCGCAATTGCGAGGCAACTTTCGCAAGGCGATGGATTCACTGATGAGCAAACGGGCAGCGGCGTTCAGCGATGCCCATGAAAGAGAACACTTGCGCGCACTGGGCAATGCAATCCGTGCCCGCGCGCTCTCCAAGTTGCCCGACCTGCTCGAGCAACTGGAACAGAACCTGACCCGCAACGGTGTGACAGTGCACTGGGCGGAAACGGTGGACGAAGCCAATGGCATCGTCCTCTCGATCATCCGCGCTCACGAGGGGCGGCAAGTGATCAAGGGCAAATCGATGGTCAGCGAAGAGATGGAGATGAACCATTTCCTCGCTGATCGGGGCATTGAATGCCTGGAATCGGACATGGGCGAGTACATCGTCCAGCTCGACCACGAGAAGCCTTCACACATAATCATGCCGGCAATCCACAAGAATGCCGGTCAGGTCGCGTCCTTGTTCCACGACAAACTTGGCGTGGAATACACCAAGGACGTTGACCAACTCATTCAGATCGGCCGCAGAGTCCTGCGGCAGAAATTCTTCGAAGCGGACATCGGCGTCTCCGGCGTCAACTTCGCCGTGGCCGAAACCGGCACCCTGCTGCTGGTGGAAAACGAAGGCAACGGTCGCATGACCACCACGGTGCCGCCGGTGCACATTGCCGTCACCGGCATCGAGAAAGTCGTCGAGAACCTGCGCGACGTGGTGCCATTGCTGTCATTGCTGACCCGCTCAGCCCTGGGCATCCCGATCACCACCTACGTCAACATGATCTCCGGCCCGCGCAAGGAACATGAACTTGACGGCCCGCAGGAAGTACACCTCGTACTGCTCGATAACGGCCGCAGCCAGGCCTTTGCCGACAGCGAATTGCGCCAGACCCTGAACTGCATTCGCTGCGGCGCCTGTATGAATCATTGCCCGGTCTACACCCGAATCGGCGGCCATGCCTATGGGGAGGTTTACCCCGGCCCTATCGGAAAAATCATCACCCCGCACATGGTCGGCCTGGCGAAAGTCCCGGATCACCCGAGTGCTTCTTCGCTGTGCGGCGCCTGCGGTGAAGTCTGCCCAGTGAAAATCCCGATCCCTGCTCTGTTGCGGCGCCTGCGGGAAGAAAACGTCAAGGCCCCGGACAGCCCCCATCAAGTGATGCGCGGCCAGGGCAGCAAGTATTCGCGCAAGGAGCGGTTCATCTGGAATGCCTGGGCGAAGCTCAACAGTTCGCCGTCGCTCTATCGCCTGTTCGGTTTCTTCGCCACTCGTTTGCGCGCCCTCACGCCGAGCAATGTCGGCCCGTGGACGCAAAACCACAGCGCACCGAAACCCGCTGCCCGCTCGCTGCATGACATGGCCCGCGAACATTTGGCCAAACAGGGAGACCGTTGATGAGCGCCAAGCAAAATATCCTCGCTAAGCTGCGTAAAAGTCTGACAGGCACCACGCCTGTGGCTGACAACTTCGATGTCGATCTAGTGACCCAGCCTTACACCTACGCGCCTGAGCAACGCATTGCGCAACTGCGCAAACTGATGGAATCGGTGCACACGGAAATTCATCTGACGTCCGGCGAAGAGTGGCCGACGCTACTCGCGCAATTGCTGCAGGACCGCCAATTGCCGAGTCTGCTGATCGCACCGACAACGCCCCACGGTCAACGGATCACGCAGCACTGGGCGAATAATCCCGGCCAGCCAATGCTCAAGGCCTACAACCGTCCGGTTGAAGAATGGAAAGCCGAGCTGTTCAACGACACCCCGGCGAGCATCACTGGAACCCTCGGCGCCATCGCTGCCACGGGCAGCCTGATTCTCTGGCCGACCCGGGAAGAACCGCGCCTGATGAGCCTGGTGCCACCGATCCATTTCGCCCTGCTCAAGGCCAGTGAAATCCGCGACAACTTCTATCAGGTGCAACAGGAATTCCAATGGGCCCAGGGCATGCCGACCAACGCGTTGCTGGTATCCGGCCCGTCGAAGACCGCCGATATCGAACAAGTGCTGGCGTACGGCGCCCACGGTCCGAAGGACCTGGTGGTACTGATCCTGGAGGACCAATGAGTCTACCGGCCGCTTTCCTGCGTGATGCACAGCTACTGATTCCCCAAGAGCGACGTTTCGACGACCCGTTGTCGACCCTGGCCTTCGGCACCGACGCCAGCTTCTACCGGTTGATTCCGCAACTGGTGATCCGCGTCGAATCAGAAGACGAAGTGGTGGCGCTGCTGCAACTGGCGCAACGGGATCAGGTGCCGGTGACTTTCCGCGCCGCCGGCACCAGCTTGTCCGGCCAGGCCATCAGCGACTCGGTGTTGATCGTGCTGGGGGATAGCTGGAACGCTCGCGAGATCCGCGGCCAAGGCACGCAAATCCGTCTGCAGCCAGGCGTGATCGGCGCCCAGGCCAATGCCTGGCTGGCACCGTTCGGCCGCAAGATCGGCCCGGACCCGGCCTCGATCAACGCCTGCAAGATCGGCGGCATCGTCGCCAACAATGCCAGCGGCATGTGCTGCGGCACGGCGCAAAACACCTATCACACCCTGGCCGGCATTCGCCTGGTGCTGGCCGACGGCAGTCGTCTCGATACCGAGGATGCCGCCAGCGTTGAGGCGTTTCGCCAAAGCCACGCCGCCCTGCTGGAGCGCCTGGCGACCCTGGGCCGCGAGACCCGGGCAAACGCCGAGCTGGCTGCGAAAATTCGCCACAAATACCGTCTGAAAAATACCACCGGCCTGTCGCTCAATGCCCTGGTGGATTTCGACGAGCCTGTGGATATCTTGAGCCACTTGCTGGTGGGCTCCGAAGGCACGCTCGGGTTCATCAGTGCCGTGACCTACGACACCGTGATCGACCATCCGAACAAGGCCTCGGCCCTGATTGTGTTCCCGGATGTCGAGACCTGCTGCAACGCAGTCACCGTACTGAAAAGCCAACCGGTGTCGGCCGTGGAACTGCTGGACCGCCGCAGCCTGCGTTCAGTGCAGGACAAACCCGGCATGCCGCCTTTCGTACAGCATCTGTCGAACAATGCCTGCGCCTTGCTGATCGAATCCCGCGCCGCGTCGTCCACCTTGCTGCACGAACAACTGGCGCAGATCATGGCGTCGCTGAAGGCGTTCCCGGTGGAAAAGCAGGTCGACTTCACCGAAGACCCGCAGGAAAACGCCCGTCTCTGGGCCATCCGCAAGGACACCTTCCCGGCCGTCGGCGCAGTGCGCAAGACCGGCACCACGGTGATCATCGAAGACGTCACCTTCCCGGTCGAACAGCTGGCCATCGGCGTCAACCGCCTGATCGAACTGTTCGACAAACATCACTACGACGAAGCGATCCTTTTCGGACACGCCCTGGAAGGCAATCTGCACTTCGTCTTCACCCAAGGCTTCAACAGCCCGGAAGAAGTCGCACGTTATCAGGCGTTCATGGACGACGTGGCGCAACTGGTGGCGGTGGAATTTGGTGGATCGCTGAAAGCCGAACACGGCACCGGGCGCAACATGGCGCCGTTCGTTGAACTGGAATGGGGCAGCGATGCCTACCAGTTGATGTGGCAACTCAAACGACTGCTCGACCCCAACGGCATCCTCAACCCGGACGTGGTACTCAGCGAAGATCCACAGATCCACCTCAAGCACCTCAAGCCCTTGCCTGCCGCTGACGAGATTGTGGACAAGTGCATCGAATGCGGCTTCTGCGAACCGGTCTGCCCGTCGAAAGGCCTGACCCTGAGCCCGCGCCAACGCATCGTGATCTGGCGCGACATCCAGGCGAAGAAACGCGCGGGCATCGATACGTCCGAACTCGAAGCCGCCTACGACTATCAAGGCATCGATACCTGCGCCGCCACCGGCCTGTGCGCACAACGTTGCCCTGTAGGCATCAATACCGGCGAGCTGGTGAAAAAGCTGCGTAGCCGGAAGGCGACACATACGAAAACCGCCAACTGGCTTGAAGGACATTTCGCCACGGCCCTGCAAGGTGCACGCTTCACCCTGCACGTGGCCAATGGCGCGCGGATGTTGCTGGGGGCGCCGAGATTGGCGAAGTTGTCGGCGACGTTGACGCGCCTGTCCAAGGGTCAGGTCCCGCAATGGACCAACGCGATGCCGCAACCGGAAAAAGCCATTCGCTTCAGTCCGACGGTGACGGACGCCCGCCCGCGCGTGGTCTATCTGGCGGCCTGTGTATCCCGCGCCATGGGTCCGGCGGCGGGCGACACGGAGCAAATGTCGCTGCACGACAAGACCCGCGGCCTGCTGGAAAAGGCCGGCTACCAGGTGGTGTTCCCGGACAACCTCGACAATCTGTGCTGCGGTCAGCCATTCGCCTCCAAAGGCTACGCCGAGCAAGCCGAAAACAAACGCCAGGAGCTGATCGGCGCCCTGCTCCACGCCAGCCGTGGCGGGCTCGACCCGATCTACTGCGACACCAGCCCCTGCACCTTGCGCCTGGTTCAAGACCTCGGCGAAGTCCGTCTGGACCTGTACGACCCGGTACGCTTCATCCGCACACACTTGATGGATCGCCTGGATTTCACGCCACAGGAGGCGCCGATCGCTGTGCACGTAACCTGCAGCACACAACACCTCGGGGAAAGCCAGGCGTTGATCGACCTGGCGCGCAAGTGCAGCAAAAACGTGGTCATTCCCGAAGGTATCCACTGCTGCGGCTTCGCCGGCGACAAGGGCTTCACCACCCCGGAGCTGAACGCCCACTCGCTGCGCACGCTCAAGGACGCGGTGCAGCAGTGCAGCGAGGGGATTTCCACCAGCCGCACCTGTGAGATCGGTTTGACGCAACATGGCGGCATTGACTACCACGGACTAGTCTATCTGGTGGACCGCGTTTCCCAGGCTAGGGAGCCCTGAAATCTGGACCTCAAGGCAGGCGCATTGGTACGCCTTCCTTAATGCTTCTGGCCGGAATCAACAGTTCTACAGCAGAAAAAAGAACCCTGATGTGCCGCCGCAGTCCACTGATCAAGTCCCGCAAATGCGGGACCTTCCCAACACTCGGTAGACCGATTTGATGGCCAGCAATGCTGGCCCTTCAGTTCAAGGAGAAACACATGAATCGTTCTGTGCTGTTAGGTCTGTTCGTTACTGCTTCCATAATGGCTTCCACTTCGTTCGCCGCCGTAGAAGACCAATGCGCGCTCAACCTGAAAACCATCGAAAACGGCAAGGCACAGATTCCTCCAGAGATGGCTGACCAGGTAGAAGCCTCCGTCAAGCAAGCCAAAGCCGATCATGCAAAAGGCACCAAGGAAGGCACGGATGATTGCGTCGCCGAGACCAACGACATCATCAAGGCCGTCACCGACTCGAAAAAAGGCGGGAAGTAACCCGGTTCACGGCCAACCTTCGGGTTGGCCTTCCAGACCGCGTTGGCGTACATCATCAACGAGGTACTGGCGGCCGGGAGTTCAAACCCGGCTACGCCCGCTACGAAGCAAACCAAAACCCGCCAGTTGCGGGTTTTGTTGCATCCGGGGTCTGAGAATGTGTAACCACCCGCATCCCTGGAAAAGCTCGACACATTTTCTGAAAAAACCGAATTCTTGCGTTGAATCGCAGTCTTTGAGGTAGGCCCCTCAGATCGCGGCTGATTTTTCGGGCTCGGCTTGGCCGTCCGCTCATACGGCAGCACCGAGGCCATCAGCTCAAGGAGATACCCATGAAACGCACCACACTCGCCGGCCTGTTCATTGCTGCCGCCATGCTGGCCTCTCCTGTATTTGCGGCGGACAACAACCTCTGTACGAGCAAGTTGCAAGAGCTCAAAGGCAAAGTGAATGCGCTGCCGGCGAACGCCACAAACACCTCAATGGAGATCAAAAGGCTGATGTCCAGCGCCGAAGCCTCACAAGCCTCCGGAGACGACAATAAATGCGTCACCGAGGCCACCCAGGCATTGGCACTCGCTGACAGACAGAGCACCCAACCAACCCCATGATCTGTGGTGATCAACCTTCGGGTTGGCCTTCCGGGGCGTGATGACGTACACTGTATAGGCCTGCTGCTCACTTGATTCACAGAGCATCAGGCTCGGGGCCGTTTAGGATTCGACGCCGGTTGCGAAACTTTAGGTGCATGCCGAGTTGGTAACAGAACTCGTAAATCCACTGTTGCAACTACTTATAGTTGCCAATGACGATAACTACGGCCAGGAATTCGCTCTCGCTGCGTAAGCAGCCTTAGCCCTGAGCTTCTGGTACCTTCGGGTCCAGCAATCACCAGGGGATGTCTGTAAACCCAAAGTGATTGTCATATAGAACAGAATCGCCGTGCAGTACGTTGTGGACGAAGCGGCTAAAACTCACACA
Source organism: Pseudomonas sp. KH_046_2 (assembly GCF_057838985.1). NCBI lineage: Bacteria > Pseudomonadati > Pseudomonadota > Gammaproteobacteria > Pseudomonadales > Pseudomonadaceae > Pseudomonas > Pseudomonas sp. KH_046_2. Next base: position 839,099 of record NZ_CM174480.1, on the reverse strand, counting down.
ACTCGCCCAAAGCACCCTGCCCGTCGGGTCGCTGAGGGTTAACTTAATAGACACGGCTACGCATGTAGTACCGACAGCGGAGTACTGGCGGACGGGGGTTCAAATCCCCCCGGCTCCACCAATTGAGACACCAACGAAGCCCGCCCCGTGCGGGCTTCGTTGTTTCTGGGCGTATCGCAAGCCCTGCAACCGTCTGAAACAGGACCCACGCCAACAATCAGTACTTGATATCCCGTGCCGTACGACGGGTATCCTGCTTGGTACTGCGCTTGTCCTGGCGACATTCCACGTTGCTCTTGTCACTGCCCTTTCTGCATTCATCCTTGGTTTGCCGGGCAGTGGAGCGCCCTTCCTGCCGGGTATCGCGAGCTTCACGCCGTTGTTCACCCTGCTCGGTCGCGTAGACGGGTAGCGTCACCCACTGCACGCCAGCGGCGATGAGCAGCGTCGCCAGGGCTTTCAAGTAGTGCTTGCGAATCATGACTTTTCTCCAATTCAACATCGCTCGGTCGCTTCGTTCGCTCCCCCAGGAATTCAGCGAAAACGTGAGTTACATCGTACGCTCACAACTCACAAAAGCACTTTGTGGCAGGTGAAATCTGACGATAGGGTCACATGGTCATTCGCTCAAGGCTGCTACGTGCATGGTTGCAATATGGGCATCGGTCACGGCTGAGCTTTGCAGTTGGCCTGCCCGCGAAGAGCCAGCGAGACCAGCCACAATATTTTGCATCCACGATCCCCCTATCACTGCCACCCCCTCGGAGAAGCCCATGCGCCAAGCCCTCCTGATCATCGACGTACAACCCGGCTTCGCCCCGCCGCAATGGCTGATCGACGGTATCCAGGCGCTCATCGGCACCCTGCCCAGTGTCGCCACGGTCGAGCGCCATGACGAATCCATAACCCCCTTCGAAAAACAGCTCGGCTGGCACCCCGCACCGGACGATGACAGCCTGATCCCGGCCGACCGCATCTTTATCAAGCACGGCTATGCGCCCACACCGGAAACCATCGACTACCTGAAAAGCCTCAACGTCGAACGCGTGCTGGTGTGCGGCCTGCAGACCGAGACTTGCTGCCTGGCGGCGGGGTTTGCGCTGTTTGATGCGGGTTTGCAGCCGACGTTGATTACGGATTTGACGATGGGGTCATCACTGGACCGGACGGGCGGGTTGGGGGTCAGGCTTTGGGAGCATCACTTCAAACACACGGTGAGCTCCAAGCAACTTTGATCTGCAATTAGCACCACTTCATTGAGCCAATCAACCGACGTTAAGCAAGGCAAAAACTCACTTCTAGGAAATTTCCCTCAAGCTGTGTCCCCCTCATGGACTGGAGCTTGATAGGCGGCCATGTACGCTGACTTTTCAATCGAATTCACCGCTTCTGTTGTTTCACCTTTGATGCGCTTCAAACCAAAGGAATGAACGATGACTCCTGCCGAATTGCTCATGCAAGAACAAGCCATGTCCTTCGCTAGATTGCACAAGAAAACCATAGCCAAGCGCCGAACCGATCGAGCGCTATACCCTCCTGAGCAAGATCCTGTTTCAGTATTCATGGCCGGCTCGCCTGGAGCAGGAAAGACAGAAGCTTCAATCGCCCTGGTAAACCTGTTTGCTGATACAGCGATTCTGAGGATTGATCCTGATGAGTTTCGTAGTGAATTTTCCGACTACGCGGGAGGAAACGCCTGGATCTTCCAAAACGGGGTGTCAATTTTTGTCGAGAAAATTCTGGATTACGCTTTCGACCAGAGGTAATCATTTGTGCTGGATGGAACATTTTCCAACATCGATGTAGCACGAAGAAATGTGGAGCGTTCTTTGCGCAAGGGCCGGTTCGTGCAGATTCTTTACGTTTACCAAAATCCGCTCCTTGCATGGGAGTTCGTCAAAGCTCGCGAGGAGTTCGAAGGGCGACGAATCCGAGCTGAGCATTTCATCGACCAGTATTTCGCAGCGCGTGACGTGGTAAATACTCTTAAGCTAGAGTACGGGAGCGACGTTCATGTGGATCTGCTAATCAAGCACATAGACAATTCGGGACGTCTTTACAAAGCCGGGGTCGATAAAATTGACTACCATATCCCTGAGCAATTCACGCGGGCTGATTTAATGGCCAGGCTCGGGTTAGGATCAGGAGCACATCAATGATTTCGATCAAGCCAGGTCTTTCCAAGGGCGCCAAAAGCTCCTTTGCTGACTTTATTCGCAACGCCAAGTCGGAACAGAAAAAGCGTGTCTATAGCGAAGTGTTGATTGAAGCTACGAGGCTGCAAAATCTTGTGATGATGGAAGCCGAAGCGAAACGAAGCTAACTGACCGCGCCAAAATGAAGCCCGACAAATTGTCGGGCTTTTTTGTTGTGTTCTCTGAATATTAAATGGCGTGCTTCGCACTCGATTGGCACGTAGTCACCGTCCTCGCGGTCATCGCAGCACAACACGGATACATGAACGTGGTTTCGGACGAACCCGCAAAGCCCTTCTACACTCAATCCGCAATCGCCCTGTAACCCCTGTCGAATAGGCCTCCATGACCACCCTCACCGACCGTTTGAAGCAAGGCAAGGATGCGCGCAAGAAGTGCTCCCGCAGTTCGCAAGCAGCCTTGGGCAAGGTCGACCGCGACCCCATACCGCTGATCAAGGCGTCAAGTGAAGGACGCATCAAATCGCTGGTGGAGTTGCGCTACGGACGGATGCTGGTGTCACCGTTCACCTTCTATCGCGGTAATGCGCTGCTGCAGGCCCACGACCTGGCGGGCACCTCGAGCATGGGGCTGGTTTCGCCGATTTGTGGCGATAGCCACTTGATGAACTTCGGCGGTTTCGCAACGCCGGAGCGCAACCTGTTGTTCAGCGTCAACGACTTCGACGAAGCCCATCCCGGGCCGTGGGAATGGGACTTGAAACGTCTGGTGGCGAGTTTCCTGGTGGCCGCCCGCGACTTGCGCCATGGGGAATCCGTTGAGGAAAACATCTGCCATGACGTGGTAAGCGCCTATCAAAAAACCATGCTGGAGTGCGCCGAACAGAGCTCGCTGGAAACCTGGTACGAGTCCATCAGCTATGACGATCTGCTCGCTCAGGCCAACAAAGGCACGATGGAGCATGTGGAACGCGCCATCGCCAAAGCCGAACGGCGCACCCACGCCGAACTGCTGCCGAAAATCAGCGAGCGCGACGCCCATGGTCGTCTGATCATTCGCGATGACCTGCCGGAAATTTTCCATCTGCACAAAAACACCACGCTACTGGATGCCGATGACGATTGGTTGCGCCTCTCGGACTGGCGTCCGCTCTATGACACCTTCATGCGTGACTACCGTGGCACCCTGCAAGCGGATCGCCGTGAACTGGTGTCGCGTTTTCACGTTCAGGACATGGCGTTCAAAGTGGTGGGCGTGGGCAGTGTCGGCACCCGTTGCCTGGTGGCGCTGCTGACCGACGATCAGGAGTTCCCGCTGTTCCTGCAATTCAAGGAAGCGCGACGCTCGGTGCTCGCCGGCTACGTGAAGACCAGGTCACGGGTGCGGCATGAGGGGCAACGGGTGGTCGACGGCCAGCGGTTGATGCAATCGGCCAGTGACCTGTTTCTCGGCTGGACCACCGGTCCCAGCGGGCGGCATTTCTATGTGCGGCAATTGCGCGACATGAAAATCTCCGCCGAACTCGAGACCTTCGATGGCGACGCATTCGCCGCTTATGGCCGGCTCTGCGGCCGGGCCCTGGCTCGCGCCCATGCCAAGTCTTCCGGGCACGCGGCGGTGAACAGCGGCTACATCGGCAAGAGCGATGCACTGGCCGACGCGCTCTATAAATATGCCCAGGGCTATACCGAGCAGAACGAGCGTGATTTCGAGCGGTTCCAGCAAGCCTGCCGCAAGGGCCGCTTGCGTGCCCGGTCGGAAGCCGACTTTGCCGCGGATCATTTGCCGTAGCGGTGTCGCAAGCTCTGGTACAGGGCTTTGATCCAGATGAATTTTTCTTCACCCCGCGGTTCCGTTACTGCCTGTACATTGCACTCGCTCATTCAAGAAACTACGGTTTGCCCGCCCTCCCGCGGGCTTTTTTTTGTCTGCGAATTCGCAATCCGAGACTCACTGAAGGTTTCCTCGGGCGACAAAAAACCCGCACCTCTTTCGAGATGCGGGTTTTGCGGTTCAACAACAACTCAATTCGCTGGTTGGGCCTGAGTTGACGCCACCGATTGTTGCGCCTTGGAAAGCACGGGCTGTTCCAGCCTCGCTCGCCCGTAAAACGCCAGCGCCGTCAGCAAACACGCCAGCCACACGAAGATTCCGGCCCAGAAGGTGTGGGACATGTAGTGCCACCCTTGCAGTACCCGTGTGGTGCCATAGATGAAACCGAGGGTCAGCGAGCCGTACATGATCGCTTTCGAATAGCGCCAGCGATAACGGCGCGCCACGAAGTACAACGCCAGCATGGTGAAACCGCCCGACGCATGTCCGCCCGGCCAGCAGCGCCCTTCGCCGGCAACTTTCAGCAGGTCGAAATTTTCATACCACTCAATGTGCTCCATCTTGCCGCCGTACAGGCTCGTCTCGATCGGGCAATACACGCTGGTGTGGCCCTTGAGGTAGTGAATCACCCCGGTGCTGATGGAGAACGCGAACACCACGTAGAGAAAGTCACGACGGTGGCGGTTGGCAAAGCGCAGCACCGGTGCGACTTTGATTTTTTCCAGGAAGGCGATGATTTTCGCGTGCTTTTCAGCCTTCAGGCGTGGCCAGAAAAACGACAGCAAGACACCGACAATCGCAATTTCACCGGTCCAGTTCGGAATGATCCGCGCCCATTTGTGGGTGATTTTTTCAAACAGATGGACCTGGTCCAACGGGTACGTCTGCGTCACCGGATCAAAAAAGTAATTGTTGAAGGCGATGTCGATGCTGGTCATGTCGAACATCAGGAACACCACGACCGCGCAGGCCAGCGGAATACCAAAATTCATCCAGTAAAAGCGATAGCGGGAAGCGGTCAGCATGCTCAGTCCTGATTCAAAGGGATGGTGAAACTCAACGGGGCGTCACCGTCGGCCAATCCGAGGCTTCGATAAAGCCAAGCATGCGCGGAGTGTGCGGCGTTTCGGTGGAGATAAACAAAGAGGCCCCGTAACCCAGGGTCGAAGTCGGCAAATGGAGGTCTTTTTCCAGTTGGTCCATGCATTCGCTGTGGGTCACCAGAATCAGGTTGCGCCCGGCCACCTTGTGCGCCAACGCGTCGCGCAGCATGGTGCCCTTGCAACTGATCAACCAGTCTTCGCCCGTGCCGACCTTGTCGAACATGAAGTTGGCGGTCTGCGCCGTCCGCAGGATCGGGCTGTTGTAGATATCGGCCTTGTCCAGGCCCAGGTTCTGGAAGTGCGCACCAACACCCATGGCGACACGGCGCGAGCGCTCGGTAATGCCATCGTTACCAACCAGGCAAGGCGCCGAGGAGTGATCGCAGCGCTCGACGTGGCGCACCAGCACGATGACGTCGCCCTTGGCCCATCCAGTCATCAACGCCTGTGCGCCGGTCACATTGCCGTGAGCCAGGTCCGCAACGGCGGCAGGTCGCAGCAGGAACACCGTCAACGGGATCACCAGCAACGCCGAGGCCAACACCACCGCAGCGTTGCGATAGCGGGCGAAGCGGTTCAGATCGATCGAGCGTTTTATCCCGAAAAGACTCAGTCTTAATTCCACATCAAGCCGCCTCGCCGGCACGCGCTACCTCATTAGATCCCGGCAGGTTAAAGAAACGTGCGTCGGTGACTGGTGAAACCCATGTGAAAAAAAGCTTAAAAGCGCTGTAAAAATCTTGTTACAGAATCCGATCGGAAAAATCCTTTCAGCTCCCGGGATTGCTGCCGATACATCCTGCTTACATAGCTTGGCGGCTTCCAAAAAAAACAATCTTCCAGCCAACCGACGATAAAGAAGTATCAAGTTCCTGGAGGAATGTGATGAATAGCTGGTTCGGCAACATCAGCGTGAACCTGAAACTGGGCCTGGGGTTTGGCCTGGTCCTGGCACTGACCTGCGTCCTGGCCCTGACCGGCTGGACCAGCCTGGGCGGGTTGATCGACCGCAGCAACTGGATGAGCGACATCACCCAGCTCAACGCCGGCCTGACCAAGCTGCGCGTGGTTCGCCTGCAATACATGCTGACCAACGGCGACGAAACCGCCGCGCAGAACGTGCAGACCACCCTCGACGCCTTCTCGGCGCAGCAGCAAGCCCTGCTGGCGAAGTTCAAGAGCCCGGAAAACCTCAAGCTGCTGCGCGAGCAAGGCGCCGTCATCGACGCCTACAGGACGTCCCTGGGCAAGATGCGCAGCGCCTATCGCGCCGGCAACAGCGCCCGCGACGCCATGAGTGCCAACGCCGAAACCGCCAACACGCTGATCAATGACATCAATGCCCGCGTGCAGCAAATGCCATTGAGCGACCAGCGCTTCGAACAGTTCCAGGCCATCACCGCGGCCAAGGAAGCGTTCCTGCTGGCCCGCTACGAAGTGCGCGGCTACACCGCCAGTACCAATGCCGAGACCGAGCAAAAAGCCGTCGGCCAACTGGACGCCGCCATCGCCAGCCTGAAACCGCTGAACATGCATTTCGCCGATTCCCAACAAGACGCCCTGCGTCAGCTGGAAACCGCGCTGGGCAACTACCGCAGCGCCTTGCAGACCTACAAGGCCGCCAGCAATGACGCGGTGCAAGCGCGCAAGGAAATGACTGAACAGGGCGCCGCCATCGTCTCCCAGAGCGATCAGCTGTATCAGATCCAGCTCGACCGCCGTGACGCCGAAAGCGCCCGGGCGCGCACTCTGCAGCTGATCAGCACGTTGCTGGCTTTGCTGGTGGGCATCATTGCCGCCGTGGTCATCACCCGCCAGATCACCCGCCCATTGCGCGAAACCCTGGCGGTGGTCGACCGCATCGCCAGCGGTGACCTGTCCCACAACGTGCAGGTCACCCGTCGCGACGAACTCGGCGTATTGCAGCAAGGCATCGCGCGCATGGGCGTAACCCTGCGCGACTTGATCAGCGGCATCCGCGACGGCGTGACCCAGATCGCCAGCGCCGCCGAAGAGCTGTCGGCCGTGACCGAACAGACCAGTGCCGGGGTCAACAGCCAGAAAGTCGAGACCGATCAGGTCGCCACAGCGATGCACGAAATGACCGCCACGGTGCAGGAAGTTGCGCGTAACGCCGAAGAAGCCTCGCAAGCCGCTGCGGCGGCGGACGGCGAAGCCCGTGAGGGTGACAAAGTGGTCAACGAAGCCATCGCCCAGATCGAGCGCCTGGCCAGCGAAGTGGTGCGCTCCACCGAAGCCATGAGCGTGCTGCAACAGGAAAGCGACAAGATCGGCAGCGTCATGGACGTGATCAAGGCCGTCGCCGAACAGACCAACCTGCTGGCGCTCAATGCCGCCATCGAAGCGGCCCGTGCCGGTGAAGCCGGTCGTGGTTTTGCGGTGGTGGCTGACGAGGTCCGCGGCCTGGCCCAGCGCACGCAGAAATCCACCGAGGAAATCGAAGGCCTGGTGGCCGGCCTGCAGAACGGCACGCAACAAGTGTCTGCCGTGATGAACAACAGCCGCGTCCTCACCGACAGCAGCGTGGCCCTGACCCGCAAGGCCGGCGAGTCACTGGAAAACATCACCCGCACGGTGTCCAACATCCAGTCGATGAACCAGCAGATCGCCGCCGCTGCCGAACAGCAAAGCGCCGTGGCCGAAGAAATCAGCCGCAGCATCATCAACGTGCGCGACGTGTCCGAACAGACCGCAGCGGCGAGCGATGAAACCGCCAAGTCCAGCATTGAGCTGGCGCGGTTGGGTGGTCAGTTGCAGCAGATGGTGAGCCACTTCCGCGTCTGACATTCGCCTTGCTGTGAATGAAAGACCCCTTCGCGAGCAGGCTCGCTCCCACAGGTGGAGAGTCGAACACAGAATCTGTGAACGACCCAAAACCCTGTGGGAGCGTGGCTTGCCCGCGATGGCTATCTATCTGACTGCGAAGATACTCAGGCCTCCCAAGGATTGATGACCTCAATCCCGGGAAATCCGAAGTCGCGAATATTGCGGGTGGCTATGGCAGCCCCATGGCTTCGGCAAATGGCGGCAATTTGCGCATCTGCCATTGAAACCGCACGTCCATTTGCTTCAGCACCGGCTGTCAGCGTTGCGTACTCAACAGCGGCATGGGCATCGAACGGCAAAATGCGTCCGGCAAAGTCCTCTTCGAACATGGCCATGGCATGGGCTTCAAGTTTTTGTTTGCGCTTGCCCGAAGACAGGCGTGCGATGCCGTGGAGTATTTCCGCCACCGTTACCGCACTGACTGCCAGATCCATCGCCGGCTGCGCATCAACCCAGGCAAGCACCCGGGTTTCAGGCTCGACTCGCATAAACTCTGAAAGAACGTTGGTATCGAGCACTATCATTCAGAAAAATCCACCGCCGTCGCTTTCTCTGAACGCTCTGGCAGATCAAGCTCGACGCCTCCGAGAGCGCTGAATCGGTTGCGGATCCTGCTTCCAAGTCCACCGGCGCGATCAACAGTCGCCAAGGCCCTGCCCAGAATCAGGCGAGCCTCTTCTTCCATGGAATGTCCATTATGAGCCGCCGTGATGCGCAGCTGCTCCTTGAGCTTCTCATCAAGGTTTCTAATTGTGATGCTGGCCATGATGCCTCATGCAATCAATGAAATCATTGATTGCAGGCTAGCACATCCTGGCAAACCAAAACCCGGCCATCTTCCGAATGGCCAGAATCACCGCGTCCCGCGCTGGCGCAATGCCGACGGCATGAAGTACGCGTCTTCCGGCACCGGTTGGGCGAAGTCCACTGTGGCCGGCTCTTCGTTATCCAGGTTCTGCACGTAGTAACGACGCGCCTGCAAGTCATGGAATACGTCCAGCGCGCTCCAGGTGGTGGGCAGGTCGTAGAAGTTTTTCAGGTAGGCCATCGACACCCGCCACAACTCCCCTCGCCCGTCGTATTGATCCACCAGGGCGGCGCCCCAACTGTCCTCGTCAAGAAACAGCACGCGCTTGGAATAGATATGCCGCGCGCCCGGCTTGAGCGTGCCTTCGACCACCCAGACCCGATGCAGCTCATAACGGGTGAATTGCGGGTTGAGGTGGCCCGGTGTGAGCAACTGCTCGTACTTCACCTCAGGGCTGCCGACTTTGTAATTGTTATAGGGAATATAGACCTCTTGCTTGCCCTTGAGCTTCCAGTCGTAGCGGTCTGGCGAGCCGTTGAACATGTCCGTATCGTCCGCCGTGCGCAGGCCGTCGGATGAGGCGATCGGGGTGTCATACGCGAGGTTCGGCGCCCGGCGCACACGGCGTTGGCCGGCGTCGTAGACCCAGGCCTGGCGCGGGTCCTTGAGCTGGTCCAGGGTCTCGTGAACCAGTGCCGCACCGCCCGCCAGCCGGGCCGGGCTCTTCACGAATGCCAGGTAGTAAAACAGGATGTTTTTCAGGTCGGCAAACTGCCCGCCCGGACGGTAATAGTTGAAAAACCCTTCCTGCTGCGAGGTCACGAGCGCGAAGCTGCCGTTGCGTTGTACCGGCGCTTCGGAGGCACGACGGACCACATAGATGCCGCGATAACGGGTGATGTGGTTCGACAGCACCTCGATGCCATCCTTGGGCACCGGGAACGGCACACCGCCATAGGCATCGGCAAAACCGGTCCCGCCATCGAGCAGCTTGGCCGAGGTCGCATTTTTCAAGGTGTTGTCATACAGCCACTGCGGCGCCGAGCCCGAGCGGCGAGAGGGATAGACCGGCATCTGGAAGGTGTCGGGGTAGCTGTTGAACAGTGCGATCTGACCCGGGCTGAGGTGGGCCTTGTACTGTTCAAGGTTGGCCTTGGTGATGGTGAACAGCGGCTTGTCTGCCGCATAGGGGTCCAGGTGATGCTGGCCGGGCTTGTAGCCCGCCGGCGCCTGGGTGATGCCGCCGTTCCATGCCGGAATGGTCCCGGCCGCGTTGCCGGCACGCTCGGCCCCCATCGGCGTCAGCGTGGTCTTCAATTGCTCGGCCTGCTGTGGCGTGACCGCGGCCAGCGCGCTGCCGGCGGCCAGGCTCAGGAACAGTGCCAGCGTGGTCTTGGTCAGTCGTGAAGTGTGAAACATGATCGTTCTCCGAAAAATCCAGCTGGTCTGCAAAACACAGCAGATCCCCTGTGGGAGCGGGCTTGCTCGCGATAGCGGTGTGCCAGCCAACATCAACTTCGACTGAAAGTCCGTCATCGCGAGCAGGCTCACTCCTACAGGGGGATGAGTTGGAACTCACAAGAAGTACTTGAGGTTGAAGCCGACGTTGTCGCGATCACGCAGGCCGTTGTCCTGCCCGCCACCGTAGAACTCGGTGTATTGCAGCTCAGCCTCCAGCTTGTTCTGGTAGTTGGCCTTGATCCCCAGGGTGTAGGCCTTGCGACCCTCGATGACGTTGCCCGCCTGGTAGCTGTTGCCCTCGAAGTCATCCTTGTAGACGACATAAGGCGAGACATTGACCCCGGCATACACGTCGTTCCAGGTGCCGTTGAGCATCGCGGTGTAGCTGTAGGAATTGCGGTTGACTTGGTCGCTGCGCTCGCCGCCGGACACATAGGAAAAGTTACCGGTACCAGCGTAGTAACGGGTACTGCCGTCATACGCGGTGTATTGCAGGCTGCTGCCGCGCAGGTGCTCGGACGCCAGCTCGAATACGCCGAACAGCGAGTCGAATGACAGGCTCGGGCCAAAGTTGTAAATGGTGCCCATGGACGTGTTGAACGCTTCCACCCGTTCGGCGTTATTGATCTGGCTGTCGAGCGTGACCTGCTGCCCGCCGATGTTGATGGTCTGGCCGCCTGCCGCTGCAGCGGCGCCGTTGGCCAGGTCGCCGATCAGGTCGTTGGTGGCGGCGACCCCGATGGGCAGGTTCGGCCGATAGGCCACTTCACCAAACACCGACGCCTGGCCCAGGGTGGTGTTGAAACTGAAGCCGTACATGCGGATGTCTTCGGCGTAGCGCCGATGCGCCTGGATATTGCCCAGCACGTCCATGGTCGCCAGGCCGTTGGCCAGTTGCCCCGCCTGACTGCCGGCGACACCGGCCAACAGGTTGGTCAGGGCATTCATGTCGATACCCTGGTACCCACCCAGATCGGCGGAAATGGTCGGTTCCTTGGCGTGGTAGTTGACCATGTACAACCCGAACTCGGTGCTGTTGAGCTCTTCTACGATGTAGCGAAAAGCGAAACCGAACTGGCCGTCGTTGCGCGCGTTGAAATCCTTGCCGACCGTGGCCACTTTGACGGTGTTGCCAAAGGCCGGGGTGACCCCGTTGGCGTACAGGCCGGTGGTGCTCAGGGCCTGGTTGAGCAGCGGGTTGTTGCCCAGCGCGCTGTACAGATCGATCACGTTGCCGAAGCCAGGCACCGGGGTGTCCAGCGCGGTACCGCTGAAGTTGTTGTAGGCGGTGTTACCGCCGTCGGCGAACAGGTCCGTCTGCGAGTAGAACGTGCCGACTGGGTCGATGCGGGTTTCCTTCCAGTTCGTCTGGTAAAAGCTTTCCATGGTCAGGCTGTCGGTCAGGCCGATGTTGAAGCTCAGCGCTTCCACCGGTACCAGCACTTCCTTGACTTCGGCCCCGGGCAGACGGTACTTGGCCGCATCCACCGGGTTGGTGGTGTTGATCCCGCCACGGTAGAAAATCCCTTCGCCCCAGTTGAACACCTGGCGCCCTATGCGTGCCGTGAGTGGCATCTGCGCGACGTCCCAGTTGCCATAAAGGTAGGCGTCGAGCATCTCCACCCGGCTGCCGGCGATATCGCGGGTCTGGTCCGTGAAGTGGTCGTCCTGCGGGAAACTCTGGCTGGGTTGCGACGGGTTGTTGTTGCGGTAGTAATCGTTGCGTTTGTCCATCAGTTGGGTGTCATAGAACGCGGTGCCGCGCACGAACATCCCGTAGTTCTGATAGTTGGCCTCGAGCTCCGAGGTGATCTTGTACACTTCGGAAACCAGCCCGGTGTCGAAGTTGCGATTGCCGTCGTTGGTGTTGACGTCATCGTTGTTCTTGTCCCGGCCCTGGACACGCCACAAGCGGCCATAGGACAAGGTACTGTCGAATGAACCGGTGACCTGGTTGTCCAGCACGCTGAACTCCTTGGCCTGCACGCCGTCGACCGCGCACAGTTGCAGCAGCCCTGCCAGGCCCACGCCGGGAAGCGCCGCGCCAGACAGGCGAAATCGAGTGCTCATGATCCTTTCCTCTTTCCCTGGTTTTATTGTTTTTGTCTTCTGAAACCGTTGCTGCGATGGCTATGGCGCCAATCCCGTACGGGCGTAAATCCGGCTGTGGGCGCCGAAATGCCCCAGCAGTTTGAACAGCTGCTGGTTAAGTACCGGATGGTCGAAGTCTTCGCGCTGCAGCTGATTACCGTTGCTGAAATCGCTGGTGATCGGCGCTGTGTCCAGCCACTGGCCGATGGCTTGATCAAACGCCGCGGATTGGTCGACGGACTCGGCACTCACCACTTCGCGCAGGTAGTCCACCGAGTACGGCGGATAACGGGCGTCCTGTGCAGAATCGGCATAAGCGTCGAGCATCGGGTGTGCCTGACCAGCGCGCAGCAGGCGACGAAGCCAGGTCGACTGATATTTCTCCACTTCCATGTGCCGGGTGGCGACCCGCTCGATGGCAGCATGTTTGTCCGCATCGAAGCCGGCCAGGGCCTTGCCTTCCAGCACCAGCAGGCTCGCCAATTCGACACCCGGCAGCGGCTTGGCGTGATAAGGCTGGGTCAGGTCCTGAACGTGGTGCAGGCCCCAACCGAGAAATCGATAACCCCAATAAGGATGGCCAGTGGCAAACGCCAGTCGCGCCAAGCCCATGTACTGATAAGCGCGCCAGTCCGGCCAACTGCGCTGAAGAAATCCGGCAGCGGCGTACACCACCGGGCTTTCATGGAAGAAGCCCATATGAAAGGGCGCCTGGGAGCTGTACTGAAACCGCGCGTCACCGAAAGGCTGCGGGCCGAAGCCGTACAACGCGCCCACCTCGCCCGGGTTGTCGCTGAACAGGTTGATGTCGTGGCCGTAGTCAGGCTCATCGGCGGCGCTGGCCAACACGGCCAGGGGCGCGACTTGCTCATGGTCAGCTACAACGATGAAGCGCTGGCGATTCCACGGTGAGAGCGTCTGCGCCACCATGACTTGTTCGGCCTTGAGGTGCTCACGCTCGGGCAGATCCTTGCCCGGCATCGGCTGGATGACCATCGCCAGATGAATCCCGGGATTGATCCGCAGTGCGGTAAGAAAGTCGTGGCGCAGATTGTCCCCAGGCACGGCTGGCAATCGCAGGTTGTCGGGGCGCTGCGGGTATTGGGCGAAGTGCTCGCGGGCGAAGCGTTCCTGCTCATCCAGCAGCGCCCTCACGGCCTGGTATTGCTGCGAAAGAAACTGTTCCAGCGGCTCGACTTCGACCTGCGGTGCATCACGCAACGCCGGCAGGTCCTGCAACGCGAGGTAGCTGCCCACCGTATGGTTCGACCAGCCCCAGGCTGTAGGGGCCGTTGCACAAAGCAGCAACAGGAGGAATGTCAGCTTCATTGCCTGGTTCTTATTGAATGTGCCGTGGGGGTTGAGCCTAACAACCGACCCTGCCCCTGACACTGTCCGATCTCACCAGAAAAGTTCTCCGATAGCGCCACGCCAGGTGGCATGAAAACACCGCCGGACATTGTAGGAGTGAGCCTGCTCGCGATGGCGGCGAGTCAGCTAACAGTTACTTTGACTGACACACCGCTATCGCGAGCAGGCTCGCTCCTACAGGGATCTGCGGTGTTTTTTCAGGCGGGGTAACCGGTAATTTTGCGGATGCTCTGGTACAACGGCTTGAGCTGTCGATACATGCGCAGGTAGACCTCTTTGTACAGTCGCTCATAGATCTGCTGCGCCTCGGGTTGCGGCATGAATACCGCACCGACCCGCGTCATGGCGGCCATCGCCGTGGGGAAATCCGCATGCAGCCCCAGGCCCACCGCGCAGCAAATGGCCGCGCCCAGGCCGGACGCTTCGTAGACATGCGGACGCTCGGCCGGCAAGCCGAAAATGTTCGCCGTGAGTTGCATCGCGGCATCACTCTGCGAACCTCCGCCGGCGACGCGCAAGCGCTTGATCGAGACCTTCGAGCGCTTCTCGATTTTCTCCATGCCCTGACGCAAGGCATACGCCAGACCTTCGAGGATCGCCCGGTAAATGTGCGCGCGGGTATGCACGTCGCCGAAGCCGATCATCGCGCCCTTGGCTTCCACGCCCGGCTCGCGGATGCCGGGCGACCAGTAGGGTTGCAGCATCAACCCCATGGAGCCCGGCGGCACCGCGTCGACCAGCGCATCGAAGAGTTGCTCGGGCTCCACGCCCTGGGCTTTGGCCTGCTGCATTTCCCGCAGGCCGAACTCGTTCTTGAACCAGCTGACCATCCAGTAGCCGCGATAAATCATCACCTCACAGTTGTATTGATCCGGCACCGCCGACGGGTAAGGCGGAATCAACGGGACGATTTCCAGGTAGCGCGACCGGGTGCTGGTGATCGTCGCCGTGGTGCCGTAGGAAAGGCACACGGTGCCTGCGTCGACGACACCGGAACCCACGACTTCGCAGGCCTTGTCGGCACCCGCGGCGATCAGCGGCAGCCCCTCGGGAATGCCGGTGTGGCGGCTGGCCTCGGCGCTGATGTAGCCCAGGGTTTCACCGGGCTTGTGCAGGCTCGGCAGTTGCTCGGGACGCACCGCCAGCGCCTGCCATTTCCAGTCGCTGGGTGCGGCCCAGCGCAAGCGTTTGAAGTCGAACGGCAGGTAACCGACGCAACAGCCCACCGAATCGACAAAGCGCCCGCAAAGGCGATGGGTGAGAAAGCCCGAAAGCAGCAGAAATTTGTCGGTCGCCGCCCAGACGTCAGGCTGATTGCGGGCGATCCAGTTGGCCTCGGCCTGGGCGCGAAAGTAGTCCACCGTGGCTTGCGCGCCGACCAGTTTGAACAGCCAGCCCCACGGTCCCTTGATGCCGCCTTTGACTTCGGCCTGACGTTGATCGAGCCACAGGATCGCCGGGCGCAGCGCCTTACCCTGGGCATCGACGTTGATCACGGTGCCGCGCTGGGTGGTCAGGGATACACCGGCAATCTGTGAACGATCGATGCCGGTTTGTTGCCACAACAATTGGCAGGCCTCACCCAGTTTTGCCCAGTAATATTCCGGGTCCTGCTCGGCCCAGCCGGGTTGAGTCGAATAATAGGCCTGCAACTCGACCTTGCCTTTGCCCAGCAGATTGCCCTGCAGGTCGAAGAGCAGCGCGCGCACGCTCTGGGTGCCGTTGTCGATGGCCAACAGGTAACGCTTGTTCGGGTGGTTATCCATGGAGCTCTCTTCAATGGGCATCAATGCGCGGCATCCGGCAAACCATGATGGCGTTGCCACAACGCCCGATAACGCTGTAATTCCTGCTGCCAATGCTCATCGTCCCAGCCCAGTCGCGGCTGGCAGAGTTGGCGAATGGCAGCGAAATATTCCTCGCCACCGCACGGCAGCAACAGGCCCAGGCGGGTTCGGCGCAGCAGCAGGTCATCCAGGTGCAGGACCATTTCCCCATCGCAGGCAACGGCCAGCTCCGCCCACAAGGTGTCTGTGCCGCCGACGGTGTCGTGGCTCAGTTCGGTGATCAGTTGCGCCAGCCTCGGCAGGTCACGGCCATGCCGTCCGGCCAGTCGTCGCCACTGGCTGACGCTGAGCCCAGGGATCGCCAGCGGCGGCACGACAGCAAACACCGGCGCGGCGTCATCAACGAATGGACGGTCGAGCATGCTCGCGCAGGCCTTGAGCACTTCGATGGCCTGCGGGCGAAAGGTGGTCAGCTTGCCGCCGGCCAGGGTCACGCAACCAGGTTCCTGCCACAGCACATGCTCACGGGTTTCATTCGACGGCTTGAGTTCCCCCGCTGCGCTGCCCACCACAGGGCGCACGCCCGACCAGGTCGACAGCACATCGGCTGCGACCACCTCGGCCTGGGGGAACTGTTGGCTACAGGCCGCCAGCAGATAGTCGAGCTCCTCGAGGCTGATGCTCGCGCTCTGGTCCAGATCGCCGTGATGATCAAGGTCCGTGGTGCCGACCACCGTGGCACCCTCCCAAGGGAAAACGAACACCGGTCGACGGTCGCGCTCGTGCAGGAAGGTGAAGGCTTGCGCCACTGGCAGACGCCAGCCCGGCAACAACAGATGACTGCCACGCAACGGGCGCAACTGGCGAGGGGCGTCGGGCAGGCGCAAGCGCTCGGCCCACGCGCCGGTGGCCACGGCGAGCACACCACAACGCAATGTCAGTAATCGGCCCCCCTCGCAGTCTTCGACCTGAACCCCGCAAACGCGCCCCTCTTCACGCAGCAATTGCTGTACGCGCACGCCGTTGAGCGCCACGGCGCCGTCGGCCCGGGCCTCGCCCAATACGCGCATCACCAGACGGGCATCATCGGTCAGCGCATCGACAAAACAGGTGCCGCCCAGCAGGTCATCTTCCTTCACCCCGGGTGCCAGATAACGCAGTTGTTGCGCGTCATGGAAGTGATGGCTGCGCCGCCCGGCCAATGCGTCATAGATGGACAGCAAACCACCCAGCACCCGCGGTCCGGGAAAACCGCCACGGTAATGCGGCATCATGAAACTCATCGGCTCCACCAGCCCCGGCGCTTCGTCGAGCAGGCGCTGGCGTTCGCGGACCGAATCGCGGGTCAGGCGCCACTGACCCTTGGCGATGTAACGCAAGCCGCCATGGACCATTTTCGAGGAGCGGCTGGAGGTGCCCCAGGCGAAATCGCGCTGTTCCAGCAGCAGGCAACGCCAGCCACGGCGCGCGGCTTCGCGCAGGATGCCGGCGCCGCTGATGCCGCCGCCGATGACGATCAGGTCCCAGGTTTCATCCGCCAGCGTCGGCAGCACCCGCTGGCGCCACGCCGCGTTCCAGTCCAGGCTCATGGCCGTTACTCCTGCAACAGCGTGCCAGGGTTCAGTCGCCCGGCCGGATCAAAATGCCGACTCAGTGCCTGCAGGGTGTCCATCGCCAGCGCGCCCTTCTCACGCCGCAGGTACGGCGCGTGATCCTTACCCACGCCATGCTGGTGACTGATGGTGCCGTGGTTGTCGACGATGGTCTGGCTGGCCGCCTGCTTGAGTGCCTGCCAGCGCGCCAGGGTGGCGGGGTAGTCCGCCGCCGGGCGAAACACATAGGTGGTGTAGATGCTCGACCCTTCGCCGTAGACATGGGACAGGTGGGTGAAGACATGCACCCGCTCGCCTTCGGCAGCCAAGGCGTCGCGCAGGCTGTTTTCGATCAGCGTGAGCAGGTTATCGACGTTGCTCCAGTCAGTGGCCGTTTCCAGGGTGTCCACCACGTAACCGGCGTTCCACAGGTTTTCGCGCAGGTAGGGAAAACGAAAACGGTTCTGCGCCCACTTCTTGCCGAGCAAGGTGCCGGTAAATACCCCGCCGAACGCCTTGAGGTGCTGCCGGGCCTGACGCAGGGACAGCGCATTTTGCCGACGATTGCCGGTCACGCCGAACGTCAGCAGGCATTTGCCCTCACCGGCGCCGCGCAGGGCCAGGTACTTTTCCAGCCAGGCGATCTGCTGCGGGTGACCGGCCAACGCCAGCTGGGTTTCGGTTTCCACCGCGTTGGACAGGCGCAGCATCGACAGCGGCACTCGCGCCTGGGCCAACTGGCGGATGGCTTGCAGCGCCTTGGGCCAATCGGGCAGAAACACCCCATAGAAACGTTCATCGGCGGGCAGTGCGCTGACCCGCACCTTCACCTCGGAAATGATCCCGAAACGGCCCTCACAGCCCAACACCACTTCGCGCAGATCAGGCCCGGCCGCCGAGGCCGGAAAGGAGGCGATTTCCAAAGGTCCGGCAAAGGTTTCCAGGGTGCCGCCGGCGAACAGTTGCTCGATCCGCCCATAGCGCAGCGACTGCTGGCCACTGGAACGGCTGGCGACCCAACCGCCCAGGGTCGACAGCTCCCACGACTGCGGGAAATGCCCCAGGGTGTAACCCCGGGCGCGCAGCTGACTTTCCACCTGCGGTCCACTGATGCCGGGGCCGAAGGTGGCCAGCAGGCTCTCTTCGTCGAGGTCCAGCAGGCGATTCATGCGGGCCAGGGAAACCGTCACCACCGGCCGCGCGGAACTCGGCGGATTGATGTGACCGGCCACCGAGGTGCCGCCGCCATAAGGAATCAGGCACAGGTCCTGTTCATGGGCGAGCAGCAGTAACCGGCGAATCTGTTCAGCGCTCACGGGATAGGCCACGGCGTCGGGATAATTTCCCAGCGCGCCCTCACGCAACGCCAGCCAGTCCGGCAGGCTCTGGCCGCGAGCATGCAGCAAGCGATCATGGGCATCCACGCTGTACAAGAAGTGTTGCTGCAACCGCGACGGGGGTACGCGGGCCAATGCCGTCTCAAGCGTCGCATCGGGCAGCGCTCGACCGTCACCCACCCGCCGGGCGAGAAAACTCGCGCCCTGGGCCGGCAGTTCGACCACCGTGGTTGCATCTCCCCAGCCGTTCCAGCGTCGCATGCGTGTGTCCTTTTGCGGTTCTGATCAGTGATATTTCAGGCCCCCATACTAGTCAGCCGTCCGAAAGTGTCACGGTCGCATCCGGCCAGTTCGAGTAGCCAATTGAGTCAAACGTCGCGCAGGCGTCAGCCATTTACTTTAGCCGTGGTTTCAAATTACCTTTCAGTGCATTCATCCGCGCACGCGGGCCTTGATCAAAGGAATACGGTCATGCAATCCCTGGGCTTCACTTCAGTTCCGCCGCTGCTCAAATACCTGCGACATGCCGAACAACTGGGCATGGCCATCGAGCCTGCGTTGGCGGCTGCCGGGTTGCAGGCACAGCAGTTGAGTGACAACAGCCTGCGGTTGCCGGGTGAAGCCCATGAACGGCTGCTCGATTATTTCTGCGAACACTCGGGCGATGCGTTGTTCGGTCTCAACGCCGCGCGTTTTGTGTTGCCCAACTCCTGGAGCGTGCTGGGCTACATCACCATGAACTGCGCGACACTGGGCGACGCCATGAGCCGCATCATGCCGTTCGAGAAGCTGGTGGGAGACATGGGCGTCAGCCGCGCCGAGGTACAAGGCAGCGAGGTGCACCTGATCTGGACATGCCGCCATCAGCGCCCGCGAATTCGCCGGCACCTGGTGGAAAACGTGCTCGGTTCCTGGCTGCAATACGCGCGCTGGATCGCCGACACGCAAATGTCGCCGGCCGCCGTCTGGCTGGAACATGCCTGCCCGGCCGACACGACGCTGGCACAGTACGAGCAGTTCTTCGACTGTCCGGTACGGTTCGACCAGCCTTACTCGGCGCTGATTGTCCCGTTGCCGTATTTGCAGCTGCCATTGCGCCAGGCCGATGCGCAATTGCTGCGCACACTGGAAGAACATGCCCAGGGATTGATGGCCACACTGGAGGACGCGTCGCTGCAACAGCGAGTCAAAAGCATCCTGCGAAAGTTGCTCAAGGAAGGTCTGCCACGCAAGGAGCAGGTGGCCGAGCATCTCGCGGTGTCAGTGCGCACGCTGCAACGCCAACTGCATCTGGCCGGTACGTCGTACCAACAGATCCTCGATGACCTGCGCCAGGAACTGGCCGAGCATTACCTGCTCAACAGCACCTTGCCGATTCAGGACATCGCCCAGTACCTGGGTTTCACCGAACCCCGCTCGTTTCACCGCACGTTCAAAAGCCGGCGCGGGATGCCGCCCGGCGAGTTTCGCCAAACCCACCGGGTGCCGAACGAAGGCTGAAGGCTCAGAGACTGATCGCGTTGGTAAACACCAACCGATTGCCGAACGGGTCGGCGATGGTCATATCCTGACTGCCCCAAGGCATGGCCTGAATCTGTGGATGGGAAAACCTGTATTCCTTGGCCAACAGTTGCTGCTGAAACTTCTCCAGCTCATCCGTCTCGATCCGCAGCGCGGAACCCGGTGTGCTGTCGCCATGGTGTTCGGACAGGTGCAGCACACATTCGCCACGGGAGATTTGCAGGTACAGCGGAAAATTCGCTTCGAATCGATGCTGCCAGTCGATCTTGAAACCGAGGAAGTCGACGTAGAACTCCACTGCCTTGGCTTCGTCGAAAATACGCAGGATCGGAGTGGTTTTGCCGAAGCTCATCGAGTTGCTCCCAGACGGTGAAAGACCTGTAGGAGCGAGCCTGCTTGCGATGGTCGTTAACGATAACGCGTTTTGACTGGCTAAACGCGGCGCCTTTGACTCCATCGCGAGCAGGCTCGCTCCTACATGATTGAACAACAATGGTAGTCGGATTTGATATCAGTCCTTCGGCGCGGAAACGCCATTCTTTAGTTTCAAAGTGCCATCACTGTGACGCAGTCCTCGAAACTCACTGAAAACCCGTGCGCAAATCCCCTTCCCGGGCCAGGAACCGCCCCTCCCTGCGCCCGCTGGCCTGGCCATCGCGGTAGCTCAACACACCGTTGATCCATACCCCCTCGATGCCTTGCGCCGCCCGCTGCGGGTCGTTGAAATCGGCGACATCCCGGATGGTCGCCGGATCGAACAACACCAAGTCGGCCCAATGGCCTTCGCGTATTTCACCGCGCTCCTTCAAACCGAAACGTGCCGCCGACAACCCGGTCATTTTGTGCACGGCGGTGTGCAGCGGGAACAGTCCTACGTCACGGCTGAAATGTCCGAGCACCCGGGGGAATGCGCCCCACAAGCGTGGGTGCGGAAACGGGTCTTCCGGCAAGCCGTCGGAGCCGACCATCGACAGCGGATGCGCGAGGATTCTGCGGACATCCACCTCATCCATTCCGTAGTACACCGCACCGGCCGGTTGCAGTTGGCGAGCGGCCTCCAGCAGCGACACATTCCATTCGGCGGCAATGTCCATCAAGTCGAGGCCACCCATTTCCGGGTGCGGGGTCGACCAGGTGATAGTGATGCGATGGGCGTCAGTAACCTGCTTCAAATCCAGCGTCGATGAACTCGCTGCATACGGATAACAGTCGCAACCCACCGGGTGGGTTTTCGCCGCTTCTTCGAGGGACGCCAGCAACTGCGGACTACGCCCCCAGTTACCGGCGCCGGCACATTTGAGGTGGGAAATGATCACCGGGCTTTGCGCATGGCGGCCGATCTTGAACGCCTCGTCCATGGCCTCCAGCACCGGCTCGAATTCGCTGCGCAAATGGGTGGTGTAGACCGCCCCGAACGCGGTCAACTCTTCGGTCAGCTGCATCACTTCCTCGGTGGATGCCGAGAAGGCGCTGGCATAGGCAAGGCCGGTGGACAGGCCCAAGGCGCCGGCCTCAAGGCTTTCGCGCAATTGCTCGCGCATCGCGCTGATTTCATCCGCCGTGGCGGTGCGAAACAGGTCGTCCAGATGATTGCTGCGCAACGCCGTGTGGCCGACCAGTGCGGCAACGTTCAGCGTGGTGTTCGCCGCTTCAACCGCCGCGCGGTAGTTGCCGAAGGTCGGATAAACGAACGCCGCGGCCGTGCCCAGCAGGTTCATCGGATCCGGCGGATCGCCGCGCAAGCTCACTGGCGACGCACTGATCCCACAGTTGCCGACGATGACCGTGGTCACGCCCTGGCTGAGCTTGGGCAGCATCTGCGGCTGACGGATCACCACGGTGTCGTCATGGGTGTGCACGTCGATGAAACCCGGCGCCAGCACATGGCCCTGCGCGTCGATTTCTTCGCTGGCACGGGCATCGCGCAAGTCGCCGATACGCTCGATGCGCCCGTTGAGAATGGCCACGTCGGCGGGGTAACCGGGGCTGTTGCTGCCGTCGATGATCAGGGCGTTGCGAATCAGCGTGTCGTACTGCATGTCAGTCTCCCAGCGGCAAGTGATCGTCGCCGCCGCGGTATTCGTCGAGGGCGAGTTTGATCCGCCGCAGACGTTCTTGATTGTCTTCGGGATTGGCCAGGGCCAGCTCGGTGGCGAGCACGTCGATGGCCAGCAGCATGCCGTAGCGCGCTGCCGTGGGTTTGTAGATGAACGAGGTTTCGGCGCTTTGCAGGGGCAGGACGATGTCGGCCAGTTGCGCCAGCGGTGAATCGGCCCGGGTGATGGCCAGAATGTGTGCGCCATAGTTGCGCGCCAGCTCCACCGTTTCGATCAGCTCCGGGGTGATCCCGGTCAGTGAGCAGACAATTACCACGTGTTCAGCGCTGAGGCTGGCGGCGGTGACGCGCATCATCACTGCATCGTGGCACACCGCGATCGGATAGCCGAGGCGCACCAGGCGCACTTGCAGTTCATCGCTGCACAGGGTCGAGCAGCCGCCCATGCCGAAAGCATGAATCATCCGCGCCTTGCCCAGCAGCTTCACCGCATCGGCGAAACGCGACTCATCGAACGCGGCCAGGTGCTGGCGCAAGGTCGACTCGATGTCGCCCACGATCTGCCCGTAGAACGCCGACTGCTCGGGCGTGCCCGTCGGGTCGAGAAACCGGCTGCCGACGCCGCTGGCCTGGGCCAGTTGCAAGCGCAAGTCACGCAGGTCCTTACAGCCGACCGTACGGGCGAACCGCGACAACGTGGCACTGCTGACCTCTGCTCGCAGCGCCAGTTCATCGAGGCTGGCGGAGGCGGCAAATCCTACGTCGTCGAGCATCAAGCGGGCGATGCGTCCTTCACCGGCGCTGAAGGAGTCCTGACGGGCGCGGATCTGGTAGAGGATGTCCATGCAAGTGGCTCCGGCTAAATCAGGTAAGAAAGGCCAACGGTCAGGCCGAAGGCGACGACCGAGATCAACGTCTCGAGCACGGTCCAGGTCTTGAAGGTTTGGGTAACGGTCATGTTGAAGTATTCCTTGATCAACCAGAAACCGCCGTCATTGACGTGGGAAAAGATAACCGACCCGGCGCCAGTCGCCAGCACCAGCAGTTCCGGATGGGGATAGCCCAGACCAATGGCCACTGGCGCGACCACGCCTGAAGCGGTGGTCATGGCCACAGTGGCAGAACCGGTGGCGATGCGCATCAGCGCGGCAAACAGCCAGCCCATCAACAGCGGCGACAAATGAAATTCGTGGGCCAGGCCGACGATCTGGTCGGTGACGCCGGCGTCCACCAGAATCCGGTTCAAGCCACCACCGGCGCCCACCAGCAGCGTGATGCTCGCGGTCGGCGCCAGGCATTCGTTGGTGAACTTGAGGATCGATTCGCGGTTGAAGCCCTGGGCCAGGCCGAGGGTCCAGAAACTCAACAATGTCGCCAGCAACAGCGCGATCACCGAGTTGCCGATGAACAGCAGGAACTGGTTGAAACCTGTGCCCGGCGTGGAAATCAGATTGGCCCAGCCGCCGATCAGCATCAGCACCACCGGCAACAGGATGGTTGCCATGGTGATGCCGAACCCCGGCAGGCTGTCGCGCGGTTCACGCTCAAGAAACTGTCGTTCCAGCGGGTTTTCCGCCGGCAACTGAATGCGCGGCACGATGAATTTGGCGTACAGGGGACCGGCGATGATCGCGGTCGGAATGCCGATCAGGATCGCGTACATCAACGTCTGCCCCACCGACGCCTGATACACCTGCACCGCCAGCATCGCCGCCGGGTGCGGCGGCACCAGCGCATGCACCACCGAAAGCCCGGCGACCATCGGCAAGCCGACCATCAGGATCGATACGCCAACCCGCCGCGCCACGGTAAAGGCAATCGGCACCAGCAAGACGAAACCGACTTCGAAGAACAGCGGCAACCCCACCAGAAACGCGATGGTTACCATCGCCCAATGCGCGTTCTTCTCGCCAAAGCGATCGATCAAGGTCCGCGCCACCTGCTCGGCGCCGCCGGACTCGGCCATCATCTTGCCGAGCATGGTGCCCAGCGCCACCACCAGCGCGATATGCCCCAGGGTCTTGCCGACTCCGGCCTCGTACGCCCCCACCACACCCGACGGCGGCATGCCCGCCACCAGCGCCAGGCCGATGGAGATCAGGGTGATGACAATGAACGGGTTGAGCCGGTAACGGGCGATCAGAACGATCAGCGCGATGATGGCAACGGCGGCATACACCAGCAGCCAATAGCCGAAGGACAGGGTCATGCGGTACTCCTCGAGAGGGTCACGTCGAAATACTTGTGAAACTCTTAAAACATTTCGAGGCGTGATTATCAAACGAGGTGAAAATAATTTTCGCACAGGGACAAGGAGTGTCGCGCAGAGATATGGTCGGTCGCAGATTTTGAAAATCGAACGGTGGAGTTTTCATTGTCCGGCTGCATACCGGGGTACCGTGACCCCACCTCCATCGAGCGAAAGGGAGGTGGGGGGATGCTCAAAAGCTCAGGGTTTATAGCCGAGAACCTTGCCAACTCCAGGAGCTCCGTTGGTGTTGGCTGATAAAATAATTCGATAGTCGGCTTGAGTTCGCATACACACTGAATTTCTGAGTAGGGCAGAGTTCTCCTCAATTAAACCGTTCTGTCCGAAGCCGCGATCAATGGCGCCGTTTGCATGGTATCGGACCATGTAGAGACGTTTGGGCCCGCCGACGCAAAGGATCTTGCCATCTGTCTGCAGGTGAGCGTTGAACCATCCACTGCCCAGCTCCTCCGAGAATGAGGTCAATACCGGGTTGCCATTATTGAACTCGGGATACCCTTCGCCGTTACTGTCGAAACCCACCAGCATTGCCCAGCTTCTTTTGCCAATGATCTGGTTTCCAATGATCTGGCCAATGCCGACGACCTTATCTTCGATTGTGGCGAGCAGTGTGTGAAAAATCACCGTGTCGGCATCGGATCTCAGAAGTGAGAAACCTGGAATGCCAGACTTGCCAAACGTTACATCCAGTACACCCGCGGCAGAGTAACGAGCGACATATCCTTCGGTTTCGGATTCAGACCGTTGCGCCCCGCCGGCCACAAGAATCTGCCCGTCGCTCTGCACTATCAAGGCATTGGCCAAGGTGCTGATAAAAGCAGAATTCTTGATCTCGAGTTGACCGCTCTGGTTGAAGGTTGTGTCCAGATTGCCCTTACTATCGATTTGTATCAGCAGACCGGTAGAAATATTACCCTTCTTGTAATTGGCGCTGACGAGAACTTTTCCGTCGCGCAACAAATGCAAACTGCAGGAATCTGAGTCCAGCTCGTCAAAATGCGAGTTGTCGATCAGAACATGGCCATTGACGCCAAAGTTTCGGTCAATTGAACCGTCGTATTCAAAGCGCGTGATCACCAGTTTTTTTGGACTACTGTCATCCACCCTGCGTAACCAGCCCAGCATGATGATATGCCCGGACTCCTGAACGGCGATTTTGCCCGCGCCGCATTTATCACTGTTATCCAAGTTGCCGGACGCCAATCCATTGTCGGCGAAAGTCGTGTCGATTTTTCCGTCGGATTTCAGGCGAATCAGGCCATAGAGACCTTTGCTTTCACGGGACAGCGAGGCGCTGATCAGGAGTTTGTCTTCATTCAGAACCACGCAGCCTTCCACATATCGATTCGGGTCCAGCGGGTGAATGTGAAGGAGTCTCGAAAGATTGAACTCACCATTGTCGCCGAAACGCGGGTCACGATAAGCGGATCGGGAAGATGTTCTTGAGTTACTCCCGCTGTCCACGTGCGAGTCGCGTAGTTCGGACAGATCAAATTTTCTTTGGTTATGAGTAATGTGGTTCATATTGGCTACCTTGCCTTTAGTATTGAATGAGTCAGTTTGGAAAAAACATCACTGACAAACGCAAATCACAGAATGCAAAATCAACTGCGCCATCTGTGCATAACTTAATCAAGCACGCTATCAGCCACAGAAGTCTCCTCCGGCACTGACAACAATGTCTACTGTCAAAAATGACAGCTGGCTCAGATAAGAAAAGCGAACTAGCGGCAGAAACTTTAATAACTATTAAAGCTATATAAGCTTTGGGGAGCATCCGGCAGCATTCCTACGCTAAGCGTGGAAAGAATCGGTCAGTCAGTCGTGGTGAACCCGGGCGCGCCTGAGCAACTTCTTGCAACGCTCCGACAAATGCAGCACCCGCAGGTGCTTGCCGGCCTTGCTGTAGCGCTCGCGCAGGGTGTCTAGGGCAGCAATGGCCGAGTAGTCGACAAAGGTCAGGTGCTGGCAATCAAGGGTCACTTGCAGCGGGTCATTGGCCGTATCGAACTGATTGAGAAATGGTGTGGTCGAGGCGAAGAACAGCGTGCCATGCACCCGGTACAACTTGCTGCCGTCGGTTTCCAGATGACTGTCGGCGTATAGCTGCCGGGCCTGCTGCCAGGCGAAATTGAGCGCCGCGATGATGATGCCGCAGAGCACCGCCGTGGCCAGGTCGGTGAACACGGTAATCACCGTCACCGCGATGATTACCAGCACATCGTTGAGCGGCACTTTGTTCAGCACCCGCAACGAGGCCCAGGCGAAGGTCTGTTGCGATACCACGAACATCACCCCCACCAGCGCGGCCAGCGGAATGCGCTCGATCAGCGGCGACAGAAACAGGATGAACAACAGGATCGACACCCCGGCCACCATCCCGGACAAGCGCCCGCGCCCGCCGGAACTGAGGTTGATCACAGTCTGGCCGATCATCGCGCACCCGCCCATGCCACCGAACACACCGGACACCACATTCGCCGCCCCCAGCGCCACGCACTCGCGATCCGGGTAGCCACGGCTCTCGGTGATTTCGTCGGTGAGGTTCAGGGTCAACAGGGTTTCCAGCAACCCGACCAGCGCCATCAGGATCGCGTAGGGCGCGATGATGCGCAGGGTGTCCAGGTTCCACGCAATGTCCGGTAGCGCCAGCGTCGGCAAGCCACCGGCAATGTGCGCCATGTCGCCCAGGGTGCGGGTCGGCAGGCCCAGCAGATAGACCGCCAGGCCCACGCCGAGGATCGCCACCAGCGCCGGCGGCACCGTACGGGTCAGGCGCGGCAGCACATAGACAACGGCCATGGTCACCGCGACCAGGCCAAGCATCATGTACAGCGGCGTACCGCTCAACCAGGCCTCACCGTTCTTGAAGTGCTCCAGTTGCGCCAGCGCAATGATGATCGCCAGGCCGTTGACGAAGCCGAGCATCACCGGATACGGCACCATGCGCACCAGTTTGCCGAGCTTGAGCAGCCCGAACGCCATCATGATCAACCCGCCCAGCAACACCGTGGCCAGCAGATACTGCACGCCGTGTTGCACCACCAGCGCGACGATCACCACGGCCATCGAGCCGGCCGCGCCGGACACCATGCCCGGCCGGCCGCCGAACAGCGCGGTCAGGGTGCAGATGATGAACGCGCCATAGAGCCCCATCAGCGGATTGAGATGGGCCACCAGCGCGAAAGCGATGCACTCGGGCAACAGGGCGAAGGACGTGGTAAGCCCGGCCAGGACATCGGCGCGTAGACGTTTTACTTTCATGGGGAACCGCACACAGGGAGAGACGAAAAAAGTGTGCGGATGTTACGGAATCGGGGGCAGCGCGGCCAGTTAATGGGCTGCTGAAAACGCCATCGCGGGCAAGCCACGCTCCCACAGGTTTTGTGTCGTTCACGAAATGGGCGAACAACACAGTACCTGTGGGAGCGTGGCTTGCCCGCGATGAACGATGACGCGGTCTAAAGCGAACTCACACCATCTCGTCGCGAATCCATTCCTCTACCGACGTGCGCTTCGGTTCCCAGCCCAGCAATTCCCGCGCATGCTTGCCGCGCACCCGGCTGTTGGAGCCCAGGCCATAGTTGGCCATCTCATAGCCCCACTCGGCTTCCGCGTCCTTGAGCGCCCAGTCCTGCGGCTCGCCCAGGTTCAGCGCCTGGGCCATGGCGGTGGTCATGTCGATGAACGACGCTTCACCGCTTTCGACGAAGTAGAACGTGCCCGGTACGTTTTCAGTCAGCGCCAACAGGTACAGCGCCACCACGTCCTCGATGTGCACATTGGACCAGATGTTCTGGCCCGGGCCGACATGACGCACCACTCCGCTTTTGCGTGCCTGTTTGAGCAGGCGTGGCAGCTGCACGCTGTCACGATGGACGCCCAGGCTGTGGCCGTAGATCAGCGTGTTGCAGATCACCGCCGAGTTCACCCCATCCATGGCCGCCGCCAGGATCAGGTTGTCGATGGCCACGCGCGCCGCCTTGTCGACTGTCGGTTTCGGCAGGTTGTCTTCGAAGTAGATGACATCGCTGGATTTACCGCCCGAGGCATCACCGACGATGCTCGAACCGCTGGTGTGCAGGAACACTTTGCCGGAACCGCGCAAGGCATCGAGCAAGGCTTGCACCGCGCCACGATGATCGCTGCTGGCGGCGTTGATCACAGCGTCGGCAGCAAGCGTCTGATCGGCCAACAGGGCACTGTCGTCCAGACTGCCCACCACCGGAGAAATTCCCAGTGCGCGCAGTTCATCGGCTTGTTCGGCACTGCGTACCAGACCGGTGACGCTGTGGCCGGCCTGGACCAGACCCGTGGCGATGGAGCCGCCGATAAAACCGGCAGCGCCGGTAACGAATACGTTCATGGAGAAACTCCCTGCGTGGATAAGTGATGCAAGGAGTATCAAGGAGCGATCACTGCCGAAAAATGCCCTCTGACCCAATTCACTTTTGCGCAGGAATCACGAATCAGCCCTTGAAATCTGCGCTCGCATAATCGGCCAACTTGCCCTGGATAAAGTCCAGGAAGCATTGAATCCGCAGGGCCAGTTGCGAGTTGCGGTAGTACACCGCGTTGATCGGCTGGCGATAACCGCTGTTGAATTCGGCCAGCAACACTTTCAAGCGTCCGGCACGAATGTCCTCGATGGTCATGAAATGCGACAGGCTGGCGATGCCCTGGCCGTCCAGTGCGAGATGGCGGATGGTCTCGCCGCTGGAGGCGCTGATCGACGCCTGGATCGGCCAGCGATCGCCATGCACATAACGCAGTGGCCATTGGTTGAGGCCTTCGTTCTGGGTGAACCCCAGCAGCGTATGGTTGGCCAGGTCAGCCACGGCTTGCGGTGTGCCGTGTTTTTCCAGATAGGCCGGGCTGGCGACGATGTGCAGCGGGCTGCAACCCAGGGAGCGGGCATGCAGGGTCGAGTCGGTCAGGGTGCCGATGCGGATGGCGATGTCGGTGCTCTGCTCCAGCAGGTCGATGATCAAATCGTTGCTGTTGAGTTCGAGCTGGATGTCGGGGTAGAGCCGGCGAAATTCATCGATGTAGGGCACGATGGCGTGCAGCATGAAAGGCGATGCCGCGTTGATCCGCAGACGCCCGGACGGCGTTTGCTGGCGTGAGGACAGGCGCTCTTCGAGCTCGTCCATCTGATCGAGAATGCGCTTGGCGTGCTCGAAGAAATACTTGCCCTCTTCGGTCAGGTCCATGCGCCGCGTGGTGCGATTGATCAACGTGGTGTCGAGCTTGGCCTCCAGCCGCGACAGCGTACGACTGACCGCCGAAGGCGTTTGCCCGACCTGCTCGGCCGCTGCAGATATAGACCCGCATTCAATCACGCAGACAAAAATCTGCAATTCATCGGATCTGGCTTTCACGGCTGCCCCTCACTCAAAAACTGGCTTGATAGTAGCTGGATGCGGGGCAAAAGGAACCTCAAGCCGGCAGGCCAAACACCTCAGCCAAATGCTGCTCATAGCGCGCCACATCGCCTTCGATGTTCGGACGCTTCATCACGTCTACGCAGAGGAACGTCGGCAAACCGGTCATACCCAGGAACTCGTTGGCCTTGTGGAACGGGAAGTACACCGCGTCCACGCCCTTGGCTTCGAAGAAGTCGGTCGGATCGTCGAAGGCTTGCTGCGGGGCGTTCCAGGTCAGCGACAGCATGTACTGTTTGCTCTGAATCAGGCCGCCGCTGCCGTACTTCTGCGACGCGTCCGAACGGGTGCGACCGTCGCTGGCATAGAGGCTGCCATGGCCTTCGGTGAAGACTTCATCGATGTACTTTTTCACGGTCCACGGTGCGCCCATCCACCAGCCTGGCATCTGGTAGATGATCACGTCGGCCCAGAGGAACTTGGCCACCTCTTCCGCAACGTCGTAACCCTCGTCGATGAAAGTGGTTTTCACATCCATGCCGCCGCGATCCAGCACGCTCAACGCGGCTTCATGCAGGGTGGCGTTGTAGCGGCCGTCGGAGTGCGCAAATTGTTTGCTGCCATTGAGCAACAGGACTTTTTTCATGGGAGGTCTCGGGAAGGTCGGGAATCGGATGGCGGCAGAGTACCGATCGACTTCGCGCGGAGTAAGCGTCGATTTGGCAAAATTCATTTGACCTACAAGCACGAATCAACAGGCGATTGTTGCCTTAGACTGGCGCCAATTCTGACTTGAGGAGAGATGTAGATGAGTGAAATCCAGGGCTTCATCCTGCACGCCAAGACCCGCCCGGAAAAATCCGACGCGTTCGAAGCGTTTTTCAGCGGCTACGTGCAAGCGAGCCGGGCCGAACCCGGTTGCATCGAATACCACATGTTGCGCGACAAACAGGACCCCACCCTGTTCATCTTCTACGAGATCTGGCAATCCCGGGCCCACCTCGACGTGCACTCGAACCTGCCGCACATGAAGCAGTTCCTCGAGCAGCGTGATGAATACCTGGAGCGGGATTTCGAGATCCGCGCCATCGAGATGATCAGCCCGTCGTCCGCTAGCCGCTGATCAGCAAATGGCCGCCGAGCACACCCAGGCCAACGAAAAACACGCGTTTGAACCACAGGGCGCTGATCCGCTGGCGCAGCGATTGCCCCAGCCACATGCCGAGCATGGCCGGGATCAGCGCCAGCAGCGATGCGCTCAACTCGCCCCCGCCGAGCGCGCCACGCCATAGCAAGCCACCGGCCAGGGCCAGGGTCGAGACGGTGAACGACAGGCCCAGCGCCTGTACCAGTTCGTCCTTGCTCAAGCCCAGCGCTTGCAGATAGGGCACCGCCGGAATCACGAACACGCCGGTGGCCGAAGTGATGACGCCGGTCAGCACGCCGCACAGCGGACCGAGCCAGCGTTCGCTACGCCGCCCAACGCGCACAGTCGGCAGGAACAAACCGCTCAGCGCATACAGCAACAATGCCGCCCCCAACCCCCGCACCACCCAATGGCCACCGCTCATGCCGAGCCACAGCGTGCCTGCCCCGGTACCGATGAAAATCGCCAGCAACATTGGCCACAGTCGTTTGATTAGCCCCGACAGGTGACCGCCGAATGCCAGTTGCCAGACGTTGGTCAGGGTCGCCGGAATGATCAACAGCGCCGCAGCCTGCGTCGGCGCCATAGCCAGACCGAGCAGGCCCATGGCAACGGTCGGCAGGCCGAGACCGATCACGCCCTTGATCATGCCGGCCAGCACAAAGGTGCCGATAACCAGCAGCGAAAGGGCCAACCCGAGATTCTGATAAAACGCCGAGAGTGTATTCATGGGGCCATGGTGAGCCCACGGGGGTTGATTGAAAATCTGCCATATACTGAGGCTGCCTCTTGCCTTGACAGAGGCTGAGTATTTGGCTGAAGCGACTGGCCTCTTCGCGGGCAAGCCCGCTCCCACATTTGATCGCATGCAGTCGGGAGAACTCGGTCCCCTGTGGGAGCGGGCTTGCCCGCGATGGCGGCCTCCCAGACAACACACATCCAGAGGTTGCTGCAATGCACTTCGACCTGACCGACCTGCGCCTGTATCTGAACATCCTCGACACCGGCAACATCACCGCCGGCGCCGCACGCAGTCATTTGTCCCTCGCGGCAGCCAGTGCGCGCATCCGCGCCATGGAGGCGTCGCTGGGCGTCGAGTTTCTTCAGCGCAATCGTCGTGGGGTCAGCCCGACGCCGGCCGGCAATGCCCTGGTCCGACACGCCCGGGTCCTGCTGCAACAGGCCGAACGCCTGCAACAGGAACTGGCCGAATACGCCCAGGGCGTCAAAGGCCAGGTGCGGCTGCTGTGCAATACCACGGCGATCACCGAGTACCTGCCAGAGTTGCTCGCGGATTTCCTGCACAGCCATCCCAACCTCGACATCGACCTGCAGGAACTGCCCAGCACTCGCATCACCCACGCCTTGCGCCAAAGGGCGGCGGACCTCGGCATCGTTTCCGACGCGGTGGACACCGATGACCTGCAGACCCGAGCGTTCCGCGATGATCCGCTGGTGCTGATCATGCCTCGGGAACATCCCTTGGCTCATGCGAGCTCAGTGAGCTTCACCGACACGCTGCATCATGACTACGTCAGCCTGAATGCCAACAGCGCGCTGGCGGTTTACCTGGAAGAACAGGCACTGCACGCCGGCCTGCGCATGCAGATTCGCATCCGTGCCGATGGCTTCGATGGCGTGATGCGCATGGTCGCCCGTGGGGCGGGACTGGCAATCGTACCGCTGGCCGCAGTCGAACGCGGGTCAGGCGGACGGTCCTTCAAAAGCCTCGCCCTGCAAGAACCCTGGGGCCAACGCAAACTGTTGCTCTGTGCCCGGGACTTCGCCGCATTACCCGGCTATGCCAAGGCCCTGCTGCACGCCTTGACTCTCCCCTGAGGGGCAGACTTTATCCTTGAGGTTTGATCTTCAAGGACAGCGATGATGGGTAAACGAATACTGGTGATCCTCGGGCATCCGTCCGGCAACAGCTTCTGCGCCGCCCTTGCCGAGCGCTACACACAGTCGGCAATGCGCGCCGGGCATGAGGTGCGTCAATTGTTTCTCGGCACCATGGATTTTGACCCGGTACTGCGCGAAGGCTATCAGCAGGTCCAGCCGCTGGAAGCCGACTTGCGTAACGCCCAAGCCGATATCCTGTGGGCCGAACAACTGACGCTGGTTTATCCGATCTGGTGGGGCGGCGTACCGGCCTTGCTCAAAGGCTTTTTCGACCGGGTGTTCTTGCCGGGTTTTGCCTTCAAATATCGCCAGGGCAAAGCCTTCCCCGACAAACTCCTAGGCGGTCGAACCGCCCACCTGCTGGTGACCATGGACACACCGCCCTGGTATTACCGATGGATCTACCGCATGCCCGGATTGCATCAGGTCCGCAAAACCACACTGGAATTCTGTGGCATCAAGCCAACCCGAACCCTCACCTTCGGGCCAATTCTCGGCGCCAGCGCAGACCGGCATGCGGCCTGGTTACGCCAAGCCGAAGCTATCGCCAGCGCTTGAGTCGGTCGATAATGCACCGAGCTTTATCCTCGGAGAAAAGGACCTTCCCATGTACATCGGCCAAGCCGCGCAACGTTCCGGCACCACTGTCAAAAGCATCCGTCACTACGAGTCGATTGGCCTGCTGCCTACCGCTCGCCGCCTGGGCAAGTACCGCATCTATGACCAGCACAGCGTCGACCTGCTGATGTTCATCAAATGTGCCCAACAGCTGGGTTTCAGGCTCAAGGAATTGCAGTCGGTCTTCGCCGGACATCAGGGCCCGCAGTTGCGATGGGAACGGGCACACCAGATCCTCGCCAGCAAAAAACAGGAAATCGCCGAGCGGATAGCGGCGCTGTCGCAACAACACTCGCAATTGGTCGAATTCGAGAACAGCCTCGAACAATCCAGGCTCGACTGCCCGCTGAACCGTCTTTGAGGGTCGTGCGTTTCTGGACAGATCAGTGTCGAGCTCAGACAACTGATGGTTGGGCAGGCGCTATAGGGTGCGACTTCAGTTCTTGAGCCCACTGCCCGGAGTCATCATGACCGCACCGATTACCGTTCTTCGCGACACCCACCCGCTACCCGTGCTCGACGCCTGTAAATGGGAAAAACTCGAAGGCGACCCGCACACCGTCAACCTCAATGCCTACACCAGTGAAGACGGCAGCAAGATCATGGGCACCTGGATCTGCACCCCGGGCAAGTGGTACGTGGAATACGTGAAGTGGGAGTACTGCCACTTCCAGGAAGGCTACTGCATCATCACCCCGGAAGGCATGGCGCCGATCCACCTGCGCGCCGGCGACATTTTCGTCGTTGAGCCGGGGATGAAAGGCACCTGGGAAGTGGTAGAAACCGTGCGCAAATATTTCGTGTTTGCCTGATACAAAAAACCGGGGGATCACCCGACGTGATCTCCCGGTCAAAAGTCCATCGGCAAACGCCGTACCCTGTGGGAGCGAGCTTGTGTGGCGAGGGGGCTTGCCCCCGTTCGAGGGCGAAGCCGTCGTAAAGTCGGTAACCGCGGTTCGTATGACCCACCGCGTTTATCTGTTCTGGGTCCGCTACGCGAACCAACGGGGGCAAGCCCCCTCGCCACAACAGCCCTCACTACATTCAATGCATCGCTTTACTGCGGCTTGCGATAACCATTGATAATCGCCGAGAAGTCCTGCCCCCCCTCCCCACGCAAACTCATCGCCTGATACAACTGCTGGGCCACCGCGCCGAGTACCACCGGCTGGTGCGCCTGACGCGCCGCTTCAGTGGCCAGCCCCAGGTCCTTGAGCATCAGTTCGGCCCCGAAGCCGCCGGTGTAACCGCGCGATGCCGGAGCTGTTTCAACGATGCCCGGCCACGGGTTGTACATCTCCGAGCTCCAGCAACGCCCGGTGGAACTGTTGATGATGCCCGCCAGCACCTTGGTGTCGATGCCCAGGGCATCGCCCAGCGCCATGGCTTCGCTGACGCCGACCATGGAAATCCCCAGCAGCAGGTTGTTGCAGATTTTAGCGATTTGCCCGGTGCCGACCTCGCCACAATGGACGATGTTGCGGCCCATTTGCGCCAGTACCGGTTGCAGGGTGGCGAACAGATCAGGAGTGGCGCCGACCATGAAGGTCAGCGTCCCGGCGGCTGCACCACCGGTGCCGCCAGAGACCGGCGCATCGGCCATGGCCACGCCCTGTTTGGCAGCGGCGGCGGCTACGTCCCGCGCGGTCTGCGGATCGATGGTGCTGCAATCCACGGCCGGAACACCCTTGCCGATACCGGCGAGCACGCCGTCTTCACCCAGCCACACACTGCGTACATGCACCGCGGCAGGCAGCATAGTGATCACCAGTTCGGCGCCCTCTGCCGCTTCACGGGCCGAAGCACTGATACTGCCGCCCAGTTGCTCCAACTCCGCCAGTACGGCTTTGTTCAGGTCCACCAGGCGCAGTGCATGGCCGGCCTTGATCAGGTTGCGCGCCATCGGCGCGCCCATGTTGCCCAGACCGATAAAAGCGATTTTCATGTCCGGCTCCTTAACGCAGGTTGATCGTGGTGTTCACACCGTCGTTGACGCTGTCGTCATCGAACCAGCGACTGGTGACGGTCTTGGTCTGAGTGTAGAACTGCACCACTTGCTTGCCGTACGGGCCGAGGTCGCCGAGCTTGGAACCGCGCGAACCGGTGAAGCTGAAGAACGGGACCGGCACCGGAATCGGGATGTTGATACCGACCTGGCCGACGTCGATTTCGTTCTGGAATTTACGTGCCGCCGCGCCGCTCTGGGTGAACAGGCCCGTGCCGTTGCCGAACGGGTTGGCGTTGACCAGGGCGATGGCCTCGTCGAGCGTATTGACCTCCAGCACCACCAGCACCGGGCCGAAGATTTCCTGGGTGTAGATCTGCATGTCGGTGGTCACGCCGGAGAACAGGGTCGGGCCGACAAAGTTGCCCTTCTCGTAACCGGGAACCGAGATCTCGCGACCGTCCAGCTCCAGTTTGGCGCCTTCCTTGATGCCGCTCTCGATCAGATCGAGAATCCGCGCCTTGGCCTTTTTCGAGATCACCGGGCCGACGTCGGTGCCCGGCTCACTGCCAGCATTGACCTTGAGCTTTTGCGCCAGCGCCTTGAGATCCGGCAGCCATTGCTTGGCCGCGCCCACCAGCACCACCACCGAGGTGGCCATGCAGCGTTGACCGGCAGCACCGAAACCGGCACCCACCAACGCATTCAGCGCTTGTTCGCGATTGGCGTCCGGCAGCACCACAGCGTGGTTCTTGGCGCCCATCATCGATTGCACACGCTTGCCGTGTTTGCCGGCCAGGTCATAGACATGAGTACCGACGGCGGTTGAACCGACGAAGGAAACCGCCTTGATGTCCTTGTGGGTGCAGAGCCCGTCCACCACGTCCTTGCCGCCATGCACGACGTTGAGCACGCCAGCCGGAATACCCGCCTCGATCGCCAGCTCCACCAGCAGCATGGTCGACATCGGGTCCTGTTCGGACGGCTTGAGCACGAAGGTGTTGCCACAGGCGATGGCCATCGGGAACATCCACAGCGGAATCATCGCCGGGAAGTTGAATGGGGTAATGCCGGCGCACACGCCGATTGGCTGGCGCAGGGTGTAGGTGTCGACGCCACCGGCGACGTTTTCAGCGAATTCGCCCATTTGCAGGCTGCCGATGGAGCAGGCGTGCTCGACCACTTCCAGCCCACGGAAAATGTCGCCTTCGGCGTCGGCAATGGTCTTGCCCTGCTCGGCGCTCAGGACTGCGGCGATGCGTTTGGAGTGCTCGCGAATCAGCGCCTGGAGCTTGAGCATGATGCGCATGCGGGCGCCGATCGGGGTCAGTTTCCAGGTCTGGAAAGCACGATGAGCGGCGCTGATGGCAGCATCGACTTCTTCGGCGGTGGCAAACGGCACCTTGGCCAGTACTTGCTGGGTCGCCGGGTTGATGATGTCGTGCCATTCGGTGGTCTTGGATTCGACCCACTCGCCGTCGATCAACAGCTTGACCTTTTGCACGGTGGTTTCGTTAGGCGTGAGCGATGCGTTCATGTGGGTCTCCTGGACTTTGTTGTTATCAGGGGAGCCAAGGCGAGAAAGTCGCCTTGGGATGAGGCGTGTGTCGCGAATTGGTTGTCGGACTGTTTTTGGAGTATAGATGTGCAAACTTCTAATATGAACGCACATATAAACCGGTCCAACATGCAAAAAAACATCACCTCCCTCGGCTCTTTGAACTGGGATGACCTCAAGTTTTTCCTTGAAGTCGCCCGCACCCGCAAGGCCAGCACCGCGGCCAAGCGCCTGGCGGTGGACTACACCACGGTGTCGCGGCGCATCAGCTCCCTGGAAACCGCACTGGGCACTTTGCTGTTCGAAAAATCCCGGACCAACGGCTTTGTCCTGACCGCTGAAGGCCAGAGATTGATGGGGTATGCCGAGTCGATCGAAAGTACCCTGCACATGGCGTGCGAGCAGGTTTCCGGATCCGGCGTGGCGCTGTCCGGTCATGTACGCATGGGCTGCACCGAAGGCTTCGGCAGCTTCTTCATCACGCCGCAGCTGAGCCACTTCGTCGACACCTACCCGGCTATCTCGGTGGATATCCTGCCGCTGCCGCACTTCATCAGCCTGTCCAAGCGCGAAGCCGACATCGTCATCGCCCTGGAGCGCCCGGAGCATGGCCCGTACGTCTGCTGCAAACTGTGCGACTACCGATTGCAGCTGTACGCGACCCAGGATTATCTGGACAACCACCCGCCGATCCGCAAACCAGCCGATTTGGCCAAGCATTCATTTATCAGTTACGTCGATGATCTGGCGTTCAGCTCGGAGCTGCTGTACCTGGCCAACGTACTGCCCGGCGCCAGCGCCAACCTGCGCAGCACCAGCGTGATCGCGCAGTTCGTGGCCGCGCAGCAAGGACGCTCACTGGCAATCCTGCCATGCTTCCTCGCCACCCAGGACCCACGCCTGCTGCCGGTGTTACCGCAGGAAATCAATATCACCCGACAGTTCTGGATGTACTGCCGCGAAGACCTGCGCAAGCTCAAGCGGATCACCCTGTTGTGGGATTACATCCGCCAGGTCACCGAGCAGAATCAGGGACTGTTGATGGGAGAAAGTCGGGAGATGTTGTTTGCCGATTAGTCGGAACTGACCACAATCGCCACCCGGCGATTCTCGGTGCGGCCACTGGACGTGCTGTTGCTGGCCACCGGCACGCTGCTGCCCAGGCCACGCAGCTGGATGTTTTCCTGCTTCATGCCGACGGTGTTGAGCACCTTGGCCACGCTTTTCGCCCTGCGCATGGACAGTTGCTCGTTGTAAGCCTCTTTGCCCGATGCGTCGGTGTGACCATCGACCCGCACTCGCTCGATCCCTACCCCCAACAGCGCCTTGCCGATGCGCTCGACGATGTCGGTGCTCTGCTTGTTCAGGCTGTCGTCGTCACTGCCAAACAGGACCTTGCCGGACAAGCCGAAGGCCCAGCCATCGTCTGTCAGCTCGAACCCCTGCTGTTTCAGCACGGCGATTTGCGCCGGGGTCAGGCCTTTGGGGGTGGTTTGGCAACCGGCCAGGCTCAGCAAGGCCACGAGCAGGGTCATGGTGAAAAAACGCAGGGAACGCGGGTTGAATGTGAACACGTAAATCAGCTCCTGTTTTGAACATCGGCGGCAGGGTGCTCCGACCCTGCCGTGTACTGTGCGCCTCGGGACAGGCGCTTGGCCTGGTACATCGCGCCATCGGCGGCGTTGAGCAGGGCACCCGGCGTTGCGCCATGATCCGGGTACACCGCGACGCCGATACTGAGGGAGGTCAATACCTGGGTGCTGTCCGGCAATGGAATCGGCATGTCCATGCTGGCCAGAATCTTGTCGGCAATCCGTTCGGCGTCTTCGGTCTTGTGCAGTGGCGTCAGCAGCACGGCAAATTCATCGCCACCCAAGCGCGCCACCAGGTCGCCTTCGCGCAATTGCGCCCGAACCCGATTGGCCACGGCCACCAACACCGCATCGCCCGCCGCATGGCCGAAACTGTCGTTGATTTCCTTGAAGCGATCGCTGTCGAGAAACAGCACCGCCACTCGCTCACCGAGCTTGTTGGCGTTGCGCAGCGCGCGCATCAGGCGACCTTCGAAAAACGCCCGGTTGGGCAATCCGGTGAGGCTGTCGTGGCTGGCCTGGTGAGCCAGGGATTCGTTTTCGCTTTGCAGGTGCGACTGCCAGGCTTCGAGTTCATCGAGCAGGGCATTGAAGTCGTTGCCGAAATTATCGAGCTCGGCAATGTCGGCGGGCGGCACGCGCTTGTCGAAGGCGCGTTCACTGCGCGCGGCGTGGGCGACGGCGGCCAGGTTGCGCAGGGGCTTGATGATCCCGCGAAGTTGTCGGCGCGCCAAGAAGAGCGCAACCCAGGCACTGATGGCCGTGCACACTACGATGCCCACCAGACCGCTGAGCAAAAAGCGCATCAGGCTGGCGCCATGACCGGTGAGCCTGATGCTGCCGACTTCCCGCCCTTGATGGAGGATCGGCATGCTCATGGGTTCTTCCAGAAACGCTTTGGCGATGTGCAATTCGAGATCAGACACCCAACCGGTTTCCGGTCGTTGCCAGCGGGCCAGCAACTGGCCCTGCCGGTCGAATACCTGGGCGTCGGCCACCTCTTCGGTGGACGCAATCAACGCCAGCGCTTCGGTGGCGGCGGGTTTGTCGTTGAACACCACCGCGGCTTCCACGGTGTAGCTGATCGAGCGTGCGATCAGGTGCAGGTTGTGATCGGCGTACACGCGCAAGGCCAGCACGCCGAGCAACGTCAGTGAAACACTGGCCATGGCGACGCCCACCAGCGCAACGAGCAAATTGCCGCGACCGATGACCGAATGCAAAGTCGGGCGGCTGCCCGGTGTCAGTAGTTTCATGGCGCCGCCGGCTTGCGGCGGGACAGTTGCAACACGCTCGGATGAATGCGTACGCCGCTGCGGGCGACAGAGTCGAGATTGACCTCGAACGACACCTGCTCGTCGCTGACCCGCAAGCAAAACAGGCTGCCGACGGTGCATTGCTCGTCGCTCTCACTGATGCTCAGCACCGGATGCCCGATCAGCGCGGCAAACAATCGACTGCGTTCTTCGCCAGTCAGTTTGCCGATATAAACCGCATCGCAGTCACTGACAATCGAGGGGTTGTCGGCCAAAAAACGCTGCACCGCGACAGGTCGACCGGTGGCCTGGGTCGTGCCCTTGACCAGGTCGTCGGTGTATTCGGTAGGGCCGACCAGGCACAAGCGCAGCAGCAAAGGCTCGACGGGCCAGCGGGCATAGCTGAGGATTCCGAGAACCACCTGGGTAACCGCTTTGGCGCGTTGGTCCGCCATGCCCACCGGGGCTTGCGATTGAGCGAAAGCGACGCTGGCCAGCAGACAGAGAAGGATGGCCAGCAGCGCTCTTCTACAGCCAACGACGCGCTCTGTCGTCCTGACAGCCACCTTCATGCAGGGATACTCGTTGACCGTAGCGAAATGATGCCGCAACGATAGCACAGCAACGAAATGCCAGCGAGGCCACGTACTACGCAGCCTCGGACATTTTCCTACAACCGTTACTGACCTTTCAGCCTGTCGGCTCGCTGCCGTCCTTGAGCTCCAGCATCAGTCCGCTCAAGCGTTTGACCCGGCGTTTCACCGCCTCTTCAAACACCCCCGTACGCGACTCGATCAAGGTGAACCAGTCCTTGGCCCGGGTAATTCCGGTGTAGATCAGTTCCTTGGTGAGTACCGGATTCAAGGCATCGGGAAGAATCAACGCGGTATGTGCGAACTCCGAGCCCTGGGATTTATGCACGGTCATGGCGTACACGGTTTCGACATCATTCAGGCGGCTGGGCAGGACAAATCGCACACCACCCTGGCCATCATTGCGTGGGAACGCCACACGCAGAACCTGTTTTCCAGCCCCGGGCCCCTCCTGCTCCGGGAGCTTGAGGGCGATGCCGATATCGCCGTTCATCAAACCCAAACCGTAATCGTTGCGGGTCATCAGGACAGGGCGACCTTCGTACCACTGCTGGTCGCTGTCGATCAGCCGCGCCCGGAGCAATGCCTCCGTCACCCGCTGGTTCAAGCCCTCGACACCCCACGGTCCCTTGCGTACGGCACATAACAACTGGAACGCGTCGAAGGCCTGCAGCACTTGTCGAGCCCAATCAATCCAGCGCGAATCTTCCAGCGGGCTGTCCAGTGGCGGCCGCTGATTACGCAGCACGCTCAGGTAATGTCGATAACCCTGCGGGCCCTCACCATGGCCGTCGAGAAGCAAGCGTTCCAGGGTCCGATCCTGCTCCCCCTTGAGGACCAGGCAATACACATCGTCATGGCTTCGCGCAGACAACAACTTGCGGGCTTCTTCGGGTTGCTGCTGGTTGACCCAGCGAGCCAGTTGGCCAATGCCGCTGCCTTCACCGAATCGCCGGGAATGGCGCAACATAACGACCTGCTGGGCCAATGGATGAGTGCCCTGCGCGTCCTCCTGCAAGCCGCTGGCCTGCAGGTTTTCGCCACTGACGGCTTCCAGCCACTGGCGTGTCTGCGGGCTGTGCCAGCCAGCCTCCGCGTCGCGACACAGATCCCCCAATACCGCACCGGCTTCTACCGAAGCCAGTTGATCCTTGTCACCCAACAGCACGAGGCGCGCGTGGGCCGGCAAGGCGTCGAGCAGGTTGGCCATCATTTCCAGGTCGATCATCGAGGCCTCGTCCACCACCAACACATCCAGCGGCAGGCGATTGCCCGCGTGATGGCGGAAATGACGAGTCCCGGGCCGGCTGCCGAGCAGACGGTGAACGGTGGTGACGTCGGACGGGATCTTTTCCCGAACGTCCTCCGTGACCTTCAAGGTCCGGACTTGCTGGCTGATGGATTCCGTCAGACGCGCCGCGGCCTTGCCGGTCGGCGCGGCGAGGCGAATGCGCAGGGGCATGCCAGCCTCGACCGCTGGCGCCTGGAGCAACGCCAGCAAGCGCACGACGGTGGTGGTCTTGCCGGTTCCCGGCCCCCCCGTGACGATACTGAAAGCGCTGCGCGTCGCCAGGGCGCAGGCCAGCTTCTGCCAGTCGATCACTTCACCCGGCCGGGCGGGACCAAACAGTCCGGTGAGGCGCTGGAGCAAGTCGTTCGGCGTGGATTCGTGTTCCGTCAGACGCTCGCGCAGCGAAAGGTCGATCCGCCGCTCGTACGCCCAATAGCGGCGCAGGTACAAGCGTTTGCCCGATAACACCAAAGGCCGGTCGCGCACGTTGTCACGACTGTCAGCGGCCAGCGCGACCAGGTTGCTGGCGGCCAGCACCTTGCACCAATGAGCACCGTCCAGCGATCCCAGCAATTGCGAGGGCAACAGCATCGCGCCGCCTTGCACGTCACCTTCGGGTGGCAGCGACAGGGCGAAGTCCGGTTCTTTCAGCGTCTCGAACAGATCGAGACAGACATGCCCGTGGCCCAATTGATGGCTGGTCAGCGCGGCTGCCAGCAACACCAGTGGATCATCTTCCGGTGCCAGTTCATGCAGAAATGCCACAAAGGCTTTGTCCAGCGCGCGCAACCAGCCACGCTCGACCCAACGCGTGAGCAACAACAGCAAGTCGTCGGCACGACTCAGCGGCGCCAGATCGGCCAGGCTTTCGGCTGCCAGCGATGTGGGCAACAAATCGGCAAATGTGCGACTCATAACAGTACTCCCTGTTCCCAGGCGGGCTCGGCCTTGGGCTCTGGCTTGCCCTGGAACAGTCTGTCCAGACGCTCGATCAGCTCTCTTGGCGGCCGGGCGAAAAACACACCCTGGCTGGCCGCACGGGTACCGCGCAAAAACAGGTACAACGCACCGCCGACATGCCGGTCGTAGTCGTAATCGGCGAGCCGCGCCTTGAGCTGGCGGTGCAGGGCCAACAAGTACAACACGTATTGCAGGTCATAACGATTGTCGAGAATCGACTGTTCCATGGCCTGCGCGGTGTAGGCCGCATCATCGACGCCGAGCCAGTTGGATTTGTAGTCGGCAACGTAGTAGCGGCCGTCATGCTCGAACGTCAGGTCGATGAAGCCCTTGAACATACCGTTGAGCAACACCGGTTCCGCGGCGACCCGGGCCACGCCGTTATGGGTGTATTGGCACACCAGCGCATCGAGCTTGAGCACATCGACCTTATGGCTGGCGAACCAGAACTCCATCTCGACCTGATACTGCGTCAACTGGCCGAATATCACCGGTGCCTGACCGCCGCCCAGTTGCAGCGGCGACTTGAGCAAATGCTGCAACCAGTCGCTCAAGGTACTGATCCAGCCCTCCCAGCCTCGGCGGTTGCAGCGACGGGCAATGGCGTCGATCACCTCTTGTGGTGCCGCGTCAAATCCCTCGCCCCCCGCCCATTCGAGCAAGCCATGGAGGAAGGTGCCGGGGTTCGGGCCGCGCGGGAAGCGATGGATATCGCCGCCACCGGCCACCACTTCCCTGGGGGCCAGCGGGTCAAGGCGTTCGTCATCGAACAGTTTTTGCGCCTGCGGGCTCTCCGGCGCCTCGTCGGTGCCGACACTCAGGGTGTCGCCAATGCGTAGCGCGCTGTAGGAAGCGATCCACCAGTTTTCACTGGCCTTGCGTTTCGGAACCAGCGGTTCCAGCAACGCCGCGTCGTTTTGCGGTGGCTGGTAGTGCTCTGTTGTCGCTTCAGGCATCTCGGCATAGGCCAGCGCCGGGCAGTCCTGTTGCAGGTCCCGCAACCAAAGCTGCAACGCCGGGGAGTCGGCCAACGGCGCACCGCCGC
Organism: Pseudomonas sp. KH_046_2; assembly: GCF_057838985.1. Classification (NCBI taxonomy): domain Bacteria; kingdom Pseudomonadati; phylum Pseudomonadota; class Gammaproteobacteria; order Pseudomonadales; family Pseudomonadaceae; genus Pseudomonas; species Pseudomonas sp. KH_046_2. The sequence continues at coordinate 795,576 of NZ_CM174480.1, read as the reverse complement.
CCAGCAGATAACCCAATGCCGACAGATGCAGCACCGAACCATTGTTGTTGCCGCGCTTGAGGTCGGCCACCCCCAGCCAGCAGGCGTGTTGCGCCCGGGTCAGGGCGACATAAAGCAAGCGCAGATCCTCGGCCAGACGCTCATCGTCAGCCAGGGCAATCAGTTCTGTCGTCGGCTTCAACGTGACCTGGGCATTGCCGGATTCATCGTGGTAGTGCAGCGGCAGGCGGCTGCCATCCACCGGTTTCGCCGAGCAAATGAACGGCAGGAACACCAACGGATACTCAAGGCCTTTGGACTTGTGAATGGTCACGACCTTGACCAGTTGCTCATCACTTTCCAGACGCAGGATCTGCTCTTCGCCAGCCTGCCCGGACAACGCCAGATGCTCGGACAAATGCCGGATCAGGGCTTGCTCGCCATCGAGTTCGGCGGCGGCTTGTTGCAGCAGTTCGAAAAGGTGCAGAAGGTTGGTCAACACGCGCTCGCCATCACTGCGGGCGATCAGCGCCTGGGGCAGGCGGAAGTCGTGCAGCAAGCGTCGCAGCATCGGCAGTACGCCCTGCTTGCGCCAGACTTCGCGATAGCCCCGGAACTGCATGACCCGGGCTTCCCAGGCCAACTCGTCCTGATTCAGCCGCTCAAGTTCCGTCAATGACAGGTTCAACGTGATGCTGGCCAATGCGGCTCGCAGCGGTCGCTCGACATCCGGCTCGGCGCAGGCCTTGAGCCAGGTCAGCACGTCATGCGCCTCCTGGGCGGCGAACACCGAGTCCTTGTCCGACAGGTAAACACTGCGCACGCCACGGGCGGCCAATTGCGCACGAACCGCCTGCGCTTCCTTGCCGTCGCGCACCAGGATGGCGATGTCCGCCGGCAGCAGGCCCCTGAAGGCTTTGCCGTCCTGGGTGAACCCCGCTTGCCCCTGCTGCCCGCCATTGAGCAATGCCGTGATTTCACTGGCGCAGGCAGCCGCCAGTAGTTGCCGGTACACCGCACCGGACAACGGTTGTTCGGCCGGCAAGTGCCAGATGTTCAAGGCTGGGATTGCCTGGTCATTGATGCGCAAGACTTCTTTGCGGCCCTGGGAGGCAACCGGCGTAAACGGCACCGGGTTGTCGCCATTCTTCTGCCGGAAGAGGAAAGCGCCGCGTCCTGACTCCCGGGCTTCGGCGCGCTCGAACACATGGTTCACCGCGTTGACCATGCCATGGCTTGAGCGGAAGTTGGTGCCCAGGGTGTGCAGGCGGCCGGTGGTGGCTTGGCGGGCGCGCAGGTATGTATGGATGTCGGCGCCGCGAAAAGCGTAGATGGCCTGTTTCGGGTCGCCGATCAGGAACAGACCGCACTCGGGGCTGTTCTCTTCAATGCGGTAGATGCTCTCGAAGATCCGGTATTGCACCGGGTCGGTGTCCTGGAACTCATCGATCAGGGCGACCGGAAACTGTTCACGAATCAGGGTTGCCAGTCGCTCACCGCCATCGGACTGCAAGGCCGCATCCAGGCGCAGCAGCATGTCGTCGAAACCCATTTCCGCGCGGCGGCGCTTCTCTTCCTCGAATCGTGCCCCGACCCAGCGGGCCGCATGTTGCAGTACGGCGGCATCAGGCGTTGGCAACCCATCGAGGCAGGCCTTGAGGCCGGCCATCGCATCGAGCCCCGGATGTCGAGGTGCTTCGCCCTTCCAGGCTTCAGCCATGCCATCCGGGGTCAGGCGAGTGAAGCCAGTGCCGATATCCAGTTGCTCAAGGGATTCGTCCTCGGCCCAGGCCTTGATCTTTTCAAACCAGGGCTCGAAATAGCGTGCCTGCATCTTGCGACCGTCGACAGCCTTGGTCGCAACGCCCTGGTGACAGATGACAAGCAACTCGTCCGCCCACTGCAGCCAGGGTTTCTTGAGTTCGATCAGGGCCGCCCGCCGCTCTTGCAGGCATTGCGAAATCACTTCGGCGGGTTCTTTCCCTTCATGCGCATCCCGCTCGCTGGCGAACAGCGCACGAATCCGCGGCAGCAGCGCCGCCGGCCCGCCCCAATTGCTGCGCACCCAATTCAAGGCGTCACCTTGCATCGGGTAACAGAACAACCGCCAGTAATCGCGCAGGACTTCCCCCAGCAAGTCGCTGTGGTCGGTTTCCAGGGTCTGGGTAAACAGGCTGCCGCTGTCGAACGCGTGCTCGCGCAACATGCGCTGGCACCAACTGTGGATGGTCGACACCGCCGCCTCGTCCATCCACTGGGCAGCGATATCCAGACGGTTTGCGCACCCGGGCCATTGCTCGGGCAAGTACTGATCACGCAACTCGGCAATCAGGCTGTCGGGGGCCGGTGTTTCATCGCGGAAATATCGTGCGGCCTCGGCGAGCCGCGTGCGAATGCGTTCGCGCAGCTCTTTGGTCGCGGCGTCGGTGAACGTCACGACGAGGATCTGCGGTGGCAACAGCTCACGTCCGAAGCCACTCTCCTCCCCGCCATTGCCAAGCACCAGGCGCAGGTACAACGCGGAAATGGTGAACGTCTTGCCGGTCCCGGCGCTGGCTTCGATCAGCTGGCTGCCGCGCAGCGGGAATGCCAGGGCCAGCGGTGTCTTCGTGCTCATCAGCGCGACTCCTCGCTGGACAGTGAACGCCAGGGTGCTTCAAGAAGCGGGCGATAGAGCGCATCACACCACTGGGGGAACGTCTCGTCGGCGACCAAGGCATCGTAATCGGCGAATTGGCGCGCCAGTGCCGGGCTTTCGCGGCGTTCTCCGTCCGTCGTCTGCCCATCCCCTTCATAGGCCTTGCGCGCAGCGGCCTCGGCTTTGACCGGGTCGGTTTGCCCCAGCCACGCGAAGGCTGTCTTGACGGCGATCGGCAGAGGCTGGCGCATCCCCGACTGCCATGCCATCAACAGGTCACCGAGAATTGTCCGCGCCGTGGACTGGTCCAGCGGACCGAGCAACAGGCTGTCGTCGCTGGCCACCAGTGCGGTGGTCAGCGCCATGCCACTGGCACAAGCCATCAGATGATTGACCCACGGGCGTGTCAGCCGATGCCATTTGCGCGACTTGATCGAGCCGATACTGTTGGGGATCGTTGTGACAGACAACAAACCACCATCAGAACGCTGATGCAGGCCGCTGAGCCAGCCCTCGATGTGCAGGCCTTGCAGTTCAAGACTGACGGGCAACGCGCTGCTGAGGGGTGTTGGCCACAACGCCAGGAGCTGTTGGTGACGTTGCAGCAAGTCAGGCAATGGCTCGATCAACTCCCGTTGCAGGCACTCACCGAATCCGGCCATGGGCAGCAGCCCGCTGTTCTGCAAACGTTTCGCCTGATCCTCCAGTGCCTGCCCGGTATTTCCAGGATCCGCCAGCGCCGCTTCGAGCAAACGGTCGCTGAGGCTGTAACGCTGCAACGCATCCAGGACAAAGGGCTCTTCATCGGCCAACGGCACTTCCGCCGCCTCGAAGAAGACTTTCAGTCGCTGGCTGAAAAAATGCCGTACCGGATTGCGCAGGAAATCCTGCACCTGACCGAGACTCAGTGGTTCGTCCTGAACGTGAGGCGCGAGCACTTCGGCGCTTGCCTGTTGCTCTGCCGCCTGATGAAGCACCTGCCATTCGCTGGCATAGCTGAACGACTCATCCCCGTCGTGAAAGTAGCGAGCACTGAAGGGTTGCAATGGGTGTTCCCGGGTCATGGCTTCCAGCAGATCCTCGTCGCCTTGCAGCAATCGCCAACCGCTGGCCAAGTGATCACGCAACTGACCGATCAGCACCGACGCAGGCCGCTCGCTGTTATCGCGGATGCTGCGGCCCACCCAACTGATGTAGAGCTGATCCCTTGCCGACAGCAAGGCTTCCAGTAGCAGGTAGCGGTCGTCTTCGCGCCGGGAGCGGTCACCCGGACGGTAATCACTGCCCATCAGGTCGAAATCCAGTGGCGGCTGCGCGCGCGGATAATCGCCGTCATTCATGCCCAGCAGGCACACCAGTTTGAACGGGATGGCGCGCATGGGCATCAAGGTGCAGAAGTTGACCGCGCCGGCCAGAAAACGCTGGGACAAACGGCCCTGATCCAGACCTGCAAGCCAGGCTTCACGGACAACGGTCAGCGGCAATTCATCCAGCAACCCGACGGATTCGCAGGTCTCGAGCCAGGTCTCGCGCAGCTCTTCGAGCTGGGCCAGCAAGTAGTCATCGTGTTCGTTACCGGCAAGGAAGAACAACTGCACCAATGCCTGCAAGCGCAAGCCCCATTGCCCCGGCGATGCTGGCTGAGAGAGTTCGTGGTGAGCCACTTCCAGCGCGTCGAGCAACGCAACCAGCGGACCGATGAGCGCAGCGTCCAGGCCACCGATCTCGTCGTAGGGTTCGATACCCGCATAAGCATCGGCGCCGCCAACGGCATAACCGAGCAGCATCCGTCGCAAGCCGAAACGCCAGCTGTTTTGCTCAAGTTCATTGGGCAGCCCGAGCCCGGCACGTTGCTCGGCATTCATCCCCCAACGAATGCCGGCACCTTCGATCCAGCGGTGCAGCGTCGGCAGGTCACGCTCCTCAACAGCAAAACGGGCGCGTAGCGCGGGGACATCCAGCAGATCGAGAATCTCACTGACGGGGAATCGGCTGTCAGGCAGCTTGAGCAGGTGCTCGACGACAATAAGTAATGGATCGCGACCACGCTGGCCCTGGTCAGCCAGGGTAAACGGAATGAAGCGCGGATCCTGGCGGTCAAGCTGACCAAACACGGCACGAATATGCGGTGCATAGCTGTCGATGTCCGGGACCATCACGATGATGTCCCGGGGCCGCAATTTCGGGTCGGCACTGAAGCGCGCGAGCAGTTGATCGTGGAGGATCTCGACCTCTCGCTGGGCGCTGTGGGCGATGTGAAAACGGATCGATTCGTCCTGCTCAAGATCGATAGCCGGCCAACGCTCCCGAGTCTCATTGAGGGGGCGCAACTCGAGGATGTCGTCCTGTAACTGGTTGAGCACGTTCAGCGGCTGACCATCACTGAACAGGTCGATGCGCCCGTCGCGGAAGGCCGAACGATAGCTGCTGGGATCGTCGTAACTGTCGAGCAGGTTGATGTAGTCCCGCCCCTGCTTGCCCCAGGCGGCCAGCAGCGGGTGAGCATGCTGATGCAGGGTTTGCGGATCGATCACTACCGGCATGCCGCTCTTGCGGGCCTGACGCTTGTATTGATGCCGCAACAGGTCTTTATCGGCGACGATGTCCGCCCAATGGTGACGACACGGGTTGTGTACGCAAAGCAGGACCTGGCTGAATCGTGCCAGTCCCGCCAGTGCTTCCAGAGCTTGAGCAGGCAGGGAAGAAATCCCGAAAACGATCACTCGCGAGGGTAATCCCTTGGGGGCTGTTTCGAGATTGTTGATACGTTCAACAAATCGCTGATGGACACCGGCACGGCTTTGCGCCATCCCTTCTGCTCCCACATCCAGCAAGAGTGCGCGCCATAACTCTGCCTGCCAGCAATTGGCCGGGGTCAGGGGTTTGGCTTCGCCCCTGGCGCTTCTTGTTTGATGGCGACCTTCCGCCCAGTCTTCGAGCCAGTCGGCTCGGTACACCTGGTATTGGTCGAACAGATCCGCCAGACGCTCAGCCAGTTGATAGCGTTTGCGCAGGTCGGTGTCATGGGTCAGGAATCGCTGCAGCGGCTCGAAGTGCGGTTGGTTGATCAACTGCGGCAGCAGGCGCATCAGACGCCAGGTCAGCGGGGCTTTATCGAGCAGGGACTTGACCGGAATTTCGTCGCGGCCAAGGACCATGCGATAGAGCTGCCACATGAAGCTGCCGGGCAACTGCACGTCGATGGCGGCAGCGATGCCGCAGCCTCCCATGTCGTCTTCTTCGGAATCTTCCGCCAGTGCCAGCTTCAGCCATTGGGCAATGCCATTGCTTTGCACCAACGCGATTTCATTCTCCAGGGGAGCCAGCGGGTAGCGCCGCATCCAGCTGACCACCAGGCTGCGCAACTCGTCCAGGCGGTTGCCGTGAACCACCATAAAACCAGCACTGAGGGACGTCGCGTCCGGCATAAAGGCTTCCTTGGAAAATACAAATCGAGGGACGACTTTAGCATTGAAGGCGACTTGCTGTAGGAGCGAGCTTGCTCGCGAAAAACTTCTGGACGCCCGGTGGCATCAGACAGCCAGTGTCATCGTTAAAGACCATCGCGAGCGAGCTCGCTCCTACACGGCGGCCAAAAACAAAACCCCAACTGCTTTCGCAATTGGGGTTTCGGAATTTAATCTTGACGATGACCTACTCTCACATGGGGAAACCCCACACTACCATCGGCGATGCATCGTTTCACTGCTGAGTTCGGGATGGGATCAGGTGGTTCCAACGCTCTATGGTCGTCAAGAAATTCGGGTACTGAGTCGTGACCGGCTGGCCTCGCTTCAGCAAATTGGGTATGTGATAGCTTCGGTGTTTTGTGAGCTTCGAACTTTCGGTTCTTTCGTCTTCACACACCGCAATCTGGCCTTTCGACGCAAATTGCTTGGGTGTTATATGGTCAAGCCTCACGGGCAATTAGTATTGGTTAGCTCAACGCCTCACAGCGCTTACACACCCAACCTATCAACGTCGTAGTCTTCGACGGCCCTTCAGGGGACTCAAGGTCCCAGTGAGATCTCATCTTGAGGCAAGTTTCCCGCTTAGATGCTTTCAGCGGTTATCTTTTCCGAACATAGCTACCCGGCAATGCCACTGGCGTGACAACCGGAACACCAGAGGTTCGTCCACTCCGGTCCTCTCGTACTAGGAGCAGCCCCTCTCAAATCTCAAACGTCCACGGCAGATAGGGACCGAACTGTCTCACGACGTTCTAAACCCAGCTCGCGTACCACTTTAAATGGCGAACAGCCATACCCTTGGGACCGGCTTCAGCCCCAGGATGTGATGAGCCGACATCGAGGTGCCAAACACCGCCGTCGATATGAACTCTTGGGCGGTATCAGCCTGTTATCCCCGGAGTACCTTTTATCCGTTGAGCGATGGCCCTTCCATACAGAACCACCGGATCACTAAGACCTACTTTCGTACCTGCTCGACGTGTCTGTCTCGCAGTCAAGCGCGCTTTTGCCTTTATACTCTACGACCGATTTCCGACCGGTCTGAGCGCACCTTCGTACTCCTCCGTTACTCTTTAGGAGGAGACCGCCCCAGTCAAACTACCCACCATACACTGTCCTCGATCCGGATAACGGACCTGAGTTAGAACCTCAAAGTTGCCAGGGTGGTATTTCAAGGTTGGCTCCACGCGAACTGGCGTCCACGCTTCAAAGCCTCCCACCTATCCTACACAAGCAAATTCAAAGTCCAGTGCAAAGCTATAGTAAAGGTTCACGGGGTCTTTCCGTCTAGCCGCGGATACACTGCATCTTCACAGCGATTTCAATTTCACTGAGTCTCGGGTGGAGACAGCGCCGCCATCGTTACGCCATTCGTGCAGGTCGGAACTTACCCGACAAGGAATTTCGCTACCTTAGGACCGTTATAGTTACGGCCGCCGTTTACCGGGGCTTCGATCAAGAGCTTCGCGTTAGCTAACCCCATCAATTAACCTTCCGGCACCGGGCAGGCGTCACACCCTATACGTCCACTTTCGTGTTTGCAGAGTGCTGTGTTTTTAATAAACAGTCGCAGCGGCCTGGTATCTTCGACCGGCGTGGGCTTACGGAGCAAGTCCTTCACCCTCACCGGCGCACCTTCTCCCGAAGTTACGGTGCCATTTTGCCTAGTTCCTTCACCCGAGTTCTCTCAAGCGCCTTGGTATTCTCTACCCAACCACCTGTGTCGGTTTGGGGTACGGTTCCTGGTTACCTGAAGCTTAGAAGCTTTTCTTGGAAGCATGGCATCAACCACTTCGTGTTCTAAAAGAACACTCGTCATCAGCTCTCGGCCTTAAGATCCCGGATTTACCTAAGATCTCAGCCTACCACCTTAAACTTGGACAACCAACGCCAAGCTGGCCTAGCCTTCTCCGTCCCTCCATCGCAATAACCAGAAGTACAGGAATATTAACCTGTTTTCCATCGACTACGCTTTTCAGCCTCGCCTTA
>NZ_CM174480.1:0-782500 GCF_057838985.1 Pseudomonas sp. KH_046_2 | reverse complement strand
GGGAAGTTGAACGGCGTGATACCGGCAACCACGCCCAGCGGCTGGAAGTCCGACCAGGCGTCGATGTTCGGGCCGACGTTACGGCTGTACTCGCCCTTGAGGATTTCCGGAGCCGCGCAAGCGAACTCGACGTTCTCGATGCCGCGCTTCAATTCACCGGCAGCATCTTCCAGGGTCTTGCCGTGCTCTTCGCTGATCAATTGCGAGATGCGAGCTTCGTTCTGCTCCAGTAGTTGCTTGAAGCGGAACATCACTTGGGCACGCTTGGCCGGCGGCGTGTTGCGCCAGGCCGGGAATGCAGCCTTGGCCGCGTCGATGGCGCTCTGGATGGTTTCGCGGGTCGCCAGCGGCAGCTTGTGGATAGCCTGACCGGTAGACGGGTTGAACACATCAACCGCGCGACCGTTCTCGGTCACCAGTTCGCCATTGATCAAATGCGGAATAACACTCATGGAAGCTCCTGAAAAGTTGTCCACAGGTGCTCGCTTCGGAGCACCTGTTGTTTGTAGGTATATAGAAGGAGAAATCAGTCGATCTTGCTCAGCACTTCGCCGACCGCGTCGAACAGACGATCCAGATCCTGCGGCTTGCTGTTGAAGGTTGGGCCGAACTGCAGGGTGTCGCCGCCGAAGCGTACATAGAACCCGGCTTTCCACAGCGCCATGCCGGCCTCGAACGGACGCACGATGGCGTCGCCGTCACGTGGCGCGATCTGGATCGCACCGGCCAGGCCGAAGTTGCGGATGTCGATGATGTTCTTGGTGCCTTTGAGGCCGTGCAGCGCATTTTCGAAATGCGGTGCGACTTCGGCCACGCTCTGCACCAGGTTTTCCTTTTGCAGCAGGTCGAGTGCTGCCAGGCCCGCGGCGCAAGCCACCGGGTGCGCGGAATAGGTGTAGCCGTGCGGGAATTCGACCGCGTATTCAGGCGTCGGCTGATTCATGAAGGTCTGGTAGATCTCGGAGCTGGCAATCACCGCGCCCATCGGGATCGCACCGTTGGTGACTTGCTTGGCGATGCACATCAGGTCCGGGGTCACGCCGAAGGTGGTGGCGCCGAACATGGTGCCGGTGCGGCCGAAACCGGTGATCACTTCGTCGAACACCAGCAGGATGTTGTGCTGGTCGCAGATTTCACGCAGACGCTTGAGGTAACCCTGTGGTGGAACCAGCACGCCAGCGGAACCGGCCAATGGCTCGACGAATACCGCCGCGATGTTCGAAGCATCGTGCAGTTCGATCAGCTTCAGCAACTCATCAGCCAGGGCGATACCACCCTGCTCCGGCATGCCACGGGAGTAAGCGTTGCTTGCCAGCAAGGTGTGCGGCAGGTGGTCGACATCCATCATCGCCTGACCGAACAGTTTGCGGTTGCCGTTCACGCCACCGAGGCTGGTGCCGGCGATGTTCACGCCGTGGTAACCACGGGCACGGCCGATCATTTTGGTCTTGGTCGACTGGCCTTTCAGGCGCCAGTAAGCACGGACCATCTTCACGGCGGTGTCAGCACACTCGGAGCCCGAGTCGGTGAAGAACACGTGGTTCAGGTTGCCCGGGGTCAGGTCGGTGATTTTTTCAGCCAGCTGGAAGGACAGCGGATGGCCGTACTGGAAGGCTGGCGAGTAATCGAGGGTACCCAACTGCTTGGCGACCGCTTCCTGGATTTCCTTGCGGGTGTGCCCGGCGCCACAGGTCCAAAGACCGGACAGCGAGTCATACACCTTGCGGCCCTTGTCGTCGATCAGCCAGCTGCCTTCGGCGCCAACGATCAGGCGTGGATCGCGCTGGAAGTTGCGGTTGGCGGTGTAAGGCATCCAGTGAGCATCGAGCTTGAGCTGGCTGGCCAGGGAAGTCGGGGCGTTTTCAGGCTGGTTCATGGGCGAAACCTCGCAAGGCAATAAGCGGCGTAAGGAATGAAAACCGTTGTTGCAGCTAAATTGCCACGGAGATAAAGTCTGTGAAATCCAACTCTTCTAATGTTCAGTCAGCCAATTACTAAACTATTGAGTAACCCGCATGAGCTCTCGCCGTCCCGATCCGCTGGCCCAGGTCAGCGACTTTGATATTCGCCTGCTGAGGATCTTTCGCAGCGTGGTGGAATGCGGTGGCTTCTCCGCGGCGGAAACCGTGCTGGGCATCGGTCGCTCGGCGATCAGCCAGCAGATGAGCGATCTGGAGCAACGCCTCGGTCTGCGCCTGTGCCAGCGGGGACGTGCCGGGTTTTCCCTGACCGAGGAAGGCCGCGAGGTTTATCAATCGGCGTTACAACTGCTAAGTGCACTGGAAAGCTTCCGTACCGAGGTCAACGGTCTGCACCAGCACTTGCGTGGCGAATTGATCATTGGTCTGACAGACAATCTGGTCACCCTGCCCCACATGCGCATCACCCATGCCCTAGCGCAATTGAAGGAACGCGGCCCCGACGTGCAGATCCAGATCCGCATGATCGCGCCCAATGAAGTCGAACAAGGCGTACTCGACGGCCGTCTACATGTCGGCGTGGTGCCGCAGGCCAGCGCGCTCTCGGGGCTGGAGTATCAACCGCTGTATAGCGAGCGCTCGTTGTTGTACTGCGCGGTCGGTCACCCGCTGTTCTATGTCGACGACAAGCAACTGGACGATGAACGTTTGAACAGTCAGGACGCCATCGCGCCCACCTTCCGTTTGCCGGCGGAGATCCAGGCTCACTACCAGGCGCTCAATTGCACCGCCAGCGCCTCGGACCGCGAAGGCATGGCCTTCCTGATCCTGACCGGGCGTTACATCGGTTATCTGCCGGATCACTACGCGAGTCTTTGGGTGCAGCAAGGTCGGTTGCGCGCGTTGAAAGCCAAAACGCGTTTCTATGACCTGAGCCTGGCGTCGGTCACCCGCAAGGGGCGTCGCCCGCATCTTGTGCTGGAGAGTTTTCTCGAGAGCCTGGCCGCGACGCGTTAATGATCATTGCGCCACATAATGACTTGTCTGAAGCCAGTGGGTACGTTATCAACGCACTGGCCGTCCCACCCATCAGTTCGGAAGTGCTTATGACCTTTGAAGTCCCAGCCCACGGCGGAAAACCCGTCAGCCGCATTCGTCAGAAAAACGAAGAGACCATCATCAAAGCCGCCGAAGACGAGTTCGCCCGTCACGGGTACAAAGGCACCAGCATGAACACCATCGCCCAGAATGCCGGGCTGCCCAAGGCGAACCTGCATTACTACTTCACCAACAAGCTCGGTTTGTACGTGGCGGTGCTGAGCAACATCATCGAACTGTGGGACAGCACCTTCAACACCCTCACCGCCGAGGACGATCCGACCGAAGCCTTGACCCGCTACATCCGCGCGAAAATGGAGTTCTCCCGACGCCAGCCGCAAGCCTCGCGGATTTTTGCCATGGAAGTCATCAGCGGCGGTGAATGCCTGACCGAGTACTTCAACCAGGATTATCGTGCCTGGTTCCAGGGTCGTGCGGGCGTGTTCCAGGCGTGGATCGACGCCGGTAAAATGGACCCGGTCGATCCGGTGCACCTGATCTTCCTGTTGTGGGGCAGCACCCAGCACTACGCCGACTTCGCCACGCAGATCTGCCGCGTCACCGGGCGTACCAGGTTGACCAAACAGGACATGGAAGACGCCGGGGACAACCTGATCCGCATCATTCTCAAGGGCTGCGGCCTGAAACCTGCCATCTAAGTAGCCATTCAGGTACGTATGCCATTTACCCTCAGCGGTTTTTGCGAATACCGCGAAGAGATTCGCAAGAGCCGCTTCGTTACCTTCGCCGCGCCGATCTCCAGCCCGGCCGAGGCCCATGCGTTCATTGAACAGCACAGTGACTTGAATGCCTCGCACAACTGTTGGGCCTGGAAACTCGGCGATCAGTATCGCAGCACCGATGATGGCGAGCCCGGTGGTACGGCCGGCCGGCCGATTCTGGCGGCGATCGAGGCGCAGGATTGCGATCAGGTCGCGGTGCTGGTGATTCGCTGGTATGGAGGCATCCAACTGGGCACCGGGGGGCTCGCCCGGGCCTATGGCGGGGGTGCAAACAAATGCCTGCAAGCGGCGCCAAAGATCGAGCTGATCAGCCGGGTGCCGCTGCGTTGCACTTGCGGATTTGCCGAGTTGGCCCTGGTCAAGCTGCGGGTGGCGGAGGCTGGTGGATTGGTTGTGGATGAAAGCTTCACCGCCAATGGTGTCGAGTTGCAGTTGGCCGTGGGCGATGCACAGATCGACACCTTACAGTCACAGCTGGCCGATTTGAGTCGCGGACGAATTTTGTTGCAGCGCTAAAAGCGCTTCAGCACAGGCTGCGATCTTTTGGGGCACGCCGCTTTTTCACTTATTCCATATTTGCCCACATCTGCTGTGCACCCGCCTGTGGATAACCTGAGCACATACCGCTGTAACCCTTCTGTCATGCGGCTTTGCGGACTTTGCTCAATTTTCGTCCAATCCGCCATCAAGCACATCAAATTCAAATAAAAACAAACAGTTACAACGGTTTATCGCCTTTAGAAGAAAGCCACTCAGTGCTTATGCCCGTGCTTCGAGCTTGCACACAAATACTGTGGAGCAATCTGTGGATAACCCGTTCATGGCCGTCTCGGCGCCCTGCACGGTATGGCTTGTGGTCGATTGCTCATTTTTTGAGCAAAACCCCACGAGCGAAATCGGGGCTTGATTTGCACCCTTGCCCCCATGTGGTGCCGGGCTCTACGTGGCACATCTGAAAGCTGCGTACTCAACGCCTCTGGTCACAGGGCTTCGACGTTTTCCTGACCTAGTGGCCAGAAAATTGCTTTATCCACAGGCACAAGTCCAACAGCACTGAGCCTGTCATGCCCAATCACGCTCCAATCCCCGATTCGGTTCCGCGCCTGCAACTGCGCAGAATCAGCAAACGCTACCCCGGTTGCCTGGCCAACGATGCCATCGACCTGACCATTGCCTCTGGCGAGATCCATGCCCTGCTCGGCGAAAACGGCGCGGGCAAAAGCACGCTGATGAAGATCATCTACGGCGTCACCCACGCCGATTCCGGCGAAGTGATCTGGCAAGGTCAGCGGGTGAGCCTGCGCAACCCGGCCCAGGCCCGGGGTTTGGGAATCGGTATGGTGTTCCAGCATTTCTCGCTGTTCGAAACCCTGAGCGTGGCGCAGAACATCGCCCTGGCCATGGGCGCGGCGGCAGGCACACCCAGACAGCTTGAGCCGAAGATTCGCGAAGTGTCCCGGCGCTACGGCATGGCGCTGGAACCGGAGCGACTTGTCCACAGCCTGTCGATCGGTGAACGGCAGCGGGTGGAAATCATTCGCTGCCTGATGCAGGACATCCGCCTGTTGATTCTCGATGAACCGACTTCGGTGCTGACGCCGCAAGAAGCCGACGACTTGTTCGTCACCCTGCGCCGGCTCGCCGCCGAAGGCTGCAGCATTTTGTTCATCAGTCACAAGCTCGGGGAAGTCCGCGCGTTGTGCCACAGCGCGACGGTACTGCGCGGCGGACGGGTGGCCGGGCATTGCGTGCCGGCCGAGTGTTCGGATCAGCAGTTGGCGCGATTGATGGTCGGTGAAGCGGCGGAGTTGATCACCGATTATCCAAAGGTGACTGGCGCTGCGACGTTCCTCAGTGTGAATGGCTTGTCCTGGCACAACCCCGACCCGTTCGGTTGCTCGCTCAAGGACATCGACCTTGAAGTGCGCTGTGGTGAAGTTGTCGGCATCGCCGGTGTCGCGGGCAATGGTCAGGACGAGTTACTGGCCTTGCTCAGCGGCGAAGCACTGCTGCCCCGCAACGCCAGCGCGACGATCCGTTTTGGCAAGGAGCCAGTTGACCATTTGCGTCCTGATGCACGCCGCCAACTCGGCCTGGCGTTCGTCCCCGCCGAACGCCAGGGTCATGGCGCGGTGCCGGAGCTGAGCCTGGCGGATAACGCGCTGCTGACCGCTTTCCAACAAGGATTGGTGAGTAACGGCCTGATCCAGCGCGGCAAAGCCGAAGCACTGGCCGAGGAAATCATCCGCCGTTTCGGGGTCAAGACACCCGATAGCCAGGCGCCGGCCCGCAGCCTGTCCGGGGGCAATTTGCAGAAATTCATCCTCGGCCGGGAAATCCTTCAGCAACCCAGGCTGCTGGTCGCCGCACACCCGACCTGGGGCGTGGACGTCGGCGCGGCCGCCACCATTCACCGCGCCTTGATTGCCTTGCGCGATGCCGGCGCGGCGATCCTGGTGATTTCCGAAGACCTCGACGAACTGTTCCAGATCAGCGACCGCCTCGGCGCCTTGTGCGGCGGTCGACTGTCGGCGCTCCACACCACAGTCGACACGCGCCTGAGCGATGTCGGCGGCTGGATGGCCGGCCAGTTCGGTGCCCCTCAATCACTCGCATCCGCCACGCGTTAACGGAGTGTCACATGCTGCTTTCTCTTGAACCCCGCGGCCAGCAATCGCGCCTGATGCTGTGGTGCTCGCCGTTGCTGGCGGCTGCACTGACCCTAGGCTGTGGATCCTTGTTGTTTATCGCGCTCGGGCACGACCCGCTGCTGACCTTGCACACCTTGCTGATCGCCCCGGTCAGCGACCTGTATGGCGTCTCCGAATTGTTGGTCAAAGCCCTGCCGATTCTGCTCTGCGCATTGGGCCTGGCCGTCGCCTATCAGGCGCGCATCTGGAACATCGGTGCCGAAGGTCAACTGCTGCTCGGCGCGTTGGCCGGCAGTGCGCTGGCGGTGAACATCATCGATATGCAAAGCCGCTGGGCGCTGGTGCTGATCCTGCTGACAGGCACCCTGGCGGGCGCCGCGTGGGCCGGCTTGACGGCGTGGTTGCGCACGCGCTTCAACGCCAATGAGATCCTGACCAGCATCATGCTCAACTACATCGCACTGAACCTGCTGCTGTTCTGCGTTCACGGCCCGTTGAAAGATCCGGAAGGTTTCAATTTTCCGCAATCGGCGATGTTCGGCGACGCCAGCCGCTTGCCGCTGCTGATGGAAGATGGCCGGGTCCACGCCGGGGTTTACTTCGCCCTGCTCGTGTTGGTGGCGGTGTGGGTGCTGTTGCAGAAAAGCTTTGTCGGTTTCCAGATCAAGGTGCTCGGGCTGGACAAGCGTGCCGCCGGTTTCGTCGGCTTTCGCGAGAAGCGCCTGATCTGGCTTGCGCTGTTGATCAGCGGCGGCCTGGCGGGGCTGGCCGGTGTGTGCGAAGTCACCGGCCCCATCGGCCAGTTGGTGCCGCAGGTTTCGCCGGGCTACGGCTATGCGGCGATCACCGTGGCATTTCTCGGCCGTTTGAATCCTGTCGGCATCCTGTTTTCCAGCCTGTTGATGGCGCTGCTGTACATCGGCGGCGAAAGTGCGCAGATGAGCCTGAACCTGCCGCAAGCGATCACCCAATTGTTCCAGGGCATGATGCTGTTTTTCCTGCTGGCCAGTGATGTGCTGATTCTCTACCGACCGCGCTTGAACCTGCGCTGGACCCGCCGCGCACAAGCCACCGCCGTACAAGCAGGAGCGCTGTGATGGATATCGATCTGCTGAGCAATATTTTCTACGCCATGGTCCGCTGCGGTACGCCGTTGCTGCTGGTGGCGCTGGGGGAACTGATCTGCGAGAAAAGCGGCGTCCTCAACCTCGGCCAGGAAGGCATGATGCTGTTTGGCGCGGTGATCGGTTTCATCGTCGCGTTCAACACCGGACACCTGTGGCTCGGCGTGTTGCTGGCGATGCTCGCCGGGATGCTGTTGTCATCGCTGTTCGCCCTGGTGGCGCTGGTGTTCAACGCCAATCAGGTGGCCACCGGCCTGGCCCTGACGATTTTCGGCGTGGGCCTGTCGACCTTCGTCGGTGCGGCGTGGGTCGGCAAGCCGCTGGCGGGGTTCGAGCCGATGGCGATTCCCTATCTGAGTGAAATCCCGCTGATCGGGCGGATGCTGTTTGCCCAGGACCTGTTGGTGTATCTGTCGCTCGCGATGTTCGCACTGGTGGCCTGGGTGATTCTGAAAAGCCGCGTCGGGCTGATCATTCAGGCGGTCGGCGAAAATCCCGACGCCGCCAGCGCCATGGGCTTGCCGGTGTTGGCAGTGCGTACCCTGGCGGTGTTGTTCGGCGGCGCGATGGCTGGGTTGGCCGGGGCTTATCTGTCCCTGGCCTACACACCGATGTGGGCGGAGAACATGAGCGCCGGGCGCGGCTGGATTGCCCTCGCGCTGGTGGTCTTCGCCAGTTGGCGGGTGTGGCGCCTGCTGCTCGGCGCGTACCTGTTCGGGCTCGCCAGCATCCTGCACCTGGTGGCGCAGGGGTTGGGGCTGGCAATTGCGTCGAGTCTGCTGGCGATGTTGCCGTATGTCGCGACCATTGTGGTGCTGGTGCTGCTGTCACGGGATGCGCTGCGAACACGGTTGTATGCGCCGGTGTCGTTGGGGCAGCCGTGGCAGGCCGGGCATTAGGTGGCGACTGGGCCGGCCTCTTCGCGGGCAAGCCCGCTCCCACAGGGATCGCAGGCATGGCAACAATCCAGATCACACAGCAGTACCTTGTGGGAGCGGGCTTGCCCGCGAAGGGGCCCGAACAGGCAACACTTGAGCCACGCCCCACGCCAATTCAAACACCAGAAAAACCACCAGAATCGAACTCGCGCCATGGATCAGGGCATAAGCCTGCCAGGCCGAGAACAGGAATCTGGCCACGGCGTCATACCGCCCATAAACCTGCTGCGGATCACGAATCCGCAGCACTGCCCACACGCAGACAATCGACCCCAACAGGTTCGCCATCAACATGTGCACCGGTTCGAACGGTGGCAGTTCACCGGGCAAACTCAACGCCTGACTCACCCCCGTCAAAACCCCATGCAACGCCGCAAAACTCCACGGAGTGACAAACGCGACCGTCACGATCAGGTCGTACCAGGCACTGCCTTGCACCAACCGGCGATATTGCGCTGTAGTCCACATCGACATTGCTCCATCAATTCAGGGAGCAACAAGGCTAAAGCCTGGAGTATGCTCCAGGGTCAAGCCCCCCTTGAGACGTCATGATGCGCATCGGTGAATTAGCCCAGGCCAGCGCCGTCAGCCGCGACACGCTGCGCTTCTACGAGCAGCGCGGGTTGATCGCAGCGCAACGCAGCGCCAACGGGTATCGCGACTATCCGCCAGACATGGTGCAACTGGTGCAGTACATCAAGACCGCTCAACGACTGGGCTTTACCCTCGGCGAGATCGGCAACAGCGTCGCTACAATCTGGCAATCGCCCGATCCGGACAGCGCCGTCACGCAACTGCTGCAAGACAAACTCAAACTGATCGAAGCCCGCATGGCCGAACTCGGCGCGCTGCGCGATGAGTTGCAACAACGGCTCGGGCAACAGTGTCCATTGAATCCACGATCCTGAACTTTCAAGGAAGCCACTCATGTCCAAGGCAAAAACCGCACTCATCATCGGTGCCTCTCGGGGGCTTGGCCTCGGGCTGGTGAAAACCCTGTTGGCCGATGGCTGGCAAGTCACCGCCACCGTGCGCGATCCGCAAAAAGCCGAAGCCTTGCAGGCCCTGGGCAATGTGCGGATCGAAAAGCTCGACATGGACGATCAGCCGGCGGTGTCCGCCCTGAGCCAACAACTCAAGGGTGATGTGTTTGACCTGTTATTCGTCAATGCCGGGGTCAAGGGGCCGGATGTCCAGACGCCGAACGGCGGCGCGACAATGGCCGAAGTCGGCCAGCTGTTTTTCACCAACGCCGTGGCGCCGATCAACCTGGCCCAGCGTTTTGTCGACCAGATCCGCCCGGACACCGGCGTGCTGGCGTTCATGAGTTCGGTGCTGGGTAGCGTGACCATGCCCGATGCGCCGGAACTGGCACTGTACAAGGCCAGCAAGGCGGCGCTGAATTCCATGACCAGCAGCTTCGTTACTCAATTGGGCGAAACCGGTCTCACCGTGCTGTCGCTGCACCCGGGCTGGGTGAAAACCGACATGGGGGGTGAAGGCGCGGACATCGACGTGGAAACCAGCACCCGTGGCCTGGTCGATCAAGTGAATGCGTATGTCGGCAAGGGCGGGCATTACTTCATCAATTACCGAGGTGAAACCATTCCCTGGTAATCACCGTCGCCCACTGGGGGGGTGTTGTCCTGTCGGGTTGGGCTTGCCCGCCAGAGCGTTTTGATCGACACTTCGCACCTCGCCTCCCCGGCGAACCTGGATCAGCAGACAGGGCAACACTGAGCTGGCAACCCTGAACCCAACTTTCAGAGGAGCCGGCCAACATGCCTGCGACCCGTACCTGGTTAAAAAATCCCCTCGCCATTTTCACCTCCAACGGTCTCGATGCCCGTGGCGGCCTGGTGCTGCAAGACGGTTTGATCGTCGAAGTGCTTGGCGCCGGTCAACAACCGTCCGCTCCGTGCAATGAAGTGTTCGATGCCCGCGAGCATGTGATCCTGCCGGGCCTGATCAACACCCATCACCACTTCTATCAAACCCTGACCCGCGCCTGGGCGCCGGTGGTCAATCAGCCGCTGTTCCCGTGGCTGAAAACCTTGTACCCGGTCTGGGCACGCCTGACCCCGGAAAAACTCGCCCTCGCCACCAAGGTCGCGTTGGCTGAATTGCTGCTGTCCGGTTGCACCACTGCGGCCGACCATCACTACCTGTTCCCGAAAGGTCTGGAAAATGCCATCGACGTGCAAGTCGAGAGCGTTCGCGAACTGGGCATGCGCGCCATGCTGACCCGCGGTTCCATGAGCCTCGGCGAGAAGGACGGTGGCCTGCCGCCGCAACAGACCGTGCAGGAAGGCGAAGTGATCCTCGCCGATAGCCAGCGCTTGATCGCCGAGTACCATGAGCGCGGAGACGGCGCGCAAATCCAGATCGCCCTGGCACCGTGCTCGCCGTTCTCGGTGACCCCGGAAATCATGTCGGCCAGTGCCGAGCTGGCGAACAAACTCGACGTGCGCCTGCACACCCACCTGGCAGAAACCCTCGACGAAGAAGATTTCTGCCTGCAACGCTTCGGCCTGCGCACCGTGGACTATCTGGACAGTGTCGGCTGGCTCGGCCCGCGCACCTGGCTGGCCCATGGCATCCATTTCAACCCGGACGAAATCGCCCGCCTCGGCGCCGCCGGCACCGGCATTTGCCATTGCCCGAGTTCGAACATGCGCCTGGCCTCGGGCATCTGCCCGAGCATCGAGTTGACCGATGCCGGTGCCTTGCTTGGTTTGGGCGTGGACGGCTCGGCGTCCAACGATGCCTCGAACATGATGCTCGAAGCGCGCCAGGCGTTGTACATCCAGCGTCTGCGTTATGGCGCCGAGAAGATCACCCCGGAGCGCGTGCTGGGCTGGGCGACCAAGGGTTCGGCGAGCCTGCTGGGCCGTACCGATATCGGCGAGTTGGCGGTGGGCAAGCAGGCTGACCTGGCGATGTTCAAGCTGGATGAACTGCGCTTCTCCGGCAGCCATGATCCGGTCTCGGCGTTGCTGCTGTGCGGTGCTGATCGCGCGGATCGAGTGATGGTCGGCGGCAAGTGGCGGGTGATCGATGGGCAGGTCGAAGGGCTGGATCTGAAAGGCTTGATTGCTGACCACAGCCAGGCGGCTCGACAGCTGATCGCCGGGACCTGATACAACACCGATTAAAACTGTGGGAGCGAGCCTGCTCCCACATTGGTTTTGTCGATTGGCGCACCAGTGGATGGCAGCTGTGCAAGGACATGCACTGTTATCGGACTTCAAGGACCTGTCGCGAGCCTGCTCGCGATAGCATCACCGCGGATTCATATTTTGTTGTCTTGTTGGTCAGCAATTTGCATTGCCCTGTGCAAGCCAGAGAGCGCAGCCAACCTCACAACAAAATGGAGTTCCAACTCATGCACAAACGTCCGTTGAAGAAGCTGCTTTGCGCCGTTGCGGCGGCCATCGGTTTGAGCGCCAGCCTGACCGCCTTAGCCGCCGATCCGCTGAAAGTCGGCTTCGTCTATATCGGTCCGATCGGTGACCACGGCTGGACGTATCAGCATGAACAGGGGCGCAAGGAACTCGCGGAAAAATTCGGCTCGCAGATCACCACCAACTACGTGGAAAACGTCGCCGAAGGCGCCGACGCCGAGCGGGTGATCCGCAACATGGCCAAGGACAAGTACGACCTGATCTTCACCACCTCCTTCGGCTACATGAACCCGACCGTGAAAGTAGCCCAGCAGTTTCCCAAGGTGACCTTCGAGCACGCCACCGGCTACAAGCAGGACAAGAACCTCGGCACTTACCTGGCGCGCACTTACGAGGGTCGCTACGTCGGCGGCTTCCTCGCGGCGAAGATGACCAAGAGCAAGAAGGTCGGCTACGTCGCTTCGTTCCCGATCCCGGAAGTGATCCGCGACATCAACGCCATCCAGTTGGCCCTGAACAAGTACAACCCCGGCACCGAGATCAAGGTGGTGTGGGTCAATTCCTGGTTCGATCCGGGCAAGGAAGCGGATGCCGCCAACGCGCTGATCGACCAGGGCGTGGACGTGGTGTTCCAGCACACCGACAGCCCCGCGCCGATCCAGGCCGCCGAACGTCGCGGCGTGTATGCCGTGGGCTACGCTTCGGACATGGCGCATTTCGGACCGAAAGCGGTGCTGACCTCCATCGTCAACGACTGGGGCCCGCACTACGTTCAGGCAACCCAAAGCGTGCTCGACCATGACTGGAAACCCCGGGACTACTGGGGCGGTTTGAAGGAAGGCACGGTTGAGCTGCCGATCAGCGACCTGGTGCCGGCGACGGTGAAGAGCGAAGCCGAGCAGCTCATCGCCGACATCAAGAGCGGTGCGCTGCAACTGTTCACCGGGCCGATCAAGGATCAGGCCGGGGTCGAGAAAATCCCGGCCGGCGCGAGCGCGACCACGGCGGAACTGGCGTCGATGAACTACTACGTGGAAGGCATGAAGGCCGAGATTCCGAAGTAACCCTCCGACCACGCCACATATCCCCTGTAGGAGTGAGCCTGCTCGCGATAGCGGAGTTTCATTCAGCAGATATGTTGTCTGACACGCCCTCATCGCGAGCAGGCTCACTCCTACATTTGATCTTCAGCGTATTCAGGATTGCGTATGACCAGCCTTCCGATCATCGACATCACCCCGCTCTACAGCGATGACCCATCCGCCTGGCCAGCCGTGGCCGGGCAAATCGACCTCGCCTGCCGCGAGTGGGGATTTTTCTACATCAAGGGCCACCCGATCAGCACTGCGCGAATCGACGAACTGCTCGACAGCGCCAAGCGCTTCTTCGGCCAACCCACTGCCGAAAAGCTCAAGATCGACATCACCCAGACCCGCCACCATCGCGGTTACGGCGCCATTGCCACCGAGCAATTGGACCCAAGCAAACCCAGCGACCTCAAAGAAACTTTCGACATGGGCCTGCACCTGCCGGCCGGGCACCCTGACGTACTGGCGGAAAAACCCTTGCGCGGCCCCAATCGCCATCCGTCCATCCCCGGGTGGGAAGCGTTGATGGAACAGCATTACGTCGACATGCAAGCCCTGGCGCAAACGCTGTTGCGGGCCATGACCATCGCGCTGGGGATTGAGCGCGATTTCTTCGACACACGCTTCAATGACCCGGTCAGCGTGCTGCGGATGATCCATTACCCGCCGCGCCACACCGCCAGCTCCGAAGAGCAACAAGGTGCCGGGGCGCACACCGATTACGGTTGCATCACCCTGCTCTATCAGGACGCCGCCGGTGGCTTGCAGGTACGCAACGTCCAAGGCGAATGGATCGATGCGCCGCCCATCGAAGGTACGTTCGTGGTCAACCTCGGCGACATGATGGCGCGCTGGAGCAATGACCGTTACCTGTCGACGCCGCACCGGGTGATCAGCCCCCTCGGCGTGGATCGTTATTCGATGCCGTTCTTCGCCGAGCCGCACCCGGATACCCGCATCGACTGCCTGCCCGGCTGTCAGGACGCATTGCATCCGGCGAAATACCCGGCCACCACCTGCGCCGAGTTCCTGCTCTCGCGCTTCGCCGATACCTACGCTTATCGACGGGAACCGGAAGCGGTGTGATGAACCGCCTGGTCAGGTTTTACCAATTGTTGCGGCAACCCTCTGTAGAATGGCGACCATTGCACCTGATGAGAAAAGAATTATGTACGACTGGCTGAACGCCCTGCCCAAGGCAGAATTGCACCTGCACCTGGAAGGCTCGCTGGAGCCCGAGCTGTTGTTCGCCCTGGCCGAGCGCAACAAGATTGCCTTGCCATGGAGCGACGTCGAAACCTTGCGCAAGGCGTATGCCTTCAACAACCTGCAGGAGTTCCTCGACCTGTATTACCGGGGTGCCGATGTGTTGCGCACGTCCCAGGACTTCTATGACCTGACCTGGGCGTACCTGCTGCGCTGCAAAGAGCAGAACGTGATTCACACCGAACCGTTCTTCGACCCGCAGACCCACACCGACCGTGGCATCCCGTTCGAAGTGGTGCTCAACGGCATCGCCGCCGCGCTGAAGGATGGCGAGCAGCAACTGGGCATCACCAGTGGTTTGATCCTGAGCTTCCTGCGCCATCTGAGCGAAGACCAGGCGCAGAAAACCCTCGACCAGGCGCTGCCGTTCCGCGATGCGTTCGTCGCCGTGGGCCTGGACAGCTCCGAAATGGGCCACCCGCCAAGCAAGTTCCAGCGCGTGTTCGACCGCGCCCGTCACGAAGGCTTCCTGACCGTCGCCCACGCTGGTGAAGAAGGCCCGCCCGAGTACATCTGGGAAGCCATCGACCTGCTGAAAATCCAGCGCATCGACCATGGCGTGCGCGCCATCGAAGACGAGCGCCTGATGCAGCGAATCATCGACGAGCAGATCCCGCTGACCGTGTGCCCGTTGTCGAACACCAAGCTTTGCGTGTTCGATCACATGTCACAGCACAACATCCTCGACATGCTGGAGCGCGGCGTGAAAGTGACCGTGAACTCCGATGACCCGGCGTACTTCGGCGGTTATGTCACCGAGAACTTCCATGCGCTGCACACCCACCTGGGCATGACCCAGGACCAGGCCAAACGCCTGGCGCAGAACAGTCTCGACGCGCGGTTGGTGAAACCGTAAGGCTCGGCGCCTCAGCCCCGCGGGAGCGAATGCGTTCGCTCCCGCGGTGGTGCACTAAAGCGCCATTTCCAACTCGGTCTCCTGGGCAAAGCGATAGATCTCGCGTTGCCCGGAGGCCGTCACCTGCAAGGCTCGGGAATCGTTGGGCAGGCTCAACCACCCCGACTGCATGAACAGCTGCAACAATGCCGCGCCTAGCGAGCCTCCCATGTGCGGACGTCTTTCGCTCCAGTCAGGGCAGGCACAGGCAACCCTGCCGTTGTGATGGGCCAGCGCCTGGATGAACACTCCCCGTGCCGCCAACTCTGTCGCGCCCTTGAGCGTGACCGTGACCCGCTGATCGAAGTGTTCGATCCAGCCCGCCTCCAGCAGCCGCTGATACAGATCGGCGGACAGGGTGCCCCCCAAGTGATCCTCGCACAGTCGGGCACTGAGCAATGGCGAACGCACCGCCCGGGGTTTGGCCAGAGGCGCATTGCGCTTGAACACGTCCGGAATATCCTGGGGTGCGCTGGCGAAGGTCGCGCTGGCCAGTGCTTCGATTGCCGCCCCGACCTCGGGAGCGGCCAGGCGGAAGAAGCGTTTGCGGCCGCGGTTTTCAACCTTCAGCAGACCTCCGGTGGACAAACGTCCCAAGTGCGCACTGGCCGACGACGATGACAGGCCGGCCAGCAATGCCAACTCTTCGGTTGCTCGCGCCGAACCATCCATCAAGGCCCACATCATTGCGCTGCGCTTTGGGTCAGCCAGCAGCGTGGCAATCTGGCTGATGCAAGGTGCATGTTCCATGTATTCACTCCCTGTTGAATCGTTTCGTCTACTGCCCAGAGAAATCTTGACCAGTAATGTGTCGTCGGCCAACCCGTGGAAACGGCCGTAAGCCCGGCAACGCCTTGCTCACACATTTGCGCTGCCTGGTCGATGCTGCGTAATCCAGAAGGATGACCGTGCAGCCGGGCCGACTCGAACGTGGATCCGCCATTGGGGACCGACGCTACTGACATGATGAGGGCGCTAGTATATGCGGGTTGGTCGGCGGATCCTTTCCTCCGTCCGGCGTAGGTGGTGATCGTTCCTGAGGGAAATTTCTCTTTTTTTGGGCGACTAATGATCGACTTCCGAAAAGCCTGGAAATTGACTGCTCAAAAGGGCGCATCGTCTGGCAAGCATTTCACGCAACAGGTTCACCGGCTTACTCAATTGTGCGCGATGGGCGCACAACAGATTCAACGGTGCGCGCTCACAGAGCAGCTCCGGCATCAGCACCTTCAAGCGGCCAGCCAGTACATCGGCGGCCACATCGAGCCAGGACTTATAAGCGATCCCGGCACCTGCCACGGCCCAAAGGCGCACGACATCGGCATCGTCACTGAAGCGATCGCCGCTGACGGTCAGGCTGACTTCGCGTTTGCCGTCGTGAAAACTCCAGTGATCGTGGACCCGGCTGCCGAGCATGTACAACAGGCAATTGTGCTGTGCCAGTTGCTCCAGATGCCGCGGCTCGCCGTGCCGGGCCAGATAGCCGGGAGCGGCGCACAACACCCGGCGGTTCTGCGGGGCGATGGGTAACGCCACCAGGCTGGAATCCTCCGGTTCACCGTAGCGCAGGGCAATGTCCACCGGTTGGCGAAACAGATCGGCGATGCGGTCCCCCAGCAGCAAACGCACGGTGAGTTTCGGGTGCTCGCGTTGAAACTCGTCGAGCCAGGGCAACAGCAAGTTGCGGCCAAAGTCCGATGGCGCCGACAGTTGCAGTACCCCGCTGACCTGGTCCTGACCACTGGCCAGCAATCGCCGGCCCTCGTCGAGACTGCTCAGGGCCGCGCGGGCGTATTCGAGAAAGCCCTCGCCTTCGGCGGTCAAGCGCAGGCTGCGGGTCGAACGGGCCAACAAGCGGGCGCCAAGTTGCTGTTCGATGCGCTTGAGCGCCGCACTGGCCACGGCCGCCGACATGTCCATGCCCCGCGCGGCGGCGGACAGACTGCCCAGGTCCGCTGCCCGGACAAACAACTGCAAGTCATCGAAACGCAGCATCAGAGCACCGATTATCAAAAAAATATTGAAAGAGACTGCTCTTTTAGCCGGTTTTATCTTCAGGAGAAATAGCCAATCATCTGTCCCATCGAATCTCTTCTTTATCAGTGTTCCGGAGCCGTCCATGAAAGCCATTGCCTACTACGCCTCGTTGCCGATCAGTGACGACAAGGCTCTGCAAGACATCGAACTGCCGGAGCCGGTCGCCGGCCCCCGCGACTTACTGGTGGAGGTCAAAGCCATCTCGGTCAACCCGGTGGACACCAAGGTGCGCCAGAACGTCCAGCCCGAAGGTGGCGCGGCCAAGGTGTTGGGTTGGGATGTGGCCGGTGTGGTCAAAGCGGTGGGCAGTGAGGTGACGCTGTTCCAGGCCGGCGACAAGGTGTATTACGCCGGCTCCATCGCCCGTGCCGGCGGCAACAGTGAGTTGCATGTGGTGGACGAGCGCATCGTCGGCCGCATGCCAAAGACCCTGGATTTCGCCGAGGCCGCTGCCCTGCCACTCACCGCGATCACCGCCTGGGAACTGTTGTTCGAGCGCCTGCAAGTGCGCGAAGGCAAAACCGACGAAGGCCAGAGCCTGTTGATCGTCGGCGCGGCGGGTGGCGTGGGCTCGATTCTTACGCAACTCGCTCACCAACTGACGGCCCTGAAAGTCATCGGCAGCGCTTCGCGTGCACAAACCCAAAGCTGGGTGAAGGAACTGGGCGCCGATCTGGTGATCGATCATGGCCAGCCACTGAGCGAAGCACTCAAGCGTGCCGGCGTGGATCAGGTCACCCACGTCGCCAGCCTGACGCAAACCGACCAGCACCTGGACCAATTGATCGAGGCATTGGCACCCCAAGGCAAACTGGCGCTGATCGATGACCCCAAGTCGCTGGACGTGACCAAGCTCAAGCGCAAGAGCCTGTCACTGCACTGGGAATTCATGTACACCCGTTCGCTGTTTGAAACTGCGGACATGATCGAGCAGCACAACCTGCTCAATCGCGTCGCTTGGCTGATCGATGCCGGGACCCTGAAAACCACGGTGGGCGAACACTTCGGCACGATCAATGCGGCCAATTTGCGCCGTGCCCATGCCCTGCTTGAGAGCGGCAAAGCCAGGGGCAAGATCGTGCTGGAAGGGTTCTGAAGCGCTGAAAAAAACCATCACGGATTTCATCGCACTCTGCGTTTTTTTCCTCTGCGACCGGGATGTCCCGGTCGCAGACAGCCCCGTAAACTCCATCGTAAAGCCGTGTTTTTTTTTAGTTACAAACCGTCAGTCCGACAGTTGATCCTTGTCACAATGGTGACCGTATACGGGACTACAATCGAATCTCCTGCGAGGCATTCTTTTGCGAAACGTCTTTTACGAGAGGTGATCGGCAATGAAGATCCTGATCAAAGAACTGGCAAAATCCCAGTGGCAAGTCCGTCTAGACCAACATGCTGTGACGTTCCGCAGCGAAGCAGAAGCTCGCGCTTTCACGCGTACCCTTGAAGCCCGCATCCAGGCCCCTCACCAGATTCCCGTCCTCCTTGCGCAGCGTGCAGCCGGCTGACTCCGGCCTCAAACCTGGGCTTGCGCCAGCGCCCGGGCATTTTGCAAACGCCGGGTGAGCACCGCTGCGCTCACCACCAGAACTCCACACAGGCTGATGACCATGGCCATCGGCACGGCGCTGCCGTCGTGCAGCACGCCCACCAGTGCGGAGGCGCCGGCAGCCACGCTGAATTGCAGGCAACCGAGCAGCGCCGACGCGCTGCCGGCCCGTGCGCCCTGCCCGTTCATCGCACAAGCCGCGGCGTTGGGGCTGATGCAACCGAGGCTGGCGATACAGATGAACAATGGAATCAGCAGCGGCCACAGTTGTGCCGGGTGCAGGGAGCTGACAGCCAGCAGGGCCAAGCCGGCCGCCAGATAAACCCACACTGCACGCGCCAGCAAGAACGTCGGGCCACGCTTGGCCAGCAACCGCGCGTTGACCTGCGCCACCAGAATGAAGCCCGCCGCATTGATGCCGAACAGCCAGCCGAAATGCTCGGCCGCAACACCGTAGAGCTTGATGATGATGAAGGGTGAACCGGCGATGTAGGCAAACATCCCGGCGATGGCGATGCCCCCGGTCAAGGCATGGCCAAGAAATATGGGGTCGGCCAGCAACCGGCCGTACTGACGCAGCGCACCCGACAACGGTTGACGCGGCATGTCGGCCGGCATGCTTTCCGGCAAGCCCGTCGCCACCGCCAGCCCCGCCAGCGCACTGAAACCGGTCAAGGCCAGGAAAATCGACTGCCAGCCTGCGGTGTTGACCAACAACCCACCCAGCAATGGCGCGAGGATGGGGGCAAGCCCCATCACCAGCATCAGCTGCGAAAAGACTTTTGCCGAGCCCACCGCATCACACTTGTCACTGACCACCGCCCGGGAAATCACCATCCCCGCGCAGCCGCCCAACGCCTGGATGAAACGTGCGCCGATCAGCCATTCCAGGTTCGGCGCATAGGCGCACGCCACAGAAGCGGCGGTGAACAAACCGACACCGATAAGCAACGGAATGCGTCGCCCGAAACGATCCGCCACCGGGCCATAGGCCAACTGACCGATGGACAAACCGAGGAAGTACACCGCCAACGTCATCTGGACGTGATTTTCGTCCGTCCCGAAAGCCTGGGCCATGGCCGGGAAGGCCGGCAGGTAGAAATCGATCGCCAGCGGACCGAAAGCGCTCAAGGCGCCGAGAATCAGAATGGTACGGAAGTTCATCAGGCATCCAGTCGGGCAGAAGTCGGCAGCCCGACAGTCTAGCCGCGCATGGACGCCTTGAACATTCAGGTAGCTCGCTAACTATCAAATTCAGGCCAGTTTGACGCCGTAACCCTCTTCGCTGATCGCCTCGATCACCTGCTCGGCGGTCAGCGCACTTTCGACACCGACCTCCCTGGCCGCCAGATCGACCCGCACACTGGCCGCCGGGTCTTTGGCCTGGACCGCCTGGGTGATGGCCTTGACGCAGTGACCACAAGACATGCCTTCAACGTTGAACACTTGCATGGGATGACTCCTTTTCCGAGGGTTGAACCCAGTTTCGAGCTTGCCACCATGGCAAGGTCAAGTTCTGACGTTAGCTGCCGGGCTGGCAATCGGCGCGACGCTCGGCCAAGCTGCGTCCATCAATGACTCGAACTCAGGAGATTCAGCCATGCGCTGGTCAGTTTTCAGCCTGTTTGGTTTTCTCAGCCTTTTCGCCGCCGTGCCTTCGGTCAATGCTGCCGGTCAGGATTATGGCGTGCTGATCATTTCCCGCGAGCGCCTGGAAGTCGCGACCAGCTGCGAAATCGGTGTGTACATCCAGGATCAACTGGCGGCACGGCTGTTTCAGGAACAGAGCACCTCGTTCAACCTGCCGCCCGGCATCGTCTCGCTGCGTCTCAAGCTGCTGCCGGGCCAGATGCCGGGTTGCAATCCGGGCATGCTCGCGCCTGGCTCGCAGGATATCCAGCTCAAGGCTGGGGATGTGCTCAAGTACCGGATTGCGATGTCCCAGGAAGGGATGTACCTCAAGCGCGCCGGTCTCGGTTACTGATCGGCTATTTGATCTGAAACATGGCACTTGACCTTGCCAGCATGGCAAGGTTGATCCTGTGGTCATCTACTACAGGGAGTGCGACCGATGTCCGAATCCACCACGTTCGACCTGCCGATTGCTGGCATGACCTGCGCCAGTTGCGCCGGGCGGGTCGAGCGCGCCTTGAGCAAAGTCATGGGCGCCAGTGCCGTCAGCGTCAACCTCGCCACTGAACAGGCGCGGGTCCTGGCACCCAGCGATAGCCTGCCGGCCTTGATGGATGCCGTAGCCAAGGCCGGCTACAGCGTGCCGCAACAGAGCCTGGAGCTGAGCATCGACGGCATGACCTGCGCATCCTGTGTCGGTCGCGTCGAGCGTGCGCTGGGCAAGGTTGCTGGAGTGAAAAGCGTCAGCGTCAACCTGGCCAACGAACGCGCCCACCTTGAACTGCTCGGCCAGATCGATCCGCAGACCTTGATCGCCGCGGTGACCAAGGCTGGCTACAGCGCCAGCATCTGGGAAGCCGAACACCCGCCAACCGACAATCAGAAACAGCGTCTGCACCGCGAACGCCTGGCCTTGATCATCGCCATTGCCCTCGCCTTGCCGCTGGTATTGCCGATGCTGCTGCAGCCATTCGGCGTGCACTGGATGCTCCCGGCCTGGGTGCAATTCGCCTTGGCCACGCCGGTGCAATTCATCTTCGGCGCACGGTTTTACGTCGCCGCCTGGAAAGCCGTGCGCGCCGGAGCCGGCAACATGGACCTGCTGGTCGCCCTGGGCACCAGCGCCGGGTATGGCTTGAGCCTGTACGAATGGGCCACCGCCGCCGGGCGCATGCCGCATCTGTATTTCGAAGCCTCGGCGGTGGTGATCGCCCTGGTGCTGTTGGGCAAATACCTGGAAAGCCGTGCCAAGCGCCAGACCGCCAGCGCCATCCGTGCCCTCGAAGCCTTGCGCCCGGAACGGGCGATTCGGGTGACCGATGGCAACGAGCAAGACGTCGCCATCAGCGCCCTGTGCCTCAATGATCTGGTGATGGTCAAACCCGGTGAACGCTTTCCGGTGGACGGCGAAGTGGTTGAAGGCCAGAGCCACGCCGACGAGGCCCTGATCAGCGGCGAGAGCCTGCCGGTGCCCAAGCAGCCCGGCGACAAGGTCACCGGCGGCGCGATCAACGGTGAAGGCCGGTTGTTGGTGCGTACCCAAGCCCTCGGTGCGGAAACCGTACTGGCGCGGATCATCCGTCTGGTGGAAGACGCCCAGGCCGCAAAAGCGCCGATCCAGAAACTGGTGGATAAAGTCAGCCAGGTGTTCGTCCCCGCCGTGCTGCTGATTGCCCTGGCCACCCTGATCGGCTGGTGGCTGTACGGCGCACCGATGGAAACAGCGCTGATCAACGCCGTAGCGGTGCTGGTGATCGCCTGCCCGTGCGCCCTGGGCCTGGCCACGCCGACGGCGATCATGGCCGGCACCGGCGTGGCGGCGCGCTACGGGATTCTGATCAAGGACGCCGAAGCACTGGAGCGTGCCCATGAAGTCAGCGCGGTGGTGTTCGACAAGACCGGCACCCTGACCTCCGGCGCCCCGCGCATTGCCCATCTGAGTGCCATCGACGGTGATGAGGCGAGCCTGCTGCAATTGGCCGGCGCCCTGCAGCGCGGCAGCGAGCACCCGCTGGCCAAGGCTGTTCTGGATGCCTGTGCCGAGCGTGGATTGGAGGTGGCCGACGTCAGCGACAGCCAGTCCCTGACCGGCCGCGGCATCGCCGGCAACCTCGAAGGCCGTCGCCTGGCGCTGGGCAATCGGCGTCTGCTGGAGGACAGCGGTTTGAATGCCGGGCCGTTGGCCGACTCGGCAATCGCGTGGGAAAAAGAAGGCCGGACCTTGTCCTGGCTGATCGAACAATCCCCCGAACCACAGGTGCTGGGCCTGTTCGCCTTCGGTGACACCCTCAAGCCCGGCGCACTGCAAGCGGTGCAACAACTGAGCGCACGAAACATCAGCAGCCACCTGCTGACCGGCGACAATCGCGGCAGCGCCAAGGTGGTGGCCGAGGCCCTGGGCATCCACGATGTGCATGCCGAAGTGCTGCCGGCGGACAAAGCCGCCACAGTCGCCGCACTGAAACAAACCGGGGTGGTGGCGATGGTCGGCGACGGTATCAACGACGCCCCGGCACTGGCTGCCGCCGACATCGGCATCGCCATGGGCGGCGGCACCGACGTCGCCATGCACGCGGCCGGCATCACCCTGATGCGCGGCGATCCGCGACTGGTGCCGGCCGCATTGGAGATCAGCCGCAAGACCTACGCCAAGATTCGCCAGAACCTGTTCTGGGCCTTCGTCTATAACCTGATCGGCATTCCGCTGGCGGCGCTTGGCTTCCTCAATCCAGTGCTGGCCGGTGCGGCGATGGCATTGTCGAGCGTCAGCGTGGTGAGCAATGCGCTACTGTTGAAAACCTGGAAACCCAAGGACCTGGAGGACAACCGATGAACATCGGCCAAGCGGCCCGCCACAGTGGCCTGAGCGCAAAGATGATCCGTTATTACGAATCCATCGGCCTGCTCAAGGCGGCCCATCGCACCGACAGCGGCTACCGGGTATACGGCGATGACGACCTGCACACGCTGGCGTTCATCAAGCGCTCGCGGGACCTGGGGTTTTCTCTGGAAGAAGTCGGCAAGTTGCTGACCCTCTGGCAAGACCGCCAGCGCGCCAGCGCCGATGTGAAGGCGTTGGCCCGCCAGCACATCGATGAGTTGAACCAGAAGATCCGCGAGTTGGGTCAGTTGCGCGACACCTTGCAGGACCTGGTTGAGCACTGTCAGGGCGATCATCGGCCGGATTGCCCGATTCTCAAGAATCTTGAGTCGGGGTGTTGTGCCACCCCTACCAACCACCGCAACTCCCTGTAGGAGTGAGCCTGCTCGCGATAGCAATCTGCCTGACACATCAATGTTGAAAGTGCCGACGCTATCGCGAGCAGGCTCACTCCTACAAGGGATTTGTATTGCGCACAAAAAACCCGGCCGAAGCCGGGTTTTTCTTTATCCGATCACTGCATCCAGGGCGGAGGCGGTTCTTCGGTCTTGCCCGGCGGCGCATCGTCCGCCGCGCGTACGGCCTGCTTGCGCTCTTCATCCAGGCGCGCGGCCTCGATTTCGCGCATGATTCCGCCCACGTCGGCCAGTTCTTCCGTGTCAGCGAACTCGCCGGTCAGGACACTGGCCGGGTGCAAGGTGCCGGCCTCGTACAAGGCCCACATTTCCTTGGCGTACTTGGTCTTCTTCAGCTCCGGTGCAAACCGCCCGAAGTAGGACGCCATGTTGCCCACGTCACGCTCCAGCATGCTGAACGCATGGTTGTTGCCCGCTGCGTCCACTGCCTGCGGCAGGTCGATGATCACCGGGCCGGTTGGCGTCAGCAGCACGTTGAACTCAGACAAGTCGCCGTGCACCAAACCGGTACACAGCATCAACACGATCTGGGAAATCAGATACGCGTGATACTCCCGGGCCTGGTCCGGCTCCAGCACCACATCGTTCAGGCGCGGCGCGGCATCACCGTACTCGTCGGCCACCAGCTCCATGAGCAGCACGCCTTCGAGGAAGTCGAACGGCTTGGGCACCCGCACACCGGCATTGGCCAAACGGAACAGCGCCGCCACTTCGGCGTTCTGCCAGGCGTCCTCGGTTTCCTTGCGGCCAAACTTGGAGCCCTTGGCCATCGCACGGGCCTGACGGCTGTTGCGTACCTTGCGGCCTTCCTGATACTCGGCCGCCTGACGGAAACTGCGTTTATTCGCCTCCTTGTAGACCTTCGCGCAACGCAACTCGTTGCCGCAGCGCACCACATAAACAGCTGCTTCTTTACCACTCATGAGTGGGCGCAGCACCTCGTCGACCAGACCGTCCTCGATCAGGGGTTCAATGCGTTTTGGAGTCTTCATCAGCTTTTATTGTGGGTCCTTTATTACCAAACACGCGAAAGTCATTCGTTATACGGCAATCCACTCACGGGGGGGAGGGGTTGCCGACTTATGAACATTGCAGAAGCACACAATGTACCGATTTCATCAGGTAAAACCGACGACCGCCATGGTCGTTCCAGATGATAGCCGAGCCTGCGTCACTTGTTGTGCAGGGGCATTGAGGGCAATTGCGACAGAAGCTGACACCACACTTCATACCTTCCGTAGGATTTTTCCCAGCGGGCCTCAATTTCCTCCAACAACAGCCGAAGTCCTTAGTGACAAAGTGATTTGTCCGACATTCGCTGCCACAACAAAAGCGTTGCCGCACTCAAGGACCCGGGTTGACCAAGAACGATTACGGCTGCCAATAAACCGCGAGTCATCGGCACTGCGTGGGCCTACAAGAAAATCTGGAGCGCGGATGAACATCAAACAGAAGTTGACCTGGGCGTTTGCAATCATCGCCTGTCTGCCCGTGGTGCTGGTCGCCACCCTCGTTGTGCTGAACCTGCGCAGTGATGCCAGGGACGAATTCGTCGACGGCAGTGCCCGCGAGATTCGTCAGGTCAGCAACGCCATGCAGTTGTTCTTTGACGGCATCAGCCAGAACGTCGATTACCTGGCCAGGCAACCGCTGATCCGAAACTCCGACGACAGCCTCAAGACTTACATGGCCGCCAACGCAGAGAGCGTCCCCCAGGGCGAGGCAGACAAAAAAGTCTTCACCCTGCTCCAGGACCTGGGCAACAGCCACCCGGCCTACGCCTATGCCATCCTCGGCACGGCGGCGGGCGGCTACGTGTCGTGGCCGGATGATCCGAAGCTGAATAACTACGACCCTCGCCAGCGCCCCTGGTACAAGGCAGCCCAGGCCAAACCGGGCAAACCGTTTCGCACCGAGGCCTATTACTGGGCCCAGGACGACGCGACCTACGTCAGCACCGTGCGCACCATCGACAACAAGCTGGGCAGCAACGGCGGCGTGGTCAGCATCGACGTGACGCTCAAGCAGCTCACCGAGATCGTCAAGCAGATCAAGCTCGGTGAAACCGGCTACCTGATGCTGCTGGAAAACACCGGCATGGTCCTGGTGGATCCGAAACAACCGGAACACAACTTCAAACCGCTGAACAGCCTTGGCGACGGCTACGCGCAACTGGCCAAGGCCGGCAAAGGCCTGGTGGAAGTGGAGCTGAATGGCGAGCACTACATGGCCAATGTCTGGCCGTCGGAGCAACTGGGCTGGACCTTCATCGGCCTGATCAAACAGGACGACGTGATGAGCTCAGCGACCCAGTTGACCTGGTTGATCGCCATCATCGCCGCCGTCCTGGCTGTCATCTTCGCCGTCGTCGGCGCCAGTTTTGCCAGCCTCATCGTGCGCCCGATCCGCAGCGTGGCCAGCGGCCTGGAAGGCATCGCCCAGGGCGAAGGCGACCTGACCCAGAACCTGCAAATCCGTGGCAACGATGAAACCGCGCAACTGGCCAACTGGTTCAATCAGTTCCTGACTGCGATTCGCAACCTGATCCAGAACATCGGCGGCGCAGCGGGCAAGATCCTCGCCACGTCCAAGAGTTCGACCCAGGTCTCCAGCGACATGGCCGAAGCCGCCGGACGCCAGCGTGAGGCGGTGGACATGGTCTCTACGGCGTTCCACGAAATGGTCGCCACCGCCAACGAAGTCGCGCGCTCTTGCAGCCAGGCCGCGGAGTCTGCCGACAGTGGCCAGCGCCAGGCGCGCGAAGGTCAGCAACAGATCGATGCGGCGGTGAACAGCGTGGATCGCCTGAGCCAGGAAATCGAGCAGTCGGCCCAGTCGATGCAACAGCTCGAACGCGACAGCAACGACATTCAGTCGATCCTGGGGACCATCCGCTCGATCGCTGAACAGACCAACCTGCTGGCGCTGAACGCCGCGATCGAAGCGGCCCGTGCCGGTGAACAGGGACGCGGCTTTGCCGTGGTAGCTGACGAAGTGCGGGCCCTGGCCAAGCGCACGGCCGACTCCACGGCGGAAATCGACGGACTGCTGGGCAACCTGGCCAAACGCACCAGCCAGGTCACCCAACAGATGCACGCCAGCCTGGAAGTGTCTCAGCAATCGGTGACGCGCATCGGCGAGGCGCGCAACAGCTTCGGGCAGATCCGCGAGTCGGTGGACGTAATCCGCGACATGAACACCCAGATCGCCACGGCGGCGGAACAACAGCATCAAGTGGCCGAGGACATCAACCGGCACATCAGCCAGATCCATGGCGATGCGCAGTTGGTGGCGGAACTGGCCAACTCGGCGCGCCTGGATTCCCAGAGCCTGGCCGGGTTGTCGAATGAGCTGGACGGGTTGGTGCGCAGGTTCCGTACCTGATCAGCCGACACACCACCAATCCCTGTGGGAGCGGGCTTGCTCGCGAAAGCGGTATGGCAGTCAACATTGATGTTGAAGCTGATGGCCTCTTCGCGAGCAAGTCGGATCGCCGCACCGCCGCTCCCACAGTTTTTGTGTTCAGCGTTCAAGGATGGCGGTCACGCCCTGCCCGCCCGCCGCGCAGATCGATATCAGCCCCCGCCCCTTGCCCGCCGCATACAGCAACTTCGCCAGGTTGGCGACGATGCGCCCGCCCGTGGCGGCAAACGGATGCCCCGCCGCCAGTGAACTGCCCTTGACGTTGAGCTTGCTGCGGTCGATCGAGCCCAGCGGCGCATCGAGTCCGAGACGGGTTTTGCAGTACTCGGGATCTTCCCAGGCCTTCAAGGTGCACAGCACTTGCGCGGCGAAGGCTTCGTGGATTTCGTAGTAGTCGAAGTCCTGCAAGGTCAGGCCATTGCGCGCCAGCAACCGTGGTACGGCGTAGACCGGCGCCATCAACAAACCTTCCGCGCCGTTGACGAAATCCACCGCCGCCGCCTCGCCGTCACGCCAGTAGGCAAGAATCGGTAAGCCACGGGCCTTGGCCCATTCTTCACTGCCCAGCAACACCAGTGACGCGCCATCCGTCAGAGGTGTGGAGTTGCCGGCGGTCAGGGTGCCCTTGGCGCTTTTCTCATAGGCCGGCTTGAGCGCGGCGAGCTTTTCCAGCGTCGAATCCGGGCGCAGGTTGTTGTCGCGGGTCAGACCCAGGAACGGAGTCATCAGGTCGTTGTGCCAGCCTTCGACGTAGGACGCGGCCAGCTTCTGATGGCTCTCGAGCGCCAGTTGATCCTGTGCTTCGCGCGGGATGCTCCAGGTCTGGGCCATCAGCTCGCAGTGCTGGCCCATGGACAACCCGGTGCGCGGCTCGCCGTTGCGCGGGAATTCAGGGATCAGATGTTTGGGGCGCAACTGCAGGAAGGTCTTCAGTTTGTCGCCGGTGGTTTTCGCGCGGTTGGCTTGCAGGAGGATTTTGCGCAGGCCCTCGCTGACGCTGATCGGCGCATCCGAGGTGGTGTCCACGCCCCCGGCAATGCCGCAGTCGACCTGGCCCAGGGCAATCTTGTTCGCCACCAGCAACGCCGCTTCCAGCCCGGTGCCGCATGCCTGCTGGATGTCATAGGCCGGGGTGGCGGGCGACAGACGCGAACCCAGTACGCACTCACGCGTGAGGTTCATGTCCCGCGACAACTTGAGCACCGCCCCGGCGACCACTTCGCCGATACGCTGGCCGTGCAGGTTGTAACGTTCGATCAGGCCTTCGAGGGCGGCGGTGAGCATCACCTGGTTACTGGCCGTGGCGTAGGGGCCGTTGGAGCGGGCGAAGGGAATCCGGTTACCGCCGATGATCGCGACGCGGCGCAGTGGGGTCATGAAAAGCTCCTGTGAAATATCTGGTCTGGACAGTGCTTCCTGTGGGAGCGAGCCTGCTCGCGATGGCGGCCTGTCAGCTACATTGATGTCGACTGACTTATCGCCATCGCGAGCAGGCTCGCTCCTACACTGTAACCAAGCGTAGGCCTTATCTCGTGGATCGAACGACTGATCGCCATTCGTGGTCCACACTTTGATCCCCAGCTTTCGGAGCGCGTTCCATGTCTGACCGCTATATCGACTTCGCCAATTCGTCCATCGGCCACCGTCTGGTGGGCGCCCTGGGGTTGCCGGCGCCGACCAGGCTTGAGCGCTGGCAAGCGGGTCGGTTGCGACCTGTGGAAGGCGCTCTGCTGATCGGCGGCGGGCCGTTGGCCGAACACGTCAGCGCCTTCGCCAACCGCCTGACCGACGCGATCTACAGCTACGGCACCGAGCCGTCGATGGCCACGGCCTGGATTCCCGGCCACGGACCGAAACTCAAGGCCGTGGTGTTCGACGCCAGTGACCTGCTGCACACCGATCAGCTCAAGCAACTGCGCGAGTTTTTCCAGCCACTGATGAAGAACCTCGAACACTGTGCGCATCTGGTGATTCTCGGGCGCGACCCGCAAACCCTGTCTGATCCGTTGGCCGCCAGTGCCCAGCGTGCCCTGGAAGGTTTCAGCCGATCCCTGGCCAAGGAGTTGCGCAGCGGTGGCACCCTGCAATTGATCTACGTCGGCGAAGGTGCCGAGGCGCAACTGGAAGGCCCGCTGCGGTTTTTCCTCTCACCGAAAAGCGCCTTCGTGTCCGGGCAGGTCATTCGCTTGAATCCGTGCGCGACGCCAGTCACCGACTGGACACGCCCGCTCGCCGGGCGCAAGGCACTGGTCACCGGCGCTGCGCGGGGCATTGGTGCCGCCATCGCCGAAACCCTGGCCCGCGATGGTGCCGACGTCACCCTGCTCGACGTGCCACCGGCCAAAACCGATCTCGAAGCCCTCGCCGCGCGCCTCGGCGGGCGCAGCATCACCCTCGACATCTGCGCCGAAGACGCCGCCGCGCAGTTGGTCGAACAGCTGCCCGACGGCCTCGACATCGTGGTGCACAACGCCGGCATCACCCGGGATAAAACCCTGGCCAACATGACCCCGGAATTCTGGGACGCGGTGCTGGCGGTCAACCTCAATGCGCCGCAAGTGCTGACCAAAGCCCTGCTCGACAGCGGCACCCTGCACGACAACGGCCGGGTGATCCTGCTGGCATCCATCAGCGGCATCGCCGGCAATCGCGGGCAAACCAATTACGCGGCGAGCAAGGCCGGGCTCATTGGCCTGGCGCAAGCCTGGGCGCCGCTGCTCCAAGAGCGCGGCATCAGCATCAACGCCGTGGCGCCGGGTTTCATCGAAACGCAGATGACCGCGCACATTCCCTTCGGCCTTCGCGAAGCCGGACGCCGCATGAGCTCTCTCGGCCAGGGCGGCCTGCCGCAGGACGTCGCCGAAGCCGTAGCCTGGCTCGCGCAACCGGGCACCGGCGCGTTCACCGGGCAAGCATTGCGCGTATGCGGGCAAAGCGCTCTGGGGGCTTAAGGATGATCACCGACTGGCACACACTCAACCGCGAACCCGGCCTGACGGGGTTGTACGCACGAGCGGCGACACGGCGAAAAATCACTGGCAGCCGCCTGCCAGACTCGGGTTTGCGGTGCTGGATCGAAGTCGATCCCAAGCGCCTGGCGGCTTATCGCAAGGTCTGTGGTTTCACCGACAACGGCCTGCTACCGCCGACCTACCCGCACATCCTCGGGTTTGCCTTGCAGATGCAATTGCTCACAGCCAGGGACTTCCCGTTCCCGCTGCTGGGTCTGATTCACCTGAGCAACCGCATTCGTGTACTGCGCCCCATGGGCGGGGTGAGTCGGGTGCGCGTCAGCGTGCAAGTGCAGAACCTGCAACCCCACGCCAAAGGCGCGACGTTCGATCTGCTGACCACCCTCGACGATCAGTTGGGCCCGTTGTGGGAAGCACAAAGCCGGATGCTCTGTCGCGGCGTCAAACTCGAGGGCGAACCGCTTGAAGAGGGCCTGGTATCGAGCCTGGCCCTGAGCGAAATCGAGCACTGGAAAGCGCCCACGGACATCGGCCGGCAATACGCCAGGGTGTCCGGCGACTACAACCCGATTCACCTGAGCGCGGCCAGCGCCCGACTCTTCGGCTTCCCGACCGCCATCGCCCATGGCCTGTGGAACAAGGCACGCACGCTGGCTGCGCTGGCCGGGCATCTGCCAGCGGCGAATGTCGAGATCGCAGTGCAGTTCAAGAAACCGGTACGGTTACCCAGTGAAGTGACGTTGCTGGCCAGTGCGCCAGGGCCGAGCGGGGATTTTCAGCTGGTGGGTGTCGGGGATCTGGAGCATATGGTCGGGCATTGGCAGCCGGTTGCCTGACAAGGCTGATGTTTGTGGCGAGGGAGTTTGCCTGATGGGCTGCATACATTCAGATAATCAGGCCGGCCGGTAGGCCGCCTTCGCGGGCAAGCCCGCTCCCACAGGTACTGAGTACATTTGCAAGAAATTGGTCGGATCTCAGGCCGCCATCGCGAGCAGGCTCGCTCCTACAGTTGGGCTGGGTACATTCGAAAGAAATTGGTCGGCTGGAAGGCCGCCATCGCGAGCAAGCTCGCTCCCACAGAAGAGCAAAGGCAGAGCAGCGTACACCAACGCTCTTCACCACTCATCAGGCCGAGCGTTAGCTCGCCTGCAGCTTTTGATCTTGATCCACCCGCCCCCTCGGAAGGCTGAGCGGAGGTGTTCATCCGGGGACTGGCGCGCAGCGCCGTTCGACGAAGTCGAACTCATTGCATGTAGGTCGAAGCGAAGCCGACCGGAGGGCAATGCCCCCGGATGAATACCGCAGCGAAGGAACCCCGAGCCTCAGCGAGGGGCCGTACGTAAGGGGCGAGACCTTTGGTTACTTTGGGGCGTTTGCCAAAGTGACCCGCTGTAAGAGCCAGCCCTTTCAAGGTGTTTTCCCTTTATGGGCCTTAAGCACCCGATCGGTCGACACATGAGCATGCGCAGCTTTGCCGTCCAGCCACTCCTTGGGTTTGGCGATTTTGGGACCGCGTATGCTTTTGGCCACTTGCTTGGGCTTGATATTCCTGGCCAGCGCCAACAGTCGCATTGCCAGCGTTTCCAGGGTCGTTTGAAGGGGCAGGTAATCTGAGGGTAACGCGATCTGCATGCCCTCGTAACCGCTACGCACTTGCACGGTCAGATGGAAGATCGAAGCCTCCCAACCTTCAGGCAATGTCTCGCGATGAGCCTGTTCCACGCTACGTTTGAGCACTGCCAGGACGTTGTAGGCCAAGATCGCCGAAGCAAAACCCAGCAAGGCCGCCCGGGGAGCGCCAAGGCTTTCGATTTCACTGTCCAGCACCGATTCCAGGCGTTGGAACATCCCTTCGATACTCCAGCGACGACGATATAAATCGGCGATTTGCACGGCGCTGATGGTGTCGGGCAAGTTGCTCCAGAACCACATCACGCAGTCGCCTGATTCGGTAGGTGTTTGCAGGGTCAGTTCAACTCGGCGCCAGCGATGACCACCTTTGAGTTCGATGATTTGCTCGCGCACCGTGCCGGATTCAACCGCCACAGGTTCTTGCCAGCTGCCTTCCTCCATCAACCGTGGATGTTTGCTTGGCTGGCGAATAATGAACGAAGCCTGCGTTTCCTCGCAGGCTTGCATGACGGGCAGCGTGCAATACAGCCGATCGGCCATCCACAGCTGACCCTTAGTAGCGCGGGCCAACAACGGCAGCACGCTGACGCGTTCACTCGCGTAGGCATCCTCGCAAGGTTGCAAGTCGACGATCTGATCCAGGTCCGGGTCGTAGACCACGACTGAAAACCCTGGCCGGGCCGCACCTCGTTCCCGGCGCAAAGCCCCCAAGCGTTTTTCGGTAGAAGGCAGGTGGTTACCGTCGACAATGCGCAATTGCCAGCCAGGCAAAATGGCGGGACAACCCAACTCCTCTATCGTCGGGGTCAGGCGCTCAGCGCTCCCTGTGACCAACGCCCGCAGCAATGCAGGCTCTGTGCGACTGACCTTGTCATAGAGCGCCGCCAAGGTAACCGGTAGGTCATCCATCTGGCGGGCAGCGGCATGCAAGGAAGGGCGCAAACCCAATGAAACAAGGGACATCAGTTCAACGATGGTCGAAAACAAAAGCTCACGCGGGTATTGGCGTTGACGGTGTTCTTCGAACACCTGATCAACCCATTCGGCAGGAACAGCCTGCTCCAGTATCAACTTGGTCATGACACTGGCCGGTGTCTTTTTTTCAAACCGTGCTAGAACTTCTGCCCACATCGTTTTCGTCACCCTGACTGGAGTTTTGGGGGAGTTTAAACGAAGACCTTGAAAGGGCTGGCTGTAAGAGCGGAACCGTCAGCAGCCGTTACCGCAGAAATGGATATGTACTCGATCAACCCCAACATGGTCGGCCCAGAGGCCGCCAAGTCAACGCTTGACCAGATAAACCTGCGGCTGAGGAAACAGATTATTCAGCGTCTCCAACAACCGCACGTGATAAATCGGCTTGCGAAAAAGATCCAGCACCTGCAAGCGCAACATGTCACTGACATCATCCATGCCCGCATGCCCCGACATCACAATCACCGGCAAATGCTGACGCGAGGTGTGTTCGCGCAAGCGCTTGATCAACGACATGCCGCTCTCCTCCGGCATGCGCAAATCGGTGATCACCAAAGCGATATCGGGATGCCGGGTCAGATGCTGCAACGCGAGCTTGACCGAAGTGGCCGTAAAACAATTGAACCCCTCACCCTCCAGCAACTCCGTCAACTCAAGCAATGCGTCCTCTTCGTCATCCACGAGAAGAAGCTGTTGGCGTGGCTGTGCGTGAGCGTTCATGAGGTAACACCTGCAATGGACGAAGCGCTGACGTTAGAAACCCTGTGAAGCAACAGCAAATTGTCGACTTCCTTGTCACAGCGCCGCTTGAATCGCGGTGAACGTGGTCGTGATTGCAGCCCTGATATTTACACTGAAACCCGCGAGCACCACCGCGACCATGGCCGCAATGATCGCGTACTCAATACCGGACGCACCCTCGGTATCCCTGACCAGGTCCTTGTAAAAAGCGATCCCGGATTTGACCTTCTCGACAAGCTTGGAAAAAGACATGGCATTTCTCCTGGACGACGACGGGTGTTGCACGGACGCAACATGATTCCCCAGTGCCAGCACCAGCATTGTCGGCATTCCCCGGCCCAACAACTGTAAATACGCATTAACACTAAAGTATTAACCGTTTCGTTGACGTCATAAAACAGGTCGTTTTATCGCAACCTTGCACTTCCTTTAGATATTTCCCCCACGCTAATGGCATTTTGCTTTACCTGCGCTACCGTCAAATAGCGAAATAGTTCCATGTTCATAGCTGCCTGATTGCGAAGTTGTCTCGTTGGACTTGACGGGGTTTGCGCAGCAGGAAAGGGAGAGCCTTCATGAACAGCCGTGTCACTCTGGGCCTCGCCGGATTGTTTCTGGTCGGCGCCATCATTACCGGTTACTGGGGACTCACATTGAGTCGTCAACCGGCCCCCGAGGCCGTTGCCCAATCCACCATCAACACACCGTTCGCCATTGCACAGCTGCCTGTGTCGGCAAATGACCCGACCCGCCATCCCGTGGTCGTGCTGGTGAACGATGTCGCGTCGTATACGCCGATCACCGCCGCCGATGTCGTCCTGGAACAGTTGCACACCGTCCCCGCCGGCAGCCTGACCAGCCTCGACCAGGCGATTGGCCGCACCCCTTGGCGCGCCCTCACCGCCGGGAGCTGGCTCAACGATGAAAGCTTCGAAGCCGGCAGCAAGCTGTCGCGGATGATCCGCCCCAATGAGCGCGCCCTGGCAGTCGCCACGGATGAAGTGGTCATTGTCGGCGGGCAACTGACACCGGGCGACTATGTCGATGTGCTGCTGTTCCTGCGCATGGACACCCTCAACCCTCAGCCAACCGCCCAACTCGTGGTGCCGGCCTTGCGGGTGCTCGGGGTCGGCGAGCAGTTGGGGTTGACCAACGACGGCCAGCCTTCCGGCCCGGCGCGCAACGCCGAGGAAAAACTCAAACAGGATCAATCCCGCGCCGCGGCCCGGACCGTGTTGCTCGCCGTTCCTGAACAACTGGTGAGCCGCCTGATGCTCGCGACCCAGGCCGGCGTGCTGCGCCTGGCCGTACGTAGCGCCGATGAAAAACGCCTGGCGCGCTACTGGGCCGGCGAAAGCAGCTCTGCCGCCAACCTGACCAATGCCAACCGCGAGTTATTGCAATTCAGCCAGCTGGCCATGACTGCGCCACCCAAACCCGTTCCCAGCCTTGGTGTCGCGTCGCGCAAAACCAGCGTGGAAGTCATTCGCGGCAACGAAGTCACTCAACAAACCCCCTGAATCGAACAAGGACGCCTTTCCATG
This sequence comes from Pseudomonas sp. KH_046_2, assembly GCF_057838985.1. Taxonomy (NCBI): domain Bacteria; kingdom Pseudomonadati; phylum Pseudomonadota; class Gammaproteobacteria; order Pseudomonadales; family Pseudomonadaceae; genus Pseudomonas; species Pseudomonas sp. KH_046_2. The sequence goes on along the minus strand of NZ_CM174480.1, from coordinate 747,572 downwards.
CGCAGACGTTTTACGTCGTTGTTCAATGGCTCGATCCGGGGTGCTTTGCTCGGCGGCCTGCCAGCCAGTGCGGTATCACGTAGCGGGTTATCGCAATGAGCCAGAACCTGAGTCAAACCTTCCTCGCGATCACACGCAACAGCACCGACCTGGAATGGCTGCAAGGTGCCCTTGCGCCCTTGGGCCAGGTGATCAGCGCCGGTGGCGGCAGCCTCGACGAACTGTTGGCATTGGTGGACGTGACCTGCGCCAGCCTGGTGTTCATTGGCCTGGACCGCGACCACGTGGTCACCCAAAGCGCGCTGATCGAAGGCGCGCTGGAAGCCAAACCGATGCTGGCGATCGTCGCGCTGGGCGACGGCATGGACAACCAGCTTGTACTCAATGCGATGCGTGCCGGGGCCAGGGATTTCGTGGCCTATGGTTCACGCGCCAGTGAAGTCGCGGGGCTGGTGCGGCGCCTGAGCAAACGCTTGCCCGCGGTCGCGCCGAACACGCACCTGGGCCGCCTGACTGTGCTGTATGGCGTGCAGAGCAGCGCCGACGGCGCATTGCTGGCCACCCACATGGCGCAAGTGGTGCAAAAAAGCGGTCAGCACACGCTGCTGCTGGACCTTGGATTACCCCGGGGCGATAGCCTGGCGCTGCTGGGCCTTGAAAGTTCGTTTCATTTCGGCGATGCATTGCGCCACTTGCGACGCCTGGACGCGACGCTGATCGACAGCGCCTTCACCAGTTGCGAAGCCGGGTTGCGCATCCTCGCCTACGCCAGCGGCGATGAACCGCTGGAGCACACCAGCGCCGCCGAGCTTTACATGTTGCTCAGTGCCCTGCGCCAGCACTTCCAGCACATCGTGGTCAACCTCACGGGTCAACCCGACAGCGAAGCGCTGCGCACCTTCGTCAGCCATTGCGACAAACTGCTGTGGTACACCGACCAGAATGTGCTCGACTGCCGCCGCAACCTCACGGTGCTCAACTTGTGGCGCGAAAAAGGCATGAAGCTCGATCACGCCAAATTGCTCGTGGACCGCTACCTGCGCAGCGTCGCACCGGACTCCGACACCCTGGGCAAGACGTTCGGCCTGGAGATCATCGCCACCCTCGCCTACAGTCCGGAAGTGCGGCTCAACGCCAAGAACCAGGGCCTGACACTGTTCGAACTGGCCCCACGCGAGGGTCTCACCCAGAGCCTGCGCGCCCTCGGTGAGCACCTGGCCAAGCATTCCGAAGGCCTGGTCAAACCCAAGACCGGCTGGTTCAACCGCTTGAGGGGCGCACAATGAGCAGTGAAAAACTCTTTGGCTCACCCCAGCGCGGCGCGGTCGGCAATACCGACCACGAAGGCCTGAAACTGGTGCTGCACCGCTACATCATCGACGCCATCGAAGAGTCGGGGAAAAACCTGCTGGAGGGTTCGCGCCAGGCGCTGTCGCAGTTCGTGATCGACAAGGTGGCCGAGTACATCGCGCGTTTGCACCTGGCGATTTCCCGCTATGAAATGGAGCGTCTGGCCGAAGAGATCGTCGACGAACTCACCGGTTTCGGCCCGTTGGAAGTACTGCTGCGCGACACGGCGGTGACCGAGATTCTGGTCAACGGTCCGCACCGGGTATTTGTCGAACGCGAAGGCGTGCTGCATCTGAGTGACTTGCGCTTTATCGATTCGCACCACGTCGAACGCGTCATGCAACGAATTCTCGCGCCCCTGGGTCGACGTCTCGATGAATCTTCGCCTATGGTCGACGCGCGCCTGCCGGACGGCAGCCGGGTCAATGCCATCATCCCGCCGATAGCCCTCGATGGCCCGTGCCTGTCGATCCGAAAATTCCGCCAGGACATGCTCAAAAGCTCCGACCTGATGGCGATGCAAACCATCGATCACGCGATCTACGAATTCATTCAGGAAGCCGTGGGCAAACGCTGCAACATCCTGATCAGCGGCGGCACCGGCACCGGCAAGACCACGCTGCTGAACATTCTCAGCCAGTTGATCAACCCTCACGAACGACTGGTCACCATCGAAGACGTCGCCGAACTGCAACTGGGCCACCCTCACGTCGTGCGCCTGGAAACCCGTCCACCGAATGCCGAAGGCCATGGCGAGGTGAAAGCCAGCGACCTGATTCGCAACGCCCTGCGGATGCGCCCGGACCGGATCATCCTCGGCGAAATTCGCGGAGTCGAAGTGGTCGATGTGTTGACCGCCATGAACACCGGCCACGACGGTTCGATGAGTACCGTACACGCCAACAACGCCCAGGATGCGTTGCTGCGCCTGGAGACCCTGGTGGGCTTGACCGGCCGCAGCATTGCCGAGCGCACTCTGCGGCAAATGATCTGCGCGGCACTCGACGTGGTCATCCAGCTCACGCGCATGCCCGACGGGCGCCGTTGCGTCAGTGAAGTGGTGGAAGTCGTCGGTGTGCGCGACGACGTGTATGTCACCAACACGCTTTTCCGTTTCGACCGCCACACCGGATTCGGTTTCCTGCGCGAAGCCGTGAACCCGGCTGGCGACAAATTGCGCCGGGACTCGGCGCTGTCTCCCTCGGCGTACTGAGGCCACGGCATGCTCAAACCGGCGCTGCTCATCCTCGTTTGCCTGATCTTTCTCGGTCTGGCGCTGCGCCTGCTCTATAGCGGTTTGCGCCAGACCGGCAACGAACGGATTCTGGGACGCCTGAGTCAGGGGCAACCGCTGCGGGTCGTGCAGAAGTCGTCATGGGCGGGACTTGAGCGGGCGTTCCTGCGCGCCGGACTCGGACGCCCCACCGAACGCCTGGGCCAATGGCTGGTGTTCTGGATACTCGGGGTGCTGCCGGGAATTGCCCTGGGGGGCTGGGTCGGCGCGCTGCTGGCGCTGCTGGTGCCTCCGGTGGCGGTACGACTGTTCATCAGCTGGCGTTATCAGCGTCGCCTCAGTCGCATGATCGAACAGTTGCCGATGCTGCTCGACCATGCCGTGCGCAGCCTGAAGTCCGGGCGGACCCTGGCCGATGCCGTGCTCGGTGCCATCGATGCCGCCGAAGACCCGCTGAAAAATGCCATGGGCCGGATTCAGCGCAATGTGCTACTGGGGGTCAGCCTGGCAGACGCCGCTTCGGACTTCGCCGAGCTGTACGAGAAAGACGAACTGCGCCTGCTCGCACTCGGCTTGAAGGTCAACCACCGCTACGGCGGCAATGCCAGTGAGCTGCTGGAAAACCTGATCAAGATGATCCGCGAACGCGAGCAAGCGGCTCGCCAGCTGAAGGCCATGACCGGCGAAACCCGTATCACTGCTGTGGTCCTGGCCTTGCTGCCGGTCTCGGTCGCTGGCTACTTTTTACTCACCAATCCGACCTACCTGCTTTACATGTGGCACGACAGCTCGGGGCAAACGATGCTGGCGAGTGCCTTCGGATTTCAGGTGTTCGGATGCCTGGCGCTTTGGCGCATGTTGCGTAGCCTATGAATATGAAGATGCTCTTGCTGGTGAGCGCGCTGCTGCTTTTCGGGGCAGCACTGTTGTTGCTCAGCGCCTTGCTGGACCAAAGCCGACGAGCACGCCAGGTAGCCCAGCGACTGGATGGCAAGGCGCCGGGTGATAGCCACCTCACCTTACTGCTGCAGGCCCTGGGCGCCAGTCGGCTGGGGCAGCAGTCGGTCAAAATGGACAACGAAACCCAGGCCCTGCTCAACCGCCTGGGCTGGCGCAGTGTACGCCAGCGCTCACTGTTCGCCGCCTTGCAGGTGGGCGTGCCGGTGTTGGCACTGACCTTGTGCCTGCTGATCCAGGGACTTTTCTACCCGAATGTGGAGAACCACTGGATCGCCCCGATGCTCGCCACCAGCGCCGGCTATCTACTGCCCAAACGCTGGCTGGCCGCAGCTGCACAACGCCGGCAAAAACAACTCGCCACCGAGACCTCGACCTTCATTGCGCTGCTGCGCACCCTGTTCGAATCCGGCATGGCGGTGGAGCAATCCCTGCGTGTGCTGAGCCAGGAGGGCAGACTATTGCTGCCCGCCCTGACCCATGAACTACGCCTGATTCTGACCCGCGTCGATTCCGGCCTGGAACTGGGCGAAGAGCTGAACAAGACCACCCGCTTGCTTGCGGTAGACGAGTTCACCGACACCTGCGTGATCCTTCAACAATTGATCCATCAGGGTGGCGGCGCGATGAAGTCCCTGCTGGCGCTCAAACAATTGCTCGACGACCGGCGCCTGACGCGCCTGCAGGAATACATCTCCAAGATGTCCGCCAAAATGTCCGTCGTGATGATGCTGTTTCTCTTCCCGGCGTTGTTGATCGTCCTGGCCGGCCCGGGCTTCACGGCCCTGGCCCGGTCCTTTGGTCACTAATCCTGCGGATCGAGATTATCCAGCGCCCGATTCACCGCCAGCTCACCCAGCATGATCACCTGCGCAATACCCAGCATCGTATTGCACTGCGAGCCCTGCAAAAACCCCGCGAAATCACTCGCCATCACACTCGCCGACGCCAGTGATTCACAGGCGTGGGCCAGCAGGGTCTCGGTGTCGATGTCCGGGGTGACGACGAACATCGTGCCGGGCTTGTGGGGGACAGGTTGCCTGGGGGGATTTGGGGTGGGTTTGATCATGGTGAAGCTCCAAGTATGAAATGGAGCTGCCACTGATCGCCGCGACAGCAATCAAGGGTGGCAGCTGTACGCGGGGTCGCGGACCGAGCTACTTGGAAACCCGGCATACCCGAAGGTATCCCGCGCACAGCCACCATTACATCAAACGACAAGCACCGAAGCGCTCCGGTTTGAGCCGGTGGATTATGCACCAAGTAGACTAAAAGGTCGCGACAGCCCGGTCACTGATTTTGCAGCGACCGACAAAGGCTAGAGATCGCGCTTCCGACGGACAACCTGAAAAGCGTGTCGGAGAATTCCTAGGGATCCGAGGAAAACTACACAGGAATCTGTTGGCTGGAAGGACGTCATCGCGGGCAAGCCCGCTCCCACAGGGTCGAGGTACATCCGCCAGATTCAGGTCGGCTGGCAGGCCGCCTTCGCGAGCAAGCCCGCTCCCACAGGGTCGAGGTACATCTGTCAGATTCAGGTCGGCCGGCAGGCCGCCTTCGCGAGCAGGCTCGCTCCCACAGAAGAGCAAAGGCAGGTCGGCGTACACCAACGCTCTTCACCACTCATCAGGCCGAGCGTTAGCTCGCCTGCAGCTTTTGATCTTGATCCACCCGCCCCCTCGGAAGGCTGAGTGGAGGTGTTCATCCGGGGACTGGCGCGCAGCGCCGTTCGACGCAGTCGAACTCATTGCATGTAGGTCGAAGCGAAGCCGACCGGAGGGCAATGCCCCCGGATGAATACCGTAGCGAAGGAACGCCGAGCCTAAGCGAGGGGCCGTACGTAAGGGGCGAGACCTTTGGTTACTTTGGGGCGTTTGCCAAAGTGACCCGCTGTAAGAGCGGAACCGTAAGCAGCCGTTACCGCAGGAATGGATATGTACTCAACTCAAACCACCAGCATGGTCGGCCCAGAGGCCGCCAAGACTCAATGCGCCGTAACCCGCTGCCGCCCCACGGAACCACTGGGCGACAAGGCCAACGCCAACTGCGTCCGATTATGCATATGCGTCAACCGCAACACCTGCGACACATACAACTTCACCGTATTCTCGGTAATCCCCAACTCACAGGCAATCTGATAATTGGTCTGCCCCTTGCCCACCAACCGCGCCACCTCCAGCTGCCGCGGAGACAGCTGATGGAAAATCGCCGGAACCTCCACCGCATCAGTATCAGCGACACCCCGGTCACCGGCGTCGGCATGCGGACCGCGCCGAACCTTGTCCAGGTCCTGGTAAAGATCATCGATCGACTCTGACAAATACTGCAGCTTCTGATTCAAATGCCCCAACTGCAGATTCTTGTGCCTCTCCTGCAAGGCCACTTCCTGCCGCTGCAAACCTTCGAACAACTCATCCAGATCGATCGGCTTCTGGTAATAGTCGGCAACGCCAGCGCGCAGGGCCTTGATTACGTCCTGTTTGTCGGCACACCCGGTGAGCATGATCGCCTCGAACGCCCGGTGCTTGCCCGATAGCCGTTGCAGTTCCTGCATCAGCTCAATACCGTCCATGCCGGGTATGTGCAAGTCCAGCAGCACCAGACCGATATCGAGGTCTTCGTTGAAACGCTCGATCGCCTGATAGCCCGATTCGCAGGGAACACAACGGTAACCTTTGCCCTCCAGAAATTCGCAAAGCTCTTCAACGATCAATGGCGCATCGTCGACCACAAGGACTTTTACTGCCGAAGTAAACTTGCTCACGAGCAACTCCCTGTCAGGTCAAAGGTTGACCCGTCCCTCACCAACAGCCAGCGGCTGTACGACTTCTGTCTGAAAAGTAGACGTAGTTTCCAGCTATGTACACAAAAGGGTCGACTAGTGGAGCCAGGCAAATGTCAGCATCAGCCCTACCAGCACGAAGGGTGCAAATGGCTGCTTCCTTGACAGTTCAGGTGCCATATAAAAAAGATGGGTTCTAAACCCTTGACTCATATGAAGCCAGACTCTTGGCGCCAGCAGAAGCCAGAAAACGCTGGCCAATCCGGCGCCAATAAACGTGCCGAGCACATGCATACCGTCCGTCGCAAGACCCAGGGCGGCCATGAGTTTCACGTCTGCGCCGCCCATTCGCTTCATGGTGTAGCCCGGTAGCGTGAAGGCCAGGGCCAACAAAAAAGCCCAGCCGCCCTGTTGCGCCTCGGCCCCCAGCCAGGTCGTGCCGCTCCAAAGCAGCCACGCCAGGGCCAGGGCACCGACACCCAGGGTCAGGCCATTGGCGATGTGCCGTTGCCGGGCATCCTGTGCGGCGCAAAGCGCCAGCCAGATCAATAGGACAAAGCTCTGCATTCGGTAAAAAACGTCCGTTTTGGCTGAATGATTCTATGCTGACATTACTCAGTGTTGGTCAGGGTAGACGCACTCATGAAAGCCAGCCTCCCCCACAAACAAAAAGGCGCCGCCGCGATTGAGTTCGCCCTGGTGTTCATCATTTTTTTTGGCGTGTTCTACGGCATCATCAGCTACAGCCTGCCGCTGCTGTTGATGCAGTCATTCAACCAGTCGACCGCCGAAGCCGTGCGCCGCAGCGTGGCGCTGGACCCGGCCACCCCCGGCTACAGCGCCGCACTGATCGCCCGCGCCACGACGGAGCTGACCACGCAAACGGCCTGGATAGCGCCGGCCCTGAATTTCAATGTCGCCACTGATGCCACCGTCACTTACGTGGGCGGGTTGCTGACAGTCCGCATCAGTTACCCCACCAATAAAATCAGCGCCGTCATCCCGTTCCTGAACCTGCCCGGCATCGGTCGGGTGCCCAATCTGCCGCCGACCCTCACGGCCAGTGCGAGCCTGCAATTTTGAGTGCCGGAGATAAATTGTTCGGGCGCCTGCTCCACCGCCATCCGCCGCCTCCACCGGAGCCGCCGGAGGCACTGCGGGTGCACAGTTTCGGCTTGCAGATGCAGCTCAATGCCGAGGGGCGTGTCGTTCAATCGAGCGGTCCGCTGCGGCACTTGCTGGCCCAACACCCCCCCAGCGCACAGGCACCGCACCTGCTCGACTTCCTGTTGCCCCACAGCAGCCTCGCCATCGAAGGCTCGCCGGCGGACTGGCAGGGACAAACCCTGGACCTGGACTTCTGCAGCCTCAACGGTCCTCCGCTGCATTTGCGCGGCTGGGTGCAACCCTTGGCCGATGCCTGGCTGTTGCAGATGCTGGACATCGGCGACTTGCTGCTCGAACGCCGGCAATCACGTAACCGCGAACAGTGCCAGGTGCTGGCGATGCAAATCGCCGGACAATTGCGCCTGTGCAGCCTGACTCGCCTGCCCGAGGTGCTGGCCGAACAACTGCAAAACCTGGCCCAGCGCTTTCAGATTCCGTGCATTGCCCTGGCCTTGCTCGATGAGCAGGAACAGGGATGGCAAATTTACCAGCACTACGCGGCCCTCGATGCACCGCAACTTTGGCAAAACGATCAACGCCTGGGCACGGGGCTGGACAGTTTGAGCGGCTCGGCACCGCAGCACCTGACCCCGCGCGAGCACCCGCGCCTGCAAGGCACATTCGGTAATACCGATGGCTTCGCCGTGCCTTATCACGATGCACAAGGGGTGGTCGCCTGGTTGCTGTGCGGCTTCTACACGGCGCAACAACGCGCACCCGATGTCACGGAACGCGACTGGCTGCAAATCACCGCCGCGCTCGCCAGCCCCTTGCTCGAGCGCCTGCGCGAGCACCGGCATCATTTGCAACTGGAACGCCTGGAGTCGCTGCAAGCCTTGCTGGGAACCGGCTGGTGGGAAGTCTTCAGCGACAGCGACGAGGTTCTGCTGGCACCTTCGCTGACCACGACCCTGAACCTTGGGACGTCGCGTTTATCCATGCAGGACTGGCTCAATCAGGTGTATCCCGCCGACCGCGAAGAGCTGCGCATCTGCCTGCAAGACTTGCAGGAGACAGGCACTCCCCTGCTGCTGTGCGTGCGCCTGTATCGCCAATACGGTGCGCTCGAACCCATCTGGTATCGCCTGCAGGGCCAAGCCCTGGGCGCGGGGAAAAACCGTCGGTTGGTGGGGTTCATGCTCGACATCAGCGACATCAAGAACCAGGAGCAGAGCGCCGCCGCCGCCCATGCCCGCCTAGACAATCTGATCGCCAGCTCTCCGGCGGTGATTTACGTACAGCGCTATGTCGAAGGCGCCTTGCAACCGGTGTTCTTCAGCGACAGCCTGCTGCCGCTGCTCGGCTGGACTCTCGCCGACTGCGCACCCGGGGCGTTGGTGGAGCGGGTGCATCCCGACGACCGCCTGCAGTATTTCGAGCGCACGCGGCTGTTGCTGCGTGAAGGCTCGGTGCGCGCCCGCTATCGGTTGCGTGACAGTCGCGGCGACTATCACTGGCTGCTGGATGAAGCGAAGTTGTTGCGCGACGATCTCGGCTTGCCGGTGGAAGCCGTGGGCCTTTGGCTGGACATCACCGAAGCGACCCTGGCCACCGAACAGGTCAGGCAGAGTGAAGAACGCTACCGGATTCTGGTGGAAGACTCGCCGGCGATGATCTGCCGCTACCAGCCGGACCTGACCCTGACCTTCGGCAACCGCCCGTTGGCCACCTATCTTGAATTGGCGCCCGAACAATTGCCTGGGGTGAATCTGGGCAACTGGATGTCCGGGGAACAGCGCGAGGCATTCACCCGACGGCTGAACCAGTTGAGCCCCGAGTTCCCGGTCAGCACCGCCGAGATCAACCTGCAACTGCCCGGCCGCGAACACGCCTGGTGGGTCTGGTCCGATCGCGGGGTGTTCGATGAACAGGGCCGGTTGCTCGAGGTCCAGGCCGTGGGGCGCGACAACACCGAGGTGCGGCGCTCGCAGCAGCAGCTCACACAAAGCGCGAAAATGGCCACTCTCGGTGAAATGACCACCGGCCTGGCCCATGAAATCAACCAGCCACTGAACGTGATGCGCATGGCCATCGTCAACGTACTCAAGCGCCTCAACAACGGCGACGTGCAGGTCGATTACTTGATCGACAAGCTCACCCGCATCGACACCCAGGTGCAGCGCGCCGCGCGGGTGGTGGACCACATGCGGGTGTTCGGCCGTCGTTCGGAGGTCGAGCAGCAACCGTTCAACCCGGCCCTGGCCATCGAAGGCACCCTGTCGCTGTTGTCCGAGGGGATGCGCGGCAAAGGCGTCGACCTGCGCATCAGCGAACCCGGGGTTGAAGTGCAGGTGCGCGGCTACGTCGATCAACTTGAACAGGTGCTGATCAACCTGATGGTCAACGCCCGGGATGCACTGCTCGGCAAGCGCGAGACCGCCCCTGATTTCAAACCGTGGATTTCGGTGTACGCCGAACGGGATACACACTCGGTACGCCTGTGGGTCGAGGACAACGGCGGCGGTATCGACCCGCGTTTGCTGGAGCGGATTTTCGAGCCGTTCTTCACCACCAAACCCGTCGGCGTGGGCACGGGTTTGGGCTTGTCGGTGAGTTACGGCATCGTCGAGAACATGGGCGGAAAACTGAGCGTGCAAAACGCCACCGAGGGCGCGCGTTTCTGCATCGAACTGCCGATTGTGACGCCGGACTAGATCACCAGCGTCGCTCGACCCGAGTGACAACTGAGGTTGGCACCCACCTCGACTTTGTTCAGGTCGATCCCCAGGCTCGCCAGCAACGTATTGATCAGCGTATCCAGTAACGGGCTGAGTACCGTATTGATCGCATTGACCAACGCAGTCGTGACATCACTCAAAATACTGCCCAAGCCACCCACGATGCTGCCCGACGGCCCATACATGTTCACGCCGAGGTTACTCACGGTGGTGCTCAGGCTGTTGACGATATTGGTCGTGGTAAATGCGTAGTAAAACGGTGGCTGATTGATCTCCGGCAAGTTGGCAGGCGCCGGCGCGGAATAGACGTGGGGGATGTTGGCATTTTGCGCAACCGCGGTGTTGACCATGATATCGATGCTACCGCCAACGCCGGGCTGATGGTTGTAACAGGTTGGCGGCAAGATCAGCAGCCGCTGGCAGGTCTGCACGCCGATATCGATGACCTTCAGGGGATTGACGTGGTTGCTGGGTGGAGCAGTGGGCGAGCCAAACACATCGGCGGGGTCGATCTGCCCGATCTTCAATCCGATCAGTGTGGTGGTGGTGCTGGTCGTCAGGCTTTTATTCGTCGTACTTACACAACTGTAAGCCGTGACATAACTCCAGGCACCGGCCGCCTCCAGGGCCACGTCGATCCGTATCGGTGGTGGCAACAGCTTGATTTCCGGCGTGTCGCAGGGCACGAGCAACGCGCAGGTCAATGCGTTGACGACGCCCACCAGGTCCCAATCAAACAATGAGTTCAGAATGTTGGCCAGGGGTGCAGCGAGATCGATGACGGCGTTGACCAGAGGCGTGATGGCATCCAGCACGGGCAGGTTGATCGACAACAATGTCTTGACCTGAGCCGTGCGTACATAGATGCGGTCGGGGCCCAAAGGGGCCAATGCCGCGTTTTTTGGATTACCGATTGCCGACAGTCGCGGCGGCTCCATCACCTGCACCCGTGCATTGATTTGCGCCAGGCCCGCGATGTTGATCGGCAAGGTCGCGACCAAGGCATTCTTCTTGTTGGCCAGTTGCACAAACCCTTCGATCAGATCGTAGGCCTTGAGATTCACGGCAAGGGTCGAGATGTCGGTGCCACTTTCAACATGCAACATATTACCCAGCACAACGGACGTCGTACCCGCTGCCACCTTCAACGCTTGTAGGCTGACAATGGTTGCCGATGCTCCAAGTGTGCCGTTGGGGTCCAGTACGTTGATGGCGGTCTGGATCAACTGGCTGACATTGATCGTATTACCCAGTACCTGGTCGTAGCCGCCCGCAGTCAGGCCGAGGTCGATTTTCAACCGGTTGAGGTAGCCGAGCAGGCTGATGTCGGTGTTGACCAAACCGTTCCAGCCCGCCGCACTGATACTGACGTTGCCTCCCAGCAACCCCCCGAAAAGCAGGCTGGTAATGGCGGCCTTGCTGGTATCGAAGGTCAGGGCCGCACTGCGGATCGTCAATGAAGCCACGGGAGGCGGCAGCGCAGCGACCGCCGTAGCGCTCAGTATCAGCGTTGAGCCCGCCGGTGCACCACCGACCAACGCGCCGATGCCGCCGGCAATACTCTGTTGCACGACATGGCTGGCGATAACCCGGATAGCCTCGCTTTTGCTTGGGTCTGCACCGAATACCCGAAGGTTGTTGGCATCCAGAGTCAGCGCACCACACGCCACAGCCAGTGCGCGCCCGGTGGAGGGAATGGCGAAACCGTTTCGTTGCGCGCTGGCCGTGGCATAGGTGTTCGCGGTTGAGCCACCGGAGCAGTCTCCACCCCTTGTGGCCGCCTCAAGTGCGGCCATGTCAGCCACGCGCTGCAAACTGCGTTTTTCCAGGTACAGCCTGCCGGTATCGACCACCAACAACATGAATGCCAAAGCCAAAGTCAGGGTCAACGCGGCCATCAATCCGATCGCCCCCCGTTGCCGGGCCGGACCGCGAAACTGCAGGCGGGGAGACATGGCGCACTCCTTTGCCGGCGCACTGCCGGGCGCAACCTCCGTTGGTGACAAGCAGTGTAGACAAGGGTGGCCGAGACTGCTGGCAACTTGCCATCGCAGATAATAAAAACCCCTGTGGGAAGCACAGGGGTTGGGAGACTGGCTGATTCTAGGAGGCGTGCGGTGGATAGTTGGCCAATATCCGCGTGACCGTTTCCCAGATGGCATCGCGACGATCCGTCGGGTTCGGCGTGCGGCTGAGTATCTGCTCGTCACTGCCGCGCCACACCAGTTTGCCGTCCTTGCCATCGAGCAGGTCGATCTGGATGGTCGCCACTTTGTAGCTGATGTTGCGGGTTTCGTTATACATGGGGGCGCCGTAGTAGCCATACCACGGGTTACCCCAGCCGCCGCCGTAATTGGTGGTCACCTGTTGTTGCCGCTCTTCGACAATCAGGTAGGTCTGCACATTCAAATCGCCCTTGGCGCCTGCGGCGGCCGGGCGCAGACCGCGCTGATCCAGTTGATCGGCAACCGCCTGACGGATGCGCTGTTCGGTCAGGTCGCTCTTGATCCGTGGATCGTCGGGACGGTATTGCAGGGCGGGCTCTTTCCAGGTCCAGCTGCGATAGGCAGCAAAGTCGCGGCTGGCGTCGAAGTCATGATTGACCTGGTTGGCGGCGCAGGCACTGAGCAGCGCGGCCACTGCCAGTAAAACAAAACGGCGGAACATGATGAGTCTCCGGTTGAAGGCATGGTCCTGCGCAATGCTTCTTATTCTACAAGAAGCTAACTGGGAGGATACGCCGACATTGCCTTTTCCACAGCCTCCCGTATGGCATCGGCCCGCTCGCTTTCGCTGCCCCGGTTGCCGGTTTCAGCGCTGGCGCTCCACACCGGCTGGCCGCTCCTGGCGTCAAACATATCCACCTGAACCACCACGACTTGCTCCTGATAGGTACGAACGATCGGTACGGTGGCGTACCCGCCATATCCAGGGCCGTAGCCGTTGTAGCCACCATACCCGCCGCCGTAATAGTCGTCCTGAACCTGACGCAAACGGGTTTCCATCCGCAGGTCGGCGCTGACGAACAGGTCAGCCGGGCTATTGTCGTGCAGCGGGCGCAAGCCGCGTTGATCCAGCGCATTGCTGACCGCTTCGGCGATCTGCGCCGAGTCGGCCCAGGCGGTGCCCGGTGGCAGATGCCCGTCAAGCCAGGCCCAACTGCGGTAGCGCCCATAGTCACGCGGCGCTGCCGGGTAAGCACTGCGGTCAAAGGTCTTGGCGGCTTGGGGCGGTGCCGGTGGCAAAGGATTGGACGTAGCGACATAGGGGTTGCTGCCCTGACAGGCCGCCAGCCCCAGGCAGAACACCAGTACACCTGAATGACTTTTCATTGCGTGCTCCGATCAGACAGGCCGACAGATCCAGTGCAAGTAACGCCCAAGCCCGGCAAAACTCGGATGACGACGGTGGGCCAGTTCCATTTCCAGCAGATCCGCCAACTCGGCGCGGGCCTGGAATTCCACCGGCATGTAATCGTGGAAAACCCGCACGCCACTCATGGTTTCGACCTGCCACAGACCTTCAAGTTGCGCCGCCAGCTCGCGCGGATCAAGGGGCTGTTGCGGGGTCAGGCTCTGCTTTTCACCGGCCATGTCGTTCTTGCGCATCTTGCGGAAATGGCCCTTGAGCAAGTTGCGATAAATCAGCGCGTCGCGGTTGTAGAACGCCAGGGACAGCCAGCCATCCGGCTTGGTCAATTGATGCAGCACCGGCAGGATGGCATGGGGTTCGGCCAGCCATTCCAGCACGGCGTGGCACAGCACCAGGTCGTAGGGTTCGGTGAGCTGCCCGAGCAGCTCCTGCCAGGGCGCCTGAATGAATGTCGCGCTCTGCCCGGCTTCGGCAAAGCGCTGGCGGGCGCCTTCGAGCATCGGCTCGGCAGGCTCGGCGAGGGTCACCTGATGACCACGCTGGGCCAGCCACAGCGACATGTGGCCAAGGCCGGCACCGATATCCAGCACGCGCAGCGGGCGGTCGGGCAGGATTTCGGCCAGATCGGCCTGCAACACCGCCAGACGGATCGCCCCTTTGGCACCACCGTAGATTTTTTCGGCGAAACGGGTCGCCAGTTGATCGAAATGACGGTCGCTCATCAGTTGAACCTCCGTTCGCTGTCCGCCAGTTTGCTGCGCACCACGGCATCCATATCCAGACCCAGTTCGCTGCACAACAGCAGCAGATAAAGCACGATGTCACCGACTTCCTGCCCGGCATGGGCGAGTTTGTCCGCCGGCAACTGCCGTGACTGGTCTTCGGTCAGCCACTGGAAAATTTCCACCAGCTCGGACATTTCCACGCTCGCGGCCATGGCCAGGTTTTTCGGGCTGTGAAATTGCTGCCAGTCATTGCGGTCACGGATGGCGTGCAGGCGTTCGGTCAGTTCAACAAGGTTCATCGGGCTCTCCTGAAGGCGTATAGCTTCGGGGGGATCACAGGTGAAGGCAAGGGGCAGAAGATGCATGCTCTGTGTGCAACCCTCTATGCTTGTGGGAACTCGGCAGCATGATCGACAGCCCAAGACTCAATTCTCTTTAATCAGGACGTTCACTCCATGCAGGTAGAAGGTTTTTCCGAATGGCTCGGCCAGGTACTCGGCTCGATCATCCGCTTCATCGTTGATGGCCTCAGCGGGCTGTTCAATCTGTTGAGCAACGCCAGCAGCAATTTTGTCGAAGGCCTGTCCCAGGCGCTGGGCATGGATACCTCGGTCATCAGCATCGTGACCTTGATCCTGGGGCTGATCCTGCTGTGGTCGGCGATCCGCGCCTTTCTCAATGCGTCGTTCATCATGGGTTTCATCTGGTTGGTGCTGGGGCTTTGGTTGCTCAGCTGGATCATCCACTGACACCACCGAACTCCCACATTGATCGCGGCTTGCTCTTGACGTGCCGCTACAATGCCCGCTCCCCCAAGGAGCCTGCATGTCCAACCTGACCGCCGACTGGCGCGACCGCCCTACCCATCGCCGGGTCTGGGCGCTCGCCGCGCCGATGATTCTTTCGAACATTTCCGTACCGCTGGTGGCATTGGTCGACAGCACCGTCATCGGTCACCTGCCCCACGCCCATCAACTCGGCGCTGTCGCAGTCGGGGCCAGTCTGTACACCTTCCTCGCCTGGGCCATGGGCTTTCTGCGCATGGGCTCCACAGGGTTCGCCGCCCAGGCGGCCGGGCGCGGGGATGGCGCGGCCTTGCGGCAGATTCTGTTGCAAGGCCTGTTGCTCGCCATCGGCCTGGCCGTGGTGTTGGGAGTGGTGGGCGTGCCTTTGAGTGGGGTCGCGTTGCATTTCATGCAACCGTCGGCTGAGCTCGATAAACTGACCCGCGAGTTCTTCCACACCCGCCTGTTCGGCCTGCCGGCGGCGCTCGCCAGTTATGCACTGGTCGGCTGGTTTCTCGGTACCCAGAATGCCCGGGCGCCCCTGGCGATTTTGCTGAGCACCAACCTGGTCAACATTGCCCTGAACCTGTGGTTCGTCCTCGGCCTGGAATGGGGCGTGGTCGGAGCTGCCCGGGCCTCGGTGATTGCCGAATGGACCGGTGCACTGATCGGCTTGCTGATGACCCGCAAAGCCCTGCGCGCCTACCCCGGGCATATCGTCTGGGCGGCATTGGCGCTGTGGCAGAGTTGGCGGCCATTGCTGGCGGTCAACCGCGACATCTTCATCCGCAGCCTGGCGCTGCAATCGGTGTTCTTCCTGATCACGGTGCAAGGCGCACGAATGGGCGACGCCACGGTCGCGGCCAACGCTCTTTTGCTCAATGGCCTGCTGCTGACCGCCCACGCCCTCGATGGTCTGGCCCACGCCGTCGAAGCCCTGTGCGGACATGCGCTTGGCGCCCGTGACCGCGATGCCCTGCGCCGTTCATTGGTGGTGGCCGGTGGCTGGTCGTTGCTGGCCAGCCTGGGTTTTGCCGCGCTGTTTCTGTTCGCCGGGCATCTGTTCATCGAGATGCAGACCGACATTCAAAGTGTGCGCGACACCGCGTTCATCTACCTGCCCTACCTCGCCGTACTGCCGCTGATTGCCGTCTGGAGTTACCTGCTCGACGGCCTGTTCATCGGCGCTACCCGCGCCCGGGAAATGCGCAACGGCATGCTGCTGACCGTGGCGCTGGTGCTGCCCTTCGGCTGGGCACTGCAAGGCGGCGGCAATCATGGTCTGTGGATAACCTTTCTGTTGTTCATGCTGCTGCGCAGTCTGACCCTCGGCGTGATTGCCTGGCGCCTGCGCCTTAACGATGGCTGGTTTGCCGGCAGCACTCACTGAACGGGTCGACCTCATGGCCAGGGGGAATCGTTCTGCCACAGGCGACGCAGGTTATCGAGGCGTTCCTGTTGAGTTCCGCCTGGCAACGGCTGCACGGGAACGGCATCGGGATATTGCAAACGTAGCCATATCCAGCCATCGAGCACCGGGCGTTCGCTGAAACCCAGCGCCAGCCCTTCCTGCACATAGGTCCACAGACGGGGGAAATCGATACCTGTGGATCGGTTCCAGCGCCAGGCATGCTGTTCGAGCAGACAAGTTTGCAATGTTCCCTGCTGCCCGGCGCTGAGGCTTTCCTCGACGGCCAACGGGCTGACCGCCAACCCCGGGTTGGACAAGCGCTGCCAGCCCTCACATCCCATCGCGCGGTCGGCCCAGCTACCGCCGAACCAGCGTAACTGGTGGATAGGCCCTAGCCAGCGACTCAGTTCAACGGCATCGCAGGTATCGAAAAAATAGCTGGTCGTGGTTGGGTTGTAGTAACTCAAAAGGGCCCGGTGCCGGCCAAGCGTGACCGTGAGCATGCGCCGCAAATGCGCCAGCAACGACGAAGCGCTGGCCTCGCTGACCATCAGCAATCCGGGCCAGCGTTGTCCGTCGACGATGCATAAATCGGCCAATGCCGGACAGGAGCGCAGATCGACCAGGACCGGCCCCTGTTCATGCTGCGCATGCCACTCCGTGCCGTCGAACAACCCGAACCATCGGGCCTGGGCAAACATCTGCCGAAGTGTGACACCCGCCTGCGGCGCGCTCGGCACATCCAGCAACAGCCACTGCGGGGGGGCCTCGGGCGTGCGTGTGGCGATCATGCTCCAGAGCTCTGGCCAAGCTGCGTCGCCAGACGACAGGTGCACAAAGCCTGTGCGCAATGGTTGAAGCTGCCGCCACCGGGCAGCAGGCACAACATCAGCAATGGCTCCCCCGAGCGCAACCATTGCTCCAGCCCCTCATCATGGGTGCTGCCGGGGTGGGGGGTGTCGGCATCCGTCACCTCGACCGTTGCCGATGCATGCAGCACCGCGGTTATCTGCGGTTGATCGGGATCGCCATCGGCAAAACTCACGACCAGCTCAGTCCCTTCCCGCATCGGCACGAACGTCGGGGTCTGCAACTGCCTGGCCAGGGGCAGCCAGCAATGACTGGCTGTCGCCCCTTCGCCCTGATAGAGCCAGTCGAATTGCACCGGTACCGGCCTTGCCGGGTCGGGGCCTGGCTCATCGACCTCGACGACCCACGCCCGTTGCGGGCCATGCATCCTTGGTTGGACCGTCGCACAGGGCGGCTCGATGGGTGCCGGCCATTGCAGGGCACGGGCCTGATTGTGGTAAGGCGTCGTCGCATCCTGACTGCCCCAGTGCTCAACGCGTGTCAGCAGCCAGAGCCGATTGCAATCGGCAACCGGATGACCTGACAGCGGCATCAGTCGACCGCTGCGCAAGGTCGCCAGATCCGTCCGGCATTCGGCGCACTGCACCACTGTCCCACCGCGGCGCTGACGTTCGAACTGCCGCACCGCCGGCCGTTCGCCCTCGCTGCGCAATACCACAGGTTCGCCGGTTGGAAAACGCTGCCGGTCATCCCCAAACACCACACAGTGCCCGCGGGCCCGGTGTTCGAAGTGGTAATGAAGGCCTTCCCGGGCGCACAGTCGCTGAAGAAATTGCAGGTCTGACTCTCGATATTGCGTACAAAAATCCCGGGGCGGGTATTCGCCACGTAGCTCCAGGCGTCGATCCTTGCCGGTAATGCCGTGCTCCTTGAGCACCAGGTCGAGGATTTGCGGCACTGAGCGGGCACTGAAGATTCGTCGGCTGAAGCGCTGGGCCAGGCAAGCCAGCCTTGGCCCCAGGCGCACCTGGCAGAGTCGGGGTCCGCAGGCGTGGTCACGCTGGACGAGCTCATGCAACTGTCCATGCACGTGGCTTCCGGCCGGTCCGAAATGCAACGAGGCCGGGCGATACAGCAAACTGGCAAGGTCAAGCATCGGGTCTTCGATCAGCAGTTCCAGGTCGAACACGAACGGCTCGCTGATGGCTTCTCTGCCGGTAAAGGCCAGGACCTCTAAGGAGTCGGGCAGACCTGCTACATCCAGACGAAATGACGGTTCGCTGACTGGATTGAACATCGGCGTTTCTCTACAGGAGGGGCGGCCGGGGATTCTCGCTGAGAGACATGGCCGAGTAGAGTGCCGAAATACAAATTAGGAAATAACCTACGCGAAAAGAAGACCAAATGCGTTGGGTTGTCGAAGATGCTGGAAATTTCGCCTGGAACAGGAGAATCGCCGCACCAGGTCATCTGAAATTTCCGCAGCGAACGGTAAATTTTCAGACAACCTGGTGAGCGTGACCCTTACCTCAGGAAGACAGGTAAGACGAACGGGTCAGCCCCAGACGCAAGGCATCGAGGAACTGCGTGCGCTCGGTGGCGCTGATACGGGCACTGGCGCATTTGTCGCGGTAGTGGGTCATCAGTTCTTCCGGGGACAAGTGCACGTAACGCAGCATGTCTTCGATGGTGTCGTGGGTTTCGATACCGGCGTGGTACACGCTGCCGTCGGCGTTCTGGTAGATGTTCACCGAGTCGGTGTCACCGAACAGGTTGTGCATGTCGCCAAGAATTTCCTGGTAGGCACCGACCAGGAACACACCCAACAAGTAGTCCTCACCTTCTTTCAACGCGTGCACCGGCAAGCTGGTCTCGATGCTCTGCTCGTCGACGTACTGGTTGATCTTGCCGTCGGAGTCACAGGTCAGGTCTTGCAGTACCGCACGACGCAGCGGCTCTTCGTCGAGACGGTGCAGCGGGATGATCGGCAGGACCTGGTCGATGGCCCAGGTGTCCGGCAGGCTCTGGAACACCGAGAAGTTGCAGATGTACTTGTCGGCCAGTTTGTCGTTGAGTTCGTCCAGCACCTGACGGTGGGAACGCTGGCGAGCCTTCAACGAGTTGTGCAGGCGACGGCACACGGCGAAGTAGCACTGCTCGGCCAGGGCTTTCTCGGCCAGGGTCAGCTTGCCGTCGGCGTACTGGGAGGCAACATCGCTCATGTAGTGCGTGGCGCGCCAGTAGGTTTCGGTGACCATCTCGATGTCGGTCGGACCCAGCAGGTCCACCAGCCACTGCACGGTTTCCGGCAGCGCTTCCTTGTTCTCGATCTGCGGCACGTCGTCGTTGTGTTTCTCGACGTCGGTCACCTGGATCACCAGCATGGCATGGTGCGCGGTCAGGGAACGGCCGCTTTCGGAGAAGATGTTCGGGTGCGGCAGGCTCTGCGCATCGCAGAATTCCTTGAGCATCCCGACCACGACACCGGCGTAGTCATCCATGTCGTAGTTGATCGAACTGGCGTTACGCGAGTGCGTACCGTCGTAGTCGACGCCCAGGCCACCGCCGACGTCGATGTGATCCACCGGCAGACCGAGGTTGCGCAACTCGCCGTAGTAACGGATCGCTTCCTTGAAGCCGTGCTGGTAGTCAGCGAGGTTGGCGATCTGCGAGCCCATGTGGAAGTGCAGCAGGCGAATGCCCTGGTCCAGGCCGGCCGCGCGGAAACGCTCGACCACCGACAGCAGTTGCGCCGCCGACAGGCCGAACTTGGATTTCTCACCGCCGGTGTCAGCCCACTTGCTCGAGGCCAGGGACGACAGGCGCACGCGCAGGCCGACCTGAGGCTTGACCTTGAGCGAGTTGGCTTCTTCGATCACCAGGCCGACTTCGGATTCTTTCTCAATCACGATGAACACGTTGTGGCCGAGCTTCTGGCCCATCAGCGCCAGGCGAATGAACTCGCGGTCCTTGTAGCCGTTGCAGACGATGGTGCCGCCCTTCGGCGCCAGTGCCAGCACCGCCAGCAGTTCAGGCTTGGAGCCGGCTTCGAGGCCGATGGAAACGTTCTGGGTGGCAATGATGTTCTCGATCACCGCTTCCTGCTGGTTGACCTTGATCGGGTACAGCGCGGTGTACTTGCTCTGGTATTCCAGACGCTCGATGTTGGCGTCGAACGCGCCGGTCAGCTGACGCACGCGGTCTTGCAGGATGTCCGGGAAACGGACCAGCAACGGCAAGGACAGGCCGCTTTTGCGCAGCTGGTCAACTTGCTCGTACAGGTCGATAGGCGAGCTGCTCGGACCGTTCGGACGAACTTCGACGCGACCGGCGTCATTGATCGCGAAATACCCGGCCCCCCAATGGCGAATCCCGTAAACACTGCGGCTGTCCGCAACTGTCCATTGGCTGCCATCGTCTTTGCGTGTGCGTCGTACGGACATCGAAGTCCCCTATAAAGAAGTCATAGTGCGTCGCCTGGGTTCAGGCCGGCGCAGTCTAAAGAATGAAAATGACGGTTCGTCAACGAGGCAATAGACCCCGCCGACCGCTGTGAGTTTAGATACCGGTCATGAACAGGCTCTGTGAAAACCATGTAGACGATGCCGGACCTGAATGTCATCAGGACCGGATCAAGCCGCGGGTGGTTTTCACAGAGGCTGCTAGCCGCCGGACTTCTTCGCCTTGAAACCGAGCTTGATCAGTTCTGCCAAGAGTAGCTCGACATGATCGCCCTGGATTTCGATGACACCGTCTTTCAGCGCCCCACCGGTACCGCAACGTTTCTTCAACGTCGTGGCCAGGTCCTTGAGCGCGTCTTCAGCCAACGGCACGCCGGTGATGGTGGTCACCGTCTTGCCGCCACGGCCCTTGCTTTCGCGACGCACGCGCGCGATGCCGTCGCCGGCCGGGATAACGGTCTGTTTGCAGATACAGGCGTCCACCGGTTTACTGCATTCCGGGCAATGACGACCTGCGTCGGTGGAAAATACCAGGCCGCCCAGGGCGGCGAAGGATGCGGCTTTTTTGGCCACCGGCAATCCTCTTGGGAGGACAAAGACTGGTCGCAGCACTTGGGAAGGCTATCGACCGCGAAGCCCCACTCAGGCAGGGGCAGCGCTACTGAAACGGTACAACCCTTGTAGGAGCGAGCTTGCTCGCGAAAAACCCACGGACAACACGTGCTGTCTGATACCGCGCGTTATCGTTGACGTCCATCGCGAGCAAGCTCGCTCCTACAAGTGAAGCAATACCGGTTCAGTTTAAAAAGGTCGCGCAGTGTAACGGCAAAAACGCCGATTGCTAAGAGCCAATCGGCGCCAATTTATGCCTCTTTTGCGACGTCTTCGCCCCGTGAGCGCAGATAGCGCTTCAACGCGGCCAAAGAGTCCGGGCAGTAAGGCTTTTGCCCGATTTCCAGCATCACCTGTTCGATGGGAATAAAGCGCGCTTCGAGCACCTCTTCCGGTTGCAGGATCAACGGGCCATCCCACACTGCCGAAAACGCCGAGCACCACAGTCGATTGCCAGTGTCCTCGAAGAAAAAGTGGTCATGGGCAGTCAGTTCCACACCGCTCACACCCAGTTCTTCCTCCAGCTCCCGGGCCGCCGATTCGGCATAGGTTTCCGTGGCAAGCACCATGCCGCCCGCCGCTACGTCCCAGAAACCGGGATAGATCGCCTTGCTCAACGTGCGCCGATGCACGCAAAGCTCGCCGGCAGAGTTGAACAACATAATGTAGGTACCGCGCCCGATCAGCCCGCGTTCACGCAAATCGGAACGGACCAGGGCGCCGAGCAGGTTGTCCTGCTCGTCGACCCAGGCGATCTGTTCGGCATCGGAAGCCGCACGGTGCGCGGCTTCCCTGGCGTTATCGACCATGACTCAGCCCTGATTGAGCAGTTGACGCAAATCGATCACTGCCGCGTTGGCCCGGGAAATGTAGTTGGCCATGACCAGCGAGTGGTTGGCCAGCACGCCGAAGCCGCTGCCATTGAGGATCATCGGGCTCCAGACCGGCTCCTGCGATGCTTCCAGTTCACGAATGATCTGGCGCACGCTGACCGTGGCGTTCTTCTTGGCCAGTACATCGGCGAAGTCGACCTCGATGGCGCGCAGCAAATGCGACAAGGCCCAGGCCTGGCCACGGGCTTCGTAGAACACGTTGTCGATCTGCAGCCATGGGGTTTCAACGACTTCTTCGTCGACTTGCGGTGCCACACCCGGCGCCACGACCTCGGTCTTCAGCGCGGTGTTGAGCTTGACCCGGCCCACACTGGCCGACAGTCGTTGCGACAGCGAACCCAGACGGGTGCCGACATCACCCAGCCAGTTGTTCAGGTTGTCGGCGCGGGCATAGAACAACGCGCTCTTCTGGTTCGGATCGGAAAGACGCGCCTGATAGCGGCTCAGGGAATTGATGCCTTCCTGGTACTCGGACTCACTGGACGGCAGCACCCAGCTCTTGTTGTCGAAGTTGAACCGTGGCTCGGCCTTGGCCAGATCGGCGTCTTCTGCGGACTGCGACTGCGAACGGGCGAAGTCTTTACGCAGTGCCCGGCTCAGGTCGCGAACCTGCACCAGCACGCCATATTCCCAGCTCGGCATGTTGTCCATCCACAAGCCCGGCGGGAACCGGTCGTTGGAAATATAGCCGCCCGGCTTGGTCAGCAAGCTGCCGGCGACGGTCTTGAGGGTTTCCACCGTGGTGTAGCCGACGACCATCTGCTTGCCTTCTTTCTCGGCCGCCAGCTGCGCGGTTTGCTGGACCGGGAACAGCGCCGGCTCCTGGCTCCAGTACCAGCCCAGGACACTCGCCACCAACAGGTAAATGCCCAGCAGAGTGGCCAGCGCCCGGCTGAACAACAGACCACCCAGGTAACTGCGGGTCTCCGACTTCGGTTCAGCGGCACGTTCAGGCGCACTGTCTGTGCGGTTCTTCCAGTCCAGCATGGCGATATCCTTTCAAGCTCTTGAGTTCAACGGTTCGACCGCAACCATACAACAACGTGCCTTGGCCCGGCACCCGCCATCGCACCGATGCGGAAAATTACCGGGCTTGCGGATCAAACGAGTACCTGTGCACCCGACGACACCGCGGCCATCGAAATCCACCCCTAATGGTTTGGATTGCCACCCTAAGGGAATCCCCGATCCCCTTAAGCAAAAAAAACGCACAGATCCGCACCGGCCAGAAAGTCGTAAATGACCAATGGTCGGCCACTCGCCAATTTTCGCCTCACACCCATCAAGTGCCCTGATTCAAGGCACTTCCCCCCACACACCGCGACTTCTCATCCTCGAATCAGACCGATCGGTCATAAACTGAATAAGGTCACATCGCAGATTATTGACGTACAGCACTCATGTAACGGAAAAGTGGTGCTAGCATAGAGCCACCACTCGACCTCAGTGTGCACCCTAACTAGTAGTCAGGATATGACCGAGCCAGAAGACCCCAGCCGCGAGCGCCTCAAGCACCACTTTGCCCAGCGGGTAATTCATCAGGCTCGTCAGATTCTTGAGATATGGCAGCGCCTGCAACGCAGTGAGTGGTCCACCGCCGACCTTTCGGAACTGAGCGAGGCCAATCTGCGCCTGCTGCGTTTCGCCGAGCGTTTCGAACAACCGGAACACACGCAACTGGCACGCCACATCGGTCAGTCCCTGGAGGCGGTCGACGCCAATCGCGGGCGCCTGAGCAGTGGCCTGATCACCGACCTCAATCGCTTGATGCAGCGCCTGTCGCGCACCGGCCTGCGCCATGGCGACCAACTCGATCAAACCTTCCTGCCGCCGCTGCGCAAGCCCATCTACGTGATGCTGCAGGATCACGACCGTGCCGAGCGCCTGGCCAAGCAACTGGAATTCTTCGGCCTCAGCGCCCAGTCCCTGGACAGCGTAGACGCGTTTCGCTCATCGATAGTCGAGCGCCTGCCGGCGGCGATTGTCATGGACGTGGATTTCAGTGGTGCCGGCGTCGGCCTGAAACTGGCCGCTGAAGCCCAGGAAGGCCTCGATCATCAACTGCCGCTGCTGTTCTTCAGCCTGCACGAAACCGATACCCCGACCCGTTTGGCCGCTG
This sequence comes from Pseudomonas sp. KH_046_2, assembly GCF_057838985.1. Taxonomy (NCBI): domain Bacteria; kingdom Pseudomonadati; phylum Pseudomonadota; class Gammaproteobacteria; order Pseudomonadales; family Pseudomonadaceae; genus Pseudomonas; species Pseudomonas sp. KH_046_2. The sequence goes on along the minus strand of NZ_CM174480.1, from coordinate 723,216 downwards.
TGCGTGCCGGCGGCCAGGAATTCCTCACCGGCACCCTCGAAGCCTCGAGCCTGCTGGAGAAAATCGAAGTCCTGACCTGCGTGGCCCAGTACGAACCTTATAAAGTGCTGATCATCGACGACTCCCGCGCCCAGGCCTTGCACACCGAGCGCCTGCTCAACAGCGCCGGGATCGTCACCCGCACGTTGATCGAGCCGATACAGGCCATGGCCGAACTGGCGGATTTCCAGCCGGACCTGATCATCCTCGACATGTACATGCCGGCCTGCACCGGTACGGAACTGGCCAAGGTCATTCGCCATAACGACCGCTATGTCAGCGTGCCGATCATTTACCTGTCGGCCGAAGACGACCTGGACAAGCAGCTCGACGCCATGAGCGAGGGCGGCGATGACTTCCTGACCAAACCGATCAAGCCCCGGCACCTGATCACCACCGTGCGCAACCGCGCGGCACGAGCGCGCAACCTCAAGGCCCGGATGGTCCGCGACAGCCTCACCGGGTTGTACAACCACACGCATATCCTGCAATTGCTCGAAGACTGCTCGTTCCGCGCCCGTCGCGAGAACAAACCGCTGAGCTTTGCCATGCTCGACATCGACCACTTCAAGCGGGTCAACGACAGCCACGGCCACCCCATGGGCGACCGGGTGATCAAGAGCCTGGCGCTCTTTCTCAAGCAACGCCTGCGCAAAACCGACTTCATCGGCCGCTACGGCGGCGAAGAATTCGCGATTGTGATGCCGGACACCGATATCGAAGCGGCCTACAACGTGCTCGACGAAATCCGACAGCGTTTTGCCGAGATTCATTACCCGGCGCAGCCCCAGGACCTCTGGTGCACGTTCAGCGCCGGGGTGGTCGAACTGTGCGAAAGCTCGGACAGCCTGACGATGGCCAGCCAGGCAGACGAGGCCCTGTACCGCGCCAAACATGGCGGACGCAACCGCGTGCAAGCTGCAAGGGTGTCAAAGCAAAGTGCCACTTTTTTATCGGAATTGACCGATACAGTCATAACGCTGTAACAGAAACGCAATAACTTCAGGCACTTACCATTTCCGCCGTTGGTAGTCCGTAATGCGCCTGAAGCTGCTGACCAATCTCAATACCCTCCTTCTGGTGGCCGTGTGCGCGGCCCTCGGCGCCACCCTGTGGTGGTCGCAGAAAGCCCTCGAGCGCCCGTATCTATTAATGGAGCGCTACCTGGGCCTGTCGCAGCAGTTTCAGAATGACGTCGCCCGCAGCGTCGAGGATTACCTTGGCATCGGCGACGCGCTGCGCCTGAGCAGTGCCGCCCAAGGCATCGACAGCCTGCAAAAAGAACTCGGCGAATTGCCACCGGCCCTGGCCGAGACACTGCGCCCCAGCCTGTCGACCCTTGAAGAATTCAGCAAGACCGACCTGCTGGCAGTCGGCAAACTGGCAGGCGATCCGCAGGCCTTGCTGCTGCAGGCCGAGCGCGAACTGGGCGCCAGTCTCGATCAGCTCAGCCAGTACGCCAGTGGCAATGCGGCCTACCTGACGCCGCTGCTCACCGCATCACAGCACCTGGGCAAATTGTCCCTGGCCCGGGACAAACTGGTCAGCAGCGGACGCAGTGAACTGGCCGCCGATGTCGAACGCGAAGTAGCCAACATCCGCACCCAGGCCGAAAAACTCGACGCCCTGCCATTATTGGGCGTGACCACCAGCAGCGAATCGAACACCGATGATTTCGCCTCGATGATGGGCCTAGAGAACAAGGAAAAAACCGTCGCCGAAGATGCCGGCGTGGGCCTCAAGCGGGAGCTCAACAGCCTGCTCACCCGCTACCCGGCCGAGCTCTCGCGCACCCGCGATCAAATCCAGAAGCGCGCCGACCTCAGCGCGGCGACCCACCTGAAAATCGCCGACGTGCAACAGGCCATTGCCGCGCTGGAACCGGTGGTACGCGCCCAGCATGGGCAGATCCAGGGTGAAGTGCGGCTGATGCAAGGCGTGATGATCGGCTTGATTCTGTTGATCGCACTGCTGATCGACACCTTGCAGCGCAAACTCGCCCGGACCCTGACCAACCTCGCCCCGGCCCTCTCGACCTGGGCCGAAGGCGACTTCAGCCGCGACATTCAACTGGGCAACACCAACCGCGAATTGCATGACATTGAAGCCTCGCTCAACCGCTTGCGCGCTTATCTGGTGGACCTGGTGGGGACCATTCGCCGCAACGCCGAACAGGTCGCCGGCAGCAGCCGAACCCTCGCCGAATTGAGCAACGACCTGCACAGCGGCGCCGAGCATCAGGCCGGTGATACGGCACTGATCCGCGACTCCCTCAGCGAACTGGAAGCGACCATTCAACAAGTCGCCGGCGATGCCAGCCAGGCCGCCGACGCCAGCCGCCACGCAGGCCTGGCCGTGGAGCACGGGCAGAAAGTCATCGGCCTGAGCCTAACCGGCCTGCATGCATTGGTGGATGAAGTGCAAGGCAATGCGCAAATGATCGAACACCTGGCCGAAGAATCGGCCACCATCGGCGGCGTGTTGACGGTGATCCGCTCGATTGCCGACCAGACCAACCTGCTGGCCTTGAACGCCGCCATTGAGGCGGCCCGGGCCGGGGAAATGGGTCGAGGCTTTGCAGTAGTGGCCGAAGAGGTGCGCTCTCTGGCGCAACGTACCGCCGGGGCCACGGCAGAAATCCAGACGCTGATCGCAGGGCTGCAAACCGCGGCGCGGCAATCGGTGGAAGGCATGCGCGCCCAGGTCGAACACGCCGAAGCCACGGCCAGCCAGGCCCAGGCCGCTGATGGCGCGCTGGATAAAATCGTCGGGGCGATCCAGACCATTTCCGACACGGCGGTCCGCATCGCCGATGTCACAGCCCAGCAAAGTGGGGCTGTCAGCGAAATCCGCGACCACAGTGAGCGGATTCATCAGTTGGGTGGGGATAACTTGCTGCGCATTGGTGAAGGCCGTGAGCAAGGAGAAAATCTTCTGGTGTTGGGCGGTCGACTGCACACAGCCGTTCAGGCATTTCGCGTCTGATAGATAGCTATCGCGGGCAAGCCCGCTCCCACAGGGTTCTCGGCAGTACACAATGTTCCCGTTCACTGAAGATCACTGTGGGAGCGGGCTTGCCCGCGATGACGTCAGATCAATCACCACACATCCTTGGCTCGGCACACCGAACGACTGTCCGCTATCATCCCCCCAATTCCGATACGCGAGATCGTCATGCGCCGTTTGCTTTGCCTGCTGTTTCTAGTGTTCGCCCTGCCGGCCAGCGCCACTGGCTTGCTGGAGAACCGACCCAGCTCCAGCCTGGGCTCGATCAACAACAGCGCCGACTTCCTGCCGGTGCGCGAAGCGTTCCAGCTGAGCCTGGTAGAAAGCACGCCGCAATCGATCAAGCTGCGCTTCGTCGCCACCGAAGGCTATTACCTCTACCGTCACCGCTTTCAGTTTCGCGCCGATCCGGCCGATGTCGTCCTCGGCGCGGCGAAACTGCCCGACGGTCAGAAAAAGCACGATGAATACTTCGGCGATGTCGAGGTCTACCACGGCATTCTTGACGTCGAGTTGCCGCGTACCGATCAACGCGCCTTCACCCTGGTCGTGACCTATCAGGGATGCGCCGACAAAGGCCTGTGCTATCCACCGGAAACCGAACGCCTGAGCATCGACGGCAGCGGCGCTCCGGCGACGGTTTATCCATGGAGCTGGCGCGAACTGGCGCTGTTTTTCCTCGCGGGCCTGGGCCTGACGTTCACGCCATGCGTGCTGCCTATGCTGCCGATCCTGTCAGGCGTGGTGCTGCGGGGCCAGGTCGGTGGCTGGCGCGGTTTCAATCTGTCACTGGCCTATGTGCTGCCGATGGCCGCCTGCTTTGCCCTGCTCGGTGCACTGATGGGCCTGTTCGGTGCCCAGCTCAATCTGCAGGCGCGGCTGCAATCGGCCTGGGTGCTGGTGCCTTTCGCGATGTTTTTCGCCGTGTTTGCATTGGCGATGTTCGGCGTCTTCGAACTCAAGTTGCCACACGCCATCAGCAGTCGCCTGGACCGTATCGCCGGCCGTACCAAAGGCGGCTCACTGTTGGGCGCCGCGGTGTTGGGCGTGGTCTCCAGCCTGCTGGTTTCACCCTGCGTTTCGGCGCCATTGGCCGGGGCGCTGCTATACATCAGCGCCAGTGGCGATGCGTTGGGCGGTGGTTTGAAACTGTTCATGCTCGGTCTCGGCATGGGCGCTCCGCTGTTGCTGGTGGCCACCGGCGGTGCAGCCTGGCTGCCGAAAAGCGGTCCGTGGCTGGTCTATGTGAAAAACGCGATTGGCGTACTGTTGCTCGGGCTGGCCGTCGGCTTGCTCAGCCGCGTCTTGCCGGGCCAGGTCACCTTGCTGCTGATCGGTTTACTGGCTGGCGGTGTCGGCTTGTTCATGGGGGCGCTGGAGTTCGTCTATAAACCACCGCGCAAACGCCTGGGCCAATTGTTCGGCATGTTCCTGCTGTTTTACGCACTGGCCTGCTGGTACGGCGCCTTCAGCGGCCAGACCGACCCGCTCAACCCGATCGGCCAGCCCCGAATCGTTGCCAACAGCGGCCCCGCGCAAAACACCAGCACCTGGCAAACCGTCAGCACGCCGGCCGATCTGGACCGCGCACTCGCCGATGCACGCTCATCCGGCACACCGCTGCTGCTCGACTGGTACGCCGACTGGTGCATCAGCTGCAAAGTCATCGAGCATGAGGTGCTGGACAACCCAGTCGTCATCGAACGCCTCAAGGGTTACCGGCTGATCCGCTTCGACATCACCGCCAGCAACGCCGAGCAACGCGCCCTGCTCGACCGCTACCAGTTGTTCGGCCCCCCTGCCCTGATGTTTTTCGGCAAGGACGGTGTCGAACGCGCCGATGTGCGGGTGATCGGCGAGATCAACGCCAAAGACTTCGCCGAACGTATAACCAGGGCGAATGACCAAATTTAATCAAGCAGTCATATATTTCGCGCAAACATCGGTCATCGTGCTGGCTATTGCAGAGAACTGGACAGTCACAAAGGCTTTGCGGCATAGTCGCCGGGTTCTGACAATTGCTCACAGATAACATAGGAACCGCCGATGGCGACGTTACTCGTTCTGCACGGACCCAACCTGAACCTGCTCGGCACTCGCGAACCGGGCACCTACGGCGCCACGACGCTGGCGCAGATCAACCAGGACCTGGAACGCCGTGCCCGCGAAGCCGGTCACCATTTGCTGCACCTGCAAAGCAACGCCGAGTACGAATTGATCGACCGCATTCACGCTGCCCGCAGCGAAGGCGTGGACTTCATTTTGATCAACCCAGCAGCTTTTACACATACAAGTGTCGCATTACGTGACGCGCTGCTGGCGGTGAGCATCCCATTCATCGAAGTGCATTTGTCTAACGTGCACAAACGCGAACCTTTCCGCCATCACTCTTACTTCTCCGACGTAGCGGTGGGAGTGATCTGCGGCCTTGGCGCCAGCGGTTATCGACTGGCCCTGGAGGCCGCACTAGAGCAGCTTGAAAGACCGGCAACGGCTTGAACAACAAGCGTTAAACGCCCCTGACCGACCCTTGGGAGTTGATGATTCATGGATATCCGTAAAGTTAAGAAACTGATCGAATTGCTGGAAGAGTCCGGCATCGACGAGCTCGAGATCAAGGAAGGCGAAGAGTCCGTACGCATCAGCCGTCATAGCAAGACCCCGGCTCAGCAGTACTACGCACCAGCTCCAATGCATGCTCCGGTTGCCGCGCCTGTCGCTGCCGCCGCTCCGGCTGCCGCTGCCGCACCTGCTGCTCCGGCCGCGCCAGCACTGAACGGCACCGTTGCCCGTTCGCCGATGGTCGGAACTTTCTATCGCAAGTCTTCGCCAACCTCGCCGTCCTTCGTGGAAGTCGGCCAGACCGTGAAGAAAGGCGACACCCTGTGCATCGTTGAAGCCATGAAGATGATGAACCACATCGAAGCTGAAACCAGCGGTGTGATCGAATCCATCCTCGTCGAAGACGGCCAGCCGGTTGAGTACGACCAACCGCTGTTCACCATCGTTTGAACCGCGGAGAGCCTTTGATGACTGCGAAGTTGGAAAAAGTTCTGATCGCCAACCGCGGTGAGATCGCCCTGCGGATCCTGCGCGCCTGCAAAGAGATGGGCATCAAGACCGTCGCCGTTTACTCCAAGGCTGACAAGGAACTGATGCACCTGGGCCTGGCAGACGAGTCCGTCTGCATCGGTCCGGCATCGGCCGCCCACTCCTACCTTCACATCCCGGCAATCATTGCCGCGGCCGAAGTGACTGGCGCCACCGCCATTCACCCTGGCTACGGCTTCCTTGCGGAAAACGCCGACTTCGCCGAACAGGTCGAGAAATCCGGCTTCGCGTTCATTGGCCCGAAAGCCGAAACCATTCGCCTGATGGGCGACAAGGTATCGGCCAAGCACGCCATGATCGCTGCCGGCGTACCGACCGTTCCGGGCTCTGACGGCCCGCTGCCGGAAGACGAAGAAACCGCTCTACGCATCGGTCGCGAAGTCGGTTACCCGGTGATCATCAAGGCCGCTGGCGGCGGCGGTGGTCGCGGCATGCGCGTTGTGCATAAAGAAGAAGACCTGATTTCCTCGGCGAAACTGACCCGTTCCGAAGCAGGCGCGGCGTTCGGCAACCCGATGGTCTATCTGGAAAAATTCCTGACCAACCCACGTCACGTGGAAGTTCAGGTACTTTCCGATGGCCAGGGCCATGCTATCCATCTGGGCGACCGCGACTGCTCGCTGCAACGTCGTCACCAGAAGGTTCTTGAAGAAGCGCCGGCACCGGGCATCGACGAGAACGCACGTGAGGAAGTACTCGCACGCTGCGTCAGGGCGTGCATCGATATCGGCTACCGTGGCGCAGGCACTTTCGAGTTCCTGTACGAAAACGGTCACTTCTACTTCATCGAGATGAACACTCGTGTCCAGGTAGAGCACCCGGTTTCGGAAATGGTCACCGGCATCGACATCGTCAAGGAGATGCTCAGCATCGCCGCCGGCAACAAGCTGTCGTTCACCCAGGATGACGTGGTCATCCGCGGTCACGCGCTGGAATGCCGGATCAACGCCGAAGACCCGAAAACCTTCATGCCGAGCCCGGGCACGGTCAAGCATTTCCACGCACCAGGCGGCAACGGCGTTCGCGTCGACTCGCACCTGTACAGTGGTTATGCCGTTCCGCCGAACTACGATTCGTTGATCGGCAAGCTGATCACCTACGGCGCAACCCGCGACGAAGCCATGGCGCGCATGCGCAATGCGCTGGACGAGATCGTGGTCGACGGGATCAAGACCAACATCCCGCTGCACCGCGACCTGACCCGCGATGAAGGCTTCTGCAAAGGGGGCGTGAACATTCACTACCTCGAGCACAAGCTGGCTGGCCAGCATTGATGTCCCAGTGATAAAAAAGACCCCGGCCTAAAGCAGACCGTGTGAAAACGCGGTCTGCCAAGATCAAAAACAAATGCCCCGACTTGTCGGGGCATTTGTTTTTCTGAAATCGGAAAAATAAAGGGCCAAACAGCCATTGCTTGAGATTGCCGAAGGGGTGTTCGACGATGGAGCGCCGGCTGGCCATCATCTCGGGATGGGCTCGCATTCGTTGCTCCATGCGTTCGAAGGCGGCCTCTTGAGCATGACGCGTGAGGTAGCGGCGGCTCGCTTGGGGACAGCGACTTTTTAACGGACAAACGCTGCAATCGGCGATAGCCGCCTGATAAATTCGCTCGTCTTTGTTCATCTGCTTGAGCGTTAGCCACTGGCCAGCAGGGCATTGATAACTGTCGCTGTCCGCCTCGTATTTGAAGTCCGCACGATCGAAAAACTCAGTGCCGCCACCTGGATTGTTAACCGACCGATTAGCGGGCACAAAAGCCGTGATGCCGGCCTCTTCACAGGCCTGAAACTGCTCGCCATTAGAGTAACCAGCATCGGCCGTCACGCTGAGTTGCGGCTGCTGCAATTCAGCTTTGGCGGCTTTTGCCATGGGCTCAAGCTGCTGCCGGTCTGCGCCGTCCTGAGTCACCTCATGGTGCAAAATCAGGCAATGCTCAGCATCTACAGCGCTTTGGATGTTGTACGCCACGAACTTACCGGAAGGTGTCCGCATTTTCTGGGCTTCGGACTCGCCCACAATGTGTTGAACCAGACCTTGAGCCTCCATCAGCCCTTGGCAGGTCTGGTTATTGGCCTTTTTTACCTGCAACTCACGAAGCGCCGCCCGCACCGCTGAACGGTCAATGGGGTCGCTTTCTTCACTGTGATCCGCCTCTTCCAGTTGCGCCAAATAACGAGCGATCCGCTGCTCAAGCGCCGCCTCCTGGTGTTTGAGGTTTTTCGGCGTCATGTGCTTGCGATTAGACGCCACCGCCTGAAACTTGCTGCCGTCGATAGCTACCAACTCGAGCGAATACGTTGGAAATAACCGTACAGGTAGAGTTTGAGCAGATCCGCGGGATCGTACGAAGGGCGCCCCGTGGCCTTGGGTCTGGCTTTGTCGAAGCCCAACTGCTCAAGGTCCAGAAGGGAAATATAGGCCTCGATCACCCGAACCAGATGGTCATCGGGGATAAGTTCGTCCAGCGAAAGTGGAAACAGCGCGCTCTGGGAGCGGTTTTCACCTTGGATATAGCGCATAAGAAAAATGCCCGTACCTTGCGATACGGGCATTTTCTTTAACCGGCCAGCAGATTGCTAGGTTTTCACACAGTCTGCATTGGCCGGGGTCTTTTTTTTGCACGCCTCTCACGATGGCAGCGAATGAATCAGTTCAGCGCCACTGTAGGGATCGCGTGTAATTCGATCTGCGATAAAGTCGCTGGGCTGCCCTGCTGATTGCGAACGACACCATTGGTATTCTCTACCAGCGGCTCCCTCCTGAAGCGCGCCATGAACCCGCGTGCACGCGCTGACACCGAATCAGTGCCCCCTCTCGCCCCCGCCAGCACTGGATTGTAGTAGCTTGCGACCTGACTCTGTGATGTCTTGAATACCGAAGTGACACCACTGCGCAGATCCAGTGACGCGCCATAGGTATTACCCAAACAGGAAGAGTACGACCAGTGATCCCAGGTTGGCTGCAGACCTTGGCGCTTCATCACCGACCTGACCGGCCCGCCAATGTCGGCACCCGTCAGCCAGTCCCCACCCACCAGGGTGGCGCGAATATCCTTCGCAGATCCCCCCAGGCGCTGCGTCACATCCCGGATACTGCGCTCGATGAGCGTGCCGATGTTGTGATCGAAATGAATGACTGCCCCGACCTTGGTGATCGGGTTGTACAACGAAGCTATCACACACGACTGCGCGTTCAGTGAGAACAGATAGTTGTCGGCCGCAGCCTCACTGAACCTCGCAACCACTGCTTCGCCCTGCAACGCCCCTCTTGCCACTTGCGGGTTGGCATGCCCAGGAAACGCCATCCGCAAATCATTCACTCGGTCGAGGTTGCGCACCGTATCATTCCCACCCCTCAACCCCACTTTATTGTGCGTCCATTTCCCATTCGGCATTTTGCGTAGCGGCTGTTTGTAAATCGCTCCGGGACGACTGGCATCCACCAGGCACAGGCCGTCAAAATAGACATCCTTCGTCACTTGGTAGTACCTGCCTTTACTCCGTATATAGTAAGTACTTTCCCGTTGCGATGCGCTGGATGGGCTGCGATAGGTGCCCTGGAAAATGCCCTCCTCGGTCACCAGCCGCAGGTTTTCAGGCGTTGTCTTGACCGCTTGTTTTGGCTTGAAGCGTATTGACCGAATCAACGGCCCGGCCTCCTTGGCAGCGACCGAAGTCACTTTACTCAAGCGCTGGGCGGACAATGACATTAGCCTCACTGCAAATTTCAAGCTCCTGGCCATCGCCCCTAGTGACTTGAGGGCGGACCTTGCCCCGAGCGCCGCGAACAGTGCTCCCCATGATGCCTCCAGCCAGTGCTCCAGTGCGTCGGCCGTGTCGCCTTTCAAGTGTGCCTCGATCGCCTGCTTGGAACTGATGACAACAAAGGTGACATCCAGCAGCAGGGCAAAAGGGGGGCAAACCATGCACACAGGAATGGCCGCAAAGTACAGCCCCTTTAAGACCTGCTCCATGATCATCTCGGCACGACTTGTGGTGATGTCCTCCACATCGGTGATAGCACGCGTGATGTAAGCATCGAACTCAGCCTTGATATCAGTCACACGATTGAGCTCGCGTAATGTATCGACGCGCGTGGTCGCCGCCGTCAAAGCCTCCAGCGAGCCACTTACCGCGGTGCGCGCACTGAGTGCTACCCGCTCCAGTATGTAATCATGCAGTTGTGCGACAACCTCCCCGGAGAAGCCCCAATACTTGCGAAACATGACGCCGTCCGGAGCATCGGGGGTGTACAACCAAGGATTTGCACCCTTCGAATCATAGGTAAAAACATAAACGCCCTGCACCACATGACCGCCGACGGTGAACTTGATCAGCCCCTCACGGCTCACGACATCTTCCGGGTTCGACGGACTGCGCGTAGAGACTATATGGTCTAGAAGGGTGACTTGCCGGGTGAGGCTCGAGAATTCATCGGCATTCAACACGGACTTGCCATACGCGACACGCAGGTCGCGGTCCATCTTGACCAGCAGCATTCTGCGGAAGGTATCGCGGCGACTATAGTACGCAGGGTCCTCGGCCTTAAGAAATTGGGCACGTATATGCTCCGCATATTTTTCGCCCAGGTACGCACGTCGAATATATATCGCCAGATCCGCGCTGCGGACCTGCGTCAAGTCCTGCCCAACAGAAGAGCGCACACCCCTTCGGGGGTTATCGATACCCGAATTGTCGTCATAACCATAGATCGCAAGATCCAGCAAACTGGCTACCTCCGTCCGCCCATCTGCCAGCCCCGGGCGGTAGTCAATGAGAACAGTTGCAGGGTCGACCGGCTCATGCACGCCTTTGCTGCGCATGTAAGATGCAATATCTTGCGTGACGGTTCGTTTGGCGAAGTCCACAAAAACTTCATAGCTCGCAAGCTGTTCGTTGAATTTCTGCTCATGGACCCGGAACTCATGCCTCAAACTGCTAATGGTTCGCCGGGAGTCCATCGACAGAGCGGAGTACCATCGGGGGGACTCGTTCAGCTCTACGTGTTTCAGATTATTGGTCAGGCCCATCGCAACAGCGTCCTCAAGGCATGCCCTGAAGCCAACCACCGCGCCCCTAAGATCTTTGTTCAAATCCCATGATATCGGCTTGTTCGTCACCTTGATAAGGAAGGCCTCAGCCTTATCACGACTGATTGGATTGAGTTGCTGCAACAGGTACTCACGACCTGCCTTGCTTTTGGTCCATCCGCCTATCTCCCCACTCACGCCCCTCAGAGAGGCCAACTCGATCCACTCTTGGCCATCGGGCTTGCCGGGGGCATACAACAACAGGTCGCTGACCGTACCCGGTACATCTTCGCGGTAGAACAACAGAAGGTCGGCACATTTCATGGTATTGGGCAACACAAGACCGGCGACGCGCAAAGCGGAGGCAGACTGCTGCGAGGTTTCGCTCTCCCATAGGGCTTTGAGATTGTCATGGTTGGTCACGCTCAAATGACCTGCACAACGCGCAATAAATGCGCTTTGCTGCAGTCGAGCCGTGTACCAATCGAGCATGGCGTCTTTCAGTTCTGCGCGGCCATACTGATCGGTAAGTGGTTGTAAATACCCCGCAGGGGCATCCACTTCCGATAGCAACTGCCTCATGAACGCGAGCGAAAGGGGCTGGTTGCGCAGCGTGGTTCCGTTTGTTACCGAGAGTACCGAAATGGCGTCTTTCCTTAATGCCCCCCCCGCCAGCAGCTCGCTCAGGTTGTAGGTTTGCGTCGGTTTGCCGACAACCGCTTTCCATTGCAGCTGCACTTGAATGCTGTCGGGCTCGACCTCCATGTCCAGTTCAAGCCTGACATAGTCCTTGACCAGTCGACGAGTGTAGGCCCGTAACGAGTCCAGGCCGTCGAGCAGCTCATCCACCAGTGCCTGCGCTTGTAAGGTCTGCTCCTGAAAAGCCTCTAACAACGTTCGGTCAGGCTCTTTCAGTACCCTCAGCCAATGAGGCAATTGCAAACGCGCTTGAGCCTCAAGTTGCTGGCGTTCCTGCATTGTCGCCAGCGCGGTTATTTGCCCCGTCTGATGCCAGGCATCCTGGAGCTCTTCAATTTTCCCTCGTAGCTCATCGACACTCAGGCCAGCCAATTGGTCGGTTTTGAAAATCGTGCTGAATGCCACCATGTGCTGATAAAGCTTGCTGTTGATCATCTGAGCAAGCGAGGCATCGTCCCCTGCCAACGTCCAATGACGAAGCAGATAGTCCCTGTAGTGCACGATAAACCCCAAGGCCGCACTTTCCACAGCCTGGGCTATGGCATCCCGACGCTCGGCCGGAATACCCTGGTCAGCCGCCCCTGGCCAGCGGTAGGGTGCATCCTGTTCTTCGTCATGGGCCACAGGTTTCTGGTCAATCATTCGTTGCAGGACCGTGTCGAGCACGGTCTGGATGAAGCGTGGATCTATGTTGCCTTCGTTGTAATGGGTGCGCAGCTCGATCAACAGATACTCTTCCAGCACCTCTAGCATAGTCAGCTGGGTCTGCAGCCGTGCATCGATGACAACCTGCCATCGAGTCAATTTCTCCAGGATCGCTTGTGCAGTTGCCTGCGGCGGGGAAGGATCCGGCCCCGCGCCGTTCACATTGCTTTGCAGCTCGATAGTGTTGTCCATCACATTCTCTCCCGTTGTATGGACCCTCACCTTATCCAGCAGACAACACGCCCAGGTCATACATATGTATATCGAAGCGCCAACCGCCGTGGTACGAGACTCGCTTATCCACTTTGACTACGACCTGGCGTACACTGCGCGCTTTCGCAGCCTTGGGCTGCCCCCCTGTAGATTTTTTCCAAAGGTGCCCGCCATGCCTTGGCTGCAAGTACGTCTCGCCATCAGCCCAGAACAAGCCGAAACCTATGAAGACGCTTTCCTTGAAGTGGGCGCCGTGTCGGTGACCTTCATGGACGCCGAAGATCAGCCGATCTTCGAGCCGGAACTCAACACCACGCCGCTGTGGTCGCACACGCACCTGCTGGCCCTGTTCGAAGGTGGCACCGAGCCTGGCCCGGTACTGGCCCATCTGGAGTTGCTGACCGGCAGCCCGCTGCCCGAACACCATAGCGAAGTGATCGAAGACCAGGACTGGGAACGCAGCTGGATGGATGGCTTCCAGCCAATGCAATTCGGCCAGCGCCTGTGGATCGTGCCGAGCTGGCACGCCGCGCCGGAACCTGACGCCGTGAATCTGCTGCTGGATCCGGGCCTGGCGTTCGGCACCGGCACCCATCCGACCACCGCACTGTGCCTGGAATGGCTCGACGGTCAGGACCTGAAGGACTGCAACGTGCTGGACTTCGGCTGCGGCTCGGGGATTCTGGCAATTGCCGCACTTTTGCTGGGCGCCAAGGAAGCCGTCGGTACCGATATCGACGTGCAAGCGCTGGAAGCCTCCCGCGACAACGCCGGGCGCAACGGTATCGCCGACGAGCTGTTCCCGCTGTACCTGCCGCAAGACCTGCCGCAGGTGCAGGCCGACGTACTGGTGGCCAACATTCTCGCCGGTCCGCTGGTTTCCCTGGCGCCGCAGCTGTCGGACCTGGTCAAGTCGGGCGGTCGCCTGGCGCTGTCGGGCATCCTCGCCGAACAGGGCGATGAAGTCGCTGCCGCCTACGCCAAGGACTTCGATCTGGACCCGATCGCCAATCGCGATGGCTGGGTGCGCATCACTGGCCGTCGGCGCTAGAATGAGCGCCTGCATAATCCGGATCGCCGCATGACCGACAGCTTCGTCACCCAGTGCCCGCATTGCCAAACCAGCTTCCGCGTCAGCCATGCCCAGTTGAGCATGGCGCGTGGCGTGGTTCGTTGCGGCTCCTGCCTGCAGGTGTTCAATGCCGCCAGGCAGCTGCTTGAGCAGGCTGGCAAGGAGCCACCAGTCGCGATGCCGCTCCCGCCTGTGGAGCCGGTCGAACCATCGCAGCCACGCGCCATCAGCCAAAAGCAATGGAGCGCGACCGAACTGGACCTGGACAGTCTCGACCTCGACGAAGAGCTCGCCCGGCTCGAACAGCGGGAAATTCAGCCGACCACCGAACTCGGCCGCCATCGCGACGACTCACTGAGTGCCCGTCGCGACAGCACCGGGCAGGATGACGAGGAGCCGTGGTCCGACAGCCTGTTCAGTGAGTCGGCGGCCGATCGTGCGCAACTCGACGAACCGCTCGACAGCCTTGAAACGCCAGAGCCTACGGTCGAACCGAGCAAAGCCTCGCGCACCGAACCTTCGCTGTCCCTGGAACCGGTTGATCTCGACGACGAACTGCAGCCACCCCACTTGCGATTGCACGACCCTCTCGATGCGCCGCTGAACCACGAGCGCCTGTCGGCCGCCGACGAGAGCGAAATCGACGACAACCTGCCCTCGATAGAACCGCTGCGCAAGCGACGCGAACGCAGCGAACCGGGCGTGCGCGCCGAAGTCCTGCAAGACCTGACCGACGACCCGCTGCAACTGGACTGGCAAAAACGCCGCTCGCCCTGGGGCCGACGGCTATTTTGGTTGCTGCTGGTGCTGATTGCCGCTGGCGCCCTCGCCGGCCAGTACATCGCCTACCATTTCGACGAACTGGCGCGACAGGATCAATATCGCCCGTGGTTCCAGCAACTGTGCCCGCAAATCGGCTGCACCGTGCCCTCCAAAGTCGACATCGCGAAAATCAAAAGCAGCAACCTGGTGGTGCGCAGCCATCCCGAATTCAATGGCGCCCTGGTGGTCGATGCGATCATCTATAACCGCGCGCCGTTCTCCCAACCCTTCCCGCTGCTGGAGCTGCGCTTCGCCGACCTCAATGGCCACCTGATCGCCAGTCGCCGCTTCAAACCTGGCGAGTACCTCAATGGCGATCTCGAAGGCATGGCGGAAATGCCTCCGCAAACGCCGATCCACATTGCCCTGGACATTCTCGACCCAGGCGCCAAGGCCGTGAACTACAGTCTGAGCTTTCACTCTCCGGAGTGAAACGCTTCATTGCCCCCGGATTAACGTCGGCTTTCTGACTGCCCTTGGCCAACCAAACCACGGGTAATAACAGAATAACTGTTCAGAATTTGTTCAATTCAGCCTTTATCCAGTCATCGAGAGCGGGTATCATGCCAACCCTTTTTCGAACTCTCATGATCCGGCCCCACAACAGGGAAGTCCTATGTCGGCGGTACGCATCGGCCCATACACATTACATAACAGCTTGATTCTCGCCCCCATGGCGGGAGTCACCGACCAGCCCTTTCGTCAGCTGTGCAAGCGCTTGGGCGCGGGACTGGTCGTCTCGGAAATGGTCACCAGCGACATGAGCTTGTGGAACACCCGCAAGTCGCGCATGCGCATGATCCACGAAGGTGATCCCGAGCCACGCTCGGTACAGATCGCCGGTGGGGACGCGCAGATGCTGGCGGACGCCGCCCGTGCCAACGTTGAAATGGGTGCGCAGATCATTGATATCAACATGGGCTGTCCGGCAAAAAAAGTCTGTAACAAGGCTGCCGGTTCCGCACTGTTGAAGGATGAACCCCTGGTAACCGAGATCCTGCAGGCCGTCGTGGCTGCGGTCGATGTGCCGGTTACCCTGAAGATCCGGACCGGTTGGGACCGGGACAACAAGAACGGCCTGACGGTGGCGAAGATCGCCGAACAGGCAGGCATTACGGCGCTGGCGGTGCATGGCCGCACCCGTGCCGACCTGTACACCGGTGAAGCCGAGTACGACACCATTGCCGCGATCAAGCAGGCGGTGTCGATCCCGGTCTTCGCCAATGGCGATATCGATTCGCCGGAAAAAGCCCGGTACGTGCTCGACGCGACCGGTGCCGATGGGCTGTTGATTGGCCGGGCTGCCCAGGGGCGGCCATGGATTTTTCGCGAGATCGATCATTTCCTGCGTACCGGCGAGAAACTCCCGGCGCTGGAACTGATCGAGGTGGAACGCATTCTGCTAGAGCATCTGGCTGCCCTGCACGCCTTCTATGGCGATGTCATGGGTGTGCGCATTGCTCGAAAGCATGTGGGCTGGTATCTCGCAACCCTGCCGGGCGCCAGGGAGTTTCGCGCCCACTTCAATCGTTTGGATGGTACGGATGCACAATGCGCCAACGTTCGGGCGTTTTTCGCCGAGCGTTACAAGAGCCTGACAGGGGACGGAGAGTGGGTGGCCGCATGACGATGATGACCGAGACTTTAGTGAGTGGAACAACACCCGTGAGCGACAACGTGAATTTGAAACAGCACCTCAATACGCCAAGCGAAGAAGGCCAGACCCTTCGCGGGAGTGTCGAGAAGGCGCTGCACAATTATTTCGCCCACCTTGAGGGCGCTGCCGTCACGGATGTGTACAACCTGGTGCTCTCCGAAGTCGAGGCTCCCCTGCTCGAGTGCGTGATGAACTACGTCAAGGGCAACCAGACCAAGGCCAGCGAGATGCTCGGGCTTAACCGGGGCACGCTGCGCAAGAAACTCAAGCAGTACGATTTGTTGTAAGCATTCAATCAAACCAGAAAGGCGCCCGCGTAAAACCGGTCGCCTTTTTTGCTGACTTCCTTTGCTTTTGATGGAAATTGAGATGACCGACCAGACTACCCGCCTGCCGATCCGCCGCGCCTTGATCAGCGTTTCCGACAAGACCGGGATCCTCGAATTCGCCAAGGAGCTTGAAGCCCTGGGCGTCGAGATCCTCTCCACCGGCGGGACGTTCAAGCTGCTGCAGGACAACGGCGTTGCCGCAGTGGAAGTCGCGGACTACACAGGTTTTGCTGAAATGATGGACGGCCGGGTGAAGACCCTGCACCCGAAAATCCACGGCGGGATCCTCGGTCGTCGTGGTATCGACGACGCCATCATGAACGAGCACGGCATCAAGCCGATCGACCTGGTAGCGGTCAACCTGTACCCGTTCGAAGCCACCATCAACAAGCCAGGCTGCGACCTGCCGACCGCCATCGAGAACATCGACATCGGCGGCCCGACCATGGTCCGTTCGGCAGCCAAGAACCACAAAGACGTGGCCATCGTGGTTAACGCCAGCGATTACGCCAGCGTCCTGGAAAACCTCAAGGCCGGTGGCCTGACCTACGCCCAGCGTTTCGACCTGATGCTCAAGGCGTTCGAGCACACCGCCGCCTACGACGGCATGATCGCCAACTACATGGGCACCGTGAACCAGGCTGCCGAGACCCTCTCGACCTCCGGTCGCAGCGAGTTCCCGCGCACCTTCAACAGCCAGTTCATCAAGGCCCAGGAAATGCGCTACGGCGAGAACCCGCACCAGAGCGCGGCGTTCTACGTGGAAGCCAAGCCTGCCGAAGTCGGCATCGCCACCGCGACCCAGCTGCAAGGCAAGGAACTGTCGTACAACAACGTGGCCGACACCGACGCCGCGCTGGAATGCGTGAAGAGCTTCGTCAAGCCAGCTTGCGTGATCGTCAAGCACGCCAACCCGTGCGGCGTGGCTGTCAGCCCCGATGCCGAAGGCGGCATCCGTCAGGCCTACGAACTGGCCTACGCTACCGACACCGAATCCGCGTTCGGCGGCATCATTGCCTTCAACCGCGAGCTGGACGCCGAGACTGCCAAGGCCATCGTCGAGCGTCAGTTCGTCGAAGTGATCATTGCCCCAAGCGTCAGCGAAGAGGCCCGCGCTATCGTCGCTGCCAAAGCCAACGTACGCCTGCTGGCCTGCGGTGAGTGGTCGGCTGACCGCGCTGCTGCCTGGGACTACAAGCGCGTCAACGGTGGCCTGCTGGTACAGAGCCGAGACATCGGCATGATCGGCGCCGATGACCTGAAAGTGGTGACCAAGCGCGCTCCGACCGAACAGGAAATCCACGACCTGATCTTCGCCTGGAAAGTCGCCAAGTATGTGAAGTCCAACGCCATCGTCTACGCCAAGAATCGCCAGACCATCGGTGTCGGCGCCGG
The DNA here is from genome assembly GCF_057838985.1 of Pseudomonas sp. KH_046_2. NCBI lineage: Bacteria > Pseudomonadati > Pseudomonadota > Gammaproteobacteria > Pseudomonadales > Pseudomonadaceae > Pseudomonas > Pseudomonas sp. KH_046_2. The sequence continues at coordinate 705,139 of NZ_CM174480.1, read as the reverse complement.
CCAGATGAGCCGCGTGAACTCCGCGCGTATTGCTGCGATCAAGGCAGAACATGCCGGTCTGCAAGTCGCAGGATCGGTGATGGCATCGGACGCGTTCTTCCCGTTCCGTGACGGTCTGGACAACGCGGCCAAGGTTGGCATCACTGCGGTGATCCAGCCTGGTGGCTCGATGCGTGACAATGAAGTGATTGCGGCCGCTGACGAAGCCGGTATCGCGATGGTCTTTACTGGCATGCGTCACTTCCGCCACTGAGTACACGATCAACTGTAGGAGTGAGCCTGCTCGCGATAGCGTCCTTTCAGACACATTGATTCTGACTGTAACGCCATCATCGCGAGCAGGCTCACTCCTACAGAAAAGCAGCTTCAGCGCTGCCCACAGAATTAGCGTCATCCGAGGTTTTTGAAATGAATGTTTTGATCATTGGCAGCGGTGGCCGTGAACACGCACTGGCCTGGAAAGTAGCTCAGGATCCGCGTGTGCAGAAGGTGTTCGTGGCTCCGGGCAACGCCGGTACCGCCATCGAAGCCAAGTGCGAGAACGTCGCCATCGATGTACTGGCACTTGAGCAACTGGCAGACTTTGCCGAGAAAAACGTTTCCCTGACCATCGTTGGCCCTGAAGTGCCGCTGGTTGCCGGTGTTGTGGACCTGTTCCGCAGCCGTGGCCTGGATTGCTTCGGTCCGACCGCTGGCGCTGCGCAGCTGGAAGGTTCGAAAGCCTTCACCAAGGACTTCCTGGCGCGCCACAAGATCCCGACTGCCGACTACCAGAACTTCACCGAGATCGAGCCGGCCCTGGCTTACCTGCGTGAAAAAGGCGCTCCGATCGTGATCAAGGCCGATGGCCTGGCCGCCGGTAAAGGCGTGATCGTCGCCATGACCCTGGCCGAAGCCGAAGACGCCGTGCGCGACATGCTGGCGGGCAATGCCTTTGGTGATGCGGGTTCGCGCGTGGTCATCGAAGAGTTCCTGGACGGCGAAGAAGCCAGTTTCATCGTCATGGTCGACGGCAAGAACGTGCTGCCGATGGCCACCAGCCAGGACCACAAACGCGTCGGCGACGGCGACACCGGTCCAAACACCGGTGGCATGGGTGCTTACTCCCCGGCGCCAGTGGTCACCGCCGAGGTGCACAAGCGCGTCATGGACCTGGTGATCTGGCCGACCGTGCGCGGCATGGCCGAGGAAGGCAACGTCTACACTGGCTTCCTGTACGCCGGCCTGATGATCGACAAGGCTGGTAACCCAAAAGTCATCGAATTCAACTGCCGCTTCGGCGACCCTGAGACCCAACCTGTGATGCTGCGCCTGCAGTCGAGCCTGGTGTTGCTGGTCGAAGCAGCCCTGGCGCAGGCACTGGATAAAGTAGAAGCACAATGGGATCCACGCCCGAGCGTCGGCATCGTCCTGGCCGCTGGCGGCTATCCTGGTGACTACGCCAAAGGCGTGGCCATCAATGGCCTGGATGCCGCCGCCGCACTGGAAGGCAAAGTCTTCCACGCCGGTACTGCGCTCAAGGACGGTCAAGTCGTAACGGCCGGTGGTCGGGTGCTTTGCGCTACGGCCATGGGCGCCAGCGTTGATGCTGCGCAGCAGCAGGCTTACAAGCTGGCGGCATCGATTGACTGGGAAGGCTGTTTCTATCGCAAGGACATTGGCTACCGTGCCATTGCCCGCGAGCGTGGCGAAAATCAGGAATAAGGCAAACACCGCGCCAGGCAATGAACACCGTTTATTGCCTGGCTGTTCCGGCGCCGCGCATCGTTATATTCTGGCATCAACCTAAGAAGGGATTTCGCCGTGCGCTGGCTCAGGATTGCCATAAGCTTGACCGTCACTTTGCTGACCTTGCTCTGCATGCTACCGGCCCAGGCCACGCAAGGCAGTGGCTGGGCGGTATTGCTCGACGAACAGGGCGACCTGCAACTGAGCGACATCCGTTCCGCACGCTACACCAATCAATTCAGCCCTATCGAACTCGACCGCATTACCGCAGCCGAACCCGATGGCGCGCTATGGTTGCGATTCAGGCTTGCACCGGGCAAACACGAACAATTGCTGCGGGTGTTCGCACCCGATCTGCGCCAGTTCAACATGTACGTACTGGACGGCGACAAGCTGATCGATCAATCCAGCACGGGCAACGAACGCCCCCAATCCGAGCGACCATTGCCCAGCAACGACTTCATGCTGGCCCTGCCGCAAAGCGACACCCCCCTTGACGTATACCTGCGACTGGCCTCCGACCACCAGCTACGGCCCTATATCACCCTGCAATCGGCGATCCTCTCGGCCGCCAACCAGAACCAGACGCTGATCTATGGCCTGCTGTTCGGTTGCATCGCCATGCTGATCCTGCACAACCTCATCCGCTACGCCTACACCCGCTCGCGCAGCGCCCTCTGGTTGGCGTCGTGCGAAGGGTTGTTGATGCTCAGCCTGCTGTTGTTGCTGAACCTCGCCGGCCCCTGGCTGCCGGACTGGCATGCACTGCAAACACCGGGGGCTTACCTGGCATTGATCATGACTGCGCCCTGCGGCCTGATGCTTGCCTATCGCTTCTTCGCCCCGCTGGGCCCGCACCCGCTGAACCGGTTGCTGCTTGGCGAGGTCCTGCTCATCACCGCGTGCGGCCTGATGCTGCTGTTCGTCAATACCTTGCCGCTGAACTTCATTACCTACGGCCTGGTAGCCCTGGCAGGTCTGACCATGCTGTTCATCAGCGCCTATCACTGGCAAAAAGGTTATCGCCCGGCTCGCCTCTTCGTGGCGGCCATGGTGGTGTTCAACCTCGGGACACTGGTCATCCTGCCCGCGCTGTTGGGGCTGACTCTGGTCGAACCCAATGGCCTGATCACTACCTTGCTGGTGTTCATCTGCATCAGCGGCCTGCTGATGAGCATTGCGCTGAGCGAGCGCCAGCGCCGCATCACCGAAGACCGTTTCAGCATCAGCCGTGACCTGGCGGCCAGCAACGCCGAGATCAACACCAAGGCCGAGTTCCTGGCGAAGATCAGCCATGAGATCCGCACTCCGATGAACGGCGTCCTCGGCATGACCGAGCTGCTGCTGGGCACGCCACTTTCGGTCAAGCAACGCGACTATGTGCAGACGATCCACAGCGCCGGCAACGAATTGCTGACACTGATCAACGAAATTCTCGACATTTCCAAACTCGAGTCCGGGCAGATCGAGCTGGACGATGTGCAGTTCGACCTCAATGCACTGATCGAAGACTGCCTGAGCATCTTCCGCGCCAAGGCCGAGCAGCAAAACGTCGAGTTGATCAGCTTCATCCAGCCGCAAGTGCCGCGGGTGATCAGCGGTGACCCGACACGCTTGCGCCAGACGCTGTTGAGTTTGCTTGAAAACGCCCTGAAAAAAACCGATGAAGGCGAAATCCTGATCGTCGTTGCGCTCGACGAGCGCAACACCAAACCACGCCTGCGTATCGCCGTGCAGGACAGTGGCGAGCCCATGGACGTCGAAGAACGCGACGCCCTGATGCACGCCGAACTGCACAGCCGGCATTTTCTTTCGGCCACCCAGCTGGGCGGCAACCTGGGGCTGGTGATTGCCCGTCAGCTGATCCGCTTGATGCAGGGTGAATTCGGGATCAAGAGCGGCAACAACCAGGGCAGCACCCTGTGGCTGACCCTGCCGCTGGACCCGGATCGCCTCGAACACCCGACATCAGACCTCGACGGCCCGCTGCAAGGTGCGCGGGTATTGGTGGTGGACGACAATGACACCTGTCGCAAGGTACTGGTGCAGCAATGCAGCGCCTGGGGCCTGAATGTCAGCGCCGCACCTTCCGGCAAGGAAGCGCTGGCCCTGCTGCGCACCAAGGCTCACTTGCGCGATTACTTCGATGTGGTCCTGCTGGACCAGAACATGCCCGGCATGACCGGCATGCAACTGGCGGCCAAGATCAAGGAAGACCCGAGCCTGAACCATGACATACTGCTGATCATGCTCACCGGCATCAGCAACGCGCCGAGCAAGATCATCGCACGCAACTCCGGGATCAAGCGCATTCTCGCCAAGCCGGTGGCCGGCTACACCCTCAAGACCACCCTGGCGGACGAACTGACCCAGCGCAACAAAGGACTCGTCGCGACCCTGCCCGTGCCAAGCGGCCCGGCGCTACCGGTCAAGGTCCCCTGCGACTTCCGCATTCTGGTGGCTGAAGACAACAGCATCTCGACCAAGGTGATCCGCGGCATGTTGAGCAAGCTCAACCTGCAACCGGATACCGCCTGCAACGGCGAAGAAGCCTTGCAGGCGATGAAAGCCCAGCGTTACGACCTGGTGCTGATGGACTGCGAAATGCCAATCCTCGACGGCTTCTCGGCCACCCAACAATTGCGCGCCTGGGAAGTCGGCAACCAGCGGGCTCGCACCCCTGTAGTGGCGCTGACCGCCCATATCCTTGCCGAACACAAAGAACGTGCGCGACAGGCCGGCATGGACGGGCACATGGCCAAGCCGGTGGAACTGTCGCAGCTGCGCGAACTGATCGAGCACTGGGTCGCCCAGCGTGACCAGCAGAATCGCGCAACGACCCAAACGTCCTGAGCCGACAGACTGCGCAACCCCTGATAGACTCCCCCTCGACTTCCCTCGCCAGTGAGCCCGGCACCATGCTCCATGTGTTGTTCAGCGTTTACTTGAAGATGCTGGTGCTCTACAGCCCGTTCTTCGTGTTGTCCTGCTTCATCAGCCTGACCCGTGGTTATTCGCGCAAGGAACAGCGTCGGCTGGCCTGGAAAGTAGCGGTCGCCACCCTGGTCTCCAGCGTTCTGCTGTATTTGTTCGGTCGAGTGATTTTCAGTGTGTTCGGCATTACCGTGGACGCATTCCGCATCGGCGCAGGCAGCGTGCTGTTCATCTCGGCACTGGGCATGGCGCAAGGCAAATCGGCGGTACAGACCGACAACGTGCAGCAGGATGTCACCATCGTTCCGCTGACGATCCCGCTGACAGTCGGCCCCGGCACCATCGGCGCCTTGCTGGTGATGGGCGTGAGCCAGCCGCACTGGGACGACAAGCTCACGGCCATTGTCAGCATTGCCCTGGCCAGTTTTACCGTGGGCGTGGTGCTGTTTTTGTCCGGTCGTATCGAGCGCATTCTCGGCGACCAGGGACTACAGATCGTCAGCCGATTGATGGGGTTGTTCGTGTGCGCACTGGCGGCGCAGATCATCTTCACCGGGGTGAAGGGTTATCTGGTGCCTTGAACATAAAGCACTCCGGTTCTGGCAAATCGTGGGGCTGGCAGACTCGAAGCATCCAGGATGTCGCCGTGTGCCTCACCGCTGCACGGCGCCTGCTTCGTACTCCTCGCAATGCAAACCGGTTAACCCTTTCCCCCTCTCAAACAGACCCGAGACCACCAACCTCTGAACCGGTTTGATTAAGTTCACTGCCTGCGACGCACAAATCTTTTAGCCAACACTTCTTTTCGATTCTGCGCCAGGATAAATTCGACATCATCTTTTACTTCAGCGTAAGCAGCAGGATTAAAGGCGAGAAAGTTGGAACCCTGGTAAATATCGAGACTTGCAATTTTCAGATCCAAGAACAAAACCCCACCACCCACTTGATCTCCGACATGATTAACGGATGAAAACGAAACCATAACCAATCCGTTCTTGGTTTGCTCGCAAGGCAACAAGGCCAGCTTTATACCCTTGGCCTTAGTAACTTCATAGTTGAAAACCTTGATTGTTTCAGGTTCTTTTTCCAATGCTGACAATGTGCTGTCTGCGACGGCACTTAGCACGGTTGCACCAGGAATGGCAGCTTTTGCCGCTTCAACGCCCGCCTGGATAATAGAGGTGACAACATTTTTCATTGTCCCGCTACCAGACCTTTTTTTGTATTCGATGCTCGCGTTGATGGGAACAGAACACCCCATATCCTCCATGCACTGGAGAAAGGCTCGGTGCCAAGCGGCGGGGCTATGGCTGTCTTTAGTCTCGCGATCGGCCTCCAACTTCGAAAACTTTATGAGGTTTTCGATAATCGTCATGTTTTCAAGCGAAATATTATCGCCATAACCAATGAGCGTATTACCCAAAACCAAAGCATCCAGTTCCCTGGTAGGACTCGAATCGTCCAATGCCTTGGGTGAGCTCGACGCAGTGGTCGACATTAATGCTTTCGCACGAGGAGCACTGCTCAACAACGCCTTTGACCTGGCAAGACGAGCTCTCCCAATATCGGTGCATTGTTTGTGAGTGATAAAACCTTCCACGATTTCCATATCGAACTATTCCTTTTAAATTCGTTTAAGTCTCCAGCAGAGACAAAACGAATCTAAATCACCCCAACACCGCTATCAAACCCGATTGAATGTCGACATATGTAAGCACGCATCAACCATGCAGCAGTTGTCGAGCAGTTCAGCTCGAACAACACTGCACTAAACCATGATATTAAATTAGTTGATATCGCTTAATTTATCACCATAACTACGCGGCGTATAAACCCACGGCATTCCTTGCGAACGATGAAACACGCGAGTCGTGGATGAACCAATCAACACCATGGTCCGCATGTCGACCTGGTCTGGAGTCAATTGAGAAAGCGTCGTCACGCGTAATGTCTGCCCCGGGCGTCCGACATCACGCCCTAGCACGACTGGCGTTTCAGGTGCGCGATGTTGGGCGAGGATCTCCAGCGCACGCCCCAATTGCCAAGGTCGGGAACGCGAGATCGGATTGTAGAACGCCATTGCCAGATCAGCTTGCGCTGCCAGGTCCAGGCGTTTCTCGATGATTGCCCATGGCTTGAGGTTATCCGACAGCGACAGCACGCAGAAATCATGCCCCAGCGGCGCACCGGCTTGGGCCGCGGTTGCCAGCGAGGCGGAAACCCCTGGCAGAATCTCCAGATCGACGTTGTGCCAATGGACGTCGGTGGACTCGTGCAGCGCCTCAAGCACCGCCGCGGCCATGGCGAAAACACCCGGATCGCCTGAAGAAACCACCACCACCGAGCGCCCTTGGGCCGCCAGTTCGAAAGCGTGGCGGGCACGCTGCATCTCTTCGCGGTTGTCGGTGCAATGCAGCACCTGATCGTCGCGAAACGGCCCGGCCATGCGCACGTAGGTTTCGTAACCCAGCACGTCGGTTGCCCGGGCCAATTCCGCCTTCACGGCCGGCACCATCAGCTCGGCGGCACCTGGCCCCAAGCCGATCACGGCCAGGCGTCCGCGAGGGCGGCCGATCTGCAACGGGTCCAGCGGCTGGTCTGCTACCCCAATGGCAACAGTGTCGTTACCAAGCATGGAAACGGGTTGACCCATGACAGTACGCAGACGTTCGCCAAGCACCTTCCGTGCGTGGGCAAAGCGCAACGGCACGCCCAATTCAAGCGCTGCTTCGCGCAACGCCGCGCTGGCCATTTCGATATCGGCGGCCAACAGGCAGGCCAGCGACTGCACGGCGATCCCTGCCTGATGCAACGCCTCGCGCACCGCCCCCGCGACGTTCACCAGGCCAGCGTCCACGGCGACCACCACATTGCGCGGGTAGATCAACAATTCGTTGGCCGCAGGTACCCGTTCGACATGACTGACATGCACCGCCAGTCGGGCCTGCGCATCTTCGGGCAACTGCGCCTGCGCCAGCCACGGTGCCTCACCCTCAATGCGCACCGTTTCGCCGGCGAGCAGATCGGAAACGAAACGCTTGCCCAGCTCCAGATCGCCAAGGGCATAACCGCTGGGCGGGTTGAGCAGGCAGGTGCCGAAACGCAACTCGCCGCTGGTGGTGATCGCCGCGGCGACTTCAAGCGCGGCGGCAATCTCCCGCGCCATCACATTTACTCCGCCAAGACCGCCCAACAGTGGAACCACGGCGCTGCCGTCTTCGGCCACCGCCAATACCGGTGGTTCGGCGCCTTTTTCCAGCAACAAGGGCGCCAGCGTGCGGATCACGATCCCGGCCGCGCACAGGGCAATGATCGGTGTGCCCTGTTGATATAACTCGCGCAGGGTCGCACCGAATTCGTGATAGACCCGATCCGCGCCTTCAACCCGTTCGGCCAGGCCATGGATCAGGGCTTCGGGATACACCTGCTGAATGCTGCGCGCGGTAGCGAGGCTGCCATTGCCGAGAATGACAATCGCCGGAACTGGACGGGTCATCAGCCTTGCCACCTTTCACCGGGAACGATGATCAGCGAGAAATACGGCGAGGACATCGGCTCGACCTGGTCCAGCGGCACGATCTTCTGATTGGCCATGGTCGCGCGCTCGACGTACAACGCGCGCCCGGCCAGGCCGAGCTCTTCCAGCACCTGGCGAACCTTGGGGAAGTTGCGCCCAAGCTTCATGATCACCGCCGCATCGGCGTCGGCCAGGCGACGCTTGAGTTCGTCGTGCGGCAGCACACCGGACAACACCGACAGACTCTGATTGCGATACACCAGCGGCGCACCGAGCACCGAGGCCCCGCCGAGCATCGAACACACACCGGGCACGACTTCAGCCTGATAACGATCGGCGAGCCGGTCGTGCAGGTACATGTAGGAGCCGTAGAAGAACGGATCGCCTTCACAGATCACCGCCACGTCTCGACCGGCATCGAGATGCGTCGCCAGTTCGTCGGCGGCGTCATCGTAGAAGTCGCTGATCACTTGCTCGTAGGACAGCGGTGCCGGCAAGGCTTCGGTGGTCACCGGGTACACCAGCGGCAACAGATTCTGCGCGTCCTGCAGATGCGCTTCGATGATGCCGAAGGCGTTGCCTTTCTTGCCCTTGGCCACGAAGTACGCCACTACCGGCGACTCGCGCAGCAAGCGCAAGGCCTTGACGGTAATCAGTTCCGGATCACCGGGGCCGACGCCAAGGCCGATCAAACGTCCAGATTGCTGCATCATTCGATCTCCGTGGCGAGGGCATTGACGGCGGCGGCGGCCATGGCGCTACCGCCCAGGCGACCCTGCATGATGACAAAAGGCACGCCACGGCTGTCGGCGGCCAGCGCGGCCTTGGATTCGGCGGCGCCGACGAAGCCCACTGGAAAACCGAGGATCAGTGCAGGTTTCGGCGCACCGGCGTCGAGCATTTCCAGCAGGTAAAACAGCGCCGTCGGGGCGTTGCCGATGACCACCACGCTGCCTTCCAGGTGCGGGCGCCACAGTTCCAGCGCAGCGGCTGAGCGGGTGTTACCCAATTCACGGGCCAGTTCCGGAACGCTCTCGTCGCGCAAGGTGCAGATCACCGGATTGTTCGCTGGCAACCGCGCACGGGTGACGCCTTCGGAGACCATCCGCGCATCGCACAGAATCGGCGCGCCGGCCGCCAGCGCATCACGCCCGGCCTTGCCCGCCCCTGCGGAAAACTGCAAGCCGTCGATGGCATCGACCATGCCGCAGGCGTGAATGACACGGACCGCGAGTTTCTCCAGATCGGCCGGGATTCGGTCGAGGTTGGCCTCGGCGCGAATGATCGCGAAGGAGTTGCGATAGATCTCCTGACCGTCGCGGATGTAATCAAGCATCAAGGGGGCTCCGTGAGCGGGCGTCGAGCAGGGCCGCGACCGCTTCAATAGTAAGGTTGCGTGCGTGCAGCGCGCCGAAGCCCGGCTGCGCTGCATCGCGGAAATAGAGATCGTAACGACCGTGGGCGACGGCCAGTAATGTGACGGGCGCCGTATGCGCGGCGGCGCAGGAGCGCGGGCAACCGCTCAGGTGAATGTTCAGTGCCGATCCATGGCGGTGCAGCAGCGTGGCCAGTTGCAGGGCATCGCCCTTGGTCTCGGCCAACCCCTTGGCGCAACCGCTGGAACCGGTGCAGGCGATCAACCGGGACAATGGTTGACCGGCTTCACAGGACAAGCCCAAGCGTTGCAAACGCCCCAAGACTTCAGCGGCGTTTTCCATGCGGACATTGGGCAGCAGCAGGCTTTGCCAGGGTGTGAAGCGCAGGCTGGAATCACCAAACTCGCGTGCCAGTTGTGCCACCCCCCGCAGCATCGCCGGATCGAGCCGCCCCAGTGGCGGGACGGCCCCCACATAGACAACGCCGGACTCGGCCTGGGGATGGGCACCCATGTGCAAATCACTGGAGCCCGAAACCCGCTGCCAACCGACAACGGCTTGCAGCGGCACTCGCTCGGCCAGTCGAAGCAGAACACCCTCGATCGGGTACTCGGCCAGCAAATGGCGCATTCGCGTCTGCTCGGGGCGTGCCCGTTCAAGGAACAACTCAAGGACCGCAACCACCAAGGCGTGCCCGTCAGCCAGTGCCACCGAACCGGCGGGGCTGTCCGTCGGGCATCCCGCCAGACCGAACGCCAGCCGTAGTTCGCCGGCTTGCTCAAACACCGAGAGCCACAGGTCATGGGGATGTTCGAGCATCGTCAGGTCTTCGCCACCATCGAGTTGCACGGCGAACTTGGCACTGAGGTCGTAGAACGCTTCGTGGCTTTGCAGTGTGGCGAGGATCTGCCCGGCCAGCGGGCGAGTGTCGAACAGCATGCGCCGATCAATCCCGGCGCCGGGGCTAAGCATCAGGTTGCGCACATCGTCGCCAGCCGCCGTGCGCGGCCCCAGATCGGCGGCCAGCAGGCTGTCGATCAACGCCGCTTGCTCGTTGCCAATGCCGCGGATCTGCAGGTTGGCCCGGTTGGTCGCCTCGATCGCTCCGCTGGCATATCGCTCGGCGGCATCGGCGACAGCGATTGCCTGTTGCGCACCGATGGCGCCACCGTCGAGTTTGACCCGGCAAATACCACCGTCCAATGCCTGGACGACACGCAACAACCCTGGACAGGCGGAAGGGCGCAAGCGGTTGGGTATCTGACGTGACTTCACAGGACGACCGGTACAAGACAAAGGACAGCATTATGCCTGCTTTGCCCGGCCTGATGAAAAACCCTGGCAGGTTGACGACGAAAAGCGTGATCCCGGGCCCAGGCTTTTCGCTGCAAGCCTGAACCGCCATCGCAAGTTCTATTTGAACACCCAGCGAAAAATGCTAACAGCAAGAATCAATTCAACCAACCAGACTTATTTAAACCACACACCAACTCTTGTACTTTTCACAACACCCAAAAGAAGAACAATAGTAAAAATTCAGCTATATCAAAGGAACAAAAAAATGAACTTTGAAAAAACGACTGGAATATTGACTGCCCACAATATTATTTCATGCATTGAAGAAATTTCACTGCAAGATTACGACGACTTCACCCATTGCACACAAATAGCCACCCAGTCCGCAGACATGGTCGGCAGCCGCTTCGCCGACTCGACAATATGGTTGAATGAATACATTACGACGTTGAATTTTTTAGGCTGGTCTGTCTTTCAGGATGCCATCTTCACCCGCTCTCAACACTCCGTTTCGAAAAGCATTGCCGAGTTTTTGGTCCAAAGCGCTCAAACCATGCCGGATAGCCGGCAAGGAAACGCCATGATTGACACACTCGACGCACTGAAGCCCAACCAGCCGGCACTTTATTCACTGGACCAACAAAGCTCCCTGGGAGAGCGCTTTCAAGTAATACCCGCACGCTACGATTCAAAGGGGTTTCTTGAAATCGCAGTCTTTAATCTTGAATTAGTTACCACGATTAAAAAAAGTGGTTTTCTATTTTTCAACACGGAAGACCACACTGCAAAAATCACCCAGCAACGCGCATATCTTAAACTGGACAAAAACATACTCGAAAGCAAAAGACCGCTCATGGAACGCAAGCGGCTCGACATAAGAATGAAGAGATTCGACCTGAAAAAAACCATTAACCGGATAAGCCCTGACCACATTTATAGACACTGACGAGAGGCGAACTCAATCCACACCGCGCTATGATGCACAACCGCACAGACCGACACAGACCGGCAGCGTGATGATTTGGCTTCGCTTGATAGAAGAGGAACAGCATGACCCCCTGGCTGACAGTGGTAGGCATTGGAGAAGAAGGCTACAAGGGGCTTGGCAAAAATGCCCGACACGCTCTGCTGAACGCTACACGGATCATTGGCGGTCAACGGCAGCTGGACTTGTTGCCAGCCTGCATCCGCGGTGTACGGCAATTGTGGCCCAGTCCTTTCGCCCTTGAACCGGTTTTGACGAAACAGGGAGAACCCGTTTGCGTCCTGGCCAGCGGTGATCCGATGTTTTTCGGGGTGGGTGCCAGTCTATCCCGACATTTATCCAGCGATGAAATCCTTATTCTGCCCGCCCCCTCTTCCTGCTCGCTCGCAGCAGCGCGAATGGGTTGGCCCTTGCAGGAAGTTGTCACGTTGTCAGTGGTTGCCCGTCCCGTTGCCGCACTCAACGCGCAATTGTCCAGTGGTGTGCGCTTGCTGGTGTTGAGTAACGACGGCAGCAGCCCCACCGCCATCGCCGCCCTGCTGCGTGAACGTGGCTTCGGCCCTAGCCGTCTCACCGTGCTGGAACACTTGGGCGGAGAAGCCGAGCGGCGTGTCGACGGTACTGCCAGCGACTGGAGCGATCCGCCGATCGCCGACCTGAACCTGATCGCCATCGAATGCATCGCCGAGCCGAACACGCTGCGCCTGTCGCGACTGGCCGGCCTCCCGGACTCCGCGTTCCGGCACGACGGCCAACTGACCAAACGCGATGTGCGCGCCATCACCCTCGCGCGCCTGGCGCCGATCCCCGGCGAATTGTTGTGGGACGTCGGCGCCGGCAGCGGCTCGATCGGCATCGAATGGATGCGCGCTCACCCCAGTTGCCGCGCACTGGCCATCGAGGCCGATGCGGGCCGACAAGCGTTGATCGAGCACAACCGTGATGTCCTCGGCGTTCCCGGCCTGCAACTGGTTCGCGGCAGCGCGCCACAGGCTCTGGCCGGGCTGGAGCGGCCGGATGCGATTTTCATCGGCGGCGGTGTCACCCGCGAAGGTGTGCTCGATACCTGCTGGGCCGAACTCAAACCCGGGGGCCGGCTGATTGCCAACGCAGTCACCTTGCAAAGTGAAATGACCCTGATGGCCTGGCGCGAGCAACACGGTGGGGAGCTGACGCGCATTCATATCGCCCAGGCCCAACCCCTGGGCGACTTCGACACCTGGCGCCAGGCCTTGCCGATTACCTTGCTGGACGTGACGAAACCCTTCGATGCGTGACGAAACCGCCGAACAACCTGCCCCCCTGCGCAGTGGCCTGACCACCGGCAGCTGCGCCACGGCCACCAGCCTCGCCGCCGCGCGCCTGCTGCTCGATGGCACGGCGGCCGATGCGGTGGAAATCGTGTTGCCCAAGGGCAAACAGGTGCAGATGCGCCTGGAGTTCTGCCGCCTCACCGAGGACGGCGCCGAAGCGGGAACTCTCAAGGACGCCGGTGACGATCCGGACGTGACCCATGGAGCCCTGCTCTACTCCCAGGTGCGCCTCAGCGCCGAACCGGGGACTCGCTTCAAGGCCGGCCGCGGCGTCGGCACCGTGACCCGCCCCGGGCTGGTGCTGGGTGTCGGCGAGCCCGCGATCAACCCGGTGCCGCGCAAAATGATCAGCGAACACCTGGCTCGACTGGCCGACGAACTCGGCTACAGCGGCGGTTTCGAGGTCACGGTCAATGTCGAGAACGGCGAAGCACTGGCACTGAAGACCATGAACCCGCGCCTGGGCATTCTTGGCGGTCTGTCGATACTCGGTACCAGTGGCATTGTCCGGCCGTTTTCCTGTGCCGCCTACATCGCCTCGATCCACCAGGGCATCGACGTGGCCAAAACCAACGGTTACCTGCACATCGCTGCCTGCACCGGCAACGCCAGCGAAGACACCATGCGCCGGGTCTACAACCTGCCGGAAATCGCCCTGATTGAAATGGGCGACTTCGTCGGTGCCGTGCTCAAGCACCTGCGCAAAGTACCGGTGGATAAACTCAGCCTGTGCGGTGGATTCGGCAAGATCAGCAAACTGGCGGCCGGGCACATGGATTTGCACAGTCGTCATTCGAGCATTGACCTGCCGCAACTGGCGTTATGGGCGGCGCAGGTCGGCGCCGATGCGGCGTTGCAGCAGAGCATCCGCGAGGCCAACACCAGCCAGCAGGCACTGGCCATGGCCGCCGCCGCCGGGGTCGCCCTGGGTGATGCAGTCTGTCAACACGCCCTGGACTTTGCCCGTAGCGTGGTGCCGTCGCAGGTTCAGGTGGAAGTCTTTGCCATCGATCGCCAGGGCGGGATCGTTGGCCATGCCGGAGCATTTCAATGAAGCGCATCCTGTTGCTCGGCGGCGTGACTGAAGCCATGGTCATTGCCCGCACGCTGGGACCGCAGCATATCTACAGCCTGGCCGGTGTCGGTCGGGTGCCGACCGACCTGCAATGCCAGGTGCGCGTCGGCGGCTACGGTGGTGCCGAGGGTCTGGCGCAATTTGTTCGCGATGAAGGCATCGATCTGCTGCTCGACGCCACTCACCCCTACGCCGCCCAAATCAGCCACAACGCCGCGACGGCCGCGCATTTGAGCGGCGTCCCCTGCTGGGCGCTACGGCGTCCGGCCTGGCAAGCCCAGGCGGGAGACGACTGGCGGGAAGTCGCCGACTGGGCCGAACTGATCGAAGCCCTGGAACCCTTCCGTCGCCCGCTGTTCACCCTCGGCCGCGAGCCCCTGCAACACCTGGACGAAATTCCTGCGAAGCAATTCTGGATCCTGCGCGCACTGGACGTGTATCCGGGCAACGAGCGCTGCGAAGTGATCGGCGCACGGGGCCCCTTCCTAATTGACGATGAGCGTGAGTTGTTCGAACGGCGAAACATCGACGTGCTGATCAGCAAGAACAGCGGCAGCACGGCGACCGAGCCGAAGCTGGAAGTGGCGCGTGAGCGTGGGGTACCGGTGATTGTTTTGAAGCGCCCCGAATTGCCAGGTGTGGAACGGGAGTTTGGTTCGGTGGCAGATATGCTGGATGCCCTATCAGTGTAGGACTATTCCTTAGACCCGCTAAACCTTACGATTCCGCTGACAGTATTCTCAGACGAAGCTGGCTATCGACTCTACGGCCTCAATCCTATAGTTCGCCTCCTCCTGAACCAATCAAGCGCACCCGGCACACAATATCGGTAATGAGGAGTAAATCATGGCCGAACAATTTACCCGTTTTGATGCCGTCGAGTTTCTCAAAACGCCGGAGGAAATGGCGGCTTATCTGGGTACCTGCTTTGAAGAGGATGCTGGAGACGGCGTGCTGATACGTGCAGCGCTCAACGATATCGCCCGAGCAAAGGGCATGACACAAATTGCCCGTGATGCGGGTCTGGGACGCGAGAGTCTTTACAAAGCGCTGAGCAGTAGTGGCAATCCGGAATTCGCGACTATCATGAAAGTTATGAAAGCCTTGGGTCTGCGCTTGCATGCCATCGCTGTCTGATTACGCTGCGACACCAAACCGCACACCGCCTTTTTACTTATCGGCCTTGATCAGGCTAAATAGCCCGCGCCTGATCGCCCACTCAAACGGATTCTGTCCCATGTCCCGACAACGGCTCGCAATTGCCTGGATAGCCTGCTTCGCAGTGCTGTTCAACATGCTCGCCATGCCGATGTCCGGAGCGATGGCGCAAACGGCGAAGTCACCTGCCGAACAGTTGTTGTGGGGCAGTTTCTGCAGCTCCAGCGGCACCAGGATGGTGGCGATTTCCATCGGGGACCTTGAACAGAAAGCCCCGCAAAACGACGATCATTCCAACATGCAGCATTGCTGGTGCTGCTCGGGTTCTGCGCCATTGGTGGCGTTGCCGGGGCATTCGCCACAGCTGTATTTCGCCCGCTTCGAGTCCAACCGCGGCTTGCCCGCCACCTCGCTCGACAGCCCGTCACCGCGCCAGCAATGGCCGAGTCTCAACCCCCGCGCGTCCCCTCTGGTGTGATTTTTTCTCGCAATTGACTGCGTTTTAAATCGTTCCGGAGAACTGCCATGTTGAACAAACTCATCGTTCTGGCTGCGTTGCTGCTGCCTGCCTGCTTTGCCAATGCCCACGAATACAAGGTCGGCGCACTGGAAATCGCTCATCCATGGTCCCAGGAGTTGCCACCCAATGCGCCCACCGTTGCGGCGTATTTCGTGATCAACAATGAAGGCAAGACCGCCGACCGCCTGCTCGGCGTCGACACCCCGATTGCGGGCGAAGCGCAACTGCATGAGCACGTGATGCAAGGCGACATGATGAAAATGCAGCACGTACCGAGCGTGGAAGTGCCCGCCGGTGGCGAGGTCACTTTTGCACCCATGGCCTATCACGTGATGTTGCTGGGCCTCAAGGACCGCAGCCTGCTCACTGACGGCAAGCGCTTCCCCATGACGCTGCACTTCGAGAAGTCCGGTGATGTGACGGTCGAAGTCGCGGTGCAGAAGCAGGCGCCGGATACCATGCAAGCGCACGTGCACAAGCCGTAATCGCCTGAGCTGAAAGCGCCCATGCGCCCGCTTAGCGCCAGGTCATCCAGGTCACGCAATCAGGCATTGAGCCTGACACGCGGCAGCTGGATCAGCCTGTTCGCCATGCTGATGATCTTTATCGGCCCGCTGATTTCTCAGTCGATGCCGATGGATTCGCGCGCCATGTCGATGACCATGCCGGCAGGTATGAGCATGGACATGGACATGTCGGCGATGGAGCATGCCGACCATGGCATGCAAGCCACGCAAGCCAACGCCGAGCATTGCCCGCCAGCCCCCGGGCACCATGTGCTGTGGGAAAAATGCGGCTATTGCAGCCTGCTGTTCAATTGCCCGGCGCTAACCGGTGGCGTGTCTTTCGCCAACTTCGTCATCCCGCCCGTCCACACCTTCACCACACCCTCTGTGCGCCTTGGCCATGCCCGGCAAACCTTCTTCCCCGGCGCCCGCACCCGCGCCCCGCCCGTCGTCGCGTAAACACTCACTTCTGATTTCACACGGTCCGCAAGACAGCCAACGCTCACTCCCACAGGGATTGCGCGGGCTGCCGGCCGTGTCGTTTACGACTGTTCGATGGAAATTGTCATGTCCAGGTTTTCCGCTGTCCCGTGCTTGAGCCCTGCCCAAGCCTCTTATGCCCTGAACGAATCCGGCGTTCGTTTCAGGCACGCCACCGCCATCCTGTGCGGTGCCTTGCTGGCGCCCTCTGCGCTCGCCGACGACCATGCCGGTCACAGTGAAGAATTGAGCCCGACGGTGATCACCGCCGTTGCCCCGAGTTCGCCATTGACCATCGTCACCAACCCCAAGGAGCCGCGCCAACCGGTGCCGGCCAGCGATGGTGCCGATTACCTGAAAACCATCCCCGGCTTTGCCATGGTGCGCAATGGCGGCACCAATGGCGATCCGGTGCTGCGCGGCATGTTCGGCTCACGGCTGAACATCCTCACCAACGGCGGCATGATGCTCGGTGCCTGCCCGGGCCGTATGGACGCGCCGACTTCCTACATCTCGCCGGAAACCTACGACAAGCTCACCGTGATCAAAGGCCCGCAAACCGTGCTTTGGGGGCCGGGTTCTTCGGCCGGGACCATTCTGTTCGACCGCGAGCCGGAGCACTTCGGCGAACTCGGCACGCGGGTCAACGCCAGCGTTCTGGCTGGCTCCTACGGTCGCTTCGACAAACTGGTGGACGCCGCAGCCGGCGGTCAGTCGGGCTATGTGCGGGTCATCGGCAACACCGCGCACTCCGACGACTACCTGGACGGCAACAACGACACCGTGGCGTCGCGCTATGACAAATGGAACGGCGACGTGGCCGTCGGCTGGACGCCGAATGCCGACACCTTGCTGGAGCTGACCGCCGGCCGTGGCGATGGTGAAGCCCGCTACGCCGGGCGCGGCATGGACGGTTCGCAGTTCCTGCGCGAGAGCCTCGGCCTGCGGTTCGAGCAGTCCAACATCGGCGAGGTACTGGATAAGGTCGAGGCGCAGATCTACTACAACTACGCCGACCACGTGATGGACAACTACACCCTGCGCACGCCGTCCGGCACCGGGATGATGGCCGGCCCCATGGCTTCCAACGTCGACCGCCGCACCCTCGGCGCACGGGTCAAGGCCACTTGGCGCTGGGCTGATGTGCAACTGATCAGCGGCATCGACGCGCAGACCAACGAACATCGCCAGCGCGGCGCCATGGGTGTCGACACCTACAAGGACCTGCCGTACACCAAGGATGCCGACTTCCATAACTACGGTGTGTTCAGCGAACTGACCTGGTACGCCGCAGACCGTGACCGCCTGATCAGCGGCGCGCGCCTGGACCGCGCCTCGGCCAAAGATTATCGGCAGACCACCGGCTCGGGCATGATGACCCGTCCGAATCCGACCGCCGACGACACCCGCGCCGATACCCTGCCCAGCGGTTTCATCCGCTACGAGCATGACCTGGCCGACAGCCCGACCACCTTGTACGCCGGCCTCGGTCACACCCAGCGATTCCCGGATTACTGGGAGCTTTTCTCACCCAAGTCCGGCCCCGCCGGTTCGGTGAATGCCTTCGATTCGATCAAACCGGAAAAAACCACCCAGCTCGATTTCGGCCTGCAATACAAGACCGAAGACCTCGAAGCCTGGGCCTCGGCTTACGTCGGCCAGGTGCGCGATTACATCCTGTTCAACTACACCCCGACGATGATGGGTACGACCTCGCAAGCCGAAAACATCGACGCGCGAATCATGGGCGCCGAACTGGGTGCCGCCTACAACTTCACCGACAACTGGAAAGCCGACGCGACCCTGGCCTACGCCTGGGGCAAGAACAGCAGCGATGGCAGTGCGTTGCCGCAGATGCCGCCGCTGGATGCCCGTTTCGGCCTGACCTACAGCGAAGACAACTGGAGCGCCGGCGCACTGTGGAGATTGGTCGCCACGCAAAACCGCATCGACCAGAACAAGGGCAACGTGGTCGGCAAGGATTTCGGCAAGACGCCGGGCTTCGGCGTGTTCTCCCTCAACGGTGCCTATCGGATCAACAGCAACTGGAAGGTCAGCAGCGGCGTCGACAACCTGTTCGGCAAGGCTTACGCCGAGCACTTGAACCTGGCCGGCAACGCCGGTTTCGGCTACCCCGCCAATGACCCGCAAGCCATCAAGGAACCGGGGCGAACGCTCTGGACCAAGGTGGACATGAGTTTCTAAAAGCTTCGCGAGCAAGCTCGCTCCCCTGTAGGAGCGAGCCTGCTCGCGATCGGTTGCAAAGCAACCGCCAATCAAACAACTAAAAGATCCAGCCAAGCGGAGCAAACGTGATGAAACAGCCCAAAGTGAATTTCTACAACCTGGCCTGGCGCTGGCATTTCTATGCCGGATTGTTCGTTGCGCCATTCATGGTGATGCTGGCCCTGACCGGCACCGTCTACCTGTTCAAACCGCAGCTCGACTCGCTGATGTACAGCAGCCTGCTCAACGTCCCGGCCGGTCATCACACCGTCCCCGCCGACGACCTCCTGACTCGGGTGAAAACGGCTTATCCACAAGGTCAGGTCACCCAGTACCTGCCGCCGGTCAACGCCGAGCGCAGCGCACAGTTTGTCGTGCTTGACGATGACAAGGAGCTGAACGTTTTCGTCGATCCGTACCACGGCGACATCCTCGGCGAACAAGACGCCAAGAAAAACCTGCAAGCCATTGCACGCGCGATTCACGGCGAGCTGATGATCGGCACCGTCGGCGATCGGCTGATCGAACTGGCCGCCGGTTGGGGCGTGGTGCTGGTGGTGTCCGGCATCTTCCTGTGGTGGCCGCGCGGTCAGGCGGCAGGCATTTTGTGGCCACGCCTGAACAGTCGTGGTCGCGTATTGTGGCGCGACCTGCACGCGGTCACCGGATTCTGGGGCGCCTCCCTACTGTTGGTGATGCTGCTCAGCGGCATGACCTGGACCGGGTTCTGGGGCCAGCAATACGCCGCCGTGTGGAACGTGTTCCCGGCAACCATGTGGGATGACGTGCCGAAATCCGACGTCGAGGCCCGCAGCCTCAACACCGCGACCCGCCAGACCGTGCCGTGGGCCATGGAGAATACGCCGATGCCGATGTCCGGCGACCATGCCGAACACATGGCCAACGCCGGTGCATCAACCGCTCCTGCCGCACCGACCATCAGCCTACAAGACGTACAAAACATCGCCAGGCAGAGCAAGGTCGACCCGGGTTACAGCATCACCTTGCCGACCAACGCAACGGGTGTGTTCACCATCGCGCTGTTCGCCGACGATCCGCGCAATGACGCCACGATGCACATCGATCAGTACACCGGCAAGGTCCTGGCCGATGTACGTTTCGAGCAGTACGGCACCGTCGCCCGCGCCACGGAAATCGGCGTGATGCTGCACGAAGGCAAGATGTTCGGCACGTTCAATCAGATCGTCGTGTTGCTGATCTGCCTGATGATTCTGCTCAGCGCCGTCAGTGGCGTGGTGATCTGGTGGAAGCGTTGCCCACAAGGGAAACTCGGCGTGCCGCCGCTGCGCCACGACCTGCCGAAATGGAAAACCGCGATGGTGATCATGTTCGCCCTGGCGGTGGCCTTTCCGTTAGTGGGCGCTTCGCTGGTGGCGGTGTGGGTGCTCGATCGCGTGCTGCTGTCGCGCTTCACCCGGCAGACTGAGAGCGCCTCATCTTCATCATGAAACAGGCGAGATGCGCGGGGCGAAAGGCACTGTAAACTCCCCGCGCATCACCTCAGTCCCTTCGCGAGCAAGCCCGCTCCCACAGGGTTCGCGCAAATCCTGTGGGAGCGGGCTTGCCCGCGAAGGGGCCATCAGCATCACCTCAAGAGCCACTGCATGACCTCGCTGAACCTCACAAACCTCACCTGGTCCCCACTGGGTCACGGCCATTGCCACCACCAGTTCCAGCTGCGTGACGCCTCGCTACACGTGGCTGCCGGTGAGTTCGTCGGGCTGATCGGCCCCAACGGCAGCGGCAAGACCAGCCTGTTGCGGTGCGCCTGGCGCTTCAACAGACCGGAAAGCGGCGAGGTCAGGCTCGATCACCAGAACGTCTGGAAACAATCCTCGCGCTGGTGCGCGCAACGCATCGCCGTGGTGTTGCAGGAGTTCCCCGATGCCTTCGGCCTGACCGTCGAGGAAGTGGTCGCCATGGGCCGCACGCCGCACAAAGGCCTGTTCGATGGCGACACCCTTGAAGACCGCGACCTGATCAACCAGGCCCTGGAATCCGTCGGCCTCAAGGGCTTCGAAGACCACGGGTTCGCTACTCTCTCCGGTGGTGAAAAGCAGCGGGTCATCCTCGCCCGCGCCCTGGCCCAGCAACCACAATTGCTGATCCTCGACGAGCCGACCAACCACCTCGATCCGCGTTATCAGCTTGAGCTTTTGCAGTTGGTCAAACGCCTGGACATCGGCACCCTGGCGAGCATCCACGACCTCAATCTGGCGGCGGCTTTTTGTGACCGGCTGTACGTGATCAACCATGGCCGTATCGTCGCCAGCGGCACACCGAAAGAAGTCCTGACCGCTGCGCTGTTGCGCAATGTGTTCGGCGTCGAAGCACTGATCGATGAACATCCACTGCACGGCTACCCACGAATCACCTGGATAACCCAATCATGACTTTGCGTTCCCTGCTGCGCTCCTGCCTCCCTCTCGTGATGCTGCTGGGCAGCGCCCAGGCATTGGCCGAAGCCACCCGTTACCCGCTGACAATCAAAAGCTGCAACCGCGAGGTGACCTTCAAGCAGGCACCGCAACACGCCCTCAGCCACGACATCAACATGACCCAGATGATGCTCGCCCTCGGCCTCAAACCACGGATGGCCGGTTATAGCGGCATCAGTGGCTGGAAGGCCGTGACGCCCGAGATGCAGGGCATTCTCGAAGGCCTGTCGGAGCTGGCGGCCAAGTACCCGTCGGTCGAAACCCTGCTCAATGCCAACGTCGACTTCTTCTTCGCTGGCTGGGACTACGGCATGCGCGTTGGCGGCGACCTCACGCCGCAAACCCTGCAACCGCTGGCCATCAATGTGTATGAGCTGAGCGAATCCTGCGCCTTCGTAATGAAGCGCCCACCGGCCAGCCTCGACGACACCTACAACGACCTGCGCAACCTCGGCAGAATCTTCGACGTGCAGGACCGCGCCAATGCCCTGATCGCGAACATGCAGGCGCAAGTCGCGAATATTCGCAAAGACCTGCCCGCGGAAACACCGCGGGTGTTCCTGTACGACAGCGGCGAAGACCGGGCCATGACCTCTGGGCGACTGGGCATGCCGCAAGCGCTGATCGACGCCGCAGGCGGGCGCAATGTCCTGGAGGATGTCGACGCGAGCTGGACCCGGGTCAATTGGGAAACCGTGGTCGAGCGTAACCCCCAGGTGATCGTGATCGTCGACTACAGCGAAATAACTGCCGACCAGAAGATTCAATTCCTGCTGGGCAACAAGGCCCTGCAATCGGTGGACGCGATCAAGCACCGGCGCTTCATCGTCATCCCTTACGTGCAGGCCACGCCGGGGATCGATAACGTGCTCGCGGTCGCCACCCTGGCCAAGGGTTTCCACGGCAAATGATCAACCGTCGCTACGCCCTGTTGCTGATCGCCCTCGGTGCCCTGTTGCTGGTGTCGTGCGTGGTGTCCCTGGGTTTCGGCCCGGCGCGGGTGCCGCTGGATGTGGTGTGGCGCATCCTGTTGCACAAACTGTTCGGTTTCGGTGTGCCGGACTGGAACCCCGGACAGGAACATATCGTCTGGCTGATCCGCGTCCCGCGCATGCTGCTCGGCGCGCTGGTGGGCGCCGGCCTGGCGTTGATCGGCGCGGTGCTGCAAGCGGTCACGCGCAATCCGTTGGCTGACCCGCACCTGCTCGGCGTGACGTCCGGTGCCACGCTTGGCGCGGTGATCGTGGTGCTGCATGTCGGTGAAATCGTTGGCCTGCTAACCTTGCCGATCGCGGCATTCATCGGTGCATTGCTGAGCATGCTAGTGGTGCTGATGATCGCCAGTCGCCATGGTCGCCTCGACAGTGACCGCTTGCTGCTGTGCGGCGTGGCGGTGTCGTTCGTGATGATGGCGATTGCCAATCTGCTGCTGTTCATGGGTGACCATCGAGCCAGTTCGGCGGTGATGTTCTGGATGCTCGGCGGGCTCGGGTTGGCTCGCTGGGAGCTGCTGGCGGTGCCGACAGCCAGTGTATTGCTCGGGCTGATATTGCTGCTGGGCATGGCGCGACCGCTGAATGCGCTGATGGCCGGCGAGCAGACAGCGGTGACCCTGGGCCTGAATGCCCGCACCGTGCGCCTGCGGGTGTTTCTGATTGCGTCATTGATGACCGGGGTACTGGTGTCGATCAGCGGCTCGATCGGTTTTGTCGGGCTGATGGTGCCGCACATTGCGCGGCGCCTGGTCGGAGCTGAACACCGAAGATTGCTGCCGGTGTGCGTATTGCTTGGCAGCGTGTTTCTGGTTTGGGTCGACGTCGCTGCCCGGACATTGATCGCCCCCGAAGACTTGCCCATCGGCGTTGCCACTGCAGCAATTGGCGGGTTGTTCTTCATCGGCTTGATGCGACGTCGTTAACGCCACATTTAATTATAAAAGTTTCAGAACTGCATTTACGCCCGGAAAAACCTCGTATTGAGTTAACGCTTAACAAGTTCACCATCATGTTCATACTCCGCTCTCGCGAGTTCAACTGTAAAACGCTCGCGCTTCAACGACGATTATTCCTACACCTTAATCGCCACAACTCTTACAAGAGCGGAAAGAGGTAAACATGTTCAAGAAGTTCATCGCATCCATTGCACTTGTTTCAGCGCCCGCATGGGCAGTGCAGCCACCCTTTACTGGCGTTGACTACAGTGGCCGGTATCAATGCACCGGAATGGACAGCCATATCGGTCCGTTTGAAGGTGTTGTCGAAATGAAGCTCAATGCCGAACAGAGTACCGGCGAACACGGCGCCTACGGTTTTACGCTGACGTTGCCCGACAACTCGCGGTATGACGGGTTTGCTGCCGCCAACTTGAGCTCCCTGGCGATTTACTTTGCCCATACGGATCCGTCGCTCAAGGATTACGGCGTCGGGATTGCGAAAATTGCTTCAACCCCTGACGGGAAAACTTCATTCACCAAGTACTATTACGGCCCGGAGTACGAAGGTGGCGGACATGGTTTTGAAACCTGCATTAAAAGCTGAGTTGATACGCCGCTGACCTTGTGGGAGCGGGCTTGCTCGCGAAGAGGGTGTGCCAGACAACATAAATGGCAACTGAAACACCGCATTCGTCGGAACGCCGCCCGGAGCAAGCCCGCTCCCACAGTCGATTTTTGTTGCCCACAAAATCTTCGCCCCAATCTGGCGCAGCTCTTCGCACCAACGCGCCAGACGCGATCCTTCATGGTGCGCCATCAAACCGTTCAACCGCTCTAAAACGACATTTCCCTGCCTTTTGCCGACCGGGCACAGCCCTTGCAAAACACACCTTCAGTAGTCCGCATCTGCCAACCAAGAAAACTCATAAGTTCATGGAGATCGCACAATGAAGCGTCGCAGTTTGATCAAGGCTTTCACACTCTCGGCATCCATTGCCGCAATGGGCATGACCTGGACCATCCAGGCCGCCGAGACCATCAAGGTCGGTATTCTGCATTCGTTGTCCGGAACCATGGCGATCTCCGAAACGTCGCTCAAAGACATGGCGCTGATGACCATCGACGAGATCAACGCCAAGGGTGGCGTGAACGGCAAGATGC
Organism: Pseudomonas sp. KH_046_2; assembly: GCF_057838985.1. NCBI lineage: Bacteria > Pseudomonadati > Pseudomonadota > Gammaproteobacteria > Pseudomonadales > Pseudomonadaceae > Pseudomonas > Pseudomonas sp. KH_046_2. The sequence goes on along the minus strand of NZ_CM174480.1, from coordinate 680,472 downwards.
TTGAGCCGGTGGTCGTCGACCCGGCGTCGAACTGGCCACTGTTCGCCGAGAAGGGCCGTCAGTTGCTGACCCAGGACAAGGTTGCCGTGGTGTTCGGTTGCTGGACTTCCGTGTCGCGCAAATCGGTACTGCCGGTGTTCGAAGAACTCAACGGCCTGCTGTTCTACCCGGTGCAATACGAAGGCGAAGAAATGTCGCCGAACGTGTTCTACACCGGCGCCGCGCCGAACCAGCAAGCGATCCCCGCCGTTGAATACCTGATGAGCGAAGAAGGCGGCAGCGCCAAGCGCTACTTCCTGCTCGGCACCGACTACGTCTACCCGCGCACCACCAACAAGATCCTGCGTTCGTTCCTGCACTCCAAAGGCGTGGCCGACAAGGACATCGAAGAGGTCTATACCCCGTTCGGTCACAGCGACTACCAGACCATCGTCGCCAACATCAAGAAGTTCTCGGCCGGAGGCAAGACGGCCGTTATCTCCACCGTCAACGGCGACTCCAACGTGCCGTTCTATAAAGAACTGGCGAACCAGGGCCTGAAGGCCACCGATGTTCCGGTCGTGGCGTTCTCGGTCGGCGAAGAAGAACTGCGCGGCATCGACACCAAGCCACTGGTGGGCAACCTGGCGGCGTGGAACTACTTCGAGTCGGTCGAGAACCTGGTGAACAAGAAGTTCGTCGATGACTGGAAAGCCTACGCGAAGAAACACAACCTGCCAGGCGCCGACAAGGCGGTGACCAACGATCCGATGGAGGCCACTTACGTCGGCATCCACATGTGGGCGCAAGCGGCCGAAAAAGCCAAATCCACCGACGTCGACAAAGTCCGCGAGGCCCTGGCCGGCCAGACCTTTGCCGCCCCGTCCGGCTACACCCTGACCATGGACAAGACCAATCACCACCTGCATAAGCCGGTGATGATCGGCGAGATCCAGGCCGATGGTCAGTTCAACGTGGTGTGGCAGACCGAAGGGCCGATCCGCGCCCAGCCGTGGAGCCCGTTCATCCCGGGCAACGACAAGAAACCGGAGTATGCGGTGAAGAGCAACTGAGCCACTGGATGTCGGGCCCAAGCATTCGGGCCCGACACAAATCCCTGTAGGAGCGAGCCTGCTCGCGATGACGGCAGCACATTCAACACTTCTGTGACTGAACAACCGCTATCGCGAGCAGGCTCGCTCCTACAATATCCGCGTCAAGGCGACTATCTATGCCCACCGCCCTTTATCGTCTCATCTTGGTCATCGCACTGTTGTTGCCGATGGCCACCCACGCCGGCGACGCCGAAGACTTCGTCGCCGCCAATCCCGTGCAGCAAGCCAGGCTGCTGGAAACCTGGGCCGCGCAGCCCGATCCGGCCCGCACCGTACTGATCAACGCCCTGCAACAAGGCGAGTTGACCATCGACGGCCAGCCGAAAACCTTGCGCCTGAACAACCGCCTGCGGGGTCTCATCGACACGGCAATGGCCGGTCACCAGTTGCTCGCCACCGACAGCAAAATCCGTCTGGCCGCCGCACAGCAATTGCAGAAAAGCGCCAAGCCGGCGCAGTTGAAATTCCTCGATAAGCAACTCGCTGGCGAACAGGACGAAAGTGTTCACGCTGCATTGAGCCTCGCCCTGGCCAACCTGCAACTGGTGGATGCCGACCCGGCCGTGCGCCTCGCTGCTGTGCGCCTGCTCGGCGAAACCGGCGATCCGCTGGCCCGCACACGCTTGGAAAACCTCCTGGAGCCGGGCGTTGAAACCGACGCGAATGTGCGTACCGCCGCTGAAACCAGCCTCGCTCAAGTCAAACGCAAACTGCTGGTCGGCGAACTCCTGGGTCAGGCCTTCAGCGGCATGTCCCTGGGCTCGATTCTGCTGCTCGCCGCCCTGGGACTTGCGATCACCTTCGGCCTGCTCGGCGTGATCAACATGGCCCACGGCGAGATGCTGATGCTCGGCGCCTACTCGACCTATGTGGTGCAACTGATGTTCCAGCGCTTCGCCCCGCAAGCCATCGAGTTCTATCCGCTGATCGGGCTGCCGGTGGCGTTTTTCGTCACCGCGGCCATCGGCATGGCGCTGGAGCGCACGGTGATTCGCCATCTCTACGGCCGTCCGCTGGAAACCCTGCTTGCTACCTGGGGCATCAGCCTGATGCTGATTCAACTGGTTCGCCTGGTGTTCGGCGCACAGAACGTCGAAGTGGCCAACCCGGAGTGGCTTTCAGGCGGGATTCAGGTGCTGCCGAACCTGGTGCTGCCGTACAACCGCATCGTCATCATTGCCTTTGCGCTGTTTGTGGTGGTGCTGACCTGGCTGCTGCTGAACAAGACTCGCCTCGGCCTGAATGTTCGCGCCGTCACCCAGAACCGCAACATGGCCGCCTGCTGCGGCGTACCCACCGGGCGCGTGGACATGCTCGCCTTCGGTCTCGGCTCGGGCATCGCCGGCCTCGGTGGCGTAGCCCTGAGCCAGATCGGCAACGTCGGCCCGGACCTCGGCCAGAGCTACATCATCGACTCATTCCTGGTGGTGGTGCTCGGCGGTGTCGGGCAGTTGGCCGGTAGTGTTTTTGCTGCGTTCGGCCTGGGCATCGCCAACAAGATTCTCGAACCGCAGATCGGTGCCGTGCTCGGCAAGATCCTCATCCTCGCGCTGATCATTCTGTTCATCCAGAAACGTCCGCAAGGCCTATTCGCACTCAAAGGACGGGTGATCGACTGATGAACCAGCCCCTGCTCGTTACCGCGACCCAAAAAGCCGGCCCTAAAGTCTCGATTGCCGTCGGTGCGGTGATCCTCGTTCTGCTGTTGGCGCTACCGCTCCTGTCGTTGTTACCGGTGGACAGCACGCTGCATGTTTCCGCCTACACGCTGACACTAGTGGGCAAGATTCTTTGCTACGCCATCGTCGCCCTGGCGCTGGACCTGGTGTGGGGTTACGCCGGCCTGCTGTCCTTGGGGCACGGCCTGTTCTTCGCCCTCGGCGGCTATGCCATGGGCATGTACCTGATGCGCCAGGCCTCGGGCGATGGCTTGCCGGCGTTCATGACCTTCCTGTCGTGGACCGAAATGCCGTGGTTCTGGACCGGCACCAGCAGCTTCCTCTGGACCCTGTGCCTGGTGGTGTTGGCGCCGGGGTTGCTGGCCTTGGTGTTCGGCTTCTTCGCCTTCCGCTCGCGGATCAAGGGCGTGTATTTCTCGATCATGACCCAGGCCCTGACCTTCGCCGGAATGCTGCTGTTTTTCCGCAACGAAACCGGCTTCGGCGGCAACAACGGCTTCACCAACTTCCGCACCATTCTTGGCTTCGGCATCACTGAGCCGGGCACCCGCGCCGTGCTGTTTTTCGCCACGGTGCTGTTGCTGGTAGCGAGCCTGTTTATTGGCTGGCGCCTGGCGCAAAGCAAGTTCGGTCGGGTGCTGACCGCGCTGCGCGATGCAGAAAACCGCCTGATGTTCTGCGGCTACGATCCGCGTGGTTTCAAGTTGTTCGTGTGGGTGTTGAGCGCAGTGTTGTGCGGCCTGGCCGGTGCGCTGTACGTGCCGCAAGTGGGGATCATCAACCCGAGTGAAATGTCGCCGACCAACTCGATCGAAGCCGCAGTCTGGGTGGCACTGGGTGGGCGTGGCACCTTGATCGGTCCGTTGCTCGGCGCCGGCGTGGTCAACGGCATGAAGAGCTGGTTCACTGTGGCGTTTCCCGAGTACTGGCTGTTCTTCCTCGGCGCGCTGTTCATTGTCGTGACCCTGTATTTGCCCAAAGGCGTGATCGGTCTGTTGAAGAAAAGAGGTGAACTATGAGAGTCACTGCGACGGCTGAATTCATGCTCGAACCGGCGTTTTTTCCTGTGGAGCCCAACAAGGACGCCGGCAGCAGCCGCGATGCCATCGGCCTTGGCCAACGGGTCGGGCCAGGCCTGAATACGCGCCACGGCACCATCCTGACCCTGGAAGACATCGGTGTCAGCTTCGACGGCTTCCGCGCCCTGAACAATCTGAACCTGTACATCGGCGTCGGTGAGTTGCGCTGCATCATCGGCCCCAACGGCGCGGGCAAGACCACGCTGATGGACGTGATCACCGGCAAGACCCGACCCAGCCACGGCAAGGCCTGGTTCGGCGAAACCCTGGACCTGACTCAGATGAGCGAAGTGCAGATCGCGCAGGCCGGTATCGGGCGCAAGTTCCAGAAGCCGACGGTGTTCGAAGCCTTGAGCGTGTTTGAAAACCTTGAGCTGGCGCAGAAAACCGACAAGTCGGTGTGGGCCAGCCTGCGGGCGCGTTTGAGCGGCGAGCAGAAAGACCGCATCGCCGAAGTGCTGGAGACCATTCGCCTGACCTCCTCGGTCAATCGCCCGGCCGGCCTGCTGTCCCACGGCCAGAAGCAGTTCCTCGAGATCGGCATGCTGCTGATGCAGGACCCGCAACTGCTGCTGCTCGATGAGCCGGTTGCGGGCATGACCGACGCCGAAACCGAATTCACCGCCGAGCTGTTCAAGAGCCTGGCCGGCAAGCACTCGCTGATGGTGGTGGAACATGACATGGGCTTCGTCGGCTCGATTGCCGACCACGTCACGGTGTTGCATCAGGGCAGCGTGCTGGCCGAAGGGTCGCTGGAGCAGGTGCAGGACAACGAGCGGGTGATCGAGGTTTATCTCGGTCGTTAAACCTGCAAATACATCCCCCTGTAGGAGCGAGCCTGCTCGCGAAAGCGGTGCATCAGTCACCAACGATGTTGAGTGTGCCGACGCCATCGCGAGCAGGCTCGCTCCTACAGGGGACTTGAGGAGTATTCGAGAATGCTGCAAGTCGACAAACTGCACCAGTACTACGGCGGAAGCCACATCCTGCGCGGCCTGACGTTTGACGCGAAGGTCGGCGAAGTCACCTGCCTGCTCGGGCGCAACGGCGTGGGCAAAACCACGCTGCTCAAGTGCCTGATGGGCCTGTTGCCGGCCAAGGAAGGGGCGGTCAATTGGGAAGGCAAACCGATCACCACGTTCAAGCCGCACCAACGCGTGCACGCAGGGATCGCCTACGTGCCGCAGGGCCGGGAAATCTTCGGCCGCCTGACCGTGGAAGAAAACCTGCTGATGGGCCTGTCGCGCTTCCCCGGCAGCGAGGCCAAAGAAGTCCCGGCGTTCATCTACGAGCTGTTCCCGGTGCTGCTGCAAATGAAGCAACGCCGTGGCGGCGACCTGTCCGGTGGCCAGCAACAACAACTGGCCATCGGCCGTGCGCTGGCCAGTCGCCCTCGCCTGCTGATCCTCGACGAACCCACCGAAGGCATACAGCCCTCGGTGATCAAGGAGATCGGTGCCGTAATCAAAAAGCTCGCGGCCCGGGGCGACATGGCCATTTTACTGGTCGAGCAGTTCTACGATTTCGCCGCCGAGCTGGCGGACCAATACCTGGTGATGTCCCGGGGCGAAATCGTGCAACAGGGTCGCGGAGAGAATATGGAAGCCGAAGGGGTGCGCGGGCTGGTAACGATCTGAGTCGATCACTTTCCGTGAGGCCTGGAGGGGACCGGTTGGCAAGGAACCCAACTCGTTATCGATGAGGCGCACCAATTTATTGCACGATATTTCATAATTGGCCCTGCGCTGGTGCATCAACACAATCAATAGTCGCCTCCTGCTTGCGAATCCTTGCGGCACAGCCTTTGCAACCTTCGTGACGACCTCACGATAAGCACTGACTATGACTCTTCCCGCATCCGGCACCTTGTTTACCCCCAGTTGGCACGCCGAACTGGAGCTGGGCTATGCCCGATTCGACAAGACCACCCGCCCGGTCCAGCGCCGACACAAAGGTCCGTTGCGGGTGCAAAAACACCTGTATGCCGAAGGGCTGCAAGTCTGCCAGCACATCATCGTCCACCCGCCCGGCGGAATTGCCGGTGGTGATCGGCTGGACATCTCGGCCAGCGTCGAGCGCGATGCCTGGGCACAAATCACCAGCCCCGGCGCGGCCAAGTGGTATCGCGCCGCCGGCCCCGCCTATCAGCAACTGAAGTTAAAGGTGGCGGCCGGAGCGACATTGGAATGGCTGCCCCAGGAGACGATCATTTTCAGCGCGGCCCAGGCGCAACTCAGCACGTCCATCGACCTTGAAGGCGATGCGCGGCTGTTCTACTGGGACGTCGTGGCCCTGGGCCGTCCGGCCAGTGGCGAGCGCTTCGACCTTGGGCACTTCCAGGCGCAACTGGATATCCGCCGCGACGGCCAGTTGATCTGGCATGAGTGCCAGCGCATTGTCGGGGCGGACGGTTTGCTGGACTCGCCGATCGGGCTGGATGGGCAACCGGTGTTTGCTACGTTGTTGGTGACGGGTGAGGTTGAACGCGAACTGCTGGAGCGCTGCCGCTCACTGCCCAACGACGTGCGCGGGGATTTGACGCAGTTGCCGGGGTTGGTGGTGGCGCGATGTCTGGCCAGTGAGGCGCTGTTGGCGCGAGGTTGGCTGATTGAACTTTGGAAGTTGTTACGCCCAGCCTTGCTTGGCCGTGAAGCCTTGCCACCCAGAATATGGAGCACCTGAATTGCTTTTCTGTGCAAACAGGCCCAACTCTTTTTAATCTGCCCTGATGGATTCCTACGATGGACCTGACCCCACGCGAAAAAGACAAGCTGCTGATCTTCACCGCCGGCCTGGTGGCCGAGCGGCGTTTGGCTCGCGGCGTGAAACTCAATTATCCGGAGGCCATGGCCTACATCTCCGCCGCGCTGCTTGAAGGCGCCCGCGACGGCCAGACCGTGGCCGACCTGATGCACTTCGGCACCACCCTGTTGACCCGCGAACAAGTGATGCAAGGCATCCCGGAAATGATCCCGGAAATCCAGGTCGAAGCCACCTTCCCCGACGGCACCAAACTGGTCACCGTCCACCAACCCATCGCCTGAGGCCGCGCCATGACTTACCACATCCGCGATGCCGTGCATGCCGACCTGCCAGCCATCCTCGACATCTACAACGACGCGGTGCTCAACACCACGGCGATCTGGAACGAGCAGGCGGTCGACCTCGGCAACCGCCAGGCCTGGTTCAACGCCCGGCAATCCCAGGCTTATCCGATCCTGGTGATTGTAGATGCCGACGACACGGTGCTCGGGTACGCCTCGTTCGGCGACTGGCGACCCTTCGACGGTTTCCGCCACACCGTCGAGCATTCGGTCTATGTACACAGCGACCAGCGCGGCAACGGCCTCGGCCCGCAATTGATGGAAGCGCTGATTGAGCGCGCCAAAGGCTGCGGCAAGCATGTGATGGTCGCGGCCATCGAAAGCGGTAATGCCGCCTCCATTCGCTTGCATGAGCGCATCGGCTTTATCGCCACCGGGCAAATGCCTCAGGTCGGCACCAAATTCGGCCGCTGGCTGGACCTGACCTTCATGCAACTGACCCTCGACCCCGGCGCGCAACCACCCGCCGCCAACAAGGAGTGATCGTCCATGAACCCCGCCCAATTGCGACGCGTCAATGTCGAAAGCTTTGCGCATTATCGCCAAGGCCTGATCGATTTGCTGCTCGATGCCGTCGGCTATGGCGCCAGTGTCGGCTTCATGGCTGACCTCGATGCCACCCAGGCCCATGCCTGGTTCGACGAGGTCCAGGACAACTTGAACAAGGGCAATGTGCTGCTGTGGTTGGTGGTCAAGGACGAGCAGGTGCAGGCCAGCGTACAGCTGAGTCTGTGCCAGAAAGCCAACGGCCTGAACCGTGGCGAAGTGCAAAAACTGCTGGTGCGCGAACATGCGCGGCGTCGTGGTCTGGGCCAGCAACTGATGAGCGCTCTGGAAGCGGCGGCCCTGCAGCAAAAGCGCGGCATGCTTTACCTCGACACCGAAGCCGGCTCGCCCGCCGAAGCCTTCTACCAATCGCTGGGCTACACCCGCGCCGGTGAAATCCCCGACTACGCCTGCGATCCGAGCGGCCGCTACAAGCCGACCGCCCTGTACTACAAAATTCTCCAAGGAGCCCATTGATGATTCCCGGTGAGTACCAGATCCAGCCCGGCGAGATCGAACTCAACGTCGGCCGGCGCACGATCAGTCTGAAAGTGGCCAACAGTGGTGATCGGCCGATCCAGGTCGGCTCGCATTACCACTTTTTCGAAACCAACGACGCCCTGACGTTCGACCGCACCGCCAGCCGCGGCATGCGCTTGAACATCCCCGCCGGCACCGCCGTGCGCTTCGAACCGGGGCAGAGCCGTGAGGTGGAGTTGGTGGATTTGGCCGGGCATCGCCGGGTGTTCGGCTTTGCCGGGCGGATCATGGGTGACCTGTAAGTAATTCGGTGTCCGCTCAGGCCCCTTCGCGAGCAGGCTCGCTCCTACATGAGACCGCGATCAAATGCAGGAGCGAGCCTGCTCGCGATAGCGAGTAATGCGAGCGATCTCAAAATCAATTGAATCTCAAGGCGAACACATGAAGATTTCCCGTCAAGCCTACGCCGACATGTTCGGTCCCACCGTCGGTGATAAGGTGCGCCTGGCCGATACCGAGTTGTGGATCGAAGTGGAACAGGATTTCACCACCTACGGCGAAGAAGTGAAATTCGGTGGCGGTAAAGTCATCCGTGACGGCCAGGGTCAGAGCCAGTTGCTGGCTGCCGACGTGGTCGACACCTTGATTACTAACGCGCTGATCATTGATCACTGGGGCATCGTCAAGGCCGACGTCGGCCTCAAGGACGGGCGCATCGCGGCGATCGGCAAGGCCGGTAACCCGGACATCCAGCCCAACGTCAACATCGCCATTGGCGCCAGCACCGAAGTCATCGCTGGCGAGGGCATGATCCTCACCGCTGGCGGCATCGATACCCACATCCACTTCATCTGCCCGCAGCAGATCGAAGAGGCATTGATGAGCGGTGTCACCACCATGATCGGTGGCGGCACCGGACCGGCCACCGGCACCAATGCGACCACATGCACCTCCGGGCCGTGGCACCTGGCGCGCATGCTCCAGGCCGCGGACGCGTTCCCGATGAACATCGGCCTGACCGGCAAGGGTAACGCCAGCCTGCCCGAGCCATTGATCGAACAGGTCAAGGCCGGTGCCATCGGCCTCAAGTTGCATGAGGACTGGGGCACTACACCTGCGAGTATCGACAACTGCCTGAATGTGGCCGACCGGTTCGACGTGCAGGTGGCGATCCACACCGACACCCTCAACGAATCCGGTTTCGTCGAGACCACCCTCGCCGCCTTCAAGGGCCGCACGATTCACACCTACCACACTGAAGGTGCCGGTGGCGGTCACGCGCCGGACATCATCAAGGCCTGCGGTTTTGCCAACGTGCTACCTAGCTCCACCAACCCGACCCGGCCGTTCACCCGCAACACCATCGACGAACACCTCGACATGCTGATGGTCTGCCATCACCTCGACCCAAGCATTGCCGAGGATGTGGCCTTCGCCGAAAGCCGCATCCGCCGCGAGACGATTGCCGCCGAAGACATCCTCCATGACCTCGGTGCGTTCTCGATGATCAGCTCCGACAGCCAGGCCATGGGCCGTGTCGGCGAAGTCATAACCCGCACCTGGCAGACCGCCGACAAGATGAAAAAACAACGCGGGCCGCTACCCGGCGATGGTGAAGGCAACGACAACTTCCGCGCCAGGCGCTACATCGCCAAGTACACCATCAACCCGGCAATCACCCACGGCATCAGCCATGAAGTGGGTTCGGTCGAAGTGGGAAAATGGGCAGACCTGGTGCTCTGGCGCCCGGCGTTTTTCGGCGTGAAGCCGACGCTGATTCTCAAGGGCGGTGCCATTGCGGCCAGCCTGATGGGCGACGCCAATGCCTCGATCCCGACGCCACAACCGGTGCATTACCGCCCGATGTTCGCCAGCTTCGGCGGCTCGCTGCACGCCACCAGCCTGACCTTCATCAGTCAGGCGGCGCAGGATGCAGGCTTGCCTGAGGCGCTGGGGTTGAAGAAGAAAATCGCTGTGGTCAAAGGCTGCCGCGACGTGCGGAAAACCGACCTGATCCACAACGACTACCTGCCGAAAATTGACGTCGATTCGCAGACCTACCAGGTCAAGGCCGACGGTGTGTTGCTATGGTGTGAACCGGCGGACACCTTGCCGATGGCCCAGCGTTACTTCCTGTTCTGAGCCGTTTGTTGCACCACACACAAAGGCCTCGCCCCCCAAGGTGTCGAGGCCTTTGTTTTTTCCGTGATTACTGATCGGCCCCAATCCGCAGCCGGTCCAGCTTGGCCCGCGTCATCGCATCTCGGGTCAGGGTTTTCAGCTGCTGCGTGATCTGCCGGTCGATGTCATTCAAGGCTTGAACATACTCCTCGTCAGTCATCAGCCGGCCATCCGCATAGTCGGTTTCACTTTTGCCCAATTCGCTGCACAGTCCCTTGATTTCCGCTTCCACCGCAGTCTTTTCCTCGGCAGTGAATCGCGTACCTTCGGCCCTGCGCTGCAACGCATCCTGCAAATCGATGGTGGCGTCGATCCGGCGTTTAAAGCCGGTCAATTCCTCGCGGTAAGTCGACTCCAACCAGGTTTTCCAGAGCGGTTGCTCGAAGATCCGGTCGATCAGCAGATCACCGTCCTCAAGCGCCTTGATCCGCAGGAACGCTGCCTCGATCATCTCTTTGCTGACTTCGGCGATCGTGCGGAATTGCATACCCCGTGCCTGCCACGGCAAATCCAGGCGCTCTGCCAGATCGGTCATGTAGGCCAGGTGCACTTCCACTTCATCGATAGTGCCGGTCACTTCGCCATTGGCGTCGTAGCGGCGGAATTGCTCTCCCTTCGTCAACCGCTCAGACACCCGCTGACGGGCAATGGCACCGAGCTCGTCGAGCCGGGACTTGCCCAGGGCCAGCTCCAGCAATTGCGTTTCGATCAGGTCCGCACGCACCAGGGCATGGGCTTCGTGAACCATCACCTGCACGCCCATGGCATTGAACAGTTGCGTGCCGCCATCCACGCATTCGGTGGGGGTTGCAGCTTCGTTGAACAACTTGATGCGCAGTTCACTGTCGCGGGCCATGGCTTCGAGCATGCGCCAGACCTTGGTCGTCAGTTCCGTCTGATAGGTGCCGCCGGCCTTGAAGTCGGCGGATTGGGTGAGTTTGTAGACTTCGTTGAAGAACGGCACTGAATCGAATTCATCCTCGACCGCGTTCCAGACTTTCTGTTTTTCCCGCCATTGCTCCACAGACATACCCGCGTCCCATTCCGAACTGTCGAGCACGCCGCGGGGCGGATAAGGACGCTCCGGGTCCATACCGACCGACTCGATGTAAGACTTCAGGATGTCGAGATTTTCCGGTGAGATCCAGCGCGGGCCCCGGCTGATCACGGTGCGCGCCAGCAACTCTGCGCGAAATGAACCGGGCGCGACCTCGGGTATCCGGCTGATCGGGTTATCGGTCAGATCAAGAAAGAAACTGCGCGGTCGCGATTGCGAAAACAGCCCGACCGGCCAGCTGTCGAGCCCTGTTTCGCCCAACAAAAGCACCTGCAAGTGCGGCATTCGGCTGATGTCCGGAATGAGCTTCAGCGGGTTGCCGCGCAAGCGCAGGGACGTCATGCGTGTCAGTTTCTTCAGGCGATCTACCGCCAATGCATCCAGTTCAATGTGATTGCCGTCAAGAAACAGGTGGGTGAGATGACGCATATCCCTCACCGCTTGCGGAAGGGCCGTTAGCCGGTTGTCTTGCAGATTGAGGTAGCGCACCTGATGGAACGAGTCGAGGAACGGCATGTGCTCGCCGCGCAACTGACCACCTCGCAGGCTCAGCGAGGTGACATGGTCGAAGTTGGCCTCCAGCTTCGGCAGGGTATCCAGAAGCTGGCTCAACTTTGGAATGTTATCGAACCTCAAGGACTGCGGGCGCACCACACCCTCCGCCTCTATTCCCTCGGGCCCGGTGCGCTGCCAGCATTGCCTGAGCGCGTCGAAGATCCGGTTTCGCGCATGCCACTCCGCCACGCCCGCCAGGGATAAACGAAAGGACTCTGTCGGCGAGTTCATCCAGCGTTGCAGTGCTCGAATGAGCTGGTTGAACTCGGCCTCCAACGCGGTAAGTCGTTCATGCGCCGAACCACCGTTGTGACCGAACTGCGTCAACAGCGTTTCGATTTCCTCCGAGGAGTGGGCCGGATACAACGACCGAGCCCGCCGCCGCAGCCCCACCCCGCGCGGCGCCTGTTGCGCGTAACCTTGCATGCCGCCACGCAGACGCATGACTTTCGGGTCGTAAGCGGGCTTGAGCACGGGGTTGTCCCGCAAAATCGGCTCAAACAACTGACGACCCAACGGTTGTGCCTTTACCGCTTGCTCAAGCCGTAATGCGTCATGGATTTCAAAGCCCAGGGCGTCGCGCTGCGAGTCGGACAATGCGTGCAGCACCGCCGCATACAGCGTGTCGGCGCCATGCAAGTGTTGATCGCGGGCATCCCGTGCCTCGTATTGGCCGCCCTCCCCCCGGATCAGTACCTTGCGCGTCGGTGCGTCCGGCGCACCGATACTGTTGTTCAAAGGACCTTCAAAAGAATACTCACGAATTTCCAGGCGCAGATCCGACGGCCATTCCGGTAGCGCTGCCAGTGAATGCAACTCCAGCCGCACGGTATCCTGGTTGTGCAGTTCGTCGAGATAAAGGCCTTCATAGGCCCGTGTCATCCGCAATTGCTCGGCGTCCTTGCGGGCTTGTTCAACCAGCCGCAAAGGTACGCGTTTTTTTTCGGTCAGGTGTTGCACGTCCGAGGGGTGCGCCTCAACCAGCAGTTCTTGCGCCTGGCTGATCGAGATGTCTGCAAAATCGTCCTTGAGCAGATTCACCAAAGGATCCTCCGAACGGGTCCGACGACTGTACAGGAGGTCGAATAACTGCCGCTTGCGCTGGCTCACCTTTGCCGCCCATTGCTCGCGCAATGCTTTGGAACGCTTCTGCGCGTCACCGGAAAACCATTCACCGAGCAGTTCGCGAAGCGCCTGTTCGTCAAGGAACCCTACCACGCGCTCGGGCAGCGCCCCCGCCAGCAGGTCCGACCAGGTCATCTGCAATGTATTGGCCGGTGACGCCTGGGCATAGCCCTCCTTGATCGCCGCCCCCGTAAGTCCCGGCCCCTGGAAGACTTCAATGGCCTTGTCGTCGGGCCAGCCGCTCATTTCGGTCATGGATCGCACGGCGTAATCGGCCCATTCCTCGCCGATCCGATTGGCCAGAATTTGCTCTGCGCAGGCTTGCGCATCGGCATGGGCCTTGAAGCGTTTGAGGGTGTCGACCAGCATCGCCGGCGGGGTTTCATGCTCGACGTGAAGCCGGCGCAGGACATTTTCGTGCACGCCACTGACGGTCAAAACCTGGTTCAGGATTTCATCGGAGAAACCGTCTGCCGAAGCCCCCAGGCGTCTGAGCAATTGGCGTCTGTCCCATTCAAGCGGTTGATCGAGTTCGGTCTTCCAGCTACCGGCACCGTTATGCTCCAGCAGCGGCTGATAGGCGTCGGCACGGGTTGGATGCGCAAGACCATGCTGTCCGGTAGTGGGGTCCTGCCTGACCCCGTAACACTTCTCGTCGAGCCGCAGCAGGTCCTGGTCCTGATGCCGGTAGAGGCCCTTTTCGCTGACCGGCGCGTCCGGCGGCAAGGCAATCGGATGTTCATAGGGACGCAGATCCGGGTTCCACAACCGCTCCTTGCCGCGCACCTCCACCGATTTGAGGCCCTCGACAAATGGCGAGACCTTGATGGGTGTCAGCCTGCCGCTCGGCAACACGTGCCCGACACTCATAAGCGCCAACTGCGCAAAGTTGATCAGCACGCCATTGAAATAGGCAGAGGCCTCCTCTTTATCACCCTTGCTCCAGTCTTCGACACCTTCTGCCACCTCGGCGAGCATTTGCGCGACCATGACTCCCAGCATTGCTTCGCCCAATCCGGGTACCAGCATCGCGGCAAAATTGAAGATGTTCCAGCCGATCTCCAGGTAACTGGTCAAACGTTTGAAGCGCGCTGTCGCATCTTCATCGTCAGTCGGCACAGCGATGAGCCTGGCGTCGGCGATGGCCTTATTGCGGCGCTCTTGAAACAGCGTTATCCACAGGTCACCGTGGATGCGGTTGGTGATGGGTTCCGCGTTGGGGTTCTCTACCGCGGTTTCACGCCACCACGGCCCCATGTCGAACGGTTCGGGTTGATGCCAGGTAAAGGTCGTGAAGCGCTCGTTGACACGGGTGAAAAAAACGCCTTTGTCCTTTTGCGCCACGAACCGGCTGAAAAAGGCTTGGTACTCGGTGTTGCGTAACTGGCCGATCAGCGTCGCCATGAACTCGGTCAGCGACGAGTATTCCTTCAAGGGGTGAACAGGATCATCCGGGACATAGGCGATCAACGGGCCGGACAAGCGGCTTTGCTGGTAAATATCGTCCTTGCGCAAAAGCTCATCGGTCACGCCCTGCGGGCCATTGGCAAAGAATGCCTGTATCAATTTGAACTGTTCATACTCGTTCCCGGGTAACACCGGAATACGCTGTGACCACTCACTCCAGAACTTCAACGAGTCGGGGGTCAGCGCATCGATTGCCTTCTTTAATGCCGATGGATCAGCAATCGCACTGAACAACACAATGCCGGTCAGCCTGAAACCCATCAGTGATAAACGATGGCTGTGCAATGGCTGGTCATAAAACGTTATGTTTGCGCGGTTTTCACGCATTAGCCCAAGCTTGGTGTAGGCGTAATCACTGATATCCCCCTTTAATCTGGCAATCAGCGCCGCCACCTGAAAAGTGGCCTTTTCGCTGGCCACCGAGTCGTGCTGCAACGTCCGCTGCGCTTCAACGTTGCTGGGCAGCAAGACGGACTTGATGTGCCGTTGATATTGCCCGCCGATGTCCAGACTTCGGCATAACGACGTAAAGCGTGGCAGGGGGATCGCGGGTTCAAGTACAAGACTGCCACGCGCATCCTTGCGGTAAATGCCGGAGCTGTCCCGCCAGGCGTCTTCGGTGGTTTCGGACTCTTCGAAATTATGCAGCGCCGCTTCCAGCAGCGTGGACTGCCGAACGCGACTGGCACCGGTATCGATGACAAAGGCAATTTTGCTTGGCACTGCAAGTTGCACGCTGAGCTCGTTGACGTTCTCGACGGTATTGAAGTTCGACTTCAATGCCGTACTCAGTAGAGGCTCGGCGAAGGTATTGATGTCGTGTTGCAAATCACCCAGCGTCTTGTCCAGTACGCCTTGCAAGCGTCCTTGTTCTTCAATCAATTCTTTCAGGTATTGGCGGTCAATTTCCCGTGCCCGGCCGTACCACTCGGGGGTTTGGGGCCGCAGTGTTTCGAGGGTTTTCAGTTTCGCCATCGACGCCTTTTTTATCGCGCCGGGTATTGCGCCGAGTACGCGTTCGTAATGAACGCCGTTATTTTCGGCGGGAGTTTCCAGCGAGTTGCTTCCGTGCAAGTCAGACACTTTTTCATCACCTTGATGACAAGATAGGAGCCCACAGACTTACTCACCGGAACCTGAAAAAAAAGACCAAATTACTGTTGAGCCAGCGCTCTAAAAAGGCGCTGACGGTTCGAAATTCAAAGAGTCGCCAATACATAGATACCGCCAGAGCAGCCCACATTTATGTCGCTGCTTGAGTGGTCGTGTTTTTCCCGCCAAAGGAACTACTATTCGACTCGCCGTTCCCCGAATCATGCTCAGATAACCGACATGCGTCTTTCCGAGTTGATCGTGTTGCACGTTGATCGCATCGTCGATGAGTGGGAACAGTTCGCCAAAACCAATGCGGGAGCGAGCCTGCTCGCGAAAGCGGCCTGACAGGCAATGCAAAAACAACAGAATATTTACTCGACCAACAACCGCCCCAACCTCTGCTTGAGCATGCGGTTCTCCGCCCGCAGTTGCTGGACTTCTTCGAGCAGGTCCAGCGCCAGGGCGACGCCTTCCCATTCCAGGTCAAGGTCGCGCCGCAGCTTGGCGGCGCGCCTGGCCAGGGTCAGCTCGTAGTCGTTGAAAACCCAGTCCTTGGGCTGAGCGCCCTGAGGTTCGAGGATGCCGTGCTCGACGATTTCGATCACGTAGACGTCCGACAACTCGGCCGCCTCACAGAATTCTGCCATGTCCAGTTGAACGTTCAGGGGACTGCTCATAGTCAGTGACTCCTTGGTTCCATGGGATCAAAAATGCTCTCGCGGGTCGAACGCGGCTTTTTTCGCCAGCTCCTGCCACAGGGCCTTGATGTCATCGTCGGATTTCTTCGGCATCACGGTTTTCAGTTGCACGAACAGGTAACCACGCTCACCGGCCTTGTTCATCAGGCCATGGCCCTTGGCGCGCATGCGCTGGCCGTTCTGGCTGCCGGCCGGGACCTTGAGGTTGATCTTGCCGGTCAGGGTCGGCACGGCGACTTCAGCGCCCAGCGCCAGCTCCCAAGGTGCCAGTGGCAAGGTGATGATCAGGTTCTCGCCTTCGACGTCGAACTTCGGGTGCGGTGCAAAACGGATCGTCAGGTACAGGTCGCCATTGGCCCCGCCACCCACGCCCGGAGCGCCCTGCCCCTTGAGGCGAATGCGCTCGCCGTCGCTCACACCGGCCGGAATCTTCACGTTCAGGCTCTTGCTGGTGTTGCTCACATGTTGGCCGGCCGCGTTGTACTGCGGCACCTGGAAGGTGACCTTCTTCGATTCGGTCGACAGTGTTTCTTCGAGAAAAACCCCAAGTTCCATTTCCACGTCCTGCCCTCGACGTCCGGTGCTGCGACGCGACTGTCCACCACCACTGAAACCAGGCCCACGGTTGCCGAAGATCGAACTGAAGAAGTCCGAGAAATCGCCCGTGTCCTGGCCACCGCCACCGAAACCGCCACGGCTTTGCCAGCCTGGTGGTCCCTGGAACGGTTGGCCGTGCTGGCCATAGCGGCGCAAATCATCGTATTCGGCGCGTTTGTCGGCGCTTTTCAGTGCTTCATAGGCTTCCGAAGCGTCCTTGAACCTGGACTCGGCGTCCTTTTCCTTGCTGACGTCGGGGTGGTATTTGCGCGCCAGCTTGCGATAGGCGGCCTTGATCGCCTTATCGTCTGCGGTCGGCTCCACACCGAGAATCTTGTAATAGTCTTTGAAGTCCATCGAGGGAATCACCATCCGTTATCAGAATCGCGCCACGGGCCACAGCATGCGCTAGTTTGCAGCCATTGGTTTGACCGATCTCAAGTTTGTGACCGGGCGGCGCAGCAGAAGTTTATCGGCAGCAGGCGGGGCTTCTTGCGAGCACTCCCACGGCTGTCCGGTTGATGCAGGGTAGTTTGGGGGGGATGCCCCATCTTTCAAGGCATTGCTTGCGAAGAATTAGCAGATAACCGGCCTTCGAATCTGGCGCGCTCTGACATACACTGCGCGGCCGTTTTTTAACCGGAACCTGAAAGACATGAACAACGCATCTCCAGCCCGTGCCTTGGGTATCGACTTTGGCACGTCCAACTCCACTGTCGGCTGGCTGCGCCCCGGCGTGGAAACGCTGATCGCGCTGGAGGACGACAAGATCACCCTGCCGTCAGTGGTCTTCTTCAACATCGAAGAACGTCGCCCGGTGTACGGCCGTCTGGCGTTGCACGAGTACCTGGAAGGCTACGAAGGCCGCCTGATGCGCTCGCTCAAGAGCCTGCTGGGTTCCAAGCTGATCAAGCACGACACCAGCGTCCTGGGCACGGCGATGCCGTTCAAGGACCTGCTCGGGCTGTTCATCGGCCAGCTCAAGAGCCGCGCCGAAGCGTCCGCCGGTCGGGAATTCGAAGAAGTGGTGCTGGGCCGCCCGGTGTTTTTTGTCGACGATGACCCGATGGCCGACAAAGAAGCCGAAGACACCCTGGTAGACGTGGCGCGCAAGATCGGCTTCAAGGAAGTCTCGTTCCAGTACGAACCGATTGCCGCAGCGTTCGACTACGAGTCGACCATCGAGAAAGAAGAGCTGGTACTGATCGTCGACATCGGCGGTGGTACCTCCGACTTCTCGCTGGTGCGCCTGTCGCCGGAGCGTCGGGGTGTGGACAACCGCCACGAGGACATCCTCGCCACCGGCGGTGTGCACATCGGCGGAACCGACTTCGACAAACAGCTCAGCCTGCAAGGCCTGATGCCGCTGTTCGGCTACGGTAGCCGCATGAAGAGCGGCGCCTACATGCCGACCAGTCACCACATGAACCTGGCGACCTGGCACACCATCAACTCGGTGTACTCGCAGAAGTCGCAGCTGGCCCTGGGCAGCATGCGATACGACATCGAGGACACCGGCGGTATCGACCGCCTGTTCAAGCTGATCGAACAGCGCGCCGGGCACTGGCTGGCTATGGAAGTGGAAGAAACCAAGATCCAGCTGACCCACGCCGACAATCGCCACGTGCCGCTTGATCGTATTGAAGCGGGCCTGAGCGTGGACTTGAGCCGTGCACTGTTCGAGTCGGCCATCGATAACCTGCTGGAGCGGGTGCGCAACAGCGTCACCCAACTGCTGGTGGACGCCGATGTGCGGGTCGATCAGGTCGATACGGTGTTCTTCACCGGTGGTTCGAGCGGGATTCCGGCGCTGCGCAACAGTGTTTCGGCGATGTTGCCGAATGCGCGGCATGTGGAAGGGAACATCTTTGGCAGTATCGGCAGTGGGTTGGCGATTGAAGCGGCCAAGCGTTACGGCTCCATGGACTGATCTGAAACCGAAGCGCCTTCATCGCGGGCAAGCCACGCTCCCACAGGTCATGCGCCGTCCTTGTGGGAGCGCGGCTTGCCCGCGATGGCGTCAGATCAAGCAACACCAATCTGAATGATCAAACCATCCCCACCTGCTTCAACTCACTCTTCAGGTACGCATAGTAAATCGGCCCCGCCACCACCCCCGGCAGGCCGAACGCGGCCTCGAACACCAGCATCGCCAGCAGCAACTCCCACGACTTGGCACTGATCTGCCCACCAACGATGCGCGCGTTGAGAAAGTATTCGAGCTTGTGGATAACTATCAGGTAACCCAGCGCCGCCACAGCCACCCAGATCGACAACGACAAACCGACGATGGTAATCAGGGTGTTCGACATCAGGTTGCCGATCACTGGCAACAGGCCGAGCAGGAACGTCAGCACGATCAGGGTTTTGGTCAACGGCAGCTTGATACCGAACATCGGCAGCACCACCGCCAGGAAAATTCCGGTGAAGACAGTGTTGAGCAGGGAAATCTTGATCTGGGCGAACACGATGTTGCGAAACGCCTGGACCAGCAGGCTCAGACGTTCGAACAGCGCCGCAGCCAGCGGTTTGCGCTTGGTCAGGTCCGGCACACGCTGCAAGGCAATGATCGCACCCAGCACCATGCCGATCAGCAAGGTCACGAACATGTGCGCCGCGTCCTTGCCCACCAGTTGCAAATCACTGAGGTGTTTGCTGACCCACTCGCCAATCGCCACGCGGAACTCCGCGGCACTGGCCGGCAGGTAGGCGTCGATGAACGGTGGCAATTGCCCGCGTGCGCGGTCGACCACTCCCATGAACTTGTCGAGGGAGGCGCCGGGGTTTTCCGCTTCGTGCAACAGGAAGCTGAAGGCACCGGCAAAGATCAGCGACAGCACGCTGACAATCAATGTCCCCAGCAACGCCACCGCCAGCCAGCGCGCGCGCCGGCCTTCGATCAGCCGTTGCAGTTGCGGGGTGAGCATGTTGACCAGTTCGAACACCAGCAACCCGGCGAGCAGGCTGGGCAGCAACCGCAGCGGAATCACCAGCAGCAGTCCGCCAAAAATGATGACCCAGCTGATGACCAGCAAGACTTGACGCTGAGAAAACGTTGGCATACAGCCTCAAAATGGAACGGCGTAAAAAGGATTGGCAGTCTGCCAGCGATCCGGTGCGAGCACTAGGATTGTGTGGGGCGACCTTAGTGGGGCCTGGATGTTTTCAGTGTCTCGACAGGCCCCACATTTTTCAGCCCTATGTTTATTTTTTCTTCAGGCAATCACTCATGAACGCCTTGCGCTCTTCACCCTTGAGGGCCTTGGTCGCGGCGTCGGCGTTGCAGGTTTTCATCTTCTCTTGCTGCGGCGTCAAAGCCTTACCGGCATCGTTTGCCGCCGGTGTGGCCTTGAGGCAGGTGCTCATGAAAGCTTTGCGCTCGTCGCCCTTGAGGCTTTTAGCCGTAGCGTCGGCATTGCAGGTGGTCATCTTTTCCTGTTGGGCTGTGGCGGCGAAACCTTGGGAACAGAGCAGCAAACCGATCATCAACAAAGGGACACGCATCATCTTCATGGAGTTTTCTCCTGGTCGCCACACCGAGGGGCGCGGCCTTGTTCTGGAGTGTAGACAACCCCTGTTACACCTTCCTGTTCTCCAGATGGCTGCGGCGATACTGCTCCGGCGTACACCCGGCCTGGCGCTGGAACATCGCGATAAACGCCGAGCCGGTGCTGTAGCCCATGTCGAAGGCGATTTCCTGAATGCTGCGCTGGCTATCCAGCGCTTCGATCGCGGCCAGAAAACGCAGGCGCTGGCGCCACTCACCGAAACTCATGCCCAGTTCCCGCACGAACTGCCGCGCCAGGGTGCGCTCGCTGACATGGATGCGTGCAGCCCATTCCGACAGGGGCCGGTTATCCCCAGGCTCGGC
Organism: Pseudomonas sp. KH_046_2; assembly: GCF_057838985.1. Lineage (NCBI taxonomy): Bacteria > Pseudomonadati > Pseudomonadota > Gammaproteobacteria > Pseudomonadales > Pseudomonadaceae > Pseudomonas > Pseudomonas sp. KH_046_2. The sequence continues at coordinate 659,844 of NZ_CM174480.1, read as the reverse complement.
CTGCAACGCTTCGAGAATTCCGAGCAATCCGGGGCTGCTGGCATAGGGCAGGTAGCACTCGTGCACCGGGGCCTGTTGCAGCTGGTCCACCAATACCTGGGCCAGACGCAGGTCGGCGGCCTGCTCGGGGATTTTCACGTCGCGGGCAGCGAAATCCTTGAGGATTGCCTTGAGGATGTCGCTGATGGCCAGGGTGCAGGCTCGCGGCGGCAGATCGGCGCAGACCTTGGGTGCCAGGCACACGGCGCGGTAGTTGACCGGTTGGTGGCTATAGAAACTGTGCTCGATCTGCGGCGGCACCCACACCGCGTATTGCGGTGGCGACATGAAGCGGCTGCCCTCGACGTCCATGTGCAGCACGCCGTGGGCAGCGTATTCCAGCGTGCCCCAGGGATGTCGATGGGGCGCGGCATATTCGTGGGCGTCGAAATCGGCGTAGCGGAAGTACACCGCCGACGGCAATTCGCTGAAATCCAGCAGGTCGATGTGTTTACTGCTCATGCTGTCCGTCATCAGGGGCCGGTTGTCTGGATCGGAGTATAGGCTTGCATCCAGACAAGCGGATAATTGCCCTTCATTAACGTTCTGGTTTTTCCCGATGCAATACGCTTATCCCCTGCTGGCCATTTTTATCTGGGCCGGCAACACCGTGATCACCAAAATGTCGGCCGGGGCGATCTTCCCCGCCGAGATCGGTTTCTACCGCTGGCTGCTGGCCGGGTTGCTGTTCACGCCCTTCATGCTCAAACCGGTGCTCGCCCATTGGCCGCTGATCCGCCCGAAACTGGGCAAGATCTTTGTCCTCGGTGTACTGGGCATGGCCGTTTATCAAAGCCTGGCGTACTTCGCCGCGAGCCTGACTTCGGCCACCAACATGGGCATCATCCTGTCGCTGATGCCGCTGATGTCACTCGCCATGGCGATCATCAGCCTCGGCCAGCGCCTGACCATGGGGGCCTTGGCCGGTGCGGTGCTGTCGTTCGCCGGTGTCCTGGTAGTGGTGTCGTCCGGCAGCCTTGGCACGTTGCTGGAGCACGGGGTCAACCTGGGCGACGCGATGATGCTGATCGCCACCCTGGCCTACGCGGTCTACAGCACCCTGTTGAAAAAATGGCAGCTGAAACTGCCGCCGCTGGTGCTCCTGTATTTGCAGGTGCTGGTGGCCGTGGTGGTGCTGTTTCCGCTGTTCCTCGCCTCACCGAAAGTCGGCCCGACCCTGCAAAACATTCCGCTGGTACTGTACGCCTGCCTGCTGGCTTCGATGGTCGCGCCGCTGGCGTGGATGCAGGCTGTGCTGCGTTTGGGGCCTAGCCGGACCACGCAGTTTTTCAATTTGCTGCCGCTGATTACCGCCTTGATTGCGGCGGCGGTGCTGCATGAGCAACTGGCGCTGTATCACTTGGTGGGCGGGGCGTTGACCTTGGGTGGGGTGATTGTTTCCGAGCGTTGGACGACGGTGTTGGGGCGCAGGGTTCGCGTTGCCTGATCCGGCGCTTTCGCGAGCAGGCTCGCTCCCACAGGTGTTGTGTCGACCCCCTCTGTTGCGAACGACCGAAAACCTGTGGGAGCGTGGCTTGCCCGCGATGAACGATAACCCGGTCTAAAGCCCCGCCGCATTCAACCGCGCCGCATGCTCGACAAACAACCGGATCGGCTCGGCCCCCTTGCCCACCAGCCCCAGCGACTGGTTGACGATATCGAAGTGATCCAGCGGATAGTCATCGCCAATCACCGTGCCCAGGTGCGAGCTGTAGCGCCCGACCATGCCGTCGCAATGCCCGGCTTCGCGGACGAAGGTTTTAGCGAACAGCCGGCAACTGCGGTTGGTGCCGTCCAACAGATTGCGCCCGCGATCGGTAATGCCCGGTTGCAAGGTGCCGGACCAGGAGTAATAGCGCACGCCGTTGACTTCTTCCGGCCCGTGACCGCCCCAGGTGTCGGGCAGGCCCTGTGGATAACGCTGGTTGAACAGCGCGACGCCAGCAGTGGTGAGGGAGTGATGGGACGCATGGATATCCACCGGCAGCTTCGGCCCGCGGTAACCGGTATCCAGCCACCCCATCAGCAGCCCGACCATCCGTAGCAAAAAGCTCAGCAAACGACCACGGACGCTGTCATGGGGATAATGCTCGTGCAGGTAATCGGCGAGCTCCGAACCGTGGTTCGGCCCCGCCACCGAGGTCACCGATGCCACCAGGTCCGGGCGTTTGGCCGCTGCATAACGGGCGGTCAGCGAACCCTGGCTATGGCCGATCAGGTTGACTTTGGCGGCCCCGGTTTCCTGCAGGATTTCATCGATACGCGCCAGCAATTGCTCGCCGCGCACTTCGTTCGAATTAAGCGGCGAGACCTGCACCGCGAACACCACCGCACCGCCACGGCGTAGCGCCTCGACGATCCCGTACCAGTACGGATAAAGCACCAAGCGGATGAACCCGAGCATTCCCGGGACCAGTACCAGCGGGTAGCGCGGGGCAGAACCTTGCGACATGGGTGGACATCCTTGTGGTCGGGCGGTGACGCAAGGCGGGATGCAAGACATCCGCCAAGCATCACCAGCGAAGATGACAACTCGACGACAAGTCTAGGTCATCCGCCCTACTTCAACCCCGCCACACCCGCCACGATCAGCCCGACCGAGACCAGCTTGATCACGCTCAGGCTTTCACCCAGCAGCGCGAAACCGAGAAACACCGTGCCCAGCGAACCGATGGCGGTCCAGATCGGGTACGCGATGCTCACCGGCAACTCGCGCATGGCCAGGGTCAGGAAGTAGATCCCGCCCACAGCGGCCACCACGGTGATCAACGAAGGCCAGAGCCGGGTGAAGCCCTCCGCGTACTTCATGCCCATGGCGAAGGTGACTTCGAACCCGGCGGCGACCAGCAGAAACAGCCAGGCCATCTAGAACTCCCCGGCCAGCGCCAACAGGCGCCGCTCAGCCTCGGCGGCAGATGTTTCAAAGCTGCGCTCGGCGGACTCTTCGCCCTCGGCAGCCACCACGGTGACGTCCGTGATGCCGATGAATCCGAGCACCGTGCGCAGTAGCGTGTCGGCATGGTTCATGGCTTCCAGCTCGCCGCCCGGGCCAAAACCGAAGCCGCCACGGCTGGTGATGATCAGGGCTTTTTTACCCTGCACCAAGGGTTGGTACTGGGCCACGCCATTGTCCAGGGTGTGATCGAAGGTCACCCCGACGCGCACGATCTGATCGATCCAGGCCTTGAGGCCGCTGGGTACGCTGAAGTTGTGCATCGGTGTGGATATCAGCAACACATCGTGGCCAAGCAGTTCGCCAACCAGTTCGTCGCTGAGCGCCAGGTCAGCCTGCATCGACAGCGGCCGAGCGGCGGGCTCGGGGTAAAACGCGGCGGCCACGAATGCCTCGTTGACCGGCGGAATCAGCGCCCGACCGACTTCGCGTCGGGTCAACTGTGAGTGTGGATGGCGGGCCTGCCAGGCCGACAGAAACACTTCGGCCAAACGCCGGGAGTGCGAACGGTCACCACGGGGGCTGGCGTGAACAGCAAGAATTCTACTCATCTGTCTCTCCTCAGGGCTAAACTCAAACGGCTTGTGACTTGCAGCTTGAAGCCCACCACCGTCCTCGTTCAAATGAGCAGAAATCAGTCTGGATGAATCCATTTCATCCATGGAGTGTTCAATGTTTGCCTCGTTGCCGTTGACCGCCCTGCGGGCCTTCGAATCCGCCTCACGCCTGCTGAGCTTCAAGGCCGCCGCCGAGGAACTGTCCGTCACCCCGACGGCGGTGTCCCACCAGATCCGCTCCCTGGAAAGTTGGCTCGGCGTGCCGTTGTTCGAGCGCCTGCCACGCCAGGTGCGCCTGACCGAATGCGGCGAACGGCTGTTCCACAGTCTGCATGGTGCATTTCTGGAAGTGGCGCAAAGCGTCGACACCTTGCGACCGCAACGCAGCGGCGCCAGCCTGACGATCTCCACCACCGCCGCGTTCGCCGCGCTGTGGCTTGTGCCAAGGCTGGGGCGCTTTTATGCCCGGCACCCGAACATCAATGTGCGCCTCGATACCCACTGCGAAGTCATCGATCTGCATCAGGACGCCAGTGTCGATCTGGTATTGCGATATAGCCTCGACGATTACCCGAATCTTTATGGCCTGTGCCTGTTTGATGAGTTCTTTGGCGTCTACGGCTCACCGGAGCAGGTGGCGCTGGCCGCGCGTCGTACACCAACTCTAATCAGTGTGAAATGGCACAACTCCAAACTCTATGCCCACGGCTGGGAGGCATGGTGTGCGAAGTCCGGGGAAACCTGGCTCAACCAGCAACCGGCAATCCGCGAATACGACGAAGAGCATTACGCGTTGCAAGCTGCGATTGCCGGGCAAGGCTTGGTGCTGGCGAGCAATATTCTGGTGTCGCAAAGCATCGCCAGCGGTGTGTTGCTGCCGTATCGGGGTGATGTTCAAGTGCAGGGCGCCGGCTACAGCGCACTGTGTGTACCGGGGCGCGAACGCCATCCATCGGTGCGGGCGTTTTTTGCGTGGTTGCAGGAAGAAGCGGCCCCCCCAGAGGCGTGACACGAACCGGATTAGCCTGCCGGAGATAGAGACGAGCGACCTGCATTTGTCTGTTGTAACCACCCTTCGCGGGCGCACCCACATCGACAGCTATCGCGAGATCATTCAGTACATTGGTGAAAAGGACTCCACCACCCGGCGTATATTCGAAGATATCCTGGCCAGGAAGAAGAGCATGCGGATGATATGGCGGATATTCTAAAAGGCTTGTGAAGCAAAACAAGCCTTGTCGCAAACAACTGCGACAAGGCTTTTTATTACCCGCCAACTACATACACCCCACATAAAGCCAACATCATCAAGTTACAAACACTCAGTAGACATTCATAACCAACCACTTATATTAAACACGCAGGCAAGACACCTGATCACATTTATAAAGGACTAAAAAAATGCACTTAGAGCAACGACTGGAATTCATTGACACCTTACCTTCCTTGCTGATGCCCTCGCCGCGAATCAGTACTTTTTCTGACGTTTCCACAACGCAGACCAGTAGTCCTGAGCACGACACCAACAAATCAACGGCAAGTGCCATGCCGGACACTATAAATGCTTTTCTCCCCGGCGTTACAACGCAGAACCTCGAGGACATCAATCTCTGCAAGCTAGTCATGCATAACGCAGCCTCTAGACGTTACCCTGACGACGCGCAACTCTTCGAATGGTACAAGTACTATGTCGACGGCTTGACCAAGTTTGGATGGGTCATTCAAAACAAGGACATCCAGGAAGTGACCATCAGGAAAACAGCGCTGACCATGGACCAGGTTGCGCTGGAAATTGCAGCAGGACTGATCGGTCCCAATGCGGCGACCATTCTGGCAAATGTGGCGCGGAAGGCCGTTGAAGCCGTACAAAAAAATGCGGGGGCAATCCAGGTTTTTGAACGCAACAAAAAAATCGGCACCCAAGCCAAATTCGATATGGCGCCCGTCTGGGTTGATAACAACGGGCAACCGAACATGATCCTCAACTGCATCTCTATGGATGTACGAGAAAGCGCTCGTGGTATTCTCTTCTGGAAATCGACCAGCCATTCCACCACCATAAAATCCGGCGCGGTACGCGCGTATCTGGACAGTAAAGTCTTCTCTGGTGTACGTGACGATCTTTATGCAAAATTCGGAGGAGCCGGAAAGAAATTTATTGTTGATCTCGATGACTTTGACGATTAACTATCTTCTGACGTGAATCGGCCAAAGTTACCGATTTAACCTTCAACATAGAAACCTCCACGCAGAGTCGATTATGAGCAACCCTACTTTTGATATTTACCTTGTCAACGGTAATATCACTGTTTTCTGCGGAACACATACTGAAGGCTTCAAAAGCGACATTTTAAACTCAAGCTTGCTTGCCGAACTTATGGCAGCAAGACAAAATAATGATCGCGGAGCGTCATGGACCACCTACACAAACACCATCGCGGCGACAGGCTGGATAACCAATAGCCGATCCATCCAGCGCTCTGAATTTGACAATTCAAGGCTGTTTGAACTGGTGACTGAAAGCACTCTTGGCGAACTGTCAAGCCATGACCAACTGGCACTCGTCAACGCTTTTACGAAGCTGAAGAAACTTCCACCCGACTCATTGGCCATCAAAACACTCATTCACAAACTTCAGGTCAACGCTGCTCCTGATGACCCGAAGGAACCGGAATCGATTGCAACGGCAGCCCTGTTGACGATCGTCCGCCAGGACAAGGCCATGGTAACCCTGCAAATGGCATTCATGACCACCGAGGGGATTACAATCGATATTCTCGACCAACCTGTGCTCAGCGCTATCCAGGACGGTAAAACCAACTTCAGGCTATTGCGTAGCGCGCTGGATGGACGCCAATACAACGAGGTTCGGGATATCGTCATAAAAAAACTTGGGCGCAAGATTGAAACCGAGTTGCTTCATGTTTAAACATCGGTCACCTGAGTTAACGCTCAAACGTTTCTGATGCCCATGCACTGCCGAGATGTCGGCAGTGCATGGGCATTTTTTGCAGATACAACTCAGTTCTTGACTGTTTTCGGCGCCTTGCCCGCCTTCATCTGCTCCAACAACGGTGCGCACTGGTTCGGCTCGCCGCCACTCGGCGCTACCAGCGCCAGCAACCCTGCCGCCGGTGCGGCGATCACGCCCAACGCGACCATCCCGGCTCCGCGTAGCATCAGCGGCACCGCTTTCACTCCCGCATCGGGCTTGATGAACTTGCCTCGTACGTATAGCGGCGAACGCAACGAAATCAAACGCCAGCCCTTTGATTCCGGGGTGATGGTCAGGTCCAGTTGTTCGGTCGCCATGTTCGCCGTGCCATCGATGTAGACGATTGCGTTCTCGGTGTCGAAGACGAACAACCGTGTGGTGGCCAGGCCGGACTGGATGCCGAAGTCGGCAGCGGCGCAGTTGATCTTCACTTCCTTGTCGCCAAAGATCTTGCCGACCACGTAGTTGCCGACATTCAGGCCCGCCAGTTCCATCAATTCGCGACTGATGGCGCCATCGTTGATCAGCATTTTCAGATTGCCATTGGCGCTGCCCAGCAGTTTGGCCACCGAATTGCCGCGGCCGCTGATATCGGCGTCGCCGTTGAGTTCGCCGAAACTGGTTTTCATCGGTTCAAAGCCGGGGAACAACTGCTTGAGCTTGAAGCCTCGTGCAGTGAGCCGGGCATGGCCCTCCAGTGGATCGGTGCGGCCGTTCAGGCGAATCTGCGCATTCAGACTGCCGCCGGCCACGCCGAAGCGTAGCGGCTCGAGGCTGAGCACGCCATCGGTGAGCACCAGATGGGTATAGAGGTCGTTGAACGGCAGTTTTTCGCTGTGCACGATGCGCTTGCCGGTGAACTCGACATCGGCGTCCATATCGCGCCAGCGATCGGTCTTGAACTCTTCGACCGGCAGCACTTTGTCCGCCGGTTGCTTGCTGTCACCGCCCCGGGCCTTCTGTTCGGCGTTGGAGTCGGCACCGATCAGCGGCGCCAGGTCAGCGAACAGCAATTGATTGGACAACAGCGAGCCGCTGAGCTTTGGCCGTGGCTGGCTGGCCACGTAGGTCAGATTGCCGTGGATATCACTTTCGCCGATCTTGCCGTTGAATTCTTCATAACGGAAAACCGCGCCACCCGCCTCGTGCAACTTGGCGATCAGACGGCCGTCGGTGGCATAGGGTGGCGTGTCCGGCAAGATCACGCCGGTCAGCGGGTAGAGGTTGCCCAGGCTGGTGCCGGCCAGTTTCAGGCGCAGATCCAGGGCGCCGAGGTTCAGCGGATCGGTCAGGGTGCCGGCCAGTTCAACGCTGGAATCGGCGATCTTCACCTGTGCCTGAAGCGGAAACGGCCGTGCCGCGTCCTGCAACGCCAACAGCCCGCCAATCTTGCCCTGGCCCGCGAGTTTCTGGCCTTGGTACTGGCCGTTGACCTTGAGGGCGAACGCATAGTCCTGGGGTGACGAGCCCTTTTCCTGCGCGGCTTTCGCCGCTTTGTCGCCGACGATATCGCTGAAGGGGATCGGCTTGCCCAAAGGATCGATCAGCACGTCGAGTTGAGTCTTCAGGCTTTGGTCGTCGAGGGTGACGTGACCCTTGTCGAAGCCGATCGCACCGATATCCACCACCCAGTTCGAAGGCTCGGCGTTCGGGTCCTTTGGGTCGAATTTGAAGGTCCAGTTGGCGCGCCCGTCAGCCAGGCGTTGCAGTTGGGCATTCGGCTCGGTGAGATCGATACGCGGGATCACTACCCGCTGCGCCAGCAATGCCAGGGGTGAAATACGCAGTTCCACCCGCTTGAGGGTGACCATCTGCGGCTGTTTCGACCAGTCGGGATTGCCCAGGCTCAAGTCTTCGGCCACCACATGAAGCCACGGTACCCAGGCGCGCCAGCCGCCTTCATCGGGCTCGGGCTGCCAGACCACCGACAGATTGCCGTTGATGGCGAAAGCGCGGTGCAGCTCTTCGGAAACTTTGGCGTTGAGCGGCGGTTTGATCCGGTTCCAGTCGAAGAACACGATGACCAGCACCAGCACCATCAACAAGGTAAGGAAAGTGGAAAGGGTCCAGACAAACGTCTTTTGAGTGCGCGTCATTGCACAGGGCTCCTGATACGACTGAGCGCCCCGACTGCGACGCACATGTGAAACGGTGAGCCGCAAACGGCCCGCCTTGAAGTCTACGACTGATAAAAGCCCGGCAGGTTTAATCGAAAGACCGATTTCGCCGAATTCACCCAGTCCAATACTGACCAGGCGGTCTACCTGCGTTACCGGACCTGCTCTTTTGCACAACACAGGTGGGTCGAAAATACCCACAAAAGTGCAAGACAACTCGCCGCAAACGCCCGGCCTAGGGCCTCCGCAGCAAACAATCAATTCCGTTGATTATTACCATTGCGTTTATGAACTTTCATATCGATTTATCGAGAGTAGCATTGCTCTCGTACCCACTTTTTCGCACCCCCGAGGAGCACAACGATCATGAAACGCCAACTACTGCTTAGCCTTACACTCTCGATGCTGGCCAGCACTGCCTTTGCCCTGCCAGCCGCTGACCAGGCCACCCCACAAGTGAAACAAAACCACTCGGTGTTCAGCCAGACCGTTGCCGCCGATGGTTCCGACCGTACCCCACAAGGCCAGACCCTTGCCGAAGGTGGCAATGATCGCCTGAAAGAAAAAGGCCTGATCACTCAGGATGGCTCGGACCGTACTCCACAGGGCCAAACCCTGGCTGCCGATGGTTCCGATCGTACCCCACAAGGCCAGACCCTCGCCGCTGATGGTTCCGATCGCACCCCACAAGGCCAGACCCTGGCTGCTGATGGCTCCGACCGTACTCCACAAGGCCAGACCCTTGCCGCCGACGGTTCGGATCGCACTCCACAAGGTCAAACCCTCGCTGAAGGCGGTGGTGACCGTGTAATCGAACGCAATAGCGCCGTGAGCTAAGCCTCATGGCCGCCTTGAAAAAAAGCCCAATCCCCGGATTGGGCTTTTGACTTTTCAGCGGTCCGCTTGATAGATGTCGCCCTTTCCCGCTTGATCCCCCCACAGTCATTCGACGCCGGCAAAGCCGATTTGCTAGAGTGCGCCGCGTCCCTGTCCAGAAAACGCCCTTGCGATGCTGCCCCGCGCCGAACAGAAACAACAAACCCGTAACGCCCTGATGGACGCTGCCCGGCGCCTGATGGATGGCGGCCGAGGATTCGGCAGCCTGAGCCTGCGCGAAGTCGCGAAAACCGCCGGGATCGTACCGACCGGTTTCTATCGGCATTTTGCCGACATGGATGAATTGGGCCTGGTGCTGGTCAGCGAAGTCGGCCAGACATTCCGCGAAACCATACGCCTGGTACGACACAACGAATTCGTGATGGGCGGCATCATCGATGCCTCGGTACGGATCTTTCTCGACGTGGTCAGCGCCAACCGTTCGCAGTTCCTGTTTCTCGCCCGCGAGCAATACGGTGGTTCGCTGCCGGTGCGCCAGGCCATCGGCCGTTTGCGTGAAAACATCAGCTCGGACCTGGCGGCGGATTTGTCACTGATGCCGAAACTGCAGCATCTGGACATCGCCGACCTCAGCGTCATGGCGGACCTGATCGTCAAGAGCGTGTTCGCGACCCTGCCAGACATCATCGATCCGCCAGCCGAGGCCTTGCCTGAGCACCTGACGCCCCAGGCGAAAATCACCCAGCAGTTGCGGTTCATCTTTATCGGCCTCAAGCATTGGCAAGGGCTTGGAAGTACCGAGTAACCTCCTGAGCAAGCCCATATCCCTGTGGGAGCGGCGGTGCAACGATTCGACTTGCTCGGGAAGGCGCCAGCATATTCAGCATTCATGTGACAGACACTCCGCTTTCGCGAGCAAGCCCGCTCCCACATTGAACCTTGCCGCCTCAACTTGGTGCGCAACTCAAAAACAACGCACCAACTTCAACCAAAAAACTCACTCCATCGATACCAATCCCACGTCTCCTTCAGCCATTTCCTACGCATCATGTCGATTGGCAAGCCCCTTGCTCTAGCCTGAGCATTGTCCATTGCTGGAAGCCTTCCGATGCTGGTGATTCATCGCAGAATCAACCCTCAACCCGTTTGGGCCACCGAACTGCACCTGACGTTCGAAGCCCGCAGCAAAAGCCGTTTGCGCTGTTTCAGTGCCGAAGGCGAAGACGTCGGGTTGTTTCTGGAGCGCGGCCAGCCGCCGTTGCATGACGGCGAATGCCTGCAAGCCGAAGACGGGCGAATCGTGCGTATCTGCGCCCGCCCCGAACAATTACTGCACGTCACCTGCGCCAATGCCTTTGAACTGACCCGCGCGGCCTATCACCTGGGTAACCGCCATGTCGCCCTGCAAGTCGGCGACGGCTGGTTGCGCCTGCTCGACGATTACGTGCTCAAGGCCATGCTCGAACAACTCGGTGCCGTTGCCGTGAACATCGAGGCGCCCTTCCAGCCGGAACACGGCGCCTACGGCGGTGGCCATCATCACTCGCGCCACGGCGATGAAGACTTCAACTACGCGCCGAAACTGCATCAGTTCGGCGTACGCACATGAACCCGGCCTGGGCGCTGTTGCGCCTGGCCAGTCCGCAATTGCCGATTGGCGGCTACAGCTACTCCCAGGGGCTGGAAATGGCTGTGGATAACGGCCGGGTTCACGACCCCGACAGTGCGCGACGCTGGATCAGCGATCAGTTGCTGCTGAATCTGGCACGCTTCGAAGCGCCGCTGCTGCTCGCCCATTGCGTGGCCGCCAGCGAGGAAAACTGGGAAGAATTGCTGCAGAGCTGCGAAGCGCATCGCGCCAGTCGCGAAACCCGCGAGCTGCATCAGGAGAGCCGGCAGATGGGCTACTCGTTGCAGCAATTGCTCAATGGTTTGCCGGAACTCGACGCGCCGGCCCGTGCCTTCCTCGAACAACGCAGCGAGCCACATCTGGCCCTGGGTTGGGCCTTGGCCGCGCGCGCCTGGCAGATCAGCCCGCAGGACGCCCTGGCCGCCTGGCTCTGGAGCTGGCTGGAAAACCAGTTGGCCGTGCTGATGAAGACCCTGCCCCTGGGTCAGCAAGCCGCCCAACGCCTGACCAGCGAACTGTTGCCGCTGCTTCAACAAGCCCAGCAGAACGCCACCCGAATCGATCCCGATCATTACGGCAGCGCCGCTTTCGGCCTGTCCCTGGCGTGTATGGCCCACGAGCGCCAGTACAGCCGCCTGTTCCGTTCCTAGGGCCTGTTATTTTGGAGAATCACATGAACGCACAACCCCTGCGCGTCGGCATCGGCGGCCCGGTCGGTTCCGGTAAAACCGCCCTGACCCTGGCCCTGTGCCTGGCCCTGCGCGAGCGTTACAACCTGGCCGTCGTGACCAACGACATCTACACCCGCGAAGACGCCGACTTCCTGGTGCGCAACGAAGCCCTGGCGCCTGAGCGCATCATCGGTGTGGAAACCGGTGGCTGCCCGCACACAGCCATCCGCGAAGACGCCTCGATCAACCTCGAAGCCGTGGATCAGCTCAACCGCCGCTTTCCGGGGCTGGACCTGATTCTCGTGGAGTCCGGTGGCGACAACCTCTCCGCGACCTTCAGCCCGGAACTGTCGGACCTGACGATCTACGTGATCGACGTTTCGGCCGGCGACAAGCTGCCGCGCAAGGGCGGCCCGGGAATCTGCAAATCCGACCTGCTGGTGATCAACAAGATCGACCTCGCGCCGCTGGTCGGTGCCTCGCTGGAGATGATGAACAGCGACACCCAGCGCATGCGCAACGGCAAGCCCTTTGTCTTCAGCAATCAGAAAACCGGCCTGGGTCTGGAAGAGATCATCGCCTTCATCGAACGCCAGGGTTTGCTGATCCCGGCCTGATCACGACTTATCAACAAGGAAGCTTATCCATGACACTCAAACGCATTCTCGGCGCCCTGGCCCTGCTGCTGGCCCCGACCCTCGCCTTCGCCCATCCGGGGCACGGCGACAACGGCTTGATCGCCGGTATCAGCCATCCGCTTGGCGGCCTCGATCACTTGCTGGCGATGCTCGCAGTCGGCCTGTGGGCAGCACAGCAGCAAGGTGCTGCGCGCTGGGCGCTGCCGTGCACCTTTGTCGGCACGATGTTGATTGGCGGGCTGTTGGGTTTTGAAGGATTGAACCTGCCGGCACTGGAGAGCGGGATTGCCGCCTCCGTGCTGGCTTTAGGGTTGGCGGTTGCCTTGGCCGTGCGTCCACCGTTGGTGATGGCGGTGGGTGCGACGGCGTTGTTTGCGCTGTTCCATGGCGTGGCCCATGGTCTTGAGTTGCCGGACATGTCGAGTCCCTGGACCTACGCCGCAGGCTTTGTCGCAGCGACGGCGGTGCTGCACGCGGCGGGATATGCGCTGGTGCGGGTGTTGCCGCAAGCGGCGGCACCGTTGGTGCGATTGGCGGGTGCGGCGTCGGCAGCAACCGGGGTGTGGTTGCTGGCGGGTTGATTCCTCACCGCCTGACCTGACCTCTTCGCGGGCAAGCCCGCTCCCACAGGTTTTTGTGGTGTGGTTACGATCGCATGTACACCGCGAGTCCCTGTGGGAGCGGGCTTGCCCGCGAAGGCGGCCTGACAGACACAGCCTCTCTCAGGTCAGCCTCTCTGCTAACATGTCGCGCAATCGCCCCTGCCGTGACGACGCCAGCCAATGCCGCCTGTTTCCCGCTCTGCCTCCCAGCCTGAATTGACCGCCCTGTTCGCCTCGGTGCAACAGCACTTCCTGAACGTCATCGTGCCACTCTGGCAAGGTCCGGGCTGGAACGCCGACATGGCGTTGCCCTACGAGGCGCTGGATGCCGAACACCGACCGCTGCCACCGCAACGCTACCGGGCCATGGCCTGTGCGCGGCAGTTGTATCTGTTTGCCAGCCTGATCGGTCAGGTGCCGGGCGCCGAAGAGCGTGCCGCCGCGTTGTTCCGCTCGTTGCAACGGCACTTCCACGATGCCGAGCACGGCGGCTGGTTCTACAGCGTCGACGCCCAAGGTGCGCCGCTGGATCAGCGCAAGGACCTCTACACCCACGCCTTCATCCTGTTCGCCTGCGCCCATTACTGGGACAAGGTCCGCGAGCCGCTGGTGGAGTCGGTGCTCAATGCCTCGCTGGAAGTGATTGCGCAGCGTTTCGCCACGGACGACGGTCTGTACGAAGCCACGCTCGAGCGCGACTGGTCGTCGCTGGACAGCGGCCCTTTGCAAAATCCGCTGATGCACCTGGCCGAAGCTTTCCTCGCCACCCTGTCAGTGCGTGAAGACCTCGACGTGCAACAGGCGCTCGTCAGGTTATGTACAGCCATGCACGCGCGCTTCATCGATCCGCAGTGCGGCGTGTTGATGGAAAAGCCGCTGGGGACTGTGGATAACTGGTTTGAACCGGGGCACCAGTTCGAGTGGTATTTCCTGCTGGAATCCTCGGCGCTGTTACGCAGTTCGACACTGCATGCCGATCTGGAACGGGCCTTCGCCTTTACCGAACAAGTGGGCGTCGATCAGCAGACTGGCGCCGTGCGGGCGATGCTCGACTTCGCAGCGGATGGCGGCGTGCGGGACGCCACGCAGCGTATCTGGGCCCAGGCCGAGTACCTGCGCGCGTTGACGCTGCGACCGGACAGCGGAGCGGCTGTACTGCGTCAATTGCAGGCATTGCAGCAGCGCTCGCTGCATGCCGCCGGCTGGTACGAATGCCGTGACGAGCACGGTGAAGTCAGCCGCCGCGACATGCCGTCGACCACGCCCTATCACCTGGCAACCTGTTATCGCGGATTGGCGGAATATCTCGCCACAAGGTGAAATCCAATCACTCAGTCCACTTGCGATCCCCGGTAAAGCTGATGGTCAGCCATCGCGCTGCATCCGGTTTACCGAGCTTCGCGGAAATCTCCTCGCGCAAACTGTCCAGTTGCCCCACACCGTCCAGCCAGTAGTCCTTCGGCAATACGATGTGAATCTCGATAAAACAGGCCCTGCCGTGTTTCTGCACGTAGGAAATGTAGTCGTCGAAACCATGCTCGACCTTCGCCACCTCCATCACCTGACGCACCTTGTCGTCCAGTTGATCCGGGACGATCCCCAGCACATCGCGCAAGGCCGGGCCGAGGATTTTGAACGCCGGGGGGAGCATGCCCAAGGCCAGCAGAATCAGGATCATCGGGTCGACATACACCGCCCACTTGTCGTAACCCTGAGTCTTGAGCAGCAGCGCGATCAGGAAACTCACCAGCAGTCCTGCCGACAGCATCGCGTCCACCAGCCAACTGATGTTGTCGAACTGGATCAGCGATGATTTGAGCGTGCGATTGCGATGGCGGACGTAGAAAAAATAAATCAGCTCAACGACGGTAAACACCGCCGCGTAGAGGATCACCAGACCGAGCTCGACCTCGCGGCCTCCACTGATGATGCCGAACACACCGTTGAGAAACGCATAAACGGCCACCAGGAATATGAAACAACCTTCGATCACCAGCACCATGGGCTCCAGGTGCCAGGAACCGAACTGGAAGCGTTGATTGCTTTCCTTGGCAATCAGCCGGGCGGTGATCAGCATCAGCACCTTGATGAAGGCCGCGATCAACGAAAAGAAGCCATCGAACAGGATCGATTGGGCGCCCGAAACAAACCCGGTGATGATCCCGGCGAATGTCACGGCGAGCATCAGGAAGGTCGATTGCTTGAGCAGCGACTGCTCGCCTCGATTACTCACTTGATCTCCTCTAATACCTCTAGACCGCCTGGTGTGGCGGGTTGCTTGAGGGAGGAGTCTAGCTGATGTCCGGTTTTGACCGCTTTTGTGGCGAGGGGGCTTGCCCCCGTTCGGCTGCGGAGCAGTCGCAAACCGGTGGATGAAGTACATCTGAAAAATTGAGCGCTATGGTTTCGGGGCTGCTGCGCAGCCCAACGGGGGCAAGCCCCCTCGCCACAATTAAGACTTGCGCTCGATAGCAAACCCGGCCCAGGTCTGGCTCACCGGCATCAGTTCCAGGCTGTTGATGTTGATGTGCGCCGGGGCATTGAGCACCCAGAAGATTGTGTCGGCGATGTCCTGCGGCTGAATCGGCTCGGCGCCGGCGTAAGTGGCGTTGTAGCGCTCCTGGTCACCGGCAAAACGCACCAGCGAGAACTCGCTCTCGCACAGGCCCGGTTCGATGTTGCTGACCCGTACGCCCGTACCTTGCAGGTCGCAGCGCAGGTTCACGGAGAACTGCTTGACGAACGCCTTGGTCGCGCCATACACGTGGCTGCCCGGGTACGGGTAGTTGCCGGCGATGGACCCCAGGTTGACGATGCCGGCACCACGACCGTGTGCGATCAGGCGCGGCAACAGCAGGCGGGTGCTGTACATCAGGCCTTTGACGTTGGTATCGACCATGGTGTCCCAGTCGTCCAGGTCGCACTTGGGCGCCGGATCAACACCCAGGGCCAGCCCGGCGTTGTTGATCAACCCGCGCAGTTTGGCAAAGGATGGCGGCAGATTGGCAATCGCCTCCTCCATGGCCTTGCGATCACGCACATCGAGCACCAGGCCATGGACTTCGGTCTGCTTCGACAGCTCGGCGCACAACGCATTGAGGCGCTCTTCACGACGGCCAGTCAGCACCAGTTTCCAGCCAGCCTCGGCAAAACGACGGGCACAGGCTTCACCAAAACCGGAGGTCGCGCCGGTAATAAACAGGGTGTTGGACATCGTGTTCTCCTTGCTTCGGCTGATCGCCAGCCATTGGAATAGAAAATCAGCAGGCAGCATGCCCGGCCTTGTTCACAGCGGCAACCACCGTTCAATCTGTTCAAAAAACGTTCAATCCCGGCAAGCCCTTGACCAGCGTGGCCTACAGCCATGTGCACGCACGTTATCCACAGGTCGGTCCACAGTCTTTGGGGGCAAGTGGAAAAGCTGCAAGCCGCTATCCACAAGGCTTTGCGCGGGATTTTGAAACTTTTTTGCTTGACCCTCAACCGCCTGCTGTGTAGCCCTTGGCCATTTTCATGACTGACGGGTCAAACCGACGATGGCGCCAAGCCAGTAACCACGGCCTTCAGCCGAGTCTTTCCAGAGTTTAATCACAGACTTATCCACAGGCTTGTCCACGCCGATTCCATGCATTTTCATCCCGAACAAAAAGGTTGACAAAGCGACCTTCAAGCTGCGCAAAAACACATGATCAAAAAACAACCACACCTCTGCAAGCCACGGTTTAAAAGGGCTCCAGCCAGCTACTCCCACGTTATTCACAGCCGGTTCCACAGCAAACGGGGACAAGTCAAAACCGTGACAAAACAACTATTTGCAGCGGCTTTATGTCGCCCTTTGCGAGCTTGGGAATATTGTTTTCCACAATTTCCCAGAGGCATGCCAAAAACCCTGTGGAGTATTGGAGATATAAAAAAAAGCCCCGGCGATTGCGCGCCGGGGCTTGTGCATAACCACTGAAACTCAGTGCCCGCCGAGATAGGCGTTACGCACATCCTCGTTGACCAGCAACTCCTTGCCGGTGCCGGTCATGCGGATCTCGCCGTTGACCATCACGTACGCCCGGTCCGACAACCGCAGGGCGTGGTTGGCGTTCTGCTCCACCAGGAAGATGGTCATCCCGGTCTTGGCCAGTTCCCGCAGGGTGGCAAAGATCTGCTTCACCACGATCGGCGCCAGGCCAAGGCTCGGCTCATCGAGCAGCAACAACTTCGGCCGGCTCATCAGGGCCCGGGCGATGGCGAGCATTTGCTGCTCACCGCCGGACATGGTCATCGCCCGTTGCGTACGCCGCTCTTCGAGCCGAGGGAACAGCTCGAACATGCGCTGCATGTCCTCCTTGGCGTACTTGTCACCGATAGGGATGGTGCCCATCAGCAGGTTCTCCTCGACGGTCATGTCAGGGAACACCCGCCGCCCTTCCGGCGATTGCGCGATGCCGTTGGAGGCGATGTAGTGGGACGACTTGTGGGTAATGTCCACGCCCTGGTAGAGGATCTGCCCGTCGGCTGCCCGTGGCTGGCCGAAGATCGACATCAGCAGGGTCGACTTGCCGGCACCGTTGGAGCCGATCAGGCTGACGGTTTCGCCTTCGTTGATGTGCAGCGAGACGCCTTTAAGGGCCTGGATCGGGCCGTAAAACACGTCCAGATCCTTGAGTTCGAGGATGGGTTTACTCATACCACCTCCTCTTCTTCGGCGCCCAGGTAGGCCGCAATCACTTTCGGATCGTTACGAATCGCATCGGGTCCGCCCTCGGCGATGACGATGCCGTGGTCCAGCACCACGATGTGGTCGGAGATACTCATAACCATGCCCATGTCGTGTTCGATCAGCACCACGGTCAGATCGTGCTCGTCGCGCAGCAGCCGGATCATCGCGCTCAGCGCTTCGGTTTCCTGTGGGTTGAGCCCAGCGGCCGGTTCGTCGAGGCAGATGATCTGCGGACGGGTGCACATGGCCCGGGCGATTTCCAGGCGGCGTTGCTGGCCGTAGGACAGTTCACCGGCCAGGCGGTTGGCGCAGTCCACCAGGTCCACCACTTCCAGCCAGTAGAACGCGTGATCGAGCGCATCGCTTTCAGCCTTGCGATAGCCCTTGGTGTTGAGGATGCCGGCCAGCATGTTGCGGTTGACCCACATGTGCTGGGCCACCAGCAGGTTTTCCAGCACGGACATTTCCTTGAACAAACGAATGTTCTGGAAGGTCCGCGCCAGGCCTGCACGGTTCACCAGGTGGGTGCCGCCGAATGCCTTGTAGAACAGCCGACTGGCGAAGGATTTCGGCGAAACGAAATCCGTTGGTTTGAACGGCTCGCCCAGCAACTTGATGACGTTGGTCTGTTGCCCACGAATGTTGAGTTCGATCTTGCCGCCGGAGGCTTTGTAGAACCCGGTCAGGCAGTTGAACACCGTGGTCTTGCCGGCGCCGTTAGGACCGATCAGGGCGAAGATCGAGTTGCGGTGCACTTTCAGGCTGACATCGCTCAACGCCTTGATGCCGCCGAAGTGCATCATCAGCTTTTCTACACTGAGTACGACTTCGCTCATGGCGCTACTCCTTTACGCGGGGTCACACCGGTACGGCTGATCCGAATCAGGCCGCGCGGTCGCCAGATCATCATCAACACCATCAGGATGCCGAACAGCAGCACTCGGTATTCGGCGAAGCCACGCAGCAGCTCCGGGGCGACGGTCAGCACGAAGGCTGCAATTACGACGCCTATGGTCGAGCCCATGCCGCCGAGTACCACGATGGCGAGGATCAGTGCCGATTCGAAGAAGGTGAACGAGGTCGGGTTGACGAAGCCCTGATAGGTGGCGAAGAACACCCCGGCCAGACCCGCCGTCGATGCGCCGATGGTGAACGCCGACAGCTTGACCAGTACATGATTCAGCCCCATGGAGCGACAGGCGATTTCGTCTTCACGCAAGGCTTCCCACGCGCGACCGACCGGCATGCGGGTCAAGCGGTCCTTGATGTACAGCACGGCCAGCACCACCAGGAACAACACCGCGTAAATGAAGTAGTACTTCACATCCGGGTTATAGGCGATACCGAAAAACTCATGAAACGGGACTCCGCCCTCTTTCGCTCGCTTGCCGAACTCGATGCCGAAGAAGGTTGGCAACGGCGCTGCCATGCCGTTCGGGCCGCCGGTCAGCGACAACCAGTTGTTGAGGATCAGACGGATAATTTCACCGAAACCCAGGGTCACGATCGCCAGATAGTCGCCATGCAGGCGCAACACCGGGAAGCCGAGGATGCAACCGGCCAGGCCGGCGGTAATCGCCGCCAGCGGCAACACCGTCCAGAAACCCAGCCCAAGGTATTGATAACCGAGCGCCAGGCCGTAGGCACCGATGGCGTAGAACGCCACGTAACCGAGGTCGAGCAGGCCGGCCAGGCCGACCACGATGTTCAGCCCCAGCCCCAGCAGCACGTAGATCAATCCGAGGATGACCACGCCCAGCAGGTAGGAGTTGGAGAAAAACGGCAGCACCACGGCGATGACGATCATCAGCGGGATGATCCAGCGCAACCGCGACTTGTAGTCCGGCGCCAGCACATGTACCCCGGAGCCTGTCGTTTCAAAGCCTTCGAGGATTTTCAGGCCCCTGGCTGTCTGCAGGAACATGCTCAGGGCAAAGCGTCCGGCCATGACGATCGCCACGATCCACGCCACCCGGGTGGTTTCCAGGTTGAAGCCATAGCCATCGAGAACGACGCCGACAATCGGCCCGAACACAATCAGGGCAATGAGGCCGGCAAGAATCGCGTCAACCAGACTTTTTTTGATATCAATGGTTTTTTTAGTGGTTGAAGACATCGCTTACACCTTCGACACAAGAGGACGGCCGAGCAGGCCTTGAGGCCGAAAGACCAGAACGAGGACCAGCAGCGAGAAGCTGAAAACGTCTTTGTAGTCCGAGTTCACCAGACCAGAGAACAGCGACTCGGAAATCCCGAGGATGATCCCGCCGAGCATCGCGCCGGGCAGTGAGCCAATCCCGCCGAGCACCGCGGCGGTGAACGCCTTGATCCCGATGATGAAGCCGGCATAGAAGTCGAATGTGCCGTAGTTCATGGTGATCAGCACGCCGGCCAGGGCCGCCATCGCTGCACCGATGATGAACACGTAGGAAATCACCCGATCGGTGTTGATCCCCAGGATCGAAGCCATCTTGCGGTCTTGCTGGGTTGCACGGCACATGCGGCCGAGCTTGGTGTACTTGATGATGTAGGTCAGCGCGGCCATCCCGACGAACGCTGCGACCAGAATGAAGACCTTGGTGTAGGTCAACTGAACGAAACCGGTACCGATATCAACGCGCCAGGCACCCGAGAGCAAAGTCGGAACGCCTTGTTGCTTCGCGCCCTGGGCGATCTGTGCGTAGTTTTGCAGGATCAGGGAGATACCGATCGCACTGATCAGCGGTGCGAGTCGAGTGGAGTTACGCAGGGGTTTGTAGGCGACACGCTCGATGACCCAGCCATACACCGCCGTGACGACGATGGTGAAGATCAGCGTGCCAAGCATCAGCAGCGGGAAGGATTCGATACCGAAGTAAGCCAGCAGAGCCAGACTGATTGCCGCGAGGTAAGCGGAAATCATGTAAACCTCGCCGTGGGCGAAGTTGATCATGCCGATGATGCCATAGACCATTGTATAGCCGATGGCGATCAGGCCATAGACCGACCCGAGGGTCAGGCCATTGACCAGTTGCTGCAGGAAAATACCATCCATAACGCAATCTCACGCAATGAGAACCTGCACATGTGGCTGTGCGGTTCTTCTAAGGAAAATACAGATTTACGTCGGAGCAATGTCAGCCACGATCAGCCCGATCACCACCGCCCCCTGTAGGAGCGAGCCTGCTCGCGATAGCGGTTGAACATTCAACGTATGTGTTGCCTGTCAGTCCGTCATCGCGAGCAGGCTCACTCCTACAAGGGAGCCGTAGGGATCTGCCGATTGAGTCAGCCCTTACTTCTGTTTTTCCAGCTGGTGGTATTTGCCATCCTTGTCCCACTGGTAAACCACGTAGTCGGAGATTTTCAGGTCGCCCTTGCTGTCCCAGGTCTTCTCGCCCATGACGGTCTTGACCGGGTTCTTCTTCAGCCATGCAGCCGCTTCTTCGCCCTTGTTGGACTTGGCGCCGTTGAAGGCTGCAGCCAGGGTCTGGACCGAAGCGTAGGCGTACAGGGTGTAGCCTTCAGGCTCGGTACCGGCTTTGCGGAAGGCGTCTACCACGGTCTTGCTGTCTGGCAGCATGCGTGGGTCGGCACCGAAGGTCATCAGCACGCCGTCAACGAATTGCGGACCGCCAGCGGTGGTCACCAGTTCGTCGGTCACGATGCCGTCGTCGGACATGAACTTGACGTCTTTCAGACCTTGTTCGCGCAGTTGACGCACCAGAGGACCGGCTTCCGGGTGCAGGCCACCGAAGTAGACGACGTCAGCGCCGGCACCGCGGATCTTGGTGACGATGGTGCTGAAGTCTTTCTCGCCACGGGTCAGGCCTTCATACAGCACAGGCGTTACGCCGCGCTTGACCAGTTGAGCCTTGGTGGCATCCGCCAGGCCCTGGCCGTAGGTGTCCTTGTCGTGCAGCACGACAACTTTCTTGCCCTTGAGCACGTCGACGATGTAGTCGCCGGCCACGATGCCTTGCTGGTCGTCACGCCCGCACATACGGAACATGGCGCTCAGGCCACGCTCGGTCACAGCCGGGTTGGTGGAGCCTGGAGTGATGGCGATGATGCCTGCTTCGTCGTAGATCTCGGAGGCCGGGATGGTCGACGAGGAGCAGAAGTGACCGACCACGCCGGCGACTTTCTGGTTGGTCAGGTCTTTGGCGACCGTCACAGCCTGTTTCGGTTCACAGGCGTCATCGCCCTTGACCAGTACGATTTTTTCCCCGTTGACCCCGCCCGCCGCGTTGACCGCATCGGCCGCCGCTTGTGCACCCTTCATGTACTGTTCGCCAAATGCCGCGTTGGCGCCAGTCATTGGTCCCGCTACGCCGATCTTGATGTCAGCCTGAGCAAACGCAGAAACACCCAGCGCAGTTGCCACTGCGAGGGCCAGAAAGCCTTTCTTGTAAAACGTCTGGGACATGAGGTGGTGCTCCATGGTTTTTTTAATTGGCACTGCGACTTCACTGACTGCTCAGAGCAAGGGCCGTGCCATCGGTTTTTTATTCTGAAAAAAGTCGCTGCTTTCTTGTTATTTCGACTGTTTCGGACCCATTTTCATTGGGCGTGCAACCGTCTAAACCGCGGAAGGTAAAACCATTATTTTTTTGAGGCGCAACCCGACTGCGCCATCATTGCAACCGCGGCTTTAAACGACGTGCAACCAGCCTGTAACAACGTGCGTCACCGAAGTGCACACTGCTGGTGCGAGACTGCTACAACCCGCACCACTACAGGCTAGCTGCAGATCGAAAAAACGCCGCTTCCCACTGCAAAAATCAGCCTTCAGATCACGATCCGCAGGCACTGGCCTGCGTGATACAGCGAGAATCCCGCCTCATACAGACAGCTGCGCAACCCCACCCCGGCCAATGGCTGCATGGGCGCGAAAGGAATCGGTAGCGCTTGAGGATTTCCGTTACACAGGTAATCGGCAAAGGCCTTGCCGACCACCGTCCCCGTGGTCACGCCCCGGCCGTTGTAACCGGTGACTGCCACTAAACCGGGCGCCGGCTCGAACAGGCGCATCAGATGATCAGGGGTAAAGGCGATACAACCGGTCCAGGTGCACTCCCATTCCACCGGTTTGAGGTACGGAAAATAGTGCTGCTGCACCCGGTCGGCCCAGGCCTTGAGGAACCAGGCCGGCTTCTGATTGCCATTACCCAGGCTGCCAAGCAGCAGGCGACCGTCTTTGTCTCGACGGATGCTGCTGAGTACCTGCCGGGTGTCCCACGACCCTTGGCCACCGGGCAGAATTTGCCGGGCGGCCTCTTCGGTCAGCGGAGCCGAAGCCACCTGATAGTAATAACCGGGGAAAAAATTGCGCCGCAGTTCCGTCCAGTCGCCTTCGGTGTAGGCATTGGAGGCAATCACCACTTTCTCGGCCATGACCGAACCCTGGGCGGTTTGCACAGACCAGCGCTGGCCCTGACGTTCGAGTCGGGTGACCGGGGAATGATCGAACAACTGCCCGCCCAGGCCGATGGCCGCTTTGGCCAGCCCCGTGGTGTAGGCCATCGGGTTGAGCGTGCCGGCGCGGCGATCGAGCAATGCAGCGGCGATCTTTTTCGTGCCGGTGGCTTGTTCGCAGGCCTGACCGGTGAGCAATTCCACCGGCGCACCGCGACGTTTCCATTGTTCTTCACGACTGCGCAAGTCGGCCTCACCACGGGCGTTGTGCGCCATGTGCAGCGTGCCTTCGCGGCGCAACTGGCAATCGATGTTGTATTTGTCCACAAGGCTGAACACCAGCGATGGCGCCGCCCCCAGCATGCGGTTGAGCTGGCTGCCGACCGCCTCGCCAAACCCGGCTTCGATCTCGTCCGGGGGAATCCACATCCCGGCATTGACCAGCCCGACGTTGCGCCCCGAACCGCCATGGCCGGCGCGATGGGCCTCCAGCACACAAACGCTCTTGCCTTGCTCCAGCAGGTGCACCGCCGCCGACAATCCGGTAAACCCGGCGCCGATGACGCAGACATCCACCGAGACCTCACCCTTGAGGGCCGAATTGTCCGGCCTTTGCGGCGTCAGTTTTTCCCACAGACACTCTTCGCGTAACGGCATTGCCAGACTCCAACAGAAACCTAACCAACACACCATTCATTTGTAGGAGCGAGCTTGCTCGCGAAAAACGTCATGGCAACGCGTTTAAACAGCAAGCCCGCGTTATCGTTGACGATCATCGCGAGCAAGCTCGCTCCTACAATTAATCGAACGTAATGCCCTGCGCCAACGGCAACTCCAGCGAATAGTTCACAGTGTTGGTCTGGCGGCGCATGTAGCCGCGCCATGCATCGGAGCCGGACTCGCGACCGCCGCCGGTTTCTTTCTCGCCACCAAACGCGCCGCCGATTTCCGCGCCGCTCGGGCCGATGTTGACGTTGGCGATGCCGCAGTCGCTGCCCACCGCCGACATGAACTGCTCGGCTTCACGCACGTCGGTGGTGAAGATGCACGAGGACAGGCCTTGTGGCACGGCGTTGTTCAGGCGCAGGGCTTCCTGGAAATCGCTGTAACCGACCACGTACAGGA
Organism: Pseudomonas sp. KH_046_2; assembly: GCF_057838985.1. Taxonomy (NCBI): domain Bacteria; kingdom Pseudomonadati; phylum Pseudomonadota; class Gammaproteobacteria; order Pseudomonadales; family Pseudomonadaceae; genus Pseudomonas; species Pseudomonas sp. KH_046_2. Next base: position 635,572 of record NZ_CM174480.1, on the reverse strand, counting down.
TCGGGGCGAAGGTTTCGTGGCAGACCACATCGCTCTGCTCCGGCATTTCGACGATGGCCGGCGACACGTAGTAGGCATTCGGGAACTTGTCTTGCAGCTGACGCCCACCGCCAAACACCCGGCCGCCTTCGCTCAAGGCCTGCTCCAGCGCATCCTGCATGTTTTCGAAGCTTTGCTTGTCGATCAGCGGGCCGATCAGGTTGCCTTCCAGCGGATGGCCGATACGCACTTTCGAGTACGCGGCTTTCAGGCGGGTGACGATTTCTTCTTTCACCGACTCATGGGCGATCAGGCGACGCAGGGTGGTGCAGCGCTGACCGGCGGTGCCGACGGCGCTGAACAGGATCGCGCGAACAGCCATGTCCAGGTCGGCGCTTGGGCCGAGGATCATTGCATTGTTGCCACCCAGCTCCAGGATGCTGCGGGCGAAGCGGGCGGCGATTTTCGGCGCCACTTCACGGCCCATGCGGGTACTGCCGGTGGCGCTGACCAGCGCAACACGCGGATCATCGACCAGGGCTTCGCCGGCATCGCGACCGCCAATAATCACCTGGCTCAGGTGCGGAGGTGCATCGCTGAAGTTCTTCAGCACGCGATCGAACAGCGCCTGGCAAGCCAGTGCGGTCAGCGGGGTCTTTTCCGACGGTTTCCAGATCACCGGGTTGCCGCAGACCAGCGCCAGCGTGGCGTTCCAGGCCCAGACCGCGACCGGGAAGTTGAACGCACTGATCACCCCGACGACGCCCAGCGGGTGCCAGGTTTCACGCATGTGGTGGCCAGGACGCTCGGAGGCGATGGTCAAACCGTACAACTGGCGCGACAGGCCGACGGCAAAGTCGCAGATGTCGATCATTTCCTGAACTTCACCCAGGCCTTCCTGGGTGATCTTGCCGGCTTCCCAGGACACCAGCTCGCCGAGGTCGGCCTTGTATTCACGCAGGATGTCACCCAGTTGCCGCACCAGCTCGCCACGGCGCGGTGCCGGGACCTTGCGCCACAGTTCGAACGCATGATCTGCGCGACTGATGTGCTGCTCGACTTCAGCAGCGCCTTCCCAGTTCACGGCGGCGATCCTGCTGCCATCGATCGGCGAATGCACCGGCACTTTGCCGTTCTGGTACAGGGCCGGGTTCACACCTAGACGATCAAGCAATGCGGCAACCATGGGTCACTCCTCAAGCAAAAGACAGAACACGTGCAGCCGGAAATTCACGGCTGATCAGACCTGTAGTTTTAGCTGCCCGGAGGTTACTCAACAAACGACCATTAAGAGAGATATCATTCCGTTTATTCATGCTGTGCATTGCTGGCAATAAAGAGACAAGAACCAAGGACCGCCCATGCTGAATAAACGCTACTTGCCATCGATCGCTGCGTTGCAGTGCTTCGAGGCCGTCACCCGGCATTTGAGCTTCACCCGGGCCGCCGAAGAGTTGAACCTGACCCAGAGCGCCGTGAGCAAACAGGTCGCACAACTCGAAGAGCTGTTGCAGCACCTGCTGTTTCGCCGGGTGCGCCGCCGCCTGCAGATGACGCCGGCTGGCGACCTGTACCTGGTTGAGGTGCGAAAAATCCTCACCCAGGTCGAGATGTCGACCCATTACCTGCGTTCCTACGGCGGCGAAACAGAAGTCCTGCGGGTTTCGACGCCTCCGACCTTCGGTGCGCGCTGGCTGGTGCCGCGCCTGAAAGGCTGGCGCCTGCGGCACCCGTCGATCCACCTGGACCTGTGCAGCGAGCAGGAAGCCGACGATCTGCTGCAAGGTCGCAGCGACCTGGCGTTCTACTTCGGCCAGGGCTCGCGGCCCGGTTCCGAGTGCCTGAAGCTGTTCGGCGAAGAGCTGGTGCCGGTGTGCGCCCCGGGCAGCCTGCCGGACACGCCATTCACCGATCCGACACAACTGACTGACCTGGTCCTGTTGCAAAACGCTTCCCGCCCCCAGGCCTGGCATGACTGGTTCGACCATCAGGGCTACCACACCGAGCACAGCTACCACGGCCCGCGCTTCGAAACCTTTTATATGTGCATCCGCGCCGCCCAGGTTGGTTGCGGCGTGGCGTTGCTGCCGCGCTTTCTGGTGGAAGAGGAACTGGCTGACGGCAAGCTGGTCATTCCCTGGCAGCATGCAATGCCCAGCACCGACGCCTATTACCTTGCGTACCCTGAGCACTCGGCGGAAGTGCCCAAGGTGCGGGACTTTGTGAAGTGGATGCTGGAGCAGATCGATAGCCCGGAGATGTCGCAAATTTAGGGTTGCACGCAGTACCTGTGGGAGCGGGCTTGCCCGCGAAGAGGCCGGCACATTCAACACAAATATTGACTGGACTGACGCCTTCGCGAGCAAGCCCGCTCCCACAGGGGATCTGTTGTGATCCAAGAAATCGCTGGCAATCCAGCCCCCGGATATGCGCCACTAACGCCACTGATCAATACCGCTGCAACGCTGGAGATTCCCGTTATGAGCGAGAGTGTGTTTGCCGATCGCATCGTGCAGAACCTGCTCGACACCGACTTCTACAAACTGACGATGATGCAGGCGGTGCTGCACAACTACCCGAACGTCGAAGTCGAATGGGAGTTTCGTTGCCGTAACAGCGAGGATTTGTGCCCGTATCTGGCGGAAATCCGATTCCAGATCGAGCGCCTGGCCGAGTTGAGCCTGAGCGCCGACCAGTTGAGCTTCCTGGAGCGCATCAGCTTCCTGAAGCCGGATTTCCTGCGTTTTCTCGGTTTGTTTCGCTTCAACCTGCGCTACATCCACACCGGCATCGAAAACGGTGAACTGTTCATCCGCCTGCGTGGCCCCTGGCTGCATGTGATCCTGTTCGAGGTGCCGTTGCTGGCGCTGGTCAGCGAGGTGCGCAACCGCTATCGCTACCGCGAAGTTGTGCTGGAGCAGGCCCGCGAGCAGCTCTACCGCAAGTTCGACTGGCTGAGCGCCAACGCCAGCAGTGATGAATTGTCCGAATTGCAGGTGGCCGATTTCGGCACGCGCCGGCGCTTCTCGTATCGCGTGCAGGAAGAAGTGGTGAATGTGCTCAAGCACGATTTCCCCGGACGCTTCGTCGGCACCAGCAACGTACACCTGTCCCGGGAGCTGGACATGAAACCCCTGGGCACCATGGCCCACGAATGGATCATGGCGCACCAGCAACTCGGCCCGCGGCTGATCGACAGCCAGATTGCAGCACTCGATTGCTGGGTCCGCGAATACCGTGGCCTGCTGGGGATTGCCCTGACCGACTGCATCACCATGGATGCCTTCCTCGGCGATTTCGATCTGTTTTTCGCCAAGCTTTTCGACGGTTTGCGCCACGATTCAGGCGATCCGGTGCAATGGGCGGAAAAAGCCATTGCCCACTATCACAAGCTCGGCATCGACCCGATGAGCAAGACGCTGACCTTCTCCGACAGCCTGACATTACCCAAGTGCCTGGAAATATTCCGGGCACTGCGCGGTCGGATCAATGTCAGCTTCGGCATCGGCACCAACCTGACCTGTGATATTGCGGGTGTCGAACCGATGAGCATCGTGCTTAAAATGGCCGCCTGCAACGGCCAGCCGGTGGCGAAGATCTCCGACGAGCCAGGCAAGACGCACTGCAAAGACCCGAATTTCGTCGCTTACCTGCGACACGTTTTCCAGGTTCCTGCCGCCCTTTCAAGTACATCAAGCAAGGAGTGAATTCATGCAAGCCGTACAGCGTGAGATTGCTGAACAGCTCAAGGTCCAGCCGCCATTCGCCGACGAAGCCGCCCTTGAGGCCGAAGTCGCCCGGCGGGTGACCTTCATTCAGGATTGCCTGGTCAACTCCGGGCTCAAGACGCTGGTGCTGGGCATCAGCGGTGGGGTCGACTCCCTGACTGCCGGCCTGCTGGCCCAGCGGGCCGTCCGTGAACTGCGCCAGCGCAGCGGTGATGCCGCGTACAAATTCATCGCCGTGCGCCTGCCCTACGAAACCCAGTTCGATGAACACGACGCCCAGGCGTCGGTGGATTTCATCAAGCCGGACGAGCGCCACACCGTGAACATCGGCCCGGCAGTCAAAGCCCTGGCCAATGAAGTGGCGGCCTTCGAAGGCAAACATGCGGTGTCGGTGGACTTCGTACTCGGCAACACCAAGGCACGCATGCGCATGGTCGCCCAGTACACCATCGCCGGCGCGGCCCATGGCCTGGTGATCGGCACCGATCACGCGGCGGAAGCGGTGATGGGTTTCTTCACCAAGTTCGGTGACGGCGCCTGCGATCTGGCGCCACTGAGTGGCCTGGTGAAAAACCAGGTCCGCGCCATCGCCCGCAGCTTCGGCGCGCCGGAGTCGCTGGTGGAGAAAGTCCCGACCGCCGACCTGGAAGACCTGTCGCCGGGCAAACCGGACGAAGCCTCCCACGGCGTGACTTACGCTGAAATCGACGCGTTCCTGCACGGCGAGCCGGTGCGTGAAGAGGCGTTCAAGATCATTGTTGATACGTACAACAAGACGCATCACAAGCGAGTGATGCCGTTTGCGCCTTGAGGCGTGATTGGATGAAAAAGCCCGCTGAAGTGTTGAGCTTCAGCGGGCTTTTCTTTGACACAAAATATGTGTCGATGCTTCTGGCATCTTCGCGGGCAAGCCCGCTCCCACAGGTACGGTGGTGTCACTGTGGGAGCGTGGCTTGCCCGCGATGAACGATAACGCGGTGGCCAGTCTTACTTCAGGGTAACCGTGCCTTTCATCATCGAGATGTGGCCCGGGAACGAGCAGAAGAAACCGTATTTTTCAGCCGCATCCAGCTTGGACACATCGAAGGTCACCGAATCGGTTTCCTTGGCGCCGATGATCTTGGTGTGGGCGATCACGCGGGCGTCGCCTTCTTTCAGGTAGTTCTTGTCGATGCCGGCGCTCAGGCCGTCGGTGGCGATCGGCTGCATGTCGGCTTCTTTACTCAGCACCCAGTTATGGCCCATGACGTTCTTCGGCAAGCTGCCGGAGTGCTTGAGTTCCACGGTAAACGTCTTGCAGCTCTTGTCGATTTCAATGGCCTTCGTGTCGAAAGACATCTGGTCGGTGGAGTCGACGGTGACTTTGCACTCTGCAGCCATCAATTGGCTGCTGGCCAGTGTCAACAGGGATACCGCAACAAGTTTGGCAAACATGGTGAATCTCCAAGGCAGGGTTAACGAAATCGCGAATGGACAGAAGACTGCCTGAAAACTTCGCAAGTTCATATGACTTGAATCAAAAATTGTATACAACTTTCGGGCTATGACGCCGATGCAAATTATCTACCGGCCAAGTGTCTGGCCCGGGCCTATCATCAGGCCGTCCCCCTTCAAATGGAACGTCTGTCATGTCGATCAACAGCCTGTTGTGCAGTTTGCTGGCCGCCTACGCTTGCGGCGCCAGCGGTACGTACGAAACCCCGGAACAACAAGTCTAGCCCTTGGAGTGCCGCGCGCCTGCCATTACTCTGTGGCCCTGATCGACCATGGAGCAAGGCATGTCTTTAACATCCGTTTGTGTATTTTGTGGTGCCAGCACCGGCACCAACCCGGCTTACCGCGAAGCAGCCGTGGCCCTTGGCCGGACGTTGGCCGAGCGCAAGCTGACCCTGGTGTATGGCGGTGGCGCCGTGGGCCTGATGGGCATTGTCGCCGATGCGGCCCTGGCGGCCGGCGGTGAAGTGATCGGCATCATCCCGCAAAGCCTCAAGGACAAGGAAATCGGCCACAGCGGCCTGACTCGCCTGGAAGTCGTCGATGGCATGCACGCGCGCAAGGCCCGGATGGCTGAGCTCAGCGATGCCTTTATCGCGCTGCCCGGCGGCCTTGGCACCCTTGAGGAACTGTTTGAAGTCTGGACCTGGGGCCAGCTGGGCTACCACGGCAAACCGCTGGGTTTGCTGGAAGTGAACGGTTTCTACAGCAAATTGACGTCTTTTCTCGATCATATCGTCGGCGAAGGCTTCGTTCGCGGGCAGCACCGTGACATGCTGCAAGTGAGCGAATCGCCGCAAACCCTGCTCGATGCTCTGGATGCCTGGCAACCGTCCGTAGCGCCAAAATGGGCCGAGCAAAAACCCAGCTAACGGCTCGGCACCGATACAGGGCAGAATATGCGCCGCTCAACCTCACCTTCGACCCCAGAGGATCGCCCATGGCTAAACCTAATTATTCCTTCGCCAAACGTCAGAGAGACTTGGCCAAGGAGCAGAAGAAAGAGGAAAAGCTTCAGCGCAAGAAAGCTACAGCTGAAGAAGAAGCAGCCGCACTGAACCCGGAAGCAGAAGGTGAAGTGGCCGCAGAAAGTGATGTTGAAGCACCGAAAGATCAGGCGCCCAACGCCTGAGACCCCCAGGGCCCGATGATCTGATCAGGCCCACCGGATCTGTGTCCAGGGTCAGCAGTTACGCTGCTGACCCTCACAGTCCAGTCTGAAGTACCATCTGAAATTACTGCGTCCCCCTGTAGGAGCGAGCCTGCTCGCGAAAAATTCGAAGACAGCGCATTTTTCCAGACAGTACGCGTCATCGTTCACGTCCATCGCGAGCAAGCTTGCTCCTACAGTGGCATCACCGTTACCCGAACTTCCGGGTCGTGGTTTCCTCCCCCCAGAATCACCCCCCGCAACGGCGACACATCGGAAAAGTCCCGGCCCCAGGCCAGGGTGATGTGCTCCAGCGCCGGTTGCACATTGTTGGTCGGATCGAAATCCACCCACCCCAGCACCGGACAAAACACCGAGACCCAGGCGTGGGACGCATCGGCGCCGATCAACCGTGGCTGACCCGGCGGTGGCTGGGTCAGCAAGTAGCCGCTGATGTACCGCGCAGCCAATCCACGGGAGCGCACGCAAGCGAGCATCAGGTGAGCAAAATCCTGGCAGACCCCGCGCCGACGCTCCAGCACCTCAACCAGCGGCGTCGCCACCTGGGTCGCTTCGGCATCGAAGGTGAATTCGCTGAAGATTTTCTCCATCAGCGCTTGTACCCCGAGCAACAGCGGCCGCCCCGTCGGGAAGCAACTCTCGGAGAATTCGACGAAGTTGCGTTTCAAATGCACATAAGGCGATTCGAAGCGGTAACGGCAGGCTTCGAGCAATTCGGGCGACAGCGGTTGGCTGCTGTAGGTCAGCGCGCTACGTGTGTCTTCCCACGCGGGTGACAGATTGAAGTCCAACGCAGGCCGGGGCAGCACTTCAATGGTCAGGCTGGCGTTGACCAGCAATTCATCGTGGGGACGCTCGAACGCCAGCCGGGTCAACGGATTGCCGAACACATCCAGCTCATCACGACGCGAGGTCGGCTCGGGGCTGATCAGCAATTGCCGGTCGGTGCAGCGCTGCCATGCGCAAGGCCGCGGCCACAAATGCGCCAGTTGCTGGGCCAGGGACACCGGGCTGTCGTAGTGATAATGGGTGTCGTGGAAAATCTGGTAGTGAGCACTCATCAGACGGACACCGTGCGCTGGCTGACATCGTCGACATGGGCGAAATGCCGCAGCGCCAGACGATCGGAAACCTGCCCGCTGGCGTCGGCGATCTCTTGCAGCAGCGCGGCCAGCCCCTCGATGGCGGCGCGAACACTGGCGTCGCCGAATAGCGGGTTTTCCAGGCAGCCCAGATCGAATCGCGCCAGACGCTCGACCAATTGCGGCAACGCTGCTTCGCGCGGCACGCCAAAGTCATCGTTGAGGCGCTTGAGGGTGCGGGTCACCAGTTTCAACTGGAACAACACGGCGTGGGGGTTCTGCTCGTCGAGTAACAACAGATCGAGCACCGGGATCAGCTGCGCCACCGCCAGATAGCGCGACCGGTAGGTGATGCTGCTGTTGCCCAGTTCCAGCAACCATTCCAGCCCGGCCTGATCGAAAGCCCCGGCGCCCCGCAAGAACGCCGCCAGGCTGCCGCTGAGAAATTGCAAACGCTCGATCCGCCGGCCAATCATCAGGAAACGCCAGCCTTCGTCCCGGGTCATGTCGTCCAGGGCAAAGCCGGACAGCGCCGCCAGGGACATCACCAGACGGTTGAGAAAATCCAGCAACTCGCCGAAATCCGGCTCGTCGGTTTCCAGCTCCATGGCTTCACGCTGCAACTCCACCAGCGCCTGCCAGTTTTCCCGCGAGAGCTTGCCGCGCACCTGCGAAGCCGCCCACTGCAAGCGTTGCAGGTTGGAACGCAGGCTGAACGGCCAGTCATCGCCAAGCAGCGCCGCCAACAGGCGCTCCGGCAACTCGCCCTCCTCGGGCAACAGCATCAGCCGTTCGCCGAGATCGACCGCGGCCTGCAAGGCTTGGGGGTCATCGCCGTCGACATAACGCGCCAGCATGATGCGCAGCAAACGGGCACTGTCGTCGCAACGTTCGCAGTAACGACCGAACCAGAACAGGTTTTCCACCACCCGCGATGGCAAATACGGATCGCGCCGCACCAGATCATGCACGCCGATGTTGCGCTGGGCCTTCCATTGTTCGCCACTGGGCGCACGCTCGCCCAGCACCCAGGTGTCCTTGCTGGCGCCGCCGCGCTGCATCGACACCACTTCGGCATCGGCTTCGGCGGCGACCCGGGTCAGGCCGCCGGGCAAGACTCGATAACCCTCACGGCTGGCCACAGCATACACGCGCATGCCGATGGCACGGGGTTGCAGTTGACCATCTTCGGCTTGCCAGATCGGCGCCTGGGACAACTGTGCGAGCTCTTGCGCCACATAGGCGTATGGCCGAGCCTGCATGCGCTCGGCGAGCTCCTGGCGCTGTTTTTCACTCAAGTCTCGGCCAAATACCGGAGCAAAACTCTGGGACGGAAACGCCGGTTTGATCAGCAGCTCCGGCAATTTCTCCAGGGCCTGGGCCAATACCGGCGCTTCGCCGCACCACCAGGTGGCGATGGACGGCAAGATCAGCTCTTCGCCAAACAGAAATTGATTGATCCTCGGCAGAAAACCCAACAAGCCCGGCGATTCCAGCACACCGCTGCCGAGGGCGTTGGCCACCAGCACCCGCCCCTGCCGCACCGCTTCCAGCAGGCCCGGCACGCCGAGGGCCGAATCGGTACGCAGCTCCAACGGGTCACAGAAATCATCGTCGAGCCGGCGCATGATCGCGTGGACCCGACGCAGGCCACTCAGGGTTTTCAGGTAGACCGTGGCGTCGCGCACCGTCAGGTCGCCGCCCTCCACCAGCGGATAACCGAGCTGGCGAGCCAGATACAGATGTTCAAAGTAGCTTTCGTTGAAACGCCCCGGTGTCAGCAGCACCACCAACGGCGCGTCCCCGTCACTCGGGGCCTGACGGGCCAGAGTTTCCTGCAAGGTGCGGAAGAACCCGGCCAGGTGCTGTACTTTCAGATCGCGGTACAGCTCGGGAAAGGCCCGGGAAACAATCGTGCGGTTTTCCAGCGCATACCCGGCTCCCGACGGCGCTTGGGTACGATCCGCCGTCACCCACCAGCGGCCATCGGGTGTGCGCGCCAGATCCACGGCATACAGATGCAGAAAGGCTCCGTCAGGCGGGCTGATGCCCTGGCAGGGCCAAAGGAAGTTGTTGTGACCGAACACCAGTTCGGCGGGCAGCAGTCCTTCGGCAATCAGCCGTTGTGGACCGTAAAGGTCAGCCAGCACGGCATTGAGCAATCGCGCCCGCTGAGCGATGCCGGCCGACAACTGTTGCCACTCATCAGCCGCGATGACATGGGGCAGCATGTCCAGCTCCCACGGCCGGTCCGCGCCCTTGGGATCGGCATAGACGTTATAGGTAACACCGTTTTCCTGAATCTGCCGGGTCAGCAGGGCCTGACGCTGCACCAGTTGTGCCGGCGTGCTGCGTTGCAACTGTTCGAACAGCCGGCGCCAGTGCGGGCGCACGGCGCCACTGTCGTCGAGCAGTTCGTGATAGGTGCCCGCCGTCAGCGGGTAGCGGTCTAGCAGGTCAGGCATGGAAAGCTCGGCAGACAGCAATGAACGGTCAGACTAACGCAGGCTCGTGACACCCGGATATACGAAAAATCCGTGCGTCGCGTACGGTTTAGAAACGTCGCAAATCGAGTGTCATCGGCAACTCGTCGCTGATTTCCAGATTGGGCACAGGAAGTTTCCCTGGCGTGTGTCCGATGCGGAAGAAGCGCGCCATGCGCCGGCTCTCCGCTTCATTGGCGTTCACCGGCAAGCTGTCGTAATTGCGCCCTCCCGGATGGGCAACGTGGTACTGGCAACCGCCCAGCGAACGCTGCATCCAGGTGTCGAGCAGGTCAAATACCAGCGGCGCATGGACCGGGATGGTCGGTTGCAGGCAGTTGGCCGGTTGCCAGGCACGAAATCTCACGCCAGCGACGAATTCGCCTACACGCCCGGTGGGCTGCAATGGCACCGGAATGCCGTTGCAGGTCAGCAGATATCGTTGGGGCGGCAAGCCACTGAGCTTGACCTGTAAACGCTCCAGTGACGAATCCACGTAGCGCACCGTACCGCCCATGGCGCCCTCCTCGCCCAGCACATGCCAGGGCTCGAGGGCCTGGCGCAGTTCCAGTGCAATGCCGCTGACGGCGTAGTCGCCAACCTTGGGGAAACGGAACTCCAGATGCGCGGCGAACCATTCGGCCCGCACCGGATAACCGGCGGCGTTGAGGTCGACGATGACATCGGCGAAGTCTTGCTCGATAAAGTGCGGCAACAGGAAGCGATCGTGCAGCTCCGTGCCCCAGCGCGCCAGTTTCGGCGGCGCATAGGGCTCGCGCCAGAACCGCGCGACCAGCGCCCGCAGCAACAATTGTTGCGCCAGGCTCATTCGGGCATGGGGCGGCATCTCGAACGCACGCAGCTCCAGCAATCCGAGGCGCCCGGTGGCACCGTCCGGCGAATAGAGCTTGTCGATGCAGAACTCTGCGCGGTGGGTATTGCCGGTCACATCGATCAGCAGATTGCGCAGCAGCCGGTCCACCAACCATGGCGGACATTCTTCACCCGCTTCAGGCATCTGCGCGAAAGCGATCTCCAGTTCGTACAAGGCATCGTTGCGCGCTTCGTCGACACGGGGCGCCTGGGACGTCGGGCCGATGAACAATCCGGAAAACAGGTAGGACAGCGACGGATGGTTGTGCCAATAGCTGATCAGGCTGCGCAGCAGATCCGGGCGACGCAGAAACGGCGAGTCCCCCGGTGTCGCGCCACCCAGCACGAAATGGTTACCGCCGCCCGTGCCGGTATGCCGGCCGTCGATCATGAATTTCTCGGTGGTCAGCCGGGTCTGGCGCGCTTCTTCGTAGAGAAACTCGGTGCGCTCGACCAACTCATCCCAGGTCGCGGACGGCTGCACGTTGACCTCGATCACTCCCGGATCCGGGGTGATGCGGAAGTTACTCAAACGTGGATCGCTCGGCGGCTCATAGCCCTCCAGCAACACCGGGCACATCAGCTCTTCGGCTGTGGCTTCGATGGCGGCGACCAGTTCGAGGTAATCCTCGACCCGCTCCAGCGGCGGCATGAACAGGTACAACCGGCCTTCCCGCGCCTCGGCGCAGAAGGCGGTACGGGTCAGCCGGTCGGCGGATTCGTCGATCTTCGGGGCGCGCTCTTGTACCTCGGCAGCTTCGCTTTGGCTTTGCAGTTGCTCGGTATCGGGCAGCGGCGGGAAGTCTTGATTCGGGTCTCGCGGATGGATGAACGGATATTCCGCCGCTTTCACCCACGGTTGCGAACCCAGCGGCAGGCGATAACCCAGCGGCGAGTCCCCCGGCACCAGACGGCAGTGCTCGTCGCGCAGATACCAGCGCCCGCTCTGCCACTGGTCGCCCTTGGCGGTGCGCGCCAGCGGCAGGACCTGGCCGATGACCTTGTCCAAGCCTTGACTGAAGACCTTGCGCAGACGCTCACGCTCCAAAGGTTCTTCCAGACGCGAGTCTTCGGCGCTGACGTTTTGCGGCAGCATCCCTTCGCGCCAGAGGTAATAGAAATTGTCTTCGTAGGCCGCAAACACAAAGCGTGTCGGAATCTTCAGGCGCTCGGCGACACTCGCCAGAAAACGCCCGGCCAGCGCTCCGTCGGCGCCATAGTCTTCCTGCTCGTCGGCGATCAGCGCGCTGTTGTGCCAGATCGGCACGCCGTCACGGCGCCAGTAGCAATTGAGCGACCAGCGCGGCAGTTGCTCGCCGGGGTACCACTTGCCCTGCCCGAAATGCACCAGCCCCTGGGGCGCGTAGTGTTTGCGCATGCGCTGGAACAGTTCGGCGGACAACCGCCGTTTATCCGGCCCCAGTGCCGCGGTATTCCACTCGGCGCCGTCCGGGTCATCGATGGACACAAAGGTCGGCTCGCCGCCCATGGTCAGGCGCACATCGCCTTCCAGCAGGTCAGCATCGATCTGACGGCCCAGGGCCTGGATCGCCAGCCACTGTTCGTCGCTGTAGGGCTTGGTGACCCGTGGAGCTTCCCAAATCCGCTCCACGGACATTTCGTGGCTGAATTCACACTCGCACGGCTCCACCAAACCACTGATCGGCGCTGCAGAGGACGGATCGGGACTACAGGCCAACGGAATATGCCCTTCACCGGCAAACAGTCCGGAGGTCGCATCCAGGCCGATCCAGCCGGCGCCGGGCAGGTACACCTCGCACCAGGCGTGCAGGTCGGTGAAATCCACTTCGGTGCCGGACGGGCCGTCGAGACTTTTGACGTCGGCGGTCAGCTGGATCAGGTAACCCGACACGAAACGCGCCGCCAGCCCCAGGTTGCGCAGCAGTTGCACCAGCAACCAAGCGGAGTCGCGGCACGAACCGGAGGCCTGGTCGAGGGTGTGCTCAGGTGTTTGTACGCCGGGCTCCATGCGGATCAGGTAGTCGATGTCTTCGCTCAGGCGCTGGTTGAGCGCGACAAGAAAGTCCACGGCGGGCAACGGCGTGCGGTCGATGCCGTCCAGGTAGGCCTTGAACTTCGGCGTCAGGGGCAGGGTTTCCAGGTACGGCGCCAGCTCCTTGCGCTCATCCGCGGCATAGGTGAAGGGGATTTTTTCCGCGTAGGGTTCAAGGAAGAAGTCGAACGGATTGAAGATCGCCATTTCTGCCAGCAGATCGACTTCGATTCGCAATTCCTCGGTTTTCTCCGGGAACACCAGCCGCGCCAGGTAATTGCCCTGAGGGTCCTGCTGCCAGTTGATGAAGTGCTGTTCGGGGGAGACTTTCAGCGCATAAGACAGAATCCGCGTGCGGCTGTGAGCGGCCGGGCGCAGACGAACTATCTGCGGACCGAGCTCGACAGCGCGGTCATAGCGGTAATGCGTGACATGGTGCAATGCGACATGAATCGACACGGCGTGCCTCCTGCGAGCCCTAAGCGTATTCAAAAGCGCGCAAGACTTATGCCATCCAGCAGCGCTGGCGCTTTCTTCGGTTGCCTGAGGCAGTACAGCACCAAAATCGGGCGATGCAGGAAAATGGTTTGGCGTAGGTGCACGTAAATGTGGCGACCAACCAAAAATTGGTTGGCAATTCCGGCCTCATCGCGAGCAGGCTCGCTCCTACAGGGGAATGCATTTCATTGTAGGAGTGAGCCTGCTCGCGATGAGGCCAGTAGCTCCAGTACATTTTTTCAAGCCTGAAATGCAAAACGCCAACCCGAAGGTTGGCGTTCTGTTCAGCTCAAGCGAGGTTTAGCGCGGCACGACCGGCTTGCGGGTCGGTTTTGGGCCTTTGCCCTTGGCCGCGTCCTTGCGTTCCTTGGCCGCCTGCTGGTTGCGGGCGAACGCCGCAGCCTTGGCCTGTTCGCGCTTGTCCCACGGGTTGCCGCCATCGCTGGCACGCGGTGGCAGGCCGGTGTGCTGGGTCAGGATCTTGGTGGTCTTTTCCCCCGCAACCTTGTGGCTGCCGGCCGGCGTCGAGTTCTTGCGACGGGCACTCTGGTAGCTGTCAGTCGACGGCTGGTGCAAAGGAATCAACTGGTTCTTGCCCGGCCCGATCAGGTCGGCGCGGCCCATGCGGGTCAATGCCTCACGCAGCATCGGCCAGCCTTTCGGGTCGTGATAACGCAAGAACGCCTTGTGCAGACGACGCTGCTCCTCGCTCTTGACGATGGTCACCGCGTCACTCTTGTAGGTGACCTTGCGCAGCGGGTTCTTGCCCGAGTGGTACATCGCGGTGGCGGTGGCCATCGGCGACGGGTAGAACGCCTGCACCTGGTCGGCTCGGAAACCGTTGCCCTTGAGCCACAGGGCCAGGTTCATCATGTCTTCATCGGTGGTGCCCGGGTGGGCGGCGATGAAGTACGGAATCAGGTACTGCTCTTTACCGGCTTCCTTGGAGTACTTCTCGAACATGCGCTTGAACTTGTCATAGCTGCCGATGCCCGGTTTCATCATCTGGTTGAGCGGACCTTCCTCGGTATGTTCCGGGGCGATCTTCAGGTAGCCACCGACGTGGTGGGTCACCAACTCTTTAACGTATTCCGGCGACTCGACCGCGAGGTCGTAACGCAGACCGGAAGCGATCAGGATCTTCTTCACACCCGGCAACTCACGGGCGCTGCGGTACAGCTGGATCAGCGCCGAGTGGTCAGTATTCAGGTTCGGGCAGATGCCAGGGAACACGCACGATGGCTTGCGGCATGCGGATTCGATTTCCGGGCTCTTGCACGCGATGCGGTACATGTTCGCGGTCGGGCCGCCGAGGTCGGAGATCACGCCGGTAAAGCCCGGGACCTTGTCACGAATCTCTTCGATCTCGCGAATGATCGACTCGTGGGAACGGTTCTGGATGATCCGGCCTTCGTGCTCGGTGATCGAGCAGAAGGTGCAGCCGCCAAAGCAGCCACGCATGATGTTCACCGAGAAACGGATCATGTCGTAGGCCGGGATCTTCTCCTTGCCGTACGCCGGGTGCGGAATGCGCGCATAAGGCATGCCGAACACGTAGTCCATTTCTTCGGTGGTCATCGGAATCGGTGGCGGATTGAACCAGACATCGACTTCGCCGTGCTTCTGCACCAGCGCACGGGCGTTACCCGGGTTGGTTTCCAGGTGCAATACGCGGTTGGCGTGGGCATAAAGCACCGCATCGCCACGGACTTTTTCAACCGATGGCAAGCGGATCACGGTCTTGTCGCGGGTCATTCGCGGGCTGGCCAGAATCTGTACGACCTTGGCTTCCTGCGGATCCTCGACCGGCCCCTTTTCCTGCTCGATGGCGCAGGCCTGGGTGTCCTGGGTGTTGACGTACGGGTTGATGATCTTGTCGATCTTGCCCGGACGGTCGATGCGAGTGGAGTCGACTTCGTACCAGCCTTGCGGCGTGTCACGACGTATGAACGCGGTGCCGCGCACATCGGTGATGTCTTCGATCTTGTGACCGTAGGACAGGCGCTGGGCGACTTCAACGATCGCGCGCTCGGCGTTGCCGTAGAGCAGGATGTCGGCGCTGGCGTCGATCAGGATCGAGTTGCGCACACGGTCCTGCCAGTAGTCGTAGTGGGCGATGCGGCGCAGGGACGCTTCGATGCCGCCGAGCACGATTGGCACGTGCTTGTAGGCTTCCTTGCAGCGCTGGCTGTAGACCAGGCTGGCGCGGTCCGGACGCTTGCCGGCCAGGCCACCCGGGGTGTAGGCATCGTCGGAACGGATTTTCTTGTCCGCGGTGTAGCGGTTGATCATCGAGTCCATGTTGCCGGCCGCGACACCGAAGAACAGGTTCGGCTCGCCGAGCTTCATGAAGTCGTCTTTGGACTGCCAGTTCGGCTGGGCAATGATCCCGACGCGGAAGCCCTGGGACTCCAGCAGCCGGCCGATGATCGCCATGCCGAACGACGGGTGGTCGACGTAGGCATCACCGGTGACGATGATGATGTCGCAGGAATCCCAGCCAAGCTGATCCATCTCCTCCCTGCTCATGGGCAGGAACGGCGCTGGCCCGAAACATTCGGCCCAGTACTTGGGATAGTCAAATAACGGCTTGGCTGCTTGCATGTCGATAACCGGTGTTGGCTTTCATTGAATTTCGCGGGCGCGGAATATAGCACAAATTTTGACCAATTCCGACGGCTATGGTCGGAAATTGCGGTGACCCTATCGCGAGCAAGCTCGCTCCCACAGGTTTGGCGTGATCCTTGTGGGAGCGAGCTTGCTCGCGATGGCGTCAGCTCAGACGCTACAAACTATTCATCATCATCGAAGTTATAGCTACCCGGCGCCAGGTTCTCAAAGCGGGTGTACTTGCCGATGAACGCCAGGCGGATAAAGCCGATCGGGCCGTTCCGCTGCTTGCCGATGATGATTTCGGCGATGCCTTTGTGCTCGGTCTCCGGGTGATACACCTCGTCGCGGTAAACGAACATGATCACGTCGGCGTCCTGCTCGATCGCTCCGGATTCCCGCAAGTCGGAGTTCACCGGGCGTTTGTTCGGACGTTGTTCCAGGGAACGGTTGAGCTGGGACAACGCCACCACCGGGCATTGGAATTCTTTCGCCAGGGCTTTCAGGGACCGGGAGATCTCGGAAATCTCGTTGGTCCGGTTATCGCCACTGGAACCCGGGATCTGCATCAGTTGCAGGTAGTCGATCATGATCAAGCCGACTTCGCCGTGTTCACGCACCAGACGGCGGGTTCGGGCGCGCATTTCCGACGGGCTGATGCCGGCGGTATCGTCGATGAACAACTTGCGGTCGTTGAGCAGGTTGACCGCCGAGGTCAGGCGTGGCCAGTCGTCGTCTTCAAGCTGACCGGAACGGACCTTGGTCTGGTCGATTCGACCGAGGGAAGACAGCATACGCATGATCAGCGATTCACCTGGCATCTCGAGGGAGTAAACCAGCACGGCTTTCTCGCTGCGCAACACGGCGTTTTCCACCAGGTTCATCGCAAAGGTGGTTTTACCCATCGATGGACGGCCGGCGACGATGATCAGGTCGGACGGTTGCAGGCCGCTGGTTTTCTCGTCGAGGTCGGTGTAACCGGTGGACAGGCCGGTAATGGCGTTGTCGGTGTTGAACAAGGTGTCGATGCGGTCGATGGCCTTGGTCAGCAGGTCGTTGACGCCCACCGGGCCACCGGTTTTTGGCCGGGCCTCGGCGATCTGGAAGATCTGCCGTTCGGCTTCGTCGAGAATCTCGGCGGCAGTGCGCCCCTCAGGGTTGAACGCGCTGTCGGCAATCTCGGTGCTGATGCCGATCAATTGGCGCAACGTCGCCCGCTCGCGAACGATCTGCGCATAGGCCTTGATGTTGGCGACAGATGGGGTGTTTTTCGCCAGTTCGCCCAAGTAACCGAGGCCGCCGACCTGTGAAGTCTGACCTTCCTTGTCCAGTTGCTCGGACAGGGTCACGACGTCGATCGGCATGTTCTGATCGGCCAGCTTGGCGATCGCACGGAAAATCAGGCGGTGGTCATGTCGATAGAAATCGCCGTCGGAGACTTGATCGAGCACGCGTTCCCAGGCGTTGTTGTCCAGCATCAGACCACCGAGCACAGCCTGTTCGGCTTCGATGGAATGCGGCGGCACTTTCAGCGCGGCGGTTTGCAGATCGTATTGCTCAGGAGCGGAGATATCGTTCATGGCCACTTGAAATTGGAGGAATCAGAAAGACAAAGGGCACGACCTGTAAACAGGATCGTGCCCGATGTTACCGGCAAGCACCCGAGGGTGCCAGCCGACAAGTGCTGCTTAAGCTGCTACCACGACAACGCGTACGGTGGCTTCAACTTCGGCGTGCAGGTGCACGGCTACGTCGAATTCGCCTACGTTGCGGATGGTGCCGTTCGGCAGACGAACTTCGCTCTTCTGCACTTCAACGCCGGAGGCGGTCAGTGCGTCAGCGATGTCGTGAGTACCGATCGAACCGAACAGCTTGCCTTCGTCGCCAGCGGTGGCAGTGATGGTCACTTCCAGCTCGGCCAGTTGGGCAGCGCGGCTTTCAGCCGATGCTTTGCGATCTGCTGCAGCTTTTTCCAGCTCAGCGCGACGCTCTTCGAACGCAGCCAGGTTGGCTGGGGTCGCAGCGGTAGCTTTGCCGTAAGGCAGCAGGTAGTTACGACCGTAACCAGCCTTAACGTTCACTTTGTCACCCAGGTTGCCCAGGTTGGTGACTTTTTCCAGAAGGATCAGTTGCATGTGAAAATCCTCTTAACTTTTAACCTTCACCGTTCGCGTTATCGGCATCTTTCGGTGCCGAACGACCGCGAAAATCAATCAGGCTGTCGACGATGGCCAGGACCACCAGCAACGGATAGATCAGTTGCATGAACAGCAACAGCGTCACGTACAACCCCACCAGCCAGAACCTGGCCAGTCGCTTCTGCGCCACCAGCCCGTGAATCAGGGCCAGCCCGGCGAACACCAGCGGTACGCTGCACAACGGCGTCAACATGGCCATCTGTGAACCAAGATTCGGCCCCAGAAGCATGCACGCCAGCAGCAACATCGCCGGCAACAGCGGGATGCGGATGGCGCGAAACTCGCGACCAAAACCGCCCGGGTTGTACAACAACGCCTGCCAGTAGCGCCCGACAAGCAGGCTCAGCAAGCTGACGATTTGCAACAACGCCGCAATCAGGCCGGTCAGGACCGGTGCAATCAGGGACGCGAAACGCGCTTGTTCGTCTACCGACAACTTCTGGTAGACATCACCGAGTAGCGACGGCATGACTTTGATCAAAGCCTGCGCCAGCATCTCGATCTGGGGAGCAAAAGCTGTCCCCAACACCACTGAAAACACCACTCCCATCGCTATGCTGACCAGCAGCACGCGGTTCCAGGACTCGCTTGCGCGCAAAACCAACGCAAGGCTCGCAGACCCCAGCAGCACCAGAAGTGCCCGTGGGTCGTCGGAGTAAAGCCACCAGGCCAATGCCGGCAGCAGTCCCAGAGCAAGAACGCCCAGGGCGTCCCTCAATCCGCGCCGCAGGAGCACAAGGCATCCGGCGGCAGCACCCAACCAATACAACAACGGCATCGCCGCGCATCCAGCCACTACCAGAGTGGCCTGCATACGGCCGCGCATGATGAACTCAGCTATGGCCCGCATGCATTCAATCCTTTGCTACGTGTCGACTGCCCGGTCTCAGCGGCCGTGGCTGTCGGTGTAGGCCAGCAGGGCCAGGAAGCGGGCGCGCTTGATAGCGGTGGCCAGCTGACGCTGATAACGAGCTTTGGTACCGGTGATGCGGCTTGGAACGATTTTGCCGGTCTCGGATACGTAGGCTTTCAGAGTGTTGAGATCTTTGTAATCGATCTCTTTCACGTCTTCAGCGGTGAAGCGGCAGAATTTACGACGACGGAAGAAACGTGCCATGTAATTGGCTCCTTAAAAGGTCCGTGGATTACTCGTCAGCGTTATCGCTGTTGTCGCTGTCATCACTATCAGCGCTTTCAGCGCCTTCGTGCTCAGGACGGTCGCGACGCTCACGGCGCTCACTGCGGTTTTCTTCAGCCTTGAGCATCTCGGACTGGCCGGTAACGGCTTCGTCGCGACGGATGACCAGGTTACGGATCACTGCATCGTTGTAGCGGAAGTTGTCTTCCAGCTCGGCCAGGGCCTTGCCAGTGCACTCAACGTTCAGCATCACGTAGTGAGCCTTGTGAACATTGTTGATTGCGTAGGCCAGTTGACGACGGCCCCAATCTTCCAGACGGTGGATTTTGCCGCCGTCTTCTTCGATCAGCTTGGTGTAACGCTCAACCATGCCGCCGACTTGCTCGCTTTGATCCGGGTGGACCAAAAAGATGATTTCGTAATGACGCATGAATGCTCCTTACGGGTTGTAGCCTGCCGCTCAAAAGCGGTCAGACAAGGAGTGAATGACACTTATGGACTTGCGGACGCTAGACACGTTGCTGCCTGCCATCACAGCAAGGGGCGCAATTGTAGAGAAGGGGCGAGGGAGGCGCAAGGTAATTGGTGATTATTTGAACAGCCACCATTCATGCCACACCACAAAACACTGTGGGAGCGAGCTTGCTCGCGAATGCGGTACTACATCCAACATCTTTGCTGAATGTTACTCCGCTTTCGCGAGCAAGCCCGCTCCCACATTTTGATTGCGTCGAACTTAGGACTTCTTGGCAGCAGCCTTGGCTTTGACACTGCGCTGACGCTGCGCTTCGAACAGGCAAACGCCGGTCGCTACGGAAACGTTGAGACTGCTGACGCTGCCGGCCATCGGCAGGTTCACCAGGTAGTCACAATGCTCGCGGGTCAGGCGACGCATGCCCTTGCCTTCGGCACCCATGATCAGGATGGTCGGGCCGGTCAGGTCCTGGTCATACAGGCTGACCTCAGCTTCACCGGCCGTACCGACAACCCACAAGCCGCGCTGCTGGAGCTTTTCCAGGGTGCGCGCCAGGTTGGTCACGGCAACCAGCGGAATCACTTCCGCTGCGCCGCAGGCAATTTTTCGTACAACCGGAGTCAGGGTCGCAGACTTATCCTTCGGCACGATCACTGCCAGCGCACCCGCCGCATCGGCAGAACGCAGGCAGGCGCCGAGGTTGTGCGGATCGGTCACACCGTCGAGCACCAGCAACAACGGCGCGCCATCAGTGCGATCGAGCAGCTCGTCGAGCATCGCCTCGCCCCAGACCTGGCTCGGACTCACGTCCGCGACCACACCCTGGTGCACGCCTTCAACCCAGGCGTCCATTTCGCGGCGCTCGGCCTGGCCGACCTGGACCCGGTTTTCGTTGGCCAGTTCGATCAGCGTCTGGACCCGAGGGTCATTGCGACCTTCGGCCAACCAGATCTGCTTCACCCGTTTCGGGTGGTGACGCAACAACGCTTCTACAGCATGTACGCCGTAGATCTTTTCCAACTGACTCATGGCTTGGCCTTAGGTTTACGCGCCCCGCCACTCTTGGCTGGAGCCGAGCCCGCTTTTGGCGGGCCTTTACGATGTTTGCTCGGCTTGGCCGGCTTGCCGCCGACGGCCTTGTCAGGCGTCGACCGACTGGTCTTTCCCCCAGACGCCGCTTTACCGCCGCTTTTCGCACCGGCGAGCAACGCCTGTTTCATTTCACGGCTTCTGCGCACTTCGGCGTTTTTCGCCGCCGCATCGCTCGGGCGATAGGCTTCTACAGCCTTTTCCTTGGCAGGACGACGACCGGTTTTCGCCGGGGCCGGCTCTGCTTCGGCTTTAGCCGCAGGCGCTGCCGCTTCGGTGCCACGTTTTTTGCGGCCGATCGGCGCGCTGATGGTTTTTTCGGCCATCTCGAAGTCGATCTTGCGCTCGTCGAGGTCGACGCGCATGACCCGCACTTCCACGGTGTCGCCCAGGCGGAAGCTGCGACCGGTACGCTCACCGGCCAGGCGGTGGTGCACAGGATCGAAGTGGTAGTAATCGCCCGGTAGCGCGGTGACGTGCACCAAGCCTTCGACGTAGATATCGGTCAGCTCGACGAACAGGCCAAAACCGGTCACGGCGGTGATCACACCCGGGAACGATTCGCCCACGCGGTCTTTCATGAACTCGCACTTGAGCCAGTTCACTACGTCGCGGGTCGCTTCGTCGGCACGACGCTCGCTCATCGAGCACTGCTCGCCGAGTTGCTCCAGGGCCGCTTCGTCGTACGGATAGATGCGCGCTTTCGGAATGGTCATCGCACCGGCACGGCGAACGTGCGGGGTGTTCTGCTTCGAATGGATCACGCTGCGGATCGCCCGGTGCGTGAGCAAGTCCGGGTAGCGGCGGATCGGCGAAGTGAAGTGGGTGTACGCCTCGTAATTCAGGCCGAAGTGGCCCTGGTTATCGGCGCTGTACACCGCCTGGCTCAACGAGCGCAGCATGACGGTCTGGATCAGGTGGAAGTCCGGACGATCCTTGATGCCGGCCAGCAGTGCCTGGTAATCCTTCGGCGATGGGCCGTCCTTGCCTTTGTGCAGGGACAGGCCGAGCTCGCCGAGGAAGGCGCGCAGCTTTTCCAGGCGCTCCGGTGGCGGACCATCGTGGACGCGATACAGCGCCGGGATTTCGTGCTTCTTCAGGAATTCGGCGGTGGCCACGTTGGCCGCCAGCATGCATTCCTCGATCAGCTTGTGCGCATCGTTGCGCACGGTCGGACGAATTTCGGCAATCTTGCGCTCGGTACCGAAGATGATCCGGGTTTCCTGGGTTTCGAAATCGATCGCGCCACGTACGTGACGGGCCGCCAGCAACACCTTGTACAGCGAGTACAGTTGCTTGAGGTGCGGCACAACGTCGGTGTATTCACCGCGCAGCTTGCGCCCTTCGGTGGCTTTCGGCGTTTCCAGCATGGCGCTGACCTTGTTGTAGGTCAGACGGGCATGGGAGTGGATCACCGCTTCGTAGAAGCAGTAGTCGGTCATTTCGCCGGATTTGGAGATGGTCATCTCGCAAACCATGGCCAGGCGATCGACTTGCGGGTTCAGCGAGCACAAACCGTTGGACAGTTGCTCAGGCAGCATCGGAATCACGCGCTCGGGGAAGTACACCGAGTTGCCGCGAACCTGCGCTTCGGCATCCAGCGCCGAACCGAGCTTCACGTAGCTGGATACGTCGGCAATCGCCACGTACAGCTTCCAGCCGCCGGAGAACAGGCGCAGCTTGCCCGGACGGGCTTCGCAATAGACCGCATCGTCGAAGTCGCGGGCATCTTCGCCGTCGATGGTGACGAACGGCAGATGACGCAAGTCGATGCGCTTCTCTTTGTCTTTCTCTTCGACTTCCGGCTTGAGCTTGCCGGCTTCCTTGAGCACGGCGTCAGGCCAGACGTGAGGAATGTCGTAGGTGCGCAGGGCGACATCGATTTCCATGCCCGGCGCCATGTAGTTGCCCACGACTTCAACCACGTCGCCTTGCGGCTGGAAGCGTGGCGTCGGCCAGTGAGTGATCTTCACTTCGACGAACTGACCGATCTGCGCGTTGGCGTTACGACCCGGGGTCACCAGCACTTCCTGCTGGATCTTCGGGTTGTCGGCAACCACAAAACCGATGCCGCCCTCTTCGAAGTAGCGGCCGACGATGGTTTCGTGAGCGCGGGACACCACTTCGACGATCATGCCTTCGCGGCGACCACGACGGTCCAGGCCGGAAACCCGGGCCAGGGCACGGTCACCGTCGAACACCAGACGCATCTGCGCCGGGCTCATGAACAGGTCGTCACTGCCGTCGTCCGGCACCAGGAAGCCGAAGCCATCTCGGTGACCGCTGATGCGACCCAGGATCAGATCAAGCTTGTCCACCGGCGCATAAGTGCCGCGACGGGTATAGATGAGTTGAGCATCGCGCTCCATGGCGCGCAGGCGGCGGCGCAGGGCTTCGATCTGGTCTTCTGTGGTCAGACCAAACTCTTCGACCAGTTGCTCGCGGTTAGCAGGCGAACCTCGATCAGCAAGGTGCTGAAGGATCAGCTCGCGGCTAGGAATAGGGTTTTCATATTTTTCCGCTTCACGAGCGGCCTCGGGATCGAGGGACTGCCAATCGGCCATTAGAGAGTTTTCACCTTGTCTATATGCGGGTTAGTTTGGCATAGGCGTAATGAAACGGGAAATTTCAGGCTAAGACGCCCCTTCTAAAGCCCTGTATCGACACCGCAAAGCTGTTTTGAAGACCGCTGGCGAAATTATCCAGGTTTTTTTGACCTCGGGGGTTTACAGTTAAAAAGACGCTCCGTATAGTGCGCGCCATCGACGACGGACAACGTTGCCGATACTGCCCAGATGGTGAAATTGGTAGACACGCCAGCTTCAGGTGCTGGTGACCGCAAGGTCGTGGAAGTTCGAGTCTTCTTCTGGGCACCAATTTCGAGCTTGAGATTAGTTCAATTTCAAGGCTCACACAAAAACCCGCGAAAGCGGGTTTTTGCATTTTTGACCATTGGTTTATTATTTTTAGAATCAGGGGTTTACAGATCAAAATGCTCTCCGTATAGTGCGCCACATCAACAGCGGCAACGCTGAAGATGAATGCCCAGATGGTGAAATTGGTAGACACGCCAGCTTCAGGTGCTGGTGACCTTACGGTCGTGGAAGTTCGAGTCTTCTTCTGGGCACCAATTCAAATTCAAGGTTACGACCTTGGATTTCACAGAAACCCGCGAAAGCGGGTTTTTGCGTTTCTGGCCTTCCGAAAATGACTCGCCCCCGGTAGGAGCGAGCTTGCTCGCGATGGATGTACAGGCGACGCATTTCTCCAGACACCCCTCGTTTTCGTTCACGCCCATCGCGAGCAAGCTCGCTCCTACAGGATTTATCGGCGCATTTGAGAAACAATATCGTTTATCATTGTTACAAGTTTTTGCAATGTGACAGTGAGGAACCCCGCGAATGATGTTTCGAAATACCCTGCGCCGCGGCCTGATCACCACCCTGCTCGGCCTGGCACTCGCCACTCCCCTCACCCAAGCCGCCGATCCGGTTGCCCTGACCCTCTACAACGGCCAGCACAAAGAAGTCGGCGACGCGGTCGCCAAAGCCTTCGAAGCCAAGACCGGGATCCACGTCAATGTGCGCAAAGGCAGCAGCAACCAGCTCGCCAGCCAGATCGTCGAAGAAGGCGATCGCTCCCCCGCCGACGTGATCTATACCGAAGAATCGCCGCCACTGAACAAACTCGGCGAACAAGGCCTGCTAGCCAAGACCGATGACGCCACGCTGGCCGTTCTACCCAAGGAATACGTCGCCGGCAACGGCACCTGGATTGGCGTGACTGCCCGGGTGCGCGTCGTCGCCTTCAACCCCAAGCTGATCGATGAAAAAGACCTGCCAGCCTCGGTGATGGAATTCTCCGATCCGAAATGGCAAGGCAAAGTCGGCTTCGTTCCTACCAGCGGCGCTTTCCAGGAACAAGCGGTGGCGATTATCAAGGTGCACGGCATGGACGCAGCCGAAGAATGGCTGACCGGTCTGCGCGCATTCGGCAAGACCTACAGCAACAACATGGTCGCACTCAAAGCCGTGGAAAATGGTGAAGTAGCCACTGTGCTGGTGAACAACTACTACTGGTTTGCCTTGCAACGGGAAAAGGGCCAGCTCGATTCGAAGCTGCATTACTTCACTGGCGGCGACGTCGGTGGGCTGATCACCGTTTCCAGCGCAGCAGTACTCAAATCCAGCAAACACCCCGAAGAAGCCCAGCAATTGCTCGCCTACATGGCCAGCGAGGAAGGCCAGCGCGTGATCACCCAGACCACCGCCGAATACCCACTGCACAAGGGCATGGAGTCTGATCGCGGACTCAAGCCGTTCAGCGAACTGGAAGCACCAAAAGTCACGCCTGCTGACCTCGGCAACGCCGAAGAAGCGCTGGACCTGGAACGTGATGTTGGCCTGAATTGATGGGTGCCTCACTGTCCGCGCATCACGCGCACGCACCACGGCGCAAGCGGCCGTCTATCTGGCTGATACTGCCCGTGTTGCTGCTGGTGGCGCTCAGCCTCCTGCCTCTGCTGTATGTCGGCCTGAAAGCCTGGCAAGCAGGCTGGGCAGAAGCACTGCATTTGCTGTGGCGACCTTATGTGTTCGGCTTGCTGCGCAACACACTCGCATTGATGATTGGCGTCACCATTGTTTGCGGGGTAATCGGGCTGTCGCTGGCCTGGTTGCTGGAGCGCAGCAATCTGCCGGGCCGACGATTGTGGGGCGTGATCCTCTGCTTGCCGTTTGCCGTACCGGCCTTTGTCAGCAGCTTCACCTGGGTTTCCCTCAGCGCTCATTTCGAGGGCCTTGGCGGGGCTACCCTGGTGATGAGCCTGTCCAAATACCCGCTGATTTTCCTGCCCGTGGCGGCAACCCTGCGCAACCTTGACCCGTCCCTCGAAGAGTCCGCGCGCACGCTGGGGCAGAATCGTTGGGGCGTATTTTTCAAGGTCACCCTGCCCCTGCTCTGGCCTTCGCTGCTAGCGGGTTCGTTGCTGATTGCCTTGCACATGCTGGTGGAGTTCGGCGCCTTGTCGATCATCGGCCTGCAAACCTTCACCACGGCGATCTATCAACAGTTCGAACTGGAGTTCAGCAATGCCAACGCGGCGATGCTCTCCGCCGTACTGCTGATGTTGTGCCTGGCGCTGCTGTGGCTGGAGTTGCGCGTACGCGGCAAGGGTCGACACGTGCGCACCGGCCAGGGTGCGGCGCGACGCGCGGAACAGGTTCAACTGGGACCTTGGGCCGTGGCGGGACAGCTTTATTGCCTGCTGCTGGCAATCATTGGCAGCGGGATTCCGCTCGGCATGCTGGCCTACTGGTTGGCGGTGGGATCATCGGCCGCCTTTCCCGTGGTGGCAATCGGCGAAGCATTGATGTCATCCCTCGCACTGTCGCTGGGTGGCGCCGCACTGTGCCTGGTGCTGGCGGTGCCGGTCGGCCTGCTGGTCGTGCGCTACAAAGGTCAACTGGCGATCTGGGCCGAGCGCCTGCCGTATTTGCTGCATGCGCTGCCGGGGCTGGTCATTGCCCTGACCCTGGTGTATTTCGCCCTGCACTACGTACCGATGCTTTACCAGACTTCGGCATTGCTGCTGATCGCCTACGCCCTGCTGTTTCTGCCGCTGGCCCAGGCGCCGATCCGCACTGCCCTGAACAAGGCGGCACCGCAGCTTGAAGAGGCGGCGCGCACGTTGGGCGCCTCATCGTTCAGTGCTTTCTGCCGAGTGACACTGCCGATTATTTTCCCGGCGCTGGGGGCGGCTTTTGCCCTGGTGTTCCTGGATGCGATGAAGGAACTGACGGCGACCTTGCTGTTGAGTCCGACCGGGCTCAATACACTGGCGACGGAAGTCTGGGCACATACCGCGAATGTGGAGTTCGCGGCGGCGGCGCCTTATGCGGCGTTGTTGATAGTGGTGTCGGGGTTGCCGGTCTATTTGCTGACGACCCGGATGTATCTGAGTCGTTAAGACCGCCATCGCGAGCAAGCTCGCTCCCACATTTGATCTGAGGCGCCCACAATTTTTGTGTCCGCCAACCATCACTGTGGGAGCGAGCTTGCTCGCGATGAGGCCATCCCTGACAAAACACTAAGCCCTGAACTGCCCCAGGCTCGCCTTCAACTGCGCCGCCAGACCATCGAGCACCTTGCCGCTCGCCGTGGTCTCCACAACCGCTTGCGCCGCTTTCTCGGCCTGGGCATGAATGGTCTGGACCCGCCCCCGAACCGCCTGTGCGCCCTGAGCCTGATGCGCCGCCGCCTGGGTGGCCAGACCGATCGCCGCATGCACTTGCTCGACGGACGCCTGCACCGACTGCTGCAACCGCGCACTGTCGCGCAGCACCAGCAACCCCTCACTGGCCTGGCGCCCGGCCTGACCAATCGCCGCCACCGCCTCACGCGCGCCTTGCTGCAAAGCGACAATGTGCGCCTGAATATCGCCGGTGGAGCTCTGCGTCTTGCTCGCCAGCGCTCGCACCTCATCGGCCACCACCGCAAACCCGCGCCCGGTCTCGCCGGCACGCGCCGCTTCAATCGCCGCGTTCAGCGCCAGCAGGTTGGTCTGCTCGGCGATCCCGTGAATTACCGTCAGAACCACCTCAATCTGCTCACTTTGCTGCGCCAGACGCTCGATGACCTGCGCCCCGGTATCGACCTGACCGGCCAACGCCTCGATCAGGCTGCCGACCTTCGCCGAGGTCCGGGTGTTTTCATCGGTGGCCTGGCGAATGTCCACCACCTGCTTCAGCGCCGCCTGCATGGCGTGGCTTTCCGACTGGGCCTCATCGGCCATTTGCGACAAGGCGCGCAAACTCTCCGCCACCTCGTCACGCTGCATGCCGGCCGCCGCATCCGCGCCGGCGTTGCGCAAAGTCATCGCACCGATTTCCACGCCGGTACGCTGGGCCACATCACCCGCCTCGCGCACAATCGGCTGCAACTTATCCACAAAGCGATTGACCGCCGAGGCCATGTCGCCGATTTCATCCTTGCTGTTGATCTGCACACGCTTTGTCAGATC
This sequence comes from Pseudomonas sp. KH_046_2, assembly GCF_057838985.1. Classification (NCBI taxonomy): domain Bacteria; kingdom Pseudomonadati; phylum Pseudomonadota; class Gammaproteobacteria; order Pseudomonadales; family Pseudomonadaceae; genus Pseudomonas; species Pseudomonas sp. KH_046_2. Next base: position 607,719 of record NZ_CM174480.1, on the reverse strand, counting down.
GCCCTCGCCCGCCGCCAGGTCATCCATGGCAACGATCAGCATTTTCAGGCGATTGACCACCCGGCGACCGAGCACCACCGCCAACAACAGCAGGACACCGAAACCCACCGCCGCCAGACACACACCGATGCGCCAGCGCAATGTCGCAGCGGCTTCCTGCACGGTACTGGTGGTATTGGCCTTCATTTCAGCCGCTGTGGACTGCGCCGACTGCAGGCGCGAGCGCATGGCCGTGGCGCTGTCGGCGGCCGCGCCCTTGAGGCTATCGCCCACCAGTTGATCGCTGCTGGCGATCAACGCCGAGAAGCGCTTGTCGAGGGCCGCCAGATCAGTCTCCACCGAAGCCGTCGAGACCCCCATCAGGACCTTGCCGATTTCTACGCCGTTAGGATTGATCGGGGCCTCGATGTAGAACACCGACGGATCGTTCTTCGCCGCATCCAGCACCTTGTCCAGCGCACGCTCGCCCTGGCCTTTTTCCAGCAGCGCCTTGTTGATCGGGTTTTCCCGGTTGAGGTAGCGCGTCAGGTGCTGGCCGGTGGCGTCGTCATACACCACGAACAGCACATTGGGATTGCGCTGGGCCCGACGGGCGAATTCGGAAAGCGTCGGAACGTCGTTGTCCCACATGGCGCGGGGCGCGACAGAGGCCAATAGCTGCGCCATGTCGTTGGCGGAGTCCTTCAGATCTTTTTCCAGCGTTGAGCGCAGTTGCGCCTGCTCGTCCTTCAGCCGCGAGGACAAACCGGCCGTCAGGCGTTGACGCGTGCTGGTGGAGAGGCTGTCGAGGCTCGACGTGACTTCACGCCCCGCCTGCTCAAGCTCAGCGGAAAGCTTTTGACTGTCCGCCCCCAGGCGCATGCCCAGATCGGCCTCCAGCGCGGTCACCGTGCTCCGGGTCAGAGCAACAGCCACCAGCACCTGCACCAAAAGGGCGATACCAAGGGTAACGAACACGGGCCGCAACAAACGGCTTTGTAACAACGAGAGAACGGCCGACATCTGAAATCCCTCTGCTTTGGCGCCATTAAATTGATAGCACGCCGGAAGCAATGCTTTTTTTAATGTTCACAGCAAAGGTCATGCCGTCCAACAGGCATAAACGACAAAGGCCCCAATTAAGGGGCCTTTGTGTTTTACATCAACGACTTATCAAGCAAACGGATGACGCAGAACGATGGTTTCGTTGCGGTCCGGGCCCGTCGAAATAATGTCGATCGGCGCGCCGATCAGCTCTTCAACGCGCTTGATGTAAGCACGGGCGTTAGCTGGCAGCTCTTCCAGGGTTTTGGCACCCACGGTCGACTCGGTCCAGCCCGGCACTTCTTCGTACACAGGCTGCAGGCCCACGTAGCTGTCAGCATCAGTCGGGGCAACGCCATTACCTTCCGCATCCTTGTAGCCGACGCAGATGTTGATGGTTTCCAGACCGTCGAGTACGTCCAGCTTGGTCAGGCAGATGCCCGAGATGCTGTTCACATCGATAGCGCGACGCAGGATAACAGCGTCGAACCAGCCACAACGACGAGCACGGCCGGTAGTCGCGCCGAACTCGTGACCTTGTTTAGCCAGGTGCGCACCGACTTCGTCAAACAGCTCCGTCGGGAATGGACCCGAACCTACACGTGTGGTGTAAGCCTTGGTGATGCCCAGGATGTAGTCCAGGAACATAGGGCCAACACCCGAGCCGGTAGCAACGCCGCCAGCGGTGGTGTTAGAGCTGGTCACGTACGGGTAGGTACCGTGGTCGATGTCCAGCAGGGAGCCTTGGGCGCCTTCGAACATGATGTCTTTGCCAGCGCGACGCAGGTCGTGCAGCTCGGCAGTCACGTCCAGCATCAGCGGCTTGAGCAGCTCAGCGTATTCCTTGCATTCGGCCAGGGTCTTGTCGAATTCGATGGCCGGCTCTTTGTAGTAACCCACCAGCATGAAGTTGTGGTAATCCACCAGTTCACGCAGCTTGTCTTCAAAGCGCGGCATGTTGAGCAGGTCGCCCACACGCAGGCCACGACGTGCAACCTTGTCTTCGTAGGCCGGGCCGATGCCGCGACCGGTGGTACCGATCTTCAGCTCGCCACGGGCCTTTTCACGGGCCTGGTCCAGCGCAACGTGGAAGGACAGGATCAGCGGGCAGGACGGGCTGATACGCAGACGCTCGCGCACCGGTACGCCTTTTTCTTCCAGCTTGGTGATCTCGCGCAGCAGGGCGTCAGGTGCAACCACCACGCCGTTGCCGATCAGGCACTGCACGCCTTCGCGCAGCACGCCCGACGGGATCAGGTGCAAGACGGTTTTTTCGCCATCGATCACCAGAGTGTGACCAGCGTTGTGGCCACCCTGGTAGCGCACTACGGCGGCAGCATGTTCGGTCAGCAGATCAACGATCTTGCCTTTGCCCTCATCACCCCACTGGGTGCCCAGGACTACGACATTCTTACCCATAACACTTGTCCTCATTCGCGCAAACTTGGTGCCGGCGGCAGCCGGCAGGAAAACTCAAGAAGCCAGTGGCGATACTTGCCAAAGCCCGTTCTGCTGAATCAATTGCCGGTCGCAGTCCGCTTCACGGGCGGCGGCCAAAGGCTGTCCAGGCAAGGCCTGAACGACACGCTGACCCTCACTGCGCAACTGGCAAACCTGCTGCCAGAGTGCCGCATCCGTACTGTCAGGCATCCAGATACCGCCAGACGGTAGCTCGATCTCAGCACGCCCCAGGGTCACCAGGGTTTTCAAATCGGTGGAGAAGCCGGTCGCCGGACGGGCGCGACCGAAGTCGGCGCCGATGTCGTCGTAACGACCGCCCTGGGCAATGGACTGGCCAACGCCCGGCACGAACACGGCGAACACCACACCGGTGTGGTAGTGGTAGCCGCGCAGCTCGCCCAGGTCGAAATACAGCGGCAGCTCAGGGAAACGCACGGACAGCCGCTCGGCAATCGCCAGCAAGTCGTCCAGCGCTGCCAGAACAGGGGCAGGCGCCTTGGCCAGGCGCTCGCGGGCCGCAGCCAGCACTTCACGACCGCCACACAGGTCGACCAACGCACGCAGCATGCCCGACAGATCGGCAGGCAAGCCTTCGGTCAAGGTAATGACCTCGTCGATGGCCTTGCGTTGCAAGGCATCGAACAACTGCTGCTCGACTTCACCGGACAAACCGGCCGCGCGGGCCAGGCCGCGGTAGATACCGACATGGCCGAGGTCCATGTGCACATCCGGCACGTCGGCCAGTTGCAGCATGGCCAGCATCAGGCTGATGACTTCGACGTCGCTGCTCGGGCTGCCATCGCCGTACAACTCGGCGCCCAACTGGATCGGGCTGCGCGAGGTCGACAAGGCGCGTGGCTGGGCATGCAGCACGCTGCCGGCATAGCACAGACGGTTCGGGCCTTCGCGACGCAGGGTATGCGCATCGATGCGCGCCACCTGCGGCGTGATGTCGGCACGGAAACCCATCTGACGGCCCGATTGCGGGTCGATGACCTTGAAGGTGCGCAGATCCAGGTCCTGGCCCGCGCCGGTCAGCAGGGATTCCAAGTACTCGATATGGGGAGTCACGACAAACTCGTAACCCCAGCTCTGGAACAGATCCAACACCTGACGACGCGCGACTTCAATACGCGCAGCTTCCGGTGGCAGTACTTCTTCGATGCCATCTGGCAGAAGCCAGCGGTCTACCGTTGCCATTACGCCTTCCCCTATCTCCGGGCGACCAGCCTGTCGGCGAGCCTTGAGTGAAGCAGAAAATGATCGGCTTGCGCACAAACCACGCGCATGAGCGACGGAGCGAAAAGCCCTTCTACCGGCTTCGCCAACCACTTTCCTCGAAAAACTGTCGAGCCAATCGGCCCGGCATCTGCTTAAAAACAGCAATCAAACATGCAGACGCAAAAAAGCCGGGAATTTCCCGGCTGCCGCATCATACACACGTTTTCCCAAAGGATCACCCCGCCAGAGGTTTTAGCCGCCCGGCGGGGGATAAATCAGGTCAACGCCGTATCAAGGCTTGGCTTTTTCCAGGTAGTGGAAGAAGTCACTGCTTGGGTCGAGGACCAGTACGTCGGATTTGTTCGCAAAGCTTTCACGGTACGCACGCAGGCTACGGTAGAACGCGTAGAACTCCTGGTCCTGACCGTACGCCTTGGAGTAGATCGCAGCGGCCTGGGCATCACCGTCACCGCGAACCTCTTCGGATTCACGATAGGCTTCAGCCAGCAGCACGCGGCGTTGACGATCGGCGTCGGCACGGATGCCTTCTGCCAGTTCGTTACCCTTGGCGCGGTGCTCGCGAGCTTCACGCTCACGCTCGGTGCTCATACGTTCGAACACACTGCGGTTCACTTCTTTCGGCAGGTCGATGGTCTTGACCCGAACATCGACCACTTCGATGCCCAACTCTTTCTCGGCCATCTTGTTCAGCGAAGCCGTGATATCCGCCATCAGCGCATCACGTTCACCCGACACCACTTCGTGCAGGGTGCGCTTACCGAACTGGTCACGCAGGCCCGATTCCAGACGACGGGACAAACGCTCGTCGGCGATCTGCTTGAGGCCGGAAGTCGCGGTGTAGTAACGCTCTGCGTCCTTCACGCGCCACTTGGCGTAGGCATCGACCATCACGGCTTTCTTTTCCAGCGTCAGGAAGCGTTGTGTCGGTGCATCCAGCGTCATCAGGCGTGCGTCGAATTTACGCACCTGGTTAACGTAAGGCACTTTCACATGCAGGCCTGGCTGAACATCGGTCTGGACCACGCGACCGAACTGCAGCAACACCGCACGCTCGGTCTGAGCCACGATGTAGAAGCAGTTCCAGGCAGCGATCGCCACGACGACGCCGACAATAAGGGCGATCAGCGATTTATTGCTCATCAGCGACTCTCCCTGGTACGAGCTTGCTGTTGCTGCGGATCTGCTGCCGCACGCGAACTCGCTTCATTGCTGGTGGCTGCCGCACTGCTCACCTGCGTGCTGGTGCTGCGACCACTTTCGACCATCTTGTCCAGCGGCAGGTACAACAGGTTGTTCTGGCCGTTCTTGTTGCCGGTCACGAGAACCTTGCTGGTGTTGGTGAAGACTTCCTGCATGGTGTCCAGGTACAGACGCTGGCGGGTGACTTCAGGCGCCTTGCGGTACTCGGCGACCAGTTTGGTGAAGCGATCGGCCTCACCCTTGGCGCGCGAGACGGTCTCGTCACGGTAACCATTGGCATCCTCAAGGATGCGCTGGGCCTGACCACGAGCTTCCGGCACGACGCCGTTGGCATAGGTTTCGGCCTGGTTGCGCGAACGCTGCTCGTCTTCCCGGGCACGGATCACATCATCGAAGGCTTCCTGGACTTCGCGCGGTGCCGCTGCGCTCTGTACGTTGACCTGGGTAACGGTGATACCGGTGCGATAGGTGTCCATGAAGCGTTGCAGACGCTCCTTGATCTCGCTGGCCATCAACTCACGACCTTCGGTCAGTACCTGGTCCATCGCGGTGGAACCCACCACATGGCGCAAGGCGCTGTCGGTCGCGTGCTGCAGGCTGATTTCCGGCTGATCGACGCTCAGCACGAAGTCCTGCAGGTTGCTGATCTTGTACTGCACGGTCAGCGGCACTTCGACGATGTTCTCGTCTTCAGTCAGCATCTGGCCCTGCTTGGTGTAGGCACGCTCACGCGTGACGTTCTCCATGTACTTCTTGTCGATCGGCGGGAAGTAGATGTTCAGGCCCGGACCCACGGTTTCGTAGTACTTGCCGAAGCGCAGCACTACAGCTTGCTCCTGCTCGTCGACGACATAAACCGCGCTGTACAGCCAAACGGCGGCCAAGACGACCAGGCCGATGCCGAGCAGGCCGCCAAAGCCGCCACTCTTGCCCGGGCCACCGCCGTCGTCGCCACCACGTTTCTTACCGCCACCGAACAAACCGTTCAGGCTTTCCTGCAGCTTTCGGAAGGCCTCGTCGAGATCCGGTGGTCCCTTGCGGTCGCCGTTGTTACGACGCTTGCCACCCCAAGGATCCTGATTATTCGAGTTGCCACCCGGCTCATTCCAAGCCATAGCGCTCTCCATCTGATAAAGCAAAGACGCACCCACGGCGCGCCGACCAATGCTACAGAATGCCTGTCACCACGGCACAACCGCTTTCTCAGGCTTTTATTGCAAAGTGTGTTGTTCGATGAACTCCATCGGCTGCAATCCCTCGCGGCTTACCAGTCGATTCAACTCGACCCGGGGCAAACGAACGGCCAGCAAACTGATGCCTTCTTCGTCGTGTTCTTCTTTCTGCACCGCACCGAGTTCGAAGAACTGCGCACGCAGTCGAGCGAATCGTTGCGGCAAGCGCAAGGTACCGACAAACAAATCACTGCCCAGTAACTCGGCAATGGCTTGCTCAAGCAATTCCAGACCACTGCCATCACGTGCCGACAGCCAGACCCGTTGGGGCTTGCCGTTTTCGTCGCGCTGGATTTGTGGCTCAACGCCTTCAAGCAAATCGAGTTTGTTATAGACCTCGAGGATCGGCAAGTCCTGAGCACCAATCTCGCCGAGCACCACCATTACCTGCTCGATCTGCAACATGCGATCTGGTTCGGCCGCATCGATCACGTGCAGCAACAGATCGGAGTTGCTCGACTCTTCGAGAGTAGACCGAAATGCTTCGACCAGCTTGTGGGGCAAGTGGCGAATGAAACCCACAGTGTCCGCCAGGACAATCGGCCCCAGATCGTCTATATCCAGACGACGCAGGGTCGGGTCCAGCGTGGCAAACAATTGGTCAGCTGCGTAGACGTCGGATTTCGTCACGTTATTGAAGAGCGTGGATTTACCGGCGTTGGTGTACCCCACCAGGGACACGGTAGGAATATCCGCACGCGATCGGCCACGGCGCGACTGTTCTCGCTGGCTGCGCACTTTCTCCAGCCGACCCTTGATCTGCCGCAGGCGAACCCGCAGCAAACGGCGGTCGGTTTCCAGCTGGGTTTCACCCGGGCCACGCATACCGATACCGCCACCCTGGCGCTCAAGGTGAGTCCAGCCACGAACCAGCCGGGTGCTCATGTGGTCAAGCTGGGCCAGTTCGACCTGGAGCTTGCCTTCATGGGTACGGGCGCGCTGGGCGAAAATATCGAGAATCAGACCGGTACGGTCGATCACGCGACACTCGAAAACACGTTCGAGGTTACGTTCCTGACTGGGTGTGAGGATGTGATTGAAAATCACCAGATCGGCCTGTTCGGCTTTGACCAGGTCGCGCAGTTCCTCGACCTTGCCACTGCCAATCAGGGTCTTGGCGGTTGGCCGATGACGCGGCACGTTAAAAAACGCAACGGTCTCGGCACCCGCCGAATTAGCCAATTCCTGAAACTCCTGCGGATCTTCGCGCGCCTCAGGGTCCTGTCCATCCAAGTGAACGAGGATTACTCGCTCACCACCACCGTGGCGCTCAAAGAACAAAGGAGACTCCTATCAGGCGTTACCTGGCTCAGCGTCACCAGCTTCGGATTCAGTTGCGCTAGGCAGACGAATTGGACGAACCGGCACCACTGTAGAGATCGCGTGTTTGTAGACCATCTGGCTGACGGTGTTTTTCAGCAGGATAACGAACTGGTCGAAAGACTCGATCGTGCCTTGCAGCTTGATACCGTTGACCAGGTAGATGGACACCCCAACTTTCTCTTTACGTAAAGTATTCAAGTAAGGGTCTTGTAGCGAATGCCCTTTTGACATGTGCCGCACTCCTTTAAGGATTCAATATAAAAATAGGTAATCAGATGGCTTTGGCCGCCACACCCCCAAGGATAGACGGCAATTGCAAGGACTCAGCTCAATATGGAGATGGTCCCAAGGTATTTCAAGGCGCGCGGCAGATTGTCGCAATCCAGACTGTCCAGCCAATGCAGATCAGTCCAACTGCGCAGCCAGGTGAACTGGCGTTTCGCCAATTGGCGCGTGGCAATGATTCCACGCTCCTGCATCTCGGCTGACGTCAGCTTGCCATCCAGGTAGTCCCAGACTTGGCGGTAGCCTACTGCACGTATAGACGGCAACCCGGCATGCAGGTCACCTCTATTACGCAGGGCTACGACCTCGTCAATGAATCCCTGTTCCAACATTAAAGTGAATCTTTGTTTAATTCGCTCGTGCAGTACCTGGCGATTTGCCGGAGCAATGGCCAAGTTCGCGACAGTATAGGGCAATTGTTGCAGTCCCGAAGCGGCTGCTTCGGTACTTTGCACAGATTGTTGCAATCGCAGGGCGGTCATGCTTTGACCGCTGACACGATAAACCTCCAGTGCTCGACTCAATCGCTGGGGATCGTTCGGATGTATTCGGGCTGCGGATTCCGGATCAATCACCGCCAATTGTTCGTGCAAGGCTTGCCAGCCAAGGCGCGCAGCCTCTTCTTCAATTTGCGCACGGACCTCGGGATCGGCGGCCGGCATATCCGCCAGACCTTCAACCAAAGCCTTGTAATAGAGCATGGTGCCGCCCACCAGCAGCGGAATTTTTCCGCGCGCGGTGATATCGGCCATGGCTTCCAGGGCGTCACGGCGGAAATCCGCGGCCGAATAGCTCTCGGCCGGGTCGAGAATATCGATCAGACGATGCGGATATTGCGCCAGCAGTTCTTTGGAAGGCTTGGCGGTGCCGATGTCCATGCCACGGTAGACCAGCGCCGAATCGACGCTGATCAACTCGCAAGGCAGGACCTTGGTGAGTTCGATGGCCAGGTCGGTCTTGCCGGCGGCGGTCGGGCCCATCAGGAAAATCGCAGGTGGGAACTGGCTCATCAACGACCGCGCAAGAACAGTTTGTCCAGATCGTCCAGGCCCAGTTGGGTCCAGGTCGGTCGGCCATGGTTGCATTGACCGCTGCGCTCGGTGTTTTCCATGTCACGCAGCAGACCGTTCATTTCCGGCAGGGCCAGGCGCCGATTCGCACGAACCGCACCGTGGCAGGCCATGGTCCCGAGCAATTCGTTCAGGTGCGCCTGAATGCGGTCGCTGGTGCCGAACTCCATCAGATCAGCCAGGACGTCGGCGACCAGCCGGTTGGCTTCGGCCTGCTTGAGCAGTGCCGGGATCTGCCGAATCGCCAGGGTTTCCGGGCCCAGGCGCTGCAATTCAAAGCCCAGGCGCTGGAACCAGGCGACATGTTCCTCAGCGCAATCGGCTTCACGCTGACTGACGGCCAGGGACTCCGGCACCAGCAACGGCTGGCCGCTCAGACCTTCGCTGGCCATCGCCACCTTCAGTCGCTCATACATGATCCGCTCGTGGGCGGCGTGCATGTCCACCAGCACCAAGCCCTGGGCGTTTTCCGAAAGAATGTAGATGCCCTTGAGTTGTGCCAGCGCATAACCGAGCGGCGGGATGTCGTCCTGCCCGGCCGGCAGCGCGACAGCATTGGCCTCGGGCAGCGGCGCAAAAAACTCGCGATAGGCGGCCTGCACTTCGGCAACAGGGGCACCGGACTGCGGTCGCGGCGTGTACTGATATTGATAACCCGCGCCAGCTCCCGATCCCGCCGGCGTATTGAACGACGGCTGAGCCTGGGGCTGTTCCAGCAGCGCATTGGCGGCCAGGCGCATTTCGCCCTGGGGCCCGAATTCACCGGCTTCAAGGCCGGTAGGCCGGACGATGGCCGTGGCGACCGGAGCCGCCAGCTGATCGTCGGGGCGCACATCGCCCAAGGCGCGGTGCAAGGTGCCGTAGAGGAAATCGTGAACCATGCGCCCTTCACGGAAGCGCACTTCGTGCTTGGTCGGGTGCACGTTGACGTCGACGCCGGTCGGGTCGACTTCGAAAAACAGCACGAAGGTCGGGTGCCGACCGTTGAACAGCACATCGCGATAGGCCTGGCGCACTGCGTGGGCCACCAGTTTGTCGCGCACGGCACGGCCATTGACGAAGAAATACTGCAAGTCGGCCTGGCTGCGATTGAAGGTCGGCAGGCCGACCCAGCCCCATAGATGCAGGCCGTTGCGCTCGATTTCGATCGGCAGTGCCTGCTCCAGGAAGCCCGGCCCGCAGATCGCCGCCACGCGCCGGGCACGGGCCGAATCATCATGGGCCTCGTGCAGGCTGAGGATGGTCTTGCCGTTGTGGCGCAGATGGAACGCCACATCGAAGCGCGCCAGGGCCAGGCGCCTGATCACTTCTTGCAGATGATCGAATTCGGTTTTTTCGGTCTTGAGAAACTTGCGCCGCGCCGGCGTGTTGAAGAACAGGTCGCGCACTTCAACCGAAGTGCCCACCGGGTGGGCCGCAGGCTGCACGCGGGGCGCCATGTCACGACCTTCGGTTTCGACCTGCCAGGCCTGATCGGCGTCGCGGGTGCGGGAGGTCAGGGTCAGGCGCGCTACGGAGCTGATCGATGCCAGGGCCTCGCCGCGAAACCCCAGGCTCATGACCTGTTCGAGGTCTTCCAGGTTGCGGATCTTGCTGGTGGCGTGACGGGCCAGGGCCAGCGGCAGGTCATCGGCGGAAATGCCGCTGCCATCGTCGCGCACCCGCAGCAATTTGACGCCGCCCTGCTCCACATCGACATCGATGCGTTTGGCGCCGGAGTCCAGGCTATTTTCCAGCAGTTCCTTGATCACCGAAGCCGGGCGCTCGACCACCTCACCCGCGGCAATCTGGTTCGCCAGTCGCGGGCTGAGCAGTTCGATTCGCGCGCCGTTGTTCACGACCTGATTCATTCTTTGGCCGCCAGTTCAGTGCCCGGAATCGTCAGGTGCTGACCGACCTTGAGCTCATCGGTCGACAGGCTGTTGGCGCTGCGCAGGGTCGCGGGCGATACCTGATAGCGCACGGCGATCATCGCCAGGGTCTCGCCCGGGTTGACGCGGTGGTCACGCGGACCTTGCACAATCTTGCCGGAGTCGCGCAGCCAGGCAATGTAAGTGCCCGGTGGCGGGTTCTGCTGGAAGAACTGGCGCACGCCGCTGCTGATCGAACGCGCCAGCGCCTGCTGGTGGCTCGACGCGGCAAGCTTCGAGGCTTCGTTGGCGTTGGAGATAAACCCGGTTTCCACCAGGATCGACGGAATATCCGGCGACTTCAGCACCATGAACCCGGCCTGTTCGACCCGCTGCTTGTGCAGCGGTGTCACCCGGCCGATGTTGCTCAGCACCTTCTGGCCAACGTTCAGGCTGGAGGTCAGGGATGCCGTCATCGACAAATCGAGCAGTACGCCGGCGAGCATGCGGTCCTTGTCATCGAGGCTGACATTGCCGGCACCACCGATCAGGTCGGAACGGTTTTCGCTGTCGGCCAGCCAGCGGGCAGTCTCCGAGGTGGCACCACGGTCGGACAAGGCGAACACCGAGGCACCGAAAGCAGCGGTAGAAGGCGCAGCGTCGGCGTGGATCGAGACGAACAGGTCGGCGCCTTTCTTGCGGGCGATTTCAGTACGGCCGCGCAGTGGAATGAAGTAGTCGCCGGTACGGGTCAATTCGGCGCGGAAACCTTTCATGCCGTTGACCTGGCGTTGGGTTTCGCGGGCAATCTGCAGCACCACGTCTTTTTCGCGCTGGCCTCGGGAGCCGGAAGCCCCCGGGTCTTCGCCACCGTGACCGGCGTCGATCACCACAATGATGTCGCGTTTGCCGGCCGGTGCTGGCGGCAATTTGATTGCTGGTTCCGTCGGCGTGACCGGTACGGCAGGCACCGTGGCGACCGACGGTGTCGGCGCTGGAGGAGGCGCGGCGTCTGCGGCGTTATCGAACAGATCGACCACCAACCGGTTGCCGTACTGGGCGTTCGGCGCCAGGGAGAAGCTTTTCGGCGTCACGGCCTTTTTCAGGTCGATGACCACCCGCAGGTCGGTCGGCGTGCGTTGAGCCGAGCGCATGGCGGTAATCGGGGTGTTCGAGGTGTTGACGTTGAGCGGCGCACCGAGGGTCGCGCCATTGATGTCGATGACCAGGCGATCCGGGGCCGTCAGGGTAAAGACGCTGTGTTGTACCGGGCCGGTCAGGTCAAACACCAGTCGTGTGTTGTCCGGTGCCCGCCACAGACGAACACTGTTGACCTTCGAATCGGCCACAGCGTCGACGGTCACCGCCAAAAACAACACCCCTACGGCAGCCACCAACGCGCGAAAGCGCATACCTAACCCCATCATCTATTTGGATTCCAATGCCAAAGCGGCACACCAGGCCTCGCCACGCGAGCCCTGGGATAAAATTTTCAGCGAACGCCCGCTGTCTTGCGGGCTAATGGTAATGGTCAGGTCAGGCTTTGGCAAAAAGCCTGCACCTTTATCGGGCCATTCGATCAGACACAGGGCATCGTCTTCGAAGTAGTCGCGGATACCGAGGAACTCTAGCTCTTCCGGATCGACCAGACGGTACAAATCGAAATGGAAGGCGCGAATGTCGCCGATCTCGTAGGGCTCAACCAGGGTGAAGGTCGGGCTTTTGACTGCCCCGACATGCCCAAAGCCGCGGATGATGCCTCGGGACAACGTGGTTTTGCCCATCCCCAGGTTGCCCTCAAGGAAGATCAGGCCATGGCCTTGGGTGATTCGGGCAATGCGTGCGCCAAAGTCGCTCATGGCCTGCTCATCGGCCAGGTACAGGGTTACTTCAGACACGGTGCTTGCTCCTCCAACAACTGACGAATGGCTGGGATCAGATCACTGGCCGCCAGCCCACGGCCCGATTTTCCTTGTTGCTCGCCGGCATTGGCGTGCAGCCAGACCGCCAGGCAGGCCGCGTCGAATGGCTCCATGCCCTGGGCCAGCAATGCGCCGAGCAAACCGGCCAGCACGTCGCCCAAACCGGCGGTGGCCATGGCCGGGTGCCCCTGATGACACAGCGCCAGACGCCCGTCGGGATGGGCGATCAGGCTGCCGGCACCTTTGAGGACGACGACCGCTGTATATTTTTTGCTCAAGGCATGGGCTGCGGCGGGACGGTCAGACTGAACGTCGGCAGTGCTCACCCCAAGCAAACGTGCCGCTTCGCCCGGGTGCGGAGTGATCACGCAATTGCCGGGCAAACTCACACGCTCCTCGGCCAACATGTTCAGCGCATCGGCGTCCCAGACTTGCGGCAGCGGTGCATTGGCAGCAGCCGATAACAAGCTGCGCCCCCAGCCAGCCTGGCCCAGCCCCGGACCGACAACCAACACAGAAACTTTTTGAAGCAACCCCATCAACTGATTGGCCGACGAAGTACCCTGCACCATCGCCTCGGGTATCCGCGCCAGCGCGGCCGGGACATGTTCGCTGCGGGTCGCAACGGACACCATGCCCGCGCCGCTACGCAGCGCACTTTGCGCGCTCAGCAGGATCGCGCCACCCAACCCACGGTCGCCACCGATCAGCAACACATGGCCGAATTTACCTTTATGGGAAGCCTGTGCCCGCGCCGTTGGACGCGGCAGATTAGCAGCGGTCAAGCGACGGGCGGTGAAAGCAGCGCCTTCTATCAGCTGAGGGTCAGCGTGCAAGTCGTTGAACAGCAGTTCACCGACCACATTGGCCGCCTCGCCGGTGAGCAATCCCACCTTCAAGCCAATAAAGGTGACCGTCAGGTCGGCACGTACGGCACGACCAAGGATGCGGCCCGTATCCGCGCACAACCCTGACGGAATATCCACCGCCGCAACCGGCAGTCCGCTAGCATTGATCGCGCCGATGGCGCTGGCATACGGCTCACGCACATCTCCGCTAAGACCAGTGCCAAGCAAAGCATCCAGCACAATGCCGCGCAATCCGGATTGTGCCGTCCAGGGCTCGATGAGCACGCTTTCGGATACCGCCTCGGCATGGGCCAAGGCCGCATCGCCCTGCAAGCGCTGCGGATCCCCCACCGCCAGCACCCGCACCGACCAACCGGCACGCCGGGCCAACACGGCCACCAGGTACCCGTCCCCGGCGTTGTTGCCATGCCCGGCCAGCACGCTCAGCTCGTTCGCAGTCGGCCACTGCCGCACCAGCGCGCGCCACGTCGCTCGCGCCGCGCGCTGCATCAATTCGAAGCCTGCTGTGCCGGCGGCGATCAGGCTTGCGTCGAGTGCTCGCACCTGGGCGGCGCTATACAGCGCGTCGGGTAATTCATCTTTAGTGTGCGGCATGCGTCTTCGGGCTCCGATGTCTGGCAGAATTATACGCACCTCAGCTCCGGTTTCTCTCGTCTCATGCCCGCTATTACCACAGACCTGCCCGCCCTCGCCCAATCCATCAAGGACTGGGGCCGCGAGCTTGGCTTCCAGCAAGTCGGCATCAGCGGCCTCGACCTGGCCGAGCATGAGCAGCACCTGGAACGCTGGCTCGAAGCCGGCTACCACGGCGAAATGGACTACATGGGCGCCCACGGCAGCAAGCGCTCCCACCCCGAAGAGCTGGTACCGGGCACTTTGCGCGTGGTGTCCTTGCGCATGGACTACCTGGCCGGCGACACCCAAATGGCGAAAGTGTTGGCCCAACCGGAAAAAGCCTACGTCTCCCGTTATGCCCTGGGGCGCGATTACCACAAGCTGATCCGCAAACGCGTGCAGCAACTGGCAGAAAAGATTCAGGCGGTCATCGGACCTTTCGGCTTTCGCGCATTCGTCGACAGTGCTCCGGTGCTGGAAAAGGCCATCGCCGAACAGGCGGGGCTTGGATGGATCGGCAAAAATACCCTGGTCTTGAATCGCAAGGCTGGCAGTTACTTCTTCCTCGCCGAACTGTTCGTTGACTTACCGCTGCCAGTAGACCCGCCCCACGCCACCGAACACTGCGGGCGGTGCAGCGCCTGCCTCGACATTTGCCCGACCAATGCCTTCGTCGGCCCCTATGTGCTGGATGCCCGACGCTGCATTTCCTACCTGACCATCGAACTCAAAGGCGCCATTCCTGAAGACCTGCGGCCACTGATCGGCAATCGTGTGTTTGGTTGCGATGACTGCCAGATCGTCTGCCCGTGGAACCGCTTCGCTCGTCCGTCCGGTGAAAGCGACTTCAAGCCGCGGCACAATCTGGACAATGCCGGGCTGGCGGAACTGTTCATGTGGGATGAAGAGAAATTCCTGAGCAGCACCGAAGGCTCGCCGCTACGCCGGACCGGTTACGAAAACTGGTTACGCAACCTGGCGGTGGGGTTGGGGAATGCGCCTTCAACGATTCCGGTGCTGGAGGCGCTGAAGGCGCGACGGGAACATCCTTCGCAACTGGTACGTGAACATGTCGAGTGGGCGTTGCGCCAACATGCCGAACGTCAGGCTTCGTCGTTGTAGACGAACTTGGGCATCTCCCAATGAAAACGGATCGCCAGCAAGCGCAGCAGAAAGCCACCGAACAAGGTGATCAGAATCGATTGTTCATCGGGTAATTGCAGAGAAATGCAGAGCATGTAGCACCACGCCGCCGCAAACGAAACGCTGGCATAAAGCTCACGCCGGAAAATCAGCGGAATATCGTTGCAGAAAATGTCCCGCAGGATGCCGCCAAAAACCCCAGTGATCACGCCGCTGACCGAAGCCACCAGCATGCCATGGCCCATTTCCAAGGCAGTGATGCAGCCGATCAGGGTGAACGCCACCAGGCCCATGGCGTCGAGCACCAGGAACAGTGAGCGCAAATGCCGCATCCAGCGCGCAGTGAACACCGTGATCATGGCGGCCGCCGTGGTCAGCACCAGATACTCCGGGTGCTTGACCCAGGTCAGCGGGTAGTGCCCGAGCAACACATCACGCACCGAACCGCCACCCAATGCCGTGACGCAAGCGATCAACACCACACCGAACCAGTCCATGCCACGACGCCCGGCAGACAGGGCGCCGGTCATGGCTTCGGTGGTGATGGCGATCAGGTAGAGCATCAGCAGCATAGTGGCGGTCCTTGCAAAAAGGCGCGCAGTCTACTGACTTCGCTTGAGCACCAAAAGAGGGCGAGTCGCCACAAAAGCCCGATAGCTTCAAGCCTTGATGAAATGCTTGCGGTAGTGCTGCAACTCGGCGATGGATTCGCGGATGTCGTCCAGCGCCAGGTGGGTGCTGCCCTTCTTGAAGCTGTCCCGCACGTCCGGCGCCCAGCGCGCAACCAGCTCTTTGAGCGTGGACACGTCGAGGTTGCGGTAGTGGAAATAGCTTTCCAAAGATTTCATGTGGGTATAAAGGAAGCGCCGGTCCTGGCAGATGCTGTTGCCGCAGATCGGCGATTTGCCCTTCGGCACCCACTTCTCCAGGAAGGCGATGGTTTCGGCTTCGGCTTCGGCCATGCTGATGCGGCTGTCGCGAACCCGCTGGGTCAGCCCGGAACCGCCGTGCTGACGGGTGTTCCACTCGTCCATGCCGGCGAGGATTTCGTCGCTGTGGTGAATGGCGATCACCGGGCCTTCGGCCAGGGTGTTCAGGTCACTGTCGGTGACGATGGTGGCCATTTCGATGATGACGTCGGTGTCCGGGTTCAGACCGGTCATTTCCAGGTCGATCCAGATCAGGTTCTGTGGGTTTTGCATGTGTCGGCTCCTAGGCAATGCTGCGCAGTTTAGCCTAGGCCGGTGGCCGGGCGTGCTAAACTCGCGGCCGTTTTACCTAATCGCTGCATTCTTGATACGGAACACCCATGGCCAAACGCCAACTCAATCGTCGTCAAAACTGGCGCATCGAAAAGATTCAGGGCGAACGCGCTGCCCGCGCCGCCAAACGCGAGTCCTCGGCCGTCGAGGCGCTTGAGGGCGGCGATCTGGGCCCGGAACAGCACGGTCTGGTGATCGCGCACTTCGGTGTGCAGGTCGAAGTCGAGGCCCGTGATGGCGAACTGGCCGGCCAGGTGTTCCGTTGCCACCTGCGCGCCAACCTGCCGGCGCTGGTGACCGGCGATCAGGTGGTCTGGCGTGCCGGCAACCAGGGTATCGGCGTGATCGTGGCGCAACTGCCGCGCAACACCGAGCTGTGTCGCCCGGACAGCCGTGGTCAGCTCAAGCCTGTGGCGGCTAACGTCGACATGATCGTCATCGTGTTTGCACCGCTGCCCGAGCCCCACGCCAACCTGATCGACCGCTATCTGGTGGCGGCCGAACATGCGGGCATCAAGCCGCTGTTGCTGCTGAACAAGTTCGACCTGATCGACGAAAACAACGCGCCTGCGCTGAATGCCTTGCTCGCCGTATACCGCACCCTCGGCTACCCGGTGCTGGAAGTGTCGGCGCATCACGGTAACGGTATGGAGCAGTTGCAGACGCAGCTCGACGGACGCATCAGCGTGTTCGTCGGCCAGTCCGGTGTCGGCAAGTCGTCGCTGGTCAACAGCTTGCTGCCGGATGTCGAAACCCGCGTCGGTCCGCTGTCCGAACTGTCCGGCCAGGGCACCCACACCACCACCACCGCGCGGTTGTTCCACTTCCCCGGCGGCGGTGAGTTGATCGACTCCCCGGGTATCCGCGAATTCGGTCTGGGCCACGTCAGCCGTGCCGACGTCGAAGCCGGCTTCATCGAGTTCAACGACCTGCTCGGCACCTGCCGCTTCCGTGACTGCAAGCATGACCGCGAACCCGGTTGCGCCCTGCTCAAGGCCCTTGAAGACGGCCGCGTGCAGCAGCAACGGATGAACAGCTACCGCTCGATCATCGCCAGCCTGCCGGAAAACGGCTACTAAACAGACGCGCCGACTGCCCTGCCTTCAGCGGGGCGGCCGGCGGCTGGATCTTCGCCCGCTTAAACATCAGACCTTTCTGTAAGACACCCGCACCGGCGCTTGTAGGGCATTTCTCTTTAAGTCACATCCCCTTGTAGCCGCCAGCCAATAGCCTAGTTTCAGACCCTCTTCGCACTCCAGCGACTCCGAGGGACACCCATGCAAACCTACCACCTGTTCATCAGCCACTCGTGGAACTACTCCGACGCCCACGACAATCTCGTGCGCCTGCTCAACGCCAAGCCCGGTTTCACCTACAAGAATTTTTCGGTGCCACCGGACAATCCGATTGTCGGTGCGAAAACCGACAAACAACTCGAGGAGGCCATCGAAAACAAGATTCGCCCGTGTTCGGCGGTATTGATCATGGCCGGGATGTACTCCACCTACAGCAAGTGGATCAACAAGGAAATCGAGATCGCCAAGCGCATGGACAAGGTGATCATTGCGATCAAGCCGTTCGGTGCCGAGCGGATTTCCACGGTGGTACGTGACGCGGCACATGCCGAATGTGCGTGGAACACCAACAGCATCATCGATGCGATTCGCAAGCATACGGCGGTGTAACCATGCGCAAGGGACTGTTTATCGGCATCAACGACTACACCCATGTGTCGCGCCTGAGCGGTTGCAGCAACGACGCCATGGCCATGGCCTCTGTGCTGAAGACCGACGCCAACGGCGATCCGAACTTCAAGAACATCGTACTGACCTCCGCTGAGGACTACCTCGGCCGGGAAAAACTCGAAGACCAGATCCGCGAGCTGTTTTCCGGGGACTGCAATGTCGCGCTGCTGTATTTCGCCGGCCACGGCAGCTTCGACACCGACACCGACGAAGGCATGTTGATCCCGCAGGATTACAAGAGCGCCAAGGACGGGATTCGCCTCAGCGACATTCTCAACTGGGCGAGCAAAGCCACGAAGATCAAAAACAAAGTGATCATTCTCGACTGTTGCCAGAGCGGCTCGGCCGGCGAACTGCGCGCCTTGCGCAGTGAGGGCAGCGTGGTCGGCGAAGGCATGACCATTCTGACCGCCTGCAAAAAGGAAGAACCGGCAATGGAGGGCATGCAGCACGGCGTGTTCACCGGGTTGTTGCTCCAGGCTCTGCACGGTGGCGCAGCGAACATCCTGGGCAAGATCACTCCCGGCAGCCTCTATTCGTTTGTTGACAACGCCCTCGATGCCTGGGAACAGCGTCCGGTGTTCAAGACCAACGTCTCGCAGTTCATTTCCCTGCGCGAAGTGTCGCCGCTGATCCCCAAGGAAATCCTGCGCAAACTCCCCGAATGGTTTGCCGAAGCGGAGTCGGTGTACCCCCTCTCCCCCAGCTTCGAGCCCACCGAACCCGAGTTCAATCCGGAACAGGGCGAAGTCTTCGCGCAGCTGCAAAAGTGCAACCGCCACAGCCTGATCGAACCGGTGGACGCCGAACACATGTACTACGCCGCCATCCACTCCACCGGCTGCCGCCTCACCGCCCTCGGTGCCTATTACCGCGAACTCGCGATCAAGGGACATTTCTGATGCCTGTGTTTATCAGCTACCGCCACATGGACCGCGCCTACGCGATCAACATCAACGCGCGCCTGATCCAGGCCAACATCAAGACTTACCTCGACGTACTGGATGCCGAATCCCAGACCACCGACGACATCACCGGGGTGATCACCCGCAACATCAGTGAATGCACGCACCTGCTGGCGGTGGTGTCGGAGAAAACCGCACTGTCCTGGTGGGTGCCGTTCGAAATCGGCGAGGCGACCATCACCAACCGACGTATCTGCTCGTTCAAGACCGGCCCGACAGAGCTGCCGCTGTACCTGGACAAATGGCCGAAGCTGACCAATGACCGGGACATTGAGTTCTTTATTGATGCTTATCGCAACGAGTCGATGCTCAAGCGCTCGATGTCACTGGATTCGGTGACAGGTAGCGAGTCGGTGCGCAGCGCTAACAGGAGTAACGCCGATCGATTCCACACGGACCTCAAGTCCAGAATCATTCGTGGGTTCTAATGCAGATATCGTCTGACCCGCATGAAATACCGTATCTCCCGTCACTCTAACGAAGAATACCCATATCACCAGATATGGGTGTTCTCCTGCCTTTATGCCCAACTAAATTTTTTACTGGCCAGCCACATAAATCTCGAAATCAACACAACTCAACTCAAAAGCGATAGAACCGACAACCAAAGCAACTAAAAGCCAACAGAAATATTAAGTAATCGACTTATTACATTCCGTTCTAAATACCTGTCAGATTTGACAGTAGAAAAAACAGTACACCTCATTAATCATAGAGCTGAGAACCGCTTTTTTTGAAAGTGTCGAATGAAGTTACTTAACCGGCCAATCATTGCGTTTCTCCCACTAACACTCCGCGATCCGGGTGTAGCCGCCCCGGAGAGACCGCTGTATAACTTCACAACCGAGAAACCAACGATGAACATTAAAGAGTTAGATAAAGAGCACAAAGCACAAGAAATGCAGGGTAAAGTTGCGGCAAGAATGGCAATGGATATCAACCGACCCTACGAATCATTATTCATATATGGCTCCATCAACAATAACTTACGTTACATTAACTCTTCAAACCGCAATACTGACTTCATCCTGTTTTTTATCCCGACAGACTGGAAAAAAGGACTTCATACTTTAACAACGGAATCGAAAGTCATTAGATTCGAGCCAAGCCTTGGGCATCCGACCCAGCCAGAAGCATGGAATGCCGTACGGGGTGAGGTGTTCATTACTGACGATAGCGACAGCAACTTCTCCGGTGCTTTCTACTGTTATAAAAACCTCGACAGCGACAACCCTGCACTACTGGGGGGAAGCTTCAATTTTGACTTCACAAGCATCAGCAAGAAATAACTTCACTTGTTTTAGCACATAAAATCAAACTGATTACACAATGTGCATCAGCAAAAAAATGCCCGAATCTAAGGATCCGGGCATTTTCTTATACATTAGATTCTTGGTGATACAGACACTCAGGTCACCTCGCTGCCACCCAGTCAAATGAAATCACGCCCAACGAGCCACCCATCCCATGGCTCAGAGGTCACGGCTTGACCGCCGGAATACCAGGCCCACCCGGTTTCGGTGCCGGGTCATCAAACAGGTTCAGACGCTCACGCAGTTCATGAGCCGGCAGAGGCTCCTTGTCCGCCGGCAATGCGTTCGGGTCGACCGGTGCAGCCGGTGCGGCTCCCGGAGCGGCCGAACCTTGTGGTGCATCAGGAGCTGGCTCCGCGCCTTGCGAACCTTCGATCGCACGCTGGGCTTTCTTCGTCAGTACGACGATGTCGATACGGCGGTTCACCGGGTTGAACGGATGCTCGCGATCGAACAGGGCCGACGAGGCATAGCCGACCACGCGTGCCACCTGTGCATCCGGATAACTGCCCGCCACCAGCGCACGACGTGCGGCGTTGGCGCGGTTGGCCGAGAGCTCCCAGTTACCGAAGTCACCGGTGCCGGTGTATGGTTTGGCATCGGTGTGGCCGCTGATGCTGATCTTGTTCGGCACCGCCTTGATGGTGTCGGCCATGGCCAGCAGGATGTCTTCGAAATACGGCTTCAAGCGAGCTGAGCCTGAGTCGAACATCGGGCGGTTTTCCGCGTCCATGATCTGGATACGCAGGCCGTCCGGCGTGATTTCGAACAGGATCTGGTCCTTGAACTTCTGCATCTGCGGGTTTTCTTCGACCTTGTTCTGCAGTTCTTGCAGCAACAGCTCGAGGCGCTCTTTTTCGACCTGCTCGGCCATGCCTTCGACCTGGTCGGTATCGATGGTGACCTTGTCCGGCTGTGGCTGGGACTTGACCTCGGGGTTGAGGGTGTTTTCCGGCGCCAGGGTCGGCGTGCCGCCCAGATCGATGATGTAGGGCGTGCCGCTTTCGGAAAAGCCGATCGGGTCCTTGAAGTAACCGGCAATGGCAATCTTCTGTTCCGGCGTGGCGGTGGACAGCAGCCACAACACCAGGAAGAACGCCATCATCGCCGTGGCGAAGTCGGCGAAGGCGATTTTCCACGCGCCCCCGTGATGCCCACCGGCGATGCGCTTGACGCGCTTGATGATTATCGGCTGGTTATTCTCCATGGCTTAACGACCGCGAACCGCTTGTTCCAGCTCGGCGAAGCTTGGACGGTGCGCCGGGTACAGGACCTTGCGCCCGAACTCCACGGCCAGCGATGGCGGCATGCCGGAAGCCGAAGCCACCAGCGAGGCCTTGATGGCTTCGTAGACGTTCAGCTCTTCCTTGGCATCGTGGGCCAGGGAATGGGCCAGCGGACCGAAGAAGCCGTAGGCGGCGAGAATACCGAAGAAGGTACCCACCAGTGCCGCACCCACGTGCAGGCCGATGGACTTCTGGTCGCCTTCACCCAGCGAAGCCATGGTCACCACGATCCCCAGTACCGCCGCGACGATACCGAAACCGGGCATGGCGTCGGCGATGCCGTTGACGGCATGGGATGGGTGTTCGAGGTCTTCCTTGAGACTGAACAGTTCCATGTCGAACAAGCCTTCCAGCTCGTGGGGAGCCATGTTGCCGGACGACATGATGCGCAGGTAATCGCAGATGAACGCGGTCATGCGCTCGTCCTTTAGCACCGTCGGGTACTTGGCGAAGATCGGGCTCGCGGCGGCATCTTCGATGTCGCCTTCGATGGCCATCATGCCTTCGCGGCGGCTCTTGTTGAGGATCTCGTAGATCAGGCCCAGCACTTCAAGGTAGAAGCCGTGGTTGAAACGCGAACTGAACATGCTCAGGGACTTCTTGAGCACGTGCATCGTCATGTAGCCGGGGTTGGCCTGCAGGAAGGCGCCGAGGGCCGCACCGCCGATAATCATGACCTCGAAAGGCTGGATCAGGGCTGCAATCTTGCCGTGGGAAAGCACGTATCCGCCGAGCACGCTCGCGAATACGACGATGATGCCGATAATTTTAGCCATAGGTTAGGAGAGCACTTACTGAGTCGGGTTCAAGGTCATATTCGGAAGTTAAAAAATCTCTTCTTCTACTTATCGGCAAAACTGCGCCAGACTATAGCCAGTTCAGGCGAAAAGCTAATTTGACCCCTTGCGGGCATAGGTAATGTTGACGATGATCGCCTCCCACCATGGTTAACGAAACGAACGTCCCAACCCCGAAACCGACCACTCTCGAAGGCTGGGTCAAGCTGCTCGATGGCGTGCGCCTGCCGGTTCCGCAAGCCAGCCACGACCGGGTCTGCAAGGCCATCCGCGACAATCGCAGCTCGCTGCGCGATATCGCCGACCTCATGCAAGGCAGCCCGGCCCTGGCCTTGAGCGTGATTCGCGAAGCCAACCGGCATACCCATGGCGGCATGACCGAGCCTGCGGAAAACCTTGAAGTTGCGATCAATCGCCTCGGCCTGAAACGCACCGAAGAACTGCTCGCGCGGCTGCTCGCCGAACCTCAGTCCGAGATTCCCAAAGCCCTGCGTCAGTTGCAGATGATCAGCCAGCACGCCACGCAACAGGCCAACGGTTTTTTTGCCAGTCGCCTGGCGCGCCTCTGGCAGGACATCCACTGGGGCAGCCTGCTGTTTCTTTCGCCCCTGTGGCCGCTGGCGCTGACCCATCCAGAACTGCTCGAAGACTGGGAGCTGCGGGTCATCCATAAAGGTGAATCGGCACGCAAAGTCGAACAGCAACTGTTTGGCGTACGCCTGCTGGATATCGGCCGGGCACTGGTGGAGGTCTGGCACTTGCCGATCTGGGTGCAGCAGGGCTATCGATTACTGCTCACTGAACAGCGGGAACTGGTGAAGGTCCTGCGTATCGCCCGTGACAGCGAACATCCACTGCGCCAGCAGAACCGCCTCGATGACGATCCGACCCTGCGCCGCTGGCTCAATCAACCGGCCAATACGGTGCTGCTGGCCAACGGGCTGGCGCTGTCGGCGCAACACGCCTGGGACAGCCCCCACAGTGAGCGCTGGCAGTACCTGACCAGCCTTTACCTGCAAATGCCGATGGACGAGCTGCAGCAACAACTGCACCAGCAAGCCGCCAATAGCGCACGCCAACATGCCATGCCCGACCTCTGGCACCCCGCCGAGTCGCTGATCTGGCCGTGGGGCATGAACCTTGTCCACGCAGGCTTGCTGCCGGCGGCGGCACCCACCGCCGAAGACCTGGCGAAGTGGCGCAAGCAATGCGCCGAATTGCTGGTCGAGCCGAGTCGCTTCACCAACGCCATGCACTTGACCATCGCCGCCCGGGACGCCCTCGTGGCCTGCGGCATGCGCCGGGTGATGATCCTGATGGCCGACCGTACCCACGCCAACCTGCGCGTGCACCAGACGGCCGGCCTACCGAAGGAAGCGGCCGGGTTGAACTTCGTGGTCAGCCAGAGCAACGTGTTGCAGCGCTTGCTCGCGCAACAGGCCCAGGTGCGCCTGACGCCAGCCAACAACGCGCAATTCTCGGCCCTGCTGCCCAACAGCCTGCGCTCACAGTTCAGCGGTGAACACCTGCTCCTGCGTTCGCTGGTCAACAATGGACGGGTGATCATGATCGTCGTGGCGGATCAAGGCGGTGGGCCGTTTTCGGAAATTTCCGTACAGGCCTTCGGCAAAACCGCACAGTGCATCGAGAAAGCCCTGCACAGCTTTAGCCACCGTGGCCAATAAGCTGCGTTACAATCCTCCCTTTTGTGCTCTGGAGACCTCACATGTCTGACTTCTCTGGCTTGCCGCTGGTGATCGAGCCGAGCGACTTGCTCCCTCGCCTCGACGCCCGCGAACTGATTCTGGTGGACTTGACCAGTCCCGCCCGCTACGCCGAAGGGCACATTCCCGGCGCGCGCTTTGTCGATCCGAAGCGCACGCAGCTCGGCCAGCCCCCCGCCCCGGGGCTGATACCTCCGCAGGCAGCACTCGAAGCGCTGTTTGGTGAGCTGGGACACAACCCCGACGCGGTCTACGTGGTGTATGACGACGAAGGCGGCGGTTGGGCCGGGCGCTTCATTTGGCTGCTGGATGTCATCGGCCACAGCAAGTACCACTATATAGATGGCGGCCTGACGGCCTGGCTGGCGGAAGGCTTGCCCATGTCAATCCAGATCCCGCCACCCGTGGGCGGCCCGGTTCCACTGACCTTGCACGACGAACCCACCGCCACCCGCGAATACCTGCAAAGCCGTCTCGGCGCCGCCGACCTGGCAATCTGGGATGCGCGCGGGCCGCTGGAGTACTCCGGCGAGAAAGTCCTGGCAGCCAAGGGCGGGCACATTCCCGGCGCGGTCAATTTCGAATGGACCGCGGGCATGGATCGGGCACGCCAGCTGCGCATCCGCACCGACATGCCGCAGATCCTCGAACAACTCGGGATCAGCAAAGACAAAGAAGTGATTACCCACTGCCAGACACACCATCGGTCTGGCTTCACCTATCTGGTGGCCAAGGCTCTCGGTTATCCGCGGGTCAAAGGCTACGCCGGCTCCTGGGGCGAATGGGGCAACCACCCCGATACTCCGGTAGAAATTTAAGGTTTTTAAGGACAGTTAATGAACAAGCGTCTGTTTCTCCTCGGCCAGTACCTGCTGCCCCACAACTTGCTCTCGCGTCTGGCCGGCTGCATCGCCGAATGCCGCGTGCACTGGTTCAAGAATGCCTTTACCGCCTGGTTCGCCAAGCGTTATCAGGTGGACATGTCCCAGGCGCTGGTCGAAGACCTGACCGCCTACGAGCACTTCAACGCGTTCTTCACTCGCGCACTGAAAGACGGTGCCCGTCCGCTGGACGAGACTCCGGGCGCGATCCTCAGCCCGGCCGACGGCGCGATCAGCCAGCTCGGCCCGATCGAGCACGGCCGCGTGTTCCAGGCCAAGGGCCACAGCTTCAGCGTGCTGGAACTGTTGGGTGGCGATGCGGCAAACGCTGCGCCGTTCATGGGTGGCGACTTTGCGACCATCTACCTGTCGCCGAAGGACTACCACCGCGTGCACATGCCACTGGCCGGCACCCTGCGCGAGATGGTCTACATCCCGGGCCGTCTGTTCTCGGTCAACCAGACCACCGCTGAAAACGTTCCGGAATTGTTCGCCCGCAACGAGCGCGTGGCGTGCATTTTCGACACCGAGCGCGGTCCGATGGCCGTAGTGCTGGTGGGCGCGATGATCGTTGCGTCGATTGAAACCGTCTGGGCCGGTCTGGTCACGCCGCCGAAGCGTGAATTGAAAACCTTCCGCTACGACGAAGCCGCCCGCGCGCCGATCCACCTGGAAAAAGGTGCGGAGCTGGGACGCTTCAAGCTGGGTTCGACCGCCGTCGTGCTGTTCGGGCCGGATCAGGTGAAGTGGGCTGAAGAAATGACCGCCGGTACAGCGGTGCAGATGGGTCAGGGTATGGGCTCGCCAAAAGCCTGATCAACGCACATACCTGTAGGAGCGAGCTTGCTCGCGATGGACGTTAACGATGACGCGGGCAATCTGAATGCCCGCGTCGCCCCGCTGCTCATCGCGAGCAAGCTCGCTCCTACAGTAGTTTTGCGGTGTTACAGCTGGCCGTCGCGATCGCGGAAGCCCAGCAGATACAGCACGCCATCCAGCCCCAGCGTCGAAATCGCCTGCTTGGCCGACTGCTTCACCAGCGGCTTGGCACGGAACGCCACGCCCAACCCGGCAATCGCCAGCATCGGCAAGTCATTCGCACCGTCACCGACCGCAATGGTCTGCTCCAGGCGCAAGCCTTCCTTGTGTGCCAGTTCCTTCAGCAAATCCGCCTTGCGCTGCGCATCGACAATCGGCTCGACCGCCACGCCGGTGACTTTGCCATCGACCACTTCCAGTTCGTTGGCGAACACGTAGTCGATACCCAGCTTGGCCTGCAATTGCCTGGCGAAGTAGGTGAAGCCACCCGACAGAATCGCAGTCTTGTAGCCCAGGCGCTTGAGTTCGGCGAACAGGGTTTCGGCGCCTTCGGTCAGGCGCAGCGAGGCGCCGATGGAATCCAGCACGTTGACGTCCAGACCTTTGAGCAAGGCCAGGCGCTCCTTGAAGCTGGCGCGGAAATCCAGCTCACCGGCCATTGCCCGCTCAGTGATTTCCGAGACCTTGTCACCTACACCGGCGGCCTTGGCCAGTTCGTCGATCACTTCGGCTTCGATCAGCGTCGAGTCCATATCGAACACCGCCAGGCGACGGTTGCGACGGAACAGCGAATCTTCCTGGAAGGCGATATCGACGTTCAGTTCCTGGGCAACGCTGAGGAATTCGGCACGCAGCGCCTGCGGATCAGCCGCTTCGCCACGCACGGAAAACTCGATGCAGCCCTTGCCCTTGTCGGCCGGCGTATCCAGCGGCATGCGCCCGGACAGGCGATCGATGTGGTCGATGTTCAGGCCATATTTGGCGGTGATCGAGCTCACGGCCTGCAACTGCCCGGCTGTCACCTTGCGGGTCAACAGGGTCACGATGTGGCGCTTTTTACCCTGGTTGCCGACCCACTGCTGGTAATCCTGTTCGGACACCGGCGTGAAACGCACTTGTTGATCGAGTTCATAGCCCTTGAACAGGATGTCCTTGAGCACGGACTTGCCTTGTTCGGTGTCGGGAATTTCAACCAGGATGCCGAACGACAAGGTGTCGTGGATCACCGCCTGACCGATGTCGAGAATGTTCACACCACCCTGGGCCAGAACGCCGGTAATGGCCGCAGTCAGACCCGGACGGTCGACTCCCGTGATGTTTATCAGGACGATTTCGCGCAAGGCGCACCCCCGCAGGTGGAAAAAAACCGCATTCTACCCACTTTCAGTGACCATCGGGCACCGTGAGCGCTTTGACGGCCTAGGGCCTGTCGCTATACTGCGCGTCAACTCCACGGACAAAAGAGCCGAGCTCAAGTGAACCGGCCTACGCCAGTAAAAACCGACAACTTCTTCCTGCTGATCTTCCGGGCACTGCGCCACCGCCGTGTACCGATTGCATTGCGCATTGCCAGCCATAACGTGATCCTGGTCGCCCTGGCCCTGGTCATCTATGCCGGTGTGATGGGCCTGCAGTTCAAGCAGGCCATGCACGAGCAGGCGGATGCGCTGGGCGAAAGCCTGACCACGCAGACGGCCACCTCGGCCACCGAGCTGTTGGTGTCCAACGACATCCTCAGCCTCAATGTGCTGCTCAATAACCTGACCAAGAACAAGCTGGTGGCCCACGCCGCCATCTACAGCCCGGACAACCGCATCCTCGCCGAATCCGGCCAGCGTCCCAAGCATGGCCTGCTGGGCGAAGCCGAGGGTATGTACCAGAGCAAGATCACCTTCCAGGACGTGACGGCCGGGCAGTTGCGCATCAGCCTGGACATGGACCAGTTCCAGCAGCCGATGACCATCAGCCTGCAAAGCATGGGCATCCTGAGCGCCATCCTGCTGGCCCTGTCCCTGGCCCTGAGCCTGCGCATGGGGCGTTATCTCTCAACACCGCTGCTGCAATTGCGGGTGTGGCTGCGCAATATCGATGAATACACCCCGGCCACCGACCGCCAGGACGAAATCGGCGACCTGGCGCGCCAGCTGCACGCCAACTTCGCCCCGGAGCCCGCCCCAGTGTCGGAACCGGAACCGGAACTCGACGACATGGATGACGAGGCCGACCCGGCCTTCGAAGTCCGTAACCTGCGCGACCCGAGTTTCGACGAGAGTCGCCCGGTAGCGGCGCTCAAGCCAGCCCCGCGGCAGATCGTCAGCACCGTCGAAGACGACGATGACGAAGACCCGTTCGCCGATCTACGCGACGAATCGCTGGACAGCCCCCCACAACCAGTGATTCGCAAGGCCACGCCGAGCGTGCCGCAACACAGCGCGGTGCTGGCGGTGCAACTGGGCTCCCAGGAGCAACTGCGACGCCTGCCGCGGGCGCGTCTTGAAGAACTGCTCGAACGCTATCGCGACTGCCTCGATCAGGCCGCGTCGCTGTATCAAGGCGAAGTGGAGACCTTGAACGATGGCAGCACGCTGATGCTGTTCCACTCCGAAGACTGCGGTGACGATTACCTGACCAACGCCATTTGCTGTGGCGAGCTGCTGCGGGCCCTGGGCCACCAGTTGCAGATCGAAGTCGCGGACAGCGGCATCACCCTGCAATTGCAGCTGGGCCTGACCCTGGGCGACGAACTGTTCGGCCTGAGCCAGATCGACCTGCTGCTGACCGACCCCGCCCAGGACGCCCTGGCCCTGTCGCAACACAGCCGCAACCTGCTGCTGGTGGAGCGCAAGATCAGTGATGACGCGCTGATCCGTCAACGCGCGCGGATCCGCCCGATTGCCAGTCCTGAGGGCGCGTGCTGCGTGGAACGGTTGATGGAGCCGTATCCATCGATGCTGGAACGGCAATTGGCGCGGATGCACGAGCGCCGCGCTTAAGCCTTGATCCCGATGTGAAGAAGCCCGCAGATGAGTGATCGTCTGCGGGCTTTTTTGTTGCCTGTCATGACGCCTTCGCGGGCAAGCCCGCTCCCACAGAGACGTGGTCGTACACAAGATCTGTGTTCACAGAGATAAGTGTGGGAGCGGGCTTGCCCGCGAAGAGGCCGGTACAGGCAGTAAAGATTCTCCAGACTGCAGATACAACAAAGCCCGCATCAAGGCGGGCTTTATTTTTGAATCCATCAAGACTTAGAAGCGGAACACTTCCATATCCGTACGAATCGGCGCGGCCATCGGGATCTTCGGCTGCTTTTCCTGCTCTACCGCAGGTGCTGCCGCCTTGGCTGCCGGCTTGCGCGGGACTTCGGCGATCGGCGGCTGATTGGCCAGGGGCTTGAGCGCCACCGACAGTTGCTCGGCCAGGCGTTGCAACAACACACCCTGCGCCTGGACCTGCGCCGCCGTGGTACCGGCATGCTGTTCCTGCAAATGGATGATGCGGTTGTCGCGGACCTGCCCGCGACGGTCGATCAGGCGCCATTGCGCGTCGAGAATCGCCGGTTGTTTTTCACCCGAATCCAGGCGCGTGATGGTCAGCAGCACCTGAACGTCCGGGGTGAAGCCCACTGTCGCCGGGGCCAGTACTACGCGCTGGCTGTCCAGGCGGCCTGCGACCTGACGCAGCAGCAGCTGATCGATATCCGACGAAAGGCTGCCAGCCCATCGACCGTCGGTCGAGGCTTGCAGGCTGCCATCCGGCTGACGCTGCAACAGGGTTTCGCGTTGCAGGTAGTCGGCCACGGTGACCGGCCCCAACAATACCGCCATGCCCGCGTTCTGTGCGGGCTGAACCGGACTACCCGCGTCCAGCTGATACAGCGACACCGGTTGGTGAACGCTGCAACCCGCCAGGCCAAGAACGCCGGCGAGCAAAAGAATAAAAGGAAGGCGCAGAGCAGTCATCGTCCCATCCAGGTGGTCGCTAAAAGGCTGACCACAGTGAAAATACTCAATAAATATGAAGAACGCGCGGCAATGCCGGCGCTTGAAAGGCCATATCATCCGTGAATATGCGTTCCGACTCCAGCGTAAAGCGCCGAACTACGGGTTAATTCGTAGTTCGGCGCTTCTAAGTCGCCTAATTGAGGTTTTCGACGAGCAACGCATCAACCCGCTGGAAGCCACGCGGCAACTTGTTGCCACGACGGCCACGTTCACCCTTGTAGTGTTCGAGGTCGTCCGCTTTCAGTGACAAGGTACGTTTACCGGCCTGCAACACCAGTGTTGCACCGTCCGGCAATACGGCGATGTCCGTCACATACTCTTCACGACTGGCCACTCGTTCACCGGGAATCCCAATGATCTTGTTGCCTTTGCCCTTACCTAATTGTGGCAGGTCGCTGATCTTGAATATCAGCAGGCGACCTTCGGTCGTCACCGACGCCAGCCAGTTCTGCTCACGATCGGCCACAGGGCGCGGCAGCATGACCTTGGCGTTGTTCGGCAGGCTCAACAGGGCCTTGCCCGCCTTGTTCTTGGCCTGCAGGTCTTCACCCTTGACCACGAAACCGTAGCCGGCGTCGGAGGCGATCACGTACAGCGCATCGTCTTCGGGCATCAGCACGCATTCGAAACTCGCCCCTGGCGGCGGCGTCAGGCGACCGGTCAGCGGTTCGCCCTGGCCACGGGCCGACGGCAAGGTGTGAGCGGCCACCGAATAACTGCGGCCGGTGGAGTCGATAAACACGGCAAACTGGTTGGAGCGCCCGGCTGCCAGCGCCTTGAAACCGTCCCCGGCCTTGTAGGAAAGCCCGGTGGCGTCGATTTCGTGGCCTTTGGCGGAGCGAATCCAGCCTTTTTCCGACAGTACGACCGTCACTTTCTCGTTCGGCAGCAGATCGTGCTCGGTCAGGGCCTTGGCTTCGGCGCGCTCGACAATAGGCGACCGGCGGTCATCACCGTAGGTTTCAGCGTCCTTGATCAGTTCGCTGCGCACCAGTTTTTTCAACTTGGCTTCGCTGCTCAGCAGGGCTTGCAGCTTGGCTTGTTCCTTGAGCAGTTCATCCTGCTCGGCACGCAACTTCATCTCTTCCAGTCGCGCCAACTGACGCAGACGGGTGTCGAGGATGTAGTCGGCCTGGATTTCGCTCAGGGCGAAACGCTCGATCAGCGCGGCTTTCGGATGCTCCTCGGTACGGATGATGTGGATCACTTCATCCAGGTTGAGGTAGGCGATCAACAAACCGTCCAACAGGTGCAGGCGACGCTCGACCTTGTCGAGGCGGAATTGCAGGCGACGACGCACGGTCTGCACCCGGAACTCCAGCCATTCGACCAACAACGCCCGCAGGTTCTTCAGCTGCGGCTTGCCGTCCAGGCCGATGATGTTGATGTTGACCCGGTAGCTCGACTCGAGCTCGGTGCTGGCGAACAGGTGCTGCATCAACGCATCGTGGTCGAAGTTTTTCCGCGCACCCGGAATGATCACGATCCGGCACGGGTTTTCGTGGTCGGATTCGTCACGCAGGTCAGCAATTTGCGGCGCCTTGGACGGCTTGGCCTGCATCATCGCAGCGATCTGTTCCAGCACCTTGGCACCGGAAACCTGATGCGGCAGCGCGGTGACAATGATGTCGCCGTCTTCGATGTGATACACGGCGCGCATGCGCACAGAGCCGCGGCCGGTTTCGTAGATTTTCAGCAGGTCGGCGCGTGGGGTGATGATTTCCGCTTCGGTCGGGTAGTCCGGGCCCTGGATGTGTTCGCAGAGCTGTTCGACCGTGGCCTTGGGCTCGTCGAGCAAACGCACGCACGCCGTGGCGACTTCCCGCAGGTTGTGCGGCGGAACGTCGGTGGCCATGCCCACGGCGATACCGGTGGTGCCGTTGAGCAGAATGTTCGGCAGACGGGCCGGCAACACCAGTGGCTCGTCCAGCGTGCCGTCGAAGTTCGGGCCCCAGTCCGCCGTGCCCTGGCCCAGCTCGCTGAGCAGCACTTCGGAATAACGCGACAGACGCGCTTCGGTGTAACGCATGGCGGCGAAGGATTTGGGATCATCCGGCGCACCCCAGTTGCCCTGGCCGTCGACCAGCGTGTAGCGATAGCTGAACGGCTGGGCCATCAGCACCATGGCTTCATAGCAGGCCGAATCGCCGTGGGGGTGGAACTTACCGAGCACGTCACCGACGGTACGCGCCGACTTCTTGTGCTTGGAATCGGCGTCCAGCCCCAACTCGCTCATCGCATAAATAATGCGGCGCTGTACCGGTTTCAGACCGTCGCCGATATGCGGCAAGGCACGGTCCATGATCACGTACATGGAGTAGTTGAGGTAGGCATTTTCGGTGAAGTCAGCCAGTGACCGGCGCTCTACACCGTCCAGGCTGAGATCAAGGGAGTCGCTCATGCGGGCCTCATCGGTTCGTTGTCTGGCGCAGCAGCATGGTGCCACCGCGCTGGGTAAATTCAAGTTTGTTCAGTGCGCTCATGCCGAGCAACACCTGATCGCCATGCAGCCCCGGGGCCACCAGTGCGCGTACATCCCGCAGCACGATGTCGCCCAGTTGCAGGCGTTCGATACGGGTGCGATAGCCCTGGCTCAGGCCATTGGCCGTGCTCAGGGTCACGCCGAATCCTTCTTCGAGCTTCAAGCGCTTGGCCAGGTCCAGTGGGATCGATACATCGGTCGCCCCTGTATCGAGCATGAAGTCCACCGTCTGGCCGTTGATCTGGCCGCTGGCGACGAAATGCCCCTGAGCGTTGCTCACCAGTTTCACCTCAATGAAACCTTCGCCCTGCTCCGAACTGACCACCACATTCGGATTTTGCTGACGCGCTTCCCACTGGCCGAAAAACCGCGTGGCCAGAAACAGCGCCGCACACCAGGCCAGCACCATGAACACTCGGCCGATGCGCTGCCCCGGGCTTTGTTGTCTCATGGCCTGGCACTCCAGCCACCGTCCGGTGCAGCGAAGCGCCAGACCACCGGACGGACTTCGCCATCGGCGCGCGCGCCAAAATTGTTGTCGACACCGATCCAGGCGCCATCGGCATCCACGATCAACGCCTCTTCCAACCCGTAGTCCTGTGAATAACGACGGTTTTCCTGCAACAACTCGGCAGCGTACGACCAGCAGCGCTCGACCTTGGCCGTCTGCGCATCACGGCGGCAGATCTGGAAGGCATTGCGTTCAAGGGTGAACAGCTTGCCGTTGAACAGCGACAAATCAGAGAAGTCCCGCGGCACGGGCTTGGCATGGGGAAACTGCTCGGGCTGCATTTCCATGCCCGCCTCGCTCAGCAGCACGCAGCCACCGTCGCAATCCCACAACGTCTGTTTGCGCTTGATCATCAGCAATCCCCGGCCTTGACGCTCGGCGGCGAGCCACATCTGATCCCCCGCCGGATTGACCGCCAGCCCTTCGAACAACGCATTGAATTGCAACAGCAGGCCTCTGGCCCGGGCCTCGCGAACCAGCATCGGCGAGACTTTCAGCCAGGCGGCGGGCCCCATTGGCGGCACTTGCAAGACAGCGGCATGGCCTTCGCTGACGATATAGCGATTGCCGGCGCTGTCGCAGGTGATGCCTTCGAAATCCAGATCGCCGCCACGCACGAACGACGCCCCCCAGACGCGAGACTTCAGCCCCCAGGGCAAACCGCTGTCAGGCACCGGCGGTACGTCGATGTGCACCGTTTGTGCCTGCCACACTGATTCGCGGGTATCCAGGCGGTAGATCTGATCATCGTCGCGGTCGGAAACTGCCCACAGGTCATTGCCGCACTGCGCAAGCCCGGACAGGTTGCCACCGCGCATGCCGTCGATGACATGCCCGGACAACAGGCGCAGCTGTGGCACCGGCTCGGCGGATACCGTAATCGACGTCAGCAGCAACCCACAGGCCAGGGCAAAGCCCAGACGCATCAGCCCAGCACCTCGGCCAGGTTGCCCTTGGACTCCAGCCAGGTCTTGCGGTCACCGGCGCGTTTCTTCGCCAGCAGCATGTCCATCATTTCCGAGGTAGCCTCGAAATCTTCCAGGGTCAACTGCACCAGACGCCGGGTGTTCGGGTCCATGGTGGTCTCGCGCAGCTGCGGCGGGTTCATTTCGCCCAGACCCTTGAATCGGGTGACTTGCGGCTTGCCGCGCTTCTTCTCGGCCACCAGACGATCAAGGATGCCGTCGCGTTCGGCTTCATCCAGGGCGTAGTAGATTTCCTTGCCCAGGTCGATGCGGTACAGCGGCGGCATCGCGACGTAGACGTGACCGGCATCCACCAACGGGCGGAAATGCTGGACGAACAACGCGCACAACAAGGTTGCGATGTGCAGACCGTCGGAGTCGGCGTCGGCGAGGATGCAGATCTTGCCGTAGCGCAGCTGGCTCATGTCCGCCGCGCCCGGATCGACGCCGATGGCCACGGCGATGTTGTGCACTTCCTGGCTGGCCAGCACTTCGCTGCCGTCGACTTCCCAGGTGTTGAGGATCTTGCCGCGCAACGGCAGGATCGCCTGGAATTCCTTATCCCGCGCCTGCTTGGCCGAGCCGCCGGCGGAATCACCTTCCACCAGGAACAGTTCGGAACGCATCGGGTCCTGCCCGGCACAGTCGGCCAGCTTGCCCGGCAACGCCGGCCCTTGGGTAATGCGTTTACGCTCGACCTTCTTGCTGGCCTTGAGGCGACGACCGGCGTTGTTGATCGCCAACTCCGCCAGCAGCATGCCGGTTTCCGGGTTGGCATTGAGCCACAGGCTGAACGCATCCTTGACCACACCGGAGACGAACGCCGCCGCTTCACGGGACGACAGGCGCTCCTTGGTCTGGCCGGAGAATTGCGGTTCCTGCATCTTCATCGACAGAACGAAGGCGATGCGCTCCCAGACGTCTTCCGGCGCCAGCTTCACGCCGCGCGGCAACAGGCTGCGGAATTCGCAGAATTCGCGCATGGCGTCGAGCAGGCCCTGACGCAAACCGTTGACGTGGGTGCCGCCCTGGGCGGTCGGGATCAGGTTGACGTAGCTTTCCTGGACCGCGTCGCCACCTTCGGGCAGCCACAGCAGCGCCCAATCCACGGCTTCCTTGTTACCGGCAAAAGCGCCGCAGAACGGTTCGTTCGGCAGGCGCTCGAATTCACTGACCGCATCCACCAGGTAGGAACGCAGGCCGTCTTCGTAATGCCATTCGACTTTCTCGCCGGTGGCCTTGTCTTCAAAGCTGACCAGCAAGCCCGGGCACAGAACGGCCTTGGCCTTGAGCACATGCTTGAGGCGGCTGATGGAGAATTTCGGGGAGTCGAAGTATTTCGGATCCGGCGCAAAGAACACGCTGGTGCCGGTGTTGCGCTTGCCGACAGTGCCGACGACTTCCAGCTCGGTGGCCTTGTAGCCATCCTTGAAGGTCATCTGGTATTCGTTACCGTCACGCTTGACCCGCACCCGCGTTTCGGTGGACAAGGCGTTGACCACTGAAATACCCACCCCGTGCAGACCGCCGGAGAACTGGTAGTTCTTGTTGGAAAACTTGCCGCCCGCGTGGAGCTTGGTGAGGATCAACTCGACGCCCGAAACACCTTCCTCGGGGTGAATGTCCACCGGCATGCCACGGCCGTCGTCGCTGACTTCCAGGGAATGGTCGGCATGCAGGATCACCTGTACCGATGTGGCATGCCCGGCCAAGGCTTCGTCGACACTGTTGTCGATGACTTCCTGGGCAAGGTGGTTCGGCCGACTGGTGTCGGTGTACATGCCGGGGCGTTTGCGCACCGGGTCGAGGCCCGAGAGGACTTCGATGGCGTCTGCGTTATAAGAGCTAGCGCTGGGAGTGGCCATGGGGTCTCGTCGTCAGTGTTCGGTGAAAAAGGAATTCATGGGGCTATCGCTCACAATGCGGTGAAATCGATTGCCTGATACAAATCGGCGCCAATGCCGGCAAAACTCAACATGGCCGGCAGTCGCGCGGCAAAACCCTGGAAACTGTGGTCGCCGCCGGCCTGGATACGCAAGGCGCATGCCCGGTAATACTGCTGGGCGAGGCGATAGTCCAGCGTTTCGTCAGCTGTCTGCAACCATACCTGATAACGCTGTGGATCCTGGGGCGCCGGCACTTCCAGTTCGGCCAGGGCCGTCACGTGGTCGTGGGTCATTTCCCAGGTCTCTTCGGTATACAGGTTTTTCTGCGTCCCCAGAAAGCCGTCGAACATCCGGTGCGGGCTGACGGCAGGGTTGATCAACAGGGCTTTCAAGCCAAGGCGCTCGGCCAGGTGAGTGGCATAGTAGCCGCCGAGCGAGCTGCCGACCAGCAGTGGCCGCCCCAGCTCGGCAATCGCCTGCTCCAGTTGCGCGATCGCCTGGCGCGGGTGGTGGTGCAACGCCGGTACGCGCAAGTGTTCGCCCAGGCCCAGACGCTCCATCACCTCGACCAACTGACAGGCCTTCTTCGACAACGGCGAGCTGTTTAAGCCGTGGATATAAAGGATCGAACCGGACATTTGAGCTCCCTGTGCGTCGGCTAAAGAGGCGGAGTTTACAGGGACCCGGGGGAATCGGGGATATCCGCGGAATTCAGGGTGCCTGAACGGACGCCATCGCGGGCAAGCCCGCTCCCACAGGGACCTGAGGCGCTCCAAAAAACCTGTGGGAGCGAGCTTGCTCGCGATGGCCGCGCCTCGGTTTCTGGAAATGAAAGAGCAATCAGTAGCCGTTGGAGCCGTAGTCCACGGTGAAATCGAACCCGGTGACCCGCTCCACCCCGGTTTCCAGCCGCCCGTCGGGCAGCAGTCGCAACCAGCGATAACCCGGCGCCTGTTCGCCGACCTTGAAATCCTCGCTGCCGGGCTCGAACTGGATGCAGGTCGAGGGCGAGGCGATCAGACGCACGCCGTTACGCATTTGATCGATTTCCTGGTGCACATGCCCCCACAGCACGGCACGCACCTGTGGAAAACGATCCAGCACTTCAAAAAATGCCTCGGGATTGCGCAGACCGATAGGCTCCATCCACGCACAACCAATCGAAACCGGGTGATGGTGGAAGCACACTAGATGATGACGCTCCGGCGCTTCGCTCAACGCGCGGGCGAGCAGCTGCAACTGTTCATCCTCCAAATAACCCGGCACAGAGCCTGGCACCGCCGAATCGAGCAAGGTGACTCGCCAGTTGCCGATATCCACCACCGGTTCGAGCAAAGCGCTCTGCACCGCCGCCTCGGCCATGATCCGTGGTTCATCGTGATTACCGGGAATCCAGCGCGCCGGCGCATCGAGCTGGCGCGTCATGTCGCGAAATTGCTGGTAGGACTCCAGCGTCCCGTCCTGGGACAGATCACCCGTGGCCAGGATCAAGTCAATCCGCGGCTGTTGCGCGCGTACCAGTTCGATGACCTTTTGCAGGCTGTCACGGGTGTTCATGCCCAGCAACGCGCCGTCCGCTTGGGCAAACAGGTGGCTGTCGGAGAGTTGCACCAGCAACGCCGAATCGGCGGTGGTCAATGTGGATACGCTCGGCAAGGCGTTCTCCCAGGGCGTGATCACGGGGATGGGTAAGTGCCGCAATTATGCTGGGGGACGATCGAAAGGGGAAACCTGAGAACCTGACATGGTTCACAACTGCGCTTCACAACTAACGTACTACTTCGTACTCATGCCCCAGCGCCAGGCAATGGCTCAGCCATTCGCCCAGAAACATGTTCAGCTGGGCCTTTTCGTCCGGCTGGTGCATCGAGGCATTCGGGTAAGGATAGATGCCGCGAAAGCGTCGTGCATGTTCGGCGCTGACCACTTCGGCCATGCGCGCGTCGTGATAGACCTGCACTTCCAGTTGCGGCACCGGCAGCCAGGGCAGACTGTGCTCCTGACGCACCTGCAGGGTCGTGGTGTAAGGACAGGTCAGCAGCACCTCCAGCGCCAGCACGCCGAGCATCTGGTCGCCATGGGTCACGGCGATGCGCCGCGCGGCGGGCTCGCTGCGCATGTCCGGCAGCAGTCGCATCAAGCGCGCGTAGTTCGCCTCGCAGGATGCTTGCAGCCCCACCAGGTCCACCCGATAGCGATCGCGCAGCTTGTTTACAACCATAACCCCCTCACTTCAACGCGATTCAAAGCCAGCCATTGCAAGGCAATGATGCTCGCCGCGTTGGCAATACGCCCGTCGCGTACGGCTTGCAGGGCATCTTCGAACGCCCAGACCGTGACGCGAATATCTTCTGCCTCTTCCTCCAGCCCATGCAGGCCGCCAACCCCGGTAGTATCGCAACGCCCCAGGTACAGATGCACGAATTCGTTGCTGCCGCCCGGCGATGGAAAGTATTTGGTCATTGGCCAGAGCGCCCCGATTTCAAGCCCAGCTTCCTCCTGCGCCTCGCGGTGAGCAACTGCTTCCGGCACTTCATCCTTGTCGATCAGACCAGCGACCAGTTCGATCAGCCACGGGTTGTCGGTCTTGTCCATGGCGCCGACGCGAAACTGCTCGATCAACACCACTTCATCGCGCTGCGGATCGTAAGGCAGCATGCACACCGCGTCATGGCGAACGAACACTTCGCGATTGATCTCGCGGCTCATGCCGCCTGCGAACAATTCGTGGCGCAAGTGCACGCGTTCGAGTTTGTAGAAGCCCTCGTAGCACTTTTCGCGCCGCACGATATCAACGGCGGTCGGAATGGCGTTGGCAAAATCCGTCATGACTATCCTCTTTTACTGCAAATCCTGTTCGAGGCTGCTTTTTTTCCTGGGCCTCGACTTCGCGCCATCCTAACGCGCCCGTGACGTTTGATGCAGCCCCTTTACCGTCAGCGGGATGGACGGTGAGGGCGAAACCCACTCTAATTAGCTTAGTGGCGAACTGACTGCTTTGTTGAGAGTCGAAGCCGGTAACTTTTTGCCTTCCCCTGTTTCAGAAAGGACGCTCATGTCGCTTTTCAAAATCGCCTCCGTGGCCGCTATCGCCCTGACTCTGGGCGCTTGCGCGAGCCTGTTCCAGCCCAACTACCGGACGCCGCTGGAAACCACCCGCGACGCCTCCGAGCAACTCAAGCCCGGTTGCAGCAACCCGGATTGCCCGCTGGTCAACATCGACACCCTGCACTTTGCGGACGAGCCGGCACTGGACGGCATCATCGAAAAGCGCCTGCTGCAAATGACCCGAACCTCGCCCGACGCGCCGGTTGCCCCGACCCTGGCGGCCTATCGCGAAGAGTTTTTGCGCACCGCCGGCCCGCGCTTCAGCAGCTATCTGCAGGCAAAGGTACGTGAGCAGCATGACGGCTTGGTGATCATCGAATTGTCCAGCTACCTGGACACCGGCGGCGCCCATGGCACCCCGGGTCGAGGTTTCATCAACTATTCGCGCCAGCAGCATAAAGTGCTGACGCTGTCGGACATGCTGGTCCCAGGGCAGGAAGACGCGTTCTGGAAAGCCGCGCAAGTGGCACACAACAGCTGGCTTATCAGCACCAAGCTCGATCAGGAACCGGAGTTCGTGAAGAGCTGGCCGTTCCAGAAAACCCAGAACGTGGCGCTGACCTACGGTGGGGTGATCCTCAAGTACGAAACCAGCACCATCGCGCCTTACGCGCTGGGCCATGTCGAACTGAAGATCCCCTACCCTCGCCTGAACGGCATCATCAAGCCCGAGCTGTTTCCAGGCCGTAACTGAAGGCCCGGCCCAGCACTAGCTGGAGCAACCCTGCCACTACCAGTGCCGGCAGGGTTGCGCCGATATCCGGATACAGGTTGGCCAACAAGTGATAGGTGCTGACCCCGCCCAGCCAGGCGAGCAGCGCCGGCCAGCGTAGTGCGGCCGAGGCCACCTGGGCGCTGCGCTTGCGCAGGATGAAGTGGTCCACCAGCACCACGCCGAACAACGGCGCAAACACCGAACCGATCAGCAGCAGGAAGTTCTGGTACTGGGCCAACGGCGCCAGCAGGGCAATCAGCGTGCAGATCACACCGATGGCCAGTGCCAGGTGCTCGACTTTGGCGCGCAACAGAATCCCGCTGGACACCGCCGCCGAGTGAATATCGGCAAAGGCGTTTTCCGATTCATCCAGCAGAATCAGCAGCAGCGGAATCCCCAGGCCGGCACCGGCCAGCGCCAGCAGCAAGGCATTGACTTCACCGCTCGGCGCGAACGCCAGGGTGTAGGCCACGCCCAGGCTCATCAGCCAGAAATTACCGATGAAGAAACCGATGGCGGTGCCACCGAAGACGTTTTTCGCCCGCTTGCCGAAGCGCGAGTAGTCGGCGATCAGCGGCAACCACGAGAGCGGCATGGCAATTGCGATGTCGAAACCCACGGCGAACGGCATCGAACCGTCACCGGCCAGGGCCCACAACGCAGCCAGGTCGGCCTTGGCGAACAGGTTCCAGGTCAGCCAGGTGCACGCGGCCAGCAGCAGCCAGATGCCCCATTTGCGCAGGATCTGCCGCACGAACGTCAATGGACCGCTAACGGCCAACAAGGTCGCCAGGGCGCCGAAAAACAGTGTCCACAACACCGGATTGGACATCAGGCTGCCGTCACTGAACGCCTTTGCGCCCAGCAGGCTGGCGGCATCGCGCATGACGATGATTTCGAACGAGCCCCAGCCGATCAGTTGCAGCAGGTTCAGCACCGCCGGCAGGCTCGCGCCTTTGGCACCGAGGCTGAGCTTGAGCGCGGCCATCGACGACAGGCCGGTGTCGCTGCCAATCACCCCGACCGCCGCCAGCAGCAGAACGCCGACCAGGGTGCCGAGGAAAATCGCCAGCAACGAACCGGACAGGCCCAGGCCCGGCGCGAGCAATGCACCGGTTTGCAGCACCATCAGGCCGATGCCGAGGGAGAACCACAGGGAAAACAGATCGCGACCGCCGAACACACGTTTGTCGGTCGGCACCGCGATGTCGGGTGAATAAGTACTCGGTTGAATGCTCAAGGGTGTTATCTCAGAGGGACATTTGTTGTTGTGTTGTTCACACACTCCCTTGTGGCGAGGGGGCTTGCCCCCGTTGGGCGGCGAAGCAGCCCCAAAACAGACAACTGAATTCTGCCTGTGAGAATTCATCGCCGGATTTACGACCGCTTCGCGGCCGAACGGGGGCAAGCCCCCTCGCCA
This sequence comes from Pseudomonas sp. KH_046_2, assembly GCF_057838985.1. Taxonomy (NCBI): domain Bacteria; kingdom Pseudomonadati; phylum Pseudomonadota; class Gammaproteobacteria; order Pseudomonadales; family Pseudomonadaceae; genus Pseudomonas; species Pseudomonas sp. KH_046_2. The sequence goes on along the minus strand of NZ_CM174480.1, from coordinate 566,604 downwards.
CAGGGTTATCAGTGCCGAATCAAACTTTCTGGTAAAGCTGACTGCCTTCCTGCTTGAAGCGTTCGGCCTGTTCGGCCATGCCCTGGGCGACGTCCACGTCGACCGCTTCGATCCGTTGGTTGGCCGCATACTCGCGGACTTCCTGGGTGATCTTCATCGAGCAGAATTTCGGCCCGCACATCGAGCAGAAGTGCGCGACCTTGGCCGAATCCTTCGGTAGGGTTTCATCGTGATACGAACGCGCGGTGTCCGGATCCAGACCCAGGTTGAACTGGTCTTCCCAACGGAATTCGAAACGCGCCTTGCTCAAGGCATTGTCGCGGATCTGCGCGCCCGGATGCCCCTTCGCCAGATCGGCGGCGTGCGCGGCGATCTTGTAGGTGATGATCCCGGTCTTCACGTCATCCTTGTTCGGCAGGCCCAGGTGCTCCTTTGGTGTCACGTAGCAGAGCATGGCGCAACCGAACCAGCCGATCATCGCCGCGCCGATACCGGAGGTGATGTGGTCGTAGCCCGGTGCGATGTCGGTGGTCAGCGGGCCGAGGGTGTAGAACGGCGCCTCGTCGCAGCACTCCAGCTGCTTGTCCATGTTCTCTTTGATCAACTGCATCGGCACGTGGCCCGGGCCTTCGATCATGCACTGCACGTCGTGTTTCCAGGCAATCTTGGTCAGCTCGCCGAGGGTCTCCAGTTCGCCGAACTGCGCTTCGTCGTTGGCGTCGGCAATCGAGCCCGGACGCAGGCCATCGCCCAGCGAGAAGCTGACGTCATAGGCCTTCATGATTTCGCAGATGTCTTCGAAATGGGTGTAGAGGAAGTTCTCTTTGTGGTGCGCCAGGCACCACTTGGCCATGATCGAACCGCCACGGGAGACGATACCGGTCACGCGTTTGGCGGTCATAGGCACGTAGCGCAACAGCACACCGGCATGGATGGTGAAATAGTCGACGCCCTGCTCGGCCTGTTCGATCAGCGTGTCGCGGAACAGCTCCCAGGTCAGGTCTTCGGCAGCGCCGCCGACTTTTTCCAGGGCCTGGTAGATCGGCACCGTACCGATCGGCACCGGCGAGTTGCGGATGATCCACTCGCGGGTTTCGTGAATGTGCTTGCCGGTGGACAGGTCCATGACCGTGTCCGAACCCCAGCGAATGCCCCAGGTCAGTTTCGCCACTTCTTCTTCAATGGACGAACCCAGTGCGCTGTTGCCGATGTTGCCGTTGATCTTCACCAGGAAGTTACGGCCGATGATCATCGGTTCCAGTTCGGTGTGGTTGATGTTGGCCGGAATGATCGCGCGGCCACGGGCGATTTCGTCACGGACGAATTCGGGGGTGATGATTTTCGGCACGCTGGCGCCGAAGCTGTGGCCGGCGTGTTGCTGGTCCAGCAGGCCGGCGGCGCGGGCCACTTCCAGCTTCATGTTTTCGCGGATGGCGACGTATTCCATCTCGGCGGTGATGATGCCTTGGCGCGCGTAGTGCATCTGGCTGACGTTGGCACCCGGCTTGGCGCGGCGCGGGTTGTTGACGTGGGCGAAGCGCAGCTTGGTCAGCTCCGGGTCGGCAAGGCGCTCCTGGCCGAAATTCGAGCTCAGGCCGCTCAGGCGCTCGGTGTCGCCGCGGGATTCGATCCACGGCGAACGCACATCGGCCAGGCCTTTGCGCACGTCGATGATCACGTTGGGGTCGGTGTACGGGCCCGAGGTGTCATACACCACCACCGGTGCGTTGATTTCGCCGCCGAAGTCGGTCGGGGTCACGTCCAGGCTGATTTCGCGCATCGGCACGAGGATGTCCGGGCGGGTGCCCTGGACATAGATTTTTTGCGAGCGGGTAAACGGCTGAACCGATTGCTGATCGACCTTGGCCGAGTCACTCAGGTTGGTGGCGATTTTTGATTTTGTAGTCATCACGGGCTCTCCAGACACACATCCAGGCAGTGGATTTTTTGTCGGAGCGAACCTGTAAACGAATGGACGCACGGGCGCTGGGAAAACCAGCTGTGCTGTGCTCAGTGCTCGAGGGGTGTTCGATTGTCGAACAACATCCCGGACGAAGCACAAGAGGACTCGCCGGGTGACGAGAAATCTTGTTCCCTACGCAGGCGCTAACCTGATCAGGTTCAACGGGATCCGAAATTATTCGATCTCAGCCTCATAGCAAGGCACCCCGACAAGAACCCGGCCAGTCTAGACACAACTGGCAAAGAACGCCAACCCCACTGCAAATACCGTGATGAATGGCGTAATTACACGCAGTATCAGGATTGTTGCCGCCCCAATGCACAACTACACTCGCTACGCTGAGCCGGCATTGACGCTGTCAAAGCGGGGCCTTAGCCTTGGCGCTCAAATTACCTCTGTAATATCAATTCTAGGGATCGTCTATGCTGCGCAAACTCTCACTGGCCCTCGCCGTGTCTTGTGCGTCCAACGGAATGGCCTGGGCAGCAGATGTGCCCTTATCGGCCAAGACGGACCTGGTCAGCGTTTATCAGGAAGCCGTCAACAACAACGCCGACCTGGCGGCTGCCATCGCCCAGTACGGCGCGCAGAAAGAAGTCGTGCCCCAGGCCCGCGCCGGGCTGCTGCCGAACCTCTCGGGCGGCGCCAATGTTTCCGAGGTGCGTACGTCGCTCGATCAACCTTCGGGCACGACCAACCGCGATGCTCATTCGTACCAGGCCACCCTGGCGCAACCCTTGTTCCGCGCCGATCGCTGGTTCCAGTTCCAGGCCGCCAAGGAAGTCAACGAACAGGCTGCCCTGCAACTCTCGGCGACCGAGCAAAACCTGATCCTGCAAACCGCTGACAGCTATTTCAACGTGCTGCGCAGCCAGGACAACCTGGCCTCGACCAAGGCCGAAGAAGCGGCGTTCAAACGCCAGCTCGATCAATCCAACGAGCGTTTCGATGTCGGCCTCTCGGACAAGACCGACGTATTGAACTCACAGGCCAGCTACGACACCGCACGCGCCAACCGCATCGTTGCGCAGCGCCAGGTGGACGACGCCTTTGAAGCATTGATCACCCTGACCAACCGCCAGTACAACTCGATCTGGGGCATCAGCCATAACCTGCCGATCCTGCCGCCAGTACCGAACGACGCCAAGGCCTGGGTCGAAACGGCGGGCAGGCAGAACCTCAATCTGTTGGCCAGCAACTATGCCGTCAGCGCCGCCGAGCAAACCGTCAAGCAGCGCAGGTCCGGGCACCTGCCAACGGTTGATGCAATCGCCCAGTACGAGAAAGGCGACAACGACGCACTGGGCTTCAGCAATCCGAACAACCTGCCCCAGGCGTACGGCGGCAACGTCGACCAAACGACCGTGGGCCTGCAACTGAACATCCCGATCTACAGCGGTGGCCTGATCAACTCCCAGGTGCGTCAGTCCTATGCACAACTGGACCAGACCGAGCAGCAACGCGAATCCCTGCGCCGGCAGATCGTGGAAAACACTCGCGACCTGCACCGTGCGGTGAACACCGATGTCGAGCAGGTACAGGCGCGCAAGCAATCGATCATCTCCAACCAGAGCGCGGTGGAAGCGACTGAAATCGGCTATCAGGTGGGTACGCGAAACATCGTCGACGTGCTGGATGCACAGCGCTCGCTCTACACCTCGGTGCGCGACTACAACAACACCCGCTACGACTACATCCTCGACAACCTGCGCTTGAAGCAACAGGCCGGCACGTTGAATCCGGGGGATCTGCAAACCCTGGCACGCTGGCTCAATCCGAACTACAACCCGGACAAGGACTTCCTGCCACCGGATCTGGCCAAGGCGGCAGCGGAGCAGCTGAAAGCGCGACCTGATCAGTAAAAGCAAAAGCTTCGCGAGCAGGCTCGCTCCCACAATGATTCGAGTGTGGAAGCGAGCCTGCTCGCGAATGAATACAGCTCGGTCTAACGCTCGATCAACCGCCCCAACCCATCCAGCAACCGCTGCAACGCCCCCTGATTGGTACGCATCACTTTCAACCCGGCCTCTGCCATGCGCTGCGCATCTCGCGGCAGTTCGAACAGCCGCTGCACCGCCAACGCCAACCCTTCTGCATCCTCCACTTCCTGCAACGCCCCGGCGCTGCGCAACTGTGCGGCGATTTCGAGGAAGTTGAAAAGATGCGGCCCGCTCAACACCGGTTTAGCCAGGGCCGCCGGCTCCAGCAGGTTATGCCCGCCATTCGGCACCAGGCTGCCACCGACGAATGCGCTGTCTGCCAGGGCGTAGAGAAACAGCAACTCGCCCATGGTGTCGCCCAGCAGCACTGAAGTATTCGCGCTGACCGCATCGCCGCTGGAACGCCGGACCGTGGCAAACCCTTGTTGCTGGCACAACCCGTACACCGAATTGAATCGCTCAGGATGACGCGGTACCAGAATCAGCAAGGCATCGGGATGACTGGCGAGCAACTGACGATGGGCCGCCAGCACCACCTCGTCTTCGCCGACATGGGTACTGGCGGCGATCCACACTGGTCGTTCCAGCGCCAGCCATTGCCCGCGCAATTGGCTGGCGCGCTCAAGCAGTTGCGGGTCGATGGTCAGGTCAAACTTGATCGAACCGGTCACATCGACGGTTTCCGCTCGCGCGCCCAGGTCGCGTAAGCGCTGGGCTTCGGTTTCGGTCTGCACTGCGAACAGACTCATCTCCGCCAGCATTGGCTGGGTCAGCTTGGGGAACCGGCCATATCCCCTGGCCGAACGCTCGGACAGCCGCGCATTGGCCAACGCCACGGGAATCCCGCGTTTGGCACACTGATGGATATGGTTGGGCCACAGTTCGGTTTCCATGATCACCGCCAGTTTCGGCTGGACCCGATCGAGGAAACGCCGGGCAGCGCATGGCAAGTCATAAGGCAGATAACAGTGCTGGATGCGCGGCTCATTGGCGAACAGTGCATGGATGCGTTCCGAACCGGTCGGCGTCATGCAGGTCACGGTGATCGGCAGATCCGGATAACGCGCCAGCAAGGCGCGGATCATCGGTGCGGCCGCAATGCTTTCGCCCACCGATACGGCGTGCACCCAGATGCCGCCCGGTTTCATCGCCGGCATCCCGCAGGAAAAGCGCTCGCCGATGCGCCTGGCATACGCTGGCGCCTTGCGCGCGCGCAGCCAAAGCCGAATCGCTACCAATGGCAGCCCCAGATAAAACAGCGCGGTGTAGAGAGTTCTATTCATGGCGGCGGAGTTTATCGGCTTTTTTCGCCTATCGTCTGCAAGTGCACGGCAAAACGTTCGGCGAGCCAGCGCGCGGCCGGGCCGAGCGGTTCATCCCGGCGCCATACCAGTTCCACCACTAGGGCCGGCGGGGTCCATTCGCTGACCAGTTCGACCATCTGGTTCTGATAGGTCGGGTACTGCACCACGTGGCGCGGCAACCAGGCCCAGCCGAGGCCACGCACCAGCCATTCGGCCATCACATAGAAGCTGTCGGCGCGCCAGACCTGCGGGCTGGCCGGATCACTGCCGGGATAAATGCTCGACTCCGTGGACATCAGCAACTGCCGATGTTGCGCCAGTTGCTGGCCGTCCACTGCGCCTTTGCGCGCCAACGGATGATCCTTGCCGCACACCGTGACCATTTCCACGCTGCCCAGCACCCGCCGCTCAAGCGCCTCGGGAATCTGATCGTGAAAGAACAGCAGCCCCAGATCGGCGCGCCGCTCCACCAGCTTGCGCGCGACATCGCCTTGGGCGGCGCTGGTCAGTTGCACTTCAAGGCTGGGGAATTTTTCCGCCAGGGCCTCGAAGCTTTCGATGATCGGCTGATAAGGCATCGCCTCATCCTGCGCCACGCGCAGTCGCGCCTCCTGCCCGCGCATCATCGCCAGCGCCCGGCCATTGAGCCGTTCGCACTGGCGCAACACCTCCCGCGCTTCGTCCAGCAAAGCCGTACCGGCTTCAGTGAGTTTCGGCTGACGGCCGCTGCTGCGGTCGAACAGGCTGACGCCCAGGTCTTCTTCCAGCAACGCTATCGAACTGCTGACCGCCGACTGCGCCTTGCGCTGATCCCGCGCCACGGCAGAAAACGAACGCTGCTCCGCTACGCTGACAAACAACCGCAACTGCTCCAGATTCCATTGCATGCTCATGGCTTAACCCATCTTCAAAACAGATAGGTAATGACTTTACCGCATCTGGCGAATCTCTAGAATGCCGACCTCAGAGAGCAACACTTCACACGAGGATTGAACCATGACCGCCTACTACTACCTGGCCATTGCCATCTGCGCCGAAGTGATTGCCACTGTTTCGATGAAAGCGGTCAAAGGCTTCAGCACCCCGCTGCCACTGGTGCTGGTCATCGTCGGTTACGGCATTGCCTTCTGGATGCTGACCCTGGTGGTGCGCAGCGTTCCGGTGGGTGTGGCATACGCCGTGTGGGCCGGCATGGGGATCGTGATGGTCAGCGTTGCGGCACTGTTTGTCTATGGGCAGAAGCTGGACGTGCCGGCGATGCTGGGGATGGCGCTGATTGTGCTGGGCGTTGTGGTCATCCAGCTCTTCTCCAAGACGGCCGGGCATTAAGTCCGAAGCATGATTCATTGTAGGAGCGAGCCTGCTCGCGAAAGCGGTGTGTCAGTCGACATTGATATCGACTGACACGCCCTCATCGCGAGCATGCCCGCTCCCACAGGTTTTGTGTTCACCTCTTGATCCAGTAAATCCCCTCCACTTCGAGTCTGTATACTGCGCCCTCGTCTTGAACACAGAGGTCGCCGAATGCCATCCGTTATTTCCACCGACGTGCTGATTGTCGGCGCTGGTGTCGCCGGCCTCTGGCTGAATGCGCGCCTGCGTCGCCAGGGTTTTTCGACCGTGCTGGTGGAAAGCGCCAGCCTCGGCGGCGGGCAGAGTGTGAAGTCCCAGGGCATCATCCACGGCGGCGCCAAATACGCGCTGCATGGCGCCCTGACCGGTGCCTCGGAAGCCATTGCCGACATGCCGCGCCGCTGGCGTGAAGCCCTGGCCGGTGACGGCGAGCTGGACCTGTCCGGCGTACGCCTGCTGTCCGAAGCCCATTACCTCTGGTCCCCCGGCACCCTCGCCGGTAACCTCACCAGTTTCTTTGCCAGCAAAGCCGTGCGCGGTCGCGTCGATCAGGTCAAGGGCGAGCAATTGCCGCCAGCCCTGCAAGACAAGCGCTTCAAGGGCAAGGTCTATCGCCTGGCGGAACTGGTGGTCGATGTGCCGAGCCTGATCCAGCGCCTGGCCGATCTGGCCGGAGATGGCTTGCTCGCCGGGCAAAAGATCGAGCCGCTGCTCGAAGGCGGCGTACTGGTCGGCCTGAAGGTGGACGAGCGCGAGATCCGTGCCCAGCGCATCGTCCTGAGCGCCGGCGCCGGCACCGCGGCATTGCTTGAAACGCTGGGTCTGAGCCAGCCTGCCATGCAGCGCCGCCCGTTGCACATGATCATCGCCAAGGGGCCAAGCCTCAAACCGCTGTACGCCCACTGCCTGGGTGGTGGCACCAAACCGCGTATCACCGTGACCACACACCCGGCGGCAGATGGCCAATGGGTCTGGTACCTGGGCGGCGATATCGCCGAATCCGAAGGCGTGACCCGCGAGCCCGCCGAGCAGATCGCCACCGCACAGAAAGAACTCGGCCTATTGCTGCCTTGGATCGACCTGAGCACGGTGCAATGGGCGACCTTGCGCGTGGATCGCGCCGAACCGCTGCAATCAGGCCTGACCCGACCCGACAACGCCTTTGTGGCCGAGGAGGGGCGACTGCTGGTGGGCTGGCCGACCAAACTCGCCCTGGCACCGGACTTCGCCGACCGCGTGATCGCCAGCCTGACCCGTGACGGTATCCAGCCAAGCCACCCGGCAGCACTGCCTGAACTGCCGAAACCGCCGATGGGCGTACCTGCCTGGGAGCAACTGCTGCCATGAGCCAACCGACCCTGCATGACTTGCATCGCCCGCTGGGCAGCACTGGCCTGCTGGTTTCACCCCTGGGCCTGGGCACGGTGAAACTGGGCCGCGACCAAGGGGTGAAGTACCCCAATGGCTTCCGGATTCCCGATGACGATGAAGCACGCATGCTGCTCAAACTCGCCCGCGACCTGGGCATCAACCTGATCGACACCGCCCCGGCCTATGGTCGCAGCGAAGAACGCCTCGGCCCGTTGCTGCGCGGCCAGCGTCAGGACTGGGTGATTGTCAGCAAGGTCGGTGAAGAGTTTGCCGACGGCCAGTCCCGTCACGATTTCAGCGCTGCGCACACACGCATGTCGGTGGAGCGCAGCCTGCAACGCCTGGAAACGGACTTCATCGACCTGGTGCTGGTGCACTCCGATGGTAACGACCTGGCGATCCTCAATGACTGCGAAGCCTATGAGACTCTCGCCGCGCTCAAGGACGAAGGCAAGATTCGCGGTTTCGGCTTTTCCGGAAAAACCGTCGACGGTGGCCTCAAGGCACTGGAGCAAGGCGACTGCGCGATGGTCACCTACAATCTCAACGAACAAAACGAGAAGGCCGTCATTGACTATGCTGCTGCACACGGCAAAGCCATTCTGGTCAAGAAAGCCCTCGCCAGTGGTCATGTCTGCCTGAGTCCGGGCGTGGATCCGGTGCGCGCCAGTTTCCAGTTGTTGTTTGAACATCCGGGTGTTGCCAGTGCTATTGTCGGGACCATCAATCCGCTGCACCTCGCCCACAATGTCGCGACCGTTGCCCAGGTCCTACGTAGCCACTGACGCCGCCCACGCGGCCTTAAGCAGGAGCCGACATGTCGCGTACGCTCATCAGAAAGAACCCGAGCAACTTCAAGACCCTGCCGTTATTCGTCGAAGCGACCCCCGAAGGCCTGGCTTATCAGAGCGTCGGCAGGCCGCTGAATTTCTCCCAGACCCTGCAACGTCGTCGCCCGGTGACGGTCGGCGACAGCGAGCGGTTTGCCCTGGAGCTGGCCAATCTCGGAGTTTCGGTACGCCTGACCCTGCATTGGCAGAATCGCGATTATTGGGTGCTGGTGCGCCAACGCCGGCAGGACCGTGGCGATGTGGTGCTCAAGCTGATTTCCGGTTACGTGCCGGCCCATGAACTGAACCTGCCCTTGCACACGGCGATCCAGGAGATTGCCGAAGAATGCCTGCTGGAAACCCCGGAAGGCTGGCTCGGCGGGCGGTTCAATGACACCTGGCTGCCGGCGCCCTACTCGGCCGCGCTGCATTACCGTGAAGCCCTGCCGTTTCGCTTGTCGCCACTGTCCGGCTCGGCGCGGCCGGTACGTTGCGCCAACCTGATGCTGATAGAGCGTCCACGGGCTTACGTGCATTTGCCAACGGCCTCACTGCAACTGATCTACGACTTGCGCCTGGACGTTCCCAAGGAAGCCAAATCCCTGAGCCTGTTCCATGTCGATGAACGACTGGAAGGCGATCAACTCGTCGCCCGCCTCGACCGCAAGCGCCCCGATCTGTACTTGATGCCCTTGCAGGACGGCCACCCGATGGCTGAGCTGTACACCTTGAAAAAGGATCAGCTGTACCCGGCCAGCACCCGCGGACTGTACCTGGCCGAGAGTTTCGCCCAACAGGAAGGCTGGCTGGTTCGCGATGAGCGGATTCGCTGGAAGGACTGGGTTCGCCAGCAGGGTTTGACGCCGCCGGGAAAGGATTCGGGCCTGGCGCGGTTGCGCGGCAAGGCCAAATTGCTGCTGAAGAAAATCGTGCCGCGTAAAAAAGTCAGTTCCTGAAGGTGTGCACATAACCCTGTAGGAGCTGGCTTGCCAGCGATGGTCGTTAACGATGACGCGTATCTACTGATTCAACGCGTGCGCCCTGACTCCATCGCGAGCAAGCTCGCTCCTACAAAAGCTGCGTTATTCGGACTTGCGGATCTTCTCGACAATCGCCGTGGTCGAGCTGTTTTCCACCAGCCCCAGCACTTTCACGGTACCGCCGTAGGCCGTCACGATGTCCGCGCCGACCACCTGGTCGATCCCGTAGTCGCCGCCCTTGACCAGCACGTCCGGCTTGACCGCGCTCAGCAGGTTTTCCGGAGTGCCTTCCGAGAAGCTGATCACCCAGTCCACCGCACCCAGGCCGGCCAGTACCGCCATGCGCCGGTCGACACTGTTGATCGGACGACCCGGCCCTTTCAGGCGGCTGACCGATGCATCGTCGTTGATCGCAACGATCAGGCGATCGCCCTGGGCCCGCGCCTGTTCCAGATAGGTCACGTGACCGGCGTGCAGGATGTCGAAGCAACCGTTGGTGAACACGATCCGCTCGTTGTGCGCGCGGGCGTCATCGACCGCCAGCAACAGCTGCTCAAGACCCAGCACACCGCGCTCGGAACCCTCCTCGCGCTGGATCGCACGACGCAGTTCCGGCGCACTGATGGCCGCCGTACCGAGCTTGCCGACCACGATACCCGCCGCCAGGTTGGCCAGGGCCACCGCGTGGGGCAGTTCTTCGCCCGCGGCAATAGCGGCCGCCAGGGTGGAAATTACTGTGTCGCCGGCACCGGTCACGTCGAACACTTCACGGGCGCGAGCCGGCAAGTGCAGCGCCGGGTGATCCGGACGCAGCAAGGTCATGCCGTGCTCGCCACGGGTCACCAGCAAGGCACCGAGGTCCAGGTCATGCATCAACTGCGCGCCCTTGCTCACCAATTCGTGCTCGTCGGCGCAACCACCGACGATGGTTTCGAATTCGTTGAGGTTTGGCGTGATCAGGCTCGCACCACGGTAGATCGAAAAATCCTTGCCCTTGGGATCGGCCAGCACCGGAATGCCACGGGCACGGGCGGCCTGGATCAGCGCCTGATGGTTTTTCAGCGCGCCTTTACCGTAGTCGGACAGCACCAGCACCTTGATGCCTTCGAGCAACTCGTCGACCTGCGTGGCCAGCGCCAGCGCGTCGGTGGCGAAGGGTTCTTCGAAGTCGATGCGCAGCAATTGCTGGTGACGGCTCATGACCCGCAGCTTGACGATGGTCGGCTGGTGCGCAATGCGCTGGAAGATGGCCCGCACGCCAGCGCCCTTGAGGCTGTTGACCAGGCTGTTGGCGGCTTCATCGTCGCCGGTGACACCGACCAGCGAGGCCGGAGCCCCCAGGGCGGCGATGTTCAAGGCAACGTTGGCAGCACCGCCCGGGCGGTCTTCGATGTGATCGACCTTGACCACCGGCACCGGTGCCTCAGGAGAAATCCGTGAGGTACCACCATGCCAGTAACGGTCGAGCATGACATCGCCGACTACCAAGACAGGGGCTTGATCGAATCGCGGCATGGACAACTTCATGGTGCAACCCACATACAGAATGAACAGGGGCGCGATATTAACACAGGGTTGGTGTCGGCTAGTGCGGTGGCTGCAACCGGATGATTCGCCGGGTTTTATTGCTCATTTTTTGAGCAGCAGATTCGCCAGACGACGACACGCATCGCTCATTTCCATCGCTTGCATATCGATGCGAAAGGGCGAGCCAGGCTCGCCCTTTCGGGGTCAGGCGATATCTTCGGCCGGGGCGTCGAGGCCCATCGCGTTGAGGCGCGAGTAGTAGCCGTTTTGCGCCAGCAGTTGTTCATGGGTGCCGCGCTCGACGATTTTCCCCTGATCCATGACCAGGATCAGGTCGGCCTTCTCGATGGTCGACAAGCGGTGAGCAATTACCAGCGTGGTGCGACCTTTCATGACCTGATCCAGGGCTGCCTGAATATGCCGCTCGGACTCGGTATCGAGTGCCGAAGTCGCCTCATCGAGAATCAGCAGCGGAGCATTCTTCAACAGTGCCCGGGCAATCGCCAGGCGCTGGCGCTGGCCACCAGACAGCAGCACGCCGTTTTCCCCGACCTGGGTGTCCAGGCCTTCAGGCAATTGAGCAATGAAGTCCATCGCGTAGGCATCCTTGGCCGCCTTTTCAATGTCTTCACGGGGTGCACCAGCCAGGTCGCCATAGGCAATGTTGTTGGCCACGGTATCGCTGAACAGAGTTACGTGCTGAGTCACCTGGGCGATATGCCGACGCAGGTTCAACAGCTTGTACTGTTCCACTTCGACGCCATCGATGAGGATTTCGCCCTTGTCGTGGTGATAGAAACGCGGAATCAGGTTGGCCAGGGTCGACTTGCCGCTGCCCGAACGTCCCACCAGCGCGACCATTTGCCCGGGCTCGACCGAGAAACTGATGTCATTGAGCACCTGACGCTCGGTGTCAGGGTAGGTAAAGCTGAGGTTGCGCACGTCCAGGCGACCGCTGACGACATCGCGCTCGACGGTGCCGGTATCGACTTCAGGCTGGACATCCAGTTGCTCGAAGATACTTTCGGCACCGGCCACACCCTTCTGGATGGTCGAGCTGACTTCGGACAGCTGGCGAATCGGCTTGGGCAGCAAGCCGGCCAGGGTGATGTAGGCCACCATGTCGCCGGCGGACGCATCGCCACGCAGGAACAACACCAGGAACATCAGTACGGCCATGGCGGTGTAGATCACCAACTGCAGCAGCGGCGTGTAGATGGCGCCGGTGCGGGTCATGCGCAATTGCTTGTCGGTGTTGCCCTGGCTGGCGTCGAAGAAGCGTTTCTCTTCGTACTTTTCACCGCCGAAGCTGCGCACCACGCGATAACCCTGGATGGTCTCGGAGGCAACGTGCGTCACGTCCCCCATGGCCAGCTGGATTTTCTTGCTCTGCTTGCGGAATTTCTTGCTGGCCGTGCGCACCATGAGGGCGATCAGCGGCAGGATGGCGACCATGACCAGCGTCAGGCGCCAGTTCATGTACAACAGCGAGGCAAACAGGAAGATCACCGTCATGCCTTCACGGATTACGACCTTGATCGCATCTGTTGCCGCCCCCGTGACCATGGTCACGTTGAAGGTGATACGTGAAATCAGGTGCCCCGAGTTATGCTTGTCGAAATACCGGTTTGGCAACACCAGCAGGTTGTTGAACAACTGGACCCGCAAGTCATGGACCAGGCCCAGGGAAACCTTGGCCAGGAAGTAGTTGCCCAGATACGACCCCAACCCTTGCCACGCGGCGATCAGGATGATCAACAACGGCACCGCCTGCAGCAGTTGCAGATCCCGCAGGTAAGGCACACTCGGAAACAGCACCGCTTCAGGGTTGGACAGACCGTCGACGAAGTACTTGAGGATGTAGCCCAGCATTGGCTGCGTCGAAGCGAAAATCAGAAAACCGACGATGCTGATCAGGAACAGGCTGATATACGGCCGGACATAGCCGAGCAGGCGGAAGTAGATTTTCAAGCTCGATGGGCTTGCGGAGAGACTGGAGTCGGTCATATCACGCGAAAGTCGATGAAAAGGACGCTGACTTTACCACAGCTTCCCCAGGGTTCTGGCAATCGCATACAGTCTGTGTATTGTGGCGCGTCAAATAGCCACCAGATGTCCCTGCCTTGGTATGGTCGCTCAATTCAGGAATAAGTTACCCCGTATGCAATTAAACGCTTTGAACAGCACGTCCAACAGAATCTTCGATTTCATTTGTTTGTGGATCCTTCCGCTCGGTTATTTATTGCTGCTTTGTGCGCTGTTTTTCCTGCCGGGGCGCAGTGTGCATCACAAGCTTTACTACGGCCTGTTCAGCATTCCCGCACTGATTGCACTGTGCCTGCGTCCACGGATCGGCAAAGAGTTGCTGCACGAACCGATCGTCATTGCAGCCCTGCTGTTTGTGGCGTGGGCACTGCTTAGCCTGAGCTGGGGGCCGGGCGGCGAAATCGACTTTGGTCAGGTCAAACCGTCATTGCATACCCTGATGCTGTTCGTTGGCTGCTACCTGCTGGTGCGCTATCGCAGCGAAATCATTCAGCCCCTGCTGTTCTGCGCCGCGACGGTGGCGCTGGTCATCTCTGTCTACAACCTGTACTGGTTCGACCAGATCTATCAACCGGAAATGCGTCTGATCGGCCTGGGCGCTTTCGACAATCCACTGCTCAGCTCCCACGTTTTCGGCTTTTTTTGTACCTACTGGCTAAGCCTGAGCATGACCTGCAAGCGACGTCAGATACTTTGGCTGAGCGTACCAGCGATGGCGATCATGTTCGCCACAGTGCTGGCCACCGGTTCCAGGACCCCACTGGTTGCACTGACGCTGGCTGCGCTGTGGCTGTGTTTCATCTGCTGGAATCGACGCTCGGTCTTCATGCTTGGTGCCATATTCTTCGCCGGTACGGCGACTTTCGCGTTGTTTGCGGACAAGATCTTCGAAAGAGGCAGTTCCTTCCGCCTCGAGCTCTGGCAATTGACCTTGGGCAGGATCGCTGAGCACCCATGGATCGGGCACGGCTACAACGCCAAACTGACCCTGGACCCCGGCGTCGGCTACAGCCTTCAGGAACCCCATAGCTTTTCCTTGGGCGTGCTCTACTACGTCGGCATTATCGGCCTGCTGCCATGGCTGTTCTTTCTCACATGGAGCTTCATCAGCAGCCGGCGCCATCGCGTGCAACCGCTGTTTATCATTGCCTCAGCCTGGCTGGCCTTCGGTATCGGCGCGGGCCTGACCGAAGGTGGCGGAATTATCTCTCGCCCCAAGGAGCACTGGTTCCTGCTGTGGATCCCCTTGGCACTGATTGCCGCATTGAGCATCAATCAACGGGCCCGGCGCCTGCTGGACATGCCGATCAAGACCACGACGCCAGGCGCCCTGCAACAGCTGACTGCCGATGCCCGGATTATCGAAGAGGATGGTTTGGGCCCCAAGGTCCTGCGCCTGACCGACGGCAGTTTTCTCAAGCTGTTCCGCCGCCGTCGCTGGTACACCTCGGGCAGTTTCACGCCCTATTCCAATCGTTTCGCCATCAACAGCCTGCAATTGCGCAGCATGGGCATTGCGACACCGCACATCCTCGACCTTTACCGGTTCGAAGACGGCAGCACCGCCGTGCATTACTCCCCGTTGCCGGGCAACACGCTGCGCCAGATCCTGCAAGGCATCACCGCCCCGGCGGTGCGCCAGGCACTGGTGGAGCGTTTCGGCAAATTCATGGCTCAACTGCACCAGCAAGGGGTCTACTTCCGCTCCCTGCACCTGGGCAATGTGCTGGTGCTGGAGGACGGCGAGTTCGGCCTGATCGACCTGGCCGACCTGCGAATATACCCCTCGGCATTGAGCCCTTCCCTGCGCCGGCGTAATCTGCGCCACATGCAGCGCTACGCATCAGATCGGCATTGGCTGTTCGAGGATCACTTCGAAGCGCTGCTGCAGGGATACGCCGCGGCGGCTTCGAAAGCCGACGTGGATAATTTGCACAGGCACGTGCTGGCCGGGAGTCCTCCAGCCCAGGCTCACTGATGATAGAAACCAACCCGCTTATCGCGATGACGGCCTACCTGCTCGCCATCGCGACCGCTGCACTACTGTTGCGCAGCGTGCCGAGTTTCACCCGACAGCTGGAGCATTGCGGCGAAAGCCGCTTTGCCGGCATCGACGGCTTGCGCGGGTATCTGGCCTTCGGCGTGTTCGTGCACCACTCGATCATTACCTGGATCTTTCTGCAAACCGGTGTGATCGATTTTCCGCCGAGTAGCTTCTACTCGCAACTCGGCCAGGGCAGCGTCGCCCTCTTTTTCATGATCACCGGCTTTCTGTTCTGGGACCGTTTGCTCACCCACGGGCGGCAACACGACTGGCTGGCATTTGCGGTATCGCGGCTGTTTCGCCTCTACCCGCTCTACCTGCCGCTGATGTTGACCGTGTTTATCTGCGTGTTCTATCTACAGGACTGGGAACTCAAGGACTCCGGTACCCAGCTCATCGGCCAGACCCTGGCCTGGCTGGCCTTCGACCGGCCAGACGTCAACCAGTACCACCAGACCGGCATGCTGATCTCCAACGTCACCTGGACGCTGGGGTATGAGGTGTTTTTCTACCTGGCCCTGCCACTGGCCGCCATGGTGTTCATTTATCGCGGCGGCTGGATGCAGACGGTGCTGTGCCTGATCGGCATCTACGTCCTGTACCAGGTGGTCGGCTGGGAACACTCGCTGAAGAAGCACTTCCTGGCCAGCTTCCTCGGCGGCATCGCTGCGGCGTACTGGATTCGCCGTCCACAATGGGTCGCCTGGAGCCTGTCTCCGCTGGCGGGCATCATCGCCCTGCTCGCATTGGCGATCGCCTTTACGGCGTTCAACCGGGCATTCAACCTGGGAGCGCTGCTGCTGCTTTCACTGTTCTTTGTCATCGTGGCGTCCGGCAATACCTTGTTCGGCGCCCTGAGACCACGCAGCATCCGCTGGCTGGGGGAAATCAGCTACAGCACGTATTTGCTGCACGGTTTCGTGCTCTGGGTTCTGGTGCAGCGACTGCCGCCGCTGTTGCATCTTGATGCCCGGCAAGCCTGGGTCTTCCTGCCGTTGCTGGCAGCGTGCAGTTGCCTGCTGATCATCATCAGCAGCCTGACTTACCAGTACATCGAGAAGCCCGGCATCAATGCCGGCAAGAAAACCCTGCACTGGTTACGCCAGAACAGGAAGTCCGGGGAAGAACTGGAGAAGACGGCTCAACAACGTTGAGCAATCCTCTTGAGTCGAGCCTGCGGCTCAGTCCTTCTCCAGCCGTGAGAAATACATCCGGCCCAGCCCGCGCCAGGTTTTCTTGTTCCAGGCCTTGAACGGAATCTGCGCCAGCAACTCCCGCGCCAGCTTGCGATCACGGTTGGCGGTCTTGAGGAACATGGAATTGAGAAACTTGTAGCGCACCTCGTCATACAGCGGGTGATCGCTGAAGAGCGCGTAAGTACGCAGGATGCTGTCGATCATGAAGCGGTGGTTCTTGTAGGAGTTGGTGGCGTGCTTGCGATAGCGCGCCATCAACATATTCAGACCATCGATGAAGTAACCGGCATGGGTCACCTTCAACTCGATCAGCAAGTCTTCCAGGCGAATGGTCGGGTCGAAACCGCCCACCTTGTCCAGTGCTTCGCGACGGATCATCAGGGTGGGAGCCGGAGGATAGGGCTTGCGCTCCAGGAACATGTCATCGAAGTCCAGACGACGGAACGGCACATCCCGGCGCTGGCGCTTCTCCGGGTAGAGATTGCCGTCGGCATCGATCAGTTCGATGTTACCGGCACAAATGCCGACCTCTGGCTTGCCGTCCATATGCGCGACCTGGGCGGCGATTCGCTCCGGCAGCATGATGTCATCCGAACCGAACGGCACGATCAGGCTGCCCTTTGCCCGGGCAATCGCACCGTTGAGGGTATTGGTCAGCCCCTGGTTTTCCTGGACCCGGAAGTCGAAACCATGGATGGCCTGCAACGCCTTGATCCGCTCGACGCTGTCATCCTTCGAGCCATCGTCGACCACCAGCAACTCGATGTTCCGATAGGTCTGGTTGAGAACGCTGAGAATGCTTTCCTCGATGTAAGGGGCGTGGTTGTACGACGCGATAATGACCGTGACGATGGGTTGCGCGTCGTTCATGGCTGCTCCTTGCGGGCCTGTTCCAGGCCGGAGTCGATCAGATTGAGGTATTCGCGACGGAACTCCTCGATGTCATGGTGCTGTTGCAGATAACGGAAAGCCTGCTCGCCCTTGGCCTTGAGCTCGTCATCCGAAAGACCAAGGTAAGTGTCCAGAGCCGCCTGCAGCGTCGGCACATCCTTCGGCGTAATCGCCAGGCCACCGGCCCCCTCGATAAGCGGCAACATGGCCGGCACGTTCGAGGCAATTACCGGCAAATGCCCGCTCATGCCTTCAAGCAGCGCCAGCCCGAGGCCTTCGGCCAGGGAGGGCATGGTCCAGATATCGAAAGCGCGAATGTACTGCAGGGCAATTTCCTTGAACCCCAGCAAATGGGCGCGGCCACTGAGGCCGAGGCGGTCGATTTCCGCCGCCAGGCGCGACTCTTCGCGGCCGGCACCAATGATCGCCAACTGGGTATTGGGGTATTTGTCCTTGAGCGCGGCAAAGGCCTGCAGCAAATAGATATGGCCCTTGACCGGCACCAGTCGCCCCAACGCACCGATCAGCCGCACCGACGGATCGATGCCCAGCATTTCACGGGCCTTTTCACGACTGTGCTGCAGGCCTTCGGCTTGCTCGATGTCGATGGCATTGGTGATGGCGTAGGTATTCTGGTCGGTGAAGCCGCAGTCACAGTCCAGCAGATACTGTTTCACCGCAGGCGACACGCCAACGAAGCGCCAGTGACGATCGATCAAGCGCTGGGTCTGGCGGCGCCGGTAAAAACGGTCGTACTCGCCAAAGCCGTGGGAAATGCCGATGCACAACGGCACTTTCAACCAGCGGTTGAGCGCCAGCATCATGTTCACCGGTTTGAAGCGGTTGCAGATCACCACATCGAATTTTTCCCGACGGCAGAACTTGTACAGCTGCCACATGGCCCGCAGGCGCATACCCTTGAGGGACTTGTCGGAAAACTCGAAGTACACCGAACGGTCGGCCCGGCTCACTGCTTCGCCCGGCCCGGGTTTGCCGCGTAGAAACGCGGCGGTCACCTCATAGCGATCACTGGGCAGGGCCTTGACGATTTGCTCCGCGAGGTCGGCGAAATCATGGGCTTTGACGTTGTAGTCAGGCTGCAGTTGCAGGACCTTTGACCGCTGACTCATAACTCTCCCCGCTGAGAAACATTGCCTGGTGTGTGCTTGATGGACCACAAAAGCTCGTGGCGCCGGACGGCCTTGCGAAAGAATTCGTTCTGGCCATAGGTGGGCGGCAACCGGCCGGCCAACAAGCGTTGGATCAACCGGCGCAAGCGACGCTTGAACGGCATCGCCGGCTGCAGGTCGTGCATCATGCCCAACGCCATGGCCTTGTCTCGCTGTTGCTCCAGCGGCAAGGGCAGACAATAAGGCTGCATCGGTTGGGCCGGATCGAAGGCCGGCGGCAAGGCGATGCCATCACCGGTATCGCCCATCGGCCAGCGGTCGTTGTCGTGCAGGTGGTTGGCATAGCCCAATAGCGTGGTCGGCTGCCAGTCCAGGCCTTGCAAGGCTTCAAGGACCGCCGCCTGAGCGCAGATATGATCGGGATGCGGATCCAGGGTCGGATGCGGCAGGACGATGACCTCGGGCCGGGCCCGCAGCAGCAACTCTCGCAGATCCGCCAGCAGATTGTTCCAGGTCGGCACGCCATCGGCATCGCCCGGCAGCGCGAAAGGATTCAACTGACGGAACAGGCGGGTATCGCACAGGTCCGCTTCCCGCGATCCTGCCGCCACCGCAGGCGCGGCCTGCATGCTCGCCAGTTGCAGACAGAAATAACCCAGTTGTACGCAGCGGGCCTCGGGTACACCGGCCCAACGTGGCACGGCGATGCTGTCCCAGGTGCGCAGACGACCTTTCAAGCGGGCCGCATCGACCTTGTTCAGACCCATCTGCCGGTAGTGTTCGGCTTCGATTTCGCCCGCTGTCAGCGTGACGATCCAGGTTTCGTCGGCCTGGCTGTACAAACCGTAGGCCGCCAGCTCGGCGTCATCGGCATGGGGCGCGATGACCATGACCCGCTGACGCCGGTAATCCGGATGTTCCAGTGCCCACAGCACAGGCTCACCGAACACGCGACAGAAACGCCCACGCAAGCGCAGCTCACCACGGGACAGCGCCTGAGCCTGACCACTGAGATTGAGGTAACGCAGGCCGTTTACGCCCCGTTCGAAGGTTTGTCGGTCAGGGTTTTCGCCCCCCGCCAACTCGACCACTGGATCGATAAAACGTCCCAGCCAGGTGCTTTTTACCCGCAGGGCCAGCACCAGCGTCGCGTCGTCGACCAGCATCACCCCCTCGTCCAGCCGCAAATGTTCACCGCTCAGGTGCACCTTGGGTTGGGGCGTGTACGGGGGAAAGCTGTACTGGTAATCGTCTTTCGGTGAGTAGAACAGATGGTCGGCAAACCAGGCTTCGTGGGCAATCCAGCCCAGAACCGCCAGCACCAGCGGCAACCACCAGGCCACCAGCACACCCATGACGATCAACAGCACCAGCGCAATCAACAGACCGATACGTTTATTGCGCCGATGGCGCTTGAGCAGTTGCTGTTTGCGGCTCATGGCTTGGCTCATACGGTGAAGACCGGCACGGGGTTGCACCAGCGATCCTTGTATTCACGGTCGGCGCGACCGAAGGAAAAGCGCAACGGTTTGTCCTGCGCTCGGGCATGCTCCCAAGCGCTTTGGGTATTGAGGAAACTCAATACGCTACCGGGACTGAACTCACGAGTCTCGGGATCGACCCCGCCGTTGATGTACTCGACACTGATCCACTGCGAGGTTTCGACGCGGTACACCAGTTGAATCGCAATCGGCGCATCGTTGAGGAAAATCACCGAACCGATCAGCAACTCGCGCAGCAACTCGATGACCTCGGCCATGCGTTCGGCACCCGTCGCCGGGAAACCCCAGCGACGCTGGAACAGGTCGCAGTAAATCGCCGCCAACTCAGCGCTGGAAAATTCGGACACCGGCCGCACCACGCCACCGGCCTCTTCCAGCAAGCGCAATTCGCGGCGCTGGTTATAGCGAAATTTTTTCGACAGTTCTTCGGGCGTGCGGGCCATGGCCAGTTGTTCGGTTTGCAACTTGATGCCGGTGAAACGGCCTTCGTTCAGCGCCGACAGGTACCGCGCGCGATGGCGCAAAGGCGCCTGGGTATCGGCAGCGGCCGGCAGGATGATCTCGGCGTTGCCCAGGTCGAACAGACCTTTCTTGCCGCGACGCTTGAGTACGTCCTTGGACAAGGCCAGGTCGCGGCCCCAGGTCGGGATCGCCGCCTTGACCTCATCACCCTGCACCCAGGCCAGGTAACGCACCGGAATGTCAGCCAGTTGCGCCAGCCGCTCGACCACCATGGGATGAGTCGCGACGCTGCCGCCATAACGCTGCCAGGTTTCGGCGTAAGTCGAGGCGTCGACTACCGCCCAGCCACGCTCGCGCCAGCCTTGAAATCGGTTGAGCATCAGCCCCTCTGTGCCAGTTCGGTAACGTGTGGCAAATGCCAGAAAGCATCGCGCACTGCGCGGTCGGAAAAGCGTTCGCGCAAGCGCTCGAGCATCAACTCGGCACACTGCCGGCGCTGCTGATCATCCATGCCGGCCAGATGTTGCAGCCCTTGGGCCAGACGCTCGGCATCACCCAATGGGAACAGGATGCCCACGCCTTCGACCACCTCTTTCGCTCCGCCGCACGCCGTGGCCAGCAAAGGAACTCCAGCGGCCATGGCCTCCAGCAGCACCATGCCGAACGGTTCGTGATCGGAACTCAGGGCGAACACATCGAAGGCCCGGAAGTAGTTGCGCGCGTCCGGTACCTGACCGAGGAACAGAACCCGATCACCGATGCCTAGTTCCCGAGCCTGGTCCTTGAGGTTCTCCTCCAGGCGCCCCTTGCCGAGAATCACCAGCTGGCTGTTGGCGGGCAACCCCGGCAACGCCTCGGCGAAACCCTGCAGCAGCGTGGCCTGGTCCTTGTCCGGATGCAGCCGCCCGACGTTGCCGACGATCCACGCATCCGCCGACAAACCAAGGGTTTCCCGGGCCTCGCGAGCCGACACCTGGGTCGCCTGCAAGGCGTCCACATCGATACGGTTGTACAAGGTCTGGATCCGCGAAGCCGGCCACTTCGGCAGGCATTGGCGCATGTCGTCGCGCACGGCGTCGGACACACCGAGCAGACTCAAACGCTTGCGGAAAATATGCGCGAACAGTTTGCGGCTGCCACGTTTGTAATCGTCAAAAGCGTGATGCACGCCAATGACCGGCAACGACGTGCCGAGCAAGGCGATATAGATCGGCTTGAAGCGGTGGGCGATGCAGAAACTGAAGTTGCGCGACGCGGCGATCTTGCGCAGATCGCCGATGGCACCCAGCTTCAGGCCGCGAATGGCCTTGGAGCTGTACTCCATGAACAGCACTTCGTCGGAGGCGCAGCCCGCGGCGACTTCGGCATCGGCAACCCCGGTGAGAAACACCGTGGTCACTCGATAACCGGTCCCCGCGAACAGGCTGGCGTACTGCCGTGCGCAGTCCAGGAACGGCCCGTCATAGCCGTGGCAGAACTGCAGCACATGGCGTTCAGCCGAACGTGTCATAGGCGTTCGCGCCCTCTTTGACCACCAGGATGTCTTCCATGATCAGATACTGTAGATCCGAACCGAAGAACATGTTCAGGGCGTCGGTCGGCGAACAGATCATCGGCTCGCCACGACGGTTGAGCGACGTGTTCAGCGACACACCGTTGCCGGTCAGCACTTCCAGCGCTTTCATCATGTCGTAGTAACGCGGGTTGTATTCGCGCTTGAGCACCTGGGCGCGGGAGGTGCCGTCTTCATGGACGACTTCCGGCACGCGGGTCTTCCATTCTTCCGCCACTTCGAAGGTGAAGGTCATGAACGGAGCCGGGTGATCGATCTTGATCATCTGCGGCGCCACGGTGTCGAGCATCGACGGGCAGAAAGGCCTCCAGCGCTCGCGGAACTTGATCTGGTGGTTGATGCGGTCAGCCACGCCCGCAATGCTCGGGCAACCGATGATCGAACGACCGCCCAAGGCGCGCGGACCAAACTCCATGCGACCCTGGAACCAGGCCACCGGGTTGCCATCGACCATGATTTTGGCGATCTGCTCCGGCATGTTGTCGAGCTTGCGCCACGCCGGCTTGTTCTCGTGACGGGCGCATGCGGCAATCACGTCTTCGTTGCTGTACGACGGGCCGAGGTAGACGTGTTCCATCTTCTCGACCGGTACGCCACGGGCGTGGGACACATAGGCCGCTGCGCCGACTGCGGTGCCGGCATCACCGGATGCAGGCTGTACGAACAGCTCTTTGACGTCGTCGCGGGCAATGATTTTCTGGTTGAGCTTGACGTTCAACGCACAGCCGCCGGCGTAGGCCAGTTTGCCGGTTTCCTTGAGCACGTCGCCCAGGTAATGGTCGATCATCTGCAGCGCAATTTTTTCGAACAGCGCTTGAATGCTGGCGGCGTAGTGGATGTAAGGCTCGTCGGCGATGTCGCCTTCGCGCTTTGGACCCAGCCACTCGATAAGCTTCGGTGAGAAGTAGTAACCCTTGCCCTTCTCTTTGTAGCGACGCAGGCCGATCACGTTGGCGTAGTCGGTGTTGATCACCAGCTCGCCGTTTTCGAACGAAGCCAGGCGCGAGAAATCGTACTTGCTGGCGTCGCCGTACGGCGCCATGCCCATGACCTTGAACTCACCGTCGAGCATATCGAAACCGAGGAACTCGGTGATCGCACCGTACAGGCCGCCGAGGGAGTCCGGATCGAAGAATTCCTTGATCTTGTGGATCTTGCCGTTTTCGCCATAACCGAAGAAGGTCGTGGCGTACTCGCCCTTGCCGTCGATGCCCAGGATCGCGGTTTTCTCTTTGAAACCGGAGCAGTGATAAGCGCTGGAGGCGTGGGCCAGGTGGTGTTCGACCGGCTCGATCTTGATCTTCTTCGGATCAAAACCCAGTTGCTCCAGGCACCAGACGATCTTGTTGCGATAGCGCTTGTAGCGACGGTTGCCCATCAGGATCGCGTCGAGGGCGCGGTCCGGGGCGTACCAGTAACGCTTGGCGTACTGCCAGCGGGCCTTGCCGAACAGGCTGATCGGTGCGAATGGAATTGCGACCACGTCAACGTCGGACGGCTTGATACCGGCCTGTTCCAGGCAGAATTTCGCCGATTCGTAGGGCATGCGGTTCTTTGCATGTTTATCGCGTACGAAGCGCTCCTCTTCAGCCGCCGCGACCAGCTTGCCGTCGATATACAGGGCTGCGGAAGGATCATGGCTAAGGGCGCCGGACAGGCCAAGAATCGTCAATGCCACAGGGGTCTAGCCTCTTTAGTCTGCATGCAGGCGCAAGCGCCTCAAAAATTAATGTGCCCTCGCAAGGGGCGAGAGACAGCTAAAGGGCGGGATTATAGCGTAAAAGCAGCGGCAAACCTCTAGCCGCAAGCGGCATGCAACTACGGCCGGGGCCTCGTGACATTTTTTATCCGCGCGCAGGTCGCCAATAGATGGAAATATTGCCGTCCACGCTTTGCCGGTAAATCGTGTACGGCAAGACAACGGTGTCCAGCGCGCCAGACAGGGCCAGGTCCACCAATACGAGTGGCACAAGGATACCCGTAGGGTCTGGTGGTGCATTCAATACACAGAAGTCGTAGGCCAGGCCGCTGTAGACCCGGGGAATGGATTGGCAATAGGTCTTTTGCCGGCGCAGCCCCTGCGCGGCCTGGGCTTCATCCTGCAGGATGGTGGCGGCGGTCCCGCAGCCCGTTAGCGACACTGATAAAACACCCGCTGAAACTGCCATTTTGATCGTCAAAGCCTGCCCTCCGAGAACGTCAGGCAAACTAGCATCGGGGCGATTCGGGCCACAGTTCATGACTTCCCAAGAACGCGTAGGACGGTTCACAAGAACCTGTCTGCTTTCTCGGTTGGCAGTTCCGGCCTCATCGTCGGAACGCCGCCCGGAGCAAGCTCGCTCCCACATTTGAACTGAGGTGTTCACAGGTTTTGTGTTCACCACCAATCCCTGTGGGAGCGAGCCTGCTCGCGATAGCGGCTTAAGCAGCGCTGGAGATGTCTTTGGGCAACCGCTGATCAATGACCTGATAAAGGGCACTGCCCTCAGGCCAATTGCGCATGAACCGCGCGCGATCCCTTGCATACGCCGGGGCGAAGCTGCCAAGAGAGCCGTGCTGGCACATCGAGTCGAGGTCGATCAGCGCCCAGCGATCCTGCTGCCAGAACAGGTTATGCCCCTTGAAGTCGCCATGGCTGATGCGTAGACGAATCAATTCGGCGAACAGATGATCCAGTGCCGCCAGCTCGGCTTCCGGTGCATCACCGCTTTCAACATACGGCGCAAAACGCTCGATGATGTCCGGGCCCGACAGGTACTCGGTGATCAGGTAAGCCCGACTGCGCAGCCACAGGAAACGCTTTTCCAGCAACGCCAGCGGCTTGGGCGTGGCAATCCCGAGGAACGCCAGGCGGTTGCCTTCGCGCCATGAATGCCAGGCCCGGCTCGGGCGCCAGAAACGCTTGAGCCAGTGGGCAAAACCCTTGATGTTGTAGCGTTTGATCACCAGCGTGCGGCCGCCCACCTCGACCTTGCCGACGCTCGCCGCACCGCCGGTCTTGTACAGATGCCCCTGATCGAGCAAGGCGTCGGCCTGCTCCAGCACCGGCACCATCGACGACACTTCCTCGCGGCGAATCGCCCGCAATCCGAAGGCCCCGCGCTGGACGCTGAACAGCGTGCACTCGCGGCCGACCTTGATCAGGAAATCCTTGAGGCGCCAGCTGCGGACCTTGTCGATCTGCTTCTGCAACGCTTCCATGGGCAAGGCGTGTTCGCCGTTGCTGAGCAGGTAATACACCAGCAATTCTTCAATGAAGGGTTCGATCGACTTCGGCAACTGGGCGAAGAACACCCCGAGGTTTTCCAGGACCTTCTGCCGTGACAGCGGCTGGCCCGGCGTCTCGCTGCAGATACCCGCGCCATCGATCAGATACAGGCGGCCGCCCTGACGCAGCAAGTTATCCAGGTGCAAGTCTTCCTGCCACAGGCCCTTGCGATGCATCTGGCCGATCGCACCCAGCGCTTCGGCCAGCACCGCCCCTTGCCCATCGGACAGTACGGGCTGCTGCTCAACCTGCTTCCAGGTGTCGCCCAGGCTTTCGGCATGCTCAAGGAAATCAAACAGCAGCCAGCCGCCCTCGCCGTCCTTCAGGCCATCGGCCAACAGCTGCGGAGTAGTCAGCCCCTGGGCAGAGAGCAGGCGCACGCCGTCCAGCTCGCGCTGAAAATGCCGTGCAGCCTTGCTGCCGACCAGCAATTTGGCCAACACCGGCCGGCCACGCCAGACGCCGGCACCGACATAACGCTGCCCCGGCAACACCCGCAACAGACTCAGCAGTTGCAGCTCGGCGGGACCGGCGGCGTCGGCCAGCGAAACACTCAGCGGCAAGCTTGGGGCTCGGCCGGCAGACTTCAGTTCGGACAAACGCATCAGCGCGGCCCCTTTTGACTGCGCCGCGCGGTCAACCGCTGCAGCCAGCTGTCGATCAGCGAACTGTCCTGCGGTTGGTCCAGATAGGCGGCCAGCAGTTGCCGCAGTTGCGACTCGCCCCACTCGGGCGCGCGGCGTGTCAGCGGCTCCAGATCCTTGATTCGGTCACGCTGCCCGTACAGCAGCGGCCGGGTCTTTTCCAGGTCGATCAATTGAGCCTGATAGCCGTTGCCGGTGGCGCGCATGAAAATGTGCTTGGGATAGAAGCACCCATGCACCTGGCGTGCGGCGTGCAGCTGTCGGGCCAGTTCGCCACTGGCCTTGAGGATTTCCGAGTGCTGCTCAGGGCTCAATTGAGCCCAGCGCTGCAACAGCGAGTCGAGGTCGTCCCAACCGTCCAGGGCGCGGGTCATCAGGATCGCACGGACTTCGCCATCGACCTTGCGCTCCCCATAGAACACCGCGTCCAGCGCCGGAATGCCCATCTTCCGGTAACGGGAGATGTTGCGGAACTCGCGAGCGAAACTCGGCTCGCCAAACGGCGCGCGCAAGGTGCGGGTCAGGTAGTTGCTTTGACGCTTGAGGTAGAAACCATGACCTTCCAGATCCAGCCGAAACACGCTGCTCCAGCCGCCGCGACCGGTGTTGGGTTCGTCCACCGCATCGAGCTGTTTGGCCCAGAGCGTCTCGAACGTGCCGAGGCCATGGCGCTCAAGCAGCGCACGGTCTTCAGCGGCCAGAAAGTCAGTCATTCGCGTCCCTCGAAAAATCTCACCACGTGCCGGATGCGTTTTTTGTCCGCGGCATTGAGCCGGGTCCGGTTGCGGTATTGCAGGTAAAAGCGCAGGCGCTGGGTAGCCGACAATTGATACTTGGCGACCTTGTCCAGGCACGCCAGATCCTTGGTAATACGGTACTTGAGCCAGAAACCGCGCCAGAAATCGCCGTTGGGGCAGTCGATCAAAAACACTCGAGCCTCATCGTCGATCAGCAGATTACGCCACTTCAAATCGTTATGGGTGAAGCGGTGGTCGTGCATGGTCCGGGTGTATTGGGCCAGCTGACGGCTGACGGTATCGACCCAGGCGCGATCCGACAGTTTCGGGTCGCGGCGCTCGGCCAGTGCCGACAAGTCTTCGGTACGCGGCAGTTCCCGGGTAATCATCGCGCCGCGAGCGTAGGCCGCACCGCGCCGCTCCAGCCCCCAGGCCACCACTTCGGCAGTGGGGATGCCCCACTTGGCGAAGCGCTTGAGGTTCTGCCATTCCATCTTCACCCGAGGCTTGCCCAGGTAACGCCGCAAGCCTTTGCCAGCGCCCACATACCGCTTAACGTAATAGTTGACGCCATTGCGCTCGACACGGATGACCTCCGAGAGCACATCACTGGTCAAACGCTCGCCTTGCAGCGCAAACACAGCCTCGAGGCTGCCAAAGTCATCGGCCAACTCGCTGTAGGCCGGATCCAGTTTCCAACCCGACATCAGAGCGCATCCCCGTATCGCTGTTTACGCTCGTAGAGCTTGTTGGCCTTGCCATCGAGCCAGGCCAGCAAAGACGCCTCTTCAATCAGGATCTGGCGCAGCGGCTGCTGGAAATAGCCTTTGAGGAAACGCAGCTTGTCGCGGCGGGTCAGGCCGATGTCCAGCGCGGAAAAGTACAGCGCGGCCAGGTCCTTGTTGCGCCAGCGCGAGGTGATCGCCGGGCGGGTCTGGGCGCGGTGCAGGTCGATCACCGAAAGCTTGAAGTCATCAAAGGTCACCGGCTTGTCGGTGTGCAGCAGGAAATGGCAGATGTAGCAGTCGCGGTGGTTGACCCCGGCGCGGTGCATCATGCCGGTCATGCGTGCGACTTCGGCGATCAGCGCGCGCTTGAGTTTTGGCTCGGGCGGCTGCCTGGTCCAGTTAATGCTGAAATCTTCGAGACTGACCGTCGGCGCCAGCTCCTCAGTGACGATGAACGAGTGCTGGTCGGCCGGGTTGCTGCCCTTCTCGCCATATGCGACGGCGGTCATGGTCGGCACGCCGACTTCCTGCAGGCGCTGAATCGCCTTCCACTCCTGACCGGCACCCAGTACAGGAAGCTTGGCAGTGAGCAGGTTCTTGAAGATTTCGGCCCAGCCGATGCCACGATGGATTTTCACGAAAAACCCGTTGCCGTCGACTTCCGTGCGTAATGTCCGGCGTGCTTCCAGCTCGCGGTACACCTCGCCCTCAAGCCCCTCGACTTCGGCGAACGGGTCGCGTCCGGCCCAGAGGCTCTTGAACGGTTCAGCCAGCATCAACTTCATTTAAGCGTGCTCCGCCAGAATCACATCGGCCGCGTGCTGCGGCATGCTGTAGAGGTCGGCCGTTTCGGCGAAGGCCAGGCCATTGCGGCTCCAGGCCGCCCTTGCTTGAGCGTCGTTCAACATGCCGGTCAGGTACTGCGTCAGTTGTGCCTGATCGAACGGTTCGTCCAGCACCAGGCCCGCATCAGCCTCGGCGATGTAATGGGCGTAACCGCACACCGCACTCACCAGCACCGGCAGGCCGGCCACCAGCGCTTCGAGCAGCACGGTGCCAGTGTTTTCGTTGTACGCCGGGTGGACCAACAGGTCGGCACCCAACAGGAAACGCGGGATATCGCTGCGTCCCTTGAGGAACGTGACGTTGTCACCCAAGCCCAATGTTGCACTCTGCATCTGGAATAACTTGGGGTCATCCTGGCCAATTACAAACAGCCGGGTGCGCTTCCTCAATTCAGCAGGCAATGCCGCCAGCGCCTTGAGGCTGCGGTCCACGCCCTTGGTCTTGAACCCGGAGCCGATCTGCACCAGCAGCAGTTCGTCGTCCTTGAGGTTGAACTCCGCGCGGAACCCGGCGCGAATTTCATCGGCATCGGCTGGCCGGCGACGGTCCTGGGCAATGCCCGGTGGCAGCAGGTGGAAGCGTTCCAGCGGCGTGTCGTAATGCTTGATGAACAGCGGCTGCTGGACCTCGGAAATCATCAACACTTCGGTCTTCGCCTCTTTGGCGAACACCGCCCGCTCGTATTCGGCGAAATGGCGATAGCGGCCCCAACGACGATACAGCGAGTTACGCAGGTTCTGCGCCTTGTCTTCGAAACAACCGTCGGCGGCATAGTAAACGTCCAGGCCCGGCATCTTGTTGAAGCCGATCAGGCGGTCCACCGGGCGCCTGGCCAGGTCCGCCTCCATCCATTCGCTGAGCTTTTCGTTGCGCCGATGGTTGAAGAACGCCTTGACCGGCGCCACCAGCACTTCGAAACCCGGAGGGACGTCGCCTTCCCAGATCAGCGTATAGACGCGAATCTGATGGCCGCGCTTCTGGCACTCCAGAGCGATTCGCATGAAATCGCGCTGCAAGCCGCCAAACGGAAAATATTTGTACAAGACAAATGCCAATTGCATCAGCGCAGCTCCTCAGCCATTAACAACGTGCTCAGTCGGCTGGCGACACGCTCGGGATTCAGACGCGTGAAGCACAACGGCCACTCGCGTTTCAGGTCAAACTGACGGGCATCTTCAGCCGTCGGTTGATAAGTGCATTTCTTTTGCAGGCACGGTGCACAAGGGAAGTCGCTGGCCATGTGAATCTGCACCTTGCCATAGGCGCCGGTCAGGCCCGGGTTGGTCGGGCCAAACAGCGACAACGTCGGCACATCCAGCGCGGCGGCCAGATGGCCGAGGCCGGTGTCCACCGCCACGCAGGCCTGTGCGCCCGCCAGCACCTTGCCGACACCGGCCAGGTTCAGTTTGGGCAACACTTCGGCGTGTTTGAAACCGGCAGCGATGCGCTCGGCGCGGGCCTTTTCCACGGCATTGCCCCAAGGCAGTTTCACACCGACCCCAAGGTAGCCGACCCGTTCGGTCAGCGCGCGCCAGTAGGCTTCGGGCCAGTGCTTGGTGTCCCAGGTGGTGCCGTGCAGAAACACCACGTACGGATTCTTGCGCGGCAATTCCACCAGACGCTCGATATTCAGTCCGTAATCGCCCAGGCCTTTGGGCAAGTCATAGCCCAACGCGATGGCGAACAACTGACGCACTCGCTCCACCGCGTGCTGCCCACGGGCAACGGCCAGACGCCGGTCGTAAAAGCGCGCGGCGATTGGCTCGCGTGCAGAGTTTTTATCGAGACCGGCCACCGGAGCCTTGACGTAACGGGTCAGCCAGGCGCTTTTCAGCAAGCCCTGGGCGTCGATCACCAAGTCATATTGGGTGGCGCGAACGCTTTGCTTGAAGCGTTTCCACTCACCGCTCTTGATGGTCTGCCAGATGTTTTTGCGCCAGCGACGGATCGCCACCGGAATCACCTTGTCCACCGCCGGATGCCAGGTCGGGATCTCGGCAAAGCCTTCTTCCACCACCCAGTCGAACTTGATGCCGGGAATCGCCCGCGCCGCGTCGGTCAACGCCGGCAACGCGTGAATGACGTCGCCCAGCGAAGAAGTCTTGATCAACAGAACCCGCAAGCTATTTGACCTCGACCGGAGTGCCTTGCAACCGCTGCAAGGCTTCGTTCACCGCTTGCGGCATGAGTTGGCGCAGGCAGTTGTAATGGCCGAAACGGCAGGTGCGATCGAAGCATGGGCTGCATTCGATACCCAGGCGAACGACTTCGACGTGCTCGGCCAACGGTGGCGTGAAACCTGGCGACGTCGAGCCGTAGACCGCAACCAGCGGGCGGTTCAGCGCGGCGGCGACGTGCATCAGGCCGGAATCGTTGGACACCACCGCATCGGCGCAGGACATCAGGTCGATGGCTTCGGCCAGCGAGGTGCCGCCACTGAGGTTCACTGACTCTTCACGCAGACCGGGAATCAGCCGCGCGCGGATGTCTTCGCCCACGGCGTGATCGTTTTTCGAACCGAACAGCCAGACTTGCCAGCCTTCGCGGATCTTCGTTTCGGCAACCTTGGCGTAATGCTCGGACGGCCAGCGCTTGGACTCGCCGAACTCGGCACCGGGGCACAGGGCCAACACCGGGCGGTCGAGGGTCAGGCCGAATTTGGCCAGCGCCGCTTCGCGGGTAACCGGGTCGATCTGCAGCGTCGGACGCGGATAGGGTTTTGGCAATTCAACGCCCGGCTCGTAAGCCAGGGCCATGAAGCGCTCGATCATCAGCGGATAACGATCCTTGTCCAGCGTGCGCACGTCGTTGAGCAGGCCATAGCGCAATTCGCCACGCCAGCCGGTGCGTTTCGGGATGCCGGCAAAGAACGGCACCAGCGCCGACTTCAGGGAATTGGGCAACAGGATCGCCTGGTCGTACTGGCCAGCCAGGGATTTGCCGATGCGCCGACGCGTTGCCAGCTCCAGGACACCGTGACCGAGCGGAAAGCTCAAGGCCTGGCGAACTTCGGGCATACGCTCGAGAATCGGCCGGCTCCACTCGGGGGCCAGCACGTCGATTTCGCATTGCGGGTGGCGTTGTTTCAGACACTGGAAAAGTGTCTGCGCCATCACCATGTCACCGACCCAACTGGGCCCAACGATCAGAATATTCATGTGGTTTCCATAAACGAACCGGGGAGGCCTACGCCTCCCCGCCTCGAAAATTCTACAAAACACCGCAGATCTACCGTGGGAGCGAGCTTGTGGCGAGGGGGCTTGCCCCCGTCGGGCTGCAAAGCAGCCCCAAAAACTCTGATGCACCAAAGATCTTGTGAGTGCTACGCACTCAAACGGGGGCAAGCCCCCTCGCCACAGACTCGCTCCTACAGGGAATATTGGCGTATCAAATATCCCGTTTCAGCTTAGCCCCAGCTCACGCCAGATCCGCATGACCTGCCGCCGTTCGTCCGCGAACTGGTCGCCCGGAATCACCCCCGGGTCCTTCTGCAAGGCCTGCCGGTGGGCGGCGGAACGGTACGCTTTATAGGCTTCACGCAACAGGCTGGCATCTTCGACGGGCATGAGCCCTTCATGCTCCAGCTCTTCCAGAATGCGGATGTTGTCCGTCCAGCGCAGCAATGGCGGGTGTGTTTCGGACCACGCCAGGGCCGCGTATTGCACCATAAATTCAATATCGACGATACCTCCGGCGTCCTGCTTGATATCGAACGGCGCCGTGGCCTCGAAGGCATTTGCCCCGGTGCCCGCCGCCGTGCTCTTGCTGCCGAGGTTATCGCGCATCTTGGCGCGCATCTCGCTGACCTCCTGGCGCAGGGTCGGCAGGTCACGCGTCTTGCCCAATATCGCGGCGCGGACTTTCTCGAACGCCTGGCCGACATCCTGACTGCCCACCAACACCCGCGCCCGCACCAGCGCCTGGTGCTCCCAGGTCCAGGCCTCGTTTTCCTGATAGCGGGCAAACGCGCCCAGGGAACTTACCAGCAACCCCGACGCACCGGACGGCCGCAGACGCATGTCCACTTCATACAGCTGCCCGGAGTTGGTCTGCGCCGTCAACAAGTGAATGATCCGTTGCCCCAGCCGGGTGAAGAATTGCGCGCCATCGATGGGTTTGGGTCCGTCGGTTTCAGCCTGCGGATCGCCATCGTGGATGAAGACCAGATCCAGGTCCGAACCATGCCCGAGTTCCAGGCCGCCGACTTTCCCATAACCGACAATGATGAAGCCGGGATCGCACAAGGTGCCATCGGTGCGCAGCGGCGTGCCGTACTTGGCCACCGTTTGACGCCAGGCCAGCGCCAGCACTTGCTCCAGGATCGCCTCGGCGAGCCAGGTCAGGTAATCGCTGACTTTCATCAGTGGCAGGCTGCCGGCGATTTCCGAGGCGGCCACCCGCAAGCGGTGCGCCAGCTTGAAGTGGCGCAGGGCTTCCATTTGCTGTTCGAGGTCGTCCTCGGGAATCCGTGTCAGGCGCTCGCGCAATTCGGCCGCCAGCTCTGGCGCCAGTGGCGGCTTGAACAGCCGGCCTTCGTTGAGCAATTCGTCGAGCAGCAGCGGGAAGCGGGTAATTTGCTCGGCGATCCACGGGCTCGCCGCGCACAGCGTCAGCAAACGCCGCAACGCACTGGGGTTCTCGGTCAACAGCACCAGGTACGCGGAACGACGGGCCACGGCTTCGACCAGCGGCAGCACCCGTTCCAGTACCAGGTCCGGATTGTCATGTTCCACGGCCTGCGCCAGCAAACGCGGAATAAAAGCATCGAGACGTTCGCGCCCCAGACGCTGCATCGCCCTCAATTGCGGGCTGCCGCGCAAACCGGCCAAGGCTTTCAAGGCTTTTGGGGCATCCTTGAAACCGCCCTCTTCCAGTTGGCGGCAAGCGGCCTCATCGTCCTGAGCCTCTTCCCACAGCGGCAACCACTCACCGCCGACCACCACTTCACTTTCGGCGCCCTGCTCTTCGTCGGGATCGGCGATCACCTGCCCGAAATGCCAGGCCACGCGGCCACGCCAATACATCAGTTGTTCGTGGAACGCCGTCCAGTTGGCGAAACCCAGCATAAAGGCAATACGCGCCTGATCCTGTTCGCCATTGGGCAACATTTGCGTCTGGCGATCGGCAATCGCCTGAATCGCGTGCTCGGTGTAACGCAGGAATTCGTAACCTTCACGCAGCTCGCTGATCACGGCCGGCGGCAGGTAACCCTGACCTTCCAGCGTGCTCAGCACCTTTAATAGTGGGCGCTGCTGCAGGCTCAGATCGCGGCCGCCATGGATCAACTGGAACGCCTGGGCAATGAACTCGACTTCGCGAATACCGCCGGAACCGAGCTTGATGTTGTCGGCCATGCCCTTGCGCCGCACTTCCTGCTGGATCAGCTGCTTCATGGTGCGCAGCGCTTCGATGGCGGAAAAGTCCAGGTAACGCCGGTAAACGAATGGCCTCAGCATGTCTTGCAGTTGCGCGCCAGCCACTTGATCGCCGGCCACCACCCGCGACTTGATCATCGCGTAGCGCTCCCAATCGCGACCCTGATCCTGGTAATACTGCTCCAGCGCATTGAAGCTCAGCACCAGCGCACCCGCCGAACCGTAGGGACGCAAGCGCATGTCAACGCGGAATACAAAGCCGTCGACAGTCATCGGGTCCAGGGCCTTGATCAGCCGCTGGCCCAGGCGAATGAAGAACTCCTGGTTATCCAGCGGGCGTTTCACGCCGACGGTTTCGCCGCCCTCGGGGTAGGCGAATATAAGGTCGATGTCCGAGGACAGGTTCAACTCCACCGCGCCGAGCTTGCCCATGCCGAGAATGACCATCTGCTGCGGCTCGCCGCTGCGCCGCCCGGTCGGCACGCCGAACTGCTGGCAATGCCGCACATATAACCATTGATAGGCCTGATCGATGCTGGCATCGGCCATGTCCGAGAGGTCGCGGCAGGTCTGGACCAGGTCAGCCTGGCGGGTCAGGTCGCGCCAGATGATCCGCACCTGATGCCGTGCACGCTGGCGGCGCAAGGCGCGGCCAAGCAGATCGTCGGTCTCGGCCACGTTTGCGGCGGCCGCGATCTGCCCGCACAACTCACCGGGAGCGAAGCTGCGGTCCAGTTCGCCGGACTGCACCAGTTCCAGCAACATCAAAGGGTCACGAACACACTGTTCAATCACGAAATCGCTGGCGGCGGTGACGCGGGCAAATTGCGCCCAGCGTTCCGGGGCCCAGGCAGACAGCCCGTGGTCATCGTCCAGAGCGGCGACGGCAGCCCGGAATGACTGCTCGGCGCGGGTGACAAACGGCAGGAGAATGGCGGGCAGTTCAGCAAGCGAAGGGAGGCTCATGGTCTATCCTTGATCGGCGTACAACGGACTGCATGTAGTGGATTGCGAAAACCCACTACCTGAGGGACTGTCGAACAAAAGTTAGAAATAGCTGAAATTTCTTTAATTTTGGCAGCCAGCATCAAGCTTTTACCTTTTGTAGTTGGAAAAAGACCAACCTTAACGATTATTCTCACAACGCAGCCGGGGGCCACAAGCCGCTCTTCTGTAGTTTTACTACTCGTATATACATTAGCCGGGCTGAAATGCCGGAAGATTTGTAGTAAAACTACACGCCGCCGGAACAACCTGTCGGCAATCCAAGAATTCATAACGTCTGCCCACAAGGCCAGTCGCTAACTCAGGCAACCGATTCTGGTAGCCTTTCCGCCCTGGAGCAAGCCATGCAAGACCTCGATCCCGTCGAAACCCAGGAATGGCTGGACGCCCTGGAATCGGTTCTCGACAAAGAAGGCGAAGACCGTGCTCACTATCTGATGACCCGTATGGGTGAACTGGCGACCCGCAGCGGTTCGCAGTTGCCTTACGCCATCACCACGCCTTACCGCAACACCATCCCGGTAACCCACGAAGCACGCATGCCTGGCGACCTGTTCATGGAACGCCGCATTCGCTCGCTGGTACGCTGGAACGCGATGGCCATGGTAATGCGTACGAACCTGAAAGATTCTGACCTCGGCGGTCACATCTCCAGCTTCGCTTCCAGTGCGACCCTGTATGACATCGGCTTCAACTACTTCTTCCAGGCCCCGACCGAAGAACACGGCGGCGACCTGATCTACTTCCAGGGCCACACCTCGCCAGGCGTTTACGCCCGCGCATTCATGGAAGGCCGCATCACCGAAGACCAGATGAACAACTTCCGCCAGGAAGTCGACGGTCAGGGCCTGTCGTCCTACCCGCACCCTTGGCTGATGCCTGACTTCTGGCAGTTCCCGACCGTGTCCATGGGTCTGGGCCCGATCCAGGCGATCTACCAGGCACGCTTCATGAAGTACCTGGAGCACCGCGGTTTCATTCCTGCCGGCAAACAAAAAGTCTGGTGCTTCCTGGGCGACGGCGAGTGCGACGAGCCGGAATCCCTGGGCGCGATCTCCCTGGCCGGCCGCGAGAAGCTGGACAACCTGATCTTCGTCATCAACTGCAACCTGCAGCGCCTCGACGGCCCGGTTCGCGGCAACGGCAAGATCATCCAGGAACTCGAAGGCGTGTTCCGCGGTGCTCAGTGGAACGTGACCAAAGTCATCTGGGGCCGTTTCTGGGACCCGCTGCTGGCCAAGGACACCCACGGCATCCTGCAACGTCGCATGGACGAAGTCATCGACGGCGAGTACCAGAACTACAAAGCCAAAGACGGCGCGTTCGTGCGTGAACACTTCTTCAACACGCCTGAACTCAAGGCAATGGTCGAAGACCTGTCCGACGACGAGATCTGGAAACTCAACCGTGGCGGCCACGACCCGTACAAGGTCTACGCGGCGTACCACGAAGCGGTCAACCACAAAGAACAACCGACCGTCATCCTGGCCAAGACCATCAAGGGTTATGGCACCGGCGCCGGCGAAGCGAAGAACACTGCGCACAACACCAAGAAAGTCGACGTCGACAGCCTGAAGTTGTTCCGTGACCGCTTCGACATCCCGGTCAAGGACGACGAGCTGGAAAACCTGCCGTTCTTCAAACCGGAAGAAGGCAGCGCCGAAGCCCGTTACCTGAGCGAGCGCCGTACCGCACTGGGCGGCTTCGTACCTCAGCGTCGCGCCAAGAGCTTCAACATCCCGACTCCGCCACTGGAAACCCTCAAGGCGATCCTGGACGGCTCGGGCGACCGCGAAATTTCCACCACCATGGCCTTCGTGCGGATCCTCGCGCAACTGGTCAAGGACAAGGAAATCGGCCCGCGCATCGTGCCGATCATCCCGGACGAAGCCCGTACCTTCGGTATGGAAGGCATGTTCCGCCAGCTGGGCATCTACTCCTCCGTCGGCCAGCTCTACGAGCCAGTCGATAAAGACCAGGTGATGTTCTACAAGGAAGACCAGAAGGGCCAGATCCTCGAGGAAGGCATCAACGAAGCGGGCGCCATGAGCTCCTTCATCGCTGCCGGTACTTCGTACTCCAGCCACAACCAGCCGATGCTGCCGTTCTACATCTTCTACTCGATGTTCGGCTTCCAGCGTATCGGCGACCTGGCATGGGCCGCCGGCGACAGCCGCACCCGTGGTTTCCTGATCGGCGGCACCGCCGGCCGTACCACCCTGAACGGTGAAGGCCTGCAACACGAAGACGGTCACAGCCACCTGCTGGCCTCGACCATCCCGAACTGCCGCACCTACGATCCAACCTACGGCTACGAGCTGGCGGTGATCATTCAGGACGGCATGAAGAAGATGACCGAAGAGCAACAGGACGTCTTCTACTACATCACCGTGATGAACGAGTCGTACCAGCAGCCAGCCATGCCGGCCGGTGCCGAAGAAGGCATCAAGAAAGGCATGTACCTGCTCGAAGAAGACAACCGCGAAGCAGCGCACCACGTTCAGCTGATGGGCTCCGGCACCATCCTGCGTGAAGTCCGCGAAGCGGCGAAGATCCTGCGTGAAGAGTTCAACGTCGGCGCCGACGTATGGAGCGTTACCAGCTTCAACGAACTGCGTCGCGACGGCCTGGCCGTTGAGCGCACCAACCGTCTGCACCCGGGCCAGAAGCCTAAGCTGAGCTACGTCGAAGAGTGCCTGATCGGCCGTAAAGGTCCGGTCATAGCCTCTACCGACTACATGAAACTGTTCGCCGAGCAGATCCGTCAGTGGGTACCGTCCAAGGAATTCAAAGTCCTGGGCACCGACGGTTTCGGCCGCAGCGACAGCCGCAAGAAACTGCGTCATTTCTTCGAAGTCGACCGTCATTTCGTGGTGTTGGCAGCCCTGGAAGCACTGGCTGACCGTGGTGACATCGAACCTAAGGTCGTGGCTGAAGCCATCGCCAAGTTCGGTATCAACCCGGAAAAACGCAACCCACTGGACTGCTGAGGAGAGATTCTGTGAGCGAACTCATTCGCGTACCTGACATCGGCAGCGGTGAAGGTGAAGTAATTGAACTGTTTGTGAAGGTCGGCGACCGTATCGAAGCCGACCAGAGCATCCTGACACTTGAGTCGGACAAGGCGAGCATGGAAGTGCCTGCGCCGAAGGCCGGTATCATCAAGAGCCTGAAAGTGAAGCTGGGCGATCGCCTGAAAGAAGGCGACGAACTGCTGGAGCTGGAAGTCGAAGGTGCCGCTGCTGCGGCCCCTGCGGCTGCCGCTGCGCCAGCCGCCAAGGCTGAAGCCAAACCGGCTGCTGCGCCTGCCGCCGCTCCTGCTCCTGCGCCGGCTGCTGCCAGCGTTCAGCAAGTGCACGTGCCGGACATCGGTTCGTCGGGCAAGGCCCAGATCATCGAGATCCAGGTCAAGGTCGGCGACACCGTCGCGGCTGATCAGTCGCTGATCACCCTG
Source organism: Pseudomonas sp. KH_046_2 (assembly GCF_057838985.1). Lineage (NCBI taxonomy): Bacteria > Pseudomonadati > Pseudomonadota > Gammaproteobacteria > Pseudomonadales > Pseudomonadaceae > Pseudomonas > Pseudomonas sp. KH_046_2. Next base: position 528,435 of record NZ_CM174480.1, on the reverse strand, counting down.
GAATCCGACAAGGCGAGCATGGAAATCCCGTCGCCTGCCGCTGGCGTGGTCAAGGCCATCAGCGTCAAGCTCAACGACGAAGTCGGCACTGGCGACCTGATCCTGGACCTGGAAGTGGCGGGTGCTGCTGCACCGGCTGCTGCCCCGGCCCAGGTTGCCGCTCCAGCTGCTGCCGCTGCACCTGTTCCTGCGGCAGCTCCGGCTGCTCCAGTGGCCGACAGCGTTCAGGACATCCACGTTCCGGACATCGGTTCGGCGGGCAAGGCCAAGATCATCGAAGTCCTGGTCAAGGCCGGCGACACCGTTGTGGCCGACCAGTCGCTGATCACCCTGGAATCCGACAAGGCGAGCATGGAAATCCCGTCGCCTGCCGCTGGCGTGGTGGAAAGCGTTTCCATCAAGCTCGATGACGAAGTCGGTACCGGCGACCTGATCCTCAAGCTGAAAGTCAAAGGCGCCGCTCCGGCCGCTGCACCGGCACCTGCCGCTGCTGCTCCGAGCGCTCCGGCGCCAGTCGCTGCTGCACCTGCCGCGGCCGCACCTGTTGCAGCCCCGGCCGCTGCTCCAGCCAAGCCGGGCGCCAAGGTTCACGCCGGCCCTGCCGTGCGTCAACTGGCCCGTGAATTCGGCGTCGAGCTGAACGCAGTGGGTGCCAGCGGTCCGCACGGTCGCATCCTGAAGGAAGACGTGCAGCTTTACGTCAAGGCCATGATGCAGAAGGCCAAGGAAGCACCGGCCGCTGCTGCTGGCGCAACCGGTGGCGCGGGCATCCCGCCGATTCCGGTCGTGGACTTCAGCCGCTTCGGTGAAATCGAAGAAGTGCCGATGACCCGCCTGATGCAGGTCGGCGCCGCCAACCTGCACCGCAGCTGGCTGAACGTGCCGCACGTAACGCAATTCGATTCGGCGGATATCACCGAGCTCGAAGCGTTCCGCGTTGCCCAGAAAGCCGTTGCAGAGAAGGCCGGCGTCAAGCTGACCATCCTGCCGTTGCTGCTCAAGACCTGCGCGCACCTGCTCAAGGAACTGCCGGACTTCAACAGCTCGCTGGCGCCAAGCGGCAAAGCGATTATCCGCAAGAAGTACGTGAACATCGGCTTCGCCGTCGACACCCCGGATGGCCTGCTGGTACCGGTCATCAAGAACGTCGACCAGAAGAGCCTGCTGCAACTGGCCGCCGAAGCTGCTTCCCTGGCTGAAAAAGCCCGGACCAAGAAGCTCTCGTCGGACGAGATGCAAGGCGCGTGCTTCACCATTTCCAGCCTCGGCCACATTGGCGGCACCGGCTTCACGCCGATCGTCAACGCGCCGGAAGTGGCGATCCTCGGTGTTTCCAAGGCAACCATCCAGCCAGTCTGGGACGGCAAAGCCTTCCAGCCGAAACTGATGCTGCCGCTGTCGCTGTCCTACGATCACCGTGTGATCAACGGCGCCGCTGCTGCACGCTTCACCAAGCGTCTGAGCGACCTGCTGGGCGACATCCGCACCATGCTCCTGTAACACCGACCGGCCCTCCTTCACCGGAGGGCCGATCGCGTTCCACGTTTCCGAGCGCCACGCTCGTACCTCAACCCCGCCAATTTGGCGGGGCTTTTTTTGCCTGATTTTTTTACTTAAGACTTCTTCCTACATTTGTGGCTGATATCGCCCACAACTCGAATCCATTTCCGCCAGATATTTTTTCGGGCCAAATAACTAGCCTTGACTGAAAGACTACTTATTACATCCGAAACAACCATCTAACCAATTCGTTGGCAGCAGAATGGACTCAAACATGCTCAAACCAACTGTCGGCCCGATTATTGGCCACACCACCACTAATCATGCCCGTATTTTTTTGCGCGGCGAACACAATAAATACACTTTGGTATTTGCCGGAATTCGTTATAGACGACAAGGCGAAGATCACTGGTCAAAAGGCAACTTTGCGAAACTCGAACCCGAGCACGACATGTGCGAAGTCTTTGCACTAAACAATCTGTCCGCCGACTCCGACTATGAGTATCAGGCGGGGTGGTTCAGCCCGACGGGCCCGGCGCACACCGTCGACACGGTGAAGGAACTGCCGCTGCAATGGCCACGGCAGGTTTATCACTTGCGTACCCGCCCCCGCCAGGCCGGCCTGCCAAGGGCCTACATTGTCGGCTCCTGCCGATATCTGCGCATGACCGCCGGCATTGCATCAGCCCCTCACTTGGGCGACAGAATCTTCGCTTCAATTTCACGCTTGGTGGAGCAAGCCAGTCCTCCCGTCAGTGCGCTGGTGATGACGGGTGACCAAATCTATGTCGATGACTTGAACATCATTGCCCCTGATCGGGAACTCAAGGAAATCCTGCATAAATATCGTGTGGCGTTTTCGCAGATAAATATCGCCAATCTAATGTCCAAGCTGCCCACCTACATGATCCTTGACGACCATGAAATAGAAGACAACTGGCCCGCCAACAAGAGCAAGTCCGATGACTACTTATATGCAAACGCAATCAGGGCCTATGAGTTGTATCAGGCCAGCCATAGTCCAGCTCACGCACTAACCGATGATGGACTTATAAATAAACGACTGGACAAATACTGGTATCAATTTACTGAAGGTGATATCGAATGGTTTGTGACCGACAGTCGAACCCGACGCAATCTGTCGGCCACTGACCGACGCATTCTCGATACAACCCAGGAACAAGCCCTGTGCGACTGGCTGATCCACAGCCCGGCGCGGGTCAAATTAGTGGTCACCAGTGTCATGTTCTACCCTGACCAAAAGCGCGCGGATGATGACGCCTGGCAGGCCTTCCCCGAACAACGGCTACGGTTGCTGGAGACCATTCGCACACACCGCATCAAGAACGTCGTGTTCATTTCCGGTGATGTTCACGGTTCGCTGACCAGCCGTCTGACCCACAGCGAGGACCCCGATTTCGAAGTCCACACCATCGTCTCGTCACCGCTGTGCAACAGCAGAATGTTGCCCTTTGCCACGGCCTCCACGTTCGTCCTCGGTCAACCCCTGGTCTGCACCGCCTCCGGCGACTATCGGCATGAGCTGACCAGCAACGTGATCAGCCAGGATAACTTTGCACACCTGGTCGTCGAGGCCGGGCAGCTCCAGGTGAATTATCACGACCGGGAAGGCAAGCTGTTGCAGTCCATTGGCATCCCGTTTCGCTGACCCGGAAACGGATCGCAGCCGATAGCAATACTTGCAAAACTGCGAACTTTTCAGCGAATAGCAATACTTTTTGCCAGCGACTGAAGAAATCCCGTCGCCTGCCGACATATTCTTATAGCACTTGGCCTTCATCTCTCTTGTCAGTCGGTGTCGCAATGATGCAACCTTGCCGCAGGCAACAGTAAAGAGGGCGAGAGCCCGGCGCGTTCAGCATATTCGAAGCGAGTTTCCCTCCATGAAAAGCCAACCCGATGCCGCCAGCCGTATGGTGGCCGAGGTAGTGACGCAGTTGCCTGTGCCCTCGCGGCTCGGCATGCTGCGTTTCGAACGGCTTAATGAACCCAGCTGGGCACTGCTGTTTCTCGACCCCAATTGCGAACGCCAGTTCGGCCTGCCAGCCGTTGAGCTGTGTGCGCTGGTAGGCTCGCCCTACGCCAGCCTGATGGAGCCGCAAGCGCGCTATCAATCGCACGACGCGATCCAGCAACAACTGAGCGAAAGCACGCACTACCTGATCCGCTACACCCTGCACACCGCGGCTGGCTCCCTGACTCTGCTAGAACTGGGCGAAGCCTTCAAACAACATAATCGACACCTGTTACGCGGCTACCTGCTGGTCATCGACGGTCTGTTCGAGGATGACCCACTACAACCGGCCCTGGATCTGGAAACCCAGAACTCGCGCCTGCAAATCGCCCTGGAGCTCAATCAGCGTGCCCAGCAGGAGCAACTGCTGCACCTGGAGCGGGTGCGTGCCCAGCAGGACCTGATCCTGCTGCTCACCCGTCAACGCTACAGCAGCAACAACTCCTTGCGCGAAGCCGCCGAGCTGATCACCCGCAGCGCCTGCGACATCTACGAAATCGACAGTGCCAGCCTGTGGCACCTCGAAGACTCGATGCTGGTGCCGATCTCGGCCTATCACCGCACGAATCAGCAATACCTGCTGCCGCAACCGATCGATGTCAGCGTTTTCCCCGATTACCTCGACGCCCTGCACACCGGCCGGGCCATCGACGCCCATAACGCCATGCGCGACCCGCGCACCCGGGAGATGGCCGAAAGCCTGCGCCCACGCGACGTCAACGCAATGCTCGATGCCAGCATCCGCGTCGATGGCCAGGTGGTCGGCGTTTTGTGCCTGGAGCAAACCGGGGCGACCCGCGCCTGGCAGTCGGATGAAATTGCCTTCGCTGGAGAACTGGCGGACCAGTTTGCCCAGGTCATCAGCAACCATAACCGGCGAACCGCCACCAGCGCCCTGCACCTGTTCCAGCGTGCGGTCGAACAAAGTGCCAACGCCTTTCTGCTGGTCAATTGCGACGGCGTGGTGGAATACGTCAACCCGAGCTTCACCGCGATCACCCAATATTCCACCGAAGAAGTGCACGGTCAGCGCCTGTCAGAACTACCGGCCCTAGAAAACCTCAGCGAGCTGTTGTTCGATGCACCTTCGGCGCTGGCCAAGAGCAACAGTTGGCAAGGTGAATTCAAGAGCCGCCGGAAAAACCTCGAACCCTACTGGGGCCAGTTGTCGATCTCCAAGGTTTACGGCGACAACCGCGAGCTGACCCACTACATCGGCATCTACGAAGACATCACCCAGACCAAGCTCGCTCAGCAGCGTATCGAGCGCCTGGCCTACACCGACAACCTGACCAACCTCGGCAACCGCCCGGCGTTCATCCGCAACCTCGATGAACGCTTCGCCCGGGACAGCGACGCGCCAATCAGCCTGTTGCTGGTGGACATCGACAACTTCAAGCGGATCAACGACAGCCTCGGCCACCAGACCGGCGACAAACTGCTGATCAGCCTGGCCCGGCGCCTGCGCAACAGCCTGATCCCGAGCGGCAGCCTGGCGCGATTCGCGAGTAACGAATTCGCCGTGTTGCTGGACAACAGCGACCTCACGATGGGCCAGCAAGTGGCCAACCAGTTGCTGGCGACCCTCGACAAACCGATGTTCGTCGACAACCAGTTGATCAGCGTCACCGGCTCCGTGGGCCTGGCCTGCGCGCCGCTGCACGGGCGCGACCCGCAAACCCTGATGCGCAACGCCGGGTTGGCGCTGCACAAGGCCAAGGCCAACGGCAAACACCAGGTGCAAGTGTTCACCGAAGCGCTGAACGCCGAGGCCAGCTACAAGCTGTTCGTCGAAAACAACCTGCGCCGCGCCCTGACCCAGAACGAGCTCGACGTGTTCTACCAGCCCAAGCTGTGCCTGCGCAGCGGTCGCCTGCTGGGGATGGAAGCACTGCTGCGCTGGGACCACCCGGAAAAGGGCATGATCCGCCCGGACCAGTTCATCAGCGTCGCCGAAGAAACCGGGCTGATCATTCCGATCGGCAAATGGATCGCCCGCCAGGCCTGCCGCATGAGCAAAGCGCTGACCGCCGCCGGCCTGGGCAACCTGCAAGTGGCGATCAACCTGTCGCCCAAGCAGTTCTCCGATCCGGACCTGGTGGCCTCCATTGCCAACATCCTCAAGGAAGAAGCCCTGCCAGCTCATTTGCTGGAGCTGGAGCTGACCGAAGGCCTGCTGCTGGAAGCCACCGAAGACACCCACCTGCAACTCGACCAGCTCAAGCGCCTGGGCCTGACCCTGGCCATGGACGACTTCGGCACCGGTTACTCGTCGCTCAGCTACTTGAAAAAATTCCCCATCGACATCATCAAGATCGATCGAAGCTTCATCCACGAAATCCCGGACAACCAGGACGACATGGAAATCACCTCAGCGGTGATCGCCATGGCCCACAACCTGAAACTCAAGGTCGTGGCTGAAGGCATCGAAACCGCCGAGCAGTTGTCGTTCCTGCGCCGTCACCGCTGCGACGTCGGCCAGGGCTACCTGTTCGACCGTCCGATCCCGGGCAATGAGCTGATCGACAAGCTCAAACGCTACCCGCGCGGCCCAATCGCCTGACAGCGATCCAACTCTCGGGCAAACTGTTTGTCTGTCTAATTATCCTGACTGAGAGGACTGATCATGGTTCTGCGCTCGGAAATCCTGGTGAACAAAAACGTGCTCCCGACTAAAGAACAAGCCCTGCCTGGCCGCGAAACCGCAATGACCCTGCCTGAAAAGCACTTTGTGTTTAAAGATACCCCCTTGCTCGGGCCGTTCTTCGAAGACGTCGACTTCGCGATCTTAGGCCTCGGCTGCTTCTGGGGTGCTGAACGCCGCTTCTGGCAGCGTGAAGGCGTGGTCAGCACCGTGGTCGGCTACGCCGGCGGTTTCACGCCCAACCCGACCTACGAAGAAGTCTGCTCGGGCCTGACCGGCCACACCGAAGTGGTGCTGGTGGTGTATGACAAGGCCAAGGTCAGCTACGAAGAACTGCTGGCGATGTTCTGGGAACTGCACAACCCGACGCAGGGCATGCGCCAGGGCAATGACATCGGCACCCAGTACCGTTCGGTGATCTACGCCACCAGCCAGGAACAACTGGACGCGGCGCTCAAGAGCAAGGAAATCTACCAGGCCGAGCTATCCAAGGCCGGTCTCGGTCAAATCAGCACCGAAATCGACCAGGCCCCGACCGTCTACTTTGCCGAAACGTATCACCAGCAATACCTGGCGAAAAACCCGGAAGGCTATTGCGGCATTGGCGGCACAGGCGTGACCTGCCCGATCTGACAACTGACTGTAGGAGCGAGCCCGCTCGCGAAAAACCAAAGGACGCTGCTGGGCATCCGGTTTTACGCGTTAACGTTCACGACCTTCGCGAGCAAGCTCGCTCCTACAGATCAACTCTCGGCAATCAACCAATCCATCCGCCACCCACCCTGTGTCTGCCCCAGCTTCTCAGACAGCCACGGCAGCAGCTCGCGCAACTCTTCCTCCAACCCCCACGGCGGATTGGCAATCGCCAGCCCGGAACCGTTCAGGCTGTTGGGCGTATCCAGCGGATGCACCAGCAACTCCACCCGCAACAACTTCGGCGCACCGGTACCGGCCAGGTCCTGATAGAAGCGGCGCAGCGCGCGCTGATCCTTCACCGGGTACCAGATCGCTGCCACGGTCTGGCGCATCCGGCCAATCGCTTCCTTCAACGACGCGGCACAACGCTGCATCTCGTCGAGTTTCTCGAACGGCGGATCGATCAGCATCACCGCACGTTTCTCCGGCACCGGCAGCAAGGCCCGCGGCACATGCCAGCCTTCGCCCAGGTGCACCTTGACCCGGCGATCACCGGCCATGTTGTCCTTGAGCAGCACGCCGTCTTCCGGATGCTTCTCGTTGAGCAACACACGGTCCTGCGCGCGGGTCAAACGTCGCGCCAGCTCCGGCGACCCCGGGTAGTAGCGCAACTGGCCATCCGGGTTCATCTCGTGCAGCACTTGCATGTAATCGGCGGTCAGGATCGGCAGATCCGGCTGATCCCACAAACGCGCAATGCCTTCCAGGTACTCACCGGTACGGTTGGCCTGGTCACCCTGAAGGTCATACAGACCGATGCCGGCGTGAGTGTCGAGATAGGCAAACGGCTGTTCCTTGCGCGACATCAGGGCGATGAGGCGGGTCAAGGTCAGGTGTTTGAACACATCGGCGTGATTGCCGGCATGGAAGGCGTGACGATAATTCATGGCTGCTCCTGCGAAGGCCGGGAAGTTTACCTTTTACCGGCCGGCAAGTCAGGGGTTCACGGCTGAGTGGCCAGTTGAGGCACTACACCCCCCTAGCCACAAAAGCCCTATGTGCTACGCCGACGGCCGCGCCCGCAACCGCCGCCCAACCACATCCAGCACATCACAGCCATCGCGCAACGTAATTGCGCAGAGCAAGGAGAAATCGCTGAGGATGAAGGACTCGCATTCGATCGAACCGCGCATGGACAGGTTCTCAAGCACTTGGGTGACTGCGCGGATTCTGTAGTTGGCGGCGTCGGCGAGGATGTCGAGTGGCGCATGGGTGTCGACGAACAGGGTGGGCATATCGGTGCAGTTGCTGGTCAATGCCATGAAGCGGTTGTCAGGATGGGGGATTGGTTTTTTGTAAGGTGGGTCAGGGTGAATTGTTTTCATTAGTAGCTCCCAAAGATGAATCGGAGCTGCCATCAGCCTTCCTACAGGCCAGGGTGGCAGCTAAGCGCGGGGTAGGAATATCGAGACCTTTGGGAAAACCCGACCACGCCGAAGCGTGCCCGCGCATAGCTGCCGCAACTGATCTTACGGGCGCATGTAAACGACCGCAAACCAAGTATTGACGCTAAGTGCTTCCCATCGGCCTTGAGAGGTTCCTACACCCCACCACTGAATTGTCAGTGACCACCAAAGACTATCGACGGAACTCACATCGCACCACTTCATGAAAACCACTACGTTTTGAAGGAAACGTCCGAGGACCCTGCCCGGAAAATTCGCAGATGATGACGGGCACCACGGATATTGGATAAGCAAAAAAAAACGGCCCGCACCATAAAGCTGCGAGCCGTTCTTTTATCAGGGATGGGTAGAGTTCAACCCATCACTCATCACTTGTTCAGACGATAATCACTCTCGGCAGCAGCAAAACGCTGGAACATGCCGGCAGTCGGCGTGCCCATCTTGCTGACGAAGTAGATCGCCAGGCTGGCGAAGATGAAACCAGGGATGATTTCGTACAGGCCCAGCAGTTCGAAGTGTTTCCAGACGATCACGGTGATCGCGCCGACCAGGATACCGGCCAGTGCGCCGTTGCGGGTCATGTCTTTCCAGATCACGGAGATCAGCACGACCGGGCCGAATGCGGCACCGAAACCAGCCCAGGCATAGCTCACCAGACCCAGTACACGGTTTTCCGGGTTGGACGCCAGGGCGATCGCCACCAGGGCAACCAACAGCACCATGGCACGGCCGACCCAGACCAGCTCCAGCTGCGAAGCGGATTTACGCAGGAAGGTCTTGTAGAAGTCTTCGGTCAGGGCGCTCGAGCACACCAGCAACTGGCAGCTCAGGGTGCTCATGACGGCAGCCAGAATGGCCGACAGCAGGATACCCGCGATCCATGGGTTGAACAGGATCTTGGCCAGTTCGATGAACACACGCTCGTGGTTCTCGGTGACTGCGCCAGCCACGTCCGGGTGCGCCGAGAAGTAGGCGATACCGAAGAAGCCGACTGCCACGGTGCCGCCCAGGCACAGGATCATCCAGGTCATGGAAATGCGACGGGCGTTGGCGATCGATTTAACCGAATCGGCAGCCATGAAACGCGCCAGGATATGCGGCTGGCCGAAGTAGCCCAGCCCCCAGCCCATCAGCGAGATGATGCCGATGAAAGTGGTGCCCTTGAGCATGTCGAAGTTGCTTGGATCTTGCGCTTCGATGACCAGGAAAGTGGTGTCGACGCCGCCGGTGGCCAGCAGCACGATAACCGGCGTCAGGATCAACGCGAAGATCATCAGGGTGGCTTGTACGGTATCGGTCCAGCTCACGGCCAGGAAACCACCGATAAAGGTGTAGGCAATCGTCGCCGCAGCACCGGCCCACAGCGCTGTCTCGTAGGACATGCCGAAGGTGCTTTCGAACAGACGGGCTCCGGCCACGATGCCGGAAGCGCAGTAGATGGTGAAGAACACCAGGATCACGACCGCGGAGATGATCCGCAGCAGGCCGCTTTTGTCTTCAAAACGGCTGGCGAAGTAGTCCGGCAGGGTCAGTGCATCACCGTTGTGCTCGGTCTGCACACGCAGACGGCCGGCGACGAACAGCCAGTTCAGGTAGGCGCCGACGATCAGGCCGATGGCGATCCAGCTTTCGGAAAGACCGGACATGTAGATCGCGCCGGGCAAACCCATCAACAACCAGCCGCTCATGTCGGAGGCACCGGCGGACAGTGCGGTCACGACGCTGCCCAGGCTACGGCCGCCCAGAATGTAATCGGAAAGGTTGTTGGTGGAGCGATAGGCCATCAAGCCGATCAGCACCATTGCTGCGATGTAGATCACGAACGTGATCAGGGTTGGATTGCTTACGCTCATTAAGTTACGCCCTGGCTTTGTTTTTATGTAGCGGCGGCTGGTGAACCGCTCGCAAACGGTGACGTTTGACAGACGATCCGGGATCCCGCGCATTTATGACCGATGTTTCCCCAGGAAAGCCATCAGCCGGAGCACCCGGATTTTTCCGGGTTGCACCTTGGGCGCGAATGCTATTCAACAAAGCAAATAAGGTGCAACCAGTTTCTCGAGAATAAGTTGCACCCAGTCGGAAATAAATTTCAAACCCGTTTTTTTGCTCCTTTTCGGAGCAAGAAATAGGGCTGACCAACCTAAAAAGCACCAAGCAGAGGCAGCACTGCCGTACCAGAATTTATTTCCTGACGAGCTGCGTAATATTCCGACAAAAAAAGGGTTGCACCCGGTTGCACCTCAACAGTCGCACGGCTAATCTTGCCGCCAGCTGATGCCACGCAGTCGTGGCAAACATGAGGATAAAAACATGGCTACCACCACCCTTGGGGTCAAACTTGACGACCCGACCCGCGAACGCCTCAAGGCCGCCGCGACCTCGATTGATCGCACGCCGCACTGGCTGATCAAGCAGGCAATCTTCAATTACCTGGAAAAACTCGAGGGTGGTGCAACCCTGACCGAGCTGAGCGGTTTGACCAAGGATTCCGACGACAGCGTCGACGCGCCTCTGGATCACGCCCATCAGTGCTTCCTCGAATTCGCTGAAAGCATCCTGCCGCAATCGGTACTGCGCGCCTCGATCACCGCCGCCTACCGTCGCCCGGAACCAGAAGTGGTGCCGATGTTGATCGAGCAGGCACGCCTGCCGGCTCCGATGGCCGAAGCCACCAACAAACTCGCCGCCTCGATTGCTGAAAAACTGCGCAACCAGAAGAGCGCTGGCGGCCGTGCCGGCATCGTTCAGGGCCTGCTGCAGGAGTTCTCCCTGTCGTCCCAGGAAGGCGTGGCACTGATGTGCCTGGCCGAAGCGCTGCTTCGCATCCCGGACAAAGGCACCCGCGACGCCCTGATCCGCGACAAGATCAGCACCGGCAACTGGCAGCCGCACTTGGGCAACAGCCCGTCGCTGTTCGTCAACGCCGCCACCTGGGGCTTGCTACTGACCGGCAAGCTTGTGTCGACCCACAACGAAGCCGGCCTGACGTCGTCCCTGAGCCGCATCATCGGCAAGAGCGGCGAGCCGATGATCCGCAAGGGCGTCGACATGGCCATGCGCCTGATGGGCGAGCAGTTCGTGACCGGCGAAACCATCGCCGAAGCCCTGGCCAACGCCAGCAAGTTCGAAGCCAAGGGTTTCCGCTATTCCTACGACATGCTGGGTGAAGCCGCACTCACCGAGCACGACGCCCAGAAGTACCTGGCCTCGTACGAACAAGCCATCCACTCGATCGGCAAAGCCTCCCACGGTCGCGGGATTTATGAAGGCCCGGGCATTTCGATCAAACTGTCCGCCCTGCACCCACGCTACAGCCGTGCGCAGTACGAGCGCGTGATGGACGAGCTGTACCCGCGCCTGCTGTCGCTGACCCTGCTGGCCAAGCAATACGACATCGGCCTGAACATCGACGCCGAAGAAGCCGACCGCCTGGAGCTGTCGCTGGATCTGCTCGAGCGCCTGTGCTTCGAGCCGCAACTGACTGGCTGGAACGGTATCGGTTTCGTGATCCAGGCTTACCAGAAGCGTTGCCCGTACGTGATCGACTACGTGATCGACCTGGCTCGTCGCAGCCGTCATCGCCTGATGATCCGCTTGGTGAAAGGCGCGTACTGGGACAGCGAAATCAAGCGCGCCCAGGTCGAAGGCCTGGAAGGCTACCCGGTCTACACCCGCAAGGTGTACACCGACGTTTCCTACATCGCTTGCGCACGCAAACTGCTGTCGGTGCCGGAAGTCATCTACCCGCAATTCGCCACGCACAACGCCCACACCCTGTCGGCCATTTATCACATCGCCGGTCAGAACTATTACCCGGGCCAGTACGAGTTCCAGTGCCTGCACGGCATGGGTGAACCGCTGTACGAACAGGTTGTAGGCAAAGTTTCCGAAGGCAAGCTGAACCGTCCGTGCCGCGTGTACGCTCCGGTCGGCACCCACGAAACCCTGCTGGCTTACCTGGTGCGTCGCCTGCTGGAAAACGGCGCGAACACCTCGTTCGTCAACCGCATCGCCGACCAATCGATTTCGATCCAGGAACTGGTAGCCGATCCGGTAGCCAGCATCGAGCAGATGGCAACCGTGGAAGGTGGTTTCGGCCTGCCGCACCCGCGCATTCCGCTGCCGCGTGACCTGTATGGCTCCGAGCGCGCCAACTCCAGCGGCATCGATATGGCCAACGAACATCGCTTGGCCTCCCTGTCCTGCGCGCTGCTCGCTACCGCACACAACCACTGGAAAGCGGCGCCGATGCTCGGTTGTGCCTCCAGCAGCGAAGCGCCGGCACCGGTTCTGAACCCGTCCGATCTGCGTGACGTGGTCGGCCATGTGCAGGAAGCGACCGTCGAAGACGTCGACAACGCCATCCAGTGCGCCCTGAACGCTGCGCCAATCTGGCAGGCCACGCCGCCCGCCGAGCGCGCCGCGATCCTGGAGCGTGCCGCCGATCTGATGGAAGCCGAAATCCAGCCGCTGATGGGCCTGCTGGCTCGCGAAGCCGGCAAGACCTTCGCCAACGCCATCGCCGAAGTGCGTGAAGCCGTGGACTTCCTGCGTTATTACGCAGTGCAGGCACGCAATGATTTCACCAACGACGCTCACCGCCCGCTGGGTCCAGTCGTATGCATCAGCCCGTGGAACTTCCCGCTGGCGATCTTCAGTGGCCAAGTGGCTGCTGCGCTGGCCGCCGGTAACCCGGTACTGGCCAAGCCTGCGGAACAAACGCCACTGGTTGCCGCCCAAGCCGTGCGCCTGCTGCTCGAAGCCGGTATTCCGGAAGGCGTGCTGCAATTGCTGCCGGGCCGTGGGGAAACCGTTGGTGCGGGTCTGGTCGGCGACGATCGCGTCAAAGGCGTGATGTTCACCGGTTCCACCGAAGTCGCTCGCTTGCTGCAACGCAACATCGCCGGTCGCCTGGACAACCAGGGTCGTCCAATTCCGCTGATCGCCGAAACCGGTGGCCAGAACGCAATGATCGTCGATTCTTCGGCGCTGACCGAACAAGTGGTGATCGACGTGGTGTCCTCGGCCTTCGACAGCGCCGGTCAGCGTTGCTCGGCCCTGCGCGTGCTGTGCTTGCAGGAAGATTCTGCCGACCGCGTCATCGAAATGCTCAAAGGTGCCATGGCTGAAAGCCGTCTCGGCAACCCTGAGCGCCTGTCCGTGGACATCGGCCCGGTCATCGACGCCGAAGCCAAGGCTGGCATCGAGAAGCACATCCAGGCCATGCGCGACAAAGGTCGCAGCGTGTACCAGGTGGCCATCGCCGATGCCGAAGAAGTCAAACGCGGCACCTTCGTGATGCCGACGCTGATCGAACTGGAAAGCTTCGACGAACTGCAACGGGAGATCTTCGGCCCGGTACTGCACGTGGTTCGCTACAAGCGCAAAGACATCGACCAACTGATCGCTCAGATCAACGCTTCCGGCTACGGCCTGACCCTGGGCGTGCACACCCGCATCGACGAGACCATCGCCAAGGTGATCGACAACGTCAACGCCGGTAACGTCTACGTCAACCGCAACATCGTTGGTGCCGTGGTCGGCGTGCAGCCATTCGGCGGCGAAGGCCTGTCGGGTACCGGCCCGAAAGCCGGTGGTCCGCTGTACCTGTACCGCCTGCTGTCGACCCGCCCTGCGGATGCGATTGAACAATCCTTCGCTCGCGGCGATGCTGCCGCGGCACCGGACGTTCGTCTGCGCGATGCCATGAGCAAGCCGCTGACGGCCCTGAAAGCCTGGGCCGACAGCCACAAGTTCGCCGACCTGAGCACCCTGTGCGTGCAGTTCGCCGCGCAATCGCAAAGCGGCATCACTCGCGTCCTGGCCGGCCCGACCGGCGAGCGCAACAGCTACGCGATCCTGCCACGGGAACACGTGCTGTGCCTGGCGGAAGTCGAAGGCGATCTGCTGACGCAACTGGCGGCGGTATTGGCTGTCGGTGGTTCGGCGGTATGGTCAGAAGCGGACATGACCAAGGCATTGTTCGCACGCCTGCCGAAGGACATTCAGGCGCGCATCAAGCTGGTTTCCGACTGGAACAAGGACGAAGTGGTGTTTGATGCGGTTGTGCATCACGGCCATTCCGACCAGTTGCGTGCGGTGTGCCAGCAGGTTGCCAAGCGTGCCGGCGCCATCGTCGGTGTGCAGGGCCTGTCGCAAGGCGAATCCAACATTGCGCTGGAACGCCTGGTGATCGAGCGTGCGCTGAGCGTTAACACCGCTGCGGCGGGTGGTAATGCGAGCTTGATGACCATCGGCTAAAACCGATAAGCCGGGCAGCCGCAATGGCCGCCCGGAATGCAATACCCTGTAGGAGTGAGCCTGCTCGCGATAGCGGTCTGTCAGTCACATCTGTTGTGGATGTGCGACCGCCATCGCGAGCAGGCTCACTCCTACAGTTGTTTTGAGGTGACTGCTAAGTTTCTGCGCGGCTCCAACATCACCCTTATCAATCATCCTATCCAGCCTCTATTCCCCGTCTTAGACTCGGCCCATTCCAACAAAAGGTAGGCCGCCATGTCCGAGACGTTGCTCAGTTCCCGCAATCTGGCTTTCGAGCTGTATGAAGTCCTCGATGCCGAGGGCCTGACCCAACGTGAGCGTTTCGCCGAGCACAATCGCGAAACCTTCGATGCCGCCATCGGCACCGCCCGCAGCATCGCCGAAAAATTCTTCGCCCCGCACAACCGCAAGGGCGACGAGAACGAGCCGCGCTATGAGAACGGTCAGGCGATTCTGATTCCGGAAGTGAAACCGGCGGTGGATGCTTTCCTCGAAGCCGGCTTCCTCAACGCCGCGCGCAGTTTCGACGCTGGAGGCATGCAGCTTCCTACGCTGCTGTCCCAGGCCTGCTTCGCGCACTTTCAATCGGCCAATGCTGCTTCAACGTCGTACCCGTTCCTGACCATGGGCGCGGCGAACCTGATCGAAAGCTTCGGCACCGATGAACAGAAGCGCCGCTTCTTGCAGCCGATGATCGACGGCCGTTTCTTCGGCACCATGGCCCTGACCGAACCCCACGCGGGCTCGTCGCTGTCGGATATTCGTACCCGCGCAGAACCTGCGTCCGACGGCACTTATCGCCTCAAGGGCAACAAGATCTTCATCTCCGGTGGCGATCACCCGTTGTCGGAAAACATCGTGCACATGGTGCTGGCCAAGCTGCCGGACGCGCCGGCCGGGGTGAAGGGCATTTCGCTGTTCATCGTGCCCAAGTTCCTGGTCAACGACGACGGCAGCCTCGGCAAGCGCAACGACGTGTTGCTGGCCGGGCTGTTCCACAAGATGGGCTGGCGTGGCACCACGTCCACCGCGCTGAATTTCGGTGATAACGGTGAGTGTGTCGGCTATCTGGTGGGCAAACCGCACCAGGGCTTGAGCTACATGTTCCAGATGATGAACGAGGCACGGATCGGCGTCGGCATGGGTGCGGTGATGCTTGGCTACGCGGGTTATCTATATTCGCTGGAGTACGCTCGCGAGCGTCCACAGGGCCGCGTGCCGGACAGCAAGGACCCGAACACTGCGCCGGTGGCGATCATTCAGCACGCCGACGTCAAACGCATGCTGCTGACACAAAAGGCTTACGTCGAAGGCTCGTTCGACCTCGGCCTGTACGCGGCGCGCTTGTTCGATGACACCACCACGCTTACGACCGAAGCCGAGCGCAAACAGGCCCATGAACTGCTGGATTTGCTGACACCAATCGTCAAATCCTGGCCGTCGGAGTTCTGCCTGAAGGCCAACGAACTGGCGATCCAGATTCTTGGCGGTCACGGCTACACCCGCGAATACCCGGTGGAGCAGTACTACCGTGACAACCGCCTGAACCTGATCCACGAAGGCACTCACGGTATTCAGTCGCTGGACCTGCTGGGTCGCAAACTGGCGCAGAACGGTGGCGCGGGGCTCAAGCAACTGATCCGCCTGATCGCCGACACTGCCGAGCGAGCACAGGCGTTTGATGCATTGACGCCGCTGCGCGAACCGCTGGAGAAACTGGTGGCGCGCCTGCAAACCGTGACCATCGGCCTGCTGACCGACCTGGCCCAAGGCAAGGTCAACAGCAGCCTGGCGAACTCGGCGCTGTACCTGAGGGTTTTCGGGCACACCGTCATTGGCTGGCGCTGGTTGGAACAAGCGATCCGCGCCGAAGAAGGGTTGGCCAAGGGTGATGCGGCAGATGTGAGCTTCTATAAAGGCAAGCTGCAGGCTGCTCGCTACTTCCTGACCTGGGAAGTGCCGGGCTGCCACCATGAACTGGCGATTCTTGAGGCTCGGGATGATGTTTGTCTGGGCATGCAGGATGAGTGGTTCTGATTCCGGATCCATGGTGTAGCTGAAATCCAATCGCGAGCAGGCTCGCTCCTACAGGTATCTCTGTTGTTCACAAATCTTGTGTTCAACACTAAACTCTGTGGGAGCGAGCCTGCTCGCGATGGCGTCAGAACAAACAACACATCACTTCAGCTTGAACCCACCTACCTGCCGCGCCAGATCATCCGCCAACCGCTGCAATGTCTGGCAGTCCTCGAGGCAAGCCCTGACCTCCCCGGCCGTCGCCCGCGCCAGGTCGGAAATGCCCTGCACGTTACGGTTGATCTCTTCGGTCACCGCCGACTGCTCTTCCGTCGCCGTCGCCACCTGATGGTTCATATCGCTGATGCGCTCCACCTGCCCGGTAATCGCGGTCAACGAGGCACCGGTGCGCTGGCTCGACTCGACCCCCGTGCCAGTAGCGGCCTGCCCGGAATGCATCGACGACACTGCGTTTTCCGCACCTTGCTTGAGGCTGCCGATCATCTGCTGGATTTCATCGGTGGACGCCTGCGTACGCCGCGCCAAAGTCCGCACCTCATCGGCCACCACGGCAAACCCGCGCCCCATATCCCCGGCCCGCGCCGCTTCGATAGCGGCGTTGAGCGCCAGCAGGTTGGTCTGCTCGGAAATCCCGCGGATCACCGCCAGCACCTGGTCGATCGACGCCACTTGATGGGCCAATTCACCCACAGCGCTGGCCGCGACACCGATTTCGTCGGACATGCTTTCAATGTGCCGAATCGATCCGCCAACCACCTCCCGTGCCTGCATCGCTTCATCCCGAGCCGTTTGTGACGCGACCGCCGCGTTGCCGGCGTTCTGGGCGATTTCCTGAACAGTCAGGCCCATTTCATGGACAGCGGTGGCCACCATGTCGGTCATTTCCTGCTGGCGGCCGGAGCGCTCAGCGGTGTTATCCACAACCCGTGCAACCTGGCCGACAGCGGTGCGCAGTCGCTCGCTGGTGGTCAGCACTTCGCCGATCATGTCGCGCTGGCTGTCGAGAAAGCGATTGAACCCACGAGCCAGATCACCCAGCTCATCGGCGCGGCCGGAATCTAACCGGTGGGTCAAATCTCCACCACCGCTACCGATGGCAACCAGTGCCGCTGTTACCTGACGAATCGGCCGTACCAGCCCACGGGCCAGCAACACCACCAGCAACAGGCACACCAGGGCCACCGCCAGGCCGATGCCACTGCTCATCCACATGGCGCGTCGGGCTTCGGCGTAGATCTGCGACTGTGGCACTTCGGCCACCAGGGTCCAGCCGAGATCGCGCAGCGGCAAGCTCAACGCCAGATAATCTTCGCCATCGCGCTGGAAGCCACTGTTGGTGGCGGACGCTTTGGAGGTAGAGAGTTGACCCATCACCGCTTGCGCTGCCGTAGCACCAATCTGCTCGGTCAAGGTGCGCTTGCCGCTGAATTGCGCTTCGGGATGGACCTGGATCAAACCGTCGGAACGCACGAGATAGACCTTGCCGCGCTCCCCGAAGCTGAAATTGTGGATCAGCTCAGACAGCTCTTTCATGCTCAGCCCAAGCCCGGCAACGCCCACGATTTTACCGGCCTGCTCGACTTTGAAGTCGATGAACAGCGCCAATTCTCCGGTGGCCGTGTCGTTATCGATATTGAGCGTGCGCGGCTGGTTGCTGTCGAGAAACGAGTAGAACCAGGCGTCTTTCGGATTGGAACGACTGAGGGTCCGGTCCAGGCCTTTTTCGGTGAAGTAATGGTTGGACGCAGTGCCGACAATAATCGCGGTAAAGGCCTTGTGCTCCGCGCGGATGCCTTCGAGATAGGTCGTAAAGGTGCCGGCCTGGGCACTGTCTTCACCTCCGGCCAGCCAGTCGCGCACCATGCTGTTGCTGGCGATGTCCTTGGCGGCGGTGAGGGGTTGAACGAGGATGCGCTCGATGTCGTTGCGCATCGCTTCGATGCTCGATGGCAAGGCCTGCTCGACCAGATAGCTCTGGGCGAGGCGGTTGACCACCAGGGTATAAATGCCAACCACGATCAGGATACTGACGAGCAGAGCGGTGCCCATGCTCAGGATCAACTGCCATTGAATACTGCGTCGCCAGAACTGCATGGAGCACCCCCAAAGAATAAGAGGCTGAAACACTGCAACAGCCGTGCCGATTGTATACAGCGCAACCGACAATCTATTCTTTGGTTGTGCGCAAAGCCGATCAGGCCTGATTGATCGTCTTGGAAATCACTTCAACCGTGGCGCTGACTTGCTCTTGGTAACGGTCGAGTTCGAGCTTGTGCTGTTTCTGCATTTCAATCTGCTGGGAGCACAGATTCATCGCCGCCAGCACCAGCAGTCGGTCACCGATCAGCGTCGGGTACTTCCTCTTGGTTTCGGCCAGGGCTGCCTTCAACATCATCGCGGCGTCCATCAGGGTTTGTTCTTCCCCGGCCGGTGCCTTGATCGAATAGTCCTCCCCCAGGATCGAGACGACTTTTACCCCTGCGGCGTTGTAACTCATGCGCTGACAGGGCCTGCGCTGACGCGCTCAACCAGGGCCTGGATGCGAGCCGCCGTGGCGCCTTGCTTCTCTTCGTATTCCATCAGGCTCAGTTGCAGGCTTTCGTTTTCATCTTTGGCCTGGGCCAGTTCCGCGGTCAGGTTCTGGTTCTGTTGCACCAGGTCGCTTACCAGTTGTTCCAATTGGCTTAGGGATGCTTCCAACATTTTGATTTTCCGGGCTTTTTCAAAGGGCGCGTACGATAAAGAAAAGTCACCCTGGATGCCAGGGTTATACAGGCGCAAAGCCTTGATTTAGCTGACGAGTGACCTTTCTCGCGAACTGTAGAGACTGTGATTGCCCGATCTGGTTCCTGCACTTCGTCGCCGTGGCGTTTGTGCGGTCCCTCTCCCTGTGCAAGCGACAAAAGCTTTTTGACAGCATCACATTTCAACAGGTTAGAATCGCTGGCACGCAGACTGCATGGTCAGTTTGCGCCCGCCTTTCAGCTTTCTGGAGTACTGCCTTTGAATGCGACGACCATCAACAGCCTGTTCTTGATCGGCGCGTTGCTGGTAGGTGCGAGCATTCTGGTGAGCTCACTTTCGTCACGTCTCGGCATCCCGATTCTGGTGATTATCCTGGCCGTCGGCATGGCGGCCGGTGTCGATGGCGCCGGCATTCTTTTTGATAACTACCCTACGGCTTATCTGGTCGGCAACCTCGCGCTGGCTGTGATCCTGCTCGATGGCGGCTTGCGCACCCGGGTGTCGAGCTTCCGCGTGGCGTTATGGCCGGCGCTCTCGCTGGCCACGGTCGGCGTGTTGATTACCACCGGACTGACCGGCATGGCGGCCGCATGGCTGTTCGACCTGAACCTGATTCAAGGCCTACTGATCGGCGCCATCGTCGGCTCCACCGACGCCGCTGCGGTGTTCTCGCTGCTGGGCGGCAAGGGCCTGAACGAACGGGTAACCGCCAGCCTTGAAATCGAATCCGGCAGCAACGACCCGATGGCGGTGTTTCTCACCGTCACCCTGATCGACATGATCGCCAGCGGCCAGACCGGCCTGCACTGGAGCCTGCTGACCCACCTGATCCGCGAATTCGGTATCGGTGGCGTCATTGGCCTGGGCGGTGGCTGGCTGATGCTGCAACTGGTCAATCGCATCAATCTGGCCACCGGTTTGTATCCGATTCTGGTGATTGCCGGTGGCCTGGTGGTGTTTGCCCTGACCAACGCCCTGCACGGCAGCGGCTTCCTGGCGGTGTACATCTGCGGCCTGGTGATTGGCAACCGTCCGGTGCGCAGCCGCCACGGCATCCTGCACATGCTCGACGGCATGGCCTGGCTGTCGCAGATCGGCATGTTCCTGGTGCTGGGGCTGCTGGTGACGCCCCACGACCTGCTGCCTATCGCCTTGCCGGCACTGGCCCTGGCGCTGTGGATGATTCTGTTTGCCCGGCCACTGTCGGTGATGGTTGGCCTGCTGCCGTTCAAGGCATTCCATGGTCGCGAGAAGGCGTTCATTTCCTGGGTCGGCTTGCGTGGCGCGGTCCCGATCATTCTCGCGGTGTTCCCGCTGATGGCCGGCCTGCCCAACGCCCAGCTGTACTTCAACCTCGCGTTCTTTATCGTGCTGGTTTCTCTGCTGGTTCAGGGCACGAGCCTGCCGTGGGTGGCCAAGCTGCTGAAGGTGACGGTGCCCCCGGAGCCTGCGCCCATCTCCCGCTCGGCCCTGGAAGTACACGTCACCAGCGAGTGGGAGCTGTTCGTCTATCGCCTCGGCGCGGAAAAGTGGTGCATCGGTTCGCCCCTGCGCGAGCTGAAAATGCCCGAAGGCACCCGTATCGCCGCCCTGTTTCGCGGTCAACAATTGCTCCATCCGTCGGGTAGTACGGTGCTCGAAGTCGATGATTTGCTCTGTGTCATCGGCCATGAACACAACCTGCCGGCCCTCGGAAAACTCTTCAGTCAGGCACCTCAACGGGGCCTCGATCTGCGCTTCTTCGGCGACTTCGTTCTCGAAGGAGACGCCCAGCTGGCCGCGGTTGCAGCCCTGTATGGCCTGAAGGTCGAAGGCATCGATCCGGACATGTCCCTGGGCCACTTCATTGCCCAGAAAGTCGGTGGCGCGCCCGTGGTGGGTGACCAGGTGGAATGGAACAACACCATTTGGACCGTGGCCGTCATGGACGGGAACAAGATCGGTAAAGTGGGCGTCAGATTCCCCGAAGGAAGTCGCCCGGGTCCCGGACTCTTCCTCTAAACTGCTTCCACTATCACTTGCTTGACCGGTCTTTATGCCTAACCTGCGCTCCATTTTCGCCATTGCCCTTTTGGGCTTGAGTCTCTCTGTCAGTACTTTGCAAGCGGCCGAACCGCCTTCCAGCGAAGCCGTGCAAGCGAGCCTGAACAAGATCGCCGACCGCAAACTGCCGGAAGCCGATCAGAAGGCCCTGCAAACCGTCCTGCAAAACACGCTGAACCAGCTCAACAACAAGCGTGATTACGAGCAGAAGCTGGTCGATCTCAAGCAACTATTGAGCTCTGCGCCCAAGCAGACGGTCGAGAACCAGCGTGAACTGACCCGCCTCAAGGCCAGCACCGTGGTGCCGGTGGCGCAGCGCTTCGCCAAAGAACCGATCCAGCAGCTGGAGCAAATGCTCACCGAGCGCTCCACCCAGCAAAGCGATCTGCAAAAAGCCCTGAGCGATGCCAACAGCCTGATCATCACCGCCCAGACCCGCCCCGAGCGCGCCCAGGCGGAGATTTCCAGCAGCCAGACGCGCATTCAGCAGATCAACACCACCCTCAAGAACGGCAAGGACGGCGGCAAGACCTTGAGCGCCGAGCAGCGCGACCAGCTCAATGCCGAGCTGGCGGCGCTGAACGCCCTGATCCCGCTGCGGCGCCAGGAGCTGGCCGGCAATACCCAATTGCAGGACCTGGGCAACAGCCAGCATGACCTGTTGTCGGAGCGGTCCGACCGCCTGGATCGGGAGATCCAGGAACTGCAAACCCTGATCAACCAGAAGCGTCTGGCGCTGTCCCAGGAAACGGTCACCCAGCAATCCATCGAGGCGCAGAAGGCTGGCGGCAGCAGCCTGCTGGCCACTGAGAGCGCGACCAACCTGAAGCTCTCGGACTACCTGCTCAAAAGCACCGACCGCCTCAACGAAGTCACCCAGCAAAACCTGCAGACCAAACAACAGCTGGACAGCCTGACCCAGAGCGATTCGGCGCTGGACGAGCAAATCAACGTGCTCAAAGGCAGCCTGCTGCTCTCCAAGATTCTCTACAAACAGAAGCAGGCCCTGCCGCGCCTCAGGGTTGACCGTAACCTGGCCGACCAGATCGCCGACATTCGCCTGTATCAGTTCGAAGTCAGCCAGCAACGGGAGTTGCTGAGCAATCCGACCACCTACGTCGAAAACCTGCTGTCGACCCAACCCCCTGAGCAAGTCACGCCGCAGTTGCGCAAAAGCCTGATGGAGCTGGCCACCACCCGCGCCGACCTGCTGGAGCGTCTCAATCGCGAACTGAGCGCGGTGCTCAATGAATCCATCACCCTGCAACTGAACCAGAAGCAACTGCTCAGCACGGCGCAAAGCCTGCGGGCGACGCTTGATGAGCAGATGTTCTGGATTCCCAGCAACAAGCCGCTGGAGCTGGAGTGGATTCGCAGTGTGCCGGATCGCCTCCAGCGCCAACTCGATTCACTACCGGTACTTTCAAGCCTGAGCGAACTGACCGACGGCCTGACCCAGCGACCGCTGCTGTTCCTGCCGTTGGCGCTGCTGATCGGTGCGCTGCTGTGGCGCCGCAAGAATCTGTACGCGCGACTGAACAAGGTTCACCAGGACATCGGTCACTTCAAACGCGATAGCCAGTGGCACACGCCGCAGGCGATTCTGATCAACATTCTGCTGGCGATGCCGGTTTCCCTGGGCCTCGCCCTGTGCGGGCTGGCCCTGCGAATCGACGCCCGTGGGCAGAACGCCAATATGGGTGCGGCGCTGCTGCAAATGGCCGGGGCCTGGCTGGTGTTCTACACCGCCTACCGGATCCTCGCGCCGGGTGGCGTGGCAGAACTGCATTTCCGCTGGGAAAAGCCCCAGGTTGAATTCCTGCGCAGATGGGTCCGCCGCCTCGGCATTGTGGTGATGGCACTGGTGACCGTAGTGGCCGTTGCCGAACAGCAACCGGCGGCGCTGGCCGATGACGTGATCGGCATGCCGGTGGTGCTCATCTGCTACGCCTTGATGACTTTGCTGCTCAGCCGCTTGCTCATCAGCAGCCCGACCCACGAGAACGCCTCGCTGTTCCGCAAACTGGTGGGGATCCTGTTCACCGCCCTGCCCGTCGCGCTGTTCGTGGCGGTGTGCTTCGGCTACTACTACACCGCGCTGAAGCTCAGCGACCGCTTGATCAACACCCTGTACCTGCTGATGTTCTGGCTGGTGATCGAAGCCACTTTCGTGCGCGGTCTCAGCGTGGCGGCCAGGCGTCTGGCCTACCAGCGCGCCCGGGCCAAACGACTGGCCGCCAAGGAGGCCGGCGATGGCGAAGCCGTGATCGAAGAACCGACGATGGACATCGAGAAGGTCAACGAACAGTCCCTTCGCCTGATTCGCCTGGCGCTGCTCGGCGGCTTCATGGCGGCGCTGTATTGGGTCTGGGCCGACCTGATCACGGTGTTCTCGTACCTGGACAACGTCACCCTCTACGAATACACCAGCGGCACCGGCGCCAACATGAGCATGGTGCCGATCAGCATCGGCGACATGCTCGGCGCGCTGATCATCATCGGCATCACCTTCGCCCTGGCGCGTAACTTGCCCGGCCTGCTGGAAGTGTTCGTGCTATCGAAGCTGAATCTTGCCCAGGGCAGCGCCTACGCCACCACCACGTTGCTGTCCTACGTGATTGCCGGCGTCGGTTTCGTCTCGACGCTGTCGACCCTCGGCGTGAGCTGGGACAAGTTGCAATGGCTGGTGGCGGCGCTCTCGGTCGGCCTCGGTTTCGGCATGCAGGAGATCTTCGCCAACTTCATCTCCGGCATCATGATCCTGTTCGAACGCCCGGTGCGGATCGGTGACACCATCACCATCGGCAACCTGTCGGGCACCGTGAGCAAGATCCGCATCCGTGCCACGACCATCACCGACTTCGATCGCAAGGACATCATCGTCCCGAACAAGACGTTCATTACCGGGCAACTGATCAACTGGTCGCTGACGGACACCATCACCCGGGTGACCCTCAAGCTCGGCGTCGACTACGGCTCGGACCTTGATCTGGTGAAAGAACTGTTGCTCAAGGCGGCACGCGATAACCCGCGCGTCCTGAAAGACCCGGAACCACACGTGTACTTCCTCAACTTCGGCGAAAGCACACTCGACCACGAGTTGCGCATGCACGTGCGCGACCTTGGCGACCGTAACCCGGTACTCGATGAGGTCAACCGCTTCATCAACCGCGAGTTCAAGAAGCAGCACATCAACATCTCGTTCCGGCAGATGGAGGTCTACCTCAAGAACCTGCACGGTCAGGAATACAAGATGGTGCCGATCGAGCCGGAAGCGAAAACCATCGTGCCGATCGTCGACGGCAAGCCGGCGCAAGAACCGCCCGCCGCCAAACTCGACTAACCGGCCTTTCCCCAGCAGAATGCTCGGACATTCTGCTGGAGCCGGCCCTTGAAAGCCCTCGACGAACTCACTTTCGATAATCGCTTCGACCGCCTGGGCGATGCGTTTTCCGCCCATGTGCTGCCTGAGCCCATCGATAACCCACGCTTGGTGGTGGCCAGCCCCGCCGCCATGGCGCTGCTCGACCTCGACCCGGCCGTGTCCGAAACCCCGGAGTTCGCCGAACTGTTCAGCGGCCACAAGCTCTGGGCCGACGCAATCCCAAGGGCGATGGTCTATTCCGGGCATCAGTTCGGCTCCTACAACCCACAACTGGGCGACGGTCGCGGCCTGTTGCTCGGCGAGGTGTACAACGAGGCCGGCGAACACTGGGACCTGCACCTCAAGGGCGCCGGCCAGACGCCGTTTTCACGCATGGGCGATGGCCGGGCGGTACTGCGTTCGTCGATCCGCGAATTCCTCGCTTCCGAAGCCCTGCATGCCCTGAACATCCCGACCACCCGCGCCCTGTGCGTGATCGGCTCCGACACCCCGGTGTGGCGTGAAAAACAGGAGCGCGCGGCCATGGTCCTGCGCCTGGCGCCGAGCCATGTGCGCTTCGGGCACTTCGAATATTTCTACTACACCAAGCGCCCCGAGCAGCAAAAAGAGCTGGGTGATCACGTGCTGGCCATGCACTTCCCGCAGTGCCTGGAACAACCGGAGCCGTACCTGGCGATGTTCCGCGAAGTGGTGGAGCGCAATGCCGAACTGATCGCCAAATGGCAGGCCTATGGCTTCTGCCATGGGGTGATGAACACCGACAACATGTCGATCCTGGGCATCACCTTCGATTTCGGCCCGTTCGCCTTCCTCGACGACTTCGACGCCAACTTCATCTGCAACCACTCCGACGACCAGGGCCGTTACTCCTTCAGCAACCAGGTGCCGATTGGCCAGTGGAACCTCAGCGCCCTGGCCCAGGCCCTGACGCCGTTCATCAGCGTCGAAGCCCTGCGCGAAACCCTCGGCCTGTACCTGCCGCTGTTCCAGGCCCATTACCTGGACCTGATGCGCCGCCGCCTCGGCCTGACCACCGCCGAGGATGACGACCAGAAACTGCTGGAGAACCTGCTGCAACTGATGCAAAACAGCGGCGTCGACTACAGCCTGTTTTTCCGTCGTTTGGGTGATGAAGCACCGGAACAGACCATCACCCGCTTGCGTGATGACTTCGTCGACCTCAAAGGCTTTGATGCCTGGGGCGAGCGCTACGTCGCCCGGGTCGCCCGTGAAGGAACGCTTGATCAAGAACAGCGCCGCCAGCGGATGCACGCGGTCAACCCACTGTACATCCTGCGCAACTACCTGGCGCAAAAGGCCATCGATGCGGCGCAGAACGGCGACTACTCGGAAGTCCGTCGGCTACACGCAGTGCTGAGCAACCCGTTCGAGGAACAACCGGGGATGGAAAGCTACGCAGAGAGACCGCCGGAATGGGGCAAGCATCTGGAGATCAGTTGTTCGTCGTGAGGCACTGCACAATTGAAAATCTGGAGTCATGTCTCCAGATAAGGATCATTCGCTTTCGACTGGACGACTTGTCATGACCGACCCACTCCTCATTCCCTGCCCCCACTGCAACGGCCTCAACCGCATCCCGGCGGAGCGTCTCAACGACCACCCGAAATGCGGGCGCTGCAAGGCCGAAGTCCTGCTGAACAAACCGTTCGAATTGAAGCAAGGCGACTACGCCAGCCAGATCAAGGGCGATCTGCCGCTGCTGGTGGATGTGTGGGCGGACTGGTGCGGGCCGTGCAAGTCGTTTGCACCGGTGTTCGAGCAGGCAGCCGGGCAACTGGCGGGCAAGTGCCGACTGGCCAAGCTGGACAGCGAGGCGAACCAGCAGTTGTCGGCGCAGTTGGGGATTCGCTCGATTCCGAGCCTGATCCTGTTCAAGAACGGCCGGGAAGTCGCCCGGCAGAGCGGGGCGTTCCCGTTACCGCAGCTGATGAGCTGGTTGCGTAGCCAGGGGATCTGAAGCCACCACAAATCAATGTGGGAGCGGCGGTGCGGCGTTCCGACTTGCTCGCGAAGGCGTCGCGTCAGTCAACTTAGATGTTGAATGTAACGGCCTCTTCGCGAGCAAGCCCGCTCCCACAAGGTTTTGCGTCGCCTGGAAGATCAGGCGTTTTCCAGCAGGTTGTGCAGCTCTACGAACTGCTGGGTCAACTTGTGCCGCGGATCGAGGTGGATCAGCGGCGTGTTGGCCTGGTGGGATTCGCGCATGCGTACCGAGCTGGCCAGGTACACCGGCAACACCGGCAGGCCTTCGGCGATCAGCTCATCGAGAATTTGCTGGGGCAGGCTGGCGCGGGCCTGGAACTGGTTGACGACGATGCCTTCGACTTCCAGGCCTTCGTTATGGTCATCCTTCAACTCTTCGATTTCCGCCATCAGCCCGTACAGCGCCTGACGCGAAAAGCTGTCGCAATCGAAGGGGATCAATACACGATCGGCGGCAATCAACGCTGAAACCGCATAGAAATTCAGCGCTGGCGGGGTGTCGAGGTAAATCCGGTCGTAGTCTTCGCTCAGTTCTTCCAGCAACTTACGCAGCTTGTTGATCTTGTGTTTGGCTTCAAGCTTTGGCTGCAAGTCCGCCAGCTCGGCGGTGGCGGTAATAACGTGGAGGTTATCGAACGGGGTTTCGTAGATGTCGACCTGATTTTTTTTGGAGAACGGTCCGGAAGACAGCGTCTGCTTGAAGAAATCGGCGATGCCCATCGGGATGTCGTTACCGGTGAGCCCCGTCAGGTACTGAGTGGAGTTGGCCTGGGCATCGAGATCCACCAACAAGGTGCGAAAACCCTCGCTGGCACTGACTGCCGCCAGATTGCAGGCAATGCTGGATTTGCCAACGCCACCTTTCTGATTGAACACCACGCGCCGCATGTCAAAACCTCCGTGTATCAAAGAATGACCGAGTGTAGTGGTCCCCGGCATGGCTACGCTACCTCACCAGTGCAAGGACTACACAGTCAGTTGCCTTCTCTTGCATGAAAAGCCCTGAACGGCCCGGCGGTTTGACGCCAGAACCGACAGACGGGGTAATAATTCTGTGAATAATTACCAATCGTTCAATTTTTTGCGAGGCAGCCACTTTCTCTTGCTGAGCAAAATGTAACCAGCATTTGCTACAGGTTCCCGGCACCGGGATAATGCGCGCCACTCGGCGCCAAACGCCACGCAGGGTAAGTCTCGGCTCTCGGCCACTCCCCGCGTCAAGTAAGCCCGTGAGGGTGGGATGAATGTCTGTGATCAACTTCAACATCGCCCAATGGCGCGCCTGGGCTCCGGGGCTTGAAAGCGTGAACGATTGGCAGGCCTGGAGCCGACAACCGGTCGTGCTGCCGGACAGCGATGCCGCTCCC
The DNA here is from genome assembly GCF_057838985.1 of Pseudomonas sp. KH_046_2. Lineage (NCBI taxonomy): Bacteria > Pseudomonadati > Pseudomonadota > Gammaproteobacteria > Pseudomonadales > Pseudomonadaceae > Pseudomonas > Pseudomonas sp. KH_046_2. The sequence goes on along the minus strand of NZ_CM174480.1, from coordinate 500,288 downwards.
GACGTTTCGTTTCTGCCGGCCATGCAGCGCCGGCGGCTCAGCCGTCTGGCGCGCATGGCATTCAGTGTCGGCTGGCCATTGGCCGAAGGCCGGCAGGATCTGCCATTGGTCTTTGTTTCCCGTCACGGCGAAACGCCCCGCACGGTCGACATACTCAGTGATCTGGCCAGCGATCAGCCGCTGTCACCTACCCAGTTCAGTTTGTCTGTGCATAACGCGATCATTGGTTTGTGGTCGATCATGCGCGGTGAAACCAGTGAAATGACGGCCCTGGCCGCCGCAGGCGATGGCCTGGAGCATGGCATGCTCGAAGCTGCCGCACTGCTGGCCGAAGGCGCTGCCGCGGTATTGCTGGTGATCACCGAAGAGCGGCCGCCCGAGGCATACTCGACCTGGATCGACGACGTGCCGTTCCCTTATGCCGTCGGCCTGCTGATCACGCCTGGCACCGACTGGCAGTTGTCCCTGAACAGCCCCTCGGATGCGTTGTCCAAATCCCGCTGGCCCCACGCGCTGAATCTGTTGTGTGCGCTGCTCGGCCAGCAAACCACCTGCCAACATGCCTGGAAAAATCGTGTATGGACCTGGCAACGCAACCCGTGACCGAGAAAAAACGCGACGCCTACTACTGGCGCTTGCTGGCCACCGCCGCGAGCTTTGCCCTGTTCGGGCTGGGCGGGCTGTGCCTGCGCCTCGTGATTTTCCCTTTGCTGAACTGCCTGCCGGGCGACGCCCGGACCCATCGGCTGCGAGCCCGGCAAACGGTCAGTCGCTGTTTCTGGATTTTTGTGCGTTTCATGGCCCGTACCGGCGTGCTGACCTACACCATTGATGGCGCGGAAAAACTCGGTCGGCCCGGGCAAATGATCATTGCCAATCACCCATCGCTGATCGACGTGGTCTTTCTGATCGGCCTGGTGCGTCACGCCAACTGCGTGGTCAAGCAAAGCCTCTGGGAAAATCCGTTCACCCGCGGGCCGCTGCGCTGCACCGAATACATCAGCAACGACGGCAGCATGGACATGCTCGACGCGGCTGCCGACGCGCTGAAAGACGGCCAGACCCTGATCATTTTCCCGGAAGGTACGCGCACCCAACCCGGCCAGCCGCCGGCCTTTCATCGGGGCGGCGCGGCAATCGCCCTGCGTGGTGCGAAAATCCTCACCCCGGTCATTATCAAGGTCAACCCGACCACGCTAACCAAGGCCGAGCCCTGGTATCGCATCCCCAAACGGCGCGTGCACTTCAGTTTCCGGGTTGGGGCCGATATAGACCCACAGACTTTCGCCACGCAGGGGCCGGCTCCACAGGCCTCGCGCAAGCTCAACGATTATCTACATTCTTACTTTATTAAGGAGCTCGCCGAAGATGAGCGATCTGCACCGTGATATCAAAATGCTTATCATCGACGCCCTTGGCCTCGAAGACATCAGTGCCGACGACATCGGCAACGAGCAGACGCTGTTCGGCGAAGGCCTGGGCCTGGACTCGGTGGACGCCCTGGAACTGGGCCTGGCCATCCAGAAAAAGTACGGCATCAAGATCGACGCCGATGCCAAGGACACACGCAATCACTTCAGTAACGTGGCGAGCCTTGCGGCGTTCGTCACCGCAAAACAGGCAGCTTGAGACCGGACCATGCAAACTCGTGACGACATTTTCAACACCCTGCGCGATGCCTTGGTCGAGCTTTTCGAACTGGACCCAGAGCGTGTGAGCCTGGATTCCAACCTGTACCAGGACCTGGAAATCGACAGCATCGACGCGGTCGACCTGATTGATCACATTAAACGTCAGACCGGCAAGAAAATCGCCGCCGAAGAATTCAAGTCGGTGCGCACCGTCAGTGACGTGGTCGAGGCGGTCTACCGTCTGGTTCAACCGGCCGCATGAATCGACTGATTGGCCTCGGCCTGCTGCTGGCAGGCCTTTTGTATCCCTTTGCGGTGTATTTCGGCATGGAGCATTTCGCCCCGTGGCAGTTCGGGCTGCTGCTGGGCGGGCTGTGGCTGGCCCGGGCACTGACCGGCAAACGACGGCCTGGCAGCCTGTGGATGGCCACGGTGGCGATTGTGTTCTGTCTGTTGCTGGCGCTGTTCGACAGCCCGGCGCTGTTGCGCTGGTATCCGGTGTTGATCAGCAGCTTCATGCTGGTGCTGTTCGGATCGAGCCTGACATTCGGCCCACCGATCGTTGAACGCCTGGCCCGGGTACGCGAGCCGCAATTGCCGGCCGAGGGCATTCGCTATACCCGTCAGGTGACCATCGCCTGGAGCGTTTTTTTTCTATGCAACGGTTTGTGTGCCGCCGCCCTGACCCTCTGGGCGCCGCTGAGCTGGTGGACGCTGTACACCGGCCTGATTTCCTACGGATTGATAGGCCTGATGTTTGCCATTGAATGGCTCATACGACAAAGGGTACGAGGCCGCCCATGAATTGGATAAAACTTGAGCACCTGCTGCTCAAGGCTCAGCCGGAGCGCGCCGTAACGACCGCTCCGGCACTGGATCACGCCCGACTGTGCGAACAGGCGCTGCGCCTGGCCGCCGGCCTGCAAGCCCGGGGTGTGCGGCAGATGGCCGTGCACCTTGAGGATACCGCCGACCTGGCGATTGCCCTGTTCGGCGCCTGGCGTGCCGGGGTCAGCGTGCTTCTGCCGTCCGACCTGCAACCCCAGACCCGCCAACGCTGGTCAGGCGAAGTTGACCTGTGGCTGAGCGATCAGCCCGAGGATGCGCACCTTGGCGACCTCCAACACTCGCCGCTCAGTGCCGCCGCGCTGGACCTGGATAACTGCCGACTCAGCCTGTGCACCTCCGGCTCCAGTGGCGAACCCAAGCGCATCGAAAAAAACCTGCGCCAACTGGCCAATGAAGTCGAAGCCCTGGAACAGCTGTGGGGCGCCGACCTGGGCCCGGCGTGCATCATTGGCAGCGTCGCCACCCAGCACATCTACGGTCTGCTGTTTCGGGTGCTGTGGCCGCTGTGCGCCGGGCGCCCGTTCGTACGTCGACAGTTGGCCTTTCCGGAAGACCTGCAACGCGCCAGCCGCGAGCACCCGGCCTTCGCCTGGGTGGCCAGCCCGGCGCTGCTCAAGCGTATGGGCGACAACCTCGACTGGTCTGCCCTGAGCGCCGTACGCCGGGTGTTTTCCTCCGGTGGCGCATTGCCGGTCGAGGCCGCACAGAGCCTGCATGAGCGCCTGGGGCAATGGCCAACGGAAATCTTCGGCAGTTCGGAAACCGGTGGCATCGCCTGGCGTCAGGGCGCGGAACTCTGGCAACCCTTTGCCGATGTCTCGCTGACCCAGGACAGCGAGGGTGCGCTGCTGATCGCTTCGCCGTATTTGCCCAATGGCCATGTCGAACACACTGCCGATTCAGCCCGCATCGCCGTCGATGGGCGCTTCGAGTTGCTTGGGCGACTGGACCGGATCGTCAAACTGGAAGAAAAGCGCATCTCGTTGCCGATGCTGGAACAGGCGCTGGCAGCCCATGAATGGGTCATCGAAGCGCGGCTCGGTGTCGTTCAGGAAAACCGCGCCTCCCTGGGCGCGTTGCTGGTGCTGAGCGAGGCCGGTTTGCATGTGCTGCGCAATCAGGGTCGACGCAGCCTCACCGAGCAATTGCGCCAGCACCTGAGCCAACACTGCGAAGTGCTGGCCCTGCCAAGACGCTGGCGCCTGCTGCGACAACTGCCGCTGAACACTCAGGGCAAACTGCCACAGTCCGACGTCGAGGCCCTGCTGTTGGCGCCGCGCCCCAAAGCGCCCGAGGTGCTGGAGCAAGTCGAATGCAATGGCGAGTGGAGCCTGCAACTGGCCGTGCCACCGGACTTGGCCTATTTCAGCGGTCATTTCCCCAAGGTGCCGGTGTTGCCGGGCGTAGTGCAGGTGGACTGGGCGCTGAGCTTGGGCCAGCAACTGATGAACCTGCCGAAAAAATTCGCCGGCATGGAAGTCTTGAAGTTCCAGCAACTGGTGCGCCCGGGAGACGAAATCCAGCTGCACCTGCGCTTCGATCCGGCGCGCGGCAAATTGTATTTCGCCTATCGCAACGAAACCGCCACCTGCTCCAGCGGGCGGATCTTGCTGGAGGCGGCGCATGCATAGCCCCTGCGCCATCATCCCGGTGTACAACCACGAAACAGCCATTACCACAGTGGTCGATGCGCTGATCGCCAGCCATCTGCCGTGCATTCTGGTGGACGATGCCAGCAGCCCGCGCTGTGCCCGTGTACTGGATCGCCTGGCCCAACGTGAAATGGTTTACCTGATCCGCCTCGCCGAGAACCAGGGCAAGGGTGGCGCGGTCATGACCGGTTTGCGCGAAGCGTCGCGCCTGGGTTTCAGCCATGCCTTGCAGGTGGATGCCGACGGCCAGCACGATTTGCAGGACGTCAAACGCTTCATCGAACAGTCACGCCGCTACCCACAGGCGGTGATTTGCGGTTATCCGCAATACGACGCCAGCGTACCGAAAGGCCGTTTGTATGCGCGCTACCTGACTCACGTCATGGTCTGGATCAACACCCTGTCGCTGCGGATTCGCGACTCCATGTGCGGTTTCCGGGTCTACCCATTGCCACCGGTCCTGGCGTTGATCGAGTCAGCGAAAATCGGCAAGCGCATGGACTTCGACTCGGACATCCTGGTACGTCTGGCCTGGCGCAATCAGCCGATGCAATGGCTGCAAACCAAAGTCCACTATCCATTGGACGGCGTTTCGCATTTTCGGATGTTCCACGACAACGTGCTGATTTCCAGCATGCACACGCGGCTGTTCTTCGGCATGTTGCTGCGTGCGCCAGTGATCCTCTGGCGACGGTGGCGGGCATGAGTGCAGACAAGCAACACTGGGCCGACCGCGAAGAACGGGGCAGTTTCTGGTTGATGAAACTCACCGCGTTCGGTGCCAAAGTGCTGGGCCGTCGAGTACTGAGCCCAGTGCTGTACGGCATCGTCCTGTACTTTTTCCTGTTCGGCCGCAGCGCCCGACACAGTGCCTGGCAATACCAGCAACGCCTGACCGACTGGAGCGGCCGCAGCGAACTGCGCCCGAGCCATTGGCGGGTGTTCAGCCAGTTCATGGCTTTCGCCGATTCGATGCTCGACAAACTCGACGTCTGGAACGGCAAGCTGAGCATCGAACACATCGAAATCATCGACCCGGCGCTGCTGCGCGACCAGTTGCGCGGTGCCCGCGGGCAGATGCTGGTGGGCGCGCACCTGGGCAATCTGGAAGTCTGCCGCGCACTGGCGGAAATCGGCGAGAAAGTCACGATGAACGTACTGGTGCACACCAAGCACGCCGAACAGTTCAACCGCTTGCTGGGCGAAGCCGGGGCGACCAATTTGCGCCTGATACAGGTCAGCGAACTGGACCCTGGGATCATGCTGCAACTGAGCGAGCGCCTGGAGCGTGGCGAGTGGCTGGCGATTGCCGGCGACCGCGTGCCGCTACATGGCGGACGCTGCGCGACCGTGGACTTCCTCGGTCATCCGGCCAGGTTCCCCCAGGGCCCGTGGCTGCTGGCCGGCCTGCTGAAATGCCCGGTCAACCTGCTGCTGTGCCTGAAAAAGCCCGACGGCGACTATCGACTGACCATTGAACCCTTCGCTGAGGCAATCACCTGGAAGCGCAGCGACCGCGAACAGGTCATTCATCAGTGGGCCTCCCGCTACGCCGAACGCTTGGGTCACTATTGCCTCGAAGCGCCCCAACAATGGTTCAACTTTTACCCTTTCTGGAAAACCGATGACGACGCCAACGCTTGAGCCGGTAACCTTCGGCGAACGCCCTTTGCGCATTGAAGACGTGCTGGCACTGGCCAACCGCAAGGTGCCGACGCAGTTGCAAAGCGATCCCGCCTACCGCGAGCGCATCGCCAAGGGCGCGCGTTTTCTCGACTCGCTGCTGGACAAGGAAGGCGTGATCTACGGCGTGACCACCGGATATGGCGATTCCTGCGTGGTCGCGGTGCCGCTGCATCACGTCGAGGCGCTGCCCCGTCATCTGTACACGTTCCACGGCTGCGGCCTGGGCAAACTGCTCGACGCCCAGGCCACCCGCGCCGTATTGGCCGCGCGTTTGCAGTCGTTGTGCCACGGCGTGTCCGGGGTGCGCGTGGAACTGCTGGAGCGCCTGCAGGCGTTCCTTGAGCACGACATCCTGCCGCTGATACCGGAGGAAGGTTCGGTGGGCGCCAGCGGTGACCTGACGCCGCTTTCGTACGTTGCCGCCACGCTGTCCGGCGAACGCGAAGTGATGTTCCGCGGCGAGCGCCGACAGGCTGCCGATGTGCACCGCGAACTCGGCTGGCAGCCACTGGTGTTGCGTCCGAAAGAAGCCCTGGCATTGATGAACGGCACCGCGGTGATGACCGGCCTGGCTTGCCTGGCGTACGCCCGCGCCGACTACCTGCTGCATCTGGCCACGCGCATCACTGCATTGAACGTGGTCGCCCTGCAAGGCAACCCGGAGCACTTCGATGAGCGCCTGTTCGCCGCCAAGCCGCACCCGGGGCAGATGCAGGTAGCCGCGTGGTTGCGCAAGGATCTGGCCATCGACGCGCCGACCGCACCTCTGCATCGCCTGCAAGACCGCTATTCCCTGCGTTGCGCGCCCCATGTGCTGGGCGTACTGGCCGACAGCCTGAACTGGCTGCGTTCGTTCATCGAGATCGAGCTCAACAGCGCCAACGACAACCCGATCATCGACGCCGAAGCCGAGCGCGTGCTGCACGGTGGGCACTTCTACGGCGGGCACATCGCGTTCGCCATGGACAGCCTGAAAAACCTCGTGGCCAACGTCGCCGACCTGCTGGATCGGCAACTCGCGCTGCTGGTGGACGAGCGCTATAACCATGGCTTGCCGAGCAACCTGTCGGGCGCCACGGCTGACCGCGCCATGCTCAATCACGGCTTCAAGGCGGTGCAGATTGGCACCAGTGCCTGGACCGCCGAAGCGCTGAAGAACACCATGCCGGCCAGCGTCTTCTCGCGCTCCACCGAATGCCACAACCAGGACAAAGTCAGCATGGGCACCATCGCCGCCCGGGATGCGATCCGCGTGCTGGAACTCACCGAACAGGTGGCGGCCGCTACGCTGCTGGCGGCCAATCAGGGCGTCTGGCTACGCGGCCAGGCCGAAGATGCACGACCACTGCCACCCGCCTTGGCCGCCATGCATGAAGCCTTGGCCAAGGACTTCCCACCGGTCATCGAAGACCGCGCGCTGGAAGGCGAATTGCGCCTGTGCCTGCAACGCATCGCCGAACAACACTGGAGGCTGCATGCGTAGCAAGGGATTTCTCTACACCGACACGGAAATCGTCGTACCGTTCTTTGACGTCGACAGCATGCATGTGGTCTGGCACGGCCATTACGTCAAGTACCTGGAAGTCGCCCGCTGCGCGCTGCTGGACAAGATCGGCCACAACTACACGGCGATGAACGAATCCGGCTATGCGTGGCCGGTGATCGACCTGCAATTGCGCTACGTGCGCGGTGCGGTGTTCGGCCAGAAACTCAATGTGCGCGCCAACCTGGTTGAGTGGGAGAACCGCCTGAAGATCAACTACCTGATCAGCGACCTGCAAACCGGTGAGCGCTTGACCCGGGCCATGTCGGTACAGGTCGCCGTCGACATCGCCAGCCGCGAGATGCAACTGGTCTCGCCGAAGGTCTTCACCAACGCCGTAGAGAGAGCTCTGCGATGATTTTCTGCCCCTCCCGCTCCCCTGTAGGAGCGAGCTTGCTCGCGATGGTCGTTAACGATGACACTGGGCACCTGACACCCCGCGGCTTTCTCAGGTTTTTCGCGAGCAAGCTCGCTCCTACAGTGTTCTGCGTGTTACTGGGCATTCCAGGGCTGGCCAACGCCTTCGACCTGCAACAACTCAGCGATCAACTGGCCAGGCCCGAGGTGATCCACGGCCATTTCATCCAGGAAAAACACCTGCGCGCCCTGCCCCAGCCGCTGACCAGCAAGGGCACGTTCGTGCTGGCAAAAAACCACGGCCTGTTATGGCTGCTGAAAACGCCGTTGCAACAGGACTATCGCATCACCGCCAAAGGCATTGCCCGGCGTGACGGCAGTGTCTGGCAAATGCTGCCGGGCAAAAGCGCCGGTGCCGAGCAGAACCGTTTGTTCCTCGCCGTGCTGCAAGGCGACAGCAGTGGCCTGCAACGGGATTTCGAGCTGTCCCTGAGCGGCGACGCGCAGAACTGGAAGCTCACGCTGCTGCCGCGCTCGATGCTGCTCAAGCAGGTGTTCAACCAGATCAACATTACCGGCGCAGAACTGGTGCACAGCATCGAACTGCTCGAGACCCAGGGCGACAGTACGTTGTTGCGCATGCAGGACAGCACCAGCGCCCAACCATTGAGCGACGCGGAGCAACATGACTTTGCCGAGTGAACGGTGGTTGCCACGGCTGTTCCTGATCCTGCTGCTGGCAGTACTGGCGCTCGCCGGTTGGCAATGGCGTGACGCCGCGCCGCTGTCGGCCAACCTGATGGACCTGGTGCCCGGCACGGCGCCCGACGCCCTCGAACTGCGCGCCGAACAACGCATGCAAGAACCACTGAACCGCGAAATGCTGGTGCTGGTCGGCCACACCGATCGCCAGCAGGCCGTCGCCATGGCGCAGACACTCGGCGAGCAATGGCAGGCCAGCGGCTTGTTCGAAAAGGTCCAGTGGACCCTGCAAGCCGACTTGCCGGCACTGCGCACGCAACTGCTGCAAGGTCGCCTGGCGATGCTCTCGGCGGCGGACCGACAACTGCTGATCGAGCACCCCGACACCTTTATCCAGCAACGGGTGCAGGCGTTGTTCGACCCGTTCAACAGTTACAGCCTGGTGCCGAGCCAAGACGATTGGCTGGGCCTGACCGGGCGCATCCAGAACAGTCAGCCGCAACGCGGTGCAGTGCAACTGGACATTGGCAGCGGCGCCCTGGTCGCCGATGCCGATGGCAAGAGCTGGGTGTTGCTGCGCGCGCGCACCACCGGCAACGCCTTCGACATGAACCTGCCGCTGCAAGTGGCCGACCTGCTCGAGCAAAGCCGCGAAGAAGCCGCCCGGCACGACGTGCAACTGCTCGCCGCCAGCGGCCTGTTGTACGCAGCCAGCGGGCAGCGGCAGGCCGCCCGGGAGATGACCTGGGTTGGCGGCGGTGCCACCGTCGGGATTTTGTTGCTGCTGCTGTTGGCCTTCCGGCGCTGGCGCGTATTGCTGGCGTTCGTGCCGGTGCTGGTGGGCATGCTCTTCGGTGCGGTGGCCTGCGTGGCGTTGTTCGGCCATATGCACGTGATGACCCTGGTGCTGGGCTCGAGCCTGATCGGTGTCGCGGTTGACTACCCACTGCATTACCTGTCCAAGAGCTGGAGCCTGAAACCCTGGCACAGCTGGCCAGCCCTGCGCCTGACCTTGCCCGGCTTGACCCTGAGCCTGATCACCAGCGGCATCGGCTACCTGGCCCTGGCCTGGACACCCTTCCCGGCGCTGACCCAGATTGCCGCGTTCTCTGCCGCCGGTTTGCTCGGCGCCTATTTGTCCGCCGTGTGCCTGCTGCCGGCATTGCTCAAGGGCGTAGAGCTGCGCCCGGCGCAATGGCCATTGCGCGTTTGCGAGGTATTGCTGGGCTGTCGTGAAGCGCTGCTCAAACAGCTGAAAACGCCTGTTTTGCTGGCGCTGTTGATCGCCTTTTGTGTCGGCGGCCTGTTGCAGCTGGGCAGCAAAAACGACATCCGCCAGTGGATCAGCGCGCCGCAACAATTGACCGACGCAGCCCAAACCATTGCGCGGATCACCGGCTATCAACCCACCAGCCAGTTCTTCCTGATACGCGCCGCCAATCAGCAGCAACTGCTCGAACGCCAGACCGCCCTGAGAGAGCGACTGGATCAATTGATTGGCCTGGAAAAGCTCCAGGGTTATCTGTCGCTCAATCAACTGGTCAGCCCGCCGAACGAACAGCAACAGGTGCGCGAAGCGTTGAGCAAACTGCCTTCGTTCTGGCAACCCTTGCTCGACATCGGCGTACCGGCCGAGGCGCTGCAAGCGGAGCTGACGAAGCTACAGACATTGCCGACCGTGGACATCGACGCAGCGCTCAGCGGCCCGTTGGCAGAACCCTACCGGCCTCTGTGGCTGGGGCCGACCGATGACGGCGTGGCGGCGATGGTCAGCCTGCAAGGCATCAACAACCCGGCCCTGCTGCGGCTCCAGGGTGAGGATTTACCCGGCGTGACACTGGTGGATCGACTGGGCGAATTGAACAACGTCTTCGCGGCCACTCAAATCAGTGCCGCGGAACTGAAACTCGCCTCCTGCGTGCTGATCGTGCTGGTGCTGATCCTGCCATTCGGCCTCGGCGGCGCGTTGCGTATCGTGTCCCTGCCCCTGCTGGCGGCGTTGTGCAGCCTGGCCAGCCTCGGCTGGCTGGGGCAGCCGTTGACCCTGTTCAGTCTGTTCGGCCTGCTGCTGGTGACGGCGATCAGCGTCGATTACGCGATCCTGATGCGAGAACAGGTCGGCGGCGCGGCAGTGAGCCTGCTGGGCACTTTGCTGGCGGCGTTGACCACCTGGCTGTCGTTCGGCCTGCTGGCGGTGTCGAGCACCCCGGCGGTTAGCAACTTCGGACTGTCGGTGAGCCTGGGCCTGATCTTCAGCTTCCTGCTCGCGCCGTGGGCCGGTCGCCAGGTGCATGAGCCCACGGCCGTGGAGCGGGCAACATGATGGTCGTTCTGTTCTGGGCGATGGCGCTGGTGTTGTTCGCCGTGGCGACCAGTGTCGGCCGGCATTTCGGCCTGATTCCCATCGTCAGCCAGTTGTTGCTGGCGACCCTCGGCTTGCCGCTGTTGATGTATTTCTGGATCGAGCCGCAATGGCAATTGAGCGGTGCGCTGCTGGTGGCGCCGGGCTGGCTGAAGAACCTCTACAGCCTGGGCTTTGCCCTGTTGCTGGGCTACATCCTCAGCGATGTGATCGACCTGCAACTGGATCGCCAAAGCCTGAAAATCGCCCTGCCCAGCTTTTGCATTCCGTTTGCCTGCGGCCTCGCCACGGCCGTCTGGTTGTTGCCACCGCAACCGTGGATCAGCTCGCTGGCCGTCGGCCTGTTGTTCGCCATCACCGCGATTCCGGTGCTGTACCTGTACCTGCGGCACATCGATTACCCACCTGCCGCTACCCGACGTCTGGTGCAAACCGCGATCCTCATCGACCTCGCCTGCTGGACCCTGTTCGGCATCGCCCAAGGCAGCCTGCACCTGGGCAGCCTGTTGCTGCCTCTGGCCGGCGCGTGCCTGCCGGTACTGCTGCGGTTGCTCGGTTTGCGCCAGACATGGCTTTACAGCCTGTGCTTTTTCGCCCTGCTGGTCGTCGCTGAACACTACAAGCTCAACGCGCTGATTTTCGGCATCGGCTATGTGTTGATCATGGCCGCGCTGAAAGCCCCACTGGTCCTGCCGCTGCCGGCCGTGTGGATGAGCCGCTTGCAGACGTACATCGCCATCCCGCTGATCCTCACGTTCGGCATCGTGCAGATCAACGTGCACAGCGCGATCAACAGCCTCGGCTGGGTGCAACTGCTGGCCCTGCTGCTGTTGCCGATGCTGAGCAAACTGCTGGGTAACTGGCTCGGCCTCGGCTGGGCCGGGGCCTCGTTTCAAGGCGCCAGCCGCTGGCGGGAAAGTGTGCTGCTGAACATCCGCGGCTTGAGCGAGATCGTCTTTCTCAACCTGCTACTGCAACAGCAACTCATCAGCCCGCCACTGTACTTTGCCCTGATGCTGATGGGCCTGATCGCTACACTGCTGCCAGCCCTGACCGGCATGCACCGAATCCCCCTGAAAACCGCTGTCCCGGCAAGGAACCCTCATGCCAACCGTTGAAATGGAATGTCGCCAGGTCGTGGTCATCGGCGCCGGTCCTTCCGGTGCCATCGCCGCCGCGTTGCTCAAGCGCAAGGGGCACGATGTGCTGGTGATCGAGCGCCAGCATTTTCCACGGTTTTCCATCGGTGAAAGCCTGTTGGCCCATTGCCTGGATTTCGTCGAAGAAGCGGGCATGCTCGACGCCGTCAACGCCGCTGGCTTCCAGCTGAAAACCGGTGCCGCGTTTGCCTGGGGCGAGCGCTACAGCGCGTTCGATTTCGGCGAGACGTCCAGCGACGGCAAATCGACGACCTTTCAGGTCCAGCGCGCTGATTTCGATAAGCTGCTGGCCGATCAGGCCACGGCGCAAGGCGTGGAGATCCGCTATGGCGAAACCATCGTCAGTGTCGACATCACCCCCGGAAAACCGCAGCTCGGCGTGCGCCGCGAAGACGGTAGCGAGTATCGCGTCGAAGCCGGTTTCCTGCTCGATGCCAGTGGTTACGGCCGTGTGCTGCCGCGCTTGCTCGACCTCGAGGCGCCGTCGAACTTCCCGGTGCGTCAGGCCGTGTTCACTCACGTCGAAGACCGTATCGACCTCCCGGCCTTCGACCGCAGCAAGATCCTCGTGACCACTCATCCGACCCTGCGCGACGTGTGGTTCTGGACCATCCCCTTCAGCAACGGGCGCTGCTCGGTCGGCGTGGTCGCCGCCGAGGAACGTTTCGCCGGCCGCAGCGACAATCTGGACCAGTGCCTGCGCAGCTTTATCGCCGAGACGCCAAGCCTGGCCAGCGTGTTGCAAAATGCACAGTGGGACACCGAGGCCCGGACCATCGGCGGTTACTCGGCCAACGTCAAAACCCTGCACGGCCCGGGCTTCGCACTGCTGGGCAATGCCGCGGAATTCCTCGACCCGGTGTTTTCCTCCGGCGTGACCATCGCCATGCGTTCGGCGAGCATGGCCGCCGGGGTCTTGCACCGTCAGCTGCAAGGCGAAGCCGTCGACTGGCAAACCGAGTTCGCCGAACCGCTCAAGCGCGGCGTCGACACGTTCCGTTGCTACGTCGAAGGCTGGTACGCCGGGACCTTCCAGGACGTGATTTTCCATGAGGGCAGCTCGCCGGAAATCCGCGGAATGATCAGTTCCATTCTTGCCGGATATGCCTGGGACCCAAGCAACCCGTTCGTCAGCGAAGCCAGGCGCCGGTTGAAGGTGATATCGGAGTTCTGTGCAAGGGATGCGTCATGAACTACTTGAGCGACAAGTACGTAGAAGAAACCCGTTTCGGTTTGTGGTTCCTGCGCAGCCGGATCTGGCAACACTATGTGCTGCGGTTGGCGGTCAACGATTTGCGCAACCTGTTCAGTGAAGCGCTACCGGTTAGCCCTGTGCTGCTGGATGCCGGTTGTGGTCAGGGCAAGTCGTTCCCGCTGCTGCGCCAGGCCTTTTCGCCCGCTCGTCTGATTGGCGTCGATGCCGACCCGCAGAGCCTGACCATGAGCGCTGAAGAGGCGGCCCGCCAGGGCATGGAAGTGGAATTGATCGGCGGCGACTGTGCCAGCCTCAACCTGCCGGACGCCAGTATCGACCTGCTGTTCTGTCACCAGACCTTCCATCATCTGGTGGAGCAGGAACAGGCACTGGCCGAGTTCTACCGTGTACTCAAACCCGGCGGTTATCTGCTTTTCGCCGAATCCACCGAGGCTTACATTGATACCTGGGTGATCCGCTGGCTGTTCCGCCACCCGATGCACGTGCAGAAAAGCGCGGCGCAGTACCTGCAAATGATTCGCCAGCAGGGCTTCGAATTTACCGTGCAAAACGTGTCTTATCCGTACCTGTGGTGGAGTCGCGCCAAGGATTTCGGCCTGCTCGAACACTTGGGTGTGTGCAAGCCAAAACCCTTTGGCCAACGGGAAGAAACCCTGGTCAATGTGGTGGCGCGCAAACCTTTTGTAGGAACTGTGTGATGTTTATTGCCAACCGCTTGAAATACCCAACCTGTGGGAGCGGGCTTGCTCGCGATAGTGGTGGGCCAGTCAACATCAATGTCGACTGTATCGCCGTCATCGCGAGCAGGCTCACTCCTACAAGGACCGCGGGTGTTTTACGATTTCTACTAGTCGCCGCGGCCCTGCTGCTGAGCGCCTGCACCAGCCGGGCGCCACTGCCCGAGCAAAATCCGGATCTGCCGTTGCCGCTGCAACTGCACATCCAGCTCTTACAGCCCGACGACCGCCAGGACTGGGTGCTGGTGATCCAGCGTGAAGAGGCTGGCATTCGCTGGTCGATGATGGACCTGCTGGGCATTCCCCAGGCCCGCCAGAAGTTGATCGATAAAACCTGGGAGTCCGATGGTTTCTTGCCGCCCAATCCGCAAGCCCGGGAGCTGTTCGCGGCGCTGCTGTTTGCGCTGACGCCGCAAGATGAACTGGCGGCCAACTATCCCGGCGCCTGGCAGCACGGCAGACAACGGTCCCTGCCCGAGCGCTGGGACATCCGCTACGCACAACCGCAGAATTTTGAATTGAAGCTTCCAAATGGTCCGGCCTATCAAGTCACCTCCCTGAGCGGTGAAACGCCATGACGGCCTACCTCAACGCCCTCGGATTGGTCTGCGCGCTGGGCCGCGACAAGCAGGAAGTTGCCCGCAACCTGTTTGCCGGCGACTGCGGCGGCATGCGCGAACAAACCGGTTGGGTGCCGCAACGCACGCTGCCGGTCGGTGCGGTCCAGGGCAAACTGGCAAGCATTCCAGCCGAGATGTCGCGCCATCACAGTCGCAACAATCAGTTGTTGCTGGAAGCCACGCTGCAAATCCGCCCGGACATCGACAGCGCGATCCAGACCTACGGCCGCGACCGCATCGGTGTCGTGCTGGGCACCAGCACCTCGGGCATCGACGAGGCCAGCCAGGGCCTGTCGCATTACCTGCGCGAAAAGCAGTTCCCTGCCGAGTACGACTATCAGCAACAGGAACTCGGGGCACCGGCGAACTTCCTCGCCGAGTGGCTGCAATTGAGCGGGCCGGCCTATGTCATTTCCACGGCCTGCACCTCCAGCGCCCGGGCCTTGATGAGCGCCCAGCGCCTGTTGGACCTGGGCATTTGCGACGCGGTGCTGTGTGGCGGTGTCGACACTTTGTGCAAGCTGACCCTCAACGGTTTCTCGGCGCTCGAAGCGGTCTCGGAACAGCGTTGCAATCCGTTTTCGGTGAACCGCAATGGCATCAACATTGGCGAAGCGGCCGTGCTGTTCCTGATGACCAGACGTGCAGGCGACAGCCAAGCGATTGCCTTGCTCGGCAGCGGCGCCAGTTCCGATGCGCATCACATCTCCGCCCCGGAACCGACCGGTCGTGGCGCCCTGCAGGCGATGCGCAAAGCCCTGGGCCGCGCCAACCTGCAACCGGAGCAGATCGGCTATCTGAACCTGCACGGCACCGCCACCCAACACAACGACGCCATGGAAAGCCAGGCCGTGGCGACGCTGTTCCCGGCCGGCGTACCCTGCTCGTCGAGCAAACCCATGACCGGTCACACCCTCGGTGCCGCCGGGGCGCTGGAGGCGGCGTTCTGCTGGTTGAGCCTGAGCCCGGACAATCGCGGGCATGCCCTGCCGCCCCACGTCTGGGACGGACAGCCGGATCCCGAATTGCCGCCGCTGCAATGGGTGACCCCGGTCACTCGCCTGACGTCCATTGCACCCCGCTACCTGATGAGCAATTCCTTTGCCTTCGGTGGCAACAACGTCAGCCTGATTATCGGAGACGCCCCATGATTGACTGGCCGCTCGCCGAATTGCTGCCCCACGCTGGCGACATGATCCTTATCGATCAGATCCTGGCGTTCGATGAAGAGCAGATCCACACGCGCCTTACCGTCAAGCCCGATGGCCTGTTCAACCTCCCCGATGGCAGCCTGCCGGCCTGGGTCGGCATCGAACTGATGGCCCAGAGCGTGGCCGCCTTCGCCGGTTGCCATGCGCGCGAGCGCGGTGATGCGGTGGAGTTGGGCTTCCTGCTCGGCAGCCGAAAGTTCGAATGCAACGTCGAAAGCTTTCCGGCCGGTACCGAGCTGACCATCCACGGCATTCGCTCCCTGGAAGACGATAACGGCATGGGCGTGTTCGAATGCCACATCAACGCCCCCGGCATTCACGCCACCGCCCGTCTGAATGTGTTCCGACCACCCCAGGCCGCTCAATATCTCCATGAACCCGAAGGAGTCCAGTCATGACTGAATCCGTACTGGTCACCGGTTCCAGCCGTGGCATCGGCCGCGCCATCGCCTTGCGCCTGGCCCAGGCCGGGTACGACATCGTGTTGCATTGCCGCAGCGGCCTGACGGACGCCGAAGCCGTCAAGGCTGAAGTCGAGGCCTTGGGCCGTCGTGCGCGTATCCTGCAGTTCGACGTGTCCGACCGCGCCCGTTGCAAGGAAATTCTCGAAACTGACGTGGAAACCCACGGCGCCTATTACGGCGTGGTGCTCAATGCCGGCCTGACCCGCGACGGGGCCTTTCCGGCCCTGAGCGAGGAGGATTGGGATGTGGTGATGCGCACCAACCTCGACGGTTTCTACAACGTGCTGCACCCGGTGATGATGCCGATGATCCGTCGTCGCGCCGCCGGGCGGATTGTCTGCATCACCTCGGTGTCGGGGCTGATCGGCAACCGTGGCCAGGTCAACTACAGTGCCTCCAAGGCCGGCTTGATCGGCGCGGCCAAGGCATTGGCGATCGAGCTGGGCAAGCGCAAAATCACGGTTAACTGTGTCGCACCCGGCCTGATCGACACAGCCATGCTCGACGAGAACGTGCCGGTGGAAGAACTGATGAAAATGATCCCCGCACAACGCATGGGCACCCCTGAAGAGGTGGCCGGCGCGGTGAATTTCCTGATGTCGGCGGAAACCTCGTACATCACCCGGCAGGTTCTGGCCGTCAATGGAGGCCTGTGCTGATGAAGCGCGTCGTCGTCACCGGCATGGCCGGCATCACCTCACTGGGCAGCGATTGGGACACCATCGCCGGCAACTTCGCGGCCAACCGCAGCGGCATCCGCCGGATGGACGAGTGGGACCGTTTCACCGAGCTCAACACGCGCCTGGCTGGCCCCATCGATGACTTCAAGGTGCCGAGCCACTGGACTCGCAAGCAACTGCGCAGCATGGGCCGGGTTTCACGACTTGCTGTGGGTGCGGCGGAGATGGCACTGGCCGACGCCGGCCTGTTGGGCGACGAGTCGATCAAGGACGGACGCATGGGCGTTGCCTGCGGCTCCTCGACCGGCAGCACCGACGAGATCAAGGCATTCGGCAACATGCTGCTCAATTCGGTGGCCGAGGGCCTGAACGCCAACTCCTACGTGCGCATGATGCCGCACACCACGGCAGCCAATATCAGCATCTTCTTCGGCCTCACCGGCCGCCTGATCCCGACGTCCAGCGCCTGCACCAGCGGCAGCCAGGGCATCGGCTATGCCTACGAGGCCATCAAGTTCGGGCGCCTGCCGCTGATGCTCGCCGGCGGTGCCGAGGAGCTGTGCCCGACCGAAGCCATGGTCTTCGACGCGCTCTACGCCACCAGCCTGAAAAACGACACCCCACAACGCAGCCCGCGCCCTTACGACAGCGCACGTGACGGCCTGGTGATCGGCGAAGGCGGTGGCATGCTGGTGCTCGAAGAACTGGAACACGCACTGGCCCGTGGCGCCCGCATCCATGCCGAGATCGTCGGTTTCGGCAGCAACGCCGACGGCCAGCACACCACCCGTCCCGAACAAATCACCATGCGCCGGGCCATGGAATTGGCCCTGGAAGACGCTGGACTGAAACCGTCGGACATCGGCTACGTCAACGGCCACGGCACCGCCACCGAACAGGGCGACATCGCCGAGACCCTGGCCACCAGCAGCCTGTTCGGCGAACACATGCCGATCAGCTCGCAGAAAAGCTTCCTCGGCCACACCCTCGGCGCCTGCGGTGCGCTGGAATCGTGGTTCAGCATCGAAATGATGAACCGCGACCTGTACGCCCACACCTTCAACCTCGACGACGTCGACCCGCATTGCGGCAAGCTCGACTACCTGCGCGGCGAGTTTCGGCAGATGAGCAACCAGTACGTGATGAACAATAATTTTGCGTTTGGCGGGGTGAATACTTCGTTGATCTTCAAGCGCTGGCGGTAACCTTTGTAGGAGCGAGCTTGCTCGCGATGGACGTCAACGATAACGCGTGCTGCCTGAATGAACGCGCTGCCCGGACGTTTTTCGCGAGCAATCGAGCGTCGACCGGCTGCTCCTACAGAGGTTTACGGTGGGTCGAGGTTATCCAGCACCCGATTCACCGCCATTTCCCCCAGCATGATCGACTGCTGAATGCCCAGCAGGGTGTTGCTCTGTGATCCGTTCAAACTCCTCGCGAAATCACTCGCCATGACATTGGCTGATGCCAGTGACACACATGCGTACTCCAGCAGAGTGTGGTTGTCGATATCTGGGGCGATCAAGAAGATATTGCTGGATTGGCGTGGAGTGTCCGGCGGATTTTTTGCTTTATTGGTCATGATTCAGTGCCCAGACAAGTGGAGCCGACACCGAGTCGCTACGAATCAAAAGGGTGGCAGCTGTACGCAGGTTAGCAGACCGGGCCACGATGAAACCGGCGCGCCCGAAGGCGCCCTGCGCACAGCTACCGTCAAAAGCAGGTATGGATATACCTGCCTATCAGGAGCGCAAATGCGCTTCATTGTGGACACGGGCTGCTAAACCCGATCACTGACCATCAGTGACACGAATCAAGTTAGCGATGGCCCTCAAAGCGCACAAGCCGGCGGATTCTGGAGTAGTTGCAGGCAACGTCGCAAGGCACTGTAGCCTGTCCGAGAGATTTCGGAAATGTCCCACGATTGGGGGTGAAGCTTCCTGCTGGGTTGGACATTCCGGGTCCGTACAGGTGGGCTTTTTGGTGTTCTCTCGGACGAAGCGAATCAACCCCCGCGCTGTGTGCGGGGGTTGTCGGAACGCTTACTGAGCTTGGATCAGTTTGCTTTCAGCGACGCCGGCGCGGCCTGTCTGGTCGTCGACGACTTGCAGGCTGTTACGCGCCTTGATGAAACCCACTTTCACTTCCTGCCAGACAAAGTAATTTTTGCCCGCTTCAGCGGTGAGTTTCAGTTCCGAATCGTTTTCCGCGGAAGACACCAAGGTCTGCTGACCGGCCGGGACGGCCAGCATCAGGTAGGACTTGGCGACTGTCTCGCCGACGGGTTTGCCGTTAAGGGCAACCGGCATTTTCACGCCTGCGCCCATGCTTTCGTTGCGATACACGTAGATGTGGGCTTTGTCTGGAGCGACCTGGAAGGTTTTAGCCTGGGCGTCCTGGCTTTCATCGGCCATTTTTACCGAAGCACAACCACCAGTCAGAGCGGTCAGTGCCAGCAAAGCGGTGAAGGTTAACTGCTTGAACATCCTGTTTCTCCATAGTTTGATGAATGCAGAAACAATTATCGGCCGACCCGATCAAGGCTAAAGGCCACCACTCAAAATCCACTCGAACAAAACGCTCACCAATGCCAATTGGTGTGGCCAACTGAAATGAATAAGGCGCCTTTTGGGCGCCCATTCGCAGATTGATTGTCTTGGTATTTGATTCAATCCTTCACGTACTGGCATGTAACTTGAGTCCCAAAGCCTTGATGACTTTCAGTATGGTGCCGAACTCTGGATTCCCATCACCCGACAATGCACGGTAAAGGTTTTCTCGAGAAAGCCCCGCATCGCGCGCGACCTGAGTCATGCCGCGAGCTCGTGCAATGGTCCCGAGAGCTTTGGCGATGAACGCCGGATCATCCCCCGCCTCTTCCATGCAAGCGTCCAGATAATTTGCCATGTCCTCTTCGGTCTTGAGGTACTCGGCAGAGTCCCAGCGAGTGAATTGTTCGGTCATGGGTTTTGCTCCTGCCAGGATTTCGCAATAAGCCTGGCTTGTTTGATATCACGAGGTTGGCTGCTTTTGTCTCCACCACACAGGAGAATGATCAACTGACGGCCTTGTTGCATGAAATAGATCCGATACCCAGGACCATAGTCGATTCGTGCTTCACTCAATCCTTCTCCGATATCTTTGACATCTCCAAAATGCCCGTCAGCCATGCGGTCAATCCGCACCTGAATACGCATCCTGGCGCGGCTATCGGCCAGCTTTGTTAGCCAGCCTGAGAATGTAGAACTTCGAAGGATCTCCGTCATGCGCGAAGTGTAGCGCTTGAGCTACACCCGCTCAATCCGGATTTCTGATCATTCGATGTTCGGTAGTCAGAGCCAACCATTGAAAATAGTCACGCCTGCAACGGCTCAACCTTCCTCGTCAGCAGTTCGACAAACGCCCGCGCCATCGCCGACTTCTGATCCTTGCGCTGCACCAGCCATACCGCCGACACCGCCGCCGGATCGAGCAGCGGGCGGTAGACCACACCGTCGATGCGCATCCGCTGATAAGACGCCGGCAGCACCGAAACGCCGAGCCCCGCCGCCACCAGCCCGATGATGGTCATCGCCTCTCCGGCCTCCTGGGCGAAGTGCGGGCTGAATCCGGCGTCCCGGGCCAGGCTGAGCAACTGAGCGTAGAGACCGCTGCCGTAGCTGCGCGGAAAAAACACAAAGGGTTCAAGCGCCAGGGCTGACAGAAACAAACCCTCCTCGCTGCCCTCTACCAACGGGTGCTTGGAGCTGAGCACCGCGACCAGCGGCTCGCGCATCAATTCGACCACACTGAGGCAATCCGGCAACCCGAGCGGGCGCATGATGCCGACTTCAATCGATTCGTCCACCAGCGCATCGGCCACCTGGGTGCTGCTCATTTCCCGCAGGTTCAAGTGCACCGCCGGGAAGCGCTGGCGAAAAGAGAAAATCGCCTGGGGAATGGTCGAGTTGAACGGGGCCGACGAGGTGAAGCCGATTTTCAGTTCACCCAGCTCGCCCAATTGCGCCCGTCGCGCGACATCCGCCGCCTTGTCGACCTGCGCCAGCACCAGCCGCGCCTCCTCCAGAAACAGCCGGCCGGCCTCGCTCAGCTCGACCCGACGATTGGTACGTTCGAACAGCCGTGCGCCGACTTCCTGTTCCAGCGCTTGAATCTGCTGGCTCAACGGCGGTTGCGAGATGCCCAGCACCTGTGCGGCGCGGCCGAAGTGCAGTTCTTCGGCGACGGCGATGAAGTAGCGCAGATGACGCAATTCCATGGAAACCCCATTAGGTCGTTAAAGCTATCAAACAGGTCGAACAATATATTGGATTGAATCATTAGCCAGCTATATGCTTTTTTCATTGCCTGACCGGCTGCGCCCTCCGAGGTCCCCCGTGAAAACTGCTGTCGCCCCACTCGCCCATGAAGTTTCACCTTCAGCGCCGGACGCTATCGCCGCTGAGCTGGCGGAGATCTACATCGAAAAAGGCACGCCGGCGTTCATGCGCACGGTGCTGGCGTTGTTCTGCGGCGGCTTCGCGACTTTCGCCCTGCTCTACTGCGTGCAGCCGATGATGCCGCTGCTGTCCGACGAGTATTCCATCAACGCGGCGCAGAGCAGCCTGATCCTGTCTATCGCCACCGGCATGCTTGCCATCGGCCTGCTGATCACCGGCCCCATTTCCGACCGTATCGGGCGTAAACCGGTGATGGTGGCCGCGCTGTTCGCCGCTGCGCTGTGCACCATGGCCAGTGCAATGATGCCGAGCTGGCACGGCGTGCTGCTGATGCGTGCGCTGATTGGATTGTCGTTGAGCGGTCTGGCCGCGGTTGCGATGACTTACTTGAGCGAAGAGATCCACCCACAGCACATCGGCCTCGCCATGGGTCTGTACATCGGTGGCAACGCGATTGGCGGGATGAGCGGACGCTTGATCACCGGGGTATTGATCGACTTCGTCAGCTGGCACACGGCGATGCTGGTGATCGGTGGCCTGGCGCTGATTGCTGCAGCGGTGTTCTGGAAAATCCTCCCGGAATCGCGCAACTTCCGCGCCCGCTCGCTGCACCCGCGCAGCCTGCTCGACGGTTTCACCATGCACTTTCGCGACGCCGGCCTGCCGCTGCTGTTTCTTGAAGCCTTTGTGTTGATGGGCGCGTTCGTCACGTTGTTCAACTACATCGGCTATCGCCTGCTGGCCGCGCCGTACCATATGGAACAGGCCTTCGTCGGGCTGCTGTCGGTGGTGTACCTGTCGGGCATCTACAGCTCAGCGAAAATCGGCTCGCTGGCCGACAAACTCGGTCGCCGCAAAGTGCTCTGGAGCACCATCGCGCTGATGATCGCAGGTCTCGCCCTGACGATGTTCACACCATTGCCGCTGGTGATCATCGGCATGCTGGTGTTCACCTTCGGCTTCTTTGGCGCCCACTCGGTGGCCAGCAGCTGGATCGGCCGCCGCGCGACCAGGGCCAAGGGGCAGGCGTCGTCGCTGTACCTGTTCAGCTATTACGCCGGTGGGAGCATCGCCGGAACGGCAGGTGGCGTTTTCTGGCATATGGGCGGCTGGAACGGGATAGGGTTGTTCATCGGCACGCTGCTGGTGATTGCACTGCTGATCGCGTTGAAGCTGGCGAAGTTGCCGTTGCTGCCACAGTACACCTCGACTACCTGAGCACCAGCCGCGCCTCCAGGGCACCGTCACGTTTTTCCAGGGTCAGCGATTGCAACGCGACACCGTTGCGCTCCATGCCGTCGAGCCACTGCATCAACGGCTGTGCGTTGCCATTGAGGGTCAGGCGCAGCAGATCGCTGTCGCTCTCCATCTGACGGATTTCCAGCCCTGCTGCCGCGGCGCTTTCGCTGATGCGCAGCGATAGCGGTTTTTCGCTGTCGACGGGGACATGGCTGCGCGGTAACGCCCGTTGCAGTTGCGCGGCCAGCCCCGCCTGCTGTTGGTATTGTCGCTCGACAGTTTCCAGCCGCTGCCGGGTCGGTTGCCAGATCAGGCTGAAAGCCACGACCGCCAACAAAAAAGCCCCCGACACCTGCAACAGCCGTTGTTCGCGCGCGGACATGCGCCGCCATGCCTGCTTCATGCCCCGTCCTCCACGGTGAGGGTGGCGTGCACCCGGTCAGCGGCTTTGTTTGCGCTATCGAGCCGGACGGGCATGCCTTGTTGTCGTCCGCGTTCACGCAATTGCTCCAGCTCGGTAAAGCCGCTGGCGGTCAGTTGGATTTTCCAGCCTTCGCCTGCTCGAAACTCGATGCGCCGGACTTCGACCGGGCTGGCGCCAATCACCTGCTCGATCAACTGGACCAGCCCTGCAATGCGGGTGTTTTGCGAATCCACAGGCTGGCTTTGCAGGGCCTTGAGTTGCGCTGCAATATCGACGATGCGGCTTTGCTCGGGGTAAAGCGCCTTGAATCGCTGTTCATTTTGGGTGGCCAGGCGGCGGGCTTCGCTGTCGAGGAAGCGGATCCGCGTTTCGCTGGCCCCCCAGGTCAACAGCGCCAGCATCAACAGCGCCCACCCGCCGGCACGCCAGGGCAGACGCTTGCCCCGTGGGGCGAATGCGCCTTGCAGCAGGTTGATGGCCCGGGTTGGGCGGTGGGTCAGGCATTGGTCGACGACTGCAGGGGCCTCACGCTCGTCCAGCCATTGCATGTCCTTGGGCAATAACGGAGTGAGCAGCGCCAGGTCGTCTTGCGAAATCGCCAGGCGCGCCGACAGGCCTGCACCCAACAACCAGCGACCGAACCACCATGCGCCGCACGGCTGATCGCCGGACAACACATCGGCATCGACGAACACCCCGCGCACCTCAATACCTGCCTCGCGCAGCAAGTCGAGCACGTCGGCCAACCGTTCACGGCCAATGACCATGACCGGGTAGCAGCCGTCACGATCACGAGCGCCAACGCTCAGATGCACAACCTCCAGCGCTTCACTCAGTTGATCTTCCACGGCGTAGGCCATGGCCTGGGCTTCGGGCCTGCGTCGCGCCGGCCATGGCTCGCTGCGAACCCAACTGCACATTTCCATGGGCAGCAGCACATCGACCGCCTGCCCCTGCAATGCCGAGGCCGCCTGATTCAACGGCATCGGCTGACGTTGAAGGGTTGGCGACCACAGGACGCAGGGCCAGCGGCTGGATGGCGCATCCTGGCCCTCTGCGGTCAGGTAAAGCCAAGTGTTCATCGCGGTCTCTCGTGGCTACTCATGGGAAGAAAACGTCGTTGCAGCACCGTCAGTTGTCGAGTCTTGGGGTCGTGCCCGACATCCGTGGCCAGGAGCAGTTCGCGCCCGTCCCGGGTCACCTGCACGCTGATCCGATACCAGCGGCTTTGGGTGCCAAGTCCGTGGCTGTTCAAGCCCTGCCCGGAGAGCAACGAGTCCTGGGTAAACGCCTGGACGCTCGCCCAGGGCGTCGTTACCGCCTGACGGGCCAGCGCCTCGGCAGTCGCGGCGTCCACCTCGCCGAGCGTTCTCAACAGCAGCGCCGGCGCGGTGTTGATGTTCAAGGCGGTGTCGGTGGGCAGCAGCGCCACCCAGGGCTCCAGTCGCTGCAGCAGGCGAGCGTCAATGCCAGGCAGCAAGCGCAGCTGACTCAGTTCCACCAGCGGCCCGACCTGGCTAAGTTGCACGGGAGGCAGTTCGAGCAGCTCGAGCAGGCGCGCCCAACGATTGAGGGTGACCTGATCCACCTTACCCTGACGTAACAAAGCATTGAGATTGAAGCGCCCGGCGAGGTCGTCGATATCGATGCGGATCTGCGCATCTTCAACCTCGAAACCCGGCGCCATGGCCGTCCAGCCTTGAATCCGCTCGACGGGTTTTTTCGCGTCCTGCAACGCGTCGCGCAACAGCAACAACGCCCAGGTTTCCCCGCCCGATGCGAGTTGCCGCAGCTGTATCTGCTGCAACTGTTGCCCACTGCTTTGCAGCGCAAGGTGATGGCTGCGCAACAAGCCACCGGTGATCAGCAGTGCCAGGCTCATGACCAGCAATACACTGATCAACGCAATGCCGCGTTGGTGCCCGTTCATGGCAATGCACCCGGCACTGGCAACACCCGACGGATCGATTCGAAGCGCCCGACAGAGACTTGCACCTCCAACGCCAAGGGCGTCTTTGCATCCTGCCCTGCCGGCCAAAGGGCGACCCAGCCGGACTGGTTGTCGAACAGACGCCAGCTCAACTCGCGCACACCTTCCAGCAGTTTTTGCCGCTGCACGAACTCCGTACCTTCGCCCTGGCTTTCGCGCCACAGCACGCCGCCATCGAGTCGATAGGTCAGCGCCTGGCGCTCACTGCGCGGTTGGTCCAGAGGATTGCGCCAGTGACTGCGCTGGAACTGCAAAAGCGCCGGTGCGAGCACCATCGGCTGTACGGTGATGTGCAGCAGATCCCGCTCGATCACCGCCACGGCTCGTTGCAGGCTTCTGAGTTCTCGCTCGTGAGCCGTCGCGCCCTGTTGCACTCGCAGCACGCTATCGAACATGCCCCAACTGGCCAGCCCCAGCACGGCGAAGATGGCCATGGCGATAACCAGTTCCAGCAAGGTGAACCCGCGCTGCTTATTCATGAACCGCGAGTATCCAGCCGCTGGCACGATACAAACCGTGAGCACTGTTCGCCGGGCTGACCAGAATGTCGACCTGGAGCAAGCGCGGATCACGGGTGGCGCTGATGTGCTGATGCAGCACCCAGTCGCGCTGATCCATAGACACGATCTGTTGTTGCTGGCCGGCTACCAGGCCGGATTGCAGGCGCAATTCGTTCAACCGGTTGTCCGCCAGCCACGCCGCGAACAGGCGATTCTCAACGGCGCCGCGCTGCTTCACCGCATATTGACTGGCCGACAGCACGGCTGCCGCCAGTGTCGCGAAGACCGCCAGGGCCACCATGATCTCCAGCAGCGTGAACCCCCTCATGGACGACAAGGATCGCGGGCTAGCCATCGATCGTCACCTCGCCGAGGCCATCGCCGGACAGGCTCAGCCAAGTCCTGTTGCCGGACTCGAATGTCAGTGTGAAGGCACTGGTTTCATCGTTACTGAATATCAGCAACTGCGGCGGTCCTTCGTCAGCGTCCAGCTCTACCGCATAGCCGTCCTGCTGAAAACGTACTCGCACGCTCAGGGGCCAGCGAGAAAGCGCCGCCACCGGCTCCCACCCGCGCAGCTCCAGGCGCATCGCCCGGTAGCCATCGGTACTCAGCCTCAGGCCGTACTCTTGACCTTCGAACACGGCGCGCTGACGCAACTGATGGATCACCTGCATCATCGCCTCGGCTTCCTGCTTCACCTCCCGCCCCGGACTGCCCCCGCTGGCAAGGCTCACCATGCCCAGCAAAACGCCGACCAGGACCATCACGATCATCAGTTCCAGCAAGGTAAACCCCCGACAGCGGTAGCCCACGGATCAATGGCCCCAATTGCCGATTTCGGCTGCAAACCCTTCGCCGCCCGCTACGCCATCGGCGCCCAGGGAGTACAGGTCGTAAGTGCCATCTACCGATCGCACACCCGGATTGAGGTACTGATAAGGCGTGTTCCACGGGTCGACCGGCATGCTCTTGAGGTAACCCTGAGGGTTCCAGCCCCGTGCCGCAGGCAGTCCGGAGGGACGTTTGACCAACGCTTCCAGGCCTTGCTGGGTCGAAGGGTAATGGGCGTTGTCGAGGCGATACATCTCCAGGGCGGTGGCGATGGCCTGGATATCGATTCTGGCGGCGGTGACCTTCGCCTGATCAGGACGGCTCATGAACTGCGGCACCACAATGGCCCCCAGCACGCCGATGATGACCACCACCACCATGATTTCGATCAGGGTAAAACCGCGTTGCGCGCGGGAAAGGGTTTTGCGGACAGGTTGCATGGATCAATTCACCAATTGGTTGAGGCTGAGAATCGGTAGCAGGATGGCCATGACGATCAGCAGCACGACGCCGCCCATCAACACCAGCATGGCCGGCTCGAAGAGACTCACCACCAGTGCAATGCGCGCGGCGAGGCTGCTTTCCTGTTGTTCGGCGGCCCGGGCCAGCATGCGGTCGAGCTCGCCGGCACGTTCGCCGCTGGCGATCATGTGCAGCATCATCGGCGGGATGTCCCCGCTCAGTTCCAGGCCACGGGTCAGCGTTCCGCCTTCACGGACGGAGCGGGCGACATCGACCATCCGCGCGCGAATGGTCAGGTTGCCGATGACCGCGGCGGCAATTTCCAGTGCGTCCACCAACGGCACGGCACTTTTGCCGAGGATTGCCAGAGTGCTGGCAAACCGCGCGGCTTCCATGGCACGCAGCACTTCACCGATGACTGGCGCATTCAGCACCCAACGGTGCCAGCGCAGGCGCCATTGCGGCTGCTGCCAACTCCAGCGCCACAGGCCGAACAGCGTCGCCAGCACGCCCATCAACAACAGGAAGTGGTTGCGCAGGCCATCGCTCACGCCGATCAGCGCCCGGGTCAGCCAGGGTAATGGCTGGCCGCTGTCGACGAAGATCTTCACCACATCCGGCACCACATAGCCGAGCAGAAAACCGACGATTGCTGCGCTGGCCAACATCAGGATCAACGGGTACACCAGGGCCATCTGGATCTTTTGCCGAGAGGCCTGGCGGGCCTGTGTGTAAGCCGCCAGTTGCTCGAGCACATGGCCCAGATGCCCCGAGCGTTCGCCGGCGGCCACGGTGGCGCGGAACAGCTCGGGGAAGGCCCTGGGAAACTGCCCCAGCGCCGAGGCCAGGGCGTGACCTTCCATCACCCGGCTCCTGACCGCCGAGAGCAGGCCCGCGACCTTGCGCTTCGAGCTTTGTTTGGCCACCGCATCGAGCGCTTCCTCAAGGGGCAGTCCGGCCTGAACCAGCGTTGACAGTTGCAAGGTCAGCAGTGCCAGATCAGCCGCACTCAAACGCCGACCACGGGGTTGTTTGCCCGAGCCGTTGCTGACGTTCACTTCGTTCAATGCTCGCGGCCACAGGCCACGTTCACGCAGCAGTTGCCGCGCATGGCGGGCTCCATTGGCTTCCAGTCGCCCCTTGCAGGATCGTCCCAGGGAATCGTGGGCGCGGTAGTCGAAGGTCGGCACCGGTCAGTTCTCCTGCGTCACGCGCAGCAACTCATCGAGGCTGGTCAATCCTTCCAGCACCCGCTGACGCCCGTCCTGGAACAGGCTGCGCGAGACCTTGCGCGTTTCGTCGAAGAGGATTTGCTCACTGGCGCCCTGATGGATCAGCGCCGAGACAGTGGGGGTCACGCTGATCAGTTCGTAAATGCCGATGCGCCCGCGATAGCCGTGCTGGCACTGTTCACAGCCCGAGGCTTTGAACAGAGTGTGCGGCGTGGCCGTGTCGAGCCCCAGGCGCTGGCAGGCCGCCGCTTCGGCGATGTACGAAACCTTGCAATGGGGGCACAAGGTGCGCAGCAGGCGCTGGGCCAGAATGCCCACCAGCGAGGACGCCAGCAGGTAGGCATCGACACCCATGTCCACCAGCCGTGTGACGGCGCCGGCCGCGCTGTTGGTGTGCAAGGTCGAAAGCACCAGATGCCCGGTCAAGGACGCCTGCACAGCGATTTCGGCGGTTTCGCGGTCGCGGATTTCGCCGACCATCACCACGTCCGGGTCCTGGCGCAAAATCGCCCGCAGGCCTCGGGCAAAGGTCATGTCCACTTTCGGATTGACCGGCATCTGGCCGACACCCGGCAGGTGATATTCGATCGGGTCTTCGACCGTGAGAATATTGCGGGTCTGGTCATTCAGGCTACTCAGCGCGGCGTACAGGCTGGTGGTCTTGCCGGAGCCGGTCGGTCCGGTCACCAGCAGAATGCCGTGGGGTTTGCCCAACAGATGGCGCAGGGCCGCGAGGGTATCGTCCGGCATGCCCAGCCGGTGCAGGTTCAGGCGCCCGGCCTGCTTGTCGAGCAGGCGCAGCACCACCCGTTCGCCATGGGCCGAAGGCAGCGTCGAGACCCGCACATCGACTTCATGCCCGGCCAGGCGCAAGGCCATTCGCCCATCCTGGGGCACGCGTTTTTCCGCGATATCCAGGCGCGCCATGACCTTGATCCGCGACACCAGCAGGGTCGCCAGTTCGCGCTTGGGCCTGAGCATTTCACGCAGTTGGCCATCCACCCGCATGCGCACCGAAAGGTATTGCTCGAAGGTTTCCAGGTGCACATCCGAGGCATGCTCGCGCACTGCTTCACCAAGTAGCGCGTTGATCAGGCGAATGATCGGTGCGTCGCCCTGTTGCTCCAGCAGGTCGGCGGTTTGCGGGACCTGATCGACCAGGCTGAGCAAGTCCAGTTCTTCGTCCAGCCCTTGGGCAACCTGCTCCACCGCACTGTGTCCCTCGCGATAGGCCGCCGCCAGGCGCGAGGCGTACTCATCGGCCCCGACGATTTGAAACGGCAACGCCCGCCCGCACACCCGGCGCGCTTCCGCCAATGCGGTGAGCGGCGCATCACTGCGCAGGGCAAGGCGCAGGCCGTCGCCGTCATGCTCCAGCAACACACCAAAACGCCGGGCGAAGCCGAAGGGCAATTGCTCGCAGAGTTCGCTCATGGATTCACTGCGCCTTGCCGCGCAAATCGAACACCGGCGCGTCGCTGGTCGGTTCGAACAACCCGCGCGCCTCGGATGGCAGCAACAACGAGTTGTTTTCCCCCGCCCCTGATTTGCTCAAGTCACGCAACGCGTTGTAACGCTGCTGGCTGACCTGGGACAGATCTTCCTTGCTGCGCACGATAGTCGGGCGCAAGAACACCATCAGGTTGCTTTTGGTCTGGGTGTCGCGGCTCCAGCGAAATATCGCACCGAGGTAGGGAATGTCCCGCAACAGCGGCACGCCACTTTTCTGGGTGCGCACGCTGTCGCGGATCAAGCCGCCGATCACGATGATTTCGCCATCGTCGGCGAGGATGGTGCTTTTGAGCGCTCGCTTGTTGGTGATCAGATCCGAGGAATCAATGCCTGACACCGACGGTGCGATGTCCGAGACCTCCTGCTCGACCTCCAGGCGCAACGTCGAGCCTTCGTTGATGTAAGGCTTGATCTTCAGGCTGATGCCGACGTCCTTGCGCTCGACGGTGGTGAACGGATTCTCCGCGCCGTTGCTGTTGGTGGCGTAGGAGCCGGTCTTGAACGGTACGTTCTGGCCGACAATTATTTCGGCTTCCTGATTGTCCAGGGTCAACAGGCTCGGCGTGGACAGCAAGTTGCTGTGGGTATTGCTGGCCAGGGCCGAAATCAGCGCACCGAAGCGGTCACTGCCCAGTTGCAGGATCGCCCCTTCCGGCGCCGATCTTTTCTCGTCGAACTTCAACCCGCCGACGATCGGAATATCGGTACCGGGAAAGTTGATGAAACCCTTGGCGTCGCCCGTGTTGAGATTCCACTGCACCCCGACGGCCTCGGCGATGTCGCCGGAGATTTCGACGATGGCGGCATGGATCAACACCTGGGCCCGTGGCTGGTCCAACTGACGCACGATGTTTTCGATGGTCCGCACCTGCGCCGGTTCAGCAATCAGCACCAACGCGTTCTGGCTTTCGTCGGCCTTGATCATGAAGCTTGCACCGCCGGACGAATCTTTGGCGCTGCCGACGGTGGGCGCCTGCTTTCTGCCCTGCCCCATCGATTCCAGAATCTCGGCCAACTGCTTGGCATCACTGTGGCGCAGGCGAATCACACGGGCATTGTCGAGGGTCGTGGTGGCCGGCGTATCCAGACCTCGGGCCAGCTCGATCAAGCGCTGGCGAACGACTGGCGGGCCAATGAAAATCAGGCGATTGGTCCTGGTGTCGGCCAGTACCTGTATCGCTGACTCGGCATTGCGCTTGCCCATGGATGCCTCGATCACCGGCGCGACATCGCCTGCCAGGGCATGCTTGAGCTGGACCACCGCGTGCAGGTTGTTCTGACCGGAGTCCAGTTCGCGGATCACCCGGGCGATGCGCGTCACATTGGCAGCCGTATCGGTCAGCACCAACGCGTTGGCCGACACCGAAGGGCCGACATAACCGCTGGCAGAAACCAATGGCCGCACCAGCCCGGCAATATCGGAAGCGCTACTGGTGTTCAAGCCGATGACTTCGGTCACGAACTGCGACGCCGTGGTGGTTTTTACCGTGCCCTGGCCGGCCCGGGTCTTGGCCTCGGCGACGGGGGTGATGAGGATCCGATCGCCCTCATCGATCACCGTGAAGTTGTGGGCGTCGAGCACCGAATAGAACAACCGGCGCACGCCTTCACGATCGAGGGCCTGCCGGGACATGACCGTGACGCGACCAGAGACTTTGGGGTCCAGCACCACGGTGGTCCCCAGAATGCTGGAGATCTCTTCGACGATGTCGCGCAGCTCTGCGTTGTTCATCGCCAGTTGCCATTTTTCTTCGGCGGCCAGAAGTGCGCCGTGGTTGAGCGTTAGCGCCATGGCGACGGAAAAAAGCACAGACCGCAGGGCGCGTGCACCGGGAAAGCTATTCATGGACATGATCACTCTGACTGCCCGGCAAGCGGGCGCAAAAAACGCGGTGAAGCACTGGGGACAGTCGACTTGCCGTCGGGGTCGAGCCGTTGCAGAAAACCCGTGACGGGAGGCTGGAGTGTCAACAGTTCCTCTCGGCCCTTGCTCCACAAAACCGCGTGATCTGGCTCGACGCGACGCAAGACGCTGCCACCGGGCAATCGCTCGCCGACCTGGTAGATACGCGCGCCTTGCGAGTCCGCCAACAACACCCGGGACAAACCGTGGGTGACAACGAAGCTCGCTTGCAGGGTCAAGGGTTCGGCACTTGGCAGCCGGTCGGCGTCAGTCGTCAGGCCGAGCACTGTTGCAACCGCCGTTGCATCGAGCGCTTGAGGGCGCGCGGGAGCGGTTCGCGATGTTTCGACCGGTGTTGGTAACACCAACTGTTCGCGATAGCGCCACTCCTGCCAACCCAGAAATGCCCCGTAGACCAGCGGCACAACCAGCAGGCAACCTTTGCACAGACGCAAAGCAAGCCAGCTCAAACGCTCGCGCGAAAACATCATCTTGGGCTCACTCAAGTCGCTCGCCGCACAGCCGAAAAGACATTCGCTGCAGCATTACACGCTGCCTTGAACAACCTGAAAGCGCCATTTTCAACTCGATCGACATCAGAGGATGTAAACCTTCAGGCGATCGGTTACCGATCGCCTGAAGTGCTACAAGGGGGACTTACAACTTGTTCCACGCCATGTGCCAGTGAGCACCGACACTCGGTTCGAAGCCGTTGGCGGTGGGGCTGTACTGCTTGCAGTAACCCGACTCAGGGAATGGCTTGCACTCAAAGACTTCGTTGGTCTTCGGATGCAGCACCTTGGTGCCGGCGGTGTAGTCGCTGATGCCTTCAGGGAACACGAAGTCGTACTCGATGCTGGCGCCTTCACCGGTCAGTTTGGAGGTCTGGGTATCCTGACGGGTGGTGCGGCCATCCAGGGTGGTGCCAACCAGGGTCAGAGTGTGTGCGCCCGGGTTGCTGCGCACATCCATGGACAGCGAGGTGGAGCCACTGGCCACCTGTGCCGACGCGGTGCCAACCGGTTTGTTGTTCTGATCGAGCAAGGTGGCTTCGACGTTCATCGAGCGGTTCGCAATCATGCTGAACTCGACCTTGGCCCGGCCTTTATCCAGAACGTATTCGGCTTGCTGCGAGGCCACCGACATGCGCGCAGCGGTGTCTTCCTTCATGTCCAGCTGCACTTCGTAGCGGGTTACACCGCTTTCTTTTTGTGCGTACAGCGTGTTGTTACCCCGGATCGGTTCGATGTTGCCGTTCTCATCACGAATGCCGGCACGGATGAGCTTGTGGGTCGCGTTGATTTTTTCCGCCAACTTGAACGACCAGTTTTGCGCTGACCCTTCTTCAGCGTTATCGATGCTGATTTCGACGCTGTAGTCCGGGCTCTCGCCATTGGCGGAGAACGCGCGGGCCTTGACCTTGTCACCCACCAGCAACGCGGTCGATGGAGCAATGCCGCCTACCGAGGACCAGCCGCCCGGCAGATCCGGTTCGGCCAGGATGTTCACGTCTGCCACGTTGTAAAACGCTGCATCGGTGTCACCGACGGTCCAGATGGCCAGGACGGCGTGGTGCCCGGACTTGTCTGCCGGAATGTTGCAGTTGTGCTTGTCGCTGGACTCAGGACGCTGATTGCCACCGTCGATGGTGCAGAACGGCGCGCTTTCGAAAGTGGCGCGCTTGAGCGATTCGTTCGGATTCCAGCCGTTGCGGGTGATGAAATACTCGTGTTTGGTGGCCGGGTGAACCGCTGTGTAATGCCACTTGAAATCGATGTTGCGGTCCTTGATTTCCGTCAGGTGCCAACGGGTGGCGGACTGTGCATCCATGGCAGAGAACAGCGAGTGACCACCGCTGGCGATCTTGCCATCGACCGGCCCCTGCAAGGGAGCACCGCCGACGCCCGCCGGAAAGCCTTTGAAGGTTTCACCGACGCTCTGCGGCTCGTACTGGGCACCACCGCAGTTGGTGTTCAATCCCT
Source organism: Pseudomonas sp. KH_046_2 (assembly GCF_057838985.1). NCBI lineage: Bacteria > Pseudomonadati > Pseudomonadota > Gammaproteobacteria > Pseudomonadales > Pseudomonadaceae > Pseudomonas > Pseudomonas sp. KH_046_2. Next base: position 466,901 of record NZ_CM174480.1, on the reverse strand, counting down.
TCTGGCAAGCCAAAGCGCGCGAAGGCGGCACTTCCAGATAGCCATGGGCGGAAACGGTTTGAGAGGCCAGCATTGCCGATAACAGGATCATCGATGAAGTGCAGGCGGTTAATGCACTCCTCTTATCAAATTTAATTTTCATGATGTATTCCAGACGTCTTATCGAAAACAGGGCGCCTTGTGGGCGCCCATGTTCGCTTCGTGACTGTTCGGCGATACGCCGGACAAGAGCCTGGAACCTTACGGGGATGGAAGAAAATTCTATGTAGGAGTAATCACCGCGTGAGGCAGGAACAGTCTCTCCATTCCTCGCTCCGACAAAGAAAGAAAACATTCTTACATCGATTGAGCTTCTAAACGGCGCAAAAAAAACCTGTCCGGCACGAGGCGGGACAGGTTTTTTTAAACGGGCAATCGCTATTCGTGATACTGCGCCGACAGCTCATGCACCGCGCGCAGGAATGCACCAGCATGTTCCGGATCGACTTCCGGCGTGATGCCATGGCCGAGGTTGAACACGTGGCCGCTGCCTTTGCCGTAGCTGGCCAGGATGCGCCCGACTTCGGTACGGATGGCTTCCGGTTTTGCGTAGAGCACGGTCGGGTCCATATTGCCTTGCAGCGCGACCTTGTCGCCGACACGGGCGCGGGCGTTGCCGATGTCGCAGGTCCAGTCCAGGCCCAGTGCGTCGGCGCCAGTATCGGCGATGCTTTCCAGCCATAGGCCGCCGTTCTTGGTGAACAGGATCACCGGCACCTTGCGACCTTCATGCTCGCGGATCAGACCGCTGACGATTTTCTTCATGTAGGCCAGGGAGAACTCCTGGTACGCCGCAGCCGACAGGCTGCCGCCCCAGCTGTCGAAGATCTGCACCGCTTGTGCGCCGGCCATGATCTGGCCGTTGAGGTAGCTGGTGACCGTCTGCGCGAGCTTGTCCAGCAGCAGGTGCAAGGCTTGCGGGTTGTCGTAGAGCATGGTTTTGGTCTTGCGGTAGTCTTTCGACGAGCCGCCTTCGACCATGTAGGTGGCCAGGGTCCACGGGCTGCCCGAGAAACCAATCAGCGGCACACGGCCGTTCAGTTCACGACGGATGGTGCTGACCGCATCCATCACGTAGCCCAGGTCTTTGTGCGGATCAGGAATCGGCAGGGCTTCGATGTCGGCCAGGGTGCTGACGACTTTCTTGAAGCGCGGACCTTCGCCGGTTTCGAAATACAGGCCCTGGCCCATGGCATCGGGGATGGTCAGGATGTCGGAAAAGAGAATGGCCGCATCCAGTTGCGGATAACGGTCCAGCGGTTGCATTGTGACTTCGCAAGCGAACGCCGGGTTCATGCACAGGCTCATGAAATCGCCGGCCTTGGCACGGCTGGCGCGGTATTCAGGCAGGTAGCGACCGGCCTGACGCATCATCCACACGGGGGTGACGTCTACGGGTTGCTTGAGCAGGGCGCGCAGGAAACGGTCGTTCTTCAGGGCAGTCATGTCGGCATCCGGAAAAAAAGTGAGGGCATTTTCTCAGAGCCGGACGCAAAAGGCACGGTTGCAGGTCAGCCTTTTGTCTATCGGGTCAATTTGTCGCAATGAAATACTGATTTTTGCAACGCCGAGAAACAACTGTAGGAGTGAGCCTGCTCGCGATGGCGGAGTGTCAGTCATTCCAACTGTGACTGATTCACCGCTATCGCGAGCAGGCTCGCTCCTACAGGTTTTGTGTCGCTTGGTTACACGCCCAGGTAATCCAGGATCCCTTCCGCCGCATTACGGCCTTCGAAGATCGCCGTCACTACCAGGTCCGAACCGCGCACCATGTCGCCACCGGCGAAGATTTTCGGGTTGCTGGTCTGGTGCTTGTACTGACCTTGCTCAGGCGCCACAACACGGCCCTGGCTGTCGGTCTGGATTTCGAACTGCTCGAACCACGGCGCCGGGCTTGGACGGAAACCGAAGGCGATGACCACGGCGTCGGCCGGGATGATCTCTTCGGAGCCCGGGATCGGCTCGGGGCTGCGACGGCCACGAGCGTCCGGTTCGCCGAGACGGGTCTCGACCACCTTCACACCTTCGACCTTGTCCTCGCCAACGATGGCGATCGGCTGGCGGTTGTAGAGGAATTTCACGCCTTCTTCCTTGGCGTTCTTCACCTCTTTGCGCGAGCCCGGCATGTTTGCTTCGTCACGACGATAGGCGCAGGTCACCGACTTGGCGCCCTGGCGGATCGACGTACGGTTGCAGTCCATCGCCGTGTCGCCGCCGCCCAGTACCACAACCTTCTTGCCCTTCATGTCGACGAAATCTTCCGGCGACTTTTCAAAGCCCAGGTTGCGGTTGACGTTGGCGATCAGGAAGTCCAGCGCGTCGTACACGCCCGGCAGGTCTTCCCCGGCGAAACCGCCCTTCATGTAGGTGTAGGTGCCCATGCCCATGAATACGGCATCGTATTCTTCGAGCAGTTGCTCCATGGTCACGTCCTTGCCCACTTCGGTGTTGAGGCGGAACTCGATGCCCATGCCTGTGAAGACTTCGCGACGATTGCTCAGCACGGTCTTTTCCAGCTTGAACTCGGGAATACCGAAGGTCAGCAGGCCACCGATTTCCGGGTTCTTGTCGAACACCACCGGGGTCACGCCGCCGCGCACCAGCACGTCGGCACAACCCAGGCCCGCAGGCCCGGCACCGATGATCGCGACACGCTTGCCGGTCGGTTTGACCTTGGACATGTCCGGGCGCCAGCCCATGGCGAACGCGGTGTCGGTGATGTACTTCTCCACCGAACCGATGGTCACCGCGCCGAAGCCGTCGTTAAGGGTGCAGGCACCCTCGCACAGACGGTCCTGCGGGCAAACCCGGCCGCAGACTTCCGGCAGGGTATTAGTCTGGTGCGACAGTTCGGCGGCCTGGAGGATGTTGCCCTCGGCCACCAGTTTCAGCCAGTTGGGAATGAAGTTGTGCACCGGGCACTTCCACTCGCAATACGGGTTACCGCAACCCAGGCAGCGGTGGGCCTGGTCGGCCGACTGCTGGGGTTTGAAGGGTTCGTAGATCTCCACGAACTCTTTCTTGCGTTGACGCAACAGTTTCTTCTTCGGATCCTTGCGCCCGACCTCGATGAACTGGAAGTCATTATTCAGACGTTCAGCCATTTTAAAACCTCATCAAACTCTTCAGGCGCATATCACTGCGGGTTGGCACGGGTGCTGGAAAGCAACGATTTCAGGTTGGCAGCCTTGGGCTTGACCAGCCAGAAACGACGCACGTAATCATCGAGGTTCTCGGCGAGTTCACGACCCCACTCGCTGTCGGTCTCCTCGACGTACTCGTTCAGCACGCGCTGCAGGTGGCTGCGGTAGGCTTCCATCGCCTCGCCGCTGATCCGCTGGATTTCCACCAGTTCGTGGTTGACCCGGTCAACGAAGGTGTTGTCCTGGTCGAGCACGTAGGCGAAACCGCCAGTCATGCCAGAGCCGAAGTTGTAACCGGTCTTGCCCAATACGCAGACGAAACCACCGGTCATGTACTCGCAGCAGTGATCGCCAGTGCCTTCCACGACGGTGTGGGCACCGGAGTTACGCACGGCGAAACGCTCGCCCGCGGTGCCGGCGGCGAACAGCTTGCCGCCAGTGGCGCCGTACAGGCAGGTGTTGCCGATGATGGCACTGTCCTGGGTGCGGTAGACGCTGCCTTTCGGCGGAACGATCACCAGCTTGCCGCCGGTCATGCCCTTTCCGACGTAGTCGTTGGCGTCGCCTTCCAGGTACATGTGCAGGCCGCCGGCGTTCCACACGCCGAAGCTCTGCCCGGCCGTGCCTTTGAAGCGGAACGTGACCGGTGCGTTGGCCATGCCCTGGTTGCCGTGCTTACGGGCGATTTCACCGGAGATCCGCGCGCCGATCGAACGGTCGCAGTTGCAGATATCCAGGGCGAACTCGGCGCCGCTCAGGTCGTTGATCGCCGAGGTGGCCAAGTCGACCATTTTCTCGGCCAGCAGGCCCTTGTCGAACGGCGGGTTGCGCTCAACACCACAGAACTGCGGCTTGTCCGCCGGCACGTGATCGCTGCCCAGCAACGGGGTCAGGTCCAGGTGATGCTGCTTGGCGGTCTGGCCTTCGAGGACTTCCAGCAGATCGGTACGGCCGATCAGCTCTTCGAGGGAGCGCACGCCGAGCTTGGCCAACCACTCACGGGTTTCTTCGGCGACGTAGGTGAAGAAATTCACCACCATGTCGACGGTACCGATGTAGTGATCCTTGCGCAGCTTCTCATTCTGAGTCGCGACGCCGGTGGCGCAGTTGTTCAGGTGGCAGATGCGCAGGTATTTGCAGCCCAGGGCGATCATGGGTGCGGTGCCGAAGCCGAAGCTTTCGGCGCCGAGGATCGCCGCCTTGATCACGTCGAGGCCGGTTTTCAGGCCGCCGTCGGTCTGTACCCGGACTTTGCCGCGCAGGTCGTTGCCGCGCAGGGTCTGGTGGGTTTCGGCCAGGCCGAGCTCCCACGGAGCGCCCGCGTATTTGATCGAGGTCAGCGGCGATGCACCGGTGCCGCCGTCGTAGCCGGAAATGGTGATCAAGTCCGCGTAGGCCTTGGCCACACCGGCGGCGATGGTGCCGACGCCCGCTTCCGCTACCAGCTTCACCGAGACCAGTGCCTTCGGGTTGACTTGTTTCAGGTCGAAAATCAGCTGCGACAAGTCTTCGATCGAATAGATGTCGTGGTGCGGCGGTGGCGAAATCAGGGTCACGCCCGGCACTGCGTAACGCAGCTTGGCGATCAGACCGTTGACCTTGCCGCCTGGCAGTTGACCACCTTCGCCCGGCTTGGCGCCTTGAGCGACCTTGATCTGCAGCACTTCAGCGTTGACCAGGTATTCCGGGGTCACCCCGAAGCGGCCGGTGGCAACCTGCTTGATTTTCGAGCTCTTGATGGTGCCGTAGCGCGCCGGGTCTTCGCCGCCTTCGCCGGAGTTGGAACGCGCACCGAGGCGGTTCATGGCTTCGGCCAGGGCTTCGTGAGCTTCCGGCGACAGGGCGCCCAGCGAGATACCGGCGGAATCGAAGCGCTTGAGCACCGATTCCAGCGGCTCGATTTCGCTCATATCCAATGGAGTGTCGAGGGTTTTGACTTTCAGCAGGTCGCGGATCATCGACACCGGGCGGTTGTCCACCAGCGACGTGTATTCCTTGAACTTGCTGTAATCGCCCTGCTGCACAGCGGCTTGCAGGGTGTTGACCACGTCCGGGTTGTACGCGTGATATTCACCACCGTGGACGAACTTCAGCAGGCCGCCTTGCTGGATCGGCTTGCGCGGGCTCCAGGCTTCGGTGGCCAGGGCTTTCTGCTCGGCTTCGATGTCGACGAAACGCGCACCCTTGATACGGCTTGGCACGCCACGGAAGCTCAGGTTGCAGACTTCCTCGGACAGGCCGATGGCTTCGAACAACTGCGCACCACGGTACGACGTGATGGTCGAGATGCCCATCTTCGACAGGATCTTGAGCAGGCCCTTGGTGATGCCTTTACGGTAGTTCTTGAACACCTCATAGAGGTCGCCCAGTACTTCACCGGTACGGATCAGGTCGCCCAGCACTTCGTAGGCCAGGAACGGATAGACGGCAGAGGCGCCGAAACCGATCAACACGGCGAAGTGATGCGGGTCACGTGCGGTCGCGGTTTCAACAAGGATGTTGGAGTCGCAACGCAGGCCTTTCTCGGTCAGGCGGTGGTGCACAGCACCGGTGGCGAGCGAAGCGTGGATCGGCAACTTGCCCGGGGCAATGTGACGGTCACTCAGCACAACCTGGGTACGACCAGCGCGCACGGCTTCTTCAGCCTGATCGGCGACGTTGCGGATCGCCGCTTCGAGGCCGACGCTCTCGTCGTAGTTCAGATCGATGATCGCGCGCTCGAAGCCCGGACGATCAAGGTTCATCAGCGAGCGCCACTTGGCCGGGGAAATGACCGGCGAGCTGAGGATCACGCGCGAAGCGTGTTCCGGCGACTCCTGGAAAATGTTGCGCTCGGCACCGAGGCAGATTTCCAGCGACATGACGATGGCTTCACGCAGCGGGTCGATCGGCGGGTTGGTGACCTGCGCGAACTGCTGGCGGAAATAGTCGTACGGCGTGCGCACGCGCTGGGACAGCACGGCCATCGGCGTATCGTCGCCCATCGAGCCCACGGCTTCGTAGCCCTGTTCGCCGAGCGGACGCAGCACCTGGTCGCGCTCTTCGAACGTGACCTGGTACATCTTCATGTATTGCTTGAGCTGATCGACGTCGTAGAACGCCGAACCGTGGTCGTTGTCTTCCATGGTCGCCTGGATGCGCAGGGCATTCTTGCGCAGCCATTGCTTGTACGGATGACGGGACTTCAGGCGGTTGTCGATGGCGTCGGTGTCGAGGATCTGACCGGTTTCGGTGTCCACGGCAAAGATCTGGCCCGGGCCCACACGGCCCTTGGCTATCACATCTTCAGGCTGGTAGTTCCAGACACCGATTTCCGAAGCCAGGGTGATGAAACCGTTCTTGGTGGTGACCCAACGCGCCGGACGCAGACCGTTACGGTCGAGCAGGCACACCGCGTAACGACCGTCGGTCATTACCACGCCGGCCGGGCCGTCCCACGGTTCCATGTGCATCGAGTTGTATTCGTAGAACGCACGCAGATCCGGGTCCATGGTCTCGACGTTCTGCCACGCAGGCGGAATGATCATCCGCACGCCACGGAACAGGTCGATGCCACCGGTGACCATCAGTTCGAGCATGTTGTCCATGCTCGAAGAGTCGGAACCCACGCGGTTGACCAGCGGGCCGAGCTCTTCCAGGTCCATCAGATCGTTGGTGAACTTGGTGCGACGGGCCACGGCCCAGTTGCGGTTGCCGGTGATGGTGTTGATCTCGCCGTTGTGCGCCAGGAAGCGGAACGGTTGAGCCAGCGGCCATTTCGGCAGGGTGTTGGTGGAGAAGCGCTGGTGGAACACGCAAATCGAGGTTTGCAGGCGCTCATCGCTCAGGTCCGGATAGAAGGCGGTCAAGTCCGCCGGCATCATCAGGCCTTTGTAAATGATGGTCTTGTGGGAAAAGCTGCACACGTAGTGATCGGTGTCGGCGGCGTTGGCCACGGACGAGCGACGACGAGAAGTGAACAATTTGACGGCCATGTCCTGATCGCCCAGGCCTTCACCGCCGATGAACACTTGCTCGATCTGCGGCAGGCGCTCAAGGGCCAGGCGGCCGAGGACGCTGGTGTCGATCGGCACTTTGCGCCAGCCGACCAGTTGCAGACCGGCAGCAAGGATCTCGCGGTTCATGTTCTCGCGAGCGGCTTCGGCTTTGACCGGGTCCTGGTTGAAGAAAACCATGCCCACGGCGTATTGCTTGGGCATTTCGACGCCGAAGGTTTCCTGGGCGATGGCTCGCAGGAACACGTCCGGCTTTTGAATCAGCAGACCGCAACCGTCACCGGTCTTGCCGTCGGCATTAATCCCACCGCGGTGGGTCATGCAGGTCAGGGCCTCGATGGCCGTTTGCAAAAGGGTATGACTGGGCTCGCCCTGCATATGGGCTATCAGGCCGAAACCGCAGTTATCCTTGAATTCATCTGGTTGGTACAGACCTGCTTTCATAGACACTTTCTCACCAGGCTGCTTCTCTCGAAGCAAATTTCTTTTCAATTCAACCACTTACCAACCGCGCCGAACGTACGCCAGCTTTGCGGGGGCAAAAGGGAGGTCATTGTACACACCGACACGGAGGCTCACAAATTTGACGACGAAATGTCGCAAATCTATGTCGCATTTGTGAAAGGTTTAAAGCGATCTGCTGTGCTAGTCAAAACTTTTTTTAATTTTGACCGCAACGACTCAAAGACTACTGTGACGCAGACACCACAAGGCACGCAGCCCGGAAGGCGGCGCGCACTTGTAGAAATTTTGAGGTGCTTGGAGAGGCGGCCTGGGTAAGGCCGCCGAATCTTCAGCGAGTTGTTGCCAGTTCCTGTTGGACGCTGGCGACAGTGCGAGGCCAAGGTTTACCAGCCTGAACCTTCGCTGGCAAGGCCTTGATGGCGGAAACGGCTGCATCACGATTGGCGAAGTTGCCGTAGGTGATCACGTAGAGCGGCTTGCCATTGAGGACTTTCTTGAAATAACGGTACTCGCCGCCCTGCTCCTTGACGAAGCTTTGTGCGGCCGTTTCGGAGCTGGTGCCGAGGATTTGTACCACGTAGTTGCCCGGCGCCTGACCGGCGTACCAGGTACCGCCAGCAGCCTTGGCCACCGGAGCCGGTTTCTCGGCAGGCTTGGCCGCCGCAGCAACGGCTGGCTTGGCTGGCGCCGGAGCAGGCTTGGCCACTGGAGCAGGCGCGGGCTTGGCGGCGGCGACCTGTGTCGGCGCTGGTGTCGGTTTGGCCGCTGGCGTCGGCGTTGGCGTCGGCGCAGGGCCGGCAGGAACGCCCGCAGGTGGTGCAGTAGTGGTAACGGTCGGTGGCGTAGCGCTGGAACCTTCGACCGGAACGCCATCATCGCCTTCGGTGATGCCGCCTGCGGCTTCAGCCAGCGGGGCGCGCATGACCGGTTGCGAGTTACCGACCAACGGCAATGGCATCGGTTGCGTGTTACCGGCGAATTCGACGGCCGGAGCACCGCCATTCGCGGTTGGCTGGCCCTGGCCAAGCGGCAGTTGCGCCTGCTCATTGGCCGGTGCACCGGTGGTCGGTGCCTTGTTGCGACCCGGAATCAACCAGGCGGCAGCTACCGCGACCACGACAACGGCGGAAATCGCCAATACGTGTTTCTTTGGCATATTGAACCCCATTTTTGGACGCTTGACCGCTGAGCGGCTGGCGATCATGGCTTCGATCATTGCATCGCGGGCGACCTGATTGATGCTGCCAGGCCAGCCTTCGGAGCTTTCGTGAATATCAGAGATCTGATCCGCGGTGAAAAGTTCGATACCGCGACCCGCGCCTTCGAGCCGCTGCTCCAGATATTCGCGGGTTTCTTCTTCGGTGTAGGGCTGCAACTCGATGACGTGGAAGCGTTCTTCCTCGAGATGCAAAGCCTCAAGCTGACCGATCAGCGAGGTCTCACCGAACAGGAACACATGCGGGCGGCCTTCCGGCGCGCCGGCAGCCAGGACCATCAGAGCCTCAAGGGCGGACTCGTCGAGTTGTTCGGCGTCATCGACCAGCAAATAGACTTCTTGCCCGGTCAGTGCAAGCTGCACCACCTGGGCCAGAATCGCGTCGGCATCAGCCTGGCCGACGTTCAGCGCCTGGGCCACCTGGCGCAGCACACCGGCCGCATCGCCGGCGCCGCGGGCAGAAACCACCACACTTTGTACCGATTGCTTGTTGGTGCTGGCGACCAGGGCCTGACGCAACAGGGTCTTGCCACTGCCCTCGGGGCCGGTGACCACCAGCAGCAACTGGCTGTAGCGGGCCAGGTGATGCAGTTGCCCCAGCACGGGCTTGCGCTGGGCCGGGAAAAATTTGAAGCCAGGCACCCGTGGAGCAAAAGGGTCATGACTCAACTGGTAATGGCCGAGGAAAGCCTCGTCGGCATGCAAACTAGTCATCGTGTTCTTATTAACCTTTAAGCTGGGCCAGGGCGCGGTAGTCTGCCCCCAGCGTGGCCTGTAGAACCTCTTTCGGATAATCGTCGGTCACCACCGCTTCGCCCATGTGGCGCAGCAGCACCAGGCGCAAACGACCGTCGATCACTTTTTTATCAATGGACATATGTTCGAGGAAATCGGCTTCTGTCATCTCTTCTGGCGGAATGACCGGCAGCCCCGCACGTTGGAACAGACGAATGCCGCGATCGCGCTCCTGTTCGCTGATCCAGCCGAGTCGCGCGGACATTTCCAGCGCCATTACGGTGCCAGCAGCCACTGCCTCACCATGAAGCCATACACCATAGCCCATGTGGGTTTCGATGGCGTGGCCAAACGTGTGGCCCAGGTTCAAGGTGGCACGAACGCCCGTCTCTTTCTCATCGGCACCGACTACCGCCGCCTTGGCCGCGCAGGAACGCTCGATGGCATAGGTCAGGGCTTGCTGGTCCAGATTGCGCAGGCGGTCGACGTTGTCTTCGAGCCAGGTCAGGAACGGCTCATCACAGATCAGCCCGTACTTGATGACTTCGGCCAGCCCGGCGGACAGCTCGCGTGCCGGAAGGGTATTGAGGCTGGCGGTATCGATCAGCACCACGTTCGGCTGATAGAAGGCGCCGACCATGTTCTTGCCCATCGGATGGTTGATCCCGGTCTTGCCGCCCACCGAGGAGTCGACCTGCGACAGCAGCGTGGTCGGAACCTGGATGAAATCGACGCCGCGCTGGTAGCAGGCGGCGGCGAAGCCGGCCATGTCACCGATCACACCGCCACCGAGGGCGATCACCGTGGTACGGCGGTCATGCCGAGCAGTCAGCAGACCGTCGAAAATCAGTTGCAGGGTTTCCCAAGTCTTGAAGGCTTCACCGTCGGGCAGTACCACGGAAATCACCGAGAACTGCGCCAGGCTGCGGGTCAGACGCTCGAGATAGAGCGGCGCAACAGTCTCGTTGGAGATGATCGCTACTTGCCGTCCGCGAATGTGCGGGGCCAGCAGCTCAGGCTGATCCAACAAACCTTCGCCAATATGAATCGGGTAGCTGCGCTCGCCTAGATCGACCTTGAGTGTCTGCATGTGTCCCCACAGTGAAGATGGAATCAGGCGTTCTGCCCTGAGTTAACGAATATCCACGGCCTCAGCTGGTGTGACGCCGTTCGGTAGCCATCCGCCACAACCTAGAGTGGTCATGGCGGGACGCCGAGAATAGCGCATTTCGCGCGGCGCTTTAACGGGGTGGCAGCTGCTGCAGACGCTCCAGAATGTCGAGTACGACCATTCGTGGCGGCCGCTCATCGGTTTCGACCACCAGGTCGGCAATTTCCCGATAAAGCGGATCGCGGATCGCCAGCAGATCCCGAAGGGTCTTGGCCGGATCGGCAGTACGCAACAATGGCCGATTGCGGTCGCGGGACGTGCGGCCGACCTGCTGCTCGACCGACGCGTGCAGATAAACCACACGCCCACCGGCATGCAGTGCCCGACGATTGGCCTCACGCATGACCGCGCCGCCGCCTGTCGCCAGCACCACACCGTCGCAATCGCACAGCTCGGCAATCATTGCCTGCTCGCGATCACGAAAGCCCGGTTCGCCTTCCTTATCGAAGATCCAAGGGATATTGGCGCCCGTACGCAATTCAATTTCCTTATCGGAATCTTTGAATGGCAGGCGCAGCTCTTTGGCCAGCAACCGGCCGATGGTGCTTTTTCCAGCGCCCATCGGTCCAACAAGAATCAAATTTCGCACAGAATCAATGACTCACAGCAATCGCCCGATTATTCATGATACGCGGAGTGAGGAATACCAACAGCTCGGATTTTTTCTCCGAAACCACGTCACGCCGGAAAAGGCGGCCAAGATACGGCACATCGCCAAGAAATGGCACCTTATCTACAACCTTGCTCTGAGTATTTGAGAAAACACCGCCAATGACGATGGTCTCGCCATCGTTGACCAGGACCTTGGCGTTGACTTCGTTTTTCTTGATGGGCGGTACATCCTGGACCTTGTTCAGATAGTCCGGCTCGTCCTTGGTGACCTTGACCTCCATGATGATCCGGTTGTCCGGCGTGATCTGCGGCGTCACCTCCAGCGACAGCGAAGCCTCCTTGAACGACACCGAAGTCGCACCGCTGGAGCTGGCTTCCTGATAGGGAATCTCGGTGCCCTTGAGGATTTTCGCGGTTTCCTTGTCGGACGTGACCACCTTGGGCTGCGAGACGATTTCCCCGTTGCCGGTTTTCTCCATGGCCGTCAGCTCCAGGTCCAGCAAGACGTTATCGGTGATGAACGCGATGCCGATTCCCGAGGTGTTGTTGGCTACGCCCATGTCGACGAACGGTGAGTTGGTGCTGGTACTGCCGGGCGTGCCGATGGTCGATGACCCATTGAGTCCGTTGCTGACACCGGAGGTGTTCCAGTTGCCCTTGTTCTGTATCGAACCGCCCCAGCGCACCCCGAGGCTTTTGTCATAGTCGACGTTGGCTTCGACAATGCGCGCCTCGATCATCACCTGACGCACAGGGATATCCAGCTGCGTGACGATCCTGCGCAGCTCGTCCAGCCGGTCCTGGGTCTGGTAGGCAATGATGTTGTTGGTGCGCTCATCGACGGTGATCGACCCCCGTTCGTCGGGTTTCGCTTCGGCACTGGTCACCGACTGGAAGAGCTTGGCGATGTCCGCCGCCTTGGCGTAATTGACCTGCAACAGCTCCCGGCGCAATGGCGCCAGATCGGCAATCTGCTTCTGCGATTCGAGCTCCTGACGCTCACGGGCAGCAATTTCATCGGCCGGCGCAACAAGCAGGACATTGCCAACCTTTCGCTTATCCAGCCCCTTGGTTTTCAGCACCAGATCCAGCGCCTGATCCCATGGCACGTTCTGCAGGCGCAGGGTAATCCCCCCCTGGACCGTGTCGCTGGCCACCAGGTTGAGGTTGGTGAAATCGGCGATCAGTTGCAGCACCGAGCGCACATCGATGTCCTGGAAATTCAGCGATAGCTTCTCGCCGCTGTAGGCCTGTTGCCCGGCATTGCGCTTTTGCAGCTCGTCGACCGTCGCCGGGCGAACGCTGACCGTGAGCTTATTGTCAGTCTGATAGGTCGAGTAATCGAACGTGCCGCCGGGCTCAATGCTGATGACGGCTCGATCACCACTCACACTGGCATTGACGAACTGCACGGGCGTGGCGAAATCCTTCACGTCCAGACGCACGCGCAACGGTTCGGGCAATCGGGTTTTGGCGAACCCAACGATGATCCGGCCCTCACGCTCTTGTATGTCCGGCGCAATCGATGGATCCGACAAGTCGATCACCACGTTGCCTTCACCCTGGGTTCCCCGCTGGAAATCCACACCCCGAATGGCCTTGCCTGCCGTCGCGGCGGCTCGTGCCGGAACCGGCGTTGCTGTAGCCGCCGGCCGGGATGTCGACGGCTTTACCCCCTGCCCGACAACAACCAGCAAATTATTGCCTTCAATTCGCGAGTCGTACGGGGCCGGCTGGGTCAGGTTGATGACCAGTCGCGTACGGTCCCGGGCCTCCACCACCGTTGCACTGCGGGCATTTCCACTGCCGAGATCGCGGGTCTTGCTGGCCAGCTGACTGGTGACGCCCGGCAAATCCAGGGCAATCCGGGCCGGTGAATCCGTCGTATAGCCGTGGGGCGCCGGGGGCGGCGCATCGAACGACAACTTCAACTCGACACGGTCTCCTGGCAGCGCAGCGACATCCAGCGCCTTGAGATTGGCCGCTTGTACCATCGGCGACAACAACGCTATCCATAGCGAAAGGCCGACGGTGGAGAGAATCCTGTTCATTATTGGAGTTCCACTATGAGTGCTCTTTCAAAGGAATGATTCGGGGACGCTCCAGCCAAGCACCCTGACCATCAGGGATAATTTCAACCACATCGACTTGCGAGCCGCTGATCGCAACGATCCGTCCGTCGTTACGCCCCAGGTAATCGCCGACTTTCAGCCGGTGCACCCCACCCGCCCCGCGCAGCAAGGCATAGGAGCCCGTTGCATTGGAAAGGGTACCGACCATTTCAAACTGCTCGATGTTGAAGCCTTCGAGGTAGTGCCTGACCCGACCCGGGTCGGGCTTGACGTTATGCGAACCCCGCCGCCGGGCCGCCAGATCAGTGCTGATCTGCGGTGAAAACGGGCTGCGCAGATTCGCCGCGTTGTAAGTGAATGCCGGGTAAGACCGGAATACCGGCGTTGGTTCAATCCTCCCCGGCCCGCGCAGGCGCATTTCGTTCATGAACGCGTCCAGATCGGTGTAGTCATCGCCTGCGCCACAACCGGACAGGGCAGACAGCAACACCACCACCGAAAAACAACGTGCCGAACTCATTGATGCTGCCCCTTGTCGCTGTAGCGGTAGGTCTTGGCGAGGATGGTCAAGCGCAGCTTCGGACCACCCTCGGGGCTGACGGGGACAAGATCGAAATCGTGCAAAGTAACGATTCGCGGCAATCCGGCCACACCACTGACGAAGGTCGCCAGGTCGTGGTAATCCCCGGTGACCGTGATCTGGATCGGCAGTTCGATGTAGAACGGCTGGGCGACCTCCGCCAGCAGCTTGATCTCTTCGAACTCCAGGCCGCTGCCCAGGCCCGTACGCGTGATGTCTTCCAGCAAGCCGGGGACTTCGGTGTCGCCGGGCAGTTGCCGCAGCAGCACACCGAAGGAATTCTCCATCTCCTCCAACTGCCGGGTGTATAGATCCAGGTTCACCGCCATGCGGGCTTTGCCAGCGAACTGTTCCTTGAGTGTCGACTCTTCCTCGCGCTTGAGATCGAGCTGGCTCACAAGGTCGCGGGTGGAAAAGTTGTAGCCCAGGGCCAGTACCAGAAGCATGAGCAAACCGGCCACCAGGAACTTGATCGCCGGCGGCCATGAACCCATGTTGCTGGTATCGAGCTCATTGATGTCGATCCTGCGCAGCCCTTCGAACCATTTGGATGGACTCATTTACCCTGCTCCGGTGCTGCGGGTTGAGTCTGGCGAACGGTCAACTGGAAGACGTTGGCTTGCGCCACCTGCCCGGCAGCCGTGGCCTTGACTTCGGTCAGGCTCGGCGCATCGAACCAGTCTGATGCCTCGAGGCTGCGCATCAATTCTGAAACACGGTTGTTGGATTGCGCAGCGCCGGTGATGGACAAAGTCTTTGCGGACATTTTCACTTCGGTGAAATACACGCCGTCGGGCAAGGCACGCGCCAACTGGTCAAATACTCGCCCGCTGATTTGGCGATTGCCCTGCAGGTCCTGGATGATGCGCATGCGCTCGACCAGTTGCTCACGGCGCGCCTTGAGATCATTGATCTGTGTGATCCGCTCATCGACCACGGCGACTTGCTTGCCGATGTAATCGTTACGGGCGACTTGCCGGTCGATGGCGCCGCTGATGACCTGGTTGGCGAACAGCACCGCGCCCATCGTGCCCACCATCACGGCCACCAGGACCAGCAGGAAGCGCTTGCGACGGACTTCACGCCGCTCCTCGCGCCAGGGTAAAAGGTTGATCCGCGCCATCAGTCGAAGCTCCTGAGGGCCAGACCACAGGCGATCATCAACGCCGGCGCATCACTCGCCAGGGCAGCACCATTGATCTTGCTGCCCAGAGTCATTTCGCAAAAAGGGTTCGCGACCTGGGTCGGCGTACCCAATTGCTGCTCGATCAAACGGTCCAGCCCCGGGATCGACGCCGTACCGCCGGCCAGCAGGACATGGTCGACGGCACTGTACTGGCCGGAAGCAAAGAAAAAATGCAACGAGCGCGACACCTGCTGCACCAGCGCTTCGCGAAATGGCTGCAAGACCTCACCGACATAGCCATCCGGCAAACCACCCTTCTTTTGCGCCAACCCCGCCTGCTCCAGCGTCAGGCCATAGCGCCGCTGGATTTCCTCGGTCAGTTGCCGACCGCCGAACAGTTGTTCGCGGGTGTAGATGGTCCGCCCGTTGTGCAGCACGCTCAGGGTGGTCATGGTGGCGCCGATGTCCACCACTGCGACCGTCGAAGCCCCCCCGGAAACCGCGAGCCGGCTGGCCAGCAATTCGAATGAACGCTCCAGCGCGTAGGCCTCGACATCGACCACGCGGGCGGTCAGCCCCGCCAGGGCCAGGGCGGCCTCGCGGACTTCGACGTTTTCCTTGCGACAAGCGGCGAGCAGCACGTTGACGCGCTCGGGATTGCGCCCGCAGGTGCCCTGGACTTCAAAGTCGATCGCGACTTCGTCCAGGGGATAAGGAATGTACTGATCGGCCTCGATCTTCAGCTGGCTTTCCATCTCGTCCTCGGAAAGACCGGCCTCCATCTCGATGGTCTTGGTGATCACCGCCGAGCCTGCCACGGCCACGGCCACGTTCTTCTGGCCGGTTCTGGCCTTGGCCAGCGCACGCGCAAGGGCCAACCCCACGCCTTCGAGCTCGGCGATATTCTTTTCGACCACCGCGCCGACCGGCAACGGTTCGACCGCATAGGCCTCGACTCGAAAACGCCCACCTTGACGGCTCAACTCAAGAAGTTTCACCGAGGTGGAGCTGATATCGATTCCCAGCAGCGTATTGGATTTTTTGTTGAAGAGTCCTGGCACTACCAATTCCCTATGACTTTCCGTGAGTTACGGACTCTGCAATGTCCATTGCGTTCAATCCGCCCGTCTTGACAGCAGCGCCAGCCACGCTCCCGATCAGAAAAATGCTTATAATGCCCAGCGTTTTTTTCCGCATTTGCTCAAGCGCGGGTCGTTCTCATATAGCCTGAACCCTGTTGCCCAATTCATTTTTGCCCTGGATATCCAAAAGCCTTGATTCGTCTGCTGAAGTTTTTCGGTTGGTCCATCGTCGCGGTTTTCTGCGGACTCCTTCTGGGTCTGAGCGGGGCGTACCTCTACCTTAGTCCCGGACTTCCGTCCGTGGAGGCGCTGAGAAGCATCCAGTTGCAGATCCCTTTGCGGGTCTACAGCAGCGATAACAAGTTGATCGCAGAATTTGGCGAAATGCGCCGTACACCGATCCGTTTCGCCGACATTCCCCCCAATTTCATCAATGCGTTACTAAGTGCTGAAGACGACAATTTCGCCAACCACTACGGTGTCGATCCGAGCAGCCTGATGCGCGCCGCGACCCAACTGGTCAAAAGCGGACACATCCAGTCCGGCGGCAGCACGATCACCATGCAGGTGGCGAAGAACTTCTTCCTGACCAGCGAACGCAGCTTTTCGCGCAAGACCACCGAGATCCTCCTGGCCCTGCAGATCGAACGCCAGCTGACCAAGGACGAGATCCTCGAGCTGTACGTCAACAAGATCTACCTGGGTAACCGCGCCTATGGCATCGAGGCGGCAGCGCAGGTCTATTACGGCAAATCGATCCGCGACGTCACGCTGGCGCAGATGGCGATGATTGCCGGCCTGCCCAAGGCGCCGTCGCGCTTCAACCCGCTGGCCAACCCGGCGCGCAGCAAGGAGCGTCGCGACTGGATCCTGGGGCGCATGTACAAGCTCGGAAAAATCAGCGAGGCCGACTACACCACTGCGGTCAACGAGCCGCTGAACGCCAGCTATCACGTGCCGACTCCGGAAGTGAGTGCCCCGTACATCGCCGAAATGGCCCGTGCCGAAATGGTCGGGCGTTACGGTAGCGACGCGTATACCGAAGGCTTCCGCGTCACCACCACGGTGCCGAGCGACCTTCAGGAAATGGCCAACAATGCGGTCCACGAAGGCTTGATGACCTACGATCAGCGCCACGGCTATCGCGGGCCAGAGTCGCGGCTGCCGGGCAAGACTCGCGAAGCCTGGGCAACCGAGCTGACCAAACAACGCACCATCAGCGGCCTGGAACCGGCCATCGTGACTCTGGTCGACAAGAGCGGTCTGCAAGTGCTGACCCGCACCGGCCAGGAACACGTGAACTGGGACACCATGAAATGGGCCCGTCCGTTCCTGAACACCAACAGCATGGGCGCCAACCCGAAACAACCCTCGGACGTGGCCCAGGTCGGCGATCTGATTCGCGTGCAGCGTCAGCCGGACAATTCGCTGAAATTCAGCCAGATCCCGCAGGCCCAGGGCGCGCTGGTGTCCCTGGACCCACAGAACGGCGCCATTCGTTCGCTGGTCGGCGGTTTCGCCTTCGAGCAGAGCAACTACAACCGCGCATTGCAGGCCAAGCGCCAGCCGGGCTCGAGCTTCAAACCTTTCGTCTACGCCGCCGCACTGGATAGCGGCTACACCGCCTCCAGTCTGGTGAACGATGCACCGATCGTGTTCGTCGACGAGTACCTGGACAAGGTCTGGCGCCCGAAGAACGACACCAACACCTTCCTCGGCCCGATTCGCCTGCGTGAAGCCCTGTACAAGTCGCGCAACCTGGTGTCGATCCGCTTGCTGCAGGCGATGGGCGTCGGCAAGACCATCGACTACATCACGCGCTTCGGCTTCAACAAACAGGACCTGCCGCCCAACCTGTCCCTGGCGCTGGGTACCGCGACCCTGACGCCAATGGAAATCGCCACCGGCTGGAGCACCTTTGCCAACGGCGGCTACAAGATCACCCCGTTCATCATCGACAAGATCGAAAGCCGCAACGGCGATACGCTGTTCGTCGCCAACCCGCCGAGCGTGCCTCAGGGCGGCGCGGCCAGCGATGGCATTGCCGCGCCAGCTGTCCCTCAAGCCTTCACCGTCAACGCGACGGCAGGCGATACCCCGGGCACTACGCCTACGCCACAAGCCCCCGCCGTGGCCGAACGCATCGTTGACGGGCGCACCACGTACATCCTCAACAGCATGCTTGAGGACGTGATCAAGCTCGGCACCGGTCGCCGCGCACTGGCCCTGGGCCGCCCTGACATTGCCGGCAAGACCGGTACGACCAACGAATCCAAGGACGCCTGGTTCTCCGGCTACAACGCCGATTACGTGACGACCGTGTGGACCGGTTTCGATCAACCGGAAAGCCTGGGTCGCAAGGAGTTCGGCGGCACCGTCGCGCTACCGATCTGGATGAACTACATGGGCGCCGCGCTCAAAGGCAAACCGCCGCATACGCAATCGGAGCCCGAAGGCATCCTCAGCCTGCGAGTCGATCCGATCAGCGGCCGCGCGGCCAGCCCGGGCACCCCGGGGGCCTACTTCGAACTGTTCAAGGTCGAAGATACGCCACCGTCGGGGAACGAACTGGGCAACGGCCTGGCACCTGGCAGCCCGCTGCCAGCGGATGAAGCGGCACCGATCGATTTGTTCTGATCGGACGCAAGGCAAAAAGCCCCGCTCTTCTTTGGAAGGCGGGGCTTTTTGATATCCGGGTTTCTTGTAACACCGCCATCGCGAGCAGGCTCGCTCCTACAGGGGTACGCATTCCAACGTAGGAGCGAGACTGCTCGCGATAGCAACCTGAAAGCCAGCCCAAAACCCTCAGGCACAAAAAAAGCCCCGACTCTCACAAGCCGGGGCTTTTCGTTGAAGCGCTACAACGGCTTAGCCGTTGAACACGTCATCCACGCTTTTGAGCGGGTAGTTCTTCGGATACGGCAGGGTTGCCACGCCGGTCTCGATGGCGGCTTTAGCCACGGCATCGGAGATCAGGGTGATCAGACGGGCATCCATTGGCTTCGGAATGATGTACTCACGACCGAATTCCAGCTTGATGCCGCCATAGGCGTCGCACACTTCCTGAGGTACTGGCAGCTTGGCCAGTTCACGCAGGGCGTTGGCCGCAGCCACTTTCATTTCTTCGTTGATGCGCTTGGCGCGAACGTCCAGGGCACCGCGGAAGATGAACGGGAAGCCCAGTACGTTGTTGACCTGGTTCGGGTAGTCGGAACGACCGGTGGCCATGATCACGTCGCTACGGGTAGCGTGCGCCAGTTCCGGGGAGATTTCCGGATCAGGGTTGGAGCAGGCGAACACGATAGGGTTCGGCGCCATCGACAGCAGGCCTTCAGCGCTCAGCAGGTTCGGGCCGGACAGGCCAACGAACACGTCAGCGCCTTTCAGAGCGTCAGCCAGGGTGCGCTTGTCGGTCGCGTGAGCAAACACAGCCTTGTACTGGTTCAGGTCGTCACGGCCGGAGTGGATCACGCCGGTACGGTCGACCATGTAGATGTTTTCGATGTTGGCGCCCATGCTCACCAGCAACTTCATGCAGGAGATAGCGGCAGCGCCGGCACCCAGGCAGACGATCTTGGCTTGCGGCAGGGTTTTGCCAGCGATTTCCAGGGCGTTGATCATGCCGGCGGCGGTCACGATAGCGGTGCCGTGCTGGTCATCGTGGAATACCGGAATATCGCACTGCTCGATCAGAGCGCGTTCGATTTCAAAGCACTCTGGCGCCTTGATGTCTTCCAGGTTGATGCCACCGAAGGTGATGGAGATGCGCTTGACGGTGTCGATGAAGGCTTGCGGGCTTTCGGAGTCGACTTCGATGTCGAAAACGTCGATGCCGGCGAAGCGCTTGAACAGTACGCCTTTACCTTCCATCACTGGCTTGGAAGCCAATGGGCCGAGGTTACCCAGGCCGAGAATCGCGGTGCCATCGGAAATGACTGCAACCAGGTTGCCTTTGCCGGTGTACTTGTAGGCCAGTTCAGGATCGCGGGCGATCTCGCGTACTGGTTCGGCTACGCCCGGGCTGTACGCCAGCGACAGGTCGCGAGCGGTAGCAGTGGCCTTGGTGAGCTCGACACTCAGCTTCCCTGGACGAGGATTGGCATGATATTCGAGAGCGGCAGTTTTCAGATCAGACATTTTGGCATTCCGCTTTTACTGTTGGACAGACTGGTCAGCGAGGATACGCGCCTCGCAAAGTCCCCACAAGACTGACCGGTCACCCCTGTCAAGCGCCCGGCCCTACGACTTTGGGCCAAGAGCCACGGCACACAAGGGTTATACTGTTCACAATCGGCAGAAAAAATGTCTACAATTATTTATCACTGCACGACTTGTAACATCGCCGGGTCGGTCAAGGGCAACATCCAGCGCGCCTGACCTTCTTTCAGTCCGCCACGTCGCGAACGATCCAGGACCCAGCCGCGCGCCTCGATCTGCTTGCCTTCGAGCCGTTCCAGCGAGGCCGCATCGAACCGTCCCAGGAGATTGGGCGCAACCTTCAATACAACCGAATCCTGCAATTCGATCCAAACCCCGCCACGATTGCGTTGCACCTTGCTCACACGACCGCTGAGCACGGCAAAGCCGGAAGTGCTGATCTGCTCCGCCTTCAGTACAGGCGACTGGCGCCACACACCGAGCCCGGCCTGCCGAGCGCTGTTTTCTGCGGCTTGCTGACAGGCGACCAGATCGACATTCGGTGCCACCGCCACCTGAAACCCCAGGCCTTCGGCGAGCATTTGCGCTTCGAGGTTGGCGCCATCGGCACCGTAGACATGGGCCAGGGTGCGACCGTAATGGTCTTTGCTTTCTTTGCCTGGCAGCAAACCAACCTGCCCGTCACTCGCCGCCACCAGGGTTTCGAGTCGCTTGCGTGCGACCACGGCGAACGGTTCGTCGGAACGACCATTCTTGCCCAGTTCCGGCGTGTTCAAGCCGATCATGCGCACGCTGCGGCCATCGCTCAGGCGCAGGGTGTCGCCGTCCACCACCCGCTGCACCGCGACGGACGCCAGGCCGCTGGGTGCCGGGCAAAACGCCTGGGCGCCGGATAGCCAAATCGCGGACATAAAAAAGGCGCCCGCGAGGGACGCCTTTTTCATCAGCATGGAAAAACCGGAACGGCTTCCCAAGTTGATCGGCCTTAGGCCTTTTTCGCGCCGAAAGCACCGAAACGGTCGGCGAAGCGCTGAACGCGGCCGCCAGTGTCCAGAGTCTTCTGCTTACCGGTGTAGAACGGGTGGCACTCGTTGCAAACGTCGATCGCCAGGGCTTTGCCGAAGGTCGAACGGGTTTCGAACTTGTTGCCGCAGCTGCAGGTAACAGCAACTGCTGGGTATTCTGGATGGATATCAGCTTTCATGGTGTCTTCCTCAGGCTAGCGTGCCGCCACCCAACACTATTGTTGAATACCGCACGTAATTAGGCCGCGGATTCTACCAGACAATCCCATTCACGCAAGCTGTCCCTGAGACCGACCGTCTGCTAGGCTCCCGGCCCAATACGCGATCCCCTGTAGGAGTGAGCCTGCTCGCGATAGCGGTCTGCCAGTCGCCGCAATGTTGACTGCAAGATTGCTATCGCGAGCAGGCTCACTCCTACAGGTTATATGTCACGCCCCCTATTGTTTGTTGATCGAGATCCCCGCGTGCCCGACGCCATTCTGCGCCTCGCCCTGCCTTCGCCGCTGCGCCGCCTGTTCGACTACCGCGCTCCGGCCGGCGTCCTGCGCGCCCATCTGCACCCTGGCATGCGCCTGCGGGTACCATTCGGCCGACGCGAGATGATCGGGATTCTGGTGGAAGTCACCGACACCAGCGAAGTGCCGGTCGAGAAGCTCAAGCCGGCCCTGGCCCTGCTTGACGCTACACCCCCGCTGCCTCCCGCGCTGTTCAAGCTGTGCCTGTGGACCTCCCAGTACTACCAGCACAGCCTCGGCGACACCTTGAGCTGGGCGCTGCCGGTCTTGCTGCGCCAGGGCGAACTGGCCGAAGCGCGCCAGGAGCGTTTCTGGTCCGCCGCGCCGGGGGCCAGCCTCGATGATCCGCGCATCGCCCGCGCCCCGCGCCAGCGTGAAGCCCTGGCCACGCTGGCCCAGCATCCCCACGGCGTCGCCCATCAATTGCTGAGCAAACTGATGCTGAGCAAGGACAGCCTGGATTTGCTGCTGGCCAAGGATCTGGTGCAGGTCGAGATCCGCCGGCACGCCCCGGGTGCACGCCACGAACACTGGCTGGCGCAACCGGAACTCCCGCTGAACCCGGAGCAGCGCGCCGCCTATGAGGCGATTCGCGCCGGCTTCGACAGTTATCACGCGTTCCTGCTGGCCGGTGTCACCGGCAGCGGCAAGACCGAAGTCTATCTGCAGTTGATCCGCGAAACCCTCGAGGCCGGCAAGCAGGCGCTGGTGCTGATCCCGGAAATCAACCTCGGCCCGCAGACCCTGGCGCGCTTCGAGCAGCGTTTCAATGCCCGTATCGCGCTGATCCATTCGGCGGTCAATGACCGCGAACGTCTCGAGGCCTGGCTGGCCGCCCGGGACGGTGAGGCCGACATCATCATCGGCACCCGCTCGGCCCTGTTCACACCGATGAAGAACCCCGGCCTGATCATCATCGACGAAGAGCACGACGGCTCCTATAAACAGCAGGAAGGTTTGCGCTACCACGCCCGCGATCTGGCATTGGTGCGGGCGCGACAGGAAAACATCCCGATTGTCCTCGGCTCCGCCACCCCTTCGCTGGAAAGCCTGCACAACGCCTACACCGGCCGCTACGGGCTGCTGCGCTTGAACGAGCGTGCCGGCGGTGCCAAGCAGCCGCGCTTCCTGCGTCTGGATGTCAAAAGCCGCCCGCTGGACAGCGGCATTTCCGGGCCGATGCAACAAGCCATCGGCCAGACCCTGGCCGCCGGGCAGCAGGTACTGGTGTTCCTCAACCGCCGCGGCTTCGCCCCGACCCTGCTGTGCCATGACTGTGGCTGGATGTCCGAATGCCAGCGCTGTGATGCGCGGATGACCGTGCACCAGCGCCACGGTGAATTACGCTGCCACCATTGCGGCTACGTCGAACGCGTACCGCGCCAGTGCCCGAAGTGCAACAAGGTCGATCTGCGCCCCGTTGGCGCCGGCACCGAACGGGCCGAGGAGCGCCTGGCGATTCTGTTCCCGGACTATCCGGTACTGCGGGTCGACCGCGACAGCACATCGCGCAAGGATGCGATGAACCAATTGTTCGCGACCATTCAAAAAGGCCAGCCGTGCATCCTGATCGGCACGCAGATGCTTGCCAAAGGTCACCACTTTCCACGGGTGACACTGGTGTCGATCCTCGACGCCGACGGCGGCCTGTTCTCCGGCGACTTCCGCGCCAGCGAGCGCATGGCTCAACTGATCGTCCAGGTCGCCGGCCGCGCCGGTCGCGCCGAAGAGCCGGGCAAGGTGATTATCCAGACGCACCTGGCCGACCATCCGCTGCTGGTGCAATTGACCGAGCAAGGCTATTTCGCTTTCGCCGAACAGGCCTTGAGCGAACGCCGTGCGGCCGGATTGCCGCCGTTTGCGCATCTGGCGCTACTACGGGCCGAGGCGCACAAACCGGGTCAGGCCGAAGGCTTCCTCGATGAGGCCTGCAGCGAGGCGGAACGTTTGCTGGCCGAGCAGAATCTGACCGGGATCGAGTTATTGGGACCGGTCCCGGCACCAATGGAGCGCCGGGCCGGGCGTTATCGTGCTCAGTTGTTGTTGCAGGCCACGGCGCGAGCCCCCTTGCATCGATTGCTGGCCAGTTGGTTGCTGGTGCTGGAGCAGATGCCGAGCGGGCGGGCGGTGCGCTGGTCTTTGGATGTAGATCCCGTAGATTTATATTGATCTGAAGATCGCCTTCGCGAGCAGGCTCGCTCCCACAGGAGTTTTGTGTCGATAGCAAAATGTGTGAACACAGCTGAACCATTGTGGGAGCGAGCCTGCTCGCGAAAGCGGTCGAATTGTCACCACACATCCACATCCTGCCTGCTAAGGTTGGCAAGCCCGTCTTCGCAACGGATAATGCCCAGTTTTTCCACCAGCGCATGATGCGCCGCCGCGCCTGCGGTCGAAAGAGAAGACCATGAAAGACACCATTCGCCAGCTGATCCAACAAGCCATCACCCAACTCGTCAACGAAGGTGTGTTGCCTGAAGGCCTGTCGCCGGCGATCCAGGTGGAAAACTCCCGCGACAAGAAGAACGGCGATTTCGCCAGCAACATCGCCATGATGCTGGCCAAGCCAGCCGGCATGAAACCTCGCGATCTGGCGGAAAAAATCATCGCCGCGTTGCCGGCTGACGAAAACGTCGCCAAGACGGAAATCGCCGGCCCGGGCTTCCTGAACTTCTTCCAGAACACCGACGCCCTGGCGACCCGCCTGGACGCTGCCCTGGCCGACGCCCACATCGGCGTACGCAAGACCGGCCCGGTACAGCGCACCGTGGTCGACCTGTCGGCACCGAACCTGGCCAAGGAGATGCACGTCGGCCACTTGCGCTCGACCATCATCGGCGACGGCGTGGCCCGCGTGCTGGAGTTCCTCGGCGACACCGTGATCCGTCAGAACCACGTCGGCGACTGGGGCACCCAGTTCGGCATGCTGATGGCTTACCTGCAGGAAAACCCGATCACCAGCGACGAGCTGTCGGACCTGGAAAACTTCTACCGCGCCGCCAAGCAACGCTTCGACGAATCCGCAGAGTTCGCCGACCGCGCCCGTGGCCTGGTAGTCAAGTTGCAGGCCGGCGACGCCGATTGCCTGGCGCTGTGGACCAAGTTCAAGGACATCTCGCTGTCTCACTGCCAGAAGATCTACGAACTGCTCAACGTCAAACTGACCATGGCCGACGTGATGGGCGAAAGCGCCTACAACGACGACCTGATCAACGTGGTCAACGACTTGAAGGCCGCGGGCATGCTGGTCGAGAGCAACGGCGCCCAGTGCGTGTTCCTCGACGAATTCAAGAATGCCGACGGCGACCCGCTGCCGGTGATCATCGTCAAGGCCGACGGCGGCTACCTCTACGCCACCACCGACCTGGCGGCCGTGCGCTACCGCAGCGGCAAGCTCAAGGCCGATCGCGCGCTGTACTTCGTCGACCAGCGTCAGGCCCTGCACTTCCAGCAAGTGTTCGCCGTGGCGCGCAAGGCCGGTTTCGTGACCCATCCGATGGAAATGGAACACATGGGCTTCGGCACCATGAACGGTGCTGACGGCCGTCCGTTCAAGACCCGTGATGGCGGCACCGTGAAGCTGATCGACCTGCTGACCGAAGCCCAGGAGCGCGCCTACACCCTGGTCAAGGACAAGAACCCGGAACTTGCCGAAGCCGAGTTGCGCAACATCGCCAAGGTG
This sequence comes from Pseudomonas sp. KH_046_2, assembly GCF_057838985.1. Taxonomy (NCBI): domain Bacteria; kingdom Pseudomonadati; phylum Pseudomonadota; class Gammaproteobacteria; order Pseudomonadales; family Pseudomonadaceae; genus Pseudomonas; species Pseudomonas sp. KH_046_2. The sequence goes on along the minus strand of NZ_CM174480.1, from coordinate 441,285 downwards.
GTGGGCATCGGCGCAGTGAAGTACGCCGACCTGTCCAAGCACCGCACCAGTGACTACAGCTTCAACTTCGACCTGATGCTCAACTTCGAAGGCAACACCGCACCGTACCTGCTGTACGCCTACACCCGCGTGGCCGGCGTGTTCCGCAAGCTCGGCAAGGACTTCAGCGAAGTCGACGGCCAGATCGTGCTCGAAGCGGCGCACGAACACGAACTGGCGGCGAAGCTCGCGCAGTTCGGTGAAATCCTGAACAACGTGTCCGAGAAGGGCACCCCGCACATCCTCTGCACTTACCTGTACGACGTCGCCGGCCTGTTCTCCAGCTTCTACGAGAACTGCCCGATCCTCGCCGCCGATACCCCGGCACAAATGCAGAGCCGCCTGCGCCTCGCCGCGCTGACCGGACGCACCCTCAAGCAAGGCCTGGAACTATTGGGCCTGGAAACTCTGGAGCGTATGTAAGTTGGCTGCCAAGAAAAAACCTGCACCCAAGCGTGGCGCCAGCCGTTACCAAGCCCCTGCAAAGCAACCGATTCCGGGTTGGTTGTGGATGGTCATCGGCCTCACGGTCGGCGCCTTCCTTGTGTTTTTGATGAAACTGGAGCCGGGCAAGGGCAGCGACACGGTCAAGCGTGAGAAAGTCGAGCAACAGCAGAAAGCCAGCAAGATCGCCGAGGCCAACAAGACCCCGCCGAGCCCGACGCAACCGGTGAAGCCGAAATACGACTTCTACACCTTGCTGCCGGAATCGGAAGTCATCGTGCCACCGGATGCCGTGCCGGAGAAAACCCTGCCGACGCCGCAAGTGCCGGCCATCCCGACCACGCCGGTCACCCCGGCCGAAGCGGCGAAGATCGACACCGCGCGTGCCCAGGCTGCTTTGGCCGGGATTACTCCGCCTCCTGCGCCACCGGTCAAGGCTGCGCCTGTGACAAAGTTTTTCCTGCAGGCGGGTTCGTTCCGCAAAGAGACCGATGCGGACAAGGTGCGGGCGCAGATAATCCTGCTGGGCCAGGCTGTGGCGGTCGAGTCCGGTACGGTGAAGGACGAAACCTGGTATCGGGTATTGGTCGGACCGTTCAGCAACCGTGAGCAACTGACCACCGCGCAGAAACAATTGGCGGGCGCAGGCTTTAGCAACTTGCTGTTACAACAACGCCAAAGCCGATAACGCTCCCTGTGGCGAGGGAGCTTGCTCCCGCTGGAGTGCGCAGCACTCCCAAAACCCGGCAATCGGGTTCACCTGACTCACCGAGACATCAGGCTTTGGGGCTGCTTCGCAGCCCAGCGGGAGCAAGCTCCCTCGCCACAGTGATTTGCATCAGTCAAACACACCACTCGTCCCCTCTCCTGTCCTACAGTTGAAATCCACTCCAGCACCCCCATATGAATGGGCATAAGGCATTTTCGCCCCGCTGCGTGGAGACTCTTCCCTTGACCACCATCGTTTCAGTTCGCCGCCACGGCAAAGTCGTCATGGGCGGCGACGGCCAGGTTTCCCTTGGTAATACCGTGATGAAAGGCAACGCGAAAAAAGTTCGCCGCCTGTACCACGGTCAGGTCATTGCCGGTTTTGCCGGTGCCACCGCCGACGCCTTTACCCTCTTCGAACGTTTCGAAGGCCAACTTGAAAAACACCAGGGCCACCTGGTGCGCGCCGCCGTCGAACTCGCCAAAGAATGGCGCACCGACCGCTCCCTGAGCCGCCTTGAAGCCATGCTCGCGGTGGCCAACAAAGACGCGTCCCTGATCATCACCGGCAACGGCGATGTGGTTGAACCCGAAGAAGGCCTGATCGCCATGGGTTCCGGCGGCGGTTACGCCCAGGCCGCTGCCAGCGCGCTGCTGAAGAAAACCGATCTGTCGGCCCGGGAAATCGTCGAAACCGCCCTCGGCATCGCCGCCGACATCTGCGTATTCACCAATCACACTCAGACCATTGAGGAGCAGGACTGCGCCGAGTAAGCCCGTGCAGCCACCGCACCACGGCTCATTCTTGCTTGAGGTCCACTGAATATTATGTCCATGACTCCCCGTGAAATCGTCCACGAACTCAACCGCCACATCATCGGCCAGGACGATGCAAAGCGCGCCGTCGCCATTGCCCTGCGCAACCGCTGGCGCCGCATGCAGCTGCCAGAAGAGCTGCGCGTTGAAGTAACGCCAAAGAACATCCTGATGATCGGCCCGACCGGTGTCGGCAAAACCGAGATCGCCCGTCGCCTGGCGAAACTGGCCAATGCGCCGTTCATCAAGGTCGAAGCGACCAAGTTCACCGAAGTCGGCTATGTCGGCCGCGACGTCGAATCGATCATTCGTGATTTGGCCGATGCCGCGATCAAGCTGTTGCGCGAGCAGGAAATCGTCAAGGTTCGCCACCGCGCCGAAGACGCCGCCGAAGAGCGCATCCTCGATGCCCTGCTGCCACCGGCGCGCATGGGCTTCAGCAACGACGATGCCCCGACGGCCGACTCCAACACCCGCCAGCTGTTCCGCAAGCGCCTGCGCGAAGGTCAGCTGGATGACAAGGAGATCGAAATCGAAGTCGCCGAAATGGCCGGTGTCGACATCTCCGCGCCACCGGGCATGGAAGAAATGACCAACCAGTTGCAAAGCCTGTTTGCCAACATGGGCAAGGGCAAGAAGAAAGCCCGCAAGCTCAAGGTCAAGGAAGCGCTCAAGCTGGTACGCGACGAAGAAGCCAGCCGCCTGGTCAACGATGAAGAGTTGAAGGCCAAGGCCCTGGAAGCGGTCGAGCAGCACGGAATCGTGTTCATCGACGAAATCGACAAGGTGGCCAAGCGTGGTAACTCCGGTGGCGTCGACGTGTCCCGCGAAGGCGTGCAGCGCGACCTGCTGCCGCTGATCGAAGGCTGCACCGTCAACACCAAGCTGGGCATGGTCAAGACCGACCACATCCTGTTCATTGCTTCCGGTGCGTTCCACCTGAGCAAGCCGAGCGACCTGGTGCCCGAGCTGCAAGGCCGTCTGCCGATTCGTGTCGAACTCAAGGCCCTGAGCCCTGAGGACTTCGAACGCATCCTCAGCGAGCCTCACGCCTCGCTCACCGAGCAATACTGCGCACTGCTGAAAACCGAAGGCCTGGGCATCGAGTTCCAGCCGAGCGGCATCAAGCGCATCGCGGAGATCGCCTGGCAGGTCAACGAAAAAACCGAAAACATCGGCGCCCGTCGCCTGCACACCCTGCTCGAGCGCCTGCTCGAAGAGGTGTCGTTCAGCGCCGGCGACCTGGCCAGCGCCCATGATGACAAGGTGATCCAGATCGACGCCGACTACGTCAACAGCCACCTGGGCGAATTGGCGCAGAACGAAGACCTGTCCCGTTATATCCTGTAAGCCATACTTGTAGGAGCGAGCTTGCTCGCGATGGTCGGTCAGTCACATTGATGTTGCCTGACACACCATCGCGAGCAGGCTCACTCCTACAGGGTTCCACCCATAACGGAACTCAGGCCATGACCCAACTTCCCACCGACATCAAACTGCACAAAGCCTCGAAAACCCTGTCGCTCAAATACGCGTCCGGCGAGGAATACACCCTGCCCGCCGAGTTCCTGCGCGTGCACTCTCCCTCCGCCGAGGTCCAGGGCCACGGCAAACCCATCCTGCAATTTGGCAAGATCAACGTAGGACTGACCAAGGTAGAACCGGCCGGTCAGTACGCACTGAAACTGACCTTCGACGACGGCCACGACAGCGGCTTGTTCACCTGGGAATATCTGTACGAACTGGGGCGACGTTATGACGCACTCTGGGATGATTATCTGGCCGAGCTAAAAGCCGCCGGAAAAACCCGCGATCCGAACGAATCCGTCGTCAGGCTGATGCTCTAATCCGAGCCTCTTGCTCTTTAGAGGGCATTTTCTAATTTCATCTGTTTGAATGCTCCGCTCCAGGGCCGCCGATTGGCCTGCTTGCGAAAAAAATTAAACTCGGGTAACCAATGGAACTGGCAAGTTCCCTGCAGTGCTCTCTGCATTAAAAAAGCAGCGATGCAGTATTAACGGTCACCCCGAGCAGCAGTACCTGGCATTGGCTGTGTGACTACACAGCAGGACCCGGTACTCGTCTCAGGACAATGGAGCGTCGTAGATGAGTAACAAGAATAACGATGACTTGAAGAGTCAAGCCTCGGAAAACACCTTGGGGCTGAATCCTGTCGTTGGACTGCGTGGAAAGGATCTACTGGCTTCTGCTCGCATGGTGCTCAGGCAGGCCATCAAACAACCGATTCACAGCGCCAGGCATGTCGCTCATTTCGGCCTTGAACTCAAGAACGTGCTGCTCGGCAAATCCGAGCTGCTACCGACCAGCGATGACCGTCGCTTCGCGGATCCGGCCTGGAGCCAGAACCCGCTCTACAAACGTTATCTGCAAACCTACCTGGCGTGGCGCAAGGAACTCCACGACTGGATCGACGACAGTAACCTGCCGGCCAAGGACGTCAGCCGCGGGCACTTCGTGATCAACCTCATGACCGAGGCCTTCGCCCCGACCAACACGGCGGCCAACCCGGCGGCGGTCAAGCGCTTCTTCGAAACCGGTGGCAAGAGCCTGCTCGATGGCCTCTCGCATCTGGCCAAGGACCTGGTGCATAACGGCGGCATGCCGAGCCAGGTCAACATGGGCGCATTCGAGGTCGGCAAGACGCTTGGCGTGACCGAGGGTGCGGTGGTCTTTCGCAACGACGTGCTGGAGCTGATCCAGTACAAGCCGATCACCGAGCAGGTGCATGAACGCCCGCTGCTGGTGGTACCGCCGCAGATCAACAAGTTCTACGTTTTCGACCTGAGCCCGGAAAAAAGCCTGGCGCGGTTCTGCCTGCGCAACAACATGCAGACCTTCATCGTCAGCTGGCGCAACCCGACCAAGGAGCAGCGCGAGTGGGGCCTGTCGACCTATATCGAAGCACTCAAGGAAGCGGTCGATGTGGTCACCGCCATTACCGGCAGTAAAGACGTGAACATGCTGGGCGCCTGCTCCGGCGGCATCACCTGCACCGCGCTGCTGGGCCACTACGCTGCAATCGGCGAGAACAAGGTCAACGCCCTGACCCTGCTGGTCAGCGTGCTCGACACCACCCTGGACAGCGATGTGGCCCTGTTCGTCGACGAGCAAACCCTGGAAGCCGCCAAGCGCCAGTCCTACCAGGCCGGTGTGCTGGAAGGCCGCGACATGGCGAAAGTCTTCGCCTGGATGCGCCCCAACGATCTGATCTGGAACTACTGGGTCAACAACTACCTGCTGGGCAACGAGCCGCCGGTATTCGACATCCTGTTCTGGAACAACGACACCACCCGGTTGCCCGCCGCGTTCCATGGCGACCTGATCGAGATGTTCAAAAGTAATCCGTTGACCCGTGCCGATGCACTGGAAGTGTGCGGCACGCCGATCGACCTGAAGAAGGTCACCGCCGACATCTTCTCGCTGGCCGGTACCACTGACCACATCACTCCATGGCGCTCCTGCTACAAGTCGGCGCAACTGTTCGGCGGCAACGTTGAATTCGTGCTGTCCAGCAGCGGGCACATCCAGAGCATTCTGAACCCGCCGGGCAATCCGAAATCGCGCTACATGACCAGCACCGAAATGCCCGCCAATGCTGATGACTGGCAGGAAGAGTCGACCAAGCACGCCGACTCCTGGTGGCTGCACTGGCAGGCGTGGCAGGCACAGCGTTCGGGTAACCTGAAAAAAGCTCCGTTGAAATTGGGCAACAAGGCCTATCCAGCGGGGGAAGCCGCACCGGGCACTTATGTACACGAGCGGTAACTGACACACCTCGCCCCTTGTAGGAGCGAGCTTGCTCGCGATGGACGTCAACGATAACGCGTACTACCTGGATAACGCGTTGCCCTCACGTTTTTCGCGAGCAAGCTCGCTCCTACAGGGGATCGGGGAAGAATTTGAGAAAGCGACCCACAGGGCCAGAAGCATGCCGCAACCCTTCATATTCCGTACCGTCGATCTGGATGGCCAGACGCTCCGCACGGCGGTACGCCCCGGCAAGCCTCACTTGACGCCCCTGCTGATTTTCAATGGCATCGGCGCCAACCTGGAGCTGGTGTTCCCGTTCATCGCGGCACTGGACCCGGACCTGGAAGTCATCGCCTTCGACGTACCCGGCGTCGGCGGTTCGTCGACACCGAACAGGCCGTATCGCTTTCCGGGCTTGGCGAAACTCACGGCACGCATGCTCGACTATCTCGACTACGGGCAGGTCAACGTCATCGGTGTGTCCTGGGGGGGCGCCCTGGCCCAGCAGTTTGCCTATGACTATCCGGAGCGCTGCAAGAAACTCGTGCTGGCCGCGACGGCAGCGGGTGCGGTGATGGTGCCGGGCAAGCCGAAGGTGCTGTGGATGATGGCCAGCCCTCGGCGCTACATCCAGCCATCCCACGTGATTCGCATTGCGCCGATGATCTACGGCGGTGCTTTCCGTCGCGACCCGACGCTGGCCGCCAGCCATGCGGCCAAGGTGCGTTCAGCGGGCAAGCTCGGTTACTACTGGCAGCTGTTCGCCGGTCTCGGATGGACCAGCATTCACTGGTTGCACAAGATCCGCCAGCCGACCCTGGTACTGGCCGGTGACGATGACCCACTGATCCCGTTGGTCAACATGCGCTTGCTGGCCTGGCGGATTCCCAACGCCCAGTTGCACATCATCGATGACGGGCATCTGTTCCTGATTACCCGGGCCGAAGCTGTGGCCCCGATCATCATGAAATTCCTGGAAGAGGAGCGCCAACGCGCGGTGATGCATCCGCGTCCGGCGCCATTGGGCGGCTAGACCGCTGCATCAGCGGTCGGCAGGACGCCACGCCGCGCAACAACCCGTTAGAGCGTCTATGGTGTTCTGGTTCGGTATGTTTGTTTTTAGCCTGAAGACGAAGGAGTGTTGACTCATGCGCGAGAAACCAGCGAGGGATTCCTTACCGACTCCCGCCGCGTTCATCAATGCACAGAGTGCGATTACCGGCCTGCGCGGCCGGGATCTGTTGTCGACCCTGCGCAGTGTGGCCGCCCATGGCTTGCGCAATCCGGTGCACAGCGCCCGACATGCCCTCAAACTCGGTGGTCAGCTTGGCCGTGTGCTACTGGGCGAAACCCTGCACCCGACCAACCCGCACGACGCCCGCTTCGCCGACCCGGCATGGAGCCTCAACCCGTTTTATCGGCGCAGCCTGCAGGCCTATCTGAGCTGGCAGAAACAAGTCAAAAGCTGGATCGACGAGAGCAACATGAGCCCGGACGACCGTGCCCGCGCCCACTTCGCATTCACCTTGCTCAACGACGCCGTGTCGCCCTCCAACACCTTGCTCAATCCAATGGCGGTCAAGGAGATTTTCAACTCCGGTGGCAACAGCCTGGTGCGTGGCATCAGCCATTTGGTGGACGATCTGCTGCACAACGATGGCCTGCCCCGACAAGTCACCAAGCAAGCGTTCGAGGTCGGCAAGACAGTCGCCACTACCACCGGTGCAGTGGTGTTTCGCAACGAGCTGCTGGAGTTGATCCAGTACAAGCCGATGAACGAAAAGCAGTATTCCAAGCCCCTGCTGGTGGTGCCGCCGCAAATCAACAAGTACTACATTTTCGACCTCAGCCCCCACAACAGCTTCGTCCAGTACGCCCTTAAAAACGGCCTGCAAACCTTCATGATCAGCTGGCGCAACCCGGATGTGCGTCACCGCGAATGGGGGCTATCGACCTACGTGGAGGCCGTGGAAGAGGCCATGAATGTCTGCCGGGCGATAACCGGCGCACGGGAGGTCAACTTGATGGGCGCCTGCGCCGGCGGGCTGACCATTGCCGCGCTGCAAGGCCACTTGCAGGCCAAACGGCAGCTGCGCAGGGTGTCCAGCGCGACGTATCTGGTGAGCCTGCTCGACAGCCAGCTGGACAGTCCGGCCTCGCTCTTCGCCGACGAACAGACCCTCGAAGCCGCCAAGCGCCGCTCCTATCAGCGGGGAGTACTGGACGGCCGCGACATGGCCAAGGTCTTCGCCTGGATGCGCCCCAACGATTTGATCTGGAGCTACTTCGTCAACAACTACCTGTTGGGCAAGGAGCCACCGGCGTTCGACATCCTCTACTGGAACAACGACAACACGCGCCTGCCGGCCGCCCTGCATGGCGACCTGCTGGACTTCTTCAAGCACAACCCGCTGACCCACCCGGGCGGGCTGGAAGTGTGTGGCACACCGATCGATTTGCAGAAGGTCACCGTCGACAGCTTCAGCGTCGCCGGCATCAACGATCACATCACGCCGTGGGACGCAGTGTATCGCTCGACGCTGCTGCTCGGTGGCGAGCGCCGCTTCGTGCTGTCCAACAGCGGTCATGTGCAGAGCATCCTCAACCCGCCGAGCAACCCGAAAGCCAACTACGTCGAGAACGGCAAACTGAGCAGCGACCCCCGCGCCTGGTACTACGACGCCAAGCATGTCGACGGCAGTTGGTGGACCCAGTGGCTGGGCTGGATTCAGGAACGCTCCGGCGCGCAGAAGGAAACCCACATGGCGCTCGGCAACCAGAACTATCCACCGATGGAGGCAGCACCCGGTACTTACGTGCGCGTGCGCTGACGTTCAACGAGCCACGGCCGCTGTCGGCTGTGGCAAGACCCGATCATTAAGAAGACTGGATGAAAACCCGCGACCGGATCCTCGAATGTGCCCTGCAGTTGTTCAATCAAAAGGGCGAACCGAATGTCTCCACCATGGAAGTTGCCAATGAAATGGGCATCAGCCCCGGCAACCTCTACTACCACTTCCACGGCAAGGAACCGCTGATTCTCGGGCTGTTCGAACGCTTCCAGGGCGAGCTGGCACCCTTGCTCGATCCACCGGCCGATGCCGAACTGGCGCCCGAAGAATACTGGCTGTTCCTGCACCTGATCGTCGAACGCCTGTCCCACTACCGGTTTCTGTTCCAGGACCTGTCGAACCTCGCCGGACGCCTGCCGAAACTGGCCAAGGGCATTCGCAATCTGCTCAACGCACTCAAGCGCACACTGGCGTCGCTGCTGGCACGACTGAAGGCACAAGGGCTACTGGTCAGCGATACCCAGGCACTGGGGCAACTGGTGGAGCAGATCACCATGACGCTGCTGTTCTCACTGGATTACCAGCGGATTCTTGATCGTCAGGGCGAGGTGCGCTTGGTGGTTTACCAGATCATGATGCTGGTGGCGCCGCACCTGCTGCCGTCGATGAAGGCGGCGACCGAACAGATGGCGATGGAGTATCTGGAAGACCACGAATAACTCTGGCCACAACGCCCCCCTGTAGGAGCGAGCTTGCTCGCGAAAAAGGTACAGCCGACGCTACTCAGCGCCTGCAATACCATCGCGAGCAAGCTCGCTCCTACAGTGGGTCTGCGTCGCTCAGAGATTCGCGCACAAACAAAAACGCCCGACCTTCACAGGCCGGGCGTTTTTTTGAGCCCTGAAAATCAGGACTGACTGGTTGGCGTCGATGGAGCTGGCGCGGCAGTCGGGGTGACAGCAGGGGTTGGCGCGGTCGCGGAGTTCGATGCGCTGACCGGAGCTGCTGCCGGGGTTACCGGTTTGGCAGCTGCTACTGCTGGTTTTGGCGCGGCGGCTTTTGGGGCTGCCGGCTTTTTCACCGCTGGTTTTTTCGCAGCAGCAGGTTTGGCTGCTGGCTTGGCCGCTGCAGTTTTCGCTGCAGGCTTGGCGGCCGGTTTAGCCGCTGGTTTAGCGGCGGCTTTTGCAGCAACCGGTTTGGCCGCGGGTTTGGCCGCTGCCGGTTTGGCGGCAGCAGTTTTAGCCGCAGGCTTGGCAGCAGGTTTAGCCGCTGCTTTTGCCAGTGGCTTGGCTGCGGTTTTGGCGGCCGGTTTGGCAGCAGGCTTGGCCGCCGCGGTTTTCGCCGCAACAGGCGCAACCTTGGCACCGGTCAGTTTTTCGATTTGCTTGGTCAGGGTTTCGACCTTGCTGTGCAGTGCCTTGACTTCGTTGCGGCTCGGTACGCCCAGACGCGAAATGGCGCTGTTCAGACGCTTGTCGAAAGCACCTTCCAGCTCATCCCACTTGCCCAGTGCGCGATCTTTCACTTCGCTGATGCGCGATTTGGCCGAAGAAGCGGAGTCCTTGGCGGCGTCGACAGTCTTGCCAACAGCGCTCTTGGTGAGCTTCTCGGCTTTCTCGCCGTCCTTGACCAATGCATCGAAGAGTTTGCTGCCGTCAGTGTCGATCTTCGAGTACACGCCTAAACCAGCCAGCCAGATTTTTCGGGAGTAATCTTCAACCTTCCCGATCCACGAGCTGCCTTCTTTTTCGGTTTTCTTTTTAACAGCCATCCCGTTCTCCTTAAGATTTACGCGCGACACGTTCGAGCAATGCCGTCAGCTCATCGAGCTTAGCAGAGAGTGCCTCAACGTCATGTTTAGACGGAATGCCGATACGATTCAAGGCACTTGCGACACGCGTGTCGAACGCCTTCTCGACCTTGTCGAGTTGAACTTCGACGCGGCCTTTGAAAGTGCTGACTTCACTCTTGGCTTCATCGATCTCGGCATTGGCCGCTTCAAGTTTCTCGGCAACTACCTTTTTGCCTTTCTTTTCAACAACCTGACCAGCCTTGATCAGTTCTTGAAAGTATTCGCTGCCCTCTTGGCCGACCTTGGTGTAGGCACCCAGGCCTGCCAGCCAGATCTTGCGGGCATAGGATTTGACGTCGCCCAGCGTGCCGGTCGACGGGTCGATTTTTTTCTTCAAAATAACTTTGGCCATGGTGCACCTCACGCGCAGAAGGTTTGAGGAACTGCCCGGGTAAGTGTCGGGCTCTGGCACAAAGTAGGGTGAAAAATTAGAAACGGCACCCTAACAACTGACATAAATCGTCGGGCGCGCCACATAAAAAATGTAGGAGTGAGCCTGCTCGCGATGACGGAGTGTCAGCCAACATCAATGTTGTCTGTTTAACCGCTATCGCGAGCAGGCTCACTCCTACAAGGGATGTGATTTCAATCGGAAATCAGACCAACGCTTTATCCAGCGCCTTCTCGATTTCCGCCTTGATCATGCCGCTCATGGCCGACATCATCAGGCCCAGCTCCACATCGACCTTGATCGAATCTTCACTGACATGCACCGCGCCCTTCACGCCCGAACGCTTGAGGTTCAGGGTGTCGCCGGACCACTGCGGCTCCAGGCCATACTGGTCGGAAAGTTTCTGCGCCAGCTTGTCGGCCTTTTCGCGAGCCGCTTCCTTACCCAGGCCGTGGGCACGTTCAACACTAATACGGGCCATCGAATGACTCCTGCTTTATGGATGCTTTCCCGAGGCATCTTGACCTCTGCTGCGTCAAAACGTCCCGATGGTTGCCCATCTTACCTTCAGCCTTGCCAAGACAAAGCATGCCTTGGGGATTAGAATGTCGCGCATTCTCTTTTGGTGACAGCGATATGACTGATCAGCGCAAAGGCAGCGATGCCGAACCCACCACTCACTTCGGCTTCAAAAACGTTCCGGAAAGCCAGAAAGCGGAAAAAGTCGCTGAGGTTTTCCACTCGGTAGCCGCCAAGTACGACCTGATGAACGACCTTCTGTCGGGCGGCATGCACCGTCTGTGGAAGCGTTTTGCGATCGAACTGTCGGGCGTGCGCACCGGCAACCGCGTGCTGGACATCGCCGGCGGTACCGGCGATCTGACCCGCAAGTTCTCGCACCTGGTAGGCCCGACCGGCCAGGTCGTGTTGGCCGACATCAACGAATCCATGCTCAAGGTCGGTCGTGACCGCCTGCTGGACCTCGGTGTGGCCGGCAACGTCGAATTCGTCCAGGCCGATGCGGAAAAACTGCCGTTCCCGGACAACCATTTCGACTGCGTGACCATCGCTTTCGGCCTGCGTAACGTGACCCACAAGGAAGATGCCCTGCGCTCGATGCTGCGTGTGCTCAAGCCTGGCGGCCGCTTGCTGGTGCTGGAGTTTTCCAAGCCGACCAACTCGCTGATGTCCAAGGCCTACGACGCCTACTCGTTCGCCTTCATGCCGCTGATGGGCAAGCTGATCACCAACGACTCGGAAAGCTACCGCTACCTGGCCGAATCGATCCGCATGCACCCGAACCAGGAAACCCTGAAGTCGATGATGGTCGAGGCCGGCTTCGACCGCGTGACCTATCACAACATGACCGCAGGCATCGTTGCCCTGCACCGCGGCATCAAGCCCTGATGCTGCTCGCCGGCCTGCTCGCCAGCGTTGAACTCGGCCTGAACCGGGTGCTGCGTCTCGACAGCACGGCGCTGCCGCGGCTGGCGCATTTGACCGGCAAAGTGATTGCCGTCGATTGCCGCAGCCCGGCGCTGCAACTGTTCATCCTGCCCAGCGACGAAGGCCTGATGCTCGCCTCCCAGTGGGAAACCGGCGCCGACTGCACCTTGCGTGCACCGGCTTCGAGCCTGCTGAAACTGGCCATGAGCAAGGACAAGACCTCGATCCTGCACAGCCCTGAAGTCGAACTCGACGGCGACAGCGGCGTGCTGCTGGAGCTGGCGGCGATCCTCCAGGACCTTGAGCTGGACTGGGAGTATGAACTCTCGCGCTGGCTGGGGCCGGTGGCCACGCAACTGGTCGGCGGTCACCTGCGCAGCCGCGCCCGCTGGTATCAGCAAGGCTTCGCCAGCCTGGGCCAGAACCTGGGCGAGTACCTGGCCGAAGAATCGCGCACCCTCGTCGGTCAGCGCGAAGCCGAAGCCCGATTCAGTGAACTGGACCAGATCAAGCTCGATCTGGAACGTCTCGAGGCGCGATTCGAGCGCCTTTCCCGATCCCTCGACCCAAGCGATAACGCATGAAGCTGCTTGCCGTCCGCCGTTTGTTGCGCATCCAGCGCGTCGTGATCCGCTACCGCCTCGATGACCTGCTGTTCGCCCTGCCGCTGCCCTGGTTCTTGCGGGCGCTGCGTTATGCCTTGCCGTGGCGCTGGTTCCCGCGTAAGACCCTGGACCTGAGCCGTGGCGCGCGTTTGCGCCTGGCATTGCAGGACCTGGGGCCGATCTTCATCAAGTTCGGGCAGATCCTGTCCACCCGTCGCGACCTACTGCCCGAAGACATCGCCGACGAACTGATGAAGTTGCAGGACCGCGTGCCGCCGTTCGACTCGCAGGTTTCGGTCAAGCTGATCGAAGAACAGCTGGGCAAGAAAATCAGCGAAGTGTTCAGCCGTTTCGACGTCGAACCACTGGCCTCGGCGTCGGTGGCGCAGGTGCATGCCGCGCAACTGAAAACCGGCGAAGAAGTGGTGGTCAAGGTGATCCGCCCGGGCCTCAAGCCGGTGATCGCCCAGGACCTGGCGTGGCTGTTCATCCTCGCCCGCGCCGCCGAAAAACTCTCGGCCGATGCGCGCCTGCTGCACCCGGTGGACGTGGTCAGCGATTACGAAAAAACCATCTACGACGAACTCGACCTGTTGCGCGAGGCGGCCAACGCCAGCCAGTTGAAGCGCAACTTCGACGGCTCGCCGCTGCTGTATGTGCCGCAAGTCTATTGGGACTGGTGCCGCCCGAAAGTGCTGGTGATGGAGCGCATCTACGGCATTCAGGTCACCGATCTGGCGACCCTGGCCGACCAGCGCACCGACATGAAAATGCTCGCCGAGCGTGGCGTGGAGATTTTCTTCACCCAGGTGTTCCGCGACAGCTTCTTCCACGCCGACATGCACCCCGGCAACATTTTCGTCAGCACCGTGAATCCGTGGAGCCCGCAGTACATTGCGATCGACTGCGGCATCGTCGGTAGCCTGACCCCGGAAGACCAGGACTACCTGGCACGCAACCTGTTCGCCTTCTTCAAGCGCGATTACCGTCGAGTGGCGCAATTGCACATCGATTCGGGCTGGGTGCCGGCGGAAACCAAACTCAACGAATTCGAAGCAGCGATCCGTACCGTGTGCGAGCCGATCTTCGAAAAACCGTTAAAAGATATTTCCTTCGGCCAGGTGCTGATGCGCCTGTTCCAGACTGCACGCCGCTTCAACATGGAAGTGCAGCCACAGTTGGTCCTGCTGCAAAAAACCCTGTTGAACATCGAAGGCCTGGGCCGCCAGCTGTACCCGGACCTCGATCTGTGGAACACCGCGCAGCCGTTCCTCGAACGCTGGATGCGCGAGCGGGTCAGCCCCAAAGCCCTGCTCGGCAACGTGCACAGCCAGTTCGAGCAGATCCCGCACCTGGCCAACATGGCCCGCGACCTGCTCGAGCGCATGTCCCAACCCCATGCCCTCAACCCGCCGTCTGCGTGGCACCGACGCCGTGACGACTGGTTCCTGCGCCTGCTCGGTACGGCCCATCTGGCCGGTGGCGCCGTCCTTGCCGCTGGAGGACCGCTGAACCAGTTGGCCTATTGGCCGGCGGGAATCATGATGGCGGTCGGTTTGTATCTGGTCGTGCGCCGATAGCCAGTTGTGTGAACGACTGGCACACTGTTTGAACGCCTGAGCTCGGCTAATGAAGTGTCGAGCCCGCTGTCGGAGTCGAAGATGAAAAACTGGCTGGACGAGATCAAGTGGGACGCTGACGGCCTGGTGCCGGCCATCGCCCAGGATCACAAGACCGGGCGCGTCCTGATGATGGCCTGGATGAACCGCGAAGCACTGGAACTGACCGCTGCAGAGAACCGTGCCATTTACTGGTCACGCTCCCGTGGCAAGCTGTGGCGCAAGGGCGAAGAGTCCGGCCATGTGCAAACCCTGCACGAGATGCGCCTGGACTGCGATGCCGACGTCATCATCCTGATGGTCGAGCAGATCGGCGACATCGCCTGCCATACCGGCCGCCAGAGCTGCTTCTACCGCGTCTATGAGAACGGCGACTGGACAACCGTCGACCCGGTCCTGAAAGATCCGCACGCCATCTATTCCGCAGGGCACAAACATGAGTGACACTCTCACCCGCCTCGCCGAGGTACTGGAGGAGCGCAAAGGCGCCGCCGCCGACAGCTCGTACGTCGCCAGCCTGTACCACAAGGGCTTGAACAAGATTCTGGAAAAAGTCGGCGAAGAGTCGGTCGAAACCATCATTGCCGCCAAGGACGCCGCCATCAGCGGCGACTGCAGCGATGTGATCTACGAAACCGCCGATCTGTGGTTCCACAGCATGGTCATGCTCGCCCAATTGGGGCAGCATCCGCAGGCTGTACTCGATGAACTGGACCGTCGTTTCGGTCTCTCCGGACACGCCGAGAAAGCCTCGCGCCCGTCCGCCTGAATAACTATTAGAGAGGAGCAGCAGCATGGGCATTTTTGACTGGAAACACTGGATCGTCATCCTGGTGGTCGTGGTACTGGTATTCGGCACCAAGAAGCTGAAAAACCTCGGCACCGACGTCGGCGAATCGATCAAGGGCTTCAAGAAAGCCATGAACGACGACGAAAAGCCGGCCGATCCGAATGCCGCCCCGGCCCAACCGGTTCCTCCGGTACAGCCTCAGGCCTCTGTAAACCAGCCGCACACCATCGACGTGCAGGCACAGAAAGTCGAAGAGCCGATCCGCAAAGACGTGTGAGCACTGACTAATGTTTGGTATCAGCTTCTCTGAACTGCTGCTCGTCGGCCTCGTTGCCCTGCTGGTGCTGGGTCCCGAGCGCCTGCCGGGCGCTGCGCGCACCGCTGGCCTGTGGGTCGGGCGTCTGAAGCGCAGCTTCAACGCAATCAAACAGGAAGTTGAACGTGAAATCGGTGCCGACGAAATCCGTCGGCAACTGCACAACGAGCACATCCTGTCGCTTGAGCAGGAAGCGCGGAAGATCTTCACGCCGACCCAGCAGGAGCCGACGCCGGTGGAGCATGTAGGAGCGCAGACGATTCATGCGCCTGCCGCTGCCGTCGACTCGACACCTGCTCCCGTTGTCGCGCCTGTCGAACCTGCGCCTGTTGTTGCAGCCACTCCGGTTGAACCCGTTACACCCGCGGCTGCGCCCGTTGCGCCGGCCCCTCATGACCCATCACTGCCGCCGCGAGCCCCATGAGCGATCTTCCTGAAAACGACCAGCACATGCCGCTGGTTTCGCACCTCACCGAGTTGCGTACCCGCCTGCTGCGCTGCGTAGCGGCGATCTTCATCATCTTTGCCGGGCTGTTCGCCTTCACCCAGCAGATCTACACCTTCGTCTCGACGCCGCTGCGCGCTTACCTGCCCGCTGGCGCGACGATGATTGCCACCGACGTGTCGTCGCCGTTCCTGACGCCACTGAAGCTGACCATGATGGTCTCGCTGTTCCTGGCCATCCCGGTGATCCTGCACCAGATCTGGGGTTTCATCGCCCCGGGCCTGTACAAGCATGAAAAGCGCATCGCCGTGCCCTTGCTGGTCTCCAGCATCTTTCTGTTCTACGCCGGCATGGCGTTCGCCTATTTCCTGGTGTTCCCGCTGATCTTCAAGTTCTTCGCCGCCGCCACCCCGGCCGGCGTGGAAATGATGACCGATATCACCAGCTACCTCGATTTCGTCATGACGCTGTTCTTTGCGTTCGGCGTGGCGTTCGAAATTCCGGTGGCCGTGGTGTTGCTGGTGTGGATCGGCGTGGTCGACGTCAAATACCTGAAGAAGATCCGCCCGTACGTGATCATCGGCTGCTTCGTGGTCGGCATGATCCTGACGCCGCCGGACATCTTCTCGCAGACCCTGCTGGCCATACCGATGTGGTTGCTGTTCGAAGTCGGCATCCTGTTTGGCAGCCTGATCAGCAAGCGTGGCGAACACCCGGACGATCAACCGGCTGACGATCACAACGACCAGCCGCCAGCGACTCAAGCGTGAACCTGCTGCTCCTCGAAGAGGCCGACTTCATTGCGGCCGACCGGGTGATCCTGCGCGATCGCCGGTTCACGCACATGCAGGAAGTCCACCGCTGCGAAGTCGGTGACAGCATGCGCGTCGGACGGATCGGCGGGCTGATGGGCTCGGCCGAAGTGCTGCGCCTGGACGCCGATGAAGCGGAATTGCGCGTCACCCTCGACCAACCGCCGCCCGCCAAGCTGCCACTGACCCTGATATTGGCCCTGCCACGCCCCAAGATGCTGCGCAGGGTGTTCCAGACCGTGGCGGCCATGGGTGTGCCACGGATCGTGCTGGTCAACAGCTATCGCGTCGAGAAGAGCTTCTGGCAGACCCCGTTCCTGGAGCCTGAGGCGATTCGCGAGCAGTTGATCCTAGGCCTCGAACAGGCCCGGGACAGCGTGCTGCCGGAAGTCGTCATCGAAAAGCGCTTCAAACCGTTCGTCGAAGACCGTTTGCCGGCAATCACCGACGGTACCCTCGGCCTGGTGGGACATCCCGGCAATTACCCGCCCTGCCCTCGCGCACTCAGCGAACCGGTGACCCTGGCCATCGGCCCCGAGGGTGGCTGGATTCCCTACGAAATCGACCTGCTGGGCAAGTCCGGCCTGCAACCGGTACAACTGGGCGAGCGCATCCTGCGCGTCGAAACCGCCGTGACCGCGCTGCTGGCACGACTTTTCTAACACTCTGTACCGCTTCTGTGGCTAGGGAGCTTGCTCCCGCTTGGGCGCGCAGCGGCCACCGCTTTTACCCGCAAGACTGCGTCCGGCGTTTTTACGACTGCTTCGCAGCCGAGCGGGAGCAAGCTCCCTCGCCACAGGATTTTTTGCCTGGCCGTACGTCGAGTAGTGCCTACAGATTCAGGCTCCCCTGCCGATACACCCCCCATAAAACCAAATAGTGGTCCGGGGAGTTTCAGCATGTACCAATGGCTAGCCGAGAATCTGGGAAATGTCAGCGTCAAACGCAAGCTGGGGATCGGCTTCGGCCTGGTGCTGTTACTCACCCTGCTGATCACCTTCACCGGCTGGAACGGCCTGAGCGGTGTGACCAGCCGTGGCGATAAACTGGGGTTCATTGCCAGTCTCAACGACCTGACCAAAGACCTGCGCATTGCACGCCTCGATTACGAGATGCGTCGCGGCGAACAAGGCCCCGGCGCCGTCAACGATCTATTGGGCAAACTCGAAAGCGGACTGCAGACCGCCCGCGGCCTGATCGAGCAACCGGCCGATACAGCCATGGTCGATCAACAACTGGCCGCTGTCGCCGAATACCGTCGCGCCTTCAACGACATGACCCAGGCCGGCGCCCAGCGTGAAGACGCCCGCAGCAAACTCGGCGCCACCGCCGACAACGCCGTAGCCCGCGTCGCCGAAGTGGAAAAATCAATGCTGCAAGGTGACAGCGTGGCAGCGTTCAACAGCGTGATCGACCTGAGTAAACTGATCCAGCAGGCGCGTTTCCAGGTTCGCGGCTACACCTACAGCGGCAAGAGCGAAGCCGAACAGCCGGCCCTCGACGCGATCGACAACGCACTGAAGAACCTCCAGAGCCTGCCGGCCAAACTGCCTGAAGAACACATCGCCAGCCTGCAACAGGCGACTGATTCGCTGAAGGCTTACCGCGCCGCTGTCAGCCAGTTCCGCGACTCCCAGATGGCCAGCGCCAAGGCCCTGGTACGCATGTCTGCCCAAGGCGAAATCCTGTTGGACATGAGCCAGAAACTCACCGTCTCGCAAACCGTCGTGCGTGACACCGTTGCCGCCAACGCCAAGAACATGCTGACCCTCGCCACTGTGCTGGCCATCGCTTTCGGCCTGCTGGCCGCCTGGGCAATCACCCGGCAGATCATCATTCCGTTGAACCAGACCCTGGCTGTCGCTGAGCGCGTCGCCAGTGGCGACCTGACCCACAACCTGACGTCGCAGCGCCACGACGAACTCGGCCAGTTGCAGCGTGCCATGCAGAGCATGACCCAGGGCCTGCGCGAACTGATCGGCGGCATCAGCGATGGCGTTACGCAGATCGCCAGCGCCGCCGAAGAACTGTCTGCCGTCACCGAGCAGACCAGCGCCGGGGTCAACAGCCAGAAGGTCGAGACCGATCAGGTTGCCACCGCCATGAACGAAATGGCCGCCACCGTGCAGGAAGTTGCGCGCAACGCCGAAGAAGCCTCCGAAGCCGCCGTCGCCGCCGACCAACAGGCCCGCGAAGGCGACAAGGTGGTCGGTGAAGCCATCGCCCAGATCGAACGCCTGGCCGCGGAAGTCGCTCACTCCACCGAGGCCATGGGCGAGCTCAAACGCGAAAGCGACAAGATCGGCAGCGTGCTCGACGTGATCAAGTCCGTGGCCCAGCAAACCAACCTGCTGGCCCTCAACGCCGCCATCGAAGCCGCCCGCGCCGGTGAAGCCGGGCGTGGCTTTGCCGTGGTCGCCGACGAAGTCCGCAGCCTGGCCCAGTGCACCCAGAAGTCCACCGAAGAGATCGAAGAGCTGATCGTCGGCCTGCAAAACGGCACCCAGCAAGTGGCGACCATCATGGACAACAGCCGCACCCTGACCGACAGCAGCGTCGAACTAACCCGCCGCGCCGGTGGTTCACTGGAAAGCATCACCCGCACGGTGTCGGCGATCCAGGCGATGAACCAGCAGATTGCTGCGGCTGCCGAGCAGCAAAGTGCTGTGGCTGAGGAGATCAACCGTAGTGTGCTGAACGTGCGGGATGTGTCGGATCAGACTTCGGCGGCGAGTGAAGAGACCGCGGCTTCCAGCGTTGAACTGGCACGGTTGGGGACGCATTTGCAGATGCTGGTAGGGCGGTTCAAGGTTTAAAAACCTTGCAGCTTCGCCACGTATTGATATGAGCCGGTCGGCGCTCCCCGCGCCGGCCGTTTTTTAAATGTGTATAGACGGATAAATAGACTTTCCAGACCACAAGTCAAATTTGCCATGTCCAACCAGATAACCACCCGGCACAACTATCCTTTACAACTAACGACCCGGATAGTTGTAAATCCCGCCACAACAGGACTCCTGACCCTATCCGCAAGTTCCGCACAAACGCATCGACTTTAAACTCGAACTTCTATAAATTTCTTCGCAACACTCTTTTAGCACCACAAAAAACCGCCACTCAAACATTAAGAAAAACTAACCATCTCACAACACCAATATCTGCATGCCAAGTTAACTCCTCAACTAAAAACATCGATCTGACTCTTTATCCCGACTGACAACTAACCAACTAACCAACTAACCAGCAGCGGGCATGATCGATTTATTTCACAAGGAGTGAAACATGAACATCTACCCCAGCGTCTCCAACAACATCCCCAACAACGCCTGGATGACATCCATTTACGAAAAAATCAAAAACATGCGGGTTCATCAACTCGCATTACCTTCCGCGCATAATTCCGGCGTGGACCGCGGTTCGGTGGACCCCATTGGCGGGCATTGGGCGGCCTGCCAGGATAATATTTTCCTGACTCAACTCAACCAGGGCGCCCGCGTTCTGGATTTGCGCATTGTCGACAATAGCTACAACAAGGATACTGGCGGAGGAAAAATGCCGAGCTACAAATTCACTGAATTATTTCAATGCAATCATGTACTCGACGGCAGAAATATCGACCAATGCATTTCAGCTGTCCGCTCTTTCGCAGAAAACAATCGCGGTGAACTGGTGATACTCGACATCCACCGTTTCGACACAGGCAGAAATTTGAAAAACAGCCTGGAACGTTTCAAAAACAAGTTAAGCCAACTCAATCATTTGCTTATTCCTCCGGCCGCCAGCCAACTTACCCTGGCCGAAATCAAGCGGAATTATCCCAACAAGAATGTAATCATTTGTTGGAACGGCGGAGCCTACTGGAACAACATCAGGCATTTGTGGACCGGCAAAAACATCACGCTCCGGTCAGACCTCGAAAGTTTTATTGTGAACACCGCCAGGAAAGAGGTCTCGACCTCAGCCATGACATCCCTGTCGGCTACCGTTTACGACCCCACCGGAGGGCCCGTACGCCTCAAGCGTGATGCCAGGGTGTGGGCAGAGGTGTTCCACCCGCAACATCAGGTGTTCAACATCATCAACGCCGACTTCTTTCAGGATACGGGCATTGTTGAGCAATGCATTGCGTTGAACCTGGCCAGGTCTGGTCAGTAAGCAGCGGGCACACTGCTGCAGCGTTCTTTGACTTGAGGGGTACAAAGCAAAAAATCGCGGCCTTCGGCTGTTCCTGCAGGGTTTGCGTACACCTGCAGGAGCGACCGAAGACCGCGATCTTTCTTGATCAACACCCCCGCCCCAGAGTCGGAGCGGGGGGCTTTCATCAGGCCGGCTGGGCCTGCACGCTCAATGGCTTGAGCGGCAGCAGCGGCGCGTGGGGGTCGGCCTTGACCGACTTGCGCCAGGCGCCCAGCCACTCAGGGTGACCTTCGCTCCAGACCTGCTCATGCAAGCGGGCCAATGCCACCGGGTCGCTCAGCAGTTGCACCTTCTCGTTGTTGGTCAGCCCTTGCGGACCGACCTTCATCGCATGGCGAACCCGCTCGATCCGCAGCCACTCAATCGGCTCGGCCTGATTGTGCCGGGAGGTCGCCAGCGAGCACGCCAGGGCGTTCTGCTGTGGATCGACCACCGAACGGACGAAGCCGTCGTTCAGCGCGTGCCAGCGGTTTTCGTGGGTGTACTGGTCGGTGGCCAGCAAGGCCTGCGGCGGATTGTATTCCTCAGGGATCAGGAACAGGCTCTCGTCGCGGGACTTCAGGCCCAGGCCGACGCGGCTGGAGATCACCGATACCGGAATCGACAGCATCAACGAACCGACGATCGGCACCAGCCACCACAGGAAGCTCGGGTTCAGCCAGATCACCAGCATCGCCCAGAAGAAGCCCAGCAGGGTTTGCGGGCCGTGGCGTTTGACCGCTTCGCTCCACGGCGTGGAGTCGTCGTCACGCTGTGGCGAGTTCCAGGTCGCGGCCCAGCCGAGGAACGCGGCGAGGACGAAACGGGTGTGGAAGATCATCCGCACCGGCGCCAGCAGCATGGAGAACAGCATCTCCAGCAGCATCGACAGGGTCACCTTGAACTTGCCGCCGAACTCTTTCGCGCCCTTGGCCCAGATCAGGATGATGCTCAGCAGCTTCGGCAGGAACAGCAGCACGATGGTGGTCGAGAACAGCGCAATCGCCTTGTCCGGGTGCCATTGAGGCCACAGCGGATAGAGCTGGCGCGGCTCGAGGAAGTACTGCGGCTCCATCAGCGTGTTGACCGCCAGCAGCGCGGTCGACAGCACCAGGAAGAAGAACCACAACGGCGCCGACAGGTAAGACATCACGCCGGTCAGGAACACCGCGCGGTGCACCGGGTGCATGCCCTTGACCAGGAACAGCCGGAAGTTCATCAGGTTGCCGTGGCACCAGCGACGGTCACGCTTGAGTTCGTCCAGCAGGTTTGGCGGCAGTTCTTCATAGCTGCCTGGCAAGTCGTAGGCAATCCACACGCCCCAGCCTGCACGGCGCATCAACGCGGCTTCAACGAAGTCGTGGGACAGGATCGAGCCGGAGAACGCGCCTTTACCGGGTAACGGCGCCAGGGCGCAGTGGTCGATGAACGGCTTCATGCGGATGATCGCGTTGTGGCCCCAGTAGTGCGACTCGCCCAGTTGCCAGAAGTGCAGGCCGGCGGTGAACAGCGGGCCGTACACGCGGGTCGCGAACTGCTGCATGCGCGCATACAGGGTGTCCATGCCCGACGCCCGTGGCGCGGTCTGGATGATCCCGGCGTCCGGCGTGGCTTCCATCAGGCGTACCAGACTGGTCAGGCACTCGCCGCTCATCACGGAGTCGGCGTCGAGTACGACCATGTACTTGTAGTCACCGCCCCAGCGACGGCAGAAGTCGTCGAGGTTGCCGCTTTTACGCTTAACGCGACGGCGGCGACGGCGATAGAAGATCTTGCCGAAGCCTCCGGCTTCACGGCAGACGTCCAGCCAGGCCTGTTGCTCGGCGACACAGATATCGGCGTCGTTACTGTCGCTGAGGACGAAGAAGTCGAAGCGGTCCAGGTTACCCGTGGCCGCCACCGACTCGAAGGTCGCCCGCAGACCGGCGAATACCCGTGGCACGTCTTCGTTGCAGATCGGCATCACCAGGGCGGTGCGCGCATCCTTCGGTATCGGCTCGTTGCCGGCACTTTTACCGGAGATACGGTATTTATCGTGGCCGGTCAGCAACTCCAGGAAGCCCATCAGCGCGGTCCAGAAACCGGCCGATACCCAGCAGAACAGAATCCCGAACAGGATCAGGATGCTGGTCTGCAAGGCATACGGCAGCACTTGCGTGGCGGTTTGCAGCAGCGGTTGGTGCAGCACTTCGTTGAGGTCGACGAACGACCAGCCCTGGTACGGCATGATGCCTTTCATGTACCAGCCGGCGACGATGGTCTGGCCGAGCATCAGCAGCAACAGAATGTAGCGACGGATCGAACCGACCGTGCGCCAGCGCGCCGCCGGCAGGACACGTTCGTCCTTCGGCGGCTTCGGCGGGTTGGTCCGACCGGTCATCCGACGCCAGCCACGCACCAGAATGTTGGTGCGCCACGGCTCCGGCACGACCTTGGTCCGCCGGATCGGCGGGGTCGCCTTGAGGCAGACCCGGCCGTTGGCGTCGAGCACCAGCATTTCCGCGTCCTGCAGCTCTTCGGCAGTGCTCAGGGTCAGGCGTTTGCCGACCGAAGCCTGGGCGGCCTCGGTCGGGGCGTCGAACGTCGATGACGACAGGCGTTCATGCAATTCGCTGAAAGACTGGCAGCCCGCGAGTTCCGCGCGCTGCTCGTCGGTCATCGGCAGATGCGCCAGATACTCGGAAAGAGTTTCTGGCCGTACTTGAGAGTTACTCATCGGCAGGCAACTGATAGCTCCAGGTCTCGGTCAGGACTTCTTCAGTCGGGGCCGATTCCGGTGTGGCTGGGGCCGCGTCGGCAGCGACAGGCTGCTTGGCGTCTTTATTGGCCTTGTCCTTGGCATCTGCAACAGGCTTGGCTTCGGCCTGTTTGGCCTCCGCTTGCCTGGCTTCCTTGTCCGCCTTCTCTTGTTGCTTGGCGGCAACCTTGTCGGCCTTGGCAACCGACGAGTTCGACGACGCAATCGAAGTCTTGGCCAGGTCCGCCGGCACGATGTTCTGCACCAGTGCGGCACGCATCTCGGTGGACTTGCTCGGATCCTTGATCTTCATCCGCAGGGTCAGGCGCCAGCCCTTGGTTTCAGGGTTATAGCGCACGCTGTTTTCCACCAGCTCGGCGTTGTCGCCGACGCTGACCTGGCTGCGAACTTCCGCATCGGCCGGCAATGCCGCCAGGGACGGGCCTTCGAAGTCCACCAGGTAGGCAACGCTGCCGTCCGGCTGACGAATCAGGTTGGACTGCTTGACGTCACCGGTGGAACGCAGGGTCTGTTTGACCCAGGCGCTGTCCGGCGCGTGAATCGAGGCTTCATCCATGGTCCAGTGCATACGATAAGCGACATCGAGCGGCTGGCCAGGTTCCGGCAATTTTTCCGGGTTCCAGAAGGCAACGATGTTGTCGTTGGTTTCGTCGGCGGTCGGAATCTCGACCAGGTCGACGGTGCCCTTGCCCCAGTCACCCTTCGGCTCGATCCAGGCGCTTGGGCGCTTGTCGTAGCGGTCGTCGAGATCTTCATAGTGGCTGAAGTCGCGGCCACGTTGCAGCAGACCGAAGCCGCGCGGATTTTCTACGCTGAAGTTGCTCACGGCCAGGTGCTTCGGATTGTTCAGCGGACGCCAGATCCACTCGCCGTTGCCGGCATGGATCGCCAGACCGCTGGAGTCGTGCAGCTCACGACGGTAGTTCAGTACTTTCGACGGCTGGTTGGCGCCGAACAGGAACATGCTGGTCAACGGAGCGATGCCCAGTTTGCCGACCTTGTCACGCAGGAACATCTGCGCCTTGACGTCGACGATGGTGTCGCTGCCCGGACGCAGGGTCAGGCGATAGGCGCCAGTGGCACGAGGAGAGTCCAGCAGGGCGAAGATCACCAGGTGCTTGTCGCCTGGCTTGGGCTGCTGAATCCAGAACTCGCGGAAACGCGGGAATTCTTCGCCGGACGGCAATGCGGTATCCAGCGCCATGCCGCGAGCGGACAAACCATAGACGTGCCCTTTGCCGACGACGCGGAAGTAGCTCGCGCCGAGCATGGTCATGATTTCGTCTTGCTTGTCGGCCTTGTTGATCGGGTACAGCACACGGAAACCGGCATAACCCAGTTGTTCGGTGGCCTTGGGATCGAACTGCATGTCGCCGAAGTCGAAACGACTCGGGTCGTATTTGATCTCTTCGACGGTGTTCGCGGTGATTTCGTTGATTTTCACCGGCGTATCGAAATGCATGCCCTGGTGATAGAAGGACAGCTTGAACGGCGTCTTCTGATCAGCCCACTCGGCTTTTTCCGTCAGAAAACGAATTTTCTGATAGTCCGCGAATTTCATGTCGCGGAACTCGTTCGGCAGGTTACTGCGCGGCGCTTCGTATTTCTGCGCGGCCAGCTCTTTTGCCTTGGCCGATACATCATCCAGACTGAATGCCCAAAGCTGACCGGCGCTGAGCAGGCAGAGCAGTGCAGAGCCCGCTACCAGGGCGCTGCGTAACCGTTTGGCAGACAATTTTGGTGCGTTACAGGGACTAACAATCACGAGCAACCCTCGCCGAAAACAGATCAAAAAACCAACGGCCAGTTAAAGGGCCTGCACGGTGTACGGTATGAAAAAACCGTCCTTGCAAACCACTCTTGCCAAGTTGGCGAGCATTGTTCCGACTCCGCTGGGGCGAAATGATTCCCCAATCGGATCCGGACAAGTCTCTACCTAAGTCAAAATGGACCAACGAACGCTGATCCCCGTAGCGCGGGATTATCTAGTAGGCAGCGTTACAACGCATCAGGGGTAACAAAGTATTTATCGCGTAAAAGCCCTGTTTTCAGTCGAAATGAGCGTAAAAACTTGTTTCAAGCGCTTTCAGGTCTGTAACAGGAAGGTTACCGGGCCATCATTGACCAGGTGCACCTGCATATCCGCGCCGAATCTACCTGATGCCACAGTGCCATGCACCTGTTTCGCTTTGCTTAATAGATAGTCGAACAACTCCTCGCCCAATGCCGGAGGGGCAGCGGTCGAGAAACCCGGACGCAGCCCGCTTTTGGTATCGGCAGCCAGGGTGAACTGAGAGACCAGCAGCAGCCCGCCGCCCACATCCGCCAAGGACAGATTCATCTTGCCCTCAGCGTCACTGAACACCCGATAGTTAAGCAGTTTATTAAGCAGTTTGTCGGCGCTGGCCCGCGTGTCGTCGGGCTCGACGGCTACCAGGACCAGCAATCCCTGATCGACGGCACCCACGATCTCGCCCGCGACCTCGACTCGCGCGCCGCGCACCCGTTGCAGCAGCCCCTTCATGCTTCTTCAGGCGGCAGGTCGAGCAGACGCCGGGCCATCTGATTGGCGGCGCGTACCAGCGCGTCGGTGATGCCCGGTTCGGAAGCGGCATGACCGGCATCGCGGATGACCTGCAGTTCGCTGTTCGGCCAGGCTTGATGCAATTCCCAGGCGTTATCCAGTGGGCAGATCACGTCATAGCGACCATGGATGATCACACCAGGCAAATGGGCGATCTTGCCCATGTCCCGGATCAACTGGTTCTGCTCCAGGAAGGCGTGGTTGCTGAAGTAGTGGCATTCGATGCGAGCAATCGATAACGCACGTTGTGGTTCGGAGAAGCGATCGACCACCAGCGGGTTGGGACGCAGGGTCGCAGTGCGGCCCTCCCAGGTGGACCAGGCCTTGGCCGCATGCATCTGGGCGATCTGGTCGTTGCCAACCAGGCGTTTGTGAAATGCGGTGAGCAAGTCGTCGCGCTCGTCCAGCGGGATCGGCGCGATGTAGTCCTGCCAGTAATCGGGGAACAGGCGGCTGGCGCCGGCCTGGTAGAACCATTCGATTTCCTGCGGACGGCAGAGAAAGATCCCACGCAGGATCAGACCGTGTACCCGCTCAGGATGGGTTTGTGCGTAGGCCAGCGCCAGGGTCGAACCCCAGGAGCCGCCAAACAGCACCCATTTGTCGATGCCCAGGTGCTGGCGAATCCGCTCGAGGTCGGCGACCAGATCCCAGGTGGTATTGTTTTCCAGGCTGGCATGGGGCGTGGAGCGACCACATCCGCGCTGATCGAAGGTGACAATGCGATAAAGGTTGGGATCGAAGAAGCAACGACTCTGGGCATCACATCCGGCACCGGGGCCACCGTGGATGAACACCACCGGCAAACCTTCCGGTGAACCGCTTTCGTCGACATACAGCGTGTGAGTCTCGTCGACGGCCAGATCGTGCCGGGCGTGGGGTTTGATCTGCGGGTACAAAGTCTGCATTGCGCACTCCGTAAGGGGTCGAGGTCATCCCTGGGGGGACTTCTATTATTCTGCCGTCCGGCATCATAAACCCGAATTACGTCAATGAGCATGCCCATGCAGAGTCAGAGTTTTGCCAACAGATATCCGAACAAGGTTTCGTACAGCGCATCGACCTCGGCCGCCTGCCCTCGGGCCCGCAAACAGCCATGGACCAAACCCTCGCCGACATACAGTGTGGCAGCAACGCCCGCGGCATTCAGTCGCTCGGCATACAGCACGCCGTCATCACGCAACGGGTCGAATTGCGCCACGGCGATCAATGCCGGTGGCAGTCCGCTGAAATCCGTAGCGAGCAATGGCATGGCATAGGCGTTCGGATGGCGGGTACCTTGCAGGTAAAGCGCGTGATAGCAATCGACGTCACTGCTGCCGAGTAACGGCGCGTCGATGCACTCACTGCGCGACGGCAACCGGTGATCGCCGCCCAACCCGGGATAGATCAGAACCTGCGCACACGGCACCGGCTCGCCGGCATCGCGCAGCGCCAGGCACAACGCCGCCGCCAGGTTGCCACCGGCACTGTCGCCGGCCACCAGCGTACGCGCAGGGTCGAGTTTGAACGGTCCGGTGCGCAGTGCTCGCCAGACCTTCAGGCAGTCATCGAACGCGGCGGGAAACGGATGCTCCGGTGCCAGTCGGTAATCGACGGCGATCACCCGTACACCGAGTGTCGATGCCCATTCGGCGCAGATGAAATCGTGGGAATCGAGGTCCCCCACCACCCAGCCGCCGCCATGCAGATAAACGATGCACGTCGCGCCGCTGGCCGGTGGCTGATAGGAACGAACAGCAACACCGGCCAACTCGAAATCGACCACGTGCAACCCGGCGGGGCGTGCCGGGGTAAACGCCCGGCACATCTCGCTGTAGGCCTGGCGCAACCCGGTGATACTGCTGTCGGTGCTGTTGAAACTCAGGGTTTTGTCGACGAACGCCGTCATCTGTTTGGAAAGCGGGTATGGAGCCATGAGCCTGGTGCTCGTTCAGGAAAGTGGGTGAGATCCCCTGTAGGAGCGAGCCTGCTCGCGATGGCGGCGTGTCAGTCGACATCAATTCTGAATGTCCTACCGCTATCGCGAGCAGGCTCGCTCCTACAGGTTTTACTGTCAGTGATTCAGACTGGCCTGAACCGTGGCTACGCCATCCTTGCCATCGAAACTGCTGACACCCGCCAGCCAGCGCTGCAAGTCCTCCGGATGGTCACGCAGCCATTTTTTCGCGACGTCCTGAGCCGTCTGGCGCTCCATGATCGGCACCATCAACTGACTTTCCTGGGCGGCGCTGAAAGTCAGGTTTTCCAGCAGGCGATTGACGTTCGGGCAGCGCTGGGCGTAATCCGGTGCGGTTACGGTGGAAACGGTCGCCGCACCTTCATTCGGCCCGTAGACATCTTCGCTACCGGTCAGGTAGGCGATTTTCATGTTGATGTTCATCGGGTGCGGGGTCCAGCCGACGAACACCACGAATTCCTTGCGATTCACCGCCCGCTGCACGGCCGCCAGCATCCCGGCCTCACCGGACTCGATCAGTTTGAAATCCTTCAGGCCGAAGTGATTGGTTTCGATCATGGTCTTGATCGTGGTGTTGGCGCCGCTGCCCGGCTCGATGCCGTAGATCTTGCCGCCGAGCTGATCCTTGAACCTGGCGATGTCGGCGAAGGTTTTCAGACCGGCCGCTGCCACATAGTCCGGGACAGCGAGGGTGGCCTGGGCATCGGCCAGGCTCGGCTTGTCCATGACCTTCACCTGATTGGCAGCCACGAACGGTGCGATGTTTTTATCCATCGCCGGTTTCCAGTAGCCGAGGAAGATGTCCAGGCGCTTGTCGCGGATGCCGGCGAAGATGATTTGCTGCACGGCGCTGGTTTGCTTGCTTTCGTAGCCAAGACCGTTGAGCAGCACATCGGCCATGCCACTGGTGGCGATCACGTCGGTCCAGTTGACCACGCCCATGCGCACGGCTTTGCAGGAGGCATCGTCCGCGGCCATGGCGCCGGCGCTCAACAGAGCGGTGCCGCAGAAGATTGAGAGACAGCGGGTGAACAGACCTTTGGGGCTTGTCATAGAGAGCATTCTCGTGCGGCAGCGGATTATTGTCGGCCGGTGTCTTTGCGCACCGTGGGCAGAACATTACGCAGCAGACGAGCGGTGAAAGCGAACTGTGGCGACCGTGTTTTGCACGGTGGCGACTGTCAGCCTAACCTGTAGGAGCGAGCTTGCTCGCGATGGTCGTGAACGGTAACGCGCCCAGTCAGACACCCCGCGACATTCTCTGGTTTTTCGCGAGCAAGCTCGCTCCTACAGAGACCGCACCAAGCCTTAATGCCCGTAGTGCTTCTCACCCCAGGCCAACAACCCTTGCAGCAACTCCTTCAACACCACCCGCGTCGGCTCCGCCAGGTCCGGGCGATAGCGGAACGGCTCGAACTCTTCCATGTAGGTGCACTGCCCCAGCTCCAGTTGCACCGCATGAATGTTTTCTGCCGGGTTGCCGTAATGACGGGTAATGTGCCCGCCCTTGAAGCGCCCGTTCAGCACATGGGTGTAGTTGTCGTGAAGCGCGCAGATCGCTTCCAGTCGGGTCGCAAGCTGTGGATCGCAACTGGCGCCGTTGAAGGTGCCGAGGTTGAAGTCCGGCAGCTTGCCGTCGAACAGGTGCGGGATGATCGAGCGGATCGAGTGGGCATCGAACAGCAGCGCGTAGCCGAACTCGGCCTTCAGTCGCGCAAGTTCCTGCTGCAAGGTGCTGTGGTACGGCGTCCAGATCTGCTCCAGATAAGTCGCGCGCTCATCGGCAGACGGCTCCAACCCTTCACGGAACAACGGTATGCCGTCGAACAGTGTGGCCGGGTACAGACCAGTGGTCGCACCCACGTACAACGGTTTGTCATCGGAAGGCCGGTTCAGGTCAATGACAAACCGCGAATACTCGGCCGCCAGGGTGCTGGCGCCCAGTTCAGCGGCGAAGTCGTACAGCTGCGGGATGTGCCAGTCGGTGTCCGGCAGGCTTTTCGCGTCAGGGATCAACCCGGCTTCGACTGCCGGGGTCAGGCGCACGCCAGCGTGGGGCATGCTGATCAGCAGCGGTACGCGGCCTTGTTTGAAGTTCAGAACCTTATCCACAACAGATCTCCTACAGACTTGATTCGACGCCGTGGCGCACGACGCGTTTTTCCAGGTCGCCGCCCAGCCAGTAACACAGGTCGGCCGGACGATCGATTTGCCAGGCCACGAAGTCCGCGACCTTGCCGGCCTCCAGCGAACCATGGGTGTCGGCCATGCCCAGCGCGGTGGCGGCGTGAATCGTCGCGCCGGCCAGGGCTTCTTCCGGAGTCATGCGGAAGCAGGTGCAGGCCATGTTCAGCATCAGGCGCAACGACAGTGCCGGTGAGGTGCCCGGGTTGAGGTCGCTGGCGATGGCGATTTTCACGCCGTGCTTGCGCAGGGCTTCCATCGGCGGCAATTGGGTTTCGCGCAGGAAGTAAAAGGCGCCGGGCAACAGCACCGCAACCGTGCCGGACTTGGCCATGGCAATGGCGTCGTCCTCGGTCATGAACTCCAGGTGATCGGCGGACAACGCATGATAACGCGCCGCCAGGCTCGAGCCGTGCAGCGACGACAATTGCTCGGCGTGCAGCTTCACTGGCAGGCCCAGTTTCCGGGCGGTAATGAACACCCGCTCGACCTGCGCCGGGGAGAACGCCAGGTACTCGCAGAATGCATCCACCGCGTCGACCAGCCCTTCGGCAGCCAGGGCCGGGAGCATGTCGGCGCAGATGTGATCGATGTAGTCGTCGGCGCGATCGGCGTATTCCGGCGGCAAGGCGTGAGCCGCCAGGCAGGTGCTACGCACGCTGACCGGCAGTTCGGCGCCGAGGCGACGGGCCACGCGCAGCATCTTGCGTTCGTTGGCCAGGTCCAGGCCGTAGCCGGACTTGATTTCGATGCTGGTGACGCCATCGCGCATCAGGCTTGTCAGGCGCTTGGCGGCACTGGCGAACAACTCGTCTTCGCTGGCTGCGCGGGTGGCGCGCACGGTGCTGGCGATGCCGCCACCGCTGGCGGCGATTTGCGCGTAGCTGACACCTTGCAGGCGCTGTTCGAATTCACCGCTGCGGTTACCGCCGAACACCGTGTGAGTGTGGCAGTCGATCAGGCCCGGCGTGACCCAGGCCCCGTTCAAATCATTGACGGCCGGGTACTCGCCCGCCGGCAACTCACCGCGCGGGCCGATCCACTCAATGTGCGCTCCTGACGTCACGATGGCCGCGTCCTCGATGATCGAGTAGACGCCTTGTGCCATGGTTGCGACGTGACAGTGTTGCCAGAGAGTTTTCATCCTTGGCCTCCATTAGGTTATCGATGAGAAAAAGTAGGATCCTGCGTCACCAGGGCTGCCTGGCCCGCCGCCGGTTTCACCCACGTCAGGTAAGCCAGCACCAGCAACACGATCCAGACCACGCCGACGATCAGCGCTGCCTGGGTGTCCGGGAAATAGCCCAGCACGCCGAAGATGAACAGCATGAAGGCAATCGCCGCCGCCGGCGCATAGGGCCAGAGCGGCACCGGGAATTTCAGTTGTGCAACCTGCTCGGCGCTCATGGAGCGGCGCATGGCCACTTGGGTCACCAGAATCATCAGCCAGACCCACACCGTGGCAAAGGTCGCGATGGAAGCGATCAACAGGAACACGTTTTCCGGGATCAGGTAGTTCAGCAACACGCCCAGCAATAGCGCGGCACTCATCACCACCACCGTCATCCATGGCACGCCATTGCGCGACAGGCGGGCGAAGCCCTTGGGTGCATGCCCTTGCTGGGCCAGGCCGAACATCATGCGGCCAGCGCCGAAGATGTCACTGTTGATCGCCGAAATCGCCGCCGTGATCACCACGATATTGAGGATGGTGGCCGCCGAGCTGATTCCCAGCTTGTCGAAAATCTGCACGAACGGGCTGCCCTGGCTGCCGATCTGCTGCCATGGAAAGATCGACATCAGCACCAGCATCGTCAGCACGTAGAACAGCAGGATCCGCAACGGTACGGCATTGATCGCCCGGGGCAGCACGTGCTGCGGGTCCTTGGCTTCACCTGCCGTTACGCCGATGATTTCAATACCGCCAAACGCAAACATCACCACCGCGAACGAAGCAATCAGACCGCCCATCCCATTGGGCATGAAACCGCCGTGGCTCCAGAGGTTGCTGATGTCGGTCGCTTGCCCTGGGGCCGAGCTGATGCCGAACCACATGATGCCGAAACCGCCCAGGATCATCGCGACGATGGCCGCGACCTTGAGCAGCGACAGCCAGAACTCCATTTCACCGAAGACTTTGACGCTGCACAGGTTCAGGCCGCCAACGATGGAAACGACACCCAGCACCCAGATCCAGCGGGAAACCTCCGGGAACCAGAAGCCCATGTAGATACCGAATGCAGTGACGTCGGCCATGCCGACGATGACCATTTCGAATGCGTAGGTCCAACCGAGGATGAAGCCCGCCATCGGCCCCAGGTAGGTGCTGGCGTACTGGCCGAAAGAGCCGGTCACCGGGTTGTGCACCGCCATCTCACCGAGGGCGCGCATGACCATGAACACGGCCGCGCCACCGATCAGGTAAGCGAGCAGTACCGCAGGCCCGGCCATTTGAATGGCCGAGGCAGATCCATAAAACAGCCCGGTGCCGATCGCCGACCCCAGCGCCATGAAGCGAATATGTCGGGCAGAGAGCCCGCGTTTCAAACCTTTTTCTGGCTGTTGCATTTCTCGTCCCTAATTATTGTTATTCGACGCAAAATCGAATCGCGAGCGAACTCGCCCCCATGCTGGAGTGCATGCACCCTGTGGGAGCGAGCCTGCTCGCGAAGGGGCCATTACAGGCTAGGCAGCAACTTCGTCGTCACCAGCTCGTTCAGGCAGCGCGAGGCCAACAATTCAGACGCCGCATTGATGTCCGGCGCGAAGAAGCGGTCTTTCTCATAGAAAGGCACTTCGTTACGCAGAATGGCACGGGCCTTTTCCAGTTTTGGCGAAGTCTTCAGGCCGTTGCGCAGGTCCAGGCCCTGCACTGCCGCCAGCCATTCAACGGCGAGAATCCCACGGGTGTTCTCGGCCATTTCCCACAGACGCTTGCCAGCCGCCGGAGCCATCGATACGTGGTCTTCCTGGTTGGCGGAAGTCGGCAGGCTGTCCACCGAGTGCGGATGGGACAACGCCTTGTTCTCGCTGGCCAGTGCCGCTGCGGTCACCTGGGCGATCATGAAGCCGGAGTTCACGCCACCGTTGGCCACCAGGAACGGCGGCAGTTGCGACATGTGCTTGTCCATCATCAGCGAGATACGGCGTTCGCTCAGGGAACCGATTTCAGCGATGGCCAAAGCCATGTTGTCAGCGGCCATGGCCACCGGCTCGGCGTGGAAGTTGCCGCCGGAAATCACGTCGCCTTCAGCGGCGAACACCAGCGGGTTGTCCGATACGGCGTTGGCTTCGATCGCCAATACTTCGGCGGCCTGACGGAACTGGGTCAGGCAGGCGCCCATGACTTGTGGCTGGCAGCGCAGGGAGTACGGGTCTTGTACCTTCTCGCAGTTTTCGTGGGAGTCGGAGACTTCGCTGCGCTCACCCAGCAGATCGCGGTAAGCGGCGGCGGCGTCGATCTGGCCTTTCTGGCCACGGGCAGCGTGGATGCGGGCGTCGAACGGCGAGCGCGAGCCCAGGACCGCTTCCACGGTCAGGCCGCCCAGTGCCAAGGCACCGGCGAACAGGTCTTCACCTTCGAACAGGCCGCGCAGGGCAAACGCAGTGGACACCTGAGTGCCGTTGAGCAGCGCCAGGCCTTCTTTCGCGGCCAGGGTCAGCGGGGCCAGACCAGCAACTTTCAGCGCTTCGGTGGCTTCCATCCACTCGCCTTTGTAGCGCGCCTTGCCTTCGCCCAGCAGCACCAGCGACATGTGGGCCAGAGGCGCCAGGTCACCGGAAGCACCGACCGAGCCTTTCAATGGAATGTGCGGGTAGACCTCGGCGTTGATCAGGGCGATCAGCGCGTCGATCACCACACGGCGGATGCCAGAGAAACCACGGCTCAGGCTGTTGACCTTGAGCACCATGACCAGACGCACCAGCTCATCGCTGATCGGCTGGCCGACACCGGCAGCGTGGGACAGCACCAGCGAGCGCTGCAGGTTTTCCAGGTCTTCGCTGGCGATGCGGGTCGAGGCCAGCAGGCCGAAACCGGTGTTGATGCCATAGGCGGTGCGGTTCTCGGCGAGGATCTGTTCCACGCAGGCAACGCTGGCTTCGATCTGGGCCGAGGCGCTGTGGTCGAGGGTGACTTTAACCGGCTGCTGATAGACGTCACGCAGTTGGGCGAGGGTCAGTTGGCCTGGGATCAGGTTTAGCGCAGTCATTTTGTGCTCCTTTTGAGAGTTAGTTATTAACTCACCAGACGCTCCGGAGATGTCCGTTGTCCGTCGCGTCTGCCTTTTGGGGAGACGCGCCTTGGCACGCTGGTGTTGTTGAAATCAGTTCAGGTCAGGAAAAGCGTTGTGCAGCAAAATCGGGTCTTTCAACACCGCGGCAGCGGCGGCGATGTCCGGTGCCAACCAGCGATCCTGGTCGTAGGGGGCAACGTGCTCGCGCAGCAGACGCCAGGCAGCATCGGTGCCCGCGCCGAAGCGTTGTTCTTTCAAAAACTCAAACGCCTGGGCCGCCAGCAAGTACTCGATGGCGAGGATCTGCGTGCAGTTTTCCAGCGCGCGGTGCAGCTTCAACGCCGCGTTGGTGCCCAGGCTCAGGTGGTCTTCCTGTAGACCGGAAGTCACGTAGTTATCCAGCACTGCCGGTTGCGCCAATTGGCGGTTTTCCGCGCACAGCGAAGCGGCGACGTACTGCACGATCATCATCCCGGAGTTCACCCCCGGATTGGCCACCAGAAACGCCGGCAGGCCGCTGACGTGCGGGTTGATCAAGCGGTCCAGGCGACGCTCGGCGATGGAGCCGATTTCCGCCATGGCAATCGCCAGCAGGTCCGCAGCCATCGCCACGGACTGGCCGTGGGGGTTGGCCTGGGACACCACGCGGTAATTGTCCGCGGTGCCCAGCACCAGCGGGTTGTCGGTGGCGCCGTTGAGTTCGGTTTCAATTTGCTTGATCGCATGTACCAATTGGTCACGAGCGGCACCGTGCACCTGCGGGATCGAGCGAATGCTCAGGGCGTCCTGGGTACGGATGCCTTTGCTCTGGGCAATCACTTCGCTGCCGTCGAGCAAGGCCCGCAGGTTGATCCCGACCTGTTGCATGCCCGGGTGCGGCTTGAGCGCGATGATCTCGGCATCGAAGGCGTCGATCTGCCCGCGCTGGGCTTCGAAGCTCATGGCACCGATCACGTCGGCCCATTCCAGCAAACGGGTGGCGTCGGCAATCGCCAGGCAGCTCAGGCCTGTCATGCACGGCGTACCGTTGACCAGGCACAAACCGTCCTTGGCGCCGAGCTTGACTGGTTGCAGGCCTTCTTCGGCCAGGGCTTGCTGCGCGGAAACGATCTGCCCGCGATAGCTGACATTGCCGACACCCAGCAGCGCGATGCCGATGTGGGCCATGTGGGTCAGGTAACCCACGGATCCCTGGGACGGCACTTGCGGGGTGATGCCACGGTTGAGCAACGCCAGCAGTGCTTCGACGACCTGACGGTGCAGGCCGGATTTGCCATGGCTGTAGTTGACGACGGCGGCACACATGATCGAGCGGGTCTGCCCGTTGGTCAGTGGCGCGCCAACGCCACAGGCGTGGCTGAGCAAGGTGTTGCGCGACAACTGGCTGAGTTGTTCGTCCTGCAGCGACACGTTGCACAGCGCGCCCAGGCCGGTGTTGATGCCGTAGGCACGTTCGCCGCTGGTGACGATGCGCTGGACGATGGCCTGCGCGTTTTCGATGCGTGCCCAGATCGGCGCCGACAGCTCAAGCTGTGCGCCATCGCGGGCCACGGCGACCACGTCCTGCCAAGTGACCTGCGCTTCGGTGATAACGATTTTTTCAGCCTGGGACATCTTCAACCTCTGCGTACAAACCTGAATATTGATGCAGCTTCACTGGCGCCTTCGCGGGCAAGCCCGCTCCCACAAGGGATAGCGCTGAACCTGTGGGAGCGGGCTTGCCCGCGAAGGGGCCGGCCCAGCCACCACAATTCTCTTAAACCACCGCCGCCCGACGCTGCACAAAGCGGTCGACATACTCATCCGCCGGCGAATGCAGGATCTCTCTCGGCGTGCCGACCTGGATCAGGCGGCCGTCCTTGAGGATCGCGATGCGGTTGCCAATGCGCACGGCCTCGTCGAGGTCGTGGGTGATGAAGACGATGGTCTTGTGCAGGGTCTTTTGCAGTTCCAGCAACTGGTCCTGCATCTCGGCGCGAATCAGTGGGTCGAGGGCACTGAAGGCTTCGTCCATCAGGATGATGTCGGTGTCCGCCGCCAGGGCGCGGGCCAGGCCCACACGCTGACGCATGCCGCCGGAGAGCTGGTGCGGGTATTTGTTTTCGTAGCCCTTGAGGCCCACGGTGTTGATCCAGTGCAGCGCACGCTCGGCGCACATGGCTTTGGTTTCGCCACGGATTTTCAGGCCGTAGGCAACGTTGTCCAGCACGCTCTTGTGCGGCAACAGGCCGAAGCTCTGGAACACCATGCTGATCTTGCGTCGACGAAATTCGCGCAGGGCTTCCATGTCGTATTGCAGGATGTCCACGCCGTCCACCAGGATCGCGCCGCTGGTCGGGTCGATCAAGCGGTTGAAGTGGCGGACCAGGGTCGACTTGCCGGAACCCGACAGGCCCATGATCACGAAGATCTCGCCGCTGCCGATGCTCAGCGACAGGTCGTTCACGCCGACCACGCAGCCGGTTTCGGCCAGCACCTGGTCCTTGGTCTTGCCCTGGCCGACCATGGCCAGCGCGTCCTTGGCACGGTTGCCGAATATCTTGAAGACGTTCTTGACTTCGATCTTGCTCACGGTTGCGTCGTTCATTTGCTCACCTCATGCCGCGCCCGACCATACGCTTGCGTAATACGGTCGATCACCACAGCCAGAATCACGATCGCCAGACCGGCTTCAAGGCCACGTCCGACGTTGAGGGTCTGAATCCCCACCAGCACGTCTTCACCCAGGCCACGGGCACCGATCATCGAGGCGATCACCACCATCGACAGGGCCATCATGGTGGTCTGGTTGATCCCGGCCATGATGCTCGGCAGGGCCAGCGGCAGTTGCACGCCGAACAGTTGCTGCCAGCGGTTGGCACCGAAGGCGTTGATCGCTTCCATCACTTCGCCGTCGACCTGGCGAATGCCCAGATCGGTCAGGCGGATCAGCGGCGGCGCGGCGTAGATCACCGTGGCGAAAATCGCCGGGACCTTGCCCAGGCCAAACAGCATCAGCACCGGGATCAGGTACACGAAGCTCGGCATGGTCTGCATGATGTCCAGCAACGGCATCAGTATCGAGCGCAGGCGGTTGCTGCGGGCCGAGAGGATGCCCAGCGGAATGCCGATCAACACCGAAATGATCGTCGCCACCATCATCAGCGCCAGGGTCTGCATCAGCTTGTCCCAGAGGCCGACCGCACCCACCAGGAACAGCAAACCGACGATGACGGCGGTGGTCACGACCTTGCGGGTCGCGTGCCAGGCCACACCGGCCACGATCGCCAGCATCAGCCACCAGGGTGCAGCGCGCAGCAGGCCTTCAAGATTGACGATGGCCCACAGCAAGGTGTCGGAGATGCTGCGGAAAACGTCGCCGTAGTTGGTCACCAGCGAATCGACCCAACCGTTGACCCAGTCGGCGATGGAAAAGGTAAAGCTTTCGGGAAACATAAGAGACTCTCAATCAAGGGGTTGCGATCAAGCATCCGACTGCCGCTCAGGGCAGTCAGAGAGGCTCAACCTACAAGGCCGCGTCGATTTTCTTGGCTGCGTCTTCGCTCACCCACGCGTGCCAGACTTCAGGATGTTCCTTCAGGAAGATCTTGGCCAGTTTTGGTGATTCGATCCGCTCTTTGGCCATGCGCCCGAGGTTCTGGTTAAGCAAGTCGATTGGCAGGTTGACCTTCTCCAGCACCGCCACCAGTTCCGGGGCTTGCTCGTGGAAGGTCTTGGACAGGCCGACCTTGATGGTCACGCTCTTGTCCACGCCTGGTTTCTCTTCGAGTTTCACCAGATCAACCTGTCCCATCAGCGGGGTTGGCGACCAGTAGTAGAACAGGATCGGCTCGCCACGCTTGTAGCTCGACAGCACCGCAGCATCCAGTGCCGGACCGGTGCCCGGACGGAAGTTGGTGTAGGTGCTTTCCAGGCCGTAGCTTTTCAGCATTTCGCTGTTGTCGAGCTCACAGGTCCAGCCGGCCGGGCAGTTGTAGAAACGGCCCTTGGATGGCTCTTCCTGATCCTTGAACACTGCAGCGTATTTGCCCAGATCGGCGATCGCTTTCAGGTCCGGGGCTTTAGGCTCCAGCTTACGCTTGGCGTCGCCTTCGATCACGTAACGCGGCACGTACCAGCCTTCGATCGCGCCAACGACCGGAGCGCCAACACCGACAACCTTGCCGGCCTTCTCGGCCTTGTTCCAGACTTCGCTGCGGCCGACCCATTCTTCGGCAAACACTTGAATATCGTTGCTGCTCAGGGCGTTTTCCATGGTGATGGAGTTGCCCGGCAGGCTGTCAGTCTTGCAGTCGTAGCCTTTCTCCAACACGACTTGCATCACATCGGTCAGCAGCATGGCGCTTTCCCAGTTCAAACCGGCGAATTTCACCGGTTTGCCCGACTCGCACCAACCCGCCGCCTGAGTGGCGCCAGCGCTGGCCAGCAGGCCCATGGAAAGCAATGTGGTCAGCAGGGTCTTGTTCGATTTCATTGTTGTGACGCTCCTAATCATGAATTGGCTTACGGCAGTCAAAAAGGCATCCAGCCCTGTCCACGTCCAGTCAGGCCTGCGCCGCAGCGCGACCGGTACTCAGCTCTTGTTCGATGACGGCGTCCTGCTCGATCGGCAGGATCAAATGATCAGGCACTGTGCCGTGCCATTTTTTCGCACACAGGTAATACAGGGCTGCGGGAAGCACCAGACCGATGATCCAGGAAATATCCACCCCCCCCAGGGCATCCACCAGCGGACCGGTATAGAACTTGGAGGAGATGAACGGCAGCTGCACCAACACACCAAAAACATAGACGCTGATCCCGAGAATGTTCCAGCGGCCGTAGCGACCGTTCGGATCGGCCAGCGCCGGCACGTCATAGCGTTCGCGGGTGATGCAGTAGTAGTCCACCAGGTTGATCGCGCTCCATGGCGTAAAGAACGCCAGCAGGAACAGGATGAAGGACTTGAACGCACCGAGGAATGAGTGTTGACCGAGCAACGCCATCAGGGTCGCAGCACCGACGATGACCAGCACGAACACCAGACGCTGCAAGCGCGTTACCTTCAGGTCACCACGGAAACCGCTGATGATGGTCGCGATGCACATGAAGCTGCCGTAGGAGTTCAGCGTGGAGATGGTGACCTTGCCGAACGCGATGCTGAAGTACAGCAGCGCAGCGGTGGCACCGGTACCACCCAGACCAACGATGTAGGCCACTTCGTGGCCGGCGTATTGCCCGTTGGCCGAAGCGGCAGCGAACACGCCCAGGACCATCGCCACCTGTGCACCAATGACCGAACCTGCGCCAGCGGCAAAAAAGGTTTTCACCGAGGAAATCTTGCTCGGCAGGTAACGGGAATAGTCAGCCACGTAAGGGCCGAAGGCGATCTGCCAGGACGCCGCGAGCGAGACCGCGAGCAGGAAACTGCTCCAGCTGAAGTGGCGAATTTCCAACAGGGCGCCAACGTCAACCTGGCTCATCAGGCGGCTGAACAGATAAACAAAGGCAATCACGCCAATGACACTGGCAACACGGCCGATCCAATGGATCACCCGATAACCGAGCACCGTGACCAGCACGATGACACTGGCGAAAAGGAGGATACCGACGGTGTCGCTGACGCCAAACAACTGGCCCAGCGCTTGGCCGGAAAGTACCGTGCCCGTTGCGGTGAAACCCAGGTACATCAGGCACACCAGCACGATCGGGATGGCCGCGCCATAAACGCCGAACTGCACGCGACTGGAGATCATCTGCGGCAGACCCAGCTTGGGGCCTTGCGCGGCATGCAGCGCCATCACGCCACCACCGAGCAATTGACCGATCAACAGACCGATCAACGACCAGAACACATCACCGCCCAGCACCACGGCCAAAGCCCCGGTGACAATCGCGGTGATTTGCAGGTTGGCACCCATCCACAGAGTGAACTGACTCAACAGACGACCGTGTCTCTCCGCTTCCGGGATGTAGTCGATCGAGCGTTTCTCGATCAACGGTTTGTTGCCTGCACGTTCGCTGTTA
Source organism: Pseudomonas sp. KH_046_2 (assembly GCF_057838985.1). Classification (NCBI taxonomy): domain Bacteria; kingdom Pseudomonadati; phylum Pseudomonadota; class Gammaproteobacteria; order Pseudomonadales; family Pseudomonadaceae; genus Pseudomonas; species Pseudomonas sp. KH_046_2. The sequence goes on along the minus strand of NZ_CM174480.1, from coordinate 400,536 downwards.
ACAGCCATGGTTCAACCTCTATGGATTGTTTGTTTTTGTTGTTGGCTCTTGTAGGAGTGAGCCTGCTCGCGATGGCGGCGTGTCAGTCAGCAAAAGTGCTGAATGTGTCGCCATCATCGCGAGCGGGCTCGCTCCTACAGGGCAAGCATTACTTGCCGGTAATCATCGGCAGGTTCAGCCCTTGTTCCTTGGCGCAGTCGATGGCGATCTGATAACCGGCATCGGCGTGACGCATGACGCCGGTCGCCGGGTCGTTGTGCAGCACGCGAGCGATACGCTCGGCCGCTTCGTCAGTGCCGTCGCAGACAATCACCATGCCCGAGTGCTGGGAGAAACCCATGCCGACACCGCCACCGTGGTGCAGGGAAACCCAGGTCGCGCCGCTCGCGGTGTTGAGCAGGGCGTTGAGCAGTGGCCAATCGGACACTGCGTCGGAACCGTCCTGCATCGATTCGGTTTCGCGGTTAGGGCTGGCAACCGAACCGGAGTCCAGGTGGTCGCGGCCGATCACGATGGGCGCGGACAACTCACCGCTGCGCACCATTTCGTTGAACGCCAGACCCAGCTTGGCGCGCAGGCCCAGGCCAACCCAGCAGATACGGGCCGGCAGACCCTGGAAGCTGATGCGCTCGCGGGCCATGTCCAGCCAGTTGTGCAGGTGGGCGTCGTCCGGGATCAGCTCTTTGACCTTGGCGTCGGTCTTGTAGATGTCTTCGGCGTTGCCCGACAGTGCAGCCCAACGGAACGGGCCGATGCCACGGCAGAACAGCGGACGGATGTAGGCCGGTACGAAGCCCGGGAAGTCGAATGCGTTTTCCACGCCTTCTTCTTGCGCCATCTGACGGATGTTGTTGCCGTAGTCGAAGGTCGGTACGCCCATTTTCTGGAAGTCCAACATCGCTTTGACGTGCACTGCCATCGATTGCTTGGCAGCCTTGATCACAGCGGCTGGTTCAGTCTTGGCGCGAGCGCGGTACTGGTCCCAGGTCCAGCCGGCCGGCAGGTAACCGTTGAGAGGGTCGTGGGCGCTGGTCTGGTCGGTGACCATGTCCGGGCGCACGCCGCGCTTGACCAGTTCCGGCAGGATTTCAGCCGCGTTGCCCAGCAGGGCGATGGAAATCGCCTTGCCTTCTTTGGTGTATTTGGCGATGCGGGCCAGAGCGTCGTCGAGGTCGGTAGCCTGCTCATCGACGTAGCGGCTTTTCAGACGGAAATCGATGCTGACCTGCTGGCATTCGATGTTCAGCGAGCACGCGCCGGCCAGGGTTGCAGCCAGCGGCTGTGCGCCACCCATGCCGCCCAGGCCAGCGGTCAGTACCCACTTGCCTTTGAGGTCATCGTTGTAGTGTTGGCGACCGGCTTCGACGAAGGTTTCGTAGGTGCCCTGGACGATGCCCTGGCTGCCGATGTAGATCCAGCTGCCGGCGGTCATCTGGCCGTACATGGCCAGGCCTTTGGCGTCCAGTTCGTTGAAGTGTTCCCAGCTCGCCCAGTGTGGCACCAGGTTGGAGTTGGCGATCAGTACACGCGGGGCGTTGCTGTGGGTCTTGAACACGCCGACCGGCTTGCCGGATTGCACCAGCAGGGTCTCGTCGTCGTTCAGGTTGGTCAGGCTTTCGACGATCTTGTCGTAGCATTCCCAGTTACGCGCCGCACGACCGATACCACCGTAAACCACCAGTTCTTTAGGGTTCTCGGCGACTTCAGGGTCGAGGTTGTTCATCAGCATGCGCAGCGGCGCTTCGGTCAGCCAGCTCTTGGCGGTCAGCTTGTTACCGCGTGCGGCACGGATTTCAACGTCACGAAACTTCGTAGGTTTAATGTCAGTCACGAAAAAGACTCCTCAGCAATCAATCCAAACCAACCCAGGCAGTGGGCGAGCAAGCCAATGGGCATCAATGCACACCGGCGAATCAGTGGACGATGGTTGAGTCCTCGTGACTCATACGCATACGTCTTTACTTGTACATACAAGAATATGCAATCAAGCGGCCAACTTGCTGGATGAGCATTCAAGAAAAATTCTGAAACGGCTGGAGAGCGCCTGGAACAAGGGTTCTGGCGAAGATGAAATTTTTCGCGGGGATTTTTTTGTGACGGTGGGATGTTGTTACTGGAGCGTGGTTTTGCGCCACACTGGGGCGTTCGGTAACAAGTTGGTGCGCGATGGGAAACGAAGAGTTACTGCTTTTTTGTGGCGAGGGGGCTTGCCCCCGTTCGACTGCGAAGCAGTCGCAAAACCGACTTGTGCGGTGTATCTGAAAACACTCGGCCGCAGGCTTTGGGGCCGCTTCGCGGCCCAACGGGGGCAAGCCCCCTCGCCACAGAGAGGCTCATTGGCCTGATAATCAGTGTGCGGACAGTTCAATCACACAGCATGGCCCGTTACCGGAGACTTCCAGCAGGCCAGTGTTACCGTCGAGTTGCAGGCAATCATGGCGACCAAGCTTTGAAGCGCTGTCACCGACCTTCACTTCCAGTGCTTCGCTGATGCTGAACACTAACACCGTACCCGCCGAGCTGAAGAACCGCTGCTCGCCACTCAACCACTGCAACCGCGCAGCGTAACGCTGCGGCGCGTAAATCAGGTTGAAATCGCGAATCGGACCGCCGAGCAATGTGCAGGAAACCTTGCTTTCACCGCTGAAGGCAAACGGGTCCAGCGGTAACAGTGGCCGCGTAACCTGGCCGTCAACCGTCAGGGTCATGCCCTCGCCTTGCAGCACGGTGATGATCCGCTCGTAACCGGCAAAGATGGAAAACCCGCCCGACTCACCAATATCGGCAATCGACAGGCGCCAGCCAAAGCCATCCAGGCCGGTGCCGGCATCACGGGTGATTTCTTCGGTGCTGCCGCCGCCGTTTTTCCACGGCATGCGCGGGTAATCTTTGGCGCGTAAAACCTTCAACTGATTCATTTATGAAACCGACCTTCCAGACGATGACGGGAACCGGGGTGGATCAAGCGAGCAGCAGTCACTGGCTGACGACCGGACCAGGTGCGGCGACGGATCAGCAGGCACGGCTCGCCTTTTTCAATCTGCAGCAACTTGCATTCGGACGGCTCGGCCAGGATCGCCTCGACCACGTGCTCGCCTTCGGTCAGCGGTGCGACCTGGTTCAGATAGGCATAAGGCGTTTGCAGGGTGAAGTCCTGCTTGAGGTAGTCCGGCGCCACCAGCGCATTGACGAAACGGTCTTCGATTTGCACCGGAATATCGTTTTCGAAATGCACGATCAGTGAGTGGAACACCTTCTGCCCTTCGCGCATGTCCAGGGCCAGGGCGCGCTCGGAGCCGGCGGCCTCTTCTTCAAGGGTGATGACCTTGCAAGTGTGGCGATGACCGCGAGAGGCAATTTCGTCGGCGATGTTGTGTACTTCGAACAGCGCAGACTGACTTTTCGGCTCGGCGACGAACGTACCGACGCCTTGCATGCGCACCAACAGGCCGTCGGCAGTCATCTCGCGCAGTGCGCGGTTGATGGTCATACGGCTGAAGCCCAGTTGGCTGACCAGCTCGCTTTCCGACGGAACGCGGTAGTGCGGTGGCCAGTTTCCACTGTCGATTTGCTGGGTGATCATTTGTTTGACGCGGGCGTACAAGGGCGCCGGACTGTCGCCCATGTTCGCGGCCAACGGAGAGACTGTAGGCGGAGTCGGCACGGTTAATCCTTGGTCGTTTGATTGATGTCGCTAGCTTGCCGGAGTTTACCGGGCAGGCAAACGTCTGTATATGTATATACAAATAACACACGATGGGGTGATGAACCATGTCCGCCTTCTTTGCCGAACGCGCGCTGCTGCCTAGTGGATGGGCCAACAATGTACGTCTTGAGGTCAGCGCCGACGGCGTATTGACCCATATCCAGGCCGATTCCCATGCAGATGGCGCCGAGCGGTTGAGCGGTCCGCTGCTGCCTGGCATGCCGAACCTGCACTCCCACGCCTTCCAGCGGGCCATGGCCGGGCTGGCGGAAGTGGCGGGCAATCCGAACGACAGTTTCTGGACCTGGCGCGACCTGATGTATCGCCTCGTCGGAAAAATCAGCCCGGTGCAACTCGGCGTCATCGCTCGTCAGCTGTATATCGAAATGCTCAAGGCCGGTTACACCTCGGTCGCGGAGTTTCATTACGTCCACCACGACAACAACGGCCAGCCATACGCAGACCCGGCCGAACTGGCCCTGCGTATCAGCCAGGCCGCTACCTCCGCCGGTATTGGTCTGACCCTGCTACCGGTGCTCTACAGCCACTCCGGCTTCGGCGGTCAAACGCCAAACGAAGGCCAGCGCCGCTTCATCAACAGCACCGAAAACTACCTGAAGTTGCAATCGCGCTTGCAGCCGATCCTCGCGCAACAAAAGGCGCAGTCGCTCGGCTTGTGTTTCCACTCGCTGCGCGCGGTTACACCGCAGCAGATCAGCGAAGTGCTGGCGGCCAGCGACAAGCAATGCCCGGTGCACATCCACATTGCCGAGCAGCAGAAAGAAGTCGACGACTGCCTGACCTGGAGCGGTCGCCGTCCGCTGCAATGGCTGTACGAAAACGTCGACGTCGATCAGCGCTGGTGCCTGGTCCACGCGACCCACGCCAACCCGGAAGAAGTCACGCTGATGGCCAAGAGTCGCGCCATCGCCGGCCTGTGCCTGACCACCGAAGCCAACCTCGGTGACGGGATTTTCCCGGCTGTGGATTTCCTCGCCCAGGGCGGACGCATGGGCATTGGTTCCGACAGCCATGTGTCGTTGAGCGTGGTGGAAGAATTGCGCTGGCTGGAATACGGCCAGCGTCTGCGCGACCAGCGGCGTAATCGCTTGTATGGCGCGGATCAGCCAATGGTCGGCCGTACGCTGTTCGATGCGGCGCTGGATGGTGGTGCTCAGGCGCTAGGCCAGCCGATTGGCGCCCTGGAAGTCGGCAAGCGTGCCGACTGGCTGGTGCTCGATGGCAACGATCCGTATCTGGCGACAGCCAATGGTGACGGGATTCTCAATCGGTGGCTGTTTGCCGGTGGCGATCGCCAGGTGCGGGATGTGCTTGTGAATGGCCAGTGGGTGGTGCGTGACGGGCGGCATGCAGGGGAAGAGGAAAGCAGCCGCGCCTTCACTCAGGTCCTGCGCGATCTTCTGAACTAACGCAAAAACCCTGTAGGAGCGAGCCTGCTCGCGATGGAGTATCAGACACAACGATGTCGACTGACACACCATCGCGAGCAGGCTCGCTCCTACAGGGTCATGCGTTGTTAGTTTGACGTCTCGGCCATCTGCTGTTCCGACGCCCGCCAGATCAGCCGCGTGGTGTCGTAACCCTGCTGGCGCGCCTTGCTCAGCAGCTCCTCACGCACCACACCGTTCACGGTCGGCGTGCGCGATAACAGCCACAGATACTTGCGGCTCGGATCACCGACGATGGCGGTCTTGTAGTCATCGCTGACGTACAGCACCCAGTATTCGCCCTTCGCCGTACCCGGGATCAGCCTGGAGAACCAGGTATCGAACTCGATCCACAGCTTGTCGCTCTTGCCGGGCACCTGTGGATAAGCCGTGCCCTTGACCTCTTCCCATTGCCACTGTGCCGTCAGGCAGCGGTTCAACACCGCGACGTTGCCGTCGGGCTTGAGCGTGTAATGGGCTTCGGACTGCGCGCAGTCACGCTGGAAGTACATCGGCATGCGGGCCAGTTCATACCAGGTGCCCTGGTAGCGCTTGAGGTTGACGCTATTGACCGTCTTGGGGGCCAATGGGTCCTGGCCAGGCGTGGCACAGCCGGCCAACACCAGGCCGGCAAAAAGGATGATCAATAACCGCTTCATTATTTTTCTCCCGTGGGCAATCGCCCCGGTTTACTTCAGGCCTTGGCCGGAAAACATCAGCACTTTGTCACCGGCGAACTGCACGCTGATAAAGCTGTTCTTGTCGCCCCAGGTGCAACTGGACATGCCGAGCGCGCCTGAACAATCGGCGGGTTTGCCCAACAGGGTCTCCACATCGGCCTTGGCCATGCCGGCCGAGAGCTTAGAGTAGTTTTCCTGATTGACCTTGCTGCAGGCAGCGAGCAATACGCAGAACGAAAGCAGGGCGATGGAACGCAACGACATGGTGAAACTCCGGGGGCGTAGGGGATTGGCATGGCTGCCAAGCTGAAGCTTAGAAGAGAAAACCCCTGTCAGGTTCCCTGCCCGGCAGGCTATTTATCGGGCCACTCGTCTACCTTTTGCCGAAAATCAGCCACTTTGCCTGTTTACCGAGCATTTCGTCGTTTTTCAGAGAATCCGCCTAATCTTTGGCGCCGTTCAGTCGACATAAATGCAACGCAAAGCCACATCGCTGGCATTTGCTCCCCCATTTTGTAGAACAGCCCCTCTGCGGTAGCTCATCCATGACCAGAAACATGAAGTTCAGCCACAAGATATTGCTGGCTGCCGCCCTCGTGGTGGCCGTCGCATTCGCTTGTTTCATCCTGTTCAACGACTATCGCCAGCGCGAAACCTTGCGCAACAGTACCGAAGCCTCGATGCAGGAACTCGGCAGCCTGACCACCAGCAACATCCAGACCTGGCTGGAAAGCCGCATGCAATTGCTGCAGTCGATGGCCCAACAGGTCACCGCCGATGGCAATGCTCCCGCCAGCCTGAAACGGATCATCGGCCTGCCCGCCTACACCGGCAACTTCCAGCTGAGTTACTTCGGTGGCGCCGACGGCGTGATGTTCTCGGTCCCGGCAGGCAACCGCGCGGCGGACTACGATCCGCGCGCCCGTGGCTGGTACAAGGCGGCCAACAGCGCGCAACAGACCATCGTCACCGAACCCTACATCGCCGCCTCTTCCGGCAAGCTGGTGATCACAGTCGCCACTCCGGTGCAGCACCAGGGCCAGATGATCGGTGTCGCCGGTGCCGACATCGACCTGTCCAGCGTCAGCGCGATCATCAATTCGCTGAATTTCGGCGGTCACGGCCATGCGTTCATCGTCGGTGCCGACGGCAAGATCCTGATTCACCCGGACAGCAAGCTGGTACTCAAGAACCTGACTGAGGCTTACCCCAACGGTGCGCCGAAAGTCAGCCCGGGCATGAAAGAAGTCGAGATCGACGGCAAGCGCCAGTTCATCTCCTTCACCCATGTCAACGGCGTGCCTTCGGCGGACTGGTACGTAGCGCTGGTGCTCGACCAGGAAACGGCGTTCTCTATGCTCAGCGAATTCCGCACCTCGGCGATCATCGCCATGGTGATTGCCGTGGTGATCATCATTGTGCTGCTGGGCATGCTGATCAGCCTGTTGATGCAGCCGCTGCTGACCATGGGGCGCGCCATGCACGACATCGCCGAAGGCGAAGGTGACCTGACCAAACGCTTGGTTATTCACGGCCACGACGAGTTCGGCGCGCTGGGGCTGTCGTTCAACCGCTTCGTCGAACGCATTCACACCTCGATCATCGAAGTATCCTCAGCCACCGGCCAGGTCAACGAAGTGGCGTTGCGCGTGGTGGCCGCTTCCAACTCGTCGATGTTCAACTCCGACCAGCAAGCCTCGCGCACCAGCAGCGTGGCCGCCGCAATCAACCAGCTCGGTGCCGCCGCCCAGGAAATCGCCCAGAACGCTGCCCTCGCCTCGCAACATTCCAGCGACGCCCGCAGCCTGGCCGAAGACGGTCAACAGGTGGTGGATAAAACCATCGCGGCGATGCAACAGCTGTCGGCCAAGATCAGCGATTCTTGCGGCAACATCGAAACCCTCAACAGCAACACGGTCAACATCGGGCAGATCCTGGAAGTGATTACCAGCATCTCCCAGCAGACCAACCTGCTGGCACTGAACGCGGCCATCGAAGCGGCCCGCGCTGGCGAGGCCGGCCGTGGTTTCGCGGTGGTTGCCGACGAAGTACGCAACCTTGCTCACCGCACCCAGGACTCGGCGCAGCAAGTGCAGACGATGATCGAAGAGCTGCAAGTCGGCGCCCGGGCAGCAGTGGGCATCATGACCGACAGCCAGCGCCAGAGCGAAAGCAGCGTCGGCATCGCCAACCAGGCGGGCGAACGCCTTGGCAGCGTGACCCAGCGCATCGGGGAGATCGATGGCATGAACCAGTCGGTCGCTACCGCAACCGAAGAACAGACCGCCGTGGTGGAGTCGATCAACGTCGACATCACCGAGATCAACACGCTGAACCAGGAAGGTGTGGAAAACCTGCAATCGACCTTGCGTGCGTGTGCCGATCTAGAACGGCAGGCGGCGCGGTTGAAGCAGTTGGTGGGTAGCTTCCGGATCTAAGGCGCTGCTGAAGGCCCCATCGCGAGCAGGCTCGCTCCTACACTTGATCTGTGGCGTTCACAAATCCACTGTAGGAGCGAGCCTGCTCGCGAAGGCGGCATCAGCCGCTATAGAGATCTAAAACCTTGAACCCGGCTTTGAAAGAAACGCCAACTCCTCAGCCGTAGACTCCCTTCCCAACACCGCATTGCGATGCGGAAACCGCCCAAACTGCGCAATCACCCTCTGATGCCGCTCGGCATAGTCCAGGTAGTCGCTGAACAGTGCCCGATCAGTCTCCGGCTGCTGCGCCACCAGTTCGATGTAACGCGAGACGCCTTCGTTCTGCACCGCGAGGTTCTCGCTGTGCTCGAACACCAGGTAGATGAACACCCGCTGAATCGGCTGCAACTGCCGATCGAAATCCGCGGCAATGCCCTGGGCTACCAGTTTCTGTGCGCGGGAATCGCCGGAGAATGCTTTTGGAGTATCGCGAAAGATCATTCGCGGGATTTGATCGAGCAACAGCACCAGGGCCAGCCAACCTTCGGGACGTTGCATCCACTCGGTCAATCCGCCGGCCAGTGCCTGCGCGGTCAAGTCCCCGAAACGCTCGCGCGCTTCGAGGTCCTGGCTGTCGCGCTTGCCAAACCATAACCTGCCCTTCTGCGCCGCCACTTCCCTCGCCGACCCGGAACTTCCGAACCACCAATCAAGCAACGGCTGCCAGGGCGCGGTCATGGTTTATTCCTTGTGGTAAGCCGTGACGCGGGCAACTTCTTCTTTCGAACCGAGGAACACCGCAACACGCTGGTGCAGGCCTTCCGGCTGGATGTCGAGGATGCGCTGGTGGCCGTCGGTGGACGCGCCGCCCGCCTGTTCCACCAGGAACGACATCGGGTTGGCTTCGTACATCAAACGCAGTTTGCCCGGCTTCGACGGCTCGCGGCTGTCGCGTGGGTACATGAACAGACCACCGCGGGTCAGGATGCGGTGCACGTCGGCGACCATCGCGGCAACCCAACGCATGTTGTAGTTCTTTTTCAGCGGGCCTTCATCGCCTGCCAGCAATTCGCTGACGTAGCGTTGTACCGGTGCTTCCCAGTGACGCTGGTTGGACGCATTGATGGCAAATTCCTGGGTGGCTTCAGGAATGGTGATGTTTTCGTGGGTCAACACGAAACTGCCCATTTCACGGTCCAAGGTGAAGCCTTTCACGCCGTCGCCCAGGGTCAGGATCAGCATGGTCTGCGGACCGTAGATCGCGTAACCGGCGGCCACTTGCTGGGTACCTGGCTGCAGGAAAGCCTTTTCGTTCAAAGGTTCGTTCTGGCTCAGGTACTCGTTCGGGCAACGCAGTACCGAGAAGATGGTGCCGACCGGGGCGTTGATGTCGATGTTCGACGAACCGTCCAGTGGGTCGAATACCAGCAGGTATGCGCCTTTCGGGTACTTGCCCGGGATCTGGTAGGCATTGTCCATTTCTTCGGACGCCATGCCGGCCAGGTGACCGCCCCATTCGTTGGCTTCGAGCAGGATCTCGTTGGAGATCACGTCGAGCTTCTTCTGCACTTCGCCCTGGACGTTTTCAGTGCCCATGCTGCCCAGAACGCCACCCAGGGCGCCTTTGGACACGGCGTGGTTGATCTCCTTGCAGGCACGCGCCACCACTTCGATCAGGAAGCGCAGATCGGCAGGAGTGTTGTTGCTGCGGGTCTGCTCAATCAAATAGCGACTCAAGGTAACGCGGGACATGGAAGGCTCCGGAGGAATGGGGGGGCTAAAAACCCGCGCAGTTTAACGCGAGTCGGGGCGCATTTCCTCCTATCAGACGTGATCGGCCGAAGAGAGTTCATGCGCGGGGATGAGCGTAGTTGGAAAAGGGCTGGGGGTGAGCCGGAAAGTAGCGGTCATATCAGCATCTTTATTGACTGATATACCGCTATCGCGGGCAAGCCCGCTCCCACAAGGACAGCGCCGTACCTGTGGGAGCGGGCTTGCCCGCGATCTGGCGCGAAGCGCCAGCCTAGGATTTGGCTGGCGGTTTACGCAGCAAACTGAACGCCATCGCCGCCAGGAACAGGACACTGAGCAACAACACCGCCCACAATCCGAGCTTCTTCCAAGGGGTGTCCGTCGTCGCCAGCGTTTTCTCTGTCGATGCATTCGAAACCACCGCCCCGACATCCACCATGGCCCGGCCCAAGGTCGCGAGCTTCGCCGGGCTGTAATCCGGAATCAGCGTCGACAGCGACAAGTTCGCCGCCTTCGCCGTCGGATTCCCCACGACCAGCGTGTAAGGCCCAGGCCCACGCGCCAGGAACACCAGTTGCGTGGCGCGCACGGCAAACTTCAGCGTCGGCGCCTGATCACCCAAGCCGCCGCCGCGTTCGTCCACGGTCAGTTTCAGTTGCTGGACGATTTGCCCTGATAGCTGCAACTCGTTTTGCACCACATCCTGACCATTCTGGGTCAGGCGATAGAGCAAACCGCTGCCCAACGACTGCCATGGCAGGCTGCTGTCGCGCCGACCGGCCAGACTCACTGGCGCCAGGCTGTTGGGCTGGCTCAACTCGACCTGCACCCGCTCGACATTCAGCCCCATCGGCAACTGCCAGGTGTATTCACCCGCCTTCACGCTGCTGCCGGCCAACGCCTGGGACCAGACCAACGGCAGTGGCAGGCTGCGGGTACTGGCGCTCTGCAGTTGCGCCGAAGTCAGTGTCGGTGCCGAATGCGGTGTAATCCACAGCAACCGCAGGTAGCGCGCCGACTGGCCCGGCAGGTTGACTTCATGCTGCTCGACCCGCTCGTCGGAAAAGGTCAGGCGCGCCACCTGCCCTTCGCCCCAGGACTGCCAATGCTGCAAATCGTCACTGGCTTCGACGGAGAAGCGCTGGAAGCCGTCGCGCTCGCTGCTCCAGTCAAGAATCAACTGCTGCAACGGCGCCTTGATGGCGGAAGCGTCGAGCAACCAACCGCGCAGCTCCTCCTCACCCGCCTCCAACTGACTGGAGGGCTGCACCTGGACCAATGTGCCGGTGGTGCTCGATTGCACCCGCACGCTCGGCGCGGCTTCAGTGGCGTCCATCGAGCTGTACAACGGAAACCATTTCACCTCGGTCAAGGTGCGGGTTTCATTGCTCCGCGCCGATTCCCGGGCCAAGGCATAAGCCTGAACTTCGCCCACGGCGTTGAACACACGCACGTCGCTCAGGTCGGCCTGCCGTGCATTCAGTTGTACGTTCAGGGGCAGTTCAAGGCGATACCAGGGGCCTTCGCCCGTCACCGACAGGGGCACTTGGGTGGTGAAGTCCGCCGGTTTTTCCTGGGCAACCGCCGACAACACCACGCCCATGGCGACAGCGCCCAGCCAACCCAGGTTCAGCTTCTGACTCAAGACGACACTCCTTCGGATTCCGGGACCGGTTTCTCGATATCCGGCACAGCTTCGGCGCGCTTGGGCGGCAGCGGGGCGAAATAGCCCACCACCAGCAGCAACACGCCGACGCCGATAAACGACACGATCCGCGCCAGCCCGCCGCGATTACTCAATTCGACAAAGAACAGCTTGGCCACGACCACGCCGATCAAGGCCGCGCCGATCAGCCAGACTTCGCGGCGGCGACGCAAATGGCCGCCGATCATCAGGCTCAGAGCCATCAAGGTCCAGACGATGGACAGCCCGGCCTGCACCCGCATTGACTCCAGCAACAGATCCAGCTCGAACGGCACCCCGCTCCAATGGTGCGCCGTACGCATCACCAATGCCGTAACGAACACGAACAGCGAGGCACCCGCGACCCCTTGCGTGGCGATGGCGGCGTAATCCTCGCGGACCGCCAGTTGCGTCATGGCGCTGCGGGACCAGGCATAGACACCGAACAACGCAAACAACAGGCCCAGCTCCAGCGGGTTGATCAATGGCACGTAGGGCAGTGGCTCGGCGTTGCCGTCGCTGGCGACATTCGCCAGCCAGAACCAGCCGAGCATCAACAACGCCAGCGGCGCGGCGGCGTATACACGGTACTCGCGCGAATACGCCGACACCGGCCACGGCCACGCGCGAGGTGCCGCCATCAGCACCAGGTACAGACTGGGCAGAATCGCCCAACCCAACCAGCGCCAGGCGTTGTATTGCTCGGACAACACCAGCAAGCCGTAACGCAGCTCCAGAGCCAGCACACCCATCAACAGCCAACAGCCGAGCACATGGGCGACGCTCGTCACGCGCGTCGGCAGCATGGGCGCCAGGCGTCGCAAGGACATGAAATGCACCACGAACACAGCGGCCCACGCCAGCCAGCCGACGTTGGCTGCCGGGTGATAACGCGAGTGCCAGGCCGCGAGCAGCACCAGCGCCGCCGCGGGAGTCAACACCGTGCCGAGTACCCCCAGTGACGGCCATTTCAGGCGCAGCGCCAATACCGTCCACAGCGCCACACTCACGGCAGCGATGCCCAACAACAAAGTCGCCCGCATCGGCAAAGGGGCAAAATGCAGCACTTCGATGACCCAGGCCAACGCCCACCAGCCTGCGCCCCACACCAGCAACGCCTGGGACAATCGCAACAGACTCAGCCCTTTGAATGCTCCGAGCGAATGACCAACCTGCAAACGCCAGGCCCCGATCATCGCCGCCAGCCCCAATACCAGTGGCGCCCAGAATCCAGCATGAGCCAAGGGATTCAGTCCTTCACTGAGTTGCGGCCCCGTCGCCAGGAACAGCGCGCCACCCAACAGTTGCACAGCGAGCGCGGTGAACACGAACGTGCGCGATGGCAGGTGCAAGCCAACCAACAACGTCAGCACCCCGGCCAGGGCCCAAATGATCACCGTGCCGTGGCTGAAGAAAAACAACGGTGCCAGCAAATAGAGAAACGCCAGCCCGAGGCAAGCCAGGACTGGCAGACCTTTCAGTTCCCAAGGCCTGATCTGTTCCGGCAAGGCTTTACGCAACTGGTAGAAGCTGAACAGCAACGCGACGCCCAGTAACAGCGCGCCCAGCGGTACACCGCCGAGCAGGCTGCTCTCGCTGTCGTGCAGCTCGCTGAGAAACGCCAGCGCCGAACCCAGTTGCAGGAGCAAGGCAAAGGCCCGGGCCACGGGCCTTTGCTGGCGCAGGCCGAGCCAGAAGATCCCCGCGCCTTCCACCGCCCACGCCGCCGTCGTCCAGCGTGCATCGAGCCCCAGCGGAATCGCCAGGCTGGCGAAGATCACGCCCAGGGCCAGGCAGGTTTCCCCCAGCAACAACGTGCGCCCGGCCATCAGCCAACGGGCAAGCCCCATGTAAATCATGCCCAGCGCCAAGGCACTGAACGCCGCTGCGAACTCCAGATGCTGCACCAATGCGAACTGCAAGCCGAAACCCACCAACGGCGGACCGAACAGCAGCGTGCCATCGACGTAGTTGCCCTTGCGCGCCGACCATTGCAGCAGCGATTCGCGACTGCCCTCTGCCGGTGCATCGCTCATTTCCAGCAGCCTGCGCCGGGCGAACAGCAGACCAATGGCCAGGTACATCAGGAAAAACAAAATCAGGAACGGCTCGGTGCTCCACAACTGCTCCGGCGAGTAGGAGCGCAGGCCCCAGGCGAAACCGATGCCGAAGGTGCCGCTGAACCCGATGACATTCAATAGCCGCCAGGCCTTGAACCAGGCGATAGCGAAGATACCGGCGTTGAGTAGGGCAAAGTAGCTGAACAGCGCGACGTGGCTGCCGGCGCCGGTGGAGGCCAGAAGCGGCGCGGCGAATCCGCCCAGTGCGGCAGCGGCGGCCAGCCCCAGGGAGTCCTGGGTAATGGCGAGAATCGCCGAACAGACCGTCACCGCCACCAGCAGGCCAAACCCCGCCGAGGGATCGAGCAGCGGATGCAGGCGCATCGCGGCAAACACCGTCAGGTACAACACAGCGATCCCGGCACCCTGCAGGATCAACGCATAACTGCTGTTACGCGCACGCAGCCACCAACCCAGCCCGAGCAACCCCAAGGCTGCCGCCGCAACGCCTGCGTAGCGCAACTCAACCGGCACCACCACGCCTTCGGTGGCATAGCGCAGCAGAAAGGCCAGGCCGAGGAACAGCAGCACCACGCCGACCCGCAACACGGTATTGCCGCCGAACAACCAGGCGCGGGCACGGTTGATTGCGCGATCGATGAGGTTCGGACCACGCGGGGGGACAGGTGGTTGTGCCTGGCGAGCGGTCGTCTCGGCCTTCCAGGCATCGGCGGGGTGCGCACGATTGGTTTCGGTGGCCGCGGCGGCGATCGGTTCGAGTTCGGGCGGCAGTTCCCAGAGTAACTCCGGGGCTGCGACAGGTGCTTCATCGAGGATGCTTTCAGGTGAGACAAGTGGTTCGCGGGTTTCCGGCGTCTTCACGCCCGATGCTTCGAGCAGCGCCAGCCGTTGCTCGACCGCGTGCAGCACGACCTGCGCCTGCTCCAGCAAACGCTGCTGCTCGACGGCCTGCGAGTCCATGCGAGCCAAGCGAAGGGCCTGGCCGATACCCAATCCGAGTAACGCGCCCAGCAGCGCATCGCTGAATGACTCGTCGAGTATCCAGCCGAGCACCAGCCCTATCAGCATGAACATCCATTGCATGGTCGATATCCCTAAGCGCATTGGCCAATCCGGAAAGATTAGCTCAGCCGTATCCATAAAGATCGCAGCCTTCGACAGCTCCTACATAGTCGCGGTATTACGCGATCCTGTAACAGCTGCCGAAGGCTGCGATTTTTTTCGGCGCGCCAGTATATCTACCTGCCTGAAGACTTACTCCAGCGCCTTCCAGATTTCCGTGGCGTACTCGCGAATGGTCCGGTCCGAGGAGAACCAGCCCATCCGCGCCGTGCTCAACACCGCTGAACGCCACCACTCCTTCGAATCGTGCCAATGGGCTTCGACGCGCATCTGGGCGTGCCAGTAGGAATCGAAGTCGGCGCAGACCAGGAAGCGGTCGTAGTCCACCAGCGAATCGATCAACCCGGCATAACGGGACGGATCATCCGGTGAGAACACCCCGCCACGAATCGCTTGCAGCACATCGTTCAGACGATGGGACGCGGCAATATCCGGCACCGCGCTGAACTCATGGTTCTGCTTGCGCGCCTCCACCTGCTGCGCGCTGAGGCCGAAGATGAACATGTGCTCAGCGCCGATGCGGTCGCACATTTCCACGTTGGCCCCGTCCAGGGTGCCGATGGTCAGCGCGCCATTCAGGCCGAATTTCATGTTGCTGGTGCCTGACGCTTCGAATCCGGCGGTGGAGATCTGCTCGGACAAATCCGCCGCCGGAATGATGCTCTCCGCCAGGCTGACGTTGTAGTTGGGCAGAAACACCACTTTGAGCAAGCCGCGCACGGTCGGGTCGTTGTTCACCACCCGGGCGATGTCGTTGGTCAGCTTGATGATCAGTTTGGCCTGGTGATAACTCGCGGCCGCCTTGCCGGCGAAGATCTTCACCCGTGGCACCCAATCGATCTCAGGCTCCGCGCGAATCGCCTGGTACAACGCCACGGTGTGCATCAGGTTGAGCAACTGGCGTTTGTATTCGTGGATCCGCTTGACCTGCACGTCGAACATCGCCGCCGGGTTGACCGCCACGCCCAACCGCTCATGAATCAGGTACGCCAGGGCTTTCTTGCTGTGCAGGCGTTGCTCGGCAAACGCCTTGCGGAATGCACTTTTCTCGGCGAACGGTTCGAGGGCGAGCAAACGCTGTTCCGGGTTATCCAGCACTTCGGGCCCTAGGGTATCGACCAGCATCGAGGTCAGCTCGGGGTTGGCCTGATACAGCCAGCGGCGGAAGGTGATGCCGTTGGTTTTGTTGTTGATCCGCTCCGGGTAGAGCTTGTGCAGTTCGGAGAACACCGTTTGGCGCATCAGTTGCGTGTGCAATCCGGACACACCGTTGATGCTGTGGGAACCGAGAAACGCCAGGTTGCCCATGCGCACCCGGCGTCCGTTGTCTTCCTCGATCAGCGACACCGCGCGCAACACGTCGAAGTCGTGAATACCTTTGGCCCGCAGCGAGTCAATGTGATGGGCGTTGATCAGGTAAATGATCTGCATGTGCCGCGGCAGCATGCGCTCCATCAGGCCGACCGGCCAGGTTTCCAGCGCTTCGGGCAGTAACGTGTGGTTGGTGTAGGAGAGCGTATCGACGGTGACCTGCCACGCCGCATCCCATGCCACGTCATAGACGTCGACCAGTTGCCGCATCAGTTCAGCCACGGCAATCGAGGGGTGAGTGTCGTTGAGCTGAATCGCCGCGTGGTCGCCCAGGGTCAGCACCGAGGTGTGCATGTTGCGATGGCGGCGCAGCAGATCCTGCAACGAGGCGGCGACGAAGAAGTACTCCTGACGCAGGCGCAGTTCCTGGCCGGCCTCGGTGCTGTCCGCCGGGTACAGCACTCGGGAGATACTTTCGGCCCGGGCCACTTCGGCCACGGCGCCCAGGTGGTCGCCGGCGTTGAAACGCTCAAGATGCAGATCTTCCATGGCCCGGGCGCGCCACAAACGCAGCGTGTTGACGCTTGCCCCGCGCCAACCGACCACTGGCGTGTCATACGCAATGGCGCGTACGGTTTCCGCCGGGGACCAGACTTGTCTGGTTTTGCCGGTGTCGTCGGTCAGGGTCTCGACACCGCCGCCGAAACCGATGGTGTAAGCCACTTCCGGCCGCTCGAACTCCCACGGGTTGCCGAAATCCAGCCAGTGTTCGGTCTGCTCCTGTTGCCAGCCGTCGACGATGGCCTGGCGGAACAAACCATGCTCATAGCGGATGCCGTAGCCATGACCGGCAATGCCGAGAGTCGACATGCTTTCCAGGAAACACGCTGCCAGACGCCCGAGGCCGCCGTTGCCCAGCGCCGCATCGGGCTCCAGCAAGCGAATGCGCTCAAGGTCGACGCCGAGTTCGGTCAGGGCTTCGCGGGCCACGTCGAGCAGGCCGAGGTTGCTCAGGCTGTCGAAGAGCAACCGGCCGATGAGGAATTCCAGGGAGAGGTAATAAACGCGCTTCTGGCCTTTGCGGTAGATCTGCCGCGTGTGGTCCATCCAGTGCTCGACCATGTGGTCCCGCGCGGCCAGGGCAATGGCTTCGAACCAGTCGTGGTCGAAGGCGTGATCCGGGTCTTTACCCACTGCATAAGTGAGTTTGGTCAAGACGGCGTCGCGGAATGCGGCCACCTCTGCTTCGCGAACAAGTGGTTCTTGAGTCATCGATAGGACCTCGAGCGAGCTTGGAGTTGTCTGAGCCTAGACGGTCTGACAGGCGGTAGAGGCTCTGGTTCGGCAGTTTTTCCTTTGAATGCGAGCTGGATCGACATTGCGTTGTCTTGTGCCTGAATCAATGCAGGGCTCGTGCCTATTTTCCGGTTGTTTGCGCCGTCTGTGAAAAAAACTGGCGAAAGGTTGTTCAAAAATCCACCAGTCCCGGTATGATCGCGCGCCCTGATGCACACGCTGGTAACAACCGATGATGAAGCCGAACCTGATCGCTGCCGCAGAGATCGACCGCCTCGATACCTGGGCCAAGTACTCTGCCCCGATGTGCGGCTCGTGCATGTCCAGTTGCTGCACCCTGCCCGTCGAGGTCAAGATCAAGGATCTGGTCCGCATCGGCGTGGTCGATGAATTCGAGCTGGGTGATCCGCCGAAGAACATCGCCAAGCGCCTGCAAAAGGAAGGCCTGGTCGAGCGCTTCAACCAGAAGTCAGGAATCTTTACCCTCCAGCGCATGAGCAACAACGATTGCTACTACCTGGATCGTAAGAGCCGTCTGTGCACTATTTATGAAAAGCGCCCGGATACCTGCCGCAATCACCCGAAAATCGGCCCGCGGCCGGGGTATTGCGCGTACAAGCCCAAGGAAGTGGAACGCGAGCGGAGTTCGCGGGCGATTGAGCGGTTCTGATATTTCCTGATTTCGGCGGCGGCTGATCGGCCGCCTTCGCGAGCGGGCTCGCGAAGGGGCCCGCACAAACACCACATAAACCCCGCACGCACAAAAACGCCCCCGACCTTGCGGTCGGGGGCGTTTTTTTTGTCAGCTAACTAAATGACTTAGTTACCGGACTTCTTGGCAGCGCGGGTACGCTCGCTTTCGCCCAGGATCTTCTTGCGAAGACGGATGGACTTAGGCGTGACTTCACACAGCTCGTCTTCTTGTACGAATTCCAGAGCTTGCTCCAGAGTGAAGCGTACAGGCGGAACCAGAGCGATGGTTTCGTCTTTACCCGAAGCACGCATGTTGTCGAGCTTCTTGCCTTTGGTTGGGTTAACACCCAGGTCGTTGTCGCGGCTGTTCAGACCAACGATTTGACCTTCATAGATGTCCTGGCCGTGTTCGATGAACAGCTTGCCACGCGACTGCAGGGTTTCCAGCGAGTAGGTCAGTGCCTTACCGGTAGCGACCGATACCAGCACGCCGTTCTGACGGCCGGACATGTCACCGGACTTCATGGTGTCGTAACGGTCGAAGATCGAGGTCAGGATGCCTGCACCGGAGGTCAGGGTCAGGAACTCGTTACGGAAACCGATCAGACCACGGGCCGGAATGTTGTACTCAAGGCGCACACGGCCCTTGCCATCCGGAACCATGTTGGTCAGGTCGCCTTTACGGATACCGATCTGTTCCATGATCGCGCCCTGGGATTCTTCCGGCAGGTCGATGGTCACGTTTTCGTACGGTTCGTGCTTGACGCCATCAACCATACGGATGATCACTTCCGGACGACCAACACCCATTTCGAAGCCTTCGCGACGCATGGTTTCGATCAGTACCGAGAGGTGCAGCTCACCACGGCCGGAGACTTTGAACTTGTCGGCGGTGTCGCCTTCTTCAACGCGCAGAGCAACGTTGAACAGCAGTTCCTTGTCCAGACGTTCCTTGATGTTACGGCTGGTCACGAACTTGCCTTCTTTACCGCAGAAAGGCGAGTCGTTTACCTGGAAGGTCATGGAAACGGTTGGTTCGTCAACGGTCAGCGGCTTCATCGCTTCGACGTTCAGTGGGTCGCACAGGGTGTCGGAGATGAACAGCTGGTCGAAGCCACTGATGCAGACGATGTCGCCAGCCAAAGCTTCTTCAACGTCAATGCGGTGCAGACCGTGGTGACCCATCAGCTTCAAGATACGACCGTTGCGCTTCTTGCCGTCAGCGTCGATAGCCACGACCGGGGTGTTCGGCTTGACACGACCGCGAGCGATACGGCCAACGCCGATCACACCCAGGAAGCTGTTGTAGTCCAGTGCGGAGATCTGCATCTGGAACGGACCGTCACGGTCGACTTTCGGCGCTGGTACGTTGTCGACGATCGACTGGTACAGCGGGGTCATGTCTTCAGCCATGTCGGTGTGTTCCAGACCGGCAATACCGTTCAGGGCCGAGGCGTAGACGACTTTGAAGTCCAGCTGTTCTTCAGTGGCACCGAGGTTGTCGAACAGGTCGAAGATCTGGTCCAGAACCCAGTCCGGACGCGCGCCTGGACGGTCAACCTTGTTGATGACCACGATTGGACGCAGGCCGGCTTCGAAAGCCTTCTTGGTCACGAAACGGGTTTGCGGCATAGGGCCGTCTTGAGCGTCAACCAGCAGCAGAACCGAGTCGACCATCGACATTACGCGTTCAACTTCGCCGCCGAAGTCGGCGTGGCCCGGGGTATCCACGATGTTGATGTGGTAGCCGTTCCAGTTGATGGCGGTGTTTTTCGCCAGAATGGTAATACCGCGCTCTTTTTCCTGGTCGTTGGAGTCCATCACGCGCTCGTCGTTGAGCTCGTTGCGCTCCAGGGTGCCGGATTGACGCAGGAGTTTGTCTACCAGGGTGGTCTTACCATGGTCAACGTGGGCAATGATGGCGATGTTGCGTAGATTTTCGATCACTTGTGTATCTCGATCAGAGGATTCGGTGTGCTGACAAGTCTTGGCAGCGATTAACAGTAGCGTCCGTGAAAGCCGTTACAGCTTGACGGTGGCATCGGGGGGCCGGTGACGCAGGCCACAGGCAAACAGCCCCGGGCACTTAGCTCGGTCGATAAACGCGCACATTGGCATGCCCCTCACTGAGCAAATGGTGGGCATGCAGGCGACTCATCACGCCTTTGTCGCAATACAGCAGGTACTGGCGAGTAGGGTCCAGTTCCTTGAAACGAGCGTTCACTGCATAAAACGGCATCGTTTGTACCTCGATGCCAGCGAGGTCCAGCGGGTCGTCTTCAGCGGCATCCGGATGACGGATGTCGATGACGATCTGACCGGCCAGCGCTTCGCTGACTTCTTCAATCTGCAAGTCCTGGCCCAATTCGTCGATCACGCGATCGATCGGCACCAGCTTGGCGTTTTCGAGCGCACGCTCGAGTACCGCCATATCGAATTCTTTCTCTTCATGCTCGACGCGATAGCGCTTGGCCGCGGTCTTCGGATTGACCGAGATGACGCCGCAGTATTCCGGCATGTGCCGGGCGAAATCGGCGGTACCGATTTCGTTGGCCAGGTCGATGATGTCCTGCTTGTGACTCGCGATCAGCGGACGCAACACCAGCTTGTCGGTCACGCAATCGATCACTGACAGGTTCGGCAGCGTCTGGCTCGACACCTGGGAGATCGCCTCACCGGTGACCAGCGCGTCGATGTGCAGTCGATCGGCAATTTGGGACGAAGCGCGCAACATCATACGCTTCAATACTACGCCCATATGACTGTTATCGACTTTACCGAGAATTTCGCCCAGCACTTCTTCGAACGGCACACTGACAAATAGCACGCGTTGGGAGCTGCCGTACTTCTTCCAGATGAAATGCGCGACCTCCATGACGCCCAGTTCGTGGGCCCGTCCGCCCAGATTGAAGAAGCAGAAGTGCGCCATCAGGCCTCGGCGCATGATCTGGTAGGCCGCCACGGTGGAGTCGAAGCCACCGGACATCAGCACCAGGGTCTGCTCCAGCGCGCCCAGCGGATATCCGCCGATGCCGTTGTGCTGGCTGTGGATCACGAACAACCGTTGGTCGCGAACTTCGATCCGGACTTCGATTTCCGGCGCTTTCAGGTCGATCCCGGCTGCGCCGCACTCGCGACGCAGCTTGCTGCCGACGTATTTTTCAACGTCCATCGAGCTGAACGGGTGCTTGCCCGCACGCTTGCAGCGCACCGAGAAAATCTTCCCGGCCAGCGCATCGCCGTAGTGCTGCCTGCACTTTTCGGTGATGTCGTCGAAGTCGCCCAGCGGGTACTCGTCGATCTGCAGAAAGTGCGCGATGCCCGGCATGCAGGTCAGGCGCTCGCCCATCTCTTTCAAGGCTTTCGGGTCGGTGACGCGGGTTTCCAGCTCGAGATTGTCCCACACGCCGTTCACCACCACGGCCGGGTCCAGATCGCGGAGCACGGCGCGGATGTTTTTGGCCAACTGGCGGATAAATTTCGTCCGGACAGGTCGACTCTTGATGGTGATCTCGGGGAAGACTTTTACGATTAATTTCATGGAAACAGCGCGCGCATGGCCTGCCGAAAAAGGGGGGCGCGGATTATAGCGGAAATTGCTCAAGGTTTAACCAGTTAATGTGCAGAAGGTTTCGTGCGCACCAAAACAGGTCATTTGCTGGAGATGACGCCACATTACAGGGCGAGATTTTCTGCTTTAAAGCGCAATATGCCTCCGCAAGCGTGTTTTTGGGGCAAAAAACCCATGCTGGGGCACTGGCATGCAATTTGCTCCCTTGTGAGGCAGGTTGCCTTGGCAGAGTATTCGCGCCGGCATCACCCACATTTAAGGGCATCCATTACTAGCCCGAAGCCACCCGGAGGACACTATGTCGAAGTCGGTTCAACTCATCAAAGATCATGACGTCAAGTGGATTGATCTGCGCTTCACGGACACCAAAGGCACTCAGCACCACGTGACCATGCCGGCTCGCGATGCGCTGGATGACGACTTCTTCGAAGTCGGCAAAATGTTCGACGGTTCCTCCATCGCTGGCTGGAAAGGCATCGAAGCCTCCGACATGATCCTGATGCCGGACGACTCCACCGCTGTCCTGGATCCGTTCACCGAAGAACCGACCCTGATCCTGGTCTGCGACATCATCGAGCCTTCGAGCATGCAAGGCTACGACCGCGACCCACGTGCGATCGCCAAGCGCGCCGAAGAGTACCTGAAGGCCACCGCTATCGGTGACACCGTATACGCCGGTCCAGAGCCAGAGTTCTTCATCTTCGACCAAGTGAAGTTCAAGTCCGACATTTCCGGTTCCATGTTCAAGATCTACTCTGAACAAGGTTCGTGGATGTCCGACCAGGACATCGAAGGCGGCAACAAAGGCCACCGTCCAGGCGTCAAAGGCGGCTACTTCCCGGTTCCGCCGTTCGACCACGACCACGAAATCCGTACCTCCATGTGCAACGCACTGGAAGAAATGGGCCTGACCGTCGAAGTTCACCACCACGAAGTGGCGACTGCCGGCCAGAACGAAATCGGCGTCAAGTTCAACACCCTGGTGAAGAAAGCCGACGAAACCCAAACCCTGAAGTACGTCGTGCACAACGTAGCCGATGCCTACGGCCGTACCGCTACCTTCATGCCTAAGCCTCTGTACGGCGACAACGGCTCGGGTATGCACGTACACATGTCCATCTGGAAAGATGGCAAGAACACCTTCGCAGGCGAAGGCTATGCCGGCCTGTCCGACACCGCCCTGTACTTCATCGGCGGCATCATCAAGCACGGTAAGGCCCTGAACGGCTTCACCAACCCGGCGACCAACTCCTACAAGCGTCTGGTTCCAGGCTTCGAAGCTCCGGTAATGCTGGCCTACTCGGCTCGTAACCGTTCCGCTTCGATCCGTATTCCTTACGTGTCGAGCCCGAAAGCCCGCCGTATCGAAGCACGCTTCCCGGATCCGGCTGCCAACCCGTACCTGTGCTTCGCCGCACTGTTGATGGCTGGCCTGGACGGCATCCAGAACAAGATCCACCCTGGCGACGCAGCTGACAAAAACCTGTACGACCTGCCGCCTGAAGAGGCCAAAGAGATCCCACAGGTTTGCGGCAGCCTGAAAGAAGCCCTGGAAGAGCTGGACAAAGGTCGTGCGTTCCTGACCAAAGGCGGCGTTTTCAGCGACGACTTCATCGACGCTTACATCGCCCTGAAAAGCGAAGAAGAAATCAAGGTACGTACCTTCGTACACCCACTGGAATACGAGCTGTACTACAGCTGCTGATCCGGTAGCGCCGCGGCACGCGGCGTGACAAAAAGAGGCCTCCTTCGTGGAGGCCTTTTTATTGCCCACGATTTGCCATTCGATGAACAACCGCCGCTCCCACAAGGGGTTTTCTGTGCTCAGGAGATCTCGGTGATTCACGCCAAAATGTTAACGGCTTGGGAAAAACGCTACGCCTGGCCTATGCTGCAACCCAATGCTTTCGTTTCCGGTCGATTCCATGGCTCGTGGTTTTCTCTTCATTCTGCTGCTGATTGTTCTGCCCGCCACTGCGCAGATCTACAAGTACACGGACGCCAACGGCGCTACCGCGTACAGCAATCAACCGCCTGACGGCGTCAGTGCCCAACCGGTCGAATTGCCGCCCCTCAACAGCGTCGAGCGCCAGCCTGCCGGCGAAGTCGCACCTGCCACTGAGACCGGTCGTAAAGAAGAACCCCACAAAGCCTATGAAGCGCTGGAGCTGACAGGCCTGCCCACCACAGAAGCCCTGCGCGCCAACAACGGCACGTTCACCGTAACAGTACTGATCCAGCCCCGCCTGCAAGGCCCCCACCTGTTGCGCCTGCTGCTGGACGGTCAGCCCTACGGCCAGCCAGGCAACGTGCCGACCCTGCAACTGGTGAACATCGATCGCGGCGAACACCGCCTCGCCGTGCAAGTGATCGATGGCGAAAATGTTGTACAACAGAGCCCCACCGCGACCTTCACCGTGCAACGAGTGCACACGCGCTGAAGGCCTGACTGCTGAGCGTCTGCTTCATCGCGCTGCCCGCATTCCCGAGACTTTCTAACCTCGCTCAGCTTTGCGCACTATATTGGTGCAATAGCTTGCACCGTACTCACATTCCAACCCATTTTGGTTCGAAAGTACCCGCGAAAGCTGGCAGAACGCCACGCAAACGAGCGTCAAACGCCTGTTTCAGGCCTTGAGCGCTTCTTTTCGGAGCCTTGGTTTGGTTTTTGCATTTTGCCCGTACCAGCGTTTTTTTTGCGCATGCTCTGCCCTAAAAGAGGTCCCGATGACCATTAGCGACGCACTCCACCGTTTGCTACTCGACAACCTCACCACTGCCACCATCCTGCTCGACGCCGAACTGCGCCTCGAGTACATGAACCCGGCGGCGGAGATGCTGCTGGCCATCAGCGGTCAGCGCAGCCATGGGCAGTTCATCAGTGAGTTGTTTACCGAATCGACCGAGGCGCTGAACTCGTTGCGCCAGGCCGTCGAGCAAGCGCACCCGTTCACCAAGCGCGAAGCCATGCTCACCGCCCTCACCGGCCAGACCCTGACCGTCGATTACGCGGTAACGCCGATCCTGAGCAACGGCGACACCATGCTGCTGCTCGAAGTCCACCCCCGAGACCGCCTGCTGCGGATCACCAAGGAAGAGGCACAGCTGTCGAAGCAGGAAACCAGCAAGATGCTGGTGCGCGGCCTTGCCCATGAAATCAAGAACCCCTTGGGCGGGATTCGCGGCGCGGCACAATTGCTGGCCCGGGAACTGCCGGAAGAAAGCCTGCGCGACTACACCAACGTCATCATCGAAGAAGCCGACCGCCTGCGTAACCTGGTGGACCGCATGCTCGGCTCCAACAAGCTGCCGTCGCTGGCCATGTGCAATGTCCATGAAGTGCTTGAGCGTGTCTGCCATCTGGTGGAGGCCGAAAGCCAGGGCTGCATCACCTTGGTGCGCGACTACGATCCAAGCATTCCCGACGTCCTGATCGATCGCGAGCAAATGATTCAGGCGGTCCTGAACATCGTGCGCAACGCGATGCAGGCCATCAGCACCCAGAATGAACTGCGCCTGGGCCGCATCAGCCTGCGCACCCGCGCCATGCGCCAGTTCACCATCGGCCACGTGCGCCATCGCCTGGTGACCAAGATCGAGATCATCGACAACGGTCCGGGCATCCCGACAGAACTTCAGGAAACCATTTTCTTCCCCATGGTCAGCGGTCGTCCGGACGGTACCGGGCTGGGCCTGGCCATTACCCAGAACATCATCAGCCAGCACCAGGGCCTGATCGAATGTGACAGCCACCCCGGCCACACCACCTTCTCGATCTTTCTGCCACTGGAACAAGGAGCCACATCGACATGAGCCGTAGTGAAACCGTGTGGATCGTCGATGACGACCGTTCTATCCGTTGGGTCCTGGAAAAAGCCTTGCAACAGGAAGGCATGACCACGCAAAGCTTCGACAGCGCCGATGGCGTGATGAGCCGCCTGGCGCGCCAGCAGCCGGACGTGATCATCTCTGACATCCGCATGCCCGGAGCCAGCGGCCTGGAGCTTCTGGCGCGGATTCGCGAACAGCACCCACGGCTGCCGGTGATCATCATGACCGCGCACTCGGATCTGGACAGCGCTGTCGCGTCCTATCAGGGCGGCGCCTTCGAGTACCTGCCCAAGCCGTTCGATGTCGACGAGGCGGTTTCCCTGGTCAAGCGCGCCAACCAGCACGCTCAGGAACAACAGGGCCTGGAAGTTGCCCCGACCCTGACCCGTACCCCGGAAATCATCGGCGAAGCGCCGGCGATGCAGGAAGTGTTTCGCGCCATCGGGCGCTTGAGCCACTCCAACATCACCGTGCTGATCAATGGTGAATCGGGTACCGGTAAAGAGCTGGTGGCCCACGCGCTGCATCGCCACAGCCCGCGCGCCGCTTCGCCGTTCATTGCGCTGAACATGGCGGCAATCCCCAAAGACCTGATGGAATCCGAACTGTTCGGTCATGAGAAAGGCGCGTTCACGGGCGCGGCCAACCTGCGTCGCGGGCGTTTCGAGCAAGCCGATGGCGGTACGCTGTTCCTCGACGAAATCGGTGACATGCCCGCCGACACCCAGACCCGCTTGCTGCGGGTACTGGCCGACGGCGAGTTCTACCGCGTCGGCGGTCATGTGCCGGTGAAGGTCGATGTGCGCATCATCGCTGCGACTCACCAGAATCTGGAAACCCTGGTGCATGCCGGGAAATTCCGTGAGGACTTGTTCCATCGCCTCAACGTGATCCGCATCCACATCCCGCGCCTGTCGGATCGCCGCGAAGACATCCCGACCCTGGCCAAGCACTTCCTCGGCCGCGCCGCCCAGGAGCTGGCGGTCGAGCCGAAGCTGCTGAAAAGCGAAACCGAGGAATACCTGAAGAACCTGCCGTGGCCCGGCAACGTGCGTCAGCTGGAGAACACCTGCCGCTGGATCACGGTAATGGCTTCGGGTCGCGAAGTGCACATCGGCGACCTGCCGCCGGAGCTGCTGAGCCTGCCGCAGGACTCGGCACCGGTCACCAACTGGGAGCAGGCCCTGCGCCAGTGGGCTGACCAGGCTTTGGCCCGCGGTCAATCGAGCCTGCTCGACAGCGCCGTACCGGCCTTCGAGCGGATCATGATCGAGACCGCCCTCAAACACACCGCCGGCCGCCGCCGCGATGCCGCTGTTTTGCTGGGCTGGGGGCGCAATACCCTGACGCGCAAGATCAAGGAATTGGGGATGAAGGTAGATGGTGGGGATGATGATGAGGGGGATGAGGGCTAAACAGCCTTTAGTACTTCGCTGCTAGCTACATCCAATCGCGGGCAAGTCGGATCGCCGCACCGCCGCTCCCACAGGATTGTGCAGAACCTGTGGGAGCGGGCTTGCCCGCGATGCTTTTAAAGACCGGAGTGCACCGACTGAATGCACCGTGAACCGCAATCGCGCACAAAAGCAGCTTCGAATCCCCGCCTGCTTTCGCAATCGAATCCCTTTCGAAAAAACACGAAAGTCCCTAATCCCGGGGCTTTCAGCGCATCAAAGCGATTTTTTGTTCCGAACTGTTAAAACCTGGCACGCCACCTGCAATAACCCTATCAAGTGAATCAGTTCACCCACCCGGTTTCGGGGACCTTGGTACAGGCAGGCCGGGGATTCCCCTCTTTACATCGGGCTCACACCGCACCCGCGACGAGCCCAGCCGTTTTGGGGCCCTTGATACAGGCAGGTCAGGGGTTCCTTCTTTACACCAGGCTCACACCGCACTCGCGACGAGCCTCCCGTTTCGGGAACCTTGGTACAGGCAGGCCGGGGATTCCCTCTTTTATTGCTCCCGGAGATGGATCTCCAGCCGCCAGCGGTCATCGACCTCGCTACCGGCCCATTGGCCCTGCAGAGGCCGGGCTGCTACCAGCGTCAGCAACAACCCCCCATCGCTCAAACGTACCCGCCAGTTCACGTCCTTGCCGCCGAGCTTGAGCTGACCTTTCTGCGCCTTGCCCTCGGCGCCAAACAGCAGCGCGACACTGCCATCAACCATCTCGCCGTGGGTCTTGGGTTCGTTGTTGAACCACACCACCAGCCCGTCGTTCGTCACCTCGACCTGCTGCAACTGACTGGGGTCCGGTGTGGTCAGGCGACCGATCATCATCCCGACCATCACCCCGACAATCGCCAGCGAGCCCATTACCCGCAGGAATAGTTTCGAACGCACGCCTTCTGGCGGCGTAGAATGCGCGTCATCTTTGCCTTCGGAGCCGTGCATGTTTCACGTCATCCTTTTCCAACCAGAAATTCCGCCGAATACCGGCAACGTTATCAGGCTGTGCGCCAACAGTGGCTGCCACCTGCATTTGATCGAACCGCTAGGCTTCGAGATGGACGACAAGCGCCTGCGCCGGGCCGGCCTCGATTACCACGAGTATGCCACCCTGCAACGCCACGCGGACCTCGCCAGCTGCCTGGAGAGCCTCGGCCATCCACGGCTGTTCGCCTTCACCACCAAGGGCTCGCGGCCGTTCCACGATGCCAGCTTCGTCCCGGGTGATGCGTTCCTGTTCGGCCCGGAAAGCCGGGGCTTGCCCGCCGACGTACTGGACGCCCTGCCCGGTGAGCAACGCCTGCGTCTGCCGATGCGCGAGGGCTGCCGCAGCCTGAATCTGTCGAACACTGTCGCGGTGGCCGTGTACGAAGCGTGGCGTCAAAACGGTTTCAGGTAACTCAAAGATCTTTTTCGCCTGACAGAATCAATCGCGGGCAAGCCCGCTCCCACAGGATTGTGCAAAACCTGTGGGAGCGGGCTTGCCCGCGATTGTTTAGCAGCGCAGCTTACTGAACGGTCGGAGTCTCGCCAGCAGCCTGCATGCGTTGCAGCTCTTGCGCGTACAGCGCATCGAAGTTCACCGGAGCCAGCATCAGTGCCGGGAACGAACCGCGGGTCACCAGGCTGTCCAGGGTTTCGCGAGCATACGGGAACAGGATGTTCGGGCAGAACGCACCCAGGGTGTGGCTCATCGAAGCGTCATCCAGGTTCTTGATCAGGAAGATCCCGGCCTGTTGCACTTCAGCGATGAACGCCACTTCGTCACCGTTTTTCACGGTAACCGACAAGGTCAGCACGACTTCGTGGAAGTCGGATTCCAGTGTCTTTTGACGGGTGTTCAGATCCAGTGCGACGCTCGGCTCCCACTGCTGGCGGAAGATCGCCGGGCTTTTCGGAGCTTCGAAGGACAGGTCACGCACATAAATGCGCTGCAAGGAGAATTGCGGTGCAGTTTCTTCTTCGTTCGCAGCAGTGTTCTGTTGGTCAGTCATCACAGATCCTTCTTGATCCAGGGTTCTTTTAGGTTTGCTTGTTTGGGGTATTGCCGTCAGGCCCTGAGCAACGCGTCGAGCTTGCCGGCGCGCTCCAGGGCAAACAGATCATCACATCCGCCCACGTGGGTGCTGCCGATCCAGATTTGCGGCACGGACGTACGCCCGGCTTTCTGGGCCATCGCAGCGCGCACCTGCGGCTTGCCATCGACCTTGATCTCTTCGAAGGCCACGCCTTTGTTCTCGAGCAGGTACTTGGCTCGCGAGCAGTAAGGGCAGTAATCGCTGGAATAGACGACGACGCTGCTCATATCACTTCACCAGCGGCAGATTGTCGGCTTTCCAGCTGGAGATACCACCGGACAGCTTGGCGGCGGTGAAGCCGGATTTCATCAATTCGCGGGCGTGGGTGCCGGCGGTCTGGCCCATGGCGTCGACCAGGATGATGGTTTTGGCCTTGTGCTTTTCCAGCTCACCAACGCGAGCGGTCAGTTTGTCCTGGGGAATGTTCAGCGCGCCGACAATGTGACCGGCGGCGAAATCCTTGGTTGGACGAATGTCGATCACTACGCCTGCGTCCTTGTTGACCAGCCCGGTCAGTTCGCCGGTGCTCAGGCTACGGCCGCCGCCCTGCATTTGATAGGCAATCAGCAACGCCAGCAGTACGACGAAGATACCGACGAGAATGTAGTGGTTAGTGGCAAATTGAATCAGGTTAGCAACCATCGAAGGAGGTTCCAGGGCGTTAAAATGTCGGCCAGTATACACAGCCACTATGGTGGGCCAAACCCCGTCCGGCGGTGACGTGGCCGGAACTTCGCTTTAAACTGCGACTCCCTTTTTCCATTACCTCTTTTACCTCAGCCACGAGTGGATTCCATGACTACCACGCCTAAACCTTTGGTCCTGATGATTCTCGACGGCTTCGGTCACAGTGACAGCCCCGAATCCAACGCCATCTATGCGGCCAAAAAGCCCGTACTCGACCGTCTGTGGGCCACCGTGCCGAACGGCCTGATCTCGGGCAGCGGCATGGACGTCGGCCTGCCAGACGGCCAGATGGGCAACTCCGAAGTCGGCCACATGAACCTGGGTGCCGGCCGCGTGGTGTATCAGGACTTCACTCGCGTCACCAAATCGATCCGCGACGGCGAGTTCTTCGAGAACCCGACCATCTGCGCCGCCGTGGACAAGGCCGTCGCCGCCGGCAAAGCCGTGCACTTCATGGGCCTGCTGTCCGATGGCGGCGTGCACAGCCACCAGGATCACCTGGTCGCCATGGCCGAACTGGCCTTCAAGCGCGGCGCGCAAAACATCTACCTGCACGCCTTCCTCGACGGCCGCGACACCCCGCCGAAAAGCGCGCAATCGTCGATCGAACTGCTCGACGCGACCTTCCAGGCCTTGGGCAAAGGCCGGATCGCCAGCATCATCGGCCGCTACTACGCCATGGACCGCGACAACCGTTGGGACCGAGTGTCCCAGGCCTACAACCTGATTGTCGATGGCCAGGGCGAATTCAACGCCGCCACCGCCCAGGAAGGCCTGCAAGCAGCCTACGAGCGTGGCGAGAGCGACGAATTCGTCAAGGCCACCTCCATCGGTGAGCCGGTAAAAGTCGAAGACGGCGATGCCGTGGTGTTCATGAACTTCCGCGCCGACCGCGCCCGCGAGCTGACCCGCGTGTTCGTCGAAGACAACTTCAGTGAGTTCGAGCGTGCCCGCCAGCCGAAACTGGCCGGTTTCGTCATGCTGACCCAATATGCCGCCAGCATCCCTGCGCCGTCGGCTTTCGCTGCCGGCAGCCTGGAAAACGTACTGGGCGACTACCTGGCGAAAAACGGCAAGACCCAGCTGCGCATCGCTGAAACCGAAAAATACGCCCACGTGACCTTCTTCTTCTCCGGCGGCCGCGAAGAGCCGTTCCCGGGCGAAGAACGCATCCTGATTCCGTCGCCGAAAGTCGCCACCTATGACTTGCAGCCGGAAATGAGCGCACCGGAAGTCACCGACCGCATCGTCGACGCCATCGAAAACCAGCGTTACGACGTGATCGTGGTCAACTACGCCAACGGCGACATGGTTGGCCACAGCGGCGTGTTCGAAGCGGCGGTCAAGGCCGTTGAATGCCTGGACCTGTGCGTGGGCCGCATCGTCGACGCCCTGGAAAAGGTCGGTGGCGAAGCGCTGATCACGGCTGACCACGGTAACGTCGAGCAAATGTCCGATGAAACCACCGGCCAGGCGCACACTGCGCACACCACCGAGCCGGTACCGTTCATCTATGTCGGCAAGCGCGATCTGAAAGTTCGCGAAGGCGGCGTGCTGGCGGACGTGGCGCCGACCATGCTCAAGTTGCTGGGCCTGGAGCAGCCGAAGGAAATGACCGGGACTTCGATTCTGGTGTAACCCGGCCGCTCAAACACCGCTAAACCCTGTGGGAGCGAGCCTGTGTGGCGAGGGGGCTTGCCCCCGTTCGGCTGCGTAGCAGTCGTAAAACCATTGCATGCGGTGTACCTGATACACCGCTATTGCAGATTTTGGGGCCGCTTCGCGACCCAACGGGGGCAAGCCCCCTCGCCACACAGGCTCGCTCCCACAGTGGTTTTGGGGTGTTTTCAGGGGCAACTTCACTCCAGTCATCACACAGTCAGAAATGGGCATTTTTTTTGCCGCCCATGGCGGGCATACTAGGCCGTCCCTTTCCCTGGTGCCGCCCGCCCCTATGCTCCGCATCCTGACTGCCCTAGCCCTGACCTGCCTGCTCCAACCGGCTTTCGCTGACGAGCGCGCGGACACCCAACAACAGTTGGACGCCACGCGTCAGGACATTGCCGAGCTGAAGAAGCTGCTGGGCAAGCTCCAGGAAGAAAAATCCGGTGTGCAAAAGGAGCTCAAGGGCACCGAAACCGAAATGGGCAAGCTCGAGAAGCAGGTCGACGCCCTGCAAAAAGAGCTGAAGAAAAGCGAAGCCGAGCTGCAGCGCCTCGATGCGGAGAAAAAAAAACTCCAGAGCGCGCGCATTGAACAGCAACGACTGATCGCCATTCAGGCCCGGGCGGCCTACCAGAACGGGCGCCAGGAATACCTCAAGCTGCTGCTCAACCAGCAGAATCCGGAAAGATTCGCCCGCACCCTCACCTATTACGACTACCTGAGCCAGGCTCGCCTGGAGCAGCTGAAGAGTTTCAACGAAACCCTGCGCCAACTGTCCAATGTCGAGAAAGACATTGCCATGCAGCAGGCGCAATTGCTGGTGCAGCAAAGCAGCCTCGACACCCAGCGTGACGAGCTCGAGAAAGTCCGCAAGGAGCGCCAGCAAGTCCTGGCCAAGCTCAATGACGACGTAAAGGCTCGCGATCAGAAACTGGCAGCGCGCGAGCAGGATCAGGCAGACCTGTCTAAAGTCCTTAAAACCATTGAAGAAACCCTGGCCCGCCAGGCCCGTGAGGCAGAAGAAGCGCGACAAAAAGCGCTGATTGCCCAGCAGGAAGCCGAAAAAAAGCGTTTACGTGAGGCCCAGGCGCAGGCAGATGCCGGCGACGACGCCCCACGCAAACCGGTCAGGTCGACACCTGGCGCACTGGTTTCCAGTTCCGGCGAGACCTTTGGCGGCGCGTTTGCGTCAACCCGCGGCAAACTTCCCTGGCCTGTCGATGGTCGACTGCTGGCGCGCTACGGTGAAAGCCGTGGCGACGATGCCCGGACCAAGTGGGATGGCGTGATGATCGGCGCGTCTGCCGGCAGCACCGTGCATGCGGTGCATGGTGGTCGCGTAGTGTTTGCCGACTGGCTGCGAGGCGCCGGGTTGCTGGTGATCCTCGACCACGGCAACGGTTTTTTGAGTCTTTATGGTCACAACCAGACGCTGCTCAAGTCTGCGGGTGATGTGGTTAAAGCCGGTGAGTCCATCTCCACTGTGGGTAGCAGTGGCGGACAAGATACACCGGCATTGTATTTCGCGATTCGTCAGCAGGGTCACCCGAGTGATCCGGCGCAATGGTGCCGCGCGCAAGGATAAGCGCGTTACCTAATTCAGGAGTTTGTTAGACATGCTGCATTTGTCCCGCCTTACCTCGCTGGCCCTGACGATCGCCCTGGTGATCGGCGCGCCTCTGGCGTTTGCCGCTCAACCAGCGCCGGCGGTTGCGCCTGCGGGCACTGCTGCGACCACCAAGGCGCCACTGCCGCTGGATGAGTTGCGCACCTTTGCCGAGGTGATGGACCGGATCAAGGCCGCTTATGTCGAACCGGTGGACGACAAGACCCTGCTGGAAAACGCCATCAAGGGCATGCTCAGCAACCTCGATCCGCATTCGGCCTACCTCGGCCCTGAAGATTTCGCCGAGCTGCAGGAAAGCACCAGCGGTGAATTCGGCGGCCTGGGCATTGAAGTCGGTGCCGAAGACGGCTTCATCAAGGTGGTGTCGCCCATTGATGACACTCCGGCCTCCAAGGCCGGCATTCAGGCCGGCGACTTCATCGTCAAGATCAACGGCCAGCCGACCCGCGGCCAGAGCATGACCGAAGCCGTCGACAAGATGCGCGGCAAGATCGGCCAGAAAATCACCCTGACCCTGGTGCGCGACGGCGGCACGCCGTTCGACGTGACCCTGTCCCGCGCCGTCATCCAGGTGAAGAGCGTGAAGAGCCAGCTGCTGGAATCGGGCTACGGCTACATTCGCATCACCCAGTTCCAGGTCAAGACCGGCGAAGAAGTCTCCAAGGCTCTGGCCAAGCTGCGCAAGGACAACGGCAAGAAGCTCAAGGGCATCATTCTCGACCTGCGCAACAACCCGGGCGGGGTGTTGCAGGCGGCGGTGGAAGTGGTCGACCACTTCATCACCAAGGGCCTGATCGTTTACACCAAGGGCCGCATCGCCAACTCCGAGTTGCGTTTCTCTGCCACCGGCAAGGACGAAAGCGAAGCCGTGCCAATGGTCGTGCTGATCAACGGCGGTAGCGCCTCGGCTTCGGAAATTGTCGCCGGCGCCCTGCAGGACCAGAAACGCGCCGTGCTGATGGGCACCACCAGTTTCGGCAAAGGCTCGGTGCAAACCGTGCTGCCGCTGAACAACGAGCGCGCACTGAAGATCACCACCGCGTTGTACTACACGCCAAACGGCCGCTCGATCCAGGCCCAGGGCATCGTGCCGGACATCGAAGTACGCAAGGCCAAGATCACCAGCGAGCAGGACAGCGATTACTTCAAGGAAGCTGACTTGCAGGGTCACCTGGGCAATGGCAACGGCGGCGCCGACAAACCGACCGGCGCCAGCGGCAAGGCCAAACCTATGCCGCAGGACGATGATTACCAATTGGCCCAGGCCCTGAGCCTGCTCAAAGGGCTGAGCATCACATCCGGCCGTTGAGATGTTTCTGCGGTTACTGATTGGTCTGTTGTGTTGTCTGGCGGGTGTTGCTCACGCAGAGCCCGCCGGATCGACGCCCCACAAAGCCTACCTGAGCCTGATCATCGATGACCTGGGGCAGAACCTGCCCCGGGATCGCCGTGTGCTCGCCCTGCCTGGCCCTGTGACCACGGCAATCATGCCCGACACGCCCCACGCCACCGAATTCGCCCGCGAAGCCCATCGCGCCGGCAAGATCGTCATCCTGCACATGCCCATGGACCCGGCCACCGGGCCCTTTGCCTGGCATCCCGAGTTACCCGTCGAAGAACTCGAGAAGCGCTTGAACGCAGCGTTCAAGGCTGTGCCGTATACCGCTGGCATCAACAACCACATGGGCAGCCGCATGACCGCTCAGCAACCGGCCATGGCCTGGTTGATGGCGGACTTGCAGCGTCGACACAAGTTCTTCGTCGACAGCCGCACCAGTGCGCAAACCGTGGCGGCCGCCGAAGCGCAGAAGATCGGTCTGGCGAGCGTTTCGCGGGATGTTTTCCTCGATGACGAGCCCACTGAAGCCAAGATCTTCACTCAGCTGCAGACGGCTATCAGCCTGGCGCGCAAGCAGGGTTCTGCGGTGATGATCGGGCATCCGTATCCGCAGACATTGGCAGTGCTTGAACGTGAATTGCCCAAGCTCAAGGCTCAGGGCATTGACTGGATCGATATCCAACAGATGATCAGCGTGCGCGGCAATCGTGCAACGGCAGCGCACGGCAAGGATGGCCAGTACCGCCTCCCGACTGCCCGGTAATTCCTCGCAGCTCACTCCATTTCGCGATAACTACTTATGCCAGCGGGTACACCACCGCGTGCCACGATAGCGCTCACCCTGAATTTCATCACCAAGGAATGGACATGAAATACCTCAGCCTCTTTTGCTTCGCAGGCTTGCTTGGCCTGCTGGCTATTTCCGCAGTGCAGGCTCGCGATTTGGGCGAAGGCGCCGTCAACGATTCACCATCAAGAGCTCTGCAAAACAGCGAGCATTTTTATGAAATCTGGAGCGGCGTGGGACGACTCAGTCTCCAATCGGGCGAGACCTGCAGCGCCGTTCTACTGGACACGCGTAACAGACAAGGCCAAGCCACTGGCCCTGCTTACCTGCTCACCAGCGGTCATTGCGTGTTCTTTGAGTACGGTTCGGCGCGGACCAATTTGCCTTTGAAAGCCAGCGTCACCTTCCACTACTTTCATGACGTGCCACAGCGTAAGCGCCAATACGCCATCCGAACTGCCCGATGGAGCAGCCTGGTCGGGACCGATCTTGCAGTACTCGAGGTCGACGCGACATTGGCGTCGCTGATACAGGCCGGGGT
This sequence comes from Pseudomonas sp. KH_046_2, assembly GCF_057838985.1. Classification (NCBI taxonomy): domain Bacteria; kingdom Pseudomonadati; phylum Pseudomonadota; class Gammaproteobacteria; order Pseudomonadales; family Pseudomonadaceae; genus Pseudomonas; species Pseudomonas sp. KH_046_2. The sequence continues at coordinate 364,765 of NZ_CM174480.1, read as the reverse complement.
CAATCCGCTCAAGTTGGCGTCCCATCAAACCTACGAGAGCCATGATGTGCTTAACGTTGGCGCGCCGGGCGGCTTTACCGAGCAGGGGCTTCGATTGAGCGCCTGTGCCGAACAAACCGCCGGAACATTCATCGATCACCCCGGGGTGTTCCCTTTGGCCATGAAAAACAGCTGCGATCTTTACGCTGGCAGCTCCGGTAGCCCGATGCTGAACCGCCGCACCAACGAAATCACCGGCATCGTCAGTAAAGTCGGAGCCTACCGCAACATGTCAACTCCCCCCGGCTGCGAACACTCATCGTCCTGCCAGGCAACGCATTTCAACTACAGCTATTCCGCCAACTTTCTGTACTACTGCTTTATCGACGGCATCTTTACCAGTAATGGGCGGGACTGTTCCCTGAAACCGGTCGAACTGACTGTCTCGGAGCCTTGGAAGCTCAAGTCATACGTTCATGGAACGCAAAACGCGGAGGGGCGGATCGTATTGCCTACGTGGGATTTCAGGTTCTCCCTCGAGGCGCCCTTGTATCGCTACAAAACGGTCAGTAACGCCAGGGACTGCAAAGCTCCCGACAATTACAGCGCCGCCCTCAGCTCTGAAGACGCATACATCAATACTGAAATCGGGCCACAAAGCGGCGCACATGCGCTCTGTATTATCGGTGTCGCCTCAGGAGAACAGCAGCTGACAAGGGCGATGTTGAATAACGTGTTTACAAGCGCCGTGTACTTGAGCGCGATGCCGGACGCTGCGCTTCAGCCCACATCGAGGTAATTGCTACAAATAGCGACCCATGATGTCGTCAACGATGCCTTCCTTGCGCAGCTGATCCAGCGCGGCTTGCAGCTTGGCGACGGTTTCATCCGGAACGTCTTTATTCAGCGCCAGGTACAACTCGGCGCTGTTGAACCGCAGCACGGTTTTGAGCCCGTTCACGCCCTCCTGGCGCGCCAGATAGCGGCCTGCCGGGTCACCGGTGGCCCACAGGTCGATCTGGCCGTTGACCAGTTTTTTCGCGTTGTCTTGATCACGCAGCACAACAATCGGATTAAGCCCCTGCTTGGCCAGCGTCTCGGCAATCGCATCGCCCTTGTAGGCGCCGATCTTGTATTTGCGCGCGTCATTGAGGGTTTCGAGGGTAATCTTGCTGTCGGCCCTGGCCAACATGATCCAGTCGTCGGGACCAATCGGGCCGACCCATTTGAAGAGTTTTTCGCGATCGGGCAGACGCGCCATCACGAAGGCACCGTAACCGGGGTTTTCCAGAGCCAGTTTGTACACCCGCTCCCAAGGGAAACGCAGCGTCAGGCTGTAGGTAATGTCGGCGCGCTTGAATATCTCGCGGACGATATCGGTGGCGATGCCATTGATGTTCTCGTCCTGAGCGAAGTTCTTGCCGTTCTTCGCCATGTTGTACGGCGGGAAATTCTCCGTCAGCAACACCAGGTCGGTATCGGGGCTGTCTTTAGCGTTTGCTCCGCTGATCAACAACAGAGAAGCGCTGGCAAGGACGAGAAGAAAGCGTTTAAGCATGTCTGGCTACCGAAATCCATGGCGTACCCAAGAGTGCCTTGGGTACGCCATGGTGTCCACTGGCCTGTACCGGTTTGTTTAACGCATCACGATTCCGCGATGGGCCATATAAGCCTTGGCTTCCTGCACGGTGTATTCGCCGAAGTGGAAAATACTCGCCGCCAGTACCGCGCTGGCGTGGCCTTCGATAATGCCGTCGGCCAAGTGTTGCAGGTTGCCGACACCGCCGGAGGCGATCACCGGAATGCCCAGCGCATCGCTGATGGCGCGGGTGACACCCAGGTCGAAACCGTTTTTCATGCCATCCTGGTCCATGCTGGTCAGCAGGATTTCGCCGGCACCCAGGCCTTCCATTTTCTTCGCCCACTCAACGGCGTCGAGGCCGGTTGGTTTGCGACCGCCATGGGTGAAGATTTCCCAGCGCGGGGTTTCACCCGGTCCGGAAACCTTCTTCGCGTCGATGGCTACCACTATGCATTGCGAACCGAAATGCTGAGCGGCTTCGCCGACGAATTCCGGGTTGAACACCGCGGCGGTGTTGATCGAGACCTTGTCCGCACCGGCATTGAGCAGGTTGCGGATATCTTGCACGGTGCGCACGCCACCGCCCACGGTCAGCGGGATGAACACCTGGCTGGCCATGCGTTCGACGGTATGCAGTGTGGTGTCGCGGCCATCGACGCTGGCGGTGATGTCAAGAAAGGTAATCTCGTCGGCGCCCTGCTCGTCGTAACGACGGGCGATTTCCACCGGGTCACCGGCGTCGCGGATGTTTTCGAATTTCACACCCTTGACCACCCGGCCGTTGTCCACGTCCAGGCAAGGGATGATGCGTTTGGCCAGGGCCATGGTCGTTTCCTCAGCCTTTGTACGAATCGCAGAAAGCTTGCGCTTCAGCGACATCGAGGGTGCCTTCGTAGATCGCACGGCCGGTGATCGCGCCGATGATGCCGGGCGCCTTGGCGTCGAGCAGCGACTTGATGTCACCGAGGTTGTGGATGCCGCCGGAAGCGATCACCGGGATCTTCGTGGCAGCAGCCAGCGCGGCGGTGAACGGTACGTTGCAGCCCTGCATCATGCCGTCTTTGGCGATGTCGGTATAAACGATCGCGGACACGCCGTCGGCTTCGAACTGCTTGGCCAGGTCGATCACCTGAATGGTGCTGATTTCAGCCCAGCCGTCGGTAGCGACGAAGCCGTCCTTCGCGTCCAGGCCAACGATCACCTTGCCTGGGAATGCGCGGCAGGCTTCGGCAACGAAGGCTGGATCTTTCACGGCCATGGTGCCGATGATCACGTAGCTCACGCCCGCTTTCACGTAGTGTTCGATGGTTTCCAGGGAGCGGATACCGCCGCCGATCTGGATCGGCAGGTTCGGGTAGCGCTTGGCGATGGCAGTGACCACTTCGCCGTTGACTGGCTGGCCTTCGAAGGCGCCGTTCAGGTCGACCAGATGCAGACGGCGGCAACCGCCTTCCACCCACTTGGCAGCCATGCTCACCGGGTCATCGGAGAACACCGTGGAATCTTCCATACGGCCCTGGCGCAGACGAACACAGGCACCGTCTTTGAGATCGATAGCGGGAATAATCAGCATCTGGCAAACCTTCAAATTTGAATGATCAGCTTGGCTCGAAAATCAGTTTTTCTCGAGCGCCCACAGGTCGCTTTCGATGCTTTCGAACCTCTCTTTGAGGTGCGCCTGCACATCGAAAATCGCCCTGTTGTAATAGTGCGGAGCAATTTCACGGGTAAACAGCTCAAGAATCTCCGCCGCCTCGAACGAGCCGAGGTCGAGTTCGAAGCGGTCTTCCATGAAACGCTTGATCTTGCGATTGGCCTCGCTCTCCTGCTCGGGAGTGAGGGTCAGAATCGGCGGTTTTTTCTTGATTGCCATTTACCAGCGACCGTCCCATGCAGCGAAGTTCTGCAGTAACTGCAGGCCATGGGTATGGCTTTTCTCCGGGTGGAACTGCACGGCGAAACGCGAGCCTTCGGCCAGCGCCGCGGCGAAATCGACACCGTAGTGACCGCCCCCCACCACCTGCCGCGCGTTGGCGGCAGCGATGTAGTAGCTGTGCACGAAGTAGAACCGCGCCAGGTCCGGAATGTCGTGCCACAGCGGGTGACTGACCTTCTGCTTCACTTCGTTCCAGCCCATGTGCGGGACTTTCAGGTGTTCGCCGTCTTCATGCAGGTCTTTGCCGAAGAACTTCACCGCGCCCGGGAACAGGCCGATGCAGTCGACGCCGTCGTTCTCTTCGCTGGTGTCGAGCAAGGCTTGCATGCCCACGCAGATGCCAAGGAACGGACGGTCCTGGCTGACTTCACGCACCAGCGAATCGAAGCCGAGGCGACGGATCTCCGCCATGCAATCGCGAATGGCGCCGACGCCGGGGAAAACCACCCGGTCGGCTTCGCGAATCACGTTGGCATCGCTGGTGATCAGCACCTTGCCGGCACCGACGTGCTCGAGGGCCTTGGCCACCGAGTGCAGGTTGCCCATGCCGTAATCGATAACCGCGACTGTCTGCATTACAGAACGCCCTTGGTCGATGGCATTTGCCCGGCCATACGGTCATCGAGCTCCACGGCCATGCGCAGGGCGCGGCCGAAAGCCTTGAACACGGTTTCGATCTGGTGGTGGGTGTTGTGCCCACGCAGGTTGTCGATGTGCAGGCTGACGTTGGCGTGGTTGACGAAGCCCTGGAAGAACTCCTGGAACAGGTCAACGTCAAAGCCGCCGACGGTGGCGCGGGTGTACGGAACGTGCATCTGCAGGCCTGGACGGCCGGAGAAGTCGATCACCACACGCGACAGCGCTTCATCGAGCGGCACGTAGGCGTGGCCGTAGCGACGGATGCCTTTCTTGTCGCCGATGGCTTTGGCAAAAGCCTGGCCAAGGGTGATACCGACGTCTTCCACCGTGTGGTGGTCATCGATATGCAGGTCGCCCTTGCTGACAATATCCATGTCGATCAGCCCGTGGCGGGCGATCTGGTCCAGCATGTGCTCAAGAAAAGGAACACCGATATCGAATCGGGCCTTTCCGGTGCCATCGAGGTTGATCGAGGCTTTGATCTGGGTTTCCAGAGTGTCGCGCTCGACAGACGCCTTACGTTCGGCCATCACCAGCTCCGCAAAATCATTGGGCGAAAAAGGCAGCCATTATAGGCGTGCGGGCGCCAAACAGAAACACGCGAGGTGATATCCCTGACGGAGTGAATCCCGCATGCCCGGTGATATACATGTCAGTACAAGCCATTTCGGACACCCCAAAACAACTGTAGGAGCAGCCGGTCGACGCTCGACTGCTCGCGATGAGGCCCTCACATTCAACATCATTGTCGACTGTCAGACCGCTATCGCGAGCAGGCTCGCTCCTACAAGGGTTATGCGTTTACTTAGTGAAACAGCACTGCCGTCTTCTGCAAGGTCACCCAAACACCCCACGCCAACGGAATACCCACCACCAGCCACGCTGCAATCGCCAGCGGCTTGGTGCCCGGCGCGGCTTTCCACTCCAGTACGGTGCTGCTGTCAGCGCCTTTGTCATGGCCCAGCGCCTGTTCGGCGGCCAGTTCGGCGTCGGTCATGAAGTACTTGTCCGCCACCGGACGCACCAGCAGGTTGCACAGGAAACCCAACACCAGCAGGCCGGCGAGGATGTACAGGGTGATGTCGTAGGCCGCCGCACGCTCGACGCCGATGCTCAGCTGATATTCACGCAGGTAGTTCACCAGCACCGGACCGAGCACACCGGCAGCAGCCCACGCCGTCAGCAGACGACCGTGAATCGCACCGACCATTTGCGTGCCGAACAGGTCCGCCAGATACGCAGGAACGGTCGCGAAACCACCGCCGTACATCGACAGGATGATGCAGAACGCCGCCACGAACAGCGCGACGCTGCCCAAGTGACCGAGGTTTGGAATCAGTCCGTACAGGGCAAAACCCAGGGCGAAGAACACAAAGTAGGTGTTTTTACGACCCAGGTAATCCGAGAACGAAGCCCAGAAGAAGCGCCCTCCGATGTTGAACAGGCTCAGCAAACCGGTGAAACCGGCAGCGATGGCGGCGATCGAAGCCAGTTGCGAGGCGTCCAGCTGACCGAAGGCCAGGTCATTGCCCAGCAACTTGCCCGCGAACACTTCCTGCAACAGCGGCGACGCCATGCCGAGGATGCCGATACCGGCCGATACGTTCAGGCACAGCACCAACCACACCAGACGGAACTGCGGCGTTTTCCAGGCCACATTCACGTGCACATGGCGATGAGTGATCATCGCGTTCGAGGCTTTTTTCGCCGGGGCCGTCCAGCCTTCAGGCTTCCAGCCGGTTGGCGGAACGCGGTAGGACAGCGCGCCACCGATCATGAACACGAAGTAGATCGCAGCCATCACCAGGAAGCTCTGCCACACGCCGACGCTGGTTGGCGAGGCGAAATGCCCCATCAGCGCCGCCGCCAGCGGAGCGCCGACCATTGCGCCGCCGCCGAAGCCCATGATCGCCATGCCGGTGGCCATGCCGCGCTTGTCCGGGAACCATTTGATCAGGGTCGACACCGGCGAAATGTAGCCCAGGCCCAGGCCGATACCGCCAATGACCCCGGAGCCGATCCACATCAACCAGATCTGGTGGGTATACACCCCCAACGCCGAAATCAGCAGGCCTCCACACCAGCACAGTGCCGATACGACACCGGCCTTGCGCGGTCCGGCATGTTCCAGCCAGCCACCCCAGATGGCGGCCGAGCAACCGAGGAAGATGAAGAACAGGGTGTAGATCCAGCCGAGCATCGAGATCGGCCAGTCACACTGGGACGAAAAGACTTGTGCGATAAAACTCATGTCGGGTGCGCAGGCCGCTGGAGCTGTGACGCCCAGCGCCTTGGACAGCGGCAACCAGAACACCGAAAAGCCGTAGGCCATGCCGATGCACAAGTGGATGGCCAGCGCGGCCGGTGGCACCAGCCAACGGTTGAAACCGGGCTTGGCGATGATCCGCTCCTTGGACAGGAACGCTGGCTGGTCGGCGCTGAAGCCGTCCGCCGTGATGCTCGTGGTCATTGTGTATCCCCCAATTGTCAGTATGGTTCGCCAGCCACAGCCCGCTCCCGGCCTCTATGCACGCAGGCATGACCGTTTTTTTGGTGGAGCACCTTGTTGTGCGACAACAGGTCGCAGAAGGACGGACGAACGGGCAAAGGTTACCATTTGCCAGTGACAGAAAAACCAAACTGACATCACCTTTTGTACGTCATCTGATCTCTATCGCTTCATGACCTCACAGGAATCACCATGCCGATCATTGTCGAGCCGCTGAACCAAGCCACTGCCCAGGATCGGCAGGATCTGCAGAAGATCTACAGCGACGCCCCGGACTGGCTGTTCGCACCTTTTTCCGGGGCCGCGCAGTTGATCGAAGACTGCTTGCGCGACGGCACACTGATCGCCGGACGCTTCAACGATCGCCTGCTGGGCGCGGCCCGCCTGCAAAGGCACCAAGACGCCTGGCACTTGTCCCAAATATGTGTACGAAAAATCACCCGTCGCCGTGGTGTTGCCGAGCGACTGGTCGCCGAAGCCCGGAAAATGGCCGCGCAATCGGGCATGCCCCTGCGCCTGCTGGCGCCTGCCGGGCATCTGGAGGCTCAGGCGCTGGCCGCGAAGTTGAAACTGCCGCTGGATGTGCTGCCGGCGTGATCACCGACCGGTCGTCTGTTCGGGGGCGCTATACTCCTCGGCTAAATTTTGAATTCGACTAATTACAAGGACTCGCCCATGAAAGCGTTCGGCAAAATCCTGGGTCTGGTACTTCTCGGGCTGTTGCTGATCATTGTGGCGCTGGGCTTTGCCCTGACCCACCTCTTCGATCCCAACGACTACAAAGACGAGATTCGCCAGATTGCCCGCGACAAGGCCCACATCGAGCTCACGCTCAATGGCGATATCGGCTGGAGCCTGTTCCCGTGGCTGGGCCTTGAACTGCACGACGCCAGTGTGGCGACCCTGATCAAGCCGGCCGAGCCGTTTGCCGACTTGCAGATGCTCGGCCTGTCGGTGCGCGTACTGCCGCTGCTGCGCCGTGAAGTGCAGATGAGCGACGTGCGCGTCGAGGGCCTGAACCTGCGCCTGAACCGTGACAAGGACGGCCACGGCAATTGGGAAGACGTCGGCAAGGTGCCGGCAGCGGCCAGTACCGACGCGACCGGTACTGCGCCCGCAGCGAGTGAACCTGCACCCGAAGCCAGCGTCGCGACCAAAAAACCGCCGCAACCGATCCGCCTGGACATCGACAGCCTGACCGTGAACAACGCTCGGGTCGAATACAGCGACGAAAAAACCGGCAAGAGCTTCAGCGCCGAAAGCATCCAGTTGAGCACCGGTGCGGTTCACGACTCCGTCAACATTCCGCTCAAGCTCACGGCTTTCCTGTCAGCCAACCAGCCGGCATTGCGAGTGCGTACCGAGCTCAATGGCGAGTTGCGCATCGCACGTGCACTGCAGCGCTATCAGCTCGAAGACATGAAGTTGTCCGGTGAAGTGACCGGCGACCCGTTGCAAGGCAAGAGCATGACGTTCTCCGCCCAGGGCCAGTTGGTGCTGGACAAGGCCGCCAATGTCGCCGAGTGGACCGGCATCAAGATCTCCGCGAACCAGCTGCGGGCACTGGGTGAACTGAAGGTCAACGACCTCGACAAGACCCCACAGGTCAGCGGCGGCATCTCGATTGCCCAGTTCGACCTGGCGAAATTCGTCGACAGTATCGGCCAGAAACTCCCGGCCATGGCCGAAGGCAGCCTGAGCAAGGTCGAGCTGGTCAGCCGTCTGGCGGCAACACCCACCAGCCTGGCGTTCGATAACGTCAACCTGAAAGTCGACGACAGCACCTTCAGCGGCCGCATTGCCGTCGAAGACTTCGCCAAGCAATCGCTGCGCGCAGTACTCAAGGCCGACACCTTCAACGTCGACCGTTACCTGCCGCCGAAATCCGCCGAGGCCAATAGCGCGACACAAGTGCGTCAGGCCGAAGTCGCCAGCACCGAAGCCGATGCCATGGCCGGCGCCGGCAGTACTCCGTTGCCACCCGCGCCGACCAAGGACGCCTGGAGCAACGAGCGCCTGTTGCCCGTGGAACGCTTGAGCAAGCTCGATGTGGACGCCGACCTGACCTTCGGCCAGTTGACCCTGCAAAAACTGCCGATCCATAACGCGGCACTCAAGGCCACCGGCCAGGGCGGCCTGCTGACACTGGCCAACCTGCGCGGCGACCTGTACGAGGGCAACTTCGAAACCACCGGCACGCTCGATGTGCGCCAGCCAGTGCCGGCGCTGAACTTGCAGACGAAGATCAGCCGGGTACCTGCAGAAAAAATCCTCGAAAGCCAGGGCAAGAACCCGCCGGTCAAAGGCCTGGTCACGCTCAACAGCAGCCTGACCGGCAGCGGCAACAGCCAGAAAGCGCTGATCGAAACCCTCAACGGCAACGCCAGCTTCGTGATCAACAATGGCGTGCTGCTCAACGCCAACCTTGAGCAACAGCTGTGCAAAGGCATCGCCACGCTCAACCGCAAAACCCTCAACGGCGAACCCCGGGGCAAGGACACACCGTTCCAGGAGCTCAAGGGCAACCTGACCTTGCGTAACGGCGTGGCCAGCAACCCGGATCTGAAAGTGCGCATCCCGGGCATGACCGTCAAAGGTGACGGTGACATCGATCTGCGAGTGCTGGGCATGGACTACCGCGTCGGCATCATCGTCGAAGGCGATACCAGCGCCATGCCGGACCCGGCCTGCCAGGTCGGCGACAAGTTTGTCGGCGTCGAGTGGCCACTGCGCTGCCGCGGCCCGCTGGAGCTGGGTGCCAAGGCTTGCCGCCTGGATAATGACCGCATGAGCCAGGTCGCGGGCAAACTGGCAGGCGACAGGATCAGCGAAAAAATCGACGAGAAATGGGGCGACAAGGTCGACCCGAAACTGAAAGACGCGCTCAAGGAGCTGTTCAAGCGATGAGAGCCGAGCAGTTTTCAACGGCGGTGCTGGACTGGTTCGACCGCCACGGCCGTCACGATTTGCCCTGGCAACAAGACATCAACCCGTATCGGGTATGGGTCTCGGAAATCATGCTGCAGCAGACCCAGGTCAGCACCGTGCTGAACTACTTCGACCGCTTCATGGCCTCGCTGCCGACGGTCGAAGCGCTGGCGTGCGCGCCGGAAGACGAAGTACTGCACCTGTGGACGGGCCTGGGTTACTACACCCGCGCGCGCAATTTGCAGAAGACCGCAAAGATCGTCGTCGAGCAGTACGGCGGCGAATTCCCCCGGGATGTGGAAAAGCTCACTGATCTGCCGGGGATCGGCCTATCCACCGCTGGTGCCATTGCCAGCATCAGCATGGGCCTGCGCGCGCCGATCCTCGACGGCAACGTCAAGCGCGTCCTGGCGCGCTTTACTGCGCAAGAGGGCTACCCTGGCGAGCCGAAGGTGGCCAAACAGCTCTGGGCCAACGCTGAGCGCTTTACGCCACACGACCGGGCCAACGCCTACACTCAAGCGATGATGGACTTGGGCGCCACGCTCTGCACCCGCAGCAAACCGAGCTGCCTGCTATGCCCGCTGGAAAAGGGCTGCGAGGCGCACATGCTCGGCCTGGAAACCCGCTACCCGATCCCCAAGCCGCGCAAAGCCATCCCGCAGAAACGCACTTTGATGCCGATGCTCGCCAACGACGACGGTGCGATCCTGCTTTACCGTCGCCCGTCCACGGGCCTGTGGGGCGGTTTGTGGAGCCTGCCGGAACTCGACGACCTCGACGACTTGCCGCACCTGGCATCGCAGCACTCGCTGGAACTGGGCACCCAACAGGCATTGCCTAACCTGGTGCACACCTTCAGCCATTTTCAGTTATCCATCGAACCCTGGCTGGTTCAGGTCCAGGAGTCCGGCCATCACGTGGCCGAGGCTGACTGGCTCTGGTATAACCTCGCCACCCCGCCGCGCCTGGGCCTTGCCGCCCCGGTCAAAACCTTGCTCGAACGCGCGGCCGCCGTATTGAACGCAGGAGAGTCGTCATGACCCGCACCATCATGTGCCGCAAGTACAAAGAAGAATTGCCAGGCCTGGAACGTGCTCCGTTCCCGGGCGCCAAAGGCCAGGACATTTTTGACCACGTCTCGCAAAAGGCCTGGGCCGACTGGCAGAAGCACCAGACCCTGCTGATCAACGAAAAACGCCTGAACATGATGAACGCCGAAGATCGCAAATATCTTCAGGGCGAGATGGACAAGTACTTCTCCGGCGAGGATTACGCCAAGGCCGAAGGCTACGTACCGCCATCGGAATAACCCCGATTTATCGGGGGTCGGAACGTAAGCGACGGTAATAATTAAAATTTTTTTGAAAACTTGCTTGACGACCCCCTGAAAAACCCGTTTAATGCGCCCCGTTGCCCAGATAGCTCAGTCGGTAGAGCAGGGGATTGAAAATCCCCGTGTCGGCGGTTCGATTCCGTCTCTGGGCACCAAATACCGAAAACCCTGAATCGCAAGATTCAGGGTTTTTTTATGCCTGCAATTTGATGAGGCAACGGCCCAGCCTCCATTGAAGCAACAATTTCCCACCTCCTGTCACCACGTCCGCAAGCGACCGTAACGGTTGCCGAGGCTGACTACCGAAAAGCCTTCAGGCATCGGATATCGGTAATTCCTGATTGTCCCTGCTCTGTCAGAACGCTCTGTCTGCTTTAACGGAAATGGATGACATACGCTTATCGTCGGTTTGTGCAGAATCGGCATTTTTGGCCTGTCGAAATTTTCGCCTCCTATCGTTATTTCAGAAGACCCGCTGAGGCTGCAGGGCTGACTTTTGCCGCACGCCCTGACTGTTGAGTAGCCAGTCACGTAGATGACTTGCCAATAATTGGATTAGAGGGATTGGGATGTCTTGGGATGTAATTAGCCTATTGGCGCTCGTGGCGTTCTGCGCCGGTTTTTTTGATGCGATTGCGGGTGGGGGCGGACTGATAACATTGCCTGCACTTTTTCTGGCTGGGGTGGACCCCATCAGTGCGATTGCCACGAACAAGTTCCAGGCCGCTTCGGCAACTGTTTCGGCAACTGTAACTTTCGCTCGCAAAGGAATGATCGAGTGGCGCGAAGGCCGTTTCCTGGTTGTCTGCGGATTTATTGGCGGCGCCAGCGGTGCCTTGCTGGTCAGCTCTATTGATAAGCGCTACCTGGAAGTTTGCGTACCTATCATGCTGATTCTGGTAGCCATCTATTTTGCGCTCTCTCCAAAGCTGGCCAATGAAGATCGACGCAAGAGAATTGGCATTCTGCTTTTTTCGTTTAGCGTTGCGCCGATTCTGGGCTTCTACGACGGTATATTTGGCCCCGGTGTAGGCTCATTCTTTATCGTCGGATTCGTACTGCTCTGCGGCCTGGGCATGATGCGCGCCATGAGTTTTACCAAACTTGCCAACGCGTCATGCAATCTCGGTTCTCTGTCGGTCTTTATCACCAAAGGTGTGATTATCTGGCCGGTAGCCATAGCCATGGCTTTGGCGGCCTTCGTCGGCGCTCAATTGGGTGCGCGGGCCGCTGTTCGGGTCGGACCGCGGTTGATCAAACCTATGTTGATCGTGGTCTGCTGCGCCTTGGCCATCAAGCTGCTGAGCGTAGAAACCAACCCTCTACGCGTTGCACTCATCCACACGTACGAGGGTGTCAATAACGAAAAACCCTGAGTCGCAGGACCCAGGGTTTAGAGCCTCTCGTTAACTCGCATCATTCCAGTGAAAAACCAGATTACGCACTGCACCGCTGCCAACATCGGCAACGTCCTGCCGTGTTTCGCCTTTGCGCGTTGCAATGACCGTGTATTTCCCGGCAGGCAGTTTCACGTAAACCAGCGGACCGGCGTCATTGAGCGTCAGCACGGTTTGCCCCGGGGCTTTCTGAATAACTACATTCACGTCAGGGGTGTATTCATTTTCCCCTCCGACAGAGAACGTCATGTGCAGGTTGTACCCGGTGGTCTGCTGGATGGCCTTGGACTCATCCTCACCGATACCGCCGGACAGGTAGACGATGCCGTTTTGCTCCTGGCGTTGCACCTGTACGCCAGCGCTGTCGATGGGATCAAGGCTGGCGGCGGGCAGCATCGATGGAAACATCAACACGCCGACGGCGGAGAGAGGCAACAGGAGTGAATGGAAGTATTTCATGATGACGACTCCCGGGTTCTGCAGAACCCAATCGTTACATTCTTTGGATTTCCAGCCGGAGGGAGGGGTTTAGATTGATTTGACCTGAGTACGAAACGTACTACGCCATTTGTTCCTCAGCCCTCGCCCACCATCAGACCCGTCCTGCCGGCGAACCCGGTATTTCCTGCCTGTTTTTCAGTAATCCCCGGCATCTTCGAAAGGTGCTCACTTGTCATTCTCTTTCGCTGTTCAACTTGCTGCGGAAGACCTCATGACGGCCCTCACACACAACGACACTCACGACCCACATCTGGCATCACTGCTTGGCAACCTTGGCAAATTGATCCATCAGGCACGTCAGAAGGTGCTTCGGGCGGTCGATACCGTACAAGTGCAAACCTGTTGGCAGATTGGTCGGCACATCGTTGAGTTCGAACAGAACGGCGCGCGACGGGTCAGGTATGGCAAAGAGTTACCGTCGACCTTGGCCAAAGCGCTAACTGCGGAGTTCGGAAAGGGATTTGACGCTTCCAACCTTCGGTATATGCGTCTGTTCTATCAAGCCTTTCCAATTCGTGACGCACTGCATCACGAATTGAGCTGGACCCACTACCGCCGCTTGCTTCGGGTCGACAACGACAGCGCTCGCCTCTGGTACATGAACGAATCAGCCACCCAGAACTGGTCAAGCCGAGCACTGGAGCGCCAGATCAATACGTTGTACTACGAACGCCTGCTGGCGAGCCGCGATCGCGGCAGCGTCAAGCAGGAGGCCGCCACCCACATTCAAAACATGAAGGCCAGCCCTCGGGATTTCATCCGCGATCCGGTGGTACTGGAGTTTCTTGGCTTACCCAATGCCGGCAAGCTTCAAGAAAGCGAGATCGAACAAGCGCTGATCGAAAAACTGCAGGACTTCTTGCTGGAGCTGGGAAAGGGCTTCGCGTTCATTGCCCGCCAGCAACGCATCAGTACCGACAGTAAAGACTTCTACATCGACCTGGTGTTCTACAACTACATGCTCAAATGCTTCGTCATCTTCGATATCAAGCGCGGTGAACTGACCCACCAGGATGTGGGGCAGATGGACATGTACGTGCGCATGTACGACGACCTCAAACGCGGCGTGGAAGACGGCCCAACCGTCGGCATCATTCTCTGCGCGCAAAAGGATGAATCCGTGGTGCGTTACTCAGTGCAGGAAGGAAACGAGCAACTGTTCGCCAGCAAGTACAAGCGGGGCCTGCCGAGTGAGGAGGAACTGCTTAATGAGCTGAATCGGGAACGGGCGGCACTTGAAGAACGACTGTTCGATCAACAACCGCGTTGAGGCGAACGGATTGTTCATCAACGGCATCAAGACTATCGTTGGCAGCTACCCGCAAAGGTCTGACGCCAATGAATTTGCAGGACACGCCTCCACTGGCCACCACTCTCATCGAGTTGCCGCTGCCAACTACCGCGCCCGGCAAACCGTTCAAGGAAACCGCCTCGGACGGTTTCATCCTCGGTGGCTTCACCTGGCGACACGCCTCTCAGGACGCCGCTCGTCCAGTCGTAATCATCAATGCCGCCACCTCGGTCCGTTGCCGCCATTACTCGCGCTTCGCCGACTACCTGTTCGCCCACGGCTTCGATGTCATCACCTATGACTACCGCGGCATCGGCGAGTCGCGGCCGGCGTCGCTCAAGGGGCTTCAAGCCTCGTGGACCGATTGGGGAGCGCTGGATTTCGAGGCGATGCTCAAGCGCGCACAGCGTGAGTTCCCAAGGCAGCCTATCGATGTGGTCGGCCACAGTTTTGGCGGCTGTGCAGCGGGCCTGGGGGCGTCCGGGCACCTGATCCGGCGTCTGGTGACAGTCGGTGCGCAATTCGCCTACTGGCGCGACTACGCGCCGGCCCATCGCTGGCGCATGTTCGGCAAGTGGCATGTGCTGATGCCGCTGGTGACGATGATCTACGGCTACTTTCCGGGCAAACGCCTTGGCTGGCTGGAAGACACACCCGCCGGCGTAGTCCGTGACTGGAGCCTCTCCACTGCCTGCTACGAGAAACGCGCCAGCGGCCGCACAATCAGCAAAACCGCCGGACAGCTGCCCTTTGCCGGCGTCACCGCGCAAACCCTGGCCATCAGCATTAGCGACGATCCCTACGGCACGGTCCCGGCCATCGAACGCCTGCTCGGCTACTTCACCGGCAGCACAAACTCGCACCTGCGTATCCACCCCGAAGACATCGGCGAAGAAGAAGAAGTCGGACATTTCGCCTTTTTTCGCAGCGCATACCAAGCCACACTATGGCCCATTGCATTGGCCTGGCTGCAAAACGGTGAACTGGCCCCCGATACCCCCGGGCGGCGAGTGCCACGCAGTTAGGCCTTTTGCCCTTTCAACGAATACGGAACGACGCCCATGGCCTCCGCCAACAAGCAGCACAAACGCGCATCCCGCGCCAAGGCCAAGGCCAAGCAGAACCGCACCCAGCGGGCTGCCGCGCCGGTGGAATTGGACCCGAACGACGATCGCATCGACTTCGAGTCGGTGGACCTGACCGAACTGTTCAAGAAAATGATCGACGCCGAGAAGATCAGCCAGCAAGCCCTGTGCACGGCCTTCCTGGAAGACCCGTTGCTGGAACTGGTGTACGAGCAGGAAGGCGAAGAAGGTGCGATGGACTTCATCCTTGCCGCGCTGATCGAGTATCGCCAATGGTCCACTGAAACCGACGAGGCCGGCGCCCTGGCGTGGATCGAATCACCGGCCTTCCAGGCCGACTACGTGGCGGCGTCCGACGCCATTGCCGCGCAAACCCAACAGAAACCGAACTGAGTTCCCATGGCCTCCCTGAACAAGCAACAGAAACGCGCCAAGCGCGCAAAAGCCAAAGCCAAGCAGATCCGCATGGTTGGCAGAAAATCGATTGTGGACCAGGACCTGGGCGATGTCCCCGAGCCGATCCCGGAATATACCTTCGCGATGTTCAGCAAAATGCGCGACGCGGAAGCCGTCAGCCGCAGTGAAATGCTCTCGGTGCTGCTGACGAACCTCGCCTTTATCATCATCGACCATCCAGAACTGCTGGACATGGAAAACGCCGACGACGAAGGCATGGCCGCCACCCACCTGGCCGCCGACATGCTGATCGACTACCGCATGTGGGCCGACGGCATGGACCGCGACGCCGCCCAGGCATGGCTGAGCGAGCCACAGTTCATCGCCGATTTCGGCGCGGCACTGGATGTCTACCGCGAGTCGCTGGAAGCGCCGGAAGAAAAAGCTGAGTAAGGGTTACGACTCAAACAAAAACGGCCGCTTGTCATCACTGACAGCGGCCTTTTTTTGGCTCTGAATCGAGCACTTTCCTTCCGTCAGACACCACGTATATCCCGTTGACATATCCAACACAAAACCTATCCTTTGGACTCATCGCGCCAGCAAAAGCGCAGGAGGTCCAGATGGAACAGACAACCCTTTTCATGAGCAATCGAAGCCAGGCCGTTCGCCTGCCGAAAGCCGTGGCCATGCCAAGCGACGTGAAACGAGTCGACGTCGTCGCCGTCGGCAGAAGCCGCATCATCACGCCCGCCGGTGAAACCTGGGACAGCTGGTTCGATGGAGAAAGCATCACGGCAGACTTCATGACCGATCGCGAGCAACCTGCCGATCAGGAGCGTGAGTCGTTCTGATGATCAAGTACATGCTCGATACCAACATCTGCATCTTCACCATCAAGAACAAACCACAGGTGGTACGGGAGGCGTTCAACCGTCATCACGGCCAACTGTGCATCAGTGCGGTCACGCTGATGGAACTGATCTACGGAGCAGAAAAATCAGCTGCCCCCGAAAAAAACCTGGCGGTCATCGAGGGCTTCTCCGCCCGACTTGAAGTCCTGCCCTTCGACAACGAAGCTGCAGCGCACACCGGGATGATCCGATCCGAGCTGGCAAAGGCCGGCACACCCATAGGCCCGTACGACCAGATGATTGCCGGGCACGCACGCTCACGCGGGTTTATCGTGGTCACCAACAACCTGCGGGAGTTTGAGCGCGTTCCTGGGTTACGCGTAGAAGACTGGGTTCATGTCGAATGAACACAGAGCAATCGACAGAAACAAAAACGGCCGCTTGTCATCACTGACAGCGGCCGTTTTGCATTACGCGGTATGGATCAGTTCAGCACTACCGCGCCGCGTTTTTCCAGCTTGCGGCGGCGAGCCACCAGCAAGCCGGTCGCTACCACCAGGGCACTGAGCAAGCCGGTCGCAAGAATTTCCACGCGATGGGCATCCTGGAACAGCATGATGGTCAGGGCCGCGACGATGAAGACGATCACCGCGTAGGTCAGGCCCGGGAACAGCCACATGCTGAAGGCGATTTTCTCGCCCCGCGCTATACGCTGCTTACGCATGCGCAGTTGCGAAATCGCAATCACCAGGTACACCAGCAATGCGATGGCGCCGGAGCTGGCCAGCAGGAATTCGAACACCGCAGCCGGGGCCACGTAGTTGGCGAATGTTGCCAGGAACGCGGCACCGGTGGACAACATCACTGCCCAGTAAGGCGTGCCACTTTTGTTGGTGCGCGTGGAGATCGCCGGCGCATCGCCGCGCTTGCCCAGGGAAAACATCATGCGCGAGGACGTGTAGAGCGCCGAGTTCAGGCAGCTGGTCACGGCAACCAGTACCACAATGTCGACGATCATCTTGGCGTTCGGGATGCCCATGCGGTCAAGCACGGTCTGGTAGGAACCAACGCTGGCCAGGATCGGGTCGTTCCATGGCACCAGGGCCACAACGATGAAGATCGATACGAGGTAGAACAAGCCGATCCGCCAGATCACCGAGTTGGTGGCCTTGGAGATTTGCTTGCCCGGATCTTTCGATTCCGCAGCCGCGATGGTCACGATCTCGGTGCCCATGAAGGAGAACATGGTGGTCAGGATGGCACCCAACACCGCGCCCATGCCGTTTGGCAGGAAGCCCTGGGTGTCGAACAGGTGCGAAACACCGCTGACCTGACTGTTCGGCAGGAAGCCGAAGATCGCCAGGACGCCGAGAACAATGAAACCAATGATTGCCACAACCTTGAGCAGGGCGAACCAGAACTCGAACTCACCGTAGTTCTTTACGCTGAAGAGGTTGGTCACGGTCAGCAGCATCGTGATGACCAGAGCGAAAGCCCAGATGTCCACGCCAGGGAACCAGGCATGCAGGATGGTCGCGGCGGCGTTGGCTTCCAGTGGAATCACCAGCACCCAGAACCACCAGTAGAGCCAGCCGATGGTGAAACCGGCCCAGTGACCGATCGCGCGGTCGGCGTAAGTCGAAAACGAACCGGTGTCCGGCGAGGCAACGGCCATTTCGCCGAGCATGCGCATCACCAGCACCACCAACATGCCGGCGGCGGCGTAAGCCAACAGAACAGCCGGACCTGCAGCGGCGATGGCGTGACCCGAGCCAACGAACAAGCCGGCGCCGATAACCCCGGCAATCGACAGCATGGTCACGTGGCGCGGTTTGAGCCCCTGTTCGAGGCCACTAGAGCTTTGGGTACTGCTCATTAAAACTACCTTTGTAAGGAGAAGCGAATGCGTGCATCCCGTTCGGCGGACCTTCTCGTAAAAAGAAGCCAACAGGGCGTTCTGGATTCTGCACGCAATAATTGCGCCAAAATATTTCAAAACCCTCTAACCCGGCGATCTCGCCTCGACCGGACAGTCATCGCAACCCATTGAATTCAATGGCACTTTGCCAGAACGTTACCCTGCGACCCACTTTGTGGGGTGAATCAGCGCACCGGAAACACACCTGAAAATAGCTCCGCGCACATTAAAAGTGCACAAGCGGTGCATTTGGCCGGATAGCGCTTCCAACACCCTGTCAAAGCTGGCAACATCGCGCCTTTTTTTGCGGCAGCCACCGCGCTTTTTATCGACAGGCAAGGTTCAAACGGCTGTTCGGTTGTTGATGGGGCGACAGTCTGCTGCGCTGATGCGACAACCTGCCACGCACCAGCCGTTTACCGTCCCTAGCGCTGTTGGCTGCCATTGAAACGCTATGCTAGGTTGGCCGCCTCGCCAGGAAGGCCGCCAACAGCAGGAGCGCAACATATATGAGGAACGCACATGGCTGAGGCCACGCCCGCGCTTGAAATCCGCAACTTGCACAAACGCTACGGTTCGCTGGAGGTGCTCAAAGGTATCTCGCTGACCGCCCGCGACGGCGATGTGATCTCGATCCTGGGTTCCTCCGGCTCCGGCAAGTCCACGTTCCTGCGTTGCATCAACCTGCTGGAAAACCCGCACCAGGGCCAGATCCTGGTCGCCGGCGAAGAACTCAAGCTCAAGGCCGCGAAGAACGGTGAACTGGTGGCCGCCGACGGCAAGCAGATCAATCGCCTGCGCAGCGAAATCGGTTTTGTGTTTCAAAACTTTAATCTGTGGCCGCACATGAGCGTGCTCGACAACATCATCGAAGCGCCGCGCCGCGTGCTCGGCCAGAGCAAGGCCGAAGCCATCGAAGTGGCCGAAGCCCTGCTGGCCAAGGTCGGCATCGCCGACAAGCGCCACGCCTACCCGGCGCAGTTGTCCGGCGGCCAGCAACAACGGGCGGCCATCGCCCGCACCCTGGCCATGCAGCCCAAGGTCATCCTGTTCGACGAGCCCACCTCGGCGCTTGACCCGGAAATGGTCCAGGAAGTACTTAATGTCATCCGCGCGCTGGCCGAAGAAGGCCGCACCATGCTGCTCGTGACCCACGAAATGGGCTTCGCCCGTCAGGTCTCCAGCGAAGTGGTGTTCCTCCACCAGGGCCTGGTAGAAGAGCAAGGATCGCCACAGCAGGTGTTCGAAAACCCGCTTTCGGCGCGCTGCAAACAATTCATGTCCAGCAACCGCTAACGGAGCTACCCACATGCAGAACTACAAAAAGGTCTTCCTGGCTGCCGCTGTCACCCTGGCGTTCAGCGCCGGTGCCATGGCCGAAACCCTGAAGATGGGCATCGAAGCGGCTTACCCGCCGTTCAACAATAAAGATGCCAGTGGCAATGTCGTCGGCTTCGACAAAGAGATCGGCGACGCCCTGTGCGCCAAGATGAAAGTCGAGTGCACCGTCGTGACCTCCGACTGGGACGGCATCATCCCGGCCCTGAACGCCAAGAAGTTCGACTTCCTGATCTCCTCGATGTCGATCACCGACGAGCGCAAGCAAGCGGTGGACTTCACCGACCCGTACTACTCCAACAAGCTGCAGTTCATCGCCAAGAAAGACATCGACTTCAAAACCGACAAGGCGGCGCTCAAAGGCAAGATCATCGGTGCCCAGCGCGCGACCCTGGCCGGCACCTTCCTGGAAGACAACTATGGTGACGACATCACCATCAAGCTCTACGACACCCAGGAAAACGCCTACCTCGACCTGACTTCCGGCCGCCTGGACGGCATCCTGGCCGACAAGTACGTCAACTACGAGTGGCTGAAAAGCGACGCTGGCCGTAGCTACGAGTTCAAGGGCGATCCCGTGGAAGAAAGCGACAAGATCGGCATCGCTGTCCGTAAAAAGGACCCGATCCGCGAGAAGCTGAACGCCGCGCTGAAAGAAATCGTCGCTGACGGCACCTACAAGAAGATCAACGACAAGTACTTCCCGTTCAGCATCTATTGATACTGACCTGCCTGACCGGCGTCTGATGGCGCCGGTTCTCGGCCTTGCCTGCCGCGATTTGAAAAGAAATCCATGATTATCGACCTCTACGGATTCGGCCCGGCGCTCGCCGCTGGCGCGCTGATGACTGTGAAACTGGCACTCTCGGCCCTGTGCCTGGGGCTGGTACTCGGTCTGCTCGGCGCCTTGGCCAAGACTTCCCCGTACAAGCCGCTGCAATGGCTTGGCGGCACTTACTCGACCCTGGTTCGCGGCATCCCGGAATTGCTCTGGGTACTGTTGATCTACTTCGGCACGGTCAACCTGATGCGTGCCCTGGGCGAGTTCTTCGGCAACCCCGACCTTGAACTCAACGCCTTCGCCGCCGGTGTGATTGCGCTGGGCCTGTGCTTCGGCGCCTACGCCACGGAAGTGTTTCGCGGCGCGATCCTCGCCATCCCCAAAGGCCATCGTGAAGCCGGTGTGGCCCTGGGTCTGTCGAAGTGGCGCATCTTCACCAAGTTGATCATGCCGCAGATGTGGCGCATCGCCCTGCCCGGCCTGGGCAACCTGTTCATGATCCTGATGAAAGACACCGCGCTGGTGTCGGTGATCGGCCTGGAAGAAATCATGCGTCATGCGCAGATCGGCGTAACCGTCTCCAAACAGCCGTTCACCTTCTATATGGTGGCCGCGTTCATGTACCTGAGCCTGACGGTGCTGGCGATGACCGGCATGCACTTCCTGGAAAAACGTGCCGCTCGCGGCTTCGCGAGGAGCACCCAATGAACTGGGAAGTCATCATCAAGTGGCTGCCGAAACTGGCCCAGGGCGCAACCCTGACCCTGGAACTGGTGGCCATCGCCGTGATCGCCGGTTTGCTGCTGGCCATTCCACTGGGCATCGCCCGCTCGTCGCGCCTGTGGTGGGTACGGGCATTTCCCTACGGCTACATCTTCTTTTTCCGTGGTACGCCGTTGCTGGTTCAGCTGTTCCTGGTCTACTACGGCCTGGCGCAGTTCGACGCGATCCGTAACAGTTCGATGTGGCCGTACCTGCGCGATCCGTTCTGGTGCGCCACGGCGACCATGACCTTGCACACCGCGGCCTACATTGCGGAAATCCTGCGGGGCGCCATTCAGGCGATTCCGCCCGGCGAGATCGAGGCGGCGCGGGCGCTGGGCATGTCCAGACCCAAGGCGCTGTTCTATATCATCCTGCCACGCGCCGCGCGCATCGGCCTGCCGGCCTACAGCAACGAAGTGATCCTGATGCTCAAGGCCAGTGCCTTGGCCAGCACCGTGACCTTGCTGGAGCTGACCGGCATGGCCCGCACCATCATTGCCCGGACCTACCTGCCGGTAGAGATCTTCTTCGCCGCGGGCATGTTCTACCTGGTAATGGCCTATGTGCTGGTACGCGGTTTCAAGCTGCTGGAGCGCTGGTTGCGCGTCGATGCCTGCCAAGGGCGTTGATTCCCAGGTGTTGACGGGCGAGGCCCTGCTCGCCCGCTTCACCGCGCTGGATGCTTTTCTGACAGAGCATCAAGCATTGTGGAAACCCCGGCCGTTCACTCATCTTCAGCTACCTTGGGAAGCGTCCTACCCGGAACTGGCCGCATGGCTACGCGAGCGAACGCTGGAAGACGCGGAAAACGCTCACAACCAACCCGCCCTCCTGAATGCACCGGAACCCTTTGCTTCCTTGGCAAGGATGTCCGTTGCCTTGAGTGCCATGGATGAATTGCCCCCACGTGCGCTTGAAGCGGCCGGCCATCGATTGAACGTCGATGTACCGGGGCGCAAATGGCAGCAGATCGAAGCCTTCGCCAGTCGATTGCAGTTTTCCGAGGCACCGCAGCATTGGCTGGACTGGTGCTCCGGCAAGGGACATTTGGGCCGCCGCCTGCTGCAACCGGGGCAACAACTGACTTGCTTGGAATACGACCCGGCACTGGTCACCAGCGGCCAGGCACTCAGCCAACGCCATCACCTGCAAGCGCTGCACATCGAACAGGATGTGCTCGCGGCAGACGCATCTACTTTATTGAGCGCGCATCACACGCCCGTCGCGCTTCACGCCTGCGGTGATCTGCATGTGCGGCTGATTCAACTCGCCAGCGCCACAGGCTGCAAACAACTCGCCATTGCGCCGTGCTGCTACAACCGGATCAGTCTTGCCCAATACTCGCCGATTTCCTCGGCCGCCAAAGGCTCCGGCCTACAGCTTTCCCTCGACGACCTCGCGCTGCCCATGAGTGAAACCGTTACCGCCGGCGCCCGCGTGCGACGTCAACGCGACACCTCCATGGCCCGACGCCTGGGATTCGACTTGCTGCAACGGCAACTGCGCGGCATGGACGAGTACCTGCCAACCCCTTCCCTGCCCAGCGCCTGGCTGGACAAACCCTTCGCCGATTACTGCCATCACCTGGCCGCACTCAAAGAGTTATCCACAATCGGCCCGCAAGATTGGCCAAGTCTCGAAGCCGCCGGCTGGCAGCGACTGGCCGAAGTGCGCAACCTTGAACTACTGCGCGGACTTTTCCGACGCCCACTGGAGCTTTGGCTGGTCCTGGACCGGGCACTTTTCCTCGCCGAGCAGGGTTACAGCGTTCGCGTCGGTACCTTCTGCGAAACCCCGCTCACGCCGCGTAATTTCCTGCTCCTGGCCGAACGCGCCTAAACGCATCCGACCTGTGGATAACTCTGTTGATGGAATTATCGTGGATCCAATATCCACGCCGGTTTCAGGGCAAAATCCATACTGTTCATTTTTTGTACACCCGCATAAAAAATCGAAAAAACAGGTATTTGCGGACAAATGAGAACGGCTCCACAAATTCGGCCTAAACCCAGTGCGCTGCCAATGGCATTGTGCATAAGCATTTAATCAAAACGACATAAACGCCTAATCACGGACCGCAGACAGGGGAAATTGCACCCTTTCATTACTCTTGATATACACACACTCAAGGGCGCCGGCAGCGCGGCCACGAACAAGAACATTCCTCCGACAGGATGCGCCAGTGACGTTCATTTCCTACGCACAGAATTTCGAAGACATACGCCTGTGGCGCGCCCTCAAGACCGTCGAGAACGGCTTCTACATCGACGTCGGGGCAAACGATCCGACCCATGACTCGGTCACCAAGGCGTTCTACGACAATGGCTGGACCGGCATTAACGTCGAACCGATGCCCAACTACTACGAAGCCCTGTGCCAGCAACGCCCCAAAGACACCAACCTGCAATGCGCGGCCGGGGAAAGTGCTGACGACCTGACCTTCTATGGCATCGCCGGCACCGGCCTCTCGACCCTCGACCCGGCCATGGCCGAAATGCATAAAGATGCCGGCATGGACGTGCGCCGCCAAACGATCAAGTCCCGCACCCTGACCTCCATCTGCGAAGAACACGCCCGGGGACGCGCCATCCACTTCCTGAAAATCGATGTCGAAGGCCACGAAGAAACCGTCCTGCGCGGTATGGACTTCACCCAGTGGCGACCATGGGTAATCCTCATCGAAACCCCCTGGAACCGCGACCAGACCTGGGAAAACCTCGTCATTGACGCCGGCTACCAATCCATCCTGTTCGACG
The DNA here is from genome assembly GCF_057838985.1 of Pseudomonas sp. KH_046_2. Taxonomy (NCBI): domain Bacteria; kingdom Pseudomonadati; phylum Pseudomonadota; class Gammaproteobacteria; order Pseudomonadales; family Pseudomonadaceae; genus Pseudomonas; species Pseudomonas sp. KH_046_2. The sequence continues at coordinate 340,774 of NZ_CM174480.1, read as the reverse complement.
GCATCAACACCTACTACCTCGCCGAAGAACACCTGAACCTCAAACCCGCCTTCGACATCCCGCCGTGCAACCTGGACGAATTCCGGTTCTGCAAAGGCCACAACTTCAGCCACCCCGTCGGTGACATCGAACACCAACTCGCCGCCGCCCTGCAACGCGCCGAACAGGCCGAAGCACAGCTGCGCGCGATGCAAAACAGTCGAACATGGCAAGCCATTCAGAAACTCAAGAAAACCCTGCTGCGCGCCTGACCTGAAGCCCGCACAAAAATAGTCAAAATTCAGGGGTTTACAGAACCTATCCAATCGCTATAATCGTCGCCCTGACACGCCGGTATAGCTCAGATGGTAGAGCAACTGACTTGTAATCAGTAGGTCCCGGGTTCGATTCCTGGTGCCGGCACCATATAGATCAACGACTTAGGCTCACCGCAAGGTGGGCCTTTTTCGTTTCTGGGTAATTCGAAGCGATTTGGTCACAGCTTTGGTCACAGCTTCTCGCTTGATTGAACTGAATGCGCCTCTGTTCCGGCGAAATTCGTGCACAGCGAGCGCTGTAAGCATTTCATTCGTTGGTACAGCGAGCATGCCCGCAACTGGCTGGCCGTGCGCGTGAAGGACTATCAGGCGCGCATGGAAGTGTTGCCCGGCGGTGTGCGCGTGCAGGACCTGGGTTACCGCTGGGGCTCTTGTGGCAAGGGCGCGCTGCTGTACTTCCACTGGAAGACCATCCTGCTGCCCAAGCACATCGCTGAATATGTGGTGGTGCATGAGATGGTGCACTTGCACGAGCCGCACCACACCCCAGAGTTCTGGCTGCGCCTGGAGCGCGCCATGCCCGATTACGCTCAACGCAAGGACTGGCTGGCTGAACATGGAATTGAGGTGGAGGGTCTTTAAGCCAGGCGTAGAGAGTATCGAACAACTGGTCGACGTCGACCGCACCGACAACAACCTGGCTGGAATTGCCCCTCAGCCAACCTGCCGGCGTTTATTCATCATCACCGACCATCCTCAGCCCGTTTCCATAGGGATTGTTCGGGCTGTCTGCACGGTACGGGCTGCCGGCACCATAGGGGTTATTGATGCTGTCGGGCGAGTACTTGCTGCCATAGCGCCCGTAGGGATTGGACACTGAATCGGGGTCGTAGCGATTGCCGCTCAGCTTGCCGCGGTAGTTGCCCTGGCTGTCGTAGAGCTTGGGCGCGCTGGTCGTGTAGGGGTTGGTGGCGCTGGTGCTGGAGTAGGGACTGCCATACTGGCCGGCCGGGTTGTTGACGCTGTTCGGCGCGTAGCGGCTGCCGGCTCCGTAGGGGTTGGCGGTTGAGTTCGGCGCATAGGGATTGGCACTGAGGTTGCCAAGGTACTCGTCTGCCGCGACGGTACTGCAAGCCATGGCCAGTGCAAGCGCCATGATGGGTCGAAGGTTCATAGTGGGTGTTCCCTTCGGTCGTTGTTTGTCTCGGTTGATGATAGCAACAGGCCCCGGACTTGCCAGGGAATAGCTACCCCATGTTCGGTGACGTGCTCGCCGAAGTCATCGGCGCCACCGGTCGCCGCGAGGGCCGAGCCCGCCCCGCGCTCTGCTGGGAAAGCCCTGGGCAGCGCGGCGAAGCACGCCGACAACGCCTTGGACGATGCAATCAACGATCTCGTTACCCTGCTCGGCGGCGGAAGCTGGCTGAGTTCTGGGCTAACCTTCGAAGAGGCAACCTACGCCAAGGCCAAGCCGCTGTTCATCTCGGCCGTGGCGAACTTGAAGGCCGCCAGCCAGGACCTGCGCGAAGCGATGCGCGTCGTGGTCAGCATGGTGGTGGAACGGTTCGGCGCCGAGATGGCGCAGAACATTAAGTCTTACGTGGTGCGCTTCATCGCAGATGTGCGCGACGGGGCTGTCACCCAGACGAAGGCAGCAGAGCACGGTGACACCGGAGAACAGCAAATCAAAGCAATTCACCATGGCGGGATCACGGATGCGCATCGAGGAACACATTGTTGCCTCTTGGGCTGCCAAGCTAAGCGAGCGGGCGGTGAATGATGTGGTTCTCCACCTTGAGGGGATAGAGGCGACCCTGTCTGGAGACTCGGGCTTGGAAAATGTGTGGGAGGAAGTTTGTGCCCAGGTCCAACGTGAGGAGTCCATTGACTGGTCGATCTATGAAGACATCATCGTGGATCTGTTGCACTCCGTCGTAAAAGGGTTGGACAGAGATGCCCAGTTGGCGCTGTGGGCCGCCACCGATGCTGGCTGGGACTACATCTACGATCACCATGCGGATAAGAACGGTGCCGTTGGCGCTCCGCTGGATATCGGCGCCATCGTGGCCAAGCTCAAAGAGGACGTACTGTCTGCGGCTGCCGATTACGAAAGCCCGAGCCTCTACCGTTATATCTGGGGTGAGGATGACCCCGAATATGACGAGGAAGACGAGGACAAGGCTGATGCTGAAGAGGAAAGCCAAGAGGATGACGACTTTGAAGATCCCATCATCTTCGGTATCCACCGTGAGCAGATAGAGACCTTCGACCTGGAAAGCTCGCTGAGCTTTCTTCGGACACTGGTGCCGCTCCGAGACCCTCGCCATGTATGGAGCTACAAGGGCAGCCTGGCCCTGGTCATCGCCGGTTATGATGACGATCCCCGCGAACTGTTCGAGATTCCGGAGGTGTGCCGCTACCTGCATGGTCTCGATCAGGAGTGGCCATTCTGGTTCTTCTTCCTCACTCCGTCCTCGATCAGGCTGGTCGGGATGTGCCTGGCATCTGCCGTCACGGTTGCCCCTGGCAAGGTATACATGCCGCCGGAGAACTTTTACCGCTTTATGGAGCGAGGCTTCGGAGCGGTCAATCACCTTTTTGACCATTACGGCTTCCCGGAGTCGGAAAGTGAAGCGCTGTCGGCTATGGTCTCGCAGATATTCTCAACCTGAAAGAAGGGGTTACCCCAGGCTCTGACGGCAGTGCTCCTGCTCCCGAAGCGGGTGTGCCAGCTCTCTGAGGAGTGGGCGAACCCCACTCTTCCAGGCGTTGCGCGAGGCAGTAACCTTGCCCTTAGCGCTTTTTGGTCCGGTGCTTTGCTCTCATGGTCGCCATTGCTGGATCAGCTCTGCCAGCCGGGCTCGCTGCTCGGGTGTCCATCCGTTTGCCATGTTCATGCTCCAATAGTTCGATTGGCGCCTTGTGTTTTTTCGCGTGCGCGAGGGTTTTTCTGCGTTGTTGTTCAAACAAAGGTCCCCGCCGCGCAGTGGGCGCACCTGGTCCGGTTGAATTTTGCGCAGTCGTCCTGCACCGACCAGATAAAGTGACTAGACAGCTACTTTTACCAATACGGCTACTTCCATTTTTTGACCAATCTGCCCTCGACCTAAAAATAGCTATAATCTATTGGATGATTGACTTATTTAGCGAAAAACCTATCATAAATTTCAGATTGTGCCCCTACGCGCGCGCCTCCAGAGCCCGGCCCCTGCCGGGCTTTTTCATGTCCGCCGCCAGAACCATTGGAGCGACCAGACGAAGTCGTTAAACCAAGGCTGCTGCCTGCGTGAAGGGCGCGGCGAACTGACGAGGTGCAAGTATGCGCAAGAAGAACCCCAGCAAGACCCTCACCGACAACCCGGCGGCCAAGCCAGCGGAGCCGACCAAGACCAAGCGCGGCCCCGGCCGCCCGACCACCTACAGCGCGGAAATGGCCGAGCGCATCTGTGCCGCGCTGATGGAGCCCTGTTCGCTGAACCGCCTGTGCAAACGCCCAGGCATGCCGGCGCGTGCAGTGGTCTGCAGCTGGTTAATCAGGCACGAAGAATTCCGCCTCGCCTACCAGGCGGCCATGGCGGTGCGTATTGATCTGGTCGTCGACGAGACGCTCGACATCGCCGACGACGCCGAGCTTGACCCGGCGGCGATCAGCAAGGCCAAGCTGATGATCGACAGTCGTTGGCGGATGGCCGAGCGCCTGGCCGCGCGCAAGTACGGAATCAAGCAGCAGGTTGAAACCAGCGTCACCCAGCTGACCCATGAGCAGTGGCTGGAGCACCTGGCTTGACTGCCGTAGTCCTGCACAACGAGCTGGCCATCCGACAGTGCGCACTGGAAAAGAGGCCAGTAAATGGCCGTTCGAGCCCAGTGGCACTCACCGCTGAAGCTCCAGCCACCATGCCTGTTACAAAAAGGCATGGGTAAACGCTCACGGTAAAGTGACCAACTTCCGATCCCGAAGGGTGCGCCCGATTCATCCGTGGGCCCGCTCAATGATCCGCATCGATTCCATCTGGCTCGCCACGGACCCCATGGACATGCGTGCCGGCACCGAGACTGCGTTGGTCAGGGTGATCGCGGTGTTCGGTGCGGCGAAGCCGCACTGCGCTTATCTGTTCGCCAACCGCCGCGCCACTCGCATGAAGGTTCTGGTGCATGAATGGTCATGATCCGTATACCTATCTGAAGGATGTTCTCACGCGCCTGCCGATGCAGCGGGCGAGTGAAATCGACCGGTTACTGCCGCATAAGTGGCAACCGGTTTAGTTACGCAAGGCGTGATGGCCGGACGCATACCGTGGTAACACGTTGCGGTGCGCGAAAACCGGAGAGTTTTCTTTATAGCCATAATTGGACTATAAGATAACGGTGGTGTCGCGCCCTGCACGGGCGTGCGGATTGAAACTTCCCAGGGCACTACTGTATGCCCAGATTGTTATGTCAGCCCTCACGTGGGCGTGTGGATTGACGCTTCCCGTGGCATGAGGAAGACGATTATCCGATGGATGTCGCACCCGACATGTTTGTGCGGATTGAGCAGCTACCAAACCTCGCTTGAAGCAGTTTCGGCTCCGTTTGATCATCGGAGTGCGGTCGATCTGCGTATCTAGGTGACGCTTAAGTTCGCCTTCAACCAAAATCATCAATCACGCGATCAAATCTTCGCTGAAACAGCGTTGAAATTCCGCCAGGACAACCTGCGATTGCCTATTGGCGACTATACCTTCTGGAGAGAGACGCCTAATCCAGGCTTAATCAGTAACGAACGGTTGTTTTGGTAAGCAGAGGTCGCGGTCTCGCTGGCGTGGAAAGCAAACCGAGAAGGAGGGCCAGATGGCCTACGGAGTTCGATTGCTGATCTGGGGCGAACGCGCTTGTTTTACTCGGCCAGAAATGAAGGTGGAGCGCGTCTCTTATGACGTGATCACTCCCTCTGCGGCGCGCGGTATTCTCGAAGCCATTCATTGGAAACCGGCAATTCGCTGGTCGGTGGATAGAATTAAGGTTCTCAAACCGATTCGCTTCGAGTCACTGCGGCGTAACGAGGTGGGCGGAAAACTATCCTCCGACAGTGTTGATAAGGCCATGAAGGTCAACCGCACAGACGGTCTGATTACCGTTGTCAATGAACACCGCCAGCAGCGCGCGGCCACCGTCCTGAGGGATGTCGCCTATGTCATCGAGGCACACTTCGTGCTGACCGAAAAGGCCGATGACAGCGATTCTGTAGGAAAACACCTGGATATTTTCAATCGTCGCGCTCGCAAGGGGCAGTACTTCCATTCGCCCTGTTTGGGGGTGCGCGAGTTTCCCGCCAATTTCCAGTTGCTTGAACCCGGCATAGTCGAGCCGATTGCCGATGCAGCGTTGGTGGGGTCTCGTGATCTGGGCTGGATGCTGCATGACATCGATTTTGCTGATGACATAACACCACATTTTTTCCGGGCGCAGATGCTCGATGGCCTTATCGAAGTGCCGCCCTTCATCGCGGCGGAGGTCAAGGCATGATCCTCGCTGCGCTCAATGACTATTACCTGCGCTTGGCCGGGCAAGACAAGGTGCCTGTGTTTGGCTATAGCAAGGAGAACATCAGCTATGTGTTAGTACTGTCGGCCAAGGGCGATCTGGTGGATGTGCTGGATGTGCGCGACAACTCCGGCAAGAAACCGCATCCCAAGCGTCTAACTGTTCCTCAATCAGAAAAACGAACGCGCGGAATCAAGCCCAATTTTCTCTGGGACAAGTCCAGTTATGTATTGGGTGTCAGTGCTAAGGCAATTGGGCGCAGCAACCAAGAACACCAGGCTTTCAAGACTCTACATCAGCAATGCCTAATCGATGAACTTGATCCCTCCCTTCAAGCACTTTTGGCTTTTCTTGATAGCTGGTCTCCTGATCGATTTCAAGCGCCGTTGTTCAGTGAAGAAATGCTCGATGCCAACTTTGTGTTCCGCCTCGAAGGTGAGCAAAGCTACCTGCATGAGCAACCTGCCGCGCGACTTCTCAGAGCCAAGCTGCTGACGAACTCTAAAAGTCGTGAAGGTTTATGCCTAGTGACTGGCCAGTGTCTGCCATTGGCGCGTCTTCACCCTTCTATAAAGGGGGTCAATGGTGCCCAAAGTTCAGGTGCTTCCATCGTCGCCTTCAACCTGGATTCCTCTTGTTCCTACGATAAAAGCCAGGGCGCAAACGCCCCCATCTCCGAGGCCGTGGCTTTCGCCTACACAATGGCGCTTAACCATCTGTTGCGACGGGATGAACACAACCGCCAGCGCGTGCAAATTGGTGATGCCAGTGTCGTGTTCTGGGCCATAGCCGATACCTCAGAGGAGGCTAGTAATGTCGAACTGGTGTTTGCTGACTTGCTCAGTCCAGCCAGCGACGATGTCCAGGAAGTCGCCAAATTACGTTGCATACTGGATGCTGTAGGTAAGGGCAGCTCCTTACGTGATCTGGGGTTACAACTGGAAGATAACACGCAGTTGTTCGTGCTGGGTCTGGTACCGAATGCTGCTCGCCTGTCAGTCCGGTTCTGGCAGACCGGCAGCTTGGTTTTTTTTGCGCAACGCCTGGCCGAGCATTACCAGGATCTGCATATCGAGCCGACGCCTTGGAAAAACGAGCCGGCGATCTGGCGCTTACTCAACGCCACGGCGCCCAGCCGAGATGGCAAAGCTAAGGCCGAAGACACTACGCCACAACTGGCCGGTGAAATGACCCGCGCCGTTTTGACTGGCAGCCGCTACCCGCGAAGCCTGCTGACCAACGTGATCATGCGTATGCGTGCCGATGGAGATGTCTCCGGTTTGCGGGTGGCGCTGTGTAAGGCAGTCCTGAATCGCGACCTGCGCCTTGGCGTCAAGGGAATCAACGAGGAGGTGCCTGTGAGCCTCGATAAGGAAGCCAGCAACATCGCTTATCGCTTGGGGCGGTTGTTCGCCGTATTGGAAAGCGCCGAGCGCTATGCCCTAGGCACTAATATCAGCATCCGTGATCGCTATTACGGCGTGGCGTCAGCAACCCCTGCCACGATTTTTCCGATGCTGTTGCGCAATATGCAAAACCAGCTGGCCCAGCTGCGTAAGGTAAGCCCGGGGTTGGCCCATCACCTGGAGCGCGAGATAGGCGAAATCATCGATGGCTTCGGTACCCAATTCCCACGCGGATTGAAACTTGAGGATCAGGGGCGTTTCGCCATCGGCTATTACCAACAATCCCAGGCGCGCTTTAGCCCTATCAGCGAAGCCAGCACCAATAAGTCGCCCGACAAAGTGCAAGGAACAGAGTAATGAGTATCATCGCCAACCGTTACGAGTTTGTCTTCTTGTTCGATGTCATTAATGGCAATCCGAATGGTGATCCGGATGCTGGCAACCTTCCGCGCCTCGACCCTGAGACCAGCCAGGGGTTAGTCTCCGATGTTTGCCTCAAGCGCAAGATCCGCAACTACGTCAGTTTGGAGAAAGAGAGCGGTGCGGGTTACGCCATTTATATGCAGGAGAAATCCGTACTGAATAGTCAGCACGAATTGGCATGGAAGGCCTTGGATATCGCAGCTGATGTCACGGACGGCTACAAAAAACTACCCAAAGACGTTGCCAAGGCCAAGGAGCTGACCGACTGGATGTGCGTCAACTTCTTCGACGTGCGTACCTTTGGCGCGGTGATGAGCACAGGCGTTAACTGCGGTCAGGTGCGAGGCCCGATTCAAATGGCCTTTGCCACCTCCATCGATCCGGTTGTACCCATTGAAATCGCCATCACCCGCATGGCCGTGACCACGGTGAAAGAAGCCGAGGAGCAAGGCGGCGACAACCGCACAATGGGCCGTAAACACATCATTCCCTATGGACTGTACCGCGCCCACGGTTTTGTCTCGGCCAAGTTGGCCGAGCGGACTGGTTTCTCTGAAGACGATCTCGAATTGCTCTGGCGCAGCTTGATCAACATGTTCGAACATGACCGATCCTCTACCCGTGGTGAAATGGCGGCACGCAAGTTGATCGTATTCAAGCACGAACATCCTATGGGTAATGCGCCGGCCCATGTGCTGTTCGATACAGTGAAGGTCGCTCGGGTGCATGGTGAGACCGATACGCCCGCCCGCAGCTTCGGTGACTACCAGGTAACTATCAACAGAGAGTCCCTGCCAAAAGGTGTCAGCGTTCGTGAGCTGATCTGAAGGGGACAGGCATGGAAGATAACGATCTGATTTCACTGTCGAAATCGTGCCTAACGAGCGTTCGTTTCACCGCAACGATCGTCTGAAAAACGTTGCTGGTTTTCCAACAGATGCCGCGGTAACCCGGCGATAACGCCACCAAACGCTACATTGAACTGATGCCTAGGATTCTAGGCGCAACGACCGATTTCTCACGGTAACGCCTAGAGTTCCGGCTGATAGCTAATATTGAATCGGGATGTAAACGAGTAAATGTTCAGCTTAGAGTTAGCGAGCACCCTTTTTCTTTATGGGGCAGTGTCACTTTCCCAGAACGGCCAAATGCAGTTCGTACAGGGGCAGGATTTTTTTCGCAGCCCCGAGCTTGATGGCTTCCTTTGGCATGCCATAAATCACGCATGAGGCTCTATCTTGCGCCACGGTGACGCCTTCAGCGTCGAGCATTTCTTTCAACCCCCCGGGCGCCGTCATCACCCATCCCGGTCATGATGTTGCCCGTTGCGTTTCGGCCCGCGAATTTAGCGACCGAGCGGGACAAGACGTCCACGGACGGGCGATGACGATTGACGAGGGGGCCGTCGATCACCTCGACATGGTAGTAGGGATCATGCCGAGATAACGGAAAATTAAGAAATAATAATTCTAAGCTATTGATATAGAAATAATTTAATCTGATTTTTATCAGAGGGGCAGTACAAATACCTGCAGTGTGCGGCGTGAACCGTAGCCTCGGAGTCGCAGCAGCCGAGGGCGTAGCACACCTTCTGGAAGCCGTCGGGTGTGCCGGTCTGGAACAGTCAGCCTGGTGCGACCTGGTGCTGCTCGCAAGAGGCCTTCAGGCTCTGCGGTAGGTCAAGCTTGGGTTCCAGGGTAGTCACCTTCAGGGTTGGCTGGTTTACCTGGACCATGAATTGCTGGCAGAAGCCGGGAAGTACCAGGAGCCGAAGAACCTTCCACCACGCCGGCTTCCGTCCGCAACCGGGAGGCCCGGCATCTCAGGCTGTGTGCACGACCGCGTGGTCCAGGTGGTTGAGCGTGCTGAGGATCTGCTCGGACGCGGCGAGGGCCGGAGCCATCGACCAACGGTTGAAGCGGTCGTTGCCGATCCGCACCATGCCGGTATGGCTGGCCTTGTTGTCGTCGATCAGGGGATCGGGATCGTAAAAACCCAGCCCGTAGCGCAGCCGCTCCATATCGTCAGGATCCCCGGTGAGGAACTGCCAGCCCGGTTTAATCCGGTGCTGCTCGGCGTACTCCTTGAGCATCCGCGGGGTATCCAGTTCCGGCTGCAGGGTCAGGGAGTAGAGGAAGACATCGCGTCCGGCCCGATCGCCGAGCAGTTTCTGCACGCCCTTCAGGTTGGCGGTGATGGTCGGGCAGCGATCGCCGCAGGAGGTGTACATCATGTTGATCAGCACGACTCGATCTCGGATCAGGTCGTCGTAGAACTTCACCGCTTTGCCTTCGTGAGTGTACAGCGTCACGTTCGGCAACGGGTTTGCCAGATGGCCGTCGCCACTGGTTCGCGTGGTGCGCGGCGTGAGTTGCCAGTCGGGGCTGCTGGCGTGCCAGGCGGCCAGTCCGAGTGCAGCGGTACCCAGGCCAGCCAGGAGGTTTCTGCGAGTGTTCATCGATTCGTCTCCGAAGTCAGGGATGAGGGCGCGCGCTCAACTGCCGCTATCACTTCCGTCACTGCCGCTGCTGTCGTCATCGGCCAAGATGTCCCAGCGCACCATCATCATGTGGTCCTCGTGGATCATGTTGTGGCAGTGCATGACGTATTTGCCGACGAAGTCGCGAAAGCGCAGGAAGACGCGCGTTGACGAGTTCTCCCCAAGGACGAAGACATCCTTGCGCCCTTGCTCATGGGCCGGCACTGGCACACTCTTGTCATCGACGACCTTGCTGAGTACGCGCCCTTCCTCGAAGTGGATATGCACCGGGTGATACCAGCCACCGCTCGGGCTGACCAGCTCCCAGATTTCGCAGCTGCCCTGTCGGATTTCCGCGCTGACCTTCTGGACATTGAAGATCCGGTCATTGACTGTCCACAGGCCGCCCTTACGGCCGAATTCCCAGCGCCGCACCGTCGCCTTCTGCAGTTCCTCGGCGGTGATGGGCCGCAGTTCGCGCAGTTTGGCCGGGACACGGCTGTTGTCGGGGGCGGCACGGTTGACCACCAGTTTGAGGATGGGCGTGCCTGGCGCGCGGATATCCTTCGGGCCGCGGGTACTCTCTTGGCGCAAGCGGTTGACCAGGTACAACTCGGTGCCCAGCGGGTACTGGGAGAAGTCAACTATGATGTCGCCGCGTTCGGCCACACCCAGCTCCACCTTGGTCTGGTTATACAGTGGCGCTGGCAGCAGATTGCCGTCGTTGGCGATGTAGGTGAATGGCTGCACGCGGTTGTTCGCGTCGACCAGGTAGAACGCATAGAAACGGCTGGGGCCGCTGTTGAGTAGGCGCAAACGGTACTTGCGCGCCGCCACGTTCAGCACCGGCTCGATCTTGCCATTGACCAGGACCTTGTCGCCGAGGGTGCCCTCAGGGTTGAGCTGGTCGAAGTAGAGCATGCCTTTTCGGTCGAAACGGCGGTCGCAGATATTCAGTGGATAGTCGTAAATGCCAGCGGGAAGACGCAGTGCGTTAGGGTTGGGGTCGTTTTCGTCGCCCGAATCCAGTTCGTCGTAGAGCAGGTAGAAACCCGCCAAGCCGCGATACACATTGGCGGCGGTGAAGTCCAGGCAATGGTCATGGAAGAACAGCGTGCCGAGGGCTTCCCGTGGATCCCCGCGGCCATTGCCCAACTCGTCGTAGCCGGCGCAGATGTTGGGGTAGAAATGGTCCTTGTAACTACCCGGGGCTGAGAGAGTCGGCCCGGCCTTGGTTGCGCTGTAGTAGTCGCCGGGGAAGCCATCGCTCTCGGACGGCGCATGCAGATTGTGCAGGTGGGTGGAAATTTCCGGGGTGCCGAAGCCCTGGTGATCGTGCGGCAGATCGTTGTGTATGCGCAGCAATACGGGGCTCCCGTAGCGGGCCACGATCACCGGACAGAACATCTCCGGCGCCGGCACGCTGGGCTGGTAGCTCCACACTGGCTGCGCGGGCAGGGCGGGGTTGAACACCCAGCTGCGTTCCACCGCATGCAGCTCGTATTGGGCCGGTTCGACTTGGCAGAGCTCGTCATAGCGCTGATGGGCGTCGCGGCCACATTCGCCATGTCCCCGATCGGCTTGCACCTGATGCTCGGGGCTCAGCGCGCTGATCGCCTGGAGCGGGGTGATCGCATTCGGCAGTTGCTCGACCCAAGGGGTGGTCGGGGGGCTGGGTGGTACCACCGGCGCGCCGATGTTATCGTCACCGCCTTTACCGAGGGCCGCACCCTGCCTCAGGAGCACGGGCGCGGCCACGGCTGCGGCTCCCAGCTTCAGAAAGGAGCGTCTGCTCGGGCGGTCATCGACAGGTGCGGGTTGGGCATCGAGGGATTTGCGGTCACTGGTGTTCATCGTCTTTCTCCGGCTACTCGTCAGGCGTGAGGCAAGGCAAGGCAAGGCAAGGCCATGGCGAGCGGCGGTCCGTGAAGGGCGGAGCTGAGGCGGGTTGGCGAGAGCAGCGTGGCTACCCGGTGATGCATTGCAGTGCTGTCCATGCTGGGTCACCTTATGCTGCAGGTTGCGGCGCGGAGATAGGCGTGTTGGCAGGCCCCTGCAGTGGGTCAGAGCAAATGCCATGCCACAGACGGCAGCTGCTTCGGCAGTGCGCGCGCAACCACGGCGTGCGCGGCGTTGCGCCCCGTTGGGGGAGATCGGGGGGGGGGAATGTCCCCAAGTCTGGGGTTGAACGGGGGCACAGGGTTGGGGGCGCTGTTGGAAGGCAGACCTCCATGACGCGGGCCAGGGCGGCGGGTGTGGCTGCCCGCTGCCTTTACTTCTTCAGAATCTGTGCCTCACTGCAGTTACGCGTTGCCTGCGACGCTCGACCTCGCTCAGGAGAACCTCCCGTGTCTGCGCTCATCGACCAACTGAATACGCTCTGGGCCCCGCGCCTGTTGAGCGTGCTGCGCATCGTCACCGCCTTCATGTTCCTCCAGCATGGCACTGCGAAGTTGTTCGGCTTCCCGCATGTCGCCTTTTTCGATGGGTTGAATCTGTTTTCCCTGATTGGCTTCGCTGGGGTGCTGGAAGTGGTAGGCAGCCTGCTGCTATTGCTCGGCCTGCTCACTCGACCGACCGCCTTTATCCTGTCTGGTGAAATGGCCTTTGCCTACTTCATCGGCCATGCTCCCGGGGGGTGGATTCCGCTGCTGAATGGAGGCGAGCCGGCCATCCTGTTCTGCTTCATCTTTCTCTACTTGGCGGCGACCGGGGGCGGCGCCTGGAGCCTCGATCGCCGGTGATGCCGGGATAAGCCAGGTTGCGATTGGACCTCGCGCGGTCGCGCCGAAGGGGCCTGTCCGGCCGGGCTTCGGCGTCGGCGGTGTCAGCCGCGCCAATGCGATGCCGGTTCAATCCCGCGCGGGGCTGAACACGTAATCGTGGTTTTTTTCGGAGGTGTGGCAGGCAAAACAGGCCGCGCCGGGTCACCGCCGCCAAAGCCTTCAAAGCCCCAGCCACCGGTCGCCGCGAATTGCCGCGCATCCTTATGTATCACGCCCACGATGTTGCGCGGCCCCTCGGCCACGGCATGATCGGCCCGTTGCGCCTCCAGCAGGTCGAAGACGGGGTCATGCCGAGACAAGGGGAAATTCACTCATTTGGTCTGCATCTACTTATCGGGATTGAAAATTCCCGAGTCAACGCGATAGCGTGCGCAGATTGTCCGAGATGGTCATTTAGGGAGGCTTGAGGTGGATTGCACGCCCTTTTATAGAACAACCACTTGCGAAGCAAATGTCCTAATTTTCCTTTATCTCGGCATAACCCCTTGAGATAGTCGTAGATGTAGATGTAGATCTTCAGCAAAATCGCGGGGTGGTAAGCAGGCCGGCCAGTATCGGCTGGAATGGCACCGTCAAAACCCAGGTTGATCAGGTCGAGTTCGTCGACGAAGACGTCGACTACGCGCACTGAATTGGTATCGCTGACGTAGTCGTCGAGGCTCTCGGGAAGCAAAGTACTTTGGCCTCGATGTTCACCTTGGATAAAGCGCTTCATGGGCGATCCCTGCGATGAAATCCTCAGAAGTCATAGCAAGGGTTCGCGGACGCGTTTTTACACACTCTGGGCCAGAAGCGGCCCTTCTCGACCAGTTAAATCCATGCTGCCTTAGGGCAAGCAGGTCCTACCAAAAGCGGTCGGTAAAATGGGGCCGCTACTCTCTCCATAAATGGGGTACTACACCCAGCCAATCGGGCGTTTACCACCAAATTTGAGGAATATCCCCCACCCTACACTTACCCAAAAATGAACACGTTGAAACAACTTACTAATTACTCAGAGTTTTTATTCCCTTCCTCGTCCATGGCCCGGCGGTTGCATAGCCCCTTGCAACGCAGACAGGTGCTGTCACCAGGTGGGGATGGCAGGTTTCGCCGTTTCGCTATGTCGCGAGGGGAAGCTCATGAAAATCCTTGCATCGCCGTTCAATTCGCTCCTTTTCTTAAGGGTTTCGGGCGCCGGCTCTGTACTGTTCATCACCTTCAGTCTGTCCCAGGTCAACGCCGTACCGCTGGATGATTTCGGCCCGCCACCACCGACAGACCCCTCGGCGTATACCTCTCCGGCGGCCGACCCCAAGGCCGCGCTGGATGCCATAGAGGCCATGCCCCCCGTCAACCAGGGCGCCATCGCCCTGCCCAATGGCGTGTTTGGCACCCGCACCACGCCAACGGTCGACAACGTGCTGCCGCCAGCCCTGCAGACATCCTTCAAGATCCCCACCAATGGCAAGCCCAGCCCATTGTTCGGGGCTCAGCCGTACACTCAGCAACTGCTGCTGTTCGAAGAATTCGGCACGGAGAAACTCGACCCGACACTGCCGCCGCCTACCCTGACCTTCCCGGTTCCGATCGTCGGCCCGGCGCCCACCCAGGACCCGAACAACATCGCCCGCAGCGGTCCTTCGGCCGTGGCGCTGGAAGCCTTTATGCGCCAGCCGGGGCTGTACCCGTTTCCGTCGCAGTATTCCAACGTGCTGGACCGCAACCCGTGGAAAGCGCAGATCGAAGCCTTTCTCAACCGCCATCCGGTCGGCTCGCCGGCCGAAGGTCGTCCGCCAGGAAAAGGCTGGTCGCACCAGCGCTGGAACGAGTTTTACCCGCAGGTCGCCTTCAAGACCGCTCAAGCGGGCGCCAAGCTCAACGGTGGCATGCGCGACCGCCGGCAGTTGCACAACTACGCCGTCGGTGAGTTCGGGCCTGGTGGGCTCTACAACCAGACCTCGGACACCCCGGTCATTGCGGGCACCACCAAAGGCATCGACACCCGTTTTCACCCCAACATGCCGATTCAGAACCACAAGGCGCTCTGGACCTTCGACGGCACCTTTCCGCCAAAACTGCTGATGGTGCGGTACGGCCAACCGGTGCTGATGCGCCACTACAACGCCCTGCCGATCGATCCGTCGGCCAACATGGGGTTCGGCCTGCACACCCTCAGCACCCACGAACACAACGGCCACTCCCCGGCCGAAAGCGATGGCTTTTCCGGTGCGTTTTTCTTTCCGGGACAATATTACGACTATCGCTGGCCGATCCAGTTGGCCGGTTACGACACCATCAACACCAGCGCTCAGGATCCGCGCGCGGCGTTCCCCTGCGCCCCGGGCGAAACCCTGTTTGTCAATGATGCCACTCCGGGCCTCAAGACGTGCAATAACGGCAGCATCAAGATCCGTGGCGACTGGCGCGAAACCATGAGCACCCACTGGTTCCATGACCACATGGTCGATTTCACCGCACAGAACGTCTACAAGGGCAACGCGGTGATGATGAACTACTACAGCGCCTTGGATCGTGGCAACGAAGCGCTGGAAGACGGCGTCAACCTGCGTCTGCCCAGCGGTTCGGCGTTGCCCTGGGGCAATCGCGACTATGATGTGAACCTGATGCTGGCCGACAAGGCCTGGGACGCCAATGGTCAGCTGTGGTTCAACCCGTTCAACACCGATGGCTTTCTCGGCGATCAGCTCTTGGTCAACTGGCAGTACCAGCCGCGCCTGAAGGTGCGGGCGCGCAGCTATCGCTTCCGCATCCTCAATGGCTCGGTGTCGCGCTACTTCAGGATTGCGCTGGTGCGTGAAGTCGTCGGCACCGGTGGCGAATTCCCCGGCCCGGCAGGTTCCGGCCTGTCCTATACCCGCGTGCCGTTCCACTTGATCGCCAACGACGGCAACCTCATGGAACACGCCGTGCCGTTCGACGGCAGCATGGACCTGGACGCCGACGGCGATGTGCAGAACCACAACGCCATCCTGCCCACCATGGGTATCGCCGAGCGTTACGACATCATCGTCAACTTCGCGAAAAACGGGATCAGCACCGGCGACAAGCTGTACTTCGTCAACCTGATGGAGCACCACGACGGCAAGGGGCCGGAGGCTACAGTGCTGAGCCTGGCCGATGTCCTGTCCGGCAAGTACAAGGCGGTGCTCAAGCTGGGCAGCAAAGGGCTGGAATGGGACGCCGGCGACCCGGTGGTGGGCAAGTTCATGCAGATGGTGGTCCAGCCTTATGCTGGCCAGGACGTGAGCATGATCCCCGCCGACTACGAACCCGCCAAGCCGGGCAAGGCGATGGGTAAAAGCATGATCCCGCTGACTATCAACCGCGACGATCCGACAATGCAGGCCAAGCTCAAGGTGGCGCGGCATCGCGAGTTCATCTTCGGCCGCTCCGACGGCACCGACGAAGCACCCTGGACCATCAAGACCGACGGCGGTTTAGGCTTCCAGATGGACCCTCGAATCATCAGCGCCGCTCCGCAACTGGCCAACGGCCCGACCCCTGCCGGGTTCTCCGGCGACGGCACCCTGGAGGTGTGGAGAATCAAGAACGGCGGCAACGGCTGGAACCACCCGGTGCACGTGCACTTCGAAGAGGGCATCGTCCTCCATCGCGATGGCAACCCGCCACCGGAATGGGAAAAGTGGGCGCGCAAGGACGTCTATCGCATCGGCGATGGCATCGACAGTTCGGTGGACGTGGACATTGCGATCCGCTTCCGGGAGTTCGCCGGGACCTACATGGAGCACTGCCACAACACCCAGCACGAGGACACGTCCATGTTGCTGCGCTGGGATATCGAGCATCCGGGCCAGTTCCAGATGATGCCAGCGCCCCTGCCCGGCTGGGACGGCGTCACCTACGTCAACTCCGCTGCGCTGCCGACCTTCCGCACTGGCGATAAACGTGAAGAGGGCGGCGATAACCAAAAACCGGTCGCCAACCCCGACAGCGCCATCAGTAACACCGGCCAACCAGTGATCATCAACGTGCTGGCCAACGACACCGACCCCGACGGTAACGTGCCACTCAAAGTGGTGGGCCTGGAGCAACCGGACTCCGGCAAGGGCGTGGTCAGCACCGATGGCCTGCGCGTGACCTACACACCACCGGCCACGGTCCCCGCGCCGTTCACCGCGACCTTTTCCTACAGCGCCAGCGATGCCAGGAACGCGGAGTCGGAACCGGCGACGGTGTCCGTGGCGGTCTCGGCAGCGGTCAACGAGAACCTGATCGTCACCAGCGCTACCGTCACCGCTCGCAGCAACAGCCGCTACTACTGGGTCCTGTCCGGCACCACCTCGCGTGGCACGGGCAATACCATCAGGGCAACGGCTACGACCACAACCGGTACGGTGAACCTTGGCGCCGCCGTCCTGACGCTGACACCGACAGGCGCGCGCTGGAACATAGCGGTGACGACCGCCGGCAGTGGTCCGTCGCCCAGCCCGACGGCGACCATCAAATCGGCCTTCGGCAAAACCGTGACGGTGCCGATAAAGGCGAACTGAGTACAACCAGGCTTGAGCGATGAGGGGCTCATAGGTTTTGAGGCCCTTCTGCTACAAGAAAATTGACAACTTGTCTGGCTGTCAAATCTTCAGAAGACCGGCATTTCAAGCCATAGCTCAGAGCTAGAGTTTCCATCGTCGGCGGACAAATGGCCGTTATGGGTGTTGACGCTAACGCCGAATTGAACCATCGCCGACGCCACACTGCCCCTCCTCCGACCGGAACAAATCCAGCACAGGCAATGGTTCGCAAGGAATCAGGCTGGGTCAAAAACATCTCGGTAACCGGGTCAATTCGGCAGCGGCGCCAACAGCCGGTCCGATCTTCGACTCATTCATGCTAGTAGCGACATCTGTGTGAGCTGCTGGAACCGGCAGCGCGAGTGGAAGCTTGGCAGGAATGCCAGAGGGAAGGCTCCAAAGACATACGTGCCACTCCGTACACGTCGCGTCGGCATTATCGTCAATGGCAAGCCTGGCTATCGGTTAGTTGCTGAAACTCAGAATGACACCGAGGTGCTGGCCAGGTGCATTCGAGAGATGCCGGACGGCTTGGCCTTTCACGATGAGCAGCCGGGTATCACCGCCTGGAACGAACAGGCGCAGCGCTTCGAGTACCGCGATCGGAATGACCCTGGTAACGTAATGCTAGAGCTGGAATATGGTGGTCTGATTCACTACGTCTCCGTGAATGAGACCAGCCTGCGCCCTGGCGAAATGGTCGCGGCACCGTGCATACCCACGGTGCGGATGAACGCACACACCGCAGCGACCTGGCTTGCCCTGGATTAGGACGGCAACGGCGCTGCAATCACTAGCGAAGGCGTCCCCAGGCGATCGTGTGCTCGGCTTGTGGCATCGCTCAGGTCCAAGCCCGGGCCATTGCCGGCCGCGTCGACTGCCGCTGCCCAGCTTGTGAGGCAAAATCACTCTCCGCTTAGGCTATCGATGCAGTTCCGTGCTAGCCCAGTGATAGCCAGCCAAACAAAAATAGAACGACAGTAGCGGAAAGTGCTTGATTTATATGGTGTCCCAGGGCAGATAAGAACTGCCAACCTTCCCCTTAGGAGGTGTGAGGCGGCACGACATGCAGGGAACCACCGTCCTGCTCATCGATGCCAGGGGCGTCGGGCTACTCGGCGCGCGGTAGTTGGTTGATCCATGCGGGACCGTGTCGGATTGCGCTGGCCACCTGTTCAGCATCGGCGTCAGCCAGGTCGAGCGGCTCGTGCGGCCCCAAATACCGGCCCTCCAAGAGTTCTGAAGGTCGAGCGCCCAGCAATCGCGACTCGTGTCAGCAAGCTGCGCGACTGCTGGGGCGGCCAGGCTCAGTGTTAACGCTTGATCGCCTTCAGCAGGGTGGCCAACGTCACTTCGTCGCCGACCTCAATCCACCAATCCTGGTCGTGCTGGAGGAGCGCCCCGCCCCGGTAAAGCGGGTCACGGGTGAAGCGCTTGATCGTACGCGGGTCGGCCTCGGGGTCGACCGCCTCACAGAGTACCAGGTAGCAGGGCGCTCCCTGGTGGATCGCCTGAACATGGCGGAGGCGTTCTGTGTAGCCCCAGCGCCTGGCAGCCAGGGGGAACTGCTCCAGGTGGGTCAGTTCCACGCACTGACGGCCAGGGTAACTTGGTATGCGGGCGATACGGTCACGCCAGACACGCAGAAACACCGTGCCATTGGGGTGGAGTGCACCCCAGGAGCGGCGGGTGTCGTGGAACGGCGCGCCGAGTCGGATGAACAGATCGGTAATAGTATCTTGGTAGGCGGGTTGGGCGTGGCGAGAGGGCATGGCAGGTGCCTCATTGGGGGACCATCTTGAGGCTAGCATGCGTGCACTGAGCCGCTGATCGCTGGCCAGCCTGCTGGCAGTCGCGCCACACCCGGTTTTGATATTGCTCCACGTCGACACGGTCAGCATTTGGACGCTCGGCCCCCCCTTCGCGCGCGTACGCGCGTGGAATTGTCCGTAAATCATCAAAGTGTTGGTGTTGTAGGGACTCGCTGAATCATCCAAGCCTGTCGCGGGCTAGCTTCTCCTTGATGGCCAGGCGCACGAACTCTGAGCGGTTGCCGGCGGCAGGGTGCTGGCCGCCGTAGGGATAGTGGATCAGCCGGTCGATGGCCTCGATGACGGCGGTTTCCACGGACACAATCAGCCGTTCCTTGGCCTTGTCGCCAAACAGGCGGTTCTTGCTCATGGTGCTGACTCCAGTGGGGTGCGCTCATAGATGACGCGCAGATCGGCGCCGGTTGCACAGTACCGGCCTGTCGGTGCGTGGCAGTCGCGGCAGCTCATTAGGTGGTTGGTGTATGCCGCATCGGCCTCTCGCCACGCCTGTGGCGCTGTAGCGGCGGTGTGGATGGTGCGCTGCGGCTCGATCTTCTCCTCGACGATCAACCGCTCGACCGGCTGCTCGATTCGCTGCGGACGGTTGATCCATGCTGGGCTGGCGCGGATCGTATCGGCCACCATCGCTGCATCGGTGCCGGCCAGCTCGGCAAGGTCGTGCTGCTCCAAGTGTCCGCCTTCCAGCAGTACGGCCGGTCGGGTGCCCAGCCGCCGCGCGACACGGGCTAACCAGGTGCTCGGCGGTGGCGGCGGTACTGCCGGCGTAGCGAGGGTGCCGGCCTGCGCCTCGTCGATCTCCGCCTCTGTAAGCGGTCGCTCGACGCCGGGCACGGCCACCACAGCCAGCAGATCGTCGCCGCAGTGCAGACGCGCCTCCTCCTCGATGTTGGCGGTGCTCCGCTCGCCGCATAGCTGAATCACACGGCCATCGACCAGCGCCAGCAGATGCAGCCAAGTCGCCGGGGCGGCAGTGATCTCATTCGCGACGCTCAGTTCGGCCAGCAGCTCGACCTTGTGCGTGACGATGTACTGGCGAAGCTCCAGGGTGATCCGCTCGACTGGCGAGGCGCGCAGCTTGTCGGCTACGGTCTCGACAGTCAGACCGGCCCGGCGCAGGTAGTCCAGGGCGGCCATTGGTTAGAACTCCTCGAAGTTGGCGGCGGGTTGTCCGGTTCCTGTCCGGCTTTCGTCCGGTTCCTGTCCGGTTTGTCCGGTGTTGTCATCCTTTGGCCTGTCCGTCCGGTCCGGTTCCTCTAAGGGGGACAGGACAGGACGGACAAGAAACACATGTGGCCCGTCAACTCGAATTTGATTGCGATCAGTCAAGGTGTTCTTTACATCGTGGAATCTCTGGCGAGGGATGTCGACCTCCTCGCACTTCGCCTTCCAGTCATCAACCAGGATGTTTACCGGGTGGTCCTCGCGACCCTGCCGGGCAAGCCGGTCGGCAATCTCCGTATGCAACTGTTCCAGGAGTTCAAGCGCGGCCTTCTGGTGTTTGCCCAGCTTCGCCGTCACAGGGACAGGCGCGGTGTACTCGGTCAACTTCAGCGCCGCGCCGCCGACCAGGCTCCCTGCATCGTCGCGCACTGGCACGCTGACCAGTTCGAAAGCGAGCGGCGGCGGTTCCTCGGCGTCCTTCATCTTGCGCGGAGTCAGGCGGATCAACTTGTCGTCGTCGCTGCGACTGACTTCGTACTCGGCATCAGCGGCCCCCTTCAGGGCCGACGATCCGCGCGCGCCCTTCTCGCCGTCCTTGCCGCTGTGGTGGACGATCAGCACTGTAGCCTTCCACTGCCGGCGCAGCGCATCGGCATTGCGAACAAAATGCCCCACGTCCGTGGCGCTGTTTTCGTCACCGCCGAAGTTGCGGGCCATCGTGTCGATAACGATCAGCACCGGGACTTCGCCAGTCGCATCTGTGAGTTGCTGAACCGCCTCGGCTACCTTCGCCGCATTGGTGGCGCTGGATAAATCGGTGGGAGCTTCGGACACGAACAGCAGCGCCGGCATATCACAGCTGTTGTACTGCGCCCAGGCGCGCAGGCGGCGGGCCAGCCCGTTGTGACCTTCTCCGGCGATGTAGAACACGGCTCCCGGCTTCACGTCATGCCCGTGGAACAGGGTTCCCGTGGCGATGCAGCACGACACGTCCAGGGCGAAAAACGATTTACCCTTGCCGGGTGGCCCGTACAGTACCGCCAGCGCGTCTTCCTCGATGTAGTTGTGGACCAGCCAGACGACAGGCTTTACCGGCATATCGCAGGCTGCGACGAACCGGAACGGAGGCACGGGTGCCGGCCCGGTCGGGGTCTGAATATTGGTCATCAGCGACGCATTCATAACCGACCCTCCCGCCAAACGGCCAAATCGTTGTAGTCGGACAGATGCAGCGGCGCATCGTCCGGCCAAGCCGGCAGGACGTACCCGCAACCGAGCTGGGTCGCCGCATGGATGGCAGCCAGCTTGCCCACGTTGGGCTTGCCCTCGGCTTCCTTGGCGCGATCATCGTCGCCACCGACGATCAGCACGGCATCGGGATAGCGACGCTTCAGCTCCTCGCCAGCCGGCAGCAGATTGCCCGAAGTCATTGCGGCGGCTACCGGCTTGCCGGTCTGTTCGTGCAGGGTGGCGGCAGTGGCGATGCCCTCGACGGTGTACAGTTCAACGCCGGCCTCGATACGTCCGAACGGGCAGTAGCAGCCGGTGATCCGGCCTCCCGGCAGGAACCGCTTGCCGCCATCGGCAGCGATGCGTTGCAGGTTCACCACAACCCCGCGCCAGCAGATCGGAACCAGCAGCACGTCGCCGAGCTGGCGCAGGTGATGGGGCTTGATGCGCTTGCGGGCCAGGTACGGGTGGCGCGGATCAGCCAGACCAGCAAGTCCCCAGTCGTGACGCGCAAGGGCGGCGGCGCGGTCCCATGCGGCCTGACGTTCCGCCTCGGCTTTCTGCTGGCGCTCCTCCCGCTGGCGGGCGATGCGCTGGCGCTCGGCTTCCTCGGCGAGCATGTCGCGCTTGGGGTGGTCGCCGCCGAACGACAGCCCCAGTTGCCCGACGATCATCCGGGCGGCATCGGCCTGCCGGCAGCCGCGCAAGTAGGCGAGCAGCGATACCAGATCGCCGCCCTTGTCGCCGCTGGCGAAGTCGTGCCAGGTGCCGGTGGTCAGGTTGACGCTGAACGATCCCGGCCTGCGATCGCCGCGTACCGGGTTGGTCGGCCAGAACTCTTTGCCCTTGCGCGTGCCGTCCGGCAGCCAGTCGGCGAGCAGTTGGTCGGCAGCGAGCAGCGCTGCGTCTGCGATGCGTTGAATGTCGAAGTGCAGAGTCATCAGTGGAGGCCCTCCGGCGCTTCGTGAACTTCCGGGCGGGTGGCGTCCAGACCCTTGAGCAGCGTTTCGCGCCCCAGGCCCTGGGCTTGCAGGATGGTGCTCAGGCACAGCCAGCAGGCAAACATGACTACTTCGCTCGGGGTGTCGCTGTCGCGGGCATAGCCGACAATCAGCGGCAGCAGTTGGTCGAAGATGAACGGCTCGTGATCCTCGACGCGATGTCCGGTGTAGGTCATGCCGACACCTCCGCCAGCCAGTGCAGACCGACCAGCGCCAGCAGGAAGCCGATGGTGTACGCGTTGCCGAGCAGGTCGGCGGCTTTCTTCAGGCCGAATGCTACCGGCCCGAGTTGATTCGCGGGTTGTTGGGTACGCATGGGTTACGCCTCCTGCTGGGTCAGGAAGGCTTCAACGGCAGAATCATCCCAGCGAACCGAGCGACCAAAGCGGATCGGCGCAGGAAAGCCATCAGCATGCGACCAGCGCCACCAGGTGGTGCGGCTTACTTGGTATTTGGTGCAGAGCTGCGCAGCAGTTGCGAGCGCGCCAGGGATCGGCAGGTTGGGGGCGGTATCGGTGTCACGGGGTGTGCGGGTGGCAATTTGAGCCATGTTCGATTTCTCCAAAATACGGAAAAACCGAGGGGTGAAAGCACCACCAGCGGTCAGGCTTTTGCCGTCAAGTAGATTGACAACTTGCAACCGCTTAACCATTGGTAATACAGTCTCATGCGCGTCAAGTTTCTTGTCGCGCAAATAAGCAGAAGACTCTCAAAACTTCGCTTACCCTCGGGGTTGTGTACTGGCCTAGCTGGCATGCAAAGGACGCGTCAAACGTCCCCTCCCGAAACGGCCCCGGTACGCCAAATACCGGGGCTTTTTCTTTGTCTGCATTCCAACTGACGCAAGAGGATTGGCAAATCTCGATCAAAACAGTCACGAGGTTTCACCAAAGCCCTACCTGCTTAGCCAGTGCCCAGATAGTAACAGCACATTCCACTCATTGCAGAACCGCACGCGAACTCTTTTCAGCGGCGTTTTTTCTCGATGTGAGCTCGCTGTTCAGATTTTCCGTTTAGGCAATGACACCACTTTATTGGCCCGTTTCTTCACCTCTCCCAGGGTCACCGAAAGGGCCCTATCGAACAGATCCGCGGCTCGCCGCTTCTCAGGCAGGTATGCCTTGGGATCGTTCCGATAGTGCCATCCCACCACCCCGGTCTGACCATGACTCTGTAATAGATCAGAGTCAGTATTAGACACTCCGTGACGCTGCATCAGCTGGGTACAGGTGCGGCGAAGATCACGCGGCGAAAAGCTCGGTGTCCGCTGCTCATCTATAACCGCATGGCCAGACTCCAGCCAGTCGGCTACGGCGTGGGTCGGACTGCTGATAACGATGTGTTGCTTTCCATTCGTAGTCCACGGCCATACATAGTCGCCAGTGATGCCCGCCACCTGCTTCATGATCTCGATAGCACGTGGTTTCAACGGTACTAGATGCGGTCTGCTCATGGCCTGACCTCCCCGCCCCTTGCGGTCAGTCAAGCGTACGGTGCCAGCCTCAAGATCGTAATCAGCCCAGGTTGTTTCTAGGATGTTCTTGATGCGCTGGCCGCCGGTGGCAATAACGAACTTAAACAGCAGCGCCATGACTGGCCCGACGCCCTCGGTGCTTTCAATGGTGTCCCAGAATCGCCGCAGCTCGATATCAGAAAGAGCGCGTACGCCAGGCGCAGATACCTTCTCGACCTTGACCGTGGCGGCGGGATTCATCTCTAGACTGTAAACCTTGGCAGTCGCGCGACCGACTACGCTCTCGGCAGTCAACCCATGGTTAAACGCTGCCGCCAGGAAGGAGCGCATACGGTCGGCCTGAACCTTCGCCCCGCGCTCCCAAATCGGATTGAGAATGGCAAGGATGTGGTCGGCCCGAATGTCCCGCGCTTTTATCTGCATGATGCCCGGGTGCGGCGCTTCCATGTTCGTCTTGAACAGCCGCTCAAGCTCCTTGACGACGCCGGGAGTGGCCTTCTCACGACGCGATTCAATGTAGTCAAGAAACAGATCGGCCAAGCTGCCACGCGCGGCCTCAACCTCTGCTGTGCGCTGGCGCTCTTGAGCCTCCTGCTCTGCCTTCATGCGCTCAATTTTGACAGCTTGTTCTGCCTGAATGCGGGCGGTCTCGGCTTCTGCATTCTGCTTCGCCAGATAGGCTTTAACGTCGCCGTGCTCTTTGGCTATCTGCGCCATGGCGGCAGCTTTGTCCCGCAGCTCCGGCAAAGCCAGGCCGATCTCGCGCGCAGTGCGGCGATATACCCCGAGCTTCAACAGCACTTGCTTACCGGCTAGATGGTATCGGTAATAGCAGGCGGGAGACCCATCATTGGGGCGCTTGAATATCAGTGCCCCCGTACCACGTCCAGGCAGGCTTTCGACCAGTGGCGCACATCCGGGCACCATCCCTCGCACCTTCTGATCATTAACTGTTTTAGGTGTATTGCTCGTCATGATCGCCTCTGGCTTGGTCACAGCTTTGGTCACAGCTTCTCGGATAACTCAAGGCTACAGCGCGAAACCAAGCGAAACAATGAAATCAGAAAATACCGCGTAACTACTGGCCTACACGACGTTTTAGGTAATTTGTGAAACGAGGAAAAACATCATAGCAAGCCGCTTGTAATCAGTAGGTCCCGGGTTCGATTCCTGGTGCCGGCACCACATTAGGCTCCATTGCATTCCACCGAATGCTCTGGAAGCCCCGAAAACCCGCCCTTTGGCGGGTTTTTTCGTTCCAGGACCCTCTGTCGGGATCCAACAAAATCCCCCTTCCCCGAGGGTATGTTAGGGGTACTGCGATTTCCCGGTCAGGAGCGCGTACCCCTATGCCACGTCTAGCGATCCCCCTCAGCGACCTGCAATGCCGCACGGCCAAAACCCGCGAACGCGCCTACAAACTGTTCGACGGCGGAGGCATGTACCTTTTCGTCAAACCCAATGGCGTGAAGACCTGGCGCTTGAAGTACACCAAGCCCAGCGGCAAGGAAGGCACGCTCATCATCGGCAATTACCCCATCGTTACCCTTTCCGTCGCACGGCGTAAGCGAGACGAAGCCAAGGCGTTGCTGCTAGACAACCTCGATCCAATGGAAGAAAAGAAAAAGGCCAAGATCGTAGCCCAACGGGCGGCACTGCTTTTCGAAACCGTTGCTCTGGAGTGGCACGCTGATATGTCCCGCCGCTGGACCGAAGGCCACGCAAAAACCGTAATGAGCCGACTGCGCACCCACGTCTTCCCGCTGATCGGCCAACGACCCATCGCTGAACTCGATACCCACGACCTGCTAGAGATTACCCAGCGCATCAAGGATCGCGGCACCATGGATGTGGCGTTAAGGGTACAGAACTACTTATCCACCATCATGCGCGGGGCCAAAAGGGCTCGGCAGATCACCATGAATCCTGCACTGGATCTGGCAGGCTCGATTCACGCGCCGCGCACAATCCATCGCCCGGCCCTCTCCCTCAACCGCCTACCCGAACTGCTACACCGTATCGACAACTACAACGGCCGCGAGCTGACACGCCTTGCCGTCCTACTCACGCTGCATGTATTCGTCCGCTCCAGCGAACTGCGCTTCGCGCGATGGAGTGAGTTCGACCTCCAACGCGCCATGTGGGAAATCCCCGATACACGCGCACCGATTGAAGGGGTACGCAACTCCACACGAGGGACCAAGATGAACGGCGACATTCAAATGGTTCCGCTATCACCACAGGTCATCGAAATACTGGAGCGCCTGCGCAGCCTCAGTCGTTTTTCAGAGTTAGTGCTACCGGGAGACCACAAGTACTGGAAGCCCATGTCCGAGAACACGGTGAACACCATGCTCCGCAACGTCGGCTATGACACCAGCAAGGACGTGTGCGGCCACGGCTTCAGGACCATGGCCTGTAGCGCCCTGCTGGAGTCCGGGTTATGGACCGACGCAGCCATCGAAAGACAAATGAGCCACAAGGAACGCAACCGCGTGCGCGCCGCGTATATCCACAAGGCCGAATTCCTCGAACAGCGCAGGCTGATCATGGCGTGGTGGAGCAACTACATCGACGCCAACCGCCATGGGCATGTGACTCCCCACGAATTCGCTCACCCGGTCGGCGACAACATTACCGCCCTACAAAATAGCCGCGGCGCATCCAAACGTGGGTAAGCCAATAAGATCACCGCAGTCCGCCCTTCCACGCGGGTCCATCCAAGCGGGGCTGCAAAGCCGCCCTGCTTGGATGGACCTCATTTAAAAAATCTAAAGCCCACGCGAATTGTCTGTGGAAAACCATAGATTTCCACCGGTGGATAATTTCATCCACAGCCGCAGAATTCCCGAAAATTCGAGCCTTGACCCAAATTATCCACAGGCGTAGAAAAGATCGGGCAAAGCGCTGTCGTTGACAGCAACCCAGGTAGCCAGAACCTTTAAGGCTACGCCACACCGTGGTGGTTCTCCCAAAGTGCGATTAGCGTCCGGCGGCTCGCACGGTCACAGCGATGTGATGGATGCCTACTTCTACCCGAGTGCCCACTGCGGCAACTCATACCCTTTTATAGCTGCCCTGCAGCAATCTATTCGCTTGGCCATTTCACTGCGCCAACCTGCGCCCGTCTCTTTCTCCCGGAAAGAGACGGGCGCTCCTACCGCTGCTGCAGCCCATCTCGTACAAGGCTTTGCGGCATTCCCCCTCGTGACAATCGGCGTGACAAACACCGAAGTCACCAGCAACAGCGATGCAGATGAAGGTGCCGCAGCCCACGGAATGGACTGCACCTGACTGACAGTCAGGCATGCCCCGGTCATCGCATCACTGCCTTCACCCGACTCAGGATCTCGCGGCGCCGGTCTCGTCAGCCAGCGCAGCCTCCACCCGCCCACTTTCTTGGAAGTGTTCAGGAGGCCAGATCATGAGATGCCCAAGCTCCCGGTCGTAAGGAGCCGTCAGTCCCGCGTTAATGGACAACCCTCACAGGTCGCAGGGGCCTTGATCCCTGATAACACTCAACATTCTTGGCGGGATGACGTGGGGAGGGTTTTAAGGGTTAGCTTCGAGAGGAGTTTGATCATGGCACTGGTCGGTAAACGTGACGGGCGCAATTTTGGCTATGGACGGCAACTGAGTTATGCCGGGCCACAGGCGCTACGTGATCTGTTTGGCGGCGGGCATTACGGCACGGTCAAGGCACACAGTGATCGCTGGCTGGCGTTTGTACGCTGGTGTCGGTCGGAGGCTGGGCCGGGGTTTAACGATGCGCGAAAAATTGATCGGCAGACCTTGCTGGACTACGCCGGACATCTG
Organism: Pseudomonas sp. KH_046_2; assembly: GCF_057838985.1. Taxonomy (NCBI): domain Bacteria; kingdom Pseudomonadati; phylum Pseudomonadota; class Gammaproteobacteria; order Pseudomonadales; family Pseudomonadaceae; genus Pseudomonas; species Pseudomonas sp. KH_046_2. The sequence continues at coordinate 312,848 of NZ_CM174480.1, read as the reverse complement.
CGCGAGCAAGTTGAACAAGGTGAGCTCGCCATCGCCACCGCGCAAAACCGGTTGTCTAGCGTGAATCGGACCATGGCTGCGCTTCGCGGTGATCTGCATGTGAAGGTCGTGAGTCCGAGCAAGGCATTGGGAATGCGGCGCACCAGTGTTCGTCGTTCAGTGCCGCAAGGCCAAGACCGCGAACAGGTGAAACGGATCGTCGACGTGCTTTGCGAACACCAGCAGGCGCGCGCCGCCGCCATTGCGCATTTGACGCGAGCCACCGGTATGCGCTTACGCGAGGCCATTTTGGCCGACCTACCGCGTCTAAAACGTGAAGCCGAACACTACGACAAAATCAACATCCAGGATGGCACCAAAGGGGGCCGCTCAGGTGCGTCGGCACCTCGCTGGATCAGGGTAGATGATCATATTCGTGACGCCCTGAGGTTTGCCGAAAAGGTCTCGCCCGACGGTAGCCGCAACCTGCTTGCACCGAACGAAAGCTACCTCGATTTTGTGCAGGGAATCGTCCGTCCCGCACGGGACATCCTCCATATGCACAACCTCAAAGGTTTCCACGAATTGCGGGCTGCCTATGCATGCGAACGCTATGAGCAAATCACTCGACATCTCGCGCCCATCAATGGCGGCAACTGCTACCAGCTCGACCGACGCCTTGATCAGGAGGCCCGAGTCCAAGTCAGCTGCGAGCTGGGGCACGGTCGTATCGTCGTGGTGGCGGCTTACATTGGTGGTCGAGCATGAGAATGGCATTCGATATGGATCTGTTCCTGTCAGGCGTCCTGACGGGGTCGCATACCACCCGCCAGCGCCACCTTCGTCAGGCGAAAGCTATCCAAACAGCAATCGCTGAGCGCTGGCAACGCGACAATCCATGGACTTGGCAGAGAAAACACCTTGCGTGGTTTTTGAATCACCATCTAAACCAGCGCACCGAATCGACGCGCTATTACTATTTGCTGACCATGCAATTACTCACTCATCGTCTAGGAAAACCCTGGCAGTTCAACCGCTAAACGAAGGTCAGAAAACGGCTGTGGGCGTTCGCACCAGGTCACTTCCGGCCGGACGCTGGCGTTCGAGACGGCTCGCTTTCGCTCCGAAGCGGGCCGCAGTGTCCCCCAGACCATTGGACTAAAATACTATCTCGATTGAATCTTTGCTGAGTGCCACGCTACCCTTGACGTCGTCAAGAGCTAGCTGCCGGGCTCTATGGAGATAGCCAAGACGAAACAATTTTCGCTATCTACGTTTAACAGAAAAGCTTAGCTCAAGCGCACGACTTGTTATCAAAACAATTATTATGGAGAGCTCATGTCACTTAGCAACATACAAAATCCAATATTGTATTCAACCATGACTGCGCTAGCGTACAATATTAATAAAAAATACTACGATGATAAACATTACATGTGGTGCACGCCTTATTTCGGCTCGGATTTTCAGTCTCCACACTTCACTGTTCCTCCAAGCTCGTCTCCTCTTGAAATCTACAACACGTTGCAAAAAGAGATTGCCGGGGCAGATTTGCACAATACCAAAATAAAGCTAAACCGTCGTGGTATCAGAAATGGCGCGGGCATTATGCTAAGGTTAGGAAAGATAACACAGGAGGTTCACGATGAAATTGTTACTATCTCTAAGAGGGCGACAGATCAACAGTTCAAGCCATTGCTCTGCGTAATATCGCGTTTAGAAGCGGTACCATTCTACAAAAAGGTCGATGTTAAAGAGCGTGCAAACCCACTATCATATGAATATATACTTTCAGATCTCCCTCAGTCAGCATTTGACATAATCAGGATTGGCTAAAATGAATGAGCTTAAGTCGTTAGTTTTAAATACTCCCTTACCTGAAGCTCGATCGGCATTTTATTATTTGAGCCGATACTTAAAGCAAGCTGTACATGATGACTATCAAAAAGATATTTTTGACGATTATCCACAAGCAGAGCTTGGTGAGGAAGTGAAGGCACTAACCAAAAAACTCATAGTTTTTATTGAAAAACACCAAGGTAAACTCGCCAAGGATTTTACTGACGAAGAGTATTCCGATTGGATGAATAAGATAGACGCCGCTGAAAATGGACTTGATCCATTACCCTCCACCGGCCAGATTGATCAGGCCGAGAAAATCATAAAAGAATTGGTAATCCCAACCTTAGGAGCCCGTAAGAAATAAGGCGCTATTTATTCCGTGAAGGTGAATTAAACCTGCTCTGGAGCATATACCGGAAGAGCTTGCTCTTCCCAGGTATTTATATGCCTACGCGACCTAAACAGAATTACCAATACCTATGTAGCTAACGAGGAAACTCACGCGGCCAGATCCAGAAACTACTATTAGAGACATCTACGAAACTGGGAGTGATTAAAATATCATATTGAAAAAAACACATCTAAAAAATATACAGATTAACTTCATATGAGTTTACGTCGCAACGAGTGTTGTTGGTGCGGAAAATCTAAAATTCCAAAAAATGCAATTTGGATCGTGAGAAAATGCCCACGACATGTCCTGCCGACGTCCACAATACTATTATTGTGCTCGTGAAAAGGCCGTTTCCAGCCAGAGTTAGATATCGTTGCCTATGATAGTATCAGGAGCGATAGGTCGTTACTGAAATTACTCTGCCTTTAAGGTACGAGCGTCAATCCCGCTTTCAACGAGTCTTTATTATATGGACACTATTTTCACGCTGAATGCTAGAGGTAATGTTTTTCTTGAGGTGGTTAGCGAAAGCTTTAATATTTCTCAGCCAAGAATGATGGCTGAAATTCAGTCAATGTTTCGTAGTACCGTTCGTGATCTTGGCAAGAGCGGGGTAGACTATACAAAACTAAAAACTGCACTGGTTCCATCGCTGGATCGCAACGAAGCAGGTTTTATCTTCAATTCAACTGCGATAGAATCTAGCAGCTATGGTCGTGAGGTAATGCATCAAATTCTACCTTTGCTGGATCCTAAAAGCACTCAAAGTATCCTCGCTGGAGATCTAGTTGCGGACAATGAAAAGCAAGAGTTCGTCTTCAATCTTCTTCAAGAGAATTTAATTCTAGTCAGATCATTTGAGTATCAACATAGCAATCTTCTTTTTTGCGTATATTTAACGAATATCACCGACACTTCTCTAAAGCGAATCCATGAAGGGCTTAAATCGTTTCCTGCGTATTTAGGTTTTATTCCGACCACTTATACCTCAACAGCAAAGTCTTACCTTTCTACTATTTTAGTCAATCTTTGTATAAAGCGTGAGAGCGTGATACTTCTCGCTCATGAGGATGATCGGTCCAATGATGAGGACATCAACATAACCTTATATCCATTTGAGGACCTTGGTTTTCAGATACGAAGTATCCAATTACATGATTTTAGCCACTTCCTTAGCTACAAAATCGAACGACCAACTTTTCCTGAATTTGAGACAGATACGCATTTTTCTCTTAATGCAATTGCGAGTACGGTATCACCGCTGGCTGGCATGGACATCCTCATAGAGGACGCCAAGTACGATTACTTACTAAAAGCAGGTAAGCTAATTAAGGGAGGACTCGTTGGGACCGAAAAAGAACAATTGGTAAATTTAATTCGATCAAAAATTGAAGCTAGTTACATTTACAATCTTCGCTACATGAAGGATCACGATGTGAAGACATTCAATGTCGTGCTTGAGGTTCCGCGGTCCGTTCCAGGTCAACCGGCCCGCATGAATGTTGCTCTTGAATACAAGCCTGATGATCGCCTTCTACGAATGATTACTCTCTACTAGCTGAATCTCCCTTGGTTTTGTCGAAGACCACCCTCAACGGGCTGTCTTCAGTTTCGTCGGTGCGACAAATTGCCATTACTCCACGTCGCTAATTCTGTTAGATTTTTCTTAACAGGTAAGGAGGATGGCAATGTCTAGCTCGGAAAGATTAGGTGTTTTCGATATATCGGATGCAGAAGGGGTCAACGAGTCCGAACGGTTGCTGATGAGACTGTGTCGGAAGTCATTCTTGAGTTTGTGGGCCCATGCCAACCTGCACACCGACCAAGATATGCGCGATGGAAAAGGTAGCGCGAAGGAATTCGCAGACGTAATGGTGGTGTTTGGAGATGATGTTGTAATTTTTTCAGACAAGCACATTATCTACCAATCCGAAGTCGACACCTCCGTTGCGTGGAAACGGTGGTACAAACGTGCTGTATCGAGCTCTGCGAAACAGTTGTACGGTGCAAAAAGCTGGCTTGAGAGGTTTCCTCAAAGGATCTTTTTGGACTCAAAATGCACCCGGCCTCTTCCTGTGCAGATTCCCGACATTTCGAGGGTGCACTTTCATCTTGTTGCTATCACTCGCGGGAGTGCCGAGACTTGTGCGAAGCATTTTCCAGGTAGTGTTGGGTCACTCATGATCAAAACGGGGGAGGATCACAATGCCTACTCTGATATCCCGTTTACCACTGGACCTTTAGATCCGAATAAAGAATTTGTCCACGTATTTGACGAGCTCTCGCTTGAAGTGTTGATGAGCGAGATGAGTACGGTGAAGGACTTCATCGATTACATAAGCGCGCGCAAGGCCTTTCTACTCAATCCGAACACGACTGTATTCAGTGCAGGGGAAGAGCAGCTCATAGCAGCTTACCTCATGCATTCGGATGAGAATGAAAGTTCGTTCATCCCTCGCACCGAAAGTTTGCCCCAGCTCATTACCTTCGACGAGACCCTATACTCAGGCTTACGAACGCGGCCAGAGTATAGGGAGATGCATGCCCAGAATAGGAAAAGTGGTTTTTGGGATGCATTAATCGAAAAATTTATCGCCATTGGAGATCCAGCGCTCACTGAACTGGGTACCGATCAGAAGAACCACGAAACAGAGCTTGCTCTTCGGCTGATGGCCTCGGAAACCAGGTTCATGAGGCGCGAGCTTGTCCGCAACTTCTTCGAGATGATTGATCTGGCGAAGGCTGGGCATTACGTGCGAAGAGCTCGTACCCTGACTACCCGGCAAGCCCCAAGTCTCCTCTATATTTTCTTGGTATGCCCCAAGCTTGAAGGGCAGACATATGAGGAGTACAGAAGGTATCGGTGCAGCATGCTGCTGTCGTATGCACAATGCGCGAAGCTGAAATTTACTCAAGCTAAAATCATCGTCGCTCTCGGGTTCGATCATCCATTGAAGGATTACCAGGGTGGCTCTGAGGATCTGTGTGTATACATGCACGATGAGTACACAGAGGATGAGCGAGTCCAGGTAGAGAGGCTGCGAGCTGAGCTTAGGATCTATGCTGAGTCCTCAAATCCAGCCGAAAGCAGGAGCTATCAATTTCCTGTTGCGCGCGAAAACCAATCCGACACCAACATCGTTTCTGAGCTTGCTGTAAAAAAACAAGGGAAGGCCAAGAAGTCCAGAAACAAAAACCAGAAGCAAGCTAGAAGAGCTAATCGAAAAAAGTGATGCTGGTTTGCCGCTGCGGAGAATCAAGTGTAGCGCTGAAGTCAACGCCCGCTTCTTGCCGTCTGTTGCCTGTCGCCACCGCAGCTTTTGGCGGATTCCTGCCTATTCTCTACGGAGGGGATGATCGACAACGTTCGAATTCAAAAGGTTTATCATTCCGTATGCGGCTCTGAACTACTTGCAGACCGACAACGTACTGACATTTCAAAAATCCCGATTCGATTCCACCGAACGCCATAACTAGCTGATTTATTTATAGTTACTAGTTGGGGTACGCCGAATTTTCCACCGAAATCCAGACGCCCGGAATACCTGGCCTCCCCGATGCATACCGTTCGTCTGGTGCCGCACCATACAAAACGAAGGCTCGCAGAAATGCGGGCCTTTGTTGTTTCTGGCATCCAGAAATCCAGCTGCTACAAACAGCCCCTGTAGATACCGTCTTACCCCTCACCTGCACCAAAATCTGGCTGCACACTTACCCGCTACAATTTCACTTCAGCGTGACGTTGACGACCTGCTCCAGCGACTTAAAATGCACCCTAATACACCCGCCAAGCCTAGGTTGACCCAGTCAGCAAGCTCAAATCGTGCGGGTTTTCTTTGCCTGGAAAAAACTACTTGAGGCCCTTCGACAAGCCGGCTCTCAGCGTAGAAAACAATTTGAGCTGCTAAGCAACGAGGCTTGCACGTCGATCTGCCCACTGATGGCCAGGCTGGTTGAGGTTGCCGGTACTCAAATCGATTCGTTACCAGCAAGAGCTGACAGGGTCTGGATCCTTTTCGGGGTTGATCCAGCGGCGCAGAACCTCATCAGTCGTGTTTACTCAGCGACCTCCAAGATTGACTCGAATCAGGTAACGAACTTTAGTTTTCCTGGATGAGAGCCACTTCAAGGCGGGCATCATGTCGAACTTTTTCAGAATGCTCACGAATAATGCCTGGAATCAAAAAGAGGTCCACTAGCAGCCAGATGCCTGTGACGATAAGAGGGATCAGAGTAAAAAAACCGACGATCGTGATAATCAATTGTGCGACCGCAGTTCCGGTCTTACCGAGATAGAACCGGTGACCACCGAAGCCTCCCAGGAAAAACCACAGCAGATAAGCCACGCCTGTTGATTTTTGTGCATTGGCGACCTTTTGCTCAATTAGCATCTCAGCTTGCAGGGAAGACATTCAGATTTCCTTTCCCATCAGGGAGTCCATGTGCCGGGATGACACTAAGGTCAATTGAAGCGCAAGGATGGCATCTTGCAATCAAACATCTGAAATTGAGTGAGCTGGCGGCGGCGTTTTTCAAGGTCGTCGGCTAAAGGCAAAACATGCAGCAACAGAGTAGGCGTACACCCATCTACGTACCGAGCACAGCACATGCTCACAGCTTACTAGTTCCCGATTCGATCCCACTGAAAGCCATAACCAACTGATTTATTTATAGTTACTGGTTGGGGCACTCCAAATTTCCCACCGAACTCCAGACCTGCAAAAACCTAACCCCGCCGAAGCTACCGTTCGTCTGGTGCCGGCACCATACAAAACAAAGCCCCTGCAGAAATGCAGGGGCTTTGTTGTTTCCGGGGTTTGAAAACGCGCTTTCAGTGACCCGCGCTCTGACCACCGTCCACGTGCAGGATTTCGCCGGTAACGAACTTGGCGCCGTCCAGATACACGACCGCTTGCGCAATATCATCGATCTCGCCCATGTGCCCGACCGGGTGCAGGTTGCCCAGTGCTGCGTGGGTTTCTTCGCCGTGCATCGGGGTCTTGATGATGCCGGGGCTGACTGCGTTCACCCGAATCCCGCGCTTGGCGTATTCGATGGCCAGGGATTTGGTTGCCGCGTTGAGGCCGCCCTTGGTCAGCGATGCCAGCACCGATGGCACGCCGTCGATGGCGTGGTCCACCAGGCTGGTGGTGATGTTGACGACGTGGCCGCTGCCCTGCTTTTCCATCTCGGCGATGGCGAGTTGGGTGATGTAGAAGAAGCCATTGACGTTCACCGACAACACATTGGCGTAGTCTTCCGCGGTGTACGCGGTGAACGGTTTGGCGATGAAGATCCCGGCGTTGTTGACCAGGGTGTCGATGCGACCGAAACGGGACATCGCTTCACGGATGACGCGCTGGGCAGTTTCCGGCTCGCCGATGTCACCGGCCACGGTGAGAATGTCCGGATCGGTGGACGGCTTGATCGAGCGCGAAGTGGCGACGATCCGGTAACCGAGTTCACGAAAGGCTTTGACCATACCGTCGCCGAGACCTTGGGATGCGCCGGTGATTACGATGACTTTTTTCGAAATGCTCATGATGAAGACCTCTGACAATTAAAAGTGGGGTAGAAATCTGTAATCAGGCTTCGGCCGGGGCGTTCGCCATTTGTCGCAACATCTGTTCGTAGTACTCGACCGATTGCGAACCGGACACCAGGTGGCGACCGTTCAGCACCATGGCCGGGACCGAATTGATGCCGCGCTGCTGGTAGTACGTCTCAAGCTCCCGCACCTCATCGGCGAACGCACCGGACGACAGCACCTCTTGTGCAGTGGCGCCATCCAGCCCCGCTTCAGTCGCCAGACGCACCAGCGCCTGGTGATCACTCGGGTTCTGGCCTTCGCTGAAATAGCCCCGAAGCAGAGCCTTCTTCAGCTCGACCTGCCGTCCTTCCTGCAACGCCCACAGCAACAAACGGTGTGCATCAAAGGTGTTGTAGAAGTGCGTGCGCTTCTCCAGATCGAACTTGAAACCGATGGCCTCGCCGCGAGCGATCTGCATGGCCTTGCCGGCGGCGACGTCGTCGGCCGTTCTCCCGTACTTGCGCATCAAGTGTTCGACCGCTGGCTCACCTTCGGCCGGCATGTCCGGGTTCAACTCGAACGGCTTGTAGGTCAGCTCGACCGAGATTTCTCCTGCCACGTTCTCAATCGCCTGCTCCAGCGCCGTCGCCCCCAGCGCGCACCAGGGGCACACCACATCGGAGATGAAATCGATGGTGACGGAAGACGTCATGACTACCCTTGCGCCTCGGCCAGTTGCTTGCGGTACTGGGTGGTGGTGATTCCGGCGTAACCCCAGTTATCGGTGTCGACTTCCTCGATCACGATGTGGGTCAGGTCAGGGCGTTTATTGAGAACGCGCTCCAGTGTTTCAGTGATCTCGGCAATCACCTGAGCTTTCTGCTCAGTGGTAACGCCATCGCGGGTGATGCGTACGGTTACGAAAGGCATGAGGGCAACTCCAGTGACCTTCCCGTCGGGATGATGGGAGAGGCGTTGGAGATGAATGTATGGGGTTGGCGGGAGGGGATAAAGGTGGGGGCGGGAACTTCATTCGTTACGTGGTGTAATGAGTAAAGGAGAAGGCATACAAAGAACTAGCGCCCATCGAAAGACCTGCTGACTTTCTCAATTTCGGCGATGTGTTGAGAAGGGAGTTTGTCTTCTTAGCTAAATCGCTTGAAGGTCACGCAATGCCTCAGGATGCTGGCTCGCCACACGCAACAGCGTCTGCGCCGCTCCCGTCGGTTGCCGCCGCCCCTGCTCCCAATCCTGCAACGTTCGCAAACTGACTCCAATCAGCTTGGCGAATGCACTTTGAGACACACCGACTTTGGCCCGTGCTTCAGCTGCTGCAGACAACGGCACCTCAGTCACACGCGCGGCTTTGCCTGCTTTCATTTGACGCACAGAATCCAGCAAGTCCTGCTGGAATTGCTCCAGTTCATTGACCATTGCTGATTTCCTCGTGAACATGGGCGGAACTATACGGCATTGCCGTATAGCCGAGCACTCGATTTGAAGCACTAAGACGTGTCGCAATTTCTCACTTTTTGCGACACGTCTTCCGAACATGTCGCCGCGGACGACACGTTCGAAAAACGTGTTACTGAAATCGAGTTTCGGCGACATGAGCAAATCAACAGCACAAAAAAGCCCCGATCCAGTCAGGGCTTCTTCTTTTTTCTCAGCCTGCATCAGGCCTCGATACCACACCCCATCATCAGAAGATATTGATCGGGTAATCCACAAACACTCGCACTTCGTTGCCGCTGACGTTGTACTCGCTCGACTTCTGCGACACGCGCAGGACCGAGCTGCGCAGTTTCACGCTGAGGTCTTTGGCCGGACCGTTTTGGACGACGTATTTGATCTGGTTGAAGATCTCGCGCTCGGTGCCGCCTTCGCTGGTGGAGGTGGTGATGTTGTCGCCGCGCACATAGGCCACGTTGTAGCTCAGGCCCGGTACACCGAAGGTGCTGAAGTCCAGGCCGTAACCGACCTGCCAGCTGCGTTCGTCTTCGGCGTTGAAGTCGGACCAGTAGGAGTTCGCCAGGTAGATGGTGTTGCCACCGTCGCCGACGCGACCTTGATCTTTCTGGTAGCCGCCGTAGGCGTAGCCCAGGTTGCTGTCACCAGTGCTGCGCTGGTGTGCGAGGGTGAACGAGTGCGGGCCGGTGATGAAGGTGGCTGCCAGGCTCCAGATCTTGTTGTCGTCGCCGGTGATACCGTTTTCGCGGACGTAGGAATCGTCCAGCTTGGTGCGGTAGCCGTTGAAGTCCAGGGTCAGGGACTGATCCTTGTCGATCGGGAACACGTAGTTGGCGTTCACGTATTGTTTCTTCAGCACGTCTTCGACGTCGGAAGCGTACAGCGCAGCCTTGAATTGCTCGGTGAACAGGTAGCTACCGCCCAATACGTTGATCGACTTCAAGCCACCGCTGTCACGGCCTTCGGCGCTTTTGCGCGATTCGGCGGTGAAGCGACCGGCGTCGAGCTGCAGGCCTTTGATCTCCTTGGAGGTGATCAGGGTACCGGTGTAGCTTTCCGGCAGCAGGCGCGAGTTGTCGTAGTTCAGCACCGGCAGGGCCGGCATCTGGTCGCCGTAGGTCAGGGTGGTGCTGGACAGGCGGAACTTGATCGCCGCGCCGCCCTTGGACAGGTCGTCCGCCGGTTGGCCGCTGTCGCCCTTTTTGAAAAAATCGATGCCTTGCGCGCCGCTACGGTCTTCGCTGCGCTCCAGGTTCAGTGCGTATAACCCGAAAGCGTCCACACCCACACCCACGGTGCCTTGGGTGAAGCCGGACGAGAACGTACCGATGGCCGCCTGGCCCCACTCGGATTTATCCGGGTTGCCGTCTTTGTAGTCACGGTTCATGTAAGCATTGCGCAGCAGCACTTTGAGGCTGCTGTCTTCAACAAAACCCTTGGATTCGGCCTGGTCGTTCGCCATGGCCTGTGTCGCACTCAACATCCCCAGAGCGATCAGGCTGATTCGCTTGTTCAACATCGTGTTCTTTTCCTTATTTCCGGTTGATACGCGCTGTGTCGAACGGCTGAAACGGCGCTATCGCGCTCTTTTTTCATGACGAAAACAAAAAGGCCCGCCCACGATCTCTCGCGGCGGGCCTTTTTTGTAATTTTTGATCGTGGCGGTCGGCCACAGGCGTTGGGCCGAATCGTAGCTGCGCCCTCAATGATGTGTCAATTTCAGGAATCGTCTAAAAACAGGCGAAAACCGTCTAAGAAATTGCTTTACGCGGCAGGAATAATCAATCAATGCAGCCATCGAGGCCGCAGGCTGCTACGGAAATGGATGATCCCTGATCGGGCAGCGACTGACCCAGCCACTGCGCAAATACCTGGGGTTTGCCCAGCCATGGCCCGATATCGATCAGGGTGAATTGCTCATTGTGCTCAAGCACCAGTGTCGGAAAGCCCTGCCCGCCAACCTTGGCCAGGAAAGCCCGGCTGTTCCTGATATGGCCTTCGGTGTCGGCCGCCCTGAAGGCGCTTTCGAAAGCCTGACGATCCAGCCCCATGCCGTGGGCAAGTTCAAACAGTACCGACTCATCGGCGATGCGGCGCCCCTCCACGTAGTGAGCACTTTGCAAACGCCCCAGCAACTCCAGCCCGCGACCGGCCATTTGCTCGGCAGCCAGCACCGCAGCGATGGGTGGCGCCGAGTCGAACACGGCAGTGTGATCGCGCAGCAAACCTTCGAAATAGGCTTCACCGAACGGCTGCCCGCTGTATTCGGCAATGCGCCGGTCATGGGGCATGACGTAACTGCGCAGTTGTGGCGAAACCTTTTGCCTATTGGCTCCCGTCATCATGCCGCCACCGTGGGCAACCACGGGCAGCACAGCCTGAGCGGCGTGCAGCAGCGGTTTGGCGCCGTAGCACCAACCGCACAAGGGGTCGTAGATGTAATGCAGGATCATGGGAAAGCTCCGACAGAAATTCAGGAAAATTCGATGTCGGCAGGTTAGTGCCGCAGCGGCTGCGGAAAAACGCCGGATTGGCTTTCAGTCTGTTGCTTGAATCGGTCGAATGAATGCGTAGGCCTTTTGTATTAGCTCAGACACAATTCGAAACAATCAAATGAGATAAGTTCTCAATTACAGCTAACAACAGCAAATGACAAGCATTACTATTCGCGACCTCCTACACGCTTCAATCTAAAATCCTACGGATACGCTCTTCAATGCCTGCCCCTTTTCGTCTTGCGCCCTACAGCCTTGGGCTCTCTGCCTTGTTGTCTGCCGGTTTTTCCTACGCTGCACCGACCACCTTACCTGCCACATCGATCAGCGCCGAAGCTGAAGCCGACGACCCGCGCGTGACCCAAACCAACACCGCGACCCGGACCGCCACACCGGTGCGCTACGTGCCACAAGCCATCGACTCGATCAAAACCTCGAACGTGATGGATTACGGCACCAACGATCTGGGCACCGCGCTCAGTGGCATCCCTAACGTCAGCAGCGGCGCCGACACCCGCTTCGACAGCCTGCGCATCCGCGGTTTCGACGCCAGCAACGACTTCTATCTCGATGGCATCCGCGACGACAGCCAATACGTGCGCGACCTGCACAACATCGAACGCATCGACGTTTTAAAAGGCCCCGCCGCCGTTTTGTATGGCCGTGGCAGCCAGGGCGGCATCGTCAACCGGGTGAGCAAACTGCCCGAGTTCGGTCGCCGCTCGACCATTGAAGCCCAGGGTGGAAGCGAAGACTTGCGCAGCCTCTATGCCGACCTCAGCACCGACCCTTCGGAGAACATCAGCCTGCGCCTGAACATGGGCAACATGGATGAGAACAGTTTCCGCGATGGCGTGAGTGGCAATCGCCAGTTGTTCGCGCCCTCGATGAGCTGGCAGCTGACACCCGACCTGAACTGGTTGGTGCAGTACGAATACAGCCGCTACAACCGCACGCCGGATCGCGGCATCCCCGGTGTAAACGGTCGCCCGGCAGACGTGGGACGCGATACGACCTACGGCAGCGAAAACGATTTCATCGACGATAAGGCGCAATCCCTGCGCTCGAAACTCACTTATGAACTGAGCGACAACTGGCAACTGCGCCAGACCCTGGGTGTGTTCAAGCTAAACAGCGATTTCGACAACACCTACCTGTCCGGCTACGTCCCGGCCACCAACAAGGTCACGCGCCAGCACTGGCAGCAGGACCTGAACACTCGAAACGTCTACAACAACGTCGAGCTGGAAGGTGGCTTCGATACCTTTGGCCTGGAGCACCGCCTGCTCACCGGCATCGAAATCGGCAGCCAGCGCCGCGACCCGCTGTTGTACACCGCCGCCACTTCCGGGCCGGGCAGTTCACCGGTACCGGCGCTGGACCTGTACAACCCCGACCGCAATTTGCGTCATACCGGGCGCATGGTGGTGTCGAGCAACACTCACACCGAGGTCGAGAGCCGTGCGGTGTATGTGCAGGATCAATTGCGCCTGAACGATCAATGGCAGTTGCTCGCCGGCCTGCGTTACGACACGTTCGATATCGAATCGACCAACAAGGTGCGCAACATTTCCGAAGACAGTGACAGCCACAGCACCAGCCCCCGCGTTGGCGTGGTCTGGACGCCGCTGCAAAATCACTCCTTCTACGCCTCCTGGAGCAAGACGTTTTCGCCGGTCGGCGGTGGCTTGATTGGCATCACCCCGGGCGCTGCCGGCAACAGCAACGACCTGAGCCCCGAGCTGACCAAGCAGAAGGAAATCGGGGTGAAGAGTGACTGGCTCGACGATCGCCTGAGTACCACGCTGGCCATCTATGAGCTGGAACTCTACAACCGTCGCACCAGCGACCCGAACAACCCGACCATTACCCTGCTCTCCGGTCTGCAACGTTCACGCGGGATCGAGTTGACCGCCGCCGGCAAGATTGCCGGCAACTGGTACGTGCGCGGTGGCGTGGGTCTGCAGGACGCGACGATCGAAAAGGACAACAACGGCCTGGAAGGCAAACGCATCAACAACGTGGCCAAGCACAACGGCAGCCTGTTCCTGACCTGGAAACCGGAAATGGGCTGGTACGCCGAAACCGGTTTGACCCTGGTCGGCGACCGTTATGCCGACAACCTCAACACCACCGTGTTACCGGGCTATGGCCGCTGGGACGCCTTGGCGGGCTTCCGCCAGAAGGATTGGGATTTGCGCGCGGCGCTGAACAATATCAGCGACAAGACGTATTACGAGTCGGCAACCAGTGCATTCCAGATCCAGCCGGGGGCACCGCGTAGCCTGGTGGTGACGGGGACCTACAGTTTCTGACCACCACACAAAACCCTGTGGGAGCGAGCCTGCTCGTGAAAGCGGTGGATCAGTCGACATTTATATTGACTGACCAGGCGCCATCGCGAGCAGGCTCACTCCTACAAGGGGATCGCGGTGATTGCATAAATCTGCGCGCAAAAAAAACGCTGCCATCCCGGCAGCGCTTTTTTTGTTCAATCCGTTGTTGTTCTTCTTATCCTTCCATTACATCCCACAACGCATCCAGTTCCGCTTCGCTGAATAAACCAACAGGGTAACGCTCGATCATCGTCCGGCGCGGATCAGTTTCGCTGATCTGACGCATTCCATTGGACTTGAACCAGTGCGCCAGGATCTGGAGCGATTCGCTGTTTACTGCCAGGGGATGCAACGCCTTTTCGCCCACAACATTCACTTCGGCGTTCATTTCAGCGCTCTCTCCCGGTTTGTGAGCGGCTAACTTATCCAAGGTTTATGACAGAACATCGAAGTCCTCCCCCTCCCCGAGTTACAACAGCAGAGATACAAGAGCTGTGCCAAGGTTTCTGAAGTGTGTCCTTATAGTTACAAAAAAGCCCGCAGGCCTGTAGGGCCGCGGGCTCCGTGCAATGCGGGTGGCTGATCGACAGCCGGAGAAATTTCGCAATCAACTCAAGCTGTTACGGCTTCACTCACTCCTTGTGCGGCGCGGGTTGTTGCTGGGTAAGGCAGTGAATATTGCCGCCCCCCAGTAACAGTTCGCGACCAGGCACCATCACCACTTCATGCTGTGGGAACAGGTTCTGCAAGATTTCCTTTGCCGGGCCATCCTGCGGGTCGTCAAAGCTCGGCGCGATGATGCCGCCGTTGACGATCAGGAAGTTCACGTAGGAACCGGCCAGACGAACAGTCGGATTGCGCTCCTGCGTACCATCGACCGGATCGACACCGGCGCACTCTTGCTCGGTCGCAAACAGCGGACCCGGGATCGGCATCTTGTGCACCGTGAACGGGCGGCCCTTGGCGTCGGTGCTGTTTTGCAGCACTTTCATCGCCGCCTGGCAACGCGGGTAGTTCGGGTCCTGCGGATCATCGGTCCAGGCCAGCAACACTTCACCCGGGCGCACGTAGCAGCAGAAGTTATCCACATGGCCATCGGTTTCGTCGTTGAACAAGCCATCCGGCAGCCAGATGATTTTATCCACAGCCAGGTTCGCACTCAGGACCGCTTCGATTTCCCCGCGATTCATGTGCGGGTTGCGATTGCGGTTGAGCAGGCATTCTTCGGTGGTGATCAGGGTGCCTTCGCCGTCGACGTGAATCGAACCGCCTTCAAGCACGAAGCCTTCGGTGCGGTAGCGCGGGCTGCGCTCGATCTCGAGGATCTTGCCGCCGACCTGCGAGTCACGGTTCCACGGCGAATACAGGCCGCCGTCAAAACCGCCCCACGAATTGAAGTCCCAGTTCACGCCACGGACTTCACCCTTGTTATTGATGACAAAGGTCGGGCCGGTGTCGCGAACCCAGGCGTCGTCGCTGGACATTTCCACCACACGGATATTCGGCACGTCCAGACGGGCACGGGCGTTTTCGTACTGGCCGGCGGAAACTGCCACGGTCACTGGCTCGAAACGGGCGATGGCCTTGGCCACTGCCACGTGAGCGGCTTGTGCCGGCTTGCCACCCAGGCGCCAGTTGTCCGGGCGCTCGGGCCAGATCATCCAGGTCTGGGTTTGCGGTGCCCATTCGGCTGGCATGTAGAAGCCGTCGGCGCGAGGGGTGCTGTTCAACGTGGTCATGGCTCAGGACTCCGGAGTGACATTGATACCTGACAGAAATGGAAGCGCATTGGTACACGCCGTGGACTGGCTACTTTATATCCGATAAATATCGGCTTTTAAAGCACCTTACATCCAGCGTTACAAAAACAGTTGATAAAAAGCCGATATCAATCGAACTAAAAGCACCATCCATGTGGGAGCGAGCCTGCTCGCGATAGGGTCGTGTCAGTCAACAGAGACTTCGACTATCAGACCGCTTCGCGAGCAGGCTCGCTCCCACAGGGGGGGGTGTTTACAGCCCTTCTGCGAGCACCTTCGACAGCATGTCGACGAAGAAATCCACGCTCTGGCGCGAGGTGACCATCGGCGGCTTGATCTTGAGGATGTTCAGATAATCGCCGGTCGGCTGCATGAAGATCCCCAGTTCACGCAAGCGGTCGCACAATGCGGTGGTTTCTTCGGTGGCCGGCTCCAGGGTTTCGCGGTTGCGGATCAGTTCGACGCCCAGGTAAAAACCGGAACCGTGCACCGCGCCCACTAACGGATGAATATCGATCAACGCTTCGAGGCGCTTCTTGAAGTGCCCGCCAACGACCTGGGCGTTCTCCCAGAGTTTTTCCTCTTCCATCACATCCAGCACGGCCATGCCGACCTGGCAACTGACCGGGCTGCCACCGGCGGACGAGAAGAAGTAACCCTCGGCCTCCAGCGCCTCGGCGATTTCCCGGCGGGTGATGACCGCGCCCAGTGGCTGGCCGTTGCCCATGCCCTTGGCCATGGTGATGATGTCCGGCACCACACCCTGCTCTTCGAAGCCCCAGAAGAAATCGCCCATGCGCCCGTAGCCCACCTGCACTTCGTCGGCGATGCACACACCGCCCCGGTCCCGGACCATGGCATAGACTTGTTTCAAATAGCCTGGGGGCAGCGAGATACCGCCGGCATTGCCGTACACCGGTTCGCAGATGAAACCGGCCAACTGGCGTTTCTGCTCGGCGATTTTCGCCAGGTTGTGTTCGACGCTGCGCACATAATCCGGCGCGCTGTCGGGGCCACGGAATTCACCGCGATAGGTGTTTGGCGCGGTCACCGGGTGCACCCAGTCCGGGCGGCTGCTCAACGCCTTGGGGTTGTCGGCGATCGAGGTCGACACCGAATCCGCGCCCACCGTCCAGCCGTGATAGGCCTCCAGCACGCTGAGCATGTCGCGGCCACCGCTGTAGGCCCACGCCAGTCGAATCGCCAGGTCATTGGCCTCGCTACCGCTGTTGACCAGGAACACCCGGTCCATGCCGTCAGGGGACAGCTTCAGCAACCGCTCGGAGAACTCGGCCACGGCTGCGTAGTTGAAGCGCGAGTTGGTGTTGAGCAACGACCACTGGCGACTGGCAACCGCCGCCATGCGCGGGTGACCATGGCCCAATACCGCAACGTTGTTGAGCATGTCGAGGTAGGAACGGCCCTGCATGTCGATCAAATGGTTGCGCCAGCCGCGTTCGATGCGCGGCGGGTCGACGTAATAGTGTTTTTGCGTGCGGGCGAAGCTGGCATCGCGCCGGGCCAGCAAGGTCGGCCCATCGAGCTCGGCTTCGGCGTCACAGGCCAGCCCCAGCAACGCTGCCGGTGATGGACACAGCGCTTGCCAGGCCGCCGCGCGCGAAGGAGTACAGAACAACGGCGCATTGATCGACGCGCCACGGCACAACTGCACGATCAATGGCCCGCCGACCGAACCCAGTACCTGACCTTTGACCAGTGCCGCGCCGTTGTGCAGCGACGGCGTGACGCCCCAAAGCCGCACACTCAATTGCGGGCCGTCCAGTTGCAGCACGCCCGCCGATGGGTAGTGCACCACCCCGGCAAACGGCGCTTCGACCGCCGTGCCCTGAGGCACACGCAACTCGACGTGCAACGGGCAAGTGTCCGGTTCAGCGGCGCTGTCCGGGCGGGTGTGGGACAGGCGGTATTGTCCGTAACGACTGGCCGCCAGGCCATGTGCCGCGGCCGCTTCATCCAGCAGACGCTGATCGACGCCCTCCTGCTCCCAATTCCCGGCCTCGAAATGCGGACTGAGCACGCCCAGGTCGATCAGCGCGAACTCACGCCCCACCAGGCTCGGCAACAGCGGCGCGAAGCCTTCGCTGCCGATGGTGGGCAGGTTCTGGCCGACGGCGGTGAGGATCGCCGCTTCCATCAACGCCAACGGCACCGACGTGGCCACACGGAAGATTTCCCATTCATGGACCAGGTTGTCGCGGCTGTAGGCATTGCCCGGATCGATACTGACCTGCTGTTCGCCACTGAGCACCAACACCGCCGCGCGGGCGACGATCAGCGGCCACAGCGCCAGCAGTTCTTCGTGTTGCAACGGGTTGACCGCGTGATAGGCCTGGATTGCCGGCAAAATGCAGAACGGATCGCCCTCGCCATGATGCAGCAGCGCGGCGCAGGTCACCGACAGATCGGTAATGCGCCAGGTGCGCACCAGGTCGCCGAAATCGATCACGCCTTGCAACTGCCAATGGCGCTGCGCATCGCGCTGCCACACCACGTTGTCGTCGGTGATGTCCATGTGAATGGCCTGCACCGGCAGTTTGTCCTGCAGTGGCTGTAAATGCTGCTCGGCTTGCGCCGACGCTTCGAGGATCAGTTTGCGTTGGGCTTCATCCTTGACCACCGGCAGCAAGTGCGCGATCAGGGCGTGAGCATGGCGGGCGTCCCACTGCAGGGTTCGCACCAGGCCCGGATGGTCGAAATCCGCCAGGGCCAGGTCCATTTCACCGCATAGGCAACCGAAGCCGGACACCACCGTCGGGTTGAAATGGCCGAGGCTCGTCAGCGGCTGGCCTTCGATGTAGTCGAGCAGGCGAACGTGCACCGCCTGGCCACCCACGTCCAGCGACAGCAGGTCTGCACCGTTTTTCGCCGCGATAACACGCGGCACATGGACATCGGGATGTTCGCCCAGATGCCTGAGCCCGGCATGTTGTGCTTGAAGCTCCAGTACCGAGTAGTCGCCACGGCAGATTTTCAGGACGAAACGTCCCCGCTCGCTGTCGACGCGGTAGTTCAGGTCTTGCTGGCTGCCCAAGGCGTGCAACCTGCCGCTGAACCCGTAATGTTCCTCCAGCAGCCCTAGCGCTTGCTCCGCAGACACCTGCGGGCTGGGCAAACTGGCGCGATGAATCAACGTGGCGAGCGGCATACAACGACCCCTGAAATTTTATTAGGCGCCTATATCGCCACTGGTTCGGGCGATACGCAACCCCCCGGAGCCGGTAATGGTCATTTGCAGGGGCTGGAACAGGCCGGTAGATTTTTACTTGGGCACTCGCCCCGGTCGGCGCTTTGCGCAAGAATGACGGCCATTCAACGCACACTGCTGGAGAGCCGCCATGAATGTAGTGACCACCGACCTGCCCGGTGTTCTGATCCTCGAACCCAAGGTCTTTGGCGACGAACGTGGTTTCTTCTACGAGAGTTTCAACGCCCGGGCCTTCAAAGAGGCCACCGGACTGGACACTGAGTTCGTTCAAGACAATCACTCCCGTTCGCAGAAGGGCGTGCTGCGCGGCCTGCATTACCAACTGGAAAATACTCAGGGAAAACTGGTTCGCGTCACGGTCGGTGAAGTGCTGGACGTAGCCGTAGACATCCGTCGCAGCTCACCGCACTTCGGCAAATGGGTCGCTGTGCGACTGTCTTCCGACAACCATCGTCAGCTCTGGGTCCCGGAAGGCTTTGCCCACGGTTTCGTGGTGCTGAGCGATTTCGCCGAGTTCCTCTACAAAACCACCGATTATTACACCCCGTCGGCCGAGCGCAGCATTCGCTGGGACGACCCGGACCTGGCTATCGATTGGCAACTGGAAGGCACGCCGCAGCTGTCGGCAAAGGACCAGGCCGCTGCATTCCTCAAGGATGCCGAAGTCTTCGCCTGATAACCCGGCGCCAGCTTCAAAAACGCACCTGGCCCACAGTGCGCAGACTGCGCCCGCAAGCCTAGGCATAATGCGCCTGTACCCACAGGCGCATGCTGCTCATGAAACCGACTCTCCCTCCCAGACCCCGTTGGCGCAGCCTGGCCCTGCTGGCACTGTGCCTGGCGCCGTTGCTGTGGCCGCTGGAGCATCTCGCCGAGCGTTACTACCGTAGCGAGCTGGCCAGTCAGAATCGTCAGACGCTCGACCTCTACGTCGCCAACCTGCTGGGTACCCTGCATCGCTATGAAGTGTTGCCGCAGATCCTCGGCGACCTGCCGGCCTTGCGTGCCGTGCTCGGCGCGCCGGACGATGGCGTCACCCAAGGCAATGCCAACCGTCTGCTGAAAAACATCGCCACCCAGACCGGTGCCGAAGTCATGTACCTGATGGACGCCACCGGCAAGACCCTGGCCGCCTCCAACTGGGACAAACACGACAGTTTTGTCGGGCGCAACTTTTCCTTCCGACCGTATTTCAGCGAAGCCATGGCCGGGCGGCTCGGGCGTTTTTTCGGACTGGGCACGACCTCCGCCAAGCGCGGTTACTTCTTCGCCGCCGGCGTGCGCGCCGGCGAGAAAATCGTCGGTGTGCTGGTGGTCAAGGTCGACCTCGACCACACCGAAAGCCTGTGGGGCAAAACCCCGGAACAACTGCTGCTGACCGACCACAACGGCGTGGTCATTCTCACCTCGCGACCGGAGTGGCGATTCCGCTCGACCCGCCCGTTGAGCGAGGACGAAAGTAAAGCCATCACGGCGATCCAGCCCTATCCAACCCGCGATCCAAAACCGCTTAAGCTCAATCCCAATGCCTGGCTGACCCAAACCCGGCAGATCGCCGAAACCGGCTGGGACGTCAGCATCCTCGCCCCGCGAACCTTGATCGACCGTCCGGTGCGCACGGTGGTGGCCATCGGTGGTGCAACGTTGCTGGTGTTGATGCTGCTGCTCGGCCTGATGATGCAGCGCCGTCGCCATTACCTCGAGCGCATTGCTTTCGAAGCCAAGGCCCGTCGCGAGCTGGAAGGCCGGGTCGCCGAACGTACCAGCGATCTCGAGGGCCTGAACCGGCGTCTGAAACAGGAAGTGCTGGAACGCGAACAGGCTCAGCAGGAGCTGGTACGCGCCCAGGATGATCTGGTGCAGGCCGGCAAATTGTCGGCACTGGGCACCATGTCGGCGAGCATCAGCCACGAACTCAATCAGCCGCTGGCAGCGATTCGCAGCTACGCGGAAAACGCCGAAGTATTGCTCGATCACCAGCGCACCGACGATGCCCGCGGCAACCTCAAGCTGATCAGCGAATTGACCGGCCGCATGGCCTCGATCATCGCCCACTTGCGCGCCTTTGCCCGGCGCGACCGGCATGCTCCGGAAAGCGTCGCCCTGCAACCGGCGCTGGACGATGCCTTGGCCTTGCTGGCCAAGCGTCGACGCAGCATGGAAGTCGAGCTGATCCGCGACTTGCCCGCCGCCACCCTGTGGGTCGAGGCCGGGGAAACCCGCCTGCGACAGGTACTCGGCAATCTGCTGGCCAACGCCCTGGATGCCCTGACGGAAAAAGGCCCGCCACGTAAACTCTGGTTGAGTGCCCAATCCACGGCCGATGGCGTCAACCTGTACATTCGCGACAACGGCCCCGGCTTTTGCATGGAAGCCCTTGGCCGTGCCAGCGAGCCGTTCTACACCACAAAGACCCGAACCCAGGGCCTCGGTCTGGGGCTGGCGATTTGCGAAACCCTGATGCGCGCCTTCGGCGGTGAACTGTCGTTCGCCAACCACAAGGAGGGCGGCGCCCTGATTACCCTGAAGCTGCGCGCAGGCGCACCGGGCGTGAGCCTGCAACCGTCCGAGGACCGAAGTGCATGACCATCGACAACCGCATTCAGGTCGTGTTGATCGACGACGATCCCCACTTGCGCCAGGCCTTGAGCCAGACGCTGGATCTGGCCGGCCTGAAAATCCTGCCGCTGGCCGAAGCCAAGGGCCTGGCCGCGCAACTTGAACGTGACTGGTCAGGGGTGGTGGTCAGCGACATCCGCATGCCCGGCATGGACGGTCTCGAACTGTTGACCGAACTGCACACCCAGGACCCTGAGCTACCGGTGCTGTTGATCACCGGCCACGGCGATGTGCCGCTGGCGGTGCAGGCGATGCGTGCCGGGGCCTATGACTTTCTGGAAAAACCCTTCGCCAGCGACGCCCTGCTCGACAGCGTGCGCCGTGCATTGGCCCTGCGCCGGCTGGTGCTGGACAACCGCAGCCTGCGGTTGGCCTTGAGCGACCGCAATGAGCTGAGCACGCGCCTGGTCGGCCACTCACCTTCGATGCTGCGCCTGCGCGAGCAGATCGGTGCACTGGCGGCGACCAGGGCCGACGTGCTGATCCTCGGCGAAACCGGCGCTGGCAAAGAAGTCGTGGCCCGGGCGCTGCACGATTTATCGAGTCGTCGCAACGGTCCGTTCGTCGCCATCAACGCCGGTGCCCTGGCCGAATCCGTGGTCGAAAGCGAGCTGTTCGGCCACGAACCCGGTGCCTTCACCGGTGCGCAGAAACGCCGCATCGGCAAGTTCGAATTCGCCAATGGCGGCACGCTGTTCCTCGATGAAATCGAAAGCATGAGCCTGGACGTGCAGGTCAAATTGCTGCGCTTGCTGCAAGAGCGGGTGGTCGAACGCCTGGGCGGCAATCAACTGATCCCGCTGGACATCCGCATCATCGCCGCCACCAAGGAAGACCTGCGCCAGGCGGCGGATCAAGGGCGTTTCCGCGCCGACCTGTATTACCGCCTGAACGTCGCGCCGCTGCGGATTCCGCCGCTGCGCGAACGGGGCGAAGATGCGTTGATGCTGTTCCAGCATTTTGCCGATGAAGCCAGTGCCCGCCACGGCTTGCCGCCCCATGAACTGCAACCGGGGCAGCGTGCCTTGCTGCTGCGCCACTCCTGGCCCGGCAACGTGCGCGAGCTGCAAAATGCCGCCGAGCGTTTTGCCCTCGGGCTGGAACTGGAACTTGACCACAGCACGCCGGATGGCGGCGCTGGCAACAAGGTCGACGTCGTCAGCGGCGGTTTGAGCGAGCAAGTGGAGAACTTCGAAAAAACACTTATTGCCGCCGAACTGGCACGCTCGCACAGCTCCGTGCGCAGCGTCGCCGAAGCCCTCGGCATTCCGCGCAAGACCCTGCACGACAAACTGCGCAAGCACGGTCTGAGTTTCGCCGACAGTGGTGCCTCGGCCCACCCTGACGATCTCGACTGAGCTACCGTCCAATCATCCACTTCAAGCCAGAGGCCCCTGAATGAGCCGCGACAGTCGACAACTGGAATCCATTCTCCATCACGACATTCCCCTCACCCGGGACATGGGCCTCAAAGTGCTCGATTGGCATGACCAGCAACTGCGCCTGCACTTGCCGCTGGAAGCCAACGTCAACCACAAGAGCACCATGTTCGGCGGCAGCCTGTATTGCGGCGCGGTCCTGGCCGGTTGGGGTTGGTTGCATTTGCGCCTCAAGGAAGAAGGCATTACCGACGGGCACATCGTGATTCAGGAGGGGCAGATCAGCTATCCGCTGCCGGTGACGGGGGATGCCAACGCCATTTGCCAGGCGCCGGATCCGGTGATCTGGAAGAAATTCCTGACCACCTTCCAGCGATACAGCCGAGCGAGGTTGACGCTGCATACACGGGTCGTCAATGAAGGCCGTGATGAGGATGCGGTGAGGTTTGTCGGGCAGTACGTGTTGCACCGCTGAACCGACTGACACAGCCCCCTCGCCACAAAGTCAGGGCTACCTCAGGACCGGGCCAGTTCCAACAGCTTCTCCCGCCAGGCTGCCTTCGCCGGCAACGCCAGGAAGAACGCATTCAACAGCGACTCCCGCGCCGGATAGCTGAACGGCTCACCGCTCAACTCCAGCACTTCACCACCCGCGCCTTCCAGCACACCTTGCGCTGCCGCCGTGTCCCACTGCGAAGTCGGTGCCAGGCGCGGATAGCAATCCGCCGCCCCTTCGGCCAGCAGGCAAAACTTCAGCGAACTGCCGATATTGGCCAGTTGCAGCTCGCCAAGGCTGGCGCTCAACCCGGCCAGCAAACGCTCTTGCTCCGGGCTCGAATGACGACGGCTGGCCACCACGGTGAACGACTCGCCGGGCGCTAACGCATCACGCACCTTGATCGCCACGGGCGTGCCACCTTTATCACCTCGCCAGGCACCGAGGCTGGCGCCACCGACATAGAAACGCCCGTTGGTCGGCATCGACACCACACCGAACACCACCTGACCGTTTTCGATCAGGGCGATGTTGACGGTGAACTCTTCACTGCCACTGATGAATTCCTTGGTGCCATCCAGCGGATCGACCAGCCACCAGCGCTGCCATCCGGCACGCACGTCCTGAGGAATGTTGGCGTCTTCCTCGGAGAGCACCGGGATGCTCGGATCGAGCGCCGTCAGCCCGGCCAGAATCACCTGGTGAGCGGCCAGGTCGGCAGCGGTCACCGGCGAATCATCAGCCTTTGCCGTGACGGCGGTGCCTGTGCGCCAGAACGGCAGGATCGCCTCGCCGGCCTGCAAAGCCAGTTCAATGACCGGTGCCATCAACGGATGTGGGAAATTCATGGTTGGAACGCTCCGCGCTGGGTCAATAGGTCTCGGGCCAGGTACAGCGCCGCCAAGGCACGGCCTTCGGTAAATTGCGGGTTTTGCGCCAGGGCCGAGAGCTCACGCAGATTGATCTTGTCCACCCGCATCGGCTCTGGCTCGTCGCCTTCCAGACGCTCTTCGTAGAGGTCGGTAGCCAGCACCACTTGAATTTTCTGGCTCATGTAACCGGGGGACAGCGACAGTTCGGTCAGGTGCTCCAGTTGCCGCGCGCCGAAACCGGCCTCTTCCTTGAGTTCACGCTCGGCCGCCGCCAGCACGTCTTCGCCCGGTTCGATCAAGCCCTTGGGCAACGACATTTCATATTCATCCGTGCCGCCGCAATACTCCTCGACCAGCACCGCATGCTCGGCATCGAGCATCGCCACGATCATCACCGCGCCGTACCCGGCCCCCTTGCCGACCAGGCGTTCATAGGTGCGCTCCACGCCGTTGGAAAAGCGCAGCTTCAGCTCCTCCACGCAGAACAATCGACTGGTGGCGACAATTTCGCGGGCGAGTATGGTGGGTTTCTGGCGCATGCAAAGCTCCTTGGCGTGAACGCGCTACTATAACGCGGCTTTCCCGATTGTTTACGCCAGAAATCTTTCTACTGCCCGAGACGTTGCCATGCCTTCATTACCCTGGTCCGACATCGATACCGTTCTGCTGGACATGGACGGTACGCTGCTGGACCTGCATTTCGACAACCACTTCTGGATGGAGCACCTGCCCCAGCGTTACGCCGAACTGCACGGGGTCAGCCGGGCCATGGCCGAGATGGAATTGCAGCCGTTGTTCGAGCGCAATGCCGGCCAGTTGCAGTGGTACTGCCTGGACTTCTGGAGCGCCGAACTGAAACTGTCGGTGCGCGACCTGAAACTGGAAACCGCGCACCTGATCGCCCTGCGCCCGGATGCCGACACCTTTCTGGCGGCGATCAAACTGGCCGGCAAGCGCGTGGTGCTGATCACCAATGCCCATCGGGATGCGCTGTCGTTGAAGCTGGAAAAAATCGAACTGGCGCCCTACTTCGAGCGCTTGATCAGCTCCCATGACTACGGCTTCCCCAAGGAAAGCCCGCAATTCTGGGATGCGCTGCAGGCCGATATCGATTTCGACCCGGCGCGCAGCCTGTTCATCGACGACACCTTGCCGATCCTGCGCAGTGCGCGGGACTTTGGCGTGGCGCATTTGCTGGCCGTGCGTGAGCCGGACAGCCGCAAAGGGCCGAAGGATACGGCGGAGTTTGCGGCGGTCGGGGATTATCGGGATTTGATTGCAGGACTTTGAACCTGGCGCGGTCAATGTGGCGAGGGAGCTTGCTCCCGCTCGGCTGCGCAGCAGTCGTGAGAATTTGGGGCCGCTACGCGGCCCAACGGGAGCAAGCTCCCTCGCCACAGGTTTTGTATTACTCAGGAATCCGCAACGACTGCCCCGGATAGATCTTGTCCGGGTGCAACAGCATTGGTTTGTTGGCCTCGAAGATTTTGTTGTACTTGTTGGCATCGCCGTACACGCGCTTGGAAATCGCGCTGAGGGTGTCGCCCTTTACGACGGTGACAAACACCGCGGCAGCAACGACCGGCCCGGTCACGGTGATCTGATCATCCACACTGCCAACCCCGGCGATGTTGCCCACCGCCAGCAGGATCTTTTCCTTCTCTTCCTGGCTCGCCACTTCACCGGTCACCGTGACCTTGTCGCCATCGACCGTCGCCTGCACATTCGGGTTGCCCAGGCCGACCTTGCTGATGTGCTCCTTCAACTGCTCACTGGCGTTGGCGTTGCCTGGCGTCAGCAAATCCAGCAGTTTCTCGCCTGCTTCCTTCACAAAGCTCAAAAGACTCATGATGCACTCTCCTTGGGTTTCGGATTCCAGACGCCAAAGCGTAGACCACGCTCGTCACTTGCGAATCCAACCCGACCAATGACCCCGCTTGCGATAGAATCCGCAGCTTCCCAACCCCAGGAGCGCAGATGGACATCAAGCAGCTGAAATTCCTCATCGCGCTCGACGAAACCCGCCATTTCGGCCAGGCCGCCGCGCGCTGCCACATCACTCAGCCGACCCTGTCCATGCGCCTGCGCAGCCTCGAAGAAGAACTCGACCTGCCGCTGGTCAATCGCGGCCAGCGCTTCGAAGGCTTCACCGCGCCGGGCGAGCGGGTGCTGGCCTGGGCGCGCACCGTACTGGCGGCTTACGACGGCCTGTACGCCGAAGCGGCCGCCTGCCGCGGCAATCTGGTCGGTACGTTGCGCCTGGGCGTAGTACCGTTGTCTAGCTTCGATCCGCTGCCACTGATGCAACGCTTGCACGCCGAACACCCGAATCTGCGCTTCGAACTCTCGGCCCTGAGTTCGGAGCAGATCCTCGAGCAACTGGCGAACAATCGCCTGGACCTCGGTGTTTCCTATCTGGAACGCCTCGACACCGAACATTTCGACTCCCTGGCCTTCAGCGAAACCCGCATGGGTCTGCTCTACGATCAACGCTTCTTCACCTTTGGCGAGGCGCCGCTGAGCTGGGAATCCTTGATCGAACTGCCGCTGGGCATGCTCACCAGCGGCATGCACTTTCGCCAGTCCATCGACCACAACTTCCACAGCCGTGGCCTTACCCCGCAGCCATTGTTGCAGACCGATGCCGTGCATCAACTGTTACAAGCCGTGCACGGCGGCTTGTGTTGCGCCGTGATGCCATTGGACGGCGGCCTCGAAGGCCTGACCGAGCATTTGCGCCTGCAGCCGATTGAAAACGCCAAGACCCTCGGCCGCCTGGGGCTGATCATGCGTCGCAGTGCACCGCGCTCGGCGCTGGCAGAGGCGTGCTTCGCGATTTATCAGCAATCGCTGACGCGCGCTTGATCGACGGCATCTATCGATAGATCAGTACTAACGATTAGACGTGACAAGTTGTCACGCCTAGTCTTAAAGCTGATCAAACCGTCGGTGATGCCATGAACACCAAGCGCCCAGCCTGCGCGGCGCCTGCCCTCGAAACACCCGCGCCCGCCGCCAGCCAGACATACAGTTACAGCAACCTTGAAGACACGGAATCGACCAGCACCGCGCTGGCCGAGGAAGTCGCGTTGGCGATTGCCTACAACGGCATCAACCAGGCTGTCATGTTGGTGACACCGACCGATCTCGAAGACTTCATCGTCGGCTTCAGCCTGGGCAGCGGCATCATTCAGGACGCCACGGACATCTACGACCTGCAACTCAGCGGCTCGGGATCGGCGCAATACGCGCAAGTGACCATTGCCAACCGCGCGTTCTGGAACCTCAAGCAGCAGCGTCGGCAACTGGCCGGCACCAGCGGTTGCGGGTTGTGCGGCGTGGAAGCGGTCGAGCAGGCGTTGCCGGACCTTCAGGTATTGCCCGGCGCCCCGTTACCACCGGTCGAATGGCTTGATGGCCTGCGCGAGCGCATCGGCGCCTTCCAGCCCTTGGGCCAGCATTGCGGTGCGGTGCATGCGGCAGTGTTCATGAATGACAAGGGCGAGTTGCTGCTCGGCCGCGAAGACATCGGCCGCCACAACGCCCTCGACAAACTGATCGGCGGATTGATCCGCCAGAAGATCCCGACCGCTGGCGGGCTGGCGATTGTCACCAGCCGCTGCAGCCTCGAATTGATCCAGAAAGTCTTGCGCGCCGGCATCCAGACCCTGGTCAGCCTGTCGTCGCCCACGGGCCTTGCCGTGCAATGGGCCCGTCGCCACAACCTCAACCTCATCCATCTGCCACAGAAGAATGCGCCGCGGGTCTATAGCCCAACGTTGGAGAATCAAGCGTGAGTCAACACCGTCAAGCCGACCAGAAACCCGTCCCTCGCTTCAAGCCCTACAAAGGCCCGGCCGGTGGCTGGGGGGCACTGATCAGCGTGGCCCAGGCCTGGTTGACCAGCGACAACGCGCTGAAGAACCTGCGCATCATGCTCAAGACTAACCAGAACGGTGGCTTCGACTGCCCGGGTTGCGCTTGGGGCGATTCTCCGGAAAAGGGCATGGTGATGTTCTGCGAGAACGGTGCCAAGGCGGTGAACTGGGAAGCGACCAAACGCCGTGTCGATGCCAAGTTCTTCGCCAAGCACAGCGTCACTTCGCTGCTGGAGCAAAGCGACTATTGGCTCGAATACCAGGGCCGCCTGACCGAGCCGATGAGCTACGACGCCGAGACCGATCGCTACAAGCCGATCAGCTGGGACGACGCATTCGCCCTGATCGCCAAACACCTGAACGGCCTGTCGAGCCCGGATCAGGCCGAGTTCTACACCTCGGGCCGGGCCAGCAACGAAGCGGCGTACCTCTATCAGCTGTTCGTACGCGCCTACGGCACCAACAACTTCCCTGACTGCTCGAACATGTGCCACGAGGCCAGCGGTGTCGCGTTGTCGCAAAGCGTCGGGGTCGGCAAAGGCACCGTGACCTTCGACGACTTCGAACACGCCGATGCGATTTTCGTCTGGGGCCAGAACCCCGGCACCAACCACCCACGGATGCTCGAACCATTGCGTGAAGCGGTGAAGCGCGGCGCGCAAGTGGTGTGCATCAACCCGCTCAAGGAGCGTGGCCTGGAGCGCTTCCAACATCCGCAGCACGCGATCGAAATGCTCACCAATGGCGACAAACCGACCAACACCGCGTTCTTCCGCCCGGCCCTGGGTGGCGACATGGCGATCATGCGCGGCATGGCGAAATTCCTCCTGCTGTGGGAGCGAGACGCGCAGAAAACCGGTGCCCCGGCGGTGTTCGACCACGACTTCCTCAACGAGCACAGCGTCAACGTGCTGGATTACCTGGCCGTCATCGACGACACCCCGTGGGAGCAGATCGTCGAGCAATCCGGCCTGAGCCTGGTGGAAATCGAGCAAGCGGCGCGCATGTACGCCAAGGGCAAGAACGTCATCATGTGCTGGGCGATGGGCATCACCCAGCATCGTCATTCGGTGGCGACCATCCAGGAAATCGCCAACCTGATGATGCTGCGCGGCAACATCGGCCGGCCGGGTGCCGGCCTGTGCCCGGTGCGTGGCCACAGCAACGTGCAGGGCGACCGGACCATGGGCATCAACGAACGCCCTCCTGTCGCGTTCCTCGAGGCCCTGGAGCGGCGCTTCCAGTTCAAGGTGCCACGCGACAACGGCCACAACGTGGTCGAGGCGATTCACGCCATGGCTCAAGGACAGGCGAAAGTCTTCATCGGCCTCGGCGGCAACTTCGCCCAGGCCACGCCGGACAGCCCACGCACGTTCCAGGCCCTGCGAAACTGCGACCTGACCGTGCAGATCAGCACCAAGCTCAACCGCAGCCATTTGACCCACGGCAAGGACGCGCTGATCCTGCCGTGCCTCGGCCGCACCGACATCGATATCCAGACCCAAGGCCCGCAAGCGATCACCGTCGAAGACTCGTTCAGCATGGTTCACGCCTCCAATGGCCAGCTGCAGCCGCTGTCGAACCAGATGCGCTCGGAACCGGCGATCCTGGCCGGCATCGCTGCCGCTACCCTGGGCAGCCACCCGGTGGACTGGAACTGGCTGGTGGCCGACTACAGCCGCATCCGCGACCTGATCGCCGAGACCATTCCCGGCTTCAAGGACTTCAACGAGAAGATCAAGAACCCGGGCGGCTTCTACCTGGGCAACAGTGCCGGCGCACGCAAGTGGAACACCGCCTCGGGCCGGGCCAATTTCCGCTCGAACGCGCTGCCCAAAGACCTGGTGCACGAACGCACCCGCGCCACCGGTGTGCTGCCGGACCTGATCATGCAATCAATGCGTTCCCACGATCAGTACAACACCACCATCTATGGCCTCAACGACCGTTATCGCGGCGTGAAGGGTCAGCGGGACGTGTTGTTCGTCAACGAGGCCGACATCATTCGCCTGGGCTTCAAGCCGGGGCAAAAGGCGGACATTGTTTCCCTCTGGGACGATGGCGTGGAACGTCGGGTAAAAGGCTTCACGCTGCTGGCGTTTGATATCCCGGCCGGGCAAGCGGCGGCCTACTATCCGGAAGTGAACCCGTTGGTGCCGCTGGAAAGCACCGGCGATGGCAGCCATACGCCGACGTCGAAGTTCGTGGCGATCCGGTTGGAAGCGGCGAGTGAGACCGGGTTGATCATGGCGAAGTCGGCGTAACGCGTCGTTTGATCTGGCCACTTCGCGAGCAGGCTCGCTCCCACATTTGATCTTCAGTGGGCATAGCATTTGTCTTCGACCTCGATCCACTGTGGAAGCGAGCCTGCTCGCGAAGGCGTCGGCCGATTCACCCTATGAACGGCTCCGTTCGAATACTTTCCTTTCGCCCACAAAAAAGGCCGCTTTCTTATGAAAACGGCCTTTGCGAATAAGTAAAAGACCTGCAAAAAAACGTTAAGTTCCGCCCAAAAAACAGCAACTTGCAATATTGTATACAAGTCGTGTTATTCGTCGGATTTCGATTGTCACGCCCATTCCAGAGCCTCAGGATCGCGCCGTCATCCCCTTGAGGTTCCTCCATGAAGTTCTCCTCGATTCTCTTGTTGTCCCTTGGCCTGGTCAGCGGTATCGCGTCTGCTGGCGGCACCACCGAAGCCGGTGTAGGCGGCGCATTGGGCGGGGTTTTAGGCTCGGTCGTCGGTCAGTCGTTAGGCGGCAGTACAGGTTCCACCATCGGCGCGGCCCTGGGTGGCGCGGGTGGTAGCGCCGTCGGCGCAAACAAACACAGCCGTGGCGAAGCAGCCATTGGCGGTGCGTTGGGTGCAGCGGGCGGTAACGTGGTCGGCCGCAGCGTGGGCGGCACCACCGGCAGCCTGATCGGCGCTGCAGCAGGCGGCGGCGCCGGTGGCGCGCTGGGTAACTACATGGGCAAAGAATACGATAATGATGACGACGATGATCGTCGTTACTATCGCGGCCATGGTGATCGTCGTTACTACCGTGACGGCCATCCGGGCCGTGGCCATGCCTATGGCCATCGCAAGAAGCACCACAAGTACTACCGCGACTAAGGCCTCGAGCACCTCGCTGGTAAGTACAACAAAAATCGCAGCCCAAGGGCTGCGATTTTTTTTGCCTTACTGAACCACCAGACGCTCCAGCGCCCCGCGCAACCCTGCTGGAATCGCCACGGGCTGATTCGACGCACGATCGACAAACACATGCACGAAGCGCCCCGCCGCGCAGGCCTCGTCTTCTCCTTGCTTGAATACTGCCAGTTCGTATTGCACCGAGCTGTTGCCCAACTTGCCCACCCGCAGACCGATCTCGATGCGGTCCGGGAAGGCAATGGAAGCAAAGTAATCACAGGAGGAACTCACCACGAACCCCACCACCTCACCATCATGGATATCCAGGCCGCCGATTTCGATCAGGTAAGTGTTCACCGCCGTATCGAAGAAGCTGTAGTAGGTCACGTTGTTGACGTGACCGTAGGCGTCGTTGTCGTGCCAGCGGGTGGTGATGGGTTGGAAGTGCGGATAGTCGGTGCGTTGGGGCATCAGCGTTGATTCCTGAATGGGTTCGCCAGTCTAAGGCGAAAACCGCGTTGTATTCATCGCGAGCAGGCTCGCTCCCACATTTGAACGTCGTCGAACACACTATCGTGTGCAACGCCGGACCAGTGTAGGAGCGAGCCTGCTCACGATGGCGCCTTCACAGGCGCCACATCCATCACTTGTCAGCAAAGCCCTTGCCAGCCGCCGCCAGCTCACCAATCACCCGCGCCGGTTGCCAGTGATCGCCCTGACGCGTCTCAAGGTCCATCAAGCGCCGGTGAATGCCCGCCAGCCCTTGCTGATCCGCCCAGGCCATCGGCCCGCCCTTGTCTGCCGGGAAACCGTAACCGTTGAGGTAGACCAGATCGATATCGTGAGCCGACCCGGCAATGCCTTCCTGCAGGATCTTCGCGCCTTCGTTGACCAGTGCCAGTAAGCAGCGCTCGAGAATTTCCTCCGGGCTGATCTCGCGACGCTGGAACCCCAGCGCCTCACTGACTTGAAGCACCAGTGCGTCGACCTGCGGATCGTGTTCGGCCTGACGGCTGCCCGGCTCATAGTGGTAAAAACCGTTGCCACTCTTCTGGCCGAAACGCCCTTGTTCACACAAACGGTTATCCACCTGGACCTCCGGCGCATCCTGCCCGATCCCGGATAACTGGCGCGAGCGCCATTGCAGGTCGACGCCCACCACGTCGAACATGCGGAACGGCCCCATGGCGAAACCGAAGCCTTGCAGCGCTGCGTCCACCTGGTAGGGATAAGCGCCTTCCAGCAGCATTTTTCGCGCTTCGAGCACATAGGTATTGAGCATGCGGTTGCCGATGAAACCGTCGCAATTGCCCGACACCACACTGACCTTGCCCATGCGCTGGCCGAGCGCCAGCGCCGCGTCGAGCACCGCCGGTGCAGTCTGCGCGCCACGGACGATTTCCAGCAGCTTCATGATGTGCGCCGGGCTGAAGAAGTGCAGGCCCAGCACTTGCTGCGGCCGGCGTGTGGCCGCGGCGATGGCATCGATGTCCAGCGCCGAAGTATTGCTCGCCAGTATCGCTTCAGGTTTGAGCAGGCCATCGAGCTCGCGGAAGATTTTCTGCTTGAGCTCAAGGTTTTCGTACACCGCTTCGATGACCAGGTCGACATCGCGGATGGCCACATAACCATCCGCCGCCGTAACGCGCGCGATTCGGGCATCGGCTTCGCTTTGATCAATGCGGCCCTGACGCACGCTGTGGGCGTAGGTGTCCGCCACGGTAGCCAGCGCTTGCTCCAGCATTTGCGGACTGTTGTCGACCCACTGCACGGCCACTCCGGCGTTGGCCAGGCACATGACAATGCCACGGCCCATGGTGCCCGCGCCGATGACGGCGGCGCGCTGAATATTCGACGGTGTCTGGCTCATGTTTTGTTCTCTTGTTGGCGATCCGAAGACAGCCACCACCATAGTCAGCCACCGGGGTTTTTTGAAATTTATTCCTGTGATGAGCAACATTCAGCGGATGGATGTGCCCTGCCAGGTGCTGAAATCCCTATCAGACACGGCTCAGCCACTCCCGCACCCCGGCATACGGATAATCTTCCAGCGCCGCAAACCCGGGAATCGACCGCGCCTTGAGCTTGGTAAACAACGGCACACTGATCCCACACAAAAACCGTGTCACTCGCTCAGCAGAAGGCACGCCGCCCGTGTGTTGCTCATGCCGGCGGATAAATTCGCCGCACAACGACTCGAAGTCTCTATCCACAAGTGCCGGCAACTCCGGTGGTGCCGGTAGCCGTGCCACTTGCCCATGACACACCGAACAATGCCCGCATTGCTGCGGGGCGTCGTGGTCGCCGAAATACTCGGCCAGGCGATAACCCAGGCAACGGTCGGTGGCGAACAGTTCCAGCATCGCGTGAATCCGCGCGACCTCGGTGCGCTCATGCCGAGTGAAATAGCCGTGCAGTTCCTCGCTCAACGCGACGCTGTCGAACCCGCTTTGCAGCACGTTGTAGACCTCGGTCATCTGCTTGCTTTCGAGCTCCACCCAGCCCTTCTCCTGGAAGTAATCCAGTGCCTTGACCACCCGACTGCGCTCGGCCTGATGCTGCTCGTACAACGCCTCGAAATTCACCGTGGCCCAGGTCCGGGCGCGACTTGAGGTCTGGATGATGGCGGCGACGAACTCCTTGCGCTCACCCTCGAAGTGGGCCAGCAGCGCCTCGGGCTCCTGCAGATACTTGAAACGGTACTCGGCGTAGTAGGCGTAGCGCGGGGCGATCAACCCGTGCAATTCAAGTTGCACCAGCAAGGTCTTGAGCGGCAATTGGCGAATATTGCTCTGATCGGCCAATGGCCCCAACAGAAACTCCCACTGGCCCTCGGTTGCTGCGGCATGCATCTCGTCAAGCACGCAGCGGACACCATCCAGTTCGGGCGTATCGCCGTAGACGAAGTTCTCCAGCACGTTGAGGCTGTCGCGGTTGGCCAGCACCAGGCAGTCCGATGGCTGCCCGTCACGCCCGGCGCGGCCGATTTCCTGACTGTAGTTTTCGATGGATTTGGGCAGGTCGAAATGCACCACGTTGCGGATGTCACTCTTATCGATGCCCATGCCGAAAGCGATGGTGGCGACGATGCAATTGGACTGCCCGCCCATGAATTGACGCTGGATCGCTTCCCGTTGTTCATGGGGCAACCCGGCGTGATAAGCCTCGGCCTGAATGCCGTTGCGGTTCAGGTGTTCGGCGATGTGCTCGGCGGTTTTCTGCAAGGTCACATAGACGATGCTCGGCTGGTCCGGACGCAGGCTCATCCACTCGACCAGACGTCGGCGCTTGTCCGCTCCACGAACCGGCTCCACCAGCAAATTGAGGTTCGGGCGATAGAAACCGGTGGTCACCACATCGTCGGCGGCGATGGCGAATTTCGCCTGCATATCGGCGATGACCTTGGGCGTCGCCGTTGCGGTCAACAGCAATACCTGCGGGATGTTGAACTGGCGTTGATAGTCGGGAAGCTTGAGATAGTCCGGGCGAAAGTTATGCCCCCATTCGGAAATGCAGTGCGCCTCGTCCACCACCAGCAGCGAGATCGGCACTTGCTGTAGAAAATGCCGGAAGCGCTCGTTCTTCAGGCGCTCCACGGAGATCATCAAAATCTTCAGTTCGCCGGATTTTGCCCGGGCCATGACATCGCTGGCGTCATCGCGGCTCTGGGCCGAATCGATACTGCCCGCCGAGATGCCATGACGTTGCAGAAACGCCAGTTGATCCTGCATCAACGCCAGCAGCGGCGAGACCACCAGCGTCAGGTGCGGCAGCAGCAGCGCCGGCAATTGGTAGCAAAGGGATTTGCCGGAACCGGTGGGAAAAATCGCCGCCGCCGAGCGCCCCGACAGCACGGCATTGACGGCCGCCTCCTGACCGGGTCGAAACTGTGGATAACCGAAAACCTGTTCCAGGGTGTTGTGCATAAGCTGTCACTCAGTTGACTGCTGCGGAGTCAAAAGCCTAGCCGGCGAACGCAGCGAGTCGAGAAAAGGTCGGGGGCAAAAACGATACCGGATGATACAGCGGATGGCTGGAATGGCTTGGGGAATCGGGCGACTGACAGATCGCTTTCGCGAGCAGGCTCGCTCCCACATTTGATCTTCAGCGCGCAGGGTTCTGATGCTCAAACATAGATCCGTGTGGGAGCGAGACTGCTCGCGAAGAAGCCAACACACCCACCGCCATACTCGAAATACCCGACATTGTCCGAGGCACCCTCTACCGAGATTCCCTGTGACGCGACTGACAACTCCGTAAGTATTTTTACCTCCTGCCATTTCACGTTAAAAAACCACCATCAACGTGTAGTCCCTTTCCTCAAAATATGACAAAACCCTTACAAAGCCTGTCGATCTCAGCCGTCTTGTTCCGCAACGCCATACTCTCCTATAGTTTCCTGCGCGGCTGAAAACAGTGTCTCGGCCTGCCGGGAACACTTGCCGATTTCGCACAGGACCCACTCAATGAAAAACCCCGACTCACTGACAGCCCGCTACCACCCACTCAAGACCCGCTACAGCGAAACCCCTGTACTGGTCATCGATACCGAGGCCGACCCCTTCGAGATCCTCGACGCCGCCCGACAACGCATCCGCGCTGCCAGCGACCTGCTCGAAACCCTTTATTGCACGTGCTTCAAACAGGCCGAAGCGAGCGACATCCCCAAGATCATCAGCGCCCTGTACCTGCTGACCCAGGACGGCAACGACCTGCTCGACATCGCCCGGCAACGCTTGCCGAAGTTCACCGGCTGAAGCACCACCACAACCCCCTGTGGGAGCGAGCCTGCTCGCGAAGAACGATAACGCGGTGAACCTGATAAAAAATAAAATGCCCGATACCCAAGAACAGCTCGAACAAGCAGCCTACGACGCATGGTTCAAAGCCCAAGTACAAGCCGGCCTCGATGATCTCCGTCCCAGCATTCCAGATGAAGAAGCCAAACGCTTGATGGCAATCAAACGCGAAAAATTGCGCAGGCGATAAGTCCGTAAGCAACGCCCTATCAAAGCTTCGGCACAGTCCTACAAAAGAAGACACCTTGTCGCCTATCGCGTCTAACAACGAAATTTTACTGTCTCTCCTTCGCTGCAAAATCAGCGATCAGGTTTGGTCACCTGAGAACAACGCACACATGTGTGCCATCATTCGCGCCGCGGACATCTATGTCCTCGTGGTGCATTGCTATGGCGGCTGTGTGCGGGACGCCTTCGGGCGAGCCGAGTTGTTGTTCTCGGTTGACCAAGCCTGCGCACAGTCCGCCTCCCATCGTTTGGTCACGGTGCTGGCGGTTAATTAACAACAAACCGAGTACATGCCATGTCAACTCTGAACCCGTTTCCAGATCGCTACCGCCCGCTCCACACCAACCTCACCGACACCCCGGCCCTGATCATCGACACAGAGGCCAACCCCCAAGACATCCTCGAAGCCGCCCTCCAGCGCATCCGGGCCTCCAGCGACTTGCTGCAAACCCTGCACTGCCAATGCTTCAAACACGGCGACCTCGAAGACATCCCACACATCACCCACGCGCTCTACCTGCTGACCCAGGATGGCTGCGACCTGCTCAAAGTCGCCCAACAACGCATGCTGAACTGGAAAGCCCCGGTCTGATCTTTAATGGAGATCGCTCCCACGCACTGCGCAGGAGCGATCAAGAAACAAGAATTGCTCCGATGGAAACAAACCACTCAATGCCCTCATCGGATACAGAAGGAAACCATGAGCAGTTTTTTTGATGAGCTAATGGAAAGCGTGCAACAAATGAACGAGATCCTACGGAGTGAACGTCGGTCCTCCGTGCAAACTGAAAACGCTGAGCCAGAAGCAATCAACTCAGCCGGCCCTTCCTCTCAAGTCCGACGACCAATAAGATCCGTTCAGGCCCAAACGGATCTCCCCCAATGAACCTCGCCCCCAACCTCCCCGACGACCACTTGATGCAGCAACTCATGCAACTGCTGCACGAAGAACTCGGCTTCCCCGAACGCAAAGCCATCAGCCTCAGCACCTCGATCAATTTCGACCTGGGCTGCAACGGTGCGGACTCCCGGCATTTGATCGAAACCCTGGAAGACCACTTCGCCATCGATTTCGTGGATTTCGACAGTTATCGCTATTTCCAGCCCGACGGCTTTGACGTGAATCTAAAGCGAAAAGCCAAGGGTCGCGGCGAGAAGGTGCCATTGACCATCGGCATGCTCTACCGGGCCATCAAGGCCCAACGCTGGGACACGGATGAGCTCGAAGGCCTGTAACGGCCCGACGCATTCTGACTTGCCCGCGAAAAACTGAATTTTGCGCACAAAAAAGCCGCCCCGAGGGGCGGCTTCTTCGTTAGCTCAATCCAACACTTACAACTTTGGACCCGCAGCCTTGATCGCGTCGCTCACTTCGAACTTCTTGAAGTTCTCGATGAACAGGCCAGCCAGTGCTTTGGCGGCTTCGTCGTAGGATGGCTTGTCAGCCCAGGTGTTGCGTGGGTTCAGTAGGCCAGCCTCAACGCCCGGTACGGCCACTGGCACGTCGAGGTTGATGGTGTCCAGGTGCTCGGTTTCGGTACCGATCAGCGCGCCGCTCTGGATCGCTGCGATCACGGCACGAGTGGTCGGGATGTTGAAGCGTTTGCCGACGCCGTAGCCACCGCCGGTCCAGCCGGTGTTGACCAGGTAGACCTTGGAGCCGAAGCCGCGGATGCGCTTGATCAGCAGTTCAGCGTATTCGCCGGCCGGACGCGGGAAGAACGGTGCGCCGAAGCAGGTGGAGAAAGTCGACTTGATGCCGCTGCCCGAACCCATTTCGGTCGAACCGACCAGTGCGGTGTAACCGGACAGGAAGTGGTAAGCCGCTTGTTCTTCGTTGAGGATCGACACTGGCGGCAGCACGCCGGTCAGGTCGCAGGTCAGGAAGATCACAGCGTTCGGCTCGCCACCGAGGTTCTTCTCGGAGCGCTTGGCAACGTGCTCCAGCGGGTAGGCGGCGCGGCTGTTCTGGGTCAGGCTGACATCGGCGTAGTCGGCGTGCTTGGCATCGTCGATAACGACGTTTTCCAATACTGCGCCGTGCTTGATGGCTTTCCAGATAACCGGCTCGTTCTTCTCGGACAGGTCAATGCACTTGGCATAGCAACCGCCTTCGATGTTGAACACAACGCCTTCGCCCCAGCCGTGCTCGTCGTCACCGATCAGGTAACGGCTTTCGTCGGCCGACAGGGTGGTTTTACCAGTGCCGGACAGACCGAAGAACAGGGTCACGTCGCCCTCTTCGCCGATGTTGGCGGCGCAGTGCATTGGCAGTACGTCGGCAGCC
Organism: Pseudomonas sp. KH_046_2; assembly: GCF_057838985.1. Classification (NCBI taxonomy): domain Bacteria; kingdom Pseudomonadati; phylum Pseudomonadota; class Gammaproteobacteria; order Pseudomonadales; family Pseudomonadaceae; genus Pseudomonas; species Pseudomonas sp. KH_046_2. The sequence continues at coordinate 274,125 of NZ_CM174480.1, read as the reverse complement.
GGCAGCAGGAAGTTCTGCACCGAGAACATGGCTTTCTTCATTTCACCGGCGTAACGCATGCCGGCGATCAGCACTTTCTTCTGTGCGAAGTTGATGATCACGCAACCATCGGAGTTGGTGCCGTCACGCTCTGGCACGCACTCGAAGTTGGCAACGTTGAGCACCTGCCACTCGTCACGACCCGCCGGGTTGTACTGGGCCGGGTTGATGAACAGGCAACGGCCGAACAGGTTCTGCCAGGCAGTCTGGGTGGTCATCTTCACGGCCAGGTAGTGCTCGGAAGCCGCACCTACATGCACGTGGGAAACGAAATGCTCTTGCGCGTTGTTGAATGCCTCAACGCGAGCCCACAGGGCATCGAACTTGTCGGCCGGGAACTTGCGGTTGATCGGGCCCCAGGCGATGGCGGCCTGGGTGCTTGGCTCTTCAACGATGAAACGGTCGACTGGCGAACGGCCGGTACGGTGACCGGTACGAACAACCAGTGCGCCGGTATCGGCAAGCTCGCCTTCACCGCGGTTGAGGGCTTCTTTAACCAGATCATCAACACTCAGATCGGTGTACACGGCATTGTTGGCTTGCGTCATGAGGTTCCCCGTCGGCCAGTGGCCGAGTGCTCCAAACGTTTTTGTAGTAGAAAGTCGTGCACTACTACCGCGAAAAAAGTGGGCCGGATTATGCCAGAAAAGCCCAAAAAGAGTAGGCCCCTCCTGTCGTAACGGCGTTAATCCGGCGCAAGGCAGTGAATTTACCTGCGCTGAACCGTTTTAGTGACGGGTATCTGACGGCGTCTCGATACCCGCGCCGGCGAACAATTGAGTGACATCGGCCGCGTCAAACAGGTAGCGCTGGTTGCAGAACTGGCAATCGATTTCGATGTTGCCACCGTGTTCGACCACCAGTTGCTGCGCGTCTTCCATACCCAGACTGACCAGCGCATTGGCCGAACGTTCGCGCGAGCAACTGCAACGGAAGCGCAGCTTCTGCACATCGAACAGACGCACCTGCTCGTCGTGGTACAGGCGATGCAGCACGGTTTCGTTGTCCAGGCTCAACAGCTCGTCGGCGGTCAGCGTACCGCCCAGGGTGGTGATGTGCTGCCAGCTGGCGGCGCGTTCGTCTTCGTCTTTCAAACGGTCGGCCGGCAGTTGCTGCAGCAACAGGCCGCGGGCACGACGACCATCGGCGCAGAGCTTGATGCGGGTGCCAATCTGCTGGGACATGACGAAGTAGGTGGTGAAGCAGTCGGACAATGTTTCGCCATCCAGATCGACGACGCCCTGGTAGCGCTGGCCCCGTTTCGGGTCGACGGTCAACGTCAGCGAGCCATCCGGCATCAAGTCGGCCAGGGTAGCGTCGGGGGCAATCCGGTCCGCCTCGTAACGGGCCAGGCCACGGATCTCGCGCTCGCTGGAACACTCGATCATCAGCAGCGGGATCGGGCCTTCGGAGCGAGCTTGCAGAATCAGCAAGCCATCGAACTTCAACGTGCCGACCAGCAACGATGCGGCCGCCATCAGCTCGCCGAGCAGTTGCGCGACCGGCTGCGGGTAGGCGTGTTTGGCCAGGACTTCGGCGTAGCTGAGCTCCAACGAGACCAGCTCGCCACGGGTGTCGCTGTCATCGAAGATGAAGCGTTGGGTGAAGTCGTTATCCGCGTGATCGGTCATAGGTCTGGGTATCTGAAGTAGTGAAAATGGTTACAGGAAACAGGAAATTGACCTTGCGTCACCCCCAGGGTGCGCAATGTTCAGCCATGAAAGGCATTTTATGAACAATCCGGGCCTGATCCAAGCAAGGTGGAACAAGCGCTGATGGGTTCCGGGTCGTTTCCCGCCCTGCACTGCTGGCAATGTGGTTATGGCCTACAGGTCAGAGACTGTGTGTGATTTTCGACGAGCGGCAATATCGTCCATGCGATGCATTGCCGGCCAGGCACAGATATGGATGCGCACCGGGTCAATTGCAAGTCTTGGCCTGAAGGCGCGGTGAAACCTGGCGAGTGCGCGGCACTCGCCCGAGAAATATCTGTATCAGTCGTCGTTACTGCTGCCACGAAACTTGAACAAATCCCGCCGCTGCTTCTTGCTCGGCTTACCGTCGGTGCTCACGCCCAGGGCTCCGGCCTTTCTTTGCGCCGCGGCCTCTTCGCGCTTGGCGATGCTGGCCAGGGTCTCGGCATACAAGGTTTGCGCCTCAGGTGCGCCGCGACGAACGATCGACAGTGCCAGGACTACCACCGTACGCTCCTCGAAACCGGTGCGAATCACGAACTCATCACCGATCCGTGGCTCTTTACCCGGCTTGCAGCGTTCGCCCCGGCAATGCACCTTGCCGCTTTCAATCGCTGCCTTGGCCAGGGCGCGGGTTTTGTAGAATCGTGCAGCCCACAACCATTTATCGAGGCGGACTTTGTCGTCCTCTTCGTTTTTTTGTGCCATGGAATTTCCTCATTCTGAAATATTGGTGAACTGTACTACCGTTTCTGACGTACCAAGAATTTCACCGGCTCGGATTACAATGCTGACATTCCATAACCTCCTTGGGAGGCTGGAAATCCGGGCCGTAGATATCTGTCGCCTTTTAATCATTATTCTGCGTGAATACCGCGAATCCGGCCGCATGCGGCCCGAGCGGTTTCTACCGGTTGAGCACTATTGAAGACATTTGACCATTTGACCGTTGTCGGTCTGCGCGAGTGGGTGGCGCTCCCGGATTTGGGAGTCGCCGGCCTTCGGGCAAAAATCGACACCGGTGCCAGCACCTCAAGCCTCCACGCCACCGAAATCGAGCCGTTCGAGCGCGATGGTGAGCAGTGGGTGCGTTTTACCGCCCACCTGGGCTCCGTCGTACAACTGCGCCACCGACGCTGCGAAGCTCCGTTGGTGACGATGAAAACCATTAAAAGCTCAAACGGTCACGCGCAGGTGCGATACGTGATCAGCACCACCCTGGCCCTTGGTGATCGGGTCTGGCGGGTCGAGTTCACGCTCGCCTGCCGCAAGTCCATGCGTTATCGCCTGCTGCTCGGCTCCAAAGCCCTGATCCACGGCCAGTTGGTGGTCAATCCGGGCATCAAGTATGTACAAGACAAGCCGGTGTTCCCGGTATCTACCTCCTCCACAGGTGTTGCATGAAGATCGCTGTGCTGTCGCGGAATCCGCGTCTGTATTCCACCCGTCGTCTGGTCGAAGCCGGTACCGAGCGTGGCCATGAAATGGTGGTGGTCGACACCTTGCGCGCCTACATGAACATCGCCAGCCACAAGCCGCAGATCCACTACCGCGGCAAACCGCTGGAGGGTTTCGATGCGGTGATTCCACGGATCGGCGCATCCGTGACCTTTTATGGCTGTGCAGTGCTGCGCCAGTTCGAAATGATGGGGGTATTTCCGCTCAACGAATCGGTGGCCATTGCCCGTTCCCGGGACAAGCTGCGTTCGCTGCAATTGTTGTCCCGTCGCGGGATCGGTTTGCCGGTGACCGGGTTTGCCCACTCCCCCGATGACATTCCCGACCTGATCGAAATGGTCAACGGCGCACCGTTGGTGATCAAGGTGCTGGAAGGCACCCAAGGCATCGGCGTGGTGCTGTGCGAAACCGCTACGGCCGCGGAATCGGTGATCGAGGCGTTCATGGGCCTCAAGCAGAACATCATGGTTCAGGAGTACATCAAGGAAGCCGGTGGTGCGGACATTCGCTGCTTCGTCGTCGGCGACAAGGTGATTGCAGCGATGAAGCGCCAGGCCAAACCCGGCGAGTTTCGCTCCAACCTGCATCGCGGTGGCAGCGCGAGCCTGATCAAGATCACCCCGGAAGAACGCATGACGGCGTTGCGTGCGGCGAAGGTCATGGGGCTGGCGGTGGCAGGTGTCGACATCCTGCGCTCCAATCACGGGCCGCTGGTGATGGAAGTGAACTCATCGCCGGGACTTGAGGGGATTGAGACCACCACCGGGAAGAATGTCGCGGGGATCATCATTGAGCATCTGGAGAAGAATGGTGGGCCGAATATGACGCGGACCAAAGGGAAGGGTTAACCCTCGAGCCTTGTGGCGGCAGGGATGCCGCCTTCGCGAGCAGGCTCGCTCCCACAGTGATCTGCAGTGGACATAAAATTTGTGTTCAACACGATCATTGTGGGAGCGAGCCTGCCCGCGAAGGGGCCATCAGCCCCACTGAAAAATCAGGCTTTAAACGGCATCCCGCGGCAGCATCAACCCCAACGGCAACCGCACCCGCGCTTCCAGCCCACCGCCCGAGCGGTTACGCAACTCAACGTTGCCGCCATGCATCGAAGCAATCCGCTTCACGATTGCCAATCCCAACCCGGTACCCTTGCCACCCCGGGCACGATCACCGCGGGTGAACGGGTTGAAAATCGCCTCCAGCTCCGAAGGATCGATCCCGGCACCACGGTCCATGACACTCAGCACCACATACGGTGCGCTGGTGTCCCCGGATACATACGCCGCCACCTCCACACCGCTGCCAGCATGATGCAACGCATTGCCGATCAGGTTGTTCAGCAGTCGTTTCATCGACACACGACGCAACGGGAACGGCTGGATAGGCTCCAGGCGCAATCGCACTTTTTCTTCGGTCTGGTTAAACGGCGCGGCAACTTCACGGACCAGGTCGCTCAGGTCAACCTCTTCCACCGACTCGTCGCGCCCGTCACGAATGAACGCCAGGAACTGGTCGAGAATCGCATCCATGTCCTCGATGTCACGAACCATGTCCTCGGTCAGGTCGGTGTGGGCGCCCATCAGTTCCAGGGACAGGCGCAAGCGGGTCAACGGCGTGCGCAAGTCGTGGGACACCCCGGCCAGCATCAGTTCACGCTCGCGACCGGCCTGTTCGACGTCTTCGGCCATCTGGTTGAAGGCGCGGTAAACCTCGGTCATCTCACTCGGCGTATCGCTGATCGGCAGGCGCACGCTGCGGCCCTGGCCGAGTTGCCGCGCGGCATACACCAGACGTTTCAAAGGTTGATTGAGCTGGCTGACGAAGATCCAGGCCGAAGCAGTGGACAGCAGACCAATCGCGAGGAACCAGCCCAGCACGTTCCAGATTTTCTGGCCGCGCAACGGATGGGGATAAAGCGGTACCTTCAGCCAGCCATCGCCCAGGCTCGGTGCCCGAACCCACAGCGCTGGTGGCGAATGCATGCGTAACCGGACTTCAGTGTCGGCACCCAGCTCCGACTGCATCTGCCGCTGGTAGATCTCACTGTAAGGCCAGTGCTGTTCGCCTTCCGGCACACCGGCACCCACCACCCGGATCAGGGTCGCGGCCTCGGCGATCTTGCCGCGATTTTCTTCATCGGCCGCCCAATAGGCGCGCAGCGTCAGGGCGACACCGTGGCTGTACTGGCGGTCCACCAGCACGTCCTCGTTCATCAGCAGATAAACCAGGGTCAGTGCCTTGGAGAAGAGTACGACGATGAGCACCAGCCAAAGGGTGCGGGAGAAGAAGCTCTGGGGGAACCAAACGGGGGTTTTCATGGATAACCGTTAAACACTTGCAGGAGCGAGCGATGCTCGCATATTGCGGGTCGCGAGTCTGCGGACAGGATCGATTGATCCGCTATCCGCGTGACCCGCTCCTACAAATCGCCAATCACTTGGTGGCGGTACCATCCGGTACAAACACGTAACCCACGCCCCAGACAGTCTGGATGTAACGCGGTTTGGACGGATCTGGCTCGATCATCCGGCGCAGACGGGAAATCTGCACATCGATGGAACGCTCCAGGGCATCCCACTCGCGGCCACGGGCCAGGTTCATCAGTTTGTCACGGGTCAGCGGTTGACGGGCGTTCATCACCAGGGCCTTGAGTACAGCGAACTCACCGGTGGTGAGCATGTGCACTTCTTCGCCGCGCTTGAGTTCGCGGGTGGCCAGGGACAATTCGTAGTCACCGAAGGTCACGCTTTCGTCTTCGCTGCCCGGGGCGCCTGGCACCGGAGCCGACTGGCGACGCAATACCGCCTTGACGCGAGCCATCAGCTCATCGGGGTTGAACGGCTTGGCCAGGTAATCGTCAGCGCCCAGTTCCAGGCCCTTGATACGGCTCAACTCGTCGCCCTTGGCGGTGAGCATGATGATCGGAATCTGGTTGTTCGCGCCGCGCAGGCGGCGGCAGGCGGTCAGGCCGTCTTCGCCGGGCAACATGAGGTCGAGGACTACCAGGTTGAACACTTCGCGCGCCAGCAGGCGATCCATTTGCTCGGTGTTCGGTACGGCGCGGGCGCGGTAGCCCTTGCTGACGAAAAAACGCTCCAGCAGGCTGCTGAGCCCCGGATCGTCGTCAACGATAAGAATTTTTTCGCCTTCAGCAGTTTGTGCAGTGCTGCTCATTGGATGCTCCTTTGATCTCGGCACGCATTATGGCGTAGCTGCCGTTATACGCACCGTGTGCATTGTTAGCAGATTTTTCCTCCAGCGCCAGAAAACCGGCCATTGCACCGGCAACCCGCGATGTCCCCGAATGCCATAACGCTGGTTATAATGCGCGGCCTTTTGTGTCAGGCAACATCAGACAGGTACTACAGACGGACACCTTTTTTTTCATGGTGCCGGCAGTAATTGTTCGATTTCACGGGTCAACGGGATACCTTTTGATCCAGGTAGCGGCGCAGGCCAGGCCGCTCAACCAGACTCGCCCAGGCCCTATCTCTGCGCCTGCGAGCCTGCTTTCACAATTTGTCAGGTGGTTTTATGGACAGCATCAACAGCCGCATCGCCGAGGAACTCGGTGTACGCCCACAACAGGTCGAAGCGGCCGTCGCGCTACTCGATGAAGGCTCTACCGTTCCCTTCATCGCCCGTTACCGGAAAGAAGTGACCGGCAGCCTCGACGATACGCAATTGCGTCATCTGGAAGAGCGCCTGCGCTACCTGCGAGAACTCGACGAACGGCGTATCAGCATCCTCGCCAGCATCCAGGAGCAGGGCAAGCTGACCCCGCAACTGGAACGCGACATCAAGCTCGCCGACACCAAGACCCGTCTCGAAGACTTGTACCTGCCGTACAAGCAGAAGCGCCGCACCAAGGGCCAGATCGCCCTGGAAGCCGGCCTCGGCGAGCTGGCCGACGGCCTGTTCAACGACCCGTCCCTGAGCCCGGAAACCGAAGCCGCACGCTTCATCGACTCGGAAAAAGGCGTGGCCGATGTGAAGGCAGCCCTCGAAGGCGCCAAGTACATCCTCATGGAACGCTTCGCCGAAGACGCGGGCCTGCTGGACAAGCTGCGCAATTACCTGAAGCAGGAAGCCACCCTCAGTGCCCGCGTGATCGCCGGCAAGGAAGAGGAAGGCGCCAAGTTCCGCGACTATTTCGAACACGACGAACCGCTGAAAAGCATGCCGTCGCACCGCGCCCTGGCGATTTTCCGTGGTCGCAACGAAGGCATCCTCAGCTCCGCGCTGAAAGTCGGCGACGAACTGCCGGGCACCATGCACCCGTGCGAAGGCATGATCGGCCAGCAATTCGGTATCCAGAACCAGAACCGCGCCGCCGACAAATGGCTGGGCGAAGTGGTGCGCTGGACCTGGAAGGTCAAGCTCTACACCCACCTGGAGACTGACCTGCTGGGTGAGCTGCGCGATGGCGCGGAAACCGAAGCGATCAACGTGTTCGCCCACAACCTGCACGACCTGCTGCTGTCGGCCCCGGCCGGCCCGCGCGCGACCCTGGGCCTCGACCCGGGCCTGCGTACCGGTTGCAAGGTGGCGGTGGTCGACTCCACCGGCAAGCTGCTTGATCACGCCACGGTTTACCCGCACGTGCCGCACAACAAGTGGGACCAGACCCTCGCCGTGCTCGCCGCCCTGTGCGCCAAGCACTCGGTGGACCTGATCGCCATCGGCAACGGTACCGCCAGCCGCGAGACCGACAAGCTGGCCGCGGAACTGATCAAGAAATACCCGGCCATGAAAATGACCAAGGTCATGGTTTCCGAGGCCGGTGCATCGGTTTACTCGGCGTCGGAGCTGGCCTCCAAGGAATTCCCGGACCTCGACGTGTCGATCCGTGGCGCCGTGTCGATTGCCCGTCGCCTGCAAGACCCGCTCGCTGAGCTGGTGAAGATCGATCCGAAATCCATCGGCGTCGGCCAGTACCAGCACGACGTGTCGCAGCTGAAACTGGCCCGTGGCCTGGATGCGGTGGTCGAGGACTGCGTGAACGCCGTCGGCGTCGACGTGAACACGGCTTCCGTGGCGCTGCTGGCACGAATTTCCGGCCTCAATGCGACCCTGGCGCAGAACATCGTCAGCCATCGTGACGAGCACGGCGCGTTCAAGACCCGCGCGGCGCTGAAGAAAGTCGCGCGCCTCGGTGAAAAAACCTTCGAGCAGGCCGCCGGATTCCTGCGCGTCATGAACGGCGAAAACCCGTTGGATTCGTCGGCGGTTCACCCGGAAGCCTACCCGCTGGTTCAGCGCATCGCCGCCGAAACCAACCGTGACATCCGCTCGCTGATTGGCGATGCCACGTTCCTCAAGCGTCTCGATCCGAAGAAGTACACCGATGAAACCTTCGGTCTGCCGACCGTGACCGATATCCTCCAGGAACTGGAAAAACCCGGTCGCGACCCGCGTCCCGAGTTCAAGACCGCCGAGTTCCAGGAAGGCGTCGAAGACCTCAAGGACTTGCAACTGGGCATGATCCTCGAAGGCGTGGTGACCAACGTGACCAACTTCGGTGCCTTCGTCGATATCGGCGTGCATCAGGACGGTTTGGTGCACATCTCCGCACTTTCGGAGAAGTTCATCAAGGATCCACGGGAAGCGGTGAAGGCCGGTGACGTGGTGAAAGTGAAGGTCATGGAAATCGACATCCCGCGCAAACGCGTTGGCCTGTCGATGCGCATGAGCGACACCCCGGGCGAGAAAATCGACGGCGCTCGCGGCGCGCGTCCAGGGTCGGCGCCACGCCAGTCCCAGAACACCGCACCGCGCAAGGAAACCACGGCGGCAGCACCGAGCAACAATGCCATGGCTTCGCTGTTCGCCAATGCCAAGCAGTTGAAGAAACGCTGATGGACATTCCCGCCGGGCTGACCGAAAGCGCGTTCTTCAAGCTGCTGGGCTGCCGCTTGCACAGTCTGGAAACCGGGGTTGCGCAAGTCGCCCTGGCGCTGGAACCGGAGCTGCGCAATCGCGGTGGCAAGCTGCACGGTGGGGCCTTGTTCAGCCTGGTGGACATTGCCATGGGGCTGGCCTGTTCCAGCACCCACGGCTTTGACCAGCAGAGCGCGACCATCGAGTGCAAGATCAACTACATCCGCGCCGTCTCTGACGGCGAGGTGATGTGCACGGCGCGGGTGATCCACCCGGGCCGACGCACGCTGGTGGTCGAGGCCGATGTGATGCAGGGAGACAAACTGGTCGCAAAAGCACAAGGCACGTTCGCTGTCCTGTAGCTACTCGTCATCGATTTGAGTTAATTTCGGCGCTGTGACCGCAGCGTCGGAGTTTCCTGTGGGATTGTGCAATTCCTGACCGATCGGCATGAGGCCTGTACGGCGCCAAAACGAGGCGAAAACGCCAGTTTTAACTTCACCCTTGTAGACCGTCTTGCCCACCCCCATATTGGGGCGACTGACGCGTGAAGGAATCCAACTTGAGCGAACTTCTCAACCGCCGCCTGGCTCTGCTCGGCGAGCGCGCTAACCTCTCTCTGCTCGAACAGTGCCTTCACGGCATCGAACGTGAATGCCTGCGCGTGACCGATGAAGGTCGCCTGGCGCAAACGCCGCACCCGGAAGCATTGGGTTCCGCGCTGACCAATGAACAGATCACCACCGACTACTCCGAGTCGCTGCTGGAGTTCATCACCCCGGCCCTGCCCGATCCTGCCGATACGCTGGCGAGCCTGGACAGCATTCACCGCTTTGCCTACAGCAAGCTCGGCAACGAGTACCTGTGGAGCCCATCGATGCCGTGCCCGTTGCCGGCCGAGGAAGACATCCCGATCGCCTATTACGGCACGTCCAATATCGGGCAACTCAAGTACGTCTACCGCAAGGGTCTGGCCCTGCGTTACGGCAAGACCATGCAATGCATTGCCGGCATCCATTACAACTTTTCCCTGCCGGAAAAACTCTGGCCGCTGCTCAAGCAGGCCGAAGGCTTTGTCGGCACCGACCGCGATTTCCAGTCGTCGTCCTACATCGCGCTGATCCGCAACTTCCGCCGCTACAGCTGGCTGCTGATGTACCTGTTCGGTGCCTCACCCGCACTGGACGCCGGCTTCCTGCGCGGTCGTTCGCACCAGTTGGAACAACTGGACCCGCATACCCTGTACCTGCCGTACGCCACCAGCCTGCGCATGAGCGACCTGGGTTACCAGAGCAACGCCCAGGCCGGCCTGACGCCGTGCTACAACGATCTGAACAGCTACACCGACAGCCTGCGCAAAGCGGTGGCCACGCCGTATGCACCGTACGTCGAAGTCGGCACCCACCAGGATGGCGAGTGGGTACAGCTCAACACCAACATCCTGCAGATCGAAAACGAGTACTACTCCAACATCCGCCCGAAACGCGTGACCTACACCGGTGAACGCCCTATCCAGGCACTGATGGCCCGTGGCATCCAGTACGTCGAAGTACGCTGCCTGGACATCAACCCGTTCCTGCCGATGGGCATCGACCTTACCGAGTCGCGCTTCCTCGATGCGTTCCTGCTGTACTGCGCGCTCAATGACAGCCCGCTGCTGACCAACACCAGTTGCGGCAACGCGACCTCGAACTTCCTCAGCGTGGTCAAGGAAGGTCGTCGCCCAGGCCTGCAACTGCAACGGGATGGCCAGCCGGTTGACCTGAAGGAATGGGCCGGCGAGCTGCTGGAAAAAATCGCTCCTCTGGCGGCGATGCTCGACCAGAGCCATGGCGGCAATGCCCACAGCAAAGCGCTGGACGCCCAGATGGCCAAGGTCCAGGACCCGTCCCTGACGCCGTCCGCCCAGGTCTTGGCGGCGATGGCCGAACACAAGGAAAGTTTCGCCCAGTTCTCCCTGCGCCAGAGCCAGGCCCATGCCGAGTTCTTCCGCAGCGAGCCGTTGCCGGCTGAGGAACAGGCGAAGTTTGAAGAGCGGGCGCGTTCGTCGCTGGCTCAGCAGGCTGAGCTGGAACAGAACGAAGTCGGTGATTTCGATGTGTTTGTCGGGGCGTACCAGGCGAGCATTCTGGCGATCAGCAACTAAGCAGCCAAAGTAGGTTCCCTGTGGCGAGGGGGCTTGCCCCCGTTCGGCTGCGAAGCAGTCGTAATGCAGGCGACTCGGTTTACACGAAATACTGCGGTGTCGGATCTGGGACTGCTGCGCAGTCCAACGGGGGCAAGCCCCCTCGCCACAATTCAGCGGTCGCTCCTCAATTTTCCCCTCATAAGCTAATTCGAAAAAGTTATTTATTTTCTAATTCTTAGATCATTTAGTCTCTTTCTCACGCCGACACTCGGTCGCCTGACAAGGAGCTTTCTGATGAAACTGACTTTCCCTCTACGCTTGCTGGCGGCCGCGTCCTTGGCTACCGCGAGCTTTTTTGCCCAGGCGGCCGACTTCACCGTCGCCTACCAGACCACCGTTGACCCGGCGAAAGTCGCCCAGGCTGACGGCGCTTACGAAAAGGCCACCAAGGCCGATATCAGCTGGCGTAAATTCGACAACGGTGCCGATATCATCGCCGCCATCGCCTCCGGCGACGTGCAGATCGGCTACCTCGGTTCCAGTCCCCTGACCGCCGCCATCACCCGTAAAGTGCCAGTGGAAACCTTCCTCATCGCCACCCAGATCGGCGCCGCCGAAGCCCTGGTCGCCCGCGACGGTTCCGGGATCAAGACCCCGCAAGACCTGATCGGCAAGAAGATCGCCGTGCCGTTTGTATCCACCGGCCACTACAGCCTGCTCGCCGCGCTGAAGCACTGGAACATCGACCCGTCGAAAGTCACCGTTCTCAACCTGGCTCCACCCGCGATCATTGCCGCGTGGAAACGCGGTGACATCGACGCCACGTACGTGTGGGATCCGGCCCTCGGTGTCGCCAAGGAAAGCGGCAAGGTACTGATCACCTCCGGCGAGCTGGCCAAGTTCGGCGCACCGACCTTCGATGCCTGGAGCGTGCGCAAGGATTTCGCCGAGAAGCACCCGGAAATCGTCACCGCGTTCGCCAAAGTGACCCTGGACGCCTACGCCGATTACCGCAAAGACCCGCAAGCCTGGCTCGCCAACCAGGGCAACGTCGACAAGCTGGTAAAACTGTCTGGCGCCAAGGCCAGCGACATTCCGCTGCTGCTGCAAGGCAACGTCTACCCGCTGGCGGCTGATCAGGTGCTCACCCTCGGCGCGCCGACTACCAAAGCCATCACCGACACCGCGGCGTTTCTCAAGGAACAAGGCAAGGTCGAGGCGGTACTGCCGGACTACGCGCCGTACGTCAGCGCCAAGTTCATCACCAACTGATCGGGAGTCAATGCGATGGCATTGCTTCAGCTGGAGCGCATCAGCGCACAGTACCCCGGCAACCCGGAACCGGTGTTGGCGGATATCTCCCTGAGCCTGGGGCCCCGGCAATTGCTGGTCGCCCTCGGCCCGTCCGGCAGTGGCAAGACTTCGCTGTTGAACCTGATTGCCGGTTTCGTCGAACCCAGCGCCGGGCGCATCACCCTCGATGGCGTGCCTGTCAAAGGCCCGAGCGCCGAGCGCGGCGTGGTATTCCAGGACGACGCGCTGCTGCCGTGGCAAGACGTGCTGGCCAACGTCGGCTTCGGCCTGGAGCTGGCCGGTGTCGCCCGGGACAAACGCGAAGCACGCGCCCGGGAAATGCTCGCCCTGGTCGACCTTTCCGGTTTTGAACAGCGCCGCATCTGGCAGCTTTCGGGCGGCCAGAAGCAGCGTGTCGGCCTGGCCCGCGCCCTCGCCGCCGACCCGCGCGTATTGCTGATGGACGAACCTTTCGGCGCCCTCGACGCCTTCACCCGCGAGCAGATGCAGGAGCTGTTGCTGCAAGTCTGGCAACGCACCGCCAAACCGGTGTTCCTGATTACCCATGACATCGAAGAAGCCGTGTTCCTCGCCACCGACCTGATTCTGTTGGCGCCCAATCCGGGGCAAATCGTCGAGCGCCTGAACCTCGATTTCGGTCAGCGTTATGCCGCCGGTGAGTCGGCTCGCTCGATCAAGTCCGACCCGCGTTTTATCGAAACCCGCGAACACGTACTCGCCAAAGTGTTCTCCCAACGCAGCGCCGCCCAGCGGCAGGAGCGCGTATGAGCAGCTACGAAATTCCCGTCGCGGCGATAACGCCAGGCTCAGCCGTGATTCCGGCAAGCCGCCGTTTGAGCACTCGCTGGATCAGTGTGCTGACACTGGTTGTTCTCGTTGCTATTTGGTGGGCCGTGACGGCAACCGGCTTGATTGAGCCGCTGTTCCTGCCGCCGCCCTCCGCCGTGCTGCAAAAAGGCTGGCTGCTGGCGACCTCGGGTTACATGGATTCAACCCTGTGGCAGCACCTCGGCGCGAGTCTGAGCCGCATCGGCCTGGGCCTCGGCTTTGCGATTCTCACCGCCGTGCCGGTGGGAATCGCCATCGGCGCCAACCGTATCGCCCGTGGTGTGCTCGACCCGCTGATCGAGTTCTACCGGCCGATTCCGCCGTTGGCTTATCTGCCGCTGATCGTGATCTGGTGCGGCATCGGTGAATTGTCGAAAGTGCTGCTGATCTACCTGGCGATCTTCGCCCCGATTGCCATCGCCACCGCCACCGGTGTGCGCACCGTCGACCCTGCCAAATTGCGTGCCGCGCAGTCGCTGGGCGCAACGCGCGTGCAGTTGATTCGCCACGTCATTTTGCCGAGTGCCTTGCCGGACATTCTGACCGGTGTGCGCATTGGCCTGGGCGTGGGTTGGTCGACGCTGGTCGCCGCCGAATTGATCGCCGCCACCAGCGGCCTGGGTTTCATGGTGCAGTCGGCCGCGCAATTTCTGGTCACCGATGTGGTGGTGCTGGGGATTCTGGTGATCGCGCTGATCGCCTTCGCCATGGAAATGGGCCTGCGTACCCTGCAACGCAAACTGGTGCCGTGGCATGGCCAGGCCCACTGAATATGAACAACCCTGTAGGAGCGAGCCTGCTCGCGATAGCGGTACATCAGTCAAAGCCATATTGACTGACACACTGCAATCGCGAGCAGGCTCACTCCTACAAAAAGCACGGCCTCCGAATTGAAGAGAACCACCATGAGCCACCTGACCATCGTCCCCCTAAGCTCCGCCCTCGGCGCGCAAATCAGTGGCATCGACATCAGCCAGCCGCTGAACCTGGAGCAGCGCGATGCCATTGAGCAGGCCTTGCTCAAGCATCAGGTCCTGCTCTTCCGCGACCAACCGATCACGCCACAGCAACAGGCGCGATTCGCCGCGAACTTCGGTGACCTGCACATTCACCCGATCTACCCGAATGTGCCTGAGCAACCCGAAGTGCTGATCCTCGACACCGCCGTCACCGACGTGCGCGATAACGCGATCTGGCACACCGACGTCACCTTCCTGCCGACCCCCGCCATGGGCGCGGTGCTCAGTGCCAAGCTGCTGCCGGAGTTTGGCGGCGACACGTTGTGGGCCAGCGGGATTGCCGCGTATGAAGCCCTGTCGGCGCCGCTGAAAACCTTGCTCGAAGGCCTGACCGCCACCCACGATTTCACCCGTTCGTTTCCGCTGGAGCGCTACGGCAACACGCCCGAGGCGCTGGCCCAATGGGAAGAAGCGCGGCGCAAGAACCCGCCGCTGTCGCATCCGGTGATCCGCACGCACCCAGTGAGCGGGCGCCGCTCGCTGTTCGTCAACGAAGGCTTCACTTCGAAGATCAACGAGTTGTCGGAAACCGAGAGCGAGGCGATTCTGAAGTTCCTGTTCGCCCATTCAACGCGGCCGGAATTCACCATTCGCTGGCGCTGGCAGCAGGACGACATTGCGTTCTGGGACAACCGCGTGACCCAGCATTACGCGGTGGACGATTACCGTCCGGCGCGGCGGGTGATGCAGCGGGCGACGGTGTTGGGGGATGTGCCTTTCTTTCGCTGAACCCTGAAATCTTTGCTGTCAGGACTGGCCTCATCGCGGGCAAGCCCGCTCCCACAGGTTCAGCTGTGTTCACAGATTTTGTGTACGACACGGACACTGTGGGAGCGGGCTTGCCCGCGATGAGGCCGGAACAGACACCAGAAATCCAATGCCGATCACTTATTCAGCCGTCGAAGGCTTCTCCCAAAGATTGATCCCGCCCTCCTGGGCAAACCGGTCAATCTCCGCCAATTCCTCTGCACTGAAGCTCAAATTCTTCAACGCCCCGACATTCTCGATGATCTGCTCCGGCCGGCTCGCGCCAATCAATGCCGAAGTGACCCGAGGATCGCGCAGGGTCCAGGCCAGTGCCAGTTGTGCCAGGCTCTGGCCACGACGCCTGGCGATTTCGTTGAGTGCCCGCACCTGGGCAATGTTGGCCTCGGACAAATGCGATGCCTGCAACGAACCACCGCCCGGACGGTTGACCCGCGCATCCGCCGGCACACCGTTGAGGTATTTGTCGGTCAGCAAGCCCTGGGCCAGCGGCGTGAAAGCAATCACGCCGGTGCCGAGTTCATCAGTGGTGTCCAGCAGGTCTTTTTCCACCCAGCGATTGAACAGGTTGTAGGCTGGCTGGTGAATCAGCAGCGGCACTTTCCACTCTTTGAGCAACGCCGCCATTTCGCGGGTTTTCACCCCGGAGTACGAAGAGATACCGATGTACAACGCCTTGCCCTGCTGCACCGCCGTGGCGAGTGCGCTGGCGGTTTCTTCCAGTGGAGTGTCCGGATCGAAACGGTGGGAGTAAAAGATGTCGACGTAGTCCACACCAAGGCGTTGCAGGCTCTGGTCGAGGCTGGCCAGCACGTACTTGCGCGAACCGCCGCCCTGACCGTATGGACCGGGCCACATGTCCCAACCGGCCTTGCTGGAAATAATCAGCTCGTCGCGGTACCGCTTGAAGTCTTCACGCAGTAAACGGCCGAAGTTGATCTCGGCGCTGCCATACGGCGGGCCGTAGTTGTTGGCCAGGTCGAAATGGTTGATGCCCAGGTCGAACGCCGTGCGCAACAACGCGCGCTGGGTATCGATCGGCGTGCTGTCGCCGAAGTTGTGCCACAGGCCCAACGACAGCGCCGGCAGCACCAGGCCGCTGCGGCCCACGCGGCGGTAGGGGATGGAGTCGTAGCGGTTTTCGGCAGCGGTGTACGTCATCGAATCCTCTCTTGTCGGTCTTGAATCTGGTATCGACTGCTTCGCCAGTCGCCCAGCATACGCCCGGACAAACGCCAGAAAACCCCTGATTCGACTAATTGCTGAAACGTTTCACGTATTTCCCCGCCAACAAGCTACCGTGCCCCCGCAAACACCTCTCCCAACCAGTCCACAAACACCCGGACCCTGGGCGACATGTGTCGGTTGTGCGGGTACAACACCGATACCGGCATTGATGGCGGAGGGGTGTCGACGAGGACTTCCTGCACCAGGCCTTGGGAAATCTGCGTTTGCATTCGGTAGTGCGGGCACTGGATCAGGCCCAGCCCGGCAATCGCCGAGGCGGCGTAGATTTCTGCGCCGAACACCGAGACCGCACCGTCGATGGCCACTTCCTTGAGTTCACCGTCCACCATGAATTCAAACGGGAACAACTTGGCCGTCGTGCGCGAAACGTAGTTCACCGCACGGTGCCGGCTCAGGTCGGCAAGGCTTTTCGGTTCGCCGTATTTGCGCAAATAGGCGGGGCTGGCGCAGGTGATCTGACGCAGGTTGGCGACACGTTTGCCGATCAGCGTGGAGTCACCCAATGTTCCCGCCCGCAACACGCAATCGATACCTTCGGTGATCAGGTCGACCTGGCGGTCAGCCTCGCTGATGGACAGCTCGATGTCGGGATAACGCGCCATGAATTGCGGCAACGCCGGGATCACGAAGTGCTTGGCCAATGTCCCGTGCAAGTCCACCCGCAGCCGCCCCTTCGGGGCCACACCGCGAAACGCCAATTGCGCCTCTTCCAGCTCTGCCAGCAGTTGCACGCAACGCAGGTAGTACGCCTCGCCATCCAGCGTCGGGCGCACTTTACGCGTGCTGCGTTCCAACAAACGCGTACCCAGCCAGGCCTCGAACTGATTCAGCGTGTGGGTCAGCGTCGCGCGTGGCAGGTTCAGGTCATCGGCCGCCTGCGTGAAGCTGCTGCGCTCGTAGATCCGCACAAAAACCTTCATCGCTTTGACTTGGTCCACAGCTCACTCCAGGCACTCGATTGTTGGCGATTATTGAACAGTCAAGGCAACTCTCGTGCATTTATCGACCTGAGTAAACATGTGAAATTGGCTTCACACCCCATCAACAGGACCACCAACATGACTCATCAAACTCAGAAAGTTGCCATCGTGACTGGCGCTTCCCGCGGTATAGGCGCAGTCATCGCCAAACAACTGGCCAGCGAAGGTTTCGCCGTTGCCATCAACTACGCCAGCAGCGCCACCGAAGCCTCGAGACTGGTGGTGGAGCTGCGTCAGGCCGGTCACCAGGCCATAGCGATCAAGGCCGATGTGGCCAATGCCGACGACGTGCGCCGGATGTTCGACGAGGTTGAAACCCAGTTCGGCAAGGTCGATGTTTTGGTGAACAACGCCGGCATCCTCAAGGTCCTGCCGTTGGCGCAACACAGCGACGAACTGTTCGAGCAGAACTTCAACATCCACGCTCGCGGTACCTTCAATACCCTGCGTGAAGCGGCGACCCGCCTGAACAGCGGTGGCCGGATCATCAACTTCTCCAGCAGCACCGTCGGCATGAACCTGCCGGGTTACGCGGTGTACATCGCCAGCAAAGCGGCAGTGGAATCCCTGACCCAGGTGTTCGCCAAGGAAATGCGCGGGCGCAACGTCACCGTCAATGCGGTGGCTCCCGGGCCGGTGGCGACTGAGTTGTTTTTGCACGGCAAGAGTGAGGAGCAGATTCAGAATTTCGCGAAGATGGCGCCACTAGAGCGCCTGGGACAGCCGGAGGACATTGCCCGAGTCGTGTCCTTCCTCGCCGGACCGGATTCGGCGTGGGTCAATGGGCAGGTTTTGCGGGTCAATGGTGGGTTGGTTTAACTATGCTCAGACAGACACCGCGATAGCGGCTTGTCAGGCAAAAAAATCCATGGGAAGCACACACCATGCACACCACCATCATCATCACCTTCGGCCTGATCCTCCTGGCGCTGATGCTCTACGTCGGCGAGAAAATCGGCTTCACCCGCCAGACCCTGGCCTACAGTTTTATCCTGCTTTGGCTGGCGCTGACGCTGATCAATGGCGCAGTCGGCATAGTGCATGCCGGCCAGCCATTGAGCACCGAACTGGTGGTCGGCAGCGCCGTGTTCGGTGTCCCGGTGGCGGCGCTGGTGTTGTTCATGGTGTTGACCACCGAAACGTGAAGGCCTTGATCAACGCACCAGATGCAGGAACTGCATGTGCCGTTCGTACTGGTCGAGGATGTCGTTGATGATCTGCTCCTTGGTGTAGCCCACCAGATCGTAATCCTGACTGCCCTCGCTCAAATGCACTTCGGCCCGGTAATAGCGGCGATTATTGAGTTGCTTGGAACCCATGCCGCCACGGGCAAACGACGGCGTGAAGTAACCGCGCATCTGCACCTGATAAACGAACGGATGCTGGTCGCCGTGGCCGATTTCCAGGCTGACGCTGTCATTGGCCGGGTCCGGGTGTGTCGCTACGTGCAAACCCTTTTCGATGAACACGGCGGATACTTCTTCGATCGCCGGACGCACCGTCGTATCGAGGAAGCGATAGACCTCATCCCGCGAAGGGAAATGCACGGCCTGGCTCAAACGCTGACGCCAGCCGCCCTTGCCACGCCGGGATCCCGAGACCGGTGCCAGTGAGTGCATCTGCGCAATCTGCTTCTGCGATTCCAGATAAAACGCCTTGTGCAGCCCCCACATCATCAACAGCAAGATCAGCGAGAACGGCAGCGAGGTCAGGACCACCGCCGACTTCAACGCATCGATGCTGCCGGAAAACAGCAGCGCGCTGGTCACCAGTGCGGTCATCGCGCCCCAGAACACTCGCAGCCATTTCGGCCCGTCTTCATCCGGGTTGCCGCCCTTGGCGGACAGCGTCGACAGCACCACGGTGCCGGAGTCGGCGGAGGTGACGAAGAACACGAAGCTGATGAACACCGTGACCGCGATGACGGTTTTGCTCCACGGGTAGGTTTCCAGCAGCAGATAGAGCGTCATCGACGGGTTGTCGATGGCCGACATGCCGAGCGCGCTCATGCCGTGGTTGAGCACTTGATCAATGGCGCTGTTGCCGAAAATCGACATCCACGCCAGGGTGAAGCCGAGCGGAATCAGCAGCACGCCGAAGACGAATTCACGAATGGTGCGGCCACGGGAAATCCGTGCGATGAACAGGCCCACGAACGGCGACCATGCAATCCACCAGGCCCAGTAGAACACCGTCCAGCCGCCCAGCCAGTCGCTGGGTTTATCGTAGGCATAAAGGTCGAAGCTCTTCATCGGCAAGGCGCCGAGGTAATCGCCGAGGTTCTGGATCAAGGTGTTGAGCAAGTGCTGCGTGGGGCCGGCGAACAACACGAATAGCAGCAGCGCGCAGGCCAGCAGCATGTTGATGTCGGACATGACCCGCACGCCCTTGTCGACGCCGGAGACCGCAACGATGATCGCAGCGCCCATCATCAAGGTGATCAGGCCAACCTGAATCCATTGGGTATGGGCGATGCCGAACAGGTAGTCCAGGCCCGAGTTGAGGTGCAACACACCGAAGCCCATGTCGGCGCCGAGGCCGAACACCGTGGCGATGATGCCGAAACCGTCCACTGCGTAACCGATGGGGCCATTGATACGCTTGCCGATCAGCGGATACAGCGCCGAACGCAGGGCCAGTGGCAGGTTATGCCGGTAGGCAAAGTAGGCCAGCGCCATGCCGACAAAGGCGAACACACCCCAGCCATGCAGTCCCCAGTGCAGAAACAGAATCTGCATCGCCTGGCGCGCCGCATCCGCCGTACCGGCCTCGCCCTGGGGCGGTTGCAGCATGTGGGTCAGCGGCTCGGACACGCAAAAGAAAAACAGGGTGATGCTGATCCCGGCGGCGAACAGCATGCCTGCCCAGGACAGGTAACTGAATTCGGGCTCGTCGTGGTCTGCACCGAGCTTGATCTTGCCGTAGCCGGACAAGGCGGTGACCACCACAAAGACCAGATACAGGGTCATCGCCAGCAGGTAATACCAGCCAACCGTGTTGGCCGCCCAGTTTTGCGCCGCCAGCAACCAGGCACCGGCCTGCTCGGGCATGGCGATGACAACGACACCAAACAACAGGATGAAACTCGCCGAGAACCAGAACACCGGCGGATTCATGCGGATCAGGCCGCTTGGAGGGATGGACGATGCACTCATGTTCGGTGCACCTCGAAGGGGTAAAACGTGGCTGTAGAAATCGGACTCAGCAAAGGCAAGCCTCCTGTTGTGAGCGGGCAGCGAACCGCCGGTTTAACTTGAATGAACGTTCAAGTTAAACATGGATAGGGGGCTAAGGACTAATCGCAGGGCTCGGCGGTGGTGTTCTTACGCTAGCTCAAGGAAGAGGTGTGGCGAGGGGGCTTGCCCCCGTCGGGTCACGAAGTGGCCCCAAAACCTGTGATCAGGTTATTCCAGACACACCGCGTTGACTGGATTTGCGGCTGCTACGCAACCGAACGGGGGCAAGCCCCCTCGCCACAGGTTTCAAGCAACAACTGGCCTACTTCTGCGCCCCATCATCATGCTGCAGATTCGCCTGGGTCAGGTTGCTACCCGCCGGCACGCTGCGGGTCAGCCAGACGTTGCCGCCAATGGTCGAGCCCTGACCGATGGTGATCCGCCCGAGAATCGTCGCCCCGGCATAAATCACTACGTCATCCTCGACAATCGGATGCCGTGGCTGGCCTTTCTGCAACTGACCGTCTTCGTCCGCCGGGAAGCGCTTGGCGCCCAAGGTCACCGCCTGATAGATCCGCACGCGCTCGCCGATGATCGCGGTTTCGCCAATCACCACACCCGTCCCGTGGTCGATGAAGAAACTGCGGCCGATCTGCGCACCGGGGTGAATGTCGATGCCGGTGGCCGAGTGAGCGATTTCCGCGCTGATCCGCGCCAGCAGCGGCAACCCGGCGCGATATAAATGGTGGGCCAGACGATGGTGAATCACCGCCAGAATCCCCGGATAGCACAGCAACACTTCATCGACACTGCGGGCCGCCGGGTCACCGTGATAGGCGGCCAATACGTCGGTGTCCAACAGGCTGCGCAACCCCGGCAAGGCAAGGGCAAAGTCCTGAATGATCTGGATGGTTTTGGCTTCGACTTCAGTCTCGGCCTGGGCACTGTGGCGAGCGGCGTAGCGCAATTCGAGTCGCGCCTGGGCCAACAGTGCATTCAGCGCCACATCCAGGGTATGGCCGACGTAAAAGTCTTCACTCTCTTCGCGCAGGTCAACCGGCCCCAGGCGCATCGGGAACAACGCACCGCACAGGGCTTCGAGAATGTCCGCCATGGCTGCGCGAGAAGGCAATTCACGACCGCCCTGCTCGCCGGTGGCCCGGCCGTTTTGTGCACGCCACTGTTCACGTGCCGTGCGCAGCTGGCTGACGATGGTCTGCAATTGCCAATGGCTGGAACGCTCACTCACGGTAAAAACTCCTCACGGGCGGCCGGACTGTCTGGCCGCACTGACGGCGATTACTTTACGGCAAGGGTTGCGAGGCAAATTAAGAACCAATAGTGCTGTGCTCATTTCGATTGGCTATAAGCGATTGACGGTTGCCCCAACTTTTTGGCGTGCCTATAGTCCTGAGATCTTCAACCGCCAGTACGGACCCATGATCAAACAACAGCTCGCCCGCTTTAACCGCCTCGACCTGCTCGGTCAGCCCACCGCCCTGGAAAAACTCGAACGCCTGTCGACCTGGCTGGGCCGCGACCTGTACGTCAAGCGCGATGACCTGACACCGCTGGCGATGGGCGGCAACAAGCTGCGCAAACTCGAATACCTGGCCGCCGATGCCTTGGCCCAGGGTGCCGACACCTTGATCACCGCCGGCGCGCTGCAATCGAACCATGTGCGCCAGACAGCCGCCATCGCCGCAAAGTTGGGGCTGGGCTGCGTAGCCCTGCTGGAAAATCCTCTCGGCACTGACGACAGCAATTACACCGGCAACGGCAACCGGCTGCTGCTCGACCTGTTCGATGCCAAGGTCGAATTGGTGGAAAACCTCGACAACGCCGACGAGCAACTGCAAGCCCTGGCCAACCGACTGCGCAGCAACGGCAAGAAGCCGTACCTGGTGCCGATCGGTGGTTCCAATGCCTTGGGCGCCCTGGGCTACGTGCGCGCCGGACTGGAACTGGCCGAGCAGATCAAGGACACCGGCCTGAAGTTCGCCGCCGTGGTCCTGGCCTCGGGCAGCGCCGGTACCCACAGCGGTCTGGCATTGGCCTTGAGTGAAGCACTGCCGGATCTGCCAGTAATCGGCGTGACGGTTTCGCGCAGCGATGAAGATCAGCGGCCAAAGGTTCAAGGCCTGGCCGAACGCACGGCCGAGTTGCTGGGCGTGAATCTGCCGGAGGCTTTCAAGGTCGAGTTGTGGGACGAGTATTTCGCCCCGCGTTATGGCGAGCCGAATGCCGGCACACTGGCGGCGGTGAAGCTGCTGGCGAGTCAGGAAGGCTTGCTGCTGGACCCGGTCTACACTGGCAAGGCCATGGCGGGGTTGCTGGACGGGATCGGACGTCAGCGTTTTGATGAGGGTCCGATTATCTTCCTGCACACCGGTGGGGCTCCGGCGTTGTTTGCCTATAAGGATTATCTGACAGGTTGATGCACCCGTATGGGATGGGGCATGTCTGTGGCGAGGGGGCTTGCCCCCGTTCGGCTGCGAAGCAGCCGCAAATCCAGCCAACGCAGTGTGTCTGGAATAACCGGATCACAGGTTTTGGGGCCACTTCGTGACCCAGCGGGGGCAGGCCCCCTCGCCACAATGGATCGCATGCATATTCATTTAACGCATAAGAAATAGAATATTTATTATTTTCCTATCTAACGACAGCGTCTTATATTCACATCGCAGGCGAATTTGCAGCGAGACGCATAAGCTGCTTTAGGGCAGGATATCGCAGTCGTCCAAATCCCGAATTTGCCAACTTTCCTAAAGCGTCTTCCATAAGAAAACACAGGGGCTTGTCATGAATTTTTCCGCACTACGTCGCAATCTGCTGGTGGGTTCGCTGGGCCTGGCACTGAGCGCCGGCCTGATTGGCCAGGCGGTTGCCGGTGAGCAACTGCAACAAATCAAGGACAAAGGCGTAATCAACGTCGGCCTGGAAGGCACTTACCCACCGTTCAGTTTCGTCGACGCCGACGGCAAGCTGACCGGCTTCGAAGTCGAGTTCTCCGAAGCCCTGGCCAAAGAGCTGGGCGTGAAGGTCAAGCTGCAACCAACTAAATGGGACGGCATCCTCGCGGCCCTGGAATCCAAGCGTCTGGACGCGGTGATCAACCAGGTGACCATCTCCGAAGAGCGCAAGAAAAAGTATGACTTCTCCGAGCCGTACACCGTTTCCGGGATTCAGGCGCTGGTGCTGACCAAGAAAGCCGCTGAGCTGAACATCAAGTCCGCTGCCGATCTGGGTGGCAAGAAAGTCGGCGTGGGCCTGGGCACCAACTACGAACAGTGGGTCAAAGCCAACGTGCCGACTGCTGACATCCGCACCTACGAAGATGATCCGACCAAGTTCCAGGACCTGCGTGTCGGCCGTATCGACGCCATTCTGATCGACCGCCTGGCCGCGCTTGAATATGCCAAGAAAGCCAAGGACACCACCGCCGCCGGTGATGCGTTCTCCCGTCAGGAAGCCGGTATTGCCCTGCGCAAAGGCGAGCCTGAACTGCTGGCCGCGGTGAACAAGGCAATCGATAAGCTGCGCGCCGATGGCACCCTGAAAAAGCTCTCGGAAAAATACTTCAACGCTGACGTCACTCAATAATGGGAGAAGCTTTCCAACTCGCACTGGACTCCGCGCCCTTTCTGCTCAAGGGCGCGTATTACACGGTCATCCTCAGCCTGGGCGGGATGTTCTTCGGCCTGGTGATGGGGTTCGGTCTGGCGCTGATGCGCCTGTCGCGCTTCAAACTGGTGAGCTGGATCGCCCGCATCTACGTGTCGTTCTTTCGCGGCACGCCGTTGCTGGTGCAACTGTTCGTGATCTATTACGGCTTGCCGCAATTGGGTCTGGAACTGGATCCGCTGCCAGCGGCCCTGATTGGTTTCTCGCTGAACATGGCCGCCTACGCCTGTGAAATCCTGCGTGCCGCGATCAGTTCCATCGAACGCGGCCAGTGGGAAGCGGCTGCCAGTATCGGCATGACCCGAGCGCAGACCCTGCGCCGGGCCATCCTGCCGCAGGCGATGCGCACCGCATTGCCGCCGCTGGGCAACAGCTTCATTTCGCTGGTCAAGGACACCGCGCTGGCCGCAACCATCCAGGTGCCGGAACTGTTCCGTCAGGCGCAGCTGATCACCGCCCGCACCTTCGAAATCTTCACCATGTATCTTGCCGCCGCACTGATCTACTGGGTCCTGGCCACGGTGCTTTCGCACCTGCAGAACCAGTTGGAAGCGCGGGTCAATCGGCACGACCAGGAGTCCTGACCCGATGATTGTCGTGGAAAAACTGACAAAGCAGTTCAAGGGTCAAGTCGTGCTCAACGGCATCGATCTTGAGGTCAAGGAAGGCGAGGTGGTCGCGATCATCGGCCCTAGCGGTTCGGGCAAGACCACCTTCCTGCGCTGCCTGAATTTTCTGGAAGAACCCACCAGCGGCCGGATCAAGGTCGGTGATATCGAAGTCGATACCAGCCGCCCCCTGAACCAGCAGCAAAGCCTGGTGCGGCGCTTGCGCCAGCACGTAGGTTTCGTGTTCCAGAACTTCAACCTGTTCCCCCATCGCACCGCTCTGGAAAACGTTATCGAAGGCCCGATCATCGTCAAGAAGATCGCGCACGCCGATGCCGTTGCCCTGGGTAAAAAGCTGTTGGCCAAGGTTGGCCTGGCGGGCAAGGAAGACGCCTACCCGCGTCGCCTCTCCGGTGGTCAGCAACAGCGCGTGGCGATAGCCCGCGCGTTGGCGATGGAGCCGGAAGTGATCCTGTTCGATGAGCCGACCTCAGCGCTCGACCCGGAGCTGGTGGGCGAGGTATTGGCGACCATCCGCGGCCTGGCCGAAGAGAATCGCACCATGGTGATCGTCACCCACGAAATGGGCTTCGCCCGGGACGTGGCCAATCGCGTGGTGTTTTTCGACAAGGGCGTGATTGTCGAGCAAGGCGAAGCCAAGGCGTTGTTTGCCAACCCGAAAGAAGAGCGGACAAAACAGTTTCTCAGCAAGTTCCTGAACAACAGCCACAACTAACAACCCTGCCCAACAATAGTCACCTTCCATGGATGGAAGTGACACCCCGCAAAAAAATACTTCATCAATACCAAACTAATTCCATCCATTCGACATACATATTTTGTACGCGCGCGCGGTACATATGTATGCATCGCAACAATTAAATCCCATCTCCCCGTCAGGTTCCTTTCGCAGATTCTGGCCGACCACGCGCGCCAAGCAGCCCACTTATAGCCACTTGCAGCGGACAAATTCGACACGCCGGCATGGTTTACTTACTTAGCGCCGTAGGAACTTTCTGAATAACATCACACCTCACCCACAACTAACAAATCTCATTGACACTTGCTCCCCCTGACTCTTATCTAGTCTCCAACCAACGTCACTCATCACGCCAAACTCATTATTTCAATTAAAAGTAATGAATGGTTTTGCTGTTCGATATTTAGTTTTTGAATTTCCAGAAACGGACTTCGTTGCAAGACTTCAAGGAGACTTCATGAAAAGCACCTCGAACAAATCCGGGCTTGTGGCCCCGACCCTGGCACAATCCAACAAGACCGGCATCAACGTCACTTGCGCGGCGCACCTGCTGATCGATGTGGCGCCCTACCCCGCCATGGACGAAGGCGACCTGATCGAAATGTTCTGGGACAACTGCTACGTGGCCTCCCGCGTGCTGACGGCCAGCGATGTCGGCCAATCGGTGCAGCTGCGGGTGCCTGAAAGCTTTGTCGCCAACGGTGCCTCGCGCATTCACTACCGGGTCATGCAGGTGGGTCGAGACCCGGTGGTTTCGGCCAGCCGAAACGTGCAGATCAAACTCGACTGCCCAGGCGGCCAACCCTCCGCGCTGTGGTGTGATGAAAACCAGTGCCTGGCACCGGTGAGCATTCCCGAGGCGATTCGCCGTCAGGGGGTCAATCCGAGCCAGGTCAAACGCGGCGTTCCCTTGACCATCGAGCCGTACCTGAACATGGCCGTCGACGACGAAATCACCCTGCGCTGGGGCGATGTGCGCATGGATCTGCCACGGCTCAAGACCGCCGAGGTGGGTCAGCCGATTCAGGTCTGGATACCGCCGGCCATCATCATCGAAGCCGGCGAAGACCTGCGGCTGGAGGTGACGTACTGCATTCTCGACCGGGTGGGCAACAACTCCCGCTGGGCGCCGGCCCGTACGCTGAAGATCGGGTGTGCAAATACTTATCTGAAGGTCCCGAAGAAACAACAGCTCAAGGCTGCTGAGCCCCGTAGACGATGAAGATGCTTGTGTGGCGAGGGAGCTTGCTCCCGCTGGGGTGCGAAGCGCCCCTACCCCCTGCAATTGAGTCCATTCAAATAAATCGCGGAGAAAGGTTTTGCGACTGCTGCGCAGCCGAGCGGGAGCAAGCTCCCTCGCCACAGGGGTCGGTGCACACCAGCGGAATCCATCCTTCTATCTATATTCCTAAAAGTTAGTTCATAAAATATTTATACACGTTTAGGGTATATACACCGGACCACCGGACATCCTTGTTTTCATGCGCGGCCACAAGCGGCGCTTCCATAAGATGTGAGGTAGGTATGGTCCGGAACACAATCACCCCAGTGCAGATCGCCAGGGCATTGCGTGCAGCCAAGGAGCGGCACTGATGTCCAGTCTGGCAGATGCAAACGTCCAGAGTGACCTGGACATCGCCCCGCTGTTGTTGCCCGCAAAAGTCCTGCGCAACGATGCTCAAGCCATCAAGGCGGCCCACGAACTGGCGCAAGTCGCCCGCTTGCAGGCAGCCAAACGTGACCGGCAGCGCAAGCTCCCATGGTCTGAAATAGAACAGTTCACCCGCAGCGGCCTGGGCAGCATTTCCATCCCCCGCGAGTACGGTGGCCCGCAGGTTTCGTTCGTCACCCTGGCCGAGGTCTTCGCGATCATTTCCGCGGCAGACCCGGCGCTTGGGCAGATCCCGCAAAACCAGTTCGGCATTCTTAACCTGGTGCTCGGCAGCGCCACCGAAGCGCAGAAAAAACTGCTGTTCAAAAGCGTCCTGGATGGCTGGCGCATCGGCAATGCCGGACCGGAACGCGGCACCAGGAACACCCTGGAACTGAAGGCGCGCATCACCGCTGACGGCGTCCTCAATGGCCAGAAGTTCTATTCCACCGGCGCACTGTTCGCCCATTGGGTCGCGGTCAAAGCGTTGAACGACGATGGCAAACAAGTGTTGGCGTTCGTCCGGCGCGGCACACCGGGATTGCGCATCGTCGATGACTGGTCCGGATTTGGTCAGCGCACCACGGCCAGCGGCACGATTTTGCTCAACAACGTGCAGGCCGATCCTGAACTGGTGGTGGATAACTGGCGGATCAACGACACGCCGAACATCCAGGGTGCCGTCTCGCAACTGATTCAAGCGGCCATCGACGCCGGTATCGCCCGAGGCGCCATCGACGACGCCATCGACTTCGTGAAAACCCGCGCCCGGCCGTGGATCGACGCCAAGGTCGAGCGGGCCAGCGATGACCTGTACGTGATCGCCGATATCGGCAAGTTGAAAATCGAACTGCACGCCGCCGAAGCGCTGCTGCGCAAGGCCGGGCAAGTGCTCGATGAAGTCAGCGCCGCACCCTTCACCGCCGAGTCCGCCGCCCGTGCCTCGATTGCCGTGGCCGAAGCCAAAGTGCTGACCACCGAGATCTCGTTGCTGGCCAGCGAAAAGCTCCTCGAACTGGCCGGCAGCCGCGCCACGCTCGCCGAATTCAACCTCGACCGCCACTGGCGCAACGCCCGGGTGCACACCCTGCACGATCCGGTGCGCTGGAAGTACCACGCCATCGGCGCCTATCGCCTCAACGGCACGCTGCCCAATCGCCATTCCTGGATCTGACGACCAGAACACTTTTTACCAGAGCTCTGGAGAAACACATGACAAGTTCTCACCACGTCGCGGTCATCACCAGCGATGAGCAAGCCCTGATCGTAGCCAGCGACCTTGCCGAAGACTTCAAACGCGACAGCGCCACACGCGACCGTTTACGCCGCTTGCCACACCCGGAACTGGAAGTGTTTTCCCGCTCGGGCCTGTGGGGCATCAGCGTGCCAAAGGAACACGGCGGTGCCGGTGTTTCCAACGTCACCCTGGCCAAGGTCATCGCCTTGATCGCCCGGGCCGACGGCTCCCTGGGGCAGATCCCACAGAACCATTTCTATGCCCTCGAAGTACTGCGGGTGAACGGCAGCCACGAGCAGAAGCAACGCCTGTACGCCGAGGTTTTGGCCGGTCAGCGCTTCGGCAATGCGCTGGCCGAACTCGGCACTAAAACCGCACACGATCGCGTCACCAGCCTGACTCGCGACGGCAGCGGCTATCGCATCAATGGTCGCAAGTTCTACGCCACGGGCGCGATCTACGCCCAGCGCATTCCCACCTCGGTGATGGATGAAAACGGCGTACAGCAACTGGCGTTCCTCCCGCGCAACAGCAAGGGCCTGACCGTGATCGACGACTGGAGCGGCTTCGGCCAGCGCACCACCGGCAGCGGTTCGGTGGTGTTCGAAGATGTCTACGTCGCCGGCGAAGATGTCATCCCCTTTCAAAGCGCTTTCGAGCGCCCGACCCCGGTCGGCCCGCTGGCGCAGATTCTCCATGCCGCTATCGACACCGGCATCGCCCGCGCCGCGTATGAAGATGCGCTGCACTTCGTGCGCACGAAAACCCGGCCGTGGATCGACGCCACCCACGAAAAAGCCACGGACGATCCGCTGACCCTCAAGAGCTTCGGCCACCTGAGCATTCGCCTGCACGCCGCCGAGGCGCTGCTGGAACGTGCTGGTGAATACCTCGACGAGGCCCAGGCCGACACCCATGCACAGACCGTCGCCGCCGCGTCGATTGCCGTCGCCGAAGCCCGCGCCCTCAGCACCGAAATCTCCCTGGCCGCCGGCAGCACGCTGTTCGAACTGGCCGGCAGTCAGGCGACCTTGATCGAACACGGCCTCGACCGCCATTGGCGCAACGCCCGGGTGCACACCCTGCACGACCCGGTGCGCTGGAAGTATCACGCGGTGGGCAATTACTACCTCAACGATGAAAACCCGCCACTGCGGGGGACCATCTGAATGGCCAAGAAGAAGATCCTGCTCAATGCCTTCAACATGAACTGCATCGGGCACATCAACCATGGTTTGTGGACGCACCCGCGCGACACATCCACCCGCTACAACACGATCGAATACTGGACCGAACTAGCGCAGCTGCTGGAGCGCGGGTTGTTCGACGGCCTGTTCATCGCCGACATCGTCGGGGTCTACGACGTCTACCAGAACTCGGTGGACGTGCCGTTGAAAGAGTCGATCCAGTTGCCGGTCAACGATCCGCTGCTGCTGGTTTCAGCGATGGCGGCAGTGACGAAAAACCTCGGCTTCGGCCTGACCGCCAACCTCACCTACGAAGCGCCGTACCTGTTCGCCCGTCGCCTGTCGACGCTGGATCACCTGAGCCGTGGGCGAGTCGGCTGGAACATCGTCACCGGCTATCTCGACAGCGCCGCCAAGGCCATGGGCCTGAGCGAACAGGTCGAGCATGACCGTCGTTACGACCAGGCCGACGAGTACCTGGAGGTGCTCTACAAACTCCTGGAAGGCAGTTGGGAAAACGGCGCGGTGCTCAATGATCCAGGGCAACGGATCTATGCGCAGCCGGACAAAGTGCACAAGGTCGAGCACAAGGGCGAGTTCTATCAGGTCGAGGGTTATCACCTCTGTGAACCCTCGCCGCAGCGCACGCCGGTGCTGTTCCAGGCCGGCAGTTCGGATCGCGGTTTGCTGTTCGCCGGGCGACATGCCGAGTGCGTGTTCATCAGCGGCCAGACCAAGGCATCGACCAAGGCCCAGGTGGACAAGGTGCGCGCCAGCGCCGTCGAAGCCGGGCGCAATCCCGAGGACATCAAGGTGTTCATGGGCCTGAACGTGATCGTCGGTGCCACCGAGGAGCTTGGCTGGAAGAAGCACGCCGAATACCTGAGCTACGCCAGTGCCGAGGCCGGCGTGGCGCACTTTTCGGCGTCCACCGGGATCGATTTTTCCCAATATGAAATCGACGAGCCGATCCAGTACGTGAAGAGCAACGCCATCCAGTCCGCCACCAAGCACCTGCAAAACAACGACTGGACCCGACGCAAACTGCTGGAACAACACGCCCTCGGCGGTCGCTACATCACCGTGGTCGGCTCACAGCAGCAAGTGGCGGACGAACTGGAATCCTGGATCGCCGAAACCGGGCTGGATGGCTTCAACCTGACGCGGATTGTCACGCCGGAAAGCTATGAGGATTTCATCGAGCTGGTGATTCCTGAGTTGCAACGGCGGGGCTCGTACAAGACCGCTTATGACAATGGGACCTTGCGTCAAAAGCTGTTTCAGCGAGAGGCGTTTTTGCCTGAGCAACATACCGGTTCGGCTTACCGCCGCTAACCCTGTGGCGAGGGGGCTTGCCCCCGTTCGACTGCGCAGCAGTCGCGAGACCAGCAGTCGAGTTGTAACTGACACACCTCATTGAAGTCTTTGGGGCCGCTGCGCGGCCCAACGGGGGCAAGCCCCCTCGCCACAAATACGCGTACACATTAAATAATTGACTGGAAAAGACATCATGAAAAAGAACTACCTCTCCCACCCAGTCAAAGCACTGGCCCTGGCCCTCGGCCTGTTCAGCTCGGTGACCTTCGCCGCCGACGCGCCACTGAAAATCGGCACCACCGCCGCCTTCGCCATTCCCCTTGAAGCGGCCGTCGAAGAGGCCTCCAAACAAGGCCTGAAAGTCGAGCTGGTGGAGTTCAGCGACTGGATCGCGCCGAACGTCAGCCTGGCTTCAGGTGACATCGACGTGAACTACTTCCAGCACATCCCGTTCCTGGAAAACGCCAAGGCTGCGGCAGGTTTTGACCTGGTGCCGTTCGCGCCCGGGATCATTAACAACGTCGGCCTCTACTCGAAGAAATACAAAAGCTTCGACGAACTGCCGCAAGGCGCCAGCGTGGCCATCGCCAACGATCCGATCAACAGCGGTCGCGGCCTACAGCTGCTGGCCAAGGCCGGTCTGATCACCCTCAAGCCCGGCGTCGGCTACAAGGCCACCGAAGAAGACATCATCGCCAACCCCAAGCACATCAAGATCCTCCAGGTCGAAGCCGTGCAACTGGTACGCGCCTATGACGATGCCGATCTGGTGCAGGGCTACCCCGCCTACATTCGCTTGTCGAAAACCTTCGATGCGGGCTCCGCGCTGCTGTTCGACGGCCTCGATCACAAGGAGTACGTGATTCAGTTCGTGATACAGCCCAAGAGCAAAACCGACCCGCGCCTGATCAAGTTCGTCGACATCTACCAGCACTCACCCGCTGTGCGCGCCGCGCTGGATAAAGCTCACGGCAAGCTCTATCAAGCCGGCTGGGAAAGCTGAACATGACCGCCGCAATCCAACGGCGACTGGAGCTTCCAGAGCCTCAACGTGCTGAACAAACCGAGCTGCATCCCGAGCTCAATCGTGCTCACGTGCGCTTCATCAATCTGGGTAAAACCTACAACGGCCAGCAAGGCCCGGTGGCCGCGTTGCACGGCATCGACCTGGCGATCCAGCGCGGCGAAGTGTTCGGCATCATCGGCCGCAGCGGCGCCGGCAAGTCGTCGCTGATCCGCACCATCAATCGCCTGGAGCAGCCGAGCAGCGGTCGGGTGCTGATCGATCAAGTGGACATCGGTGAGTTCGACGAAGACCGCCTGGTGGCGCTACGTCGGCGCATCGGCATGATCTTCCAGCACTTCAATCTGATGTCGGCCAAGACCGTCTGGCAGAACGTCGAGCTGCCGCTGAAAGTCGCCGGCGTGCCCAAGGAACAACGCGAGCAAAAGGTCCGTGAACTGCTGGAACTGGTGGGTTTGCAGGCCAAACACAAGGCTTACCCGGCGCAGTTGTCCGGCGGGCAGAAACAGCGCGTGGGCATTGCCCGGGCGCTGGTGCATGACCCGGAAATTCTGCTGTGCGACGAAGCCACCTCGGCGCTCGACCCGGAGACCACGCAGTCGATCCTCGGCCTGCTGCGCGAGATCAATCAGCGCCTGGGCCTGACCATCGTTTTGATCACCCACGAGATGGCGGTGATCCGTGAGATCTGTGATCGCGTGGTTGTCCTGGAACACGGGCGAATCGCCGAGCAAGGGCCGGTGTGGGAAGTGTTCGGCAATCCGCAGCATGAAGTCAGCAAGACATTGCTGGCGCCATTGCAACACGCATTGCCGAAAGAGCTGCAAAGCCGTTTGCAGGTGCAGCCAAAGTCCCCGGACGATGCCGTGGTCCTGCGCTTGCAGTTCACCGGCAGTCAACGCGACGAACCGGACCTGGCGGCACTGTTCAGCGCCCTCGGAGGCCGTGTGCGATTGCTGCAAGGCGGCGTGGAACGGATTCAGGGCCATGCCCTCGGGCAACTGCTGCTGGCAGTGACCGGCTCGACTCTCGGTGCCGAACAATTGCGTCAACGCGCCGGCCAATGGGCGCAACAGGTGGAGGTGCTGGGCTATGTGGTTTGATCGTTTGCTGCAGGGTTTTATCGACACATTCCTGATGGTCGGCGTGTCGTCGTTGATCGCGTTGCTGGCGGGCATTCCGCTGGCGGTGATCCTGGTCACCAGCTCCAAGGGCGGCATCTACGAAGCCCCGGCGCTGAACCGCGCACTGGGCGCATTCGTGAATTTGTTCCGCTCGATTCCGTTCCTGATTTTGATGGTGGCGCTGATTCCGTTCACGAGGTTGATCGTCGGCACCACCTACGGCGTATGGGCGGCCGTGGTGCCGCTGACCATCGCTGCCACGCCGTTCTTTGCGCGCATTGCCGAGGTCAGTTTGCGCGAGGTCGATCATGGGCTGATCGAAGCGGCGCAGGCCATGGGCTGCCGGCGTTGGCACATCGTCTGGCATGTGTTGTTGCCTGAGGCGCTGCCGGGGATTGTCGGCGGGTTCACCATCACCCTGGTGACCATGATCAACTCATCGGCCATGGCCGGGGCGATTGGCGCCGGTGGACTGGGGGACATTGCCTATCGGTATGGGTATCAGCGCTTTGATAGCCAGATCATGCTGACGGTGATTGTGTTGCTGGTGGCGGTGGTGGCTGTGATTCAGTTGGGTGGGGATCGATTGGCGCGGGGGCTGAACAAGCGCTAAGCACGTTGCGAACACCCTTTGTGGCGAGGGGGCTTGCCCCCGTTCGACTGCGCAGCAGTCGCAAACCTGCGACCGTGTTTTTCTGACACACCTCATTGAATGGTTTTTGGGGCCGCTTCGCGTCCCAACGGGGGCAAGCCCCCTCGCCACAAAAGCCCCCTCGCCACAGGTGATCACCACCCCTGAAAGGGAAGTTTTCGTACAGGGAAATCAGCCGTTCCGCAGGCCTGTTCCCTTTCCTTTGCAGGACATTTCCTAGATCATTTCGCTCGCTTGCGCCTGCCAAATCCGGTGGCTAGTCTCGGTCCGTCACTGCTCATCAGTGATCGGGTTTAGTAGCCCGGAACAATAGGCGCATAGCGATTCCATGCTCATGTCCGGCAAATTTTGCCGCATGCAGAATATGGTGGCTGTGCGTGGGGCACCTTCGGGTGCACCGGTTTTCCTATTGACCGGCCTACTAACCTGCGTACAGCCGCCACCCAATCGTTTAGTGGGCGATAAGTGATGGCTCCCATGCAGCAATAGGAGCAACATTCATGAAGAAATCCGTTCCCGATCCACCTCCCGAAAATCCCGCCAACGAAACCGTCACCGACGATTCACTCAGGGATCGTTCCGCGCTTTACCGAGCCATTGATTTCTACCTCACCGGCAAACAACCCGCACCAACCGATGAAATGCGCTTCTACAACGTCAGCAAAGACGTGAGCTTTGAAGACACCCAGCTCTATGTCGCCGACCTGCTGCGTTGTGCTTCGGTCACGGCGTATCAGTGTGGCGATCAACTCAAGGGTGCCGACCGGGCGATGGTGTACTCGATCTGGCATTTGCTGGAGATTGCCAAGGCGATGGTGGATCACTCCATTGAATGCCTGGGAATGAAGCAGGGCTGACCTTCTCTGTGTTTTTTAGATAGCCATCGCGGGCAAGCCCGCTCCCACAGGACAGCGAGCCGGTTCAAACGCCGCGGTACCTGTGGGAGCGGGCTTGCCCGCGATGGGCTGCGCAGCAGCCCCCGGCGCCATGGCGTATATTCGGTGAATCCAAATTGCCTGCGCAGCCGACCATGAAGCAAACACCCGACGACCTCGAACAGATCACCACTACGACCCTGGGCCACTACAACTCGACGGCCGAAAGTTTCCGAGAAGGCACGCGCGATCACGACGTCAGCCAGAACATCGATGCCCTGCTGCGGCACATACAGGGCGAGGCGCCTTTCAACATTCTCGATTTTGGCTGCGGGCCTGGACGCGATCTACAGACGTTCACCCATATGGGCCACAAGGCAGTCGGCCTCGACGGTTCGGAAAAACTCGCGCAGATGGCCCGTGAGGACAGCGGTTGCGAGGTGTGGCAGCAGGACTTCCTGAAGCTTGATCTGCCGGCCGAACGCTTCGACGGGATCTTTGCCAACGCTGTGCTGTTTCATGTTCCGCGTCAGGAATTGCCTCGGGTGTTGAAGCAACTGCGCGCAGCGCTGAAACCGGGTGGCGTGTTGCTCAGTTCCAATCCCCGTGGCGAAAATCAGGAAGGCTGGAACGGGCCGCGCTATGGGTCGTATCACGACCTGGCGGCCTGGCAGCATTTGTTGATCGAGGCGGGGTTTGTGGAGCTTGAGCATTACTACCGACCGGCAGGGCTGCCGCGGGAGCAGCAGCCTTGGTTGGCGAGTGTCTGGCTTAAACCCGCATGATTGGGTTTTCAGCGCGGCGTAGAAACCTCATGACTCAGGGTCGAGCCGTCCATCATCAGCGCGGTAATGCTTTGGCCGGCCAGACGTAAACCGTTCACTTCGCGCAGCTGTGCAGAAAAATTGGCCAGCAGCCGCGTGCCGTCGGCGAACGTGGTTTGCTGTATCAGCCGATCAGCGCTGAGCCAGCGAAAGTCCGTCATCGCCTGCGTGGCCAGACGTTCGTGCATCGGCCGGAAGAATGCATCCTGACGGGCGATCAGCGGCAACCGCTCACTCAGGGTAGCGGCACTCAAATGGTAGAGCGGCGGCACGTTGTACAGCAGTTGGGTCAGTTCATTCGGTACCCGCACGTTGCTCAGTTTCAGACTGTCGAACAACCAGTGATGGGTGCTGATGACAGAGCCGTGGAACACCGTTTGATACATCGGCAATCGAGTCGCCGGATCAAAGTGAATGCGCCGATAGGGTTCTTTCAAGGGCACTTGTTTGAAGAACACGGCCGGCTGCTCGGGCGGATACCACTTGCCCAGGAAAAAGCCGGAGTCGGTTTTTTTGCTCAGATCGACATCGCCCCAACCAATCACTGGCGTTTGCATGCCGTGGGTGAACAACACGCCTTGGGCGGTGGTTGCGTTGCCATCCTCGGAGCCGCTGGGCAGTTGCAGGCTTTCGTTGATCCAGCGCGAAGCGTCAATTTTGTCCTGTGCATTCTGCGCCTGCGTCAGCGTCGCGCCCGGGCGATAGCTGTCGTAAAGCATGCCAGTGGCATAAGCATCGAGAAACCAGCTGTTAAACCCGGCCCGCGCCTGGACAGCCCTGACCCGGGCCTTGAGCAACGAGCGCATGCATCCCGGATCGGTGTAGTGCCCCGATTGCTGGAAGCCACTTTTCAACGTGCCATCCTTGAGCTCGATGGCGCATTCGGCATGGGCTTTGTCGCCCAGATGCGCCGTGGTCCAGTCCGGGTTTTCACTGGACGCCAGCGCCGTTTCATAAGAGTCGTACGGCGCCAGCAAATACCCCGCTGCCACACCGGCGCGCACCGTTTCCGGGTGCCACAAGCCGCCTTCCCAACCCTCGCCAAGACCCAGCCATAGTCGCGACAGACCGGCCTCGCGCAATTGCTCGAAGGTGTCCGGCGACAAGGTGCTGCCCCAGCGCTCAGGTGCGGAACTCAAGGCATCCGTGAAGTCACGCGCCAGCCTCGCGCGCAACTCACCATAAGCGCCGACGAGTTCCTGCATGTCCGGCACGGCTCGCGCTTGCCAGTTTTTACGCGCCATCATATTGAGGGCCGCATTGAGACTGCGCAGCAAAACCGTTTTCCGGTAACGATCCAGTGTGGCTTCGCCACTGTCGAGTATCAACATGGCTTCATTATCCAGCCCCTCTCGCAGCTCCCGCGCCAACGGTGTCTGGCTGCGTAACCGCGCGAGCAGAGCCGGCCAGTTGCGCACATCCTTGGGCCCCAGCAGATCGTTGCCCCACAGATAGACATGGCTGGCGCCCAGCAGCTTTGCAGCTTGCGGGGTTTTCTCGAGTTTGCCGCTCAAGGGCTCGTAGCGCCCGTTGTCGATCAGCCATTGGCGGTAGCGTTTTGCCCCTGCCCGCGGGTCGGCATCGCCGAGAAACAAGGTGAACGTCAGCGGTGCCGAGGGCTCCAGCGACGTGAATTCATGCCTCGCCGTCAGCGCCAAAGCCCTGCCGTCGGTGCTGAAGGTCAGGCGATTGTTGTAGGGATTGGTCATCAGCCAATGCAGGCTGAATCCGCCATGGTCAACGCCCCAGAGCGGCAGGCTCAAATCCTGGGTGGTATTGACTGCGCCCTGCTCCAGCAAAAACGTTTGCCACTGCCGATCGCCGGCCGGCACGTAATGCCCCTCGGCCATCGGCCAGCTCAGGCCTTGACCCATAGCACTACCGGGTTGGTCGAGAAACGTCAGGTCGGCGGCTGCATGCGCCTTGATCGACAGGAAAAGATCCGCACCCTGTAATTTGGCGCTGAGGGCATACGTGCCCTCATCCCATTGCCACTCCAGACGCTCAGCCGCCCGCTGCAGCGCACTGACCCGCCGCGCCGCAACGCCGGTGGAAGCCCGGACGGTTTCATGGCCAGCCGGTGTCGCGCTTATCGCCAGGGTCGCGGGGTCGATATCGATACGCCATAGCGGGTTTTCCAGCACGGCACTTGTCGCGGATGTCGACCAGGCCAGCAACAGGCCAGACAGCAGCGCCCCGCGAATGAAGTCAAGCATGAGTTGTCCCCCCGTTCCTGATTGAAGGAGGGGCAGACTAATGCACTCGACCCAGGCTGTAAGTCAGACCGTTCCGAAACAATCGTGAGCAGGCTCGCCCGCACAGTCAATCGCGGTCAACTGTGGGAGCGAGCCTGCTCGCGATGAGCGCGAAGCGCTCGCCTTACCGCATCTCTTTCTTCGGCTCGCGAATCTTGTACCAGGCCACATACAGCGCTGGCAAAAACAGCAGTGTCAGCAAGGTGGCGATGACGATCCCGCCGATCATCGCGTAGGCCATCGGCCCCCAGAACACTTCCCGGGCAATCGGGATCATCCCCATGCTCGCCGCCGCCGCGGTCAGCAGGATCGGCCGACGTCGATGCTCGGTGGCCTGCACCACCGCATCCCACGGCGCGTAGCCCTTCTGCTCGTACTCTTCGATCTGGGTCACCAGGATCACCGAGTTACGGATGATGATACCGATCAACGCCAGAATCCCGAGGATCGCCACGAAGCCCATCGGCGTACCTGTCGGCACCAGCGCGAGGACCACGCCGATCAGCCCCAGCGGCGCGACACTGGCCACCAGGAACAGCTTCTGCACGCTGTGCAACTGGATCATCAGGAAGGTCGCCATCATGAACAGCATCAGCGGCACAACCTTGGCGATCGGGCCCTGGGCCTTGCCACTTTCTTCCACCGTACCACCGGTGGCGACCTTGTAGCCCGCCGGCAACTTGGCAGCGAAAGCGTCGATGGACGGCTTGAGGATTTTCACCAGGTCCGTCGGCTGGATCTCGTCGCGTATCGCCGCCTTGATGGTGATGGTCGGCAGGCGATCCCTACGCCATACCAACGGCTGCTCCAGTTCGTAGCGCACCGTGGCGAACGCCAGCAACGGAATCGACGTGCCGCTAGGCGTGACGATCTGCAGGTTCTGCAGGGTTTCCGGCGTACCGCGTTCG
Organism: Pseudomonas sp. KH_046_2; assembly: GCF_057838985.1. Classification (NCBI taxonomy): domain Bacteria; kingdom Pseudomonadati; phylum Pseudomonadota; class Gammaproteobacteria; order Pseudomonadales; family Pseudomonadaceae; genus Pseudomonas; species Pseudomonas sp. KH_046_2. The sequence goes on along the minus strand of NZ_CM174480.1, from coordinate 235,493 downwards.
GAATCCACCGCGCGACCGACCACGTTGATCAGGTAGATGTCGTCATCGACCTGGGTCACCGTCTGGCCGCTGACGATGCCGTTCATCAGGTTGGCCACATCCTCGGAAGACAGCCCCAACTGCCGCGCCTTGTCCTGGGCGATGTCGATGCGCAGGACTTTGCCCGGCTCGTTCCAGTCGTAGATGATCTCGCCAATGTGCGGGTTCTTGTCCAGCTCAGTGGCCAGGTCGATGGCATGTCGGCGCACCTGGTCGATGTCCTTGCCGCTGACCCGGTACTGGATCGGACGCCCTACCGGCGGGCCCATTTCCAGTGCCTGGACATAACCGCCAATGCCGACGAAGTCGTTGCGCAAGCGCTCGCGAAGCTTCTGCATCATGGCTTCACGAGTATGGCCTTTGCTGACGATCACCAACTGCGCGTAGAACGGGTTTTGCAGTTGCTGGTCCAGTGGCAGGTAGAAACGGATCGCGCCCTGACCGACGTAGGTGCTCCAGCGCACGATGTCCGGATCGTCCTTGAGCGTGGCTTCGAGGCGGTCGACGGCCCGGCGGGTTTCGTCGAGCGAGGAGTTTTGCGGCAGGTTCAGGTCGACCAGGATTTCCGGGCGATCCGAAGACGGGAAGAACTGGTTCTGCACGTAGCGCATGCTGAACACCGCCAGTACAAAGCACAACACGGTGATGCCGATGGCCCACCAGCGATTGCGCATGCACCACAGCAGCCCGCCGTTGAACGCCTTGCCGATGCGCCCGGGTTCGCCTTCGTGGGGTTTCACCTTGGTGCTGAGGATGTGCACGCCGATCACCGGCGCAAACAGAACCGCCACCACCCACGACACCAGCATCGCGCAGGCGATCACCGCAAACAGGGTGTAGGTGTACTCACCGGCGGAGCTGGCGTTCAAGCCGATCGGCACGAAGCCCGCCACCGTTACCAGCGTACCGGTGAGCATCGGGAACGCCGTGGAGGTGTAGGCGAAGGTCGCCGCCTGCTCCTTGGTCTCGCCCATCTCCAGGCGCGTGACCATCATTTCCACAGTGATCATCGCATCGTCCACCAGCAGGCCGAGGGCGATGATCAGTGCACCGAGGGAAATCCGCTGCATGGTGATGCCGCTGTATTCCATGAACACGAACACCATCGCCAGCACCAACGGAATCGAGCACGCCACCACCAGCCCGGCGCGCACACCAAGACTGACGAAGCTGACCAGCAGCACGATCACCACCGCTTCGAACAAGGCACTGGTAAAGCCGCCGACGGCTTCCTCCACCACCACGGCCTGGTCGGAGACGTTGTAAATGCCGACACCCACCGGCAGGTCGGCGGTCAACTGGTCGATACGGGTGTGCAAGGCCTTGCCGAACGCCTGGACGTTGCCACCCGTCTGCATGGCGATCGCCAAGCCGATGGCCTGTTTGCCGTTGTAGCGGAATTCCGGCGAGGCCGGATCGACATAGCCGCGACTGATTTCGGCAATGTCGGCCAGACGATAGTAGCGGTCGTTGAGCTTGAGGTTGACCTCGGCCAGGTCTTTCTCCGAAGCGAACTTCCCGGAAGTGCGCACCGAAATCCGCTCCGGCCCGGCCTCGATGACACCCGCCGGGGTCACGGCGTTCTGAGATTGCAGGCTCTGCACCACCTGACGCTCATCGATGCCCAGCGCTGCGAGTTTGCGTGTGGAGAAGTTCAGGTACAGCACTTCATCCTGCTGGCCGACCATTTCGATCTTGCCCAGCCCCGGCACGCCGCGAATTTCCATGCGCGCCTGTTCCACGTAGTCGCGCAACTGACGCAGGGTCAGGCCGTCGGCGGTAAAGGCGTAGATCGAGCCGAAGACATCACCGAACTCGTCGTTGAACGACGGCCCCTGTATGCCTTGCGGGAACTGGTATTTGATGTCGTTGATCTTCTTGCGTACCTGGTACCAGATCTCCGGGATGTCCTTGGCACTGGTGGTGTCACGCAGGTACACGTACACCGTGGATTCACCGGGGCGCGTGTAGCTTTTCACGTAGTCGAGGGAGTCGAGTTCTTCGAGCTTTTTCTCGATCCGGTCGGTGATCTGCTTGAGGGTTTCCTCCTGGGTCGCCCCCGGCCATTTGCTCTGGATCACCATGGTCTTGATGGTGAACGAAGGGTCTTCTTCGCGCCCCAGGTTGAAGTACGAGAACACACCCATCAGCAATGCGACGAACATCAGATACCAGATGAACGACTGATGCTTGAGGGCCCATTCCGAGAGGTTGAAAGGCCCTTTCATTGACTGTCCTCGTCGATTTTCACTTGTTGCCCCGGCTTGAGGCTGTTCACACCGGCACTGACCACCCGCTCGCCATTCTTCACGCCGCCGGCCAGCACTACGGTGCTGTCGGTACGGCTGATCACGGTGATGTCACGGGGAGAGACGGTTTTACTCTGTGCATCAATCACCCAGATGCGTGGCTTGCCATCGACCTCCTGCAGCGCGGTGACAGGCAATTCGATACGCGGCTTGATCGCCGTGCTCAGGGTGACGCTGATTGCCGTCCCCAGACGGAAGCCATCTGGCGTTTCGGCCAGGGTCAGGCGGGCGCGACGGGTGCGTGTGGCGCTTTGAGCCTGAGGCTCGATTTCGCGGATGATGGCGGTGGTTTTGATGCTCGGATCGAGTTGCGCAGCGACCAGGAACACCACATCGCTGGGCAGTTGATCGACCAGGGTATCGGGCAGGTCAATCACCGCTTCCTTGATGTCCGGTTGCGCCAGTGTCACCACCTGCTGACCGGCCGACACCACTTGCCCGGCCTCGGCGCTCCACTGGGTGACCACGGCTTTATGGTCGGCACGCAGCTCGGTGTAGCCCAGTTGGTCCTTGCTCTGGTTGACGGCCGCCCGGGCCTGATCGAGTGAGGCCTGGGTGGTTTTCAGGTCGGTATTGGCCTCGTCGAGTTGCGCCTGCGCGCCAACCCCGCGGTCAAACAGGGCTTGCTGGCGCTGGGCAGTGGCCTTGGCGTTGATCAGTTGCGCCTGGACTTTCGCCAGATCGCCCTGGGCCGAGCGCAATTGGTTCTGTTGATCCGAAGGATCGAGGGTGGCGAGCAATGTGCCCTTCTGCACCTCGGTGCCGACATCAATGTTACGGCTGGCGATTCGCCCGCCCACACGGAAGCCGGTATCGGTTTCATAACGCGCCTGGATGCTGCCGGCGAAGCGGCCCAGGTCCTCTTCGCTCAAGGCCTGAACCTTGATCGACAGCACCGGCCGTACCGGCGCCGGCGGCGGTTCGCTTTCAGAACAGGCGCTCAGCACCAGCCCGATGGACAGCGCCCATAAAGGCTTCATGGCTTGGCTCCCCACGTCAGATCCTTGTAAGTGTTTTCGGCAATTTCGACGTCCATGTCCGGGTGCAAGAGTTGTCCGCCCGCGATGATGACTTTGTCCCCGTCCTTCAAGCCGTCGCTGATGATGATCTTGCCGGTCAGGTAGCGGCTGACAGTCACCGAATGCAGCTGGGCCTTGCCCTTGTCGTCGACAATCCAGACAGCAGGTTCACTGATGTTTTTGGTCAGCGCTGACCACGGCAACTCGATGACCGATTTGCCCGAGCCCTTGGCCGTGGCGCTCACTACCGAGCCCAACTGCATACCCTCGGGCAGTTTGTCGAGGCCGACCTTGACCTGCACGGTGCCGGATTGCGCCGACACCGAGGGGGTGACTTCGCGCACGGTGCCGGTGGTCTTGATCGCCGGGTTGTCGAGTAGACTGAGGACGATGGTTTGATCTTTCGGCTTTTCGGCCAGCAGTGACTCGTAGACGTTGAACACCGCATCCCGGTCGCCGTCACGGGCCAGGCTGAAGACCGGCATGGTCGCCTGCACCACCTGGCCAACTTCTGCCTGGCGCTCGGTAATGATCCCCGGCGCATCGGCGATCAGCGCCGTATAGCTCAGTTGATCCTTGGCATTGGCCAACTGCGCCTTGGCGGCGCTCAAGGCACTCTGACTGCTGTGCAAGGCTGCCTGGGCCGAGTCGTATTCGCTCTGGCTGGTGTAACCCTTGGGCAGCAATTTTTGCTGACGCACGAACGCAGCCGCACTCTGGGTCACCCGCGCCTGTTCGGCGACCACTTGTGCCTGGGCCGAATCGACGCTGGTCTGCAAATCCTTCGGGTCGAGCCGGGCCAGCACTTGCTTGGCTGTCACACGATCGCCGACGTCAACCGAGCGCTGGATGATCTTGCCACCCACACGGAAAGACAGCTCCGTCTGTATCCGGGCCTGGATATCACCGGTGAGGGTAACCGAGGCCGCGTAATCCGCCGGCTTGACGACTTGCACGAACACCCGTGGCAGGTATTCCTGCACGGGCTTTTTCTCGTCGCAAGCCGTCAGCAGGGTGACGACACTCAAGGCCATTACTACTTTCAATCCGGGAACCACCATGCAAACTCCTTGGCCTTTTTCATGTACAACACGACAGAGAGCTTAGAACAGGATTGGAACCTTGCACGAGCGTCTTATGAAGAAAAAGTTCGCACCTTTTTAGCCCCGAAACACTTGCCATAGACGCCTGTGCATGCCTGACAATGAGCCCCGGTCGATCCCGCCTCAGGAACCCAAATGCTCAAGACCCTCGCCGTGGCCAACTACCGCTCGATCAACAAACTGGTGATCCCGCTGGGCCGGCTGAATCTGATCACCGGCCCCAACGGCAGCGGTAAATCAAACCTGTACCGTGCGCTGCGCCTGCTGGCGGAAACCGCCCACGGCGGCGTGGTCAACGCCTTGGCCCGTGAAGGAGGCCTGGATTCGACCTTCTGGGCCGGCCCGGAAACCATCTCCCGGCGCATGCGCACTGGCGAAGTCGCCATCGAGCCCACCGTGCGCCAAGGCGTCAAACGCCTGCGACTGGGGTTTGCGGGAGAGGATTTCGGCTACTCGATCAGCCTCGGCCTGCCCGATTCCAATGGCCATTTCATGCTGCCCGGGCGCAGCTCGCCAATACCGTCTTATTTCAGCCTCGACCCGCAAATCAAACGCGAATGCCTGTGGGCCGGAGCGTTCTATCGCCCGGCCAGTCTGCTGGTCGATCGTGACGGCCCGATGATCCGTGCCCGCGCCGATCGCAAGTGGGATGTATTGGCGCAGCACACGCCGACTTTCGACAGCCTGTTCGATCAGGTCGGTAGCCTGCGCAGTTCGCCGGAAGTGCTGGAGATGCGCGAGTTCATCCGCCGCTGGCGCTTTTACGATCACTTTCGCAGCGATGCCGACGCCCCCGCCCGTCAACCACAACTGGGCACCCGCACACCGGTGCTGCACCACGACGGACGTGATCTGGCGGCGGCCTTGCAGACGATCATCGAAATTGGCGACCCCGAGGCTTTACGGGCGGCGATCAGCGATGCCTTCCCCGGCGCACGACTGAACATTGAACCACTGCCCGGCGGGCGCTTCGCCATCGAGTTCTTTCAGGAAGGTTTGTTGCGGCCGCTGTCGGCCGCCGAGCTGTCGGATGGAACGTTGCGTTACCTACTGCTGGTCGCGGCGCTGCTGACGCCACGGCCGCCGACGCTGATGGTGCTGAACGAACCGGAAACCAGCCTGCACCCGGATCTGCTGCCGGCGCTGGCGCGCTTGATCATCCGCGCTTCAGAGCAGTGTCAGGTGTGGGTGGTGTCCCATGCCCGGCGTCTGATTTCGGCATTGCAGGAAGACCCGGAGTGCAATTGCATCGTGTTGGAGAAGAATCTCGGGCAGACCGGGATTGTCGGGCAGCGGATGCTGGATGAGCCGGCGTGGTATTGGCCGGAGTGAATCACCGTCACTCCTGCTCCGCTCTATCGGGAGTGACGACGGATATTTTTGGCATTCCTGAAAATGCCGGGCTGCCTGTTAAGTTGCTCATTCAAAAAATTGACTGTACGAGTTGAATTGACGGGATACACAAAACCCTGGAAGCCCACTGGTCCTGGAGTCGGAAATGGAGCCGATGGTTGAGGCGTACTGGGGGTCAGAGGAGGCGCTGATGGAGTCGGGAAATCTGGTGGTTGTACATCAGGCACAGACAGAGTGGCCGGACGATTGCGACTTTCCACAAAACTCTTCAAGGCAGGGATGGTCTTGGGATCACGCGCAGCCCAGAAAGCAGTCGCTCTCGATACCACCGTAAGCCCGGTTAATCCTAATGCAATAAACCCGAGAGTTTTAGCTGACTCAGAGTCCCCGGTGATACCCGCAACGGCAGTGGCAAGACCCGTCAGCGCTGAAGCCATCGTCGCCACTCCCGCCATAGTCGAGCCCGCTGCACCAAGGGTGTATTTGTAGGGTAACCGGCCTGCTGCGCCCCATTGCAAAGCATCCCTGGCCAACTTGAAGGGAATGGCAGGCGACATGGCGATTCGAGCATTGGCCACGCTGAACAGGCTCGTGATCAACCTGACAAACCGCCCCGTCGGATCACAGAAATTCTCCGGATCGCCTAAACAATACGCATATGGATTCAACCCACCCCGACCAAACGGGCTCAAGCTGTCCGGGCTGTTGAAGCGCATCAGAACCGGGTTGAACGCCCGATACCCGCTACCCAGCAGATAATGGCCGGTGGCCGGATCGACCGCTTCGCCGGTGAATCCGAGCAAACTGCCGGGACCACTTTCGACCCGCCGATGACCGTAGGGCGTGTAGACCTGACGCACACCTCCGTCAGGTCCGGCCATCTGCAATACCGAACGTTGCTGATCGGTGACCAGCAACTGGCTGTTGCGCTCGGCGCCGTCAAACGATTGCACTGCCAGCAGTTGCCTGTCGTGTTGCAGCACGCGGTGCCCACCCTGACCTTTCAGCAGCGTCACCAGATGTTCGCCGCGGTAGAACCGGGTCAGTTTTTCCAGCTCCAGCGGTTCCAGCTCGACCAGCCGGTCCAGGGCATCATAGCGGTAGCGATTGAGGGGGCGAGTCAATGCGCTCATGAGGGTCTACTCCCGGCGAGGGAAGCAGTTTGCACCCGCTAATATGCGCCGGCACCTAGCAGAACTGTTAGTGCCGGGAGAAAACTGACGCCCGGGTTTGCCCAGGCAAGAGAGGACAGCTACTTTCCATTGCGCCGTAGGAAGGATCTTTTTTTCGAAACGCCGCTCCAAGGACGAACCACTTTTGGCCAGACTCCCGGCCAAAATCTCACAAGGACGAGAACATGGCAGACGTACAACCGCCGCAACGGCTGGATCCGCAGGACATTCTGAAACTCTTGATGGCGTTGCGCAGGGCCTTGAAGGCCAAGCCGACCTGACCAATCCATCTCCCAATAAAAAACGCCGACGCTAAATCAGCCGTCGGCGTTTGAAACCTTGAAGGGGTTTGCTTCGCGAATCAGAACGCCGGCAGTACCGCACCGCTGTACTTCTTCTCGATGAAGGCTTTCACTTCCGGGCTGGTCAGGGCCTTGGCCAGTTTCTGGATGGCAACGCTGTCCTTGTTGTCCGGACGGGCCACCAGGTAGTTCACGTAAGGCGAATCAGCACCTTCAATGATCAGTGCGTCTTTCGCCGGGTTCAGGCCCGCTTCCAGCGCGTAGTTGGTGTTGATCATGTCCAGGTCGACCTGATCCAGCACACGCGGCAACATGGCCGATTCGAGTTCCTTGAACTTGAAATTGTGCGGGTTCTTGGCAATGTCTTTCGGGGTCGACACGGCGTTTTTCGGGTCTTTCAACTCGATCAGGCCAGCCTTCTGCAGCAGGATCAGGGCACGGCCGCTGTTGCTGCCTTCGTTCGGGATGGCAATGGTCGCGCCGTCTTTGAGCTCAGCCAGGGTTTTGACTTTCTTCGAATAGCCGCCAAAGGGTTCAACGTGAACACCGATCACGGTTTCCAGGTGAGTGCCTTTGCCTTCGTTGAAGCTCTTCAGGTACGGCAGGGTCTGGAAGTAGTTGGCGTCCAGACGCTTCTGGTCGACCTGCACGTTCGGCTGAACGTAGTCGGTGAAGACTTTGATTTCCAGGTCCACGCCTTCTTTGGCGAGGGTTGGCTTGATCAGCTCGAGAATCTCGGCGTGTGGCACCGGGGTCGCGGCAACCACCAGTTTCTCGCCAGCCTGGGCCAGGCCCGCGGTCAGGGCAGCCGCCAGTGCGGTGAACAACAGAACCTTTTTCATGCAGTGTCCTTATCGAAAATCACAGTCGCTTGTGGCGACGGCTTGAATATGAGAGTGCCAGTGAAGTGCTATCGCTGGCGTGAAGCGGACAATACCGGGATTTTTTATTCCCGAACAATAACGTTTATTCAGCTTCATATTCCATTTTGTTCATACAGAGCGTTAAAGCGCACGTTCTCTGTAGGAGCGAGCCTGCTCGCGAAGGTCGCAAGGGCAACGCGTACATTCAGCGCGCCGCGTCATCGTTGACGTCCATCGCTTGCAGGCTCGCTCCTACAGGAGTCCCGCGTCGGCTATCAATCGCTTCAAAGCCGCCTTTTCATCGGCCGAACCATTACCGAGAATCTGCTTGAGCTGCTGTTCAAGCTGTCCCAAACCTGTATCCGGCAAATTCAAATGTTCCGGCAAAATCTCGTCGCCCGTACTCACCAACAGCGCAAAGTGAATGATGTTTTCCAGCTCCCGGGTATTGCCCGGCCAACTGTGGCGTTCCAGCACAAGCTGCGCCGCTTCGCTGATCAGCGGCACTGGCAAGTCGAGACGCTGGCTGTAGATCCCGAGGAAGTATTCGGCCAGCGACAGGATGTCGCCCGTGCGCTCGCGCAGTGCCGGCAGTTCGAGCTGGCCTTCGCTGAGGTAGTGATAGAGCCGTTCATGGAATTTTCCGGCGGCAACTGCCTGGGCCAGGTCGATGCTGGTGGCCGCCACCAACCGCACATCCACCGGGCTCGGCTGATGAGCGCCGACGCGGGTGACCTCGTGGTTTTCCAGTGCGGCGAGCAATTTGGTCTGGATCGGCAGCGGCAGGTCGCCGATTTCGTCCAGGTACAGCGTGCCGCCGTTGGCCGAACCAAACCACCCGGCACGACTGCTCGCCGAGCCGCTGTAGCTGCCGGCGGCATAGCCGAACAACTCGGCGTCGGCGTAGGTCGGGCTGATGGCCCCGCAGTTGACCGAGACGAACAACCCGCCGCGATCACTGGCGCGGTGGATATGGCGGGCCAGCAATTCCTTGCCGGTGCCGGTTTCGCCACGGATAAGCACTGACACTGAACGCGTGGCCAGTTGCTCGAGGTCTTCACGTAATTGCCGCGAACGTGGATCGACAAACACCAACGCCTTGGCGCGGATGCTCAGGGGACTTTTTTCAGCATCGGGAAAGGTCAGCAGCGGCTGGCCGAAGGTTTCAAAGCTCATGGCAGACTCCCGCCCAAAACCGCCGGGAGACGGGGGCGTTAAATAAAGAAAGTGTTCAAGCGCGGCGCAGGGCGTGGTGTTCCATGCGGTTTTGCAGGCGATAGAGATAGGCAAAACCCTGCTCCCAACGCTGGTGACCGGACTTCACGTTGATATGCCCTGCCCCCGCCAGAATCCCCGCCTCGGCGCCCCAGTTACGCGCCAGCTCCAGGGCCCGCGGTGCACTGACGGCGCTGTCGTTGTCGGAGCTGACGATCTGGCTGGGGAATGGCAGCAGATCCTTCGGAATCGGCGCGAAGTTGCGCAAGGCCGGTACGCAGGCCGGGCGTTCGACGTCTGCCGGCGCGACGAGCAAGGCGCCGCGCACTTGACGCAAAAACTGCACCGGGGCGCTCGCTGCCCAATGGGCGACGGTGATGCAACCCAGGCTGTGGGCAATGAGAATCACCGGCGTGCTGTCGGCGGCAATCGCCTCGGCCAGCGCCGCGACCCAGTCTTCACGGCGCGGCGTCAGCCAGTCGGCCTGTTCCACCCGTGCGCTGTTCGGCAGGCTGTTCTGCCAGTGGCTTTGCCAATGATCTTCTGGCGATCCTTGCCAGCCCGGCACAATCAGGTAGCGAATTGATTCGTTGCGCATGGGGGAGCTCTCCTGCTGCGTGTCTGTTCCCGGTCGAGTATAGGGAGAGGATTTATATTCGTTAAGGAATAAGAAGCTATTTATTAAGACCATTATCGAATATATAACAAACCCCCTGTGGGAGCGAGCCTGCTCGCGATAGCGGTGGATCAGCCACCCTGATTTTGAATATGAAGACGCCTTCGCGAGCAGGCTCGCTCCTACAGGGGTACTGCGGTGTTCGCGAAAATCGAGGCAAAAAAAAGGGCCGCACCCTGCCAAGGAGACGGCCCCGGAAAACGAAAATCTGTTAACGCGCAGTAATCACCGACAACTTGGTAATCCCCGCCCGTTCAATCGAAGCCATGGCCCGCGCCACTTCGCCGTAATTCACCCCATCGTCCGCCTGCAATTGCACGCGCACCTCGGGGTCTTTGGCCTTCGCCGACTTGAGGTTGAATTCCAGCAAGTCCGGCTGTATCTCGTCCTTGTTGATAAACAGTTTGCCGGCACCGTCGATGCTCACCACCAACGGGTCTTTCTGCTCCACCGGCGCTACCGCTTCGGTCTTGGGCAGGTTGATCGGAATCGCGTTGGTCAGCAGCGGCGCGGTGACGATGAACACCACCAGCAACACCAGCATCACATCCACCAGCGGCGTCACGTTGATCTCGCTGAGCACCTCATCGGTGTCTTGCGTGGAGAAGGCCATGTCAGGACGCCTCCTTCACTTTCTGCGCGTTGCCCTGGGCTGCCACCTTGTGCGCCGTCGGGTGGATCAACACGCGGAACGAACTCTTCTGCGCCAGGCTGTAGAAGTCATGGGCGAAGTCATCCAGATCCGCCGCCGTGAGTTTCAAACGGCGTAAAAAGTAGTTGTAAACCAGCACCGCCGGCACCGCGACGGCGATCCCTACGCCGGTGGCGACCAGTGCCGCACCAATCGGTCCGGCGACCGTTTCAAGGCTCGCCGAGCCCGCCGCACTGATGCCTTTCAACGCTTCCATGATTCCCCACACCGTGCCGAACAAACCAATGAACGGCGAGGTGCTGCCAATGCTCGCGAGCACCGCCAACCCGGTTTCCAGCGACCGGCGCTCGCGCACGATCTGCTGACGCAAGGCACGCTCCAGACGATCCTGATGATTGATCGCCTGGCTCAAGTCCGCCGCCTGTGGCGCCTCGCCCACCTGGATGGCCGCATAACCGGCCTGTGCAACCCGGGCTGCCGCTCCGGGCCGGGTTTCACTCAGTTCGGCCGCCGAATCGAGACTCGAAGCGGCCCAGAACTGTTGATGAAACTTTCGATCCTGTGCCTTGAGGCGCCCGAACTGCACACCCTTGAGCAATGCCAGACCCCAGGTCGCGACGGAAAAAACCACCAGCAGCCAGATCACCGCGCTTTCGATGGATTCAAGTGGAGATGCCAGTAACGTCATGGTGTATTCCTCGTGTAAACGTTTCGCGCGAATTTTGTTTCGGTTTAATGAATCTTGAAATCGATGGGCACGCTGACCCAGCCGTCCCGGGCGACATCGCCTTGCTTGGCTGGCACGAAACTCCAGCGTTTCACCGCGTTCAGCGCTGCTTCGTCCAGTGCATCGCGACCGCTGCTTTTCTGGATCTGGATCTCGCCGGGCTTGCCGCTGGCCAGCACATGCACGCGCAACAACACCGTGCCTTCCCAGCCGCGACGCTGGGCCAGCGACGGGTATTGCGGCGCCGGGTTCTTCAAGTAACCGGCGGTGGCCGAGGCCGGTGTCACAGGTGCGGGTGCAGGCGGTGCAGGTGGCGCCGGGGCCGCGACAGGCGCTGCCGGTTGTGGCGGCGCAGGTGGTTGCTCAACGGCTTTTGGCGCCGGTTTCGCTACCGGTTTGGCCACCGGCCGGGGCTTGGGAACCGGCTTCGGTGGAGGTGGTTTCACCGCCAGTTCGTCTTCCACGGGCGCAGGCGGCTCCACCACCGGCTGGACCGGTTGCGGCGGCGGTGGCTCGACCACCGGTAGTGCCGGACGCGAGAACTCGATGGTCATCGGCGGAATCTCCGGTGGCACGATGGGCAGCACGGTGGTCGGTTGCTGATTGACCCAATAGATCACCGCGCCATGCACCAGCAACGCCAGCACGCCCAGCACGATCGCTTCCCGTCGGCGAAGGACGTCTTTGGGCGCACGCTGCAAACGCAACTGGCCCAAGGGCACCCGGTGCGGTCGGCCGAGATCGACCAACTCACCACCAGGTGCCTGGCGCCACAGCACTTCATGTGCACCGGCGGCGGTCTGGACATTGCCCATTGTTTAACTCCCTGCGGTCTCTTTGCGATTTACCGGAACGTCGTACTGAACATCCCCCGACGACGTCCTGGTAGAGCAATCATTGGCTTGAACGCTTAGTTCTGAAAGTAATGTTTAAACTTATGTTTAGACCTTAAGCGAATATATAAACCCATCAACCCACCGCCAGAGCCCGCCGTTCAAGGGCTCCGGCGTAGTGGAAAAAACCCGATGCCTTGCCCGCATTGAAAGTATTCATCCTAGGCATGGTTTTTCGCCGTCAGAAGTCATATCGACCGGTCACGCCCAGCGTCCGTGGCGTGCCGAGCAAGCCTTCATAACCGCCATTCGAGGCTGTCCAGAGCGTCGTGTAGTAGGTTTTGTCGAAGGCGTTTTTCAGCCACAACGAAACGTCCCACTGCCCTTGGTTGAAGTCGCCGCGCAGGCCGGTGGACAGGTTGACCACCGCATAACTGGGGATCTGGCCGAAGTCGGAATCTTCCACCGTGCCCACCGCTTTGGAGCGGAAGGCATAGCTGGCGGTGACGTACTCTTCGAAGCCGTTGCTCAGGTTCCATTTGTATTCGCCGTTAGCGTTGCCGATCCATTTCGAAGCACCCACCACTTGATGGCCGCTGAGGTCACAGGACGCCGGAGCGCCGGGCGCCAGGCTGACTTCCGGCGGGCACGGCGCATCCTTGTAGGAGAGGTAGCTGACGTCGTTGTACGAGCCGTTGATGTTCAGCGTCAGGCCACGCAGCGGGATCAGGGTGCTTTCGAACTCCACGCCACGGGAGCGCACGGAGCCGGCGTTAGTCAGGTATTGCACGCGATTGACGTCGTCGTAGGCGTTGGTTTGGTAGCCGTTGACCTGGGTCCAGAACAGGTTGGCGTTGAGTTGCAGGCGACGGTCCCACAGGGTGCTTTTGAAACCGAGTTCGGCGTTGTTGGCACGCTCGGTGCCGATGAGCAGCGAGTCGGCGCCGGCAACCGGTGCCGTGCCCACCGCCAGATTGACCCCGCCGGATTTTTCGCCATGGGACAACGTGGCGTAGGTGAGCAAGTCGTCAGTGATGTGGTAACTGAGGTTCAACAAACCCGAAGGGCTGGAGCTGTACTGATTCAGATCGCCGGAATCGAAGACCCCCGCACGAGCGCGTCGTGCCGCGGCCGCCGCGCCAGTGACCGCGACACCACCGGCCGGTGCATCACGGGTCACCCTGGCGCTTTTCTCTTCATAGGTGCCGCGCAGACCGGCGGTGAAATCCAGACGCTCGGTCAGGTGCCAGGTGCCTTGGGCGAACAGCGCGAAACTGTTGGTTTCGATATGACCGTTACCGACGCTATCGACGTTGTTCAGCGCCCCGTTGGGCGTACCGTTCCAGATGTCCGCTTGCGGGCCGTAAAAGGCGAAGGATTTGTTGTCCAGGTCGGAGCCGAAGTAGTAGGCGCCGAGCACGTAATCGAACAATCCACCGGTAGGCGACGCCAGGCGAAACTCCTGGGAATACTGCTTGTCCTCCACCGAAACGCCGGCATTGAAGAAGGTGGAGACGTTCAGGCCGTCATCATTGCGCGGGGTGAAATTCCACCAGCGATAGGAACTGATGGAGGTCAGGGTAAAGTCGCTCGGCAGCGTCCAGTTGGCCTCGACCGATGTGCCGCCCTGATGCACGGTGACGTGCTGTTCATTGTTCAGATTGACCTTGCGGTGCGTGCCATCAACCAGTGTCGCACCCGCCGCATTGGCCCGGCGCTGGTAAAGGTTGGTGCCATTGATGGTCGGCCCGGTGTTGAACAACACACGGGTGCCGGCGCTGGAATCCTCTTCGTTGTAGTCGCCGATCCAGCGCAGGCTGAATGACTCGTTCGGTTTGAAAAGCAGCTGCCCGCGAAAGCCATCGCGGGAGCCTCCGTTCAAATCGTGGCCGTCGAATTCGTTCTTGATGTCACCGTCGCTGCGGGTGCGGTACGCGGAAAAACGTCCGGCCAGTTCGTCATTCAACGGGCCGGAAATCGTGCCCTTGGTCTGGAAATAACCGTCCTCGCCCACCGAAGATTCGATGCTGCGCTCAGGGGTAAAGGTCGGCGCGCGGGTGCTGATGTTGATCACGCCGGCGGTGGTGTTCTTGCCGAACAAGGTGCCTTGTGGGCCGCGCAGCACTTCGAGCTGCTCGATGTCCATCAGGTCGAACACGGCCATGCCTGGCCGGCCGAGGTAAACGTTGTCGATGTACAGCCCGACACTGCCTTCCAGGCCATCGCTGGCCGGGTTGTTGCCAAGGCCACGGATCGACACGCTGGACTGACGCGCATGCATGTAGGCGACGTTGACGCTGGGCACCAGCTGCTGCAGATCCTGGATGCGATAGACCCGCTGGATTTCCAGGGTCTGGCCGCTGACCACGCTCATCGGCGTCGGTACGTCCTGCGAACTTTCTTCGCGGCGGCGAGTGGTGACCGTCACGGTTTCCAGCTGCGCGCTGTCGGCGGTGGCGGTTTTTTGGGGGGTGGTTTCAGGGGTGGCGCTATCGGCTGCATAACCCTGGGTCCAACTGGCGCTGCCTGCCAGCAACAAGGCCAGAGGCAGGCGTTTGAGCCGTTGGGGTGAAGAGGTTGAAGCGACGTGCAACGGACTCATAAGGCGGGGTTCCCGATCAAAGTAAATTCTTTGTTGCTTGAAAGGCCGCCTTCGCGAGCAAGCCCGCTCCCACACTGACCGTGCGAACACTGGAGATCCCCTGCTCGCGAAGGCGTCGGCTCAGACGCCGTCGATATCCGGCCCTTTCACCGTCTGGCTGACCTGCCCGCTCACACCCACCGGCACTTCACCCTTGAGCGTCACCCGGCGCACGATGCGGTCCTGGGTCCCGTAGTCATCCACCGCGTAATGCTGGGTGGAGCGGTTGTCCCAGATCGCCACATCACCGGCCTTCCAGCGCCAGCGCACGATGTTTTCCTGGCGGATCACATGGCTCTGCAACAGACCGAACAGGTGCGCCGAATCGGCCTGGGAATAGCCCTTGATACGTTTGACGAAATGCCCCAGCAACAGGCTCTTCTCACCGCTGACCGGGTGCACGCGGACCACCGGGTGTTCGGTCTCGTAGACGGTCGAGGTGAAGATCTTGCGATAGCGCTCCAGCTTCTCGGCCGAGACGTCAGGCCTGGTGCCGGCGTAGTCGTATTCGTTGCTGTGCACGGCGACCAGTTTGTCGGCCAGTTCACGCAGCTCCACCGACAACCCCTCGTAGGCGGAGGCTGTGTTGGCCCACAAGGTGTCGCCGCCGAACGCCGGGGCCACCACCGAGCGCAGGATCGAGGCTTTCGGGTAGGCCTCGACGAAGGTCACGTCGGTGTGCCAGGAGCTGGCTCGCTGGCCTTCAGCACCGTCCAGTTCCAACAGAAAACGCGTGCCTTCGCGCACCGGTACGGTCGGGTGCGCCACCGGCTCGCCGAGCAGGTGGGCGAACGCCTCCTGGCGTTGATCGTCGAGTTGGGTCTGCTCGCGGAAGAAGATCACTTTGTATTGCAGCAGTGCCTGTTGAATGGCTTCAACAGTGGCGGCATCCAGCTCGCCGGAAAGCTGTACGCCACGGATTTCGGCACCGATGCGACCGGCCACCGGATGGATTTCAAGCGCGTGAACAGCGGGTTGTACTGCGAAAGCGGCATTGCTCATGGGTAGACCCTCATCAGACTGCTTGCGGTTGGACCGGCCGCGAAACACTGCTCTATCTATATTCTATTTAGGTCTAATAGATATCTACATGCTTCGTTGACGGAATAAGAGGTTGCATTTAAAACCTCAGTCAACCCTCGTCGCAAATGCCTTCGAGCTATTTTTAGGATGCCGGAAAAGCATATGGATCTTCGCCAGTTGCGTTACTTCATCGCCCTCGACGAACACCGCAGTTTCGTGCGCGCGGCCGAGGCCATGGGCATTACCCAGCCTGCCTTCAGCCGCAGCATTCAGGGGCTCGAACACGAGTTCGGCTGCGTCCTGGTGGACCGTGGCAACAAGGATTTGCGCCCCACCCCCGAAGGCCTGGTGGTGCTGCAACATGCCCGCAGCCTGGTGCAGGGTGCGGCGTTGCTCAGCTCCGAAGTGACGCAGATGACCAAGCTCGATGCCGGTGAACTGCGCTTCGGTTGCGGCCCGGCACCGGCGGTGAAACTGGTGCCGGATGCGGTGGCGCAGTTCATCAATGCGCACCCGAAAGTGCGCACCTGTTTCGAGGTGGATAACTGGGAAAAACTCAGCCGCGCATTGAGTCGTGAGGAGATCGAATTTTTCATCGCCGACATCCGCCATTTCGAGTCCGACCCGAACTTCCAGACCCAGGCCCTGACGCCCAAGCGCGGTGTGTTTTTCTGCCGGCCGGGGCATCCGCTGCTTGCCAAGGAGAGTCTGTCGACCAACGACATGTTCGATTACCCGCTGGCGACCACGATGATCCCCCCAGGCATTCGCAAACTGCTGGCAAACCTCAGTGGCCGGGTGGACTTTTCGCCGAGCATCGAGACCGAACATTTTCCGGCGCTAGTGAAAGTAGTGCTGCAATCCAACGCCATAGGCGTGGGAACGCAAGAAGCGTTTATCGAAGACGTTGCCCAGGGTTCGCTGGTGCAGCTGCACTGGCGCAATCTGCCGCAGAACATTGAGAGCATGAATGCACGGTGCGGGATCGTCAGTCGCACCGGGTTCCGGTTGTCACCAGCGGCACGGGCGATGATCGAGACGTTGGTGGCGGTGGACAGGCAGCAGATCAGCGTCGCGGTTTAGGGCCTCTTCGCGGGCAAGCCCGCTCCCACAGGGATCTCCAGTGAACACAGATCTTCTGAACACCAGAAACACCTGTGGGAGCGGGCTTGCCCGCGAAGGCGCCCTCAAGAGCGCTTAAGAATCAAAGCTTGGCAGCCGCCAACTCCGGCGCCACCCAATCGCTCACCTTGAACGACTTGCGAATCAGCTTCTGCTGCGCTGCCAGATCCACCGCATCCTGCAATTTACCCAGGAACACCGGGTCAAGCGTCGAAGGGAACACCTCACTCAGTTTCTGATCCTTCAAATCCTGAGAAAGAATTACCACCGGATAACCCGCCAGCCCCGACACCAACTGAATGTAGGCGTCCTTGTTGCTGTCCTGGGTCAACCACGCCACGGCCTGCTGTTGAGCCTTGAGCAGTTTCGCCACCGCCTCGGGGTTCTCGTCGACAAACTTCCCGGTCCCTATCAGCACCGCCTGCACACTGCCGGCACCGCCCAGGTCCTTGGTACTGAGCGGCAACTCGGCCAACCCCTTGGCCTGCAACGCCGTGAGCCCGGAACTGCCCCACGTGGCATCGATCTGCTTCGCCGCCAGCGCCGCGACCGCCGCGTTGAAATCGAGGTTGATGACTTTCACATCCTTCTCGCTCAACCCCTGACTGGCCAGCGCCGCATCGAAGGACAACTGCGTGGCGGTACCTCTGAAGATCGCTACGCGCTTGCCCTTGAGGTCTTGCAGGGTCTTGATTCCCGAACCCGGCACCACGCCGAGGTAATGCTTCACCCCACGCGCCGAGGCGCTGAGCAGTCGCGTATCCAGACCATTGGACTTGCCGATGATGGCCGCCAGATCACCGAGGTAGGCCAGGTCAACCTGACCGTTGGCGAACGCCTCGTTGATCACCGGGCCTGCGCCCTTGAAGAAGTTCCACTGAATCTTTATGCCCTGGTCGGCAAAGGCCTTTTCGAAGATCTGTTGATGGCGCAACACATCCACTACACCGCCACTGCTGTGCTGGGTACCGGCACTGAGGTCCGGCACGGCGATGCGGATTTCCTTGAGCTCATCGGCGTTGGCCGTGAAAGCCAGTAGCCCCGCCAGGGCCGGTGCGGCGAACAGACTGATGACACGTTTGAAGGGAAGGTTCATGGGTGCGGCTCCTTGGGGCAACGGGCGTTGAGGAGTCGAAAGTAGGCTGAAGTAGAACCAACACTTAAATACTATAAATTCACATTTTTAGATCAATTAGATCTATATCAACACATCCGGGGCTCTCCGCCGATATGCCCAAACGGCATCAAAAATATTCTTCGAATGCATTGGATACAGCTGAGTTGGAGGCCTTAAATGGCCTTGCTTATCTCTCAATAGCATTGATTTGAATTTTTATAGATCGATTTTGCATACACCGACAACGGAGGTCATCCATGGCCCGTGTTTCCCTTCTCAGCCTGCCGCTGGCCGCGCCACCACTGGAAAACCAGCGCCTCTGGCCCAGCCTGAATCGTCGGCTGTTGCCTTGGTTGCTGCCGGTTACCCTGTTCACCCTTTGGTGGCTCGCCAGCCGCTATCACTGGATGAGTGAGCAGATCCTGCCGGCGCCAACCCTGGTCTGGACCAGCGCCGTTGATCTGTCCCAAGGCGAGTTGTGGAGCCATTTGTGGATCAGCCTGCAACGCTTGTTCTGGGGGCTGTTGGCCGGGATCAGCGCTGGTGCGGTTTTGGGTGCGGCACTGGGTTTCAGTCGGCGACTGGAGCGTCTGGTGTTTCCAACCTTCGCCGGGTTGGCGCAAGTCCCGACCCTGGCCTGGATTCCATTGTTCATGGTGTTTTTCGGCATCGGTGAAGTGCTGAAATTGGTGGTGCTGATCAAGGCCATCGTGGTGCCGGTGACCCTGCATACGCTGGTCGGTGTGCGCGATGCACAACCAAAGCTACGCGAAGCCGCCGCGGTGTTGCGCCTGCCCAGGTACTTGTTGATCCGCCGCCTGGTGCTGCCTGCCGCGCTGCCGGCGTTCATGGCCGGCGTGCGCCTCGCGCTGGCCGCCGGCTGGACTTCACTGCTCGCTGTCGAACTGCTCGCATCCAGTGAAGGCATCGGATACCTGATGGTCTGGGCGCGGCAGCTGTTCATGCTCGACATCGTGTTCGTGTGCATCGTGGTGATCGGCTTGATCGGCGTGGCGATGGATCGCGGCATCGGCCTGCTGGACAGGAAACTGGTGCACTGGCCGCACCCGGCCACCGCTGAAATCCGTCGCGGGCCGCGTTATCAAGGCTGGCAACGCCTGCAACCGTGGCTGCTGCCTCTGGCACTGCTGGCGTTGTGGCAACTGACCTCGGATCAGCAATGGATTGACGCGAACATTCTGGTCAGCCCGCTGGCCGTCCTGCAGACCACCCGGGATGGTTTGCTCGACGGCACACTGCTTGGCGGCATGGCCCTGAGCCTGGGCCGAACCCTTGGCGGATTACTGCTCGGTGGCGGGCTCGGGTTTGCCTTGGGATTGCTACTGGGGCTGTCGCGCACCAGTGAACGCGTGCTCGGCCCAACCCTCGCCGCCGTCCGCCAGATCGCCATATTCGCCTGGGTGCCGCTGCTCACCGCCTGGTTCGGTCTTGGCGAACTGGCGAAGTGGGTGTTCGTTGCCCTCGCCGCTTTTTTCCCATTGTTCATCGCCACCCAACGCAGCGTTGCCCACCTGTCGTCGCAACTGAATGAGGCCGCGCAGGTATTGCGCCTGAATCTGCGCCAGCGCCTCGGTCGACTGGTGTTGCCGGGCGCCGCGCCGGGGATTTTCGCCGGGCTCAGGCTGAGCCTGATCTACGCCTGGCTCGGCACCATCGGCGCCGAATACTTCATGCCGTCCAACGGCGGTATCGGCAGCCAGATGATCGGCGCCCAGCAACTGCTGCGCATGGATCTGATCATGGCCGGCATGCTCCTGGTGGGCCTGACCGGTGCCCTGCTCAACCTCGTTGGCCAACGCCTGGAAATCCGCGCCACCCGCTGGAGACACGCATGAACGCACCAATTGTCAGCTTCAATCACGTGGGCAAAACCTTCGACGTCGACGGCTTCACACTTGAGGCCATTCGCGAATTCAACCTGGACATCGCCGAGGGCGAATTCGTCGCCATCGTCGGCTCCAGCGGCTGCGGCAAATCCACTTTGCTGCGGTTGCTGGTGGGCCTCGATACGCAGTTTCGCGGGCAGATCAGCGTGGACGGAAAAGCCGTCACCGGCATCGGCGGCGAGCGCGGCATCGTCTTCCAGGAACACCGTTTGTTCCCGTGGCTGAGCGTGGCCGACAACATCGGCCTGGGCCTGGTCAACGAGCCCCTGAGCGCTGCGCAGAAGCACAAGCGCATCAGCGATTTCATCGAGTTGGTGGGCTTGAGCGACTTCGCCCGCGCCTATCCGCATCAGCTCTCCGGCGGCATGGCGCAGCGCGTGGCCATCGCCCGCGGCCTGGTGGCCAGCCCACGGATTCTGCTGCTGGACGAGCCCTTCGGCGCCCTCGATGCGCTGACCCGCCAGCAGATGCAGGACGAACTGTTGGCGATCCGCGCCCGGGCAAAAATCACCACTGTGCTGGTTACCCATGATGTCGAGGAAGCGATCTTCCTCGCCGACCGCGTGGTGGTGATGGAGCCGCGTCCGGGGCGGATCAAGCAAGTGGTCGACATCGCCCTGCCCCATCCGCGCCAGCGCAGCAGCTTCGACTTCCACCAATTGCGTGAAGAACTGCTGCACGAACTCACCAGCGACGATCACTACCAGCCCCCCGTGCCGGTGCAGGTCCGCGATCTGCCGCTGTCCTTCATTGCCTACTGAAAAAGGAAATTCCTGATGCCGCAACGTCCCAACTTTCTAGTGATCCTGGCCGATGACCTGGGCTTTTCCGACCTCGGCGCCTTCGGTGGCGAAATCAACACGCCGAATCTCGATACCCTGGCCAACAATGGCCTGCGCCTGACCGACTTCCACACCGCACCGACCTGCTCGCCGACCCGTTCGATGCTGCTCACCGGTACCGACCACCACATCGCCGGCATCGGTACCATGGCCGAAGCCCTGACCCCGGACCTGATCGGCAAACCGGGTTACGAAGGGCACTTGAACGACCGCGTGGTCGCCCTGCCCGAGCTGCTGCGCGAGGCGGGTTACCAGACGTTGATGAGCGGCAAATGGCACCTGGGCCTGACCGCGGAACTGGCGCCCCACGCCCGGGGTTTCGAGCGTTCGTTCTCGCTGCTGCCCGGCGCCGCCAACCATTACGGCTTCGAGCCGACCTACGATGAAACGACGCCACGGCTGCTGAAATCCACCCCGACGCTGTACATCGAAGACGACCAATTCATCGATGAGCTGCCCAAGGACTTCTATTCCTCTGATGCCTTTGGCGACAAGCTGCTGCAATACCTCAAGGAGCGCGACCAGACCCGGCCGTTCTTCGCCTACCTGCCGTTTTCCGCCCCCCACTGGCCGTTGCAGGCGCCGGCCGACGTAGTGGAAAAATACCGCGGGCGCTATGACGCCGGCCCTGAAGTACTACGAATCGAGCGCCTGGAAAAACTCAAAAAACTGGGGCTGATCGAGGCCGATGTCGAGCCGCATCCATTGATCCAATTGACTGCACAATGGGATGCCCTGAGCGACGAGCAGCGGCAGATCTCCGCGCGGGCCATGGAAGTTTATGCGGCAATGGTCGAACGCATGGACTGGAACATCGGGCGCGTCGTCGATTACTTGCGCCAGCAAGGCCAGCTGGACAACACCTTCATCCTGTTCATGTCCGATAACGGTGCCGAAGGGGCGTTGCTGGAGGCCTTTCCGAAATTCGGCCCGCAGCTGCTGACCTATCTCAACCAGCATTACGACAACAGCCTGGACAACATCGGCCGCGCCAATTCCTACGTCTGGTACGGGCCGAACTGGGCGCAGGTTGCCACCGCGCCATCGCGGTTGTTCAAGGCCTTCACCACCGAAGGCGGGATCCGTGTTCCGGCGCTGGTGCACTATCCGCAGCTGCCGCTCAAGGGCCAGATCAGCCACGGGTTTGGCACGGTAATGGACATCACGCCGACCATTCTGGATCTTGCCGGGGTACGCCATCCCGGCAAGCAATGGCACGGCAAACCCGTGGCGGAAGTTCGCGGGAAGTCGTGGCTGGGGTTCCTGTCCGGCGAGACGGCGCAAGTGCATGACGAGCACACCGTCACCGGGTGGGAACTGTTCGGACGACGGGCGATTCGGCAAGGAAAATGGAAGGCGGTGTACATCCCTGGACCGGTAGGGCCGGCGACCTGGCAGCTGTATGACCTGAGTAGTGATCCGGGGGAGATTCATGACCTGGCGTCGAGTCAGCCGGAAAAGCTCAGTGCCTTGATCGAGCATTGGCAGCGGTATGTGGATGAGACTGGGGTGATCCTGAGTGAGTCGCCGTTTCAGCCGGATTGATATCGGCTGATCCGGCCCCTTCGCGGGCAAGCCCGCTCCCACAGTGATTTGTGTTGAACGCAAACTTCGCATTCGCCGCAGAAACCTGTGGGAGCGGGCTTGCCCGCGAAGAGGCCCTTTCAAACGCTACTAAGCCTGAGCCGTATGCACCTTTTCCCCAACCACTTCATCCTTGCCCTCAAACCGGTTAGCCCGCGCAAACGTGCCGAAATCATTGAACCGCACGCCCATCTCGCGCATCACCTTGTGCCCCACCGGCACAGTCAATTGACGGATGTAGAACGGTTCCTTAACCACAAAGTGATGGATCCCGTGGCTGCTGCCGAAGTTGAAGCAGAACGCCTGCAACGGCCACAACCACCACGCGTTCAACACTTGCGTCTGCTGCATCACGTTGCCCGGTTCCACATCGCCGTAGTAGTGCATGTTCGAGCTGATGAAGTGCAGGCAGAACGTGCGTAACACGTTCGGGCCAATGATCACGACTGCCGCAATGTCGATCACCTGCATCACCGACA
This sequence comes from Pseudomonas sp. KH_046_2, assembly GCF_057838985.1. Classification (NCBI taxonomy): domain Bacteria; kingdom Pseudomonadati; phylum Pseudomonadota; class Gammaproteobacteria; order Pseudomonadales; family Pseudomonadaceae; genus Pseudomonas; species Pseudomonas sp. KH_046_2. Next base: position 212,515 of record NZ_CM174480.1, on the reverse strand, counting down.
ATGTCGTTGCCGACCACTCGATCGGTGCGCCCATCAGATGCGCAACGCCGTTCGCTGCGTGGAAACCGAGAAACACGTACCACGCGCCCCAATGCATCAGCGCCAGCGGTGCGTAGACCTTCAGGGTGCGCTGGACGATGCTGATCTTTTGCGCCCAGGTCTTGGCCCGCAGCATGCGGATGAACGACGACATCATGTTGTCGCCAATCATCAAGAATCGCGCGATGCCCCATGGTTCGCCGTTGGTAATGGCGCGCTCTTCCATGTCGGTTTCTGAGCCCGATACCTTGTGGTGATTGAGGTGCAGATGGCGGCGAATCCAGGGATTGATAGTGCTCGGCCGCGCCAGCCATACCAGCCCCATCATCAGGTTGTGCGGTACCTTCTGCTTGCGGAAGTACATGCTGTGGATCAGGTCGTGTTCCAGCTCATGGGTCAACGAGGCGAAAAAGGCGTTGAGCAACAGGCACGCCCACCACGCCATGTGCCCGGCCATGTAGAGCGCCGCCGAACCGACCATGCCGGCCAGGGCGAAGGCCAGAATACCCGCGCCGAGGGCGTCCTGATGCTTGAGAATCGGGTATTGCTCGCGCAGCTCGACGCCTCTGGCCAGCACCACTTCACGGATATGGGCCGATCGCTGTGATGCATTCAGTCGCTGGGGGCTTGCAGAAGTACCACTCATGCTTCCATCCTCTGGTTATTGATGGTTGCATCCTGCCTTGCGGACCCTCGCAATGCGGTAGCCGAGAACGCCAACCTGTTGACCGGAAGCGCCAATCAGCATGACTGAACCGACCTCCCTCGCCAGCTGGACCCGCGCCCTGCGCAAGCAGCTCGATGCCTTGGGCCACGACAGCACTGCCCTGTGCCAGCAAGCAGGGCTCGACCCGCAGTTGATGGACGACCCGAACGCCCGTTATCCGCTGTCGGGCACCACACACCTGTGGCAATTGGCAGTGCAGGCCAGCGGCGACCCGGCGATTGGTTTGCGGGTTTCGCGTTTCGTCAGTCCGACCACTTTCCATGCGCTGGGTTATGCGCTGGTAGCCAGCGGCAGCCTTCGGGAAGTGTTCGAGCGTATCGTGCGCTATCACCAGGTAGTCAGCGATGCCCTGGAACTGGAACTGACCCGCGCCGAGGATCGCTACCGTTTCAGTCTGAAAATCCCTTCCGGCAACCCGGCCCCGGCCTTCGAGGCCATCGATGCGTTCATGGCGATTTACGTGCGCACCTGCCGCAATCGCCTGGGTCGCGACTACGCGCCGCTGGCGACCTACCTGCGCCGCCCGGAGCCGGCAGACGCACATCAATGGCATAAAGTCTTTCGCTCGCCCGTGCACTTCGGCGCCGACGAGGATCGACTGGAATTCGCCCTCGTCGACTTCGACAGCCACCTGGACGACGCCAACCCGGAACTGGCCGAACACAACGAAACCGTGCTCAAGCGAACCCTGGCGCAACTCAAGCCGCTGACGTGGGAGCGCAAGGTCCGCGATGCGATTGAAGAACAACTGCCCGAAGGCGAACCCAGCGCCGAACACATCGCCAAGGCCCTGCACTTGAGCCTGCGCAGCCTGCAACGGCACCTGGCCGATGAAGGCTACCGGTTCGACACGCTGCTAAACGAAAGCCGTGAAAATCTGGCGCTGCTGCACTTGCGTGACCCGCAATGTTCGTTGAGCGAGATCAGTTATCTGCTCGGGTTTGCCGACACCAGCAGCTTTAGCCGCGCCTTCAAGCGCTGGACGGGGCTGACGCCTGGGCAGTTTCGGGATGGGTTGCGCTGATCAGCCTTTGACCAGGCTGCGCGCAATACCCTCGTTCCACTGCTCCAGCATCGCCTCTCCAACCTCGGCAAAGGTACTGTTTGCCTTTATGTGTTGGCCCATCTCGCCCATCGCCATTGCCATCCCATGGATGACTTGTTGCAGCAATTCGTTACAGCGCCCCTCGGTCAAATTGCAGGCGGAGCGACCAAATCGCATCAGCATTTTGTACTTGGGCCACGCCTTCGATCCGCCCAGTAGCAACGCCATGCTATCGGTCTTGATGTAGACCGACGTGGTGATGATGTCGTAGGCAGGTGCCAGGTTGATTGGCGCATCGACACCACAGTCTTCGTACAGAACACCGAAGTTTTTCAGGTGTGCATCGCCATTCTTCAATCCCGAAGATAGCGCGACGATTTTGAAAAACGACTCCAGTGCCTGATTGAGCAAAGGCGGAGAAACAAAGGCCTTGATCTGCTTGGCCGCCCCTTCGTATGAACCATCGTATTTGGCCTTTGATGGCCAGGCATTGAGCACGCAGAAGTCCTCGAACCCCAGGTAACCTTTTTCATTCAGGTCGAAGCGTTCAACGATCAAAAACTTGCCGTGCTCACTGAGTTCAAACTTCGGCACCTCAAGACCCGAATGCAACGCCGCCCGCATGCAGAAGTATTCATTGGCAGCAAGCTCCGGGTATTGCTCAGGACGGAAGGCTTTGACCAGATGCGTGGCCCCCCGATGGGACAGCCGATCGATGGTTGACGCGCTGTCACGCACCAGTACCTTCGGCTGTACACCGGAAACGCCTGAATACTGGCCATAGGTCTGCAAGAGGTCTTCGAACAGACCTTGCGCACCATCATGTACAAGTAGGTCCGCCAGGCTGGTTTCAGGTGGCTGGTCGCCCGGACCCTGGGCCTTTGAAATGCCGACTCTTCCGAGCTGGTGCGGGCCTACGATGGCAAGCATCGAAAAATCGTCAAACCCTCGGACAGCCTTGCTGAAGCGACGAGTCAATTCATCACGCAGGGCTCCCTCAGGCAGATTCATTTCAAAAACCGGTGGGACGCCCGATTCCCACGCGTAACTCTCCAGCCGCACCGGCATGGTCAACGAGACGGCGTTTTGTTCTGACGCGTTTTCGGTGTAGGCAAACACGGTATCAACAGGAGACTGACCACGGCCAAGGACTCCCACCACACTGTTGGAAACGCTGATAGTCAGTCGATCCTTTTCCTGCGGCTCATCCATGGAAATCAACCTTTTTCAGGGTGTCCAGCGTCGGCCGCTTCGACTGTCGCGGCACGGCCGTCAGTTCATAACCGAAGCCGTTGAGGATCGCCTCGACCTTGCGCAGACCAATTTCGGAAATGGTGTTGTTTTCAATGCCGGAAATCGTTGCACGGCTCATTCCGTACTGCTGTGCCAATGCCTGCTGGGAGAGTTTTCTTTCCTTGCGTAAGGTTCGGATCAGCTTGCCAAGGTTTTCCATTTCACCACCATGCATCCTATACAGTGCATATTTTATCAATTTAACGATTATGCATTGTATTTAGTGCAGATTATGATCGAAGTCCAGCTACATTTGCTGACGCCCATATCAGGCATCAAACCATCGCCAATACCCGCAACCGCTCGGCATCGAGGATTTCAATTTCGCCGTAACTCAACCCGATGACTCCCTGCCCCTGCAACTCCTTGAGGATCTGGTTGGTGGTCTGGCGCGACAGCGACAACATGGCGGCAAGCTGCTCCTGGGGCAGTTGCAGGACGCGGCGCGGTGGGGCGGTCTCGCCATAGCCTTCAGCGATCATCAGCAAGCGGTGCGCCAACCGTGCCGGGGCCGGCAACAGGCTCAGCTGTTCGAGGTTGATGAAGGTCATGCGCAATTTCTGGCTCATCAGCAAGGCCAGTTGCCGCCAGTGCTGCGGATGCTCGTCGAGCAGCGCCAGCAAGGTGTTCTGGGGAATGTGCAGCAGCGTGCACTGGCCCACGCCGTAGGCATCGTGAGTGCGTGGCTGGCCATCGAACAAGCAGATTTCGCCGAACCAGTGCGGCGGCTCCACCAGGCTCAGCAACGCTTCCTTGCCCTGCTCGCTCACGGCACCGACTCGCACAGCGCCTTCAAGCACCGCGTACAGGCCGCAGGGCGGATCGCCACGCTTGAACAGCCGCTGGCCCGGCGACAGGCGCCGTACCTTGGCCACCGACAGCAGACTATCCTGTAGGGAAACAGGCAAATGGCTGAACCACTGACCGCTCATCAGGCGTGGACGCCAGACCTGCATATCCATGAAAACTCCTAGAGATTGTCGCCTGGCTGACAGAGCGGGATGTGACCCCGGGGCATGATCAATCACCCCACAGGAGAACAACAATGAAAAGCCTCGTCGACCACCTCAGTCAATACGCCGCTTACCACCGTGACCCGCGCAACATCGCTTCGCACTTTATCGGCATTCCGCTGATCGTGGTGGCCGTCGCGGTGTTGCTGTCTCGGCCGGAATGGTCCCTGGGCGGCGTGTGGCTGTCTCCGGCGGTGCTCGTCTCGCTGGCATCGGCATGGTTTTACCTGCGCCTGGAGTTGCGCCTGGGCGTGTTGATGACCGTGTTGCTTGGGCTGAGTGTCTGGGCCGGTCATGCGCTGGCGCAGCAAAGCACGCTGGTCTGGCTGGGCAGCGGCGTGGCGATGTTCGTGATCGGCTGGGCGATCCAGTTTGTCGGCCATCACTATGAAGGGCGCAAACCGGCATTTGTCGATGACGTGACCGGGTTGATTGTCGGGCCGTTGTTCGTGGTGGCTGAGCTGGCCTTCATGCTGGGGATGCGGCGTGAGCTCAAAGAGCAGATCGAGGCGCGGGCGGGTGGGGTGCGGGTCAATCCGAAGCGTGCTGCTGTCTAGATCGCATTCGCGGGCAAGCCCGCTCCCACAGGGTTTCGGGTTAACCACAGGTTTTGTGGTCGATACCGATTCAATGTGGAAGCGGGCTTGCTCCGGGCGGCGATCCGACGAAGCTTTTGCTTTAGATGTTGGCGACCTTCTGCCAGACCTTCGGCTTGAAGAACAACGTCTCGCCTTTTGCCAAACCAACCAGACTGTCGTGATCCTTGACCACTTCGGCTTCGATCAGATCGCTCTGCCCTTCGACCTTCAACGTCACCCGTGTAGTCGCGCCCAGCGGTCGAATATCGCGCACTTCCGCCGCGTGGTGGTCTTCCAGTTCATGGCGTGACAGCGACACCTCGTGCGGGCGGAACAGCACGTGCCTGTCTTCGCCCAGGTGCAGTCGGTTCGAATCACCGAGGAAGTGATAGACGAAATCGCTGGCCGGGTTTTCGTAGACGTCACCCGGCGAACCGATCTGCTCGATCACACCCTTGTTCATCACCACGATGCGATCGGCGACTTCCATCGCTTCTTCCTGGTCGTGGGTCACGAACACCGAGGTCAGGTTGATGTCTTCGTGCAAGCGCGCCAGCCAGCGGCGCAGCTCTTTGCGGACCTTGGCGTCGAGGGCGCCGAAGGGCTCGTCGAGCAGCAGCACTTTCGGCTCCACCGCCAGCGCTCGGGCCAGGGCAATGCGCTGGCGCTGACCGCCGGAGAGTTGCTCCGGGTAGCGATCCGACAACCAGTCCAGTTGCACCATGTTCAGCAGTTCGTGGACTTTGGTCGCGATCTGGCTTTCGCTCGGGCGCTGGTTTTTCGGCTTCATGCGCAGGCCGAACGCGACGTTGTCGAACACCGTCATGTGGCGGAACAGGGCGTAGTGCTGGAACACGAAACCGACGTTGCGATCCCGCACGTCGTGGCCGGAAACGTCTTCACCGTGGAACACGATGTTGCCCTGGTCCGGAGTTTCCAGGCCGGCGATGATCCGCAGCAGCGTGGTCTTGCCGCAGCCCGACGGACCGAGCAACGCGACGAGTTCGCCGCTCTGGATGTCCAGGCTGATGTTGTCCAGCGCCTTGAAGGCATGGAAGTTCTTGCTGACGTTACGCACTTCGATCGACATGAATTATTCCTCCGCGGCGCTGGCGCGCAGGCGGTTAATACGGTTTTCGCTCCACTGCTTGAGCAGCAGGATGAAGAGCGCCAGGATCAGCAACAGGCTCGCCACGGCGAACGCGGCCACGTGGTTGTATTCGTTGTAGAGGATCTCCACGTGCAGCGGCAGGGTGTTGGTCACCCCGCGAATATGCCCGGACACCACCGACACCGCACCGAACTCCCCCATGGCCCGCGCGGTACACAACACCACACCGTAGATCAGGCCCCATTTGATGTTGGGCACGGTGACGTGCCAGAACATCTGCCAGCCGTTGGCCCCGAGCAGGCGCGCGGCCTCCTCTTCCTGAGTGCCTTGTTCCTGCATCAGCGGAATCAGTTCACGGGCCACGAACGGCACGGTGACGAAAATCGTCGCCAGCACGATGCCCGGCAGGGCGAAGACGATCTGGATGTCGTGGTCCGAAAGCCATGGGCCGAACAGGCCCTGGGCGCCGAACATCAGCACATAGACCAGACCGGCGATCACCGGCGACACCGAGAACGGCAGGTCGATCAGTGTCACCAGCATGCTCTTGCCGCGGAACGAGTATTTGCTCACGCACCAGGCGGCGCTGACGCCAAACACCAGGTTCAGCGGCACCGAAATCAGCACGGCGATGACCGTGAGCTTCAGTGCCGACAGCGCGTCCGGCTCAAAGATCGCGGTGAAAAACGCCCCGAGGCCGAGCTTCAGCCCTTGGGACACCACGATGAACAGCGGCAACAGCAGGAACAGCGCAAAAATCAGCCAGCCAAGGCCGATCAGGATTCGCCGCGAAGTCGCACTGCCACGGCGGGCAGCGTTCGAGGAAGCGGCAGCAATAGACGATTGGGACATGGGTGCGCCTCCTTATGGGGTTTCGATGCGCCGCTGCAACAAGTTGATCAGCAGCAACAGGACGAAGGAAACCACCAGCATCAGTACACCAATGGAGGTAGCGCCGGTGTAATCGTATTGGTCGAGCTTGACCATGATCAGCAGCGGCAGAATCTCGGTTTTCATCGGCATGTTGCCGGCGATGAATATCACCGAACCATACTCGCCGACCCCGCGGGCAAAGGCTAAAGCGAAACCGGTCAGCCATGCCGGCAGCAGCGCAGGCAGCAGGATATGGCGGAAAACCTGCAACGGTTTTGCACCCAGGCACGCTGCCGCTTCTTCCACTTCACGAGGAATATCCGCCAATACTGGCTGTACGGTACGTACTACGAATGGAAGTGTCACAAAAGTGAGGGCAAGGGTGATGCCCAGAGGGGTGTAGGCGATCTTGAACCCCAGATCCGCTGCAAATTGACCGACCAGACCGGTAGGGGTGTACAACGCCGTTAGCGCAATACCGGCCACCGCCGTGGGCAATGCGAACGGCAAGTCGATCATTGCATCGATCACTTTTCGTCCAGGGAAGGTATAGCGCACTAATACCCAGGCCAACAGCGTGCCGATGATGCCGTTGATGATCGCGGCACACAGGGCGGTGCCGAAGCTGAGCTTCAACGCGGCCAGCACCCGTGGCGCCGAGATGATTGCCCAGAACTGATCCCAGGTGAGTTGAGCGGCATGCACGAACATCGCCGCCAGTGGTATGAGCACAATCAGGCTGAGGTACACCAAGGTGTAGCCCAGTGTCAGCCCGAAGCCGGGTATGACGGGGGAGATACGACGCGACATAAAAGTCCTTGGGTGAGAACGCACTGAGCCCCGGAGGTGAATCCGGGGCTCGTTGATGGCTATTTAAGATTACTGCGCCTGGTAGATCTGGTCGAACACGCCCCCGTCATTGAAGAATTTCGGCTGTGCGGTTTTCCAGCCGCCGAAGTCCTTGTCGATGCTCACCAGTTCCAGTTTCGGGAACTGCTGGGCGTACTTGGCGGCCACATCCTTGTCACGTGGACGATAGAAGTTCTTCGCCGCGATTTCCTGGCCGGCCGGGCTGTACAGGTGCTTGAGGTAGGCTTCAGCGATCTGCTCGTTGCCCTTTTTCTCGGCATTTTTGTCGACCACCGCTACCGGTGGCTCGGCGAGGATCGACAGCGAAGGCACGACGATGTCGAACTTGTCGGCGCCGCCTTCTTCTTTCAGGGCCAGGAAGGCTTCGTTTTCCCAGGCCAGCAATACGTCGCCCTGACCGTTGTTGACGAAGGTAATGGTCGAGCCGCGAGCGCCGGTGTCCAGTACTGGCACGTGCTTGAACAGGGTTTGTACGTATTCCTTGGCCTTGGCTTCGTCGCCGCCATTGGCTTTCAGGCCATAGGCCCACGCCGCGAGGAAGTTCCAGCGTGCACCGCCGGAGGTTTTCGGGTTCGGCGTGATCACCGAGACGTCATTCTTGATCAGGTCGCCCCAGTCCTTGATGCCTTTGGGGTTGCCCTTGCGCACCAGGAACACGATGGTCGAGGTGTATGGGGTACTCGCTTCCGGCAGGCGCTTCTGCCAGTCCGCCGGCAGGGACTTGCCGAGCTTGGCGATTTCGTCGATATCACCGGCCAGGGCCAGGGTCACGACATCGGCACGCAGGCCATCGATCACCGCCCGGCCTTGCTTGCCCGAACCGCCGTGGGATTGCTGGACCTTCACGGTGTCGCCCGCATGCTCCTTCTGCCAGAACTTGATGAACTCGGCGTTGTAGTCCTGGTACAGCTCGCGGGTCGGGTCGTACGACACGTTGAGCAGCTCGTAGTCCTTGGCAACGGCGGAACCGGCAAAAAGGGCGCTGGCCAGGGCGGCCAAAGCAAAATGACGAATCGACGACATGGTGAAAGCTCCTGGAATTCTTGGTTTGTTGGCTTTTTCTTATGGGATATCGCGTTGCCTGATTCGCCTCAGCCCGGCTTGTTGCCCGGCTGCTGCAAACGGAATTTTTCCTTGCGTTCGATCTGCACCACCTGGGCGTTGTGCACGGTGATTTCCACGGCACCAAAGCGCAGATCGCGCAGGGCACTCTGGATTTCCCGCAGGATGGTGGCTTCGTCTTGACCGTCGACGCTACGCAGGGATGCGCTCATATTGCTGCTCCTTCAACTGAGAGGTTGCCTAGCAGTGTCGGCACTGCTTGCGGCTTGAGAGCAATACTAGAGAGACTCAGATATTCTTAAAAAGACTATTTAAGAATGTTTATATAACCAGAAGAGATTAACTGAAGGGACAAGGGTTTGAGGTGAATCACCCTCTTTCAAGCACACCAAAAACCTGTGGGAGTGAGCTTGCTCCCACAGGGATTTTGTAAATCAGGCGATGACCGGAGCATGAGCCCAATCGAGCTGCGCCGCCGGCACCGGTCGCCCGAACCAATAGCCCTGCCCCAGATCACATCCCTGCTCAAGCAGGAACGCCGCCTGTTCGACCTGCTCGATCCCCTCGGCATGCACCTGCATGCCCATGCTCTGGGCCAGAGCAATAATCACCCGTGAAATCGCCGCATCATCCTCATCCCACGGCAACCCGGCGACGAAGCCCTGGTCGATTTTCAACTTCTGCACCGGCAGACGCTTGAGCCGCAGCAGCGATGAATAACCCGTGCCGAAGTCGTCGATGGCCAGGCGCACTCCCAGCTCGCGCAGACGATGCATCTGCTCCAGCGCGACTTCCGGGTCCTCCATCACCGCGCTTTCAGTGACTTCCAGCTCCAGAAACGCCGGTTCCAGACCGGTTTCGCGCAAGACCTGCGCCACCTGCTGATACAGCTCACGGCGGGCGAACAGGCGCGAAGAAACGTTGACCGCGACGAACGACAGCACCACCCCGTCCTGCTGCCACTGGCACATCTGCCGGCATGCCTGTGCCATGACCCAGGCATCGATTTCAGCAATCAGGCCGGTTCGTTCGGCGACCGGAATGAATTCCGCCGGCGATACCAACCCCCGCTGCGGATGCTGCCAACGCACCAGTGCCTCGACGCCAATCAGGCGACGGGTCTTGAGGTCGTGAACCGGCTGGTAATAGACCCGCAGCTCTTGCTGATCCAGAGCACGGCGCAATTCGAAGGCGATCTCGACCCGTTGCTGGGCGTGGGCCGTCAGTTCTTCGGTGTACAGGGCGTAATCATTGCGCCCCGTGCTCTTGGCCTTGAACAGTGCCGAGTCGGCATTGCGCAGCAGTTGCTCGACGCTCAAGGCATCGCTGGGGAACAGGCTGATGCCGATGCTGGTGTTGATGGACAGCTGGTACCCATCAATAAGGAACGGCTCTTTAAGGCCATCGATGATCCGCTGGGCCAACGCAGCGGCCTGAACCAGTTGCGGACAGCTTTCGGCGAGCACGGCGAACTCATCCCCGCCCAACCGCGCCAGAGTGATCCCCGGGCCGAACATCGCGCCCAGGCGCTCGGCCACCGCTTTGAGCAGCTGATCGCCGATGGTATGCCCAAGGCTGTCGTTGATCATCTTGAAGTGATCGAGATCGATCATCAGCAGCGCGCAGCCACGCTTGTGGACCTGTGCCGAGGCCAGGGCCTGTTCGGCGCGGTCGGTGAACAGCAGGCGGTTCGGCAGGTCGGTCAGCGGATCGTGGTGCGCCAGGTGCATCAGCTCGTGTTCGGAGTTCTTGATTGCACTGATGTCGGAAAACACCGCCACATATTGGCTCGGCTGGCCGTAGTCGTCGTGGATCAGGCGGATCGTTTGCCATTGCGGGTAAATCTCGCCGCTTTTGCGCCGGTTCCAGATTTCCCCACTCCACTCCCCGACACTGGCGAGCGTGGCAAACATCACCTGATAGAACTCAGGGGAATGTCGCCCGGACTTGAACAGATTGGGTCGCTGCCCCAGTACGTCCTCACACCCGTAACCGGTGATTTCCATGAACGCCCGGTTTACATGGACGATCACGCCTTCCCGATTGGTGACCAGCACGCCTTCGCGGGTGCAGTCGAACACGGCCGCCGCCTGGCGCAAGCGTATGCGGCCAGCATCGCGCTCACGCAGCTTGGCGCCGATACCCAGACACCGCAGCAACCGCGCCCGGGCAATGAAGATCAACCCGGCGCTGAACAGCACCAAAACGTAACCGTTGATCAGTTGCCATCGCAGTCGCTCGGCAGAGCTATCGAAGAAACTGTTTAATAAATAGCCACTGATCTGCAGCCAAACCACAGAAAGCAACAGATAGAGCAGCGCTGCGCGCAAGGCATCGCGATAGGTGGCAGACATCCGGCGATCCATGTCCCTACAAAAAGGTTGGAATTATAGTTTAAAGACACATCCAGCCACTCTTATCTGAAAGGGTGACTGGTTTTCTGTGTGGGCTTAGTGATAATGCAACGGCTGTTTTTTCTTTATCGAGGGCCCTACAGCCTATGTGGTACGAAGGTTTTCTTGGCTTGTCGCCCTGGTCGCTGGTAGCAGTCACCCTGCTGATGACCCACGTCACGATCATCGCCGTCACGGTCTATCTGCATCGTTATTCCGCCCATCGCTCCCTGGAGCTGAATGGGGGCCTCAAGCATTTCTTCCGTTTCTGGCTGTGGCTGACCACGGCGCAGAACACCCGCGAGTGGACCGCCATTCACCGCAAGCATCACGCCAAATGCGAAACCGTCGATGATCCGCACAGCCCGGTCATCAAGGGTTTGTCCACGGTGCTGCGCAAAGGCGCCGAGCTGTACCGCGCCGAAGCGGAAAACCCCGAGACGCTGCGCATCTACGGCAAGAACTGCCCCGAAGACTGGATCGAGCGCAACCTCTACAGCCGCTTCCCGCTGCTGGGCATCGCGATCATGGGCGTTATCGACCTGCTGCTGTTCGGCACCATCGGCATCACCATCTGGGCCATCCAGATGATGTGGATCCCGGTGTGGGCCGCCGGCGTGGTCAACGGCTTGGGCCATGCCATCGGCTACCGCAACTTCGAATGCCGCGATGCGGCGACCAACCTGGTGCCTTGGGGCATCCTGATTGGCGGTGAAGAACTGCATAACAACCATCACACCTACCCTAACTCGGCAAAACTGTCGGTGAAGAAGTGGGAGTTCGACCTGGGCTGGGCGTGGATTCAAGTCTTCAGCTTCCTGCGCCTGGCCAAGGTTCAACGGGTTGCGCCGATTGCCCATCGCGTCGAAGGCAAGGGCAACCTGGACATGGACACCGCCATGGCGATCCTCAACAACCGCTTCCAGATCATGGCCCAGTACCGAAAGCTGGTGATCGGCCCGCTGGTCAAGCAAGAGCTGGAAAAGGTCGATCACTCGGTACGTCACCAGTTCCACCGGGCCAAACGCCTGCTTTCGCGGGAGACCAGCCTGCTGGATGACAAACACCATGTACGCATCCAGAACATGCTCGAGCACAGTCAGGCGCTGAAGGTAATTTACGAGAAACGCCTGGCCCTGCAGCAGATCTGGGTCAAGACCAGCTCAAATGGTCACGACATGCTCGCGGCCATCAAGGATTGGGTCCACGAAGCCGAAGCCAGCGGGATTCAATCCCTGCGCGAATTCGCCGATCAGTTGAAGACCTACTCCCTGCGCCCTGCCGCCGTCTGAACCAATAAACCTGTGGGAGCGGGCCCGCTCGCTCCCACTTTGGCTTTTGACCTGACCTTAAAAGCTCATCGCAGTACCGCCCGGCGGGAGCCAGCTCCCTCGCCACGAAAGGCGGGAACTTCATCTGAAAAGCCCTATCTCAAAGACACTTCGCCATCCCCGGCGGGCTTGATGTTGGCCGCGATCGCGCGCGGCATGCCCTTTGAGATTTGTGTCGATGGCCGAAAAAAACCCGCAAGACTCATCTCCGTCACACTGGCCCGAGGCCGCGCAGACCCTGCTGGCGCTGATGCATGCCCAAGGCGAAGTCGCACGCCTGAGCGAACGCGAACAGTTGTTCAACACCCTGCTGATGAGCGTCAACGCGGTGCTGTGGGCATTCGATTGGGAAACCCGCCAGGTGCTTTACGTCAGCCCCGCCTATGAACGGATCTTTGGCCGTTCGGCTGATCTGCTACTGACCGACTGCAATCAATGGCGCGACAGCATCTACCCTGACGACCTGGACTATGCCGAACGCAGCCTGGCCGAAGTGCTGGACAAAGGCGCCGTCGAAGACCGCGAGTATCGAATCATTGCCGCCGATGGCCAGGTGCGCTGGCTCAGCGACAAGTGCTACATCAACCGCCAGGCCGAGCCGGGGCAACCGGTGATCATCGTCGGTATCGCCGAAGACATCACCGACAAGAAGCGGATGGAAAGCGAGCTGCATCGCCTGGCCACCACCGACGCCCTGACCCAGAGCAGCAACCGTCGGCATTTTTTCGAATGCGCTCACCGCGCGTTCGAACATGCCCGGCAACAGGGTGAGCCGCTGTCGTTCCTGATGCTGGACATCGATGACTTCAAAATCATCAACGACACCTACGGACACCAGGAAGGCGACAACGTGTTGCAACACATCGCCGAGAGCGGCCGCGCCGCGTTGCGCCGTGGGGACCTGTTCGGTCGCATTGGTGGTGAGGAGTTTGCTGCGGTGTTTCCCGGCTGTACGCCACAGATGGCCCTGCAAGTGGCTGAACGCTTGCAGCGGGAGATTCAGCGATTGAGTTTCACCCATGAAGGCCAGACGTTCGGCATCACTGTCAGCCAGGGCCTGACCAGCCTGACCGCCGCGGACGGAAACGTGGAGCACCTGTTTTCCCGGGCGGATGCCGCGATGTACCGGGCCAAGCGCGAGGGCAAGAACCGGATTGTTACTGCCTGAGATTTCGCTGGCAACACCGGATACCTGTGGCGAGGGGGCTTGCCCCCGTTGGGCTGCGAAGCAGTCCTGCATTTGGTGTTCCAGCATTGTCAGAACAACCGCATTCGCTGGTTTTACGGCTGCTGCGCAACCGAACGGGGGCAAGCCCCCTCGCCACAAAAGCTCGCTCCCACAGGGGGTGGTGGTGTACTTACTTCCTGCGCAAACGCATCAACTCCGGCAAGCCGATCTTGAGCAACCGCGCCGTCCGGCTCTTCGCCAGCTCCTCGATACCCTCATGTTCGGTCAGGCGCGCCATCTGCGCCGCCATATTCATCACCAGCGCTTCGCGTGAGTAAACCCCGCCACCGAGCTGGTAGGTGGCTGCAATCAGCTCCCGCAACTCCAGCGGCAGGCGCCAGCGCGTGCGCAGGGCCGAACCGTAGGCCGCGCCAAATTCAACCAGCGCTTCGCCCACTTCCTCCTGCTCGTCCAGTTCGCCACCGGCCTGCTTCCACTCCTGCAAACAGCGCAGCAATGCCAGATCGCCGAGACGATGCAACATGCCGGCGCAATAGCAACGCTCCTGATCCAGATCGAGCAAGCGCGCCAGGGTTCGCGCGTATTCGGCGGTGTGCAGCGACAGATCCCAGTAGCGCTCGGCATAGTCGGCCAATTGCGGATCGCTGAGCCGGGCACTGCGCTTGAGCGCCAGGCCGAGAATCAGGTTCATGCTTTGCCCGGTGCCCAGGCGATGCAGCGCCTGGGACAGGGTTTGCACAGCGGCGCCGTGGTGCTGGGCCGCACTGTTGGCAGCGGCGATCAGCACGGCTGTGACCTGCGGATCGGTGCGGATTTCGTCTTCCAGCACCGTCAGGTCGAGGCCGTTAGGATTGAGGCTGCGTTTGACCGCCACTTGCACATCGGTCATCAGCGGCGCGCCGTCGGCCAATTCCCGGCGACGCTCCAGAAACACCGACAACGTCATGCCCGGTGCCAGCGACGGCACTTCGCACGAAACTTCTTCGCCAGCGTTCAGCAGCAGCCCCTGCAACCGACGGGTCAGGCTTTCCATATTCAAGGGCTTGGTCAGGTAGGCGGCCGGCGCCAGCGGCAAGACCTCGCGCACGCTGGCACTGTCGTTGCGACTGCTCATAAGGATGAAGGGCAGCGGCGGATTGCGTTTGCGCTGACGGATGTTGCGCAGGACGTTCAGGCCATCGACGCCCGGCAACTCCCAATCGGCGATGACCAGGTCATAGGGATTGGCAGCCAATAGCTCCAGCGTTTGCTGACCATCGGCGCACAAGTCCAGCTGCGCATCGCAGCGTACGTTCAACAAAACTTCCTTGAGCAGATCCCGGGACCAGGGGTCGGCCTCGGCAATCAGGACTCTTGGTACGGCGGGTAAAATGACGGTTGTCATACAGCTCTCCCTGGCAATGCGGAAACCTTAGCCAATGCTGGCCATTCGATACAGCGCTAATGCGCGGGATGTGTTTGAAGGGGCATGAAAAAACCCGCCGAAGCGGGTTTTTTGTGGATCAGGTCACACTGGGGATCAGAGCTCGGAGAAGCACTCTTCGATGATCGCCAGGCCTTTGTCCAGTTGCTCGTCCGGCGAGGTCAGCGGTACCAGGACGCGCAGAACGTTGCCGTAGGTGCCGCAGGACAGCAGGATCAGACCCTTGTCGCGAGCCTTGGCCACAACGGACGCCACGGCTGCAGCGTTCGGCTTGTGGCTGTCGCCGTTTTCGAACAGCTCGACAGCGATCATCGCGCCCAGGGCACGCACTTCGCCGATCACCGGGTACTTGGCCTGGATGGCCTTCAGGCCAGTCACCAGACGCTCGCCAACAGCCTTGCAACGATCCAGCAGGTGCTCTTCTTCGAACACTTCCATCACGGCCAGGGCCGCGGCGCAAGCGATCGGGCTACCGGCGTAGGTGCCGCCCAGGCCGCCTGGAGCGATGGCGTCCATGTATTCGGCCTTGCCGCACACACCGGCCAGCGGGAAGCCGCCAGCGATGGATTTGGCGAAGGTGGTCAGGTCGGCAGCAACGCCCATCTGTTCCATGGCGAAGAAAGTACCGGTACGGCCAGCGCCAGTCTGTACTTCGTCAGCGATCAGCAGGATGCCGTGCTGGTCGCACAGGGCACGCAGACGCTTCATGAACTCTTTCGGAGCGACGTAGAAACCGCCTTCGCCCTGAACCGGCTCGATGATGATCGCGGCGATGTCTTTCGGCTCGGCGTCGTTCTTGAAGATGCGTTCGATGGAAGCGATCGAATCGTCAATGCTCACACCGTGCAGTTCATTCGGGTACAGCGCGCGGAAGATGCCGCCTGGCATCAGGCCCATGCCGGCCGAGTAAGGCACGACTTTACCGGTCAGGCCCAGGGTCATCATGGTGCGACCGTGGTAAGCGCCGGTGAAGGCGATCACGCCGGCACGGCCAGTGGCGGCACGGGCGATCTTGATCGAGTTTTCCACAGCTTCGGAGCCGGTGGTCACCAGCAGGGTTTTCTTGTCGAAATCACCTGGGACCTTGGCGTTGATTTTTTCGCACACTTCCACGTACGGCTCGTAGGCCAGAACCTGGAAGCAAGTGTGGGTCAGCTTGTTCAGCTGCTCGGTCACGGCGGCGATGACTTTCGGGTGCACGTGGCCGGTGTTCAGTACGGCGATACCGCCGGCGAAGTCGATGAACTCACGACCTTCAACGTCGGTTACGGTCGCGTTCTTCGCGGAATCGGCGAAGATCGGGTGAATCTGGCCAACACCACGTGGAACAGCAGCGGTACGGCGGGCCATCAAAGAAGCGTTAGTCTTGCTCATACATTCCTCATTCACCGCTCATCGGGCGGCGTGGTTCAAGGATAAAGCGACGGGGAGCAACGGCGGCAGCATGCGATGATCGACTGCCACGGCGTTCCCGGTCACCGAGAAAATTCCGGTTTGAAGCGGCGCAAAGGGACAGCGCTCTCGTGCCCTTTGCGCTTGAAGCAATGCTCTACCGGGGTTAGATGCCCAGGCAGAGGTATTTGATTTCCAGGTAATCTTCGATGCCGTACTTGGAGCCTTCACGGCCCAGGCCAGAGGCCTTGATACCGCCGAACGGCGCGACTTCGTTGGAGATCAACCCGGTGTTGACGCCGACCATGCCGTATTCCAGGGCTTCAGCCACACGGAACACACGGCCCAGGTCACGAGCATAGAAGTACGAGGCCAGACCGAACTCGGTGTCGTTGGACATCGCGATCACGTCGGCTTCGTCTTTGAAGCGGAACAGTGGAGCCAGTGGGCCGAAGGTTTCTTCCTTGGCCACGGCCGCATGATTCGGCACGTTGGTCAGGATGGTCGGCTCGAAGAAGTTGCCTTCCATCGGCTTGCCGCCGGACAGCACGGTGGCGCCTTTGGAAACGGCGTCGGCAATGTGCTCCTGCACCTTGGCCACGGCTTTTTCGTCGATCAGCGGGCCAGTGGTGGTGCCTGCTTCCAGACCGTTACCGATCTTGAGCTTGGCCACAGCGGCTTTGAGCTTCTCGGCGAACGCGTCGTAGACCGAATCCTGAATGTACAGGCGGTTGGCGCAGACGCAGGTCTGACCGTTGTTGCGGTACTTGGAAATGATCGCGCCTTCGACGGCCTTATCCAGGTCCGCGTCGTCGAACACGATGAACGGCGCGTTGCCGCCCAGTTCCAGGGAGACTTTCTTGATGTCCTTGGCGCATTCCGACATCAGTTGACGACCGATTTCGGTCGAACCGGTGAAGGACAGCTTGCGCACGATCGGGTTGCTGGTCAGCTCGCTGCCGATGTCGCCGGCGCTGCCGGAAACCACGCTGAACACGCCAGCCGGGATGCCGGCACGCTGGGCCAGTTCAGCCAGGGCGAAAGCGGAGAACGGAGTTTGCGAAGCAGGCTTGAGCACCATGGTGCAACCGGCGGCCAGAGCCGGGCCGGCTTTACGGGTGATCATTGCAGCCGGGAAGTTCCACGGGGTGATGGCCGCGGTCACGCCGATTGGCTGCTTGATCACGATCAGGCGCTTGTCTGGCTGGTGGCCCGGAATCACGTCACCATAGATGCGCTTGGCCTCTTCGGCGAACCATTCGATGAAGGAGGCGGCGTAAACGATTTCGCCCTTGGCTTCGGCCAATGGCTTGCCTTGTTCCAGGGTCATCAGGCGAGCCAGGTCGTCCTGGTTCTCGATGATCAGCTCGAACCAGCGACGCAGCTTGTTCGCACGTTCTTTGGCGGTCAGTGCACGCCAGGCCGGCAGCGCTTTGTCAGCGGCTTCGATCGCACGGCGGGTTTCGGCAGCGCCCATTTTCGGCACGGTGCCCAGAATTTCGCCCGTTGCCGGGTTGTTGACCTTGATCGTCTGACCATTGTCCGCATCAACCCACACGCCATCGATGAAGGCTTGCTGGCGGAACAACTGGGTGTCTTTAAGCTGCATGTCGGCTTTCCTTAACAGCACCGCAACGAATGCGGAGCAAATTATGATTGTAGAAAGGCGCCTCGATAGGCTGCCGTCAGGGAAATCATTCACCGGGCTGAAGCACATAAATAGCGCACTGATTGAACTCGTGCGGTTCAGCACCCAGACAAGAGCGTTTGAAATCTCAAACGAATCCTAGGATCAAAGGGGGTAAAGGACAATAGGCTGTTCGAAAAAAAGAACGAAAACGACGCTTTTGCCTATTTTTTCTGATCAACGTAGCAAACGCGCGTTACAGCTTTGAAAAAACGCAGGCGATTCAGCAGCATGGACGCCCGCAGTGCATATGAGTATCATGGCGCCCGCTGCACCAGTAGTGTTGGCGCTGATTGAAAACTGACCCACCCTGCCGATTGAAAATTGACCCAGGGCGGATTGCTGTTTTTTGTCCCAGCAATTGTGAATAAGCTTAGCAGCAGTGTTCCGGTTGAACGGTCATCAAGCCCCACCGCATAAAGGCATGCGGCAGGGTGTTTATGGTGCAGATCAAAACGGTTCATCGTCCTCGATACCATCTTCGTCCTTGCGCTTTCGTTCACGTGATTTGATCTTTGTCTGCGCGGCCAGAGTGCTGTGTTGCAGGCGGTAGGACTCGTTGCCCGTTTCGACGATGTGACAATGGTGTGTCAACCGATCCAGCAACGCTGTGGTCATCTTGGCGTCGCCGAACACACTCGACCATTCCGAGAAGCTGAGGTTGGTCGTGATCACAATGCTGGTGTGCTCGTATAGCTTGGACAGCAGGTGAAATAACAGCGCGCCGCCGCTCTGGCTGAAGGGCAAATACCCCAGTTCATCGAGTATCACCAGGTCTGTCCGAAGCAGCCCTTGAGCGATTCGGCCACTCTTGCCGTCGTACTTTTCACGCTCCAGCAGATTGACCAGATCCACTGTGGAAAAGAAGCGCACGCGTTTGTTATGGGTCGTGATTCCGGACACGGCCAGGGCGCTGGCCAAATGTGTTTTGCCGGTTCCGGGCCCGCCGATGAACACGACATTCTGCGCGGTCTCTGTGAACTCCAAGCTGGACAGATCTTTGACCAGACGGGCATCTGCGCTGGAAGCGCCGAAGTCGAAGCCTGCCAAGTCACGATGCATGGGCAGTTTGGCCATGTTCATCTGGTGGTTCACTGAGCGTACGGCGCGATCTGCTTGTTCTTGTTGGAGCAGATGTTCGAGCAGCCACTTCGACGACGTCGTCGAGGCTTCGCCTTGAGAAGCCAGTTCTTCCCAAGCGCTGGCCATGCCATGCAGACGCAGCTCTTTGAGTTCCGCCATTAGGTCACGCATTGCGATTCTCCTCATCGGTTGTACGGAGCCGGTCGTAGCGCGCCGTATTGGCGACAGGCGCTACCTTGAGTTGCAGGTTGGTTTCTACGGAAGGAGGTGGTGCAGTGGAGGTCAGTCGAGCTAGAACATTCAGGATGTGATCGGCGCTCAAGCTTCCCGACTCAAGCACCAGTTCTACCGCCACGAGCACCGGGTCGAGACCGGCGATGGGCACAGCAGCCAGTACCTGCGTCATGATTCGATCACCGTTGCTGTGACGTCTCAGGCCCCGCTTGAGAAGCTGCAACGGCTTAGGCAGATCGGCAAACGGCGCGCCATTGCGCAGCGCACCGGGTTTGCGTTCGATGAGTGGGATGTAATGCTGCCAGTCAAAACTGACCTGATCTCGATCAAACAGACGCTCGTGGCTGGCGATCATAGTTTCATCGGCGATGACCACGATCCGAGAAGGATACAGACGGCTGCTGACCCACTGGCCGACGCGCTCGCAAGGCACCGAATATCGATTTCGCGCCACGCTGATCAGGCAGGTGCTGGAGACCCGCACGGTGCGCTCGACGTAGCCATCAAAAGCCGTCGGCATCGGCATCATTTCGACCCGCTCTAGCTCCAAGACCTCTGCCACCGTCAGCCCGTTGTACTGCGGATGCACCAGCTCGCTCCAGAGTGCACGACAGCGTTGGCCGAGCCAGGCATTCAATTCTTCGAAGGTGTGAAACATGCAGTCTTGAGCGTCGAGCCAGATGCGTCGTCTGCTGTCTTGCACGTTCTTTTCAACGATGCCTTTTTCCCAGCCCGAGGCGACATTGCAGAAGTCCGGATCGAACAGGTAGTGCGCGCACATCACGGAAAACCGAGCATTGACCGTGCGGCCTTTGCCCTTGTTAACCTTGTCGACAGCCGTTTTCATGTTGTCGTAGATGCCTCGACGTGGCACCCCACCTAACGCACCGAACGAGCGCGTATGGGCATCGAACAGCATCTCGTGGCCTTGGCTGGGATACGCAACCAACCAGAACGCGCGACTGGCGCACAGCTTCATGTGGGAGACCTGGATGCGTCGGAACAGGCCGCCGATCAGCAGACCTTCTTCGCTCCAGTCAAATTGAAAAGCCTCACCGAGTGCAAACGTCAGCGGCACAAAGGCACGTAACGATTTGCCTTGCTCACCGCGCCACGAGCGGATGAAGGCTGTGAGCTGGCTGTAGCCGCCGTCATAACCCTGGGCTTTGATCTGCTCAAAGAGTGCTTTGGCGCTCCTGCGGTTGTGCTTTGCCCGAAACGAATCAGCCTTCAGCGCCTGCTCCAGCGTCTCGTGGAATGGGCTGAGTTTGTTGAAGGTTACGCACCGCTGGTACGCCGGCTGAGTGGCTTCGGGTGCTCTGACCCATTTTC
The DNA here is from genome assembly GCF_057838985.1 of Pseudomonas sp. KH_046_2. NCBI lineage: Bacteria > Pseudomonadati > Pseudomonadota > Gammaproteobacteria > Pseudomonadales > Pseudomonadaceae > Pseudomonas > Pseudomonas sp. KH_046_2. The sequence continues at coordinate 191,840 of NZ_CM174480.1, read as the reverse complement.
GGATGGTGTTTCTCGACAGCCCGGTACGCTTGGCGATCTGGTGCAGCGACAGCTTGTCGCGAAAGTACATCCTCCGAATTTTCCCCAACATTTCCATGCTGATCACCCTGTGTTCTCCTGCTCGGAAAGTGAGCAGAAGTAGTTGAACACCTGGGTCAGTTTTCAGTCGGCAGAACAGCCTTTACTGGGTCAGTTTTCGGTCAGCGGCAACAGCGGACACTCAAAAAGCTCGGGATTGAAACTGAGATGGCTTTCAATCTGGAGTTCATCCATGACGCCAGCAAAGAGTAAGCGTCCAGCCAACACACCTTCCGAACTCCAGCGTTAAGGGCGATGGTGTCCGCGTATTTTTAAGCGGACGCGATCGCCCTTAACGTCAGGATTTCCATGCGCCAACGAAGCTCTTACCCGAAACCGTTCAAAGCCCAGGTTGTTCAGGAATGTCTGCAACCGGGCGCAACCCTATCCAGCGTTGCCATCAGCCACGGCATCAATGCCAACGTTATCCGCAAGTGGCTACCGCTTTATCGAGATCAGCTACCAGCGGCGTTGCCGGCTTTCGTTCCGTTGAAAGCTACGCCTAAACGGCAGGTGGAAGCGTTGGCGACCATTGAGTTGCCGCTTGGCGAGCAATCGATCACAGTGAAATGGCCAACGTCCGATCCTGAAGGCTGCGCCCGCTTTGTCCGTGGACTCACTCAATGATTCGCATCGACGCCATCTGGCTTGCCACCGAGCCCATGGACATGCGTGCCGGTACTGAAACGGCGCTGGCCAGGGTGATCGCGGTGTTCGGTGCGGCGAAGCCGCACTGTGCTTATCTGTTCGCCAACCGCCGCGCCACTCGTATGAAAGTGCTGGTGCATGACGGGATTGGCGTCTGGCTGGCTGCTCGCCGGTTGAACCAAGGCAAGTTTCACTGGCCCGGTATTCGGAATGGCTGCGAGATGGAGCTGGATACCGAGCAACTTCAGGCCTTGGTGCTCGGTCTGCCTTGGCAGCGCGTTGGGGCGGGCGGTGCAATCACACTGCTTTAACGCCCGCCATTAGCCCATTGGTCTATCGCCGCAAACGGCTTGCTCTGGCAAAATTCGCGGCATGACTTCATCGCCCAATCTCGACCAAATGTCCCCAGACCAACTGCGTGCCCTCGCGGCGCAGTTGCTGTCCCAGGTTGATTCTCTCGGGCAGCAGGTCGACCGGATGGGCAAGAAGAACGACCGCGACCAAACCATCATCGAGCAGCTCACCCACGAAATCGCCTGGTTCAAACGTAACAAGTTTGCCAAGCGCAGCGAGCAACTGAGCCCTGCCCAAGGCAGCCTGCTCGACGACCTGCTCGACACCGACATCGCGGCCATCGAAGCCGAGCTGAAGGCGCTGAATCCGCCGGCTGCGCCGGCCGAACCACGCAAGCAGCCCAAGCGTGTTTCCTTGCCAGCGCAGTTTCCGCGTACCGTGATTTATCACGAACCCGACACCACCCAGTGCGCCTGCGGCTGCCAGCTCCAGCGCATCGGCGAAGACGTCAGCGAGAAGCTGGATTACATCCCGGGCGTGTTCACCGTCGAGCAGCATGTGCGCGGGAAATGGGTCTGCCGCAAATGTGAAACGCTGAGTCAGGCTCCGGTTCCGGCCCAGGTCATCGACAAGGGCATCCCGACCGCAGGGCTGCTGGCTCACGTGATGGTGGCCAAGTTCGCCGACCATTTGCCGCTGTATCGGCAAGAGAAAATCTTTGGCCGCGCCGGCCTGGCTATCGCCCGCTCGACCCTGGCGCAATGGGTCGGCCAAACCGGTGTGCAGCTCCAGCCCTTGGTCGATGCGCTGCGCGAAACAGTGCTTGCTCAAGGTGTGATCCACGCTGACGAAACGCCGGTACAGATGCTCGCGCCGGGCGAGAAGAAAACCCACCGTGCTTACGTCTGGGCCTACTGCACCACGCCTTTTTCGGCGCTCAAGGCAGTGGTGTACGACTTCAGCCCGAGCCGGGCGGGCGAACATGCACGCAATTTTCTTGGCCAGTGGAATGGCAAGCTGGTTTGCGATGATTTTGCCGGTTATGTTGCGGTCTGAGTTATGTTGCGGTGGTAAGAGGCGCCGCCTCCCAATCGGGAGTTCGGCGCAAAAAGTGGCACATAAATTCATGTTACAGCCCTCGCATGAACGCCATGAGAGATGCTGAACTCGGTCGCAGGCGCACAGCCTCAGGCACATTTGTGACGTCCAAACATGCAAGCGCCTTGGCCTTCATTTCGAGATCGACTTCCGCGTAGATGTGGGTTGTGTCCAAGGAGACATGCCCCAGCCAGGCCCGAATTGTATTGATATCGACCCCGGCTCTTAACAGGTGAACGGCGGTCGTGTGTCGAATAGTGTGCGGGCTGATGCGCCTGCCTTGCATGGAATCAACCCACTTGCCGGCTGCTCGTCCATACACCGACACAACGCGATGGATGCCGAATCGAGTCATGGGATTCCCGGCACGACCTATGAATACGCGATCCTCTGTTCTGCGTTCGACGATGAGTGCCCGCAGCGCTGTAGCTGTTACTGACCACAGGGGGCAGACGCGCCATTTGTTTCCCTTACCCAGAATGCGCACGGAGGGTGAAGTCCCAAGTTGCAAATTACCAACGCTGAGGCAGGCAGCTTCGTCAGCGCGGGCGCCGGTGTTGTATAGGAACAGCAAAATCGCATAGTCCCGTGCACCCTGGCTCGTAGCCCGATTAGGTGCCCGGAGCAGAGCCTCCACTTCTGGCTTGTCGAGGTAGTGGATGACTGCCTGGGTAGTTTTTTTGAACGGGATAGAACGGATCTCTGTGCACCACGCCAAATGCTCTGGCGATCGCATAGCAATGAAACGCCCTAATGAATGAATCGCGCAGAGCCGCTGGTTGCGCGTGACGATGCCACAACCGCGCTCGTGTTCGACGTGTTCAAGGAATGCGCGCACGATGGCGGGCGATATGTCGAGCACCGTTAAATGGTCGATTGCCACCGAGGCTCGTCGACTGACAAATGGAAGCAGGAGCGTCAGCGTGTCGCGGTAACTGATCTGGGTGTTGTGGGATAGGTTGCGCTCGGCGACCAGATACTCCAACAAGAAGCGACGTACCCATGCCCCGAGGCGATTGCGGTCAATCATGATCAATCTCCTGGCCTGAATAAATGGCAAATCGGCGACTCGCTTCGTGCAACAGTTCGGGAGTCATATGCAAATAGCGCTGGGTCGACCTTATGTCGACATGCCCCAAATACGTTGCCAATTGCGGCAATAGCCGCTGTACATCCTTACCGGCGCGATACCATCCCAGTACACGATGAACGGCGGCTGTATGCCGCAGATCATGGAGGCGCGGTGGCCGTAGCTCGCCAGTTGGGCGAGCAATACCTGCCGCCAAACGAACACGTTGGAACACAGTTATGACGTATTGGTAGTTCAGGCGATGGCCAGTACGAGTGCACAGCAGGGCAGAGTCTTGGCCCAGTGGAAGTGCCAGCGCGCAACGTTGTCCTAGATAGACTCGCAGTTTCGATGCCAGCCTGGGCCCAATCGGCACCAGTCTTGTCTTATAGAACTTCGTGTCACGAACGGTGATGATTCGCTGCTCGAGGTCGACGTCACAGAGATTTAGTCTGATCGCCTCTCCGACGCGCAACCCTGCACCGTAAAGGATCAGCAGGAGGGTTCTGTATGTCGCAGCTTGAAGGCGACTGAGCGAGGTACTCAGTATGACGGTGGCATCTAACAAGTGCTGTATTTCTGCGGTGGCATAGACATAGGGAGTCTGTGCCGGTGGAAACTGTGGTGGTCGTTCCGGCAGGGGCGAGATCGTTGTGTGACCACGTGCGATTGCGAAGCGATAAAAGCTAACAAGTAATCCTCGCTTCGTCTTCCACGTAGCGCTTAGCTCACCGTGCCCATGCAGAAATGCGGCTACTGCCTCTGGAGTAACTTCGGGCAGCGGCAGGTTTCCAGTCTCACGTGCAAACTGACGTAGTACTCTGGCACTGCTATTCAGGCCCACGCCTTGGGCACGACGGACAGCCACGTAGGCATTGACTACGTCCAAGGTTCTCATAGCAGGTCTCCCAGGTCGAAGTCACCGACTTCACGTAACGAGACCAGATCAACCTTGGTGTACGTCATTGTCGCCGACGTGCTGCGGTGGCCCAGGTGGTCGCCAATCTCCTTGAGGCTCAGCCCATTGGCGAGCAGCCTGGCCGCGCATGCATGTCGCAGCGCGTGCGGCCCCAAATGTGCGACTTGTATGTTGAGCAGACGCAATCTGCCGCTGACGATGTTGTATAGGCCAGCAGCGGAGATGGGGACTCGCGGCGCCCGAGTTCGGATGAATATCTCAGGGTGCAGTACCTTCGGACGCACTGTGTCGACGTATTGCGCTAATGCCTCAGCCACTGTGAACGCCAATGGATAAACCTGTGGCTGACGGCGCTTCAATCGCCAAATATGCAATTGGCCAGCAGCCCAGTCGATCTGATCCAACCGGAGTGCGGCAACTTCTCCCCGGCGTAAACCGTAGACGGCGAGAAGCATCAGGATGGCTCGGTCGCGCACATCGCGTTCAGAGCTTGAATTTGTAGTTGCGAGTACTCGCTGAACATCCTCCCAGCTCAGTGCATAGGGAAGTGACTCTAGGGCGTAATGTCGCGGGGCGCGGATCGAGTCGGCCAATGTACTGCTGCATGCTCCCTGCGTTGCCGCGTAGCGCAGGAATACCCGCAACATTGTTGCGACGTGCCCTGCCGAAATTCGCGACCACCGTTGCGCACCGTAGGTGATGAAGTAGGCATCAATATCCTCGGGGCTAAGCGTCGAAAATCTGCGGCCTGTGTTGAAGCACCAGCGCAAAAAGGTTGCCGTTCGACTGCGCCATTGACTGATGGTACATGGTGTCAACCCGCGTTCATCCCGCATCCACGAGACGAAAAGCTCAAGATTCTCCTCGAATGGAATTGGCTCCGCCGTTGGCTCTTGCCACCAGCCCAGGAACTTAAACCAAGGTCTTGCGGTGTTTATCAACGTCGTAGCAGTTGCAGGAGAATTGGCCGGCAATGGCCCTTCGTGAATGATCTGGCGCAGCCGTGACGAATTGATTGCATTGAGGTCGCTTGGCTGCACCCGTTCGGCGATCCAAAGCAAGCAGCACGCCTTCAAGTAAAGGGAGGCATGCGTACAGCCCTGCTCAGCACAGTGCTGTAGATATCGCTCGCGTTCAGCGGCCAGCGATCCCACACGATGGCGTTTACAGGCAGCGTTTGAAGAATAGATATTCTCGAACATGGCAGACACTCCAGGTGATGAGGGTCTACCAAGGCGCTGCAACTTATGTTGCGTCAATCACCTATCGACAACAGAGAAACTGCCTATTCGCCCGGTCGGGATCACATAACTCAGGCCGCAACATAACCGGCATTATGTGTTGCAACACATAATGCCGGCTACAAAGCCAGCTTCCAGCAAGGCATCACGGAAATCGGCTGCCTGGCCCACGCCCGCCGCAAGTTTTTCGATTTGCACGCGACGAATAAAAGCCAACTGGCTGAGCAGGCGCTGCACTCAATTGGCGGGTTGTACGAAATTGAACGGCAAGCGCGGGAAATGACCGACGAAAATCGCTGGCGAATACGCCAGGAAAAAGCAGCCCCCCTGATCGACGCACTGCATACCTGGATGTTGGCCCAGCGCGATCTTGTGCCCGAAGGGTCGGCCATCGCCAAAGCTCTGGATTACAGCCTCAAACGCTGGACGGCACTGACTCGATATCTCGAGGACGGGGCTGTGCCCATAGATAATAATGCGGTCGAAAATCAGATAAGGCCGTGGGCACTTGGACGCTCGAACTGGTTGTTCGCCGGGTCGCTACGCAGCGGTAAGCGGGCAGCTGCGATCATGAGCTTGATCCAGTCAGCCCGCATGAATGGGCATGATCCTTATGCGTATCTCAAAGATGTGTTGATGCGCCTGCCGACGCAGCGGGCAAGTGAGATCGACCAACTGCTGCCGCATCAGTGGGTGCCGGCCTAACTTACGCAAGGTGAGTTGGGCAGACGCTTACAGCAAAGAGAACCACAGTCTCCACATTCATGGAGTCTTATGCATCCCTCATGAACGCATTCCGGAGGTCGCAGAAGCCCTCAGGATCGCGCTGGCACTAGGTTACAGAGCTCGCTGGAAGAACGTAGCGGTTTTGCTTGAACCAATCCAAAACACGCGCTGGTGGGCCTCTTACTGTGTGAAAGAGTTCGACGTCACCATGATGATGCTGGAAGACCAGACCGGAAAAAAGAAGAGCCCTGGCTACTCCACCCGGTCACTGACTCAGTTGGCGAAAATCCTCTACGAGGACACCGGGGCGTGGCTGGACAGGGGCACTTTGGAGTAAGGGTGTATATACCGCTTTGTAAAGTATCCCTGGATTGCACCGATAGCTCCGTCTGCTGCTGCAATCTTTGGCATAGATGTTTCGTTCTGACTATATGATCGCGGCTTCATCCACCAGGGGAACACCGAGCTAGTCAGCGCCAGCGGAAAGCTTCCGATGAGGGGACGACGCTCTGAGTGTGCTCAATAGTCAGCCAGTTCGTTCGGCACAATACGTTTTTTGCCCGATGGGCACCCCACGAAAGCTCTCGTTAGGCGAGACGCCATTTTCTGCACGATGGCAGTATGCTCTAACTGAGTACTGATCAGCTTGCATCCGTAGGGAGACTTGGTAGAGATGCGGTCGTACAGTAGGCCTGCCTTTCATGAGTAGGGGTAGTGGGAAAGGCCAGGGTCAGGCTACGCTCCCGCACCATTTTGCTCAGATACTCATTACGCAAAGGTTCTGGTTTCCGATTTACAAGCATGGCGAGACATTGCAGGGTGAGGTAGCGCCCCTGACATAGTCTCAGTAACACTGCCTGCAGCAACTCTCGATCCATTTTTTTCTTTTGTCGAGGCTCCTCTGCACACAATTCGAGGTAGGACCTCAGTTCAGCTGTGATTTCTGTTAGATCATCAATCACCGGCAGCGCCAACTGCTCGGCCACAAGACAGCCATCGCCATCACGCTTCACGCTCGAAACTGAGGAGGCGTCTTTCAAAACTGGGAAGCTACCGGCCATAACTAAGGAGCTCTTTTTCAAAACTGAGGAGCTCGGCGCTACATTTAAAGGTGACGGGCCGAATACATCCTCTGGGGTGGGCAGCTCCTCACCAGACAGATGATAAACCGCTCCCCTTCCGCCGGTTGACTCCAGCATACCAAGCTGAGTGAGATGCTGGAGCGTTCGGGATAAATCTACTGGGTGCCCCGTCGTCACAGTGCGCAAGCGCGCATGCGTAACCGTCCCCTCACACGCTGCAATAGCAAGAGCGACTCTCTCTTCATAAGCTAGCGCTTCAAAGAGACCTCCAAATTTTGCCTGTAATCCAAACATGACCTGTTCGGGGAAGAGATCAATCATTCGCAACTCAAGAAGCGTTTGATTGTACGGAATACTGTTCTCGTGAAGCTTTGGGGGATTCCAATGCTGGGATTGCCAGCCCTGCATGATCTTCGGAATGCCTGTACCAGCTTGCTCGCCGACACCGACAAATCGAAACATTTTGTGCAAGGTGCGGTTCCGACAATCAGCTTCACCTCCGTGCAAAGCCACCTCGACAGGAATGCGCATGAGGCCAGGATTCCGAAAACCAAACATATCGGGACGTTTGACAACCAGGACTGAGGCGCGATCAGAGTAATCAGCGTGCACCAGCACATTGGCTAGAGCTTCACGCAGAGCAATGTGTACCGGTGTCTCGTCTTGGCGCTCGCCATGCTCAAGCTGAAACGGAACCTTAAGGTCAGAAGTGAGCTTCAAATAAACTTTGCGGTAAAAGTCATATAAATTGCCTGACCATTTACCATCCAGCGTGAGACGGTCAATCCACCGCCTTTCTGTTTTTGCTTCTGGACGCTCCTGATAGTCGAGCATGTAGTGAGGTAATGCTTCTTGAATCGCCACCATTTGCCCGAACATTAGCAGTCCGGCCTGCGTCAACCCTTCCTCACCTGATTCGCGGTCACGCCGCCAGCCACCAATTTGGCGAAGAAACTCAGGATCCTCGATAGCATTCCATGGATGTCCCGGATCTCGAATAGCAAATACCTGTCGGTACGCACGAAAAGTTTCACGATCCAGATCTTCTAACCCATAACCGCGCAAAATTCGATCATCGCGACTGTCTTCCACCTGCTCGGCCAACATGCGCTTAACCTCCTCGTCAGGAAGAGGCCTATCGCCCTCATTAAGACGACGGAAGGTGTGACCAGCTAACGGGTTTTGAGTGAGGAATACAGGGCGCTGCTGACGTCGAGCTCGCGGCACTTCAATTATCACCAACGTTTTCCCATCAATCGGCAACTCACTAACCTGAGCATCGGTAAGCAGGTTAACGCTCACTTTCTGCCGATTGTTCAGTCCATTGAACAGTTCGGCCCGAACTTTTGCCACGTCGCTGATGCCTTCAACTGAAAAAACGCCCTTTTTTTCCCGAAGACCGAGAATCACGATACCGCCATCGGTATTGGCAAAGGCACTGTATGTCGGCCAGAAATCCTCGGGCAACGCCCCTTTACCATCTCGTCCCGCCGCCAGCTTGCACTCAACCGACACCGATTCCTGCAGCAAGGTAATGTCGTCGAGCGACTGAATTAGCATGGTGATACCTCCACAATTTCGGCGGAAATCCCTGAGAAAGATCCGGATTTCAAACGGTTAGGATATACGAAGTCGACGGTGGGATAACTCGAAAGGTTGGACCATATCACGGCTACCGGACCTGGCCTTATAGAACCGAAGCTTGTCGGGATATGGCAACAATTGAACCACGCGGGTTCGTTGTCGATTCTCGGTTGAGACACTCATTCTGACTCTTATGATCTACGACCAGGGAAACAGACCTTTACGAGCTGCTACGGACTTTAGAAAGTCCTCCCCCGAGCTAATCGGAAGAAGCTGATACCGATACAGCTAGCGATATGGTTTGCATCTCTTGGAGTCGATGGATAACGTAGGTGCGACATCAACCAGCCCCATCAAAGTGTGACACTGCCCTAGAATCGAGCTTCAAGACCCGGCAACTGGACGCCCCACCCTGACATGGGTATCATGGCGCCCGCATTGCACCAGTAGCTCAGCTGGATAGAGTACTGCCCTCCGAAGGCAGGGGTCGTGGGTTCGAATCCCGCCTGGTGCACCATATACAAGTTTCCACATGTTCCCACATGATCGGAAACACCCCAAGAAGCCCGCCCTGTGCGGGCTTTCTTGTGTCTGTACGTCTACAAATGAACCCACACAGCATTGCACGTTGTGTATGCCTGCTTGTATGCTCGCCTATAATTTGAAACTGGGGCATACACGCATGAAGCGTTCGGAGATTAAACGCCGTCCGATGGCAGACACTACCCTCGCCAGCCTTGAACCAGAGGCCAGCACCTACCGGGAGCTGGATGGCGCCGGGCTCTATCTGCGAGTGAAGTCTACCGGCCAGAAGTCCTGGGAGCTGCGCTACAAAAAAGCCGATGGCAAATGGTCCTGGCTTGGCCTGGGAGGCTACGGCAAGGGTAGCCACCAGTTGACCGGCGAACAGGCGCGCCAGAAAGCAGCAGAGCTACGTGACGGAACAACGAAAGACGGCAGCATGCTCGCCACCCAGCGCGCCCAACAGGCAGCGAAGCGCGAAGCAGCCGACAATACTTTCGAGCATCTGGCTCGCGAGTGGTACGCCAACAAGCGCAAAGGCTGGAGTGCTGGGACGGCGACTAGGGTCATAGGTGCACTGGAACTTCACGTGTTCCCAGTCTTTGGTAAGCGCCCCTATCAAGGCGTTCTGCCAATGGAATGGATGGAGTTCCTGCGCGGCATGGAACAGACCGGCATTGTCGAACAGACCAGTCGAGTACGTGCCATATGCCGGGAGATTTACGACCTGGCCCGAGTCACTGGCCGTGCCACTCACAACCCGCTGGAAGGGCTGCACAAGTTCTTGCTGACCAAGCCAGCCGAGAACTATGCCCATGTATCAATCGAAGAGCTGCCGCCCTTGCTACGAGCCATCAGAGCGTACCCAAGCGCTGCCGACATTCGTATTGGTCTGCACTTACTGTCTATGCTCGCCTGCCGACCGTCTGAGCTGCGGGAGGCTCGGTGGTCTGAATTTGATCTAAACGCCGGTCTTTGGACGATTCCCGCTGAACGGATGAAGCGCCGTCGAGAACATGTGTTTCCCCTACCACGGCAATCCGTCGAGCTGCTGCGTGATCTGCATAACCTCACTGGGGCTTATTTGCTGCTATTCCCTGGCCGTAGCGACACAACCAAGTCGCGCTCCAATACCGTGTTCCTAATGGCTCTGCGTCGGCTTGGCTACGAAGGGCGGCAGACCGGCCACGGATTTCGCCATATCGCCAGCACGATCCTCAACGAACATGGCTTCGACGAAAACCACATTGAGGCCCATCTCTCGCACGTCAAAGACGGGATTGCGGGGGTGTACAACAAAGCTCAATACCTGGCTCAGCGCACGACCATGATGCAGTGGTATGCCGATCACCTAGACGAGCTCGCTGCCGGTAACGTCGTGGCCATGATCAAGCGGGCTTGATACAAGTCCATATCCATCAATGCGGTTCTGGAGGCCAAATTGCACATCAAGAATGTGAAGTATCTAAGCGAGCAAGTGACTTGTGAGCGGCTCAGTAAGGCCATCGGCAGGGACATTTCCAGGGACGAAATAATCGAGCTTGCAGAGGCGGGAGTTATACCGGCCTATATGGAGTTTCGTCCGGCTGATAGTCGAGCATACCCGAGAAAACGATTCTATTTTGTCTATGACTTAGAGGAAGATGTTTGCATCGATAACGGATTTGAAACCGATTTACGAGCCTTGCCGTTCCCCCTTCGGGAAGGAGGTATTTTCAGAGCTGCCGAATGGGCAAGTCATGGAAATAGCAAGACTCCAACGCTCCGGACACTGGATTACAAAGTCTTTGCAGCACATGTTGACGGCCACCTTGATCCGATAAGCGAGGATCATTTTGTACGAGTTTACGCCCCGCTTGAAATCAGGCCCGCCAGCGCCAAAGTTAAACGATATCTAAGTAATAAGGTGGTTGAGCCTACGATCCATGGTTACTGCAACGCATTTGCAGGCTGGGAAATCGAGACTGTAGGAGAGTGGCGAGGGATGAGCCCCTTTACGGATGATCCTTATCACCTAAACCCTGACAGAAGGCGTCCCAATAGAAAGAGTACAAACGAGCCAAGCGAAAGTACGAGCATGGAGTTGATAACTATCTCTGCATTGAAGCAAATTGTTGAAACGCTGAGTGCAGAAAATGGACGTAAGAAATACTCGCAGGGAGATATTTCCAGGATGATCCAAGCCATCTATCCAAACTGCATTAGTGACTCCACGATCAATACTATTTTTTCCGATGCGAACAAAAAGAAGCTTGAGCTGGTCGCACGGGCAAAGCAGAAGACCGCCGAGAATGACAAGCTGGCCAGGGGTGCGTTTTAGGAATTTTGCAATTGCAATGACTCTGCTCCGTCGTGTGCATAACGTGGCAAGCCTCAGTCGTATGGAGGCAAGTGAATGCACCCGAACAAACCTGATTCAAGCAAAGGGCTGATCCGTCAGCCCACCCTCTGCCAGTGGTTGGACGTGACCCGCTCCGGCCTCGCCAAGCTAAGAGCGAAAGACCCCTCATTCCCCAAGCCCATCAAGGATGGTGAATCCCGGCAAGCTGCTGCTTATTACGTTGTGGCGGAGTTGGACGCATGGCTTTCTGCCAAGATCGAAGCACGGGACGCTATTTAAAATGAATACAAACAACGGGACAGCTCAGTGCGCCCGACTATTGAAGCGCCTGCAAATGGGGCCCATCGATACGTTCACCGCCATCCGTGAATTGAATATTCTTCGCCCAGGCGCCCGTATTTGCGAGCTGCGGGATCTAGGCCACAAGATTTTTACTCACCGTCTTGTGCTCACTGACGATCAAGGCCGCACACATCGCAGGATCGCTCTGTATTACCTCAGCACCAACCCGCCAGATGGAGTTTTCGCATGAACCTCTATCCGTCCAAAATCCGCGCACTTGCTCTCCGCCGCATGGCCTTAAGCGCCCTCCGCGCCGACTCCAGCCTCGCAACTCGCCTCAAGCGATATAACAACCACATGGCCATTGTTCGCGCCTTGGAAGTGCAAGGCGGTGCAAAGTGAACTGGTCGCTGTTGGTGCCTTTTCTGAGCCTGGCCTATTTCGGCTGCGGGGGCGTTACGAAGCGCAGTTCTTGCGCCTTGGTTGCCCTGATCCCAGCCGGTCGCAACTCATCCATGAAACACAGTCAGGAGTTGTCGTTATGGGTAGCGTGAAGCCTTTGAATGGCAAGCCATACGCGTGTGCCAGCACCACCGCTACGCCGGGAGCTTACGACGACTTCTGCGCTCCCACAGCGCCAGCCATCGACGACGATAGCTTAGTTCTGCTGATTGGTGCCTGCTCTGAGCTTCGCGATTTTTATGACCTAGAGCAGTGCCCTGGACGTGCAGGTTGGCTATCGGAAGTCGTCGAAAACTTTGAGGCGTTAATCGCACGACTTGATCCTTCGCAGGCAAGTGAATGACTGATGCAGCAACTCTTTTTCGTGACGCACTCCAGCCTGCCTAACGGCGCTGGAGCGAGTAGCACCGAAAGCCTCGTAACGGAATAACCACCATGACCAAAACAATCTGCAAAAAAAGCGGGAACGCCGAAGGCTTGCCCGAAGAAAGCCATCGAACTTTGGTACGTCACCCATCCGAAGGCGACCAAGGCATTGCTAGGGCCATTCCTGACCGAAGCCGACGCCGAGTGCGGGCGCGTAGTTATGCGTAGCGCTGATGCCTTGGTGACGGCCTGCCTCATTGATTCGCTGGACGATCTGACCTACTGGCACACCGTGAATAATGGCCGGATCTGTCGGGCCTTTGCTGGCGCTGCCAAGGGGGCCGCATGACAGACGCGACGATCCTTTTCCGCGACGCGCTCCAGTCCGTCTATGGCTCGCTCGATTGGCTCCCGGTTCCTGATGGTGACATTCACCGTTTCCACGTCCCTGGCGATAAATCCGGCACCCTCAACGGCTGGTACACCTTGTTTGCGGACGGTATCGCCTCTGGTGCGTTTGGTAGCTGGAAGGCTGGTGGCGCCAGCACCTGGTGTAGTCGTGAACCCGCCGACCACCGCGAAGCCGAGCAGGTGCGCCAGCGCATCGAGCAGGCCAGACGCCAGCGCGAAGCCGAGCAGCAACGGCGCCAGCTCAGGGCCACGAACCTTGCCCAACGCTGGTGGCGTGATGCGCGTCGCGCCGATCCCAATCACCCGTACCTGATTGCCAAGGGCGTTCGCTCCTACAGCCTGCGCCAGCGTCGTGACGAATTGCTGGTGCCGCTGTACTCCGGCGGCGTACTGGTCAACCTGCAACGGATCGCCCCGGACGGCGATAAGCACTTCCTGTTCGGTGGCCGGGTGAAGGGCTGTTATTCACCGATGGGCCGTATTGCGCCAGGCAAGCCGCTTTGCATTTGCGAAGGCTGGGCCACGGGCGCCACGCTTCACGAAAGCGGCTACACCGTCGCCTGCGCCATGAATGCCGGGAACCTCAAGCCGGTGGCGCTGGCGCTTAAAGCCGAATACCACAGCGTCGAAATTATCATCGCGGGCGACGACGACCGGCGCACCGAAGGCAATCCCGGACGCACCGCCGCCAATGCCGCCGCCATTGCAGTAGGTGGACTGGTGGCGTTTCCCAACTGGCCGAACAGTGCGCCCGACACCTTGACGGACTTCAACGATCTGTACCGCTGGGAAGCCGACCATGCCAACGAATAACGTAACCCGCCAGACGATTGATCTAGGCGGCACGGCGGGGGCGACTGACGGGGCCAACACGGCGAAAACTACCGCAAGCCAAGCGGCAAAGGTCTCGGCCAAGTTTCTGACGAGTGAAACCCCGACGATTAAGCTTCTTAAGCGCCCTTGCTGGGGCGTGTATGAACACTGGGTAACGAATGAGAAAGGCCGCAAGCTGCGACCCGGTGTGTACTGGCACGGCTTTAAACGCACCGCCGCCGATGATGAGGCCGACGACGACAAAACAGATCGCCCCATCACTGATGAGTGGATCGCCAGCCCCGTGACCGTAGTGGCCCGGACGACCAATAGCGACGATGGTAGCGAAGGCCGTTTACTGCGACTGGTGACGGAAAGCGGCATCAAGGAATGGATCATCCCCATGGAGGTGTTCGGCGGTAGTGGCGAGGACGCCAGGCGCCAGCTATTTGGCATGGGCGTCATCATCGCCCTCAAGAAGCGCAACCCGTTCATGGAGTACCTGTTGGAGCAGCGCCCCGCCGAGGTGTTCGCCACCACTTGCCGCCCCGGCTGGCATGAGTCGGGCGCGTTCGTGCTGCCAGGCCGCACCATCGGCAGCGACAAAGTGCGCTATCAGGCCAGCGGCAAGGGACAAAACCTATTCAGCCTGCGCGGTGATCTGGAGGACTGGAAAACCGAAGTCGCGGCCAAGTGCGAGGGCAACCCGGTACTGACCCTGGCGATTGGCTGTGCCCTGGCTGGCCCGTTGCTGAGTCTGGTGGGCGTGCTGGGTGGCGGTGTTCACCTGGTGGGCGACAGCTCTAGCGGCAAGTCGCTGGCGCAACTAATTGGCTCGTCCGTATGGGGCGATCCTGGAATATTCGCCGCGTCGTGGGATATGACTAAGGGTGGTTTGGAAATCGAAGCATCGAGCCGCAATGACACCATGCTGCCTCTGGACGAGATCAAACGGGCCGACCCCAAGCGCGTACAGGAAATGGCCTACTCACTCGCCAATGGCCAGGGCAAAGGCACCATGACCCGTGAGCGAGAAGGGCGAGCCAAACTGTCGTGGCGTCTGCTGGCGCTGTCGAGTGGCGAGCGCTCCCTGTCTGAACACGCGGCCATCGGCGGTAATGCGGCCCATGCTGGCGCTGAGCTACGCATGGTGGACGTGAACGCCGGTACTCGCACCCACCGTGCCTTTGATGAATTGCATGGCTTGGCGGGCGCCGACTTCCACCGCCTGCTGACTGTCGCTGTCGGCGCCCACCATGGGCACATCGGGCCAGCCTTCGTGGAAAAGCTGCTCGCCAGTGATGACCGCCCCGGCCTGCTGGAAGAGTTCGCCGATATTCGCGCCAAGTTCACCGAGGACAATGCTCAAGCCGGACGGGTAGCGGATCGCTTCGCAGTCATCGCGTTGGCGGGGGAAATGGCTATTACCTACGGCCTACTGCCCTGGACGCCGGGTAGCGCCCTTGCCGATTGCCAGTTGCTCTATGGCGAGTGGCTGAGCCGTGTAGGCAGTGGCAATGCCGAAGACCGGCAAATCCTGTCTAGCGTTAGCGACTTCATCGCCAAGCACGGCGATAGCCGATTCTCCAACGTGAAAGACCAGACACTCGACACCAAGGTATTCAACCGGGCCGGGTACTGGGAGTTGATCGGCACCGAGGTGTTTGCCCCGAATGGGGAATGTAAGTTGATCGACACCAGACGGCTGTACCTGTTCAACAAACCGGCACTGATCGAGGCCGCGCAGGGGTATGGATTTAATCGTGTTATCAAAGCACTAGAGGGGGCGGGCGCTCTGGGGCGCCGCGATATCGGGCGGAATACAAAGAACTACCGACTACCTGGTGGCGGGCAAGAGCGCCTGCATGTCGTCGATCAAGAAGCATTGGACATGGAAGGTGGCGGCGCATGAACGTCACCCCAGAATGCCCAAGTTCATAGGAACCTAGAATTGGTGGCAACAGTGGCAACAGTGGCAACCGCCTTACAGGGCGGGCCTCTTAGCCGTTGCCATCCTATAAAAAAAGTGGCAACAACTGGCAACACACACCTACGTTTCAACATAAGGGCGCTTTCCTACTGCGGCTTTTGGTTATCACCGTTGCCACAAAAAAACGTGCGGCAACAAAATGGCAACATCGGAAACGGCTGGAGCCCGCGTATTCCGTAGCTGTTGCCATTGTTGCCACTGTTGCCGGTGTTTTTTGAATCACAGGAACATGTGAATGTGGGCAAGGCGGCGCAATGAACCTCCTTTCTGGCCTGCTCGATCACATGCCGCCGACCATCGCTGGTGCTGCAAAATCGACCATGGCGAATCGCTCGGATCGTTCACACTTCGTGCTAGCCAGGCACCCGTCAAACTCGCCTCCGTCTTCACGCCAGCGCCGCCACCTCCACACCTGAGTGGTGCCTCGCCCGCGACAGTACATTAAGCGCATCATGGCTTGTAGGGACTGCTATGCGCCCAGCGAGTAGACACTGGCGTTTTACTAATGAGCATTACGAGCAAGTGCGCTTTCCATCGCCTTTGCGCGTTCGCTATAGGTGGTAATGAGGCAGTCGGCTACGTGGCATGCGTTACGTTGTTTAATCCAGGCAACTTGCTCTTGTTTCAAGGCCGTTTTGTCTTGTGCATCGTTACGCAATGCTTTGTATGCAGCAGCAAGCCGTACGTCGAGTGCGGCTAGTTCGGCGTTGCCACAAATCATCCCCTCTACCGCCGTCGATGCTTTGGTACAGTCGAAACTTGCCTTGATGGGACCTACCGCCGTCGGTTGAGTAGCAGGCGCCTTGTCGGCCAACGCTACTTCAGCGGGTGTCGAAGCGGGTTTTGTAATGGCGGTCGGGACAGAAGGAATGCCTTCCAGTAGAACCGCCTGGCCTATGCTAGCGCAACTGATGCCCGGCTCCAGTGTTCCCGATGTACCCGCCCAAAAATGAGTGACACCTGTGCGAACTTGCCATTTACCGTTGTTCAATACGAGATCAAACTCCAGATCTTGGCTGTTTGACCAGGGCTGTGGGGTAGCACTGCCATCCGGGTTAACAACGAGGTAGCGTGCAGCCCCTCCTGAAATCACAGCAAACTTCCCGCTCCACTCCTTGCCATTGAGTCGGTCGCTTTCATCAACGTTGTAGGCGTACATCATCTTGACCTCTTGGAGAGGCTTGCTGAATTCCACATAGGCGCGATCACTGCCCTTGGCGTAGGATTTTCCATTGCAGGTCGCGACGTACTGATTGACCGTAGCCTCGGCGTGCGCCATCGCATCTTTGTAGTAGGGATCGGTATGGCGGTCGTACGCGGCTAAGGTGCTTTGTGCGAAAAGCACGGCGGACAAACCTGCTACAACAAAACCAAGCGCCTTCATTCCATTCTTCATTGATTCTTTCCTGACTGCGGTGATGGGGACGACGAACTGCATCAACCAGCTCTGTACACAGGCATTTTGCCGTCAACCCCCAACCTAAGCCACGGCACGTTCTAATTACCCAGATGTCTGATGTTTTACTGAGGCTTTTTGGTCGCAGCAGTTAAGGCTGAACAGCTACGAACGTGTCTAAACTTCTGGAAAAGGCCCGATTTAGCTGGTCAAAAGCGGCCTAATCGTATGCTACTAGACTGCTAACATTTGTTAACGTCCTTTTCCCCCATCTGAAAAACCAGCGATCCGAGGACAACCAATCCCTTCCAATGCGGCCAAGCGTGTTCATTAACCTGCAAAACCGCGTGCTGTTAACGTCAGCAAGAATTTACCTATCAAAAAGCCCGCCGCAACGGCTGAAAAAATCGCTGTATATACAAGTGGGAAAACTGAAAATTCGAAGACGGCTAACCAGCATGATGACTGTGGAAGTGCGCAGATAACGAGCCCGGTGAAGCTGACTCTGAAAGAGCGCAAAGCCTTGGATTTAGCGGCTTTCCAAAGTCTTGATGCCCGTCAGACGAAGTTCGTAGACCTGTGGTCGGTGACGTACAACGCTCCCCCGTCCTACAGGGATGCAGACTACCAGTGCAAGACCGAAGCGGTGGCTCGGGCAGGCGCCAGCAGGCTGTTAACATTGGTTAACTGTCCTTTTCCCCCATCAGAGGGATGACCAACCGAATACAACGAACAGATTGCTAAGGTTAGCAGTGCCAACAGCAGCAAAAAACCCGCCACAACGGCTGAAAAAATCGCTGTATATACAAGTGGGAAAACTGAAAATTCGAAGACGGCTAACCAGCATGGCGACCGTGGACGTGCGCAGATAACGAGCCCGAAAAGCTGGCTCTGAAAGAGCGAAAAGCCTTGTATTTAGCGGCTTTCAAAGGACTTTATACACGTCAGGCAAAGTTTGTAGACCTGTGGCTTTGACGTATAACGGGGCCAGTCCTACCGGGATGCAGGCTACCAGTGCAAGGCCGAAGCGGTGGCTCAAACGGGTGCCAGCAGGCTGTTAAGGTTTGCTAAGGTGGGTTTTTCATCAGGCTAACGTGCGCAAAATCGCAAGGTGAACAAATTGGCTAATATTAGCCACCTACAAACGAGTCGAAATTTCGACAAAAAGACCCGTATTTGCTGGTCGAGAATGGCCTAGCCCTACGTCCGCAAGCTGCTAACATTTGCTAATTGTCGTTTTTCCCCATCAGAGGGAAGTCAGGCCGCAATTTTGTGCGAACTTTTCGTGGGCTGGCGCTACATTGGTGGCATTCTTGTCGTATGGCAGCTATCGAGCTGCAAGGGGTTGGCACAGATGAACGAAGACCAACACCGACGCCGTATCGCATTGTGGTTAGGATCATTCCCCATGATTGCAGCCTTTGCGCTTCTGACCCTGGTGCTGCTACTGAGTGACCGTACGGCCCCGGTAATTCCGCAAATGCCTGTTGGCTCAAATCCGATCCCTCAGACGGATCAATCCCCCAAAGTGATGAACCTGGCAATCGAGCCAGTTTCGGCTGAATCTCCATAGGCCAAATCTGGCCGTTCATCCGATAAGTTAAATCGGGGTCATCATCGTTTAGGAACATCCTGAGCGTAAGGGCAGCACATGGGAAAACACCCCAGCAGCAAGCGCCGTGTATGCCCTCATGTATGCCAGACAAAATAAACCCCTACCAAACCCTTATAAAGCTGGCATCACAACCACCAGTTCAAACGACGCCTGGGCACCATTTCAAGACTCCTCCAATGATTTCGCATGCATACGCATCGCTGAAATCATCACTGAAAAGCCCGCAAATTGCGGGCTTTTGTGTTTTTTCATCCTTCCAGACATTCGTGCGCAGCCTTGGAACAACTGGCATCACCAGTTCGCACCGCCATACTGCTTTGCCTGCTTCTCGAATTTAGCGCAGGTGTTGTAGGTGGCCACATCATCGACCACGTTGGAAACGCAGCGGCCATAAGCGATCAATTCGTATACCTGCAGTCCATGACGCTTGGTCAGGTAGTACTCCACAGGTAATAGCTGTGCCATGTAGCCCACCTCCAGATGCGAGTCTTCAATGGCCTTCATGACCTGCTTCTGGTCACCGCTACGATCGACTTCCTTGAACAGCATGTTGAATGTCCAGGCCGTACGCCCGGCACCTTGCAGGCTGGTGCGCAAATAGGATGCCGCACGCGCCGAGTCGCCAGCGATGGAGTAAGCCATCGCCAGTTTGTTGGTGACTGCGACATTGCCCTGCAGGGTCGCCGGCAAGGGCTGCGCCTCGATGAGAGCCAGATTCGCCTTGAGCTGTTCGCGATTGCTGGAAACCAGATCGTTCAGTCGGAACAGATAGTCCGCCGAAGGGAAATCCGGTAGCGGCCCGGTCGGCCGGCGACGGCGCTGCTCTGGCGGCAGGCTGGCGGTGAGTTTCACGATCGGTTCCAGCCGCTGTTCGGACGACTGGTAGATACTCTCGTCCACATGGCTCAGTTCCTTGCTACAGCCCTTCAAATTGATCTGGTAATTGCCGCCCTTACCCGTCACACAACGGGTTGTTTGCGGGGCGTTCGCCACCAGCGCACCTTCACTGTATTTGCCGAGACGGCGTACAGCCATTTTAAGACCATCGAGCGAATACCCGGCTTTCACCAGCAACTGCGCGGAAAAATGGTCTGCCGCAATTTCCTGCTCCTGGTTCCAGTGCCGATAGACGAGGCCCTTGGTCATGTCATCGACAGTCTCGCCGAAGAGCAGGCTATAACCACCGGCTCCAGCGGCCCAGGCGCCCAGCTTGGTCATGTCCAATGCAGTCTGTTGCAGGTTGCCCTTGGTGGTATCACCTTGATAGACATGCCCAAGTTCGTGGCCGATGACCGCTGCAACCTCATCCTCTGAACTGGCCTGGGCTATCAGCCCGGCCGACACCACGATGGTTGTAGTAGAGAGAGAATAGGCCTCGTACCCGCTGAACGAGTCCACGATCACCACACAGTCGCACGGCACTGCCCAAGCACCTTCAAGGCGCTGGCGAATACGCTGCACATATTGGATCAGCGCAGGATCCAGGACTGGCGTGCGATCCATCTGCCGCAACAGCCGCACATCATCGATGTTGACTTTGCGATCGGCGCCCTCCAACGGCTTGAACGCACTGTACTTCGGGTCGACAGCGCAACCGGACAGCGCCGCCAGTGCAAATACGAACAGACAGACACTCCGTCTCATCATTTGCATCCTTCGCCCGCTCCCTTGACGCTTGCAGATTTCGCATCGCCAGCCAGGGTCACAGGTATGGTGCTACAGGCATCGACCACCAGTTTTTCGTTCACCAACTCCACATCGGCACGCGAAACTTTCCAGACTCCGCTGCCCTGGCGAAACTCCAGGCGGTTGCCTTCCACTGACTTGGCCGACAGTGGGTAAGTCAGTTTGCCCAGCTCCGACACCAACCGATACTCGCCACCCTTGGCGGCTTCAACTTCGATGAGCTCGGGATGGGGAATTGCCTGGATCTGCAACGTATCTGCCGAAGCCGATAAAACATTCAAACTAGCGAGTAGCAACAGCTGGATTGGAAAACGCTTTTTCATCAGGTCCATCCTTTGAGTAATTCTGCTCACCGGCCAAGACGACTTCCCACAGGAAAGGCATGAAAGCCGCCAGCGCCAACCAACCTTCGGGAGCCATGTTCGCCCGGTAGAACAGGTAGTAGCCGACCGCGACCACCGATGTGTTGAGTGCGGTAAACCCCAATGTCCTACCGACTTTAGAGGTAAATGAATCTTTCTCGGCAGCGCTGGATTCGCGTGTCTGGACTCGCCAGCCAAGGGTGCCCTGCAGATGCATACACATCAGAATCATCACCAACAGGAATAGAAAGTTTGCAATTCGGAAATCGCTCTGATGTATGTAGTGCGCTCCCCTTTCGTCCAGGTTTGCCAATGCATTGGCGTGCAGGTATACGCCAGCCACCTGGCCATACAATGGCGACTCTACGTAGTCGTTCAGACTAGGCATGACGTTCCCCACCAATACCACGAAGGGCTCACCGGGCTTGAGTCGGGGCGGCCTGAGACTTACCGGGTGCTCGCCGTACAACTGCGACAGTCGAACCTGATGGACCGGCATGCACGCGGCTGTCGGGTTTTCGGCTGCCGTCGAGAGACCTGTGAAACGCCAAAAAATCGAAATCAAATCGCGCCACGAACTCGCGTGCTCGACACTGCAATCGTCCCCCGAAGTCATAGTCCACTGAATGGAAAGCTCTGGAAGGCTTGCCGCCTCGGCCCAGCGACAATCTTCGCCGCGCGCCTTGCACAGATCCTGATAGAGTGCGCCAGCCGCCGTCGCTACGGGTTCAGTGGCGCTCGCCGTGCCCAGAGTCGCCTTCAGCGGATAGAGATCGCCTATCCCGTCCCACGCAGAGACTGCCAGTGAGGCAGACCGCAACTGCTCGCGGGCCTGTGGAGACATCGGCACAAAACTCCCTCCCCCGGCCAGATGGACCCTCGAGGCCACCGGGTTTGCATCCAAACGCTCCAGCACACGACCGAGCTGCTGCAAGTCGCCACTCGTGATGCGAGGGCGTTCAAAGAAGATGTCGTAGAAGATGGCCGCCGGAGCCGGCTCGCCGCTTTTGGGCAGGGCGAGGTCACGCAAAATGCGAGCATGATCGGCGTAAGTCAGGGGCCAGTCATTGGCCTCCAGCCAACCCTTTCCATCATTGTGCAACCCGGCGATGCTGGGGTAATCAATAGCGACGACCGTTACTGGCGCGGGCGCGACAGGAAAGCTGAACGCCCGGAATCGCCCGAGTTGATCCGACAGAGCCTTGTCAGCGGCGGAGGACAGGCCAAACGGATCACAGAACAAGCCCCAGTAACCAAGGATCAAGTAAAGCCCTACACGAACCAGTGGCCACTTGCGGAGCCTTTCAAAACCCTCATCCACAACTTTGAACACTTTATCGCTCCGTGATATCACTAGGCCACCCTTTGGCCAAGGATATCCAAATGATTCGTGCGATGTACATTTAATTAAATAGTTTTCCCGCCAGTCAGGCAGCGTACGTTGTCGGCGGTTCGGCCCGCATGGGCAAACTGTTTAGACACGAGAACGCCTCAGTTCCCAAGGCCCTGGGCTTCTTTACGGCACAAAAAAACCGCCGAAGCGGTTTTTTTTTCATTCTGTCGTCCAGTCGAACTCGTCGTACTCATCGTCGTCCTCGTCGTCATCGAAAAACTCCTCTTCAAGGTCGTCGTCTTCAACAACGTCTTCTTCCGGCTGGTTCAGCAGAAAATCCTTGCGACTCTCGGTAATCGCTCGCCGCAGTTCCTCACCCTTTTGCGGGCAGTTGAGCATTTGGGCGATGCGGTCAATTTTTTTTGCCACGGCATCCTCCAACGCATCGGCTATAGCCTGATAGTGCGCGCTTTCGGGGGTGGATGCCAAATCCCCGGAATGCTGCGCACTTCAGTGTTCTGCAAATCTGCTGGGGCTATCAGCCTTCAGCGGTGATAGCGCCGCACCACGCTGCTGTTTTTCAGGACGTGGCCTTTGATTTTTTCCAGCAGTTGCGTACGGGTCAGGCCGGCGGGCAAGGCGTCCGGGGCTAGGTCCAGGGCGTAGATCTGGATGATGTAGTGGTGCGCGCTGTCGCCAACGGGCGGGCAAGGGCCGATGTAGCCAGTGGTTACCTTGCTGTTGGTACCGCCGACGCCCTCGAGGCCGGGTTTGCTCCCGGCGCCGGCCGGAATCTGGTGGGTGCCGGCCTTGATGCCGTAATGCACCCAGTTATCGACGCCCTGGCCTTTCTGGCCGTCTGGGTCGTGCATGACGATGGCGTAGCTTTGGGTAGCTGCCGGGCCGGCGTTCCAGTTCAATGCCGGGGAAATGTTATGCCCGCCACAACCTGCGGAATCGCTGGCGGCGGCCGACGTGAACAGGCGGTCATCGGAGACGCCGGGAATGTTCAGGGTGAAGCGTTCCTGGGCCTGCGCCGGGAACTGCACGCAAAGGGCGACTGCCAAGGCCGCGAGCCAAGGGTTCATTGAGGTCAATCGGGGCATACCGGAGCACCTTGTGCGTGTTGGGCCGTCGTCGGCGTGCAAACTATATCCGGACCGTTCACGCCGTGGCAGGGGCAATTGGCTGAACCTCGCGACAGGTACCAGACTCAATAAGTGAAACGTCTGTCTGGAGAGCGATCATGACTCTGCATCGCGTTGCGCGTGTCGCCAATGTGCCCGAAGACCGGGGTCTGGAAGTGCAGGTCCAGGACAGCAAGATTCTGCTGTTGCGGGCCGGCGAACAACTGCGTGCTTATCAGGCCGAATGCCCGCATGCCGGAGCCCCGCTGGCGGACGGCGCGATATGCCATGGGCGCCTGACCTGTCCGTGGCACAAGGCGCAGTTTCGGATCGAGGATGGCGGGCTGTGTGAGCCGCCAGCCCTGGACAGCCTCAAGCGCTATCCCCTCGAAGTCCGTGACGGCGACATCTGGGTCGGCGATCAGCCTATGCCGGCTGCCCACCCGCCACCGGCCGACGATCCACGAACCTTCATCATTGTCGGCGCCGGCGCGGCAGGCACGGCGGCGGCAGCGTGTTTGCGCGAGAAAGGATTCGGCGGCCGGTTGCTATTGATCGACCGCGAAGCCGATTCCGGATACGACCGCACCGCACTGAGCAAATACGTGATCGCCGGGGAGATGCCGCTGGACGAAGTCCCGCCGCTGCGCGACGAGGTTTTTTACCGCGAGCAGCGGATCGAGCGCCTGCAAGGCGAAGTGGCAAGCCTGGATGCGCCACACCGGACGCTGCGGCTGACTGACGGCCAAACACTGACATACGACGCAGCGCTGTTGGCCACCGGCGGCGTGCCCAACCCGCTGACGCTGCCGGGCGCCGACCTGCCGCAAGTGTTCGTCCTGCGCTCCAAAGCCCATGCACAGCAAATTCTGGACAGCGCCAGCGCCGGCCAGCAGGTGGTGATCATCGGCGACAGTTTCATTGCCATGGAATCCGCTTCGTCCCTGCGCCAGCTTGGCCTGCACGTGACCGTGCTGGCCCGCCACGAAGTGCCGTTCGCCAAACAGTTCGGTGACACGGTCGGCAAGGCTATTCGCGCGCGGCATGAAGCCAATGGCGTCGTGTTTCATACCCAGGGCAATGCGGTGCAGATCGAAGGGACGGACAAGGTCGAGGCCGTGCGCCTGGACAACGGCCAACGCCTGACGGCCGATCTGGTGCTGGTCGGCATCGGCGTCACGCCAGCCACTGCGGCCTTTACCGGGTTGCCGAAGGAGCAGGATCACTCGCTGCGTGTCGATGGTGGAATGCGCGTGGCCGACGGCCTCTGGGCGGCTGGCGATATCGCCACGTTCCCGCTGAACAACCAACACCTGCGCATCGAACACTGGCGACTGGCCCAGCAGCAGGCGCGGATCGCCGCGGCCAATATGCTGGGCGGTGACGAGCATTACCTCGATGTGCCGTTTTTCTGGACCTGGCATTTCGGTAAAACCTACGACTACCTCGGGCACGCCGAGGCCTGGGACGAAGTCGAGTTCAAGGGCGATCCTGACGATCCGCCTTTCATAGGCCTGTTCGGAAAAAACGGCGTGGTGTCGGCGGCGGTAGCCTGCGAGATGGACCGGGCCATGGCGATGCTCGCCGAGCGGATGAAACAACCGCTGCCATGGGAGGAGGCATGGCGCCTGATCCGTGACGTCCCCTAGAGAGGCCGGACAGCAAAACGCCCGGCGCCTGCGCGAAGCAGAGGCCGGGCGTTGCAGGGTTAACAGCCGCTGTTATTCGGTGGCACCGGCATCGGCGAACTTGCTCATCACAAAACTGGCAAACTCTTCGACGGTCATTTTCTGGCCGTTGAAGTCCACCTGATTGTTGGCGTAACGCAAGTTGGTGACGATGTTATTGCCGTCCAGTTTTGCCAGTTGGCTGCCGACCGCCATGCTGCTGAACATGTCTGCGGTGGCGGTGGCCTGGTCGGCAATCAGCTTGGCGTCGGTCTGACCGTCGATTTGCGATTGCACGGTGAGCACATCGACCAGCATGGCTTTGGACACTTTCAGCTTGAAGTCCAGCAGCGCGATCAGCTGCCTGACCAACTGATCGGTCGGCAGATCGATGGTCTGTGGCTTGGTCAGGTCGAGCACCATATTGGCGCGGCTCTCACCGTTGGCGGTGTTGAACGACAGGTTTTCCAGGGCCACTTGTGGTCCGGCCGCCAGCAGTTTTTCCAGGCTGGACTTGAGCAGCGCCTCTTCGGCTTCGGTCAGTTTCAGCTCTGGCACCGGCAGGCCGGCCGCCGTCGCTTCGGCTGCCGCCCTTTCATACGGCTGCAGTTTGCTCTGGTAAACCTGCATCAATGACAGGGTGGCCGGAATGTCGAGGTTCTTCAGGCTCATGGCCAGCGCACCGGAACCGATGGTCTTGCCGTTGAAGGACACGTCGCCGACCTTGTAATCGGCGCGCCCGGAGACGTTGCTGCCCTTTTCTTCAGTCAGGTTCTTCATTTCGAATTTCTTGAAGTCCAGCACCGACTGTTTGACGCCGAAGGTCGATTTGCCACTGGCCAGCTCAACGACGTTCTCGCCGGTGTAGAAACCGTAGGTACTTTTGGTCAGGTTGCTGGCCAGGGTCAGACCGTTCAACTCAACCTGCACCGGTGCCTGGTCTTCGGAAACGGTGGTCACCTTCAGGCTGTCCATGTAGCCATTGGCCTTGACCTTCTGCGCCTTGGCGCTGGCGTCGACGTCCATGCTCAAGCCGGAGAATTTCATGCTCGACTTGTCATCCAGGGCCATTTCCAGCGGCTGCAACTCGAAGGTGCCATTGGTAGCGTTGTCATAGCCGATATTGACCACGCCGGTCAGCGGGGACTTGTCCTTGGCGGCGGCAAACCACTTCTCGGTGAACGGGGTCTTTTCCAGCTCGTAGTGACTGGTCGCCAGGACCGGCAGCCATTTCAGCGACATCAGGCGCGAGAACGGCAACGGGCCGTGTTCGATGTGATCGACAAACAGCAACTCGACCGGCGCTTCGCCGAACATTTCGCCTTCGCCCTTCAGGCGATAGTGCGCGGTGCTGCTGAATGCATGACGCTCCAGTGACACCAGTTCCAGCGACGCGATGCCGTTGGAACCGACCATCGCTGCCTGCAATTCCTTGTTGGCATCGGCAATCGAGGTGTTCAGCACACCTTCGATTTTGGTGCCGGTAAACCAGGCTCCGCCTGCGCTGATGGCACCGATTGCGACAACAATTCCCAGAAGCACGCCTGCTGATTTATTCATGTATGACCCGTTCAATGTCCGTTGTTGAAAGAGAGGTCGTCTTCCCTGAACCCATGACGGGTTGCGGCTCGACTGTGCTGAAAGTGGTATGGAGATTAGCATCAGGCGCGACGAACGGCGCAATGATTGAAGGTGAAAGAGTGTCTTGGGGGGGTGTTCGCTGGGCTGGGGATTCTTTGCGCCTATACAATCGCCTTCGCGAGCAAGCCCGCTCCCACATTGGAATGCGTACTCCTGTGGGAGCGGGCTTGCTCGCGAAGGCGTCAGCCTTGCCAACACAGAATCAGGAATACTGGACCTCGATCTCATCCAGCTGATGATCAAAGCTTTTTAGCCGCGCAGTCCAGGTGTACACCAGCACTTCGAAGTCGCGGTTGATCACCGCCCCGCCCGTCACTTCCGCGCGCGGGTCGCAGACGTCCAGTTGATAGCGTTCGCGGGCCATGGCCGTGGCGACATCCGCCAGCTCCCGGGCATTGCTGAGCCAGTGCCGACCGTCGTCAGCCACTTGCCGGTCCAGCGCCAGGCACTGTTTTTTCAGGCTCTCGAGGCTTTTTTCCAGCGGCGTGCCGGTCAATTCGCCCATGACTTCCTGAAACGTGCGCCCCGGTTGCCAGTAACTGCCCCAGAAATAGCGGTCGAACACGGTTTCGACACGACGCAGCGCCACCTTGGTGTCCCAGATCAGGACCAGGGTCTTGCCTTGTTCGAGTTGTCTTTTCTTGATGCGCTGGTTCTGGACCGAGGCCCAAGCCACCACCGCAATGGAAATCACGGCAATCAGCGCGGCGGCACTGTCGAGGAACGCCAGAGCCTTGTCGATCTGGTGGGCCAGCATGATGCCGTAGAAATAGGTGGCCGACAGCAGCACCAACGCCACGATGGCGCACCAGAAGCCGAGAGCATAAGGGTTTTTCATTATTGGTTTCCCCCTGACCTGCGCGAGCCTTGTGCGTAGAAAGGGCGCTTTGCACGAGGCGCCCCCCAACACTTCAAAGCATAGCAACGGCCTCAGGGTTTGCCGGAGTTCGACGCTTGCGTTCGTCCGCTTTCCCAGCCGCCGCCCAAGGCGAGGAACAAATCGATCTGGCTGGCGGCAACCTGGGTGTTCGCGGCCGCCAGTTGCGCCGTGACGTCAATGTAGGTGCGGGTGGCTTGCAGGTCCGCCAGGAACGAGGCGCGGCCGGCCTGGAAGAAGCGGTGGGTCTGGTCGGCTGCCAGTTTTGCCGACTGCTCGGCATCGGCCAGTGCATCGCGGCGTTGCAGCAATGCCGTGTACTGGGCCAGACCGGTCTGGGTCTCGCGAATGGCGTTGAGCACCACCCCGTCGAAATGCGCCAGGGTCGCCTGGGTCACCGCTTCGGCTTCGCGGATGCGCGCCCGGGCGCCGTTGGTCGGCACGTTCCAGGTCAGCGACGGACCGAAGCCCCAGCGGTTGGTCGACGGATCGCCGAGATCGTCCAGGATACCGACGGTACCGATGGTCGCGCCGATGCTGATGTTCGGGTACAGCTCGCCCGTGGCGACGCCAATACCGGCCGTCGCGGCCGCCAGTCGCCGCTCGGCCTGCCGTACATCGGGACGACGCTTGAGCAACGCGGCGCCATCGCCCACCGGAATCAGTTGCGCGATTTTTGGCAGCTCGTCGCAGGTGGCGGTGCCGGCCGGCAGTTGGTCCACCGGCTTGGCCAGCAACATCGACAAGCGGTACAACCCGGCCTGACGCGCCGCCTCATAACGCGGCATGTCAGCGCGCAGGGATTTGAGTTGGGTTTGCGAACGGGTGACCTGGGTTTCATCGCCACGCCCGGCATCGCGCAGGCGCTGGATCAGCGTAGTGCTCTGGGCTTGCAGGTCGAGGGAGTGCTGGGCAATTTCCCGCTCTTCATTGGCCGCGCACACTTGGGTGTAGGCCCGAACCACGTCGGCCACCACGGTAATGCGTGCAGTATCGGCGGCGGCCTGCGTCGCATCGGCATTGGCCTTGGCCGCTTCGATACCGCGCTGCAAGGTGCCAAACAGGTCGAACTGGTACGACGCGCTGATGCCGATATCGCCGATGTTGGCCACCGGCACTTTTTCCGGCAGCAGGAAGGCCTGGCCGGACTCCTGCAAGCGCTGGGCGCCCATCTGCACGCCGCCGCTCCAGCCGCCTGCGGCTTCGGCCTCATCAACCTGCGCACGAGACCGCGACAGACTGGCCGCCGCCACCCGCAAATCGGTGTTGGAAGCCATGGCCTGTTGCACCAGCTGGTCGAGTCGCGGGTCCTTGTACAGGCGCCACCAATCGGCCGGCACCGGCGCGGACACCACGGTTTTACCGTCGACCGCCAGATCGCCCTGCAAGTCTGGACGATGGACAGCCGCTTCTTCAGGCAAATGATAATCCGGCCCGACCATCTGACACGCCGACAGCAGCAAGCCTAACCCGGCGACCGCCAAACCCGAGGCCTTGCTCATTGCGCCGGCTCCCGCTTCTGATCGTCGATGATCGATACCGTGGCGGTGCGCCCGGCGATCATGCGGAAATCTTCCGGCACGTCATCGAAGGCGATCCGTACCGGAATCCGCTGGGCCAGCCGCACCCAGCTGAAGGCCGGGTTGACGTTGGGCAGCAGGTTGTTGCCGCTGGTGCGGTCGCGGTCTTCGATACCGGCGACGATGCTCTCCACATGTCCGCGCAGGCGCGCATTGTCGCCGATCACCCGGATGTCGACGCTTTGGCCGATATGAATGCCGTTCAGTTTGGTTTCTTCGAAATAACCATCGATATGGAACGAGTTGCTGTCGACCACCGACAACACCGGACGCCCGGCGCTGACGAACTCCTGGGCCCGAGGCGCGCGGTCGTTGACGTAGCCGTCCACCGGGCTGCGGATCACCGAGCGGTCGAGGTTGAGCTGCGCGCTGTCCACCGCCACCTGGGCTTCCATCAAGGCCACTTGGGCGCGGGCCACTTTCGACTGGCTTTCTTCCAGTTGCTCACCCGGCACCAGGTTGCCCAGGCCCTTGTTCCGCCTGGCCTCACGCTGGGCCTGGGCCAGGGTTTCTTCGCGGTCGGCGACTGCCGCTTTCGCCTGGCGCAGGGCCAGCTTGAAGCGGTCCGGATCGATGCTGAACAGCACCTGGCCACGCTTGACCAACTGGTTGTCGCGCACCTCCACTTGCTGGATCAGCCCGGAGACATCCGGCGCGATTTGCACGATGTCGGCACGGATGTGTCCGTCGCGGGTCCAGGGCGCGAACATGTAATACATCACCATGCGCCAGACCACGACAACGGCGAAACTCACGATCAGCAGGGTCAACACCACGCGACCCAGGGTTAGAAACGGTTTTTTCATGTCATCAGGTATCGACTGAGTGAATCCACGGCGCCAAGCAGCAAGGCGTAGAGGGCCACGTTGAACAATGCCCGGTGCCAGACCAGACGGTAAAAGTGCAGGCGCGTCAGCACCCCGTGCACCAACAGGTACAACACATACGTAATGCCCATCAGCACCAGCAGTGTGGGCAGGAATACCCCGCTCAGATCCAGGTCACCGATCATAAAGGCGCTCCATCAATGCCATGGGGAAGCGGTTCTTCGGGCTCGGCGGAACCGACGAACTCGACGCCGGGCAACAGTGCCAGGCGCAGGCCGCTCAGGGCGTGCAGCAGATGCCGACGGGTTTCATCATCGCCGGCACCGCTGAGGGCGCGACGCGTGCGGTCGAGGGTCATCAGCAACGGGCTCGGTGCCTGCAAGCGCTCACCGGCCTTGAGGCAGGCCTTGAAGTACTCGCCCACCTCGGTCACCACCTGGCGCAGCAGCACCTGCGGCACACCAAGGACCCGCGGCGTATAAGCGAGCAGGTCCAACAGATTCAGCGCCACCCGCACTTCCCGCAGCGCCACGCCGGAGTCCTGGCCGGTCATGGCCAGGCGCGGCAGATGCTGCATCAACCGATCGAGCATCCGTAAGCCCAGCAGCCGATGCTCGGACAACGTGGCCGGCTCGGCGAGGCTGACAATGTCACGCCAACTGAAACGGGTCAGGCGCTTGGCCGCCAGTTCGGCACCGAACGGCCGGGCGATCAGGGTCCAGATGAACGCGAACAGCAGCCCCGTGGGACCGGCCAGGTTGGAGTTGGCAAAACTGAGGAAGTCCGCGTCGTAAGCGCCCTGAATGCTGATGAAAGACGAGGTGTTGACCAGAGTCAGCAACATGCCCAGGTAAAACTGCGGCTTGACCGTCAGGGTGCCGACGCAAATGAACGGCACGGCAAACGCCAGCACCAGCATCGGAAAGTCATGCAGGTTGGGCAGCACCAGAAACAGATAAAGGCTGGCGAACACCACCGACATCGCTGTCCAGAAAAAGAACCGGTAAATCTGCGGTGCCGGATCGTCCATCGAGGCGAAGAAACTGCACGCCACCGCCGCCAGGATCACCGCGCTGCCGCCATCGGTCCAGCCGAGCAGAATCCACAGCACCGAGGCGACGATAATCGCGGTGACGGTGGACGCCGCGGAATAAAACATCAGGCCGCGATCCAGAAACGGCGTCAGCCGACCCAGCCGCCAGTGCCGATACACCGCGCGCCAGCTGTCCTGGCTTTCGCACTGGATGGCGTTTTGCAGGCTGCGGCAGTCCTGCCACAAATCGATCCACTCGCCGAGACGGTAAATGGCGTTGGAGAACAGCAGTTGCTTGCGGTCATCCAGCGCTTCAGGAGCCGGTTGCAGGGCCTCAAGTTGATCCTTCAGGGCTTGCCAGCGGGCGAGATTGGCATCCTTGTGTTCGAGCCATTCGGAGGTGGCGGCCAGCAAGGGTGCGAACTTGTCCACAAGCTCCGGGGTGCGCCGTTCCAGGGCGTAAAGCGCGTCGTCGAGGGCATCGATCACTGGCAGCAGGTGAATCATCCGTCCGCGCAATTCCTTGGTGTTGCGCACTGTCTGCGGACGCGAGCCTTCGTGGGGCAACTGACCGATCATCAACTCCAGGGAGTTGAACGTGACAACCATCGATGCGCGCAACGCACTGACCTCTTCAGGCTGCACGTTGCGGCTAAGGAAACGCAGGCTGTAGGTCGATGCATCGGTAAACCATTTGCTCACCGAATCATTGAACACTGGCGCCAGGCGCCGGGGCCAGAACATCGCACCGACCACCGCTGCCACGGCGATGCCGAGAAAGATTTCTTCGGTCCGCGCTTCGGCCACGTCCCACACCCCCAGCGGGTTGTTCACCACCGGCAGGGCAATCAACGGCAAGGTGTATCCGGCGAGCATCAAGGCGTAGTTGTTGGCCGTGCGCAAATGCAGGGACAGAAACAGCAGCGTCCCGGTCCACAGCGCAATCACCACCACCAGCACGTAGGGGCTCTGCACGAACATCGGCACGAACAGAACCGCCGCCGCAGCGCCGATAAAGGTGCCAACCGCCCGGTACAACGCCTTGGAACTGGTAGGGCCGAGAAACGGACTGGAAACGATGTACACCGTGGCCATCGCCCAGTACGGACGCGGCATTTGCATGAGCAGGGCAATGTACAGCGCGATCATCGATGCGGCGAAGGTGCGGACTCCGTAGAACCAGTCCCGCGCCGGGGGCATGCCTGAGAAGAATCCGTTCAAGAGCTGGCCACCGATGGCGGCGTGGCCGCTTCAAATGCTCTCAGTACCCGTAGCGTAGCCTCCAGATCACTCTGGTCAATGCCTTCAAGGACTTCGTGGCGCAAGCGCACCAGCTCCACTTCGACCGCCTGCACCAGCTCCCGACCGGTTTCGGTCAGGCTCAGGCATTTGGCGCGGCGGTCCTGCGTGTCTTCGGTCCGGCAGACGTAACCGGCATGGCACAACTGATCGAGCAGGCGCACCAGCGACGGGCTCTCCATCCCTGCCGCTTGAGCCACCGTCACCTGGCGCACGCCCTCGCCCAGCCGCCCGATCATCAACAGCGGAACAGCGCAGGCTTCGGAGATTCCATAGTTGACCAGCGTGGTCTGGCAGATCTTCCGCCAATGCCTGGCGGCCACCACCATGGCACTGCTGATGTTCATCTGGAGAAGGTCGAGGTTGTTCGGCACGAGGGAAAACACACACTGTTAGTTTGCTAACTATCAATATGGCATTGGAGGGGATTTTCCGTCAAGTTTTGAAACAAATACGTAACAGCTACCTGCCAAGTGCCATCAACGTTTCCTGGCGCGCTCATACACCTGACTGCGTTCGCGCTTTCCTACTGCAACGACAGAAACGACGACGCGCTCATCTATCACCTCGTAGACGAGTCGATATCCCGATGACTTCAACTTGATTTTGTAGCAGTCGGGCATGCCATGGAGTGAGTCGGAAGGGATTCGAGGCATTTCGAGCCGCTCTGCCAATTTCTTTTTGAATTGCTCACGCAGCGTGTGCCCCAGCTTGTCCCATTCTTTGCGTGCAGACGGCAGAAATTCGAGCTTATAAGTCATCCAGCGTTACCGGGATCGGCGTTTCATGACGACGAGAACGCACGATTTCCGCCAACTCCAAATCATCCAGGCGCTCCATCATGGCTTCGAACACATCGGCAGGAACCATGTAGCCCATGACGCGATTGTGATTGAGCACTGCGACGGGCCCTCCATGGGCGCCATTCAAAACGGCAGAGGGGTTTTTCTTTAGTTCAGAAACGCTGACAGCCATATCAGCCAAAACACTTTGCATAATTAAGACCTCAAATAAGGTCTTAATTCTGGTCAGTTATTGTAATCAGAGCAACCTCGGTTGAGCACCGCCTATCAGTTTTTTACACCCCCCGCCCCTTCCTCAACATCACATCCAGTTGATCCACTACCTCAGCCCAATCCGCGTCATCGAGTATCTCCTCACGCAGAAGATCCGCCTGACTCGGGCTCCAGAAAAATGCATCCGCAAGGTGCAGTTCCGGTTTGAGCGGTGAATGGGTGGCGATGAATTTATCGATGCTTTCGGCGTCGTCCGGCAGGCCGAGTTGTTTGAACAGCGAAGGGAGGTTGTGGGTTGGGTTTTCCATGCCTGGCTCCTGTGACCGATTAAGGGACCGCTACGCGGTCATCACGGGCAAGCCCGCGATGACCGCAGCATTGACGGCGCAAAACTCAATGACTCAACTCCCGCACCTCGGCATGCGGCACCATTTTCAGAAACTCGGGCATGTCCATGCGCACCAGGTTGACGTGGTTGCCGGCCTCCAGATAGATGTCTTTCTGCCGGGTCAGCAGCGGATCGATGACCACCTCCAACCCATAGGACTCACCCAGCGCCGGTACAGCACCGCGTTCGCAATCATCGAACAGGTGCGCCAGGTTGCTTTCGCGGGAAACCTGCCACTCACCGCTGCTGCGGACTTTGCTCAGGTCAAGGTGACGGCTGGCGGGCAGCACGGCCATCAGGTAATGCCCATGGTGATCGTCGAGGATCACCGATTTGGCCACCCGTTCGGCAGGAATACCTGCGACCCGCGCCGTTTCAAGGCTGCTGGCCGAGTGTGGGTGGCTGACGATGTCATATTCGCATTGAGCCTTTTCCAGGCTTCGCTGCACGGTTCTTGCCATACGCATGATGCACCTCGGTGTCCGCCATGACCGCCGGCGGACGATGGTTAAAGTTTTGCTTGCGTAGTAAAAGTCTAGGCCCGTCAGCGCGATCCGGCGGGAAATCCGCCCATCGGCCGCCGACGACAATTGAGCAAAATTCATACAGGCCAAGGCTCAACTAAACTGTACTCAGAGCCACTCCACGACTCTCCCGGAGGGTCAAGTGAACACGCGTTGCTGTGCCGTTGCGTTGCTGTTGGCGTTGAGCGGATGGGCCTGTGCTGCCGACACGGTTGTGGTGCTGGTGCCCAACCCCGTCGGGATCTGGCTGATCACCTTCGGCATCGCGTTCCTGATCGCCGAGGCGGCCCTGCCCAATTACGGTGTGATCGGCCTGGGCGGCATCGTGATGTTCGTGATCGGTGCGGTGATCCTGACCAATACCGATGTGCCCGTGCCACTGATGATCGGCCTCGGACTGATCAGCGCGCTGTTGCTGATCTACCTGGTGTTTCACGCCCTGAAGACCCGACCGCGGCACACGGTTAGCGGTGATGCCGGGCTGGTCGGCAGCGAAACGCCGGTCACGTCAGTGCAGCTCGGCAACGCCTGTGGCGGCTGGGTTCATCTGCAAGGAGAACGATGGCAAGTGCTCAGCGCGACGCCGCTGCAACCCGGGCAACAGGTGCGGGTGGTGGGGCGCAAGGGCTTGCTGCTGCAAGTGGCCGCGGCTGACGCGGCGCCGGGCGGAGAATAGTCATGGGTTTGCAATTGGGTCTTGTCGCGCTGCTATTGTTGATCATCGCACTGGCGGGGTCGACGTTCCGCATCCTGCGCGAATACGAGCGCGGCGTGGTGTTCCAGCTCGGGCGCTTCTGGCAGGTCAAGGGCCCCGGCCTGATCCTGCTGATTCCGGTGGTCCAGCAGATGGTCCGGGTCGATTTGCGCACCGTGGTGCTGGACGTTCCGCCGCAAGACGTGATCACCCGCGACAACGTGTCGGTCAAGGTCAATGCGGTGCTGTATTTCCGCGTACTCGATCCGCAGAAGGCAATCATCCAGGTCGAGGACTTCCTGGCCGCCACCAGCCAGTTGGCGCAAACCACGCTGCGGGCGGTGCTGGGTAAACACGAACTGGACGAACTGCTGGCCGAACGCGAACGCTTGAACCTGGATATCCAGCAAGTACTCGACGCCCAGACCGACGCCTGGGGCATCAAGGTCGCGAACGTCGAGATCAAGCACGTGGACCTCAACGAATCGATGATCCGCGCCATCGCCAAACAGGCCGAAGCCGAACGGGAACGGCGAGCCAAGGTGATCCACGCCGAGGGTGAATTGCAGGCCTCGGAAAAGCTCATGCAGGCCGCCGAAATGCTTGGCCGCCAACCGGGGGCCATGCAGCTGCGCTACATGCAGACCCTGAGTTCGATTGCTGGCGACAAGAGCTCGACCATCGTCTTTCCACTACCAATCGAGTTGCTCAAGGGCATGGCGGATTTGTCGTCGAAAACCTGAAGGATGCGATGACGCCGCTCATTGCCAGGTAATGCCGGACAGATACGCCCCATAGTCATTCGGCCGGCTCGAAGTGCGCCGTCTCTGCCACGGGATACACTGACTGCCATCCGCCACCCAACGCCTTGTACAAACCGACGACTGCCAGCGACACACCGGTCGAGCTTTCGACCCACTGTTCCTGCGTCGCCAGCAACGCCCCTTGCACGGTGAGTACGGTGACGAAATCCACCACACCCTCAACGTACTGTTGTTGCGCGGTGTCCAGCGCAACGCGGTTCTGGCGTACGGCTTCGGCCAGGCTGTCGCGGCGCAACTGACTGGCGTTATAGGCGGTCAACTGGTCATCGATTTCATGCCAGGCGCGCAGCACGGTTTGCTGATAGGCGATAGCGGCTTCCTGTTGTTGTGCTTCGCGCAATTCAAGCACGCCACGCAAGCGGCCGCCGTCGAACAACGGCAAGCTGAACTGCGGGCCGATCCCGAACGAACGCGAACCCCAGGAGCCGAAATCGCTCAGTTGCATGGCCTGGGAACCGATGTTCCCCGACAGGGTGATTCGCGGATAAAAATCGCCCTTGGCCACGCCAATGCTGGCAGTGGCGGCATGCAGCCGCGCTTCGGCCTGACGAATGTCCGGCCGACGTGCAGCCAGTTGCGAGGGCAAGCCAATGGCGACCTGACGCGGCGTTTGTGGCACCGGTGCGTCTGTGGATAACTCCGCCGCCAATGCCTGGGGCGGTTCACCCATCAACAGACTCAAGGCGTTGATCAGTTGCCACTGGCGCTGCTCCAGTGCGGGCAGGCGCGATTCGATGGCCGCCACTTGAGCGGCGGCTTCGGCGACATCCAGATCCGTCGCGACGCCGTCGGCCAGACGCAATTGCGAGAGCTTCAGGCTATGGCGGGCAACGTCGAGATTCTGTTCGGTGACGAGCCGGGTGTTCTGCACACCGCGCAGTTGAATGTAGCCTTGGGCGGTGTCGGCCAGCACCGACAGCAGCACATCGCGTCGGTCGTTCTCGGCGACTTCCAGGTTGGCGTCGGCCGCTTCGGTTTCCCGCCGCACGCGGCCCCAGAAATCCAGCTCCCAGGAGGCGGAAAAGCCGGCATCCCACAGGTTGAAGGCCGATTGGCCGTTGTGTCCTGACGGGTCGTTCAAGCCTTCGCCGCTGTTGCGGTTGCGTCCGTAACGACCGCTGGCAGCCGTGCTGGGGTAGCGCTCGGCGGTGATGACCTGACGCACTGCACGACTTTGCTGCAAGCGGCTGCTGGCCAGCTTCAGGTCGAGGTTGTCGGTCAGGGCGCGCTGGCTCAGGGCTGAGAGTTTGGGGTCGTGGAACACCTCCCACCAGCGCTCGTCCATTGTTTCGGTAATCGCCTGGCTGGCGGCTGCCTTTGATGGTTTCGACCATTCGGCGATTGGCTTTGCCTCTGGTTTGTGGAAGTCCGGGCCGACGGAGCAGGCGCTGAGACTCATGACGAGCAAGGCACTGAAGGTGAGTGGCTGCCACAGGCCTCTTCGCGGGCAAGCCCGCTCCCACAGTTGACCGCATTCCCCTGTGGGAGCGGGCTTGCCCGCGAAGGCGCCAGGTCGCTCAACGGAGGTTTTCATCGCTTGGCCACCTCCCTCGAAGCGGCGCTGACAGTATCAATACTCGCCTCCACCGACATCCCCACCCGCAAGCGCTCGGCCAGCGACTGTCCCGGCTCCAGCACGATCTTCACCGGTATCCGCTGCACCACCTTGGTGAAGTTGCCGGTGGCGTTGTCCGGTTTGACCGCAGCGAACGTCACCCCGGTGGCCGGGGCAATGCTTTCGACGCGACCGCTCAATGCCGCACCACCCAGGCTGTCGACGCGCACTTGCACAGCCTGCCCCGGCTGCACATCCGTCAGTTGGGTTTCCTGGAAATTGGCCATCACGTATGCCTGCGCCAGCGGCACCACCGCGAGGATTTTGCTGCCCGGGGTGACGTAGGCGCCGACCCGCACCGCACGTTCGCCGACCATGCCGTCCTGAGGCGCGACGATCCTCGTATAGGACAACTCGTAGCTGGCCATTTCCAGCTTCGCCTGCGCCCGTTTCAGGCCACCTTCGGCTGCATCGCGCTGGGCCGTGAGGATCTCCACCTGCTTGCGTTCCGCCGCCAGTACCGCCGTGGCATTGGCCAGCCGTGCGGAGGCCTGGTCGATGCGCGTTTGCGCCTGTTGCGCATTTTGCACCGTGCCGGCGCCCACCCCGGCGAGGTGGTTGTAGCGGTTCAATTCATGCTCGGCAAAGGCCATTTCTGCCTTGGCCGAAACTACTGAGGATTGCGCCTGGGCAATCACCGACGCCTGGCGTTCAAGGGTCGCCCGGGCGTTTTGCAGTTGCGCCCTGGTCACCAGCGTTTCGGCATCGGCGGCCTCGGCGGCGGCGCGTAGATCCCGGTCATCGATCAGCGCCAGCAACTGCCCGGCCTTGACCTGCTGGTTGTCCTCGACCAGCACTTGCTTGATAAACCCGGCAACGCGCGGCACGACCAGGGTGAAATCCGCCGAGACATAGGCATCGTTGGTGTTCTGCTGGGTACGCTTGCCGAACAGGCCGGGCATTGCCAGGTACAGCAACACGCCGACGACCAATGCGGCGACCACGGCAACCGTGACTTTCTGCTTTGCTTGAGTGTTCATAAAAACCTTCTGTATCAGTGGAGCATTCAGGTCGGTGCGCGTGGCGGAAAAATCCGCGTCGGCAGCCAGAAAATCAGCAGGATCAAGGTCACGGCGATACCGGCCATGCACAGGTAAAGATCAGAGGACGTGAGCACCACCGCTTGCTCATGCAGACGATGAGCGAGGCTTGCGCTGTCTTGCTCGGCCAGCGGCGAGTTGCCGAGGCGGTCGACCAGCATGGTCGAGTGAAAATGCAGGCGTGCCGTGGTCAACGCCTCGATCACCCCGGTGGCGATGACCGCCGACAGGCCTTTGACCGTGTTGAACCAGGCCGATGCAAACGGCCCTTCCATCGGGTTGATGCTGCCAGTTGACAGCATCAGCAGCGGCAACACCGCCATGGGCTGACCGAAAATCTGCAGCCATTGCAGCGCATAGAAATCGTCGCGAATCCACACGGACGTCAGTTGCGAGCCGCCGACGCACGACAGCGCCAGCATGCTCAAGCCGATGCCCAACACCCAGCGGCAATCGACCCAGCGAAAGTTGCACAGCGCCGCCACTAACGGCAGCGCAATCAATTGCGGCAGCGCCGCCAGCAGCATGATCGGCGCAGTCTGCACCGGGCGATAACCCTGGACCTGCGCCAGGTAACCGGACGGAATAATGATCACCGCCTGCAACACCACCAGCACGCCCGCCAGGGTCAGCAGGGCGAAAGACAGGTTCCGGATCCCGAGCATCTGCATCTTGAAAAACGGCATTGGCTGCGACCACTCGCCGACCAAAAACAGCACCAACAACAACAGCCCGCCACCGAGAAATCCGCAGATCAGGCTGGACTCGAACCAGTCCAGGCGATTGCCCTGCAAGATGCCGATCACCAGCATGCAAATGGCGGGAAAACCCAGCAGTACACCTCGCCAGTTGAAGGACTTGAAGCGCTCCAGACGCAGGGGATCCTGGGGTAAGCCATACGCCACCGCGGCCATGGCGATCAGGCACGGCGCGATGATTTGCCAGAAGGTCCATTGCCAGCCGACATACTCGGTCCACAACCCGGCCAACGGCGTGCCCAGGCCCGGGCCGAACGTCGCCGTCAGGGCATAACCGGCCAGGCCATACAACTTCACGTTGGCGGGCAGAAACCGCAGGGCCACGGTCATCAGCATGGGTGGCAATGCACCGCCCGCGAGGCCTTGCAAGGTGCGCAGTAACAACAGGCTTTCGTAATTCGGGGCGAAGGGGCACAGCACACCCAGCAGGGTGAACAGGCTGATGGCCCACAGGGTGAAACGCCGCAACGAAAACGTCACCGCACACCAGGGCGCGAACGCCATGGCCGCCACCGACGTCGCGGTGTAACAGGCGACCAGCCAGGTGCCTTCGTCGTAGCCGATGGCCAACGCACCGCGGATGTCGGCCAGGGCGACTTTGGTCACCATCTCGTTCAGGCCCGACACCAGCACCGCCAGCAATATGCCAAGCAGGCCGATGATGATTCGAGCGCCGAATACCTGTGGTGAAGCTGTTGGGCCGGTCGCGGCGACAGGTGCCGGGGCCGTGAGGGAAGTCATGTACTGCAAGCTCCGGCGTGGAAAGACCGAAGCATTCTAGGAAGCGTGATGCCTGACGAAAATCAACTTATTGACAGGTTATAAGTGCGTCTGACGCAACAGTATAAAACCCTGTGGGAGCGGGCTTGCTCGCGAATGCGGTTTATCATTCAACATTGATACCGACTGACCCAACGCCTTCGTGAGCAAGCCCGCTCCCACAGAAGGAAATTGCGCTTGACCTCAGTCCGGCTGCGCAGCCAGCCACGTTTCATCGCAGCAGGATTTCAGCGTTTCACGCAGCCAGCGGTGGGCCGGATCCTTGTCGAAACGTGGATGCCAGGCTTGGGTCAGCATCAAGGTCGGCAACGGGATCGGCAGGTCGAACGAGCGCAGCTTCAGTCCGAGCCGTCGCACACTCAGCAAGGCTTCCTTGGGCACCGGCAGAATCAGGTCGGAATCGGGCAAGGCGAACATCGCCGCATGAAAGCTCGGCGCGATCACCGCCACCCGCCGCTCCAGCCCCAGGGCATTGAGCGCGGTATCGATCGGCCCCCGGGCAATGCCGCGCCGGGACATGCTGATGTGCGAGAACCCCGCGTAACGCTCCGCCGTGATCTCATCGTCCAACAGCGGATGATCCTCGCGCACCAGGCCGACAAAGTGCGTGGAAAACAGGTTCTGGACTTTCACTTCCGGCGTCAGCGGCCGGGTGTTACTGATGCTCAAATCGATCCGCCCTTCGCGCAACGCCTCATCATCGCCATCGCCTTCCGGGACGAAACGCAATTCGCAGTGCGGCGCCTGCCGGTCGAGGGTGTCGAACAGCTTGCCGCCGTAGACGCCGACAAAGAAGTCGTTAGCCCGAATACTGAACCGCCGCCGCAGCGAACTCAGCTCCACCGCATCGGCCGAACGAAACAGCAA
Organism: Pseudomonas sp. KH_046_2; assembly: GCF_057838985.1. Classification (NCBI taxonomy): domain Bacteria; kingdom Pseudomonadati; phylum Pseudomonadota; class Gammaproteobacteria; order Pseudomonadales; family Pseudomonadaceae; genus Pseudomonas; species Pseudomonas sp. KH_046_2. The sequence continues at coordinate 150,965 of NZ_CM174480.1, read as the reverse complement.
CCCGGCCTGCTCCACCACGCTGCGCACCTGCTCGCGCAATTCCAGCGCCTTGGGGGTCGGCACCAGGCCACGACCGGCACGCACCAGGATCGGATCGCCAATGGCTTCGCGGATGCGCGTCAATGTCCGACTCATCGCCGCCGGGCTCAGGTTCATCCGCCGCGCCGCGCCCACCACACTGCCTTCGTCGAGCAAGGCGTCGAGGGCGACCAACAGGTTCATGTCTGGGAGTTGCATCGCGAGCACTCGTGGCTGATCTGAGTTGATTAAGACGCAATGCTAGCAAACAACCTCGGAATGTTGTGCTGGCAGTACCGGCCTCATCGCGAGCAGGCTCCCACAGGGGATCCGAGGTGGTCGCAAAATTTGTGTACGACAAAGAACCAATGTAGGAGCGAGCCTGCTCGCGAAAGCGGTGGAATCGTCACCACATCCATTCGCGCCAGCCCATAGAAACAACTCACACCACTATCAGTTCTGATAGTTCTCAAGCCTGGCTCAAGCAAGTAAAACTCATGGCCTGCTTCACTCCCGCGAAGAACCCGGTATGAGCCAAGCCAAACCTGATGATCAACACAACCGCAGCCGGCAACGCGTCGTGCTGCTGGCAACCGACCGCAGCCAATCGATCATTGGCGAAATCGTCGATGGCCAGACCAAAACCATCGGCTACTCCGCTTACGGCGAGCAGTCAGCGCAGCAGAGAGTCGAGACACGGCTGGGGTTCAATGGCCAGTTACGTGAAGCGAGTATCGGTTGGTATTTGCTGGGCAACGGCTACCGCGCCTACAACCCGAGATTGATGCGTTTTCACAGTCCGGACAGCTGGAGTCCGTTTGGGCAGGGTGGGTTGAATGCGTATATGTATTGCGTGGGGAATCCTACTTCAGCGCTTTCTTAAGCAAAGGGCGAGCGTCATTGTTAAAAATCCAAATGCCTTACAGCTAAAGCGGCTCAGCGTTATTGTAAAAAGCCCATCGCTAAAAGCCACCAAACTAGCCACTGAACGTAGTGTCGCACCCCCAAAAATACAAAACCCAGTCGGCGAACTTATCACCACATCTAGACCACCGTCATCAGCCATCAAAAACATTGATGCAGAAGCTGCTATCTCCAGCATTCCAACCTCACAACCAATGATTAGCACCGCACACTCGCAAGTTGGAATACTTAATGAAATGCCCAGATTAAAAGCGACGATAGATCCTTATCATCGCCCCCTACTGCACGGAAAAAGAAAAATGCCAACACTACCCATCAGCGCAACCGAAGGGGAGATCAAAAAAATGTGGTGGTTACGTCCCGTCGTCTCCCTTGTTCGCAGCTCCTGAGGTCGTAACCTACCGCACCATCCCCCACCGCCTAACCGTCACCCGCTCCAACGAATCAAACACCAGATTCTCCACCAACAACCCAATCAAAATCACCACCGCCAACCCGGCAAACACCTTATCCGTATACAGTTCATTGCGATTCTGAAAGATGTACCAGCCCAACCCACCTTTACCGCTGGTAGCCCCAAACACCAACTCAGCCGCAATCAACGTGCGCCAGGCAAACGCCCAACCGATTTTCAGCCCCGCGAGGATCGACGGCAGCGCCGCCGGGATCAGGATGAACAGTACGAAACGCATGCCCTTGAGGCCGTAGTTGCGCCCGGCCATGCGCAGGGTTTCCGAGACGCCGAGGAAGCCGGCGTAGGTGTTCAGCGCCAGCGCCCAGAGCACCGAATGCACCAGAACGAAAATCAGGCTGTTCTGGCCCAGTCCAAACCACAGCAGCGCCAGCGGCAGCAGGGCGATGGCCGGCAAGGGGTTGAACATTGAAGTCAGTGTGCTGAGCAAATCGCGACCCAATTGCGTCGACACTGCCAGCGTGGTCAGGGCAAACGCCAGGACGATGCCGATCAGATACCCCTTGAGCAACACAACCAGGGAAATCCACACCTTGCCCAGCAATTCACCGCTGAGCAGGCCGTAGTACAAGGCGTGAGTGGTCTGCAAAAAACTCGGCAACAGCAGGTCATTGTTCTGATATCGGGCAACGGTTTCCCACAGGACCGCGAGCAAAACAAGGATCAGGCTTTTGCGCAGCCAGCCCTGTTGCCACAGGCGCTGGCCGAGCGGCAATTCGCGCTCCAGCGGCACGCTGGTCAGTGGCTGCAAAACCGTTTCGAACTCTTCACGCTGGGATGATAAATGGCTCATCGGGCCCTCCTCTCAACTGGCTCAATAAGCGATGCGGATGTCGGCGAAATCCAGTTCATGCTCGGCGTTCGACACATCACCTTCGTCGAACAACAGCCGATGAATACGCCGTGCCGATTCCTGAAACGCCACACCGCCGAGGCTGTGCAAATCGTATTGATGACTGTGGACTTCCGCCCTCACCCGCCCCGGATGCGGTGACAACAACAGAATGCGATTGCCCACTACCAGCGCCTCTTCGATAGAGTGCGTGACGAACAGCAGCGTGAAACGCACTTCTTCCCAGAGCAACAGCAATTCTTCCTGCATCTTGCGCCGAGTCAGGGCATCAAGCGCGGCGAAGGGTTCGTCCATCAACAGGATTTTCGGCTGCATCGCCAGCGCCCGGGCGATGGCAACGCGCGCCTTCATGCCGCCGGACAAAGTGTGCGGATAGGCATCGGCAAACGCCGCCAGGCCGACTTTTTCCAGATAGTGCAGCGCCCGCTCTTCGGCCTCCCTGCGCCTGAGGGTTTTCGAGGCCAGAAGCGGAAACATCACGTTCTGCTTCACGGTTTTCCAAGGCGGCAGTTGGTCGAACTCCTGGAACACCACGATCCGGTCCGGCCCCGGCGCATCGACGCGCTGGCCTTGCAGACGGATCTCGCCTTCCACTGGCTGGATGAAGCCGGCGGCGGCCTTGAGCAACGTCGACTTGCCACAGCCGGACGGCCCGAGCAGGACAAAGCGGTCCGCCGGGTCGATCTCGAAACTGACTTGATGGGTCGCCCGCACCACACGCTGCGGCGTGCGGTATTCGAGGCTGACGTTATCGACCGACAGCAGCGCCTGGGCTGCCGCGATCGGTTTGCTGACCGTGTGGCCTTGCAAAGGGGCGTTCATTTCGGTCAGCTCCCTTGCAGCGGCTTGGCGTCCTGGAAGAAGTAGTCCTTCCATGAATCCGGTTTGTTTTTGATCGCGCCGACGCGGTAGAGGAACTCGGCCAACGGGTAAGTGTTTTTCGGCGTGACGCTGAATTCGAACTGCGGGTTGTCGATGATTTTCAGCAACGCGGCGCGGTCGATTTTGGCCTTGGTAACGCGGATGTAAGTGTCCGCCGCTGCGCCTTTGTCGTTCTGCGCGAATTGCGCTGCTTCGGTCAGTGCATCAATGAATGCCTTGTAGGTTTTCGGGTTCTCATTGCGGAATTTCTCGGTGGCGAACAGCACAGTCGGCGAGTTCGGACCGAGCAGGTCATAGGTGTTCAGCACCACGTGCACGTTGGGATTGGCCAGTTCCTGATCCTGGAACGGCGGGTTGGAAAAGTGCCCGCTCAGCTCAGTGCCACCAGCCACCAGCGCCGCTGTCGCGTCGGGGTGCGGAACAGCGATGGTGTACTTGTCGAGGCGATTGAACTCCTTGTCACCCCACTGTTTGGCCGCCGCGTATTGCAGGAAGCGCGACTGCACCGACACGCCTACCGCCGGCACGGCGATGCGGTCCTTCTCGGTGAAGTCGGCGATGGTTTTGACCTTCGGATTATTGCTCACCAGGTAGTACGGAAAGTTGCCCAGGGAGGCGACGGCTTTGACGTTCTGCTTACCGTGGGTGCGATCCCAGATGGTCAGCAGCGGGCCGACACCGGCGCCGGCAATGTCGATCGAGCCCGACAGCAACGCATCGTTGACCGCTGCACCGCCGGAGAGCTGGGTCCAGTCGACCTTGATGTCGATACCTTCCTGCTTGCCGTACTTCTCGATCAGGTTCTGATCGCGCACCACATTGAGCAACAAGTAAACGATGCCGAACTGTTCGGCAATGCGGATTTCACCTTCGGCGTGGGCCACGGTCGGCGCCACCAGGCTGCCGGCGATCAGGCTGAAGCCCAGGCCGATGGCCGCGGCCAGCGGTGCGAATGGAAGACGTTTGGACATGATCAGATCTCCGACAAATCAGAAAGGCGCATCGCCCTGGATGGTGGTGCGAAACAGCTTGCGGCGCAGATGGCTGGGGCATCCGGCGGCGAGGTGGATCAGCGAACGGTTGTCCCAGAACACCAGGTCGCGGGCCTGCCATTGATGGCGGTAGATGTTTTGCGGCAACACGCTGTGGGCAAACAGTTCCGCCAGCAGTTGGCGGCTCTCGTCTTCCGGCAGACCAACGATGCGGGTGGTGAACCCCTCGCTGACGAACAACGCCTTGCGGCCGTTTTCCGGGTGAGTGCGCACGACCGGGTGGACGACTTCGGCGACCTGAGCGAGTTGCTCCGGGGTCAGGGTCGGGCGCCAGTTACCTTCGAATTTGGTCTCGCTGTAACGCGCTGTGTAGGAGTGCGCCGCCGAGCGACCTTCCACCGCTTTGCGCAACGCGAGCGGCAGGTTGTCCCAGGCTTTGTGCATGTCGGCGAACAATGTGTCGCCGCCTTCTGACGGCAGCTCCTGGGCATGCAGCATCGAGCCCAGGCTCGGCAGCTCCTTATAAGAAAGATCGGAGTGCCAGAACTTGCCGGCATCGCCCAGGCCGATGTTCTGGCCGTTCTCGACGATGTTGGAAACGATGAGGATTTCCGGATGCCCCGCCAGCAGGAACTGCTTGAGCACGTGGATCTGCAATACGCCAAAACGGCGGCTGAAATCGATCTGTTGCTCAGGGGTTATACGCTGGTCGCGGAACACCACCACGTGATGATCCAGATGCGCATGGTGAATGCGGGAAAAATCGTCATCATTGATCGGGCGGGACAGGTCGAGACCGATGATCTCGGCGCCCACCGCTCCGCTGAACGGGCGGACTTCAAAGAATTGTGGCGCGATGCTTGGCGAAGCTGAGGCTGCAGACATAAATCACTCCCACGCACGGCACGCTCAAAGGCGCGCGCGTCGATCAGAAACTCACGGAGGTCCCGTGTTAGTTCGTGTCGTGCGGCGCGCCGATTGGTCGGCAGGTACGCAGGAGATTGACTTTATAGATATAATAATTGAAATTTAAATACCGTTAATGAATAACGATATGGCGATTGAGAAGGGACTGAGTGAATGGTCGAGTGACGTTATTTGTCACTTTCTGACAGGATTGTGGTGTTTTGGCGGATGCTATCGCGGGCAAGCCCGGCTCCCACAAGGTTCTTTGTTGAAACACGATCATGTGTTTGACACAAAAACCTGTGGGAGTCGGGCTTGCCCGCGATGGGGCCAGTGAATCCACTAAAGATCTAGCGCTCGTGCAGCGCCTCGGCCCGCGCGCGGATGATCGGCTTGAGCAGGTAGCTGAGGACGGTCTTCTTGCCGGTGATGATGTCCACGGAAGCTACCATCCCCGGAATGATCAGCAACGGCTTTTCATCGGTGCCCAAGTGGCTGCGGTCGGTGCGCAGCTTGATGATGTAATAAGTGGTCTTCTTGTCTTCATCGGTGATGGTGTCGGCGCCGATCTGCTCCAGCTTGGCCTTCAACCCGCCGTAGATGGTGTAGTCATAGGCGGTGAATTTCACCGTCGCTTCCTGCCCCGGATGCAGGAACGCGATGTCCTGCGGGCGGATCTTCGCCTCGACCAGCAAGGTGTCGTCCAGTGGCACGATTTCCACCATGTCGCTGCCCGGCTGGATAACCCCGCCGATGGTATTGACCAGCAACTTGTTGACGATACCCCGCACTGGCGAAGTGACCAGCGTCCGGCTGACCCGGTCTTCCAGGGCCTTGCCGGTGGCCTGGGCCTTGTTCAGGTCGGTGCGTGCTTCGTTGAGTTGGGTCAGGGCTTCGCTACGGAACTTGCCACGGGTTTCATCGACCTTGCGCTGCACTTCCTTGATTGCCGATTCGGCACGCGGAATGGCCAGGGTGGTGGCGTCGAGCTGACCACGGGTCTCCGCTTCCGCACGCCTGAGGCGCAGGACTTCCACCGGCGATACCGCGCCCTGGGCCACCAACGGCTCGGACATGCTGATTTCCTGACGCTGGAAGCCCAATTGCTGGCGATACTGCGCCTGCTTGGAGGTGAATTCGCGCAGCTCTTGCTGGCGTTGGATCAGTTGCTCTTGCAAGCCGCCAATCTCGTCGTGCAACTGTTGGCGGCGGCTTACATAGAGCGACTCTTCGCTCTTGGCCTGACCCGGCACGGCCTTGAGCACATCCTCGGGGAAGTTCAGCGGGCGATCTTCGACCTCGGCGCTCAGGCGTTCGACCCGCAGCAGCATCGACAACCGATCGGCCTCGGTTTCGCCGACGTTCGAAGCAAATCGCGTGTCGTCCAGGCGAATCAGTGGCGCGCCGGCTTCGACGATCTGACCTTCCTTGACGAACAGTTCGGCAACGATACCGCCTTCAAGGTTCTGGATTTTCTGGATCTTCGACGACGGAATCGCCTTGCCGTCGCCCTTGGTCACCTCATCGATCACCGCGAAATTGGCCCAGAGCATCAGGAACACAAAGAACGCGATGATCGCCCAGATCGTCAGCCGCACCACCCGTGGCGCATCCTCGATAAGCGCCTTGTTGACCTCAGGCAGCGGCTGGCCCTGAAGTGAAGCAGAGCCTTTGAAGTAGCGACGGATCGAATCCTTACCCGACTTAAGCAACACTGATCTGCCCCTTCTTCAACGCTTCCATCACCGCAGCTTTCGGGCCGTCGGCGAGTATCTGCCCGCGGTCGATCACGATCAGGCGATCCACCAGCGATAACAGCGATGCCCGGTGCGTCACCAGCACCATGGTCTTGTTTTCGATCACCGCTGCCAGGCGCTGCTTGAGGCGTTCTTCACCGGTGTTGTCCATGGCGCTGGTCGGCTCGTCGAGCAGCAGGATCGGCGGGTTGAGCAACAATGCACGGGCCAGGGCAACGTTTTGCCGTTGACCGCCGGAGAGGTTCTGCCCGCGCTCGCCGACTTGCAGCTCGTAGCCCTGCGGATGCAGGCGCGCATACTCGTGGACGCCGGCCAGTTCCGCGGCTTGCAGCACCAGTTCGTCCTCGACATACCGCGCGCCGGAAACAAGATTGTCGCGCAAGGTGCCGGCGAGCAACTGAATGTCCTGGGGCACGTAGCCGATGTTGTAGCGCAGCTCGCTGACGTCGATCTGGCGGATATCCACACCATCGACCAACAACGAGCCATCATCCGGCTGATACAGCCCCACCAGCAGTTTCGCCAGTGAGCTCTTGCCCGAGCCGCTTCGACCAATGATGCCGACCTTCTCACCAGGTTGAATCGACAGGTTGATGTTCTTCAGCGCCAGGTTCTGCTGTTGCGGGTAGGTGAAGTTGAGCTGGCGGCACTCAATACCGCCCTGCAGCACCTTGCGGCTGAGCGGACGTTCTTCGAAATTGCGCTCCTGGGGCAGTTCCATCATCTGGTCGACCGAGGTCATGGTCACCCGTGCCTGCTGATAACGGGTCAGCAGTCCGGACAGTGACGCCAGCGGGCTGAGCGCACGGCCACTGAGCATGTAGCAGGCAATCAGGCCGCCCATGCTCAGGTGACCGTCGATGATCTGGTACACGCCGAAGACGATCATGATCACCCCGGCCAGTTGCTGGATCAGCAAGGTGATATTCATCGCCAGGCCGGAGAGCATTTTCACCCGCAACTCAAGACGACTGAGGGTGCCGATGGTCTGCTCCCACTGATACTGGCGTTCGCTTTCGGCGTTGTTGACCTTTACCGCATCCAGGCCGGCCAGGGTTTCGATCAGGCTCGACTGACGCTCGGCCCCCAGCGCCATGGTCCGCTCCATGGTCGCCACCAGGGGTTTCTGCAAGGCGTAGCCGATGGCCAAGGCGATCGGGAATGCCAGCACCGGTATCCATACCAGATGCCCGCCAAGGATCGCGATGACGATGAAAATCAGAATCGTGAACGGCAGGTCGATCAGGCTGGTCAGCGTCAGCGAGGCAAGGAAGTCCCGCAGGCTCTGGAACTCATGGATGTTCTGGGCAAAGCTGCCGACCCGCGCCGGCCGGTATTTCATGGCCATGCCGACGATGCGCTCGAACAGCGTGGCCGAGATGATCAGGTCGGTTTTCTTGCCGGCCAGGTCCAGGCACAGGCTACGCAGGCTTTTCAGGATCAGGTCGAAGAGGTAGGCGCCGGTGATGCCGAGTGCCAGCACCCAGAGCGTCGCTTCGGCCTGGTTCGGCACGACGCGGTCGTAGACGTTCATCACGAACAACGGCGCGGCCATGGCAATGATGTTGATCAGAAAACTGGCGGCGATGGCGTCGGCGTACAACCAGCGCGAACGCTTGAGGGTGTCGCGGAACCACGAGCGCGCACGCGGAATCAGCGTGCCGTGATTGACGTCGAACTTGTGCTGCGGCTGGGCGAAAAAGACCTTGCCGGTGTAGTCGTCGACCAGCAGCTCACGGCTGACCAGGGACTCACCGCCATCGCTTTCGCTGAGCAGTACCCGCACCTGATCTTCGCCTTGCCAGCCGAGCAGGACGGCACTGCGACCGTCCTTGAGCAGCAACAATGCCGGCATCGCAATCGCCGGAATATCCTCCAGCTTGCGTTGCAGCACCCGGCCTTGCAGCCCCGCGCGAGCGGCCGCACGAGGCAGCAACTCGACAGTCAAGCGCTGCTCGAACAACGGCAGGCCGGTGGTCAGCATTGCCGCGCTGGCAGGTTTCTGGTGCAGCATGCAAAGAGCGAGCAGACCATCCAGTAGCGGATCGTCATGCAACGCGCGCGGATCATGAATGAGTTGAACCCGACTGACTTCTGATTCCACGCTCGGCACTCTTGGCTAACAATTGAACAACGAAGGTCCTGCTCAATTCATACCGGGCAATTGGACCTTGGGCTTCACGTCGTTCTGCACAACGGATGCCAATGGTGCGACCACTCCCTGGCTCTTGAGCAACTCGCCCATGGTCGCCTTGATTCGGTACTGAGTAAATAACTGAATGTTCTTGATCTCCGCCAGACGGCGAGAAGAGGTGAACAGTTCGTTCTCACTGTCGAGCAAATCGAGCAGGGTACGCTCGCCGAGGCTGAACTGACGCTGGTAAGCGATACGCACGGCGGTGCTGTGATCGACGTATTGCTGGGCGATCGGCACCTGAGCGTTGGCATTGTTCAGGGCGTTCCAGGCCAGGCCCAGCTCTTCGTTCAATTGGCGCAGGGCGTTGTTGCGGATATCCAGCGCCTGGTTCGACAGATAGGATTTGGATTCCAGATCAGCCTTGTTGCTGCCACCGGAATACAGGTTGAAGCGCATGCGCAGCATGGCTTGCCATTCGTTATTGTGGCCGTTCTGACCATCAATATCGTTGTCCGCGGAGCGACCCAACTCAGCATCGAAGCGCGGGTAGAACGTCGACTTGGCCGTGTCGTACTGCTTCTCGGCAGCGGCGATATCGGATTCTGCCGAGCGCAGGATCGGGCTGTTTTCCAGCATCTGCGCACGGGCTTCATTCAGGTTGGCCGGCATCAGCGCCAGGAAACTCGCCGGGCGCTCCAGTTGATCGGGCATCTGGCCAACAGCAGAGAGGTAGTTGGTTTCGGCGTCAGCCAGGTTGGTCTGCTCGGTGATCAGGTTGTTGCGCGCCTGGGCCATCCGCGCTTCGGCCTGATCGAGGTCGGCACCACTGCCGACGCCACGCTGGGTGCGCAGCTGGATTTGGTCGTAAATGCGTTGGTGACTCTTGAGATTTTCCTCGGCCAGACGCACGAATTCGCGGCGGGTCAGCACGTCGAGATAGACCTGGGCCACGGTCAGCCCGGTGCGCTCGGAAGTACTCAGTAGCGAGTAGGCACGGGAGTTGACGGTGGCTTGTTGACGCCCGACTTCGCTGGACGTCGCAAAACCGTCAAAAACCATTTGGGTCAGTCGCAAACTTGATTCACTGCGATTCAGGGTTTCGAAGTGATTGTTGCCGTCGTCTCGCGTCGTCACGCTATCGGTGCCTTCACGACCATAACCACCCAGCAGGTCGACCCGCGGCAAGTACCCACCCTTCGCAGCCTTCAACTGATAGTCCGCAGCCAACCGGCTGTTGACGCCGGCCTGGACTTCCGGATGGACATCCAGCGCTTGTTGCATGGCTTCTGGTAAGGACTGCGCCTGGACGAAGGACGCGGCGAGGGCGAAAGGTATAGCCATGAACAAAGGCGAACGCATTGTAGGAATTTCCCAGGACTTCTTGTCTTGAATCACAGCAAAAGAACGCGCTGCGTCGGAAGATGGCAAGCGGAATGACCGTATGTCGGAAAGTTCAAAAGCGGAACTGGATCACATACCGAGGACAGGTCACAGCTCAAATATCAATGTGACATTACTGGGACGATTGTTTAGGATGGGATCCAGAAGGTCAATAGTTTGGCATTAAGTTAATAGCGAAAAAATATAGCCAAATTATTGACGATTTGATGCGTCAAATTTGTGCATCTATTTTGCAATGTACGTCCAGACTGGTCGGCGCAGACGCCATCAGGTCCATGGAAGCCAACTGAACGTGACACCCCGGAGAGTCTTCAATGAGCAGTGTTGTTGCCATCGTCAAAAGCATTGTCGGTCAGGTTTTCGTGGTGTCCCCCGAGGGCATCCGCCGCGTTCTCGTTGAAGGCGACAAATTGTTCGCCGGTGACCAGATCGACACCGGCCTTTCCGGTGCCGTGTCCCTGGAACTGGCCGATGGCCGCACCCTGGATCTGGGCCGTGACACCCAGTGGAGCGCTGACGCCCCGGACTCTGGCACTGACCTGGCAGCCGCCACCGCGCAAGCCGCGCCGTCCGTTGAAGAGTTGCAGCAAGCCATTGTCGCCGGTGCCGACCCGACCAAAGACCTTGAAGCCACCGCTGCAGGTCCGACGGCATCGGGTTCTGGCGGTGCCGCCGGTGGCGGTCACAGTTTCGTGATGCTCGACGCTACGGCTGGCCGCGTCGACCCGACCATTGGTTTCCCAACTGCGGGTATCAACTCTGCTGCGCAAACCACCCTGGAAATCCCGGGTAGCCAGACCACCAACGTCAATGCCAATGCCAACGCCAACGCCAATACCCCGAGTGAATCAGTCCTCAGCCTCAGTGCCACGCCGACCATCACCGAGGCCGGTGGCGTGCTGGTGTACACCGCGACCCTGACCCAGGCACCACTGAGCGACCTGACTGTCACCTTGTCCAGCGGCGCCGTGATCGTGATTCCCGCGGGCTCGACCACCGGCACCGTCAACGTGCCATTGGCTGCGAACGACACTGTCTACAACGACGCGACACAGATCGAAGTAACTGTCACCGGTACCAGCGGCGGCAGCGGCATCACAGTGACTCCGCCGACTACCCCCGCCGTGACCCAGGTCACCGATACCGTCGACACCACCACGGTCACCCTGACGGCCGGCAACACCGTCACTGAAGGCAGCCAGATTACCTACACGGCGACCCTGACCAACCCGGCGCAGACGCCGGTGACCGTCACTCTGTCCAACGGCTCGACCATTACCATCGATGCGGGCCAGACCAGCGGCAGCGTCAATGTGCCGACTGTGGCCAACGACGTTTACAACAACGGCAGTACCGTCAGCACCACCATCACCGGCACCACCGGTGGCAACTTCGAAAACCTGGTGCCCAACACCACCCCGGCCGTGACCACCATCACCGATTCCGTGGACAACACCGGGCTGACCCTGACGGCCACCGGCAACATCACCGAAGGCGGCCAGATCACCTACACCGCGACCCTGAGCAACCCGGCCGGCACGCCGATGAGCGTGACCTTGAGCAACGGCTCGGTCATCACCATCGAGGCGGGCCAGACCAGCGGCAGCGTCAACGTGCCGACTGCGGCCAACGACGTCTATGTCAACGGCAGCACCGTCAGCACCACCATCACCGGCACCACCGGCGGCAACTTCGAAAACCTGGTGCCGGACACCACCCCGGCTGTGACCACCATCACCGACTCCGTGGACAACACCGGGCTGACCCTCACCGCCACCGGCAACATCACCGAAGGCGGCCAGATCACCTACACCGCCACACTGACCAACCCGGCTGGCACGCCGATGAGCGTGACCTTGAGCAACGGCTCGGTCATCACCATCGAAGCGGGCCAGGCCAGCGGCAGCGTCAACGTGCCGACTGCGGCCAACGACGTCTATGTCAACGGCAGCACCGTCAGCACCACCATCACTGGTACCACCGGCGGCAACTTTGAAAACCTGGTGCCGAACACCACGCCGGCTGTGACCACCATCAGCGATTCAGTGGACAACACCGGGCTGACCCTCACCGCCACCGGCAACACCACCGAAGGCGGCCAGATCACCTACACCGCCACACTGACCAACCCGGCCGGCACGCCGATGACCGTGACCCTGAGCAATGGCTCGGTCATTACCATCGACGCGGGCCAGACCAGCGGCAGCGCTGTGGTCGAGACCCCGGCCAATGACGTTTATGTGAACGGCAGCACCGTCAGCACCACCATCACCGGCACCACCGGCGGCAACTTCGAAAACCTGGTGCCGGACACCACCCCGGCTGTGACCACCATCACCGACTCCGTGGACAACACCGGGCTGACCCTCACCGCCACCGGCAACATCACCGAAGGCGGCCAGATCACCTACACCGCCACACTGACCAACACGGCCGGCACGCCGATGACCGTGACCTTGAGCAATGGCTCGGTCATCACCATCGAGGCGGGCCAGACCAGCGGCAGCGTCAACGTGCCGACTGCGGCCAACGACGTCTATGTCAACGGCAGCACCGTCAGCACCACCATTACTGGTACCACCGGCGGCAACTTTGAAAACCTGGTGCCGAGCACCACGCCAGCAGTCACCACGATTTCCGATGTGATCGACAAGGTCACCGTTACCATCGAAAGCGCTGGTCCGGTACTGGAGAATCAGGCACCGACTTTCACCATCAAACTCGACCAGAAGCTGGATCACGACCTGACGGTGACCCTCAGCAACGGCCAGACTGTGGTCATCGCCGCAGGCGCAACTCAAGTTGGCTATGCATTGCCAGCGCAAGGTGATGACGTCTACAAGGATGGCGGCAGCGCCTCGCTGGGTATCGCTGATGCTAGCGTTGCCGGTAAGACGTTTGAGAATCTGGTCATTGGCGGTCCTGCGTCGGTTGCTATCACCGACACCGTCAGTGAAGTCATCGCCACCCTGACCGTGGACAAATCCACCGTGGCTGAAGGGGGTTCGGTTACTTACACCGTGACCCTGACCAACACTGCGGGTCTGCCGATCAATAACCACGGTGAACTCACTTTCACCCTGACCGACGGCACACAAATCAAAGTCCCAGCCAATACTGCGACTGGCACGGAGACCATCATCGCCAAGGATGACGTCTACACCGGTGGCCAGGCGTCCATCGTCAACAAGCTGGAATCGGTTAGCGGTGCGGACAACTTCGAGAAGTTGACCCTGGGCAAGGACCAGTTCACCACCACCGTCACCGACGAGCCGGGCTCGGGCACCCCAACCGACAACCAGGGCGACAAGGTCACCGTCAGCATCGTCAGCAATGGCGACGTGCAGGAAAACGTCGCACCGAAGTTCACCGTCAAAATCGATCAGGCCCTGAAACAGGACCTGACCGTGACCTTGAGCAACGGCGACAAGGTCGTGATCAAGGCCAATACCACTGAAACCGCTTATGAACTCAAGGTTCAGGGCGACGACGTGTACACGGATGGCGAGACCGTCAAGGTCGGCATCAGCGATGCGACGGTTGACGGCAAGTCGTTTGAGAACCTGGTCATTGGTGGCGAAGCCAAGGTCGAAATTACTGACACCGTCAGCGAAGTCATCGCCACCCTGACCGTGGACAAATCCACCGTGGCTGAAGGGGGTTCGGTGACTTACACCGTGACCCTGACCAACGCGGCGGGTCTGCCGATCAATAATCACGGTGAACTCACGTTCACCCTGACCGACGGCACACAAATCAAAGTCCCAGCCAATACTGCGACCGGCACGGCCACCCTCATCGCCAAGGATGACGTCTACACCGGCGGCCAGCCGTCCATCGTCAACAAGCTGGAATCGGTCAGCGGTGCGGATAACTTCGAGAAGTTGACCCTGGGCAAGGACCAGTTCACCACCACCGTCACCGACGAACCAGGCTCGGGCACCCCAACCGACAACCAGGGCGACAAGGTCACCGTCAGCATCGTCAGCAACGGCGACGTGCAGGAAAACGTCGCACCGAAGTTCACCGTCAAAATCGATCAGGCCCTGAAACAGGACCTGACCGTGACCTTGAGCAACGGCGACAAGGTCGTGATCAAGGCCAACACCACTGAAACCGCTTATGAACTCAAGGCTCAAGGCGACGACGTGTACACGGATGGCGAGACCATCAAGGTTGGCATCAGCGATGCGACGGTCGATGGCAAGTCGTTTGAAAATCTGGTCATTGGTGGCGAAGCCAAGGTCGAAATTACTGACACCGCCAGCGAAGTCATTGCCACCCTGACTGTGGACAAATCCACCGTGGCTGAAGGGGGTTCGGTTACTTACACCGTGACCCTGACCAACGCGGCGGGTCTGCCGATCAATAACCACGGCCCGTTGGAGTTCACCCTCTCCGACGGCACCAAAGTCACCGTTCCGGCCAATACCGCGACCGGCACGGCCACCCTCATCGCCAAGGATGACGTCTACACCGGCGGCCAGCCGTCCATCGTCAACAAGCTGGAATCGGTCAGCGGTGCGGATAACTTCGAGAAGTTGACCCTGGGCAAGGACCAGTTCACCACCACCGTCACCGACGAACCAGGCTCGGGCACCCCAACCGACAACCAGGGCGACAAGGTCACCGTCAGCATCGTCAGCAACGGCGACGTGCAGGAAAACGTCGCACCGAAGTTCACCGTCAAAATCGATCAGGCCCTGAAACAGGACCTGACCGTGACCTTGAGCAACGGCGACAAGGTCGTGATCAAGGCCAACACCACTGAAACCGCTTATGAACTCAAGGCTCAAGGCGACGACGTGTACACGGATGGCGAGACCATCAAGGTTGGCATCAGCGATGCGACGGTCGATGGCAAGTCGTTTGAAAATCTGGTCATTGGTGGCGAAGCCAAGGTCGAAATTACTGACACCGTCAGCGAAGTCATTGCCACCCTGACCGTGGACAGATCCACCGTGGCTGAAGGGGGTTCGGTGACTTACACCGTGACCCTGACCAACACTGCGGGTCTGCCGATCAATAACCACGGCCCGTTGGAGTTCACCCTCTCCGACGGCACCAAAGTCACCGTTCCGGCCAATACCGCGACCGGCACGGCCACCCTCATCGCCAAGGATGACGTCTACACCGGCGGCCAGCCGTCCATCGTCAACAAGCTGGAATCGGTCAGCGGTGCGGATAACTTCGAGAAGTTGACCCTGGGCAAGGACCAGTTCACCACCACCGTCACCGACGAACCAGGCTCGGGCACCCCAACCGACAACCAGGGCGACAAGGTCACCGTCAGCATCGTCAGCAACGGCGACGTGCAGGAAAACGTCGCACCGAAGTTCACCGTCAAAATCGATCAGGCCCTGAAACAGGACCTGACCGTGACCTTGAGCAACGGCGACAAGGTCGTGATCAAGGCCAACACCACTGAAACCGCTTATGAACTCAAGGTTCAGGGCGACGACGTGTACACGGATGGCGAGACCGTCAAGGTCGGCATCAGCGATGCGACGGTTGACGGCAAGTCGTTTGAAAACCTGGTCATTGGTGGCGAAGCCAAGGTCGAAATTACTGACACCGTCAGCGAAGTCATTGCCACCCTGACCGTGGACAAATCCACCGTGGCTGAAGGGGGTTCGGTTACTTACACCGTGACCCTGACCAACACTGCGGGTCTGCCGATCAATAACCACGGTGAACTCACTTTCACCCTGACCGACGGCACACAAATCAAAGTCCCAGCCAATACTGCGACTGGCACGGAGACCATCATCGCCAAGGATGACGTCTACACCGGTGGCCAGGCGTCCATCGTCAACAAGCTGGAATCGGTTAGCGGTGCGGACAACTTCGAGAAGTTGACCCTGGGCAAGGACCAGTTCACCACCACCGTCACCGACGAGCCGGGCTCGGGCACCCCAACCGACAACCAGGGCGACAAGGTCACCGTCAGCATCGTCAGCAATGGCGACGTGCAGGAAAACGTCGCACCGAAGTTCACCGTCAAAATCGATCAGGCCCTGAAACAGGACCTGACCGTGACCTTGAGCAACGGCGACAAGGTCGTGATCAAGGCCAATACCACTGAAACCGCTTATGAACTCAAGGTTCAGGGCGACGACGTGTACACGGATGGCGAGACCGTCAAGGTCGGCATCAGCGATGCGACGGTTGACGGCAAGTCGTTTGAGAACCTGGTCATTGGTGGCGAAGCCAAGGTCGAAATTACTGACACCGTCAGCGAAGTCATCGCCACCCTGACCGTGGACAAATCCACCGTGGCTGAAGGGGGTTCGGTGACTTACACCGTGACCCTGACCAACGCGGCGGGTCTGCCGATCAATAATCACGGTGAACTCACGTTCACCCTGACCGACGGCACACAAATCAAAGTCCCAGCCAATACTGCGACCGGCACGGCCACCCTCATCGCCAAGGATGACGTCTACACCGGCGGCCAGCCGTCCATCGTCAACAAGCTGGAATCGGTCAGCGGTGCGGATAACTTCGAGAAGTTGACCCTGGGCAAGGACCAGTTCACCACCACCGTCACCGACGAACCAGGCTCGGGCACCCCAACCGACAACCAGGGCGACAAGGTCACCGTCAGCATCGTCAGCAACGGCGACGTGCAGGAAAACGTCGCACCGAAGTTCACCGTCAAAATCGATCAGGCCCTGAAACAGGACCTGACCGTGACCTTGAGCAACGGCGACAAGGTCGTGATCAAGGCCAACACCACTGAAACCGCTTATGAACTCAAGGCTCAAGGCGACGACGTGTACACGGATGGCGAGACCATCAAGGTTGGCATCAGCGATGCGACGGTCGATGGCAAGTCGTTTGAAAATCTGGTCATTGGTGGCGAAGCCAAGGTCGAAATTACTGACACCGCCAGCGAAGTCATTGCCACCCTGACTGTGGACAAATCCACCGTGGCTGAAGGGGGTTCGGTTACTTACACCGTGACCCTGACCAACGCGGCGGGTCTGCCGATCAATAACCACGGCCCGTTGGAGTTCACCCTCTCCGACGGCACCAAAGTCACCGTTCCGGCCAATACCGCGACCGGCACGGCCACCCTCATCGCCAAGGATGACGTCTACACCGGCGGCCAGCCGTCCATCGTCAACAAGCTGGAATCGGTCAGCGGTGCGGATAACTTCGAGAAGTTGACCCTGGGCAAGGACCAGTTCACCACCACCGTCACCGACGAAGCAGGTTCGGGTACGCCGAATACGCCGACCAACACCGGTGACGTCACCACCATCAGCATCTCGGGTGATACATCTGTCGTCGAGGGTCAGGCCGCGCATTACACTCTCGCGCTGACCAACCCGGCTCACGGTGAAGTGACCGTAACCCTGACCTACTCCGGCACCGCAGCCAATGGTGTGGACTTCACCGGCGTGACGACGGTCAAGATCCCGGCGAATGCCAGCAGCGTACCGTTCGACATTTCGACCATCGATGACCGGATCACCGAAAGCACCGAAAACTTCGTGGTCAAGATAGACTCGGCCACCGGCGGCAACTTCGAGAACCTGGCGATCAGCGCGTCCAATGGTAGCGTCAACACTTCGATCATCGACAACGATGCACCACCCGTACTGGACCTCGACGCCAACAACTCCAGCGGCGGCACCGGGGCCGATTACAAGGTGACCTTCACCGAGAACACCCCAGGTGCGGGTGTGTCGATCGCCGACACCGACATCAGCATCACCGACCCGGACAGCACCCTGCTGACCGGCGCGACCATCGTGCTGACCAACCGTCAGGACGGCGATGCGCTGAACCTGGGCAACAGCGTCAACGGCATCACCATCAATGCCAACAGCACCAATGGCACAGTCACGCTGACTCTGTCGGGTAACGCGACGCTGGCCGACTACATGCAACAGATCAAGAACATCACTTTCACCAACAACAGTGAAGATCCGAGCACCGTGCCGCGCATCATCACCGTGACGGTGACCGATGGCAGCAACTACTCCAACACCGCGACCACCACGGTCAATGTGGCGGCGGTCAATGACGCACCGGTCGCAGCACCGGTCAACGTTACCGGCACCGAAGACACACCTCTGGTTCTCGGCTGGTCGACCTTCGGCGTCAGCGACGTCGACAGTCCGGCCACCAGTCTGGGCGTGAAAATCACCCAGTTGCCGGGCGAGGGCAAACTGCAGTACCTGGACGGTTCGACCTGGAAAGACGTCGCCGCCAACCAGACGTTCAGCAAAGCCGACATCGACGCTGGCAAACTGCGTTTCATGCCGGATGCCAACGAATCGGGCGCGGACGGCTACGGCGGTACCAGCCAGGGCAACAACCAGTCCGACTACGCACAGATCAAGTTCCAGCCAATCGACGGCCAGGCACTGGGCAACACCGGCACGATAAAGATCGACATCACTCCGGTGGCGGATGCGCCGACCCTGAGCGTTGCCGACAACAACGTAAGGTCCACCGGGTTGATCAAGGAAGTCTGGACCGGTCTGTCGGGCCTGGGCACCAGCGGTAGCGGCGCAGACTCGACCACGCTGAAAAACGTGATCGACGCCGCGGGCACACCGAACTCCACAGGCACCGTGACCAACGTGCAGTCCAACGGTAGCGTGACCGCCGGTACGGCGTCGAAAACCTCCGGCCTGATCTACCTCGAGGCCGGCAAGACCTACACCTTCAGCGGTACCGGCGATGACAGCCTGCTGGTGACCATCGGCGGCAAGAACGTGGCCGCGATCACCTGGGGCGCGGGCGGCAACCTCAATGGTTCGTACACCCCGACCACCAGCGGCTACTACACCCTGGACATCTACCACCACAACCAGAGTGGCCCGGGCAGCTATGACGTCAACCTGTCGGTCAATGGCAGCACGCCGATCGATCTGAGCAGTGCCGGCGTACCGGTTTACACCGGCGTGTCGGATCTGGTGAATGCCGGCGTGACCGTGTCCGACTTGCACGGCACCAATGGCGAAGGCTACTACGACGGTTACAAACTCAATACCGGCGCCGAAGGCACCAGTGTGAAGTTGTCCGCCATCACCACCGCGCTGACCGATACCGACGGCTCGGAAAGCCTGAGCCTTAAGATCAGCGGCATGCCGGTCGGCTCGGTGCTCACCGACAGCGCGGGACATACCTTCACAGTCACCGCGACCAATGGCGAGGCCAATGTGACAGGCTGGAGCCTCGGCTCTCTGACCGTCACTCCACCACCGTACTACAACGGCCAGTTCAACCTGACCGTGACCTCGACCTCCACCGAGGCCCTGGGTGGTTCGGCCAGCAGCACTTCGCAGATTCCGGTGACCGTGTACCCGGCGGCCTACAACGCTGCCACCGCCACTGCGGGCAATGACACTGTCAACGGCACCGACGGCAACGACATCATCGTCGCCGACATTGGCGGCCTGACCGTGGTGCCAGGCGCCAACTACAACATCGCGTTCATGGTCGACAGCTCCGGCAGCATGAGTAGCGCGTCGATCAATTCGGCCAAGGACTCGTTGACGTCGGTGTTCAACACCCTCAAGCAAAGCCTGGGCAGTAACTCGGGTACGGTGAACATTTTCCTGGTGGACTTCGATGCCCAGGTCAACAAGTCGGTGTCGGTGAACCTCAATGACTCGAATGCGCTGACTCAGTTGAAGGAGACTCTGGACTCGATGTCGTCCGGTGGCGGCACCAACTACGAGGACGTGTTCAAAACCACGGCCAACTGGTTCCAGAGTGCGGGCGCCGTGGCCAACACCGGGGCGAAGAACCTCACGTATTTCATTACTGACGGCAAGCCGACTTACTACCAGAGCGGCGAGTCGACCAACCCGACCCTGTATGGCAGCACAACACTCGATAGCCTGATCACCACCAGCAACTATCAGCTGGGTAAAGCGATCAGCCTGTTCCCCGACAGCACGCACCAGATCGACATTACCGCCTCAGGCCGCGTGACGGTCTGGACCAAGAGCAGCGATGGCAACAACGGCAACAATGGCAATGGCAATGGCAATGGCAACGGCAACGGCAACGGAGATAGCTGGTCATCCAAGGACTTCGGCTATCTGCATGCCCAGGGTGACGGCACCTACGAGTTCTCGTGGCGTGATGGCGACGGCGGCAGCACCGACGGGGACACTACCAGCAACTCCACCAGCAGTTTCACACTGCTGAGCAACCTGTCGAATGTCGAGGCCATTGGCCTCAACAGCGGAGTGGGCCTCAACGACCTGAAGCCGTACGACTCGAATCAGTCGCCACAAACCAACATCGATCCGAAGGATCTGGCCAACTCGATCATCGGCCACACCGAAGCGACGATGCCGGGTCACGATACCGTCAGCGGTGGCGAAGGCAACGACATCCTGTTCGGCGACCTGGTGAGCTTCAACGGCATTGCCGGCGAGGGTTACCAGGCCATGCAAGCTTTCGTGGCGCAGCAATCCGGTGTGGAAGTCAGCAAAGTCACCACCAGCAACGTGCACCAGTACATCACCGAGCATTACACCGCGTTCGATGTGTCCGGTGCCCATGACGGCAACGACACCCTGCTGGGCGGTGCGGGCAATGACATCCTGTTCGGCTCGGGCGGTAACGACAACCTCGACGGTGGCAAGGGCAACGACATCCTGATCGGTGGTTCCGGTGGTGATACCTTCGTCTGGAAAGCGGGCGACACCGGCAACGACGTGATCAAGGACTTCAAGGCCAGCGAAGGCGACCGGATCGACCTGCGCGATCTGTTGCAGGGCGAAACCGGCAGCACCATCGACAACTTCCTGAAGATCAGCACGGTCGATGGCGTGTCGTCGCTGCAAGTCAGCTCGACCGGCCAGTTCAACTCGGGCAACGCTGCAGCCGCCACACCGGACGTGACGATCAAACTGGAAGGCAACAACTGGTCTAGCGCCAACCTGCACAACCTGATTGCCGGTAGCGACCCGACCATCAAAATCGATCACAACAACAGCTGATGCGTGAAAACGGCCGCTCCCTATGGGGCGGCCGTCACGTTTGCGCCTACTGCCCGGTGACGATTTCGTCGCTGCGCCACATACTGGCGTGCAGTTGACCTATGCTGCTGTCAGCACGACGCTGGTTCAAATCCGAGGGATGCTCAATGTTTTACGTGCAACGCGATGCGCAGGGCCTGCTGGTACGCGTGGAACCCGCCGCCTACGCCGAGGCCACGGAAACGCTGGCGGCCGACAATCATGAAATCCTGGCCTGGTTTGCCAACGCGGCTGTGGAGAACAGCCTCAAACAGCTCAAGCAAAGTGACCTGGAAATGATCCGGGTACTCGATGACTTGATTCAGGTGCTGACCCAAAAAGGTGTGATCCGCGTCACCGACCTGCCGACGGCGGCCCAGGCCAAGCTCATGGATCGAAACCAGGCCCGTGAAGCCCTGGGTGGCTTGAGCCAATTGATCGATGATGAAGAGACCGGGTTGATCTGACGCGACCCTGCGATCATTCCCACGCGCTGCGTGGGAGCGATCACATCAGCCCCAGGGTTTTGGCTCGCCAAACAACTGGCCCTGCACACCGTATAACCCCATCTCGCGGATCACCGATAACTCGCCTTCTGTCTCGACTCGCTCGGCAATCAGCGGCAGATCAATGCTGTGCGCCGCTCGCTGGATCGCCTCGATGAACAGGCGTTTGTCACTCTCCAGATCAATCGACCGAATGTAGCTGCCATCGATTTTCAGGTACGCCAGACCCAGCCGAGCCAGGTTGCCGATCATGCTGAAGCGGCCACCGAAACGTTGCAGGCTCAGGGAGAATCCGAGTTCGCGCAGGCGCCGGGTCAGTTGCTCCAGCACCGCCTGGTCAGGCAGTTGCTCTTCGCCAATTTCCAGGGTCAGACGCGGGCCGAGGTTGGAGTGCGCGCGCAGTATCTCGAAGATTTTGTTTTGCGCCTGCGGATCGGCCAGGGTAGCCGACGACAGATTCAGCGCCAGCGACTCCTCATGACCGCTCATTTGCTCCAGTACCCGCTCGAGCATCAGCCGGTCCAGACGCGCAGTCCAGCCGAAGCGCTCCAGCCAAGGCAGAAAACGCCCGGCGGGGATGGTCTGACCGTGTTCATCGAGCAGTCGCGACAACACTTTGTAGTGCAGCACCAGTTGCGTGTCCTGGGCGGCCACTACCGGTTGGAAATACAGCTCGAAACGTCTCTGTGTCAGCGCCTGGTCGAGCATCAGATGCCAGGCGTGGTGATCGTCGCCGACACTGGCCGAGAGGCTGTGCTCGATACAGGCCCAGTTCTGCTCGCCCTGGCCTTCGGCCTGCGCCAGCGCCTGGTCGCCGAGGCTGAGCACCGATTGCGGTGAGTCGCCGTGAGTGAACGGCGCCAGGCCGATAGACGCCACGGCAGCCACATCGGTAGCGCCGGTAGCGTGAAGACTGGCCAAGGCACTGTCGAGGCTCTGTGCCAATTGCAGCGCTTCTTCGCGCACCAGGCCCGGTGCCAACACGGCAAATTCGCCGCCGCGGATACGGGTCACCAGGTTCTGGGTTTCCGGGTATTTGGCGCACTCACGAGACAGGTGCTCACCAACCGCCTTGAGCACTTCATCGGTGCGCTGGCCGCCGAGACGCTGGTTGAGGCCGGCCAGATCCTTGACCCGCAACAGCAGCAGATAGCCGGAGCTGGCCTGCTCCGGGTTGCTTACCCGCGCATTCAATTGCATCTCGAAATAACGCCGGTTAGCCAACCCGGTCAACGAGTCCTGATAGGACTCGACCCGCAGTTTTTCACTGCGTTCGGCCTGCTCCTGGAACAGCGCCTTGAGTTTCTCGACCATCTGGTTCATGGCCTGCACTACCCGACGAAGTTCGGGGGTGCGCGGCAGTTCCGGCAGGCTGAGGAATTCCCGTCGGGCGATGGCGTGGGATTGCTTGACCATGTAATCGAGCGGTCTCAATTGCTGACGCAACAACAGCGCGCCAAGTACCGCACTGACCGCGCCACACAGCAGCAACCAGCCCAGGCTGCCCAAAGCGCTTTGCCACAACTTGGCCAGCGCGAACATCGGGTGGCTGATCACCTCGACCCTGGCAGCCTGTTCCCAGCCACGGCTGACGATCGCATCACCACCGGCGGGCTCCAGGCCGATCAGTTTGACGAACCAGTCCGGAACGTTGTTGACCGCCGGAATGCCCGTGCGCTCGACCAGAGTCTGGTCGGTCTTCAGATCGACCACGCGGATACTCGCGTAGTAACCGCTGTCGAAAATCGAGCTCACCAGCAACTCGACCATCGCCGGGTCGTCGATGTTCGGTGTCAGGGACAGCGCCAGCGCCGTCGCGGCGTCCTGGGCATGGGAGCGCAACTGGTTGACGTACTGAGTACGCGAGCTCTCCAGGCTGACCATGAAACTGCCGGTGAAGGCGACCACCAGGAACAGACAGATAGCAATCAACAGCTGTTTGAACAAAGACATCTGAGCACGTGCTCCTAGTTAGTCGTCTCGACCGGGAATCCTTCGGCCTGCATTTTCTTCAACACATCCTGCCAACGCGAAAGGCGTTTGGTATCGCCGACCTTTTTATTGCCCTTGGCACCCGGCAACCACATCCCTTCCGCATTGAAAGAGTAGACCGGCAGCAAATCATTCCGTTGGCTGGCCGGCTTGATTGCATCAATCAGGCTGTCGAGCACCAAGGGCTCGGCTTCCGAACTCGCGTAGTAAGTCAGCACCATGTGCGCGCGGTTCTGAGTGAGAGCCTTGACATAGGTAATACGCAGCTTTTCACTGGCTACACCGAGGTGCCGCAGGCTGAAGTACTTGGCGATAGCGTAGTCTTCACAGTCGCCGGCGCCTTTCCAGAGGGCTTCGATCGGGGTTTCCCAGTAGTCGACTTCATGCCACAGATCGTTGTCTTCAACGTATCGCAGCTGTTTGTTGAAGAAGCGATTGACCACATTGAGCTGTTCCAGCTCGCCGAGTTGCTTCTGGCTAGTCAATAAGTATTGCCAATCATTAATGCGCTGCTGACCTTCTCCCAAAGGCCCGTACAATGCCTGCGCCCGCCGGCTGATCAGGGAGAAATCCCAATCGGCGCTCAAGCTGCCCAGCATCACGCCAGTCAGCAGCAATGCGCTGCACAGCCAGCGTAAAACCCGGGGGATCGTTAAACTTGCCGCCAATGCGAGGCATCCTGGATAGGCAGGAGGGAATCGTTCGAATGGTGAAGGTTAGCCCGGAAAAAGACAATGGCACGGTGAGATCACTGGCGGCGCGCTAAACTGCAAGAAAGGCACTCGTCCGCTTGTTTGACAAGCCGTCAGGCAGTCACTAGTGTCATTTGGATCCAAAAATATTTCATCATTCAGGGTGCGTTTAGTGACACAAAAGGCCAACCCTCTCAGCAGTATCAAGGTCAACGGGCCAATTCCCGCACACATGGCACGCTCGGTGATCGAAGAAACCCTGCGCGCGGCCATACTCGACGGGCGCATTCCCTGCGGTGCGGCCCTGCGCCAGCAAGACCTCGCCGACCTGTTCGGCGTCAGCCGCATGCCCGTACGCGAAGCCTTGCGCCAACTCGAAGCACAATCCTTGCTCAACGTGGTTGCCCATAAGGGCGCCGTGGTCGCGCCGCTGGTCCAGGGCGACGCCGTGGAAACCTACGCGCTGCGCATCCTGCTGGAATCCGAAGCCCTGCGTCTCTCGGTACCACTGCTCCAGGACGAAGATATCGAACAGGCTGCCCGCTACATCGATGCACTGGAAACGGAAAGCGACTACACCGAAATCGGCCGGCTCAATCGCCTGTTCCACATGGCGCTTTACACCCGGGCGCCGAATCGCCGGCTGTTGAAACTGGTCGAGGACGGCCTGAACGAGGAAGAACGGTTCCTGCGCTTCAACCTGGAAGCCATGGGCCTGGGCAAACTGTCCCAGGATGACCACAAGGCACTTTTGCAAGCAGCCGAAGCCCGGGACGTCGAGCGCTCCGTGCATCTGCTCGAACATCACCTGAACCGTGGGGTCGAGGTCATTACGCGCTACCTCAACAGCCCTGAAGTCCAGGCCAGGAACCGGTCGAAGTAGCCCGCGGCGGCAAGCCCGGGGAACGTACCGAAGGGTTCACCCCGCTTGCCGCGCATTCCCCCAAATGCTCCGCGAATAATTTGATTACAAATCCCCTGCCCCCATACCACACAGCCCTTGCGGCGCCATACCGCGCCCCAACGCCCCGCCGCCTTAAATCCCGACCATTGCAACGTTTGCGCGATGCCTCAGTAATGGCGGCCGCCTCGATTTACGCCCACTCTGGATAACCAGGACAAAAAACGGGTGACGCTCCGTGCGAATGGAGCAGCCCCTGCCCCGAGAAGCGAAGGAAGGAGCCTCATCACGGGAACGGAAGGATCGGCATCACTCGCGACCCGCTTCCACCCCCTCAGACACCCCCAACGACGCCCGTAAAAAAGTTACTTCGAGTGAGGCATTCACTCTTTATTCAATTCTGACTTATATAAGCCGGAAGGAGTAACTACGCCAAAATAAAACCAATATGAAAAGTTTTATTGGAACTTATCATCTTCAAAAAAGTTGACTATTAAAATAACAACAAAACAACTTGATCAAGACTTTATATGTGTATTAGTTTTTCTTCGCCGCCTGCCACAAACGGCTGCAACACCTAAGAAACTCGGCATCCATGGCACTGAAAAAGATCAATTAGTTTGAGGTCCCCGTTCGCCAGGAGAAAACTTCCAGCGAACTTCAGTGCTTGATGACTTCTCACTCGCTGATCATTTACAGGCTCATCCATGAAACCAACTAAAGAACGTCTGTTTCAAAAAAAATCCGAACTTGGCGAACACCCGATCTTCTCTGAAATACATTCGCTGCCGGTCCTGCGACGCTTCATGGAAACCCACGTGTTTGCCGTATGGGACTTCATGTCGCTGACCAAGCGCCTGCAACAGGAGCTGACCTGCGTGCGACTGCCCTGGCTGCCGCCGCAGGACCCCCAGGCCGCGCGGTTGATCAACGAGATCGTACTGGGTGAGGAGTCGGATGATCGTCCGGCCCAGGGTCATTACAGCCACTTCGAGTTGTACCTGGATGCAATGCGTGAGGTCGGCGCCTGCACCGTTGCCATCGAACGCTTCGTGGCCCTGCAGCAAGAAGGCGTGAGCTACGACGTTGCCTTGCAGAGCGTCAAGGTCGATCCGGCGGCCGCCAATTTCGTCCGCCATACGCTACACACCGCACTGCATGCGCCGGGTCACAGTGTGGCGGCGGCCTTTCTGCACGGTCGCGAGAGCGTTATCCCTCGGATGTTCCAGCGCATCCTCGACGATTGGGGCATCGGCATCGAGCAGGCGCCGACTTTCCGGTACTACCTCGAACGGCACATTGAGGTCGACTCCGAGGACCACGGCCCGGCAGCGGAAAAGCTCCTGTCGCGACTGGTCGATAGCGACCCGCAACGGCAGGAAGACGTGTACGCCAGCGCCATCGCAGCCGTGGAAAGTCGTATCGCCTTGTGGGACGGGTTGCGCCTGAGCATGAACGAATCCGTCACGGAGGTGAGCGCATGAACGCCACCGACTACCAGTCCTTCGCCGACGCCTGGGAGAGCCGCGCGACCATCCGCACCCGCCCGCGCCGCGTGCTGGAGAACGACGACAAACTGATCTACCCCTTGAGCCGGCAACCGTTGGTGCTGAGCGAAACCTTTCTGCGCGAATGCCCGGAACAGCGCGACTTCGCCCTGGTGCAGACCCTCTACAAGTTCATCAACGATGTGGTGATCTTCGAAACCGAGATCGTCGACAAAACCGCCCGCAGCATCGCCAAGAATCGCTTCGCGGTCGAGTTTCCGTTCGCCTGCCGCTACGACGCCATGACTGTGGTGGTGGACGAGGATTACCACGCGCTGGTGGCGATGGATTTCATGCAACAGACCATCGCCATGACCGGAATCACCCCCATTGAGTTACCGGATGAGATCGAGTTGAGTCGGGCGATACCGGTGGCCGTGGCTCTCGCGCCGGAGCACCTGCGTAGCGCCGTAGAACTGATCTGCGTGGCCATCGCCGAAAATACGGTGACCGGTGATGTCGCCGCGTTCGCCAAGGACGACACGGTCAAGCAATCGATCAAGGGCCTGATGGCCGATCACTTGCTGGACGAGGGGCGCCATTCCGGTTTCTGGGCGCGGTTGGTGCGCATCTACTGACACACCGCAAGTGCAGACGACCGCCATTGCATCGCGCAGATCCTGCCGGTGTTCATTGCTCATTACCTGACCAACGACATCCAGAAATCCTTCGACTTCCGCTTGATCGACGCACTGCAGATCAACGACGCGGCGCGTCACGCCCTCAAGAACGAAGTGTCGGCACTGGCCTTCCCGATCAATCGCCATCACCCGCTGGTGGCCAACATTGTGCGGTTTTTCCACAGCAGTTCGCTGCTCGATTCGCCGTGCGTACAAACCACCCTCAGCGACTACCTGGTTTGACGAGGAGCCCATCATGAGACGTCTCGACATTTTGCTCACCGGCAAAAGCCAGGCCCTGACCGAGCTGGCATTGGAACTCGAACAACACGGTCACTCACTGACGCGGATATCCGCACTCGACGAAATGCCGGGGCCTGCGGATCTACTGATCGACGATGACACGTCACCTCTGCTCACTTGTCAGGCGCCACGACTGACATTGCATTTGGGACTTGGCCTGCCGCAGGCGTCCGGCCTGCCATCTCTGGACCTGTTGTGCTGCCATGGTTCAACGCTGCTGACCCGCGTACCCATCGCCGATGAACCGTCGGGTAACGGCCAGGCGTTGCGTATGCAGGCCATGACAGCACTCGTTGACCACGTGGCACTGCTGGTCAGCCGCTACTCGCGCGATGCCGACTATTTTCGACACGCCGAACCCGCCGTACCTGCCCGCTTCGAGCGCATCGAGAGTCTGCGGTTCCTGGACAGCCTCGCGTTCGTGCATCGCCTCAATGCCACCGTCGACCCACGACTGCAACAACTCGCGCAAACGCCGATGATCGAAAGGCTGGAACAACAATGCATCCAGAGCGCCAACCATCCGGCCTTGAGCGTCGACGGCAACACCCTCGACTATCGCCAGTTGCACGCCCACAGCCGCGCCATCCAGCAACGCCTGCGACCGCTGCTGGAGCGGCATCAAGGCCCGGTCGTCATCGGGATCTGCCTGCCCAAATGCAGTGCGCTGTATGCGGGAATCCTGGCGATCCTGGGCAGCGGCGCGGTGTACTTGCCGCTGGAACCAAGCCATCCGTTGCAACGTCAGCAGTACATCCTGTCGAATGCCGGCACGGTGTTGTTGCTGCATGACGGCGAGCATCCCATGGCGAACGAGATACCAGGGCTGGACATCAGCAGCATCGACGTCCTCGACGCAGACCTCACTCAACCGTTGATGCACCAACGCCCCGACCTCGATGCGCCATGCATGGCCCTCTACACCTCGGGCACCACCGGCCATCCGAAGGGCGTGTTGCTCAGCCAGGCCAACCTCGCGCACTTCACCCACTGGTACGCCGACTATGTGCAGCTGACCCGCCAGAGCCGGGTGTTGCAGTTTTCTTCGTTGGGATTCGACTCATCGCTGATCGACATCTTCCCCACCCTGTTGCAAGGCGCCGAACTGATCGTGCCCGGCGATGACCAACGCCGCGATCCGCTGCAACTGGTGGAGCTGCTTCGTCATCGGCAACTGAGCCACGCCTTTTTGCCGCCGGCCTTGTTGAGCATCCTGCCGCTGGAGCAATTGCAGTGCCTGGACCATGTGATGACCGGTGGCGATGTCTGCGAGCCGTGGGTCATCGAGCAGCTGAGCCGTCAGGGCAAGCTCTACAACCTCTATGGGCCCACCGAAGCCACCGTGCTGATTACCGCGCGCAAACTCCAGTCAGGCGACAACAACCGCTCTCTGGGCGCTCCAATCGCCAACAGCCAGGTGTTGATTCTCGATGACGATTTTCAACCGGTGGCCGAACAGACGGTCGGCGAGTTGTACATCGCCGGCCCGGGTGTGTGCCTGGGCTACCTGAACAACTCGCAGCAAACCGCTGAGCGCTATCTGCACTTGAACTTGCCTGATGGCCGGCCCCTGCGCGTCTATCGCACCGGGGACATGGCGAAGTGGACGGCTGAAGGGATCGAGCTGTGCGGCCGACGTGATAATCAGGTGAAGATTCGCGGCTTCCGGGTCGAGCCGGAAGAGATTGAGCGCTGCCTGCGCGACAGCCAGTTGTACCGCCAGGTTGCGGTGGTCATCGATAGCCAGCGGCGGATTCTGGCCTTCCTTGCCCAACCCCGGGAGGACCTTCCCGGCAGCGCTCGCCAAGCGTTGAAGGCCCACGCGACACAGCACCTGCCGGACTACATGCGCCCCCTTGCATGGACCGAGCTGACAGACATGCCCTACGCCAGTAATGGCAAGGTCGACCGCAAGGCGCTGCTGGAGTTGCCGCTCAACGTCACCGAGCACCCTCCACGACGCCTGCCCGCCAGCACCGATGAGGCCCTGCTGCTGGAGATCTGGGCCGAGTTGCTGGAGCTGCCGGCGAGCGATATTTCCACCGACGAAAGCTTCTTCAATCTGGGCGGACACTCGATCCTGCTGTCGCGCATGCTCCTGCGACTGCGCGAGGAGTTCGGGCGCAGCATCTCGATCAACCGTTTCATCGAGCTGCCCACCCTCGCGAAACTGGCGACACTGGTCCGCGGCTCCGGCAGCGAAGAAGTGCTGAGCGAGCAGGCCATGCGCGATGCCTTCCGCGAACTGGATGTTCAGCCGCTGCCCGTCAGCCGCATGGGCGATGTGCACAAGGTGATCGTCACCGGTGCCAACAGTTTTGTCGGTGTACACATAGTCGAGGCGTTGCTGGCCTGGGGTGCCAGTGAAGTCGCCTGCCTGGTTCGCGACAGCAACGGGCAATCGGCGGGCGAGCGCTTTGCCCTGGCGTTGCGGGAGAACCGCCTGGAGCATCTGGATATGAGCCGGGTGCGGGTTTACGCCGCGGACATCGCACGGCCGGAGCTCGGTTTGGCGCCTGAGGTTTACCAGCGACTGGATCAGGAGTTTGGCGCTCTGGTGCACAACGCGGCCAACGTCAATCACGTCCTCGATTACGAGTCGCTGGCCCGGGACAACGTCGAGCCGATTTTCGAGTGTTTGCGCCTGTGCGAAGGACGCAGCAAAAAAATCTTCAACTTCGTCTCGACGCTCTCGGCCTCCAGCACGATATCCGCCGACGGCCGAGTGCTTGAGTTACCGGCCGCACCGACGCCACCGATCTACATCAAGAACGGCTACAACCTGTCCAAATGGGTCGGCGAGCGAATCCTCGAACGGGCGCGGGAGCTTGGGGTGCGGGTCAATCTCTACCGCCCCGGCAACATCAGCTTCAACAGCCTCACAGGCGTGTGCCAGCCGCACAAGAATCGCCTGATGCTGATGCTCAAGGGCTCGATCCAGCTGGGACAGGTGCCGGAGTTCGCCTTGAACTTCGACTTGATGCCGGTGGACTTTCTCGCCCGATTCATCGCCTTCCACGCCAGTCGTTATCAACCGGAACAAGCGGTATTCAACCTGCACAACCCCGAGCCCCTGAGCTGGGACAACTACGTGGCGTCCTTCCGCGAGGCGGGGCGCGAATTCGCGATGGTCAGCGTCGCCGACTGGCAGCAGCAACTTGATCGGGTCAACAGCGACAACGCGTTGTTCGGCGTCCTGGGGTTCTACCTCAACGGCTTCGAGGAGGACATCGGCGACATCTCGATGATCGGTCACGACAACGCCCAGGCCGGTGTTCGGCTGATGGGCGCGCACTACCCGCAAAAGTCCCCGGCGCTGCTACGTCGCGGTTGCGACTACCTCAAAGAAATCAATTTCATCTGACTCAACCCAACGGAGCAAAACCATGAGTACTCTGCAACCCGATACCCTGATCAAAAACCCTCAAGGCTGCCACGTGGTGTCCTCGGTAGAGGTGCCCGCCGATGCTGTGCAGGTATGGGCCGTAGTCGGCAACTTTGCCGGCTTCGATCGCTTCATCCCGGCGTTGTCGCACATCGAGATGACCGGTGATGGTGTGTCATCGCTGCGCAAAAAGTTTTTCAAGGACGGCAACCTGGTGGTCGAGCAACTCAACTCCCGGGACGACCAGGCACGGCACATGACCTGGACCACTATCTACAACACCCTGGGTGTGGCCAATCTGTGGGCATCGATGAGCGTTGAACCACTGGATGCGGGCAAGTCCCGAGCCACCTGGACCATCATTGCCGAACCGGCGCAGGGAGGTGCCGAGGCGCTGCCGGGATTCAAGGCTTTCGTTCAGGGTTTTGCCGATGATGCGATGAGCAATGTGCTGAAGCTGTTTGCGTAAGACGTGAAAAAGCCCGTTGTGGAGAGGTTCCACATCGGGCTTTTCAGTACCCCTGAAACGAAAAAACCCCTGTCCGCGTTAGCAGACAGGGGTTTCGGAATTCAATCTTGACGATGACCTACTCTCACATGGGGAAACCCCACACTACCATCGGCGATGCATCGTTTCACTGCTGAGTTCGGGATGGGATCAGGTGGTTCCAACGCTCTATGGTCGTCAAGAAATTCTGTGACCGGCCCGTTAGAAATTCAACGTGCCGGTGAAAACTGGTGACTTCTACTAAAACAAAACCCCTACCTGCATACGCAGATAGGGGTTTCGGAATTTAATCTTGACGATGACCTACTCTCACATGGGGAAACCCCACACTACCATCGGCGATGCATCGTTTCACTGCTGAGTTCGGGATGGGATCAGGTGGTTCCAACGCTCTATGGTCGTCAAGAAATTCGGGTACTGAGTCGTGACCGGCTGGCCTCGCTTCAGCAAATTGGGTATGTGATAGCTTCGGTGTTTTGTGAGCTTCGAACTTTCGGTTCTTTCGTCTTCACACACCGCAATCTGGCCTTTCGACGCAAATTGCTTGGGTGTTATATGGTCAAGCCTCACGGGCAATTAGTATTGGTTAGCTCAACGCCTCACAGCGCTTACACACCCAACCTATCAACGTCGTAGTCTTCGACGGCCCTTCAGGGGACTCAAGGTCCCAGTGAGATCTCATCTTGAGGCAAGTTTCCCGCTTAGATGCTTTCAGCGGTTATCTTTTCCGAACATAGCTACCCGGCAATGCCACTGGCGTGACAACCGGAACACCAGAGGTTCGTCCACTCCGGTCCTCTCGTACTAGGAGCAGCCCCTCTCAAATCTCAAACGTCCACGGCAGATAGGGACCGAACTGTCTCACGACGTTCTAAACCCAGCTCGCGTACCACTTTAAATGGCGAACAGCCATACCCTTGGGACCGGCTTCAGCCCCAGGATGTGATGAGCCGACATCGAGGTGCCAAACACCGCCGTCGATATGAACTCTTGGGCGGTATCAGCCTGTTATCCCCGGAGTACCTTTTATCCGTTGAGCGATGGCCCTTCCATACAGAACCACCGGATCACTAAGACCTACTTTCGTACCTGCTCGACGTGTCTGTCTCGCAGTCAAGCGCGCTTTTGCCTTTATACTCTACGACCGATTTCCGACCGGTCTGAGCGCACCTTCGTACTCCTCCGTTACTCTTTAGGAGGAGACCGCCCCAGTCAAACTACCCACCATACACTGTCCTCGATCCGGATAACGGACCTGAGTTAGAACCTCAAAGTTGCCAGGGTGGTATTTCAAGGTTGGCTCCACGCGAACTGGCGTCCACGCTTCAAAGCCTCCCACCTATCCTACACAAGCAAATTCAAAGTCCAGTGCAAAGCTATAGTAAAGGTTCACGGGGTCTTTCCGTCTAGCCGCGGATACACTGCATCTTCACAGCGATTTCAATTTCACTGAGTCTCGGGTGGAGACAGCGCCGCCATCGTTACGCCATTCGTGCAGGTCGGAACTTACCCGACAAGGAATTTCGCTACCTTAGGACCGTTATAGTTACGGCCGCCGTTTACCGGGGCTTCGATCAAGAGCTTCGCGTTAGCTAACCCCATCAATTAACCTTCCGGCACCGGGCAGGCGTCACACCCTATACGTCCACTTTCGTGTTTGCAGAGTGCTGTGTTTTTAATAAACAGTCGCAGCGGCCTGGTATCTTCGACCGGCGTGGGCTTACGGAGCAAGTCCTTCACCCTCACCGGCGCACCTTCTCCCGAAGTTACGGTGCCATTTTGCCTAGTTCCTTCACCCGAGTTCTCTCAAGCGCCTTGGTATTCTCTACCCAACCACCTGTGTCGGTTTGGGGTACGGTTCCTGGTTACCTGAAGCTTAGAAGCTTTTCTTGGAAGCATGGCATCAACCACTTCGTGTTCTAAAAGAACACTCGTCATCAGCTCTCGGCCTTAAGATCCCGGATTTACCTAAGATCTCAGCCTACCACCTTAAACTTGGACAACCAACGCCAAGCTGGCCTAGCCTTCTCCGTCCCTCCATCGCAATAACCAGAAGTACAGGAATATTAACCTGTTTTCCATCGACTACGCTTTTCAGCCTCGCCTTAGGGACCGACTAACCCTGCGTCGATTAACGTTGCGCAGGAAACCTTGGTCTTTCGGCGTGGGTGTTTTTCACACCCATTGTCGTTACTCATGTCAGCATTCGCACTTCTGATACCTCCAGCAAGCTTCTCAACTCACCTTCACAGGCTTACAGAACGCTCCTCTACCGCATCACCCGAAGGTGATACCCGTAGCTTCGGTGTATGGTTTGAGCCCCGTTACATCTTCCGCGCAGGCCGACTCGACTAGTGAGCTATTACGCTTTCTTTAAAGGGTGGCTGCTTCTAAGCCAACCTCCTAGCTGTCTAAGCCTTCCCACATCGTTTCCCACTTAACCATAACTTTGGGACCTTAGCTGACGGTCTGGGTTGTTTCCCTTTTCACGACGGACGTTAGCACCCGCCGTGTGTCTCCCATGCTCGGCACTTGTAGGTATTCGGAGTTTGCATCGGTTTGGTAAGTCGGGATGACCCCCTAGCCGAAACAGTGCTCTACCCCCTACAGTGATACATGAGGCGCTACCTAAATAGCTTTCGAGGAGAACCAGCTATCTCCGAGCTTGATTAGCCTTTCACTCCGATCCACAGGTCATCCGCTAACTTTTCAACGGTAGTCGGTTCGGTCCTCCAGTTAGTGTTACCCAACCTTCAACCTGCCCATGGATAGATCGCCCGGTTTCGGGTCTATTCCCAGCGACTAGACGCCCTATTAAGACTCGCTTTCGCTACGCCTCCCCTATTCGGTTAAGCTCGCCACTGAAAATAAGTCGCTGACCCATTATACAAAAGGTACGCAGTCACCCAACAAAGCGGGCTCCCACTGCTTGTACGCATACGGTTTCAGGATCTATTTCACTCCCCTCTCCGGGGTTCTTTTCGCCTTTCCCTCACGGTACTAGTTCACTATCGGTCAGTCAGTAGTATTTAGCCTTGGAGGATGGTCCCCCCATATTCAGACAAAGTTTCTCGTGCTCCGTCCTACTCGATTTCATGACCAAGAGATTTTCGCGTACAGGGCTATCACCCACTATGGCCGCACTTTCCAGAGCGTTCCGCTAATCTCAAAGCCACTTAAGGGCTAGTCCCCGTTCGCTCGCCACTACTAAGGGAATC
Organism: Pseudomonas sp. KH_046_2; assembly: GCF_057838985.1. NCBI lineage: Bacteria > Pseudomonadati > Pseudomonadota > Gammaproteobacteria > Pseudomonadales > Pseudomonadaceae > Pseudomonas > Pseudomonas sp. KH_046_2. The sequence goes on along the minus strand of NZ_CM174480.1, from coordinate 115,957 downwards.
TCGGTTGATTTCTTTTCCTCAGGGTACTTAGATGTTTCAGTTCCCCTGGTTCGCCTCTTGCACCTATGTATTCAGTACAAGATAACCATCTTATGATGGCTGGGTTCCCCCATTCAGACATCTCCGGATCAAAGTCTGTTTGCCGACTCCCCGAAGCTTTTCGCAGGCTACCACGTCTTTCATCGCCTCTGACTGCCAAGGCATCCACCGTATGCGCTTCTTCACTTGACCATATAACCCCAAGCAATCTGGTTATACTGTGAAGACGACATTCGCCGAAAATTCGATTGAGCTCCTAAGAGCAACTCACAAATTTTACCTTAGCCTGATCCGTTACCAGTGAAAGTAACGTTCAGTCTATCTTTCTATCACATACCCAAATTTTTAAAGAACGAACTAGTCAAAGACTAGAAATCAACATTCACCATCGAACCGATGGAATGCTCATTTCTAAGCTTTATACAATCAGAAGCAGTAGTGGTGGAGCCAAACGGGATCGAACCGTTGACCTCCTGCGTGCAAGGCAGGCGCTCTCCCAGCTGAGCTATGGCCCCGTATTTCTACAGGCGTTTCCCACACAAAATTGGTGGGTCTGGGCAGATTCGAACTGCCGACCTCACCCTTATCAGGGGTGCGCTCTAACCAACTGAGCTACAGACCCAATTTCGGGCTGCTTCTATATCGTCTTCTTCAATGAATCAAGCAATTCGTGTGGGAACTTATGGAGCAGCTGAGTCGTCGATTAAGGAGGTGATCCAGCCGCAGGTTCCCCTACGGCTACCTTGTTACGACTTCACCCCAGTCATGAATCACACCGTGGTAACCGTCCTCCCGAAGGTTAGACTAGCTACTTCTGGTGCAACCCACTCCCATGGTGTGACGGGCGGTGTGTACAAGGCCCGGGAACGTATTCACCGCGACATTCTGATTCGCGATTACTAGCGATTCCGACTTCACGCAGTCGAGTTGCAGACTGCGATCCGGACTACGATCGGTTTTGTGGGATTAGCTCCACCTCGCGGCTTGGCAACCCTCTGTACCGACCATTGTAGCACGTGTGTAGCCCAGGCCGTAAGGGCCATGATGACTTGACGTCATCCCCACCTTCCTCCGGTTTGTCACCGGCAGTCTCCTTAGAGTGCCCACCATAACGTGCTGGTAACTAAGGACAAGGGTTGCGCTCGTTACGGGACTTAACCCAACATCTCACGACACGAGCTGACGACAGCCATGCAGCACCTGTCTCAATGTTCCCGAAGGCACCAATCCATCTCTGGAAAGTTCATTGGATGTCAAGGCCTGGTAAGGTTCTTCGCGTTGCTTCGAATTAAACCACATGCTCCACCGCTTGTGCGGGCCCCCGTCAATTCATTTGAGTTTTAACCTTGCGGCCGTACTCCCCAGGCGGTCAACTTAATGCGTTAGCTGCGCCACTAAGAGCTCAAGGCTCCCAACGGCTAGTTGACATCGTTTACGGCGTGGACTACCAGGGTATCTAATCCTGTTTGCTCCCCACGCTTTCGCACCTCAGTGTCAGTATCAGTCCAGGTGGTCGCCTTCGCCACTGGTGTTCCTTCCTATATCTACGCATTTCACCGCTACACAGGAAATTCCACCACCCTCTACCATACTCTAGCTTGTCAGTTTTGAATGCAGTTCCCAGGTTGAGCCCGGGGCTTTCACATCCAACTTAACAAACCACCTACGCGCGCTTTACGCCCAGTAATTCCGATTAACGCTTGCACCCTCTGTATTACCGCGGCTGCTGGCACAGAGTTAGCCGGTGCTTATTCTGTCGGTAACGTCAAAACACTAACGTATTAGGTTAATGCCCTTCCTCCCAACTTAAAGTGCTTTACAATCCGAAGACCTTCTTCACACACGCGGCATGGCTGGATCAGGCTTTCGCCCATTGTCCAATATTCCCCACTGCTGCCTCCCGTAGGAGTCTGGACCGTGTCTCAGTTCCAGTGTGACTGATCATCCTCTCAGACCAGTTACGGATCGTCGCCTTGGTGAGCCATTACCTCACCAACTAGCTAATCCGACCTAGGCTCATCTGATAGCGCAAGGCCCGAAGGTCCCCTGCTTTCTCCCGTAGGACGTATGCGGTATTAGCGTTCCTTTCGAAACGTTGTCCCCCACTACCAGGCAGATTCCTAGGCATTACTCACCCGTCCGCCGCTGAATTCAGGAGCAAGCTCCTGTCATCCGCTCGACTTGCATGTGTTAGGCCTGCCGCCAGCGTTCAATCTGAGCCATGATCAAACTCTTCAGTTCAAACATCTTTGGGTTTTGAGAAAACCCTAAACTTGGCTCAGCAATCGTTGGTTACATCTTTGATTTCTCGCGGAGTAACTTGCGATGCTGATAATCTGTTGACTAGCAGTCTGACTCCACAAGCACCCACACGAATTGCTTGATTCAGTTGTTAAAGAGCGGTTGGTTAAGATCTTTCATCTCAACCGAGGCGCGCATTCTACAGCAGCCTCATTTGCTGTCAAGTGCTTATTTTCAGAAGTTTTCAAAGTTTCACTTGGAAATCCTTAACAACTTCAACCACTTGCGCTTCAGATCTCTCATCAGCGGGAGGCGAATTCTACAGCGTTACACGCTGCTGTCAACACCTCTTTTTCAACTCCCTTTCGGCTTCGATGACCTGAAGCAACTTGCTGCCGAAAACCGCGTAACTCTTTGTTTGCCAAGGAGTTTTCAGTTTCGACTGCGCCGGAAGTGGGGCGAATTATAGACACCTGAAATCTGCCGTCAAGCATTGATTTAGGTTTTCTATCAACAAGCTGCAGAAAGCAGCAAAACACCCCCAAAGGGAGCCTATATAGAGGAGCCGAAACACCCTCTATATAGAAGAGACCTATCAGAGAACGCCCGAAGCCTTGAATGCGGACACCGTCCCGGCATCCAGGCCCAACACCCGCTGCAAAACTTCCAGCGTGTGCTCACCCAGCAGAGGAGGTGCAAAACGGTACTCCACCGGCGTCTCCGACAGTCGGATCGGGCTCGCCACCTGAGGCACCATCCCGGCCAGCGCATGCGGCAGTTCGATAGCCAACCCACGCGCCTTGACCTGAGGATCGGCAAACATCTGCGCCACGTCATTGATAGGCCCGCATGGCACGCCAGCCTGTTCCAGCTGCGCCACCCATTCAGCGGTCGTCTTGAACACCGTCGCCTGGCGGATCAGCGGAATCAGTACTGCCCTGTTTGCCACCCGCAGCTTGTTGGTGGCAAAACGCGGATCGTCCGCCCACTGCGGCTGCCCGGCCACCTCCGCGAACTTGCGGAACTGTCCATCGTTCCCGACGGTAAGGATGAAATCGCCATCCGCCGTAGGAAAATCCTGATAAGGCACGATGTTCGGGTGAGCATTACCCAGGCGTTTAGGCGCATTGCCTGTCGTCAGGTAGTTCATTGCCTGGTTGGCCAGACAAGCCACCTGCACGTCCAGCAGCGCCATATCGATATGCTGACCACCGCCGTCGTGGTCCCGATGCGCAAGCGCAGCCAGGATCGCGACAGTCGAATACAGCCCGGTCAGGATGTCCGTCAGCGCCACGCCAACCTTCACCGGCCCCGCACCTTCTTCGCCTTCAGGTCGCCCCGTCAGACTCATGAGGCCGCCCAGCCCCTGGATCATGAAGTCATAACCCGCACGCTTGGCGTAAGGACCGGTCTGGCCGAACCCGGTGATCGAGCAATAGATCAGATCCGGATTGATCGCCTTCAGCGATTCATAGTCCAGGCCATAAGCCGCCAGACCACCGACCTTGAAGTTCTCTATCAGGATGTCCGACTTGGCCGCCAGTTCACGCACCAGCTTCTGCCCTTCAGGGCGAGTGAAGTCGATGGTGACCGATTGCTTGTTGCGATTGGCCGACAAGTAATAGGCGGCCTCGCTGGTATTCTCGCCATACGCGTCTTTAAGGAACGGCGGCCCCCAGGCGCGCGTGTCATCGCCGTTACCCGGACGCTCGACCTTGATCACTTCAGCGCCAAGGTCGGCCAGGATCTGCCCGGCCCAAGGCCCGGCCAGCACCCGCGATAAATCCAGTACCCGTAGATGCGATAGCGCGCCCATGGACGTTCTCCTTAATAGAACGCCTGGATGCCGGTTTGCGCACGACCGAGGATCAGCGCATGGACGTCATGAGTACCTTCATAGGTGTTCACCACTTCCAGGTTGACCAGGTGGCGCGCGACACCGAACTCATCGGAGATGCCGTTGCCGCCCAACATATCGCGAGCCATGCGGGCGATATCCAGGGACTTGCCGCAAGAGTTGCGCTTCATCATCGAGGTAATTTCGACTGCAGCGGTCCCTTCGTCCTTCATACGACCCAGACGCAGGCAGCCTTGCAGCGCCATGGTGATTTCAGTCTGCATGTCGGCCAGCTTCTTCTGGATCAACTGAGTGGCGGCCAGCGGGCGACCGAACTGTTGACGATCCAGGGTGTACTGGCGAGCGGTGTGCCAGCAGAACTCGGCTGCACCCAGCGCACCCCAGGAGATGCCGTAACGTGCCGAGTTGAGGCACGTGAAAGGACCTTTCAGACCACGGACATCCGGGAAAATGTTCTCTTCCGGCACGAACACGTTGTCCATCACGATTTCACCGGTGATCGAAGCCCGCAGGCCCACCTTGCCGTGAATCGCCGGAGCGCTCAGGCCTTTCCAGCCTTTCTCCAGAACGAAACCGCGGATGTCGCCGGCATCGTCCTTGGCCCAGACCACGAACACATCGGCGATCGGGCTGTTGGTGATCCACATCTTGCTGCCGGTGAGGCTGTAGCCGCCTTCCACTTTGCGCGCACGACTGATCATCGCGCCCGGGTCTGAGCCGTGGTTTGGCTCGGTCAGGCCGAAGCAGCCGATCCATTCGCCCGACGCCAGTTTCGGCAGGTACTTCTGCTTCTGCGCTTCGGTACCGAATTCATTGATTGGCACCATCACCAACGAGGACTGCACGCTCATCATCGAGCGATAACCGGAGTCGATGCGCTCGACTTCACGGGCGATCAGGCCATAGCTGACATAGTTCAGGCCGCTGCCACCGTACTGCTCGGGGATGGTTGCACCCAACAGGCCGATTTCGCCCATTTCGCGGAAGATCGCCGGATCGGTCTTCTCATGACGGAAAGCTTCGAGGATGCGCGGCGCAAGGCTTTGCTGAGCGAATTGCGCAGCCGTGTCGCGAATCATGCGCTCTTCTTCAGTGAGCTGTTGATCCAGCAGCAGGGGATCGATCCAGTTGAAGCTAGCTTTACCGCCCATGAGTGTGTCCTCTCGAATCGGGTCAAATAACGTGGACTGATCCTAGGCCCGGATCGGCGCTACGGCAAACGAGGATTTTGCATACTGTTGTGCTAATTTCTCACTCCGAAACGTCGCGAAAGAGCCTTTATGCGATGTATTAGTGAGGTTGACGTACATGCGCAGAAAGATACCCAGCACCACCGCCCTGATCAGCTTCGAGGCCGCGGCGCGCCACGAGAGCTTCACCAAGGCCGCCCAGGAACTTTCGCTGACCCAAGGGGCGATTTGCCGACAGATTGCCAGCCTTGAAGAGTTCCTCAGCGTGGAACTGTTCCGACGCTCGCGGCGCGGGGTCAAGCTGACGGAAGCCGGACTCTCCTACAGCCGTCGAGTGGCCACTCAACTCGATGCGGTTGAGCGCGACACGTTGTCCGTGATGGGCCAGCAGGGCACCAACGTGATCGAACTGGCCGTAGTTCCGACCTTCGGCACCCAATGGCTGTTGCCGCGCCTCAAGGACTTCCAGCAAAAACACCCGGAAGTGACGGTCAACCTGACCAACCGCACGCGACCGTTCCTGTTCGCCGACACGGATTTTGATGCCGCCATCTACTTCGGTGACGCGGATTGGTCGGGTACAGAATCCCACAGACTGATGGGTGAAAATCCGATGCCCGTTTGCAGCCCCAACCTGCTCGGAAACAAGGCCGGTCTGACGCCCGGCGAAATCGCCGACTTACCTCTCCTGCAACAAACCACCCGTCCCTATGCCTGGCGCCAATGGTTCGACTCCCAGCACCTGAATGTCCCGCGAGACATGACAGGCCCCCGCTACGAGCTATTCTCCATGCTCGCCCAGGCAGCCATGCACGACATGGGCATTGCCCTGATTCCGCCGTTCCTGATTCAAAGGGAGTTGAAAGAGAAACGCCTGGTGATCGCCAACCCGCAAGCACTGTCCAGCATCAAGGCTTACTACCTGATGATTCCTGAGCGAAAGGTCGAATCCGCGTCCTTAAGGGCATTTCGTGACTGGCTGGTAAATCAGGCGCACAGCTACAGCCTAGAGGGATAAAGGCTCCCCAAGGTTACTTGACCCCGTAGTCAGCAAAATTAAAGCCCTACAGATATACGTATTTGTCGCATACCAGCAAACTGTACCGAAAAGTCGTACAAACGTCCCACAAGCGCCTGATGACGCGGCTTTGCGCCACTATTTCGAGGCGATGCCGCATCATTCATACGGCCGATGTGTAAATTCTTCAATTTCGGCCAGAATCCTTGAAAAGCACGGTCTGCAAGGGATTGAGCCGGCTGGTTGCGACATTCGGTCACGGGGTGACTTGTAGTTAATTTTCCGTCACCCGTCATAATCCCTTGAAGGGCACAAAGTTCGCCTGCAAAATGCCGCGCCCCGCCCTGATTTGGTGGGATCGTGCTGATCGGCCGCCCCAGCCGCACCATCCGTAGTGCATGGGTTTACTCTATAAGATCACGCAGGAGATTTGACGTGCACATTGGTGTTCCTCTCGAAACCCAGACCGGTGAAACACGGGTTGCAGCAACCCCGGAAACCATCAAGAAGCTGATCGGCCAGGGCCATAAGGTCACTGTACAAAGCGGCGCCGGCATTAATGCCAGCGTTGTCGACAGTGCCTATGAAGCGGCAGGCGCGAGCATTGGCAGCGCCAACGATGCGTTTGGTGCAGAGCTGATCTTGAAGGTAGTCGCGCCCAGCGACAGCGAGTTGGCGCTGATTAAAAACGGCACCGTCGTGGTCGGGATGCTCAATCCGTTCAACAACGAAACCATCGCCAAAATGGCCGAGTGCGGCATTACCGCCTTTGCCCTGGAGGCTGCGCCTCGCACTTCCCGCGCGCAGAGCCTGGATGTGCTGTCGTCGCAAGCCAACATCGCCGGTTACAAGGCTGTGTTGCTGGCCGCTCACTATTACCCTCGTTTCATGCCGATGCTGATGACCGCGGCGGGCACCGTGAAAGCGGCGCGCGTGCTGATCCTCGGTGCTGGCGTGGCCGGTTTGCAGGCAATCGCTACCGCGAAACGCCTGGGTGCGGTGATCGAAGCGTCTGACGTGCGTCCTGCGGTAAAAGAGCAGATCGAATCCCTCGGCGCCAAATTCGTCGACGTGCCGTACGAGACCGACGAAGAGCGTGAATGCGCCGTCGGTGTCGGCGGTTACGCCCGTCCGATGCCGGCCAGCTGGATGCAGCGCCAGGCCGCGGCCGTGCACGAACGCGCCAAGCAGGCTGACATCGTGATCACCACCGCACTGATTCCCGGCCGCAAGGCACCGACGCTGCTCAGCGCGGAAACCGTGGCACAGATGAAGCCAGGCTCGGTGGTCATCGACCTCGCGGCCGCCCAGGGCGGCAACTGCCCGCTGACCGTGGCCGATCAGGTGGTCGTCGAAAATGGCGTGACCATCGTTGGCCCGACCAACCTGGCCAGCGCCGTGGCGGCTGACGCTTCGGCGCTGTACGCCCGCAACCTGCTGGACTTCATGAAACTGTTGTTCGATAAAGAAGGACAACTGGTGATCAACCTTGAAGACGATATCGTCGCCGCGTGCCTGATGTGCCGCGACGGCCAAATCGTGCGCAAGAACGGCTGAGGATAAAAACAATGGAAGACATGCTGATCTCTCACGGTATCTACAACCTGATCATCTTCGTGCTGGCCATCTATGTCGGCTACCACGTGGTCTGGAACGTGACACCTGCACTGCACACCCCGCTGATGGCCGTCACCAACGCCATCTCGGCCATCGTCATCGTCGGCGCCATGCTCGCGGCCGCCCTGACTGTGACGCCGCTGGGCAAGACCATGGGCACCCTGGCCGTGGCTCTGGCCGCCGTCAACGTGTTCGGTGGCTTCCTGGTCACCCGTCGCATGCTGGAAATGTTCAAGAAGAAAGCCGCCAAAGCTCCGGCCGCCAAAGCTGAAGCAGTCAAGGCTGAGGTGCAGCAAGCATGAGCATGAACCTGGTTACCTCCCTGTATTTGATCGCCTCGGTCTGCTTCATCCAGGCGCTCAAGGGCCTCTCGCATCCCACCACGTCGCGTCGTGGCAACCTGTTCGGCATGCTCGGCATGGGCCTGGCGATCCTGACCACGGTCGGCCTTATCTACAAACTGGGCGCCGAACTGGCCCAGGACGGTATCGTCTACGTGATCGTCGGCCTGCTGATCGGCGGCACTGCCGGTTCGATCATGGCCAAACGCGTTGAAATGACCAAGATGCCCGAGCTGGTCGCCTTCATGCACAGCATGATCGGTCTGGCCGCGGTGTTCATCGCCATTGCGGCGGTGGTCGAGCCGCAGTCGCTGGGTATCGTTGCGCAGTTGGGTGACGCCATTCCGGCCGGTAACCGACTGGAACTGTTCCTCGGTGCCGCCATTGGTGCGATCACCTTCTCCGGTTCGGTAATCGCCTTCGGCAAGCTGTCGGGCAAGTACAAGTTCCGCCTCTTCCAGGGCGCACCGGTACAGTTCACCGGTCAACACAAACTGAACCTGCTGCTGGGCCTGGCGACCCTGGGCCTGGGCATCACCTTCATGTTGACCGGCGACCTCAGCGCCTTCGCCTTGATGCTGGCCCTGGCCTTCATCATGGGTGTGCTGATCATCATCCCGATCGGTGGCGCGGACATGCCAGTGGTCGTGTCGATGCTCAACAGCTACTCCGGCTGGGCAGCGGCGGGCATCGGTTTCTCGCTGAACAACTCGATGCTGATCATCGCCGGTTCGCTGGTAGGCTCAAGCGGCGCGATCCTCTCGTACATCATGTGCAAGGCGATGAACCGCTCCTTCTTTAACGTGCTGCTCGGTGGCTTCGGCAATACGGCGGATGCGGCCGGCCCGGCGGGTTCGAAAGAGGCCCGCCCGGTGAAATCCGGTTCGGCTGACGACGCGACCTTCCTGCTGACCAACGCCGACACCGTGATCATCGTGCCGGGCTACGGCCTGGCGGTGGCCCGGGCGCAGCACGCGCTGAAAGAGCTGACCGAGAAGCTGACCCACCGTGGCGTGACCGTGAAGTACGCGATCCACCCGGTTGCCGGGCGCATGCCCGGCCACATGAACGTGTTGCTGGCCGAGGCCGAAGTGCCTTACGACCAGGTGTTCGAGATGGACGACATCAACTCCGAGTTCGGCCAGGCCGACGTGGTGCTGGTGCTGGGTGCCAACGACGTGGTCAACCCGGCCGCGAAGAACGATCCGAAATCGCCGATTGCCGGCATGCCGATCCTCGAAGCGTTCAAGGCCAAGACCATCATCGTCAACAAGCGCTCGATGGCCAGCGGCTACGCGGGCCTGGACAACGAACTGTTCTACCTGGACAAGACCATGATGGTGTTCGGCGACGCTAAAAAGGTCATCGAGGACATGGTCAAAGCCGTCGACTAACCCTCTGCGGCACACGGAACGCCCCGACTCGTCGGGGCGTTTTTGTTTGCGCAAATCGTCGGACAAACCATCCTTTTGTTACCGATCCGGTAACGGTGTTTTGCTTGAAAGGCCAGGAGTAGACGCCTCGATTGCGACCTTGGTAGCGGGACAGAAGCCGGCGCAATTCACTAGACTGCACGTCCTGCTACCTGTTGCCCGAGATAACAATCCATGTACCGTGACCGTATTCGCCTGCCTTCGTTGTTGGACAAAGTGATGAGCGCTGCCGACGCTGCCGCTCTGATTGAGGACGGCATGACCGTCGGCATGAGTGGCTTTACTCGCGCAGGCGAAGCCAAGGCCGTCCCCCAGGCGCTGGCCGAACGCGCCAAGGTCACACCGCTGAAGATCAGCCTGATGACCGGCGCAAGCCTGGGCAACGACCTCGACAAGCAGTTGACCGAAGCCGGTGTGCTGTCACGACGCATGCCGTTTCAGGTCGACAGCACCCTGCGCAAGGCGATCAATGCCGGTGAAGTCATGTTCATCGACCAGCACTTGTCGGAAACCGTGGAGCAATTGCGCAACCAGCAATTGAAGCTGCCGGACATTGCCGTGATTGAAGCTGTAGCGATCACCGAGCAAGGGCATATCGTGCCAACCACCTCGGTCGGCAACTCGGCCAGCTTCGCGATTTTCGCCAAACACGTGATCGTCGAGATCAACATGGCGCACAACCCGAATCTCGAAGGTCTGCACGACATCTATATCCCGACCTATCGTCCGACCCGCACGCCGATCCCGCTGGTCAAGGTCGACGATCGTATTGGCAGCACCGCCATCCCTATTCCACCGGAAAAAATCGTCGCCATCGTGGTCACCAACCAGGCTGACTCGCCCTCCACGGTGCTTGCGCCGGACGCCGAGACCCAGGCCATTGCCGACCACCTGATCGACTTCTTCAAACAGGAAGTGGCGGCCGGGCGCATGACCAACAAGCTCGGCCCGCTACAAGCCGGTATCGGCACCATCGCCAACTCGGTGATGTGTGGCCTGATCGACTCGCCGTTCGAAGACCTGACGATGTATTCCGAGGTACTGCAGGACTCGACCTTCGACCTGATCGATGCGGGCAAGCTGAGTTTTGCTTCGGGCAGTTCGATCACCCTGTCGAGCCGGCGCAATGCCGACGTGTTCGGCAATCTGGAGCGCTACAAGGACAAACTGGTCCTGCGCCCACAGGAGATTTCCAACCACCCTGAAGTCGTGCGCCGCCTCGGCATCATCGGCATCAACACGGCACTGGAGTTTGACATCTACGGCAACGTCAACTCCACTCACGTCTGCGGCACGCGGATGATGAACGGCATCGGTGGCTCGGGCGACTTCGCGCGCAACGCGCACCTGTCCGTGTTCGTGACCAAGTCGATCGCCAAGGGCGGTGCGATCTCCAGCGTGGTGCCGATGGTCAGCCATGTTGACCACACCGAACATGACGTCGACATCCTCGTGACCGAAGTGGGCCTGGCAGACTTGCGCGGCCTGGCGCCCCGGGAGCGTGCCCGGGTCATCATCAACAAGTGCGTGCACCCGGATTACCGCCAGGCCCTGAATGATTACTTCACCGCCGCGTGCGCCATCGGCGGGCACACCCCGCACATCCTGCGTGACGCCCTGAGCTGGCACATCAACCTGGAAGAAACCGGGCAAATGCTGAAGAAGTAATTGGTACAGATAGCAGCTGGCGCAAACACAGTTTCGTCAGCTTGCTCTTCCCTCTTCGAAATATGAAAAAAACTGTACTGCTGTACCGGTCATTTCCTAGGGAAAACTCCTACCTCTTCGAACCAAAACAGCAATTTCGCACCTTAATAGTGCAGATAGGTACAGTTGCCTCAATTTAGACCAGTACACCCCCTATAAACAGTTAACTGAGCTCTCACAATACAGATGAACTGTATCTACAGAGACTAGGCAAACGAGAGGATCATGGGCACCAGTTAAACCACTACCTAATCCCGCCATAAGCGGAAGGATGTCAACCATGGAACGTACACTCAGTTCCGAACTGTTCTTCGAAGACACTGCTGCAAAAACCCAGGCTTCCCTGCCTCTGCGCGTTATTGCCAACCTGATGCTGTGGCAGCGCCGCATCACCAGCCGCCATCAACTGGCTCGTCTGGATTCGCGTCTGCTGGCTGACGCCGGGATTAGCGAAGCACAACGCTACGAAGAGCTGAGCAAGCCGTTCTGGCGCTAAGTTAGCGTCGCTGGCTCTGACCTGAAGGTCCACCGCCAGCAACCCGAATTGAAAAACAAAGCCCGTCGTGGGAAACCACGACGGGCTTTGTCGTTTCAGGGGAGAAAGAAAAAAGCAGTACAGTTTTTACAAAAATAAAATATACCAGAACAGTTAACCCGCCAGATTTGATACAGTCTGGAAACTTCGCCAGATCAACACGATCAGACTGTCGCGGCGTCACGCACAGACAGCTACTATCAACCAGAACCTGGCGGGCTACGAGCGTCTGACTCAGCAGACACTGCGCCATCTTCCAATCGGCTTACCCTAGGAGTTACACCATGTCCCGACTTCGCCTGCTCAGCGCTGCAGCCCTGCTTGCCGTGGCTGCAAATTCCCACGCCACCAGCTTTATCGTGACCACCGACGCAGTCGTTGGGGCACTCAAATCCAGTTCCGATGCGACGTCCGACATCACGTCTTCGTTCAAAGATGACAAGATCGTGCTCGCAGCGCGTGACGACGCCGCCAGCTTCGTTGCCAGCGAAGGCTCCATCCGTGGGGTGAAACTGGAAAGCGCGCTCGACCATATTCGTCATCAGGCACCCCAGTTGAACGCAACCGATGCACAACTGGCGCAGGCGATCCTGACGATCTGATCGACTGTTCTGGCCGGGGACACGCTCGACGTGCCCCAGTATTTCCGTGCTGGCTCTAGAACGGGCCTTGCGCTAGCCTTGGGACTCACTTTTAACTGTCGAGTCTCATGCGTTTTCTTGCAAATCTGTTGATCACTCCCGTCATGATTACTGCCGCCTCTTCAGGCTCAGCCCACGCTTACGACGCCTTTAACCTGTCAACCCAGGGGATCGTGGCCAGTGGATATGCCACAAGCATGGTGACCTCCGCCCCCTTCGACCATAAACTGCTGCTCGCGGCCCAAGATGACGCCGCGGCATTCATTGCCAGTGACGGCCAACTGAGAGGCGCACGACTGGAGTCGGCCCTGCGGTATCTGCGCCGAACCCAGGCAAAACTTCATGCCAGCGACCTTGAACTGGCACAAGCAATTCTCGTCCAATAGTTATCCCTGTTTTTTCTGGAGTCATTCCATGCGTAACCCGCTGATTGCTGCCACCTTAGGCCTGCTGCTGTTGGCCGATGTGGCCCAGGCACATACTCTGGTTGCCACCAGTAATATCCTGATCCGTGCTACCCAGCGCACCCTCGATTTCACCTCCGACACCACCACGTCCATTCGCGATTCGAAAATCGTGCGCGAAGCCCAGGACGACGCCGCCAGTTTCGTTGCCAGCAATGGCGACATTCGTGGCGCTCACCTGGAATCCGCCTTCGATTTGCTGCGCACCCGCGTGCCGGAAGCTCGTGACGCCAGTGACCAGGATCTCGCCGAAGCCATCCTCGCACTGTGAAGCGTCCAGGCGCCTGGCTGCTGGCCGGGGCCCTGTTGCTGCTCGGCAACACGGCCCACGCCGGCCTTCAATTACAGCTCAAGACCGAAGGTCTGACACCCGCGCAACAGCAAGCCAGCCAGGCGTTGCTCGATGAAGCCATGCAGGCACTGCCGCCACGTTTTGTCGAGCAACTGGACCGGCGCATCGATGTCGGCTGGACCGATGACATGCCGAGAAATGCCTACGGTCAGGCGACACTGGTGTCCGAACTCGACCTGAACCGCAACCTGCTGGCCGGCCTCACCGATGGCAGCGCCGCGACCAAAAAAACCCATCGCCCCCATGGCACCGTGCGCCGGGAAATGCTGGCCACGGTGTTGCACGAGCTGACTCACATCTACGACCGTTCGCGCCTGTGGCCAAAGGCGGAGCGCACACTGATTCAACGCTGTACCCGACAAGACAGCAGCTCAGGGCTGGTCGGCATCCCCGACCAATGCCGCGGCCAGACCGGCCGCCGCTTTACCCTCAGCGATGATCCACGCCTGCTCGACCTAGCCGGCTGGCCGCAATACGTCGGCCGTCGTGGCGAGCGTGAACAGTACAACCGGCAGATCGCGCGCAGCCCGGACATCTACGAGACGAGCAACCCCAAGGAGTTCGTCGCGGTCAATATGGAGTACTTCCTGCTCGATCCGAGCTATGCCTGCCGTCGTCCCGCGTTGTACCGCTACTACAAAGAACACTTCGGCTGGGCACCCACTGCCAAAAACGCTTGCGGCAAAACCGTCGCCTTCCTCAATGCAGGCAGTGATTTCGCTAAAACACCACTGGGACAGGTCGATCCTGAACGGGTTTACGCCATCGACTACCTGCTGGCCGAGGCTAACCAGAACTTGTTCAGCTACTGGGGTCACAGCATGTTGCGCCTGGTCATTTGCGCACCGGGCCGGCCTCGCGGGCCGGATTGCCGACTGGACCTGGACCAGCATCTGGTGCTGTCGTACCGCGCATTTATCGGTGATGTGCAGATGTCGAGCTGGAACGGGCTGGTCGGCAAGTACCCGTCGCGCCTGTTTGTCCTGCCGCTTTCCCAGGTAATCGACGAATACACCAAGACCGAATTGCGCAGCCTGGCCTCAGTACCACTGAACCTGTCGCGCCGCGAGATCGAAGATGTGGTGGAGCACGCCGCCGAAATGCACTGGAGCTACGACGGCAACTACTTCTTCCTGTCCAACAACTGTGCAGTAGAAGGATTGAAACTGCTGCGTAGCAGCACTAACAACCCGCAACTGGTTGGTCTGGACAACATCATGCCCAACGGCATGCTCGAAGTGCTCAAGGGTCGTGGTCTGGCCGATACCAGCGTGCTGGATGATCCTCGCGAAGCACTGCGCCTGGGTTATCGCTTCGACTCCTTCCGTGATCGCTACCAAGCGATGTTCGAAGTGTTGAAAAAGCAGATGCCGATCAAACAGGAAACTGTCGAAGAGTGGCTGGATTTGAAAGCCGCAGAGCGGCGGCAATGGTTCGAACAGGCTGATTTGCGTACTAGCGCAGCATTGCTGCTGCTGGAACAGGCGAGTTTCCGTCGACAGATGTTGCTGGCCCAGGACGAAGTGAAGCAACGCTATCTGGGCGCTCGGGAGCTGAAAAACGGCGGCATGGACAAGGCCAACGAGACGCTGAAGCAGATTCTCGCCAACAGCGGCTTCCTCAGCCGCCCGGCAGAGTTGCTGGGGACCGCGGGTTACGGGTTGCCACAACCGAACGAATGGCAGCATCTGGAAGCGGAAAGCAGCCAGCGCCAGAAGCAGCTCCTGGCGCTGTCCGGCGATCTGGACAAGGAAGTGAGAGCGCTGCTTGAACCCGGCCGCGCCGCCGAAATGGCCGCCAACGAGGCCAACGTGAAGCAGATTGGTGAGCACCTGCGCAAACTGCACAAGGCATCAGGCGGGATAGAGTTGCCTTGATACCGCAACCTTGTGGGAGCAAGCTCGCTCCCACAAGGTTTACAGCGTTTAGCAGCTTTACCCTCAGCTGACGCGGGCTTTACGCACGCCGTCCGCCAGTGCCGAGCACAGACTCAGCACGCCATCCACGGCTTGTTCCGGGGAAGTGGCATTGGCGATGTGATCGATCAACGCCGAGCCCACCACAACACCGTCGGCCAGACGCGCGATGGACGCCGCCTGTTCCGGAGTCCGGATACCGAAACCGATGCTGATCGGCAGGTCGGTATGGCGGCGCAGACGGGCGACCGCTTCCTCGACGTGTTCCAGCGTGGCGGCACCGGCGCCGGTCACACCGGCCACCGAGACGTAGTAGACGAAACCGGAGCTGCCGTTTAGAACGGTTGGCAGGCGCACATCGTCGGTGGTTGGCGTGGTCAGGCGGATGAAGTCCAGACCCGCTGCCTGCGCCGGGTCGCACAGCTCACCGTTATGTTCAGGCGGCAGGTCGACCACGATCAGACCATCAACGCCAGCCTCTTTGGCTTCGGCGATGAAGCGCGGAACGCCGTACATGTGGATCGGGTTGAAATACCCCATCAGTACCAGTGGCGTTTCGTTGTTGTCCTGGCGGAACTCGCGAACCATTTGCAGGGTTTTCGCCAGATTCTGTTTGGCACCCAACGCACGGATGTTGGCGAGCTGGATTGCGGGTCCGTCAGCCATTGGGTCGGTGAAGGGCATGCCCAGTTCGATCACGTCGGCGCCAGCCGCCGGCAAGCCTTTGAGGATCGCCAGGGAGGTGTCATAGCCCGGGTCGCCAGCGGTCACGAAGGTCACCAGGGCGGCGCGGTTCTGTTCCTTGAGTTCGGCAAAGCGCGTTTGCAGGCGGCTCATCAGTGTTTCTCCTGCTTCGATTGTTCCATGTGGTGCATCACGGTCTGCATGTCTTTGTCGCCACGGCCGGAGAGGTTGACCACCATCAGGTGATCCTTCGGCAGGCTCGGTGCGCGCTTGAATACTTCAGCCAGGGCATGGGCGCTTTCCAGGGCAGGAATGATCCCCTCCAGGCGGCAGCACTGGTGGAACGCAGCGAGGGCTTCGTCGTCGGTCACCGAGGTGTACTGAACGCGGCCGATGTCGTGCAACCAGGCGTGTTCCGGACCGATGCCCGGGTAGTCCAGGCCGGCGGAGATCGAGTGGGCATCGATGATCTGGCCATCGTCGTCCTGCAGCAGGAAAGTACGATTGCCGTGCAACACACCGGGTACGCCGCCGTTCAGGCTGGCCGCATGCTTGCCGGTCTCGATGCCATAGCCGGCGGCTTCAACGCCGATGATCTCGACACTCTTGTCGTCGAGGAACGGGTGGAACAGGCCCATGGCGTTGGAACCACCGCCAATGCACGCCACCAGGCTGTCCGGCAGGCGGCCTTCCTGGGTCTGCAGCTGCTCGCGGGTTTCCTTGCCGATCACCGCCTGGAAGTCGCGAACCATTGCCGGGTAAGGGTGCGGACCGGCCACGGTGCCGATCAGGTAGAAGGTGCTGTCGACGTTGGTCACCCAGTCACGCAGGGCTTCGTTCATCGCGTCTTTCAGCGTGCCGGTACCGGCCACCACCGGGATCACTTCGGCACCCAGTAGCTTCATGCGAAACACGTTGGCCTGCTGACGTTCGATGTCAGTGGTGCCCATGTAGATCACGCAATCCAGACCGAAACGCGCAGCGACTGTGGCCGTGGCCACACCGTGCATGCCTGCGCCTGTCTCGGCAATGATGCGTTTCTTGCCCATGCGCCGCGCCAGCAGGATCTGGCCGATGCAGTTGTTGATCTTGTGCGCGCCGGTGTGGTTCAGCTCTTCACGCTTGAGGTAGATCTTCGCGCCGCCACAGAACTCGGTCAGACGCTCGGCGAAGTACAGTGGGCTTGGACGTCCGACGTAGTCGCGCTGGAAGTAGGCCAGTTCTTCCTTGAATGCAGGATCTTCCTTGGCCAACTCATATTCGCGGGCCAGGTCGAGGATCAACGGCATCAGGGTTTCGGCAACGTAGCGGCCGCCGAACGCGCCAAACAGGCCGTTGGCATCAGGGCCGTTGCGCAGATTAGTCTGGGTCATGGGGCGCTCCAGTTGAATGCGTGAAGTGATGCATAAAGAGATAGTGGGCTTCACTCTACCCCTGACGCCCCGACCTGAAAACCGATAAGATCGCCACAACCTGTCAGGAAAACTCACAGATCCAATGAGCCATGACCTTCCTCCGCTGAACGCGCTTCGCGCCTTCGAAGCCACTGCCCGCTTGAACAGCGTCAGCCAGGCAGCCGAACAGCTACACGTCACCCACGGCGCGGTCAGCCGGCAGCTCAAGGTACTTGAAGAACACCTCGGCGTAAGCCTGTTCATCAAGGACGGTCGCGGCCTGAAACTCACAGATGCCGGGTTACGACTGCGTGATGCCAGCAGCGAAGCCTTCGAGCGCCTGCGCAGCGTTTGCGCCGAACTCACACAAAGCACAGCCGATGCGCCATTCGTGCTCGGTTGCTCGGGAAGCCTGCTGGCGCGCTGGTTTATCCCGCGATTGGGGCGACTCAATGCCGACCTGCCGGATTTGCGCCTGCACCTGTCGGCCGGAGAAGGCGATCTGGATCCGCGAAGACCAGGGCTGGATGCCTTGCTGGTATTTGCCGAGCCACCCTGGCCGGCGGACATGCAGGTTTTTGAGCTGACCAGCGAACGTATCGGCCCGGTCATGAGCCCTCGGTTCGCCGGCTATGAACGGCTCAAGCAGGCACCGGAAACCGCGCTGTTGAACGAACCCTTGCTGCACACCACCTCACGCCCGCAAGCCTGGCCGAACTGGGCGCAGCCCCGGGGGCTCGACGCCAGGGCGCTGAAGTACGGTCAGGGATTTGAACATTTGTATTACTTGCTGGAAGCCGCCGTCGCGGGTCTGGGCGTAGCGATTGCCCCCGAACCCCTGGTGACGGAGGACTTGAAGGCCGGCCGCCTGGTTGCGCCCTGGGGCTTCAGTGAAACCCCGGCGCAACTGGCGTTGTGGCTACCCAAGCGCGCCGCAGACGGGCGCGCCCGACAACTGGCGCAGTGGCTCAAGAACGAACTGCGTCGAGCTGATTAATCACGCTTGCACAATAGATAAGCGGCCAGCAGGCCCAATGCGCCCACTGCGACACCAGCTGCTGTCCAAGGGTGCTCCTGGGCGTAGTCCCGGGTGGCAATCCCGGTTTCACGGGTTTTGACCTTGACCTCTTCATAGGCATCGGCAAGCAGATGGCGCGAGTGCTTCAAGGCATTCTCGGCGTTGCTTTTCAGGGTCTTGAGGGTTCTACGCGACTCGTCCGAGGCGTCGTCCTTCAGGCTTTCCAAAGACTTGAGCAGACTCTCGATCTCGGCTTCCATGCTTTGCAATGAGGCTTTGCGTAACGAGGTGTTGGCCATGGTGGCTCTCCTGCATTGGTGATGAGTGGCGTGTGTTGGTTGGGACTTCACGGGTTCGAGAAAGTGCAGAAAATCTGAACTTCACACTCGGAACGGCCAACAGAAGAAATAGGAAAAATCACTGCTAGTCTGTAATTCACACGCCGAGGAGAACGCCATGTCTGACCATCACACCTACAAAAAAGTCGAGCTGATCGGCTCGTCCACCAGCAGTATCGAAGATGCGATCAACAACGCGCTGGCCGAAGCCAGCAAAAGCATCAAGTACATGGAATGGTTTGAAGTGACCGAAACCCGTGGACACATCAGGGACGGCAAGGCTGCGCACTTTCAGGTGACCTTGAAAGTCGGGTTCCGGATTGCCAGCAGCTGACTTTGGGCTAGTCTTCTGAACTTGCACGCCGGTCGAATGCCATAGGGAATGGCAAAGCACTACATAAGTGCGTCCGGCTGACGGCTGGTTACCCCTATGATCCGACCAGGGAATGCAACCGATGAAGAAGTTTATGTTGGCAGTAGGTTTGTTGAGCCTTGCGGGGAGCGCATTGGCGGGCGGCAAGCCATGCGAAGAGCTGAAAGCCGAAATCGCAGCGAAACTTGATGCCAAGGGCGTTTCCGGTTATTCGCTGGAGATTGTCGACAAAGGTGCTGCTGCCGGCGGGAAAGTTGTTGGCAAATGCGAAGCGGGTGCCAAAGTGATCGTCTACAAAAAGTAGACCGATTCTCGCCCGAATGAAAAAGCCGACGCCATGGCGCCGGCTTTTTTATGCCTGCCGTTTGAGCATCAACCCCGCATGACCTGCGCCAGCAGCTCGTAGGAGTGCACGCGATCGACATGTTCGTACAGATCACAGGTGAAAATCAGCTCGTCGGCCTGGGTCTGTTCGATCAGAACCTCGAGTTTGGCGCGGATTTTCTGCGGGCTGCCGATCATGGCAAGGCCAAGGAAATCATGCACGGCATCTTTCTCATGGGGCAGCCACAGGCCATCCATGGTCTTCACCGGCGGACGCTGTACCAGGCTTTGGCCACGCATCAGGGCGAGAATTCGCTGGAACACCGAGGTCGCCAGGTAATCGGCCTGCTCGTCGGTATCGGCTGCTACCAGTGGCACACCGAGCATCACGTAGGGCTTGTCCAAAACGGCTGACGGCTTGAAGTGATTGCGGTAGACCCGAATGGCTTCATGCATGTAGCGCGGTGCGAAATGCGAAGCAAAGGCATAGGGTAAACCGCGTTCGCCCGCCAGTTGTGCGCTGAACAGGCTCGACCCCAACAGCCAGACCGGCACATTTGTCCCGGTTCCCGGCATCGCGATGATGCGTTGCTCCGGAGTACGTGGACCGAGGTAGCGCACCAGTTCCGCCACATCTTCCGGGAAGTCGTCGGCGCTGCCGGAGCGCTCTCGGCGCAGCGCACGTGCGGTCATCTGGTCGGAGCCGGGGGCACGCCCCAGGCCCAAATCGATCCGGCCCGGATAAAGGCTTTCCAGGGTGCCGAACTGCTCGGCAATCACCAACGGTGCGTGGTTGGGCAACATCACCCCGCCCGAACCGACTCGAATGCTCGACGTACCACCGGCCAGATACCCGAGCAGCACCGAAGTCGCGGAACTGGCGATGCCATCCATGTTGTGGTGCTCAGCCACCCAGAAGCGGTTGTAACCGAACTTCTCGACGTGCTGCGCCAGGTCCAGCGAGTTGCGCAATGACTGGGCCGCACTGCCGTTTTCGCGCACTGGCACCAGATCGAGGGTCGAGAATTTGATATCGGACAGTCGTTTCATAAACCTGCTTCTCCAATTGAGGGCGCAGGTTTGTTCTTGCGAACGCAAACCTGCCGAATCCAAAAGCGTGTTCATGCAATGAGGGCATATACCCGAGTTTCAATAGCCCGGTAAGAAATCCCTCGAAAAAAGCGGATTGATCGGACAGGGCTGCCCGGTGTCCAAAGAGCTGAATGCGAAGATCAGCCTGGAGGCCACACTGGTCGGCTAGATTTTCGTTGAAAACAAAAGATCGCAGCCTTGCGCAACCTGCCGGAATCATTCGGTAGATGGTGCTCAAGTCTGCGATCTTTTTTGCGTCGCGACAGATTTGCCCGTTAAAACTGTGGTCGAATAAACGACAGCAGCGAAAACCCACGACTGTGCGTGCTGCCTCAAAGGAGCTTCAACCATGAAACGTTTTACCCTGGCGGTTATCTGTTGCGCACTGGCCACTTCGGCCCTTGCGGCACCGAAACCCTGCGAAGAACTCAAGGCCGAGATCGAAGCCAAGATCCAGGCCAGCGGCGTCTCTTCCTACACACTTGAAATCGTCACCAACGACGAGGTCCATGACCAGAACATGGTCGTGGGCTCGTGCGAAAACGGCACCAGGAAAATCATCTACCAGAAGAACGACCGCTGACCGCTCACATCAGGCAGTAGGATTCCCGGTCTTCAGCAACGATTTCGCGCTTGGCGTTGTACAGCCGGGCGCCGGGGGTAAATGCAATGGAGCGGCCTTCGAGCACATAACGCTGGCCGGCTTCGAAATGATCGTATTTGATGGTCAGGTAGCACAGCCGCTCAGAAGGGCCGCCCATCATGCCCAATCCGCCACCGGGTACTTCAAAGTCGAAACGCACGATCAGTTCATGGCTGCCCGGCGTGACCTCAAAAAAACGCCCGTCGCGCAGGCGTTGTTTATCCAGTCGTTCGGCCATCAATAACTTGTCGTTAGGGAAGGGCGTCGAGAACTCGACCCAGGCCATTTTTGGATTGGGTGTCGGCATCGGGCTTTGACAGCCCGCGACAACAGCGATGGCGAGTAACAGCATCAACCTGCGCATGATGGATGTCCCAAGGGATATACATCCAGCATAACGCCGATCAGGTGTGTTGACAGCCTGCCGGCGTGCCGTGACCAATCACCTTGTGCTGTTGATCGTAGAGTTTCGCCCAAGGCCGAAAGCCGATGTTCCCCGCCTGTAGCTGATAACGCTCACCCGCATTGAAGTCGCTGAATTTCACGTTCAACTGGCAATCGCGCCACAACGGCTCGGCGTCTGGGCCGATATTGGTGGGCTGGACCGCGAATTGGTAGCGGACCGTCAACTCATGGCTACCGGGATGAACCTGGAAATAGCGTTTATCGTCGGTGATCCTGTCATCGACCTCCAGCGCCTGCAACGCCGTATCTTCTTGCTTCGAGTCCAGGTCGATCCAGGCTTGCGCAGGATCATGGCGGGGTAATCCGAAACCGGCACAGCCGGCCAGCAACAACAGGCTTGCTGTCATTATCAACGTGCGCATAGCGGAGCTCCAGTCTGGCGGGATAGTCTTGCGGGAAGACTCTCCAAGGAAGAATTATTGTGATCAGGCCGCTTCCTAGCCTTGGGTTACTTGATCGCGTTTTTCGCGTTTTGTTTCCGAGCCTGTTGTTTTTGTTGCTCAACGGCTGCACCAGCGCCAGCTATTACAGCCAACTGGCCAGCGGCCAACTGCAGTTGCTGCGGGCCAGGGAGCCGGTTTCCAGCGTGATTGCCGACCCGGAGCGCGATCAAAAACTGCGCACACACCTTGAGCAATCGCAAAAGGCCCGAACCTTCGCCAGCCAGCAATTGCACCTGCCGGATAACCAGAGTTACCGCTTGTACGCGGACATTGGGCGTCCCTTCGTCGTCTGGAATGTCTTCGCCACGCCGGAATTTTCCCTCAAGCCCGTAAACCACTGCTTCCCCATTGCCGGTTGCGTGGCCTATCGCGGTTACTACAGCCAGAGCGCAGCCCGCGGCGCAGCAGCTTTGCAACGCTTGCAAGGCATGGACGTGTCGATTGGCGGCGTCGAGGCCTATTCGACACTCGGCTGGTTCAACGACCCGATCATCAGTTCGATGATGGGCTGGGGGGATGAGCGACTGGCGACGTTGATCTTTCACGAGCTGGCCCATCAGCGTATCTATGTGAAGGACGACACGGAGTTCAACGAATCCTTCGCCACCTTCGTCGAGCAGGAAGGTACTCGCCAATGGCGCGCCTACCGCCAACTGCCACCGGACAACAATGCGCAGGCACGTCAGCGCGAACAGTTCACCGGGTTGGTGCTCAAGACCCGCACCCAACTGGAACAGCTCTACACCTTGCCGCTGCCAACCGAACAAATGCGCCAGCGCAAGGCGGCCGAGTTCGAGCGCTTGCGCAGCGAATACCGGCAATTGCGCGACAGTCAGTGGGCCGCCGACAAACGCTACGACGCCTGGATCTATGCCCCCATGAACAACGCCCGGCTATTGCCGTTTGGCTTGTATGACCAATGGGTGCCGGCTTTTGCCGCGCTGTTTCATCAGGAGAATGGCGACTGGCTTAAATTTTACGCCGCCGTGGAAAAGCTTGGCGCCTTGCCGACGGACGAGCGCAAGGCCGCGCTGAAGGCTTTGGCTGACGGAGCAGATCAACCAAAGAACCAGTAGCAAACCCCGATCGCACCCAGCACCCCGGCAAGCTCGGCCAACAATGCACAACCGACGGCATGGCGTGCACGCTGGATGCCCACGGCGCCGAAGTACACCGCCAGGACATAGAAGGTCGTTTCGGTACTGCCCTGGATCGTTGCCGCCACCAGCGCGGGGAAGCTGTCCACGCCCGAGGTCTTCATGGTTTCAATCAACATCGCCCGGGCGGCGCTACCGGAAAAGGGTTTGACCATTGCCGTGGGCAGGGCGTCAACGAAACGCGTGTCCCAACCAGCCCACTCCACCAGATGACGGATCCCGTCCAGACCGAAGTCCAGTGCCCCGGATGCCCGCAGAACACCCACCGCGCAGAGCATCGCCACCAGGTAGGGCAGCAGGTTCTTGGCGACGTCGAAACCCTCTTTGGCACCTTCAACGAAGGCCTCGTAGACCTTCACTTTGCGCAGCGCGCCGATCACTAAGAACAGCATGATCAAACCAAACAGCGTCAGGTTGCCGAGGATCGATGACAAGCCGGCCAGCGCAGTCGCCGAAAGGGTCGCCAGCAACGCCATGAAACCACCGAGGACGAGGGCGCCGGGGATCAGGTAGGCCAGCACCACGGGGTCCCAGATGCGCAGGCGCTGCATGAACGCTACCGACAGGAAGCCGACAATGGTCGAACAACTGGTCGCCAGCAGGATCGGCAGGAACACCAGCGTCGGGTCCGGCGCACCTTGCTGGGCGCGATACATGAAGATCGTCACCGGCAGCAGAGTCAGGGAGGAGGCGTTGAGCACCAGGAACAGGATCTGCGCGTTACTGGCGATGGTGTCGCTGGGGTTGAGTTCCTGCAGGGCCTTCATGGCCTTGAGGCCGATCGGTGTGGCGGCGTTGTCCAGACCCAGGCCATTGGCAGCAAAGTTCAGGGTGATCAGGCCGATGGCCGGATGACCCGGCGGGACTTCAGGCATCAGGCGCAAGAACAGCGGCCCCAGGGCCTTGGCCAGCCATTCGACGATCCCGGCCTTCTCGGCAATGCGCAAAAAACCCAGCCAGAGAGTGAGGGTGCCAAACAGCAGCACCATGACTTCGACCGACAGCTTGGCCATGGCAAAAATGCTTTCTACCATCGCCGCGAATATCCCGGCGTTGCCGCCAATCAGCCACTGCGCCAGCGCCGATACGGCTGCCACGATGAAGAAGCCAAGCCACAGGCCATTGAGCATCAGTCAAATCCCCCAAAAAGATCCGCGAATGATAGCGGGGTGGCCAGAAACGACAAACCCCGGATTTCTCCGGGGTTTGTTTGTTACTGCTGGCACTGCTCACTGTAGGAGCGAGCCTGCTCGCGATGAGGGCGGTACATTCAACATCTCAGTTGTTTGATATTGCGCTATCGCGAGCAGGCTCACTCCTACAGGGGATTTGTGTCAGTTGGTGGAAACTTCGCCGGCCGGCAGTTTTTCCTTGCTGCGCCAGTGCGGCAGGGAGTTCCAGTAACGCTGGCCTTTGGCGTCGTCGTACATGCCTTCCCAACGAGCGATAACCAGAACGGCCAGTGCGTTGCCGATCACGTTCAGTGCGGTACGGGCCATGTCCATGACGCGGTCGACACCGGCGATGAACGCCAGGCCTTCCAGAGGAATACCGACGCTGCCCAGGGTAGCCAGCAGTACCACGAAGGACACGCCCGGTACGCCGGCGATGCCTTTGGAGGTGACCATCAAGGTCAGCACCAGCAGCAGTTGCTGGCTGATCGACAGGTCGATGCCATACAGCTGGGCAATGAAGATCGCCGCAATGCTTTGATACAGGGTCGAACCGTCGAGGTTGAACGAGTAACCGGTCGGCACCACGAAGCTGCAAATGGCTTTCGGCGCGCCGTAGGCTTCCATCTTCTCGATCACGCGCGGCAGCACGGTTTCGGAGCTGGCGGTGGAGTAGGCCAGTACCAGCTCATCCTTGAAGATGCGCATCAGCTTGATCACCGAGAAGCCGAACAGGCGAGCGATCAGGCCCAGGATCACGAAAGCGAAGAAGGCGATGGCGACGTAAACCAGGATCACCAGTTTGGCCAGCGGTATCAGCGACGCAAAGCCGAAGTTGGCTACGGTCACCGCGATCAGCGCGAACACGCCGATCGGAGCGTAGTTCATGATCATGTGAGTGACCTTGAACATGCTTTCCGATACGCCCTGGAACATCTTCACCAGCGGCTCGCGCAGGTCCGCCTGCAGGCTCGACAAACCGAGACCGAACAATACAGAGAAGAAGATGATCGGCAGCATTTCGCCGCGAACCATGGCCGCAAAGATGTTCGACGGGATCAGGTTGAGGATGGTTTCGATGAACGCGTGTTCATGCTGAACCTCGGCCGCCGTAGCCTGGTACTTGGAAATGTCCACAGTGCCCAGGGTGCTCATGTCGATGCCGGCACCCGGATGGAACAGGTTGGCCAGCAGCAGGCCAACCACGATGGCGATGGTGGTGACGATCTCGAAGTAAATGATGGTCTTGAAGCCGATACGCCCCAGCTTCTTGGCGTCACCGACGCCGGCAATGCCAACGATCAAAGAGGAGATGACGATCGGGATCACGATCATCTTGATCAGACGGATAAAGATATCGCCTGCCGGTTGCAGGACGTTGCTGATCCACCAGGCTTTTTCGGCACTGAAATGGTTGAGCAGCGCACCGATTGCAATCCCCAATACCAGACCGATGAGGATCTGCCAGGCGAGGCTAAGCTTTGCCTTCTTCATATCTTTACCCTTACTTGTTGTTTGACTCAGGGAGATGCGCGAACTGGAACGCTTGTGGCGAAAAAGTCCAGTGCATCTTCCCCCCGTATAAGGTGCCCCGGAGCGCGTGTTTGCGGCTCTCTGGCAGGCGAAAAAAGGCGCAACTATTCCGATGCAAGGGAGCGCCGTCTAATGCCGTAAACGCCTACCCTATGCCGAATCGGCATGAGGTTTTTTTAGCGAAACGCGCGTCCCAACCGGTTCGAATACGACATTTCGGCAGGCATAAGTGCCGTGAACCGGTCATTACAGAGCAGATTGAATGTTTTTTGAGCAGTGGCCGAGCATTGATTTTTCAGCAAAATCCCGCAGGACGAAGGGAAAAATCGCGGCCAAAGAAAGGTGATTTTTCTCGATATACGGTCGCAGATGAAACACCGGGAAAAGTATTTTCCGACGTAACAAGGACAAGGACGAGATAACAGTGATGAAATCGAGACGAGCGCTCTATTTCAAGGTGTTGCTTGATCAAGCCCTCCGCAAGCCCGTCGAGCCTTGGCAGTCCGGCGAACTTGCGCAGTAGCTTTTCCTGACCCGGCCCTTGCGCGGGTACTCCCTGTACCCGTAGGTCACTCCGCCCCTGAAACAGGCAGAACGTCCCGACCCCTTGGTCATGCGCCAGCCTTCCTCAGGTGACGCAGGTGGAAAGAGGCGCTGTGGCCTCCTTCATGTGCGAACCCGGTACCCGTTCGGATCTTTCTTCAGTTGCTCCATCAACAGGGCGGCTGCCAGTGCCTTGAACAAACCCTTCATGTCAGCCTCGACCGCGACGGCCAAAGAAGAAGGAAGCAACGAACATCACCAGGAACACGACAAACAGAATCTTGGCGATACCTGTGGCGGTGCCCGCGATACCACCGAAGCCCAGTACGGCAGCGATGATGGCGATGACCAGGAATGTGATTGCCCAACTCAACATGGTAATTCTCCTTACGCTTGTGTTTAGAGGTGCTGCGTTTCCCGGCGCATCGGATGCGCGGTAATCCTGAAGCGCCTACCACTCGGGTTGGCATTCAATAGCGGGTGATTGTTTTTGAACTCCCGGTTAACCAGACAATTGCAGAGCGCATGCCAGCTTTTATTCGAATTAATTATCTTTAATATCAATGACTTATGAACATCAAAGAAATCATTTCGCGCGCATCCTGCACGATGCCACTTGTGCAGTCGTGCGTATTGCACGACTGGTTTAAAGGAAGGCATAAACTTTTTGAATTGAGAGGAGGGTGCGGAGGTCAGAAATTCACGCTGGCCGCAGGCAGAAACCGGGTATCAATTAAAGGACCCGCAAAATCAGGTGGCTAACCGATGCATCGGATGAGAGCTACCCTGCCATGACAGGAAAGGCTCAGAATCAATCATGCAACTTGCCCGATTTCTCCGGGACTAAATAAAGATCATTCATTAAGGAGCGTAGGAAAATGGAATCCGCCACTGAGCATCAAGGCCGCATTCTGCTGGTGGATGATGAGTCCGCCATCCTGCGTACATTCCGTTACTGCCTCGAAGACGAAGGCTACAACGTGGCCACCGCCACCAGCGCCGCGCAGGCAGAAGCCCTGTTGCAACGGCAGGTCTTCGACCTGTGCTTCCTCGATTTGCGTCTGGGTGAAGACAACGGCCTCGATGTGCTGGCCCAGATGCGTATTCAGGCGCCCTGGATGCGGGTGGTGATCGTCACTGCTCACTCAGCCGTCGACACGGCGGTGGATGCGATTCAGGCCGGGGCCGCCGACTATCTGGTCAAACCGTGCAGCCCCGATCAATTGCGCCTGGCAACCGCCAAGCAACTGGAAGTGCGGCAACTGTCGGCGCGACTGGAAGCCCTGGAAGGCGAGGTGCGCAAGCCCAAGGACGGTCTGGATTCCCACAGCCCGGCCATGAAAGTGGTACTCGAAACCGCCCGCCAGGTTGCCACGACCGATGCCAACATCCTCATTCTTGGTGAGTCCGGTACCGGCAAGGGCGAACTGTCCCAAGCCATTCACGGCTGGAGCAAGCGCGCGAAGAAATCCTGCGTCACGATCAACTGTCCATCGCTGAGCACCGAGCTCATGGAAAGCGAACTCTTCGGCCACAGCCGCGGCGCCTTCACCGGTGCCAGCGAAAGTACCTTGGGGCGAGTCAGCCAGGCCGACGGCGGGACACTGTTTCTCGACGAGATCGGCGACTTTCCCCTCGCATTGCAGCCGAAGTTGCTGCGCTTTATTCAAGACAAGGAATATGAGCGCGTCGGTGATCCGGTGACCCGCCGTGCCGATGTGCGCATCCTTGCGGCCACCAACCTCAACCTTGAGGACATGGTGCGCGATGGTCGTTTCCGTGAAGACCTGCTCTATCGCCTGAATGTCATTACCTTGCACCTGCCACCGCTACGCGAACGCCACGAAGATATTCTCAACCTCGCCGATCGTTTCCTGGCGCGCTTCGTCAAGGAGTACGCCCGTCCCGCACGCGCCTTCAGCGACGAGGCCCGGGAAGCGCTGCTGAGTTATCGCTGGCCGGGCAACATCCGTGAGCTGCGCAACGTGATCGAGCGGGCGAGCATCATCTGTCCGCAGGAGCGGGTCGAGATCAGTCATCTGGGCATGGCTGAAACCCCGGTCAATAATGCACCGCGCATCGGTGCGGCACTGAGCCTGGATGAGCTGGAAAAGGCTCACATCGGCGCGGTCCTCGCCACTGCCGACACCCTGGATCAAGCGGCGAAAACCCTGGGCATCGACGCTTCGACGCTGTACCGCAAACGCAAGCAGTACAACTTGTGAGCAATAGCCGATGAAACTGGCAATGAAGTTGCGGACCCGGCTGTTCCTGAGCATTTCCGCACTGATCACCGTCGCGTTGCTCGGGCTCTTGCTCGGGCTGGTCAGCGTGATGCAGATGGCCGGCAGCCAGGAAGCACTGATTCGCAGTAACTTCATCACCCTGGACCTGGGCCTCAAGCTGCGTCAGACCTTGGGTGATCAACTGATCATCATGCTCGGCGAGAAGCCTGACTCCGCCGCTTTCGCCGCCTCGAAGCAGCATTACTTCGAACTGCTGGAGGAAGGCATCGCCCAGGAGCCGGCGGAAACCGCAAGCGAGCACGGCTTCAGAAAAGCCAGGGCCGACTACGAGAGCTTTATCCAGGCTTATGAAACCTCGCCGGACCCATCGAAGGTGCTCAGCAGCCACGACAATCTGACGGAAAAATTCAATACGCTACGCAATGGCCTGATCGCCGAGCACAAGCGCGCGCTGGATAACATCAGCGATACCGAACGCCAGGCCCGGGAGCAGGCGCTGCTGATTGCCGGCTTGCTTGGCCTGGTTGGGCTGGCGGTGCTGATCATCGGCTTCGTGACCGCGCAAGCCATTGCCCGGCGTTTCGGGGAGCCCATCGAGGCCTTGGCCAAGGCGGCGGACAATATCGGCCAGGGCAATTTCGATGTCACCCTGCCGATCTCTTCGGCGATGGAACTGAACCAGCTGACCCGGCGTTTCGGGATCATGGCCCAGGCACTGCGTGAACATCAGGCCACCAACGTCGATGAGCTGCTGGCCGGTCAGCAGCGATTGCAGGCCGTACTCGACAGCATCGACGACGGGCTGCTGATGATCGACCGCCAGGGCCATCTGGAACACCTTAACCCTGTAGCCCAGCGTCAGTTGGGCTGGGAGTCCGATCGTCTGGGTCAGGGGTTGGGCACGGCGCTGGAGCGCCCCGAGCTCGATGAGCAGCTGCAACTGGTGCTGCGCGGCGGCACGCTGGAGCGGGCGCCGGAAGACTTGAGTGTCGAAGTCGATGGCGAGTCGAGACTGCTGACCTACAGCCTGACCCCGGTCAGCCATACCCAGGGCCATATCCTGGGTGCCGTGATGGTGCTGCATGACGTCACGGAACAGCGTGCCTTCGAACGGGTACGCAGCGAATTTGTATTGCGTGCCTCCCATGAGTTGCGCACACCGGTCACCGGCATGCACATGGCCTTCGGATTGTTCCGGGAGCGCACGCACTTTGCCCCGGATTCCCGGGAAGCCGACCTGCTCGATACCGTGAATGAAGAAATGCAGCGGCTGATGCAGCTGATCAACGATTTGCTGAATTTCTCCCGTTACCAGAACGGTTTGCAGAAACTCACCCTGACGCCGTGCGCCATAGAGACATTGCTGGAACAGGCTCGGTCACGCTTTGCCACGGCGGCCGAAGAGAAGGAAATCAATCTGCTGGTGGAAGTGCAGGGACCTTTGCCGCGGTTGCAGGCCGACCAGCCACATCTGGACCGGGTACTCGACAACTTGCTCGACAACGCCTTGCGTCACACCGGCTCCGGCGGATGGATACGCCTGCAAGCCCGGCGCCACGCTGACCGGGTCATCATCAGTGTCGAGGACAACGGTGAAGGCATTGCCTACGGTCAGCAGGGGCGGATCTTCGAGCCCTTCGTGCAGGTCGGACGCAAGAAGGGCGGGGCCGGGCTCGGACTGGCCTTGTGCAAGGAAATCGTGCAATTGCATGGCGGGCGGATAGGCGTCTATTCACGGCCGGGGCAGGGTACCCAGTTCTATATGACGCTGACCGTTTAGGACACCCTCACGCTTCATCATCCAGGCGCCGGCCTCCCCGACGCCGCCCCCGGGTAATCAATTCAGTGAACTGCACTGCGCTCAGCGCGCGGGCGAACAGCCAGCCCTGACCGAACTTCACGCCTTCACTGCACAGGAACGCAGCCTGGGCCTCATGTTCGATGCCCTCGGCAATCACCTTCAGGTGCAGTGACTGGGCCATGTGAATGATATGCGGGGCCACGCCGCTGCTGGCGGCGTCATGGCCCAGCGCATCAATGAACGCCTTGTCGATTTTCAGGCAATCGACCGGCAGGGTTTGCAAATAGGCGAGGCTGCAATAGCCGGTGCCAAAGTCATCGATCAACACCTGGTGCCCGACATCCCGCAGCGCTTGCAGGTTTTCCCGGGCCACCACCACATCGACCAGCCCGCGCTCGGTGACTTCAAAGGCAATTTGTCGCGCAGCGACGTGGTGCAGGGTCAGCAACCGCGCCATCACCTGGCCAATCCGCGGAACCATCACATCACACGCAGCGAGATTGACCGAGATGTACAGCTGCGGGTTGGCACGCAGCAACTGGCCGAGTTGCTCGAGCAGGCGTTGCAGGACGAAGTCCGTCATCTGGCGAATCTGCCCGGTGTTCTCTGCCATCGGAATGAACAGGTCGGGACTGGTCAGGGTACCGTCCGGCCTGCGCCAGCGCAGCAGGGCTTCAGCCCCGACACAGTTGCGGCTATCGAGGTCGAAGATCGGTTGGTACAGCACCTGCAACTCGCCGCGGCGAATCGCACCGGTCAGTTCGGCGTCCAGCGACTGCCGCTGGCGCACCAGCAGAAACACCAGGAACCCGACGCATGTGCCCAGCGCGAGGCTGGCCGGCAGTAACCACCACCAGACCGTCGGGATATGCATGCCGGTGCGCGGGCTGATCAACACCAATTGATATTCCGGGTTGTCGGTGGGCATGCGGTATATCAGGCGAGTCTGAGTGATTTGCAGCGCATCACGGTTTTTCGGTGGCCACGCCTCGGCCGGCGGCCATATCTGAGTAACGCCCAGCACCGGAATCGCCCGCGTGCCACGGTCAAGGACCACCAGCAGACTGCTGCCCGGCGACAGGTCGACCATGTCGGTCAAATGCCCGCGAGAGGTCGCGACCCGGAAATTCCCGCGCCCGAGCATCAGCGCCGCACGGTTTTCATCGGGTTCGGTGGTGGTGTTGAGCCAATAACTGTAGGTCGGGCCTTTGATGTCTGGCGATCGACTCAGCGACAGCCCTTCCTGGCGGGGGCGATTTGAGCAGATTCGCGAGGAATCCATGTAGGCGGCTTCATAGACGAAGCGATAGTTGAACGTCACCTGTTGCAAGGTTGCGATCATTTCAGCATCGCAACCGCGCAACGGTTGCGCTTCAAGATCATCAAGGCTTTCACGCAGTTGCCCGAAGAGCTGTTCCAGGCGGGCAAGGAAGCGCTCCCCCTGAGCATTCATTTCTTGGCTTTCATTCTGCTCGATCTGGTGTATGGCGACGAACAGGCTGCCGGCCATCAATAACGTTGCGCTCAAGACAGCAGACAGCAGCCCCAAAAACCAGGGGCGATGGAACCAACTACGGAGGGTCTCTCGAGCAGCAGTCATTGTGCAATATCCGAAGGATTACCAATGAGTTATAGCTGCTGATTGGAAAAAAGCCCTGACCGTCGGGCGGGCGTCATTATTTTGTCTGATTCAACACCAACAGTAGCGCGGCAGTTTGCGAATCCGGAGTGCCATCGAAGCGCGCCGGACGGAAATGCATCTGAAATGCCGCAATAACATGTCGTGTCGCGACATCGAGCTCACCGGTTTGTGGCGAGGCATACCCCAGGCGGGCCAACTGTGCCTGAAACCAGCTGATGCTCGGCAACTGCTCGGCGAACAACATTTGCTGGCGCGCCACCGACTGTTCATTCGGCCAAATGCCCAAGCCTTCGGCGGCCAGACGCTTCCAGGGGAACAGCGGCCCCGGGTCCAGCTTGCGCATGGGTGCGATATCGCTATGGCCAATGATCTCGCGAGGCTTTATGCCGTGGCGTTTGCTGATGTCCTTGAGTAGCACGATCAACGACTGGACCTGATCTTCGGTGTAGGGATACCACACGCGTCCGGTCGGGGTGTCCTTGAAGCCCGGGTTGACGATTTCGATACCGATGGAACTTGAATTCAGCCAGGTCCGGCCATCCCATTCGCTCTCGCCGGCATGCCAGGCGCGCACGTTTTCATCCATCAGCTTGTAGATGGTGGCGCCCTTGTCGTCACCAATCAGGTAATGACTGCTGACTTCGCCGTGGGTCAGCAGTTGCAGCGAACGCTCCAGCGAGGCGTTGGTGTAATGCACCACCACAAACTGCACGCGGCTGTCGTAATTGGCCGAAGGGTGGCTGGTGTCGAAACGGGGACCGCTGGCACAGCCGGCAAGCACAATCAGCGATACGATCAGAGCAAAATATTTCATGGTGAAAGGCAGTACACACAAGACAATAATGCAACAGTGTAACGTAATGCCTTGCGGGCTGACGGCAATCCCATCGAATTAAACAAAATGGAACAAATGATAGTCAGCCTGGTTCCACCCGGTTGCGGCCGGCATTTTTTGCGCGATACAGCGCCTGATCGGCTCTTTTCAGCACTTGATCGCCGTGCTCACCCGGCCTGAACGCCGACATTCCCATAGACACGGTGATGGTCACCGGCTCTCCCTTGAAGTGGAACGGACAGGCCTCGATCGAGGCCCGCAAGGCTTCCAGTAGCTTCAGCCCCGCCACCGGCACCGTGGCTGGCATCAACAGCACAAACTCTTCTCCGCCAAACCGGGCAATGAAATCCGTACCGCGCAGACGCTTGCGCAACACGCTGGCAATGATTTTCAGCACTTTGTCACCGGCCAGGTGCCCATAGTTATCGTTGATGCGCTTGAAATGATCGAGGTCGAGCATGGCCAGCAGCAGCGTGTTGCCATGTTGCTGCCATTGCTTGATCTCAAGATCCAGGCGCTCGCTCCAGGCCGCACGGTTGGGCAGGCCGGTCAACGGGTCGACCATTGCCTTCTGCCGTTGCTCCTCAAGGTGCTCGCGGTAACCCTGGGCCTCCTGCTCCATATGGGCAACCCGCTCGGCCAGGCTGTGCAGGCGCGCAGCGACCTCCTGCTCGCGTTCATCGCGCTGTTTCTGGTGTTGATCCATCGTGCCCAGCAAGCCTTCGAGATGGTTTTCCAGGACGTGCTTCAGATCGTCCAGGTCCGCCGCTTCCTGCATGCTGCTTTGCAGGCCATCGACCTGTTCGCGGATCTGCGTGTCCATCTGCCGCGCGGCCGAACGGTTGTCGGCGTGTCCTGCGGTGGCGGCCTGCAAGTTGCTCTGGAACGATTCGAGGCGCTCGTTCAGTCGTTGCAGATAGGCTTCGAACTCATGCTGGCCGCTGTCGGTAATGGCCAGCATCAACGTGGCGAAGTCGTCGAGGATTGGCAGCAATTCGTACCAGTTCAAGCCGTTTTTCAGACGATCGCGCATGGATTCGGCTTGCGGGCGATGACGCTCGGGCAATGTCAGGTCGTCGAGCAGCCCCAGCAGCGTGTCTTCGATGTGACTGGCCACCGAGCTGTAGGAGGGCTCGGGGGAGTCCGGGAGTGCGTAGAGAATGTCGTGTTCGGATTGCATCTGATCGGCGACGGCCACGCTCTCGGTAGCAATTGTCGGTATGGGCAGGCTATCCAGTGATGCTTGTGCGATTAGCTCGTCGGGGTTCGTTTCCGGCTCAGGAGGTGTCGCGATTAATTCCGGGGTCGGTTTCTCTGCTGATTCAATTTCTGCCGCGGCTGCACTGGCTGGTTGAGGCTCCTCGGCAGGAGGTACAAAAGCCTCGACTACCGGAGCAGGTGCAGCCACGACCGGGGGCGACTCGATAATCGCCGCCGGGCTCTCGGCTACAGGGGCGGCCGGTGCAAGAGAAGTCGCCGTTGATGCCACCGTCTCCTCTGCCTCACGACCACCGAACAACCGCTGCAGCAAGCCCGGCCGATCAGGCTCCGCCGGCATTTCCAGCTGGCTCAGTGCCTTGCCTTGCAAGCCACTCAGCTCGCTGAGCAGCAAGGGTATCTCACGTGCCTGACTGACCCGCGCCTCCAGCTGCCTGGCGAAACTCTTGAGTGGCCGGCTCACATCCCGTGGCAGCGGTAATGTTTGCAGTTGAGCGACCAGCGCAGACAGGGCGGCACTGGTCTGGTTGACCCGGGTTTCCCGACGCTGCTCCGAGTCGAGCACGGCTTTTTCCAGGCGTGGAATCAGCGCGGCCAGACCAGCGTCCATGTCGTCGGTGCGCACGACCTCGCGCATTTCCTTCATGCATTGGTCAACGGTGCGGTCAGTACCTTCCGCCGCCAGGGTGCTGCGCACCAGCCCGCGACGCAGCAAGTCGAGCCGCGCGTCCCAGCGACGTTCGAGCTTTTCCTGTTGTTCGATGCTTTTGAGGTATTTCTCTTTCCAGCGCTGTGCTTCGTCGCTCATTCAGGGGTTCCGCGAGGGGCAGGACTCAACGCGGGCAATGCATCGGCCGTGAGCGAACCCGGCAAACGAATCTCTACCGCGACCGGCAGGTGATCGGAAATGGGCTGTGCCAGCACCTCGACCTTTTCCAGGGTCAGGCTCGGGCTCAGCAGGATATGGTCCAGGCAGCGCTGTGGGCGCCAGCTGGGAAACGTCGCTTCCAGTTGCGGCGCGAGCAGGCCGAGATCGCGCAACGGGGAATGTTGCAGCAGGTCACTGGCATGGGTGTTCATGTCGCCCATCAGTACCTGATGCTTGTAGTCGCCAATCAACTCGCGGATGTAGGCCAGTTGCAGGCTGCGCGCCCGGGCGCCCAACGCCAGGTGCATCATGACCACCACCAGCGCTTCCGGGCCTTCGCCGAACCGTACCAGAATGGCTCCGCGACCCTTTGGCCCCGGCAACGGATGATCTTCAATTGCCCACGGGCGCAATCGGCTGAGCACGCCGTTGCTGTGCTGGGCCAGGCGACCGAGATTGCGATTGAGTTGTTGATACCAGTAGGGAAAGGCACCGAGATGGGCCAGGTGTTCGACCTGATTGACGTAGCCTGATCGCAGGCTGCCGCCATCGGCCTCTTGCAAGGCGACCAGATCGAAGTCGCCCAGCAGATTGCCGATTTTCTGCAGATTGTCGGCACGCCCGGTGTGCGGCAGCAGATGCTGCCAGCCCCGGGTCAGGTAATGCCGATAGCGCTCGGTACTGATGCCGACCTGGATATTGAAACTGAGCAAGCGCAGACGACTGTCTGCGGGCAGGCCCGTGGACTCCAGATGATGCTCGTTGACCCGCGGATCATGCAGGCCAACGATGCGTTCAGTACCCCATCGGCGCATGGCAGTGACTGCCCTTAGTTGGCGGCAGCCTTGTTAGCCGCTCGCTCTTTGTCGATCAGTTTGTCGGCCAGTTGCAGGGCCTGTTCGGCACCGCCGGCAGAACCCACGTCGAAGCGATACTTGCCGTTGACGATCAAGGTTGGAACACCGGTGATTTCATATTTTTTGGCCAATTCAGTGGCTTTGTTGATTTGGCCTTTGATGGCGAAAGAATCGAAGGTCGCCAGGAATTTATCCTTGTCGACGCCCTGTGTGGCCAGGAAATCTGCCATGTCATTCTTGTCGGTCAGCTTTTTATGTTCTTTCTGGATCGCTTCGAACACCGCAGTATGGACCTTGTGTTCGACACCCATCGCTTCGAGGGTCAGGAACATCTGGCCATGTGCATTCCAAGGGCCACCGAACATGGCGGGAATACGGACGAAGTTCACGTCGGAAGGCAGCTTCTCGACCCAAGGATTGATCACTGGCTCGAAGGCGTAGCAATGCGGGCAGCCGTACCAGAACAGCTCCACCACTTCGATCTTGCCAGGCACGGCGACCGGAACCGGATTGGTCAGTTCGACATAAGGTGCGGCGGGGGCGTCAGCGGCCTGGGCAGTCATGCCGAACAGGCTGGCAGCGGCAAAAACGGCGCTGATGATCAGATTACGCATGCTTCACTCCTGGACAAATTTTTTCGCCTCGCGCGACCTGTTATCAGACAGGTCCTGGCGGGCTTGAGTTCTGTAGTGTAACGGCAGCGGCCACAAAAAAGGGCGGCCAAAGCCACCCTTTTTATACTCGTTGCAACGGATTAATCGAGCGTTAACGTTGCAGGTGATAAGCACCCCGTTCAACGCCCGATCAGCCAGCCTTAGTGCAGGCCCTGAATGTAGCTGGACACCGCGGCGATGTCTTCGTCGCTCAGCTTCTTGGCAATGCTCTGCATGGGCTTGGTATCGCCGTCGTTGGTGCGGCCGCCTTCTTCCTTGCGGAAATCGACCAGTTGCTTGCCGACGTATTGAGCGTGCTGGCCACCCAAGTGCGGGAAACCGGCAGCCGCGTTACCTGCGCCATTTGGCGAGTGGCAACCGGTGCAGGATGGCAGGCCCTTGGCCAGGTCACCACCACGGAACAGGGCTTCACCGCGAGCGACGATCTTCGGATCGGCGGCACCGACGCTGCCTTTCTGGCTGGCGAAGTAGGCGGAGATGTCCGCCAGGTCCTGATCGCTCAGGTTGGTCAGCAGGCCGGTCATTTCCAGAACGGTGCGCTTGCCCGACTTGATGTCGTGCAATTGCTTGGTCAGGTAGCGTTCACCCTGACCTGCCAGTTTTGGAAAGTTTGGCGCCATGCTGTTGCCATCCGGGCCGTGGCAGGCGCCACAGACGGCGGCTTTGGCCTGGCCGGCTTTTGCATCACCCGGTTGTACTGCCTCACCTGCAGCATGGGCCATGCCGGAGATGCCCACGGTCAACAGCAGACTCACGATCAATTTCTTCATCAGCTAATCCAACTACGGCTAAGGGTTAAGAGTTATGGACCGGGCTTACTCGCTCATCCAAAGGATGATGGCTTGGTAATCCTCGGCACTGCAGTCCATGCACAAACCACGCGGCGGCATCGCCTTGAAACCCTGGGTCACGTGTTGCACCAGCGTCTCCATACCTTTCGCCAACCTCGGCGTCCAAGCTTCCTGATCGCCTTTTTTCGGCGCCATGGGGAGTTGGCCGGAATGACAGGCACCACAAACACGGTTGTACACAGCTTCCGGATCCTGTGTAGCCTGAGCGCTGTAAAGCGGCATCAAGACACCGGCAGCTAGCAGCCATTTCGTCATAAAACGACCTTTTCAGGGTTGAGAGCGAGCTGCGTTCTAGTGCGCAATCAAGGTCTGTCGCTCTCGTGAACTTCATCCTACGCTGGGACAAAGCGCACACAAAATCTGCGGCATTATATACTGGCGTCACTGAAACGGAAGCGACACTGCTTGCCGCACCCATTCCTGGCGCCGCCCACATCGGAAATCCCATGCAACTCAAGAATCCCATCCTCGGTCTGTGCCAACAGTCCACCTTCATGCTCAGCGCCGCCAAAGTCGACCAATGTCCGGATGACGAAGGCTTCGAAGTCGCCTTCGCCGGGCGTTCCAACGCCGGCAAGTCGAGTGCCTTGAACACCCTGACCCACGCCAGCCTGGCGCGCACCTCGAAAACCCCGGGGCGCACACAGCTGTTGAACTTCTTCAAGCTAGACGATGAACGCCGTCTGGTCGACCTGCCGGGTTACGGTTATGCAAAAGTACCGATCCCGCTCAAGCAACACTGGCAGCGTCACCTGGAGGCATATCTGGGTGGTCGCGAGAGTTTGAAAGGTCTGATCCTGATGATGGACATCCGCCATCCGATGACCGATTTCGACCTGCTGATGCTCGACTGGGCCGTGGCTGCCGGCATGCCGATGCACATTCTGCTGACCAAAGCGGACAAGCTGACCTATGGCGCGGCCAAGAACACGCTGCTCAAGGTTCAGGCGGAAATCCGCAAGGGCTGGGGCGATCTGGTGACAATCCAGCTGTTTTCGGCCCCGAAACGCATGGGCCTGGAAGATGCCTACACCGTACTGGCTGGCTGGATGGAGCTGGCGGACAAGGGTGCCGAAGCAGAAGCTCAGTAAGTGCCGAAAACTGCCTGCGGCGCACGCAGGCAGTTTTCTCTGGGCAAAAAAAACCCCGGGCTTCATATGGGGAGGGAGAAGTTCCGGGGTTGAAGCTCTAGACCGCTAGGGCGGGGTCCAGATATCTGCCAACACTTAACACAACATAGGAGCATCGAAGGGCTTCACCAGCCATTCAGTAACTCTGAGTGGTGGCGTGCAAGATTAGTTCAGATTTTTTTCAGATAGCTTTGAAATAACTCTGATAACCCTCCGGACCAAGCGGTTTTTTGCGCCCTTCTGCCGCGGCACTATGCCGCAACAGAACACGACAATTTTCTGTAGGAGCGAGCTTGCTCCGGGCGGCGTTCCGACGATGGAATTTCAGTCGAAATCGATGTGTCTGACACTCCATCGCGAGCAAGCTCGCTCCTACAAGAAGGCTCAGTGAGCCTCATCCCAATTATTTCCAACACCCACTTCGACCAGCAACGGCACATCCAGTTTTGCCGCCTCGCTCATGTGCACGCGAATTTCATCGCGAACCTGGTCGACCAGGTCTTCACGCACCTCGAGCACCAGTTCATCGTGCACCTGCAAGATGACTTTGGCGTCGAGGCCCGACGCGGTCAGCCAGTTATCCACCGCGACCATGGCTTTCTTGATGATGTCTGCAGCGGTGCCTTGCATCGGTGCGTTGATCGCCGTGCGTTCGGCGGCGGCGCGCTCTTGCGGCTTGTTGGAGTTGATGTCCGGCAGGTACAGGCGACGGCCGAAGAAGGTCTCGACATAACCTTGCTCGGCGGCCTGGGCACGCGTGCGGTCCATGTACTGGCGAACGCCGGGGTACCGGGCGAAGTAGGTATCGATGTAGGCCTTGGCGGTCTTGGTGTCGACACCGATGTCCTTGCCGAGTTTCTGCGCGCCCATGCCGTAGATCAGGCCGAAGTTGATCGCCTTGGCGCTGCGGCGCTGGTTGGAAGTCACTTCGGCCAGTTCGACCTTGAACACTTCGGCGGCGGTTGCGGTGTGTACGTCCAGATTGTGGCGGAAGGCGTTCATCAGTCCCTCATCCCGGGACAGGTGCGCCATGATCCGCAGTTCGATCTGCGAATAGTCCGCCGCCAGCAGCTTGTAACCGGTCGGGGCCACGAAGGCCTGGCGGATGCGCCGCCCTTCGGCGGTGCGCACCGGGATGTTCTGCAGGTTCGGATCGCTGGAGGACAGCCGCCCGGTGGACGCCACAGCCTGGTGGTACGAGGTATGGATCCGCCCGGTACGCGGGTTGATCTGCTCCGGCAGACGGTCGGTGTAGGTGCTTTTCAGCTTGCTCATGGAGCGGTATTCCATGAGCACTTTCGGCAATCGATAGTCGTCTTCCGCCAGTTTGGCCAGCACTTCTTCCGCGGTGGATGGCTGGCCCTTGGCGGTTTTCTTCAACACCGGCAGGCCGAGCTTCTCGTAAAGGATCACGCCAAGTTGCTTGGGCGAACCGAGGTTGAATTCCTCGCCGGCAATCTCGAAGGCTTCACGCTCCAGCGCCACCATCTTGTCGCCCAGCTCGATGCTTTGCACGCCCAACAAGGCGGCGTCGACGAATGCACCCTGGCGCTCGATACGCGCCAATACCGGCACCAACGGGATTTCGATGTCGGTCAGCACACTGGCCAGGCTTGGAATGGCCGAGAGCTTTTCGAACAGGGTCTGGTGCAGACGCAAGGTGATATCCGCATCTTCGGCGGCGTAAGGCCCGGCCTGCTCCAGGGCGATCTGATCGAACGTCAGCTGCTTCACGCCTTTGCCGGCGATGTCCTGGAAACTCACCGTGGTGTGGTCCAGATACTTCTGCGCCAGGCTGTCCATGTCATGGCGCGTGGCCGTGGAGTTGAGCACATAGGACTCGAGCATGGTGTCGAAGGCGATGCCACGCACGGTAATGCCATTGTCCTGATCGCCGCCGATGGCGCAGTTGGCCAGGATATTCATGTCGAACTTGGCGTGCTGGCCGACCTTGAGCTTGTTCGGATTTTCCAGAATCGGCTTGAGCGCGCGCAGGACCGTGTCGCGGTCCAGCTGCTGCGGCACGCCAATGTAGGAATGGGTCAATGGGATGTAGGCCGCTTCGTTGGCCTGAACTGCGAGCGACAGACCCACCAGTTGCGCCTGCTGCGCATCGATGCCGGTGGTTTCGGTGTCGAAGGCAAACAGCTTGGCGTTGTTCAGTTTTTCCAGCCAGGCATCGAACCGCGCTTGATCGAGGATGGTTTCATAGGCGACTTCAGCAGCGGCGGCCGGTGCTTCGGCCTCTGGTTCGCTGAACAGATCGGCGGCCGGTGCAGGCTCGGCGGCAGCGCTCAGTTCCAGGCGTTTGGCGTCGCGATCAAGGTCGTTCAGCCAGCTCTTGAACTCCAGCAGGGTGTACAGCTCGTAGAGTTTGGCCGGATCTTCAGGACCCATTTGCAAGTCGTCGAGCCCAACGTCCAGCGGCACGTCGACCTTGATGGTCGCCAGCTGATAGGAAAGGAAAGCCATTTCCTTGTGTTCTTCGAGCTTGGCCGGCAGGGTCTTGGCGCCGCGAATCGGCAGGGTCGGCACGATGTCGAGCTGCGCATAGAGCTCGGTCAGCCCCCCGTTCACACCGACCAGCAGGCCGGAAGCCGTCTTCGGGCCGATACCCGGAACACCCGGAATGTTGTCGGAAGAATCGCCCATGAGCGCCAGATAATCGATGATCTGCTCCGGAGCGACGCCGAATTTCTCCTTCACGCCCTCCACGTCCATGCTGCTACCGGTCATGGTGTTGACCAAGGTAATGTGACCGTCGACCAGTTGCGCCATGTCCTTGTCACCGGTGGAGATGATCACCGGACGATCCGCCGCCGCGCTGCTGCGGGCCAGGGTGCCGATCACGTCATCGGCCTCCACACCTTCGACGCACAGCAGCGGGAAGCCAAGGGCGATCACGCTCTGGTGCAGTGGCTCGATCTGCACGCGCATGTCGTCAGGCATGCTCGGACGGTTGGCCTTGTATTCGGCGTACATGTCATCGCGAAAAGTCCCACCCTTGGCGTCGAACACCACGGCGAACGGACTATCCGGATATTGCTTGCGCAGGCTCTTGAGCATGTTCAACACGCCCTTGACCGCACCGGTCGGCAGGCCTTTGGACGTGGTCAGCGGCGGCAGCGCGTGAAAGGCGCGATACAGGTAAGAAGAACCGTCCACCAGGACGAGGGGGGCTTGGCTCATGAGCAGGATCAACCTTTTCGGCGGGTCCGGCGCTAGAATAGCGGGACCGTTGACGACAAAGGGACAAGGTTATCATGCGCACACTAAATCGCCTGTTGCTGGCTGGCTTGTTTGCAATCACACCTTTGGCCGTCATGGCGGCGGATGACGCCCCATCGGCAGACCCGGATGTCACGATCCGCACGGAAGGAGACAAGCTCATTCAGGAGTACCGCCAAAACGGCTTCCTGTATGCGATCAAAGTCACTCCCAAAGGCGGCAAGCCATATTTTCTCGTGCGCGCCGACGGGTCGGACGGTAACTTCATCCGCTCGGATTACCCGGATATGCTGATTCCGGCGTGGGAAATTTTTAAATGGTAAGTCGTCCTTAACTTTAATCGGCGCCGGCTCAACAGCGGCGCCCGTACTGGCAGCTTAAACATGTCTGTGTTCACCCCCCTGGCTCGGCCCGAGCTGGAAGCTTTTCTCGCCCCTTATGGCCTCGGCCGCCTGCTTGATTTCCAGGGGATTGCCGCCGGTAGCGAAAATACCAATTTCTTTATCAGCCTGGAGCAGGGCGAATTTGTCCTGACCCTGGTCGAGCGCGGTCCGGTTCAGGAGATGCCGTTCTTCATCGAACTGCTCGACGTACTGCACGGCGCCGACCTGCCGGTGCCTTACGCCTTGCGCACCACCGACGGCGTGGCCTTGCGCGAACTGGCGGGCAAACCTGCGCTGCTGCAACCGCGCCTGGCCGGCAAGCACATCAAGCAAGCCAACGCGCAACATTGCGCGCAGGTGGGTGAGTTGCTCGGCCATCTGCACCTGGCGACCCAAGCCAACATGATCAAGCGCAAAACCGATCGTGGCCTGGACTGGATGCTGGAAGAGGGCACGCAATTTTTGTCGCACCTCGATGCCGAGCAGAAAGACCTGCTGCAACGAGCGCTGGAAGAAATCACCCGGCAAAAAGAAAAAATCCTGGCACTGCCGCGGGCGAATATTCACGCCGACCTGTTCCGCGACAACGCGATGTTCGAAGGCACTCACCTGACCGGGCTGATCGATTTCTACAACGCCTGCTCCGGGCCGATGCTCTACGACGTGGCGATTGCCTTGAACGACTGGTGCTCGGACGACGATGGCGTAATCAATGGACCGCGAGCGCGGGCCTTGCTGGGCGCTTACGCGGCCTTGCGACCGTTCACCGCCGCCGAAGCCGAGATGTGGCCGACCCTGCTGCGGGTGGCTTGCGTACGGTTCTGGTTGTCACGCTTGATCGCGGCGGAGTCGTTCGCCGGGCAGGATGTGTTGATTCACGATCCGATGGAGTTCCAGTTGCGTCTGGCGCAGCGCCAGACGGTCAATACGCCGTTGCCTTTCGCCCTTTAAATTGTGGCGAGGGGGCTTGCCCCCGTTGGGCAGCGAAGCGGCCCCCATGGATCTGTCTGATAGATCGCATGGGAGCGCTACGCGCTCCAACGGGGGCAAGCCCCCTCGCCACAGGTCTGGTGTCGGTTACAACGACTCCAGGCACCCCGCCAGATCATTCCCCAACTTTTCCAACAGCTGCTCATAGCCCTGAGCAGTCGCCGGCGTGTACCCGCCCAGCGCATCCAGTTCAGCCAGTTTCACCGGCAACCCCGCCACCAGGGTTTCCGCCAGGCGCGGCCGCAGCGGTGGTTCGCTGAACACGCAGGTCTTGCCGACTTCCTGCAAACGCGCGCGCATCGCCGCGACATGCTGGGCACCGGGTTGCACTTCGGCCGCGACGCTGAACACACCCACGTGCTTGAGGCCGTAGGCGTCTTCGAAGTAGTCGAAGGCTTCGTGGAAAACGAAGTAGGGCTTGCCCTGAACATCGGCCAGGCGTTTCTTCAGGCGCGCATCCAACGCATCGAGACGCTCGTCAAAGGCTTTCAGATTGCTCTGATAGCGCGTGGCATTTGCAGGATCGGCGGCACTCAGGTCAGCCGCCATTTTCGTGGCGATGACCCGGGCGTTGACCGGCGACAGCCACAGGTGCGCATCCAGGCTGCCCGGACGGTGATCGTGGTCGTGGTCGTCGGCTTCTTCGGCTTCTTCGGCGTGGGAGTGGCTATCTTCGGCAAATCGGCGCAGTTTCATGCCCGGCAAATCCTGCACGGCGACGTTGGGCAACGTACGACCATTGAGCACCCGTGGCAGGAAACCCTCCATGTCCGGGCCGATCCAGTACAGCAGGTCCACCGATTGCACCTTGCGTACGTCGGAAGGGCGCAACGCATAGTTATGCGGTGAGGCACCCGGTGGCAGTAAAACCTCGGGGATCGCCACGCCGTCCTGCACCGCCGCGGCGATCAACTGCAGTGGCTTGATGCTGGTCAGGACCTTGACCTCGGCTTGCGCCGAACCGATCAGCAGAAAACTTGCGATAAATGCGACAAAAACAGAAAAAAGTCGGGACACGATGACCACTCGAAGAGGCGAGAACGGGTAACATAATAACGTCTCTCACAAAACTCGTCGCCGCTCAT
Organism: Pseudomonas sp. KH_046_2; assembly: GCF_057838985.1. Lineage (NCBI taxonomy): Bacteria > Pseudomonadati > Pseudomonadota > Gammaproteobacteria > Pseudomonadales > Pseudomonadaceae > Pseudomonas > Pseudomonas sp. KH_046_2. The sequence goes on along the minus strand of NZ_CM174480.1, from coordinate 71,618 downwards.
GCTAAAAACACCGATCGCCAGCCGCCCCCACGACCACTCGCATTGCGTTCACAGCGCGTTGTCCGAGGCCGATGCCCTGTGCGCACGTCAAGGGCTGCGCCTGACCGCGTTGCGCCGGCGAGTGCTGGAACTGGTGTGGCAAAGCCACAAGCCCTTGGGTGCCTACGACATTCTCGCGGTTCTCAGCGAACAGGACGGCCGCCGTGCCGCGCCGCCGACGGTGTACCGCGCGCTGGATTTCCTGCTGGAAAACGGCTTGGTCCACCGGATTTCCTCGCTCAATGCCTTCATCGGCTGCAATCACCCTGAACATGCCCACCAGGGTCAGTTCCTGATCTGCCGTGCGTGCCACGCCGCGATCGAACTTGAGCAAAAATCCATCAGCGACGCAATCATCGCCAGCGCCAGGGATGTCGGGTTTGTCGTCGAAGGCCAGACCGTCGAAGTGGTCGGCCTCTGCTCGGGTTGCCAGGGGGCTTGATGAGCAACGCGCTGATCCGTCTTGAGCAGGTTGCCGTCACGTTCGCCGGGCAACCGGTGCTGGACAACATCGAGCTGAGCGTCGAGCCGGGGCAGATCGTTACCCTTATCGGCCCCAACGGTGCTGGCAAAACCACACTGGTGCGTGCCGTGCTCGGCCTGTTGAAACCGGACAGCGGCAGCGTCTGGCGCAAGCCGAAACTGCGGGTCGGTTACATGCCGCAGAAACTTCATGTCGATCCGACCCTGCCGTTGTCGGTCTTGCGTTTTTTGCGCCTTGTACCGGGCGTGGACCGTGCGATGGCTTTGGCGGCACTCAAGGAAGTCGGCGCCGAACAGGTGATCGACAGCCCGGTGCAAAGCGTTTCCGGTGGCGAAATGCAACGCGTGTTGCTGGCCCGTGCCTTGTTGCGCGAACCGGAACTGCTGGTACTCGACGAACCGGTGCAGGGTGTCGACGTGGCCGGCCAGGCCGAGCTGTACAGCCTGATCACCCGCCTGCGTGACCGTCATGGTTGCGGCGTGCTGATGGTCTCCCACGATTTGCATCTGGTGATGAGCACCACGGATCAGGTGGTTTGCCTCAATCGTCACGTCTGCTGCTCCGGCCATCCCGAGCAGGTCAGCGGCGATCCGGCTTTCGTCGAGCTGTTCGGAAAAAACGCACAAAGCCTGGCGATTTATCACCACCATCACGACCACGCCCACGACTTGCATGGCTCGGTGGTCAAGGCGCCCGCCTCGGGCCAACCCCATGTTCACGGAGATAGCTGCAAGCATGGCTGATTTTCTGCTCTACGCCCTGCTTGCAGGCTTGGCCCTGGCCGTTGTCGCAGGCCCGCTGGGCTCTTTCGTGGTCTGGCGGCGCATGGCCTATTTCGGCGACACCCTGTCCCACGCGGCATTGCTCGGCGTGGCCCTGGGCTTCCTGCTGGATGTCAGCCCGGCCGTTGCCGTGACCGTAGGCTGCTTGCTGTTGGCGGTGATGCTGGTGACCTTGCAACAACGCCAGCCGCTGGCATCCGACACGCTTTTGGGAATTCTCGCACCCAGCACGCTCTCTCTAGGCCTGGTGGTACTAAGCTTCATGCACGAAGTGCGGATCGACCTGATGGCCTATCTGTTCGGTGACCTGCTGGCGATCAGTCCGACCGATCTGGCCTGGATCCTTGGTGGCAGCGCTGCGGTACTGGCCTTGCTGGTTACGTTGTGGCGCCCATTGCTGGCGATCACGGTGCACGAAGAACTGGCCAGGGTCGAAGGCCTGCCGGTAGCGGGGTTGCGCCTGGCGCTGATGCTGTTGATCGCCGTAGTGATTGCCGTGGCGATGAAAATCGTCGGCGTATTGCTGATCACTTCGTTGCTGATCATCCCGGCGGCTGCGGCACAACGTCACGCCCGTTCGCCGGAGCAGATGGCACTGGGCGCGAGCCTGCTGGGCATACTCGCCGTGTGTGGCGGGCTGGCGCTGTCCTGGTTCAAGGACACCCCGGCCGGTCCGTCGATTGTGGTGACGGCCGCCGCCCTATTTCTGCTGAGTTTTGTTCTGCCCCGTCGAGGGGTGTAGACTTGCTCGTTTTTTGCGCAAATAGAGAGTCGCAGGAATGAAGTCGTTCGCCTCCCGTTATCTGCTCCTTGTCGCATTTTCTTTGCTGCTGGGCGCCTGCCAAAGCACGCCACCGGCGGCCACCGAGGCCGCTGATGCACGGGCCACGGCCATCGTGCAGCTGGAACAAAACATCGCCAGCGATGAACTGGCCATCGCCGAAGACCAATTGGCAGCCTTGCAGGCCGAATCGCCCAACGATGCGTCCCTTGAGCAATACCAGCGGCAACTGGCCGAAGCCTATCTGCGCCGCAGCCAGAGCGTGCTGCAAAAGGGTGACGTGGATGCCGCAGCGACCGCCCTGAGCCGTGCCCGCGCGTTGATGCCCAAGGCTCCGGCACTGACCGGCGGAGTCAACGGCTCGATTGCCCAGGCGCGCAAGGCCGAGTTGGAAAAAGCCGAAGCCGCCCTCAAGGCTGCCGAAGCCAAGCCAAAAGCCAAGGTCATCGACCTGACGGCTGAAAGCACCACTGTCGTGCTGAATATCAACGATATGGGCAAACTGCGTCGCCAACTGGATGCCATCGCCGCCGATGTGGTGAATTTTCAATGCGACGTAAGCATTCAGGCTCCACGCACCAACGATTACCCCTGGCTGGCTAACTTGCTGACCAAACGGGTGAAGAAACTCGATCCCGAGTTTGATCTGAAGCTCGAGCGGCAGATTTTGCGCAGTGTTCCGGCGCAGATGGTTCTGAGCCCTCGGAAACCCTGAAAAGCTTCGCGGGCAAGCCCGCCCCCACAATGTCCGAGTTAGCCACAAAGTAAGTGACCAACCCGGAACCCTGTGGGAGCGGGCTTGCCCGCGAAGGCGTCCTATCTGGCAGTAAAGCTCTCAGGCCTGAATCGCCTTGGCCTTCGCCTCTCTATCCCAAACCCGATGCTGCCCACCAGTCGAAGTTGCCTTCGGCCTTGGGCGCGCTTCTTCAGCCGTTCCTTTTTTCTGACCTTTGATCGCGTTATTGCCAAATGACAGGACAATTGCGAAATAAATGCTAAGAACCTCTATACGGACAGGCTAAAATGCGCGCCCGGCTAACCGCTGATCCTTTTCTAACGCGCCCCACAAGGTTCGCTACGTGATCGAGTTTCAAAACGTCCATAAAACCTACCGCGTCGCCGGTAAGGAAATCCCCGCCCTGCATCCGACCAGTCTGACGATTGAGAATGGGCAGGTTTACGGCTTGATCGGTCATTCCGGCGCAGGAAAAAGTACCCTGCTGCGTCTGATCAATCGCCTGGAAAATGCCAGCGGCGGCAAGATCATCGTCGACGGTGAAGAAGTCACCGCACTCGACGCCAACGGCCTGCGCCGCTTCCGTCAGCAAGTCGGGATGATTTTCCAGCACTTCAACCTGCTGGCCTCAAAGACTGTCGCCGACAACGTCGCGCTGCCGCTGACCCTGGCCGGCGAGCTGTCGCGCAGCGAGATCGATTCGCGCGTGGCCGAGTTGCTGGCGCGGGTCGGTTTGTCCGACCACGCGAAAAAGTACCCGGCACAATTGTCCGGCGGTCAAAAGCAGCGTGTCGGCATTGCCCGTGCGTTGGCGACCAAGCCAAAAATCCTGCTGTGCGATGAAGCCACCAGCGCCCTCGACCCGCAAACCACCGCATCGGTCCTGCAATTGCTGGCCGAGATCAACCGCGAGCTGAAACTGACCATCGTGTTGATCACCCACGAGATGGACGTGATCCGTCGGGTCTGCGACCAGGTAGCCGTGATGGACGCCGGCGTGATCGTCGAGCAAGGCTCCGTGGCCGAGGTGTTCCTGCATCCGAAGCACCCGACCACCAAACGCTTCGTGCAAGAAGACGAGCAGATCGACGAAAGCGAACAGCGTGACGACTTCGCTCACGTACCGGGCCGCATCGTGCGTCTGACCTTCCAGGGCGAAGCGACCTACGCGCCTCTGCTGGGCACTGTCGCCCGGGAAACCGGTGTGGACTACAGCATCCTGGCCGGTCGTATCGACCGCATCAAAGACATCCCTTACGGGCAACTGACCCTGGCCGTGACCGGCGGTGACATGGAAGCGGCCTTTGCCCGCTTCACCGCAGCCGACGTCCACATGGAGGTGCTGCGCTAATGGAAGCCCTGACAAGTTTCTTCGCCAATATCGACTGGTTCGAAATCTGGCTGGCCACCGGCGACACGATGCTGATGCTCGGCGGTTCGCTGCTGTTCACCGTGCTGCTCGGCTTGCCCCTGGGCGTGCTGCTGTTCCTGTGCAGCCCGCGCCAGTTGCTGGAAGCCAAAGGCGTCTACGCGATGTTGTCGTTGGTGGTGAACATTCTGCGTTCGCTGCCGTTCATCATCCTGTTGATCGTGATGATCCCGTTCACCGTGTTGATCACCGGCACGTCCCTGGGTGTCGCCGGTGCGATCCCGCCGCTGGTGGTGGGTGCCACGCCGTTCTTCGCCCGCCTGGTGGAAACCGCCCTGCGTGAAGTGGATCGCGGCATCATCGAAGCGACCCAGGCCATGGGCGCGACCACACGACAGATCATCACCAATGCCTTGCTGCCGGAGGCGCGGCCGGGCATCTTCGCGGCGATTACGGTGACAGCCATTACACTGGTGTCCTACACGGCGATGGCCGGTGTCGTGGGCGCCGGTGGCCTGGGTGACCTGGCGATCCGCTTCGGCTACCAGCGTTTCCAGACCGATGTGATGGTGGTGACCGTGGTGTTGCTGCTGGTACTGGTCCAGGTACTGCAAACCGTTGGCGACAAATTGGTTGTGCATTTCTCCCGTAAATAAGACATGAGCCGGCCATTCGCTGGCAGGTGCCGGAAACCGGCGCCACACAAGGAGTTAGCTGAATGAAAAAACTACTCGTGGCCTTCGCGGCCGTTGCGGCATTCTCTGCCCACGCTGAAACCCTGACCGTCGCGGCCACTCCGGTTCCGCACGCCGAGATCCTCGAATTCGTGAAGCCGGCCCTGGCCAAAGAAGGCGTGGACCTGAAGGTCAAGGTCTTCACCGACTACATCCAGCCGAACGTACAGGTCGCGGAAAAGCGCCTGGACGCCAACTTCTTCCAGCACCAGCCGTACCTGGATGAGTTCAACAAGGCCAAGGGCACTCACCTGGTTTCCGTGGCTGGCGTGCACCTGGAGCCTTTGGGCGCATACTCCAGCAAGTACAAAAAACTGGATGAGCTGCCAAGCACCGCCACCGTAGTGATCCCGAATGACGCCACCAACGGCGGCCGTGCGCTGTTGCTGCTGCAAAAGGCCGGCGTGATCCAGTTGAAGGATGCGAACAACATCCTGTCGACCGTCAAGGACATCACCGCAAATCCGAAAAACCTGAAGTTCCGCGAACTGGAAGCCGCCACCATCCCGCGCGTGCTGACCCAGGTCGACCTGGCGCTGATCAACACCAACTACGCGCTGGAAGCCAAGCTCGATCCGGCCAAGGACGCGCTGTTCATCGAAGGCAGCGACTCGCCTTACGTGAACATTCTGGTGGCTCGCCCGGACGACAAGGACAGCGACGCGATGAAGAAACTGGTCGCTGCCCTGCACAGCCCGCAAGTGAAGGCCTTCATTCTCGAGAAGTACAAAGGCGCGGTGGTGCCGGCGTTCTGATTGGCTGAAAGCAACAAAAAAGGGGCGCATCGAATACGCCCCTTTTTTGTGCCCGAAACACAGCCCCCCTGTGGTGCTGTTATTGACGCTTGAGCATCACCGGCAGCTGCGCCACCAGCTTCGCATTATTCAACGGCGCCCGAATAAACCCACGCTGCGTCCCATCCGGCCCAATCACGGCGAGGTTGCCGCTGTGGTCAACGGTGTAGTTGGGCTTGCTGGTGTCCGCAGGAATGAATGGAATGCTCACCGCGTTGGCGATCGTTTGCAGCTCATCGGTCGACGCCGGTGTCAGGCCGATGAACTGCGGGTCGAAGTAGCCCAGGTACTGCTTGAGCTGCTTGGGCGTATCGCGGTTCGGATCGACGCTGACCAGCACGATCTGCAATTTATCCACAGCCTCGGGCGGCAACTCACTCTTGATCTGCCGCAACTGGGCGAGGGTGGTCGGGCAGATGTCCGGGCAGAAGGTGTAGCCGAAGAACAGCAGGCTCCACTTGCCTTTCAATTCATTGATCGCGACCGGCTGGCCGTCCTGGTTGGTCATCGTCACGTCCGGCAGATTACGGCTCTGCGGCAGCAAGATGATGCCGGCGTCGATCAGCGCCGTCGGATCGCCCTGGTTTTTCCCGGACAGCACCTTGTTGACGGTCAGGCCCAGGATCAGTGCGACCAGGGCGACGAGTATGAAGACGGTTTTCTGGGTTCGAGTCATAGGTTCAACAATAGGTAGTGGTCTACGAGCAGGGCGATAAACAGCAGGAACAAGTAGTAAATAGAGTACTTGAACGTGTTGATCGCCGCGTGCGGCCGAGTGCCACGGTACAGCACCACGGCCCATTGCAGAAACCGCGCACCCAGCCCGAGCGCGCAGACCAGGTAGAGCGTGCCGCTCATGTGGATCACATAAGGCATCAGGCTGACGGCAAGCAATGCGAAGGTATAAAGCAGGATGTGAATCTTGGTGTAGTGCTCGCCATGGGTGACCGGCAGCATCGGGATGTCGGCCTTGGCGTATTCCTCCTTGCGATGGATCGCCAGCGCCCAGAAGTGTGGCGGGGTCCAGGCGAAGATGATCAGCACCAGCAACAGCGGTTCGGCGCTGACGTGACCGGTGGCGGCGGTCCAACCAAGCAATGGCGGCGCGGCACCGGCCAGACCACCGATGACGATGTTCTGCGGGGTCGCGCGCTTGAGGAATCCGGTGTAGACCACCGCGTAGCCAAGCAACGAGGCGAGGGTCAGCCACGCAGTCAGCGGGTTGGTGAATGCCAGCAGCATGGCTTGCCCGAGGACCGCCAATACCAGCGCGAACGTCAGCGCGGCGGTCGGCGAAACCCGGCCTTCGGCGAGCGGCCGTTTGTGGGTACGCGCCATCACCGCGTCGATGCGCCGGTCCACCACATGATTGACCGCCGCCGCGCCACCGGCACACAGGGCGATGCCCAGGTTGCCGAAAATCAGCACCGTCCACGGCACCCCGGCGCGGGTCGCGAGGAACATCCCCACCAGTGAAGTGATGAGCATCAGCACCACGACTTTGGGTTTGGTCAGTTCCAGGTAGTCACGCCAGATCGCCTGACTGGGACGTTCGCCGATCAGAATCGCCATGGCATCTCTCCTTTTATTGTTATGGGCCCGGCTGAGTGTTTACGCGGGCTGAAGTGCCAGCGCGCTTGCTTGACCCGGACCAGACTGGTTCGGGCGTGGTAATTGACCAGCACCATGGTCAGCAACAGCGCCGCGCCGCCCGCGTTATGCGCGACGGCCACCGGCAGCGGCAGATGGAACAGCACGTTGCTGATGCCCAGGGTGATTTGTGCGCCAAGGGCGATCAGCACCAGGCCAGCCAGGCGCGTCATGCCGACTGCTTTCAGTTGCCAGGCCAGACCGAGCAATACCAGGGTGACCAGCAACGCACCGATGCGATGGGTCAGGTGAATGGCCGTACGGGCGTCGCTGTCCAGTTGCCCGCCAAGATAGTTCGGACCGATGTGCTGGGTCAGGTGAAAGCCATTGGCGAAGTCCGCCGCTGGCAACCACTGCCCGTGACAGGTCGGGAAGTCGATACAGGCCACCGCGGCATAGTTGGAACTGACCCAGCCACCGAGGGCGATTTGCCCGATCACCAGCAACAGCCCCGCCGTCGCCCAGTGCTGCAAACGTCGTGGCACGGTCAGCGCCGGCAGTACGCCGGACAGGCGCAAGGTCAGCAGAAACAGCAGGCTCAAGGTCGCGAAGCCGCCCAGCAAATGCCCGGTGACCACCTGCGGCCAGAGCTTGAGCGTTACCGTCCACATGCCGAACGCGGCCTGGCCAACAACCACCGCCAACAGAAACAACGGCAGCTTCACCGGCTGCCCGGGATGGCGGCGATGCACCCACGAACGACCGGCCAACACCGCGATCAACAGCCCCAGCGTGCCCGCGAAGTAGCGGTGGACCATCTCGTTCCAGCCCTTGTGGGCCTCGACCGGAGCGTCCGGGAAATGCAATTCGGCATGGGCCAGCTGGGCTTCGCTTTTCGGCACGCTGATGAAGCCGTAGCAGCCCGGCCAGTCCGGGCAGCCGAGGCCGGCGTGGGTCAGGCGGGTGTAGGCGCCGAGCAACACCACAATCAGTGCCAGCAAGGTGGCAAACAACGCGAGGCGAAATCCAGGCTTGGCCATGACGATGCCCTTATCCGATGTTCGACAGTTTCAGCAGGTGGCGCAGATCGTTGAGCAGGTCCTTGCCCTTGACCGACGGGTCGTAGCGCAGCACCAGATTGCCGTGGGGGTCGATGATCCACAGGTGCGGCGCGTCATTGCTCTGAGCGCCTTTTGTGTAGGCAGGCAAGTCCAGTGAATAGCGTTGCAACTGCGGGTACTCGCGTTGAAGTTTAGACTCGTAATCGCTGTTCAGCGTCTGCGCGGCAGCCAACGCATGGCTGGCGCGGGACGCATCGCGGCCCAGGCCGATCTGGATTTGCCGCGCCAGATACACCAGTTGCTGGCAGTCCACCGCGCAATCCTTGGGCGCGGTCACCAGTATCTGCCAACGCTCTTCCTGGGCCTGCACGCCGATGTCCGCGCGGGTCTGGCCGTTGCCGATCAGTTCGCCGTGATAACTGCGGCCCTCGGGCACCCAGAAATTCAGCTTGTACATGCCGGTGGCGAGGATCATCGGACCGATCACCCCGAGCAGGATCAGCAGCAGTTGCATACGGCCCTTGCGCCGGTTCACCGACGGTTTCGCCTCAGACGTGCTGGGTGGATTCATGGCCGCTCCCATGGTGTTTCTCCTTTGCGTTGTGCCAGCCGAGATAGAGATAAAGACCGAACAGGGCGATCGCCATGGCGAACCACTGCACGGCATAAGCGATGTGTTTTTCCGGGCCCGTGGCGACTACCGGCCAGTCGGCCTGATAGGTGGCGGGGCCGGTTTCGGCGCGCAGTTCGTAGGCAAACCCTTCACGGTTCAGTGCTGTCCAGAGTTTGTCTGGCTCAACGGCCGTAATCAGCTTCGGCCATGTCAACGTTGTGGGATCTGCGTGCAATTGGAACGTCGCGCCGGGGGAGACGTAGACCCACGCGTCGAGGCTGACTGCTTCGCCAGGTGTCTTGAATTGCGGTGGTGTGCGGCGCTCCGGCCACGGCAGCCAGCCGCGATTGACCAGCAACCAAAGCCCGGATGCCTGATCGTGAAAGGGTTGCAACAGCTCGACGCCGACCTTGCCGTTGCGTTGACTGTTATCCAGCAGCAGGCTGTGTTCGACATCGAATTGGCCGTACAGGTGAACCCGACGGAAGGCCGGGTCTGGCGTGTGTTGCAATTCGGTGCTGGCCATCGGCTCGGCGGCCCGGCGCTCGGCGTAGGTTTGCAGCAGCGCGCTTTTCTCCGCCCCCCGGCTCAATTGCCAGAACCCCAGGGACACCAGTAACGGCAGCAAAAGGGCCACCACCAGCGTTGGCACGATACCCGGCCGAAAGCGCTTCATGGCATCGCCAGAAAGTCGGTCATCGCGATAGCTATACTCAAGTGCATCGCTTATCCCCCCGGAGTCTCACCATGCTCAAAGCAGCCATCGTCCTGATGCTGATTGCCACGGTTGTCAGCCTGTTCAGCGGCCTGTTTTTTCTGGTCAAGGACGACAGCCGCTCAAACCGCCTCGTCATTGCCTTGAGTGTGCGTGTCACGCTGGCCGCCATTACCCTGGGTCTGATCACCTGGGGCTTTTTCAGCGGCCAGCTGGTTTCCAATGCCCCCTGGTAGCTGTAGCTGCTTTAGAGCACATAGACGAAAACAAACAGCCCGATCCACACCACATCCACGAAGTGCCAGTACCAGGTTGCCGCTTCGAAACCGAACTGGTGCTCGTTGTCGAAGTGCCCGCGCATGATCCGCACCAGCATCACGAACAGGATGATGGTGCCGATGGTCACGTGGGCGCCGTGGAACCCGGTGAGCATGAAGAAGGTCGCGCCGTAGATGCCCGAACCCAGGGTCAGACCCAGTTCACGGTAGGCGTGAATGTACTCTTCGGCCTGGAAGGTGAGGAACGCACCGCCGAGCAATACGGTGAGCGCCAGCCAGAGTTTCAGTGCGCCGCGATGGCCCTTTTTCAAGGCATGGTGGCCGATGGTCACGGTCACGCTGGAACTGACCAGCAACACGGTGTTGAGCAACGGCAGGCCCCACGGGCTGATGACCTCCTTGGGCGGCGGAAACAGTTTCGAGTCGGGGTTGCTCAGCAGCGGCCAGGTGAACTGGAAGTTCGGCCACAGCATGTGCGCCATGCCTTTGGCGCCTTCACCACCGAGCGCCGGCCCGGAGATATGACGGACATAAAACAGCGCGCCAAAAAAGGCGATGAAGAACATCACCTCCGAGAAAATGAACCAGCTCATGCCCCAGCGGAACGAGCGATCCATCTGTGCGCTGTACAAGCCGCCGCGACTTTCCTTGATCACCGTACCGAACCAGCCGAACAGCATGTAGGCCACCAACAGGCCACCGACGAAAAAGATCAGCGGGCCGTGGGATTCCGGACGCGCCGCTTTCAGATCGTTGAACCAGGTGGCCAGGCCAAACACCGTGACGAACATCCCGACCGTGGCGATGATCGGCCATTTGCTCTGGGCCGGAACGTAATAATGTTCATGAGTTGCCATTTATTGTTCTCCTTATCGGGCACGCTCAGCCGCCAGTGTTTACAGCTACCGGTGGATGTCGGGCGGTGATATCGAACAGCGTGTAGGACAGCGTCAGGTGCTTCACATCCTTGGGCATGTCACGGTCAACGATGAAACGTACCGGCATCTCGATCCGCTGACCGGGCTGCAGCACTTGCTGGGTAAAGCAGAAGCATTCGGTCTTGTGGAAGTACGCCGCCGCGGTGCTCGGCGCAATGCTCGGTACGGCCTGGGCACTCATCGGCTTATCGGTGGGGTTGTGAGCGATGAAGATCATCTCGTTCACCGCCCCCGGGTTCGCGGTCAATTCGTCATGCTTGGGGTAAAAGTCCCACGGCATGTAGGCGGTGTTGGTCGACAGAAACTGCACGCGCACCTGGCGCGAGGTGTCGACCGTTTGCTCACCCTCGTACTGCCCGCCAGTTTTGCCATTAATGCCGAAGGCCCTGCACATCACGTCGTAGATCGGCACCAGTGCGAACCCGAACACAAACATTGCCACCACCACGGTCAGCAGGCGCGTGACCAGCTTCTTCATCGAAATCGAGTCAGCCATGACTTCGGACCTCCACAGCGCCCCTTGTGGAAACGAGGGTTTTCATTTCACTTCCGGCGGCGTGGTGAAGGTGTGATATGGCGCCGGTGACGGAATGCTCCACTCCAGACCTTCAGCCCCATCCCACGGCTTTGCCGGTGCCGGCGGGCCGCCGCGAATGGTCTTGATCACGATGAACAGGAAGAAGATCTGCGTGGCACCGAACATGAATGCGCCGATCGACGACACCATGTTGAAGTCGGCGAACTGCAGGTTGTAGTCCGGAATCCGCCGCGGCATGCCCGCCAGTCCCACGAAGTGCATAGGGAAGAAGGCCAGGTTCATGCCGATGAACGACAGCCAGAAATGCAGCTTGCCGAGGGTTTCGTCGTACATGTGGCCGGTCCATTTCGGCATCCAGTAATAGGCCGAGGCGAAGATCCCGAAGATCGCCCCCGGCACCAGCACGTAGTGGAAGTGCGCGACCACGAAGTAGGTGTCCTGGTACTGGAAGTCCGCCGGGGCGATGGCCAGCATCAACCCGGAGAAACCGCCGATGGAGAACAGGATCACGAACGCCACGGCAAACAGCATCGGCGTCTCGAACGTCAGCGAACCCTGCCACATGGTGCTGGCCCAGTTGAACACCTTCACGCCCGTCGGCACCGCAATCAGCAACGTGGCGTACATGAAGAACAGCTCGCCCACCAGCGGAATGCCGACCACGAACATGTGGTGCGCCCAGACGATGAACGACAGGAACGCGATACTCGCCGTGGCGTAGACCATCGAGGTGTAGCCGAACAGTGGCTTGCGCGAAAAGGCCGGAATGATCGAGCTGACGGCACCGAACGCAGGCAGGATCATGATGTACACCTCGGGGTGACCGAAGAACCAGAACACATGCTGGAACAGCACCGGGTCTCCGCCACCGGCGGCACTGAAGAAACTGGTGCCGAAGTGGATGTCCATCAGCATCATCGTCACGCAACCGGCCAGTACCGGCATCACCGCGATCAGCAGGAACGCAGTGATCAGCCAGGTCCAGACGAACAGCGGCATTTTCATCAGCGTCATGCCGGGGGCGCGCAGGTTGAGGATGGTGGCGATCACGTTGATCGCACCCATGATCGAACTGATCCCCATCAAGTGAATGGCGAAGATGAAGAAGGTCACGCTTTCCGGCGCGTAGGTCGTCGACAGCGGCGCGTAGAACGTCCAGCCGAAGTTCGGCCCGCCACCGGGGGTGAACAGGGTCGACACCAGCAGCAGGAACGCCGCCGGCAACAGCCAAAAGCTGAAGTTGTTCATGCGCGGCAGAGCCATGTCCGGCGCGCCGATCATCAGCGGGATCATCCAGTTGGCGAGGCCGACGAAGGCCGGCATCACCGCACCGAAGACCATCACCAGGCCGTGCATGGTGGTCATCTGGTTGAAGAATTCCGGCTGGACGATCTGCAGCCCTGGCTGGAACAGCTCGGCGCGAATCACCATCGCGAACGAACCGCCAAGCAGGAACATGGAGAATGCAAACCACAGGTACAGCGTACCGATATCCTTGTGGTTGGTAGTCAGCACCCAGCGCATCAGGCCTTTGGCGGGGCCGTGGGCGTGGTCGGTGGCGGTATGAACATGTTCATCGATTACAGCAGTCATGTTCTGTCTCCTGCAAACAGATGGGCTGGGCAGGCCGGGGTGCGTAGCCCCGACCGGTTCCTTAGGTGCGCAATAGACCGGGTCATTTGCTTTCCGCCTGTTTCAGCTCCAGCACTTCTTTAGGCGTGACCATGTCGCCCTTGTTGTTGCCCCAGGCGTTACGTTCATAGGTCACGACCGCTGCGATATCGACTTCCGAGAGTTGCTTGCCGAACGCGGCCATGGAAGTGCCAGGCTTGCCGTGGAAGACAATGCTCAGGTGAGCGTCTTTCGGTCCGGTGGCGATTTTCGAGCCCTTGAGTGCCGGGAACATCGGCGGCAGGCCCTGGCCTTCGGCCTGGTGACAGGCCACGCAGGTGGTGTGATAGACCTTGTCGCCGCGTTCCTTGAGCTCCTCGAGCGTCCATTCCTTGCTGGTCAGCTCTTTGAGCTGCGCGGCCTCGGTCTTGCGCTCGGCCAGCCATTTTTCGTAATCGGCCTTTTCCTTGACCTCGACCACGGTCGGCATGAAGCCGTGATCCTTGCCGCACAACTCGGCGCACTGGCCACGGTAGATGCCGGGCTTGTCGACGCGGGTCCAGGCTTCATTGACGAACCCGGGAATCGCATCGCGCTTGACCGCGAAAGCCGGCACCCACCATGAGTGGATCACGTCGGCGGAGGTCACCAGGAAGCGCACTTTGGCGCCGACCGGCAGCACCAATGGCTTGTCGACTTCGAGCAGGTAGTGCTCGCCCTTGGTTTCCTTGTTGTGGATTTGATCCTGAGGGGTGGTCAGGTTGCTGAAGAACTCGACGTCCTGGCCCAGATATTTGTAGTGCCACTTCCACTGATAGCCGGTGATCTGGATATCGATTTCCGGCTCGCTGGCGTCGTACATCTTGATCAGGGTCGCGGTAGCGGGAATCGCCATGGCCACCAGGATCAGGAAGGGCACGATGGTCCAGAGGATTTCGACGGTGGTGCTTTCATGAAATTTGGCGGCCACCTGCCCGGTCGAGCGGCGGTGGAGAATCATCGACCAGAACATGGCACCAAATACGATGATGCCGATCACCACACAGATCCAGAAAATGATCATGTGCAGGTCGAATACTGCGTGACTGATTTCAGTCGCTCCAGGCGCCATATTCACAGTCCAGGCCGCTTGCGCCTGACTGAAAATCGACCACAACAGGAGGCCCATCCAGACATGTGGATGTCGCATCATTGCGGGTTCCCCTTATCGTTCTTGTTATCCCGCCGGCTTTCACCTGCGGCAAGGGAGCGGCTGCATCAGACTACGAACTTGAGCACCGGGCCTTGCTGCATATGCAGTCGGGCGTCATCAGCTAACTCCATTCCACCCCGAGTATAGACAGCGACTCTCACCTCGCAATGCGAAGGCGTAAATGATCTGAAACAGCATTAACTTGCGTTGCAGGGCACGAATGGAGAAGGATGCAGACGAGTGGTGGCAAACCGATATAACGGGGCCGTCTCAAGGATGAAATAATTATGACAAATGCGTCTTAGCATTTTTCGTAAGCCAGCTAAGTTATGTCTTCCCTATTTCATTGCCTTGTTTCCTGGAGTTTTCATGAACACCGCCGCATTGCGCGAGCAGATCCAAAAAGCCCAACAACACGAAGCCGAGACCGGCCTGCTGACGCGTCAGCTGGAAAGTAAATTGCCTCATCTACACCCGGCGATCCAATTGCCGGAGACCGATACAAACGGCGTACTGACGCGATTTGTCGCCGCCTACATCGAAGAAGTGCCCGATCTGCTGGATGCAGCCAATGAAGTCGCCAGGGAAGCGGGCATTGAGTCACAGATCAAACCGGTACTGAAAATCGCCGAGCAGTACTTCCTGCAGCCGCCAGCCATCATGGCCGGCCATGTCGGGCTCGACAGCCTGCTGGATGAGGCCTATCTGGCGCACCGGTTTGTCGAAGAGGTCAACGACCTGTACATCAAGCATTTCGGCCAGCCACTGATCCCCTTGGACATGACTGTCGCCAACCTGATTGCTCACCAATTGATCGGTGAGTCGTTCGCCAACCAACTGGACGAAGTGGTGCATCACGCCATCGACGAGATGCTCAACGACGAAAGCTTCGCACTGGAATCGGTAGAAGCCTACCGCGAGAAGCTCAACAGCCCGGACACCGGCGCCGCGTGGAAACGCTGGCCGTGCATGTCCCGCCGCTTGGGTGTAGGCCTGGAACTGGATCAGCCAGCGGCTTGATCCAGAGTTCAACACAGAACCTGTAGGAGCGAGCCTGCTCGCGATGGGGCCATGTCATTCAACATCAATGTTGACTGATACGCCCCCATCGCGAGCAAGCTCGCTCCCACATTGGACCTCAGCCAGCCGCACCTATGCCCGTGTTGGTACGAACCCTGCCTTCGAGCCTGCGCTTCAATCCCCGCGATTCAATCAACAGCTTCGAACCCTTGGCCGCGTTCGCCCGGCCCCATTCCTCCAGCAACTCCAGACACGAGTGATCGATGTAGCTCAGGTTATTGAGCGGCACATGCACCGTCGCGCCTGGCGGAATGCTACCCAGCACCTGGGTCAGCGCCGGCACTTTGAGGAAGGTAGCCGCGCCTGCCAGGCGCAATTCCATTTCCCCTTCCTGCGGCAGGTCGATCAGGCTGATTTTCAACCGCGAAGCTTTCAGCGCCAGTTTCACCAGCGTCAAACCGAAGCCAATCAACACGCCGGTCAGCAGGTCGGTGAAAACGATGGCGAGTGCGGTTGCCGCATAGGTGAACATCGGCGCCCGACCATACCGGCCCAAACCACGGAAAACCTTGAGATCCACCAGCTTGAAACCGGTGTAAACCAGCACGCCCGCCAGGCTCGCCACCGGAATGCTTTGCAGCACGCTGGACAGCAGCAGTACGAACGCCAACAACCACAGGCCGTGGAAAATGGTCGAAAAGCGCGTGGTTGCTCCGGCCTGAACATTCGCCGAACTGCGTACGATTACGCCGGTCATCGGCAACGCCCCAAGCAGGCCACACAGCATGTTGCCGATACCTTGCGCCGACAATTCCCGGTCGAAGTCCGAGCGCTGACCACTGTGCATGCGATCAACCGCGGCGGCTGAAAGCAAGGTTTCGGCGCTGGCGATGAAGGCCACGGCAAACGCCGCGATCAGCAAGGTCGGATCAGCTAGGTTGAGCAGATCCGCGGGCTTCAGCCAGTCGATGGCCTCCGTCAGGTTGGCCGGAACCTCAACCCGTTTGACCTGCAACGCCAGCACCAGGCTGGCAAGCGTGGCCAGACCGACGCCAAGTAGCGCGCCAGGAACGAAGCGCAGGGATTGCGGACGGAATTTCTCCCACAGCCACATGACAGCGATTGTCGACAAACCGAGCAACCCGGCTTGCCAGCCAAACGAGGGCAACGCCTGAGCCATCGCCGCCGGGAAGGCCGCCAGGTTATCCAGACCCGAGGGTTTGGGCACGGCATCCAGCATCACATGTACTTGAGACAGGATGATCAACACGCCAATCCCGGCCAGCATGCCGTACACCACCGCAGGTGCCGTCACCCGAAACCAGCAGCCCAGCTTCAAACGGCCAGCCACCAGTTGCAACAAACCCGCCAGCAACAAAATCGGCCCGAGCATGGCAATGCCGTGCTGGCGGACCAACTCGAATACCAGAACGGCCAGGCCCGCCGCCGGACCGCTGACTTGCAGCGGCGAGCCGGCCAACCAGCCGACCACCAGACCACCGATGATGCCGGTGATCAGTCCTTTGGCCGGCGGCAGCCCCGAGGCAATCGCAATGCCCATGCACAGGGGCAGGGCGACCAGAAACACAACCACCGAAGCCAGCAGCTCCCGTGGCAGAACAGCTTTGAGTCGAGCAGCACGCATGGTGAGTCTCCCGAAGTTTTCTTCAGGCATGGCAAAGCCAGGCTGCCTGAACGGCAGCCGCGGATGAACCACACAACGATTTAGGAGGGTTTAGAAGCGCGCTTTGGGCGTCGCCACGGGAATTGGCAGGCTGCCATTGAGTGGCAGGAAACAGCCTTGATCGGCGTCGTACGCTTTGATTTCACTGGTTTCGATGTTGTAGACCCAGCCGTGAATAAAAAGCTGACCGTTGGCCATGCGCGAAGCCACCGACGGATGGGTGCGCAGATGCTGCAATTGGGCGATCACATTCTCCTCGGTGAGGATGTGCATGCTTTCGCTTTCGCTAGAGCAGTTGCAGTTCTCCTGCACCATGGTCTTGGCCACTTCGGCATGACGCAGCCAGGCTTTGACCGTGGGCATTTTTTCCAGACTGTCCGGGTTGAGTACCGCGCGCATCGCGCCGCAGTCGGAATGCCCGCAAATGATGATGTGATGCACCCCAAGAGCCAGTACGGCGTACTCGATGGCCGTGGAAACACCGCCGTTCATTTGCCCGTAGGGCGGCACGACGTTGCCGACGTTACGGGTCACGAACAGATCACCGGGGGAACTTTGGGTGATCAACTCGGGAACGATGCGCGAGTCGGCGCAGGCGATGAACATCGCTCGTGGCCGCTGGGCCGTGGCGAGCTTCTTGAAGAGCTCTTCCTGCTGAGGAAAGATCTCATGATGAAAATGCAAAAAGCCGTCAACGATATGCTGCAACGCTGCATCGGCGGTTTCGGCCTCGGGTTGGGCTGAAGCCGACGCAGCCAACGGCTGTTTATCCTTGTCACTCATCAATTCATCCTCATTGGCGGGCTCAGGGAGTCTTCCCGTGTGGTCCGGTGTGAAGCCAGTGGCTGGTTAAAAAACATCCAGGCGAAAAATCTCGACCCATCAGTCACTCGATGAACAAGGTAGCGGCCGAATCTTAATTGAAACTGAATAAAACGCTCTGGAATGCGTGTTCCAGGTCACAAAAAACGTGACCAGCCTAAGGCGTGAGCGCGATCTTCAGTACTCAACCATAGGCCAATTGTCCTCAAATCAATGACATTTGGCGACCGGGTGGACAAAAGGCATTGCAGTCCAGGTCAAAGCCTTCCCGGCGATTGAGCCCCAGGCGCTTGATGGTTTTGGCAAAGCGCTGTGCCAGCAGGTCGGCGAAGGGACCTTCACCGCGCATTCGAGCACCAAAGCGGCTGTCGTAGAGTTCACCGCCACGGCTCTGGCGAATCAGGCTCAGCACATGCGCCGCCCGTTGCGGATAGTGGGCGCCCAGCCATTCTTCGAACAGCGGCGCTACTTCCAGCGGCAGGCGCAACATCATGTAGGCAGCACTTTGCGCCCCGGCCGCCTGGGCCTCGGTGAGCAGGCTTTCGAGTTCGCTGTCGTTGATCATCGGAATCATCGGTGAACACAGCACGCCCACCGGAATGCCTGCCTCGCGCATGACCCTGATCGCCCGCAACCGGGCCTTGGGCGCTGCGGCGCGGGGTTCAAGGATACGTTTGAGTTCGTCGTCCAGTGTGGTCAGGCTGATCATTACCGCCACCAGTCTTTGGCTGGCAAGCTGGGTCAGCAGGTCCAGGTCGCGAAGAATCAGCGAACCCTTGGTAACGATGGTCACGGGGTGTCGGTAACGCAGGAGCACTTCGAGGGTTTGCCGGGTGACCTTGTATTCACGCTCGATCGGCTGATAGGGGTCGGTGTTGGAGCCGAGGTTGATCGGCGCGCATTGATACCCACGTCTTGAGAGTTGTTCCTCCAGCACCTGCGCGGCGTTGGTCTTGGCGATGAGTCTGGTTTCGAAATCCAGCCCGGGCGACATGTCCCAATAGGCATGGCTTGGCCTCGCGTAGCAGTAGATGCAGCCATGCTCGCAACCGCGATAGGGATTGATCGATCGGTCGAAGGGCAAGTCCGGCGACGTGTTACGGGTAATGATGGTTTTCGCCGTTTCAATGCTCACCTCGGTGCCTTGAGTGAGTAGTACTTCCTGGTACCAGCCGTCGTCCTCAACCACCGAATGGCTGGGGGCAAAGCGGTTGTGCGGGTTGGTTGCAGTGCCGCGGCCACGGGGAGGCAAAGGGCTAACCATCGGCGGACTCCTTGATCTGTATATCCATACAGTATACGACATGCTGCGAATCAACCAGTACCGCTCAGCCCTTCATCTGGCGACGGGGCGTCGTGAGTTACTTGTTCATCAATGATGAGAAAACTGAGGAAACATATAGTCAGTGGTTAGATCCAATACCCAACCGTATATTCAGCCCGACAAGCAACACCCTCGACAGCAATCAAATAAAAGGATTTATTAATGTCTTTCTTTAATCAGCGCGGCATCTTTCTGCAACTCATGCAACCGAGCCCTTCGGAGCCCAACACACTGGTTTCGCTGCAACTGGCTCAAAAAGAGTTGAGTTGGGATGCGGCAAACAATGTTCAAATTGAACGCCTGGTCGACTCGGAGTTTTACACTGCTGTTTCCACAGACCGTGGTAACTCGTTCAGCATCAGGGCCGTTGGCAAGGATGTCGATGGAGACGGAAACATCGGTGCCGACGACAAAGCCAAGTTGCAGGCGCTGGCAAAGGCTTATGCCAGTATCGTCAATCCCTGAGCCCTGACTTTCCAATCACTGGAAGGCGCTATTGCCGAATGCATGCGGGCTCCCGCATGCACTCCAGACAGCCTCGAGGATAAAAAATGTCCACTCCCATAAAAACCGGTGCCTATCTACAAGAAATAGAAACGCCAGAAGATGTGCAGGTCGTCATCAAGCTAATAAGGGCAGACGAGTATCCAAACAAAATAATGGAGCAGTTTTCTGATGCTCTCGCAAGTGCTCCCTCCGTGACACTCCATATTAAGGATGATGGCAAGACTTCAAAGCTCGAGTTTGATCCATGGTCCGATATCAATATCATTCCAGACAATAGTATCGACGAAAATGACATTGCCGCCTTTACACAACTTTGACTCGCTTTTTATCATCAACAAATAATTTCTCCAGAGGGCATAGCGTACCTTTATCATCGTCTTCCCGCTGAACCACCCGAGCTTCGAGTAGATGTTGAGGTATTTGACATTGATGAAGAGGATCATCAACTGCATAGCCTCGGTGTGTACGAGACCAAATCTGCGGATTCCGGCTCGCCTTTCGAAGGTTGTGAGCGCAACCCTGTAACTGGACAGGTGTTTGACTATGGGGCCGAACTGAACGGTTTGCTCAAAGCATTCATCAAACTGAAACTATAGAGCGCAGGCTTCACGATTCTTTGACAGTCAGCTCACAGGCCTTTGACCGTGCATGGCTGATCCTGCCGCCATCTTCCCGTCCCTTTCTGAACGGTCGCTCAAGCATGCTTCTCCCACGTTTTTTATCTGCAATATGCCTGTCGCTGGTTGCACTCGTTAACCTGACACCGGCACTTGCTGACGACGGTGTAATGCAGCGTCCGGCAGACTGGGCTCAACAGGTAGAGAAGCGATACAACCTCTTCCAGATGTCGCCGACGCTCTATCGTAGCGCCTTGCCGGACAAGGGCGCGGTGCCACTGCTGGAAAAACTCAAGGTGGGCACGGTGATCAACTTCCTGCCTGAAGCAGACTCCAGTTGGTTGTCCACGCCAGGCATCACGCAAGTACAGCTGCCTTATCGCACCAACCATGTGGATGACGCCGATGTGCTCAAGGCCTTGCGCGCCATTCAGTCTGCCGAAGCCAAAGGCCCGGTACTGATGCATTGCAAACACGGCTCCGACCGTACCGGCCTGATGGCAGCCATGTACCGGGTTGTCATCCAGGGCTGGAGCAAGGAGGAGGCCCTGAACGAAATGACCCAGGGCGGCTTTGGCGACAGCACCCACTTCAAGGACGGCATTCGCTACATGATGCAGGCCGACGTGGAAAAACTGCGCACCGCCCTGGCCAATGGTGATTGCAGCACCAGCCCGTTCGCCGCGTGTTCAATGAAGAACTGGTTCAAGTCCGCTCATATCGAATAAAAAAAGCCCCCGTAGCATTGCGCAACGGGGGCTTTTTTCACTCAGTGCTGTTCGTCAGGCTTTTTCTTCAGTTTCGGATTCGGGAAGAACTGAACCGCCTGAACCTTGGTGTCGGCTGGTTTGAGTGCGCTGGTATTAACCCGCGTACCCAACTCCTTGGGCACCGACAGCCCTTGCTCATTGAGTGTGTCGGAGTAACCGCAAGCCACGCACTCTCGGTGCGGGACCTGGTCTTCATTCCACATCATCAATTTGTCCGGCTCGCTGCATGCCGGGCAGACCGCCCCGGCGATAAAGCGTTTTTTCGTAATCACAGGTCCCTCACTCATGCTGCCGCGTCCTCACTCAGGCCGCTGTGGCGCAAGAGTGCGTCAATTGATGGCTCACGACCACGGAAGTCGACGAACAGCACCATCGGCTCCTGGGAGCCGCCACGAGCCAGGATGGCTTCGCGGAACGCACGACCGGTGGCGGCGTTGAGCACGCCTTCTTCTTCAAACTTCGAGAACGCATCGGCCGACAGCACTTCAGCCCATTTGTAGCTGTAGTAACCCGCTGCGTAACCGCCAGCGAAGATGTGCGCAAAGCTATTGGGGAAACGGTTGTAGGCCGGCGGACGCATCACCGAGACCTCGTCGCGCACGCCTTCGAGCACTTGCAGCACGCTGCGGCCGTCGCCGTGAGTGGCGTGCAGTTCGAAGTCGAACAGCGAGAACTCCAGTTGGCGAACCATCATCAGGCCGGACTGGAAGTTTTTCGCCGCGAGCATTTTCCCGAGCAAGTCCTGGGGCAGCGGCTCGCCGGTTTCATAATGACCGGAAATCAGCGCCAGGCCTTCCGGCTCCCAGCACCAGTTTTCCATGAACTGGCTTGGCAGCTCGACCGCATCCCAGGCCACGCCGTTGATGCCGGACACGCCAGCATGCTCGACGCGGGTCAGCAGGTGATGCAGGCCGTGACCGAACTCATGGAACAGGGTGGTGACTTCGTCGTGGGTCAGCAGCGCAGGCTTGCCGCTGTCGGCCGGGGTGAAGTTGCACACCAGGTTGGCCACCGGGCTTTGCAATACACCACCAGCGGTGCGACGACGGTCGCGTGCGCCATCCATCCACGCACCGCCACGCTTGTTGGCGCGGGCATAGAGGTCGAAGAAGAAGCGGCCGACGTGCTGGCCGTTTTCCTTGATTTCAAACAGGCGGACATCCGGGTGCCAGGTGTCGAAGCCTTTCTGCTCGGCAATCTCGATACCGTACAGGCGCTGGACGATGGCGAACAGACCACTGAGCACCTTGTCGATCGGGAAGTAGGCGCGCAGGGCTTCCTGGGCCACGCTGTAGCGTTGTTCACGGAGTTTTTCGCCGTAGAAACCGCTGTCCCAGCTTTGCAGATCCGGGCAACCTTGTTCGGCGGCGTAAGCCTTGAGCTGTTCCAGATCCAGGGCGGCGAATGGCTTGCTGCGCTTGGCCAGGTCGCGCAGGAAACTCAGCACCTGATCGCTGGACTCAGCCATTTTGGTCGCCAGGCTCAGCTCGGAGAAACTGCTGAATTCCAAGAGTTTTGCCAGTTCCTGACGCAGGTCGAGGATTTCTTCCATGACCGGGCCGTTATCGTTCTGGCCGGCATTCGGGCCCTGGTCCGACGCACGGGTGCAGTACGCGGCGTAAACCTCTTCACGCAATGCGCGGTCATGGGCGTAGGTCATCACCGCGTAATAGCTCGGGAATTCCAGGGTGATCAGCCAGCCGTCCAGATCCTTGGCCTGAGCCGCGGCGGCCATTTGCGCCTTGGCCGAGTCGGTCAGGCCGGCGAGGGCGGCCTCATCGGTGATGTGCTTGGTCCAGGCCTGAGTGGCATCGAGCAACTGGTTGGAGAAACGGCTGCCCAGTTCGGACAGCTTGCTCTGCACTTCGGCGTAACGCTTCTGTTCGGCTTCCGGCAGGTCGATACCCGACAGACGGAAGTCACGCAGGGAGTGTTCCAGGATAGTTTTCTGCGCCACGTCGAAACCGGCGGCTTCCGGGCTGTTGGCCAGGGCTTCGAAGGCCTGGAACAGCTCGCGGTTCTGACCCATTTCAGTGGAATAGGCGCTCAAGGCCGGCAGGCACGACTCGTAGGCTTCGCGCAGTTCGGCGCTGTTGCACACGGCATTGAGGTGGCTGACCGGGCTCCAGGCGGCGCCCAGGCGGTCGTTGAGTTCGTCCATCGCCAGCACCAGACCAGCCCACGTTGGCTGTTTGACCTGGGTCTTGAGGATCTCGACGATGGCGGCACGGTTGTCAGCCAGGATCTGTTCAATGGCCGGTTGTACGTGTTCGGCGCGGATGGCGGAGAACGGAGGCAGGTCATAGGACTGCAAAAGAGGGTTGTTCACGCTCACGGTTGATACCTTGGCTGGAGAAACATGCAGCCATCTTAATTACAATCGACGTTCACCGCAGCTATCAGCAACAGAGAGAAACCCTATCGTGAACCTTCGCAAGTATCAGAACCACACGCCGCTGCTGGGTAAAGGCGCTTTTGTCGACGGCTCGGCGGTGGTGATCGGTGACGTTGAAATTGGCGAAGACAGCTCGGTCTGGCCGCTGACAGTGATCCGTGGCGACATGCACCGCATCCGCATCGGCGCGCGCACCAGCGTGCAGGATGGCTGCGTGTTGCACATCACCCACGCCGGGCCGTTCCACCCCGATGGCTTTCCGTTGCTGATCGGCGATGACGTGACCATCGCCCACAAGGTCATGCTGCATGGCTGCTCGGTGGGCAGCCGGGTGTTGATCGGCATGGGCAGCATCGTCATGGACGGTGCGGTGGTCGACGATGACGTGATCATCGGTGCCGGCAGCCTGGTGCCACCGGGCAAGCATCTGCAAAGCGGCTTCCTGTATGTGGGCAGCCCGGTGAAGCAGATCCGCCCATTGACTGACAAGGAACGCGCCTTTTTCACCTACAGCGCGGCGAACTACGTGAAGCTCAAGGACCTGCATCTGGCCGAAGGCTACGACCAGCTTTGACCTGCCCCCTTTTTCAGGATTCGACATGCATTACCAAACCGTTTTGTTCGACCTCGATGGCACCCTCACCGACCCACGTGAGGGCATCACCCGTTCGATCCAGTTCGCCCTGGGCAAACTGAGTATCGATGAGCCGGACCTGGCCAAACTCGAACACTTCATCGGCCCGCCGCTGTTGCAAGCGTTCATGCAGTTCTACGACTTCGATGAAGCCAGGGCGTGGGAGGCGGTGAATTTCTATCGCGAGCGCTTCAAGGTCACCGGCCTCTACGAAAACCGCGTGTTCGATGGTGTCACGCCGCTGCTGGAAACCCTGTGCGGACAAGGGCGGCAGCTGTACATCGCCACTTCGAAACCCTGGGTGTTCGCCCGGGAAATCGCCCGGCATTTCGACTTTGCCAAACACTTCAAGGTGATTTACGGCAGCGAACTGGACGGCACCCGGACCAACAAGGTCGAGTTGATCGCTCACCTGATGGCCGAAGAAAACCTGGACCCGGCCAACACCCTGATGATCGGCGACCGCAAGCACGACCTGATCGGCGCACGCAGCAACGGGCTGGACGCGGCAGCGGTGGGTTACGGGTTCGGCAGCCACGAAGAGTTGAGCGCCGAAGCGCCGGCGTATCACTTTGAAACGCTGGAAGAGATGCACCGGGCGTTTTTGCGCTGATACGACGCTCCCTTGTAGGAGCGAGCCTGCTCGCGATGACGGCTTCACATTCAAGAACAATGTGTCTGACACACCGCTTTCGCGAGCAGGCTCGCTCCTACAGGGGGATTGTGCAGGCCTCAGGGCCGAGGTGGCGGGGCCAATCGTTGTCCTTGCTCAACCGCCCAATTCACCACCTGCGCGGTCAACTGATCGTTCGCCTGACCGAACCCGACCACCACCGCCGGAACCTGCACATCGCTGAGTGGCTGGCGCACTTCAAAGCGGCGGCTGGCGAGGATGCGCTGGTCGTAACTGCGCACCAGCAATGCATCCAGACGCACGACCGCACTGGCATTCGGCCCCTGGTACTCAGTCTGGAACGCCAGCAGGCTGCCGCCCAATTCAAGATCGGTCTGGAAAATACTGTCATCGGTGCTCAACAACGGCACCCGCCCGTCATGCTGGAAACCTTCCAGCAGACGATTGCGCACCAGCACCGGCGCCGGATCGCTCCAGCGTGAACCCTTGTAGTGGCTGATCACATCGCCCTGGGGAATCACTGCAATGTTCGGACTGTTCAACGCTTCGCTGGACTGGAATTTGCTCAGGCGCAGCGACCAGCGCTGCGGCGTGCCATGGCTGGCCGATGCGCTCTGGGCCGACGGCAATCGATAGACCTCGAAGGGTTCGGGCTTGGGCAGGATCGAGCACGAACCGATCAGCGTGAAGCCAGCGAGGAGGGCAATCCGAATCAGCTTCATGGCGTGAATTCCTTGGTCTTGTCACCGCCCAGCAGGTAACCGCTGGGGTTGGCCTCCAGGCGTTTGGTAATGGCGCGCAGCGAGGACAGGGTTTCGCGCATCTCCTGCACGGCCGGGCCCAGGCCATTGAGGCCTTGCATGCCGCTGTTGAGCGAATCCTGATTGGCGGTGATCAGTTTGTTGAGGGTGGCACTGCTCTCCTGCAGCGACTTCATCGCCTGCTCGGCGCTGCCCAGCGCCTCCTTGCCATGCTCGTTGAGCAGCCCGTTGGCATTGCGCATCAGCGTCGTGGTCTGCTCCAGCATGGTGTTGGCCTGCTTGCCCACCGACGCCAGTTGCTGCATGGCCTGGCGGATATCGCCGCGCTGCTCGGCAATGGCCCCGGTGGTTTGCTCCAGGTGCTCCAGGGTGTTGCTGATGCGCTCGATGTTTTCCGTGGAGAACATCAGGTTGACGTTATGCATCAGCGTGGTCACCCCGGCCATCAGGTCTTCGCTGTCATTGAGCAGGCGGGCGATGGGCGAGGGCGAGGCGACGATGGTCGGCAGGTTGCCGTCCTTGCCCTTGAGCGTCGGGCTCTGTGGCGTGCCGCCGCTGAGCTGGATGATCGAAGTCCCGGTGACGCCGGTCAGGGCCAGTTTGGCCTGGGTGTCCTCCTTGACCGGGGTATCACCGGCCAGGCGAATTCGCGCCAGCACCCGACGCGGGTCTTTCGGGTCCAGCCGCAGCAAGATCACATCGCCGACCTTGATCCCGCTGTACTGCACCGAACTGCCCTTGGACAAGCCGCTGACCGCCTCGTTGAACACGACTTCGTAGTCCTTGAACTCGGTGTCGACACTGGACTTGGCCAGCCACAGGCCGAACAGCAACGCGGCCGTCACCACAATCACGGTGAACAGGCCGATCAATACATGATGGGCTCGGGTTTCCATGTCAGACCTCTTTGAGCTGTTGGGCGGCCGTCAATGCCGCGCGGCCGCGAGGGCCATGGAAGTATTCGTGAATCCACGCGTCGTCGGTTTCCGACACCTTGTCGATGGCGTCCGCCACCAGCACTTTTTTCTGCGCCAGCACAGCCACCCGGTCGGTGATGGTGTAGAGCGTATCGAGGTCGTGGGTCACCAGAAAGACACTCAGGCCCAAGGCATCGCGCAGGGTCAGGATCAATTGGTCGAACGCGGCGGCGCCGATCGGGTCGAGACCGGCGGTGGGCTCATCGAGAAACAGGATGTCCGGGTCCAGCGCCAACGCCCGGGCCAGGGCGGCGCGCTTGATCATGCCGCCGGACAGCGACGAGGGGTACTTCTCCGCCGCCGACAGCGGCAACCCGGCCAGGGCCATTTTCACTGCCGCCAGGTGCTCGGCGTCGTTGCGGCTCAAGCCGGCGTGTTCGATCAGCGGCAGGGCGACGTTCTCGGTCACGGTCAACGAAGAGAACAGCGCGCCTTTCTGGAACAGCACGCCGAATCGCCGCTCCACCAGAGAGCGCTCATGCTCGGACAAGGTCGGCAGGTTTTTCCCGAAGACTTTCACCACGCCTTCACTGGGCTGGCGCAACCCGACAATGCTGCGCAACAGCACCGATTTGCCGCTGCCAGAGCCGCCGACCACGGCGAGGATCTCACCCTTGTACAAGTCCAGGTCGAGGTTCTCGTGCACGCTCTGGCGGCCAAAGCGGTTGCACAGCCCACGGACTTCAATCACCGCCTCGGAGGGCGCTCTGGGGACACGACTCACCAACCCATCTCCATGAAAAACATCGCGGCGATCGCATCCATCACGATCACCACGAAAATCGACTGCACCACACTCGATGTGGTGTGGGCACCGACGGACTCAGCACTGCCACTGACCTTGAAGCCTTCGAGGCAACCGATGGCGGCGATGAGGAAGGCGAAGACCGGCGCTTTGACGATCCCCACCAGAAAGTGCTGAACGCCGATGTCCGTTTGCAGCAGCGACAGGAACATCGCCGGCGAGATATCCAGCGCCACCGCGCAGACCACGGCACCGCCGATAATCCCCGACAGCATCGCCAGGAAGGTCAGCATCGGCAGGGCGATCAGCAACGCCAGGACCCGCGGCACCACCAGCAACTCCACGGGGTCGAGGCCCAGGGTGCGGATGGCGTCGATTTCCTCGTTGGCCTTCATCGAACCGATTTGCGCCGTGAACGCACTGGCGGTGCGCCCGGCCATCAGGATCGCGGTCAGCAACACACCGAACTCGCGCAGGAAGGCAAACCCCACCAGGTCCACGGTGAAGACGGTGGCGCCGAAAGTGGCCAGCACCGTCGACCCGAGAAACGCCACCACGGCGCCCACCAGAAAAGTCAGCAACGCAACGATGGGGGCGGCGTCGAGACCGGTCTGTTCGATGTGGGCGATCATCGGCGTAACGCGCCAGCGCTTGGGACGGAACAGGCCGCGGGCGATGGTTTCGATGATCAGGCCGACGAAACCCAGCAGTTGCAGGGTGTCCTGCCAGACGGTGTCCACCGCGCGGCCAATGCGGGTCAGCAACTGAATGGAAACGCTGACCTCCGGTTCCTTGATCGGTACGCAGAAATCGGTCAACGAACAGTAGACAGTTTGCAGCAACGCCCGATCGGCGGCAGAGAGTGTGCAATCAGGATGTTCGGCGGAGCGACCGAGGCGCTCGGAGCCAAGCAGCTCGACCAACAGCGAGGCGCCGGCGGTGTCGAGGGCGCCGAGACCATTGAGGTCGATGGGGGTGTTGGCATCGTACTGGCCGTGGAGTTTTTCGCTCAACAGCTTGAGGTCAGCGTAATGGGCAAGCGTCCAGTCGCCCGTCACCCGCAACCGCGCAGGGGTAATCGACGTGTCCAATCGGGCGTTGCCGGCCATCGTGCTGCTGATCATAAGCTCCGTGCTTGTTCAGTGATTACGCAGATTTACGTAATAGCACGAACCGGATTACTTTTCTTTGATCGCTGTGCTGTCCGTGACTTTGAAGCGCAGCACGCCGATGACCTGGCCATCTTCGGTCAGCACCCGAACCTGCCATTTGCCGGCCGGGCTGCCCGGGAAGTTCTGCTTGTGGGTCCAGGCCCGGTAACCTTCCTTGCGCCCGCCACGAATATCCAGGGGGATGCGGTCGACCTCTTTACCGTTGAACTGCCAGACGTGATAAATCCGTTCGCCCAGGCCACGCGGGGCGTTGATCGCGGTGTACGCGTAGAGCCCGCCATTGCGAATCTGTTCGGCGCTGACTTCGTCGAGGCTGGCACCCGGCGTGCGGTCTTGCATCTGCGTGCTGATGGCCACGTCGGTCATCCACAGTGTCGCCGGCGGCACCCACGAGCGTAGCGCCCAACCAAAGGCGCCGATGCCCAGGGTGATACTCAAGATCGCCAGCGCACTGCGCAGGGTACGAATCGGGAAGATCGACGCCAGGCTCGGGAACGACAACAGCACCGAGATACCCAGTGCCCATTTGAAACTTTGCGCGGTGGTCAGGTGCATGATCACCGGCAAGGCGGTGAGCAGCGCGGCGAACAGGGTCAGGGTGTGCAGGGCCAGAAACGCCCAGCGCCGCGGTGCCAGCCATTTGTAGTAGAGCGGGTCGATGATCGAAATCAGCGCCGCGACGCCCAGCAGCCCGGTGAAAATCAGCTGGCCGCTGTTCCACGTCGTGGTGATGAAGAAGAACGGCAGGACAAAGAACAGGCTTTCCTGATGGATCATCTGCGTTGCGTATCGCAGCAAGGGTTCCGGGATTTCGCGCTTGAAGATGCGCGTGAACAGCTTGGTCAGGCTGTTTTCCAGCATCAGCCAGATCCAGCTGATCAGCATGATGGTGGTGATCCAGCTCGCCAGGCCTTGCTGGCGATCGACCAGAATGAAACTGCCCACCCCGGAGATGAAACCAAAGAGCGCAATGACCCCAGGGTACCGCTTCATCAATTCGAGGATGCGCTGTACGAAAAGGGTCAGGTTTTGCATTCGGTGGTTTCACAGTCGTCGTAGGAAAAAACCTCGACAGGGTACCGCTGGTGCGGCCCTGTGGCGAGGGGGCTTGTCGAATCGCCGCACCGCCCCGTTCGGCTGCGAAGCAGTCGTGAAGCTGATTACTGCAATGCATCTTTAAGATCGGAATCGCTGATTTTGGGGCCGCTTCGCGACCCAACGGGGGCAAGCCCCCTCGCCACAGTTAGTCGCCCGCCAGTTGGAATGGTTATTTCCTGCGCTGCAAACGCCAGCCCACCAGCATCAACACGATCAAGCCCACCCCACCGACCACCAGCCACATCACTTGGTCATAACTGAACAACGGCTTCTCGATCCGCAAATACCCCGGTTGCAGGAGCAATTCACGAACGGCCTTGTTCGCCTCTTCCAGGGTCACCCCTTGCAGCTCCCGGGCCGGGTTGGTGAAGCGACCGTCCTCGTAGTTGCCGATGGCGCTCCAGTAGTAGTCGGCCAACGCGCTGTTACCTTGTGCGGCCCAGGCCTGGCGGGCGATCGCGGCCTGTTTGAGGCGATTGAAGGTGTTGGCATTGAGGCCGTCCTTGAGCAGGCCGGCCTTCAGGTCCTCGAGCACTTGTTCGGCATCGGCCACGTCGTCGCGCTCAAGGTCGGCATTGAGGCTCATGAAACCCACGCCGCCGAACACCTCGCGCTCCGCCCATGGGCCGTAGGACAAACCGTGAGCCAGGCGTAACTGGCGATAGAGCGCCCAATCCAGATAGTCCTTGAGCAAATCGAAGGTTTCATCGTGCCCATCCTCCAGTACCGGCTCCGGCACCAGCCAGTGCAACTTGGCGCCGTTGCCGACCAGACCGTGGGGCAAAGTGCGCTCATGGGCTGCGCTGGCCTGGATTTGCGGCAGCGGCGGATGCTCGCCAGGCGTAATCGCTTCCAGCGCGCCATACGCCCGATCCAGATAGGCCGGCAACAACTTGTCGAGGTCGCCGACCACGATCAGGGTCATATTGTTCGGCGCATACCAGTCCTTGCGCACCCGCTCCAGCTGCTCACGGGTCAGGTCATCGACTTGCGCACGCTCCGGGCATTTGAGGCCCAGTTCCACGGCCAGTTGTTTGCTGGCCGTGTGGCCCAGGTCCTGACGATCGAGCCAGCGTTGCAGGTGCGAGTAGTGGCCGCCGTCTTCACGCTCGACCAATTGCTTGGCCGCGTTGATGGCGCTGTCGTCGAAGCGGGTCTGGGTCAGCAGCGCCAGCAACAGGTCGAGCACCTTACGCTGGTTTTTCGCCGGGGCTTCGATGACGAACGTTGTATCGGCATTGCTGGTGAACGCGTTCCACTCGCCGCCCAGGGCCTGCATGCGTTCTTCCAGGCCACCTTCGCCGCTGGCATCGATTCCGCTGAACAACAGGTGTTCCAGCAGATGCGGCAGCTCCTTTTCTTCGCACTTGAAATCGTCCAGGCCAACGCCGACCACCAGCCGGATCGCCACATGCCCGCGGTCAGTGCCGGGCTTGAGCAGCAACTGCAAACCGTTGCGCAGGGTATAGCCCTCGACCTGGAAGCGATCGAGGGCGAATGACGGGAATGAACCAAGCAACAGGCAGGCGAACAACAGACAACGCATAACGAGCTTCCGTACGGCAAGCGTAAGTTCAACAGACTTCAGGTAACTGTGGACGTTCAGGGTGAATGAGTGATGTCGCTCAAATCGTCGACCACCAGCGCACCGGTGTCCGATGTTTCCAGCACCACGTAGGCACTGCTGCAAAACAGCGAATTCAGACGTTTCATGTCAGCGATCAGCTCCAGGTGCAACGAACTGGTTTCGATACTTTGCACGATTTTAAGTTGCAAGCGGCTGACATGAGCGTGAGCCAGGCGCCGTTCCTGTGCACGGAAACGACGTTTTTCACGCACCAGCTGGCGGGCACTTTCCGGGTCGCCACTGAGAAACACCGACATCCCGAGCCGCAGGTTGGAAATCAACTGAGTTTGCAGCCCGGTCAATTCGTCCAGCCCGACTTCGGAAAACGACCGGCGCTGCGAGGTTTTCTGCTGCTGGACCTTGCGCAGCATGCGTTCGATCAAATCGCTGGCCAGTTTCAGGTTGATCGCCAGTTCGATGATTTCCGCCCAGCGCCGGCTGTCCTGATCGCTGAGATCTTCCCGGGGCATTTGCGCCAGGTACAACTTGATCGCGCTGTAGAGCGCTTCGACATCATCGGTAAGGCGGCGCATTTCCTGGGTGACGGCGGTTTGCTTGCCGTGCAAAACGTCGAGCATGGCTTCGAGCATGCTGTCGATCAGGTCGCCCATGCGCAGGGTTTCCCGGGCCGCGTTGGCCAGCGCCAGACCGGGGGTGACCAACGCCGTGGGGTCAAGGTGCCGGGGCTTGGCCGTACCGTTGGCCAGCGGGCGCTCCGGCAGCACCCAGGCACAAAACCTGGCCATCGGCCCGACGCTGGGCAGCAGGATCAGGCAGCGCACGGTGTTGTAGAGCAGGTGAAAGCCAATGACCATTTCCTGAGGGCTGAAATCCAGGCCATCGAGCCAGTGCACCAGCGGATCGAGCACCGGAATGATCAATAAAAGACCAATCAGTTTGTACAGCAGGCTGCCCAGCGCCACTTGGCGTCCGGCGGCGTTCTGCATGCTGGTGCTGAGAAAGGCGAGTACGCCGCTGCCGATATTGGCGCCGATCACCAACCCGATGGCCACAGGCAGGCTGATCACATTGGCGCCCGCCAGGGTCGCGGTCAGCAACACAGCGGCCAGGCTGGAATAGGAAACCATCGCGAACAACGCGCCGACCAGGGCGTCGAGCAGGATGTCGCCGGTGAGCGAGGCGAAAATCACCTTCACCCCTTTGGCATGGGTAATCGGGTGCGCGGCTTCGACAATCAGTTGCAGCGCCAGAATGATCAACCCCAAACCAATGGCGACACGGCCCATCTGTCCGAGTCGGGTCTGCTTGCGCGACAGAAAGAAAATCACCCCGGCAAAAATCAGCAGGGGCGACAACCACGACAGATCGAACGTCAGCACCCGCGCCATCAGGGCCGTACCGACATCGGCACCGAGCATGGTGACCAACGCCGGCGTAAGCGCCATCAGGCCCTGGCCGACAAACGAAGTGACCAGCATGGCGGTGGCGTTGCTACTCTGGACCATTGCCGTCACGGCGATCCCAGAGAGGAAAGCCAGCCAGCGGTTGGTCATGTTATGGCTGATGACATGGCGCAAGTTGGTGCCGTAGACCCGCAGGATGCCGGTTCGGACGATGTGCGTGCCCCAGATCAGCAGGGCCACGGCAGAAAGCAAATTGAGCAGGGTGAGCATAATGACCCCCTGTGGTGTAGCGCCCCAAAGGAGCAAGTTGACGGTACCGCGCGACGTTCTACGTTCTGTACTTAAGCTGTAGTTGGCTAACGGTCTGCGCGCCAGCATCGCATAGCCAAAGAAGGGATTGAAACAAAACTGTCATGAAAAAGGGCGGTCTTCCAGCCACACAAAGCACTGTGGGAGCGAGCTTGCTCGCGATGAGGCCATCAGGTTCAACATGGATGTTGATTGACAGACCGCTATCGCGAGCAGGCTCGCTCCCACAGGTTTTGCGTATTTACAGTTTTCGGGTTACTGGCCCGGAATGTCCTTGCGCAGCTTTACCGGATCCTGCTGTTTCCTCTTTTTCGCAATGGCGGTGCGCATCTTGATGTTGATCGCTTCCACAGCCAGCGAGAACGCCATGGCGAAGTAGACGTAGCCTTTTGGCACGTGCACGTCCAGGGATTCGGCAATCAGCACGGTGCCGACCAACAGCAGGAACGACAACGCCAGCATCTTCAGCGATGGGTGCTTGTCGATGAACTCACTGATGGTGCCCGATGCCCACATCATCACCAGCACGGCCACGATGATTGCCGCGACCATGACCGGTACGTGGGACACCATGCCGACCGCGGTGATCACCGAGTCGAGGGAGAACACGATGTCAATGATCGCGATCTGGATGATGGTGTAGAGGAAGTTGCCGCCCTTGCCCGAAGGCTCGTCGTGGCTTTCGTCTTCACCTTCCAGTGCGTGGTACATCTCTTGCGAGCTTTTCCACAGCAGGAACAGACCACCGAAGAACAGGATCAGGTCGCGTCCGGAAATACCCTGGCCGAATACTACGAACAGGTCCGCCGTCAGGCGCATGACCCAGGTGATCGACAGCAAAAGCAGGATTCGCGTGATCATGGCCAGCGCCAGACCGAAAATCCGGGTGCGTGCCTGCATGTGTTTGGGCATGCGGCTGACCAGGATCGAAATCATGATGATGTTATCGATACCCAGGACGATTTCCAGGGCGGTCAGGGTGAAGAAGGCAACCCAGATTTCAGGGTTGGTCAGCCATTCCATGTGTATTCCTTTGAGCGATTGTTAAACCACAACGGGCCCGGGCTTCAAACAGCGAAGCCTGGACCCGAAGTGGTGAGTCTTGGGCTTATAGAGTACTGAACACCGGGAAAGTCCCCAACAGCAGTGCAGCAATCAGTATGCAGATACAAACCAGCACTGCCCACTTCAGGGTGAAGCGCTGGTGGTCACCGAAGTCGATACCGGCCAGGGCCACCAACAGGTAGGTCGATGGAACCAGCGGGCTCAACAGGTGGACGGGCTGACCGACGATCGAGGCACGTGCCATTTCCACTGCGGTTATACCGTAATGGCTCGCGGCTTCGGCAAGTACCGGTAACACGCCGTAATAAAATGCATCGTTCGACATGAAGAAAGTGAACGGCATGCTTACCAGCGCCGTGATCACCGCCAGGTACGGGCCGAGGAAATCCGGAATCACCGCCAACAGGCTTTTCGACATGGCGTCGACCATCCCGGTGCCGGTCAGGATACCGGTGAAGATACCGGCAGCAAAGATCAACCCGACCACCGCCAGCACGCTACCGGCGTGAGCCGCGACGCGATCCTTCTGCTGTTGCAGGCAAGGATAGTTGACAATCATGGCAATACTGAACGCCACCATGAACAGTACCGGCAACGGCAGCAGGCCGGCGATCAGGGTGCACATCAGGGCCAGGGTCAGGGCGCCGTTGAACCAGATCAGCTTCGGACGACGGGCATCCGGGAACTGCGAAACGCTGATTTCACTGTGGTCGATTTCATCGCCGACCAGGTGCAGTTCACCCAGGCGTGCACGTTCACGCTTGCCGTAGAAGTAGGCAATGACCAGGATCGCCACCACACCGGCCAGCATCGCAGGAATCATCGGTACGAAGATGTCGGACGGGTCCACATGCAGCGCACTGGCCGCGCGAGCGGTCGGACCGCCCCACGGAGTCATGTTCATCACGCCACCGGCAAGGATGATCAGGCCGGCCATGATCCGCGGGCTCATGCCGATACGGCTGTAGAGCGGCAGCATGGCGGCCACGCAGATCATGTAAGTGGTCGCGCCGTCACCATCGAGGGAGACAACGAGCGCCAGAACGGCGGTGCCGACCGAAACCTTCAGCGGGTCGCCCTTGACCAGTTTGAGGATCTTGCGCACGGCCGGGTCGAACAGGCCGGAGTCGATCATCAGGGCGAAGTACAAGATAGCGAACATCAGCATCACGCCGGTCGGCGCAAGCTTGGTGATGCCCTCAAGCATCATCGGGCCAATCTTCGGCGAAAAACCGCCGAACAGGGCAAAGATGATCGGAATGATGATCAGGGCGATCAGCGCGGACAGGCGCTTGGTCATGATCAGGAACATGAACGTGATGACCATGGCGAAGCCAAGGAAAGTCAGCATGGGAATACTCCAGGCGTAGCGCGGCTAGGGAATGGGCGGATCGGGCGGGATCAGCGCAGAACGGGAAGCACGAGACGTACGGGCGGAGTTACAGCGAAGCGGCGGGTAGAAGAGGACATCAGAATCACCATTGTTGTTGTTAAATGGGCTGTGCGAGCGATAAAACGCTGGCATTGGCCAACCGGTCTGTTGCCGGTAGTGGGGGCGATCCTAATCGGGGAAGCTTTCAGCCAGCTTTCGCCAACGAAAGCAAGGACCGGATGTGCAACCGATCGTCGGATTGGTTTCAAGTCCCTGAACACAGGGCAGGAGGTCAAAACATGGGCGAACTTCACACCGGCGGCTGCCACTGCGGGCAACTGCGCTATCAATTCAGCGGGCCACTGCACGATATCGTCCACTGTCATTGTTCGATTTGCCGACGGGTCAGCGGCGGCATCGTGACCACCTGGATCACCGTGCCGGCATCGGCCTTTCAATGGCTGGCCGGGACGCCGTCTCGGTACGATTCTTCATCCACCTGCGCGCGATATTTCTGCGGCCACTGCGGGGCGCAACTGGCGGTGGTAACGCACCTGAGCCCGGACAGCATCGACCTGACCATCGCCACCCTCGACCATCCTGAACAAGCACCGGCCGAGCGGCACATCTGGACCGACAGCCGCTTGCCGTGGCTGCATCTGGACGAACACTTGCCCGGTGAGGCTGAAGAAACACTCTGATCAAAAAACAGTCAGGTCCAGCGGCCGAATAGCGCCCATCCAGATCGCGTGCTCGGTGTGATCAAGCAAATCGTTTCCGGTGTCCGGGTGCAGAAACACCACCAGACCCTTGCGGTTGAGCGCCAGCCACGGCAGCACGTCGCCCAGCACCTTCGGCTCGAACGCCAACTGACAGCTCCAGTCCGGGTGCGGACCGACCGGGCGCTCATGCACGCGGCCCATTTTCAGTGGAAACAATTGCGCCGCCTGTTCACACAAAGCCCGCGCCTGCCCGATCGTACTGGCATCGAAATAAACGTGGGCGTGGTAACCCGTGATCTGCTGCATCTGAACCCCTCTGAAAACTGTTCGAACCCTCGCTGGTTCCTGCGGGTCAAACATCATATAGGCGCTGGAAAACAGGAAGCCCAGCCATGAAAAATGCCGAAACCCCCGTCGTGAAGGT
This sequence comes from Pseudomonas sp. KH_046_2, assembly GCF_057838985.1. Taxonomy (NCBI): domain Bacteria; kingdom Pseudomonadati; phylum Pseudomonadota; class Gammaproteobacteria; order Pseudomonadales; family Pseudomonadaceae; genus Pseudomonas; species Pseudomonas sp. KH_046_2. The sequence continues at coordinate 35,320 of NZ_CM174480.1, read as the reverse complement.
GGTGCTTTATGGTGCCATGAGTAGCCTGGGCAGTGCGCTGATGGCTGAAATGCTGCGACGCCAGCATGAAGTGATCGCGATTCTCGATGACCTCAATGCGCTGGCACCCCGTCCGGGGCTGCGCACCAAGACTGGCGACCTGTTCGACGCGCAACGGGTCAAGCAGAGTGTGGCCGGCAGCTCCGTGGTCATCTGCTTGCTGGACGCTCCAGGCTTACCGTTCAACAGCGAACACGTTGAAAAAACCATCGTACCGGGCCCGGTCGAGCAGGTGCTGGCAGTGGATGCACTGATCGATGGCATGCAGGCAGCAAACATCGCCCGATTGTTTCTGGTGGGTGATTTCGACGTGCTGGACGATCCGGAAACCGAGGACAGCTTGCAACGTCACGCCGCCGAGGAAATCCGCGAGGCACTGCAAAGCAGTCCTTTGAAGTGGACGCTGGTTAATGAACCGCGCGGGGTACCGGGGCTGACCATCGAACATTTTGCCCAAATCGGTGGCAACCTAGAGCCGGGGCTGACCGAACCACTCGGACGGCTGGCCCGCACCGCCGTGGGCATTGCCGATGAATTGCACTTGAACCTGCACATCCGAGAGCACGTCAACTTCATCGCGACCGACAGCTAAACCGCAATGGACGGCAGTGTCAGGCCGTTGAGTGATTGCGCACTGCTCGCCTGTTCAGCCATCAACCAGTCCACAAACTGCTGGATCAATGCTCCGCGTCGTTTGCGCTGGGGCAGGACCACGTAGTAACCCAGCCTCGACATCACCGTTTCGCCGATCGGTCGACACAACAATCCTTGCGCCAGCAAGTTATCCACAAGGTGGCGCCAGCCGATGGCAACGCCCTGGCCACCAATCGCCGCTTGAATCAGCAAGGTGTAGTTGTCGAAGCGCAATTGCCCGGGCGCCGGGGGCGAGGTGATACCCAGTTCGCGGAACACACCACTCCAGTCGAACCAATTACTGCTGTGTTCCCCACGCAGGTGCAGCAACGGAAACTCCAGCAATGCCTGGGCCGGCAAGGGCAGGGGACGCTCGCTCAACAACTGCGGGCTACACACCGGAAACACTTCCTCACTGAACAGCCAGTGGCTCTCACCCTGCTTGAAGCGGCCGTCGCCGAACAGTACCGCCACATCGATATCGGTACGTAGCATGTTATGGCTGCGTTCACTGGTGACCAGGCTGACATCCACCTGCGGATTGGCCGCGTGAAAGCGGTGCAGGCGCGGCATCAGCCAATAGGCGGCAAAGGCAAAATCCGTGGCCACCTGTAGCACTTCATGCTGTTGCTGTGCGCTGATCGCGCTCAATCCTGCGTCGATATTCTGCAAACCGAGCTGAACCTGCTCAAAAAGGATCTGCCCGGCCTCGGTCAACTCGATACCGCGATAAATGCGGTCGAACAGGCGTGTCGCCAGCTGTTCTTCCAGGCGCTTGATCTGTTGGCTGATGGCCGGTTGCGTGGTGCCCAGCTCAACCGCCGCCGCGGTGAAGCTGCGCTGACGGGCCGCCGCTTCGAAGGCGCGAAGCAGATCCAGTGACAGGTCACCAAGGGCGTCATACATAAGCTGTGCTTATCCTAGTCATTGCCGTGCGTGGGCTTTACCGCAAGGTGTGAGGGTTTCATTCTCGAAGCCAGCACTCTCGCATAAACATCCACTATGGAATGCCGCGATCACATGAAGCGCAAGAACATTCTTTTCATCATGGCCGATCAAATGGCCGCGCCAATGTTGCCGTTCTACGGCCCATCGCCCATCAAACTGCCTCATCTGAGCCGCCTCGCCGCACAAGGCGTGGTGTTCGATTCGGCTTATTGCAACAGCCCCTTGTGCGCGCCATCGCGTTTCACCCTGGTCAGCGGCCAGTTACCGAGCAAGATCGGCGCCTACGACAACGCCGCCGATTTCCCCGCCGACGTACCGACCTACGCCCATTACCTGCGCCGCCTCGGCTACCGCACTGCGCTGTCGGGCAAGATGCATTTCTGCGGCCCGGACCAGTTGCATGGTTACGAAGAACGCCTGACCAGTGACATCTACCCGGCCGACTACGGCTGGGCGGTGAACTGGGATGAGCCGGACGTGCGCCCGACCTGGTATCACAACATGTCGTCAGTGCTGCAAGCCGGCCCGTGCGTGCGCACCAATCAACTGGATTTCGACGAAGAGGTGGTGTTCAAGGCCCAGCAGTACCTGTTCGACCATATCCGCGAGGATGGCGATCAGCCGTTCTGCCTGACCGTTTCCATGACTCACCCACACGACCCGTACACCATTCCCAAGGCTTTCTGGGATTTGTACGACGATGCCGACATCCCGCTGCCTACAACCCCGGACCCGCATGAACTCGATCCGCACTCGCAACGTCTGCTCAAGGTCTACGACCTGTGGGACAAGCCACTGCCTGTGGATAAGATCCGCGATGCCCGCCGTGCCTATTTCGGCGCGTGCAGCTATATCGACAGCAACGTCGGCAAACTCCTGCAAACCCTCGAAGATACCGGGCTGATCGATGACACCATCATCGTGTTTTCCGGTGACCACGGCGACATGCTCGGCGAACGCGGGCTCTGGTACAAAATGCACTGGTACGAAATGGCCGCACGGGTGCCGCTGCTGATCAGCGCACCGGGGCAATTCGGTGCCGGCAGGGTCAGCGCCAGTGTTTCCATGGCGGACCTGTTGCCAACGTTTGTTGAATTGGCCGGCGGCTCGCTGGAGCCGGGCTTGCCGTTGGACGGCCGCTCGCTGGTCCCGCACCTGCAAGGGCAGGGTGGCCACGATGAAGTGTTTGGTGAATACATGGCCGAAGGCACCATCAGCCCGTTGATGATGATCCGCCGCGGTGCCTATAAATTCATCTACAGCGAAGACGACCCTTGCCTACTCTTCGACGTACAGAATGACCCTCACGAACTGGAAGAACTCAGCCATTCGCCGCAACATCGCCAGCTGTTCGACGATTTTCTCGCCGAAGCGCGAGCCAAATGGAACATTCCGGCGATTCACCAGCAGGTGCTCGCCAGCCAGCGGCGCCGACGCTTCGTGGCCGAGGCGCTGACCCTCGGCAAGCTGAAGAGCTGGGATCACCAGCCGCTGGTGGACGCCAGTCAGCAGTACATGCGCAACCACATCGACCTCGACGATCTGGAGCGTAAAGCACGTTATCCACAACCCTGCCAAAACCAATAATGTTAAGGGGAAGTCCATGCAAAGGTTATCCACAGTACTGACGGTCGGGCTCCTGGCGCTGGGCAGTGCATCGGCGTTTGCCGATAAGAGTTGCGAGACCGTGAAAATGGCCGACCCGGGCTGGAGCGATATCGCCGCGACCAATGCCATCACCGGGTTTCTGCTGGACGGCATGGGCTACAAGGCCAAGGTCGACACCCTCGCCGTGCCGATCACCTTTGGCGGGCTCAAGGATGGCCAGGTCGATGTGTTCCTGGGTAACTGGATGCCGGCGCAGCAGGGCTTCTATGACAAGTTCGTCGCCAACGGCGATGTCACGCAACTGGCGAAGAACCTCGACGGCACCGAATTCACCCTCGCCGTTCCGGACTACGTGTGGGAGGCGGGTGTGCATACCTTTGCCGACCTGAACAAATACGCCGACAAGTTCGACCGCAAGATCTACGGCATCGGCTCCGGCGCACCGGCGAACATCTCGCTGCAAGAGATCATCAAGAAAAACGATTTCGACATGGGCCAGTGGAAACTGGTCGAGTCCAGCGAGCAGGCAATGCTGGCGGAAGTGTCCCGCGCGGTGAAAAAGCAGAAATTCGTGACCTTCCTCGGCTGGACCCCGCACCCGATGAACGTGCAGCTGAAAATGCACTATCTGAAGGGCGGCGAGAAGTACTTCGGCGACACCGGCAGCGTGCATACCCTGACCCGCAAAGGTTATGCACAGGCCTGCCCGAACGTCGGCAAATTGCTGACCAACCTGAGTTTCACCCAGGACATGGAGAACAGCATCATGGCCGAGGTGGTGAACAAGAAAGTCAGCAATGCCGACGCGGCCAAGGCGTGGATCAAGGCCAACCCGGCAGTGCTGGACAAGTGGCTCGATGGGGTGAAGACCGTGGATGGCAAGGACGCTTTGCCGGCGGTCAAAGCCAAACTCTGATGATTACCTGTGGCGAGGGAGCTTGCTCCCGCTCGGCTGCGCAGCAGACGCAATCCGGTTACCTCGATGAGTCAGACACATCGTGATTGCCCTTTTGGGACCGCTACGCGGTCCAGCGGGAGCAAGCTCCCTCGCCACAATGATTGCCTGGGCCTGATACTCTTCCGTAAAACTCCACCCGAGAGGCCCCATGGCCCTGCCAAGCCGCCATTCACTCTTCCCTTTCCTCACCTGGTTGCCCCGGCAAACCCGCGCCAGTGTCGGTCGCGACCTGATCGTTGGCCTCAGCGGCGCGATTCTCGCGCTGCCGCAATCCATCGCCTACGCACTGATTGCCGGCCTGCCGCCGGAATACGGCCTGTACGCGGCAATCATCCCGGTGCTGATCGCCTGTCTGTGGGGGTCGTCGTGGCATTTGATCTGCGGCCCTACGGCGGCCATCTCGATTGTCCTGTACGCCAGCGTCAGTCCCTTGGCCGTTCCAGCCTCGCAGGACTACGTCATGTTGATCCTGTTGCTGACGTTTCTTGCCGGCCTCTTTCAATGGCTACTGGGTTTGCTGCGGTTTGGCGCACTGGTGAATTTCGTCTCTCACTCGGTGGTACTCGGCTTCACCCTGGGTGCTGCCGTGGTGATTGCCATCGGTCAATTGCCTAATCTGCTGGGGCTGGACTTGCCCAGCCAAGCCACCGCACTGGACAGTTTCATCACCTTGTTGCGCAATCTTGGCGATATGGACAAACCTTCGTTGGCGCTGGGGCTGGCGACGGTGGTGGTGGGCGTGATCCTCAAGCTGCTGCTGCCACGCTGGCCGACGCTCTTGATCACCCTGATTCTCGGCGGCTTGCTGGTTTGGCTCTGGCCATCAATGTTCGGCCATGTGCAACTGGTCAGCGCCTTTACCGGCAAGCTGCCGCCTTTCAGTCCGTTGCCGCTGGATCTCGATCTGATCCTGCACCTGCTGCCCAGCGCGGTGGCGGTCGGTATGCTCGGGCTGGTTACCAGTCTGTCGATTGCCCGCTCGATATCGGCACGTTCGCAGCAATTACTCGACGCCAACCAGGAAGTTCGTGCCCAAGGCCTGTCGAACATCGTCGGTGCGTTCTTTTCCGGATCACTGTCAGCCGGCTCTTTCACTCGCTCAGGCTTGAGCTATGAAGCGGGTGCCTGTTCGCCACTGGCCGGGATTTTTTCGGCATTGTGGGTGGCGCTGTTTGCGATCTTCGGCGCGAGCCTGATCGCGCACATCCCGATTCCGGCCATGGCCGGCAGCATTCTGTTGATCGCCTGGGGACTGGTGGACCATCGCGGCATTCGCGCGTTGTTGCGGGTCAGCCGTGCTGAGTTCGTGGTCATGGCGCTGACCTGCGTCGCCACGCTGCTGCTGGAATTGCAAACCGCGATCTACGCCGGCGTGTTGGCCTCGCTTTTTTTCTACCTCAAGCGCACATCGCAACCACGGGTGCAGCATGTGCGAGATGGCGAGGAGGACATTCTGCGGGTGGGCGGCTCGATCTTTTTCGGCGCCAGCCATTACCTGCAAGTGCGCCTGCAACGCATGCACGGCGCGCGCGTGGTGATCGAGGCGCAGCAGATCAACTTCATCGACTATTCAGGGGTGGAAATGCTGCATCAGGAAGCCCGGCGCCTGCTTCGCCAGGACCGCAGCCTGACCTTGCGCCGGGCCCGGCCACAGGTAGTGGAAGAGCTGAGGAAGCTGGAAGGGGCGCAGAAGTGCCCGATCCGGTTTGAGGATTAAAGACTTTAAAGGGCCAACTGCCGGCGAAGCTCAGCCAACACTGGCGCCGTTTCCGGACGCACACCGCGCCACAGGAAGAACGCTTCCGCCGCTTGCTCGGCCAGCATGCCCAAGCCATCCATCGCCACCGCCGCCCCGTGTTCGCTGGCCCAGCGACAGAACGAGGTCGGTTCCTTGCCGTACATCATGTCGTAGCACACCGTTTTGCCAGGCTCGATCAGGCTGGCAGCAATCGGCGGCACATCACCGGTCAGGCTCGCCGACGTCGCGTTGATGATCAGGTCCACCGACTCCCGCAACCAGTCGTAGCCGCTGGCCGAGACCGGTCCAAGATCGCAGAACAGCTCTGCCAGCAACTCGGCCTTTTCCACCGTGCGGTTGGCGATGATCACCGATGCCGGCTGCTCGGCCAGCAACGGCTCCAAAGCACCACGTACCGCGCCGCCGGCACCGAGCAGCAGGATGCGTTTGCCCTTGAGGCTGAATCCCGCATTGACCGTCAGGTCGCGCACCAACCCGGCGCCGTCGGTGTTGTCGCCAAGCAGACTGCCATCGGCCAGTTTGCTCAGGGTGTTCACCGCTCCGGCCCGTTGCGCCCGCGCCGTCAGGCTGTTCGCCAGCCGATAGGCTTCTTCCTTGAATGGCACCGTCACATTGGCGCCGCGCCCTTCGAGGAAAAACGTCCGGGCACAGGTGGAAAAGTCGTCGAGCGGCGCCAGCAGCGTGTTGTAGTCCAGCTTTTGCGCGGTCTGCTCAGCGAACAGGCGATGGATCAACGGCGACTTGCTGTGGCCAATCGGGTTACCGAATACGACATAACGGTCCATCAGGTTTCCTCGTTCAGGCTTCGGCCAACCAATCGCGGTCTTGCAGGAAATACTCGGTCAGGCGGGCTTCTTCGCTGCCAGGCTCGGCCTTCCAGTCGTAGCCCCAGCGCACTTGCGGTGGCAGCGACATCAGAATCGACTCGGTACGCCCACCCGATTGCAGGCCGAACAGCGTGCCGCGGTCGTAGACCAGGTTGAATTCAACGTAGCGGCCTCTGCGGAACTCCTGGAACTCGCGCTGCTGGGCGGTGAAAGCATCGTTCTTGCGGCGCTGCACAATGGGCAGATAGGCATCGATGTACGCATCACCGATGGCGCGCATGAAGGCGAAGCTGGTGTCGAAGTCCCACTCGTTCAGGTCGTCGAAAAACAGGCCACCGATGCCACGTGGCTCGTGACGATGCTTGATGTGGAAGTAGCTGTCGCACCAGGCCTTGTAACGCGGGTAGACGTCCGGGCCGAACGGCGCACAGGCCTGCTCGGCGACGCGGTGCCAGTGGATGCAGTCTTCTTCGTTGCCGTAATACGGGGTCAGGTCGAAGCCGCCACCAAACCACCAGACCGGTTCTTCACCTTCTTTTTCCGCGATGAAAAAGCGCACGTTGGCGTGGGAAGTCGGCACGTGCGGGTTGTGCGGGTGAATCACCAGCGACACGCCGAGGGCTTCGAAGCCACGGCCGGCCAGTTCCGGTCGATGAGCGCTGGCAGACGGTGGGAGACCGCTGCCGAAGACATGAGAAAAGTTGACGCCACCCTTTTCAATCACCGCGCCGTTTTCTATCACGCGGGTGCGACCGCCACCGCCCGCCGGCCTGGTCCAGGCGTCTTCGACGAATTGCGTGCCGCCGTCTTCGGCTTCCAGGGCAGCGCAAATGCGCTCTTGCAGGTCGAGCAGGTAGGCTTTTACGGCCTCGGTGCGGGTCGTCATGTCTTCACCTTGAATCGGGCAAAACTACGCGGCGCTCCATTGGAGCTCAGCCTGCGCAAATGGGCCCGTAGCATACCATCGCAAGTCGCCCCTTCGCAGTTGACGAAGATCAAGCTTAGGAGTCCGATAGGGAGCTTGGTAAAACGACCTATGGAGAGTTCTGATGGTAAAGCGTATCCAGTTCCGCGCCCATGGCGGCCCCGAAGTGCTTGAATATGTGGATTACCAGCCCGCCGAGCCAGGTCCGAAGGAAGTGCGTGTGGTCAACAAGGCCATCGGCCTGAACTTCATCGACACCTATTACCGCAGCGGTCTGTACCCGCCACCGTCCCTGCCGTCGGGTGTCGGCTCAGAAGGTGCAGGCGTGGTCGAGTCGGTGGGCAGCGACGTGAGCCGCTTCAAGATCGGCGATCGCGTGGCCTATGGCAGCGGCCCTCTGGGCGCCTACAGCGATGTTCACGTCTTGCCCGAGGCCAACCTGGTGAAACTGCCGGACGCCATCAGCTTCGAACAGGCCGCCGGCGTGATGCTCAAGGGCCTGACCGTGCAGTACCTGCTGCGTCAGACTTATGAACTCAAGGGTGGCGAAACCATCCTGTTCCATGCCGCGGCCGGTGGGGTCGGTTCCCTGGCCTGCCAATGGGCCAGGGCCTTGGGCGTCAAGTTGATCGGCACTGTCAGCTCGGCGGAGAAAGCCGCGCTGGCCAAGGCCAACGGCGCCTGGGCGACCATCGACTACAGCCATGAAAATGTCGCGCAACGCGTGCTGGAATTGACCGACGGCAAAAAAGTCCCGGTGGTGTACGACGGCGTTGGCAAGGACACCTGGTTGACTTCACTCGACAGCGTCGCGCCGCGTGGGCTGGTGGTGAGTTTCGGCAATGCGTCCGGCGCGGTCGATGGCGTGAACCTGGGGATCCTGGCAGGGAAAGGCTCGCTGTACGTGACCCGGCCAACCCTGGGTACTTATGCGAACAACGCCGAGAACCTGCAACGCATGGCCGACGAGTTGTTCGAGATGATCATCGGCGGCAAGCTGACCGTGGACATCAGTCAGCGCTATCCACTGGCTGACGCGGCGAAGGCGCAGACCGAGTTGTCGGCGCGGCGTACGACGGGCTCGGTTGTTCTGCTGCCTTAACATTTTCAGCGCCTGCCTGGCCCTCATCGCGGGCAAGCCCGCTCCCACAAGGATCAGCGGTGACCACAAATTTTGTGAACACCAGAAGACACTGTGGGAGCGGGCTTGCCCGCGATTGGGGTCGCCTCGGTATCAGTCCGGGCGCACAACCCTGGCGGTGGCCAGATCGCGAATCACGCTCGGGTTCTTGCGCCCGCCCAGATTGCCACCCAGCACCAGATCCACCTGACCACGGAAGTACTGCTCGACGCGAATCCGCGTACGTGCCGCCGGGCGCCCCTGCGGGTTGGCCGACGTCGACACCAACGGCCCGACCAGCGCGCACAAGTCCCGCACTAGTGGGTGATCGCTGACCCGTAGCGCCACGGTTTCATGCACGCCGGTAATCCACTGCGGCAGCAGGTTCTGGTGCGGCACCAGCCAGGTGTTCGGCCCCGGCCAGGTACTGGCCATGCGGTCCATCCACAACTCGGGGAAGTCTTCGAAGAGGAAATCGAACTGACGGATGTTGTCGGCGACCAGAATCAGCCCCTTGTCCACAGACCGGCCCTTGATCAGCAGCAGACGCTCCACCGCTTCCTCGTCCCACGGGTCGCAACCCAGGCCCCAGACTGCTTCGGTTGGGTAGGCAATCACCGCCCCGGCGCGAATTGCTTGCGCGGCTTGTTGCACACGCCAACTGTTGACCATGAAAAACACTCCAGACTAAGGCTCTGCGCAGTTTACCGATCTTGTTTATAAAACCTAGCTCACCCGCGCAAACCAGCGCCCGCTTTCGCACACGGCGCGGCCATCCATTTCCAGTTCCGTCAACGCCGCCAGCACTTTCGGCAAGGCCCAGCCGCTTGCATCGGCCAGCGCTTCACTGGTGTGAGGGGCTGCATGCAGCAATTTCAGCAGCGGGTGAGTCGTTGCAGGGGCGAAGGTTTCTGTGGATAACGACAGTCGTTGCCAGCCGCGCAAGGCCTCGAGGATATGTTCGATGGTTTCCACCAGCACCGCACCGTCCCGGATCAACTGATGACAGCCGCGGGCGCCGGGGTGATGGATCGACCCGGGCATCGCAAACACCTCGCGCCCCTGTTCCGCCGCCAGCCTCGCGGTGATCAGTGAACCACTGGCGACACTGGCTTCGACCACCAGCACTCCGAGAGACAAACCACTGATGATCCGGTTGCGCCGGGGGAAGTTGCCGGCGCTGGGACCTGCATCCAGCGGAAACTCCGAAAGCACTGCGCTGCCCGACGCGATCATGGCGTCCGCCAGGCGTCTATTTCGCTGTGGATAAAACTTCTCGAGCCCCGTACCGAGCACACCGACCGTTTGCCCGCCGACGTCGAGCGCGGCCTGGTGCGCGGCGGCGTCAATGCCCAGGGCCAGGCCGCTGGTAATGACAAAACCGGCACCGGCCAGGCTGCGGGAAAACGCGGCAGCGGTGTCCATTCCTGGCCGGGACGCGCGACGGCTGCCAACCATCGCCAGTTGTGGTTTTTCCAGAATGCCCGGATCGCCCGCGACAAATAACAGCGGCGGTGAATCGCTGATTTGTGCCAGCAGTGCCGGGTAGTCCGGTTGGTCCCACATCAGTAAATGCTGGGCCGGATGCTCCAGCCAGGCCAATGCATGACTGGCGCCGTCACGGATCTCGGTGCTACGCCTGGCCTCGGAACAGGCCAGTGGCAAACCCAGCGCGCGCCAGGCACTGGCCGGTGCGCTGATCGCTTTGGACGCCGAGCCAAAGGCTTCAAGCAGCTTCTTGAAACGTGCCGGACCGAGTTCCGGCAAACGGTGCAGACGTAATCGAGCGTCCAGTTCCGCGGGAGAAACCGGTGTAACAGTAGGCAGCGACATGGATCATCCTTGATCGTAATAAGCACCCGTACAAACGGGAATAAGTTGTGGATAACTCTGTTGGTAACTTGTGAAGCACTCTTACGGATTTCGCACCTTGTCCATCACCGACAGCGAGCGCGAAGCGCTGAGCACCAGCCCATAGCTGAGCTTGTCGTAGGTACGGAAAACCATGAGCAAACCGGCGCGCTCATCGGGAATTTTCAACGGCTGACCGGTGATCCGGTCCCGCACGGTTTCGCCGGTCTTCATCACCGCCAGCAGATTGCCTTCGGCCAGGCCGTCGCGCTGTCCCTTGTTCAGCGTAACCACGTCCAACTCGCCAATCTGCGTGACCCCACGCGGCACATCGATGATCAATCCGTTGATTTCGTGGCTCGGTGCGCTGGGCGTGAAGGTCGAATTGATCGCGTGCTCCTCCCCGCTGAACAAGCGATCGCCGAGGCGGACTTCCTGGGTCGTGCGTTGCAACTCCAGGGTGGCGACGTCACCTTCAATGGCCACGACATCGCCGCCGCCGATGTCGTCGGCGTTGATCCCAAGAATCTCCTTGCTCTGCGGATCGGTGTAGACCTTGCCTTGGCGGAAAATGCCGTACGCCGATTGCGCCGGATCGAAATGGCCACGGGCAAAGATACGGTCACCCGCGCCGCTGAGCACGCGTTCGGCATCGCCGGCGACGACGTAGGGTGCCTTGTCGAAATCCTCGGCCTTGTCGACGATGCGGTTGCTCAGCAGAAAGCTGTTGATCGACTTCAGCGCAATGCCGGGTACGGCCTCGGTTACCGGGCTGCTGCGCACCTGAGGCGACAGCTTTATGGTGGGAATATCTTCCCGAAGTTGCACTTGCCCGTACGCCAGACCGGCCGAGGCCAGGAGCAGCAGGGCGAGTAGTGATTTCCTCATGCGGTGAATCCCTTTATTATGTACGTTCGCGTGAAACGCCAGAGCCGTCAGAGGCTCGCTCCCTGCTTGCTTATCAAGACTTGCTTGTCAACAAAAGGGAGCTACGTTTTACAACGGTAGCCTGCATCTTCGGACCGCCAGGCCATCGACCCGACCTTACTTCACACGTGCACAAATCAAGCTTATGGCCATTTTAAACATCCTCGAATTCCCTGATCCGCGTCTGCGCACTATCGCCAAACCAGTGGCCGTAGTGGACGACGAAGTGCGTCAGCTGGTCGATGACATGTTTGAAACAATGTATGAAGCGCCTGGCATCGGCCTCGCCGCTACCCAGGTCAACGTGCACAAACGTATCGTCGTGATGGACCTTTCCGAAGACCGCAGCGAACCGCGAGTGTTCATCAACCCCGAGTTCGAGCCCCTGACCGACGAGATGGGCCAGTATCAGGAAGGCTGCCTGTCGGTGCCCGGCTTCTACGAAAACGTCGATCGCCCGCAACGGGTCAAGGTAAAGGCACTGGACCGCGACGGCCAGCCTTACGAACTGATCGCCGAAGATTTGCTCGCCGTGTGCATCCAGCACGAATGCGACCACCTCAACGGCAAATTGTTCGTCGATTACCTGTCCACGCTCAAACGCGACCGCATCAAGAAGAAACTGGAAAAGCTTCATCGCCAGAACGCCTGATGCCCATCTTCAAAGGCTTGCTGCGGCAAGCCTTTTTCTTTTCAAGAGACGTCACCCATGACTGAGCCACTGCGCATCGTCTTTGCCGGCACCCCCGAATTCGCCGCCGAACACCTCAAGGCCCTGCTCGACAGCCCTTACGAGATCGTCGCGGTCTACACCCAACCGGATCGTCCGGCCGGTCGCGGGCAAAAACTGATGCCGAGTCCGGTCAAGCAGCTGGCGCTGGAAAACAATATCCCGGTGCTGCAACCGCCGACCCTGCGCAACGAAGATGCTCAGGCTGAACTGGCCGCGCTGAAGCCGGACTTGATGGTGGTGGTCGCCTACGGCCTGATCCTGCCGCAAGTGGTGCTGGATATTCCGCGCCTGGGTTGCATCAACAGTCACGCCTCGCTCCTGCCACGCTGGCGTGGTGCGGCGCCGATCCAGCGCGCCGTGGAAGCGGGGGACGCCGAAAGCGGTGTGACCGTGATGCGCATGGAGGCCGGCCTCGATACCGGGCCGATGCTGCTCAAGGTCACCACGCCGATCAGCGCCGAAGACACCGGCGGCAGCCTGCACGATCGTCTGGCCGAAATGGGCCCGCCGGCCGTGGTCCAGGCGATTGCCGGCCTCGCCGCCGCAACCCTGGAGGGCGAAGTGCAGGACGACAGCCTCGCTACCTATGCGCACAAATTGAACAAGGACGAAGCACGCATCGACTGGACCCGCCCGGCGGTTGAGCTGGAGCGTCTGGTCCGCGCCTTCAATCCGTGGCCGATCACCCACAGCACCTTGAACGGCGAAGCCCTGAAAGTGCTGGCCGCAAAACTGGCTGAAGGCAAAGGCGCACCGGGTGAAATCCTCGGCGCCAGCAAGGACGGCCTGATCGTCGCCTGCGGTGAGCAGGCCCTGTGCCTGACCCGCCTGCAATTGCCCGGCGGCAAGGCGCTGAACTTCAGCGACCTGTTCAATAGCCGTCGCGAGAAGTTCGCCACCGGCACTATCCTCGGTCAAGCGGCGGACGCTCAATGAACCCGCGTCTGGCCGCCGCCAAGGCACTCGCTGCCGTCCTGAACGGAAAAGCCTCGCTCAACAGTTCGCTGCCAACGCAGATGGACAAGGTCGAAGACCGTGATCGCGGCTTCACCCAGGACCTGGCGTTCGGCACCGCGCGCTGGCAGCCACGCTTGTCGGCACTGGCGGCCAAGCTGCTGCAGAAACCGTTCAAGGCCGCCGACGCCGATGTCGAGGCGCTGTTGCTGGTCGGTCTCTATCAACTGCTCTACACCCGCGTCCCGGCCCATGCCGCCATTGGTGAAACCGTCGGTTGCGCCGACAAGCTGAAAAAACCTTGGGCCAAGGCATTGCTCAACGCTGTGCTGCGTAACGCTCAGCGCGAAAGCGAAACGATTTTCGCCGAGCTGGAGCGTGATCCGGTGGTGCGCACCGCTCACCCTCGCTGGCTGCAGAAATCCCTGAAGGCATTCTGGCCGGAGCAGTGGGAAGCCATTTGCGCGGCGAACAATGCACATCCGCCGATGATCCTGCGGGTCAACCGTCGCCATCACAGCCGCGATGCCTACCTCGGTTTGCTGACTGACGCGGGAATCGCCGCCACAGCATGTGTGTACAGCCGCGATGGAATCGTGCTCGACGCCGCCGCCGATGTGCGCAGCCTGCCGGGTTTCGCCGAGGGCTGGATCAGCGTGCAGGACGAAGCCGCGCAACTGGCTGCCGATCTGCTCGACCTGGCCCCCGGACAACGGGTGCTCGACGCCTGCTGCGCACCAGGTGGCAAGACCTGCCACATTCTCGAGGCCGAGCCAAAACTGGCGGGCGTCGTGGCGGTAGACCTGGAAGCCAAGCGGCTGGTGCGGGTGCGGGAAAACCTCGAACGCCTGAAGCTCAGCGCCGAACTGATTGCCGCCGACGGCCGCGACACCCAGGCGTGGTGGGACGGCAAGCCGTTCCAGCGCATCCTGCTGGACGCGCCATGCTCGGCCACCGGCGTGATTCGTCGTCACCCGGACATCAAGCTGACCCGCCAACCCGACGACATCGCCGCGCTGGCGCTGCTGCAGGGCGAGTTGCTCGACGCCATGTGGACCACATTGGAGGTGGGCGGCATCCTGCTGTACGCCACCTGTTCCACGCTGCCGACCGAAAACACCGAAGTCATCGAAGCCTTCCTCGCCCGCACGCCGGGTGCCCGGGAACTGGACCTCGCCACGGCGGCCGGCATCAAGCAGCCCCATGGTCGCCAGTTGCTGGCCCAGGAAGGTGGCCACGATGGTTTCTACTACGCCAAGCTGATCAAGATCGCCGCCGCGCGCGGTTAAATGGATTCAATGGAGTGACTGGATGAAAATCATCATCCTCGGTGCAGGGCAGGTCGGCGGTTCGCTGGCGGAACACCTGGCCAGCGAAGCCAACGATATTACTGTGGTCGACACCGATGGCGAGCGCCTGCGCGACCTCGGTGACCGCCTGGACATCCGCACGGTGCAGGGTCGCGGCTCGTTCCCGACCGTGTTGCGCCAGGCCGGAGCGGATGACGCGGACATGCTGGTCGCGGTGACCAACAGCGACGAAACCAACATGGTCGCCTGCCAAGTCGCCCACACCCTGTTCCACACCCCGACCAAAATCGCCCGGGTTCGCGAAGCCGCGTACCTGACCCGCGAAGAGCAGTTGTTCCAGAACGAAGCGATTCCGGTGGACGTGCTGATCAGCCCGGAACAAGTGGTCACCAACTACATCAAGCGCCTGATCCAGCACCCCGGCGCGTTGCAGGTGATCGACTTCGCCGAAGGCAAGGCGCAACTGGTGGCGGTACGGGCGTACTACGGCGGGCCGCTGGTGGGTCAGCAACTGCGGCAGTTGCGCGAGCACATGCCGAACGTGGAAACCCGCGTCGCGGCGATTTTCCGTCGTGACCGGCCGATCCTGCCCCAGGGCGACACGGTGATCGAGGCCGACGACGAGGTATTTTTCATCGCCGCCAAGGCGAACATTCGCGCGGTGATGAGCGAAATGCGCCGTCTCGACGAAACCTATAAACGCATCGTCATCGCCGGTGGCGGGCAGATTGGCGAGCGTCTGGCCGAGGCCATCGAAAGCCGTTATCAGGTGAAAATCATCGAGATGAACCCGGCACGCTGCCGTCATCTCTCCGACACACTGGACAGCACGGTGGTGTTGCAGGGCAGTGCTTCGGACCGCGACCTGCTGATGGAAGAGAACATCGCCGACGCCGACCTGTTCCTGGCCCTGACCAACGACGACGAAGCCAACATCATGTCGTCGCTGCTGGCCAAGCGCCTGGGTGCGAAGAAGGTGATGACCATCATCAACAACCCGGCCTATGTCGATCTGATCCAGGGCGGCGACATCGACATCGCCATCAGCCCGCAACTGGCGACCATCGGCACCTTGCTGGCCCACGTGCGCCGGGGCGACATCGTCAGTGTGCACTCACTGCGCCGGGGCGCGGCGGAGGCCATCGAGGCGATTGCCCATGGCGATGCGAAATCGAGCAAGGTGATCGGCAAGGCCATCGAGAACATCGGCCTGCCGCCGGGCACCACCATCGGTGCGATTATCCGCGACGAAGAAGTGATCATCGCCCACGACAACACCGTGATCGAAGCCGGCGACCATGTGATTCTGTTCCTTGTGGATAAAAAGCATATTCGCGATGTGGAAAAGTTGTTCCATGTGGGGTTGAGCTTTTTCTGAGGTTTTGCAGAGACTGCACTGGCCCCATCGCGAGCAGGCTCGCTCCTACATTTGGAATGCATTCCCCTGTAGGAGTGAGCCTGCTCGCGATAGCAATCTCACTGGAATCCATGAACCCCTGACTCACCTCTATCAAGGAATCCACCATGATCGAATCCCTGGAAAAAATGCTCGCCAAGGGTGTGGATAACTCATTGCTGCGCTTCGGCCTGGGCAAGGGTTATCTGGATCTGGGGGAAAACGCCAAGGCTGCGGAGCATTTCCAACGCTGCGTGGAGTTCGATCCGAAGTATTCGGCGGCGTGGAAACTACTGGGCAAGGCCCATCTGGCGCTGGCGGACTTTACGGCCGCGCGGCAGGCCTGGGAGCAAGGCCTGGAAGCCGCTCGCGCCCATGGCGACAAGCAGGCAGAGAAGGAAATGACAGTGTTCCTGAAGAAGCTCGAGCGTCAGGCGCACTGATCAGAGATAACGCAAACCGATGCCATCGGCATCCACCAGCACCACTTCCATGCGTACTCGCGGTGCGCCTGTGGGTAAGCCCTGTACCTGCCCATAGACCACCGCCCCCCGGGGCAGCGCCGACAGGTTCGGGTGCTTGACGTAAACGCCGGTGGCCGACAGATTGCGTGTCTGCCCCAGGCAATCACCGATGCTTTCGTGAGTGATCTTGATGCGCAATGACTTGCGGTGTTCGGACATCTTCTGCGCCCTTGAGTGAACGGTTGTGGATAACCCCAAGTCCAGGGTTATCCACAGATCATGCCAATTGAATCAATACCAACGCTCTTCACCCGGTGGACGCTTCTTGAAGCGCTTCATGCTCCACATGTACTGGCTCGGGTAAGCCCGCACATAGCGCTCGACCACCTGGCTCATGGCCGCACAGGATTCCGCTGTATCGGTGCTGTACATGGCCTCTGGCGCGGCTTCAAGGATCACCTTGTAGCCCGAACCGTCCGGCAGGCGCAGGGCGTGCAGGAACACGCCGACCGCTTTACCGCCAGCCAACATGTTCGGCACAAACTTGCTGGTCAGCGCCTGAGTGGCGAAGAACGGCACGAAGATCCCGGCGGATTCGGACGGTTCCGGGTCAGCGGGAATGCCCACTGCACCACCTTTGCGCACTTCCTTGATGACGCTGAGGATGCCTTCCTTGGTGGAAGCGGCGACCTTGTTACCCAGTTGCACCCGCTGCTTTTGCAGTAACTCATCCACCGCCTTCAACTTCGGCGGACGATAGAAAATGATCGGTTTGCACTGGCTGCAATAGAAGTGGTTCAGCACTTCCCAGTTGCCCAGGTGGCTGGTGATGCCGACCACGCCTTTGCCGGAGGCGAGGGCGTCCTTCAATATGTCGAGGCCTTCGACCTCGCGCACCAGGTCGATGGAGCGCTGGGCCGGCCAAATCCAGGCGCAGGCGCTTTCGGTCAGGGACTTGCCGATGTCCTTAAGGCTCTGTCCGACTAAACGTTCGCGCTCGGCGGGGTCCATGTCAGGAAAGCACTTGGACAGATTGATCCGCACCACGTCGCGGGAACGGTTCGGGGTTTTCCACATGATCCAGCCAATCGCCGAGCCCACGGCCTGCACGGCCCGCCACGGAAGCAGGGCAAACAGCCGCAGAGCGCCTACCAGCAAGGCGCCTTTCAACTTATCCACAGGTCACTCCTGATTTTGTGCTGTGCGCGAGGCGGCCATTCTAACCGCCGTTCGCCAACTGCGCGTAGCGGTCGCAGTCCCGGGTGTGATCCATGACCATGCCCGAAGCCTGCATCAGCGCGTAGCAAATGGTCGGCCCGACGAACGTGAAACCGGCTTTTTTCAGGCCCTTGCTCATTTCCACGGCGGTTGGTGTCACGGCCGGGACTTCGCTGCGATCCTTGAAATGATTGATCACAGGCACACCACCGACGAACGACCAGAGAAACGCCACCGGATCCTCCAGCGCCAGCCAGGCCTGGGCATTGCGCCGGGCCGCGTTTAGCTTGAGGCGGTTGCGGATGATCCCTGGATCGAGCATCAACTCGTCGATTTCGGCATCGCTCATCTGCGCCACGCGCTGGACATCAAAACCGAACATCACCTGGCGATAATGCTCGCGTTTGCGCAGCACAGTGATCCAGGAAAGCCCGGCCTGGAACCCTTCGAGCAAAAGCAACTCGAACAAACCCTGCGCATCGCGTAGCGGCGTGCCCCACTCCTGATCGTGATATGCCATGTACAGCGGATCTTCGGAACACCAAAAGCAGCGTGGCATAAGGCTCCAGGGGGCGTGCGCAGCAATGAATCGGGTATACTCCCGCTCTTTAAATCGCAGCCCAAGAAACAGGTGAATTTCGTGAGCCAGCCTACGCCAGCCGTGCGTACCTTCCAAGACTTGATCCTCGCCCTCCAGCAATACTGGGCCGAGCAAGGTTGTGTGGTACTTCAGCCCTACGATATGGAAGTAGGCGCCGGCACTTTCCACACCGCAACGTTCCTGCGCGCCATCGGCCCGGAAACCTGGAACGCTGCCTACGTGCAGCCAAGCCGCCGTCCGACTGACGGCCGCTACGGCGAAAACCCGAACCGTCTGCAGCACTACTACCAGTTCCAAGTGGTCCTGAAGCCGAACCCGGACAACTTCCAGGAACTGTACCTGGGCTCCCTCAAGCACGTCGGCCTGGACCCGCTGGTCCACGACATCCGCTTCGTCGAAGACAACTGGGAATCGCCGACCCTCGGCGCCTGGGGTCTGGGCTGGGAAGTCTGGCTCAACGGCATGGAAGTGACCCAGTTCACCTACTTCCAGCAAGCGGGCGGCATCGAGTGCTACCCGGTGACCGGCGAGATCACCTACGGTCTCGAGCGTCTGGCCATGTACCTGCAAGGCGTGGACTCGGTCTACGACCTGGTCTGGGCTGACGGCCCGATGGGCAAAGTGACCTACGGCGACGTGTTCCACCAGAACGAAGTGGAGCAGTCGACCTACAACTTCGAACACGCCAACGTCGAAAAACTGTTCGAACTGTTCGATTTCTACGAAAGCGAAGCCAAGCGCCTGATCGAACTCGACCAGCCGCTGCCGTTGCCGAGCTACGAAATGGTGTTGAAGGCTTCCCACACCTTCAACCTGCTGGATGCGCGCCGGGCAATCTCGGTGACCGCGCGTCAGCAATACATCCTGCGAGTACGCACCCTGGCGCGTTCCGTTGCGCAAGCCTACCTGCTGGCTCGCGCCAAGCTGGGCTTCCCGATGGCGACCCCGGACCTGCGTGATGAAGTACTGGCCAAGCTGGAGGCTGCACAATGAGTGCTCTGGATTTTCTGGTTGAACTGGGCACTGAAGAACTGCCACCCAAAGCCCTGAACACCCTGGCCGAGGCGTTCCTCGCCGGTATCGACAAGGGCCTGCAAGCCGCCGGCCTGAACTACGAAAGCAAAACCGTTTATGCCGCCCCGCGCCGCTTGGCCGTGCTGATCACCGCACTGGCCACCCAGCAGCCGGATCGCAGCATCAACCTCGACGGCCCGCCACGTCAGGCCGCGTTCGATGCCGAAGGCAACCCGACCCAAGCGGCACTGGGCTTTGCCAAGAAGTGCGGTGTCGACCTGAGCGAAATCGATCAGAGCGGCCCGAAACTGCGCTACAGCCAGAGCATCGCCGGCAAGGCGACCGCGAGCCTGCTGCCGACCATCGTCGAAGATTCCCTGAACGACCTGCCGATCCCGAAACGCATGCGTTGGGGCGCGCGCAAGGAAGAATTCGTTCGTCCGACCCAGTGGCTGGTGATGCTGCTCGGTGACCAGGTCATCGATTGCACCATCCTCGCCCAGAAGGCCGGCCGCGACTCCCGTGGTCACCGCTTCCATCACCCGGAAAACGTGCGCATCGGTTCGCCGTCCAGCTACCTGGCTGACCTGCGTGCCGCCTACGTTCTGGCCGACGCCAACGAGCGTCGCGAGATCATCAGCAAGCGCACCGAAGAGCTGGCCACCCGTCAGGAAGGCACGGCAATCGTTCCGCCAGCGCTGCTCGATGAAGTGACCGCGCTGGTCGAATGGCCAGTGCCGCTGGTGTGCTCGTTCGAGGAGCGCTTCCTCGACGTGCCGCAGGAAGCCCTGATCACCACCATGCAGGACAACCAGAAGTACTTCTGCCTGCTGGATACCGACGGCAAGTTGCTGCCACGTTTCATTACCGTGGCCAACATCGAGAGCAAAGACCCGCAGCAGATCATCGCCGGTAACGAGAAAGTGGTTCGCCCACGCCTGACCGACGCCGAGTTCTTCTTCAAGCAAGACAAGAAGCAGAAGCTCGAAGACTTCAACCAGCGCCTGCAGAACGTGGTGTTCCAGGAAAAACTCGGCAGCGTCTACGACAAGGCCGAACGCGTTTCCAAGCTCGCCGCGTTCATCGCTCCACACATTGGCGGTAACGCTCAACGGGCGGCGCGTGCCGGCCTGCTGTCCAAGTGTGATCTGGCGACCGAGATGGTCGGTGAGTTCCCGGAAATGCAAGGTGTCGCCGGTTACTACTACGCCCTCAACGATGGCGAGCCGGAAGATGTCGCGCTAGCGCTGAACGAGCAATACATGCCGCGCGGTGCCGGCGCTGAACTGCCGACCACCTTGACCGGTGCGGCCGTGGCGATCGCCGACAAGCTCGACACCCTGGTCGGGATTTTCGGTGTCGGCATGCTGCCCACCGGTAGCAAAGACCCATATGCCCTGCGCCGTGCCGCGCTCGGCGTGCTGCGGATCCTGATCGACAAGAAGCTCGACCTCGACCTGACCGACGCCGTGGCCTTCGCCGTCAACTCGTTCGGCAGCAAGGTCAAGGCTGCCGGCCTAGCTGATTCGGTGCTGGAGTTCATCTTCGATCGTCTGCGTGCCCGTTACGAAGACGAAGGCGTGGACGTCGCCACTTACCTGTCGGTACGTGCCCTGAAGCCGGGCTCGGCCCTGGACTTCGACCAGCGCGTGCAAGCGGTAGAGGCTTTCCGCAAATTGCCGGAAGCCGCCGCCCTGGCCGCGGTGAACAAACGCGTGTCGAACCTGCTGAGCAAGGTCGAAGGCTCGGTGCCTACCGTTGTGGAAGCCAAGTACTTCGATAATGCCAACGAGTTCTCCCTGTACTCGGCGATCCAGCAGGCTGACCAGGCTGTACAGCCAATGACCGCCTCGCGTCAGTACACTGAATCCCTGGCACGCCTGGCCGCACTGCGCGAGCCGGTGGATGCGTTCTTCGAAGCCGTGATGGTCAACGCCGAAGACGCCAAGGTCCGCGCCAACCGTTATGCCCTGCTGGCGCGTCTGCGTGGGTTGTTCCTCGGCGTCGCCGACATTTCGTTGCTGGGTTGAGGGATTGCTGTTGAAACTGCTGATTCTCGATCGGGACGGAGTGATCAATTACGACTCCGACGCTTACATCAAGTCGGTGGAGGAGTGGATTCCGCTCCCCGGCTCGATCGAAGCCATCGCGCAGTTGAGCAAGGCCGGCTGGACGGTAGCGGTCGCTACCAACCAGTCGGGCATCGCTCGCGGCTATTACGACCTCGCCACCCTGGATGCCATGCACGAGCGCTTGCGCGCGCTAGTGGCGGAGCAGGGCGGTGAAGTCGGGCTGATCGTCTACTGCCCGCACGGGCCGGACGAAGGCTGCGATTGCCGCAAGCCGAAACCCGGGATGTTGAAAACCATCGCCGCTCATTACAACGTGTCGCTGACCAATCTCTGGTTCGTCGGCGACAGCCTTGGTGACCTGGAAGCCGCCAAAGCCGTCGATTCACAGCCAGTTTTGGTAAAGACCGGGAAAGGCGAAAAGACTCAGGGCTTGACCCTACCGGTAGGCACATTGATTTTTGACGATCTGGCGGCGATTGCCGCAGAACTTATCCACAATTAGAGTGCTTCTGAAATTCCTGATAAAGGACCCATCAGGAGTGCGCTTTATACAGGCGGGCAATGCCCGCAACGGTAAACGTCACCATGTCGATATTGCAGGCCATCAGAACCTTCCTCTTTTACCTGCTGCTGGGCACCAGCTCCTTGCTGTGGTGCAGCCTGAGTTTTTTTATCGCGCCGTTCCTGCCCTTCAAGGCACGTTATCGCTTCATCAACGTGTACTGGTGCCGCTGCGCCCTGTGGCTGAGCAAAGTGTTCCTGGGCATTCGCTACGAAGTGAAGGGCGCCGAAAACGTACCTGAACGGCCTTGCGTCATTCAGTCGAATCACCAAAGCACTTGGGAGACTTTTTTTCTCTCCGCCTATTTCTCACCGCTGAGCCAGGTGCTCAAACGTGAATTGCTCTATGTGCCGTTCTTCGGTTGGGCCATGGCCATGCTGCGACCTATCGCCATCGATCGCGGCAACCCGAAAGCCGCGCTCAAGCATGTGGCGCAGAAAGGTGATGAGTTGCTCAAGGACAATGTCTGGGTGCTGATCTTCCCCGAAGGCACGCGCGTTCCTTTCGGCACCGTCGGAAAGTTCTCGCGCGGTGGCAGCGCTTTGGCGGTCAACGCCGAATTGCCCGTGCTGCCGATTGCGCACAACGCAGGCAAGTTCTGGCCGAAAACCGGTTGGGCAAAGAAGCAGGGCGTCATCACTGTGATCATTGGCGAGCCGATGTATGCCGCAGGCACCGGACCGCGAGCCATTGCTGAATTGAATGATCGGGTCCAGGCGTGGAACGAGCAAATGCAACGGGAAATGGGCTCGCTGCCACCGGCTCCGCAAGCGCCGGTTTCAAACGATCAGGTGGCTGTCTGAGATTCTGTGGATAACCTGTGTACCGCTTGATCGAAAAACGTCGTTTATTGCACGTAACCTTATGATTTTTTTACATATTTCTTTGAATGATAAAAACCATAAAAAGGTGCATAAGTTTTTTTCGGACGTAAAAAAACCGGCTGATATAGCCGGTTTTTTTATGCCAGAAACAATCGCTGACTGTCGACATGACAGAGCGACCTGAATCACTCGCTTTCATTCTGCAAGCAGTGGAGGGACCGCGCGTTGCTCCGGCGAGCGAGTAAAACGCAGACAATAAAAAAGGCCAACGCAATGCGTTGGCCTTTTCGTTGGCATCGACCGGTGTAGGGTCACAAAATAGATGATTCGGGAGCCTCAGCAAACGCTGGAAAAAAATCATCTTTCTTGTGAAGCCGCCGGTTAGGGTTCACAAAATAGATGAGAAAAGCCTACCCGCCTCACTGAATAGATGCGTCCGAGTAGAAGCACTGTTTGCCGCCCGATCACACATCTATGGTTCTACGATAGAACTCTCATTTTAAAGGTTCTTCACGGATTACCGGGAAAGACGCTCTTGATCTTCATGAAAAAGAATTCGCTGTCCCGGTAACCGTACGCCATCCGCTTGATGACCTTGATTCGATTGTTGATGCCTTCCAACTGGCCCGTATGCATCGGCCAGCGAACCCGGCTGACGATGCCCCGCCAGTAACCCTTCAGTCGTTTGGCAAACTGGATCAGAGGCGGTATTTCGCTTTCATGCGCATGGCGCAGCCATTGCTGCCAGGCTGATCGCCAGCCCCAGGCGGTGCTCGGTGTCCAAAGCGTTTTGAGTTCAGCCTTCATCAAATAGACCGTCATTAACGCTTGGTTGGCCGCCAGCAGATCCTCCAAACGCACCTGTTGCTCCGGCGTTTTCAGGTTCTGCGGGTTGCGCAGCAACAGCCATCGCGCTTGCTTGATGACCTTTCGGGCAGGCTTGTCATGACGTAGCCGATTAGCTTCATCGACGCGGACTCGATCAATCACCTCTCGGCCATATTTGGCCACCACATGGAAGAGGTCGTAGACCACGCGCGCTTTTGGGCAGTGCTGACGAACCTCCAGGTCAAAAGCGGTGTTCATGTCCATCGCCACCGCTTCGATGCGAGCGCAACCCTCTGGGCCCAGCTCTTCGAAGAATGGCCTGATCGCCGCACGGCTGCGACCTTCGCCAATCCACAGCACTCGCCGGGTATCGGCGTCCAGCACGACGCTGGCGTAACGATGACCTTTGAACAGCGCGAATTCGTCCATTACCAGGCGCCGTGGCTGCGCCTTTGGCAAAACACTCAGCGCCGCTTGCAAGGCTCGACGCTCCAGCAACCGCACACTGTCCCAATGCAGCCCGAACAGTTGAGCCACGTGTTTTGTGGGCAGGCGCTCGCAGGTTTGAATGACGGCCTCGGCCAGGCGGCGTGTCATGCGGGCATAGCGATCCAGCCAACTGACCGCTTCCATGCGTTTGCCACAGTCGCGACACCCGACACGTCGGAGCAACACGCTGAGGCGCACTGCTCGGCCGAGAATGGGCAAATCACGAATGACTCGCTGGCAGTACTCATGCGTGGTTGAACACGGTTGTTGGCAGCCGCCACAGGAAGGAAACCGGGTGGCGTGAGGCATCAGGTCGATCTGTAGCGTATCGCCATCGGGCTTGATCGTAACGACAGAAAAGCCCTCCCAAAAGGGAAGGAAAGTATTAATATCACGCATAAGAACGCCGGTTTGTTAGATGTGTTTGCTCGCACGAACATCATCAATCAAATCGGCGTTCTTGTTTCTGTGTTTCCCGGGATTCCGTGAAGAACCATTTTAAAGCGCTCAAGCCAGGCTTTAGCCAATGACGAGTAGGGCGCCTTATCATCTGTAAAGTCCTTCATCTCAGCCAGAGTACGGTCGCGCAGAAGCCGTAATCTTGACGCGACCCTTTCAGCTGGTGTTCCGACCAATGCGGCTACAGAGGCTGGTGCTTCTAAGTCTTCTATTGAGCTAGAGATGTCGATTACCAGATCACCGAGAAACTCAAGGCATCTTAATATCCGAGTACGATCCTGTACGAGTTTTAGGCGATTCAGACCATAGATTTGGATTGAGACAGCCCCCCGGGTTTGCTGGTCTACATCACCAGTAGGCAGGATCAATCCGGTTGCATCCGCCGGATTGAAGCTATACATCAAGCTGGCGGCCGGATCATCTTCGCAAGGATTGAGAAGCAGCGGGTATTCGGCAGTAAAGTCCAATCCTTCTTCAGTCGTACGCACCCCGATAGCTGCCAGTGGAAAGCTGTCTTTCTTGCCTGCTTGCGTAATCGTAGGTTTAGCAGCAGCAAGTACTGCCAAACTGGTAGATGGTTCGACCAGAACCTGCCCTCTCTGGCGGTTACAATCGATGCAACTGGGCAGTAGATTTTCCCATTGCATCGCGACCCACCAGTAGCCGCCATGCGCAAGGCTTTCGGAGACAGCATTCTTGGGACGATAGTGTTCTACGTCCACTGGGGCTGAGGCGGCATAAACTGTTTCGCAATAAGCACATTTCCCGTGGAATAACTTCTCCAGCGCTTTGTGAACATCCTTACCCTTATAGGCTGTGTACTCGAAACTTTTCTTTTTTTTCCCGTTTGCCGGAGGAGGTGCGTTGCGGTGATTTCTGGCCTCCACGAGTTCGGTGGACCCTTTTCCTTCCGGAAGCAGCGATGCTGGGACTTGTACACTGGAACGATCAACACGGCGCATCGTTACACCACCTCCAATGCAGCCAAAATCTCGGCCCTGGCTTTATCACGCAATCGCTGAAGTGTCCGGCTGCTCGCTTCTCGCCGCAGTGATAGATATTCGGCAACAGCTGATTGTACGATGCGATGGACTTCGCTTGAACCTACTGGAATTGCGCTGGAAATATCGCGCTCGAAATCTGCGAGGATCCGACTGTCCTCGACGGACAGTTCTTCTCCTCTCGTACGAGCTGTTATGAGGTCTGCAATTTGCGCCAGGCGTCGATCAGCTCTCGCATCGTCGGTTGATAGCAACTGAAAGAAATCGGATGTGAGCAGTTGCTCAATGCTGTTGGCGCTGATTGAAAACTGACCCACCCTGCCGATTGAAAATTGACCCAGGGCGGATTGCTGTTTTTTGTCCCAGCAATTGTGAATAAGCTTAGCAGCAGTGTTCCGGTTGAACGGTCATCAAGCCCCACCGCATAAAGGCATGCGGCAGGGTGTTTATGGTGCAGATCAAAACGGTTCATCGTCCTCGATACCATCTTCGTCCTTGCGCTTTCGTTCACGTGATTTGATCTTTGTCTGCGCGGCCAGAGTGCTGTGTTGCAGGCGGTAGGACTCGTTGCCCGTTTCGACGATGTGACAATGGTGTGTCAACCGATCCAGCAACGCTGTGGTCATCTTGGCGTCGCCGAACACACTCGACCATTCCGAGAAGCTGAGGTTGGTCGTGATCACAATGCTGGTGTGCTCGTATAGCTTGGACAGCAGGTGAAATAACAGCGCGCCGCCGCTCTGGCTGAAGGGCAAATACCCCAGTTCATCGAGTATCACCAGGTCTGTCCGAAGCAGCCCTTGAGCGATTCGGCCACTCTTGCCGTCGTACTTTTCACGCTCCAGCAGATTGACCAGATCCACTGTGGAAAAGAAGCGCACGCGTTTGTTATGGGTCGTGATTCCGGACACGGCCAGGGCGCTGGCCAAATGTGTTTTGCCGGTTCCGGGCCCGCCGATGAACACGACATTCTGCGCGGTCTCTGTGAACTCCAAGCTGGACAGATCTTTGACCAGACGGGCATCTGCGCTGGAAGCGCCGAAGTCGAAGCCTGCCAAGTCACGATGCATGGGCAGTTTGGCCATGTTCATCTGGTGGTTCACTGAGCGTACGGCGCGATCTGCTTGTTCTTGTTGGAGCAGATGTTCGAGCAGCCACTTCGACGACGTCGTCGAGGCTTCGCCTTGAGAAGCCAGTTCTTCCCAAGCGCTGGCCATGCCATGCAGACGCAGCTCTTTGAGTTCCGCCATTAGGTCACGCATTGCGATTCTCCTCATCGGTTGTACGGAGCCGGTCGTAGCGCGCCGTATTGGCGACAGGCGCTACCTTGAGTTGCAGGTTGGTTTCTACGGAAGGAGGTGGTGCAGTGGAGGTCAGTCGAGCTAGAACATTCAGGATGTGATCGGCGCTCAAGCTTCCCGACTCAAGCACCAGTTCTACCGCCACGAGCACCGGGTCGAGACCGGCGATGGGCACAGCAGCCAGTACCTGCGTCATGATTCGATCACCGTTGCTGTGACGTCTCAGGCCCCGCTTGAGAAGCTGCAACGGCTTAGGCAGATCGGCAAACGGCGCGCCATTGCGCAGCGCACCGGGTTTGCGTTCGATGAGTGGGATGTAATGCTGCCAGTCAAAACTGACCTGATCTCGATCAAACAGACGCTCGTGGCTGGCGATCATAGTTTCATCGGCGATGACCACGATCCGAGAAGGATACAGACGGCTGCTGACCCACTGGCCGACGCGCTCGCAAGGCACCGAATATCGATTTCGCGCCACGCTGATCAGGCAGGTGCTGGAGACCCGCACGGTGCGCTCGACGTAGCCATCAAAAGCCGTCGGCATCGGCATCATTTCGACCCGCTCTAGCTCCAAGACCTCTGCCACCGTCAGCCCGTTGTACTGCGGATGCACCAGCTCGCTCCAGAGTGCACGACAGCGTTGGCCGAGCCAGGCATTCAATTCTTCGAAGGTGTGAAACATGCAGTCTTGAGCGTCGAGCCAGATGCGTCGTCTGCTGTCTTGCACGTTCTTTTCAACGATGCCTTTTTCCCAGCCCGAGGCGACATTGCAGAAGTCCGGATCGAACAGGTAGTGCGCGCACATCACGGAAAACCGAGCATTGACCGTGCGGCCTTTGCCCTTGTTAACCTTGTCGACAGCCGTTTTCATGTTGTCGTAGATGCCTCGACGTGGCACCCCACCTAACGCACCGAACGAGCGCGTATGGGCATCGAACAGCATCTCGTGGCCTTGGCTGGGATACGCAACCAACCAGAACGCGCGACTGGCGCACAGCTTCATGTGGGAGACCTGGATGCGTCGGAACAGGCCGCCGATCAGCAGACCTTCTTCGCTCCAGTCAAATTGAAAAGCCTCACCGAGTGCAAACGTCAGCGGCACAAAGGCACGTAACGATTTGCCTTGCTCACCGCGCCACGAGCGGATGAAGGCTGTGAGCTGGCTGTAGCCGCCGTCATAACCCTGGGCTTTGATCTGCTCAAAGAGTGCTTTGGCGCTCCTGCGGTTGTGCTTTGCCCGAAACGAATCAGCCTTCAGCGCCTGCTCCAGCGTCTCGTGGAATGGGCTGAGTTTGTTGAAGGTTACGCACCGCTGGTACGCCGGCTGAGTGGCTTCGGGTGCTCTGACCCATTTTCGGATGGTGTTTCTCGACAGCCCGGTACGCTTGGCGATCTGGTGCAGCGACAGCTTGTCGCGAAAGTACATCCTCCGAATTTTCCCCAACATTTCCATGCTGATCACCCTGTGTTCTCCTGCTCGGAAAGTGAGCAGAAGTAGTTGAACACCTGGGTCAGTTTTCAGTCGGCAGAACAGCCTTTACTGGGTCAGTTTTCGGTCAGCGGCAACACCCCTTGGTTTTGGTCGCGTTTTTACATTTCACACCTCCCGCTTTTCATAATTTTCTCCTCTTTGACTTGATAGCTGTTTAATTTAAGTCCTTCATCGTTTATAGGGTTACGCTCTAAGCTTGCAGGATTCAACCGTTGCGGAATCAGTACTCACATGAGTAATTTCAAATAAGGTCTTGATTTACCTGCGAAGATTTTGAGAACTTTTGACAACCGGTTTTCAAATAATATTCCACGCTACTCGTAAAATCTACGATTTACCACCGAAAAACGTGCACTTTTTTCGCGTCCAGCAGGTAACTAAGGTATTTACCCTAAGTTCGCAATGTATAATATTACTTTAAATAATTAATCCCCCAGAAATGCCATTTTTTTAAAAACAAGCACGAATTTTTGCGGAAAGTGATCATCAGCTTACATATGTAGGATTATTAAAATCCTTAAGCACTTCAGCCATTAACACACTTACCTTTCTAAAGCTGCCTTGATTTCTAATCCCCTTCTCCAATCTTCTCCTCAACTCTCTTTTTAAACCTACCCGTGCTTATGATCTATTTTTGAGTCAAAGACGTGCCAAATCGATAATTGCACTCGTTTCGGAGGCGAAAAAAAGCCCGCTTTATAAGCGGGCCTTCTTTGCAATGGCTTCCTAATCCACAGGTTAGGTGAACCATCTATTTGTGAAAATGAGCAACTATTCTGGGATCCTACAACCGGAATCAGAAGTCCAGGTTGGACACCGCCAGAGCATTGCTTTCGATGAAGTCACGGCGAGGTTCGACCGCATCACCCATCAGGGTGTTGAAGATCTGGTCTGCGCCAATGGCGTCTTCGATGGTCACTTTGAGCATCCGGCGCTGGCTTGGGTCCATGGTGGTTTCCCACAGCTGATCCGGGTTCATTTCGCCCAGACCTTTGTATCGCTGGATGGTGTGACGCTTGGTGCTTTCAGCCATCAGCCATTCAAGGGCTTCCTTGAACTCGGTTACCGGCTTCTTGCGCTCGCCACGCTGGATGTACGCGCCGTCGTCCAGCAGGGTGCTCAGTTGAGCGCCTAGCGAAACGACAGTCTTGTAATCGTTACTGCCGAAGAAGTCGCGGTTGAAGGTGACGTAGTTCGACAGGCCGTGGGAGATCAGTTCGACCTCTGGCAGCCAGACGTTACGTTCACGATCCTCACGCAGGCTGGCTTTGTAAACCAGGCCGGACTTCTCTACGGTGCGCAAGCGAACTTCGTACTGAGCCAGCCAATCTTGCATTGCTGCGTGATCGGACAGTTGCTCCATGCTCACCGCTGGCAGGTAGATGAAGTGCTCGGTCAGCTCCTGTGGGTACAGACGCGACAGACGCTTGAGAGTCTTCATCACCAGACGGAAGTCATTCACCAGACGCTCAAGCGCTTCGCCGGAGATACCCGGTGCTTCTTCGTTCAGGTGCAGGCTCGCATCTTCCAGGGCCGACTGCGTCATGTACTCTTCCATGGCCTCGTCGTCTTTGATGTATTGCTCTTGCTTGCCTTTCTTGACCTTGTACAGCGGTGGCTGAGCGATGTAGATGTAGCCGCGTTCGATCAGCTCCGGCAACTGACGGAAGAAGAAGGTCAGCAGCAGGGTACGGATGTGCGAACCGTCGACGTCAGCATCGGTCATGATGATGATGTTGTGGTAACGCAGCTTGTCGATGTTGTACTCGTCGCGGCCGATGCCGCAGCCCAGCGCGGTGATCAAGGTGCCCACTTCTTGCGAAGAGATCATCTTGTCGAAGCGCGCCTTCTCGACGTTCAGGATCTTGCCCTTCAGCGGCAGGATGGCCTGGGTCCGACGGTTACGCCCCTGCTTGGCGGAACCGCCAGCAGAGTCACCCTCCACGAGATACAGTTCGGAAAGGGCAGGGTCTTTTTCCTGGCAGTCAGCCAGTTTTCCCGGCAGCCCGGCGATATCCAGCGCGCCTTTACGACGGGTCATTTCACGGGCTTTACGCGCCGCTTCACGAGCACGCGCCGCATCGATCATCTTGCCGACGACAAGTTTGGCTTCGTTCGGGTTTTCCAGCAGGAAGTCGGAGAAGTACTTGCCCATTTCCTGTTCGACCGCGGTCTTCACTTCGGAAGAAACCAGCTTGTCTTTGGTCTGGGAGCTGAACTTCGGATCCGGTACTTTCACCGAAATGATCGCGGTCAGGCCTTCACGGGCATCGTCACCGGTGGTCGCGACTTTATGCTTCTTCGCCAGGCCTTCTGCTTCGATGTAGGTGTTGAGGTTACGCGTCAGCGCGGAACGGAAACCCACCAGGTGAGTACCGCCGTCGCGCTGTGGAATGTTGTTGGTGAAGCACAACAGGTTCTCGTTGAAGCTGTCGTTCCACTGCAGGGCGATTTCCACGCCGATGCCGTCTTCACGCTGGATGTTGAAGTGGAACACCTGGTTGACCGGGGTCTTGTTGGTGTTCAGGTATTCAACGAACGCACGCAGGCCGCCTTCGTACTTGAACAACTCTTCCTTGCCGCTGCGCTCGTCCTTGAGGACGATGCCGACACCGGAGTTGAGGAAGGACAGTTCACGAATCCGCTTGGCCAGGATGTCCCAGCTGAAGTGGATGTTCTTGAACGTCTCGGCCGATGGCTTGAAGTGAATCTGGGTGCCGGTGGTTTCACTCTCACCAACGATTTTCATCGGCTCTTGTGGAACACCGTGGACGTAAGTCTGTTCCCAGATTTTGCCGCTGCGGCGAACGGTCAGGACCAGTTCTTTGGACAGTGCGTTCACCACCGACACACCTACACCGTGCAGGCCACCGGATACTTTGTAGGAGTTGTCGTCGAACTTACCGCCGGCATGCAGAACGGTCATGATGACCTCGGCTGCCGAAACACCTTCTTCTTTGTGCACGTCTACCGGGATGCCACGACCGTTGTCACGAACGGTGATGGACTCATCCGGGTGAATGATGATGCTGATGTCGTCGCAGTGGCCGGCGAGAGCTTCGTCGATCGAGTTATCGACCACTTCGAACACCATGTGGTGCAGACCGCTGCCATCGTCGGTGTCACCAATGTACATACCGGGACGTTTGCGTACGGCATCCAGGCCTTTCAGCACTTTAATGCTCGTTGAGTCGTACGTATTTTCTTCGCTCAATGCCTTCACTCCCGATGGTCGTGGGTCTGGGTGATACGGCCCTGTTCCACGTGGAACAGAGCGACTGGCGTTTCCGTCTGCCAGCCTTCCCTCAATAATTCGTGATCTACACAGGTGATAAAGACCTGGCAGCGTAAGTCTTCCAACAAGCGGCAAAGGGCGCGACGGTGGTGCTCGTCCAGTTCGGACGGCAAGTCATCCACCAGATAAATACACTGACCGCGTCGAGCCTGGCTGACCAAGTGCCCTTGGGCAATCCGTAATGCGCAAACCACCAACTTCTGCTGGCCACGGGACAAGATGTCCGCGGCGTTGTGCGCGCCCAGTCTGAGACGCAAATCAGCACGTTGTGGTCCGGCCTGGGTATGTCCCATTTGCTGGTCCCGCTGAAGAGACCCGGCGAGCACAGCACTCAGTTCACGGTCCTTGTCCCAGCCGCGGTAATAGCTGAGCGTCAAGCCTTCAAGCTCAACCAGTTCGCTCAAGGTTTGTTCAAAGACTGGTTTCAAGGCTTTGATATAAGCGCGGCGGTATTCATCAATTTCAGCGCTGGCCTGGCACAGTTCCCTGTCCCAAACCGCTTGCGAAACGGCGTCAAGTGTACCATGCCGCAGCCAAGAGTTTCTCTGGCGCAGGGCCTTCTGCAAGCGCTGCCAGGTTGACATGAAGCGCGGTTCCACGTGGAACACACCCCAGTCGAGAAACTGCCGGCGAATCTTCGGCGCACCTTCCAGCAATCGAAAACTGTCCGGATTGATCAGCTGCAGTGGCAAGATCTCGGCCAGTTGCGCGGCGCTGCGCGCGTTCTGCCCATCGATACGGATCTGGAATTCGCCTTGTCGATCCCGTGAGATGCCCAAGGCGCTATGCCCACCCTCCGCCAGTTCAACCTGGCCAAATACCGTACAGGCAAGCTGTTCGTATTGAATGACCGGCAACAGACGGGTGCTGCGAAACGAACGGGCAAGCCCCAGCAGATGGATGGCTTCCAGAACACTGGTTTTGCCGCTGCCGTTGGCGCCGTAAAGAATATTGATGCGGGGGGAGGGGGAGAAGGTCACCGGGTGCAGATTGCGCACCGCGGTGACCGAGACGCGACTTAAGGACATCTAGCTTCTGCTGGGCATGATTACAGACGCATCGGCATGACAACATAAGCCGAGTCGTCGTTATCCGATTCCTGCACCAGCGCACTGCTGTTGGAGTCGGACAGGATCAGACGAACCTGCTCGGTGGTCATCACGCCCAGTACGTCGAGCAGGTAGCTCACGTTGAAGCCGATTTCCAGAGAACCGCCGTTGTATTCAACGCCCACTTCTTCTTCCGCTTCTTCCTGCTCCGGGTTGTTCGCCTGGATCTTCAGCTGACCGCTGGCCAGTTGCAGACGGATACCACGGTACTTCTCGTTGGACAGAATGGCGGTACGGCTGAACGCTTCGCGCAGAGCCTGGCGATCGCCAAGTACCAGCTTGTCGCCGCCTTTAGGCAGAACACGCTCGTAGTCCGGGAATTTACCGTCGACCAGCTTCGAGGTGAAGGTGAACTCACCGGTGGTGGCGCGGATGTGGTGCTGACCCAGCACGATGCTGACATTGCCGTCCGGCTCGGTGAGCAGGCGTGCCAGTTCGAGGATACCTTTGCGCGGCACGATGACCTGGTGACGATCCGGCTGACCGATATCGGCCTGCATCGAGCACATGGCCAGACGGTGACCGTCGGTGGCCACGGCGCGGATCACGCCAGCGGAAACTTCCAGCAGCATACCGTTGAGGTAGTAACGCACGTCCTGCTGGGCCATGGCGAAGCTGGTGCGTTCGATCAGACGACGCAGCTTGCTTTGCTCCAGGCTGCAGGTCAGCGAACCCGGGCCTTCTTCCACGGTAGGGAAGTCGTTGGCCGGCAGTGTCGACAGGGTGAAGCGGCTACGGCCAGCCTTGACCACAAGCTTCTGCTCGTCGACCTTGATGTCGATCAGCGCATCGTTCGGCAGGCTTTTGCAGATGTCCATCAGCTTGCGCGCCGGCACGGTGATGGAACCCGGATCCGCCGGCTCTTCGAGTTGAACACGACCAACCAGCTCGACTTCCAGGTCGGTACCGGTCAGCGACAATTGCTGGCCTTCGACAACCAGCAGCACGTTGGAAAGTACCGGCAAGGTCTGTCGGCGTTCGACGACGCCTGCGACCAGTTGCAGGGGTTTCAACAGGGCTTCGCGTTGAATGGTGAAATGCATGGTCTAGTCCCTTGCCTTAATAAGCTGCGCTGGTGTTCATCAAGTGGTCAGCGTACGCAGCAGGTTCTTGTAGTCCTCGCGGATGTCCGCGTCGGATTCCTTAAGTTCGTTGATCTTGCGGCACGCGTGCAAGACCGTTGTATGGTCGCGACCGCCAAACACATCGCCGATTTCCGGCAAGCTGTGGTTGGTCAGTTCCTTGGACAACGCCATGGCGACCTGACGCGGACGAGCGACCGAACGCGAACGGCGTTTGGACAGCAAGTCGGAGATCTTGATCTTGTAGTACTCGGCGACAGTGCGCTGAATGTTATCCACAGAGACCAGTTTATCCTGCAACGCCAACAAGTCCTTAAGGGATTCGCGAATCAGCTCGATGGTGATATCGCGGCCCATGAAGTGCGAGTGGGCGATCACGCGTTTGAGCGCGCCTTCCAGCTCACGGACGTTGGAGCGAATGCGCTGGGCAATGAAGAACGCGGCGTCGTGAGGCAGCTCGACTTTGGCCTGATCGGCCTTCTTCATCAGGATCGCCACACGGGTTTCCAGCTCCGGCGGCTCGACCGCTACGGTCAGGCCCCAGCCAAAGCGGGATTTGAGACGTTCTTCAAGGCCTTCGATTTCCTTCGGGTAGCGGTCACTGGTGAGAATGACCTGCTGGCCACCTTCGAGCAGGGCGTTGAAGGTGTGGAAAAACTCTTCCTGGGAACGTTCCTTGCGGGCGAAGAACTGAATGTCATCGATCAGCAACGCATCCACCGAACGGTAGAAGCGTTTGAACTCGTTGATCGCGTTCAGTTGCAGGGCCTTGACCATGTCGGCCACGAAACGCTCGGAATGCAGGTACACCACCTTGGCATTCGGGTTCTTCTTTAACAGGTGGTTACCCACAGCATGCATCAAGTGGGTTTTACCCAGGCCGACGCCACCATAAAGGAAGAGCGGGTTGTAACCGTGCTTGGGGTTGTCTGCCACCTGCCAGGCGGCGGCGCGCGCCAGCTGGTTGGATTTACCTTCAACGAAATTCTCAAAGGTAAAGGTGCGGTTCAGGTAACTGGTGTGCTTGAGCGCACCTTCGACCTGCACGGTACGTTGCTCGGCGCGAACCGGGGCCTGTTGCGAACTGGCGCCGGCCATCGGGTCGAAGCTGTCACGGGAAGGTTCTTCCTCGGTGACCTCGGCCACTTTTTGCATCGCACGTTTGGTCGACGCGGCAGCAGGTGCCGGCGGCGGACTGGCGGGCGCTTGAGCAGCCTGGGCCTGGGAAGCCGCGGCAGCCAGGGGAGCATTGGGCGCGGCACGGGGTGCCGAACTGCGTTTGCTGCCTATTAATAGGGAAAGCACAGGCGCCATGCCATTACCGTGCTCATCGAGCAATTCGAGAACACGCCCCAGGTACTTTTCGTTGACCCAGTCCAGAACAAAACGATTGGGTGCATAGACACGCAACTCGTCGCCTTCGGCTTCGACCTGTAGTGGACGGATCCAAGTGTTGAATTGTTGGGCAGGCAGCTCATCGCGCAGAAGCTCCACGCACTGCTGCCAAAGTTCCACTGACAC